>NZ_FSRB01000001.1:4987500-6277556 GCF_900129635.1 Singulisphaera sp. GP187 | reverse complement strand
CTTTCTCGGACAACTGTTCTTCGGCAGCCAATGGCATTTTGGAGACCAACAACGCTTTCTTGGTCCAGAGTGCATCGAATACACAATTGGTATCATGGCGGATGATCCGGCCGATTTCGACGGATCGAGCACATAGACGCTAGTTGACGTAATATCGTACAGCAAACGAAATGACTAGTTTTAAGCAGTGCGATGCAAGCGAGTTCTTCACTTCTATTCTTAAGAGTCGATAGGTTAGTCTCAACAGCGGTAGCCTCAAGTCCTACCTTCTTCGCTGCTTCTTCGAGCTGCGCTATCGAGAAGCCCATCGTCTTCGACTCAGGTGGTCCGAGTATTCCGTCAAGAAGCTTGACCTTGTCGTCCTGTCCGCCAATGGCGATGAGTGCGATTTTCAGACAGTTCACTCCACAACTTTTGTCGTCGACACTTACTAGTTGACCCAACGAAATGGGAATATACCACAAAATCGCAAAAACAATCACAACCCTAGCACGCGATTGCAGCATTTTACTACTCCGATTTGAGGCAATAATATGGTCTATGCGTTTCGACGAACATCGACATTCTCAAATAAGCGTCATTCAAACAGTCAAACTCAACTATCTTGCGGATCGACTTACAGAAGTAGAGCGAACCCGCCAGCATCTCAACCACCGCTCGGTTGCAACAAATAAACGCCAATACATGCCCACAAGGCTGCCACGCAAGCTTTCATGTCATCACCTACGATGCCATATAGAAATTAAATCCATCGGATTACTTCCTAAACAAGCAAAACAATGTTTACATTTGTGAGATCCGCACTAGCCCGGTGCTGACGGAGGATTACCGAACGGCAGGGAAGGTCAACCACTCGTTGACCGACCAGATGTGTGTTGCAAACCCGGCCCCGCTATTGCAGGGCTTCGACGCTGCCAGCGACCATCCTCCCCACGCGAACGCAACGTCGCCCCCCCCCCAGCAAAAGTTGTCGCTGTATGGTGAGAAATAGATTATCGCCTCGTGAACACGCCAGTCATTCGAGAACCAATAGGTCTTCCTCGCCTTTCGTGCGTTGTGGTCCCGGCCTGTCGCGTGCTGACGCTTCACGAGCGCGGTGTTGATCGTCCGGCTGCACGTCGATGGCTCCAACGCCCGCTCTGCGACCTGCTGGCTCCCCAACACCACATTCCAATCGACCGTCACAACGCCGTTGTTCTCCCGTTCCTTGGGGACCGTGGCATACATCAAGCCAGGAGCCGGATGCCTCTCGTGCCGAAACGGACGTCGGCCGGGGCCGGCCGCCTGATCAACGGCTTCACTGAATATCGACTCGATTACCGTCTCGCAGACCGCATATTCGTCGCTCGTTATCAACGCGGGCATCCGATCACCAAGGCGGTCCTTGACCTCAGCGACGACATCTTCGACATTCTCCGTGCCCCGGGGACGACCGCCAGCACCAGCGTGTGCTTGGGGCCGAAGGCGACATGGTCCCACCAGCCTCCCTTGGGGTCATCGGCCGGATCGAGCTGGTTTGAGTTCTTCTGCTTCTTGGAGACGAAGGCCACTTCTCGTCGAACTCGACATCGCGAGCTTGACGGGGGAAAAGCCACGAGCTCGTCATGAGCGTCGCGGGCATGCTGGCCGGCGATGCGAGCCAGTCGACCGACGGTGTTGGGATCGACGCCGACGAGCCGCCCTGTGACGCGGATGCCACACCCCTCATCGCGGTGCTGAAAGACGGCGATGGCTTTCTCCTTGGGGTTATGGGCCTGAAACGGAGCCGTCCCCTTGCGCTCGGAGAAGCGAGCTTTGCAGGCGTTGCAGTAAAACAGTCGGATGTGACTCGGTTCGCCGTAGCGGGCGCAGACCGAGAGATTCCCATGCATTGCGCTGACCGTAAGTGGAGCAGCCGGAGTTTTGACAGCATAAGCGAGCGATGCCGTCCATCTGAAGCTTTGCTCCGGGCAATGGAAAACCGATGCGCTCAAGGAGCACAAGCTAGAAGCGACAACCACACAACTCCACATATCTATACAAATACGCTCATCAGTCCACAGTCACCACCACGGGACAAAGGCTTACGCATCGAGATTATTTATCAACTCGACGCAGAAAGAACTCGACGCAGAAAGCCCCGCTTCTTAAGCTCTTGAGCCATCACTGCGATTTTCTCCATTGGCATGCGCCCCTGGGTTGCGCTGTGCGCCTTTATCGGAAGCTTGTCGTCCTTCACTTTAACGTCCTTGGGCAGGTAGGACTGAAACTTTTGCTTGGGGGAATCCCGCTGTCCAGAGCGAGTTCCGATTACAAAATCCGTGTATTTTGCATCGTACACAGTACCTCTCTGGCCTGGCATCCCCGGAACCATTTCCTCAAAGTGGCAACCATCTAAAACAAATATTCCATCGGAACGTCTATTCCATTCGTAAGAGCCGATTAAAGCGGCCGTGTCAGGAGTCGCTGGCGAATAGTTAATCCTGGTCACATTGCCTCCGTGAGCGAGAGAAAACTCGATCTCGGCCGTCGATCGATCACGATCAGTTCGCAAGACAGTAATTTTATCACTAGTCAATGCCTTCACCTCAACATTTGACACTCCTGGCAATTTACTGGACATGCTGAGCATTTCTACCCATGGCCGGCCCCCGAGTGTATCCGGGGGACAACACCTAAACCAAGACTCCGAGGGGATCAGATTGAAGATCGGCGGAATGGATCCTTTTGCGGATCTCACAAATACCCTATTAAGTTTCGCATTGTAAGAAGACACTCGATCCTTGTCTTTAAGCATAAAAAAATATTTAGATGGTTCTGACTCTATCGGCCCCATGCCAATAATGCTTCCTTGCGGGTCGGTTGCTCGGAATTTCCAAAATATCTGCTCCTCATTCCACGTTACCTCCGCCTCTAAGTTTGCCCGCACTGGTTTCGATTCGCTCGCGCCGACCACAATGGCCACTCGGGCCACGAAGGACCCGATTTTGAATGTACTAAGATTCGTGGACTGTATATCTTTGAGCATTTCGAAAACCTCTGCTTTTTTACTCTCCTGGGAATATGCCTTGGAAAGAACGACGGGGCAGGGCATTACCAAGAGCGCAAGGGCCACAGTAACCCTACCGCTAGCAACTAGACCACAAAAACCGAGCTGTCGGGACATCGCGTTCTGGCTCCAGTCGACTAAACGTGATCCTGCTCTTTAACCGTAACCGGGGAGACCGAGCTGAGCTTGGAATGGCAAGTGGATGCCGAAGCCGTTACGCTGACAAACTAAGCATCCACTCACCCGCCAATTTTTTAGAGCATCCTCAACCGCAGGTGTCATCATTACAGTATGATGGCGCCCACGCAGTAACATACCCGAGCAACTCCTGCTTGCAGACTTGCGCCGTCGCATCCCATTTGCATTTATATTCATATTTGCACGGCACGCGATTCGGCGGCACTATTTCCGGAGTGTAACACGTAGCACCAGGCTGTGGAGACGTGCAAGTTTTGTTATTGTCACTTGATGGCACAAAATCCTCATAGTGTTTTGAACATACATTTTGATTAAAACCGGCACACACTTCCTCAACCACACAACTCGGGTCAGTCTGACAACATCGGTCTGCACTGTAGCCTGCGCCAAATAGAGCACGTTTCTCCTCCATATTGAGTGTTCTCCCAACTGCTGCCGATTCCTCCAACGATACGGTTACGAATGCGCCGCAAAGCGCGAAGACAAGCATCACTGGCACTAAGACTGATTTGGCTTTCATTTTGCCGCGCTCCTGAAAACAACACCTGTCCTTTTGAAGTCGCAGTTGAATAGTATGATTTCTTTCAGGCCAGCGTCAATTCAAAAATGGCTGATCGTCACAGTTTTTTTTTCAATGGTCCGGCAAGCAGCTAGAAACCCGTGGATTCTTGATGTAACGTGAGAGTTGGGACTCGGATGTCGATGGCTGGTTTCTAGTTACGGAGCTCGGCACGATGTCTTACCATTGGCCTGCGGACACGGATTTCGCCTTCTGGGAGCTCGATGTCCTGGACCGGAACTGTCCGGTTTGCGGACGGATGATGCACATCTGCGATCATCGCTATCGCCGTTTCCATACCTTGGACGGCCCAGTGCAACTCATCTGCAGGCTCAATCACTGTCCCGATCGTGCTTGTCCAGGACACGCCAAAACCAAGAGTCCCGAACTTGAACTCACCCTCGCTCTGCCTCTGATGGCCATCGGTTGGGACGTCCTCTGCTGGATCGGTCATCGACGCTGTTCACACCACATGCCGATTTCCTCGATCCAAGCCGAACTCCGGGACGACTACGGGATCAAGCTCTCCGACGATGCAATCGACCAGTACATCCACCGGTATCAGGTCATGCTTGCCGCGCGTCAGCAAGATGCTGGGGCACTTCACCTCCAATACGAAGCGGTGCCGGAACTGATTCTCAGCATCGACGGCCTCCAGCCCGAGAAGGGGCACGAGACCCTCTATGTTGTGCGCGAGTTGACCCAGAAACGCGTGTGGTTCGCCGAGCCGTTGCTCTCGGGAGCCGAGCCCGAGGTCCGTCGTCTGATCACCAAGGCCAAGGAGTGGGCCGAATCCTTGAGCACGCCCGTGGCGCTTTGGATGTCGGACAAGCAGGATGCGTTCGTCAAGGGGATCGCGGCGGAATTCCCCGGCGTGCCCCACCGCTACTGCGACAACCACTTCCTCCGCGACGTGGCCAAGCCCGTCCTGGAAGCCGACAGCCATACCAAGGTTCAGATGCGGAAGAAGGTGCGTGGCCTGCGGAAGATTGAGCAGGCCGTGCTCCAACGGTCCAAGGCCGAGACCAAGGCCGAGACCGAGACCGAGACCAAGGCCGAGACCGAGGCTCCGCATGCCACCAACAACAGCATGGCGTCCACGACGGCGGCGAACCTTGCTCCCGCCGTGGTCGATTCGGCCGGCTCCGTGGTGCTCAACTATTGCGCGGCGGTGCGTGGGATTCTCAATGACGATCAAGGGGGACCACAGCACCCGCCCGGCTTGCGGATGGCCGAGGCATTGGGCGAGGTCCAGGCGTCGATCCAACGAAACTTGGACGCGAAAAAAGGGGGTTCGCAGAGGAACAACTTGGGCGATTGTCGGGATGCATCCAGGCGGGCCTGGACGAAGTCAAAGAGCAGCAAGCGGTGATTCGAGAATACGTAGAAGTGATTAATGAGGTGGCTGCGACGCTGGAGCCGGGGACTGAGGATGTCACGGATCGGGAGGAGAAGTTCGAGGCCCTGATCGATCGATTCGAGGCGACCGAGGATCCGATCCGCCATGGCATGGCGACGGTGATGCTCAGCTTCTTGGCCGGCCTGTTCGTCGGCGAGGCGGAGTATGAAGCGATTCGGGATAATCTCGATTTGGAGCGTTGGTTTCGCTTGCTCAAAGGTCACGAGCGGCGGATTCACGGCCATCGCCACGCGGGGATTCGGCTGGTTCTGGAGGGACCGACGTTGGTGCATGCGTTGGACGCTCACGCGGCGCATCCCGATCCGTTCAGCTCGGACGACCTGCTGCCCTATCGGGACGCCCGGGAGCCGCGGTGCCAAACCGAGGCGTGGAACCGGCGCACGATCATGAGGAAGGCACGCTCCCAGAAGCAACGGCCGTTACTCCTGGCCGAGTTGGAGCGATATTATCAGGAAATACCGTAATTTTAGCTATTTCGCGGACCGTTGTTTTTTTTTTGGGGGGGGGGCTATAAAGACGCACCCGAGCGCAGATAGACCGTCAAGCATCGCAACTTCCTTGCTTAACACAACTTAGGGCTAGCATTTTAAAAACTGGCCTGCGGCGGCGTTAAAATAGGTAAATGAGGCTCGAATTTTCCCCCGTTTATTTTTGGCGCAGTTGGACTGCGGAGCATCTGAAGATGCCTGGCATCAACGAATTCCCCCAGCGGGCCGAAGCCGCCCTGGCCCAGTACGGCGACCTCTTCACCAATGAGTGCCAACGTCACCACTTCGCCAAGTACCTCACCGGCCTGTTCAGCGCCGACCGGAATACCGTTCTCGGCATCCATGCCGAGTTCGCCCAGACCACCGACTAGTCCTGTCTCAATCGCTTCCTGACCGCCGCCCCCTGGGATCCCGAGACGCTCAACGATCGTCGGCTTGACCAACTTCAGAAGGCTCCCTCCACCCGCTACAGCAATCAGGGGGTCATCCCCATTGACAATGCCCTCGTTGATCGTGACGGGCTGTTGATTCCCGACACCGGCTGGGTTTGGGACCATGCCGAGGAGCGGAAAAAGTTCGCCCAGGACGACCTCTTCGCCAATTACGACTGCACCAGCGGCAAGCACTACCCCTGGAGTTCCGGCTCCTCCGCAAGCAAGTGATCTGCGAGGCCCTGAAGGAGCCGTTTCGCAACCATACCGCATTGTGCTGCGAGCTGATCGATTGGGTCTGTGACCGGGGAATCCTCGGCGACTTCGCCATGGACTGCTACTTCACCAGTGCCGAGGTCCTCAACCACATGGATGCGAAGCAGGTTCAGCTGGGACGGCCTCAGGGGTACGTGGGCGATCTGAAGACCAACCGCATACTGGAGTGGAAGGGCCGGATCCTCAAGGCGAACGAGTTGGCGGCGTCGATCCCGGCGGAGGACCGCAAAATGCTGTGGATCGGTGACTGTCGTCAGTGGTACTTCACGGTGACGGTGCGGATCCCCGAGGTGAACCACAAGGTGCGGATTGTCATCCTCTGGCACTACCGCGACGACGGGACGTGCTGCAAGATCCTGGTGAGGAATCGGATTACCTGGGAGGTGAGTCGGATTGTGAGAGTGTACCGACATCGCTGGACAGGCACGGAGACCTTCCATCGGGAGGCAAGCAACAACTCGGGTTGGGTGACTGTCAGTTGCGTGATGCCCAGAGCCAAAACCGGCCTATGTACCTGGTCATACTGGCGTACAGTCTGCTCATGGGCGAGTTGAGGCCGAGTCGCGCGAAGGAGGGGGCACTCCATCGACTGATGACCATCGGCGACGCCTGTCGGGCCATGACGAGGGAAGCCCTGCGGACGACGCTCTCATGGGCGATCGAGCAAGTCACACGATTTGAGAAACTTCATGAACATATTGTGGTCCAGTTGGGGCTATCCAGACTTTGCAAAACACCAGATTCAACACAAAAACTCCCCCACGCGGGTGGTGAAAGCCACGTGGGGGAGTCATCAAGAAATCAGGTTTTCCTCGGACGACCGAGGGCTTACTTCGCGGGGGTGGCCGCCGGTGCGGGCCCGCTGTTGATGGAACGCAGGTAGGAGATCAGGTCGGCCAGAGCCTGAGGATCAAGGCCCTGTTCCAACCCTTCGGGCATCAGGGAGAGGCCCGTCGAGGCGATCTCTTCGATCTGCTTCCGGGTCACGACGTCGAGTGCCCCTTCGGCCCGTTTCAGGGTGACCGCGCCGGCGGTCTCCTCGGCGATCAGGCCGGAGAGCGAACGCCCGTCCACCGTGATCACAACATAGTTGAGATAGTTCGGCGCAACCTCGCGGTTGGGGTCGAGGATGTGGATAATCAAGTCTTCAGGAGTCCGGCCCGTCACGGTGGCCAGGTCGGGGCCGACCTGGGCGCCGGCACCCTCGGCCCGGTGGCAGGTGGCGCAGACCTTGGTGAAGACGGTCTTCCCCTTGGTCGGCTCGCCCGTCAGTTCCAAAGCCTTGCGATACTGGGCGATGACCGCGTTACGGTCGGGCCGCGCCTCTTTGGAGAGGAGCGTCTCGGCCCGGGCCCGGATCGTGCGATCTGGGATCACGAGCAGGCCCTTGCGACGGGCGGGGTCAAGCTCGGCGGCCGCGATCGTCTTGGACTCGATCCCGTCGAGCAGGGCGGTGAGCCGTTCACGACGGGTGAAGAGGGCCTCGGCGGCTTCGCGACGGACGGCAGGGCCCATCGCCTTCCAGTGCGCGACGATCGCCGGGCCCACCCGCGGATCCGGGTGCGCTGCCAACGCCTGGATGGCCGCGAGCTGGACCGTGCCAGGCTGCCGGGCGTCGAGCAGGTCGGGCAAGACTTTCAAGGCGTCGTCGGCCGAGCCGAGGGCGAGCAGGCCAATCGCGTCGACGCGGGCCTCAGGCGCTCCCTCGCCCGCCGCGACTTGCCCGGCCTTGGCGAACAGCGGCGCGACTTTGGCGGCGGCCGGACCGCTCAGGACGTCGCGGAGCGATCCCCCCGAGCGCTGAAGGCCACGCCCCAGGCCGAGCACCGCCACGCGCGCCAGCCCGGGATCGGACTGCCCGCCCGCGAACCGGTCGAGAAAGGCCCGGACGTCGTCAGGCCGATTCTCGGTGCCGATCAACATCGCGAGCTCGCCCAGCCAGTCCCGCCCTTCGGAGGATTCAAAGAAGCCCGGCTTGGCCGCAAGCGCCTCGATCAAGGCGCCGGTCCGCCCGCCGATCGAGCTCAACACGGCCGTCCGGGTCCAGCGATCCGAAGCATCGTTAGCGGCGATCGACGCCAACGCCTTGGTTGCCGCCGGATCCGCGACGTCACCCAGTGACAGGGCCACTTGAAACCGGACCGTCGGATCCGGGTCGGCGGCCAGGCCCAGCAAGGCCTCCCGCACCGAGGCGCTCGCGTTGGCCCTCGGCCCGGCCAGCTTGGCCGCTTGTTCGCGAACCCCCGGCTCGGCATCGGCCAGGGCGGTCACGATCAGGTCGTCGTCCAGTCCTTCCAGGACCGAGAGGGTCCACAACGCATGGGCACGCGCCAGGGCGTTGGGCCGGGAACGGGCCAGATCCTTCAAGGGGGCGATCGCCGACTTGTCGCCATGTTCAATCAAGAGGCGTTGGGCGGTATCGCGCCACCAGGCGTCGGGATCAGCCAGGTGTTGAACCAGCTCGACGGTCGAGGCTTTGTTCAAGGCCGGCTTGGCGCGCCGTTTGAAGCCATCGGGAAGCAGCTCGTAGAGCCGGCCGCGGTCACGTCCGCTGGTGAGGTCGAGGTGCTTCTTGATCGGTTCCGGGATCGAGATCGGGTGCTCGATGGTCTCGCGGTACATGTCGAGAATCATCAAGGTGCCGTAGGGCGTGTTGGCGAAGTTCACCGGGCGGAACCAGTTATCCGTCGAAGCCAGGAACTCGACCCCCTCGTCGGCACGCTTGGCCTGGAGGATCGCCCCGTGCTTGGTGATGATCTTACGATGCACGAGGTTGCCGCCCACATCACCGACGAATGCGTTGTTGCGATATTCGGGTCCGTAGGCGGTCCCCCGATAGATCGTGACACCGGTGGCCGAGGTGAAGAAGCCGGCCGCGTACAGCTCCGACGGACTGGCCTTGGCGACGAATTTCGGGTCGGCCACGCGCTGCCGGGTCCGGACGACGCGCCAAGGTTCCGGCGGGCTGAGCCGGAAGACCGGCCCCGCTCCCCCTTCGACGGCGATGTCGGTGGTTACGGTCGTCGCGGTCAAGGCCGGATTCCGCTCCAGGTCGCGAGCCGGCAGGACCACCTGGCGGATGTGGTTGCTGTTGCTGCAGACGAACCGGTGGCCCCAGTCGTCGACGGCGTGGCCGAACTGGCCGCCGCCGGAGATCGCCTCGAAAGCCGAGCCGTCGGGCTTGAACCGGAAGTCGCGTCCGCGCACCGAAACCGGCTTGAGGCCGGGCTGCGACGGATTCACAATGTCCCCGCCGTTCGTACCCGCCGCGCCGTAGATCCAGCCGTCGTTGCCCCAGAGCAGGCCATTGAGCAAGCCTTGCACATTCTTGTTGTCGAAACCCGTGAACACAACCCGGCGGATATCGGCCTTGCCGTCGCCGTCGGTATCCTTGGCGTAGATGATGTCGGGCACGGAGGTGATGAACACACCGCCGTCATAAGGCACAATCCCGGTCGGCCACGAAAGTTCCTTGAGGAACTCGTGACGCTTCTCGAACGTCCCGTCACCGTCCGCGTCTTCCAGCAGGCTGATCCCCCCCGTGGGGACGGGTTCGGCAAACGGGTAGCCGCGCATCTCGACGGCGTAGAGCCGGCCATCGGCGTCGTAGCAGACGGCGACCGGGCTGTGGACGACCGGCTCGACGGCCGCTTGCTTAAGCGTAAAGCCCGCGTGGAGCTTGAACGTGCTCAGCGCATCGGCCGGCTCGTGGGCCGGGATTCGGGGCAGTTCTTTGGCGAGGTCGTCCTCCTGTCCCCAGCCCACGGTCAGGCAGAGGGCCACCGCGGCTGCGACAGCCAGGGCATGCTTCAGCGAGGCAGTAAGTCGCATGGCAAGCGATTCCTGAGACTAATGAAGAGGCCAAATCTAAAAAACAAATGGCATCCGTGCGAACTCGGCCGCATCCGCGAACCCAGGCGGTCAGCCGCGGCACTTTCGCGAAAGGTGAGGAGCGTGCAGGGTTCCGCCGCGCGGTTCATCGAGCGACAACGCGCCGGAGCGTTCGATCCTGGGGCCGACAGCCAACCGCCGGGGAGGACGTTCAGGATCGGGCCGCGAGCATTGTAACTCAAAACCGGCGAAATCGGTAACCACCTCGCGAGTGCTCCCGACGCCCCAGAGATTCCGCTCGCCCCAACGGCGAGCGAGGAACGCGAATTCCGTTGTCCTGGGAGATTCGCCTGGGAGTCCGCCCGAAGCAGGAATATCGTATTAGATTGGACCAAAAAGACAAGGTGCTCTCGTGAGGGTGGGCCAAAAAGACAGAGAGCCGATGCTCCCCGCTCACCTCAGAGTTTTCGCTTGCCTCAAAGCGGAGGAGTGGGCCGGAAGACAGAGAGCGAACGACGATCCAGGCCGGTGCCCATCGCCGGATTGGCCCAGCGTTAAACCCGGCGGTTCCGATCGAGCCATTCGCCATCGTCGCTGAGGATGATGGAGGCTCGGTTGCAAAAAAAAGGATGGCGAGAAGTTCAGACTCCCCGAGGCAGGGCCCAGTGCCCGTCGCGATAGGAGCGGCGGAGCAATCGGGCGGCCTCGTCGTCGCCGACGATCTGTTCGGAGCCCGGGTCGACGTGGAGGGTCCGGCCGACCCGGGTCGAAATATTACCCAGGTGACAGAGCGCCGCCGAGAGGAAGCCGGCGCCAATCTCGGCGGAGGGACGCCGCCCCTCGCGAATCGCGTTCACGAAGTCCTGCGCGTGACCGGACTGCTTCGCCGCCGCGGCTTCGATCGGCCGGGGCTTGCCCTTCCGATCGAACACCCTCATGGTCCCGTTCTTGCTCAGGAGCATCCAGCCGTCGGTACCATAGAAAATGTTGCCATTTTCAAACCCTTCCGGCTGATAGGTGGACCAGATCCGCATCTCGAAGACGAGTTGGCGGCGATGGCCCGGCTTGCCGTCTCCCGGGTACTCGAAGAGCACGTACTGGGTGTCGGGGAACTGCTGGTCGTCGTCGAAGACGTACTTGCCCCCGACCGAGGCGACCGTCGAAGGATGGGTCTCGACGCCGAGGCCCCAGCGGGCGATATCGAGTTCGTGGACACCGTCGTTGCCCATGTCGCCGGTGCCGAAGTCGTACCACCAGTGCCAGGTGTAGTGGTGCCGGTTCGCCTGGTAAGGGACGAACGGGGCAGGGCCGACCCAGAGGTCGTAGTCAAGGTGAGGAGGGGGCGTGCCGGGCGAACCGTGGCCGATATCGGCCCTGCGCTGAACGTTGATCGCCTTGGCGACCATCACGTCACCGATCAGGCCGTCGTGCAACAGCTTGATCGCGTGCGCGACGAAGCCGTTGCTCCGGCTCTGGGTGCCGTGCTGGACGACCCGGCCGCTCCGCTTGGCGGCCTCAACCAGCAACTGGCCTTCGCGAAAGTTGTGGCAGCATGGCTTCTCGACGTAAACATGCTTTCCCGCGTCGCATGCCAGAATAGCCGCGGGAGCATGCCAGTGATCGGGGGTCGCCACGATGACCGCATCGACCGCTTTGTCGTCGAGCACGCGACGGAAGTCATCCACCACCTTGGGCCCGGATTGCCCCACGAGCTTGGCGCCCGCACTCGCCGCCCCCGCGCGGAGGCGGTCGGGATCGCAGATGTAGGCGACCTCGACCCCGTTCAACGCGGCGAATTCTTTGAGCAGCCCCAATCCTCGGCCGCCGCAGCCGATGAGCCCGACTTTCAACGACGCGTCCGAGTTGGCAGCCGATGCCGACGCCGCCCCGGCCCATTCGACCGCCGCGGCCCCGACGAGCCCGGCTCCCCCCTGCCTGAGGAACGTCCTTCGATTCGACATCTCGGCCCCCGGTCTCTCGATCGAAACGTGGTGCTCTTGGACGCGACCGCCTGATTGTAACGGGCCGATTCCCGTGAGAGAAGCAAGCCCCGCCCCGACGAGTCCCGTCCCATCCTAATCCCAGGCCGAGAACAGCCTCGCCCCCACCCGAGCGCAACGCCCGCTCCGAGACCTCGCGAGCCTGTCTCATTAAAAAAAAACGGCGGGGCCGAGGCCGACACGCCCCAATGCAGGTCATCGGCGCACGCCAATGACGTGAACCCCGCGAGCAGAGCTCCCACCTCGACAAATTCATCAATAAGCAAGATTACGAAGCGAAATGGTAGGCGTTCGAGAGCGAAAGGGACATCAACGGCCCGGCTTCAGGATGGCTTTCGGTGCAGATAGGCTGGATTATAAAATCCGACTGAAATCAATATTGATCGCGTCGACTGCCATCGTCGAAAGGTTGAGCGGTTCGTACGAGCGAGCGAGCACTCTCGACCTCATTCTGACGAACGCTTACCTGATGCGCTTCGAGACAAGCGATAAAACCTTTGAGAAAACGACGCTTTCCCGGCAGAAAGAGGAGCGTTTTCCAACGCCGTTTCCCTCTCCGGGCTCTCTCCAGCCAATAATCCACAAGCTGAGGCGACTGGTGAATCAAGTGCTTGGCCTGGCGAATTCCGTCGTTGAACGGTGTCATCGCGCAATCCCTTCGTTGAGTGCGCAATCGAAATCATCACCCTGAATGTGCCCTGCTCCGAGGGCGGCCCGAGTCTAGCCCTGGCTCTTACCAAAATCAATATCACCCCGGATTTTCATAGTTTCTTTACTGTTCCAAATGTCTTGATTGCGCTACTTTATCTCGACAGAATGAGGTGTCTGAGCATCACGTTCGAGCGATTTTCGCGCCCGTGGATCACAGTCCCGGCCCCGGGCGAGCCCCGCACCACAGCCTCTCCGACGGCCAAGCCGCCTTTTCGACACCACGCTTCGCCAATTAAAACCCGACCACTTCGAGGTCGATCGCTCAGGCTTGCTGAACCTCGGCGGCTCACGGTTCGGAGAATCAAACATTCACAATTTCTTCATGAGCCGAAATATCATTTCTTCGCGACCTCTGAGGGAAACTTGTTCGAGATCGGGGCGACCGCCGGTCCTTGAACTCGGGTGGGGTGATCCGCGCCTCGGCTTGGTAGAATGACAACGGTCCGGCTCGAGGGCCGCGGTGGTCACCCGATTCGTATGGGCCTGTCGACATGAATGAGCTTCAGTCCGATGAACCGGTCAAGGCGGAGCCTCTCTACGACTGTCTCGTCATCAGCGACCTGCATCTCGGCAGCGACGTCTGCCAGGCGAAACTCCTCGAGGAGTTCCTCGAGTGGGGGGTCCAGCACACCCGTGAGCTGGTCATCAACGGCGATATCTTCGATGACCTCAACTTCACGCGACTGACCAAGCGTCATTTCGCCTGTTTGAAGATCATCCGCCGGAACTCCGACCGCGACGACTTCCGCCTCGTCTGGGTCCGGGGCAACCATGATGGTCCCGCCGATATCGTGAGCCACATCGTCGGGGTCGAGATCCTCGACGAGTACGTCTTCCGGAGCAGCCAGGTCGAGCTCCTGATCCTCCACGGCGACCAGTTCGACACGTTCGTGACCAACTACGTCGTGCTGACCGACCTGGCTTGCGGCCTCTTCTACTACATTCAAAAGTGGATGCCCCATCGCGCCTCGCGGTGGATCCGGCGCATCTCCAAGCGCTGGCAGCGCAACGGCCCGCGGGTCGAGAGCGGAGCGGTCGACTATGCGCGAAGCCGGGGATACCGGTTCGTCACCTGCGGACACACCCACCTCCCGACCCTGTCCGAGCTGAACGGCGTTCACTACATCAACAGCGGAACCTGGACCGAGCAAGCGCCTTGCCCGTTCGTCGCGGTCCAAGGAAACGAGGTTCGACTCGAATGGTGGCCCCGGACGGTCGATAATGCGTTGGGTTCCGAGCCGGCCGCCGTGACTCCCTCGGAGCAAGACTCCGCCTGATCACGATTTCCATGGCGTGCGGAAAGCCTCCACTCCCTTTGCTTTCAAACGGCCATCGAAAAGAATAGAGCGGGGCTGCGCCGAAGCGCCCCGCTCGCCACGATTTTTCCACGCATCCCTCCTTCAAGCCAAAGACGAGTTCCCTGATGACTCCAACCCGACGCGACTTCTTGAAAGCCTCGGCGGCCGTGGCTGCCGGGTTCACGATCGTTCCGCCCCATGTGCTTGGGGGGCCGAAACATGTCGCGCCCAGCGACCAGGTGAATATTGCGTTGATCGGAGCCGGCGGACAGGGACGGAGTAATCTCCACGAACTGTTCAAGCTGCCCGACGCTCACTTGATCGCAGTGGCCGATCCCGCCACCCAGTGGGACCTGAAAGACTTCTATTACAAAGGGCTCGCCGGGCGCGAGCCGATTCGGGCGGAGATCGACGCCCACAACGAGAGCAAAGGGCACAAGGGCCGTTGCGCGGAGTATGAAGACTTCCGGACGATGCTCGAGAAAGAAAAAGACATCGACGCCGTGCTCTGCGCCACCCCCGACCACCTTCACGCCTATGTCTCGCTGCAAGCGATGAGGGCGGGCAAGCACGTCTATTGCGAGAAGCCGCTCACGCATAACATCGCGGAAGCGCGGCGGGTGGCCGCCGTGGCGGAAGAGACGAAAGTGGCCACCCAGTTGGGCAATCAGGGGCACTCGACCAACGGGATGCGCGAGACCGTCGAGTGGGTTCAAGGGGGCGCGATCGGCCCGGTGCGGCACGTCCACGCCTGGGTCGGCACCAGTCGCTGGAACCCGACCCTCCAGGGCCGTCCTTCCGGTTCGCCCGTACCGTCCGGCTTGAACTGGGACCTCTGGCTCGGCCCTCGTGAGGCCCGTCCGTTCGACCGCGCCTACGCACCGGTCGCCTGGCGCGACTTCTGGGCGTTCGGCAGCAGTGCGCTGGGCGACTTCGGCTGTCACGACCTCGACGCCGCAACCTGGGCCCTCGACCTGAAGGAACCGCTCCGGATCGAGGCGTCGAACGCCGGCGCGATGAACGCCGACATCGCCCCGTACGGCTCACTCGTGACCTACCACTTCGGCGCGCGCGGCGACAATCCGCCGGTCGTCCTCCACTGGTATGACGGCGGCCTCAAACCCCCGATCCCCGACGCACTTGCGCCGGAAACCGTGTTGCCCGGACGGGGCGTGATGTTCATTGGCGACAAGGGGGTCATCCTCTGCGGAGGGGCCGGGCAACCGCCGAAACTCTTGCCCGCCGCGCTCGACGCCGAGTTCGCCCGCCCCAAGCCGACGCTCACACGGTCGAACGGCCACCACCGCGACTGGCTCGACGCGATCAAAGGGGGACCGGCCGCCAGCTCGAATTTCTCCTACGGGGCCCGACTGACCGAGATCACCCTGCTCGGGGTCGCCGCGATTCGGACCGGCAAGACCATCGATTGGGACGCGGCCGCCATCAAGGCCCGAGGCCTTCCCGAGGCCGACGCCATTTTCCACGGGTCGTACCGTAAGGGCTGGGAACTCGGCTAAACCAAAAGTCACCGAGTCGCGCCCATCCCCAGTCTGTTCGGAATCAACGATCCCTATGGCTGATGCCGGCGGCGGCATCAGCCATTTTTTCGACGAGGAGAGATGCCTTGAAGATCGTGGCGATCGAGGTCTGCCCGCTGACGGGAGCCACCGTCGACGGCGGCTGGCCGCAGGGGCACGAGCCCCAGGAAAACTTGCATACGCTGCTCATCGTCCGAACCGACGAAGGGCTCAGCGGCTATGGGAGCTGCTTCACGTCGGGAACGCTCGTGACCGGGGCGATCGAACTCCTCTGGCCCTTGCTCCGGGGCGAGTCGGCGGTCGAACCGGAACGGGTCTCCGAGACGCTTCGCCAGGCGAGCTTCTGGCAAGGGCGCGGCGGCGCGGTCGAGCATGCGATCAGCGGCATCGACCTCGCGCTCTGGGACCTGATGGGAAAAGCCTGCTCCCAACCCGTCTCTCGACTCCTCGGGGGCAACTATCGACAAACGATCAAGCCCTATGGCTCGATCCTGTTCGACGAGCCCGAGGCGCTCAGTAAAACCCTCACGAGCGTCGTCGAGCGCGGCTTCAAGGCGATCAAGATGGGCTGGCGCCCGTTCGGCCGCCGCGACCGTGCGTTCGACGAGCGCCTGATCCGAACCGCGCGGAAAACGGTCGGTGATGACGTCGAGCTGATGGTCGACGCCGGGGGCAGCGAACAGTTCTGGCCGCACGGCACGAACTGGGCCCGGAACACGGCATCAATGCTTGCACACTACGGCATTGTCTGGTTCGAGGAGCCGTTACCGCCTGACGACCTCGCCGGCTATATCGAGCTGACCCGGGTCTCTCCGGTTCCGATCGCGGGAGGCGAGGTGCTCACCCGTCGGCAGTCGTTCCAGCCCTGGATCGAGGGCCGCGCCTTCGACATCGTCCAGCCTGACTGCACGAAGAACGGCGGCCTGAGCGAATCGCGCCGCATCGCCTGGTCGGCCTTCGACCACAACATGCTGGTCGTCCCCCACGGCTGGAATACGGCGGTCGGGCTCGCGGCCGACCTCCAGTTCGCCGCGGCCATCCCAGTCGCCCGGTACGTCGAGTACCTGACCCCCTCGGCCTACATCGAGGAAATCGTCGCGGAACCGTTCCAGATCGACGAGGCCGGATACCTGGCGATCCCGAACCGACCGGGGCTCGGAATCGAGCTCGATCCCGACAAGCTGAAGCGATTCTGCCCTCAGCCGATCGTGTTCCGATGAGGTCCTAAGCGGCCGGACGGAATCTTTTTGGAGTTTTTGATGGAAGGTGCTCGCCGTAGTTGGAGAACCCAGTCTCCACGGCGTTCCGCAATTCACAGCGTGTCGGAAAGCTCCGTTGAGGGATCTCCTGATGCTTCACCTGTCGGAACACCGACTCGATCAGGTTCAACTCCGGACTATACGGCGGCAGGTAGTAGAGATAGATTCCCGATGCCGCCAACTCCTGACGGGCCTGTCGGATCACCGCGCTCGTGTGGAAGCTGGCATTGTCCAGTACCACGACACGCGGGCGACTCGACCATGGCAACGCCTTCAAGAATCCAAGCAGGTCATACGAATCCCAGGTCCGCTCGGCCGTGAACACCTCCAGCCGTGGCGTGCGGCCATAGGGCCGATAGGCGGCCATCGCGTTGACCCGGCGCCGTTGCGAAGCCTCGTAGCGGATGAACTTGCGCTGCTTGGGTAACGACCAGCTATAGCCGACCGGCAGGGTGGGAGCGAAGCCGCACTCGTCGAGGAAGTAGAGCGTCAAATCCCCGTTGTCCGCCTTCGCCTTGAGGTTGTCCAGGATGTGGCCGGCTCGCTCCACTTTGACCGGATCCTGCTTATGCTTCAGGGTCCAGGCCGTGCGGTGGTAACTGGCCTGGATTCGCTTGAGGTGGCGGCGGACCTGCTTGGAACCCAGGACGATCCCCTGCTCGGCGAGAGCTTGACTGAGTTGCCGACTGGTCCAGGTTCGCTCCTCGGCAAGCAACCGCCTCAACTCGTCGGCCACCCGGTCGCGATTGGCGAGGTTGGGGGCGGGTCCCGAGCGGAAAGGATACAGCGCCTCGAGGCCGCGGGCGAGGAACGCCCGGAGGACGTCGCGAACGGTCTGGCCACAGACCCCCAGGTGGATGGCAATGCGAGGGGCCGACCAGCCCGCGTCGGAGAGGAGGATCATTTCGACACGATCACGGACCCGCGGCGGAATCGGGTTCCGGCGCAAGGCTTGGAGTTCATCACGGGTTGCGTCGTCAATTGGTGTGCGAATCATACTGAATTATAGGGGGACCGAGTCCACCCGCTTAGACGTCAGCAGGAAAACGATCTGACATTTTGATTCTGTCGCAACGAAACCGGGCCGTTTGTCTGCCCCGGAGGCCGAAATTCGCGGGAGAAACTCGTTCCCACGCTCCGCGGCCCCACCCGCCGGGGAAGACGACGCGGAGCGTCGCGGACGGCATTCCCACGCAGAGCATGGGAACGAGATTCCGGCATTTTTTAAAAGCGCACATCCCTTAACAACAAACAGTCATACTTCTGGGAGCGGCATCATGTATGAACCTCTCCGACCCCCGCGGCAACGGCCGGTAAGCCCCGCGGCTCAGGTGCCGACGATCTGGCTACGGCGCTCGACCAGGATGGTATCGCGCCAGACCCCGTCACGCCGACCGATCCGTTCACGCCGGCCAACCTCGCGGAACCCGGCCCGGGCGACCAGGGCAAGGCTGGCCAGATTCTCGGGAAAGATGGCGCCTTGCAGGGTCCAGATTCCCGCCCGCTCGGACGCGTCGATCAGGGCGCGGAGAAGTGCGGTTCCGACCCCCTGACCCCGGGCGGATGCCGCCACGTAAAGACTGGCCTCGGCAACGCCGGCATAGGCGGGCCGGGTCGAAACCGGGCTCAGGGCTCCCCAGCCGCAGATCGATCCGTCCTCGGAACGGGCCATCAAGCGTCCCCCTGGGAGGCGGGCTCGATCCCATTGATCCCAGCTCGGCGCATCGGTCTCGAAGGTCGCATGGCCTGTGGCGATGCCCTCGAGGTAGATCGCGCGGATCGATTCCCAGTCGGCCTCGGTCATTGTCTCGATGGTCAGTGCCATGGGTCAAGTTCTCCGTCCCGGTCGCACCTGGGGATCCCGGTTCCGAGGAGTGGGTGGCCCGGAACCGTGTTGTCTGGTATATCCCTTGGGGATTCGATGGCTTCCTCTTCTCGACCGATCGGGCACGACGGACCGCCGTGCCAAGGCAGGATTGGTGAACGATGGCTTACTTCCGGTTCCTCGATCGAAGTCGAACGATCGGCCCCCCCGGGTTCAATCGCTGGCTGATCCCTCCCGCCGCCCTTTCGGTTCACCTCTGCATCGGCGAGATCTACGGCTTCAGCGTCTTCAGTAAGCCGCTGACCCGAATCATCGGCATCGAACACTCGATCAAGGGGTCCGACTGGACCATGCCGCAAGTCGGCTGGATCTACTCGATCGCCCTGATCATGCTCGGGCTCTCGGCCGCCGTGCTCGGTCGGTGGGTCGAGCGCGTCGGCCCCCGAAAAACGATGTTCGCCAGTGCCTGCTGCTTCTGTGGCGGACTCTGGCTCTCCAGTCTGGGAGTGGCCCTGCACCACCTCTGGCTGATCTACCTCGGCTACGGCGTGATCGGTGGGATCGGCCTCGGCCTGGGCTACATCGCGCCGGTGTCGACCCTGGTGAAATGGTTCCCCGATCGGCCGGGGATGGCGACCGGAATGGCCATCATGGGCTTCGGCGGCGGGGCACTCGTCGGGGCCCCCCTGGGTGTCGAGCTGATGAACCAGTTCAAGTCGGTCACATCGGTCGGAGTCCAAGAAACGTTCCTCGTGATGGGCGCGATCTATTTCGGGTTCATGATGTTCGGCGTCTTCACGGTCCGCGTGCCTGCGCCGGGCTGGCGACCCGACGGGTTTACGCCCTCTCCAACCTCGAAGAAACTCGTCACCAATGCAAGCGTTTCCGTGGACAAGGCCTGGAAAACGCCGCAGTTCTGGCTGCTCTGGGCGGTGCTCTGCTTGAACGTCACGGCCGGGATCGGCATCCTCGGCCAGGCGTCCCCAATGTGTCAGGATATGTTCGGCGTGACGGAGGCGGCCGGCGGCGGGTTCGCCGGCCTGCTGAGCCTCTTCAACATGGGGGGCCGGTTCTTCTGGTCGTCGGTCTCCGACCTGACGGGACGGAAGTTCATCTACGGCGTTTTCTTCCTCGTCGGGGCAATCCTCTACGGCCTCATCCCGATCACCCAGAAGTACCAGAGTGTCACGCTCTTTGTTCTGGCAACCGCGTCACTCATCTCGATGTATGGCGGCGGGTTCGCGACGATCCCGGCCTACCTCCGCGACCTGTTCGGCACGATGCACCTCGGAGCCATCCACGGGCGCCTGATCACCGCCTGGTCGATGGCCGCCGTCCTCGGCCCACAACTGGTCAACTACCTCTCGGCCTATCAGGTCGAGCGCGGCGTCGCCAAGGCCGAGGCCTACAACTTGACGATGTACCTGATGGTCGGCCTCCTCCTGGCCGGCGCGATCTGCGACCTCCTGATTCGCCCCGTCGCGGAACGGCATCATCATCGAAACGAGCTCGATATCCCCCACGCATCACTCGTCCACGAAACAAATAAAAACTCAGGCAACCCATCATAACATGAGTGCCACAGGTTACACTCATCCCATGATGGCTGGCCAAGCCAAAAACAAAGAAACATGAGCAGCCCCACGCAGAAGACTTCTCCTCTGAAAGTTGCCACGGCCTGGATCCTCGTCGCGATCCCCCTGGGATGGGGCGTCTACCAGAGCGTGGTCAAGTCGCTCCCGCTCTTCCAGACGGCACCTCCCGCGACGGGAGCAAAGGCCGGTCGGCCTTAGCTTAGAGTCCGCGCGACGCGCAGTAGCGCTGAGCGTCCTCGTAGGCGGCTTGCAGGCGGACGAATTCCGCGTGGTCCCCCCCGGTATCGGGGTGAACGGTCTTCGAGCGTGCCCGATAGGCGGACCGAATTCGGTCGCTACTGAACGGGGGCACGACGCCGAGGGTCAGGGCCCATGCGGGGGTCGTGGCCGACTGGCTCGAATCGGCCGTTTCGGCGTCGCGATCGAGGTAGAGGAGGGCGATCGTGTCGCGGAACCCGCCGCCACCGGGGAGTTCGTCGGGGTAGACGAGCCAGCGGGCCAGGCGAAGCTCATCGTCGCCGTCGTCGTCAAGCACCGCGCGCGTGACGTCCGCGCGGCGGAAGGTGTGGTCGAGCCTGCGGGCCAGGAGGTGAGCCAGGGCGTCGCGGGCCGTGGGATGGCCCGAGGAATGGCTCCAGAGCAGGAGCCGAGCGGCCTCGGCAAGCCGTCGGGCGGCGATCCCGAGCTCGCGGCCCAGGTCGGCGACATGGGTGGCCACTTGCCCTCTCCAGAAGCTGGCGACCGTGATCTCGAGCAAGGTCAGCAACTGCTCGGCCGTCGGCGGAATCTCGACGGGGGGAGTCGGCGTGTCCAGACCGAGGCGGCACCGGACCCGGGCCGTAATCCGGCGCACCTGGTCGGCGCTCGGCTGCTGCTTTTCGGGAATCTCGTTCTTGGTCCGAAGGTCGCCGCGAATCGCCTCGACGGCCGCGTTGTAGGCGAATGCCGCCAGCCAGCGGTCCGGGTAGAGGCCCAGGTTCACTTGCCGCCCTTTGCCCCGGCCGATCGAAGCTCGATACCGTCCTTCTCCATGGCTGGCGGGCTGCTCGCTGACGCCGCGAAGCCGATCTCGTTTCCGTTCCGAACCGGACTGATGAGCATGGGATCGCGACTGAGTCATGGGTTGACCGGCTCCTCGGCTTCAAGGCGGGCGACCTGCTGGATCGCCTGCTCGAGCGCCGGGAAGTCGACCGGCTTGGTCAGATGAAGGCAGAACCCCGCGTCACGGCTCTTGCGCACGTCATCCTCCATGCCATAGCCGCTCACGGCGATCCCCTTGACGTCGCGTTGGGCCCGAATCCGCCGCATCAGCTCCAGGCCGCTCCCATCCGGCAGACCGATGTCGCTGACGACGAGGTTGAACGGTTCGTCACGCTCCACCGCCTCGAGGGCCAAGGTGAAGCAGGAGGCCGACGTGACCTGATAGCCTCGGCGACGAAGCAGGCGGCTCATCACCCGGAGCGTATCGGCGTTGTCCTCCACGAGCAGGATGTGCAGCGAAGCAGGAGGCCGACTGGTCTCGATTCGAGGGGCCGGGATCGTGGCGTAGGGCACCGGCACGGTCGCCACGGGCAGGCGAAGCACGAACGTCGCCCCCTGGCCCCGGCCACCGCTCGAGGCGGTCAGGGTCCCGCCGTGCGCCTCCGTCAGGTTCCGACTGATCGCCAGGCCAAGGCCCAGGCCGCCGAATTGCCTCGTGACCTCGTTATCGCCTTGCTCGAACGCGTTGAAGATCTTCGGCAGGGCCTCCGGAGCAATGCCGACTCCGGTGTCCCTGACCTCGACGACCAAGCGCGGGCCGGCCGGTCCATCCACGTCATACGAGTTGATGACGACCATGCCCCCCTTCCGCGTGAACTTCACCGCGTTCTTGATCAGGTTCCAGAAGATCTGCTGGAGCCGGGCCGGGTCGCCGTCGACATGATGAGCGGTGGCCACCAGGTGCATGGAGAGGGCGATCCCGGCGGTGCCGACTTCGTCGCGGCAGATCTCGACCGCTCGTCGGATCAGCTCATGAGCATCGACGATTTCACGCCCCAGGTTCAGCTTGCCCTGGGTAATTCGGGTGATGTCTAGCAAGTCGTCAATCAGCCTGGCCTCCAAAGCAATATTCCGTTTGGTCACTTCCAGCGCCGGGCGGACCGACTCCGGCGTCTCCGGGTCTTCGAGCATCGCCGTCACGCTGACGAGCACCGGGGTGAGCGGTGTCCGGAGCTCGTGGCTCAGCACGGCCATGAACTGATCCCGCGCCCGCGTCCCGGCCTCCGCCGCGTCGCGGGCCGCCCGCAGCTCCCCTTCGGCGCGCTTCAGGTCGTGGATATCCGTCGCCACGCCGAACCAGTTCTCCACCTTCCCTCCGCGATCAATCATCGGTACGACCCGAGCAATGTGCCAGCGAAACTCACCGTCCCGATTCCGAAGGCGATACTCGCACTCATAAGGCTCTCCGGATTGGATGCTGACATCGCGAATCTGCCGCAACCGGACCAGATCCTCCGGGTGAACCACGTTGGGCCAGGATAGGCCGGTCAACAACTCGGGGGCGAACCCCGAGTACTCGCGCCAGCGCCGGTTGAAGAAGATGGTCCGGCCATCGGGATCGTTCACCCACATGAGCTGAAGGACGCCGTCGATCAGGGTGCGATACCGCCGTTCGCTATACCGGAGCGCCGCTTCCGAACGCATCTGTTCGGTAATCTCGGCGGTCATGATGCCGACCCCGAGCACCCGACCGTCGGTGGCACAGACCGGATACCAGTTGCTCAACCAACGGCCGACATAGCCGGGGAGACCCGGCATCTCCCCTTCGTGATAGACGCCGAGCCGGGGAACCCCGGTCTCGATCACTTCGCGAAGCGCTGATTCGTCGATCGCGGCCGCCGCCGACACGATCTCGCCATAGGATCGGCCCAGGTGGACGGATGTCGGCTCGCCGTTGAGCCGGGCCATGGCCTCGTTCAGGCGGACGAACCGCAGGTCGCTGTCGAGCAAGGCCAGGGCGAACGGTGCCCCCGCGACCAGCGCCTCGAGCTGCGCGAGCGTCTCCGACAGGCGCTCGCGAGAATGCCGGAGCTCTTCCTCGGCCCGCCTCCGCTCGCTGATATCGCGGAGGATGCTCAGCAGGAGCCGCTCGCCCGCGATCTCGGCGCCTCGAGAGCTGACCTCCACGGGGAATGTACTGCCATCCTTGCGGCGGTGGACGGTCTCGAAGGTGACCCCTTGAACGTCGGCCTGGGCCATCTGGTCGGGGACGAATGCGACCGTCTCCGAGTCGCGCAACTCGAGAATCGACATGCGTAGCAGGGTGTCCCGATCGTAGCCGTAGGCGGCAATGGCCGCGTCGTTGGCCTCGACGATTCGGCCGTCGGTTCGGACGAACAGGACAATGTCACGCGCATGCTGCGAGAGCAGCCGATACCGATCGAGCAGCCGCTCGGCACTCCGGCGATCGGCGACATCCCGGCGCAGCGTGATCTCGGTCATGACCGAGCAGGCCAGGTCGGTCAGCGCCGCGACCTCGTCCTCGGTCCACTCCCTCGGTTCGCGGTCGATGGCGCAGATCGCGCCAAGGACCAGGCCGTCGGTCGTGGTCAGGGGGACGCCCAGGTAGGCCACCACCCCGAGCTCGTCAATCGCCGGGTTGTCCCGGACCAGCGGGTGCGTGCGGGCATTCCCGACGATCAGCGGCTCGGACGAAGCGACGACGTGGCGGCAAAAGGAGTGAGTCAGCGGGGTCTCCCGCGCCGTGGCCCACGGTTCCGGCAGACCCAGACAACTCTTGAAGTATTGTCGACGGTCGTCCACGAGCGAAATCAACGCGATCGGGACTTTGAGAAACCGCGCCACCAGTCGCGTCAGCCGATCGAACGAAAGCTCGGCCGGACTGTCGAGAAGTCCGGTCTCTCGGAGCGAGGCGAGCCGTGCAGAGGCTTGGACTGAGCCGTCGGAATCGATCATTTGTCGGTGAACCGGTCCTCTCGCAGCCCCTTTTACGACGCCAATCAAGGCGTCCCCAGCCTGCGCGGGTCTTGGTCTCACGAGGGATGTCCGGTCTGCCCGCGCGGTCGTTGTTGGGGCGGCGCTCGATCGGAGGCCACGTCGCCTCTTATATCTCAACGATACAGAGGCGCGCCGGCTGCTGGCAACCCATCGGCTTACCGCCGAAGCTGGGATCGCCGTCCATCAAGGTCAACTAACGTCCCGGTGGTCTTGGCCCGACGAAACGATACAAGGGGTCGCGAGGGTCGTCGCTGACCTTCCAGACCTGCGGGCCACGCAGGTAAAGTTGCTGTTGTTCGAGCAGGTTGAACGGACGCGCTCCGATCCGTCCGAAGACGCCGATCTGGTTGCCGCTCTCGTCAACCGCCCGGTCGCGATCGAGGCCCTCCGAAATCGCCAGGGCATGGCCCCCCTTGGGCACCTTGTGAGTCGCAATCAGTTTCGGGGTCGGGCGCGGGCTGAACCCCATGTTGCCCGGCGTCTCCGGGGAGCTCAACTGGACGATCCGCAGGCCGTTGATCCCGTCGGCCAAGTAGGCGAACTCACTGCTGTACGTGATCCCGAGCTTCACGTCGTGCAGGTCGTTGATGCAGCCGTTGGCATTATAGACCTGGTCAATCCGCGGCCGTTCCGGATTCTCGACGTCAAGGATGACCAACCCTTGCTTGCCGGCGGCGACATAGGCATAGGTCCGCGCCACGTAGATCTTGTGGGCTTCGTGGAGCTCGAGCTCCGCGACCGGCCGAGGGATGGCAAGATCGGTCACATCAAAAACCTTGACCCCATGCGCGTCGCAGACGAACGCGTAGCGGAACTGCACCTGCACCGACGTCGGCTGCGCCAGCAAGGGGGCTTGCACGACCGACGTCACCCGCGGGTGCTTGGGATCGTCGAGCGACACGACCACCAGGCCAGCGTCGCAGCAGACATACGCATAGGTGCCCGCGATCGCCAAACTCTTCGCCCCGCGCAGCAGGCCCCCGGGGTTGAAGGTCACCTCCCGGCCAAGGAAATTGTTCGACGGGTTGCCGTCCAGGAGGGTACCGGCCGGAACGGTGATCAAACCTTCCTCACGGTCGGCGACGAAGAGATACCCATAGATCGGATGCACCGCCTGTTCCCGATTCTCCGGGCGGTGGGTCCGCGTCGGGTCCGGGGCAGGGGTCGCCGGCGCGGCGACGGCCGTGGCGTACTTGGTCCGGACGAAGAACCGCTGGCCGATCGGCGAGACCGGAGCGCTCGTGATCCGCTCGGAAAAGCCCTTGTGGTCGATGAACGAGATGTCGAAGACCCGCAAGCCATTCTCGCCGCAGGCCGCGTACAGATATTCGCCACGAGCCTGGATGTCGAGCACCTCCGCCTTCCGGCGCTTGAGCGAAACCGTCTCACCGACGTCGGTCGGCGCGTGCTCATGAGCATGCTCGAGCGTTCCTCCCCGCTCCTCGTGCTCCTGAAACGACTCGGGGAAGGCGAGCTTGTGGAGCGAGCTCCCCATGACCGCTTGGGGCTCATCGCGCTCGGTCACCACCACGCCTTCGAACCCGTGCTCGCCAGCCGCCACCCAGCAGTACCGACCGATGAAGTTGACGTAGTTCGTCCCCTGCATCAACAACTGCGCCACGATCGCGTTGTTGTCGTTGTCGCGGGACAGGTGACAGTCCGTGCATTGCTTGGTGTCGTTGCGCCCGGCGCGATAGGCCTCGGGTGAGACAGGGCGGCCCTTGTCCGGCCCTTTTTCGATCAAGGTGGGACCGCCGCGAACCGTGTGCGGAACGTTGGAGCTGAAGGCGACGCCGCTGAGTCCCTCGGCCGAGATCGTCTGCTGCTGGACGTAGATCGACTCGCGGTTCGCGTTGTACGACCCGACGTGAATCGCACACGACGACCGCGCGGGGCCAATCTTGTTGCCGGTCACGTCGCCATCGCGGGCGAGCATGTACACGTCATCACGAAGCGTCTGAAAATTATAAGAAACGTAGTTGCGTGAAATGTCCCCTTCGTTGTGCAGCGCCGGCATCTTCTTGTTCGCCTTCTGCGGCAGATGACAGCCGAAGCAGCTCGGGTTCCACGACGAGTGGCAGGCAATGCAGCTCATATTTTTGTTCGAGTGGGCGCACTTCTGGCTGTTCAAGCCGGGGGGCGTTCCCCACTCCATCTGGCCGGCGTCGTTGAACCGGACCGTCTTGGCCAGGTGCGACTTCTCGTTGTAGTGGTCGCTCGCCGGGTTGATCGTGTCGGCGGTCTGGACCACCTCCCACGCCAGGTTTTTCTCGACCATCGAGTTCTGAAAGAGCTTGTTCCCGCGGCGCTCGAACCGGCGCTTGCCGGACGGGGTCCGCAACGTCGCCAGGTCGCGGCCGTTGGGCCCGGACGTATACGCGGCCGGCCCCGAGGTCAGGAGGGTGGCCTTCTCATCGGACGAGCCGTGGCAATCAATGCACTGGATCTCGACGGCCGCGCGGACCTCCTGCTGGAGTCGCGTGTTGCCATGAACATCCTGCGAGAAGTGGCAATCGACGCAGTGCATCCCCTTCTCGAGGTGGACGTCGAGCAAGTGGACGGGGAGCCCGTCGCGATTCACCGGCGGCGGCGGAGCCTGGCTCCCCTCGCGGACCCGGTTCTGCTCCTTCAGCGCTTCGGGCAGGCCGATCGCCGCCATGAGCTGTTCGGTGGTCGGCTCACCCACCAGCCGCCCTTCATGGTCGAGCGCGTTCCCCTTGCGATCCTTTTTAAAGACGGCGCGGAAGACCCAGCCGTGCCCGTGGAAGTCGGCGAACTGGGTCTTCTTGGCTTTCGGGTTCAGCTCGGCGACCCGCTCGAGGAACCGCGGGTTCGACCAGAGCCCGCGTGCCGCGGCCTCGTCGGGGTTCGAAAGCTGGGACTGGGTGAACTCCTCGGCGGTCGGCTCGTGCTGATGCGCGGGGTACATCAGCTCACCGTCGGTCTCCTCGTCCCACCAGGTGTACCCCAGGTAGCTGTTCATGACGCTGGTGCCGGGGTGGACGTGGCAGACGATGCACTGGCTCGACGGCATCCCCGAGGTGAACCGGTGCTCGATCGGATGCCCTTGCTCGTTCTTCGGAATCGTCGGGTCGGGGTTCCGCGTGAGCCCAAGGTTACCGGCCGCCGCGTAAGGCCCGGAATGCACGGGCGAGCGATCGTTGGCGTAAACGACGTGGCAGGCGGTGCAGCCGCTCGAGCGATAGTCGCCTGGGTGATCGTTCGTCCCGAGGAAGTTGAGGGTCGGGTCGAGGAGCCGTGTCTTGGTCAGGCCCACGAAGGTGGGGTCGGTCCGGTTCCGGGTGCCCAGGCCGCGGGCACTCAGACGGGCGCGAGGCCGGCCTGGTTCTTCGAACGGGTCGGGCAGGCCGACCTCGGCCGGGCTCCGGCCTCCTCGTTCGAAGATGCGGAGGACGTTGCCGGGCTGGCTCACCTCGAAGTGGGGCAGGGGGTCGAGGAACGGGACAACGCCCTTGACCCGCATTTCCCACTCGCTGGGGGGAGGCACGGTTTGAAGCCGCTGCGGGGCGCCGTTCATGCTGTAGCTTTCGCCGTAGCGCCCTTGCTTCAACGGGATCGAGCCATTGTTGTAGAGGGCCGCCTCCCAGAGCATGGCCCCATGGGTCATCATGCTCATCCGGTTCTGGAGGACTTCCTTGGGATGGCAGCTCGTCGTACCGCAGCTCATATGGGCGATCCGGAGGTCGCCCGGATTGATGAAGCGGATGAAGTCGGGTGACTCGTGATTCAAGAGCGTGTAGGTGCGAACCGGATTGGCCGACGTCGCCCAGGCTCCCGGCTGGCGGGGCAAGATGTGGGCGCGGTGCTTATCGCCGGTCGTCGGGTCGCCGCCATGGCAATCGACACACCCCAGCTTGACCGTCTCACGCTCGTGAGGGTCGTGGGCCGTATGATGACACTGCAAACAGCCCGTGCTCTTGCCCATCGCCATCGCGTCGGTCTGCTTCGACAGGTCGATGCCTTGCAGTTCGGGAGGCACGGGGTAAGCGACCACGTCGACACCGCGTGCGATGGCCCGAGGAGCCCCAGGTCCACGCCGAGCCGCAGCTTCCGGAGGGCCCCCGAGCGAGGAGAGGCAGACGCCCGCGAGCAGTGCGGCAGCCAGCCCCAAGGCAAAGATCGGGGGAACTCGAAGCGCATGCGCGGCGGGGGGCATGGTGTCGCCGACCTCCGTGTCAACGAATGGATCCCTCACGACGCGAAAAAAAAGTTCATCGCGCACCGGGGGCGTGCCGGAACCATACCCGCGACCGCGAAATCGGTCAAGCGCAACCGCCTCTTATGAGAAAGAGTCTCTTACATGTTGGGCCCGGAGGTCGAAACCAAACCCACCTCAATTGAGCTGGGACACCAGGTCAAATCCCGGTCCCACACACATAAGTCTTGTAGGGTCCGCGATTGCGGAGACGGTAGCAAGAATACCGGGATCTCGTTCCCACGCTCTGCGTGGGAATGCCGTCTGCGACGCTCCGCGTCGTCTTGTCTTCCTCGGCGGGTGGGGCCGCAGAGCGGCCAAGACGGCATTCCCACGCGGAGCGTGGGAACGAGTTTCTCCTCTTCGATAGCCGCGTCCTTGGACATGGCGTCCGCGATGAAAACCGATGCCGAACAGCCCGCAATCGCGAACAATATTCATGCCCACATATTAAAGCAACCAGCCGCGTAAGTCTGAGACTCAAGAATGCGGGCGGGACGCCCGCGGTCCCAGGGAAAACGCAATCCGAAAACACCCTTCGACAAGCCAACCAATTCCACTGAGCTACGTTCAAACTAATAAACAAAATTCGCAAACAAGAAGCTGCCCACAAGCGGCTGAACGCGGTCGTTGGAGTTGTTGTAGAGGTCGCGGAACCCCTGGCCGGGGATCAGGCCCGAGACGCCCATCACGATGCTGACGTTCTCGGAGAGGAGCGGGCGGTAGTCGAAGCCAACGCTCAGGTCGGTGCCGATGTAACGGTCGATCTTGCCTTGAAAGAGGAATTGTTCGAGGACGTTGGTCTGATCGAACCAGAGAAAGTTGATGTTGTTGATCATCTTGAGCTTGGGGGTAAGGTCAAAGTCAGCGCCCAGGGTCGGCAGCAACAGGCCGGGGTTCACGAAGTTCGATTGGCCCTGGAACTTGCTGGAACGGAGGTCGGGGACCAGGCTGAGCCGCTGAACCAGGTTGACGCCGAAGAGCGGAACCTGCTGCCGATTCCAGTAGCTGAACGGGCCGCCTGCAAAGTTCGGGCCGTCGAGGATCGTGTCGAAGCCCGTGGCGTGGCTGTTATTGATGTTGTGATCGCCCGAGGCCCAGAAGAACGAGGCGCGGAACCGAGCCCAGTCTCGGTCGTATGAACCTTCAATGGCAAACATCTGAGCATTGATCGTCTGCGCCTGGTTGGCCAGCGGATTGAGCGTATCGCGGCCCAGCGCCCAGTAGAACTGATGCGTCAGATTGAACCGGCCGACGTGGCCGTCACCGGCCCAGCCCAGGTAGGCGACGTCGATCTGGTGGGGCCGGGCGATCCCGACCGGGTCGGGACGAACCAGGAATCGGTTCTTATCGAACTTAAACGATCGCGGATCGTTGTTGTACGCCACACTGAGCTGAGCCGTGTAGCCGGGGACCAAGAAATCCTGGCGGTAGTAGTTGGCAAACACCAAGTTCTGGCGGCGGTCGCTGAACGAGTTCAACTGGCTGTTCGTGTCCTTCTCCCACTGGCGGAAGTAGGCGAGGTTCCACTGATCCCGGTTCGCGTTGCGAGTGCCGAAAAAGCGGATCGCGCGATTCACGTCGTTGAACAGGAAGCCGCGGAAATCGTTATTGAACGGCTGCGTCCCCGCTCGAACCGAAACGAAGTCGTAGTCCGGCCCCACGTCAGCCAGCTTGGTCTCGAAGAAGGCTTCCTGAAGCGCCCAGAATGTGCGAGTTCTCGAGGTCCCCTGCAGTACGTTCGGGCTGACGATCGCGAGTTCCTCAACCGAGAGGTTGTTGAGGTTGAAGATCGGCATCACCCGGAACTTCCAGTCGAGCGGTTTGAAGGCGGCATCGCCGTGGCTCAGGTCGAACGCGAGCACGAAGAAGTTCGAGGTGAAGTACTGATTCGGCCGACCGAAGAAGTTCTGCTGGTTCGGGCGGGCCGTGCTCTCGAACGGGGTGGTGGCCGTCGGGACCTGGCGAAATTCCTGGAACGTGAACAACTGCGCGGTGAGGTCAAGGAACGTGTGCTGACCGAGGATCGGGTAATCCCCTTTCAGGACGTTCTGATTGAACGGGTCGCGGAGCCGTCCCGGCATAAACGGGTAGTCATCATTAACGGGGTGTCCCTTGCCATAGCGATCCCACTCGGGAAACCCGAGCCGCCAACGGTCCTCGACCGGAAGGAAGTGCCCGTCTTGCGGCCCTTCCGTCGGCAAGATCCCGGACGGACCGGTAAAGCCGAGCGACGGATCGACCGCGGTGGCCGTAATCGGCGCATCGGCCTCGGGGGGCAGGGCCGGCGGAGGGGGAGGGACCGGATCGATCGGCCGGTCCAACATCCGAGGCGCAAGGCGTGGCAGCGAGCCGATCGGCTCCGCAGCCCCGGCCGCCTCAGCGCTTCGAGAGGATCCCTCGAGAATCGGCGGTGGAAGCACGACGGAGTCCGAGCCTCGCGAATCGAGGGCGGTCGGCGCGCCCGGGGCGGGTCGTGGTGGGGGCGACGCGGCCACGGGATCGGGAGGCAACGGCGGCGAGTCCGTGTTGCCGGGCCGGTCGGACGCCACGCAGATCCCGGTCAAGACAAGCCCGGTGAGCCCACCGCGAAACAGGAATCGCGCCAGGTCTGCCAGGGTCATGCAATCGGCTCCGCTGACCGGGAATGAAAGAAAACTTGATTGAGGGGAATCCAGCTTGCCCAGCCGTATCTCCTTCACCCGTGGGGCGAATCGCGTTTGATCCGCTCGAAGGGAGATTCGGAACGCGTCGTGAAACGCGATCCCTTTAAGTGGCGCCAGGCCGTTGGGTCGCAAGCTTATATCGAACCGACGCATATCGATCTTGAGCATTATTCTGATTTTACGCTTTACGCCATTTGCCCCGCTTAAACCAAATCGAATCCGAATGCCTGTGATCCCAACCACCCGCCTCGATCGACCGCCCTCTTTTCCATCATTTCCAGAAAGGTCATTAAAATCAGTCACTCGATTTGGCCGAAAGAACGGGTGAGTCACCCTCGTCCGGGAGAGCGCATGGCGTATTGATTCGCTTTTGATCGGTTCCGGCCGCGTACCGACGCGGCACGAGCGATCTCGGATCGGTCCGCTCGCTTTTCGTGACGGGGGCGGAGGAGTTTGATCGTCGAACGCCTCGGCCTTTCCCCGCGGATGCCCCGGAGATGGACGTAATGCGTTGGCTCGATTTCCGAGGCCATCGAACGCCAGGCCGCGAGGTCTCCCGACGTGGGGAGAAGAGTCGGCGCCCCGAAATCGAGGGGCTCGAGACCCGAGCGCTGCTGGCGGCCAGTGCCGGCACCGGCGCCATCTCGGCCCAGGCGGCTTCGACGCTCCTGACGACCCAGGATGTCGAGACGCTACTCCAGCGCGCCGCGGGAGCGACGGCCAGTAACGACGGGATCATCGCCGTGGTCGATCGCGAAGGGAACATCCTCGGCGTTCGCCTCGAGAGCAACGTCTCGACCGCGATCACCGGCAACACCGAAAATAAGGTCTTCGCCATCGATGGCGCGATCGCCAAGGCGCGGACCGGGGCCTTTTTCGCGAATAGCCAGGCCCCATTGACCTCGCGGACGATCCAGAACATCTCGCAGTCGACGATGACCCAGCGCGAGATCGAGTCGAACCCCGATATCCCCGATCCCAACTCGACCTTGCGGGGTCCCGGCTTCGTGGCGCCGATCGGCAAGAAGGGGCACTTCCCAGCGCGGGTCATGTACACCCCGCAGGTCGACCTGTTCCAGATCGAGCACACCAACCGCGACAGCATCGTCAGCCCGGGGCCCGACCATATCCGCGGGACGCCCGACGACATCAAGCTCGCGAGCCGGTTCAACGCCGACCCGAACTTCATTCCGGCCGGTCAGGAGATCAACGCGCCGGAGTCGTACGGCTTCGTCACGGGGACCTTGCCCAGCGCCCAGTCGCGCGGAATCGCCACGCTGCCCGGGGGCATCCCGCTCTATAAGAACGGCACGCTGGTCGGCGGGATCGGGGTCTTCTATCCCGGCCAAACCGGCTACGCCACCGCGGAGAACTCGTCGCTCAACGACGCCGGCTTCTTCGACCCGACCAAGCCCGACCGATCGCTCGAGGCCGAGTACGCCGCCTTCGTCGCGGCGGGGGGCAGCAAGGCCGCGGGAGTCTCGTTCAACAACCCGCGAGTCAACAAGAAGCTCGGGCTCCCCGCCTTCCCCGCCGGGGAGAACTTCGACCTTCCGTTCGGACGGATCGACCTGGTCGGGATCACCCTCGACATCTTCGGCGGTCACGGCCGGCAGGGGCCCCGCAACCTCGTCGACAACGGCCGCACGCTCGGAATCGGCGACCCCAACAGTGGCACCAACCAACCGGTGAACACCGCCGGCGCCACGCTCCTGCCCGGGTCGCCGGTTCCCGACGGCTGGCTCGTCCTGCCTCACGCCAGCGCGGACGGGACGCTGACGGCCGACGACGTCACCGCGATGATCAATCGGGGGATCGCCGAGGCCAAGCACGTCCGCGCGGCGATCCGCCTCCCTCTGAACAGCCAGACCCGAATGGTCTTCGCCGTGACGGATAAGACGGGGGAAGTCCTCGGCCTGTACCGGATGCCCGACGCTACCGTCTTCTCGATCGACGTCGCGGTCGCCAAGGCGAGGAACGTGGCCTATTACGCCAACCCCAACGAGCTCCAGCCAATCGACCAGGTCGCGAACGTCCCCAAGGGGGTGGCGATGACCAACCGGACCTTCCGGTACCTGGCCGAGCCCCGGTTCCCGGAAGGGATCGACGGCAATCCCCCGGGCCCGTTCTCGATCCTCAACGACGTCGGCATCCGCAACGACGGCCCGGCATTGACCCCCTCCGCGTTCCAGAGCGTCCAGGGGTTCGACTCATTCAACCCGCAGTCGAACTTCCACGACCCGTTCAACGTCGCCAACCAGAACGGCATCGTGTTCTTCCCCGGCAGCGCTCCGGTCTACAACACGGTCGCCGGCAGTAGCACCCGACAACTCGTCGGTGGCCTCGGAGTCAGCGGTGATGGCGTCGATCAGGACGACGATGTCACCTACGAGGCCGCGAAGGGCTTCACACCCCCGAGCAACGTGCTGAGCGCCGACCAGGTCTTCGTCCGCGGCGTCCGGCTCCCCTACCAGAAGTTCAACCGCAACCCGCACCTCGGGATCGGCGAACCGCCTTCGACCCCGATGACACCCCAGCCGATCCTGCCAGGGGGTCAAACTGGCCTGACTCCTCAGGACGTCCAGCGGCTCCAAAAATTCAATCGGCAAGCCCGACAAGCCGCGCGGAAAGCCGGGCCTTGACGCGACGTTGGAATCGGATGATGTCGGGTGGGACAAGTCGCCCAAGAGCGACGGAGGATCAAGACGATGCCGCGAGTGAGTTGTCGAGCCTGGCTGTTGGCGCTATTCCTCGTGGCGGGACCAACCGCCTTCGCCGGCTCGTTCTTCCATCCCCCGGAAGCCACGCCGCCGCCCGGCCCGCCGCGTGCCATCGAGCACACCCACCATCGCGCCGGCCATCCGACCCGCGTCGCCGACCACGCCAAGGCCACGAACGGCCCGAGCTACGTCGGCTATTACGTCGGCGGCGGATCCGCCCACGGCGGTTGCTCGCGACGCGTTGAAGAGGGGACCTGGGGCTGGGACTACGAGGGGATCCACTTGCCCCGCCGCGTCTGGCTCTCCTGGAGCCACGGCCGCTGCTCCCAAGGGGGCACCGGCGCGTACAAGACCGATGGCCCCCACCTCGGGCATTGACCCATACCAAAGGCCAGACGACGCGGAGCGTCGAGGAGTGCGCCTGTAATTGCATTGAATCCGCAGGGTGTGAGTTCCTGCCGAAGTGTTCTGGCACTTCGTAACCGAGGGTAACTGCGTCGCCGCGAGGCGGGGTGGGAAGCAACCGTAGGTGAACGATCAGTCCGTAACGCAAGTAAACTCGATTCGGCCGACTGTCGTGGCGAGCCTGCTCCTCGATGGCGAAGCCCAATTGACGCATGGCCCCTCAGAAAGGGCGTCCACAGTGATGTGGTCCGGTAAGACCGACGCACAAAACCCCAGAATGGCGTCGGGACGACAGTAGGTTGTTGGAGACGGAATGATCGGAAGGTTCGATGACGAAACACAGGGAGACCTGGACCTCGCCAAAGCCGGTGTTCATTGTCCCTGATAAGGATACGAAGAGCCGGGGGTCCAGGAGTCAGAGCACCCATAGTAGCGCAGAAGCCGGGTAACTCCGGTGGAGCGAAGGGGTGCAGGGAGGTGGAGACGCGATGTCCGATGCGAAGGAATTCCCACTGGAGGCAGTGCCCGCGAGGGCTAGGCGCGCCAGAGAGATCCCGATCCCATGGGTCTGGGTCGAACCGACGGTCTGGACGGAGCGGATGTTGACGGCCCTCATCGAGGGGGTCAAAGGTGGAGTCTGGTATAGCCTGATGGACAAGGTCCACCCGCAACGCGCCCTGTATACGGCCTACTCTCGAGTCGCCGCCAACGAGGGTGCCGCGGGCGTGGACCACGTGACCGTGACGATGTTCGAGGACCGCCTGGAAGAGAACCTGAAGGATCTCAGCGACGCCCTGCGTACGGGAACCTACCGTCCGCAAGCGATCCGCCGACACTGGATTCCCAAACCAGGAAACCAGGAGAAGCGTCCGCTCGGGATTCCCACCGTCCGCGACCGGGTGGTCCAGACGGCACTCCGGCAGGTGTTGGAACCGATCTTCGAGCGTGACTTCGCCGCGCACAGCTACGGCTTTCGCCCCGGCAGGGGATGCAAGGACGCGCTGCGGCGGGTGGACGAGCTGCTTAAAGGCGGATTCACACATGTGGTAGATGCCGACTTGAAGAGCGATTTCGACACGATCCCCCACGACCGCCTGCTGGCGCTGGTCGCCAAGAAGGTAGCGGACGGGAAGGTGCTGAATTTGATCGACGCGTTCCTGCACCAGGGCGTCCTCGACGACCTGGAGGTATCGACGCCCGAACAGGGGACGCCGCAGGGTGCGGTGATCAGCCCGCTGTTGAGCAACATCTACCTTGATCCGCTCGACCACCTGATGGCCGAATCGGGTTTCGAGATGGTGCGCTACGCGGACGACGTCGTGATCCTGTGTCGAAGCTCGGAGGAAGCGGCCCAAGCGATGGCGGTGGTGCAGGAGTGGACGGCCTCGGCCGGCCTGACCCTGCATCCCACCAAGACGCGGATCATCGCCGTCAGGACCGAAAGCTTCGACTTCCTGGGCTACCGGTTTGAGGACGGCACACGCCGCCCGCGACCGAAGAGCCTGGACAAGTTCAAGGAGACGGTCCGGACGAAGACCTCGCGTACGACCGGGGGCAGCCTCTCCGCGATCATCGCTAGCCTCAACCCAACGCTTCGTGGCTGGTTTGAATACTTCAAGCACAGCCACAAGTGGACGTTTGAACGACTCGACGGCTGGATCCGCATGCGTCTGCGGAGTCTGCTCCGTAAACGGATGAAGAAACGAGGCCGCGGTCGTGGCACCGACCATCAACGTTGGCCCAACGCCTTCTTTGCCGACCATGGACTTTTCAGCTTGGAACGAGCCCATGAGTTAGCCAGTCAATCCTCTTTGAGGTAAAACCACCAACGGGAAAGCCGTATGCGGGAGATCCGCCCGTACGGTTTGGAGGGAGGGGGAGCGTAATCCGCTCTCCCTACCCCTATCGGCATTCCCACGGAGGACCGCTATGCATTACCCACAAGTGGGGGGTCTGGCCCGGTGTCCAGCGAGGGTGATCGGCGCAAGTGCTTGAGAGTCCTCCAGTTGTGGCATCCAGCTCGGGCCACAGCCCCCTTCCGTAACCTCCGGATTGCTAACGACTTACGACTTGTGGGTAAGGCATAGCGGAGGACCGTGGGAACGAGGTTGATTCCTCGCTCTCTAGAGCGGTTTTCCCTTGCATTGCGCACAGCGGAGGAAAAAGGGGACTGGCTCCCGGCCCCTGAGCCCTTGAATCTCGCCGAACGCCTTGGAGGCCGGGTGCCTGTCCCCTTTTTCCGTGCGCCAGCCGGTCGGGAACCGCTCTAGCAGGTCGTTGAAAGTGATCGAAACAGTCGCAAGAATACCGAGATCTCGTTCCCACGCTCCGCGTGGGAATGCCGTCCCCGACGCTCTGCGTCGTCTTCTCCGGCGGGTGGGGCCGCAGAGCGTGTGAACAAGTTTCTCCCGCAAAGCTCGGCCTCCGGGACAGACAGAAGGCCCGACTTCCTTTGCAACATGCTCAAATCAGCAAGCACACATTAGTGCTTCACTCCTGGCGATCATCGGTCGCCGCTTCGGGATTACGCACGACCTTGGGAGACATCGGAACATGCTTGCATTCCGCCAGAGTCGACGGCAATTCCTGCACGCGGCCGCAGCCGCATCCCTGGCCGGCCGCCTGGGCGTTCGGTCGGCTCGAGCGGCCGAGCTCGGAGTCGACACCGGGCCATTCGCCACTGCCAACGAGACGATCCGCGCCGCCAGGCGGGGGGCGCTCGCGATCCTCAAGCCGAACGAAGCGGACCTGAAGCGCGGCCTGGAGCTTCATGCCGATGCGTTGGTGTTCGAGTCGTACGGCTTCGCGCCGCGCGGTGCGCTCGATGGCGCGAGCTTCGCGAAGGCGATCGAGGACAAGGCGTCGGACAGCGAGCTCATCGACCTGCGCGAAGAGATGATGATGACCCGATGCGCGACCGATGCGGTCGAGCGCCGTGAGTTCTTCGAGGCCTTTGAAGCGGCCGGCGTCACCTGCATCTTCCAGAACAGCGGCGAGGAAGGGAACGATCCACTCCGCCTCCTCAAACGGCTGGCGCGATTCACCTTCACCACGGACACCCTACGCAACGAACTGTTCAAGGCGGTCGCTCCCGACGAGGTCGTGGCCGCAAAGCAGTCTGGACGACGCTGCCTGGCGTTCACCACCAACGGGGTGCCGCTGCCCCAGCGCTGGGAGAGCGAGCGCGATGAGTTGCAGATGCTCCGGATCTTCCGGGACCTCGGCGTGCAGATGATGCACTTGACCTACAACCGCCGCAACCCGCTCGGCGACGGGGCAGGGGAGCCGAACGACGGCGGCCTGAGCGACTTCGGACGCACGGCGATCGCCGAGATGAATCGGCTCGGCGTGATCGTCGACGTGGCCCACTCGGGCTGGCGCACCAGCCTCGAGGCCGCCAAGGCCTCGGCCAAGCCGATGGTCGCCAGCCATACGACCTGCGGTGGACTCTACAAGCACTTCCGCGGCAAGCCCGACGACGTCGCCCGCGCCATCTGCGACACCGGCGGCCTGATCGGCATCTGCTGCATCCCCCGCTTCCTGGGAGGCTCGGGAGACATCGCCGCATTCCTCGACCACGTCGACTACGCGGTGAAAACGTTCGGGGCCGACCACGTCGCGATCGGGACGGACGTGGCCTATTTCTCGCGAAACGACGGGCCCGAGCGGGCCAAACTCCCCAAAGGTCCCGGCGGTCGTTCCCCATTGGCCCTGGCCGGCGCCCGCTGGGAACACCTCTGGCCCAAGGACGACTTCCGCGAGTCGCCCCAAGGCATCCAGAGCCTGGCCTGGACCAACTGGCCCCTGTTCACCGTGGGCCTGGTGCAACGGGGCCATTCCGACGAAACCATCCGCAAGATCCTCGGCCTGAACGTCCTGCGCGTCTGGAAGGCCAATCAACCCACCAAGCCGTAAGCCGCGGCAGACGCATAATGCAAGGTAAGGTCAGCCGATCGGACGGCCGCGGGACCGATCGTCCCGCGGAAAAACTCCTACTCCTCAGCTCAATACGCTGAGGAGTCGATCGTTTCCCCTCCGGCACGGGTGCCCAACGCTCTCCACACATCCAATTGAATGGAATTTTTGATAAACCGAACCGAGCCGTCACAGAGGGCAACATTGACTCCACCCGAATGATAACTTCGGGAGGCGAGGTGGGATTGGTTGAGGGCCGCACTTACGCAGTCGCGATTCTTTGAATTTGGGACGAGCGTATGAGTGTAGAGCCCGGAGATCAATGTCCCGTTCTGATATTGGAGACCGACGTAGGGAAGCCGCTTGTAACCTGGCAGGACATTGCAAACCGCCAGAGGCATCAAATTATTCACATTGGTCGCAGGATCGCCCGTACCCCAGAGATTCGGAAGCACGACGATGACGTCGAGATCACTCAATGTCGGAGACGCACCGCGTTTGATCTCAGCGAACATCACGGTGTTACTGCTGCCGTCCGTAATTTCCGACATTCGTGTCGAGGATGTATAAGCAAAGACGCCAGCATATCTTGAATCTTTTACAGAGGTGCCCGATTGATTGAACGCCCAAGCATGGGCGCCCAGGTTGCCATAATAATTCGTTCGCCCGGACGCGACCGGCGGTTGGCCCGCCTTGACAAGGGGTTCCAACCATTGGCCCGTGGACGGATCGGAAGGACAAAGGAATCCAGAAATATCCTGGCTTCGTACGGTCCAGTTAGTCCAAGTGCTCGAGACGTTGGTCGTGAGGTCGAATTGGTCGTAGCGGCTGCCCTGTTCGAGAAACGGGAGCAGAAAAACGAGAGTGGACGCATAACTCGGGCCTGGACTCGTTCCAGGTGGAAAGGCGCCGTTCGCCGTCTCGAAATTGTGAGCGCCCAAGCCGATCTGCTTGAGGTTATTCGTGCACTGCATCCGCCGTGCCGACTCCCGGGCCGCCTGCACGGCGGGCAGCAACAAGCCAATCAGGAGCCCAATGATACTCACAACAACCAGCAGTTCGATGAGAGTAAATGCACGTCTACGCATAACAGGAACCCTTTAACACAAATCTGACAATCACAATGCCAACGCCCTAGTGCGCAAAGCACCGGCACGAACCTGGTCCACCAACGAGCTTTTGCCATTGAGGCACGCGCCGGCCTCGGGAGGACAAGAAGGTCTCGAACGCTCAGACCTGCGACCAACCGTCAGTTCGCAGGTGGCTACGGCCCCACATAGATTCCTGTTGCGGTCTGTCCATTGCCATTGGCGTCTTCAACATGCAACGAATAGGTACCAGGAGCAAGAGGAGGATAGGTCGCGATCCAACATTCCATGAACTGGTAGTCTTCGTACAGGCTGGTAGGTGTGATCACATTACCGCTTGAGTCTTTGAATTCAAGAAGGGCGAGCGGGTAAGTGATCAGGTCGCCATTGGCCGTTAGATTACTTGCCTCGAGGGTGATGTCTTGGTTCGTACCGGGATACAGGACGTTCGCGAGGCCCAATCCGGCCAGCATCGAAACACTCGCCTGCCCAACCCGAAACGGAACGCTCACCGGATCGGGGTCGAGGCTTCCGTCTGCTCTCAAGCCCGAGACCGTGAGGACGTAATCTCCCGGGCCTGGCGTCTTGACAACGATCGACCACCGGTAGCGGTACGCTCCTTTTCCGGCCCCCTCGGTCAACATGAAACTGACAACGGTGCATGGAATCGGCACCGCCGGTTCCGAAATGGACCGACATGCGCCGACGACCCCGACAGTCGACTCATCGGCCAGCCCGAACGCCACAAGCGACTTGGGAACCGACTGAGACTCGTGAGCCCGCGGCCAGGTGATCTCGAGCGACATTGCGTTACAACTCCTTGGATGTTTCACGAACGAGGGGGCTGGTCTTCAGAGGGGTCACAGTAAACGATCGGAACGACGCCGCGCCGTTCCGCACGTAGAGTCCAACTCCACCGCGTAGTTCAAACTTGGGAATAAACCCACGAGGCGTGCGCCTGACACGATCTGGATGGGCGGTCAGGCTATTCTCAATCTCCTGCTGTCCGAACTCGATCCCCTTCTGGACTTCCGCGGGGGTCATCGAGAATGTCCGGCCATTCCATCCCGCCGTGATCTTCGCCGGAGTGACAACGATCTCGAGGTCATTCCAGCGTGCTTCTAACTCACCAGACGGCTCGAACTCTGGCCCGGGAAAACTAGCAAGCTTCTGATCGTAATCGTCTGGCCGTTCTGAATTACTGATCAGACGAGGAAAGAGTTGGACACGGTGGGGCCGCTTTACCGGAAGCATTCCGGGCTTAGTAACCATCTGCGTTAAGACCGTTGACCTCACGGTTCGCACGTCATCGAAGGTCAACTGCGTAAAGAACTCAATTTTGGACGTTTGAAACGGAGACGTCTTGCGTGCGAAATAGAGCCCGACTTCACCTGCCGTACCATTTTTTTCATGACGCACCTGTACGTTGATCCGATAGCTGTCCGATTGCGGATCCGGCAGGAGTTCAACGAGTGCTCGGTTCCAGGTCGAAACCAACCAGGTTTGATCGACGCCAAGCTCCTGCAGGCCGTTGGCTTTTTCCGATCTCCAATCGGACCACTTCGGTCCCCCGGTCTTACCAATCAGTGTCACGGCTCGCCCGCTCGCTAAATCGCGTTGCGCCTGCTCAATCGCCTGATGGGATTTGTCCGGGACAGATCCGCTCACCGCCATGAGATCGGGTTTTTTCAGGGCAAATCCGCTCACAGCCATGAGGAGTGCCGACCCGCAGACCACCTTGCCCAGGTTCTTCCGCGTCGAGCGCGTGAGCCGCGTGATCGTACTCGGCGTTCCCTGGGGCCGTTCGTCGCTCAGCCAGCGTTCGAGGTCATCGGCCAGGGCTTGGGCCGTGGGAAACCGCCGCTGGGGTGATTTCTCGAGGCAGGTCAGACAGATCGCCTCCAACCAGTAGGGCACCTCGGGACGGAGGCCTGACGGGGAGATCGGTGGCGTGGCCCGAACTCGCTCCAAAGTCTTGAGCTTGGTCTTCTCCTGAAACGGCGGGTGGCCGGTGAGCAACGCGTAGAGGATCGCCCCTAATGCATAAACATCCGTCGCCCGGCCGATGTCCGCCGACCGGCCCTCCGCCTGTTCGGGGGCCATGTAGTTCGGAGTGCCCAGGATCGTGTCCGTCTCGGTCAGAAAGACGGTGGAGTTGTCGTCCGGGTCCGCGTCCAGCAGCTTGGCGAGTCCGAAGTCGGTGATCTTCGGGGTCCCGTCCTGGGCGAGCAGGACGTTGGCCGGCTTGAGGTCGCGATGCACGACCCCCTGATTGTGGGCGTACTGCACCGCCTTGGCCAGTATCACCATCAAAGCCGCGGCGTCTCTCGGCTCAAACGCCTCGTGCCCCAGCTTCGCCTCGAGACAGCCCCCTTCGACGTATTCCATCGCCAGGTAGGGGAGCCCCTCGTGCTCGCCAAGTTCGTAGACCTGCACTACGTTGGCATGATGCAGCCGCGCGACCGCTTTCCCTTCGCGCATGAATCGGGCGACTGTGGAGTCACTCGCGTGATGGCCCGCCAGAATCATCTTGATGGCGACCGTGCGTTGTAACCGCGGCTGCAACGCACGGTAGACGACTCCCATCCCCCCCCGGCCGACCCTCCCCAGCACCTCGTAAGGTCCGATTCGGAGGCCGACGACCGGTTTGCCATCGACGCCGAGCCCCTGGTCCCACGCGGCCGCCCGCCGGATCTTCGCCTCGGCTTCGAGCGCCTTCGCGCGATTCTCCAGCGCGGTGTATTCGAGGCTCATCGGCGACTGAGGAGCCCGCAAGCATTGCTTCAAGCAAGCAATGAGCGGGTCGTCGTCGGCTTCGTCCTCACCGTCGCTCAGGAGTTGGTCGAGGGTCTCCACGCAACGGTCGCACGACGAGACGTGCAACGAGATGCTCGAGTAGGCCGGATCGGAGAGCTCGCCGCGATCGAACTGCAGGAGCAGTCGTTCGTCGGGGCACTCCGCCACGGCGGTGGCGGCGGACGCGGATGGAATCATCGGAGTACCTCGAACAATTCCGAACAGGCTTCGGGAGCCAGCGACCTCGCCGCGCTCGTGCCTCGTCAGTCGTTGACGAGTTGGGCAAACCCTTCGCGGATCCGCCGCAAAATGTGCGACTTCGCCAGGTAGACGGCGTTAACCGTCATCCCCAGGTCGGCCGCCACGGAGGACGGATGTTCCCCTGCCACCACCACACGCAAGAAGGCCTGACGACTTTCCGGCTTACAGTTCTCAAGAACCAGGTCGCTGACGCGACGGACCAGGATCTGTTCCTCGTCATCGGGCGAAACCGGCTCGTCCACAAAATTTGCGGGAAGATCAAGCAGCATCGCCTGCGCATCGCTTCCGCCGACCGCCTCAGGCTCCTTCGCCTTACGTCGCAGGAAGTCGATGGTTCGGGTGCGCGTGATGGTGCGGAGCCAGCCGCGAAACGAATCCCCCTTCTGATTCCGTTGGAAACCGGCGATCGAGCCGGACACGGTCCGAAACACTTCCTGCCCCACGTCGGCCGCCTCGGCCTCTTGGAGGCCGAACCGCCGGCACCAGTGGTAGACGAGCGGCCCATAAAGTTGCACGAAACGCTGCCAGGCTTCCTGGTCCTTCGCCTTCATAAGAACAACGAGGCTTTCAGAAGTCTTCTCTGAAGCCTCATTAAACACAACGCAGTCATCTGTCACGGCGATTCCTCGGCGATCGGATGATTCGGTGTGGAAAAAGCAACGGCCTGGGGACCCGAAGGCCATTCGGGCTTGAGATTAGGATACGAATTGGACCATGACTTCGTCGAATGAAAAGCAACGCGGCACCAAAAACAAGGATTCCCGCATCCCGTTAATAGAATAGTTTTCTTTCGTCCCGAAGTCTCGTATTTTTCGGGAGAGTCCGCCGCGAACATCGCGATCCAGGCTGCGAACCTACGAACCGAGGTGGTCGTCGCCCGCACAAAAGGAAGCGAATCACAGCGTCAACAACACGAGCTGGAAGGTCCCCCCCCGGCCAACGAGATTCGCTCGTAAGAACGTGCGATCCCGATCGAATTTACCGATCCCGCGAATCGAATCGATTTTACTCCGACTGCGGCCCGAACCGAAGGCGCAAAACCAAGTCGGCCCGAGCTCAAAGCTCGGGTGCCCGTGCCTGAGCCGGTTCCGAACCGAGGCCGTACCGGCTCGAGGTGATGGTGCGCTCACCCGCATTGGATTCGCTTGATTCAATTCAATCTCTCCCTCCCCCTTGAGACTGCGGGTGTCCTGCCCGCAGTCTCAAGGGGGAGGGAGAGGCGTTGGGTTCAGCCAGGAGCCGTGTCAGAGACCTGTTCGATGTTGGAACTCAAGCCGGCAACGGCAATCACCGCGGTCTCAGGTCGAAGTACCGCACGCCGATTCACGATCCCAAATGCTTGCAAGCAACCAAGGTCGCCCAAATCATCAAAGTCGGATCCGAATAGGACTTGCACCTCCCGGATTCACGACATCCTCATTGCACAAAAAAACCAACGAGCCTTCATCACAAAGGCAATCGTTGGTCATGGGAGACTGAAGAAGATCCCAGATGGCTAAATCCGCGTCTGCCACCTAGTCAGCACACGTCTACGGTCCCACATAGATCCCTCTTGCGGTCTCGCCAATCCCATAAATGTCTTCAACATGCAGGACATAGACTCCAGGGGGAAGCGGAGGGAAATACGCGAACCAGTATCCCAGGTACTCGAAGTCCCCGAACACATACGTCGGCCAGATGGGATTGCCGTCCGCATCGTAGAGTACAACAGTGCCAATCGGCGCATCTAACAGATCGCCAGTGGCGACCAAATTGCTGGCTTCGCTTGTAATATCTTCGTCCTTCTGAGGATACCCGATAGTCGCATCAGCGTTCGCGTCTATGGCCGTAAAAACGGCTAGACCGAACGCCACGATCGTAAGACCAAGAGAGATCGTCCTGCGTGTTCCCAGCCAGGGAAACTTAATTGCCATTGCGATGCAACTCCTTGAAAGGTTAACGAGAGTAAAGACCGACCTTCACGAGAACGAGCGTGGTGACCGAGCAAAACAAGACCGAGGCACTCCAGACTTCGAGTCCAAGTCCACAACGAGGTTCAAACCCAGAAAAATAAGCCCCGAGGGACGCAGCCGACTCGCAACGAAGCGATTGTCAGATCAAAATCGATTCGCCCCTGAGAACCAACACGCACAAACACGAACACGCATGCATTTCGTTTTGTCGCCATATCCGCAAAGAAACGATAATTCCGAGGTTGTTCCAGCGTCTACCACTCACACCGAAGTACCGGCACCGTGGTTAACTCAACGCCATCATCTGTCTTGGCGATTGGAACTCCGACAAGGGCGAAGCACCAGCGTGGGCTCAAAGCATCATTCGAACCTGAACCACTACGACGGTTATGACGACGAGACAAAAAAGCTTCCCCGCATAAAAACAGCGGTATCTTGGATCATTGTGATTATAGTTCACTTCTGCCCCTGTGTCTCGAACTTTTCGACAACTTGTTCTCAAAACTCCTCGGGGCCAAAATTGTCCCCTCAATCCCGGTCCCCACCACAACCAACTAAAGTTCGCAAATATTGAACCTAAGTTTGACACTCGAGCCCAGTCAGAACCGATACCGTATCGATTCAGAGTGAGGGGGCGCTCACGTTCTTCTAGAGCGGTTCCCGACCGGCTGGCGCACGGAAAAAGGGGACAGGCACCCGGCCTCCAAAGTGTTCGGCGAGATTCAAGGGCTCAGGGGCCGGGAGCCAGTCCCCTTTTTCCTCCGCTGTGCGCAATGCAAAGGAAAACCGCTCTAGCAACTGAAGAGCGGGGTGTTGGTCGTAAAATACGAGATCGGGTAGAGGGAGCACTTGCTGTCGGCTGAGTTCATCGCAATCAACATCGCATTCCCGCAGCAAAAATATCCGATTTGCAAAGACGTTTACACACAACGACATTATCATTGCTCAATAGAAACGGTCCGGTCGTGGAGATCTTTGCCGCAGCCATTATTGCGCCCGATTGCTTCAACCGTCGGGATCGCGGATGCACATACCAATTAATTTTTTTTGATTTGTTTCATTCCAATCTCCCCTGGGACACTGGTCCCAGGGGAAGGTGGAAAGGGAGGAGGTGTTGGGTTCAGCCAGGGAGCCGCAACAGAGACTTGCTCGATGCGCGAACTCAAGCCGGCAACGGCAATAACCACAGTCTCGGTCTTGGGTCGACGATCCGCTTGCCGCTTCGCGACCTCGGCGGCTTGCAAGCAACCGAGGTCACCTAGATCATTAAATAAAGACCCACCACGCAACCTTATGTGTTTTTCGCACGTAAGTCCACAACTATTTTCGATTGTTAGAATTCTTCGCTGAATACGACGTCGCCGGTGACTCCAACCTGATAGGCGGACACCCGCCGCTCGAAGAAGTTGGCGAGTTCCTGGACGTCCTGCAACTCCATGAACGCCAGCGGATTCCGCGAGCCGTAGACCGGGGCGATGCCGAGCGACTCGAGACGGCGGTCGGCGACGTATTCGAGGTATTTCCGCAGGTCTTGCAGGCTCAGGCCCACGACGCCGAACGAGAGGACGTCGCGGGCGAAGGCGGTCTCGCACTCGACCGCCTCGCGCATCATCGCGACGACGTCAGCCTCCAGGTCTGCGTCGAACAGGTCGGGCTCCTCGCGACGGGCGATCGCGATCACGTTGAACGCGAACGCGATGTGGGCGCTCTCGTCGCGGAAGACCCAGTTCGTCCCCGTTGCCAGGCCATGGAGCAGGCCCTTGGACCGGAGGAAATAGACGTAGGCAAAGGCCGCGAAGAAGAAGAGGCCCTCAATACACGCGGCGAAGCAGATCAGGTTCAGGAGGAACTGCCGCCGATGCGCGCGGGTCTCGAGGCGGTCGAGGCCCTCGATCGAGTCGATCCAGCGGAAGCAGAAGTCGGCCTTGCCCTTGATCGACGGGATGTTCTCGATCGCGGCGAACGCTTGCTCGCGCTCGGCCATATCAGGGAGGTAGTTATCCAGCAAGGTTAGATAAAAATGAACATGCAGTGACTCCTCGTAAAGCTGGCGGGACAGGTACATCCGCGCTTCGGGCGAGTTGATGTGCTGGTAGAGGTTCAGCACCAGGTTGTTGCCCACGATCGAGTCACCCGTGGCGAAGAAGGCCACCAGACGCTGGATCAGGTGCTTTTCCGCCGGGGTGACGCGCCGGTCGAGGTCGGCCAGGTCGGTCGAGAAGTCCACCTCCTCGACCGTCCAGGTGTTCTTGATCGCCGCCTTGTACATCTCGAAGAAGGCGGGGTAGCGCATCGGCCGTAGCGTCAGGTCCATGCCGGGATCGAGCAACATCAGTTCATTCTTCCGTAAAAGAGGAGGGGAGGGCGGTGCGGTTACTGGCAGGACTCGCACGACTCGGGATTTTCCAGCGAGCAGGCCACCGGACTGGGCGTACCAGGCGCGAGCGAAACCGTCGTCTTGGCGATCCCGGTTGCCGGCCGGGACCGCAAGTAGTAGGTTGTTTTGAGGCCCCGCTTCCAAGCGTACATGTACATTGACGAGAGCTTGCCGATCGACGGGCTCTCGATGAACAGGTTGAGCGACTGGCTCTGGTCGATGAACGGAGCGCGATCGGCCGCCATGTCGATCAATGAACGCATCGGAACCTCCCAGACCGTGCGATAGACCCGGCGCAATTCGGCCGGGATCTCCTCGATCCCCTGGATCGAGCCCTCGGCCAGCTTGATCCGGTTGCGGACCTCCTCCGTCCAGAGGCCGAGCGCCTTGAGTTCCTTGACGAGGTAGCGGTTGACTTGGAGGAACTCGCCCGAGAGCGTCTCGCGTTTGAACAGGTTCGAGATTTGCGGCTCGATGCACTCGTAGGCGCCGACGATCGAGGCAATCGTGGCGGTGGGCGCAATCGCCACGAGGAGCGAATTCCGCAGCCCGTGCCGGCGGATCCGGTCGCGGAGCTCGGCCCAGCGTACGGCTTGTCCTCCCTCCCAACCCCAGAGGTCAAATTGCAGGACGCCCTCGGCCGCCCTGGTCTCGGCGAAGGCCGGGTGCGGCCCATGCCGCTCGGCGAGGTCGCATGAGACGCTCAACGCGTGAAAGTAAATCTCCTCCTGGATCCGAACGGACAGGCTTCTCGCCTCAGGGGCATCAAACGGGAGATTGAGCTGAAAGCAGACGTCCTGGAGACCCATCAGCCCGATCCCGACCGGCCGCCAGCGCAGGTTGGAGGTGGCCGACTCGGGGGTGGGATAGAAGTTGATATCCACGACAGCGTCGAGGAACGGCACAGCCGTCCGGACGGTCTCGGCAAGTGCGTCGAAGTCGAATCCGTCGTCGCGAACGTGCTCGGCGAGGTTGATCGAGCCCAGGTTGCAGACGGCCGTTTCGCCGGCCGAGGTGACCTCGACGATCTCGGTGCAGAGGTTCGACGAGTGAATCACATTGCCCGCGACTTGCGTCTGGTTCGACTTCCGGTTGCACGCGTCCTTGAAGTTGAGCCAGCCGTTGCCGGTCTCCGCCAAGGTCTTCATCATCCGGGCGTAGAGGTCGCGGGCGGCCACCTGCTTGATGGCCAGGCCTTGCTCCTCGGCCCGGGCATAGGCCGCGTCGAACGCGTCACCGAAGAGGTCGGTCAGGTGCGGGACCGTCTTCGGGTCGAACAGCGACCAGAGCGAGCCGGCCTCGACCCGACGCATGAACAGGTCGGGAACCCAGTTCGCGAGGTTGAGGTTATAGGTCCGGCGCGCCTCGTCGCCGGCGTTGTCCTTAAGCTCGAGGAACTCCTCGATATCCGCGTGCCAGCTCTCGAGATAGACGCAGCAGGCCCCCTTGCGTCGGCCCCCTTGGTTGACCGCCGCCACCGACGAGTCCATCGTCTTGAGCCAGGGGACGACGCCGTTGCCGTGTCCGTTGGTCCCCTGGATGTACGACCCGCGCGAGCGGATCCGGTGGTAGGCGAGACCGATCCCGCCCGCGTATTTCGAGAGCTTGGCGATATCCGCATAGCGGTCATAGATCGACTCCAGGCTATCCGCGGGGGAGTCGAGCAGGTAGCACGAGGACATCTGCGGCCGGGGGGTCCCTGAGTTGAACAAGGTCGGCGAGCTGGGCATGTAGCGGTGCGACGCCATCAGCGCGAAGAGGTCGAGGGCGTCGGCGACGTTCCGGGAGAGACCGCAGGCCACGCGGAGGAAGAAGTAGGCGGGCGTCTCGATCACGTCGCGGGTGGTCGGATGGCGCAAGAGGTAGCGGTCGTAGACCGTCCGCAGCCCGAAGTACTCGAACTTGTCACGGGGGCTCGCCGCCGCGGCGGCGTTGAGCTTCCGCGCGTCGGCCGCGACTTGTCGGGCGGTCTCCTCCGCGATCAAGCCGAGCCGATGTCCGGTCGCAACCGCCTGCGAGAATGAGTGGATATCCTGATTCATCACCTCCTTGGCGATGTAGCAGTCGAGGAGCCGGGCGGCGAGCTGCGAGTACTCGGGCTCCTCGGCGATCAGCGAGGCGGCCGTCTGGATCGAGAGTTGATCGAGCTCGCGGGTGGTTGCACCGTCGAACAGGCCGCCGATGGTCTTGACCGCGATCCGCATGATGTCGACACCGGGCAGGCCGCCCGACGTGCGGCGGACGGCCCGGACGATCTTGTTGACGTCGACCGGCTCGAGCCGGCCGTTCCGCTTGCGGACGTGCATGCCGGGATCCTCATCCGGATCGAGGGCCCCATTGGGGGGACTGCCGTTGCCGTGTGCGTGCCCGTTGACAGGGGTGAAATCAAGATCGACGGCCATGAACGGCTCCGATTCCTTGGAGGATAGGGAGAGAGGGGCCGAGGCGCATCGCCTCCCGACGAGGTTCGGGATCGACCTGAGGCCCGCGACCCCAATGAATGCCGGAGCCGTCCGGAGACGACCCCGGCCGGAACTGGCGTCAGGGAATGCCGGGGGCGGAAACGGACGCCCCCTCCAGGCGTTGGCGGACAGACCGAGCCGCGGCGACGAGCGCGACCAGAGCGGGCTTGACCTCTTCCCAGCGTCGGGTCTTCAGTCCGCAGTCCGGGTTGACCCAAAGCTGCTCGGGCGAGAGGACCGCGAGTGCCCGATCCAGGAGTTGCTCGATCTGCTGGGGGGACGGCACCCGGGGCGAGTGGATGTCGTAGACCCCCGGCCCGACCTCGTTGGGGTACCGGAATTCGGCGAAGGCCCCGAGCAGTTCCATCTGCGATCGCGAGGTCTCGATCGAGATCACGTCGGCGTCGAGCGCCGCGATCGAGGCGATGATGTCATTGAACTCGCAGTAACACATATGCGTGTGGATCTGCGTCTCGTCACGCACGGCCGCCGAGGCGAGCCGGAAGGCGTCGACGGCCCATTGCAAGTAATCGGCCCAATCCTTGTGGCGGAGGGGGAGCCCCTCGCGCAAGGCGGGCTCGTCGATCTGGATCACGCCGATCCCGGCTTGCTCCAGGTCGACGACCTCGTCCCGGATGGCCAGGGCAATCTGCCAGCAAGTCTCGCGGCGGGGCTGGTCGTCCCGGACGAACGACCATTGGAGGATCGTCACCGGTCCGGTCAGCATCCCCTTGACCGGACGCGCGGTCAGAGACTGGGCGTATTCCGCCCACGCGACGGTCATCGGGCCGCGACGGGTGACGTCGCCGAAGATGACCGGCGGCTTGACGCAGCGCGAGCCGTAGCTCTGCACCCAACCGTTCGCCGTGAAGGCGAACCCTTCGAGGTTCTCCCCGAAGTACTCGACCATGTCGTTCCGCTCAAACTCGCCGTGAACGAGCACGTCGATCCCGACCTCCTCCTGCCAGCGGATCGCCTCGACGACCCGGGCCTTGAGGAAGGCGTCGTACTCGTCCGCCCGCCATTTCCCCGAGCGAAACGAGGCGCGTGCTTTGCGAACCTCGTCGGTCTGGGGGAACGAGCCGATCGTGGTGGTCGGCAGGATCGGCAAAGGGGTGCGGTGGCGCTGGGCCGCCTTCCGGGCCGGATAGGGATGGGCGCGGGCGAGTGCCTCCGGGGTCACCGCGGCCAGCCGCCGGCGCACCTCCAATGACCGCGTCCGGGGCGAGTCGCGACGGCTCCGGAGTGCGGCTTCGTTCTCGGCCAGGGCTTCCTCGATCGCCGATCGCCCACCCTCTACGCCGCGTGCGATCAGGCTGACTTCATCGAGCTTCTGGCGTGCAAACGCGAGCCAGTTCTTCAACTCGGGATCGAGGCCGGTCTCTCCTTCCAGGTCGACCGGAACATGAAGCAGTGAGCAAGAAGGCGCAATCCAGAGCCGATCCGCCCCCAGCAGATCGGCGGCTTTTTCCGCCCGGCCCAAGGCCTGCGTGAGGTCCGCCTTCCAGATATTTCGGCCGTCCACCAGGCCAAGCGAGAGCACCTGATCCGGCTGCACGAGCGGCAACACCTCGTGAAGTGGGTCGGAACCGCGGACGAGGTCGAGGTGAACCGCCTTCACGGGCAGGCGAAACACGGTCGGAAGCGCATCGGCCAGACCGCCGAAATAGGTGGCGAGCAGGATATTCATCGAACCGGCCGCGCCCGCCAGCCGCTCGAAGATCGGTTCCAGCGCGGGGAGGGCCCGTACCGAAGCGTCCGTCACCAGGCACGGTTCGTCGATCTGGACCCACGGGGCTCCGGCCGCGGAGAGCCGACGCAAGATCTCTTCATACACCGGGAGCAGGCGGGGCCAGAGTGCGATCGGATCGAAATTCTCGCCTTTCGCCTTGCCGAGTAGGAGGAGTGAGGCCGGGCCGAGCAGGACCGGACGGGTCGTGATGCCCAGGCCTTTCGCCTCCAGGAACTCGTCCACCGGCTTCGTCGAACCGAGGGTGAATCCCTGTCCTGGCCCGATCTCAGGGACGAGGTAGTGGTAGTTGGTGTCGAACCACTTGGTCATCTCGAGCGCCGCCGCGCCGATGCGTTCGCCTTCGTGGGCGACCCCGCGTGCCATGGCGAAGTCTCGTTCGACACCCGCCGGCAGGTGCTTGAATCGCTCGGGAATCATCCCGACCATCACCGCCGTATCGAGCACGTGGTCATAAAGGGAAAAGTCATTGCTAGGGATGTGAGCAATCCCCGCCGCCTGCTGGAGCCTCCAATGGGCCGCACGGAGTTGCCGCGCGACCGCCTCGAGGTTGTCGGCGTCCGATCGGTTCGACCAGAACCGTTCGAGGGCCTTCTTCAACTCGCGCTGGCCGCCCATCCGCGGAAAACCAAGATTCATCGCTGCCGTCATCGGTACAAACTCCTGGACTCGGGTGTCAAACGAAGGGTGTCAACCGACCGAAAATCACGCGGCGACCGGGATCGCGCGGGCTTTCAGGACGGAGAACCCGGCTTCGACACCGTGTCGCGGTCCAACCAGGAGGGAGACGATAGCGGCGATGCGGCAAGTCACGACTGCGGTGACGACAACACGAGCGACGGCCTGAGAGACCGTACGAACCAGGAGGGAATGCCGGTGAGGGCAAGTCCCTGCGCATTCACGATCAGAGGGAGTAAACATGGAGACAATCCTTCCTGCCGGTCCGGGCAGATGGGGTGGTCGGACCAAGAGCGCAGGAGGTGTCCGCAAGCGCAGACTGTACCATGTCCTGCCTACGTGCCTGGGTCCGAGGCACCAAGACGATCGCTCGACAGGCAGGTCTTCTGGCTTTCGGCTCGTAGCGATTCTCGGGCAACCTTCCCCCGATCCGGCTCATCGCCGGGTCGAAGTGGCATCACACCCGAGTCTCTGACCGATTACAGCAGCGGCCCTGCGCCGGATTCACACCGGCTTCCCTTTTCATCCACCCGCTCTCGCGGCTGGAACCTGTCGAGATGACGAATCATAGAGCCTATCGGGTCGATGGTCCAGTCGCCTCCAGGAATTCCTTATCCTTGGCAGACTTTGGCGTGTGACGACGATCCAATCGCAGACTTCACGCTCATGCACATGTCCCTCATTCCGTGCCGGATTGGTTGGAGACGTGACCCAAGCCGCCCAAATCGTTCTATTCGTATTTTTTGATATCCATGCAATAACAATAAGATCTCGTTCCCACGCTCTGCGTGGGAATGCCGTCTGCGACGCTCTGCGTCGTCTTGTCTTCCCCGGCGGGTGGGGCCGCAGCGCGGCCAAGACGGCATTCCCACGCAGAGCGTGGGAACGAGTTTCTCCCGCGAATTTCGGCCTCCGGACCAGACCGACGGCCCGGTTTCCTTGCGAGAGACTCGATCCACTTCGCAAATCCGTGGTGAGAGGGGAGGGGGGCACACGACAGGCGTCCTGCTTGACCAGAAACCCACCTGTCGTTCTAATAAGAATCCTCGACAGGTGCCGCCGCTCCGAATGGGGAGCGGGGGATAATAGGGAAGACGGTGTGAATCCGTCGCGGGGCCGCCGCTGTAATCGGTCAGGCATCCGGACATGAATCGCCACTGCCGCAAGGCGGGAAGGCTGTCCGGGGCCATTAAGAGCCGTAAGCCAGAAGACCTGCCCGTCGAGCTTCTGTTCCGATGCTTCGGCCATTAAGCATCCGGGCGGGCCGCTCGCAGACCGTCTGCAACGTGCCGTGCGCCGGTGGGTCGAAGTGAATCCCTCACGCCCGGCCCGGCGGAAAGGTCTGCGCCCATGTCGATTCCTCACGTTGCCCCACCTCCATTCGATTCACGCTGGTCGCCGCGCGTTGGCGACTTTGAATCACGACAAGCCCTCGGCCCATTCCACCAGCCCCAGGAATCGCCCCGGGCCACAGTCCCCTTGAGCGGTCGCTGAACGGATTCGACCCGGCATCCCGGTCAATGCTTCGCGTTGCCCTGACGATGGACGTCGCCCCTCATCCTTTCGCGGGAGCGTGCAGTCATCTCGATTCGACGCGGCTGCGTCCGAGTGACCGCCCCGGCGCGAACTCCGCCCCTTTTTTGATCCGCTTCGCAGGCAGGCAAAACATTTGAACACTTCCAATTGCTTCGATCCCAGCGTGCCGACGAAGGCGTCGGACCGAGCGTTTTCGATCGCGGCCCTGATGCTCCTGAGCCTGATGGGCTGCGGAGTCAGCGGCCCCACCGAGGACGGACGATTCCCGATTCGCGGCACCGTCGTCCAGGAGGGTGGTCAACCACTCGGCCAGGGCTCGATCGTGTTTCATCCCGAATCCCAATCGGGAATTCAAGGGGCAGGCACCGTTATCAAAGATGGACGATACGAACTCCGCGCAGCGCAAGGCCTGACCCCAGGACGCTACGCGGTCGAGATCCAGACAGGAACCACGGCCCCTTCCCCGGCAGACGACGGGGGCACCGTCACCATCGACGAGATCACCGGCGCGGAGATTTCCAACCAGCCCGTCAAGATCTCTCGATCCAACCCGTTGATCCCGCAAAAGAATTCACCGAAGCGAATGCCGCGGATCATCGAAGTGACGAAAGAGGGACCGAACCAGTTCGACTTTGATCTGAGCCAGTGAACCGGCCCAAGTGCTCCCCCTTATTGGATCCTCACAATACAAAAGTTTAAGGACACGCATTTCATGATCCGGCAACGTCGCGGTTTTACTTTGATCGAACTTCTCGTCGTGATCGCGATCATTGCGGTCCTGATTGCCTTGCTGCTTCCCGCGGTGCAGGCCGCGCGTGAAGCGGCCCGACGCGCCCAGTGCACCAACAACCTGAAGCAGGTGGCCTTGGCCATGCACAATTATGAGAGCACCCACGGCCGGCTACCTCCCGGGCGGAAGGGCACGAGCTGGGGCACCTGGGTCATTTTCACGCTTCCTCACCTGGAACAACAAGGCATTTTCAACGCCTTCAATTTCGTGGGTAACAACACCGAAGGCCGAGGCCCTTACGACACCAACTTCCGATTTTTCGGGGCGACCAACGTCACGGTTGCGGCCAGCCGGATCGGCTCGCTCCTCTGCCCGAGCGACGTGATGACAAGTCCCAACGAGCGATCGTTCATCCTGGGCGCGAACACGTTCTACGCCACCCAGCATAACTACGTCGCGAACTTCGGCTCGTCAGTTCTCTTGCAGCCGGCAATCTATCCCATCGGCGCCAATGCCAATGACCCAGGGGCCGTCGCCTACGCCGGAGCGCCGTTCTCCGATATGGGAAGCCCCTTCGTTGACATCGCCTCGGTCAACTTCCCGCCCCCGTCGGGCGGATTGGCCGACTACGCGTTCAGCAGCTTTCTGGACGGCGTTTCCAACACGATGCTCGTTTCGGAAACCGTCATCGGCTTCAATAAAGACTCGCGTGGATTTTCCTGGTGGGGCGATGGTGCCACCTTCGAGACCTACCTGGCCCCCAACAGCCCGGCCCCCGATCGGGTCAACGGCGGTTGCAGCTTCCCTTACCAAAACAACCCGCCTTGCATCCGCCTGAGCACCGACCAGATCCTCGACACCACGTTCGCCGCGCGGAGCCGCCACACCGCCGGAGGCGTCAACACGGCGATCGCCGACGGCTCGGTTCGATTCGTCAAGAATTCGATCAACCTATCCACATGGCGAGCCTTGAGCACGACGAAAGGTGGAGAAATCATCAGCGCTGACGCATTTTAAATCTTTTAGTGTGGGCACGGCCCACCCAAAAGGTTTCACCTCCAAGAACGAAGCCGCTCTTCGATGGTCTCGCGTCCCACTGGCCGCGAATCAGGTCGGGCAATTCGTCTCTCGGAGCGGTTCGATCGCCGAGTCGACCTGGTCATCAGACAAGGGATGAGCACGAGCCGAGCGGGCTCTTTTCCCTTGTCTCAGTAGCCTTTGCACAAGGCCTATCAACGCCATGCATGCGACCGAGACGATCAGGCCATGGGCGAGCATTTCTCGAAACGGCCAGTGGACGATCCTCGGATTCAGCAAAGTGATATTTATATTTGCGGCGAACGGAAATGCCATCCACAAATCGGTTGTACTGGCATCGGATGGTCTCCTGACGAATCGATAAACCACCCAGCCCGCGAATCCGGAAAGCGTGTAGGCGGTCGCGTTCATGATTGCCCGCGAGACGTGACATCCTGGAAAGCCGATGCTGAGGAAGAAGCCCATGCACCACAGGAGGGGAGGAAGCACAAGGGTCATCTGCCGGATTACCGTCCGAGTCGCCGGCGCCGGAAGTGAAGAGGGATTGGCTTTCATGGCGGCTCATTCCCAAGAGATTCCAACGCCTCAGCGAAGCAGGCCAGAGGCACTTCCTCCGTCAATTCTCGTCCCGTTCTCCCCTTCATGAAACGTCCCGGAAACTTCGTAGGTCACGCGTATCGCCGCGGCTGCCCATCAAAACTACGCAGGACGATTCGACGGCAACGTCTGAATGAAGACGACGTCGTCCGGCAAGTGCTTGCGGGCCAGGTCGAACAGGTGTGCATGATGCGTGAAGAAGAGAACCTGCGTTCGTCGTGACAGCTCGGCCAGGGCCCGGAGCGCGGCCAGGGCGCGGCGATCGTCGAAGTTCAGCAGGATGTCGTCCACGATGAATGGGATCGGTTCGTGCGCTTGGAGCCACGACTCGAGGCTGGCCAGCCGAAGCGCCAGGTAGAGCTGGTCGTGCGAGCCGTCGCTCATGCCCTCGACACCGACATGGCGGCCGTCGGCCCGGACACCTTTCAACAAGGCGCGGCCGTCGCCGTCATCATCGATCTGGAGACGGGAGAAGGAGCCGTCGGTCAGGTCGGCAAAGAGCTGGCTGGCGCGGGCGAGAACCGGGCCTTGGCTCTTCTCGCGGTATTTCTCGATCCCTCGGTTGAGCACGGCCGCCGCCAGTTTCAGCTTGGCGTAGAGGATCACGTCGGTTTGGAGCCGAGCCGTGATCGTCTGCGCTTTCTCGGCCGCCTCCGCGGCGCTGTCGCCGCCGTCCATCCGCGCGAGCTCGACGCGTTCGGCGCCTAACGTTTCCTTGACCGTGTGCAACTCCGACTCGAGTGCGGCGACGTCGGCCTCGCGCTGCGCGATCGCCGGCCCGAGATCGTCGGCGTCGGCCTGCTCGACCTGGGAGGCGAACTGGACGAGATCCGCACCGGCACCGAGCGCAATGACCTGGTCCTCGCAGGCACGCAGATCATCCTCGAGCCGGGCGCGATCGCGCGAGCGGCGCTCGGCTTCGGGAAGCTCGTCGGTCGACTCGCAGCCTGCCTCTTGACGGAGCCGGTCGAGCCGCGCGACCACCGCGACCTGTTCGGTCTCGGCCTCGCGAAGCCGCTGGCTCTCGCGATCGCGCTGCTGGATCAAGGTCGTCCGGCGCTGTTCGACGTTCCGCTCCTGCTGGAGCCGCTGAGTCAGCTCTCGAGCTAAGACCGCCGGAGGTTGCTCCTCGAGCTCCAAGCCCACCTGGCCGCGAAGTTTGGCGACTTCGGCGGCGAACTGCTCGGCATCCCGGTCGATGCCGCGGATCCGGCTCTGGAATTCACGGCGCTTGCTCAAGGCCTCGAACAGGCTCTGAATCTCGGTCAGCACGATCTCGGCCTGCTCGGGCGCAGCGTCAGGTTCGAGGCCAATTCGCGCCATCTTGGCCGACCAGTCGAGCCGCCAGCTCGCGAGCTCGTCCTCGGTGGCCTGAAGGCGAAGTTGATCGCGAGCGAGATCGGCGCGTGCCTCGGCGACTTGATTAATGAGAGTCTCTCGGCGACGGCTGGCGCGGTCTTCGCGCTCGAGCACTTCTTCGCCCTGTTCGAGCAAGGCGGCGAGCCCCTCGTGCGGATCGGGGAGCGCGACGCCCAGCCCCCCCATCGCCCGCTCCAGGGCCGCGCGGTGCTCGGCGAGTGAAGCCTCGCACTCCTCGCGAGCGAGCCGGGCATCGCGGGCCTGCTCCTGGCGATGAACCACCTCGGCCCGCTGCCGGAGCCAGGCCCGAAGCTCGGCCGGCTCGGCGGCGGCAACACCCAACGCATCGACCAGTGCTTTCCAGTCAGCGTGAACACGGTCCCGCCGGCCCTCGACGTCGCGTCTCGTTTGAGAACGACCGTCGCGCGAGCTCTGGTGGGCGTCGAGCTGAGCGAGCCACTCCGCCTTGCGGGCCACGCGTTCGGCCTCATGGCGGAGGCGATCGCCCATGGTATCGGCGCGGTGCAAGCTTTGCTCGAAGGCGTCGGCCAGCGTGCGCCCGGGCGCGAACTCGGCCACGAACGCAGCCGATTCCGCGGTGTCGTCCGCGGGGGTGAGCCCGGCAACCCGGATCAACCGCCAGCCCTCGTCACGGCGCTGACGTGCCGCGCGGAGATCGTCCTCGGTCGGCACGTCCTGATGCAGATCGAGGGCCCGCAACTTCGCCTCGAGCTGCTTGACGGACTTCGACTCCGCGTTTTCCTGATCGTCCAGGAGTTGGAGCTCGCGCTCGACGGCCTGCCAGTCGGATTCGAAACGGACGAGCGTGGGCTCGACGGGCACGGCCTGGCGTTCCAGGTCGTCGAGACTACCGGACCAGCCGGGAAGCTGTTCGAGCCCGAGGGCCGCCTGCCGCGTGGCACTGGCGTACGCAGCGCGGGCCTCGGCGTTCCTGGCGTCGAGGTCGCCGGCCTTGCGGGCCGCCCGGACGGCGCGGCGGAGCGAGGCGACGTCACGGGCCTGGCCCAGGCCGGACTGCTCGCGTTCGAGCCGACCGGCCTGATCCTCGTGCTTGGCGATCGCGCTTCGGGTCTCGTCGCGCTGGACGCGGAGGGCGGTGAACCGCTGGCCGAGCGTCCGGATGATCGGCGGTTCATCGGCGCGCAGGTGGAGCTCCTCGGCCGCGTCCAGGTCGCGGGTCCGGCCGAGCTTACCGAGGATTTCGCGGGCCTGGTGCTCGTTCTCGAGCCGCCAGCTCTCGAGCCGAGGGCGGTGTTCGAGCGCCTTTTCCACGGCGCCGAGCTGTTCCTTCAACGCCTCGATCGCATCGGCCGAATCGAGCAGGAGGTGGCGGGGCTCCGTCTCGGCCAGGCGTGCGTCCAGTTCTTCCACGGTGGCGCGGGTCTGCTCGATCGTGCTGACCACCCGGTGGAGCGTCTCTTCCGCCTCGCGGCATTCGCCGCCGAAGGAGTCACGGAGCCGGACGACATCCCCGAGTTGCCCGAATTCGCCCTGGAGGCGGCGGAGGCGGGCGACCTGCGGGATCGCGTCGCGAACCCGGATCATCCGGTTGAGCTCGCGACGCGCGGCGTGGGTCTGCTCGACCAGGCGATTCCCCTGTTCCTGAGCGTCACGCAGGGCCCGGTCGTGCCGCTGCCATTCTTCGCTCGGCAACTGGAACCGCTTGATCTCGTCTTGAGAGACACGGTACTCGGCCAGGGCCTGGTTGATCCGCTGGTTCTGGCCCCTCGGCTTGAACAGGGCGTCGAGCCGCTCCTGGAGCCGCTGCTTGGCCTGGCCGAGACCGGCCAGGCCCGTTCCGGCGGCGAAGAGCAGCTCGCCGAGCCTCCCCTGGCCGGTCTTGATCTCTTCGCCCGCTTGCTTGAGGCGGGCGTGATCGATGCCGAAGAGGTTTTCAAACGTCTCCTGATCGACCCCACCGAGAAACCGGCCGAGCCGTTCGGGCGCGACGGTTGCGGCGTCGTCCAACTCGCGGATCGTATTCTTGTTCCCCTTGCGGCGAACGATCTCGAGGACCTCGCCATCGCTGTGGCGGAGGATCCCCCCCACCCGGAGCTGATCGTAGGGGTGGAGGAAGCCGTCGGTCGTGCGCGTCGGGAAGCCAAAGAGGAGGTGAGACAAGGCCCGGAGCGTCGAGGTCTTCCCCGCCTCGTTCGGCCCGTAGATCAGGTGCAGGCCCTGCTGACCGCCCGAGAGGTCGAGCTCGACCCCCGAGAACGGCCCCACCGCCTTCAGATGGAGTTGTAAAAATCTCATGATTGCGCTCCGCGATCGGGACGGAGCAGCAAGTCGAGCAGGAACGGCTGGACTTCGTCGAGCTGGGCTCGCAACCACTCGGGATCGTTGAGTTGGAGCGGGTCGTGGCCACCGGTCAGGTCGGGCGGCAGCTTCCGCCGCAGCTCGGTCAGTTCCTCACCGAGTGCGGCCAGGGCCTCGGGATCGGCACGAAGCAGGTCAAGCACCTCACGCAGTTCCTCGATCGGCCCGTCGAGCACCGGCATCATTCGGGTGGAGCGGGTCTGAATCTCCACCTTCTCGACCCAGAGCCGATCCACGCCACGCTCCAGGGCCAGGTTGCGAACCTCGGCCACATAGCGCTCCGGATCCGCATGGAGCCGGTCGTGCAGCGTCGAGGCCCCATGAATCACCACGCGGACCGCCAGCAGGCGGTCCGCGTCGGTCTCGGCCTGGAGGAGATCATCGAAAACAGCCGCCACCTTGTCGAGCAAGTCCGCCTCGGTGTCGAGATCCGAGGCATCGACCCGGCCACGTTCCCAGCGCACGACGTCGAGCCGGTGAAACGTGTGGGCGACGCCGTTCCCAGGCTCGAGGGTCGCCAACAAGCAGCCCTTTTCACCGGTTTCCCGAATGTGCCGGCCTTGCGTATTGCCGGGGAAGACGACCAAGGGGTCAAGGCAAGGGTTGCCTCGCGTGTGGATATGACCCAACGCCCAGTAGTCGTAACCGCGTTCGCGGAGGTCTTCCACGGTGCAGGGGGCGTAGCGTTCGTGCCCCTCCAGCCCGGTCAGCCCGGTATGGAGCAAGCCGATGTTCACCCAGCCGGGCACGGGGTCAGGATAGCCGGCCGCAAGGTTTTCGGTCACCGCGGCCCGCGCAAAGCTCTGCCCGTGGATCGCCACGTCGAACTGGTCGAGCCGGACCGTCTCGGCCCGGTCGGAACCGAGCACACGCACGTTATCGGGGAGCCGCAAGGCCCGGGTCATCTTGTTCGCGGCGTCGTGGTTGCCCGCAATGATGAAGACCGGGATGTTCGCTTCGCGCAGCCGGTTGAGCTGGCCGACGAGGTAGAGACCCGTGTTGTAGTCCCGCCAGTCGCCGTCGTAAAGGTCGCCCGCGATCAGCAAGAAATCCACCCGACGATCGACCGTCAGTTGAATCAGCCGCTCGAAGGCGCGGCGGGTGGCCCCTCGGATCCGATCCACGGGCGCATGCTCGTAGCGTTCGAGCCCCCGGAGCGGACTATCAAGGTGGATGTCGGCGGCGTGGATAAAGGTGATCGACATGATCTCGGCAAGGCGTGACCGGGACTCGAGCAGGGGTGTCCACAGCCTCGCATCTTCCCAGAAAGCGGCGAGCACTGACAAGGCAGCCTCGAGCAATCCCTGGCCAATCCCGCCGTCGGCACGAGAAACCCGATAAAATCGCGCAACCAACCCGCGTGCGGATGGCTCGCCAACGAAAAAATGCCGCCCTTGCCGGTCCCGGAGGGGTTGGCAACGGCGGCATGGTCGCAAGTCAAGCGCGAGGGCGGTTCGCTCAATACTGATCGGAGCTGACGATTTCACCGCCGGCGCGGGTCACGAGGTTGGCGAAGATCCGGATGCTCACGGTCTCTTTGATGAACTTGACCGAGCCGTCGCCGAACACGAAGTTGGCCCCACCGGGGTGGAATCCGTAAGCCTCGCCCGACCCCTCGGAGCCGTAGTAGGAGTAGGGGAAGGTCTGCGAGCCGATGTCTTCACCGTTGGTGCAATTCAGCGGGCAAGGGCCCGGGATCACCGAGCCGTCCTGGCTCGAGCCGTCGACACTGAAGTCACTCGCCGGGCGGCACCAGCCACCGGCGTTCGAGCGGTTGGTCAGAAGATTGCTACCAGCTTGCTTCCCCCCCTTGCGATACACATAGGGCCGACTGGCGGACTCGGCGATGGCGATCGTGTTCGACAAGCCATCGGTCACGTCCGCGAGCCGTGACTTGACGTTTTTGGGGAGCAGGCCGGTCCAGGGGCCAATCGTGGTGGTGTCGCCGGCCGCGCCGACCAGGCCCAGGCCCGGCGTTCCGAGTCTCCGATCGATGCCGATCGTCGGCGAGTAATGGGTCACCGCCGCCACGTTCGCGGCGTAGACACTGGGCGGCTGGGGATCGCCGTCGAGCACGTCGCCCTGCTGAGCGGAGGGGCAGAGGAAAACGTTCACCTTGTTGCGGACGCTGGTCGTGTTTTCAAGACCGCTCCAGTTCAACGTCTGGTTATACGCGTTGTAGACGTTAGTCTGTTCAAAGTAGGGAAGCATGAACGTCAGCCCGGCAATTCGCGGGAGGGTGGTCACCCCGCTCGGCCGATCGCTCGACGGGAGGTTCAAGTTGACGTCATGGAAGTTATGCAGCGCGATGCCGAGCTGCTTCATGTTATTCACGCACTGGGAGCGGCGGGCCGCCTCTCGCGCGGCCTGCACGGCGGGCAGCAGCAGGGCGATCAGGACGGCGATGATCGCAATCACCACCAACAACTCGATCAAAGTGAAACCACGGCGTATGCGAATTTTCATGAGAACCTCTCGCGATCTGTGTGAGTGAATCCGTCAGCGAATGACGTCAAAGTGCCAACATTTCAAGGCATTCGCAAATTTACCGGAGCAGCAATCAACGACTCCGGCAATCTTGCAACCGTCGTCGCGTTATTTGGTGATGGTGAGCGGCTCGAGCTCATTGGGGGCTTCCGCCACCTTGATCTTCCAGCGCGAGTTCTCGCGATTCGCGTAGCTCTTGGGGATCAGGTCGGGGCCCGCCTTATAATCCTTCCCGCTCTTGATGATCTTGTTCCACTGGATCGTGGCGGTGTACTCACCGGAGGGTGCGCCGTCATCCGCGTCGTAGGTCGTCAAGCTGAAGGAACCATCCGGTTTGACTTTGGCCGACGGGCGCAGCTCCGACTCGCCGCCTGCCTTCGCCGGGTAGAAGACGATGAGCGCCCCTTCCGGGACCTCGCCCGCAACGCTCACCTTCCCCTTGACGGGGAACACCGGGACATGCCCATCGTCCTGAGAACATCCCGTGACCAGCATCGCCAGCCCCACGCCACAGAGCGGGACAAACTGCTTCGCGATTCGCCAGGGGGAAAACTTCAAACGTAGGCACATCGGTTCCACTCCACATCACTCCGTTCGATCGACCTTAGACAACCGCGCCGGACGAGCGTCTCGCTCCCGGCAACGCCCTCTCGGACTCGTCACGCCAAGGTGATCCGCACCACTCAGCCAGACCGACGCGGCCCCAAGCGAATCAGGCACGCATCCTTGACTGAGGTGTGATTTTCATGATCCTGATCGTTTTAGTCAAGTACAAATTCGACTAAACGAGTCGACATTGTGAATTTTTTTCCGACCAAGGAGCGGCATTTTTGGATTATCCTGCTGACCAGGCCGAAATTTGGCCTGAATTCCGCCAAAACAGCGAGCTCTCGGAGGGCGCGCGCGACCGCGGCCTTGGGGCGGATCCGCTTCGAGAAGGGGAATCCGCACCAAGGCCGCGGTTCAGAAGTCAGGAGCGAGCGAGGGGGTGCCGGCCTTGGGATCCGAACGCCGCCGATCAGTGGTCGCGGGCGCGCAAGTGGCTGTCGGCGATCACCCGCCACCACAAGAAGGATTGCCCTTTCTCGGCCGCCTGTTCCCAATAGGGCTTCGCTTTCTCGTGCTGCTTGGCCCCCGCATAGTAGGCGGCGACGACGAGGGCCGGACCAATCCGACCCGCCGACGGCGTTTCCTCGATCAGCGTATCGACGCCCTTCTGGTCGAGTGCGTCCGGATCCCCCTTGGCGATCGCCTCGCGAATCTTGGCCAGGATCGCCGTGAACTTGGGGGAGGCGGTTTTGTACTGGTCGATGAACTGCTCCGCGCTGGTGTCGAGCAGCTTCTGATCGCCCGCCAGTCCGGCCGCGGTGAAGAGGGTCACGCAGGCGACTTGATGGCCGGACGTGTTATCCGATTCCGCCTTGATCAACTGCTGAAGTGAGTCGAACGTCTTGCCAGGCTCACCTTTGGCAATCAAGAGCGAGGCACGCTGGACCACGACCTGATCCTCGGCTCGATCGCCCGTGCGGTTCAGGACCGCGAGCGTGAAGTCACACGCCTCTTTCAGGTGGCCGTGGCCAGTCCGCACACAGAAATCGAGCCAGTCGTAGGCGGAGGTGTGCGGATAACGCTCGGCGCGGGCATAGGCCCACTTCTCGGCGTCATCCCAATCCTCCTGACCCTCCGCGCATTTCTGAGCGGTTTGCATCGCCCAGCCGGCCCACGTCTCGGCCGCGGCATCGGCGTACGGTCGTGCCTCATCGAACCGTCCCTTGGCCATCAAGGCCTCGGCGATCTCGACCCGGACCTTGGCATGATCGAGGCCATGATCTTCTTCTTTCGCGAGATAATCATCGAGAATCGCGATCCAGCGGGCCTCGTTCCCCAGCGCCTTGGCTCGATTCGCGAGCAGCCGGTAAGCCCAGGGGTCGGGCGAGAGCTCGATGTACCGCTTCAAGAGCACCTCGGCCTCCTCCATCCGATCCAGCTTGTCGTAGCGGCGGGCCAAAGCGCCGATCAGGCTCGGGTGATCGCCGACCTGCTTGCGCCAGCCGTCCACCTTTTTCTCGGCCTCATCCCACGCGTACTCGACCAGCATCGCCATGGCATAGGCGGAGTTCGGGCTGACCGAAAGCAGCTTGTGCGCGTAGTCAGCGGCCCGTGACTCCCGGAAGTAGAGGAGCGACTGCGAGAGGTCGCGGGCGTTCCAATCGCTAAGGAGCACCGAGACCCCGAAGAGGCTCGTAATCGTCCCAGGGGGCATGTTGGCGGTCATCTTGCGTTGCAACGCCGCGGAGTTCGGCCCGAGGTCGGTCGTGTCGAGCTTCTCGCCAAAGGCGATCAACGAGGCGCGGTCGTTTGCGCCTGGGACGTACGTCTCGAGGAACGGGCGAAACCGGTGTTCTGCGACGAGCGGACGCGCTTCGACCCAATACTCGCCGGTCGGCACCCTCCAGAGATTCGCCATGAAGTCGAGCCGACGATAGGTGCAAACGAACCGGGTCTCGCGGATCATCCGCGCCAGGGCTCCCCAGGAGGGTTCCGCTCGATCGAGGCTCGGGTCCGCGGCGGCATCCAGGGCCCGCGTCAGCGCGACTTCGTCCTGATCGTCTTGGACCGTCTTGCGGACGGCGGCGGGCACGCCGGGCAAGTCGGCAATCCGCCCCGGAATGACCTCGTCGAGAACTTGGGGGGCCGCGGTGGTGGCACCATGGAGGTTCGCGACCCCGCTCACCTCGCACAAGGCGTCATGGGCGCGGAAACATTCGGGGTTGGCAACGATCGCCTCGCGGGCCGCGCAGAGGGCGACGTCGGTGTTCGACGGATGCTCGACCGTCATGACGTAGAGGAGGGCACCGAGCTCGGCCACGGAACCGTTGCGGAGCTTGGCGAGCTTCTCCGCGTCGTAGTGGCAGTGGGCGTCGACGAGCTCGACCCAGGGCGGGGGAGCGGGCCGCAACGCTTCCGCCATCCCTTTGGCAAAACGAGTCGCCGCCTCAAGGTCGTCGAGCGCCTCGATGTGGACTCCGGCCATGGCCGCGGCATAGGCCCGGTTCCAACGGGCCACGGGCGCGCCCGGCCTGGCCGCCACGTCGCGCTGGGCGTAGAGCATACCACGAGCCTTGTAAGCTTGCCCCGCGGCGTCCCATTGGAACTCGGTTAGCACGCCGAGGTTGGCGTAGCCACGTGCCAGGCCGTGCAGTCGCCAAGGCGATGAGCCATCGGTTCGGATCGTCTCGTGGAGTTGCCGGACCGCCGCGAACTGCGACACGAACGACATCTTCAAGAGTTGCTCCTCCAGACCGGCGGGGAGCCGGCCGTCCCCCTTCTTGGGAACCGCCTTGCCCTTGACCCCGACCTTGGTGAGAACCTCCGGCAGCCCGTCACGCGCAGCGACCTCGGCATTCTTGACGAGGGTCGGGTAGTCGTTGAGTTTCTCGCTATCACGGAGCGTGCGTTCGAAGAGGATCTCGCGGTTCTCACCTTGGCCGCGGCTCAGACGGAGCGACGTTTTCTCACGTGGGCAAAGCACCGCGACCTCAATCACGGTCGTCGGTTGCCCGTTCGGCGCGGGGTCACCGATCGAGGCGTCGCGCACCGGCACGTTCAGCGCTTCCCGCGCGGCGAGCAAGAGCGCCTGCCGCACAATCTCACGGGCAAGCCGGCTGTGGTTCCCATAATATCCCGCGCGGAACTCGGTCATCCTCCCGGGCTCGGTCAGAAAGACGATCGTCTCGCCCCCCGGTTGGTTGGCAAACACCTGCAACTCACAACGCTCCGAGGGGTCCTCCGCGGCGGGAACAGGAGCGGGAGCAGCCGCCCCCTGATCCTGCTCCGCGGCTCCGCCCACCCGCGGAAGGAGGGCGAGCAGCCAGTCCGCCTCGCGAAGCGATTGCGCGATCGAATAACCGGCGGCCGACACGACCAACAACAACGTGGCGAGGACCACACGCTTGAACCCAGAGCGTCGCCCCCCCGAATTCCGGCTCGGCCCCGCGCGCAACAAGGCAGGTGGAACCCCCTCGTCCGGTCGCGGGCCGTCCGACCGCTCCTCCTCAGATCCAGGCTCGGGAAACGACGAATCGTGGGAATCGGGATTGCCCCGCTGATCGCTCGACATGGCCGGCACTCCAGGAACGGCCCGCGCGTTGGGGGGAGGTCGCTTGAACGCGACCGCGAAAGGCCTTGCTTGCGTCAATGAATCGCCCGTGCGCCCAAGCGTACACTCGAGATTCATTGAATGCAAGCAATCGACTCATGAGAACGTCGTAGGGAATCATCAACCCACCGATCTCCGCGACAACCTTACCGCTCCGGCTCGCCACGATCCGAATTCGATCGGCATGGAGACGCAGCGGCCGCCCACAGGCTTCGGTTGGGAAGGGAGACTCGTTTCGATGAACACAGTTCCCGCGATCCGCCGCGAGCTTTGACGAGGGCGGCTACGGCGTCTTGCGCGACTCCGCAAACAATAACACAATCTAACATGTTATTTTGATGAAATCTTCAATCAACATAGACACTCGTTCGCGAAAAATCCCCAGGGATCTCCACCTACAACTCGATCCAAGTGAAACCACGGCGTATGCGAATTTTTTCTGAGAACATCCCGTGACCAGCATCGCCAGCCCCACGCCACAGAGCGGGACAAACTGCTTCGCGATTCGCCAAGGGGAAAACTTCAAACGTAGGCACATCGACATTGGTTTCACTCCACATCACTCCGTTCGATCGACCTTAGACAACCGCGCCGGACGTGCGTCACGCTCCCGGCAACGCCCGCTCGGATTCGTCACGCCAAGGTGATCCGCACGTCTCAACCAGACCGACGCGGTCCCCAGCAAAACGCCAAAATTACGAGCTTTCTGGGCGCACGCGACCGCGGCCTGGGGGCGGATCCGCTTCGAGAAAGGGAATCCGCACCCAGGCCGCGGTTCTGAAGTCAGGAGCGAGCGGGGGGGCGCCGTCCCGAGAGGACGGCGCTCGAATGGGATCCGAAGCGAGGCCGATCAGCGGTTGCGCGAGTCCAATTGGCTCTCGGCGATCACCCGCCACCAGTAATAGGGTTCCCCTTTGTCGGCCGCCTGCTCCCAATAGGGCTTGGCCTTCTCGTGCTTCTCGGCGCCCGCGAAGTAAGCGGCAACGACAAGGGCCGGGCGGACCCGGTTTGCCGCAGGCGTTTCCTCGATCAGCATATCGACGCCCTTCTGGTCGAGTGCGTCCGGATCCCCCTTGGCAATCGCCTCGCGAATCTTGGCCAGGATCGCCGTGAACTTGGGGGAGTCCGCTTTGTACTGGTTAATGAACTGCTCCGCGTGGGTGTCGAGCAGCTTCTGATCGCCCGCCAATCCGGCCGCGGTGAACAGGGCCAAGTAGGCGGAGTGATGGCCGGACGGGTTTTCCGCTTCCGCCTTAACCAACCGTTGAAGCGATTCGAGCGTCTTGCCGGGCTCGCCTTTTGCCATCAGCAGCGAGGCACGCGGAATCGCAATCTGACTATCGTTTCGATCTGCAAAGCGTTTCAGCAACGCCAGGGTAAAGTCGCTCGCCTCCGTCCGTTGGCCTTGGCCGGTCCTCATACAGAATTCGACCCAGTCGTAACCCGAATTGACCGGGTAACGCTCGGCACGGGCATGCGCCCATTTCTCGGCGGCGTCCCAATCCTGTTGCCCCTCCGCGCATTTCTGAGCGGTTTGCATCGCCCAGCCGGCCCACGTCTCGGCCGCGGCATCCGCGTAGGGTCGTGCCTCCTCGTAGAGCCCGGCCGCCATCAAGGACTCGGCGATTTCAACCCGGACCTTCGCATGGTCGAGGCCATGATCCTCGGCTTTGGCGAGATATTCATCGAGGATCGCCTTCCATCGAGCCACGTTTCCAAGTTTCTTCTCTTGCTCCGCCATCAACTGGTAGGCCCAGGGATCGGGCGAGAGCTCGATGTAGCGTTTCAGAAGCACCCCGGCCTCGTCCGTGCGTCCCAGTTTGTCATAGCGGCGTGCCAAGGCGCCGATCAAGCTCGGGTGATCGCCGACCTTCTTCCGCCATTCGTCCACCTTTTTCTCGGCATCACCCCAGTCGTGCTCAACGAGCATCGCCATGGCGTAGGCCGAGTACGGGTTAACCAGGAGCAGCTTGCGGGCATACGCCACGGCATAGGTCTCCCGGTAAGAGAGCAGGGCCAGCGCGAGGTCGTGAGTGTTCCAGTCGCTGAGGAGCGGCGAGATCGAAAAGTACGGCGGCTTTGGATCCTTGGGGATCCTTGTGCTGATCACATACTGCATCACCGAGGTGTTCAGGCCGAGGTTCGTGGTGTCAAGCTTCTCGACAAAGGCGAGAAACTCCTTGGGATCCCGCGAGACTCGGGCATAGGTCTCGAGGAATGGGCGGAAGCGGTGGTCCGCCACGAGCGACTGGGCTTCCTCCCAGTACCCGCCGGCCGGCACATTCCAGTGATTCGCCATGAAGTCGAGTCGCCGGTAGGTGCAGACGAACCGAGTCTCGCGGATCATCCGCGCCAGCGCTCCCCAGGAGGGTTCCGCCACGTCATGGGCGGGGTCCGCGGCGTCGTCCAGCGCCTTTGTGAGCGCGACCTCGTCTTGTACCGTCTCGCGAACGGCGTCGGGTAATCCGGGCAACTCGCGAATCCGCTGAGGAACGACGTTCGTGAGAACATGGGGGGCCACGAGTGTGGCGCGATGAAGGTTGGCGACGCCGCCCACCTCGAACAAGGCGTGATGAGCGCGAAAACATTCGGGGTTGGCAACGATCAATTCACGGGCGGCGCGGTGAAGCACATCGGTATTCAAGGGATGCTCAACCGTCATGAGATACAAAAGTGATCCTAATTCGCCGACAGTGCCACCGCGGAGGTTGGCGAGCTTGTCGACGGCGAAGTGGCAATGCGCCTCGATCAGCTCAACCCAGGCCGGGGGGGTAGGTCGAAGCGATTCCGCCATGTCCTTGATAAAACCGCGCGCCGATTCAAGATCCATGAGCGCCAGGTTGTGGGTTCCGACCATGGCCGCGGCATAGGCGCGGTTCCAGCGGGCCACGGGCGAGCCTGGCCTGGCGTTCACGTCGCGATGGGCGTAGAGCAAGGCACGGGCCTTGTAGGCCTGAGCCGCGGAATCCCACTGGAAGTCCGTCAGCACGCCGAGGTTGGCATAGCCGCGAGCCAGACCGTGAAGTCGCCCAGGCGAAGAACCATCGGTCCGTATCATCTCGTGGAGCTGGCGAATCGCCGCGAATTGCGGTAAGAACGACATCTTCAACAGTTGATCTTCGAGCGCGGCGGGAAGTTGACCCGCCCCCGGCTTGGGAACCGGCTTACTCTTGACACCGATCTTGGCGAGAGCCTCCGGGATCCCTTCACGCGAGGCGATTTCGGCGTTCTTGGTGAGCGTCAGGTAGTCGTTGAGCCTCGGGTTATCTCGGAGCGTTCGCTCGAAGAGAACCTCGCGTTTCGCCCCCTGGCCACGGCTCAGACGGATCGACGTTTTCTCAGGCGGCCAGATGACCGCGACCTCAATGGCAGTCGTCGGCCGTCCTTGCGGCGCGGGGTCGCCGATCGAGGCGTCGCGAACCGTCACGTTCAGTTCCTCACGCGCAGCGAGCAACACGGCCTGGCGGACAATCTCACGGGTCAACCGGCCACGGTTCCCATAGTGTCCCGGACGGAACCCGGGCAATCTCCCAGGCTCGGTCAAATAGACGATCGTCTCGCCCCCCGGCTGATCGGCAAACACCTGCAACTCACAAAGCTCCGAGGGGTCTTCCGCAATGGGAGCAGGTGCGGGTGCGGGTGCGGGTGCAGCCGCCGCCTGATCCTTCACCGCAGCTCCCCCTGGCTGCTGCGGAACGAGAGCGAGCAGCCAGTCCGCCTCGCGAAGCGATTGCGCGATCGAATAACCGGCGGCCGACACGACCAACAACAACGTGGCGAGGACCACACGCTTGAACCCAGGGCGTCGCCCCCCTGAAATTCGGCCCGGCCTTGCGTGCAACGAGGCGGGTGGAACCCCCTCATCGGGTCGCGGGCCGTCCGACCGCTCCTCCTCAGATCCAGGCTCGTGAAACGACAGATCGTGGGAATCGGGATTGACCCGCTGATCATTCGACATGGCCGGCACTCCAGGAACGGCCCGCGCGTTGAGTTAGGGGCGTGAGAACACGACCGCGAAAGGCCTTATCGACTTGCTTGCTTGCGCCAATGAATCGCCCTATGGCTCAAGCGTACGCTCGAGATTCCTTGAATGCAAGCATTCGACTCATGATAACGTCATTAGGGCTCATCAATCCACCGATCACCGCGACAACCTTGCCGCGCCGGCTCGTCACGATCAGAATTCGATCGGCGTGAGACTCAGCGCCCGCCCCCATTCTTCGGTTGGGAAGGGAGGCTCGTTTCGGTGAACACAGTTCCCGCGATCCGCCGCGAGCATTGACGAGGTCGGCTAAGGCGTCTTTCGCGTCCTCTTCAACACAAACAATATCCATTATGTTCTCTTGATGGGTCAGGCAACTGACGTGTGCTCCCGTTCGAGAAAAAGCCCCTGACTTGGGCGTCGAATCGGCGAACTCCTTGACTCGAGTCGCCGGGTTGCCTCAACATGGTTCGAGACAAAGCGAACCTGCCGCCACGCCCCGACCAACCTCCCGAATCCTCGAGCCTCGTCTCCAGCGGAAATCCTGCGTGGATTCCGCTCCGCAACGGATGGCTCCCAGCTTAAGGATCGTGCTCCATGTCGGACCTGGACCTGACCGCGCTTCATGAGTTCGCACGCCGCGAAGGGGGCCTCAGCCGGAGGACGTTCCTCGCTTATAGCACCACGCTCGCGGCCTTGCCCTGGCTTGCGGAGCGGTCAGAGGGCGCCGTCATGCGCCGCGCCACGTTCGCCGGCAATCCGTTCCGGCTCGGCGTCGCGTCGGGAGATCCGACGAGCACCGGGGTCGTCCTCTGGACCCGCTTGGCCACCGAACCGCTGATTCCGGGGGGCGGGCTGCCGCCCGAGGCGATCGAGGTGCAGTGGGAGATCGCCGACGACGAGGCCATGACCAAGGTGGTCCGCCGCGGCACCGCGCTGGCGACCCCGCAACTCGGGCACTCGGTTCACGTCGAGGCGGACGGCCTCAAACCGGACCGGTGGTACTGGTATCGGTTCCGGGCCGGCGACGTGGAGAGTCCGACGGCACGGACCCGAACCATGCCCGCGCCCGCCGCGCAGCCCGATCGGCTCCGGTTCGCCTTCGCCTCGTGCCAGCACTATGAGACGGGCCTTTTTACCGCCTACGAGCACATGGTCAAGGACGATCTCGACCTGATCCTCCACCTGGGCGATTATATCTACGAGGATGAGGGGAAGCCGGATAAGGTCCGCATCCATCTCGGCAAGGAATGCGAGTCGCTTGATGACTATCGGCTTCGCTATGCCCAGTACAAGTCCGACCCGTTGCTCCAAGCCGCCCACGCCCGTTGCCCCTGGCTGGTCACCTGGGACGACCACGAGGTGGACAACAACTACGCGGGGAGCGCATCGGCCATCAAAGGGGTCGATAGCCTGGCCCTGCTCGCCCGGCGGGCGAACGCCTATCAGGCCTACTACGAGACGATGCCGTTGCGGCGTCCCTCGATTCCCCGCGGCCCTCGGATGCGGCTCTACCGGAAAGCCTCGTTCGGACGACTGGCCGAACTGCTGATCCTCGACACCCGCCAGTTCCGCTCCGACCAGGCGAACGGCGACAAGCCGGCCGACCTCAACGACGAGGCGCTCGACCCGAAGCGCACGATGCTCGGACAGCGGCAGGCGGGCTGGCTGCAATCGTCCCTGCTGACGTCGACCGCAACCTGGAACGTGCTGGCCCAGCAAGTCATGATGGCCCTGGTCAAACGCAAGCGCGAGGCCGGGATGCTCTACTCGATGGACCAATGGGCGGGGTACGCCGCGGAGCGGATCAAGCTGGTCAAGTTCCTTGCCGAGCGCCGGGTCCCCAACCCGATCGTGCTCACCGGAGACATCCACTCGAACTGGGTCAACGACCTCCGCGTCGACGACCGCATGCCCGAGACCCCGGTGGTCGCGACCGAGTTCGTCGGCACCTCGATCTCGAGCGGCGGCAACGGGACCAGCGCCTCCAAGGGCCTCGAACAACTCCGCTCCGAAAACCCGGGGGTCCGATACCACGACGCCCAGCGCGGTTACGTCCGCTGCACCGTAACCCCCGGCATCTGGCGGACCGACCTCGTCGAAGTCGAAGACATCTCCCGCCCCGGTGCTCCGGCCGTGGAACGAGCCTCGTTCATCGTCGAAGCCGGTAAGCCGGGCGCCCAAGCCACCTGAGCCGATTGCTTCACCACCCCAGCCCCCTCCAAGTGCGTCAGATCAGGGCCGATCTCGACGCTCTTGCAAGGGTGGGCTGGGCCCACCCACTTCACCTTCTCTTGCCATCTCCCGCCGATCAAGCCAGGAAGCCGACGCTCCACGCTCGCCTGGAATTTTGAAGCCGACTTGATGGCGAACCGCACTCGAGCAACGAAAACGAGAGTGCCAAAGGGGGAGAGGATCTCCGTTCGGACTCCATCTCCTTACCATGATTCAGGATAACAAAACTCAACCGGCCTGAAAATTCATCGGTCAGAGTAGAATTTACGACAAGGCCCTGGAAGCCGAGTTGGGGGAGATCCGGGGATCGTTCAGAAAGGAACAGGCGGTTTTCGACCTGAAGCTGGCCAACTCAAACATTAATGGTTCCTTGCCTTTATGGCTCGCACGATGTGCTCATCATATTTCATAACATTTTCAACATCAGCCATGTTTATGAATTGCAAATTCGCGATCCGGCACAATTCGAGGACCGTTCGCATGGCACCGGCTCGCTCGCTGTCGCAATAACCGTAGACGCGACCGCCTTGGTCTTGGTCGAGATATCTCTGGATCCTCAGATAGAGATGATGTTCGGTCACTATGCATATCGCGTTCGGATCCTCCCGCAGGATACGACCCACGGTATCCATGGAGGCCTTCATGGCTACGTGATCGAGATGAAGTCGGGCCAAGTCATGATTCACATGGTAACCCAGGCTTTCCAATGCGATCAAAATACATATCCCGTGGAGCAACGATCCGTGCCGTTCCGCCTCGTGCAGGACGGTAGCACCCAACAAGGCAATACCCACGATCATCACGATCGCATAGCGCGGTGAGTAGGCATTGGTAAATATCGACATTCCATGCACCCAGACGGGCATCAGGGCGGCCGTGCAGAACAGCACCACCTCGTAATGCCGGAAACCAGGTTGCACCGGGGCAACCCGCGATCGAGCCCGGAGCACGGCCGCGCCCGCGACACACAGGCAGCCGACGACGAGGACGAGGGTGAGAGGAATCCCGCAGAGGGAATGATACGCCCACAGGCTCGAGGCGGCATGAGGCCGACCCCAGAACGTCGGCGACCAGGTCCGGGCATAGCGAGCGAATGGGAGGATCGCCACCAGTGGCGTCAACCCAATCGCGAAGGAACCGAGAATCGGCAGACTCGCCTTCAGATTGCCCCTCGAACGGGCGAGCTCGGCAAACCCGAATGGCACCATTATCATGAACCCGTAGAAATGAGCAAAGGATGCGATTGCAAAGCAGGATCCCAATGCGAGGGAATCCAGGGCCGGGCGTCGATTCTCGACCGTCGATCGCCAGAACAGCAAGGAAACCCCGGCCAAGCCGAGCAGGAGGCCGTAGACGCGTCCTTCCACCGCGTACTGGAACTGGCAGAGGGACAGGGAGGCCGCGACGCCTGCGTTGAGCCGGGAGACGCGGCGGAGGGCGAAGCGGAAGACGCAGGCGACCATCACCCAATAGCCGATCATCGAGGGTAGGCGAATCGCGAGATCGGGATCCAAAGGACTGAGCAGGGCGTAGTGCGCGACGATGTGCATGAACGGCGGATTGGTTTCTCCCAAGCCATCGGCCATTCTTCTCCAGATCTCCTCCGCCGAATTCAGCCTGGCGATGCGATAGGTGAAATTCTCGTCAAACCCCATGAACTTCCTGCCGGACAACGGGATCATCGCCGCAAAGAACCCGACTGTGGCGGCGAGACAGGCCACGCATCTCCAGATTCCCTTGTGCTTGCCGAGGTAATTCATCGTGGCCAAGACTCCGATCGAACGGGGGCCGAGGACCGAGGTGATGGTCGATCACTCCGGGGGCTTCTCAACCACGAGGAGCATTTGGCCGGCGAATGGCTTCACGGGCGACCGCAGGTACAGTCGCACCAGGGACGCCGAGACGGGGAGCCAGGACTTCATGGAGAAGGGCAAGAAGCGTGGCCTTACTTCCAACAAATGAAACCCGTAAGAGCTCAATAAGTCGGACAGCCCGCAGTCTGAGAAGATTTGCAGGTGCGTGTAATCGTCGAAATAATGGCGATAGCAGAGTCGAAAATTCGGTTGCAGCACGATCAAACGCCCCCCCCTACGCAGGACCCGCCAAGCTTCAAGCAGGGTCATGTGCAAATCCTCACGGCTGAGATGCTCGAAGAGGTTGCTCGAGAAGACCGTGTCCACGCTCTCCTCCTGAAGTGGATGGAGCGAGACGCATGACTGGACATGGGTCACCACATTCGGCCGGGCATAATCGGGGAGGCCGGGAAACAAGTCGAACGCGTGCTTCTCACACCCTTGTATCTGATTAATGAAATGACAATAGCCCGCGCCAATCTCAATAATGACATCCCGCGGCGCAATGAATCTCGCCTGGAGCAACCTGCAAATCTCGCCCCAGACGACTTCCCGCCTCTCGTCAAAGACAAATCGCGTTGCGTAATAGCGGTCCAGCGAACGATTCCTGTCGGTCATGAATTGCCCTCTCGCCCCTTCGAGCGGCCGGTCGGCCCGACACGTTGTCTCGACGCGGATTCCCCGGCATTATTCGCGGACTCGAGACTTCGGCAGGTCATAATGGCGGGAAAAGACCGCACGGTGAACCGACAACATATCAAGGATCGTCCCGCTGATATTGGCCCAGGTCGTGGACGTGCTCTTGCCGAATCTCCTGGGAAACGTCTGGATTCCCACCTCGCCCACCCTGTAACCCTTGAGCATGACCTTCACGGTGATCTCCGCGCCGATGAACGGGCTGGTCGACTCCAAGTCGAGCTCGGAGAGGAGCGACCGCCTGATCACGCGCAGCCCGGTGCTGATGTCCCTGTAACGCGTGTTAAACAGCCACCTAAACATGCAATTGTAACACCACGACAAGACTTGCCGGAAGCTGGAGTAGAGTTTCATGTAACGGAACGTAATAATAAGTTCGTAGTAATCCGCGAGCCGGATGAGCTTGCAGAAATCATAGATGTCGTATTCGTCGTCCCCGTCCGTGAAGCAGATCAGTTCATACCGGCTATTCCGGAGCCCCGTCCTCACCGCCGCCCCATACCCCAGATTCCTGGGATGATGGATAACGCGCACCCGATTGTATTCCTCGGCCAGTTGATCCGCGATGGCCCCGGAACGGTCCGGTGAGCCGTCGTCGATGATCAGGATCTCATAGCGCGATGATTCGCCGGAGAGGAACGCGATCGCCTTCTCCGTGACCTGCCTGACCGTCGATTCGTCATTGTAGACGGGAAAGAAGAGGCTGATCTCGGGCTTTTCCATGACTTCCCCGATCTCTCAAGGATATCCGGTTGCCGGACTTCGCAAAACTATCCACGGGTATGCTCATTCCTTGCCAACGTCCCGTGCGGGTCGTCGGCCGCCTCGCCAGGTATCGCCCGCCTTAATGCGAATACTCATGCTCGGGTCCGCCCCGAGGCCTACTTCTCACCCTGTACCTGTTCGCGTACAGCGTCCTGTGGAGGGGTTGATAGAAGGGGACGGTGAAGCTCGACTCGGGTTCCAGCCGATCGATCGAGGGGAGTACCGCGGAGCGGGGGGTCGAACTCAGGACCCAGACCCCGCTGCCGAGGCAGTTCGACAACTCTCCGGGGCTGATCAAGTCGGACGGCCTGACCAGGTGCGGCCCCCAGGCATGATCGGGGCCCGTCCACAGCAGTTGGACCTTCCCCCTCCCCCCGACGTAATACTTGGCGGGGAAATACTGCATGTAGTCCGTCGTGACGATGATCTCTCCCCCTCGGCTCATCGCCAGGATCCGTTCCACGGCACCGCGGGGCCCGGGCCCGTTCGGTATATCCAACGTCTTCCAGAAGAGGATGTAGGCAAGAACCATCCCGACGACCAAGTCGGCGAAGAGGATCGCTCTCGCCCTTGGCGAGGTCCGCGTGACCCGCCAGGTCGCCAGCACGACTGCGGCGAGGATAAAGAGATGGGCGAAGCGGAAATAGCGATAATACCAGATCGGGGTAGCCAGGGAGATCGTCGCAGCGAGGCACATCGGGCCGATGGCGGAGATCAAGACGAAGGCGTCGCCTCGCTTCGCCCCTCGATTGGCCACCACCAGGCAGCAGATCGCGAACAGGAGCAGGATGTAAGGACCCGCCTGACCGAGACCCGACTCGTGGGCGAACGGGACCGTGAACTCGCTGAAGGTATTCGGCACAGTCCACCACGACATCGGCCGGATCCAGTAGTCCTCCCGAACTCGCTTGACTTGACCGAGCAGGATGAAGAGACCGGGGACATAAGCAACGAGCGTCGCGATCCCGAAGCCTGCCGCGTGGAAAAACAACCTCCGAGCATAATCACGCGCATTGGTTGCATAACGATAAATCGCATAGGCGAGAATGAAGCCATACTGCACGGTCACCGTCAAGATGCCGTAATGGTGAGTATACAGGAGCGCCAAGGAGGCCAGGCTGTACGCCATCCAGGTTGCCGTGGAATTCACGCGACGCAATGCCCGGAGGAGTATCCAGGAGCTCAAGGCCGTCAGGGCGGTGCCCAAACTGTACATTCGGGCCTCGATCGCGGCATGGACTTGAAATGGGCTGACGGCCACGAGGCCTGCGATCATCAATGCAAACTCATGCCCACGGAAATGCGGGGACGACGCGTGGCCCTTGCGCGTCGCGCCGGAGCATAAGTAAAGTTCTCGACCAAATTCATACATCAATACCACCGACAATGTCCCGAAGAGGACCGAGAGCCCCCGCAACGACGCCACGGAGTCCCCGAATCCTTCCATCCAGGCGCGAAGCAGGACGTAGTAGAGGGGCATATGCACATTGAGTCGAAGGCTGTTCATCATGTCCGTGAAGGTGAAGCTCGCGGTCTGCCACGATGAGGCCTCGTCGAACCACAAGCTCCGCTCCGTCAGGTATGGGAGCCTCAGGACGACCGTCAGCGCGGCCAGGATTGCCAGATGAACCCTTCTCTTGACACGACGACTCATGATCGACCATCTCGCTGAGATCGGGACGTTGCGCTTGACCTGGCCACAACTTGCGAACGGCTCCCCGGAGCCTTGAGATATTGTCGGCATGTTAATAGGAATCGACATTGGCCGCCTCGCCGCCGTTGCGAGTGCTCAGCGCCTGCCAGATACCGGGCGGCGGCGTGTTGACCCACCATCCCCCCGGGTCCTGCGAAGCTCCGATCGGGATCCCGGTCGTCCGGTCGAGCGCCCAGGACTGGATCGACTCCTTGATGAATCTCGACGAGCCATCGCCCATCAGGACGTTCACACCTCCCGGATGCAGGCTGGTCGCCGCATTGGCCCAAGCCGACGACACGGTGGCCGCCACGGTCTTATGGGCATTGGGCGGATAGAAGGAGGTGAGCAGGGTGTCCCCCCAGTTTCCCGTCACGTACCAACCGTATTTGGCAGACGTCCATGGCTTGATGGCGTCGACGGAGCCGAGCAACGTGGTCGACTTTTCGGCGACCATGACGGTCTGGCTCATGCCGTCCGTGATCCCGGCGACGGAGATGGGAGAGATGTCGTTGAAGCACCCATTGTTCTGCGCGGCGGATTGGGATTTCACCTTGCAGTCGTTCGTCGGGAGCGGGAGCGCCAGGACCTCGAAGGAGCCGGTGCAGCCAGCGTAGCTCGTGAAGACCATGCGATAGGCGCCGGTGGACGGAACCGGGGCGCCGTATTGAGACAGGGAGCCGGGGGCGAGTTCCCGGGCCGTCCCCGACATGGGGTCGCTCGGGCACGCGTAAGCGGCGACTGATATGGTGTGGACGGTCTGATTCTCGGCCCCGAGGATGGTCAGGCTCTGATTGATCGCGTTGTACAGGGCGACATTCTCGATGAAGGGAAGGATGTAAAGCTCGAAGCTCTTGTCGATGACGTAGGAGGTGCATGGAGGATTATTCCCCGAGAAGCGGGGGTCGAACGACTTCATCCTCCCCGGCGGAAATGAGCCAACAGCGTCGTGGTACGTTTGCAACGCCAGCCCGATCTGCCTGAGGTTGTTCGAGCATTGGGCGCGCCGACCCGCCTCGCGCACGCCCTGGACCGCGGGGAGGAGCAACCCCATCAGGATCGCGATGATGCCCATGACCACGAGCAGCTCGATGAGCGTAAAGCCGCATTCCCACGGCCGGGGGCGGGGCCGGGAGATGCGCACGGGCCCGCCGCGCCCTCGGATCGACCGACTCGTATTTCCTGATGCGTCACCGCTCGATTTCGCGAGTTCCCTCGGATTCATCTCAATCGTCCTCGCCCGTCGCCGGGCCGTGGGAGGGATGATTCACGGGATCCGATGCCACTTCCAGCTCGACGGTGGTGCGGAACACCTCCGCGCCCGCCGCGTAGCCATAGACTCCCACGCCGAGTTTGCCCTTGAAGTCGGGATCGTGGGACGGGTCGAAGGTCACCGTCAGGGGGGTCGAAGCGCCCGGATCGACGACCAGGGACGCGGGCGTCGCCAGGAGGCACGGGCAATCGGTCTCGACCTTGTCGATGGCGATCCTGCGCAGGCCCGGGTTGAGGAGCATCACCATGCATCCCCCCCCTTGCCCAACGCGTAGGACCCCCAACGAATGCTTGAGCGACGTTGTGATGAGAGGAAGATGATCCCTCGGAGCGACCGCCGGGACGGGGCGGCCTTCCTGGCCTCGGCCGAGATCGCCCTTCACGATGACCGCGACCAGGAGGGTCGTCGGTAATGCCGTCAGGGCCAGTAGTCGTGCCAGGCGGGTGCTTCGCTTCGACATCTCGAGGCCCTCAAGGAATTCGAATGGGAGGGCGGCGATTCGCCGGAATCGCACGCCGTTCTGTCCGCTCGTCCGAGGCCGTTATCCCGACAGGAATGGGGGAACCGACCGAACTCGACGGCCATTCCGGGAGTCGCCGGCCTGGGGGCTGGTCCGCGTCCTTCGCCTCGCGCAGCAGCCCGACGACGCCGATGAGGAAGAAGAGGAGTAGCGTATAGGTATGGACCGCCAGCACGGTCATCGAGTCGATGGGCCGGGCGACTCGCCCCTTGAGGTCGGTGATCCCCCAGAAGAGCGTCGGGCTCACCCACATGCAGGCGAGGATCGCCAACAGCGTGCCGCGTCCGAGGGTGGTCGATGGCCGCTCGACCCAGGAGACGGCGAACGGCACGAGGAGGAGGAGAAAATAGTGCTCCCACGTGATCGGGCAAACGAGGAGCATCGCCGTCACGGCGAGGCCGTATGCCTTATCCTCCGCGGCCCGACCACGGATACGCCTCGTCGCCCAGGCCAGGAGTCCGACGATGGCGAGGTAGGAGCCGCCGATGGCAATCCGTGCCATCACCGGGCTGTAAAAGAGCGGATCCGAGCGTGAGGCGGCGCGCAGCCTCTCCGGCGCCGGGTCCAGCAACCTGCTCCAGAACCCGACCAGCGAGACGTTGTTCCACCCGACGCGAAACCACTGGATCTCGGGCAGGACATCCTTGAAGTACGCGACGTAGGTGGCACTCCCCAGCACCGCCGCGGTCAGGACCGTGAGGGCGGTCGCGGAGAGCAGGCCGCCTCCCACGACCTTCCACCGCCCGCGCATCGCATAGTAGAGCAGGAGAAACCCGGGGAAGAGCTTGACGGCCGTCGCCGCCCCGAGCAAGGCCCCGGCGGCCCAAGGCCGCCCGGTGCGTTCCGCCGCCCAGGCACCCGTCAGGAAGACGAGCAAGACCATGTTGAGCTGGCCGAGGCGGATCTGCTCCAGGAATGGGTCGGACATCAGCAGTATCACGGTCGTCGAAATCAACGTGAGCGCGGTGATCCGGACCTTGAGCTGATGAAGTACCAAGAGTAGCGCGGTTTCGAAGAGGAAGAGGGAGGCGACGTTCCACCCGCGGAAGGCTTCATCGAAACCGAGCCCGGCGAACGGGAGGGCGAGGAGCACGGAGGTCGGCGGGTGGGCGTTGACCACGACGAAAGGCCGGTTCTGGTCCGTCCGGGTCCCGAGATAGCGAGGGATCGTCTCGAGATGGCTCGTGTAGATGGGCAGCCCCTCGACTCGGTTGCGGGCGGAGGCATATTCCTGGAAGAAATCGGTGCCCAAGCCCCCCGGCGACTGGAAATTGTGGGCCAACGTCGAGCCCCGGATCAGGGCGACCCAGAAGGCGAGCGAGACCCAGAGCCATCGCCGATCGGCCCCCCGGTTGCCCGAGTGACCTGCGGCCAAGGCATGGCTCGATCCCCCTCCCGTCCCGTTGATTTCAACTCTCATATTCAGCTCGAATCAGTAACTATCCGCATGATTCAAACTGGAAAACCCACGCGGGATCACGAACGGCGACCTCGAGTCGGCGAGGCGTTCGCCGACCTGTTGAATCCGGCCCTCGCTCACGGCCCCCAACCGGCGGCCGGCGGCTTCCCTCAGGTACGCGATCCTTTCCGGTTCCATCCCCATCAGGCGGGTCGCCGTGGCATCGACGGCGAATGGGTCGGCCCCGATCACGACGGCCCCCAACGGCTTCGCCGTCCCCAAGAGGGGGCCGTCTCCTTCCATGCCGACAATCCCGTCGACTATCGAAATCCTTGGCCTGACCAGGCAAGCGATGTCGAGAATCGACTGGTGGATCCCGGCCCAGTGCAGGACGTTCTTCGGCCAGCCGTAGTAGGTGCCCGGAAGCACGCCGAAGAGGTTCTTCGCCGCCAGGGTGACCCCCGCCCAATGATGGGTCTTCAGCTTGGGCATCGAGACGACGAAGTCGGCCTCGGCGACGACCCTGGGCAAGTAAAACCGGCCCAAGCTCGTGAACTTCGTCCGATTGGCGCGTGCTACGACGTCGGCGAAATTCAGATCGATGACGTCAATCCGTCGCTCCCTGCAGAATGGGCCATAACTGGACGCTTCCAGCAATTGGTCCGAATCACGGCTGAGCCCTTGCCCCTCGCCGACGACCACATCCCCGGCGCCCCACCTTCGGAAAACTTCCACGGCCGCGCAGAGCAGTTTCGGATGAGTATTGGCATGCGGGGTCGTCCCGATCGGATCGACGAGATTCGGCTTGATCAGCACCGAGCGATCCTTGAACTGGTCCGGCGTGTACCCGATCTCGGACAGGCCCCGTCGCACCAACCCTTCGAGATCGTCGTCGTAAGAAGTCGCCTTGCCGACGAAGACCCGGGTTCGCGCCCTTCGTCCACCGAGGGTCCAGAATCCCCCGAGGCCGCATGCGGTGGCGGCCCCGGCTCCGAGGATCAGCTTCCGTCGATGTACCATGTCGCGAATCACTCCCGGGCGTACGTCGGCGGTCTAGTCGCGGTCAAAGAACAAGCCCGAATCGCCGGGCCCGCCCGAGGAGGCCGCCAGCAAGAATTGCGAGAGATGCCAGGCCGATTCGGTGATGCCGGGTGATGCCAGGTACGCTTCAAGGAGGATCCGATCGGCCGAGTCGAGGCGCCGGCCCCAGGCGTGAAGTCCCAAGAGTCCCCAACAAACCGAGTGGATTCCCTTGACCCGCGATAGCTCGCCCTTCAGATAGTCGAGACTGGCTGCAACGTCATCGGGTCCCGCGACGCCCGAGCCCGCCAGCGCCAGGAGGGCGAGGCCGGTGGGGGCGGGTTGCGCGGGGTGGGGCCGATGCTGGACGGCCTTCACCCCGTAGTTCCAACCGCCGCTGCCGATCATGCGGTCCTTGATTAGGTGTAACGCCTCCCGGACCCGAGGGTGTTCGTAGAACCCTCGACGGCGGAGTGCGATCATCGACCACGCCGTCGGTTCGATCCACGAATGCGTGTTCGCGGTCCAGGGCCATCCCGCGAGGGTGGTGTCGTGCGCATCCCACTCGCCGCGGAGGCGGGGCATCGTCCTCCCCTTCTGATCGAGCAACCAAGCCGTGGCCCGGTCGGATGCGTCCTTGCAACAGCCGATCCGGGACCAGACGACGATCGCGAGCGAAGTCGGCCAGCCCGGCCCCGCCAGCCCGGGGTGGACGCTGATCGACCCGTCGGGATTCTGCCCGTCGGCGAGCCATCGTGCGGCCTTCCCGACGGCCTCGCGACCCTGATCGTCGCCGACCCCGGCCACTTGCTCCGTCGCCAGCAACCCCATGCAGGAAAGGGCCGTCGCCTCCGCGCTCGGGGTGCCTGACCGTGTGTACCCCCACCCGGTCCGTTCCGGACGGATGCGAATCAGGGTCGCCCTCACCTCCACGAGACGTCTCATGATGTCGGGATGCTCGTACGCCATGATGAGGCACTCGGGGTGTCTGACGCGTCGGGAACTGGTTCGGAGTGGCGACGACCGGGGATCGCCCGGACTCGTGGCCCTGCGGGAAGCGCGGGCAAACATCGAGGTGGTCCCCTCTGCCAGGACGCGAGGTTTCGGTCGCCTGCCCGGCGCGTTCAGCGGCCGGGGCTACCGACCGCCTCCCCGCTGACCTCGACCTCGACCTGTTGCTGGTCACGCCAATCGGTGAATATCGCCGTCTTGAGTTCGAACGGGCCCGGCCGGGAGGGGGCCTTCACCTGTGCCTGGACCGAGGCCTGACTGCGTCTCCGGATCAGCTTCGGGAGTCCGAGGATCGAGATGCAGCCGCGAGGGCCGCAAAAATCTCCTGAGCCGACGAGTTTCACGTCGCCCGCCGAACGATTGGCCAGGGCAATGCTCACCCGGACCTCCTCCCCGCACTCGATAGGACCTTCGAGCCTACAAGGGACGCTCTCGACGATCGCCGTGGAACTCCAGGCCAGCCGGAACGAATACAAGGCGAAGGCCGAGAGAACGAGGGCGAAGGAAAGGGCGATCAAGGCCTGTTCGACGCGACCCTTCATCGTCACCTCGGCGACAACCGCTTCAAGAGGAGCGAAACCAGGAGAAAACCGACGCCCAGCGCCAACAGGAGCAACACGGTGTGATCGCGCGGCTTCGCCCTGACGTAGATATCCGGCAGGCCATAAGCCGCCAAGGTGAACGCACTGTCCTCGATCTCGTCGCGGGACACGGCGGTGATATCGGCGACCTTCTTGTCATCGCCATGCGGGTAACGATAGATGTATTCCACTCGCTCCGGAAAGACCCCGACATCCGGCCATCTCCGATTCACGATTTTCCCCAGCCGCTTGGACCCTTTCGGTATGGTTTGCTGACCGGGAGCTTCCGAATTGATGTCGAGGTCGTATTCGGTCACAGCCCAGTCGAGGGAGGGATCGAACACCAAGCGGCCGCCCCCGACCCAATGATTCGCGGACGAGTTGTCGAACTGGAGCTCCACCTTCCTCGCTTCCTCGCTCTCACCGGCCGCCGCCGGCAGGAGTGTCGCTTGACTGATCTTGCAATGGTCATCCCAGAGCAAGTCGGCCAGGCGATCCTTATCGATGGCGTAATTCTGATTGGTCGTATGAATCGAGTTAATAGAAACCCCCTCCAGGAAGTTTCTCGACGTTTCGTCCCTAAGCCCTACCGACCTCAGGACGTAAGGGCCGGGCTTGCCCGCCTGGTACTGGGAGTGGAGTTGGAAGGAGTACTCGGGAGTCACACAGAACACGTACGCGTCGTCGATCTTCTTGCCCCGCAGCAACGTGTTGTGGTTAACGACCAGGATTTTTTTCTGCTTGTACAGGATCAACTTCTGGATTTTGGTGTGATCATTCAAGCCGGTGATTTCAAAGTCGGCCTGGCATCGGAGCTGATCCGAGACCGCCTCGAGCCGGCTCGCAGCCTGCCGGTATTCTTTGCGGAATCGGTCCAAGACGTCGTCCGAGGCGGACGCAACGCCGACGAAAACGATCGGGGCGAGCACGAGTGCCACAGCACGGAAGATCCAAGGCCTGGCCGCTCGGATTGCCGCTCTCAGTATTAGTCCCGTTCTGTTCACGACAAATCACTCCTGGGCATTGCGTGAAGAAACCAAGACGACCCGTCCGTCCACCCCGCCCCAAAATCGAAACTCGACGAAACTCATTCACGCAGTTGATGGCATCGGACGCGACTGCGAAGACTGTGACGGTTGACCAAGAAGCAGCGAGACATTTGCGATTCTCTCGATGTCTCCAGTGCGCGCTCAGGCCGCGGATGCGGTCCACAAATACGATCGTCACAAGGAGCGAGGCTCCTGCGGCGGCGCTCAGACTCCGACCATGACAGTTCCTCGACGTCTCGATCGAGGCGATAAAATCTTCGACATTCGCGGCCCAATCGAGGCGGACGCCCACGCGTCGAGTTCATGGAGAAGCTAGCTGGCGTCGCTTGCCTCGCGGAGGCTTGCATCACGGAATACGAATCAACCGCGGGAGCCTCGCCGAAGCCCATGGCCGGCTGGTTCGCGGAACGCTTACAACCCTCCGCAGAAAGCCCGGCACGGACCGCCAATCGCTCAGGTCGCACTTAACTTGCTACGGGAACATGTCGGCACTCCGATCGAAGTGCTGACATCCCTGAGAGGAGATCGACCAATCAGTGATATCAGCACCCGATGAAAACGTCATCAACGAGAGCGAGCCCGCGAACAAGCCTGGAGCCGGGGGCGACCCACATCGGTGACTTCCACACGCTCGATCAGGCTGCTCTCACCCTTGGACGTGGCAAGGCTTCAGTCACCACCACCTCGGGATCAGCAACCTCAAGTCGGATAGCAGACCGTCCCCTGGCAGGCACACGAAGGACAGGTTGCCCCCGTGAGGCATGTCGAGGTCGCGGCGGGACAACCGTCGCAAGTGGCATCGCCACAATTCGCCGTGAGGAATTCATCGGCCATCGCGGTCGAGTTCACGCATGCGACCCCCATCGCCAGGGCGAGGGTGATCGCGCACAGCGAGGCCGAGACGGAAGACGCAAATTGAAGGAGCCGATTCATAAATTTCTCCTCAAGCAAGGATTTGTGAAAAGGATCATCTCCGAAAATTCTCACTCCGCGGTCAATGGCCTGAACCCCCGACATCCAGACTGGGCGGCGACACGTCCCCGACGACCTCCAGCGGGACGGTCCGATCGGAATCCAGCGACGTGAAGAGGATGACCGTCTCCTTCAGACTGCCGGCCTTCCCCTTCGGGTCGATGCGTATATTGAAATTCTTGGAGGATTTGGGGCCTATGGTAAGCGGCAGCTCGTCGGTAACCAGGCAGGTGCAAGACAACTTCGCACCGACGATCTCCATCCGCTTGCCGGACGAGTTGGAGATCTTGAAGGTCACGACCTTCGTCTCGGCCTGCCCGAGGTGCCCCACCGACTTCGATGCGGAATCGAGGAAGACGCGGTTCCCCGAGAGGTACTTCAGCGATTTCTCGACCGACCCGAAGAGGGTTATGGCGCCGAGAACCAATGCGACAATGAGCACATTTGTCGTAATAAGAAATTGGCTCATCCAATTGCCTCCCCTGCCGAGGTTGCCGCCGTTGCCGATTTTTATTTCGCCCATCATTCAGCCCTCTTTCGCCAGTATGACACGGCAATGCGGCACCACGAGTTGGGGCGCAGCATCTCATTGACCCACCGGAGAAGCTCACCGCTCCAGGCAGAACGACTGCGATGGTTTTTGAAGCTACCGAATGAAACAGATGCCCCCGCTCCACAAATGGGCATGCGTACAGCAATCCAGAAAACCTTCGAGACAGGCCTGCTAAGGCGATTTACCCATCAGCGCCCCCGCATGACTTGGCTGTTCACTCACTGGCGAAGATCAGCGCAACTGCCTACGGGCCAAAGAGTTCCTGACGCACCCGCAATGCGGGCAGAGAGGCTATCGAGCTATTCCGATTTATGCCACATTGCCTCTATCAGGTGATCTTGACGATTCAAAACGGCGGGGTCAAGCAAAAAAACATAGTTCGAGCTAATTCCACTGCAACCGTTTTAGGAATCTCGTAACTCATTAGTTGAAGTCCATTTGCGAACGACTCGGAGGGCATTCCTGTATTCGTGCATATCAGAACTGAATTCGTGAGTTCTCGTTAAGCCGCAGCACTCAACTCACTTCTGCGGCGACCTGCTCGCGGAGCACTTATAACCACACATGACTTGATTTTGACACTCTGACCGCCGGAATGTCCCCCTCGACTCACCGTCGCCCCAAACACAAAGCCACACATCCACAACTGGCAATGTTACATTACAATGCCATCCCACCCCGCTCCGCACCTCGTAATGATCGAGATCGGCCTCACCGTTGCCGGCCTCGAAAACCTCCTCGATCCGGTGTCGTTGACGCGGGGCGCGAACCATCTCGGCCAAGGGGACCTCGTCATCGGCGTTGGCCCGATGTTCGGCCCGATAGAATTTCGGGAGATCGCGTTGGAGGAAGTCGGTCACGCGGTCCGAATAGCCCGGAGCGGCCTCGGGTGTGAGGATCGCGTCGTTCAGGAGCGTTTGAGCTTCGGGGTGATCAGAAGCGACATGAGAGGCACGTCCCGACGCAAACTGTCCACAGATTACCCGTTGAGAAAGCCTGTCCCGAGAAAGTCCCGCCAAGGGGCGATTTTCGATTCCAGAACCCCCTACCATCCCGGCACTTACAGCAACATTTAGAAGACTTAATCTCCGTTTAACGGTCAGCTTAGGCTCGACCGCTAAACTTCCTCTCGGATCAAGGACGTGCTGGCTGAGTTCCAGCCGCCCCATCACGACCCGGGAGGAAGTGTCATGGACTCATCCGCATTCCACATCTTGGTCATCCCCGTCTGCCAGGGCCTCGGCCTTGGGCTGATCGCCGGGTTGGCGAGTCATCTCACCCTCAAGTGGCTTGCCGCGCTGATCGAGTTCGGCCGCGAGACTCCTGCCACTCCGGAACGGCTCATCTTCAGCCAGCGGAGTGAGCCCGCCTGGGGATTCGCCAACAATCGACGCCTTCCGAGTCACCGGGAAGACGGCATTTGGAAGTAACACAACAACCCCTCATAAACTCAACTCTTACAACTCCAACGAGGCATTCCATGATGCTTTTAACCTTCATCAAATTCGCCCTGACCCCGTTCGACGCCCCATCGGCTGATACAGACAACCTGATGGACGAGTCTCCGAACGACGTTCGCGAGGAGGACCTGACCTGGTTCAGCCTGAATCTCGATCGCCGAACGCTCGGTCGGCCAGGCGATGAGCTGGCCCGGCTCAGCCTGACGACTCCCGAGCCGGGCTCGGCGGCAAATTCGGATTTCGGGCGTTGGATGTGAGCGCGCGAAGCTTGAGGCTGTCTACAATAGAGCGATCAGGTTTCTCCTCAGAGGCGATCGGCGGGACCGGTTCATGGGCATCCGCATTTTGATGGTCGAAGACGATGAGCTGATCGCCACCTCCGTGGTGCGCGGACTGCGGGAGGAAGGGTACGTCGCCGAGCGGGTCGCCGACGGTGAGGTCGCCTGGTCGATGTTGCAGCACGGCGACTGGGATCTCGTGATCCTCGACTGGTGGCTGCCCGGGCAGGATGGCCTGACGATCCTCCGCCGCTTTCGCCAGCGCGACCGCGATACGCCGGTCCTGTTCCTGACCGCCCGCGACTCCGTCTCCGACCGGATCATGGGACTTGATGGAGGCGCGGATGATTACCTCTGCAAGCCGTTCTCGTTCGACGAGCTTCTGGCGCGGATCCGCGCCATGCTTCGCCGCGCGGAAGGGCGAGCCGGCACGGTCTTGACCGCGGCCGACGTCTCAATCGATCTGGCCACCCAGCGCGTCGAGCGGGCCGGACACCCTCTCGATCTCACGGCCAAAGAATACGCCCTCCTGACCTACTTCCTCCGCCATCCCGGCGAAGTGCTCTCGCGGACCCGGATCTACGAGCACGTCTGGGACGAGCGGTACGACGGCCTCTCGAACACGCTGGAAGTCCACGTGTTCGAGTTGCGGCGAAAGCTCGAAGCGCAGGGCGAACGGTTGATCCACACGCTCCGGGGCCGCGGCTACGTCTTCGGCGCAGCCCCCGGCGGGCCCGAAGGAGACCCGGTATGAGCCTGGCCACGCGCGTTTCCGCCTTTTTCCTCGCGGCCCTCGGGATCACCCTGCTCGGGTTCTCGGTCGTCCTGTACGCGCTGGCCGACCATCACCTGCACCGGCAACTCGACGACCGCCTGGAATCGGCCCTGGCCACGTTGGAGGCCGCCGTGGACGTCGAACACGATGGCCTCGAGTGGGAGCCGACCGAACGTCGGCTCACCCTCGGCCTGGAACCGGGCGTGGAACAGGTGCACTGGTCGGTCCAGGATGAACACGGCCATATGATCGACCACTCGGCCAACATCGGACATGACTCCGGTCACTTTCCGATGAGCTGGAAGCCGAACCGTTGGCCGACTCAACCGACCGACGGCACCGTGTTCGACGCGAACCCAGGGTGGCGCCTCGCCGCGCGTCGGCTCTTGCTCGAAGACCTCCTGCAACACGGTCGGGGCCACCCCGAAGACGATGGCCCCGAGGACGACATCGAGTACCCGATCCTGGTGATCACGGCTGGGATCTCGCCCACCCCGGTCGAGGCCAGCCTGAACCAGCTCGGCCTGACCTTGGCCGGCCTCTCGGCGAGCCTCTGGCTGGTGGCCGCCATGCTCGGACGCAAACTCTGCCGCCACGCGCTCGCTCCGCTCGGCGCCATGGCGTCGGCCGCCCGCGGGATGATCGTGGCCGGGCACGGCGAGTTCTTACCGGCCCCCGGCACCCGTGACGAGTTGGACGATCTCCGCGTCGCCTTCAATGAGTTACTGGCTCGGCTCCACGAGACGCACGAGCGCCAGAAGCGATTCACCGGTGACGCCTCGCACCAGTTGCGGACCCCACTTGCAGGCCTGCTCAGCCTGGTCGAAGTCATCAGGCGCCGGCCTCGGCCCACCGCGGAATACGAACAGACGCTCGACCAGGTCCACCAGGAGACCCTCCGGCTCAGTCAGATCGTCGAGTCGTTGCTCTTCCTGGCGCGGGCCGAGGCCGACGCGGAATCGCCGAAGGCCGAAGTGGTCGACCTCGCGGCCTGGGTCCCCGCCCAGATGACCCGCTGGATGGATCACCCGCGGGCCGCCGACATTCGCGAGGAAGGGCCCAACAACCCGCTCCCAATCCTGGCGCAGCCGTCGCTGCTCGCCCAGATGCTCGAGAACCTGCTGGACAACGCCCTCAAGTACAGCGAACCGGGCGACCCGGTCCTGATCCGAACCTGGCGAGAGTCGGACGCAGTCTTCCTCGCGGTGGAAGATCGAGGCGTCGGCCTCGCCGAGGACGAGCGAGAGAAGGTCTTCGATCCGTTCTATCGCTCGCCCCAGGCGCGACGGATGGGCCGGACCGGCGTCGGCCTCGGACTCTCGATGGTCAAACGGATCAGCCTCGCCTTCGGCGGCTCGATCGACGTGGAGAGCACGCCGGGGCGCGGCAGCCGGTTCGTGCTTCGCTTCCCCGCGCGCCCCGACTTGCCCGCGCCCCCCGAGTCTGAAAAGGCCCGCAGCCTCCGGAATCAAATCGAGGCGGAAACGATCGCGGCCCGCGCCTCGTGAATCTCCCCCCGCGGTCCCGCCCCCCTGGGATCGCCGACGGCGGGCCAACGCCCCTCGACGATGACGATCGTTGAGGGACGGAGGCCCGCCGTTCCCTATTTTTTTCTTTCGGGATCAGAGCGACTCGCCCCCCAATCACAGCACAATCAAATCACATTATCGCTTAAGCAATTCTCTAAATTGCTAACCATTTTTCCTTTTCCATAGGCTTCCGTCAGTTCCTTGGTTAACTTCCTTTTCGAAGTGACTGATTCCGAACGAACCGTGAGGCCTCGCATGATCGTTCCTCCTTTTACCCGCGAATCGGCGATCCAAAAGGTCCGAGCCGCCGAGGACGGCTGGAACTCACGCGACCCGGAGCGCGTGTCACTTGCCTACACCGAAGACTCGGTCTGGCGAAATCGCATCGAGTTTCCGGTCGGCCGCGCGCAGATCCGCCAATTCCTGACCGCCAAGTGGGCCCGCGAGCTCGACTACCGCCTGATCAAGGGACTCTGGGCGTTCACCGATAACCGGATCGCGGTGAAATTCGAGTATGAGTGGCATGACCACGCGAACTCCTGGTTTCGCAGCTACGGCAACGAGCTCTGGGAATTCGACGAGCGCGGTCTGATGCGTCGTCGTGAGGCGAGCATCAATGACCTCCCCATCATGGAGGCCGACCGCAAATTCTTCTGGCCCGCTCCCGGACCAAGGCCGGCCGATCATCCTGGCATCGAGTAACGGCTTCAGCGTTTGCCATCGTCGGATTCCATCGGCACGGTAGGAAACCCTTCGCTCACTCCTGCCGAGCCCGAGCTCATTCACGTTGTCGGCATGCGTTATGCAGGTGCCCCTCAACAACGAACAAGGAATCCGCGATGACTGCGAATGTCCAATTTGAACCCAAGGCCGAGGAATTTGCCAAGGCGACGGCGAACCCACCATTTCCCTTCGACCCGCTCCAGGTTGATCGCCAATTCACCGTGGTTTCGCATGACGGTCCGTTCGATCGGGCTGAGTGACGCGCGGCGGTATCGGCCGTCGCGGCCCCCACTCGAGGTTCTTGTTCTTCTCAATCGGGAGAGCTTTTCATGACACGAGAATCGGCCCCCATGACTCAAGGCAAGAGGACTCCCATCGTCCCCCCACTCGCGTTAGGCACCGGAACCCCACCCCGAAACGAGGGCAAGCGGCCCTGGCTGGTCGGCCCGGCCACGTTCGGCCTCCTGGTCATCGCCACGGTCATCCCGCCGGGGTTCGCCGCAGTCCGGGCGGAAGAGCCGGCGGTCAAGTCGAGCTACGACCAGATTGCCCCCGTGCTGATCGGCAAGGGAACGTTCCAGGCTGTGATGACCAAGGACAAGGCCGACAAGCCGCCGGTCATGGCTCGCCAGAAGGAACTGCTGGAGACGCGGTACAACCTCACCTCACGGCCGGACAGCAAGGTCCACATGACCCGCGGCAAGCCGATCCAGGTCGGGCCAACGGCCAAGCTGGCCGAAGGCCTGACCTGGGAGAAGTTGGCCGCGATGGATCCCGAAGAGGTCCGCGACAAGGGCCTCTTTCCCAAGGGCTACCTCCCTCTGCCGCACCCGAAGCACGAGGTCGGCGGCATGCTCTTCCCCCAGATGGAGATCAAGCAACTCCCTCGCCTCGAGCGGTTTGACCTCGATTTCGACCTTCCCGAGCACTTCCTCCCCGAGTTCCCCCCCGCCTTGTTCCTGACCACCCGGACCGACCTGGGCGACGTCTCCCAAGGCAAGATCATCACGGTGGACAACTTTCAGGAGCTCTTCCAGGGCATCCTGAACGCCAAGGACCTCGAAGGCCTCCGCTTGCTGGTCACCCAGTTCCCCCAGCAACAGTTCAACGCCACGAGCGACCGCAAGACCGAGAGCCCGATCGGGATGCTCGGCGTCTCTTGCTTCGATTGCCACGTCAACGGCCACACGTCGGCGGCGACCCACCTCACCGGCGACATCCGCCCGCAATCGCACCGCCGGCGGATCGACACCCCGAGCCTCCGCGGCGTCAACATTCAGCGTCTCTTCGGCTCGCAACGCGCGTTGAAGTCCATCGAAGACTTCACCGAGTTCGAACAGCGCGGGGCCTACTTCGACGGTGACCAGGTCTCGGCGGCCGCCAAGGGAATCAACCCCCTGGAGCGCGGCAGCCAGGTTCACTTCATGTCCGAGCTCCAAGAGCTGCTCGACTTCCCGCCGGCCCCCGGCCTGGGAATCGACGGCAAGCTCAACCCCAAGAAGTTCGGGCCCGACTCCCTGGAAATGAAAGGTCAAAACGTCTTCTTCGGCAAGGCCGACTGCGCCTCCTGCCACCCGGCCCCGTACTACACCGACAACCTCATGCACGACCTGAAGGTCGATCGCTTCTACAAGACCCAGACCATCAACGGCCTGGTCGCCACCTCCCAGGGACCGATCAAGACGTTCACACTTCGAGGCATTAAAGAGTCTCCGCCCTACTTCCACGACGGTCGGTTGCTCACGCTCGAAGACACGGTCGAGTGCTTCAACCTGATCCTGGAAACCAAGCTTTCCTCGGAGGAAAAGCAAGCCCTGGTCGCCTTCATGCGCCAGCTTTAACACGGCGACCGTCTGCCTTCGCCTTGATGTCGTCTCGGCCCTGACCGAATCCCCACGGCGCACCTGATCCGTCGTTGGGGATCCTCCCTCCCCCGGCGCGAGGGCCGGGGGAGACCGGTCCACACGCACTTGGCATCGCACCCGACTTCCTTGTTTCAATCGTTTCAATCCGCCCCCGGCGCGAAGGCCGGGGGAGACCTTCTCTGCCAGTCGGACGGCCTCCCTCCGATGCAGTTTCAATCCGCCCCCGGCCCGGAGCCGGGGAGACACGACGGCGGTTGCCGAGGATCTTGGCAGTGACCCGTTTCAATCCGCCCTCGGCCCGGAGGCCGGGGGAGACTTCCATCCTCCGGAACGGCGGCGTACCTAGTCTGGTGTTTCAATCCGCCCCCGGCCCGGAGGCCAGGGGAGACTTTTTGTCTGCCCGAACCGATCCATTCGTCGCAAGTTTCAATCCGCCCCCGGCCCGGAGGTCGGGGGAGACCCTCGTGGCCGGTTCCGCCATGATGTTGCACGGCTGTTTCAATCCGCCCCCGGCCCGGAGGCCGGGGGAGACCTCCCGGAGTCGCGCAGCTCTGGCCGCCAGATTTTGTTTCAATCCGCCCCCGGCCCGGAGGCCGGGGGAGACGCGCTTTCGCCAGGTCGCCACACACGATCAGGGAGGGTTTCAATCCGCCCCCGGCCCGGAGGCCGGGGGAGACGACGATGTCGGGGGTGAGCTGGCCGTTGTTGACCTGTTTCAATCCGCCCCCGGCCCGGAGGCCGGGGGAGACGAGGTTCCAGGGGATGTACAAGCCTTGCGCGGGCTTGTTTCAATCCGCCCCCGGCCCGGAGGCCGGGGGAGACGAGCGACCGATCCTCTTGGGTACGCCGTGGGTCAAGTTTCAATGCGCCCCCGGCCCGGAGGCCGGGGGAGACAGCGACATCGGGGGTATTCTCGCCGCAAAAAAATTCGTTTCAATCCGCCCCCGGCCCGGAGGCCGGGGGAGACCGAGCCCTCGCCGAAGGCCACCTCGTCTTCGTTGCGTTTCAATCCGCCCCCGGCCCGGAGGCCGGGGGAGACGGAACGGACAAGGTTAACGCGGTGACTTGCGTGATGTTTCAATCCGCCCCCGGCCCGGAGGCCGGGGGAGACTCGATCACTGCTATTCCTGCCTGGTTTTGGGCAGTTTCAATCCGCCCCCGGCCCGGAGGCCGGGGGAGACTCGATCACTGCTATTCCTGCCTGGTTTTGGGCAGTTTCAATCCGCCCCCGGCCCGGAGGCCGGGGGAGACCAGTTAACGATCTGAACGCCATTGCAGTACATTTGTTTCAATCCGCCCCCGGCCCGGAGGCCGGGGGAGACGCGCGACGACGTCCTCGAGCGTGACTGTTTGCTTCTGGTTTCAATCCGCCCCCGGCCCGGAGGCCGGGGGAGACGCTTGGGCCAGGGTTTTGGTGGCGGGGATTGTGCCCGTTTCAATCCGCCCCCGGCCCGGAGGCCGGGGGAGACGAGATTTGGTCTTGGATCATGCTTGAGAACGTATTGTTTCAATCCGCCCCCGGCCCGGAGGCCGGGGGAGACGTGGAGGTCTGCCGGTCTCGGCCACCGCGACAAACGTTTCAATCCGCCCCCGGCCCGGAGGCCGGGGGAGACGCAGACGACCACGGAACCGTTAGGATAGAGGTAGGACTGTTTCAATCCGCCCCCGGCCCGGAGGCCGGGGGAGACTCCGGAGAGGCCGCGAGCTTGCTGATATCGCCAGTGTTTCAATCCGCCCCCGGCCCGGAGGCCGGGGGAGACAATCTCGAAACGGGACGCACCTACAAGATCGCGGTTTCAATCCGCCCCCGGCCCGGAGGCCGGGGGAGACGGGATCACCGATCGCCATCGGATCCGAAGCAAACAGTTTCAATCCGCCCCCGGCCCGGAGGCCGGGGGAGACGCCGACGGTCGAGTCGAAGCTCGAGGACGCCCAGTTTCAATCCGCCCCCGGCCCGGAGGCCGGGGGAGACAAGGCATCATGAACGAACTCGTCCGACTCCGCACGTTTCAATCCGCCCCCGGCCCGGAGGCCGGGGGAGACTCCCGCATGGGGGCCAAATTTACGGCATGACGTTCGTTTCAATCCGCCCCCGGCCCGGAGGCCGGGGGAGACCCCATGCCGTCCACCTTCATCTGGCAGAACAGCGAGTTTCAATCCGCCCCCGGCCCGGAGGCCGGGGGAGACTACCGGATGGGCTTCATCCCAGCGCCGACCGATGCGTTTCAATCCGCCCCCGGCCCGGAGGCCGGGGGAGACCGGTGATCGGCCAAGATCCAGCGGCAGGCCGCGCGGGTTTCAATCCGCCCCCGGCCCGGAGGCCGGGGGAGACCAGCGTGCCCAGCGAGTTCCGCAACCGTTGCGATGGTTTCAATCCGCCCCCGGCCCGGAGGCCGGGGGAGACGTTCGAGTCACCGTCGATCGAGTGAGTCAGATGGACGTTTCAATCCGCCCCCGGCCCGGAGGCCGGGGGAGACGACGCTGCCGAACTCCGGTCGCTCGATCAAGAGGTGTTTCAATCCGCCCCCGGCCCGGAGGCCGGGGGAGACGTCGAGCGAGTGGGTCCAGCGAGTAAGGGTTGAGTTTCAATCCGCCCCCGGCCCGGAGGCCGGGGGAGACCTCGATGGCGACCTCGGTGCCTTCGTAGAGGAAGTTTCAATCCGCCCCCGGCCCGGAGGCCGGGGGAGACCCGCTTGTCGCGATCGGCAACCTTGTGCTTGATGACGTTTCAATCCGCCCCCGGCCCGGAGGCCGGGGGAGACCGCCAAGGCACTTCATCGCGTCCACGACGAATTCCGGTTTCAATCCGCCCCCGGCCCGGAGGCCGGGGGAGACGGACGCTCGGGGACCTGCAGGTGGGAAAGCAGCTTGTTTCAATCCGCCCCCGGCCCGGAGGCCGGGGGAGACAGGTAACGCTTGACGCGACGGCCGTCAGGCAGGAGTTTCAATCCGCCCCCGGCCCGGAGGCCGGGGGAGACACCGGGTCGTTGAACAGGTACGACACGCTTTCGCGGTTTCAATCCGCCCCCGGCCCGGAGGCCGGGGGAGACACGCTTCGGTGGTCGCGGTGACGAGAGTCTGGAAGAAGTTTCAATCCGCCCCCGGCCCGGAGGCCGGGGGAGACGGCCAACGACTCCCCCGTAGTGCTTTGCCAGGAAGTTTCAATCCGCCCCCGGCCCGGAGGCCGGGGGAGACTCCAGGGATTCGACTCGAACGCGAACCCTTTCTTGTTTCAATCCGCCCCCGGCCCGGAGGCCGGGGGAGACGCCGCGTGGTTGAGAACGCGGAGGGCGACGAAGTAGTTTCAATCCGCCCCCGGCCCGGAGGCCGGGGGAGACGCCGAGCGGGTAGTCAGGAATGCGACCATCAGAAGGTTTCAATCCGCCCCCGGCCCGGAGGCCGGGGGAGACCCTGAGTCAGTCAGTATCAACGCCCGGATGATCCGTTTCAATCCGCCCCCGGCCCGGAGGCCGGGGGAGACGGGCTTCCCGGAGCGCCGGTCGATCGAGATTTTTGTTTCAATCCGCCCCCGGCCCGGAGGCCGGGGGAGACGGTCCCGCTTCAGCTTGTTGATTGCCCCATAGATGTTTCAATCCGCCCCCGGCCCGGAGGCCGGGGGAGACCGGCACGGAGTACTCGACGAACCTTCCGGAAGACGTTTCAATCCGCCCCCGGCCCGGAGGCCGGGGGAGACGCCTTTTCCCATCAGCCCCTCACTTCCTTATATATAGTTTCAATCCGCCCCCGGCCCGGAGGCCGGGGGAGACGAAGAACTCCCCGGTCTCATCAATACTAAAGTTGTTTCAATCCGCCCCCGGCCCGGAGGCCGGGGGAGACACAGCCGATTCGTTATGATTGGGAATGAGTGGAAGTTTCAATCCGCCCCCGGCCCGGAGGCCGGGGGAGACCCATCATGCTTTGGCCGAGGCCGAGGCGACGACGGTGTTTCAATCCGCCCCCGGCCCGGAGGCCGGGGGAGACTGTTCACACAGCACGACATGACCGCGCTCTTGCGTGTTTCAATCCGCCCCCGGCCCGGAGGCCGGGGGAGACTCTGGGTGATCTGATTCATCGTCCGGAATTGGCTGTTTCAATCCGCCCCCGGCCCGGAGGCCGGGGGAGACGGCACCTACTGGGCCGAGGTCGTCACGCTCAGCGGTTTCAATCCGCCCCCGGCCCGGAGGCCGGGGGAGACACGAAGTGCCACCGGAAGCACAAACAGCCATTGAGTTTCAATCCGCCCCCGGCCCGGAGGCCGGGGGAGACCATTATCGTCAGTCACGAACCCACATATTGATATGTTTCAATCCGCCCCCGGCCCGGAGGCCGGGGGAGACGTCGGTCGCGGTTTGCAGAGAAGTGATCAAGAGTGTTTCAATCCGCCCCCGGCCCGGAGGCCGGGGGAGACTTCGGACTGTTTGCCTGCGCGGAAAAAGAGGGGCTGTTTCAATCCGCCCCCGGCCCGGAGGCCGGGGGAGACGCGTTTCCGAAGCCAGATCGCGAGGCAGGAAGACGGTTTCAATCCGCCCCCGGCCCGTAGGCCGGGGGAGACCGTTGACCAGGGCGGTTTCGGCGTCCTTGAGCTTGTTTCAATCCGCCCCCGGCCCGGAGGCCGGGGGAGACCCCTCGGCCACCTTGTGCTGGACAGTCATTACGATGTTTCAATCCGCCCCCGGCCCGGAGGCCGGGGGAGACGATGTACGGCTCGACTGACCCCCACGAATACCCTGTTTCAATCCGCCCCCGGCCCGGAGGCCGGGGGAGACGCGATCCCGCGAGGTGTAGAGATCGGCACCGACAAGTTTCAATCCGCCCCCGGCCCGGAGGCCGGGGGAGACCCCGCACGACCGGGAGTGGTTTCGCGAATTGACGAAGTTTCAATCCGCCCCCGGCCCGGAGGCCGGGGGAGACGTCATGGCTTATGACGAGGGCGCCTTGGTCGGCGCGTTTCAATCCGCCCCCGGCCCGGAGGCCGGGGGAGACGGCCAATCGGAGCGGCGGATCCGCGCGGTGAATCGTTTCAATCCGCCCCCGGCCCGGAGGCCGGGGGAGACCCCGCGGTGACGGGGCGACGGTCGGGATGGTGGCGGGTTTCAATCCGCCCCCGGCCCGGAGGCCGGGGGAGACCTGAGGAGCTTCGCCTGCTCGGTCGGCTTCTCTTTGTTTCAATCCGCCCCCGGCCCGGAGGCCGGGGGAGACACAAACCGAGGCAAGAGCACCAGACAGTTGTTCCGTTTCAATCCGCCCCCGGCCCGGAGGCCGGGGGAGACCCAGGGGGCCGCGAGGATCAGGAAACTCTCTGAAGAGTTTCAATCCGCCCCCGGCCCGGAGGCCGGGGGAGACTCAATCGTCCCCGTGTCGCCGACACCGAGATGCTGTTTCAATCCGCCCCCGGCCCGGAGGCCGGGGGAGACGCAAAGCCGCTGGTGTTGTGGAATTGCTGTGGAGTTTCAATCCGCCCCCGGCCCGGAGGCCGGGGGAGACGGCCCGCCCCTAAGTTCAAAGGACGCCGGAGTTTGCATCGCGGAATTCGCGAAACTCTTTTTAAGCGGTACAGAATCCGGTGTTCTTGAGAGGGAGGCTCGCCGGAAGTCATTAAGGGGGCAGCTCCTTTCGACGATCGCGAAACCCCGGGGCTTGAGCCGGAGCGATGGGTTCGCGGAGAGCAAAATCATTCGGTTAGAGTGCTTCAATAAGAACGGAGAAGAACCGAATTGTCAAAGAGCGATTCGGAAGGGGGGGGCCGAAAGTCCGAATGTCGACGACAACGCGTCAGACGATCAACGGGCCTTCAAAGTCGAGTGGTTCTTTGGTTCCGTAATGCTCAATACGCTTGCGAACGGTCTCGTCGAGTGGATAGAAGCGCAGGCTGTCGTGCTGGGTGTCGATGAGAGATAGCAGAGCTTCGCGGAGCAAGACCCACTCTTGCGGACCCACGACACACTCAAAGACCGACTGCTGGACGCGCTGACCGTAGTTTTTGCAGGCGGTCGCAACCTTGCGCAGGCGACGTCGACCCTCGGGGGTTGTCGTCGCGACATCATAGGTCACTACAATAAGCATGCTTCTCTTCCGTTTCGATAAACGGGTGCCGGGATCGAGGCGGGAGGCGGTCGGGGGTCCGCTAACGAACGACGCACGGGACATAAACTTCGGAGTCGCCGCGGAGATGGCGGGCGAGGAGTTTGGCTTGCAGGAACGGGAGTTGGCCGATGCGTGCCGACGTGCCCAGGAGCGGGTGCGTCAACTCTTCGCGTTTGCGGGCGACGTAGGCTTGTACCAAGGTCTTCCTCGCCTCGACCGACATTTCCACGGCACCACCATCGCGACGGACGAAGTCGGAAGGGCCGATCTGACGGCGGTTGAGCAAGGTCAGTACCAGGCGATCGGCCACGAGCGTGCGGAACTCCTCCACCAGGTCGAGAGCGAGCGACGGACGACCAGGGCGATCGACGTGGAGGAAGCCAATGTCGGGGTCGAGCCCCGCGGCCGTCAGCGCCGCGACGCAGTCGTGAGTCATCAGGGCATAAGTGAACGACAGCAGCGCATTGACGGGGTCGAGCGGCGGTCGTCTTGAACGGCCGCTCATCGCGAGTTCATCGCGTTGGCTCCGGATCATCCGGGGGAACGCGGCGAAATAGCTGCGAGCCGAATCGCCTTCGCGGCCGCGAACCGAGTCGAGCGAGTCGGCCATGGGAAGCGATTCGACGTGTTCACCGAGCCGCGCGGCCGCCGCGTTCAAGGCGGCCACATCCTCGGCATCGTCCGTCTCTCGGGCTGACCGCAGTAACGAATTTCTCGCGTTGTGGAGCTTGCCCGCGATGAACGAGCGTGCGAGCGGCAGGCACGCCTCCGGCCGATCGGACCGGCGAAACTGCTCGCGCCGGAGCAGCACGTTGCCAGAGCGGGGGGCGTCAACCCGACCGATCAGCCGCCCCGAATCGCTCAGGTACGACAGGGCGACCCCCGACTCGAGGCAGAGCCCCACCAGCCCAGGACTCACCATGATCGGCCCGAAAAGCGCGATCGCATCGAGGTGATGGATCGGCAAAGAGAGCCGCACCTGCTTCTCGACCTCAACCACGACCGTCAGGTGGTCACGCCGCAAGTAGGCGCCGGCGGTGAAGACGTAAAGTGTGTTGAGTTGCACATCCACGGCAATTAATCCTTTCCCTCCGGATCGAACGGGGCAGTGACGGTATCAAGGCTGCGGATCGGAATAATGGGCCGAGAACAAGTCGCGAGCGAGCGCTTCGGCACGCCGAGGATGAGCGAACGCCTCAGGTAAACAATGGCCCCGTAGCGAACAGCCGCGACAGCGCGGCTTGAGCACGGCCGGGGGCACGGCGTGCGAGGCGAGCAGGGCATGCAAGCCGGCGATGGCCGCCTCGGTCTCGGCGCGGAGGATGTCGCTGAACGGAACCTCCCGTCGTTTCCGGCTCAGGGCATGGTAGACGGCTCCCGCGGGGACGGGCTCGCCGAGCATCTCTTCCAGGCATAGCGCCTGTGCACATAGTTGCACGTCATCATTATTCCATCGGCGGGACCGCCCGCGCTTGTATTCGACTGGGTAGGGGACCGCCCCCTTGGCGCGGCGGTCCCCCGTGAGCTTCGATCGCTTGTGGAACTCAACCAGGTCGGCACGGCCGTAGAGTCGGAGCCGTTGCGAGACGATCCAGAGCCCGCGCTCGGTGCGCACGCCGGGGCGACGCTCGACCCCCATCTTGTCGGCGCGTCGGTGGCCGATATCCCCTTGCCGGGTGTGCTCGTTGTGGACGTGGAGGGCGTCAAGGTGCCTCAGGGCCGCCCGACGGTCACAATACAAGTAGGCGTTGATGGCCGAGAGGGGGACGAGGTCGTCCCCCTCGGTGTCGTCGGATTGGGTCACGGGGATCGCCTCACGTCACGGGGTGCGCGGAGCAATGTGCCGGTGGAGCACCACACCAGGGAACTGCTTGGAGCGTCCCTTGGCGTCCCACTCCCCCTTGTCGAGATCGAGGCGGTAGTCGGCGAAGCTCTGGGGTGGCTTCTCCTTGTCGCGAAGCTCGACCGAGACGGACTCGAACAGCTCGTGCGCGTGGGCGCAGCCGAGCCGCGCTTCGCGCCGGTTCTGCTCGGCGTTGGCGCCGGCCTGGGTGCCGACGTGCTCGAAGTCGAACAGCCCGCGCACGACCATTTCGCCCCGGGCGGCCGATCGATCATGGTCGAACAGGTGGGTGAGGGCCTCAATTAAGAGGTTGTAGTCATCCTGGTCGAACCCCGTGTTGTCGGCGAACGCGGGCGAAACGTAGCACTTGGCCGAGTAGAGTCCGTACGGCACGATGTATTTCTGGCCCATCGTCCGTTCCTTGGCGGCATCCTCTTCCTTGGTGACAGCGCACCGCGTGATCGTCACCTCCTGAAACGTGATCGGATCGAACGACCGGCCGAACGTGAACTGCGCCGGGCCGCGGACCTGGCCGTAGGCGGATCCTTTCATGACCTCGTTACCCGTCGAGACCACCGCCCCGAAGGTACGGATGTCGTAGAACTCATTGCAGAGCCAATCCTTGACGAGTCGGGCGTGCTCGCCCTGATCTTTTCCTTTCTCCTTACCTTTGACTTTCCCCTTCGTTTCCTCGATCGCCTTCTCTTGCTCTCGATTCAGGACTGCGCCCTGCTGCACAAAGATTTTATAATTCTTGCCGTTGGGCTCCGGGGCGAACATCTGGACATAATTTCTGACCTTTCGTTTCAGGCAGACGTCCGAAACGAGGCCACGGTTCGAGAGCGCATCGACGCGCGGCTGGTTGCCAGCGTCGGGGTCGCCGTTCGGGTTCCCGTTGGTGACTTCGAAGAGGATCAGGATGTCGTGGCGATGGGCGATCGGCTGGGTCATGGCAGGTGATCTCCTCAGTTGAAGAAGCAATTATTTGCGACTGCAGCAAAAATGCCGGGATCTCGTTCCCACGCTCTGCGTGGGAATGCCGTCCGCGACGCTCCGCGTCGTCTTCTCCGGAGGGTGGCGCTGCCGAGCGTGGGAACGAGTTTCTCCCGCGAATTTCGGCCTCCGGGACAGACAAACCCGATTATTCGGACGCGGAATCGGCCAGGAATTCGTCGGTGGCATCCAGGTCGGGCGACGTATCGCCCGCGGCTTTTCTGGCCAGATACTCCTTGATGTCGCGATCGTCTTTGGCTTTCTGCTGGTGAAAGCCGAGGGCGAAGCGGCCTTGTTCCTGGAGCGAGAGCGTGCCCGGGAAATCGGGGGGGCCTCCAAAACTGACTGGAGGAAACAAGGCAGTCACATCGTTAAGCTTTACGGATAGTGCTTTGCCGATATACCGCTTCTTATGATCCTTCCTCAGTTTAGAACTGTGGTGTTTCTCAAGGCGGAGCAGGCGCGGGAACACGTTGCGAGGGAAGGTCGACGCGTTCCCATAAAACCTCGCCACGACATCGGCCACGACGTCTCCTTGAGCGGCGTACTGAATGTCATCCAGGATTGCCAGGAGCCGCCCGCAGTTATATGCCGGGTCGTTCGTCTCAATGAGCTGGCGTTCGAGCATAGGTTGTTTCTCCGATCGAATCAGGATCAACTTGAGCAGGGCGAATCGTGACGTCTGAAATCGAATCGCGTTCCCCGACTGCGCGGCCGCGATCCTGAGACGCTGCAAGAGTGGGGGGAGCAACGAGACCGGGTTGGCCTCCTCCAAGGCGGCCCGATAGAGGGCGTCGTAGACGGTGGACTGGACCTCCGAAGCCACCCGCGCGGTGGTCGCGGCTAGCGCATAGATCGAGAGCGGAAGTGGGCCGGTCCCGGTCGACTCGCCGATCGGCTCGACGTCGTCAGTCGCGGCCCGAGCCTGGTTCTTCCCCTTGCGCCCTCCTCCGTTCGCAACGCCGACGACTTTCCTCGGGACTTCGATCGGTTCGATGTCGAGGTCGGTAAACCAGCGCTTCAGCGCGGCGACCGCCGCGCGAAGCGGCTCGTCGAGCCAGCGGCGCACGACGATGCGGCCGCCGTTCGCGGCGAGCGTCAAGGAGCGGAACTGCCGGGTATCGAGGGCATGGTGGAAACTCCCCTGGCCTTCGAACGCGTCAAAAAACGTTTTGACGGCATCCTGAGCGGGCGTATCGAGCAAGAGGCTGAACGCCTCGCTGATTTCCGGTTCGGACTGGATCCAGGAGCAAAGGACGGCGTTGCCAAACCTGCGCCGGCAGACCTTATCTGCAAGAATTTCATTCAGGCCGAGAGCATAGGCCGCCGCCGCCTGCTCGGAAACCGGGGCATTCCAACCTCGTTCGAAGCCGTAGGAACTGAGCGAAGGCGTCGACGTGTCGAACGAGACCAGGTAGCCGCCGATCGGCGGCAGGCCGGGGACCCCTTTGATGAGCGTGCGATGGACTTCCGCAATTTGCTGGTTCTCGAGCCCCGTCACCAGGCAAACTCCCCGGTTGTTCGCTGACGACTCGGGGGCGTCGGCGAATCGCTCGCGGTTGAATTCCCCTTTCCAGTAGTCGTGGAGCGGAGAGCCCTTCTCGAACATCGGACCGCTCGTGACGCCAACCTTGAATGTGATCGTCTTCTTATCTAGCGGAATATCTTGTGTTGCCGTGATTGCGCAAAAGGTAGGTCGATCGTCCTTACCGAAGGGACGGAGATCGGCGATGCTCTTCAACGCGACTCGCCCCTCGGGCGTCGCGAGGTAGCGATCGCGGAATGCGAGGAGGGCGGTCAGGCTGGGGTCGGCGGTCGCCTTGTGGGCGTCGGCGATGCGCTGCCAGAAATGGAGGAACGCCTTCGAGGCGTTTTGGCCGTCGTCGGCGATCGGTTCGCCCGTCTTGCCGTTGCATCCGAGCACCTTGTCACAGGCCTCGGCCAGAAAGTTCGCCTTACCCCCCGAGTTGACGCCGGGGAATTCAGGCATCCAGAGCGGCCGCCCCGGCTCCTCTTTCTGGGCTTCTTTCTTCTTGGGATCCACAATCGTACGCGTCAGCAATTGCCAGGGAGATCCTTCGGCGATCGACCCGTCGGGCCTGATCGTGAGCACGAGATGGACAAGCCGCTCCTTGGCCTCCATCTCTTCGACTAGCCTGGCCTCCACGGCGTGCTGAAACAGGGCCTGGAGAATCATCGCGATGCCTCCCGTCGCACAAGCGTGACGCGATCGGGATGACAGGCAAGCCGGGCGTTCTCGATCCGCGCGTGGAAGAACACAGGGATCGGGGCCACCGAGCGGCCCGACACCCGATCGCGCGGGTCGAACACGTCGTAAAGCATTAATCCGAGATCTTCCTTGGGCCACTCCGAAGCACAGAGGGCCACCTCCGAAGGGTCGGGGACGAAGGCGAAGTGGGCGTCGAATTCCCGGCAACCGAGGTAAGGACGCGAGTAACACTTCCCCGACTGGGCTCGTCGCGTGAACAACCCATTGTATTTCTCCAGCGAATCGCGTGGAGGTTCCGCCCGCTGGGTCAGCCGGATCTCGGCGGTGATCAGATACTCGACGTCGGCCAGGGCCAGCATCCCGCGCTGGGTCGCATCCGCGGCGCCTCCACCCGCCCGGATCGGCGTCAGGTCGCCAGACTCGGCCATCGCCACGGCCGCGTCGCGGAACGAGACCACCTTCTTGACCTCGTTCCGCCGAAACGAGAACCAACTTCCCCGCTTAATCACTCCGATTTCATGAATGACATAAAACATCTGCGGTTCATAATAAATGGCTTCGAGCACCCCTCGCGCGGCACTCGGCGTTAAGAGCGGATACGAGACGCGTTCCGCCTTCAAATCAGGCCGGGTCGCACACGCGAAGTCGCCCCACACGCGAACCGACACAAGGCTCGGACTCTCATTCTTTTTCATGTCTTCTCCGGTCTTTTTCAACGACCCGATCCAGGGCGAGGAAGCCGCTCGCGACTCGTTCCCACGGCCCCCCGTGGGAATCAAGTCTGGGACGCTCCGCGCCCTCGGCTTTCGAGAGCCAGACGACGCGGAGCGTCGGGGACGGCATTCTCACGGAGGACCGTGGGAACGAGGGGGATTCCTCGCTCGATGGCGGGTCATTGTTCTTTTTTCCCTTGAGACACCAACCCACGACGCTCAACACCGCGCCCCCAACAACACACGAATTCCATTCAGAGCTATCGATCCCAACCCCGAATTCAACTCCACAATGGACAACGAATGATTGCAAGACCTTTTTTGTTTTCCCCGAACCCTTTTCACTTGTGATATACCGACGATATTACTGTTTCGTACAATGAACTTGACGAGTCAGAACCGCTGGACCTCAATAAGGTTGCAATGCGACCGATTCACCCATTCCCGCGGCCTCGCTCGCGGAGAATGGGTGCGGATTGAAACGGTATTTCACTTCTGAAAAGGGTGAAGACTCTCGGCCCGGCAGGTTGGCGGGACCGAGAGTCCCACCTCTCGTCAAATCAAGAATTGCTCTGGCGGAAGTTCTCCCAAGCGAATCCCGAGGGCGTCCTTGTCGTAAAGGCCTTCGTAGTGAAGCAATCCCTCGTCGGAACCGAAGACAGGGCGAAGATGAGCACCGAGGTGGGTGATCCACTGAGGGAAGAGGTTTACGACGAAGCGCTGAAGCCGTCTTCGGTCGTCGAGCGAGAGGAAGCCTCGGCGGCGAATCGATTCGAGCAACGCGTCGGCGTTGCCATAGGAGACAACGACTCCTTGTCCGGACTCGCCGATCATCTTGAAAAGGCGATCCACTTTCTTGAAGTTCACGGCATTGCGGGCGTGCTGGATCTCCTGAGCCGCTTCGCGGCCAATACCCCAGGCGATGAGCTCGCGGTGAAAGTCGGCGAACAACTTCGGATCATCGAACAAGCGATCAGGATTGGCGGCGAACTCGGCTAACCACAGACGGGTACGCTTGGTCGCTTCTTCATAGAATCCGTGAGGAGTGACGGGGCCGTCGGCAGGTTCGAAGACGACCACGCGCCCGCCAGGCGCCCCACCCAGTTGGGTCAAAAGGCCTTCACGGTCGCAGCGCCCCGCGGCTTGAATGATCGCGTCGAGCGGTCCGATCGCGCGAAACACGGTCGGAAAATCGAGGTCGACGCCGGCCTCCACGACCTGCGTGCTCACGACGAGGCAAGGCCCGCCCTGTCGGAGGCGGAGGGCGTGATAGATCGTCCCTGGTTTGGGATCATCCTTTTTCCCCAACACGGCCTCGCGATGCGCTGGGCACATGGTGCTGGAGAGGTGAAATAATCCCTGAACACCCTGGTTTCTCAGGCAATCGTACAGGTCTTGTGCATCTTTGCGCAAGTTAACGACAACCAAAGCGCGAGGTTCACTCTTCAAGCGTTGGGCGAGTTGGTCCCAAGTCCAACGTCCCTCCTGAAGAAAAGGGAGTTCGAGCCGGGCGCGGCGGAGGACGCCAAAGGTGCGTTGCGGATCGTCGGTCAGTTCGCGGCATTCGCCGGACTTGAACCCGGAAGGGAGGTTACTGGACGCTCCGAAGCTTGGGAGGGTGGCCGATCCCAAGAGAACCGAGACGCCGAAATGACTGCGCAGATCGCGAACGACGCTGAGAATGGGGTCGAGCAACGAGAAGGGCAAAGTCTGAACTTCGTCGAACAACACAACGGACTGAGCGATATGATGAAGCTTACGGCAGCGCCCTGGCCGGCGTGAGAACAGCGACTCGAGGAACTGCACGGCCGTCGTGACGATCACCGGGGCATCCCAGTTCTCGGTCGCTTGCTTGGCCCGGACCCGACCTTGCGTCTCGTTCTCGATTCCGGTGTCGCCGACACCGATTTCTTCCGCCCCTTCAATGGCCGAATGGTGCTCGAGCACAAGGTCAACGGGATCACCTTCCACGGTCAACGCTTTCCGGTACACCCGCGCGTTCTGCTCGATGATCGCCAGAAACGGCAATACGACAATCACCCGGCGCAGTCCGTGTTTCTCGGCGTGCTTCAGGGCGAACGCCATCGCAGCGAGCGTCTTGCCTGCCCCGGTGGGAGCGGTCAGACTGAAACACCCCGGCGGGAACGCCGAAGCAGCGACGCATGCGTCATAAACCTCGCGTCGAGTTCGGTTCACGGGAGTCGGCTCGGCGCCGTCGGACAATCGACGAACGTAGGCGTCGAGCCGCTCAAACAGAACGCGTGCCTGAAACGGAATCGGCTCGCGCGTGCGGCCCGTCATATACCGTTCCGTGTCGAGATAATCCGCATCGACGAGGCACGAGAAAAGCATGCGAATTCGAAGTTCGTCCTCAAACTCCACGCAAAGCCCCTTCGCTCCCCGCTTGATAAACTCCCGGAGTGGCGGAACGCTTCCGTTCGTGAGCTCAGGACAGTCTCGATTCAGCCTCGCGACCAGTTCCATCGACGTCTTGAGCGGGTTGAGGGCGGGATCCTTGAGTTGATCCTGCAGATCCCCAATGTCGTGCAGCCCTGCATGATGCCCCAAGATGGCCAAGACGACCGCCGTCGGAAACCGGCTCAAGCACGCCCCCGCCGCGCCGAAAACCGAGTGCCTGGTCTCCAACCCGCCCCGGCGTCTGCCGAACAGATACTCTTGAAATTCCCCACGAAACTTACCGACATCGTGAAGCCATCCGGCCGTGGCGGCCAAGAAGGCGAATTCAGGGTCTTGAGGACAGGCCGCGTTCGCCTTACTCCTCGCCCCCGCGGCGACGTCCCGGAGATGCGGGATCAAGCCGTGGGGTTTGCCGTCAAATCCGTCGCGATGCGCATACGCCTCTTCCATTAAATCATCCTTATTATTTAGATTCAGCAGAATCACTGCCACCAACGCCCCGACTTCGCACTTCGAATTCCGCTTGGCAAGCTCTTGCCTTCGCTTGATCTCACGCGTATGGTCTTGTCTTACCCGCCGAGCTGGCACTATACACACGAACACAGCCCCAGGATCAATCCTTCACCCAACGACGGTCGACGGCATCCCAGGCAGAATTCGCACTCATAAATAGGCGAGCGACGCGTGTCGGGTCCGGTCGCGGTTTCGGCGAAAACGAACGCGAGTCGGCCTAAAACGAAACAAGGATCGCCTTATTTACCACAAGAACAACCACGACTGTTCGATTTACCACAGGGGTATTGATATTCTATGCGTCTTGAAATAACGTCACTCTCAGACGCCTGATGCCCTTCGTGGGTCCGATGATGAAAGTCGGGATGTGGGGGCAATCGACGGTCGCGGACCGCCGCTCAGGCTCTGCCGATTGCGGCTAATACCCACGCGTTCTCAATGTGAGTCGATGTTGACTCAGAAAGAACGGCCAAGCGATGAAGCGACACGGCGAAGCACGGTGGCACGAGTCAGAATGGCACGGCAACCCTTGCGTTGTGCTTCCGGATGTGGCGGTGATGCGCAGCAATCTACCTATCGGCCAGGGACGGGGCGAGTTCAAGCTTATGGAGCGGGAGGCGGGGGCGTCAGAAACGGGGAGTGAGCTTGGCGACGACATCGCCACGCTTTCGAGGATCCTGGCCGTCCAGACGGAGATCGGCAAGGTGGGGCTCGATATCGACGAGGTCATGGCGTTGGCCGCGGAACGCTCCCAGATGCTGACGAAGGCGAATGGGGCCATCGTGGAGTTGGCCGACGGTGAAGAATTGGTCTACCGCGCGGGCAGCGGGGCGGCGGCCGGCCATGTCGGGACGAGGATCTCGGCGGCCGCCTGCTTGTCGGGCCTCTGCCTTCGGACCGGCGAGGTGCTCCGCTCCGATGAGACGCGGACGGACCCGCGCGTGAACCAGGAACTGTGCCGGCAGGTCGGGCTCCGCTCGATGATCGTCGTGCCCTTGGTTTACGGGGGCCGAACGTTCGGCATCCTCAAAGTCTTCTCGCCGCGGCCCAGGCGGTTTGGCGACCGCGAAGTCCGCACCCTCCAACTCCTGGCCGGACTCGTCGGCGCGGCGATGGGACACGCGGCCGAGCACCAAGCCAGGCTGGTCTTGCTCGACGAACGGACCAGGGCCGTCGAGGCACTGCGACGGAGCGAGGAGCGGCTCACGCAACAACTCGGCCTGACTCGCCAGCTCAATCGTCGACTGGAGCGGGCCAATACCCAGCTCGCCGAGATCGCCAGGACCGACGTGCTGACCGGCTTGCGGAACCGACGTCACTTCGACGAGGCCCTCGATGGCGGCTGCTCGCTCATGGCACGACGCGGCGAGCCGGTCTCGGTCGTCTTGGTGGACGTTGACGAGTTCAAGCGGCACAACGACACCCACGGACACCAGGCAGGGGACGAGGCGCTCCGGACCGTCGCCGCAGCGTTGCAAGGCTGCGCCCGACGCCATGACACGGTGGCCCGGTTCGGAGGCGAGGAGTTTGCGCTCATCCTGCTCGGGGCCGACGAATCGGCCGCGGCCACGCTCGCCGAACGGCTTCGTCTGGCCGTCGAGGCGGGCCCTTGGACGGAGAGCCCGGTAACGGCCAGTTTCGGGGTTGCCACCGCTTGGCCCGGCTGCATCACCCCCCTGGAACTCGTCAAAAAGGCCGACGAGGCACTCTACCTCTCGAAACGGCGCGGACGGAATCGAGTGACCTGTCACGAGCATTCCGGCTCGGAAATCGGGGTCTAAACCGACAGACATCGACATCCCTTGCATGGCGAGCACGCCCCGAACGGGCCGGCAGGACCAAACCCATCCAGGCCGGATTTGCTCCGCCCCAGGCGGCCCTCAGCCCTGGCGAGGTCGATCCGCTGACTACCCTGGTGGCAACCGCCCTCGTTCTCGAGCCACCGCCCGATCGCACGGCAACCGTCAGTCGCTCTTACAGCGCCTGGACCTGTCCCCCCCTTGCCGCGCGAGCCATCCAGCCCACAGAGGATTGGGCCGCGCATCAGGGCCACCCAGGCCCCTCCGAACCCTTGCTATTCCCCCGCCAGCGAGCCGAAACCGGCGAAGCCCACACGCCTCCGTTCCCCCCCCAATCCCACGCTTCCGATCAGGAAAAGAGCATTCTGAAGCGACTGCTCCGCGTCAGGGGCGAAGCGCACTTCATGCCGCCTTAATCGTTTTAACCCCTGTTCCTTTATCGAATTAGACCTCTTACCCACTTAGAATCCACCTCGTCTCTTCTCAATCCCTACAATTCCGATTGGCTTCCTTGACATCAATTTGCGGGGCGCGTATACTCCCTGGTGTCTGATAGTGGTTACGAAAGGAGGCTGTTCGTGTTGACCCGCTTTGAGATGAACGGACGAATTGACGCCGACCCGACCGCGCGTACGCCGGAACTGATCCCGGGCGGGCAGGTTTGTCCGGCGGTCGTCGATCCGTTGAGCGAGCGGGCCTCATCGAACATCGCCTTGCTTTACGGCGGCGTCTTCTCGAGGCCGTCGATCGAGAGTGGAGCGGCCCCGCAGCGGGTCTGGTTCCCCTCCGCCACTCGCAAGGCGTTCGCACGATAAGCCAACCCAACCAGCCGGTGGTGATCCCCGATGCGATTCATCGGGGATCTCACCCCGCGAACGGTGCCTTGGTCGCTCCTGCGACGAAGCCGTTCCACGAACCAAGCGACCTGCTTCCGGTCGTCGGCCGGCCCCGATGCCTACGCCCTGTGGTTTCACTCCGACTTTCACTTCCCATCGCATCTCCCCACTCCGCACTCACAGCGCCCTGCTTTGGAGACGGCTTCGTCCCCAGAGCAGGGCGTCCCGCATTCTTGCTTTCATTAATTCCAATACACTATTCCAAATAATCATATTTTCAACACATGACACACCAGAAGACTTCTGAGCAGTTGAACAGTATCTTCCTTAGAGTTGCGTGCGGGCTTGAGGTGCCTCGGGTTGGACTCAACCCGCGAACCAAGGAGCGAAACCCGCTGGCGTTCAGGCAAATAAAAAAGGGGTCGCCTCTTGGCGACCCCTTTGAAACTTGAACGGAGAGGGGGGGATTCGAACCCCCGAAGGGCTTTGACACCCTTAACGGTTTAGCAAACCGTCGCTTTCGACCACTCAGCCACCTCTCCAGCCAATTGAATGTCACCCCAGCAGTGAGTTGGGGACGACATTTGAGTTTCAGACCTTACCAAACGGAGGTAGCTGTCGTCAATCGGAAGATTCTGAGAGTTTCAAAATGGCGTCGGTTTTGGGGCATCCGCCGGCGCCGTCCCGAGCGTTCCCAGTTCGCCGCCAACCCCATTTCTGATGGGCATCACTCACTCGAGTTGAAATCCACGGGACGATCATGCCTTGCAGACGGATCCGGAGGGAGCGTCCCTCGCGGTTTCTCCGAGAATCCTCACGCCTCGCAGTGACGTTCCTGCACGCGTTTCGTGGGGCAGGGGGGCACCCTCGCCTTTGGTGATGCGGCGATGCGATTGCCAAGATGCGTCCCGGAAGGTTAGGTTAGGGGGCTGACGCGGGAGGAAACGCAGAGCCGCGGCGCCTTGTTCGCGGCCTCCACGAGGGAGCCAAGGGATCATGTCGGTCGGCGACCCGATCCGAAGCGAACGCGAAGAGGGCGACATCCCCGAGTTCCTGGCACGGATCCAGGCCGGGGATGAGTCAGCCGCCCGCGAACTCTTGACGCGGTACGAGGCCGAGGTCCGGCTCGTGGTCCGCAGGCAATTGCCGCGGCTGCTCCGGTCGCGGTTCGACTCGCTCGATTTCCTCCAGAGCGTCTGGGGAAGCTTCTTCCGGAGAGTGCGGACCGGTCCGGCTGAATTCGAAGATTCGCGACATCTTGTCGCGTTTCTGGCTCGCGCTGCGAAGAATAAGGTAATCGACGAGTACCGCCGCGCCGCCAGCCGGAAGCAGGACATGCACCGAGAAGAGCCGCTCTGGGTCGAGGGGAGTCGGCCCAAGGACCTCGCCTCTAATATCGATTCCCCCAGCGAAGTCGCCCAGGCTCGCGAGGTCTATAGTCGACTTCGTGATCTTGTCCCCGAAGACCGGCGCAACGTCGTCGAGCTCAAGGCCGAAGGACTCTCGAGCAAGGATATCGGCCAGCGACTTGGGATCAGCGAGCGGACCGTCCAGCGGGTCTTGGAGGACCTTCGACGGCGGGCGCAGTCGGAGTTGGAGGGGAGCTGATGAGCCTGTCCACCTCGGGCCGGACGTGGGAGGATGCCTCGTCCCCCGTCGCCGTCCGCGTGGCCAGGCGGTTCGAGGCCGCCTGGCGCCGCTCGAAAGGCCGGCGTCCCGAACCTGACGACTTCCTTCCTCCCGAGAGTCTCGATCGCCCCGGTGCCCGGCTCGCCCTGCTCCGAGCCGACATCGGCCTGCGCTGGGAGATCGGCGAGAAGGTCCACGTCGAGTGGTATCGCGACCGCTACCCCGACCTCGGGGACGAGACCCTGGTCGCTTTGATCTATGAGGAATTCTGCCTCCGCGAGGAAGAGCAGGACACACCCGACCCGGCCGAATATACGACCCGCTTTCCCGAGGTTGAGGCCCGGCTGCGACGCGTCTTCGACATCCACGGGCTGGTCGGTTCGGGACAGACGACCACCACGCATGCCCCCTCCTGCCCGGAGATCCCGTATCCCGAGGCCGGGCAGACAATCGCCGGCTTCCACCTCGTCGAGGAACTGGGCCGAGGCGCCTTCGCGCGGGTCTTCCTCGCCGAGGAACGGCAGCTCGCCGACCGGCCGGTGGCCTTGAAGGTCGCACGCTCGGGCTCGCGTGAGCCGCAGACCCTCGCCCGGCTTCAGCACACCCACATCGTCCCGGTACACTCGACGCGGACCGACCCGGCGACGGGCCTGCACTTGCTCTGCATGCCCTACTTCGGCCGGGTCACCTTGGCCACCCTCCTGGCCGACCCCGAAGTCAAGTCGGCGCGCACGGGGGCCGAGCTCGTCGAGGCGCTCGACCGGCTCGGCACCGAGAAGGCGCCTTCGGGTCGTTCGAACGGCCGAGTCGCCCTGGCGCGACGGTCGTATGCCCTGGCGATCGCCTGGTGGGGCGGGCGAATGGCCGAAGCCCTCGAACACGCACACGAACGCGGGGTCCTGCATCGCGACGTCAAGCCGTCGAACGTCCTGGTGACCGGCGACGGCATGCCGATGCTCCTGGACTTCAACCTCGCGCGCGAAACCGTGTCCGACGACCCCGACTCGGCGGCGAGCACGCTCGGCGGAACGCTCGACTACATGGCCCCCGAACATCTCGAGGCGCTGGCCGATGGCTTGGGCCGCCACGTCGACGCCCGGTCGGACATCTACGGCCTGGGCGTGCTCCTCTACGAGAGCCTGATGGGGGAGCGGCCATTCACGACGCCCAAGGGAGCGCGGTCGGCCGCCGAGCTGCTGCTCCTGGCGGCCGAAGAGCGGCGGGCCGGAACCCCGTCGCTCCGGAGCACCCACCCCGAGGTGCCCGCCGCGTTCGAAGCGGTCGTCCGCCGCTGTCTCGCCCCCGATCCGGACGACCGCTATGCCACGGCGGGTGAGCTGGCGGCCGACCTGCAGGCGGTTGCCGACGATCGCCCCCTGAAATACGCCCGCGAGCCGCTTCCCAGCCGTGCCGTGCGCTGGACCCGGCGCAATCGTCGGGCGCTCGCGATGGTCACGCCGATCCTCGTCGCCCTGGCGGTGGTGGTCGCGATCCTCCTCAAGGTGCAGAGCGACCGAGCGCACCGCGGCTTGGAGATCGAGCACTGGGTCAAGGAGGGCGAAGCCTCGGCCCGGGAGAAGGACTTCCGCACCGCGGCCACAAAGTTCGAGACCGCGAGGCGATTGGCCGAGGGCCGCCCTTACTTCGTCTCCCTGTTCAAAAAAGCGCGGGAAGGCGCCGTGCTCGCCCAGCAAACCGGCGATATCCGCGAGAACGCCGACAAACTCTTCCGTGAAGCCGAACCGTTGCGGTTCCGACTGACCCTCTTCCTCGGCGACCTGGAGGTGGCGTCCCAACGGCTCCAGGCAACCCTCAAGCCGTTCTACGTCCTCAAGAATCCGGACTATACGACGCTCGCCGACCTCGAGCTCCTCGACAAGAACCGACGGGATCGCTTGCACAACGAGGTCAACGACCTCCTCTTCCTGTGGGTCACGGCCCTGGCCCGCGACGGTTCGGGCGACCGGAACCGGCTGCGGGAAGCCACGGCGCTCTGCGATAAGGTGCTCGGGTTCGCCTCGCCCAACTCTCCCTGGCCCAAAGGTCCCTGGAAGGCGCTGCGCAGGATCCTGACCGAGCGGCTCGGAGAGCCGGTGAGACCCGGAGATCAGGACGCCACCGCCTCCACCGCAGATTCGCCGCTGACCTGCTTTCAGTGGGGCTATATCCATGAGCTCGAAGGTCGGCGCAGTCAGGCACTCGACTGGTTCCGCCGGGCCGCCTGGAACGAAGAAAACAACTACTGGTATCACTATTACTTGGCCTATCTCGCGGGCCTGTCCGGGTTCTCCGAAGAGGCCCTGAGACATTACGGCTCGGCCGTGTCACTTAAAGAAGACTCTCCCTGGGCGCGGCTCGGTAGGGGCCAGCACCACCGCGAACAAGGGGCCTTGGCGATGGCCTTGACCGACCTGAAGAAGGCGGAAACGCTCTTCGAGACGCTTCAGCGGGAGCGCAAAGAACACGAGGAGGGGCTCGAGCTCCGACTGACCCATCTGGCCCTCGGGTTCGTCCTCCAGCGTAAGGGCGACCTGACCGGCGCGCGGGCCGAGTACGATCGGCTGATCGCCGCCAACCCCGATGACAATCCGGGACGCGCCGCGCGGTTGAATCGGGCGACCCTCGACGCCGCCGACGGAGCCGTCACGAAGGCTCGGGCCAGCTACGACTCGCTCGTCGCATCGGACCCGGACGACCGTTCCGCGCGGCGAGGCCGCGCCCTTTTGGCGCTCCGGGCGGGAGAGGCTGGCGCGGCCGAGGCCGATTTTTCGGACCTGGTGCGGCGCCCCCAAGGGCGCAACGATCAGGATCTCGCCAATCGGGCCCTGACCCGGCTGCTCCTCGGTCGCCCTGAAGAAGCCGAGGCCGACGCCAGGGAGGCGAACCGGCTCAACCCGTCGCCAGGACACACGCGACTCTGGACGCGGACCTTGCTGGCGCTCGGCCGCGTGGAGGAATTGCCGATCGACCGCCCGGACGAATTGGCAAGGCTCCCCTTGGGAGGGTCGGCACTCAGGGCCGACTTGCGGAAGGGGGCGGACCGGCTCGCGTTGGTCGCGGCCGGAAGCGGAACCGCAGCGCTCAAGGCGAGTCTCACCCGCGCTTTGCTCCTGGCCGCGGTGCGCGATCCGGCCGCCGAACGGGAGGCGAATCACGCCATCGCGCTGGCCCCGCTGTCACCGCAGGTCTATCTGGTCCGGGGCCGAGTCCGCCGCTGGCTGGGCGTGCCCCGAGGGGCCGTGAGCGACGCCGACCACGGGCTCGAGCTCGATCGAGACGACGTTCGATTGCTGGAATTACGAGGCAGGGCGCGGATCGAAGCCGGCAGCCCTCGCGCGGGTCTGGCCGATCTCGATCGGGCGATTCAGCTTGGCGCCGGCCAGTCGCCGCGGGGCGCCAGGGCCGAAGCACTGCTCGCCCTGGGCGATCCCCGTGGGGCACTCCGCGCGTGGACGGACGCCCTGAATGATGACCCCGAGGATCCTCACGCTTACTTCGGCCGGGCGAAAGCCTACCTCCAACTCCGGCAGCCGGACCTCGCCCTGACCGAACTCGAGCAAGCCTCCGGCTGGGCGGGCGACCAACCCGGCCTCAACCTTGCACTCACCCTCACCTCGGTCCGCTGTCTCCCCGGACGCCCCAACCAAACCCCTCGCGTCCTGGCACTCGTCAGGCGTGCCTGGACGACGAATTCATTCGCTCGCCCGTAAGGCGAGCGGGGAGAGTCGGCTCCCTGTCTTCGTGGTATGAATTCACCCGCCCCCAAGGCGAGTGGTGAGCGTCGACGAGCCAAACCCGCAGTGTCTCGCCTATTGGCCTTTGAAAGCCCGGCGGATCATGCGGAGCCGAAGCAACGGCCGTGTCGGGGCGTGGAACTGGAGCGAAGCGACGAGGTCGGGGAGCACCAGGCCGATGCCCAAGGCGAACGCAAGGGTCAGGCCGGGCACAACCGACGACCGATGGGATCGTTTCGAGGCGCGCCCCGATGACTCGGTCGGGGTACGGGAAGAGGACGCGGAGGCAGTCGGTTCGGCCGAGAGTGAGCTGGCCTGAACCTGGGTCACGACGGGCCCCGTAGCAACGGCGGCTTCCACCGACTCGGCCCCACCCTGGGCGGCCTTGGGATCGGAATCGGTCCGAACGGAGACAGCCGAACCGGCGATGAGTGCCGTCGCCAGCAGGGGAAGTCCACCTGGGCCTCGCAGCGTAATGACCGGGGCGGGTTCGGGCTCGGCGGCCGGGACAACCTGGCGAGGATTGAAGTCAACGTCTTCGAGGGCCCGATCCGGATCGAACTCGGCCAGGTCGGCCCGCGCCGGCTCATGCCGATTAACCGCGGGAACCGAATCGGGCGCGGCAAGTGCACCGCCCAAGGGGGCAGTGGATCGCACCGGCAGCGGCCCGACGGGCACCGGAAGGGAGATCGTCCCGGCCCCTCCCTCGCCAATCGGGCCCTTCGGAACGGAGGGTGTGGGGCCGTATGGCAGCGGCAGATCGGCATAGTATTCAGGGCCGCCAGGACTGGTATCCTTACCTGGACCAGGAGGAGTCGGCGGATTCGGAGTGGATGGCGGCCCCAGCGTGGACGGTGGGATCGTGATCGCGTTCGAAGGAGGATACGATGCGTAGGGGCTCACCTCTTGGGGCACAGTCGAACCAGGCGTACCGCACGGTGCAGCATACGAGGGTCGCCAGACGCGAGTGATTTCCAAGAGATAAGGGAAGGAATTGTCGGCTTGCCCACTCAGGCGATCCATCCCCGCGGGCAGACCAATCTTCAAGAACACCGACGAAGCCGTCCAGGAGCGCACGGTGATCGTGAACTCAATGACCTGAGTGGTCGGGCTCGTTGAGTACTTTACGAGTCCGTTGTGGTTCGCGTCGAGAACCTGCAGATCCTCGGCGACCGGTTGATTGTCCAAGGTCGACTTGAGCGAGAATCCGAACTCAGTGTACCCTTGCGCAGCATGCAACTCGAGCAAGTCCGGGCCCGATCCCAGGTTGGGATTCCCGTTCACTTGCACGTACATGGCATTCGGCACGAGATGAGCCGTGGACCAGTCGTCTGACGCGGCGATTGGGAACTGCAAGGTCACCATCGAGCTCAGCGCAACCACGCCTGAGTCATCGGACCTCGACATGTCCTGCATGATGAGGCCGTAGCCGTCGGAGATGTCAACGTAGCCCCAGGACGTCCTCGACTCTGCTTCGCCGCCAGCCGTCGTCGAGAGCAGCCAGCGCGGTTCGAGCGATTCGACCCGGAAGCGAGCGCGATGCCGGCGCGGCCGGGTTCGCGCGGACCGCATGTCCGGTTTCCCCTTCCAACGCTGTAGCCAGCTCAGTCCTTGGAACGCGGCAAGCATCCGTGGCACCGTGGGGCGATCAGTCGTCAGGCGTCCATGACACCGAAACGGGGAATTGGCCCGCCCCAATCTAGGGAGCATCCACCTCTCCGTCGTAGACCTTAACGAAAGTCGCTGTCGGATCCCGACAGGAAAATCTTGATTTTCGGCCACAAACAACCAAGAAATCGCCGGAACCTCCTCCCCAAAAATACCTTAAGCACAAAATTAGTATCGCGAAATTCGGGTCTCGATCGCCGAGGGCGTCGCGGTCGGATCTTTCTTTTCGAGTGAAAGACGTCTAAGGATATGGGGACGAGGACGTCTAACCAATGCATGGGGGGAGTGGTGTTCCGACTGGCTTCGTGCGCCCGGGCACCCCCTCTTCGGTCCGTGAAAGATTCAAAATGAGGGCGAGGAACGGAGTTTCCTCGAAGGACGTCCAAAGCAAAGAGGCGTCGCACCCATCAACGTCGTGGCTGTCCCCACTTCAGATCAAAAGTTCGACACTGGAGATCCCTGCCGTGACACCTCGCAACGGCCAAGGCCTCGTCTGGCTCGGTAGAGTCCTCGTGGCGTTATTCGTTCTGGAGGCGGGCGTCCGCGCCGCCGACCCGCCGGGGGCGAAGACCACAACGACCCGGCCGATCAACCCGCGCGCGGCGGTGGAACCGGCCGCCCCCGTCTTGCCCGCGGAACTTGTCGCGGCGATGCAGGAAGGGCGGTTCGCCGATGCCGGGACCACCCTCACGGCGCTCGCCGAGAAGGCGACAACCGACGAGGAACGGGCTTACTATGCCCTGATCCGGGGCGTGGCCGAGCGGCTCGGGGGCCAGGGTGAGACCGCTCGCCGGGTCCTGGCCGCCGCGCTCGAGGCCGCGCCTCAGGGGCCGTGGGCCGCCAAGCTTCGCGCCGAACTGGCCGCCGCCGAGCTCGCCGCGGGCCACCCCGACGCCGCGGAAGCCCTGGCGCGCGCCGAGGCCGAGTCGCTGCTCGCCGGCGCCCGTAAAGACCGGCTCGCCGAGGTCTACCACGCCTTCGCCCGCGCGCTGTTGAAGCCCAGCGACCCGGTCACGCCGGCCGACCCCAACGGCGCTTACGACTTGCTCGTGCAAGCGCGCGGGTTGGCCAAGGGAGAGGCGCTCCACGCCAGCTTGCTGCTCAGCATGGCCCGAGCCAGCCAGGCCGCGGGGAACCATCCGCGGGCGATCCAGGACTTGCAGCTCTATTTGAAAGAGTCTCCCAAGGGGCCGGACCGCGCGGAGGCGCGCTACCGCCTGGGCGAAGCCCAACGGAACACAGGCCAGGCCCTCGCCGCGCGCCTGACCTGGGCCGATCTCGCTCGCGAGCTCGCCGCCTCGGGCAAACCACTCTCCAAAGGGGACGACGAGTATCGCGCTCGCGCCCTCTACGGGGTGGCCCTGACTCACGGCGTGCCCAATCCCCCCAATGACGCGAGCCTGAACCTGGGAGTCGCCGCACTCAAGCGATTCCTGGCCGAGTACCCGGCCAACCCGTTGGCCGTGGGGGCCGCCTACCAGGTCGGCGCCTCCTACCTGGCCCGAGGCAAGGGGCAAGAAGCGCTCGAAGCGCTCAAGGCCTTCCTCAACGAAGAGGGCTTTCGCGCCGAAACCGACGAGGCGAAACGCGACCTGGCCCGGCTCCTGATGACCGCGACCTACCAGGTCGGCCAGGTCTTGCAGGGGCAGGAGAAGTTCGACGAGGCGATCGCGGCCTGGCGGGGCTACCTCGCCAAGTTCCCGGACGGTCCCCAGTCGGCCGACGCCCAGCGTGCCATTCTCGACACCCAGCTCCTGACGGCCGCCGAACACCTCCGCCACGGCCGATACGCCGAGGCCCGCGCCGCCTGGCGCGCGTTCGCCACCGTCAACCCGCTCGATGCCCGCGTGCCCCAGCTCCTCTATGAGATTGGGGAAAGCTCGGTCGCGGAAAAGCAGTACGACGACGCCATCGCCGCCTGGGCGCCGCTCCTGAGCAAGTTCCCCGCCAGCGAGCCCGCCGCTCATGCCCAGTTCCGGATCGCCACGATCTTCGAGGACGAGAAAGGGGACCCCGAAGCCGCGATCGAACGCTACAAGAAGGTCGTTGTGGAACCATGGCGGGCGCGGGCGCTCGAACGGATCGGCGTGATGGAGGCCAAGGCGCTCACGATCGTCACCCCCCGTGCGTTCCGCTCCGGCGAACGGGCGAAGCTGAAGGTCAGCACGCGGAACCTGGAGTCGCTCACCTTCACCGCCTACAAGCTCGACGCCGAAGCCTACTTCCGGAAGAAGCACGTCCTCGGCGGAGTCGAGTCGCTCGACATCAGCCTCGTCCAGCCCGACGCCGAATGGACGCTCACGGTCCCCGGCTACGCCAAATACAAGCCGATCGAAAAAGAGTTCGAGCTCGAGAAAGTCAAGATCCCCGGCATCTACGTGGTCAAGGTGACCGACGAGAAGTCGCTGCAAGCGACGACGCTCGTCATCGGTAGCGACCTCGAGGCGATCGTCAAAACGTCGAATGAGCAAGTGCTTGTTTTCGCGCAAGATGTGCCGACGGGCAAGGGGCGGGCCGGTGCGCGGGTGATCATCGCCGACGGTGAGGAAGTGATCCTCGAGGCGAAGACGGGGGCCGACGGCGTGCTCCTGAAGACCTGGGACAAGCCGCGACAGCCCGGCAGCCAGCTCCATTACCTGGTTCTGGACGGCCCGAGTGCGGCCGGCTCGGGCCTGGGGGTGCCGGAGAAGGTGGCGCAAGGGCTGACGGCTCGCGCCTATCTCTACACCGACCGGCCGGCGTACCGGCCGGGCCAGCAGGTGGCAATTCGAGGGGTGGTCCGTGAGGTGGTGAACGGCCAGTATGCCGACACGCCGGGCGCCGAGTACCGCCTGGAGGTTTCGGACAGCCGGGGCCGGCGGATCGTGGCCCGGCCGGTCAAGCTTTCCGCGTTTGGCACGTTCCATGAATCGCTTCCGCTCGACAGCGGAGCCCCCGTCGGAACGTATCAGGTCCGGGTCTATCAGCCAGGGGCCAGCGACTTCTCCGGTCAGTTCGAGGTGCAGGCGTACCGGCTCGAGAAACTCGACCTCGCCTTCGACCTCAAGAAATCGGTCTACTTCCGGGGTGAGACCATCAAGGGCGACGTCGTGGCCCGCTATCAGTACGGCGCACCGGCCGCGGGCCGACCGATCGCCGTGCAGTTCCCCGACGGCCGCGTGGTCCGGGGCCTGACCAACGCCGAAGGCAAGTACCCCGTGGAATTCACCACCGAGGGATTCGCCGAAGAGCAGGCGCTCCAACTCATGGCCCAGTTGCCCGAGGACGGCGTCGGGGCGGTGGAGCGGGTGTTGCTCGTGGTCCGTGCCTTTTCGATCGACGTGAAGACGGCACGCGACGTCTACCTCGATGGCGAGTCGTTCCCGCTCACCACGACCACGAGCGACGCGCAAGGGAAGCCGACGGGTGAAACCTTGAGCATTGCCGTGCTCAAGCGAGTGACCCTGGCCGGGCGAGTCACCGAGCGCGAAGTCCTCCGCAAGGAACTCAAAACCGATCCCGCAACCGGGCACGGGGAGACCACGCTCAAGGTCGACGACGACCAGGGCGGGGCCTTCATCGTCCGGGTCGCTGGCGTGGACCGGTTCGGCAACCCGGTCGTCACCGATCGGGCGCTGACGATCTCGGGGAAGAAGGACGAGACCAAGCTCCGGATCCTGGCCGACCGCCAGACGTTCAAGGTGGGTGAGGAGGCCACGGTCAACCTCCACAGCCGGGGCCGAGCCGGAACGGCGCTCTTGGCCTGGGAGGCCGACCGGATCCTGAGCTACAAGCTCGTTTCGCTCGTGGACGGCGACAATGCCGTCGCCTGGGCGATCGACGGCGCCCAGTTCCCCAACTTCACGCTGACCGCCGCGCGGATGTCCGGTACGCACTTCGACGAGGCCCGCCTCGACGTCCGCGTCGAGCGCGACCTGCGGGTCAAAATTCAGCCGACCAAGCCGGCCGTCGGGCCGGGCGAGAGTGTCGAGGTCGAGGTCACGACCGAGGATCAGCTCGGACGGCCGGTCGCGGCCGAGGTCGCCCTGGCCCTGGTCGATGAGTCGCTCCTCCGCCTCTACAACGACAACCGGCCGCCCATCGGCCAATTCTTCTACAATCAAACGCGCACCGGCGCATTCACAACCGTCTCCACCAACACTTTTAAATACACGCCCGCGACGACCCCCGTCTCCGAGGCTGTGGTGGAGGAGGCCGAGCGGGACGCCGCCCTCCTGGCCAACGAGGCCGCGAAGGTCAAGGTGCTTCAAGACGCCCAGAAACAGGCGATCGCCCCGGCCCCCGCGGCGGCACCTCGCGGCTCGGCCCTCTCGATTCCCAATTCCGTGGATGGCATCACCACCTTCAACGGCGCTCCTGCTACTGCCGGGATGGGCGGCATGGGGGGCGGCATGGGGGGCATGGGAGGCAAGTTGGGGATGCCGGCGGGAATGATGCCTGGCATAACGAGTGCCGAGAAGGAGGCGGGCGCGGTCGATTTCTTTACGGCCTCTGACTTTGCGGCCCCTGGCCTGGACTCAAAAAGCGAGTCGTTTGGACGTGCCGTCGACCTGCCAGAAGGGGGGCTTCCCAGTGGCCGTTACGCCAACGTCCTCGGTGAGGATCGTGTTGAACGCGACTTCGAGCAGACCACGCCAACCCTCGCCAAGCGAATGAGCCGGGGCAGAAACCCCGTCCAGGTCCGTCAGCAGTTCGTCGAGACCGCCTACTGGAACCCGAGCGTCGTCACCGACAAGCAGGGCAAGGTCAAGATCACGTTCCCCGCTCCGATGGCGCTTTCGCGCTATCGCTTCTCGGCTCGCGGCGTCTCCGCCGGGGACACCCTGGTCGGGCAGACGACCGCGGACCTGGCCGTCCGCAAAGACTTCTTCGTCGACCTGAAGTCCCCCGCGACTCTGACCCAGGGGGACAAGCCCCGGTTCCTGGCCCGACTGCATCACGTCGGAGCTGTCGGTACGGTCAACCTCAAGCTGGGCATCTACGCCGGAGGCAAGGACGAGGTCTTTCCCAAGACCATCGAGGTCAAAGCCGACGGCGTTGACGAAGTCCTCTTCGAGCCGTTCGAGGTCCCCGACGGTGAAAACGTCCGCCTGACCCTTTCCGCAACGCTGGGCGCGAGCAAGGACGAGCTCGTGGTCGAGGTGCCGATCCGGCCTTGGGGCGTGCAGTCGTTCGCCTCGGCCTCGGGCACCGCCAGCGACGGCGCCACGGTCTTCGTCGGCCTACCGGCGGGCCGGGCCTATGAAGGGTCCGAGATGCTCGTCGTGCTCTCGCCCACGCTCCGGCGGATGCTCATCGAGCTCGCCCTGGGGCAGGATGCCTACCCGCTGGGCGCACGGATCAACACGTGCATCTTCCCGCCTCCTCCGTCGACGACGGCCGACCGCGCGGGCGAATTGTTGGCGGCGACCCAGGCACTCAGCTACCTGAAAACGATCCGCGCGACCGAGGCTCCCGAGGCGGAGCGGCTGACGTCGCGGATCCGTGGTCTCGTGGCCGAGCTGATCGCCGCGCAAGGCGAAGACGGCGGCTGGCCCTGGGTGGGCGGACCGATCATCGCCGGCAAGCCCGCCAACCCGAGCGACCGCGCCACCTCGTCTCGCGTCGTCTGGGCCCTGGCGACGGCCGAGCCCCACGGCCTCCTGACCGACCCCGGCGCGGTCTCCAAGGCCGCCGTCTACCTGACGATGGAGCTGGCCAAGCTCGGCGCGACCGACCACGAGACGCGTGCCCTGCTGCTCCATGCCCTGAGCACGCGCAAGGCCACGACGTTCGAGCAGGCCAATGCGTTGCACCGGCTGCGCCAGGGCCTTTCCGACGCCGCCCTGGGCTACCTGGCCCTCACGTTCGTGAACCTCGACCGGGCGACGATCGCGGGCGAGGTCCTCGACATGCTTGGCCCTCGCGCCAAGTCGGAGCCGACCGAGCCGGGCCATCCGCGTCGTCGCTTCTGGACCGGCGACAGCCGCCTGCCGTTCAACAAAGGGCCGGTCGAAGCCACCGCGCTGGCGGCCCTCGCATTCGCGCAAGCGAGGCCCCAGGACCCGGTGATCGCCGAGGCGACCGACTGGCTGCTGGCTCATCGCCAGGGGACCGGCTGGCAGCCCCGCAAGGCCCAAGGGCCGGCCCTGGCCGCCTTGACCGCCTTCTACGGCCGAGCCCAGGGCGCGGAGGATCGTTATCAACTGATCGTGACGGTCAACGAGACCGAGGTGTCGCGGCTCGACGTCGTCGGCCCCACCGAGGGGAAGGCGATCCTGGTCCCGCGTGACGCCCTCAAGCCAGGGGCCAAGAACCGGATCCGGTTCGACGTCGAAGGCCGCGGGACGTTCGGCTACGCCGTCACCCTGACCGGCTTCGCCCGCGACCTCGCCCCCGACCAGGACCGCACGGGCCGGACCGCGGTCATCAACCAGCGCGTCTACCTGCCCGCCCCGCCGGAGCTCGACGGCAAGGCGCTTCCGATGGGCTTCGGGGTCGCGGTCGACGCCTCCCCGTTCGAGAACAAGGCGAGCCAGGTCGCGGTCGGCGGCAAGGCACGAGTCCGGATCGACGCGTTCCGCAACCTCAAAGGAGCGGTCCCCGAGTGGGAACGTGACTTCCTGATCGTCGAGGAACATCTGCCGGCCGGCACCACCCTGATCGACGGGTCGGTGCAGTCGCAGGCCGGCTCGTACACCCTGGCCGATGACATCCTGACCTTCTACTTCGCCCCCAACCAGTGGCCGGGGGCCATTCAGTACGACGTCTACGGCTACCTGCCGGGGCGCTATCGTGCCTTGCCCGCCTCGATCCGAAGCGCCTACGAGCCGGGGCGTTCGCACCTCGGGCCGGCCGGCGACCTCAAGGTTCTGGCGCCTGGGGAGGCGAATACCGACGCCTACAAGCCCACGCCCGACGAGCTCTTCGCCCGCGGCAAAACCCAGTTCGACGCCGGCCGCCTGGCCGAGGCCGCCGATCCGCTCGGTCAACTCTTCGCCGGCTATACCTTGCGGGACGACATCGCCAAGGACGCCGCCCGGATGCTGCTCTTGATCCACATCCGCGAGTACGACGCCCGCAAGGTCGTGCAGTACTTCGAGGTCGTCAAGGAGAAAGCGCCCGACCTAGTCATCAGCTTCGACGACTTGAAGGTCATCGGCCGGGCCTACCGCGATATCGGCGAGTTCGAGCGGGCCTATCTCGTCTGGCGCGGAGTGGCCGAGGCCAGCTACCTCGAAGACGCGCGCGTCGGCGAGGTCCTCCGCCAGCGCGGCAAGACCCTGGAAGGGGTCGCCTACCTGATCGCCCTCTGGCGGGAGTATCCCGACTCGGCATCGATTGATGCCGACTTCTTCGGACTTTCCCAGGTCCTGGCCCAGCTCGCCGGCAAAGCCGTGACCGACCCCACCTTACGGCGGGAGTTGGCCGACGCTGGGGTCACCCGCTCGGAGCTGCTGCTGCAGGCGATCCGCCTGATCCAGGCTTCGCTGGCACGGACCCCGAAGAGCCCACTCGCCGACGAGGCGAGCCTCGCCCTCGTGGGCGCCTTCCTGGAGTTGGGTGATGACGAAGCGGTCGTCAAGCTCTCCGCGCGGTTCGCCAAGCTCTATCCCAAGAGCACGTTCCTCGACAGCTTCCAGTACAGCGAGGCGCTCGGCGACTTCCACCTGGGCCGGTACGACCGGGCCATCGCGGTGGCGGAAGCGATTGCCAAGGCAACCTACAAGGATGCCGACGGGGTCGAGCAGCCCAGCCCGAACAAGTGGCAGGCGACTTATATTCTCGGGCAGATCTACGACGCGCGACGGCAGCCGGGCAAGGCTCTCGAGTATTACCGGCAAGTCGCCGAGCGGTTCACCGACGCCGCCGGGGCGGTCCGGTCGTTCACGCGCAAGGACCTCAAGCTGGCCGAGGTCACGGTCGTCCGACCCGTCGCCCCTCCCGCGGTCGCCGGCGACCGGCCTGGGCTCCGCTCCGTCACCCCCACCGAGGCCAAAGACGCGAAGGGGACTAAGCCGGGGTTCACGCTCGACTATCGCAACGTGGCCGAGGCCGAGGTGAAGGTTTACCCGGTCGACCTGATGCGTCTCTATCTCACCAGGCGCAACCTCGACGAGATCGCCGGCATCGACCTCGCCGGGATCACGCCGCTGCTCGAGACCAAGGTCACCCTCGGCAAGGGGGAGGACTATGAAAACCGCACCAAGACGATCGAGCTCCCGTTGGAGAAGGAAGGGGCTTATCTGATCATGGTTCGTGGGGATGAGCTCTACGCCTCGGGGATCGTCCTGGTGACCCCGTTGGAAGTCGAGGTGCTCGAGGAGCCGGAGGCCGGCCGGGTGCGCGTGACGGTCCGCGACGCACGGACGAAAGACTTCGTGCCCAAAGTCCTGGTGAAGGTCATCGGCGGGGAGAACGAGGAGTTCGCCTCGGGCGAGACCGACCTCCGCGGCGTCTACGTCGCCGAGGCGCTCCGCGGCTCGGTCACCGCCGTGGCGCGACGAGGCACCGCGCAATACGCCTTCTACCGCGGTACAACCCACGTCGGTGCTCCCCCCGCGCCACCGGCCGGTGCAAACGCGCCCGCCGCGGGTGCCAAACCAACCGAAGAGCCGTCGCAGTCGCTCGACGAGAATCTCAGGATTCAGAACAACTCGAACCAGATGCGGCAGATCGAACGGCTCCAAAATCGCTACAACCAAAATGAACCAGGAGGGGCCGCGGTGAAGGGATTCAAGTAAGCATCCTGCGGGAGTCACCAACGGGCCGGGCCGGTCTGGGGTGTGAGTCACACCTCAGGACGGCCCGGCCCGTTTCGATTCCGTAAGCTCGAAAAAAACACCGACCCGATCCAGCGCGAGGAAGCCTCTGGCGACTCGTTTCCACGCTCCCTCGTGGGAACGAAGGGGATTTCCTCGCTCTCTGGCGGGTCGTTGAAAAAAAAAGTTGGAACGAACCCGCGGCCCCGTGCATGGTGAAGAGAGAAGCCTGTGGTGTCGTGCCCTCTTGTACGGTGGGCACGGCCCACCGGTTTTCACCCTCAAGGCGTAAAGCATGGTGGGCCGGGCTCATCCGACAATTGAGGAGGGGGTCATGGCTAAGAGCGAGTCACCCGCCGTTCTCCGCGACGTCCAGACGCTCTTCAGCCTGGGGACCATCCACGGACTGACCGACGCGCAACTGCTCGATCGGTTTCGGTCGGGGCCCGACCCAGGTTCGGCGGAGACGGCGTTCGCCGGCCTGGTGGCGCGGCACGGCTCGATGGTGATGGGAGTCTGTCGACGTGCGTTGAACGACCCCCACGACGTCGCCGACGCGTTCCAGGCGACGTTCCTGATCCTGGTCCGCAAGGCGGAATCGGTCGAGGCCCGAGATTCGCTCGGCCGCTGGCTTTACGGAGTCAGCCGCCGCGTGGCGCTCAGGGCGAAGCGGACCGCCGTACGGCGATCGGCTCGTGAGAGCGACGGCGTCGAGTCGCTGGCCGTGTTGGCTCCCCAAACGCAGGAGCACGACCTCCCCGCCATCCTCGACGAGGAGATCGGCCGCTTGCCGGAGAAATACCGAGCCGCAGTGATCCTCTGCGACTTGCAGGGCCTGGGCCAGGAGGAAGCCGCACGCCAGTTGGGCTGTGCGACGGGTACGGTCAAGAGTCGGCTGAGCCGTGGTCGTGAGAAATTGCGATCGCGGTTGATCCGCCGAGGCGTCGCGCCCGCCGTGGTGGTTGGGGCGTGGTGCGGTGATTCCATCGCGACCGCGGTGCCGGCCGCGATCGCCGAGGCCACAGCCAAGGCCGCGATCCGGTTCGCGGCAGGTCAAGCAGGGGCCGCCGGGGTGGTCTCTGCCAGTGTCATCAAGCTAACCCAAGGAGTGCTCAAAACCATGTTATTCACAAATATACGCATTTTATTTACAACAACAACGGCAATCGCCGCTCTGGCGACGGGTGCGGGCGTGCTGGCGCGGCAAGCCACGGCCCCTGAACCACAGGGTGCGCAGTCCGCCGATCGAGAAGGAGCGAAGGTACAGGAAGCAAGAGACAAGCCTGAGACGGACAAGGCGGCACCGTCCGTCAAAGAAGACTCGAACGGGAATGACGAGGAACGAAACGACCGCATTGATGCGCTTCAACTCGATATCGAACTCCTGTCAAGCGAGCTTACGGGCATAAAAAACAGCCTTTCCCAACGAGCATCGGCCATTCGATCTTTTGACGGCGGTCTCGGAGGCGGTAGATTTGGCGGTCGAGGTGGGGCCGGTGAAGACGACCCAGCAAGAGTACGATTGCGTGAGATGGACAAGCAACAACGCGAGAGCAGCTTGAAGCTCCGCGAAACCTACCTCGAGAAAAGCAAGGAACTCAGGCAGAAGCAACGCGAATTGGCGAAGCTTTTGAGTCGTCCGCAATCCACTGTCTCGACGCCACCATTCGTGCAACCCGGTTCCGTCGCGAGTCGGCCATCCTCCCCCGTCGAGGCGAAGGACGCACCGGCCCTCGAGCAACGGATCAACGCGATCGAACGCAAGCTTGACGAGGTCATGACTCTGTTGAAGGAATTGAAACGCTGAAAGCCAGGAAGTCGCGGCCTGCACCAAGGGGCCAGCGGCCTCGGGCTTGAGTCAGGCCGACCGCCGGGCTATAACCGGACGATGCGTTTCCATTCCTCAACAGGGAGAGCCTCGATGATTCGTGCCTTGACGTTGGGTCTGTTGCTGGCCGCCACGGCCGCCTCGGGGTTCGCGGCCGAGCCGAAGGCAGAGAAAGACAAGACCGTGAAGGGGGCGACGGAGGAGGAGTGCGATTGCTGCGACACGGGGCCGGCCAAGGTCTTCGAACTCCGGACGTATTACACCAACGAGGGCAAGCTCAATACCCTCAACGCCCGGTTCCGCGACCACACCAACCGCCTGTTCAAGAAGCACGGCATCACGATCGTCGGCTTCTGGACCCCGCAGGATAAGGAGAAGGGGAAGGAAGACACGCTCGTCTACCTGATCTCGTTCCCCAGCCGCGAGGCCGCCGCCGCGTCGTGGAAGGCATTCCAGGCCGACCCCGAGTGGCACAAGGCCCGCGACGAGAGCGAAAAGGCCGGCAAGATCATCAAGAAGGTGGAATCGATCTATCTCGACCCCACCGACTATAGCCCGATCAAGTAAAAGTACGCCGCGGTTGCCAATCCACGCGAAGCCCGGCTTCCTGCAGAAGGAGGCCGGGCCGCTTGCTTGATCGCGTCTGCATCAAGGACGGCCGAGGGTGTCGTTGACGACCACTTTCAGGCTCTCGCCGAGTCCCTTCTGGCGGATGTGCTCGACATCGGCGCGACAGGCATAGAGGGCGTCGATCACGTTGGGGTCCCACTGAACGCCCGACCCTTTTTTGAGGATCTCGTCGATCTGCATCGGGGTCAGCCGCTTGCGATAGGGGCGGGTGCTCGACATGGCGTCGAACGAGTCGGCCACGGCAAGGATCCGCGCTTCCAGCGGGATCGCGTCACCGGCGAGGCGTGAGGGGTAGCCGTTGCCGTCGAGGCTCTCGTGGTGGTGCTTGATCCCCGGCAACAGGTGGAGCAGCTTCTTGAGGTCGGAGAGGATGTGGACCCCGATCTCGACGTGCGACTGGATGAGCCGGTATTCGTCGGGGGTGAGCGGTCCGGTCTTCTTGAGAACGCTGTCATCAATGCCGATCTTACCCACGTCGTGCAAGAGCCCCATCAGATAGAGGTCACTCCGCTGATTGGCGGTCATGCCGAGTTCCTCGGCCAGCCGCACCGCGATCCGCGCCACCCGCTCGGAGTGACCCGAGGTATACGGGTCCTTGGCGTCGATGGCCGAGGTCAAGGCGCGGATCACTCCGAAGAGAAGCTCTTTCAGGTCGGCATAGAGCCGTGCATTGGTTTGCTGGGTGGCGATCAATGAGGCGACGGGCTGGAGGATCTCCACCTCGGCCGCGGTGAACGGACGCCCGTCGAGCGGGTTGAGGGCCACCAGCCAGCCGGTCAGCCCCTGGCTGTCGGCGGCGACCGCGGCAAGCCTCCGGAGCGCGAGCGCGGGGAACCCGGACGGCTGATTGTCGACCTGGACCAGTTCGTTCTTGGATCGAGAGATCAGGCCGTGACAGTCGCTGGCACTCAAGCCGGCCACCTCGCCATTGAGCATCACGGGCTCGTGGTGCTGGCAGGGGACCCAGGCCACCGCCTCGACGCCCATCGCCCCGCGCAACGCACTGAGCGCCAGGTTCTGGAACCGCTCCGGCGGATCGGAGATCTTGAGCCGGCGGATCAAACGGGCGATCAGCTGACGTTCACCCCCCTCGGTGCGTGTGTTTCCTCCCGCGAGCGCCTTGGAAGCGACTTCGCCGCGGAGTTGGTCGGCCACGACCTGTCCCCAGGCCCGAAGCGCCTGCGGCGGGCAGACCGGCCCCCAGGAGACCGCGTCGTGTTGCGCGACCGAGGACGCGAAACCGGCCAACGCGATCAGGTCGCCCCCTTCGGACCGAGCCACCGGCAGGGCGAGCCAGAGCGGTTCGGATTCACGATCGGACTGCCAGACCACTGCGCGTCCTGGCCCGAAACCATTCGCCACCAGCGCGGCGATCAGGTCGCGATCGGGCCGCGGGAACCGCCCGGCATCGGCCCGCTCGAGCACGCACCAATCTCCCACGCCGGGATCGAGCAGGCCGATCGGAGCGCTAAACTCGTGGGCGAGCCGAGCCGCCAACTGGCGGAACTCGGTCGCGTCAAACGAGTCGTTGGTCCTGGTTCCGGTCATTGTCGCGGGCATTGAACGTGTCCCGTACATCCATGGCGTCTCGATCGAGTGGATGCCCGCCGATTCGCGCACCCCCCCTAAGAACCTAGATCATGACTTTCATCGCGGCGAATTCGCGCCATCCATTTGATCGCGAAGTGTGGTCTCGAACCGACACCCAGGGTCGGCGCGTCTCCGATTTGGACAAATCCTCCGTCTCAGTCTATAGCTAATTAGATAGGATGGATATCCTCAGGACAAGGTAGGTCGAGAAGCCAGTCGCTTCACGCAAACAACGCGATGCCAGCGTCACAACCGCCCGACCGCTTCGCCGCGATCCGTTCGACACCAGGAATTATCCGCCTCAAGGCAAGGGAAGCGATGAACATTCCCACCCCCAACTCGGATCGGTCGGACGAATCCAAGACCTCAAAGGGGTTCTCCCACGACTTGAACTTCCATGACGACTGGAACCCGTCCGATCCGACACCAGGGGAGGGGGCCGAGTACGATTCACTCCTTCGCGAGTTCACCGGGCCGTCGCCACTCGACCGCTCCTTCAACCGCAAGCCCGACCGCCTCTCGGCATTTCTCGGCGCTCGGTCCGCGACCGATGCCGCGCTCATCGGCGGCTTCACACTCAACGAAGGCATCGACGATTCGGACGGGCCGATCGAAGCCGACGCCGGACTGAAGGTCCCATCGCTCCCGCGGGAGGTCGCACGTCCGTTGGTGCTCCCCAAGCCGGGTGAGCACATGGGGGGCTTTCTGATCGTGGGGGAACTGGGCCGGGGGACGTTCGCACGGGTCTATCTCGCCAGACAGGAGAGCCTGGGCAACCGCCTCGTGGCCCTGAAGATCTCGCGGGCCGTGGGCGACGAACCGGAGATCCTGGCGCGGCTCCAGCACAGTCACATCGTCCCGATCCACTCGGTCCACGACGACCCGGAAACGGGCCTTCGAATGATGTGCATGCCCTACCTGGGCGGGGCCAATCTCGCGCAGGTGCTCGAGGCCGTCGAGACGAAGCGGACCGCCCAGGCGAACGGACGCAGCCTCGTGGATGCGCTCGACGCCGTCAGTCAGCGCATGCAGTCGACCTCGGGCCTGAGCCGATCGACCCGGGCGGTTCGATCGTTCCGCTCGTTCTCCTCACTCCCGGCGCAGGTTTCGCCCCACGCGGTCACGCGACTCGCGACCGAAGCGATCCCAGGGTCGGAACCGCCGCCGACCTCCTTCCTGACCGGCTCAATCACGACCGACTCGGGCCGGTCACTCGGCACGATCCAATCGCTCTGGACCCGGATCTCGGGTCGAAGCCGGCCGACGCTCGTCGAAGATTCGGCGCATGACGAACGCGAAATCGACCAACCGTCGCGGCAATTCCTCCGCGAGGCGAACCACATTCAGGCCGCGGTCTGGATCGTCGCCCGGCTGGCCGAAGGGCTCGATCATGCACATTCGAAGGGATTGCTCCACCGCGACCTGAAGCCGTCGAACATCTTGATCACGGACGACGGCACGCCGATGCTCCTCGACTTCAACCTCGCGGCCCTGCGCAGGCTGAGCAGCACCGAAGAGGGAGCCAAAACGACGACGCTCGGCGGTACGCTCGTGTTCATGGCTCCCGAGCATCTGGACGCCTTCCACCCCAACGGAGCCACCCCGCCCGAAGCGGTCGGCGTACCGGCGGACCTCTACGCCCTCACCTTGATCCTCTTCGAGATGATCGCGGGCGAAGTTCCCTTCCCCGAGCCGCCCAGTACACTCCCGCTCCATGAGATCATCCAGTTGATGATCGCCCAGCGCCGACGCGTTCCGTCGCTCCGTGTGGTCTGCCCGCAAGTGCCCTGGAGCCTCGACTCAATCGTCGCCAAGTCGCTCGATCCCGACCCGAGCCGGCGGCATGCCCGGGCACGCGACCTCGGCGAGGACCTCCGCCGCTTCCTCGACGACCTCCCGCTGAAATACGCGCCCGAGCCCAGCCTTCGCGAACGCGCCGCCAAGTGGATCCGCCGCCATCCGAGCACCACCAGCTCGACCTCGATCGCGTTGCTCGCCCTCGTCCTCCTCTGTGGGGCGGGCGGAATGATCTCGCTCCTCTCGAATAGCCTGCAAGGCGTCTCGGCCCGGCTCAAGTTCCGCACCTTCCAGTCGGAGTTCAGCGAATGCCAGCTTCGCTTGAACACCACCAGCGGGCCGATCGAGCACCTCGACAAAGGGATCACGATCGCGCAAAACGCCCTCGACCACGAAGGGGCAGGGCTCTGGGACGAGACCCGGCAAGGGAACTGGACCCGCTGGCTCACGTCCAACGAGCAAGCGCTGTTCCGCGAGCAGATCGTGGAGCTGATCCTGCTCGAAGCGAGGGCCAAAACCTACCTGGCGAACAAAGCAGGGTCCGAGGGCGATCAACGTCAAGCGCTCGAGTGGGCGGTCCAATGGCTCGACCGCGCCGAGCGGATCGATCCGCGTCCCACGCCGGCTCTGTACGGCGACCGCGCCCGCTACCTCGCCGCGCTCGGCCTGGCGGACCGGGCTCGCAAAGACCGCGCGAACGAAGCCCAAACCCCGCCGCGGACCAGTCGAGACTTCGCGCTGCTGGGCACGTCACTGCTGGTCAAGAGTGAGTGGGAGCGGGCCGAAGTCGCCTTGCTTCGCGCGGTCGAGTTGGACAAACGCCGGTTCTGGGCCTGGTTCGGCCTGGGCTATTGCCGCTTCAATCAAGGGCGATACCTCGAAGCCTCCGGCAACTTCGCCGTCTGCACCGCACTCGAGCCCGAGTTCGCCTGGCCCTACATGAACCAAGGTCTGGCATTGGCCTGCGCGGGGAGGCTCGGCGAGGCCCTGAACCTCTACAACCAGGCCCTGGAACATAACCCCCAATTCACCGAAGCGCTGGTCAACCGCGCGTTGACCCGGCTCGAGCTCAACGACCTGCCGAACGCGGAAGCCGACCTGAACCGGGCGATCTACCTGGGTCGCAAGGAGCCGAACGTCCTGGCGGCGTGGGGCGAAGTCCTCGCCCGACTCGGCCGTCGCGACGAGGCCGAGCAATTGTACGCTCGCCTGCTCAAGGCCGCCCCCGAGAACGAGGCCTTTCGGGTCGCGCGGGCAGTGCTCCGACTCAAGGCCGACCCCACGGGCAGCCGTGCAGACCTCGACCACGTCCTGGCACGCAACCCTCGTAACGCCCGCGCCCTTTACGTGATGGCCCGGCTCGTCGACGAGAACGACCGGCCCAAGGCGTTGGACTACGTCGACCAAGCCTTCAAAATTGACTCGAGCCTGGGTGACGCCCTCCAGCTTCGCGCCCTGCTCCGTGCGCGACTGGGCCACCCGAGCGCCCTCGAAGACGTCACTCTCCTGGTCCAGGCGCCCACGGCCAACCACCTCTACAACGGAGCCTGCGCCCTGGCGATTCTCTCCGAGACCACCGCCGATCCCCGGCTCACCGACCGCGCGCTCGCCCTCCTGGGCCGCGCGCTCGAAGCCGGTTTCTCCCCCACCAGGGCCGCCGCCGACCCGGACCTGAAACCCCTTCACACGCTCCCGGGTTTCCAGGCCCTGATCCCCAACAAAGCCCAAGATGCTCACGCCCCCCAGAACGGCGAGCGGGGAGCGTGAGCTCTCTGTATGCTGGTCCACATTCTCGTGAAATGCATTCGCAACAAACAGGAACCTACGCTCGCCTTGATTGGCGAGCGCATCCTTCATTCGAGCTCTTTTCATGTCTGGTCAATTGAGTGGTGTCCTTCCCCAAAGCATCAGCGAGACCCCAATCGCCGTTCTCGACTTTGAGACGACCGGGTTGACTCCCGGGTTCGATCGCGTGGTCGAGGTGTCCGTCGTTCGCGTCGACCCTGGCTCATCGCCGCGACTGATGTTCGACACCTTGATCAACCCTGATCGGCGGATGGCGGCCACCGAGGTCCACGGCATCACCGATCAAGCGGTGGTCGACGCTCCTCGGTTCGAGGACGTGGCGCACGACCTCCTCCGTGCCCTTTCGGGCTGTGTGCTTGCGGCCCACAACGTCTATTTCGACCTGCGATTTCTCCGGTTCGAGCTGGATCGACTCGGCCTCTTCCAGGAACTCCCCCACCTCTGCACCATGCACTCACGTCCCTTGCTCGGCCTCAAGGCATGTGGCCTTGATGACGCGTGCAAGACCGACAATATCGCCTTCACCCCAACCCACAGCAGCCGGTCGGACTCCACGGCCGCCGCCTTGTTGTGGATGCGTTATCGCGACGCCTTCAAGGATCGGCGCGTGCTTACATTCCACGATTTGACCAAACTCGGAAAGAAATACAAATTCTTCTCGAGCTTCGAATGCGGCACGTTGACGACCGCTCGAAAGGCGAAGAAACGCCCCAATCCCCTGAAACCACGGATGCCGCTCGAGCCCGATTACGAACGGACCTTCGGCGCAATCGCTTGAGCAACATCAGCAAATCCAAATGCTTGATGCCGATCGGAAATCGACCCGACCCCTCGTTCAAACTCCGGCGGAGACGACCGTCCCCGCCATCGGGCAATCCCCGGTGCCGGTTCGCTGCTCCAGCCGACGACGGAACCGTAAGTGCCTCCGTCGCGTCGCTTCCACGAGCGGGTGCCAGACCGCCCCCGTCAACCGATGGCGGATCAGCAGGTGCCAGAGCCGATTCGATCGCTTGTAGAGGTAGGACATCGCCAGGTAAGGGGGTACGGCCCGCCAATCCCGCGGCCTGCGCCGCCAGATCGAACCATGCGAGAACAGGTGTTCGTAACACCAGGCATAGCCCTCCTCCAGTTCCTCCGGCGTCATCTGCCTGGGCCGGAAGACGGCGTGCGCCGTGTCGTAGCGGCTCCAGTCCTTGTGGAGCAGCCGCCCCTCCGCCTCCATCGAGCGGAAGAGTGGCGTTCCCGGATAAGGCGTGAGGATGTGGAACGTGGCGCACTCCAGACGCGCCCCCTCGATCCAGGCGACGGTCCTCTCGAACACATCCTTGCGGTCATGGTCGAAGCCCAGGACGAAGCTGCCGTTGACCTGGATGCCGTGGTCGTGGAGCACCGCCACCCGCCGCGCATAATCCGCCGGGCTCGGGGTCTTCTTGCCCGCCTCGGCGAGGTTCTCAGCGGCGAGCGACTCGAAGCCGACGAAGACGCCCGTGCAGCCCGCCAGCGCCATCGCGCGGACCAGGGACGGATCGTCGGTCACGTCGATCGTCACGGCCGCGCTCCAGATCAGGCCCAGCGGCCGGAGGGCGAGACAAAGACTCCGCAAGTACTCGGGACGGGAGCCGAGGTTATTGTCGATGAAGACCGCATAGGGCTGACCGTCCTTCAGGAACTCATCCACAACTTGCCGCACGTCCCGGACCTGATACGGCATCGTCAGGCCGTCGGTCGCCAGGTAGCAAAAGCCGCAGCGGTTGTGACAGCCCCGCGTGGCGATCAGGCTCGTGGTGGTCAGGAAGCCACGCCGAGGGATCAAGTCGCGACGGGGCGGCGGATCGTCGCGGTAGGGACGGCGGTAGCTCCCGCGGTAGACCTCCTTGAGCGTCCCCGCCTCAATATCGCGGAGGATCTCCGGCCAGACTTGCACGCCCTCGCCGATCGCCAAGGCGTCGGCGTGGGGCGCGGTCTCCTCGGGGCACGACAGGACGTGAAGCCCGCCGAGGATCACCTTCGCACCCCGCTCGCGATACCAGGCCGCCAGCGCATAGGCACGGTCGGCGAACGTCAAATGGACAGTGATCCCGACCACCTCCGGGAACGGCTCCCAGGGGGGCGGCCCTTGGAGCAGATTCTCGTCCCAGTAGGTGACCTCCCAGTCGGCAGGAGTCGCCCCGGCGATACTGGTGAGCGCAAGCGAAGGCGTGAGGACATGCTTACCGTAGCTCGCGTGCGGATCCTTGGGATAGAACGGGTTGATCAGAAGGGCCGACTTCGGACGAGGCGGCCCAGGTCGAATCGCGGACGCCAGAGCAGGAGCGATCCGCAGCGCGCGGGGAATCCACGGGGACTTCATGCGCAAGTCCTTGTTCGGGGAGCGAAATGATGACCGACTTAGACACTTTGCACCGCAAAGCAAACTCAGCTTTGCGACACAAAGTGCGATTGTCAAGTGCCAACGCGGATGGGTTCCGTGTGAGCTTCCGCTCGCACTTCCCAATTCAAGCCCGCGGCGTTCGGTCAGGCATCATCCGATAGGCGGTTCAGAGCCAGCCGCAAAAATTCCAGCAACTCCTCGACTGGGAGCGACGGGGCGATTCCCGAGGCCCGAAGGAAGAGGGGAAGGTCAGTCAGCGGCCAAATCGAAGTTGGCAAAAATTGCCATTCGTGCTATTCTGGCGAGGAGTAGCCAACGGAGGAAGCGCCGATGCCAACGCGGAATATCAATCTCACGGACCACTTCGACCAATTCGTCGAAGAGCAGGTGGAAGCCGGGAAGTACAAGAACGCCAGCGAGGTACTGCGGGCGGGCCTGCGACTCTTGGAGCAACGTTCCCAGACCGAGGAGCAGAAGTTGATCCTCCTCAAGAAACTCGCGACCGAGGGCTTCGCAGCCCTCGACCAAGGGCGGGGTCTTGCGCTATCAGGAGACGAGCAACTCGCGGACGCCATCGGACGGATCGGCCGTCGGGCCGCGAAGACGAGTTCGAGCCCTTCCGCGGAATGACGCATGGGTAGCTATCGTCTATCCCCGCTCGCCGAACAGGATTTGGAGGCGATCCTCGCCTGGAGCCACGAGCATTTCGGCGAACAAGGGCGCCTCCGCTACGAGGCGCTTCTCGTCCGCGCCATCCTCGACGTGGCCGCCGACATCCGGCGACCGGGATGTCAGTCCCGTCCGGAACTCGCCGCGGGCGCGCTAGTCTACCATCTCCTCAATAGCCGCGATCACGTTCCCAGGGCCCAGGGCCGCGTCCGGAAGCCGCGACACTTCTTGCTCGCCCGCTTGACCGCCGACGGCTGTCTGGAGATCGGTCGCGTACTGCACGACAGTATGGATCTGACGCAGCATCTGCCGGAAGAGTACCGCTCCCAGACGGATCACTGATCCTAAATCGGTTCACCCATGCATTGCATACGAGCCAAGGAATTCGAAACAAGCGGCATTGGCACCGTCTCGCCGTAACCTTCCCAACCGGCCCTGACAAGTTCACGTGTCTCTTGCTTTCGGCTCCGAAGCGGCGACCGTCAGAGCGTGCCTACGCGGTTGACGGTCGCCGCTTCGGAGTTGCAAAACACCGAGACAACTTCACATAACCATCAATAGCCGGCCCGCTCGCCAAGTTCCAAGAGCCGCGCCTTGAGGCTATCGAACGTGGAGTGTCCATCGCGATCGAAGACGAACCGGGTGGGGAGGCCGACGACGCGGTTGGCGCCAAGCTCGAAGAGTCGGCGCTGACAGGCGGTCAGGCGTTTGGCGGCCACCAGGGCCGTGACGCGCCAGCCGGGGGCGCTTTGGTCGTCCCAGACTTCGCCGCGGGCGATGTGCTGGGCGCCCTGGTCGCGCAGGTAGGCGGCCACCGTGGCGGCGGTCTCCGGGCCGGGGGCGGCGGGGCTGCCCACCACTTCCAGGTGGAGCCAGCCCTCCGAGGCGCGGACGCCGTCCATCGCGTCGAGTAGGAGCGCCAATGGCCCGGTCTCGCCCTCGGCGGCCAGCGCGGCCAGGCCGGGAGCGTGGCCGATCAGGCACGAGGCCGAGTCGAGGACGGTCCCCCCTTCGATCTCGCGGAGTCGATTGTCCTTGAGCGTCGTTCCCGAGCTGGTCAGGTCGACGATCACGTCGGCGATCCCGAGGCTTGGGTGCAGCTCGAGCGCCCCGTCGGAGTCGATCAACTGGTAGTAATAAATGCCCCACTTGCGGAAGTAGGCTTGGGTCAAGGCCGAGTACTTGGTCGAGACCCGGAAGGTCTTGCCGCTCGCCTTGAACTCAGCGGTCAAATCCACAAGATCAATGATGTGCGACACATCGATCCAGCTCTCGGGGACGGCGACGACCAGGCGGCAGCCGCCGTAGCCGAGGTCGGGCACGACCACGGTGGTCTTCGCCGACTCGGCCGCGCGCTCGGCGAAGAGGTCCATGCCGGTCACCCCAAGGTGGCAGCGGCCCTCTTCGACCTGGGTCACGATGTCGGTCGGGCGCATGAAGACGACGTGGAACCGCGGGTGGCCCGCGATCGTCGCCTCATATTGGCGATCACTGGCGCGGCGGACTTTGTAGCCGGCCGTTTTGAGGATCTCGACGACCCCCTCGTACAGGTGCCCCTTGGAGGGGACGGCCAGGCGGATCGGATCAATGGTCGGCGTGGTCATCGGCGGCGGCCCTCGGCCTCGGCGCGGGCCATACGGACGAGATCAGAAACGGAACTCACAGCCCGGGTGGAGTTCGCCAGGTCGTGCACGGTGATGCCCTTCGGCGTCTCGAGTGAACCCGTGACCTCGACGATCGAGGCCAGGCCGAGCGATTTCGCCAGCGCGGTCGCCTCGTCGAGTCCGCGGTCAATCGACAGGACAGCGCGGCCTTGCTCGTTGCGGAGCAAGGTCGCGAGCCGGACCGCGGCCGGGTGCGCCTCGGTCGTGGAAGCGACGACCAGGACCCCGCTCGGCGCGATCGCCGCGGTGGCGCGTCCCTGGGCGTCGAGGACTTGCGCCAGCCGTTCCAGGCCGAAGGCGAATCCGACTCCGCGGTCGTCGCGGTCGCTGCCCAGCACGCGCGCCAGGCCGTCGTACCGCCCCCCTCCACAGACTTCGACTTTCCCGTCGGGCGTGGGCACGAGCAGCTCGAAGATCATCTGGGAGTAGAAGCCAATGCCGCGGCCGAAGCCGAGGTCGAGCTCGACGCGATCGAGCGAGACGCCGTAGTCGCTCAGCGTGCGGACAAGGGTCCGCAAGGCCGCGACCGACTCGGGTGCGCTCGACTCGTAGTCGCGGGCGAGGCGAGCCAGAACGACGTCGGGATGCCCCTTCAATTCGGCAAGGTCGTGGACCTGCGCCCGGACTCGCTCGAGAGCGCCGAGCAGGCCATGGCCGAGGTCCCACTTGCGACGGAGCCGGTGGACGATCTCGTGCCCCGAGCGCCGGCCGGTGACCACCGGGACGAGGGTACGGAACAGGCGGTCGATACCGGCGTCATCCGCGCGTTCGACCGCGTTGGGAATCTCCACCGCCTCGGCGGTTTGTAGCCAGCCCGAGAGTTGCTCCAGGCCGCGCTCCAGGGCCCGGACGTCGCGGCCGTCGGCGGCGGCCTCGCTGAGCATCTCGATCAGGGCCGACGCCAACGGGACCGGCAACCCCGACCGCTCGAGCATCTCGAGGATCAGGCCGACGTGGCCGAGGCGAATCGTCGCCCCTTCGACCCCTGCCTGGGCCAAGGCCCAGTCAGCCAGCCAGATGACCTCGCCATCGGCCAACGGTCCCGAATCTCCCAGCTTCTCGACCCCCACCTGCTGGAACTCGCGGAGCCGGCCGGGACGGGGGGTCTCGTAGCGGAAGACGGGGCCGGAGTGGCTGACCCGCCAGGGCAGGGGAGGGGGTTCTGCCGCAGCCGTATAGGCGCGAACGATCCCGGCCGTCAGCTCAGGGCGGAGACAGACGCCCGGCTGCCCCGTGCCCGAGAGCTCGAACAGCTTCGCCACGATCCCGGCGCCACTCTTCCGCTCGTGGAGCTCGGTGAACTCCAGCACGGGGGTCTTCAACGGCTCGTAACCGGCCCGGGCGAACCGGTCGAGCAGCAAGGTCTCGAGCGCGGCGAGTCGGGCGTGGTCGCCGGGCAACCAGTCGCGCGTGCCCCGGACCGTGTCGATGGGACGCTCCGCGGCGGGAGCGGTCGAGGAGGGTTCGCGGCTCATGACGTCGTCCCCTCAATGGCCTTCAATGCCTCTGCGATCACTGCCACAAGGTCGGCCTGGGGGATCCCCTTTTGCTCTTGGCGAGTGGCGAGGTTCCGCAGGTTGAACACTTCGGCGGCCCGCTCGTCAGGTCCGACGATCACCGCCAGCTTATGACCTCGGGCCGAGCCATACCCCATCTGCTTACCGACTTGCAGCGGCTCGGGGAAGACTTCGGCCCCCAGACCCGCGGCCCGCAAGCGACTTGCCAGTGCAACGGGCGTCACGGGATCGACGCCCGGGAAGTTCGCGATCAGGATCGGTACCGTGGTCAAGGCCCCCTTCAGCCACCCAGCCTCTTCCATCAGGGCCAGGAGCCGGTCGAGTCCGATCGAGGCGCCCACGCCCGGCAGCCGACGGTCGGTGAACAGGCTCGCGAGGTTGTCGTACCGCCCCCCCGAGGCAATGCTCCCGAACCGCTCCCAGCCGTTCACCGTCGTCTCGAAGACAACCCCCGTGTAATAGTCGAGCCCGCGAGCCAGCCCAAGGTCGATCTTGACCCGGCCGGGAGGCACACCGGCGGCCTCGAGCAAGCTCAGGACCTCACGGAGATTCTTGATCCCGTCGGCCGCCCTGGGATGAGCCCCGAGGGTGGCTTCCGCCTGGGTCAGAACCTCGGCCCCACCCCGTCCTTGCTCGACGAAGTCGAGGACGCGATTGGCCTGGTCTTCCGAGAGCCCGGCGCCTCGTTCGGTCGACTCGGCATCGCCCTTCCGCAGTTCGTCGACCACCTTCTCGCGGCCGATCTTGGCGAGCTTGTCGAGGGCGCGGAGCACCGAACCGGTGCGGTCGGCCAGGCCGAGCGTGTCGAGCATGCCGTCGAGGATCTTGCGGTTGTTCAGCGTGATCGTGAACTCGGCGACCCCGGCCGCCGCCAGGGCGTCGTGGATCACCTGCGCCGTCTCGGCGTCGGCCAAGGCGCTTTCGGTCCCGACCGTGTCGAAGTCACACTGAACGAACTCGCGGAATCGCCCCTTGGCCGGCCGTTCGCCACGGAAGACCGAGCCGATCGCATACCGCTTAAACGGGACGCCCAGGTCGTTGACATGCTTGGCCACGAACCGGGCCAGCGGCACGGTGAGGTCGAACCGTAAGGCGAGCTCGCCCGGGGTCCCCCCTTTATTGGTGACGTCAAAGATCTGGCGGAGGACCTCGTCCGATCCGGCCCCTTTGCCCGTCAAGACTTCCATCCGCTCGATGTGCGGGGTCTCGATCGGCAGATACCCGAAGGAGGCGAAGGTCTTGCGGAAGCTGGCGAGCATCCGCTCACGCGGAATCATCACCGAAGGGGGAATATCCCGCAGCCCGCTGGCGACGCGGGGATCGATCATGGCAGGCGTATCCTTCCGAAAGGCGAGACCGAAACGTGGGTCGGGGAGGCCCAGAAACACTCCCTCCCGGTGCGTCGCGCGCCGACGCCGCCTGCCCCGGAGGGAGATGTCCACAACCCGTCCGATCGTAGCAAACCGTTCCCCGGAAGACAAGATACGGCAAACGTACTCGACCGGCGAAACGCCCGAGGGGACAAGCCCGTGGAACGTCGAGCGACCTCCTTGGGACGTTTCCGTCAGCACAGACGAGAAAACGGCACGCTGATGTCAACGGTCGAACCTGGGATCGCCAACGACCGCGAAGGCAGAAGTGCGCGGGACCGAGGCTCCGAAACTGGCCCGCCCCTCAGGGTTTGAAATAGGCATACCCGTCCTTATGCTGCTTGCGCACCACCTCGACGGCTCCCGACGGGACCGTACCGACGCCCGGCAGCAGATCCTCCTTGCGGATCGACTTCTGCCGCATCGTGTTCTCGCAGGCGACGACCGTGGCCCCTTGCTTGATCAGGGCCTGGATCGCCTCGGCGTGCTCGGTCCGGGCTTTCTCCACCAGGCCGATCCCCGCCGCGTGGCAGACCACCTCAACCTTGGCCTGAGGGTCATCCTTGAGGATATTGGCCACGCTCCGCAGCCCGGCCCCCTGAGTCCCCGTTTCGGAGAAGTTGATGTGGACGACCACTTTCAAGGGACCATCCTCAGCCCGAGCCGTTGCGGTGAATCGAACGGCGGACATTCCGGCCAATGCCAGGCCAATTGCCATGATGCGGATCATCGTCCCTGGTCTCCTTCGTTGGGGATCGGTGCATGGTCCTCGCCCGAATTCGCGACGTACTCGGTAACGCCTGGACGAGATCGGACTCTCGGAGCGAACGGCTGGTGAACCCCGAGGAGACCACCCGGCATCGCCGGGCGATCTCAACTTGCGGCTCTGCCCCGTGGGTGAATATCCTACGACTTGTCCTTGGCGGGAGGGATGGCTCGCTCGGCCAGGTTTCCGACAACCTCCACACGGGCCCCGTCGGCGAATCCCGATGCCGGGTTCTCGACCAGCCGCTCGTCCCCCTTGAGGCCGCCCGCAACCTCGATCTGGCCGCCAAGGTCTCGGCCGATCGCGATCGGTTGCAGCCGGACCCGGCCTTCCGGTCCGACGACCAACACTCGCGCCCCTCCCGGGCCCGTCAGGACGGCGTTCGCCGGTACGGTCAGAGGGGCGGTGACGGCCCTCGTGAACTCGACCTCGACGAACATCCCGGAATAAAGGGTTCGATCGGCATTCGGCAGGTCGATCTCGGTCCTGAGGGTCCGCGACGCCGGGTCAACCGCACGCGCCGTGCGCGCGACCCGGCCAAGGAACGTACGCCCCGGAAATTCCCGGACCACGATCCGGACGTCCTGGCCATTGCGAACGGAAGCGAGGTGGGCTTGCGGAACGCTCACGACGACCTTGAGGGTCTCGTCCTGAGCGATCCGGAACAGCGGTTTCTGTCCCGAACCTTCTGAGACGATGAGCGCCCCGGGGTCGAAGTCGCGTGCGGTGATCGTCCCCGGGAACGGGGCGACGACGCGTCGGAACGAAATCCGCTCTTCGAGGCGACGGACCTCGGCCTTGCGGGCGGTGACGGTCGCGGTCGCCGAGCCCACGGTCGCCGTCGCGACCTGCAGAGCGGCCCGGTGCTCGTCCAACTCCTGGGCCGTCGCCGCCCCGCGACGGGACAGGGCTTCCGCACGCTTGAGGTTCAAGGACGCGAGCTCGCCGCGTGCGACCGCCAGCTCCTCGTCGGCCGTGGCCTGCAAGACGGTGGCGCGGGTCCGGTCGAGCTCCTGGTCCATCTCGGGCGCCTCGATCTCGGCGAGGAGTTGCCCTGCCTCGACCCGGTCGCCTATCTTCACCAGAACCTGCTTCAAGAACCCTCCCGCCCGGGCGTGAAGCGGGCTCTCCAGGTCGGGGAGCAGGTCCGCGGGGAGTCGAAGGCTGACGGGCTTCGCCCCTCGGATCGGTGAGACGACTTTGACGCGAGGCGTGGCGACCAGGGCCCGGACCTCGTGGCTGGCTTCGGCAAGCGCGGCGTGCTGACTCCGGCGGGGGATCATGCCGGCGGCGACGATGCCGATACCAGCCATCGCCACGAAGGCGAGCCCGAACGCCGGCAGAGCAGCCCTGGAACGACGGCGGTCCAACTTGGGACTTGCGGGACGGTCATGGCTCAGTTCGGGCATGGTGGAAACACTCATCGCAAAGTATCCTCCATCTCGACGCGCGGCGGCTGCCGCCGCAAGAGGCTGTAGACAACGGGTACGAGGAACAGGGTGGCAACAGTGGCGACCGCCAGCCCGCCGATCACGGCCCGGCCGAGCGGAGCGTTTTGTTCTCCCCCCTCGCCCACGCCCAGCGCCATCGGGACCATGCCGATGATCATCGCCGCGGCCGTCATCAAGACCGGGCGAAGGCGGGTCCGGCCGGCGGCGAGGGCTGCCTCCAAGGCCGTGTCGCCTTCGGCCCTCCGGTCATTGGCAAACGTGACCATAAGGATGCTATTGGCCGTCGCCACGCCAATGCACATGATCGACCCCATCAGCGACGGCACGCTGAGTGTCGTGTGCGTCGCATAGAGCATCAGGATGATCCCCGACAACGCACCCGGCAGTGCAAACAGGATAATGAACGGGTCGAGCCAGGACTGAAAATTCACCACCATCAGCAGGTAAACCAGCAGGATCGCGAAGACGAGGCCGGACGCCAGGCCGCGGAACGAGGTCGCCATGCTCTCGACCTGCCCCCGGACGACCACCTTCGTCCCCTTGGGGAGCTTGGCCCGGATCGGCTCGAGGGCGCGTTCGAGGTCGCCGGCCACGCCGCCCAGGTCGCGTCCCTCGACGTTGGCGAAGACGTCGAAGACCGGCTGAACATTGAAATGGTTGACGACAGCCATCCCCTCGCTCCGAGAAACGTTCGCGAGATTGGCGAGAAGCTGGGGTCGACGGCCACCCCCTGGTCCCACCACCGGGGTGTTGTCAAGGTTCTCGATCGAGTCGACGAGATGCTGGGGCGTCTGGACGGCGACCGGGTAGCTGACGCCGTTCTTCGGATTGAGCCAGAAGTTCGGGGCGACCTGCCCACTCGAACTGAGCGAGACCAGGAGGCTGCTCGCCACGTCACGTTGGCTGAGCCCGAAGTGCCGCGCACGGGTCCGATCGACGTCGATCCGCAACTCGGGGGCATCCGCAACCTGGTGCAGGTGGACGTCGACCGCCCCGGGGATGAGCCGGAGGACCGACTCGACCTGCCGGGCGACCTTCAAGTTCGCCACCTGATCGCGGCCGATGATCTGGACGTCGATCGGCGCGGCCAGGCCGAAGTTGAGGATCTGGCTGACGATATCCGCCGGCTGAAAGAAGACGGTCAATTCAGGGTGATTCCGCGCCAACCGCGCGCGGATCCTCCGGACGTAGCCCTCGGTCGGTTGATGGCCCTCCTTGAGCGACACCAGCATCTCGCCATCCGCCGTCCCCACCGTCGACGAATCACCGAACGTCAGGTTAATCCCGTTGGGCGGTAACCCAATGTTGCTCAAGACCGTTTCCAGCTCGCCTGCCGGAATGATTTCTCGAACCTCGCGCTCGACTTCCTGGAAGTACTCCTCGGTCCGTTCGATCCGGGTGCCGGCCGGAGCGCGAACGTGGAGCCGGATCTGGCCCGCGTCGACTCTCGGAAAAAAGTCCTGACCGAGCTGGCCGACCAGGCCGAGCGTGCCGAGACTGGCCGCGGCAAACCCAGCCGTGATCAGCGGCCGGTGCCCAAGCGCCCAGGCCAGGCCCGACGCATAAACGGCGAGCAGGCGCTCGAAGACCCGATTGAAGGCCCGGTGCACGACCCAGAACAGGCCCTCATCAGGCGCTTCGCCCCCTTGAGGATCGCGATACCGATCGACTTCGGCGGCGAGGAGGTAATTGACCATCGTCGGCACGAGGGTACGCGACAGGAAGTAGGACGCCATCATCGCCGAGACGACCGCCGTCGCCATCGGGCTGAACAACGATCGGGCCGCTCCCGACAGAAAAAAGACTGGCAGGAAGACGATGCAAATGGCGAGGGTCGCGACGAACGCGGGGGTGGCAATCTGCTCCGCACCGTCGAGGATCGCCTGACGCAACGGTTTTCCGAAATGGAGGTTGCGGTGGATATTCTCGATCTCGACGGTCGCGTCGTCGACGAGGATGCCGACGGCCAAGGCCATGCCGCCCAGCGTCATCGTGTTGATCGAATGCCCCAGCGCAGCGAGCACCAGGATGGCCACGCAGATCGAGAGCGGGATCGAGAGGACGACCACCAGCGTGCTCCGCCAGCTTCCCAGGAAGAGCAGGATCATCAGGGCCGTCAGCCCGGCCGCGAGCGCCGCCTCCTTGACGACCCCCTCGATCGCGGCGCGGACGAACACGGACTGGTCGAAGAGAAAATCGACCTCCAAGGAGTCGGGAAGCCCGCTGAGCACCTGCGGCAGCGCCTCCCTGATTCGGGTGACGATGTCCAGGGTCGACGCCCCTCCCGCTTTCAGGACGGTCAGCAGGCTCCCGCGGCGGCCATCCTTCACGACCACGTTCGACTGCACGGCGTAGCCGTCCCGTACGTTGGCGACGTCCTGAATCCTGAGCGTGGCGTCGCCGACCTTTTTGATCGGGAAGTCGTTGAACAAGGCAATTGCATCCGGGCTGCTGTTCAGGCGGACCAGGTAATCCCGATCGCCCATCTTGGCGGTGCCGGACGGCAGGATCAGGTTCTGGGCGTTGATCGCGTCGCTGATGTCGGTCGGCGAGAGCCCGTTCGCGTGCAGGGCCTTGAGGTCGAGGTCCACCATGATCTGCCGAGGTCGGCCCCCTAGGGGCGGCGGCACCTGGGCACCTTGCACCGTCGCGAGTTGGGTGCGGAGGAAGTTCTGGCCGAGGTCGAACAGTTGTTGCTCGGAGAGCTCGGGACTGCTGAGGCCGAGTTGGAGGATCGGCACGTTGGAAGCGCTATAGCGAATGATCAAAGGGGGCGTGATCCCCGGCGGCATCGACTTGAGGATGGTGCCGCTGATCGCGTTGACCTGAGCCACGGCCGCCTCGATCTTGGCGCCGGGGTGAAAGAAGACCTTGATCAGGCCGACGCCGGTCAAGGACTGGCTCTCGATGTGTTCGATGTCGTTGACCGTCGTGGTCAGCGCCCGCTCGCTCACCGTGACGATCCGCGACTCCATTTCCGAAGGGGCGGTGCCCGGGTATTGCCAGATGACCGTGATGACCGGGATGTCGATCTCGGGAAAGATATCCACCGGCATGCGGCGGACCGCCACGACGCTCATGACCACGATCAAGAGCGCCATCACGACGAAGGTATAGGGCCGCCGCAGAGCGAGCTTTACGATCCACATCGGTTTCGGGTCTCCTTCGCGTTCGTGTCCCCAGCGATGATTCCCGGCGTCCAAGGGAATCATCCTCTCTGACGCGGGGAACGATACGGCCCGCCAATGAGGACGAACGACCCGGTTGTCCGAGTGGCCGAAATCGTGGTCCGAACGGCCGGCGCGACGGCCAAACGCCGCGAACGAACGATTCAGGAGGGGCGGAGTTTTTCGGCGAGGAGACCAGCGCCGGTCCTCGACGTCTCGACGCGGGTCCGAGGCTGGTCGCGGAGCACAACCTCGTAATGCCGGTCGCCCAGGCGGCGGACCTGGTCGATCGCTTCGAGGTTGACGATCGCGTCACGAGAAACCTGCAGGAACGGGGGGCCGCCCAGGCGACGTCCCAGCCGGGAGAGCGGCTCGTGACTCGGGTAGGCGGTCGACGCCGTGTGGATCCAGGTGCGACGCTTGCGCCTGAGCACGGCCACCACCTCATGACGCGAAAGGAGGTGGAGGACGCCGTCGGCCGGATCGCGGACCTGAATCCGATCGACCCCGGCTTCCCGGTCCGCCAACCCCGCCGCGGGCGTACCACGCGCGGTCAGCCGATGTTCGAGCCTGCGCACCGATTCGAGGATCAGGTCCGGGTCGATCGGCTTGAGGAGGTAATCCACCGCCTCCACGCGGAAGGCATCGACCGCATGCCCCGCATATCCGGTCACGAAGACGACGAGGGGAGGGCAGGGCAACGCCAGGAGACGTCCCGCGACCGTGAGTCCGTCCGGCCCCGCCATCTCGATGTCGAGGAAGGCGACGTCGGGAGTGCATTCGCGACAGAGTTGCAGACCCGAGCCGCCGTCCCCGGCTTCGCCGACGACTTGCACCCGCCCGGTCCCCTCCAGGAGACTCTTGAGGTATTGCCGAGCCAGGGGCTCATCCTCGACGACCACGGCTCGGATCATGATCGTGGCCGCTCCCCCCCCATGGAACTCGGGATCCGGATTTCCCCCACGGTTCCACCCCCCTCCCGGGGGCGGAACTCCAGCCGCTGCTCCCGCCCGTAGAGCCCGTCCAGGCGGCGTTTCAGCAGCGAGACGGCATGCGGTTCCGGGCCGGCGGAGTCAAAACGGAACCGCGCGACGGCCTCGGGGCTGAGGCCCACCCCATTGTCCTCGACGGTGATGACGATCGCCCGATGGTCCGACCGCGCCGAAATCCGGACGATCCCCCCTTCCGAGAGCGGCTGGAGGCCGTGGCGCACCGCGTTCTCGGCCAAAGGCTGGATCAGGAAGGGGGGGACTTGGGCATCAAGCAATTCCAAAGGCACGTCCGTCTCCACCCGGAGTCGGTCGCCGAACCGCATCGCTTCGATCTCGAGATAGGCCGTCACGATGTCCAACTCTTCGCGGAGCGACACGGTGGTCCGATCGTGCTGCTCCAGGCTTCCCCGCAGGAACCGGCCAAGGCGGGCGACGGCCGGAGGAATGGATTGCGGTGAGATCGTGGCCAAGGCGGCGATGGTGTTCAGGGCGTTGAACAGGAAGTGGGGATTCATCCGCGCCTGAAGCGCCCTGACCTCCGACATCGCCGCGGCCCGCGACGACTCTTCGAGGTCCCGGACCTGCTCAAACACCATCAGGATGACCGCGACACCGATCCCATTGATCACGGCCGTCATCGCCTCCATGCCCAGGGTCAGCGGCGGGCCGGCGAGGTGGAAGACCCGACTCAAGCCCAGCGTCAGGGCAAACCGGAACAAGGAGATCGTCGCCCCGAGCACAAACCCGGTCCAACTCCGCAACGACCAGTCCGGCCGTCGGTTGTGAACCATGCCCCCCAGAAAACCGCCGCCGGCCAAAACCAGGCCGAAGGCAATCGGTGGCGACATCCCGAGGAGTGGCCGCAACCACGCCGCTCCAAGCCCGACACTGATCCCGATCAATGGCCCCGACAGCAGGCCCGCCGCACAAGTCGAGACGACCCGGGCGCTCATCTGAATGTGCTGGCTGGCGACCAATTCCTCGGTCAACGCCATGGAAAGGAACAAAAGAAACGTCGCGAACCGACGCAGTGCCGAAAAGGAGAGCTGCCCCGGGGGCAAAACCAGGTGCGTCCTTGCCATAATGAATGCGATTGTGACAAGAACACAGACCTGTTCAACGGCATGAACCCCGATCTCCATGAATTCAGCTTGTCCATTCGGCCCCTGAGCGGCCAATTCCGTAAACCGAAGTAAATCCTACCCGAATCTCAATCATACACCGAGTGTCGACGGCACGAAAACCTGCGTTGAGTTCACGGGACAAGTTCAGCAAACCATCCATAAATACATGGTAATATTATTTGTACTATATTTACTTAAGCTCTGTCCCGAACGACGATGAGATCAGGCCCGCCGTCTCGGACTTCCGAGTGTCGGCGGGTCAACCGTGAGCCAAGCTTAGGCGGCCCCCGGAAGTCGCTCAGCCGCATCGGTCAAGGGAACCAGAAGACCCAATCCGGCGACCGCCACCGAAAACCATAGTGGCCCACGGGCAAGAGATTGCCGAAGTGTGCTTTGCGGCTCCGATAGAGCCGAAAAGCCACCGAAAGCAGATGACGTCGGCCGCATTCTCCCGAATACGTGGCCCATTCGTCCCGCAAAGCCTTGCGGTGACGCAACTCGCTCGGTTTAAGATAATAGCCGAGCTGACCTTTATGCCAGGGCGGCCTGTTCCAGCCCGCTCCCGGCGACCCTTCCTCTCTGACCGCCGTTCTGAACCGAAGAAGTGCTTGCCCGATCGTTTCGTCGTCCTGAACCTCGATCCGAATTCCTATCGACTGGCGTCTTGTACGGCTGACGCGATGCCGGAGATGCGAGTTGCGAAACGGAGTCTGTACCGGAACTCATCCCGGATTCCTCTAAATCATGGCCAGAGAGTCGCTCGAGTTCAATGGGGCCGGCCGGCCAAGGTTGCGCGGATCGGAATTCCGTGCGACCGCTGGCGAACGGATCGGGCAGCACCAGGATCAGCAGGAGAACGCGACCCTTCGGCGATTCGTGAGGCGACGCCAATCCGTCAGGACTTGCAGTCGCCTCCTCAACCCTTCGGTACAGTCGAGCGAAAATCGAAGAACCTCGTGGAGTTTCAGACGACTATACAAAACTATATCGTTGTCATATCACTGACTACCGCTCTGGGCATCATTTGGATTCGGATCCTCGGGGAAGGCGGGTGTTGGCGACGTCCCACGGTCGGAGCCCAACGGCACCGATCCCGCCATCCTCTGCAAGCCGAGCGAGGACGCGGCCGGCTCGATCAAGTCCCTCGCCTTCCACCCCGATGGCAAGTCGCTGGCCGCGGCCGAACATGACGGCCTGGTCCGGCGATACAGCGTCGAGACCGGGGCCGAACTGAGCGAGTTCCGGGGGCAGGACCGGATCAAGGGGGCGATTAATGCGCTGGCATACTCGCCCGACGGCTCCGAACTGGCGATCCCGCTCGTCGGTGGGTCCATCAACCTGGTCGACCAGAAAGACAACCACGTCCGCCGCCGTTTGGAGTTGGGCGAGCCGACCTGGGCGAATGCTCTGGCCTGGAGCCCCGACGGCAAGCTCCTGGCGGCCGGGGCAGCGAGCGGGAAGATCGCGGTGTGGAACCCGGCGACGGGACGGCTTCGCTTCACGCTCCCGGCCCACACCATCCCCGAACGCGCCACGGGGCGGTTCTGCAGGATCACCCACGCGCACGTCGCGAGCGTGGAAGCCGTCGCCTTTTCGCCGGACGGCTCGACGCTGGCCTCGGTGGCCGGGGGCGAGCTCGTCCGGCTGTGGGACATGGCGGCCGGGGCGGAGCGGAAATTCCCCTCTCACCTTGGGAATACGAAGCACGTGGCCTTCCCGCCCAGCGGCAACCTGCTGGCAGTCGCCGACTCATTCTCGGAATCAGGCGGCGCGTACTGGACGAAAATCTCGATCGTCGATTTGGGCCGTGCGGAAGTGAAAGCTTCGGCCCGGGCGAGGGAAATATTTCAGGGGATCGGGTTCCCGCGCGACCCGGGGCTCCTGGTGCCCCTGGAAGAATATCAGAGGATCGGGCTGTGAGACGCCTCCAGCATGACTCGCGTCGATTCAGCCGAAATACCCAAAGGTGCCAGGGCCGATCAGTTGGCGATCTCGCCCGACGGGAGGGTGGTGGCCGCCGGAGGTCATCTGAATGACCCGCGTTTCGGAATGATCGACCTGTTCTGGGTGAAGGGCCGCAAGCTCGTGCCGATGCGTGGCAAGAGATAGGGATTGAACGCATGGGGCGGCAGATCCGATGGGTTGGGCCAACTCCCAACCATAAGAAGAGCAAGGACAGGCATTGCGATCCGGGGATCGCAATGCCTGTCCTTGCTCTCCCTGGTCGCTCGGAACGCCTGGTCCTGTGGGTCACTCAGGCCTGCGGGATCACGGAGGACGTGGACGAGAAAGGCAAGCGTGGGGTGCTGAAGCCCCAGGCGAGCCGGGCCACCTTCTTGTCCGACGAAAGCCACCGGATCCGGTTCGGGCACACACTCAAGTCCACATCATAGTTCAATTAAATTTCCACACTGTTAAGCATCTTGCTGATAAAGTTGCTCCGTCGCTCCAGCTTTCGCTCGGCCGAGGATCTCGAGGCGCGGATCCTGGCGTTCATCGAGTACTTCAATTTGACCATGGCCAAGCCGATCCGCTGGCTCTACTCGGTGGAGCCGAAGCGAGCGAACGGTACCGGTTAGTGTTTTGGCGCCTTGTACTAGCTGTCGGAAGGAGGAGAGGTGGCCCGAGGCAATGGCCTGGAGTCATCCATGGATCGACAATTTCGATATGCGACAATAATACTGATCCATTAAAATTGGCAATCTTTGACAAGCCCGCCGATTTATGAACAGAAAGCATCGACAATTGACAAGAGTATTTTTGATGTTGAAATTCGCTATTGACAATAGATGGCCGGAGCGCCCTAATGATCGATCTAGCTGACCGGATGGGGGAATCAACTGATTGAGTCAGGGGGCATCTGGGAAATCCCGAGGGAAGGAGATTGCGATGAGGCGTTTCAACAAATGGGCGATCGGGGCCGTGGCGGGGCTGGCGCTGGGGCTGGGCGCGGGTGAAAGGCAGGTCCGGGCGGGACTAATGACCTCCTTGTCGGACCCCGGCAAGCCCGACGACCTCACCCCGCCGCCGTGGCGCGGCACCCCCGGCAGCACGTTCCAGCAATGGGACTTCACGCCACCGCTTCCGACCATGCCCACCGCGGTGAACAACCCCTTCGGCACTCCGGAGCTAACCTCCACCGGAGCGGTCATGTTCGGAGTCACGGCCGGCGGCCGCGCCAACGTCGTTCAGCTCACCGCCCCGGCGGGCCAACCCCCGAGCCCACCCCCCGGGACCGGCCGCCTGCTGATCTCGGTCCCCAATATGTCCGCCACGGATCTCTCCAAGGAGATCTCGCTGCAGGTGACCTACCTGGGGGCTCTCCCGCCATCGGGGGTGCCCAACCCCGTCCCAAGGATCACCATAGTGGGACAGGATTTGGAGTCCTTCACGATGACCAGCAGTCAGTCGCAAGCTCTGCCCGATGGGTATATCCACCAGCTGACGACGTGGCGATCGGCCACGTGCCCGGCGAGTGAGTTCATCACGATCTTCCCCCTCCCCGATCCGAATTCGCCCCAGAAAATCTTTATCGACCAGGTGATCGTCGATACCCGGTGCGTGCCCGAGCCCTCGTCGCTGGTGCTGGGCACGATCGGGGCCCTGACCGGGTTGGGCGCCGGTCTACGGAAGCGGCGGGCGGCGGCACGGACGGCTGGGCCTGGTGGCGGCTCCAGTCGAGATGTTGCCGGGGCATCGAGCCGGCCATCCTCGCCCGGATGAACGTCTGCCCAGCCCCCCCCGCCGGCCGGCTGGGAATACGACCTGCTCGGCGACTACCTGCCCGCCGCAGTTGCGGAGGCTCGTGGAGCACTTCCTCGACGATGCCCCCGGCCCGGAACCCCGGCCACCTTCAGCCCCGAGCAGATCGTTCAGATCGTTGCCGTCGCCTGCGAGCCGCCCGAGAAGTCGGACCGGCCCATCCACTGGACCAGTCGCGAGTTGGCCGACGAGGTCAAGAAACGCCGGATCGTCGCCGACATCTCCCCCCACACTGTCGGGCGATTTTCCAACGCCGATTTCCGAGGCCGCAAAACAAATCAATCCTCGGACGGCTGCCAAGGCCAGCGGTAGATGATTTCGATCGTCCGCTGGCCGAGCCAGGGGATGGCGGGCGGGTTACCGTCGAGTGCGGCTTCGCGGAGGATCGGGTTGTGACTCCGCCGGTCGAGTGGGACGATGAGGCGGTCGTTTTCGATCGTCACGGCCCCCGCGGTCTCGGTGAACCGACGGTAGAACTGCTTGGGGTCGGACTTCTCGAACCCTTTGAGACGTGACGCCAGCCAGCGGGAGCAGCCGTTGCCGATCACCGTAATCTACCGTCGGGGGGACTGGACATGGGGTCAAACGCCTCAGAAATTAGGGAATCTGGCCCCAAAAGGTTGATTGCTTTCCCGGCCGCGGAAATCGGCGTTCAAGAGAAGAGCGGGCGGGGCGTCCGCGGCCCCAGGGCGGACGCACTTGCCGTGGCTGGAGCCACGAGTTTGCCATCACCCCACCCCACTACGGCTTCGCGGGGCGAACGGCGGGGAGGTTGCGGAGGCTGGGTTGAACCTTCGCCATGAGCGTGGTCTGGGCATCGTCGTAGAGCACGCGCTCGAATTCGCGGCGCCGGCGGTCGTCGATGGCGAACCGGCTCGCCGTGAACGCGGACATGCTGGGGATCGAGGGTTGCGTCTGCGCCTGGAGCGGCCCCGCTTGCCAGATCGATGCGCCGGCCCGGCTCAGGATCAGCCGGAGCGAGAGAACACTGAGCTGGCACCTGGTGTTGAGGTATTCCCCCGACTGCCGTTCGACCACCTCCATCGCGAAGTGGTAGGGTGCGCTCGTCTTCCAAACCGCGTTCCAGGACGAAGTCGGACGTTCCATCACATAGCCGCGCTCTCGCAGGGCGGGACTGAGCGCCGCTTGGAGAACGGTGCTGTACGACTGAGGCGTTCCGAGGGTGAATTGCCCCTGCGGCTGGTCGAAGACGACACCGCGCTGTTCGATCACCTTGACCACAATCGCGTTCGCATCGTTCTGGAACCGGGTCTGAACGGCCGGTGCAAGTTCCTCAGCCGTCTTGACCAAGCGTTCGCAGAGGTCGATCGCCTCGTTCGCCCGCCCCGCCTCGACGGCCTGGTTCGCGGCGGCCAGATCGGCCTCCGCCCAATGGTGACGGGTCCGTTGGAGCCGCTCGCGCAGCGTTCCTTCAAGGCCTTCGAGCGTCGGGTCACGCCAAGTCCGTGACAACAACGCCTTGTAAGTCGCGATGGCCGCCGCCGGCGTGGCCTTGGCCGCCGACTCGAGTTGGGCCTCCGCCGCGCGGCGGACGCATTTGTCGCGGAGTTGCTCGAGTTCCGCCACCCGAGCGGAGCGCGAAGGATCGAGTCGAACCGCCTCGGCGAGTGCGCCTTGGATCGCGCGCACCGCCGCATCGAATCGCCCCGCGCTTTCCTCGGCCGCCGCCTCGGCGACCAGCGCCGTCAGGTTCCGCTCAACCCGCTGCCGGCTCCGCACCCGAAGGATTCCGCGGGCACCGAACACCACCAGCAACAGAACCGCAACCGCCACGCCTCCCCACGCCCAGGTCACCCACTTGGGCCGGCGCCCTCGGGAAAAACGCGCGCGACGCACCACGGCTCGAGGAAGGAAGGGAACCTCGACCCACGTCTCGCACCAGCCGCAACGGAGCTGCCGGCCCGCCGTGGTCCCCTTCAACTTCAGCTCGTTCCCGCACTCCGGACAGGCAAACGATCCGGCCCCGCCCATCCCCTGGTGACTCCGCGGCAGTCAATGCGATGCGCGTGATCTGGCACCGGCCACGCATGCACAACCTGATGACATCATCCTTAAGAGCGTTTTTTCACGCAAGGTAGGAGGCCTATCGTCGCCCCCTCTGACGGGAATGACGAACGAATCGTCAGCCCCTTAGAAGAATGACGTGGATTATATCAAGTCAACGCCAAGATTGGGGATGAAGAAAGCAAGAAGGAATCTTGTGTGGGCGAGAACCGCGCTTCGCTTCGCCTGGGTGGGTGGACCGACCGATCAACCGGTCGCCATTGGGATCCCAGAAACCCACCGAGCGGGGCGGCACGAACTGGGTGTCCGCGTCTGGCGTCGAGGGCAGGCTGGAAACGGACCCTCCCCGAAAAGTCGAGGGCCCGCCGAGCGGAACGGAGGAGGGGGGAGGTTCAATCTTCGTTGGTGCAGTGGTTGATGAGCCACGTATCCACGTCCGAGAGCATCGGCGAGGTCAGACGATGGGCACAAGGGTAGGACTGGAAGGCGACCCGAAGTCCCCCCGCGCGGAGCACGCGGACGTCGCGGCGTGCGGATTGGACCGGAACCCGGGCGTTCCATTCGCCATGGACCACCAAGATCCGAAGGTCGCGACAGGCCTTGAGCCGAGCCAAGGGGCGGAAGCCACCGGGGAGCCAGCCGTTGATCGCCACGACCCCCGCGAATCGCTCGGGATAGCTCAAGGCGATTCGATAAGCGACGGCCGCCCCTTCACCGCAACCTACCAGGAAGATGCGTTCGGAGTGAACGTGCAAGGCCCGACGGGTCTGACGGATCGACGAAAAAAGGCCGTCCTCGAGCGAATCAATCGCGTCGGGCGTTCCCTCGATCAGACGCTGACGGACGACGTCCGCTTCCGTGAACGACGAGCAGGGACGCGGCACCCGTCGATCGGGGCGAGCAAACTCCGAGCCCCAACTATACCCTTCCGCTCGCCCTCGCTTGATTGCCGGCTCGGGCCCCCGTAAGCTCAGCCCGACATAGTTTCGCCAACTCAGCGCCGGCATCGACCGCACCATCTGCTGCTCATCCCCCCCGCGAGAGTGGAGGAGCACGAGGAGGGGATAGGGGTAGTTGGGTTCATAGCGCTGAGGAACGAAACGCGACTCCACGAGCGATCCCGTCCCAGTCGTCGTCTCGTGGAAGGGGGCATTCAGCCGGTCGCTGGACATCGTCGAGGTGCTCCTCGGTGGCAAGCAGGCAAGATGGCGTCCATCCCGTCAATCGACCGGTGCGGCTCATCTCGATGGCAAGAAGACCCGTTCGGTCTGTGCCAAGCATAGCCAGCGAATTGCCGCTCTTCAATAAATCCCCCAGTTAATTTGGATTTTGTCTCAAGTTTTTTTTCAAGGCGCCCGAAACTGGGCAATCTGCCGGAACCTGCCCGGATTCTAACGGTTACGCGTGAATCCCACGTCCCCAAATGGCATCGCGGGAGGGTCGAAACCTCCCGCGACACCAGTGAACGAAATCGCAGTCAATCGACTCGTCGTCAGTCGAAAAGATCTTTCACGAAGTTCTTAACTTTGCTTGGGAAGACTTTGAGCTTGTGCTCGATTTTGTCGGCCAAGGAATTATTTTGTGGGACCGGGCGGCGATGGAGTTTGCCCTCGGCTCTGGCCTGGGCTCGCGCCTGGGCCCGCGCCTGGGCCCGCGCCTGAATTCGGGCCTGGGCCTTGGTGAGCGGTTTCGTGAGCGTGCCCGCGGTCTGCGGCTGCCCCAGGCTCGTTCCCGTGGGCGAGGTGGGCACCGTGCTCCTGCCGTCGGTCCCCAAGACCCGCAAAGTCACCGGATTCGACAGCGAGAGGTTGTTCGACTTCAGGGCCTCATCGACTGCGTAATCCTGGTCGATCAGGACCGCGATCTTGCCAATACCGACGCTATTGAGGGTGAGCCCGCTGGGAAGCCGGTTCGGCAGATTGAGGGTCTGGATGATCTGTTGATTGTAGCCAGCCTTCAGGCCGTCGATCGTCGCATCTCCCAGGTAGATGGCATGATCGAGCGATCCATTGGCCCCCGTCAGGACGAACTTGACGTGGAACTGCCCCGCGTCGGCCCGCCCGAGGTTCTGGACCGTGGTCGTGACCTGGAAGTTCTGCCCCCAGGCGATCGGCTGCGAGGGCGCGACCACTCCCGAAGCGGCGAGGTCCGCTTTGGGAAGCTGGGCCAGTTCAGCGGCGGTCGCTCCGCCGGTGATGCCGATCTTCGTGACGTCATACCCGAGTCCCTGGGTCGGGACGTGGGGATAAAGTGGGTTGGTGACGAAGTCAGCGTCCTGGAGCACGGTCAAGTAGAATTGGGTATTACCCGCCAAGGGCGTGACCGGAGCGGCCGGCAAGGTGATCGTCCCCACGACGTTGACCGTTTGATAGGCCGGGATCGCGGGAACGTCGAGGTAGCCGACCGTCATGTCCGACCCATTGCCAGGGTTCACGGTCGTCGGGGTAAGAATGACCTGAGCCCGGGTGGCGGGCGCATCGCCCGCGGAGTTGTTGCGGACCTGTGCGGTCACGGTGACCGGCTTCCCCCAGCCCGTCTGGTCGGGGTAGACCCCGAGCGACGTCCCGATCAGGCTCGAAGGCACGCGCTGGGCGATGGTGACCTTTGTCGTGTCGAAACCCTGGCCGACCGCGAAGTTGTTGTTGTCGTTGCTCTCGGGGATGGAATTTTGGGGGTCGATCCGCAAGGTGATGTAGATCGGCTGTCCCGAGAACCCTGGAATCGCGGTCGGGGGCAGGCTGACGAGCTGGTCGAAGTTCGTGACGGCGCCTGGTCCGAGGTCGCCGGGAATGTTCGTCGTCCCGAGCAAGACCGAACCCGGGCCGAGAACCGGGGTCGTCGAGGCGTAGATCGCCATCGGAATCTGTCCGGTCTGGGCGCCAGCGCCCTGGTTCTTGATCGCTCCGGTCGCGTGAAACTGGTCGCCCCAGTCGAGGGTGTGCGCCGAGGTATCCATCGCAGCGCCCACCAGGTCGGGTAAGGCGTTCGCCGCGAGCAGCTGCCGGCCCTCGAGCGGTTCGAAGCGGAGTATGATCGGACCACGCCCCCAGGCGCGGCGGCGGGCGGCGGCTCGGCGGTTGTTCGACAACATTAGGGGCTTCTCCTCCTTGAGAAGACGGCTCGGCAATCGACAGAGGACGCCCCGAATCGAACGGGCGCCCGGGCCTGTTGGGTGCGTCGGCGAGGGGTCGGCAACAGCCCTTCCTTGGGACTCGGCGCGGAGGCTATCCGCCTTCGGCAATCCGGTCAAGACGGACTCGAACCAAACCGACAGGCCGCGCGGTTCGCCACGACACGAGAAGATTCGAGAATCGAAGTGGGTCTGCCTGCGCCTCTCGACGACCTGGAGGCGTTATGATACCACTACTTTCGAAGGGTCGAGCGAGGCGCGCGGGGACGTGCGGCAGGGAGCGGCGATTGACGGAAGCATTGATCGAAAAACTCGGTTACTTGGGAATCTCGCTCCTTCTCGTGCTTGGCGGCCTCGGGCTTCCGGTCCCCGAGGAAGCGCCGATCATCCTGGCCGCGGTCCTCTCCAAGAGCGAGCGGATGTGGTGGCCGTTCGCCCTGGCGTCCTGCTTCATCGGGGTCTTGCTCGGCGATTTCATCGTCTATTTCATCGGCTACTACTACGGGGACAAGGTCCTCAGCCTGCCGATGACCCGCAAGCTCCTGACGCTCGAGCGTGAGACCCAGATCAAGGGCTACTTCCACCGCCACGGCTTCAAGATCCTGATCCTCGGCCGGTTCGCCGTCGGATTTCGGACTGCCGCCTACCTGACCGCCGGCATTCTCCAGCTTCCGGTCCTCAAGCTCTTCTTGACCGACGTGCTGGCCGCTTCCCTGAGCACCCTCTTGATGTTCGGGCTCGGATACGTCTTCGCGAACCAGATCGAAGGCAGCTTCGACCAGATGAAGCACTGGCTGATGGCGATCGTGGCGCTGGTGCTGGCCTCCTGGCTGCTCCACCGGTTTCACAAGGGACGTCTCCGTGCCGGCCTCCGCGTCGGCCCTCCCGTGCTCGTCTCGGACGATGCGCCGCTCCCCCTCGACGATCTCCATGCCCACCCGGAAACCACGACCGACCCCGTCGTGGCCGTCGAGCCGATCGCCACCCCCGAAATCGTGGTCATCAGTCCTCCCGTCGCCCCTGAGCAAGCCCCCTCGGTCGCCCCTCCCCCCAGCCTCGACCCCGGCGAACCGATCGTCGCCGTCACCCTCACCATCACTCCACCCAACCTCGAGCCGGCCCCCACCCACCGCGACCCCGAGGTCGCTCACACCGTCGACCCGAACCGCCCCCGATCGCTCGAAACCCGTCCGCGATAAACCAGGCTCCCCCCCGCTTCCCCTCGAAAAATCAGCGCAGACCCAGGCAGAAACCACACGGCCGGCCCGACCGAAAACCGGGCTTTGCCGATTGCGCCACCTGTCGCCCCTCAGAAACCGAGGCATTCCAGACCTGGGCTAGCCGCAACGAAACGGCCCAAGGTCATCACCGTGCCACACACAATATTTTGGTTGACCAAAAATCAATATTGCAAATCACAAAAATTTAACTACGATCCCTTGCAGCAACAAATTTCGGAAAAACGATTCCCGCAATTTATGGAGAAGGAAATTTCGTTATGTCAAACCAAAACCGGATCGGGGAGCCACCGCGTGTCGGGTCTCGTGGTTTCACGTTAATCGAGCTGTTGGTGGTGATTGCGATCATCGCCGTCTTGATTGCCTTGTTGTTGCCCGCCGTGCAGGCGGCGCGCGAAGCGGCACGGCGGGCGCAGTGCATCAACAACCTGAAGCAGATGGGCCTGGCCTTGCAGAACTATGAGTCGGCGTTGGGGGTCTTTCCGCCGGCCTACGTGGGGGATCCGAAGGCGGCGGGGTCGGCTTTCGGGGTGAGCTATCCGGATGGGAATTTCAACACGCTTCCGGGCTTTGCCTGGGGGGCCCTGATCCTGCCGTACATCGAGCAAGCGCCGCTCTACGCCAGCTTCAATACGAACGTGGCGTGCTGGGCGCCGCAGAACAGCACGTCGGCCCACACCAAGGTGGCCGTGTTCCTTTGCCCCTCCTCAGCCGGGCCGAGCGACGGGTTCGCGGTTCACAAGTATTCCAACGGCGATCCGCAGGCGCCGGATGACGCAGGCCCGTTCACGCCGACGATCACGTTCGCTCATAGCCACTACGTCACCAACGCCGGGATCAACCAGCCCTGGGGACGGAGCCCAGCCTACTCCGCCGATTTCGATATCGTGGAGCCGGTCGCGGGAACCGCCGGGGCGGCCATCGACGGACCGTTCTACCGGAATTCGAGGACCCGGGTGGCCTCGGTGACGGATGGCCTCTCGAACACGATTTTCCTGGGCGAGCGGACATCGCGACTCGCCGATGCCACCTGGGTGGGGGTGGTGCCGTTCGCCAGTGTCCCCCCCAAGCCAGGCTGGCCGTCCGACCCGAATAGCGGCGGCGACCTGGTGGGGGCCCATAGCGGACCCGACGTTCACGACCACCCCCAAGTGGTCATTCACGCGCCCAACCACCCGTTCGGCCATACCGATGAGATGTTCTCCGAACACGTGGGCGGCTGTAACGTCCTCATGGGCGACGGCTCGGTCCGGTTCGTCAAGGAGACGATCTACCCGAGAGCCTGGGTCGCCCTCTCCACGCGGAACGGCGGGGAAGTGATCAGCGGCGACTATTGACCGTCGAATCGGGCCGGAACCATCCCCAAATGGGCTGGCCCGTCAACCCATCAACAAATCATGCAAACCATGCGGCGAGTCCCGCTTCATTGGACCTTCCCGGAACTCCGCGACAATGAACTGCGCACCTTACGTTCGCCGACTCGCTCTCCTGACCGTCTTCGCGTTCATCGGTTGCGGGCGACCGCCCCAGATCGGCGAAGACCGGGCGTCCTTCAAGGCCGTCGACGCCCTCTACACCGCGGTCTCCCTGCGCGACCCCAAGCTCCTCGACCAGTGCGCGGGGGAGCTTCACGACCTGCAAACCAAGGGGACGCTCACCGAGGCAATCGGCGGTGAGTTGGAGGCAATCATCGTCAAGGCAAAAGAGGGAGGATGGGAGGCCGCCCAGAGTCGTCTGGGTGATTTCATGCGGGGCCAAACCCGCTAATTCGCCCGGAAAAGCAAGGCTTCGTATGGGAAGCCAACACACACAGGGGAATGTTTGGAAAAGTCGTGTTGACCGTTTTGAAGAGGGCTGATACCCTCACGCCGCCTCGGGACGAGACTGGTGTCTGGCCCCAGAGGTGCTCACAATTCGAGCCGATTTCCCGAGCGTCCGCCAGCGCGACTGATCGACCCGCCAAGCGACCTACTGCGACGCCAAGGCCAAGCAAGACGGTCGCCGGAACCAGGTCTCGATCAGGACAGGGAAAAAGGCTCCGAGATCAGTCGGTCGGCCCCGGGGGGGTCGGCTAGCCGATCTTGGCCGTGCTCGATGCGCTGTGGCAACACAGCTCACAGGGCCCGCCCGGAGACGTTCTCCGGTCGGCGAGTTATGGACCAACTCGCACGAATTGGGTTCGTCCGGCGAACCCTCCTGATCAACCCTGGAAGATCGAAAACGCAATGAACAAGCTCATCTACTCTGTCGCCCTGGCGACCTGCCTGGTGCTCAACCTGGCTGGATCGTCCGCCCAAGCCGACGCCATCCAGTCGCTGAAAATCGCCGACATGTCGGCGGCCCAGTTCAACAGTCTGTTCACCCCGATCGATACCGCGCCGGTGCTTTCCTCGTCATTCAAGTACGCCGACGCGCCGGTCTCGGGTACGGTGAACTCGCAGGTGTTCCAGGGTACGGGCGCCGCCGCAGGCCTCTATGCCTACGCCTACCAGTATGCCCTGAACAACGTCAGCGACTCGGACCACACGCCGGTCGACCTCCGGGGCACGTCCTGGAAGTTCAACGCGACCCCGGTCGGAGCCGACTTCACCCACACCGGTTCGAACAACTACGCCTACTCGATCAAAGACGGCGCGGTCGGTGGCATCGGCGCCCCGGTGGCGGCCCCCGGCCAGGGGATCCTGTCGCCCTCGACGTTGAACTGGCTGCCGAGCTCGACCACCGGCTCGCTGCTGACCACCTACTTCGATACGGCCCATGGCACGCCCGCCCTTCAGGCCGGTGCCAAGAGCGCCACCTTCGTCGTCCTGTCCGACCAGCCGTTCACCCAGAAGTTCGTCGGGATCCTCGGCTCGAACCCGATCGATCCCCAGTCGCAGTTGACCACGGCCTACGCGGCCACCGGCGGCACGATCCAGCCGATCCCGATTCCTGAGCCGTCCACCGTTCTCGCCTGGGCCGGGATGGCCGGCGCCGTCGCCTTGGCTCGCCGAATCCGCAAGAATCGCGCTCCCTTGGTCTAAAGTCGATCGAGTCGGCCCTTACGGGTGGGGGGCCGAACTCGATTGCAACCGTTCGCCGGAAGCCCCTCGCCGCCTCGAGGGGCTTTAGCGCGCGCCTTGCCCGCGGTAGAGTGGTTGCCATCGCGATTGCCTTTCCTGGGGACTGCGAGTGTCCCACCCCATTTCGGTGTTTGCCTGGAAGGCAATGGCCCAGGCCTCCGCACGAAAACCACAATCGACAGTCGGGAGTCATGGTCTCGGCACCGCCACTCTCCGCAAAATCACCACCCCATGAGCTTGCAACGATGAGCCTTCCACCGATCGCCAGGGTCCGCCAGGCTGTCCGACAGCCCAGGGTTGCCGACGTCCCCGCCGCCATCGCCCTGGCCATCCGCTCGAGCCGGATCGCCGACCGAATCAAGCCGGGTGGGACCGTCGCGCTGACCGTCGGGAGCCGGGGCATCGCCGGGATCGACCAGATCGCCCGCGCGGCGGTCGAAACCCTCCGCGCCCTGGGGTTCCAGCCCTTCGTGGTCGCCGCGATGGGAAGCCACGGCGGCGGAACCGCCGAGGGCCAACGCGCGCTCCTGGCCGAATTCGGTGTGACCGAAGCGTCAATCGGCTGTCCGATCCGCTCCGCGATGGACACGGTGGTCCTCGGCACCGACGGCTTTGGCCTGCCGATCCACTTCGATCGGAACGCCTTCGAGGCCGACGGCATCGTTCTCCTGAACCGAATCAAGCCGCACACCTCGTTCACCGGCCGATATGAGAGCGGCTTGCTCAAGATGCTCACGATCGGCCTGGGCAAGCGGCAAGGGGCCGCGCAGGTCCACAAGCTCGGCCTCCCCGGTCTCAAGCGGATGCTCCCCGAAGTCGGCTCGTTCCTGCTCTCGAAGACTCCGGTCGCGCTCGGCCTGGCCCTGCTCGAAAACGCCGAGGAACGCACGGCCCGCGTCGTCGCGGTCGAGCCCGAGGACCTGCTCGACGTCGAGCCCCGGTTGCTCGACGAGTCACGCGAGCTGATGGCGCGGCTGCCGTTCGACCAGATCGACGTCCTGGTCGTGGGCGAGCTCGGCAAAAACTACAGCGGGACCGGCCTCGACCCCAACGTGATCGGCCGGCAGCGGGTCGAGACGATGCCCGACCTGCCACGCCCGATCGTTACCCGCTTGGCCGTTCTGGACCTCTCGGACGAGACCCGCGGCAACGGCCTCGGAATCGGGCTGGCCGACCTGACCACCGAGCGTTTGGTCAAGGCACTCGACCCGACGCCGATGCGGGTCAACAGCATGACAAGCAACTTCCTCACCCGCGCCCGGGTCCCGCTCGCCTTGCCCAGCGACCGCGACGTATTCGCCGCCTGCCTCGACACCTGCTGGCGAATCGACCGAGCCGAGGCCCGCATGGTCATCATCCCCAACACCCTGGAGCTGACGACCCTCTACGTGACCGCCCCGCTCACCGCGGAAGTCGAGGCCAACGACAGCCTGAGCTTCGAGACCCCCTTTGCTCCCATTCCGTTCGACTCGGCCGGCACCTTGGACCAAGAGACACTCTACCCCGAGAGCGTCCGCGCCCGCCGTGCCAGTGGGCGAAACCACGGTGAATAGGCAAATCATTTTTGCGTTACAGGACATTAAAATAACGATATCATCTCGATTTTCCTGGGTGCCACGGGTTCCAAGTACGGAACCCGTGGCACCCGACAAACAATCACTACCGAAAACAATCAACAAGCCGATCCAGGGCTAGGAAGCCGCTCTCGACTCGTTCCCACGGTCCCCCGTGTGAATGAAGTCTGGGACGCTCTGCGTCCTCGGCTTTCGAGCGCCAGACGACGCGGAGCGTCGAGGACGGCATTCCCACGGGGACCGTGGGAACGAAGGTGATTCCTCGCTCTCTGGCGGGCTGTTGAAAATAATTAGGTATTTTCATTTACTCATGAAACTATTCTCTTCAAAACAAATCAGTGCGTAACTCGATCAGTCCGCCCTTCGGAGAGTCCTCATGCCAACCTCGATCCGCGCCGTCGTCTTCGACCTCGACGGCCTGATGTTCGACACCGAGGCGTTGTTCCACCGGGTGGCCGGCGAGATGCTCGCCGAACGTGGCAAGCAGATGACCACGGAGATCATGCGAGCCATGATCGGCCGCCGGGCGGTCGACGCGGGCCATGCGTTCAAAACGCTTGCGGGGCTGGACGAGCCGGTCGAGGACCTGATGGTCGAGGCGAAGACCCGGTTCATGGCCGAGATGGACGTCGCGGTGCATCCGACGCCCGGCCTGTTCGTCCTGCTCGATCGCCTCGCCGCGCGGCGGCTGCCGCTGGCCGTGGCAACCTCGTCGCGCCGGAGCTACGCCGAGCGACTGCTGGGGAGTCACGGCCTGCTCGATCGGTTCCAGTTCCTCCTGACGGCCGAGGACGTGGAGCACGGCAAGCCCGACCCCGAAATCTACCTCAAGGCCGCGGCGCAGTTCGGCGTCCCCGCGGCGTCGGTCCTGGTGCTGGAGGATAGCGCGGCGGGACTGCAAGCCGCCCAGGGGGCGGGCACATTCGCCGTCGGTGTCCCTCACGAGCATAGCCCGGCCGAAAACCTGCACGCCGCCGCCTTGATCGTCTCACGACTCGACGACCCCGCCGTCCTGGCGCTCTTGGAAGAAGATGAGCACCCGCAATGACTGACCAACCCGCCGCCGCCCCGCAACAATCGGTGATGCCTTACGTGATCCCGATGGCCGGCTTCCTGGCGATCACGACGCTCGAGGGCTATCTCCCGCTCGTCGCCGGGCAGCCGAACCCGACCTGGTACCCCATCCTCTATGCGGTCAAGGTCGTGGCGGTCACGGCCTTGGTCTGGGCCTGCCGGTCGACCTGGCGCGACCTCGCCCCGTTCCCCCGCTGGACGAGCCTGGCACTCGCGATCGTCGTGGGCCTGGCGATCGCCGCGCTCTGGGTCGGGCTCGACGGGTACTATCCCGAGTTGCCCTTCCTGGGCAAGCGCACCTCGTTTGATCCCGGGGTGCTTTCACCGGCCGCCAAGTGGGGCTTCATCGCCGTACGGATGCTCGGCCTGGTGGTCCTGGTCCCGATCATCGAGGAGCTGTTCTGGCGGTCGTTCCTGATGCGTTGGGTGATCGAGAACGACTTCGACCGGGTGCCGATCGGGCGGGTAACGCCTTTGGCGGCAGCGGTGACCTCGGTCTGCTTCGGGTTGGCTCACCCCGAGTGGCTGCCCGGCGTGCTCACCGGCCTGGCCTGGGCCTGGCTGCTCCACGCCACCAAGAGCCTTTCCGCCTGCGTGGCCAGCCACGCCGTGGCCAACCTGGCGCTCGGCCTCTACGTGATTGCGACCGGGGACTGGAAATACTGGTGAGCGAGCGAACCACCGGAACCGCACCGCACCGCTCCATCGTCTTGCCCGAGAGGAAACGAGAGGTTATCGTAACTTGGCTTTCATCACGAACTTCGGCCCCGCGGGCCGCCTGAGTGAATCCCAACGGCCGGGCCGGATTGGGTGGTTGCCGGTCTGTTCCTGAGCATTCCGAAAAACACTGAGTCTTAGAAGAGCAGGGGGCTCCTGGGTTCATGATCCTCATCGGGACTGACAACGGAATCTACCGCTGGTTCGAAGGCGCCTCGTGGCCCGTTTTTCATAGCCTCCAGGACCGCTCCATCGTCGATCTCGCCTCTCCGGGACCGGGCGTCCTGGTGGCCCTCGATCGGGCGGGGCAGGTGTTCGAGAGCGTCAACAACGGCCAGGACTGGCGGACGATCCCGCTGGCCGAAGGGGCCGGGAGCCCGACGTCGCTGGCCGCCTGGGGAGACCCTCCGTTCATCGTGCTCGGCACCCGCACCCAAGGGCTGGCGCGCCGCCCGGTAGGCGCGCCGATCCCGGTTCATCACGACCCGAAGGCGCCCGTTCAGGGCTCAGCCTCCTCCTGGATCGGTCGGGCCCGATCGCTCGCCGAAGGGGCGACGGCGTTGCTCGCCCCCAAGCCAGAAGTCAGCCGCACCGACCGCGCGACCGCCAAGCTCGCCGGCTGGACCCGCCTGGGAACCCCTGCACCCGGTAAGGCCAAGCAACCCGGGGTGATCCGGGCCATGGCCGTAGGGGAAGGCTCCACACCAGTCTGGTACGCCGCCGTCCGAGGCGCGGGGCTCTGGCGGAGCACCGACCTGGGCGTTTCGTGGAACCCGTGTCCCGGCCTGCCGGTCGACGTCTTCGCGATCCGAACCGCGCCCAAGCGGCCGGGGAGCGTTTATGTCGCCACCTCCGACGGTTGCTGGATCAGCAGCGACGCCGGCCTGACCTGGGAAGACCGGAGCGGCGGCCTGGAAAACGCCCGCTACCTCAGTGCCATCGAGGTCAAGCCAGGCGCCCCCGACGTCCTCCTCGCCGGCGCCGCACTCCGAGGACCGAACGACTTCGCCAACGGTCCCTTCACTGGGCTCGCGTTCTCCCTCTATGAGAGCAAAGACGGCGGCAAAGCCTGGTCGCTCGTCCGCCGCGGCAACCCCGACGTGTTCGAGAACGACATGATCGCCGACCTCCGTCACGATCCGGCCGCCCCCGACAACGTGATCCTGGCCCTGACCTCGGGCGAGCTCTGGATCACCCCCAACGCCGGCGCCTTCTGGATGCCCCTCTCGCGCCAGATCCGCGCGGCCCGCAAGCTCTGCCCCGTCGCCTGATCCCACTCACCCCAGCCATTGCGACTCACTCGCCTTCCCTGGTGCCTGGCTCCAGGCACCAGGGAACTGGCGTTCTACGGTCCGACCATAAGGGAACGCCAGATACCGGCATTGAAATGGAAGAGGAGGGACAGGGAGCTGACGCAATCCAAAGTGTCATTCCCCGCCCAACCCTGCTCCGCCCAGGACCTCGAGCGGAACGGCTGCGATCCAGGATTCACAGGTCGTCGCCCCAATCTCTTCCCAACGCCCCCTGCGCCAGCGCCGCCGGCAACCGGCCCCCGGCCGGCGTAATGAGCCTGGCATAGACCGTCCCGTCGATCGTCGACTTGATGAATCGGACTGAGCCATCGCAAAACACGAAGTTGCCGCCTTCGGGATGACCGCTGTTGGCGAAGGGGAACGAGCCTTCGACGGTGAAGGTTTGGCCAAAACCGATGTTCTCGAAGGTCCCGACCCGATTGGCCAGACCCCACCCAGGCCCGTCGCGTTGAGGCGAGAGTGGCGTCAACTGACCTCCCAGACAATCATTGGGTGATCGCTTCGACACACAAACATTATCCGATCCAATGAACATTGTGAAATTCGGCAGCGGACACGCCCAGTTGGTCGCTCGGCCACTCGAATACAGGTTCCCCTCGGAGAATCCCGCCAGGGTGTTCTCCGCGATCAATAAGGTTTGGCCTGCCCCATCGGCGATGTCGTCCGGGGTGGTCGTGATGTCCCAGGGTTGGTCACCCGACTCCGTGCCCATGAACATCACACCAAGCTTTTTGCAAACCGCCTGACGCTCTTGCCAGGCACGGCCCGGCGGAACCCACTGGAGGACTTCGCCGTTCTGCGAATGGCCGTCGGTCGAGCTCCCCACCCATCCCAGAGGAATCGCGGGCCAGCGCACGAAACCGCCGTTGACGACGTAGCTCAGGTTCCCCTGGTCTACGGCAGCCGTCCGATCGTCCGGGCAGCGAAGCACGCCAAGGGATGTGCTCGAAACCACATTATTGGAGGGTTGACCCGAGATGGTCTCCGTCGGCCACCAGTAGGGAACGGTCTTGTCCCAAGCATTGGCAAGATCCTGCTGGTCGAGATAGGGCAGGATCGCGACGACCCAGTTGGAGAGCCACGACTCGGCGACGTCCGGCCGCTGACCTGACTCCATAAGCGACAGATAGAGCTTCGACAGCGACGGGTCGCCGCCATGCTCGGCCGGGTCGTCACGGATTGTCCCCGCGTTGGGAAAATGATTCTTCGACGAGGAGAAGTTGAACAGGGCCAGACCAAGATTGCGCATATTGTTGGCGCATTGAGTGCGACGACCGGCAACGTGACCGGTATTCAGCGGAGGAAGCAACAACCCCACCAATATCGCGATCACAAAGATCGCGAAAATCAAATCAATGAGCTTAAACCCACGTCGATCCTCAGGGGACATGGCGATTCCTCCGAGAAAAGCCCCGTGTGACAGGATCCCTGGCGACGCTCCTTCATTCTCTCCTGATCGTCATACAAGCCACAAGCCTCAGCAGCAGATGTTTGCGCTTCATTACGAAGGGGTGCTGCCCCGGCCGCGCGGAGGTTCACGACGAACCTGCCAGTCCTCCAACACCGGCGAATCGCCGGCAGTGAGGGATCCAGGGATCCCGTAGCACGAATTTGACGAACAGGCACACGCGGTATACGATGAGGGGCATCCGGAATGTCTGGCCGGGGCTCGTGGGCGCCTTGTCGAGGTCTTTGCGAATGCACATCCCCGATGCCGTGCTCGATCCGAAGGTGGCCGCGGCGACCGGCGTGGTGGCGGCGGCCGGGATGTCGGCCGGGCTCAGGCTCCTCGAGTCGAGGCTGGGCGAGCGGACGACCGTCTTGATGGGAACGATGGCGGCCTTCGTCTTCGCCGCCCAGATGGTGAACTTCCCGATCGGGCCGTTGCCGATCTCGGGGCACCTGCTCGGCGGGGTCCTCTCGGCGGTGATGCTCGGGCCATGGGCCGGCGCGGTGGTCATCGGCGCGGTGCTGATCGTCCAGTGCTTGCTCTTCGGCGACGGCGGGCTCACGGCTCTGGGGGCGAACTTCCTCAATATGGGGCTGATCGGCGCGGTGGGAGGGTATGCGATCTATGCCCCGATCCGCCGGGCGATGGGCGGCCGCGCGGGGGTCCTGCTCGGCGCGATGGTGGCGGCCTGGTTCTCGGTCATCCTCGCCTCGGGGGCGTTCGCCATCGAGCTGGCGTTCTCGAGCGGCTGGTCGAACTTCTTCCAGACGCTGAGCTGGATGGCGCTGGTCCACGCCGGGATCGGCCTGGGCGAGGCGATCGTGACCGGCCTGGTGATCCGGTTCATCCTCCTGACTCGCCCCGACCTCGTTTATCAGGCCGACGAAACTGAAGCCAAGGCACCCGGCTGGGGGGCCTTGATCGGGGCCGGGCTCGGAATGGCGCTGGCGGTGTGCGTCTTCCTCGCGCCGTTCGCGTCGGAGCATCCCGACGGCCTCGAGTACGTGGGCGAGAAGCTCGGCTTTCTCAAGGACGGGGTGCCGGCCCTCCTCCCCACCCCCATCCCTGACTACAGTCTGCCGCTGCTCGGCGAGGCGAACGTCAAGGCCGCGACCGCCTTCGCGGGCCTGGTGGGGACGCTGGTCGTCTTCGCCATCGGGCTCGGACTGGCCCGGGTCTTCTCGACCCGAACGCCGACGGGAGTCGACCCGGATGCGGCTTGAGTTCCTCGAACGGCACAGCGAAGGGAACGGCCCGCTCCACCGCCTCGACCCTCGGATCAAGCTGGTCGTGGCCCTGGCGTACATCATCGCGGTGGTCGCCACCCCGATCGGCTGGTGGCGGCTCCTGGCGGTCGAGGGTCTGGCCCTGGCCTTTATCATCGGGCTCTCGGGGGTGCCGCCGCGCGAGTTGCTCACGCGCTGGCTCGGGTTCATCGTGCTCGTCGGGTTCCTCGCGTTGATGGTGGCGCGGGCGCACCCGAGCCGGGTGGAGTTCGGGGTCGCGGCGGTCATGCTGACGATTGTCGTCAAGAACAGCATGGCGTTCCTCGCCACGCTCAGCCTGATGAACGTCACGCCGTTCCGGAAACTGCTGGGCGGAATGCGCCGGCTCGGAATGCCCGCCGCGCTGGTGGCGACCCTCCAATTCATGTATCGTTACTTGCACGTGCTCACCGAGGAGCTCGATCGGATGGTCAAGGCGCGACGGTCGCGGACCTTCCGCCGTTCGGGGCGACTCGACTGGGTGCTTTTGACCGGCCTGATCGGTATCCTCTTCCTCCGAGCCTTCGAGCGTGGCGAACGAGTCCACGCGGCGATGCTCGCGCGAGGATGGGACGGGACGATCCGGACGCTCGACGACTCTGACTTTGATGGCCCCTGATCAATCGATCCATCTCCGCGTCCCCTCGCGGTGAGGCGAGGCGACGCGAGGTGCGTGTGATGAACTCCTCCAGCCTAACCATGACGAACGATGCGCCTGCCGTGCAGGTCCGCGAATTGATCTATCGCTATCCCGACGGCCGACTCGCCCTCCGCGGGGTCGACCTCACGATCGTGCCGGGCGAAACGATCGCCCTCGTCGGCCCCAACGGCGCGGGCAAGAGTACGCTCCTGCTCCACCTCAACGGGATCCTCCCGGGCAAGGAACGCAGCCAGCCCCTGCACGCACACGGGAACGGCCAACACGCCCGTAACGGCAGCGAACCCGCAGTCTGGATCGACGGCCTCGAGGTCAACGCCAAGAACGCGCCCGAGGTACGCCGCCGGGTCGGCCTGGTGTTCCAGGACCCCGACGACCAGCTCTTCAGCACGTCGGTCATCGAAGACGTGGCGTTCGGCCCGCTCAACCTCGGCATGAGCCGGGCCGAGGCCAAACGGGTCGCCCTCGAGTGCCTCGCCCGCGTCAACCTCGACGACGTGGCCGACCGCGCTCCCCACCACCTGAGCTTCGGCGAGCGTAAGCGGGTCTGCCTGGCGGGGGTGCTCGCCTGCAACCCGTCGGTCCTCGTCCTCGACGAGCCGACGGCCAACCTCGACCCCCGCGGCCGCCGCCGGTTCATTGAGCTGATCCGCGGACTCACCGCCACCAAACTGATCGCCACCCACGACCTCGAAATGGTCCTCGAACTCTGTAACCGAACTGTCCTGCTCGACTCCGGCCGGATCGTGGCCAACGGCCTGACCCGCAACGTCCTGGGTGACCCCAACCTGCTCGAGGCCCACGGCCTCGAAATGCCGCTAAGCCTCAAAATGGGCCGATTGGTTTAACTGGAATTCGTAAATCAAGACACATAGATTCAATCGGAGACTGGAGCAAGGATATTGGGATCTCGTTCCCACGCTCTGCGTGGGAATGCCGTCCGCGACGCTCTGCGTCGTCTTGTCTTCCCCGGCAGGTGGGGCCGCAGAGCGGCCAGAACGGCTTTCCCACGCGGAGCGTGGCAACGAGTTTCTCCCGCGAATTTCGGCCTCCGGGACAGACAGACGGCCCGGTTTCCTTGGGACAGACTCGGCTTTCGTTCGCATTGCGCACCAGCCAAAGAATCAATGGACGTGCCGAACAAACCGTTACAACTATCTCCATAACGATTCGTCTTCCGAAGATTCCCGACCTTGCGGCGGGTGACACGTTTGCAAAAGCCATCGGTGGTGGTGAAATTCCCAAGGGGGGAGTCGTGAAGACTCCAACGCGACCTGACCGCCGCCGGTCCCCACCCGTTTTTTTTCCAGGGGCGAACGATGGAACAACGGCACGCTCGCAACGTCATCATTGGCTCAGGCGCCATGGGTGCGGCCACGGCTTACCATCTGGCCAAGCGCGGCGAACCGGTTCTCTTGCTCGAGCAATTCGCGATCGGCCACGATCGGGGCAGCTCGCACGGAGTGGCGCGAATCACGCGGCACTCTTATGCCGACCCGCGGTACGCCCGGCTGATGCTCGACGCCTTTCGCGCCTGGAAAGACCTTGAGGCCGACGCCGGCCAGAACCTCTATCTGCGCACCGGCGGGCTCTCGTTCTGCCCGCCCGAGGTCGACTATGTCTCCCAGGTTGCCGCCAGCTTGCAGGCGATCGAGATCCCGCACCGGCGGATGTCGGGCCGGGAACTCCGGCGCAGCTTCCCCGTCTTCGAACTGCCGGAAAACTATGACGTCGTCTTTGAACCTGACGCCGGCTTGATCGCGGCCGCGCGGGCGATCGCAGCCCAGCTCGAGCTTGCCCGCCAGTTCGGCGGCGACCGCACCCAGGTGCTCGCGGAATGCCCGGTCCGCTCGATCGACCTCGAGGGGAACAAGCCGATCGTCATCACCGACCACCACCGGATCTCCGCCGACCGCCTGATCGTGACCGCCGGCGCCTGGGCAGGTCGGCTCTTACCCAATTTTCCAGTCACACTCCGGCCGACCCGCCAGCAAGTCCTCTACTTGCGCCCCCAAGACCCCCATCTCTTTGCCCCGGGCCGGTTTCCCGTCTTCATCCACAAAGGAGCCGGTCCCCTCGATGACTTCTACGGGATGCCGGAATATCAGGGCCAAGGTGTCAAGCTGGCGCGGCACGGCGGACCGGACGTCGACCCCGATGTCGAGGACCGACGCATCGAGGAACCCTACCTGGAGGTCATCCGCCACTTTCTTACGCAAACGATCCCGATGTTGGTGAATGCGCCGATCGAGCAGACCGAGGTCTGCCTCTACACCACCACCCCCGACGAACACTTCCGCCTCGGAATCCCGCCCGACTGCCCGAATCTCGTCATCGCTAGCCCATGTAGCGGGCACGGCTTCAAGTTCTCATGCCTGATCGGCCGGATTCTCGCCGACCTGGCCACGCAAGGGACGACCGAAATCGCCATCGCCCCCTGGCAACTTTAACCACCCGTCCCAAACACTTTAAGAACAGCGGGCCGCCCGCTCAATCTGAACGCTGACGCCTCGTCTCCCACTCCGATCGAAATCGGGCTCCCGTAGCGGCGCGAACCCGTGGCGCGCGACTTGCGTATAGAGCCTAGCAAGTAAAAGGTCGTCCGCAGTTCGACCAAACCACACAACCACTGCATTCATCCCACACTGCCTCCATCAAGTCTCCAAGACTTGTATAACAGAATCGTGAGGGATAGAATAAGGTGGGGTGAAGAACGGACGATTGCGGGCCGAACGGTAAGAGAATGGAGTCTCTGAATGCCGTGCCTCTGGCCTTGAGCGAATTGATTTAGGCTCGCGCAATCGTCGTTATCCCCGTTGCGCATCCTTGGCCATATCAAGAATGAGGTGGCAAGATGTCTATCCATCCGCCGCAGAACCGTACCGGGCGACGACTGCCTCTTACGGTTTACGTCGTACTCTGCGCCACAGTGTTGGCGGGAGCGGGGTTGGTCGCCGCCCTCAATCGCGGCTCGTCCCCATTCCACACGGTGCCCGCGAAACCGTTGGCGACCACGGCGATCCCGGTCGCAACGATCCCGGTCGCGGCGATTCAGCCCGCGGCACTCCAGGTGGTTCCGCATCCGTCGGGCGGAAAGCTGTTGATCTGCGGGGGTGGGAACCTTCCGCCGGCGATTCGCAACGAGTTCTGCAAGCTGGCAGGCGGTCCGGACGCCCGGATCGTGGTGATCCCGACGGCGACCTCGCATGCGGATCATCCCGAGTACCTCGCCAAGCTCCTGGCCGACTGGAAGACCTGCGACGTGGGGTCGGTGAACTTGCTCCACACCCGGTCGCGTGAGACCGCCAACGACCCGTTGTTTGTTCAGTCGTTGACCGAAGCAACGGGGGTCTGGCTCACCGGGGGCGATCAAGTCTTCTTGACCGACACCTACCTGGGCACGGCGGTGCAAGAACAGCTCAAGGGCGTCCTCTCACGTGGCGGGGTGGTCGCCGGGACCTCCGCGGGCGCGGCGGTGATGTCGGGCGTGATGATCGCCGGCGGTCGGGACAAGGCCGACGTGAGCCAAGGGTTCGACTTCATCAAAGGGGCCGTGATCGACCAGCACTTTCTCAAGCGGAACCGGATGGATCGGTTGATCGGCGTCCTCGCGTTGCATCCCAACCTCGTGGGCCTGGGAATCGATGAAGAGACCGCCCTCGTGGTCGATGTTCGCGAACACCATCTGAGCGTGCTCGGCGCATCTTATGTGGTGGCCTGCGTGCCTGACTCTCAGCATAAGTCGGTCAGGCTCAAGTTCCTCAAGTCGGGCGACACGACCGCCATGGCCGACCTGATGAAGGCCGCCGTCGTGGAAACGACGGCCGGCGTCAAGACGGATGAACCGGCGGGCTTGACGGTCGGTTCGCTCTGACCGGTCCCACCAAGCCGCGAGTCACCGATCAACCAACGAACGGGGCACGAGCGTTATCAACGCTCGTGCCCCGGTTGGTTTCGAACTTCCCGGAAGGGGGGAGGAGTGCTCCCCGCGGTCACCCAACCATTCGACTGTACGACCTTCGGGTGGCCGGGGACAACGTGCGGCGTTGGCCCCGGCCACCCGAACAGGAGTCGCCTGAGCGGCGATCTCACCGGCTCAGAAAGCGGCGGCGTCGATCGGGTCGGCGACCGAGGCCAGGTTCTCGAACCGGGTGAGGTTCTTGAGGAAGGTGAGCTTGACCGTCCCGGTCGCGCCGTTGCGGTTTTTGGCGATGATGACCTCGGCGATGCCCGGCTGGTCGTTGGGGTCGTAATAGTCGGGCCGGTGGATCAGGAGGACGACGTCGGCGTCCTGTTCGATGGCACCGCTCTCACGAAGGTCGGCCATACGCGGGCGGCGGTCTTCGCGGTTTTCGACACCACGATTGAGCTGCGAGAGTGCAATGACCGGGAGCTCGAGTTCACGAGCGAGGGTCTTCATCCGCCGGCTGATCTTGGCGATCTGCTCTTGCCGGCTGTCACGCGTTTCCTCGCTGTCGACAAGCTGAATGTAGTCGACCACGATCAAGCCGATATTGTGGCGGAGCTTGAGCCGACGCGCATTGGCGGTGACCTGGAGCATGTTCCGCGACGGCGTATCGTCGATGAACAACGGGGCGGTATGCATTTCGCTATACCCCTTGCCCAGCATGCTCATCTCACGGGTGCCCAGGCCCTGGCCGGTCCGGAGCTTCTTGCCGTCCACCCGAGCCCGGGCGCACAGGAGTCGCTCGACCAGTTCGAGCCGGCCCATTTCAAGGCTGACGAACAGCAAGGGGACCTTAAGGTTCACCCCGACATTGTCGGCGAAGTTCAAGGCGAGGGCCGTCTTCCCCATACTCGGCCGCGCGGCGAGCACGATGAGCTGGCCGGGCTGGAGGCCGCCCATGTAGTCGTCGAGCTCGAAATAGCCGGTCGAGACTCCGGTGACCGCATGCTGGGAGACCGTCCGCTCCTCGATCCGATCCATCGCTTCCTTGAGCACATGGAGCAGCTCGGCCGTGTCCCCTTGGATCGTGTCGCCGGCGATCTCGAAGATCTTCTGTTCGGCCTTCTCGAGGAGCGCCTCGGCCGTGAAGTTATTCGAGTAGCCATCGCGGAGGATCTCGTTGGCACTCTCGATCAGCCGCCGGCTGATCGACTTCTGGCGGACGATATCGGCGTAGTACCGCGCGTTGGCCGCGTGGGGCACGCTCTCGACGATCTCGGAGAGCGTTTCGTGCCCGCCGATCGCCTCGAACTCCCCGCGCTGGGTGAGCTCGGCGGAGAGCGTCAGGCCGTCGACCGGCTTGCCGAGGTCGTAGAGATCCCGGATCGCCCGATAGAGGGTCTGGTGCGTGTCACGGTAGAAGTCGTCGGCTTTCAGCTTCGAGACGACGTCGTGGATGACCTCGTTGTCGAGGAGAATGCTCCCGAGGACCCCTTGCTCCGCCTCGAGGTTCTGGGGCGGGAGCCGATCGGTCAGCGAGCCACCGTCTCCGTCCCCCTTCGGCGGGCGGCCGTGAGCGTTGCCATTTCCGTTCCCTTTGAAATTTGAAGAGGCCATGGTCCGAAGCAACTCCCTGCTCGCACGCCAGAGAGGGCCGGCCCTTAGGTGGTGTGGGCCGACTCCCCTGTGGGTCCATCGACCGGCCGATCCATCCGGGTCTCGTCTCCCTCGTCCTTGGTCGAGGAACAGGACCCCTCGTGACCCGACGCGCAACCGCGCCCGGCACGATAGCCGATCTGAACAATCGTATCGGCCAAGCGAGGACTTGGCCATCAAAAAAACAGCCGATTCGGTGGCCGCCGTCGCCGTCGACCGCGCGCCACTACGACGAGAAGCCCGGCCCCCTCAGAGTCGAGGGGACCGGGCATTCGTTGGGTTCAACAGTGGAGGCAGAGCGCTCCGCAACCGGTCAGCCGCAGTCGCAGCAGACCGGAGCGGCGGCGATCAAGCGACCGGTTCGTCGGTGTGGGTCGGAACGACCCACAGCTTGACCTCGGTCGTGACGTCCTGACCGAGGGCGAGCTTGATCGTGTAGAGACCCAACTCCTTCAACGGCCCCTCGATCCGAACGTTTTCGGCTTCGATCGGGAAGTTGTCGGCCTTGAGCGTCGCGGCGATCTGGTCGGCGGTCACCGAGCCGTAGAGGTGCCCCTCGGCGTTGGCGTTGGCCTCGATCGTGACCGAGCGCTGGGCGATCTGGGCGGCCAGGTTCTGGAGGTCGGCCCGACGGGCGACTTCAAGCTGGTAGAGCCGCTGGCGATGCTTCTCGACGATCCGCAGGTTGTGCGGGGTCGCGAACGTCGCCAAACCCTGGGGCAAGAGGTAGTTCCGGGCGAACCCGGGGCGGACCTTGACGAGGTCGCCGGGCTGACCGAAGTGGGGGACGGTATGGGTCAGCAAGATCTCCATGAAACCGTCTTTGGAACGGGTCGGATGATTCCTGCGTCGCTCGACGCCCGGCTGGCGGACGGTCGGGGTCAGGGTGGTCACCGACGGCTTGGCATGGGCTGCGGCGGCCGCCGCGGCTTTCTTGGCCTTGGTCGACGCCTTCACCTTGACCTTCGTCTTGGCCTTGGCCGGTTTCTTGTCGGTCATCTTGGCCATCGTGCAATCACTCCTTGGATGGGGCGTCGCGAGGCGAAGATCATCATCCGCCGCTCGGCCGTTCGTCATCGACTATCGATCGCTGGTCAATCACGCAAGAAAAATTATCGAGAACCCGTCCAACCCACCAGGTCAGAACGGGATATCCTCATCGTCAGTTTCGGGTTCGGCGGCGCGACGGGCCGCCGGCTGGCTCGGCGGCGAGTAGGGGGCTCGCCCGCGCGACTCGGACGGGGCGCCCGCGGGGCCGCTCCGTCTGGCCTGCGGCTCGCGTGCGACGGGGGGGGCATAGTCGCTGTCGCCACCGCCTCCGCCGCCCCCACCACCGTCGGAACGTCGGTCCAGGAACTGCACCCGGTCGGCGGACACCCGGATCTTCGACCGCTTCTCGCCGGTCGTCTTGTCATCCCAGGTGTCCATCTTCAGGGCGCCTTCGATGTGGACGCCGCTCCCCTTCCTCAGATACTGGCAACAATTCTCGGCCTGACGGTCCCAGACCGTGACGTCGATGAACAGGGTTTCTTCCTTGCGGTCCCCGTCCTTACCCGTCCACGTCCGGCTGGTCGCCATCCGGAGGTCCGTGACCGCCGCGCCACTGGGCGTATAGCGCAACTCGGGGTCGAACGTGAGTCGACCCATCAAAAAAACCTTGTTCAAGTCGGCCATCGACTGGTCCCTCCCCAAGGAGCAACGGCGTACCGTTCCCATCATGCAGGCGTAAACGGTTGTTCCCTACCAAAAACTACCACATTCCCGTTTCACCCACAAGGATCAAACTGGAACGGTGAGGCCCAGCCCGGAGGGGAGAAAGCACAAGCCACTCCTGTCCGACGGCACCCTTCCCCCGCACCCCTGGCGCGTCCGCTCAGTCGTCGCGACGACGGCGGCGGGGACGGTCGTCCATGTCCTCTTCGCGACGGCCTTCCTCTTCGGCGTTGGGCGTCGAGGTCATCGCCTGATTGACCAGGTGGTCGACCAGTTTGGGATGAACCTTGAGGATCAGCTCGCGGAGCACATGATCGCTCAGCCGGCAGTCGGCGACGATCTCCTTGACGTTGGCCCCTTCTGACTTGAAATAGGTCAGCAGGTACGTCCCCTTCTTGTGCCCGTCGACCGGGTAGGAGAGCCGACGCTCGTCCCACTGGCGGCTGGCGACGATCTCTGATTCATGCTTGGTCAGGATGTCGTGGACATGCTTGACCGAGTCGTCCCAAGAGACGGCGACTTTCGAGCTGTCCAGCAGGAACATCGCCTCGTACGTGTTGACAGGCAAGAGCTTCCCTCCAGGTTGGCAAATAAACGAAGTGGTCAGGTCAGCCACTCGTGGGCGTTGTGGGTCCGTTGAATCGATTCATGGCGGCGGCCTGTCCCTGGGTCACCCAGACGGCCACGGCCTGCGAGGCCAAAATCAAGGCGTCTTCCACCGCGGGCCGGTCGGCGCCGCGGAACCGGCTCAGGACGAAGTCAGCGGCGTCGACGGGTCCCCGCTCGCCGATCCCAATCCGAAGCCGGGCATAGCTATCCGACCCAAGCTGGGCCGTAATGTCGCGGAGTCCCTTCTGACCGCCGTCCGATCCTCCCCCCCGGATTCTTAACTTTCCCAAGGGGAGGTTCAGGTCGTCGCAAATGACAAGCAGGTCGGCCAGCTCAAGCTTGTAAAACCGCATCGCTTGGGCGACCGACCGCCCGCTCAGATTCATGAACGTCTCGGGTTTCAGGAGCAGCACCCGGTGGAAGTCAATTTCCGACTCGGCCAGCAAGCCGTCGAACTTCCGAGCAAAGGTCGCTCCCGATCCCCCTTTGGCGAGGCGGTCGACCACCTCGAAGCCGATGTTGTGCCGGGTCCCCTCGTACTTGCTTCCGGGGTTCCCCAGCCCGACCACCAGTTTCCGCATTCCCTAAAACCCCGACGCGGTCCGAGAAAAAGTCGGGGTCACTCGTCCTTCTCGCGACGCTCCGGCTTGATGACCTCGGGCTGCGTGAGGCTCTCACCATCGCCGGGCGTGCTCGTCTCCGCCTGTGCGGTTCGCGAGACGACGTGAACCACGGTCAATTCCGGCTCGGCGTTGACCTTCACCCCTTCGGGGAGGATCAAGTCGCGAACGTGAATGCTCTGACCCAGGTGCAGGCCGCTCACGTCGATCCGGATCGAGTCCGGAATCGCGTTGGCGCGACAGGTCACTTCGACGGCGTGCACCGGTTGCTCGAGCACTCCGCCTTCGCTGACGCCGGGCGACGTCCCACGCAATTCGAGCTTGACCTCGGTCTCGATCGACTCGTCCGCACTCACGCGGGCAAAGTCGAGATGGATGATTTCCTTGCCGAGGTGATCCCACTGGATGTCGCGCACGATCACCGTCTCGGTCGTCCCATTCACGCTCAGCTCAGCGAGGTGGGTGGACTTTTTGATCATGTCCCAGACGGAGGCCCGTGCGAGCGAGATCGGCAAGGGGTCTTGCTTGTGCCCGTAGATAATCGCCGGGATCTGCCCCTGCGCTCGCAACCGTCGCGAGACTCGTGAGCCTGTCCCTTTGTTCTTCGCGGGATCCCGCGCCTCGACCGCAATCTTGACTGCGTCCGCCATAAGTCGCCTGTGCCTGACCCCGCCACGAGGTCCCCAGAGAAGCGAAATCAGAAAATAAAGGGGCCGGGCCCAAGGGAAATCCAGTCCCCTCACCGCCACGGAACATACCCAGAATTCAGAAATACGGCCGATGCAGGCCGCGCATCGAGCGATTATGCCGATGCCCCCGGCGCGATTCAAGAGGAAACACGCGACTTTTCGCGATTGCCCCCCTTGGTTCGTCGCTAAACCGCCGGCAGTCGCCGCCATCCTTCCCGAGGGGCGAGGTCACCGCAAGCCTCCGGGTCGATCGCGGCCGCGGCGATTTTCAAGCTCATCTCGAGCCGAGGCCCTGGCCTCGAGAAATAGGCCGAACCGTCCACCAAGGTGACGCCCCCGCTCCGAACCGCCTCGAGTCGACTCCATTCCGGACGCGCCTCGAGCGCGCTGAGTTCCTCCTCGGTCCGCGCGATCGTGAACCCGCAGGGCGACAGGACGATCAACTCGGGATCAGCTTCGGCGACCTCGTCCCACGAGAGTCGTCGCGACCGCTGACCCGCCTCGCCGATCACCTCGACCCCACCGGCGAGCGCCACGATCTCGGGGTTCCAGTGACCGGAAGAGAAGGGGGGGTCGAACCACTCGAGCACGAGCACCCGGCGCAACGGCCGCCCCTGGCGACGGCGTGCGATCGCCGCGACGGTCGCATCGAACCGGGCGATCAGCGCCTCGGCCTCCTCCTCCGCGCCGAGCAGCACGCCGATCCGGCGAAACATGGCATCGAGGTCGGCCAGGCAGGTCGGGTTGACGCTTTCGACCCGGGGCAGGCCCGGCAGACCCGCGGCGACCCGCCGCACCGTCGCCTCGTTGACCGCACAGACGTCGCATTGCTCCTGGGTCAAAATCAGGTCGGGGCAAAGCTGAGCGAGCAAGGCGCCATCGAGCTCGTAGAGACTTCCGCCTTCCGCGACGACCGCCGCATCGATCGCGGCGCTCGAGGCCGCCGCCGCGATCCGGGACCGGGTCAGGTGCGGCAACTGCTCCACGCCCACCGGATAGTCGCACTCGTGGGTGACCCCGACGAGCGCGCCCTGGTGGCCCAGGGCACAGACCAACTCAGTCAGAGAGGGGAGCAAGCTCACGATCCGCATTGGGGGAATACCCGCCAGTCAAGGTTCATTGCAAATCCAACCAAAGGGACGCGGCACCCTCCGGATTTTACTCCGGGGCATGCACATCCGTCGTCGGTCCGACCGAGACGATGGTCATCGGCAACAAGGGCCACTCGGTCAGGATTCGGCGAAGGTCGTCGAGCGTGACCCGAGAGAAGGCTTGCAGCTCCTGGGCGACGGAGAGGTACTCGCTGCGATAAGTCCAGTGGAACCCGAGCGAGGCGAGCCGGCCCATCGGCCGCTCGCTCCGGAGCACCGAGCGGGCGAGCACCTTGTTCTTGGCCTGCGTCAGCTCTTCCTCGGTGATGCCCTCGGCCGTGGCGGCCCGATAGACCTCACTGATTCGACCGAGGTTCGCCTGGGTTTCGCCGGGGTCGCAGCTCAGGAACGTGAAAAGAGCGCCCGCCTGGTTGTAGTCTTGGTACGAGACCTCGACGCCGTCGGCATAACCGGGGTCGATCAAGGCCCAGTAGAGCCGCGACCCGGTATGGTCGCCCAGGATCGTCGCCAGGAGCTGGGCGGCGTAGCGGTCGCTGCTCTCGAGCGGGGGGGCGTCGCCGACGCCGATGATCGTTTGCTGCTGGTCCTCGGCGCGGAGGATCGTCTGGAACGCCCCGGTCCCGCGGGGCGAAACGGCCTGGCGGGTGATTTCCCCTCCCTCCCAGCCGCTGCAGTGCGCCTTGGCCAGGGCCACGATCTGGTCCCAGTCGGTCTTGCCGGCGAACGCCAGGACGATGTTCGACGGACTGTAGCGCTCGGTAAAATAGTGGCGCATCTGGTCGACCTTCAAGGCGGTGATCGACTCGACCGTGCCGAGAATGCTCTGCCCGAGCGGGTGTGGGCCGAAGTGCGCGGCCTTGGCGGCCTCGTAGGCGACCGACATCGGGTTATCCAGATACATCCGGATCTCCTCGATGATCACCTGCTTCTCGGTATCGAAATCTTCCTCGGTGAGGTTCGGTCTCAGGATGTCGGAAAGCACGTCGAAGGCCTGCGGCAAATACTCGGGCAGGCAGGTGACGTGGTAGAAGGTGTCCTCCTCCGACGTCTGCGCGTTGTGCTTCGCCCCCACCCGGTCGAAGTCGCGGTTGACCATCAGGGCGTCGCGCCTCGGGGTCCCTTTGAAGACCATGTGCTCCAGGAAGTGCGAGACCCCGGCGACCTCGGCCGACTCGTCACGGCTCCCCGCCTTGACGAAGAAGCCGGAGGCGACCGAGTGGGCCTGGTCGTTCACCTCGGCGATGACCCGCAGACCGTTCTCGAGAACCGTGTGGTGAAATTGCATGAGTCGTGGCTCGCCCAAAGAAAAAAGCCGGCTACAAGTGGCGCCTGCCCAACGCGCGACGGCCCCGCAGGGTGGGAGCCACCGCGCTTTCGAGTCGATCCGAATTCCGATCCCGTAAGCTCGCGGAGCAATGGCCGTTACTCCATTGTAAGCAGCATCGCCTCTTCGTCGCCCTAACTCAAGAGCGCGTTGGCCGCCGCGGCCCACGATCCTCCCGCGATTTCGCCTCGGCCGGCGCACGGGTCCTGGAGACCAAACCGCCGGCCCGGAACGCGAGCGTCGCGGAACGTTGAAGAAACAGGGTGGCCCGGCCAACCTGTTGTCCGTGGTGGCGCCCAGTTCGCCCGATCCCTCGAAATCGTTCGGTCCGGCGCCGCGACCGCCAGAACCGACCGCGACATCGGGATCGTTAGTACCAATTTATAAAACCTACAGATGTCGCGATTCTGTTTGACGTTACGGCGAAGGCGTCTCGAACACCAAATCGTTGGTTCTCGACCACATCGACTTGAATTTCCAGCAATGATGATCTAGGATCGGATGGACATAGACTTTGAGCCGGACGCATTTACGCGAAAAATTACAGGATTCCCGGCTTTCACGCCATAATGAAGACGTTGCTTGATCATCTCAGCAAGCGTCTCGTCGATGGCAGGCCCGTGAAAGGATGCGAATCGCCCGACAATCGGCTGAATCGATTCGACTCTCCCTCGAACGATGATGGTTCGACCCGGTTCGTCGACTGAGCCAGGGTTCAAGAGTCACTCCTTTGTTGTCGGCCCCCCCCCTTTGCCGCGACAGCGGTCCGGACCTTGTCCGCCCCAGATGGGGCTTCGGTCCCCACTTGGGCACGCTTCGCCTCGTTCATGCCCTCGTTTTTTTTCGTTCATCTCGTTCAACGGTGGGCGGCGGTTTCCGTCGAGAATCCGCTTCTTTCATTCGATTCTTGAACGACGGAACCACGGGTTGAGGTTGTCTTACCCCGGCGCCGCTTCGCTTTTATGGATTCGGAGACGCACTCATGAGACGGATTCGTCGTGGATTCACGCTGATCGAACTGCTGGTTGTGATCGCGATCATCGCGGTCCTGATTGCGCTCTTGCTGCCGGCCGTCCAGGCGGCGCGCGAGGCGGCCCGGCGGGCCCAGTGCACCAACAACCTCAAGCAGATCGGCCTGGGGCTCGCCAACTTCGAGTCGACCAATAGCACCCTCCCCCCCGGCTTCGGCCCGGTCCCGTCGCTGCCGGGCGGCGTGGGCAGCAGCGGCTCGGGGCGGTGCAATGTCCAGGCGCAAATTCTGCCCTTCATGGAGCAGGCCGCCGCCTACTCCGCGTTCAACATGCAGGTCGACATGAACGGGATCGACGCCTCGACCGTCGCCGCCACGCCCAACCACACCGCGATGGGCCAGCTCGTCGCGAGCTACATCTGCCCGTCCGACCCCGCGACGAACCGGCTCCGAGGCTACCTCGGCTACTCGAACTACTTTGCGAGCACCGGCAATACGGCGGCCCAGATTCTCGGGTCCGGGTCGGGCCAAGAGCCCAATGTTGCGAACGCCGGGCTCTTCAACGTCGCGCTCAACACCACTGCGCCCGTAGGTAACGTTGACTACTTGAAGGTCACAAACGCGTGCCGGTACGCCGACATCACCGACGGGACGAGCAACACGGCGGCGTTCGCGGAAACCAAGCGGTCGAGCCTACCCGAGACCGGAATCTATTCGGGCCAGACCCCGTACAGCCCTCTGAACGTGTACCTCTATGCCACCGCATCCCTGAACAACCAGATCTGGCCCACGCCATGCGGGAACTGGGACAATAGCCAGGTGGTCGACCTGATTTCGTATCGGGGCCAGCAGTATTACCGCAACCTGCCCGAGGTTGCCTACTACTCGCACACGATCCCCCCCAACTTCAACAGTTATGATTGTGGCAATAATTCATTCACCGGGGCACACCTCGCGGCGCGAAGCTACCACTCCGGGGGAGCCAACACGCTCTTCGCCGACGGCAGCGTTCACTTCGTCAAGAGCACCATCAACCTCACCACCTGGCGGGGTGTCGGCACACGTGCCGGGGGTGAAGTCATCTCCAGCGACGCGCTCTGACGCCAACCGGCCTTGGTCGAGACCTGTGTCGATCGTGGGGGCGGCGTACTGATGCGCCGCCCCGTTCCCTTCGAGGAGGACGGATGCAACGACGGAAGAATGCGGGCTGGCTGCTGGCGATCGGACTCCTGACATGGACCGCCGGCGGCTGCGGTAATGGTGAAGACGCAAAGACAGTCGCCCTCATACGTACGAACGAGGGATTGGCTCTCGAAGAGATTGGCCGGACCTACCAGTCGTTCGTCAAGCGAACGCAACAGCCCCCCAAAGACATGAAAGACGTCCTGCCGTCCGAGCAGGGCTACCCCACCGGCATCAACGCCTTGAAGCGGGGCGAGGTGGTCGTGCTCTGGGGAGCCCCCCTGGACCGGACTCCCCAAGGCGGATCGTCGGTGCTCGCCTACGAGAAGAAGGCCCCCGAGAGCGGCGGGATCGCCCTGATGCAGGATCTGTCGCTCAAACAACTCTCCGCCGACGAGTTCAAGGCCGCCCCCAAGGCCCCCGGAACCGCCTCGGCCGCCCCGGCCGCCCCGGCCAAGAAGTAGAACGACGCCACGCCCCCGCCTTTCATCCTCGGAGTCGAACTTCGTACCGGCCTGGTTCAGGCCGGATTTTTTGGTCGACGCGCACTTCTCGGCGATAAGTAACCACGCGACCGCCTTCAGGGATCGTTGATCGTGGGACCCGCTCCTGCTTTCAACGATTTCTGCTCGTCATCAATGCCGGCTCCGCTGAAATCACTCAGTCGGGATTCACGTTTGATGTCGACAAGTTGGGCATACCGTCGGCTCATGGCAGCGCTGCCTACCCACCTCCGAGAAGGCTCGCCAAACGGACCTGGCCTGCCTTTGCCAATCCTCGTCCGAAACGGCAACCGCACCTCGTCCCGGCGCAAATCCCTGGGGCCTTCCCCTATATCATTCGGCCTGGCCCCATGGCGACCGCGACGCCCCTTGGCACCTATTTTATTAATCCTAACAAATTCAACCTACAGATGTCAAGCTCTTACTTGAGGTGGGACTTGAAGTTAGAAGGAGTCAGGGCGATCACAAAATCCTCAACATTTTGACCATTGACATCTTGAATTCCGGAAAACGGCGATCTAAGATCAGATAGAATCGGCTTTCGAATCAGTTTTTAATACATCTTACATTCACGATTCCAATGACATGATGAGGAGCCCGTGAGACGACTTTAGCAAACGTCTCTCATTGCAATAAAACGTACAAAGACAAGTAGACCTCTCAACGACCGGCCATCTTCGCTCACGCGAGCTCTCTCTTGGAATCTGATGGTTCAATCCGACTCATTTGCTGAGTTAGGGTTCAGTCGTCTCACCTCTCCCCCTCCGTGACAGTAGTCCAGTATTCGTCCGGCCAAAATGCAACCTCGGCTCCCCTTGGGTATGCATTGACCTTTTTCGGCGTTCTCCATTTCACTCATCTCGACTTGTGGGCGGTAATTACCATCGAGAATCGACGTCTTGATTTTCGAAAGGTATTAGACCGCGAAAAGTACGACCACGTCGTCGCTTCGAACTTTCGGGGACTTACTCATGAGACAGGTTCGTCGTGGGTTCACCTTGATTGAATTGCTCGTCGTCATCGCGATCATTGCGGTGCTAATCGCCCTACTTTTGCCTGCCGTTCAGGCGGCTCGTGAGGCGGCCCGAAGAGCGCAGTGCACAAACAACTTGAAGCAACTGGGACTGGGGCTGATGAACTACGAGAGCGCGATTGGCTGCTTCCCGGCCCAAAGTGCATACCCGGCAACCACCGCTACCACAGATTCAGGGTGGGCAATAAGCTGGCTCGTGCCGCTTCTCCAGTTTGCCGAGCAGCAACCAATGTACAACGCTTTCAATTTCTCCGTCTCGCCAATGTATTCCTCAGGCACGGGGATTGCTAACACGACTGTAGCCTATTCTAAACTCGGACTACTGCTCTGTCCGTCTGAAAGTCAGGCGGGTCTTCCCCGCGACCCCCACGCAGCAACGAATTACGTAGGAAACTATGGTGGTCCAGGCGTGATCTCCTTGTTTTCAGGAACGATCATCCCCTACGCCGATCGCCACGGGAGTGGGAATCTCTTCCCGAGTACGCCCTATAGCGGGCCTTGGGCACCTGTGACAATCGCCTCAATCACCGATGGCACCTCGAATACCGCCGTCGTCAGTGAGAGACTCTACGGCCGCGCAGCGGGAAGTGTCACTCCGACGCTGCGGAACCACGTAGACTGGAAACGCGTCATCTTCACATCCCCGACCGGCGTCGGAGCAAACAGCGGAGCCACCGGGGCCCTGACATTTGCCAATGCATGCAATGGCATACCGAGCACGACGTCTGCTGTTGGTTCCTTCGGCTCAGGACAGCTTTGGACCTCGGCCTACCCCCCTTATGTTGCGACCAACGGCTACACCCACTTCAGTGGTCCGAACAGTGCCGCTTGCGACAATCCGTCCGACACAACAGCCGGAAGCACGACCTACGGACGCCCGATGGGAAGCATTCCCCCGACCAGTAATCACTCCGGTGGGGTGAACCTGGGTATGGCCGATGGCTCGGTCCGATTCATCAAGAACAGCGTCAGTCTTCCTGCCTGGTGGGCGCTTGGCTCCAAAGGGCTCGGAGAAATCATCAGCGCCGATGCGCTCTGACGATCTGGATCCACAGCATCCCACCAACTCGATCGCGAGGTGGTGGGGAAGCCGCCTACACCCCGAAATGATCCGCCCTATAACATCCAATCATTGAGAGGAATACGCGCTGATGTCTCGTTTGATCTGCTTGTTCGTCGCGATCATTGGATTGGTCAACCTTCCGGGATGTGGTTCCGGAGAATCCCTTCCCGCCGTGCCAACCACCGATACCAGACCCCCGGAAACCAAGGAGGCCGACGATCAAATGACCAAAAATAACGCCAAGGTTAACGCCGGTTTGAAATGATAGTTCTTCTTGAAGGCCGGTAGGTATCCCGTCAGCTACCGGCCCACGGAGCGAAATCATCGAGTACGATTGTGGGGTTTTCCTCGGCGCTAAGTCGGCGCCGAACGACCCCGCATCGTTCCCAGGCCAAGTTACAAAGATAAATTCCTGCAAGAACGATTGTAAAAAGCAGGACTTTGGCCTGCTCTTCTGATTTTCTGATTTCAGCTCGACTGCTATTCTGGATCCACTGGAATCACGAAACCAGGCTCAGCCCACGAGGACCTCCTTCAACGTCTTATCGATGAACTGGGTATCGACCGGATTCACCCCGCCGCCCGCGAAGTGGCCCCAGACGCCGGGCATGCGACGGCAGACGGCGTTAGGCATATGCTCAACTTCCCACTCGTTGTCTTCGGGGGGGAAGTAGAGGTCGATCTCGGGGGAGAGCACGACGGCCCGCGCCTTGATGGCGCCGAGTGCTTTTTGGAAGTCGCCGGCGAAGACAGGGTTGGCGCTGATGTCGGCGTTCTGCCAGGTCCAGAGCATCGTGAGCAGGTTGTTGGCGTCCTTCTTGAGGAAGAAGCCCTCCCAGAAGCCCACCAGGAAATCCTCCAGCGACGAGTAGCCCAACTCCCGCCACAATTCCTGGCGGTAGAAGGGCTGTGAGAAGCCCCAGCCCGCGTAGACCCGAGCGAAGGCGCGGAGGCCCTTGGTCGGTGGTTTCTCATACCAGCCGTTGGCGAACGCCGCATCGGCCATCAGCGCGGCCTTGACCCCCTCGAGAAACACAAAGTTATGGGGTGAGGTCTTCGCCGAGCCCGCGAACGGGACGATCCGTTCCACCATCTCCGGATAGAGCGCTCCCCACTGAAAGGTCTGCTGCGCCCCCATCGACCAACCGACCACGAGCTTGACCTTCGTGATGCCCCAAACCTCGGTGATCAGGCGGTGTTGCAGCGTCACATTGTCATACAAGGTGATCTCGGGGAAACGGGCCTGGTTGTATGGCTCCGGCGTGTTGCTCGGTGAGGAGGACAAGCCATTGCCCAGGGCGCTCGGGACGACGATGAAGTACTGGGCCGGGTCGAGCGCCATGCCAGGGCCGATCAGCCACTCGTTCTCCTGATGCTGTCCCGAATACCAAGTCGGGTAGACGACCACGTTGTCCCGGGCGGTATTGAGCGTGCCGTAAGTCTTGTAGGCGAGTTTCGCGTCACGGAGCCTGGCTCCGCACTGCAAGGAGACGTGACCCAAGTCGAAGATCTGGTGATCCATGAGTCATCCTTCGGGAGAGGGATAAGGACGCTTCTCGTCAAGGCTTTCGGGTTTCCCTGGGGCTCGAAGGTTCGGTTCGTTGAGCGCTCCACTGGAATTATGGGCGACTCGCCCGCAATTTTATGGAAATTTGACCAGGCAAATCCATTCCAGAGCGGGCGGGACGCCCGCGGTCCCAGGGAACACCAGGTATCGACAGTGAACGAGGAGGGACAGGGAACTCACGCTCCCTGGCTTCCTGAGGCGAGAACGCAGACAGGGCCACGCCCCTTCAGGCGACTTACTTGGGCACGACCAGGGGGTTGGGGCCCAGGGTCAGGATGGTCAGGGCGTTGGCGGCCTGGCTGGCAGCGTAGTCGCTGACGGACTCGGGGGTCAGGGCGTCGAGGGCCGAGGAGATCTCGCCGATCGAGCGGACGCGGCCGAGGTGGAACCAGTCGGAGGCCAGGGAGCCCGAGCGGCTCATGCTCGACTCTTGCGCCATGACGAGCGAGCTCTTGAGGCCGGCACGCATCGTCTCGAGTTCTTCGAGCTCGACGCCCGAGCGGCCCAGGCGCTCGACTTCGGCGAGGGTCACGTCGAGCGTCTGCTGGGCGCGGTCGGCGGAGGTGCCGGCGTAGCAGAGGATCGCGGCCCGGTCGCGCTGGCTCTCGTAGCTGGCGTAGACCGAGTAGCAGAGCCCGCGCTTCTCGCGGACCTCGGTGAAGAGCCGGGCCGAGGAGTAGCCGCCGAGGATCGCCGCGGCCGCGCGAGCGCGATAGTAGTCGGGGCTGGCGACGGTGGCCGTCGGGTAGGCCAGGGCGATCTGGATCTGCTGCGTCTCGCGGAGGATGTGGTCGCGGAGCGGGCCGGTCGGCCGTTCCTGCACGGCGGGTTCGAGCCGAGGTTCCCAGTCGCCGAAGAGCCGGCCGACGGCGTCGCGGAGCTCCGGCCAGTCGATGGCGCCGGCCACGCCGAGGATGGCGCCGTTGGGGCGGTAGGCGAGGGCGTGGAAGGCGCGAAGCTCATTGGGCGAGAGCGCGGAGACCCCTTCGGGGGTGCCAGGCGCGGGGCGGCCCCAGGGGTCGGGGAAGTGCCGCCGCCGCAACTCGTAAATGACCTTGGTCCCGGGATCGTCCTCGAGGCTCCGCAAATTCTGAAGCGCCAGGGCGCGGATCGGCTCGATCTCGTCGTCGTCGAGGTGGGGGCGGAGCACGATGTCGGCGAAGAGCTCGAGGGCCGGGATCAGGTTGCGGCCGAGCGTGGCGGCGGCGAGGCTGGTGTGCAGGGTCTGGGCGCTCTCGCCATGGTTGACCCCGAGGTTGTCGAGCGCCGAGAGTAACTCACGGCTATCCCGTTCCCCCGCGCCTCGGGTGATCCACTCCGAGAGCATCGAGGCCGCGCCCCCTCGGTCGGCCGCCTCGTAAGCGGCCCCCGCCGGCAGCAGCAACGTGAACGCGGCCGACTGAACGCCGGGCATCGCCTCGGCGACCAGGACCAGCCCGTTGGGATAGGTATGTTGCGCGATCGAAGGAGCGTCGGGCACGGCGACCTCGGGAACAGTCGGACCAAAGGCGGGGCGGGGCGGTCCGTCCGCCCCGTTTCGGAATTGCCTTGACGATACCCGACCCAAGCCATCCTGGCCACGGTCGACCCATCCACCACCCCGGCACCGGGCCGGCTACCCATCAACGGCTTTGTATAGCGTTTTGGCGCGTCGAAAGCCGACCGAGCGATAGAGCCGGACCGCCGCGCTGTTCTCGGCGGTCACCTCGAGGTAGGCCCGCCGCAGACCGGCCTGGTAGAACCCCTCAAGGGCTTGCCGGACCAGCGATTGGCCGAGTCCCTTGCCGCGATAGTCGGGGATCACCCCGATGTTCTGGATGGCCCCGATCGGCCCGCGGTCCATCACCCCCTGGACCGTGCCGACGTAGCCCTCCGGGCCCGCGATCAGCCAGGTGGCCGCCGACAAAAAGCCCGGCTTGCGACGAATCTCACGCATCAACCGCTGACAGCCGTGGCGATCTCCCAGACAAGGGAAAACGCACGCGTCGATTTCGCCCCGGAAGCTGAGATACTTGACCTCGGCGTGTTGATCGACCAGTGACTCCTCCCACGACGTCCAACGGAACGGGGGAAGCAGCACGGGCGGAGTCAACGAACCATCAAGGTCGATCTCCATCCGGAACCGTTTGTAATACGTGATCGCCATCGCGTCTTAACGGTCCGAACGCCGCCCACTCCGAAGCAACCTCAGCGGAGCGTCTGTCATCTCTACACCCAATTCTAAGTCGTACCGCGTGCCTCGGTCAACGAGTCGGAGCGCCAACCGGACGCTTAATTCCGGAGGGGAGGGGGAGAGGAAGTTTGCACTCAGACGACCCCCAAGAAAAAGGCCGAATTCAGAGGAGTGCGTTGAACAGGGCAAAGAGTCCGATCAAGCACCCGCCAAAGAGCAGTGTCAGGACGACGACTCGAGGGCTGAGGATCTCCTCCACGGTGGCGGCCGACGCCCCAAAGGGCTCCGCCATTCTCGATTCGGAGCGTCGTTCACGATGGCCGGAACGTACGGCCCTCGAGCCATTTTGTCCGCCACTTCCATGCCCGCGGCGCTCGAACCAACGCGCCAGCGACCCGGAGCAATGCGCGCAAAGCGACAGGACAGGATGATCGCGTTGCAGCGGCCCCGACTCGATCACGATTCGCGCCGAGACTTCGGGAACTGCATCGCCACAACGACCACAGCGAACACTGACCTTGGGACTCGACATTGGAGCCAAATCAAGGGATGAAGTCTGAACCATGTCTCCCTCGAACCGGAAGAAAATCCCTGACAGGGCAGGGCGGTGGATCTCTCAAGATCCACTGTCCCTGCGAGATTCAGGCCAATCCCCACGGGCTATCCCAAAAAGGAGAATTTAACACGTGGGCGAATGCACAACCCAAAGAATCCACGAAGTCGCTTTTTACAGCCTGTATCCGTCAGAAACAAGCCAGGTCTCAACAAAAATGATGCCGCGAGTCCCCACCCGCCGATCTCGTCCGAACGAATCCGCACGTCGTCGCAAGCCATTGTGAACAAAAAAAAAGATGGCGAAACTCAATTCGAGGGCGTCGGGCCGAGCTCGGATTCCGGGGAAAAGATCGGTTTGAGGGTGTCGGACGAAGTCGATCCGCGATCGGGTCGAGCGATCAGCATCGGGATCTCGAGACCGTGTCGGACCTTGTCGACAGTTTGTCCGAAGAGCAGGTCACGCACCAGGCCGTGGCCGTGTGAGCCGACGACCAGGAGGTCGACCGGCTCCTGTTTGAGTTGCCGGACCAGGAGCGCCGCGCGATCGGGGCCGTGCAGAAGGACCGAGCGGGCCGTGTAGCCGCGCTCGCCCAGCATCCGGACGACTTCGGCGAGATAGCGGAGGTCGCCGGCCGTTTCGCGATCGGCCGTGTCATCGCCGTAGACCTGGCTCATCGGCGTATCGACCACATGCAATAAGACCAGGTCGGTCTCACCCGCGCGGGCCAGGCTGAGAGCCCGGTTGAGGATCTCGGCATCGGCCTGATCGTGCTCGAGCGCCACGCCGATCGTCTCCAGGGGCCGGGGGCGAATCATATCGCCCCAGTCCAACTCGACGGTCGGCGCGGGGGTCCAGGCGGGAGAGGGACGGATCCAGGGCTTGAGCGTCACCCAAACCAGGAGACCGATGACCGCCACGGTCAGGCTGTAGAGCGCCAGGCCCACGACCCAGGAGAGCGGGAGCGGACCGACCGTCCGGCCCGACGCCGCCGCCAGTTCCACCCAGTCACCGATCTGGTCGAAGACGAGCTTGCCATTGAGGGCGACGATGATCGCGGCCGTCAGCCAGGCGAGGATCTTGCCCCACCAAGGGGTGGCGAACACCCCCATGTTCTTGCGGTTCGAGGTGAAGTGGATCAACGGGATCACCGCGAACGAAAGTTGCAGGCTGAGGATCACCTGGCTGAGCACGAGCAACTGCTGGGTCGAGCCTTCGCCGACGAAGAAAATGACCAGAACAGCCGGGGTCAGGGCGATGAACCGGGTCGTCAACCGGCGGAGCCAGGGAGCGATCCGGAGGTGGAGGTAACCCTCCATGACAATCTGGCCGGCCAGCGTGCCCGTCAAGGTCGAGCTCTGCCCCGCACAGAGCAGGGCGATCCCGAACAGGATCGGCGCCCAGGAACCGAGGAACGACGGCAAGAGCTTGTGCGCTTCCTCGATACTCGCGACCTCGAGCCCTCGCTTGAAGAAGACCGCGGCGCTGAGGATCAGGATCGCGGCGTTGACGAAGAAGGCCGCATTCAAGGCGATCGCCGAATCGATCAGGTTAAACCGACAGGCGTCCGCCTTGCTCGCCGTGCTCGAGCCGATCTGCCTCGACTGCACCAGCGCCGAGTGGAGATAGAGGTTGTGCGGCATGACCGTCGCCCCGAGGATGCCGATCGCGACGAACAGGGCCCCCGGAGGCAGGTTGGGACGAAGACCGCCGACGATCGCTCCCGCGTCGGGCTGGGCCATGAAGATCTGGATCAGGAAGCAGGCGCCGATGGTCGCCACCAGGACCAGGATGATCGCCTCCATCTTCCGCATCCCGAACCGCTGGAGCCAGAGCAGCAGGAAGGTGTCGAACGCCGTGATGGCGCATCCCCAGAGCAGCGGCATGCCGAAGAGCAGCTTCAGGGCGATGATCGTCCCCAGAACCTCCGCCAGGTCGGTCGCGGCAATCGCGACCTCGGCCAGGATCCAGAGCACGAAGTTGACCCGGCGCGAGTACTCCGCGCGACAGGCCTGGGCCAGGTCATGCCCGGTCACCACCCCCAGCCGCGCCGACAGGGTCTGCAAGAGCACGGCCATCAGGTTCGACATCAACAGAACCCAGATCAGCGCATAGCCGAACCGCGCGCCCCCCTCCAGGTCCGTCGCCCAGTTGCCCGGGTCCATGTATCCCACACTCACCAGGTACGCCGGCCCCATGAACGCGAAGAGCCGCTTGAATGGATTCCGCTGCGCCACCGAAACCGAACCATGCACCTCCTCCAACGACCGGCGCTCGCCTCCCCCCTCCGCTACGTTCGCCATCATCCTGGATCCTTCGTATTTGTATCGCGTAAAAAAACGAGAATTTCATCCCTGGCGAACTTCCTGCCCAAAACATCATAAACCATGTTTTAGGTCAACTCCAAATGTTTTTCGGCATTTTGCTAACTAAAATTTTGGGTTTCCAAAATCATGATTTTCCCCAGTCGGCCCCCATGAAGAGGGACCGAAGCATCCAAAACAATCACTCTTATCTCGCCAGTCGGGATTATCAAACGAATCGGCATGCCATCTGCTGTCAATGCTCTAAGTTGAAGCCGTTGGTCTCGGTTTTCTTTCATTTTTTGATGGGCGTTCACGCTGGGATACAAAGGACGCTGGGGGCCACGGGTTGGACTCAACCCGTGAGCGATCGCCCAGGTTTTTGGCTCACGGGTTGAGTCCAACCCGTGGCACTCAGGGCTGACACATCATTCAATGCAAAAGACGACCAGGTCCACCTGCTTAACAACGATTGTTGACGCGGTCGAACGCAAAAGAACAATCGTGACAGCGCACCCGGGTTCTTCCCTTACGAGTGTGGAGGTCTCAATGCACCGTCTTTTCGGCTTGGTCCTGGCGGGCGGCATCGTACTCGGCTATGCGACCGACTCGCAGGCCCAGTTCTCGCTGTCGATTGGCAATCCCTACTCGGGCGGGTTCTCGATTGGGACACCTTATTATTATCCCAGTTACGGTTACAGTTACGGTTATCCGTACGGTGGCGCGTACGGCCCCAGCGCGTACGGAGCGACGGGCTATTCCTCGTACTATGCCGCGCCTGGGATCGGCTATGCCGCACCGTTGGTCGGCACGACGACGTACAGCTCGGGCTACTCCGGCTACGTCGCGCCCGGAACGACCTCGTTCTATTCAGGCGTCGTTTCGCCGGTCGTCCCGTTCTACCGAAGCTACGGCTATGGATACGGCGGCATTCGCCCCTACTCGATGTGGGGAGGCAGGGGGTACGGCGGCTGGCGTGGTGGTCGATTTTATCGCTGGTGATCGCCCGACCTGAACGGCGAAGTTTCGGGACGATCAGGCCGCGAAGGGAGAGCGCGCTCCCTTCGCCTTTCTTTCTGATTTTTTATACGAATGGGTCCGCACGGCCCCCGGGTAGGCCGTACACTTGCGGGTGGAGCGAATGAGGCGCTGGCCGTTCCGACGTGGCCGGAATCGAAGTGAAGGGAAAGAGAATCATGCGCGAATGGCTCTGGGTGGCAATCGTCGGTTCCGCGATGACACTGACTCCGGGTTCAACGCACGCTCAGGCCCCGGTGGTCGGCGTGTCGGCTCCGATCCGAGTCAATGGTTTTTTTGAAGCTCCCGGCTTCTACGGTACGAGCTACGGCACCGCCAGTTACCGCGTTCCCCGCACTTACTCCGAGTTCGCCTCGCCGTTCGGCGTGGGCTACGGCTATGGTTATCCCCCCTCCGGATTGATCGCGGGACGGTACGGGGTCGGCCTCTGGCGGCCCGGGATCGTCGCCCCCGGCTATGTCTACGGCGCGGCGAACTATCAGACGTGGGCCGTGCCGTACTCGGCCGGATCGATGGCGCCTCTGCCGTCGATCGGCGTCTACGCGCCGGCGTTCGGGGCTCCTTGAAGCGTCAGAGCCAGCACACTCAGTTGGCCTGCGACTCGGGAGCGGGCTTACGGGCCAGGGCCACCGTGACCCCGGGGCCTTTCTGCTTGGTGACCAGAAGGCGCGATGCGCCCGAGGCCCGCAAGGCGGAAGGTTCGGCCACGGCCGGGATGCCGATCTTCGATCGGACCCGTTCGCTGGGGGTTTCGATCCCGGGTTGGTCGGCCAGTTGGGCAGGGGGGAAAGCGACGAGCGGGAGCTGGCGCACCGCGGCAAACGCGAGCAGGCCGGGCTCGTCGACCTTCAGCGTGACGGTGGCCAAGGCCGCGAGGCTGCCCGCCGCGAGGCCGTGCGCGGTGAGTACCGACTCGGTCCAGGCCGCAATCGTCTCGAGCGAGACGCCCCGGCGACAGCCAATCCCCGCCACCAAGGTCGGGGGCCGATAGACGAGCGTCTGTTCCTCGGGCAGGTTCTCGGGTTCGAGCCGGTCGCTGATCACCAGTAAGGCCGAGGCCCGCAACCCGGGCAGCTCGTCCCAGGAACGGAGCCGGTGGAAGTGGCTTGGCCAGGGGCCGAACGGACGCCACCAATCGAGGGAGCCGGCATCCTGCCAGACCGCCACCGTCTCGTGACGGACGACCGCGGCGGCGACCCGCGTCAGGTTCTCGGTCCGCTCGATCGTCCATCCTTGGTCGCGGCCCACCTGGTCGACCGCCGGGAGCCCGCGGGCCTCGCTCGCGGTGGTCACGACCGGCTGGGCCCCCAGGACCTCGGCGACCCGGCGCGTCAGCGCGTTGGCCCCCGCGCCGTGCCCCCCGAGGACGCTGATGGCGAACCGACCTGCGTCATCGACCACCACCACGGCCGGATCGAGGCGTTTGTCCCGGGCGAGCGGACCGGCGAGCCGGACGACGATTCCCAGGGCCATGACCGCGACGATCGAATCATGCCGCTCCCAGATCGTGGGAAAGACCAGGCGGAGCGGACCGAGCCAGCCAAAGACACCCGGCTCCGCCGTGGCGAAGAGAGGGGCGGTATCACCGATCGCGATGGCCTCGTCCGCGCGGGAGACGGAACCGCCACACGCGCCAACGACGCACGAAGGGCCGAAGATGGCGATCCCTTCCGGGCAAGCGTCGCGGAGGCGGCGGGCCAGGGCAAGGCCCTCACGCGTCAGAATCAGGATCGCCGTACTCATGAGAGTGTCAGGCGGTTGGGGCCGAAGGCGGCGTCTGGCTTCGATTTGACGACCACGACGCGTATCCTTAGTCTAAGAGGGGAGTCCGAGATTGCGAGTCTTGACTCGCCTTCAAAACCGGCTTTTTTTGAATCTCGACCATCATAACAGAGGATTGCCTCGGATGTCATTTCCACCGCTGGCGCGTGTTCGACAGTCCGTGCCCCAGCCTCGCCTGGACGACGTGGCGGGGACCGTCCGTCGACTCATTCTGGAGAGCAAGATCCGCGAGCGGGTCAAGCCGGGTGGAACGATCGCGGTCGGGGTGGGCAGCCGAGGGATCACCGTTATCCCCACGATTGCGCGGGCGACGGTCGACACGCTCAAGGAGTTGGGATTCCGACCGTTCATCGTCGCGGCCATGGGCAGCCATGGCGGCGCCACTCCGGAAGGCCAGCGCCAGCTCCTCGCCGAATACCAGATCACGCCCGAGACGATGGGGGTCGAGGTCCGCACCGACATGGACACCGTCGTCGTCGGCACCAGCCCGATCGGCCTGCCGATCTACTTCGACAAGAACGCCCATGGCGCCGACGGCATCGTGCTCTTGAACCGGGTCAAGCCGCATACCGACTTCCACGCCGCCCACGAGTCGGGCATCCTCAAGATGATGGTCATCGGCCTGGGCAAGCGCGACGGGGCCGAGCAGATTCATAAGCTCGGACTGCGCGGGATGAAGGAAGTGCTGCCGGCCGTCGGGCGGCACCTCATCGCCAACATGAAGTTCGCGCTCGGCCTGGCGATTCTCGAGAACGCCGAGGACGTGCCGGCCGAGATCGTGCCGCTTGAACCTGATACGATCTTCGACGTCGAACCCAACTTGCTCAAGCGGGCCCGCGAGCTGATGGCCCGGCTACCGTTCGACCAGATCGATGTGCTGGTCATCGGCGAGCTTGGCAAGAACTACTCGGGGGCCGGGATCGACCCGAACGTCACCGGCCGCTTGATGATCGAGACCCAGAACGACTTCGAGCGCCCGGTCGTGACGCGGATGGTCGTGCTCGACGTTTCGGAGGAGAGCCACGGCAACATCGTCGGCGTCGGCTTTGCCGACCTGACGACCGAGCGGCTGGTCTCGAAGCTGGAGGAGCGATCGTTCCGGATCAACGTCCTGACCTCCTGCTGCCTGGAGCGGGCCCGGATCCCGATCACGCTGCCCAGCGATCGCGAGGTCTTCGAGGCCGCGCTCCAGACGTGCTGGCGGATCGATCCGTCGGAGGCGCGGATGGTCGTGATCCCGAACACGCTCGAGCTGAGCACCCTCTGGGTGTCACCTCCGCTCGAGGAGGAGCTTCGCGCTCACCCGCACCTGACTCGGGAAACCGAGTACCTGCCGATCCCGTTCCTGACCGACGGCACGCTCAACCAAGAATCGCTCTTCCCCGAGAGCGTCCGAGGTCGCCGCGCCGCCGGCGCCGCTTACGGGGCCCACTGATCCTGATCGACCGGCTGGCTCACTCAGTCGGACTTGGGGAGTCCCTCCATCGGGTCGGGAGGAGTGTCGACATACGCCGAAGCGAAGCGGCGAACATCGTCGGGGACCGCGGTCCGATCGGGGACCGCGTCTCCCTCCGCCACCTGGAGGGCCGTTTTGAACGCCTGACGCGCGAGTTGGGGGATGTTGCGGACCGCCATCGCGGCCGTTTGCATGGAGAGCATCTCGCTGATCGGCGGATCGCTCGGGACGTAGCCGGCCACCACGATCGGTCGCTTGCCCTTCAGCTTGCTCCTGACATCGAGCGCGCCGGTCAAGCCGACTTGCTCACCGATGAGCACGATCGCCAGTTTCGGATCCGCTTCGAGCCGCGTGTTGAGCGCGGACTTGGCCCCCTCAAGGGTGCCGTCATACGTGAGTGGCTCGGAGTGCGCGACGCCCGCCTTCTTGAGCGCGGCGGCGAGTGCTTCCGCGCCGGCCTTGAGATCGGCGTCGGGCTTGAGCACGGTCAGGATGACCGCCGTCCCGTCAGCGGGCAGCTTGACGGTCTTCGCGGCCTCCACCGCCGTCTCGATGATTTTTCCCGCCGCGTCGGAATAAGGGGCCGGCTCGACGATCGGGAACGGCTTCCCCGTCCCCGCTTCGGAAAGCGGCTCGGCCAGAAGCACCGACGAGACGCCTTGAGCGCGGACCTCGTGGAGCGCCTTGGTCACTTCGGCATCCTGAGCCGGTTGCACGATCAGGACCGTGGCTCCTCGTTCGGCGGCCTTGCGGATCAGGTCGGCCTGGCGCCGCGGTGGATCGTTCGGCTCGGGAGCCGACGTCCGGTAGCTCGTCTTTTCGCGCGAGGCAACGAGCCGAAGATACTGGGCCAAGGCATTCTGGTCGGGGGTGCTATTCGTGGGCAAAATCATCTCGACGACCCGAACTGGCGGCGGCGGCGCCGGGGCCGTCAACTCAGGATTGGGGGGCGGCATGAACGTGTCCGACTCGCAGCCCGAGAGCCCGAGCACAGGGATCAAGGCCCAGAGCGTCAACGCGTGGGAACGGGGCATCGTCGATAAAACTCCTGAATTCAAGCCGATGATGACACGCGAAACGAGGCAACCGGCTGGCGATTCCACCCCGAGTCGAAGGCCACGGTCTCCCGGTCTCGATCTTATCCCAAGCGGGCGAGCTTGACCAACAGGTCAACCTTTCGGCGCTTTCCGGACTCGATCGTCGACCCGAGGCCACGGGGAGGATTTGCCGGCAGTCCCGCGGTCCCGGTACGATAGCCTCCTCGGCAATGCGGGACGCCACACCTGGAGGATCATCTTGTTGCGAACAGTCAACGGCTCGACCTATCGGATCCTGGCGCTCGACGTGGACGGGACGTTGCTCGACCGAGCAGGGACGTTGCGTCCCAGCACCATCGCCGCCGTCGCGAAGGCGGCCAGGGCGGGGATCCGGCCCGTCCTTTGCACCGGCAGGCGCTATCGCCGCGCCCGGCCGATCGCCGAGCAACTCGGGCTCGACGCCCCCTTGGTCTGCAACTCGGGAGCGCTCGTCAAGGACCCAGGCAACCACCGCACCCTCTGGCGGGCCGACTTCGAGCCCGACCTGCTCGCCGAATTGCTCGACCTCTTCCACGTCCACGACGAGTGGCCGCTCTCATTCACCGACCGGCCGCCCGAGGGCCTCGACTTCCTGGTGACGCGCGACCCGACAGGCCGCCCCCTCTATGACGACTACCTGACCCAGAACCGGGGCCATGGCGAGGTCAACCCCGATTGGTCCGAACGGATCGACGGGGGAGGGCACTACCATATCTGCACAATCGGCGCACGCACAGACATGCTCATATTCAAGAATATTATCATGGCCCGACTTTCCGGCCGGGTGCGGACCTTCGTCCAGAAGAGTCCCCGGTACGCGGGGACGATGTGCGAAGTCCTCCATCACGAGGCGAGCAAGTGGTCTGCACTCCTTCACCTGGCTGAGCTCTGGGACGTTTCGCCCGCGGAGATCTGCGCCATCGGCGACGATGCCAACGACGTGCCGATGCTCCAGGGAGCGGGCCTCGGCGTTGCCATGGGGCATGCCCCGGCCGACGTTCTTGCCGCGGCCGATCACATCACCGGCGACCACGACAACGATGGCGTCGCCATGGTCATCGACGAGTTGCTCCGTTAACCGCCGTTTGCCGGATCGATGGGGGTTCGCTTGGGGCCGCGTGCCCGGTCGTCGTCCGTCCCCGGCGCGAGAGTTTGTCTGTTTTTTTTCCGACTCGTGCTTGGAGGTGAATGCGTGGACAAGTTGTTGCCCGAATCGACGGCCTCCTGGACTCGCGAGGGTCGACGCGACGACGAGCCGATGATCGAGGAGAACTGGCTCTTCCAGTTGCGTCGCGAGCGGTTCAAGTCGCGTACCTCGGGGCGCGTCCACGCCTTCTACGTCATGGAGTTGGCCGACGCGGTGCACGTGATCGCCCTGACCCCCGACCGGCAGCTCGTCATGGTCCGCCAGTTCCGCGCGGGGTCGGCGAAAGACAGCCTCGAGACGCCCGGCGGCTTGCTGGAACCAGGCGAAAGTGCGTTGGAGGCCGGGCCGCGCGAACTCCTCGAAGAGACCGGCTATGCCGGCGACGCGCCTGAAATCGTGGGAACCGTCTGGTCGAACCCCTCGATCGTGACCTCGCGAACGACCACGATCGTCGTCCGCAACGCGCGCCTCGTGGCCGAGCCCCGGCTCGACCAGTATGAAGAGGTGGTGGTGGAGCTTGCCCCCGCCCCCGCGATTCCACAGATGATCCAGGACGGCCGGATCGATCACGCCCTGGTCGTTTCCGGCCTGTTCTGGTGGCTCCGATCCGAGGCAAACGCTGCCCCCCGGGTTGAGTCCACGAATCAACGCGGGAACGAGTACACGCAGTAGCCGCTCCAGGAGAACTTCGGGTGATTCAAGAGCGAACCGGGCCAGCGCAGCCGGGTCTCGGGGTGGGTCACATACCAGCGAATCTGGCGGCGAGCGGCGAACCGGCGGATCGCGTCGGCGTCGGTCATTGCCTTGAAGACGCGCATCTCTTCGAGTCGGTCGAGGAGGATCGGAGACTGCAGCGTGTCGAAGTAGTCGATCGCGTAAGCCGAATGCTCACCGATCGCGCCCACCATCAGGTTCGGGTCCCCCTCGGAGTCTTGCACCACGTCACCGGCGCTCGCGTGCTCTCGGATGTACCGGGCGCACTCGAACCAACCGCGTGGATACGCCTGGTTCGTGAGCTCACGCCCCCATTCCGGGCCGACCTGAACACTCTGACCAAGCGAGAACGGCACAACGAGCAGCACCACGGCCCCGACCATGAACGCATTCCGCAACGAGGATGAGCGGCGGATCCGCTCCTCAAGAAAGATGGCGTAGGCCAGGCCGCCCACCCAGGCAACCACCACGAAATAAGCCCAGACGAGTGGTCGGTGCAGCAATTCCTCGGGGTGCGCGGGTGGCTTGTTGTTGAACGCCAGCCCTAGAGACATCACCAGGTAATTGATGATGATCAAAAGTGGGAAGACGAGGTATCCGAGCCGAGCGTTCATCGGTCTCCGAACCGCTTCGCGCCCGACCACGACGAGCAGGAAGACGAGATAGGCCACGCCAAACAGTCCGAACGTGCCGTAGAAGAGCAGCAACGCCCCCCAGAACAGATCGTGAGGGCGTGAGGACGTTGGGGTAAACCGCGAGGCGAAGAAGTTCCGCGTCGCGCCGTGGGCCAGCCATGCCACATTCAGGTTCATGTATTCCTTGAGCGACGAACCGTCGAGCCGCAACACGGGGATCGCGTCAAACCGGCGCGACAGTCTGACGATCACGAAAAAGGACGCCAGCGAAAAGACCAACCAGGCATACTTCCAACATACGTTCCGCACATCTCGCCTGCAATTTCTCGGAATTTTCACCTCCTGCTATTTCTGGCATACGCTGATGTATTGGCTCCCGCGACCCGCTCCTTCCATGATCTCCGCCACTGACTTGCTCACATCACGCCTCCTCGTCCCGCCAACCCATCGTGATCGTTCCCCATCGATTCTTCGCTTGTTTCCCATGCAAGGCAATGTCCCAACCGTTCCCTGCCTCCTTTCGGAGTCAAACTTGAGGATTCGCTTTTGACGTAAGTCTTGCGGGCCTAGACTTACGTCAAGGCGTAATTATTTCTGCAAGTCAACAAAATTTTCCACCTTGACCCGCTCGACTCTCGGACAATCATGCCGACGGGAATCACAACCCGACGCCTGTCGCCAATCGCGGGCATGTCGAGGACGATTTGATCCCTCTCGAGGCCATGGTCCATGCCAGAACAAAAACGACCGCGCCAGTCGAATCCCGCTCCCGATCTCAGTCCCGGCGAGGCGGCCCACACCGGCGGTCAGTCCCTCAAGTCCTTCCGGCTCGGCGCCCTTCCCATCCTCGATCGGATCATCCGCCGACTTCGACTGGATGACTTCCTCCGCCAATACCTTCCCCCCGAGGATGCCCGCCAAAAGATCGCCACCTCCACCGGCCTCCTTCTCTTGCTCAAGAACCTTCTCGTCTCCCGTGAACCCATGTATGGCGTCGGCCAATGGGCGAGTCGCCACCCCGCCGAGTGGTTCGCTCTGACCCCGGCCCAACTGCCCCACTGGAACGACGACCGCGTCGGACGTTGTCTCGACCGACTCTTCGACGCCAATGTCCCCTCGTTCACCCTGGCCGTCGCCACCCATGCCGTGGCGGAGTTCAACGTCGCATTGGACGAACTCCATAACGACTCGACCACAATCACCTTCCACGGCGACTATCGCGAGGCGGCCCAAGAGGACCTGATGCGGGGCCAGAAGACCCAGGCCATTACCTGGGGGCACAACAAGGATCATCGCCCTGACCTCAAACAACTGCTCTACGTCCTGACCGTCACTCGCGATGGCGGCGTACCGGTTCACTTCCGCGTCGAAAGCGGGAATACCACCGACGACCGCACTCATCGTGCCACCTGGGACCTGCTGTGCCAGTTGACCGGGCGACGGGACTTTCTCTATGTGGCCGACTGCAAGCTCGCCACCGCCGAGAACATGGCTTACCTGCACCAGCACGGCGGCCGATTCCTGAGCATCCTGCCTCGTACCCGCTCCGAAGATGGCGAATTCCGCGCGTTGTTGTACCAGGACCAGGTGACCTGGAAGCCGATCCATGAGAAGCGGGATGAGAAGGGAGTTCTCCTGGAACGCTACAGCGTGGCCGACCAGGCGACCCTCAGTGCCGAGGGCTACCGTCTGATCTGGTGTCACAGCACACGGAAAGCGGAAGTCGACGCATCATCACGTCATCAGCAAGTGGAGCGTGCGTTGCTGGCGTTGTCGGAACTGCGGTTAAAACTCAGCTCGCCGCGTAGCCGCTATCGCCAACTCGGAAAGGTCAAGGAGGCGGTCGCGGCCATCCTGGAGCCGCGGGACTTGGCCCGGTGGATCACAGTCGAAGTCGTGGAAAAACGGGAGGAAACTTACCGTCAGGAGGGGCGTGGCCGTCCCAACGACAAGACGCGCTACGTGAAAGAGGAGACCGTTCGCATCGCATTGACTTACCGCATCGACCATGTTGCTCTCGCGGCGGAAATGTGCGTCGACGGTGTCTTTCCCCTAATCACCAACGAGTTATTGCTTACTGAGGAAGAATTGCTATTAGCATACAAGCGTCAGCCGGTAATCGAGAAGCGGTTTTCGCAACTCAAGACAGACTTCGAAGTGGCTCCCGTGTACCTGCAGAACGTGGGGCGGATCCAGTCGCTGCTTTGCGTCTATTTCTTGGCCCTGTTGACCGAGGCGCTGCTGGAGCGGGAACTGCGTGCGGCGATGAAACGCGATGGTGTGAAGAGTGTGCCTCTGTACCCGGAAGGTCGAGCGTGCCATCGCCCGACGGCACGTCGGGTGATTGATTTGTTCGAGGAGGTGCAGCGTCATCAGCTGATCGTGGAGGGGCAAGCGCCAGTGGAATTCACGACCGAGCTCTCCAAGTTGCAACGCCAGATTCTGAACCTGCTTGGCATGGCGACGGCCTACGATCGCTGAAATTGCAGGCCGCCGGAAATTCGGAGATAATGAACCAGAGATGTGCGGAACGTAGGTTCCAACGCCACCGAAACCGAGTCAGAAAGAGCGCCGGGTAGACCCAGATCACGAGCGCCGCGGCAACGAACAAGTGGGCTTTGTAATGAAGCGCCAACCCGGTGGCCAGGAAGGCCAGCGCCACGAGCGAAAGCCGCCCGGTCCGGCAGCCCTCAAACATCAGGATCCAGGCCACCGCCAAAATCGCCACCGCGTACTGGCCGGCGGGAGCGATCTGCTGGAGCCAGGCGTATCCCAGGCAGGGGTTGGCGAACCCATGCCACGAGGCGTCGGGCAAGAGCAACAGGACGGCCGCGGCGGCGACCCCCGCTCGATCACCCCACAGGGAACAGATCAGGGCGTAGGCAGCAAGCCCGGAGAGGACCACTCCGAACGGCACCTGAAAACTCGTGTAGGCCAGGAAAGTCGGCGTCCCCGTCATCCTCGCCAGCAACGCCGTTGTCATGTAACTACCGTGGTGGTAGAACCACATCGGCTGGCCCGCCATCCGCGGGTCGTCCATCACGACCGGTCCGGGCGAATCGCGGAACACCTGGACCTGCCGGGCGTGAAAGAGACTGTCCACCCACGGCCTGAGCACCACCCCATCGGGAAAAATGCTTTGCGCCGTGATCGAGTCCTGCGACCAGAGCGTGGCCGCCGCCAGGCTGAGGATGACCGCCAGGAGACCCGGCATCGCCAGGCGCAACCCGCGCTCCGCGGGCCGGGGTGGCCCAACGGCCTGCAAGGCGAGTGCGCACGCCAGCAAGATGACGGCGTTGGTGATGATCGAGAACACCGAAATCCAGGCGAGTACCAGAAGTGCGGAGTTGAGCAGAAGAAAACCAAAGAGAAACGCGGTTGGAAAGTCATCGCGCCCGTCCACCCCGGCGATGCGTACCGCGGAACGCCCGACCAGGACGGAGACCCAGCCAAGGACCAGGAAGAACAACGGCACGGCGGGCGTCAGGGTCTGCGTGGCAGCCGCGTTCCAGGCAGCGAAGGTCAAGGCACAAGCAACCAGGCCAGCGAGTTCGGGCCGGGTCGGACAGAACCTCCGAAGTGCACACAATGCCAGGTGCCACATCGTGGAATCAACAGTCCCCAAGTGACTCGTCGAGACCGAACCCGGCAGCCTGGGTTGGCTAAGGACGAGACCAAATCGATTCCTTTTCCTCAGCTTCGATTCGACATTCGTGACAACCACGCCAGATTCGCATACTCGGCATCCCGAACGTGCGCGGTCTCACTTTCTCACATGGCCAGACGTTTGTAAAGTGCCTTCCATCGTTGGTGATGGGATGTGCCTCCCGTCGTTGGCGAAACGATCGGAGCGGATTAAGGACCGGCGAGCCTTCGAAAACCGGGGGATGAGCGGCCCAACGAGGAGGAAAACCGAAAGAATTCGCTGCCATTCTCGGCGACGGCGTCGCTGCGATACTACGGACGTGCATCGTTTCTCCACAACGACGTCCTGGCAGTCCCTCGAATGGATCCATCGGATTGCGTTCTGAACCAGATGCCACGGATCAAGGATCGGCGCTTGGCCTCACCGACCTCCCGACTCCGTGCAATCGCAGGCTCTTATCGTGACAGATTTTCAGCCCCTGATCTTCGTGCACACGTTCGCCGAGGCACCGTCAGGGCCTGACTTTGACTCTCATAAGTGTGAACTCAAACCATGATATTTCGAGTCTTTCATGCTCGAACTTGCCCTGAAGGGGCCGAACGGAACGTCGAGGGCGAACCCGGGGCAAAGGCTGGTGGACCGTGGTCGAGCCGACGCTGGGTGCTCCATCCGTTTCTGATCGCGGTGTTCCCGATCCTGTCGCTCTATGCACACAACGTGGACGAGACGCCGGCGGCGGAGTTAGTGGCGCCGATCGGCCTGATCCTGATCGGAACGCTCGCGGTCTGGGTGGTGGTGCGACGGTTGACCGGAGACACGCTGAGGTCGGCCCTGGCGACCTCGTTGCTGGCCTCCTTGTTTTTCACGTTCGACCTCTGCACTCAGGCGGTCAACGGTCTTTTGAACCACCTGAGCCGACTCTGGGGCCAGAGCGAGCACCACGTGCATCCGTTGCCCATGCTCGGGCTCCTCGCGCTTGCGGCGGTGCCCGCTCTCCTTGCGATCTGGCGTCGGCTGAAGGAACCGTGGGCCTGGACCAGCTACCTGAACGCGTTCTCCCTGATCCTCGTCGCCCTCCCCACGGGCAGCGCGGCAATGGCCCGGATGGGTGCCTCGGCCCATCCGAGCCATCGCCGTAATGAAGCCGTGCCCCTCACCCCGGCGCTCGGGAAGCGGCCCGACATCTACTACATCATCCTGGACACCTACGCGTGCGCCGACGTGATGAAAAACCAATTCGGTTTCGACAACGGGCCGTTCCTGACCCGCCTGGAGCAGAAGGGGTTCTTCGTCGCACGCCAGAGCACGGCCAACTACTGCCAGACGCGGCTGTCGCTCTGTTCTTCACTGAATTTCGACTATCTCCAGGCGCTCATCGATCCCGCCGCCCGGGACCTGACCGGGATGACCCCCTTGATCGGCGAGAATCGCATCATCAAGTCACTTCGGCCTCTTGGCTATAAGTATGTTTCTTTTTCTTCAGGTTACGACCCCACCGAGCATCCGGCCGCGGACGTCTACCTCCGTCCGCGCAAGCCAATGACCGCGTTCCACCGGATGCTCATCGGCATGACGCCGATGTGGGTCATGATGACCAAGGCGGATACCAGGGACTTTTTCGCATTCTCTCGCGAGCGGACGCTCTTCGTCCTCAATCACTTGCCCGACATCACCAAGATCCCCGAGCCAACGTTCACCTTTGCCCACATCCTCTGCCCCCATCCTCCGTTCGTCTTTGGAGAGCAGGGGGAGGACATCAGCCCGCGCAGGCGTCTGTTCTCGCTGGCCGATGGCGACCGATATGCCCAACAATACAACTCCGCCGCCGGCTACCGTGACGGCTACCGCAAACAATCCACGTTCCTGACCAAACAGGTCGAGCACACGATCGAGCGGATCCTCGCCACTTCACCCGAGCCCCCCGTCATCATTCTCCAGTCGGATCACGGCTCGGCTCTGTTTCACCACGTGGACGACGTCGACAAAACCGACCTCCACGAGCGAATGGGGATTATCAACTGCTTCTATTTTCCGGACAAGAATTACGAAGGACTCACGGATCGCACCACTCCCGTCAACTCCTTTCGTATCGTCCTGAATCACGTCTTCGGAGCAAGTCTGCCGTTGCGAGAGCCACGCAACTACTTCTCGACGTCCAAAGACCCACTTGACTTTATCGACGTCACCAAACGGTTGGATCCCAGCCTGGTCGGCCAAGGAAAGTATGCCCCCCCTTCGTCCTATGGCGGTCTGATGCCATGAACCCGGGTAGCGTCCGACCGACCGACCGACCGACCGACCGACCGACCGACCGACCGACCGACCGACCGACCGACCGACCGACCGACCGACCGACCGACCGACCGACCGACCGACCGACCGACCGACCGACCGACCGACCGACCGACCGACCGACCGACCGACCGACCGACCGACCGACCGACCGACCGAGGGTCGTTTCGTCCCGATCAGCGGTGCGCGGTCGCCTCAACATGGCATCGTCAACCCGCCGGGGGAACGCTCTTCCGTGAGGTCATGCCACCTTTGCCAGCCTCAGAGTTGGTGAAGGTGGATCATTCGCATCGCAAAACCAGCGTCAACCAACGGCAGACCGCTGTGACGGACCACGCCAACGAGGTCGAGACCAGAGACAATTACTTCAACAACCAATACTCAATAACGCTTAACTCCACAATCCATTGGCTCTTAAACACAAATCAAAATTCAAGCTGTCACTTCAAGCGATCGTTTGCTCCTTCAAATCCCTCACGACAACACGATCTCTCCGGACGTCGTCCACTTCGGTGGCACGTCTTTGGACGTCTGCGTCAGAAAACAAAGACTGGGGCGAGTGGGTTGACCTTCCAGGGCGGCGGGACGCAAGCCTCTTGCTCCGCAAAGTCCTGGCGGTCTCGCCCTCCCGCGGAGCCGCACTGTCACAACATGCGTCGCCCAATGTATGCTCACAAGGGGAATCTCATACAAGAAAAGAAGGCGACGGCGATGCCCGAATTCGAAGCTCCTGGACGCGGGAATGACCGGGTCGTCGAGCGGGCAATCCCGCAACCGTGTGGCCGGGGTGCGCGGCGTCGCCGCTAAGCGGGATAAAGAAGGATGGGGCGGGGAACGTCGACTCGCGCGAAACCAGCCTCCGGGACATCACATTCCACTGTTAAGTTGAGGAGTCGCGACTATGGCGAGCGCCGAAGAGAAGTTGAAGGCTTACGTCGACGCGATCGAGAAGGATTTGGAGACCCAGATCCAGGGGGCGCTGAACGGCATGCCGTTGATGGACCGGCGCGTCCTGGCGATCCGGGGCTACTTACGGTTTCCGTCGATGGGACGAGGCTCCATCGGCGCCAACTGGGCCTGGTCGAACCAGGACATGGAGGAATTCAAGAAGACCGCCGAGTTCACAAAAATGAAGGAAGCCGTCGCGGACGTGAAATCCACCTTCGCCGGCGAAAACCCGGGCTTCACGCTTGGGGTTGACCCCGACAAGGTCCGTAGCCTCGAAACCCAGGTCGAATTGTGGAACCAGAATCCCACCGTCCAGAGGTTGGGCCTGGAGCTGAAGACCAAGCTCCTGAAGACGCTCGAGTCTTTGCCGGATATACCGGATGAAACGAGCCTTCAGGCGTTCAAGAAGGTCCTGGTTGAAGCCAGCCTGAGCAACACTCCCTCCAATGCGACACCAGGGTTATCACAGCACGGCCAGGCCAAGGCGTTCGATTTTGTCGTGTTCAAAGGCCGTGACGTCGTCGCGGGCACCGTCACGGCAACTCTCAAGGAGAAGTGGGACGACGCCGGCTGGACGGCCAAGCTCAAGTCAGCGGTTCAGGCGGCCGGCGGCAAATTCGTCGGCCCACTCCCCGCGCCCTACGAGCCCTGGCACTACATCTACAAGGCCGCGGCGGCGACCGCGGAGGCGCGTACCGGGACGGGCAGTACCTTCTCGTCCGACATGTGTGGAACGTCCTTGCGGAGGCATTGAGCACGCCCCCCTGAGTTGAAGGCGGGACTCCCCCAGTTGGCCGTCCGTGCCGCTGGGCGGAGGTTGACCGGGTCCGCGTCACCCCGTCTCTCACCGCCGTCGGTCCGTCCCCGCGCCTGGCCGATTAGACATCGATCCGCGGGCGCGTCACCCCAGTTGGTCCGCTTAGAAAAACAAACAACCGAAAGACTGACCCACGCGGAGACGCGAAGGAGTCGAGAAAGTATGATGAGCTCACAGGGGCGAGGGTGGATCCATCGGTCAAAATCAATCACTCTGTCGGCCTACCCATAAACAAACTCCTATTTCATCCCGCGTCTCCGCGTGAACCAGGGGCAAGCTGGAGGTCCAGGCACCTCACGGGGACACCCCATCACAGATCCGCTGAGATTTCGCACAAAAACGATCGAGCCGCACGCTTTGGAATCGAAAATTTGTAAAAGATGTTTCCGCGCAAGCCGTTAGCGAGCGGTCTGCGCCTCGAGAAGCATCGAGAGCGCTTCCTGGCGGGTTCCCTCGGCGGCCGAGTCACCACGGAGCATGGCCGCCAGTTCGGTCACACGGTCGGAATCGTCGAGCGGAGTAATTGTGGTACGGGTCCGGCCCCGTTCCACCTGCTTGCGGATCACCCACTGGAGCCGCGCGAAGCTGGCCATCTGGGGCAGGTGGGTCACGCAGATGATCTGATGATGCTCGGCCAGCTCGGCCAGGTTCTTGCCGAGGATCGCCCCGAGCCGACCGCCGACGCCGGTGTCGATCTCGTCGAAGACCAGGGTCGGCACCCGGTCGGCACCTGCGAGAACCGTCTTCACCGCGAGCGTGACCCGCGACAGCTCCCCGCCCGAGGCGATCTTGCGGAGCGGGCGGGCTTCCTCGCCGGGGTTGGCCGCGAAAAGCATCTCGACCCGGTCGATGCCCGCATCCCCCGGCGCCGATAGGGTCGGGTCATCGCCCAGGGGCTGGGTCACAACTTCGACAGTCAGCTTTGCGCTGGCCAGCCCGAGCGTCTTGAGCCGCCCTTGGATCGCCTTGCCGAACGCCTTGCATGTCTTCTGCCGCGCCAGCGAAAGGGTCAGGGCGGCCTCCGTAAGCGCGGCCCAGGCCTGGGCCAGCGGGAGGTCGAAGCCGAGCAAGTCGGCATCGTCCTGGTCGATTGTGGCGAGTTGCGCGTCGATCTCCGCGCGACGCGCAGCGAGATCATCGGGCTCGCAGTGGAACCGCGCGACGAGCCGGCGGTAATGGGCCAACCGGGTTTCGATCCCGTCGAGCCGGGCGGGATCGTCGTCCCAGGTTCGGCTCAGGTTGCGTAAGGCGTAGGCCACCTCGCGGGTCTCGTCGGCCAGGCGTCCGAGGTTGGCCGCGGCTTCAGCAATCTCGGCGACCGCGCTCGCCAGCGGCTCGAGGCGACGGGCGACCCGTTCGAGCAGCTCTTGCGCCGAGCGATCGGCCTCGTAGAGCAGGGCATAGCCTTCGGTCGCGGCCTCGCGCAGGTGCTCGGCATTGCCCAGCCGATGGGCATCGCGGGAGAGCTCGTCAAACTCGCCGGGGCGGGGGTCGAGGGCGGTGAGTTCATCACGTTCGAATTCGAGCAATGCACGCTGGCGCTGGCGATCGTGCGCGGCCTGGATCAGAGCGAGCCGCTTGCGGCGGAGTTCGTCGTGCGTCTCGCGGCAACGTCGAAAGGCTTCCAGTTGGGGACCAAGCCCGCCGTGGGCGTCGAGCAGGGAGCGCTGGCGGTCAGGGTCGAGCAGGGCGCGGCCTTCGTGCTGGCCGTGGATGTCGATGAGCCGCTCGCCCAGGGCTTGCAAGGTGGCGACCGTTACGGGCAGGCCGTTGGCCTGAGCCGACCCGCGCCCTTGGGCCAAAACGCGCCGGGTGAGGATCAGTTGGTCGTCATCGAGCGGGCCCCCGAGGATCGCCTCGAGCTCGGACCGGAGTGAAGGATCCTTGACCTCGAACACGGCCGCCGCGCGGGCCTCGCTCCGCCCGGCACGTACGAGGTCGGCCGACGCCTTCCCCCCCAGCACCAGCCCAAGCGCCGTCAAGAGCAGGCTCTTGCCCGCACCCGTCTCGCCCGTCCAGGCACAGTAGCCCGCTTGAAGCTCAACATGGACATCCTCGATCAACGCCAGGTTCTGAACCGAGAGTTCGCGAAGCACAGCCGGTGAGCCTCCCAACTCGCACGAGTCATCCATGGACTTTGGATCAGGTGTGAACGGACGTCAATGCGAGCAATCCTATCGTCTCGTCCACCTCCTGGGGAATAGGCTCCTCGCGGCAATGCTCCGAATCCGCCAGCGCGAACCGTAAAGGCCTCAAGGAAACAAGCCGCCCATCCCGCCGAACCTAAACGGTTCACCTGATCGTAATTCTCGACAGCCGAATCGGTGATCCCACGGGACAAGCGCATGGCGACGGGCGTTGCGTCGATTCCTTTACTTCGTGTCGAGTCCTAGGTTCCGCGCGTGGAATGCCAAGGCCTCGCGCACATGCAAATCCCAGTACCCCCAGTCGTGATTACCGGGATACTCTTCATATTCATGCCGGATATGAAGATCGTCGAGATGTTTGTGAAACGCACGGTTTTGTTCGATCAGGAAGTCCTCTTTACCGCAGTCGATCCGGATCGCCGGGATCCGACCGTGATCGATCCGCTCAACGATCGCGAACGGATCTTCGGGCCCGCCCTTGGCCGAGGTCCCGAAGATCCGCGGGAATTCCGGGCTCAGGGTCTTGGCCTTTTCGGGATCGAGGTGGGGGAAGGAAAGGGCCCCGGAGTGCGAGCTGACGCTCGCAAACATCTCAAAGTGTTTTAGACCGATCTTGATCGCCCCGTAACCTCCCATCGACAGGCCGCCGATGGCGCGTCCCGCGCGTTCCGCCTTCACCGGGAACGTTCGATCGACCAGGCCGACGACATCTTTGATCAGGTCATCTTCATACTTCTGAAGCCCATCGACTGAATTCGTATACCACCCTCGGCCACCGTCGGGCATAACGACGACCAGAGGCAGCCTGCCGACGTAGCGTTCGATGCTCGTCCGTCGCATCCAGATCGTGTGGTCGTCGGAGAGCCCGTGAAGCAAGTAGAACGTCGCCCAGGGACCGGGGATCGCCGGGTCGTCGGGGAAGATGATATTGAAGGATGACGCTTTCTGAAGTGAGCGGCTATGGTAGTTGAGCGTCGCAAAAGCCATAAACGGACTCCAAACCGGTTCGAAGGCCTCGGGCACCAAAGTCACGGATCGATCGATCGGTCAGGGGATGATCGCCGATTCTCGCGAGTCGAGCGACAACGTGTCGGTCTCGTTCTCGGAAATTACGGTCTCGGCGGCAAGCAGTCGCGCAAACTCGTCTTCGGCACGCATGAGCAAGGCCCGATGGTCGACGTACCCGGAGAGCGCGGCGAGGTCGAGCCGAGCCAGGAGCGCCTTGGTGATCGGCCGCTTGGCATCGCGAAAGATCAGCGCGTCGATCAGCGCGAGGGTGGCGGGGTCATTGAGGAGCGCGGTCGTGATCGCCGCTTGCTCGGGGGACCGGCAAGGGAGGAAGTAGCACGTATCATCAAACATCACGGGCCGGCCACGAACCGATCCGACCGCATGAAACCGCGGCGCCTTGCCCAGGCCCGAAACGGCGACCTTGTACGGGGCGAAGCTATAAGGGCCGATTCCGAACATCGCAAACGGGGCCTGGCCGCGATAGATCGACGACTTCCGCCTGGCAAAGGCCGCCGCGTGCCCCGCAAGATAGGCCCAGAGCCGAGGGGCCGCCTGCTCGAGCCCGCGCGTGTCCTGGCCGACCCGGCGTTGGGTCACGATGACCGCGCGGGTCGGCCGCGAGACGGGACCACGGACAAGGTCTGCCCCCTTGAGCAGCGGGTAGACCCAGTCCGACTCGACGTTCAACGTCTCACCCTGCTTGTTGCGGAGCGAACCAGGGCCCAGGTCGTGCTCGAGTTCCATGACCGTCGCGGCATCATGCTTGAGCCCTTGTCGCCAGGTCAGGGGACACGGGCCGTCAGCAAACGCGAGCGGCCGGTAGCGATCGAGGTCGGCGACGAGCCTGCCCCGCACAAACCCGATCGCCGACTCCGGCCGGACGGAAGGGAACCCCGCGAAAACAGGCACGCGTTCCAACCCCGCGCCCACTCCGACGCCCACCTTGACTCGGAAGAGGCAGGCATCGACGGCCGCCCGGAACCAGGTCTTGGCGTCGAACCTGACGATCGAGGCCTCGGCAATCGGCAAGTCGCCCCGCTCGGCAAACTGGAGGATTCCACGAGCCACCGACGTCTTGCAGAGCAAGGCGATCGTGGCCTCCTCGCCCGCGAGTTCTCTGAGCAGCTTGAGCCAGATCGCCTCGGCGATGTCGAAATTCGAGGCCCCCGTGCGGGCATCGATCCCCCGCAGTTGCTTCACGTTCGACTTCCGCGGTAGGTTCTCGCTCCCCAACACCCCAAGCTCGGCGTTGGTCACCCAGGGAGGGTTGCCGACTACGAGCAAGGGCCCGGGCTCACGCCAGGCGAGATCGCGTCTGAGGTCGAGGTCGAAGAGATTGGCTCGAACGACCTCGAGCCGCACCGAGTCCGTATCCCGGGCGAGCGCCTGGGCGGCCTCATAATGGCTGGCCTGGATCTCGATCCCGCGAATCTCGCGGGGAGGAGAGGTTCCGTCGATCAGCCCTTTGAGGAAGTGGCCTCGACCGCAAGTCGGCTCCAACACCCGCGGCCACTGCTCACCGATCGGCCCGAGCCGTTCGAGGACGGCGGCGACCAGCGCAGGGGGAGTCGGGAAATCACCGAGGTCCCGACTCAAAGCTCTGGCCCCCAGCGTGAGCGTGACAGGACCGGCCGGCGCAGGACGAGGCGACACGCGAAGAGGAACCGCGATCGATCGGTCGATTCCTCTTCGCCGCCCGTTGGCCTGAATTATTTGATCTTGGCTCCGACAACGCACTCGGGGTCGTCGGCGGTCAGCACGATCACGCGCTCGCCCGAAGTCGCGGCCAAGAGCATGCCGTTGGAGGTCTCGCCGCGAAGCATCGCGGGGGCGAGGTTGTTGACCACGACGATCAGCTTGCCCACGAGTTGCTCGGGCGTGTAATGCTGACGGATGCCGGCCACGATCTGCTTCTGTTCATCGCCGACGTCGATTTGCAAAAGCAACAACTTATCGGCGTTGGGATGCGGCCTCGCTTCCAAGACCTTGGCCACCCGCAACTCGATCTTGGCAAAGTCGTCGTACGTCACTGGCTCGGCCATCGGCGCTCCTCGTCTTCTCGATCTCAGATTCCACGGCATTCCATCCGGCATCCTAGCCGCGCTCTTCCGACCTTGTCAAGCGAGACCTGCACCTACGTTCACACACTCTCGAGAGGACCGAGCAACTCGTCGGGGCGAACTTCCAGGCCGGGCAGGAGGTGGGTGCGGTATGTGGCGCCGGACGCGACGACGGTCTCTTCCCAGGTATCGCCCGCGCGACGCAACACGAGGATTCGCCGGGAGGCGGGGTCGATGATCCAGTATTCCGTGACACCGACGCGAAGGTATTCCTCGCGTTTCTCGACGTAGTCCCGATCCTCGCCCCCCTTACTGACCACTTCGACGACAATGTGCGGGGTCCAGCGGGTCCAGATGTGCGGACCCGGCGGTTGGGGGTCGAGATAGATCGCCTGGTCGGGATGACGGTCCGACTGCATGCCAGGGAGACGAAGACGGCAGTCGCTTCCCCCCGCGCCGAAGGTAATGACGCCGGGATGTCTGTCTTCGTAGACGATGAACATCCGGGTCAACCGTCGAACAATGCGGCCGTGATCGGGACCGGGGACTTCCGTCACGACGATCACTCCCCGGGCGAGTTCATAGAGCCAACCTTCCTCGAAATCCGCCGCGATGAACTCGTCGAGAGTGAGTCGCTGGCCGTGGTCGGCCGAACCGATTGCGCGGGTGGTGGTGGCCATCGGCGGTAGTCTCCGAAGGGGAACTCGCGACGACTCCTCGGGAGAGTGGGGAAAAGGTCTGTCCGTCTCGGCAGACCATCCGGAGGCACGACTTGTCAGTCGAGAGGGATGCAATCCCCAGGGTCGTCACCTCCGGTAGATCCCAACAATCTCAGTTTCCAGGCTACCGGCTCCGTTGCGGGGTTGCCAGGCGGAGCAGGCCGCCGCAAAGGCCGCGGATCACGGCCCAGGCGATCACGAACGGGGTGCTCGGGTGCTTGAGGATGGTCGGCTTGTTCTTCTCGAAGGCGAAGTGCCCGAAGAACATCAGGGCGTAGCCGCCGAGCACGAGACCGAGCGACCAGAGCGGATGGAACGGGACCAGGATGACCGCCAGGGCGATCATCGGCCAGCCCGCGCCGACGTGGAGGAAGTGATTGACCGGGTGGGTGTGATCCTTGCGGTACTTGACCACGAACCGGTCGAGCTTCGAGGGAGCACTCATTCGCGGATTCCTTCCCTTGTGAACCTGATCGAGTCCGTCGAGTCGAACCGTCGGCCGCAACGGATCGTCGTGCTTTGCTTCAGACCCGTTTTTCGGTTACTTCGCCGGCTGGCTCGCCCCGGCCGCGGTCACCGCCGGCTTGATGCCCTGGTGGACCTTGGGGTCGGTGTACTGGTCCAGCTTCGAGTGCGCGATCTGCCCCCAGTAGGTCTGAAAGTTGAACGTGGGCGAGTTGTCTTCATCGTGACAGCGATAGCAGAGCCCCGCCTTGTCGGCTCCCGCGGCGGTCCGCACGATCAGCTTGCGAAACTCTTGGTTATCCGGTTCCTCGACATGCTTGGAGGCGGGGCCGTGACAGTTCTCGCACTGATTGCCTTTGAGGTAAAGCGTGGCCGCGGCCGACTTCCAGCCCGAGTTGTACTCGAATCCCGTCGTGTGGCACGAGATACACTCGGCGTCGAACTGGTGATCACTCCGATCCCCCTTGGGATCCTTGACGATATCCTCGAACGCGTGGGCGTGCTTGGTGGCGGCCCACTTGGCGTGGGTGCCGGGGTGGCACGTCTTGCACGTCTCGGCACCGACGAAGGTCGCGCCCGGGGCGCCTCCGACGAAATTGCGACGTGGGAAGTTCTCGACGACTCCCGCTTGCTTGAGCATCTCCTGGAAATCGTCCTCGATCAGCTTTCGCATCGGCCCGGCGTCGCTGTTATAGCGACTGTTCAAGGGCACGCGCTGAAAGCGGTACCGCTGGTTCGAATCGTTGTACAAACCGATGACGCCGACATACTTTCCCTTCGTGCCCACCTGGATCAGGAGCGTCTTCCCCCCATTGAGCCGCTCGGGATCGGCATCCGGGTCGGAGTTCGAGGTCGCCACGACGATGTCGAACCCGGGGAACTTCGCGGCCAGAGACTTGGCCAGTTCCGGCGGGCCCTGGACGAGGAGGACCTGGGTGTCGGTGTCTTTCTCGAGGTCGGCCAGAACGCCGGGCAGGGCCGCTTCGGGCGTGAGAATGGTGGGCAACAGCGCCTCCTTCTCATCGTCCTTGAGCTTATCGAGCGCAACGGGATCGAGGATCGCCGTGATTCCGATGGTCAACGGACCGACCTTGGTCTTCACGCTCGGCCGGATGTTCTGGTCGAACCCCTCGGCCGGCTTGACGTTGGCGACGACCACGCGGGGCTTCTCGGCCAGGTTGATGATCTGTCCGAGCGATTCGCCGACCCCCACCTTGAGATCCTCAGCACTGAGCGCGAACGCGTCGTACTTCAGCATCTCGAGGGCCTTGAGGGCCACGCTGAACTTGATTTTGACTTGTTCGGGGCCGCCTCGGGCGCCGGCCGGGTCCTTCACCAAGCTGCCGAGGTCGACCAAGGCCAGGGGCCACTGATCTTTTTCGCGGAGATGCTGAATCAGGTCGTAGCGGCGTCGGAGACCGCCGAGCTGGCCCGAAGTGCAGCCGCAAGGCTCGAGGTAGCCATCTTGTTCGCCCGAGATCAGCAAGGCCGCAACGGGCTTCGGCCAGTCGGCAAACAACTTCTTGCTCGATCCGGTCTCGGACCCCGCAGGGCCCGGTTTGTCGTCCCCCGACAGCGGCTTCGCCGCGGGAAGATCCCCCCCCGTGCCGTCGGATCCGGAGTTGCAACCGACGTAGGCCAAGAGACCCATGGCCAACGCCAGGGCGGCCAGCGGCCGGAATGAGGAGCGAGACATCGTCATCCTTTCCCGAATGTGGGGGACGAAGACAGGGGTCTCGTGCCCGCGCCTATCGTGGAGGATGCGGCCGCAACGATCCCCCACGCCGACCCTTACGGGCCTTGGAGCACGCTGTTATAACGCCCTCCGCGTCCCGAGATAAGGCCAATCGACCCGATCCCTCCCGGACCGGGGAGAACTTGGCCATCCTCCCCGACCCCTACGGCTTCAACCCGCGTCGCGAATGAAGCCGTAGATGGGGATCTTCACTTCCTTGGCATACGGGTGGTCGGTCTCGAGAATAATCTCGTCATCCACCGTTCCCGTGGGCAGGCCCGGAGGCACCGTGACGATCAGCCGGTACTTACCCGGTTTACTGGTTTTATCGCCTGGCGCGATCTCAACCTTGAATTTCTCCGGCTTCTGCTTCACCTCGAACTTGGTCTCGCGGTGATTCTGGACCAGCAGGATCAGGTCGACCTTCCCCCCCGTCTGACTGGGGATCCCCGAGAGCCGCAACTTGGCTGGGACCATGGAGATCGGCCCGACGACCTTGCCAGTCAACGTGAGCCGCAGCTCGGCTTCCTTGGGGTGATCGGTTTTCACGACCAGTTCTTGGAGGAACGTGCCCAGCGTCATCCCGCGCTTGATCGTCACCGTCACTTGGCGGCCGGCTTTGGTCTTGAGTTCCTTGCACATCGCCTCGGGAAGGTCTTTTTGCTCGGCCGTGATGTATTCAGGGAGCGAAGTGGCCAATTCGGTGATCTTGAGGTCGGGCTTGTCCAGCGAATACACGGCGAAAGTGACCTTGTGCGCTTCCTCGTCGCTCGAGATCTCCGAGATGCTGATCGCCTGATTCTCGGGAGGGGGATAAATCATCACCGCCGGGCTGACCTCGCCTTCGGCAGCGAAGGTAATTTTGGGCCGCTCGGGGTCGTTGGTGATGAGCGTGGCCGGCTTGTGGTAGTGGCCGTTGGCCAGCGTCTCCCAGGTGAGGTGGACCACGGTCTCTCCCTTGGGAGGGACCGTCTTCGACCCACTGACTCGGCGATTCGCGTCCATGAAGCCGGCGACCGTGCAGGAGCAAGGAGGCGCTTCCAAGGTCAGAATCAGGTCGCCTTCCCCCTCGTTCTTGATCGTCCAGTCCCGCTCGAACTTGCTGTGCAGCGCCTTCGAGCCGAACTTGTAGATCAGGTCGCCGTCGACCACGGCCTTCGGAAACGGTCCCTTCTGCCCAGGGGATGCCGGAAACTCCGGTCCATTGCCAATCGAGGGTTCCAGCGAAACGCTTTGAACGACGATGGTTGCAGTCGCCGTCAGCGCGACGACGAGGACCGCCAGCAGGATCCAGCGCACCATGGCAAGAAGACTCCGCGTTGAACGACCCGACGGAAGACGATCGAGAACGATGACGACGAGTTGATCGGCCCTTCGCACGCGAAAAGCCACTCAAAAGGATAGTACGATCTTAAGGCCCCCGTTTGTTCGCGGTCAAGCAACCTCAAGCACGGTCTGAGCCAGGGGGCAGATCGTCGAGGGTGGAGATCGCGGCGGAGTCAGTCGAACGCAACCGGCCTGACGCGATGGTTCTCAGCCAGGCCGACGACCGGCGAGGTTGATGCCGTGGCCCTGGCCCTCGTGGTGGAACACCTGGCCGGCCGAAAGGTCGACAACCTCGACCAGCCCGGCCTCGGCGAACCAGGAACGCACCTCTTCATGCGTATGGCGTGAGAGGTAACGGGGGGCGTACCAGTCCAAGGTGTCGCAGACCCGGACCTCGGGGTCGGGGTGCATGGAGACCCCGAACGTCAGCAGGTGGAGGCCGACCCCGGCGCGGTTGACCCACCGCGTCGGACTGGCCATCAACCGCCGTTTCAAGCCGCCCACCGGGGCCATCAGACGGCTCAGCGTCAAAAGCCAGGAGACGGGGAGCCGGGTCGAGACGCCACGGTGGACGCGGACGACCGCCTCCAGCAGCGGCCGTTCCCGAGGATAGACCCAGATTGCAATCCGCCCGCCCGGCTTGAGCAACCGCGCAATCGCCAGGAAGGCCGCGCGCGGGTCGGGCGTGTGGTCGAGAACACCCAGCGAGTAGATGTGGTCGAAACTTCCCGCCGCGAACGGCGGCCGGAGCAGGTCGCCCCGGGTCAAGGAGACGCCCGGCAGGTCGGCCGTCAGCTCGCGCGCGGCGCGCACCGCCTCGCTCAGGTCGAGCCCGACGGCCCGGGCCCCCAACTCCGCCGCCATCCGGAGATAACGCCCCATCCCACAGCCGGCGTCCAGGACCAGCGCACCCGCTAGGTCCGCCGCCGTCAGGCCCGTCCGATTCCGAAACGTGACCCGATCCTCCTCGGGACGAATGATCCGAAACCGGTTCCACTGGAGGGAATACGTCGACTTCGTTCGCGATTGGTCAGTGGCCGTCATGGCATTGGGTCCGACGAGTGGGGATCGGCCAGTCTGAAGACCGACGAAAACGAGAGGGGAGGGGGGAGGACGAAAACCGACCGTGCTAGACGGGTTGTTTTCGTTCCCACTGCTCCTCCGCGGCGCTTCGGCGAAGGTACTGGGGTTCGAGGAACATCGGGTCGTCGCGCCGGCCGGCGGCCCAGACGTCGCGGGCCAGAAGGAGCAGCCGACCGCCGTCGGGCCAACTCATTGCGGCCGGTGCCGTGCGGGCATGCGCAGGCAAGGGCGCGGTCAAACGCTCGAGACCGGGCCCCAGCACGAGAGTCGGCACGGCCAAGCCCGCCGTCCACTCGGCCAGCGACTCGATCCGGGTCGGCGACGTGCGGACCAGTGGCGCGGCGGATTCCGTCCGGGCGAAGTTGGCCACATAGAGGTCGCCGCGCTGGGCGTCGGCGATGACCGAGACGAATCGTTCCTCGTCCGGCGCATTGCGTGCGATCATCTCCAAGCTGTCCAGGCCGGCGAGCGGTTTGCCCGCCGTATAAGCCAGGGTCTTGGCCGCGGTCAAGCCGATCCGCAGACCGGTGTACGACCCCGGCCCCAGGCCGACGGCGATGCCGTCGAGGTCGGCCACGGTCAAATTCGCCTCGCGAAGCAGGTCGCGGATCACGGGAATCAGGTTGCGACCGTGCCGCTGATCGGGGTCGGACGCGGCGGTGTGAACCGCTCCATCCGTGGTCGCAACCACTACGGCAGCACGGTTTGTCGAGGTGTCGAGGGCCAGAAGGTTCAAGCGACTACAGACTCCGTGAAAGACGAACCCTGGCAGGGCAATTACGTAAAGAGGAATACGGGGGTGGGCTTGACCTTGACCCCCGCCCTAAAACCGATCTATTCTACAGAAAGATTGTGGGGCACCATGGCCTAGTTTTCCAGGGTCCGGAATACGGCCGTGGGCGTCTTCGGAGGTTCCTTCCGGTGCGTCGTGCTTTGATCAGCGATATCCACGGGAACCTCGAAGCCCTGGAGGTTGTCCTCGACGACATTAAGTCGCAGGGGATCACCGAGATTTTCTGCCTGGGCGATATCATCGGCTATGGCCCCAATCCCCGCGAGTGCATCGACCGGGTGATGGAAAATTGCCGGGTGACACTCCTTGGCAACCACGACCAAGGGGCGATGTTCGACCCCGATGGCTTCAACATCGGCGCCGAGCGGGCCATCTTCTGGACCCGCGAGCAACTGGAAAGCTCCAGCGACCGCGAAAACAACGAACGCCGCTGGGAGTTCCTCGGCGAGCTCCCCCGGACGTTCCGTTCCGATCCCTTCCTGTTCGTCCACGGATCGCCGCGCAATCCGTTGAGCGAATACATTTTCCCCGAAGACATTTATAACCATCGCAAGATGGAGCGGCTCTTCCAGTTGGTGGACCGCTACTGCTTCCAGGGACACACGCACGTCCCAGGGGTCTTCACCGAGGGCTTCCAGTTCTACGCCCCCGAGGAGATCGACAACGAGTACACCATGGGCGACGGCAAGCTGATGATCAACGTCGGCTCAGTCGGTCAGCCGCGGGACGGCGACCCGCGCGCCTGCTACGTGGTGCTCGACGACGGCAAGCCCGCTTCGGCCAATGGCACGACGGCGACGTCGTCTGCCTCGGCCGACTCCTCGACCCCGGAGCCCGCTCCGGCCGACTCCACGGACGCGACCGGCCCGATCCGGGTGAGCTTCCGCCGCCTCGCCTACGACTTCGAATCCACGATCCGGAAGATTTACTCGATCTCCGAACTGGAACCGTTCCTGGGCGACAGGCTCCGACAAGGCCGCTGACCGACGACCGACTGGCGGGCGGACTTGACTCACTGACTTCGACTGTCCGCTGCGCCGGCGTGCCCGCCTGTCAGCCTCTCCCCATTCGATTGAAACACTGCCCGTCCCAAAGGTTTACTCCACGATGAGTAATGAGAAGCGGCTTGTCCTGTTCATGATGCTCACGTTTTTGTCATTCCTGGCAATCCAGTACGTAATGGAAGCGACAGGCCTGGCCCCACCCCCCAAAAAACCCCAGCCTAAAGTCGAGGCCAAGCTCGACCCCACGAAGCCCGATGTGGCCGTCGCCCGCAAGGACGAGACCGAAAAAGCAAAAGAGAAAGAGTCGAAGAAAGAAGAGAAGGGGGCCGACGCCGCCAAGCCCGCCGAAGCGCCCAAGGTGACTCGTGTCCCCGCCGCGGAAATGGTGATCGGCTCGGCGGCGGATAAAGCGCCGGGGGGCTATCACCTGGAAGTCCGCTTCAAACAATTGGGGGCGGGCGTCACCTCGATCAGGTCGTCCCAGTTCGATGCGGAGTTGGATACGGCCAACCCGCGGCGAAAACAGCCTCGGCAGCCGCTCGAACTGCTCCGTGATAAGAGCATGACCCTCCCCTCGTTCGCCCTCACCGTGCGCTCGGCAAAACCCCCCAAGGCCGCCGCGACTGAGGAACTCGACGAGAAAGCCGAAGCTGAAGCCGAAGCCCTCGCCGCGCGTGGCGAGACGGAAGCGACGCTGGGCGAGATTCTCTGGGAGGTCGTTCGCGACGACCAGGGACGCGCCGTGCGGCCAATCACCAAGCTCAATCCGCTCACCAAGGCGCAGGTCGACGGCCAAGAGATCCAATTCCGCACCACGGCGGCCGACCCGACCGTGACGGTGACGAAGCGGTTCCGCCTCTTCAAGGGAGAAGACGCGTTCTCGTTGACGACCGACTTCGAGAGTCCGGAGAAGGAACAGGAGATCGTCTACCGGCTGTTCGGCCCGCACGGAATTCCGATCGAAGGGGAATGGTACACCAGTACGTTCCGCGACATCTTCCTCGGTCAACGCGGTGCTAAGGACATCCATATCGAAACGCGCGCGGCTCAAGACATCGCCAAGGCGAGCACGCCGTTCGATAACACGACCCTGCCACTGGCCTTCGCCGGGATCGAGAACCAGTATTTCACGATCTTCGTCGAGCCTGAAGGTGAACCCCGAATCAACCGGACGTTCGCCACGGTCATCGAGGCGAAACCGGACGCGCTCCAGAAGGCGGACATCTCGTTTGAAATCGTCTCAAACCCGATCGCCGTCGGTCCCAATCATCCCGCCTCACAGTCGTACACGATCTACGCCGGCCCGAAGACCAAGGACGCGCTGACCCCGTACGGTGCCGAAGGGTTGGTGGCCTACCGCAAGTATCAGTGGTTCGGCATTCCGGGCGCCTCGTCGATGGCACGCTACGTCATCGCGCCCTTGCTCGACTATATCTACGCGCTCACCAAGCAGGTCGCCGGTTTCTTCGGCGGCAAGAAGGGCAACTACGGCATCGCGATCATCCTGCTGACCCTCTTGGTCCGGATGATCATGTTCCCGCTCGGCCGCAAGCAGGCGCTTGCCGCCAAGAAGATGCAGGACTTGCAGCCGCTCCTGAAAGAGATTCAGGAAAAATACAAGGATGATAAGGAGCGGCAGACCAAGGAAACCTTCGCGCTCTACAAGAAGCACGGGGTGAACCCGGTCGGAGGTTGCCTTCCCGCCCTGATCCAGTTGCCGATCTTCGTCGGCCTCTGGCAAGCCTTGAATAACAGCGTCCACCTGCGGCACGCCGCGTTCCTGTACATTCAGAACCTGGCCGCGCCCGACATGCTGTTCAAGTTCCCGTTCGCGGGTGGGCTGCCGCTGCTCGGGGAGTATTTCAATCTCTTGCCGTTCCTGGTCGTCTCCTTGATGCTGGTGCAGACCAAGCTCTTCGCGCCTCCGGCGACCACGCCCGAGGCCGAGATGCAGCAGAAGATGATGAAGTACATGATGATCTTCATGGCCTTCATGTTCTATAAGGTCCCCTCGGGCCTGGGTATCTACTTCATCACGAGCAGTCTCTGGCAGATCAGCGAGCGGCTGCTCCTGCCCAAGGTCACGCACAAGCCCCCGGCCGACCTGACCGGCGACGACAAGAATTCCCCTCCCGGCAAGGGCGGCGGCGGCAATGGCGGACGAGGGGGCCCCGGCGGTCCCGCCAAGCCTCCCGGCAAGTTTGCTCAGCTCTTGAAACGGGTCATGGATGAGGCCGCCAAAGACCCGACCTATCGCAAGCTCATCTCTGAGAAAGACCGCGCGGAGAAGGAGAAGGATCAGAAGGACCGAGGCAAGCCCAGAGCCAAGCCGGGACGCCGACGCTAAATCCTCCCACGACCGATCTGATCAGTTCAGCAACGCCAAGGAACAAATCGTGAAGCCGGGGAGAGGAGTGCTCCCCGGCTTCACGACGTGAACCGCGAAAAAAAACAACGATCCGCCAATGGGCTAAAAACCAGTAGGATTTGGGTGTTTCTGCAAAAGGTTTACCCGAAAAGAGTTGCGTCGCTGCGTCGACTGCAAACCATGACAGGATAACGACTTGCTGCGTCCGCTCTTTTCAGTTGGTTTTTAGCCCATTGGCGGATCGTTGAAAAAAAATACTGGTGGTGGGCCGTGCCCATCATGGAGTGAGTGAGCGAGCGAGCGAGTCGGCAAGGCATTTGTAGTGAGCACCCTCGACCCGAATGACACGATCGCGGCGGTGGCCAGTCCACCCGGCCCCGGTTTCCGCGGCCTGATCCGGCTGACCGGGCCCAACGCCCTCGCGATCGCCCTGGCCCGATTCTCGGATGACCGCGGCAATCCGCCGTTCCCCAGGCATCCAGAACGGCGAAGCGGCAAGTTGGCCGTGACGGGCCTCAGGCCAACGCTCCCCGCGGCGATCGCCCTCTGGCCGGGTCCGCGCACCTACACAGGCCAGGCCTTGGCCGAGATTCACACGGTCGGCTCGCCTCCCTTGGTCAACCTGGTTCTGGCCGATTGCCTGGCCCAAGGCGCGCGGCACGCCGAACCGGGAGAGTTCACCCTCCGCGCCTTCCTCTCGGGGCGGATCGACCTGACCCGCGCCGAGGCGGTGCTCGGAGTCATTGACGCCCAGACTCCCGCGCAACTCGACGCCGCGCTGCGGCAACTGGCTGGCGGCCTGGCCGGCCCGATCACCGCACTCCGCAACCGCCTGCTCGACGTCCTCGCCCACCTGGAAGCGAACCTCGACTTCGCCGAGGAATCCGACGTCGACCCGCTCGGCCGGGCGGCCCTGGCCGACGACCTGGCCCGCGAAGGGGCCGAATTGCTCGCGCTGGCCACTCGGCTGCAAGGGCGAGACCGCTCCGACGGCCATCCTCGGGTGGTGCTGGCCGGCCCCCCGAACGCCGGCAAGAGCCACCTCTTCAACGCGCTCCTCGGCCAGGCCCACGCGATCGTCTCACCCCAGGCGGGAACCACGCGTGACTACCTGTCGGCCCTCTGCGAATGCGATGGCCTGACCGTCGAACTCGTCGATACCGCGGGGGTCGAACCGGCGTCCAGCCCGATCGAAGGCCAGGCCCAATCCTTCGGCGCCGACCAGGCGGCCCGCGCAGACCTCTTACTCGATTGCCGCTCGAGCGACACCTCGACCACTCCGTCCTGGCCAATCGCGCCCGATCGACCCCGGCTGCTCGTCCGGACCAAGTCCGACCTCGACCCCGCCGGCGACTCTCCCGAATTCCTGGCCACCAGCGCCGCGACCGGCGCGGGTCTCGACGAGCTCCGCCGCGCCGTGGGCGCCGCATTGCGTTCCCGGGCAGCCGACGGCGACCTCCCCGCCAGCACCGGTGCGCGCTGCCGCGAAAGCCTCGAACGCGCCGGCCAGGCCCTCCGTTCCGCAGCCGACACGATCCTCCTGAACGGCGGTGACGAACTCGTCGCCATCGATCTCCGTCAGGCGGTCGACGACCTCGGCAAAGTCGTCGGAGCGATCGTCACCGACGACATCCTCGACCGCATTTTCCGCCGGTTCTGCATCGGCAAATAAATAGACCTTTTCGCGAGACGGTAGCAAGGATACTGGGATCTCGTTCCCACGCTCTGCGTGGGAATGCCGTCTGCGACGCTCCGCGTCGTCTTCCCCGGCGGGTGGGGCCGCGGAGCGGCCAAGACGGTATTCCCACGCGGAGCGTGGGAACGAGTTTCTCCCGCGAATTTCGGCCTCCGGGACAGACAGACGGCCCGGTTTCCTTGCGACAGACTCCTTATCGCCGAAATAAACGCAGCCAAACAACACAGAAAACAAACAAAAACCAATACAGCACGCATTGAAGCTATTCGCTTCAAAATATTCGCATTAAATCGCCTACACATTACAAGCGATCGTTAGTTTTAGGCCCTACGGAGCTGTCTCTGGCTCGATCTCGTCACGTACGACGTGCCGAACGTAGAGAATAAAAACCTGGTCATCGCGTATGGTGAATATGATTCTGTATTTGTTCTTTTTTCGGCCATGAAGCAATTCGCGGATTTCTACGTCAAACTTGTCATTCTCAGCGGCAACTGGACAAAGGAGCGGGCAACTTGCCAGCGTAGCCATGGCTTTATCAAGGCCGGCCAGCCATCGATCAGCCACGGCTTGCGACGCTTCATCACGTAACCACCGTGTAGTTTCACGGATGTCAGCCTTGGCCGTGGCGGCCAGTTCGATCCGGTAATTCATACTCCTTGCGGCAAGTCGAGCTCGCGGCGGATTTCCGCAATTGCCTCTGCAAGCGGCTGAGTTCTGCCGGCCCGCATGTCATCCAAGCCTTGACGGATCCCCGCGAGGACTCTCGCCTGCTCGGCAAGGTCCAAGAGCTTTTGATAGGAATCCGCGTCTTGCACCACCAACGACGCCTTGCCGTTGATGGTGAGGACGATAGGCTCACCCGTTTCCTTCATTTGTTGCACAAAATCCGGTGTTTTGAGCTTAAATTCAGTGAGTGAGTGAATGTCGCGGCTCAGATTCATGGCCAGGCTCCAAACGTCGAATTCGCTCCGAATTCAACTCTAGCAAATTCAGCCCGGTTTACCAGAGGAAAAAGCGTAGGACGGTGGAAAGAGGGAAACACTGACTCGAGACTCGGACGCTCCAAATCGACCTGCGACCGTCACAAATTCCAGCACATGCTGCCTCTTTGAAACGGGTGCAGGTCGATCACAAGGCCATGCGAGAATGGTCGTGGCGGCGGGGAGTCACATGGTGCGATCCACGGCCTCGGCGACGCGCCGGCACATTGCCATCATCTGGGCGAAGGAGGCGGGGGTGATCGTCTGAGAACCGTCGCTGACTGCGTGCTCGGGGTCGTCGTGGACCTCGACGATCAGGGCGTCGGCCCCGGCGGCGATGGCGGCCTTGCACATCGGCGTGACCAACCGCGCTTTGCCCGTTCCGTGGGAGGGGTCGACCACCACCGGCAAGTGGCTCTTCTCCTGGAGGTAGGGGACCGTCGCCAGGGGGAGCGTGAACCGGGTGTGCTCTTCGTAGGTGCGGATACCCCGTTCACAGAGCATGACGTGGGGGTTGCCGCGGTCGAGGATGTATTCGGCGGCGAGGAGGAACTCCTCGATCGTCGCGCTCATGCCCCGCTTGAGCATGGTGGGCTTGCCCGAGTCGCCCACGGCCTGGAGCAACTGGTAATTCTGCATGTTGCGTGCGCCGATCTGGAGGACGTCGGCGTACTTGGCAACCAGCGGCACATGTTCAGGAGCCATGACCTCGGTGACGATCGCCAGGCCGGTCTCCTGGCGCGCGGTCGCCAGCATCTTGAGGCCGTCTTCCTTGTGGCCCTGGAAGCTGTACGGACTGGTCCTCGGCTTGAACGCACCGCCCCGCAGGCCGGTCGCCCCCAGCTCCTTGAGCTTTCGCGCCAACCCGACGATTTGCTCTTCGCTCTCGACGGAGCAGGGGCCCGCGATCACTGCGACCCGCTTCCCGCCGATCACCAGGTCGAGCGCCCGGACCACGGTCCGCTCCGACTTGAGCTCCGACGAGGCTCGCTTATAGGGCGCCATGATCGGTAAGACCTTCTCGACCCCCGGGCCCGACTCCAGCACCTCGGTGAGCCCCGCCCGCTCCTCGCCGAGCGCCGCGATCACCGTTTGGTGCGTCCCCTTGATGACCTGGGGAGTCATGCCCAAGGAGGTGATCTGTGAGACCATATGGTCGGTCTGCTCGGCCGTCGCGTCCGATTTCATGACGACAATCACGGTATGCCCGCCCTCAGAAAAGAAAAAAAGAGAAGTCTTGAGATCTCAACTCAATGGATGCCCCGCCTTGCCAACCGCAAAGGCAGCGACGATCCCAACGCGCAAAACAAAAAAAAGGACCCCGCGACCATATTTCAGGTCCCGGGGCCCTTGGGGTGACTTTTGACTGGCAATTCAGAAGACGGTTAAATACCGCCCTCGGCCCGGCGACCTGATGTTGTGGAACCCGTAAACACGGGATACCACCACCAGCCACGGTAGGAAAAGAGGCCAAGGATCGCGGTAGAACGATTCAAACGCGTCAAGCTCCAAACTGCTTCGCAAGTCTTTATGAGACAAAGTGACCAGGTCCGAACGAGTTCGGACCTGGTCAGACTATCGATCAGAAAAGGTGCGGCTTGCCCGACGGGCAACCCGTCGGCTGCCGTTAGGCGAGCCGCCTCTGGTTATCACTACACACTATAGTCACCTCCTTTACGAAAAGCCTCCCCGGTCTCGCGGGAGTCCAGCCTCGGGCGAGAGCGAGCTCTTGCCAGTCGTACCACGCTCGTACGACCCGTAAGTCAGCCTGGTTGTGTGTCCCCGACTGACACCTCCACTATATCAACAGAAACGCGTCAATCAACTCTTCGACTCTGTTTTTCTCGATTTTCCGCGGACTCGACCCGCTCGTCACGGCCGCCTCGAGCGTCTTCGGCGAGCCCGTCGAGCAGTTGGCGGCAGCGTTCCGCGAGCCGCTGGAGCCGGGGATCGCCCACGCCGACAAGGTCAATCGTCGCGCGATAGTACCCGAGCAGATCCGCGCGCGAAGCGTTGAAGAGCGACCAGACCGGGCGTCCCTCTTCAAGATCGCAGGCCATGCTCAAGAGGTTATGCAGCTTGTCTGCCAGGATGACCGCCCTGACCTCGAGCGGGGCACCGGCCAATGCCTTGAGGTGATCGCGTTTGCGATCGATCCAGGGGCGTTTCCGCCCCTGGGCGTCGGTCTTGATCTCCGAGCAAGCCTCGACCGTCCTGGCCACCTCGTCCCCGAACCGCTCGCGCACCTGGTCGAGCGTCGCCTCGGTATCCTCGACCACGTCATGCAACAAGCCGGCAATGACGACGGCTTCCTCGAATCCAAGCCGGTCGAGAATCATCGCCACGCCCACGACATGTTCGAAATAAGGGGTCTTCACCCCCTTGCGGAACTGGCCGTCGTGAGCCACCGCCCCCCACCGCAGGGCTCGCTCCAACCCGAACGACATCAATTCGCGGTCTCGGGACGTCTCCATGGGATGTTCCGCCTCTTCATGCTTTGATCAACGGCCTGACAGTAAACGCATGAAGCACGCCGTCCTCAAACCGAGGACGGCGTGCTTCAATGAGTTTGACCAAAAATCGGCGCGGAACCAAGCCGCAATCCTCAGCAGTGCGTGTGGCTGACCTCACGCAGGAACCGGCGAACCTGCTGTGCGACTTCGACGCGGTGCGAGAGGAAGGCAATGTGCCCGGCCCCCTCGAGCGTCGCATAGCGGGCCCCCGCGATTTCGGCCGCCAAGGCACGCTGACGCGACGGCGGCACGATCGAGTCCCGGGTCCCGGCCAGAACGAGCGTGGGCACGTCGATCCGCCAGAGACGATCGGAGACATCAAACGATTCCAGATGCCCGATCCGACGCGCCATCACGCCCTGGTCGGTCTCCCAGCACCGCTCGACCACGAAGTCGGTCAGGGGACCCGGCTCCGGCTTGCCGCCGTGCAACAGGTTGAAAAACTGATTCAGGAAGCCATTGTCGGTCGGCAGCGGGAACCGCTCGAGCACACGCCTGGCGATCGTCGTCCCCAGGTTCGTCCGAAACTTCGGCACCACCCCTTGAACGACCAAGGCCCCAATCCGGTGCGGTTGCTCGACGGCCAGTTCGAGAGCAATCGCACCGCCGAACGAAACGCCGAACAAGGACGGCCGCTCAAGGCCGAGCTGCTCGATCAACTGGGAGAGGTCCACAGCGTGATCGCTCAACCCGCTCACGCAGGAATTCCCCATCGGGAAGCGATCGCCACGCAGCCCCGGAATCGTGACTTGGTAGTGCCGCGCCAGTTGCGACGCCAGCGGGGCGAGAAGCTTCCAACCTCCCGCCAGACCCGGCACCAAGACCAGCGGATCCCCTTGGCCCATCTGGACCACATCAACCCACTCGCCGTTGATTCGGACCTGGTGCTGTCGCGCCTCATCAATTTGGGACGAGAACAGCCACCCACCACGATGCCTTGCTGCAATCCGCATCAGACCTCCTCGACTCCGGCTCAATTCTCAGGAGTTGTTTGACTCTCGCAATGCCGGTTCGACGTCGTCCTCTATAGGCAGGTTGCATACCAGAACGCTTTCATCGCCACAAATCGCGAAAACACCCGGTTTCACCCCCCTCTCAACGTTTTGACCAGCGCACAAAATCACACCATTGCGGTAGCGACTGACGAATTTTCGGCGCCGAATTCCCCATCAACAGGGCGAAACCCCCATCATTCCCTCCGCACAAAACCCGAGATTCACTCAAATACCCCAAGATTCGCAGGGCACGCACTCATTAACGGCGAAAGCCTTTGAGAAAAACACATGCAAATCACCCAATTCACCAAAATCACTCAAACCTCCGTTTTTTTCGCTAGCGACGCTGATTTGACGAAAATTCGTCAGCGAAATCCTTGTGTTTCGGCGCCGATCCGCTAGGGTTGAGGGACCAGAGTTGCACCGAAGAACTTGCCTGGGCGGACCTGCTCCTATGGATCTTCCTCCGTATCGGTCCTCCCATCCCCATCGTGGTCCCTACGCCCCGTCATCGGATCCACGATCGAGTGGATCGACACGGACGCGGCGCCCTCAGCGGGCGATCTTGATGGGTTTCGGCCTGTTCGTGCTGCTCTACTCCAGTGCGGTCTTCTTCCTCGTGGCTTACATGGGGGACATCGGGGTCCGCTGCATGTTCGGCGCGGAGTTGAAGGAGGACGTCCCGGCCTCCTATTCCTGGATTCCCGAGCGGCCGGTCAAGAAAGACATCCTGCTGGAGATCGCAGGGGTCCCAATCGCCAACTACACCGATTACACCCGGGCGATTCGCGGGTTGTCCGATCGCGTCCACCAGCGGGTTGAAGTGAAGTGGAAGAACCAGCGGGGCCAGGTGAAGCGGGCCGAAGCGCTGGTCGGCTACCGGCCGCCGAAGACCTACTTGTGGTCGTGGGTCTGGTTCCTCCAGGAGATGGTGATCTTCGCCGTGGGAGCGCGGGTGTTCTGGAAGCGGCCGCACGACGACTCGGCCCGGCTCTTCTTCTGGCTCTGCGTGATGACGGTAGGCGCCTACATGGGGGGCTACCACTGGACTGAGATCGTTGTCGAGCCCGTGATGATCTGGGCGTTCGCAATGTTCGCCGTTTTCGTTCCGGTGGTCAGTCTTCACTTCTACCTGGTCTTCCCTCGGCTCAACCCCGTCTTCGTCAAATACCGCCGGCCGGTCCTGGCCACGCTCTACGGGATACCGTCGGCCTATCTCAGCCTGCTCTGGGGGAGCATGTTCTGGGCACGCTGGTTGGGAGGGCACGGCGGTGGCGAACGGGTGCTCCTTGCCCTCAGGCTGGTCCGAGCCCTGGCGCTCGGCTATATCGGCGTGGCGGTGGTGACTTATGGGATCTGCATTCTCTGCCTGATCACGAGCTTCCGGTTCGCGCGAACGCGGGCCGAGCGGCATCAGGTGCAATGGATCGCGCTGGCTGCATTGCTCTCGACCTTGCTGATTGCCTATTTACTCCGCCAGGCCTGGTTCGACCTTTCCACCCTCGGACGCGACAGCGCTGCCTGGCCGATGTTCGGGGTCTCGCTCCTCTTCTCCGTGGCCTACACGTTGAGCATCACCCGGTACAAGCTGATGCAGGTCGAGGAGATCTTCAATCGAAGCGTGGTCTACTTTGCATTCAGCGTGGCGGCGGGCTTGCTCTATTCCTGCGTGCTGCTGGTGGGGGGGGCGATCATCGGCGAGCAGCTCCTCTCGGCCAACCAGACGTGGCGCGGGGCGATGGTGGCCGGCCTCTCAGTGATCGTGGTCCTGATTCTCTCGGAGCTCGCCCGGGAGCGATTCCAGAAGGCGATCGACCGGCGGTTTCATCGTGAGAAGTACAAGTTCGACCAGGCGATGCGAAAGATGCGGGTGGCGGTAGGAAGCCTCGTGGACCGCGCCACCTTGGGGCGGAGGCTGCTGGAAGCCGCGGCCGAGGTTTTGCATCTCGAGTGGGGGGCGATTTATTTGAGTGAGTCGCCCGGAGGGGCGTTTCATCTCGTGGCCAGCCAGGGGGTGACTCCCGACGAGACGCAGCTCGGGCCCGGCAATCCCCTGGTGGAACGGCTCCGCGTCACGCCTTCGATTCGAGTGCCGCACGCGATGTCGCTCTCGACGGCCTCGGACCCCGCAACCGACGCCATGATCGCACTCGGGGGTGAGGCCGCCCACTCGTTGGGGGCCGACGGCAACCTGGAGGGGGTGCTCGTGCTCGGGCCGAAGCGCAGTGGGATGCCGTATGAGGACGAAGAGATTGCCTTCCTCGGAGCGCTCAGTTCGGTCGCCACCCTGACGCTCCACTCGGCCGGCATCCAACAGACCCTGGAAACGCTCAATCAGGAGCTGCGCGACAAGGTCGAGAAGATCACCGAACAGCAGCGGCGAATCCTGATCCTTCAGGATCAGCTCATGGACCGAGGCGAGACCCCGCTGCAACTCGAGCGGCCGGCCGAGCAGCCACAAGTCTTCGACAGCATCAAGGGCTCAGGGCCGGCGGTCAAACGGATGATCGAGCTCGCTCGCAAAGTGGCGGCCAGCTCGTCGGCCGTGCTGATCCGAGGCGAGAGCGGCACCGGCAAGGAGGTCCTGGCCGAAGCGATCCATGCCTCGAGCCCTCGGGCCTCGAGACCGTTCGTCAAGGTCCACTGCGCGGCCCTGTCGCAGAGCCTGCTGGAGAGTGAGCTCTTCGGCCACGTCAAAGGCGCTTACACCGGCGCCGATCGCGATCGAATCGGCCGGTTCGAGCAGGCCAACGGCGGCACGCTCTTCCTCGACGAGATCGGCGACATCAATCTCGAGGTCCAGACCAAGCTGCTTCGGGTCCTCCAGGAGATGTCGTTCGAGCGCGTTGGCAGTTCGCAACCGGTGTCGGTCGACGTCCGGATCCTGGCCGCCACGCACCAGGACCTCGAAGCCTTGATTCGCGCGGGTCGGTTCCGCGAGGACCTCTACTACCGGCTCAACGTGATTCCACTCCGGACGCCCTCGCTCCGGGAACGTAAGGAAGACGTTTTCGAGCTGGCCGTGTTCTTCCTGGGCCGGCACGCCAAGCGGATCGGCAAGGGGGTGACCCGCCTCGACGAAGAGACGGTCGAGGCGCTGGTGGCGTACGACTGGCCCGGCAATATCCGCGAACTCGAGAACGTGATCGAGCACGCGGTGGTGCTGGCGGATGGTCCGGCCGTCACCCGCGAGGATCTCCCCCTCGACCTGCTCCAGCCCAACCGACGCCGGCCTCGCCTGGGGGCGACGGCCGCCGCGGCAGGGGGCGGCCGACCCCGGAAAGAAGCCGTCGCCGCGCCCTCATCATCCTCGGCAGCATCGACATCGTCATCCCCCTCAGCATCGACCTGGAGCCATCCGGCTCCGGCTCCTCCCGCCGAGGACGATTGGGACGCCGAGGTCATCGCCTACGAGCGGCAGCGGCTCATTGATGCCCTGCACGAAGCCCATGGCAACAACAGCGAAGCCGCCCGGCTCCTCGGTATGCCGCGGAGCACGCTTTGCAGCAAGCTCAAGAAACACGGTTTGCTCAAGAAACGCGGCTCGTTCTGACGCCTTGCGGTTCCCCGCCCCGATGTCTCACCCTTGATGGGCGAGCGAAATTTATCAACGACCCGATCCAGGGCTAGGAAGCCTCTGGCGGGTCGTTGAAATCTATCAAGGGAACGAAGAAACAACCTGACTTATCTCGAATGAGAACATTTTGGTTTTTTAATTTTTTGGTGGGAAGTACGGGATCGGCTCGGGCGACTTGATCTGGCGAGAGACCGACGCCAGGGTGGGGGAGATTCGGTAATCGTCAAGGTTATAGTTGTACCGCTGTCGGATCCCGGCCCCGGTGTGGCGGAAGAACATGACGTTGAGAATCACCTGCCGCTGATTCGTTTCGGGGAGCAGGGGGGTCGCCACGAACTGCAACGCGCTCAGGAGCCCGAGCACGACCATGGCCACGACCGGCTGCACCGTACCTCGGCGACCAAGCCAGAGGTCGAACCCCTGCGCCGCGCCGACATAGAGCAAGGGGAGGAAGGGAAAGATCAAGCCGGCGTTCCCGGCGAAAACAAAGAACGAAAAATACCAGGATGGCCCCACCCAAAGCAGGGCCAGGAGCGTGCCTCGCCAGCACAGGGAGAGTGTCCGGAGCCGGTGGACGACCGCAATCGAGAACGGGATCAGGAAGAGGATCGAGGACCAGGCGAGGAAGAACCCATATTTGGTCCCGTTGCGGAGCAGCCCCTCGACGAGTCCTCGACGCTGAAACGAGAAACCCTCCGCATCCCCTGCGGACTTAGCTCGGACCCGCTCCAGGTAGACGTCGACCCCGCCCAGCACCCAGGCCGTGCCGAAGAACCAGAACGCACAGGCCATCGCGAGAATCGTGATCGCGATCAACCAGTCGCGCCAGCGCGCCCGTCCCCACACCAGACAGCCGAACCAAAGGGGGGTGCCAAATGCGAGCAGATCGGGGCGAAGGATCATCCCCACCCCCAGGGCAAGGGTCGCGCCCAGGAGATCGCCGAACGCCCGTCCCCGGACAAACCTGAGCCCGAAATAGCCGATCGCGGGCAGGACGGCAATCCAGACCGGATAGCTCGCGATCACGGCCCCGTGCCACCAGACCATCGGGTTACAAGCAAACGAGAACGCCGTCGCCGCGGCCAAGGGCCGGGAGACGATCAGCGTCGCGAACAAATAGGCAAACACAACGCCGACACAGGTCAGCGCGATATTCACGGCCAGGTAGGCGTGGGTCGGATTTGCCAAACCGAGGTTCGCGAGCTTACCCAGCAGCACATAACCAAGATTGCCGGGCATCGGTACGTCAAACGCACGATCAAGCGTGAGCGCTTGGATATAAAGAGGGCCGTCTTTGCCCATGAGCGCGAAGTGATGGAGATAGGGAAGGCGCGTCGCCACCACGCCCGAGCCCAGGAGCATCGCAATCAGAAAGTCTCGTCCCACCCCGGTTGCGGTTGCCGTTGCCCTGTTCTGCTGGCGACCAATCCCTGCCACACTCATCGGTCCGGATTCCGCCTGGGCTTCGCCTGGTGCGGGCCTCGTCAAGATCCTATCCTCCACGCCACTCCTCCATGCTGCACGCTCCATATCGTTCGCTCTGACGGCTATTTCTTCGAGGAATCGGCCGCTTGGGCGTTGACCAGCTTCATCGTCGTGGTCGTCTCATTGCCCTGAATGATCTGAGTTTCCTGATCCCCCACCTTCAGCTTAAACACCATCTCGATTTTCTCGCTGACGGTCGATTCGGCCACTCGTCCGGCGGCATTATCGAAAAAGAAGCTGCCTTTGCCGTCCTGAGACTGCACCTTCATATCGATATTATTGCCGGGCGTGAGCTGAATGTCGACCTTCGTGACCAGGTCAATTCGTTCGAGGTCCTTGGCGTCCTTGGTCTCGGGCCCCTGGTAGATGTAGGTCTTATCGAGGGTCATCGTACCGATCGGCTGCATCGATAGCTTGGACTCACGGGCCCAGCTCTTCCCCTTCCCAAGCTCTTCCTTGGGAACGGCGAGGCCCGACTCGATGACCATGTTCTTCAGTCCATCCTCGGAGAACATCCCCGAGTTCCCACCGAGTGCCCCAGACTTCTTGATCGTCTCGAGCACCTTCTCGGGGACCTTGACGTCACTCATCTCGCCTTGCGCGTTCATTTTGAAGGAAAACTCAGCACCAACCAAGGCCCTCAGCAAGGGAACGAGCCCCGCCGCAACCGGTCCCTCGGGATCTTTGCTGGCCTGGGAGTCGAACTCGAAGGTCCCGAACGCCGCCTCGATTTTGGTCCGTACCCGCGTGACCGTCTGGGTCAAGCGGGTCAGCCCGTCGGCGCCAATCTCCTTGACGCCCCAGTCCATATCGATCGTCTGGGACATCGTGGACTTGATGTCTTGAGGCCCCCCTTTGACCGACGTGATCGTCTTCTGGTCCATCGCGTAGTGAATGGTTTCCCCCGGCTGGAACTTCCAGTGCAAGGTTGCGGCGTGCGCGGACGCCCCGCTGAAACCGGCCACGACCAGCAGGAGCCATCCAACCATGTTCCCACGCCACGTCGCCAACGGGATCACTCGCATGACTGGCACCTTTCCAAAAAGCTCGCTTCTCGCCCGAGCGGACCTCAAATCCTCAAGGCGGACCAGGTCCCGATTCCGCCAGCATATCCCGAAAAGGGCCCAAAATCATCCTTGAGACCCGAAGTTAGCCGCTCAACTCGGGATTTGCCGGTCCGCGGCGGGCGTCGCGAGCACCCGACCACGAAGCAGAGTGCGGAGCGCGAGGAAGTCATAGAGCGCATGGGCGATCATGACGACCAAGAGGTTGCCGCTGAATATCCAGACGGCACCGAGGTAGGCCCCAAGTAGCCCTGCCACCAGGACATACGTCGTCGTGATCGGGTGGAGCAAGCCGAAGAGGAGGCTGGCGGCGACCAGCCCTTCCCAGGTTCCCAGCCAGTGAGCGAGCCCCCCTTGCAGAACCCCTCGGAAGAGCATTTCTTCGCCAACACCCGCGGCGAGGGCAATCAGGGCGAGGTCGGCGTCGGGCCGAGAGCCTAACAACGGAGTCAATTCCGCCTCGAAGAACCGGCGGATCCGATCGAGCGGCCCAATCCGCCACCGCATCAAGACCTGGAACGCCGCATACATCGGCAAGGCGGCCAGGACACCGAGGAATGCGTCGCGGATCGACCAGGTGAAGCCTTCCAGGGGAGGTTGGCCCACGAGCCTGCCAATCGCCAGAGCCAGAGGCGCAAGGCCGCCTTCGAACAGGACCGCGGCCACAACGACCGCGCCCTGATCCGGAGTGGGGCGATCGGTCGAATCCGACTTCTCTTCGTCCGTCACCGTGAATGATCCTCGAATCCGTCAATCCATCAATCCGTCCGCCAGGCCGTCCGCCGAATCGGCGAGCTCGCCGCGGAGAACGATCACCGCCTGTCCCCCCAGGTGGACCCGAGAGCCGTTCACCCGCACGCGGACGACGCCTCCGCGCGGCGAGGCTTGATAGCCGACAAGTTCGGTCTTGCCCAGGCGATCGCTCCAGTAGGGGGCCAGGGCACAGTGCGCCGAGCCGCACACCGGGTCTTCATCAATCCCGACCCGCGGGGCGAAGAACCGGGAGACGAAGTCAATGCCGGCCGTCGAGGCGCGGGCCGTGACGATCACGCCCCGGACCGGAATCGCCGAGAGTCGACTGATGTCGGGGGCGAGGTTTCGGACCGCCTCCTCCGACTCAACCTCCACCAGGCAGTCGAATTCGTTGAACGCCGCCGAGCGAACCGGTACTTTCAAGGCCAGCGCAAGCTCGTCAATCGGTCCGGTCACTGGCCCGATCGCTCTGGCCGGAAAGTCGAGCTCGATCCAGCTTCCCTCGCGGCTCGCGGTCAAGAGTCCGCTCCGCGTCTGAAACCGCGCGGGGGCGTCGGACGGTAGGTAGCCCTCTTCCCACAAAACATGGGCCGTCGCCAGCGTCGCGTGCCCGCACAGGTCAACCTCAACGAGCGGCGTGAACCAGCGCAGACTGTAGCCATCCTCAACCGGATGAAGGAAGGCCGTTTCGGAGAGGTTCATCTCCAACGCGACATTCTGCATCCAGCGCACGTCGCGTGGACCGGACATCACACAGACCGCGGCCGGATTGCCTGCGAACGGCCGGTCGGTAAACGCATCCACCTGGACGATCTTCTGCCCCATCACTGAAATCCCTCGAAGCCGGGAGCGCAGCGCAAGCCGACATTGTATCGAACGAACCGCGATCCCCCAAGCAGTTGGACGTCGGACGACCGTTCCAGGTTCGTGCCCGTGACACCCGTAGGGGCCGCTCTTGCGGACCTTCTTGGATTGCGGCCTCGTTGGAAGCAATCTCAGAGAAACGGCCGAGCCGAGGCATCGTCGAAATGCCTCGGCTCGGCTCATCAGAAGGACTCGAATCGTTCCCGTCGGCCGGTTCACTTGGAGAAGGTGAGTCCCGGCGTCTCAGGACCGTCACCAACCACGTGGAAGGTGATGTGGCTGGGGTCGGTCCAGCTCACCCGACCGACCATGGCCGGTCCCTGCTCCTGGGCGAGGGTGAGGATTCCATCGCCGAAGGTGGATGTGCCGCCGAATTCCCGTTTCTGGCCCTTCTGGTCGACACTCCAGTTGAACGTCCCGCCGGGACGAATCGTCAGGTTAATGGCGATGTCCGCGGAAGGGTTGGCCTTCCAGGATCCTTCGATGGTCGCGCCCGCGGGGAGGGCCGTGTCGACGGCCTCGGGCTGGCTGACCGGTTGCGTGGTGTCGGTGTTGCTCTTCGAGGGAGCGAGCTGCGCGAGCAGTTGCGCCGACAGTTTGTCGTCCGGTTTGAGTTGGATCACTTGCCGGAGGATCGCGATCGCGGCATCGTTGTGCCCCGCCGTCAGGTATTGATAGGCCAGAACGAAGCGACTTGGTGCCGAATTCAGTTCTCGACTGCAGAACGCCTCCAGCGCACGAAGCTGAGCGGTGTAGACGTCCACGTTGGGATAGAGGCTGATCAGCGTAGTCCAGTCCCAGCCGGGCCCGACCGAGAGGACGGCGTAGAGCGAGGCCGCCGCCTGGTCATAGCGTGCCAGGGCGAACAGGACCAGGCCACGGAACTCGTGCAAGGCCGAGTCGTTGGGCATTTTCGCCAGCGCCTGGTCGGTCAAGGCGAGCGCCTGGGTATAGTCCCCCTTCATGAAAAAGCCGCGTGCATCGTCGAAGAGCTGGACCGCCTGATCGGTCACCGATTGCTCGGGGGCCGCACTCGTCGTGTCGATCGGCTGTGAGTAGTCGTACACGGGTTCCTGCACCACCACCGGCGACGCGAGGTAGTACGGGTTGGCGTAGGGCATGTAGCCCCAGTTGTAGAGCGACGAGCCGAACCCCCAGGACGAGAGCCCCCATCCCAGGCCCAGGCCCGCTCCAAACCCCCAGGCGCCACCACCCCAGTAGCCGCCCCGCCAGCCCCAGGCGTTCGAGTTGTGCCCGTTCCAGTAGCCGTGCACCCAGCCGTTGTGGTATCCCGAATAGGAGTTGTTCCAGCGGGAGCCGTTGCCCCAACGTGAATTATTAATATTCACATTGTTAACGCGATTAATATTCCCGCTGTTATTGTTGATCCGATTGATGTTGCCGGTGTTGACACCAATGTTCGTTCGGTTGTTGTTCGTGAAATTGGTGCGGTTGCCGCCGTCGAACGAACGGTTGATCCCGGTGTTCACGTTCCGGTCGCCAATTCCGACGTTGGTGCGATTGCCGACTCCGAAGCGGTTGTCGCCCCCGAAGTTCGTTCGACCGCCGGCCCCGGCTCCGTAGCCGCCATAGCCACCGCCGCCCCGGTAGCCGCCACCACTGAAACCACCGCCGCTATAACCGCCACCGCCGCCCCGGTAGCCGCCACCGCTGAAACCACCGCCGCTAAAACCACCACCACCGCCGCGATAGCCGCCACCGCTGAAACCACCGCCACTAAAACCACCGCCGCGGTAGCCGCCGCCACTGAAACCACCACCGCCACCGCGGAAGCCGCCTCCGCCGCCAAAGCCGCGGGCTCCGGCGGGCTGGTCGGCCGCGAGCAGAGCGAGAACCAGGGTCGACGCAATGAACGTGGTTCGCTTGGTACTCATCGTTTGTCCCTCGCCGGAGTTGGAGTTGGGGCTGACTTCTCGCCCGCCTGCGTCCCAGGGGCGGGAGGGGTTTTGACCATGATGAACGACATTTCCTCCGGAATCGCTTCGCCGCCGACAACCCGGTCGATCGACGCCCAGCGCATGCGATCCGGCGTTTCCAAGTCGATGACACGCGTGGCTGACGAGGTGCGACCGTCGGACAGTACCCCCGCGTGTTTCACCACCCAGTTCTTCTCACCGGCACGCGCCCAGAGCCCCTCGCTGTGCCCCCCTTCAGAGTCGAACTCCCACGACTTGAACCGCTCAGTCAGCGGGTCCCAGCCAATCCGCTGCGTGATGCTCAGGGCGGTGGCTCCCTCGACTTGCACCGTGATGTCACGAAGCAGATAGTTCTCATCCTTCGACCAGTGGCAACTGGTCCGCACGATGGAGTCGGAGCCTTCGTCGGTCCATTCGCCGAGCATCCACTCGAGGACTTTCAGCCGGTCATGCGGCCGAACCACCGGCTCTTCCACTTCGCGCACGCTGTCCATGTACCAGCGTCCATCCTGCTTGACGTGAATCACGATATGCCGGCGCGTCACCGGAGCGCCCCCGGCCGGGGTCACCGTGTTCCGTCCCTCTTCCAGGGCGACGTCAGGGCTGATGAGTCGGAGCGAGTCGATCTCCAGCGTGATCTTGTCGCCCGGCTCCTCCTTGAACGTGGCGGCGAGCGACTGCTCGATCGCCTCCCGACCGCGGATCCGGACCCCATCGCCGTCGATCACGTCCGCGTTCTTTGAAAACTGCTCGGCCAAGGCATGAGCATCACCGGCGTTGTACGCGCGAGTAAACGTCTCGGCCGATGCGCGGATCGCGCGTTCATCGGCAGACTCGGCCTTCGAGGCCGTTTCGACCCCGGACCCAGCAGATTTCGGCCCTTGATCGTCGCCGAGGGCAGGAGAGACGACCAACGCCGCCGCCCCGAGGATGGCCACCGCATACCTCATGATCCTGAAGCTCCTGATCGGAAACGATGGGGTCGCTTGAGCACGCGAGAAATCAACGGAATCAGCCCCTCTCAAAAAGGGGGACAACTTGAATTGTAAGCCGGCCTGTACCGGTTTCCGCCAACTATTTATAGGACACGGATCAGACGTCGCCCCGGCCCAAGCGCAGGGAGAGCGGACGCACTCCGGCTAGCCCCCGTCGGGCCTTCCCCAACCCCCCGCGTTTCGGATACGCTAGCGGACATGTCACCCTCAAAGACACCCTCGGCAGACCCCCTGGCACCGGTCCGACCCCGCGTCAAAGTCTGGTTCGAAGCAGGGGGGGGATACAGTTTTGGCTTCGGCCTGATCGCGATCCTTCAGGCAGTCGACCACGCAGGGTCGATCAAGCAGGCCGCCGGCGTGCTCGGCCAGAGCTACCGCCACATCTGGGGCCGAATCAAGGCCGCCGAACAAGCCCTCGGCCACCCGCTCGTCGAAACCCAGGTCGGCGGTCAAAGCACAAATCGAAGCGGCCTGACTGAGTCTGCCCGACGACTCATCAATGACTTCCTCACGATGCGTGACCGCATGGTCCAGGTCATGGAAGACGAGTTCGCCTCACCTCCCCCGGCCCCTCAGAACCGACCGCTCGATCCCGAGCGAACGAGGAGCCGAGAGCCTTCGTTCGACGCCTGACGATCCTCTTCTGTTCCAAACCGAACCGAACCAGTTCGGTCCGGCACCAACCACAAGGAGCCAACAACATGAAGACCCATGGATCCGCCGCCTGGCAGGGCGGGATCAAGGACGGCAAGGGCGCCATCTCGACCCGAAGCGGCGCTCTCAAAGACTATCCGTACGGCTTCAGCAGTCGCTTCGAGGGCAAGCCCGGCACCAATCCCGAGGAACTGATCGGTGCGGCCCACGCCGGCTGCTTCACGATGGCATTGTCCCTGATCCTCGGCGAAGCCCAGCTCACGGCCGAGCGGATGGAGACCACGGCCGAAGTCACCCTGGAGCAGGTCGCCGACGGCTTCGCCATCACGTCCGTCCACCTGACCTTGAAAGCCAAGATCCCAGGCGCCGACCAGGCGAAATTCGAGGAGCTCGCCGGCAAGGCCAAGGCCGGTTGCCCCGTCTCGAAGCTCCTGAATACCAAGATCACCCTGGATGCCACCCTGGAGAATTGAGCACTCGCCAACCTCCGTACCCGCCCCAACGACGCTGGTGACCCGACCGTCACCAGCGTCAATCACACCAAGCCCGACCGTCCTCCCCACCTCCATCCCCTCCCTCACCGCAACCGACCCGACGGAAAAAACGCCGGCTCTTTGAGCCGTGACAGCCTTCGACCGGTTGACATTTTGACCAAGCAGTCACATAATCCGTGCCATGGGTGCATCTCCTGGTCCGAAAAGACGAACTCCGACGGCGTCGCGTGGAAGGCCGCGTGAATTCGACGTGACGGCCGTGACCGAGGCTGTGGCCCGAGTCTTTTGGGCGCACGGCTATCATGCGACGTCGCTCGACGACCTGTGTGAAGCCACCGGCCTGTTGCGTGGGAGTCTCTACGGCGCCTTTGGCGACAAGCACGGGATGTTGCTTGCGGCGTTGGATCACTATGCGGAAGGCGCAGTCGCGAAACTGTCCGAGCGACTGAACCCGACATTACCTCCTCGAGACGCGCTGCGGGCCGCCCTGATGCATCACACCCGGATTGCGTCGGCCTTGACGGGCCTCCGAGGCTGCTTCGTCACGAATACGGCATTGGAGATGCTGCCCGATGACGGTGAACTGTCGGCGCGGATCGAGTCGATCATGCGGCGAATCTCGACCTTGCTCGCGGCCGCGGTGATTCGTGGACAAACGGCCGGCGTGTTCGACACCGCGCTCAACGAACGAGCGGTCGGTGACTTCTTGCTCTGCCTGACTCAGGGCTTACGCGTGCTCGGCAAAATCATCCACGACGAAGACCAACTTGCCGCCATTGTTGATATCGCGATGCGTGCGCTGAGCTAATTTTTTTGGCCATTTATTGACTGAACAGTCATGAAATCAGACAACGTTTTTCGAGACCCAGCCATTGGCGTTCGGACCATCACGACTCGGTCTGCCGAGCGACGCCAACCAGACCGAGGTCGGACGCGTCGCTCGGACCTGTGGGCGCTCACCGTGTTGCTCACCGGCGCCTTCCTATCACCGCTGGACTATTTCATCGTGAATCTCGCGCTTCCGGCGATTCAAACCGGATTGGGGGCGAGTTCGGCTGAATTGCAGTTGATTGTGTCGGTGTACACATCCGCATTCGCCGTGTTTCTTGTCACGGGTGGCCGACTGGGCGACCTGTTCGGACGCAAGCGGATCTTCATGGTGGGGATGGCCGGCTTCGTCATCGCGTCGGCGCTCTGCGCCGGGGCGTCCAATGGCACGACTCTCGTGGTTGGGAGAATGCTTCAAGGAGGGTCGGCGGCCGTGATGGTTCCGCAGATCCTGGCCACGATTCGAACCCTGTTCCCGAACGACCAACAAGCCAAGATCATGGGGCTGTACGGCTTCGTCTACGGCTTTGCCTCGGTCGCGGGGCAACTGGGGGGAGGTGCCTTGATCACGCTACGGCCATTCGGACTTGATTGGCCGTCGATCTTTCTGATCAATGTGCCGATCGGCAGCCTGGCATTGCTCGGTGCCTGGCGCTTTGTGCCCGAAACCCGCCCTGTATCAGGCGCAAAAATCGATGGAGGCGGCGTGCTGCTTCTGCTGCTCTTTCTCGCCCTCATCATCTACCCGATGACACAAGGTCGGGAGGCCGGTTGGCCGCCATGGACGTTCCTTGCGTTTGCGGCGAGCGTTCCCGTGTTCCTCTTGTTTCTGCGGACGGAGTCCCGGTTGAAGCAGCATGGGGGCGACCCGCTCGTGGATCTCGACCTCTTCAAGAACCCCGTGTTTTCGATCGGTCTCATCCTGGCCTTCTGCTTCTATTGCGACAGCGTCTTCTTCCTGACGTACGGGATCTATCTGCAGAACGGGTTGCATTGGTCGCCACTTGAGGCTGGCATCGCCATTTTCCCGTTTGGCATGGGCTCGATCTTGGGGCCGCTGATGTCGCCCGGAATCGTGCGGCGCGTCGGCAGCCACATCCTCACCGTCGGTTTCGCGGCACTTACGGTCGGCTTTGCGAGCTCCGGGAGGGCGCTCTTTTATGCAGATGAGCCGAATTTTCTGTTCTCCATCGGATTGCTGTTCGCAGGGATGGGGCACGGCATGGTCCTCCCTTCCGTCGTGCGGATTGTGATCGGCGAAATCGAGCCAGCGAAAGCGGGGCTGGCAGCGGGCGTCGTCACGACAATGCTTCAAATGGGCTCTGCGTTTGGTGCGACCGCAATCAGTGGCCTTTTCTTTTCCGTACTGTCCAACGGGACATCGCCCGCGGATTATGGGCGGGCCTACCAGGCCGCGATTGGAGTCGTGTCCGGCCTCTTCGTGGGATGCACCGGGCTCTCCCTTCTGTTGGCCAGACGACAACGCCGGGCTCCGCGCCTTTAAAGGACGGATCGCAACCAAACATGCAAATCCAACCCGACACAACACAAACAATTGACACTTTAATCAAAACATTCATTCACTTCAACATTATTCTGACACGAGTTTGATTCGGCCGATGCTGTGTCCGACGTGCGCGTGTTGCGCACCAGTTCCGCAAGCAATGAGACTGTAGCAAGGATACCGGGATCTCGTTCCCACGCTCTGCGTGGGAATGCCGTCCGCGACGCTCCGCGTCGTCTTGTCTTCCCCGGCGAGTGGGGCCGCAGAGCGGCCAGGACGACATTCCCACGCAGAGCGTGGGAACGAGTTTCTCCCGCGAATTTCGGCTTCCGGAGCAGACAAACGTCCCGGTTTCCTTGCGACAGACTCGAAGAAATGGATCTTTCCAGGAGCACGCCAGTATGACATGGACCATCGATCAACAACTGGCGCTGACGGCCACCGAGGCCGTCGCCGCCATCCAGTCGGGTCGGTTGCAGGCCGTCGACTATGTTGCCACGTTGCTGGATCGCGCGGCGACGCTCTCGATGCTGAACGCATTGACCGCACTCAATCGGGACGGAGCGCTCAACGATGCGCGACGGATCGATGCGCTGCCCACTCACGAAAAATCGATGTATCCGCTCGCCGGCCTGCCGATCGTCGTCAAGGACAACATCAACACACAAGGCCTGCTGACGTCGGCCGGAACACCCGCGCTCGACACATTTATCCCGACAACGAATGCACCGTCGGTGCAGCGTCTGATCGATGCCGGTGCCATCATTGTCGGCAAAACGAATATGCATGAACTCGCGTTCGGCATCACGAGTACCAATTTCAGCTCGCACGCCGGGCCGGTGCGCAATCCGTACAATCCCAGCCTGATCGCGGGTGGTTCGTCCGGAGGCACGGCAGCCGCGATTGCCGGGCGGATTGTGCCGGCGGGTCTCGGCACCGACACCGGCGGTTCGACCCGCATTCCGGCCGCGCTGACCGGGATCGCCGGGTTTCGTCCCTCGGTCGGCAACGGTGGTCGTGAACGCCGCTATCACAACCCGAATGCCGTCGTGCCGATCAGCCACACGCGCGACACCGTCGGGCCGATGGCACGCACCGTCGCCGACGTCGCGATGCTGGACGGCGTCATGACCAGCGACGGTGAATTGCCCGCCGTCGCGCTGACCGGGTTGCGGATCGGCTTGCCCGCCGAGCTCTGGGAAGGGCTCGACAACGCCGTCGAGTCCGTTGCTAGGGCGGCACTGAGACGCCTCGAATCCGCCGGCGTGACGTGGGTGGACGTCGCGATGCCAGACCTGCTGCCGCTGAGCGAAAAAATCAGCTTTCCCGTGGCATTGCACGAACCGATCGACGGCCTGCGTGCCTGGCTGATCGCCAATAACGCGCCGGTCAAAACGATTGCGGAGGTGGCACTTCGGATCGCCAGCCCGGATGTCCGGCGGGCGTACGCCTCCGTAATCGCCGATGAATTCGGCGCCCATTATCAGGCCGCCATGACGACGTGGCGACCGCAGCTTCAGCAACTCTACTCCGCAACATTCGCCATACATCGGCTCGACGCCTTGCTGTTTCCGACCACGCTCCTGGCCGCCGTGCCGCACGATGAAATCAACGGTTCATCGACGGTCTCGATTAACGGCGGCGCCCCCGTCGACCAAATGAAGACGTACCTGCGCAATACCGATCCGGGCAGCATCGCCGGCATTCCTGGACTTTCCTTGCCGGCCGGGATGACCGACCAAGGCCTGCCCGTCGGCATCGAAATCGATGGCCCAACCGGAGGTGACCGCCGACTGCTCGCGATCGGAGTCGCGCTCGAACGGGTGCTCGGACCAATCGCCGCGCCGGTGATCTCACGCAGCAACGCGAACACACCTGTGATTTCTTAGGTTTCCTGGTCCCGTGGTCGTTGGCTTGAATCCGGACCACGACGAGTTTTGAAGGTCGCCGCCGCGGGGCCGCAAAAGGATTTGCTCATTGAACCGATTTTGCGGATAGTCGTTTCGTGAACCCCCGTGGCGAAATGCGTACCGCCACGTTGAACCTTCATGCGGTCTTGCTTCTTAAAACTGATGAATTATCAATTCTTGAGGCATAAAACCGCGTCGAACCTCCTCCCGACGAATCAAAGTGGTTCCCCGCGACTGGCCAAGCGGGTCCTGGCCCGTTTGATTGCGCCTGTGGTGGTGGTGAGCCTCTTGTTGATGGCCGTGGGATCGGTGGCTGCGTACTACGTGCACCAGCTTCAGCAGAACACCACGGATCTGCTGACCCGCGACGTCTCCGGGATTCGCGCGGCCGAGGAGCTCGTGATTACGATCCGCCAGATCGAGACCCACGTCGATCAGTTCCACCTCACGGGGGATCGTCGCCATCTCAACCCGATCCCGTCCCATCGCGGCGAGATCGACCGCTGGCTGGGCGAGGCCGAACGGCTGACGACCACGCATGAGGAGCGATCGCTGTTGGGTCAGGTCCGATCGGGTCTCGACCACTTCTGGGAAATCGTGACCGAGCAGCGCGAAGGAAAAGAAACCGAAGTCGCGGATGAAGCCACGCGTGACGATTTCACGCGGCACTTTATCTTAAAAATTTTGAACACATCTCAAGAGTATCTCGACGCCATGGAGGAGGAGGTCGAGACCGCCAGCGCCCAGAACCAGGCGATGCCAAGTCGAGTGGCCGTGGTGCTGCTCTTGCTGGGGACTTGCGGGGCGATTGCCGGACTGCTTGCCGGTTTCGGGATCGCGCGGGGGATCAGCCGCTCGATTGCCCAGCTCAGTATCCCGATTCGGGACGCGGCGGGTAAACTCAATGAGGTGGTCGGTCCGATCACCTTGTCGCCTGCCTGGGATATCGACAGCCTGGAAGCGGTGTTGCGGGAGATGGCCAACGAGATCGGTACGGTCGTGGCGCGGTTGGAAGTGAGCCGGCGCGAGGTGCTCCGCGGCGAACAGCTCGCCGCGCTCGGCCAGATGGCGGCCGGTCTCGCGCACGAACTTCGTAACCCGTTAACATCCATGAAGATCCTGGTCCAATCAGCCACCGAGCGCGGCGATGAGGCCGGTTTACGAGGCCGGTCCTTGGAGGTCCTGCTCGAGGAGATCACCCGGCTGGAGCATTCGATTCAGGGGTTCTTGAACTTTGCAAAACCGCCGGAGGTCGAAAAACGGGTCTTCGCGTTGAGCCCGGTGCTGGAACAAATCCTCGGACTCGTGTCCACCCAGGCGGCCCTCAAGTCGATCGAGATTTCGTACGACCTGCCCGAGGCGCCGACCATCATCGAGGCGGATATCGGTCATCTCCGCCAGGTGTTACTCAACCTGCTCATCAACGCCATGGACGCCACGCCCGAAGGTGGGACAATCCAGACTCGGATCGTGCATGACGCCGATCCCAACGCCAACCGCGCCGACCCGGGTCAAAAGCAAGGGGAGCGAGCCGATCAGGCGGCGGGCAGCGGTGGCAACGGCCCCGTGCGCTGGCTCTCGATTCAGGTTCTCGACCGTGGGTGCGGGCTGCCGGCCGAACTGGGGGACCGGATCTTCGAACCGTTCGTGAGTACCAAGGAGACCGGGCTCGGACTCGGACTCTCGATCTGCAAGCGGATTGTCGAAGCCCACGGTGGCCGGATCACCGCGACCGCAAGGCCGGGAGGGGGAGCCGTGTTCACCGTTCGACTTCCCTTCGTGGGAACGAGTTTCCCACCGAGCGAACCGAATCAACCGTTGCGGATTGACGAGCGCAATCGGACCTGACGGAGCCAATATGGAGGCGACTGTGTCCCGGCTACTTGTGGTGGATGACGAGCCGAACGTTCTTTTTTCGCTTCAGGAAAGCCTGAAGTCCGATACGCTCGAGGTGTTCACCGCACGCACGGCCAAGGAAGGGATCGAGCTCGCGCAACGGCAGCGGCCCGACGCCGTGATCCTCGACGTGCGGTTGCCCGACATGTCAGGCCTGGACGCGTTTGACCGGATTCGACAGATCGACGCACGCCTCCCCGTGATCGTGATCACCGCGTTCGCCGCGACCGAAACCGCGATCCAGGCCATGAAGCGCGGGGCCTTCGAGTACCTGCTCAAGCCGCTCGACCTCGGCGTGCTCCGCACCGTCCTGGCCAAGGCCTTCGAACAGAACCGGTTGACCCACGTGCGCGCCCTCCTCGCCGACGAGGAGGAACCGGAGGACGTCGCCGTCGACCGCATCGTCGGCCGCTCGCCCGCCATGCAGGAGGTTTACAAGGAGATCGGCCGCGCCGCCAGCCAGGACGTGACGGTGCTGATCCTTGGCGAGAGCGGGACCGGCAAGGAACTCGTCGCCCGCGCGATCTATCAACACGGGCTCCGCAGTGACCGGCCGTTCCTGGCGATCAATTGCGCGGCGATCCCGGAAACCTTGCTGGAGGCCGAACTCTTCGGCCACGAGCGAGGCGCCTTCACCGGGGCCGACCGCCGACGGATCGGCAAGTTCGAGCAGGCCGACGGCGGCACGATCTTCCTCGACGAAATTGGCGACATGTCGCCCGCCACCCAAGCCAAGATGTTGCGGATCCTCCAGGACGGACGGTTCGAACGGCTCGGCAGTAGCAACACGATCCAGGCCAACGTGCGTTTGATCGCCGCCACCAACCGCGACCTGGACTCCATGATCGCCGATGACCGGTTCCGCCAGGACCTGTTCTATCGACTCAACGTTTTCACCATCAGTCTGCCGCCGCTCCGAGAACGACGGATCGATATCCCGATCATGGTTGAACACCTCGTCAAGCTCTTCAATCGCGAGTTGGGCAAGCAGGTGCGCACCATCGCGCCGGAAGCGATGCGCCTTCTCGAAACCAGAGAGTGGCCCGGCAACGTCCGGGAGCTACAAGCCACGATCAAATATGCACTGGTCCATGCCACGGGCGATATCCTCACCCTGGATTGTCTCCCGCCAGCCCTCCGCGCCGACGCCGCCTCGCCCCAAATCATTTCCGAGACCAGCCCCGAACCCGAGCTGCTGGGCGTTGCCCGACTCGTTCGCAGCCTGATTCAGAGCGGGGACAACGACCTCTACCAGAAGGTGATTGCCGCCGTCGACCGGGCGGTCCTCAAAGAAGTGCTCAACTCCGTTCGCGGCAATCAATTCCGCGCCAGTGAGCTCCTCGGGATCTCGCGAAATACGCTACGGAGCAAAATCCGAGCGGCCAAGCTCGCCATCGAAAAGCAGGTTTGGTCAGAATTTGACCAGGAAGGTCAATAACTGCACGACCACGTTCGCCCCAGTCGCCCCATGCCTTACCGTCACCGCCAACCAACCAAACCGCACAAATGCAACAAGCGGCGATCTGGACCGGGGTTACGGAATTCGCAGTCAACCACAATCGATTCTCTCGTTCCGTGGTACGTCCCTTGCTTTCCATTCATGAAGCCACGCGAATCTCGGCAGCACCAAACTTCCGGGAGCCCCCCCTCGCGTGGCTCTTGAAACAAGGTTGAACGATGAGCCCAGGACACTTCAAATTCACGACGACGGATCGTCAGGGCGTTGCGAACTTGACGCGACGGACGGACGTCACGAGAGCGCGAGTCGTTAGGGACGCGACTCACCCGCCCTCGCGCAACGGCCAATCCCCCAGGCCGGGACATTCCCTGACATCAGCGTTTCGCTGACCGGTCCTGGTTGTTCGGCGTGATCGCACTCGTCCGGGCCGTGTGGATTTCCATCGCGCCTGACGAGGTGGCTCGGGGTCCCGAGACCATCGCCTAGATCTCGCGCACCGCGGGGCTTCAGCCAAAGCCAACCCACCGTCCCGCTCCAAAGTCAAGAAGCGACGGGGAACCGCGGAACGGCAGTCAATCGGCGACGGCGGTCAGCCCACACGAGGTCGGCCCGCTGTCCCCTTCGTAATGGTGGACCTGGTCGTCCGTCACGCTCAATTCTTCGCCGCTCTTTGCTACACTTGAATCGAAGTCGGGAATGGCTCGTCTCCTTGACGAACACCCGCCCGAAAAACATGTGCGTGACGGACGACGGATCCACTCGGTTTGACTATCGACATTGGCCCGGCACGACTTAATACATTAATGAATATTGATGTCTTCAAAAATGTGGTCGCCCCGCGCAATCAGGTTCTCTGGCTGATTCTGGCCTTCCAGAGCGGCTTCATGAACGCTGGGGGCTATCTCGCGGTTCACCGGTTTGTGTCGCACATTACGGGATACGGCACATACGTCGGTGTCGCGCTTGCCCAGAAGCAATACCTGGGCGCCTTCGAGATGGCCCTGGCGCCCCTCTTTTTTCTGGCGGGCGCAATCGTCGCGGGCTGGATCGTCGATCGGAAGATGATCCTCGGGGAGGCGCCGAATATCGAAGGCGGGATCATCACGCTGGCGGCCTTGAATTTATTCATTTACCTCGGTGAATTCTCGGAGTATCTGGGTACGTTCGGAGAACCTCTGGTCCTCCAGCGCGACTTTCTTTTGCTCTTCATTCTGTGCTTCGCGTGCGGCCTCCAAAATGGCCTCTTCGCCGGCGCGACGAAAGGGCAGATCCGCACGACCCACCTGACGGGCCCGGTCACAGACCTCGGCATCAACATCTCGAAGATCCTGACGCTTCGATCCGGCGACCCGGAGCGAAGCCAGCTCATCGCCATGAACTGGCTGAGAGTCAAAATCATCGTCGCGTTCTCAGGCGGGTCGCTCATCGCCGCCCTGGTCTTCACGGAGTTGACCTACGAGGGCTTCGCGGTCCCTTGCGCGATTTCGCTCTATCTCGTCTGGTACATCCGCAGGCTGAACCACAGCCACGAGCTAGAAAAACGCTCGGCGACGGCCACGACCATCGTTCCCGCGGAACCCAAGAGTGCGCCGAACAAAGTTGAGGCGTCGTAAAAGCGATCGCTCGAGCATACGCTCGCCTTGAAGAGGCGAGCGGGGAGCGTAAACTCCCTGTATGCTGGCCTCTTCCTACGCCAAGCAACAAAGCAAGCACCCGAGCATACGCTCGCCTCTCCAAGGGGAGCGTAAGCTCCCTGTATGCTGGCCTCTTCCTACTCCAAGCAACAAAGTCAGGCGACATACCACCTGACGATGTCCACGTCTGGTTCTGCCAGCCGACTCCAACGCCCGGCGACAAAGACAGGGAGCTTACGCTCCCCGCTCGCCTTGGAAAGGCGAGTGAAAACGAAGAAAAGGAGAGGGAGGGGGGAGCTCGCTGGCAACCGACCGTCGCTACGACCAGTGAGGGGGGATGGGCCGAGCGACGGGGCTTGCCGACTGGTGGGGATGAATGAGGACGGGTTAGCGGCTCAGGGTGTGGCGGGTGGTAGCGACTTCGGCGACGCTCATCGAGTGGCGCTGGAGGCCGTTTTGACGGACGATGTAGAACTGGAGGTGTTGCGACTGGGTGACCTCGGGCTGCCGCAAGATGAAGAGGATGTTATCGGGGCGGATCGTCTCCCAGTGCCGTTCGCCGACGTTGACGCCGACTAGGATATCCCCCTTCTGGATCTGCGCCTGAGCCCCCGGACTGCCGGGAGAGACCGCCTGAACGTACAGGCCGCCGCGAAGTTTGGGCGAGGCGGCAACGACGTACTCGGGCGTGACCGGCGTCGTCTTCAGGCCGAGCGTCCTCCAGACCTGTTCACCTGCTTCGACGGGAGCCGTGGTCCGAGGCAAAGGCTGAAGGCCGATCGCGACCGTCTGGTCCTGCCCCTTGCGGCGGATCCGAATCGAGGCTTGTTGACCGGCGCGGAAATCGAGCAGACCACGCTCGATGTCGAGTGGAGTATGAACATCCAGCTCACCCACGCGGATGACCTGGTCGCCCGCCAGGAAGCCCGCGACCGCCGCCGGGCTGTTCGGCTGCACGTCGACCAGCTCGACCTTCCGCACCGCACTGTTGCGGGTTTCGTCGGCCACCAGTCCGTGCCAGGTTGAGGCCAGCCGGCGCGTGCTGAGCATCTCGGCGGCAACCCGCTTCACATCGTCAATCGGCAGGGCGAAGCCAATCCCTTGGGCCCCGGCCCGCACCGCAACGTTGATCCCGATCAGCTCGCCGTCGATGTTCACCAACGCCCCCCCGAGTTCCCCGGGTTGATGCAGGCGTCCGTCTGAATCAGGTTGCGATAGACCTGCTCGTCGGAAAGCGTCACGTTGCGGTTCAAGGCGCTGACGATGCCCACCGAGACGGTGTTCTCATAACCGAACGCATTGCCGATCGTGATGACGTCTTCACCGACCAGGAGGTCGGCCGACGAACCGAGCGTGATCGCGGGCAAGACTCGGTTGGCGTCGATCTTCACCATCGCCAGATCCATCGCCTCGTCATGCTGGACGACATGCCCCGGGTAGCTCGTGCCGTCGGCGAGGTGGACCTCGATCCCCTGAACCTTATCCACGACGTGGTGGTTCGTCAGGATGTAACCGTGGCCATCGACAATGACCCCGGTGCCCATCCCGCTCACCCGCGGTCGCTGATTCTCTTCCGCCGTGAACGGCCAGCGGCTCGACGACGAAGCCTTCTTCTCACTCGAGATACTCACAACGCAAGGCTGGACTTTCTGGACCGCCTCGACCACGGGGGTCCGTCGTGACGAAGCGCAGGCCGGATGAGGCGCTGGCCACATTAGGACCGTCAGACCGATGAGCGCGAAACTCCAGACTCGCTCCGGTCCGCGTCGCTTCAAGAGCAGTGGCACGGTGGTGGTCCCCACTTGGGAATGACTGGGCCAGGTCGACGGCCCAGTTCGAGCCGAGGATCCTCGTTCGTTTGATCCGAAGCCTCGCAACGACCTCGGCTCTCAACCCTCTCGATACCAGGCTTCCGACTTGCTTTGGATCGGGTTGCCTGAATGCCCGGCTTGAGTGCAGACGACCAGATTTAGCCTAGCTTCCCCATCTATCTTAATTTTCGATAAATTCCACCCATTTTACCAACCAGCTCATGCAACCCCGTTTCGGTTGTGAACCTAGGAAACCTAAGCCGATCGGGTCAATAAATTGTGGTGAATCGGGTACAAAACCAGTTCGGTGCCTCAGGCGAGCCGGGTTGGCTCGTTCAAGCGGGAGGGATCAGGCAAAAACGTCCGGCTGCGAACGCGTTGACTTTGGTTGACAGTGAGCCGTGGGTGCCGTTAGGCTTGAACCCATCGTTCGGCACGAAAGGCGCGCCGGCGGCGTGCCCGGTTCGAGGGGGTGTGATGGCGGAAAAATCGTCGCGTCGAGTGGCTCTCGAGCAGAGCCTCGCCGAGGATCCGGCCGACTCGTTTTTGCGATACGGTCTCGCCTTACAATGCCTGCGTGAGGGGGACGTCGACGAGGGGCGGCAACGGTTGCTCGCGCTGATCGCCGACCATCCCGAAGACCAGGTCGCGGCCTACCAGCAACTCGGTCAGTCCTTCATGGAGTCGGGTGACTCGGCCCGTGCCGTCGAGATCCTCCGACTTGGGATCGAGAAAGCGAAAGTGCGGGGAGACTGGCACGCGGCGGGCGAGATGGATGGCCTGCTCGCACAACTCGGAGGGAATTGACGAGCCCCGGAGCACACGGTCGGTCGAGTTCCGCAACTTGAACCGCCGACAATCTCTCTGATGTCGCTCATCCGTTTCTCTTCGAAAGAGCACGTCATCCGACCGTCGCGTTTCGTAAATTCTTCTCATGCCGCGGTTCGATTCTTGTTGAATTCTCTGCGCAGTCAGCTCTGAATCCATGCCAAGCCAAGCCGCCTGCGACGGAGCCGTGATGCCCGCGACATTCACCTTTCCGAACCGAATCCTCTTCGGAGCGGGTGCGCGGAGGTTGCTGGGTGAAGAGTTGGCCCGCCTCGGCGTTCGCCGGCCCTTGGTGGTCACCGACCCCGGCCTGCGATCGACCGGGCTGGTCGACGAGGTCCTCTCGGGGCTGGACGACCCGGTCGTCTTCGAGGAGGTCCAGGCCAACCCGACCGAGGCCGACGTGCTGGCCGGCCTGGACCGCTATCATGCGCAACGGTGTGACGGCCTGATCGGCCTGGGCGGAGGGAGCCCGATCGACGCGGCGAAGGCGATCCGCCTGATGGCCACGCACCCGGGCCGGCTGGTCGACTATGACCTGACCACCGGCGGGCTCGAGCGGATCACACCGAACCTGCCGGCAATGGCCGCGATCCCGACCACCGCCGGGACCGGAACCGAGGCCGGGCGCGGCACCCTGATCCAGCTTCCCCAGACCGGGCGCAAGACCATCGCCCTCAGCCCGCACCTGTTGCCGAGCGTCGCCCTCTGCGACCCGGAACTGACCCGTGACCTCCCGCCGGTCCTCACCGCGGGAACCGGCATGGACGCATTCACACATTGCATCGAAAGCTACCTCTCGACCACGTTCCATCCGATTTGTGACGGAATCGCGCTCGAGGGACTGCGCTACATTTCGCGCGGGCTCGAGGCCGCCGCCCGCAACGGGACCGACCAGGCAGCCCGCGAATCCTTGATGATGGGGGCGCTGCTCGGCGGGATCAGCTTCTCGAAGGGGCTCGGCGTGATCCACTCACTGTCGCACGCCCTGGGGTCGGAGGGGCGGGTGCATCATGGGACGCTCAACGCGATCCTGCTCCCGCACGCCTTACGGTTCAACCGCGAGGTCGCCACTCCCCGCCTGTCCGACCTTGCGGCCCGGCTCGGCCTGGGACGGAGCGGCGAGGGCCCCGCGCACTTGATCACGCTGACCGAGCTGGTCCTGATCCGACTCCCCTTGCCGAAGCGACTCCGCGACGTGCCGGACCTCCGCCACGACCGGATCGCCGAGTATGCCCGCCTGGCGATGCTCGACCACTGTCACAAAACAAACCCCCGCCCCTGCACCCAGGCCGACATGGAAGCGATGCTCGACCGAGCCTGGTGAGGCCTCGACCACGTCAAGCGCGGCGGCGATGGGAGCCGAGCCAACTCCGGGGAGCGTTCCCCAATTCCCGAGTCGGGTCCCTGGGCATCCCCCCCCTAGACAGTGGTGCCTACCGCTCCGTATCGTGAGTACGTCTCACTCATTCTGATAAGCCCTAAACGATCCGAGCGTTCTCGAGGCGGTCGCTCCCGAGCGTGGCCGAGGAGATCGGGATGATGGCATCGCGTCGCATCTTGCTGGTTGAAGATAGTTCCACCATGCGCCGAATGCTCTCGACCCTGCTCCAAGACGAGGGCTACGAAGTCGCCCTTGCCAAGGACGGCAAGGAGGGGCTCGCCAAGGCTCGGGAAGTTCCTCCGGTCGACCTGATTCTCACCGACTTCGAGATGCCCGAGTTGGACGGCGCGGGGCTCTGCCGCGAACTCAAGGCGGACACGGACCTGCGCTCGATCCCGGTGCTGCTACTCACCACCCTCTGCGAGACCGAGAACAAGGTGCTCGGGCTCGATTCGGGCGCGGACGACTACATCCAGAAGCCGAGAAACCCCGAAGAAATCAAAGAGTTGTTCGCCCGGATTCGCGCCCACCTGCGGATTTCCGCGCTCCGTACCGAGCTCGCCGAGCGGAATCGGCTCCTCGAAGCCGCCCACAAGAAGCTGAGCTTCGAGCTGGACCTGGCCCGCAAGGTGCAGCAAGCGATGATGCCTCGACCGCCCCAGCCGCGCGGGGTGCTCCAGGTGGCCGTCCGGTACACGCCCGCCAATCAGTTGGGGGGGGATATCTACGACTTTTACCGGCTCGACAAGATGCGGCTCGGAATCCTGGTGGCCGACGTCTCGGGGCACGGGGTCAACTCGGCGATGCTCTCCGGCATGGTCAAAACCCTCGCGGCGCCCTTGTCGATCGCGGTCATGGAGCCGGGCGAACTGCTGGCCGGGCTCGACGTCGCCGGGGAACAGTTCTTTCCCGAAGGCTATTTCTGCACGGGGTTTTACCTGATCGCCGACGAGGAGACCGGCCTGCTCCGCTACGCGGGCGTGGGGCATCCCCCCGCAATCATCGTCGGCCCGAACGGCCCTCGGCTCTTGAATTCAAACCCAGGCATGCTTGGAATCGGCATGGTTGACGGCACGGCCGGCGACAGCGATCGGCTCGCCCCCGGGGAATCGTTAATCATGTACACCGATGGTCTCACCGATGCCATGGATCCCAGCGATGTCCTGTTTGGTGAACAACGTCTGAAGACGGTCCTCCAGGCCCACCACGGCGCCGATCCGTTGGAAATCCTCAACCAGGTCGACCAGGCGGTGGCCATCCACACCTCTCCCGGGCGCGCATCGGACGACATCAATATCATCGTCCTGCAATATCCCGTCAGGTGATTGCTCCCCCTGGCCATCGGCGCGTGGTAGACTGAATCGGCCCGAGAAAAAATTCGTTCGACCGAACCGGAAACGAGCGGCGTGCGCCATGTCCTTGGGAGACCTCGGATTTCAGACCGTCTCACTCTCGGGCCCGGCCACGCTCTATGAGCTGGCCGAGATTCGCGAGTCGTTGTTGGCGGCGATCGCCGTGGGAAAAGACCTGCGGATCGACCTGGAAACGACGGGTCCCTGGGACCTGGCCGGTTTGCAACTAATCATTTCCGCGACCGCGTCGGGACGGCGGGCGGGCCAGGCGGTCCGGCTCGTGAACGTTCCCCGGGTCTGTGTCGAAATCGCCGAACGTTCCGGACTATCAAACTGGCTGACCGGTGTCACCGACACCTTTCTTTGACGATTCAAGACGCTTAAATTCTCTAACAGCCGACAACCCGAACGCAGGTCAAGCGAGAAAGCGAAGGCCGTCGCCTTCACGTCCACGAACCGGGCCGGAAGCGCGACGCTGGCGGGGTCCAACACGGCACGTTCATGGGTATGACGATCTTGCATGCCGACGACAGCTCTGCGGTCCGCCGCTGGGTCGCCGCGCAATTCCAACATTCGGGCATCCAAGTTGTTTCGGCTGCCGATGGGAACGCCGCGCTCCAGGTCCTGCGTGAATCCCATTGCGACTTGCTGCTGACCGACCTGGAGATGCCCCACCTGGATGGCCTGCAACTGGCGGCCGCCGTCCGAGAGTTGCCGATGTACCGATTCTTGCCGGTCCTGATCCTCTCCACTCGACGCCCGAACGAGGTCGAGCCGGAGCGGCGCCTGGGAGTCACGGGTTGGATCGTCAAGCCGACCGATCCGGAACACTTGCGACGATGGGTCCGCCGTTCCCTGCCGTTCTAGAAAGAGGTCCAGAAAAACATTCGGATTCTTAGAATGATAAGACACGATTCTTGTCCCGTGGTTTGACAGAACGTCCCGCGGAGCTCGATGCCGATGGCAAAAAACACAACGACCCGATCCAGGGCGAGGAAGCCGCTCGCGACTCGTTCCCACGGTCCCCCGTGGGAGTGAAGTCTGGGACGCTCTGCGTCCTCGGCTTGCGAAGGCCAGACGACGCGGAGCGTCGGGGACGGCATTCCCACGGGGGACCGTGGGAACGAGGGTGATTCCTCGCTCTCTGGCGGGTTGTTGGAAAAACATGCTTGTATTTAGGATCCGGCGTTCCTCATGCCGATGATGCTTGAGATTCTTTTCCTGACTCCCACTCACTGCCCCCTGACTATCGTCCGTCGTGCCCGATTAGAATTGGAGCCGTGGAACGAACGAGGGGTTGCACCTTGGCTGCCAACGACGATCGCTTCCGCTTGATGTTCTACGAAGAGGCACGCGAGCTCCTGATCGGCCTTGAGGAAGGGCTGGTGGAGTTGGAACGGCGCCAGGGGGACCGTGCGCACCTCGACCAAACCTTCCGCGCCGCACACAGCATCAAGGGAGCGGCCGGGATGGTCGGACTCGGTGCCATCGCCGAGTTCACCCACGGGCTTGAGACGGTGCTGGACCGGATCCGCGCGGGCAAGCTCGCGGTTGACTCGGACATCATCAGCACGCTTCTCGAGGCCAAGGACCACCTCGCGACGATGGTCGAGGGCGAAGCGGCGGGAGAGCCCGTCACCGGCTCCCCGGAACTGAACCAGCGGCTGGCGGCCTTGATCCACGATCCTGGTCAGACACCCGCGCCACCCGCCACACCCACGAGGCCCGACCCTCCGCCACTCCCACCGCCGACTCCGCCTGCTCCTGAACCGAACAGCCCGCGGCCTCCGTCCCCGCCTACCGCGCGGAACCGCAAACCGAGTCCGCGAGCCTCCGAAGAAAACACCAAGTCCACCCCCCGGACCCGAGCGAAGAAGTCGAAGGAGGGCGTGACGTCACCTCCGATCGAGCTCCCGTTGCACGAGCTCTACCGGATCACCCTGAAGCCTGGACGCGACACCTTGCGGCGCGGGGTCAATCCCTTGGGAGTCCTCGACGAGCTCCGCGACTTGGGCGAGGCGCACGTCAGCACCGACGCCGACCTCGTGCCGCCGCTCGACGAGATCGACCCCGAACGGTGCTACCTGGTCTGGGTCATCGACCTCAAAACCGTCGAGCCCGCCGACCGGCTCGACGACGTCTTCCTGTTCGTCGCCGAAGACAGCACCGTCTCGATCGAGCGGCAGACCGCGGACGGAACCCTGTGGGCCCAACCGCCTCCGCCGACCTTGGCGATCACGCCCACCGCCACCACTCCCGAGCCCCGTCGGGCACCGCGCAGTGCGCCGGCTCCCGACACTCCTGAACCTGAGCCCGAACCCGTGGCGGTCAAGCCCGCGCCGGAACGAGCGGCGGCTCCGCTCCCCTTGAATGTGAACGGGCACCGCGCGACGGCGCGGATCCGGGTCGATGCGGTGCAGCTCGATGACCTCGTCGGCCTGGCCGGAGAGTTGGCGGTACTCTCCGACAACCTCCAAGGGTTGCGCGAGTTGCCCGAGGCCCAACCCTGGATCCACACCTTGGAGTCACTGGAACGCGTCAGCCGACAGATCCGCGACACCACGCTCGACCTGCGGATGGTCCCCGTCGACGAGCTCTTCTCACGCTTTCCGCGGGTCGTCCGCGACCTGGCCGATCGGTCGGGCAAAGAGATCGAGTTGCGGATCATCGGGCAAGACACCAGGCTGGACCGCACGATCATCGAGCGGCTGAGCGAACCGATGATCCACCTGATCCGCAACGGGGTCGACCACGCCCTGGAGACGCCCCAGGAGCGGCAAGCCGCAGGCAAACCGCGGGCGGGCCGGATCACGCTGACGGCCGGCCACGAAGGGGATCGGGTGATGATCCGGGTCACGGACGACGGCCGCGGACTCGACCGTGACCGGATCGTCCGCAAGGGAATCAAGCAGGGGCTAGTCCCGGTCGGCACCTCAGCCGACGACTTGCGGGTCGACACCTTGATCTTCGAGCCCGGCTTCTCGACCCGGGACCAGGTCAGCGAACTCTCGGGGCGCGGAGTGGGCCTCGACGTGGTGCGCGACGCGGTGCGCGGACTCCGCGGCAGTATCGCCGTCGAGAGCACCCCCGGCGCGGGGACGTCGTTCATCTTCCGGCTGCCGCTGACCTTGGCCCTGATCGACGGCCTGCTCGTCGAGACGGCCGGGAACCGCTACGTCGTCCCGCTCGCTCAGGTGGAGGAATGCGTGTCGCTGAATGGGTCCAAGCCCGCGCTCTCTCAGGGCCGCCCCTGCGTCACGGTCCGAGGGGAGCTGGTGCCCATGGTTCCGCTCCGCAAACTGTTCCTCGCCAGCGGCGAGCCGCCCGCGCGCCAGGAGCTCCTGCTGACCCGGCACGCGGGTCAGCGGGTCGGCGTCTCCGTCGATCGGCTGCTCGGACGCGTCCAGGCGGTCATCCAGGCCCTCGGCGAAGGCTTAGTCGGAATCAATCGGTTCTCGGGAGCCACCATCCTGGGCGACGGCTCCGTCTCCCTGATCCTCGACCTGGCGGCGCTCGTGACCGAGTCCCGCACCGCCGACAATCATACCACGCCTCCTGCCGGCGGTAGAGCGGAGGGTTTTTGATGAGAATGTCCTTACAGAAGCAAATCACCCTGGCGTTGGTGCTGTTCGGCCTGGTGCCCTCGCTCATCATCGCATCGTTCGCGCTGGATGCGGCCGAGGACTTCAAGCTGAAACAGTTGATGCTGATCAGGCTCGCCGCGACCTCGATCGGCGACCGGTTCACGGCGTTCCTGGCGCACGGCGAGAAAGACAACACGGAAGACAAGCCGGCCTGGGACAGCGCCCTGGATAAAACAAAGCTCAACGGCATCCTCGACCTGGCGATGCTCCAGTTCGGCCTGAGCAACAACGCGCGAATCTGGATCGTCAGCCCCAAGGGCGAGGTCCTCGTCGACCGAAAGCCGGACGGCATGATCGACATCCCTGGCACCGCGACCCGCACCTTGCGCTACGCCCGCCCGGTCGACGCCGCCCGGCCCCAAGGTCCCCTCGGCGCGGTGCTCAATAACGGCTCGGGCGCCGTCCAGATCAGCGACCCCAACGACCCCAACGACGTCCCTGAAGTCGTCGGGTACGCCCCCTTACGGCTCAAGGGGAATACGAACTACGGCGTTTTGGTCTCGATTCCGCGGGGCGAGGCGTTCGCGACGATCTATTCGATCTGGTCGAGGACGGTCATCCTCGTCGCCGCCTGCCTGGTGCTGATGATCGCGCTCGGCTGGTGGCTCGGCCGACGATTCGTCAAGCCGTTGCACGAGATCATGGCGATCACGCAGCAACTACGCGAAGGGCACTTGAGCAACCGTGCACTCGTTCAGCGTAACGACGAGCTCGGCCAGCTCGCCGCCCAGGTCAACGGGGTCGTGGACAAGCTGGCCGACGTCGTCAGCCACATCCGCGGGGCCACCGCCTCGGTTTCCACGGCGAGCAGCCAGCTCAACTCAAGCGCCCAGCAGCTTTCCCAGGGGGCGACCGAGCAGGCGGGGACGATCCAGGAGATCGCCTCGAGCCTGCACTCGGTCGACGCGTCGGTCGCGCGGAACGCCCAGCACGCCAAAGATACGGCCAAGACCGCCAACCAGGCCAGCAGCCAGGCCGAGAAGGGGGGCGAGGCCGTTCAGGAGACGGTGACGGCCATGCGGCAGATCGCCCAGAAGATCACCGTCGTCGAGGACATCGCTTATCAGACCAACCTGCTCGCCTTGAACGCGGCGATCGAGGCGGCCCGCGCCGGCCAGCAAGGCAAAGGGTTTGCCGTGGTGGCCGGCGAGGTCCGCAAGCTCGCGGAACGGAGCCAGGCCGCCGCGCAGCAAATCGGCGAGTTGGCCGGCAACAGCGTGGCCGTGGCGGAGCACGCCGGGCAGTTGCTCGACCGGATCGTACCGATGATCCGCGACACCTCGAACCTCGTCCAGGAAATCGCCGCCGCGTCGCAGGAGCAGATGGCCGCGATCCGGGAAATCAACGTCGGCGTCAGCCAGCTCAACGAGGTCGTCCAGCAGAACGCGGCGGCCAGTACCGAGCTGGCCACCACCTCCAGCGACCTCGCCTGGCAGTCCACCACGCTCCAGCATCACGTCGACTTCTTCCAGCTCAACGGCGGGACCGACAGCCACGTGGGGCAGGGGCCGCCTCATCGCCTCGCGACGCCGTTGCCGGTCACGCATCGACGCCTCCCGCTCCCGACGCATCGCCCCACGGGCGGGCTCAGTCACGACAACCATGTCCCAACCCCCGCGCAGCTCCCTCCGCACCCACCGGCTCAGGGGAGCGGCCCCGGAACGCACGGCGGCCACCTCGGAGGCCCCCAACATAACGGCGGCGGGGTCGTGGTGAATCTGGACGACGATGACAACTTCGAGCGGTTCTAAACGAGCTCGGTTTTCTTGGGAGGCCTGGGGCACGGAATTTCCGACGAAACCAATAATAACGATGCGGGCGAGGCGCCCGCGGTTCCAGAGAACGCGACGGACTCGACACGGAAAGCGGCGATTTCACCCGTTCGTGCAGGTTGAGCAAAGGGGCCGGAGATGGCTGAGGCTGTGACCGAACCATTTCATGAATCAGAACGTGCTCAATCGTACGTAATATTTCGCCTCGGAGGTGAAGGGTATGCGCTGGAGGTGATGCGGGTTCAGGAAGTTCTTGACGTCGGCACGTTGACCCACGTCCCGGGCGGTCCCAAGTCATTGCGTGGGGTGCTCAACCTCCGGGGGCACGTGGTGCCGGTCTATGATTTGCGGATCCCGTTTGAGCTGCCGATCGACCCCCAACCGGTCCGTGCGCCGAGCGTCTTGATGGTCGAGTCGTCGGCGGGCCATGATGCCCATGTGACCGGCCTGCTCGTCGATCGCGTGTCCGACGTCCTCGAGTTTACGCCCGAGGAAATCCAGCCCGCGCCGCAACTCGGCCTGGGCAAGGCCACCCCCTTTGTTCGCGGCTTGATCCGTCATCAAGACGGGTTCTTGCTCGTGCTGGATGTGGACTGCGTTTTCACGGCGCTCGAGTCGCTGAACGCGCACTTCAATGGTGGGGGATTCTGACGTGGCGCCAACGGATCAGCCACTTTCGACGCCCCCTGAACCTTGGTCCGAGACCGACTTCGCGCCGATCGTCGCCTTCCTGCGCCACCAGATCGGAATCACGCTCGAGCCGCACCGGATGGGCTTGCTCCAGGCCCGGCTCCGTTCTCGCCTCCAGGCAAAAGCCCTGACCAGCTTCACCCAGTTCTGCGAACGGGTCCTCAAGCTCGACCCGACCGGGCCCGGCACCCAGCTCTTGATCGACCTCAGCACGGTCAACCACACCTCCTTCTTCCGCGAGCCCGCGCACTTTACGCTTATGGCCGAGCATATCACGATGCTCCTGAAAGAAGGAACGACGTCACCGATCCGGATCTGGTCGGCAGGTTGCTCGACCGGCCAAGAGCCGTTTAGCATGGCGATGGTCATGGCCGAGACGATCCCCGGGCTCTCACCGCAGCGGGTGGAGATCTGGGCGAGCGACCTCTCGTTGGAAGTGCTCAAGGCCGCCGCCAACGCGATCTACAATGAGAACGAGGTCAAAGGGGTTCCCCCCGCGCGGCTCCGCCGCTACTTCCTCCGCGGCCGAGGACCGCGCAACGGATCGTACCGCATCGTTCCCGAGATCCGCGACCTCGTCAAGTTCCGCCATGTCGACCTCCGCCACGCGAACTGGCCGCTTCCCGCCGACTTTCATCTCATCTTCTGCCGCAACGTCTCGATCTATTTCGCCGAGGACGAACGCATGGTGCTCATGAATCGCCTGGCGCGACACCTCCGGTCCGGAGGCTGGCTCGCGATGGGCAACGGCGAAATCCTCTCGTCCATCCCGGCCTCGCTCCGCAAGCTTTCCCCATCCATCTATGGCAAGGAATCGTGATCGATCATGCAACCGACCGAGCGCTCTGGAACCACTCCCGCTCCCATCGACGTCATGGTCGTCGACGATAGCGCAGTCGTTCGCCAGCGTCTCAAATCGATTATCGAAGCCGATTCTCGGTTCCGCGTCATTCTGGCCGCCGACCCGTATGAGGCGGTCGCCCTCCTCCGCAAGTCAGTCCCCGGCCTGATCCTGCTCGACGTCGAAATGCCCCGGATGGACGGCCTGACGTTCTTGCGAAAGCTGATGCGTCAGCACCCGCTGCCGGTCGTCCTCTGCACCGACCAGGCCGAGCGTGCGGTGACCGCCCTGGAGATGGGGGCCGTCGACGTGATCGCCAAACCCGACTGGCGCGATGCGGGCCGGCTGAGCGCCTGGTCGCACAACTTGCTGGAAAGCCTCCGGAACGCCGCGCGGGCCGGACGGATCCCGATGCACGAGGAACGGGCGGCAGCGACCGACCCTCGGCATACGGCCGACGCCATCCTCCCGAGGATTCCCTATCACCCGAGGACGGGCCTCGCCGAACGGATCGTCGTGATCGGCGTCAGCACCGGCGGCGTGCAGGCCGTCCAACGCCTGCTCTCGGACTTCCCGGCCGATGCGCCCGGCATCATCATCGTGCAGCACATGCCCCCCGACTTCACCGGCGCCTTCGCCTCACGTCTGAACAACGACCCCAAGATCGCGATGGAAGTGGCCGAAGCCAAACACCACGAACCGATCCGCCCGGGCCGCGTCCTGATCGTTCCGGGCGATCAGCACGGCCTGGTGCGCCGGACCGGCGTCGGCTGTCGCGTCGAGCTGGTCGACGGTCCCCCCGTCTGCCGTCACCGGCCGAGCGTCGAAGTCCTCTTCCGCTCCACCGCGCAGGCGGTCGGCCCCCACGCCGCGGGCGTGATCATGACCGGCATGGGCGACGACGGGGCAGGGGGCCTCCTCGAAATGCGCGAGGCCGGTTCGCTGACGATCGCCCAGAACGAGGCGACTTGCATCGTCTTCGGCATGCCCCGCGAAGCCATCCGCCGCGGCGCCGCCAAGTTCGTCACCCCGCTCGACCGCATCGCCGCCGCCGTTTTAGCCTGGAACGCCGGCTCCGACACCGGGTCTTGGCACTGAGATCCGATCCGGAAACGCGGATGCCGCAACCTCGAATCGAATTCCCCGGGACCGCGGGCGCCCCGCCCGCATCTCCTTCTTTTCAATGAAGAAAGAGCGGGCGAGGCGCCCGCGGTCCCAGGGAATACCAATCCCAAACCCATTTTAAACTAAAATAAAAATCATATTTGAACACGAGATTCAACAGTAGTTCCATGCACAAGAATCAGTCAGTCTCGCCCCAGCCGGCGAGCGGCTCACCGCGAAAGGTGGGACGTGAGGCCCGACTGGATCGCCACCCCCAGGTTCTTGCGACCAAGATAGACCTCCCAGATCGTCTGCGCCAGCGCGACGTTGGGGATCTTGAGTTCCGGTGCACCCGAGACCTGGCACCCCAGACCGACGCCGGGGACATAACTCAACCAGATCCGGCTCCCGGCCTTGACCGGGTGCGCCTTCATGTAGCGAGTCAGCGTCGCGAGCTCGGCCGCGAACGCGGGGGCGGGGCGGATCATGCCGATGGAGTCCCGGAACGACTCCGAAAGCGCATCGCCATCCACGTCACGTTCGAACGAGAGACAGAGCTGCTTGGGAACGTCCGCGCTCACCAATTCGCTGGCGTTGCGCACCGCCACCTTCTCCTGCACGTAGCTCGCGATCGAATAAACCTTGAAGGAGTATTTCGTCCGCATCGCGGCTCCGGTCAGCACCATCTTCACCGGCTTACCCCCGACGGAGCTGTCGAGCGATCTCGGATATCGGGTTCGACCCACGGTCACGCCCGGATCAGCGGCTTCGGACAGCACGCAGACCCCAAGCAAAATTGCTACCAGGAATCCCTTCCTGTAGATCATCATTAAATCTCCACCAGTCTCTAAAAAAAGGGGGGGGACCCGGACCGGTCGCGGGCATCAGAATCGCCCGCCAGACTGACTTGCGGCAAAAGATGCCGGAAGTGGCAAAATCGTGCAAGAGCAACCTCGACGATCAACCGGGGACACACGACCGCCAACGGTCCCCACCCCGCGGCGCCCAGTCCTCGATTCGGGTGGAGAACGCTGTCCAGCGGATTCCCAAGATCAAAATACAAGTCCCCCCTATCACGTTAGATCGTCGACGAGGGGAGACCGGGAACCGACAAGTCGTCGTAGCTCGAGTTTGCCGCGGTTCCGATCGCGATCTCCAACGTCTGTCCCAAGCGAGGGATGTGGATGGCCGGACGACTCGACAAGAACGCGATGCTGGAACCGCCCCCGCTTTGGCCGTTCAGGACGAACCCGATCTCATTTCTCAACCAGAGCCTAAGCCGTTGGTCTCGGTTTTCATTGCTATTTTGATGAGCGACCGTAGCGATCACCCCGTGCGCTGACTCGGCCGGGCCATCACGCAACGGATGCTTCCCAGCAACAACCCAAGGAGTAAGCCGATCATCGCGCAGGCGACGATGACGCCCACCGCCAGGAACGGAAGCATCGCAACAAACATGGGGCCTACTTCGGCGTCTTCAGGCTCTTTTGCTGACATATACAAAAGGATCATGGCAATCGAGTCCAACACCAGCCCCAGGCAACCGCCGATGGCGGCCCCGAGGAAAGACCCGCGCAGCGGGTGGAGGAGGCTTGTCCTTGATGTCGTATCGAGCGGAGCGACGGGCGATTGGTACGGGTTGTCGACCCAATCCGAGGTTGCGTCTGATGAGGGATCGGGCATCTGACCTCCTCCGTTGCCTCGCCTCGCGTCCCAGGAGATTTCGCCGGTCGACTAGGCCACGTCCTCACGGTCGGCTCGCAGGCGGGCCAGGTCGGGTTCGGAGAGGAGTTGGCGGAGGTCGTCGAGGCTGACCGGCTTGACCATGTGGAGGTCGAAGCCCGCCCTCCAAGCCCGGCGCAGGTCTTCTTCCTGGCCGTATCCCGTCAGGGCGATCAGGACCGGACCGCTCGCTCCCGAGCCGGCGATCTCCCGGAGTTGGCCGGCGACCTGGTAGCCGTCCATCCCCGGTAAGCCGATATCCAAAAGGACCAGGTCGAACGGGTTGGCGGCGACGTCTTCAATGGCCGCCGGCCCGTCGTGGACGACGCGGACCTGGTGGCCCCAGAGCCGCAAGACCCGGGAGAGACTCAGAGCGGAGTCTTCATGATCATCGACGACGAGCACGCGCCGGGGACCCGCGACCGGCGCTTCGGTCGAGTCCACGGCCTCCGTGATCGGCGACTGCGAATCGTCCATGAGGACAGGCAACCGCACGACGAACTCGCTTCCCTGCCCCAGGCCCGGGCTGGAGGCGGTGATGCTCCCGCCGTGCATCGCGACCAGGCTACGGACCAGGGTCAGACCGATCCCGAGCCCCCCTTGAGAGCGGTCGAGCGAGAGGTCGGCCTGGGAAAACAAGTCGAAGACGCGCGGCAGCATCTCCGCGCTCATGCCGATCCCGGTATCCCGCACCCGAAGCAACGCCTCTTCGGCCACGCACTCCAGGCTCAGGGTGATCTGTCCGCCCGGTTCGGAATACTTTGCGGCGTTGTTCAAGAGGTTGCCCACCACCTGCGCCAGACGGGTGGGATCCCCGGCCAGCCGGACGGGACCGTTCGGCAACCTGACAGTCAAGTTCTGACCGTTCGACGTGATCAAGGGGCGAGCCGTCTCGACGGCGAGGGGTACGAGCGCAGCCAGGTCGATCGACTCCTTCCTGAGCCTGATCCTGCCGCGGGTGAACTGGGAGACGTCGAGGAGATCATCAAGGAGACGAGACATGTGGCGAACCTGTCGGCCCGCCACGTCGAGTGCCTGCCCGATCCCCGAGTCGGAGGGCTGATTCAGGCGGATTTCTTCAAGGGAATTGAGGATCGGGGCCAGCGGATTCCGCAGCTCATGGGCAAGCATCGCGAGGAACTCGTCCTTGCGACGGTCGGCCGCCGCGAGTTCGTCGGCCCGCCGCCGCAGCTCCTCCTCCATCCGCATCCGATCGGTAATATCCGAGATGATGCAGAGAGCGCCCTTGATCTGGTCGTCGTGGTTCCGCACCGGGTCGACGGCGACCTGGAGCCAGCGATCGCCGCGTTTCAGCTCGACGGTCTCGCGCTGGCTGGTCTCGAGCATCCGCAGGAAGGGGGAATCGCTCCGGTTCGGCGGGACGCCGAGGACCTCGTGGACCGTCCTGGGAACGAGGGCGTTCCACGACTCGCCGAGGATCCGATTCAGAGCCTGGTTCACCTGGACCATCTTGCCGTCGACGTCGAGTAACACAACGCCGTCGCTGATCGCATCAAAAGTCACTTGCCACTGGCGGGCGGTAAGTTGAGCGGCTTCTTCGGCCCGACGGGCGCGGAGCAGCGCCTTGACCGTGGCGATCAGCTCCAACGGCTCGAGCACGTCGGTCAGGTAGCCGTCGGCTCCCCCTTCCAGGCCGTGCACCTTGTCCTCGATCTCGACGAACGTGGTGGAAAGATGGAGGACCGGAATGGTGGCCGTGGCGGGGTTGGCCTTGATCAGCCGACAGACCTCGAACCCGCTGATGTCCGGGAGTTTGACGTCGAGGATGATCAGGTCGGGTTGCTCGTCCACGAGGCGCAGGGCCTCGGTTCCCGTCGTCGCTTCCCGAACCTCGAAGTTCGCCTTCTTGAGGATCTTGGCGATGGTGTAGCGTTTCGCATCATCATCGTCGACAAGCAGAATCGTCACAAGTGAGGGTTCAAGCATGTCGCGACTCGGCGGGTGCCGAGGTAGGGGTCAGACCGGCTTGGACCAGGGCTTTACGGATCGTTACGAACATTTCTTCTCTTGTCCCGGTCGTCTTCGCGAGGATGGTGACGGTCTCGGCCGCCAGCCGTTGTCGCTCCTCGTCCTCAAGAATCATCGACGTACAGATAATTACAGGAATATTGCGAGTGAGGGGATCGCCCTTGAGGCGTTCCAGGACTTCGAATCCGGTCAATCCAGGCATGACCAAGTCCAGGAAGATCAGGTCCGGGACGAGTTCTCGAGCCCGGCGAATCCCGTCCTGGCCCTCCATGGCTTCAATGATGACATACCGGCCCTGCGCCGACAAGAGTCCCTTAAGCACGTACCGATGAGGTTCCTCATCGTCGATCAACAGAATCGTTTCGAGAGCCGGCCCCTGGCCGAACGTCGTCAGCGACTGCAAAAGCGAACATGGATTGATCGGCTTGGCAAGGAACTGGTTCGCTCCCAGGGCGAGCACGATTTCCTGGTCCGGGCGGCGGGAAAGGACGAACACCGGCACCTCGCGCAGGTCTTCCCTCGCCTTGATCTCGGCCAGAAACAACCAGTTCCCTTCCGCTTCGGGGAGGGTGTCGAGCAGGATGGCCACCGGCTCGACCCGCGCGAGCACCCGACGCGCCTCGTCACGCGTCCGCGCCGGGAGAACCTGGAACGGCGAGCCCTCGAGGATCTTGTCGACGATCAGCAAGTCCACGGCGTCGTCCTCGACGACCAGCACCGGACGTCGCGTCGGATCGAGCCGCCAGCGGGCCTCGGGGGAGGACTCAACCTCGGCGGGCTCGCGGTAGGTGCGTGGGATCGCGGCGAAGAAGGTCGAGCCGACGCCAGGTTCGCTCCGCACCGACACCGCTCCCCCGAGCAGTTCGGCCAGCTTGCGCGAGAGCGGTAGACCCAGGCCGGTCCCCGTGGACTTCGCCTGGAGGGGACCTTCGACCTGGCCGAATTCCTCGAAGATCCGTTTCCCGTCGGCCGCCGAGATCCCGATCCCGGTGTCGGCCACGGAGAAGAGGATCATGTCACCGGGCCCGGTCGTGGCCTCCAGCCGGATCTCGCCGCGCTCGGTGAACTTCACGGCGTTGGACAAGAAATTTCGGAGGATCTGCGCGACCTTACCCTCGTCGGTCCGGACCGTCGGGAGGGCGCTCGCCTCTTCGACGTGGAGGACCACCCTGCTTCGTTCGAGCAGCGGCAGAATCATGCCGCGGAGGCTCTCGAACAGGTCGGTGACCGCAAACGAACCGGGCCGAATGACGGCCTTGCCGGCTTCCACCTTGGCCAGGTCGAGGAGGTCATTGACGAGCGTCGTCAGGCCTTCGGCCGCCTTGCGGATGAACCGGACCTGTCTTTCCTGTTCCGCGGTCAACTCGCCGTCGCTCCGGTCCAGGAGGAATCCGGAGAGGCTCAGGATCGAGTTCAACGGCGAGCGGAACTCGTGGCTCATGTTCGAGAGGAACCGCGATTTCAGGTCGGAGATCCGCTTCAAGCTCTTGGCGTTCTCGTCCAGCTCGGCATAGAGCGCGACCACGCCGCGATTCGTTTCTTCCAGTTCTTGCGAGTGTAGCTCGGCGATCTCGGTCTGGCGTTCGCGCAGTTCCTGGAGGGTGCGAATCAGCTCCTGATTCTGCTCCTGCAGTTCCTCGAGCAAGCTCCTGGGCACCTGCCTGGTCAGTTCGCCGGAGATGCGAATCAGGTCATTGGCCGTGAAGCCAGGCGTGCGCTTCGGCAGGTTCTTGACCATCGACACCAGGCTGCCGCCGTTGGCGATCGGCTCGATCTCGAATCGATCCATCAACCGCCGCGCACCGAGCGTGCCATCGGCCAAGTCGGGGTTCGAGTTCGGCCCCGGAGGATCGGCAACGGCCTGCCTCCGCCTCCTCGTCGGCGAACATCGTTCCTGGACCCGGATCAGGAGAGCAGGGGGCGTTCCGTCCTGGACCAGGAACTCGACGCGTCCCTCGCTCGCGTTCTCGAAAACTTTACGGGCAATCTCCGAGGTGGCGGTGGCGATTCGCGTCTGGTCGAGCGAGGGAAAGCCGAGCAGGCCCGCGACCTGGCGGGCGCGTTGCCTCGCCAGGATAACGTCGGGCTCAAGGCAGACTTCCAAGGTCAGGAGCAACTGGCTCATCGGTCGCACGCGCTCCTTTCCCGGGCCACGAGAACCGTCACGTCATCCCTGCCACGCGCGGAGTCGCGGTAGAGCACCCCGGCGATCAGACTCGGATGCTTCCGGGCCAACCCGGCATGGCGATCAAGTCGCCAGTGCGTGGCCAGACCGTCGGAGTGCATGATGAGCAGAGAACCTTCTTCCCAGGGATAGACAAACTCCTGGATCTTGCGAACCGTGTGCCCGACCGTGCCGTTATGCGAGACCAGGCTTTGGCCCCGGCCCTCGCCGGGCTTGACGATGGCCCCCGCGATGTTGCCGACGCCGCAGTAGACGATCTCGCGCCGGTTCGGATCGAGCCGGGCGACCGCCATCGCGACGCCTCGCGTACCGCGCAGGGCCGCGTGCGCGGCGCCGAGGATTCCGACAGGGCCGAGTGCGGCTGAGGCGTGAAACTCCCGGACGGCCGCGCGCGAGGCCTCGGCGGCGTGGGGACCATGGCCCAGGCCGTCGGCCACCACAATCAGGGTTTGCCCCGAGTCGGCGGCGATCCCCCAGGCATCGCCGCTCACCTCTTCGCCCGGAAAGGGCAGATTCACCGCCCCCCACTCGAGAGGATCAGACCGGCCCGCTTGGGTCGGTGCGACGTCCCAAAGCCGCGCGGAGGAAACCGTGCCCACTCCGAGAACCGAGTCGATCTCGACCGAGGAGGAGAGCCGAGAAATCGCCCCCAGGCCGTTGCCCGGGGAGCCGGCCGTGGAGAATCCGTCGACGAAGCAACGCCCGATGTCGGCCATCCCCGGCCCGCGGTCGATCGCCAAGATCTCCAGGCCCCGCGCCTGGCCGGCTTCCAGTTCTTGTAAGATCAGCTCACCACCGACGGCGTGCTTGAACAGGTTCGTCGCGACCTCGGTCACGACGATCGCCACATGGCCGCGCTTCGTCTCGTCGAACCCCAACCTCCTGGCCAGCGCGACCGCGGCCCGCCGCGCCTCACCGACTTTGCTCGCGTCGTCGATCGCCAGGGCCAGGGGCTCGCCGGGGAGCATGATTACTTCCACCTAGTGATCATAACTCGGGTTCCCTCGCCGACACGGGAGTCGATCTCGAATTCGTTCACGAGCCGCTTCGAGCCACTCAGGCCCAGTCCGAGGCCCTGGCCCGTGGTGTAGCCGTCGGTCAACGCGAGTTCCAGGTCTGCAATTCCGGGGCCTTGGTCCTCAAAAGTCAGGCGAAGGCCCTTGCGGATCCCCTGCGTGACCGCGTCCAGGCGGACTGATCCGCCGCCGCCGTAGTCGATGGTGTTGCGGGCCAGCTCGCTCGCCGCCGTGATCAACTTGGTCTGATCCACCAGGCTGAGGCCCAGCTCCGTCGTCCATTTACGGACGGCCTGCCGAACCAAGACGACGTCGGTGGAGGTGCGGATCTCGAGGCTGTCAGTCCTCGAAACGTCCATCGCCATCCTCCACCAGACGCTGACCGACCAGGGTTCGCAGGAGGTCCATGCCTCGCTCCACATTCAGCGCGGTGCGAACGCCCGACAGCGTCAGACCGAGCTCAACCATGGTGATCGCCACCGCGGGCTGCATCCCGACCACCACCGTTTCGGCATCGAGAATCCGCGACATGTCGGCAATGTTGCCGATCATCCGCCCAATGAACGAGTCAACCATGTCGAGTGTGGAAATATCGATCAGCACGCCGCGAGCGTTTGTCTCGACGATTCGCGTGGTCAGCTCTTCCTGCAGGCTCATCGCGAGGCGGTCATGCATGTCCACCTGGATCGAGACCACCAGAAATCCACCCATCCGAAGGATCGGGATACGTTCCAAGCGAGCCCCTTTCTCAGGACCGAGCCGACACCCGAGTGATCGTGCGTCCGGTCCGCTCCAAGGCGATCGCCAAGGCGTCGGCCAGGGTGGCCTTGGTGGTGACGCCGCCGAGATCGACGCCGAGATGCACGATGGTTTGCGCAATCTGAGGGCGAATCCCGCTGATGATACACTCGGCTCCCATGAGCCGGGCGGCGGTCACGGTCTTCAAGAGGTGCTGGGCCGTGAGCGTGTCGACCGTCGGCACCCCCGTGATGTCGATGATCGCCATCCCTGACCCCGTCTCGACGATCTTCTGGAGTAGGCTCTCCATCACGATCTGGGTGCGGCTGCTATCGAGCGTGCCGATCATCGGGAGGGCAAGGATGCCTTCCCAGAGCTTCACCACCGGCGTCGACAGCTCCAGCATCTCTTGCTGCTGACGCACAATGACTTCTTCACGCGACCGCTGATACACCTCGATCGTATAGAGCCCCAACCGATCGAGAAGCTCGGTGGCGGCCCACGTCTCTTCGGCCAGAGTCTGAGCGTCCTGAGCGAATTCCTGCCTCAGTCGCGCAAACAGCGGCTTTTTCAAGGAGAAGACGAACGCCGCCGTCTCCGAGGGGCTATAACCTTGCAGACCCCGACCGCGCGAGAGGCTGGCGAGCAACTCCCGCAGACCACTCCAGGCGGCTCCTTGGAGATCGCTCAGGTTCCCTTTCCGCGTGGCGTCCCTCAGGTGTTCGAGAAATCCTGTGCACTGATCGCGGAGTTCCGCTTCCCGGAGCGAGGTTCCCTTGGGAAGCCCCGCAACCTGCTCTTTGATCCACTCACTGAGCAGGCTCGCCTCATGTTTCGCGAGGATCTCTGGAAGGCGACTCTTGCCGATCTGGCTCATATCTCTTCGCTCCAGGCGTTTGCCGGGGCCGTCGCGTCGGCCTTGATTCTTAGCTCGACCCTACAGTGCTCTGCTCGAATCAACGAGCCGGACAGAGACCGCATCCCGACGAGACGTGAGGGGATCTCGGCGACGGAACTCCCGCCCGCAGTCTCAAAAGTGAAGCCTGGGAACCCGCACTGGAGGGGGTGGCTTGTCGCGAATTCGTCGCGGCGAAAGTGGTCCCCGATCGACTCCGCAGGTCTCGTTCCCCTTCGAGGAAGTGAGTATAACGGTTCGAAACCGCAACTGAACAGGGGTATCCGAACAAGAACCGATCCGTCTCGAGCGTCCCTTGTCGGTCCCGGAATAAGTTCCCAAGTGGAAAGAGACCACGCCGTGCCAGAGACGTTGCAATTGCAAGCCCAGGGCATCGGCCGGCGCGACCCCAGGAGTGGAACCTGGCTGTTGCGCGGAGTCGACCTCACGATCCCGCTCGGCGACCGAATGGCGGTGGTCGGGTCCTCCGGGGCGGGGAAGACCGTCTTGCTACGTGCCCTGGCGATGCTCGACCCGCTCGAAGAGGGGGCCATCGTCTGGCAAGGGAAGCCGGTCCAAGGCGACCGCGTGCCCGCCTTCCGCAAGCAGGTCGTCTACCTACACCAGCGTCCCGCGTTGTTCGACGGCTCCGTCGAGGCGAACCTGCGTCAGCCCTACGCCTTGAAAGTCCACCGGGACGCCCGCGCCCACTACGACGGCGAACGGGTGGCCGGCCTGCTCACCGCCCTGGGCCGCGACCGCTCCTTTCTGGAGAAGGGGCACCACGACCTCTCCGGAGGAGAGGGGCAGGTCGTCGCTTTGATCCGGGCCTTGCAGCTCGACCCGGCCATCCTCTTGCTCGACGAGGCAACCGCATCGCTCGACCGCACGACGTCCCGAATGGCCGAAGCGTTGCTCGAGCGCTGGCACGCCGAGGGCGCGGGCGGGCGGGCCCTCGTCTGGGTGACCCACGACCCGGACCAAGCCAGCCGAGTCGCCGAGCGTACCGTCGTCATCCAAGCAGGCCAGGTCGTTCCGGAGCCGCCCCGATGAAACCCCCTTATCTCGAGCTCTCGTACCTTCAGGTGGCTCTGGCCGCGAGCCTGATCCTGATCAACGGCGCGATCTCGGCCGCTCTGCGCCTCGGCCTGGGCCGCCGCCTGATCGTGGCCGCGTTCTGCACCGTCGTCCAGCTCCTGCTGATCGGCCTGGTGCTCCAGGGGATCTTCGGCCTGAATCGCTGGGAGCCCGTCATCGCCATCATGCTGATCATGACGGTGGTCGCCGGGTTCGCCGCCGTTCAGCGGACCCACCTGCGGTTCCCCGGCATCTGGCTCGCCAGCATCGTCTCCGTCGGGGCGAGCGCCTGGCTCATGGAGGCGATCGCCCTGTTCGGGGTGGTGCGGGTCGACCCGTGGTACTCACCCCACTACGCCATCCCCCTGCTCGGAATGATCCTCGGGAACACTCTCAACGGCATCTCCCTCGGCCTCGATCGGCTGGGCAGCGAGCTGGCCGCCCGCCGCACCCAGGTCGAGGCCCACCTCGCCCTCGGCGCCACCCGCTGGGAGGCCGCCCGCCAGCCGATTCAACAGGCGGTCCGCACCGGGATGATCCCGACCATCAACGCCATGATGGTCGTCGGCATCGTCAGCCTCCCCGGCATGATGACCGGGCAACTCCTCGCCGGGGTCGCGCCCATTGAGGCGGTCAAATACCAAATCGTCATCATGTTCCTGATCTCCTCGGCCACCGCGCTCGGGATCGTCGCCGTCGTGCTCCTGAGCTACCGCCGCCTCTTCACCACCGACCACCAGTTTCTCCACGGTCGGATCACCGAGAAACGCTAGGCCGAGGGTCGCGTTCTTCTCGATGATTTCCGGATCGCCGCGGGCCCAGGGGGGAGAAGAATTTCGTGTTCAACCCCCTACCATTTGGCGCGAGAGCCGATATGATGAAAGACGAGCTACTACGTTTGTCACACAGAAGAACACCCAGGTTTCCATGAGCCTTTCGAGGGATCGGCGATGAACCGGTCCTGCAACCGATTCATTCCAGGGGGTGGATCAGTGAGCACTCCGTCAGCTAAAGCAGACGGCTTCTTGGGCGACGCATGCCGGTGCTACGTTACCGCCCACTGGCCCGCTCCGGGCCAGCCAGCCCGCGAGGGCTGGGGTTCGCTTCGGGGCCGTCTCCCGACGGTCCATCGCGTAGAGGAGGTTGACCCCCGATTCTTGCACGGGTGGTTACGGCGAAGCCATCGGGACGAACAACGTATTCTCGGTTTACTTGATTTCACTTATTAACTCAAGGGCGGCGATTCCTCCGTTGCTTAAGAGCAACCTACGTTCCGCACATCTCTGGTTCATTATCTCCGAATTTCCGGCGGCCTGCAATTTCAGCGATCGTAGGCCGTCGCCATGCCAAGCAGGTTCAGAATCTGGCGTTGCAACTTGGAGAGCTCGGTCGTGAATTCCACTGGCGCTTGCCCCTCCACGATCAGCTGATGACGCTGCACCTCCTCGAACAAATCAATCACCCGACGTGCCGTCGGGCGATGGCACGCTCGACCTTCCGGGTACAGAGGCACACTCTTCACACCATCGCGTTTCATCGCCGCACGCAGTTCCCGCTCCAGCAGCGCCTCGGTCAACAGGGCCAAGAAATAGACGCAAAGCAGCGACTGGATCCGCCCCACGTTCTGCAGGTACACGGGAGCCACTTCGAAGTCTGTCTTGAGTTGCGAAAACCGCTTCTCGATTACCGGCTGACGCTTGTATGCTAATAGCAATTCTTCCTCAGTAAGCAATAACTCGTTGGTGATTAGGGGAAAGACACCGTCGACGCACATTTCCGCCGCGAGAGCAACATGGTCGATGCGGTAAGTCAATGCGATGCGAACGGTCTCCTCTTTCACGTAGCGCGTCTTGTCGTTGGGACGGCCACGCCCCTCCTGACGGTAAGTTTCCTCCCGTTTTTCCACGACTTCGACTGTGATCCACCGGGCCAAGTCCCGCGGCTCCAGGATGGCCGCGACCGCCTCCTTGACCTTTCCGAGTTGGCGATAGCGGCTACGCGGCGAGCTGAGTTTTAACCGCAGTTCCGACAACGCCAGCAACGCACGCTCCACTTGCTGATGACGTGATGATGCGTCGACTTCCGCTTTCCGTGTGCTGTGACACCAGATCAGACGGTAGCCCTCGGCACTGAGGGTCGCCTGGTCGGCCACGCTGTAGCGTTCCAGGAGAACTCCCTTCTCATCCCGCTTCTCATGGATCGGCTTCCAGGTCACCTGGTCCTGGTACAACAACGCGCGGAATTCGCCATCTTCGGAGCGGGTACGAGGCAGGATGCTCAGGAATCGGCCGCCGTGCTGGTGCAGGTAAGCCATGTTCTCGGCGGTGGCGAGCTTGCAGTCGGCCACATAGAGAAAGTCCCGTCGCCCGGTCAACTGGCACAGCAGGTCCCAGGTGGCACGATGAGTGCGGTCGTCGGTGGTATTCCCGCTTTCGACGCGGAAGTGAACCGGTACGCCGCCATCGCGAGTGACGGTCAGGACGTAGAGCAGTTGTTTGAGGTCAGGGCGATGATCCTTGTTGTGCCCCCAGGTAATGGCCTGGGTCTTCTGGCCCCGCATCAGGTCCTCTTGGGCCGCCTCGCGATAGTCGCCGTGGAAGGTGATTGTGGTCGAGTCGTTATGGAGTTCGTCCAATGCGACGTTGAACTCCGCCACGGCATGGGTGGCGACGGCCAGGGTGAACGAGGGGACATTGGCGTCGAAGAGTCGGTCGAGACAACGTCCGACGCGGTCGTCGTTCCAGTGGGGCAGTTGGGCCGGGGTCAGAGCGAACCACTCGGCGGGGTGGCGACTCGCCCATTGGCCGACGCCATACATGGGTTCACGGGAGACGAGAAGGTTCTTGAGCAAGAGAAGGAGGCCGGTGGAGGTGGCGATCTTTTGGCGGGCATCCTCGGGGGGAAGGTATTGGCGGAGGAAGTCATCCAGTCGAAGTCGGCGGATGATCCGATCGAGGATGGGAAGGGCGCCGAGCCGGAAGGACTTGAGGGACTGACCGCCGGTGTGGGCCGCCTCGCCGGGACTGAGATCGGGAGCGGGATTCGACTGGCGCGGTCGTTTTTGTTCTGGCATGGACCATGGCCTCGAGAGGGATCAAATCGTCCTCGACATGCCCGCGATTGGCGACAGGCGTCGGGTTGTGATTCCCGTCGGCATGATTGTCCGAGAGTCGAGCGGGTCAAGGTGGAAAATTTTGTTGACTTGCAGAAATAATTACGCCTTGACGTAAGTCTAGGCCCGCAAGACTTACGTCAAAAGCGAATCCTCAAGTTTGACTCCGAAAGGAGGCAGGGAACGGTTGGGACATTGCCTTGCATGGGAAACAAGCGAAGAATCGATGGGGAACGATCACGATGGGTTGGCGGGACGAGGAGGCGTGATGTGAGCAAGTCAGTGGCGGAGATCATGGAAGGAGCGGGTCGCGGGAGCCAATACATCAGCGTATGCCAGAAATAGCAGGAGGTGAAAATTCCGAGAAATTGCAGGCGAGATGTGCGGAACGTATGGAGCAACGGTCCCCTCGCCGTAATTTTATGGGCGAGTTGACAGGGGACGGTTCTGACATGCTCTTCGGCCAACTTCACGATCGTTCTCAACTCACGGAGGAGAACGATCCGGCCCTTTCACCTTTGCTCGATCCTTCCAACCAGGCTGGCCAGAAGACAACCCGGCGCGATTTCTTCCGGTACTCGAACCGTCAATTCATGATTCTGATCAGCACCCTCTCGCTTTGCTTCGCGGTCAACCGGCACAACAACATCGACGATCTCATCTTTATCCTTGGATTCATTATGAGTCCCACTTTTCTCTGGGGCCTGCTGATCCTCCTGGCGTTGCTGTTCATGGTCTGGAACCTCCGATAAATCCAAAGCCCGTCACAACGGCTCAATGACCGGTGCGACGAGCCACTTCACGACCGCTCGCTCTCGCAGAATGCGCTCAAAAGCGGGCGCGACCGCGAGTCCGAATTTTCATGAACGGATCTCTGACCTCAGGACCGGGCGACAGCCGTTCTGAGGAAAGACGCTGCGTGTCTATCTCAGATGCCGCCCCCAGAACTCGCGCAAGGTCGTCGCCCTTAAGATCCGTGACTTCCCCGTGGGAGGGCGAATCGGCGTCGGAGTCGGCAGAGAGACCTGAGCCTGACGCCGAGAACGAGACGACGGGAGCATCCATTCAATAAGCAAAGCGACCGGGATCGCCGCAATTCCAATGACAAGCATCGCCAGCCGACAGGCTTCTAAAGAAGTGGGCATGACTGGTCCCTCCAACAAGGGGAGGATGCTGATACCTTATCGTTGATTGTAAGCGATTCCCTTCAGTCGCGTCCAGACGTAAGAAATCACCAATGGATTATTCCACGCCGACTCGCACGAATTCCCGCATGCTCGGGTGCGGCGGAACGGAACGACGGGCCACCTACCCACGCGATGCGCGTGTTGACGCGAAGCCCGATGGCTCGGGAATGGTCGTTGCGCCTCGTCAAGGGTCGGTGTGAGGAATCCCTTTCCGAGCCCCCCAAAGATTTCAGATTCCAAGCCGCTGGGCACGGTTTCCCTTGCTTTTCTCAGAGACGGCCACAACCATGCCAATGCGGCTGGCGGGGTGCCATTGGGTTGGACTCAACCCGTGAGCCGCACCCAATTCCAAAGGAAGACCGGATCCAACGGCTCAGGAAGTCCAGGGACGCGACCAATGAATCAAATCCTCTTTACTCTTTGTGGATTGGCGGCAATGGGGTCCCCCTCAGAGCCACCGACTGGAAACGCGGTCATCCGCGCGAAGGCAGGGCCCTCGGAGATCGTCATTACGACGACGGAACGACTGGCCGGGGCGATTCACTCGGTCACGTGGGACGGCAAGGAGTTCATCGACAGCTTCGATCACGGGCGGCAGCTTCAGTCGGCGGCCAATTTCGACTGCGCGGAGCGGTTTTTCCCCGAAGTCTTTAACCCGACCGAGGCCGGATCAAACGTCGATGGCGCAGGCGAGAAGTCGTCAAGCCGGCTCTTGAAGCTGTCCGTGGACGGGCCGGAGCTCCGGACCACGACCCAAATGGCGTTCTGGCTGGCCCCCGGTGGAAAATCCGATGGGCACCCGGCGAAGAACGATCGGCTCTTGTCGGACCACCTGGTTTCCAAGCGGGTCCGGCTCGGCCATGGGGGCAACCCCCACGTGATCGAGTACGAAGTGACTTTCGTCATTCCCGAGGGGGAGCGGCACCACTATGCCCAGTTCGAGGCCGTGACCGGCTACATGCCGCCCGAATTCAGTCGGTTCTTGAAGTACGACGAGCCCACCCAGAAAATGGTTCCGCTCGACGACGGCCCCGGCGAGCAGGCGTCGCCCGTGGTCCTCACCACCCCAAGCGGCTCGCATGCGATGGGCGTCTTTTCGCCCGACCCCGCGCCGGGCTACGGGCGATTCCGGTTCGTGGCTGAGAAGGTCAATAAGTGGAACTGCGTCTTCCGGGTCCACGACCCCAAGGGAGTCAAGCCGGGCGCGTATCGCTACCGCACCTTTGTCGTCGTCGGCACCCTCGAGGACGTCCGAAGCTCCCTCGGCAGTCTCCGCCAAGAATTCCAGAGGCCCTGAGCCTCCCGAATTCCATGGACCGCCCCTCGTTTTTTGCAGCCGCGATGGGCTGCAAAAAACGACGAATCAAACCCGCACGCGATCACATCGTCATTCAAACAAGCGAATCACCCCGTGACGATCTTCTTGTAGGCTTCGCCCTCGTTCAGGGTCGGCCGTTCCGGACGGCCTTTGTATTTGAAAACGAGGCCCATGTGATCGAGGCCCAGCAAGGAGAGGATCGTCGCGTGGAGGTCGTGGATGTGGAGCTTGTCCTGGACCGCGTGCAGGCCGAGCTCATCGGTCGCGCCGATGACTTGGCCTCCCTTCACGCCGCCGCCGGCCATCCACATGGTGAAGCCGGTGGGGTTGTGGTCGCGGCCGTCGCTTTTCTCCGAGGTTGGTGAACGGCCGAACTCTCCGCCCCAGATGACCAGGGTTTCGTCGAGCAGACCGCGTGACTTCAGGTCCTTGAGCAGGCCGGCCACGGGCTTGTCCATCGACAGGCAGAGCTCGGCGTGGTTCTTCTCGATGTGGGCATGGGCATCCCACTCGCTCCCCGCGCCATGGTAGAGCTGGACGAACCGGACGCCACGCTCGACCAGGCGCCTTGCCATGAGGCAGAGGCCCCCGAAAGGGGCCGTCTCCGGCCGGTCCATGCCGTAGAGCGCCTTGGTCGCGGCGCTCTCCCGGGCGAGATCGACCGACTCGGGTGATTCGGCCTGCATGCGGAAGGCCAGCTCATAGCTCGCGATCCGCGCTTCCAGCTCGGTCTGCCCCGGGTGTTCCGACGCATACTGATGATTAAGCTGGTTTAAGAAGTCGACTTTCCCATGCTGCTCGGCTTCGGTCACGCCTCGAGGGGTGTTCAGGAAGGGGATCGGTTCCGAGCCCCCTTGAATCCGGACCCCTTGATAGACCGCCGGCATGAAGCCAGCCCCCCAGTTCCGTGGGCCGTTGACGACCGAGCCCGGCCGGTCCTGCATCACCACGAACGACGGCAAGTTTTGATTCTCGGTCCCGAGTCCGTAACTGACCCAGCTCCCCAGCGAGGGGCGGCCACCGAGAATCGAACCTGTGTTCATCTGGCAGACGCCCGCTGAGTGGTTGATGCCATCAGCCCAGCACGAGCGGATCACGGCGAGGTCGTCCGCGCACCCGCCGATGTGCGGGAGCCAGTCGGAGACAGGCAGGCCACTCTGTCCGTACTTCGTCCAGCGGCGGCGCGGCGGCAGCAGCGGCGCCCCATACTCGCCCATTGCCGTGATCACTTCTCCAAAGCTCTTGGGGATGGGCTGGCCCGCCAACTTATCCAGAAGCGGCTTGGGGTCGAACAGGTCGAGGTGGCTCGGCCCCCCCTCCATGAACAGGAAGATCACGCTCTTCGCCTTCGCGGCGAAGTGGGGCGGTTTCCGCGTGAGCGCCGAGACCGGCCCCGATCCGTGCTTCGACCCGACCGGCCCGGCCGTCGCGGAGGCGTGCAGCAAATCGAGCAACGGCAAGGCGCCGAACCCGGCGCCGCTACGGAGCAGGAACTCACGGCGCGATTGGGGCCGCTCGTGATGGGGGATGCGAATATTGGCCTTCGTTTCCGCGTCTCTCATGGATCCCGATATCCCGGAAAGAGCTAAGCAGGTGGACCTGGTCTTCCGTTTGTCTTGTGCATGAGGAGGCAAGGCTGCGGTCATCCCTCAGAAAATCAAGGATAACCGTGACCATCAGCTTAGTCGACGTAGAGAAATTCGCTCGAGTTCAGCAGCACGTGGCAAAAGTCCGCAAGTGACGAGCGCCTCAGATCCCCTTGATTCGAGGCGCGGTTCGGCAACCGGAGGTCGAGGCCGTGGCCCGTCGAGTCGCAGAAGACGCCCGGTTTGGCCTCGAACCGCCAAAAGCCCAACGTATGAGAGTTGAGTTTCTCGTTGTTACAGAGCAAGTCGTTCACCGCCACCGGGTTGTCGGAGAGACGCACCTCATCGATCAGACCGTCGAAGCCATGATCCGTCCTGCCCCACTGGCCGCCAATGCTAAGGGGCCTGGTGTTATCAAAGCCTCCCACGATGTCATGCGCGACCTTCGTGACCCGAAGTGGCTCATCATCATCCGAGAGATCCTTGAGGTAGAACGTGACCAGGCCAGGACCTTTGTTCGCGAGCTGGACCGTCACCGCCGCATAGTAGGGCCGCCCAAGCTGGATCGGCTGTTCCGAGTAGACCGTCTCCGTCTCGAAGCCTCGCCCCTTCTCGACGCCGAGCAGATGCAACACCAAGGTTTGCGGACTGCGCGGTGAACCGCGGCCGGTGACTCCGAACGACCATCCCGGCTGCTTCTCGTCGCCATCCCACTTGGCGACGATCGTCCGCATCGAGTCGCCCTCGAGCACCGAGCGGACGAGGATCGTGGCTTCCAGAGTGAAGTCACCCGTGTTCAGCGGAGCGCGGTGCGGGACGTCCAGCCGGCGCTGGGGTCCCTCGGGAGTCAGAACGGCGGCCTGGCCGTCGCCCTCGGGAATGCAGCCTTGAAGGAAGAGCGCGTTGGTGGCGCTGGCGACCTTCGGGTCGATCCGGAGCGCTTGCTCGCGGAGAAATCGCAACGCGGAGGATTTCTCTTCGGGGGCGGGCAACCGGCCGAAGGCAAGCTGGTAGGCGGCGTCGACCAGGCCCTCTCCGCCCGAGGGCGCCTCCCACTCCAGACGCGCGGCGAAGGCTTGGGAGCGGGTCAGCATCGGCGGACTATTTAGGAGGAAGAGCGATTGCAACGGGGTGGTCGTCGTGTCCCGCGCCGGCGCACTCGTGAAGAAGAGCGGAAGGTCGAACGCATCAAGCAGCGGGTCGCGCGTGTTGCGCATCATCCGGGTATAGATCGAACGTCGCGGTTCGCTGCTATCCACGCAGGGCCCGCCCGCCGTCAGGTCGAGTTCGCCGGTCACGGCCAACGCGGCGTCGCGGATCTGTTCCGCGTCGAGTCGGCGGGTATTCCCGCGCCAGTAGAGCCGATTCTCGGGATCCTTGAGCCGGCAGAATTCCGCCTTGGGGTGGATGAACAACTCCCGATACGTTGCCGAAGTCAGGATCATCCGGTGGAGTCGCTTGAGGCTCCAGCCTTCCCGGACGAAGCGGGTGGTGAGCCAGTCGAGCAACTCCGGATGGGTCGGCGCTTCTCCCAACCGGCCGAAATCGCTCGAGTTGGCCGCCAGACCGCGGCCGAAGTGGTACTGCCAGATCCGGTTGACGATCACGCGGGTGGAGAGCGGGTTGTCCGACCGCGTCAGCCAGCGGGCCAGCGCGGCACGTCGGCCCGTGGAGTTCGGCACATTGGGGAGCGGCTCGATCGTCGCCGGCCCTTCGTCGAGGATCGACAAGAACCCGGGCGCTACGGGTCCGCTCTTCCGTTTGGGAATGAAGAGCGGCGGAGATTCCGGACCAACGTCGGTGACGACCGGGGGAGTTGGCAGCGGCTCCGGCTTCTCACGGTCAAACGCGGCGAGCCGCTGCCGGAGCGCTTGCAGTCGTGTCTTTTCCTCCCCCTTGATCCAGCCCTCCAGCCGACCCGCCTCGTAGATCACCAGGCGGCGGTCGACTTGATCCCCGAGCTGCTGCTCCAGGGGCGTCCGCTGGGCGACCGGCTTCCTGACCAGTTCCTGGATCTCCGCCGGATAGGACTCGATCGCCTCCTGGGCGGCCCTCTTACGATAGCTCGACTCAATCTTGGCGATCTGCTCGCGGAGATCCGCGGTCTTCGCCTCCCAGGCCGCGAGCTCGGCACGATACCGATCGATCTCGACCGGCGGCGCCGCCGGCAGGTCCTCGCGTGGCAGCATGGGGGCGAAGAACGACTGCAAGCGGTAGTAATCTTTTTGGAGGATCGGGTCGAACTTGTGGTCGTGGCAACGGGCGCACTGGATCCCCAGGCCGAGCATCACGTCGCCGGTCGTATCGGTAATATCGTTGAGCAGGAGCGCCCACTGCCCGCGCACGTCGGGGTTGTTGGACTCGTAGATCCCGTGCCGAAGGTAGCCGGTCGCGATCAGGGCGTCGGGGTCGTCGGGGTAGAGCTCGTCGCCGGCGACTTGTTCCCGAACGAAACGGTCGTAGGGCTTGTCGGCGTTCAACGACCTGACGACGTAGTCTCGGTAGAGCCAGACGTTGGGCCGGTAGTGGTCGAGTCGATAGCCGTCCGAATCCGCGTACCGAACCAGGTCGAGCCAATGTCTCGCCCAGCGCTCGCCATAGTGCCGTGAGGCCAGCAGCCGATCGACCACCCGTTCGTAGGCGTCCGGCGCCTTGTCTGATAGGAAGGCGCTGATCTCCGCGGGAGTGGGCGGCAGGCCGATGACGTCGAACGTGGCACGGCGGATGAGCGTGGCCCTGTCCGCTTCGGGGGCGGGGGACAATCCGGCATCCCGTAGACTGCGCCAGACGAATCGATCGATCGGGTTCCGCGACCAGTGGTCGTTCGGGTCTTCGCGGACTTGCGGATCACGGACCGGCTGAAACGACCACCAGGCCCGGTCCTCGTCACTGAAAGCGCCAACACGCCCCGGCTTCGGATTCTTCTCGGCGGTCTGACTTGCCGAGCTGGCCAACCGCTCCGCGGGGGAATCCGGCCAGAAGGCGCCGGCTTTCACCCAACTCACCAAGACCGCGACCTGACGGTCCGAGAGCCGTCCCGAAGGGGGCATCTCGAGCGACTCATAATGCACCGCCTCAATCATGAGACTCTGGTCGGGCTTCCCGGGCACGACGGCGGGGCCGGAGTCGCCTCCGGCCAGCACCGCGGCCAGCGAGTCGAGCCGCAAGCCACCGCTCTGCTTCTTCGCCCCGTGGCACTTGAAGCAGTTCTCGACCAGGATCGGGCGCACTTCCCGCTCGAAAAAACGGGCCTGCTCCTCCGCGGCATTCCCGTCGGTTCCGCCCAAAGCCAGCGGCAGCGCAACGAGCAAGGCGACCCCGACGCGAAGCCGACGGCCGCCGGCGCCACTTCGAACGAGCAGACTCGCAGTCGATTCGTACCGACCCGCGGTCGGAGCATGGGAAGAGATGCCTTCCATAGAACCCCGTGAGCTATTCGCGTTTTAGGGATAGATCTTCCGAAACAATCGACAGTCAAAGGAGTGAGAGCATCTCCCCATTCTCGCTCGAACCCAAGGGGAGGATGCTCAAGAGGCAGCACGGCGAATCACACAGATTCGGTTCGACCTTGGCGGACCGGCGGAGCGAGCCCGACCGCCAAGCGACGGTGGCCCACGACCCGCCTCGATTCGTCGTTGACACTTTCCTGATCCAGGCTGGACACGCGTTGCGGTCGAGTCGAGCTTATTGCGGCGAACCCCGGTGCGCGGCCCCATTTGCTTGGCGGGATCGTGGATACGGCGAACCGATCCGAACGAGGTCTTCTCTTCGCGGCTCACTGACTAAGCTAAGGTCGAGTGGGCCTCGATCAATGCAGCCCATCTCCAGTACGAAGGGATGGCCCGACACGTCGAAGCCCACGTTCAATTTCAATCAGACCGGTCTCAATCAGTCACGGATTCCGGGCATCCCTGGAGATTCATTCCCCGTCTTGGCGCCAACTTACCCCGAAGCGGAAGCGCTCCGGCACGACTTGGATAAGCAGTCCAGATGGAGGGGGAACGTCGTTAGACTAAGTTAACAGCAGACACGGTTCCAAAGAAAGTTAAATACAATCCGAGCCACTCATTTTTCGGAGGGCGGGCGGGACGGCAAAGTATCGAAGCCTGCTTGACCGCCCCCCCTCCCAAGCCTGATACTCGAGCCATCAGGTAGCCGGTGCTCGGTTGAGGGTAAGATCCTCGACATGCGTGGTTCGACTCCGCGGCCTGGTATCCGACCGATCGGCCCCCAGCCCGGAGTCCCGGCGCCGAAGGTTTCCGGATCAAACTTTCGGACGAAGGAGCTCCCCGGAACGGGTGACCACTTCCGAAAACAGGGTCATCCCATCCGCCTTTCCGGCTCGCCACCTCCCCAGTCAGCCAGATCGACGGTGAAACCCTAGTCCTCTCAATACGCCCCGCGCGAACGGGCGAAGCCGAGTCCCCCCCTCGACACTGGATCACTTGATTGGAAGGGCCCAGGCCCCGTACACTCTTCGAGATCGACTTGAGTCGGATTGAGCCCGGCGGAGTGGTCTCGTTTTGTCCTCCTTTTTTTCTATTCTCGCGGGAGCCTGCGGATGACGGAATCGATCGGCACGGTCGACGCCAACCCGTTGCGGCAGAACTTGCCAAGGGCACGGGTCCCTGACCCCTGCGCGGTGGTCCTGTTCGGCGCGACCGGCGACCTGACGCACCGCAAGCTCGTGCCGGCGCTCTACCACCTGGCGCGTGGGGGTAACCTCCCGTCCGAGTGCGCGATCGTCGGCGTGGCCCGGAGAGACTGGACCGACGAACAGTTTCGCGGGGAACTCGAAAAGAGCCTCTCCCAGAATGGCGACCCGGACTTCGCCGAGTTCTGGCCCCAGTTCGCCACCCGGCTCGCGTTCAGCTCAGGCACGTTCGACGACCCGCAGACCTACATCCGGCTCAAAGAGCGACTCGATCAGCTCGACGTCTCGCACGGGACCCGCGGCAACCGGCTCTACTATCTGGCCGTCGCTCCCGAGTTCTTTTCGACGATCATCGAACAGCTCGGCAACGCCGGGCTCGTCTATCCGAGCCGCCAGGAGTCTCCCTGGAGCCGGGTGGTCATCGAAAAGCCGTTCGGCCACGACCTCGCCAGCGCCCGCGAGCTCAACCGCGACGTCACGAGCGTGCTCGACGAGAGCCAGGTCTACCGGATCGACCACTACCTGGGCAAGGAGACGGTTCAGAACATCCTCGCACTTCGGTTCGGCAACGCCATCTTCGAGCCGATCTGGAATCGGCGGTACGTCGAGTCGGTCCAGATCACCGTATCCGAAGAGCTCGGCATGGCCGGAGGGCGGGGGGGCTACTACGATAACTCGGGTGCGCTCCGCGACATGGTCCAGAACCACCTGATGCAGTTGCTCTGCCTCGTGGCGATGGAGGCCCCGGTGAATCTCTCGGCCGACGCGGTCCGCAACGAGCGCGTCAAGGTGCTCGAGGCATTGCCGCACTGGACCCCCGAGGATGTGGCCAAGAACGTGGTCCGCGGCCAGTACGTCGCCGGGTCGATCGAGGGGAAGGAAGTCCCGGGCTACCACGACGAGAAGGGGGTGAAGCCCGACTCGAAAACCGAGACCTACGTGGCCGTGCGGACGACCCTAAACAACTGGCGCTGGGCGGGCGTGCCATTCTATCTGCGGACCGGTAAGCGGCTCCCCAAGCGGGCCTCGGAAATCGCGATCCAGTTCCGCCAGCCGCCGACGACCTTGTTCGAGGTGGATAGCGACGAGGCAGGGGGGGCGAACCTGCTCGTGCTCCGGATCCAGCCGAACGAAGGTGCCAGTCTCGCCTTCCAGGCCAAGGTGCCCGCCTCGAGACGCAGGCTCCAAGAGGTCCGGATGGACTTTCGCTACGGCACCGCGTTCGCGGTTGCGCCGCCCGAGGCCTACGAACGGCTCTTGCTCGACGTGATGCTCGGCGACCCGACCCTCTACACCCGGACCGACGCCGTCGAGAGCGCCTGGCGGTTCTGCGACGCGATCCTCGACGCCTGGGCCCGACCCGACGCGCCGCCGCCGGCCCCGTACGTGGCCGGAAGCTGGGGTCCCGAAGCGGCCGACGCGCTCATCACGGGCGAGCACTCCGGTTGGCGCCGGCTTTGATTTGAGGGGTGGGAATCCGTCCCCCTTTTTTTCTCGCTCTCCTTCTTAAAATTAACGTGTCGGGACGCGACGTCGAACGACCCAGGGCCTCACTCAATCAAGGGCGAACCAGATGGCTGAGACATCGTCCGACGCATTCCTGAACGGTGAAGGGATCCCCGTCGACCTCCACAACATCGAAACCGAACTGCTTCGGCTCTGGGGCCCCTCCGCCGACCGCGCGGGGGGCCCCGACCTGGAGAGCCCGCACGTCACGCGGGTGGTTCTGGCGAACCTGGTCGTCGAGGGGCGCGAGGCCAATGCGCCCGGCCTCAAGCAGGTGCTCGATGAAGTGACCTCGCAGTACCCGTGCCGGACGATCGTGCTCCGGAGAACCGAAGGGACGGACCGCACGATCACCGCCGAGGTCTCCGCGCTCTGCTACATCCCCGCGCCCGGGCTCCCGCAAGTCTGCAGCGAGCGGATCGTCCTCCACGGCGGGCCGCAAGCGACCAACCTCCTGCCGGGGGCGGTCCGCCCCTTGCTCGAAGCCGACCTGCCGTTCATCCTGTGGTGGACCGACGACCCAAGGCTCGATGAGCCCTTGTTCCGGAACCTGGCCGACGAGTGCTCGCGGCTGATCCTCGACCTCCCCGACCCGGGCGCCGACCTCGCCGCCATCCGCCTCGGGCTCGACCCCAAAATCAACGCCTACAGCCGCGACGCCGTCTGGTTCGGTCTCACCCGCTGGCGCGAGCTGGTCGCGCAGTTCTTCGACCTTTCCTGTCATCACGAGTCCCTGAAGCGGATCGATTCGCTCCGGATCGAGGCCCTGGCGCCAACCCACGAGGTTCCCCCTCGCCTGGCCGTCTGGTTGGCCGCCTGGCTGGCGGGTCAACTCGGCTGGAAGCCCCTGGGGAACCCCACGCACTCCCCCGGCCACCTCCGCGCCCAGTTCCAGGGCCCCGCGGGCGAAATCGCCGTCGAGATCCTCACCGAGGTCGACTCGACCGCTCCGCGCGCCCAACTCCTCGCAACCACTCTGACCACCCAAGGTCCCGACGGTCCCGAAAGTTTCCGTCTCGAGCGGCCCTCGCCCCAGTCGGCAGAGGTCCACATCAAGATCCACTCCTCCGCCTACTGCAACCTACCTCGGATCGTCCGCTCTCCCGAGATCGAACCCGCGCGGCGGGTGGCCGCCGCCCTCCAGGCCTCACGCTCCGACCCCACGTTCGACCACGCCCGCCCCCATTTCTTCTGGCTGATGGAACAACGGTAGCCGGGTCAACTTCGCTCGCCTCAAAAGGCGAGCGGAAGCGTGGACCTGGTCCTTTTTTTTTGCATTGAATCATGTACAAACCCTGGGTGCCACAGGTTGGATCTAGCCCGTGAGCCAAAAACCCGGGCGATCGTTGACGGGTTGATTCCAACCCGTGGCACCCAACGTCGATTACTGATGCCTCATCCTACTGCACTCATGTGCTTGTTTAGCAAGGCTTTCTGTTCCTGAGTCAGGGTGTGGAGCACAGGCGGTTTCGGCGGCTTATGCGGTTTGCGACGAGGCCACTTGCGTGTGGCTTTCGGGCTCTTCTGCTTCCGGCACCCGGCGCGGCAGCCCGCGAGTCGCTTGTGGTAACACTTGGCCTTGGGTTTCACGGCCGCGTCGATCTCCTTGCGGATCTCGATCAGAACTTTGCGGGGGCTGATCACTGGGCCATCGGTCGCCGACGCCGACGCCGACGCCGGCCGAAGCGCCAGGTCGGCATGCGCCAGGAGGATCTGCGTGGCCAGCAGTGACAACTCGGCCTCGCGATGCACCAAGGCCACCGTGCGGCTAGCGAGTTTCAATTTATTGATTATACGCTTGTATGTGCGAAATAGTCCTTCATTACGCCATCTCCAGCGGTAGAATTTGGCGGCCGTCGCCGCCGACATCCGGGCTGGGTCGAGGACGTCGGTCAGGAGCCAGACGTCGCGTTTGACCGACCCCTTACCCTTGCCCTTGGCCGGGATCCGGATCAAGCGGCATTGGATCGGCGCTTCCCCTTTCTTCTGGACATAGTTCGGCCAGTACAAGACAGGGCCTTCGGTCCAATCCTCCAGGTTCGCCACTTCGAGGGTGTAGAGGTCGACCCGCGACGACATCCGGAACAGGAACGATCGCTTGACACCGAGGATCGCCCGGACCAGATCGAAGCCCATATAAGCGGCGTCGCAGACGATCAGGGCCTCGGGCGAGAGGGTGGCGAGCAAGTGCCTCAAATGCTCTTGCTCGGCCGCGGTGCCCGGGCCGAGTCGCCACGACCAAAGCAGTCCCGTGGGCAAGTGGACGAACGCCGTCAGCCAGACGTTGGGGGCCGCGTCGTTCTTGCCGGCCTGCCCGAGTCCCCGTTCCAACTCGGGGGTGCGGGGGCACTCGATCCGCGAGCCGTCGCAGCCCATCGGCTCGAAGCCGTCGACAATCCGCCGCGACCCCAGTCGGGCGTGGATCTGTTGCCGAACCCCCGCGGCCAACGCCCTGAGTTGTCGCATGGGGACGCGTCGCATCGCTTTCTGGAAGCCGACGAGGGTCTTTCCCGGGCGTCTTCGCGACTCATGGCAGGCGACGTAGTATCCCCGGGCCTTCTCAAACCTCTCGGACTCGGAGTCGCCGGTGGCCCAGGTCATGGCGAGCATGACCACGACCAGTGGCTGGAGATCCCACCGCGGCGCCGACCGCCTTTGAGGAACAACCCCTCGGGCTTGCTTCCAGACCGTCGGGGTGAGAAACTGTCGGACATAGCCGATCAACGACTGCGGTTGCTGCAAGCCTTGCAGCGTCCGAGCTGCCTTCATCGCCGTTCTTCCTCAATCCAGGTGAGTGCCGGTTGCTAGCCGCACCCATCATGACGAAGAACGGCGATTTTTTGCCCCCCCTTCTCTCGAACGAACCGCAGCCACGGAGCGGCAGTAATTCTCTGGTCCGGTGAGAGTTACATCCGTTGTTGACGACGCCGAGTTACTGACGTTGCGTGGCACCCAACGGCGATTCCAGCCCCGCGGTCACCGATCAGAAAATCAAAGAGAACCGAGACCAGTGGCTTAGCCCGGAGATTTCACCCGATCTCCGATAATCGGATGATCGTATCGAACACCCTCGCGCGGAGAGCCGTGATTGCAAGCATCAGGGGGGGGTGAGGTCGCTTAACCTCCGAGGCACGTACGGTTTGATCGCGTAATCGTTGCGATGGCTTTCGGCGAGGTTCGCTTTTTCGATGAGCGCCGCACGAGTCAACGGGGTTTCCCATTTTGCAAGCTGCTCCTCCGTCGGAACAAGCGGTGGTCTCGGAGGATCGGGTTCTACGACTGTCCATGGGGCTGAAGCCGCTTTCGTGTACTTCTTCTCGAGATCGCCATAATATCGGGCCTGTTCGGATAGCCAGGCCCTGTTCTCCGATTTGGGCTGATTTTTGAGGCTCATTTCAAACGCCTTACGAAATATTGCATTTGAATCGGCCTTTGCTGCGTAGCGAGCTCTGGCACGCTCGAGTTTCGCTATTTTCTCCGATATTCTCATGTACGAGCAAACGGCGACAGCCGACAAGGCAACCAGCAGCATCAGAGTGGCGACGCCAAATCGGGCATGCCGCTTCGCGAGCAAGAATCGTCCCATCGCGAGTCCTTCCTTGTTTTGCCACGAGAACAAGGCAGCAAACAGGGACATAGCAATAGTGTTCGGCACTCCGTTTGCTGTGGGGGGGGGCGATCCGAGCAACGGCAAGCCGGCAACCCGGGGAACTCCCCCTCAGAGCGTTTCACACGACCCTGTGGGGCGGGCGGGGGACCTGCGGCCCCAGTGGGCACGAGCTTTCGGCTTTGCTGGGGGAGGGACAGGGAGCTCACGCTCCCCACTTGCCTTTCGCACAAGCGAAACCAGCCACCAGGCCAGCGCATGCTCGCCTCCCAGGCGAGCGGGGAGCGTGAGCTCCCTGTCTTCCTGAAGCGAGGAAGCCTGGCCGACACGGCCGCCCCGCAGAGGCGTGCGGGACGTTCTCGGTGACCTGGGGCGAGCCGACGACTCGGGTGAACTACAAACCACCGCGCAGCAGCGAACACCGCGGACTTGGGAGTCGAGCCGCGGGCACTACGTCTCTTCAGATTTTAATTTACTAATATGGTCCAAGAGTTCCTCAAGGCTCGCCCAGCCTGCGAAGTACAGACAGATCATCTCGTAAGACCGGAGCGTCGGCTTGCGGCCCGTCCACAGGCTGATCAGCAGACACGCGATGATCGCGCAGTACGCCTGGATCTCGATCCCCTTGGGATGCGTACTCAGCAGGTGGCGACAGCCGAGCACGTGCTTGAAAAATCTAAAGAAGAGTTCAATTGTCCACCTGTGTCGGTAGATGTCAGCGATCACCTCGGCGGGAACATCCAGGAGGTTCGTGGCGATCCGCAGCACGCCGTCGCTGGGAGGACCGGCCGTGCCCCCTTTGCGGCCCCCACGCTTGGTGTGGGGCGTCGTTTTCACCAGAATCACCCGCACCCGATGGGCCGGCCGCTCGTCGGGCTTCTTGGCGGCGCCGAGGTCCACGATGAAGTCGCGGAGGACGTCGGCAGCCGCGGCTGTCGCCGAGACCGGGCGCTCTTCGATGACCGCATTGAGGTTGCTGTTGTCGCGGATGCGGCAAACATAGCTGCTCCCCGCGGCCACGATGTCGTTCCAGAGGGTGAACTGGGCATACCAACGGTCCAGGACGTAGCAGTGGTCGGACTGCAAGGCGGCGCGGAGTCGGTTCTTCTCGTCGTTATGGCCACTGTTGGCAGCGGCGCTGACCTCGATCCGGGTGGGGACGTGGCGGTCGATGGCGAAGTGGGTGTGGAGTCGCCAGCCGCTGTGAGAGCCGCCGTTCTTGTCGTTCATGAAGGCGGCCTCGGCGATGGTCTTGAGCGTCTTGACCACGCTGCCATCGACGGCCGTCAGGGCATGGGCGAGGTGGCCGCCGCGCACGTCGCGGACGGGCTTCACTTCGGCGGCGAGGGACTCGATGATGCCGCGCAGCCGCTCGGGTTCGAAGACCTCGACGGCCTCGGAGAGCGACCCCAACGAGGCCCGGGCGCAGCCGAGCTTGCGCTGCACGTTGTTGAGTGTGCTCGCCTGTTGCAAGGAGCGCAAGGAACGGAGGACTGGGTTGAAGAGGAAGAGTAAGACGAGCATGCAATACTGATCGTAATGCAGGCTGCGATTACCGGACCTGTCGCGTTGGCAGCCGACATCGTGGAGTTGGTCGAGCAGCGGCAGTAACCGCTCGACGTACTTCAACCCCTGGATATCTCGGGGTTTCAGAGGTTTTGCTGAGCGTTTTGCCATTCCCAAGGCCCTGCCAAAATGACGGCAAGATGCACTTGAGTGGAGAAGGCGCAAATTCTGTGCCGAAAGTCCTTGCGAAATCCCCGTTTTCGGCCCTTGAGGGCAAGATTGGCCTGGGTGGAGATGTCGCAAATTTCGTGCCGAACACTATTGGGGACATAGTGCTTATCGATAAATACCAATAATCTATATGTCCCCATTTGTTTTCTCGTCATCGGTCATCAGCGCGGACCACACCGTCAACGAGGCCGCAAGCGAAGATGGTCCGCAATAGCGGACCCTACGGGGCAAGACAAAGCGATTGACTGACGTCGCTCGTTAGAACTCCATGAGCGGCACGAACCGGCGGAAGCGTTCGGTCAGGGCGTCGGCCAGGAGAAGGGGTTCAGGGAAGAGTTTGTCGTCGTTCGAGGCGAGAGCAAACGAGATCGCCTCCTGGCCCAGGTTGACCCGGATCACGCCGAACGGAACCGCGCGGGTGCGTCCGAGGGAGCCAAGGACCTGGCTGAGGATCGCGTCGTCCGCGGGGCCGATCGGCTCGGGGGTCAGGACGACGATGGTGAGGCCGATGACCAGGCCGCACGGACCTGGCTTCTGCCAAGGAGGAAACCGGCCGTTGACGGCCATCGCGAGCCGGGTCAGGAACCGCCGGTAGTCGACCACGGAGAGGCCGATGTCGATCGGTTGCCGGACCACCGCCACCACGCTCAAGGCGCGGCCGAGCCAGGGGATCCAGTGGAGCCGGACCGGGCGCCGGTAATAGCGGAGGACGTCCAGGGGAGGCTCGCGATAGTCCTCCCCGTCCTCGGCAATCGAGCCGGTCGGCTGTAAGAGCGGGTCGATGATCGCGAAGAAGTCGTCCTCGATCATCGGATCGGGCATCCCTTCAAAGAGGCTGGCCAAGGCGCGAGGCGGTGGCGTAGGATCAAGCCGGCGTTGCCCCCAAAACCAAAAAGGGCTCGGCCACCGCGGGATGAATGAATGGACGGACGGACGGCTGGCCGGCCGGAACAAAGAAGAAGAGTAACCCACGTGGATCGCGCAAAACGGGCCGCTGACTCGCGTGTCAGCCTGGCGATCATCACCGACCCGGGCCAGGCGAACTCGTTCGGCACACTCCACGGCGGGGTCATGCTCCACCTCGCCGACGAATGTGGCGCCGTCGCAGCGCTCCGACACGCGGGCGGGGGACGGATCACCACCGCCGCCATCGACTCGATGACGTTCCTCGGCCCGGTCTATGTCGGCGAGCGGGTCGAGCTGACGGCCGAAGTCACCTACGTGGGCCGGACCTCGCTCGAGGCCCGGATCGAAATCTTCGCGGAACCCCTCGCCCGAGCCCAGCGAAGGATGGTCGCCCTGGGCTACGGCCTCTACGTCGCACTCGACGACGAGGGACACCCCCGACCGGTCCCTCCGCTGCTCCTGGAGACCGAGTCGGACCATCGCATCGCCCAGGCCGCCAAAGCGCGGCAGGCGGTCCGCCTCGCCCGCCGCGCCGAGGCGGCCGCGACCGACGAGAGCGCGATTCCGTGAGCCTTGATTCACGCCAGGTAGCGACTGCGGCCGTGATCAGTCCTGAGCGGGCTGAGGCTCGTAGTTCATCTCCATCTGCGGGATCGGGGGGACGGTCGGAGGCTCGAACTTGGGCACCGACGTCTCGATGGAGTCCACCGGACGCGCTCGTTCCTCGGCCCGTCGGCTCGGAGTGTGCGAAGACATCGTGGAGGAAAAGTCGAGCTCATCCTCGAGTCCACGCAGCCCCTTCTTGAACTCGACGATCCCCTTGCCCAGGGAGCGGCCGACCTCGGGCAGTCGCTTCCCGAACAGGAGCACGGCGACGGCCATCACGATGATCATTTCCAACGGACCAAGGTTGGGAAGCATTGCGAGCAGATCTCCACGGAGAGGAGAGGATTCAAGGATTCAGTTCGATTCGGTTCAGGTCTGTCCCGGTCGTGGATTTGCGTGCAGCCGACACAAGCTCGGGCTTCGTCAAACCTCGGGCGGCGGCACGGGCTTCTTGGTGTCGGCCGTGACCGCCTGATCAAGGTCATCCTCAATCCCCGCGACCCCCTTCTTGAACTCGACCACGCTCTTGCCGAGCGACCGCATCACGCTGGGCAGACGATTGCCGAACATCAAGAGCATCACACCGCCGACGATGGCGATTTCCATCGGGCCCAGGCTTCCGATAAATCCGAACGGCAGCATTGGTCTAACTCCTCATCTCAGATCAAAAGAGGGGTGAAGGCATGGTGTCGGTAGCAAGATCAGTATCCGAATCCGTCAGTGCGAAACCCCGGACCCGCTGACGATGATCGTCCGAGTCACGATCCAGGCGGCCAAGGCCGCCGCGGCCATGATCGTGAAGAACCAGAAGGTTCGATCCCCGCCGAGCCCAAACCGCGCCGCAGGCCTTGAGGGCGGCGTCTGAGCCGGAGCCGCCGCCGAGCCAGGCGCCCGTCGCGCGGGCGTCAGCCAAGGTAAGATCGCCCGCGCCTGACGCGTCTGCAACACGCCCGACCGACCGTACAAGGCAAGCACGACCATGACGATCAGGGCGATCGAACGAGGTCCCAGCATGGCCCAGATCATCCCCAGCCCGATCATGATCCCAAGACTCCGAACCGGAACGCACGGAAAGGCGACCGTCCCGCAACGCGTGCGAGCGGCTCTTCCATAATACCGCGAGGCACGCCAAACGGCGCTCGCGAATGCATTCGAAAGACTGGGACATCACAGTGGGGATTGTTTCGGTGGGGGGAGCCGACAGATCGGCGCCAACCGAGGCCAAGGCGTCTCGACAGGGACGACGCGGGGTAGGGCGGACATCATTCATCCTACCCACCCCAACCTCGGTGTCAATCCCCATCCCCCGTTCAACTCGAGTTCAGGGCGTCTTGAGCGGGGGAGGGGGAGCGGTGTCGGCAACCTCTCGTTGCCAGCCACGCAGCAGTGCGGAGAGCCGCTCGAGCTCCTGGGCGTGGTTCGGGTCGCCGGCCCGATTGGTCAGCTCATCGGGGTCGGCACTCAGGTCAAACAACTGGAGTTGCTGGGCCTTCGGATACCAGATCAGCTTCCAACGCTCGTCCCGCACCGCTCGCTGCACGTCGCGGTACGCGAGGAAGAGAGCGTCTCGGACACCAGCCTTCTCTCCCTGGATCACGGGGGCAAGGCTCCGACCATCGAGCCCAGGCGGCACCGGCACCCCGGTCAGGTCACAGAGCGTCGGAAACAGGTCGTACAGATAGACCAGGGCGGCGGATCGACCCTTCGGAATGCCGGGGCCGGCCAGGACGAGTGGCGGCTTCACATGCTCATACAGGTTCTGCTTGCCCATCAGTCCGTGCCGCCCCCCCACCGCCAAGCCGTGGTCGCTGGTGAAGACGACCACCGTGTTGTCCCACCGGCCCGCCGCTTTGAAGGCGTCAACCACCCGCCCCACGTGGTGGTCCAGGTCGGTAATGCAGGCGTAGTACTCCGCGAGGTGCCGCTGCATCGCGTCGGGGGTCCGGGGAAAAGGGGCGAGCAACTCGTCGCGAATCTCCAGCTCGCCATTGTCGAACGGATGCTCCGGCATGAAGTTCTTCGAGAGCGTAATCTTGGCCGGGTCATACTTCGCCTGGGTCTCCGGCGGGGCCGTCCGCGGGTCGTGCGGCATCGAGGGGGCCAAATAGACGAACAAAGGCTGGTCGGCTTGCTGGGTGCCCACCCATTCGATCGCCGCGTCGGCGCACTTCCGACTGGTGGACGCGCCGGAATGGGGGATCGGGACAACCTTCGAGAATTGGTCGTGCCCAACCCGGAACGAATTCCCTGGTTTCGTCACACAGAGGGTGGCGTACCCGTTGGCGGCGAATGTCCCCCGAGCGTGGGACCGGCGTACGACCGAGCGTTCGGGGCCGGAATCCGGAACAACGACTTTCCGGTCAAGAGCATCGTGCGGCTCGGTGCGCAGACCGCCGGGATCATGCTCCCCTGGCAATAGGCGTTGCGGAACACGAACCCGCGACCGACCAGGGCGTCCTGAACCGGGGTCTCAATCTCCGGATTGCCCAACGCCCGGATCGTGTCGGCCCGCTGGTCATCGGTCACGACCAACAAGATGTTTGGCCTGGCCGCGGCCGACTGTCCCGGAGCCATCAAGGTCGTGAGGGTCAAGGCAAGGCCGACGATTCGTGGGACAATCATTTGCAGGGTCCTCAAGGTCGTCACCTGCCCCGTCCCTCGGGGTGGTGGCAGGCTGAAGCCTACCCGACAATGAAAGAGAAAAATACCGGTGGGCACGGCCCACCGGCTTTCGGCGATGACCAAGCTTTGGCTTGGCTCAGGTGCTTCTGAATCGACTCCCGAACCCGCATGACTCACGACCGGAGGAGTTGCTCAATACAGTAATCAATAATATCGACGTTATTAAACATTGTGACGTGGGTGACGGGTCCGGTGGTCGTGGTGAAGGTGGGGCCACCGGGGACGGGGGTGCCGTGGCCCCACTGCTGGATCGTGACCAGCGGGTCGCCGATGAAAGTCGTCTGCTGCGAGACGAGCGGGACGACGGTATCGCCGTAGGGCTGCAACACGTTGAGATACCAGGTCTCACCGGGGAGCGTCGGGATCGGAGGCGCTCCGGGAGGGAACTGGATCGACAAAATCTCTCCGCCTACGCCCAACTTCGTCTGGACCAGGGTATTGGTCAGGGTCGTGACGCAGTAGGTGGCAACGGCATGCCTGAGCTTTTTGACCCAAGGGTTGTTACCGGGGGGTGTTGAGCGCATTGAGGTCCAGCAGGATCTGGCTCGCCGCATCGGTGCTGTTGACGTTAGTGGCCGTGCCGTCTTGCTGGATCAGGAAGTCGTCCGTCCCACTCATGACGATGCTTCCTCTCGCCGAGCCAGCAGGCTCCGAATGCCATACAAAGGCATCCGAAGCTTGCCCTGAGCCAACGGCCTCGTTATTTAACGTTCCGAACCGGCCGGAACGGCTAAATCATGAGCATACCGCTGGATGGGACCAAGCGGTAGCCTGAGGGAGAGAAAGCCGACAAGGGGGAATAGGTTAACCGCGGAATGGGGAGCCCTGATGTCAGCAGCGACTGAAATCCAAAATCAAACCGCCCCGATTCCGGCTCCAGCCTTGAGGAAGCGGGGCGTTGGCCTCAGGCGACTGGCACTGCCCGAGCCAGGTCGAGTCTTCGGTTCAGCCAGCCGGCTTCGGGGCCGCGGCGTCCGCCTTGGGGGCGGCTTGGGGAAGACCTTCGTAGTCCCAGTCGAAGGAGGCCTGAAACGGCTTCCACCAGGGGGCGACACCGGTCGCGGAGTCGGAGTGGCGACCGAGGCCGCCGGCCGACGGGGGATTGATGTCAAAGACGAGTTGATACGCTCCCGGCTTGGGCATCGTGAGGCTCGCGCCGTAGTGGAGGCCGTCGCTTGCAACCATAGGCATAAGTTCGCCCTGTTGGATCGCGGCGACCATCGGCTTGAGCTCGCCCTGATGAACCGGTTTGCCCCCCTGGGCGGGAAAAACCTTGTAGCTGATCTTCATATAGGGGACGAACTCATCTTTGGCGAACCCGTTGCGGTTGCCCTCGGTCGCGTGGATGTCGGCTTCCAGGTGGATCATCTCGGCGCCGGACGCGTCGACCATTCCGTCCATCTGGATCGAGGGGAGCCAGACGGCCGCGATGCGCATCTGGTTCTTCTCAATCGACTCGCCGATCGGGTACTCGCGGAAGCCCGCGGGCTTGGCGGACCCGGGCGCGGGTTCCACGGGGACAGGATCCACCGTAGGCGTTATGGAGGCCGATCGCTTGGCTGATCCCCCCTTCAAGTCGAGGTTCAACACCACGACAAGCACCACCCCACCGAAGATCAGAGCCGTGACCAGTGGACCCGCCCAGCGCTTGAGCACGAAGTGCCTCCTTTTGATTTCTGCGAGGAGAGCAGAGGGGCCCCGCAATCCCTCCCTGAGTTTTGGAGGGAACGGCAAAGGCCCACTGAGCTCGAGAAAGGGCGTGCGAAAAATAAGAGGATCCCGTGGGTCTGTCCGATCCCCGCGGTCCATTTCTCTCGAACACGCCCTTTCCAATGAGGATCGGCCACCGGACCAGGGGCCGACCGCGACGGTTAGCGACTGGTGGCAGGGCGAGGAGCCGGCTTCGGCGCCGACGAAACATCCCCCGTAAGCACGAGCAGCAGAGCGAAACCGGCACCGAGGAGCAACAGGCCTTGCACCGAGAGGGCCTGAACGTTCGGATGCAGGCCGAGGGCCGGCAGACCCGGGCCAAACCATTCCAACTCGGTCGTCTTGAGGATCCCCGCGTTCTGGAGCTCGAAGATCCCGTTCCCCGCGAAGACCACCGCCATCGCAAACAGAATCATCCCGGAGACCTTGAAGAAGGAGCGGAGCGGCAGGCGAACACTGCTCGCCCGGATGATCAAGGCGATGACGGCCAGGAGCACCAGGCCAACTCCCAAGCCAACGGCCAGACCCATCAAGCCTTCACGTGATTTCCCATGCCCGCCGAGCAACGCCTGATACATCAGTGCGGTCTCGGCCCCTTCGCGATAGACGGCCAGAAACGCGGTCAGGGCCAGCGTGCTGAGCCCGCCGATCTCCGACCCGCGTGCGGCCTGTCGCTTGAGGAAGTCCATCCACCGCTTCGACTCGGACTGGGAGATCAACCAGTAGCTGACGTAGAAGAGGACCCCCGCCGCCGCGAGCATGACCACCCCCTCGGCCACCTCCCGCGTCTTGTTCTGCGCGGAGCTGACGATCAGGTTCAGGCCCACGGCCGTGATGATGCTGGCGACGACCGCCAGTCCGACCCCCCAGCCGATCGCCCGCATCGCCCCGGGCTGGGCCGTCTTGGTCGCCAGGGCCACGAGCATGGCCAACAGGAGGATGACCTCGACCCCCTCGCGGAGCATGATGAACAGCGACCCCGCGAACGCCGGCCCGAAGGTCCCGGCCGGTTGCCCTTCCACCCGGCCCAAGGCGAGCGCGACCCGCTCCTGCAAGTCGTCCAGCTTCACCGCCAGCTTCTCGCCCTTCAGACCCGCCCCGACCTCGCCGCGAATCCGGTTGAACTCAATCTCCAACGGGCGAACCTCCCGTGGGTTCAGCGAGTTCAAGATTCGCTCCAAGGGCTCGAAGTCGACCAGGTAGACCGAGGTCATCGCCGAGGCGGCGTCGTCGGGCTCGTCCTTGTCGGCCAGCGTCTGAAGTTGGTGCAACCCCCGCTTCAGACCCAGCAAGAGCCCACGCTGATCGCGTGCGCCGGGCACAGTCGCCGCGAGCGGCGGAAGCCTCGAATCGGCCCCCCCCACGAACACATGGGCCCGATCGGTGATCCCCTTCTTGTTCAGGGCATCCGAGACACTGACCAAGTTCAGGAGCAGCTTGCGTGTGAGCTCGGCCATGGCCTCCGGCGGCTTCTCTCCTTTGGCCACTTTCGAGGCTTCGTCCGCGATCGCGTAAAACTCACCTTCGAGCTCCTTCGCCCGCGCGTACCCCAGATAGCTCCGCACGGCGATTTCCATATCCGACCCTTCAAACTCGCCCCAGTAGGCGTCCTCCGCCAGCCTCCTTGCCTTCTTGAACTCACCGGGGCGGGTGGCCGCATCGAAGCTCGCGGCCAAGGTCAGGCTGATCCGGTCGATCACCTCGGACCACGGCAGCACCGGCGCCACCTGGCCCGCGACGGGCGTCAACGACGGCGCCGTCACGGTCAGCGTGCCCAGGTCCGAAGTGGCGCCGCCGCCGATTTCGATTTCCTTACGGAGCGGCTCGCCCATCTCGTGCCAGACGTTGACGACGTAGCGGCCCTCGGGAACGTCACTAAACCGGAATTTGCCGTCGCGTGAGCAGACCGCCACCCAGGGCGAATCGCTCACCACGACATATCCACGCATGTGACTATGAATATCGCAAGCGAGCCGCACGACCCCTGGCTTATCAGGAACCCAGTCATGGGGTTCCCCAGGAGCCATCGACTGGTTAAAGTCGAAGCCGGGAGTGACGACGTGGACGCTATGCCGCTCCGAGTCGGCATTGGTAAACCGCAACGTTCGCCCCAGGGACATCGCCTGCACCCGAGGTACAAACTGCAACCCCTTCTGGTCGACCAGCACGACCTCGGCATCGGCCACGTTGGCCTTCGCCCGCGCCGGACGGGATCCGGAGACCGGCTCGAGGCTGACAACCGCGGGACTGACCCCGGGCGAGCAAACATCGGGCATGGCAACCCGGCCCGAAACGTCCCCCGCACGGACCGGCGTCCCCCCGATCAGCAGCAGCAGGAGCGAGGCCAAGACCGCCAACCGTCGCATGGAAGTGTTTACCACGTCGCGATCCATCAAAATGTGGGTGGGGTGGTTCTTGACCAGGGGGGAGTTACGTAGGGTATTGAGATTCAATCTCAGCAGGATCCTGCTCATTATAGTCGCGTGTTTGCGAGGTCGTCAAACAGTTTTTTCGCGGATACCTAACGATGATTACTGAGTCTAACCCAAAGCCCGGCACGACTTACGAAGGTCCGGTGCTGACCTCGACGTTTTCGTTCGGGGGGCGGGACGTTCGTGTGGTGCGGCCTGCCGACCCGGACCGGTTGCTGGACGACCCCAGCGTTTTGGCCTGGAACCGGCAAGATGATTACATGCCTTACTGGGCCTATCTCTGGCCTGGGGCTCATCTTCTGGCGGAGGTGGTGGGTCGCGAGCCCTGGACGGCGGGAGCGCAAGCGCTGGAGATCGGCTGCGGCCTGGGCCTGGCCGGCCTGGTGGCCTTGGCCTGTGGCCTACGGGTCCGGTTCACCGACTACGACGATGCCCCCTTGCAGTTCGCGGCCCGAAGCGCCGAGGCGAATGGCTTCGCCCCCGAGACCTATTCCACCGCTCTGCTGGACTGGCGTGAGCTACCCGAGGAACGGTATCCGATCATCCTGGGGGCCGACGTTCTCTACGAGAGCCGGCTGGTCCCGCTCGTCGCCGACCTCCTAGCCCGCCTGTTGGAACCGGACGGCCTGGCGCTGATCGCCGGCCCTTACCGCGTCGCGACCGAAGGGCTCGACGCCTGCCTGCGTGATCGCGGCCTGGTCCAGGAACTCGAGCCGATCCGCGCGGAGAGCGAGCACGGCCCGGTGCGCGGGACCTTGCACCGGATCCGGCGTGCCTAAGATCTTGCACGGATCTCGAAACCCACAGCATCGATCGATGCGCATTTCCTCGACTGCCGGATTCTCGCTCCCCAAATCACATCATCACCAAAGGAGCTCACACTCCCCATTCGTCTCGGGAGGTCTCGGACGAACGGGGGGTGAGTTCGCTCGGCCCCGTCGGTCCCGAAGGCGGTTTCCTGGTGGGCCGTGCCTACCCTAAGACCAGTTCGATACATGCTCATTTTTCCGATTGTCGCAGGCCGGCTTCAGTGAGCTTGAATTGAATAGTCATGGTCTTGGATCACCAGACACTTTACACTCAAACGACATTCGATCTCGCCGCGATGAACCAGGCCGGAGGAGTCCCCGCAGCCAAGAGTTCACGACGACGAGTACGCCCCTGAGAACATGGTCACACAACGAACGCTCGAACGTAGTACAACGCCCTTGCCCCGCTCTCAATCAGGAACGATCCATGAGTTTCGACAACCCCTACGCAGCGCCCGAGGCCGACCTGACCGTGATCAAGGAAGTCGAGAGTGACGGTGAGCTCGCCACTCGCTCCACCCGGCTCGGCGCGGCGATCGTAGACAGCTTGATCGGTATTGTGTACGCCATGCCGATTACTTATCTGCTGGGAACATGGAACTACATAAGCCAGGGGCTAACTCCTCCGATCGGCCTTTCCCTCACCGCGACGGCCCTTGGCTTCCTCGCCTTCCTGTTGATCCACGGCTCCTTCTTGAAGGCGAACGGCCAGACCATCGGTAAGAAACTCGCCGGGATCCGAATCGCCGATCTCAACGGGAACGTCCCCGACCTCGGCACCTTAATCCTGCGACGCTATTTGCCGATCTCGATCGTTGCGTCGATCCCGCTGCTCGGCGCCTACTTGCCGATCGGGGACGTCCTCTTCATTTTTCGAAAAGATCGCCGCTGCGTTCACGACCTGATTGCCGGTACGAAGGTGGTTCTCAATCAAAAACAGCGTTGATTTGGCCCCACTTACGCCATCAGGTCTCGGCAAGGAGACCCTGGCGCGTGCCACCCCGTCGACACGGCCAGGGTTGAAGCAATCGCGCGGACTTCGGGGAAGAGACCAACCCCGACGGATCGTCCACGCCCGCTTCTCCTTGAATTGACGCGGCAGGGTCGACCGCTTGCCGTCGGACGACCGAGCTGCCGTTAACAACAGATCTGTTGTGCAACAAAATTGTTGTCAACGGACGGAGTCTCTTCGATCGTGGAAAGCTCCTCAGACGTCGTGGTCGACCTGGAGCGTGTACTCGATCAGCACACCACTCTCATCATCGCTCGTCTTGAACCAGCTTCACGCGCCGGTTATGCCGCGGACGCCGTGAAGCTGTTGGACGAAACGGGAACCGGCGAACGCTGGCGTCCCCTGCGTGAGGCGTTAAACGCCGTGGCCGAGAATGCCCCGGAGTCCCTGCGGCGATTGGCCCCCGAAGTCCGCGAGCCCGCCCTGGAAATCTTCAGACAAATCACACGCTCACGTCCCGATTCGAGCGAAGCGTCCCGATAACCTCGTCGACGCTACCGACCTTCTCCTCTTCAAGAATCCGGGTGAGGTCATCGACGAGCCGGTCGGACGCGGTCGGGTCATAGAAGGTGGCGGTGCCAACCTGGATAGCGGAGGCGCCGGCGACGAGGAACTCGAGGGCGTCGTCGACGCTGGCGATCCCGCCGATGCCGATGATCGGCAGATCGGGCAGGGCGCGGGCGATCTCCCAGACCATCCGCAGGGCGAGCGGCTTGATCGCGGGGCCGCTCAGGCCACCGACGTCGTTGGCCAGGACCGGCCGGCGTTTTCGCCAGTTGACGACCAGGCCGCGAAACGTGTTGATCAGGCTGACCGCGTCAGCACCCCCATCGGCCGCCGCCCGTGCGATGGCGACGATGTCGGTGACGTTTGGCGTCAGCTTGGCGATGATCGGCAGTGAGGTCACCGCGCGGACCCGCCGCACCAGTCGACCGACGGCGTCGGGGTCGATTCCCAGGTCGAGGCCGTGGCTGACATTCGGGCACGAGACGTTGAGCTCGAGCGCGGCGAGGCCAGGGTCGCCGCCGAGCATCTCGGCCATCGCGACGAACTGGTCTTCGTCCTCACCCGCGATGTTGGCGATCACGGCCGTGCCGACGGTCCGCAAATAGGGGAGGTGGTGCTCCCGGAAGTGGTCGATGCCATCGTTGTCCAGGCCGATCGCGTTCAGTAGGCCCGAGGCGGTCTCGACGGTCCGAGGCGTCGGGTTGCCCGCTCTCGGTCGATAGGTCACGGTCTTGGGGATTACCCCGCCGAGCCGATCGAGCCGGACGAAGGGGGCCATCTCCCGGACGTAGCCGAACGTGCCCGAGGCGACGAGAACTGGGTTCTTTAACTCCAAACGTCCGAGACGGACCCGCAAATCGACCACGTCGCAGCTCCCGCGTTCAAAATGGCTCGAAGGACTGTTCCCACCCAATCATCCCGATTTCGGCCGCCCGCGCCCATCGGGCCTTGAGTGACCTTCAAGGTACAATAAATACGGACCGAGCCGACACCCCGATCGTGGGGGCCGCCCTCCCGACCTCGTCTGAGGATCCCCACGCCATGGCCCTGCGGATCGAAGACTACGCCTTGATCGGAGACTGCCGGACGGCCGCTCTGGTCGGGAACAACGGATCGATCGACTGGCTCTGCGTCCCTCGGTTCGACTCGGGCGCCTGCTTCGCCGCGCTGCTGGGCACGGCCGACAACGGTCGTTGGCAGATTGCCCCCGTGGAACCGGTCCGCCGGGTCCGCCGCCGCTATCGGCCCGGAACGCTCGTGCTCGAGACCGAGTTCGAGACCGACTCGGGCACGGTCGCGGTCATCGACGCCATGACGATGACCGCCCCGACCCCAACCGTCGTCCGACTCGTCGAGGGCAGGGGGGACACGTCCCGATGCACCTCGAGCTGGTGATCCGGTTCGACTACGGCTCCATCGTCCCCTGGGTCCGGCGGACCGACGGCTCGATCTCGGCGATCGGGGGCCCGGACATGCTCCGGTTCACCTCAGGCGCCCCAATCCGGGGCGAAGGCCTGACGACCGTCGCCGACTTCACCGTGGCCGACGGCCAGCGGATCCCGTTCGAGATCACCTGGCACCCCTCGCAGGAGCCCTGCCCGCCGCAAGTCGACGTCGAGCGTGCAATCGAGGAGACAACGGCTTGGTGGTGCCATTGGTCGCAAGGGTGCAAGCACGAGGACGGCGACACCGAGGCGGTCCGCCGCTCGCTGATCACCTTGAAGGCCCTGACCTATGCGCCGACCGGCGGGATCGTCGCCGCCCCGACCACGTCCTTGCCCGAGGCCCTGGGCGGAGTCCGGAACTGGGACTATCGCTATTGCTGGATCCGCGACGCCACCTTCACGCTCTATTCGCTGATGACCTCGGGCTACCTCGAGGAGGCCTGCCAGTGGCGTGACTGGCTGCTCCGCGCCGTGGCCGGCCAGCCGGCGGAGCTTCAAATCATGTACGGGTTATCAGGCGAGCGCAGGCTCACCGAAATGGAGCTCCCCTGGTTGCCCGGCTACGAGCATTCGCGTCCCGTCCGGATCGGCAACGCGGCCTCGAACCAGTTCCAGCTCGACGTCTTCGGTGAAGTCATCGACGCCTTGTACCAAGGGCGTCGTGACGGCCTGGCTCCGCTCGAGGATGGCTGGCGGGTCGAGCGTCAACTGCTCAAGCACCTGGAGACCGCCTGGACGCTTCCCGACGAAGGGATCTGGGAGGTTCGTGGCGAGCGCAGGCCGTTCACTCACTCGAAGGTCATGGCCTGGGTCGCCTTCGACCGCGCGGTCAAGTCGGTCGAGCAATTCCAGGTCGAGGGCCCGGTCGAGCGCTGGCGGGCGGTGCGTGACCAGATCCACGGGCAAGTCTGCCGCGCGGGCTTCAACTCCGAGTTGAACTCATTCGTTCAGGCGTACGGCACCAACCGGCTCGACGCCAGCCTGCTGATGATCCCGCTGGTCGGCTTTCTGCCGGCCGACGACCCCCGGGTGCTCGGCACCGTCGCAGCGATCGAGCGTCGCCTGATGAAAGACGGTTTCGTCGCCCGGTACGAAACCGACCCGGAAGTCGATGGCCTCCCCCCCGGCGAAGGATCGTTCCTCCCTTGCACCTTCTGGTACGCCGACAACCTGGGACTTCAGGGGCGAACCGACGAGGCGCGTCGGATCTTCGACCGGCTCCTGGCCATCCGCAACGACGTCGGGCTCCTCGCGGAAGAGTACGACGCGACGACGGGCCGACAACTGGGCAACTTCCCCCAAGCCTTCTCCCACGTCTCGTTGATCAATACCGCCCACAACCTCGGGCGCGGTCGCAAACCCGCCGAGCTCAGACAGCGAAGCTGAGAACAAGACACACACCGAAGCCAGAGCCCCGAACAGGCGACGGACCAGCCCGTCGTCTCGATCGGCTTTGGATCACCAGACTCCCGGAAAACCGAAGCAAGCCTTCCCCCTGCCAAACCGTCGACCGGTTCGCCAACAGCCAGCTTCCCCCGCGCCTCGACTTCGCAATCGATGCGCGGGGGAAGCTGGCTGTTGACGGACCGTCGACCGGCCGCTAAATTACCATTTAGCTATACAACCTAGAGGCTATCAACCAATGGTCACCGCGAGTCTCGACGCCACGTTTGCGGCCCTATCCGACCCCACCCGGCGCGCGATCCTCGCCCGGCTGGCCAAGGGCGAGGCCACGGTGAATGAGTTGGTCGCCCCGTTCAAGCTGAGCCAGCCCGCGATCTCCAAGCACCTCAAGGTTCTGGAGAAGGCCGGCCTGATCACGCGAGGCCGGGACGCCCAGAGGCGGCCATGCCGGATCGCGGCCGAGCCGCTCGCCGAAGCCAACGGATGGCTGGAGGACTACCGGAAAATCTGGGAGGTCAACTTCGACCGCCTCGACAACCTGCTGGACGAGATGAAGGCCGAGAACCAGAAACCCTCATAAACACGGAGCCTGCCGATGCGGAACGCCCTGAAGGTCACGACCCCGACCGACCGCGAGATCGTCATCACCCGCGAGTTCAACGCCCCGCGAGAGCTGGTCTGGGACACGATGACCAAACCCGAACTGATCCAGCGTTGGCTGTCGGGACCGACTGGCTGGTCGATGGCGGCCTGCGACAACGATCCTCGGGTGGGCGGCACGTTCCGCTGGATTCTGCGTGCCCCCGACGGCACCGAGATGGCACTTTGCGGCGTCTACCGCGAGGTCGTCCCCCCCGAGCGCGTCGTCCGCACGGAATCGTGCGAGTTTGGAGGCGTCGTTCAGGGGGGCGAGCAACTGGCCACGCTCAGCCTCACCGAGGCGAGTGGCAAGACGACGCTGACGCTCACCCTGCTCTACCCGTCAAAGGAGGCGCGCGACGGGGCCGTCGCCGCCGGGGCCGCCGACCTGGCCGCCGCTTACGAGCGAGTGGACGAGATCCTCGCGGGCGCGGCCGTCTGACTCGCGGAAGGGGAACGGGGGCGGGCCGCTTCGAGGACTTTGACTCGCTCCCCTCCCGGCTTGAAACCCAACTCCTCAACGGGTGTGCGTCCGGCAAAACCCATAGCGCGGGTACAAATGTGATAACACGAAGGTTGCTGGGTCTTGACAGACGCATTCGAGGGGCAAGAACATGCTAATCCCGTAGATCAACGAAGGAAGCTCGGTCAGGGCCGATGGGGAAACCCGCCGGTCGTCATGGGTCGACGACCGCGCCTGTTCCCAGTCAGCACGCGAGTGGCATCGGGAGAGGGCGACATGAATCCTATTGGAGAACGCCTTTCGGAGCGATCGGCGTCCGAGCCCCAACGAACCCGACACCACCTGACCGGCCTCCGTGCGATGATCGCCTTGGTCGCGTGCACCGGACTGATCCTGTGGGCGGCGCGCGTGGTCTGGGAAAACCGTGACCCCGCCCTCACCGAGGAAAGAGCGATCCAGGACCATGCGCTCCGCGTGCTCCTGTCGCCGAACGCGACCGAGCGGATGGGTGCGATTCAAGACCTCGAGCGGCTCCGTCACGCCGACGGTGCGATCGCGATCCGCCACCTGACCGCGATGCTGGGAGACGCGGATTCCACCATCCGCATCGCGTCGGTCGATGCCTTGGGCACGATCGGCGCCCGTGCGATTCGAACCGGCTCGGACGATGCCGCCATCCCCGCGGCGATCAGAGCGCTGACCGGCCTGCTGAAGGATCCACAGCCCGCCATGAGGATGGCCGCGGCAAACACCCTCGGGGCCATGACCGAAGCCAACCATCGGCCAGGACCTCCCCGATCCGGTGGGAGAAACAAGGCTCCCACGCCCGCGTCGGCGGTCATCACCCCGGTTGAGACCAAGTCGGTCATCGCCGCTCTCACCGAGACGCTCGGCGATCCGAACGCTGAGGTCCGTGGCAAAGCCATCAACGCCCTGGCCGCCGCCACTTCGCTGGCCGACCCGCCCAAGGCGTTCGCCGCAACCTTGAAGGATGAATCCGCCGAGAACCGACGAACGACCGTCGTTGCCCTGGCCCAATATCGACGTGGCCTCGATTCTTGGATCCCAGCCCTGCTCCGGATCGCGGAGCACGACGAGAACCCAGCGGTCCGCACGATGGGCGTGGGCGTTCTGACCGTACGGATCGGGCCTCCCAAGGTCACGGCGGCATCCGTCCCGGCCCTGATCGCGCGGTTGGAGAGCCGCGATCCGGAGGTTCGGCGGGCGGTCGCTGAGGTCCTCGGCCGATTCGGACCCGATGCCGACCCAGCCATCCCCATTCTGCTCCGCATTTTCACCGAGGCGACCGACGGAGAAGTAGCCGGCTCCCCGTACGAGAGCCAAGTCCAGGGAGATGCTGCTCAAGCCTTGGGGAAGATCGCCCCCCTAACGGCGTCGGCCAAAGAGGTCATCACGACCTTGACCGAAGTCGTGCGCTCGGGCACCAGCGACAAGCAGCGCCAGGCAACCTGGGCGCTGAGCGAATTCGGCCCCAAAGCCGCGCCGGCCATCCCCGTCCTCATTCGGATGGCCAGGGAGGCCGGCCCCCTCCACGCCTTCGCAAACGAGGGAGCGGCGGCTTGGGCACTGAGAGACTGTCCCATAAGGGGAACAAACGAGCACTGAGCGACGTAGAAGTGGTATGAGAACCCACCATTACCCCAGCGACGTCACCGACGAGCAGTGGGCCTTGATCGAGCCGCATCTCCCGCCTGCGCCCCTCGGCGGACGGCCTCGTAAGACCGACCTGCGGGACGTCGTCGATGCCATCTTCTACATCCTCCGCACCGGTTGCCAGTGGCGATACCTCCCTGTGGACTTCCCGCCCAAGAGCACCGTCTGGCGGTATTTCAATGAGTGGCGGCACGATGGAACTTTCGACAAAATCCACGACCTACTTCGTCGTAAAGTCCGCACGGTAGAGAAGCCTTACCACCCCCGCACCTCGGCGAGTGTCGACAGCCAGTCGGTCGACACCACCTCCGGTGGCGAGGAGCGGGGCCGCGACAACGCCAAGAACGTCGATGGTCGGAAACGCCACATTGTGGTGGACAGTATGGGTTTGCTGCTGGCCGTTCTGGTGACGGCCGCCGATGTCGACGACGCCAAGGGGGCGACCGAACTGTTCACTCGGCTGGACGGCCAACCGATGAGCAAAGTCGTACGGATGTACGCCGACTCGAAGTATCATAACTTCGATCTCTACGCTTGGGTCCAGGAGCACGAGCAATGGGAATTGACCATCGTGCGACGTCCCAAGGATGCCAAGGGTTGGGTGCTCCTGCCAATTCGCTGGACGGTCGAGCGGACGTTCGCGTGGCTCGGCCGATGTCGACGCTTGAGCAAGGACCGTGAAAAGAGCGTCCTGTCGTCGGAGTCGTTTGTCAAATTGGCCATGATCCAATTGATGCTCAATCGACTCAAGCCCTCGACAGCGGACGCCGAGTTCCACTACCGAAAATCGGCCTAACCCTGCTTATGGGACAGTCTCTGAGCCGGATCGCCCCGGGCACACCCGCGGAGGAAGAGGCGATCACGGCCCTGACGGCCCTACTCCAGTCAGATCAGGCAGAGTCTCGGGTCGCGGCGATCGACGCGCTCCAGAAGTTCGGGCAAACGGCCGCGATCAGCATCCCCAATCTTCGTGCCCTGCGCGACGATCCGGACCGTGAAGTCAGGCGCGTCCTGGCTCATGCGCTCGTCGTGCTCGGCGACGAGGGCATGCCGTAAGCCACTCGATCGACGCTCACAACGCGGATTTAAGCTTGCGGTCCGAGTCCCGCCCCTTCACCAGCATGTCATCCGTGCTCCATCCGCTCGGAATTCGCGCTCGCCCAGTCCAACGGACGCACCCGTTTTTCTCGGGCCGTCGGCGATGCCGTTCCACCTCCTGGGCTGGCGGAGGAGATGACCAACGACGATTTCCTGGCCGAATAAATCTCAACGGCTCTCTGGATATATGGCTTTGGCATGCGCATAATTAAACCGAACCCTGTCACGTCCCAATCATTTCAGCATGGTCAACATGCGACTTTTGGAGCACATTCCATGATAACACCGAACGTAGCTCGCAGCAGATCCGCTGGATTTCTGGCAATAATTGTTGGTTTGACCACGCTCTCAGTCGGCCCAACCGCGACCGCGCAAGTCGCTTCAAAGCTACCGACGCCCGCGGAATTGCTCGACAAAATGATCCGCGACTTCACTCCGAGAGTTCCCTCGGACGTCGATAAATCGCTCAAAGAACAGTTGGAAGCGCAAAAGAAATTCGCTGAGGTCCAACTTCAGTTCGACATTCTCTCCTGGGAAACGTTCGTTGCGCTCTGCTGGCCCACGGACAAGGCCAGTAAACCATTGCCCAAGATCTCCGATGCAGGGGATCCTGCATTCGATCATTACTTCACTGACACGGATGTTTTCCCAGCGGATCCGAACGATCAAGCACCTAAGCCTACAAAGCCCAGGCAAAACCGTCGGCTCATCAACGTCCTCAAACTCGCGGGGATTGATCCGGGCGATCGTGTACTGACACTGATCAGCAGCACCGGCGGCGAGCTGCGTCACCCCGAATTCTCCCAAGCGTTCAAGTGGCCGATTTGGGACCAAAACGGATTCATGGTTCGCTACGAAATTCTGGTGAATGACGAAGAACGCAACTATGTCTGGAACAACGGCCTGGAAACGCTCAACGGCCAGGTAAAATTCTCGCAGGCCGGCAAGGTCGTGGATTTCCCGATCGGGTCCTTCGGCAAGTCCCCGATCGGGGCGATGGAGGTCAAGCTCGCCTGGAAAGTCTTAGCCGATTCCGACGACGCGAGTCGCTTCCTGCTGGCCAATGCCAAGATCCTGGGAGCCGACGGAAAGCCGAAGACGGTGAAGGCGGGCTTGGTGGGCATGCACATTGCGCACAAGACAGAAACCTCGCCTCAATGGATCTGGTCGACATTTTCGCATGTTGATAGCCTCAGGGCGAATGCGTTGGCGACCAATCCGAAGAACGGCAAGCCGCTGACGCCGCTGTTCACAAACCCAGGAAATGAAACGGCGCCGGTCAATGTCCCCTCGGCGACGTCGAACTTCAAGGATGGTTTGCCCCCAACCCAGGTTCTCCAACTCACACCGATCCCGCAGGCGACCGAAGAAGTCAATCGCAAGGCCCAGTCCGCGCTACACGCCGCGAATTCGGTGCTCCAGTACTTCGAGTTGCTCAATACCCAGTGGCCCACCGACCCCAAAGCAAAACCGACTCCCGGTGGTCCAGGCACCGCGCCCGGCAGCATCACGAACAAGTCGGGGGGGAATCCGACTCCGGTCTATCTCGTCAATCCGCTCTTCGAAACCTATTTCCAGCAGGGAAATCAGAGTGCGAGCGGCCAGGAAGAGGGGAATCCCTCCGATAACCAACGGGTCTTTGGTACCGAAAGCTGCATGGGCTGCCACTCCTCCGCGGCGGTGGCGGTTGCAAAATGGAAGAAGCAGACGTTTTTCGGACCTCAGCTCACCGGCGATTTCAGTTGGTTGCTTCAAACAAAGGCACACTGATCGTTGCCATTGATAAAAAGCAAGCCTGCCGGTCTTCGCCCCTTGAAGCGAGACCGGCAATCCACTGGCAATATCCCCATGAATCCACTCACTCCTGAAAAGTGTGAGTGCCCCCGCGAACCCGCGACGGGCACACGGAACGCCCGCGCCTGCGATCAGGCTCGTCGGCTCTGCCACTCAAGGGGGCTGGGGGCAATCACCGCGGGACTGGGGATTACGCTGCTTCCCAAATGTCCGATCTGCTTGGCTGCGTACTTCTGGACCTTCGGCTCGGTCGGCCTGGTGGTGACCCGCGGTTTCGACTGGTTCTTGCCTCTGTCCGTCCTCGGCTTGGTCGTCAGCGTGACCGCCACGGGTCTGGGGGAGGGAGCCCGGCGCCATCAAGGCCCATTCGTCATGAGGGTGATCGCCGTGATCGCGATCCTTGCCGGCCGGTTCGGCCCCGTGAAATCGCCGCTCCTCGCATCCGGCCTGGCCCTCCTCATCGTCGCGTGGCTGCTGGACCACCGACCCGTGAAGGCGACCGCACCGGAGGTTTCCCTCAGAATCGAAGCAACGGTGGAGGTTCCTCAGTGATGACAATACCAGGCCGTAGTCGCTACTTGATGGTCAGGGACATCCTCGACAAGGCCGCCGGAGCGAGTGCGGCGGCTTATGGCGGGGTCGGCCGATTCTGGAATCTGCCCCGCGCGGAATTCCTCGAAGTCACGGTCCAGGGTCAGCGAATGATCGCGCCGGCCGCGGAGGACACGGGCTCGACCCCAGGCCGAGGAAACAGCTCGGCGCTCGTGATTGGGCTACGGGGCCTCGCTCCGTTTGACGGGTCGCAATTTCCGCCGCTGCCGTGGGGCGGTACACCCGTCGCCCCGGCTGACGTCGCGTTCATCTCCGATTGGATCGACGATGGCTGCCCCTTCGACGACCACCTGATCGAGAGCCTTCCCCTCAGCACGGCGCCGGAGAACCCGCTCCGCCTCGTCGTGCTCCAGCCTCAGGATCACTCACCTCCGGCCCGGACGACCTTCGACGCCATTGAGGGCTCCGGCAACGAATACCTCGCTCAAAGAGGCGAACTGAAGCGACGACTGAATATCGATTGCCTGACCACCTCCGAACTGGAACGATACCGCGAAGTGTTCCGCGAACTCTACAATCTCAACAAGTGGCCCAATGATCGGCGCAACTACAATAACGTGGCGTTAATCCACCAAAATCACTGCCAGCATGGCTGGGAGCGATTCCTGCCCTGGCATCGCGTCTACCTCTACGAAGTCGAGCAAGTGTTTCAGGATCATTGCCCCGGGGTGACAATCCCGTACTGGGATTTCACGATGCCTCGATATCGACCGGAGCACCCGGAAACGGGGGCGATCATTCCGGAGGCCTTAAAATGCTTCCTCACTCCGAAATCGATCGCCGACTTGAAGCCCTTCTTTCCCGCCGAAGTGATTCAGGCCGTCCGCACCATCGCGAATCAGACCTATTCGTCGCAGCGAAAGTTCTTCGACGAGATCCGCAATCTGGTTGGCCAAGAATTCACGACGGGAACCTATCGAGAACACTTTCTCGATGCACTGCTGGCGAGCAACTCACTCTGGTATCCCCTGCGCTACCCCGCCGAGTACACCACCCCGAACGGCAAGCCGGCGACGATCAACCAGGCCGTCCATTACCACTATCCGACCGCCGACGACATCGCCCAGATCATGAGCCTGGAATCGTTCCGGGATTTCGGGGGCGGCAACCTGTACAATGACGCGTTCGGATTTTTGGATCAAAATCCCCATAATACAATGCATCTTTGGACCGGAGGCATGAACCCCGACTACAAGCCGGGACAACCTGACGGTTCCGCGCTCGTCACGTCGCCAACGCTGGCCCAAGACAACCGCAATCGGGGTGTCCAGGTCGTCGGGCGGCGATTCCATTCGCGGGAGGACCTCCACTCCCAGCCCCAGTACGGCGACATGTTCAGCAACCTGACTGCGTCGTTCGATCCGGTCTTCTGGCCGATCCATACCAACATCGACCGCATCTGGTCGGAATGGCAGCGACTGCGTCCCAATTCCTCCCCCGTCGATCTCGACGCCGTCCTCACGCCGTGGAACTACACCGTCCGCGACACCCTGGACATGAGTCGCTTTGGTTATGAATATGTCAAGAGTTCTCGCATCATTCCGGTCGGACTGGAAAGCCCGGTTGGTCGGTTCGTCTCTCGTTCGCTCGAACTCCCCGAGGCGGTGAAACGATCGTTCCGACAGGCCGAGGTACGGCTGCATCGCGTTCCCCAATTGCCCCGCTCCTGCTTCATCCGCGTCTTCCTCAACCTGCCGGACGCAACAGCTTCAACTCCCCTCGATCACGAGCATTACGCGGGCTATCTCGCGATTTTCGGGCACGGGCCTTGCTACGGCGGTCCCGGGCATTGCGACATCCCGCCGGATCGACCCCGCAAGTTCGACATCCGGGAACGGAGCCACCAAGCGCTTCGGCACCATCGTCTCCCCGTGACGCAATGTGTCAGGAGACTCCTCGACCAAGGCGCAACCACCCTTCAGATTACCCTCCTCGTGATTGGTGCCGACTACTCCGAGGATCACGAGTTGCTCCGACTCGATGGGGTTTCGCTCGACTTCTTCGACTGATCGTTCGCCGGCCGGGTTTGATCTCCACCTCGTTGAGAACCGATATGCAACCGATCTATCGAATTCATCCGGGTATCGGTGTCGCCCGTCTCGGCAACAGTCCGTCGGAGTTCTATCTCGGGCCAGAGACGCCCGGGGGACTTCCGATCGCCTGCGATTCCAACGGAAATCCACGACTCACGCCCAATGGTAACGCGCATGTCACAGTCGATAAGTTCAAGGATGCGGACGGACGCGTCAAGCGTCAGGCCGCGCGTTTCGAGGTGTACGTCTACGACGACCAGTCTCCCGAGGGAAGGCCCTTGAAGCTGGGCGACCCCATCCAGGGTGGAGGAAACTCGGGAAAACTTGTCGATATCCAATGGCGTGTCTATCTTGCCAACAAAAAATCCGCCTGGTACGAGTTCCAGCAACTCGACGGCGAGCACGGCTATGCATCCGACCATCCGTTACGAAACAAGGACGTCACCGAGAGCTCCGCGCGACAACGTCTGGTGATCGATCCGGGGCCCCGAATCGTCAATCGCACGAATCGACGCGAGGCGAGCTTCGACAGGGGAGGCGGCAACATCTACGCCGCCACCTTTCCCCCGCCGCTCGCTCCCCATTCGATCGACACCCTCGGCGACCTGAAGACGGACGATGAGGGCCGACTCCTCGTTCTGGGCGGACACGGCCATTCCGGCACCTACAAAGGGGCTGACTTCGGGCAGCCTCGGATCGACAGCTATGCGAATACCGACGGTTGGTTCGACGATACGTCCGACGGGCCCGTGATGGCCCGCCTCGTGATGGACTCCGAGGAGGTCACCGCGATTCGGTTCGTCGATGTCGAGGCGGCTTCGTGGGTCGTCGTGGGTTACCCACGTTACGCTCCGCAGATCCTGGACATGGTCACTCTCGATGATGTGATCGCCGACCTGGCGATCCGAGAGTTCGCCGATCAATTGAACATCTACGGAATCATTGGCACATTCGACCACCCCGCGCCCGTCGACGCTCACGATCCGGTGGCGTTGAGCGTCTGGAAAAACCAGCGATTGGGTTGGAATCCTACCTACAAACCGTGGTTTTACCGAGACATCTGGCCAATCCTCGATCGTCCCGATCAATATTCCTACCTGTCAAACATTCTCGGCCAGTCAAACTATCCTCATAACCAGTCCACCCGCGGGGAATTCGACAAGACGAAGCTCGCCACTCCCCCCATGATCGATCACGACAAGTTGGAGGAGTGCGAAAAGCGATGCCTCGAGAAGCACGAATCCGGCGAGCTCGTGCTCGAGCGCATTACTCCGACCTTGCTTGAGGCGGTGAATTTCCTCAGCCTCAAACTCGGTGTTCCAGCGCTCAACCCAACAATCAACTTCGATCCCTCGCTCGCGTCAACCGACGCGATGACTCACAGTCTCGGGGACGTAGGCTCGCGAGACAATTCTCCCGCCCGCCTCGGGACCTATCTTTTCTCCGAGTTCAAGTCGGATCTGAAGCAAGCGATCACCGACTCCAGTTCCCGGATCGCGAGCGAAGCGGTGGCTCCCACGCGCCAGACATACTCCTCAGCGATGGAACCGAGCGGCCGCGATGCGACCGCCGCGCCCTCGAAGACGATCGATGAGCTCGAAACCACCGTCAAGGGTTTGATCGCCAAGCTGGAAACGAAGGCTCAAGAGCTCTGGCCCTCGCGGCCCACGGCCGAAACGAACGTTCTCAGAGACGATGAGCACGCCAGGATCTTCCGTAAACGACTTGTGCAGCCGGTTCAGACCGCCCTGAACCAGGCCTTGAGTGACCATCGCTCCGGGAAACTGCTCGCGGATTGTCAGCAGGACTGCCGGAAACGTTGCACACTCGACCCGCACCGCGCGATCCGTGAGTATCTTGTCTCGATGCTCCGCCGACCGGGCGAAGAGAACCAGTTCAGCCTCCGAGGCAAACCGACCGACCGAACCTTCGGCCTTCCCCTGATGCCCCTGCTGTGCGGCGACAATCCGATCAGCAATTCTGTCACTTCTAAATTTCTACGATTGACTGACCATCAGCTCTACTTGCTCAACCAATGGGCGAAGGGGCTCTTCGTCAACGAGTGCGCCGAAGGCTGGATCCCTGAGACACCGACGAGCGTTTACGCCAATTGGGTCAACCGAACCGGCAGGAGTCTCGATCGGGCGGTGTTGTCGAACATGCTTGGGGGTGCGTTCTGTCCGGGGGCCGAGGTGACCTGGATCATCCGCAACCCGTCGATCCACACCCAGGCCTATCGGCTCAAGGCCGACCCCGACACTTCGAATTTCCAACAAACCGCCGCGCAAGCGAACTATCTGAGGGGCAGTGTGCCCGAACAAGACTACACGTCCTATCAATCGGTCTCGTTGAGTCTCTCGAATGACTTCGACCGCGGGTTGCAACCGGGCGACCTGACCAAATCCATGGCCGTGCCATGGCAGGCGGATTTCAACGAGTGCAGCACCCAGCCGATCGATATCACATACGACTCATGGGCCAGTATCGATCCCTTGAGCGAGAACGATCAAGCCCTGAAGAACCGCGAACGGGCGTGGGTCACCATGTGGTGGCCGGCCCATCGACCACTCCAAGTCTTCGAAAGTGTCAGCCCCGCAGGCCAACCACCCAGCTACATGATGCTCGACTGGTCGCGCGGCATCCCGCAGTCGGACGCGGGGGACTTGAAGATGGTGACCTCCTGGTCCCATCTCGGATTCGTCGTGCTCAACCCCGACACCTCGGCGCAGGCCCCCACCGCACTTCCTCCGAATCCCAAGTTTATCTCGATTGAACGTAACGTGGAGCACAAATCATGAGCGAAAACCCATTCGTGGGAAACTGGACCTATCGCAGCCTTCTCAACGACCCCAGCCAGTTCTTCGACTCCATCGATTCAGCCCTCTCGGATCCCGAGAAGCTTCTGAACGATCCGACAAAGTGCCTCGCCTACCTCAATCAAGTCTACGGCCTGTTCTTCGGCCACGGCACCATTACGATCGGCGAAGCTCCGCTCAATCTTCTCCAAGGGACCATCGGAGGCTCCGGTTGGTCGCTCGACCTGCACGGATCCCGAAGCTACGGAAACCCGATGGAGATCCGGTTTGAGGGCAAAGGAATCATCGGAGGCTCTGAGTGGATTTATGATTACGTGGGATATCTTGTGCCCCAGTGGCCAAACGGCGTGCAACAACGGCAGGCGATGGTCGGATCGATCGTGCGCGCCATCCCACACCCGAGCGGAGGCGGCGGCGTGAGTCCGGCAGGAGTCGTCGCTTCCTGGTACGCGGTGAAACAGGAGGAACGATGACGCTCGGCTCCCACTCCCCGTTCCACTTCGTCAGGTTTAAACGGGCGGTTCGGCCCCCTGAAAGCCTCGCCTCAGGTGCGGTGAAAACAGGAGAACCAGTCCGCATATTCCCATCAGGGTCAGTGACGACGGCTCGGGGACGGCTTGTGGGAGTGTTCCTCCGAAGGGATAGTTGTGCGCCTCAACATGCCCGGTGAGCGAGGCCCCGACCAATGTCCCGTTAATATGGTTATAGTCAAACCGAAGAGCTGCGCCAGGCGCCAGGACGCTGCCATAGATCGAGACATTCGTATCGGTCAATGACGTCGCCTTCGAGAAGTTGAACAGGATGTTGTTGATCAAAGGATTCGTTTCCGAAGCCGACCCGTTGACATACATTTGAAAGTTCGCCAACGAAGGAGACGTCCCATCGACGTTGATCAGGATGGTCGAGCCGGCGAGAGAGACGATATTGAGTCCGTTGTTGTTAGCGCTGGCGAACTGAGCGGCCGTCAGATTAAACACGTTGAGGCCACTGGACGTCCCCGTCAGGGTCAGGCCGAGCGCCCCCGCGCCTACCGAACCGGTCGAGGACTGCGTCGCCAGGTAAGTCGAGAGGGCGGTCAACGACGTCCCGGCCGCCGCGAAATCGATCGGCTTGTCGTAAAAGGTCCCGCCGGTGACGTTAACCCCCGACAGGTTGGCCGTTCCGCCCACGTGAAGGTCACCGTGGATCGTGCCGTTGCTGAAGTTCAGGTTGCCGCCGACCACAAGTGAGTTCGTCGTATTCGTCGGCAGCTTCGACGCGAAGCTGTAGCCCGAGTAGTACGCGTTGCCGCCGACCGCCACCCGCCCTTCTGCATCGCTGTAGAGTTGATTCGCATCTCCAAGAATGAAGAGGTTGTAATCTTGAGCGGGCCCGAGCAGTCCCGCCTGGGCCTCGCCGGTCACGATCGCAAGGGTGGCGATCAAACCCCAAAAACCACAAACACGCCGATTCAGCACGCATCTTCTCCTTAATGTCAAAACGTACAGCTGCGGCAACCCTGCCGAGCATCGCTCATGCAGGAGCGTGGCTCGGGGGAACGAATCCGTCGGGAGAGGGAAGTCAATTCCTCTGAATCGGGTTCAGAGTGGGCGTAATGGAAGCACGCCCGATCGAGCCTTGGAGCGAGAAATCCGAGTCGCTCGCTTCCCCTCTCCTTAAAACAACCGGACAATGGGGCTGGCCCAACGGCCCCAGAGATGTCATGTTAATGCCGAAAACCGAGCAGGGTCAAAGCGAACTTGGGCTTCCGATACTCTGGGCAATCTAGGAAATATATTACGAAGAAAAATCCGTCCTATGATGCCGAAAGACACCATAAAGATCCTCATATAGAAACAGAAGCGTAGATTCACAGCCCTCGATCGGCTGCTCTTGCCGGGCCGTTCGGGGGGTGGCAATCGTCAGCATGCCCGCCCGCACCAAGCTCAGGATCAACCCAGAAGAAAAGTGAGGACGGGATCGCCTTCGTGGTCGATCCTGGCATAAGATATCGTGATGACGACGACCACCAATCTGCAGCGTCTCCAAGACCGACTGAGCCGGGAAACTCGCGCCGAGGTTCGCTTCGATCGGGGGACCCGCGGCCTGTACTCGACCGACGCGAGTCTCTACCAGATCGAACCCCTGGGCGTGGTCCTGCCACGCACGGCGGCCGACGTCGTGACGACGGTCCGGATTGCCGCCGATGAAGGGGTGCCGATCGTGCCTCGCGGGGCGGCCACGAGTCTCTCCGGGCAGACGATCGGGCCGGCGATCGTGCTCGACTTCTCCAAGTACCTGAACCGCGTCGGCGTGGTCGATCGTGACCGGATGACCGTGCGCGTCGAACCGGGGGTGGTGCTCGACCGACTCAACGCCCACCTCCGTCCGCTCGGCCTGATGTTCGGACCCGACGTGTCGACCAGCGACCGCGCGACGATCGGCGGCATGATCGGTAATAACTCGGCGGGCGCCCGATCGCTCCGCTACGGCAAGACCGTGGACCATGTCCATTCCGTCGACGTCGTCCTGGCCGATGGCACGCCGACGACCCTGGGACCGGTCGCCGCGGCAGACCTCGACACGATCTGCGCCCGAACCGATTCCGTGGGCACGATTCATCGCGTGGTCCGCGACACCGTTGCCCGGCACCGCGCGGCGATCGAAGCGAAGTTTCCGAAAATCCTCCGCCGGGTCAGCGGCTATAACCTCGACGAGTTCGTGCCCGGCCTGCCGGTCCGCGCGGCCGGCTGGCGGGACGATCCCTGGCAGTTCAACCTGGCGCGTTTGATCGTTGGGTCGGAAGGAACGCTGGCGGTCATCCAAGGGGCCGAGCTCAAGTTGGTGCCGATCCCCGCGGCGACCGGCCTCGTCGTCCTCTCGTTCGCGACGATCCCGGCCGCGCTCGACCGGCTCGAAGAGATCGTGGCAACCGGTCCGGTGGCCGTCGAAATGCTCGACCGGATGATCCTCGACCTGGCCGCGACCCACCCCGCCTACGCCGGCCGGATGGAGTTCGCCGAAGGGCGTCCGGCCGCGGTCCTGGCCGCTCAGTTCTATGCCGATAGCGCGGAGGAGTTGGCCGACCGGGCCAACGACCTGGCCCGCCGGTTCGAGGGGCGGCCGCACGTCCTGGGGGTGCGCAAGAGCCTGGGGGGCGCGGAGAAGGATGACTTCTGGAAGGTCCGCAAGGCCGGGTTCTCGCTCCTGATGGGGCTGGTCGGCGACTCCAAGCCGGTCGCGTTCGTCGAAGACACGGCGGTCGCTCCCGCCCGCTTGCCCGCCTTCTACGAACGATTCGAGGCGATCGTCGACCGCCAAGGGGTCGAGGCCGCCTGCTACGGCCACGCCGACGTCGGCTGCCTGCACATCCGGCCGATCCTCAACGTCAAGACCCGCGAGGGGGTCGAGTCGCTTCGAACCATCGCGCGCGAGGTGTCCGACCTGGTCGTCGAGTTCGAAGGCGCGATGAGCGGCGAGCACGGCGACGGCCTGGCGCGCAGTCTCTGGAACGCCAAGCTGTTCGGCCCCGAAGTCTACGGCGCATTCGAAACGGTCAAGCACGCGTTCGACCCCGAGAACCGGATGAACCCGGGGAAGGTTGTCGCCGCCCCCGATCCCGGCGACAACCTGCGGATCGGCCCCGACTACCATCCCCACGAGCCCGAGTCGACCGTGTTCGACTTCTCGAGCCAGGGCGGGTTCGCCCGAGCCGTCGAGATGTGTTCGGGCGTCGGTGCCTGCCGCAAGACAGGGACCGGCACGATGTGCCCGAGCTACATGGTCACGATGGAGGAGGAGCACACGACCAGGGGCCGCGCCAACAGCCTCCGGATGGCGATGACCGGAGAGCTGGGCAACGACGGATTCAATAATGAGACGCTGCACGAGGCGCTCGACCTCTGCCTTCAATGCAAGGCGTGCAAGAGCGAGTGCCCGTCAAGTGTCGACATGGCCAAGCTCAAAGCCGAGGTCCTCCACCAGGTCTACAAAGCCAAGCGCGTGCCGATCGGCACACTCTTAATGGGCCACATCCACCACCTCAACCCGATCGGCTCGGCGACGGCCCCACTCGCCAACTGGACCCTGCAACAGCCCTCGTTCAAGTGGCTACTCGAGAAGGTTGCCGGGATCGATCGCCGGCGAACTCTCCCCACGTTTGCGCGCGACCACCTGCGCCGCTGGTTCCGCCGCCACCCGGTCGACTCCCGCGCGGGGACGCGGGGGTCCGTCCTCTTAATGGACGACTGCTTCACCACCTACAACAACCCGGAAATCGGCCGGGCCGCCGTGCGGGTGCTCGAGGCGTCCGGCTACCGGGTCGAGCTGGCGGGCTTGCCCTGCTGCGGCCGCCCCGCGCTTTCAAAGGGCCTGCTCCCCCTGGGCCGCGACCTCGCCCGCGAGAACGTCCGCAGATTGGTCGGCCACGCCCGCAAGGGAACGCCAATCCTCGGCTGCGAGCCGAGCTGCCTGCTCACCCTGGTCGACGAGTACCGCGACTTCCGGCTCGGCCCCGACGCCGACCTCGTCGCCAAGTCGGCGCTGCTCGTCGACGCCTTCGTGGCCGACCCGGCCCGGGTGCCCTCGCTCCCCTTGCGTCCTCTTGAGGAGCAAGTCCTCCTCCACGGCCACTGCCAGCAAAAAGCCCTCGTGGGCACGGCCGGAACGCTGGCCGCCCTCCGCCGGATTCCGGGACTCGAGGTCAAGGAACTCGACTCGGGCTGCTGCGGCATGGCCGGCTCGTTCGGCTACGAGCACGGCCACTACGAGGTCAGCGTGGCTTTGGCCAATCGCGTGATCCTGCCGGCCATGAAGGCCAACCCCCAAGCGCGGCTGATCGCCCCCGGGTTCTCCTGCCGCAGCCAGGTCCACGGCCTCGCCGGACTCACCCCGCTCCACCCGATCGAGCTGCTCGCCGACCAACTGACCCCGCAAGAGTCAGCCTGAGCCCGGACGGCCACGGTTGCCCGCACCACCAATCCCAGCGTGCAACCGGCCGACCGCGGCAAGCCACGCACGCAACATCCATCATCACACAAACAAGACATCACATATCGCTTCGCCAAGAAATCTACCAAACCCAAACCCAACAGAGGATTCACACCTACAAAATGCGGTCAGCAAAATCGGCTGGCACGTCCCACCTCTAAGATTAACCAGGCGGGATCTAGCATCCAGACGCGATGCCGTTAGAATATCTCACCTTCGCTACGAATCGCATCTCTGCTTTGAGGCCCGTTCAACAATGGCAAAGGTTCCTTTCCAACGAGAGCTCGAAGACCTTTTCGCTTCCGACAAATCGGTCATCCTCAAGTTGCTCGGCGGAGCGTTCGTTGGCGTGGCCCTTTCCTTGCGGATGGTTTTGAAAGACGCGAACGGCGGGGCGTCCAAATTCTCCTCGACCGCGAAAATTGCGATCCTGGCCGGCAGTGCAATCGTCGGCGCGTTCGTCGTCATCGGCCTTCTGCTTAGAGATGTCGTGGTCCGTCGCGTTGAACAGGGAAAACGTGTCAACCCCCTCCTCCGTGCCTATTTTGGCAAGGGCAATGGTTGCTTGATGGTGGCACTCTGGTTTTTCACCGTCATCTTCGTCACGTTTGTCGTCACGATACTCACGACGAATCTTTGATTCCTCGACGATTGAAACCGTGGGCAGAGCTGAGCCGATCGCCTCCAACCGATGATTGTCATCCATCGGCTCCCTGCATGCCCGCCTCGTCCGCTTGCGAGCGGTGGCGGGTGGGCGTGCCAGGCATTCAGAGAGGCCATGGCCTGGGACTTGACCAGGGACACATGATTCATCCGACAGAAGCGTGCCAGGCATTGAGCGGTGAAATCTCATCGATCCCACCAGCCTCATCCCGATCGAATCGCGGATGGGATGGCGACGGTCCCAGGAGTCGTAGCCCAGCATCGCCTCAAATTCGCGATTGATATCGTCACATTTTAATTTTCAATGACACCTAAAGGCCCCAAACCGCATTCTCAGTCCAGGCTCGCCACTCTCGTTCCATTCTCCCTGATCCTTAAACCTCTCCATGCCACCCCATCTCGCCGGAACCCACGGTTCGAAACCGGCGAAAAATGCCCGAAAATCCCGCTCTTTCGGCCTCACGAGGGACTAGACGATGATTCGCGTTTGATCTATGATCGATTTAGTATCATAAAATACATCCACGCTCGACACACTCCACCTTCCCGCTGACTGCGGCTTTGGAGTTGGACATGTCTCCGCACCTCGCAACTCTCGGTAAGCAAAAAACCAGAAAGACCAACAAGGTCACCGAATCAGGAAGAGCTGCGGAACCGGTTGCGATCGCAAGTCTGGCGGCGCGGCCCGGCGTCGACGAGAATGAGCTCAACATCGAGTCGAGCCGGTGGCGTCGACCTGTCTTGATCGGCTCGATCATCGGGAGTGAGATCGCCGTCCTTTTAGGGATCCTCGCCAGCCTCTCGCGGGGATCGACCGACCGTCGTCAGTTCGCCTGGACGCTGGGGATCCTGTCGGTCGTCCTCCTCGCGCTCTCCCGACTCAGGCGGAAGGCCTTGCCGGCCGCGTCGGAGTATTGACCCTTCCTTCAAGCTCCGCAGGTTCCCCACTTGCTTTGAAAAAAGCGACGAGGCCGACCCCGCGTCGCGTCTTGCGCTTCTGGGTGGTTATTTCGCCCACGATCCGGGCCCGGTGCGGTATATTCGACGCGGTTTTCGAAAACTTGCGTCCGAAGGAGCACGAACCGTGGCCGAACCTCGTGAGATCGATCTGGCCGACCTGAAGCCCCGCCTAGAGCGGGCTTTTGACTTCGCGGGCCGCCAGGTCCGGGCGACGATCGAGCGGACCCCCGACTATTTTCCGATCTACACGGTCGAGGGGCGTTGGAAGCACGCGGGCGAGCTCTGGACCGACTGGTGCGCGGGGTTCCATGCCGGCATGATGTGGTTGCTCGCGGAACGCGACGGCGACCCCTGGTGGCGTGCTCAGGCCGAGCACTACTCGAAGCGCATCGAGCACAAGCAGCACGACCGCGACGTGCACGACCTCGGCTTCATCTTCCTGAACACCTACCTGCCCTGGTACCGGCACACCGGAGACCAGGCGCTCCGCAAGGTGTTGATCCAGGCGGGGCAGACCCTGGCGCTTCGGTTCAACCCCAAAGGCAAGTACTTGCGGTCGTTCGTCGCGCCCGAAAGCCTGTTCATCGACATCATGATGAACGTGCCGATCATGTTCTACGCCGCCAAGGAGTCGAACGACGACGCCCTCTATGACCTGGCCGTCTACCACTGCCGGACCACCGAGCAAACCCTGGTCCGACCCGACGGCGGCACCGCGCACGAGGGGATCTTCGACCTCCAGACCGGCGCATTCCTCCGCCAGACCACCCACCAAGGCCTGAATGGCGACTCCGACTGGACCCGAGGGCTGGCCTGGTCGCTCTACGGCTTCGGGACCGTCTTCAGCTACACGAAAGATCCGATCGACCTCGCCGTCGCCGAGCGCAACGCCGACCACTTCATCGCACGCTGCCCGGACGGGCTCGTCCCCCCTTGGGACTTCGACGTCCCCCCCGGCCCCGACCGGATCGACGACAGCTCGGCCGGCGCGATCGCGGCCTCCGGGCTCTGGAACCTGGCCGAGCTCACCACCGATCCCGACCGCGCCCGCCGCTACCGGAACGCCAGCCTGACGATCCTCGATACCCTCTGCACCGACCGCTACCTCGCCTGGAACACCCCCGGGTGGGAAGGTGTGCTCATGCACGGTGTCTATCATTTTCATAAGAAGCTGGGCGTCGACGAGTCGGTGATGTGGGGCGACTACTTCTTCCTCGAAGCGGTGGCCAAGGTCCTCGGAATCCGCAAGCCGGGCTGACGGGTCGAAGACCCCGCGGCGCCCCGTTCGGCCATCGGCTCTCCTGGTGTTCCTCGCCCTCATGCGGTATCGTCTGGGGGCGACTGCGCCTCTTCGGCTGGTTGATCGAATTCGCGATGGACCGCCTCACGCCTCTTCTTGAAAGCTGCCGCCATGAACCTCGACGAGTCAGCCGACCATGATGAGGAGAACCGCCTCAATGGTGCGGACGCCTTGCCCAGCTTGCCGATCTACAATCCCGAAGCCGAGTTCGATGACGAGGACATGGAAGAGGGTCCGCGCACCGTTCTCATCACCGGAGCGGCCGGCAACATCGGCCGGAAGCTCCGGGCCGCCTGGAGCGAGCTCTACGACCTGGTCTTGATCGACAGCGCGGCCGACCCGGACGATCCCGACCTCATTGTGGCCGACCTGGCCGAGCTTGACGAAGACTGGATTACCCACTTCCACGGGGTCGACACGGTCATCCACCTGGCGGCCAACCCGAACGACGCCGCTTCGTGGGAAGACCTGGTCGGGCCCAACCTCGATGCGCTCGGCAACGTGCTCCACGCGTCGGCCCTGGCGGGCGTCGATCGGGTGATCTTCGCCAGCTCGAACCATGTGATGGGTGGGTATCGCGAGCTCGACGACGGGCCGATCGGCGTCGCGCGTCCGCCCCGGCCCGACGGCCCTTATGGCGCGACCAAGTTAATGGGCGAACGCCTCGGCCGTAGCCTGGCGAGCTCGTTCGACATGACGTTCATCGCGCTTCGGCTCGGCTGGATCCAGCCGGGAGAGAACCGGCCCGAAACACTCACCGACGATTGGTCGCGCGGGTTGTGGCTGTCCAATGGCGACCTGGTGCGCCTCTTCGAGGGGGCCGTCGAGTCAGACATGGACGACCGTGACTTCCTGGTGGCCAACGGGATGTCGAACAACCGAGGGATGCGCTGGGATCTGAGCGAGGCGATCGAGTGGCTCGAGTACCACCCCGAGGATGACGCCTACGCCGGGCAACCCGAATCGTGATCCAGAACCAAGGGCAAGGCCGCTCAGCGCCGCCTTGCCGTCAGGCTCGTGATCACGAGCAGGAAGATCGTGATGACCCCGAAGATCGCCACCTTCATGAAGTTTCCCGTGAGGAACGCCGTCGCGACCGACGAGACCGACGAAAGTAGCAAGATGGCCAGCGCCACGCGGCGAACAGCACCAGGGTAGGTTCGATGATAGCCGCCCTGTTCACCGGTATCCAGGCCTGGGGCATCCGTGGCGGGGCCGATCACCAGGACGTCGTCGCCCGGCAAAATCGGGTCGACACGAGGCGTCCTCACGAGCTCCGGCGGCAAGTTCGCCCGCCCGCACTTCGGGCAACGGAGCCAGGTCTGCGCCTCGCTGGTCCTCGCCTCGAGCGCAGCCTGGCAGTTCGGACAGCGATAGGCCACGATGTAGGTGATCTCCGACGGCTGCTGGGGCACGGTCGTGGACCTCGCTCGTTCGCTGATTCGTTCGTTCGTTCGTTTTGGGGGAGGGGAGGGGACGCACCGATCGATTCGGGTTTCATGATACACCCGCGAACCCCCGAACACACCGAAAACCGGCGCGGCCGCTGAGGAACCGGAATGGAATCAAGAGAGGCCAACTCCTCTCTTCCGCGCTGCGAGGCGGGCACGTACGATGGTGACCACCCCAATCCCAGTTCGGTAGGCAGGCAGGCACCGAGACTCCCTCGACGGATGTAATCGTCATGAGCGTTCCCGAAGAATCCGTCCGGCTCCGGATGCGGCAGATCACCAAGAACTTTGGCGGGGTCCACGCGCTCCGCGACGTGACCTTCACGGCCCGTGCCGGCGAGGTGCACTCGCTCTGCGGCGAGAACGGGGCGGGCAAGAGCACGCTCATGAAGATTCTCGCCGGCGCGATCACCGACTACGACGGCCAGATCGAGATCAACGGCCGCCCGGTCGCCTTCTCAGGGCCGCGTGCCGCCGAGGACGCGGGGATCCGGATCATCTATCAGGAGCTCAACCTCGTTCCCCAGATGACGGTGGCCGCCAACATCTTTCTCGGCCGCGAGAAGACGCACGGGCCAGGGTGGCTCGACAACCGCGCCATGGAGGCCGAAGCCAGACGCCTGTTCGACCGCCTGGGCACGCCGATCTCCCCCCGGACCCGGGTCGGCGACCTGCGGATCGGCGATCAGCAGATGGTCGAGATCGCCAAGGCCCTTGTCTTCGACGCCGCCGTCCTGATCATGGACGAACCGACCTCGGCCCTCTCCGACGCCGAGGTGGCGCGGCTCTTCCGCGTGATCGACGACTTACGCAAGCACGGCACGACCGTGCTCTACATCTCGCACAAGATGAACGAGATCTTCACCTTGTCCGACCATGTGACCGTCCTCCGCGACGGCCGGTTCGTGGCCGATTCGCCCCGCGCCCAGACCGGCCCCGAGCAGGTGGTCCGCTGGATGGTCGGGCGTGAGATCGCCGAACTGCAAATCGAGCACAACGCCGTCGCCGGCAAGGCCCTCCTCCAGGTGGACGGACTCTCGCTCGAGAGCCCCCCCGGCAGCGGTCGCCCCGCGCTCTCGAACCTCAACTTCGAAGTCCGATCGGGCGAGGTGCTCGGCATCGCCGGCCTGCTCGGGGCTGGCCGAACCGAGCTGCTCGAGGCCCTCTTCGGCGCCAGCCTGGCCGCGCCCGGCGGCACTATCCTGCTCGACGGCAAGCCGGTCCGGTTCCGCGACCCCGGCCAGGCAATCGCCGCGGGAATCGCCCTGGTGACCGAGGATCGCAAAACGCTCGGCCTCTTCGACCGGATGACCGTGGCCGAGAACATCACGATCCGGCACCTCAACGCATTGACCCGGGGCGGCCTGATCGACCGCCGCGCCGAGGCCCTCGCCGTGACCGACTCGATCCGCCAGCTCGCGATCAAGACCGACGGCGGCGGCGCGGCCATCACGAGCCTCTCCGGAGGCAACCAGCAGAAATGCATCCTGGCCCGCTGGCTCCTGACCGGTCCCAAGGTCCTGCTCCTGGACGAGCCGACCCGCGGCATCGACGTCGGCGCCAAAGCCGAGATCTACGCCTTGATCCGCCGCCTGGTCGCCGAAGGGATGGCGATCATCATGACCTCGAGCGAACTCCCCGAGCTGCTGGCCGTCTCCGACCGAATCCTCGTCCTCTGCGAAGGCCGGCTCACCGCCGAACTGTCCCGCGCCGAGGCCGCCGAAGAGACGATCATGCACGCGGCAACCCAATTCCTCGACCGCGCGGCGAAAGCGTCGTGAGTGTCACCTCGAGTCATTTTTATCATTCCAGGATGGTGGTTTCCGGCCCTGGTGCCAAGGCCAAGAGACCGAGGGTCGGGGACCCCAGTCACACCGAGCGAACGCGTTCGGAACCGGTGGCGCGGGTTCCATGCTCCGGGCTTCATTCGACGGAAAATTGCTGGAAGCAAATAAAAAAACATTGGTGGGCCGTGCCCACCCTACAACTTAAACATCAGCATTCATGCAAGAGAATCCGCAGTCTGCTGAGTTGAGAACAGGCCGTCGCGGGACGAGACGAGGGCCGAGGTCACCCTCGGTTGGCTCATTCCAGGAAGCCAAGGAACGGAGAAGACCCGGCCAAGCCAAACCTGGCCATGCCCGGCAATTCAACCAACACCTCCAAACCACTTCAGCCGCGCGGCCAACACAAACCTCAAAAATCACCAGCCCAACAGACAAGCATACTTCTGCGAACGAACGAGCTCGCACCTCAAATCGAGAGCGAAACGACCTTTTTTTCTGAGCTCCGCGGCTCGCCCTCATGTTCGTTTCCCTTGGATGCCACTGATCATACGCCGTCGGCCACTCCCTTCTTGGCGTCCCGGTTCTCTGATCGGGGAGAGTCCGAGCCACCTCAATTGCAAAACGAGTGATATACTGCCATGAGCAGCGCGTGCCCACTGCCAAAATGGCTTCGTCCGTCCTCGGCGAGAGCCGGGGGCCGACGCGACGGATCGACACAACCAGGCCATGATGCGCCATCGAAATATTCCCCCCACTCTTCTGGCTCGCCGCCTCGCGGTGCTGTTGTTGCTCGGCCTCGGGGTCGGTCGTGACACGGCCGCCGCCGAGCCGCGCAATCCTCCCAAGGCGCCCCAAAAGAGTCTCCCCGCAGGATCGGCAGTTCCCACCGTTCGCCCCCCCATCCTGATCGCCGCGGGCCGACACTTCGTCGAGCCCACCGGCCGTGTGGTCATCCTTCGCGGGGTCAACCTGACGGGAGACTCGAAGGTCCCTCCGTTCCGGCCTGGCCTGACGGAGACCGACTTCGCCCGGCTCCAAGGGCTCGGCATGAACGTCGTTCGGCTCCTCTTCCTCTGGGAAGCGTACGAACCTCAGCCGGGTTGCTACGACGAGTCTTATCTGGCGGAAATCCGCGCCACGGCCGAAGCGGCCTGGGCGCACGGGATGTATGTGGTGATCGACATCCATCAGGACGGATTCTCGCGGTTCACATCGCGCGGCAGCGGCGATGGTTTCCCGTCCTGGGCGATCTCACGCCGGGGCCGGCCTTCGAGGCCCGACAACAACAGCCCAAGTCGCCGGTACTGGCCGATCCTCATGGCCACCGACCCGACAACACATCAGTCGTTCAAAGACTTTTTTTCCGATGCCGTGGGGGTGCGAACCCGCTACCTGATGATGCTCTCGCGCATCAGCCTGACGTTCGCCGAGACGCATGGCGTCATCGGCTACGACCTCATCAACGAGCCCTGGGGTGACGAGGAGCACGAGCTCGGCCCGCTCTATCAGGACGCGACCGCGGTCCTGAGGGCACGGCACCCATCGGCCCTGATGTTCATCGAAGGGCACGTCACGACCAACTCCGGGCTACAGACCAAACTGCCTCGGCCCACGTTCGACGGTGTCGCGTACGCGCCCCACTACTATAAGCCGTTAACCCTCGCGTTCAACCGTTGGTATGGCAATCCGACCAGCGCCCAACATGCATTCGCCAACATGAAGTCAAAGGCCAACGAGTGGAACGTCCCCCTCTTTCTCGGCGAGTTCGGCGTCGGGGTCGGTACGCAGAACGCGGGCGGTTACGTCTCCCACCTCTATGACCGCCTTGATGCTTGCCTCGCCTCGGGCGCCCAGTGGAACTACACCCCGCGGTGGAACGAACAGGCCAAGGACGGCTGGAACGGCGAGGACTTCTCGATCCTCGACCCGGCAGGCATGATCCGCCCCAATTTCCGGCCGCGTCCGTACCCCCGTCATACCGCGGGCACTCCGCTTCTCTTTCATTATCAGGAAGAAGATCAGGGCGGCCGTGGGCTGTCATTCGCCTGGGATCATGATCCCGCGCGGGGAGATACCGAGATCTTCGTGCCCAACGCCCTCTTCGCACGCGACTCCGCCGTCACATGCTTCCCGGCCGACGCCACCTGCTGGCGCGACGAGGCCAGGCAGTTACTCGTCTGCCGCGCCGCCAGGCCAACGACGATTCGCGTCCAAATCAAGCGGCAATAGCGAAGACGAGAAGATCAATGAACATGAAGCCTTCTCGATAAATAGGTTGGTCGCAGCCCCACGAGGGACGCAAACGGAGTGCGTTACCGTTCCCGCACTCAATCGAGAACCGGCAGCCCGTTCGTGGGGATTTCTTCCAGGGGTCGAGCCCTGGTCCGGTTCCACCCACGCAGCCGCCTCTTGATGGGGACTCAACCCCCCGATAGTGTGAGGTCACCTCCGAACTTCACCCCTCGAGCGAATCCGCCATGATCGGCTTCATCGCCTCCGCTTGCCGTAAACCGCAAGGGCTCGTCTTCCTCGGCCTGATCGCGGCGAATTCCGTGATCGCCGCTGACGGGAAGGCTCCCGAACCGAAATATTCGCCCGTGGAACGGATGGCCCCGGCCCGCCTGAAAGCGGCGCACGAAGATGCGCTTCGGATCCAAGGGACGCGACGGACTCTTCCGCCCATCGCGGGCCTGAACGACTATCGCGCCATCCTCCACGCCCACGCCGAAGACTCGGCCCACACCGGCGGGACGCGACTGGAGATGCTCGCGGAGGCGAAACGGGCGGGGGTCCATGCGATCCTCCTGACCGACCACCATCGGCCGCCCAAAGACTTCATCACCGATAGCTGGCGCGGAATCCGCGAAGGAGTCCTGTTCGTTCCCGGCTCGGAAAGTCGTGGATTCCTGATCTATCCGACGCGGTCGATCATGGGTCGGATGAGCGACCCAACCCCGGCCTTGATTCAGGCGGTTCGCGACAACGACGGCCTGATCTTCCTCTCGCACATCGAGGAACGGCCCGAACACCCGATGACCGACCTCGACGGCATGGAGATCTACAACCGCCACGCCGACCTCAAGAAAGACAAGGAGAGCGTGGCGGCGCTCACCCTCCAGCTCACCGACCCGGCGACCGTCCTCGAACTGGAGGAGAGTCTCCGGCTCTACCCCGACGAGATCCTCGCGGCCCAACAGACGTATCAGGCCGACTACCTGGCGAAGTGGGACGCCGAAGCCAAGTCGCGGCGATTGACCGGCGTGGCGGCGAACGATTGCCACCACTACATGGTGCTGCTGGTAACGATGGTCGACGCCGACCACGTCCGAATCGGCACGAACGTGGACCCCGAGCAGGACCGGCGCACGATCGACGCGACGCGCCGACCCGGAATCCGGGCCATGACCAAAGGCCATCAACCCGGAGACGTGCTGGCGCGAATTGATCTCGATCCCTACAGCCGCTCGTTCCGCAACGTGAGCACCCATGTCCTCGCGGCCGAGTTGACCGAACCGGCGATCCGCCGAGCGCTGCGCGGGGGGCATGCCTACGTGAGCCATGACTGGATCTGCGACCCGACCGGATTTCGGTTCGAGGCGGTCACCGGTCCGAATGGCTCCCCTCATGCCCTGTTGGGAGACGAGGTGCCGGTTTCGCCAAGCTTGCGACTGGTCGCCCAGTTCCCGGTCGCTTGCCGGATTCGCTTGCTCCGCGACGGCCAGGTGATCGAGGACCGTCAGTCTGACACCCTCGACCACGCGATCAAGGAACCGGGCGTCTATCGCGTCGAAGGCTGGCTCAGCTTGGACGGCGAGGAACGTCCTTGGATCTACGCGAATCCCATCTACGTGCGCGAGGCGAAATAGACGGTCCAAGAACGAACAACGGGTGGCCCACGGAGAACCGAGAATGGATGGGTTCCCTCAGCCGTTGGTCATGGTTTTCTTGAGTCTGTCGCAAGGAAACCGGGCCGTCTGTCTGCCTCGGAGGCCGAAATTCGCGGGAGAAACTCGTTCCCATGCTCTTCGTGGGAACGAGATCCCGGTATCTTTGCTGCAGTCTCGTTTTCTTTGCTTTTTGCTGGGCCACCGCAGCGATGCAAAAAGCCGCAGGAGGCCACGAGTTGCACTCATCTAGTGCACATTTCTTGCTATTCACATCATCGAATTCAACAACTCCATCAAGCCAATTAGGAATAGGCCGGGAATAACTTCCGTGGTTGGCATCGGTTAGGATGTCAGACCAGATGTTTGGAGGGAGTATACGGGAGGGTCACATGGAAGCCTACACACCGACAGTCCAACGGATGATGAAACGGCTTTTCGGCTCGTTGAAAGAGAACGACCGGCGGCGGTATGCGGCGATTGAGGCCGCGAAGTTGGGGCACGGCGGGGTCGAGTACATCGCGGGTGTCCTGGAGTGTGACCCGAAGACGATCCGGTTGGGCCTCGGGGAATTGGAAGGCGAGGACGACCTGGACACGGGCCGCACTCGCAAAAAAGGGGCGGCCGGAAACGGTTGATCGAGGTGGACTCGGCCATCGAAGCGAACTTTCACAAGGTCCTTGAGGACCACACCGCGGGCGACCCGATGCGACTCGAAGTGAAATGGACCAACTTGTCACGGCGCCAGATCGCCAAGCGGATGGAGGAATTGGGGACACGCGTCAGTCGCGACATCGTCTCGAAGTTGCTCCGGAAGCATGGTTACCGCAGGCGGAAGGCGGTGAAGAAGAAGACGATGGGGCCGCGCCACCCGGATCGCAACGCCCAGTTCGAGAATATCTCCCGTCTCAAGAAGAGGTACTTGAAGGCCGGCTTGCCGGTAATCAGCATCGACACGAAGAAGAAGGAATTGCTGGGCGATTTCCAACGCGACGGGGTGATCGATACTCAAGAAACGATCGTGGTCAACGACCATGACTTCGGGAGCATGGGCTCGGGTACTGTGATCCCGCACGGGATCTACGACGTGGGGCGGAACCTTGGATTCGTCCACCTCAACACCAGCCACGACACCAGCGAACTGGCCTGTGACAGCATCGCGGCTTGGTGGGAATCTGACGGTCGGTCGGCCTATCCCGGGGCAAAGAAACTGCTGGTGCTGTGCGACGGCGGAGGTAGCAATAGTGCGTCGAGATATGTATTCAAGGAGCAACTTCAGAAGTTGGCGAATCGGCTGGGCATCGAGATCCGAATCGCCCATTACCCGCCGTACTGCTCGAAGTACAACCCGATCGAGCACCGCCTCTTCCCGCACGTGACGCGGGCCTGCCGCGGGGTGATCTTTCGAACGTTGGAGACGGTCCAGTACTACATCTCCAAGACCGAGACTGCCACGGGCTTGAAGGTGGCAGTGCGAATCCTTGAGAAGGTGTATCAGACCGGCATGAAGTGCGCCGAGGGATTCAAGGAGGGCATGAAAATTGTCTTCGACAAAGTCCTGCCCAAATGGAACTACCGGGCTCTCCCCAAACCAGCATGAAAACGGGAAGTTATTCCCGGCCTATTCCTTAAACCGCAATCATGCTTGCAAGAGAGGCTGGTCCGGTGCTTGGAGTGCCTGGCCTCACCTCCAGAGACGGCCCGGCTTCATAAGAACACCTTCTACCCGGAGCCACACAGGAAATCGGGCGATCACAGCGACTGGCACATATTTGACATTTGCCAACAAAAACTAAAAATTGAGGTCTTGCCTTTAGTGTTAGACTGGATTATGTTGACGTCACATTCATGGAAGGGCCTCTAGATCTCGGAGCGCAATGGCTTCCGGGGGTTCTGACCAGGAAACGTAACGTCCTTGCTTCTCTCCAAGCCAGTCGTCCAGGGGATTTCAAGCTCTCCCGCGGCATTGTGCATTGAACCAGATTGAGCGTTGAACCGGTCCTCACCAGACTCGGTACATTCGTGATGGTTCCAGGAGAACAAAGCATGTCCATGCCACGACGTATGAGCCGAGGCTCGCTGTGGTTGGGTTTGGCCAGCACAACTTTGATTGCGGGCTGAGCTGGCGCGCACGACGAATTGCCACGGCATGCCGTGTCGGGCGAAGTGAAGCTGGCCGGCGCGCCGTTGAAGTCCGGGATGATCCAGTTCATGCCCACCGAGCCCGGCGCCGCGACCCCTGGCGCGGCGGCCGTGACGGACGGCAAGTACGCGATGTCAAGGGCCGTTGGTCTCGTACCCGGCCCCTACCAGGTCTCGGTGACGAGCGCCCCGGCATCCTCGACCACCCCATCCCCAAACCTGATGCCCGGCGACCCGGTTCCGCCGGCCAAAGAACCCATCCCCAGCATCTACAACGCGAAGACGACCTTGAGTGCCACAGTCACCGAAGTCGGACCCAACACGTTTGACTTCGAGCTCGACGCGACGGCCTCAGCCTCGGCCCCAACCCAATCCGCGTCCCAAGCCAAAGCCAAAGCCAAATCGAAGCTCAAATAGCGTGATCGCCGTGCGGGGGATCGTCCCGCACCACCACGCCATCTCCTCTCCGCAATCGATCCACCATCTCATCGGTCCGCCTTCTCAGGCGAGCCGATCGCCGTCCACCCGAGGGTTTCGTCTCGACATTTCCGTCTTGATTCCTCGTCATTCGGCTTCGGCCTATCTCCGAAGGAGGGAGTTTCACCATGGCACGTCCACGAAGTGGGTTCACCCTCATCGAGCTCCTGGTCGTCATCGCCATCATCGCGGTCTTGATCGCCTTGCTCCTGCCAGCGGTTCAGGCGGCCCGCGAGGCTGCGCGACGGGCCCAGTGCATCAACAACCTGAAGCAGATCGGGATCGCCATGCACAACTACCACGACGTGGTCGGGACCCTGCCGCCAGGCACCCGGTCCTCGGTCTGCGGCACCTGGCAGATGTTCATCCTGCCCTTCATGGAAGCGAGTCCACTCTTCAACTCCTACAATCAGATGGGGAGTTACCTCTTGCCGGATAAATCGAAGAATCCCGACGGCAACCTACGTTACGGCGGGATCTGCAACACCACGTGTACCGGCTCGCGGTTCAACACTTTCACCTGCCCCAGTGACACTCCGACCAAGATCGGCAACATCACCGAGCATAACTACGTCGCGAACTTCGGAAACGCCGGATTCTTCCAGGAATTGCAGACAAGCTCGAGCGGCGCCACCTACGCCACGCCCTATTACGCGACCGGGGGTTGGCTGGGCGCTCCGTTCTCCGACAGCGACCCCTCGTTTTATCCGTCCCGCCAACGGACCTATAGCCTCTCATCGCTCACCGACGGCACGAGTAACACACTCATGGCCTCTGAGACCATCCAGAGCCAAGATGGCTCGTTCCGCGGTTACACCTGGTGGGGCGATGCCGCCGAGTTCACAACGTGGCTGGTCCCGAACAGTTTGCTGCCCGACGTGACCCAGGGGTATTGCACTTCGATCTTCCCGGTCGTCACCCCACCGAATCCGCCTTGCATGAACGCCACCGCCACCCAAGGCCCCACCTACGCCGCGCGGAGCCGACACCCTGGTGGAGTGAACACCGTGTTCTGCGACGGCAGCGTGAAATTCATCAAAAATTCCATCTACCTGAACACCTGGCGGGCCTTGAGCACAAGCCAGGGAGGCGAGGTGATCAGCTCCGACGCCTATTGATCGCGTCCCGAGGCCCCGCGCCCGCGTCGCCTCCCGGGGCCTCGGGGAGGCGTCGAGTCGCCTCGAATCCGGAGAAGCTCCAGGAGGCTCGCGGCTCTGGCTGGCGACTGACGGTCGCCCCCGCGGCGGCGAGCCACGCCCCAAACGTCCATGAAACGGTACGGCTGAAGCCTCAATCGGACCGTACCGCGCCGGTCACTCGAATTCCGAGTCGTTCCCTCCGTCCCAGGTCGCCTCCTCCGCACGGCGACAATCTGTCAGTCCTCCCTGGAGGACGAACATTCTGTCTCGGTTCTTCCTTGTCCTCCCCCCCGGAGACTCGCCCCCGGGTCCGGACCGCCAAGGCATAAGTTCTTTTATGCACGGGTGTTGGCACGCTGGTCCTTCATAAAACGCGGTCCGGCGAGCGAATGGGCACGCCGCTTGAATAGGTAAGAAAGATAGCTGGGTGATGAGTGGACGAGGGACACTTGAGCAAGCCAGCCCCTCAACCCAGTGACGAACGGTCGCCGACCGACTTCCGGCCGGCGACATTCGAGGAGACTGCGTGAGTCAACGATTCGTGACGAGGGCTTGACCAAGGAGTCAACCCTCTTCACCACACCCCAATTCCAGGAGACTGATTCCCGAGCAAGAAAGGAGCGAAGCAGCCATGGCCATTCAAGCTTACGAGCCCCTCCGCGAGATGGTGAGCCTTCGCGACGCGATGAACTCGCTGTTTCAGGAGAGCTTTGTCCGTCCCCTTGGGTTGACGGCAGAAGGCTCCTCGGTGACGCTCCCCCTGGATATCACCGAAGACGAGAATGAGTTTATCCTTAAGATGTCGATGCCAGGCGCGCAACCTGAAGATGTTCACATCACGGCCCACGGCCACGATATGACCATCCGTGGCGAGATCAAGGCGGAGCAAGAAAGAAAGGACACGCACTGGCACCTGCGCGAACGACGTTGCGGCCAGTTCCAACGGACGGTCACTTTGCCGACCATGATCAGCCCCGACAAGGCTCAGGCCAGCTTCGAGAACGGCGTGCTGACGCTGGTCCTGCCCAAGGCCGAAGAGGCCAAGCCCAAGGAGATCAAGATCGGCCGCCAAGTGCCGACCCAGATCAGCGGTCAAAAACAATCCCACAACGGCGGCCAAAAGCACGCCCAAGTCCGATCCCAGGGCGCTGCCCAGGAGCCATCCCCGGCCGCCCCGGTGAGCCAAGCCTCCCCTGATGTGCGGTGACGAACCGCGGGAGAGCGGAACGGAGGACCCCCCAATGGCGGCTCCGAAAAAGTCGCCAGTGGGGACCATGCCGATCGAATCGGCTTGAACCCGAGAAAAGCGTCCGCCCCAGAACCACGGGCGTGCCGACCGCGCTTGGATACCGCCCCAGTTCGATCGGCCAGAAGGTCGAAGGGGATCGTCGGTCGTGATTCCCAGTCCAACGGATCGCGCTCATTTCGGCCGCTGGTGTCCCGACCGACGGTCCGGGAGAGCGCGAGTGTTGGCAAGACCGTCCACTGCCTCGTCAGCGCTTGACTCTGACTCGACGATGATGAGGCCCAGCGCGGCGGCGAGTTTGTCCGCCGTCGCCAGGCTCAGGCCCCGGTCCCCGAGCAGGAACCGCCGGACCATCCCCGGGTCAACCCCAGCCGCCCTGGCCAACTGAGAGGCCGTCAGTTCCCGGGTTGCAATGATCTCACGTAGCCGATCGCTGATAGGTGACCGCGAACGCTCCGCCCCCTCGTCACTCGTGGTCATACCCCGCGATCTCCGACCCCCCAAGGAACGAGGCCCACGACGACACTTGAATCGGGGCCTCTGAGGGAACGCGCTTCATCTCCGACAACCGGCGAGCGGGGCGAACTCTCGAAAAGCCTCCGCCCCATCGGCCCCGGCCACACCACCGCTCCCACGACCAGTATCAGCGCCAGCCAGGCTCGAAGCGGGCCGGGAAAATTCGGCCCGTCCCAATCTTGGTCACCGATCGGCATGAGCGAGGTGGCAGGCCGGTGCCGCGAACCCGGTGGGTCGGCAACCCGGGGAGACGCGATTATCGGCCAATTGGCCGAAAATGGGGTTGTCGCGGCCGATCGGCCGATCTATGCTCGCCGCGCAATCACCGCCCTTGGACGTAGCCACATGCCTCCGACGCGTCGCCGCCGTCGCCGTTGACGGCTGCGTTGAGGGGACGTGGCCACGGCTTAGGCTCCGCACGAGGCTCACCGCACCCGGTCTAGAACCGACCGGCGGGTGAGCCGGCCCCGAGGGGCGTCCGCCTGAGCCGACGCGGGGAGCGGCGGCGGACCGAGGGGAGCCCGGGGCGAGCCGGAGGCTTTTTGCATGCGCATCATGCCGGCCGAGGACATGAACCGGTCCGCACTGTGCGAGCGGTCCCCGATGATGGAGGTCGAGATCCAATGGCCAGCGGCAGAGTGGAACGCCACGGCGACTGACTATCCCCGTGACACCTGCATCCACGAACTTTTCGAGGACTGGGCTCGCGAGACCCCGGAGTCCGTCGCCGTCGTGCTCGGGTCCCACGAGTTGACCTACGGTGAGCTGGCCCGCCGGTCCAACCGGCTGGCCCGCCAACTCGTCGACCTGGGCGTTGGGCCCGAGGTCCTGGTCGGAATCCTCCTGGAGCGGTCCCTCGAGTCGGTCGTCGCAGCCCTGGGCGTCTTGAAGGCGGGCGGCGCCTACGTCCCACTCGACCCGTCGCACCCCCCGGAGCAACTGGCGTTCCAGCTAGAGGACACTCGGGCCCCCGTGCTGCTGACCCGGACCGCGCTCCGGCCCCTCCTCCCGCCGCATGCGGCGACCACGGTCTGCCTGGACTCCGATTGGCCGTCGGCCTCCCCATCCAGACTGGACCAAGTCCCCCAACGTGGCTCAGCCGAGGGCCTCGCCTGCGTCATGTACACGTCGGGCTCGACCGGCCGTCCCAAGGGGGTCATGGTCACCCACCGGGGCGTGGTCCGCCTGCTGTTCGGCGTCGACTACGTCCAGCTCGGCCCCGACTCGACCGTTCTCCACATGGCCCCACCGGCGTTCGACGCGTCGACCTTCGAGGTCTGGGGGCCGTTGCTCCACGGGGGACGGTGCGTGATCGCGCCCGACGCCTTGCCGTCCGCTCGTGAGCTCGGGCGCATCCTCCGCGAGGGACGGGTGAACACCCTCTGGCTTACCGCGGCCTTATACAACGTCGTGATCGACGAAGCGCCCGAGGCACTCGCCTGCCTCGACCAGCTCCTGATCGGCGGGGAGGCCCTGTCGGTGGCCCACGTGCGGCGGGGGCTCGACTGGCTCCTCACGACCAGGCTGGTCAACGGCTACGGCCCGACCGAGGGGACAACGTTCACTTGCTGCTACCCGATCTCCCGCACGCTCGGTCACGGGACGGACTCCGTCCCGATCGGCCGACCCATCGGCAACACCCGAGTCCACCTGCTCGACGGGGCAATGCGGCCGGTCCCGGTCGGCGCGACGGGCGAGCTGTACGTCGGCGGCGACGGGGTTGCCCGAGGCTACTTAAACCGCCCGGAGCTCACGGCCGCGGCGTTCGTCCCCGACCCGTTCGCGGCGTCGCCCGGGTCGCGGCTCTATCGCACCGGCGACCTCGCCCGGTGGCGGCCCGACGGCCTGCTCGAGTTCCTCGGCCGAACCGACGACCAAGTCAAGGTGCGCGGCTTTCGGGTCGAGCTCGGCGCGGTTGAAGCGGCGTTGCGAAGTTGCCCGGGCGTGGCGGGAGCGGCGGTCGTGGCGCGGGAGGACGGGCCGGGGGGCAAGTGGTTGGCCGCCTATGTGACGTCCACCCCAGGCTCCCCGGAGCCCTGCGAGTCCGACCTTCGCGCCCACCTGGCGGCTTGCCTGCCGGGGTTCATGGTCCCCTCGGCGTTCGTGCCCCTGAACGCCCTGCCGTTGACCCCCAGCGGCAAGGTCAACCGCCGCGCACTTCCAGAGCCCGACCCCGCGGCACGCCGCGGGGGGACCGCCTATGTCGCCCCGCGCGACGAGGTCGAGGCGCGACTGGCGACGGTCTGGAGCGAGGTCCTCGGGGTGGCGCCGGTCGGGGCCACTGACGACTTCTTCCAACTGGGGGGCACTTCTCTGACGGGGCTTCGGCTGATCGCCCGAGTGGAGCACGCATTCAGGCTGCGACTGCCACCCCTGGCGCTGCTCCGCGCGCCGACCGTCGGCGACCTGGCGGCCGTCATCCGCGCTCTGGGGAGCGGCCTGAGGCCGGCGGGGTCTTCGCTCGTGGCGATCCGGGCCGGCGGAACGGCCCCACCCTTCTTCTTCCTGGCGGGGGGGGCGTCCGTCCTGGACGGCCGCGGCGTCCTTTACCTGCACCGGTTGGCGGAGTTGCTCGACCCGAACCGGCCGGTGTACACCTTCGTGGGCGAGGGCTACGACTCGGGGATCTCAACCGACCACCTCATCGAGCAGTTGGCGGCGCGGTTCGTCTCCGATCTGGGCGCAGACTTCCCCGACGGCCCCTACCACCTCGGCGGCCATTCCTTCGGGGCGTTCCTGGCCTTGGAGATGGCTCGACAACTCCACAAGCTGGGCAAACCGGTCGGTCTGGTGGCCCTGCTGGACCCGTTGAGCCCGCACTACCCGAAGAAGCTCGCCCGTCGGGAGCGGCGATGGGGCCGCCCCGCGCGACTCGCGGGTTACCCGGCCGTCGAACGCTTCGCCGAGTCCGCCGGAAAGATGTGGGGACGGCTCGCCCCCCGTCCGACCCCGACCATCCCCGCCGAGCCGGCCGTCCCCGCCGAGCCGGCGGTCCCCCCGACCGAAGATGAGATTCGGCTGGGACTTATCAAGGAGTCCGTCGCCCGTTATACGTCAATACCTCGGCCCTTCCCGGGCCGGGTGACGCTCTTCCGGCCGTTGGAGGCGCCACCTGGGCACGCCGGGTTCAGTTGCGATGACCCGTTCAACGGCCTCGTCCCCCTGGTCGGCACCGGGATTGGGGTCGTCCCGGTCCCAGGTAACCACTCGACCATGGTGTGGGAGGCGGGCCTGCGCGTCACCGCCGCCGGGCTGGAAGAAGGGATGCACAACAAGGGCGTGGGGGCCGAACATGGGTAATTCCCCCGGAGGCGCACATCAAGCAGAGAGTCCTCCGCCCGATCGGCCGAGGCCTTGTGCTACCGCGCAAGCCGCAAGCCTTTGCCGTGCATTGCCATCACACAAATCAATTAATGCAATTCCACGAAACGAACATTAACAAAAATCAAACACGTCTATTGCAACAAATCGCCACAATATAAATGTTTCTTGATTGTGGATCCGGGCAATAAACCCGGTAAGGTGGTGACAGTCTCCACGAAGACACTGGAGCAAGGGCACCAGGTGGATGGATCCGGGTGACCCGGCGAAAAACCCGGTAATCGTGCTATAGACTCTCGTCGTCCCCCCCTTTGACCGACACCTACTCGACCCGTTCCGACAGCGCGGAAGTTGCGAACGGGTCGACCTTCCTCTCCGGCGTGGTGGATGACTCGATCACCACGAGCGTCTACCAGCCGCCGATCATCCTCGGCGGCATGATCGATTTCTCGATCACCCATCAAGCGTCCATGTACCGAGCGGAAGCATCGCACGCACACACGCACGGCGTTCTGCAATCGCTCCGAAGGCCGCAGTAACGAAGCGAACCAAGTCGGGTAACCGCGGAAAACACAGGGCGCAAGCAAAGCCAGACTGATCAGGCATTCCCGTAGCAGGCGAGCACCAAACTTCGCAACGCCGTGGATGGCGCCCAGCGAACCTCGGCACAGCCAAGGCAGGGCACCAGACGCTCAACAGAGACCTCTCCACCCCGTGGCCCCCCGAGACGGCTCCATCAAAGTCGGTGGCTCAGCGATCGCTATTCAAGACACCAAAAACGACATAAATTCGCTATATTTTTCTTTTGCAGACAATTTTAATATCACATTATTCTGAAACCTGCATTGATTTGTTAACAGCTTATTTTTAAATTCATTAAATGCACTTCAACTCCAGCGACCGGTAACAGCCACGCGATCACCGGGAGGGTTCCCTTCGGCGGTTGCTCAATCCGGGAGTTCCTTGCCCTCCCCAAAAAAAGCTTTCTTACTTGAGATGACGAAGGCATACCACGATGCTCGCATCACAACTCCCCAGCCAGCGTGCACCGTTTTCCCGTTCCAAACGTCGCGTGCAATCCGCCGCTCGGCCGAGGGGACGGAGCCCCACATGGCTCCAGGGAACTTCGCGGCCATTGGGTCCGCCAGTCACCCTGATGCGCGAAGTCGGAGGAACTGATTCCCCGACCTCGCGGATCCGCCGGGCAGTTCGCTTCGATTCTGGCGCGGAGGATTATGGTCGTGGGATCGATCGGCGGGCCGATCCTCATCTGACGGTGGGTTTCGGGCCCCTCGCATGACCGACCCGACGATGAACCCGATTTCGTCCAAGGACCGTTCTTGAGCGAGATCGGGGCAATCGAGGGGTGATTGCTCGGTTGGCAGCGAGAGGAGATCCATGATGGCAGATAAGTTACGCTGGCGCAGCGTCATCCTGATCTTACTGCTGCTTGCGTGGTGCCCTCGAATCGTCCTGGTGCTGCAGGGCGGCCAATGCTACTTCCCAGACGAGACACGGTACTTCCTGTGCTGGAACGTTCTCGGCCACCTGGCGAGGGTCGAGTTGGGACGGGCGGCCGACGTTGTTGTCAACTCCGTCGCGCACTGCTTTTACCCGGTGATCTGCTGCGTCCCCGCCGCGGTCCAGTGCACCGTGGTCCGCCTCTCTGGGCAGTCGATCCGGTGGGGCATCATTCGCGAGTGGTTGTCGGTCTCTGCCCTCATCCTGTCGCTGGCCTCGGTCGCTTGTATCGGGTTGACCTACGCCATCGCCCGGCGGGCCGGCGGCGACCGTCGCGAGGGTTTGACTGCGGCCCTGATCATGTCTTGTTCCAATTCCATGTTCTACTACGCGCGTCATCTCGTGCCCTACGACATCGCGATGGCCCTCGCCCTCCTGGCCCTCTGGATCGGTTTGACCGACCGCCCCGGCCTGATACGATCGGCTCTGGCAGGAGCGGTGGCCGGATTGGCCTTCCTGACCTACTATGGCTACTGGCTCATCGCGGTGGTGGTGATGACGATCCATGTGCTCCGCGGCTTACCGTCCAAACCGGCCGTCGTGCGGCGCGGGCTGGCCGCCGGGCTCGGTTTCGTCGCGCCGACCGCGCTCTTGATTCTCATGGCCGTCGCCCGAGGGGCCGACTTCCTGGCTCGCCTTTTCAGCCTCTCCGGCACGGTGATTCAGGGGGACTTCAGGGAAGGCTGGTCCCTCCCCTGGGCCTATTTGTGGCACGCGGAACACGGCCTCCTGCTGGCCTGGGTCGTCGGTACTCCGGCGATCCTCCTGCCCGCCGGGCGCACCTGCCGCGATGCATCAGCTCGCGCACGGGGCCTGCTATGGCTCGGGGCGGCCGTCTCGATCTACCTTGCACTCACGGCCGCCTCGACCGGGGTGGGAAAAATGGTTGTCTATGGCCGGCTCGCCCGGCAAGTCGTGCCATTCCTCTGCCTGGCGACCGCGTGCGCCACAACCCGCGTGCTCGATGGCCGGCCGCTCGGCCTGGCAGCGGTCCTCGGCACCGCGGCGTTGTTGGCACAGGCCGCGTTCAATTTCGGGCAACCTCTTGCGCTGCGATTCCCCGTCGACGTACGGCGCCAGGTCGAGGCGACGTACGGCCCCGTCGCCCGCGGACTGACGTTCGTCGGGCTCCGCCTGGACCAGGAGGTCCCGGATCACTCGGGCCGGCCGGTGGGAAAACGCGAAACCACGCCTGGAGGACCCGATTTCGCCGAAAAAATCGGCCATAAGGCGAACTATCTCCTCTTGAATGCCCAGTTCCTTTACCCCATCAACGGCCTCCAGCGCCGCCCCCGGGGAGTCACAGTCCTTCGAATCCCCCACCCCGCGGGATTCCTCCCCTATCAATACGAGGGTTTCGGCCCCCGGGAGCGAGCGATACTCCGTTCCCGGCAGACCGTGATCGAGCTCATCGACATCCCCTCGCCCAACAAACACAATAAACATATAGCTGTTCACAATTAGCAAATTTCACGTCACTCCCGGGCGCTCGCGAGGCAGGCGAAAGCATGGCCACCGGCTGGCCTTCCCGCGATAGAAACGCTCAATCGCGGATCCACGCGGAATTCACCAAGCGGTGTTGAAGCGAGAAATACGGTAGAGTTCGACTCACAGCGTCCTAACCCATTGTCCTCGATTTTTCTTTGATTTTCTAATGGGCAACCGCGGTGATACAATCGCCGTTGAGTGCCACGGGTTGGACTCAACCCGTGAACGATCGCCCGGGTTTTTGGCTCACGGGCTGGGTACAACCCATGGCACCCAGGGCTTGCACATTATTAAATACAAAAAAACCCAAGTCCACGTGCTTAGGGACGATCGCATCCTTGATTTGCCGCCCGCAGGGAACTCGAAGGCGGGCGTCGTCGAATCGAAGTGAAGGACACGGCATGAGCCAATATCAGAACGTGAACCGCGCCAACTGGAACGACCGGGCCCCATTCACGCGGCCTCGCCCGACTACGCTCGGGACCGATTCATCGCCGACCCGGCGTTCCTCAGCGACGTCGTCCGGTTCGACCTACCGCGACTGGGCGACGTCAACGGCCTGCGCGGCGTCCACCTGCAATGCCATATCGGTACCGACACGATTTCCCTGGCCCGCCTGGGTGCTCGGATGACCGGCCTGGATTTCTCCCCGGCTTCGTTGAGCCTGGCCCAGGATCTCGCGGGCCGCGTCGGTGCGGACGTCGACTTCGTCGAATCGGACGTCTACGACGCGGTCGAGACGTTAGGACGCACCGACTTCGATCTCGTCTTCACAGGCATCGGCGCGCTCTGCTGGCTTCCCAACATCCGACGTTGGGCCGAGGTGGTCGCGCGCCTGCTGCGGCCGGGCGGTCGACTCTTCCTTCGGGAGGGGCATCCGATCCTCTGGGCGTTGAGCGAGCCGCGCGAAGATGGCCTGCTCGTCGTGGAGTACCCCTACTTCGAGCGTGAGGAACCGCTCGTCTGGGACCAGAATAGCACGTATGTTCAAACCGATGCCAGACTCTCGGCAACCGTGACCCACGAGTGGAATCACGGCCTGGGCGAAATCGTCACGGCCCTTCAGTGCGCGGGGCTGACTCTCACGGCACTGGTCGAGCACGACAGCGTGCCATACGAAGCGTTTCCGGGTTCGATGGAGCGTCTCGACAATGGCGAGTGGCAGCTCATCAAAGCCCGCTGGCGGCTGCCACTCAGCTATACGCTCCAGGCTGGCAAGCCAGCCTAGAGCGGGTGACGCGATCAGGAGTCGTGGGGCGGCCAGGGACCGAGGGGAGCGACTTCGACGATTTCGCCGCCGCGCCAAGGACCACTATTGGGGGCGAGCAGGGCGAGGGCCTCGGCGCGGGCGAACCCGAGGAGGTCGTCCTTGCCGCGATAGTCGATCGGGGTCGCGAGGAGGCGGGCCTGGTCGTCGACTTTAAGGGTGACCGGGACGGCCCAGAGGCGATCGTCGGTCGCACGGTGGGGGGCGGTCCAGACAGCGCGGAGGGCAGGGGGGGACCGGACGAGCCCCCTTGGAGTCGCGCAATCAAAGGACCGACGAGCAGGCTGGTGACCGTCAAGGCAGCGATCGGGCTCGGCGGTAGGTGGAAGACGTGGTGTTCGACACGCCCCGACGGACCGACGACGACCCCGTAGTTCATCCGCTTGCCGGGCTGAATCGAGACTCCCGAGATGACCGGCTCAACCCCGGCGCGAAGCAGGGCGCGCCGCAAGGTGGCGGTCGATCGGCCCATCACGACCACGATCGGGGCGGTCAAGGCACGCGACAGGGCGGCATCGAGGTCGTCCTCGGCGATCGCTCCCAGGTCGTGCGCGGTGGCTCCCCAGCGGAGGCAAGGCGCCACGACCGTCGCGCCGGCGGCATTCCGTTCGCGGTGCATGACCGGCGCCTCGCCAGGGCCGACCATATGGTCGCCCACCGCGAACACGGCCACCCGGACCCGGCGGTAGCAGACCGGATGGACGCATCCCTGCGCGGCGAAGAGACCGACCATCGCCATCCGCACCCGAGCGCCCGCGGGGGCCAGTTCCGTGCCGGCACGGAGGTAGTGGCCCCGGGGGACGAGGTTCTCGCCCACCTCGACCGGTTCGAGGACCTCGACAAGCCGAGGGGGACCGAGGTCGGGCTCGGGGCGGATCCGGTCCGACCGGAGGACCGCGTCGGCCCCCCACGGGATCGGATCACCCGGCGCGACATGGGCGGCCTCGTCGGCGCTAATCTCGAGCTCGGCACCGTCCTCGTCGTCGTGCAGCCCGACGACCCGAAGTCGAGTCTCAACCCGCCCGTCGGACGCGCGAAGGGCATAGCCGTCCAGTGCCGCGCGGTCGAACGGGGGGAGGTCCACGTCCGCGACGGCCGGTTCGGCTAACACCAGTCCCAGGGCTTCGGCCAGACAGACCTCAATGGTTTCGCCCGGTTCCGCCCGCTCCAATATTTGTGCCCGCGCCTCGGCCAACGACAACATCAAAGAATTGCCCCAACCCTCGATCGCAAGCCGGGCCCGACCCCCGTTCCTCGGCCTCTGAGCGGAGCATTGTAACGATGCCCGGAGATCGGCCAAGCCCGATCGCCGAGCCCCCCGATCGTGTCTCTTTTGGACAGTCTGCACGGAAACATTGGGCTTGACCCTCCCGACCGACCGATTTCCTAGGTGTGATCGAAACCCGACGACCGAAACGACCCAAATCGTTGCGGTTTTCGGATCGAGTCGAAAATGACGCACGGACGGCGGTATAGGATCAACCGCCGCTTTCGCCAAGGAGGGTGGAAACGATGGGGTCCCACCGTACGGGATCGTCGCGACGGAATCGCCAACGCTACGTGGCATGGGCTGCGCTCGCTCTTGGCTGGTTACTTCCGTCGGTCGGTTGTCAGGTCGAGTATGCCGGCATGACCCTGCCTTCGGGCAAGTACATGCACGATGACGTCCAATATTTCGCCCCCGGCCCTGACTTCCCCATGGCCAACTCGCAGGCCGCCGCGCAACGAGCACGGATGCAAGCGATGGGCCTGGAGCCGGAGTCGATCGGCGCAGTCGCCGTTCCCCCCGCGCCGGGTGCGATCCCCGCGGTTCAGAACCAGTTCGGTCGGCCCACCGACGTCAACGCCAGCCCGCTGAGCATCGAGCCGCCGGTCGGCACGCCGGTGACTCCGCCGGCCCCCGACGCGATTACGCCGCCGGGCGCGGTTCCGCCCCCCGGTGCCCCCTAAATGTTGAAGCCGTACCGAGAATGACGGCGGGAGGGCGTGGTGGACTCTTCGAGAGTTCACCCGCCACCCGCTTCGATCTTCTCGTCGCACGTGGACGCAACCTCGGGCTCCTCCCGCAAACACCGGGACGCCGAAGTTGCGTCCACTTTTTTTTCATTTCGAACGCACCCGGCGGACCGCAACGGCCGATTCCGGGTCGACCGCCAAGAAAGGTCCATTGCCCGCGACCGAACCGAACGTTTGAATGGAAGCCGCACACCGTCGACGTCCGACCACCAGAGCGGGCCACCCATGCGCCAGGAACTCCCCGAAGAGTTTTCGATCCAAGCGGGCTACGCCGCCTGGGCCTCTTGCTACGACGACGATGGGAACCCCTTGATCGCGCTGGAAGAGCCGGCCGTGAGGAACTGGTTCGGCCCGTTGCACGGGTCCCGGGTGCTCGACCTGGGCTGCGGAACCGGCCGCCACACCTGGGCCCTGGCCGACGCGGGGGCGAAAGTCTGGGCGCTCGACTTGACCCTGGAAATGATCGCGAAGGCCCGCGCGAAGCGCGACCACCGCAGCGTCTGCTGGGTCCGGCACGCCCTCCCGCACCCGTTGCCGTTCCCCGGCGCCACGTTCGACGTGGTCGTGCTCGGGCTCGTGATCGAGCACATCGCCGACCTCCCCCGATTGCTCGCGGAGTCGGCCCGCGTCTTGAGACCGGGGGGCCGCTGTATCGTCTCGGCATTGCACCCCGACCGGACCGGTGAAGGGCAGCGTGCCCGGTTCATCGACCCCGAGACCGGGCTCCGCCGCGCGATCACCACGTTCCACCGAACCATCGAGCAATATCTCCAGGCGGGGACCGAGGTCGGTTTGCTCCTCGAAGGCGAGCAATCCTTGATCGTCCCCCCCGAGCTCGCCGACCAACTCCCACGCGCCATTCCCTACGTGGGCCGGGCCCTGGGATGGGTTGCCTGCTGGTCCACGCCCACGCCCCGCACGTGAAGCCCTTGATTTCTTTTCCGCCTCGGAAGAACACCGGCGTGGTTTTCACGCCCTCTCCCCAACGAATTGAGCGAGACCAATTATGTACCCACTCGTGGGACACGTCACACTCGGAATTTACGCCCTCCTCCTCGCGATGGGGGGCATCATGGGGTTCGTGAAGGCACGGAGTCGTCCGTCGTTGATCGCGGGCCTCGTGAGCGCGGTGGCGGCCCTGGTCGCTCTCGTGCTGTCGGTTCAAGGCAACGATTGGGGTCGGCCCCTGGGATTGCTCCTGGCGGTCTTCCTGTTCCTGTTCTTCGGCTATCGGTACGCCCTGAGAGCCAAGGTCTTCATGCCCAACGGCCTGATGGCCGTCGTCAGCCTCGTGGTCGTGATGATCCTGATCGTCTGGACGGTCATCGGCGGTCCGGCCCCGCTTCAGCCGGTCTTGTAACGGCTTGAGGAACTGTGCTCCCTTTCTGGTTGCATCCAACCTATAATGCAAGGGAGCACATCCCCCTCGCACCGAGAAATCGACACGCCAACCGCAGTCACGCGAGACGGAATGCGTGTTTCGGGGTTTAAATTGATCGTCAACGCTGGGCTCCGAAGCTGTCATGGAGTGAGGCTGCGAAGGGGGTTGAATCTCGATCCGAATCCGAAATGAAAAAGGAGGGTTGGCATGGCGAGTTCCCGGAAGCCGGGCGCGCGGTGGTGCCGAACGATCGCGATGGTTCTGGTCGTCGCGCCCTCGGCCGGCCTGCTTGCCATGGCCGCGGCGCCTTCGAATCCGAACGCGGAGAAGGCAAGCACGGCGGTGGCCAGCGTCAAGAAGCCCGAGCTCCCCGCGAGCAAGAAGGGGCATGGCAAGGCCGCCAAGGCGAAAGACGCGGAAAAAGGGGGTAAGAAGCCTCAGCGTCCCACCAAGGTGGTGTCGATTCCGACGCTCACCAGCGAAGGGCTCGACGCCCTGATGGAGAAGCACCTCGAGGCGGCCAAGGTCCCGCTGGCGAAGGCGACGACCGACGTCGAATTCGTCCGTCGGGTCCACCTTGACCTGACCGGCAAGCTGCCCACCCCCGAGCAGGTCCGCGGCTTCGTCCTGACCCGCGAGAAAGACAAGCGTGCCAAGCTCATTGAGTACCTGCTCCGCTCCGACGACTACGCCGAGAATTGGGCCCATTACTGGCGCGACGTGATCCGGTTCCGGGCCACGACCCAGAACGCCAACCAGGTGCTCTTCCACGAGCTCGAAACGTGGCTGGCCGAGAAGTTCGCCAAGAACGCCCCGTGGGACGAGATCGCCAAGGGGATGATCACGGCCACCGGCCGCGACGACGAGAACGGCGCGGTCATTTTCTCGCTCGCGCATGAGACGCAGGCCGTCGAGCTCGCGGGCGAAGTCTCACGCGTCTTCCTGGGCGTGCAGATCCAGTGCGCGCAGTGTCACGACCACCCGAACGACGCCTGGAAGCGGCAACAGTTCCACGAATTCGCCGCCTACTTCGATGGGTTGAACCGGAAACGGGTGGTACCGGCGGGCCCGGGGCAACGAGCCGTCTTCGAGGTCATGGCGAAGGCGAAGCCGCGCTATGCGATGCCCGACAAGCTCGACCCCCAGAAGAAAATCTTCGTCGCGCCCAAGTTCTTCCTCGACCCCAAGGGGGAGATCCTCCCGGCCGGCCTGACCGCGGCCGAGCGGCTCGGGATCGCGGCCGATTACGTCACCGGCCAGGATAACCCCTGGTTCGCCAAGGCGTTCGTCAACCGCGTCTGGTACATCCTCCTGGGTGAAGGATTCTACAACCCGGTCGACGACATCGGCCCCGAGCGAACCGCCAAGGCCCCTGAAGTCATCGAGGTCCTGGCCTCGGAGTTTCAAAAGGGGGGCTATGACGTCCGCTGGCTGCTCCGCACGATCCTCAACAGCCGGGCCTATCAGCGTGAGGTTCGCTCGACCTATACCGCGTCGGGACGGACCTCGTTCGCCGCCGTCTGCCCCAGCCGGCTCCGCTCCGACCAGATCCTCGACTCGCTCGCCCACTCGCTCAACTTCGAGGTGGATCCCGCACCCAAGAAGGACGCTCCAGGCAAAGACGCGAAGCAGAACGCCCTGGCGAAGGACCTCAAGGAAGCCGTCGGCAAGACCAAGGGGATGCGCGGCCCTGGAAGCAGGCGGGCGCAGTTCAACGCGATCTTCGGCGCGGATCCGTCGACCCCGTATGAAGACGTCCTGGGCACGATCCCCCAGGCGCTCTACATGATGAACAGCCCGGTGCTCAACAACGCGATGCGCGGCAACGGCAACAGCGTGCTCGGCCAGATTCTCACGGCCAACCCCAAAGATAACCGCGCGGCCCTGGGCGCGATCTACATCCGGGTCCTGGCCCGCGAGCCAACCCTCAAGGAAGTTCAGACCTGCGGCCGCTACATCGACAAGGTGGGCAACCGCAAAGAGGCGTTCGAGGACATCCTCTGGAGCCTGATCAACTCGACGGAATTCATCACTCGCCGCTGACCCACAAAACAAGTCCTGACGTGAGAGGATGACGACTATGTTCGAGAAGACGATCGTCAAAGTGGCGATGAACGGCCAGGGAGTCCTCCATCGCCGTGGGTTTTTGGGCGGCATCGGCCTCGGGGTGGCGGGATTGGCCACCGTCAGCTTCACCGACATGCTCGCCTTGCAAGCCGAGGAGCTTCGCAAGCGGCAGATGGCCTGCATCCTGCTCTGGATGGCCGGCGGGCCGAGCCAGATGGAAACGTTCGACCCCAAGCCGGACCACGCCAACGGTGGCGGCCTCAAGCCGATCGAGACCGACGTGCCCGGCATCCTGATCGCGCCGGGTTGGGAGCGGACCGCCAAGGTCATGAAGGACGTCGCCCTGGTTCGCTCCATGACCAACAAAGAGGGGAACCACGAGCGGGCCACCTACCAGCTCCACACCGGCTACCCCCCCTCGGGAACGGTCAAGCACCCGAGCTTCGGCTGCGTGAGTGCCAACGAGCTGGGTGATCCCAAGTTCGACCTCCCGCATATCGTCAGTATTGGCGGAGCCACGGTCGGCGCCGGCATGCTCGGCGTCTCGCTCGAGCCGTTCGTCGTCCAGAATCCAACGAAACCACCCGCCGACGTCGTGCCGCCGGTCAGCACCGCGCGGTTCACCAGGCGATTGGGCCTGATGCAGGCGCTGGAGCAGGGGGCGTTCGAGCGGACCGGAGGCGCCGATCGGGTCAAGGACCACACGGCGCTCTACAGGCAGACCGCGGGGATGGTCCTATCGCCCCGCATGAAGGCGTTCGACCTGAGCAACGAGGACGCGAAGGTCCGCGCAGCGTACGGAACGAGCGCTTTTGGCCAAGGCTGCCTGCTGGCGCGCCGGCTGGTCGACGCGGGCGTGACCTTCGTCGAGGTTCGCTCCGGCGGTTGGGATACGCACAAGGACACCGTCGAAGGGGTCGCCAAGAACGCCAGCCAGGTGGACCCTGGATTCGCGTCCTTGATCGCCGACCTGAAGAGCCGGGGGATGCTCGATCGGACGCTCGTGATCTGGATGGGGGAGTTCGGCCGCACCCCCAAGATCAACCCGACCGCGGGCCGCGACCACTTCCCCCGCGTGTTCAACATCGCCCTGGCCGGCGGCGGCATCAAAGGGGGCCAAGTCCTCGGCGCCTCGAGTCCCGACGGAACCGAGGTCAAGGATCAGCCGATCGCGGTCACCGACCTCCTCGCCAGCTTCTGCCACTCGCTGAAGATCGATCCGGCCAAGGAAAACATGAGCGCGCTCGGCCGGCCGATCAAGATCGTCGACGGTGGCAAGGTCGTCAAGCAGCTCTTCTCCTGAACGATCGCCTGGTCGGGGACCGTGGACGGCTCTCCCACGGTCCCAGGGGAGGAGTAGAGGTGGCAGGGGGGCCCCAGGAAAGCCTCTCGGCACTTTGGGCTTGGTCGAGAAAACCTCGTCTTGGGGTGACCCCAACCGGGTGATCGGTCCCGAGACCCGATGCTCCGCCTGACGGCATTGCGCCGATTCGAGGGGTTTTCCGCAAGACGGCAGGCATATCAGGTCGATCATGGAATAGGGATCGGGAGGGTTGTGTCCGAGGATTGGTGACGCGACCCCCTCGCCGTCTTGTATGCCGACGTTCCCGAGGGGACTCGGTTCGCTTTCGGGAAAGGAGTTCCCATGACCCTCCTCACGCGCACCGGCCTGGCCCTACTTGGCCTGGCCCTGGCCACTCCGGTCGCCGTCTGGGCCGATCCGCCCGCTTCGGCCGGCAATCCGCACAATCACCGTCGAGGACTGTTCGGCAAGCAGAAGCTTTGCGCCGAATGCCAGCGGGCCAAGTTGCAAGCCCAAGGAATCAACATTCCTCCGCCCCCGTCGTTGCCTGCTGGGGGAGTGACGACCGAGGGAGGCGTCTGCACCGCCTGTCAGGCAGGGCAGGGCATGGTCGTCTCGGATTCGGCCGCGGGTTATGCCGTCGTTGGCGGCGATTCGGCGCCGGGCTATGCGGTAGTCGGCGGTCAGGTTCCGAGTGCCGACCCGTCGCCGATTGGCGTCGTCCAGGGCCGCCCCTCGCAGGCTCCGGGCCGTTCGGCCGGGACCGATCGCTCGGTGATGCAGGCGAGCACCATGCCCGCCCCCGACCCGGTCCGTCCGGCGGGGTCCAACCGGCCCCGGGTTCTCTCGCACCTCTTCGGCCTCTCCGAGATCGGTAGCGAGTATCGCGAGAGGAAGCAGCGGCTGCGAGGCCAAGATCACGCTTCGATCCGTTACGACCAGCCGGAGACCCAGCGGGTCACCGACCTGCCCGCGTCGAAGGTCTACGGCAAGTAAGCCCCTGCCAACGGGAGCGCGAACTCGATTTCCTGAAGTCCGCCGAAGACCCTCGGAGCCGAATCTTAAGGAACACGGGCTAATTCGCACGATCGGCCCGACCCGAGGACGGATCCTCGAATCCATCGACCACTTCCCGTTTTTTCGCCTCCGAGACTTCCGCGGACCCCGCCTCTGTTTTCGGCGGAACTGAGCCGAGAATCATCGCTGCTACCCCCCGGACCGGCCCAACGTCCCCCGACGATGGGCCGGTCCGGCGCGCGCCGTCAGGTTTCACTCCAGAATCGGGGTCGGTCGAACCGATCCACTACCCATGGCCAAACTGGACCGCGAACGACGTCCTTTCTCCAAAAGGGACGGAGGACGTAAGGACCGGCCCTGGTCGCCGGCATGCTCCACGCGAAGGATTGCGTGGGAGACTGTCGATCGCTTGCTTCCGGAACTCCAGGAGGGATACACCGATACGATACAAAAGGGAGTGACCATGCGTTTCGGAAAATGGCGAGGAGTGGCGCTGACGTTTGCCCTGGCGGCAACGTTCACGATCGGTCAGGGCCGTTCGGTCCAAGCCGATGGATTCCATACGATCCCTCGTGAAGTCGACGCCGTCGACATCAACACGGGTGGACCTTACTTCGCTCCTCCTGTCCCCTATGGCCACTACGCCAAGGGGGGCCACGGCGGCCTGGCCAAAGTGGGCGGACTGCTGCACGGGGGCCTTGGCGGCCACGGCAGTGGCTGCGGTCTCGGGAGTGGTTGCGGGCTCGGCGGCCACGGCAACGGCTGCGGGCTCGGCGGCGATTGCGGAGGCCACAAGCATGGCCTTTTCCAACATGACGGTGGCTGCGGGGACGGCGGCTGCGGCGACTCCGCGGGCGGCTGTCGCGGTCTCGGCCTGTTCAAGAAGGGCCACGGCCACGGTGGAAAGTTCTTCGGATGCGACGATTGCGGTGGACCGGTCTCGACCGGTGCCACGATCGTAGCCCCGTCGAGCCAGGCTCCGCTCGTCTCGGCCCAGTCTGCTTACCCCTCGTCTCAGTGCGGCGATTCCGGGTGCAAGCTCAAGCTTCGCCACTTCCATCGCCGCGGTAGTGGCTGCGACCAGTGCAGCGGCAATGGCTGCGGGATCTGCCAAGGTGGGGCCGGTGGATTCTCGTCCGGGAATCTCTGCGATAGCTGCCACGGCGGAGGGTGCGGAGCCTGCGGCGGACGGGGTCTCTTTGGTAAAGGTGGATGTGACGCTTGTGGTGGTAAGGGCTGCGGATCCTGCCTCGGCGGCCATGGGTTGCTCCAAGCCTCCCATGGCGTGCTCGGCCTCCCCAAAGCCCTCGTCGGCAAGGCGCTTCACAAGGGTGACATCAAATGGTTCGTGGGGCCTGGGGGACCGGTTCCCCTCACCCCCGGCTACGTGCCCTACATCGTGACGACCCGTTCCCCTCGCGACTTCTTCGCCTTCCCTCCGTTCAACGAGAACGTCCCCTGATTTGGGTTCCGATCGGGTGACTCACCCCAAGATCCGACGCAGGCCCGGCATGAACTGCCGGGCCTGCGTCGTTTCGGTTTGCGCTCGCATTCGAGGTCAGATCGACCCGCCCCCGGTAGGGCTTCAGCCGATTATTCCGGCTTTACGAATTAGGGGGCCCTCAGGGCGAGCGAAGGTGATTCGAATCGCTCCAGGGGTTCCAACAATCGGCCGACATAGAAGAAACCCGCCGGATGCGATGCACGGAGGCGATCAGTACGAATCTTTTGATGAGGAGGGGTGGCGATGCGCGTTGGTTCTCCACGACTTGGCCGGATGGGGCTCTCGGCCCTGGCGGTCCTGGGCGCGGTCATGGTCCTGCCTGGCCTGCCAGCGTTCGGGCAGGTCCCTCAGCCGATCATCCCCGATCTCGTAGAGCGGAGTGGTCTGATCTCGCGGTTCGATCGGATCGAATCAACCTTACCGGCCGACCCGCGCCGCGATACCTGGTATCACACCCGCTGGGGCGACCGCCCCCACGGCCATCGCCCGAATAGCATCAAAGAGGGGGGACTCTACGGCCATCCCCTGAAGGCGAACTGCACGGCAAGCATCTACCCCTACTTCTACGGCAGCCCCGGCAAGAGCACGATCAACTGCGACTGCAAGCCTTGGCACCCATCGCTCCGCATCATCCAGAGCTTTGCCAAGCCCTTCAAGCCGATCGGCATGTATTACGACCAAGGATCATACGTGCCGATCTACGACCTCGATCCGATCGCGCCCGGCCCCGGCCCCTATCCCTACCCCTGGTACTTCAACCAGGCACGCGGCGGTTGAGGCGGAGTGAATGAGTGGGCCCGACCTCGATTGAGGCGAACGGAGAGCGCAAGCTCACTCGACTCGCTTTAAAGGCCCGACGTCCGAAGATGTCGGCCCGCAACAGCAACAACATGTGTGAAAAAACTGTCTTGTATGGTGGGCCGAGTCCACCCTACAAGACATAATCGCCTGTCAATCTTTGGTCTCGGTCGCTAGCCACGTCTTCAATTCATTCTGAAGTTGGCGAGCGAGCTCAGGGTACTCGGCGATCGCGTTGCGACGCTCGGCGGGATCGGTCTCGACGTTGAACAGTTCGGGGCGGCCGGCGCTGGTGATCACCAGCTTCATGGCGCCTCGCATCGCGGCGAGCTGGTTCGCTCCCTCGACCCGCCACTCCCAGAACAGGGTCCGTTCGGGAGACTTCGCTTTGCCGGTCCAGGTCGACCAGAGGTCGGCGCCGTCGACCTGCCAGGCCGGTTCCGGGTGGGCACCCGTGGCGGCGAGAAGCGTCGGAAAGAGGTCGGTCATATGAACCACCTCATTGGAGACAACCCCGGCGGGCACGTGGCCCGGCCAGCAGGCGATCCCAGGGACACGAATCCCCCCCTCCCAGAGCGTTCGCTTCTGACCTCGGAACGGCCGGTTGCTGTCGTGGTAGTCGCTCGCGCCCAGGTTGCCCGACTCGAAGGTCGCGCCGTGGTCGCTCACGAACACCACCAGCGTATCACCAGCCAACCCCAGGCCTTCCAGCGCGGTTATGATCCGGCCAACGTTCTTGTCGAGTTGGGTGACCATCGCCGCATAGGTCGCCCGGATCGGTTTCGAGGGGTCCGCCTCGGTGAACTTTCCTTTGTGAAGCGCCACTTCCTCGGCCGGGGCCTCGATATTGAAGTGGGTATTGATGAAGGGAACGTAGAGGAAGAACGGCGTCGCCTTCTCCTTGTGCCGCTTGAGGAAGTCGATGGCGTGGTCGGCGAACATGTCATCAGAATAACCTGAGACCGGCTTGAGCTCTCGGCCATGCCAGAGCGTTTCGGGATACTTCTCCCAGGCGTGTTTGGCATCGGTGAAGCCGAAGAACTCGTCGAAACCCTGGTCCATCGGGTGGACGTAGGTCTTGCCGCCATCCCTCGGCTGGCCGTGGTGCCACTTGCCGAACAGGGCCGTGTCATAGCCTTGCGTCTTGAACGCTTCGGCCAGGGTCACCTCGCGGGCGGGCAGATCGTCATTGTTGCGCGAAACCCCGTTGTGGATCGTGTACTTGCCGGTCATCAGGGCCGCTCGGCTCGGGGCACAGACGACAGCGGCCGTGTAGAACCGCTTGAAAGTCGTCCCACGCGTCGCCAGTCGATCGAGGTGAGGGGTCGCCCACTCGGTGCGCCCGTTGAACCCGACGTCGCCCCAGCCGAGGTCGTCGGCCAGCAGCAACAAGACGTTGGGCCGTTTCGTCCCTTCTTCGGCCGCGAACGCCGGGGCGCCGATGCTGGTGACGATCAGGGCCAAGAGCACCCGGAGGCGATAGGTCATGGCGCGGTTCTCGCTCTGGAAGCGGTGTGTTTGCCAATCGGTCCTTCGGAGGAGGCGACCTCACTCTACAAAAGTGGGTTCTCGCGGGCTATAGTGGCGCTTTCCGGACCTCGGCTCATGGGTGCGGCTCGCGGATTCCCTGAAACCAGAAGGAAACGGAGCGGGTACGAGTACCCCTCGACCCGTTCCGATCCGCGGCCGGAACCCGAAAAAATGGGTGAGCGACGGCTCACCCCGTTGCGGCACGAACCAACGCGCCCGGGGCCGACGGACCGTCCGAACCAAGGGTATGACTCTTAGGGTAGGGGAACGACACGATGAGCCAGCGGAAGTTGCGGGTAGGCATGGTCGGCGGCGGGGGGCCAGCCAACTTCTTCGGCGGACCTCACCGCCGCGCGATCCTCATAGACAACTCGGCCGAGCTCACGGCAGGGGCCCTGCGGAGCAAGCCCGAGGAGTCGCTTGAGGCGGCTCGCGACCTGTTCTTCACCCGCGGCTATCCCGACTGGCAGAGCTTGGTCAAAACCGAGGCCGCACTGCCCGAGTCGGAGCGAATCGACTACCTGACCATCGTCACCCCCAACGACGCGCACTTCGGACCGGCCGACGCCGCCGCGGCCGCCGGGATCGCCGTGCTCTGCGAGAAGCCGCTGACGACCACGCTCGACGAGGCCCGCCGCCTGCACGCGACCGTCGCCGCGCACAAGACTCCGTTTGTCGTCGCCTACACCTACACCGGCTTCCCCATGGTCATGCTCGCCCGCGAGTTGATCCGCGACAACGCGATCGGCGAAGTCCGCAAGGTCGAGGCCTGGTATCCCCAAGGCTGGCTCGCCACCAAGCTCGAGTCCGACGGCCAGAAGCAGGCGGCCTGGCGGGTCGATCCCAGCAAGGCGGGCGCATCGGGGTGCGGCGGCGACATCGGCACGCACGCCTATGAATTCGTTCGGTTCGTCGCCGGCCGGCAGGCGACTCGGATTCGCGGCCGCCTCAAGGCCTTCGTGCCGGGCCGCGCCCTCGACGACGATTTCACCGTCCTGGCCGAGCTCGACAACGGCGGGATCGCCACCATCGCGGCCTCGCAGATCACCATCGGGGCCCAGAACGACAACGGGTTCCGGATCAGCGGCACGACCGGCACCCTCGAGTGGTCGATCACCGATCACACCGTGCTCAAGCATTACTCCGGCGGCCAGCCGCTCCGGCTCTATCGCCAGGGGGCCGATTACGACTATTTCCCCGGTTCGATCAAGCCCTACCTGCGGCTCCCCTCCGGCCACCCCGAAGGGTTCCACGAAGCGCTCGGCAACCTCCACCGGACCCTCGAGTGGACCATCCGCGGGCGCCGAGGGGAGAAAGTGCCCACCCCCTACGACCATCCGGGAATCCTCGACGGCGTCGCGGGAATGGCGTTCGTGGAAGGGGCCGTCGCCAGCTCCCACGAGGACGGTGCCTGGATCGAGATGCCCAAGTTCGGCTAAAAAAAAGACGTCCCACGACGAATCCAGCGGATCCGCCTCTTGAAAATGAGGAAGTGAGCCACAGTGAAAGACCCCTTGGTGCGGTTCAGCGTCGCCATCGGTGGCGAGTTGCTTCAAAAATTCGACCAGTACCGCGAAACGCATCAGTACCCGAACCGGAGTGAGGCGGTTCGCGGTCTGATGCGCGCGGCGCTGATCGAGGACGTGATCACCGTCGACGAGAGCGACGCGATGGGCGTCGTCACCCTGATCTACGACCATCACGCCGGCCGGATCTCGGAGCGGCTCACCGAGATCCAGCACTTGCACCTCGAGCGCGTGGTCACCACGACCCACGTCCACCTCGACGCCCACCGCTGCCTCGAGGTGATCCTCCTCCGCGGGTCGGCCAAGCTGATCCGCGAGTTGGCGGACAGCCTCATCGGCACCAAAGGGGTCGAGTCCGGCCGCCTCGTCCTGACCGCGGCCGGGCCTATCCCCCACGCGCACCCGCATGGTCATGACCATGACCACGGAGACCACCACCACTGAGCGCCCCCGGCCGACTCTTGGAGGGTGGGTCGACCCTCCTTTTACAAAGGGAGCGAAGTCGGGCGCTCCCCCATCTCGTCGGCTTTCCGCCGCGCTTGCAGCTCGCGAAAAAACCAGAGTTCCTTGCGGTTGCCGCGCAGGGCCTCCAGGCCCTCGCGCACCAGGTTGACGCAGGCGGCGAGCATCATGAAAACGCCGAGGACCGCCAGGAGCGTCGGCAGGAAGATCAGGCTGTGTTTGCCCGTCCAGACGTCGAGCGCCAAGGTCAGGCTCGTCCCCACGAAGGCGCCGAAGGCGAGGTAGAGGGCCACCAGGGCATACCGAATCCGGTAGCTTCGCCAGACCAAGCGGTCGAGCTCGGCCTCCACGTTCGCCAACCGCTCCCTCGGATAGTCGAAGTCCGCGCCCCGCCGGCCGATTCGGTCCCCCAGGTCATTGAGCACCCGGATCCGATCGACGATCCGCGACATCCGGTTCGAGGTCGAGATGATCAACGAACCATTGGCTGTCAGGAATATGGCCGGCGTAATCATGGCCGAGAGCGTCGCGTAGACGTCGAGATCGCCAGACAGACCGATTGGCATGGGCAGACCTTCTTCTTCCTCGGGGCAAGTCGAGAGCCGTTGGCAGGCCTCCCTAGCCCTGGATCATCGTCGCCCCGCCCTTGGAACGTCAATTGCAGTCGCGAGAAACTTTTCCGTACGAAAGAATGGTATGGAAGAGGAGGGGAATCGCGCCTTAACAAAACAATACGATTGCATGGATTGGCCGGCCCCAAAACGTCGGGTACACTTAGAAACTTACTGAAGGCGAGCCCGACTCTCTCAACGCGCCTGAGAGGACCTCCTCGCCTTCCTAAATTCGCGCCGGAAGCCCAAGTGGCTTCCCTTTGATTCCGCACCGTGACGAGACACCCATGGCACGTAGAGCCGGACGCGCAGCGGCAACGCTCCGATTCGAGGTCCTCGAGCCTCGCACGTTATTGAACGGCAGTACAACCGACGACTTGTTCGTCCGGTTCAAGCCGAATCTGTCGGGGGGGACGATCCAGACGGCCCTGGCCACCGTGGGCGCGTCGGTTGTCGAGCAATATCCCTCGGGGCCGATGTTGATCTCGGTGCGGCCGGGGAGCGACAGCAGCCGCCTGCTCCAGTGGTTCCGAGCCAGCCCTCTGGTCAGCTACGCCGAGCCCAACGCCTCGATCCATGCCGCGGCGACGCTCACTCCCAACGACCCCTCGTACAATCAGCTCTGGGGTCTGAACAACGCCAACAACGTCGATATCGATGCCCCCGAGGCCTGGGGCATCACCCAAGGCCGCTACACAACGGTCGTGGCGGTGCTCGACACGGGCATCGACCTCAAAAATGTCGATCTGACGAATCGGATCTGGGTCAACCCCGGCGACCTCTCCGGGGCCGACGGGTTTCGCAACGCCGTCAACGGCTGGAACTTCGTCAATAACAACAACAACGTCCAAGATAACAACGGCCACGGCACCCACGTCGCGGGCATCCTGGGGGCGGCGGGCAACAACGGGTATGGCGTCACCGGAGTGGACTGGTACTCGTTGATCATGCCCGTGAAAGTCCTCGACAGCAAGGGCGACGGCACCACCGACGCCGCAGTCAATGGCATCTACTTCGCTGTGAACCACGGGGCCCGAGTGATCAATGCGAGCTGGGGCGGGGGCGACTACTCGCAGGCCCTCCGCGACGCGATCGCCTACGCGGGAGCCCACGGGGTCGTCTTCGTGACGGCCGCGGGCAATGACGCGGCGAACAACGATCTCTCCGCCTCTTATCCGGGGAGCTACAACCTCAACAACGAGATCACCGTCGGCGCGGTCGACTCGCAGGGAAACCTCGCGAGTTTCTCCGACTACGGTGCCCAGACCGTCGACCTGGTCGCGCCCGGCGTCAACATCTTGAGCCTGATCCCGGGGGGCTTCGCCACCTACTCGGGAACCTCGATGGCCACCCCGTACGTCGCCGGAGTCGCCTCCTTGGTGCTCAGTCTCCATCCCGAATTCAACGCGGAACAGGTCGTTCAGCGGATCCTGTCCACGACCAAGCCACTCCCCGGCGTGGCCGGCAAGACGGTCACCGGCGGAATCGTCGACGCCTACAACGCGGTCAACTTCGCCGCCAACGTCACGTCGACCGCCGTCGTGAGCGACGGAATTCCGACCTCGGTCACGCTCGTCCCCAACGGAACGAGCGACTACGACGTGCTCGCCAAGATCCTCGGAACCAACGACTTCTACAACGGCCAGGGCGGCACCAACGCCGGCTTCGTCACCGGCCTCTACCGAACGCTCCTGGGACGCGACCCCGAGCCCGCGGGGCTCGCGAGCTGGGTCGGGCGACTCAACTCGGGCCAGACGCGGATTCAGGTCATCGAGACCTTCGAGCGGACCCCCGAAGCGCTCCAGGTCAAAGTCGCGCACTGGTATCAGGACGTCCTGGGCTGGAACGCGCCCTTGGCCCAGCTCAAGCTCGATCCCGGAGTCGTCTTCTGGGGCAGCCTGCTCGCCGCCGGTCAGACCGATAACGCGGTGCTTGCCCGAATCCTCTCGACGAGCGACTACCTGGTGGCCAGCGGGGGAACGAACGAAGGGTTCGTCACCGCGCTCTATCAATCCTTGCTCGGCCGGTCGACCGACCCCGAGAGTTTCCAGTACTTCGTCGGCCAACTCCAGGGGGGCATGTCCCGCGTCAACCTGGTTCAAATGGTCCTGAGCTCGGTCGAGGCCAAGCGCACCAAGGTCGCGCGCTGGTATCAGGAGCAACTCGGCTGGAGCCAATCCCTGGCCCAACTCCAGGCCGATCCGGGCGTCCAGTACTGGGCCGGATTCCTCGGCAACACCTGAGCCCCGAGCCGTCTCCTCGTGTCCTCGAATCGAGGCCGACGGCTCCCGCTCCCGCTCCCGCTCCATCGCCCTTTCCCGATCGCCGGCCGGTGGGTATGATCCGTAGTCTCCCGATGGATGGGGAAGAGTCACGCTCAAGGAGGAGCCATGACCATCACGACGCGCCCCATGACCTCAAGCCTGCGTGAGGCATTGGCCGTGGTCGAGTTGTTCCTTGACGTCTTCCGCCGCGACCTGCTCAGCTTCTACCCTCAGTTCCAATTCGAGCACCTGCCGAACGATCCGGGGGTCTACGACTTCCGAGCCGGCCCCGACTTCCAACTGATCGCCGACCCCGAAAACGGCGGCGAGTCGCTCGATATCGTGCTCTTCGGCACCCGTCATCGGCTCATTCTTCGCCACAACATTCGATTCACGCTCCACGATCAGCAGATGATCCGCGCCCTGGGAGCGGTGCTCACCCTCCGCTACCACCACCTGTTCCAGATCGCGCACACGTCGCGTCTCGAACTGTTCCGCGGCGGTTCGGAAGACCACTACGTGGCCGCCTTCATCGACCCCTCCGCCTACGCCGTGACCACCGCCCGCCCCAGCCGGATCGCATCCACAATCCTGACCTTACGCACCGCGGCCCTCTCCACCTACGAGAACCGCCGGGTCTCCACGGGCGCCCTACTCCTGGGTCCCGGCAATGACCGCGATCACCCGCTTTCTCCAACTTCCGCCGACGCCCTCTTCTACGGGGTCGAGCTGACCAGCCTGAAGAGTATCCATCGACTCTGCGACGGTAAGCGGACCTTGTTCCTGGTCGATCAGGAGGGGAAGCTCGCCGACATCATCGACGTCGAGCGCTGGGCGGCCGCGACCCCGGGAGCCGGAACGAACGAGACCCCGTGTGCCCGCGCCTACACGGCGCACGCACGGGCGACCCGCGTCTCCGGGCACGTCTGCCTGGTTCTCAGCCCGAACCAGGAGATCAAGCTGTTCGCCGGCGGTTTGCAGGCGTTTGTCTTTGCCCACGGCCGGTGGCGAATCCTCGACCCAGCCGCCAAGTTCGCCGTCTGGGAAGCCGCGACCGCCCATCCCCAACTGGCGCGTGCGCTCTTCCAGACGGCACTCGACCTGGCCGAGTCTCGCCAAGGCGGCCTCTTCGTCGTCGCCACCGATCCCGGGGCCGCCGTCGGCCACTTGATCGCGCCTCACGACCTGCTCGAGCCCGATTCGGAAGTCCCGTGCGGACCGCCCCCCGAACTGACTCCCGGTGATCCGCTCGCCAAGCGGGCGTTGCACTACCTCGCGCGGGGACGCAACGTGACCGCGCTCGCCCCGTCGGTCCTCGAAGCCCTGGCCGGCCTCGACGGCGCCGTGGTGACCGACCGCAACGGCGGCCTGATCGCCTTCGGAGCGATCCTCCGCCACGACGCCGCCCATCTCCCATCGCCAATCACCGCCGAAGGGGCACGTACCACCGCCGCCATCGTCGCCAGCCGGTTCGGCCCCGTCCTCAAGGTCAGCGAAGACGGCCTCATCTCCTGCTTCCTCAACGGCGCCAGGGTCTGGGACCTCTGAGAAGTCGATCCCTGCCGAATTGACACACCTTTGCAATCACAACATTCACCATGATCCTTGGACATTCCAGCTCATTACCAACCCGATTCGACCCGGCGAGTCACACCGCAAAACTAAATTCGCATGCAGACCTAAACACATTACGTTAGCAAAATGACACTCCCGGCGAGGTGGGTGTCCTGCTCGAGCGTAAGCCTGATTTTCTCGCCTGCATCCGGTTACACTCGATTAGCGCTACCCGCCACAGATGCCCATTTGCGTCTCACGCTTAGCGTCCGCTTTAGCCGGACCGCTATCCGCAAGCAATCATTTTTATGTCTCCCTCCACTTCGACGCTGCGTCATGACTTGCCCGCATCGGGCGAGAACCGCCTCTTGGCGGCCCTTCCGCCGGATGAGTACGCGCGGATCCTCGATCAGGCTGAGTTGAAATCGCTCAAGCTCCGGGATATTTTGCATCGGGCAGGAGGGCCTCTCGAACACGTTTATTTCGCCAGGAGCGGGGTCCTTTCGAGGATCCTGATCATGCTCGACGGGAGGGCCGCCGAAGTGAGCCTTGTGGGCAATATGGGCATGGTCGGCCTCACCGCCTACCTTGGAGCCGACACCTGTTTGACTCACGTGATTTGCCAGATCCCGGCCGAGGTTCTCCGGGTGCCGGCGTTGGCCTTCGCCACTGAAGTCCGGCGAGCCGGGAGACTGCAAGAGATCGTTTATCGATATACCAGAGTCGTCGTCAACACAACCTCCATCCTGTGTGCATGTAACTGCCTGCATTCGATCGAGGAGCGCTGTGCCCGATGGATCCTGATGAGTTGGGACCGGGCCGGTACCGACGAGTTCCCTCTCACCCAGGAATTCCTTGCCGTGATGCTTGGAGTTCACCGGCCGAGTGTCACCCTCGTCGCCGGGGCTCTCCAAAATGCCGGACTCATTTCCTACCGGCATGGCCGTGTGACCGTGCTCGACCGAGAGCGTCTCGAAGAGGTTTCGTGCGAGTGCTACCGGACCATCCGGGATGACTTCGATCGCCTGCTCATTTGATGAGGGAAGAAGTGCAGTCCGGGCCAAGTGCCTTCGGTTCATGCGGATTCTAGACAGTTTTCCTAAATTTCCCACTTTGTCTGATTCCGTACAAACTATTCTGGCGCATTCGATACCCTGAGAAGCCATGACCTGGCGAGTCGAAGCCCCTCGCGACACCGAATGGGCGTGAACGGAGCAGATCCAAGAGCGTCCTCGTCCAATCATCGGCCGGGAGGCAGGGCGAACCGACTGCTCGATGGCGATCCGTAAGCTTCTGAGCAATCTGCGGGTCTGTCATCGTCGGACCTTCACTCGAATCTCCGAGCGGATCAAAGAGCTTCAGAAACGACAGGAAACCCCGGACCATTTTGACACGCATCGGCCTGCCCGGTGTGATGCCGTGCCGCCGTCGCAGCGATCTGCGGAACAGAGATGCTGGACGGCGGCACTGGCTTTGTGGGGCCGACTATCAATCGGGAGATTCTCGGAGTCCGGCCATTTGGACTTGCCTTGCCTTCACATCAGAATTACAAAAACTTGATGACAGAGAGGATCTCCGCGAATTTGTAATGCCTGGGCCCCCGGTCTGATCCAGGGCGGGGTGAACCACGCGAAGTCATACGACGGAAACCACGGCGCCACCGGGCATCTGTTATTTATGCGTACGGTGTTTGCTAGCATAAAAATAAAAAAATTATTTGCACAATACAATTGAGTCGGCTAATCTGAAATTAGCCTAATAAGCAGGACAGGAATATTGGGGAAGGGCTGACCTGGAACGCCAGCCACTCCTCAAGCCACCCGCTGGTGTTCGAAGAGGCGCACCAGTACGGGAGGTCAATTATGGCTACCGAACGCCAGATCCAAGAGACTGTCGCCAGCTTCCTCTCAGGTATGTTCTTCTACGTGAACAGCGGGAAGACGCCACAGGTGATGCGCGTGATGACCGCCGAGCTGCAAGCCACCGCACATCTCGTCCTCGATGGGGGCTTGAGCGAACGGGAACTCGTCGATTCCCTCCTTCGCCCCATTGAAGCCAAAATGATCGCCCGATTCGGCTCCTCGGAGAGTTCCAAACTCTTCGATAAGCTCGCCGAGGTCTTCAAGGGGTTGATCAAGGCTGGTGAAGTTCATTCCCTCGCCTTGGAGTGACTCCGGCGGGTGAGTATTCGTTGCCACACGAAATCGGCTTGGCACCAACCCCGCGCCATGAGTTGGTACTGCGTCGCCGAACGTCCTTGGCTTGGCAGCCCCCTTCGTGGGGCCATTGACCTTGCTGCCCTCAGGGCGTGGTTCACAGCCACGTGGGCCTGACGGTCCGCCCATTGGGCTCAGCTTTTGGCTAGCAGCAGGTACTTTTCACCAAGCCTCACCTGCTGTCGTCCTGAACGGCCCGCTCGGCGACCATTCGCTCACGCTGCTCGGAGCGAGCAAGTCGTCCGTGACATAGCGACCCACTAAACGCATAACCACTACACGCAATCACTCCTGAGAATAGCATGCGAAGAATCTACAAGAATGCCCCTTCTCCTCGTTTTCCGACGTCCTCTCCGGTCATCGAAAACTGCATCGTCAGCGAGACAGTATGTGAAGTCCGTGTCTGGACTGATCACGAGTGGCAGCAGCTCCCCTTGGATGCTCGTCCCTACACGGTGGAATATATCCCGGGATTGGGCTGGGTGGGAGCCATGCTCAAACGGAAAACGTAAAAAATCACCATTAACTCACGAGATATTTATTTTTTGACTTAACTTACGTGAACCATTTTGATTAGAATATGAATTGTGTTCCTCATTCTTGGCACGCCTGAATACCAATTCGCTTTGGCATGAAATTCGGCATGCAGGCCCAAGATGGTCAAATGGGGAAATAACGGATAGGGACGGAGCCCTTGGCAACACCGCCTCTCTTGCGACAGTCGCCCGAAAGAAGGATCTCCAATGTCCAAGCGATTCATGGCCACCCTGGCTGGCCGCACCAATCTCAAGTCGACGATGGGCTCTCTCAAGGTCCCAGAGCCGATCATTCCTGCGACCTGGGAGAATGACAACGATTGCGAACAGGCTTATCGTGCGAGTCAGGCCCCTGTTGAGAGCGTTCGCAGCCAGAATCTGAATCCGACAACCGGCCACCGCAAGCATTCGTCGGCCGAACTCGAGTTCATGAAGGCCATCCAGGAATACAAGCAGGCGAGCGGTTGCTTGTACCCCACTTGGGCTGAAGTTCTCGAAGTCTTAGAGAAAATGGGACACCGCTTACCTAAGACCGACCCAATTTGACGTCGGATTCGCTCGCCTGACACCAGATCATGGCCACGCAAAAAATCATTGGTGCGATTCCCATGGTGGAATCGCCATAGAAAAGCCACCCCTCCATCGTTCCATAATCCATGGCAAACTTGGGGATGCGGGGTTCGTCGGCAAATCAGACGAGAGGGTTCGGATCGGGTCGCGATGGGTAAGACCCAACCCGATCTGAGTTGACGGGGTCAAGGCGAGGCTGGCGAGGCGAGGTCCCGTTTAAGCGAGCGGTCGGCAAGGTGGCCGGTTGGTGGACTGGCCAGGCGCGTCACGATTCAGAGGCCACATCCACACCAACGGCACGACGACCTTTGATCGAGAATGCCACCGACAACGGGAAGCAACCCGCGGTTCGATCCAACACGAGCGATCCGGACGTCGCAGGCGACGGCGCCCCATGCCATCCCCAGGTCCACGCAAGTTCTCAGCACCGGGGAGAAGCGACAGCCGGACGCAATCAAGGCAATCCTTGGCCGACTGGATCGCCAATTCGGCCTGGCGTCGTCCGGTGATGTCCCGAAAGATGAGCACCACGCCGACGACGTTGCCGCGATCATCCTTGATCGCCGCCGCACTATCGTCGATGGGCCGCTCACTGCCGGCTCGGGCAATGAGCAAGGTATGGTTCCCCAGTCCGACGGTCAGCCCACGCTCGATGACGTTCCTGACCGGCTGCGTGACGGGCTCCTTCGTCATCTCGTTGATGATGCGAAAGACCTGCTCGACCTCCACGCCGGCTGCCTCGCCGAGTGTCCAGCCGGTGAGTTTCTCGGCGACGGGATTGAGGTAGTTCACGCAGCCGTCTCGGTCGGCGGTGATGACACCATCGCCGATGGAAGCGAGCGTGATTAGGAGCCAATCACGCTGGCCGAAGACCGTGTCGTCCGCGTGTCGATCCCATTCTGAATTCGGGACCATGGAGCCTTTTCCAACTCATGCCGACAAATTTATGCCGTCGGAGATCGATCCGTGCGTACGGAGAGCTTGAAGCGGCTCACGGGTTGAGTCCAACCCGTGTGGTGGCACCCAGCGGCCTTTGAATCGCGACGGTCGCCCCTCAGAAAATCAAAGAAAAATCGCGACCAACGGCTTAGGACGAGAGCGTCCCGCTCTGGAGATGCTGCTCCAGCAGTTCGACCGCCCGGCCGACCCCATCCTCGGCGCGGATACGTCCCCCAAGTTCGACGGCCCGGCGGCGCATGGCTTCGTCGGCGATCATGCGCCGGAGGCTCTCGGCGAGATTCTCGACGCTGAGCCTGTGGTGCGGGATCGGCTTCGGACCGACCCCGAGAGCGTGCACACATCGTCCCCAAAACGGCTGGTCAGCCATGAAGGGCACCACGAGCGACGGCACGCCGGCTCGCAGGACTGCGGCGGTGGTGCCGGCTCCGCCGTGGTGGACGACCGCCTGCACGCGAGGGAAAAGCCACGAGTACGGCGCGGATTCGACCGAGAAGATGCGGTCCGAAACCGGCGCGGCCAGGAGTCCCCCCCAGTTCGTTACCAGGACGCCACGCTGACCGCACTGGTCCAGCGCCCGTAGAACGATGTTCGTCACCCGGGCGGCATCGCGGTCGTGCATGCTGCCGAAGCCGACACAGATCGGCGTCGCCCCGGAGTCGAGGAAATCGATCAGGCCCGAGGGCGGTTGCCAGCGAGGATCGGGGGCGAGGAACCAGAATCCGGAAACGTGGTGGTTTACGCCCCAGTCGGATGGGGGCGGCACCACGTGGCGACTGTAGCCGTCCAGACACAGGCGTGGGGCCAGGAAGGCCGCGACCGGCCCGTAGAAGGGGACCGGCGGCAGATCCAGCACATCGCGTCGTGCCCGGTTGAGGGCCGGTCCGAGCAGGAGCGACATGCCCAGGCCCGTCATCGCGTACGTCGCGAGGTTGTACGCACTCGAGCCGGGGACTCCGTGCGGCCAGGGCCGGAACAGGCAGATTGGTCGAAAACGGCTCGGCGCGACGGGTTGCAGTGAGGTCCAGACCACCGGCAGATGCTCCCGATCCGCGACCGACTCGGCGAGGAGAAACTCGGTGTTCGTGGACAGGATCACGTCGGCGCCGCGGCAGGCGAGCCAGCAGCGGTGCAGCAGATGGTGTAGCAGCGGCCGGCGCAGGCGTGCGAACTCGCACAAGAAGGCAAGGGCATTGCTACCGGAATGTAACATGCGGTCACCCGTGTCACTCGCCTGGAGGGCCCGGCCGCCCTCTTCCAACGAGAAGAATTCAAGGCCGTGGCAGCGGACGAACCTCTCGAAGTCCGCGTGCGTGGCCAGGCACACCTCATGGCCACGCGTTCTCAGGCCGACGCCAAGAGCCACATAAGGCTGCACGTCGCCGAGGGAACCTGTCGTTGGAATCGTGACTCGCATCGTCCCACCCGACGCTCCGCGTAGAAAGACCTCAGGTGACCCTTGGCCCGGCGTCCGACACCAACACCGTCAGATGCGTCCCAGGAGCACGAGGATCAGGAGAATGAGCAGCAACAACCCCAAGCCCCCGCTCGGGGCATAGCCCCAATTCCGACTGTGCCCCCAATTGGGAAGGGCGCCCACGAGAAGCAGGATCAAAATGACCAGCAAAATCAAACCAATACTCATTGGACACCTCTTGCGATCTTAGATCGCTCAGTAATAACCACCGCAGTGCAAGCGATCGGCGGCCCCGATCGCTTCTTATATCGTTGATTTTTGACACTTCCGCAGTCAATCCTCCGTCACGCGATGGTGGCGTGGGGGCAGCTCGGCCCGCAGGTCCTGAATCGGGAAGGGCGGCGGCGGCTCGCTCCCAGCGCAGCGCGACAAACGTGGGATAGGCCACGTTCTATGACTGAAAAAGTGAGGATTTGACACGTCTCGCTGAGCTCCACCGCAATTTCATGCGATTTCGCTACATCCACCAAGTCACAAGCCCGATCTTTCAAGATCAAAATGACTTACGGCCGGCCATCGGCATGATGGAGATCGGCGAGAAGTCTCTAACTTCCCGTCGCCTCGATAAGGCGTTGCTCGCGACGATCGGTGCCGGTACGATGCCCCGCACGTCACATCCCCAAAATCAACACACCCTGAGTCGGAAGGATTCCCGCGTGAACTCTCCGCCTACCCGGCCGATCCAACGAACCTGTCGCGCGTTCGTGCTGGCGGCCTCGATCGTCGGCCTAATCACGGCCACGTCCCAGGTCCAGGCGCAAGCCACGAAACCGAACTCGCCCCCACCGAAGAGCCAATCGTTGGCCCGCTATGTTCCCGGTGACGGCTTGATCGTCCTGATCGACCACGAAGGGCTTGAGGCCCAGCCAGGTGCCTGGAAGGGAACGGCCGCCTTCAAGATCCTCAACGACACCACGCTCGGGGCCATGCTTGAAGACATTGCGGCCCAGGTCGTCGATCGCGGGCTCCAGTCCGCTCCCGGCGCACCGGTCTCGGGCAAGGAGGTCGTCGGGTTGCTCACTCACATGGCCTCCCAAGGGTTTGCCATCGGCTACTGCGGCTCCCTCAACCCGCCCCAGCCCAAGGCCGGGGTCTTGGTCGTTCGCAACGCCGATCAAAGCGACGTGATCAAGCGGATCATGCAACGAATGGAAGGCGCCGCGAAGCGGGTCGAACAGCCGGGCGGGCGTAAGGTCTGGACGATCGTGGGTGCCCCCATCCGCTGGTGGCTGGAGGGCCACGACGTCGTCTTCTCCTTCGTCCCCCCCGGAGCGGCGGCCGACCCGGTCGCCGAGACCCTCGACGGCAAAACTCCCAGTGCCCTGAAGCACCCGGCCTTCACCGCCCTCTCGAAAGCCGAGCCCGATGTCGTCCCCGTCGGCCTGCTCTTCGTCGACCTCGCAGGTCTGCCGCCGTTGCCCCCGGACGCGGTCCGAGCCGGGCTCGACGGCATCAAGCGCGTGGAAGCGTGCTGGGGAATCCAGAAGCAGGCCATCGTGACCACACTCGGCGTCCAGGCGCCCCGGCCCCGGCGCGGCGTCCTGGCGTTGTTCGACCAACCGTCCCTCGGCGCCGGGACTCGATTCGCCCCCCCGAAGGGGGTGGTCGACTCCACGCTGCTGTCGATCGATCCGAGCAAGGTCGCCGACGTCTTGCTGGCGATCTTGAACCAAAATGACCCGAAAACCGCGGAGACACTCGGCCGGTTCGCCCAGAGTTTTCAAGAGCGGACGGGGCTGAGCCTGCGCAAGGACCTCCTGAACAAGCTCGGTCCGAGGATGGGCGTACTCACGCCGGATTCGGCCGGGTTGAGCAACGTCATCGCGTTGTGGTTCAATCCCCCGGATCTCGGAGTCGTGGTCGAATTGAAGGATCCAAACGGCTTCGAGGCCACGCTCAGCCGGCTGATCGAGGCCGCCAACAACGAGCTCAAGGCGGCCGGTGCCATGGTCCCGCCCCAGCCCGGTCGGCCGGCAAAGCCGGGAACCGCGTTCGCCGAGTTCCGCCGCCTCAAGCCGCCCGAACGGGGATACGTGCTCACGGTCCCCCCTCGGTCCTGCCCACCCCGGCCGGATTGCGCCCGACCATCCTGATCGACCTCAAGCGCGGTCGACTCGCCCTGGCAGGATCACCCGCCGTCGCTCGGCGCGTCTTACCCACGCTGGTGCTGGATGAGCCGGGAGCCAAACCAAATGAGGACCGGAACGCGCTGCTCGTCGCCAAGTCCGACCCATCCGCGAGCCTCCCCGAGCTTCTCGTCAACATCCCCTCACTCGTCCAATTCGTTGGAATCACGGCCGCGCAATCGCGAGGCCCCGGCATGCCTGCGGCGAAAGCACCGTTCCGGCTCGAGTTCGACCCCGACACCCTGCCCGACGTCGAGGCCATCCGCCCGCATCTGTTCCCGTCGAAATTCACACTCGCGGCGAACGAGACCGCGATCCGAATGACGGCGTACTCGGCGTTCCCACTCCCGGTGCCGCAAATCAATGCCGGGATGGAGACGCCGATCCTGGTCGCCTTGCTCTTGCCGGCCGTGCAATCCGCCCGCGAGGCCGCCCGCCGCGCCCAATGCGTCAACAATGAGAAGCAGCTCGGGCTCGCCTTCCACAATTATCTTTCCACCCGAGACACCTTCCCGCCACCGGCCATCTTGGACAAGGCCGGCAAGCCGCTCCTGAGCTGGCGCGTGGCCATCCTGCCCTACCTCGAACAGCAGGACCTCTACAACGCGTTCCACCTCGACGAGCCTTGGGACAGTCCCCACAACAAGACCCTGATCAAACGAATGCCCACAACTTACGCATGTCCCAGCCAACTCGACATCGAACCGGGCACGACGATTTATCGTCTCTTCACCGGCAAGGGAGCGGCATTCGACCTGCCCGAGGGGACGAAGATCGCCGACATCAGCGACGGCCTGTCAAACAGCGTCGGCATCGTCGAGGCCAAGGAACCGGTCATCTGGACCCAACCCGAAGACCTGCCGTTCAACGGCGATGGAGCGGCGGCCCTGACCCTGGCCGGCTCAAAACACCCGGGAGGGTTCAACGCTTTATTCCTTGATGGAGCGGTTCGGTTCCTCAAGGTCTCAATCGCCGCGGACGTCTTCAAGGCGTTGCTGACCCGCGACGGCGGCGAGCTTGTCCAGGGCGATTACTGAGCCGCGCCAATTGGATTCCGGATCGGGAGCGGTTCCTCCCGATCCGGATGGTGAAGCTCCTGGGGGGTTTCCCGTTTGACGCCTCACCGAAACCCACTCATTTTCTCATCTAATTAACTCTCGCAAGTCTACAATTCTCAAATTTTATCCTTGGCGATCGGCGCGACCGTGGCTCCCACGAAGCGAATGTAATCGTCGGGGGCGAGCACAATTTGAAGCCCTCGGATTCCCGCCGAGATCGAGATCAGGTCGAAGAGCTGGGCCGTCTCGTCCACGAAAACGGGATAGTTCTTCTTGCAGGCCAGGGCGGTCACACCGCCGCGGATATAGCCGGTCAGGGGCTCGACCTCCTTGAGCGGCACGGTTTCGACTTTCTTGTCACCGGTCGCCTTCGCCAGGGCCTTGAGGTCGAGCTGGGCGTCGCCAGGCACCACTGCCAGACAGACGCCGTGTTTGTCTCCCCGGGCCACCAGCGTCTTGAAGACCTGCTCGGGCGGCAGGCCGACCTTGCGGGCCACCGTCTCGGCGGCCAGGTCCTCGGGATCGAACTCGTACTCCCGCAACTCGAAACCAATGCCCTGGCGCTCGAGGAGCCGGACCGCGTTGGTCTTGACCATGCCCACGACGATAACCTCTTGCCCTGATCGACGATCGGCCGCAATCCACCGCGCCGTTTGGCGATGAGGACTGCGGTTTGCTTACTCCCCTTCATTCTATCGCCCGGACCGGCCGTCCGGCGTTCGTTTCCGGATGACCGTCGCCATGGCCGCGGAGACCAGGTTTCCCTCCAGCACCTCGGCCTCCCGGAGCAGACGGTCCCGCTCGGCCTCGGATCGGGTGATCACACCAAGTTTCACGAGGAGCCGGGTTCTGACGTCCGGTTCCTCGGCGTGGCTCAGGCCCTCGCGATAGGCCGCTTCCGCCTCTTGTTGATAGCCGAATGCCTCGGCGGACTGGCCGAGCTCGATGTAGAGTGGGGCGAAACCGCTCCATTCGGCGACCGCACGCCGCGCCAGGGGATATTTCTCCTTCGGCGTCCCCGGACCGTCCACAAGGGTGAAGAGGGCGAGGAACGCCTCGTATTCCAGCTCCCCGAGTGCAAGTTGCCGCGCCAGCCAGAGGTTCGACCGGCAGTGGAACCAACCCGGCGCCAGTTCCTCGGTCGCCTCGTACGCCTCGACCGCCTGGTGATGCCGCTCCAGCAGGAGAAGGGTCAGCCCCTCGAGGTATCGCGGCTGGGGGTCGAAGCGATCCGCGCGTGCAGCGTCGCGAAACAGTTCCAAGGCAGGTTCGTGATCCCCCGAGGCGGCCATGACACTTCCTCGCTCGCCCAGGACGGTCGCGGGACGAAGCGAGATCCGGTTCCGCTCGTGGATGAACTGGACCTTTCCTTCCACCATCGGAGGAGCTTCGGCCACCTCGTAGCGCCGGCCCGCGACCTCGACCACGACCCGGTTGAGCGGTTCCCCAGCCCGCACCCGGAGGGCACGCTGGTGATAGGTGTCCGCCGCGTCGATCCGGCCCACCCCCTTGAGCGCCACAGCCAGCCGCTCCGCGAAGTCGGCCGCCTCAGGAGCGCGGCCGAGATAGCGGTAGACCTCGTGCAGGTTCCCCAGATAGGCGATGACCCCCTCGGTGTCCCCCGACTGATCGCAGAGTTCCAGGGCGTGTCGCAACGGGGAGATCGCTTTTTCGACGGCACCGGACTGAAAGTAGCAATCTCCCAGTTGGCCGTAGGTGATCGGCAGGTAGTGATCGGCCCCCGAGCCCCGAAGCGAGCGAGCCTCGATCAGTAAATCATTGAGTGTGGTGGCGGCCGCGCGATAGTCCAACGCCTCCAACTGAGCGCCTGCCTGATCCAGACCTTGCCGCCAGCGGACCAGCGGATTCTCCTCATCGGGGCCACTCAAGAGTTGAATGAGGGTGGGGTCACCCAGGTCGTGGTCAAAGATCTCCGCGATCGCGATCAGGCCGTGCAGATACCGCTGCGTCTGCGTGGGATCGTCGCGAATCGCCGCCGGCACCTGGCGCCAGTCGAGAAAGTGGGCTGCGATCGATTCACGGTTTGCGCGTGAGAGAGCCGTCAGCCGCTTCCGGTCCCCGGCCGAAGCCGCAACGATCAGGCACTCGCGCAACGCGGTGGGATCACCGATGGTCGACGCCTTGGCCTTGAGGAAGCGATCGAAAAACCCCATATCATTCCCCGGTGGCGGCGCAACCGTACCCATTGAAGCAAGGCCCCGAAGTTGCACCTCATTTCTTTCGGAACATAGCCCCTGAAACATCACCTCGCAAGCGGGTGGGAGCACGGAATCACTTGACGGGACGCGCCACGGTCGAAATCCCCCTCCCGACACCGCGACGTGGCAATCGTCTCGGGCTCATCCCCCGGAAGCGGCCGCCCCTTAATTATCAATAATTCCTGACATCTTAATTTTAACAACCGTTACTCCGTACCGCCTCACGGGTTGAGGACACCCCATGACACCCAGCCGCATCGGCATGGCCGCGGCAGTCTCACAGAAAACCAAGAAAAGCCGTGACCCACGAGGAGAATCACGTGGCGGGGTCCGAGAGTTGCATTGACTGTTCATCGGACTCGAGCAAGGTGACGACGCGTCTTGTTCTGGACCGTCCTGACACAAACATCTTGCTCACAACGGCACGCGTTCCCCCTTTACGGAGAGACACTTATGGATCGCCGCGAAATGCTTGGGATGGTCGGAGCCGGTGCGATTGGCTTGACCGCGATGTCCGCCGGGGCCGACGAAACGGCGAGCGGGGAGAACTGTTGTCAACTCGACGAGGCCCACGCCGACTGCTACAAGGCGTGTGCCGACTGCGCGAAGGCCTGCGACATCACCTTCCACCACTGTTTCAAGGAACTGGCCGCAGGAAAGAAGGAGCACGCCAAGGCGCTTCACCTGGCTTCGGATTGCGCGGCGTTCTGCAGTCTCTCGGCCAGCATGATCGCCAAACACAGTCCGCTGATGGCCTCCTCGTGCCACGCTTGCGCGGACGCCTGCAAGGCGACGGCCGCGGAGGTTGGCAAGTTCGATTCCGCCGAGATGAAGGCCGCGACCAAGTCGCTCCACGATTGCGAGAAATCTTGCCGTGCGATGGTTGCAAAGATGGCGGGCAAGACCGAACTCAGAGCCAACTGAGCCGATCCGCACGTCGACCCGTTGGGGAAGGACGGCCGGGCCGGCCCTACCACGATTCGAGCGGTTTTCGGATGGATGAGACACATGCTTTCTCGAGGAAATGGGAATGCGGGCGGGACGCCCGCGATCCCAGGGAGGGGGCCAGCAACCACCGAGGCGGAAACCGCTCGAGAACGCCTTGGACCGGCCCGGCGCCTCCGGCCTTGCGCGTTTTTTTGCTGGCGTCGGCGACGGTTCTGGGGCATCCTGAAAAATCGGTCCTTGGTTCGTCCTAGCTATGAGGAGATTGCTGTGTCTTCGAGGTTCGCCCTGCCTCTACTCATCGCCTTGTCCGCCCCGCTCTCGGCGGCCGAGTTTCCGGCCTTTCGCAGCCAGGAACTCGACCCGCACGTCGGCAACGTCTGCTATGCGGTGACCACGGCCGACGTCAACGGTGACGGCAAGCTCGACGTCGTCGCCGTGACGGAAGATGCCGTCGTCTGGTTCGCGAACCCAACCTGGGAAAAACATACCATCATCAAGGGAATTACCGAGAAAGATAACGTCTGCATCCAGGCTCGCGACATCGACGGTGACGGCAAGATTGATTTCGCGCTGGGGGCGGGCTGGCAGCCGGCCAACACCAAGTCGGGCGGCACGCTTCAGTGGCTCCGCCGCACCGGCGAAGGGGACGCCCCTTGGCAGGTGATTCCGATCGGTTCCGAGCCCACGATCCACCGGATTCGCTGGGGGGACGTGCTGGGCACCGGCAAGGCGCAGCTCATCGTCGTCCCGCTGCAGGGACGCGAAACGAAAGGGCCGAACTGGGGTGAGGGGAAGGGCGTGCGGGTCCAGGTTTACTCGGTCCCCGCGCACCCTGAGAAAGATCCGTGGCCGATGGAGGTCGCCGACGACACGCTCCACACGATTCATAACCTCCAAGCAATCGACTTCGACGGCGACGGCAAGGAGGAGATCGTCCTGGCCGCCTGGGAAGGCGTCTTCGTGCTCAAACGCGACGCGAGCGGGCGCTGGTCGAAGACGAAGCTCGGGTCGGGCAACCAGGAGGCGACCCCGTTCAAGGGGGCGAGTGAGGTCAAGGTCGGGCGTCTGGCCGACGGGCGCCGCTACATCGCCACGATCGAGCCCTGGCACGGCTTCCAGGTGGTGGTCTACACGCCTCCGAAAGCGGGGACGGGGCTCTGGGACCGCCAAGTCATCGACGAACCGGTGCAGTGGGGCCATGCGGTCTGGTGCGCGGACCTCGATGGCGACGGCGACCAGGAAGTCATCATCGGCCAGCGCGATAAGAGCAAGGATGCAAATCGCGACCCGGCCGGGCCCGGGGTCCTCGTCTATGACCCGAGTCCCGGTTCAACCCCCTTGGCCTTTACCCGTCACGTGATCGACAATGGAGGCGTCGGCACCGAGGACCTTGTCTCGGCCGACCTTGATGGCGACGGCTGCGAAGACATCGTGGCAGGAGGTCGCTCGACGCACAACGTGCGGATCTACTGGAACCGGGTCAAGCCGTAAAGAATTCCCCTCATGAAAGCGATCGTTATCACCAAGCTCGGGGGCGCAGAGGCCCTGGAAGTTGCCGAGGTCGAGACCCCTGAGCCGTGTGGCGACCAGGTCCGGATCCGGGTCCGGGCCGCCGGCTTGAACCGGGCCGACCTGATGCAGGCCCGGGGCAGCTACCCCGCACCCCCGGGGGTTCCGGCCGATATCCCCGGTCTCGAATACGCCGGTGAAGTCGACGAGCTCGGCCCCAACGTGGTTGGGCCCCTCAAGGTCGGCGACCGCGTCTTCGGGATCGTCGGCGGGGGCGGGCAAGCGGAGTACGTCCTCAGCCATGAGCGAATGGTCGTGCCGATCCCCGCGAACCTCGACTTCGTCCAGGCCGCGGCCGTCCCCGAAGTGTTCATGACGGCCCACGACGCCTTGGAAACGCAAGGGGGTGTGAAGCCTGGCGAACGAGTCCTGATCCACGCGGTCGGCAGCGGCGTGGGGTCGGCGGCGGTGCAGCTCGCCCACGCGATGGGCTGCATCGTCCTGGGCACGTCCCGCACCGCCGACAAGCTCGCGCAGGCGAAAGCGTTGGGCCTCGACTTCGGGATCCACTCGAACTCGGAAGATTTGGCCGACGCCGTGAGCCGGCACACGCGCGGTCAGGGCGTCAACCTCGTCATCGACTTGCTCGGGGCCGCCGTACTCGCGGACAACGTGGCCAGCCTGGCGACGTGCGGTCGACTCATCGTCGTCGGCTTACTGGGCGGAGGATCAGCGTCCATTGATCTGACGACGCTCTTGCGCAAGCGGATCCGCTTGATCGCGACCACGCTCCGGGCCCGCCCGCTCGAGGAGAAGATCCTCGTGACTCGCGGGTTCGCCGACCGGGTCGTCCCCTGGCTCGAACGCGGCCTGATTCGCCCGATCGTCGACCGAGTCTTCGACCTAGACGACGTCCGGGCGGCGCAGACCCGGCTCGAATCCAATCATGGATTCGGGAAGGTCATCCTCCGGCTCTAACAGGCCGTCGTCGATTTTGAGGATCCCGTCCTGGATTTCCAGGACGAGGTCGTCCGGGGTGATAAACCGCCGGTCGTGGGTGACGACCACCAGGGTCGTCTCCCGCTGAACTTGGAGCCGACGGAGGATCCGGTAGATTTCGTCCCCCGTCTTGGAGTCGAGCTCGCCGGTCGGTTCATCGCCCAGCACGAGGATCGGATCCTTGATCAAGGCGCGTGCAATCGCCACGCGTTGCTGCTCGCCGCCCGACATCTGGTAGGGACGGTGGTCGAGCCGATCGCCCAGGCCGACGTCTCTGAGCAAGTCTTCGGCGCGCTGCTTGAGCTCGGGCGTCATCCCGCGCGGCAGGAACGGGACCAGCACGTTCTCGACGGCCGTCAGGTTGCTGATCAGGTTGAACGACTGGAAGATGAACCCGACCCGATCGCGGCGGTACGCGTTCTGCTCGGCCTCGGACATTGTGGTCAGGTCTTGCCCTTCGACCAGGATCGACCCGGAGGTCGGGCGGTCGAGCGCTCCGAGCAGGTAGAGCAGGGTGCTCTTGCCCGACCCGGACGGGCCGACGATAAACGCGAACCGTCCCTTGGGCACGCGACAACGCACCCCACGGAGCGCGTCGACCGTACGGTCTCCGCTTCGATACGACTTCCGCACGTCGACCACGTCAATCATCGCTCACCTTGCTCATCCCAATCGGTCAGTGCGATCCCACCCGGATCGCATCCATCGGCACGAGCCGCGCCGCCCGCCACGCCGGATAGAGACCGCCCAGCGTTCCCGTAACGACGGACAGCGTAATCCCGAGCACGTAGAGCCAGGCCGGGATTGAAAGCCGCACGCCCCCATCGACGAACTGGTTGGCCACCATCACCCCCACCAAGGCGAGGATGCACCCGACAACCCCCGAGAGCAAGCCGAGATAGGCGCTCTCGAGCGTCACCAAGGTCAGGATGTTCCCTTGAGACCAGCCGTTGGTCCGCAACACGCCGAACTCGACGAATCGCTCGGTCGTGCTCATCAGCATCGTGTTGATGATCCCGACGACGCCGACCAGGAGCGCCAGGCTGACGGTCATCATCAAAAACTTATCGATCTGGCCCATCATCGACCCGAAATTGGCCATGAACTCGGACATGCTCCGCGCATCGACCCGAGGGAGCGCCTTCTCGATCGCCTGCGAGATCTCGTCGTTCTTGGTCGCATCATCGGTTTCAACATAGTAGCTTGAAACCATGTCCTTCGAGACCCCCATCAGGTCTCGGGCCATGCCGATATCCATCACGACCACGACGTCCAGGAGCATCGACCCCGTATCGTAGATCCCGACGACGTGGAACGGCCGGCCGCCGATCTGCAGCGAGTCGCCCACCTTCCTCGGTTTGCCATCGGCACCGGGGTAGTCTTTGGCCAGCTTCTTGCTGATCACGATATTCGGCTTGTTCTTGTCGGCGGCGACCAGGAATCGCCCCTCGCCGTTGCGTTCCTTCATCGCACGCGGATAGACCGCGCTCTTCAAACCTTGGTGGGCGACGATGTCTTGCCCCTGGATCACCGGTTGGTCGAGGATGCTCTTCGCCCCTCCACCCCCCATCAGCTTGCTGAACATCGTTCGTCCCTCGATGTTCGGCGCGACCTTCCAGATTTCGGGGGCCACCACGCGGACGCCGGGAATCCCCTTGAGCGTCACGGCCAGATCCGCTTCGAGGTCGCTAAAGACCGGACTCGGCGAATTCTCGCGGAGGACCATCACCCCCTCGACTCGGCTGAGGGTATCCCCGACCAGATTCCGCATCCCCTGCGAGACGCTGAACAGGCCCATCACGCCGAGAATCGGAATCGACAGGCCGATCAACGCCAAAATTGTCCGCAGCGGGCGGGTCAAGAGGTTGCGCCAGGCAAACGAACCCATAGGCTCCGTCCATCCCTTTCAAGGCGAGGGGGCCGAACTCCTGAGTCGGTCGCAAATCAATGCTTCAGGGATCGATCGATCGTCGGCAATTCAAATAGGAAGGCAGAGGTTTTTAGTCCACCCGGTCGAGACCCGACGGACAAAACCCACCCAGTACGCTCCAAGTCTCATAGCATCTGAGGATTATAGCCAGTCCTCCCAAGGAACCAAGGGGACTTCGCTCGCGTCCCCTCTCCGCACCCGTCGGCCGGCCTCCGCCACAACGTTCCGACCTCAAGCCCCCCAAGGGGAGGCAACCGCACAACCCCGCCGAACGACAAAGCCGTCTAAATCTTTTCAAAACCAGAGGTTACACAAAGCAAATCGGGGTGACGCCACGCGTAACCTCACTCCATTTCATGAGCAACTTTGGGGCCCGATCACTCCGGCCGACGGGAGACAGGGATCCAATCCGCCTGACCCGCCGGAAAAAAAGTGGGTTGTGTGTGGAAGGGGGTCCGGCTGCGTTACAATCCGGAACTCGTTGCGTGGATGATCTCCCTCAAAGTCGCAAACCGGGTGTGCTGATGAACGGGCGAATCTTGCGCGGGTCGATTCTGCTGAGTTTGACGTTGATCGGGTTCACGATGAGTTCGGCGCGGGCCCAACCGACCTTCAAGAAGCCGCCACGGTATGAACCGACCGCCGAGGAGAAGGGGGAGATCGAGGCCCGGCTCGCCGTGCTGACCCAGGCCATCGCGGAGCTTCCGCAGGCTGAGGGAGCGCAGCGCGATGCCTTCGCCGACGTCGCGATCTATCAAAAGGCCGCCGAATGGACGCTCCGGCTCAACGAGTTCTTCGCCAAGAAGGATGTCGCGGCGACCTTGAAGGTCATCGACCGCGGCCTGGAGCGAGCGCACCAGGCGGCCAACGGTCAGCAGCCCTGGACCAAGGCTCCCGGCCCTGCGATCCGCGGCTATTTCTCCAAGGTGGATGGCTCGGTGCAGCCGTACGCCGTGATCGTACCGCCGGACCTCGAAGGCGAAGCAAACGCAACCGCCGCCCCCAAGCGCCGGCTACGGCTCGACGTCGTCCTGCACGGCCGCGGCGAGTCGCTCACCGAAGTCAACTTCATCCAAGGGCATGACGGCAAGGCCGCCCCGGCCGACACCGAGGCCGCCGCCGGCGGAACGCTTGTCCTCCACGTCTTCGGCCGGACGAACAACGCCTATCGCTGGGCCGGCGAGACCGATGTCTTCGAGGCGATCGCGGCCGTCAAGCGCAACCATTCGATCGATGATCGGCGGATTGTGCTCCGCGGCTTCTCGATGGGAGGGGCAGGGGCCTGGCACCTCGGGCTACATCACCCCAGCCTCTGGTCGTCGGTCGAGGCGGGCGCGGGGTTCTCCGAGACCAAGAACTACGCCAAGCTCAAGGCAATCCCGGAGTATCAAACCGAGGCACTCCGGATCTATGACGCCGTCGACTACGCGGCCAACGCGTTCAACGTCCCGATGGTCGGCTATGGCGGCGAAAACGATCCCCAGCGCCAGGCCTCGATCAACATCGAGGAGGCCCTCAAAGCCCTGGGTTACACCTTCAAGACCGAAGGGCTACTCACCCGCGGCGAAGGAATCGACTTCCTCCGCGTGGTCGGGGCCAAGATGGGACACCAGGTCGATCCGGTCAGTGCCAAGATCCTCAAGGAGTTCCACGACGACCACGCCAAGCAGGGCGCGAACCTGAACCCGCAACGGATCCGCTTCGTCACCTCGACCCTGAAATACAACCAGGCCGCCTGGCTCTCGATCGAGCAACTCGAAGAGCACTACCGCCAGGCGTCCGTCGAGGCCGAGTTGCAAGGGAACGTGGCCGTCGTGACCAAGATCGAGAACGTCGCCGTGCTCGGAGTCGAGCGCCACGCCGCCGAGACGATCCGCCTGGGCGATCAAGAATTCCCGCTCGAGGGGGCGGTCCGGGGCCTGCTCCCCTACGTCTACTTCCAGCGCGACGGCGACGAATGGAACCTGCTCGACTACGACGCCTCGCGCCGGCTCCAGGAAAACGCCGAGCGCGGCAAGCGGAGGAACCTCCAAGGCCCGATCGACGACGCCTTTAGTGGCCCCTTCCTGTGCGTGCGAGGGACGGGCAAGCCCTGGAATCCCCACGTCCAGAAATGGGCCGACGACCGCCTCGACCAGTTCGCCAACGACTGGAGGCGCTGGATGCGGGGGGAGGTCCGGATCAAAAATGATACGGAGGTCACCCCCGAGGACATCGAAGCGTACCACCTCGTCCTGTTCGGCGACCCCGGCTCGAACAGCCTCCTCGCCCGAGTGCTCAACGACCTGCCCTTGCGCTGGTCACAAACCGAAGTCGATCTGGCGGGCCAATTTCGGGCAGACAGCCATGCACCGGTGCTGATCACGCTCAGTCCGCTCAACCCCCACCGCTACGTCGTGGTCAACAGCGGCCACACCTTCGGCGCCAAAGAGTTCGCGGGCACCAACGCGCTTCTCTACCCACACCTGGGGGATTACGCCGTCATTCAGGTCGACGGTGAGAGCGGAGTGACGAAAACGTCCGGCTACTTCGATGAGACCTGGAAGCTTAAAACCAAGGCGCCGGCGAAGTAAAGAGACGCTTGATTTGATCACGGCCCCAGAAAAAAGACAATGACCCGATCCAGGGCGAGGAAGCCTCTCGCAACTCATTCCCACGGTCCCCCGTGGGAATGAAGTCTGGGACGCTCTGCGTCCTCGGCTTGCGAGGGCCAGACGACGCGGAGCGTCGGGGACGGCATTCCCACGGAGGACCGTGGGAACGAGGGGGATTCCTCGCACTCTGGCGGGTCGTTGAAAAAAGATGGGGGCTAACCCATCGAGAGGGTGCGCAACTCGTCGATCAACCTCGCTAAGACATAACATCATCATCAAAGGCCACAAAGACGGTGGGCCGTGCCCACCCTGCAAGAGAGGCAAGGGCCTGAATTCTCTTGGAGGGTGGGCACGGCCCACCACGGTTTCCGCTTTGGCCAACGAAAAAAGCCGGCCCTCAATGAGAGCCGGCGTCATCTGACCTCGGGAAAGTCGAAGGCCGGGCCTACCCGACGAACGAAACGAAAAAAAAGCCGGCCCCCGAAGGGACCGGCGATAATTCAGTTCAGCTCGCGGACTCGTCACCGGCGGATGGTTCCGGTGGGGTGGGGGCAGGGGCCTCCTGAGCCGGTGCCGGCGGCGGCGTCTGGGCCTGCGACGGCTCTGCGCCGGTGTCGGTGGTCCCGGCAGGGGTTTCCCCCTCGACCGGTTCGTCGACCCGAGCCTGCCAGAGTTGCTTGAGCTGGCCGAAGCTGCGGAGCGGAACACTGCCCGCCAGAGCATCTTTCGACAGCGGCGGCGGCGGCAGGGCCGGCTTCGCGGGACGGGGAGGCAGAGTGGGCCGAGGGGGCTGTTGAGCGCGCTCGAACCGCCCGGGGCCACCACCATGCGAGGACCGAGCACCACCGCGTCCGGGACCCCCTTGGCCTTGGCCAGGACGGAACCCACCCGGTCGATGACCGCCCGGTCCCTCGGGGCGCCTCGCCGGAGGACCACCCGCGGAAGGTGCACCAGCACCAGCACCGGCCGGCTGCTGCGAAGCGGGCGGGGCCGATCCCTCGCGACGCGGAGGACGGCCGGCGCCGGCTCCTCGTCCTTCTTGCCCTTCCGGTGCGCCACGACGGCCACCGCCTCCACCGCCTCTGGCTTCCGAACCAGGTCCGTGTCCCCCGCGGGGACGCTCGGTGCCCGGCTTGACCATCGTCAGGGAGACCCGCTTGCGCTCGTGGTCGACCCCCATCACCCAGGCCGTCACCACGTCGCCGACGCTCACCACGTCGTGCGGACTCTTGATGTAACGGTTGGCAAGCTGGCTGATATGAACCAGGCCCGAGTCTTTGAGACCGATGTCGACGAACGCGCCGAAGTCGACCACGTTCAGGACGGTCCCCTTGAGCTCCATGCCCGCGGTCAAATCCTCAAGCTTGAGCACGCCCTTCTTGAAGATCGGCTTGGGCAGGTCGTCACGCGGGTCGCGTTCCGGCCGAGCCAGGGCCTCGAAGATATCGTGCAGGGTCGGCTCGCCCACCTCGAGCTCACGCGCCAGGGTCGGCACGTCGGCTTCATTCAACTTTTCGTGCAACGCGGGGAGCTGAGCCTTGTCGCGGACCACCTCGGCGGAGAAACCGAGCTTCTCGAGCAGCCGGGTGGCCACCTCGTAACTCTCAGGGTGGATCCAGGTCCGGTCGAGCGGATGCTCACCATCGCGGATCTTCAAGAACCCGGCCGCCTGCGTGTAAGTCGCCGGCCCGATCCCCTCGACCTGGGTCAACTGCTCGCGGGTGGTGAACGGCCCCTTCTCTTTGCGGTAGTCCACCAGCCGTCGGGCGGTGAGCTGATTCATACCCGAGACGTGCCGCAAGAGCGGGACGCTCGCCGTGTTCAGGTCCACCCCCACGAAGTTCACGCAACTGGCGATCACCGACTCCAGCGACTCTTTCAGTTGCTTGGAGTTGATGTCATGTTGATAGAGGCCGACCCCAATGCTCTGGGGCTCGATCTTGACCAATTCGGAGAGCGGATCCTGGAGCCGCCGGCCGATCGAGATCGTCCCACGGAGCGTGGCGTCGTAGTCAGGGAACTCTTCGCGACCGACCGGGCTGGCCGAGTAGACGCTGGCTCCCGCCTCGTTGACGATGACGTAAGTCAACTGCGCGAGCTGGACGTCGGCCGGGTGCGGCTTGGGCGGCAACGGCACCGGCTTCGGCCGGGGCGGACGCGGCTGCGATTGCTTCTGACCCCGCTCACGCTTGGTCGGGGCGGCCGGAGTCGGTGCCGCGGCCGCGGCAGGAGCCGGAGTCGCTGCAGGAGTCTCGGCCCCTTCCGGTTGAGCTTGAGCTTCGGCCGGCGCCTCGGTCTCCGTCGGCGGTGTCGTCACAGCCTCGGCTGCCACCGGGGCAGGGGAGGGCTCCGTCGGCTCGGCCGTGGGAGCGTGAGCCACCGCTTCGCCCGCCGGGGTCGGCGTGGATTCCGGGGTCGGAGCGGGCGTGGATTCCGGGGTCTCAGCCTCGGATTCGGTCGATCGCTCCACTTCAGACGAGGGGCCCGAGTCGGGGGCACCACCCGAGATCGGCGGCATGGCCTCGGCCGGATTGCCGAAGGTTGCCCCCGGAGCGACGTCCGGCTCTTGGTCCGAACCGTTCTCTGAGGGGTCCGAGTCCGCAACCGGATCGGACGCGTCCTCGGCGGCGATTGGTGCCGATTCGTCGACCGAGTCAGACGCGGAAGCTTCCGCTCCCTCGTCAACAGCCGCCTCGTCCTCGTGAGCCGATTGCTCCGGGGCCGGTGCGGTGTTCGGGGTCACGGGCGCCCCGGGGAAGTCGGTCACTCCGGGGTTCTCGTGGAAGAACGTGCCCTCGGCGATGACTTCGGCGACGAGTTCTTCGGTTTCGCGGCAGGCGCTTTGGTTGCCGATGGCGATGACCCCCACCTGATGCCGACCCACCAAGTCCTTCAAGAAGACCTTGGCCTCGGAGCGGCGATTCTGGGGAGGATGCGGGTGAATCACCCCATGCTCGAGCAGGTTCCCATGACCGTCGAGCACGGCGACTTTGCACCCGGTCCGGAACCCGGGGTCGATCGCCAAGACGACCTGCGAAGGAATCGGCGGCTGCAACAAGAGGCTGCGAAGGTTGCGGGCGAAGACGTCCACCGCGTGTCGCTCGGCCAGGTCGGTCAGGTCGCGGCGCACTTCCCGTTCCATGCTGGGCATCAGCAGGCGGTCGAGGGCGTCGAGCGCGGCCGAGTGGAAGAACTCGGAGTGCGGGTGACCTTCCAGCGGGAGCTGCGAGCAAGTCGCCGCCTCCACTTCCGGGCGCGGGACGTCGAGCTTGACCTTGAGCGGGCCTTCTTTATCGCCCCGGTTGATCGCGAGAACCCGGTGCGGCGGGATGTGCGAGATCGGCTCGGAGTAGTTGAAGTAGTCGCGGTACTCGAGGCCTTGCCCTTCCGGGATATCGGTCTTCGAGGTAACGACCTTGCCGGTCTTCCAAACGACGCGGCGGACCGCGTCGCGCACCGGGGCCATTTCGCTGATCGCCTCCGCCAGGATGTGGCGGACCCCTTCGAGGGCCTTCTCGGCGCTGTCGATCTCTTTTTCGGGATTGATGAATTCCGCGGCGGCGGCATTCAGGTCGGTGAGGGTCTCGTCGCGGTTCCAGATCCGCAAGGCCAGCGGTTCCAGTCCCCGGTCACGAGCTTCCGACGCCTTGGTTTTTTTCTTCGGCTTGAACGGCAGGTAGAGGTCTTCGAGCCGTTTGGGATTGTCGGCCTGGCGGATGGCAGCAGCGAGGTCATCACTGAGCTTGCCTTGCGCTTCGATCGTTTTGAGGATCGTTTCTTTGCGCTCGGCAAGTTCACGGAGGCGACCGACGCGAAGCTGGATCTCCCGGATCGCCACCTCGTTCAGGTTGCCGGTCCGTTCCTTCCGGTAGCGAGTGATGAACGGCACCGTGTTGCCTTCGTCGAGCAACAGGACGACGCTCTCCACCTGCACGCGCCGGATCTGAAGGTCCTGCGCAATCCGGCCCAGGTCGACCTGAATCGGGGTGTCCATGGAGGCTTTGCACCTAGATGAGAAAAAGACGGCGACGACGAGGCGGAATAATGTGTCCGCCACCGCGTATTGAAGTCGCGGTTTAGAGCGCACGGGGCAATACCCGTTGTCGATACGGTCCGGCCAATCTAGAGGATGATCGCGTCTCTGTCAAGTCGGCTCAATTCAATCCCGCGCACCGAAACTCCCGCGTCGGCCAACAGTTCGGCGATTGGCAACATATTAGAGAATCTAGGCAAAGTTTCCCAAACCCCTTGCGAACGGCTCCCGATCGCCAATCCGGACCCGTCCCCAGTGACTTCGAGCGGGGGAATCTGAAACCGAAGAGCCGGCGGTCAGGTACTGCTGGGCAACCCGTCCCGCCACGGCCTGAACACCGAGCGCAGAGCGTCCGGCAAGCCGAATCGGGGCGATTTGAACCTTCTGTCGCGTGGAGTACCGACCCAATGCGTGCGCTCCGTTTCGTCCCCCTGTTCGCGATCCTCTTCCCGGTTCTGGCCACGGCGGCCGACGACGCCCCCAAAGGGGATCTCGCCAAATTCCAGGGCAAGTGGAAAACTTCGCTCGGCCCCGAGAAAAATATTACGCTCACGGTCGAGATCAAGGGGAGCGTTGTCACCGCCTCGGGCTCCGCGCCCGACGGCCAAACCTTTGAGATCAAGGGGGAGATCAAACTCGACGCGGCGGCCAAGCCGTTCAAAACCGTCGACTGGGTCAAGTTTGTCGGCCCCGATGGAAACGAGTCGCCCGACAATAAGGGCCTCTACGAGTTCGTCGACGACGACACCATCAAGATCTGCAACGGCGGCCCGGGCAACGACCGCCCGACCGAGTTCAAAGAGGGCGAAAACGAGAAGCCGAGCCTGATCGTCTTGAAACGAGAGAAGAACTGATCGTCCCAACCGAGGAAGGGAAACCGGGCCCACCGCATGGTTCCGACTCCAAGCCGACCTTCCTCGGCGCTCTCTCTCCCTCGCGGCCCCTCCTTTTTTCTCTCGCGAACCAGACGCCGTTTCTCGATCGCGGCCCCCCTCCTTGACTTCCCTTGGGCCGTCTCGGGCGACCCAGGATCCGAGCGATCCGCCCCGAACCCGCACGGACGCGTTATGATCTTCAAAGAGGAGAGCGCCTGCAACGACCCGAGCCCTGATCGAGGGAGAGAACCGCCTTTGAATCCGTTCGACTCAATCCGGGAGCGTCTTGGCCCCCAGCGCGACGCCTTGCTCCATCATCCGCTCTACCAGGAAATCGACCGACTGGAGGCGTTGCATGTGTTCATGGAACTCCACATCTTCGCGGTCTGGGATTTCATGTCCTTGCTCAAGTCGCTGCAACAGCGGCTCTCGTGCGTAGCGATCCCGTGGTTGCCCGCCGCCGACCCGAGCGGCTGTCGACTCGTCAATGAGATCGTGCTCGCCGAGGAGAGTGACGACGATGGCCAAGGCGGGTTCGTCAGCCACTTCGAGCTTTACCGCCGCGCCATGATCCGCTGCCGAGCCAAGACCGGTACCATCGACGCCTTCCTGAACGAGCTTCACCAAGGAAGGCCCGTTGCGGTCGCCCTCGAATCCCCCGTCGTCCCCGATTGCGCCCGCCGTTTCGTCCAGCAGACGTTCCGGATCCTTGAGGACGACAACCTCTGTGCGATCGCGTCGGCGTTTACGTTCGGCCGAGAAGACTTGCTCCCCGCGGTGTTTCAACGCATCGTCGACCAACTGAACATCCAAGCCGACGGCGATCTCGAAGACTTCAAGTACTACCTCGATCGGCATATCGGCCTCGATAGCGAGGAGCACGGCCCGATGGCGAACCAGCTCCTGCACTCCCTCTGTGGCTCGGATCCGGCGCGCTGGCAACTCGCCGAGCAAACCGCCATCGATTGCCTCGAGGCAAGGCGGGCGTTGTGGGACGGAATCCTCGACCGGATTCGAGCCGAGAAGCAACGGGTCGGGCCCCATTGAGGTCCAGAGTCATGGAAAAGCGGCTGATCACCGTCGGCAAATATTTGGCGAAATACCTGCGTCACTCGCCCGAGAAACTCGGCCTGACCCTCCAACCAGGGGGGTGGGTGCCGGTGGACGACCTGCTCGCCGCCGCCGCGAAACACGGCTTCCCGATCAGCGACGACGAGTTGATCGAGTGCGTCGAGACGAACGAGAAGCGGCGCTTCTCGTTCGACGCGACCGGCGACATGATCCGTGCCAACCAAGGCCACAGCGTCGAAGTCGATCTCCAGTTGGAAGAGCGAGTCCCGCCCGAGCTGCTCTACCACGGCACGGTCGAGCGGTTCCTGACGTCAATCCTGGCCACTGGCCTGAACAAGGCGAAGCGGCACCACGTTCACCTGTCGAAGGACGTCGAAACGGCAACGAAAGTCGGCGCAAGAAGGGGCCGACCCATCATCCTCAAGGTCGCAGCCGGAAAAATGCACCGGGATGGCCACACGTTCTTATGCTCAACCAACGGAGTCTGGCTGACGGCATTCGTCCCGCCCGATTACCTGTCGACCGACCCCTGAGGTTCGATTGGGACACAGAACCGATGAAGGCAAACGGGTGCCCATCGCCCTCCCCCGGATTCCGCCTCATCGACGCGATCGCACGCTTGGCCGTTTCGGCCAACGGCAAGGCCCTTGCATCCGAGGCACCGACCATGAGGCACCTGCGTCCGCGGTTCGCGATCCTCACTATGATGGTGGTCGTGGCGATCTCCGCGATTGTCATGACCTGGATTCGCCCGATTAGCCGGACCGAGGCGAAGAAGATCGCGGAGGCAAAATTCCTGAAGGTCCCTGGCGCCGGCCGTTGGATTGGGCGCTATCGAGTCGACGCAGGCCCCGGGGGAACGTTCGATTCCGACCAACCGAAGCGATACGCGGACGGTTGGACCGTCGTTTTGGCGGACCCGAGGGACGGAATTCCCCTCATGCAAATGTTCCTAACACCGAAAGGCAAGACACGCGCAATCGATTTCGCCCCTGGCAAATTCAACGAATTAGCATCTACTGAGTTCGCTGGTAAGTGAGTAGGCAGATGGTGCGGTGAGAGACCATGAGCGATGCCCTGTGGGAGGAGGGGTGGAACTCCGACGAGGCCCTGAATCACGTCTCTTACCTGTCCATCAACGACTGGAGTGGCAGGGGGCGGGTATTGCCAACGGTCTTGGCAAATCCTTGTCATCAGGCCGCCATCGGGAAGTTCAGACGGGCCGCGCGTTTCCGTTCTGCCCTTCATCCCCTCCGCTACCGCCGGTATCATGGCGACAACAAGGAGGGACTCATGCCCCAGACGACCGCCCTGTCCGATGCCGCCCAGGCGCTGCTCCGCCGCCATGTCGAGCACGGCGAGCTGCCTGTGAACGATTCCAACCGCGAGTTGCACCGCGAGCTGGCCCGCGCCGGGCTGATGGTCGCCGTCCACACCTTCACGGGAGGCCGGGAGCAATTCTACCGGTTCACGCGTGAGGGCTGGGATTTCGCTCGCTCCATGAGTACGGACTGAAAACGACGACCTCGCCATCGCCCTCAAGATCCGTCTCGCTCCGCCGCCGACGGGCAGCTCGGTACTTGCCGCCGCTTTCAACGCCTCGTCGTGGTCGAGGGTCTGATCCTCGGCCCACTCATGCGCAATGATTGCGTCGATGCGGTGACGAAGGTTCTCGCTCGCCCAGATGCGGCCACCCTTCTTCCCCTTCAGCAAGTCGGGGTTGAGCACGCCGGAATCGACGACGATGCCGGTGGAGATGCTGCCGCCCGTCCCCTCATCGGGATCGAAGACCCGCCACGGCTTGCCGGCCCTGGGATCATCCGCGCCGATCTTGTCTTCCGGTATGCCAAGCTCCTTCATGCGCCGCCCGACGTAGGAAGCGGCCACGTCCCGCCACTCGCGGGCGGATTGGGTCGCATGGCGCGCCGGGTCGGCTGGCACGGCGGGCAGCCCGCGCTCGGAGGGCGACGGGCCGATCATGCCTGGAGGTCGGTGTTCGTCTGTCATCGGGAAAGGGTAGCGCGATGGGTGCTGGGACGCAAGTACGGGGTGAGCCGGAGATAGAAGTCAAATTCTGGGGTTCCGCTGTGACAGTAGCGGGGGAGGAGAGTGTAATTGGATCGGTCAAGAATGAAGTAGTCACAGACAAAATGTGACACTGACTTCCATCATTCTTCCATAGAACCCACGCAGATTGATGAGGCATGGCGGGGAATTGATCTTCGGCGATTCGCATTACAAGTCGTTGACTATCAAGAGTTATCGCCTAAATGCGAGAGGAGGGACTTGAACCCTCACGCCTTGCGGCACAGGAACCTAAATCCTGCGTGTCTGCCATTCCACCACTCTCGCGAACGTCTCACTTCGAGGTACTGCGAGCCAATCGGCCCGGGCGCCCCCGACTCTTCGACCTCCCCGTGGCTTTGTACGGACAGCGGCCGGGAAGATCGTCGACCATTCTAATCACTCGAGCGCACGTGGTCCATCACGAGTCGCCCCATTCTGAACCTTGAGCTTGGGAGCGATCACGGCCGCCCCATGAACGGCTCGGGCGGAGAAAAAAAAGCTCCGTCGACCTTCCCTGCTCGGAGGGGCGACGGAGATGGGGCAAAACTTGATTTCGGGGGGCGACGAGGAGCAACGAAAGGGGTTCACACATCTCGGAACGCATCCATGCGGGTACGAGAGGCGGTTCGGTCGCGTGGGACAGGGCAGGCAGCGGAGGTGGGTTGCGACTTCAGGCCTTCTTGGCCAGGTTGCGGCGCCACAACAGGCCGCCGACCCCAACGCTCAAGCCCATCACGAGGATGCTGCTCGGTTCGGGAACGGTCGTCAGGTTGATCTGAAGCTGGGCCGTGCCTCCCGAGCCGTTGAGCAAGGTCGGCGAGGTGTAGTTGGGTGGGACCGGATTGATGTGGTAGGTCGTGCTGCCCAGCGTGAACGACGGGGTCGGGAAACCGGGAGCGGGGGTGTTGTACAGGCTCCCCGAGCCGCTCGCGTCGAGATTCAGGGTCAGGAGTCCCTTCACCTCGAAGGTGGCCGTACCATGCGTCGTGTTGTCGGTAGCCTGATAAACGATGTCGTACGGGACAACCTGGTTCGTGACGTTCGCCGCGCCAGGAAAGACATTGACCGACAAGAAGTTGTACGACTGCCCGAGAACGCCCGTGGTCGGCAGCGGTGCGTTCACCAGCGAGTTGTACACGAAGTTCATATTCGGCGTGGCGCCGCCCGGGTTGATGACCGTCAACGGGGTGATCGTGAAGGTCGCGTTCGCCTGGCTGGCGAGCAGCAACGGGATTGCGAAAGCAAATGCAAAAACGTGAGTCAAGCGCTTCAAGCTCATGAGCCAACTCCTTTAAATGCGAATCTGGCGTCGGTCCGTCTGTTCAGCGGCCTCTAAAATACCCGAGTTTATGCGCACGACAAGGCCATAGTTAGCCTTTATTGACACCAGACCCAAAATATGCGCCTACCCGCTTCGTCCCAACCCACCGAACCAGAACAGCCAACGACCCCTCGAAAACAAGGCGCATCCGTCGAGTTCACGGTCCATCGTGCCCTCATTTGACCGCGATGCGGCCCCGCTCGAGCTCAGGAAAAAAAAGTGGTCGTGGCCTTTCTTGACACTCAACGTCAAGGTTGCGACGGCCTAGACCTCCCCATTTCCTCGAACGACGGAACTTTACTCAGCTTCCGCATCCTCGAGAGGGCAGCGACTCCAGAGTCGCCGTCACCAGGCGCGCCCCACGGATGCTTCGAGCCGCTGAGTCCAGCCGTTCCGGTCCCCCAAGAATCGACGTCTGCCCCCACCGCACTGCAGAAAAGCACGCGAAAACTTGCACGCGCCAGGCCAGGTGCTCAAACCGGATTGCCAACCACGCCCCGCCGCCGTCGCAGATTGAGCTTGGAAGCAAGTCGTGGTTGACTTCAAAACGAGCCCGATTCCTGATTGTGAATGCCACCGCCTCGGAGTAGGCTCAACCCGGGGCAGCCCAACGGCCACTCTCGTTCAGCTTGAGCTTTACTTGAGCGACCAGGCCGAGCGGAGCCGACGAAGCGGCGTTCTCGGCAAGACCGAGGTCGGGTCGGGACGGCCTGGAGGGGTCCCTCCTGTTCCCCCTCGCCTGGCCGTCCGGATTCAGCCCAGCACCAATGCCACTCCGGGTCGAGCAGGTGGACGGCTGCATCACTCAATCAGAACAGTCACACATTTCTTGACATAGCAACACCGTCAAACCCGATTCCCGCTCTCCATCACGTCAGGAGCTCAATGATGAAGGCATTGGTGGTTTTCGTACTGGGAGTGATGCTGGCAGGGGGCTCATCCGCGATCGGACAAGTGGCCAAGCAGGCGGAAGAGACCGCGCGGCTCAAAGCCAGGCTGGAACTCGCGGAGCTCGATCACGAGGCCGAGAAGGTCCTCCTCAAAGAGTCGATCATGCTCGTGAATCGCGCGGAGCGTGACAAAATCGTGAATCAAAAGCCGTCCCAGGATGTCGAGAATTCTCAGGCCAAGGAACTCGCCGCCCTCCATCAGTACGTGGAAGCGAGTCGGCGGCATTTTGAAGAACAGGCCGTGGAGTTGGAGCGGATCAAGCGAGAATTGGCCGCGGCGTCCATGAATCCAAGGACAACTCGGAACGTCCCGACGCGTCCGCAACAGCCGGCTCCCGAGCAGGCGGAACTCCTCGGCCAGTTGAACGAGATCACGCTCAACTCCGAGCTCCTGAATGCAAAGCTGACGTTAATCACGAACGAATTAAATCGACGAACCAATACGCTTGCGAATCTTGAAGTCCAAGGCGACGAGGCCTCAGGGGGCGATGAGAAACGTCGGGAGGCATTGGAGGTCGCCAGGAAGCGCTACGACGAGGTGCGGAAGAATTACCTCGACCTCAAGAAGAAGGTCGAGGAGCAGCAATCCAGGCGGAGCGAACTTCAGCGACAGGTCGGCGGCTTTCAATAAAACGGGGGGAAGCGTCAGCCCCTTGAATCAACTCCGAGGGAACCGGGGGCGGTCGAGATCCAGGCTCGGTCCGCCTTGTCGGAAGCCAGAGTCCGGCTTTCGACTTCCTCGGGAAGGAATGGATTGAGCCAACGGCCCAAGTGACGTACCCTACGTTGTTAGCTTCGATTCTCTCGTTGTCCCACGCGGATTTGACACCGCGGAAGTCCGTAGGGTCCGCGATTGCGAACCATCCCTCATGGGTGATCATCGCGGACCACACCGCCAACGAGGCCGCAATCGAAGAGGGTCCGCAATCGCGGACTCTACGCTCGGAGGCCGTGATCGGCCCGGCTTATGGATTTCCTTCAGGGCGTGGCGTCACGATGAACAGTCCGGCGATCGAGACCGAGGCAGAACTCGAAGCGCTCCTCAGCGAACCGACGGTGGAAGTCATCGAAACGCTCGGCCGGTTGCCGGGCGATATTCTCCTCCTGGGGGTTGCCGGCAAGATGGGGCCGACCTTGGCCCGAATGGCCCGCCGCGCGGCCGACGCCAGTGGAACGTCGAGGCGTGTGATCGGCGTCTCGCGGTTCTCGGCGCCGGGGAGCCAGGAGGGACTCGCCGCGCACGGCGTCGAGACGATTTCCTGCGACCTGCTCGACGAGGCGGAACTGCGCAAGCTGCCGGACGCCCCCCACGTCATCTACCTGGCCGGCAAGAAGTTCGGCTCCACGGGGGATGAGGCGACCACCTGGCTGATGAACGCCTACTTGCCGGCCCTGGTCGCGAAACGGTATCGCGACAGCCGGATCGTCGCCTTCTCAAGCGGGAACATCTACGGCTTGGTCCCCGCCGCCAGCGCCGGCTCACGCGAGGAGGATCCGCCCCGGCCGGTCGGCGAGTATGCGATGAGCTGCCTCGCCAGGGAGCGGATCTTCGAGGCGTTCAGTCGATCCCAGCAAACTCCGATGGCGCTGATCCGGCTCAACTACGCCTGCGAGCTCCGCTACGGCGTCGTGGTCGACCTGGCCCAGAAGGTGGCGGCCGGCGAGCCGATCGACCTGGGCATGGGCTACCTGAACACCATCTGGCAAGGGGACGCCAACGCCTTGACACTCAGGGCGCTCGAGCATACCGCCACCCCACCAACGGTCATCAACTTGACAGGCCCGGAGCGGCTGTCGGTCCGCACCGTGGCCGAACGGCTGGGCCAGCTCATGAACCGGCCAGTTCGACTCCTCGGGACCGAGGCGGACTCCGCGTTGCTGAACGACGCCCGCCAAGGAATCCAGCGGCTCGGGACGCTTCGCGTGAACGCCGATCGCTTGATCGAACGAGTCGCCGCCTGGGTCTCGCGCGGAGGGACGAGCCTGGGCAAGCCGACCCACTTTGAATCACGTGATGGGACCTTCTAAATCATCAAAACAAAGACTTAACCACGAATGATCCGAATGACACAAATAATTCAAAAACAAAATCAAATTATTCAATCTCTTTTTTCATTCGTGTCATTCGTGTTATTCGTGGTTCAAATCTGACAATTTGTTCCTTCCATGAAAATCGAGAAGGTCGACGCGTGGCAAATCTCATCGAAGCTCGGATGGGTGAACTCTTGCGGCGTGGGCTGGCGATTCCCGCGTGCCCGCTGGCGTTGACGGCCGAGCGCCGGCTTGATGAGCGGCGGCAGCGGGCTCTGGTGCGTTACTACGCGGAAGCCGGGGCAGGGGGGCTGGCCGTCGGCGTCCACACCACCCAGTTCGCGATCCGCGATCCGGCGATCGGCCTCTTCGAGCCGTTGCTTCGCCTGGTTGCCGAGGAACTGGACCGGGCCGATCGCCGTGGAGGCGACCCACTCGTGCGAATCGCGGGGGTCTGCGGCCGCACCGGGCAGGCCCGAGGTGAAGCCGAGCTCGCCCACGATTGCGGCTACCACGCGGCCCTCCTGAGTCTCGCGGCGCTGGGGGATGCGAGTGAGGAGGAGCTGATCGCCCATGTCCGGACGGTGGCCGAGGTCATCCCGCTGGTCGGCTTTTATCTCCAGCCGGCGGTCGGAGGGCGAGTCCTGCCTTTCTCGTTCTGGCGGCGGTTCGCCGAGATCGAAAACGTCGTCGCGATCAAGATCGCTCCGTTCAACCGGTACCAGACACTGGACGTCGTGCGGGCGGTGGTCGAGGCCGGACGCGACGACCTGGCGCTCTACACGGGCAACGACGACAACATCGTGATCGACCTCCTGACGCCCTTTCGATTCGAGACGAACGGGAAACTCAAGGAGAGACGAATCGTCGGCGGCCTGCTCGGGCACTGGGCCGTTTGGACCCGTCGGGCCGTCGAATTGCTCGACGACTGTCACCGGCTGTCCGCCTCGGGTGCGGATGCAGCGGTCCCGGCCGAGATGCTCCGCCGCAATGTTGAGGTCACCGACGCCAACGCGGCCGTCTTCGATGCCGCCAACGGGTTCGCCGGCTGCATCGCCGGGATCCACGAGGTGCTCCGCCGCCAGGGGTTGCTTGCAGGTCTCTGGTGCCTCGACCCTGCCGAGACCCTCGGGCCGGGCCAGGCGCACGAGATCGACCGGGTCTGCCGCGCCTATCCCCACCTGACCGACGACGCTTTCGTCCGCGAACACCTTGATCGCTGGCTCAACGGCTGATTCCCACGGCCTTGGCCTTGGCCTTGGCCGAGCCGATCGACGACTTTGAGGATCCGCCATGACCCCGACCGCCTCTGAGCCGCCCCCCTCGCGACGCCGGTTCCTCAAACAAGCGACCGCGGCGGCATCCCTCCTCGGGACCGACCTGACCCGGCGCGCGGTCCAGGGAGCACCCGAAGCCGAGAACAAGTCCAAGCCAGAGCCACGCCCGAAGGTCATCGACTGCCACGGGCATCTGGCCCACCGGAGCCGGCCGACCTGGGAGCAAGAGGACCAGGCGCTGCTGGAAGCGGCCGACCGCCTCGGGATCGACCAGCTCTGCTGCTCGCTCCTCACCCCGAAACGACCGGCGCCGCCCGACCGGTTTCAGGAGTGCAACCGCTGGACCCTCGACGCGATGAAACGCTTCCCCGAGCGGATCCTCGGCTACTGCTTCGTGAACCCAGGGCACAAGAACGAGGCCCTCGAAGACATCAAGCGTTGCGTGGGCGAAGGGTTCGTTGGCATCAAAATGTACAATGACTTCTTTGCCACAGACCCGGTCGTCTTCCCGATCGTCGAGCGCGCGATCGAGTTGGGCGTCCCGATCCTCCACCACGCCGGCCACTTGCACTACTTCCTGAACGATCAGCCTCATATTTCTGATGGTGGGCACTTCGCCGAACTCGCGCGGCGTTATCCTGAGGCCAAGCTCATCTGCGCCCACGCCTGCGGCGGCGGAGACTGGGAATGGACGATCAAGGCGCTCCGACACGCACCAACCGTTTACCTCGACACCAGTGGGAGTGTCACGGATGATGGCGTGGTCGAGTTTGCGGTAAAAACCCTGGGCGCGGATCGGCTCCTGTTTGGCTGCGACATGTCGATGACCGCGGGCGTGGGTCGGATCCGAGGCGCGGACCTGGACGCGGCGACGAAGGAGCAAATCCTGGGGGGAAACATGGAAGCGATCCTCAAGGGGCGAAAATCATGAGGATCGACTTCAATGCGTATCTGGGGCACTTCGCCTTTCGTCGGTTGCGGCACAACAACGCCTCGTCGCTCCTGGACCTGATGGACCGGAAGCAGATCGATCAGGCGGTTGTCTCGAGCGCAAGCGCCATCACCTACCGCAACCCGCAGGCAGGAAACGAGGAGCTCGCCGCGGAGGTCGAGCCCCATCGCGACCGCCTGTTCCCCTTCGCCGTCATCAACCCTTTCTACGCCGGCTGGCGGGACGACCTCAAAACGTGTCACGAGACGATGGGAATGAAGGGCCTTCGGCTCTATCCCGGATGGCACAACTACCGCTTGGCCAACCCGAGTTGCCACGACCTGATCGACGCGGCCACAGAGCGAGAGATGATCATCTCGATCCCAATGCGCGTGGAGGACGCGCGGGATCGGAGCTGGCTGGTCGACGTCCCCGACGTCGCGCTGGCGGACGTGATCACGCTGGTGAAGGCATTCCCGAAGGCGCGGTTCGTCTTACTCAACGGCCTCGGCTATGTGAACACCCCGTTGGGACGCAAAGAGGGGGGCTTGCCGGCCAACTACCTGATCGAAATCTCCCGGCTCGACTCGGTGCTGGGCAACGAGATCGGCCAGCTCATCGCCAACCTGGGAGCCGACCGCGTCGTCTTCGGCACGGGAATGCCGTTCAACTACCCCGACCCGGCCCTGCTCAAGCTCGAGGTGCTCGACGCGGGCAAGGACGTGAAGGACAAGCTCGCCGGGAAGAACGCGGCGAACTGGCTCCGCGAGACGCGAGCCACTATCAATAAGCAATCCTGATTTATCCCGTCGATCGAACGAGAACCGGTAAGGCGAAGGGAGACTCAAACCGATGCGGCGCGACCCCAGCAAGCAACGACCCGAGGCAACGCGTCGGACGGTGCTCCAAACGGCCGGCGCGCTGGCAGCCGGCCTCCTGACTCAATCGACCACGGCCCAAGGGGCGACTGAGAACCTGGCCCTTCAGGGCGGGCCTCCCGCCGTCACCACTCCGAGCCGCAAGCAGGTCGAAGCCGCGCGCTGGCCAATCTTCGGGGCGGAGGAGGAGCAAGCGATCGTCGACCTGGTTCGAAACCCCGGTTACGGGCCGATCGCGGCCCTCGAAGCGGACTGGAAGGACTACTTCCAGGCCCCGTTCGTCAAAGCCCAGTGCAATGGCACCAGCGCGATCGCGGCGATGTTCTTCGCGCTCGACCTGCCCCCCGGCAGCGAGATTATGGTGCCGAGCTACACTTTCTTCGCCTCGATCGTACCGATGCGGGTCTTCGGCCTGGTCCCTCGGTTCGTCGACGTCAATCCGCGCACCCTCAACTTCGACGTCGACGACGCCAAGCGACGGCTGACCAAGAACACCAAGGCCGTCTTCCCGGTCCACTGGATGGGCTTGCCGTGCGCGATGGACGAGATCAACGACTTCGCCGCCGAGCACGGCCTGGCGGTCCTGGAAGACGTGGCCCACTCCCCGGGCGCCTCCCTCAAGGGAAAGCCAATGGGCACCTGGGGCCGGATGTCGATCTTCAGCTACCAGGCCTCGAAGCCGATCCCGGCCATGGAGGGGGGGATGGGGATGTACCAGAACCGCGAGGACTACGAGCGGGCGACCACGTTCGGACACTCCGACCTTCCCCCCAGCTTCCCCGCGAACAGTCCCTACCGCAAATTCGAAGGGTCCGGGCTCGGGCTCAAGTTCCGAATGAACCCCATGGCCGCGGTTCTCGCCCGGGCTCAACTGCGCAAGCTCAAGGCACGAAACGAGGACGGTGTCGCCCAGGTCCGCAAGCTGAACGAGCGGATCACCCAGTTGCCCGGCCTGGTCGAGCCGACGATCCGGTCCGACATGACGCGGCTCTACTACTCGTCGAACATTCTCTTCCTCGACGAAGCGAAAGCCGGGTTCACGCGGGCCGCCCTCGTCAAGGCACTCCAGGCCGAAGGGGTCAAGGCGACAGCCCATCGCTATCGCCTGCAGCACAAGCTTCCCCTCTACCAGGACGCCGCCTGGTGGCACCACGCGCCGGTCATCCCCAACCTACCGGGCTCGGACGAAGCCAACCGGACCGCAATCGGGCTTCCCTACTTCACCTCTGAGGTCCCCGAACTCGTCGAGCAATACGCCCAGGCGTTCGAGAAAGTCTGGGCGCATCGCAAGCAACTCGCGGAGAGCTGACGGAAAGTCTGTCCAAGCAGACGAATCCCACCGGTGTTTTTGATCATCGGGCGGGTGCCCTGTGGTTCCGTACGGGACTCGGAACCCACGCGGGAACGCCTTGGCCTGGCGCGCACGGGTTCCGCTTACGGAACTCGTGGGTCCCAAACCTCCTTCATTTTCCGGTTCACCCTGACCTTTCGAGCCTGACTCCGAGGGCTTGAGCGAAATCTTTAATTTTCGTCTTGGCGTGGTTGCATCCATCACTATAATAAGTGCCAACGGGCCTCCAGGATCTCAAGTGACCGCCATTCAAGGATGAAATGCCCATGGATTGGATCATTGAGCACTCCCTCCCCACTTGAAGCGATTGACGCAGTTCGCTCATAAGAGACCACGACTGGTCCCTCCCCTCTCCGTCGGCCGCGCATTGAATCGAGCCGTGAAGCCCCACACCAGGGTCTTAACCTCTTTTGAGCAGCGACGTCACTCCTTAAATAACCGGCCGGCTCCCGCCGGCAAGGGCGTCTTCGATCCACCCTCAGGCACGCGGTCCACATAAACAACAGTGAAGGTTAAATATAAAATGCTATCTGAAAATCAAGGTATCGGGGAGCCGATCGTCGCCAGCAAGCCGGTGGGGACATGGGTCGAGCGTTATCAAATCGCGATCGTCTTTGCGATTGCCCTGACATTCGTCCTGCTGACACGGATACCCGTGGCGCGCCGCATACCAATCGATCCGGATGAAATCGGCTATCTCGAAACCATTCAGACCACGTGGCTGCCGATCCAGCATTCGCTGTTCATGGCCTCGGGGCGTCTGATCAGCAGCATCGTCGCCAACCCCTATCACAGTTTCTTAATCTTAGACATGTTTGTAAGCAGCCTTGCATTAACGAGTGTCTGGTGGTGGCTGCGAACTCTGGTGCGGCCATCGACGGCCACCGCAATGACCCTGGTGCTGGCGGTCGCTCCGACCTTCTGGACCTACGGCGCCTTGGCGGGGAACTACACCGCGATCCCTCTGGTCGGCTCGTTCCTGCTCGGAGTGACCGTCCGGACCTGGCGAGAACCGAAACTCTGGCACCCGTACGCGGCGTCCGTGGTCCTGGCCCTCGGGACGGGCTACCGCCAGGACATCGGGCTCTTCTGGCTCCCCGTCTACTTTATCATCCTCTGGCGCCACCGCTGGGGGACCGCGCTCCGGGCGAGCGCGGTTTTCACCGTGCTCAACCTGGCCTGGATCCTGCCGATGCTCGTCGACGCCGGGGGTTGGCACCGGTATCGCGCGGCCAACGGCGAGTTCAGCTATGAGATGATCTACCTCAACTCGATCTGGAACCTCGGGTTCCGGGATGCGACGCTGCGTTACGTCGTGAAACTCGGCATGGCCTTGCTCTGGACGTTCGGGCCCGCCTTGATCTTTATTCCCGCGGGTCTGATCCGCCTGGTCCGGAGCGAACCGGGACGCCCGCTGGCGGCGCTGCTCGGCATCAGCGTACTTCCGGCGTTGGCCTACCACCTGCTGCTGGCCTTCGGTGTGCCCGGCTACGCGTTCCATTACGTCCCCGCGGCGGTCGCGCTCATGGCGATCGGAGCCGGCCGTGCCTTCGCGGCGGTGGCGACTCCCCCGGCCCAGGATCGGGCTCCAGCCCGGCTCACGGCCATGGCGACCCTGCTGGCGGCCTTGTTCCTGTTCTACCCGACCAACTATGACCGGCCGGGTGCCTGGGGCGAACTCGAGGTCCGCTTCTGTCGCTGCACCCGGATCGGACTCCAAGCCCAGATGCCGTTTCGCCCGTTGTCGGTCTGGAGGACGTCCAACACGCGCGCCCCCCATCCCATCCGTTGGTCCGAGTCGGGGCTTGCGGCCCCATCCGTCAAGGATCCTTCGCGGGGCGACGCCTCGGCCCCATCTCCACCGGGCTCCTCCGCCCCTCGCACCCAGGGGGTTGGGCAGTAGACCGGTCGCGGAACCGAGCGTCACCAAGCATCACGCTCGACACCGATTGCCAAGGCACGGTATCGGGCCTTGGGGCCACGGATTGTTGCTTCGACCAGGTCCCGTTCTCGAGTAGAATGGTCCTCCTCCCGTGAAAGGGAGGAGGACTCTACCATTCGAATTGGGGCTTACTTTCATGCGTCGTCGCCAGTTTCTCGAAGGCTGTCAAGCAGGATTCGCCGGGTTGCTGGCGGCCAAGGCCGGAGTTCCGATCGCCCACGCGGCGGGGGCGCGGGAGATTGCCGCCGACGTCGCGATTGTGGGCGGGGGGCTCGGCGGTTGCGCCGCCGCTCTGGCCGCCCTGCGGAATGGCCGGACGGTCGTGATGACCGAGCCAACCGACTGGATCGGCGGCCAGCTCACCCAGCAGGCGGTTCCCCCTGACGAGCACCCTTGGATCGAGCAGTTCGGCGGCAACGCCTCGTACTTCGCGCTGCGTCGAGGGATCCGCGACTACTATCGGCGCCACTATCCCCTCACCGCCGAAGCCCGGGCCGTTCGCTACCTGAACCCGGGCAATGGCAGCGTCTCCCGGATCTGTCACGAGCCGAGAGCCGCGCTCGCGGTCTTGACCGACCTCTTGGCCCCTTACGCGTCCGGGGGCCGGCTTTCCTTGCTTTTGGAACACGAGCCGGTCCGGGCCGAAACCGAGGGGGACCACGTCCGCGCCGTGACGGTGCGCCACCTCAGGACCGGAGACGAGCGGGTGCTGATCGCCCCTTACGTGCTCGACGCGACCGAACTGGGAGACCTCCTCCCGCTGGCGGGGGTCGAGTTCGTGACCGGGATCGAGGCCAAGAGCGAAACCGGGGACGAACGGGGCCCGGAGCAGGCTCAACCCGACAATCAGCAGTCATTCACCTGCTGCTTCGCGATGGAGTACCTCGAAGGGGAGGATCACACCATCGACCGGCCGGCCGAGTACGCCTTCTGGCGCGACTATGTGCCCAACCTGACCCCGGCTTGGTCGGGCAAGCTACTCGCGATCGAGATGAGCGACCCGAAGACCCTGAAGCCAAAAACGCTCGGGTTCAACCCCAGCGGCGCAGGCCAAGGGTTCTGGCTCTACCGGCGGATCGCCGACCCGGGTAACTTCGTGCCCGGCACGTATCGTGGTGGAATCACGTTAGTGAATTGGCCTCAGAACGACTATCTGCTCGGCAACCTGGTGGGCGTCACGCCCGAGGAGGCCGCGAAACACGTCGCCAGGGGCAAACAACTGAGCCTCTCACTGCTCTATTGGCTTCAGACCGAGGCCCCCCGCCCCGACGGCGGCACCGGCTGGAAGGGTCTCCGGCTCCGCCCCGACATCGTCGGCACGACCGACGGCCTGGCCAAATACCCGTACATCCGGGAATCGCGACGGATCCGGGCGGAGTTCACCGTCCTGGAGAAACATGTGGGGCTCGAGGCGCGGCGGAAGGCGCTCGGGCGTGAGGAGGTCACGGCCGAACTGTTTCCCGACTCGGTCGGAGTGGGCAGCTACCGGATCGACCTGCACCCCAGTAGCGGTGGCGACAACTATATCGACGTGAGCTCGCTCCCGTTCCAGATCCCCCTCGGGGCGCTCATCCCCCGCCGGGTCGAAAACCTGCTCGCCGCCTGCAAGAACCTGGGGGTCACCCACGTCACCAACGGCTGCTATCGGCTTCACCCGGTCGAGTGGGGCATCGGCGAGGCCGCCGGCCTGCTCGCCGCGTTCTGCACCGAGCACAAGCTCAAACCGCGCGCCGTCCGCAACCAACCGGCCCAGTTCAAGGCGTTCCAGGCCAAGCTCGCCCAGCAGGGCGTGGAGACCCATTGGCCTCGGGTCACCGCACGTTGACAACCGTCGTCGCCCGCCATCAACCCGTGCGAAGGGGCGTCGCCCTTCGCACTAACTCCATAAAGACATTTAGATTCACTAGACGCCCGCGACCCGCTTGACACCCAAGCTCCGAAAAAATTCGTCGCCCACACTTGCATGTTAGCAGTCTTGCGCCTATTATTCCGACATGCCCCCTCTCAGAATGTGAGGAGGGAGGACGACGAGGGAGTTGAGCGAAGATCGATCGCCGACGCAATCTGGGTTGACTGACCCGGGTCGTGGAGGTGAGGTTGAGTTGTTCGGCTCCTGACGATCGAGAGGTGGCCTCTCGACGTTGAAGTACCCGCACGGTGACCGGAGTCTTACCGGCCCATCGGCCCGGAAGCGGCCAGACTCTTCTCCCCTGTGTCGCCACCGCAAGCCTCTGATTTCCTCTCCCCCCGAACATTCTATTTTACGTTGGGATTGGGCACGACTCAGCGTCGTTGCCAGAAAGGGTTTTCTATGCGCGCGCCGGCGACTCGTCGTGGATTCACGCTGATCGAATTGTTGGTGGTGATCGCCATCATCGCCGTTTTGATCGCCCTGCTCTTGCCCGCGGTGCAAGCGGCCCGTGAGGCAGCCCGACGCTCGAATTGCGTCAACAACCTCAAGCAACTGGCCTTGGCGTCGATGAACTACCATGACGTCAACAACGTTTTCCCCACCCAGATCGGTTTCCCCGTCGCCCCCGGTCTGGGCACGTCGATGGATACTCGCGTGAGCTGGCTCACGCAGATCCTGCCCCAAATGGAGCAGACTCCCCTCTACAACGCCTACAATTTCTCGTGGTTTTCAGCGACCGACAGCGTCTGGAACTCGTTGCGAAACACCACGGTGATCTACTCCAAGGTCGCCACCTTCATCTGCCCGAGCTACGCCGGTGACTCGACTCAGATCCAGAAGGGGGACTACTCCACCACCTTGGGGTTGGCACCGAACATCACCGGCGCAGTCGCGATCACCACCTACAAGGGCAACCTCGGCGATAACACGCTGAATCTCTACTCCACCCTGATTCCGGGATACACCGTCGGAATTCTAAACGCCTTCGGCGACCCGGCCGTTGGAACCACCGGCCAGCCGACGGCGCGCGGTATGTTCTGGCGGGGAACGATGGCGGTGGGCATGAATTCCGTCGTCGACGGCACGAGCAACACGATTCTGGCCGGCGACGCCATGCCCCTCGACAAGTCGAACCTGATTGCTCCGTTCACGAGCTGGGCCGACAGCAACCAGGCCGTCGCGGTCACCAGCATCGCGCTGAACTGGAAGTATCCGGTGACCGTGGCGTCCAGCACGATCATCCCCACCACAGCGGACAGCAGCTTCTCGTTCCGGAGCAACCACTCCGGCGGCGCCAACTTCGCCTACGCCGACGGCTCGGTCCACTTCCTCAAGGACTCAATCAGCGCGATCACCTTCCGGGCCCTGAGCTCCCGCGCCGGTGGCGAAGTCGTCAGCAGCGACTCGTACTGATAACGTGAAGATTTCGAGTGGACGACAAGACCTGTCGCCCACTTTCTTCACCGAAACGAAACGAGCCGCCGGGGCCATCCCCCGGCGGCTCGCGTCATTTCATGGGTCGCTGAGAATCGAATCAGGCCGCCCGCTCATGGGTTATGCTTCGCCGAACCCATTCCCTCCTGCTTCGGCACGATCGGCCGTGGCATTATCGTGGGTCCAACGATTCTCGTAGGGTGGGCACGGCCCACCTCTTATCTCCATTCTCGGCAAGGAGATAGGGAGGTGGGCCGTGCCCACCCTACGGGAAGAATCCCATCCTGACTGCTGTCAGATTGCAAATCAATGATGAGTTGACGACGGGTTCGGCGAAGCTTGACGTGGCCTCGCGCAACCGGGACAGGGTACTCGCGTTCCCGCTCGCCAGGAATGAAGCGAGCCGCCGGGGGATGGCCCCGGCGGTTCGTCTGGTTGTTGCTTGATCGAGAGAGAGAGCCGATGCGGCGCCGTTGGCGGTTAGCGGCGATCCTGGAGCTTCCTCAGCAGGCGGAGGAATTCCAGGTAGAGCCAAACCAGGGTCAGGATGAGGCCAAACGCGGCGTACCACTCCATGTACTTGGGAGCTTCCATTCGCGCCCCGTACTCGATGGTGTCGAAGTCGAGCAGGAGGTTGAACGCGGCGACACCGACCACCACGAGGCTAATTCCGATCCCGGCCGCCGACGCATCGTTGAGGAACGGCACGCGGGCTCCGAACAGGCTCGCGATGATCGCCACGCCGTAGACCAAGGCGATCGCCCCGGTGGCCGCGACCACCCCGGCCCGGAGGCGCTGGGTGACCTGGATCAGGCCCGTCGCGTAGGCGAAGAGCATGACGAAGAGGGTGCCGCAGGTCAGCGAGACCGCCTGGAGCGCGATGCCCGGATACTGCTGGCCAAACTTTTGCTGAACGCCGGATTCGATGAGGCAGGACAATGCGCCCAGGAAAACCCCCTCGAATGCCGCGTAGACCGGGGCGGTCCATGGCGAGACGGTCGGCTTCATGATCGTAATCAGAGCCAGAATCATTCCGCCGATTCCCGCGGCGGGCAAGACAGCCATGCTGAGCTGCTGGCTTTGCGTGGCATTCCAGGCCCAGAGCGCGGTCGCGGACAGGATCCCGAGCAGGGCGAAGGTCTTACCAATCGTACCCTGGACGGTCATCGCCGCCGCGCGAGTGGTTCCGTAGACTTGCTCGAAACCAGCGAACGTTTCTTTTGAGAAAGCGGGATTACTCGTAGACAAGGTCGATTCTCCAACCACGGATTCAAGGCGCCATTGACGATGTCCACCCGCCGCGCCGTTGCGACGAGAACCGGGTCGGCGCACCCTTACTCCGTCTTTATACGTCCTATCTTGGTCCAGTGGTCCATTTTTGACAAGAAGATAAGGTTCAGGATGGCTTCGACCCCCGGGTCCAACCCGCGTCCGATCGCCAATCAGCGGGTCGGTCGCGCCTCCGTGGTGGTGATCGCCGGGCGACGGTGGGACGTGGTCGAGGTGGGCGACGACGCCCGGGCCGGGACGAGCCGGGCATCGAGGTCATGGGCGCGGAGCAGGTGGCGAATGCTCGAGCTCGACGCGAAAATGCCCGAATTTCGCCCCTTCATAAAGTTGCCGCGGCCCACGCAGACGCCGACCAGGTCGCCGTTGGCCAGGAACAGGCCTCCCCCCGAGCGACCGTGCTCCGGAGACCGGGTGGTGATCAAGAAAAATCGCTCAGCGCCGGTCCCTTCGATCTCGAACCGATCGATCTGGGCGATCCGCGTCGGCCAGCTACTGAGGTGAGCCCCCTTGTCGATCCCGAGCGACGTGACCACGGTCCCTCGCGGCGGCTCGGCCCCCTGGACCGACAGGCGGGCCACGTACGGGAGCGGCCGCAGACCTTTGATTCGAAGGACGGCCACGTCGGCCGATTCGTCGGCGGCGACCACCTCGGCCGGCACCGATCGAGGCCAGTTCGCCCCGGCCTGATCGTGTTCCAGGCCCAGGTTATAGCGGTGCAGCTCGACCTTGAGCGGCCCTTGATCTTCCACGACGTGAGCGGCCGTCAGGATGAGCGTTTCCCCTTCGACCGAGGCAATCACCGACCCGCTGCCCTGCGCGTTTCCGTTGCGGATGATGACGGTCGGTCGAAACGTCCAATCGTCTTCGGGGCGGGGACGATCCGCCGCCGGGCTTGCCGCGACCGCCATGGCGACCGCGACCGCGATCCAACCGCACCCGACCAGCCCGATCCCCAATCGCCTCGCCTGCTGTTTGATCCGCATGGCCCGGCTTGCTCCCGTCCCGCGAAAAGCCCGGCCTCCATGGTGACGGAGGGAGCGGATCGACGCAAGGCGCCTGCCGGTGGGGACCGTTCCCACTCGCCTCGGAATCGACAACGAAGCAGTCGATTCTCAAGCTTATCGGTGCCGAAGCACGCGGACGTTTCCGTTCTCGTAGACCGGCTTGAACCAACGGTCGCTGATTTGGTCGAGCTCCGGGTTCTTGCCCCAGGTCAAGAGCGCGTCGATCGACCGATGATGGGCCTCGAGCTCGTGACGCCAGAGGAAGGCGCGATAGCCCCCCTCATCAGGATCGTCATGAAGCGCAAGCAGTTCGAGCATCTCGGAATCGGGCCGGTCGAGCTCCGGGTGGAACTGGACGGGGAAGTAATAGTGTCTGGTCTCGTAGTTGTTCCAAATAATATTGCCGGTATCCACGCCGAGCAGGTTGTCGGCGTGGAGAATCGAATTCGAACGGAAGCGGCTGGGGATCCCCATGAGGAGGGTGGCAACCCTCTGGTTCGAGCCGATTGCGGTACGGGCCTTCAACAAGGCGACCACGTTTCGGTTCGAGGTCGCCGCGTATTCCCAGAGGAAGGCCGACTGAATCGCAACGGCCCAGACCAAGACCAGGGCGGCAGCCCGGCCGGTCCATGTCTTGGCCTCGAGATCCAGGAGCGGCACCAACGCCACCAACCCAAAGAGCAGGACCCGCTGCGGGAGGTAGTTGCCGTGACTCTCGCCGAGGGTGTCGGGGCCGGCGACCCCGCCGAGAATGAGAACCGCGGCCAAGACTCCCCAGCCATGCCGATCAGGCCAGGTCGATGGGGAGCGCGGGCGCGACGACCAACGGACCCGGGCCATCGTGATCCCCTCCAGGATCAGGGCCATCGCGAAGGCGATGAGTGGCGTGAGGATGGCGAACCCCGGGGAGGATCCGTTATGGAACGGCAGAATGAACTTACTGGCCAAGGAGATGGGATCGGCCCAACTTAACTGAGCATGCCAGGAGTGCAGCGAAAGCGGATCGGTCAGATGTTTCCAGACCGGCTGCATCGCTCCCCCCTTCCGGGTCAGACCGAGATAGATCGATCCCAGGGGAACGAGCGGAACCAGGCCGAGCGCCGTCCAACCCGCGCGAGCGAACCGCCGTTCCCCCGGCGCGAACAGTGCGAGCACGGCGAGTCCAACGACGGTCAGGCCCAGGCTGACCAGGTGACTGAAGTAGCCGAGAACCACCAACGCCCAGAGCACCGCGACCCGCCTCGGCCAAAGCCGCTCGCGACCGTGCCACCAGATCCCGAGCGTGATCGGAAACAGGCAGGCGCCCAGCATGAAGCTCGTGAAACCGAGGAGCCAGGGCAAGTTGAGCGCCAGGAGGACCGCCAGAAGTGCCGCCAAGGGCATCCCCCGCCAGCCCACGACGCGCCAGCGCAGCCAGACGATCGAGGCGGCAAAACCGACCAAGGTCAACGTCGTCATGATTCGATCGGCGACGCGGGCCGAAATGATTTGCAGCAATCCGGCCAGGGTGAGATGTCCCACCCAGTTGGGCAGCGGCACCCAGCTCACCTGATAAATCGCGTTGAATTGCGATTGAGAATCAAACGAGCGTGCAATGATCTGCGCATTATAGAGATGCGCCGGGCCGTCCTGGGTGACGAACCAGGGGGTCGCCCAGATTGCGGTCAGAGCAGGCATGAGGGCGACGAAGAAGAGCCACAGGCCCCATCGTCGAGACCGCGCCGACTCCGTTTCGGACGCGAGAACAGTCGTAGATAACAAGGGGGAACGCGTCCCAACGTAAGCCAGCCCGGTCTTCTCTGCCCCAAGAAGAGTGGAGAAGACCGGGCTCGGGGTGCGTAACAACCGGACTGACGACCGTCAATCGTCCTCCGGATTGCATCTCTCAGAGAAGCAGGGAGGTCGGGTCGCAGCCGCTGTTGTGCGGCAAGGTCCTAAATCACGCGGCGCTCACCGACGTCGGGCAACACAGGCTCGACCTGGCGATAAACAGACTATAACGCATCTTTAACCCGACCGCCAATAAAAAGGACCGAGGTTCAAGCCCCCAAGTCTCAGGAAACGGCTAATCCGGGCCAGCCGGATTGCAACCGTTTTTTCGAGCGAGAGGCGTGAATGGGTTTGGGCTCGCGGCTGGACTTGCCCCCTTGTTAGACTTTTCCTTGGTTGAACCACCCGAATGGAGCCACCTCACTGATGTCACGGAATGACGTCCCTCTCGCCTGGACGCAGCAGGTCGTCCCCGCGACGTCCCAAGTTCCTGAACCCGAATCTCCCTCCGCCGGCTCGAGTCCTCCCCCCCGGTAGGAGATCGGGTCGCGGCCTGGGTGATGCGCGGCCCCTTGATCGTAGCGCTCTGCGGCCTGGTGCTGGTCCAGCTCGCGACCTGGATTCCCCACTACCTGACCTGGCCTTACTGGGCCGATCATGATGTCTTTGCCACGATTGCGCAAGGGTGGGACGATGGGCTCTTGCCCTACCGCGACCTCCTCTGCAACAACTTCCCCGGCACGATCTATCTGTTCTGGATCCTCGGCAAGGGGTTCGGATGGGGCAAGACTCTGCCCTTCTACGCGGTCGACGCGGCCATGCTGGTGGCGCTCGGAGGGATCCTGCTCGCCTGGAGCCGGCGCCGGCTCGGCGGGATTTTACCGGGCCTGGTCGGCTATCTCACCTTCCTGAGTTACTACCTGGGCTTGGATTACGCCCACGCCGGCCAGCGCGACTGGCATGGCCCTTTCTTCGCCGTCGTCGCCCTGCTGACCGTGCAATCCTGGCCCGGCCGCATCGGCCGCCTCGTCTCTGCCTTGGCGATGGCGCTGGCGATCTGCTTCCGGCCCCAGACGATTCTCTTCGTGCCGGCGATGGCGCTGGCGATCGACGAAGCGACCCGCCGGCCGGGCGAATCGGCGGGCAAGACGGTCAAGGCACTCCTGGTCTGGGGCAGCGCGTTCACCCTCTTCCTCGCCGCCTCGTTTCTGCCCCTGGTGCTGGCCGGGGTCATGAGCGACTTCATCCAGGGGGTACGTCTGACCGCATACGGGGGGTCGTATAACCGGGTCACCCCCGCCTCGATCCTGATGGGCTGGATCTCCCTGATCGCGCCGTTGCGGATGGCACTCATCCCGGTGGCGATCGCCTTGCTCGCCCTCGGAACCGATCGGACGAACCGAAGGTTGGCGTTGGTCTGGCTCGCGGCCATCGGGTTCGGCTCGCTTTACAAACCACTCAGTCCGGTCGCACACACTTACTTAAACATCCCCTTGATGCTCATCTGGGCCGTCTGCCTGGCGGTCCTGGCTCACCTCGTGCTCGCGCTGGCCCGGCAGTCGCCTTTGCTCCAGCTCACGGCGACCCTGCTGATCCTCGGGCTCGGGGGCACGGCCCGGCCGGAATTCTGCGTCACGGGGCCAACCCAACGCGCCCTGGCGGCATTCCGACAGGGGAGATGGCCCGACGAAAAACCGCCCGGATATCGCGCGGGCACAGTCTCCACCTCGGGCTTTTATCCCTGGCAAGATTATCGAGCGCTGATCGATCACCTCAAGCACCGGACCACGCCCGCGACCAAGGTGGCCAACGTCCTGAAGGGGGACCCGGCCGTCACCTCGCCGGCGACGCGGCACTCGGTCTTCCCCGTCGAGTCGATGGCCTGGCTGCGGATGCTTTCCCCCGAGAAGCAAGCGGATTTTGCCCAGATTCTCGCGCAGACCCCGAACGCGGTCGTCGTCTGGATTCCGAGCGAAGTCGGTCCCGATCCCAAGTTCAAGGTTGACCAGCTCGTGGCGGTGATCCGCACGCACTTTGAACCCGACGTCCAGTTCGGCGAGATCGAGGTCTGGAAGCGGAAAGCCGAACCCGAACCCAAGGCCGAAGCCAAGCCCCAGATCAAGACCGAGGCAAACCGGGCGGATGAGGCTTCGTCTTCCTTCCCGTAGCACGGGCCGCTCGCCGAGAAATCGCAAATCGCAATGAAGCAAACGGCACTTCCCGCCTGCTGGGAGGCGCGCAAAGAAACGCCGCATCGCTCCGGGTCCCCCGGAGCGATGCGGCGTCTTCGTTGTCAGAGCGGCCGGAGCAAGGGTCAAGTCAGACGATTGCCGACACCGCCGCGGAGCTCGTTCCGATCACATTACCGCTTCGGCATGATGGGGCGTTCCGCGCTGACCGGATCCTTCGAGGCGGGCGCGCTCGTCGGCGCGGGGGCGGCCTCAGCCGGTGCGGCGGGGGGGGTGGCAGACTCTCCACCGCAACCCGCCAGGGAGGTCAGAAGCAGGAAACCGAAGAAGCGACGCTGTCCAAGAGAGATCATCGGTCGTAGTTCCTCGAAGGGTATCTAACGAGCAGGTCTCACCCGACCGGTAATCGTTCCGATCGGGCATGGAAAACCTCAAAAGCAACAACGGGCCGTTCGATCGTCAACCGATCGATCAATCAATAGGAGTCGGCACTGACGACTTCGCCGCCGTACTTGGTTCCCAAAGCCCACCAGGTCGGCAGGTTGATCGTATCCTTGATGAACTTGACCGATCCGTCGGAGAAGCAGACGTTGACGCCACCGGAGTGGTTGCTCGTGGGGGGCAGAGACGCCGAGGGGCCGCCCCAGCTCGCGTTGTCATTGGCACACGCCAAGCTGTTCGGGGCGCCGAAGTGGGTGTACGCGTTCATTACCGTGTACGGGGGATAGGCCGAAGTCCAGCTCAATCCTGAAGAGCTCGAAGACCGGGTCGTCCCCCCCGGGGTGCTCTTGCACTGGTTGGCAAACGTCAGCGCGATCGACGGATCGCCGGAGTCGTGCGCGGCGGCGGTGCCGGGCGCCGGGAAGAGGCCGCGCTTGGCGTTCACCGAGCTGGCCGTGAACGAAGGACCGGACGGGCCCACCCCGTACAACTTCTCGCTGAAAAGCGCCGTGTTCGACGTGCCGTCAACGATCGAAGCAAAGGTAATCGGCCCCCCGGGTGCGTAGGATCCGCCGATGGCGGCCGCAACCCCCGCGTGGTTGGGCACGATCGTTCCGGAATGCGTCGTGATGACCCCGGGGCCACCGACGTTCCCGTAATAGTTCATGGTTCCCATCCCACCGTTGGTCATGTCCGGGTGAACGGCCAGGTTCTCGGAGGGGCAAAGCAGAGTGGCGATCTGGGCGCGGCCCACCGTGCTATTCTTATAGCCGTTGCCGTTGGTGCAACCGGTATCCCAATTGGCCCCTTGGACCGTGAAGTTGAAGTTGAAGGCGTCAAACATCGCCTGCTGCTCGAGACCGGGGAGAATGGCCAGCGGCCAGGACGAACTCCACCCGCAACTCTCGCCCGAGGCGTTGGGATACATATCTTTCAAAGGGAAACAGCTGTTCTTGTCAGCATAATTATGTACTGCCAAGCCAAGCTGCTTGAGGTTATTGACGCACTGTGACCGCCGAGCGGCCTCGCGGGCGGCCTGCACCGCCGGCAAGAGCAAGGCAATCAGCACGGCAATGATTGCGATCACCACCAGCAGCTCGATCAGCGTGAATCCACGCCCTTGTCGACTGACTTTCGGCATCACTTTTGAGGCTCCCGGAAAAGGTGCGACGAATGGATGACGCAACGGACATCCGAAGGATAGAAGGTAGGCTACGGGCAAGATCGGGGCGTGACGGCCAACTCCGTAGGGAGCCGCTCCGCTGGCAAGCGCTAACGAAAGATAAAGTCACGAGGAAAAACGAGAACGAGCGGAGAGAGCCCGGTCACCGTCCGCGTTGAGACGAACGGAGGATTGCATTGAGAGATCGCGGCCTACAAATCAACCCAGACAGGGGGGAGGGGGAGGTCGCCGCGGCCTCGAAGCAACAATCCTAGAGCATATCGGCGTGAATCTCCAGAATTCCTCACATCGGGAGACGTGAGGACAAGGCACAGGAAACGAATAACGCGAATTCCCTAAAAAACCCTTCGGAACGCAACTCGCGGGCATCAATCGAACCAAGAAAACTTGACGGTGACGTGCGAGCCATCTCCCCTACATCCATCTCCGCCCGTCACATCCCGATGATATCGAGGAATCGAGAAGAAGTCAACGCAGAGCGTGAAGAAATGACAATTGTAGAGCCTCTCCAGATCTCGCTATAAATTACTAACTGCTTGAATCACAAACTCCTCAACACCGCTTTTTTTCGCTCGTCTTGGCCCTGGTCATCGAACGCAGCCCAATGAATCATTGAATTCATGGAGTGAATGTCGGGCGAAGCCAAGGCCAGCACCGATCCGACCGCAGAGGCGGGCCGAGCGGACCGACTCGTGGCGGTGATCCGGGCGCACAACCGACCCGCCGGCCACTTCGGAGCGATCGAGGTCGGAAAGCGAAACGTCAAGTCTTCCCGCGGTTTACCGTTGGGTGGGCTTGGCTTGGGGTCCGTCGACCCCGGCCCGGTTTTGCCCCCTTGAGCATCCACTCAAGTTGGCGTATGAGGCCGTTCCGATGGGTGGGTGCCTTGTGGCCCCAGCGGGGCGAACCAAGGAGGAATGGCCTCCTTGGCGCGCGTTCCCGACAGGCGGGGGGCCATGCCACAATCATGCCGCAATGGGCAACAGGTGGGGGGACCGCTGAAGTCCGAAACCGCGACAACGCTCGGTGCACGATTAGCGGGCGTCGTCCTGGCGGGTCGCGCCGCGGGCACCGGCGTAAAAGCCGAATCGGTCCTTGATCGCTTCGTGTCCTGACTTGGGGTCAGCGTAGACCCAGGCCACGTCCTGCACAAGTTGTCCCTGGGGATCAACGAAATCGACCCAATGGCACGTCCCCTTCACGGGGCAAGTGTAGGTCCGATCGCTCACCCGAAGCACCTGGTGATTGACCAGGCGGGAATCGTAGTAAAGATTCCCCTCATATGTGAGGAGCCCACGGCCGGCGACCGCCTCGGCCAAGGGAGTGCCCGAGTTCTTCTCGCGAATGATGACGCCCACCGGTCAACGTTCCTTCCTGATCTCGTGTCACTTGAGGAGAACGCCGCCGCGCGCACTCAACCTGTCAGGCGAACTATACCCGATTCGGCCCCCCTGGTCGACGACAGCTCAGACAACGGTCGCCACGAGCTCGCGAGCGCGAATCAGCCGACTACGGCCGAGATCTCGCGGCTTTCTAATTTGCGGCTGAACGCAATGCACTCGGGAGGACTCCCCGATCTGGATGACCGGATTGGGCGATCCGTGGGGGTGAATCCCGGCGGACAGGTGCGCGACACGTCAGGTGGGCGCGGCCCACCATGGAATCCAAATGGAGTAAAAAAAGCGACGGGGAGCGGCGGCGAGCGGACTGCCACGTCACTCCAACCCGAGGCAACAACGACGGGGAGCGATCAGCTCACCGCTCGCCTTGGGGGCGAGCGAAGCTGAGGTGGTGAGCGCAATGGATGACGTGGAGTCGGTCCCACTGGTCACGTGTCAACCAGCCGAAGAGCGGGTGCATGGCCAGCGGCTCTTGGAAGCCGGCATAGTACCGCAAGGTCGCGCGAAGCGCCTCGGCCTCGGCACGCGCATCGAGGCCGGGCTTGGGGCAGTATTGAGCGGGGAGTTGGAATCCGGTGGCCATCCGGCCGCTCTGGAAGAGCCGACGACGAGCCATCACCCCGATCGTCTTCCGATAAATCCAGGGGGCGCGGATCGGGATGCCGTCGACCGAGGCGGTGATCGCCGTGGCGAGGTGATTGCAGATCTGTCCCAGGGACCAATTCCCCACCGTCTCGTGCCCCTCGAGAAGCTGATCCACATCGGGCATGACACGATCGAGTGTGGCGAAGCTCAAAGTCCGGCGCTCGGCCATAACAGGCGATTCTCCGTCGTCGACACCGCGAAATCCCATCCCTCTCCCCCCCATAATCATGAGGAGCTCAAGCCACCGGCGGCTTGATTTTCCGCAGCAGGGCGACCTCTTTCTCCCGGCGCAACCGCCGCGCAGTCGTCTCGTCCCATTCGATCTCCTCGTACTCGAGCCAGTCGAGCGCCCGAGTCCGAGCCTCGTCGGGGATCGGCACGTCAAGCTCGGCGTGACGGACGACGACTCCGGCGAACGCAAGCCGCTCGACCTCGTCCCACTCCTCGAACGGCGCTCCCACTGTTGCGCTCAGGGCGGCCAGTGCGGCGGCGAGGGTCCGGGCATCGGCGAGCTTCGCTTGAACCTGCTCAAATGTTAATGGGCTGCGGTCGTCCATCAGGTCGTCGTAGACTGCGCCATGGACCTCGTCGAACCCCGCCTCAAGAGCGTCGGACGCGTCGTCGTTCTCGTAGCTTTTCACGCCCCAGTGACCCATTGCGTTTTACCCTCGCCCCAGGCGACCCCGGCTGGTCGTCATCGACCCGACGGGCTCACCGGTGGTTCCGAACACGGCCAGCCCCGCGGGCGCACAATCGAGATAGATCGACTCGATACGGTCGCGAGGCACAAGAAACGTCTCGTGGTAGATCCCTAGGTCGCCCTTGGTTCGCATCCGCTCCACGGCGTGACGCCACCACTCCGAGTGGGGCGGCCGGTGCGACCATGCCTCCAGATCCTCGAAGCTTCGCCAATACTGCAACACGCCGAAATGGTTGCGGTTGATCGAGAACCGCTCGGAATGCAAGAGTCCCGCCCCCGCGGCAATCGCGTCGGCCGCCGAACGATCGATCGCCCGAGCCAGGCGAATGGCGGAAAAAACGGCCCGAACGCTCCGAACCTGGATCCCCAGCCGGATCAGACAGAGCTCGGCCATCGACTCGGGCAAACTGGCGATAACGCGTTGCACAGAGCACTCCGCGAGACATGCAAACCCGAGAAAGTTCAGCCACGAAAGAGCACGGCGGAGAGATGATTCAATTTGTTAATTTTGCTGAATTTCCCATGTTTTCAATTCCCGAGTTTTCCGCGTTCCGGATTTCTTGATCACGAAGGCTCGGGCTTGAAGAGCCGCGCGCCGGCCATGAGCGCCGCAAGGCGACGGGGAGGCGCGACGAAAGTCGGGCGGGCGACGGGGGTATTCGCGACCAGCTCGGTGGGGGAGAGGACCTGGCCGTCGATCGTGCCGAAGTGACAGCCCGCCTCGGCCGCGATCACCGCCCCGGCGGCCACGTCGTGCGCGGCTTCGCCGAGGAAGGTGCAAGCCTGGAGCCGGCCGGCGGCGACGAAGGTCATCTCGCAGCAGGCGCTACCGAGGTCGCGAAGCCGACCCGGCAAGGACCTGGGGTCGACCGCCCGCAAGGCGTTGGTCCCGACGCAGACGTTGTCCTGGACGTGAAAGGACTCGGCGTCGCGCACCGTGAGTCGCTCGCCGTCGCGCCAGGCTCCGCCCCCTTTGACGGCCCAGAACAGCTCGCCCAAGGGAGGGATCGCGATCACGCCGAGCACCGGCTCTCCCTGGTCGAGCAGGCCGATGCTGATCGCCCAGAGCGGCAGCCCGTGGACCATGTTGCCGGTCCCGTCGATCGGGTCGATCGACCACCGTCTCGGGCCGCCCCCTCCCGTCTCGGCGTATTCCTCACCGGTGAGCCGGTCGTTCGGAAACCGCTGGCCGAGCCGCTGGCGGATCAACTGTTCGAGGTCATGGTCGAGGTCGGTGACAAAGCTCTGGTTTTCCTTCTCTTGGGGGGTCACCCCGCGGAATCGCCCCAGGGCCACGATCGCGACCTCGGCGGCCAGGGCCTTCACGAAATCCAGGTCGGCGGCAAGCGGCGCGGGGTCATGCATTCGGGTCGTTCCGGCGGGGTCGAACTCAAAGCGGTGAGACTCCCCAAAGGTATGCCATCGCCGGTGCCGACGGCAAGGTGGATTCGCGCCGCGCGCCGCCTGCCGCGGAGTCTCGATCGGCGAAGGGGTGGAATCATCCTGATTCGACGGTACAATAGGCCGATACGGGCACGGACGTCCTCGACAGTCGAGAATCGTTGACGGCACGACCGTGTCCCCATTGAGACTGCCCGCGCTCCTCGCCTGGCTTCGGGCCGGCGGGGTCGCGGGAAACGGGCGGTCGTCAGGGACGGAGGGCCGCCCCTCCCCATGACGTTTTTCTCACGAAACGTGCGGATCCAATCCCTCAAAAAAAAGACTTGTCCCCTTGGGCAGGCATCAGCCAAATCGCGCTGGGTTAGGGTGACTGTCACGTATGCCGATCCGCCTCGATAAACTCGTCTCCGAGAAATTCGGCCTCTCACGAAGGGCCGCGCAGGATGCCGTGCGCAATGGTCGGATTGACCTCGAAGGGGAGCGCTGCGACGAACCCGGGCGGGAGGTCGAGACCGACACCCCGATCGAGTTCTTCCCCAATCGTCCCAAGGCACGAATCGTCGCCGGACGGCTCCGGATCCTCCATGAGGACCCACACGTCCTGATCGTGGACAAGCCGGCCGGCGTCCTGACCCTGCCCACCCCCGACCGCGAGCGCGACACCTTGATCGAGCGCGCCGGCCGCTATCTCACGCTTCGCCACGGCAACCCCAGGCCGTTCGTGGGGGTTGTCCACCGGCTCGACAAGGACACCTCCGGTGCGCTCGCCCTGGCCCGGACCCACGAAGCCGTCCGCGCCTTCCAGGCCCTGTTCAAAGCGCACGACATCGAGCGGCAGTATCTCGCCGTGGTCGAAGGCCTGCCCACCCGCGCCAGCGGCACGATCGACCTCCCCTTGATCACCGACCGCGGCGACCTGAGACGCGGCGTTGGGCGACGGCCCGGAGAGGGACGGGCGGCGATCACCCACTACCGGGTCATCGAGCAGTTCGGACCGGTCGCCAGCCTCGTGGCCTGCTGGCTCGAGACCGGTCGAACCCACCAGATCCGGATCCATATGGCCGAGATCGGCCATCCGGTCGTCGGCGACGCCGTTTACCGCCCCCGCAATCGTCCACGCTGCAAGGCCCAGTTCCAACGCCAGGCGCTGCACGCCCAGACGCTCGGGTTTCGGCACCCGCTCACCGGCCAGGACATCATGGTCGAGGCCACCGTCCCTCACGACATGGACGCTTTGATCGTCGACCTCCGCAACCGGTACGGAATCCGCGGGGCAGGGGGATGAGCCAGGGCTGAGGCCGCGGGCGACAGGCCCGATCTTGGGCTTGGATGGAATGAAAAATTGAATTGCTAGGGGGGAGGGGCGTCACCCCGTACTGCGTCCTCACCTCAGGAAGACAGGGAGCTCACGCTCCCCGCTCGCCTTTGGGGCGAGCGAGCGCTGACCTTTTGGTGGATTTCGCTCGCCTGAAAGGCGAGCGGGGAGCGTGAGCTCCCTGTCCCTCCTCATCAATGCCAATCCCAGGTGGGGAAAGGAATTCTCAAGGATTGTCGGTCTTGGAACGTACCGACGGGTCCTCAAGTTTGTCCTGATCCTTCTCCTTCGCAGCCGGCTTCTCGAAGACGATGATGTGTTGCCAGGGGAGGAAGTCGAACTTCTCCTTGAACTTGAACCCTTGCGGTTCGAGTTCGCGGCGGACCTGGGCGAAGGTCATCTTGTGCTCGGGCTTGATCGGCACCTCAGGATCTTCGCCGCGGAATTCGACCAGGACGAGTCGGCCCCCCGGCTTCAAGGCTTTGAGTACCCCTTGAAGCGTGGTCTCGGGGTCGACGCACTCGTGGTAGACGTCGACCATCAGCACCAGATCCACCTTGCCTTCGGGTAGCTTGGTGTCGGTCGACGTGCAACGGATCGGCCGGACGTTCTTCAGGCCGGCCGCGCGAGCGTTGGCCGCAAGCATCTGGAGCATCTCGGGCTGGACGTCGGTCGCCAGCACGATTCCGTCGGATCCGACCCGGCGAGCGAGCTTGAGGCTCGTGTAGCCGACTCCGGCGCCGACGTCGGCCACGGTCGACCCCGGCTTGATCTTCAGGGCGTCGAGCATTGCCTCGGGCTGCTCTTCTTGCTCCCGCGTGTCGCGCACGAGCCAGTCGGCGCCGTGGAACGACATCACGTCGGCGATTGGCCGGCCCATGTACATCCGAGGGCCGGACGAGCGGCGAGGCCGTCGTGCCGGCTTCGCCTTCGCCTTCTCGTTCGTCGACTCCTGGTCCTTCGCCTTCTCGATCGCACTCGGCTGAGGGGGCGTCTCCGTCACCTGCGCGGCCAGCGGAGCCTGGAGCATGAGGTGAACCGCGGCCAGCGCGGTTCCCAGAAGCCGAAACCGCGTCATGGCGAGCGCTCCCCGTCCGACCGACCGAGAGAGAGAAAGTAGAGGCGACCTGACGTTCGGGATTAATCGGCCAGGGCGTAGCGGACGATGCAGTACAAGGCCTGCACGCCGTCTTTCCAGCCGATCTTCTTCCCTTCGTGATAATCCCGCCCATTGTAGCTGACCGGTCTTTCGTAGATCCGGCACAGCCGCGCCGGCCGGTCTCCAATCGCCGGGACTTTGAACCGGGCGACCTTGGCCGTCACTTCCGGCTCGAACCCGAACCGGTTGCTCTCCAGGGTAATCCCCTGAATCACCTCGCGACGGAAGACCTTGTAGCAGACCTCCATGTCCGTCAGGTTCAGATTGGTGAACCAGTTGGACAGGAACGTCAAGAACTTGTTGCCCAGCGTGTGCCGGAAGTAGAGCACCCGGTGCGACTCGCCGCTGAACCGAGAGCCGTAGACGACGTCAGCATGGCCCTCAACAATCGGCTGAATCAATTGGGGGTACTGCGCAGGGTCGTATTCGAGGTCGGCGTCCTGGACGATGACGATTTGACCGGTTGCGTGGGCGAAGCCCGTCCTCAGGGCGGCCCCTTTGCCCCGGTTCTTCTCGTGGAAGACGACCGTCAGGTCGGACTCCGTTTCGGCCCACTTGCGAAGCAGATCCGTAGTGCCATCGGTCGAACAGTCATCGACGAGAATGATCTGCTTCGCGATCGGGACCGCACGGACCTGCCGGAGGATCTCATGCAGGGTCCGGACTTCATTGTAGACCGGAATGACCACGGAAAGGACCAGATCATCGGGGATCCGGTAAATGCCGAGCTGGCGACAGACCGTCTCGCCGAGGTTGCGGATCAACCACTCGCGACGGGCATGATCGTCGTCGGGGGTCGTTGAGAGTTGGTCGGGATCGCTGTTTGAATTTAAAGAGGTCATGGACGAGGAATGCGGGAGGGTGGTAGACATCGGGAGACGTTCCTTCGATTCCCTTGACTGGCATCAACGCCCAGGCGCCTATCCCCGCCGGACGGCTTTGTGCCAGGGATTATAACCGAACCTGATTCGAGAAAGCTAGCATAACGCTCATTGTCCCTACCAGCCCACCGGCCCAAGCATTCTAAAAGGATCAAGAATCGCCCGCCTCTAACAATAAAGCGGTCCATCGTGGCGTCGCGACGCCACGATGGACCGTTGGGGCCGTTCAGGCCCTCGATTATCAGAGCCCCTCGCGGGGCTTGGTCACCTCAGAATCCCTGAGCGATCATTACTTGGGCGGCGCGGGGGCATCGGTCGCCGGGGCCGGGGGCGGCGGCGGGGTGCTCTCCGCAGCGGGAGCGGCCGGAACCGAGGCGGCGGGGGCGGGGGGAGCAACCTCGGTCGAGCTGGCCGGGGCAGCCGGAGCGGCGGCCGGGGCCGGAGTCGGAGCCGCGGGGCTCCAGGTCGACTGGCCGGTCGGGTAGGCCTGGCTCGAGGCGTAGGCATCACCCGAGTAGACCGGCGTGTAGCTGCCGTAGACCGCCGGAGCATAGTTCGAGCCGTAGCAACCGCTGTAGCAGCTCACGGTCGCGTAGGCCGCGTCGCAGCAGCTATTGTGTCGCTTGTGGCCGAACAGCCCACGGAACAAGCCACCATGATGCTTGCCACCGTAGCAACCACCATAGCAACCGCCGCTGTAGCACGCACTGCTGTAGCAGGCGCTGCTGTAGCAGGACGAAGAATAGCAGGACGAAGAATAGCAGGACGAAGAATAGCAGCTGCTATAGCAGGAGCTGTAGCAGGAGGGAGCTACGTACGTCGTGTAGCTCACGGGCGCCGAACTGTAGCAGGAGCTATAGCACGAGCTGTAGCACGACGGGGCAAGGGTCGGACCACAGTTCTTGTGGTGACAACCGACGCCACTAAGGGCCATCAACAAAACGATCGTTCCCTGCATTTCAGACCTCCTGGTGCAATTCGAGATGACCAAACGCGGGGCCGGCAACCACCACGAGACGTACCTTCGTAATCAGTCGGATGCTCAAGAGTCTGGCTCGCCCCATTTGAGCCGATCGACCCCACCCCAGCAATCCGCCGAGTTGCCTTGATCGCTAGACTCTTCTCATTCCTCGCAAAGTCTAATCCGTGAACGGCACGATTGCAACATCCCCGTGTGAAAATGGCGAGACAACAACTGTTTGGGAGACTTATAGCAAATTTTCCGAATATCCCTAATGGTCGATCTTTCGATCGCTCTTGGCCTGACTTCCGTGGAGTTGTTAGGATCAAGGATTACGACGCCCAGCAATCGCACGAACCGGATTGCGACGATGAGGGGCGGGCTCACTGATTCTCAAGCACGACCGGTTCTCGATTCCCGTCGCGGGTCGATGGAGAACCGGTCTCGGCAGGCTTCGTTTTCAGCTCGGATCCGGACCTTCGCGGACGGCCGCGAACCGTGGCGCACTCGTGGCTCCAGAGTCGGTTCGTAACGATTCTGTCGACATCCAAGGAGCGGCCGTTGGCCAGCAAAGTCAGCAAATTCAATGCCGACCACCCAGAGAGCCCAGACCGACTCCCTCCGGAGCGCGGATGGCCGGGCTGGGCGCGTGGGCTGGTCACGGTCGGGTTGCTGATCCATGGGACGGCGTTGCTCGCCGGCGCATTGGCGGCTCCCCCGTCCTCGATCCTCGAGCAGGCGCTCGTCCAACCGTTCGCCGGCTATTTCCAACGGATCGACCAGGGGTACACCTACCGTTATTACGCCCCCGAGCCACCGCCGACCCCGATCGCGATCGCGACGATCCACTATGCCGACGGCCGCCCCGACGTGACGATTCGTCTCCCCGACCGGACAGTTCGGCCGAGCCTGCGCTATCAACGCCAACTCGCCTTGGCCAATCACCTGGTGGTCGATTTCGAGACCGCCCGAGCGATCACCGGCGACGGTGCCAAGAGCACCTGGGCACGGTCCTACGCGCGGCATCTGGCGCGGAGCCACCCCGGCGCCGCGACGATCACGCTCGTCACGCAGACTCATCTGATTCCGGACCTCGAGCGGGTCCGGCAAGAACTTGCGGCCCCAGGCCACCCGCGCGTGAACCTCGACGCCGAGGAGTTTTATACCACGCCGGAACGGATCGGAGAGTTCTCTTGCGACGCTTTCTGAACAGCCTGGTCGAATACCCCGCGCACCTCCTCAACACGGTCCGGCGCGGTTGGAACCGCTTCTTCTTCACGCCCGCCGACCCGACGGCTCTGGGCCTCATTCGCATCAGCGTCGGGGTCTTGCTGTTCTGGAACCTGCTGGTCTACGGACTCGACCTTCACGCCTTCTTCGGGTCGGACGGATGGGCCGATCCCGAGTCGGTCCGGTTCGTGCACCGGATGCAGGCACCGGCCGCCTGGTCGTTCTGGTTCCATGTGCCCGACGCGCTGCTGCGACTGGTCTGGGTCGCCTGCCTGGTCGTGGTCGCCCTGTTCACGGTCGGCCTCTGGAGCCGGGTGACGGCGGTGCTCGCCTGGGTGATCGTGGTCTCGGTCGCGCGGCGGGTTCCGGTTTCGCTGTTCGGGTTCGACCAGATCGTCTCGGCCTGGACGCTCTACCTGGCGTTCACGTTCGCGAGTGGCCAGGCGGTCTCGCTCGACCGCTTCCTGGCGCGGTATCGCCTGGCCCGCGCGGCGGTCGCCCGGCGGCGTCACGACGGCCGTTGGACGGTCCCATCGGGCGTCCCCGAGCCCTCGGTGTCGGCCAACCTGGCGCTTCGGCTGATTCAGCTTCACCTGGTCTTGATCTACGGGATGGCCGGCCTGGCGAAACTCCAAGGGCCCAGTTGGTGGTCGGGGACGGCGATCTGGGGCGTACTCGCCTCGGCCGAGTTCGGCCAGCTCGACCTGACCTGGCTGGCCGCTTACCCCTGGCTCCTGAACTTGCTGACCCATTCCGCCCTCGCGTTCGAGCTCGGCTATCCGGTCCTCATCTGGGTGCGGGTGCTCCGCCCCTTGCTCCTGTTGACGGCGCTGCTGATGCACGTCGGGATCGCGATCTCCGCGCCCGGCCTGACCGAATTCGGGCTGGCCATGTTCGCGGGCAACCTCGCCTTCGTCTCCGGCCCTTGGTTGCGGAGCCTGGTCGGCGGCGACGGCAAGCAGTCGGCCGGCCGCGTCCTCTATGACGGCGCCTGCCCGCGCTGTCGGGCGTCGATGGCGCTGCTGACCGCGGGCGACCCGGACCGCCTGCTCGAGCCGGTCGACCTGACCGCCGTGGACGTGGCGACGGTCCACCCGAGCCTGACCAAGGCGGCCTGCATGAAGGCGATGCACCTGGTTCGGGCCGACGGCCGGATCGACGTCGGCTACGACGCCGTGGTCACGCTCAGCCGCTGGATTCCCCTGTTCTGGCCGCTGGGTCTGGTCGGCTCGCTCCCCGTGCTTTCCTGGGGCGGCCACCGGGCTTACAATGCAATTGCGGCCTCGCGCCCCCGCGACGTGCTCTGTACCGACGACGTCTGCGGCATCCACCCCCCTTCGTCCCTGACTTGATGACGGGAGAGCGCCCCATGAACGAGACACCGAGTCGCCCCGACCACGGTGGTGAGTGTCCGCCGCGCCGCCTCTACTTGCTCGAACCCGGCTGGCGCGTGGCGCAGAAAGTGGGCAATGACCGCGAATTCTGTTACATGATGGCCCCCGGCCAGGATTACTATCATCGCGTTTATGACGGCGAGATCGTCGTGCTCCGCGGCGATGAACGGCTCTGTATGGCCTGTGCAGAGCGCCGGGGACTGCTCTCGTTTGCGCCCAAAGGCCTCGGCGAGCAACTGGGGATCGTCGAATTTGCCGTCGAAGAATCGGCCCCCGTGATCGAGTTGGGGATCAAGGAAGAGACCGACTGAGCCGCGCCTCCCCCCCTTCCTGAATCAATCGCGGGCCGTGCAAGTCGACATTCTCCGAAACGACAGCAAGCTGGCTCCCAGATCGCCCGCCATCCATCCTCCGCCAGCCCCGCAGTGGGCTGGCGCGAAGCTCCATCTTGACTTCTCTAGTCGAAATAGAGATGATTTCTTAAATCCTAAGCGGGGTAGGCACCGATGAGTGTTTCGTCGAAGTGTTATTATGCGGTTCGAGCGATTTACGCCCTGGCCGAACATGCGAGTTCCGAGCCGCTCAAGATCGCCGAGATCGCCGAGCGGGAGATGATCCCGATCCGGTTCCTCGAGGTCATCCTGGGCCAGCTCAAAGGGGGCGGATTCGTGCAGAGCCGGCGCGGGGCCGAAGGGGGCTATCGCCTGTTGCGCGCCGCCGACGACTTGACCGTCGGCGAGATCATGAGGTATGTCGACGGCCCGATCGCGCCGGTCGACTGCGTCAGCCAGTCGCGTCACAAGGAATGCGATTTCCACGGTGAATGCCACTTCTTCGGGTTCTGGGGCCGGGTCCGCCAGGCGATCTCCGACGTCGTCGATCGGACCACGTTTGCCGATCTGGTGCGTGAGAACCACGAGCGGAAACGGGGATACGTCGGCGACTGGATCATCTGAAATCACCAGCAAAAGAGACGACGTGCGTCTCTGGGAAGGGCGTGCGAACGACGCCGGGATAGCATCGGCGTATGCCGCCGCGTGAAGGGATCAATGGAACAAGCGACCTCCTCGATCATCGGCCGCCCGCGGACTTCGGCGCGGCTCGGGGCCTACGGCCTCTGCCTCGTCTTGCTGGCCGCCACCGGTTGCGGCCCGGTTCGGGGCGCCGGGAACGGCGACGACACCCTGACGATCGGGGCCTACTCGGTGGTCCGCGACGCCTTCCACGAGAAAATCCTCCCCGGGTTCGCGGCGCACTGGAAGCAGAAGACGGGGCGGCTGGTCCGGTTCGAGGAGTCGTACAACGCCTCGGGGGCACAGAGCCGGGCCATTGTCTCCGGGTTCGACGCCGATGTGGCCGTCCTCTCCCTGGACGGGGACGTCAATCGCCTGGTCAAGGAAGGCCTGGTCGACAAAGACTGGAAATCGGGGCCGGGACGCGGCCTGATCACGCGGAGCATCGTCGTCATCGGAGTCCGCCCGGGCAATCCCGCGAAGATCGAGGACTGGGACGATCTGGCGCGGCCGGGCGTCGGTGTGCTCTACCCCGACCCGAAGACGTCGGGAGGCGCGAAATGGAACATCAACGCGATCTACGGTGCCGGGTTGCTCCATGACCCGAAGACGCCCGATCCGACCGCGGCCCGCGACCTCTTGAGCCGGGTCCAAGCCAACGTCGTCAACATGGACAGCTCGGGCCGACAGAGCATGGCGACCTTCGAACGCGGCACTGGCGACGCAATCGTCACCTATGAGAACGAGTTGCTCCTGCAAGACAAGCGGAAAGGGATCGCGGCCCCCTACGTGATCCCGTCGGCCACGCTCCAGATTGAGGGGCCGGCGGCGATCGTGGAGACCTCGGTGAAGAAACACGGCAACCGCGCGGTGGCCGCTGCCTTTCTCGACTACCTCCGCACCGAGGAGGCCCAGCGGATCCTGACCGACTACGGATTTCGGCCGCTTGACTCCAGGCTCGATCCCCCCGGCCGACGACCGCTTCCTCCTCGACTCTTCACCATGAAAGAACTCGGCGGCTGGACCAAGATCAACAAAGAGGTGTACGACCCGGGCGGGGTCTGGGACTCGCTCTTCACTCGATCCAAGGGCCGGGCACAATGAGCCGCCAAGCACCGATCGGTGCATCGAAATCCGACCTCGTGCTTCGCGGAACAGCGCTCGCATACCTCGGGCTGATGGTCGTCCTCCCTTTGACGGCCCTCAGCGTCCGGGCGGCGGAACCGGGGTTCGGGGCGTTCTGGAAGGAGCTGACCAACCCGTTCGCCTGGCACGCCTTGAAACTGACGTTCGCGACCGCCCTGGTGATGGTGTTCATCAACGCGGTCATGGGAACGGCGACCGCCTGGGTCCTGGTTCGCTACTCGTTCCCCGGCAAGGGGATCATGAATGCCCTGATCGACGTCCCGTTCGCGGTGCCGACGGTAGTCACCGGCCTGATGTTGGTCGCGCTCTACGGCCCCACGAGCGTCCTGGGCTCGTTCCTCGGCCGCCACGGCTGGGGCGTAATCTATCAGCAACCGGGGATCGTCCTGGCCTTGCTGTTCGTCTCGTACCCGTTCGTGATCCGGAGCGTGCAGCCGGTCCTCCTCGAGATGGACCCGGCCGAGGAAGAAGCCGCGGCGACCCTCGGCGCCGGCGCGTTCACGACGTTCCGCCGGGTTACCTTCCCGACCCTCTGGCCGGCCATCCTGACCGGCACGGCGCTGGCGTTCAGCCGGGCCTTGGGCGAGTTCGGCAGCGTGGTGATGGTGGCCGGCAACCGGCCGCTCCAGACCAAGACGGGGCCAATGTACATCTTCGGCGAGATCGAGAGCGGCAATCGCGATGGCGCCATGGTCGTCTCGGTCGTCCTGCTCGCCAGCTCGCTCGCGATCCTGATCGTCCTGAACCGGATGCAGCGGCATGGGAGGCCCGTCCATGGCCGTTGAACTTGAAATGGAAGTTGACGAGAAGCCGACCACTCAGAACGGGCCGCCGACCGTGCTGAAACGCAATCGCCATCCTTGGGGCCGCTGGCTCCTGATCGGTCTGGTGGTGGCCTGGTTCGCGATCCTGGTGCTGGTTCCCGCCCTCGCCCTGGTCCGAGCCGCCCTGGCGGGCGGGTTTCGCCCCTTCCTCCACGCCTTGGCCGCCCCCTCGGCGCGGGAAGCGTTCCGCCTGACGATCCTGATCACGCTCCTGGCCACGGCGATCAACACCGTGTTCGGCCTCGCCCTGGCGATCGTCCTGGCGCGGCAGAACTTCTGGGGCAAGACCCTGGCCGACGGGATCGTCGACCTTCCGTTCGCGATCTCGCCGATCGTCGCCGGGCTGATGCTGATCATCCTCTATGGCGGCAAGGGCTGGATCGGCCAGTGGCTCGAGCCGATGGGGATCCAGGTCGTCTACGCCCTGCCGGGCATGGTCCTGGCCACGACCTTCGTCACGCTCCCGTTCGTGGTCCGCGAGGTCGTGCCGGTGCTCCGCGAGTTCGGGGTCGACCAGGAAGAGGTGGCGTACACCCTGGGCGCGGGACGGTGGCGGACCTTCTGGAGCGTAACCCTGCCGTCGATCCGCTGGGGCCTGGCCTACGGAGTGACCCTGACCGTCGCCCGCTCCCTGGGCGAGTTCGGAGCCCTGCTCGTGGTCTCCGGGAACATCCTCGGCCGAACCCAGACGGCCACCCTCTACGTTCACGACGGAATCGAGAGCTTCGACATCGAGGGGGCCTACGCCGCGAGCGTTCTGCTGGCGGGAGTCTCGTTCGTGATGTTGATTGGCATGGAACAGTTTCGCAAGCGTGTCGAGGCTCGCGAGGAGTCCGAATGACATTCCACGACCCAGAGACGACCGGGTGCCCGACCACGGACCCGAGCGGGAGGCGCTGACGTGGCCATCGCGGTCCGAAATCTCACGAAGCGGTTCGGAAAATTCCAGGCAGTGGGCGGGGTCTCGTTCGAGGTTCCCGCCGGCGAGCTCGTCGCGTTGCTCGGCCCCTCGGGCTCGGGCAAGAGCACGATCTTGCGGATCATCGCCGGGCTCGAGCCGGCCGACTCGGGCGACGTCGAGATCACGGGGGAGGACGCCAGCACCCTCTCCACGCAGCAGCGTGGCGTCGGCTTCGTCTTCCAGCATTACGCCTTGTTCCGGCATATGACCATCCGCCAGAACGTGGCGTTCGGCCTGCAAGTCCAGAAGCCTCGACCGCCGGCCAGCGAGATCAAGGCCCGGGTCGAGGAGCTCCTCGAGCTGGTCCAGTTGCTCGTCCACGCCGACCGCTACCCGTCGCAGCTCTCGGGCGGCCAGCGGCAACGCGTCGCCCTGGCGCGGGCGCTGGCCACCCGGCCCAAGGTCCTCCTCCTCGACGAGCCGTTCGGCGCCCTTGACGCCAAGGTCCGCGACGAGCTCCGCACCTGGCTCCGCCGGCTCCACGACGAGGTCCACGTCACCAGCCTGTTCGTCACCCACGACCAGCAGGAAGCGTTCGAGGTCGCCGACCAGGTCATCGTCCTGAACAAGGGCCGGGTCGAGCAGATGGGCCCGCCCCAGGAGCTCTACGAGCACCCGGCGAGCCCGTTCGTGACCGAGTTCCTCGGCTCGGTCAACGTGCTCCGCGCGGAGACGGTGCTCGGCATGGAGCTGGGGGACGAGGTGCCGCTCCCGCTGGACGTCGCCAACTCCAACGACAATTCGGCCGTCTACGTCCGCCCGCACGACTTCGAGATCACCCGCCAGAGCAACGGCCGCCCCGCCTGGTCAGCCCGGATCCGCAAGCTGATCCCGCTCGGCGGCCTGGTCCGGCTCGACCTGACGCTCCTCGACGGCACCACCCTCAACGTCCAGCTCACCCGCGAACGCTGCCTGCAACTGGCCCTGGCCGACGGCGAGGATATCTACGTCTCGCCCAAGGACTGGAAGGTGTTTCACGAGTCGAAACGATTCGTGGAGAATTATGTGATCTGAGCTGAATGCGATTTCCGTAAATCCGCTCGCCAGTCGAAACGATGATTCCCCGCAAGCCCCTGCCATTCTCCGGTAGGGGCTTGCTCGTTTAGGTTCGATCCCTTCAAACTCCAGGAACGATAGGCAACACAGTCCCAAGGCCGACCCGTAGATTCTCGTGGGCGGGCTGAGATTAAAGGGGGCGATGATGAAAACACCCGATTGGACGCATGCGATGGAGACCTGTCTCCAAAGCCAGGTCATTACCGCCGACCAGCCCGGACCGGTGCTGAAGGACTTCGGGCTGATCCTCGACTACGTGGGGACCAAGGGGGTCAAGTCGGCCGGGAAATACCATCTCCTGCCGATCGCGTGCATCCCGGAGCTGGACCCGCACCTGAGCCGGTCCCTCGACCTGAGCCTGACCTTGAAGCGTCCGCAACTCCGGTCGCATCCCTACTTGCAAGGGCTGAACCTCTTGCTGCGGGCGTCCGGCCTTGGCCGCGTCGAGGGGACAGGGGCCAAGAGCCGCCTGAGTCTCGACCCGGCGATGCTCGAGCAGTGGAACCGGCTCAATCCCACCGAGCAATACTTCAACTTGCTCGAAGCCTGGTTACTGTACGGCCGGCCGATCATGGTCGGGGACAGCAACGGTCGTCGCAGGGGTTCAATGCTGTCATCCTGCATGCAGACCTGGCTGTTCCTTCCCGAGAACAGTCGCCAGGTCGAAACCAGGGCAAACGGCTTTATCGAACTGATCGGGATCAGTGAAGGCTACTACCAGCTCGCCTTGATGGACCTGTTCGGGCTCATGAACGTCGGCCAGCCCCCGAGGGGGAGTGAGCGTTGGCTCCCAACCAGCCTCAAGCCGAATCCGTTCGGCGATGCCGTCTTCACCCTGCTCGCCATCAAAGTCGATCCATTCTCGGGAAATGTCGTCTCGGACGAGGAGCAGGAGGAGGACGAAGCGACCGAAGAGGAGGAGGCTGAAGGGGAAGACTCTGACGAACCCGAGTTTGGGATCTGGCAGTCGGTGTTTCAGCCCTATTTCCCGGAGTGGCAAGAGTCTCTCGTTTTTCCAAAGCGGGAGGCGCGTGAAGGCACATTTCTTTTCCGCGTGTCCCTGGCCCCCACCCTCTGGCGGCGGATCGCCATGCCGGCCGACTCCACTCTGGACGAGCTGGTCGGCTGGATCCTTCGTGCGATGAAATTCGACTCCGACCACTTGTACATGTTCACCTACACCGACTCCATGGGATCGAAGGTCAGTGTCTCCAGCCCTGAGTCGGATGAGGGGCCCTGGACTGATGAGATTTCGATCGGCAGACTGCCGCTGGAACCCGGACAGTCGATGGAACTGCTGTATGACTTTGGCGACTGCTGGAGATTCACCGTCAAACTGGAAAAGATCGAGCCGCCCAACGTGAAGATCAAGGCCCCAGGGATCGTGGAAAGCCACGGCGCTGCGCCAAAGCAGTACTCGAACTGGGATGATGAGGACGAGGACGAGGATCAGGACGAGGGCGAGTAACTTCATCAACGAACGTTCAACAACCAACGCGTCTGAAACGAAACCGAGCCTCGGCGAGGCCGTCGTCGTTCGACGACGGCCCCTCCGAGGCTCGCGGTTTGGTGCGTGCGGGTTCCGGCTGACTTACTTCGCCCCTTCCTCGGCCCCTTGCGTCGCGGCGGGGGGAAGCGGATTCCCCTCGGGGTCGAGGACGTTGATCACTTTGGCGTAGGGGAGCGACTTGAGCCCCGCCTCGATCTTCGAGCGGTCGCCGACGACCAGGATCACCATGTGGTCGGGGTCGAGATGGGTCTTGGCGACCCGTGCCACCTCGGCCTTGTCCACGGCGTCGATCTTGGACTGGTAGGTCGAGAAGTAGTCCGCCGGCAGGTTGTAGAGCACCAGGTCGGCCATCGTCCCGGCCACGCCGAACGTCGTCTCAAACTTGTTCGGGAAACCCTTGATGATCCGGTCCTTGGCGAAGGTGAGCTCCGTGTCGGTGACCGGGCGGGGCCCCGTGATGTCGTTCAGCTCCTTGACCAGCTCGATCAGCGCCTCCTTGGTCACCGCGGTCTGAACCGAGCCGCCGGCCTCGAACGGCCCGGGACCGATCCGAAAGGCGAAGTGCGACCGTGCTCCGTAGCTGTACCCCTTGTCCTCGCGAAGGTTCAGGTTGATCCGGCTCGAGAACTGGCCACCGAGAACCGCGTTCATGAGGGTGAGCGGGAAGTAGTCGGGGGTGGACCGGGGGAGGCCAACCTGGCCGACGGCCAAGACCGACTGCGCAGCGGCCGGCTTATCGACCAGAAAGATCGTCAAGGGCTTCTTCGAGGACGGAGGCGTCGGCAAATCCCGCTTGGGCGCTTCGCCGGGCTTCCAGTCCTTGATCGCCTTCTCGAGCGCGGCCGTGATGGCGTCGGGCGTCGTGTCGCCCACCACGATCAGGCTGGCATTATTCGGCAAGAACAAGGCCTTGTGGAACGCAACGACATCCTCACGCTTGAGTGAGTTGATCGTTTTGGGCGTGCCGAGATCGGGGCGGCCGTAGGGATGCTCCAGGCCGTAGAGCAGGCGAGGGAAGACGACGCCGGAGATTCCCTCGGCACTGTCGAGCCGCGCCTTGAGCATGGCCAGGCGCTGAATCCGGAGCCGGTTCAGCTCCTTCTCGGGGAACGACGGGTTCAGGAGCACGTCGGTGTAAAGGTCGAGTCCGCGGTCGGTGTGCTTGGTCAAGGTGGTCAATGACAGCGAGCTCGATTCGAGCTTGCCGCTGGCATCGATCGAGGCGCCGATCTCGGAGAGGGCTCCGGCGAGCTCGAGCGAGTTCCGCGTTGTCGTCCCCTCGGTCAGGAGATCGGCGGTCAGCGAGGCGAGTCCTTCCTTCCCGTCGGGTACGAGGGCCTCGCCCCCCTTGACCACCAGGTTGAGGGTCAGGATCGGCAGCTCGTGCCGCTCGGCGATGAGCACTTCCAGGCCGTTGGACAGGGTTCGCCGCGTGACCGGCGGGGGGGTGTACTTGGGGGTCGGGCCGACCTCGGGCATCTTGGTGCGGTCGAACTCGTCCTTGACCTCGGCGATCTTCGGACTCTCCGCCGGCGTCTGCTTCGAGCGATCGACCTCCGCCTCGGCCTTGCGAGGCGTCGGGTCGCCGGGGTTGACGTCGAGCCGGATCCGATTGGCCGTGAGGTACTGATTGGCCACCCGCTTCACATCTTCGGGTGTCACCTTGAAGAGCCGGACCATCTCGGCCTTGTAGGCCAGCGGATCGCCGAACTCGACGTTGTAGTTGTTGAGGAAGTCGGCCTTGCGACCCGCGGCCTGAAGGCCGACCACAAGCTGGCTCTCCTGGGTGTTCTGCGCCTTGATGACTTCGGCGAGGGTCGGGCCGTCTTTTTTAAGCCGTTCGATCTCGGCGTCGGCGAGCTTGACCAGGTTGTCGAGCGACTGGCCGCGCTGGGCGTAGATCGTGACGGTGAACTCGCCGGCCAGGGCACTCGCCGGGTGCCCCGCCTCGACGTGCGCGGCGAGTTGGCGATCGTACATCAAGGCGCGGAAGAGCCGGTTCTCCTTGTCGATCCCACCGAGGACCAACGCGAGGACATCGAGCGCCTGCTCGTCGGCGTCACCCCGCTGGCCGGTCGGCCAGACGAGTTCCACGCGCGGAAGCGAGACATGGTCGGTCATTTCGATGTGCTTAGGCGCGGACAGGACGGGAACGTTCGGCTTGAGCTTGGCGACCTCGGGGCCGCGGGGCAGGGGGCCGAAGTATTTGGCGACCAGCCGCTTGGTCTCGGCCGGGTCGAAATCCCCTGCGATGCAGAGGCTGGCGTTGTTCGGGCTGTAGTAGGTGCGGAAGAAGTTCGAGACGTCGTCGAGGCTGGCCGCCGAGAGGTCGGCCATCGAACCGATCACGCTGTGGTAATAGGGATGGTCGGGTGGGTAAAGCGCCTCGAGCAGGGTCTCGGCCGTCTGACCGTAAGGCACGTTGTCATACCGCTGCCGCCGCTCGTTCTTGACCACGTCGCGCTGGTTGTCGAGCTTCGCCTGGGTCAGGGCCGGCAGGAGGAAGCCCATGCGATCGGCCTCGAGCCAGAGGGCGAGTTCGAGGGCGTTGCTCGGGACATTCTCGTAGTAGTTGGTCCGGTCGGTGCTGGTGCTGCCATTGATCTGGGCGCCCACCTTCTCGATCGGCCCGAAGTATTCGTTGTCGTGGTTCTTCGACCCCTGGAACATCAGGTGCTCGAACAGGTGAGCGAACCCGGTCCGCCCCGCCTTCTCATTCTTCGAGCCGACCTTGTACCAGAGGTTCACTCCCACGACCGGCGTGGTGTGATCTTCGTGGAGGATGACCTCCAAACCGTTGGGCAGCGTGTACTTATCCACCTTAAGCTGCGGAATCTGGGGCGTGCGGTCATCGCCGCGCGCCGGGGAGCCGGCCGACGCCAAAGCGGCCGACGCCGCGAGCATGAGGGACAGGATGCCGCGTTTCATAAACGTGCTCACTCCGTGAACGATATTGGGCCGTCCGAACTGGCTCCGTTCTAACCGCTCCCGGGGGTGAACGTCCAGAGTCGGCCCCGCTTGCAAACCTCCTGGAGTACGTCGCTCCGACCCGTTTGGTTCCCGACCGCGCTCCCCTTCGTTCCGGCGCAGGCGAAGAGTCGACGTGCGCGGGCAAGGCGACAGTTTCCGCCCAAGGACGCAATCCCAGGGGGAGTTCTCGAAGTCGTACGCGACCATGCAATCAGTCGCGGCGAGAGCCGCCACACAGGCATACCGAAATCTATCCCAACAAACCACAATCTAAAATTCTTATTAATCGCAATTACATTTGTACTTTTTCAGCGATGTTCGGCGGCTCCTCACGGACCGACACGGCTCATACGGAGTTGACGCCGCGGTGGAGGGCCGCCGCCAAACGGCGCACGCCCTCGCGAATCTGGCGCGTGGAGTGGGCCGCGTAGCCGAGGAGGAGGCCCTGGCGCGACATCGGTTCGAGCGTGTAGGACGAGAGAGGAGGAGCCACCACGCCCGCCGCCTCGGCCCAGCGGGAGGCCGCTCGGTCATCGATCCCATCAGCGAGCCAGCCCATGACCTGCAGGCCGGTCTCCGACGGGACAACATCGAGCAGGCCGCACAGCTCGGCCTTCGCCGCGCAGACGAGGGTCTCCTGCCGCTCGGCGTAGAGCGAGCGCATCCTTCGGATGTGGCGGTGGAAGTGGCCTTCGGCAAAGAAGTCGGCGAGAACCGCCTGGGTATGGAGCGGGGGCGGGCCGCCCGCGAGCGCGAGGGCCGAGACGAAGGCGTCGACCAGGGCCGGGGGGGCCACGAGATAGGAGAGTCGGAGAGCGGGAAAAAGGACCTTGCTGAAGGTCCCCATGTAGACCACTCGCCCCTGTCGGTCGAGGCCTTGCAACGAGGCCAGGGGGCGTCCGATGTAGCGGAACTCGCTGTCGTAGTCGTCCTCCAAGATCCAGGCGCCCGCCCGATGGGCCCAGCAGAGCAATTCCAGTCGGCGTGCCAGGGTCATCGCCACCCCGAGCGGGTACTGGTGCGAGGGTGTGACATAGGCCAGGCGTGCCTCCGGGCAACGCGCCACCCCGGCGGAGACGATCATCCCTTCGCCGTCAACCGGCACGGGGACCGGTCGCGCGCCGGCCCCGACGACCGCCCCTCGGGCGCCCACGAAGCCCGGGTCCTCGATCCAGGCGGGGTCCCCCGGGTCCAGCAGCAGGCGCGTCGCCAGGTCGATCGCCTGCTGGGTCCCGGCGACGATGACCACCTGACCGGCCTCACAGACGACCCCCCGCGCCGTGCCCAAGTGGGCGGCGATCGCCTCGCGGAGCGGCCGGTAGCCGGCCGGTTCGCCGTAACCGAGGACGTTGCCAGTCGACCGCCGCCAACGTCGCGCGGACAGGGCCGCCCAGTCGTCGAGGGGCAGGGTATCCATCGCCGGCACCCCCGGCCGGAACGGCTTGGGGTCGGCCGTGCCGCGGACAACCCAGGCCGGCGTGGTCGCCAAAAGCGCACCCCGTCGCGAGAGCCGGCCGGGCTGGCCGCCCAGGTCGCCCCCGCCGGCCTTGCCCCGACGCACCAGCAGGGCGTCCTCCGGCAGGGTTCGAGTCACGTACGTCCCCGCCCCGACCTTCCCCTCCAGGTAGCCTTCCGCGAGCAGTTGATCGTAGGCGGTGGTGACCGTGTTCCGCGACACCCCCAAATCGACCGCAAGGGTCCGACTGGCGGGAAGGCGCCCACCAGGCTTGAGCGACCCGGCGAGGATCGACCCGCGCAGGCCGTCGTAGAGTTGGCGGAAGAGGGGCGCCGACGACGAAGCGTCGAGCGGGATCGCTAACAGCGAGACCGGAGGGATGCCCTTGGCCATGACACGTTCGCTCCGCGTTTGGGGACGAAAATGGCCCTCTCAATGTTCCTCATAATGGCTCTTGCCGCAAGGCCAATCTGACTTACGATATGAAGTGGGATTCTCGGAGGCCGTCGTGCCTCTACCCGCAATCGTGCCAGGTCGGCAAACTTCACGAATACTACAAAATCCAAACATATTATCGCAATAACAATTGTTTAGTATTGCGCCGATGATCCTTTACGACCCATCATACGGGTCGCCATCTCCTCGCATCGGGGTGCATTGACCATGAAGCGAACGGGGCCTGTGATCCTCCTGCTCCTGCTCTCCGCACTCGTTTCCCTCCAGGGTTGCGGCGGAGGCGATCCTGGGCAGCCTGCGGTGGGGTCGATCTCGGTCGGGTCAAAGTCTGAAGACGGGCCGAAGCTGGCCCCGAAGAAAGGGATCAGGCCCTCGCCGGCGAGGTAACACGGCCCCCAAGCCAGGGTAGCCGACAGTTGTCCACATCTCGCATGGGGTCTCGGTCGTTTCCTGTTTCCGAGCCGTTGATCCCGTGCGCTCTGAGATTGCCGTCCCTTCTCCCTCGATTCCGATTATCAACTCTGTCAACGAGGAGCGAGTCCCGATGAAAGCGATCCCGTGTGTCCCGGCAGGTCGGCGTGGCTTCACCTTGATCGAACTTCTGGTCGTCATCGCGATCATCGCGGTGTTGATCGCCCTTCTCTTGCCCGCGGTTCAGGCGGCGCGAGAGGCGGCACGTCGTTCGCAGTGCATCAACAATCTCAAGCAACTCGGCCTGGCCCTGGCGAATTATGAGAGCGCCAACACCTGCTACCCGATGGCCGCGTTCGCCCAGTACCTCCCTTACGGCGGAGTCAATCAGGGGATGAGCTGCTTCGTGGGGCTCCTGTCCTTCATGGAGCAGGCCCCGCTCTACGCGGCGTTCAACACCAGCTTCGGCTACCGCTGCGATGCGAACTCGACGGTGTCGGGCGTCGGCCTGAACATGCTCTGGTGCCCCAGTGACACCGAGATCGCGGGGGTCTTCTACCCCGAGCCGGCCGGGAAGGCTCATAAGACCAACATCCAGAACTTCATGTTCACGAGCTACGCGGGTTGCTACGGCGCCTGGGCCTCGTCGGCCTCGAACTCGTCGGCGTCGCTCCAGCAGCAGAACGGGGCGATCGTCTCCAACGGGATTAGCCCCGTTTTCGGTGGCACGGGGAGTACCCGCGGCGTGGTCACGATCGCGTCGGTCACCGACGGGACAAGCAACTCCATCGCCTTCGGTGAGCACGCCCACGGCCTGCTCAGCAAGACCGACGGCAACAATTCCTTCAACAAGTGGAATTGGTGGGTCTCCGGCAACTACGGCGACACGGCATTCACCGTCTTCTATCCGATCAATGTTCAGAAGAAGACACAGAACTGGGACGATGGCGCCAGCAGCGGCGGCTACACCGAAGGAGGAGCCTTCCTCAACGCCGCAACGAGCTTCCACTCCGGCGGGGCCAACTTCGCGATGTGCGACGGCTCGGTCCGGTTCCTCAAGGACAGCATCTCGACCTGGGCCCTCGACGGCACCGGGACCCCGTCCGGCGTTACAATGGACCCGAGCACACAGGTCTGGTCGGTGACCAACGCGGCGCAGTTCAAGCCGGGCGTCTACCAGGCCCTGGGGACGATCAACGGCGGCGAAGTCATCAGCGCCGACGCGTACTGATCGCACGGTGGGCGGGCTCGACCGTCGGGGGGTGTGCACAAGGCCCCGCCGATCGACCCGCCCCTGCCGTCGCGTCCGACAGCGAACCCGCAAGGACCCAACGATGATGAGCCCAATCCGATCCGCCCTCACGCTCGGGATCAGTCTGGTCGCAGCCGTCTCCGCCGCGGGGGAATTCCCGTTCTCCTCGACGATCCAGCCGCCGCGACGCGTGCAGGTCATCGCCCACCGGGGCGCACACAATCAAGCCCCGGAAAACACGGTGGCGGCCCTCGATCATGCGGTCGCCGACGCGGTCGAGTGGGTCGAGGTCGACGTCCGCCTCAGCCGCGACGGCCGTCACGTGCTGATCCACGACGCCGACCTCGGGCGCACGACCGACGGCCTCGGCCCGGTCGACGGCCGGACGCTGGCCGAGTTGAAGACGCTCGACGCCGGCGCGAAGTTCGCCCGACGGTTCGCAGGCGCGAGGATCCCCACTCTCGAGGAGGCACTCGCGACGGCGAAAGGGCGTGTCAACCTCGCCCTGGACTGCAAGCGGGTCGACCCGGCCCGGCTCGTCCGTGACGTGCTCGAGGCCGGAATGGAGCGTCAGGTGGTCGTCTCCGCCGACCTCGAAGTCCTCCAGGCCGTCCGGTCCGCGCCCGGGGGCGATCGGCTGGCCTTGATGCCGGAGTGGAAACCGGCCGACGGCCTCGACGCCTTCGGCGCCTTGCAGCCCGCGGCGGTCCAGGTCGATGCCGCCGACGTGACCCCGGACCACTCCCGCGCCTTCCACGGCCGCGGCCTCAAGGTCATGACCAAAACGCAAGGCGCGAACGACCGCCCCGAGACCTGGGACCGGCTGACCGCCGCGGGCGTCGATTGGATCCAGACCGACCGCGCGGAGGAGCTCCTGGCCCACGAGGTCCTCCGGCGGATCGACCCGACGGCGCGAGTGAAGGTGGCCCACCATCGCGGCGCCTCCCGGTACGCCCCCGAGAACACGCTGCCGGCCTACGAGAAGGCGATCCGCCTCGGCGCTGATCTCGTCGAATTCGACATCCAGACCACGCGCGACGGCGCGCACATCCTTATGCATGACGGCCGACTCGACCGGACGACGATCGCGCACGGGCCGATCCGCGACCACGACGCGGCCGAGCTCACCCCGCTCGACGCCGGCGCCTGGTTCGGCCGCCCGTTCGCCGGCACCCCGATCCCCACACTCGACGACTTCCTACACGCCGTCGGGGAGCGGGCCGAGCTCTATGTCGATGCCAAGAATATCTCCCCCGAAGCACTCGTCGCGGCGCTCAGCGCCCGCGGCCTGATCGACCGAGCCATCGTCTACCAGCACCCCGACTACCTCGCCCGACTCCGCGCCCTCGAGCCCCGGCTCCGCCGGATGCCGCCCCTCGCCGACCCGGCCCAGATCGACCCCCTCGCCGATCGCCTCGAACCCTATGCGTTCGACACCCGTTGGAATCTCCTGTCGAAGCCGCTGATCGACCGCTGCCACGCCCGGGGAATCAAGGTGTTTAGCGACGCCCTCGGCCTGAACGAGTCGGCGGCCAGCTATCGCCGCGCGATCCTCGACGGGATCGACGTGATTCAGACCGATCACCCGGTCCGCGTCCTGCGGACGATCGAACTCCTCGAGACCGCGAATCGCCCGCCCCAGCATTGACCAGGGCGCCGCGCCAACCCATCCTCTCACAAACACATCCGAATTCAACCCGCACAAAAAAAAGCACGGCCTACTATCCCGATCTCCTTGCCAAAAGGGAGGTTAAAGATAGTGGGGCGTGCCCCTCCCCCCTACGGAACACGTTCGACCCACGATAACGCCAACCCGTAGGGTCCGCTATTTGCGGACCATCCGTCATGGGTCTCATCGCGGACCACACCTCCAACCAGGCCGCAAGCGAAGATGGTCCGCAATAGCGGACCCTACGGGACGTGTTCGACCTACGATAATGCCAGGGCCGACCACGCCGAAGTCGGGAAAACGATCGGCCGGCGCCGGTCTCCGTCATTTCGGTGCGCTCGCCCCACGCCCCGAAACCGACGCTCACCGATCGACGTGGCGATCGGCAAGACATCTCGAATCAAAACCTCAATCCCGTTGGCCACGGCATATGCCTCCTTGACCCGCGGCGTCGGCCTTGTATCATTGTGTTAATACAAGAACCAACAAGAGCCTGCGAGAGGACGGGCCGTGCACATCCACATCAGTGCCGACGATGGGGTGCCGATCTACCAGCAGATTGTCAACCAGGTGAAGTACCTCGTGGCTTCGGGGCGGCTGGCGACGGGGGAGGAGTTGCCACCGATCCGGGTGCTGGCCGAGCGACTGGTGGTGAATCCGAACACGGTGGCGCGTGCCTATCGTGAGCTCGAGGCGGCGGGCCTGGTCGAGAAGCGGCGCACGGCCGGGACCTTTGTTTCCGACGCCGGTTCACCGCTGGCGAAGCGGGAGCGACTGAAGATCGTCACGGGGCGCGTCGACGCCTTGCTGGCCGAGGCGCGGCAGCTCGGCGTCAGTGTCGATGAGGTCGTCGACCTTGTCCGTTGCAGGGACCGGGCCATGCAACATCCTGGGGAGGATCAAGCATTATGAGTGCCGGCGAGAGTCAGAGCGTACGCGAATCCGCCTCCGACGGGGTCGTCCGGGTGTCTGGGCTGTCGCGACGGTTCGGACAGACGATCGCCCTCGACAGCGTGGACCTGGAAGTGCCGCGAGGCGGCGTCTTCGGGCTGGTCGGCGAGAACGGCGCGGGGAAGACCACGCTCATCAAGCACGTGCTCGGCCTGCTCAAGGCGCAGGCCGGGACGGTCCGCGTGTTCGGCCGCGACCCGGTGCGCGACCCGGTCGGGGTCCTCGCGCGGGTGGGCTACCTGAGCGAGGATCGCGACCTGCCCGAGTGGATGCGCATCGAGGAGTTGATGCGTTACCTTCGCGCGTTCTATCCCGCCTGGGACGACGCGTTCGCCGAGGAGCTGCGCAGGCAGTTCGACCTTGACCCGCAGGCGAAGATCAAGGGGCTGTCGCAAGGGCAGAAGGCCCGCGCCGGGCTGCTCGCGGCGCTGGCGTACAGACCCGAGTTGCTCGTGCTCGACGAGCCCTCCACGGGGCTCGACCCGGTCGTAAGGCGCGAGATTCTCGCGGCCATCATCCGGACCATCGCCGAGGAGGGGCGGACGGTCCTCTTCTCGTCGCACCTGCTCGACGAGGTGGAGCGCGTCTCCGACCATGTCGCGATGATCGACCGGGGCCGGATCGTGCTCTGCGGGCCGCTCGACGCGGTGAAGGCCGCCCACCGCCGGCTCACACTCCGATTCGACGAGCCGCGGGCCCGACCCCCGGTACTCCGCGGCGCATGGCACTGGGAGGGTTTCGGCCAAGAATGGACAGGGGTTTGCGACGGCGCAGTCGAGGAGATCTCCGGCCAGGCGGCCGGGCTCGGGGCCCGGATCGTCGAGGAGCATATTCCATCGCTCGATGAGATCTTCGTGGCCCGCGTCGGGTCGCGCCAACAGATCGCCGGGAAGGAGTAAGCCGATGCGAACGCTCACACCGGCCCTCGCCATCGGCTGGCAGCTCTGGTTGCGGAGCCGTCAAGGAGCCCACGCCGCCCTGGCCACGCTGGCCGGACTGGCCCTGTTCGGCCCCTTCGTTTTCTCACGGGTCCCGCACGAATACGCGATCGTCGGGGCCCTGGTTCCCGCCTTTGGCATCATCGCCTACTTCATGAATGCCACCTTGTTCGTCGAGGCGACGGGAAACCTGACCTCAGGGTATCCGAAACGGATGTACGCGCTGCCGGTGCCGACTCGAGTGCTGGTGTTCTGGCCGCTGCTGATCGGGGCGGTGGTCATGGCCTTGCTCTGGGTGGCGATCGCAGGCATGGTCTTCCGGCAGTCCGGCTTCCGCCTGCCGGTGCTCCTGCCGGCCTTGGGGTTGGTGGCGATAATGTCGTGGCTCCAGGTCCTCTCGTGGTCGCCGCTCAGTCCCGCCTGGCTGCGGCTGGTGGCGGTCACGCTGGTGGTCGGCGCGGCGGGAGGAATCGTCTGGAGCCTCGTCATGCTCGGGGCCGTCGGCCACGAGCGGGTCGCGGCGCTCCTGGCCGTCGCCGTCGTGGTCGCCTATCCGCTGGGGCTGGCCGGCGTGGCCAGCGATCGCCGGGGCGACGCGTGGCGGGCCTGGCCCGTGTGGCTCCGGCTCCCGTTCGGAACGGCCCGCGGTCCGCGCCGGCCGTTCCGGTCGCCGGCCCAGGCCCAGCTCTGGTACGAGTGGCGATGCCATGGACTCGTGTTTCCCATAACGACAACCTTGAACTCGCTCCTAATCCTTGGACTCGGCACCGCCAGAAACGCCTGGGCGGTCCATTCGCTGTTGTTGCTCGTTCTGTTCATCATGCCGGTGCTCTTGGCCACGTCGGTCGGAACCGTCATGGGGCGGCTGACTCCGTTCTGGGTCAAACACCCGAGGGTCGTCGAGTTCCTCGCGATTCGGCCAATGTCAACCCGGGACCTGGTCGCGGCCAAACTACGAATGACAGCGCTGAGCGTGCTGCTGAGTTGGTTGCTGGTTGTCGTCATCATGGTCCTGTGCCTCGGTCTCGTGGATCAACCTGGAGGCGCGGCGAAGCAATGGCAGGCCCTGAAAGTCCAGTTCCCCGGCGGGCATGCCGCCTCGATTCTCGCATTAGCGTTCGTGCTGGGCCCCGCCCTGGCGTTCCGGCAACTGACCGACTATTTCCCGATCACGCTCAGTGGCCGCCCCTGGCTTGAACGCCTGACCGCCGCTGTCATATTTTCGGTCGTGGCAGGAATTCTCGGCATCGCCCTATTCCCCCGAACGCTTCCGAGCCGGTTCCTGGTCGCGCGCCCCTGGTTGGTGGCGAGTCTCCTTGCGATCAAAGCGGTCGTCACGTCTTGGTCGTTCCGCGCGGCGTTGCGGCGGGGCCTGCTCCAACGGCGCGACCTGCTCCAGTACACAACCACCTGGATGGTGCTCACCGCAATCGCCATTGGCCTGTCCGTGCTGATCCTGCCAGCGAGATTGCAACCGGCCACGAGAACCGCCGTGCTGCTGAGCGTGGTAGTCTTTGTACCAATCTCGCGGTTCGCACTCGCACCCTTGGCGCTGGATTGGAACCGCCATCGTTGAGCGGCTGGTCGGGTCGTTCCGGGCCTCGACGCTCGCGGCGGCCTACCCGGTTGGCTTGCCGAGCAAAAAGGCGGTCTGCCGGGCACGATCATCGGCAGACCACTCCGTCAAACGGGCTTGCTTCTACCGAGAGGTCGGCCGTGAGGACGCGTCGAGCCGGTACAAGCGAATTGCCCCGACGCCGCCGCACGCCAGGGTCGTGCCCTCAGCCGAGAAGGCGAGCGCCGTCACCGGTCCGTCCCCCGCGGAGAAACCCCAGCGAGACTCCCCGGTCGCGACATCCCAGAGCCGCACGGACCCGTCGAATCCCGCGGTGGCCAGCTCACGGTCCCCGGGAGCGAACGCCAAGACCTGGATCTGCGATCGGGCATCCCATTCCCTGAGGAGACGGCCGGTTGCCAGATCCCAAAGACGAGCAAAATTATCGAGGCTACTGGATGTCGCCAACACTCGGCCGTCCCGCGAGAACAGCAGAGAGCTTACCAGAGCCGGATGCGCCCGAAACGCTACGGATTGGCTCCCCTGGGCGACGTCCCAGAGCCGGACCGTCCCGTCCTTGGTTCCGACGGCCAGTCTCCGACCATCGGCGTCGAACGCCAGGCACGAGACACCCGGAAGATCGAGCCGCGGCCCGGCACCTGGGTTCGCCGTCGCCACGTCCCAGAGCCGGACACCGAGGCCGTTGGCCGTGGCCAGGGTGGCACTGTCCCGACTGAAAACGAGCGCACTGGATCGCGCGGGCTGGGACGGGATGTCGGCCCGCCGCCGCCACTTGCCCAGGTCCCAGAGCGTGACGACGCCATCGGCATCGGCGACGCCCAGCGTGGTGCCGTCGGGAGTCAATGCCGCCCGATCGATCGCGACCCCCTGGGAGCCGCCGACCCAGACTCGGGACAGGTCAGGATTCCAGACGAGGATCTTGCCCTCGGCGGAGCAGCCGTAGAGCCACCCGTCGGCGGTCCGGAGGGCCATCGCCCTGATGGAGCCGCTAAACCAGTCGCTGGCGGCGAAGGCCGCCGGTGCCCACGGCGATGCCTGCGTCAGGCAGTTGAGTCCGACGAGCAGCACGGTCAACATGAGTGCCAGGCCCCGCGTGACAACCTTGACACGGCAAGGAACGCCGACGGGAGCTTCGGCGTCAGGCTCGTTCTCGTTCGTGAAAGTCGAGGCGAACGAGTCGACAATCGGTCGTGATCCTGAGAACATCCCCCACCTCGCTCGGGCTAAGGACGGCGATCGGACAGGTCCCAGAGCCTGACGGTCCCGTCCTTGCTCGCGCTGGCCAGGGTCTTGCCGTCAGGAGAGATCTCAACGGTGAAGGCATGGTCTTTGTGCCCCCGGAGCGTCAGGGTCTTGCGGCGTGAGGCGACGTCCCAGACGGCGATGCTGCCGTCGAACACGCCCGCGGCCAAAGCCGTTCCATCGGGAGAAAACGACAAACCGCGTGCCCCGGACCTCTTCCCCAACAACGGCAGGAAGCCCAGTTCGCGCCCCGTACCCAGATCCCACAGCCTGACGACCGAGTCGAAGCTGGAAGTCGCCAGGGTCTTGCCGTCGGGCGAGAAAGCGACGGACCAGGCCGGCCCCCGGTTTCCGACGGCCAGCTTGAGTCGTTGCGTCACCGAGCTCACGTCGTCATCGAAAAGCGTCACAAGGGGGGGGCGGGCCTCGCGGATATCGCCCGAGGCGAGGGCCAGGGTTTTGCCGTCGGGCGAGAATGAGGCGGAGAAGTACGGCGCGGGGGAGGTCAGCATGGCAGGCTGCTCCTGGGGGGTGCCGGCGTTCCAGAGTCGTTGCTTCCAGCTCCCGACCTCCCAGAATTTCGCGGTCCCGTCGTCGCCTGCCGAGACGAGGCACTTGCCGTCGGGCGAGAACCGCAAGGAACGCACCGCCTTGGCATGAGCCTGGAATCGGGTGAGTAGTCTCTGATTAGTGAAGTCCCATACGAGGATCTGGTAGGCGCCGCTCGTTGCCAACAACTTGCCGTCAGGCGAGAAGGCGGCACAGGAGCACGCCGTGTTTGCTTCCCCATTCATCCGCCCGACTTGTTGCTGTGTTTCCACGTCATAGACCTTGATGTTGCCGCTCCAGTTGGTGCCTGCGGAGAGGGTCTTGCCGTCGGGCGAGAAGATCGCAAACCAGCAAGGCTGGCCCCCGAAGGGTTCCAGGATGACCGACTCGGTCAACTCCGGCACGGCGGCAGGCTCCTTGTCCTCGACACGCGGTGGCTCCTGCTCAAGACGCGGAAAGCTCGGTGGGACCGCGGCAGGGTAGGGTGCGATCGGATCAACCGGCGCGCCCACCGCCCCCTCGGGCGCCGGCTCACTGGGCTCGAGCCGAACGACCACCGTCTTCTTTTGACCGCGGTGAATCGTGACGAGCTCCTCGCGGACACGCTTGCCGTCCTTGCTCGCGGAGAGGCGGTGCTTCCCCACGGCGAGGCGGATTTCCTGGGGGCCAGCCCCCTCGATCACGAGGTCTTCGTTGTCGATCCGGAGCTTGATCGCGGGGTCGTCGACTTCAACGACCAGCGTGCCCTCGGAGGTGCGGATGCGAAGCACAGTGGTGAGCAGGTTCAGGACGGATGGAAAGCCGGCGGCGCTGGCCACTCCGAGCGTGGAGAGGCCGAGGATCAGGACGAGCGTCAGGACCACGAGTCCTCGCCGGCGCCGATCTCGGCCGGCACCGGCGAGGCTCTTCGCCGGCCTCGGGGGTGGCTCCGTGTTCGGCCGCTCGATGTGAACCATGCCCTGACGAAGCAGGTCGGCAACCTCGGTCGCCGACTGAAAGCGGTGGTCCGGGTCCTTCTCGAGGAGCCGGACGATGATCGCCTCGAGCCAGCCGGGTACCAACGGATTGAGCTCACGGACCGACCGAGGCTGGTCTTCGCAGACGCGTTTGAGCACGGCCATCATGGTCGAGGCGCGGAACGGTGAGTGGCCCGTGGCGGCGGCGTAAAGGACCGTGCCCAGGCTAAACAGGTCGGCGCGGTGATCGATGGGTCCGCCCAAGGCCTGCTCAGGGGCCATATACTGGGGCGTCCCGGCAATGACGACACTGTGGCTGAGGCTGGCGTCGTCGGCGGCACGGGCAAGGCCGAAGTCGGTGATCTTGACCCGCTCGACGCCGTTTTCAAGCAGGAGGTTGGCCGGCTTCACGTCGCGATGGACCAAGCCTTGTGCGTGTGCGGCGGCCAGCCCGGCGGCGGTCTGCATGCCGATACGGAGGAGCGAGGCCACGTCGAGCGGCCCGTCGCGGTCGAGCCTCTCCTGGAGCGAGCGGCCCGAGATCAAGGGCATGACGAGATAGGGGAGGCCGCTGGCCGACTCGGCAACGGCGTGAATGGCGACGACGTGGTCGTGCGAGACGGCCGCGGCCGCACGCGCTTCGCGGGCGAACCGACGGCGCGCCGCCGCAACCGTGGCGACCAGCGGAGAGATCACCTTGATCGCCACCGGACGGTTCAACGCAGGGTCGAAGCCTTTCAGGACCAGACCCATCCCACCTTGCCCGATCACGGAGTGGACCTCGTAAGGGCCAAGCCTGCCGAGCGACCCCGCAAGGTCCGAAGGCTCGAGGAACGCGAGCGGCAACCCCACTTCGGCGGCGTTCTCATCGGCCCGCTCGACCTCGCGAGGGTCAAGACTGGCGAGGTGATCCCACCACGATCGATCGGAGGCCAATGCTTCGAGGGTCTCGCGACAGTGCGGGCAAGCGCTCAGGTGCTCTTCGAGCGCGACCACATCATCCTCGGCCAGCCGGCCGTTTAGGAGCTCCTTCAGCCGATCCACTCCACACCCGGAAACGTGGTTGCTCATGTTGAAACCTTTCCGTCAAAACCCCGCACTTTCCGCGTCCTGGACCTGCTCGATCTCACGACGGAGCCGTGCCATGACCCGGCACTTCAGGTTGTAGACCGAACCCACTTTGATTCCCAACTCGCGAGCGACGTCGGCGGCCGGCCTGGCCTCGACGCCAGTCGCGAGGAAGGCGTGCCAAGCCAGCTCGGAGAACTCGCCCCGGACTTTCCGAGCCGCCCACTCGAGCATCCGCCGCCGATAGGCGGCCTCGAACTGCGCGGAGTCTTCCGGAGCCGGGGCCGGCTGCTCCTCCAGAAAGTTGAGCACGCCGGTATCGCCGCTCCCCCGAGGCTGCCGCCCTCGCGCGACGAGCGATTTCAGCGTCAGATTGTGGGCAATGCGGAACAGCCAGCCGCGGAAGGATCCGCGTGACGGATCGTAGCGTCCCCCCTCAATGGCCGCGGCCACCACGCGGAAGACTTCCTGGGCCAGGTCCTCAGCGTCGGCGTGCTGTAACCCACGCCCCCGCGCCAGCCGCTGAAGGAGCGGGCCGTAGATGTCCACGAACTCGGCCCACGCGCACTCGTCGGCGGGGTCGCGAAGGCGAATCAAGAGGCTCGGCCTCGTCGTCGGCGCGGTGTCCAAAGCTCATGCCCTCCAGGGATATTATCCTCGCCGTGCCCAAACCTCATCGTGATTCTCCCGGTCCGGCGGAAAATTCGTCGACCGATCAAGCATCCCTGATTTCCCGGTTCAGACGGACCTTCCGAGACAGACTCTGACTCCTTACCGCCCTTGAGGCCCATGGCTCAACTTGGCAAATCGCCCACGGATTGACATGAGCGTCGCGTTGCGCGATCGCGAGCTATGGTAGTTTCGACCGGGAGTCGCGATTGAAGGCGGTTGCCGGCGACGAGTTAAGATGGCGATGATCAGGGAGCGAGACCAAGTGAGCGTGACCAAGCCTCCAGCGGTTCCGAGTCTGGATGCCGACCCCGCGTTGCCCCAGGCGTCGGATGAGGACCTGATTCTCGCGTTGGGCCGAGCCTTACACCAGGTCGGGCAGCCGGCGCACCGCCTCGAATCGACGCTGGGCCGGGTCGCGGCCCGGCTGGACCTCGAGATCCACGCCTTCAGCCTGCCGACCGGGCTGCTGATCAGCTTCGAACGCCCCGGCGACGGTAAAACGACGACCCGACTGCTGCGCCTGCCTCTGAGGCCGACGAACCTGGAGTGCCTGCGAAGGCTTTCGATCGAGTCGGAAGCGCTGGCCTGCGGCCGGGTCGCGCCTCGTGAGGCGATCGGCAGGGTCAAGGAACTGGCGAACGCCCCGAGGCGCTGGGGTCCCACAGCGACCGCGGCGGGGTTCTTGCTCTCCGCATCGGCCTTCTCGGTCTTCTTCGGAGGTGGCTTGCGCGAGCTGGGCGTCGCGTCGGGCCTGGGCCTGGCGGTGGGCCTGGTTGCGCTGGCGTTCGGCAGATCGCGTGCCATGAGCCGGCGGTTCGAGCTGACCGCCGCGGCGGTTGCGGGTTTCATCGCCGCTTTGGCCGACGTCTACCTCGGGCACTTCGTCCACTGGATCCCGCTCGCCTCGGGCCTGGTCATTCTGCTGCCCGGCCTCAGCCTGGTCGACTCAATCGAGGAACTGGCCAACGGCCATCTCACCTCGGGTGCCTCGCGAATGGCGGGGGTCGGAATCGTCTTCCTCGCCCTGATCTTCGGGGTGCTCATGGGGGTCAGCCTCGTCGGCCTCATCGCCGAGGACAGTGCCCCCGGAAGCGCGATCCCGCTCCCCTGGTGGGCACCGCTCCTGGCGCTTCCGGTCGTGGCGTTGGGGTCAACCTTTCGCTTCCAGGCCCGGCTCGCGGACATGCCCTGGATTCTCGTCGGCTCGGCGGTCGCCTTCGGCGTTTCGCGTGCCGGGGGCCATCTGGGTAACCCGCTCCTCGGTCCATTCCTGGGCGCCCTGGTGCTGGGGATGGCCGCCAATCTCTATGCACGTTGGCGCGACCCGAGCCCGCAGCTCCTCATCGTTCCGGGCCTGGCCCTACTCGTCCCGGGTTCGTTCGGGCTTCGCAGCCTCGACTCGCTCATGTCCGGGGCGTCGGTCACGGGTCTCGAGCAGGGCTTCCAGATGTTCATGATGACCATCGCCCTCGTCGCTGGCCTGCTCTTCAGCAACGCGATGGTCGCCTCGGAGGTGAACCCGCGGCTGCCCGCCGGCCCTTGATGATGCAGCCACCACCGCTTTGGATTTGCCGACGTCAGCAAAATGGCTCCCCCGACCCTGGGGACTAACTCTCCAGGGCCGTTATCGTTAACACCCAGGTTGCCGTTTGGTGTCCACGGAATCTGGACACCATACTCGCGCGCCTGGAAGAACGGTTCGAGGCGACAGTCGATGGGGGTAACGGCTGGACCGCGCCCTTTTACTCTCCTCGAATCGATTGCGGCTTGTCAGTGGTGGGGAAACGCAGCGATGACCCCGCAAACCGACTGGAGGGACGCAAAATCGAGGGACAATGCGTTGTCAGTCGCCCTCTGATAACAGGCCATCACCGTCTCTTGGCCCCAGCCGTCTCCGCTGAAAGCTTGAAGACAGTCGCGCACTCGCCCGCACGATTTGCGGCGGATCGCGTCCTCGTCGAGTCTGCCCCCCTCCTGGCGTCGTCGGTGGAGGACGATCAGGTGGGCGCAGAGCCAGACTTCGCTGAGCAACTCCTCGGATACCGTTGTGATACCGTGTACGAACAACATGGCATGCCCTCATACCACCGGTCGTATTCGTGACGGTCGGCCCCATTCTTCAAACGGACGCGGCGCCAGACCTACCACGACTCACCAAATATTTTACATAGTTCGACTGTTTCTGAATCGATACCGGACCCGGACACCTTGCCCCGCCTTGTCGAACGGAGAAATCGCCCTGATCGCGGGCCCCCTCTCTTTTCACCAAGCCCCATCCCTGCCGTGCGGATTCACCTCACCGGAATCGTCATGTGGCAAAATTTCGAATCGGGTCAACGCGAGGTGGGGGAGCCGTTGCCCGGGAATTCGGGGTCTGCGATCCGGAGGCGGATGGTGTCGGTGTTACGGGAAAGTAGCGAGCACTGGCCCATGAGAGAACACCCAAGAGGGTGATACCAAGAGTCAGGCTCACGGCGATGAGCCATTTTTCGACCGGTAGGAGCGGTTCGTACGGGATCGCGGCGAGTTCTTCCGCGAGCGACTGTTGCGGGTCGGGTTCGGGAGAGCGGTCGCTCAATTCAAAGCCCTCCAGAGATGATCGGCGGCTGGGCACCATGGAAGAACAGCCAGGAGATCGCCAGCCCGATCCAGATGATGAAGCCGAAAAGGCTGATGACGTAGACCAGGGCAAGCCGGCCGATCCCTTCGGCCCAGAGGCGTTTGAGATCGGCGGCCATCCCAATGGTAAAGAAAGTCATGGCGAAGAAGAGTCCTCGTAAGGGCTCCGTTTGCGCGGTCGCCGCGGCGAGGCCCGGGGCCATGGCCGGCCGTGCCAGTGTCAGCCCGAGGAAGGCGAGGAAGAGAGCGAAGTACCCGAGGACGAAGACGGGAAATCGTTTCAGGACGTCGCGTACCGGGACCGTCACACCGGGCTTCCGTTCGATTCCGTAGGTCCAGACGAGCGACAGGACCATCGCCCAGACGCCGATGAAGAGGTCGATGAAGACCTTGACCGTCGTCGTGGTCGTCAGGATCCAGCCTGCCTCGTAGGCAATTCCCGACTCCAGGGCTCGAGCATTGATCAGCGCTTCGGTGATCGCTCCACTCGCCACGGCCGCCCCATCGGTCTTCACCGCCAGGCCCATCCAGGCCGCCGCCACCAACGGCTCTTTCGAGAGGAATTCGCGGGCGGCGAGCGGGAGGATCAGCAACTCGAACACCGAGAAGATGACGACCAGCGACGAGACCATGATCGGCACGATGGGGCGGGCGCGAATCGCCGCCCCCGTGGTGATGGCGGCGGATACCCCGCAGATCGAGATCCCCGACGCGAGAGGTGCCGCCCATTCTCGGCTGAACCGGAAGTACTTTCGAGCGATGAAGTAGACCAAGGCCCAATAGATCAGGTAGGCCTCAATGATCGCCGCGATACCGCGAAACATGATCGATGTGACGAGGCCGGAAGCGGCGGCGGCCTTGATGCCGAGCCCCGCGCCCAAAAGGACGATCGCCGTCTTGATGAACCACTCAGAACGGGCCGCCGACCTCAGCCGGACGGCAACCGAGGGCAGGACATTGCCGACGAAGAGGCCGGAAAGCAGAGCGACGAGGAACCCCGCCTCCCCCGTCAAACCCAGAGACCAGGTGATCCCTGTCGCCGATCGCTTGTCGGGCGTCTGTGCGATGTAAGCGTAATGTCCCAGGATCAGGCTCGCGGCGCTAAGCCAAAAGATCACCGTGAAACCGGGAATGAACGTGCGAAGGTCGATCTTTCGGATCGCGGCACAGGCGCCGACCAACCCAAGGAGCAACAGGTAGGTCAAGAAGAGGCTGACGGCCCCGGGAAGGCCCGCGTAGTGCGACGAGACGGGGCGAACCGCGTCCCCAGGGCCGAGCCAGATTCGTGGGGAGGCAATCCAGCCCAACAAATCGAGGCCCATCGCGGTCGGCAGCGCAATCAAGACGATCGCGCCGCCGAGCCAGACGGCAAACCAGTCTTCCGAAGTCAACCAGGATCGCACGGGACGGAGTCCTCGAGGCTAGGGCACCGAACACGAAACGCAAGGATGCCAATTTGATGAATTGAGGCCAGTTCTCATCGAACACGACCGTCGTCAAAGCCCCTGTCGAGCCACTCTGCTCGAATCAACCGGCTTCTCCGTTGCAGAGGAACACTCTCATGGCCGTCGCGACTGGCCGGTGCTGGGAGGGAATCTGGCCGCGCTCCCACATTGTCGCAACGCATTCCTTGCTGGGATGGCCGTTTGCAAAGAGTTTCCGATGTTGGCGATTGTCGCGAACGGCTGCGGTCACGCCATGATCGTATCACAGTACGCCATGATTATGGCGCTTTGCAAGCCGGTGGTCTCACGAGCCCTTTCGACGCGATCATCTCGAGGGAAATGGTGGCCAGGCCGTGGAAATCGAGCAGGGATCGAGCCGAAGGGTCATCCTTCCCGATTTCGACTCGACTTGATTCTCTTGCGTTACGGTGCCTGGACGATGAATCGGGTCGCCGGGGAGAGGGCGACCCGGTCTACCGGACCTCGTCGAACGTCAGGTAGTCGGGCCAGAACGGTTGCGAGATGACCGCGACCTCCTGGCTGACGAAGCCGCTTCGGTCGCATCGAGCCGTAGGCGTCGAGAGTGAGTGGACGTGCAGGGCCAGGGCGAATCGTTCACTGCCGGCTAAGTCGTCGCCACGATAGCGAGCCGCCTCGCCGCGGCTTCGATAAATCCAATGGCAAGTTGGCTTTCAAATATTCAACGACTGGACCATGTCGATCTGGACAAAAAAACAACACTGTCGTCACTTCACCCGGTTTTCCGCCCGGTTCCATCAGCCGGGGCGTCGTTGCCGGCATCGGATGTTCAGCCGCGCCGCCAGAGGGAATCCCTGAGGAGCGAGTCTCGAAGATGCGGCCCGCCGGATTGAAGGAACCTTGTTCCGGCGGGCCCGTGGAACGAGAATCCCGGCGAGTGTGCTCAGCGCGAGGCGGCCGGTACACCGCCCGCCGGTTTGAGCCGGGCTCCGTTGATCCAGTCGAGCAGCGTCTGGTACTCGGCCGAGCGCTTCGCCTCGAACCGGACGCCGCCGGAGTGGGCCTTTTTGGTCGGGTCGTTCTGGGCCTCGGCTTCCTCGGCGGCCTCCCAGGTCGGCTTGCCCAGCAAGAGACTGTCGGCCGGACTCGGGAGATCGACGACCCGAAGTGCAGCACGGAAGTTGGCACGCACCGCTTGGGGCGACCACTTGCCGTCCTTGCCCGGGGCGACCATCTTGAGGATCGTATGCGAACGGTGGCAGCCCATGCAGCTCTGGCCGTCCTCACCCACCGCGGTGAAGATCGGCAGGACCTTGGCCTCGAAGTAGGCCAGGTCGAGCAAGTCGGCCGAGGCCCCCGCACCGCTCGATCGGCCGCCCGACTTCAGGAGCGCGGAGGCGATCTCCTTCTGACGCTGGTTGTCGGTGCCCGTCAGCTCGCGGAGGCTCGCTTCGATCGCCGGGTTGGCCACCAGCTTCGGGTGCGCCTGAATCACTTGCAGCGCCTTCTCGCGGACTCCGCTGTTCTCGTCGACCACCCCGTTGCTGATGACCCCGATCAGCCGAAGGTCGGAGACGTCCGCCGTCTTGGGCGAAACCGAGTTGAGGAGGCCGATCCGATGCTCGGGCGCCGGGTCTTCCAGGGCTTTACGCAAGGCGGAGTCGGACACCTTGACCTTCGCGCCGAGCACCAGCCGGATCGCCGACACCCGGGCGTCGACGTCGGCATCGGTCAAGGCCTCGGCGACCTGACTCCGGACCGCGCGGTCCGCCAGCAGCTTCGGAAACGCGGGCAAGGCCTTGAGCGCGGCGGCTCGGACCGTGGGAGCCTTGTCGTCGAGCCGAGCCACGACAGCCCCCGACCGATCCGCCTCGGCCACGGGGCCGAGCCGGCTCAGAATGGCCAGGGCGGCGGATTGCGCCTGGGGGGTTTGATTCTTCAAAAGATCATCAAGCAACGCAACCAATGGCGCATCAGCGTGGCCCATTTTGACCTTGAGCGGGAACTTCTCGGCCATCGTGCCGGCCCACTCGCGGACCGAGGGATCGACATCTCCCTGCCGGGCCGTGACGGCCAGGGCCAGCGTCGGGTCGCGGTCGTCGCGAAGCGCCACCAGGGCCTGGAGCGCCAGGCGGCGGATCGTGGGGGCGGGATCGGCCATCTGACCGATGAGGGCGGTCGAGACGCGGGCCTGAGCATCGCCGTAGACGAGCAACGGCTCGAGGTCATTACCGATCCGCCCGCCGAGCACGGGGCGCTCGTGGAACTCGGAGATCGCACGGAGGACCCCGTCGCGCTGGAGGGCATTGCCGTGGTCGAGCACCGCGACGTACTTATCGCCCAGACGATTCGAGGTCGCGTGCTGCGCCTCGGTCGCGATGTCGCGCCGCTCGTGAGTCGCCAGCGCGGGGACCCAGTTGGTATAGAGGTAGCGAATATTCTCATCACCGATGATATAGAGAGCTTCAATCAAGTTGCGACGCACCCAGGGGTGCCGGGGCGTGCTGAGCCGGGCGATGAGCTGGTCCTCGATCCGGTTCCGCAAGGCGGAGTCCGCCTGCCAGTACCACCAGCGCCAGGCCCCTTTGATCGCTTGCAACTGGACCACCGGGTCGGAGTCGTCAAGCCGTTCGAGCAGGGCGTCGGCCAGGGAAAGCTCCTGCGAGAGGTCACGGAAGTGGGCCGCGAAGATGCGGGTCGCGCCCCGGCGGGTCCGGTCGTCGGCTGACCCGAGCGCTTGCTTCAAGACCGAGACGAACCGGGTCTGCGCGGGGGTCTCACCCGGCCTCTGATTGGCATTCAGCCGATTGCCGATCGAACGGAGCGCCTCGGCCGCGGCACGTTGCACGGCCTTGCTCTCATCGCCAAGTCGCGCGACCAGCCCTGCGAGGGCCGACTCATCGCCGACCCGCCCCAGCGTCTCGCAAGCCGCGAGCCGGACCAAGGGGCGCTCATCGCCCAACTGAGTGATCAAAGCCTCGCGAACAGCAAGGGTGGGGGATTCCCAGATTCGCTCGAGGTCCCGGAGCAGGCGTGAAGACGAGTCCACGCGAAGCGTCGCGGGCTGCGGGCCGAGCGGTCCATTCCACCCCTTGGTCCCGTGCCCTGGGTAAATCCGCGAGAGCGCGAGCAAGGCCCACTGGGTCTCGCGGAACGGAGTCTGGAATTGTTCATAGGGGCTGATGTCGAGCCAACCGCCGAAGTTCTTCTGCCGAAGCAAAAGCGCGACAACTCCCTTGCGGACGGCCGGATGATCGGCGGGCAAGCCGGCCAGCGAGAGGGCGTACAGGCTCTCGCCGGTCTGCATCTCGGTGATCGCGTACGTCGGGTCGAACTTCACCGACCAGTGACCGTTGTCGCGCTGAAGCGAGAGGAGCCGATCGACGTTCGCCTTGATCTTGTCGGCGAACTTCGCCGGATCGACCAGGCAGAGGCCGATCGTCTGAGCGGCGAGGTCGCGCGTGTTCGCCGGCTCGCCCGTGGGGAGGAAGGTCGCGACCAGGTCACGGGTCTTGGCGAACCGGGCGTCCCCCGTCCGGCGCACGATCTCGTCGAGTTGCCGCCAGCTATCGGTGGCGACCTTGTAGCGGCTGACCGGGTTGTTCCCGTTCGACTCGTCGGGAGGCAGCTCTTTGCGATCGTCGTAGTAGAGCTTGAGGAATTCCGAGATCCCTCGATGCGTGTTGTCGCGCGGGGGGCCGGCGATCAGGTTCTCTGAGTCCATCACGATCGTCGAGAGCCGCCCGAGCACATTCGCGGGCGCGGGGATCATGCGGGCCCAGAGCGCCTCGGGATGGCCGTGGAACGGAACCGGATTGTTCGAAAGCCGATCGAGCAGGAACCGGAGCGCAAACGGCTGTTCGATCTTGTAGCCGGACCGCACCGCCCCCATCGCCGACTGAGTCGTGAAGTGAGTCGGGTGACAGGCGATGCAGGTCGACGTCTCGTGGTGGGCGTTGGCGACGCGATCCATCGGATGCCCCTTACGGGGGGTGTTGGCGTGCCAGCTATCGCCCGCGAGGAGCTGGAAGTCGAGGGCGGTCTTGATCGCCCGACGCGCCGACTCGGCGACCTTCTCGGGATCGCCCGCATCCTTTTTGTCGAGATAGGGGGGGACATCGAACAGCTTGGTGCGAAGCCGGTAATCGGGCTGGCAGGCGTCGACCATGACGTAATACGTCCCGCGAGTCAGCAGCCGGGTGGTGAACTTGTTCGCCCCGGGGCGCGGAGGCTTCTCGCGCTGGAGGCTCTGAGGGTCGATCCCGACCGTGTATTCGACCGGCTTGCCCTCCTTGAGCTGATAGACCCGCACGTCGGGCGGGACGTCCCGATCGATGAAGTCGAGGGCGAAAAAGGCGAGTTGGGGGGTGTCGGACGAGAAAGTGAAGGTGAACCAGTCCGGGCCGACGGCATTCTCAGCCTCGGTCGGCTGCTCGCCGAGCGGGAAATAGGGCCGATCGTCAGCCAGTCCATGGACCGTCTGGCCGAGGACCAGGGGATTGGCCTGTTCGGGCCGATCGTTGGGCTCGGCCTCGAAGCTCACCCCGTCCTCGGCCGGCTCGCCCAGGTCGGCGACCCGCACCGCGAACGGGACCGGCGCCTTGTGCGGCTCGGAGGCCTCGATCGTGACCCGGGCAGGGGTCTGCTTCGGCTGGAGGATCGTCCAGACGATATCCGGATCGCCCAGGTGGAGCGTCTTGTTGAGCGTGGTCTCGCCGAAGGCCAGCGTCACCGCAATCGGCGCGGCCGGAGCCAACCGGCCCGGTTGCGTCAGCGAAATCGAGACCGAGAGCGTCCGGGAGACCGGAGCCGCCGGGATCTCGACCGAGGCCGGCCGACCCGCGTGCGCTTCGGCCTCAAGGTTCGGCAGCCGACCAGCATCGGCCCCCAAAACGACCGCGACCCAGCAGGCGAGATTCCCAAGCATCGTAGACGGCTCCTGAATGACCCTCGATCCGATTCTATAGAATAATCGAGTCGCCTCCTCAACTCAATCGCCTGGCTCATGTTCGGCGCTTCCACTTCATCACCCGCGGAGGGGGAGGGGGGGGATTGCCGGGTGAAGTGATCAGAACTGGCGGACCTGGTCTTTGAGGTCGTCGATCTGCCGGCTCAACTGGTCGAGCTTGGCGATGATCTCCTTGTGGTTGAAATCGGCCTGTCTGGGGTTCTTGCCCTCGACGGAGAACGTGCCGCCGGGTTCGAGCACACACCGATCGACCTCGTCCAGGCTGGTGAAGCTCTGGCGATGGAGGATCGTCATCAGCTCGGACTCGGTCACGAGTTCCTTGGCCAGCGCATCGTGAATGATCCTGCCGTTTTCGATGAGGACGGTCGGTTCCCCTTGGATCATCTGATCGAGGCGGCGATGTCCGAACAGGAAGCGAACCACCAGGTAGTTGGCCATGAGCAGAGCCAAGGCGCCGACCAGGCCGCCGGCCACCGAGTTGTCATTCCCGATGATCGAGTTCTGCACGGTGTTGGAGAGCGAGATCAAAACAACAAAGTCAAATGGGTTGAGCTGGGCCAGCTCACGCTTGCCGAAGACGCGGAGGCCGATAACCAAGAACACATAAACAATCACAGGCCGAAGAATCTTCTCGGCCAGGGAGATCTCCGACAGCCACCACATGTTGCGCCAGAGATCTTGCGACCAGAGCCAGTGAAATGACATGCGAGAGCGTCCCCATCTCAAGGTTGAAGATTCAAAAGGTGGACGCCGTCCGGCAGCGTCGAAGCCGGATTGAAGGTACACCGCGGGTCGTTGGTCGTCGAGTTCGCCGTCCCCACACGAATTCTCGTCGGAGACGATACCCCTGAGAGAGAACGCGCTATAGAATATCAATGAGACGGGCGGCGAGAGTTGGACGTAAAGGGGATCAGGCCCGCCATTCAGGAGGACATCATGATTCGCTCAATTGGCTGCCTGACAATGTTCCTGCTCCTGGGATCGCCCCTCTGGGCGGGCGAGCTGGACGCCGAGTATGGGGCGAAGACGCCGAGCAAGTCCCCGACCGTCTCCCTCGCAAGCGCAACGGCCGTTGCCAATCACGTCGCCAAGCCGGTCGTCGGCAAGGGGAGCGAGCTCGACTCCGAACGGCTCGTCCAGGCCTGGAGGCATGGCGGCTTTGGTGGCTGGGGTGGTGGTTGGGGCCGTGGAATTGGCTGGGGTGGCGGTTGGGGCCGTGGAATTGGCTGGGGTGGCGGTTGGGGCCGTGGAATTGGTTGGGGTGGCGGTTGGGGACGCGGGATTGGCTGGGGTGGTGGCTGGGGCGGCGGAATTGGTTGGGGCGGTGGCTGGGGCAGTGGAATTGGCTGGGGTGGTGGTTGGGGCGGCGGATGGGGCGGTTTTGGTTACAGCTATTTGCCCGTCACTTATTATTCGACCCCTTACCTGGGCGTCGGTGGTTTCGGCCAGGGATGCTGGTAGAGGAATTCCCTTGCTGGGCGATTGCGGACTCAAGTCGCCGGCTTGGTCGTCCCCGCGCCGGAGCTTCTCGATGCGATGGAGAGCGATCGCCTGCCTGCTCCTCTTGGTCGCGTTCGACCGTCCGGGTAGGGGTCAATCCGTCGGGCTCGACTCGGAGCTTTCGTCCCCGGGCCATCGCCCGCCCGTGGCGCGAATGGCCGATGTCCCAGCCGTCCGAAAACGGCTGGGGCTGACGGCGGTGTACGACGGGATCGCCGGGATCGACTCCGTGAAGGTGGCCGTGCTCGACTACGGCTTCGCCGGCCTCGGCCAGGGTCGCCCCTACCTGCCAGCCAGCGCGGAGGTCGTCGAGCATTACGACCCGGCGTTCGTTCAGCGCAACGGTCTGGGCGACCCGGACTTCCGCACTCCGTTCGATCCGTCGAACCGGCATGGCCGGGTCATGGCCCAAATCCTCTGGTCGGTCACCGGCTCGAACCCCAAGGGACCGAAGTTTTACCTCCTCAACGCCAGCGGGCCCACCATGTTGCGCCGGGCGGTCCGGTTCGCGATCGAGCACCAGGTCGATCTGATCTTGTTTAGCGGCTCGTTTGAGGGGGGCGGTAACGGCGATGGTCGCGGCCCAATCAACCGGGTCATCGCCGAGGCGACCGCGGCGGGCATCCCCTGGATCAACGCCGCGGGCAACTCCGGGCGCAAAGTTTTCAACGGGCCGGTGCGGATCCTCAAGGACGGCTTCCTCCGGCTCCGCGACGGGTCGGACGTGGCGTCCTTGCGGTTCCGCAACCGGGTGGACGAGAACAAGGTCAGCGTCACTCTCACCTGGAGCGACTACCGCGAGGAGGAGGATGCCGGGACCGACAAGGACCTTGACCTCTACGTCGAGGATCCGTCCGGCCGGCCCGTCGGGGCCGGGGAGAAGCGGCAGGTCCCCGGCTCGCGGGTTCCCGGCCCCGACGAGACCCGCAACCCGCGCGAGCGCGTGGTCCTGGACGCCCTTCCCGCCAGCCCCGAGGTCCTCACCGACCCCGACTACTGCTACCGAATCCGGATCCGGGCAAAACGAGGCCGGTTCCTTGCGACCGATCGGCTCCGCGTCCTGGTGACCGCGAGCCGCGAGTCCTATCTTCCCCCCGGCGGCGACTCCCCGCGCGAGGCGCTCGTGTTCCTCGACGCCTCCGGCGAAGAAGAGCTCTATCCCCCGGCCGACAACCCGCTCGTCCTCACCGTCGGTGACACTGACATGTCATCATCCATCGGCCCGACCACCGACCGCCGGGTCAAGCCGGACGTCATCCTGGCCGACTCGCGCGCCTTCTTCACCGACGGCGAAGTCTCGGCCGGCTCCTCGAACGCCGCCGCCTACGTCGCCGGCGTCGTCGCCGTACTGAAAGCCGCCGCGCCCGGCCTGCGTCCCAGCCACCTGCTCCGGATCGCCCAGCAGGGACCGATCGTTCCCTACTCCGCCCTCGTCGGCCGCCCCACCCGCCCGGCAAACTCGCCCCCGCCCGGATTCCACTACTGGCAGACCCCGACCCGGGCCAAGCTCGCCGAGCTGGTGCGAGAGAAACGGTGACCTGCCTTGAAGGTCAATGTCACCAGGCGCTCCGTAGTGAGGGCCGCGACCTATGTTGAGGAATACTTATGCAAGAGGCTTCAAGGAGTCAACCCATGTCTCCGACTCTCTCACTTGACGCCGCGCAGAGTCATCTCCGAGAACTCCTCGAGGGGATGGTGCCCGGCGAAGAACTGATCCTGACCGCCGAAGGTGAGCCGATCGCCATCGTCACCCGTCCGCCTCGGGCAAGTTGGCCGTGCCAACCTGGCTCAGCCCATGACACCAAGCACTGGATGGCACCCGACTTTAACGCTCCGTTGGAGGACTTCAAGGAATACATGAAATAAACATCCTCATTGATACGCACACCTTCATCTGATTCTGGTGGAACGATCCTCAACTTAGGGACGCGGCCAAGAAAACCATCTGCGACCCGGCGAACCGGAAACTCGTCAGCACGGCGAGTTGCTGGGAGATCGCCATCAAGGTGAGTCTGAAGAAGCTCGACATCGGAGGGCCGTACCGAGGTTATATCCATCAGCACATGATCCGAAACCACTTCGAGTTGCTGTCGATCGCCGACGAACACCTGTCCGGGATCGTCGATCTACCGTTCCACCATAAGGATCCATTCGACCGACTGCTGTTAGCGAGGGTCTATCGTTCAGGCTTGGCACGCGCGATCGACGTTGGTACCGGCGGCCTTGGAGGGTCCGGCGTGTCGCGTCCCCAGGGCAACCAAGCGGCCCGCCGATTCTTACGCTTCAGGTCCGCGTGGTAGTCGACCATTCCCTTTACCCATATGACTCTATCGTCGATGGACCGGGCGATGAAGCCGCGATTCAACAACAGGTTCCTTTTGGTGCCACCGGGAGAGAGTGACTTGTATTCGTCGATCCGTCGCCGTTCGATGAAGGCGTTGGAGTCGCTCTTGCGTAAGTAATGGTCGCGCCGTTTGTCAGCCGCGATCCACATTGGCAGAGCGGAAATGGCGATGATTAAGAGCATCCGCCGAATCGTGACCTTGGGCGGTCGCATGGTCCGTCCTCAGATCGCACTCTTACGTCTGCCAGAGGCCATGCGGCCGAGGCCCTATCATCGTCGAGGATACCATGCCGTCAAGGTCGTTGCACTTGCCACCCAGCGAGAGCGGCCACGCAGGCCGACCAACCCGCCCACAACCACTCGGGCCATCTTGTCCTGATCCCAGGCATGCGGTAGCCTCGACTCGATCGGTTCGCGTGCTGGACGTCCCTGCCGGATGGAGTGATCTATGCGGCTATGCCGGTTCAGAATCCGGACCCTGATCATCGCCGTGGCGTTCATGGCAGCCATGTTCGCAACCATCGCTCGCGTTTCAAGGTGGCCCGACAGCGACCGGACTAGCCTTTACGAGGGGATCTGCGGCTTTATCTTCGTCCAAATCCTGCTGGGACTCGGCACGTTGATCGAAAACTGGTGGGCCAATTGGCGTGTGCAACGAAGTCATTCCGCCGCGAAGGGTCATCCGCTGTGGGATTCGTGGAACGACGGCTTGCCCAGGTGAACGACGACCGCTTCCGAGGTCTCGCATGCGACTCCCTCGCCTCATGACGCAGCGGACCATGATGGCTGTGGCAATCCTTGCGTTCTCGCTCGCAGCAGGGCGGCACATCAACAGGCTCGCACGGATCTCCAGCATTCGCCAGCACATGGACTTCGTTCACGCCACGAGCGAGCAACGGTTCCGAAAAGCCTCAAGTGTCACCAGAATGTCCGCCGCGTCGACTCACAGAGATGCCGGCTTACGGCCGCTTGACCTTGAAGCGGAGCGTCGTCGTGCGGCGTGGCAAATCAGGATGGCCGAATATCACCGGATGCTGAGTCTCAAGTACGATCGGGCCGCGTGGTATCCTTGGGCGAAGGTGTCCACTAATCAGCCCCGGCCCAAGTAACCCCGGACCAACCCGAGTTGCTCTGAGGTCCCATCGTGGCATTCTGGGCCAACGCTGGCCCCGAAAGGCTTGAGACGTACAAGGCCGTCGTTCTAGGCTGTGTTTGGCAAAAGGCGAAACAGGGCTTTCTCCATGATTGCGACCAACCACATGGCGACGTAGTTAACCGCCAATTTCTCGTAGCGGGTGCCTAACCGGCGGTACTCCTTGAACCAGCCCACCACCCGCTCGATAATATTCCGCCGCTTGTATGTGGCCTTGTCGAACTTCTCATCCCGAGGCTGGTCCTTGCGCGTCGGGATCACCGCCTCGACTCGTCGCCTCCGGCACCAGCGCCGGATCCGCCGATAGCTATACCCCTTGTCGCCTGCCAGCCGCCGCGGCCAGCGACGCTGGCCCCGACGGCGACGGAACAGGCGTCGGGCCATCGTCGGCTCGAAGGCCACGCTGTCGTGCCTCTGTCCGGCCGTGACGTGGATACCGACCACGCTCCCATGGCTATCACACACGAGGTGGATCTTGGTGCCGAACCCGCCTCGCGAACGCCCCAACGCATTGTCCGGCGGTTCCTCCATTTGCGTCTCTTGACGCCCTCCAAGCCTGCACGATCGGCTTGCCTTTTTTTTTCGCCCCGGCGGCTGCCCGGCTGGCCCGGATCACGGAGCCGTCGATGCACCACAAGTCATGGTCGATCTGGCCTCGATCGTCCAGTTCATCCAAGAGCGAGGAGACGATCCGAATCCATGTACCGTCCCGACGCCAGCGGTTGAACCGGTAGTACACAGTCTCCCAGGGGCCGTAGCGCTCGGGGAGATCTCGCCAAGGGGCGCCGGTATGAAGGATCCAAAGGATGCCGTTGAGGATGGGGCGGTGGTCGTTGAACGGATGCCCCAGGTTGCCGTGATGGGTCCGGTGCGGCAAGAGCGGCTCAATCCGAGCCCATTGTTGATCAGTGAGTTCGTAGCGATGCATAGGGGACCTCCTGCTCGATCACCCTATTTCTACGTTCGACGCCTCCAGACGGTTTGTCAAACAGAGCCTAGAGCGCCGAACAGGTGGATGGCGCACCATTTGAAAGGAGACATGAGTGAGGAGGTGGCCGATGACACCCTATTCTCAGGATCTCCGACAACGAGTCCTCGACACGATCCAGCGCGGCGAGGGTTCCTCGCGCCAGATCGCTCGTCGCTTCATGGTGAGTGTCTCCTTCGTCACGCGGCTGTTGAAACGGTATCGCAGCACCAGCTCGCTCGAGCCCAAGCCCCACGGTGGAGGCCATCCGCTCTCGCTCGGGCCAGAGGACCTGGAGCGGCTCCGGGAGTTGATCCGTCAGCAGCCTGACGCCACGCTCGAGGAGTGCCGACAGCGGCTCGGCACCGCGTGCAGCACCATGACCATCTCGCGCGCCCTGCGCAAGCTGGGGTTGCCGCGCAAGAAGAAGTTCCCGCGGGCCCAGGAGCAGGACCGCCCCGAGGTCCAGGAGCAGCGGCGGGAGTTCTGTGAGGACCTGGCCGGCACGGACCCAAGCCGGCTGGTCTTCGTGGACGAGTGCGGGGCCAACACGGCGCTGACCCGGACTCACGGCCGTGCCCCCGTGGGAGAGCGCGTCTACGGGAGTGCCCCTGGCCGTTGGGAGTCGATCACGCTGACCTGCGGTCTGCGCCTCTCCGGGGTGACCGCGGCGTTGGCCTTCCCCGGTGCCACCAACACCGACGTGTTCGAGACCTACGTGGAACAGGTGTTGGTCCCGGAGTTGAAGCCGGAGGACGTGGTGATCTGGGACAATCTCAAGCCGCACAAGTCGGAGGAGACGACCGAGGCCATCGAGGCGGCCGGTGCGCGAGTGGTGCCGCTGCCGCCGTGGAGTCCGGACCTGACACCGATCGAAGAAATGGTCTCGAAGGTCAAGGGAGCGATGAGGACGGTGGCGGCGGTCTATGCGGCGTTCGGTTCGGCCTTGCATGACGTAACCCGCGAAGATATCGCCGGGTGGTTCGGAGACCGTGCGGCGTACGCAATGCAACTGTGAGGCGCTCTAGCTTACGTAGTCGAGCATGAACTCGTGTGAGCTTCCCGCGAGCCGAACTCGATATCCGTGCCCAACAATCTGGCGAAAATGCGTGCGATTCAGGCAGTAAAACAGCCAGATCTGGATCAGCAGACCAAATAAGAACACTGATAATCCCTTACAGCATAATGACTTAGATTCATTACGAAACGAGCTATCGACTCAGTCGGCGAGCCGTTTGCTTTATTTATTCGATATCACGATTACAATGGTATGATCGTGCATGCTTTGATTCGCTGTTACCCCAACTAGCTAATCCATATCGGTGTCCATGCTTGCAAGAAATATTCATCGGCATGCTCGCAACGACAGAACTCCGTTGGATTTCGGTGGTCCGGCAAAACCCTGGCTCACTTTATGTGAGGAGTCAGGTTGTCGTCGAACGACTCGGTTCTCTACCCACTACAGTGCCACCTGCCTACTTCCTAGTCCGCTAAAAGACGCAGGCATCGCATGCTTAAACTTCGCAGTCCGAAGGCCGGACTCACTTTGATCGAAATACTCGTTGTTATTGCGACGCTGGGGCTGCTCTTAGGGCTTCTGCTGCCGGCAATACAAGCATCCAGAGAGGCGGCAAGGCGTGCTGGTTGTGCTAGCAATCTCAGGCAAATCGGCGTCGCAATTCATTCGTACCTAACTGACATGCAGTCATTTCCGCCTGGAAGTAACGCGGGACGAGCGTTTTCAATGCACGCGATGTTGTTGCCGAAGCTAGGAGAAACTAGATTATATGAGCAAATAGAATTTCGATCCGGAAAACCGTTCTTGTCATATTCGTATGATGAAAATTTTAGCGTATCGAGTGTCTCCTTGTCGGTGTTTCTTTGCCCGTCGGATGCAAGGCCAAGTATGCAGGCAAACGGGTTCACAAACTACGCGGGGAATGGAGGGAGCGGGACACAGGCATACGGCTACAACGGAATTTTTGTGCCAGGAAATGCACCTCCGGTAGTACCGGGCAGCGTGATCGATGGGTTTAGCTCCACAGCTTTGATGGCCGAATGGATGCTCGGAGGCGGTGCCTCTGGCGTCCAGGATCCCAGAAGGACCGTATTCGCAACGCCCGTCTCATTGATCCGGCCTGACCAACTCGAGCTTTTTGCGGAACAATGCCGCCTCCAAGTTCTTGAGGCAGGGCAATCCATCACTTCCAACAAAGGTGCAAACTGGCTTTACGGAGAGTTCGGGCACACGATTTACAACCACGTACTGAATCCCAACGAATCAAGCTGCACAAATGGCACTTTAGTTCATGAGGGGGCTTGGACGGCGAGCAGTCTACATGGCGAAGGGTCACATGTATTGTTCGTAGATGGACATATTCAGTTTTTGAGAAATAGCATACACAAAAATATTTGGCGCGCCATTGGCAGTCGAGCCGGAGGAGACAATTGTGGCACGGATGCGTTTTAGGGAGGTCGGAGGCGTTATCAAGTTTCGCTCAGCCCGGCCAGCGCGATAGGTGATCGAATCTGAAATTCGGGTCAACGTTGTTCCAGGAACAAGTGCTATAAAGGAAAGTGGCCATGCAACAGATGACCAGACTGATTGTCTCGCTCGCCATTCTCGGAATCCTCGCGAGCCCTGCGCGGGCTCAAATGCCGCCGCCGCCACCGTCGAATCCAGGCGAATTCCTCGTCATAAAACTGCCAACAGCATCGGCATCGGGTCCCAACATTGTTCAAGGATCAACTTATCTAGTTGATGTTTGGTATAAACAGTACTGCCCACAAGGCTCTTACATTCTCATATATGCTGTAAGGAATGACGGCGCTTCAGCCGGCCAAGCTCAAGCCGCCGCCCCTAATCGGCCCGCTGGTATGGTAGTTCCGCCGCCTCCAGATACTTGGCAGTCCATGACGGCCCCAGCGGCAACTCAACAAGTTACCATGACCGTTTTCGTCGAGTTGTGGTCACAGGGTGGTGGGCAACTGATCGACCGTACCGCTGTCGGTCCTCTCAGCGTAGTTCCATGATGGACCGACAGGGTGCAGGCAAGAAATTAGTAGTCCCTGGCCCCCCCCTATTTGCCCCCACCCTATCCTCGATATTATTCTTTGGAGGCCCTGACAACGCCCGGCGTCTGCCCCGCTTTTACGCCACGCGGCTGTTTTGTTAGGTCTCTTAAGAACACGCTTGTTGGTTCAGCTTGCTTCACGCTGGTTCCAGTGGCTTGCTCGTCCAGGCGGTGGCTTTCAACCACATTTCAAGTCAAGAATCGGAGAACAACATGCTTCGCATTTTCACTCGATGCACTATGGCTATCGTTGTTTCTTTGGGGCTCGGCTCTGCGGAGGCCGATCAAGATGCCACCAACTCCGCTCCGAAGGCGAAAGCAGGTGCGGAGTTGTCGCCGACCATCAAGTTTGAAATTCGTCAGCCTAGCTCCGACACTCCGGTTAAGGTCGCGATGTCAGTGCCTATGAATTGCATCGTTCGCTTCAAGTGCTCTGATCAAGCCAAGGTGCCAGACGTGGTCTTGCTCATGTTTAAACGAGGAAAGGCCACGGCCGGGCAATTCACGGCCAAGCCAGTTGCACTTGGGGATGGGATCTACGAGTGCAAGACAACGATTAAAACACCTGCCTCCGCTGGAAAATACGATTTAACTGTCCAAGCCGACCGAGAAGTGGTCGAGGGTCAGGCCCCGACTACAAAGCTGAAGGTGACTGTTCAGTGATTTGATTCTGGTGCTTGTGTCGTTTATAAATCCGGGCGGGAACTTGCCGTTCAAGACAGTCGATCGGACGGAATGGGGCTCCGGGACGGGTCGGTACGCTCGGCGATGAGCTCAGCGTCGAATCCCTGACGGACTAGCTCGGCGATTCCTTCGCTCAGGTCGTCTAGAATGTCGACGGATATGGAGTCAGAGGTGATAGCCCAAGCCTCGTACGATCAGATTCCGATCGTCAGCGCCGACAATGTGTTTGACTCATACTCAATTCAGCGGGTCTGGTAGATACTACATCGGTTTACCGTCGGATGGCGCACGGATCAGGGAGATCGAGCCTCCTGTTCAGAACGCGCTCGCTCTCTGTAGCAGGGGCCTCCGCCCCCCGGTCTTTTGGCCTGGGCACCGGGGTCGGAGACCCCTGCTACAGAGAGCGAGCGCCAGGGGGGGCGCTACCCCAGCCACCCGTCTGTGAGCGACCCGAAGGTAAACCGCTGTAAAATAAACACCGGGGCGGCCTCCATCCGAATTTGAGGCCGCTCCGGAGCATTTACTCATTCAAACATACAGGCCGAAATCAACTCGCGTCGGGCTTGGCGTTGGTCACCCCATTGGGCGTTGTCGGGGCAGGGACAGCCATCGCCTCACGGGTCATCTTTTCGGCATACTCTTCGAGCGACTTGGTCCCTTCGGCATCGGCCTCGGCCACGCCGAAGCCGGATTTCTCGGCGACCATCAGGCTGATGAGGAGTCCGAACAGGCCCTGGGCGGAACTGTCCGAACCGTGTTGGGAATCGCCGTTGGAGGAATGGCCGCTGGTCCCGGCCATGAAGACGCGCTGGGGAACCAGAGGCTGATTGCTGTTGGCGAGCTGGTTCGCGATCTGGGTGAGCGCGTACAGCCTCGGGTCGGAGAACGACTGAACCTTGCGGAGCAGGACCGACGCCTCCGACAGGCCGATCTGGGCGATTTTCGAGGCTTCGCCCTTGCCGGCGAGGGTGCGTTGTTCAGCCTCGGCCTGGGCGAGGACGACCATCTGCTCGGCCTGTTTGCGCGAGCGATCGAGCTCGGCCTGGGCCGTGACCACCATCTGCTGGGCCATTTTCTGGGCGCGGGCGAGGTCGGCCTCGGCCGCCTTGCGGGTTTTGGCCAGCTCGGCCTCGCCCTGGTTTTCGACGATCTGGATCTGCACTTTGGAGTTCGTCAGGCTCGTCTGCATCGTCGCCTGCGCCTGGGCGTCGTTGAGCGTTTGCAAGGTCTCGGCGGCGGCCCGCTGGCGCTGGTAGGTTTCGATCTGTTCGACCGAGAGCTGGCGCTGGCGCAACTGCTCGAGGAGCGTTTCGATCTTGCCCCCCGCCTCGGCCGTATCCGGCTTGCCGATCAGGACGTCGACGCACTCGATGTCAAACTGGCCGAACCGGGCCGAGAGGGTTTCCCGCGCCTCGCGCTGAATGTCGTCGCGGTCCTGCAAGAGCTGGAGCATGGTTCGCTTGTGGGCGACATCGCGGAAGAAGGCGGACAGCATCGGGTCGAGCGTTTGCGTGATCAGCTTCTTGACGTCGCCGAACCGCTGGATCACGTTCGGGGCCTTTTGATAGTCGATATGGACGACGACCGAGAGCGGCAGAGTCGGCTCGTACGCATCCTTCGTGACGAGGTCGATCGAACGCAGACTCTCGTCGTAGCGGTGGGTCTCGGTCCGGCCGGTGACCCAGTGCAGGACGAAGTTCGTCGTCGGGACCATCACGATGCTGCCGGCATACGGGTTGAACCCGTACTTGCCGGGGCCGAGCGGCCGCTCCAAGACCCCGCGCTCCCCCTCGGCGACCCGCTCGCCGTGGCGGAACCCGGTGCCCGAGATGTCCTGGCCGGTGCGTCCGTAGTAGCTGACCACCACACCCACGAAGCCGATCGGCACGACCGTCTTGGGCACAACCTCGACCGAGGCAAACCAGCGGTTGATGAAATAGGTGCCGTCGGTCAGGGGCACATACTGCCGGCCCCGATGCCCCCCCGCGGCGAGGAACGCCTCAGGGTCCTGATAGTTATTGTGGAAATGTTTATCTTCGCGCCGAGTGCCGACCGCCGGCGCAATGATCTCGCCGGGGCCAAGGCTCGGTCCGTCTTGCACCGTCACAATCCCGAGGCTGTCCACCGTGATCTGCCGCTCGGGATGGATCGGGTCGGGCGCCTGGATCGGCGCCCCGATCACGACGGGGTTGAATCCGTTCGACGCCTTGAGCTCGTTCTGCCAGCCGACGATCGTCTCCAGCTCGCGGCGTCCCTGAAATTCCAGCCGGTACGCCGCATCCTCGGTGATCACCACGAACAGCGCGAGGTTGATCGCATAAACCCCCTCGCGGAGGATCATCCGCTGTCGACCGCGCTGGCCGAGGGGGAGCGTTTCTTCGCCCGGCCCCGTCACCACATCGCCGACCAGGAACGCGCGGGCATCCTGAAAGTTATTGCAGCCCGCGACGCGCCCGAGGGTCTGGCTCGGCTCCAAGGGCTCGCCGTCCCGCGCGTAGACATAACCGATCTTGCCTTGAGGCACCGTCACCAGGTTGACCCGGTGGATCCGGTACTGCCAGGCCCACAAGCCGAAATGGACACCACCACGGAGGAGGTCGGCCTGAAAACCGGCCTCACCCAGGAGCGCCATCATCCGCCCTTCGGGGACCGATCCCTTGGGCGACCACAGCGTCTCGACAATCCCGACCCGGTTGTTCGGGATGTATCGCATCCCCGAAAACACGACCGTTGCAATCACGAGGCCAAAAAAACCGACCACCAAGAACACAAACCAATCCCCAGGAAAGAGTTGGGCCCAGAGCATTGGCCCAAGCCACATCCCCATTGCCGCGAACATGTTGCGATCTCGTCTGGCCCCGGCGTCATCGACGGGAAGATGCCGCCGCAAAGTTTTCCCAGTCCCCGCATTACCCCTAATCGCAACGCGGAGGACTTGAGCCCGTTGGGGAGCATTCGTCAGACACCCCCATGATATTTACGAATATTTCCCGGATGAGCGATCTTAGATTTTTAGGAGAGGCACTTCCGGTTGATCGAAAGCACGGGCGAGGATGAAGGCATCGGGCATTCCCTCGGAGAGCCCGGGAGACCGTTTTGATACAATACGGATTGAGGCGTCCGTTCGACTCTACGAGGGACTCGGCTTACCGTAGAGCACATCCTGAGGAAAATGGGGACGAGGCATTCCAGCCGGAACCACGGAGAGTACCGACATGCCAGATGTTGAAGAATTACTCAAACAACTTCGTGAACTGCCGCAGAGACAATACTCCGATCTGATCCGTAAGGTCGATGGGGAACGACGTGAGGCGGTCGAGCGAGAAGAGAGGGCACGCCCACCCGCGAGTGGGATGAGCCAACTCGAATTCGCCCAGTGGATCGGCCGCCGCCATTTCGCCGTCGATAAAGGGATCAGCCGGATCCTCTATCTGCCAAACGGGGCACCGGCCCAGGAAGTCCGATTGCTCGAGGTCAATGATCTGGCGCACATTCCGGAAAATGCTCCGATTGAAGCGATCGACTTCATGCCCGACATCGAAGGCGTGCCATATCAACTCTTCGTAGCGGATGTCACCCCTGGCCAGTTCGAGGCGATACGAGCCGGTCAATTGCCGCTTCCACCAGGGTGGATGCTGGAGGGCTTCCAGGCGATTTCCCCTGGTGAGCGATGAATGAGCAACAGCGTCTCTATCTCATCCAGGCCCGATCCGATCGAGCGGTTCTGCAACTGTTGGACTCACACTCTCTGCCGGCCTGCCACCAATTGCTCTATCTCCAAATGCTCACCGAGAAGCTGGCCAAAGCCTATTTCTGGCGGAACCCCGGAGTGAAGGTCCTTGGACACGCAGCATTCGTGAGATTCATCCGCTCGATCGCGACCAACCGTCGAATTGCCGAAGGAATCGGCTTCCGAGACTTGGTGAGTTTCGGAGAATGGATTGCTGATATTTCCGATTTAGCTTACGAACTCGAAAGACTGGCCCCGGCTCTCGCCGCGGACGGTCCAAATACGGAATACCCCTGGCCTCGCGCCTCGCCGACGAAAGCCCCGGCCGAGTATCCATTCGCAATTTCGATGCGTTTGAAATCGCGCAACGGCTTTACATTACTGAAAATGCTCGATGTCATCCTCGAGAACTTTGAGGATTGGTTTTAACTCAGGGGGAACTCGCCCGCCGAGCGGAGCACTTCGGCCCGAAGCCGCGGGGTGATAAAAAAGCGATAATCGTCTTGCAACTGATCCAGAAGCGGGGAGAGCGACTCGATTAGGCGACGTTGCTTGGCCTCCAGCAAAACGCCAAGGACGCCGAGCGGGGTCAGCCCAGCCCGTTTTGCCGCATGCCGGTCGGCTGCTTCATCTAAGAGAATCAGGTCCGCCCCCACTTCCAGAGCAAGGGCCAGGGCTTCTGACTCTCCCTCATCAAGCTTGAGAAGAAACCGAGTGACCGCCGTTCTGTCAGTGACAGCTTGAACCCGGATGAATGGGTATTCTCCCAAGTCGACGGTAGCCAGTCCTTTCGGCGAATTCCTGAGTTCTCTCTCCACGGCAGGTGGAACGACGACCTCGACGAACAGTTCGGGGAGAAGATCGAGGCGTTGGAGATTCGCGAGCGCTCGAATCGGGGAGGTGTCGCTCACAACAAGAATCACAGGAGATCCCTCAGACGCTCCAGCGCGGTGAGGTCGTCCGCCAAGTCTTGCTCGGTGGGACGGTAAACCGGGATCTTTCGGGACATCAATTCACCTTCGAAGTCGGCCCGGTTCAACCCGGCGAGCTTCGCGGCGGGCCAAAGCGCCAGCTTGCCGGCGTCGTACAGACGACAGGCGATTTCCACGATCGCCTCACGCTCGGTCAAGCCGGCCGCCTCCAAGGTCTCGTCAGGGATCACGACAGGCATCGGAACACTCCTCCGGCAACGGCAGGACGTGAGGTGACCCTTTCATTGTACAAGGATGACAACCGCGAAGGGTCCTTGGTTCAAACAATCACCTGCAACTTCCTGAGCCGCTCGATGGCCGCATCAAGGGTCGAGTCTTGCTTACAGAAGCAGAAGCGGATGTATTGCCGTCCCAGCGCTTTGTCATGGAAGAAGCTGGAGCCGGGGACGGTGGCCACGCCGAGGTCGCGGACCAGATGCCGCGCAAAGGCGACGTCGTCGGTGGTGCCGAAGGCTTCGATGTTGGCCATCACGTAGTAGGCCCCGTGCGGGGGGACGAGGTCGAAGCCGACGTCGAGTAAGGCCGAGCAGAGGCGATCGCGCCGGCCCTGGTAGTCGGCCGAGAGCTTGGTGTAGTAGTCGCGGGGCATCCGGTAGGCGAAGGCGCCGGCCTCCTGGAGCGGGGCCGCCGCGCCGATCGAGACGTAGTCGTGGACCTGGCGGAACGCGTGGGTCAGAGCCGGCGGGGCGATCATCGTCCCGACCCGCCAACCGGTCACCGAATAGGTCTTCGACATCCCGCCGATCGTCACCGAGCGCTCGCGCATCCCCTCGAGCGAGGCGAGCGCCACATGGGGCCGGCCGTCATAGATAATATGCTCATAAATCTCGTCGGTGATCGCGATGACGTCCCACTTGCGGCAGAGCGCGGCGACTTGTTCGAGCTCGGCGCGCGAGAAGACGGTGCCGGTCGGGTTGTTTGGATTACAGAGGACGATCGCCTTGGTCCGATCGTTAAAAGCGGCGGCCAGCTCGTCGGGGTCGAACGTCCAATCCGGGGCGTGCATCGGGAAGAACCGCGGGATCGCGCCGGCCAGCACGCAGTCGGGCCAGTAGTTCTCGTAGAAGGGCTGCGAGAGGATGACCTCGTCCCCTGGGTTGATCAGTGAAAGCAAGGCCACGAGCATCGCCTCGGTGCTGCCGCAGGTGACGGTGATCTCGGTCTCCGGGTCGACCGTCAGCCCGAGGTGCCAGCCGGCGTGCTCGGCGATCGCATGGCGCAAGCCCCGTGCGCCCCAGGTGACGGCGTACTGGTTGATGTCCGACTCGATGGCCCGGCAGGCGGCCGCTTTCAACTCGGGCGGGGCGGGGAAGTCGGGCATCCCCTGGGCCAGGTTGACGGCCTTGTATTTGGCCGCCTCGATCGACATGCCGCGGATCACGCTCTCGGTGAACCGCGTGGCCTTCTGCGAGAGCAGGGGGTGTTGCATCGGTCTTGCTTAACTTGATTGAGTGAGGATGAGACGCGCGGCGCGAAGGGCACGCCAAGCCCGCGAATGAGGTCGGCGTGTGGGGCACGCCGCCAAGGTGGATCGGCTCGGCGAGCGCTCGCGGAGCCACGCGCCCATTGTGGCCCAACCGGCTCGCATCCCGCAACACTCAGCCAATTCGCACGACCGCACCAGGCGGCCAATCCGTCACTACGCCTACCAGACGAACCTCGTGGCCAACCAGCCGGCCGATTCGGCATTGAAGGATCAAGCGGCGCGCCGATACAGAGGGCCAGACAATAGTGCTTAGGCGCACCGAATTCCCTTGGACAACCACCGTGGCCATCGCCTGGTTGCCAACAAACGGGGGGTGCGGTGCCTTCAGGATTGGATCAAGGAGGATCTCAGATGTCGGTTGATCGCAAGGAGGGCCGCCGGACGAACCATCGCGCGTTTCGGCCGACGCTGGAGCACGAGACGCTCGAGACTCGCGTCCTGATGTCAGGGAAGACGTCAAATTTGCCAGGTGCGGTATTCCTCAGGAATCCCAAGCCGGGCGTCGCCTTCGAGAACAATAACCCTCAGTTCCTCTCACCGGGCGCGCCTCGGTTCCCCGTCGCCCAATTCCCGCGCGGCAACAAGGTTGCGACCCGAACCGCCCACGGCGGCCAGAGCGTGATCGTCGCGGCTCCGGACGGCAGCCACTTCCGGATCAGCCTGACGCAGTTCATCCCCCCCGCGGGCCAGGGGCAATCGCAAACCGGGTCGGGAGCCAATGTCCCAGGGGCCCAGAACCCGATCCAGGGTCAGGTCCCCGGCGGGGGACCCGTCCAGCCGATCGGCACGGTCCGCGCCTATTCGATGTCCCGCGGACGGGTGGGATTGATCATTGACGGCACGACCACTCAGTCCGAACTCGACATCAGCCCACAGCCGTTCCCCCAGCGCAAGGGCTACGCGCACAGCTTCGCCTACGGCCAGACGAATCAGTCAAAGGTCCTCGACATCGGCCAGATCACCGTCAACAGCGGCCAGATCGGCGCGATCCTCGGCTTTCACACCGCCAACCTGTCCGGCCCCTTAGTCTCCCTGGGCACGACAGCCATCGATCGCATCGCCTTCAACAACCTGCTGCCGGGAGCGTCGATCCAGACGAATGGCGACCTGAACACACTTGACGTACTCAACAACGTCAAGCTCGATCGAGGCCCAGGGATCGTCATCGGCCGCGACCTGAACCTGTTCAACGTTGGCCAGAACCTGACCCTCCAGAACGGTGCTTCCCTCAACGTCGGCCGCTTCCTCGGCGCAACTCCTCAACCACCCAAGGGGACCGGGACAGGGTCGAACATCGTCGCCCTCAACCAATCTCTGGTCGGGAGCGGGACAAGCACCCTTGTCCCCGCAGTCTCAGGGTATGTCCAGGGCAACATCGTCATCGGCCCGGGCAGTCTCTTCTCCGCGGCGAGTGGGATCGCGGCGAGCTCCATCATCGGCACTTCCGCGGTGACCAACCAGCCAATCCCCAACCCCTCTGTCTTCCTCGTCAACGGCTCGGTAACCGTGAGCTCTCCCCGTCTCTCGGACCAGCTCGTCTCCCCGGCCTTAAACCCCTTCACCTTCGGCGTCAATATCGGTTCATCGACTCCTTCGGGCCAGGTCGCGAATTTCATCGCTCGAAGCGGCTTCGAACCGCCGAATCCCTGATCCCGACTCGCAACAGGTTCTCAGACACAAGCATGACCCCAGTCCACAGGCGTTTAAGCCGTTTGTGGACTGGGGTCGCTTTGCTCAACCCGACTGGGAATTGAAAGTCGAATGGCATGGACCGCCACGAAAATCCAAGACCGTAATATTTTTCTGACGACCGGGCCCTCACCAACGCAAATGCGTTTCCGGCTTACTTGTCCGCCCGAAACTCTCCCCGATCAGCTCGTGATCCCCTTGGTCAAGTGCATGAACGCCGTTTCGAGGTTGATCTCGTCTTCCTTGAACAGGGTCAAGTCGTAGCCTTGCTCGATCAGGCGGCTGGCCAGGAAGCTGTACTGCACGACCCCTTCGTTCATCTTGACGATCAGGACCCCGTTCTTGTCCTGAACGCTCTCGACCTCGGGCTGGTTCTCGAGCAGGTTGGCCGCGTCGGTCAGGCGGTCGGCCACGGCGATGTTCAGGACGATGTCGGTGCGGACCTGCTTCATCACGTCAACCACCGCGCCGTTGACGAGCAAGACGCCCTGCTCGATGATCCCGATCTTGTTGCAGATATCAGCAAGCTCGGGCAGAATGTGGCTCGACACCAGGATGGTCTTGCCCATCAGGCGGAGCTCTTTCAAGAGCGCGCGGATCTCGATCCGGGCGCGGGGGTCGAGGCCCGAGGCGGGCTCATCGAGCAGGAGGACCTGGGGATCGTGGAGGAGGACCCGCGCCAGGCCGAGCCGCTGGGTCATCCCGCGTGACAGGCTGGTGACCAGGGCGTCGCGTTTGTAGGTGAGGTCGACCAGCTCGAGCACCTCCTCGCAGATCTTCTTCCGCGCCGGGCCTTTGATCCGGTAGGCGGCAGCGAAGAACTCGAGGTACTCGATGACCTTCATGTCGTCGTAGACGCCGAAGAAGTCGGGCATGTAGCCGATCGCGCGGCGGATGTCCTTGGCTCCGGTGTAGATCGAGTAGCCGCAGACGGTGGCCTCTCCCCAGGTCGGGTTGAGGAGCGTGGCCAGGATCCGCATCGTCGTCGTCTTGCCCGCGCCGTTGGGGCCGATGAAGCCGTAGACGTCTCCCTTGTCGAGCGTCAGGTTGAGCCGGTTCAGGGCATACAGATCACCGTACATCTTGGTCAGGTCGTTGGTCTCGATCATCAAACCTCCTAGCGGCGGAAACTCCCGCCTTCAGGCGTGGGAAGGAGCCGCGTGAATTCTCGTGGTCAACGTGGTAGAGCGAGCTGCAATTCGCTTGCATGCCGTTGCCTTAGCGCTGTTATGGATCGCAATACCGTCAAGGGTCGCAATAGCGAAGTACCCGCTCGATCGCTTGCCTTTAACGAAACCGACCCCTTTCGGGGATTCAACGAGATCGAACTTGCGTAGCCCGAACAATTTGCCAGTTGGGGTTCGCTTCTCGCCACGCTTGCCGCTGGTTTGCTGGTAGTCGCCCTTGGAAACGTGACGCTTGCGATAGGTGACCGGGCGCGGCTCGACGACCTCACCGTCTCCGCAGCAGATCGCCACGGCATCAGCCGCATGGCTCTTGGGCCAGCCGAGGCATTGCTCACGTTTGTATTTGGTCTCGTAGCCGAACATCTCCTCGAACGACCAGCCGCTCTTCTTGAGCGATGCCTTGACGATGCCGATTTCGGTGGCGTGCTTCGTCTTGGATTTCTTCGCCAGGATCACGAATTTACCGGCGTGGAGATCGTCGTGGCACGACTCGCACAGGGTCAAAAGGTTCGAGGGGGTGTCAGTGCCTCCGTTGGACCGGAACGTGACGTGATGGACGTTAAGCTTCTGGGAATGCTTGACCTTTCGTCCGCTCTGGCAGGCGTAGTCGTCGCGATGAAGGACATACGCTTTGATGTTGTAGTAACCCTTCTGTGCGCCGTCCTGATAGCCAGCGCCATCGACGGCGAGGTTGGTGATCTTGTGGGTGTCGAAGGACGCAAGTTCCACCTTCCACCGCGTCACCGGCAGAATACTCGCGATAAAGTTCCGCTCGCGAAGGTGGCTCTCGATCTTGGATCGGATTGAAGGGGCCAGTCTCCCATCGGCTCGCATGGCGGCCCGGTTGTTCCACCTTGCGGGGCGATACCGGGTCTTCCTTGACCTTCGGTTTCGCCGGTACATGACTCTCTGTTTCATCTTCCCCGACACGTCGTCGCGGATCTGGACCTCCGCCTGATAGACGACCTTCCCGTTGGCGACGGCCGCGGCCCCGATGGACTTGCTGCCGGCATCCATTCCGGCCACGACCTCCTGCCTGTAGCCGCTGGCCCCAAACAGCAACTTAATCGTGAACGGGTCACGGCGGATGACCTTGGCCTTGCCCTGCTTGAGCAAGTGCCTTGCCTTGGCGGGCGAGCATGGCATAAGCGGCTCGCCCTTGTGATTCAGAACAAAGGCTAACATGAAGCCTCTCCTCCCTTGCGGGGTGATGCGTCGCCGCCTGCCTGTGACCAGCATGCGGCTCCGACTTCCTCTCGACCTGATATTCGGGGGTTTTCGCCGGCAACACTGCCCCTCACCCGCAGGACTGTTTAATTGCCGACCGCAGAGCAACCGACTGAGGCGATATCTGTTGGTGCCTATGGATTCCCCGGTATCGTCTGCCGGCATTTCGGCCGGCGGTCTGGTAAGCACGGGCTTTTTCTCAAAAGCCCCCGGCTTCAGCCGTGGGGTTGCTTACGGAGCCTGCTCTCTCATCTCGATGGAGTGCGTGGGAAGAAGCACGCCGTCGGCCAACCGGGTTGCAACGTAACGTATGGCACACGCCCTGGAAACGTCTTGGCTCATTTCTTGGCGCCACTCGTGTCGAGCGGCAAGATCACGCGGAGCAGCGTGGTCTGATCGACTTGCGGGGGACTCGGGGCATTGTCCAACACGAGCCGCGAGGACGCCCGGTCAATCCGGGCCACGAGCATCGGCCGGTCCAATTGCAGCAGGCCGGTCAGGTCGAGGTCGTTGAGCGCGTTGCTGGCGACCGCGGAGTCGGACGCCGAGGCCGCCACCGCGTCGTGGAACATCAGGCCGAGCAACAGGTCGGCCCGGTTGATCGGGGCACCGTTGCCGGCGTCATAAGAGGGCTGCTGGGGGAGATAGTTATGGATCTTATCCCGGATGTGCCCCGACAACTGGCGGTCCTGGCTGAGCGCGACCCGGACGGTGGCACCCGGCTCAATCTTCCGAACATCGGTCCCCGGCTCAACCGTCCCCAGCAGGTAGATCTGCCGGTTGTAGGCGAGAATGGCGTCGTACAGCGGGACTCCCACGCGGTTGGTCACCGCGCCCTCCAGGCGGTCAGGCCCGGCCGGCCGGAGATCGGACTCGATCAAGGGGGTTGCCGGGCCCGGTCCGAACCAGCGGCCCGTGAGACACTTGGTGCTCCAGATCGGGATCCGCACCCCTTCGAGTTTCTCGGCCCCGCCCGCGGGGAGATACTCGTAGCCGCCGCTGGAGAAGCTCATCTGCGAGCGGTTACCCATCCCGCCGAAGCCCGCCTCGGGGACGCCGAACCAGCTCACCATCACGTCGGTGCCCGCCGGCAGGCGCGGGGGGGCATCGCCGTTGCTCGCGGGGGCTTCGCGATCGAGCGGCAACGGGATGATCGACGCGGAGTAGTCGCGATTCTGCGGGCTAAAGATATCGAGATAGGTACTCCCCCGAATCAGGCCCGACGCCGGGACGGAATTCTCGGGGCCAGGCCCTTGGAGGACGTCGACGACGTCGACCTTGTTGATGCGGAGCACGTTCCCTTTCACGACGTAGGCTGCGTAGTAAGCAAGCAGGCTCACCGTCACCACGATCAAGGGGAAGGTGATCCAGGTCAACTCCATCCGCTTGACCACCTTCTTGAGGAACAGGTAGTCCCCCGGCCCGATCAGGAGGATGTAGAGGAAGATGAAGAAGGCGACCCAGCCGAACGAGATCAGCTTGACCCCCTGGAATTGCTCGAGCGCCTCGCGGAGCTTGGTCGAAAGGTCGCGCACGCCCGACTGATAGATCCGCCCGGCGCCGACGGCCGGGTTGGCACTGTTGGTGTCGGAGTTCAAGCGGCGGAGGCCGATCGCGCGGACCCAGAAGAGGCCCCGGTCTTCCCAGGCCGAGAACGGTTTCTGATCGACGTCGAGGGCGATGAGCGTGACCCGGCCGAAGCCGTGCGAGCCGCGAACGACCAGCGGAGCGCCGACCGCCCGGCTGAGCACCTTGCCCCCCGTTCTTCGATCTCCTCCAGCTTCGCGACCATCACCGCCGCGCCACTGGAAGAAATCGGCTTGGTCGAGCCACTGGCGAACGACTCGATCGCCCCCAGGTCGTTGACCCGCTGTAGGCCGGTCGGCAAGGCGGGCAGGATCGGCGTGAGCACGCTGTCGCTCACCGCCTGCCAGTTGGCCCCGACCGAGACCACGAGGTGCCCGCCGCGGCGAACCCAGTCGACCAGGGCCCGTCCCCGGAGCGCATCGAGCGACGCCATGACCGCGTGGTCGTTCGTGTCGAGCACCACCGCGCGGGCGGAGTCATAGCCGTACCAACGCCCCGGCAGATATCCCCCGGCCGCGTCCACCCGGGCAATCACGGTACCTCGGTCGGGCGTCGTCTGATCGACGGTAAACCCCGGGAGGGTCGGGATCAGCTCGACCCCTTGCGGCTTGCCGAGGGTCAGCACCAACGTCTCGTCCGCTCGGATTGCGTCGAACTTCGCCAGCGACGTCCCGGCGATCCGAGGCATCCGCACCTTGCGGTTCGGATCCGTGAGCCGGATGTCGAAATCGGGGTCGATCGTCCCGGGACGGGTGTAGGTCGTGAACCGCTGGCTCTCCCCCGCCCCCAGGTCAATCGCCTGGCGGACCGCGGTCGGCGTGTCGTTATCGTCGGGAACGACCAACTCCATCGACCCCGTGAACCGCTGGTCCCCTGCCTTGAGCTGGACCCAGACCGGGGTCCACGCGCCCACCTTGAACAGGTTGTTCGAGCTCCCCGTGGTGAACCCGACCCGCAAGTTCTCCACCTCGATCGGCGGCCGCTTCGGCGCTCCCCACACGGTGGCGGGCAGGACGCCCGCCAGCGCCACGACCGCCGCCAACGGCCAACGTCCCAGACGAGGTTGCATGATGCACGTTCCTTGAGGATCGAGTCGAGACGAGTCGAGCGGTCGCAAATAGGTCTCGTAGGGTGGGCAAGGCCCACCAGGTTTTTGATTTGGTGGGCCTTGCCCACCCTACGGGATCAAGATCAAGGCTTCTCAGACGGGTCGCAAACACAGGGAACGGCGCAACATCCCGGACAGGCCGTCCCATACTTTCTCTGAACGGCTGCCTCGAGGTCGACCCCTCGGATATTGGCCAAGGTCACCAGCCACGCCAGCACGTCGGCCATCTCCAGGGCGAGCTCCTCGTCCGTGCCCGACCGCAGCGCGGTCGCCAGTTCGCCGAACTCCTCGCTCAGCCAGAGAAAGGTGGCCGCATCCCCCCGCGCCTCGTCCTTCGCGCCATACATCGCGCGGATCTGCCGTTGTAAGGCGCCGATCGTCAAACCACCACGACCTACCGTTTGTTCGTTCATCGCACCTAGATCTTACAAAAGTCCTTAGCTCGAATGCAAATCCCAAAAGGAGGCCCCCAAGGGGAAAGCACGAGGCGCATTCTGTAGGTTTCGCTTCAACCCGCGATTTTGTTCAAAACGACTCGGCCGGACTGGCCGCCGAATCGCGTCGATCGGTGCGAACACGGTGTCCCGGTAGAGTTTACGTGTCGACCCAATCCGCCGCAAGAGCCGAGCCGCCGCGCCGAGACTTCGGCGACGGAGTGGCTCGAGTGCGAACCCGCCCAGCGCGTGCTTGAACTCAAACGGATCTGAGCGCGCCATTCCCTGAGGTTGTGGGCACTCCACCCCCAAATTCCATTCTATATACAAAGCCGACATAAACAGACCCACTGCCCCGAGGACCAACGACGCATCCTCACCTGCGGCATTCCCAACAGGAACGTTCGGGTCGAGTGGTTGCCCGCGGCTGCTCCCGGGGTCGATCCCGTGTGGGAGTTGCAGCGATACGAACTGGTGAGGACCGGCGACCCGCAGGGGGCAATTCACTTCCTGCGAGAGACGCGAGGCCTGTCCCGCAACGAGGCGATGAAGAAAGTGGCGGAAGTCGCCGCCGGACTGGGGATCAAGGAGGAGTTGAAGATCTGGGACCATGAACCAAGAAGGGAACGGCGGTGGAACGAAAACCTCAGCGGAATGGCGGCCATGCGCCCAAACATGGCAAATTTTCAAACTTGAATAAGTCGTCAAATCAAACATTCTACAATTCATATGCGATGAAACTCCCAGAGACCCCAATGAAAGTACCTGGCCACTCAATCTCTCCCTTGACAGCCAATGCATGCACGCTAGGATTGATTTTGGCCAAATCCGTCCTCTCTCGCTCGGAGGCCTTCAACGATGCTTGCGCCCGTTCTCGTCGGCTCCGTCTTGCTCCTCACTATTGCTGCTGATCAAGATATCAGGGCGTCTCATTTCAGCGATTACGAGGCCGCCAGGGCCAACGTCGGCCGGGATCCCGACGCCCATGTCAGGCTCGCACTCTGGTGCGAGGCTCACGGGCTTCAAGCCGAGCGGCTCAAGCATCTCGCCATTGCGGTCATCGCCAACCCGCGGCACTCCTTGGCGCGAGGGCTAATGGGGCTGGTCGAATACCGCGGACGATGGCAGCGACCGGAGTCGATCGGCGAAGGGGTGAAGAACGACGCCCTGCTCGCCGAGTATCGAGACCGCAGGGCCAAGACCAAGGACGACCCCGACGCGCAGTGGAGCCTCGCCCTCTGGTGCGACGAGCATGGCCTGAAGGCCGAGGCCGCCGCCCACTTCACGGCTGTCGTCAAGCACGCTCCCCATCGGGATGCCGCCTGGAAGCGCCTCGGGTTCAAGAAACAGGGCCAACGCTGGGTCACCGAAGCCCGACTCGCCGAGGAGAAGGCCGAGGCCGATCGCCAAAAGCAGGCCGACCGCCACTGGAAGCCAGTGCTCGAGAAGTGGCGTGACGGGCTCGGCGGCAAGAGCGCCAAGCGGCGGGCCGAGGTCGAGACGGCCCTCGCCGAACTCACCGATCCCCGCGCCGTGCCGGCGCTCTGGGCCGTCTTCGCCACCGGCAACGCCGAACAGCAAGCGGTGGCCGTGCGAGCCCTGGGGCACATCGACGCCCTCGCGGCTTCGCGATCGCTGGCGATGCTGGCCGGCTTCAGCGACTCGGCCGAGGTGCGCCGGACGGCGACCGAGACCCTCAAGCGACGAGACCCACGAGAATACGCCGACATCCTAATCAAATTCTTGCGCGACCCGATCCAGTACAAGACGCAGACGGTGGGGGGGCCCGGTATGCCAGGGACCCTGTTCATCGCGGGGGAACGCAAGAACATCCAGAGGCAGTACGTTCCGCCCCCGATGCCTCGACTGAACATGTTCAATCCTGCGTCAATCGATGTTCTTACCTATGATGTGAACGGCTTGCCGATGATCGTTCGCGGGATGGGAATCTCGGGATACGTCGTGCCGGCAGGGCCTTACGGCTATGTCGCCGTTGGCGATATCGCCAAGGGCGCCAGCACGACTGCCTCCCCATCCAACGTGATTCAGAACCTGATCCGGGATCCCGCTCACGCGGCCACGACCCTTTCCGCCGCCAACGCCCAGAACCAACCGAACCCCTTGGACCGGTCGAGAGCGCTGGCCATCCAGGGGGTGGGGGTTACAGGGGCCAATCCCGCGGGACAAACCATTCAGATCGGCCAGGCCATCCTTGAGACCCAGAACGCCGCGGCCTCGCTCCAGCAGCAGCTCGAGTCGGATGTCGCCGCTCTCGAACGGTCCAACGCCGAGACTCGCGAACAGAACGGCCGGATCGGCCAACTCCTGAACGAGGCCACCGGCCAGGACCTCGCCGCCAATCCCAGTGCCTGGCAGGGGTGGTGGATCGACCAACTCGGCTACGCCCAGAAACCAAGGTACGAGCAACCCAAGCCCACCTACGTTGAGGTGGTGTCCCGCCCGCTCCCCCCGGTCGCCGGGTTTGAGGACAATGAAAACGGGTACGTCCGGCGGATCAGTTGCTTTGGCGCCGGCACTCCGGTCCATACGCTCGCCGGGATCCAGCCGATCGAATCGCTCAACGAGGGCGACCGAGTGCTCACCCAGAACCTGAAAACAGGAGCACTGGGTTACCAGCCGATCCTCGTCGTCCATCGGAATCCACCGAGCCCGACCTACCGCATCGCACTTGGCGACGAAACCGTCATCAGCAGCCATTTCCACCGCTTCTGGAAGGCGGGCCAAGGGTGGGTCATGGCGCGTGACCTGGCGCCGGGCGACACGGTTCGCACCCTCGGCGGCCTCGTTCGGGTCAAATCCATCGATCCCTCGGACGTCCAGCCCGTCTTCAACCTCGACGTGGCCGACGATGCCGACTTCTTCGTCGGCCGCCAAGGGGCCCTGGTCCACGACAACACGCTGCCCGCCTTGCGGCAGGCTCCGTTCGATGCTCCGCCCAGCAGCCTCAAGACCTCAACGGCGGCAGCCAGTCTGGTCCCTCGATAAATCAGCTCGCGCACCGCGTAAGGATCGACATTTCCAATACATAACTACAGGCGTTACTGGATTCTTGCTGGAACCGCGCTCAACCGGCAAGATCCTCAAGCGGGCAGGCGTCTGGCGAAGCCACGAGCGGGCGGAATGGTGGGCAGACACATACAGAAGGTAATTCTCGTCGAGGAGAAATCGCCCGAGGATCATGCCTTTCAAGGCGACGGGAGCGTGAGACGGAAGTAGCCACCGTCGGGGATGGCTTCAACGTGGTCGTCGCCGCGCCGATATCCCCGCTCTTCGGGGCAAAAAAAAGGGGGGGGGGAGATTCGGAGCCGAAAACAACAATCAAATTTTGATCACCTTTTTATTACAACTTCCAACTTCTTTTGATTCATTGGATGACCGTTCACATCGGGACTTGCCGGTATCACGGGGTCCTGGGTGACGCATGATCGAGACTCGAACGGCCGGCTTCGTCTCCTTCTCTCCGGGGCGACCATGACAGACCCGCAGCATTTATCGCGACCAAGACCCTGGGGGCGATTCGTCTTGCTTGCGATCGCAGCCTCGCTGGTGGGCCTCTCCACGCGGGTGATCCCGCGCGTCTTCCCGGTGGCCGCCCGGGCGGTCCGCAAGGTGATGCCGATCCCGCAGGACACGGCGAAGATCGAAACGCGGCGCCGCGAGTTCCAGGAGTGGACTCGCCGGACGGTCCGCGAAGCGTACGACAAGGTCGGCAAACAGGACCTCCGGTGGAATGAACAGGCCCATGAGGCGCTGGAACTGGCCACGCGTCTGTTCAGCCAGCAGGTCGACCCCGAGGTCTCGCTGATCGACGTCCATACGCCGGCCAAGGCCGCCATCGCCGCCGGGTGCGACGACCCGTACCTGGTCTATCTCGACCACCGCTCCTCGGTCGGGCCGCACGACCCCGGCGAGCAGGAGATGATCCGACGGATGAAGGTCGCGGCCAGGGGGCTGGCGGCCAGTCGTTATCCCGCCTTCCGTCGCGCGATGGCCCTCCAGGTGGCCGGCACCTACGGGCTCATTTCCAATGCAGCGGGGGCTCGAAAGGAGGCCGAGCGCGATTTCGATGCCTCGCTCGCTCTCCTCCCCGAAAGCATCGCCGAAGACGAGCGGAACGAGTTCTGGGAGGCGCGCTGGTTCGAGAACCTGAGCTCCTTGATCGCGGGTTATCGTGGCCTCGATATCGCCGCGCCGGCGGCCTACGAGCGGGTCGACGCCAAGCTCGCCCAGATCCCCGAGCTGACGGTCCTCAGGCTCCAGTTGCGCGGGTACTTCTGGTTCCATTATGGCTGGGAAGCCCGGACGCAAGCGTTCGCCCCCAACGTCCCCGTCGGCGGCTTCGACACGTTCGAGAAGCATCTGGAGGTCGCCCAAAAAGCACTCAACGAGGCCTGGAAGCTCCGGCCCGATGCGCGGACGGCGGAATACCTCCTCGAGATCGAGAAGGGGATCGGCGGCGACCGCGACACGATGGAGCTCTGGTTCGATCGGGCCTTAACGGCCGACGGCGACCAGTACAACGCCTGCTTCACGAAACTCGACTGGCTCGACCCCAAGTGGCACGGCACGGCCGAGGAGATGCTCGCATTCGGCCGCGCATGCCGCGCGACCAAGAACTGGCGGGCGGGGATCACCCTCCTCTCCGGCGACGCCCATCTCCGCTACTACAGCAAGCTCTCGCCCTGGCAGCAGGCGAGATACCTGGGTTCGCCCAAGGTCTGGCCCGAGATCAAGTCGGTCTACGACGAATACCTGATGCATCGCCCGTCCGACGACCTCACGCGAAGCAAGTACGCCGTGCTCGGCTATCTCGCCGGCCGATATCCCGAAGCCCACGCCCAATTCGAGGAGCTCGGCGATCGCCTCACCGCCTGGCCGACCTTCCCGTATTACCCTCTTGAGACCATGAAGGGGATGCGATCCAAGACCGCGGCAATCGTCGCAAGTAAGCCCCGCCCGGAGCAGCCTCCCATTCGCAAGCCCGACGGTCCCGCCCTGCAGTAGTCACACGCCAAGACACCGTTCAGCTCGCTCCACCAACCAACCTGGCCCGAAGCAGGTTGCGTTCACCGTAGCGGTGGACCACGCGAGGATGGTCCTCAGCCAGGTTCGAAACCCTTTTGAACTGTCCCTGCCAGCCACATCCATGGGAATGGTCATGCCGGAGATGGCAGCGAATGTGAGCGCGGAGCCGCCATTACATCCACTCCATGTTAATTCCAACAATATAGCTTAAATGGCACAACGAACAGATCCTGGCACTTTTTGACGCGTGACCGCCATCATCACGGCATCGGCGGATCGGGCTCGACAGGCACCCAGGGCTCCCGCGCGGCCTTGGCATACTTCGCGGCCAGCTTCCTGTGAGACTCGACGAGCGCGCCGTACTCCGCCAAATTCTTCGCAGCGAGCCCGGCTTGGCGATTCTCGCCATCGGCGATGAGCCCGTACCGGTATTGCTTGTAGGACTCGGTGCTTTTCCCTTCAAGCCCCTTCAAGAATACCTTTTGGGACGGGTCCAATCCGTCAGGGATCCGTCCCGCGATGAGTTCCTTCGCGTTGTCGGCTCGCTTCAGATCGACACGGCTCTTCTCGATCTGACTCTGAAAAAAGTCCACCATCGCGCGTGCGGCTCGATCTTTCTCGTGATAGATCCGGGCCAGGCCGCTGTAACGCGCTGACTGGGTTCCAAGACCGAAGAGGAGCGCAACGTACGCCACGAGGATCATCACGGTTCGCATCCGGAACCGGAAGTTCCGAATCGAAGGCTTCGAGGCCCCCGGTTGAAGGCTCATCGAGTAGCCAAATAACAGGCCCAGGTAGGGCCACCAGAGCAGGGTCGGGATCAACGTCTCCGCGAGAAATGGCCAACCGCGCCAGACGAAGTCGAGGGCCGTCGCCATGAGCGAGATGGCGATCCCCGCGCCGAAGCCGATCCCCATGAATCGCCGGCTCCGCTGGCCACGCGCGTCGGCCTCTTCCGGAGGCAGCGGCTCCACCGAGAAAAAACCGGAGGGACGCACCCAGGTTCGGGCATGCGGATGGCGGTCATAAAACCAACCAATCCCAATACCTATGAGCGGATAAAGAAGCAGGTACACTGGCAATGCCAACTCATAGAGATCCCTCCCACGGAGCAGGTATTCCCCCCCCACGCTCACGCCCCCGAGCAATCCCCCCCCGACCAGTCCACTGAGTGCGAAACGGAGCCACGTTTGCTTCGGTGGAGAACCGGTAGGATGGTCCAGAAGTCTTGTTGTCTCGGACACAAGGCCTACTCTCGTCTTCTCTTGAGGGTACAACGACTGCCAAAGGGTTTCGCGGGAACCCACCGGGGAAAGATCGACCCAAGATTCCAGCCCTGGCGATTGAGCTGTCACCCCTTCGGGTTGCAAGGCCCCCGCCCGTCGAAAATCGGCGTGGATCTGACTCTTCTGTCTCTCTGCAAGCTCCGCTCTCAGCTCAGTCGCTGATTTCCTTGCGCAACTCCTTGGCCTCAGGATGGTCGGGGTCATCCTTGAGCAAGGTATCGAGAGTCGCCTTGGCCGCGTCGCGGTTGCCGAGGCCGAGCTGGGCCTTGGCGAGCTTGACTTTGAGGTCGTTGGGTCGCTTCGCTTTCAGCTCGATCGCGGTCTGGTATTCCTCGATGGCCGGGGCGTACTTCTTCTGAGCGGCCAGGGCGTCGGCCAGGAAGAGGTGGCAGGCGGGGTCGTAGACGTTGACGTAGAGGCACTCCATCGCCCATTTCTCGGCCAGGTCGGGTTGCTTGGCGGCGAGGTGACGCTCGGCCAGGGCCTTGCGGACGTCGAGGTCGTCGGCGTCGTTGTCGGCGATCATCGCCAGGTCAGTCAGGAACTTGGCGTCGTTCTTCTGCCGCAGGTGGACGCGCGCCAGGCCGGCGATCCACTTGGTGTGGACCGGGTCGTCGCGGCGGGCGAGCTCGTAGAGCCGCTCGGCCTCGTCGAGCTTCCCTGCCTTCAACTGGAGCTCGGCAAGCAGGTCGATCACCCGTTCGTTGGGCTTGTTCGGGTCAAGGGCCGGCTCGAGGACCGCGAGCGCGCTCTCTTCGTCGCCGATCGTGACCAGCAAGCGGGCCTTGACGTAGCTGGCCAGGGGCTGATGGGGTACGGCCTTGAGCGCCTTCTCGGCGAACGGGCGTGCCTCCTTGAGGTCGCGGCGGGCGAAATGCTCGTAGGCCATCCGCGCGTTCAGGTCGGCATCGTCCGGCTTCTCCTTGAGCATCCGCTCGAGTTGCGAGAACTTGATCGGCTTCTCGTCGTTGACCCGGGTCCGGATCGTCTTGACCACCTCGTCGAGCGAGGTCAGGTACTCCGCCTCGAAGTCGGCCTTCTCCACGTGGAAGCAGGCGGCGATCGCCCGGTCGGTCGTCAGGCCGCGGCGGTAGGCGCCGAGCATCTTGATCAGGGCGTCGGAACCAAACCGCTTGAGCATGTATTGCGCGTAGAGCTGGGCCTGGCAATACGCCATCTGGCGGTCGTCGGGCTCCTTGGGGCGGATGAACCCGAGGTTGATCGTGTCGAGGTTCAGCAGCTTCGAGCGGCTCGGCACGCGTTCCAAGAGCAGCTTGTTCCACTCCTGGGGGCGGGGGAACCCCTCGCTCTCGACGGCCAGGGCCTCGGTGTACCAGTGCGGGATGTTGAAGTCGGTCTGTTGTAAAGTGATGACGTGAACGAGTTCGTGCTTGAGCACCCGGGCCCAGTTGAACGGCTTGCCGGTGGCGCGCGGGCTGGCCAGGGCGACCACCTTGCCCGTGCAGGCGCCGACGGTCGGGATGAACGGCAGGCCGATCGTCCGGCCGCTGAACCACTTGTGGTCCTTCAAGATCTCGATCTGGGTCATCTCGGGCGGGGAGTAGCCGAACCGGGTGGTCAGTTCGCCGTGGATTGACTCGAGGTAGCGGCCCATGTACTTGCCGAGCAACTCGTCCTGCTTGGGGTCGACCAGGACACTGTAATGCTCGGTGAGGATCGGCTTGTAGGATGCCATGTGCTTGAGCACGAGCATCTGGTTGTTGGCGCGGACGTTGAACGGGTCGGCGGCGAAGGCGGCCTGAAAGAGATCGCGCGCCTCGTTCTCGCGGCCGATCTGCATGTAGAGCATTCCGAGCCCGATCGGCGCCTCGGCGCGGCGGGGGTCGGCGGCCGCGGCGAGCAGGAAGGCGCGTTCGGCCGAGTGGTATTTACGACGGTCGGCCAGGCGTTCGCCGAGGGCGGCGTAGAATGTGGCCGGCCTCGGGTTGTCGCCCAGAGCGAGGGCCTCGGCCACCGCAGCGCCGACCGGGTCGACCAGCAAGCGGAACGAGGCGGCGAGTCGGGCCAGGGCGTCCTGGTCGTGCCGGTTCTCGGCGACCGCCTTTTGAGCGGCGGCCAGGGCGTCGGTGAACCGTTCGTCGGAAATGTTCAGGTCGGCCAGCAAGATGTGCGCGGGGGCGTACCGCGGGTTGATCGCCAGGGCGCGCTCGACTTTGGCCCGGCCGGCGGCGAGCTTGTACCCTTGGAGGTCGGCGTTGCCGAGTGTGACCAGGACTTCGGCGGCCTGCGGGTTGATCTTCATGGCGCGGGCGAGTTCCTTCGCGGCCGCGGCCTCGTTGTAGCCGGAAAGGAACAAGCGGCCCTCGAGCCAGGGGGCCTGCCAGCATTGGGGGTCGGCCTTGAGCGCTCCTTCGTAGATCTCGTTGATCACGTCGTTGAGCGACTCGCTGAGCTCGTCCCCCCGCGCCATCGCCCGGTAATAACGCTCGGAGGCCTGGCCGACGATCAGGAGCGCCTCGGCGTCCTTGGCGAGATCGGCCTGGTGCTCGTTGTACCGGTCGATGAACCATTTCCAGGCATCGACCGCGGGATCGAGTTCGCCCCGCGCCTCCAGGAGGCGGGCCTCGACCCAACGCGCAGCGATGTGGTCGGGATCGACCTTCCGGGCCCGTCGCGCGGCCGAAGCGGCCGCTTCCCAGTCGCCGCGCGCGAGTTGGAGGTCGGCCACCCGGGCGGCGAGGTCGGCGTTTTGGGGCTGTTGCGCCGCGAGGTCGGTCAGCGCGGCGACGGCCCTCTCGACCTCGCCTTGGCTGGCCAGACAGTCGGCCTGGCCGAGCACGGCCTTGGCGCGAACGGGCGCGGGGAGGTCGTTCCCGTTGAGGATCGCCTCGTACGCCTCCTGAGCCTCGGCGTAGCGGCCGTTCTGCAAAAGTTGCCGGGCCTCATCGAGCCCGTCGGAACCAGCCACCACGGTCACGAGCAAAGTCAGTAGAATCTCGCGGAGCATACCCACCTCCTGTTCCTTTCCACGCTAACATAGGGGCCGGAGGAAATGAACCACCGAACCGCATGCGGCGACACGGATCAAGGCGAGGTCGAACCATGGCCAACACGAAACCCATGTACCGTCTGGTGGTCTTCGAGGAAGTGGACGACCCGCAAGGGGTCCGCGACCTCTTCTGCAAGGTGACGGGCCTCCACCCGACCGACGCCATGCAGTGGGTTGCGCGGGCGCCCGGGATCTGGCCGAGGCCGCTCACCGAGGCCGAGACCCGCACCTTGCTCGACGGCCTCTATGAGTTCCGCGTACCGGCCGAGGCGTGGCGGGTCGACCTGTTCCCCGACATCGTCCCCCCGCGCAAGATCCACACCGCCGCCTGCCTGCCGGAAGGCTTCCGGGTCCAAGGGCTGCATGGCGAAGCGACGCACTGGGTCCCCTGGGATCGGATCGACCTGATCAGCGCGGGGCGGATCGACACGGAGGACCTGTTCCGCAAGGCCAGTCCGCCAGCCTGGTCCGCCGCCCTGGCCGTGGGGCTCCGAGCGATCACGCTCCGGGTCGGCAAGCCCCCCGACCGCAGCAAACGCGCGAGCCGCCTGCTACGCGACCCGGTCGGCGAGGCGATCATCATCCGCCGCGATCCGCTAATCGCGTTCCGGATCGTCGAGAACCAGATGAACTACGCCTACCTGGGGGAGCGGCTCAGCCCCAAGGCGTCGGAAAACTTCCCCGTGTTCCTGGCCGACCTCTGCGCCCGGGCCGACCGCGCCGACATCACCCCACCCAGCCGGGCGATCGTCGAACGCAAAGACCCGGTCGAGTCGGCCTTCTCGAGCTCACAGGCCCTGCTGGAATACTCGACCCACCGGCTCCTCTGGTGCTGGTATCGCCGCGCCCGCGACCGCCAACGGCTCGAAGAAACGGGCCTCTAACCTCAAAAGGGCGGCGCATCCGCACCGCCCCCATAACCCGTCGCCGGCTCAATACCAACAATCGCAGATCTGAGAACGATCATATTCAGGCAATCCAACAATCGCAGACCTGAGAACGATCATATCCAGGCAATTTTCAAAAAAAATCAAGCAATCTTTCACTCACCTCGACAATGACTCAGGTCATTCTGTATTCAAGGTTTAGGTAACAATCGGTCCCGCTCTCGGCTCATTCCTTCGCGCGACTGACCGCGACGAGGGCATGGCAGAGATTGTTTGACCTGTGTATGATCCCCCACGATGCATGCACTCGGAACGTGCATACTCATTCGCTCGGTCGTCCCAAGGGTCACTCCGCCAAGCCGGAGTTCGCTTGAGACGTGCGCGACCAGCGAAAACTCCATAACGGATTGTCCCCCAGTGCGTCCCCCGAAGCCTGGTGCTTCCTCCCAGTGACGCCCCACCGGCCTTGCCTGAATCGCGATCTCTCAAGAGATCAACAAAACCCGACTACATTCTCATCAACTCATACTCTAAGTAATTAGGGTGTGCCTGACGCGAGCCGGATCGCTCCGGGTCGGTTCTCCGTGTTTTTTTAGCAAGAGGATCCCCCCAACGTGCGTTCTCTTCGAATCATTCTGATCAGTGCTTTTCTCTATGGGTTGATCTGCGGCCTCACCTTATCCCTGAGCGGTTGCGGCGGCGTCAGCGGCGAGCCACAACTCACGCCGGGGCCCACGAAGCAAGACGAGGATACTCGCCAACAGATGATCGACTTCGAAAATTCGAAAGCGAAAGCGAAAACCCGTAAGAAGTAAGGCCCCCGCGCCGAGCCTCGCACCCACCCGGGCAATCCTCGACCGCCCGCTTCATCGGAATCACTGCTCTTCCAGGACCGGACCGGACTCGATCCGCGTCCGAAGGCCCTGCCATGGCCTTTGAGAATTCAAGGGCAGACGGCCCGCCAAAGGGCCCGCTTGACGATCTATCGATCGTCGAGATGTTCATTTTTTCTAATTCAACCGAGGATCTCAAGCATGACGAATCGAAGCCTTAAGCGGGGATTCACGCTGATCGAGCTGTTGGTGGTGATCGCGATCATCGCCGTCCTGATCGCCTTGCTGTTGCCGGCCGTGCAGGCGGCGCGCGAGGCGGCCCGTCGTTCGCAGTGCACGAACAACCTGAAGCAGCTTGGGTTGGCCATGCACAATTATTTGTCGACCAACAATGTCTTCCCGTTGGGAGCGTCGCTCGCGGCCGATACCCCGACCACCCAATCGCCCTGGAACAATTGGGGAGCGCAGGCCCTGATGCTGCCCGCGATGGAGCAAATGGCCCTCTACAACGCGATCAACTTCAACTACGGTTGCCGTAGTGCGGCGACGGGTTCAGCCGCCGGTCCGATCAACTCCACGGCGAGCAACTCCAAGATCGCCACGTTTCTTTGCCCGTCCGACGGCAACGCGGGCCAGGTCAACCTCAACAGCTACCATGGCTCAATGGGCACCACCCCCGCGAATAACAAGACCGGAAGCTCGGGGATGTTCACGTTCCGGATGAGCTACGGGATCGAGAGCATCACGGATGGGAGCAGCAACACCATCGCCTTCTCCGAGGCCCTGGCGAGCGATGCTAGCAGCGATGGAATGCGCAAGCCGGGCAACGGAGTCGGCAACGCCGGCGGCGACACCGGGACGATCCAGCAAATGATCAGCGCTAGCACGAACCCGGCCGCGATCCAGACGGCGCTGACCGCGTGTAACACCGCGTGGCAGGCCGGTACGACCGCGACCATCGGCGTCGATCGCGGCCGTTACTGGGCGAACGGGATCGAGGGATACACGATGTTCAACACCATCGTGACCCCCAACTCCAAGCAGAACGGCTGGAATTACTGCCGACTGGACTGCTGCGACACGGCGGGCAACGCCCACTTCACCAAGGCGTCGAGCAATCACTCCGGCGGCGTCAATTCCCTGCTCGGCGACGGCAGCGTCCGGTTCGTCAAAGACTCGATCTCGCAGGTGACCTGGTGGGCACTCGGCACCCGCGACGGTGGTGAAACCATCAGCTCCGACTCGTTCTGAGCTGAGCCGCGACCTCAAATCGCGGATGCGACGGAACTTCGAGTCGATCGAAAAAAAGTAGCGGGAGGGGGAAGCATTCTGACTCCCCCCCACTTGTTTTCGATAGCGAGGGCGGCTTTGGTGACGAGGCTCACCATCAGCCAGTCCGCACGACCCGGCCATCCGGGCCACCTTTACATATTCCCCATGGCCCTGATAGACTTATCACGCAAACACCCTTGGCAAGGAACGCCAGGATCTCCAGGCGGAGGATGCCAACCTACCCGCCGCCGCCATTCCACCTTATGAGGTTGCAGGAGAGACATTTCCGTGCCCCAACAAGAGCGTTATCTGTTCACGAGCGAGTCGGTCTCGATGGGCCATCCCGATAAGATGGCCGATCAGATCTCCGACGGCATCCTCGACGCGATCTTCAAGCAGGATCCGTATGCGCGGGTGGCGTGTGAGACTTTGCTGACGACCGGGCTGGTGGTTGTGGCGGGCGAGATCACGACCACGGCGTCGGTCGACTACGCCAGTGTGGTCCGGCAAGTCGTCGAAGAGGTGGGTTACACCTCGAGCGAGATGGGCTTCGACGCCAAGACCTGCGCGGTGATGGTGGCCTTGGGCAAGCAATCGCCCGACATCGCCCAGGGGGTCAACGACGACGCCGAGAAGGGCAAGGACATCGGCGCGGGCGACCAGGGCCTGATGTTCGGCTACGCCGCCAACGAAACGCCCGAACTGATGCCGATGCCGATTGCCCTGGCGCACCGGATCATCAACCGGATCACCGAGCTCCGCAAGAACGGCACGATCAAGTGGCTCCGCCCCGACAGCAAGAGCCAGGTCACCGTCGAGTACGTCGACGGCAAGCCGGTCCGGATCGACGCGGTGGTCGTCTCGACGCAGACCGATGAGACGCCGATCGAAGAGATCCGCAAGGTCATCAAGGAGCAGGTGATCCTGCCCGTGCTGCCCAAGGACATGGTCGACGCCGAGACCAAGTACTACATCAACCCGACCGGCCGGTTCGTCGTGGGTGGCCCCTGCGGTGACGCGGGCGTGACGGGTCGTAAGATCATCGTCGACACCTACGGAGGCGCGGGTCGCCACGGCGGTGGTGCGTTCAGCGGCAAGGATCCCACAAAGGTCGACCGCTCGGCCGCCTACATGGCCCGCTACGTCGCCAAGAACGTGGTGGCCGCCGGCCTGGCCGACCGCTGCGAAATCCAGTTCGCCTACGCCATCGGCGTCTCCGAGCCGGTCAGCGTCCATGTCGACACCTTCGGCACCGGCCAGATCGCCGACGCCCAGATCGCCGACCTGGTTCGCAAGACCTTCCCGCTGACCCCGTCGGGCATCATCAAGCACCTCGACCTCCGCCGCCCGATCTACCAGAAGACCGCCAGCGGCGGCCACTTCGGACGCTCGGAAGCCGAGTTCACCTGGGAGCGCACCGACAAGGCCGACGTCCTCCGCAAGGCGATCAGCGCCCTGGTGACCGCCTAAGCCAATCGGATCGAACGGATCCTCCACATTTCCGACCGAAGCCCGTTTTCTCCCGGGAAGACGGGCTTCGCTTTTTAATTATTTTCCTGGACGTAGGCTTTCCATGCCGTCGCCGTTATTAGAGGCCGCACGCGCTGCGTACACTCAAGCGTTTGGCCTCGAGCCGACCATTCTGGCCCAGGCCCCCGGCCGGGTCGAACTGCTGGGCAACCACACCGACTACAATGGCGGCCTGGTCCTGGCCACGGCCATCGACCGCGGCACGGTCATCGCCGGCCGCCCCACCCCCGAACGCGAGGGGCAAGTCCACTCGACCGGGTTCGCCGACCCGGACCGGTTCGACCTCGAGGCCCTCGAACCGGGAGAGCCGGGAACCTGGGGCCGCTACGTTCGAGGCGTGGTCTGGGCGCTCCGCGAAACCCACGGGCCGTTGCAAGGAGGCTTTCAGGCCGCGATCGCCGGCGACGTCCCCTTGGGGGCGGGCCTGTCCAGCTCGGCGAGCCTGCAAGCAGCCCTTGCCCTCTTCCTGTTGAAGGCCGGAGTCGCCGGGCAAGCGACCGACCTCGACGACCCCGCGCGGATGGCGCTTGCCAAACTGCTCCGCCGTGGCGAAAACGAGTTCGTCGGGGTTCAGTCGGGGCTCCTCGACCAGTTCTCCGTCCTCTTCGGCCGCGCGGACATGGCCTTGAGCCTCGACTGCCGCAGCCTCGAATACGAGCGGCTTTCGCTCGGGACCCCACCGCCCGCGATCGTCATCTGCGACTCGAAGACCTCGCGGCGGCTGGCCGACGGCATGTACAACCAGCGCCGCGCCGAGTGCGAGCGGGTCGTCTCCTTCTTCCAGGCCAAGCGGGGCACCGAGGCCGTCACCTGGCTCCGCGACCTGACCGTCGATGAACTCGAAGAGGCCTGGAGCCAGCTCGACACGATCGGCCGGATCCGCGCCCGCCACGTCCTGACCGAGAACGAACGGGTCCAGCAAGGGGCCGAGGCGCTCCGCGCCGGCGATTCCGCGCGGCTCGGCGAACTGATGTCGGATTCGCACTCCTCGAGCCGTGACGACTTCGGCAACAGCTCGTCGTACCTCGAAGCCCTGATCGAATCGGCCGAGGAGGCCCCCGGCTATCTCGGCGGCAAGCTCTCGGGCGCGGGCTGGGCGGGCTGCACGGTCAACCTCGTCGACGCGGCGCAAGCCGACGACTTCGCCGAGGCGGTCCGTCACCACTACACAAAACGAACGGCCATCGTTCCCGACGTCCACATCTGCCACGCCGCCGCCGGCGCCTCCGAGCTCTGACCCGAATTTCCGGGCCCTTGGCCGAATTGCCAAGGCCCGTCGCGTCTTCACAATCGGCCGCTTCGGGCGAACAATTGGCACGGTCACCGCGCCAATCCGCAGGGTCATGAGAAGGGACTCTCACCGACGGGAAGCTTCAACGGAGGATCATCCATGCCCTGGGCGCGTATTCTGGCCGACCTTGTCGTCGTCTTTCACGCCTGCTTCGTGGCCTTCGTCGTGTTCGGGATGGTAGCGATTGTGGTCGGCCTCGTGTTAGGTTGGACCTGGGTGCGGAACTTCTGGTTCCGGACCCTGCACCTGGCCGCCATCGCCGTCGTCACCGCGCAAACGCTGGCCGGGATGATGTGCCCGCTGACGATCCTCGAGAACCACTTGCGGCGGCAGGCAGGGCAGCAAACTTACCCGGGGGCGTTCATCGGCTACTGGGCGCACCACCTGATCTTCTTCGAGGCGGAGCCGTGGGTGTTCACCGTGGCTTACACCCTGTTCGGCCTGGCCGTCGCGGGTGCCTTTCTCCTGGGCCCGCCCCGCTGGCCCTGGCGGCAAACCGTCGCAACCAACCAAGAAGCGATCCATCACGCCCCTTGACCTCCTTGCCAGATCGGGTCAGGTCAGGGCGCGTGTCCGTGTCCAACCGGCTCTGGTCCCGCGTGAAGGAGTGTCCGATGCCAGGAACGCGTGCCCTCTTCCTGATGACCGCCCTGCTCACACCGACGTTAGCGTCGGCCGAGACGTGCCTCTCGCCGTTCGTAAAGCGACTCGATCGCCCCGAGAAGTTTCTTTACGTTTTCTGCGTGGACGCGGACGCAAAGGACAATGACTTCGTCGCCGTGATCGACGTCAACCCTGACAGTTCCGCCTACGGGACGCTGATCCACACCCTGGACCTCGGCACCAAGGGGAACGAGACCCATCACTGGGGGTTCACCGACGACCGCACCCGGATCTGGGCGGGAGGCTTGCTCTCGAGCCGGGTCTGGATCATCGACGTCGCCACCGACCCGGCGAAGCCGAGGATCGAGACGGTGCTCGAAGCCGTTTCCCAGCAGACCGGCCTGTCGGGTCCGCACACGTACTACGCCCTGCCGGGCCGGATGCTGGTCAACTTCCTGGGAGCGGCCGACGGAGGGCTTCCCGCCGGCATGGCCGAGTTCACCAACGACGGCAAATTCATCCGCCGGATCGAGAACCCCAAGGAGGCTCCGTACGGCTACGACGTGGCGATCAAGCCCGGCCTGAACCGAATGGTCTCGAGCAGCTTCACCCCGCGGCGTAACTACAAGAAACCGCTGGCGCAGATGGACATGAAAGACTTCGGCAGCGAGATGGTCGTCTGGGACTTCAAGGAGCGCAAGCCGCTGCAAGTCGGCAAAACAGGGCTCGCCCCCCTGGAGGTGCGCTGGAGCTTGAAGCCTGAGAACAATTACGGGTTCACCAACTGCGCGCTCGACAACTCGATCTGGCTCTTTCGGGGCCGGTCCGACGGCCCCTACGAGTTCAAAAAGGTCGCCCAGACCGGGGCGTTTCCCGTCGACCTGCGGCAGAGCCCCGACGACCGCTACCTGTTCGTGAGCTGCTTCGGCGACAACCTGATCCAGCAGTGGGACGTCACCGACCCCGACCAACCCAAGCTCTTCAGCACCGTCTCCCCGGTCGTTCAGCCCAACATGATGCACCTGACCGGCGACGGCAAGCGGATGTACGTGACCAACTCGCTGCTCTCCACCCTGGACCACGCCGGCCGGTTCTACGTCCGGCTCGTCCACATCGGCCCCGACGGCATGAAGGTCGACCCATTCTTCAACATCGACCTGAACACGCTCCCCACCGGACCGGCGCGGAGCCACGACATGCTGTTGAACTGACAGGATCCCTTGAATCGCAGCCGAAACGAAACCGCCAAGGAGATCGAGACGATGAGGAGGCTTCAAAACCGAACGACCCCAACCTTGCTCCTGGCCTTCGTTTTCGCGGCTCCACTCCTCGGGGCAGAAAATACCGCGAAGCAGGAGACGCGGCATCAGAGCGTACTCGCCGACATCGGCCCGGCGCCTTCGGTCGCCTTGACCGATGCGGCGGGAAAGCCGTTTGTCTTGGCCGACCTGCGGGGCAAGGCAGTGGTCGTCAGCTTCGTCTACACGACGTGCACCGGCAGTTGCCCGGCCACGACGTTCAACCTGACTCGCGTCCAGCGAGCGCTCAAGGAGGCGGGGCTCTGGTCGACGCAGGTCGAGTTCGTCTCGATCAGCCTCGACCCCGAACGCGATACGCCCGAGGCCCTCGCCGCCTACGCCCGGAACTACAACGCGGACCCGGTCGCCTGGCACTTCTTGACCGGCCCCCCGGACCGGGTGGCCAAAGTGGTGGCCGCCTGGGGGATGTGGGCGAAGATCGGCCCCTCGGGTACACTGGACCACCCTTCGCGGATCTTCCTGATCGATCCTCAAGGTCGGCAGCGGGAGATCTACAACCTCGAATTCCTCAAGCCGGCGTCCGTGTTGCATGACGTCCAAACCGTGCTCGCCGAATCGGCGAACCGCTGACAGGCCCGAGGACTGATCCGTTGGCCAACATCGCTCCCCCCCGTTCGCAACGTGCCTTCGTGATCCTCAACCCGGTCGCCGGCCAGGGCGCGGCAGCGGCCGTGCGCCAGGCTTTGGCGGAAGCATTTTCCAATAGCGGCGAGGGGGCCGAGGCTCCCTACACGATCCACGAGACCGCCCCCGGCGAGGCGATTGCGACGCGGGTCCGCGAGGCCGCGGAGCAGGAGGGCTATGACCTGATCGTCGCGGGCGGCGGAGATGGGACCGTCTCGGCGGTTGCCAACGGCCTGGTTGGGTCGGAGACGCCGCTCGGGATCCTCCCGCTCGGCACGGCGAACGTCCTGGCGCGCGAGCTCGGCATCCCGATCGACCTCAAAGGGGCCTGCCAGCTCCTGGCCGGAGCGCACACCGTCACGGCGATCGACGCCATGAAGGTGGAAGACCAGTGCTACTTCACCCAGGTCGGCGTCGGCATCGACGCGATGATGATCCGCGACACCGATCGCGAGTCCAAGCGCCGGTTCGGACGCACCGCATACCTCTGGACCGCCTTCACCCGGTTGCTCGGGTTCCAGCCGCGGCGGTTCCTGATCGAGAGTGACGGGCAATCCGTTCGGTCGCGGGCCTCGCAGGTTGTCGTGGCGAACAGCGGGATCCTCGGCCAGCCACCGTTCCGCTGGGGACCCGACATCCGACCCGACGATGGCCGGGTCGACGTCTGCATCGTCCGCGCCCGCTCGTTCTGGAACTACGTCACCCTGTCCTGGCATGTGGTCCTCGGCCAGCACAAGCAGGACGCCAACGTCCGCTACCTGACCGCCCAGCAGCACGTCGTCATCGCCACCACCAAGCGTCCCTTGCCCGTGCAGGCCGACGGCGAAATCATCGGTGAGACCCCGGTCACGGTGACGGTCGTCCCGCACGCCCTCCACGTGATCGTGCCGCGGACCGCGGGGAGCGACCAATAAGTCCGCCGGCTCTTTAATCCTCGCCCCTCGCTTGCGAACGAATCTGAGTCTGAATCCGAGGTTGGCATGATCCAAAAAGTCGTCACGGGCGGACAGACAGGGGCGGAGCAGGCCGCCTGGGTGGCGGCACGCCGGGCCGGGATTGTGACGGCGGGCTACATGCCGCGCGGGTTTCTGACCGAGGACGGGCCCGCTCCGCGGGTGGGGGCGCTCTATGGGGCGATCGAGTTCCCCATGGATGACGCCCGGCGGATCCGCGCCAATCTCCGCCGGGCCGACGGCCTCTTCTGGTTCGGCGACCCGGACTCCCCCGAGGCTGCGGACACCTTCGCCGCATGCCGCGAACTGGCCAAGCCGTTCCTCACCATCAGCCCCGGATTCACGACGCCCGCGGAAGTCGTCGCATGGCTCAGCGTGTTCGAGACGGCCACCCTCGTCGTCACCGGCGCTCGCGCCTCGCGAGCCCCGCGCCTCGGGCCACTCGTTGAGGCCTTCCTGGATCACACCTTCGCCGCCTTGCGAAGAGTGGCCCGGCGCGTCGAGTAGCTCCCACAAAAAAAAAGAGAGGGCATCGAATGCCCTCTCCCCATCCCGCACGATCGATCGCCGAGCCATTGCCCAGGCCCAGGCCGCCGAAACGGCCTCGCTCACCGGCCTCGGGTTCGTGAAGCCACGCGCCGCGGTGTGGTGAGGTCGAACGGAAACGCGTTTTCTCCGTCCGACGTGACCACAATCGCGAGTTGCGTCCGGACGTTGTAGTTCACCGGGATGACGTTCCGGACCTCGTCGATCGTTGATGAAGGGAGGTCGGGATGCTTGATCCGTTTCCCGGTCGGCTGCACGGCGTTGATCTCGACCTGGTAACGCCCCGGTGCCGGCCCCTCGGAACGGCCGATGCAGTACGCACCGTCACGGATCTCCGCGGTGGCCGCCGTCGCTCCGTCCAGGGGGGCGAACGTGACCGAACCCGAGGGGAGCGGCTTACCGTCGAGCGTGATGACCCCGGAGACGGGCTGCCGGGCCGGCCCCTCGTCGCCGCAACCGACCATGACCCACGAGACGGCGAGCGCCACACCCCAGGCGAGGTTGGCCATGCCCAAGCGACCACGTTGCTTGGTTTCGGTACGCATTAGAGGGAGTCTCCGCTGATCACTTCGCCGCCGGCCCGGCTGCTCAGGGCCCGCCAGGTCGGCAGAGCGATCGAGTCTTTGATGAAACGGATCGAGCCGTCGCCGAGGAGCACGTTGACTCCGCCGGGGTGAACGCTCCGCGAGCCGATGTAATGGTTCGGGCCGTCGCCGGTGTTGCGATTGCACGGAGCCTTGACCGCGACCCAGCACGCGCCATAGTCAGGCGTCTGGCTGTTGGGAGCGAGTCGGGTCGAAATCTGGTGCGATGAGGGTTGCTCGCTCCAGATCCGGCCGCGACGGTCGATCGTCTCGACAGGCTGGCCCGCCGGGTGCGGCGTCTGGACCAACTCGGACATCAAAAACGTCTGGCTCGTTCCATCAGTCAACTCGGCCAGGGAGGCCCCGTAGTTCAAGGCGAAAGGCGAGGGTAAAATCGGGTCGGAATACGTGTTCTGGCCCCAGTTGACCCCGTAGTTTCCCTTGACGTCGCTCACGCCGCCACCGTTGTTCGTGAACACGACCTTCTGGTCTGACGGGCAGTCAAACACGTTCACCCGGGACGCGCGGGTCGTGGAGTTCTGATTTTCCTGGAACGAGAGGTTGTAGTTGAAGCTGTTGCTCAGATTGCCCTGTTCGACGAACGGCAGGAGCGACGTGATGAACGGCTGACGATACTGGTAGCCGCCCGGATTCGTGACCCCGGTCGACCCGGGAGCGAACCGCCCGTGCACATCATGATAGTTGTGCAACGCCAGGCCGAGCTGCTTCAGGTTATTCGTGCACTGAATCCGTCGCGCTGCCTCACGGGCCGCCTGCACCGCGGGAAGCAATAACGCAATCAAGACCGCGATGATCGCGATCACCACCAACAACTCGATCAACGTGAACCCAGCCCGTCGGCAGCAAGTCGTCGGGGTCTCAAGGCGAACTACCGGCTCTTGTCCATTCCGCATCGTCCATTCTCCCCTGAGAGACCCGGCCTTGAATGCCATCTTGCCTTCACTGGAACCAATCATTTATTTCTTGATCGGCATTGTCAAGTTGAAACTCCACTATCTTGACCAACTTGATAGGAAACCAGTAGAGTTCGTCTCGATCCACGGTCGCGGAGTGGCCGCGGCAGGGGGCATAGGGGCGTTGTGACAACGGACTTCGAGGTGCTGTTTTGATGAAACCGAGAATCAGGCGAACCTTGCGGGCTTCATGGCTCGTGGCGATCACGATCGTCGTGACGGGGCCAGGCGCCAGGATCGGGTTGGCCGCTCCGGCCGGCAAGCCGAACGTCGTGCTGCTGGTCGCCGACGACCTGGGTTACGGCGACCTGGGGTTTCAGGGGGGCCGCGATATTCCGACGCCCCATCTCGATGCATTGGCGCGAGGCGGGGTGCGCTGCACGAACGGGTATGTCTCGGGTCCGTATTGCAGCCCAACCCGTGCCGGATTGTTGACGGGGCGATACCAGCAGCGGTTCGGACACGAGTTCAACCCCGGGGAGGGGCCTGCGAAAGGCCTCGGGTTACCGGTCACGGAGACGACGGTGGCCGACCGGCTCAAGGCGGCCGGGTACGCGACCGGGCTCGTGGGCAAGTGGCACCTCGGCTCCGCATCGCAGTTTCATCCTCAGAAGCGTGGATTCGATGAGTTCTTCGGCTTCCTCGGCGGCCAGCACACCTACTTCGCCGGCAAGAGCCCTGACGTGTACCGCGGCACCGAGGTCATCCAGGAAAATGCCTATTTGACCGACGCCTTCTCCCGCGAGGCCCTGTCGTTCATCGATCGGCACAAGGACCACCCGTTCTTCTTGCAGCTCAGCTTCAACGCGGTCCACACTCCGATGGACGCGACCGAAGATCGCGTCGCGCGGTTCTCCTCGATCGAGGACCCGAAGCGGAGGACGTATGCCGCCATGCTTTCCGCCCTCGATGAAGCGGCCGGCAACGTGATCGAGCGGATCAGGACGGCCGGGCTCGAAGAAAACACGCTGATCATCTTCTTCAGCGATAACGGCGGCCCGACCATGCTGGGCACCACGACCAACGGCTCGCGGAACGACCCGCTTCGCGGCTCGAAGCGGACGACCCTCGAAGGGGGCATCCGGGTCCCGTTCGTCCTGAGCTGGAAGGGAACGCTCCCCGCGGGCAAGGTGTATGAACCGCCCATCATCCAGCTCGACATCCTGCCGACGGCCCTGGCGGCGGCCGGCGTTGAAACCAAGGCGGAATGGAACCTCGACGGCGTCAACCTCTTGCCCCACCTCATCGGCAAGTCGTCGGAGCAGGCTCCCCACGACACGCTCTACTGGCGTCTGGGCGGCCAGGCGGCCATCCGCCGGGGTGACTGGAAGCTCGTCCGCTATGACCAGACCGTCGACATCGCCGGCGCTCGCTCAGACGCCCGCTCCGGGCCTCCCGTAACCCCGTTCCGGCTCTACAACCTGGCCAAGGACCTCGGGGAAACCCAGGACCTGAGCCCAGAGAACCCGGACAAGGCCAAGGAACTGCTCGCCGCCTGGGAAGACTGGAGCCGCCAACTGGCCCGCCCCTTGTGGGGACCGGGGAGCCTCGCCACGCAAGCCACGAAGTGAGAAGCGGTTCTCCCAAAGACGGGTAGCAGAAGCCTGGCAGCGGCTCGCCTGGAAGAAAAATCCCAGGGCCGGACTACGGGGAATCGCGCGAGGCGAGCGCCACGCACGGTTCCTCTCAACAGAACGGCCGCAGGGCCTGGCGCATCGCTGAAGCGGTGGGGTAGCGGTCCTTGGGGTCGCGGGCCAGACACTTCTGGAGCACGGCGGCCAGGGCGGCCGGAATGTCGGGGCGGCGTTTGCGGACCGGCACCGGGGGTTCCTCCAGGAGGGTGCGGATCAGGTCCCCCCTTCGGCCACCTGGTCATAGATGAACTGGCTGGTGAGCAAATAATAAAGCGTTGCGGCGCTGGCGTAGAGGTCGCCCGAGGGGAGCACCGTCTTGAAGTCGAGCATCTGCTCGGGCGGCATGAACGGAACCGTTCCGCGCATCTCGCCCGAGAAGGTCAAGCCCGACAGCCCGAGCCCGCGAAAGCTCTTGGCCAGGCCGAAGTCCGAGATCTTGGCGACCAAGCCCTCCGGCCGACGGCCGATCAGGATGTTCTCGGGCTTGATGTCGCGATGGACGAACCCCAGCCGGTGCGCTTGCTCGAGCCCCTTGAGGACCTGGCAAGCCATCCGGCAGGCCTGCGAGATCGGGTAGCGGCCCGGGGCCGAGTTGGCCAGGGCCTCCAGGTTCGAACCCGCGACGTACTCCATCGCGAACCAGAACTGGCCCCGGGTCATCCCCTGTTCGAGCCACTCGACGATGTTCGGATGCTTCAACTGGCTGATGACCGACATCTCGCGCAGAAAGCGGTCGACGGCCGAACGCGCGGCGGCCGACTCGGGAACGATCAGCTTCAGTGCGACCAGTTTCCCGGTCTCGTTGTGCTTCGCCTGGTAGACGACCCCCATCGCCCCGCGGCCGAGCTCGCGCACGGTGGTGAAGTGGGGGACCGGCTGGGGCAGCGACGACGATTCGGCCCGGCAGAAATCGCAGAGCCACTCGACCGAATCCCCCGCCACCAGGTTCGGGCCGCTCGCCACGTCGATCCCGAGCGGGGCGGGCGAGCCACAACCCGCGCACTGGATCGGCTTGGGATGCGCGTCCAGCGCGACCGATAACGTGCGGCTCCCGGTCTGCGTCTCCATCTCGCTCGTCTTCGAAGCCGTCTCGACCCGGACCCGAAACAGGCTCTGTCCCGCCGCGATCTGGTCCCCCGAGTTCAACTTGGCCCGGTCGACCCGGCGCTCGTTGACGTAGGTTCCGTTGGTGCTCCCCAGGTCGCGGATCTCGCACCGGGGCGGATTGATCTCGATCAGAAAGTGGTCGCGCGAGAGTGCGGTGTCCTCGGGCACCGGACAATGCACGAACCGCGACCGACCCACGATGAACGTGTCGTGTCGATCGAAGACGAACGAACGGCCCTGACGCGGGCCTTCGAGAACATCCAAGATCACTCGCATTGTGACGTCGTAAGTCCTCCCCAATCTGAGTTCCCGCTCATTATACTCCAGGCAAGGCCAGGGTCGGAGTCCTTTATGACCAAGATCCACCTGGCAACCGGACGGCACACACGTTGGATGGGTTTTTCCCGGGTGGGCGGAGCCGAGCACGCAATGGGGCGGGCAGGAGCGTTTCTGATGGCGGACACTTACGAGATCGCGACTGAGGTCAAAGAGGCCCTGGCCGAGGGGCGGGCCGTGGTGGCCCTGGAGTCGACCCTGGTCGCGCAGGGGCTGCCTTGGCCCGAGAACCTCAAAACGGCGATGGGGGCCGAGGCGGCCGTCCGGTCGGCGGGAGCCACCCCGGCCACGATCGCCGTCGTCGCCGGCCGAATCCGGATCGGCCTCTCGGCCGGCGAGTTGGAGCATCTGGCCTGCGCCGGGACGTTCTTGAAGGCAGGTCGGCGTGACCTCTCGCTGGCCGTCGCGCGTAAGCTGGACGCCGCCACCACCGTGTCGGCGACCCTCTGGATCGCGCGTGAACAAGGGATCGGCGTGTTGGCCACCGGCGGGCTGGGGGGAGTCCACCGCGAGGCGGCGATCACCTTCGACATCTCGAACGACCTCGACGAGCTCGCCCGAGCCGATGGCGCCCTGGTGGTCTGCTCGGGAATCAAGTCGATCCTCGACATGCCCGCCACTCTCGACGCCCTGGAGACCCGCGGCGTTCCCGTCGTCGGCTACCAGACCAGCGAATTGCCCGCGTTTCTGACCCGATCGAGCGGCCTCGCCCTGGAGGCACGCGTGGAGTCAGCCGACGAAGCCGCGGCCCTGGTCCGCGCCCACCGTGCCCTCCGGCTCCCCGCCGCGGTCATCCTGACCCAGCCGGTCCCCAAGGCCGACGCCCTGGATGACGCCGCCATGGACGCCGCCCTCGAATCCGCCCTGGCCGAGGCCCGCCACCAACGGATCTCCGGCAAGGCCGTCACTCCCTTCCTGCTCGATCGAATCCGCCAAGCCACCGCCGGCCGCGGGCTGCACGCCAACAAAGCCCTCATCCTCGCCAACGCCCGCCTTGCCGGGGACGTGGCAATGGCCCTGGCCTTGAATCGGGATTTCAACCACGAACCCCATCAATAAAAAACAACGACCCGATCCAGGGCCAGGAAGCCGCTCGCGACTCGTTCCCACGGAGGACCGTGGGAACGAGGATGATTCCTCGCTCTCTGGCGGGTCGTTGATAAAAACCCAAAACAAGTGGCAAGGAAGCATATTTCACTGTTTTGTGAGCCGAGCAATATCCTTGACAAGTTCACGCATCTTAAATTCAATTTCCTGGAACCGCGGGCACCCCGCCCGCTCACGCCGGGTTCGAAACGAAGATCGGCCCGCATACCTTGATTGCATCAAGGTATGCGGACCGATGGTTGTTTGACGACACCGGAGTCGGGGCGAGGACAGTAATCCCGTGCTCTTCGCGACTCCGGGCAGGGGCGTAAGATCAACCCCGCAAAACGGGGTTAACCTGACCGGTTCTCCCGAGACAGAGTCTTGGGTGAGACGTCAAAGGGTTTACGCCGGCAAACCCTTCGACACCGATCGATCCAAGGGGCGATCAATAACGGCCGCGGCCACCGCCGCCGCCGCCGTAACCACCGCCGCCACCACCACCGTAGCCACCACCACCGCCGCCGCCGTAGCCGCCGCCGCCGCCGCCGCCACGTGCTTCACGGGGCTTGGCTTCGTTGACCGTCAGGTTGCGCCCGTCGTGATCATGTCCGTTGAGGCCCTGGATCGCCGCCTGGGCTTGGGCGTCGGTGTCCATCTCAACAAAGCCGAATCCTTTGGAGCGATTCGTGTCACGGTCGACGATGATCTGTGCGCTCTGCACGGTGCCGAACTGGGAGAACAGGGCTTCCAGGTCGGACTCATTCACGTTGTAGGTCAGGTTGCCCACATACAGCTTCTTGGCCACTCTCAAACTCCCGGGCGAAGGCAAAACGACCCGCAAAACGCTTTCAGGGTCGAGAAGAAAGGGGATTCCGTTGAATCCCGGTGGGTGAGAAAGGCGAGGGAGGTAAGCAAGGACCGGATCGGGAAGAGCCAGCAATGCTGCTCGGTCGTCAGACCAACCGACGTTGAGTATAACAAATTTTCGTGATGAATGGATAGAGCGATTGACACAACTTCGCAATATCGTCGATTCCGACGAATCGGCCGTCGCGCAAGTCGACCCAAGACCTCTGGCCAGAGCCACTCGAACCGGCCGAAACCTGCGGAATATTGCGAAAATTCAAGCATTTCGCTCGAAACGGGTACGCCACCCGCTCGAGCGAAATGACTCCTCAAGTTCGCCACCGGCGGGCACGATCCCCGCCCCCCGCTGAAAAAAAATCTGAGATTCGCCCCAGAATCTCTTGATCATTTTTCCACGCCCAGCGCGTCGGGAGGGGATTCCAGAGTCGCGCGGACCAGCCGCGTGACGTGGATTCGAATGTCCTCGGGCCAGTCGCGGATCAACGCTTCGAGCCGTTCCGGCGCTTTGGCGAACAAGGCGCGGGTCGCCTCCTCAAACCCAGGAAAATTCCCGGCCATGGCCGACATGAACCGGTAGGCCGACTCTTCCGCCCGGCGGACGCGATCGCGGCCCTCGTTCACGCGTCGCGCGGCTTCCACGAGCTTGCGAAGCGCGACGGACGCCCCGCCAGGCTGCTCATTGAGCCAGTCCCAGTGCCGGGGCAAGAGGGTGACCTCGCGGGCCACGACTCCCAACTTCGGACGACCCGGCCCCCGAGGCGCGACGGCGGGGGTGGGAGCGGCCGGCGTGTCGCCGCTGCCCCGATCCTCGACCCTCCCCAACACGTCTTCGGCCGTCCCCCGAAAGTCCACCTCGATCAACTCGCTCGTCACGTCATCGAAGATCAAGACAGGGGCGGCCTCCCCCCGGTCGAGAACCTCCTTGACGCGCAACGCCACGACCCCCAACCCACCCGACGCAATCCGCCGAACCCCTTCAAACGCCGTACAACCGCCCTGCGCTCGATCCGCCATCGTCTCCCCCCCTCGGTCCACTTTCCAGATTTGGTCGACGAAAGGAATTTTACCCGGGCAAATCCAAAGGTCAATATTACCCGGGCAAAATCTTGCGGCCCTCGGGGCGCTCGGGAACGTGTTAAGTGTCGCCGCCAATCGCGTGTTGATCGTGACTCGGGAGCGTGGGAGATCCAGCTCAACGACAAAGAGACAAGGGGAAACAGAGCCCCACGCCCAGGAGGGAGTCGCGGTTTCGCCTCGCCCCATTCTCGCCGCCGGCCGTGCCGACGCACCCCCGACTGCATCCCTACGCCCGAGCCGACCGCGACGCTCAACGGCAATTCAACCGCAAACAAATCCTATACGTCTTCACGAGAAAATCTCCGCATACAAACATCTTTCATCCAGAAAATCCGCCATTTCCCCCTCCAAATGAGAGGTTGGCCTCCTGCTCGCACGCATGGAAACTTGCCCGAACAACGTAATCGTTCAATCTGATATCAGAAGCTGTTTTACTTCTTGACAAGGCGAGAGCTTGTAGTAAAACAGACCGAAGCCGAGGAGTGAATGTTGAGACATGGACGCCCCCAAGATCACAGCGTCAACCCGGACAGGACTGTCCCCACTTTTTTTAAAAACTCATTTTTTGGGAACACCGGTCGCGATGTCGCGGCTTGGTTCCGTGCAGGGATGACTCTCCCGTTTGATGACGCCCGCAGCCGCGACAACCCGAGCCTAATTCACGATCCATCGCCGTCGATGGACCCATCAAACGCGCATCGATCCGCAAGCCATTCGAAGACCGACCGTGCTGATTGATCTCCTGTGTCATTCGAGGGAAGTCGAGCAAGGGCCCGCGGGCCGTCACTTGCATCGCTTCGGCCCCACTCGAGAAAGCGACTCCCAATGAGGGCGAGTGAGGAGACCCCCGGCTCCCGCGAACTCGAGCTCGAACTCTCGATCGTCATCCCGGCGTTTCGGAGCGAGGGCTGCTTGCAGGCGCTTGCCAACGCCATCGACGCCACGCTCGGCCCTCTCGGGTGGCGTTACGAGGTCATCCTCGTCAACGACGGTTCGCCCGACGGCACCTGGGCCGTCATCGAATCGCTCTGCCAGACCCGTGAAAACTACGTGGGGATCGATCTCAGACGCAACTTCGGCCAGGACAACGCGATCCTCACCGGCCTCCGCGCGGCCCGGGGATCGCTCATTGCGATCATGGACGATGACCTCCAACATGACCCTGGCGACTTGCCCCTGCTCCGTGAGCGTCTGCTCGACGAGCGAGCCGATGCCATTTACGCCCACTTCGGGACGAAACATCAGCAGGCGTGGAAGAACCTGGGAAGTTGGTTCAACGGTAAGTTCGCCGAGTGGGTCATCGAGAAGCCGAAGGGGATTTATCTCTCCCCCTACAAGCTGATCCGCAAAGAGATTGCGGAGGCGATCTGCGAGTACCAAGGCCCCGACCCCTACGTCGACGGACTCCTCTTTCAGGTCACCGCGCGAATCGGTCAGGTCCACGTTGCCCACCACCCCCGATACGCCGACCACGGCAACTACACGTTCTTCAAATCGCTCAAGGTCTGGGCTCGCCTGGCCACGGCGTTCTCGGTCAAGCCGATTCGTCTGGTCCTGTTTGGCGGTTGCTTCTTCGCCGCCCTGGGTGGAGCGCTTGCCCTTTACGTGGTCGCCTACCGCCTGCTCTACCCTGAAGACTTCGAGCGGGGGGTGGCGGGCTGGGCCTCCTTGATGGTGGCTCAGCTCCTCACGACGGCCATCCGGATGATCTTCCTGGGGATCGTCGGCGAATACGCCGGGCGCACCTACATTGCCGTCTGCCATAAGCCGCAAGCCACGGTGCGCGAGGTCCTCTACTCCAGCCCCGGCCCAGTCGCGACGCCCCCGGGCCGGGCGGAGAGCCATGGTCCCGGAACGAAAGTCGAACCGTGAACGCCAGCCTGGTCTATCGCAATTCATTTACCTATGAACTTGTAATCCGAATTCTCTACGGGCGTCACCACCGGGCGCGATCGCAGGCCATCGCCCAGCTCATCCCGCCGGAGTCCAGCGTCCTCGACCTCTGCTGCGGGCCGGGGATCCTATTCGCTCGCCACCTGCGGACCAAGCGCGTGCATTACACCGGTCTCGACTACAATGCCCGCTTCATCACTCGGGTGAAGCGTCTCGGAGGCGAGGGGCAGGTTTGCGACATCAGCCGTCTCGAGTCATTTCCGCAATTCGACTACGTCATCATGCAAGCGAGCCTTTATCACTTCCTCCCGGACGTCGGGCCACTTTTGACCCGGATGGAGCGGGCGGCACGTCGGGCCGTCATCGTGGCGGAACCGATCCGCAACCTCGCGACCGGCTCGAACCGGTGGCTCGCGACCCTCGCGCAACGCCAGACCAACGCCGGGCTCGGCTCCCAGCCCACTCGTTTCACCGAAGCGATGCTCGACGACCTCTTCGCCTCGCGCACCGCGCACCCGTTCCGGTCCTTTCTCATCCCAGGAGGACGCGAGAAAGTCTACGTGATCGACGTCGGACGCAACCCTTCGTAGGACCCGCTCTTGCGGACTTCCGCGGCGTAAAAGCCGCGTGGGACAACGGCCGCTTCCATCGCGGGCCGTGGCCACTCTACGGAAGTGGCGATCGGGTTCGAATCGGGCGATACAGATTGGCGCTGGGGGCGAATTCATCGGCGGAATCGCCATATTTTCGGATCAACTCGAGGTTTTCGGGTGGGACTTGCGAGAGCCCGAGCGCCACGGAGTCGACCAGCAGGTAATCGTAGTCGTCGGCGAGAAACGGCAAATACTTCGCGTCGACGACCCGCCGGCCCGCCAGGTAGAAGTCGAGGATGAACCGATCGTCAAGCGCGATCAGGGCCTCGGGGTCGAGGTCGTCCATCATCCGCGCCGCGACTTTGTGGGCGTCGTAGGCCGGATCATCCCAATACCGAACATGGGCGACGAGCGTCCTCAGCCCCGAGCCGGGGACGAGCGACGCAATGAGCAGGCCGGTCATCACCAGGGTGACCGCGACGGGCCGGCCGGTCCGCCTGGTCGCGCGAGCCGCGGCCCCACCCGCCAATCCCCCCGCGGCGATGCACGCGAACGCGATCGGGAACGCGAAATAGGCTCGCAAGGGATGTCGGCCCATGAGCAGCACCAGCAGCAGACTGCTCGCCACCAGGTGATACCCCAACGCACGCTCCGGGCCCGACCACCGCGCCCGCGCCGCGACCCAGGCCGCGGCCGTCCCGTAGAGCACCGCCTGGACGGGGAGAGCCGTCGCGAGGAACTGCCTCGCCTGAAAACCGAAGGCGGCCAGGGGATCGGGCAACGTCCGAGACAGGCCGGAACCGACCCGGCCCAGGACGTTCGTCTGGAACTGAATCCAGAACAGGTCCGGGTGGCGAGCGATCAGCGGCCCCCAGAGCGCAAGCCCCGCCAGGGCCGCGACGCTGAACGTGGTTGCCGCCGCCAGTCGCGGCCGCACCTTCGGCTCGGGACGGCCCAGGAAGAGGAGCGCCAGGCCAATCTGAATGCAGGGGACAATCCCGACCGGGTGGCAGAGCATGCTCAAGCCCCCCGCGACCCCAGAGGCGACCAGCCATCGGGTCCGCCGTTGGCCGCCGTCGCGGACCAGGCACCAGACGGCGAGGAGTCCGAACGTTGTGGCGGCCATGTCGGGCCGTGCGGTCGTCGCCGGGAAGTACGCGGCCCGGCCGAACAGATAGAGCAGGGCTCCCCAGAGCGCCCCGGTCCGATTCTCCAACCAGCGGCGGCCCAGGTCGTAAACCAGCCAGGTCGCGGCCAAACCCTCCAACGCCGAAGCCAGGCGGGCCTGGCCGAGTCCTTGGCCAAAGACCAGGTGGACCAACGCCTGAAGGTAGAAGCTCAAGGGGGGAAGCGTGTAGACAACAAGATCCACGCCGTAGACGAACAAGGGGTCGCGCGACGGTACATAAGGGACTCGGGGCACCCCTTCGCGTTGGATCGTGATCCCGACGACGCCGTAGAATTCTTCATCCATCCCCGCGGCCGTGCGGAACATCAACGGCAGATGCCAGGCGAGGAACAGGGCTCCCATCAGAACCAGCCAACCGCCGTCCCGCTTGCTCATCGCGTCCCGAACTCCCTGGGATCCAAGCCTGCCTTGGACTCCATCCCTTCCAGCGGTTTGCTCACCAGTCCACGCTAGCGAGCGACGGCTCGCGCCGTTTCGGGGCCGGTGCGTGTTGCGTGAAGAAGCGAGTCACAAGGTCGATCACGCGCGACTGCTCGGCTTCGGAGAGATCAAAGAATGTGGGGAGCCGCAACAGTCGCGCGGCGAGATCCTCGGTCAGGGGAAGATCGCCCTCCCGATAACCGAGCCGATGCCCCATAGGCGAGTCGTGCAGCGGAATGAAGTGGAACGTGGCCATCACCCCGCGTTCCCTGAGATACGCCATCAAAGCGTCGCGGGTTGATCCGCTCTCCAGCATCAGGAAGACCGTGTGGAACGGGCTGTCGCACCCCTCGGGGATCGTGGGAAAACGAAGCCGACCCGCCGTCGCCAAGGAGGACAAACCCTCGCGGTAGCGACGATCGATCGCCCGCCGGCGAGCCTTGATCGCATCCATCGCCTCGAGCTGGGCGAAGAGGAAGGCGCAGGCAATCTCGCTCGGGATGGCGGAAGCCCCCACATCAACCCACGTGTACTTGTCCACTTCACCCCGGAAAAACTTGGCGCGATTAGTCCCCTTGTCCCGCAGGATCTCGGCGCGTTCGATCAGTTCGGGGGCGTTGCAACAGAGCGCCCCACCTTCGCCACTGACGAGGTTCTTGGTCTCATGAAAGCTGTACGTCCCGAGGTGGCCGATCGATCCGAGTGCGCGGCCCCGGTAGCAGGCGTCAACCGCCTGGGCGGCATCCTCGACCACCCTGAGGCCATGGGCGTTCGCAATCGCCATGATCCGCCCCATCTCGCACGCGATCCCGCCGTAGTGGACGGGGAAGATCGCCCGCGTCCGGGGCGTCAGCGCGGCCTCGATCCGCGACTCGTCCAGGTTCAGGGTATCGGCCCTGATCTCGACGAACACTGGCCTCGCCCCCAGCCGGACGATCGCGTTGGCCGTGGAGACGAACGTGAACGAGGGGAGGATCACTTCGTCGCCCGGCCCCAGGTCGCAAAGCGTTGCCGCCAGTTCGAGCGCCGCGGTGCAGGAGGGGGTCATCAGAACCTTGCCGATCGCAAACTTTTGTTCCAAGAGTCCCGCACAGCGTCGCGTAAACGGACCGTCGCCGCGGATGCATCCCGAGGTAATCGCCTGGCTGAGGTACGACAACTCCGCGCCGGTGAGATAAGGACGATGAAGCGGAATTGAAGGAGACCCGGTCGGGTTCGTGCCATCGGTGCGCATGCTCTCTCCTTGTCGCCTGGACCAGCGCGACTGACGAAATGGCAACCCCAACTCGTTTGTGATTCACAACGAGGAATATCGGAGATCTTTTTCAACAGAAGCCGACCCGCGGCGAACGGCACGACGACGAACTCATTCGTCTTGCAAGCCACGGCCGATCAACGGCTTTCCGTGGATCGCCGATTCACTTCGCCAATGGCGCCGAGCCGACCCAAATCAGAAGACTTCTCGGAATGTGAGGCACGAATTCCATCGTGGAGATCACGGGCAGTTTGGTGTTTTGCGAGGTGTCTCAAAACACGCGAGGCCATCCGCGAAAAAAGGACGTCTGAGAGCCACAAGATCTGCGAAGACGTTGAAACCCAATCTGCCTCTTCCACGCGAAGGGGTCAAGGAGAAAAATCGCATTTTTGATTTATTTTGGGACGAAGCCAAAACAAATATCGCCTATTTCTTGTTTTGCTTCATTCTTGCATCCACGCACAGTCTTTCGCCCTCATGAGCTCTCCATGAATCCATGGTTCCATGGAAAGCGACGACGCGAAGAAAGCAACCGGAGCGACCGAGAATCGCGCTCAGGAGGCCGAATTGGAACCGGGAAACGGGGAAGGTCTTCCGGGAGTCGGTCATCACCGACGGAATTCGGCCTTCATTCAACAAAAGCAGCAATCAACACCACAACCGCACAAACACTAATATTTTCATACGCCTCACGATCAGCACCTTCCCCACAAAGGCGACCCCGACTGACGTCGCCAACGGGTCGAGGGGCGGATAGAATGGAGTCATGGACACCCTCTTCCCTCTCTTTGATTCCGAGGACGACCGGCCTCCGTTGGCGGCCCGGTTGACTCCGAAGTTGCGTGCGCTGGCCGATCAGGGTGTCTTCTTCGGGACGAGCTCGTGGAAGTACCCAGGGTGGCTCGGCTCGATCTATTCCAAGGATCGCTATGAGACGCGCGGCGCGTTTTCGAAGAAGAAGTTCGAGGAGCATTGCTTGAGCGAGTACGCCAAGACCTTTACCACGGTCTGCGGCGACCTCACGTTCTACCAATTCCCCTCGCCCCCGTTCTGGGCGAAGCTCTTCGACGCGACGCCCCGCTCATTCACGATGGCGTTGAAGGTCCCGGAGGACATTACCGTCGCACGCTGGCCGACGCATGCCCGATACGGCACCAAGGCCGGCGCCGACAACAGCCATTTTCTGAGCGTCGAGCTCCTCAAAACGCTCTTTCTCCGTCGGCTTCTCCCTTATGCCGATCGGGTGGCCACCTTGATCTTCGAGTTCGGGACCTTCCCTAAGAGCCAATTCCCGACCCCGGATGATTTCTACTACCGGCTCGACAGCTTCCTCGAAGCGCTGCCGGGTGGATTTCGGTACGCCGTCGAGATCCGCAACCCGGAATACCTGAGCCCGGCTTACTTCGGCCTCCTGAAAGCTTATGGGGTGGCGCACGTCTTGAACGCCTGGACGCGGATGCCACCGCTCGAGACCCAGATGGAAATGCCGGGCGTCTTCGACGCCGACTTTACCGTGGTCAGGGCGTTGCTCACCCAGGGCCGTGCCTTCGCCGAGGCGGTCCAAGCATTCGAGCCCTACAACCGCATCCAAGATCCGAACCCGGCCGTTCGCTCGGCCCTTGTCCAGGTGGCTGAACATGCGAGGACGCGTAAGAAGCCCGCATTTCTCTTTGTGAATAATCGTCTGGAAGGGTTTAGCCCGGGAACGATCGAGGCGGTGGTGGAGCGACTCGGAGTTTAGCGTGGGGACCGATCGTCAAAAGCACATTTTTCCCTTCACGTCGCAAATATCCCACTCGTTCGATGTGTCGTGATAGATCTTGGCCAAAGGGAGCGTCGCGGCGCTTCGGAGGGCGAACCGGCCGATCTTCTTGTTGACCTCGTGCTTGAGGTGGGCGATCGTCTCGGCCCGGCGGCCGCCCGACTCGAAGAGCCCCAACTGAGCGTGGACGCGTGGTGTCAGGCGGTCGGCGATCAGGTGCATCCGGTTCGCCGGCACCCGCTTGATCCAGGCGTGTCGCAGGCAAGGGCGGAGCACGTCGAGCAGCACGTCGAACCGGTCGCTGGGAAATTCCAGGGAGGCCCGGCCTTCGCCCGCCTGGCCGTCGCGATAGCCCACCCAGAGGGAAACGTGCTTGGTCAGGACTTGATGATAGTGAAGTTCCTCGATCAACCGCTCCATGTTGCGGATCAACCACGCATAAATCATCATCGGATCGTCGGTCGCCTCGCCGAAGCTGCCCCCGCGCGATAAGGCCTTGTGGAGCGGACGGGCCGGGTGGATCGGCACAACCGGATCACCGTTGAGCTCCCACCAGAGCGACTCGCCGGTGGCCGTCAGCAAGTCCCGGATAAGCCGGCGGTCGGCCTGGGCCAGGTCGAGGCAAGTCCGAATCCCCCAAGGTTGGAGCCGGCGTTCCCGCCGCCCGGAGATCCCCGTGATCTCGACGACCGGGAGCCGCGCCAGGAGCTCCGTCTCCTCCTGGCGATCGAGGACCGCCTTGGCGCCCCGCGGTTTGGCGGTGTCGCTAATCAGCTTGGCCAAGGTTCGGGTGCGGGCGATGCCGACCGTCACCGGGATCTGGACCCGCTCCATGATCCGGTCCCGCACGACTTCGGCGTAGCGTTGATAGTCCATGCCTGGAGGCGGGGTCGCCTCGAAGAAGAACTCGTCGATGCTGTAATACTCCACCTTCGGCGAGAATTCGCGGACGACCTCGAGCATCAACCGGCTCAGGACCTCGTACCACCGGAAGTCACGCTTCACGTACAGGCCGTCGGGGCATTTCGTCATCGCCTCCCAGATGGGGACACCGGTGGCCACCCCGGCCGCCTTCATCTCATAACTCTTGGCAATGACGCAGGCGCCCTGGTTGCCCAACACCCCCACGGGCAGGCCGTTCAAGTGCTCATAGCGGACCCGCTCCGCCGAGACGTAGAAGCAATCGGCGTCGAGATGTGCGACCGGCGCTTGACCCATGGCCGCAAGTATAGTACTAAACTGACGGACAGTTCAACTCAAGGACGAATCGATTTAAACCGTGTGTCTCGGAATCGCCATCGCAGGGAGCGAATTGCCCACGGAGCTGATCGGGCGATACGGCCTGGACCGGCGCTTCTACCAGCGAGGCGAGCGGTCGGAGTATCGCTTCCTCTTTCGCGACCGCCGCCCCCGGCTCCCGATCTGGCGTGACGGCCGGCTGCAAGTCGTGCGCTGGGGCAACAGCCGAGGGCAGAGCCGGTTCCTGCCGCGAACCGGCTGGACGTGGCGCGAGACGATCGAGCAGGGGGGCTGGCGGAGCTCGGGAGCCATCCTCGTGGACATCCCCGCCTCGTTCGGCCTGGAACGCCGCGGCGTCTGGTACCTGATCGAGCAGGGGATCCGCGGCCTCCTCGTCCCCGACGAACGAGGCTATGCGGTCGCCTACATGATCTGCGAGCCATCGAGTCACTATTACCAGGTCATGACCAGCTCACCGCGAATGCCCGTTTTTATCGATCAACAAATATAGCATATGCGAACAAACAGAGAGCTCATCGCAACCTGTCCTCTAGCCCAACCCAGCAGGATCGCCTCGGGGCAGAGGAGATTCGCAGTCACTCCTCTCCCTGACTTGCCGAAGCGTCGCAGGGCTCGATCGGAGCGAACGTGCCAAGTCGGGCTTCAATCGCGGCAGCCGCTTCGAAGCAGAGGTCCTCGCGATAAAAGCCGGCGATCACCTGCACACCTTGCGGAAGGCCGCTCGCGACGTGGGTCGGGATGGCGACTGCCGGCACGCCCACGAAACTCGTGGCCCTACAGAGCCGCACCGCCGTCTCGAAGCGGACGAATTCGTCGAGACCGCGCGTCTCGAAGGCGACCGGCAGAGCCGGCTCCGTGAACACCGGCCCGAGGATGAGCGGGTAGCGGTCCAGGAAGAGCGACCAGTCACGCAAGAGGCCCTGCCGAACCGCCGTCAGCTTCACGTACTCGGCCAGGTTGACCGGACCGTGCAGCGCCATCGAAAACGCGATGTGGCGGCGGCCGTCCGCCGAGAGCAGCCGCTCAAGCATCGGCCAGATGAGGCTGAACTCAGTCATGATCATCCGTACATAGGCATCGATCGTTTCCGAGAGCTTGGGCACGTCAACCTCCTCGAGCAGATACCCGGCGTCTCGAAGCGCCGAGGCAGCCAGGTCGATGGCCGCACGAACGTCCGGATGAACCCCGAGGCCCCCTGGGTCCGCGACCAGGGCAACGCGGATCGGCCGCGGGAGCGGTGGCCCTTCGAGCGGGGCCGGCACCACACGCGGGTCGCGCGGATCAGGACCGGCCAGAACGTGGCAGGCCAGGCGGAGGTCGGTGACCGTGCGCGCGAGTGGGCCGTCGACCGGGATCAACTGCGACGAGAGCGTCAAGTCGCGCGGGCCGACGCTTCGATCCCCGGGGAACCGGCCGTAACTCGGCTTGAGCCCGACGACCCCGCCGAAGCTCGCCGGGATCCGCACTGATCCGCCCGCATCGTTGCCCAGGCCCAAGGGAGCCATCCCCGTCGCAACCGCGACCCCATCGCCGCCACTCGAACCACCCGGCGTGCGGCTCGCGTCCCAAGGGTTGATCGTGTCGCCGTAGAGTTGGCTGCGCGTGTGCAGACCAAGCGAGAGGTCGGGCAGGTTGGTACGCCCGATCGGGATCGCGCCGGCCTCGCGAAGTCGCTGCACGACGGGCGCATCGCAAGGGGGAACCGCATCACGCAGCGCGGGCACACCGTTCGTCGTTGCCGAGCCCGCCACATCAAGGTTCTCCTTGATCGTGAACGGCACCCCGGCCAACGGTCCGAGCGAATCCCCCGCGGCACGACGGCGATCGGTCTCTCCGGCCGCGCGCCGCGCGGAGTCGGCAAGCACGTTCGTGACCGCATTAACCCCAGGGTTCACCGCCGCGATCCGCTCGAGATGGGCGTCCACCACCTCCAGAGCACTCACCTCGCCGCATCCGACCAGCGCCGCGAGTTCCGACGCACTCCGCTTCCAAAGTGGGCGATCCACCTGATTCTCCTTTGCCTGTTCTCGTCGAATGAGGCTCCCATAACCCGCTGAAGCTGCCGAATATTACCCGGACACAATTCAGAACACAATATCACCCGGGTAAATTCGGTCAGCCACGCCCGAAGCCATACCAAGGGTTGGCCCAGCCGCCTGGAGGCGGACTCTACCTGGCAAGGGGGCGACCGGTTGAGAACGGCTTTCACAGCCTGTACTCACCTGGCCCGAGTGGAGCTGCGGTCGGTGGCCAGGCACCGAAAGTGGGTCAGACTGGGAATTGGGGGAAAATCAGCGGTAAAGCTTCGTCGAACCCGTTTTTCCCGACTGCGGCGTGATCGGCCTTGGCGTCATCATGGGTCCAACGATTCCCGTAGAGTGGGCACGGCCTGCCATCTTAACCTCCCTTTGAGCAAGGAGATCGGGAGGTGGGCCGTGCCCACCCTACGAGAGATTCAATCCTCACCGTAAATCAATCATGAACTGATTATAATTTCATAACATTTTCGGCAAAGCCATACGATCAGCGTCGAATCGACACGGTAGCAAGGGCCCCGGGTTGATGGCCCCGGGGCCGGGCAGAAAACCCGGTAACGTGGCGACATCCCTGTTGAATCGCAATGTTTTTACAATTTAAAAATCATGATCTGCCACCGCTTTTTCTTCAAAAGCTCGGCACAACGTGATCGGCGAGTTCACGCACACTTGCGGTTCCGGTGGTCCCGAGTTGGTGGATCACCAGGGACGAGGCAATCGCGGCGAGTTCGCTGGCTTCGCGAAGACTCGCGCCGCCCGCAAGGGCGGCGGCCAGGTTGGCGGTGACGGAGTCACCGGCGCCGACGATATCGATCGGGCCGCGGACCGGGAGGGCGGCGACGTGATCGACCGAGCCTCGGGGGTCCGCGGCGATCATGCCGCGTTCCGAGAGTGTGACAAAGACCGGGCGGCCGTTCTTAACCGCAAATTCGGCCGCGGTCGCTGCGACGTCGTCCAGCGAAAGCACCTCGTGTCGATCCAAGAGCGACGCCAGCTCGGCCGCGTTCATCTTGAAGCTCACGGCCGGCCAGTCGCGAAGGCCTTGGCGGGAGTCGGCGATCACGGGCAGACCTGGATTCGCCGCGGCGAGTTCGCCGAGGAAACGAAGGAGACCACGCGTGACGACCCCGGTCCCGACCTCATCGACTTGATCGAGAACGATCAGGGCGTCGATCTTCGGGGCAATTTCTCGCAGGCTTGCCGTAAGCCTTGCTTCGAGGACCGTGGGCGTCTGCGTCCAGTTCTTGACGTCGATGCGGTTCAATTCGACGGGGGGTTGGCCCGGAGAAATGACCAGCGGCTTGGCATACGTGAACGTCACTCGGTCGGGGGTCGTGACGAAGTGATCGAGCGTCACGCCTGACTTCGCGGCCAACTCACGGCGCAGTTCGTAGCCTTCGCCATCGTCGCCACAAAAGCCGACCGCGATAATCTCGCCGATCCCGAGCGCGACGAGATTGTTGACGATGGTGCCCGCCCCGCCAGGTTGGGCGCGCACACGGACAACGTTATGGACAGGCAAGCCTGTCTCGATGGAAATCTCGGCACGAGCCGGGTCGATCTCCAGGTAGCGGTCGAGACAGAAGTCTCCCACCACCGCGATCCGAAGGGTCTGGTAACGTGAGGTGACGGCTTGGAATCGCTCGGGCGTCATGCTCGGGCCAAGATCTCGTGGTAGAGGTTCTGAATGAACACCGCATTGTCGCACTGAAGATAATGCATGGCTCCGCCCATCCGGGCGTAACTCTTGCAGAATCGTAGGTAATACGCCGGATTCGACTTGGGCGGTTCGCCGGTCGTCCAGTCCCAGCCGCCGCCATCCTGAAGATCAACGACATGGATCGAATGGCCGGAAACGGTCGGGCGACCGTCCTGAATCCGGAGATTGTTCGCACAGCTCAGGCTTTTCTCAAAAACCTGCGGGCCCATGATCGCCGAGCCGACCGAGAGGACAGCGCCCCCATCGAGCGTCTCCACCGATCCTCCGAAAAGACGAAAGTCCTCTCCCCCCGCGCGGCCGACGACGGCCCCGTTAAACAGGGGGTGATTGGCGATGATGTCGTAGCCGATGCCGGGATGAACCGAGACTGGCACCTTATTGAGGAATGCCTGCGCAAGGATCGAAGCATGTTTCCAGCGATGCTCAACCACGATCCGGCCCGTAGGAAGGTTATGGGTGCGGATCGCGACCAGGAGGTCGGCCCGAGCCGGAGCGAGCGGATGGCCAGGCTCGGCCCGCAGCATCGATTCCAGCTCGACATCGGTGGGAAGCACCGTGCCGTCCTCGGCGATAAACCGGCCGAGGGACACCCCGTATCCCTCTCCCCTCAACCCTCCCGCAAGCAACGCAAGCTGGAGAAACCGGCCGGTCTCGTCCCACGAGCCAAACGTGCCCGTCGCCACGTTGGCGCGCACGCTTTCCGTGGATCGGCCCAGCCAGGAGTATTCCCAGTCGTGGATCGTGCCCGCACCGTTGGTGGCGAGGTGGGTGATCCAACCTCGCTCCATCATCTTGGAGAGCAGCAAGGCGGCGCCGTTGCGAAGCAGATGCGCGCCGTAGATCAGAATCACGCCGGCCCCCTGCGCCCTCGCCTTCAGGACATCCGCGGCACACCGGCGAATGGCAGAGGCAAGCGGCTCGGGGCAGGGGGCGGGGGCAACATCCGGCGAAATCAAGATGTCTTCAACACGCGTCAGGCTGTCGCGATCGCTCAGAGGAAAGACCTTGAGCCGGGACAGGTCGAGGGGAGTGGAGTTGGAGTTCATTGTCCCAGGATCAACTCCAAGAGGGGGGCGGCATCACGAAAGTCCGGGATGATCACATCGGCCCCCACCCCGGTGAGGCGATCGCGTTTCCATTCATCCATGCGGCCCGAGCCGTTGTTTGCCTCGTCACTGGCAACCGCGACGGCGAGCCCACCGACTTGTTTGGTGTTCTCGATCTCCACATAGCCGTCGCCAAACGACAACAATTGCTCCCCTTGAATGTTGTTCTCACTGAGAAGTCGGTCGATGACCATCTTCTTGGAGAACGACTTGTAGTCGTCCTGAGCGCCGTAAATATGTTTACCGAAGTATCGAGTGAGCCCGAGAAGCTCGGCTTCTCGCTTGACGAAGGGCTCGTCGGTGCCGCTGGCCAGATAGAGCGTAAGCCCGCGGCGTTGGAGGTTTTCCATCAACCCCGAGGCGCCGAAGACGAGCAAGTCGTCGGGCGGAATGGTGCCGGCTTTCAGGCCTTTGGCGCGGTCGGCGATCCGTTCATCCAGCCGCCGGAGGTATTCGTGCTTGTACCAAAGCGGCTCGCGGGGCTCGCCCCCGCGCTCGCGAATCCGGTCGGCAAGCTGCATCATCTGGTAGATCGTCTGCTTGCCGTTGAGCCGCATGATGTCTTCGAAAGCCAAGCGCTGGCGATCGGCCTCACTCTCGCCGTCCAGCGGAGGGAGGACCTCGGTGAACATGGGGACCATGATCTCGGGCCAGCCCTGGCGAATCAGCGAGAGCGTGCCGTCGAAGTCGAACAGGACATGGCTGATCCCGGGCCGGGGAGCGAACGTCGGACGGAGGATGACCTCTCCGGAAAAAACGGGCTGACTCACGCGGCGCCTCCGTCCATGAACGCGTAGCAGAGCATATGAAGAATCGTCATCTGAGCATCTTCGACTCGACCATAGTGGGAGTCTTCAATGACCAGCGTCTGGCCGGCGATCTCGGCCAGACGTCCGCGCTTGGCACCCACGAGGGCGATGGTCTGCAACTCATTCTGCCCGGCCCATTCGAAGGCACGAACGAGATTGGGCGAATTTCCGCTCACGCTACTCGCGATCAGGACGTCGCCCGGCCGCGCGTAGTTTTGCAGCGAGCGGAGGAAGACGTCGTCGAAGCAGTAGTCATTCCCAAGCGCTGTGAGCCAGGCCGAGTTATCGGCCAGGGTCAATACGCGAAACCGCTTGCCAACTTTATCGCTCGCCCCCTTGCCGAGATCGGTCGCGAAGTGCGAGGCGCTCGCCGCGTTCCCGCCGTTGCCGATGGCGAAGATCTGCCGATCGTCGTGCCAGGCTTGCCGGACGGTACCGATCAGCGTCTCGACCCCATCCAGGGGAATCGAATCCAAGGCGCGGTGTTGGGCCTCAAGATACTCAGAAAGCCAGGGTCGCATGAGCTTGACTCGTCCTCCGGGCGAAATTGCGGACTATTTCCGTAGGAGGCAACGCATGGCCCGTGCCTGCGAAGCCATCGGTCTGCGCTTTGAGCAAAACGACCTGCCCCATTCCAAGCGATCGGGGGTCAGTATCGTGATCGGCCTGTCCGACCGTATTAAGGCCCCGGTCTCACGGCGTCGGACGACCTCGACTGTATGATAGCCGTCGTCCCATCGGGGGCCCAAATCAATCATACAGGAGTGAAGGGTTTCGCCGCGACCTCTGCAACGGTTCAGAGTAGGGATAACGCCCTCTCTTTTTTGTCTGTCTTTCAAGAACCTCTTGTCAGTGGGCAACCGCGGTCGCCGGTCGGCAACCGCGGCCGCCTGCCTGGTCAAGGGGCTTCCGTGGGGCCGAAGTCGAACGTTCGGATGATCGCTTCGACCTGGTTGCGGAATGGGGTGGCGGGGTCTTGCACCGTATTGGAGGTGACGATCAGGCTCTCATCCCGGCCGAAGAGGATGAAATAGAGGTCGTTGTGGACCCGGATCTCTCCTTTACCGGGGGCCGCCCCCCTTTCAGGACCGACTCAGCGCGATAGACTTTTCGCTTGGAGGCGGCCCAGTCGGCTTCGGGCAGCCAGGCGTGTGGCCCTGGGATGACGTTGTACCGGTTCTGCCGCCATTCTTCCTTGAGCATCTTGAGGTGGAACTCGGGGTCGCGATTCATCCGATCCGCCTCGGCATCCCCCGTCTTGATGATGCGCTGAAACTCGAGGGTGTCGGGACCACCCGGGCGGGGCCGAACCAACTCCAACGAGAGCTCGTCCGGCGGCCGGCCCGGACGGTACTCCTGCGGGAAGCGGAAGTGGAACTTGCCTTGCGGATCGTCGTAGCTCAGCCACGAGTTCTCCTCGGTCGCCACGGGGGCCGGGTTGGGGAGCGGCAACGCTTCGCCCGTCTCGTCGATCCGCCGGTCGATAATCAACTCCCGGGTCACGGTCTGGCGGAGTCGGCCGTTGGGGGAAGCGGGGTGACTGCGGACGTTGCCATGCGGAGTTCGATGACGGCCCCCCGCACATCCACGATCGACTCCTTCTCCTTTCCCTTCTCCGCGCCCGAGTCCTTACTCGCGCCCGGACTGCCTGAGCTCGGCGGTGAGAAGCTGAACACGAGTTGAGCGTTGATCGCGAAACTGCCCGAATTGGACCGGGCCGGCGACCGCCCCGCGACCCCGATGACCGCCTCCCAGTTCGGCCCTTCGGCCGCCTGGCGCACCTGCTGCAAGGTTGCGGCCAGAGGCAGCGGGACCGACCCAAGCAAGGCACGCCCCCCCGCCTTCGAGACGGCCCACCGATCACCGACCCGGCTGGGGATGGTGGGCAGCAGGGCCGCGAGGTCGGGCAGGTAAACCTCGCGGCGAATGATTGCGTACTCGTCCTCGCGCAGGCCGCGGCCCGGGATGAGGCTCAGGACCTGGGGATCGCTCCCCTCGCGAGGCTGATACCAGATCATCAGGCCCTTGAGCGGGTCCGGGCGCGATGGCTTGGTGTTCGGGTGGGGAGTGATCCGGTAGGCCGCGTACTCGCGCACACCGGCCTTGATCTTGTCCCCACCGGTCAAGTCGGCTGGTCGCTCGCGATAGTCGGACTCCTGAGTCGCTTCGTTTCGATCGGGGGTGCCCTGCGGCTTCTCGGTGACGACCTTGGCCGTGTCACGAGTGACCACTCGATACTGGCCGATCAAGCCGGGCGGGCTCTTCGCGTCCGCTTTCTCGTAGTGCTCGGAGAAAAGGAACCGCGTGACCAGGTCGGTCACCGACTGGGACTCGCCGGAAGGCGGCGGGGCTGATGCCGCGGCCCCCTCCTGGCCGAGCGCAGTGGCCCCCCACAACGAGGCCGCGACCAAACCACCCCAGACCGACCCGATAGATCGCCTCCACCGCATGGGAACGCCTCGATTTCGAATGGTGGAACCGTCGAACGCCAACCCATCTTAATAGAGAAAAATCGCCCCCGGAGGCGACCGAATAGGACCGCCCTAGGGTTTTGAATTGAGTTCCGGAGTGGGAGTGGGACGAGGAGCCGCTTCCGGCGCGTCCCGCCAACGAAGCGAGCCGATCAGGCGAAGATCCTGGTCGCCGAAGGCTTTGACCCGATCGTCCGCCTGGGTGAATGTTGCAAGCAACTGGTCACCGTCGGGGCTGGCGATGAGGTAATAGTACCAGACCAGGCCGAGGTTCCCCTCACGCCCCTGCACGCCGACCTTGTAGCGGAAGCCGCCCGCCGGGTCCCCCTCGACTTCCCCTTCACCGAGGAACGAGGCAAACCTCGGCCCCAAGGCGCTCCGCAGGTCATTTCGAAACTGCTTCAGGTCCTGATGTCGCCCCTTGCCCGCGCTCGGCCCATTCATGAGGTTGCACTGCGCGACCACCACCCCGCGGTCGAGCCGTTTGAGCACCGTCAGCCGCCGATCGTCCCAGTAGGTGTGCCAGTTGCGGTCATGGGTCAGGGTGTACTTACCGTCGGGCGAGACCAGCAACAGTTGCTCGCGTTTCGGGTCGGGCTCCACCGCCCCCGCCCCCGCCGCGACCGCGTCGTCGGCAATCTGGGCCGAGGGTTCGGCCGTCTGCCGGGTGACGGTCAAAGTACTCTTCACCTCCAGCCCTGCCTCGACCGCGCCCGGCTTCCGCGCCTCGGAACGTTGCAGGTGCAGCCGGTCGATTCGACCCGCCGCGCGGTCGACACTCAACGTTCCATCAAAGAGCATTTTCCCTTCACCGCCGAGCACCGCCCCCCGGACGTTCCCTTCCAGGTGAATCTTGACCGTTCGGGCGTCGATCGACTCAACCTTGGCCTGAAGCGCGTTCTCGGTCAGCGTGTCGTACGAACTGAGGGACCGCGCCCCGTCGTCGCCGACCTTCCAGGAATCCCCCACCTTGACCGGCTTGTCCGTGAGCAGGGCGGCCAGAGCCAAGGGGTCGGCCGCCGCCTGAACCAACTCCAATTCGGAGCGAGTCAACGGTCCTCCCGGGCTGAACACGACCACCCCTTCCGCCCGGGGTTCGGCCACGAGCAGGGCAACCTCCGGCCGGAGCACCGCGGCCGTCGGCCGGATCTCACCATTGATCGCCGAGGCCGCCTGGCTTACCTTGCGGACCACCCTGGTGGCTCGTCCTGGTTTCCCCTGAGTGTCGGTCGCGAGCACCCGCTCGACGAACTCGAGCCGGGTCTCGACCTTCAGCTTCAACGGCTTGACGGGCTCGGGCTTGGCGGTGCCGGGAGGGGGAGCAGGCCGGTAAAGCCCCTCCGCCTTCAAAAGGATGAGCACTTGGGTCGAGTCGCCAACCCGCGCGGAGTCGCTTAGCGTCACCGTCTCCACGGCGGCGGCCCCAAAGGCGGTCAGACACGCCCCGAAAACCACTAGCCCGATCACGGAACCTCTGAACGCGGCCATCCTTAGCTCCTCATGCGTTGAACGACCTTGCCGACTCCAGGCCCGAACCACGAACACAACTCCTCGAGCGCTCGAGCCTGTCCCGAGAGAGACAAGACTGAGGAGTGGAAGGCGCGCCGATCCAAAAGGCGGCAGAGTCACGGACTGAGCCGATCGTTGAAGCGTCCCATCATTCCCGGAGCCAAGTGCCGGACTTCCGACTCGGGAGATGAGTTCCTCAAGTTGGAAACTCCACTGACTCTAGTAGCTCCGGAACCACGCTGTCAATTCCGCACGCCTCCCCGAACCGAGCCGAACCGGTCGCTCGTCCCCTCAGGGGAGCGCCTCCGAATTCTGAGGCTCAACGCAAAGGGTCCCCCAAGCTCTCAACCTTGCAACCTCACCGCCCCTTTTTTCCCTGCGTTGCCAGCCGGATTGGCAAATCCTTCAAAACTTGCATGCACGCCACAATGACTGGTCACGAATCAGCCAGAGTTGCGTAATCGAAGTGAAGCGGACGACCGGTCGCGGTAGGGTTGCGACCGATCGGGGTTCCTCTCTTGTCCCCGTGACATTCCCTGGACTGCGTGGGCTCGAATCCGAATTCCGAACCGAACGCTTCGCAACGAAAATGCAAGCGAGACGGGAACTTGGGGCAGGGTTCACCGGTCCAATGAGAAAACCAGGACCGAAATTCCGCGAACAAAACGACGAATTAAAACGTCTGTTTGAAACAGGCGTTCCAATCACAGGGATCGTGGGCACGAAAGTCGTGGTTCAACGATTATTTACGACCCAAGGGCACTTGGTTTGCGTAAGAAGAGTGTGCGAACCTGGGAGGAGGGCTCGCCCTCAGGAAGGGAGAGGGCTTTCTCGAAGCACAGAAAGATGCGAAGGTTCCCATGGGTTAGTCAAGTGTGCCGTTCAGGATCCGTTTGCAGGATCGATGGGTCGCGACGGGTTCGGGTTCGAGGATAAGGGATTCGCCTGGGGAGAATTCCGAGGATGGGGAGCAGTTATTGCCACCCGGCTCTGAAACAGCTGAAGGAGCAACAGGCTCGGTTCGCTCCGAAGCAGGAGCGACTCGAACAGGTTGATCGGGCCGAGACGTTGCTGGGGGAGATTCAGCCGGAGAAGCAATATCCGTATGAGTATCTCTGGTATCGCATCAAGGGGTATCGCCCCGAGACGGCGCCTGAGCTTCTGTTGGAGGGGAGTGGGGTTCGCCACGACCTCCGTCTCTTCATTGAGGATCTGTCAGGAACGGTAGGGCAGGCGGTCGAGCAAGCGGCTGAGCCGGTGCTGACGGTTGAGGCGGTCGGTCTCCGCTTCAACGTGTCGACCCGGACGATCACGCGGTGGCGGCGGCAAGGGTTAGTGGCCCGGCGGTTTGTCATCGACGGGCGCACCAAGGTCGGGTTTCTCGAGTCGAGCGTGATGCGATTCGTTGAGTCGCACCGCGATCAGGTCGACCGGGGAACTCGGTTCCGACTTTTGACTGACGAGGAGCGTGACGAGATCATTCGCCGCGCTCGTCGGATGGCGCAGGTCGGCCAGGGGGGTCTGGTCGAGATTGCGCGGAGGATCGCTCGCAAAATGGGACGCTCCACGGAAACCGTACGATCGACTCTGAAAAGCTACGACCGCGGTCATCCCGACCGGGCCATCTTTCCCCCGATGACCGGACCTCTCGACGAGGAGGCCAAGGGGCAAATCTACCGGCTCTATCGCCGCGGCGTCTCGGCCGAGGTCCTGGCCACCCAATTCAACCGGACCCGCTCGAGCGTCTACCGCGCCATCAACGAGATGCGTGCCTTGCGGATCTTGAGCGTGAAGCTCGAATTCATGGCGCATCCCAGCTTCGACGATCCCGCGGCCGCCGAGGCGATCTTGGGGCCAATGCCCCTCCCGGCCGACGGCAAAGCCCCGCGGCGCACCAAAGCTCCCAAGGGACTTCCCCCCTACCTGGCCAGTCTTTACGAGGTCCCCTTACTCGGCCGCGAACAGGAAGCCCACCTGTTCCGCAAGATGAACTACTTAAAGTGCCTCGCCAACCGACTCCGCGACCAGATCGATCCCGGCCGAGCGCGCACCGGCGACCTCGACGAGATCGAACGGCTCCAAGAAGAGGCGTTGGCGGTCAAGAACCAGATTATCCGCTCCAACCTCCGCCTCGTCGTCTCGATCGCCAAGCGACACGTCGGCCCGTCGAATAACTTCTTCGAGCTGGTCTCCGACGGCAACATGTCGCTCATCCGCGCCGTGGAAAAGTTCGACTACGCCCGAGGGAATAAGTTCAGCACGTACGCCTCGTGGGCGATCATGAAAAACTTCGCCCGAACCATCCCCGAAGAGAACTACCGGCGCGACCGGTTCGTCACCGGCCACGAAGAGATGTTCGAGGCGGCCGCCGACACCCGAATCGACGAGCACGAATACGAGTCGGCCCAACGCCGCAACCAGGAAGCGGTCAAAGGGATGCTCGGACGACTCGACGAACGCGAGCGGCGGATCATCATCAGCCGCTACGGCATCAACGGAGTCGGCGAGCAAACCCTGGAGCAGTTGGGCCGTGAACTCGGGATCACCAAAGAACGGGTCCGCCAGATCGAATCGCGAGCCCAAGACAAGCTCCGCCGGATCGCCATCGAGGAGAAACTCGACCTTCCCATGCTGTAAGCCCGCCGCGATCCAAAGAAATGGAAGATTTTCCGAACTACCCCCTTGCCGAACCGGACATCGGGTCGCTAATATAGTCCATTCATGATGTCGCTCCAAAAATGAAGCGATGTTAAGACGGCATTCGACCGCGTTTCACCGGCGGCACCAAATAACGTCGCCGGACGAACGCGGTCGTCTTCGCTCTTGAGAGCCTGCGGGGCAACCCTCGGTAATCAGAGCCAGTCGTTAGCCTTGAGTTCCACGCAGGTCGAATTCCGCCGGATCGGCGAAAAGAGATCTTGCAACGAACAGCCACGACGGTATATTTGGGAATTTCACGGCCTTGCCGACGCTGGCGTAGCTCAACTGGCAGAGCACCGGTTTTGTAAACCGACGGTTGTGAGTTCGACTCTCACCGCCAGCTCTGGTGAACTGTCTGGTTGAAAAAACGAGAGAATCGCCAACGCTCAAGTAAGTCCCTGAAAACCGAAGGAAGCAGTAGGCCGAAAGTTCAAGTCGGGTGGATACCCAAGTGGCCAAAGGGGGCAGACTGTAAATCTGCTGGCTCTGCCTTCGCAGGTTCGAATCCTGCTCCACCCATTACCGAATCGACGCGTAACGAGGTCCATAAATTTTCTGAGAAAGGGCCTCGAGTCCTCAAGCGAAATCAGGTAAGTTGACGGCATAACCAGGGTAGAGCCAAGTACGAGTCTCCCCCACGATCCACCGACCTTCAGCCGACTTGGTGCGGCCAGTTCGGCTTCTCGCGGGTGTAACTCAATGGTAGAGTACCTGCCTTCCAAGCAGGCAACGTGGGTTCGATTCCCATCACCCGCTCTCCGGTCCGGCGGCGGGGAGTTGAGGCTTGGCTGAACGTCCTGGCATGGAAGACGAGACCTGAATCGCCCGACATCCGAAGATCGCACCGAATTCGGTATTGAAGCAAATGCTGCCGTGGCTCAGTTGGTAGAGCGCGTCCTTGGTAAGGACGAGGTCCTGGGTTCAAATCCCAGCGGCAGCTTTTGGGCGACGCCCAAGTCCGGGCGGTGCGAGTTGGACCCAGAGGTCGGCCCCAGGCCGCTGGGTAGTCCCGCCCGGAGCGGACCATTGTTGACGTGTGGGGCGGCTGGGCGGGTCCCCGCCAAACGAACACCAGGGATGCCGTAAGGCGCTAAGCAATGGCAAAGGAAACGTTCACCCGGACAAAACCACACGTCAACGTGGGAACGATCGGGCACATCGACCACGGCAAGACGACGCTCACGGCAGCCCTCCTCTCGGTTCTCGCCGCCCATGGCCAGGCCAAGAAGAAGGATTACAAGGACATCGCCAAGGGCGGGACGGTCCGCGACGCGAACAAGACGGTGACCATTGCCGTCTCCCACGTCGAGTATGAGAGCGAAAAGCGCCACTACGCCCACATCGACTGCCCGGGTCACGCTGACTATATCAAGAACATGATCACGGGTGCCGCCCAAATGGACGGTGCGATTCTCGTGGTCTCGGCCGCCGACGGACCGATGCCGCAGACCCGGGAGCACATCCTTCTGGCTCGCCAGGTCGGTGTCCCCGCGCTGGTGGTCTTCCTCAATAAGATCGACCTGGTCGACGACGAGGAACTGCTGGAGTTGGTCGAGATGGAGCTTCGTGAGCTCCTGACCCACTACAAGTTCCCCGGCGACGAGATCCCGATCACTCGCGGATGCAGCCGACCGGCCTACGAGAACCCGACCGACCCGGTCGCGGCCCAGCCGATCCTCGACTTGGTCAAGTCGATGGACGACTACATTCCCGAGCCGGTGCGGGCGGTTGACAAGCCGTTCCTGATGCCGATCGAAGACGTGTTCTCGATCAAGGGACGCGGGACCGTCGGCACGGGCAAGATTGAGCGTGGTTCGATCAAGGTGGGTGAAGCGGTCGAGATCGTTGGCTTCAACGCCAACAAGAACTCGGTGGTCACCGGCGTTGAAATGTTCCAGAAGACGATGGACTTCGGCCAGGCCGGAGACAACGTCGGCGTGCTCTTGCGAGGCATTGAAAAGACCGATCTCGAGCGTGGGCAGGTCATCTGCAAGCCCGGATCGATCACCCCGCACACCAAGTTCGAGGCCGAGGTGTACGTCCTCTCGAAGGACGAAGGGGGACGGCACACGCCGTTCTTCAAGGGATACCGGCCCCAGTTCTACTTCCGGACGACCGACGTGACCGGCTCGGTTTTGAACCTCCTCTCGGAGGACAATAGCGAAGCCGAAATGTGCATGCCCGGCGACAACATCAAGATGACCGTCGAGCTGCACACCCCCATCGCGATGGAGGAGAACCTCCGGTTCGCCATCCGTGAAGGGGGCAAGACCGTCGGCGCCGGCGTTGTGACCAAGATCCTTCAGTGACCTTGATCTGTGCAACTTGCCGCCAGCCGCCCCTTTTTCAGGGCGGCGGCGGCCGTTCGCACCGGCGCGGGAGTGGGTAGATGCGCGAGTACGTCTGGCTAGAATGCACCGCCTGCGGAGACCGGAACTACCGGACGCAGAAAGAAACACGCGGTGCCGATCGTCTGGAGTTGAAGAAATACTGCCGGCGCGATCGCAAGCACACGCCGCACAAGGAATCGCGGAAGAAGTAGGCGACCGAGACGAAATGAAATGGTCCGACCCGGCGGACGGCGAGTTTGCCGTGCCGGGCCGTCCCATTTTCGATGGAAACAACAACGGCGCTGGTGCCGGGCTTCGTAGTCAGGCCCGGCCGGTCCGCTCAGGGGGTTTGTTAGCGACGAGCGTAGCTCAATTGGTAGAGCACCGGTCTCCAAAACCGGCGGTTGGGGGTTCGATTCCCTCCGCTCGTGCTTCTTGGCGAAACGGCACCGATCGTTTCGGTTCCGCAACACCACCGTAGGTCACCTCGGAACCTAACCCGAACCGAGACCTTCCCCCCGACCGTGACCGCGAACCGACCTCCACGAAGTTGTGTCCCGTCCACTTGCACGCGAGAAAGTAGCCATGGGCAAAGTCAAAGATGGAGCGCCGGCGTCGAAGGCGTCGAAGCCCCCGAAAGCGGGGGCGACGGGAGGAGGATCCAAGCGCCGCAAGGATTTTGCCCTGTTCGTCACGAACCTCTTCAGCGCCACCCTCCACAAGCCAAAGCAGGGGCGTCACGCCCGGATCTACACGGCTGCTGGGCTCGGAATCATCGTCGCATTGGGGATTTGGCGACTCTATGACACGCTGCTCTCCTCCAGCCCCGCGATTCGATTCGGAATCCCCACGGCGCTCGGTCTGGCGTTCGCCTGGTTCATTTTCCGCCTGGTGGAATACCCGCCGTTCGTCGAATTCCTGATCGCCACCGAAGCCGAGATGAACAAGGTCTCGTGGACCAGCCGCGACGACCTCTACCGCGCCACGACCGTCGTCCTCTCGACCGTCGTGCTGATGTCGGTCTATCTGTTCGGGGTCGACTGGGTGTGGTCGAACCTGCTCCAGATCCTCGGCGTCCTGAAATTTGGAGGAGGGGGAGCGTTCGGCTCGAGTGCCGGCTAACCCCGACCCGTCCCCATCCGGCCGCCTCCGGTTCCGCCGCGGCGGGCTCCGGACTCCTCGCGTCCCGTTGGTGGTTTCCCTTGGTTCTTGGCCTCCATCCCCGCATGGCGTTGCATGAGTCACCCGACTGACGAGATCCCCGATTCGGTCCCCCCCGGCAACGGGTCCTTGGGGCCGGACGAACCGCCGACCCTCGCCGCGGAGGATGATTCCCCTGCGTTCGAAGTCGAGGAGCAGACCCCCGATGGCGGCCCGCCGATGACCTCGGCTCGACCCGCCCCGGAACCCAAGCCTGAAGCTGAATCGGAACCGGAGTCGGAACCCGACGCGACCGCATCGGTCGTGGACGACGACGAAGAGAAGATCGAGCTGGTTTGGTACGTGCTCAAGGTCCAGAGCTCGCGTGAGGATACGATTCGCGACGCGCTGGAACGACGGGTCAAGATCCAGGGACTCGAGCGCTACTTCAGCCGGATCGTGGTGCCCACCGAAAAGATCACCGAGATCCGGAACAACAAGAAGCGGATCGTCGAGCGGAAAACCTATCCCGGCTACATCATGGTCGAGATGGAGCTCAACGAGAAGACCTGGTTCACCGTTCGGGAGACGCCCGGTGTCGGCGATTTCGTCGGGGCGCATGGCACGCCGACGAAGATGACCGAGACCGAAGTCAACCAGATGCTTGGCCAGGAAACGGCCAAGACCGACAAGGTCCCGACGATCCGGATCAACGTCGAGCGGGGCGATCGGGTGAAGATCAAGGACGGTCCGTTCGAGAACTTCGAAGGCACGGTCGAGGAAGTGATCGAGGCCCGCGGCTTGGTCAAGGTCATGCTGATCATCTTCAACCGGCCCACGCCGGTCGACCTCGAATACTGGCAAGTGGAACCTATCTGACCTAGAGGAAACGCGGGATCCGGGTGTCGCGGTGTGCGGGATGGGTGAGATCGACCATCCCTCGGCCGCCGTGCCCCCAATGGACCCGACGGGAGACGACGATGGCCAAGGTGATGACGGCGAAGGTGAAGCTCCAGTGTCCGGGCGGGCAGGCGACCCCCGCGCCCCCGGTCGGGCCGGCCCTTGGCCAGCATGGTGTCAACATCGGTCAGTTCGTGATGCAGTTCAACGACCGAACGAAGGACATGAAGGGGACGACGATCCCGGTCGAGATCACGATCTACTCCGACCGCTCGTTCGAGTTCATCACCAAGAGCCCGCCGGCCGCCGTCCTCTTGAAGCAGACGGCGGGCGTGGCCTCCGGGTCGGCCGAGCCCCATAAGACCAAAGTCGGCAGCGTGACCGCCGAACAAGTCAAGAAGATCGCCGAAACCAAGATTGCCGACCTCAACGCCCGCGACATCGAGCATGCCTGCCGAATCATCGCAGGCACGGCGCGAAGCATGGGGATCGAAATCAAAGGTTGAGCCGGGTCCTCGTCTCAACCCTTCCAGTGAAGAGCAGCCACGGCTCGGGGCGGGAAATTCCCGGTCCCCGGCCCCCCTTGGCGCGACCGCCCGCCCTTGGGGAAGCCCGATCGTCCTGCGATCGGGTGACGGTACGGCGGCAGCCCTCCGGAAAGGAGCGCGAACTTGCCTAGTCAGTCGAAACGCTATCGCGCCTTGCGCGAGAAGGTGACCGAAGATCCGGTCCCTCTCGAGGATGCGATCCGTCATTTGAAGACCTTCGGGACGACCAAGTTCATCCAGACGGTCGAAGTCTCGACCAACCTGGGGATCGACCCGCGTCAGAGCGACCAGAACGTCCGTGGCTCGGTCGCCCTGCCGCACGGGATCGGCAAGAACGTCCGGGTCGCCGTGTTCGCCCAAGGTGATAACGCCGAGAAGGCCACGGCCGCCGGCGCCGACATCGTGGGTGGCGACGATCTCGCCGCCAAGATCAAGGGCGGGTTCCTGGACTTCGACGTCGCGCTGGCGACCCCGGACATGATGGGCGTGGTCGGCCCGCTCGGCCGTTTGCTCGGCCCTCGCGGCTTGATGCCCTCACCGCGTTCCGGCACCGTGGCCACCGACATCACCTCGGCGGTCCGCGAGTTCAAAGCGGGCAAGATCGAGTTCCGCAACGACAAGGGAGGCAATGTTGCCGCCCCGGTCGGTAAGCTGAACTTCACCGACGCCCAGCTCATCGAGAACATCACGGCATTCCTGAAGCACCTCCAGACGGTCAAGCCGGCGGCCGCTAAGGGGACTTACCTCCGCTCGGTCACCATCTCGGCCACCATGAGCCCGGGTATCCGGGTCCTGGCGTGACCGGCAACCGCCCCAGCGAGGCAGCGACGCGATCATGAGTAAATACGTCAAAGAATTGATGATGGACCAGTTGAGGACTGAACTGGACGGCAGCCGTTCGGTCCTGATCCTGGACCTCAAAGGGCTGGGCGCGGTCGCCGAACACCAGTTCCGCCGCGACCTGCGCAAGAAGTCGATCAAGATCCGGACTCTCAAGAACACGCTCGCCCGCCGGATCTTCACTGAGATGGGGATGGACGGTCTGTCCCAGTTCCTGGAAGGCCCATCAGTCGCCGTCTGGGGCGGTGATGGAGTCGCCGAACTGGCCAAGGAGATCTTCACCCAGGTCAAGGCGCTGAAGAAGCCCGAGATCAAGGGGGGAGCCGTTGATGGCGTCGTCATCGGCCCGGCTCAGGTCGAAGACATCACCAAGCTGCCCAGCCGCGAGGCCTTGATCGGCCGCGTGGCGGCGTTGGCCATGTCGCCGGCCCAGCGGGTGGTGTCGTTGGCGAACGCTCCGGCCAGCGGGATCTTGAGCCAGCTGGAAACTCTGTCCGAAGGCGCGCCGGAAGGCGAGGCCGAGACCGCGACCGACACCGTCACCGAGGCCGCCGACACTCCGGCCCCCGCCGCCGAAGAAGGGGCCTGACCCGATTGAGCTCCCGGGCGGCCACCCTCTTGCCAAGGGTCCTCTGGGTAGGACGTCCCGTCTCCGGCCTGGTGCCGGAGGGCGAAGGCGCCTTTTTTTGATCCGCATTCATCCGCCTTTTTTGGTATTCGACACTCTACGTCGCCGGGGGCAACCGCCCTCGCCGAAAGCTGCGTAAAGGAAAGGACCTCACGACTCATGTCCACCGCCGAGACCGCGATCTTCGCCGACAACATCAAGACCCTGGGCGACTCGATCGTCAAGCTGACCGTCCTGGAAGCCAAGGCCCTGGGCGACTACCTGGAAGAAGTCCACGGCATCAAGCCGGCCGCTGCCGCCGTTGTCGCGGGTCCCGCCGCTGCCGCCGCCCCGGTTGAAGCGGCCGCCGCTCAGACCGAGTTCGACGTCGTCCTGGAAGCGTTCGGCGCCAACAAGATCAACGTCATCAAGGTCGTCCGTGCCGCCACCGGCCTGGGCCTGAAAGAGGCCAAGGACGCTGTCGAAGCCGCCCCCAAGGCGATCAAGACGGCGATCTCCAAGGAAGACGCCGAGAAGCTCAAGAAAGAGCTCGAAGAGGCCGGCGCCACGGTCAAGATCAAGTAATCCGCCCCGGACCGACGGACTCCGGGATCGCTTTCGCACTCCAGGACGTGTTGAGGAAGTCGAGACGGCCGCACCGACCGCCGGCTTCCTCAATGCCTAAGGATGAGACGAGGGCCGAGTTGACCTGGACCGAAACGTCTCGTGACGAACCCCGTCGTTTCTGTTCGCGACGACGCCTGGCCCGGCCCCAAGCCGCGCGCCAGGCGCCCGCCGCTCCCTCGAATTGCTCGAATCGCCCCGGCGGCGGCCTTCAGGCCGATCGCCGGGGTGTCTCGGCGCGCGGGCAGGTCGGCACGACCACCTCTTCGGATGGTCGAGACCGGCGCCCCTTCGAAACGCCCAGTCGGACCGGCCGACGGCCCGCGCCCACCTATCTCCCCTTGAGGAGCGCGACGATATGCCCACCGCGACCACCGTACGTCGGATCACTCCGCCCACACAAAAGAATTTCGGCAAGATCTACGACGTGTTCCCGGTTCCGGACCTGACCGAGATCCAGACCCGCAGCTATGAGCGATTCCTTCAGGCCGACATCATCGCCGAAGAGCGGGCCGACAGCGGCCTCGAAGGGGTCTTCCGGGAAATCTTCCCGATCGAGAGCTACGACAAGACCCTGAAGCTGGAATACATCAAGTTCGACCTGGGCAAACCGCGCTACGAACCCGACGAGTGCCGCCAGCTCCGCCTCACCTACGGCCGCCCACTCCACGTCTGGCTCCGCCTCAACAAGGGGGAAGCCGCCATCGAAGAGTCGGTCTACCTCGGCGATATGCCGATCATGATCGGCGGCGGTGAGTTCATCATCAACGGCGCCGAACGCGTCGTGGTCAGCCAGCTCCACCGCTCGCCGGGCGTCGACTTCGTCGTCGAGATCGAGGCGGGCGACCGTAAGCTCCACGCCTGCCGGATCATCCCCGAACGCGGAAGCTGGATCGAACTCCAAGTCACCAAGAAAGAGACGCTCGGCGTCCGGATCGACCAGTCGGGCAAGTTCTCCGCGATGACGCTCCTCCGCGCGATGAGCCCGCAATTCTCGTCCGACGAAGCGATCCTCTCCTCGTTCTACGACCCCGAGTCGGTCGACACCGGCGACAGCGCCGCCGCCACCCTGCTCGAAGGGCGGATCGCCTGCGGCGACATCGTCGACCCGGCCACCGGCGAAGTCCTGATCGAGAGCGGCACCACCATCTCCAAGACCTCGGCCCAAGTCCTGGCCGACGCCAGCCTGGGACCGGTCATGGTGCTCAAGGAGGCGAAGGATCCGTTGATCCTTCAGTCGCTCCAGGAAGACCCGACGACCGACCACGAAAGCGCCTTGCTCCGGATCTACCAGCGGCTACGACCGGGCAATCCCCCCCAGCTCGAGAAGGCCAAAGAACTCTTCCACGAGAAGTTCTTCGACACCAACCGCTACCGCCTGGGCAAGGTCGGCCGGTTCCGGATCAACCGGAAATTCAGCCAGACGATCCCCGAAGACCAGATGACTCTGGATCCCGAGGACTACGTCAACGCGATCCGGTACATCCTCAACCTCCGCAAGGGCAAGGGACAGGTCGACGATATCGACCACCTGGGTAACCGCCGCCTCCGAACCATCGACGAGCTCGCGGCCGACGAGCTCCGCAAGGGGTTCCTCAAGCTCCGCCGCACCGTCCAGGAGCGGATGAGCCTCAAAGACGCCGAGGACATGACCCCGCGCTCCTTGATCAACCCCAAGAGCATCAGCGCGGCGATCGAATACTTCTTCGGCCGCGGTGAATTGTCCCAGGTCGTGGACCAGACCAACCCGCTCGCTCAGCTGACCCACGAGCGCCGGCTCTCGGCCCTCGGCCCTGGTGGTTTGAACCGGAAACGCGCGGGCTTCGAGGTCCGCGACGTCCACATCTCCCACTACGGCCGAATCTGCCCGATCGAAACTCCGGAAGGAACGAACATCGGTCTGATCAGCTCGTTGGGAATCTACGGCGGCGTCGACGAGTACGGCTTCCTCGTCACCCCTTACCGGCAGATTTCGCACGGGCACCGCACCGAGAACGTCGTCTGGATGCGGGCCGACGAGGAGAGCGAAGCTTACCTCGCGCCGGCCGACGCCCCCACCGAAGACTCGGGCAAGCTCAAAGGGCCGAGCGTCATCGCGCGGTACCAGACCGACTTCCACACCATCCCCGTCGACCAAGTCCAGTACATGGACATCTCGCCGAAGCAGATGGTGGGCGTCTCGGCCGGCCTGATCCCGTTCCTCGAGCACGACGACGCCAACCGCGCGTTGATGGGCTCGAACATGCAGCGGCAGGCGGTCCCGCTCCTGGTGGCCGAGCCGCCGATCGTGGCCACGGGGCTGGAACGCTCCGTCGCCATGAACTCGGGGATGATCGTCAAGGCGCCCGCCGACGGCACCGTGACCTACGTCGACTCGTCGCGGATCATCATCGACCACAACCAGATCTACAAGCTCCGCAAGTACGTCGGCCTCAACGAGCGGACCTGCTTGAACCAGAAGCCGGTCGTCGAGCTTGGGCAGCAGGTCAAGAAGGGGCAGATCCTCGCCGACGGCGCCGCGACCTACCTGGGCGAACTCGCCCTGGGCCGCAACGTCTTGGTCGGGTTCATGGCCTGGGACGGCTACAACTTCGAAGACGCGATCATCATCAGCGAACGCCTCGTGAAGGAAGACGTGTACACGTCGATCCATATCGAAGAGTTCGAGATCGAGATCCGCGAGACCAAGCTGGGGCGCGAGGAGTTCACCCGCGACATCCCCAACGTCTCGGAGAAGGCGCTGCGGAACCTGGACGAGAACGGGATCGTGCGGATCGGCACCTATGTCAAGCCGGGCGAAATCCTGGTGGGCAAGGTGGCGCCGAAGTCCAAGAGCGAGCTGACCCCCGAAGAGAAGCTGCTCCACGCGATCTTCGGCCGGGCCGGCGAAGACGTCAAAAATGACTCGCTGGAAGTCCCCTCGGGCGTTGAGGGGATCGTGATCAACACCCAGCGGTTCAGCCGGCGAATGAGCCTCAACGAAGACGAACGCAAGGTCTTCGAGAAAGAGCTCAAGGACACCGAGCAGGTCGAGAACGTCAAGATCTCGGACGAGTACAAGCAGCTCATCAAGGCGCTGGAAGAAGCCGTCGACGGCCCGGTCCTCGACCCGTCCACCGGCAAGCCGTTGGGCCGCGAGAAGGACCCGAAGGCGTTGGCCGAGGAGAGCGAGCGGTTCAAGCTCGAAGCCCTCGACCTGCGGAGCCCCGAGCGGGCCGCCGAAGCGCGAAAGGTCGTCCGCCAGTACGCCCCGAGAATCGAAGCGTTGCGCGACGAGAAGGACCGCCGGCTGAACAGCTTGAAGCGGGGCGACGAGCTCCCCTCGGGCGTTCTCCAGATGGTCAAGATCTACATCGCGACCAAGCGGGTGATCTCGGTCGGCGACAAGATGGCCGGTCGGCACGGTAACAAGGGCGTCATCGCCAAGATCCTCCCCGAAGAGGATATGCCGTTCCTGCCCGACGGTACGCCGGTCGAGATCTTGCTCAACCCCTTGGGCGTTCCGAGCCGTATGAACGTCGGCCAGATTCTCGAAACCCACCTGGGTTGGGCCGCCGCCAAGCTCGGGTTCCAGGCGATCTGCCCGGTCTTCGACGGTGCCAGCGAAGACACGATTCGCAAGTGCCTCAAAGACGCCGGCCTGCCCGAGAACGGCAAGGCGCTCCTGTTCGACGGTCGCACCGGCGAGCAGTTCGACCAGCGTGTGACGGTTGGGTATCTCTACATGCTCAAACTTCACCACTTGGTCGACGATAAGATCCACGCTCGTGCCACCGGCCCGTACTCCTTGATCACCCAGCAGCCGTTGGGTGGTAAAGCACGGTTCGGCGGCCAGCGGTTCGGTGAAATGGAAGTGTGGGCGCTCGAGGCTTACGGAGCCGCCTACATCCTCCAAGAACTGCTGACGGTCAAGAGCGACGACGTCGAGGGACGGACCAAGATCTACGAGTCGATGGTCAAGGGGGAGAATACCCTCGAGGCCGGTACCCCCGCGAGCTTCGACGTCTTGACCAACGAAATCCGCGGTCTCGGGCTCAACATGCAGCTCGAGAAGAAGCGAATCTGAGCGTCTCCCATTGGGTTCGGACGTCGTCGTCCGGACGGATCGCGGAACATCGATCGCCGGGGCAGGTTTTCGGCCTGCCCCGGCGCTCCATCCGTGTGGCGAGATGCTCGTGATCGAGCGTTTGGCCACGTTGGGACAATCATCGCTGAGTGACCCAAGGGGGCAAAGCGACCCTTCCCCCCTATGGTTTCCTTGGGATCGATTCCCACCCGACGATCCGTCAGGAACCGGTCCGGTCCAGTTCGGGAGACTGGAGACTCTCAAGGGAAAGGCCGACGGGTTTCGACTCCTCGCGAACCAGACCGTGCCCGACCTCTGCCAAGACCTGGCTCGACACTTGAGCCCAAGTCGAACGGGATCGAGATGAAGGTCATCGCTCATGACACCCCAGGGTCCTTGAAACGGCCCCGACTGCCCATGACTCGAGAACGACCCTCACCCGTTCCCGAACGGCGCCCCAAATAATGCCCTTGTCAAGCAGAATTTTCTTGGAATCCATGTTAAGATCGGCTACCATCAACAAGAAGCGACTCCATCGGCGGCCGGCCCGACGTTGTTCTGGGCTGCGCCTCCGCCTTGTTTTGAGGTCCATTGGGCTTGAATCTTGGAGTTTCCTGCATCCGGCGAAGGAGGAAGGCCGGCGTGGCACCTTCGGTCTCGGATGACCGTCTGAACCGCGGCGTCCTCTCCTGTTCCGGGAACGTGAGAGGGGATCGGCCCGCGGATCTTTTTTTGGTCGATGCCCGCGACTTGGGATTTGGGAATCCGAACCGATCGCTTGAGCGACCGCTGAATTGTGACTTTCCCCCGAAACAACCCCGCTTCGGCACGGCTTGAGCGCGTGCAGAGGAGAGTGTCCCGTGAGCATGGGCGAAAGTGCCTACGATCGTATCAATGATTACGGCGCCGTCAAGATCGGGCTGGCCAGCCCGTACGACATCCGGAGCTGGTCCTTCGGCGAGGTCAAGAAGCCGGAAACGATCAACTACCGGACTTACCGCCCCGAAAAGGACGGCCTCTTCTGCGAGCGAATCTTCGGCCCCGAGAAGGACTGGGAATGCGCCTGCGGGAAGTACCGCGGGATGAAGTACAAGGGGATGATCTGCGACCGCTGCGGCGTGAAAGTCACGCACTCGCGGGTCCGCCGCAAGCGGATGGGCCACATCGAGTTGGCCGCGCCGGTCGTCCACATCTGGTTCTTCAAGGCGATGCCCAGCCGCTTGGGTACCCTGCTGGACATGAAGACGTCCAGCCTGGAACGGATCATCTACTTCCAGGATTACGTCGTCATCGACCCCGGTGACACCCCCTTGAAGGAACGGCAGCTCCTCACCGAAGAGGACTTCCGCAAGTCACGCGAGATGTTCGGCGACACCTTCCAGGCCGACATGGGGGCCGACGCCGTTCGCAAGCTCCTGGCGCGGCTCGACCTGGTCAGCCTCTCCAAGCAACTGCGGACCGAGCTCGGCGAGACCTCGAGCAAGCAGAAGACCAAGGACCTGACCAAGCGGCTGAAAGTCGTCGAGGCGCTCCGCGACAGCGACAACCGTCCCGAGTGGATGGTGCTCGAAGCCATCCCGGTCATCCCGCCGGACCTGCGTCCGTTGGTCTTGCTCGACTCGGGCAACTTCGCCACCAGCGACTTGAACGACCTCTACCGCCGCATCATCAACCGCAACAACCGGCTCAAGAAGCTGGTCGACCTGAACGCGCCCGAGGTCATCATCCGCAACGAGAAGCGGATGTTGCAGCAGGCGGTCGACGCCCTGTTCGACAACAACCGCTGCAAGCGGCCCGTGCTCGGCTCGAGCAACCGGCCGTTGAAGTCGCTGACCGACATGATCAAGGGTAAGCAGGGTCGGTTCCGCGAAAACTTGCTGGGCAAGCGCGTGGACTACTCGGCGCGCTCGGTGATCGTGGTCGGCCCCGACCTCCGGCTCCACCAGTGCGGTCTCCCCAAGAAGATCGCCCTCGAGCTGTTCCAGCCGTTCATCATCCGCCGGCTCAAGGAGCTGGGCCACGCCGACACGATCAAGTCGGCCAAGAAGATGCTCGAGCGCAAGGTCGAAGAGGTGTGGGATATCCTCGAAGAGGTGATCCACAACCACCCGGTCTTGCTCAACCGAGCACCGACCTTGCACCGCATGGGAATCCAGGCGTTCGAGCCGGTCCTGGTCGAAGGCAACGCGATCCGGATCCACCCGCTCGTCTGTAAAGGGTTCAACGCCGACTTCGACGGCGACCAGATGGCCGTCCACTTGCCCCTCTCGATCGAGGCGCAGGTCGAGGCGATGACGCTGATGATGTCGACCAACAACATCTTCAGCCCCGCCAACGGCAACCCGATCATCAGCCCGACCCAGGACATCGTCATGGGGTCGTACTATGTGACGGTGCAGCGCCCCGGCGAGCCCGGCGAAGGGATGACCTTCTCCAGCGCCAACGAGGTCTTCCTCGCGTTCAGCCAGAAGAAGGTTGGCGTCCATGCGATGATCAACCTCCGGCTCCCGGTTCACAAGAAGCTGCGAGGGGACGGCGAGAAGGAGTTCACCCCCGGCATGGTCATCAAGACCACCACCGGCCGCGTGATCTTCAACGACATCCTCGACGCCAAAATGCCGTACTACAACACGGCGTTGGGCCAGAAGCAGCTCCAGGGGATCATCGCCGACTGCTACCAGATCCTCGGTCGAGCCGCAACGATCAACCTGCTCGACAACATGAAGGACCTCGGGTTCCGCGAATCCACTCGCTCGGGCCTGTCGTTCGCCACCGACGACCTCAAGACGCCGATGACCAAGGACGCGATCCTCTCGGAAACCGAGAAGGAAGTGGCCAAGGCCGCCAAGCTCTACCAGCGCGGAATCATCACCGAGCAGGAGCGCTATAACAAAGTGCTCGACGCCTGGACCCACGCTCGTGAGCGGATCACGAACGAGATGATGGAGCAACTCCGTCATGACGTCCGCAACGGCCAGGTCTACCTGAACCCGATCTTCCTGATGGCCGACTCGGGTGCTCGTGGTGGTGTCGAGCAGATTCGCCAGCTCGCCGGGATGCGAGGTTTGATGGCCAAGCCCTCGGGCAAGATCATCGAGACCCCGATCAAAGCGAACTTCCGCGAAGGCCTCTCGGTGCTCGAGTACTTCAGCTCGACGCACGGAGCCCGAAAGGGTCTGGCCGACACGGCCTTGAAGACGGCCGACTCGGGTTACCTGACCCGTAAGCTGGCCGACGTGGCGCAGAACGTCGTGATCACGATGGAAGACTGCGGCACCTCCCAGGGGATCACCAAGGGAGTCATCTACAAGGGCGAGAAGGTCGAGGTCAGCCTCGTCCAGTCGATTCGAGGCCGAGTCAGCCGGGTCAACATCGTGAACCCCATCACCGACGAGATCGTGGTGAAGGAAAACGAGATGATCACGGTGGCCGCGGCCAAGAAGCTCGAGGACATGCAGATCGAGAAGATCCAGGTCCGGAGCCCGATGACCTGCGAGGCGACCCTCGGGATCTGCCGCCGCTGCTACGGCATGGACCTGGCGACCGGCCAGCTCGTCGAGCCGGGCATGGCCGTCGGGATCATCGCCGCCCAGTCGATCGGTGAGCCGGGCACCCAGCTCACGATGCGTACGTTCCACATCGGCGGCGTCGCCACCCGCGGCGTCGAAGAGAAGGACGTCAAGAGCAAGCGGGAAGGCAAGATCAAGTACGTCGGCATCAACCTGGTGACCAACGACGAAGGGAAGAAGATCGCCCTCTCCCGTAACGGCGAGATCCAGATCCTCGACCCCAAGGGCCGCGAACTCGAGAAGTACGACGTGCCTGACGGTGCGGCGATGCTCGTCGAGGACGGCTCGATGGTCACCCGCGGTACGATGCTCTGCGAGTGGGACCCGCACAACATCCCGATTCTCGCGGAAGTCGGCGGTAAGGTCCGCTACGAAGACGTCATCGAAAACGAGACGATGCGGATCGAGATCGACCCCTCGGGCCACACCCGGCGGACGATCATGGAGCACAAGGGGGACCTGCACCCGCAGATCCTCATCGAGGACGCTGAGGGGCACATCCTCGCCTACAACTACATCCCTGAAGGGGCCGGTATCGAAGTCCAGCAAGGAGCCCAAATCACCGCGGGTACCTTGCTGGCCAAGACGCCGCGAGAAGTGGGTGGTACCCAGGACATCACCGGCGGTCTGCCGCGAGTTACCGAGCTGTTCGAGGCCCGGCGACCCAAGGAGCCGGCGGTCATCGCCGAGATCGACGGCCGCGTCGAGTTGTTGGACGAGAAGCGTCGTGGTAAGCGAACGATCATCGTCAAGAACGAGAGCGGCATCGAGCGCGAGCACCTGGTGCCGCACGGTAAGTACCTCCGGGTCCACGGTGGCGACCGCGTCCGGGCCGGCGACGCCCTGGTCGAAGGGCCGCTGGTGCCGCACGACATTCTCCGAATCTCGGGTGAGGAAGCCGTCCAGCGCTACCTGCTCCGCGAGATCCAGAACGTCTATCGTTCCCAGCGTGTCGAAATCGACGACAAGCACCTCGAGATCATCGTCGCCCAGATGCTCCGCAAGGTCCGCGTCGAAAGCGTCGGCGATACCGGCTTGCTCCCAGGCTCGGTCATCGACAAGTTCGATTTCCGCGGCAAGAACCTCGAGCTGATGACTTGCGTCAAGGTCAAGGACCCGGGCGAGAGCGACTTCCGCCAGGGCGACATCGTCCCCCGCGACCACTTCGACCAGGAAAACCTCCGGGTCGAAACGGCCAGCGGCAAGAAGGCCGAGTGGATTCGTCCCAAGCCGGCCGCCGCGAGCACCCAGCTCCTCGGGATCACCAAGGCGGCCGTGCAGTCGGACAGCTTCATCTCGGCGGCCAGCTTCCAGGAGACGACCAAGGTGCTGACCGAGGCCGCGCTCGCGGGCAAGGTCGACTACCTCGTCGGCCTGAAAGAGAACGTCATCCTCGGCCACCTCGTTCCGGCCGGAACCGGCTTCAAGTCCCACCAGGATGCCGAAGTCCGAATCCGACCCGAGGCGCTCGAAGCCCTCGCCGAGAAGGGTCCCGGCTATAGCCGTTACCCCCGCGACGAGACGCCCAGTCCGGCGGCGGCCCCCGCGGGGGCCGGCAAGGCGAGCGACTAATCGCCCGTTTTCGTGTTCTCACCGTGGTTCAACCAACGGCCCTCATCTCCTTTCTCTGGGGGGATGGGGGCCGTTGGCGTTGCACTCGTACCGCGTAGACTCGACTCCCATGCGACCTTCCCCCGCGGCTCAGCCTGAAGCCAACCTACGTGCCGAGCTCGTGGCTTTCAATGCAAGGCTCCGCTCGTGCCGCCTCTGCCAGCGCGCAGGCTATCTCAGTCAGGCCGAGTCGGTCCCGATCGCCCGCGACCCCGAACCTGACGCCGCTTTGCCGCGGATCCTCCTGATCGGCCAGGCCCCCGGGCTGCGGGCCAACCTCGAGAACGTCCCCTTCGCCGGTGCCGCGGGGGAGAAGCTTCGTCTCTGGTTCGAGCTCGGCGGCATCCCGCGCGAAGATTTCTGGCGGAAGATCCACTTCAGCGCCGTCACCCGCTGCTACCCAGGGCGGCTCCCCGGCGCCCGCGGCGACCGCGTCCCCTCACCGGCCGAGCAAGCCCTCTGCCGCCCCTGGCTCGACGGCCAGTTCTCAGTTCTGAAGCCCGCGGTCGTGCTCCTGGTCGGGCTCCTCGCCATCCGCACCTTCCTGGGCCGCGTCCCGTCGCTCACCGCCGTCGTGGGCACGGCGACCCTCCGCGACGGCGTCCGCTATCTGCCGCTCCCCCATCCGTCGGGCGTCAGCCGCTGGCTCAACGACCCCGAAAACGTCGCCGCCGTCGGTCGAGCGATGGGCCGACTCCGAAGCTGGGTCGACGAGTTGGACCTCTGAGGGGAACCATTTTCGCTCGCCCCTCAGGCGAGCGGGGAGCGTAAGCTTCCTGGCTTCGGTGCTCCGCAAGCAAGCAGACCAAAGAAGACAGAAATCTTACGCTTCCTGTTCGTTTTCGGCTCAGCAGAAGACATGAGCCTTACGTTTTCTGTTCGCTTGCGATTCAGCGCAAGGACTAACCTTACGCCCGCCAGGGAAACAAACCGTTCCCGCGGATCCATTTCTCAGCCGGATCTCGGACCGAAGAGAATGACGCCCGTTCCCACCAGACAGAGGCCGGCTCCGGCGAGGTCCCAACGGTCGGGACGCATGCCCTCGACGGCCCAGAGCCAGGCGAGTGAGGAAGCGATATAGATCCCCCCGTAGGCGGCATAGGCCCGACCGGCGTGGCTCGACTCGATCCGAGTCAAGGCCAAGGCGAAGAGGACGAGCGCGACGACGCCGGGAACCATCCACCAAGGGCTTTTCTGATTCCTCAGCCAGGCCCAGAAGGCAAAGCACCCGGCGATCTCTCCCAGGGCGGCAAGTCCGTACCAGAGCAACGATCTCATGCCTGGCCCCTCCACGCCGTCATCGGGCACCACGGCGTGACGCCAAGGCGTTAACCAGCAAATCGTTGGCGGCCTGCCAGCGGTAGGACTCGGCGATCTGGCGTCCCAGATGGGCGCGACGAGCACGCTCGTCCGACTGATCGAGCAAGTTGCGCAGGGTGGCCAGGAGCGAGTCGTCGCTTTCAGGGTCGAAGTACCAGCCCGCCGCGCCCCCGATCTCGGGGAGGGCGGTCGAGTCGGCCAGGGCCACCGGAATGCCTTGCGCCATGGCCTCGACGGCGGGAATACCAAAACTCTCACAGAGCGAGGGGAAGACCAGGGCCGTGGCCTCGGCGTACGCGGCGCGGAGCAGCTTGCCCTGGCGGTAACCCGGCATCCGCACGACCGCGCGAGGGCCAAGAGCCGAGATCGCCTCGCGCAAGAGCCGGTCCTCGGAATCCGACCCTGCCCCCAGGAGCACCAGCGCCAGGTCGCCTCCGACCACCTCGGGCAACCGCCCGGCGACGCGAACGAGGCGGGCCAGGTTCTTCCGGGGCTGGAAATTGGCCACCGAGATCAAGTAAGGGAGGCCGCGCGGCAACTCCAGGTCGGCCCGAACGGCCGCCCGCTCGGATTCGCTCGCCGGTTCAAAGAAGAGGTCCTCCGCGCCATTGGGCACGTATTCCACCCGCCCCTGGCATTCGGGGAAAGCCTCAAGAAGTTGCTCGGTATTGAACCGTGAGACCGAGAGGATCAGGTCGGCCTGGCCGAAAGTCTCGCGCAACCGGTGGCGGAACTTCGGGTGGCTCCGGAGGTTCTGCAAAACGTCGTGGCAGGTCACCGCTCGTCGCGCCTTCCGGGTGGGTACCGCGTACTCGGCCGGGCAATAAACCCAATCGACCTCTTTCGACCAGAGTTCGATCGGGGGCCAGGAGCAGAGCCGCCACCACCGCAGGGCGTCGCGGGTCCGCACCGGCAGTTCCCTACGCGGGAGTGAACCCAGGCTCTCCCAGTAGACGAGGCCATCGGGCTCGCTGATCCGTCCCGAGAGCACGCTCAAGGCGACCTCAGGCCGCTTTGCCAGCCGCTCGAGTTGGGCCAAGGCATGGCGGGTGACACCGGTCGGTCCCCGGCAGGCGTCCATGTCGTAAACGAGGGCGACCCGCATCGCAGCCGGCGTCCCTGCCGTCGGTTCAGCCACCATGTCCGCCGTTCCTCCTGGCAGCGTTCGGCCTCACCATCGCCAGACCCACCCCAGCACGACGACCATGCTCAGAAGGAAGCCCAGCACAAACCACCAGGGATAGCGCCTTGGGGCGTCCTCCACCGAGAGATAGTGGCCACAGTAAAGGCAACGCTCCGCCTCCTCATAGACTGACAGGCCGCAGTAAGGACAGGGAATCGTGTCATCATCATCGTCCGGCTCATCGGGATATTCCGAGTCGTCGAGATCAGCCTCATAGTCGCGGTCATACATGCAGCATTCCCCCGGCCGCAAATCGTAGGGCAGGGGGACTCTCCATGTCAATTCGGTCGCCCACTCCCGCCCCGCCGGCACGCTCGGGAGCGGCTCCGGCTCGTCTGGGCAAGCGCTCCCGATCGCACCGCATGTTTGTCTTGACTCGTCTTGACAGGTCGAAGTAAGGCGTTACACTACTTGCTTCGCCGTTGTCCGGCCATTGCTTCGTCTTGCGCAGCGGTTCGGTGCACGGACCTGTTCAAAATGCGCCAGAGCACTCTCCCAGCGACAGGATCGACCCCGGCAAGGGAGTGACCGGCCGGGAAGAATGGAACTATCGACTCATGCCCACGATCAACCAGCTCGTCCGTAAGCCACGCAGGCCGGTGGTCTACAAGACCAAGTCGCCGGTGCTCGAAGGTTGCGCGTTCAAGCGCGGGGTCTGCCTCCAGGTCAAGACGATGACCCCCAAGAAGCCGAACTCGGCGTTGCGTAAAGTGGCGCGCGTCCGGCTTTCTAATGGCAAAGAAATCACGGCGTACATCCCCGGCGAAGGTCACAACCTTCAAGAGCACTCGATCGTGCTGGTCCGGGGCGGCCGTGTTCGCGACTTGCCGGGTGTCCGTTACCACATCGTCCGCGGCGTCCTCGACAGCCTCGGCGTGGCAGATCGTAAACAAGCTCGCTCCAAGTACGGAGCTCCCGCCAAAGCTGCCGCGCCGGCCAAAAAGAAGAAGTAATACACAAACGACCTTCAGGTATCCCCAGGACGAACGCGCATGTCCCGCAAGTTTACCGCCAGCAAGGCGCAGCTTCGCCCCGATCCTCGTTTCGGCTCGAAGTTGGCCAGCAAGTTCATCAACTGCCTGATGCACGATGGCAAGAAGAGCGTCGCGCAGAAGGTGTTCTACAACGCCATGGAACTCATCGAACGGCGCCTGCCCAACGACAACCCGATCGATGTGTTCAGCCGCGCCGTCGAGAACGTCAAGCCGATCATCGAGGTCCGCTCGAAGCGAGTCGGTGGTGCCACCTACCAGGTGCCGATGCAGGTCAACAAGGTTCGCCAGCAGACCCTCTCGATCCGCTGGATCCTGATGGCCGCCCGCGAGAAAAAAGGCCGCCCGATGGCCATCAAGCTCGCCGACGAGCTGGTCGCCGCCTACAACCGCGACGGTGCCGCCATCACCCGCCGCGAGAACGTCCACCGCATGGCCGACGCCAACAAGGCCTTCGCCCACTTCGCCTGGTAAGACCAGACCTCACGCAGTTCGACGCTCGAACGAATTACTGCCCCGAGTCCTCGTCCTTCATCGGCGAGCGCACGGGGTTTTTTCGTTTCCGGGGGCGGTTCTCGCTCGGCACAGTGGGCTGTCCCATCCCAGCCATTTGCCAGGCAGGTGGACCTGGTCTTCCTTGATATTGAATGATGTGCAAGCCCTGGGTGCCACGGGGTTGTACTCAACCCGTGAGCCAAAAACCTGGGCGATCGCTCACGGGTTGAGTACAACCCCGTGGCACCCAACGTCAGTAACTCGGCGTCGTCAACAACGGATGTAACTCTCACCGGACCAGAGAATTACTGCCGCTCCGTGGCTGCGGTTCGTTCGAGAGAAGGGGGGGCAAAAAATCGCCGTTCTTCGTCATGATGGGTGCGGCTAGCAACCGGCACTCACCTGGATTGAGGAAGAACGGCGATGAAGGCAGCTCGGACGCTGCAAGGCTTGCAGCAACCGCAGTCGTTGATCGGCTATGTCCGACAGTTTCTCACCCCGACGGTCTGGAAGCAAGCCCGAGGGGTTGTTCCTCAAAGGCGGTCGGCGCCGCGGTGGGATCTCCAGCCACTGGTCGTGGTCATGCTCGCCATGACCTGGGCCACCGGCGACTCCGAGTCCGAGAGGTTTGAGAAGGCCCGGGGATACTACGTCGCCTGCCATGAGTCGCGAAGACGCCCGGGAAAGACCCTCGTCGGCTTCCAGAAAGCGATGCGACGCGTCCCCATGCGACAACTCAGGGCGTTGGCCGCGGGGGTTCGGCAACAGATCCACGCCCGACTGGGGTCGCGGCGGATTGTCGACGGCTTCGAGCCGATGGGCTGCGACGGCTCGCGGATCGAGTGCCCCCGCACCCCCGAGTTGGAACGGGGACTCGGGCAGGCCGGCAAGAACGACGCGGCCCCCAACGTCTGGCTGACGGCGTTCGTCCACTTGCCCACGGGACTGCTTTGGTCGTGGCGACTCGGCCCGGGCACCGCGGCCGAGCAAGAGCATTTGAGGCACTTGCTCGCCACCCTCTCGCCCGAGGCCCTGATCGTCTGCGACGCCGCTTATATGGGCTTCGATCTGGTCCGGGCGATCCTCGGTGTCAAGCGATCGTTCCTGTTCCGGATGTCGTCGCGGGTCGACCTCTACACCCTCGAAGTGGCGAACCTGGAGGATTGGACCGAAGGCCCTGTCTTGTACTGGCCGAACTATGTCCAGAAGAAAGGGGAAGCGCCGATCCAATGCCGCTTGATCCGGATCCCGGCCAAGGGCAAGGGTAAGGGGTCGGTCAAACGCGACGTCTGGCTCCTGACCGACGTCCTCGACCCAGCCCGGATGTCGGCGGCGACGGCCGCCAAATTCTACCGCTGGAGATGGCGTAATGAAGGACTATTTCGCACATACAAGCGTATAATCAATAAATTGAAACTCGCTAGCCGCACGGTGGCCTTGGTGCATCGCGAGGCCGAGTTGTCACTGCTGGCCACGCAGATCCTCCTGGCGCATGCCGACCTGGCGCTTCGGCCGGCGTCGGCGTCGGCGACCGATGGCCCAGTGATCAGCCCCCGCAAAGTTCTGATCGAGATCCGCAAGGAGATCGACGCGGCCGTGAAACCCAAGGCCAAGTGTTACCACAAGCGACTCGCGGGCTGCCGCGCCGGGTGCCGGAAGCAGAAGAGCCCGAAAGCCACACGCAAGTGGCCTCGTCGCAAACCGCATAAGCCGCCGAAACCGCCTGTGCTCCACACCCTGACTCAGGAACAGAAAGCCTTGCTAAACAAGCACATGAGTGCAGTAGGATGAGGCATCAGTAATCGACGTTGCGTGGCACCCAACGTCAGTAACTCGGCGTCGTCAACAACGGATGTAACTCTCACCGGACCAGAGAATTACTGCCGCTCCGTGGCTGCGGTTCGTTCGAGAGAAGGGGGGGCAAAAAATCGCCGTTCTTCGTCATGATGGGTGCGGCTAGCAACCGGCACTCACCTGGATTGAGGAAGAACGGCGATGAAGGCAGCTCGGACGCTGCAAGGCTTGCAGCAACCGCAGTCGTTGATCGGCTATGTCCGACAGTTTCTCACCCCGACGGTCTGGAAGCAAGCCCGAGGGGTTGTTCCTCAAAGGCGGTCGGCGCCGCGGTGGGATCTCCAGCCACTGGTCGTGGTCATGCTCGCCATGACCTGGGCCACCGGCGACTCCGAGTCCGAGAGGTTTGAGAAGGCCCGGGGATACTACGTCGCCTGCCATGAGTCGCGAAGACGCCCGGGAAAGACCCTCGTCGGCTTCCAGAAAGCGATGCGACGCGTCCCCATGCGACAACTCAGGGCGTTGGCCGCGGGGGTTCGGCAACAGATCCACGCCCGACTGGGGTCGCGGCGGATTGTCGACGGCTTCGAGCCGATGGGCTGCGACGGCTCGCGGATCGAGTGCCCCCGCACCCCCGAGTTGGAACGGGGACTCGGGCAGGCCGGCAAGAACGACGCGGCCCCCAACGTCTGGCTGACGGCGTTCGTCCACTTGCCCACGGGACTGCTTTGGTCGTGGCGACTCGGCCCGGGCACCGCGGCCGAGCAAGAGCATTTGAGGCACTTGCTCGCCACCCTCTCGCCCGAGGCCCTGATCGTCTGCGACGCCGCTTATATGGGCTTCGATCTGGTCCGGGCGATCCTCGGTGTCAAGCGATCGTTCCTGTTCCGGATGTCGTCGCGGGTCGACCTCTACACCCTCGAAGTGGCGAACCTGGAGGATTGGACCGAAGGCCCTGTCTTGTACTGGCCGAACTATGTCCAGAAGAAAGGGGAAGCGCCGATCCAATGCCGCTTGATCCGGATCCCGGCCAAGGGCAAGGGTAAGGGGTCGGTCAAACGCGACGTCTGGCTCCTGACCGACGTCCTCGACCCAGCCCGGATGTCGGCGGCGACGGCCGCCAAATTCTACCGCTGGAGATGGCGTAATGAAGGACTATTTCGCACATACAAGCGTATAATCAATAAATTGAAACTCGCTAGCCGCACGGTGGCCTTGGTGCATCGCGAGGCCGAGTTGTCACTGCTGGCCACGCAGATCCTCCTGGCGCATGCCGACCTGGCGCTTCGGCCGGCGTCGGCGTCGGCGACCGATGGCCCAGTGATCAGCCCCCGCAAAGTTCTGATCGAGATCCGCAAGGAGATCGACGCGGCCGTGAAACCCAAGGCCAAGTGTTACCACAAGCGACTCGCGGGCTGCCGCGCCGGGTGCCGGAAGCAGAAGAGCCCGAAAGCCACACGCAAGTGGCCTCGTCGCAAACCGCATAAGCCGCCGAAACCGCCTGTGCTCCACACCCTGACTCAGGAACAGAAAGCCTTGCTAAACAAGCACATGAGTGCAGTAGGATGAGGCATCAGTAATCGACGTTGCGTGGCACCCAGCACCGTTGCGTCCCTCCGGTAGTCCATCAGAAAATCAAAAAAAACACACCGAGACCAACGGCTTAGGCGCCGGCCTCATGGAGCTCCACGAGGGCCGTGATCGCCGCGTCGCAGGCCTTGCTGACACCGTCACCACCGGCGTTGGTCGCGACCAGGACCGCGAAATCGCGTTTCGGAGCGATCCAGATCGTGGCATACCACATCGTGTTGCTTCCCGAATGCGTCAGGGCGCGGCCCCCCGCCCAGGGACGGTCGACGATCATCCAGCCTCCGGCGTACTCCGAACCGGGTGGTGGGGTCTGGAGCTTTTCAAACGTCTCCGCCTTCAGCAGACGAGGCTTCCCTTGCGCAGCCCGCATGTGAAGGATGGCGAACTGGGCCCAATCGGCCACCGTGCAGTGAACCGTACCGGCGGGTCCCAGCGCCGGGGCATTGTCCTCCTGCCGCGGTACAAAGCTCTCGCCTTTCGCGACATGGCCCCAAGGCTGGTCCACCTCTCCCTTCGTCCCAGGAGGCCCGAACCCCGCCGAGGTCATCTTGAGCGGCTCGAAGAGCCGCTGCCGCATCAACATTTCCCACGACCGACCCGTCGCCTGCTCGGCCATGTGCCCCGCCAAGGCGTAGCCGACGTTCGAATAGGCGAACTTCGTTCCTGGTTTGGTCAACGGAGCGCTCTGGAGCATCCCGGCCATGAGCACTTTCCGCTGCTCGGTCGTCGATCGCTTCGCCCCAAGCATCCCCCACGGGCCGTTCGCCGGCAGGCCGGCGCGGTGGGTCAGGAGATCCCAGAGCGTTACTCCCCGGAAACCGGGATCGATCTGCTTGGCCCGCGCGGGGAAGACCTCGCCGATCGTTGCCCCCCAGCTCAGTTTCCCGTCATCGACGAGCGAGCCGATCATCGTGGCCGTCATCGCCTTCGTGTCCGAGCCGATATGGACCTGGTCGCTCACCCGGAACAGGGTAGGGGAGCCAACCTTGCGGACGCCCACGACGCCGATCGATTCGAGACGGCCTCCCTGGACCAACCCACCGACCAGCCCGGGCAGGTGATGCTGCTCGCGGATCGGAGCAAGCACTCGGCCAATCGCCTCGCTCGCGCGAACCACCGCGGGCCCCTCGCCGCCCCTGGATGACGAATTCGGCGGCTTGTCCCCCGCCTCTTGCGCCAACCCACGACTCGCACCGGCCCCGTACGCCGCGATTCCCAGGGTGATGTCCCGCAAAAAATCACGCCGCTTTGACATGTCATTCTCTTTCTGAACAGAGAGAGACTCGTTTTTCATTCTCGGACAACGAAACCTCACAGTCGTCCCATTTTTACCGTATTCAAAATAAGAGAACAGTGTCGGGGACTTGGGCATGGTAATCGCACCAAGGTCGCTTCCCTTGCCTGGGTTGAGCCCTGGGCGTTTGCCGTGACCGTCCCGACCTTGAAATCCGAGGTAGGGATTCCCTAAAGTTGGTGTTCCAACGGCCGGATTTCTTGTCGGATCGGACTCCGACGGATTTCCGGCCCTTCGCAGAGGAGCGAACGATGCGATCGAGACTGCGCACCCTGACTCTGACAAGCCTCGTGGCCCTGGGTGGTCTGGTGACCGCCGGCGCGGAGAACGCCAAGGCTCAGCTCATCGTCACCACGCCTGGAGTGAGCGTCGGCCTGGGCACCCCATACGCGGCTTACCCCAGCTACGCACCGGTCGTACCGCTCACGCCGGTCTACCGCCCGATTCCCGTCAGGCCCTTGCCTTACGTCTACGGTCGCCCTGGCTTCTACGGCTCCCGGCAGTTCGGCCCCCGCCCCTATTACGGTCCCCGCGGCGGCAACCGCGGCTGGTACGGCGGTGGCGGCCGCCGCTGGTGACACTCGCTCCCCAGCGGAGCGGAACAGCGGAGTTGAAAAAATAAGGCGAGGGGGATTTGGACAAGCCAAACCCCCTCGCTTTTCGTTGGTGGCACGCCGAGCCACACACTCAGGTCATTGGCCGAGCGTATGTTCGTATACCACGCGAGAAACCCGCGCGATGAGCTCATGGGCCTTCGCGGAGTCCTTGATCCCTCGGGTCAACACGACCAGGACATAAGGCGCACGACCGGCGGGCTCGATGACCCCGGCGTCGTGAGCGATGGCCGTGATCGACCCGGTCTTGTGAGCCACGGGTACGCCCGCGGGCAAGCCCGCCGGAATTCCCTCATTAAACTTCTGGCCGCGAAGGATGGCCAACATCTCCTCCGACGCCTTGACCGAGACGACCCGACGCGCGGCCAGTTGCTGAAGGATCGTCGCCAGTCCCCGGGCGGTCGTCTCGTTGTTGAGACCGCGTTCAAAGGCGCGGTTGTCTTCAACTCCGCGGAGCACGCGGACATCCCCCGCGCCCATCGCCTTCATCAATTCCGACACACGCGGCGCCGTCACGCGTTCAATCAAGAGGTTCGTGGCCAGGTTGCTGCTCTCGGTAATCATCAGCCGGACGAGTTCGCGGACGGGTCGCTCCTCCCCCAGGTGGCGGTAGAGCGTCTTCTCGGAGTCCTCCGCGACATCGAGAGTGAACCGGCTCCCATCAGCGATACTGACGAAGTCATTTTTGAGTCGGATCCCGCCATCAAGGGCAAGCGTTCCCAGCTCGGCCTGGCGGAAGACCTCCATCATGACCGGCACCTTCATGGTGCTCGCCGGGTGAATTCGCTCATCTCCTTTGATGAAGACTTGCTCGCCATCGGCAAGGTTGGTGTAAACCACCGCCACCTCGCCGGCCGGTTCGACGATCGCCCGGAGCGTTCGCTCCAGGTCGGCGGCCTTCGCGGCTCGACCTGGTTCCACGCCGGGAACCCGGTGGGGGGCGATCAGTGCGAAGCCGAGGAGACCAAGCAAAAGGGCGGCGCCCCTCCATCGGCCTCTCACATCATGAAACGAGAAAGTGAGGTGGCGGGTTGATGAGCAGGGACGGAGGGATCTGCGAAGTTGCATTGACGGGCATCCCAATGGCGAAGCTTCAGGCCAACGACTCGACGCCCCAGGTTACTCCGAAATTGACTCGCGGCGTTAGGGGATTCTGTACTGCCATGAAAACCTCGGTCACGCGGCGTCCTGCTGGGGTTCAAGCGTGACTTTATGTCCCGGTTTCTCCAGCCACTTGGGTGAGCGTCTGGCGCCGCCAACGATCGCCTTTGGTCGTCCGGCCGCTCCGCCGTTTCCCGACGCTCTGATCGTTGCCCGGGCTCATCACCGCCCACGAGGCCAGGTGATCCGCCCTCGGGTATCGCTCCATGTCACTCCCGATCTCGGCGACGAGACTCTCCGCCATCCGCTGGTCCACCCCTGGGATCGTCGTCAGTCGCTCCACCGCCGCGGCAAATGGGGGCATCACGGCCTCGATCCTTGCGCTGAACCCCGCGATCAGCCCCTCCAGGGGGTCCAACTGGATCATCAACATCCGTAACATGAAGAGGTGATGTTCGGTGATCGGCCCCTGCAACGCCGTCCGGAACGCGGGCAACTTCCGTCGCAACCGTTGGCGGGCCAACTCGGCCAGTTCGTCCGAATCCTCCTGGCCGGCGATCGGGACACGGATCATCGCTCTTCCGGAGACGCCCAACACGTCGGAGGCCACCGAGTTGAACTTGATGTTGGCATCCTCCAGAGTCTTCTGGATCCGGTTGGCCACCGCGGCCTTCTCCGCCACCAACTGACTCCGCTGCCTCGTCAAGGCGCGCAACTCGCGGATCGACTTCGGCGGTACGAAACTGCCCCGCAACAGGCCGTGCTGGAGCAACTGGGCGATCCACTGGCAGTCCTTGACGTCGGTCTTACGCCCCGGGACCTGCTTGATGTGCTGCGGGTTGACCAGAAGCACCTCGAAGTGCCTCTCCAAGATCTTGAAGATTGGCTTCCAGAAGACCCCCGGTCGATTCCATCACGCCGTGTTCGGCCAGCCAGTCGAACAGAGCCAACAGTTCGCCGGTCATGGTGCCGAAGGTCTGGACCGACTCGCGGGCTCGGCCCGTCGCACACACGCCACGACGGTCAGCTTCTGGACGTCGAGTCCGGCACAGCGAGGATAGATCGTCTCCATGTTCGCCTCCTGAGGCGACCCCACGTCGGAGGACATCGTACGGGACAACAGTCTTTCATGCGTGCTCCGCAACCGGTGAGGGCGACAATCTCGGGTTCGTGGCGGTGTCCGGGTCAAACTGCCCTACAGGCTCGAAGCACCAAAGAACAACGACCTCCGATCCGAGGTCGAGTCACTCGATTCATGACATGGTCGACCCGTGCCGCTTTCATGATCTCTGGATGCCACAGGGCGGCATAACTAACTGAAGCGGCAGACCACGTATGTCGAACTGGGAGCCGACGTCCTGGACCACCACGAGCCGGAGCGGCTCACTCGTCAAGCGGGTGGAGAAACCGGGTCATAAAGTCACGCTCGAACCCCAGCAGGATGCCGCGTGACCGAGATTTATGGCAGTACAATCTAAACGCAACGGAATGCTTACACGACGCAGACTCTTTAGCGCCCTCCTGCTCACTATGATGCATGCCACATTTGACGCATGCGGCTTTGTGGCGACCTCCCACGGTCTTACCTGATCTGGGAATGAATTTCTTGACATCATCTCGCCCGTTTTTTATTATTCAATTTGCCCAAAGCCCCCATTTTTCATTTCTTGTCACGGTTCAAGGACCGTTTCGAAGGAGGGTGCTCGAAAATGAGAGTGCGAATCTTGATCGGCGCGTTGACATGCTTCGCGGGAACATTGTTGCCGGCGTCCAACGTCGAGGCAGCGGGGCCTCTGTCCCGCCTGTTCCACCACGTAGGCAACACCCGCCCCCCACAGCCGGCGACAGCGGTCTGTAATTACTACGGCTACTATTACGACGGTTCGGGCCAGCTTAAGTATGGAATACTCACAAGGATGTCCGACGGGACCACCGTGGTTGCCCAATCCGTGCCTCGGGCGGTGGCTCCCGAGTCAGATCCGGAATTGGAGGCGCTTCGACAGCTGGTCCTCCAGTTACAGGCGAACCTTGGCGTCGTAAATGGGACGGCGACCACCGCCGACAAAAAGGCGACCGCGGCCGACACGAAGGCGACCACGGCCGATGCCAAGGCGGTCGAGTTCAAGAACGAACTGGAGAAGAAGCTCGATACAAAGGTTGACAAATAAGCTCTGGCGAGATGCGACGACCGGAACGCCTCCACCGCTCAGGGACCGGGTTCGCTCAAACCATGGGGGGAGGTGTCGTGGAGACACCTCCTTCCCCGAGATACGTCCCGACGAAGCGGCTCCCGGGTCGAATTACTGGCGGACTAGCGGACCCTCGTCAGCCGAGAAGATGCCGTCGGGCAAGCTATCGGCAAGACGACCATTCTGCGGGCCAAACTACGAAGTTTTGCGAGGTGTTGTTAGGCCGTAATGTCCCCTCTAAACAGATGCTCGCGCCCTTTTTCAAGCCAAGGGGGAACGTGTGGTCGTCGTGCCAGCGGAAGGTCGCCGTATGGGAGAAGTTCGGGCTTTTCAGGCACTCATCACACTGGTCCCCGAGGAGGATAATCATCTCCGCCGGAAAGTCGATGACCGTCCCCGTCCATCGGATGAGTTTCCCTTCGTATCTCGAGATCGTCCATGGTTGAGTCGCTCGTTCCTTGATCAGATCCTGAAACGAGACGGGGCTTTCGGCGGTCCCCGCGAGGGCGACCGTCTTGAACCGATACGGGTCCGCGACAGCCTCCAACTTGTTCCCGTACTCGTCGGACACACCGTACACCTTCAGTTCGTACTCGGTCCCGGGTTCGAGCTTCCCATAATTGTTCGTGTCAATAAAAAGGTATTTTGAAGAGAATCGATTCTGTTCGAGCGACAGCCTGCCTTCCGCCACCAGGGGGGACAATACCTTCCCTTCGACGACTTTGGCCAGCTCGTAATCGCCGCTCACGACCGGCGCATTGAAGTAGACCTTAATCTTCGGCCGGAGCGGGAAGAGCCCGGATTCGGTTTTGTCGAGGATCGACCATTTGTGGAACTCCGGCGGTTGATCGTGGCCTTGCGCCGAGGTGTAGCCCCACTCGCACTCGGCGAGCGGGATGGTCTCGCCCCGCTCGTTCTTGACTCCTTCGAGCGTCACCCGGTATGTTGTGCCGCATCTGAGCCCCTTGGCGTGGAACGTCAGAATGCGACTGGCCGACACGCCCTCCGGGAGTTTTTCCGGGAGGATGCTCCCCGGCGAGTTTCCCGATGAGGCGGTGTCGCCTCCCGCGTCCTTCTTCCGGTCGGATCCCTCTCCGTTCGCGACATCCTTCGAAGTCTTGGTGCTCTTCGGGCCGGACGTGGTCGGCTTAAGGATCAGTTTGGCATCCGGCTTCACCGGCTTGTTGAAGATCACGAAGACCATCGGGTCCCTGGCGAGCTTGTCGTGGTACTTGGGCGGCCAGACGTCGACGATCGAGAGCAGCTCGGGCCGGGTGGCCCAGTAGGTCAGGAGCCCGACGAGGCTGAAAGAAAGGTAAGCATGCGGCAGGAATGGCCTGAGTCCCAGCCGCGGGTCGGGGACGATGCGTGCGAGGGTGGCCTTGCGGTAGGCGGTGTATTCCGCGATCAGGTCCGAGAGCCGCGACTGCTGATCCTCGCCCACACCCCGCTTCATGAATTCCAGCAGGTCGACTACCGTGAACCTGACGTTGGATCGGTCGTATTGGTACAGGCAGCGGACGAGGCCGCTCGCGAAGATTTCGGGAGGGCCTTCGATCGTGACTCGGCCCCTCAACTGCTCGAACTGGTCACCTCCTAGAACCAATTCCAGGAGCGATTTGCGACCGGAATCCCCCTCTTGCACGAGGTGGAACCGCTTGACCTCCTCAATGATCCTGGCACCAGGATAGGCCGGGAATGGATACGTCGGGATGCGGCGGAGTCTGGTCGGTCGCCTCCCGAAGAAGTCTTTGATCTGGGTGCGAAGCATCCGGAAGAATGCGAACATGGATTTGCCCTCACAGCTTCGCGAGGATAGACGGGGCTTTGTCTTTCAGGTCGGCCAGGATGGCTCCCATGGCCGTGCCGGCGTTGCGCAGAACTCGCGACGGACTCCCCGGGATGTCAACAAACTGGCTCGAGTGGTGGATCCCAACGACGGTCGGCCCGTTGAGGTCGAGAATCGGTGAACCGGACGAGCCCGGCTCGGTGCTCGCGGTGTACTGGATGACCGTCGCGTCGGCGAACTCGACGGCGTTATTACGCAAGGAGATCTGCTTGAGGTGTCCGTTGGGATGGCCGATGATCGTCACAGCGTCGCCGCGACGGGACGGATTCCCCCCAAGTTTCAGCGGGGAGCGGGCTGACTCCACGCTGGCAACCTGGACGACGGCGAAGTCCAGGGTCTCATTCGCGTAGAACAGCCCCCCCTCCACGGAGCTTGCGACGGTGACCGGCTTGGGCGCACAGTCCGTGTCGAGTTCGAAGTTGAAGACGAAGGTCGACCCGCGGGCCTGCTCCGCCGTCCTGATCACATGATGATTGGTCATGATCAGATCGGGTGCGACGAGGAATCCCGTGCCGGTCCATTGATGGTTCCCGTTGGAGACCACGACGCGATTGACCGAGTGCGAGGCCTCAATCGCCCGCTGGAGGATATGGATCGGGTAGAGCGTATTCTCGTCGAGGATGAGTTCGCGGAATTTCAGGCTCGAGGGGCCGTCGGCCTCGCCCTGCCACGCCGATCCGTCCATCGCCTTAATGGAGACGGCGGCATCCAGGGGATACTTGTCGAACAGCGAGCGGATCTCGCCCTGGATCTCGACGCCGACCTCGCCGATGACGGCGTTGAGGAAGACACCCAGCGCCTCCTTGCCGTATTCCACCTGCCCGAATCGGGCCAGCTTCGTGATCACCTCGACGGAGGCGATTGCCGGCGGGGTGTCGAGTCCCAACTGGCCTCGGAGCGTCTCGGCCCTTGGCGTCGACCCTAATGCCATCTCGACGAATTGGCGGCGTTCGCGTGCGCTATTCTCGAACCATGCCAGTTTCGAGACGATCTGCGCCAGGCGCCGCAGGTCCTGGGTCTCCAAATTAATCGCCACCGGGCTACCTCATAAATATCGACAACGTGTGCATATCCTCGGTTCGCTCCCATCAAACCACAGCGGCCCGGCGGGTTGCAAGCGGGAAAGGTCGGAGGGCACGCGACGCGGCGTGGGCGGGCGCCACGAAGGTCTTGTACCGCATTGATGACCTTCTGCCCGTAGAGCTGGAATGATCCGGTCCGGCTTGGTTGCCGGCGTACCTTTTCGCCGTGGTCATCTCGCTCGCGATTTGGCTCGCTGCCCTCGTCACGTGGTCGCGTCGCCGCTCCAAGTCGTCGCGAATAAGCGACAGCGAGTCCGAATGAATTAAATCACAAAAAGTGTAGAGTAGGATTCACACATAGGAGTTACGTAGTCGGACTGCATGTAGTGAATGTTTGTTCGCAGTTCGCCAGGTTCCACCCTTTGGACACGGCAATATAACTCGCCCAAGGACTCTAAAATCTCACGCACCTATGAACTGTTGTTCGTGAACTGCGTAATTTCTACCACACCTCATTTTCTATCGAGTCGGGCGGGATGGACGATCGGCCTTGGAAGGGTCCTCTTCTCCGCGGGTCGCCCGCGGTGACAACGGCCCCAACCCTCGAAAGAATCGGAAGGGCATCCCGCCTCGGTTTGTGACTTGCGCTGTGTTTTGACCTCAACCCGGTTAAGCTAGAGCGTTGTCGAATCGAACCCACCGACCCGGCTCCCAGCCCGTTTTTCACGCAACGCAACGGATAGCCACCATGGACACCAGCGACCCAGCGCATCTGCAATCGATCCGAAACATCGGCATCATTGCGCACATCGACGCCGGCAAGACGACCACGACCGAGCGGATCCTCTATTACACGGGCGAGATCCACCGGATGGGGGACGTGGACAAAGGGTCCACGACGACCGACTACCTCGAGGAAGAACGCGAACGCGGGATCACGATCGTCGCCGCGGCCATCACCTGCCGCTGGAAGGACGTGACGATCAACATCATCGACACCCCCGGCCACGTCGACTTCACCGCCGAGGTCGAGCGGTCGCTCCGCGTCCTCGACGGCGCGGTGGTCATCTTCTCGGCCGTCGAGGGAGTTGAGGCGCAGAGCGAAACCGTCTGGCGGCAGGCGACCAAGTATCACGTGCCGCGGCTCTGCTTCATCAACAAGATGGACCGCATCGGCGCGGAGTTCGACCGCGTCTTCGCCGAGATCCAGGACCGGCTCGAAAGCCACCCGATCCCGATCCAGATCCCGATCGGCGCCGGCCCCGAAGGGACGATGGGCGAATTCCAAGGGCTCATCGACCTGATCACGATGAAGGCCCTCCATTTCACGACCGAGGATCTCGGCTCAACCTTCACCGAGGGGGAAATCCCCGAGGCGCTGCTCCCCAACGCCCAGCTCTGGCGGGAGCGGATGATCGACTCCCTGGCCGACTTCGACGAGCCGTTCGCCGAAGCCTACATGGCTCACCTCGAAGGGGCCGAGCTGACCGAGGAGCAGATCATTGCCGGACTTCGCCGGGCGGCTCTGACAGGGCAGGCGCAACCGGTCCTCTGTGGCTCGAGCTTCAAATACGTGGGCGTCCAGCAGCTCTTGAACGCAGTCTCCGCCTATCTTCCGAGCCCACTCGACCGGCCGCCCGTCGTCGGACACCACCCCAAGAAGGGGACCGAGATCGTCCGCAAGCCGAGCCCCAACGAACCGTTCTGCGGCCTCGTCTTCAAGATCACGAACGACCAGCACGGCGACCTCTCCTTCGTCCGGATCTACTCGGGCGAGTTGAAGTCAGGGAGCCGGGTGTACAACCCCGGGCGCGACAAGAAGGAAAACTGCTCGCGGCTCTACCACATCCGCGCGGACGACCGCGAGAAGGTCGAACGGGCCGAGTCGGGGGACATCGTCGGCGTGGTCGGCCTCAAGGACTCGGTCACCGGTGACACCCTCTGCGACTCCGCGCACCCGATCCTGCTCGAGAAAATCGAGTTCCCCGAGACGGTCATCAGCATGTCGATCGAGCCGGTCAGCTCGTCCGACAAGGGGAAGCTCGCCGACACCCTGGGGGCCCTGGCCCGCGAAGACCCGACCTTCTCGTACAAGGTCAACGAAGAAACCGGGCAAACCCTGATCTCGGGGATGGGAGAGCTCCACCTGGAGATCCTCAAGAACCGGATGATCCGCGACTTCAAGCTCAAGGTCCACGTCGGCCGGCCTCGGGTCAGCTACCGCGAAACGATCAAGAAGGCGGTCAAGCGCATCCAAGGGGTCTGCATCCGCCAGACCGGCGGGTCGGGGCTCTACGCCAAGGTCACGATCGACCTCGAGCCCGAAACCCAGCCCAAGGGAGCGCCCGTCCTCGCGTTCGTCAATCGACTCAAGGGGGGCGTGATCCCCGGCGAGTTCCTGGGCGCGATCGAGGCCGGGATCCGCGAAGAGGCCAAGTCAGGGGGCCGTACTGGCTTCCCCTTGGTCGACCTCAAGGTGACCTTGATCGACGGTGACACCCATGACGTCGACTCCAACGAACACGCCTTCCGGTTCGCCGCGGCCGACGCCCTGAGCAAGGCGGTCCAGGAGGCAGGGGCCGTCCTCCTCGAGCCAATCATGAAGCTCGAGGTCGTCACCCCGGAAGACTACCTGGGCAACATCACGGGCGACCTCTCGAGCCGCCGCGCCCTGATCGACAAGACGTTCACCCGCGGCAAGCTGATGGTCGTCGAGGCCCGCGCCCCCCTCGAGAAGATGTTCGGCTACTCGACGGCCGTCCGCAGCCTCAGCCAAGGCCGCGCCAGCTACAGCATGGAACCGCTCGAGTACGCCGCCGCCCCCGACAGCATGCTCGAGAGCCTCGCCGGGGGTTAATCCGCCCAAGGGTGGTCCTTGCCGCGAGTGGTCCCCAGAGCGTTCGCCATGATGAAGCGAACGCTCTGGCAAGGGCAGGGGGGAGTTGTCCTCCCGCTCACCATGACCGAAAAGGAATCAGGGTGTCGGCCTGGGTCCCAGACGCGCAAAGAGCGGTCGAAGCGGAATCCTCAACCCGGTCAGAACGGGACTGCCGTCGAGCTCCTGATCTTCGCCCAAGACAAGCCCTTCACCGGGCGTGGAGAAAACTCGGACCGTCCTTGCCGCAGGATCGACATACCAGACGAGGCGGACACCCGCCTGGAAGTATTCCAGAAGCTTGCGGTCCATCTCCCGCGCCGTGTTACTCGGGCTCAAAACCTCCACGGCAAGGTCGGGGGCGATATCCAGGAACGGAGTGGAAGGAACGCGGCGGCCGGGAAGCCGATCCCACGAAATGAACGACACGTCGGGGATCCGCACGAGACCGGATGCGAGACGCGCCATACCATCGGCTCCTAGCACCATCCCCAGGTCGCCCCGCGCAGCAAAATCGCCCAAGAGACCCGCAATCAAGATCGCCAGGTAGGATTCCTGAATCCCCACAGCCTTCTCCACAAGAACCCCATCGACGAGTTCAAACAACCGCCGTTCGCGATCGCGGATCGCAAGGACATCCTGCTCGGTCGCGGTCCCGGGACCGGGGACCTGCCGAATCCGCCGAAATGGAATCGGGCCGAAATGCTCAAACAGGTCGGCAACCGTCCAATCCGGTCGGGAGAGAGTGGTGATCGTGGCCATGCCAGATTGCCTCAGAGCGAACCTAACTCAACCAGAATAAACCCATGGCGGGAATCAAAACCGACGCGGTAACTCCTCTTCAACAAACGAGAACCAGCTCGCTTAAGGAGAATCATAAAAACCGTCGCCAGCAACCGTCCCAAGTCGCACAATATGTGCTATTACCCTACCCGGAGCGGCCAAGCAAGCCAAGCCAGAGCCTCTTCTCAAAAAAGTCGCACGAGTTTCATTGACTTCGCTCTAGACGGTCGTTACATTCTTACTTTCCCGCGTGACATGCGGGCTGTGATGGTACGTCAAGGGAAGGCCGACGGGTCGGCGGTCGTCGGGAAGCGAAGGGAACCACGCGTGGCGGGTATCAGCAACGAACGGATACGCATCCGGATGGAAGCGTACGACCACACGATTCTTGACCAATCGGCCAAGGACATCGTTGACACGGCCAAGCGAACTGAGGCGATCGTCCACGGACCGATTCCGCTTCCCACCCGGATCGAGCGCTACACAGTGCTCCGAAGCCCGCACATCGACAAGAAGTCGCGGGAACAGTTCGAGATTCGGACCCACAAGCGGCTGATCGACATCGTTCAGCCCACGAACAAGACGATTGACGCCCTGAACAAGCTGAGCTTACCGGCGGGCGTTGACATCAAGATCAAGGCATCCCCCTCCGGGGCTTGATCGAATCAGTCCGCGGACGCTGGCGTGAGGGCCGGGAGCGGGGTGGCCGGGGAACGACGGGGCTTTGGCCCGGTGACGGTCTCGGCGTCGAACGAAGTCAGGGCACGGGAATCGGCCCTCATACTTCATCCAGCAGCGGCGATGCGATCGTCGCTGCGGCCCTCACATGATTCCGCAGAACAAATATTGATGCGAACGACTTCGCCGGGCGGCGGCATCGGGATGCCCGGGTAGGGACGACTGACGACGGAGTTTTGTGATGCGCGTCGGATTGCTCGGCCGCAAAGTCGGCATGACACAGATCTATGAAGCCGACGGCACGGCCGTCCCGATCACGGTCCTGGAGTGCGGCCCGTGTACCGTGCTTCAGGTCCGGACCGAGGAACGGGACGGCTACCACGCCGTGCAACTCGGCTACGCTGACAAAAAGCGAAAGAACGCCACCCAAGCGGCGCGTGGCCACGCTAAGAAAGTGGACGCCGAACCGAAGCGATTTATCCGCGAGCTCCGTCAAGACGGACCCACGGAAGTCGCCGCGGGGCAGACCCTGACGGTCGAGGTCTTCAACGAGATCGGCCGGGTCGACGTCATCGGCACCAGCAAGGGTCGTGGTTTCTCCGGCGTCTTGAAGCGACACGGCTTCAAGGGGCTTCGAGCCACGCACGGTGTGAAGCGAATGCACCGCCACCCTGGCTCCTCAGGCCCGAGTGCTGACCCGGCTCACACCCGCAAGGGAATCAAAAAGCCAGGCCAGTTCGGCAACGCCCGAATCACGGTGAAAAACCTCAAAGTGGTCCGGGTCGACCTCACTAACAACCTGTTGCTGGTTCGGGGCGCAGTCCCCGGTCCCAACGGCGGCTTCCTTACGATCCGCCAGACGAACAAGGTGTAATCGACCGACGGATCGAATCCGCAAACCTGAACCGTGAAGCGATCGAATCAATGCTGACCGTACCCGTGTATAACCCTGCCGGCGAAAAGGTAGGGGAGGAATCGATTGACCCGGCCGACTTCGGCGGCGAGGTCAACAAGCAGCTCCTGCACGACGTGGTGGTGATGCACCGAGCAAACCGTCGCGTCGGCACGGTGAACACGCGTGGCCGAGCCGATGTGGCCGGCTCCGGCAAGAAGCTGTTCCGCCAGAAAGGCACAGGCAACGCCCGTGCCGGATCGAAGCGGACGAATAAGCGAGTGGGTGGCGGTGTCGCCTTCGCCCGCCGCAATCGTGACTACAGCTACGCGATGCCCAAAAAAGCGGTTCGCGCTGCGATCCGCATGGCCCTCTTGTCGAAGTTTCAGGACGGCCAAGCCCTGATCATCGACGGCCTGGCACCGACGGTCCCCAAGACCAAGCAGGTGGTGCAGGTGCTGCGGGCGATCCGCAGACCGGACATTACCGAGGCCGAGGCCGTCATCACCGACGGTGAGACCAAGGCCAAGGCGAAGGATCGCACCCTCGAGGATCGGACGATCTTGATCGGCTTGCCCACGCACGACCCGATCTTCTACCAGAGCGCCCGGAACATCGAGGGGGTCCAGGTGTCGCCGGTGGCCGACTTCAACACCTACGACATCCTCAAGCAGCGTTACCTGCTCTTGACCCGCGAGGCGCTGGCCACCCTCAAGGAACGGGTCAAGGACAAGCCGGTCCGCCGCCCCGCCCCGACCGCCTCAACGGAGAGCTGAGTCTCATGGTCACGCTTCGTCGTCCACCCCAATATCAGCGCAGCGGGCCGGTCCTGGAACCGTACCAGGTCGTGCTCCGCCCGCTGATCACCGAGAAGGCCACCCACCTCTCGGAACGGCACAACGCCTACACCTTCGAGGTCAACCCCCTGGCCACGAAGACCGAGATCAAGGCGGCCGTTGAGGTCTTGTTCAACGTGAAAGTGGCCGACGTCCGCACCCAGAACCGCCGCGGCAAGCTCCGCCGGTACCGCCTCAAAGCGGGCCGTATGCGAAACTGGAAGAAGGCGATCGTTGCCCTCCACGAAGATTACCGAATTGACTTTTATTGATATCGACTGAGATCAATCGGCCGGGCAGCACCGGACCGGTCCAGCGAAGGACGCGACCCCGATGGGTATCCGCCACTACAAACCGACCAGCCCCGGGCGCCGGAACGCGTCGGTCAGCGACTTTTCCGAGCTGACCGACAAGAACAAGAAGCCCGAAAAGAGCCTGACCGAACCGATCAAGAAGACGGGCGGCCGGAACAATCAAGGTTTCATCACCGCGCGGCACCGCGGCGGCGGCCACAAGCGGATGTACCGGATCATCGATTTCCGGCGCAACGACCGCGACGGCATCCCGGCGCAGGTCACCCACATCGAGTACGACCCGAACCGCTCAGCGCGGATCGCCCTGATCGTCTATCCCGACGGCGCGAAGAAGTACATCATCGCTCCCGAAGGATTGAAGGCCGGGATGACCGTGAATACCGGTCCCGGGGCGGAGCCGAAAGTGGGCAACTGCCTGCCACTCTCGAAAATTCCGACCGGCCTCTCGATCCACAACCTCGAGATGCAGCCCGGCGGCGGCGCCAAGCTCTGCCGCTCGGCGGGGGTCTATGCGACCTTGACGGCCCGTGAAGGGACCTGGGCGCAAATCACCCTCCCGTCGGGGGAAGTTCGCCGGATTCCGGCGGCCTGCCGCGCCACGATCGGCGTGGTGGGGAACTCCGACCACATGAACGTCCGGCTGGGCAAAGCGGGCCGCAAGCGTTGGCTCGGACGCCGACCCCACGTCCGCGGCGTGGCGATGAACCCGGTCGACCACCCGATGGGTGGTGGTGAAGGACGCACATCGGGTGGACGCCACCCGTGCTCGCCCACCGGCAAGCTGGCCAAGGGGGGTAAGACCCGCCGCCGCCGCAAGCCGTCGAACTCGGCCATCATTCGTCGTCGCCGCAGCGTCCGCTACGGCCAGTTGAAAGTCTAATCGGCCTCGGCGTTTTGCCGCGTCCGTCTTACTCCGGCCGGTCGTCGTCTCCATGTACGAAGGCCGGCCGGGCTGTCTGAAGTGACGTCAACCCGATCCGGGCCGAACGGAATCGAAACCACCGCGAGATCTTGCTCCGTATCTCCACGCAATTGACCCCGAAGGGGGTCTGGGACCTGACACTCATGGGACGTTCGTTAAAGAAAGGCCCGTACGTCGTCGAGCGCTTGCTCGAAAAAGTTTACCGGGCCGACAACAACGGTAGTCGCGAACCGATCAAAACCTGGGCCCGTGCCTGCACGATCGTGCCTGAGTTCATTGGCAAGAACTTTGCCATTCACAACGGGCGGAACTTCATCAAGCTGTACGTGACTGAAGATATGGTCGGCCACAAGCTCGGCGAGTTCTCGCCGACCCGGACCTTCAAAGGCCACGGCGGCAAGTCGACCAAGGGCGCCCGCAAGTAATCGCCTAACAACCGCGTGGGAAACCGGCCATGAGCCCTTCATCTGATTATGTCGCAAAGCATCGCTTCGCCCGAATTTCGGTGCGAAAGCTTCGCCCGATCCTCGACTTGGTGCGTGGCAAGTATGCCGACGACGCCATGGATACACTCAAGTACCTGCCCCACCGCGGGGCACGGATGATCGAGCAAGTCCTCAAAAGCGCGATGGCCAACGCCGAGGATCGCGGCATCCGCAACGTCGGCGACCTGGTGGTTGTCGACGCCCGCGGCGATGGTGGGCCGATGTTCAAACGGCTGATGCCTCGGGCGCGAGGAATGGCTTACATGATTCGCCGCCGGAGCGCCCACATCGAGATCGGCCTGGCCGACCTGGCGGCCGTCCCCGTGACCTCGGACAACGACTAACCAAGAGGACGCCGATCCATGGGCCAGAAAACTCATCCGACCGGATTCCGCGTCGGCATCATGGAGGACTGGCGAAGTCGCTGGTACGCCTCCAAGCACGAATTTAGCGACCTCCTGGTCGAAGACTTCAAGATCCGCAAGTTCATCAAGGGGAAGTACAGCTATGCTGGCATCCCCAAGATTGAGATCGAGCGAACTCGCGACGCCGTGACCGTGTTCCTGTCCACTGCGCGACCGGGCATCATCATCGGCCGCAAGGGCGCCGAGGTCGACCGGCTCAAGGATGAACTCCAAGAGCTGACCGGCCGCCGGATCGAGGTCAAGATCGTCGAGGTCACCCGACCCGAGATCGACGCCCAGCTGATCAGCGAAGATATCGCCGAACAGCTCCAGAAGCGGTCGAGCTTCCGCCGGACCATGAAGCGGGCGCTCGAGCAGACCATGGACGGTGGCGCTCGCGGGGTCAAGATTCAACTGTCAGGCCGTCTCGGCGGCTCCGAAATGTCAAGGACCGAGTCGGCCAACCTCGGATCGATCCCCCTGAGCACGCTCCGGGCCAAGATTGATTACGGCTTCCACGAAGCGAAGACCGCGCAGGGCCATATCGGGATCAAAGTGTGGGTCAACCAAGGCGATTACCTGAAGACGGAGGGCGGCACCGATGGCCATGATGCCCAAGCGGGTCAAGTACCGAAAAAGCCAAAAAGGCCGCGTAAAAGGTAACGCGACTCGCGGCAACTACGTCGCCTTCGGCGAGTACGGCCTTCAATCGCTCGAGCCTGGCAAGATCAGCGCCCAGACGATTGAAGCCGGCCGCGTGGTCGCAAGCCAGTCGGTCAAGGGGGGCGGGAAGCTCTTCATCCGAATCTTCCCCCACAAGAGCATCACCTCGATTCCCGCCGAAACCCGGATGGGTAAAGGTAAGGGAGAAGTCGAGTACTGGGCAGCCGTCGTCAAGCCGGGTACAGTCCTGTACGAGATCGGTGGCGTGAGCGAAGAACTGGCCCGGGCCACCCTCGCTCGCGTTTCCCACAAACTTCCCGTCGCCTGCCGGTTCGTTACGCGGCGGCCCACGCTATAATTTCCACTCCTCGGCGCCAGGTCGGCTCGAGGGATTTCGACGATCAGATTATCGGAAAGCGATTACTCCGCGAGCCGACGCCGCCAGGAGAAAGCGAACATGAGCAAGACTGCCGAGCTCCGCGAACAGACCGATGAGCAGCTCGACCTGCTGCTGAAAGAAACTCAGCAGAACCTGTTCCGGCTCCGCCTCCAGAGTGAGACCGAGCGGCTCGAAGCGCCCAGCGAGATCATCAAGGCCAAACGGGAGATCGCTCGCATCAAGACGATCCTCCGGCTCCGTGAGATCGAGCGGGAACAAACCGTCGCCACGGCCACCACCCCATAACCTCGGAAACGAACCGGTAACCTGCGATGAGCCAACCGACAACCACTCCCGACGCCAGCTCCAGCGCCCGCTCCAGGCGCACCACGGAGATTGGGGTCGTGACTTCCGACAAGATGAACAAGACCCGGCGGGTCGAGGTCGAAATCCTCTTCCCCCACCCCAAGTACGGCAAGCTGCTCCGCCATCGGACGGTCTGCCACGCGCACGACGAGACGAACGTCTCGCACCTGGGGGACGTGGTTGAAATCATGGAGACCCGCCCGCTCTCGAAGCTCAAGCGGTGGCGGATCGTCCGGATCGTTCGGCAAGGTGCCCAGCAGGCCCTGGCCGGCGAAGGCGAGGCGGCACAGAAGCCGGCCTGATTCCGTTGGTAAAAGGTGGACGTCGTCCACCTTTTTCTTGGTTTGGATCGGTGGGCCACGTCCACCTTTCTACTTATAAGAGAATCGCGGGCATCCCCTTAGGTAGCGTGTCCCATGATCCAGATGCAAACGCGGCTTGACGTCGCCGATAACAGCGGGGCCAAGGAAGTCATGTGCTTCAAGGTCCTCGGTGGTAGCGCCTCGCACTACAAGCGACGCACCGCCGGGATCGGCGACATCATCATCGCCAGCGTCAAGAAGGCCAGCCCCGGTGGCGACGTCAAAGCGGGGGACGTTGTCCGCTGCGTGATCGTCCGCGTCCGCAACTCGACCCGCCGCATTGACGGCTCCTACGTCAGGTTCGACCGCAACGCCGTCGTCCTGATCGACAACGAGAAAAACCCGCGCGGGACCCGGATCTTCGGCGCCATCGCCCGTGAGCTCCGCGAACGCCAGTTCATGAAGATCATCAGCCTGGCCTCCGAAGTGGTCTAAACTTCCTCGTTTCGCAAGGGTGGGAGCGGCCCGCCAAGCCTGGAAGAGGACCGGTGGGGCGTCCCCACACCCAAACGACGACTCCGCTAAGAGCTGACTATGCAAATTCGCAAAGACGACCAAGTTGAGGTCATCACCGGCGACGACAAGGGTACCTCCACGAATCGCAAGATCGCCAAGGTGCTCCGCGTCCTCCCCGAGAAGAACAAGATCGTCGTCGAAGGGGTCAACCGAGTCTGGAAGCACCTGAAGCCGAGCGCCAAGAATCAGCAAGGGGGCCGGCTCTCCAAAGAGATGCCGATCGACGCATCCAACGTGATGCTCTACTGCCCCTCTTGCAAGCGCGGCGTCCGGATCGGTCACCGCTTCGCCGAGAATGGCCAGAAGCAACGGTACTGCAAGGCGTGCTCGGCCAGCCTGGGTAGCGTCGGCCCCGTCAAGCCGTCGCACGCCACGGCCGCCAAGAAATAAATCTCGAAGCCAAAGAGAAAACGCAACTCCGCGTTTGAAGGACGACCGGAATGGCTCGCTTGCTCGAACAGTACAATACGACGATCGCTCCGGCGATTGCCGAGAAGTTCAACCTGACCAATAAGATGGCGATCCCGAAGCTGGAGAAGGTCGTCATCAACATGGGGGTCGGACGCGCCACCCAAGACAAAGCCTTGCTCGAGGTGGCCGTCGATAGCCTGACCCGAATCAGCGGGCAGAAGCCCGTGATCACCAAGGCCAAGGTCTCGGTCTCGGGCTTCCGGCTCCGCGAAGGCAACGAAATCGGCTGCAAGGTCACCCTGCGCGGCAAACGGATGTACGAGTTCCTCGATCGCCTGATCTCGATCGCCCTGCCTCGTATTCGTGACTTTCGCGGCGTGAACCTCAATAGCTTCGACGGGCACGGCAACTACACTCTCGGACTCGCCGAGCAGGTTGTCTTTCCCGAGATCGACGCCGACCGGCTTCAGCATACCCAGGGCATGGACATCACGATTGTCACCACCGCCGACAATGATGACCAGTCCCGGGAACTCCTGCGTGCCATCGGCATGCCGTTCCGTCAACCCCAGCAGAAGTCCCGTTGAGCCGAGCGACGGGCACCGTCGTCCGGATCGGATTCCCAGGAATATGACCCTCTATCCCAGGTGACGGTGAGACAGCGATGTCGACCAAAGCCCAGATGATCAAGTCGCTGAGCACTCCCAAGTTCGCGGTTCGACACCGCAACCGGTGCAAGCTCTGCGGCCGCCCCCGTGCCGTCTATCGCAAATTCGGAATCTGCCGAATCTGCTTCCGTAACCTGGCCGCCCGCGGCCTGATTCCGGGTGTTAAGAAAGCTAGCTGGTAACCAGCCGATCGGGCCGTCGGGAAACAACCGACGCGCCGCTCTGTACGAACCTGCCGCGCCGACGCGGCCTTCCCGGCGACTGTCTCGCCGGCCCAAGGCGCGTTACCCGTGGTGGTTGATGGGACTTGCCCCTGCCATGATGACCGACCCGATCGCCGATATGCTCACCCGGATCCGCAACGCGACCCGGATTGAGCGCCCCCTGGTGGAGATGCCCACCTCCAAGATCCGCCGCGGGATCGCCCAGGTGCTCAAGGACGAAGGTTACATTTGGGAGTTCGAGGAACTCGACACTCTCCCCGCCAAGACCCTTCGCCTGCACATGAAGTACGGGCCCAACGGCGAACGCCTGATCACCCGAATCGACCGGGTCAGTAAGCCCGGCTGCCGGGTCTATCGCGGCTACAAGGATCTGCGACCGGTCCTCGGGGGCATGGGCATTCAGATCCTCAGCACCCCGAACGGGGTTGTCAGCGACCGCCGCGCTCGGACCGATAAGGTCGGCGGCGAGGTCCTCGCCCTGATCCATTGATGTCGACCCCAGAACCCCTTCGCCGGTTGGCGTGGGTCAGATGATGGGATCAGCGCTCAGTCGCGGTCCCATGGAGTTCGGGTCTCTTACGGATATCACCGAATCGCATCGCGGCGGCGAGGGCGGTCGGTCTCCCAGATGGTGCTCAAGAGCGAGAGGATGACGGTCCCATGTCCCGTATCGGTCGCAAGCCGGTGCCCGTGCCGGCCAATGTGAAAGTGTCCGTGGCCGACTCGACGGTCAATGTCGAAGGTCCCAAGGGAAAGCTGACGTTTACCTACCGGTCCGAAATCGAGGTCAAGTACGATGAGTCTGGCAACCAGATTCTCGTCACCCGATCGGACGACGAGCGCGAGAGTCGCTCACTCCACGGTTTGACCCGCAGCCTGGTCGCCAACATGGTCCAGGGGGTCACCGATGGCTACACCCGGAAGCTGGAAATTGTCGGAGTCGGCTATCAGGCCCAACTGAAAAAAGCGAACACCGTGGCGCTTCAGGTCGGGTTCGCCAATCAGATCGTGCTCGAGGCTCCCGCGGGAGTCACGGTCACGCTCCCCGACCCCACCCACATCGTGATCACCGGATCCGACAAGCAGGCGGTCGGCCAGTTTGCCGCCGTGGTTCGCAAGGTTCGCCCCCCCGAGCCCTACAAGGGCAAGGGAATCCGTTATGAGGGCGAAGTTGTCCGCCGTAAGGCTGGCAAGGCGTTCGGCTCGAAGTAATCTCTCGCATACTTCTGAATCCAAGAACTCATGGGCTGGACGTCCGGCTGATCCGGCCGTCCCTCAACCCCGAGTATTGCAAAGGATCATCCGGTGAACGAGCGCAAACAGGTGCAAGTGAGGAGGCTGCGGCGGCAACGGCACGTCCGCAAGCGGATCTTCGGCACCCCCGAACGGCCTCGCCTGGCCATCTTCCGCAGTTCCAAGCATATCTACGCCCAAGTCATCAACGACCAGGACGGGACGACTCTGGCCTCGGCCAGCACGCTCGACTCCGAGGTTCGCGGCGAGCTGACTTACGGGGGCAACAAGGCCGCCGCCACGGCCGTGGGCCGCAAGGTTGCCGAGCGCGCCAAGCAGGCCGGTATTGACAAGATTTGTTTCGACCGTCGAAGCTACAAATACCATGGCAGGGTTCAAGCCCTCGCCGACGCCGCCCGTGAGGCGGGACTGCAATTCTAATAGGAGCCCGCCGTGTCGAGCGACAGTCGTGAACGAGGGGAGTGGTCGGAAAGCGTCGTGGCCATCCGCCGCTGCGCCGCGGTCGTCAAGGGTGGCCGTCGGTTCAGCTTCAACGCCCTGGTCGTCGTCGGCAACAGCCGAGGACAGGTGGCCTGGGGTTACGGCAAGGCCAACGAAGTCCCCCCTGCGGTCGAGAAGGGCGTCAAAGACGCTCACAAGCAGATGAATCGGGTCAACCTCCGCGGCGGAACGATTCCCCACCGCGTGATCGGTAAATTTGGCGCGGCACGCGTCGTTATGCTCCCGGCCAGCCCGGGTACCGGCGTGATCGCCGGTGGCGCCGTCCGCGCCGTGGTGCAGGCAGCCGGCATCACGGATATCCTGACCAAGAGCTACGGCTCCACCAACAAGCTCAACCTGGTCAAGGCGGCAATCAACGCCCTGACGCAACTGCGGACCAAAGACGAAGTCGCACGTCTGCGGGGAGTGGCTCTGTAATGCAACTTCACGACGTCGATCAAGGCATTCACAAGCATAAGAAGCGGAAGCGGATCGGCCGCGGTATCGGCTCAGGGCACGGCAAGACCTCGGGCAAGGGACACAAGGGTCACTCCTCCCGCCAAGGGTTCAAGTACAACGCCCTGTTCGAAGGCGGTCAGATGCCTCTGGCCCGCCGCGTCCCGAAACGCGGGTTCGTCAATGGCGCGTTCCGCAAGGATTACGCCATCCTCAACCTGTCCGCGCTCGAGGCCTGCTACGAAACCGGGGCCGTGATCAACGAAGAGATCCTGCGGACCCGCGGCCTGGTCAAAGGTCGGCATGACGACGGGGTGAAAATCCTCGGTGAAGGCGAACTGACCAAAGCCTTCACCGTTCATGCCAACAAGTTCAGCGAATCGGCCGTCGCCAAGATTGTCGCGGCGGGCGGCACCGCGGTCGTTGTCCAATAAGAGCTCCCGAAGGCGGATCCGTCCGCTGGCATCAGGGCCGCCGTTCCCACGCGTGGCCCTTGTCCGTCTGTCGTATCCGCCGTCTCTTTCGTTGCCGACTACCGTCTGGTCCGCATTTTGACTGCCTGCAGCCTTAAGGAGGCGTCCCGCCGTGGGCAAGCTCTACACGATCCTATTCAAGGTGCCTGAGCTTCAGCGCAAGGTCCTGATGACGCTCATGTTCCTGGCGGTCTATCGGCTCGGCTTCTATGTGCCGCTGCCGATTGTCAACCAGGATCAGCTCAAAAACTGGCAAGAACAGCAGAGCCAGAACGCCGCGGGTAAGCTCTTCGGCACAGTTGCCATGTTCGGTGGCACCTCGATCGGGATGAGCACCATCTTCGGCCTCGGGATCATGCCGTACATCTCTGCGTCGATCATCTTCCAACTCCTCGGGAGCGTCGTCCCATCGCTTGAGGCGATGATGAAGGAGGGCGAGAGCGGGCGGAAGAAGATCAACGAGTACACCCGGTACGCCACGGTGATCCTCTGCGCGATCCAGAGCGCATTCTGGGTCCAGTACATGATGAGTCCCCAGATGGGTGTCGTGTTACCACAACATCAAAACTTCTGGGACGGCCTCGTCTGTGTCTCAATCATGACCGCCGGCACGATCTTCCTGATGTGGATCGGCGAACAGATTGACGAATACGGAATCGGCAACGGGATCAGCCTCCTGATTATGGCGGGCATCCTGGCGCGGATGCCGCTGGCGATGAAACAACTGTGGGAAAATGCCACCCCTCGGCTCACGGCCGACGCCGGCAAGTACCCGATCACCACCATCGTCTTGCTGATCGGCCTCTTCGTCGCCGTCGTGGTCGGTGTGATCGCGATCACCGAAAGCCAGCGACGGATCCCGACCCAGTCGGCCAAGCACGTGCGAGGACGGCGAGTCTTCGGCGGGACCCGGCAATACCTCCCGCTCAAGGTCAACCAAGCGGGTGTGATGCCGATCATCTTCGCCTCCAGCCTGCTCATCTTCCCCTCGTTCATCCTCAACGGGATGGCGCGTGCGACGCAGAGCTGGCGGACCGACACCTGGACCGTCTGGTCGAGCATCGCCACCCTCGCCCAAGAAATGTCCGACGCCTTCCAGAAGCAGGGTTACGTCTACACGCTCTTCTACATCGTGCTGATCTACTTCTTCTGCTACTTCTGGACGGCGATCACGTTCAACCCCAAGGATATGTCGGAGAACCTCAAGGATTACGGCAGCTTCATCCCGGGCTACCGTCCGGGGCGGCGAACCGCCGACTATCTTGAGAAGGTTATGCTCCGGATCACCTACGTCGGTGCGGCCTTCTTGAGCCTGGTTGCGGTCATTCCGTCCCTGGTCCAGAACGCCTTGAACGTCGACTTCACCATCGCGTCCTTCCTCGGTGGTACGGGGCTCTTGATCGTCATCAGCGTCTGCCTGGACCTGGTGCAGAAGGTCGACAGCCACCTGATCATGAGGAATTACAGTGGTCTGGTGAGCAAACGTTGATTGGGACGATATCGACTCGGGCGACCGCCAAGAGCCGAGACGCGTCAGGGATTGAAGCGACACTGTCCTCCGCCACGCCGCGGAACGGATCGAAACGAAACGAACCGTGCTCAAGCTGAAAAGCCCCCGTGAGATTGCTCTGATGCGCGAGGCGGGGCGAGTGGTTGCCCAGGCCCTCGACCGGGTCCGCCAACTCGCCGTGCCTGGCGTGACCACCGCCGAGCTCGACGATGCGGTCTCCGCAATCTTTCGCGAGCACAAGGCGATCCCGTTGTTCCGAGGCTATCCCAGTTCGATCAAGGGAAAGCCACCGTTCCCGGCCGTGATCTGCGCCAGTGTCAACGAACAGGTCGTCCACGGAATCCCCAACCGCCGTCCCCTTCGTGAAGGGGACGTCGTTTCGATCGACACCGGCTGCAAGCTGAACGGTTGGTGTGGCGACTCCGCCGTCACGCTCCCGATCGGCCCAATCGCACCGGAGATCCAGAAGCTCCTGGACGTCACGTCCGAGACTCTCGACCTGGCGATCCGGGCGATGACCCGGTGCCGGACCTGGTCGGAAGTGGCCGGCCTGATGGAGCAATACGTCAAGAGCCAGGGGATGTACGTGGTCGAGAAGTTCGTCGGCCATGGCATCGGTCAGGATATGCACGAAGAGCCGCAGGTCCCGAACTTCGTCAGCAAATCGCTCCGCAAGCACGATATCCGGCTTGAGCCCGGCTTGGTGCTGGCGATCGAACCGATGGTGGCGATCGGGACCAAGGACGTGCGAACCCTCGACGACGGTTGGACTGTGGAAACCAAGGACCGACGCGCCAGCGCCCACTTTGAACATACCGTTGCCATGACCACGGAGGGCCCGCGCGTCCTGACCTACCTCAATGACTAACTGAACTCAAACGCCCAACGGGCGGACGGCCACCTTCGGGGTGAACCTTCGTCGGCCTTGTCGGCAATCCTCCTTCACCCAGATGATTCCGGTCTTGCGGAATGTCGGGGTGGTCTGTATATTGGCCCAATTCGGCCTCAGGACTGGATTGGGATTCTCAACGAGGCGACCTCAAAGCGAGGGCTGCCTCGTGGTTCGGCCTCGCGATGTTAGGAAAGAGAGTTGGGAGTCCGATGAAGATCCGATCCAGCGTCAAGCGGATTTGCGAACACTGCAAGATCGTTCGCCGCCGGGGTAAAGTGTACGTGATCTGCGAAAACCCCCGCCACAAGCAGCGGCAAGGCTGAGGACGCGCCGACCTCGGCCCGGAGCTATGCCCACGCCACTCCACGTTCTTGCTTCACGGAGATAGGACGGATGCCTCGTATCCTCGGTGTCGATATCCCGAATGACAAGCGCACCGTGATCGCGTTGCGCTACATTTACGGGATCGGGCCGTTCCTCGCCGAGCAACTCTGCGAACGGACAGGAATTGACCCTGACAAGCGTTCGAAAGATTTGACCGAAGACGATCTGGCCAAACTCGCCTCGTTGCTCGATAGCGAGTACGTGGTCGAAGGCCAGTTGCGTCGTCAGGTCCAGCAAGCCATTTCTCGACTGCGCGACATCGGCTGCTATCGTGGCCTGCGGCACCGTAAAGGGTTGCCGGTCCATGGCCAGCGGACCCGAACCAACGCCCGGACCCGTAAGGGACCGCGGAAGACGGTCGCCGGCAAGAAGGGCGTCAAGGAAATGCGCTAAGGGCGTCGCGAAGTCTTGCGACCTTGGGTTCAGGCTTTCAACGGCATGGCCCAGATTTGCAAGGTTCGCGAACCGCCAGCGCCGCAACGACCAGAGCTCGCCCGGTTCTGACTGGCTCACCGTGGATCGGTTGGCCGGGGCCGAGGGGACCACGCTAGGGACTTACGTCTCTGCAAGCCCCCAGGTCATCCGGGAGTCGAGAGTTCGGTATCGTCTTCTCGTTTCCATTTCGAGATTCGACCAGGGAGCAACGGACCCGTGGCCAAGGCCAAGAAGCGGAAAACACGACGCAACGTCAGCCGGGCTGTCGTGCATATCAAGGCAACGTTCAACAATACGACGGTCACGATCACCGACCCCAACGGCGACGCGTTGTGCTGGGCCTCGTCCGGGACCGTGGGCTTCAAAGGGAGCCGCAAGAGCACTCCCTTCGCCGCCCAGCGTGCCGCCGAGACCGCGGCAGCCACCGCGACCAAGTACGGGGTCAAAGAGGTCGAGGTCAAGGTCAAGGGGCCCGGCTCCGGCCGTGAGAGCGCGATCACCGCGCTGCAAGCGTCCGGCCTCTCGATCAAGGCGATCGAAGACGTCACCCCGCTGCCGCACAACGGTTGCCGTCCCCCGAAGAAGCGGCGGGTCTAAGGCTCAACGCGGTTTGGACCAGGCCTTGCTGCCTTCCCGTTCACGCCCCGATGATCGCATCGCTTCGTTGAGAATGTTTCGTTTCGATCCGACCGGACCCGCGGGTCTGTCGTGATCCGGGTTGCCGAAACCCGCGGTCAGCCCCGGGCGGATCGCTCGCCAGTCTGAATTACCGAGGAACCCGAAGGCTCAACGAGGGCCTTGGAAAACTCGGCCGAATGCAACCCGACGTTGAGGAATGCCGAACCACCATGGGACGCCATATCGGGCCGGTCTGCCGGCTCTGCCGCCGCGAAGGACTGAAGTTGTTCTTGAAGGGGACGCGCTGCGATACCCCGAAGTGCGCCGTCGAACGCCGTGAAGGCGTGCCGGGTATGCACCAGTTCCGCCGCGGAAAAGCGAGCGAATACTCCATCCGGCTCCGTGAGAAGCAGAAGGTCAAGCGCTATTACGGCGTTTTCGAGCGTCAGTTCCGCAAGTACTTCGACCTGGCCGGTCGCCGCCCCGGCAACACGGGCGATGCCTTGATGGCCTTGCTGGAGCGACGGCTGGACAACGTCGTCACCCGTCTCGGGTTTGCGACCAGCCGCCCGCAGGCGCGTCAGATGATCACGCACGGCCACATCACGATCAACGGCCGCAAGCTCGACATCCCCAGCTACTTGGTCCGCCCCGGTGACCAGATTCAGGTCAAGGATCGCGAGCACTCCCGCAAGCTGGCCGCCGCGAACCTGTCCGCCGAAGGGATGCCCCCCGTGCCCGAGTGGCTCGACCGCTCCAGCACCGAACCGCCCGAGGGGCGGGTCTCCCGCTTGCCTGGGACCCAGGATATCTCGCTGCCGGTCACCCCGCAGTTGATCGTCGAGTTGTTGAGCCGCTGAGCCAAGCAATTTGTCGCGATCAGCAGTCTACTTTCAGGCATCCGCCAGGGATGAAGTTGGTCGCGAGGCCTCTCGGCCTTGGATCGATCGCTGAAGGCTGGTCGCGTTTTTGGAGAGAGCGATGCGCATCCGTTGGCGTGGCCTCGAACTTCCCAGCCGGGTCGTCTGCAACCGTGAAAAACTGACCGATACGTACGGCGAATTCCATGTCGAGCCGTTCGAACGCGGATTCGGTCACACGGTTGGCAACAGCCTGCGCCGCATCCTCCTTTCCAGCCTGGAGGGGAGCGCTGTCACCAAGATCAAAATTCAAGGGGTTCAGCACGAGTTCTCCTCGATCCCGGGCATGGTCGAGGATATCACCGACCTGGTCTTGAATATCAAGGGCCTGGTCGTCAAGAACCACTCGGAGCAGAACCGGACGATCCGGATCGAACGCGACCGTCGCGGTGTCGTCACGGCAGCCGACATTCTCCACGACGAATCGATCGAGATCATCAACCCTGATCACATTCTCTGCACGCTCACCGACGACGTTCCGTTTGCCTTGGAGATGACCGTCGAGAATGGCCGGGGATACCGGCCCGCCGCGGAAGGACACACCGACGACCTCGAAGTCGGCGCGATCCCGATCGACGCGATCTACAGCCCGGTCATTCGGGTGGAATATCGCGTGGAGAACACCCGCGTCGGCCAGCGGACCAACTACGACAAGCTCGTCCTGCGGATCTGGACCACCGGCACGCTCGGCCCCGAGATGTCGCTGGTCGAGGCCGCCAAGATTCTCCGTAAGCACCTGAATCCGTTCGTCCAGTACTACGAGCCGGGCCCCGGCCTGCCGTCCGATGCCAGCGGCCAGGATGGTTCTCGGTCCGAACCGGTCGACGCCGAACTCGAGCGCAAGCTCGATATGAGCTTGGCCGAGCTGGAACTCTCGGTCCGGGCGACCAACTGCCTGGAAAGCGAAGGGATCACGACCGTCCGCCACCTGGTCAGCCGCTCGGAAGACCAGCTCCTGACGGTCCGCAACTTCGGCGAGACCACCCTCAAGGAAGTCCGCGCCAAGCTTCACGAGATCGGCCTCGACCTGGGCATGGATATCCCCATGCGACAAGGGGTCTGAGACTCCTGCCAATCCTGTAGAGCCCTTTTTCGCTGGCGTGGCGAAGGTCTTCGAGCCGGGTGGGCAATGCCCACCATCGGAGGCCGAGATGGGTGGGTCACGCCCACCCCCTACAACGAACCAAACTTAGCTGCGAGCCTGAGAGACCATGCGACACCGTAAAGCCGGTCGGAAATTCAAGCGGTCGCCGTCGCACCGGCGAATGCTCCTACGGAACCTGGCCACCGCTCTGCTCGAGCACGGTCGGATCGAGACCACCCTGGCCAAGGCCAAGGAAGTCCAGCCGTTCGCCGAGAAGTTGATCACCCTGGCCAAAGACGGCTGGAATCTGAATGACTTCCGTCGCGTCTTGGCCGTCGTGACCAAGAAGGACGTGGCCTTCTCGCTCTTCAAAGAGATCGGCCCCCGGTTCAAGGATCGGACGGGTGGATACACCCGGATCTTCAAGCTCGCCAAGGTCCGCCAAGGAGACGCCGCGCCGATGGCCGTGATCTCGTTGCTGGGCGAGAACGAGCAGATCAAGGCGGCCACCAAGCCGACCGTTGTCGCGACCTCCGCCGGGTCCTGATTCCAATCCAGAAACAAGGCGGCCCCGCGTGGTCCTATCCGTCCGCGCGGGGTCGCTTGACCCTTGGGAATGAAGAAGTCTCGCTCTCATGGCTGGTCACGCTTACGATTCTCATTGTCCGTTCTGCCGGATCGTGCGCGGGGAGATCCCTTCGTCGAAGGTCCTCGAGACCGACGATGCGCTGGCCTTTCTCGACATCAACCCGGTCAACCCCGGGCACGTCTTGCTCGTCCCCAAATCCCATCACCTCAACCTGACCGAACTGCCCGATGCGACGGCCGCTCAACTCGGCTCGCTCGTCCCCCGACTCTGTCGCGCGGTGCAGGCAGCCACCCAGGCGGATGGATTTCATCTGATCGTCAATAACGGCCGCGCCGCCGGCCAGACCGTCGATCACAGCCATTGGCATATCATTCCCCGTTTCTCCAATGATTCAGTTCATTGGCCCTGGCCGCACAGCCAGTACTCGGGCGATCAACTCTCCCAGATCCAGCTCCGCATCGAGCGCGAGCTGAACTCGCCGCCCGGCGACGGCTGAGCGATCGGTTCGCCAGTCCAGGCCCCCCGAATCCGGCCGTCGTCCCCAGCGCAGGGCGCAGGTTCCCCCAAGCGCTCTGGTTGGCATTGACGGAGAAAGCTTCCCGCCATAGACTTCCGGCCCAGCTCCTTCCCCAGCGTGGTTGCCTCTTCACTCTATCTCGGTGACGCGGAAAGGATTCCGCTCCATGACTTGGAAAGCCCTGGCCCTTGGGATGGCCATGATGGCCGCCGCGGGCTGCTCGTTGAATCGCTCGGACTTCGGTCGCGACACGTTTCTGGCCAGGATCGGCGGTGGCGGCCAGATCATCGAACCCAAGCGCTGTAATCTGCGCGTGGCGATCCTCTCGCGGCCACTCCGTGACGAGGCGATCAATGGCGCTCTCTGGAGCGTGGTCGACGAGCAGTCGATTGCGCCCGAGCTCCGTCGCGCACTCGAGGTCAATGGGCTTCGGATGGGTTTGATCACCGGGGAGCTGCCCCACGAGGTCGACTCGATTCTCAACGCCAAAGCGCCGCACAAGGTCGAGCCGTCGCAGTTTGAGTTCCCGGACGGGGACCACGCGATGATCGACATGGTGGACACCACCCCCGAGGTCAGCCTGCTGCTGAACCGGGAGGGGCGTGCGTTCGGCAAACCGTACAAGGACGCCAGCGGTTGGTTCCGGGTCACGGCCAACCATGACGGGACCAGCGGGGTTGCCCTCCGATTCGTCCCTGAGATCCATCACGGCCCGATTCAGCGTGCGTTCACCGCCTTGCCCAACGCCGGCAGTTACGCGCCGCAGCAATTCATGCAGAAAGACGGTCAGCAGGAGGAAAGCCTCCGCGAGTTGTCGACCACGCTGACTCTCCAGCCGGGCCAGGTCGCCGTGGTCGGCTGTCTTCCCGAAGCGAGCCAGAGCCTCGGCTCATTCATGTTTACCCATGCCGAGGCGAACAGCGACCGCCTGCTCCAGCGCGTGCTCCTGGTCTGGGCGTCTCGGGAGGGGACGAACCCGTCCGCGCCGGCCAGTCTCCCCAGCCTTTTGCCGGTGGATCCGCCCAAGCCGTAACGCAAAGCCCGGTGAAGCCAGGTCGGTTTGCCGTTCGCTCGATCGATCAAATGGGTTGCCGAAGCCGGTGAACCGCCTCCTCATCTTGTTTGTCTCTCTGTTTGTCTGTCTGCCGGATCCCGACCGCCACGGGATTTCGGGAAGGAGTCTCCGCCATGGATTGGCAAGCGTTGAAGACGGGGTGGGGTAAGAAGGAACCGATTCCGTCGCGCAAGCGCTGGGTGATGCATGGCGGGCACGATCGTGTGGCGACTCCCCACCGTCTGTCGGACGAACTTGAGTCTCGAACCGAGGAGCCTCGGGTGGTGTCGTCGCGTCTGATCACCCTGGATGGATCGCGTGGAGAAGGGGGAGGGCAGATTCTCCGGACCGCCCTCACACTCTCGCTCCTGACCGGCCGCTCGTTCCGGATCGTCAAGATCCGCGCCAACCGCGACAAGCCCGGGCTCCGCCCCCAGCACCTGAAAGCGGTCGAGGCCGCCGCGAGCCTGGCGGGGGCCGAAGTCGTCGGCGCCTCGATCGGCTCGCGTGATCTGACCTTCCGCCCCGCCGCGTACACCCCGCGCGACCTCCAAATCGACATCGGCACGGCGGGGTCGACCGCCTTGGTGCTCCAGACCCTGCACCTGCCCTTGGCCCTCCGCGCCGAGCAGCCGATCCGGGTGACGCTCACCGGCGGGACGTTCAACACGGCCGCCCCCTCGTTTCCGTTCCTCGAAACGACCTGGCGGGCGCACCTGGCACGCCTCGGCTCCCCAATGGCCCTGGCCATGCCCGCGGGCGGCTTCTATCCCCGTGGTGGCGGCCGGCTCGACGCCTGGATCGAGCCCGCAACCCTCAAGTCACTGACCATGACCGAGCGCGGCCCGTTGACCCGGCTCGTCGGCATCGCCGGCGTGGCGAATCTTCGCCCCGAGATCGCCCAGCGGATGCGCGACCGGGCCCAAGCCCGACTCGCCGAGCGCGGGCTGTCGGCCGAGATCGAACTGATCGAGTGGCCGAGCCTGGGGCAGGGGGCTGCCATCAGCCTGTCGGCCACCTACGGCCAAGACGGCATTCCAGCCACGTTCGTCGGCCTGGGCGAGCGTGGAAAGCCCGCCGAAGTCGTCGCCGACGAGGCGGTCGACGAATGGCTCGCGTTCCACGACGCCGAGGGAGGAGCCGTCGATCCCCACTCGGCCGACCAGATCCTCGTCCCGTTGGCCCTCGCGGCAAGCCGGAGCGAGTACTCCGTCTCGGCCGTCACCGAGCACTTGCTCACCAACGTCGCGACCATCCGCGCCTTCCTCGACCGCGAGATCGAGGTCGAAGAGTCCGACGGAGACGGTCCCGGCCGGGTCATCATCGCCTGACCACGGCCGGAACTTCGTGCTCTCGGTCACATCGATCCCATCAAAGAGCGACGACTAGTCTGCCTTGTCTCCTCCCATCGGGAGGGCAAGGCGGAATCCGAGCGTCGGCGTCCGCTTTCGCGTGATCGCCGCCGCCACCGCGCACCGCAATCGCCCCGAGGCACGCGCCAGGCGTTCCAGGACCAAGGCGGGCGCAATCTGCTCCGAGGGGGGTTGAACGCAGACGGTGACCAGCAGCCGAGACGCGTCGGGCGCCGGCTCGACCGCCACCACCTGCAAGTTCCGCAAGACGTCGTCGCCGCAATCACCCGCCAAGACCTGGCCGAGCGCCTCGGCCACCTGGCCGCAGAGCTGCCAGGCCTTCCGCGACGTCTTCCGACCGGTTCGCCCCTCCTTGAGCCACTCACGCGGCTCCACGCCGTCGTCAGGGTGAGGCTGGGCGCACAGCGATCGCAACTGCTTCTGAGAAGGCTTCCTGAGTGTCATCCGGATCTCTCACGCGCAAAATCGGCGCACCCTCAGCGCCGAGGATCGAACGAATGGGACGTTCATGCGTGGGAGAGCCTGGCCCGAGACAGGCCGCGAGAGAGGGTTACCCGACCGCGGAGCGCAGGCTCGACGAGACAATCAGGCGTGCTGGGCGTCGCATCGTCGGCCTCCTCTCGGAACGGGGGGGGGACGGAGTCAAGCCGCCGTTTCAGCTCGACTCTTGGACAATCTATCCTAGAAGTGGGCTCGGTTTGAGTCAACCGGTCTGAGTGCGATCCAAGCGCGCCGAGAACATTGGAAATCAGGGGATCTCAATGTCGACCTTACTGTCGGTCGGCTGAAGGATCTTCGCGATGAAGTGGGCCTTCTGCTCGGCGGTCATGCCGGGCACGGTGACGCTGATGTGGTTGGTGCCCACATAGGTCTTGGCGGAATACGAACCATCCTTGCCAATCGGGGACTTCACCGTTTCGACGGCCGACCGCGACGAGGTTTTCGGGTCGAGGGTCACCTCACCGCCCGTCGCCGCCTTGCCTCCGACATTGACCGTCCCGCTAATCGAAACCTTGTCTTTCGAACTATCCAGTTCGACCGTGTTATCAGTAGGGGGGGCACCGACCGAACTGCTCGTTTCTGCGCCGCACCCTCCGAGGGCGAGTAAGACCGCAGCCACCAGAGGGGCCGCACACCATCGATATCGTTGACGCATCACCTTGGTTCTCCTGGCCAGGCGTGACCTCACGCCTCGCGGGGTGCTGGATCGATGAAAAGGAGGTACGGATGATGAGCGATCCCCACCCGAGGGCGGTTCTGATCCGCACCATCCTTGACCAACCGTTGCCATCAAGCAATCCGGCTTGAGTCTCACAAGTCCGGGAGGGCCTGAGCACGCCCCGCCCGGACGTCTTCTGCATCAATGACACAACCACATATCAATCATCTGCACCAAGCCAACCCGGTGCCGGAGGAATGACACCGCTCGGGTCACAACGAGCTGGCGTCGATCACCTCACTACCTCCCATGGTCCCGACGGCGTGCCAGGTCGAGATGTTGATCGTGCTCTTAATGAACCGCACCGAACCGTCCATCATCAACACGTTGACGCCGCCGGAGTGGCGGCTTGACGCATCGGAGGTGTTGTTGTAGTTCCAGTTGGACCCGTCGGTGGAACAGCCAAACGTATTGGGCGGCATGACGTGAGTATACGATCCCACCGACATCTTGGAATCACACCACCACCCCCCAATCCCGTCACCAGTGGCGAGCGATGGCGAGGTCCCCTTCGGTGCCAGCGCCAGACACGCCGTGTAGACAGCAAAGGGAGCCGTGCCCGCGCTGTAGAACGAGGTGGCGAGGCCGGTCACATTGTTCGAACCGGGGACAGTCGGATCCCACACGGAGTTCGTGCCGAGTCCCTTGACCTTCTCGGAAGCCGCAGCCGTGTTGCTCGTGCCGTCGGTGATGGCCGCCATGTTCCCGTTTTTTTGTGAACCGGCGCCACTGACGAACGGGCCTTGGAACTGCGAGTAGCCTTGCTCAGAGGCGAGGTCCGAGCCCACGTTGAAACAGTAGTTCAAGTGGGCCGTATAGCTGGTCAGGCGGTCTCGATCAGACGGGCAAAGAATGACGTTGAGCTGCACGGTCGATGACGTCGTGTTCGCACCGCCGGCAGAGCGAACACTGCCGCTCGTCGAGCCACCGAGCGCCGAGTTGAAATTGAAATTATTGAACACATTCTGCTGTTCCAGGTTGGGCAACAGCATGATGATCGCGCCCCAATCGTTCCAGGATCTGACCCCGTGGGGGAACGCGCCTACTGTGTCGTGATAGTTGTGAATCGCCAGGCCGAGCTGCTTCATGTTATTGGTGCACTGACTGCGCCTTGCCGCCTCCCGCGCAGCCTGTACGGCGGGCAGCAGGAGGGCGATCAACACGGCGATGATGGCGATGACGACCAACAACTCAATCAACGTGAAACCTTGGCGTTGGCCTGCGCCACGACCTGCTCTCTGGATATTCATGTGCAAATCCTCTTAATAAAAAAATCTTGTTTACAAAGCCACTTAACCAAACTTCTAGCCCGCGCACCCGCCGCTGGAAACAAAGAATGAGTAGGCCAGCGAGCCTACGGGACTATCGCTTGGCCAACCGCACTCACAGGGGGGGGGGGAGGGGGAAGAAGGACCGCTCGTGCCGGACCAGAAAACGATCGACGTCCATGGACTACCATCGTGAGTCACGACAATTACATGACCCACGCGTCGACAGGCGAGGAGTATCGTTTTGGTTTCGCAAGCGAACGGCCAAGTGATGGGATGAATATCTCCCATACCTTAAATTTGCACGACCATCGCGTCTTAAGGATATACGGCACTGCCCAACATGGCAAGAGCAAGAACGATCTCATGCATTAATTAAATCATCGCATCGAATATCGATGAACCGCCTTTTGGAAACCATAAGCTGTGATACGATTGACAATGTTCGACGGTTCCGCTTCGCAGAGGTTCCCCCCAACTGTTCGCTCGAGCTGCCTCCTGACCAACTCGCCGACGGCAAGTGAGTCCTTGTGACGTTCCACAAGGTCTCCAAAGTCGTCTCCTGGCGGATTGCTCAACTCCTGGCCTCCCTAGCCGATGCGCCAATCCTCGAGGAAGAGGGAGGAGATGAGAGGAGGGAGGAGGTGATCGGTCAAGTCTCGGAGATCATTGACAGAATCAGCGACAAGCCGAACGTGACGGGTGAGACCACAAAAAAATCGAACGAGCGGACAAGTGTGATACTAACAAACCTAATCAACCCACAGTGCTACAAAGCAGCAGGCCTTGACAACGGTGTTCGGCACATCGAGTTATCAGTCACGGCCCATGATTCCGAAAACGCGCACTGCGACGGTTTCCTCATTCAATCAGGCGAGAGACTGTCGCCACGTTACCGGCTTTTCCGCCCGCCCCTGGGTGGCCGGCCCCATCACCCCAATGCCCTTGTTCCAGTGTCAAGAGTCACGCAGTTTACAGACAAAAGCATTGAGGCACATGGGTGACTGAGCGAACCGCGAGTCCTGTGACCTCGTACCAGCAGCCTGAACTCGCCTGTTCGACCGACAAAGTTCCACTCTGCTCACTCCAACCGCGTAACTCCTCAGTCATCGGTGTTACGCCGTTCACGAACAACCGTTCATAGGCACGTGAGATTCTGGAGCCCTTGGGCGAGTGATCTGATCGCGGCCCCAGGCTGGAACCTGGCGAACCACGAACAAACATTCACTACATGCAGTTCAACGGCGTCGCTCCTCTGTCAGAGGAAATCCGATCGGAGCGACTCCTTTTTTTTTCAAGCGGCGCCCCATTTCAGGGCGGAACCGGCCTTCGATCGATCAAAGGTAGCCGAGGTCGGCCAGCCGTTGCTGGATCTCGGCGTCCTCTTCCTCGGTATACGCCACCGCCGCCGGAGTCACGCTGGGTGCCCCGGCCGCCCCGGACGCCGCTCCGTCGGTCGGGGCGAATGCGGAGTCGAGGATCTCGGTCAAGACGCGGCCATCCATGTCATCGGGGACCGGAACGCCGAGCAGGTGCAAGACCGTGGGAGCGATGTCGAGCAGGGCCGCCCCTTGGGGCGTCGCCCCCGCGCGAAAGGCCGGGCCGGACGCGACGATCATTCCTTCCATCCGATGGTCCCCGGTCGGTCCGAACGCCGGCGCGATCAGCTTGTTGGTCGTGAAGTCGTGCAAGCCGATCGTCCGATAGCGCCAGTCGCGGAGGACCACCGTCAAGTCGGGCGCCAGATGCGCGTGCGGCCCGGCGTAGAGGTCGTCACGCTCGCAGACCCGGTCGACCAGCGGCTCCCCCGTCTCAGGGTGGGGGATCGCCAACAGGCCCGCCTTGATCTCGTCCAGCAGGCCCCGCGCGTCCTCGGGCTCGACGCACCCTTGCGGCTGCCTCCCCTTGAGGTTGAGGAAGATCTGCCCGAAGTTCCCCTGAGAGTAGGCGCGGGTCTTCGACCAGTCGATATGCCTTCGCGACAGGAAGGCCGACTCCGCCAGCCGATCCAGGAGGCCCGTCTGCTTCCCCCGGAACCGGCTGACCCGCTGCCCGGCCAGGCCGAACTTCGCCATCAGGCCGTAGAACCACTCGGGGGTCGCCCCGCGCTTGTAAAACCAGTGCTTCTGCTTCACATAGAGCGAATCCTGAAGCGCGAGATCCCCGCGTTCCAGGAGCCAGACATTGAAGTTGACGTACCACTCGATCCCGCCAAACCCATGGTCGCTCATCAAGATGAGCGCCGAGTCGGCGGGGAGCTTCTGCTCGATCGCGCCGATCCCCTGGTCGAGCTTCTTCCAGAACGCGTCACACCCCGCCTGCAAGGCCGAGAAGTCCCGCCCCTTGGCGAGCCGATGCGCCTGGTCCCAGACGTGCCAGAGCTCATGTTGGATGCGGTCGGTCGCCATCAGGTCGAACATGAACAGGTCCCACTCGCAGCGACCCATCAGGAACTGAACCGCCTTCAAGTGTTGATCGAGAAAGTCGGTCAGCTCCTTGAGGACTTGCGCTTCATTCCCACCGTCATGCACCGTCGACGCCCAGGGGCGATAGGTCCCAACCTCCTTCTCCAACTCCGCGAAGATCGCGGGGTCGCTGGCAAAGTCAGGCGCATCGGCCGGGCTGAGGAAGTCCCCCAAGTAGAACCCCGGGGCCTGCCGGTGGGGATAGCTCATCGGCACCCCGCCCGCCACCGACTTCTTGCCGTGCCGCCCGGCGATCTCCCAGACCAGGTCGGTCTTGATCGCCCTCGACGAGTTCACCCGCCCCTTGAGCGGGTTGTGCGCGTACTCCAAAAACTCGAAGACCCCGTGCTTCCCCGAGTTCTTCCCGGTCATCACCGTGGTCCAGGCCACCGGACTGAGCGGCGGAAACACGGAGCCGAGCGTCCCCGACGCCCCCTTCTCCATGAGTCGCTGAAGGTTGGGCAGTTCCCCCCGTTTCACCAAGGGTTCGAGGATATCCCACGTCGCCCCGTCCAACCCCAGCACAAAGACCTTCATAGACGCCCAATCCCTTCCCACAACGCCGTCAACCAAAGTCCTCGAATCTCCTCCACTTCGACCCAAGAATCTTACCGAAGTCATGACGGGAAAAGCGACTCGGGTTTCTCGACCACCGCTTATGCCTCATTTCAGACCACGACCGCTAGATTATGAGGCACGTTTCATCGATCCCGCGCACCATCCTCATCGGATCTTCAAAAAAAACAGCAAACGCAACCCATTACCAGAATGGGTTTTAAGCCACCTCAGCGACGGGAGCGACCAGGCCCAGGCGGAATGGCACGCCAGATGCCTTATTACCTCTCACTCAAGTGACGCGACGACCCAAAAGCGTCCGGCCGGTTGATCGCTCAAAGAGTGGCCTACCGAAATCATGAGTTCAAATCACGAGCAAGCGTCGTTCTCCCTGGCTGTGCCCGGCCCCCTCGTGGGGGGCCGGGCTTTTTCATTGCTTGCCTGAAACCATGGCCAAGCCAAGATTTACAACGCCCAATCACGAAAAGCCCCAATCCCCCCGCCGCATTTCTGAGTGTATCGCTGCACGATGACAGTCTGGCGATTCCTCGGGGGCAGGAGAAACTCACCGTTTTTTTTCTTTCGCCGCAATGATCGTCCCTCTCCTGCTGACTCGAAGTTCGTCGTGCCTCGTTCCCCAGGCAAACGTACCGATGGAGTCGATTGATTATGCTTACGATGATCGTCGCGATTCTCTTTGGCGTGCTCGTCGTGGTCGAGGTTGTCTCAATGACGAAACGGCACACGACCACTCAGCCCATTGCGCCTTCAACCAAAAATCCCGCCTGAGCTTTCGAGAGGCGGGCAACCCAGAAATGTCCGCAGCGCCTTGGAAATCCTCTCAAGGATTTCCGCGCCTGCCTGACCGCAATGAATCTCGGTAGCGCTTTCTCGCGCCAACAGACCACCGCATAACCGCCATCACCCCTGCCACGTCCGCAATCTTGTGAATCCTGCCCGCTTGGCTCGCAGGGCGATTGCACCATAAGTCCTGTTCCAAGCAGCACTTGTTCGAGATAGTCGCCATTCCAGTCGGCGGCGAGTCGTTTCGACTTCACCCCCAACTTCTTGCTCTTCTCGTTCCTGAGCAGGCTCAAAGGCGTGCGGCGGACGATGGAGAAGCTGGCGTCGGCATGACAATTGTGAATCCGACTGTGATCTTCGCCCGCTTGGGCCTGGACAGTTCACGCGGGCGCAAGACCTTCGACGCGCTTCACCACCCACGACGCGTTCCCCGCCTGGGCCGACGCGTCGATTCCCCTCGCCAGCGTCCCCGCACCGTCCGGCGATCCTTTCCTCTCCCCGCTGAGCTCCCGGCAACGCCCCACCCGCTCGATCGCTCCGCGCGACGCCGTATCGCCCCTCACTGACAACCACCGCCCCACTCACCGGTGGTGTTCGGCACCAATCATCACCCTCTGAACCCGCCTCGTCAGGGGCCGACCTGCTCATGGCGATCGCCCAAGCATCCGAACTCTCTTATCCAGATTCTCGGCATTGCCAATTTTAAGTGCCTGACCACCTGGTGTTATTCATCAATCAGCAGAGGCATTACCCTACGTTCCGCACATCTCTGGTTCATTATCTCCGAATTTCCGGCGGCCTGCAATTTCAGCGATCGTAGGCCGTCGCCATGCCAAGCAGGTTCAGAATCTGGCGTTGCAACTTGGAGAGCTCGGTCGTGAATTCCACTGGCGCTTGCCCCTCCACGATCAGCTGATGACGCTGCACCTCCTCGAACAAATCAATCACCCGACGTGCCGTCGGGCGATGGCACGCTCGACCTTCCGGGTACAGAGGCACACTCTTCACACCATCGCGTTTCATCGCCGCACGCAGTTCCCGCTCCAGCAGCGCCTCGGTCAACAGGGCCAAGAAATAGACGCAAAGCAGCGACTGGATCCGCCCCACGTTCTGCAGGTACACGGGAGCCACTTCGAAGTCTGTCTTGAGTTGCGAAAACCGCTTCTCGATTACCGGCTGACGCTTGTATGCTAATAGCAATTCTTCCTCAGTAAGCAATAACTCGTTGGTGATTAGGGGAAAGACACCGTCGACGCACATTTCCGCCGCGAGAGCAACATGGTCGATGCGGTAAGTCAATGCGATGCGAACGGTCTCCTCTTTCACGTAGCGCGTCTTGTCGTTGGGACGGCCACGCCCCTCCTGACGGTAAGTTTCCTCCCGTTTTTCCACGACTTCGACTGTGATCCACCGGGCCAAGTCCCGCGGCTCCAGGATGGCCGCGACCGCCTCCTTGACCTTTCCGAGTTGGCGATAGCGGCTACGCGGCGAGCTGAGTTTTAACCGCAGTTCCGACAACGCCAGCAACGCACGCTCCACTTGCTGATGACGTGATGATGCGTCGACTTCCGCTTTCCGTGTGCTGTGACACCAGATCAGACGGTAGCCCTCGGCACTGAGGGTCGCCTGGTCGGCCACGCTGTAGCGTTCCAGGAGAACTCCCTTCTCATCCCGCTTCTCATGGATCGGCTTCCAGGTCACCTGGTCCTGGTACAACAACGCGCGGAATTCGCCATCTTCGGAGCGGGTACGAGGCAGGATGCTCAGGAATCGGCCGCCGTGCTGGTGCAGGTAAGCCATGTTCTCGGCGGTGGCGAGCTTGCAGTCGGCCACATAGAGAAAGTCCCGTCGCCCGGTCAACTGGCACAGCAGGTCCCAGGTGGCACGATGAGTGCGGTCGTCGGTGGTATTCCCGCTTTCGACGCGGAAGTGAACCGGTACGCCGCCATCGCGAGTGACGGTCAGGACGTAGAGCAGTTGTTTGAGGTCAGGGCGATGATCCTTGTTGTGCCCCCAGGTAATGGCCTGGGTCTTCTGGCCCCGCATCAGGTCCTCTTGGGCCGCCTCGCGATAGTCGCCGTGGAAGGTGATTGTGGTCGAGTCGTTATGGAGTTCGTCCAATGCGACGTTGAACTCCGCCACGGCATGGGTGGCGACGGCCAGGGTGAACGAGGGGACATTGGCGTCGAAGAGTCGGTCGAGACAACGTCCGACGCGGTCGTCGTTCCAGTGGGGCAGTTGGGCCGGGGTCAGAGCGAACCACTCGGCGGGGTGGCGACTCGCCCATTGGCCGACGCCATACATGGGTTCACGGGAGACGAGAAGGTTCTTGAGCAAGAGAAGGAGGCCGGTGGAGGTGGCGATCTTTTGGCGGGCATCCTCGGGGGGAAGGTATTGGCGGAGGAAGTCATCCAGTCGAAGTCGGCGGATGATCCGATCGAGGATGGGAAGGGCGCCGAGCCGGAAGGACTTGAGGGACTGACCGCCGGTGTGGGCCGCCTCGCCGGGACTGAGATCGGGAGCGGGATTCGACTGGCGCGGTCGTTTTTGTTCTGGCATGGACCATGGCCTCGAGAGGGATCAAATCGTCCTCGACATGCCCGCGATTGGCGACAGGCGTCGGGTTGTGATTCCCGTCGGCATGATTGTCCGAGAGTCGAGCGGGTCAAGGTGGAAAATTTTGTTGACTTGCAGAAATAATTACGCCTTGACGTAAGTCTAGGCCCGCAAGACTTACGTCAAAAGCGAATCCTCAAGTTTGACTCCGAAAGGAGGCAGGGAACGGTTGGGACATTGCCTTGCATGGGAAACAAGCGAAGAATCGATGGGGAACGATCACGATGGGTTGGCGGGACGAGGAGGCGTGATGTGAGCAAGTCAGTGGCGGAGATCATGGAAGGAGCGGGTCGCGGGAGCCAATACATCAGCGTATGCCAGAAATAGCAGGAGGTGAAAATTCCGAGAAATTGCAGGCGAGATGTGCGGAACGTATGGCATTACGGCTTCTGGTTCCAACATTTGTCAGCACGATTTTCAATGGGGACACCCATCGCTTGATGCATGAAACCGCCACCATTTACCACACCCTGATTTCTGGATTCCCCATTTTTCATTCTGTCACCAGGAGAAAGCAGAGAAAAGCCCGAAGGTCTCGCGGCCAAATCTCATCGAGTCGCTTGAGAGAGACCTGGCCCCCTGCTACACTCAACGCGATTCTGTCCCGTGCATCGGCTTGGGAATGTACCGACCGTGCCCGACTCGCTTCCCCAAAAGAGGGGGGAGGCAGAAGTTATGCGGCCCCCCCCCATCCGTTCATCACTTCAATTCCGGAACACTTCATGCTCACTTTTCAACGCGATCACGCAGTTATAAACTTCGATCATTTCGAAACTCAACGACGATCGTATCCAATTGTGTTCGCATTTCAACAATCCGTCAATTTCCAACAACAACTTATCAAATGATTCGTTTTTTTAACTCAACGTATTATTAGTGAATTCTCTTAATAACAAAAACTGCGATTTCACACTTCGCGATCGTGCATGCAAGCCTACGTGATCTCCAAGACGGGTGAAAATTACCCCAGGCAACCTCTTGACAGCGTTCTCGTCGTGGACAGCGTAGCGACCCTATCGCTTGGCTCGCTATTGCACCCATCGACTCTCTATCTTTTAATCCAACATATCTAACACGAGGTACAGATGCCGACTGACTCAATTATTACCCGGGCAGCGATCCATCCCGCGATCGGCATTGCACGGGTCGGAAACAGTGTCGAATTCGATGGATATTTCATCGGTCCCGAAGTCCCCGATGCGCCCACGCTTGCCGAGGGGGAATACAAGGACCGGGCAGGGGCATTGAAACGGCAGGCGGCCTGCTTCCGGATCTACGGTTACAACGCTGCGGGAGAAGTGGTGGCGGAACTGACGGCCGACAATGCCGAGATCGAATGGACCGTGCATCTCGCGAATAAGAAGGCGGAATGGTACGAGTTTCAATTGGCACTCGACATCCCTTCCGCCTCCGACGCGGGGGTCCCATTATCGCGCCGGCGAAACGCGTCGATTACCGGGAATGAACGGGCCCAGTTGGTGATTGATCCTGGACCTCGCTCGATCGCCGGCCGGAGCCAGCATGGTTCATCGTTTCATTTCGATGGCGGTTATTTCTTTCACCTCCCGGTCCCACTCGGAGAACTCCGCACCGATGCTTCCGGGCGATTGCTGGTATTCGGAGGTCACGGCTTGTCCCAGTCGCGGATCGGTACGTTACCGACGACCTTCGCCAATAATGATGACTGGCACGACGACATGTCTGATGGCCCGGTCGACGCCACGGTCACCATCCACGGAATCGACATACCTGTCGAGGGTGCCTGGATCGCCGTGGCTCCGCCGAATTATGCCCCGGCATTGAAGACTACCCGTACCTTGCACGATCTCCTTCTCGATCGAATGATTGCCTGGGGGTTCATTCCTCCCCCCGCACCGGTCTCATTTCAACGACACATCCGTCCGATTTTTGAACGACTTTCTGGCCTGCAGTGGGTCAACCACGGTTTTGCTTCTTGGTTTGGTGCGGGAGCACCTTTCGAGGCCGACGCGATTTTGCCACGTCTCGCGGATCAAAGTCCCAGCAACCGCGAGTTTCGCGAGCGAATCTACGTTCAATTCCGGAATCCCGGTCGGCCCTCAAATCTGGGCAAGCAACTCTGGCCACAGTTCTACGGAGACGCATTGGACGGTATGGATTCGGTGTCACCTCAAAACCCCGATCCGAGTCTGGCCGTTCCTGGCGGATTGGCCTCACTCTCGCAATTGCAGTTGAGTTGGCTGCAAAAATGGGCCGCCGGTGATTTTGAAAGCGATACGCCGCTCCCCATTGCCCGTTCATTGGCTGACCTCGACTTGCAACGACAACCCGAGGCGCTCGATGAAGCCGCACTCGCGTTCTGCCTGGCCGACGCCTTCCATCCCGGGTGTGAGCTGACTTGGCCGATGCGGATTCGGCACTTGTATCGCGGGTCTTTTCGGATCAAACGGCGGCCGCCAAGTTCTCCCGAGCCGGACTTTGGCGATGTCCTGTCCCCCGCGGTCGCCGTGTCGCCGACGGGGCCACTGAATGGCGCCTCGGCAGGCGACCTGACCAAGTGGATGGCCGTTCCCTGGCAGACCGACACCGCCAGTTGTCTGGCAGGCTATACCTTCTTCAATACATCGCCGAAACTGCTACCCACCTTCTGGCCGGCCCGTGTTCCCAACACCGTGCTGCGCGAATCAGACTACCAAACAGTCATGGACACGACCCTGTCACCACAGGCAAGAATCGAAGCATTCCACTCCCGAGTGGATTGGTTCCGAGGCCTTATTGGAAATGGAAGCTCCGATATCGCTCAGATGATCACCGACTTTGGAAAGCTCGGGATCATTGAAGAGCGAGACGGCCCCCAAGATTTACCCGGCGTCCCCTCGCGCATCTGGGTTGAATCACCGCCGGATTTACCAGAACCGGGTATGACGAGAGCAGTTGGGGCAACGACGGCCGCAGCAGCGCCGGCGCAGTTCGGGGGCCGCAAATTGCGCCAAATCGGAAGGTATGGGGCCCCTCCCGAATAGGGTGCACAGACTTCAGGAAACGATGCTCACCGCGCGGAGGCTGCCGCTCCGACTGCCCCGACGATGCCGTGCATACGTCCGCGTGATACCGTCGTTGTACAACTCAAACCACCATTCATCCCATTGCTGGCACGTGTTCCGATGTTAGTAAACGCCTCGATCGTAGTCATCGGCGGAGGACCCGCTGGAGGCGCCGCCGCGTTGGAGCTTGCGCAGGCCGGCTGCGATGTCGTGCTGCTCGAAAAACAGCCAGTGCTGGGCTGGAAGATCGGCGAGACACTGCCACCCGAGGCACGGCTCCACTTGCAGCGTCTGGGGCACTGGGAGCGTTTCCAACCCGAGCGTCATTTGCCCTGCCATGGCGTCGTTTCCGTTTGGGGACACGCCGCCCCTGTCGAGAAGGATTTTATCTTCAACCCGCACGGGCACGGTTGGCAACTTGACCGAGCCCAGTTCGAGTCGGGATTCCTCAATGCCGCCGTGGAGGCTGGCTGTAAAGTCCGATTGGACGTCGCTGTCGAACGAATCGAACGCCAGGCAGCCGCATGGACGGTACACACGTCGACGGGGAGTCTCCTCGCGGATGTGCTGGTGGACTGTACGGGCCGCCGCGGCACCCTCATCCGTCGAGAAGGAGGCCATTATGAACAAGTCGATCGACTGGTTTCGATTTTCGCCATCGCGACGACGTCGCAAGCCAGCGATTTTGATTCCAGAACGTACGTTGAGTCGCACCCTGATGGCTGGTGCTATACGGCCCTGATGCCGAATGGAACGCGAACGGTCGCATTCCAAACCGACGTTGATCTCGTACCAGAGGGGGCGCCCACAACAGCCTGGTTCTGGGAGCGGGTGAGGGCTTGCCACGAGATCTGCCGACTTTTAAATACTCATGCATACCAACTGCTCGATGCGCCACGGATGGTTGCTGCGCACTCGGGCCGGTTCCAGCACTGCGCCGGTCCGAATTGGATCGCCGTGGGAGATGCCGCCATGACGTTCGATCCGCTCTCCGGCCAAGGATCGGCCAAGGCGCTCGAGTCCGCTCGCCTCGCCGTTCAAGCCATCCTGCACCAAGGTGACTATCGAACGGCGTGCGAACAGTTGTGGCTCAACTTTCTCCGCGAGCGACGAGACACCTATCGCGCGGAACTTCGCTGGCGAGACACCCCGTTTTGGTCTCGCCGACATGCGGCCTGAACTCATCGCCCCTCCACGCGTCCCGGCGCGATACAGCGCGACGTCATCAAGCCAGTGGATCGACGTCGTTGATGGTTGTCGGTGCTGAAAAGACGGTGCTGGCCTCTTCCAAGGAACTGGGCTACTTTCTTAGTTCAAGTTTCGCATAAACAGGGACGGATCGGGAGCGGCCCGAGGCCTGTTATCGACCCCGGCGACCCCTTGATCAAGTGCGAGTGAGGGCCGAAATCTCCGGCCGATGTCGGCTCAGCCCGCGCGGCTGAGAAACTCGGTGAGCTGCGCAATCCAGGCTTTTAGGTCATACCGGTTGGATAGCGCTCCCTCGGTTTTCTCCTCATAGCTGACCCGCCTCAAGGTCGTCAGCAGGTCGGCAAACGAGGCCTCTTGCTTCTTCGGATACCACGGGCGGACCGGAAAACGAAGAAATCGATGACCGGTCTGGTGGAACCAAACCACCACCAAGCTGTAGAGAAACAACGCCATCGGCGCGGTTCGCTCGATGGCCTTGGGGAGGCGATTGGCGGGATCCTCGAGGCCGAGAAGTTGCTTGGTATTTTCAAAAGTACATTCGATTGCCCAACGGTACGAGTAGGCCGAGAGAATCTGCGGGACGGTCCAATCGAGCTTGGTGCAGTAGAACATCTGATCGGGACGTTTCCCCTGGAGGTCACGCACCAAGACGATCGTCAGGAGTCGGTCCTTGCCGGCCTTGTAGTAGAGGGCCTGGATCGTCTTGACCGCCAAGCTGGCATGGAGCCCGAACTGGTCAAAGTCGTGTGGGGTCCAGGGTTGATTCGCATCCTCGGCCCACTCCTTCATGCCGGGGAGGCGCTGGCCTTTCTTGCGGGGCGCCCCTTTGGATTTCTCCTCCTTGGGAGGCGCTGGCTCATAGAGGGCCCCCTTGGGATGGACATGGCTAATGAGATGGACCGTGGGCGGAAGTTGGCCGAGGATGCTCTGGCCCCCATAGGCGCTGTCGCCGGTGATGACGATCTCGTCGTCGGGGAACCAGTCCGCCGCCAAGTGGATCAATTCCATCGCGAGTTCGGGGCGGGTGCGATGATTGGGATCGGGCTTTGCCTTTTTCTTTTTCTGGTTCTTTTTGCCCTTGGTTAAGCCTTGGCGGTTGACATAGAGCCGCATGGCGATGGGCAAGGCAAAGACTTTGGTCGGTGCCCAGAACGGGTGGACGACGATCAGGCAGAGGACGACCCAGTCGTGTCCCCAACTGACGAGAGCTTTGGCTCGACTGGAGATGAGTGGGTCGTAGTGCATGCCGGCGCCGTAGAGGGTGAGTCCGCGTTTTCGGCAGAGGGTGTCGTCGACGGCCCAGTAAAAAGTGGCGCCCGGTGCGAGGATGGAGACGACAAGCTTGGCCAGGGACATCGAGAAGTGATCGAGGTCCCAAGCGGCATGGCTGAAGAAGCGATGGAAGCGTGACCAATGTCCGATGCCAACCTGGCCGCTGGAGAAGATGAGTTCGGTAATATAGCGGTGGCGATTCGAGAGGATCCAGCCGGAGGCGATCAAGGTGAAGGTGTGGAAGGAGGGATTGGTGAAGACGGGTGTGAATTGCTGTAGCAAGAGGAGGAAGGAGGGTGTAAGTTCCATGGGTCGGCGTCCTGTGTCAGGGGAAATTGTTCGGTGTAAGGCCCAAACAATTTGCCAAAAACTGACAGAGACGCCGACGTTTTTTTTGGAGCCCTATTGAATCTACAAGTCGGAATTTGACATTTGGGAAAAGTGCGAAACTTGAACTTAGGCGGGGAACTCTTGAGCCAATCCAAGAATCCATCCGCAACAGGGGAGAGCCTTATCATGAATAAGCGAACGTTCCTCAAACTCTCGGCCGCGATCCTGGGCGGATCGTCCGGGGCACCGCGCTTCGGCCAGGCGTCCGACGGCCCCCAGCGAGCAGCCCACTCACTAACTGGGCCGGCAACTACCGATGCAGCACGAACAACTTGTATCCTGTCACGTCGATCGAACAGATTCAAGAATTCGTCAAGGAGCACGATTCCCTGAAGACGCTCGGCATGCGTCATTGCTTCAATGGCATCGCCGACAGTTCGCATGCCTTGCTCTCCCTCAAGCCCATGGAGAAAACTCGGTGTCAGTTCATGTTTCCGCCTCGGTCACTTGTTGAGACATGAACTGACACCGAGTTCTTCCCGCGATCCGTTTTCCGCCCCCGAGAATGTTGTAGGCGATGTTCAGAACATGGTCGGATTCGTGAAAGGGGAGATGGGCTTTAAGGAGTTTGAGCCGGGCGTCGATGTCGCGGATCAATCCGGTCCTGCGCGCCAGCAAATGGATGGCGCCGATACCGCCGGGAGCCAGTCCCGCGACGAGATCGGACAGTTCGTAATGAATATTGGCGGCCGTGATCATGGGCTGGTCAAGCTCGGGGATCGCCTTCTTCTGGAGACGTCGGCGGATTCGCGGATTCTCTGCTTGCGTTGCTGGGACTTCTTGTGGACAGTAGGAGTCACTCGAAAGCCTCTTTTGTGTTTAGAAACTACGACATCTCGATAACTTCATTATTGATAAAAACAGGGAGGCTTTCGAGACTTATCTGCAAAACCGACCAAAACCCCCAATCCATCACGCTTGGTTCAGGACTACACCCCATGCATACGTACGGCGTACCCAAGGAGGATCCGATGGAGCAGGTGGACGTGCTGGTGGTCGGCGGCGGCACGGTGGGGTTGGCGGCGGCCGCGTTCCTGGCCAAGCACAGGGTACGGCCGCTCGTGGCGGAGCGGCACGCCGGCCCGAACGTGCACCCGCGCGCCACCGGCGTGGCGATCCGCACCGTCGAGATGCTCCGCGAGCTCGGCGCCGAGCAGGCGCTGAACGAGCTGGCCGTCGACCTGTCCGGCGCGTTCGGCAAGACCTCCGCGCGCACCGTCCGCGACCTCGATCCGGCCGAACTGCCCGCGCACCGCGCGGTCCGCCGGGCGATGACCGAGGAGGCCGGTGCGATCAGCCCGTCCCGCCTGCGCGGCACCTGCGCCCAGGACCGCCTCGACACGGTCCTGCTCGACCAGGTGACCCGCCGCGGCGTCGAGGTCCGCTACGGCACCGAACTGCTCGCCCTCCACCAGGCCCCCGACCACGTCACCGGCACGCTGCGCGGCCCCGCCGGGGAGGGGAAGGTGGAGGCCAGGTACGTGGTCGCCGCGGACGGCGCGGGCAGCACCGTGCGGCGGCTGCTCGGCATACCGGTGTCCGGCCCGGGGCCGCTGGGCGACGAGCTGGCCAACATCCTGTTCGAGGCCGACCTGGCGCCGCTGCTCGGCGACCGCCGGTTCGCGTTGTGCCAGATCACCCACCCGGACGCGCCCGGCCTGGTGGTCGCGATCGACGGCGAGCGCCGCTGGGTGTTCCACACCAGCGCAGCCGCGCCCGACGCCGGCCCCGAGGAGTGCCGCGTGCTGGTCCGCACCGCGCTGGGCGACCCCGACGTCGACGTGAAGGTCGTGAGCACGCTCCGCTGGCGCCCGCAGTCGCGGCTCGCCGACCGCTTCCGGGACGGCCGGGTGTTCCTGGCCGGTGACGCCGCGCACACGATCTCGGCGCTCGGCGCGTTCGGCATGAACACCGGCGTCGCCGACGCCCACAACCTGGCCTGGAAGCTGGCCCACGTGCTCCAGGGCCGCGCCGGCGCCCCGCTCCTCGACACCTACGAGCAGGAACGCCGCCCGGTCGCGGCCACCACCGTCGACCAGGCCCTGCTCCGCCTGTCCCACCCCGACCTGCACTGGGACCGCGGCCCCGGCACCGCCTCCCGTCGCGCCGCCGTGGGCATGCTCAACGCCCCGGTCGTCATCCTCGGCTACCGCTACACGTCCACCGCCGTCCGCGGCACCCAACCCGTCCTCCCCTCCACCGAGGACATCGCCGCCAACCTCGACGGCTCCCCCGGCACCCGGGTCCCCCACGTCTGGCTGACCAAGGACCGCCCCACGACGGAGGACGGCCAGGCCGACCGGCTGTCCACACTGGACCTGGTCGCCGGCCGGTGGACGCTGCTCGCCGGGCCCGATGGCGAGACCACGCCGGCTGGAGGCGCCGGGCCGGCTGGGACGACCTGGCCGGAAGCGGGCGCCGAGGCCGCCCGGCGGGCCGGCACGGAGCTGGCCTGCTACCGGGTCGGTGTCGACGTCGAGGATCCGGAGGGCCGCTTCCCGGCGGCGGCCGGGATCTCCCCCGACGGCGCGCTGCTGGTCCGGCCGGACGGCTTCGTCGGCTGGCGATCCCCCACCGCCGCCGGCGCCCCCGACCTGCCGGCCGTCCTCGCCAACCTGATCGGCTGCGGCTGAGACCGCTCGGGTTATCGTGCGGCGCATGTGGCATGGGCTCTGGGAGGGCGCTGGGTGGGGACCTTGTGGCGGGTCAGTGACCTGCACGTGGCGTACCCGGAGAACCGCCCTTTTCGAGCTTCTCGACCCACGCTTGCCATCGGCGCATCCGCTCCTCCATCTGCCGCGATGAGGGGTTCTGCGTCGGCGGCCGACGGTACAGGAAGATGAACTCACTCATGGCGTCATAGCTCCTTGTTGGGATCGTCGAACGGTGGAACCGAGGGGCCAGGTACAGCCTCGTAGAACGTTCTAACGGGGAATCGTTGCTGCCTAGCCCATGTGCTTACGACATCCAAGGTAGCATCGACAGAACCATTATCGACCACTATCATGGAAATGCCGGGCATGACTCCAATGGCTAGCGTCACCGATTCAAGAGTGCGAAATAGCGAGTCAGCCCTACTGCGAGCAAAAATTACTAGACTTATCTTCATGAACAATAAGATGATTACGATTTCTCAATTCAACAAATTAACGAATCTCAATTTCTATTTAATCCAAAACTGCCGATACCATTTATTGTCGCCAGGAATTCGCATAGTGTCATTAACAGGCAATAATTCCCGTTACCTTGACCTCGGACGCAGGACGTGCATAATGCGGCCATACAACCGAGAGCTTCAAAGGGGCCATTCCTATATCTCGACGTAAGCCTGAGAATCTGGGCAATCTCGCAATCGCCTGACCTATTCTCTGGTGGTTGGCCCGTCGAGCATGACCGTCAACGCCACAACGGGCCTGGTGACATGGAGCCGGCGACGTCGGCAACCACGACGTCACATTCCGTATTAGCGACGGACGTGGCGGGTCGACACTCCAGCACTCCGATGGCAAGGACACGCATTGCACTCTGGATCCTCACGTCAGAATCTCTTCGATTCCTCAGATTCACCCAGAAGACCCAACAATAACGATCGCTCGCGCTCATATCGTCGCCCCCGACGTCACACGATGGTATCACTGCATTACGCGATGCGTCCGACACGACTTCTTGCTCGGTGAAGGCGGCCCTAACCGGAAGTTCTGGGTCGAAAACCGGCTTCAGGAGTTGGCCGGCCGCTTCACCATCGCTGTCGGCGGGTTCGCCGTGCTCGACAACCACCTCCACGTCCTGGTTCGACTCGACCCGCAACGCGCCGGAGTCTGGCCCGACGAGGAGGTCGTACGTCGCTGAGCCGTCGCAGTGCGGTGCGTCGTCATCAAGCCAGAGGATCGACGTCGTTGATGGTTGTGGTACTGAAAAGTCGGTGCTGGCCACTTCCAAGGAACTGGGCTACTTTCTTAGGCGGGGAACTCTTGAGCCAATCCAAGAATCCATCCGCAACAGGGGAGAGCCCGGTCATGAATAAGAGAACGTTCCTCAAACTCTCGGCTGCGATCCTGGGCGGAGCTCCCGGGGCTCCGCTCTTCGGCCAGGCACCCGACGGCCCCCCAGCGCGCGGCCCACTCACTAACTGGGCCGGCAACTACCGATACAGCACGAACAACTTGTATCCTGTTACGTCGATCGAACAGATTCAAAAATTCGTCAAGGAGCACGATTCCCTGAAGACGCTCGGCACGCGTCATTGCTTCAACGGCATCGCCGACAGTTCGCATGCCTTGCTCTCCCTCAAGCCCATGAATCGGGTGCTTGCGCTCGATCCGATGGCACGCACGGTGACGGTTGAAGCGGGGATCAACTACGGCCAATTATCCCCCTATCTCCACGACAAGGGCTTCGCGTTACACAACCTCGCGTCCCTGCCGCACATTTCCATCGCGGGCGCTTGTGCCACCGCAACGCATGGATCAGGCGTCAAGAGTGGAAACCTGGCAACGGCGGTTTCGGCCCTGGAACTCGTCACGGCCGACGGCAACGTCCTCAACCTTTCCCGCGAACGCGACGGTAACACCTTCCTCGGGGCCGTTGTGAACCTGGGTGCGCTCGGGGTGGTGACCAAGGTCACGCTGGACATCGAGCCAACGTTCCTGATGCGCCAGGATGTTTACGAGAACATGACGCTGACTCAACTCGCCGACCACTTCGAGGCCATTGTGGCAAGCGGCGACAGCGTCAGCCTGTTCACCGACTGGCAAGCCAAGCGGATCAGCGAAGTCTGGGTCAAGCGCCGGGTCGAGGCAGGGGACAGATCGGCGGCCAAACCTGAGTTCTATGGCGCAACCCTCGCGACCAAGAATCTCCACCCGATCGCCGAACTCTCGGCGGAGAACTGCACGGAGCAGATGGGAGTGCCCGGCCCCTGGTACGAACGGTTGCCTCATTTCCGGATGGGGTTCACTCCGAGCAGCGGCAAGGAGTTGCAGTCCGAATATTTCGTCGCCCGCAAGGACGCCGTCGAAGCCATCCTCGCGATCGAGCGATTGCGGGACCGAGTCAGCCCCCACCTGTTGATCTCGGAATTGCGCACGATCGAGGCGGACCGCTTGTGGATGAGTCCTTGTTACAACCAGCCCAGCCTAAGCATCCACTTCACCTGGAAGCCAGACTGGGATGCCGTCCGCAAGCTGCTGCCGATGATCGAGAAGGAGCTGGCACCTTTCAAGCCCCGGCCTCACTGGGGAAAGCTATTCACCCTGGACCCCGCGCAACTGCAATCCCGCTATGAAAAATTGAACGACTTCAAGGGTCTTGTCAAGACCCATGACCCTCTCGGCAAGTTCCGGAACGCGTTCCTGGCCAGGAACCTTTACGGCTGAGATCCGGCTCCCCATTGAAACCAACCCGTGAGCCAATCACCTGGGACTCGACTCACGGGTTGGGTCCAGCTCGTGGCACCCAAAACTCGCGCACAATTTCAAAGGAAGGCCCTGTCCGCCTGCTGAGGGTCCGGCTCAGGCGAGGCGATAAACCCGCAGGGCGTTGTCGTGGAACAGCTTTCGCCGCTCGATCTCGCTCCGGTCCTGGACGATCTTCCGCAGCGCCTCGACCCACTGACGCGGGGTTGCGGCCAGGGTGCAGACGGGCCAGTCGCCGCCGAAGATGACGCGGTCGGGGCCGAAGGCGGCGAGCACGTGGTTGACGATCGGGGCGAGGTCGTCGGACGTCCAGGGATCGGGGGCCGCCGAGGCGACGATCCCTGAGACCTTGCAGACGAGGTTCTTCCGTTCGGCCAGGCGGGTGATGTCGGCACGCCAGGGGGCCAGATCCTTCTCGCGGACGCTCGCGTTACCGCAGTGGTCGAGGATGAACGACGTGTCGGGGCAGGCGTCAACGAGTTGGGCGGCGTCGTTCAATTCGCCGGCCCGCATGCAAATGTCGAAGCTCAGGCCCCGCTCCCCCAAAAGCTGGACCCCGCGGATGAACTTCGGGTCGAGGCAGTAGCCCCGCGGCGTGCTGCCACCATGGAGCACCTGGCGAACACCCTTGATCGCCGGTTCATCCTTGTGTCGGTCGAGATAGGCTGCGAAGCCGTCCGAGGAGGGCCGCCCGCCGATCACGGCGCCAACCATTGGGCCGACGTGGCGGCGACAGAGATCGATGACGTAGTCGGCCTCCGCCTTGTGCTGCTCGGGGTCAACGTCCACTTCCATGTAGACCGACTTGACGACGCCCAGGCCCTCGACGGCCTGCAAGTAGTCGTCCATCAGGAAGCTCTTGGCCAGTGGCGTGCCGTCCTTCAGCCAGGGCAGGCGGAACCGGTTCAAGTCCCAGAGGTGCTGATGCGTATCGATGATTGGAATCATTTTCCGAGTCTCCCCTGATGCTGGTGCGCCTGCCACCGCCGGCTCTTGTCCGAAGGCCCGACCCACTCCCTGGGCACCCGATCCTGCGGCCACCGCCAGCGCGATCGCCTGTCCCAAAAACTGCCGTCGCTCGGTTCGCCGCGTCATCGTGATTCGTCCCCCTCGACCGGTCGTTTCCCCCTGACCATCGACCACGAGACGCACCAATGTGCCTCGTCACGTCGCCAGGCAGAGGTCTCAATGAAATCAAGCGATTCAAGGTTTTCGCAAAGTCAATTGGTGGGTTTTGAAATAGGCGTCGCGGAGCGTGCGGAACTCCTCGAGCTCTTTGATGTAAGCCTTGAACGACGCATCCAGACCGTCCGGCCCTTTGAGGAGGCTCGCATCCTTGTCGGCGAAGAACCGGCTCAAGAGAATCAGGGCATGATGCTGATGCGTCCGCGCCTTGCTCAGTCGGTCAACCATGGCCTGGAGCTCCGGATTGCCCACGGGCAGCGTTTCGAGGCGGCGTCCCAGGCTCTCTGACTCGGCGCTCAGGCGGTTCAGCGTCGGCTCGATCTGACTCGCCGGCACAACGCCTTGATCGATGTCGCTCATCACCCGCTCGGTGGCTCGGGAGATGCGGTCGAACTCCTGAAACAGCGGCGCCGACGCTTGCTGAAACGCGTTCCACGCGGGCCCTGCGTTCAGGGCGGACTCGAGTTGGGGTCCCATGGTGGGATCGGCCAGGATCCGATCGTGGGCCCGCTCGATCGTTTGCCGGGTGAGCACAAAGAGTCCAACCGAGAGCACCGCGATGACCCCGACGCGACGCATCAATCCCACGCGATCGGGCCGATTGATGCGGCCGTCGGCCAGAACCAGGCCGACGACGAAGCCCGTGGCCAAGCCGCCGAGGTGGGCGGCCATGTCGATCGTCGGGCTGGTCAGGCCGAAGAGCACGTTGTAGGCCAGGAACCCGAGCGTCCCGGAACGCATCGGTTGCAGGATCGCGGGCGGCACGTCGCGGTGGCGGATGGCGAGGAACCCGAGCAAGCCGCCGAAGACCCCGAAGATTGCGCCCGAGGCCCCCGCGCAGATGAAGGTCGGATGGACGAACAGGCTGGCGGCCGCGCCACCGAGGCCCGCGAGCACGTAGAGCGCGGCGAAGCCGAGGTGGCCGAAGAACCGCTCCACCACGGGGCCGGTCGTGAGCAGGCACCACAGGTTCATCGCCAGGTGGATCAGGCCGAAGTGGAGAAACATGCTGGTCAGGAGCCGCCAGGCCTGGCCGTCGAAGACCACCGAAGGGCCGAAACTTGCCCCCCACTCCAGCATGACGCGGGGCGTGGGATTGATCGGCGAGACCCCTCGTGCGACCATCGCGACGTAGACGAGCACGCAGGCCGCCGCCATCAATGGGGTGACAACCGCGCGTTTGGCCACCAGGGTCTGAGAGTGGTAACCGCGGATGGCGGCCTGGAGCGTCCGCGCCTCGGCATCGGCGGCGACCACCGCCGGCCAGGCCGACCGCGTTTGATCGGCGGCCGCCGGGACGAGGTGGGGCAGGGGCTTCTCGCCGACCATGATCGATCGGACCTCCTTGAGGTATCCGATCAGGGCCTGGAGCAGGGGGATATGCGGCCCCAGGTTGAGCTGCCGGCCCTCGCCGAGGTCGATCACCTTGGTGAGCGCGCCGGTCAGGTCGATCGCCTCGGGCAAATCCTTGTAAGCGATGTACTCGCAACGTAGCGGCGGACGGCCGATGGCCTGCGCGTCCGGGTGGTCCGCATCGTCCCACTCCGCCTCGTCGCGCCGGGGGTCGCCCGCCCAGTAGATCCGTTTCGTCGTCAGGGCGCAGCTCTGGGTCGGCCCCTTGCCGACGATCGCCAGCAAGGTCTCATCGTCCGCGAGGCTCAAATAGTTCGTGAGAGCCGATGCCAGGACCGGCTGAGGGATCTGCGGAGCCACCCAGCCGTGCCCTTGTTGCCCCATCAGGGCGCAGAAGATCCAGGCGATGTGGTCGAAGGTCAGGACATCGTCCCCGCGCCCGGGCAAGATCTCTTCCATCGCGAACCGCGCTCCCTATCCACCGGCATCGAGCCACCACGGCATCGCGCCGTTCCCGGCGGATCTCCATCGTCAACGACCTCTGGAGTTGGCCCGACCATCGTACACGCCCAACGCGACCGGCGACATCCATTTCGGGCCGGCCGAGGCAAGCCCAGGCCAGGCGAACAAGCCTGCGGAGTTCGGGACCTGCCGAGAGAATCGCCAAGACCGGGGAGCCGGGGCCCCAACAGGAGGCAAGACCGTGATTTCTCGATTAGGATGGCAAGGGGGCACCGTTCTCTCGAGAGCCGTTGAAGCCATTGGCCCCGCGTTGAATCGGGATGGAGAGGGATAGCGATGAGTGCCACGACGATCAGACCGAGTGAACTCGAGGAATTGCGCCGCCAGGGAAGTCCGGTCGACCTGATCGACGTGCGGACCCCGGCCGAGTACCGGGAAGTGCACGCCGAGCCCGCCCGCCTGGTGCCGCTGGAGGCTCTCGACCCGTTGGCGATCATGGCGGCCCGCGACAACCCGACAGACGCCCCGCTCTATACGATCTGCCGGTCGGGGAGCCGGGGCCGAGCGGCGGCCGAGAAGTTCCGCGCCGCCGGATTCACCAACGTGATCAACGTCGAGGGGGGCACGCTCGCCTGGGAACAGGCGGGATTGCCGGTCGTCCGAGGCGTGAAGGCCGTCTCGCTCGAACGCCAGGTGCGGATCGCCGCCGGGTCGCTGGTCGTGCTCGGCACCGTGCTCGGGGCGTTCGTCCATCCCTGGTTCCTCGGCCTGCCTGGGTTCGTCGGCGCCGGCCTGGTCTTCGCCGGGGTCACGGACACCTGCGGCATGGCGATGATCCTCGCCCGGATGCCTTGGAACCAGGTCGCTTCCCAGCCGCCGACGAGCACCCCGTGATCGCCAAGGTGGCGGAACACGAACGGGCCATCGAGCCCACCCGTGGTCTGCCGAGCCAACGCAGAAAACAGCCACTATTTCAAGAATGAAGACGATTTCAATTTAAGAGCGGGCGGGACGCCCGCGGTCCCAGGGGAAGACGGAAGTACGCGAGAAGTCACAGCACGTGCCCCCATCTTCGAGGAGATCGTTATGCGTGAGCATCTCTGGTCGCAGTCGAAATCCCGCCCCTCACTCGCCGTCCTGTTTGCCTGCCTGTTCGGCATGGCGGCGGGAGCATTCCTAACGAACCTCTCGAGGCCGTCCCGAGCGCGAGCCGACGACGGCAAGGCCGCCCATGCGCCGCCACCCTTGCCTAGCGTAAAAGCCCCGATTCAGGAGGTGCTCCATTGCCCGCTGGCCTTCGCCGGGGTCCACCTTATGAAGGACTTGCCGGAGCACGCCCAGGTGGCTTATCACTACTGCAAGCCCGTGAATGACGACCTGTCCCAGTGTATCCTCTACGATGGCACCGGACCGGACGCCCATCTCATCGGCATTGAGTACCTCGTCAGCGATGCGTTCTACCAGAAGATGCCCCCCGAGGAAAAACTCTACTGGCACAACCACAAGTACGAGATCGACTCCGGGTTACTGAAGAGCCTCACCCAAGTCGGAGCCGAGGCCAAGCAGACCTTGGCCGCCGTCCGCCCGCTCTGGGGCAAGGTCTTCCACACCTGGGCATCCGGAAAAAGCTACCCGACCGGCCCGCCCCGGCTCTTCTGGAGCGTGACGGGTGAGGATCCGTTCGTCCTCTCTCCCCACGCGAAACTGCCCGTCGAGTTGGAAGCAAGCCAAGCGGATCGACCGGAGAAACCGGCCGGGCGATGAGCGACCGAGCCGTTGCGCCATCGACCCCATCGAAATCACCGGCCGGAGCGAAACCGCATGAGGATCTTTCCAGGAACGATATTACCCATGGCCTGAGGTCACCCTGCATTGTGGTGGATTTTGGTTGCCTCGCTGTGCGCTCAGGCTTGGCCCCCCCTTCGGCCGATCCTCAGTCGTCCTTGCTCACGAATGCTCGCGCGATTCGGCTCCTGGCCCCGGACAAGGCAGCGATGGGGCTGCCGGTCCGACTTGAAGCCGTGATCACCTACTTTGATATGGGCGCGACGACGTTTGTCCAGGACGACACGGGGGGGACGTTTTATCAAGGGCTGCCGCGGCATCCCGATTGGAGATGCGGGCTTCGCGTCCTCATTGAGGGAAAATCGTTTTCGGGGCTGTACGTCCCGGGGATCAAGGCCACCAAGGTGCATGTGATCGGACCGGGAGCGCTCCCGGCTCCATTGCCGATCACGGCCGATGTCCTGGCATCGGGCCGCTATCATTACCAGTGGATCGAGCTCGAGGGGATCGGGCGTTCGGTGACGGTCACCGGGGAGAATACGTCGGTCTTGCGACTGGCGTCAGGGTCGAGTCCGGTGGAGGTTCGGATCGACGAGCTCCCCGCGGGACACCTCGACTTGGTGGACGCCCGACTGCGGATCCAGGGGCTGGCCGCGGGATTCATCAACGATCGCCGGCAACTGGTTCTGCCCCACCTCAAGGTCCGCGGCTTTCGCGACGTGGCGATCCTCGATGCTCCGCCCGACCCGGCCCAACTCCCCTTGGTTTCGGTCGACGACCAGCTCCGGTTCCCCCCCAACGGCGCCTCGGGTCGGAGGGTCAAGGTCCGCGGTGTTGTCATCAGCGATCAACCCCATGAGCCGATCTTTCTGCGTGCCGGAGGGCGCGGGCTCCTGGTCGAGTCGAGGCGCAGCGAAGCGTTCGAGCCGGGAGATCTGATCGAGGTCCTGGGATTCCCCGAGATGGGGACCTTTCGCGCCTTCCTCGCAGACGCGACGACGACGAGGGTGGGGAACGAGCCGGCCCCCACGCCCCATCGCGTGACCGCGCAAAACCTTCTCACCGGAATCCGCGATGCCGACCTGGTTGAGTTGGAAGGGGAGCTCGCGGCGAGCTTCGCCGGGACCGAGGGGGTGGTGCTCACGATCCAGGCGGGGGAGACCGCGTTTCGGGTGCGCTGTCCGAGCGGCCCGCGTCCCCAGTGGACCCAGGGGAGCCGGCTCTCGGTCAGCGGGATCTGCCGGATCGCGGATACGGTCATGGCGGCCCGAAGCTACCGAGTCCAACCCGTCTCGTTCGACCTCTGGGCCCGCTCGCCGGAGGACATCCGACTGCTCCGATCTCCCACCTGGTGGACCCCTCGGCGGCTCACGGCCGCGGTGGCCGCGCTCGTCTCGGCGACCGTGGCCGCCTTGATCTGGGTCTTCCTGTTGCGCCGGCGGATCCGGGAACAGACGGCGATCATTCGATCGCAATTGGCCCGCGAAATCGTCCTCGACGAACGCCAGCGGATCGCGCGTGAAGTCCACGACACGCTCGAGCAAGAGCTCGTCGGTCTCGCCTTGCGGCTCGATGCCGCGGCGAGCGTCGCCGACCCCCGGCTGGTCGCGCTCCTCGAGGCGGCCCGGCACCTGGTCGACCGGATCCACGCCGAGCTCCGGATCCTGGTCTGGGACCTCCGTGAACAAGAAGACGGCCCGCGCGACCTGGGAGAAATGCTGGCGCGGTCAACCCAGGAATTGCAAACGTCACCCACCACCCAGTTGGATCTCACCGTGACCGGGACCCCCTGGCCCCTCGCCGCTCCCGTCGAGCACAACCTGCTCCGGATTGCCCAGGAGACGATCACCAACGCCCTTAAACATGCAGAACCTTGCATGATTCAAATCCAATTATCCTATGATCCGGAAGCCGTCTCGTTGCGGATTCAGGACGATGGCCGCGGCTTCGAGACCGACGGGCCGGCCGCCGTGAAGTTGGGGCACTTCGGCCTGATCGGCGTGCGCGAGCGGGCCCGGAAGATGGGCGCTCAACTTGAGCTGAGCAGCGAACTGGGCCAAGGGACGACGATCAAGGTGACCGTGCCCCGGGCGCGGCAACTCCTGGGGGGAACCGAGCATGGAGGAAGGGAAGGCGATGCTTCAGCCAACCGCGATCACAATCCTGGTGGTGGATGACCATTTCGTCGTCCGTAGCGGGCTGGCCGCATCGCTTGGCCTCGAAGCCGACCTCACGGTGGTGGCGGAAGCGGAGTGCGGCGAAGCGGCACTCACCCTCTACCGCCAGCATCGGCCGGCCGTCGTGCTCATGGATTTGATGCTGACAGGCCTCAACGGCATCGGCGCCACCGAGCAGTTGCGCAGCGAGTTTCCCGAGGCAAAAGTGATCATCTTTTCCACATTTGCCCGAAATGAAGAAATTTACCAGGCGATGCGTGCCGGGGCCAAGGGCTATCTCCTCAAGACCGCCCCCCGCGCGGAACTGCTTACTGCGATCCGCACCGTGTCGGCCGGGAACAGCTACTTGCCACCCCTGCTCACCGAGCGCCTGGCCGAGCGCCTGACCCAGTCGGAGCTGACCCCCAGAGAGCGAGAGATCCTCCAACTGATCCGCCGCGGCCTGAGCAATAAAGAAATTGGCGCCGCCCTCTTCATCGCCGAAGACACGGTCAAACGCCACGTCAGCAACCTGATGCAAAAACTGCAAGCCGGCGATCGCGCCCAGGCCGTCGCCGAGGCGCTGCGGCGGGGCCTGATCACGTTGGATTGATCCAGTGTGTTGGAGATTCCAACCAAGAATGGTGGGCACGGCCCACCAGGGAATCGTCCTTTGAGGTGGGAAGGGGACAGGGAGCTCACGCTCGCCTTCAAGTATTCCATTTCCTGGGACCGCGGGCGGGGTCACCATCTACTGCCTGTATGCACACCAACACGAAAGTGTTAGCTCAAGATCCCTCTTGGGTTGGATCGACGGTCCGCTCTCTTTCGCATAATGTGATTCCAATAGTCCCACTCCCGCCTTCCAAAACAATCAGCAGGTTTGCCGATGTCATCATTCCCACGACTCCGGCCGCTGGTCGGTGGAATCCTCGTCGCGCTGGGCGTCGGCGGCGGAATTGGCGCCGGGCCGGCCGCGGCGAAGAAGGAGCCAAAGCCGGACCTCGGGCTTCACGTCGTCCCGGCCGTGGACCACGATCGGCTGCCGAAGGATCGGGTGTTGGTGGAGATCTGCGAGGAAGGCGTCCCCATCGACGACACGTGGTCGCCCACGGCGCTCACGTCGAAAGAGTCGTATTCGGCGGACGCGTTCGGCTTCTCCCGGACCCCGTACAAATATATCGACACGGGGATCCGCGCGGACCGCCCCAACCCGTTCGTGCTCCGCGCCGTGGCCCGGATCGACCTGCCGGCCGGGAGTCACCGTATCCTGCTCCGAGGGCGTGGGGCTTCGCGGCTGCTGGTCGATGGCACCCTGCTCTTGAAGACGCCGTTTCCGCCCCCCATCACCGATGGTCACGCGACGATCCCCAACGACAGTTTGAACCTGGCGCCTGACTTTCGGTTCGCTCCTCCGGGGAATCGCGAGAGCTGGACGACCTTCGTGAGCCCGGGAGGGACGCACCTCGTCATCCTCGAGACCATCGTAGGGGGCCGGAAAGGGAGCGCCCGCCGTCCCGAACTGGGCGAGACGGTCGCCGCGATCGCCACGGAAGGGTCGGAGTCGTTTCGCCTGCTCGCCCCGCGCGCGGTCGTGGCGTACAACGACGCCGGCTGGCGGGACTACGCCGAGGGCGAGTCGCTCGCGATCGCGCGGATCGACGCGGAACGCCGAGCCGCCGCACTCCACGAACATGCCGCCGAGTGGGAGCACCGACGCGAGCGAGGCCGGCAGTGGCTCAGCGCGACGGCCGAGCCGGTCGTCCCCGAACTCTCGAAGGACGTCCCGGGCTTCAACGCCATCGACCGCTTCCTCAGCGCAAAGCTAACCGTGGCGGCCCAGCCGACCGACGAGAAACGGACGATCGACTTCCCCAAACAGATCCGGCCGATCCTCGAAGCCAAATGTTATTCCTGCCACCAGGGCCAGAAGGTCCGCGGCAAGCTCCGGCTCGACCAGAGCGAAGGGATCGCGAAAGGGGGGGCATCGGGCGAGCCGGCCGTCGTGCCCGGTCAGCCGGACGAGAGCCTGCTCATCGACCGGGTGACGAGTACCGACAAGCTCGAGGCCATGCCCCCCAAGGGGGATCGCCTCTCCGCGCCTGAGGTTCAACTCCTCAGGCAATGGATCGAGGAAGGGGCCTCGTGGAACCCGCTGCACGAGCAGTCGATCACGCCGCTGACGGACGACCTGCCGTTTCTCCGCCGGGTCACGCTCGACACCGTGGGGGTGATCCCGACCGAGGCCGAGGCGCTCGCGTTCCTCGCCGACCCGCGCCCTGACAAGCGGGCCCGCGCAATCGATCGCCTGCTGGCCGACCCGCGCTGGGCCGACCAATGGATGGGCTACTGGCAGGACGTGCTCGCGGAAAACCCGAACATCCTCAACCCGACCCTGAACAACAGCGGCCCGTTCCGTTGGTGGATCTATGAGTCGCTGCTTGATAACAAGCCGGTGGACCTGTTCGTGACCGAGTTGATCCGGATGCGCGGCAGCCTCAGCCTCGGCGGCCCGGCCGGGTTCGCGATGGCTTCGCAGAACGATGTTCCGATGGCGGAAAAGGCCGTGATCGTGAGCGCGGCCTTTCTGGGCGTCCAGATGAAGTGCGCCCGCTGCCACGACGCCCCCGCGCACAAGTCGACCCAGCAAGATCTCTTCGAGCTGGCCGCCCTCCTTGGGGAAAAGCCAATCACGCTGCCGAAAACGAGCAGCGTGCCTCCCGACAAGCTCCACGGTCAAGGCCGCAAGTCGCTGATCAAGGTCACGCTCGCGCCGGGGACCGTGATTCAACCGGCCTGGCCGTTCCCGGAATTCGCCTCGGCGGACCAGCTCACGGCGGACTTGCCGAGCGACGCCACGCCACGCGACCGCCTGGCGGCCTTGATCACAGGGGCCGGCAACGAACGGTTCGCCCAGGTCATCGCCAACCGGGCCTGGAAGCGCTTGCTGGGTCGAGGGCTGGTCGATCCGGTGGACGACTGGGAGAAGGGCACCGTAACTCATCCCGAGCTGCTCCGCTACCTGGGCCGCGAGCTGGTCCGAGAAGGGTTCGACCTCAAGCAACTCGTCCGGCTGATCCTGAACTCGCACGCCTACCAGCGCGGGGCGGACCTCGCCCTGACGGAGACCGATCCGAACTTCGCCGCCCGGGCGCAACGGCGGCTGTCGGCCGAGCAGATCGTCGACTCGCTGTTCCACGCGACCGGCAAGCCACTCGAGATCGAGGAGGTCAATCTCGACCTCGACGGCCGACGTGCCGTCACCAACTCGATCAACCTCGGGAAGCCGAGGCGCGCCTGGCAGCTTGCCTCGACGTCGAACGAGCGGGACCGACCGAGCCTGGCCTTGCCGCGGGTGCAGGCCGTCATCGACGTGCTCGAGGCGTTCGGCTGGCGTCCCTCGCGGCAGGACGCGGTCACGACTCGCGACAGCGCCCCCAACCTGATCCAACCCGCCGTCCTCGCCAACGGCACGATGGGCGTCTGGCTCACCCGACTCTCGGACGACCACGGGATCACCCATCTCGCCCTCGAAGATCAAGCCCTCGAACGCCTGGTGGATCGCCTCTTCCTCCGGATCCTGACTCGCCAGCCGCTCGAATCCGAACGGCAGTCGATCGTCGCCTACTTGCGGGACGGCTACGCTCAGCGCGTGCTCGAACCGCCCGCGCCGACCCCGGGGGCCGCTCCCAAGGAACGCCGACCCCCGCGCTACGTCTCGTGGTCAAACCATCTGACCGAAGAAGCGAACATGATCAAGGTGGAGCGCCAAGCCGAGGCGAGACGAGGCGACCCGCCGACCGATCGGCTCAACGCCTCCTGGCGCGGTCGGCTCGAAGACGTGCTCTGGACCATGCTCAACTCTCCCGAATTCCTCTTCACGCCCTGATTTGCAGGTGTAGGCATCGGTGCAATGGTGGACGCAAATCCACCCGAAATCACCACATCAGACATGCTTTGGGGAAGAGCCTTTCATGGATACCCAATCTCCCATGTTCAATCGTCGCGCATTCCTGGCGGCCGCCTCCGCCTCCCTGTCGACCACGGCATTGCGGGGCGTGCCCTGCCTGGGCGAGTCGACGGCCGCCCCGGTGCGGGGCAAGGCGGAGCAATGCATCTTCATCTGGCTGGGCGGCGGCATGTCCCAGATCGACACGTTCGACCCGAAACGGCTCGGCGTGCCCAAGAAGCGTGAAGCGGGATCGGCCTATCAGGCGATTCCGACGGCAGTGCAGGGGGTGCAAGTCAGTGAGCACCTCAAGCGCACGGCCCACTTGATGGACCGGATCACGGCCGTCCGGACGGTGAATCACAAGGTCATCGACGAGCATGCGTTCGCGACCAACCTCGTCCACACCGGGCGGCCGACGGGGGGCACGCTCATCTTCCCTTCGGTCGGATCCGTCGTCGCTCATGAGCGCGGAGCGGCCGCCGAGGGGGTGCCTGCCTACGTCTTGATCGGATACCCGAACGTGAGCCGGGGGCCTGGCTTCCTCGGACCCAAGGCGGGGTACGTCTACCTGACCGACACCAAGGCCGGCCCTGCCGGGTTCTCCCGACCGGAGGACGTGAGCGTCGAACGACAAACCGCCCGGACCCAGTTGCTCCAGTCGATCGGCCGCGAGGCCGCCAAGGCCGCCCCCGTGGCCGACTACGACCAGACCGTCGCCGAAAGCCTGCGGCTCGCCGGCCCCAAGTTCATGAACGTTTTCCGACTCGAGGACGAGCCGAGCAGCCTCCGCGAGAGCTACGGCGGTGAGTTCGGCCAGCGCTGCCTGGTCGGCCGCCGCTTGATCGAGTCCGGCGTCCGGTTCATCGAGATCTCGCACAACCTCGGCTTCCTCAACGGCACCGGGTGGGACACCCACAACAGCGGTCAGCTCAAGCAACACTTGCTCATCCAGGAACTGGATTCAGCCCTCGCGACCCTGATCACCGACCTGGAACAGCGCGGCTTGCTCGACAGTACGCTCATCGTGATCGGCACCGAGTTCGGCCGTCCCGCCCAGTTCGACGCAGGAGGGGGCAGGGGCCACCAGGGGACCACTTTCAGCCTGGTCCTCGCCGGCGGCGGCCTGCGGCACACCGGCGCCTTCGGTGTCACCGACGAGTTGGCCAAACTGCCCGTCGAAAATCCCGTCTCCGTGCCCGACTTCCACGCCACGATCTACGCGACACTCGGGATCGACACCACCAAGTCGCTCAGCGGCGGCCCTCGCCCCGTGCCGATCACGGACGGCGGCCGGCCCCTCGCTCAGTTGGTCGGATAAATCAAAGTCAAGTGGTGCGTTTTCAGAGAGTGCCCGAACCGCCGAACCGCCCTCGCCGGATCAGGCCCTGGCATCTCAGGCGGTGAGTCGGGAGAATGTGGCAAATCGCTATCAAGCTCGTGTCGGCCCGGGAGTTGCCACGCATGCCTCTGCCTCTCTCTCCACGATCGAAGCTCGCCTGCACTGGTGCCATCGCCCTTTCCGGCCTCTTCGCCTGCCTGGCGGCCGATGGGGTCCGCACCGGAAACCCGGTCACACGCTGGCGTCAGCACGACATCCAGCGCCCCAAGCCACCGGTCGTCGAACCCTCGGAAGCAGGGATCGTCACGAAGCCCCCGAAAGACGCGGTCGTCCTGTTCGACGGCACCAACCTCGACGCCTGGAAGTCCCCCGCGGGAAAGCCGTGGAAGGTGGTCGACGGCACGATGGAGACGGTGCCGGGCTCCGGAATGATCGAGACAAAAGGCAAATATGGCGATATCCAGCTCCATATCGAGTGGGCCGCCCCCAATCCACCGAAGGGGAAGGGGCAGGACCGCGGCAACAGCGGGATCTTCCTCATGGGCCAGTTCGAGATCCAGGTGCTCGACTCCTACAAGGCCGAGACCTATGCCGACGGCCAGGCAGGGGCGATCTACGGCCAGTATCCCCCCTTGTTCAACGCGTCGCGCCCGCCCGGTGAGTGGCAAGCCTTCGACATCGCGTTCCGCCGCCCCCGGTTCGATTCGTCCGGAACACTCCTCGAGCCGGCGCGGATCACCGTGTTCCACAACGGTGTTCTGGTCCAGAACAACGAGGAGCCGTTCGGGCCCACCTCCTGGCTCAAGTGGCTCCCGTATGAAGATCAGGGCGAGCGCGGACCGATCACGTTGCAGGACCACAATCATCCCGTCCGGTATCGCAACATCTGGCTCCGCGAGCTCCCCAAACGCCCCGCCCCCCCCACGGTGGTCGACCGGCCGAAAACCGTGAAGCTCGCGACCGACCTGCTGGATCGTTACGCAGGGCAATACCGCTTGAATCCGAATGCCAAGCCGAACGACCCGCAAGCCACGATCGCACGCGAAGGGGATCATCTGACCATATCGTTCCCATTCCGGCCCCGGCCGCTCGCCCTCGAACCGATCTCGGAAACTCAGTTCGACATGCCGTATACCGACGGGCGATTCACGTTCCAAACGGACAACTCCGGCCAGGTCACAGGCGTCCATTTCCGGATCGGCGACGGCGAACGGCAGTTGATGAAGTCCAAGCCCTGATCGATAAGGCAGAATGGATTTCCTGATTTGATGCTGAGTTCCGGGTGGCCCCAATGACGAGCCACCCGGAACTCTTCGCATTCAGGGACGAACCCAAAACCCAGAGCAGACCCCCGTCTCTCTTCCCGCTGGGACCGCGAGCGACCCGCCCGCTCTTGATTTGCCTTCCCAATCAAAACCAAGACTGTAGACAAGTTAAAATTCCCCATAAATCGTGACGGCTAAAGACACCGAGATCTCGTTCCCACGCTCGGCGTGGGAATGCCGTCTGCGACGCTCCGCGTCGTCTTGTCTTCCCCGGCGAGCGGGCCGCAGAGCGGCCAATACGGCATTCCCACGCCGAGCGTGGGAACGAGTTTCTCCCGTGAACTTCGGCCCCCGGGGCCGACAGGCGGCCCGCTTTCCTTGCGACTAACTCTCAAAATCCATTCAATTCTAGAAAATTGCAGGCATGACGCCCGCGGTCCCAGGGGAGGGGGGGACTTCCGGCACAGCGGTTAGATCACCTCTTGACAAGCCGTTCTAATTTTACAGAATGAGAACCCTCATGATTGCGTCGTGGAAACGAGGAGCCGAATCCCAATGGCCAGACCCCCCAGTGCGCACCCGACCGACGCCGAGCTGGAGATCCTCAAGATCCTCTGGGACGCCGGCCCGTCCGAGTTGGGGCCGATTGTCACCCGCTTGAACCTGGGCCGAGCCGTGGCCACAACCACGGTCGCCACCACACTCAAAATCATGATGCAGAAGGGGTGGGTCGAGCGGCGCCAAGGGGATCGGGGCTACCTCTGGGCCGCACTGGTCAGCCAGAAGGAGGCCACCTCGGGACTGCTTCGGAAGCTTCTCGACCGCGCCTTTGACGGCTCGGCGGGGCGGCTGGTGGCCCGGCTGGTTGAAGACGGTGCACTGAGCCAGCGCGACCGCGACGAGATCCGTCGGCTGCTCGAGACGCACGAAGCGGACGCCACCCCGAAGAAGAAGAACGGCCCAAAAAGGAGTCAGCCATGACGCTCACGGCACTGACCGCATCGCGGCCCTGGTTGCTGGTCGGCTGGACCATGCTCCACTTCCTCTGGGTCGGCGGCCTGCTCGGGCTGGTGGCCGCCGGGCTCCGCCGAGTCCTCCGCAAGGCGCGCCCGGAACTCCGCTACACCATCGCCATGCTCGGGCTCGCGGCGCTGGCCGGGGCGCCCGTCGTGATTGCCTCGTTCCTGCTCAAGGCCTCACGACCCATGCCCCCTCAGATCTCGATCACGAGCCTGCCGACCACGCTCGCGGTCGAAGCGACGAGCCCCCGGATGATCCCTCGGGAATCGTCGCCCCCAATCCGGCCGATCTCGGTCCCACCTCAGCTCGAGAGTCGAGCCCTACCGCCAGCACGTGCGGCCCTGGAATCGTCCCTCCTGACGGCCGCCGCGCGGGGCCTACCAGGGCTCTGGCTGGTGGGAGCGCCGGCGACGTTCGCTCTGCTCGCCACCGGCCTGATCGGCGCTGAGCGACTCCGGCGGCAGAGCCGGCTTGTGACAGACGGCGAACTCCTCGACCGCTGCCGCCGTCTGGCCAAGTCCATCGGCGTCGTCCGCCCGGTCGCCCTCGGGGTCTGCGACCGCCTCGTGACCCCGGTCCTGCTGGGCGTCGTCCGCCCGATGATCTTGCTACCGACCTCGGCGCTGACCGGTTGGAGTCCCGAGCAGGTCGAGATGGCCCTATTGCATGAACTCGCCCACATCCGCCGGCTTGACAACCTGTTCAACCTGGTGCAACGGACCATCGAAGCGGTGCTCTTCTTCCACCCGGCGGTCTGGTGGGTCTCGGCCTGGGTCCGCCTGGAACGAGAGCACTGCTGTGACGAGGTCGTCATCGCTCAGACAGGGCGGGCTCGCCCCTATGCCGAGTTGCTCGCCGCGCTGGCCGTGCCCGGCGCGTCGTCTCCCGGCCGCGCCGCGGTGGCCATGGCCGAGGCCCCGATCGTCGTTCGGATTCGTTACATCTTGAAACTTGAGGACAACCCGATGCGTCTCTCGCGTGCGTTCGTTGCTCTCGTGCCTGGTCTCCTCATCGCCCCCGCCGCCCTCATCACCTCGCAAGCCGGGCCGCCGGATCAAGCGGAAGCCCGACCTCCTGCAACGGCCGACCGCCCCGCGGCAACCCAACCTGTCAACGTCCGACTGGAATCGCTCTTCCGCGAAGCCAAGAAAGGGGTACAGGCAATCAAGGAGAAGACAGGGCGAGTCATGGCCCTGATTCAAATCGCAGAAGCCCAGGCACGGACCGGGGACCGGGACGCAGCGGGCCAGACGCTTGCAGAGGCTGCGACCATCGCCAGGGAAATCCGCAACGAAGACTCGAAGTCTGTCCCTCACCCCTTGTACTTCATCGCCGAGGCTCAGGCCGAGGCGGGCTTTCGGAACGAAGCGATCGCCTCGCTGAGGACGCTTCTGCAAATCGCCGAGACGCCCCCCCAAAGGGAGTTCAAGAAGGGTGAGTTCAACAACAGCGAGGTCAACAAGCCCACCCACTACCGGATGATGGTCGGCGCCCAGGCCAGATTGGGAGACGAGGAGGGCGTCCGTCTCACGCTTGAGAAGGGGCGGCGTTTCCACGCATCAAACCAAGATAAACTACGCGAAATCAGCACATCACGATTACTAGTCGCCTTGCAAGCGAGTTCACGCGACTTGATCGGGGCGCTTCGCATGCTTGACGACCCTGCTTTATTCCAGGGCCGGAATGCCGTGAGCGACCGCCACTTCGCCTTGCTCGACCTCGTTCGCGAGCTCAAGGCAGGCGATGATCAGGCAGCCGCACCGATTCTGGAACGGGCGAAACAGTCCACGGAGGTCAACACCGACGAGGTTCGCAAACCATGGGCGAAAGAACGCTATGGAAATGGCAGCCAAAATCACGACTTGGGTATCATCGCCATGGCCGAAGCGAGACTGGGACGTTTCTCCGAGGCGGCGAAGACGGCCCGGACCATCGACCCGCTACGCGTGAAGCCCGTCGAAAAAAACAGAGACGTTGCAAGCAATATCACCATGGAAGGGACAATTACATATACCGTGACAGGGTCGCTCCAATATAAGGATTTGGGCTCCTCATCGAGTAACGTTGTCAAGTTTACGAAATCCTTCGATTCTGAAATCGAAGACCTTGATACCGAATGGGACAATAAAGCCGCTAAGCTCGCCTGGATCGGCGAAGCGCAGGCGAAGGCCGGTGAGCAGGCCGGCGCCCGCGGCCTGGCCGAGGAGGTCGTTCGCATTGCCGAACGGATCCGTTCCCCTCGCCGGAAGCAAAGCCTATACAAGGCTGCGATCCAGATTCGCCTGCTAACCCTCGACTTCGAAGAGGCGCTTCGGATGAGTGAGGGCAAGTTCATGAATGCCGATATCGAGGTCGAGAACCACTTGCTCGTTGCGAAAGCTCAATCGGAAGCAAACGACAAGGCCGGTGCCCGGGCGACACTCGACATCGCTCTCCGACGTCTCAAGGCCCGGATCGACCACATCGAGCAGGAAGATGCCACTGAGGACCCCTCTCTAACTCGAGAACGCCTTCTTGGATACGTCGGATTGATCCAGGCGAGGCAGGGAGATCTGCAAAGCGGCCTTGCCTCGATTAAGAGAATCGCCAACAGGAAGCTCAAGTCCGAAGCGATCGCGCGTCTGGGCAAGGACCGGGCCTCGATGAACGACCCGGACGGGGCGATCGAGGTCGTCAGTCGGCTCGAGCTTCCGGAGGAAAGAGCCGAGGCCGTGGGGTTCGTTATGCTTGGCCTCCCTCACCCCATCGAGGCCGCGAGTCAGCCGGGCAAAGCCAGCCCACGGTGAACCGTTCGCGGAAATACGAGACGCCGAGGCATTTGACCTCGGCGTCTCGTAGGAATGCCTCAATGAAGCGGCCCGTCAATCCACAACGGCCGGCGCGGGGTCCAACGACCTCGATCCTGCCGAAGAGGTGGAAACGGGGTTCGGCACCGCGGCTTGGCCAGCCGGGATCAACTCGAGCCGGAGGTCCTTGTAGCGGACTTCGGTCGGACCGCCCGAATGGAGCTGGAAGGCGAAGATCCCGCGGCGGGCACCGGTGGGGTCGTCGAGGTCGGCACACGCCTTCCCGTTGATCGCCGTCTTGATCTTCGAGCCAACAGCCACGATTTCATACGTGTTCCACTCGCCCATTTTCACATAACGCTCTCCCGACTCTTTCCAGAGCAGGCCCCGGCCGAGTTCCTCGTAGACCTTGCCCCACCAGTCGGGGCCGATGTCGGCCTGATAGCCCTTGACCTCGTCATGAGGCGCGGCCTGGCTGCGGAACTGGATGCCGCTGTTGCCCTGATTGGCGACGAGCTTGACCTGGAGTGTCAGCTTGAAGTCGGAGCAGAGCAGGTCCGATCGCAGGAACGTGTTCTGCTTGAGCCCGGCCGTCTTGCCGACGATCTCGCCGTTTTCGACGGTCCAGAGCGTCGGCTCCCCTTGCCAGCCGGTCAGGTCGCGGCCGTTGAAGAACGAGGTGACGTTCTCGGCCGTGGCGAGCATCGGCACTTGCGCAGCGCTCGCGAGATAGGCGACGAGCGAGCGGACCTCGTGGTCGCTCAGCGGTGTGAACAAGTCGTCGGGCATCATCGACTTCTCGCTCGGGCGCCGGTCCTCGACCTCGGCCTTGGGGACGGTGACCGTCTCGTTGGCCGTGACGATCGTCAGGGCGTCCTTGTCCTCGTCCCGAAGGATGCCGGTGAGGACACGGCCGTCGGCGGTGGCGATGACGTGCGCCAGGTAGTCTTTGCCGATCAGGGCGCTGGGGTCGAGGACGTTCGAGAGCAGGTAGTCGAGGTCGGACCGGTTCGATCCGGTCAGTTCAGGGCCAACCTTGCCGCCGACCCCGAACAAGGTGTGGCACTGCTGGCAGGTCTTGGCGAACACCGCGCGTCCGAGCGCGGGGTCAGGGGCCTGACGCGGGCGAGCGGCCAGCTTCGCCTTGGTGGTGGCGATCAGCTTCGCCTTATCCTCGGTCGTCTCACGAACCGCCCCCCAGTGCTTGGCGATCTGGGCGTCGACATCCTTGTCTTTGTGGTTGCGCAACTGACGGATCAGGTCGGCCGACAGGTCGGCGGATGAGACCGTTCCCTTGCCGACGGCAGCCAGCAGCGGGCGCGCGAAATCCACCCGCGCCGCCAGGGTGTTCAGCGCATCGCGTTTCTCGGTCGGCGTGAACTTGGCATAGCCGCTCAGCACGACCTCGGGGGTCTTCGGGTCATCGAACGCCGCCAGGGCGCGGAGGGCAGGGCTTCGGAAGGCCGGGTCGGCAACCAGGACCTGCAAGGTCGGGACGGCCCCCGCGTCCTTGATCTTGACCAAAGCGGTCAACGCGTTCTGTCTCAGAGCGACCTCCGCGCGGGGGTCGGCCAGGGTCTTCCGCATCGCCTCGAGAGCCGAGACGTCGCCGAAGGTCACGCCCAACGAGGTCGAGAGCGATCGGACCGCGGGGTCGGTCGCCTTGGCCAGCTTGGCGAACGCGGCGGGCCAGGCGGCGGGCCGGCCGACCTGGCGACGCCCCTTGAGCGCATCGTTCAAGCCTTGCAAGAAGGCGAGTTGAAGCTCGGGCCGGTCCACGCGTTCCAAGGTCTCGACGAGCAAGGCAATGGCCTCGGGCGTGCCGATCGCCCCGATCCGTCGCGCCATGAACGGCAAGAGGGTCGGGATCTTGGCCTCGGTCGCCAGCCGGAGGGCGCGAGCGGGGTCGGCGACGGCCAGCGGCTCGGCCGCGTACCACTCCATCAAGGGGAGGTTGTGATCGCCCGCGTCCTCACTCCACTGGGTGAGCGCTCCGAGGATCTCCCAGCGGTCGGCGCCTGGAATCCGCTGCAAGGCCGAGGCGAGGTAGAGCCGAACGACCGGTGACGCATCGGTCTTGGCTCGCTCGGCGAGCCAGCCCAGGACCGACTGCGACGGTGGCGTTTCGCTGGCGAACTGGACCGTCCAGGCCCGAAGGTAGGGGTCGCGATCGCCGAGGAATGTCTTGATCTCCGCCTCGTTAAGTCCGCCCGCGGCCTGCAGAGTCCAGAGACCGCGGAGCCGATGGATCGGATCCTTGTCCTGATCGATCAAGGCATGCAAGCCTTCGCGAACCTCGGGCTTCGCCCCCCGCTCCTGAAGGATCCGCCGCGCATGACGCGCAAAGAAGTCGTTGGCATGGGTCTGGAGCTTGACGAGGCTGGCGTCCGTCGCCTTGTCGAGGTTCACCGGGGAGTGGGACGAACCTTGATACGAAACCTTGTAGATCCGCCCATTCGTGCGGTCGTGGATGTGGATGTTGTGGTCGTGGCACTGCTGGCGGTCGTACCAGTCGATGAAGTAGACCTGGCCGTCGGGCCCGTACTTGAGGTTGATGATCTGCGACCAGCTATCGTTGGCCATAAGGAAGTCGGGGGCATGCTGACCGACGAAGCCGGAACCGCGAGGAACGAGAACGTCGCGGTTCAACCGCCCGCCATGAATGTTGTTCATGAACAGGGAACCGCGATACTTGTCGGGCCAGGCGCCGCCGAGGTAGATCATGGCACCGGCGTGCGCGTGTCCGCCGCCGGCATCGCCCGATCGGCCGTTGCCCGCGTGCGGGTTGGCGCCCAGGTAATGGCGGTGGTCGGCGATCGTCTTGATGTCGTCATAGGTGTAGGGATTGAAGTGCGGCCCGGCCTGCCGTTCGTAGCGCCCCCCTTGAATCATCTGGTAGAGGTGGGGGATCACGCAGGCGGTCTCGAACGCTTGCCCGTGCTCGTTGAAGTCGATGCCCCAGGGGTTGCTCGTCCCTTGCGAGAAGACCTCGAACTGATGCTTCGTCGGATGATACCGCCAGATCCCGGCGTTGATCGGAACTCGCTGCTCATCCGGAGTGCCGGGCTTGCCGACCCGTGAGTGGGTGAAGACGCCGTGGCAGCCGTAGAGCCAGCCGTCGGGCCCCCACGTGAACGAGTTCAAGGTCTCGTGCGTGTCCTGATATCCCCAGCCATCGAGCAGGACCTGGGGGGGCCCGTCGGGCCGGTCGTCGCCGTCCTTGTCGGGGATGAACAGAAGCTGGGGCGCGGCGCCCACCCAGACACCCCCAAAGCCGACCTCGATGCCGCTGACCAGGTTCAACTTGTCGGCGAACACCTTCTTCGAGTCGAACTTGCCGTCGCCGTTGGTGTCTTCAAAGATCAGGATCGTGTCATGCGCCTGGTCGTCGGGGAGGCGAATCGGATACGAGTGCGCCTCGGCGACCCAGAGGCGGCCCCGGTCGTCGATCGTGAAGCCGATCGGCTGATGGACGTCGGGTTCGCCAGCGAAGAGGGTGACCTTGAACCCGTCGGGCACGGTCATGGCGGCCGCCGCCTCGGCGGGGGGGAGCCCGGCGTGGAGGAAAGCATCAGGCGCTGCGAGAACGCGACGGGGGTCGGCGACGGGTCGGGTCGCGTGCAGCCGGAAGTCATCGAAGTTGAGGTGCCCCCAGCCGCCGCTCTGCTTGTCCACGAGCCGGACGACCAACTCCTGACCGCGATAAGGGGTCAGGTCGACGACCACGCGCTTCAACTCCTCGGTATCATCGCCCGAGACTCGCGAGACGACCTGCCCGTTCTCCTTGCGGACGAGCTGCACGCAAGTCTCCGGCGACGATCCGCCGGCCACGAGGAAGCTCGCGAACGGCTGAGTCACCTGAAACGGCAAGGAGGTCAAAGTCCCTTGCACCTGGTCGCCGTTGCGTTCGTAGGTCCCCACCCAGAAGTTGCCGGCATGACCACTCTTCATGTCCGATCGTCTTGATTTGACTACGTCTCCCTGGATCGGCTGGCCGGCGAATGCGTCGCCCTCGGCCGTCCAGCCCTTGAGCGATCCGGCCTCGAAGTCGAAATTCAGAGGCTTCCCCGCCCGGTCGGTCGGCGCGACTCCGAGGTCAGCCCCCTCGGTTCGGGCCGCAAAGAGTAAGGGGGACAAAGACAAAATCAACCACAATCGGAGCCGTCGATGACCCGTCATTCGCGATTGCCTCTCATAGACCCATCACCAGGTAACGCCTGGGCTCAGTTCGTGCGGCCAAAATTCTCGGATCCGTCACCCGGACGTGTGCCACCCCAGGAAATCGTTCCGGGGCAAGCCAGCTCGCTGAGGTTGCGGGCAAACTCTCGAGCATACCGCCTGGCGGGTCCCAGGTCAGCAGAGTTCCGCCGATCCCTCTCCGTTGCCATTCGCTCGCCCTCCCCAAAAAAAAGAAGGCGAGCGGGGAGCAATTAAACCCATCCATTAATAACTATCCGAGCTGACCACCTCGGACCCCTTGGCGGTGGAAATCGCCCGCCAGATCACCAGGCTGATCGAGTCTTTCACGAACCGGACCGAGCCGTCGGCCATGGCTGCGTTCACGCCGCCGGAGTGCTTGCTGCGGGCGTCGAACGACTGCTCCTCGGCCCAGCCATTATAGCCGTTACTCGAATTGATCACGGTGCAGCCCGGGATCCCATTCAGGTCCTGCTTCTGCGGGCAGACGCGAAAGATTTCGTCGTAGACCTTCGAGTTCGGGGTCAACCAGGACTGGAACGTCTGCGCCCCCATGCCGATCATTGAGTCGCCGAGCGGGCCGGTCCAGTAGTTGGTCGACGGGCTGGTCGGGGTGATGTTCTCGGAGACGAACAAGGTGTTGCTCAGGCCGTCGGTGATATCCGAGAAGCCGCCGCTCTTCCCGTTGCTGAAGGGAGCTCCCCCGAAAATTACATTGGCCTTGGTCCACTGGCCATAGTTGGTGTTGCCGTAGTTGACCGGATAATTGCAGCGGATCCGCGACCAGGTGGGGTTGTCCCACTCATTCTCCTTGAGGCCGTCCGACGGGCAGCCAAAGGTGCTGACCTTCGTTTTCCGCGCCGTGATATTCGCGGGGTTGTTATTTGAGATCGCGAAGTTGAACGAGTTGAACCAGGCGACCTGTTCGATCTGGGGCCCGATCCGCGCGTGCCAGGTCCCCTCGTCGTACCAGGCGCCGCTGGCGCTGCCGGGCGGGAGTGCGTAAGGGTAGGGGTAGGGCGTCCCCGGCGGCATCGAGCCCGTCGTGTCATGGTAGTTGTGCATCGCCAGAGCGATCTGTTTCAGGTTGTTCACGCATTGCGACCGGCGGGCCGCCTCGCGGGCCGCCTGCACCGCGGGCAGCAGAAGCGCAATCAGAACAGCAATAATCGCGATAACAACGAGCAATTCGATCAAAGTGAAACCGCGGCGTGATCGGCCCATGGCTTAGCTCCGCTGCTTGGTGTTTGGGGACTTGGAACCGGACTCCTTCGAGCTCATCGGGAAGTCTTGGTCCGCCTTGTTTTCCTTGACCTCGATGGGAAAGCCGGTCTTATAACGGTTCGGAATCCCGACCGTCTTCGGAGTCTGGTAATCGCTCGTGATTTGCGCGGGGGGCGCGGGGGGATTGGCGTGAAGAATCGCGGTGACCTTGCCCAGGGGAACCTTGTTGGCCACGTACCGGCCCTTCATGATCGTGGCCTGGGTGATCGGTCCGTCCGCCAGGTTGGCCGGAACGAACTGGACCGTGCCGTCCTCGATCGGCTGTCCGTCAACCGTGACCTCCCCTTCGAGCCGCGCCGACTGATAGTTACTGCTTGCCGCCTCCTGGCAGCCGGCCAACAGCACCAAGGCGATGACTGGGATCAAATCAGAGATTGGCCGTAAAGCGTTCATGATCCGAAGCACTTTGCCTCCATCCGCTTGCTGAGGCACTCAAGCGATCGCGGCCCGCGCGTTCCGAAGGCCAAACCGATCGATCCGTCGTGCCTGGAATCCCGAAGTCGATTCAATCCGAGCACTTGAGAGTTCGCCGATGCGGGCTCCCCACGAAAACCGAGTCCGCCGGAACGGATCTTCATCAGAACATAAATATTGCTCCTTCCTCAGGCAGATTCCCCGCCACCGCCGCGCCCACAGCAGCGGCGTTCCTCACTCAGTGACCTTTGCCGTCACCGATGCGTGCAACCTTTGCCGGCGACTCGATCCCGACCTTATGGAAGCCATTTTCGCCGTGCGGATGCGCGCCGTTCGCCACGGAGAGCCCGCCCGACGGCGCCGGTTTCCCCGGGGACGACGCCGGCCGCAGCGCAGCAAACTTGCGGACCTGGGTGGTGATCCCCGCCTCCGTCGGGAGCCGCTCCATCGAGCTCGCCCCGTAGAAGCCGACCAGATCCGCGCAGCGATCCAGAACGTACTGGGCGTCCTCAGGCAGCGCGATCGGCCCGCCGTGGCAGAGGAGGAGGATGTCCGACCGGTGCGCCTTGGCGGCCGCGCTGATCCGCTGGATCTCGTCGACACATTGGCTCAACGACTTCGCCGTGACCGTCCCGGCGGTTCGTTCGACCGTCAGGCCCATGTGGACGATCAGGGCATCGGCCCCCGCGTCGGTCATCCACCGCGCCTGCTCGGCGTCGAAGACATAGGGAGTCGTCAGCAGGCCCATCGCGTGGGCCTCGGCCACGCACTCCACCTCGAGCATGTAGCTCATCCCCGTCTCTTCCAGATTCTTGCGAAAATGGCCGTCGATCAGGCCGACGGTGGGGAAGTTCTGGATCCCGGCGAACCCAAGCTCGATCAACTCCTTGAGAAAATGGGTGCGGAGCAGGAACGGGTCGGTGCCGCAGACCCCCGCCAGAACCGGGGTCCGCTTCACCGCCGAGAGGACCTCGGGCGCCATTTCCTTGACGATCTGATTGGCGTTGCCATAGGCGAGCAGGCCGGCCAGTGAACCGCAACCGGCCATCCGGAAACGCCCCGAGTTGTAGACGACGATCAGGTCGGCCCCGCCCGCCTCCTCCGCCTTCGCCGAGATCCCGGTGCCGGCACCGGCCCCGATGATCGGCAGGCCGGCATCGACCTTCTTTCGCATCTGTTTCAGAATTTCCGCACGCGTCAACTTGTTCATAATCAATATGCCAGGGACGGCGGTGTGTTCCAGAAGGCCCGCTTGAAAACCAGCATTTCGAGGCGTTGAACAATCCAAAGCGATCGCCGCGAACCTCCCGTCCATCGACGCGAGGAACGCATCCCAAACTCCCCGGTGGGTGTCCGGGGAGCGGGTGTCGAGAACAAGCCTTGGGGTGAATTTGTGGAATCGTTGAGAATCGGGACGGTTGGCCGCCAACGCACAGCGGCCGCTCTGCTCTCATGCAGAACTCGCGCCAACATGTCCCGACCCCATCAAATAACACCCAAACCACTTCCCCATCAAGCACTTAAGAAATTCCACCGAAAGATCAGCATCGACTAGACACTGTGTACCCACTGTGCCACAGTATCCATCGGGTACACAGCCCCCCACATTCCGGGGACATTTCCCGAACTCCCAAATGAATAGCATTCATAAAATCATCGCATCACACCGTAGCCAGAGGTCGCCGCTGGTTGGGGTGGTTGCGGGGTCGGGCCTGGTCACGAGCGGGGCGCTTGATGCCGGCGCCGACTTGCTGTTTGCGCTTAACTCCGGGTTCTATCGGAGCCAGGGGAGCGGTTCGTTCGCCGCCTTTCTGCCGTATGGAAACGCCAACGACCAGACCGAGGCGTTGCTCCGGGAGCATCTCTTACCGCGCCGCGGTCGGATGCCGGTGATCGCGGGCCTGTTGGTCAACGACCCCACCCTCGCGCTCGACGAGCGGTTGACCCGACTGCAACAGCTCGGGGTGGAAGGGATCGTGAATTGGCCGACGGTCGGCTTCGTCGACGGCCAGTTTCGCGAAGCGCTGGAGGCGGCCGGCCTGGGAACCGAAGCCGAGATCGAGATGCTCCATCGCGCCAAGGCGATGGGGTTCGCCACCTTCGGGTTCGTCGTGGTCGGTGACGGCTCCGCCTCGAGGTTCGCCCGAGCGGAGGTCGACGCGATGATCATGGGCCTGGGCCTGACCCACGAGGTCCACGACGTCCAGGAACGACGCGACCATATCCAGCACTCATGCACGTTACTCAATGCCATGCTCGAGGAGGTGCACCAAACGGGCCACTCGCCGGTCTGCCTGGCGTTCGGCGGGCCGATCACGACCCCCGAAGATTTGGAGCAATTGCTCACGCATAGTGCCATTGATGGATTCGCGGGGGGCTCGGTCTTCGAGCGGCTCCCGTTTCAGAGTGCGATCGTGTCGTTGGTCCGCCGGTTCAAGAGCCTCTTGCTCCGCGCGGGCGACGTGGTCCACCCCGCCGGGTTTGGCCCCTTGGTCGGCGTTTCCGACGAGATGCTCGAGCTCTACCGCCGGGTGGAGCGCGTGGCCCCGTTCGACGTCAGCGTCTACATCCAGGGCGAATCAGGTTCGGGCAAAGAACTGGTCGCGACCCAGATCCACCGGCTGAGCTCGCGACGTCATCGCGCGTTCGTCACGCTCAACTGCGGCGCCATTCCCGACAGCCTGTTCGAATCAGAGCTCTTCGGTCACGAGAAGGGGGCGTTCACCGGCGCCCACCGCCGCAGGCTCGGCAAGTTCGAGCTCGCCCATGGAGGGACCCTCTTCCTCGACGAGGTCGCCGACCTCAGCCCGCACGGCCAGGTGGCCTTACTCCGCGCGATCCAGCAGCGCGAGATCACCCCGGTCGGCGGCGAGCGTCCCAAGTCGGTGGACGTCCGCATCCTGGCTGCGTCCAACCGGCCCCTCTCCCAGCTCATCGACCAAGGAGGGTTCCGCGCCGACCTCTATTACCGCCTGAACGGCGTCACCATCGAACTGCCGCCGCTCCGCCGCCGCCTGAAAGACATCCCCTTCTTAGCCGAACACATCTTGGGCCGGCTCAGCGTCCAGTTCAAGCGGATGGTTCTCAGCCTCTCCCCCGACTTCTACGCGAAGATCATCAAACACGATTGGCCGGGCAACATCCGCGAGCTCGAACACGTACTTACCCAATCCATCATGCTTGAGGACGGTCCGATCCTCGAGGGCAAGCATTTCGAACCGGTCTCGCGACGGGCGACCGGCGCCGGCCCGCCCCAGGATGACCGCGACATCGATCCCTTGGCCGCCCGCCGAACGGCCCTCCGCCGCGCCTTGCGACAGGCAGGGGGCAACAAGAGCCGAGCCGCGGAGCTCCTCGGAGTCACCCGCCGGACGCTCTACGCCTGGATCCGCGACGCCAACCTCGAAGCCGATCCTCTCGCGGAATCTCAATAACGCAGCAAGCCAAATCTCTACACAAGCAATCAACCAACTATTTAAATTTATTAGCGTTATCGGACTGAACCTCAACCCCAAACCGACCATCAACACCACACGAACGAAATGTCATATTTCAATGGACAATATCCGTGAAACCAACGAGGGGCAACTGCTTCCGCGTTTCCCCGAGCTAGGCGTGAGATTCAATGCGTACCGCACATCCGTTCTCGGTCGACACCGCGATCTCCCCAAGCTGCTATTCTTCCTAAACCACTCAAGCCTCCCCGTTGAAGTGCCTGCGACTTAGCCCCTTCCATCGTGTATCGCTTGCACTCCATGCGACAATGTCGTACAGTACCAATATCCCGATAAAAACAGAAATCAAATCATGTACGACGACTTTCAACCAACAGAATGGCCCCGAATTCTGCAATTACCTGGCTTCACTCGGTATTGGGATAAACTTGGCTTGGACAACACCGCTTTGGTTGACCTTGAAATCGAAATTCTTGAGGATGTTTTGGGTCATCCGGTGATGAAGGGGACGGGAGGTCTTCATAAGGTTCGATTTGTACCGCCCGGGGAGTCGAGAGGAAGAAGTGGTGCCTACCGAGTTGGGTATTTCGCTTTCCCATCACATGGCTTAGTGATTCTTGCAATTCTCTGGTCTAAGAACGAAAAGGCTAATCTTACGTCAAGCGAGCGCAATGCGATCGCCAAGGTCGCCAGTGAGATCGAAGAGCTTCTCAAGAAGGGAATGATCTAAAATGGGGAAGAAGTCGACCAAAGCGATCTCTCCAAAGGTCGCTGAGATGCTCTCGGACATGGAACTCTTGAGAGACACCATCGCAGAGGGTGTCCCTATTGAAGACCGATTTACGGTTCGTCGCGTCGAAATGGTCCCCCCGCCTCGGGAATATTGCCCAGATGATGTGAGGCGGGTTCGTGATCTCATGGGTATGAGTCAGGGTGTTTTCGCGTTGTTTCTGGGGGTTGATTCCGGGACAATTTCTGCGTGGGAGCAGGGGAGGCGTAAACCTACTGGAACCGCTCGACGGCTCATGGATGAGATCGAAGCCGATACCACGCATTGGAGAGTAAGGATTCATTCTCTCGTGAAACCTAAGACTGGCGGCTCGTCTTGCAAGTAACATCGGGTGCAAAGCCGCACATCCCTTTCTCGGTCGACGCCGCGATCTCCCCAATCTGTTGGACAAGGTTTTCCTTGATTTCCTGACAAATGATCGCAGTCATGCAAATATTTCAGGACGCCACGGGTTGGGTACAACCGTGGCCCCCAGGCCTCACGCACAATTCAATGCAAGGCCATATCCACCTGCTTGGCGCCACGCCATGGGCGAAAGCGCATCGCCCTGATCAATCAGGCACATCAACAGCCGTGACGACCGGCTGTGGATCCGCCGGGTCGTCATGAACCGCGGGCGGGACGGTTGCGATGGGCAGTTCGATCGTGAACCGGCTGCCTTGTCCCAACGCCCCTTGTGCGGAGATCCGGCCGCCGAACGCCGTGACGATTCTTCGGGCCACGGCCAGGCCGAGCCCGACCCCGCGCTGGTCGCGCCGGGTGGCCTCAGGCGCACGGTAGAACGGCTCGAAGGCTCGGGCCTGCCCTTCGGGCGAGAGCCCATCCCCCTGATCCACCACGGTGAGCGAGACAAGGTCGGCTTGCCGCCCCGTCCGAACGATGATCGGCGTGTTCGGGGGACTATATTTACAGGCGTTGTCGAGCAGGTTATCGACCGCCTGCGCGAGCAAGAGCGGGTGGACCCGCACCCAGAGCGGGCCGGCGTCGGTCGCTTCCGCCTTCAGATCCGTACCGCGCACATGGCTGGACCACGCCTCGAGGTGCTCGGGCACCCAGGCGGTCAGGTCGATGACCACCGGTTCCGGGCGCCCGGCCTCCGCCTCGGTTCTCGCCAGGAAGAGCAGGCTCTCGATGATCTGCTGGAGGTGGACCGCCTTGTGGCGGACGATGCCGAGCACTCGGCGGTATTCCTCGGGCGGGCGATCGCGGCGGAGCACGACGTCGACCTGGCCGAGCAGGCCCGCCAGGGGGGTGCGTAACTGGTGCGACGCGTCGCCGGTAAACCGGCGCTGTTGCTGGAGCGTTTCGTGGAGGCGATCGAGCAGGCCGTTGAACGCCTGCCCCAGGTCCTCGAGCTCGTCCCCGGTTTTCGGGACGGGCAAGCGCTCGCGGCGATCCTCCGCGTCGGCATCGCGCGCGGCCATGGCCATCTCGGTCAAGGGAGCGAGCCCGCGCCGGCAGAGCCGGCGGTTGACCGCGGCGGCCACCAGCCAGAGGACCGTCGACAGGCCGAGCAAGGTCAGCCCAAGCTGGCTCAGGGTCGCCTCCGTCGGCCCAAGCGGGGCGTAGGCGACCAGGATCAACGCGGCGTGCCTCCCGCTCGCAAGCGGTTCGAGCGGTTCTACCGGCTCCTGGAACGGCTTGGGAACGGTCAGGCGCCTCGTCTTCACCATCCAGGGGCGGCCGTCACGCCCCGACAATCGGCCGGCGGGCGGTTCTTCGGGGAGTTCGATCGGCAGCCGGCGCGGATTCAGGTTGGGCGACTGGTCGATCAACCGTCCCCGCGCGTCGCGGACGACCCAGCGGATCTGGTCGGCCCCCGCATCCAGGCCCACCCCCAGCACGCGCTCGCCGGGTTCCCACTCGACCCCCTCCGGACCGACCTCGGCGGCGGCCGCCAGGGTCGTCAGGGCCGAGTCGAGCCGCTCGTCGATCAGGCGATAGAGGTGGTGGACCGCCAACCCGCCCAGCGCCGCGGAAAAGCCGATCAGGACGATCGCGAGCGCGGCCAGGAACGACGCGGAGAGCCGAGAGGCGAGGCTCATGGGGCTCCTTCCGACCCTCGGGGCGATTCGCCGAAGAGGTACCCTCGGCCGCGCAAAGTATGGATCAGCCGGACGCCATTCTGCGCTTCCAGCTTGCGCCGCAACTCTTTGACGTGGACCTCCAAGGTGTTGGAGAGACCGTCAAAGCTTTCATCCCAGACATGGTCGTAGAGACGGGTTCGCGTCAGGACCTGCCCCGGGTGTCTCAGAAAGTAGACGAGCAGCGACTGCTCCTTGGGCGTCAGGTCGAGCGCCTTTCCCGCGCGCTCTGCCCGCCCGGCGATGGCGTCGACCCGCACGTCGCCGTACTTCAAAACTCCTCCGGCTCCGTGCCCGCCCCGGCGGACCAAGGCGCGAACCCGGGCCAGCAATTCCTCGAAGCTGAACGGCTTGCAGAGGTAGTCGTCGGCCCCGCCGTCCAGGCCGCGGACCCGGTCGGAGACCGCGTCACGCGCGGTCAGGAAGAGGACGGGCGACTCCCCTCCCGACTGGCGAAACCGCTTGAGCAAGACCAGGCCGTCGGGCCCGGGGAGCCACCAGTCGAGAATGATCAAGTCCCAGTTCAGGTCCAGGAGCGCAACCCGGGCGGTATCACCGTCCGGGGCATGTTCGACCGCGTACCCCTCTTCGCTCAACCCGCGGATCAACGAATCAGCAATTTCGACGTCGTCTTCAACGACCAAGATCCGGGTTTCCATGACGCTGAAACCGCCCTTCCCACCCGAACGAGCCGCCCCCCCGGCACTCGACCGGGGGGGCATCTTTTTTTATCGAAAACTTGACTCAGCTCGCGAGCGATGCAATCCTCACCGCTCCACGACTTCCCATCACCAATCACTTGCTCTTGGCGGGAGTCGCTTCTTTCTCATCATCGTCGTCGTCTTCTTCCGTCTTGACGATCTTCCCCTTGGCGTCCAGGACGACTTCCTTCGACCCCACGATCACCTCGTAGCTGACGGCGCCCGTATCTCCCTTGGTGATTTCCTCGGCCTTCTTGATTTTCACATTGGGAAACTTGGCCGCCAAGGTGGCTTTGACCGCCTCGGGCAACTTCTCGACGGCGACTTCCTTCTCGATTTCCAAGATCGTGCCGTCCGCCTTGAGCGCCAAATCGACGGCGTGCCCGTCGACCTTCAGCTCGACTTCATAGGTCGTCACCCCATCCTCAACCTCTTTGGAGGCTTCTTCGATCTTCGCCGTGGGAAACTTGGCCTTGGTCGCCTTGAGCACGGCCGCGGGCAACTTGTCCACGGGGATGGATTCTTCGTCGGCCCCGGCCGCCGCGCCCAGGACCAGCGAGCCAACGAGTCCCGACAGAGCCGTCCATCGCGTAAATCGAGTCATCATCATTCTCCGCTTGATTTGGACTTGGTGAAATGTCGCCGAGGAATTCTCGAACCCCACCGGCGATGACCGATCTTAGCGAGTGGAACTAAAGCCTCGATGAGCGAAATCTAAATTATTCCTTATTCGGAAAAATGCGGTCCCCGGATCGCAAACCAAGGGGCGTCAACCTCGAACGGGTTCCAAACCCTTTTCATCTGATCGCCTTTTGCTCCCAGAGGTTTGCGTACCTGGAGTGTTCACCCGTGGTTTTTCAGGCGAGTCCCAGGATGCCGAGTGCGTCCCGTTCGATCATTGCCTCGATCGCCTGCTCGTTCAGTTTCGGTAGGCCGGTTCCCTGGGTCATCGCGTTGAGTTTGCGCAGGCCGTCGATCGAGGCATTGACAGTGGTAAACGGGTAGTCGCTGCCGAAGAGGAGCTTGTCCCAGACGCCATACTCCTGCACGAGCATCAGGCTCTGGTAAAGCTGAAACGGCCGGTAGTGCAAGGCGCTAACGTCGGCGTAGACGTTCGGGTGCTTGCGGATGGTGGCGACGCATTCCCCCTCGTACGGATGCGAGAGGTGCGCCATGATGATCTTGACGTCCGGGAAGCGGATCGCGACGGCGTCGAGGTGGCGTGGGAGCGTACACTCCAGGGGGGCCTGCGCGATGAAGGTCGTGCCGGTGTGGAGCAAGACGGGCAAGTGGTGCCGCGTCGCGTACTGCCAGAGTGGGTCGAGCCGCGGTTCATCGGGCCGAAACCCCGCGTACATCGAGAGCAGCTTGATCCCGCGCAGGCCGAGGTCCTGGTGCCCTTGCTCCATCTCCGCTTCCCAGCCCGGTTGCGTCGGGTCGACCGAGAGGAAGCCGATCAGGGTCTCGGGATGGGCGTTAACGTAGCGGGCGACGTACGGGTCGTCAACCCAGAGTCCGCTCAGCTTCGCCTTGCCGCCGAAGACAATCGCCTTGGCCCCCGGCTGGGTCGAGGCGACGTAGTCTTCGAACCGGACCGTGAGGTCGACCTCGACACCCGCGCGCGCCCGGCAGGCCTGACGGCGAAAGTCGTCGTTGAAGTGGAGCGGGTACTGCCAGGCATGACTGTGAACGTCGACGATCATGAAAGTTTCCCCCAGGCATCGACGGCGATCGGGCGGAGCGATCGACCGTCGAGCCACCAGAATCGATCTTGGAGGTTGACGCAAAGGGCGACCGTCAAACGAGCGGGCCGGCACGGACGGTCGCCTCTCATTACCCAAAGCCACCAATACACCTAACACTATTTATAGCATCATGCACCTTACTCGAAGCGGTCGCCCCTCCGGGGCTACAAATTCCGTTTATCACTTTTCAGCTTCACCCGATTTCACCCTATAATGAAGGGGCAAGGGAGCGTTTTCCCCTGACTCGGTTTGCTGCCCGCCCCCACCAGGTCGGCACACCAATTGCTTTCGATAGTCATCCGCACAAGGGATCGGCCCGTGCTCGACAGCCTGCCGAGTCGGCCCAAAAACGCAAAGTCAACCCAGTCAATCAGGACTCCAACATGCGAACAATCCTCGTAGCCGTCGCCATCGCCGCGATCACGAGTGGCTGTGCCGAATGGAGGGGTATTGTGCAGCCTTCATCACCGCACGTCAAAGCCTCTCCAAACGTCCCGGTCGCGGCGAAGCCCCCGACCCCGAGTTGGCCCTGAACGGGGAGCCGGACGACGAACCGAACCGCCAGGGCCAACCCAGAAGTCAGCACCCCGCCATGCCCGAGCTGACAACCGGGTCGGTCCCACAGCTCTCGAAAGGCCGCTGAGCTTTCAGCAACGCTCACTTCTCGGCCATACGAATGGCGTAGAGATCGGCGTCTTTCATGACAAAGCGTAGGCGCACCTCTTTGCCGGCGAGGGCCCGGAGGTCGCTGCCATCCTTCCACCGCGCGGGGCGTTCGATCTCGTTGCCGATGGACTCGACGCTCTCGGCCAGGGTGAAGCCGGGGATCGGTTTACCGCTCGCGTCCTGGATCTCGACGCGGATCCCCCCCGCGGCCGAGGTCGCGAAGTTGAGGAAGAGCCGCGTTCCCTGAAAGGTCAGCGGCTTCATGACCAGTTCGCCCCCTTCATAGGGTGCCCGCACCGACGCGAAGCCGTCGAGCCGCAGGCTGTAGCGATGGAGGTGGGCGGTCGGCTGAGCGTAGTCCTGGTTGGTATAGACCGACATCTCGGTCGGCCCGGTCGGCACGACGTTCAAGGCGGGATAATTGGTCCGCGAGACCCAGTTCCGCGCACCGATTCCCGGGCGGATGAACGAGCCCAGAAATGTGCGGTCGTAGACCTTTCCGCCCCGGCTAGTCATGAAGATCGCGTCGGAGGTATCCTTGAAATAGCTCGGATCGACGCCGATCGCTTTCGCCTCCTCGGCGCTCAAGACCTGGCGACCGGGCATGAAGCGAGCCGCCGTCGCAATCGCGAGGTGCGGGGCGCGAAAGTAGGGCTGGGTCTGGTTCGTGTAGAGGTGCTCGACCGGAGCAGGGCGGCCCTCGGCATCCTGGTATTCCATCAACTGGATCGATTTCCAGTTCACGAAGTCATCGCTCTCCGCGCGACAGATCCGCCGCACCTTCCCTTCAAAAACCCGGAAGTACGTGAGGTACTTCCCTTCCGCGGGCGACCAGAACGCCAGGTTCTGCGAGTCGAACATGGAGGGGAACGGGACCATGCTCTTGGTCAGCACGGGCTCGTCTCGCAGCGTCTTCCACCGGAGCCCGTCGGCCGAAACGAACGCGACCAGGCCCGTCGACATCGTGCCGCCCAAAGCCTTGTAACGCTGGTCGGCGGGGGCCGCCGGGTTCGTATCCAAAAGTGGACTGAAGTTGTGCGACAGCCCATCAACGGCCAGCACCACGTTGTTGTCGCGGCTGCCGCCAACTTCGACCAGCCCGAGTTGCGGCTTCACCCAGTGGATCCCGTCCGTGGAGTCGGCCACGCAGGTCACCTCGCCGAGCCCATCCTTCTGGGCGGTCGCCTTCCCTCGGTAATAGGCCCGATAGTTCTTGCCGTCGTGGATGATCGTACAATAGCCGGAGAAGCCCCCCTCCCACGGCTTGTCGAAGGCGAGGACCGCCCCCTCGTCCCTTGGTTCGCACAACCGGAGCGAGACCCCGCGCATCCGGTCGATCAACCGAGCGTCCACAAACGGTTCGACCCGACCTGCCGGGGCCCCGGTGGCCGGCTCAACCGCCAACCCGGGCGTGGAGAGGACGATCGAAACGAGTGTGCAAAAGCCAATCAGGCGCATGCTTGATCTCCTTGGACAAGGGGTGGCCCGCTCCTCAGGCACAGCCCAATGATCCTATATTGGTACGGACAACCGGTTCAACCCTGACGCGCCAGGGCCGCCCATTTTGCCGTATAGCGGAGAACGTAAGCCCCGATCGTCTGCCAAGGCGGCTTCCAACGCCGCGCCAGGTCGGTAAGATGGGACAGACTCCGCTCGACCCGATGCCCCTGTGACCTTGGGACTCCGCAGAAATGAATTGGCCTCAATCCGAGCAACTTCTGGCTGACAACGCCCGACTCATCCCCGGCGGACTCGCTTCGCTCAATCGCAAGGCCGATCCCGTGATCGCGTTCGTCCGCGCCAAGGGATCGCGGCTCTGGGACATCGACGGTCATGAATATATCGACTACCATGCCGGTTTCGCCCCGTACATTCTCGGCCACGGCGACGAGGACCAGACCGCCGCGGTGATCGACGCGATGCAGAGCGGCCTGTCGAACTACGGGTCCGGTCCCACCCTGGAAGAAGGGGTGCTCGCCCGGCTCTTCCTCAAGGCGGTTCCCCATGCCGAGAAGGTCCAGTTCTTCAACACCGGCTCGGAAGCGACCTCGCAAGCGATCCGCGTGGCCCGCGCGTGGACCGGTCGATCGCACTTGATCAAGATGCAAGGGGGTTATAACGGCCACCACAACGCCGTGGCCACGAACTTGATGAGCACGCGTGAACAGCTCGGCGGCGTCGCCATTCACGGCGACGAATATCCGAGCGTGCCGATTTCGGCCGGGATCCCCCCCGTCGAGCAAGCGCTGACCCACGCGGTGCCGTTCAACGACCTGGCGGCCGTGGAGCAGATCGCCAAGCGTGGTGAGATCGCGGCCTTGATCACCGAACCGGTGCTCCAGAACATCGGCGTGGTCAAGCCGAAGCCGGGCTACCTGCAAGGGCTCCGCGACCTGGCCGATCGTTACGGCTTCGTCTTGATCTTCGACGAGGTGAAAACCGGGTTCCGCTCCAGCCTCGGCGGCTACCAAGCGGTGGCCGGAGTATCGGCCGACCTCTCCACCTACGGCAAGGCGGTCGCCAACGGCTTCCCGCTGGCCGCGTTGGCGGGTAAGGCGGAGCTGCTCGACCTGGCGATGAGTCCCGACCCCACCAAGCGGGTCTTGATCGCCGGCACCTACAACTGCCACCCCGTGCCGGTCGCCGCCGCGATCGCCTGCCTGAAGAAGCTGATGGATCCCGCGCACCGGGTCTACGACAAGCTCGAGGCGCTGGCCCAACGGCTCGAGGCCGGGCAACGTGCCTTGTTCGACCGGTTTGGCGTGCCGACGGTGATCAGCCGCGTCGGCAGCGCCAGTTGCGTCTACTTCTCGACCGTGGAGCCGTCGGATTGGTGGGACGTGCTCGAGCACCACGACGCCGCGTTCGATACCCGCTACCGCCGCGCCTTGATCGAACGGGGGATCTACCACTTCCCGGTCATCGTCAAGCAAGGAAGCATCAGCTTCGCACACAGCGAGGCGGATATCGATCAAACGCTCGAGGCCACCGAAAGCGCTCTGCGAGCGCTGACCGCCGGCCCCAAAACGACCACTTGATAGGTTTCCCCAGAAGCCCGCTCAGGCCGACGTCGAGACGGCCACGGCCGACTTGGCGGGAGTCCCACCGGCCGAGGTCAGGTTCTCCTCGGCGGCGGGAAAGACCTTGGCCAGGATCCGGTCGCGGGCGTCGGCCAGCGTGAAGACAACGTGGGTGGCGCCGACGTTCGTCAGACGCTCGGCCGCGGCCGCGGCACCCCCGGTCTCGCCCCAGCGACCGACCACGATCGGCAAGACGGAGGACTGCGCGCGGAGCCGGCTGACCAGGTACCGCGACTGCGCCAGCCCTTCGGGCGGCACGTGCGACAAGACGACGAGTTCCGGGTTCCGCTCGGTCACTTGCTCGACGACTTGCAGGGGCGATCCCGCGTCCGCAACGATCTCGAGATGACACCCCGACGGAGCGAGCAACTGCCCGAGCATCTTCAAAACCAGCAGATCCGAGTGATCAACCACCGCCACGCCCAGGAGCTCGACCGCCAAGGGGGCAGGGGCCTCCTGCTTCGCGGCGGTGCTCGAAGACTCGCCAGGGACCGAGGCGGGCGACTGCAACGTCAGCTCCGACACCCCTTCGAGGTTATCGACGATCTCGCCGATGACTTGCCAGATGAACGCCTGCTCGCGCTCCTCGAGATCGGCCCGGGCGGCGTCGCGCTCGGCCAGCGTCAGGGTCGGGACCAGGACCCGATCGAAGACCTCAGCGCGTGGCCACTTCCGCTGCGCCTCTTCGACCAGCTCAACGGCCCCTTCGCGGTCGAGGGAGACGAGCCGCTGGTAGAACCGGACGTGCGGGTCGAGCTCCGCCTCCTCGCCCAGCATGAGGGCGAAGAAGCGAAGGCCGGGCACGTACTTGCCGACCACCGCCAGGCAGACGGTTAAAGGCGTGGAGAGCAAGAGCCCGAGCGTTCCCCAGAGCCAGGTCCAGAACATCGCGGCCACCAGCAGGCCGAGCGCGGAGACCCCGGTCGTCTTGCCGTAGATGATCGGCTCCAGAAAGCTGTTCAGCACCGTCTCGAGCACCGCGAAGAGCGCGACGACCAGGATCGGCTCGAACCAGCCCGGGAAGTAGGCGAACGAGAAGACCAGGGGGAGAAGAAACGCCACGGCCGGCCCCACGTAAGGGATGAACCGCGTGACCGCCGCCAGGCAGCCCCAGAGCACCGCATACGGGACGCCGATCAAGGCCAGGCCCACGCCGATCACCAGCCCAAACGCCGAATTCATCAGCGCGAAGGTGGCCAAATAACGGCTGATTCGCTGGCCGATCTCCTCCGTCGTCCGGGTCGTCAAACTCACCTGGCGGTCGCCAAACAGACTCACGATCCGGTCGCTGAGATCCTCGTGTCCCATCAGGATGAACAGCACCAAGATCAACACGAAGCTGCCGACCCCGAGGAATTCCAGGTAAGGGCCGGTGGTCGACCGGAGCCGCTCCTGAAACGATGGTTCGGCGACCACAATCACACGCGGAATCTTATTCGCATTTTCATTCACATATGAGTCTTCGCCTCGGGCGGCAGACGGCTTATCGAGTTTGGCCATGACTCGGTCGGACATCGTCGTGAGCTTCTCGGCCGCCGACTCCTGCCCGGGCTTCAGCACGCTATTCAGCTTCTTCTCGATGTTCTCTTGGTAGTCGGGCAACTGATTGGCGAGCGTGGTCAACTGGTCTCCCACGACGTAACCCAGCCCACCGAGCAGGCCCAACGCCAAGACGACCGTCAGGACCACCGCGGCCGCGCGGGGCATCCCGAGCCGCACCAGCCGGCGCACCGGCGGAGCCAGGGCGAAACTCAGGAGAATCGACAGGGCCAAAGGCTTGAGCACCTCCGCGGTGAAATACATGAACGCGATGATCGCGAAGATGAGAATCGTCAGCTTGAACGGGTCGTTCAAGGCGGATGACTTGCGTGCGTTGGCCATGGAGTCTGCCCCTGCATGAGGTCCATTCGAGTCGCTGAAGCTGGAACGCAGGATCGACCTGCGCCCTCAGGTTCAGTCGATCGCGCCACCGGGGATCCCGCTTCGAGCGAACTTCAACGCGCTCGTCCCAAAAACAAGGAAACCTGTGCAACCCTCATGCCGCCCTCGCCAATCCCGGATCGACCCTTGTTTCAGGGACACAGCTCTTCGACCAGGCGGCGAATCAGGACCGTCGTCCGCGCCTCGTTGAGATGCAAGGGGTTGATGACCAATTTCCCCTCATCGAGCCGTCCGTGGCCCACATAAACCGGTGGTGATCCGTGCCGTAGCCGACGGCAAACGTCGAGCGCGGAGCGTCCCAAGCCCGCCTCATCGAGACCGATTTCCAGCACCGGCAGGCTTTCTCCATCGGCCGGTACCACCAATCGGCCCCGCGCCGGTGTCCCTTCCCATTCCAGAGCCGCCGCCACCCGCTCGAGATAGCTGCGGAAGACCGCCAGCTCCCGGTCGTACGCACCTTCGTTGAAGAGGCGCAAGGCGGTCAGCAGGGCAACGATCTGCTCCTTGGAAACCTTCATGCCACGGCCGATGCCATGCCGGGGCAAGCCCGCCAACCGCGTCCGATCGAACAGGTTGTCCGGCGGCTCCCAGAGGTCGAAATGATCGTCCATATCGAGCATCTGCAAGGCCGCCGCCCCGACGAGCTCGCGCCGGCCGCAGAGGAGGCCCGTGGCTTGCGGACCGCGAATCGCCTTGCCACCGCTGAACGCCACGAGGTCGGCCCCGGTCGCGACGATCTCACGCAGGTTGGCACGCGGAGGCAATTCCCCCGCCGCGTCGACCAGAACGCTGAGACCATGCTCGCGCGCCACGGCGACCACTTCGGCGAGCGCCGGTCGCGAGTGCGGCCCATAAACGTAGACGATGCCGGCCGTCAGCGGCCCGATGGCGCTGGCGTATTCCCAGGCCTCCACCCGCCGCACGCCCGCGCCGGCGATCGGCTCGTGAAAGCCAACCTCCACCAGGCGGGCCCCTGCCGCGCGCACGGCGTGGTCATACCCATTGCGCTGCTCGCGAGCCATGATCAATTCATGGGGAAACCCGTCGCAGTTCGGCAACCGCTCCATCCGCCCCAGGTCATACCCCGTCAAGATCGCGGCCGCCCCCAGCGTCAACCCCGCCGCCGCCCCCGCCGTGACCAACCCGGCCTCCGCCCCCGTCGCCTCGGCAATCCGCCGCGAAGCCGTAAGCGCTCGAAATAGCCAGTCTTGTGCCGCCTGATAGCCTGGAAGACGGACCATTTTGTTCGTCCTCCGGAGTCAGAAGATGCCACGTGCCGCCAATCCTGCCCTCCCAGTCCTCTGGCGTCGGCGACTGCAACAGCAGTCCGACAGCGGTCTCACCATCGGCCAGTTCTGCCACGGCCAAGGGATCTCGACCGCGTCTTTCCACGCTTGGAAGCGACGCCTCGCCTCGGATTCGCCTGGCCCTGTCCCCTCTCCGGCTCGCGAACCGGCATTCGTGCCGGTCATCCTCGCCGCCGCCCCCGAGTCGCGATCCGGCGATTCCGCTGAATTCCTCACCATCCGACTCCCCGACGGCGGACGAATCCTCCTGCCCATCGCCGCGGGCGACGAACTCGTCTGCCGGGTCGTCGAGACCGTCGCCCGCGTCGCGGCGAGGATGGAGGACACCTCATGTTGAGCGTCCCACACACCGTGCGGATCCTCCTTCACGCCGACTCCGTCGACCTCAGAAAAAGCTTTGACGGGCTCTCGGGAATCGTCAGCCAAGCCTTCCCTCAGGAGGAGCTCCTCTCCGGCCATCTCTTCCTCTTCCTGAATCGCCGACGTGATCGCATCAAGATCCTCTACTGGAATGTCGATGGCCTGGCGATCTGGTACTATCGCCTCGAAGCCGGCTCGTTCCAGGTCCCCCTCCGGCCCTCCTCCGACGCCCCGATCGAACTCCGGTCCGCCCAACTCGCCATGCTCCTGGGCGGCATCGACCTGGGGAACGCCCAGCAACGAAAACGATACCGGAGGCCTGAGAAAAACAGGGAGAATCCCGGGAAAACCACTTGAAATCAGAGGTGAGCATGCGATAATTCAAGTGATGACTATTCCTCTCGGTCGAAATGCCCAATCCGGCCCCGAATCGCCCGCGTCGCCGCCAGTCTCTGGCGACGCGGCCCCTCCCGTCGATGCGATGCAGCAACGGATCCAGGACCTGCTCGCCGCACTCGATCAAGCCACCAGGGCCAATGAGGAGTTGGCGCAAGAGAACGACCGCCTGCGCCAGGAGTTGGAGCGGTACCGCCGCTATGTCTACGGGCGACGTAGCGAACGATGCGACGATCCCGGACAAGGTCATCTCTTCGCGTTCGGCGAGGACCTCGAGGTGACTCCCGAGGCCGAACCGGAGGCCCCGACGCCGGCCGCTCCGAGGAAGTCCCGGCCATCGCGGACGCTGGATTTCAGCCGCCTGCCCCAGGTCCGCATCGAACATGACGTGCCCGAGGCGGACAAGACTTGCTCATGCTGCGGCCGGTCCAAGGCACGCATCGGCGAGGATGAGCGGCGTGAGCTCGAATTCATCCCGGCTCGCCTGGAGGTCCGGGTCCACGTCCTTCCCAAGTACGCGTGCTCGCACTGCCACGACGGTGTGAAAAGCCCCGACGGACCGGAGCGGCCGCTCCCGGGGTGCATCGCGGGAGCGGGTCTGCTTTCGCAATTGCTGATTTCCAAGTTTATCGATCACTTGACCCTGTACCGCTTCGAGGACATCTCGGTTCGCTACGGTTTGCACCTGCCGCGTGCGACGCTGTGCGATTGGGTCCGCAAGGCCGCCGAGTTGATGGGGCCGCTCTACGACCTCCAGAAGCAGCTCGTGCTCCAATCTCCGGTGATCTGGACCGATGACACCCCCGTCAAGGCGCTGGGCGGCGAGGCTCCCGGGAGCCTGACGACACGGTTCTGGCTCTATCATGGGGACGAGGATCATTCCTACGACGTGTACGACCATACGGCGAGTCGCAAACGCGACGGGCCGGCGACGTTCCTCGCCGGCTTCGCGGGTTATCTTCAGGCTGACGCATATGCCGGATATGACGGACTCTATCTCGGGTCGCCTTCGGCGATCCTTGAAGTCGCTTGCTGGGCGCACGCCCGCCGCAAGTTCTACGATGCGCGGTCGTCGTCGCCGGGGAACGCGGGTTTGATCCTGGAAGCGATCCGCCGGTTATACGACGTGGAGGATCGCGCCCGAGGGTTGTCCGTTGAGGCGAGACAGGCCCTGCGTGCGCAAGAAGCGGTGCCGATCCTGGAACGGCTTCGAGGGGACCTCGATCGGCTTGCGGACCAGTCGCTGCCGAAATCGGCGTTGGGCCAGGCTCTGACCTATGCGCGGAATCAGTGGAAGGCGTTGTGCCGCTACACCGAGGACGGCCGGCTGACGATCGACAACAACGTGGCGGAGCGTCGCCTCCGCGACCAAGCCATCGGCCGGAAGAATTGGTTGTTCCTGGGGAATGTGGATGCGGGACCGCGAGCGGCGGTGTTGAGCACGATAGTGGCAGGGGCGAAGCGTCATCGTCTGGAGCCGTGGGCCTACGTCAAGGACGTGCTGATGACGCTGAGCGTGGCCCCGGAACGAGTCGAGGACCTCTTGCCCGATCGGTGGGCTCGGAACCATCCGGGACACGTGCTGACGCATCGCCTGGAGGAATCACGTGAGCGGGCACGGCGTCGCGACGCAAAACGAGCGGATCGTCGCAAGCGGAAGTGATCCAAGGGCGGTCCGATGCGCGGAGTGACGGGAGTGCCAATCGCGGCCTCCCCCCTGGGAATCTCGAGCGCTTACGCGAAGCCACCCCCTGCAACTGTTCGAGCGGCACCGATTCACCGGCCGCCGCGCAGAACGCCTCCAAAACCAACGGAGCCATCGGCGCCCCGCCGAGTCGCGTCACCGCCCCCGAAGCATTGATGATCGGCTCAATCCCCAACCGCTCGAAAACATCCATGACTCGATCCTCAAAACCCAAAAACGGCAGCCAATCGGCACCGCAACGACACCAACGGCTCCGCCATCAAAGCCACGGATCGGCCGTCCCGATCTTGTCAACTTGGCCCATCATGGCGACTCACCGACGAATGATCCAATCCCGTCCGCATGAGTTCCCAAATCAACGGTTGAGACGGCGGCGACCGGCTGGACCGCGTGTGCCCGACGATTGGTCCGCGCTTCTGCCTCAGAGAGGCTTGAGCTCGCTCTCGGCAACCTCCTTCCCATCCAGCCGAGCCCGATGGCCGAGAATTCCAGCCCGCTACTCCCGAACTTACCACTCACACATGCTCACTCGCTAATTTTATTCAGACTTGAGAGACGCCAGGTCGATGGCGAAGCGATACTTCACGTCAGACTTCAGCAGCCGCTCGTAAGCCTCATTGACCTTCTGGATGGGGATGACTTCGACGTCGGAGGTGATGTTGTGTTCTCCACAGAAGTTGAGCATCTCCTGGGTCTCGGGGAGGCCGCCGATATTCGAGCCGGACAGGTTGCGACGCCCCATGATCAGGCTGAATGCGGAGACCGCGAGCGGCTTCGCCGGGGCACCGACGAGGGTCAGGTTGCCGTCGAGGCGGAGCAGGTTGATGTATGCGTTGACGTCGTGCTCGGCCGAGACGGCGTCGAGGATGAAGTCGAAGCTGCCGGCATGCTTCTGCATCGCGTTCGCATCGCGAGAGACGACGACTTCGTGGGCACCGAGGCGAAGGGCATCTTCCGTCTTGTGGGGCGACGTGGTGAAGACGACGACGTGGGCACCGAGTGCACGGGCGAACTTGACGCCCATGTGCCCGAGACCGCCGAGTCCGACCACACCGACTTTCTTGCCTTTGGTGACGCCCCAGTGACGCATGGGCGAGTAGGTCGTAATCCCGGCACAGAGGAGCGGGGCGGCTCCCGCGAGGTCGAGATTGGAGGGAACGCTGAGGACGAAGCGTTCATCGACGACGATACTGTCGGAGTAGCCGCCGTAGGTGACGCCCCCGAGGTGCTTGTCCGGGGAGTTGAAGGTCAGGGTCAGGTTCGGGCAGAAATTCTCAAGGCCGGCCTGGCAGTTGGGGCAGGTACGGTCCGAGTCGACCAGGCAGCCGACCCCGACCCGGTCGCCCGGCTTGTATTTCGTGACCGCGGAGCCAACCTTGGTGACCCGCCCGACGATTTCGTGGCCCGGCACAATCGGGTAGACCGTGGGCATGAACTCGCTCCACTCGTTGCGAACCGAGTGGAGGTCGGAGTGGCAGATGCCGCAGAAGAGAATCTCAATCTGCACGTCGTGTTCGCCCGGGTCGCGCCGCGGAATCGTGGTCGAGGCCAGCGGTGACTTCTCAGTGGCGGCGGAATAAGCCTTGGAGCTATTCATGAAATCCTACTCCCTATTTCAAGCAATGCCAGCAGGCGTGAGGGGAGGGGGCGGTGCCCCAATGACTGGCTCCGATGCCAACACCTCCCGGACCGGCTCACCGAGATTCATTAGAGGGCAACCGGCCAGCAACGGAAAGGAACGTTCCTCCAAAAGATTTGCCTAATCCTCTTAGAGATCCAGGACATCTATCGAGCCTACCCCGAAAATCGTATCCTAATGCTATGAAACTCCGAGTAAGAACGGAGGACCGAATGGACGACCGACACGACAATCGCAAGCGACTGGCCAGCCTGCTGGACGAGGCTGCCGTTCACGAAGGGCTGCACCCGACGCGGATCGACGGCGTCCAGGTGCTCCGCAGGTCGCAACCGTTGCCCCGTGCCCCGATGGTCTACCACCCGAACATCGTCATCGTCGGCCAGGGCCGGAAGCGGGCCTATCTCGGCGACGAGGTCTACACCTACGACGCGTTCAACTACCTTGTTTCGTCGGTGCCGATGCCGGCGGAGTGCGAGGCGGACGCGAGCCCGGAGGCCCCCATCCTCATCGTCGCCATCGACGTCGAGCCGACCATGCTCGGCGACCTGATCCTCGAGATGGACGAGCTCTCGCCCCCGGTCGGCCCAACGCCTCGGGGCCTCTCCACGACTCCGATGAGCGAGGAGCTGGTCGAGGCTGTGAACCGGCTCCTCGAATGGCTCAGATGCCCGCTCGACAGCCGCATCCTCGGCCGCCAGACGGTCCGCGAAATCGCCTATCGGGTGCTCCGCGACGAGCAAGGCGGGGCGCTCCGTGCCCTGGCCAGCCGAGACGACCAGTTCGCCCGCATCGCCCGGGTCCTGAAGCACATTCACACCGAGTACGCGAAACCGCTCGGCGTCGAGGAGCTGGCGAAGCGTGCGGGCATGAGCGTCCCCGCCTTCCACCACCACTTCAAGCTCGTGACGGCCAGCTCGCCGCTCCAGTACCTCAAGCGGATCCGACTCGACCAGGCCAAAAGGCTCATGGCCCACGACGGCTATAACGCGGGCACCGCCGCGCGGGCGGTCGGCTATGAAAGCCCGTCGCAGTTCAGCCGGGAGTTCAAGCGGCTCTTCGGAGTGACGCCCGTCGAGGAGGCCGAGCAGACGCGGGCTCGTCTCGTCGCCGGTTGAAGCCACTCGGAACGTGCTCCATCGAGACCCTAGAGCCACAGCCGGTTTTGCCGGAGATCATCTCCAATTCCACCAGGAATCGCTCCAACAACACCCCTTTGACTTCCAGAGCATCCGCTCCCGACGCAATCCGGCGGCAAAACCGTTCCGCCAATCCCTCCGCTCGCGATCCTCACACCGAGGATTCACGATTTCCAAGCGAGATCCCCACGGCCCGCGCGTAGGCTGATGGTTTGAGGCCGCCGTCAGGGTTGCCGAAATGTGCGGGATCGAACAGCGATCGGCATTCACCAATTCGGGATTCATGCCCATGGGAAAACCAGCGATTATCGCCGGAATCATGCTCCTGTCTTCATCGCTGACGCAGGCCGCTGCCGAGCGTCGGCCGGGGGTGGTGCGATTTGCCACATTCAACGCCTCGCTCAACCGTGAGTCGGCGGGCGCTCTGATCGGCGACCTGTCGACGCCGGACAACACGCAGGCACGCAACGTGGCCGAGATCATTCAGCGGGTGGCGCCCGACGTCCTTCTCATCAACGAATTCGACCATGATCAAGATGGCAAGGCTGCCGACTTGTTTCAGCAAAATTACCTCGCGGTCAGCCAGCACGGCGCTCCGGCGATCGTATACGCCCACCGCTACACGGCGGCTGTGAACACCGGGATTCCAAGCGGAGTCGACCTCGATCACGACGGCAAAATCGTGACCGAACCCGGTACGCGCGGCTATGGCAATGACGCGTTCGGGTTTGGCCAGTTCCCTGGGCAGTACGGGATGGTGCTCTACTCGAGGTTTCCCCTCGACGTCGCAAAGATCCGGCGGTTTGGAAAAGTGCTCTGGAAGGACATGCCCGGAGCACTGCTGCCCTTGAAGAAGGATGGGACATCCTGGTACTCGCCCGAGGCTCTCGCCGTCTTTCGGCTCTCGTCCAAGGACCACTGGGACATCCCCGTCCTGGTCAACGGACGAACGATGCATGTCCTGGCGAGCCACCCGACGCCGCCCGCGTTCGACGGCCCGGAAGACCGGAACGGCAAGCGCAATCATGACGAGATCCGCCTCTGGGCCGACTATCTCACGGGCGGGGAGAACGCCGCTTATCTCGGGGCCGACGCGAAGCAGGGCCGGCCGGCGGAGTTCGTCATCCTGGGCGATCTGAACTCGGACCCGGTGGACGGTGGAAGCGTGCCAGGGGCGATCGACCAGCTCCTGAACCACCCGCGGGTGGATGCCCGGTTCATCCCGACGAGTGCGGGGGCAGACGAAGCGTCTCGTCTTCAAGGAGGCGCGAACCAAGGCCAGCACGGTCCCGCCGATCAGGACACGGCCGATTTCGACGACCGGGCGGTGGGCAACCTTCGCGCCGACTACGTCCTGCCGTCGAAGGGCCTGCACATCGTCGGCGGGGGCGTGTTCTGGCCCCGTCGCGACGAGCCGCTCGCACCGCTCGTCGGGATGTCTCCCGTGGCGAGCTCGGACCACCGCCTGGTGTATCTCGACCTCGACCTGGGCGAAACCGAGGCCAAATAGCCGAGTCGCTCAGCGGCCGTTGGTGAACGGGACGGCGAAGGCTTGACCTTGAAGCGTGGCCTTCAACTCCCCGATCATCGGGTCGACCGCATAGTCGCCGGGCACCGAGGCGAAGCGTCCCGGATCGTTGCGGGAGTTCGCCTCGGTCACCGGCTTCAACGGGATCGTCTCCGCCACCCGGTCGGGAAACTCCAGCTTGATCGACACCTCGCCAGGCAGTGGCTCAAGTGCCGACTTCAGGTCCGGTCGGAGGAAGCGAGCGACGAGCGTTTGTTTCGAGGATCGCTTGGAGGCCCCTTGCGGGGCTTCCAACGAGACTTCGGCCAGGCCCTTCTGCTCGGGCAACGGCACGAGAATGCCCCCGTGCGGGCCCGCCTCCAGCGTGGAGGTGGAGACGGACGCCCCGGGGTGGGAGCCCGCCCCGCCACAGCCGCCGAACGTAACACATAGCACTGCCCCGAACATCATCGTCCGCATCGGCGATCCTTGAGAAATAGCTTACAAACGAATCAATACTATTAACTTCGTAGATTTCAGTATCGGTCCGTCAGTAGCTGTCGGCGCTCAGGACCTCGCCGCCGTTGCGACTTCCCAGGCCGCGCCAGACCGGCAGCGCGATGCTGTCTTTGAAGAACTTGACTGCGCCGTCACCCAGCAGGCCGTTGACCCCGGCCGGGTGCGAGCTCCGCGCCGAAATGATCGCGTATTCGCCGGGGACGTCGGTGATCGCGCTGGCGGCCCCGCAGTCCTGGCCCTTCCAGTTTGGCGTCCCCATGTGATTGTACATGGTGGACGAGTACCAGGCGAACGGCCAGCCGTTCGAGTACAATGAGCCTGGCGGGAACCGTCCTGAATCCATGAAATTGAACGAATCGACCTTGGGCTGATACTGCAAGCAATCAAAATAGAGTTGATACTCGCCGTTCGCGCCCGGAACCAGCTCGCCGACGTTCCGATTGGGTGACGTGATGATATCCGATCGGGTCGGAGCGACCGAGGCCTTGGACTGGCTGCTCCCCTTGCTCCGCTCGGCGAAAACCACGGTGTTGCTCAAGCCGTCGGTGAACTGCGCCGTCGCGAACGCCTGGCCGATCGTAAACCCGCCATTGCCCGGCTTGGAGCGGTCTTCATTCTGGTTCCAGTTGATCGCCCCCGCCTGGGGCGTGCTGCCGCCGAAGTTATACCGATAGTTGTTCTCGCTGACACCGCCACCCGTCATGTTCGGGTCGGACGGGCAGAGGAACGTGCTCTGTGCGAGGGCATAAGCGGTGAAGTTGGGCGAGTAGACGGTGGTCCCGGAACTATACATTCGATCCGTATTCGTCGTTGCAAAATTCAACGCATTGTAGGCAGGGACCTGCTCCATATAGTTCAAGATTTGCGAGTGAACCGAATAATAGCCGCTCCAATTGCCGGGTCCGGGAGGGACGGTACTTGTGTATTGCGTCCAGTACCCTTTCTTCTCAGCCCCACCGATCACGACGTCGGGGCTCATTCGACCGGGCGGGAAGGCGGTGTGCGTGCTCAGGTAATTGTGCAGAGCCAGACCAATTTGCTTCAGGTTGTTGGTACACTGGGCACGTCGAGCCGCCTCTCGTGCGGCCTGCACCGCCGGCAGCAGCAAGGCGATCAAAACGGCGATGATCGCGATCACCACCAGGAGCTCAATTAAGGTAAAGCCGGGGCGGCGGGACCGAGATAAAAGGCGGTTGCGAGTCAGTGGCATGGTCGTCATCTCGTTTAAAGCCAACAATCATACAATCGCTCTCCATCAGTGTAGATTTGACTGTAAAGATCTCGTGGAGAACACGAGACTTAATGAGGAATTCCGGATTTGCAATCCCTCTCAACCGGGGACCTGTCTCGGCAACCGATCGACTCAACTCGATCGGGGTCGAGGCCGTGCATGGCGAGAGTACGCGGAGGCAAGCCGGGGCGCTCGGACACGGGGCAGGGGCGGGCGCAAAGCATGTCGTCAAGGGTCGGCTCCGGCCCCGTTGGATTGGATGGGATTACATCCCGAACCGGGTCGATTTTGCGGAACAGGCCTCGAAAGGGCCAGGGAGCGAGGTCACAGATGCCAGTCGACTCTTGGGAGTGGATACCGGGGAAATCGGTCGGTCCGTTTCAACTCGGCGCCGAGGCAAACGCCGTGATCGATCGGTTCGCTCTCCGAAAGCTTGAAACCGCTTACCCGAATGCCGATTCGGACACGTACGAAATCCCGGGGCATGAATCCTGGATTTCGACCGAGGACGACACAATCTCATCAATTAACTGTTGGGATCGTCTCGATTACAAAAACGCAGACATCCTCACACTGAGCCTGGACGAAGCGCGGGCACTCCTCGGCCCCGAGGAGGAATCGGAACCCCTCGGTGAAACCGCGCTGATGGCCGTGTACTACCACAGCCTCGGATTGACCCTCTGGATCGAGGACGGCTGGATCAAGAGCGCCACTTGTGAAGAGTGCTCCAACGCGGACCCGATTTTCCAGATTCTCCCAGAGAATCTCTGGGGGAAAGCGATGCAAAGCGAAAAGAGACGAGCGTTCCGGAACAACTGAGCCTCGAACGCTCATGCCGTGACGCACAAAACCCAACATGATTTATTGCATACATGATCCCGTCGGCAGGACAGGGCCGAGCGATCAGAAATAACTCAGCCAGGGATCGCGGCGACGTCGCTTCACATCGGCAAACCAACGGCAGGGGAGGTAGAGGATCGCGATCGCGACGACCCAGCACAGGTAGACCGTCGCCAGGCTGTTATTGTAGCCTTCGGGCGACTGGAAGGGAGCGGTCTCGAAGAGCCAGGCGACCGGCTGTCCCCTCAATGCGGCGACCGCCACGCCGAGGCCGTGGGCCAAGGGCATCTGCAACAAGAAGAAGAACAATGGGACCCGCCCGAAGGTGGCCAGCGGGCCAGCCAGGAAGCTCGGAAGGCGGTCGAGCCAGGCCAGGGCGAAGAGCGCCGGCCCGAGCGTCATCAACAAGTAAAGCAACGACGGCGGATACTTCAAACAATTCAAGAACGACGCCACGGTCAAGAGCGGGGTCGCCTGGACCGTCCAGGGCCGGGGGTCGCCATAGACATTCAGCGCCCTGAGCCCGACAAACCCCAACGTGAGGCCGATCCCCAACGCAACCAGGATCGTGCGCCGCCGGTCGGGCGGAACCAAGAGCACCGGACCAAATGCGTATCCCACCGCCATGACCCCGATCCAGGGGATCAGCGGATACCCCTCCAGGATGCCGAGCCCCCCCGTCAGCGGCACAAAGCCCGGTTGATGGAGCAGGCGCCAGAGGAGCGACCCGACGCCCGAACTCTCGACTTGAACACCATCGAATAGGTTATGGAACGCGATCAGGCCGATCCCGATCGCTCCCACCGCAACCCTGGGCAGGCAGATCAGGCCCGCCAGCGCGATCATCGACCAGCCGATCGCCCAGAGGATCAACGCCAGGATCACCTTCGGCAGGGTGAACGTGAGCGAAACGCTGACCCAGGTCTGCTCGAGCAGGATCAGCCAGAGCCCCCGCTTGACCAGGAATAAGGAAAGTTGCCCTTGGGTCTTGCCTCGCGTCCCCGCGAGGAAGGCCGAAGCCCCGGCGAGGAAAATGAAGGTCGGGGCACAGAAGTGAGTGATCCACCTCGTGAAGAACAACGCAGGGGACGCCACCCCGAGATTCGTCGGGTCGACTCGCGCGTCCATCAAGTAGTCGCGAACGTGGTCGAGGACCATCAAGATCATCACGGTCCCACGCAGGAGGTCGACGGAGACCAGCCGTCCGTTGGCCCCCTCTCGATCACCTTCGACCCGACCCGAGGTCGTATCGTCCGCTCTCGTGTGAACTTCGAGGTCATTCATAATCGAGGCTCCGACTCGTCCATTGGGGTTCAGGGTTGCGTCGAGTGTCTCAAAAGTCGCACGGCCGAAACTCAAGGCTTGCCGGCTGCACCACCAAAGCGACAGCATCGGCATTTTAATCACGAACATTCCTTGGGGACACAATCAAACCCACTTGTTCAAGTTGAAAGACCCCGCCCAACGCCTGTAACACCAAGATCTGAAATGAGACGCTGACTCCATCGACTCATACGATGGCATGAGCAATCGAAAGTGCGTCCCGCGTTTCGAGGACAAACGTGGCGGAGGTAGGTCTTGGCTTTCTCCGTGCGAGCCGGACTATAATCAGAACGGATCCAAAGGGACTGACGTCGAGGACCACTCCGAAACGGATGGAATCCATGAGCGTGCCAGCCGGAGAATCAGAAGCGCCGCAGGCTCAACTTCGGTGGCGCGAGCCGATCCACCTTCGCCTCACGCTCACCCTCCTCCTCCTGTTCGGCTGCTGTCTCGCGGGCTCGACGTCGACGAGCGCGGTGACCCTGGCGGAGGCGGACACTCTGTTCCGCACCGGACGTTACGACGAGTGCGCCCAGGCCGCCACCAAGGAAATCGAGACCGGCGTCTGGGGCGAACACTGGACGCGACTCCTGATCGAGGCCGAGCTGGCGCAAGGGAAATACAAGGCGGCGCTCACTTCGTTCGAGGCGGCCAAGCGACGCTATCCCGCGAGCGGCACGTTGCGCATGCTCGGCCGCGACGTCTATCGCGCGAACGGGCGCGGCGACGAGGCGGCGGCCGAGATGAAGATGCTCGAGTCCCTGGTCATGAGTGCCCCCCACCGCTTCGCCACGCCGGAGGGACGGCTCGTGCTCGGGCGATTCTTCCTGATCCGAGGCGCCGATGCCCGCAAGGTGCTCGACCAGTTCTACGACGTCGTCACCAAGCAGCACCCCGATGATGCGGAAGGCTTCTACGCCACGGCCGAGCTGGCCCTGGAAAAGCAGGACGCCGCCCTGGCGGCCCAGACGCTTCAAAAGGCGCCGAAGGACGCGGCCGAGGATCCACGCTATCACTACCTCCTCGCCCGTGCCTTTTCCGACGACGACCGCGCCCAGTCCGACAAGGCGCTGGCCGAGGCCCTTAAAATCAACCCAGGGCACGTGGACAGCCTCCTGCTCAAGACCGATCATCTGATCGACGGCGAGCGGTACAGTGAGGCCGAAGCCACGCTCAAGCAGGCGTTCGCGGTCAACTCCGAAGAGCCGCGAGCCTGGGCCTATCAGGCGGTGCTCGCCCACTTGCGGAACGACCGCGCCGGGGAAGCGTTCGCACGACAGGCTGCATTGTCACGCTGGGCGACGAACCCCGAGGTCGACCACCTGATCGGCCGTGAGCTCTCCAAGAAATACCGGTTCGCCGAAGGCTCCACCTACCAGAGACAGGCGCTCAAGCTCGACCCCGAGAACCTCCCCGCCAAGATCCAGCTTTGCCAGGACCTGCTCCGACTCGGCGAGGAAGAGGAGGGCTGGAAGCTCGCCGACGAAATCTTCGCCACGGACGGCTACAACGTGGTCGCCTACAACCTGACCACGCTCCGCGATCGCCTGGCCGGATTTCGGACACTCGAGGACGCTGGGTTCGTGGTGCGCATGGAGGCACGCGAGGCTGACCTTTATGGCAGCCGGGTGCTGGCGCTGTTGCGGCGAGCGAAAGAAACGCTCGGGAAACGATATGGGGTGACGCTCAACGAGCCGGTAATCGTCGAGATCTTTCCTCAGCGCAAAGAGTTCGCCGTGCGGACCTTCGGCCTCCCAGGGGCGGACGGACTGCTCGGGGTCTGCTTCGGCCGCGTGGTCACAGCCAACAGCCCGGCCTCCCAAGGGGAGTCGCCCTCGAACTGGGAAGCCGTCCTCTGGCACGAATTCTGCCATGTGATCACCCTGAGCAAGACGCATAACAAGATGCCCCGCTGGCTGAGCGAGGGAATCTCGGTTCATGAGGAAGGGCGGGAAAACCCGAGCTGGGCCGAGGCGTTCAATCCTCGGTTCCGCGCCATGATTCTCGATGAAACCACGTTCACCCCGCTGAGCCGGCTCAGCTCCGCGTTCCTGGCCCCCAAGTCGGCCGTCCACCTCCAGTTCGCCTACTTCGAATCCGCGCTTGCCGTTGATTTTCTCGAACAAAAGTTCGGCCACGACGCCCTGAACGGCGTGCTCGACGACCTGGGGTCGGGAATTCTGATCAACGAGACCCTGCCGGGTCGGACAAAAACGTCGCTAGATCAACTAGATCGAGATTTCACCGAGTTTGCGCATCGAAAGGCCAAGAGCATCGCCCCTGAGTTGACCTGGGAGGAGCCGGAGCTCCCGCCCGACGCCAGTGCCGCGGCGCTCACGACCTGGCTCGAGACCCACCCCCAGAGTTTCTGGGGACGGAAACGGCTGGGGGCTCAGCTCGTGGCCGAAGCGAAGTGGGGACAAGCCAAGGACGTTCTGGAACAGCTCAAGGGCCTTTACCCGGAATATGTCGGGGCGGAGAACGCCTACGTGCTACTCGCCAAGGTCTACAAGCAAGCGGCCGATCCCACGGCCGAACGCAAGGTTCTCGAAGAACTGACAGCGCGGGTCGGCGATGCCGGCCCGGCCTACGAGCGGCTGATGACCCTGGACGAGGCGGACAAGAACTGGAAGGCCCTGGCCCACAACGCCTGGCGTCTCCTGGCGGTCAATCCGTTGATCCCGAGCCCACACCGCCAGCTTGCCCGCGCGGCCGAACATCTGGGAGAACGGGCCGAGGCAGTGACGGCCTATCGCGCCCTGGCGTTGCTCGACACCACCGACCCGGCCGAGGTCCACTACCGCCTGGCCAAGTTGCTCCACGAAGACGGCAAGCGGGATGAGGCCCGCCGCGAAGTGCTCATGGCATTGGAGGAAGCGCCCCGATTCCTCGACGCGCACCGGCTCCTGCTCGAACTGGTCGAGCCCGATGGAAAAGCACGCCCCAATCCGGCCCATTGAAAATGCGATGGGTGGGCACAGCCCACCCTTCTCTCTGATGCAACACACATGAAGACTTCGTGGGTTGTACCCACCTGATCGGCCCGAACGCGTCCCATTCCCCAAAGGGCCCAGATCCCATGACCCGACGACGCCTGATCCTGATCGCGCTTCCTTGCCTGCTGGCGATCGTCACGGGCGTCTGCCTGGCTCAGCCACGGTTCGGCCGGAGGCCGAGGACAAGGCCCGGAATCATCCCCGACGATCGCGCGGGCGTGCCCGACTGGAAAGTGGACGAACGGTTCAAGAAGGACGTCTTCACCTTCGTGCGAGTGGAGTACGACGCGGACTACGGCGGAGGTGGTGGCGGAGGATTCGGATATGGAGGACGGCGACGCTGGGGTGGAGGTGGCGGCTGGATGACCGACTGGCCCGACAGCGACCTGAATTTCTCGTTCCGGCTTCAGCAGTTGACATCACTGAAGGTCAACCCCGAGCCGATCTCGATGCGGGTGACCGACGAGCGGCTGTGCGACTATCCCTTCCTCTACATGATTGAGCCTGGAAACTTATCGTTCTCGGAAGAGGAGGTGGTCGCCTTGCGCCACTACCTGCTCAACGGCGGCTTCCTGATGATCGACGACTTCTGGGGCGACCATGCCTGGCAGACCGTTTCCGACCAGTTCAAGCGGGTCTTCCCCGACCGTGAGCCGACCGAACTGTCGATCGAGCACGAGATCTTTCGCTGCGTGTACCGCCTCAAGGAGAAGCCGCAAGTCCCCGCCATCAACGTCTGGGAAAACACGGGCGAGACCTGGGAGCGGCACGATGGCGACTCGCAGACCGTCCATTACAAGCAGATCGTCGACGACAAAGGGCGGATGATGGTGATCCTCTGCCACAACACCGACCTGGGGGACGGCTGGGAGCGGGAAGGCCTGAGCACGGACTACTTCCACGAGTTCTCGGAAAAGAAGTCGTATCCGATGGGAATCAACATCGTGACCTACGCCATGACGCACTGAATCGCGGACCGATCCGAGGGATCCGCCGGCGCGGCACGGGGTCGAGTCGAAAGGAGCGATCGTGACGGCAGACGTCGATGCCTACGAAGGAGAGCGCCGGATCGTCGAAACGATCCACGAGAGCCGCGGCCGGATCGAGCGTGAGCTCGGCAAGGTGATCGTCGGCCAGCGGGAAGCGACGCATCAACTCCTGATCAGCCTGTTCGCCGGCGGCCACTGCTTGATCACAGGGGCACCCGGGCTGGCAAAAACCTTGCTCGTCCGCACGATTGCTCAAGTCTTCCACTTGCAGTTTCAACGAATTCAGTTCACCCCCGACCTGATGCCGGCCGACATCACAGGGACCGAGATCCTCGAGGAAACCGGCGACGGCCGGCGGCGGATGCAGTTCGTCAAAGGGCCGATCTTCGCCAACGTCATCCTCGCCGACGAGATCAACCGGACCCCGCCGAAAACCCAGGCTGCGCTCCTCGAAGCGATGCAGGAGCACCAGGTCACGGCGGCCGGGGTCCGCTACCCGCTCGAAGAGCCCTTCTTCGTCCTGGCCACCCAGAACCCGATCGAGATGGAAGGGACCTACCCGCTCCCCGAGGCCCAGCTCGATCGATTCATGTTCAACGTGATCGTCGACTACTTGCCCGAAGACGATGAAGTCGCCGTCGTTCAGCGAACCACCTCGCGCAAGACCGAACCGCTCGAGCCCTTGTTCGACGGCCAGGACGTGCTCCGGTTCCACGAGGTGGTCCGCAAGGTCCCGATCGCCGAGGACCTGGTCCGCCACGCCGTCAGGATCGCCTCGGCGACCCGGCCAGGGCCACAAGCCCCCGACTTCATCAACAACTGGGTGAGCTGGGGCGCGGGACTTCGGGCCGCGCAATCGCTGGTGCTCGGGGCCAAGGCGCGGGCCTTGCTCGAAGGCCGATTCCACGTCACGCCCGACGACATCCGCGCGCTCGTCCATCCCACCTTGCGGCACCGGATCTTGCTCGGGTATCGGGCCGAGGCCGACGGCGTGGCCGTCGACGCCGTAATCGACCGCTTGCTGGAACATATCAAGAGGCCACACGACTGATGCCCCCCTTGGATCGTCACGACCCGCGCCCTGCCGGATCTGCGCCAGCCCCGATTCGAGGCGGAGACCCCGCGCGGCCGGGCGGGTCCTTGATCGATCCGGCGACCTTGATGCGAATCAAGAGCCTGCAGATCCGCGCCAAGGTCACGGTCGAGGGATTCATCAAGGGGATCCACCGCAGCCCCTACCACGGGTTCTCCGTCGAGTTCAGCGAGTATCGCGAGTACAGCCCCGGAGACGATCCGCGCTACCTCGACTGGCGGCTGTTCGCACGCTCGGACCGCTATTATGTGAAGCGGTTCGAGGACGAGACGAACCTGCGTTGCTACCTCGTGCTCGATACCAGCCGGTCGATGAGCTACAGTTCGGGCACCTACAGCAAGAGCGATTACGCACGCACGGCGGCGGCCACGATCGCCTACTTTCTCTCGATGCAGCGCGACGCGGTCGGCCTGCTCACGTTCGAGGACAAGATCACCGAGTACCTCCCCGCGCGGCACCGCCCGGGGCATCTCCGCCGGATCATGGCCACGCTCGACCGCGAACCGACGGGCCGCGCGACCAACCTCGCCGAACCGCTCGAACAGATCGCCGCGACGGTCCGCAAGCGCGGCCTGATCGTCCTGCTTTCCGACCTGCTCGCCCCGACCGAGGCACTCAAGACCAGGCTCGGCTACCTCCGGTCGCGCGGGCACGACGTCGTCGTCCTGCGGATTCTCGACCCGGCGGAAGTCCAATTCCCGTTCACGACACCGGCGATGTACCACGACGTGGAGTCGGGGCGCGAGCTCTACATCGACCCCGACCAGGCCCGCGCGGAATACCTCCGGAAGTTCAACGCCCACGCCGCCGAGATCGAGCAGGCGTGCGTCGACCTCGGAATCGAATATGAGTTGGTGACGACCGATATCCCCCTGGAACTCGTGCTCTTCGACTTGCTGAAAGCGCGAATTCGCCGGGGCCGTCGGCCAGGCCGGCGCAACGCTCCGGGGCGGGGAGGTGCTCGTTGAGCTTCCTCACTCCTCTCTATGCACTGGGGCTGCTGGCCATCGCCGGCCCAATCCTGTTCCACCTGATTCAGCGCAAGCCGCGCGGCGAGGTGCCGTTCAGCTCCTTGATGTTCCTCACCCCGACGCCCCCGCGCCTGACCCGGCGGAGCCGCCTCGACAACTTACTGCTACTCCTCTTGCGAGCGGCGGCCCTCACGTTGCTCGCGTTCGCGTTCGCGCGGCCGTTCTGGCGGCAAGCGGCCAACCTCGAATTCGGCAACGTCGAACGGCGCCGGGTCGCGGTGGTCATCGATACCAGCGCAAGCATGCGTCGCGGCGACCTCTGGCCCAAAGCGAAGCAACTCGCCGAGGAGGCGATTGCCGCCTGCCGCCCGGCCGACGAACTGGCCCTCTTCGCCTTCGATGGGTCGTCGCGGCCCCTGCTGAGCTTTCCCGAGTCGGCCACGCTCGACCCGAGCCGGCGGCAGGCCGTCGCGCGCGCCATGGTGGAACGGCTCGAGCCGACCTGGGGGGGAACCCAACTGGGGCAGGCCCTCATCGATGCCGTCGCCGCGATTGAAGACGTGACGGATCAGAGCGAGAAGGCCGGCCGAATGCCGCGGCGGATCGTCTTGATCAGCGACCTCCAGCAGGGGAGCCGGCTCGAGGCCCTGGGGGGGTTCGAGTGGCCCTCCGACGTCGAGCTCGACCTCAAAACGGTCGCCGACCGGGGCTCGAACGCCAGCCTGCACGCGCTGGCGGAGCTGACAGAGACCGAGCCGTCGACGGGGGCAACCGGCCGGCGGGTCGGGGTGAGCAACGAGCCCGGGTCCACCCGGGAGAAGTTTCAAGTCGTCCGGGTCGATGGGAACGGGGTCGAGACGGGCCAACCGATCGACGTCTACGTCCCGCCGGGAGAAAGCCGCGTCGTGCGACTGCCGAAGCCGCAGGGGAAAGCGGCTCCCGGGACGCTCCGGCTCAAGGGCGATGCCCATCCGTTTGACAACACGCTCTACGCGGCCGACGAGCGGCGTGAGGAGTCGACCGTGCTCTCAATCGGCAAGGACGATCCCGACGACTCGGCCGGCCTCCTCTACTACCTTGAGCGCGTCTTTCACGACACACCGCGGCGGAGCGTGACCATCCGCACCGTTTCGCCCGCCGAGGCGCTGACGCTCGAGGCACCGCGGTCGCTGCCGCTGGTCATCCTCACGAGTGAGACGACCACCGAGAACGCCCGCAAACTCCGAGCCTATGCGCAAGCCGGGGGGACCGTGCTCGATGTCGTCACCACGGCCGGCAAGGCCGAGACGCTCGCCGCGCTCCTGGACGTCGCCCCTTGGAAGATCGAGGAGGGGGCCGTAAACCGCGATGTCATGCTCGGGGAGATCGCGTTCGACCATCCGCTCTTCTCCGCGCTGGCCGCCGCGCAGTACAACGACTTCACCAAGATCCACTTCTGGAAATATCGTCATCTCGACACAGACAAAGTCAAAGACTCGCGAGTTCTGGCACGGTTCGAGAATGGCGACCCGGCGATCGTCGAGCAGGGGGTTGGCAAGGGGAGCCTGATCGTGCTGGCGAGCGGTTGGAATCCCAGCGATAGCCAGCTCGCGCGATCCTCAAAGTTCGTTCTGTTGATGGCGGCGCTGCTCGAGCGACGGGAGGGGCGGCCGGCGACTCAGGCGAACCACCTGGTCCATGACCCGGTGTCGCTACCGGTGATTGAAGGGACAGCAAAGGGCCTGGTCGTGCGTACGCCGGGAGGGGGGACGGTCGCCACGACGCCGGGAACCCCGCTTTTCTCGGAGACGGACCGGCCCGGCCTCTACACGATCGAGACGCCGGCGGGCGCTCGCGAGTTCGCGGTGAATCTTGATCCGATGGAGAGCAAGACCGCCCCCTTGAACGTCGAGACCCTGGAACAGTTCGGCTGTCGGCTGGCGAACCACTCGAATGCAGCGGTCGACCGCGATCAATTTCGGCAGTTGCACAACGCCGAGCTCGAAGGCCGCCAGAAGCTCTGGCGCTGGCTGATCCTGACGGCTATCGGCATCTTGATCGTCGAAACCTGGCTGGCGGGGCGACAGCCCGCGCCTCGTTCGGCTCGTGCGGAGGTTCTGGCAACATGAGCACGGAACTGCGGCAAGCCCTGGAACAAGTCGCGCGCCGATTCCGGCAGGTCAGGCTCTGGAGCTCGTTGGCGCTCTGCTGGCTGGCCTGGGCGATCGTCGGACTGGTCATCGCCGTCCTGCTGACGCGAGCCAACCTTGCGGAGTCAACATCGTCGTCCGCGACCTGGGTGCCGGCGATCCTGGCGGCCCTGGCCTTGGCGACCGGTGCCGTTTGCGCGATCACAGCGCATCGTTGGGCGCGTGACCTGCGCTGGGTGGCCCGACAAATCGAAGCGAAACATCCCGAGCTCGCCACCGGCCTGCTCGCCGCGGTCGAGCAGGCCGTGGCGACGCCCGCCGAGCGGTTCGGGTTCTTGCAGGCGACCGTGATCCGCAAAGCGCTCGACCACCGCCGGGCCTCGAACTGGGATGACATCGTGCCGACCTGGAGGCTGCAAGCCTCACACCTGGCCCACGCGGTCGCACTCGCGTTCCTGATCGTCGCGGTCGTCGGCCTCTTGGTGGAGACCCGCTCGCACGCCAGCGGGCGGAATCCAGGCGGGGCCAGGCCGGTCGCCACCGGCGTCGTGGTCGACCCGGGGAACACCGAGCTCGAGCGCGGTGCATCGCTCCTGGTCGTCGCGCGGTTCCACGACGCGGTCCCGGCCGAGGCGAGCCTCGTCATCGGTCCGGAATCGAACGCGGGTGCGAGCCGGGTGATGACCCGGAGCCTGGAGGACCCCACGTTCGCCGCGCGGGTTGAGTCGGTCGATACCGACCTCTCCTATCACGTCGAGTTCGTGGGGCGGAGCACGCCGACCTATCGCGTCCGCGTGTTCGAGTACCCCGAGCTTCAGCGCACCGATGCCACCCTCGTCTTCCCCCATTACACGTCGCTCGACACCAAGACCGTCGAGGACGTCCGCCACGTCACGGCGGTCGAGGGGACCGAGCTCACCTTGCTCTGTCACCTCAACAAAGACGTGTCCGTGGCCCGCCTGGTTGACGAGCAAGGGCAGGCCCTGACTCTCAATCGCCAAGCCGAAGGGGGCGACCACCTCTATCGCGCCCGGTTCACCCTCACCCAACCCAAGCGGTTCAAGGTCCAGCTCGTCGACCGCGACGGACGGGCCAACAAGCTGACCTCCGAGATCGTCATCAACGTCACGCGGAACCGGCCGCCGGTCGTCGCGATGACCCAGCCGTCGCGTGACGTTCGGGTCTCGCCGGTGGAGGAGCTCACGCTCAAGGCCAAGCTCGACGATGATTTCGGCGTGGTCCGCCACGGCCTCACCTACAGCGTGGCGGGCCAAGACCCGCAAGAGGTGGTGCTGCCGGCTCCCGCATCCAAGAGCCAAAGCAAAAACCTAAAAGCCGAGCATCTGCTCAATTTCGAATCCTTTCACGCCATTCCCGACCAGCTCGTCACCTACTTCTTCTGGGCTGAGGACGTCGGACCCGACAATCAGCCGAGGCGTGCCTCGGGCGACATGTTCTTCGCCGAGGTCCGCCACTTCGAGGAAATCTTCCGACAAGGCGAGGCGCCTCCCAGCAGCTCGTCCGAGAACCAGGAGCAACAGCAAGGGCAGAACGCCCAGCAGGCGGAGAAGCTCGCCGAGCTCCAAAAAGAGATCATCAACGGCACCTGGAAAGTGATCCGTCGCGAGACCGGGGCCAAGCGTTCCGCCGAGTTTGCCGCGGACAGCAAGCTCCTCCTCGAGTCCCAGCAATCGGCCATCGCACAGGCAACAGAACTTGCCGAGAAGCTCCGCGACCCGAAGTCGAAGGCCAACCTCGAGCAGGCGACCCGGTTCATGAAGGACGCCGAGACGCAGCTCAGTGAAGCGGTGAAGTCGACCTCGATCGCCGCGCACACGCCGGCCCTGGCTGCCGAGCAAGCGGCCTATCAAGCGTTGCTCAAGCTTCGCGCCCGTGAGTTCGAGGTCACGCGTAGCCGCTCGCGACAACGAAGCCAACAAGGAGGACAAGCCTCGGCCGGCAGCCCGTCGCAACAACAGCTTCAGCAGCTTGAGCTATCGAACGATGAGAACCGGTACGAAGAGCAGAGCGCGGCCCGGGTTCAGTCGCAAAAGCAACAAGAACAGCGCGAGACCCGACAAGTCATCAGCCGGCTCCGCGAGCTGGCCCAGCGGCAAACCGACCTCAACGACCGGCTCAAGGAACTGCAATCGGCCCTCGAAGAGGCCAAAACGGCCGAGGCGAAGCAGGAGATCGAACGCCAGCTCAAGCGGCTCAGGGACCAGGAGCAGCAGATCCTCCGCGATACCGACGAACTGCGCGAACGGATGGAGCGCGAAGAAAACAAGGAGCGGATGGCCGAGGCCCGCCAGCAGATCGAGCAGAGCCGCGAGCACGTCCGGCAAGCCTCCGAGGCGCTCGAACAGGGCCGCGTCCCGCAAGCCCTGACCGAGGGCGCCCGGGCCGGTCGCCAACTGAACGACCTCCGCGAGGAGCTCCGCAAAGGCGCGGCCGACCGGTTCACGGAAGAGATGACCGAGATGCGCCACCAGGCGCGGCAACTCAACGACGATCAAGACAAGCTTTCCGAGCGGCTCGAGGCCAAGGACAATCGCCCCGCCCGGTCGCTCCGTGACAACGGAGAAGGCGAGCAAACCAAGCAAGGGCTCGAACAGCAGAAGAAGCGGCTTGACCAACTCCTGGACCGAATGCAGACCACCGTGCAAGAGGCGGAGGAATCGGAGCCGCTCCTTGCCAAAGGTCTCTACGACACGGTCCGCAAGGCGAACGAGCAGAAGATCCCCGACGCCCTGAAAGTCGCCGAGCAACTGGCCGACGCGGGAATCGCCGAGGAGGCCGCCAAGGCCTCTCGCCACGCCGGCCGGGGCATCAACCAACTGCGGGAAGGCGTCGAACGCGCCGCCGAAAGCGTGCTCGGCGACGAAACGGCCGCCCTGAAGCGAGCCCAAGGCGAAGTGGAAGACCTCGCCGACCAGATCAACCGCGAAATCGCCCGAGCCACGGGCGAAGAACCGAATGGCCGGCCAGGCCAGGCAAATCCGCGAAATCGCCAGGGCCGCCAAGGTGAGCAAGATCCTGAACAGGGACAGCAGCCGGGTCAACAGGGACAGCAGCCAGGCCAACAGGGACAACAGCCAGGGCAACAGGGACAACAGCCAGGGCAACAGGGACAGCGTGGTGGTCAAAGAGGCCAGCAAGGGCAGGGGCCCTTGCGAGGCGGCAACACCCCGCAAGGCGATCAACCGGGACAGCCAGGACGACAGGCAGGTGCCCTAGGTGGTGGTGGGGAAGGTTCTGGGCTTGAACAGATGCTGGAGGGACTCTCCAGCAACGGCGGAACCCCCGGAGGGCCGATCACGGGGGAAGGCTTCCGCCGCTGGTCCGACCGGATGCGCGACGTCGAGGAGCTGCTCAACGATCCCGAACTCCGGGCCGAGGCCGCGCGGATCCGGGATCGCGTGCGGGGGGCGCGTGAGGAATTCAAACGCCACTCGAAAGAGCCCGACTGGACCAAGCTCAAAGATCTCGTGGCCGAACCGATCGGGGAGCTCAGCAAACGCATCGCCGAAGAAGTGCGTAAGCGTGAATCCCCCGATTCGTTGGTCCCGATCGACCGCGACTCCGTCCCTCCCGAGTTCGCCGAAGGCGTGCGCCGCTACTATGAACAATTGGGAAGCGGTCGCAAAGGGATGACCGGACGATGATCACCCTGGCTCTCCAAACAAATCCAGCAAAACATGGAGACAGTCGCAAGAATACCGGGATCTCGTTCCCACGCTCTGCGTGGGAATGCCGTCCGCGACGCTCCGCGTCGTCTTCCCCGGCGGGTGGGACCGCAGAGCGTGGGAGAACGAGCCGAGGCCGCGAGACGACATGACCACCCAATGACCCAACGATTTCAACACGCAAACAATTCACGCCATGCACGAATGAGACGTGGTCGATGACGATGCCTTCCATCATCTGGGGATCGCCTCAATGGCTGACCGGAGCGGGCCTCATCATCGGGGTCGCGGCCGTCTCGCTCCTTTGGAGCTACGGACGGGCGCGGACGACTCGGTCCGTGAAGGTCGCCGGCGTGCTCTTGAAAGTCGCTGGCTTCACGGCCCTGGCGCTCAGCTTGCTCGAACCGCTGCTGACCGGCACGCGGCCGCGGCGCGGGGCGAACGCGTTCGTGATCCTGGCCGATAATAGCCAGAGCCTGCTGATCCGAGACGGCAACGCCCCGCGTACCCGAGGTGATTGGGTGCGCGACTTGCTCGCCAAGGAATCGAGCTGGAAGACCCGGCTCGGACAGGACTTCGACGTGCGCAATTATGCGTTTGACTCGCACCTCCGCGCCGTCGACGGCTTCGACACCCTCGCGTTCGACGGCACGGGGACCACGCTCAACGCATCGCTCTCCGCGCTTGCGAAGCGGTTCCACGGCCTGCCGCTCGCTGGCGTCTTGCTCTTCAGCGACGGCAATCGAACCGACGTCGGCAACCTCGACGGGCTGGACTTGCCACCGATCTATCCCGTGATCCCCCCCGCGCAAGGGGTCGCCAAAGACATCGGCGTCACCCAGGTCTCGATCAGCCAGACCAACTTCGAGTCGGCCCCCGTCGTCGTCCGCGCCGACGTCACGGCCACCGGCTTCAAGGGGGAGACGATCGTCGCCGTCGTCACCGACGAGGCCGGCCGAGACATCGAACGGCTCGAGGCGAAAGCCACGGGGGACAACGACAAGCCGCTCAACTTTCGGTTCCAGTTCCGACCCGAGCGAAAAGGGGTCAGCATTTACCGCGTCCGGGCGTTCGCCGGCTCGGAAGAAACGGTACATCAACAACCGAACACCACAAAACCTTCCGGCGAGCAGACGCTCGCCAACAATAGCCGGCTCATCGTCGTCGATCAGGGGAGCGGCCCTTACCGGGTGCTCTACGTGAGCGGGCGGCCCAACTGGGAATTCAAATTCCTTCGTCGCGCCCTGGCCGAGGACGAACAGATCGATCTCGTCGGCCTGGTCCGGATCGCCAAGCGCCAGCCCAAGTTTGATTTCCGGAGCGCTCGCTCCTCATCGGCGGCCCCGCTGTTCGACGGGTTCGACAACCCCGACGCCGATACGGCCGAGCGCGTCGACCAGCCGGTCCTTGTCCGCCTGGGCACGCGCGACGAGGTCGAGCTTCGCGACGGATTCCCCAAGACGGCCGACGAACTGTACCGCTACCACGCAGTCGTGCTCGACGACATCGAGGCCGAGTTCTTCACCCAGGACCAGCTCGGCCTGCTCCGCAACTTCGTGAGCCAACGCGGTGGCGGACTCCTCATGCTCGGCGGCCCCGACTCGTTCGCCGACGGCAAGTACGACCGCAACCCTGTCGGGGAGCTCTTGCCCGTCTACCTCAACCGGCCCGCCACGATCCCCGAGCCGGAAGACTATCAGCTCGTGCTCACCCGCGAAGGCTGGCTCCAACCCTGGGTCCGAACCCGCAAGACCGAGGAGGAGGAGCGGCAGCGGCTCGCAACCATGCCTCCATTCCGCACGCTCAGCCAGGTCGGCTCCATCAAGCCGGGGGCGGCCGTGCTCTCCCAGGTGCGGAACACCGCCGGCAACCTCGCCCCCGCACTCGTGGCGCAGCCGTTCGGCAAGGGGCACGTCGCGGCCCTGATGATCGGCGACCTCTGGCGCTGGGGGATGCGCCGCGCGGATCCGGCCGAGAGCGACCTCGATCGTTCATGGCGTCAGACCGTCCGCTGGCTGGTCGGCGACGTCCCGGGACAGGTCGAGGTCAACGTCGATCCCAAGGCCGATTCCACCGCGCCGGCCGTCGTGCTCACCACCCGAGTGCGCGACGCCGAGTACCGACCGCTCGACAACGCGAAGGTCCGCTTCAAAATCAGCCTCCCTGGCGGAGACGACCTGACCCTGGACGCCGAACCCGACCGCAAGGAGGCCGGCGTCTACACCGCGACCTACGTCACCAAGCAGCCCGGCGCCTATCGAGTGACAACCACCGCCAACGCACCCGACGGCAGCACCCTCGGCGAGAAGGAAGCGGGCTGGGCCGCTCAACCCGCAGCCGACGAATTCGCCCGCCTCAAGCCCGACCGGGAACTCCTCGAGACGATCGCGGCCCAGACCAAGGGAGAAGTCGTGGACGGCACCCGGCTCGCCCCGTTCGTCGCCAGCCTCTCGTCACGCCACGCGCCGATCAGCGAACCGTGGACCTCGCCGTTGTGGCATCAACCGCTCTACTTCCTCATCGCCATCGCCTGCCTGACGGCCGAATGGGGACTACGACGCATCAACGGACTCGCGTAACCCCAACAACAATCATGACAATACTCCTCGCGATCTGCTTGGGCTTGGGCGTGACCACGGCGGCCGCGACCGACGATCATCGGCCGGCCGTTCTCATCGTCGTCGGCGCTCCGGGAAGTGCGGTGTACGAGGCCCGGTTCCGTCAGTGGGCCAACCAGTGGCAGGCCGCCGCCGAGAAAGCGAAGGCGGAATCGATCGCGATCGGCCTGGTCCATGAACCGGGCACGGACACCAAAGGCACCACCGACCACGATCGCTTGCAGTCGATCCTGGCCGAGAAAGCCAAGGCAGGCGCCGGGCGGGAACCGCTTTGGATCGTTCTGATCGGCCACGGGACCTACGACGGCCGCGAGGCCAAGTTCAACCTGCGGGGTCCGGATGTGACCGACCTCGAGCTGTTCGAGTGGCTCAAACCGCTCCAGCGGCCGATCGCGGTCATCAACTGCGCCTCGGCCAGCGGCCCGTTCCTTAACCGCCTCTCGGGCCCCGACCGCGTCATCATCACCGCGACCCGGAGCGGCAACGAACAAAACTATGCTCGCTTCGGCCAGCACATCGCCGAAGCGATCGCCGACAACCCTCGCGCCGACCTCGATAAAGACGGCCAGGTCTCGCTTTTGGAAGCCTATTTAACGGCCGGGGGACGGGTCGAAGAATCATATCGCGAACAGTCACAACTCGCCACCGAACACGCACTCCTCGACGACAACGGCGATAAACTGGGTACGCCGGCCGCCTGGTTTCGCGGCGTCCGCGCCACCCGTCGCGCCAAGGACGGAGCCCCCCTGGACGGCATCCGCGCCAACCAGTTCGTCCTCATCCCGAGCGATCGCGAACGCAAGCTGCCCGCAGAAGTCAGGCAAAAACGCGACCAGCTCGAACTCTCCATCGCCGCCCTCCGCGACGAGAAGGAGAAACTCACGCCCGACGCCTACTATCGCCGCCTCGAACCCTTATTGGTCGAACTGGCCAAGCTCTATCGCTCCATTCCAGCCGCGTCCCACGGCTCCCCACGCTGAGAACGTTTCTTCTTCGCTCGCCCCGAATGGGCGAGCGGAGAGCGTCAGTTCCCTGTCTTTTGGTATTTTTCTGATGGGCGACCGCAGGGATGCAAAGGCCTTGGGTGCCACGGGTTGTACTCAACCCGTGAGCGATGGGCCAGGTTTTTGGCTCACGGGTTGAGTACAACCCGTGGTACCCAAGGCTTGCACATTATTCAATACAAAGGTCGTTCAGGTCCACCTACTGAGACGACAGGGAGCTTACGCTCCCCGCTCGCCTGCTGAACCACGAATGCGAGGTCCCTGATTACGGGCGTGTCGGCTTGAGCTTGGCGATCAGAAACTCGGTGCCGTTGGCATAGTCCGGATCGTTTTGGCCCGGGTACTTGAGGTGGGTTTCGACGCCCTCTTGTTTGAGCTTCTCTTGAAGCATCAGGCCGAGGACGGCCGAGTGGGTAGGATCGCGCTGTTCTTCGCCGACTTTGGCCGGCTTGTCCTGCGCCGGGTAGTCGAGGTAGAGGGGCGGGTCGCCTGCGCTGGCATGCTCATGGGGGGAGTATTCCTTGATCCAGGGCAAGACCTCATCGCGGTGTTCGTAGAACGTCCGGAACTCGTCCGTGCGATTCTGCCCTTTTTTCCAGAAGCCGAAAGCGTGACCCCCATAGGCCATATTGGGCATCCACGACCGGAGTTGCTTGGCATCAAGCGCCGTCTGCGCGCCGACGACCGCCGCACAGGTCAGGCGGGTCGACTCGCGAGCCACCGGGTCGGTGCTCTCAGGCTTGGCCAGGTCGTCGTGCATCGCCAGCCAGAGGGACGAGCAGGCGCCGGCCGACCCGCCGGTGGCCGCCACGCGCGTCTTGTCGATGTTCCACTCGCCGGCCTTGGACCGTAGGAACTGAAGCGCTCGCGCGGCGTCTTCCAGCGGCCACTTGACCGGCGGCTTGACGTCGGCCTCATACGCCTGGGGAAGGAACCGATAATTGATCGCCGCGACCGAGATCCCCTGATCCAGCAGCTTCTTCAAATCGACGGTGCCCACCCGCGCCTTGTCTCCGTTCATCCAGCCGCCACCGTGGATGTAGACAACCAGGGGAGTCGGGGTCGTCGACTCCGCCTTGTAGAAATCGAGAACCTCGCGCTCGTGATCTCCATAAGGCACGTTGGCGAACGTAGGCGGCCGTTGCGGCACCGCCGGTTTGTCCTTCGCCTTGTCTTTGGCCTTGGCCTCGGGCTTCGGGGCCTGGGAGAGTGCCGGGCTGGTCGCAAATGCTCCGATGAGCATCGCCACCAGCGTGCATGCAAGTGCGCGTCGTAAAATGAAGAAAAGCGAGCGCATCGAGATGAGTCCTCCAGAATGGTTCGGTTCGCCTGGGAGGTTCGTCCTCGCGGGGGACAAGCCGCGGCCGCGGAATTCCGCACGACGATCGGCTCTGGAGTGGAGCATACCGGGCGCGGCGAACCGAGTCACGTCTGTCCCGCCAGCGTGCGCCGCGTCAAGTCAGCGGCGGGCGAGGCCCAAAGTTCATCTGCCGTAAAGGCTTACAGGTTCATGAGGTGTGATGTTTTCTTGCGAGTTCAAGTCCGGTTCGGCCGACTGGGCTATTGAATTGGTCGGTGCGATCCGGTGAAATATTTGTTCGCATCCATCGCCCGAGGCGATAAGCGGGCCAGACCGGAACAAGCCGTCCTCCCGGCAAAGCTCCACCCCCGCCTCGATCCAGGGCACCGCCGCTCTCGACCAGCCGCCCAAGACGTGGAATGGAAAGCCCGATTCTCTACCTAGCGTCGATCGATAATCCTGGCCCAAGCGCCCCTGGCGCCCCCCGGCCGGACCACCCGACGCTCGGCTTCGAGATCGCCCGCCGGACGCTCCCTTTCTTGCGAAGGCCGGACGACGGATCGAGTGCTGGTCCCACTCGGTTCGTAGAGCGCTTCTATAACGTCTAGATATCAAGGGTGATTCTTTGGAACCGATACGGGTTCATTTCCCGGGCTCCGGAACATTCCACCTCGAGCTCAAACGCCGGGTTGCCGAGTACTTCGAAGGGGTACGGATCTCGCCGCGCGACGCCGCGTGGATGTATCTGAAGTCGGCGATCCTGCTCACCTGGACAATTAGCTTCTACCTCCTGCTGATCACCAACACGCTGGTCTGGTGGCTTACCCCATTCGCCGCAATCTGCCTGGCAGTCGGAATGGCCGGCATCGGCGTCAGCGTGCAACATGACGCCAACCATGGCGGCTACTCGCGCAATCGCTGGGTCAACCGGATCTTCGGCTGCTGCCTCGACGTCATGGGCGGCAGCTCCTACATCTGGTACTGGAAGCACAACATCGTCCACCACACCTACACGAACATCTCCGGGATCGACGTGGACGTGGACATCGAGCCCTTCTTACGGCTCGCTCCGACCCAACCTCTGCTTCGTTACCACAAATACCAATACATTTACATCTGGTTCATTTATGGTCTTTTGCCCGCCAACTGGCATTTCTACGCGGACTATCGCGACCTGGTGAACAGCGACATTGGCGGCACGCCGATTCCGAGGCCGAGCAAGCTGGTCTTGATCGCCACGCTCTTCGGCAAGCTGTTCTTCTATGGGTGGTCGCTGATCCTGCCGCTGATGCTCTATCCGACCTTGCCCGTCCTCGGATTGTATGCGCTCACCACGTTCACGCTCGGCACGGTGCTGACCACCACGTTCCAGTTGGCGCATTGCCTGGAGGAAACCGAGGTCCATGTCGCCACCACCGAGTCCAACTCGGTCGAAGCGGGCTGGGCCGAGCACCAGGTGCGGACGACGGCCAACTTCGCGCCGCGCAACCGGTTCCTGACGTGGTATCTGGGCGGTCTGAACTATCAGATCGAGCACCACTTGTTCCCGAAGGTCTGCCACGTTCACTATCCGGCGATCTCGCCGATCGTCGAGGCAACCTGCAAAGACTTCGGCATTCCCTACCAGATTCACCCGACCTTCCGCGACGCCCTGGCATCGCACGTCCGCTGGCTCTACCGAATGGGCCGGCTCGAACCGGTGCCGGCGAACGAATTGGTTCCCTCGGCCTGACACCCGAGAGTTGGCGAACCACGCCACCGTTCATGGCCAATGGGGCCGGAGCCAATGCGGCTCCGGTCCCGATCCCCGTCTGACGTCCCCCCATCACACCCCCTCAGCTCTGCTCTGCCCATCAGTGCGCGGGCACACCCTTGTATTCTTCGATGATTTCCGGCACAATGAGGAAACGTCATTTTCCTCGGTCCAGCGTGCAAGTTCCGGGGATCAATCACGCTTCGCTTCATCCCAAGGCAGGCTGGCCCCGGTCGGTCCGCTGGGGGGACATAGCACTTCGGCATAACCAACATCACATCCCCTCAGGGGTTGGTGCGATTACACCATGAAATAAGCACTCATCATCAGATTCAAACAAACCCTTCATTTGCATTTCAATCCTCGCTGTTAGGTTCTTGACCAGCGGCGGGCAACTCCCGAACAATTCCACCGTCGGGAGCCGGAACCTTCTCGCTGTCGCTTCGGCCCTCGGCGAGGCACCGCGCCTCGAGCGGCCGACAATTGGGCCTCCGCGAGGACTTCACCGATGGTGACCACCCTGATCCAGTTCTTCTCGATCGTAGGGGCACTCCTGGTCCTGTCCGCCTACGGCGCAAGCCAGTACGCCGGCATGCGGGCCGACGGAATCGTCTACGGTCTGCTCAACCTCTCCGGTTCGACCCTCCTGGCGATCTCGGCCCTGACACCGCCGAATCCCGGGGTCCTGCTCGTGGAAGCCGCCTGGGCCTTGATGAGCCTGGGCGTCACCGTTCGCGCCTTACAGCGCCGGAGAGTCGTCGTGGCGCCTCGATCCCTCCTGATCGACCCCTGACCTAACCTCCAGGTGCCGGGCACCTGGAGCATTAGCATTCCCTGGGACCACGGGCGCCTCGCCCCCCTCGGGTATGGAATTCCATTCCTCCCTGGGAACGCGGGCGATCCGCCCGCTTCTCAATTTCAAACCAAGAGCGGGCGGGTCGCCCGCGGTCCCAGGGGGGAGGATTGAATGGCGGGTGGAGCACCTGCGGCCCCCGGCCCCCTCACTGACTCGTCAGGACAAACCATCTCAGGTCGGGTCGGGCGGCGACGGCGTTGTTCAGACCGGCTGCCATTCGTGTTGGACCTCGTCACAGGTCTTGCTCAGGTGGACATGATCGTGGACCTTGGCCACCCACGCCAGCGGGATCATGTGGTGATGGCCATCGGGGCTATCGCTCTTGGTCAGCTTGATCTCACTCCCCTCGACGTGGTCAACCTTGCCGATCAGTTTGCCGCACGCCCCGTAGACTTCCATGTGCTCGCGGATGTCGGCGGTCGAACCGGTCGCCCCTTTGCTCTGGTCGAGCGTCGCCCCGGTCTTGTGCTCGACTTTCTGGACGACCTCCTGGATCCGATGGCCTGCCTGATGGGCTTTCTCCTTCGCCCAGTCGGCCGCCTCCTCAACCTTCTCCCCCACCTTGTGCTTCACCTCGGTCGCCTTCTCCCCCACCTTGTGGCCCACCTCGGTCGCCTTCTCGGCGATCTTGTGCCCCGCGTCCTCGACCTTGTCTTTGAATGATTCGGCCATGGCTTTCTCCTTATGCTGGGGTGTTGAGACAACTCGTCCCGTGATCCGAGCCGAATTCGTCTCCACACGGAAATCCAACACGCAATTGTCGCGCCGAATCGCCCGCCTCGTTCCAAGGCCGACCCGGGTGAAACCGCGCCAGCTTGATCCCCAGTCGCAACCATCGGGCTGGCCCGAACGAACCTTCCGCCGCTTGGCCACGGCACCAAGCGCCGCCGATTCGGATCCCTGTCATCGGCCCGGCGGCCCGGATAGACTGGCCGGAATCGTCGTCGGCCGTGGTGGGGCGCAGCGAGCGTTCCGATCTCTTCCGACGTGTTGAGGATCCCCCCACCCCACCCCCTTGGGAGCACCAAAGGCATGCCCGTGACTCGACGATCCCTGCTCAAAGCCGCCGCGCTCTCGCCCTGGCTCTCGACGCAATTCGCATTCGGAGCCGATGCGACGCCGGCCGACGAGTCGCTTCCTCCGCCGCGTTACCAACTCGCGATGAACCTCGAAATCATGTTCCCGGCGAAGATGTCGTACGAGGATCGAATCGTCGAGGCCGCTCGTTGCGGCGCCAAGCATTACGGCTTCTGGAACTACAGCGGCAAAAACCTCGACCGGATGCTCGAGGCTCAGCAATCGCACGGCATGACCTGCGTGAGCATCACCGGCGCCCCCCGCACCGGCTGGGGATCGGGACTCACCAAAACCGGCCAGGAGCAAGCGTTTCTCGACGACTTTGCCGAGGCCTGTCGAGTCGCCAACCGCTTCGGCGCCGAGAACCTGATCACGTTTGTCGGCAAGATCCAGCCCGACATCGCCCCGGAAACCCAGCACGCGCAGATCATCGCCGGCCTGAAAAAGGCCGGTGAGATCGCCAAGGAACACAAGGTCTATCTGACGCTCGAGCCGCTCAGCCGCGTCGAGTCGCCCCAGATGACCATGGTGACGTCGGCCGACGCGTTCCGCTACGCGACCGAGGCCGGGCATCCCAACGTCAAGGTTGACTTTGATATCTACCACCGTCAGCTCGGCGAAGGGAACGTGCTCAACACAATGGCCGACGGCCTGAATCGCGGGCTGATCCAGTTCATCGAGGTCGGTGACGTGCCCGGCCGCAAAGAGCCGGGGAGTGGCGAGAGCAACTACGTCAACATCTTCCGATTGCTCCGTCGAGTCGGCTACGCCGGCGCGATCGGCATGGAGCACGGCACCACGAAAACGCCCCAGTACGCCTGGGACACCGTCCGCACCCTGGCCGGCCTCAACTGACCGGCCGCTCGGGGCGGCAGGGTGTTGCTCGAGCGCATCCGGCCCGACACACTGGGGCCGACTCGAGGTGGATCGGCCGGGCGGCCGGCCTCGGCGTTTCTTTTATTCCTCGAGATCAGAGAGATCGCTCCCATGCCGCTCGCGAGCAAACCGATGATCCGGGTAGGGCTCGCCCTCCTGGCGAGCCTGGCCGCCGTGGGATCCCTTTCGCAAGCCCAAGGCGCGGAGCCGGTTCAGGCTCCGAATCAGTACCTCGAGTTCATCCGGGGCCAGGCCGAAGCGCTACGGGCCGGCGAACGGCCCCCTGAGACGATTCCCGAATGGGAGGCCCAGGCCGCCACGGTCCGCAAGGGCCTTCAAAAAGCGTGGGGCGAATTCCCAGCCCAGCCGTGCCCGCTCGAGCCACAGGTGCTTGGGATCCTCGACCGCGACGGGTATCGCGTCGAAAAGGTCGTCTTCCAGACCCGGCCCGGCCTGCGGATGACGGCCAATGCCTACGTGCCCAACCGACCCGGCAAGCACCCGGCGATCCTCGCCGTCCACGGCCACTGGAAAGGGGCGAAGCAAGACCCGGTCGTCCAGGCCCGTTGCATCGGGGCGGCCAAGCTCGGCTTCTTCGTGCTCGCCGTCGACGCCTTCGGAGCCGGCGAGCGCGGGGTCGGCAAGGCGCTCGGCGAATATCACGGCGAGATGACCGGCGCGACGCTCTTGCCCGTCGGCTTGCCGCTCTCGGGCATCCAGGTTTACGAGAACATGCGGGCGGTTGATTATCTTCTCACCCGGCCCGAGGTCGACGGCGCGCACATCGGGATCACAGGCGCCAGCGGAGGCGGCAACCAGTCGATGTACTCAGGCGCCTGGGACGACCGGCTCAAGGCCGTCGTCCCGGTCTGCTCCGTCGGCAACTACCGGGCCTACCTCGGCGCCGCCTGCTGCATCTGCGAGATGGTCCCCGGCGCCTTGAGGTTCGCCGAGGAGTGGGGCGTGCTCGGCCTCACCGCCCCGCGTAACCTCCTGATCGTCAACGCCACCCAGGACGCGTCCCAGTTCTCGGTCGAAGCGGCGAAACGGACGCTCACCCCGCTCCAACAGGTCTACCGGCTCCACGGCGACGAGGGGCATCTCCGGCATGCGATCTTCGAGTCGAAGCACGACTACAACCAGGCGATGCGCGAAGCGATGTACGGCTGGATGACCCTTCACCTCAAGGGGGAAGGGGATGGGGCGCCGATCGCCGAGCCCGAGATGAAAACGGAAGACCCGGAGACACTCCGCTGCTACCCGGGAGACACCCGGCCCGACGACTGGATGACCCTCCCCCGGTTCGCCGCGGCGGAAGGGCGAAAGCTCGTCGCGGCGAAAGCGGTGCCCGGCGATGCCAATGCCTGGCGTACGGAGGCCGAGACACGCCGCAAGGCGCTCGTCGATACGGTCTTTGGCGGGTTCCCGACCGTGCCCCCCATCTCGTTTTCGCACATGCTGGACGGTTCTCTCACGACACTCTTCGAATCCGAGCCCGGGATGTTGCTCTCACTGGGGGCTGCGTACGAGCCAGCGCCCTTCCGGAGTCTCGATCCCAAGGTTCAGGAGAAGGCGGACCAACATCTTGCCATCGTGATTGACCTCGACGGCCCCGATACGGACGGCAACCGCTTCCTGGTGTCGGAAGTCAGTCGCGCCGGCTGGCGGTCCGTCCCACTCTCTTTGCGAACCACGGGCAGAAATGCCTGGCCGACCGATAAGATCGGCCAGGCTCCTGACCATAACTCGGCGGAGTGGGCCCTCTGGATCGGCCGACCGCTCCTGGGGCAGTGGGTGTTCGAGGTGCGTCGGTTGCTCGACGCGATCGAGAAGAAGGAGAACCGGCTGCCGGCGAATCTCGTCTTGATCGGCAAAGGTCCTGCTGGGTTGGTCGCACTGTGCGCGGGGGCGGTCGACCCGCGAATCACCAAGGTCGCCGCCGTCGGCACACTCGCCAGTTACATCACCGAGGAGCCCTACGTCGGGCAGAGGCTCGGCGTCATGGCGCCTGGGATTCTCCGCGAAGTGGGGGACGTCGCTCATCTGGCTGCCCTGAACGCTCCCAAGCGCATGGTCATCGCCGGTGGGGTCGCCGGCAACGGCACAACGCTCTCGGCTGAGGCGGTTCGCGACGTCTATCAACCGGCCGCGCACGCCTGGGAACTCCTGAACGCCAAGGAGAACTTCCGCCTGATCGACGGCACCGACCCCGCCGATGTGCTCGAAGCGCTTCGGTGAGGGCCGCCCCGTCGTCGTTGTCCTGAAGTCCGATCCCGACCCGACCCGATTCAATCAAGGAATCTCATTCATGAAGCGTCAACGCTTGCCGATTTCTCTGGTCGTGGCTCTCCTGGCGCTGGGCACGCAGCCACTGCGAGCGGCCGAGCCCGAACTCGTCTCGGTCGAGAAAATCTGGGACAAGGGGTCGCATAACGCGTTCACCGACCTGACTCGTTGGCACGACAAGTGGTACTGCACATTCCGCGAATCCGCCGCCCATGTGGGAGGCAACGGCAAGCTGAGGGTGCTCGAATCGAGCGACGGCAAGACCTGGGAATCGGCCGCTTTGATCGCCGAGGACGGGGTCGACCTCCGCGACCCCAAGTTCTCGATCACCCCGGACAACCGCCTGATGATCGTCGGCGGGGGTTCGATCTACAACGGGACAACCACCCTCCAAGGACGACAACCGCGGGTCACGTTCTCCAAGGACGGCCGCGAGTGGACCACGCCGACGCCGGTCCTGAGCGAAGGAGAATGGCTCTGGCGGGTCACCTGGCACGACGGTAAAGCCTACGGCATCTCTTATGCCTCGGGGGCACGAACGACCCCGGAGACGAAGCCCGCGGCCGACTGGAAGCTCAAGCTCTTCGTCAGCAGCGACGGTGTGAAGTACGACCTCGTCACCCACCTCGACGTCCCCGGCAACCCCAACGAGTCGACCGTGCGATTCCTGCCCGACGGCGAGATGATCGCCCTGGTCCGCCGCGAAGCCGGCAGCAAGCTCGCCTGGATCGGCCACAGCCAGGCCCCTTATACCGAGTGGACCTGGAAAGAGACGAAGCACCAGGTGGGCGGCCCCAACTTCATCCGCCTGCCGAACGGCTCCCTCTGGGCGGCCGGCCGCAGCTACCCCGGCGGCGCCAAGACTGTGGTGGCCCGAATGACGGGCGACAGCTACGAGCCCTTGCTGACCGTGCCGAGCGGCGGTGACACGAGCTATCCCGGCCTCGTCTGGCACGACGGCCTCTTGTGGATGAGCTACTACTCCTCCCACGAAGCGAAGAAGTCGTCGATCTACCTCGCCAAGATCAAGCTCCCCCTGGAATAACGAGCCGACTCCTATCCCCTTGCAATCAACGACCCGATCCAGGGCTAGGAAGCCTCTCTTTCCTCGTTCCCACGGGGGACCGTGGGAACGAGGGTGATTCTTAGCTCTCTGGCGGGTCGTTGCTTGCAATGGCTGAGACGACCCACCATGGCTTCATCCGGGTGGGCCTACAAGAAAACACAATCCCAGACATCATACCGTAAAGACACACAACAATAACCTACTCGAAGATATGATTCAACTCATTGGCCAGACGGACCCCCGCCTGGGCGAGGCGGCGTTCGAGGATTGGGCGAGCGAAGGTCTCGTAGTCCTTGCCAAGGCGCGTTCCACTCTCCATCGGCCGGCGCGCACCGGCGGGGAACAGATAAGCGGACTTGGCGTCTTGCAGGCTTTCATTCGCCCAGTCCTCGACACTGCCGCGTGACCAGGCTCGAATGTTCTCCTGGGTCAGTTGCGGTTCGATCCGGTCGACCCAGGCACGTTCGTTGCGGTCGATCTGGTTGATCAGGCCCGAGTCCCAGAGCCGATGAAGGTTCGTCCCTTCGCCGAGGAACTGGAGCTGGGTCTGGTTCCCGCCCCGGTCGTGGTTGTCGCCGACGTGCAACGGCTGGTGAATGTCCTCCACGAAATGGACCAGGAACAGCAAGGCCCGCTGCCGCTCGCGCACCGGAGCGCGACGGTCGGCCAGGACCGTGCGGAAATGCTTGATCTTGGCGACGACGCAATCGCCCTTCGAACAGTAGCGATCCTCATAGCGCGCGGCCGTGATCGGCACGTTGACGTAGTGCCAGGGAGCGCTTCCCGGCACGGCGTCATGGCCGTCCTGATCGGCCCAGGTGGAGACATCCACCAGTGTATCCCCCTTGAGCAACAACTCGCTCACGGCCCGACGGGCTCCGGGATTGAGCCTGGCCTCGGCCACCCGCGTGGCAATCCGATGGCCGTGCGGCCCCCACGCCCAGCTCGGTGGAGGAGCCAGCGTCAGAACAACGAGTGCGATGAGCCAGACCGAAGTCGATCGCGAAGGGCGCATGACGGAGGGTTCCCAAGGGCAAAAGACGCGTGAATCTTCGATTCCAGGGGGAACGAAGGGTTGATCGCTCCCAGTCTGCTGGCTCACCCAACGCGAAGCCACACGGACAGGGAGTGATCCACTCCCCGCTCACCTGACGGGCGAGCGAAAGCTTCAAAATCAGGACAAGAATAACCCGACATCAGTCGACGGTAATGATGTCCTTGATTTTCCCGAACTCGACGTCTTTGATCCCCTTGACCGTCTTGATGTCCTCGATCTTCTTGAACGGGCGGGCCTCGATAATCGCCTGGGCACGCACCGGGCCAATCCCCGGCAGGACGTCGAGTTCCTCCTTGGAGGCCGTGTTCAGGTTCACCTTCTGCCCCGGCGCCAGAGTGGCTTTGGCGGCCGCCTTGCCCTTGGCCGTCTTGGTCGCCGTTGTCCCCGGAGCGACCGGCTCGGAAGCCGCGGCCGCCTTCTTCTGCACCATCTTCGGCTTGGCCGCCGGCTCGACAACGGCCGGCGCAGGGGCAGGGGCCTGGTTCACCGTCACCAGGCTGCGGATTCCATCGATCGTTCGGGCGGGCACCCCCGCCTTCGCCAGGTCGTCAACCTTGGCATAAGGCCGGCCCGCCACGATCTTCTTCGCCGTCGCCTCGCCCACGCCGGGGAGGGACGCCGAAAGCTCCTCCTCGCTCGCCTTGTTCAGGTCGAGCGGTGCCGAAGGGGCAGGGGTAGGAGTCGCCGCCTTCTTCCGCGCCAACTTCTCCTTGGCCGGCGTTTCGGCCGGCGCAGGGGCCTGGGTCACCGTCACCAGGCTGCGGATTCCGTCAATCGTTCGGGCGGGCACCCCCGCCTTCGCCAGGTCGTCTACCTTGGCATAGGGCCGACCCGCTACGATCTTCTTCGCCGTCGCTTCGCCCACACCGGGGAGTTGTTCGACGAGTTCCTCCGCAGTCGCCTTGTTCAGATCAAGCGGCGTCGAGGCGACCGCCTTCTCTTTCTCCTTTGCTTTCTCCTTGGCTTTCTCTTTGGCCTTCGCCTTGATCTTTTCCTTGGGCTGCGCCGTGGTGGTCTGCCCGGTGGTCACCGTGCCGACGCCCGCGAGGACGACGCTCAACAAGGTCGACATGGCCGCAAACTTCGCAAGACGTCCAGTGAACATTCAAGCCTCCGTTTCTTCAGTTTCGGGAGACGAAATTTCGGGCACAACCACAGCGACTTCGTCCTCGGCGATACGCCCCTCGGGAGTCATCGTATCCACTGCGTGCGGAAGAATCTGGGAGAGCAAGGCCGCCGCCTGCTCGGTGGGAATCCCGATCTTGGCGGCGAGATTCTGAACCAGGTCGGAACCCAAGGCCTGTTGAATCTGCTCGCCCGAGATCGGCAGGTTGGCACCAGTGCCGACCCAGGACGACACCACGTCCCCCAGTCCCCCTTCGCGAAACTTCTGCAACAGGCCCCCCAGTCCTTGCTGCTCGACGACCTCGGCCACATGATCCGTGACGGCCGTCGAGCTGCCTGCCTCACCCTCCTTGGACGATCCTCCGAGAAAGCCGGCCAGTTGGCTCTGGACCGCGTCGGTGATCTGGCTCTTGACCGAGTCAAGCAAGCCCATGGGTGAAACTCCGAGATGTTAAGTGCGAAACAGCGACCCGGAAAAGACTTGAATCGTTCCGATTTTGACCGATCCTATGCAGGCAGGCAACTTCCATCTCACATCCGTCTTAAATTATTTTTTCAGGTGCCGCTCCGGTCGCTTCGGGTCCGCCACGGCTCTGGGTTGCCCGTGGCAACAATGGCTCGACCCTCGCCTTTCGGCAGCGGCTCAGGACCACGGCGGCAACAACTCACAACCGAAGACACCATTGCCTCTTGACGTTCTCGCATAATGCTCCAAGCATTTTTTATGAAAATCGCTCCGGGCCAACCTGCGTCGCCTTCGCGGCCCTCCGGGTTTCCCCAACCACGCTGACCGGCCCCGAAACATCCGCCCGGAGCGTTCTTGACGTCAACTACGCACCGTAGTACTATCGCCGGAGTACTACACAGCGGAGCCGAAGTCATGGCGAAGAAATCGGTGGAGGAGCTCGGAACGCTCCAGGCGGCGACGCTGGAGGCGGTCTGGGCGCTGGGCGAAGGCACGGTGCACCAAGTGCGCGAGCACTTGGCGAAGGACAAGCCGCTCGCCTACACGACCGTGCTCACGGCCCTCCAGAAGCTGGAAAAAGGCGGTTGGCTGACGCATCGGGCCGAGGGGCGAAGCTATGTCTACGTCCCGACGGCGACTCAGCGGCAGAGCGTGACGGCGTCGGCCCTGCGGCTGGTCAAGAATTCGTTCGGCGGCGATCCGCTGCGGTTGTTCCGGCAACTGCTCGACGCGCGCCCCTACTCGGACGACGAACTCGCGGAACTGCGGCGGATGATCGCCGCCAAACGCAAGGAGCAAAAGGATGCCTGAGTGGCTCAAGGGATTGCCGACGGCGTTCGCGGCCTCGGGGACCGTCTGGCTCACCCTGGGATTGGCGACCGCCTGGTTACTCCGGCGCCGGCCGGCCCGAGCGCATAGTGTGCTCACGCTAACCGCGGTTGCCGCGCTGGCCATGCCGTTGCTCGTCGTCCTCGTCGAGCAGGCCAACTGGGGCGTGCTCCCCGCGGCCACCGCCCCGTTCCTGGCGGCAGCCCGCCAACCGACCGATCCGGCCACGGCTGCGGCTGCGGCTGCGACCACGGCCGACTCTCCGAGCGAACGGCATTCCGATTCGGCACGACCGCCGCTCCTCCCGGTGGCCGGCAGCCCGAGGATTCGGCCAACGCCCCCAGGGCTTGAACGGCCTTGGTGGACCGCGGCGCTCGCCCTCTGGCTCACGGTTTCGGCGGCGCTGATCGTGCGGTTGCTCGTCGACGTCGCCGCCGGTTGGCGGACCGTCCAGCGCAGTCTGCCGACGGCCGACGCCGCCTTGGCCCAGGCCCTGTGCAACGCCTTGGAACGGATCGGCGGTGCACAACGGTCCCAGTCCCAGCCTCGGCTACGGACGAGCCAGGCCGTCGCCTCGCCGGCCCTCTGGGGCTGGAGTCGCCCTGCCACGATCTTGATCCCGGACTCAGCCCCGCTCCCCGGCGATGGCGAGGCGGTCTTCTGCCACGAGCTCGCCCACCTCCAGCGCCGCGACCACTGGACGGCGCTCCTGGCGGAATGGCTCGTCTGCATCCTTCCCTGGCACCCACTCGCCTGGGCGACCCGGCGATGGATGGACGAATTCTCCGAGGAGGCATGCGACGACTGGGCCGTCGCTTGCGGCTGCCCGCCGGTCGACTACGCCGCCACGCTCGTCCGCCTGACACCGACGGCCACACCGGCCCTGACGATGGCGGCGGTCTCCCGGCGTTCGCCGCTGGCGACCCGCGTCCGGCGACTCCTCGCCGGCGGGTTCCAACCGCCCCGGCTCGGTCGCGGCTGGATTGCCGGCGCGACCTTCGGAACCCTGATCCTCGCCGCCACCTGGGCCCTCTGGCAACCGCGCCATGCCGAAGCCGAGTCCACAAAAGGCGCCCCGCCAACCAAGGACCACGCTCCGCCGACCGAGACGAAACGACTCCGCGTCGTGGTCCTCGATCCGAATGGCAAGCCGATTCCGGACGCGACAATCCGGGCCTCCATCAGGACCGAAGCAACGGAGGGGCAAACCATGCGTGAGGCCAAGACGAACACGGCCGGTGCCGCCGAGGTGGAACTCCCCAAGACCGTCACCCGTCTTCGGCTCCTGGCCGAAAAACCGACTTTCGTGTCGATGGTGGCGAGTTGGGATCAATACGAACTGGCGAGCGGACACGACGTCCCGACCGAATCCACGTTCCGACTGGAACCCGCCGTCACCGCGGGCGGCCAAATTCAGGACGAGCAGGGAAGGCCAATCCCCGGCGCCCAGGTCCAGGTCATCCTGGGCGACATGCTGCGGCCAGCCAAAGGGGACGACCGGATCAGCTACGCCATTGTCTTGACCGACCGGGATCACCCCATCACGACTGACGCCGAAGGTCGGTGGCGCATCGACAACGTCCCGGACCATCCCCAATTGGAATTGAGGCTGCTGGTTTCCCACCCGGATTATGCGCCGTACGGGTATTGGCAGGAGGGTCAGAAGAAGGCCGCCGGGGTCACGACCGCGATGCTCCGGCAAGGGACGGCCACACTGACCCTGAAGTCTGGCGTGATCGTGCGTGGACAGGTAACGGACCCCGCCGGCAAACCGATCCAGAACGCGTTCATCGCCTATGACAACGATTCTGGGGCCTCGGTGACGACCGACGCCGAGGGCCGGTTTCGTTTGCCGGCGCAGGCGGTGGGGGAGCGGACACTGACGGTCATCGCCCCCGGCTGGGCCCCTCAAATGCGACCGGTCAATCTTGAGACCGAGCTACCGCCCCAAAGCTTTCGGATGGAGCCGGGTAAGCCGATCCGCTTGAGCATCGTTGATTCCGCGGGCAAGGCGATTCCCGATGCGTCCGTCAAGTTCGTCGAGTGGAATGGAAAGACGTCGCTCCTCAACAGCGACGCTCCCCACGGGCACGACACCAAGATCCCGCGCCGGGCCGACGGGGACGGCCGCTGGGAATGGACCTGGGCACCCAACGAACCGGTGCAGCTTCGAATCGCGTCCCAGGGCTATACCACGCTGCAGCTCGAAATCGGCGGCGGTGAAGCGCCCCGCACGGTCGTGCTCAAACCCGAGCTCCGTATCACCGGCCGGGTCACTGATGCGGTGACGGGCAAGCCGATCCCGGTCTTTCGCGTCTATCCCATCAACTTTCTTACGATCGCCGAACGGTATCACTCCGTGGCGGGCAGAGAGGGCCGGCTGAATTACTCCGAAGCGAGCCCCGACGCACCGTTCTCTCTGCGGGTCGAGGCGGAAGGATACCTGACGCAGGATGGGCCCGAGTTCCGGGTCGGGGGCGATACCGCCCTCTCGCAGGATTTCCGCCTCCGTCCGAGCCCACCGATCACCGGCAAGGTCCTCGACACCCACGGACGGCCGATCGCGAACTTGGAAGTCCTCCTGGCAACCCCAACCCAGGTGGCCGATCTCTCGGCGTTTGACACGAATTATACAGCGATGACCGATGCTTCAGGAAAGTTCGCATTTCCCGATCCTGGCGAACCGTGGGCCGTCATCGCCCAGAACGACTCCGGATACGCGAGCGCCGAGTTCACAGCCGGCGAGCACGACGCCGGCGCCCTCCGACTCTATCCCTGGGCCTCGGTTCGCGGCCAATTCCGCGAACGTAACCGGCCGGTGCCTGGGGTCCGGATCAATCTGGCGTTGGATCGGCTCAACGGCCCCGGCCGGCCACGCATTGACGGCGGACTCGGAACTGTCACTGACGCGGACGGCCGATTCGAGTTCCCGCGTGTGCCCCCGGTCTCGGTGAACGTGAAGTCCTATATCAAGGCGGAGCGAGGCACGACCTACCACCCCGGGGCGAGCAGGCTGCTGGATCTCCAGCCAGGACAACGGGCGGACGTCTGGACGTCCGAGGTGACGGAGCGACCCTGAATCGGCTCGGAAAACCCGCGCATCGCCAATCTCGCCCAGGCAGCATGGAAATGCGTCCGGTCCCCGAGCCGCTCGGAGACCGGACGCATGCTGATTCACCGACCTTCAAAGAATGACGGCGGGACCTCAAGCGACCAGACCTCGCTGTTGAGCGGCTTGGCGTGCCCGCCCGCGACCCAGATCTTGTCTTTGAAGACATAAGTGGAATGCTCGTGGCGCTCCTTCCAACTCACGTTGGACCGGAGTTGGGTCCACTTCTCACCGTTTTGCGAATACCAGACGTCGCCCCAGTTCTCCGACGGGTTGTTCGACCAGCCGCCCAGGACCCAGATCCGGTCGCGGTAGACCACCGCGGAGGACCAGAGCCGAGGACTCCAGGGCGCCTTTTCCGTCACCTGCTCCCAGTTCACGCCGTCGGACGAGCACCAGACGTCGTTCCGCGCGTGATAATTCGGGACGTAGTTGCCGCCGCCGAGGATCCAGATCTTGCCGTCATGGACGACCGCCGAGTGGTAGGCGCGGGGCGACCACGGGGCGTTGGCCAGCTCTTGCTTCCATTCGATGCCGTCGGCCGAGCTCCAGACGTCGTTTTTGACGCTCTTGTCGTCGCCGAAGTAATAGTCCTCGATCCCGCCGAGGATCCACATCCGCCCTTGGAAAACCACCGCGCCGGCGGCGAGCCGCGGACTCCAGCCCGCTTTTTGGGTCACCGAGTCCCACTGCAAGCCATCGGTCGACGACCAGACTTCGTTGGTGGCGCCATGCCCCGGAAGCCGGCCGTTGTACCAGCCGCCCAACATCCAGATCCGGTCGTTGAAGACGAGGGACATCGGCAGGTCGCTGTATTTCCAGGGGGCTTCCTTGGTCACAAGGTCCCAGGCCTTGCCGTCGGCCGAGCTCCAGACGTCGCGCGGTGGAGCGGCGAACGAGTCGAACCAGCCGCCGAGGATCCAGAGCCGGTCCTTATAGACCACCTCGCCGCTGGAGTCGCGTGCCTGCCATGCCGCCTTGTCGGTCTCTTTCACCCAGTCAAGGACCTTGTCCTCGCCCGGAGCGGCCCCGGGAACAAGGGAGAGCACCGCGCTCGCCAGGACGATTAAACGCCAACTCATCAGGCAAATCCCTCCCGATATGTTGTCAAAAAAAGTGCAGGCTCCAGGCGGACCATCACCCACCGCCGACCGACCGTTAAAAAAGAAGCGGGGAAACCCCACTCGGCCGGTTCCGTTCGCCAAGATAGCTCGCCCCACGAGCAAACGCCAACAAACGGGCCGGTTCACCGCGATGATGGGAACCCCGCACGACGCTCAGGCGAGCCAATCCGGTTGTTGTGCTTCATCGCGATCGCGAACTCCGTTAGAATCATGGCCCGAGGCCTTGGACGATCGATTCCTGTTGTCAGTCAGCTCGACCGAATGCAAGCCAACCGCACCCATCCCATCTCCGAGAATGAGCTCTACCTGCAGCTCTTCATCACCAATGGCGGTGGCTGGTAGCCAATTCCCCCGTCTGCTCCGCTCTCATAGGTTGGAGACTCCCTGCCTGTGGGACCCGATGAACTTGTCCCCCAGACAAGTCTGGTCCTCCGCGTGCCCACATCCTCATAAAAACAAAGCAGAGTAAGAAAGCCCTTCATGGAACATCTCAATGTCCCCCAATTCCTGGGGCTACTCGTCATCATGCTCGGCGCGGCCAGACTCTGTGGCGCGTTGGCCAAGGCCGTCGGACAACCGACCGTCCTCGGTGAATTGGTGGCCGGGGTCCTGCTCGGATCCTCGATCCTGGGGCTGGTCGATCCCCAGGTCGACGTCATCCATCTGCTCGCGGAGCTCGGGGTGATCCTGCTCCTGTTCGCGATCGGCCTCGAGACCGACTTGCGAATGCTCTTGAAGGTCGGCGGCGCCTCGGCGGCGGTCGCCGCCGTCGGCGTCGCCCTGCCGTTCGCACTGGGCTATGCCGTCTGCCGGCTCCTCGGGCTCCCGAACCTCGTCGCGCTCGTCGCCGGGGCTTCCCTCACGGCCACGAGTGTCGGAATCACGGCCCGCGTCCTCTCGGATCTGGGCCGGCTGCAAGAGCCGGAGAGCCAGATTATTCTCGGGGCCGCGGTAATCGACGACGTCATCGGCCTGGTGATCCTGACCGTCATCGCCGCCCTCACCCAGGGGGAAGCGGTCACGGTGCTCAGCGTTGCCAGGATCACCGGCGTGGCCTTCGGATTCCTGCTCGGGACGATCCTGATCGGCAGCCTGGTCGTACCGCGACTCGTCAGTCTCGTCAGCAAGATCGAACTGCCGGGGACAACCACGATCCTGGCGCTCATTCTCGCGTTCGGGCTCGCCTGGCTGGCGGACCGGGCCGGCTCGGCGGTCATCATCGGCGCGTTCGCGGCGGGCCTCTTGCTGGCCAAGACCCCCCAAGCCCGCGAGGTGGAGCATGGGGTCACGGAGCTCGGGAATTTTTTCGTCCCCTTGTTCTTCGTCTCGGTCGGGGCCGCCGTGGATATTCGCGTGTTCAACCCGCTAGTCCCGGCGAACCATGCGACTCTGCTCGTCGGTACACTCCTGATCGTGGTGGCGGTGGTCGGCAAGTTCGCGGCCGGTTATGCCGCACCCTGGTTCAAGGGGAAGAAGAACGTCATCGGCGTGGGGATGATCCCTCGGGGCGAGGTCGGCCTGATCTTCGCACAGATGGGACTCACCAGCGGCGTCTTCGATGCCAAACTCTTCAGCGCCGTGACCTTGATGGTGATGGCCACCACCTTCCTCGCTCCACCCCTCTTGCGTGCCTTATTTCCACCCCGCGATGCCAACTGGATCCCACCCAAGCCGGACGGGATCGAAGAATTGGTGACGGGCGGCTAAGACTCACGATTCCATTCCAAAAAGGCGACTTCGCGTTGGAATGGGCTCGCGGACAGGGAACTGACGCTCCCCGCTCGCCTTACGGGCGGGCAAAATCTTCCCTGATGACAGGGCCCCAAATGACCGATACGATCGTCCCTGACTCCATCCGAGCAAACAACCGAAAATGAAGCCGTTGCCGAGGGACGGCCGATTGACTATCGTAAGGGTTCTTCCTGACCCACCCTGCCCATGTTAAAGTTCAAGGCGAAACACGACGCCGACTAATCCGGTCGAGGAGCCCACCCGATGGATCAGGCGAGAAGTTCGGGCCCCCTGGCGAAATCAACGCCTGGCACGCGTTCGCTTCGATGGCGGATCGGCGTCGCGTTGGCCACCGTCGCGGCGGTGACCGGGATCGCGGCGGAGGGAGTTGCAGGGCAGGGGGATCCCAGCGCCAGCCCCGAGCAGGTCAAGTTCTTCGAGACGGAAGTCCGCCCGCTCCTGGCCGCGAGCTGCCTGAAATGCCATGGGCCGGACAAGCAGAAGGGGGGCCTGCGACTCGACTCCAAGGCCGCGATCCTCACCGGTGGCGAGAGCGGGCCCGCGGTCGTCCCGGGCAAGCCGGCGGAGAGCCTGCTCGTCGAGGCGATCAACTACGAAGGCCCCGAGATGCCCCCCAAAGGCAAGCTCGGCGCCCCCCAGCGCGAGACGCTGACCAAGTGGATCGCCATGGGCCTCCCCTGGCCGGCGAACGATCCCGGGGCCTCGGCCTCCGCAACGCCCACCCAGGCCGCGAAGTCGAAGATCACCGACGAAGACCGCGCCTTCTGGTCATTCCAGCCGTTGCGGCGACCCGACGTGCCGAGCACGAATGACGGCGGCTGGGCACGCAACGCGGTCGACCGATTCATCTTCGCCCGCCTGCACGCCGAAGGGCTGACTCCCGCTCCCCAGGAAGACCGCGAGATCCTGATCCGCCGCCTCACGTTCGACATCTGGGGGCTCCCCCCCACTCCGGCCGAGGTCGACGCGTTTTTGGCCGATAAGGGCCCGAACGCCTATGAGACCCTGGTCGACCGGCTGCTCGCCAGCCCTCGCTACGGCGAGCGGTGGGGACGGCACTGGCTCGACCTGGTCCGCTACGCCGAGTCGGACGGCTATCGCGCGGACGGCTACCGGCCCGACGCCTGGCGCTATCGCGACTACGTGATCAAAGCGTTCAACGAAGACCGGCCCTACAACCGGTTCGTCACCGAGCAACTCGCCGGCGACGAGCTCGACCCAAGCGATCCCGAGTTGAAAGTCGCCGTCGGCTACTACCGGCTCGGGACCTACGAGTACAACCAGCGCGACGTCCCGGCCCAGTGGTCGGCCATCGTCAACGACATCACTGACGTCACCGGCGACGTCTTCCTCGGGCTCGGCATGGGCTGTGCGCGCTGCCACGACCACAAGTTCGACCCGATCCTCCAGAAAGACTATTATCGGCTCCAGGCCTTCTTCAGCCCGATCCTGCCCCGCAACGACCTCAACCTGGCGACCCCCCGCGAGTGGCCCGCGTACCAGGAAAAGCTCGCGGCCTGGGAAGCCAAGACCGCCGAGACCCGCGCGGCGATCGCCGCGCTCGAACGCCCCTACCGCGAGGGCGTGGCCAAGATGGCGATCGACCGGTTCCCGGCCGAGATGCAGGCGCTGATCAATAAGCCGCAAGCCGAACGAACGCCGAGTGAAGAGCAGCTCGTCGCGCTCGCCTATCGCCAGGTCACCCACGAATACGACCTGATCGCCGACAAGATGAAGAAAAGCAAGGACAAGGACGCCTGGACCGCCTTGCAGAAGCAGTTGGCCGAACAAGGCCGCGACCGGCCGACTCCTCCCGCGGCAGTGCTGACCGCCACCGATGTCGGACCGCTCGCGCCTCCGACCATGATCCCGGGGGATCGGAAGAAGGAAGCGATCGACCCCGGCTTCCTGACCTTGCTCGACCCCGCCCCGGCGACGATCAAGCCCGTGGCGACCGCACCCCAGTCGACCGGCAGGCGCACCGCCCTGGCGAGCTGGCTGACCCGCCCTGACAACCCGCTCTCAACCCGCGTGGTGGTCAACCGGATCTGGCAGTACCACTTCGGCCGCGGAATCGTCAGCACCTCCAGCGACTTCGGCCGGCTGGGCGAGCGCCCCAGCCATCCCGAGCTGCTCGACTGGCTGACCACCGAGTTCGTCGCCCGAGGCTGGAGCTTCAAGCAGATGCACCGGCTGATCCTGACCTCGGCGACCTATCGCCAGTCGGCCACCCACCCGGACGCGACCGTCGCGCGACGAAAGGACCCCGAGAACCGGCTGCACTGGCACCGACTCACGCGCCGGCTGGATGTCGAACCGATTCGCGACGCGATGCTGGCCGTCAGCGGCGAGCTCGACCTGGCGATCGGCGGCCCGGCCGTGGACGCGGATCAACCCCGACGAACCGTCTACTCCCAGGTCAAGCGCAACAAGCGCGACCCCCTGGGCGAGGCCTTCGACGCCCCCGACGGCTCGATCACGACCCCCCAGCGCGACGCCACCGTCACGCCGATCCAGGCCCTCTTGATGATCAACGGCTCCTGGACCTTGGACCGAGCCAAGGCCTTCGCCACCCGCCTCCAGAAAGACGCGGGCGACGACGAAGCGCGCGTCGAGCTCGCCTATCGCCTGGCCTTCGGCCGAAAACCAGGCCCCGCCGAGCAGGCGGAAGCCCTCGCGTTCCTCCACCACCAAGCCCAAGTGGCCGAGCCCACTCCCAAGCCCGAGGTGGCCGACGGAGAGGGGGCGGGGGCGGCCTGCAACAAGCCAGGTGAATCCAGGTCGGCCGAAGTCGATCCCGCCTCCTGGGCCGACTTCTGCCATGCCCTCTTGAACGCCAGCGAATTCCTCTATATCGACTAATCTAGCCGGCACGAGTGAGCTCGCTAGCCAGCCGCGAGGCCCGACCATGAGCGATCCGAGGCGCGACGGACACCAGCCGACTCCCCATATTGCGGCCCCGCTCTCCAGACGCGAGATGCTGGTCCGCGGTGGGGGTGGCTTCGGGGCTCTGGCCCTGGCCCACCTGCTCGGCAGTAACCCGTTACGGGGGGCAACCCCGCCTGAAGGGGTGCCGAACGCCTTGCTCGGGGGCGTGTCGTACACGATCCCGACGCGGGTGAAGAGCTGCATCTTCCTGTTCATGGAGGGGGGGCCGAGCCATATCGACACGTTCGACCCCAAGCCGATGCTCAACAAGCTGGCGGGGCGGCCGCTGCCGGCCAGCTTCAAGCCGGTGATCACGCCGATGGGGGAAGCAGGGTCCCCCTTGCTCGCCTCAAAGCGGAAGTGGAAGCAGCACGGCAAGAGCGGACTCTGGGTCTCGGACTGGCTGCCGCACCTGGCGGAATGCGTGGACGACATCGCGGTCATCCGCTCCTGCTGGTCAAACGGCCTGAACCACGTCGGTGGTGTCTGCCAGATGAACACAGGTTCAATCCTGGCCGGCCGGCCCAGCCTGGGAAGCTGGGTCAGCTACGGACTCGGCAGCGAGAACCAGAACCTTCCTGGCTATGTCGTCCTGCTGGATAACCCCGGCAGCGTGGTCGCTGGCGGCCCCCGAAACTGGGGCGCGGGGTTCATGCCGGCCACCTATCAGGGGACCCGGCTCGGGGCGGCCAGCGACGTGATCCCGAACCTGGCGACTCCCAAGCAGGTCAGCGCGGACCGTCAGCGCGACAAGGTCGAGTTCCTGCACCGGCTCAACGCACGCCACGCCGACCAGCGCCAGGATCAGACCGAGCTCGACGCCCGAATTCGCGCCTATGAGTTGGCCTTCCGGATGCAGGCCGAGGCTCCCGAGGCGGTCGACCTGACGCGAGAGTCGGAAGAGACCAAGTCCCTCTACGGGCTCGACCGTAAGGAAACCAAGGTGTTCGGCCAGAACTGCCTACTGGCCCGCCGCCTGGTCGAGCGTGGGGTCCGCTTCGTCCAGCTCTACCATGGAGCCGGTTCCAAGTGGGACGCCCACGCGGGTATCGAGAAGAACCACACAGGGCTCTGCGAGGGCATGGACCAGCCGGTCGCCGCCCTGCTCAAAGACCTCAAAAGGCGCGGGCTGCTCGACGAAACCCTTGTCGTCTGGGGCGGCGAGTTCGGCCGCACCCCGATGTCGGAGCAGGGGGACGGCCGCGACCACAACCCCTACGGCTTCACGATGTGGATGGCCGGCGGCGGAATCCAAGGCGGCCGAACCATCGGCGCGACCGACGAGGTCGGCCTCCACGCCATCGAAGACCGGCTCCACGTCCACGACTTGCACGCCTCGATCCTCGCCCTCATGGGCGTCGACCACACCAAGCTCGTCTACCTCCACAAGGGCCGCCCCGAACGGGCTACCCTCAACGAGGGGATCGTCTCCGAGAAGCTGCTGGCTAGCTGATCCTGGTATTCGTCCAAATCAACATCTCTTGAGGCTAATCCGTCTTATAGGGTGGGCACGGCCCACCAGGGTTAAATCCTGGTGGGCCTACAAGACGGGTCGAACCCCGCTCACACCACTCACCATATCAAATCAACGACCCGCCGGAGAGCGAGGAATCACCCTCGTTCCCGCGGTCCCCGTGGGAACGAGTCGCGAGAGGCTTTCTAGCCCTGGATCGGATCGTTGCATCAAATCGGCTTCATGGCACAAGCTTAAGAATCCGGTGGTTGCTGCTATCGGAGATAAAGAGCACCCCGTCGGGGGCGAGTGTAACCCCATGGGGCTGGTTGAACTCCGCCTCGGCCGGCGCCTTGCCGACGCCCGACGTCCCCTTCCGGCCGGTGCCGGCGACGCCTTGGATCGTTCCGTCGGACGGGCGATAGAGGCGAATTCGATGGTTCTCGGTATCGGCGATGATGACGTCCCCTTGTGGGTTCACGCAAAGATGTTTCGGACCGTTGAGCGTCGCCTTCCGCCCGGGGCCGCCGTCGCCCGACGAGCCTTTCTCCCCCGTGCCGACCAGAGTCCGGATCTTTCCTGAGCGATCGACGACCCGTAAGGCATTGCCCCCTCGGTCGAGGATATAAACGTTCCCCTTACCGTCGGTCGCCACCGCTCTGGGGTCGACCATTGGGGAGGTGCGGGCATCGGCCCCATCTTGCGGAACCCCCTTGCGCCCGTTCCCCGCCACGGTCGAGACGATCCCCGTTTTGAGGTCGACCACCCGGATCCGCCGATTATCCAGGTCGGCCAGGTAGAGGGCCTGGCCGGGCTCGTCGAGGGCGATGCAGTAGATGCCGCCGAACTTCGCCTGCGTGGCTGGGCCGCCATCTCCCGAGAACCCGTGCGCCCCGGTCCCCGCGACCGTCGTGATCGTCCCCGTGCCGGCGTCGATCTTGCGGACCCGGTTGTTCCAGGTGTCGGACACGAGGATATCGCCGTTCTTCATGACGGCCAGGCTGTGCATCCCGTTGAACTCGGCCTTCGTCGCCGGGCCGCCGTCGCCGCTGTCCCCTTTCTTGCCCGTCCCCGCCACGGTCTGGACGTGGCCGGCCTTGTCGATCCGGCGGACGCGCTCGCCGAGCATTTCGACGAAGATGACCGTGCCATCGGGCGCGAACCCAACGCCAAACGGATTGGTAAGCTTGACCTGGTCAGCCGGAGCGCCGTCGCTTCCGGTCCCCCCGCCGGCGACGAGCGCCAGGCGTTGAGCTTGACCCGGATCGTCAGCGCCGGAGAGCCCGCAAACCGCCAGCATCGCAAACAGAGACATACGCATTGAAGAGATTCTCCCTATCCATTCATTCAAGCTCGACCCCATAGAGCGACACTCAGCCGGATTCCCGTCGATTCCGCCAGGTGCCTCCCGCTCCGTCAAGAGGGTGGCGACGAGTTGGAGCGCATCCGCATCCCGGCGCGCGGTTCGCCTCGTGACCGCTACTTTTTTTCGAGTCTAGGCACTCGCGAGGCTGTCCCGAACGCCGTACCATTGGCGTCGACCTCGAAGTGGCTCCGTTTCAAGGGGCGAGCTTCCCCATCTCACCCAGCGATCGCGACCATGATCAAGACCAAGACAAGGCTGATCTCCGCCATTTGCACCCCGTTGACCGCCGACGAGTCGCTCCACCACGACGGTCTGGAGGCCCATCTCGACGAGCAATGGCGCTCCGGGATCGCCGGGGTGCTCGTGGGGGGCACGATGGGCCTCATGCAGTTGCTGGCCGACAAGACGTACCTCGACCTGGCGCGACGAGCCACGCAGTTATCCCGGGGCCGGGGCGAGATCATGGTCGGCGTCGGTGACACGAGCTTCGCCCGCACCGTGGAACGCATCGAGCGGGTCCACGAGCTCGACATCGACGGCGTCGTCGTGATCACGCCCTACCTCTGGAAGTACACCCAGACCGAGCTCGTCGACTACTTCCGAGCCGTGGCGGACCGCTCGAAAAAGGCTGTCTACCTCTACGACCTGCCGGGCCTGACCGGAACCAAGCTCTCGTTCGAAACCGTGCTGGCCGTGGCCACTCATCCCAACATCGCGGGCATCAAGTGCTCGGGTTCCTGGGACTGGACCCGCCAACTCGTCGATCGGATTGGCGACCGCTTCCGCGTGATCCCGGCACAGCCCCACCTGGTCGACACCATGATCCAGTCGGGCGTGCGCGACAACCTCGACGGCATCTACGGCCTCGCGCCCCAACGGTCGGTCGCGATCGCCCAGGCCGCCGAACAAGGGAACTGGCCCGAGGCCGCCCGCCGCCAGCAATGGCTCTCGGCCTTGCTCGAGGTGATCGCCGTGAAATACCCGGTCTTCCCCGCCTGCACGACCGTACTCAATGCCCGCGGCATCCCCGGGAACTTCGCCCCCGCCCCGATCCGCCCACTCGACCCGCAACAACGCCAGGCCCTGCTCGACGAACCGGTCATCCGCGATCTGCTGAGCGACGACCGTTGATTTTTCAACGACCCGATCCATGGCTAGGAAGCCTCTCGCCCCTCGTTCCCACGGGGGACCGTGGGAACGAGGGGGATTCCTCGCTCTCTGGCGGGTCGTTGTTCTTTTTCCGTCGAAGTCGAAATCCATGATTTGGATTTCGACTCCTCAAACAGCAAAAGGCTTACACATGAATCCACGCTCAACTTCTCTCATCGCCCTTGTGGGCTGGGCGATCGCCCTCGGCGGATTGGCACAAGCCGCCAACCCCGCACCTCCGCTCGAGCTCGACGAAGCCACCCGGGATCGCTGCCTGACCGTGCTCAAAGGAGCCCTGGCGTCCGACGAGTTCTGGCCGTCGATGCACGCCTCCGAGGCGCTCACCCAGGCAGGGCAGGGGGCTCTCGTCGAGGCCGCGCTCACCCCCAAGCTGCCCAAGGAGACCGATGACCAGAAGCGGTGCGGGCTGGCGCGCGAGCTGTCGCGGGCCGGCGATCTCTCCTATGTGCAGGTCTTGCTCGACATCCTGGGGAGTCCGAGCCCTCACGGCCACATTCACGCAAGTGAAAGCCTCTTCAAAATCGGCCAGGTCGGCGACGGCGTCAAGCTCCGCCAAGCCGTGACGCAGGCCGATCAGCCCAAGCTCGTGATGATGGCCGCCGCCGCACTCGGGCGCGCGGGGAACCGCGCCGCGCTCGATCAGGTCCGCACGTATGTAGGCGACGCCAATGGCGAGACCGCGCGGATCGCCGCCTGGGTGCTCGCCCGAACGGGACGACCCGCCGATCTCGAGTCGCTCCGGGCCGGAGCAACTCGGTTCAGCGACCCACTCACCAAGGCTTACTTCGAGCACGCGCTGGCGAGCCTGGGCGACGCGGACGGCCTCAAGGCGTTGATCCGCAACCTCGCCCACGCCGACTTCAACGTCCGGGTCTACGCGGCCGAGTTCGCCCCGGAAGCCCGCGCGGTCGAAGCCAAGGACGCGCTCCTGCACTTGCTCGACGACCCGGTGCTCGACGTCCGGATCCGCGCCGCCCAGGCCTTGCTCCTGCTGGCGAAACCGGCTCCCGCGTCCCCTTCGGAAGAGTTCAGCCGCGACGTCTTCGTCGCCACCCCCCAGAATCCGCGCTACAGCGAAGGGTCGGTCCTGGTGCGCCGCGACGGTAGCCTGATCTACGCGACGACCGAGTTCCAGGGGAGCGGGTCGGACTTCGCCAAGGCCCGGATCATCGCGGTCGACTCCACCGACCAGGGCCGGACCTGGAGCGAGCGACGCGTGCTCCAGGAGAACGTCGGCCAGCAGAACGTGATGTCCGTCACGTTGCGTCGGCTCAAGACGGCCAACCCGTTTGACGGCCCGATCGGCCTGTTCTACCTCGTGAAGAACTCGCCCACGGATCTCGATGTCTACTTGCGCGTCTCCAACGACGAGGCGAAGACATTCGGCGAGCCGCTGCTCGTCACCACCGACCCGGGCTACCACGTCCTGAACAACGACCGCGTCACGGTCCTCTCGTCGGGTCGAATCCTGGTGCCGATCGCGACGACCAAGGACGCCGTCAAAGGGCCCAAGTACGCCGCTTCCTGCTACTTCTCCGACGACCAGGGGAAGACCTGGAAGCGAAGCCGAGGCCTGATCGAATATGCCAAGCAAGGGGCGATGGAGCCCGAGGTGCTGGAACAGGCCGGTGGACGGCTCCTGATGCAGATCAGGACCATCGTCGGACACGTCGCGGTGAGCGAGTCGACCGATGGCGGAGAGAGCTGGACCGAGGCCAAGTCATGGGAGGTCGCCGGGCCCGAGTCACCCGCCACGCTACGACGGATCCCATCCACGGGCGACTTGCTCTTGATCTGGAACGACACGCTTCGCGACGGCAAAGTCAACAGCAAGCGGACCCCGCTCACCGCCGCGGTCTCGACCGACGAAGGCCGGACCTGGTCGTTCCGCCGCAACGTCGAGAACGACCCCACCAAGTATTACGCCTACACGAGCGTCGTGTTCGACCGCGGCCGGGCCCTGCTCACCTATTATGTGGGCGACTCGAAGACAGGGCGGATCTCATCGCGGTTCCGGTCAGTCCCGATCGCCTGGTTCTACGAAGCCACAACCTCAAACTAATTTGTTCTCGTCTGAATTTGCAAGATCCGGGGAGCCACTCGTGGAACTGGCGACATTGCGACTCGGGGGCCGGCACGACGGTCCCCACGTCCTGCTCACCGGCGGCGTGCATGGCGACGAGTTCGAGCCGATGGCCGCGCTCCGGACGCTGGCCGTCCGGCTCGCCCCTCACGAGATCCGGGGGCGGATCACCATCGTCCCCGTCGTGAACGAGCCGGCGTTCCGCCTCGGCCAACGCGTAGGGGACGACGGGCTCGACCTCGCACGCACCTGCCCAGGGCGGCCCGACGGGTCGACCACGGAGCAGATCGCCCATGCCCTGGCCAACTTGATCCGGGCCGTCGATGCCTATATTGATCTGCACACCGGTGGAGTCAAACTCTCCGTCTCCCCGTTGACCGGGTACATGCTCCATCCCGTCCCCGCCGTGCTCAACCGCCAGCGGCGGATGGCCTGCGCCTTCGGCCTGCCGATCGTCTGGGGGACCGACCCAAGCCTCGAGGGCCGTTCCCTTTCAGTGGCCCGCGACGCAAACGTCCCGGCGATCTATGCCGAATACCTCGGCGGCGGTGGATGCGACCCGAACGGCGTGTCCGCTTATGTTCAAGGGTGCCTCAACGTCCTGGCGGACCTGCACCTGATCGACGGCACACTCGCACGCCCGACCGACGAGCCCCTCGTCATCGAAGATCAGCGCGCCGGCTCGGGGCACATGCAGGTCCAGCACCCCGCGCCGAGCGACGGACTCTTCGAACCCGCCGTGACACTCGGCCAACAAGTCCGCCAGGGAGAGTTCCTCGGAACCCTCTCCGACGTCCTCGGACATGAAGTCATCCCGATCAAGGCCGACCGGACCGGCCTGGTGCTGGTCCTCCGCGGCTTCGCCCGAGTGTCGGCGGGCGAAAGTTTGGGGGTCGTGCTGGAGACCGACCCACCTCCGCAAATTGCCAGCCTCGGAGCGGCGACCGTCAAGTGCCAGCCCTAGGCAGGGTGGCCCGGAACAGGGAAGTCGAGACCTTGATGGCCGCCCCAGGAGATCAAACCATTGAAACGTCAGACTATACTGATCATCGGGGTCGGCTCGATCGGAGAACGACACCTGCGTTGCTTTCAGGCGACGGGGCGTGCCGACGTCCGCCTGGTGGAGATCAACCCCGAGTTGCGACGGACGGTGGCCGAGCGCTACGGGGTCTCGAAGCACTATCCGGACCTCGACTCCGCGCTCCAGGAACCGCCCGACGTCGCGGTCGTGGCCACGCCCGCTCAGACGCACATTCCGATCGCGACCCGACTGGCTGAAGCCGGCATCCACCTCCTGATCGAGAAGCCGTTGAGCACGAGCGAGGCGGGCATCGACCGGCTCCAATCGATCGTCAACGCCCAAAAGCTCGTCGCGGCCGTCGCGTACGTCCACCGCGCTCATCCACTGCTCCAGGCCATGCGTCAGGCGATCCTCGACCAGCGGTTCGGCCGGCCCGTGGAACTCATCGTCGTCACTGGCCAGAACTTCCCGACCTATCGCCCTGCCTATCGCTCGATCTACTACAACGACCACGCCACCGGCGGCGGCGCCATCCAGGACGCCCTGACCCACATGCTCAACGCGGGCGAGTGGTTAGTGGGCCCGATCGATCGGCTCGTGGCCGACGCCGCGCACCAGGTGCTCGAGGGAGTGGACGTCGAAGACACGGCGCACGTCCTGGCCCGCCAGGGGCGACTCCTCGCCAGCTACAGCCTGAACCAGCACCAGTGGCCCAACGAGCTCACGATCACGGTCGTCTGCGAGCACGGGGCGGCCCGGTTCGAGCCGCATGCCCACCGCTGGCGCTGGATGTTGGCGAAGGAGGAGACCTGGCACGACGAGTCGATCGCCCCGCTAGAGCGCGACACACTGTTCATCACCCAGGCCTCGGCGTTCCTCGACGCCGTGGAAGGCCAGCGTGCGCCCCTCTGCTCGCTCGACGAAGGGCTGCAAACCTTGCGGGTCAACCTCGCCGCCCTGGCAAGCGTCAAGACTCAGAGTTGGCAGACGGTGGGAGGCTCATGAATTCAGCCCTGTTTTAGAGACTGTAGCAAGGATACCAGGATCTCGTTCCCACGCCGAGCGTGGAACGAGTTTCTCCCGCAAATTTCGGCCCCCGGGACAGACAAACGGTCCGGTTTCCTTGCAACAGACTCCTGTTTCATACTTTGAACCAACCGACTCGTGGAACCAAGCAAGATGCCTCAGGCTGCCGGCGAATCCCGACCGACGCATGAACCGACCATCCCGGAGCTGTTCGACCTGACGGGCAAGGTCGTCCTGATCACCGGTGGCACGGGCCACCTCGGCTCCGCGATGGCCCGCGCTCTGGCCGAGGCGGGGGCCTCGGTGGTCATCACCAGTCGCGACGCCCCCCGCGCCGAGGCGGCCGCCGCCGCACTGCCGCGCCGGGGCGAGACCGCGACGCACCACGGCCTGGCGCTCGACCACATGAAGCCCGACGAGCTCGACGACGCATTCTCACGCGTCGTCGACCGCGCCGGTCGGGTCGACATCCTGGTCAACAACGGACACGAAGCGCTCGGCAACGACCTGACCAGCGTGACGGCCGAGCAGTTCACCCGGCACCTGGCCCACGCCACCGGTTACTTCATACTCGCCCGGCTGGTGCGTGACTACGCCGTCGAGCGTGCAGGCCCGGCCAGCATCATCCTGCTCGGTTCGATGTATGGATTGGTCGGCTCCTACCCCGACGCCTACGAAGGCATCTGCTCCGCCAGCCCCGTGGCCTACCACACCCTCAAAGGGGGAATCGTCCAGATGACCCGGCACCTGGCCGCCTACTGGGCGGCGGACGGCGTCCGGGTCAACTGCCTCAGCCCCGGCCCGTTCCCCCCCGAACGAGCGCCCGCGGCGATGGTCGAGCGGCTCCGCGCCAAGCTCCCGATGAAGCGGATGGGGCAGGCCCACGAACTCAAGGGGGCCGTCGTCTTCCTCGCCAGCGACGCCAGCAGCTTCATGACCGGTCAGAACCTCGTCATCGACGGCGGCTGGACAGCCTGGTAACGCCAATCAATCAACCACAGAAATCCTATTTATACAAAATCAATCACTCCATCGACTCAAACAGAAACCGAGGCGAATTCACCAGGGCAGGCTTCAGCCTGCCCCCTTCGGAAAGACGCTCGGGCGCCACGGGTTGTACTCAACCCCTGAGTGAAAGCCCTGGTTTTTGGCTCACGGGTTGAGTACAACCCGTGGCACCCAAGGCCTTCGTCCGGCCACTCCAACCATCCAGAACTTCAAGAGCAACTCGCTCCAACGGCTTCGTCTCCGGAACTACCGCGAAGGGGGATTCCATGAAACTCATCGGCAAGAAGGCATTGGTAACAGGTTCAGCCCGAGGGATCGGCCGCGGCTGTGCCATCGAATTGGCCCGCGCGGGGGCCGACGTCGTGGTCAACGACCGCGTGCGTACGCCCGAGGCCGAGGCCGTCGTGGCCGAGATCCAGGACCTCGGACGGCAGGCCGTGCTGGTCGAGGGGGATGCCTTCGACTATGACTCTTGCGCCCTGATCACCCAACGGGCCATCGAGGCGATGGGACGTCTCGATATCTTGATCAGTAACCCCGCCTACTCCCGCCGCGACGACTTCCTCGACTACGCACCCGACACGTTCCAGAAAGTGATTCAAGGAACGCTGGTCGGGGGATTCTCGATGAGCCAGCATGTCGCGAAGCACATGGTCGAGCGGGGCGGGGGAGGGAAGATCGTCTTCATCTCGAGCGTCCACGCCCGCCGCCCGTACCCGCGCAGCGTCGCCTACAACGCAGGGAAAGCGGGGCTGAACCACATGGCCCTGACCATCGCCGCCGAGTTGGTGCCGCATCGGATCAACGTCAACCTGATCGAACCCGGCTGGATCGACACCCCCGGCGAACACGAAGCGTTCGGCGCCGAGGTCATGAGCCAGGCCGGCGCCACCCTCCCTTGGGGCCGGCTCGGCAAGCCCGAAGATATCGGCAAGGCGGCCGTCTTCCTCGTGTCGGACGACGCCGCCTACGTCACCGGCGCGGCACTCCTGGTCGATGGCGGCTTACTTCTTCAAGAGTCGCACTCCTAACCTGTGAGCCGTATTTTACTGCCCTTTTCCTGATGCCCCCGGTGGCTTGCAACCGGGGTGACGCAACACCAGGAGGTCTCGGCCCCAACCAAGGGAAGCTCGTCACCCCTTCGGTTTGTTGGATTGTCTTCCCCTGGGACCGCGGGCGCCCCGCCCGCAATTCCATGAATTCTGATTCCAATTGATTCAAATCAAGAGCGGGCGGGACGCCCGCGGTCCCAGGGAAATCGACGAAGGCACTACGACCACCCATCAGAAAAACGAGGAAGGCCGCTTCTCCCTGTTCGAAGCCCATGCACCCGAATTCCATAAACCACGCCTGGGAAGCACAACACAACACGAGGGCCCTCCATGCTCCATTTCTCATGGATCGACTACACCGTCTTCGGGGGCTACTTGCTCCTCACCCTGACCATCGGCGGCATGTTCTTCCGCGAGAAAAGTAATTTAAGCGAGTACTTCCTGGCGCAACGGAGCATGGGCAGCGTCATCGTGGCGATGACCATTCTTGCGTCCCTGTTCTCGGGCATCAGCTTCCTGGCCGCCCCCAGCGAAGGATATGCCTACGGCTTGACGTTCTATATTGTGAATTTCTCATTCTTCATCGCCACGCCGATTACCACCTTGCTGTTCCTGCCGTTCTTCTACCAGAAGCAGTTCTTCACGGCCTACCAGTACCTGGAGTCGCGCTTCTCGGTGCAGGTGCGAACCCTCGCCTCCGCCTCGTTCATCGTGCGGGTCTTGCTCTGGCTTGCCCTGGCAACCTATGCCCCGGCCCTGGCCCTGGAACAGGTGACCGGCCTGCCGCTCTGGTTCACGATCCTCTGCACCGGGGTGCTGACGACGTTTTACACCACGCTCGGCGGCATGAAGGCGGTCATCTGGACCGACGTCATGCAGCTCGTGGTCCTGTTCCTCGGCCAGGTCATCATCGCGCTCACGGCAGTCTCCCGGGTCCCTGGCGGTTTCGGTCACGTGCTCGAACTCGCGCAATCGAGCGGCAAGATGCAGGTCAGCACGAGCCTCGACCCCACCGTGCGCCTGACGCTCTGGGGCTTGCTCATCGGCGCGACCTTCATGAACCTGGTGCAGATGGCCACCGACCAGGTCTCGGTCCAGCGCTACCTGACCGCCAAGAGCCTGAAGGAAGCCCAGCGCGGGCTCTGGTTCAAGCTCTGCCTGGTCCTCCCGGTCACGGCCGTCTTCTACGGCACCGGCGTCATCCTCTACGCCTTCTACCAGGTCCACGGCGACCCGCTCGCCGCAGGCTATATCCGCAAGCCCGACCAGATCCTTCCTTACTTCGTGGTCACCGAGCTCCCCATCGGCTTCCCCGGCCTGTTCATCGCCGCAATCTACGCCGCCAGCATGTCCACGATCTCGGCCGGGATCAATTCGCTCACCTCGGCCAGCCTCGTCGACTTCTACCAGCGCCTCTGGCCGCACCCCAACCCCGACGAACAGGTGCAACTGCGGCTCGCCCGCTACCTGACCCTGATCTACGGCGCCCTGGTCATCGGACTCGCCTTCCTGATGCCGTACCTCGGCACCCTCCTGGAAGCAAGCAACTCCATCATCGGCCTCGTCGGCGGCCCGATGCTCGGCCTCTTCTGCCTCGGAATCCTCGTCCGCCGCACCACCGCCCAAGGCGCCTTGATCGGCTGGGCCGCAGGCCTCGGCGCCCTCATCCCGATCTGCTTCCTGACCAAAATCTCTTTTCTCTGGTACGCCATGATCGGCTGCCTGACCACCATGCTCATCGGCTACCTCGCCAGCCTCCTCGAACCAGCTCCGTTACCTGAAAAACTGATCGGCCTGACCTGGAACGACCGCACTTCACCCCAAACAGAAACTCAAGATTTTAACCACAAATAATTTAATTCAACACGAACTTTAATACGAATTTCAATTTTATTTTACTTTGTTTTCATTCGTGTCATTCGTGTTATTCGTGGTTAAAATCTGTGTTGTCTTAGCTCCACTCAACGCGTACTGCACCCTGATTTCCGTAGCCAGTCGAGGGAGACGCCCGATGAGAGTCCCCGGTTTCTTGGTCGCGACCGTACTGGTCTTGGTCTCGTCGACGCGGGCCCAAGATCCGCCCGCGTCCCAGAGTACGCCCACGCTGCCCAAGGTGATGCTGATCGGCGACTCGATCCGGCTCGGCTACGCTCCCAAGGTGATTGAGCGGCTGAAGGGCAAGGCGATCGTGGTCAGCTTGCCAGCCAACGGTGGCGATAGCGCTAACGTGCTCAAGCAAATCGATCAGTGCATTCGTGAGCAACCCGACGTCATCCACTTCAATTGTGGCCTGCATGACTTGAAACGTCTCAAGGCCGACGGCACCCACCAGGTCGAGCTCGCCGCGTATACCGAGAACCTCAACCAGATCGTTGCCCAGTTCCGCGCGCTGACGAAAGCCAGCGTCGTCTTCGCCAACACCACGCCGATTATCGACGCGCGGCACGCACGCCGGGGCGGGAACTTCGACCGCGTCGAGGCCGACGTCAAGCAGTACAACGCGGCGGCGGAAAAGGTCATGCGCGCGGCCAAGGTCCCGGTCCACGACTTGCACTGGGTGGTGGAGCAGGAGCAGGGGGGAGCCGAGACGATGCTCGGCAAGGACGGCACCCACTACACGCCGGCCGCCTCCGACCGTCTGGCCGAAGCCGTGGCCGACGTCGTGCTCCGTCAACTCGCCGTCGCCCGGTACCGCCCGTTGCCCGGCCACGCCTCCGGGCCCGAAGCGGCCTCAGCCTATCGCACGGCCCAGGCCAAACGCGACCGCATGGTTCCCGAAGTCTACCGCCAGATCAAGGCGAAGGAGTTCCTCGTTCCCCACGATGCCAACGAATGGAAACGCCGCCGGCCCGATCTCCTCAAGGCCGTCCGCGGCACACTCGGCGACTTGCCGCCTCGGCCGGCTCCGTCGCAGACGCGGGTCATCTCGCGCGAGCTTCGGCCCGACTACGTTCTCGAGAAGGTCGAACTCGACAACGGCGTCGACGGCCAGGTCAGCAGCCTCCTCCTGATTCCCCAAGGCGTCGCCAAGCCTGCACCTGCGATCCTCTGGCTCCACTCTTCCACCCCCGACAAGACCCAGATCCTGATCCCCGACACCAACGGTGGCGAGGAGTCGCTGGGTGAACTCTACGTGAAACGGGGCTACGCCGTCCTCGCCCCCGACGCCTACTGGCACGGCGACCGCGTCGGCACCGGCCCTTCGGGCTCGCTGGAGACTGGCAAGGTCGAGCAAGAGTCGCTCCACAAGTGGAACCTCTGGTTTGGCCGCACCCTCTGGGGCATGATGGTCCGCGACGATCAGGTCGCGCTCGACTACCTTTGCTCCCGCCCCGAAGTCGACAAAGCCCGGATCGGCGCCACCGGCATGAGCATGGGGAGCACCCGCGCCTGGTGGCTCGCCGCCGTCGACGATCGGGTCGCGGCCGTCGTGGCCGTCGCCTGCCTGACCCGCTACCAGAACCTGATCGCCCACGGCGAGCTCCGCGCCCACGGCTTGTACTACTTCGCCAACGGCCTGCTCAACCACTGCGACACCGAAGGCGTCCTCGCCTTGATCGCCCCTCGCCCCTTCCTCGCCCTGACCGGCGACCTCGACGCCGGCTCCCCCGCCGACGGCATCCGCGACCTCGAACGCCTCGTCGGCCAGACGTACCAAGCCCTCGGCGCCGCGGCCAACTACCGGAGCATCCTCTACCCCGACGTCGGCCATTCCTACACCCCCGAAATGCGTGCCGAGATGCTCACCTTTTTTGAACGTTGGCTCACGCCTACTCCGTCTCCTGCAACCCCCACCAGCCCCTGATCCGTCCCCCACTCAAGAGTTCATCATTCCCCAAGCCGGCAATGGTGGACTCGCTGATTCCATTGAAAACAACCATTTTTTGATTTCATTATCCGTAGGGTGGACACGGCCCACCATGGGAACCAGCCCGAGAGCGCATGAGGCTCGGAAGCAAACACGCTCTGCTCGCCTTCAAGAAATTCAGGCAAGCAAAAAGCGACGGCCCCCGCTTTCTCGGTACGAGTCGACAAAACATAGTGGACCGTACCCACCCCACAATTGAGCACTTTCGCATCGATCGGCCTCAACTCCCCTCGTTCCGGAAACCCTGATGCAACCCAGCGCCAATCCCAAATTTCAAGAGACTGCAGCAAGGATACCGGGATCTCGTTCCCACGCTCTGCGTGGGAATGCCGTCCCCGACGCTCAGCGTCGTCTTCCCCGGCGGGTGGGGCCGCAGAGTGTGGGAACGCGTTTCTCCCGCGGCTTTAAACCTCCGGGGCAGACAGATGGCCCGGTTTCCTTGCGACAGACTCAATGGAAAGCGATGCCCATCCTGGCTCTCGCCTTCCTGTTATCCCCCCTCGCCGCCTCGGCGGCCGAGCGTGAGCACTACGACTTGCTCCTGAAAGGGGGCCGGGTGGTCGACGGCACCGGGGCTCCTTGGTATCACGCCGACGTCGCGATCAAAGGTGGCCGCGTGGCCGCGATCGGCCGACTCAAGGATTCGGACGCCGATCGAACCCTCAACGTCGCGGGCCTGATCGTCGCCCCCGGGTTCATCGATATGATGGGCCAGACGGGCGCCTCGTTCCTCAACGATCCGCGGAGCGCGGACAACTTGCTCCGGCAAGGGATCACGACCATCAACGCCGGCGAAGGGTCGTCGGACGCCCCGCTTGGAGGCAAGGAGGCGGAGTCGGCCGGCTGGACGACGATGGCCGAATACTTCAACCGGCTCGACAAGGCCGGGATGCCGATGAACGTCGCCCAGACCGTCGGCCACACCCAAGTCCGCCGCATCGTCCTCGGCGACACCGACCGCAAGGCGACCGCCGAAGAGCTCGAACGCATGAAAGGCCTGGTGCGTGAGGCCATGGAGGCCGGCGCCATCGGGGTGTCGACGGCCCTGATCTATCCCCCGGCCGTCTACGCCCCCACTGAAGAGATCGTCGAGCTCGCCCGAGTGGCCGGTTCGTTCGGCGGCGGCTACTACACCCACATGCGCAACGAGGGCGACCGCCTCCTGGAAGCCATCGACGAAGCGCTCGAAATCGGCCGAGCGGCGGGCACCCCCGTTCATATCTTCCACCTCAAGGCGGCCGGCCGCGCCAACTGGCCGAAAATGGAGCAGGCGATCGCCCGGATCAAGGCCGCCCGCGGCGGCGGCCAGCAAGTTGGGGCCGACATCTACCCTTATATCAACAACGGCCTCGGCATTACCGCCCTGATCCACCCCCGGCATTCCGCCGAAGGTTTCCAGGCCCTCAAAAAGAAGCTGGCCGACCCGGCCGCCCGGGCCCGGATCAAGCATGAGATCGAGACCGAAGCGGGCTGGGAGAACTGGTACCGCCACGTCGGGTCCGACTGGGACAAGATTGTTCTTGTCCAGATCAATGCAAAACCTTACGCCCAACACAACGGCGAGAGCCTCGCCGCCATCGCCCGAGCGGCGGGCAAGGACCCGTGGGACGTCTTCTTCGAGATCGCCCAGGAGGGCGCGGCGGCCTTGCCCCAGAGCATGACCGAAGCGAACGTCATCCGCGCGATGCGTGAAGAGTTCGTCTCATTCTGCACCGACATGGGCCCGGCCGGCGGCCCCGACGTCCTGGGCCACCCGCGCGGCTACGGCGCCTTCCCGCGGATCATCGCCCACTACGTCCGCGACCTGGGCATCCTCTCCCTCGAACAAGCGATCCACCGCATGACCGCCGTCGCCGCCAACGAGCTCCGCCTCTACGACCGCGGCCGCATCACCCCCGGCGCCGCCGCCGACCTCGTCCTCTTCGACCTCGACCGCACCCGCGACCGATCCACCTTCGCCGCCCCCAACCTCCCGGCCGAAGGCATCACCCACGTCCTCGTCAACGGCCTCCTCGTCATCGAAGCCGGCAAACCCACCGCCGCCCGCCCCGGCCGCGTCCTCCGTCTCAAAGAATCTCCCCAATAGCAACCCCTTCCCGTTGAACGGCCGGTCCGGCCGTTGGGATTCCACCCCGGCGGCCCGCCTGCCTGGATACATTCCGGCACTTTCCCCATGACCGTCGCCATAAAGCAGTGTCGGCTGCCCGTATACGAGAACGGCGTCGCGATTTTCAGCGGCATTCTCGGTCCGGCCGCGCAGCAGCTACCGGGCGCAGGTGGGAATGGCTCCGCCAAACACTGAGCGATAGAATCTAGCCCTAGCCCTTCCGCATCAGTTGCCGAATCTTGGGGCGGGACGCTGAAGGACAAACATCGGCTGTAACATCCGCACATTCATCGAGAGTTGGTTCCCATGCTCCCGATCGCGAACTCCACCGAGCTGCCCTGGTGGGCCTACCTTGCGTACTCCTTGATCTTCCTGACAGCCGTGCTGTTCGTACGAAACCGCGACATCAACGACGCCCAGCGCCTTCTCGAGAACGGCTGGTCCGCCCGAGCCATCGGGCTGTTTGTCATCGCCCTAGGACTTGCGGCTGCCTATATACTCGCCTATACGTCGATCATGGACGCGATCCGGATGCAACGGGTGATCCTGATTCATCGCGGTGCGCTGAGCGTTCCGGCGTTGGTCGTTTATGCCGGCCTGTTGCTCCTCGCCGCCGGGCGGCACTCGTCCAGGCTCTTCATCGTGCGACCCGGCGAGCGCTTCACGGCGTTCCAATGGGGTATCATCGCCATCGGAAGCGCCATCGCCCTGGTGCTAGAGTTGGGCCTCATGCAGTTCTTTGAAGCGAACGGGTACACTCCGCACCTGTAGTGCTCACACATGCTACGGCAGGCGTGGTCGCCTGTACGGGGGGTATGATTCCACTGAGCATTTACAGATCAGGAGCTTGATGCGATCGGCCGCCTTGTCGCGAAAGCCGAAGAGGTCTCCCGCGTGCAGATCGCCCTGGAGTCCTTCCCGGACTAGGGCCGCCAAACTGCCGAATGATCTTCTCAGGTCGACCGGCTACGCCGCGAGCCAGATCCGGTCAGACTAGCAGATGACGCAGCCACAGGTGGTATCCGGTCGGCGGACAAACGCCAAACGAAAGACCCGTAAGAGCAATGAAATGACAGGATCGGGCGTGGATGTGTGTCTCACCTCTTATTGATACCGAGAGGCGTTGCCCCCGTGTCGAACCAAGTCCTCGTCGATGCAATTCACCAGCGTACGGTCCGTCGGATTCCGCACTCCGTTCCCCCGGCCGGCAGTAACTCACCACTTGATCCGGGGAAGGGTGGTCAGGCACCTAAAGACGGCAAAGCGGGAAACCTGGATACTCCAACAAGGCAGGCACCCATTTCCACAGAAACTCCCAGATATCCCAGCGGAAATGCCTGGCCACTCGATCATCTGCGTTGAGGGAGGCACCGGCAGCGAATAAGATGGGGCGCTCACTCGACTCGGGGAGTGTCCTTATGTTTGCTGAAATTATCTTCGAGGTCATCTTCGAACTTATCGCCGAGGCGATCACCATCCCGTTTCGCCTGGCTTGGAGGCTATCCCATCCGCCAAACCAAGGGGCAGAGCAACTTGGCACTTCAGTTGATCCGCTATCGTTGACGAACTGTCAAGAGACATGTTCACCTATCAGCCAAAACCAAGGCGAGGCAACTTCCCTCTGGGACCGGGAGTTGGATGGCTGACCGACCGCATGCCAGCACAAATTCACCTCCACACTATCCAATTTTTTAATTTCAATTCGTCTACACATTTCGACTTACCCCTGACTTCGAGTCGAGACCATCCAACCGGGTGGGTTTCGTCAATCGAGAGCGGGCGGTCGCAGACTCAAGGAGAATCCTCGCGATTGGACGATCACTTCAATCACTTTCACCACTTCGATCACCCATTGACCGTCATCCAATCTCCCCACATATCGCCCCCTCCGGGAGATGTCCCAGATACGGTGCAGGTCGAAGAAGGCCGTGGCACGCGCAGATGAGATCTGGCAGAGGATTTCAACGACTTTGCCGTCGGCGATCTCGATCCGCTCACGATCGACCGTGCTTCTGGACGCGCTGAGCCTGAGAATTGAGTCTGGACGTCCCGCTCGAGCCGGGAGTGATCGATCCCTTTCCCGTCAGCTTGACGGTAGCGAAGATCGGCCGAAAAGAGGCTCATGTACGCCTTGAGATCCTTGCGGCGGAATGCGACCTTTGCTTTCCGGTGCGCGGCGTCAAACTCTACAGCAGCTTTAGCTGTATTCAATATCTTCATTTGCCCATGTATCCGAATCGTCCCTAACTCGCCGGATCCGGCTTGAACGACCGAACCTGTGAGGACTTCGCTTACAACGATACCTCACCCATTGCGCACGAGGAGATTTGGCTCCTATGCTACGCCGAACTGCAGTCAATGTCGCCGACGAAGGGGCCAGTCGCTCCGTTCTCCGTTTCGTTCTTCTGACTGGTGCAATGGCGACTCCAGGATGGCCTGGAGCGGAAACCCTCGATCCGGCTGGCCCCATGCTTTGGTGCCTCCATCGGTGATGCAGCATGGCGTTGAGCACCGGAGTCTGGCGGATTCCCCTCGACATCGGCAGGCAGGAACTCACCCCTGGGTGGGTAAGCTGGTAGAATCAAAGCGGCCCCCTTGATTGAAAAGGGAAGGCCCTCTCGTTGAGACACTCGCCGCGCGGCGTCTGAGCTAGAGTCCCATCGGCTGCGGCAGGCTGACTTTACGGCATGGGCGTGCTTAGTTCAAGTTTCGCATAAACAGGGACGGATCGGGAGCGGCCCGAGGCCTGTTATCGACCCCGGCGACCCCTTGATCAAGTGCGAGTGAGGGCCGAAATCTCCGGCCGATGTCGGCTCAGCCCGCGCGGCTGAGAAACTCGGTGAGCTGCGCAATCCAGGCTTTTAGGTCATACCGGTTGGATAGCGCTCCCTCGGTTTTCTCCTCATAGCTGACCCGCCTCAAGGTCGTCAGCAGGTCGGCAAACGAGGCCTCTTGCTTCTTCGGATACCACGGGCGGACCGGAAAACGAAGAAATCGATGACCGGTCTGGTGGAACCAAACCACCACCAAGCTGTAGAGAAACAACGCCATCGGCGCGGTTCGCTCGATGGCCTTGGGGAGGCGATTGGCGGGATCCTCGAGGCCGAGAAGTTGCTTGGTATTTTCAAAAGTACATTCGATTGCCCAACGGTACGAGTAGGCCGAGAGAATCTGCGGGACGGTCCAATCGAGCTTGGTGCAGTAGAACATCTGATCGGGACGTTTCCCCTGGAGGTCACGCACCAAGACGATCGTCAGGAGTCGGTCCTTGCCGGCCTTGTAGTAGAGGGCCTGGATCGTCTTGACCGCCAAGCTGGCATGGAGCCCGAACTGGTCAAAGTCGTGTGGGGTCCAGGGTTGATTCGCATCCTCGGCCCACTCCTTCATGCCGGGGAGGCGCTGGCCTTTCTTGCGGGGCGCCCCTTTGGATTTCTCCTCCTTGGGAGGCGCTGGCTCATAGAGGGCCCCCTTGGGATGGACATGGCTAATGAGATGGACCGTGGGCGGAAGTTGGCCGAGGATGCTCTGGCCCCCATAGGCGCTGTCGCCGGTGATGACGATCTCGTCGTCGGGGAACCAGTCCGCCGCCAAGTGGATCAATTCCATCGCGAGTTCGGGGCGGGTGCGATGATTGGGATCGGGCTTTGCCTTTTTCTTTTTCTGGTTCTTTTTGCCCTTGGTTAAGCCTTGGCGGTTGACATAGAGCCGCATGGCGATGGGCAAGGCAAAGACTTTGGTCGGTGCCCAGAACGGGTGGACGACGATCAGGCAGAGGACGACCCAGTCGTGTCCCCAACTGACGAGAGCTTTGGCTCGACTGGAGATGAGTGGGTCGTAGTGCATGCCGGCGCCGTAGAGGGTGAGTCCGCGTTTTCGGCAGAGGGTGTCGTCGACGGCCCAGTAAAAAGTGGCGCCCGGTGCGAGGATGGAGACGACAAGCTTGGCCAGGGACATCGAGAAGTGATCGAGGTCCCAAGCGGCATGGCTGAAGAAGCGATGGAAGCGTGACCAATGTCCGATGCCAACCTGGCCGCTGGAGAAGATGAGTTCGGTAATATAGCGGTGGCGATTCGAGAGGATCCAGCCGGAGGCGATCAAGGTGAAGGTGTGGAAGGAGGGATTGGTGAAGACGGGTGTGAATTGCTGTAGCAAGAGGAGGAAGGAGGGTGTAAGTTCCATGGGTCGGCGTCCTGTGTCAGGGGAAATTGTTCGGTGTAAGGCCCAAACAATTTGCCAAAAACTGACAGAGACGCCGACGTTTTTTTTGGAGCCCTATTGAATCTACAAGTCGGAATTTGACATTTGGGAAAAGTGCGAAACTTGAACTTAGATGGATCATATCATAAAGAGGGGCGAGGCGGATTCGAGGTCATTGTGAAGAGGAGAGGGGCCGGCTTGCACAAGTTGTGTGGGGTTGCGGGTGGCCGGGACGATGAAGAGGAACAGGAGCGAGGAACACGCTCATGACGATCCCAACCGAACCGATTGGGAGTATTCCGAGGCCGCTCTGGCTGCTCGAGGCGATCGCGGCGGGGGATGGCGCGGACCCGAGGCTTGAACCGCTCTACGAGGAGGCGATTCAGGAGACGATTGCCCGGTTTGAGGCGACGGGCTCGCCGGTGATTAGCGATGGCGAGCAGAGAAAATATCATAATTTTTGGACCTATGGCGTGGACGGACTGCCCAACGTTGCGCCCGACGGGTTCAAGATTCCGTTCGCGGCCGGGCATACGCGGCGGATGCCGCGGCTCACGGCGGGGCCGTTTCGGTATCTCAGGCGGGCCGATCGCTTTCTGGACACAGCGCTACGGTACGCGCACGTACCGGTAAAGCAGGCGGTCATCTCGCCCTCGGCGATGAGCCTGATGTATCCGGCCGACGAGATTCCCGGGTACTCCCGCGACGCGTTCATCCACGACCTGCTGGGCGAGCATGAGACCGAGGTCCGCAACTGTCTGCGGATGGGAGCACACAAGGTTCAGATCGACTTCACGGAAGGGCGGCTGGCGGTCAAAATCGACCCCACCGGGGCGCTGCTCCATAGCTTTATCGACCTGAACAATCTGGCGCTCTCGCGGTTCTCGACCGAGGACCGAAAGCGGATCGGGGTGCATACCTGCCCGGGCTCCGACCATGACTCGACCCACAGTGGGGAGGTTGACTATGCGGAACTGTTGCCCAGCTTGTTTGCGTTGAAAGCAGGGAATTTCTACGTCGCGATGGCGGGCGAACCGGATCGCGTCCGGGTCCTCAAAATCATCCGCCACCATCTCAAGGCGGATCAGCGGGTCTTTATTGGAGTCGTCGCCTCGATCGACCCGCGCATCGAGACTCCCGAAGAGATTCGCGACCGGGTCCTCGAGGCGGCCGAGTACATTCCGGTCGGGCAGTTGGGGACGACCGATGACTGTGGATTCTCGCCGTTCTGTGACGACAGGTCGACGAGCCGCGAAACGGCCTTCGCAAAGATCCGGGCCCGCGTTCTGGGCACGGCGCTCGCGGCGGAAGTGCTGGGAATGGGAGCACCGTAATGGCGGCCGACGAGGATGAGGACAAGCTGCTCCGCTCGGTGGCTTTGCAGAACGCCAACGCCATCCAGATCGCGCGCCAGCAGGCCGAGAAAGCGCTGATCCAGGCCAAGGAATCGCTGGAGCGGAAAACGGTAGAGCTCGCCCGGTTGCTGGCGATGATGCGCGCCACGCTGGAGTCGACCACCGACGGGATTCTGGTGACCGATGGCAACGGCAATGTGACCTGCTATAACGAAAAATATGTGGCGATGTGGCGAGTGCCCCGCTCCGTGATGGACTCGCCCGCACCACGCTCGCTCCGGGAATTCAGCGCGCGTCAGACCAAAGATCCCCAGCAGTTTCTCACCGTGATCGACGCGATTTACACGGCGTCGCCACCGGAAAGCCACGACCTGCTGGAACTGGCCGACGGGCGGGTGATCGAGCGGTCGTCGCGGATCCAGTTTGTCGACGGGCGGAACGCCGGGCGGGTCTGGAGCTTTCGCGATGTTACCGAGCGGAGGCGGGCCGAGGAGGCCCGGGCGCGGTTGGCGGCGATCGTCGAGTCATCCGCGGATGCGATTATCAGCAAGGATCTCGACGGCCGAATCCTCTCGTGGAACAAAGGGGCGGAGCGGCTCTACGGCTACAGCGCCCAGGAGGCCGTCGGGATGCCGATCACTCTGATCATCCCGCCGGATCGGCAGGACGAAGAGCGAGCGATTCTGGAACGGTTCCGCCGCGGGGAGCAGGTCGAGCACTTCGAGACCGTCCGGGTGTCGAAGCAGGGGCGCTGGATCGACATCTCGCTGACGATCTCCCCGATCCACGACGCCAAGGGACAGGTCGTCGGCGTGTCGAAGGTCGCCCGCGACATCACCGCGCGGAAGCGGTCCGAGGCGATGTTGAACGGGCAGAAGCGAGTCCTCGAGTTGATGGCCCAGGGGGCCGGGCTCGCGGAAGTGCTCGACTCCCTCTGCCGGACGGTCGAGGGGCAGTCCGCGGAGGGGATGCTCGCCTCGATCCAGCTCGTCGACCGCGACGGCCTGCACCTGCGACATGGGGCGGCCCCGAGCCTGCCGGACTCGTACAACCAGGCGGTCGACGGGATCGCCATCGGCCCGTCCGTCGGGTCGTGCGGGACGGCCGCGTTCCGTCGCGAGCCGGTCTACGTCGTCGACATCGCGACCGACCCGTTGTGGGCCAAGTTCGCGCACGTGGCCCTCGGCTACGGCTTGCGGGCCTGCTGGTCGCACCCGATCCTCTCGAGCGCGGGGGACGTGCTCGGCACGTTCGCCATGTACTACGACCGCCCCCGCAAACCCGCGCCCGAGGATCTCGGGCTCGTGGGCATCATCACCCGGACGGCCGCGATCGCGATCGAGCGAAAGCGGGCCGAGGAGGACCTCAAAAAGCAGTCGGTGCGGCTCCGGCTGCTCTGGGAGGCGGCGGAGGTGCTCCTGACCACCGAGGAGCCGGGCTCGATGGTTCGCGAGTTGTTCGCCAAGATCGCGCCCCAACTGGGACTCGACACCTACTTCAACTACATGGTCACCGACCTTGGCGACGCACTCAGGCTCGAGTCCTGCGTCGGCATCTCCGAGGAGTGGGTCGGCTCGATCGCCCGCCTGGAGTTCGGGCAGAACCTCTGCGGGACCGTCGCACTCCACCGCCAGCCCGTGGTCGTCGTCGACATCCCGCAGTCCACCGACCCGAATACCGCCTTCCTGAGGTCGTGCGGGATCCGGGTCTACACCGGGATCCCGCTCCTGGTCGACGGCCGACTGCTCGGCACCTTGGCGTTCGCCAGCCGGACGCGGGACCGGTTCGACGAGGACGAGCTGGAGTTCCTCCGGACCCTCACGCACTACGTCACGGTCGCCTACGAACGGCTGCGGCTGGTCCGGGAATTGCAGGATGCCGACCGCAAGAAGGATGACTTCATCGCGATGCTCGGCCACGAGCTCCGGAATCCGCTGGCCCCGGTCCGCAACGGCCTGCAGATCATGCGGCTGGCGGTGGACGATCCGACGGCGATCGAGCAGGCGCGCGGTATGATGGACCGGCAGCTCGGACATATGGTCCGGCTCATTGATGACCTGCTCGACGTCTCGCGGATCAGCCGGAACAAGATGGAGCTCCGCCGGGCCCGGGTCGCGCTCGCCGACGTGATCGACAACGCCACGGAGACCGCCCGACCGGCGATCGAGGAGGCCGGGCAGACGCTCGCGATCTCGCTCCCCAGCAAACCCATCTTCCTCGACGCCGACCTGACCCGGCTCGCCCAGGTCCTCTCGAACCTGCTCGCCAACAGCGCCAAGTTCGCCGAGCGCGGCGGGCGCATCGAGCTCGCCGCCGAACGAACCGCACACGAGGTCGTGATCATCGTCCGGGACACCGGGATCGGCATCCCTCATAGCGACTTACCGCGGATCTTCGACATGTTCTCGCAAGTGGATCGGAGCATGGAACGAGCGACCGGCGGGCTCGGGATCGGGCTGGCGCTCGTCAAGGGCCTGGTCGAAATGCACGGGGGCACGGTGACGGCCGAGAGCGGCGGCCAGGGTATGGGCAGCACCTTCACCGTGCGACTCCCGGCGCTCGACACGGGCTCGGAATCGGAACCGGCCCTTGAGCTGGGAATTCCACGGGAACCGGTGCTCGCGGCGCCGAGCGAGGACGACCGAGCGGCCGCCCAGCACCACCAACGACGAATCCTTGTCGTGGATGACAACCAGGACTCGGCGCGAACGATGGCGCGGTTGCTCAAGCTCCTTGGCAATGAAGTCCACACCGCCTACGACGGCCACGAGGCGGTGACGGCCGCCGAGGGGTTCCGCCCCGAGGTCGTCTTGATGGACGTCGGCATGCCGGGGCTCAACGGCTACGAGGCCACCCGCCAGATCCGCCAGCAGCCCTGGGGCCAGGACACGATCGTGATCGCCCTGACCGGCTGGGGCCAGGATATCGACCGGCTCCAGTCGAAAGCGGCGGGATGCGACGGGCACCTGGTCAAGCCCGTCGATCTCCCCGACCTGGAACGGCTGTTGGAAAACCTGGCAGACCACGGCGCGGCGAGCTGAACCGCGCCGAGCCGGCCGGCCGGCCGAGCGACCTACGACTTACGGGTCGGCGGGGGTGGGGGCGCGGTGGCGGGGGAGTTGGGCTTTGAAGTCGCCCAGGCTGTGCCAATATAAGGGTTCGTTGAGGTCGACTTCGGTGAGTGCGATCGTGCCCCATTCCGAGGCGCGGGCCAGGGGACGGCCGTCCTGGCTGTAGATCGCGGAGAGGGTCCAGTTGTCCTTCGGGTCGGTGAACGTGCTGCTGACGAGGTAGACGTGGTTCTCGCAGGCACGGGCGGCGGCGAGCAGCGGGTTGCAGCCCCAGACCGGCCAGGCGATGACCTCGGCGCCTCGGTTGCTCAGGGCGCGGGCGACTTCGGGGAAGAAGCCGTCGTAGCAGATCATCATCCCGACCCGGCCGAACCGGGTCGTGAAGACCGGGTACTCGTGACCCGGCGTGATCCCACCGCTGACCTCGCCCCGCGGGAGCGTGACCTTGCGGTACTTGCCGACCAACGCACCGTCGGGGCCGATCAAGACGGCCACGTTGTAGACGAGATGCTGGTCCCGTTCGAGCAGGCCGGCCACGATGTAGAGGTCGTGCTCCTTGGCGAGCCGGCCGAAGTAGGCGGTGGACGGCCCCGGGATCGGCTCGGCGCAATCGGCGTAAGTCGAAGCGTCTCGGCCGAAGTAGGTCAAGGTCTCGGGGAGCACGACCAGGTCGGCCTGTTGCCGCGCTGCCTCCGCGATCGGCGCGGCGAACTGGTCGCACTTCTCCTGATTCGTCGATCCCTTCTCCGGCTTGAGGTGGACCGTCGCCAGCCGAACCCGGCGCGGTGCGGGGGTCGCCGTTTCCTCGAGCGCGACCTCCGACCACTCAACCCGCCCCCCGGTCGCCCACTGATAGGCCAGCTCGACAAGCGCCTGCGAGGCGTCCGCCGGAACGTGGTAGACGGTGCTGACGGTGGTCCAACCGCGCGCGTCGGGCGGCCCCTGGTCGGCGGGGTACTCGGGCTCGGCGACCGGGCGACCGCCCGGGCGAAACGAGGCGACACTCGGCTGTTCGCGGAGCACGGAACGGCCCTGGGCGTCTTGCCAGAGGATCCGCGGCACGGCCGTCTGGCGCGGGGTCGCGATGTGCTCGGCCTTGCGTTTCGCGGAGAACTTGTAGAAGCGCCCCCCCTGGACCGGGAACGTCTTCTGCCACCAGCCGATCAAGCCTTCGCGGGCGTCAGCCTCAATCACGAAGCTACCACGCTGATTCGGGCCCCCTTCGGGCAAGTAGGTGAACCGAGGCTGGATCTCCGCGCGCGGCGACCGGGTGCTCCAACCGCGGGGCGCGGCCGCTCCGTCGGGCTCGGCCCCCTTGGCCAGGGGGACCGCGATTCCCGTTCCAGATCCCACTCCAGCCAGGAGAAGCACCAACCAGGGGAGACGGTTCGGGAATGCTCTCATCGCTGCGGACTCCCTTAAGATTCGCCGGGCTAATCTGAGTCTGTCGCGAGGAAACCGGGCTGTCTGTCTGCCCCGGTGGCCGAAATTCGCGGGAGAAACTCGTTCCCACGCTCTGCGAGGGAACGAGATCCCGGTATCCTTGCAACAGTCTCGCTAATCTTGTTTGAAAACAACTTTGCCGTTGAGGTAGGTTGACAACACACGGGCCTCGCGGATTGCGTCCTCGGGGCAGGTCAGCAAGTCGCGGTCGAGCACGGCGAAGTCGGCGAGCTTGCCGACTTCGAGCGAGCCGACCCGATCTTCGAGGAACAGGAGCTTGGCGTTATTAATCGTGTAAAACTGAATGGCTTGTTCACGCGTAAGTGCTTCTTCGGGGTGGAGGCGGCCTTCATAGTTCTTGGCCTTCCGGCTGATCGCTACCCACATCCCGAGGAACGGGTTGTACGGGTTGATCGAGCGAAGTGAGCCCACCTTCTGCATGTGGTCGGACCCGCCGCCGGCCGTGACCCCGGCCGCGAACAGGCTCTTCAACGGCTGAAAGTAGCGGAGCCGATCGTTGCCGAACTGGGCGACCAGGGTCCGGGTGTCGAGGTAGAGCCAGGCCGGCTGGATGTCCACCGAGACGCCCAGGCGGGCCGCCTGATCGATCGCCTCGCGACTCATGAAGTTCGAGTGGGTGATGCACGGGCGGGTCGGAGCGACCGGCATGACCTTGTTGACCGCCTCGTAAGCGTCCAGGAGCGCATGCACCGCGCCATCGCCCACGCTGTGGGCCGTGAACTGGAGGCCCGCCTCCACCGTCGCCCGGACCATCGGCTCGAGCCGATCGGGCGGAATGAACAGGACACCGCGATACTCCGGGTCGTCGATCGCATAGGCCCGGCTCACCCCCCAAGGCTGGCGCATGTAGGCGCTTCCGGTGAGCATGCCGCCATCAAGGAACATCTTGATTCCAATCAGGCGAAGCATCGGCCCCCCCTTACGGAGCGGGTGGGCGGCCACCTTGCGGATCTCGTCGCCGATTTTCTCCAAGGGGCCCGTGGTCCCGACCCCGCGCGAGGCGCCCATCCGGACGGTCAAGGTGCCGGCGTCGAGCAGGCGCTGGTATTCGTCGAGCGCGGAGTCGGTCGCGTTGCGGTCGATGATCCCTGTGATCCCGACCGAATTGTAATCCTTGAAGAGTTCGATGAGACGACGGTCCTGATCTTCGTCGGTCGGCTTACGGCCCGTGCTGGTTGTCTTGACGTACCGGGTCAGGTTACGGAGGATCCCGGTCGGCTCGCCGGTAGCTGGGTCCTTCTCGACCTTGCCCGGCCCCTCGGGCTTGAAGGTCTTGTCGATGCCGCTGAGACTCATCGCCAGCGAGTTGAGCGAGGCGTCGGGCCCGGTCGAGAACAGAACCGGGTTTTTCGGAGCGGCCTGGTCGAGCTCCGCCCGGGTCGGGTAGCGCTGTTCTTTGAGCCGGGTGATAAACACCTGGCGCACCACGATCCAGCTCCCTTCACCCAGGTGCTCGGCCCGCGACCGGATGTAGTCCAGCACGTCGCCGACCGTCTCCATGTCGGGAACGGGATGATCGAACTCGATCATACAGGCACCTGTCGGATGCGTATGCGAGTCGATCAAGCCGGGCAGAACCATCTTGCCCCCCAGGTCGACGACCCGCGTGCCTGGTCCTCGAAACTTCATGACCTCGTCGTTGTCGCCGACCCCGATCAGCCGGTCCCCCTTGATCGCCAGGGCCTGGCGGATCGAGAAACGGGTGTCGACGGTGACGACCTTGCCGTGGTGTAGGAGCAAGTCCGCCTCCTCGGCCTCAACCCTTGCGGAGACGAGGAGGATGGCAGTGGTGGTGACAAAGGTAGTCCAGACGGCAGCGCGAGGCGTGCTCATTGGGTGCGCACTCGAAGTGGAGGTAGGGACCGCATTTCGTCTTGAATCGTCCGGCCGTCACCCGGCACGAACGTCTCGATCAAACCGCGGCATTCGAGATCATCCCCGACCGGCCCTCGACTTTCAATCGTCCAACTCCCCGTTTCCTCGATGGCCGTTGGGAGACGCTATAATGCGAATCGGTCGCCTGGGTGGATGGAGGACGGGAAGGAACAAGCGATGCCTGATGTCGATGATGCACAACCACGAACAATCCGTGAGGCCTTCACCGAGTTGACGGTCGACGAATTGAAACCTTTGGCTTCGTTGGTGGGTGCGACGGCGATGAGGAAGGGTGATCTCGTCGATCTGCTGGCCAAGGCGCTGGAAGACCGGGAGAAGGTTCGGAGCTTGTATGACGGTCGCGGCGATGTGGGGAAGAAGGCTCTTCAGGAGGCCACGCACGATCCAGGGGGTGCTCTGAACCTCTTCACGTTTCAGGCCAAGTACGGCCGCGCCCCCGATTTCGGCGGCAGCGGCAGTCGCTATGGAGCTCATAAGGAGAAGCCCACGATACTCCGCCTCTTCTTCCCACGTAGAAATGCCTTGCCCCGCGATCTCCAGGCGATCCTTCGTGGTTTCGTTCCCGAGCCGCCGCCGGCGACGGTTCAGGTCCTTGATGAGCTTCCTGTCAAGGCGGGTCGGCCGCACGGCGGACTGAGCCAGAATTCTCGCAAGGAGGACAACGAGGAAGTCGAACTCCGTGTGCGACAGACGGCCGGGGCGGCCTTGCATGACATCAAGGCAATCCTCCGCCTGATCGACATGGGCGAGGTGCGGGCCAGCGAGAAGACGCGACGGCCTTCGCTGGCTGCGATGAAGGTCATCACCGGCGTGTTGGCCGACGGCGATTTCTACGCGGAGGGGGACCAGAGCAAAGCCGACTGGGAACCCGCATCCGACCTGCGCATCCAGTCGTTCGCTTGGCCGATGCTCGTGCAGGCCGCGGGATTGGCGGAGGTGGCCGGCACGCGTCTGCAATTGACGGCGGCAGGTCGCAAGGCGACGACCAAGCCGTCCCATGAATTGATCCGCCAGGCCTGGGAAAAGTGGCAGAAAACAACACTTTTGGATGAGTTCAGTCGAATCAATGCCATCAAGGGACAGCAAGCCAAGGGCCGTGGCTTGACCGCCGTAGCGCCTCGCCGAAAAGCAATCGTCGAGGTGCTTCGCGAGTGTCCCGTGCAAAAGTGGATCACGGCGGACGAGTTGTTCCGGTTGCTCAAGGCATTGGCCCGCGATTTCGAAGTGACGCACGACGCCTGGAAGTTGTACATCGGCGATCAGAAGTACGGAAGTCTTGGCTACGACAGCGCCTCTTCGTGGGAGATGCTCCAGGGCCGTTTCGCGCTGGCGTTCCTCTTTGAGTACGGGGCAACGCTAGGCCTGTTCGATATCGCGTACCTTTCTCCGGAGGGAGTCCGCAACGACTACACCGGTAGCTGGGGCACTGACAGCCTTTCTTGCTTGAGCCGGTATGACGGACTGATGTACTTCCGGATCAACGCCCTGGGTGCGTGGTGCCTGGGTCTGGAGAAGAGCTACGAGCCGGCTGTCGTTCCGCACGAACCACTCCTCAAAGTGTTGCCCAACAGGGACGTGGTTGCGGCCGATCGACCGCTTGCCCAGGCCGATGCCCTCTTTCTGGAGCGGTTTGCCGAGCGGAAGTCGGAAGCCGTCTGGCAGCTCGACGCGGGCAAGATCTTGGAATCGGTGGGAAAGGGGTTGACCGTTGAGGAGTTGAAGATATTCCTCAAGGCCAAAAATCAAGGGCCCTTGCCCCAGACTGTGCAAGTTTTTCTGGATGACATGGAGAACAGGTCCAGCCAGTTGGAAGACTTGGGAGCCGCCCGCCTGATCGCCTGCAGGGATGCAGAGGTAGCCCATCTGCTGGTTCACGATCGTCGCCTCCGCAGTCTCTGCCAGCTGGCCGGCGAACGTCAGATTGTCTTCAGGTCCGCGGACGAAACGACGATCCGACGAGTGCTCAAGGAACTGGGCTACGTCTTGCCGCCACCCTGATCCAGGGAGGCAGGAAAAGAATGTCCGCAAACTCTTGCCGATGAGCGCGTTCTTTTGAAGCCCCGAAGGGGCGACCGTCAATAGCCAGGGGTGAAACCCCTGGAAAACACTCGACATATGAAATAATCTTGAATCCCGAAGGGGCGACCGTCGGCGGAAGGCCTCGACGATTGACTGTCGCCCCTTCGGGGCTGTGAAATGCGGACATTACATTCAGTCCTTTTGGCCAAAGCTCAGTCGCAGAGGCCGGCTCCAACGTTTTCAGGCGTTCCTCGACTCGAAGAGACGTCGGATACGGGCGGGGAGGAACCTCGTCAGCGTGGGCTGGTCAAAGCCACCCCAGCTTGCCTGGGGGCTGGACCGATATCGGGGATAGGTGACCGTCAGCCAGGTCCGGGCTCGGGTCAGGGCGACGTAGAAGAGGCGGAGCTCCTCGTCGAGCTGAGCGGCCGACTCCATCGAACGGGCCGAGGGAATACCGCCATCGGTGGCGTTGATCACGGTGACCGCTTCCCACTCCAGACCCTTGGCCGAGTGGATGGTGCTCAAAACCAGCGCGTCCTTGTCGCCCTCGCGCGCTCCGGCCGTGGCGAAGTCCCTGGTCGAGCTCGGCGGGTCGAGCGTAAGCTCCGCCAGGAACGCGGAGCGATCCTCGTAGCGCTCGCCCAACCCCCGGAGCTTATTGAGGTCCTCGATCCGTTGCTCGGGATCGTCGTACTTCTGCCGGACCAGGGGTGTGAGAAACTTGAGCACCTGATCAATCTGACCGGTCACCGAGGGCGACGGCGTCCTGGTAAGAGTGCCGAGCAGCGACCGGAACGTGTCCCACGACGGGGCCGTCGCCGCCGGCACCTTGGAGCGAGCGAGGCATTCGAGGCCCCCTCCGGCGGCGATGACCTCCTCCATGATCCCCTGGGCCTTCTTCTGACCGATCCCGGGGAACAACTTGAACAGCCGCATCCCCGAAACCAGATCCATCGGGTTCTCGGCGAGCCTCAGGAAGGCGACCAGATCCTTGACGTGCGCTGCGTCGGCAAACTTGAGCCCGCCGTACTTGTGGAACGGAACCTGCCGACGGGCCAGTTCCATCTCAACCGCCAGGCTATGATGCGACGCCCGAAAGAGAACCGCCTGCTGCCGCAACGGGACCCCGTCCTTCTGGTGCCGCACGATCCGGTCGACCACCGCGCGGGCCTCCGCGTACTCGTCAGCGCAAGCGAGGAGTTGGGGAGGCTGTCCTCCCGTTCGGCTGGCCCGAAGCTCCTTCGCGAAGCCTTCCGAGACCTGTCGGATGATCGTGTTGGTCGCGTCGAGGATCGGCGCGGTGCTCCGGTAGTTGTCCTCGAGCCGGACGACCGTCGCGTCGGGAAACTGCTTGGGGAAGTCGAGGATGTTGCGAACTGTGGCCCCCCGGAACGAGTAGATCGACTGGGCATCGTCTCCGACCACCGTGAGCCCCTGGCCGTCGGGGCAAAGCTGCCTGAGAATCTGCGACTGGATCGGGTTGGTGTCCTGATATTCGTCGACCAGGACGCAGTCAAACCGCTTGCGGATCAGGGGGCCTGCCACCGGCTCGGCCAGCAACCGGTTCCAGAAGAGGAGAAGATCGTCGAAGTCAAAGACGTTCTGCGACCGCTTGCGCTCGGCATAGGCCTCGAACAACTTCCTCAGGCCGTCGAGGTGCGGTTTGCACCAGGGAAACGAGGCGTTGACGAAGGCGTCGAGTTTCAAGCCGGAGTTGATCCAACCACTATGGAGGCCCTGACAGGTCCCCTTCTTGGGGAAATCCTTGCGAACCTCGGCGAGCCGGAGTTCGGTGCGGAGCACCTCGAGGAGGTCTTCCGAGTCGGACTGGTCGAGGATCGTGAACCGGGGATCAATGCCGATCCTCGCGCCCTGAGAACGGAGCAGCCGGGCACCCGTCGCGTGAAACGTGCCACCCCAGACCTTGGTTCTGGCCGGAGCGCACGCGCCCCCCTCGGCATCGTTGGACACGGACTCGTTGCAGATCTGCGCGACCCGCTGGAGCAAGGATTCCGCGGAACGTCGGCTGAAGGTCAGCAGCAGAATCCGGTCTGGCGGGGCCCCGTCCACGATCAGGCGAGCGGTCCGATGCGCGAGCGTGAGGGTCTTGCCCGTCCCCGCGCCGGCGATGATCAGCAATGGGGAACGACCGTGCTCGACCACCTTGCGCTGGGAGTCGTTGAGCACGCTGGTGCCGACCTTCGTCGAAGCGACCTGGGGAGCGTCCTCGGCCCTGGCCTTCACGGCGGGTTTCACCGAGGCTCTCAGTGTCGCCCTCGACGTGGCCTTGGCCGGGAAGTTCTGGCCGTGGGCCTTGGGCTCCACCAGACCTTTGAGCTGGACCTTGGGTTCGGGTTTTGCCTTGGTTTCCGCGACCTTCGCCGTGACTTTGGCCTTGGGCCTGGGCTCAGTGGCCTTTTTCTTCGCCATTGGAGGTAGCGACTTTCCCATGGAGGTGGCCCATCGGGCCCTGAAGCGGTCGTCCCCATTCGGACCGTCCTGAAGGTGCCTGCAGATCGATTATAAGGAAGCGCGTGTTTGAATCCGAGTCCCGCGATCGAAGGGATCGGCCAAGCGACGTGGCGCCGTCCCAGTGAAACTCACCATCCGCCAGGCGCTCTTCGAGCTCACGGTCGGGCCGAGAAACGTCGGGCCTGCGGACTTGGGATCGTCCTCGATCAGGGTCAGCGCGAAGAGCAGCATGGCAGTAATCATGACATCCGTTAATCCAAAATGCCATCTTGAGATAAACAATCCCGATGTAGTCCCCTGCCGGCCATCGTCTCACCGGTCGGCGGGCCGCTCCAGGAGTTTCCGCCAACGCCGTCGGATGCTCGCCCGTGGCGCTGAGGCCCATCACTACAGGTGAACCATTCCAGTCCCGGCGAGTCGGAAGTCCTGCGCCATCGTATCCCCCGCCCATCGACTCAACGGCAGACGCCATCATGAACATTGGCTCCACAACCTGATGGCGTCCACCTCAATGATGGGCTTCAGAAACCGCAAACCTGCAATCCGATAGAGTCAGCGATATTCAATGCTCCAGTGTGTCTCGAGAAGTCTGAGTGCCACTCGGAACCGCGTGGCACCCAGCAGTGTTTGCAAAGACACAACAACTCATCACAACATAACAACCCATACCACTCATTTGTTTATACAGTTTTGGGCTTTGCAGACTTCCGGTTGAGGAGTTCCTTCACGAGATCGGCGAAGGCGCGGGCGTGAGGCATCATGAGCGATCCGTTTCTCCAGACCAGGTGGACCTTGACCCGCCCGAGCTCGCGGCTCAGCGACCGCTCATGGAACTTGGGATCGGCGAGGTGCGAGGGCACGCGTAAGGTGAGGCCGACTCCGAAACCGAGTTCCACGTAGCGGAGGACGGCGGCCGCATTGGCCGCTTCGACCCGGCGGGGCTCGGCCTGGAAGGCGTTGAGCATCTCCAAGGCGATGCTGACGGAGGGGTCGAGAATTCCCGGCGGCGCATTGACCAGGGGAAACTCGGCGAGGTCGCGGGCACTGACCTTGCGGCGGCGGGCGAGCGGATGGTCCTTGGGCGTGACCAGGACCACCTCCAGCTCATAAGCCGGCTCGAAGGCGATCCAGGCATTTCCGGGGGCGGGACTGCTGGTGGTGGTCAGGCCGAGGTCAGCCTTGCCCGTTTCGACGGCCTCGGGGATCTCCTCCATCCGCATCTCCTCGAACCGGATGTGGACGTTGGGCCAGTGCTTCGAAAACTCGACGACGCACTTCGGCAGGTCGTCCACCAGGATCCGCGGCGTGGTCGCCACAATCAGGCGCTGAACTTCCTTGCCGCGGACCTCCTGAAACGTGTGCTCCAAGGAGTTGAACCCCGCCACCAGGGGGGCAACCATCACCGCGAGCAGACTGCCATCGGCCGTCGGGCGACACCCGCGTGCATGAGTTTCGACCAGCTTCACGCCGAGGTGGTGCTCCAAGGCGTGAACCTGGCTCAAGACCGTCGGATGCGACAGCCCCAGCGACCTGGCGGCCGCCTTGAAACTGCCCAGCCGCACCGAGTCGCAAAAACAGCGAATCTGCGGAAGCGAGATTTCCTTGTAAGCGTGCCGCTGGACAGAGGAGGGGGACATGAAAGAACCTCGTGTCAGGATCTTTGATACCTCGTATCAGCAAATTGCACATCAATATACTATGGCCTTCGTGATCGTAGAGCGATATCATCCGACTGATCCTGAGAATTTTCTCTCCGGAATCGAACTCTCACCGGCGACAGCGAAGTCTCTCAATCCCATATTTCGCTGCCGAGCCCTCAAGCGGCTCGGACTCCGCTTAAAATCGACGATATCATATCATCAATGATGCGATGCGGTCCTCTGACGGTGGCTTCGAAGAGTCGGTTCTCACGCCAAGGCGTCGACCGAAAACCAGGCGGGAACGCACTCGCCGCGGATTGACGCACGCCAAGCCTCAATGGACCCGCGCAACCATCGCGGCCATGAACACGCTCTGAATTCAGGACGTACGATCGGCGTCATGCACGACGACATCGTCACCCCCAATACGACATGCGATCATTGATCGATGTTCTGAGATCGACGCACATCAGAACTCGTTGCAGGGAGAGTGCAAAATGAAGACTTTTCGGAACTTTCGCGGTCGGCTCATGATGATCGTCATGACCTTATTTTTTCCCGCGGGATGTAGCCTCGAGGAAGATGATCCACGGGCGAGGGAGCCGATTTCGGGGACGGTGACCTTCGACGGTGAACCGCTCAAGGACGGGACGATCCAACTCCAACCGGCGACGCAGAAGGAAGGGGTCGCGGCCGGGGGCATGGTTTCCGACGGCCACTTCGCGATCCCTCGCGCCGAGGGACCGGTGCCAGGAAAGTACACGGTGGCGATCTACGCCGCGGCGAGCCCGACGACCTCAGGGAGTGCGGAGCAAGCGTCGCCGACGGCCCCCACGCCTCGGACCAGGAAATCGATCGCGTCGCTGAGAGGGGTGATCCCCACGCGTTACAACATCGAGTCGGAACTCACCGCCGAGGTGAAGCCGGGCGGACCGAACTCTTACGCGTTTAACCTCAAGAAGTGAGGCTTTTCCGCTTCCATTTGTTTTGGGAGAGAGAGGGAGGATCGAGGGTCTTTCCTCATCCGTGGTCCGCGCAACGACGGCACGTTTCATTTCATCATTCTTATCGACCCATGGCAAAACGCGAGAAAGAGGAGACGCTAACGATGCACCTTCGACGTCGAGGCTTCACGCTGATCGAGTTGCTGGTCGTGATCGCCATCATCGCCGTTCTGATCGCACTTCTGCTCCCCGCCGTGCAGGCCGCGCGGGAAGCGGCCCGGCGTGCCCAATGCATCAATAACATGAAGCAGATCGGCCTGGCCTGCATGAACTATGAGTCGACGACGGAAGTCCTCCCTCCGGGGATCAAAGGGAGCATCTGGGGAACCTGGATGGTCTTCGTGCTCCCGTACGCCGAGCAACAGGCGCTTTACAACTCCTGGAATTTCCTGGGAAATAATACGAACACCTACTCGGGCATCACCTACGGCTCGGCCTTTAACATCACGGTGTCGACCTCGCGGCTCAACACGTTCACCTGCCCGTCCGACATCCCCAACGCGCCGATCACCCAGACCTACAACATCGGCGGCAAGACCTCCTGGCCGATCACGTCGCACAACTACGCCGCCAACTTTGGAAACCTCTTCGTCTTCCAGAACCAGACCGGCACGTCCGGAACCGCGACGGTGCCCTATCTCGGCGCCCCGTTCAGCGACATCGGCTCCCCGCTCGCCACCCTGGTCTCGATCACCCTGGCCGCTCCGATCGGCGGGTATGTCGACGTCAGGTTGAGCTCCATCACCGATGGCCTGAGCAACACGATGCTGGCCTCGGAGGTGATCCAGGGGCAGGGGACCGGCGGCCAGTACAATGCGAAATTTGACCTCCGCGGGTTCGCCTGGTGGTACGGTGGCGCGACCTTCGAGACCTGGCTCGCCCCCAACAGCACACTCCCCGACCAGATGGAGTCGGGCAGCTACTGCGTCTACCCGTACCCGAACAACCCACCCTGCATCGCGGCCCCCTCCGTCCTCTACATCACCAACGCCGCGCGGAGCCGACACCCCGGCGGCGTGAACACGGTCATGTCCGACGGCAGTGTCAAGTTCGTCAAAAACACCATCAACCTCGCCACCTGGCGGGCCCTGAGCACCACCCAAGGGGGCGAGGTGATTAGCGCTGACGCCTACTGAGGACGATCGGCTCCGCGATTTTGATCCCCGGGCGAGCGGAGCCAAAGCCTTGGTCAGGGACCGATCGGGTGGCTTTCGGTTCCTGACCTCTTTGTATCTCCAAACGGCCTACCCCCGCCCGTCCCGATTCCCTCGACAGACCAAACGACCAAGTCACGAAGACAGGGAGCTGACGCTCCCCGCTCGCCTTGGGGCGAGCGAAATTTCCGAGGCGTGCGCTATCGCATGCCGCCGCCCATGCCGCCCATGCCCATGGCCCCGCCACCGATGGGGGCTTCGCCCAGGCCGCCGGAGATGAACCGGGGTTGTGGGAGGTCGCGGGCGTATTCCAGGCGGAACTCGTAGTTCAGGGACATCGTCTTGTCGCCGACCGTGCCCGGAGGCACTTCGAGGTCCCAGCGCAGCAGGTTATCGGTCCGGGCGGTGCGCTCGTAGAGAGCGTCGGTGCTCAGTGCGGCCGACGTCTTCACCAGGTTGACCACCACGGCCTCGCCATCCGGGCTGGGCAGGCGGTCCCAGAGTTGAACCTTAACCGGGCCGGGCCGGTAGTTCCGCAGGCTGATCCGGAATTCATAGGAGAAGACCTGGTTCCCTCCCTGCACTGTGCGCGACTTGTGGACCAGCCGCCGGCCAACCTGGAGTTGGGGATCGACGCCGAAGCCGACCACAAACGGCTCTCCCGCGGCCACCAAGGGGAGTTTCATCCGCCCGACGAAATCGGTTCCGACGTAGACCGTGGCCTCACCAGGCAGGAGTACGAGGTCGCTCTTGTTGGTCAGCTTGGCCAGGCGATAGACGCGAGGAGACAGGACGGGCACGGCCTTGGCATAGTATTCGGCAGGCAGCTCGACCCGATTGACTTCGAGCAATTGCGGGTCCCTGCGCGACGGGATATCGATACGGCCGACCACGTTGAAAGTGACGCTCGGACTGTCCTTCTCACCCAAGCGAAGCCCCGCCGCCGGGTCGTCCTGAACGCGCATCTCCTCGGCCTGGTCGCTGGCCGCCGCCTGGTTGAGCCTCACGCTGCCGGTCGCTTGCAGTTTCTCCAACGTGAAGCCCATCCCTCCCATACCGGCCATGCCTCCTCCCCCGAAGCCACCCCCCGCAAAGCCTCGTTCAACGACCGAGCCGTCCGGATTCACCAGGTCCTCCGAGTCACTTGAGGTAATCATCAGCAGTCCGTCCCGAACCTGGTAAACCATGCCGAGCTGCTTGAGGATCAGCTTCAATGACGTTTTCAGGGGAACCTGCGGCAGGTCGAAAAGAACGGGTGAAGTCATGGTCTTCTCCGCCTCCTGGAGCCCGACCGGATCGACATAGATCGGGATCCCCTCGGGAAAGGCGGAATTCCGGGTACTGCTCCGGATAAACTTAATCACATCTTCGAGTGGCGTTTCCTCCTTGAACGGGAGATCGATGAGCTTGCCGAGTTCCTCCGCGATCCGCATGGACCGGTCGTCGCGTGACGCGATGGGGCCGGAATTGACGGTCTCAGCGATGTTCATTTTGAGCGGGAGGAGTTCCGGGGGCGCGGCGTCGAGCGAAGGGCGAGCGGTGGAGAGCGTGACGCGGACATCCGACCAGGCTTCGCCGGTCTGCTGGACCACGGCGGCGAGGCATTCGATCCGGACGGGGGCGTCGTCGGCCCCGCCTCGGAGGCGGTACTGCGGCGACCAATCGGCCGCGCCGACGAGGTAGCCGAGTCGCACGGTGCCGGCGTCGGGCCGGGTCTTGTGCACGACGATCACGGCGTCACGTTCGACCCGGCTCGAGCCGGCCGACATCTCGGTGAGCTGCCGTTTGGTGAACTCGGCCCCTTCAGTGTTGGCCAGCAACTGCTGGTGGAGCTCGGTCTGGGCCTTCGCCTTCAGGCCTCGGCTCTCCATGACGAACTTGCTAAGGGTCAGGACTCCTTCGCTGTCGAGCCGCCCCTTCGCCGTCAGGTTCGTCAGCGCCGAGCCGGTGAAGCCCTCGAGCTTCTCGAGGTACTGGAGGTCGCGTACCTGGACGGCGACCTCATTTTTGAGTCGCTCGGCGTCGGCCTGGAGCTTTTTGAGTTGTGCTTCCTTGGCTCGGACCGCCTCGCGCGTGTCCTCCTTGACGGCGCGGGTTCGGTATCGGGTACTGAGCACGCGCAGGCCCTCGATCCCCTCAGTGTAGAGCGAGCCATCGACAGTCTGCGGAGGGAGCGGAGTGACGACCAGTTCGATCGTCCCCTCGCCCTCGGGGACGCTCACCTCGCGGGTCACGAGCGCCTGGCCCTGGTACACGGTCACAGCCACGATCCGACTCGCCGCGGGCCGGGGCGGCGGCACGTTCTCGACCAACGTTTGCGCATTCTGATCGGCGTTCGCAGGGGCCGACCCCAATACCATCCCGCCGAACTGCGCGCAGGCCAACGCGGCCACCAGCCAAAAGGCAGTGTTCATGCTTCCTCCTCAACAATCGGTGAGTGGGACCAGGATGAAGCGTGCAGGTCTGGGGTCAACCAACAACACTTCTGTCGATTGGACCGATGAAAGCGCCGATTTATTCGATGAAACCGCGGAACCGAGAGGAACGGTCCACTGACTCGGGACGGGTCGCCAAGGCGAGGAAGCCATGCCTGACGCCAACCACAGACTCGAAGTGAGACGTAAATTTCGGCGGGATTGACGACGGCTAAAGTATGCCAGAAGGAAAAACTCGGTGTCAGTTTAGGTTTCGACAAATGGCCGATGCGGTAACATGAACTGCTCTGAAAATAGCGAGCTCCAACCAACTGAGTGGTAGCGAGTGTGCATTTTCATCGGTTCGGGTGCCGCCAGAATGGCGGCATGTCGGCTGACACCAAGTTTTCCGCGCCCGCCCAACGCCAACCATGGCCTCGCAGTGGACCGTAAATTTCAGCGGGGATTGAGGAGACTGTAGCAAGGATACCGGGATCTCGTTCCCACGCTCTGCGTGGGAATGCCGTCCGCGACGCTCTGCGTCATCTTTCTTCCCCGGCGGGTGGGGCCGCAGAGCGGCCAAAACGGCATTATTCCCACGCAGAGCGTGGGAACGAGTTACTCCGGCGAAGTTCGGCCTCCGGGGCTGCGAAAAAGAACGGACTCGACTTTTCTGTCGATCAGTCGATGCCCGTTCCGAAAAGTTCACCGAGCGCTCACGACTTCCGATGCACGACGGTATTGCCGAGACGCTCGGCCTCGAAGGCGTCGGAAACTCCGTAAAGACTTTCCGCCGCGCCGACCAAGAGGAGCCCCTGGGGGTTAAGGGCCGCGTGCAAGCCTTGACACAGGCGCCGGCGTGTCGACTCATCGAAATAGATCAAGAGATTCCGACACAAGATTAAGTCGAAGGTCCCCAGGTTGGGCAAGGGCTGGACGAGGTTGAGGGGGCGGAACTCGACCATTCGGCGGAGTGAGGGGGCGACAACCCAGGCCCCATTCTCCTGGCGGAAGAAGCGGTCGCGCTGATCGTGGTTGAGTCCACGGCCGAGTTCCGCGGTGGTATATCGCCCCTCTCGGGCCGTGGCAAGCGCGTTGCAGGAGATGTCCGAGGCGAGGATCGGGAAATCGTCAGGGGTCAGACCCAGGCCGGGGCGAGCCGCCAAGAAATCCGTCACGGCCATCGCCACACTATACGCTTCCTGGCCGGTCGCAACGGCTGCGCACCAGATGCGAACCTTGGGGGAGAAGAGCCGGGGCGACGCCTTCCGTTCGATCAACCGGCTGGCAAGGTCCATGAGAACCGTGCGGCGAAGTTCGTCGTAGGGATGGCCGTCCCGATTGAACGAAGTCTCCTTGGTCGTGATGGCCTCGATCACCTGGTCCTGAAGGGGCCGCGACCCCGGCTGGTTCAGCCGCTGCACCAGCGCTTCGTACGAGGGCAGGCCGTTGCTTTTGAGGATGGCTTCCAGACGCGACTTGACGAGGTATTGCTTGTCGACCGAGATCACGATGCCGCAGAGGCTGTGAACGGCCTTGCGGATGTCCTGGAATGCGGCGTCGCTTAGTTGCATGGCGTCGCCTTGGACCCGAGCAGAGAGAGGATGGTGGGGCCGAGGCGGTCCAGCGGAAGAACCTCGTCGACGAGGTTGGTGGCGACCGCCGCGCCGGGCATTCCCCAGACCACGCTCGTCGCTTCGTCCTGGACGAGCACGTACGCCCCGTTTCGCTTGAGTGGCCCCAGCCCCTGCGCGCCGTCGGACCCCATCCCCGTCAGAACCACGGCAAGGACCGACTGCGGGTAGGCGAGGGCGACGGAGCGGAAAAAGACGTCGACCGAAGGACGGCACCTGTTCTCAGGAGGCTGGTCGTTGAGGCCAAGGAAGACCCGCCCGGCGCGACGCCGCACGATCATATGTTGCCCCCCGGGCGCGACATAGACGGTGCTCGGCTGGACAGGGTCCCCGTCCGACGCTTCGACGATCCGGTAGTTGCACCTTCTCCCCAGGCTTTCCGCAAAGTAACCCGTCATGCCCATCGGCATATGCTGAACGATAAAAATCGGCAGAGTGGTTTGCTTCGTCAAGGCGGGAAGCAATCGAGCGAGGGCCGCCGGGCCGCCCGTCGATGACCCGATCGCGATGCACTGAAACCGGCCCGGAACCGCACTCGACGGCGCGACCCGCGGTTCGGGATGGGACGGGGGAGCCGTGCCCGAACGTCCGGTGCGCCGCTGGACGAAGAGGTCGATTTTCTCGTTCAACTGTTGTTGAAGCAGGGCCGCATTCGCCTTTTCATCGGGCCCGTCGGGCTTGCGAATGAAATCAAATGCACCCCGCTGGAGCCCTTCCACGGTCGTCGCCGCACCCCGCGACGTCAAGGCGCTGACGAGCAAGACCCCGACCGAGGGCTGGCCCGGCCGGGAGGCGTTGAGGTCCTGGATATCGCTGAGGGTTTCCAGGCCGCCGCGTCCCGGCATGTTCACATCAAGCGTAATCAAGTCGGGCGGCGATTGCCGGACGAACTCGAGCGCCTTCTCGCCGCTCCACACGGAACCGACCACGCGAAGTCCCGGCCTGCCTTCGAGCGCGTCCTGCAAGGCCGCGCGGAAGATCCGTGAGTCGTCGACGATCAGCACTCGCAAGGGTTCCGTGTTCATACGGCGGAGGCATCTTCCGTGCTGAGTTTGAACCGGCCGACCAGTTTCCGAAGTTCCTTGCCGATCTGGTCGAGTTGCACCGCGGAGTCGTTCACCTTGGAGGCGGACTCGTTGGTGGACCGCGAGGCGTCGCTGACTCCGTGGATATCGGAGGAGATGCCGCCGGCCGCCTTCGCCGCCTCGCCGACGTTCCGCGAGACGTCGGTCGCTCCCCGCGCGGCCTCGGCCACATTCCGCGACATATCTCCCGCGGCTTTGGCCACTTCGGCGATCGACCGGGCGATGTCTCCGACCCCCTTGTTCGCCTCTCCCACGTTCTGCGAGATCATGGTTGCGGCCCGCGTCTGTTTCTCCACCGATAGTGATATTCTACCGGACGATGCGTTAATGTCTTTGATAATCTGCGAGACGTTCTGGATCACCTCCACCGCCTGACGCGTGTTGTTCTGCACCCCTTCGATCTTGCGGGCGATATCTTCGGCCGCCTTGGCACTCTGGTTGGCCAGTTCCTTGATCTCGTGGGCGACGACGGCAAACCCTTTGCCCGCCTCGCCGGCCGAGGTGGCCTCGATCGTCGCGTTGAGCGCCAGCAGGTTGGTCTGGAGCGCGATCATCTTGATCGTCTCGGTGACCTTGCTGATTTCGGCCCCGGAACGGTTGAGCAGTTGAATCGTTTCCGTGGCCGAGTCGGCCATCCGGCTCGCCTCACCGGCCACGTTCGAGCCTTCGCGAACGTCCTTCAACACGTCGGCGAAGGAGCTGGAGATCTCGCCGACCGCGGTGGAGACGACGCTGACGTTGGTCGAGGTCTGCTCGGCGGCCGAGGAGATCGTGCCGACGTTGATGCTCATTTCTTCGCTTGCGGAGCTGATCGACGCGACGTTGACGCTCATCTCTTCGGCGGCGGCGGCCATGGTGCTGATATTCGACGACAACTGCTCCGAAGCGCTCGCGACGCTGGTCGCCTTGAGTGACGCGTGCTCGCTCTGCGAGAGCAACTGGTTCGACACTCCCGAGAGGTCGGTCGCCGAGCCGGCCAGCCCTTCGGAGACCTTCTGAATCTCGGTGACGATCAGCGTGAGCGATTCCGCCAGGGTGTTGGTCGCGTCGGAGAGCTGACCGACCTCGTCGTGCTGTTTGAGCCGGATCCGCTGCCGGAGGTCGCCTTTGGCCATCGCCTGCGCCAGGTTTCGGACCTCGAATACCGGTCGGGTGATCGACTGCGTGACGAAGTAGGCGAAGAGACCGCCTAGCACCACGCCCGCGAGCGCCACCCCCAGGATCCACCAGAGCCCATTCTGGTAGGCGACTTCGCTCAGGTCACGGCCGGTCGTGGCTTCCTTGGCGAGCAACCGGTCGAGGTCGCTGATCTTGATGACGAATTCGTCGGCCGCGAGCTTGGCCGCGCCCAGGGAGATCGCCGTGGAACGATTGTTCGTGTCCGACCTTGAGAGTCTGAACAGATTGGCAAAGGCGTTGTTCAGGTCGGTCAGGGCGGCCCGCGGCTCGACCTCGCTGGTCGGGTCACCACCGGCGGCGACCGTCAACCCGCCCCGGATCCGGTCCTGGAGCTCCGCCAGCTTCTTTTCCTGCGCGGTCATTTCCTCGTCATTGGACGATTCGATATGTTTGGTCGTGTTCGGTTGCAATTCCAGCAACGCGGTATGGATTTCGTAAAGCGTCTTGAGTCTGGCGACGTCGGCGGCGCTGGGAGCCTCTTTCGAGGGGACCGCCCCGACCCATTTCCGGAAATGCGCCGCAAGGATATCCATCTGTCGTTGAATATCGCCAGCGAGCAGTTTTCTGGCTTTGACGTTGGAGTTCTGCACCGAGAGTTCGAGGGCTTCGTCGTTGAGCTTCTGGTAGCCGTCGATCGCCTTTCCGAGCGCCTCGACGGCGGCCGACTGGCCGACGTTTTTTTCCGCCGCGATCAACTCCTTGAGTTGCTCCAGGATCGTCCGAGCGTCGACCATACTGGCCCGGGACGCGGCCGCGAACTCCTTCGACTGCTCGTCATTAGGCGAGAGGATCGAGTTCTTCTGGGCGCGGTTACTGGACAGGAGCTTGACGTGCAGCTCGGTCTCCAACGTGCGTTTCACGATGGTCTGGTCGACGAGTTGGCGAACCTGGGAATTGACGGCCGTCAGCCGCGTCACGGCCACGTAAGTCACCGCCAGCATCGATGCCATCAATATCAGGGTCGACGCAAGCATCTTATGGGCAAGTTTGAGATTTTTCACATGAAGCCCCTGCGAGGGAGAAGCGATCAAGGGTGGTTGGTCAGGCGAGGGCGGACAACTTTTGTTCGACGACGGCGAGAAACCGTCGCGGGTTCAGAACGACGAGCAGTTCTCCGCTCAGCTTGCAGACCGCGTCGATAAGGTCGACCCGGCGCACGTTCGCAAGGGCGTTCTCGTGGTCATTTTGCGTGAAGCTTTCAATCTGATTGGAGTCGACGGTCTGGATCTCCGCGATCTGATCGACGACCACTCCGAACGCGCTGCCGACCGAAGGCTTGAAGAGGACCAGCCGGCTCTCGCCCGTCACCTCCGTGGCCGGCACTCCCAGCAGGCGCCGCAAGTCCAGGGCGAGGTAGATGTGCCCGCGAATATTCACCAGGCCGAGCACCTCGTCGGGAGCATGCGCGACGCGCGTGGAGGTCGTCTCGGCGGTGACCTCCTTGACGTCGAGGATGTCGACGCCGAAGAGGCGGCCGTCCACGCGGAACGTGCAGAACAGGCGTTGCGACTCCATGGGGGCTCTCTTCAGGTCAATGAGGACTGGGCGATCAGGAGGTTGCCGACCTTGCGCACGAGCCGGTCATGGTCGAGTTTGACCTCGTAACTGTCGAAACCGCATTCTTTGGCTTTGACTTCGTAGGGGATTCCGCTGAGCGACGTCAACGCGAGCATCGGCGTCTTGACGCCACGACGACGGACCTCGCGAGCGAACTCCCAGCCGTCCATGATCGGCATCTCGATGTCCGAGACGATCAAGTCGAACTCGCGTCCGGTCGCGAGTAGGCTCAGCGCGTCCTCGCCGTTCACGGCCGTCTCGACGTAGTGGCCATCCGCCACCAGGTAACGCTTGACGACCTCGCGAAAGAAGGGGGTGTCATCGACCAGGAGCAGCCGACTCGGCCGTTGGGTCGACGTTGCCGCCGCCGGGTTCCCCACAACTTTCACCGACTTGTTGAACAATTTCTGCATCAGCCGATGCAGGTCGAGGAACAGGGTCAGCCGGTCGCGGACGATCGCCGAACCGAGAATGCCTTCGTCTTGTTCCGGGTGTTCCTGGAGGTCGACCGCCAACGATTCCATGTCGACGATCCGCGACACGAGAATCGCCATCGGTTGGCTCACGAACTTCGGCAAGATCAGCGCCATCTGCGAACTCGACTCCGCCAAGGCCGGCTCAGGGGCGGAGACGTTGATCACCTTGTCGAGTCGGAGCACCCGCAACGACTTGCCGTCGACCGTGACGTATTCGTGATCACCGACGCGATCGAGCCGGTCTCGGCCGATCATCTCGATCCGGCGGATCTGGAGCAGCGGCAACGCGAACTGCTCGTGCGGCCCGTATGCGAATAAGAGCACGCGATGGGACTGCGTCGATTCGCGGGCACTCGCGGCCTTCTTCTCTGATTCCAACGCCGCCTCGAAGCTCAGTCGCGCGTGCTCGACGATCCCGGCCACGTCGGTGATCAAGGCCACCCGGCCATCGCCCATGATCGTCGCGCCCGTGAAGATGCCCACCCGTTTGATCGAGGCGTGCATCGGCTTGACGACGATCTCCTCCGTGCCGCGCACCTCGTCGACGACCAGTCCGAAGCGGCGGCCGGGCAGTCGTAGCACCAGGATGTACTCGATGCGGGCCGGGTCGGCGTTGGCCGCGTGCTCCTTCAAGATCTCCGCCTTGTCTTCCGCCGTGAACGGATGCGGCCGGCTGAGCACGTCGCGGAGCCGGACGACCGGCAGGATCCGGTCGCGCAACCGATAGACTTCCGTGTCGTAGGCTTGCTCGATCCGGCCGGTCATTCCGGGATGCAGGCAGACCGCTTCTTCCAGTTCACGCTGGGGGATGGCGTAACGCTCGCCGTTCACCGTCAGGATCAGGCAAGGGATGATCGCCAAGGTCAGCGGCATCCGCAGGATCATCGCCGTCCCGGCACCGAACTGGGAGTCGATCGTCAGCGACCCTTCGAGGTGCTCGATGTTTGTCTTGACGACATCCATGCCGACCCCCCGCCCGGACACCTCGGTGACTTGCCGGGCGGTCGAGAAGCCGGGAAGGAGGATCAGGGCCAGTAACTCACGGGTCGACATCCGGTCGAGTTCGGCCTCGGTGTTGAGCCGCATGGCGAGCGCCTTGGCCCGCACGGCTTGGGGGTCGATCCCCCGACCGTCGTCGCGAATCTCGATGCGAACCTGGCCGTCCTCATGGGCGGCCGTCAGCGTGATTTGCCCGGCCGCGGGCTTGCCGTTCGCAACCCGTTCCGCGGGGGACTCGATCCCGTGGTCGACGCTGTTGCGGACCAGGTGAGTCAGCGGGTCGGAAAGCTGTTCGAGGATCGTCTTATCGAGCTCGACGTCGCGGCCGACGACTGTCATTTCCACTTGCTTGCCGAGTTGTCTCGCGAGGTCGCGAACCACCCTCGGGAATTTCCCGAACAGGTTCCCGACCGGCTGCATCCGGGTCCGTAAGACCGTTTCCTGGAGCGAGGACGTGACCGCGTCGAGCCGCTGCACGATGGGCCGGAGCAGGCCGTCATCCGGGTCGAAAGCCAAGAGCGACTGGTTCCGGATCAGCGTGAGCTCGCCGGTCAGGGTCATCAGGCGGTCAAGCAGCTCGACGCTGATCCGCAGCGACGCCGTCTTGTCGGGTTCCTGCCCGTGAACTCGGCTTGCCGAACCGAGTCCCTCGACGGTTGCCAGCGCTGATTCCGAAGGCGGCACGAGTGGGGTGGCCGCGAGGTCCGGCGTCGCGATCGCCACGCTTGGTGACTGGACCTGCTGATTCTCAACGGGGAAGCGGAGTCGTTGCTCAACCTCCCGCTGAGCGAGCGCCGTCCGCAATTTGCCTCGCAACCGGACCGGCCCAACCGGGGGGCCGACCGCTAAATCGCTCGCCGCGAATTCGAGAACGGGGTCCTCGACGCCCCCCAGGCGATCGAGTTCGGCAAGAAGCGTCGCCAAGGGACGCTGACTGGCGCGCATCCATTCCGCGAGGTCCACTGAAAGCGGCAAAGATCGGTCCTGGTGGACGTTCATCGCGTCCGCCGAGAGCCCCAGGGCGCGGCGAATGTCTTCGGCCTGGAGCGCCGTCTTGAGTCGGGCACGGAAGTGAATCGGGCCCCGGGCAAAGTCACCGGTGACATCCTCCAAGCCCATCTCGATCCGGGGGGCGGAGACCGCTCCACAGCGCTCGAACGCCGCGAAGAACCCCGCGATCCGGCCGGAACACTCCCGATCCAGTTGCCGGAGATCGATCTCCCACGCCTGAGAGCCCTGAAGCGGCGCGTCCTCAAGCCGCTCGAGTTGCGCGAGAATCTCGCTCAGATCCGCGGCATGGCTGTTTCCCAGGTCATCCACCAGCGTCGCGAGATGGTCTCGAGCCACGAGGAGGCGCTCGATCGCCAGGGGCGAAACCGGGATCGCGTCACTTCTCAACGCTTCCAGCACCGTTTCCATGGCGTTCGCCAGGGTTCGAACCGACGAGTAGCCGAGGAAGCCCGCGTCTCCCTTGAGCGAGTGGACGATCCGGAAGCCGCGGTCGATCCGTTCCCGGCGCTCCTCCGGTCCTCCGGGGTTTTCCAGGGAAAGGAGCGTCTGTTCGAGGACCGCCAGGTGTTCTCGGGCCTGGATCACGAATTGATCGGCGTGGGCTTCCATCGGTTATTCAGCCTCTCGCATCGGGCCGCGACGAAGGCCGAAAGGCTGATCCAGCCCCGTGACGCGGAACACGGTCGCCATTTCGACGGACACCCCCGCCAATTCCAGGGACGATCGACCGAGTCGAGCGAGATGCCGCGGAACCGCCGCCAGGAACGCCAGGCCCTGGACATCCAGGTCCCTGGTCGCTCGTAAATCGAACTGGATGGTCGCGCACGGGGAATCAATCGCGGCAAGGAACTGCCCGCGGATCCGTTCGACGGCCGCTGAATCCAAGATGTCCGGGAAGGCGATCGTCGTGACCGAAGGTGGAGGAGGCGAAGCCGTCGCCGGTTCCGACTGGGGAGCGACGGCCAATGGTGACGGGGCAGGGGCCGCCGATTCAACGGCGACCGCACCACGACCGGACGGACCGGTGCCGCTGAGCACGGCTCGGAGCTCGACGACCTGCGCCTGCACGGGGCCGCTGAACGCCAGCTCGAGGTCCGCGTTGGGGTCCCGGGTCGCGTTCGAGATTTTGCCGAGGAGGTCCACCCCCCGCAGCAAGACGTCGATGTCTCCTGGTGAAAACGAGAGGGTCCCTTTCTGCGCCTCGACGAAGCAATCCTCCATGACGTGAGCGACTCGGGCGGCCGGATCGACGTCGACGACCCGGGCAGCCCCTTTGATCGAGTGCGCCGCACGCATCATTTCGTCGAGCCGCGACGTGTCGCCCGGCGCGCGTTCGAGCGCGAGCAGGGCGGTACTGAGCACCTCCGAATGAGCCTCCACCTCGGCCCGAAACATGTCGATCAGAGTGTCGTCCGGACCAAATCCGCTGCTCATGGGGATGGCTCGCCCGCCGTTGAGATGCGTGGAACGGTCATTCCCTCACGCCAAAATCCCGACGACTCGTGACGCGTGACCGCCCCGGTGCTCCAGACCCACGTCGAAGTGCTTACACCGCCTCGTCGAAGCTTCATCGTGTCAAGCGAAGGCAGGTTCTTACGGCTGCACACACTCAAAAAAGGCAATCCCGACTGTACAAAGAACCCAATAATCGTCTGTTAAATTTGCCAGGGTCGTAAATCAGCTGCCGAATGCGTAAAGGAGCGAGCGAACTGCATCGGTGAGGTGTTTTCAGTTGAACCTTGAACCCATCCCGTTGAATCAAGACACACTGATCTTCACAAGAAAAGACCGGTTTCAAACACGGACCATATCGCGTCCCAAGAGCTTTGAACGGACCAATTTCCGCTGATCTCTAAGCTATCACTCACCTGAGCTTACCACAACAACTGGTCATCCCAAATCACCCAATTTACAGCCGACTTTACCAATTGCGAGGATTATTCAAGCGGCAACAAAAACACCAACTGTCTCGGCTGCAGTCAAAATCGGGAAAGCGGTGGCAGCCGAGTTCGACGGCGTACACCTTGCTTGGGACGGTGGACAAGCACCTCAAGCGGAGCCGGGGGAGGGGGGCCTGGAAGATCCATCGGGGGGGGGGAGGGAGGGAACCGGTGTTGATCGTCAGCAACACAACAGTAAACAAATGACGACTAGAAACGGGGAAAGGTAAGCGGTCAGGCACCTAATACTACAGCGCTAAGTCGTATCCCATTTGCATCGGGGCAACTCTGTGAGTTTGATGCCCAACTCATGCAGCCTTCGCCTTGTCCGCTTGGTGTGGCACCGCTGTGCCACGGCGTTTCGACGTTGCGCCCGCTCGATCTCTTCGGAGGTTCGCTCCAGTAGCTTCCGCGGAGCACTCAGCCCCAACCACCAGAATGGGATCAACGCCGCTACTGCGGTGTGTACCTGGCACTCCGTCAGGCCCAGGTTTTTCCCCCCCGAACTCCTGTCGCATCCGCGACAGGAACAGGTAGCTCAGGCAACTCAGGATCAGGTGGCGTTTGAGCCCCTGGTAGCGTCGGCCCTCGTACTGATCCAGCCCGATCTCGGACTTCTGGTCTTCGAAGCAGCGCTCGACTCGCCACCGCGAAAATGCGACGAGCAACAGCACCTGCACCGACGTCTCCTCGGGGGCGTCGCCGACGAAGAACTTCAACTCCGCCGGGTTCAAGACGTCGCGGGCGGCGACCAGGTGCAGCGGCTCGCCCGGCAACCCGTCCGCGCCCACGGGGGAAAACCGCAAGTGCTTGACTTCCCAGACCATCGGCCCCTTGTGCCCGTCCTTGACCCGCCACCGGACCCAGGGCTGGTTGCGAAACCCGTCCTGATCGAGCATCGCCTCGACCCGCCGGGCCGGCGCGCTGCCGCTCGCCAGGCGAGGCGTCTTGCGGCCGCGGCCCCGCCCGTGCTTGCGATACTTCCTGGTGACGACACGCGGTGCCTTGATCCAGCCCATGAAGCTCCGCGGCACCTCGCCGACGTACTTCTGGCTGCGGCCCCTCAACCCCCGCAGGAACTCGGGCTTACTGCCGTAGCCCTCGTCGAAGGTCACCCAGTCGAAGTGCAGACCGTTGGTGATGGCGCGGTCGTAGAGTTCCAGGGCGATCGTCCACTTGGGCCGGTAAACCATAGCGTCGGGGATGCCAGTCTCCCGGCAGCGGTCGCGGTCAGAGGACCAGGACTCCGGCAGATACAGTTCGCCGTCGAGCAGGCAGTGAAAACCGTCGCGGGCGTAGGCGAGGTGGACCGTGACGATGCAGTTCTCCTTCTTGCCGACGGAGCCGCACCACTGCCGCTGCACGCCGGGGGTCTTGTTCCCCTTCTTGACGTCGCTGGTCTCGTCGAAGACGCCGATCGCGTTGGGGCCGGCGTGCTCGTCGCGGACGATGTGCTGGAGCCGGTCGCGCGCCCGGTCCTGGTCCCAGCAGTGCTGGCTGAGGAACTCCTGCAGGGTCCTGACGGGGACGCCGGCATTGATGGCGATCGGCTCGACACTCTTTTCGGGGATGTCCGAGAGTTGCCCGGAGACGTACACCGGCAAATGGGACCGCGTGTCCTTGCGCGGGAAGCAGTCATCGAACCGCTTGAGGAACTTGTTCAGCGCGGGTTTGAGCTTGCGGATCTGTGGGATATCCATACTCGTCCCTCCATAAACCATGAAGGCGAGCATACTTTCGCAATGGCTGGCGGATCAAGACGGTACAACTTGGCGCTGTAGTACTAAGGAACGGGACGCAAATCACTTCCCGATTTCAGAACGATTCACGGACGTGCCTCGTTACGGCGTTAACCCGTTAAGAGACTCTATAATCGCAAACAACCTTATGTCTTGAATACGCCTCGGACTGTTTGGTTTAAATTCAGCCCCACCGGGGCGGCCCAAGGAAGCCCAGGGCAACGCCCTGGGGACTCGTCCACGAGGATAATCAGCCCTGAAATGGCGACTTAAAAGGTTACACCAGAATGACCTACATCGCAAGGCTCCCGCTCGAACTAGGCCGCCCTTACAGGGCCATGTCATGCAAGCATGTCGAGTTCCCGGGGCGTTGCCCCGGGCTACCTTGGGCCGCCCCGGTGGGACTGAAACCGGCGAGAGCGTACGCCACTCGACGGCAAACCGCCGTAGGTCTCGCCCCAGCCTACTTTCGTGGGGTGAGTCTCGGGAAGTGATTTGCGTCCCGTTCCTTAGTTCAAGTTTCGCATAAACAGGGACGGATCGGGAGCGGCCCGAGGCCTGTTATCGACCCCGGCGACCCCTTGATCAAGTGCGAGTGAGGGCCGAAATCTCCGGCCGATGTCGGCTCAGCCCGCGCGGCTGAGAAACTCGGTGAGCTGCGCAATCCAGGCTTTTAGGTCATACCGGTTGGATAGCGCTCCCTCGGTTTTCTCCTCATAGCTGACCCGCCTCAAGGTCGTCAGCAGGTCGGCAAACGAGGCCTCTTGCTTCTTCGGATACCACGGGCGGACCGGAAAACGAAGAAATCGATGACCGGTCTGGTGGAACCAAACCACCACCAAGCTGTAGAGAAACAACGCCATCGGCGCGGTTCGCTCGATGGCCTTGGGGAGGCGATTGGCGGGATCCTCGAGGCCGAGAAGTTGCTTGGTATTTTCAAAAGTACATTCGATTGCCCAACGGTACGAGTAGGCCGAGAGAATCTGCGGGACGGTCCAATCGAGCTTGGTGCAGTAGAACATCTGATCGGGACGTTTCCCCTGGAGGTCACGCACCAAGACGATCGTCAGGAGTCGGTCCTTGCCGGCCTTGTAGTAGAGGGCCTGGATCGTCTTGACCGCCAAGCTGGCATGGAGCCCGAACTGGTCAAAGTCGTGTGGGGTCCAGGGTTGATTCGCATCCTCGGCCCACTCCTTCATGCCGGGGAGGCGCTGGCCTTTCTTGCGGGGCGCCCCTTTGGATTTCTCCTCCTTGGGAGGCGCTGGCTCATAGAGGGCCCCCTTGGGATGGACATGGCTAATGAGATGGACCGTGGGCGGAAGTTGGCCGAGGATGCTCTGGCCCCCATAGGCGCTGTCGCCGGTGATGACGATCTCGTCGTCGGGGAACCAGTCCGCCGCCAAGTGGATCAATTCCATCGCGAGTTCGGGGCGGGTGCGATGATTGGGATCGGGCTTTGCCTTTTTCTTTTTCTGGTTCTTTTTGCCCTTGGTTAAGCCTTGGCGGTTGACATAGAGCCGCATGGCGATGGGCAAGGCAAAGACTTTGGTCGGTGCCCAGAACGGGTGGACGACGATCAGGCAGAGGACGACCCAGTCGTGTCCCCAACTGACGAGAGCTTTGGCTCGACTGGAGATGAGTGGGTCGTAGTGCATGCCGGCGCCGTAGAGGGTGAGTCCGCGTTTTCGGCAGAGGGTGTCGTCGACGGCCCAGTAAAAAGTGGCGCCCGGTGCGAGGATGGAGACGACAAGCTTGGCCAGGGACATCGAGAAGTGATCGAGGTCCCAAGCGGCATGGCTGAAGAAGCGATGGAAGCGTGACCAATGTCCGATGCCAACCTGGCCGCTGGAGAAGATGAGTTCGGTAATATAGCGGTGGCGATTCGAGAGGATCCAGCCGGAGGCGATCAAGGTGAAGGTGTGGAAGGAGGGATTGGTGAAGACGGGTGTGAATTGCTGTAGCAAGAGGAGGAAGGAGGGTGTAAGTTCCATGGGTCGGCGTCCTGTGTCAGGGGAAATTGTTCGGTGTAAGGCCCAAACAATTTGCCAAAAACTGACAGAGACGCCGACGTTTTTTTTTGGAGCCCTATTGAATCTACAAGTCGGAATTTGACATTTGGGAGAAGTGCGAAACTTGAACTTAGTTCTCCCGGAATTGGATGAGAAGATCGACGGGGTTCTTCACATCTTTGAGAGTGATCGTTTCCTCGCAAATCTCCAGAGGGGTCGACGGGGTCGCCTTCGCGGAGGCGATCGGGCGGCCAGACGGGTGACGGAGGCGGAGTTTGAGCTCCGCTGGAGCATGACGGGTCGGGGGGTCGAGGTGAACGCGGAAGGTGCCGTCGGCGTTGGCGTCGATCCGGTAGCTCAGATCGCCGTAGGTGGTGGGCGCGGCGGTGACGGCGACGTGTTTGCCGGGCTCGAGCCAGGCGCGTGGGATTCCTTGGCCGAGCCAGAGTACGTTCTTCTCGGGCTTGGTGCTGCTCTCCTCGCGAAGTAGCAGGTTCCGCAACAGGCGGAGCTGCTCGGTGCAGGAGTAGAGGTGCGGCAACGTATAGTGGTTCTCGCCGGTTTTAATCATTGAAACTTCTACAGGCGAGTATGTGTCGCGGGTCATCCCGAACGCCATGAACGACCAGAAGCCGAGCAAGGTCTTGCGGACCTCGTCCCGTTTCAGGGTGTGATTGAGGTAGCCGAACGTATAGGCGTGGTCGATGCCGTCCTGGAACTCGGAGACGCCAGCGATCAGGCCCCCGCGCTGTTCGATGAGGTCGACGATCCAGGCGGTCCGCGGGTCGTCAGGCGCGAGCAGGTCGGTGCCGAGCAGGGGGCTGGCGATCAGGCCCCAGTAGTCGCCGCCGCGGTACTTGCTGAGTTTGAGCAGCCGGTGCGTGTCGGGCTCCATCGGCAAGAGCGTCAGGCCGTCGCGCGAGAACGCCGCCGCCTGCATGGAGTCGAGAATATCGTTGCGGTACAACTCAGACTCGGCGGCGAGCTTGCCGGCTTCGGGAGCGCCGAGGTCCTTGAGCGCCGCGGCGGCGAGCGCCATGCCTTGAGCGCACCAGGCGTTGCCGAGGTAGTTATAAACCTTTCCTTGATAATCGTTGTAGGGCCGGAACTTGATCAGGCCACGAACCAGACCGTCCTTCGGGGCGGCCTGCCGTTCGCGGAGAATCCAGTCGCACTGCTTCACAAGGTTCGGCGCGACGCGTTGGAGCCAGTCGCGGTCGCCGGTCAACTCGTAGTGCTTCGCGAGACCCGCGATGAATCCACCGGCATCAACCAGGCCGCAGTCCTGGACATAGAGCCCGTCGGCTTGCTGGAAGTGGCACTGCATGTCGAGGATCTTCGCCGCGTAGTCATGGAGGCCGTACTGGTCCATGGCGATCGCCTGAAGCGTCACGCTGTTGCCGAACATCGAGTCATAAAACCCGGCGCCGTCGTGCGGCTCGAGGTGGCCGTTGATGGTGTCGGCATTGAGCATCGAGTACGCGATCCAGGCGCGGTACGCTTCCATCACCCGCCGGTCCGGCACGTCGAACCGCGTGGCAGGGGCAAGCTTCTGCTGCCACAGAGTCGCCGTCGCCTGGAACTTGGCGGCGAACTCGGTCGCTTCGATGGCACGGGCCGAGGTAGGTTCAGGCCACTTGAGCTTGAGGAAGCACTCGGCACGGCCGTCGCGCTCGGCCATCGCCATCGTTCGATGCTTGTTGCCGTCGCCCCAGGCGAGCGTGACTCGCTTGGGCAACCGGGCCTGCTTGTCCACAACACGCGCGGTCATGCGTGCATAGGCGAACGTATCCTGATCGACGCGGAACCCTTCGGACCAGCCAAAGACCGTGAGCTCGTGCTCGACACCGTCGATCACGCGGCTGAGCGTGACGAGTGGCAGGTAGCCATGCAACAGACGGCGCTGAAACGGCACGCCAAGCTGGCCGAATTCGACGGCGGAGTCGCCCACCAGAAACCAGGCCTTGGGCGGTGTCCACGGGCTAGTGTCGAGCCGGCCGAGCCAGTCGACTCCGATCTCCTGCACATGCCCCGCCACGCCGACGATCTCGCGCGGCGAGCGGAACGGCGGGTAGTAACCGACGATCTGCTCGTAGGTCGGGTCGTCCTTCCCCTGCCTGAGCAGCGCGTTTACCGGCTCGTCCGGTGGCTGGCGCACGGCCTTGAGCTGGGCCTCGGTGAGTTTCCACTCTGAAGTCGGCGTCGGCTCGATGCCCACCTCGTCGATCGCGCCACTCTGTTTCTCGTCACCGATCGTGTTGTGGGCGCCTTCAGTGGCGAACGGCTTGTCGTCCACGCCGTAGGCTTTGCCGGCCGCGACTAGCGTCGGTGCCCCGGAAAACCCGTTAGGCCGCTCGATTGTTCTGAGGTCGACCCACTTGCCGTCGAGCTCGTACTGGAACGCGACGTGGTCGCTGCCAAGCCGAATCCTCATCGCGTGCCGCGTGTTGAAGTCGACCCCGCGGTGGTCGACCTCGGTCCCTTTCCCATTCGCGACGTCGATGCTATAGAACCGGCCGAACGGCGTCGGCGAAAGCTTGCCGACCCCACACCAGTTGTCGGCATCCCAGACGATGTAGATCGACGCCCACCGCGCCAGCTTGCCGGAGACGGAAATCAAATCCGCCCCCGCCGGCCTCTGGATGTGCGAGCGGCCGCCGGCCGGCGCGACGAACGTCGCCCAGCCCTCCTTCACCTCGATCGTCCCCGCGGAACCGATCACCGTCTCCCACCCCGCGCCCGGCCCCGAGCCGTCGAACCGCTCCTGGAACGGCAACACCTCCGCCCCCGTCGCTTGGGACAAGCCAAGCCAAAGGCCGAGACAGCAGGGCAGGGCGAGGCACGGCCAGATCCGGCCAGCCCGCCTACGGTCGAGCGTGCTCGACGCCCGAAGCTTCGGTTTCGCGCGATTCGCAAACATGAGTGTGGCATCCTCAAGGTCCGCTGACCTTCGGAAAATCACTGGCAGAGCTCTCGACCGCCGATCAGCCGCGAGCATTATTTCCATTTTTGGAATATACCGCACGCGGATCGCACCAACAAGGGGTTGACGCAACCGCTCCGTCCTCATAGGCCGGCAAATCCGACCTCAGCAGGTTGGACCAAGAGCCTCAGTGGATTCAGCCGCCCAACCAAGGAGGCGGATTCCCTTCAGGCAACGACGTTAAATCCAAAACTGGAATATAACCATCACGGCCCGTCCCGGAACGGCCGGTCGCATACGCCCGACGGCCCGCCGACGTCGAGCGTGACCGGCCCGAACCTATTTCTCGCTCGCCTCAGCAAAGAAAGAATCCCAGAGGACAGGGAGCTCAGATTCCCCGCTGGTCTCCTCGATAAGGAGTGTGATTCACCGAGGCGTTCGGCCTCGCGAAGGTGTCCCGGTTGAAGAGTTGGCCCGGTTTCCACCGATTTGTCGCGGGTAGCAAGGCTCAGGACCAAACCCGAACCGGTCGTAACATGAACAAGGGGTAGCGGCTTCATGCCCCGCCCGGCACATCAGGACTATTCAGAACATTCAAGAACTGGCACCCCGCTTTCCCCAAACGTCCCAGTCAAGGATTGCCGAGAAACTATAATGGGGCGATTTGATCCCACGGACGTGGTGTCGGGAAGTTGACAGGGCCTGCGTTGACGAGACTGGGGGGATGGGCTATGGTGCGATCCCCTATAATCCGTAGGCCGGTGCCGTCAGGTTTGGCGTCAACTGACGCAGGGCAAGGAGGCCCAACGATGGCCATGATCACGGATGTGTCTCTGACCCAAATGACTGAAGCCGAAGGACTTGCGTTCGCACGCGAAGTCCTTCGGGTTGAAGCGCATGCGCTCGAGCGGGTGCGTGAACGGCTCGGCGTCTCGATCGCGAGGGCGGCCGACCTGGTTTATCGCTGCCCGGGGAGCGTGATCGTCACCGGGATGGGCAAGGCGGGGCTGGTCGGCCAGAAGCTGGCGGCGACTTTGGCCTCGACGGGCACGCGGGCTTTTCCGCTCCACCCGGCTGAAGCCGTCCACGGCGACCTCGGACGGATCCGGGCCGGCGACATCGTGATCGCGCTCTCGCAGAGTGGCGAAACGTACGAGTTGCTCCGGCTCGTCCCGGCGCTTCGGCGACTCGGGGCGCACCTGGTCGCGATCACCGAAGGGGTGGCAAGCTCGCTCGGCCAAGCGGCCGACCTCTGCGTTGCCTTGGGCCCCGTCCAGGAAGCCTGCCCGCTCGGCCTGGCCCCCTCGGCCAGCACCACGGCGCTCATGGCGGTTGGCGATGCCCTGGCGCTCTTGGTCAGCAAGATGCGCGACTTCCGGGCCGAGGACTTCGCGCTCTACCACCCCGGGGGAAGCCTGGGACGCAAGCTTTGCCATGTCGAGGAAGTGATGCGGACCGGCGCCCAGATCCGCCGGGCGCGACCCGACGAGACCGTTCGTGCGGTTTTTGTCCGTTTAGCCGGACCACGACGCCGTTCGGGGGCGATTTTGATCGAGGGAGCGGACCAGAAGTTGCTTGGTATCTTCACCGATAGTGACCTGGCCCGGTTGTTCGAGAAACGGCGCGAGTCCGAGCTCGACCGGCCGATCGGCGAGGTGATGACGGCCAACCCGGTCAAGGTCGAGGTTGGCGCGACGATCGCCGATGCGGTGGAAGCGCTCAAAGCCCGGAAGATCAGCGAGCTGCCGGTCGTCGATCGCGGCGGCCGGCTCGTCGGCTTGATCGACCTGACCGACGTGATCGACCTGGTCCCCGCCGAGCCGGAGGAATGAACCGAATGCAGTCTTCCCTCGACCTGGCCGCGCGGTGTGGACCGGTCGAATTGCTCCTGGTGGACGTCGACGGTGTGCTCACCGACGGCGTCATCGCGATCGACGACCACGGGGTCGAGACCAAGCACTTCCACGTCCGTGACGGGAGCGCCTTCGACCTCTGGCACAAGGCGGGCAAGCGCTCCGCCATCCTGTCAGGGCGGTGGGCTCCCGCCGTCAACCGCCGGGCGGCCGAACTCGGAATCGCGCCGGTGATCCAAGGCGCGTCCCAAAAGGGGGAGCCGTTCCGTAGGTTGATCGCCGAGCTGGGCCTCGCCGCCGAACAGGTCTGCTACGTGGGTGACGACCTGCCTGACCTGCCCGTGCTGCGGGCGGTCGGGCTCGCCGCCTGCCCCGCGGACGCCGCCGCCGAGGTCCGTGAGGCCGCCCACTTCGTGACCCAGGTGCACGGAGGTCGGGGGGCGATCCGCGAGATCGTCGAAGTCATCTTGAAACACCAGGGGGTCTGGGACGGGCTCGTGGCCCGCTACCAGGTGCCGGCCTGACGCGATGGGGCGGTCGCGAGACGCCCGTTCTGCCGATCGGTCGTTCCGAACAACGGATATTGCTGTGTTCAAGAAAGCACTTCAGGTCGTGACGACTTTCGGCGTCTTGCTGGCGGCCTACGCTGGCTACGTCCGGATCTTCGCGATCATCGCCGCGGGGGTCGGTCCGGACGCCTCGCGGGCGACTCCCTGGCAGCGTCGGGAGTCAACGACTCAGCAAGAGGCCACCAAAACGGCGGCACGCGCGTTCGGCCCCAAGCACTGGAGCGGCGACCCTGCGCTCCCGGTACGGTACTACAACCACGAGCGTGGTTACTGGATGTACGCCAAGGAGTACGAACGGCTCAACGGCGGCAAGCAGTTGCGATTGCGGCCGTTCGCGATCGTGATGAAGTCACGCGATGGCCAGGCCCTCAAGACGGCGTCCAGCGACGAAGCGATTGTGGACCTCGACCAGCCGTTGGGCGTGGCGAACAAGTCAGGGACGGCGATGAAGGTGGTCCACGCCCGGATGGAAGGGAACGTCCAGCTCCGCGACGACAAGGGCACTCCGCGCTCGACGATCGACGACCTGGTGATCGGCCCGATGCCCTACGTCGAGTTCGACGAGCCCAGCTTGCAGATCAAGAGCGTCTCCGACATCGTGATCCAGGATCGCGACATGCGGATCACCGGCTTCGACCTCTTGATCCAGCTCCGTCCCAAAGACGAGAGCGCTCCGTCCAGCACCGCCGGCGGCTTCGACGCGAAGACGGCTTACATCCGAAAGAACGTGCATATCGTCCTCAATGACGTGGGCCGCACGGGAATCCTCCCCGGCAAGGCCGAGGCTGAGGCCGGATCGGGACCGGCGGCCGTCTCCACCCAACCGCGGGAACCGGGGCAGGGGGAGGGCCAGGGCCAGGAGGCGCCCACCCCGCTCGACCTCCGTTGCGCCGGGGAAATGCGGGTCGAGTTGCCGAAGCCGCGGAAAGCCGTCGAGGTCGGTCCCCCCGCGCCTCCGTTGCCGACCTTGATCTACTTCGCACGCGATGTCATCGTGATCCGCGGCAAACCGGTCCTCCCTGGCCAGGTCGGCCCGAAGCCCGACCAGTTGGACTGCGATGCGCTCCGCCTGACGATGGTTCCAAAGCCTAAAGCGTTGCCGACTCCGAAACCCGCGTCGAACAGCTCCTTCGAACCAGCCGAGACCGCCGAACCGGCCCCCGCCGCCACCGGCGCGGGCACCGAGATGGCCCTCCGCGAAGCGCTGGCGACCGGCCACGCCGTCTGGCTCCAGTCGCCGGGGCAGGGGATCACGGCACGCTGCAACGAGCTGATCCACAAGAAGCTCGCTCCCGAGCAGGCCGACGAGACCTACCTCCGGGGTGACAGCAAGACCAAGCTCTGGGTGGAGAAGGTGGAGACCGCCGACTCCGGCCCCAACAAGGGAAAGGTCGGGACGGTCACCACGATCAGGACGATCGACGCGACGATCTTCGAAGACGGCAAGGGGAGCCAAAACGCCACGATCGTGGCCCGTGGCCCTGGGCTGCTCGAGACCCGCCCGAGTCGGGACAAGCCGGTTGAGCGCAAGGCGATCTGGCAAGACCACCTGGTCATGCGGACCGAATTCGATGGCAGCAACCGACCGACCAAGAAGGTGACCCTGACCGGCAAACCCGAGTTCATTGACGTGGCGCAAGCCAGCCTCGACGCCGAGAAGGAAATCGTCGTCTGGCTCACACCCAAGCCGAAGACCGCAGCGGTGCTGGCCGCCGAAGCCAAATCCGGCAAGCCGGCCCCGGCCGCGCCTGGGGCGGCGTCCGATTCGTTCCAGATCGAGAAGCTGAGAGCGCTGGGGAACGTCCACCTGATCTCGCCGGGCAAGGTGATGAACGCCCGCAATGAGCTCGACGCCCTCTTCGAGTCTCCGGCCCCCGCCAAGCCGGCCGCCGGAGCCGCGCCTGGCACGCCCGAAAAGGCCAAGGCGGCTCCCACTCCGGCCCCGGATCCCGCTGCGCCGCCCGCCACCGGAGAAAAGGCCGAACCCGCCACCACGCCCAAGGCCAAACCGGCCGAACCGGGGGTGACCGTCTCGGCGGATCGGGTCTGGGCCTTGATCCGCACCACCCCGAACGCGGATCCGACTCCGACCGGTGCCGAATCCAGCGCTCCCGGGAACACACGTGGCGAGATCCAAAAGGTCTTGCTCCGCGGCGGCGTCGCCTTCCATCAGGACCCCGACACCGGCAAAACGCAAGGCACCGACGTGACGGGCGAGGCGCTTGACGTCCACAACCAGGGCGACGGCAAGATGATGTTCGTGGTCGAGAACCTGATCGACTCGGCCAAGGCCACCACGCCCGAAAAAGCCATGGCGCCCCATGCCCGGGTCGCCACCGAAGAAATGACGATCACCGGACCGCGGATCGGACTGGACCAGGCCGCCGACCACGCCTGGGTCGAAGGCGCGGGCACACTCACCCAGATGGCCCCGCGCGGCCTGCTGACCGACAAGGGACTCGGCGAAGGCGCACCCGACGCCAAGGACCACGCCGTTGCAATCGCTGAGTCCAACACTAAGGAGAAAGACAAAGACAAAGCAAAGGCCAGCGTCGAAGCCAATAAGCGTCCGATGAGGATCTCCTGGAAGTCGAGCATGAAGTTCGTCGGCCGACCCGAGAACGTGTTCCTCCGGGGAACCCCCGTCGCCCTCGTCCAGTTCCATGACGACGTCCGCGCGGTCATGGATGACGCCCAGCTCGCCTGCAAGAAACGAATGGACGTTTACATGGATCGGCAGGTCTCGCTCGTCCGACCGAAGGGTGTGTCCAAAGAGGCCGCGCCAGGCGAAGAACCGGAACCGAGGCCGCAGATCTCCCTGCTCGACTGCTTCGAGAACGTCGTGGTCGAGAGTCGGAAGATCGACCCTGACACGCGCGTCTTGCTCCAGAAGCAGCGGATCGAAGGAGCCCGCGTGACTTATGACAAGCTCACGGGTAACTTCCACGTGCCGGGCAAGGGGAAGGTTGCGCTCTGGAACCGCGAGGACGGAGCCGACAACCCGCTGGCGGCTCCCACGCCGGCCCCGGCCGATCCGGGCACAACGGCCCGGCGTTCCATCAAGCCGGCGAGCAACCCGGCTGCCCCGGTCCCGTTAAGACGGACCCCGCCCGTCATCGGCCACAACGCCAGCCAAATTCCCCCCGCCCCCGCCACTGCGAAGGGGGGAGCCGCGGCCGGACGGGCCAAGCTGGCGCTCCTGCCGTTGAAGGCGACCGTGATCACCTTCGACGACGAGATGACCGGTCGCTACGTCGCCGGCAAGGACGAAGACACGACCGAGACGCGGTGGGCGACCTTCTTGGGCGACGTCCAGACGCTCCACGCCACCGTCGCCAACGAGAACACCCTGATCGACTTCGACCGGCCCCCGGAAGACTTCGTCGTGTTGAACTCGCAGCAATTGAATGTGAGCAGCACCCCGACCCCCGGGAAGTCGAGCGCGGCTAAGAACAACCTCATCGCCGTGAACGAGGCCCAGGCCAAGACCCGCAACGAGACGATCAAGGCCGACGTCATTACCTATGACTCGCAGAAAGGCCTGTTCTACGCTTACGCCGAGGGGGGCCGCCCGGTGGCCGTACTCCGCCAGGACACGATCGGGCAGCCAGCCTCGGGCGGGCTCAGCCAGGCGATCAAGTACAACCGCCTAACAGGCGAGTCGGAATTTATCAGGCCCATGAGCGCCGTGGAGTTCGTTAACATCAAGACCGGCATCCGGCCCGGCCCCGCGGGCGAGACCAAGGATAAGAGGCCGAAGACGCCGCGGATCGGCCCCGGAATGAAGATCCCGGGCCGCAGCCAGACCGAACGAAAGGGCATGACCGGACGCTGATGAGCGTCCCAAGTCCAAGTCCGAGCGAGCCGGAGGGTGGGGGGCCGAATCCGGGCCCCCGGCCACTCATAGGGTGTCGGCACCCCGAAGGTCGATCGCGGGTATGATGACGACGCAAGAAAACGAAAAAAGGCCCTTCCCCCCCGCGATGGGAGGGAAGGGCCTTTGTCTCGATCAGCACGTCGGTTTCGTGCCTGGAATCAATAGACCTCGCCCGCGCGAACGACGTGGCCACCGGTTCCGCCGGCCGCCTTGGCATGGGGGGCGAAGCGGAAGTGCCAACCTTCGCTGGCCCGGATCGACGCCAGGTCGTCCTTGCTCCAGCCGTACTTGGCGAACCAAGGGGTACCGTGCTCGCGGACGACCGCGTCGACGTCGGCAACCCGCTTCAGGCCGATCGTGGCCGCGAACTTGCTGCGGGCCTCGTCGCCTTCCTGGACGAAGTATTCCTTCCAGAAGGCACGACCGCCGAGGACGCCCGAGCAGCCGCACTCCATCGCCATCTTGACCTGCTTGAGGTAGTCAGGATAGTCGACACCCGCCGACAGGAGCACCCAGGGGCGCTCGCTCGCTTCGGAGAGGGCGTGCAGGTTGTCCGTCAACTGGCTGTCGGAGCCGTGGCCGAGGGTGCCGGGGAACTCGGCCTTGTAGACGTCGCAGTACCGGCTGAGCTGCCGGGCCGACTCGATGGTCGTCGCGGCCTTGCGGTCGAGGAAGCTCTTGTCCGTCTTCTTCTCGCCGTGGATCGGGAACGCGACCGGTTCGAGCAAGAAGAGGATGTCGTGGCGTCGGCAGTCGTCGGCAACCTGCTCGATGAACGCGAGGTTGTGTTCCGCCGAGATCACCTCGGTCGGCTCAAACGGAGCGAGCAGCTTGACGGCGTCGGCCCCCATCAGCTTGATCTTCTCGACGCTCAAGCCCGGCTCGTATTCGCCCATCGGGCCTCCGGCCTTGTTCTTGGGGCTGCCCGACTTCTCAACCCGGACCAGCAATCCCTTGTGCGGGGGGATCGACTCGGTCGCGATCGCCGAGAAGGCGCCGTAGTAGGCGTCGATCAGGACGCCCGAGGCGGCCGGCGACATCTGCCGGGCCAGGTCGAGCTTGGCCTCGACGACTTCTTCGTAAGTGGGCTCGCGATCCTGCCCCTTGCCCTTGAGCGCTTTCTGCGCCATCTCGATCATCGAGCTGTTCTGGTCGAGCGCCAGCATCGTCAGCGTCCCGTTCGGGTTGCTGATCCGCTGAAGTCCGCGGAGCTTGCCGGGGGTCAACCCCTTGCTCAAAAGCACGGTCGCGCTCAAGTGACGGTTGGTGGTGGCGTCAGCCATCAGAGGAAACTCTCCCATTTCTAATGCGAGGAATTGAGCCAGGAAGACTTGGACATCAAGCCAATAAGGGTTTTGCGTGCAGCCATCACGAGTCAGAATCCCGACTCCGACCACGTGTCCGGAGTTCCCGTAGGGGGGGCACAGCTCACCATACCCAACGAACAAGAAGGCGAAAGCCTGGTGGGCTGTGCCCACCCTACAAGACCGACGATCACTTTCTGACTCTCTACAAAGGGGGAGAGCCCGGCGCAAACAGTCCGTTGGTCGTTCAACCCCGCAAACGTGAGTCCGTCGACCAAAAGAGCCCTATTTTAACGATCTAAGGCCGTTTTGCAAGGCGACGACGCTTCTCGGCAACGGCGTTCCTCAGCGTCTTCGGACGCGAGAAGCTCGGCGCGTGAACCCGGCTTAGCGAGCGCCGATGCCGATCAAAATGCGCGAGCCGTCGGGCCGTGCCTTGTCGCAGAAGAAGAGTTGGTTGGGAGGGGTCGACACCAGGGTGCCCACCTGGGGGACCTCGTTTTGGAGGATCTCGCAGCGGAGCTGAACCTTGCCGTTGTCGTCGAGCGGCATCATCAGGGTGGTCGCGGCCGCCGCCCCGCCGCCGAGGTCGCAACTGACGGTCTGGCCTGCCGTGAGCCGCTTGCTCTGCACATCGAGCAGCTTGAAGCCGTGATTGGGGAGCAGCCGGCGAAGCTGAGGCGCAATCGCCTTGAGCTTGGGGTCGATCATGTTCTTGTTGGGCACCGCCACGATCCCGAACACCGTCACCTGGCGCGCAGACTGGCTATCCTGAGGCCGAGCCTCATTCCCGGGGAGGAACACCAAGGCGGCCAGAACCCAAGCGACCGCTCCCACACGGGCCCTCGGCCCGGGTCGCGCCCGGATCGTCATTGCAATCCCGCCTGCGATTCCAGGTCGTTGAACCCATTAAACAAGGGATCCACCTCGTACGGATTCCCATTCAAGGCCAGGTTGCGCAAGGTCTTGTCGTCGAGCGAGATCACTGAGGTCCCGGTCGACGGGAGGTTGAAAACCATGTCGCTGACATCCAGGGCCGCGACCAGGGCGGGATCGGTCCCGGGATCAGGAGCAGGGACAGAGACAGGAACAACCGGAGTCGGGGCGACCGCCACCGACCGAGGTTGCGAAGGCGTCGGAGATCGTAACGGTGACGGTGCGTGGTGCCAGGCAAGCCCGAGCCCGGCCAGGATCGCGGCGGCCTGGGCCAGCGCGAAGACGACCACCGCCGAGCGACGCCAAGAGCGGAAAATTACCGGAGCCGACGGGGCCGGGACCGTCACCCGCGGCTGGTCGAGCGACTCGGACACATTCGCCCAGATCCGATCCCAGGCGACCGCCGACAGCTCAGGGGCACGGGTCGCGTCCCAGATCTGGCCGAGACGGGCATTCCGCTCCACCCAGCGCGCACAACTCGGGCAGTTCTCAAGGTGTTCGGACAGGACCGCCTGCTCGAGGCCCCCGGTCGGCGCCGCCAGTTCGTGAATCACATCCGCACAACGCATGGCACACCTCCCCGAATTGATTGCGGACCGTAGAGTTTTAATGCGTTCCGTTCTCATTCTCGGGGTTTGAATTCCCTTCTAGATGTCGTTCCCATCAATTGCGTCGAGGTTCAGATACGACTGCAGTTTGTTTCGGGCATGGTGCAGGCGGCTCATGACCGTTCCGATCGGGATTTCCTGCACTTCGGCAATTTCTTTATAGCTCAAACCAGCGTCGGCGAACAGCACGAAGGTGGATCGGATCGCGGGAGACAGTCGGTCGAGGGCCGCGGTGAGGAGGCGATGGAGGTCTTGTTGGTGCAAGCCCTGGGCCGGGTCGTGGTTGCAGGCGGGATCGGTCCCCTGGTTTTCCTCATCGACCAGGTTCAGGGTCGGCCGTCGCTTCCGTTTTCGTCCCAGGTCGAGGGCCGCGTTATGAACGATTTTGACGAGCCAGGTTCGGAACGTGCTTCGTCCGTCGAACGCTTGCAGATGCGTAACCGCCTTCAGAAAACCATCTTGAACCGCGTCCTGGGCATCTTGTTCATGTCCTAGCAAGCGGTAGGCCACGCTGTAGGCCACCCCACGGTGTCGAAAGAAGAGCTCCTCGCAGGCGGAGCGATCCCCTCGACGGGTCCGATCAATCAAAATCTCATCGGGCGTCAACACGCCGGTGACCGCCTTGGGCATTTCGCTCACCTGCGAGAACAGACGCTCAGCGTCCTGATTCTATTCGATCATTCCGCTCACGATTTGGGAAGAACCAAAAGATCATGGCCTGCGCTGGGTTGGCTGAGAAACGTCCTCGACGGTTCCGGTTCCCGGCGGCCACCCGGCCCCATGCTTTCGCGCTTCGGCGCGGCCGAAACACGCGTGACGGAGTCGTCACTCACAAAATACGTCGAAAACGTTTCAAGTGTCGGCGAAAGAGGTTGGGTTCCCGAGGGGAATGAAACCCAAGAAACCGATCTTGACCGATTTGCGGATTAGAAACACAATCCGCCCGTTGGTCTCCGGATCCCAAAGTCAGTCGTGTGTGTTCGCAACCTGGATCTTCCTTCAAGAATGGCCAGGGATCTCGGGTCATTGATCCCCCTTCCAAGCCGCCTGGTCGGCGTTGTGTGGAACACAACGATTGGCATCGAAGGCACGGGAGGTCATCCGTTCCCCTCCGGCCCGGCCGGTTGGCGTGAACGATGGGTCCGGGATTAGCGCAACCTTTTCTAGGATAGTAGTCTCCGTTCAGGGAGGAACCTTGTCGTGATGCGGCGATGCCTCACCATTCAGGCCGTGTTCACGGTCGTCCTGACCATGGCCGTTCGGCCCACTTCGGTCCAGGCCGACGGAATTAATTCAACAAAGACGGCGACCTATTCGCTGACGATCCCCGGAGGTCTTCCTGATCCTGGACCGGATGTTAACCACGTCAATTCGGGTGTGTCGCTTCCTCAGCTTGAAGCGAAGGTGGTTCCGGCGGGCGGAATCGTGCCTCCCACGCTGCCGGACGGCTCGCAGGGGAGCCCGCTCACGATCGAATCCGACTCGTTCGGCTTCGACAAGGACCACCTCGTGGTCGCCCTCAACAACAATCCCCAGGACGCGACCGACCAGAAGTTCGGCCTCGTCTTCTTCAACGGCGGCCTCGCGGCCAACAACCTGCTCCATTTTTCGCTGAACATCAACGACGCCCTGAGCACGCCGCCGGCCCTGGAAATTACCAGTCCGGGATCGCTCAGTGGCAGGACCCTCACCGCCCTCGCCAAGACGCCGGACCCCGTCCCCCCCCCGCCCGACCACGGATCGGTGAACATCCCCGAGCCAATGTCGGTCCTCGTCTGGTCGGCCCTGGCCGGCTTCGGCCTGGTTCGCGCCCGGGGACTGCGACGGTCGTCGAAGCTCTGCCCCGCTTGACCTGACCCATCGCTCCCGAGTCGTCCGCGACTCACCGGCGAAAGCCGACACGACGCCCTTCGCCTGAACTCTCGAAGACATGCAGGAGTGCCCCGCCGACCTGACTCATCCGCCCACGCGGATGAGACGGATCGGTGGGGCACTCCTGTTTTCATTTCGAAAGCGGCCCCCTCAGCGCGACCCTCCCGTCACGAAATCCGAAAGTCCGCTTGGACCAGGAATCCTTTTGGTCTCCAAGCTCGCGATCCTTTATATTCGCCAAGGACATTTCAAGAAATTTCCTACCGATGCGAGGCGTCCATGAAGACTTCGCTGCTCTGGATCGGGATCGCTCAGCTCGCCATCGTCGGCTTGGCAAACGCCGAGACGAAAGACCCCGCGAGCGCCAGACACGTCTTGCCCCCGGTCGGGACGATCCTCAGCGTTGTGAACCAGGTCGTGGACGACGACGGTCAAACCGCCAGCCTGACCCGTTCCGCAACCGACCAAGAACCTTCTCAAGGCGATCGGGCGGAGCCCACCCACCCATTCCCCCCTCTCATTCAATTTGGCTTGCGCAACCTCATCGGACTGGTTTTGCTGACGGCGGGGGAGGATGACATCGCGGAGTACGACGAGGCGATCCGACTCAACCCCAACGATGCCTCCGCCTATTTCAATCGCGGCTATGCCTGGAGTGAACGGAAGGAATACGACAAGGCCATCGCCGATTACACTGAGGCGATCCGACTCGATCCCGCATATACCTCGGCTTACCATAATCGAGGCTATGTCTGGAGCGAAAAGGAAGAATACGACAAGGCCATCGCCGACTACGACGAGACCATCCGCCTCGATCCCAAGGACGCGATGGCATACGTCAATCGGGGCCATGCCTGGAGCCAAAAGAACGACTTCGACAAGGCGATCACCGACTTCAACGAGGCCATCCGACTCGATCCCAATGACGCGTCGGCGTACGCCAATCGAGGCTACGCCTGGACCCAAAAGCCGGACCTCGACAAGGCGATCGCCGACTACAGCGAGGCCATCCGACTCGACCCCATGGATTCATTAAGTTACTTGAATCGGGGCCACGCATGGGACCAAAAGAAGGATCACGACAAGGCCATCGCCGACTACAGCGAGGTCATCCGACTCGATCCCAAGGAGGCATCAGTTTACTTTAAACGAGGGCACGCCTGGAGCGAAAAGAAGGAACTCGATAAAGCCGTTGCCGATTACACCGAGGCGATCCGACTCGATCCCAATGACGCCTGGACCTACCTCCATCGCGCCGGGATCTGGGGCGACAAGGAGGACCACGACAAGGCCATCGCCGACTACAACGAGACCATCCGACTCGATCCCGAAAATGTCTGGGCGTACCTCAATCGGGGCCACGCCTGGAGCGAAAAGCAGGAATACGACAAGGCCATCGCTGACGAGAACGAGGCCATCCGACTCGATCCCCAAACGTCCTCGGCTTACTTCAAGCGGGGCTATGCCTGGAGCCAAAAGAACGACCAAGACAAGGCCATCGCCGACTACACCGAGGCGATCCGACTCGATCCCCAGAACGCGTTGGCTTACTTTAATCGAGGCTATGCCTGGAGCGAAAAGAACGACCAAGACAAGGCCATCGCCGACTACAGCGAGGCCATCCGGCTTGATCCCCAAAACATGTCGACGTACCCAAATCGGGGCTATGCCTGGATCGAAAAGCAGGAATACGACAAGGCCATCGCCGACTTCAACGAGGCCATCCGCCTCGATCCCCAAAATCCCTGGGGTTACTTAAAGCGAGGCTATGCCTGGAGCGAAAAGAACGACCAAGACAAGGCCATCGCCGACTACAACGAGGTCATCCGACTCGATCCCAATTACGCGTTGGCTTACTTTTATCGAGGCTATGCCTGGAGCGAAAAGAAGGATCTCGACAAGGCCATCACCGACTACAGCGAAGCCATTAAGCTTGATCTCAAGAACATATCAACTTACAAAAATCGGGGCGATGCCTGGTTCGAAAAGCAGGAATACGACAAGGCGATCGCCGACTTCAACGAGGCCATCCGGCTCAATCCTCAGGACACGTCGGCTTACATCTACCGCGGCAACGCCTGGAGCGAGAAGAAGGACTATGACAAGGCCATTGCCGACTACAACGCGGCAATGCGACTCGACCCCCAACGTGCCCTTGCTTACTACAATCGGGGAATCGCCTTACACCACAAGCAAGAATACGACAAGGCGATTGCCGACTATGACGAAAGCATTCGCCTCGATCCCCAGGACGCATTCGCTTACCTCAGTCGGGGGATCGTCTGGCAAATCAAGAAGGACAAGGAAAAGGCCATCGCCGACTACACCCAGGCGATCCACCTCGACCCCAAAGCCGCCAGGGCGTACCTCAATCGGGGCACTGTGTGGAACCACGCAAAGGATTACGAGAAGGCCATCGCCGACTACAACGAGGCGATCCGACTCAACCCCGAAGACGCAATCGCGTACAACTCCCGGGCTTGGTTGTGGGCCACATGTCCCGACGCGAAGATCCGAGACGGGGCGAAGGCCGTGGAATCCGCCACCCGTGCTTGCGACCTGAGCGACGGCAAGGAAGCCGATTACCTCGACACGCTTGCGGCCGCCTACGCCGAGTCTGGTGACTTCGAGAAGGCCGTCGAATGGCAGGAAAAGGCGAACAGGCTCTACACCGACCCCAAGGACCAGGAAAGAAGCAGGGAGCGGATTCAACTCTACAAGGAAAAGAAGCCCTATCGGACTCAATGACCCGCGCCGCATGAGCTCGACGACTCGGGCGGTCCGGTCATCGCGAAGCAGGAACGCCCCGGAAACGAGCGACGGCGAGAACAACGCATCACCCGGCCCCTTGGCAAGAGACCGGGCGATCGGACATGATGGGGTCGCAACGGGTGGTCCGTCTCAATTTCAATGACCGAACGCAAAAAAAAGAAGGAATCCGCGCGCCGTGGACGTCCTCATCACCGAGGCTCAGATTCAGGACCGGGTGCGCGAGCTCGGCCGGCAGATCGAGGCCGACTACCAAGGGAAGCCGCTGACGATTGTGGCCGTCCTGACCGGCAGCCTGATCTTCCTCGCCGACCTGATCCGCCAGATCGAGTTGCCCCACCGCGTGGCGCTGTTGCAGGCCAGCAGCTATCGGGGGGCCACGACCAGCGCCGGGGCCTTGAACGTCAACGAGGCGTTCCTGCCCGAGGTCAGCGACCGCGACGTGCTGCTGCTCGACGATATTCTCGACACCGGCCACACTCTGGCGACCCTCGTCGACCGAATGAGCGTGCGCGGGGTGCGCAGCGTCCGGACCGCGGTCCTGCTCCGCAAGATCGGCCGCCAGGAAGTTCACCTCGAGCCCGATTACTGCGGCTTCACCATCCCCGACGCCTTCGTCATCGGCTACGGCCTCGACTACAATGACGACTATCGTCACCTCCCTTATGTAGGCGTTCTCACCCCTTGAGCTCCGATCGACGGCGATGAAACTGGCCCTGATCACCCGGCGCTATCCTCCCGACATCGGCGGGGCCGAGAAGGTGTTGAGCTACCTCGCCCCGGCCCTGGCCGCCGAAGGGGCCGACGTGACCGTGCTCACCGCGGACGCGCCAGGACGGGCCGAGCGCGAGGAGATCGACGTTCCCGCCGGCCGCTTGACGGTGATCCGGCTGGCGACGTCGCGGGCGCGGTTCGTCGGGACCTGGCTCTACATGCGCAACCTCGGGCATTGGCTGTCGGAACACGCAATCGACGCCGCCTATGTATCGATGCTCAAACATGATGCTTACGTCACCGTCGAGCAGGGGCGGCGGCACGGGTTCCCGGTGGTCCTCCGACCCGAAGGGGCCGGGGCAACCGGCGACATCGCCTGGCAGTCCTGGGGCCGGTTCGGGCAGACGATCGCCCGCCGCTGTCGTGAAGCCGATGCAATCGTCTCGATCTCGCAGGCCATCACCCATGAGCTGCTCGCAGCCGGCTTCGACGGCGAACGGATCCAGGCCTTACCCAACGGCGTACCGGTTCCCACCACCCCTTGGCAGCCGCGGCCCGACTGGCAGTCCGCCCCCCGCGCCCGCTTCGTGGGGCGGCTCGCCCCCGAGAAGGGGCTCGATACCCTGGTCGACGCCTGGCCCTCGGTCCGCGCCACGCACCCTCGGGCGACGCTGACACTGATCGGCGAAGGACCGGAGCGAGCCGCAATTGAGGGACGGATCGAACGGCTCGGGCTGGCGGGCACGGTCGAGCTGGCCGGGGCGAGCGCCAACCCGAGGGGCCAACTCCTCGAGTCCGACCTGTTCATCCTCCCCTCACGCGAGGAAGGGATGAGCATCGCCCTGTTGGAAGCAATGGCCCTGGGCATCCCCCTGGTCGCCTCGGCGATTCCGGGCAATCAGCAACTCGTCCAGGACCAGGTCCACGGCCGGCTCGCCCCGCCCGACGATCCCGCCGCCCTGGCTCGGGCGATCCTCGACCAGTGGGCCGGGTTCGATCGGGCCGCCCGGATGGGGCAGGCCGCCCGCCGCCGAGTCGCCAAGGAATTCTCGATCGCCGCCGTCGCCCGCAAGCATCTTGACCTGTTTCAGAGGCTGGTCGATCGAAGCGGGAAGGGCCGCTCCGGATGATCGGTGCCAGGTTCGCCGATCCTCTTTGTGGCGGCACTCGCGGGCCGTCGGACGACAAATACTAAATCATGCTTACACAACATTAACAAAGTGAATCTGGTGGGCCATGCCCACCCTCCAAGAGGAAATTGCGCGTGCTCAACGTATTGCAACTGATACCGACGCTCGATCGCTCGGGGGCGGAGAAGCAGATGGCGATTCTGGCCCAGGGGCTGCCGCGCGACCGGTTCCGGGTCGAGGTCGCGGCGCTGACCCGGCTGGGGCCGCTCGAGGCCGAGCTCCGCGCGGCCGGGATTCCGGTCACGTCGATTGGCAAACGGATGAAGCTCGATCCGCTGGCCCTGGCGCGGTTGACTCGGTTCCTCAAGGTCAAGCGGTTCGACGTCGTGCAGACCTGGATCTTCGCGGCGAACACCTATGGGCGGATCGCGGCGCGGGGGGCAGGGGTCCCGGTCGTGGTCACGGCCGAGATGGCCGTCGATCTTTGGAAAGGGCGCGGGCAACTCAACATCGATCGCCGCCTGGCGAGTTGGACCGACCGAGTCGTGGGGAACTCACGCGCGGTGGTCGAGTTCTACCGGAAGGCCGGAATCCCGGAAGACAAGCTCGCGATGATCCCATCAGGCATCGCCGATGAGGATCCTCCGGCGGTTGACCCGGCCGCGGTTCGCGCGGAGCTCGGCATCGCCGGCGACGCCCCCTTGATTCTGTTCGCCGGCCGGCTGGCCCCCCAGAAAGGGGTCGCCGACCTGATCGCCGCGCACGACCTGCTCCACTACGGCATGCCCGAGTTGCGAACCTTGATCGTCGGCGACGGCCCGCTTCGCTCCCAGCTCGAGGAGATGGCAATCGCCTACCGGCACGACCACGCGATCCATTTCCTGGGCCACCGCAACGACGTCCCGCGGCTGCTCGCCGCCGCCGACTTGCTCGTCTTGCCCAGCCTGTACGAGGGTCTGCCCAACGTCGTGCTCGAGGCGATGCGATTCGCCAAGCCGGTCGTCGCCACCGCCGCGCCTGGGACGACCGAAGTGGTCGAGAACGGCCGGACCGGCCTGCTCGTGCCGATGAGCGACCCGCCCGCCCTGGCGCAGGCGATCCGAACGGTGCTCCGCGACCCCGACCTGGCCCGGCGACTCGGGGCCGAGGGCCGCGCTCGCGTGGACGCGGAGTTCCGCGCCGACACGATGATCGCGCGGTTCGCCGCGCTCTATGAACAACTGGCTCGGGCCAAAGGGCTGTCGGCCTGATCGAACGGATCCAAGGAACCGCCGAAATCGTCGCGATCCGCGAGACCGGCGGCATCGACACCAAGGGGCGGATCCTGAGCGTGAATCGCGCGGTTCGCATTCAATTCCACCGAGGAATCCGGTCGAAAGAAAGCACGTCGCTCGACCGAAATCGCAGGCGGTGGACTGCTCGTCACCGGCCATCCCCTCAGTGAATTCGCAGTCGGGCGTTCGACTTGGCCCCTCGAATCGGAACGCGAGGGTTTTCCGGATCGCAGGATCGCGGTCGACCGACCCTTCTTTACTCCTCATCCGAGTGCAGTGAAGGGTCGCCTCTTTACTTATAACCGACTGGTGACATGATGGATCGATCAGGCCGGCGACGGAACGTAGCTTTTCGCCCTCAGAGCGAGTCCATGGAGGGACGGCTCCTTTTGAGCACGATCCCGCCGGTGGATAATCGACATCCTTACCTTCGTCCTCTCGGCGTCCCGGCGGTCCGGCCCAACACACCGGTCCTCCCCTTCGGCGCCACCAAGGTGGCCTCGTTCATCGACCCGACGGTCGGGATCGTCAACGGCCGGCACGTCATCGTCGGCAACAAGACGTTCATCGGTCCTTATGCGAAGCTGAACTCGACCTCCGGGTTCATCAAGATCGGCACCGGTTCGAGCATCCTCGACGGCGCCACGATCCAGAGCAATCCAACCCGTGCCAAGAACCCGACGACCTCGATCCTGATCGGCAACTTCGTGTCGGTCGGCTTCGGCGCCACGGTCATCGGGCCGAGCCAGATCGGCGCCTTCGGCGCCCAGAGCAAGCCGACCGGGATCGGAGCGAACGCACTGATCGACTCCGCCACGATCGAGCCGGGCGCGATTGTGGGGACGTTGGCTCGGGTCGGGCCAGGCGTGACCGTCCCCGCGGGTATCTACGTCCTGCCGGGCGCGAACGTCACGACCAACGCCGAGGCCTCCGACCCCGCTCTCGGCAAAGTCGCCCCGATCACCGCGACCGAGGCCTCGGATCTGTCCAAGAACCTCGCGAACAACACGGCACTGGCCGCCGGCTACGCCGCGCTCTTCCAGGGCGATTCCTCAACCGGAACCACCAATATCTTCACGCCGGCCAGAAAAGGGGTCTTCAACGGCAACCTCTCCGCCGTCGAAGGGGCGGGCAACGAGCCTGGTTCCGCGAACGGTCCCAGCTTCGAGCCCACCAGCCCGACCGGCCCGACGTTCCAGGCTCCCCTGGGACAGCAGCAACCCGGCCTGATCTCGAACTTCCGCGCTCGGGTCACCGGCGAAGTGGTCTTCCATCAGCAGGCCGCCATCGTCGCGCATAGTCTCGGGATCGGCAACTCGATTCGGGCCGACCAAGGGCAGCCGTTCGTCTTCGGCTCGACATTCACGTCCGGTGATTACGTCGTGATTAACTCCCCGTTGGGGAGTAACGTGGCCAGCACCGGCAGCGGAATCACGATCTACGACGGCGTGCAAGCGGGGGACCGCTCAGTGATCCTGGGTGGGCCCGGAGCCAAGGTCAGCATCGGTGGCAACGTGATCATCGGAGCGGGGGCGGTGCTCGACCGCTCGACGATCGGCGCAGGCGCGTCGATCGGTGCCCGCGCCTACGTCGCCAACTCGACGATCGCCGACGGCACGGTCGTCCCCACCGGAGCGATCATCATCAACAACAAGCTCGTCGGCTCGATCCAGTGGTGATCGACGTCTGAGCGAACGGCAGCCACTTCGCGCAGGCCGGCCTCCCTCGCCTCAGCCAGGCCTGCGCGTAATGTCGAACCACTGGCCGGGCTCGATCTCGACCGGCTCGGCCTGAGTCTCCCGGCGCACCCGATCGGCCCACGCCTTACCGTCCTGCGCGATCGCATCAAACGTATTGAAATGGATTGGCAGGACCGATTTCGGGGCGATCATCGTCACGGCCCGAAGCGCGTCGTCCGGGCCCATCGTGTAATAGTCGCCGATCGGCAAGATCGCCAGGTCGATCCCCTCTTCACCGATCAGTCGCATGTCGCTGAACAGGGCCGTATCCGCCGCGTCGTAGACCTTGGTGCCGTCGGGGAAGGTGATCAGGAACCCGGCCGGATTGCCACCATAGGTGCCGTCGGGCAAGACCGAGCCGTGGAAGGCGATGGTCAGCTTCACCCGGGCAATCCCCTCGAACAGGCGACCGCCGCCGTGCTGCATGCCGTGCACGTCGATGAGTCCGCGATCGGGCTCCTTGAGCCATTCCCCAATCTCGTAGTTGGTCACGACCGGCGCTCCGGTCCGCTTGGCAATCGCCACGGCATCGCCAATGTGGTCGCCATGGCCGTGCGAGACCAAGATCAGGTCGGCCGGGACCGTGTCCGCCGCGTCCGCCGCCTTGGGGTTGCCGGTCAGGAACGGGTCGACCAAGACGTGCCGCCCATCGCTCTCGAACAACAGGCACGAATGCCCCAACCATCGCACGCGTGTCGACATGACGCTGTTCCTTCGATTGAGTTGTCGGGGAGCCGCTCCGGCGATCCTCGAACCAAGGCCGAGACCATCGCTCCCCTGGCGGCCGTTCGCCAAAATCAGAACAGGACGGCGCCCCCCTGACAACCCCAGCCTACCCGGCCGGTCCCCGGCCCGCGCGTTGGGATTGATGCGGGTTCCCTGAGCGACTATCTTCGCCTCGAGGAGTCTCCCTTCGGGTTTATCCCGTGGTTCGCGTTCGAGGGCTGCCCCCATGAGTTCCGAGACTGAGCCCGACGACGCCACGTCCGCTTCTCCGACGTGCCCGCGCTGCCGTGAGCTGGAGGAACGCGTGGCCACGCTCGAGCGCCAACTCGCGGAGGCGAACCAAAACCAGGCCCGCGACCCCGGCCCCTTGGAGTTGAAGGCTCTCAAGATCAAGGACGGAAGCTGGCTCGATGGTTGGCGGCTCCGCCCCTCCCCGGCGCGTCGGCACTGGATGGACGGACGCCCCTATTCGTACCAGTGCCTGCCCATGGTCATGGCCAACCAGTGGGGCTGGCAGGTCCTCTGCCCGACCGACGTCCGGGTAACCTGGAACGGCTCCCCCGAGTCGTCGGGCCTCCGGGTCGAAGTCGAGCCCCCTTATCAGGTCGCGATCAAGAGCCAGTTCGGGCTCGGGATCGTCACGTTCTCGCTCCCTTGGCTGTTCCGGACCTCGCCCGGCTGGGACCTCTACGTCAAGGGCCCGGGCAACCGCTGGAAACCGAACTGCGCCCCATTGGAAGGGGTGATCGAGACCTGGTGGCTCAACTACACGTTCACCATGAACTGGAAGCTGATCGAGCCCGGCACCGTCGAGTTCGCCAAGGGGGAGAGCCTCTGCCAGCTCGTCCCGGTTCCCCACGGCACGTTCGCCGGCGCCTCGGCCGCCGAGTCCCTGCTGGCCGAAACCGAGCCCAAAGCCCATGCCGAGCTGCTCCACTGGCTGAGCGAACGGCGACGACTCGCCCGCGAACCCGACTCCCTCGTTCGGTTCTACCGCAAAGCCGAAGGGGTCGACGACCACCTGGCCAAGGCCCACGTCCCCCCGTTCGCGCCCCCGCGGGGGGACCCCTCCTAAGCAGGTGGCCCTGGCCTTTCTCTACATTGAATGATATCAACGACCCGCCATAGAGCTAAGAATTACCCTCGTTCCCACGGTCCTCCGTGGGAATGCCGTCCCCGACGCTCTGCGTCGTCTGGCCCTCGAAAGCCGAGGACGCAGAGCGTCCCAGCTGCATTCCCACGGGGGACCGTGGGAACGAGTCGCGAGAGGCTTCCTAGCCCAGGATCGGGTCGTTGAATGATATGCAAACCCTGGGTGCCCCGGCGGCCTTCTGCATCACGGCGGTCACCCATCAAAAAACAAAGAAAATACAGACACGACCACTAATCAATGCCGATGAGGCACAACTTATTCGGCCTTGCCCCTGACAAGTTGTCGCGTCACCTGAGCCACTCGCTCTCCCAGGTGACGTGCGGTTGCCAGATCCGCTTCAGGCGGCGCGACATCAGGTCCTTGATCGATATTCGACTGCGCCCCCGCGCCCAGGAAAAACCCGAGCCGGTTCAGGTCGGTTTCCGAGCCCATCGACGAATTATTGGCAGGCGGCAGGCCCAGGTTAACCCAGTGCATTCCGTGTTGGGCGGCGAACAATGCGATCTGGATCAGGGTGGCCAACTTGTCCCCGGAGCGGGATCCTGAGTTGCTGAATCCCGCCGCGATCTTGTCCTTCCACTTGAAGCCCGCGGCCATAACCTTGTTCGAGGTCGCATCCTGAAAGGCTTTAAACTGCGCCGAAGGTCCGCCCATGTAGGTCGGTGCACCAAAGATGATAGCGTCCGCCCCCTCCAAATCCTCCCAGGTCGTGTCGCCGCCCTCGACAGGGATCAACTGTGATTCGACGCCCGCAACGGCTGCAGCACCCGCAGCAACAGCCTGGGCCTGCTTGGCCGTATGGCCATAGCCGCTATGAAAGACGATGGCGACCCGGATCTTCGACTGTGCATGTGACATTTTGTATGGCTCACAAGAGAATTTCAACAGAACATGACGACCCGGCACCGCTTCGTGATCTGCGGATGCACCTTGCGGGGTCGGACCGCCCCCCAGTGAGGCTGTTGACGAGATGGGGATGTCGTGTTGGCCTCGCCCCCCCGATTCTCAAAGCCCTTTGGGCCAACGGCGGGTTTCGACAAGCGATTCGCCTGTTTCAAGGAGGCTCTTGAGGCTGGCCAACAGATGCGGCCATCCGTTCGACAGGGTTTTGACAAGCTTCGAATCGGGTTGGTCAATCTCGTGGACGACGGTGAGCTTGACCGACTCGCCCTGCGGCTCGAGTTCAAAGGTGACGCGTGAATCGCCTTCGGCACGCAGCTCGGGATTGAACTCCGCACGCCACGACAGGACCAGTCGCCGCTGGGACTCGACTTCGAGGACTTCGCCACTGTGGCCAACTCGCCCGTCGGGAATCATCAACCGCCACGCTGCGCCAGGATTCCACTCGGATTCGTGCCATGTCTCGAACCAGTATTGGCGCGTGAATTCAGGGTCGAGGAGCGCCCGCCACAGTTTTTCCGGTGTCGTGCGAATGTAGGTAACATACACAAATCGTGAATCAGCCATCAGTTCCACCTTCCCGCGTTCGCTTGAGGCCGGCCAGGGCACAAAGATCCAGGTGTTGGCAAAGTTGCCCCAGTGTTTGCCCGGCCTCCGCGTGCAAACGGTCGAGCAACAATCGGCGAGTGCCTTGAACACGGAGTCCACGCCTACGACCTCGCCTCATTATGCAACCAAACGGTTGCATGTCAAGAGTGATCGGCTTGTGGAGTTCGGTTCATGACTTGGCATCGCCTCTTGTTGTCCCCGAGAGAATTGGCCGCAATCCGCCTTCGCAGCCGAGGATGCCGGCGAAAAAAGTGGGCTTGCGATCGCCAGGCAGCCTGCGGCGCGGAGCCTCTCCCACCGACGTCGAACGAGGAGGCCGGAGCCTGCCCGTACGGCCGAGGCCTTAGACCGAAATCTCCATCGCCACCGAACCTACCGGGCCTCCTCACGGATCTGCCTGGCGTGAGTGACGCCTTGCAACGGGACCATTACCGGCGCCCGCCCCGGATCCGGTCGAGTTCGGCAATGATCTCCGACGGCTCGCGACTGAGGACCGCTTCGGAAATGTCGTGAGTCGACGCACCGGGGAAGTTCGCGGCCTTCTCGTGGCCCGGCGCTCGGCTGACGTCGGCCAGGATGTTCAGGAGCTCCTGAAAATGAACGGGGGACTCACAAGGGTGACGGATGAAGTGGATGTCATAATAGTCGCCGTTGGGCTGATGCCCTCGAATCGTCACCGCGTACCGGAGATCTTGCAGATTCCGACGTTCGAGATAGCGCCGCAAGTCGGATGGGTCCCGTACGACTGAGGACTGGGGACTCGCCAATTCCCTGATCGATTCAGGCAGCCACAGATGAATCACCTCGGAACGTACGATGGTGCCCGAATTCGCGGGGACCTCGTCGTACTCGTCCCCCTGAGTCGGTGGGGCCGGATGGAGGCTCACCCAGACCAACCCGGCGCTCACCAGGACGAGCAGGATGGCCACTCCGATCGACTCGTCCCGGACCGGGGAGAGGCGTCGGAGCCAGCGGAAGGCCATATTCCTTACTCCTCGAACCGAGGCTTCGGCCATCGTCGGGCGGGGCCGTGCGGAATTCTTGCGGACGTCGGATGATTGGGTCATGGCAAGGAATCAACGAGGCCGCTGGGTTTGGAATGATCCCTATTTCTTGGACCGCGCAACTCGCCTTTGACGAGACATCACGGGCGACACTTTTCACGCGGGCCGTTTCGAGAGCCTCGGCATTCGCATTCATCGGGTTCGGAGGATGATTCTCGGAATCGTTGTCTCGTGCGGACGAGAGAACGCGGTTCCATTCTTAAGATGAATGCGCGCAACGCAATAGGATGGCAGCCATCGGTTTGACTGACCGCTGATGCAACTCGTCGCGAGTTCAACCACGAGCGACTTGAACGAGTTGAGAGACTTCACCAGGCAGCAGGTCGGCCGAGTCACAACCCCTTCCTCATCCCGGTAGACTGTTTTCAGACTCGATATCGAGTATCAGGCCCGGCCGGCGAGGGAAGAAGGGAGTCAGCCATGGCAACGGTAAAGGTGGACCTCAGCGGACTCGACGCCTACTGGATCAAGGCTTGCAAACGGGCGGTCACGGATCTGAATGTTCTGTTCAAGAAGTCAGACATCAACGTCGTCCTCGCCTTGGGGAGTTCGACGGGGCCAACCATCACGGTGACGACCGATTCCACCATCAGCGGCACCGCGGTGCATGGCCGGACCGCGGCCACGACCAGCGACTCGGGCCAGTTGCAGAGTGCCGAGGTCAAATTGCCGGTGGAAGTCCGCATCAATACGCCGGGTGGCCTGCGGGGCGCCGGGCTCGGTGTTCTCGAAGTGATCGCCGCCCACGAGTTCGTCCACGCGCTCGGGCAGGTGAAGCACAACTCGCACCTGATGGCCCAGACCTGGACCAAGCTGTCGGGCGATACCCCAGCCGGCGACAAGTTACAGGAGGGCGGCCTCTCGATGCCGCCGCTCGCCCTCGCTCCCGAGTCGGTCGAGAAGTTGAAGGCGATCTGGGGCTGAACGGGTGTGGCTTCCAGATAGGTGATGAGGCCAGTCCGTTGGTTGGCGGTGGCCAAACACATTTAAATCCAATCACAAATTGGCTTTATTGACAAGTATCGCCCGCCCGTCGAACACAGCCACTTTGTCCGAAGCGGATCGGGGAGAATGGTTTCGACGGCCGGGCGACGCAGCGCCTTCCGAAAGGGCAATTGACGCAGAACGTTCCCCTAAAACAACTTGCAGCCCACCCTCCAGCAGGGATCGTGCATTGGCATCGCCGTTGCGTTGGCTCCTCTCCAAAAGGGTTACCAACCCGTGGCTCCAACATCCATGGAGAGCATTAAGCCTGGCAAACAATAGCCTCCATGGGACCGAAGTAGCTCGAGATGCAAGTAGGCCACAAAGGGCAGGATGCCCGCCGGCTCCACAAATTGATTGCAAATATGCCTATACACAAAATTCCATATTCTCCCCAGGACACCCGTAATGCAATGCGAACATGAGATCGGTCTCCACCCGGTTGCCGCCCGCACGCCGGCAGGGTGTGAAGAGTGCCTGAAAACGGGCTCGCCCTGGGTCCACCTGCGGCTCTGCCTAACCTGCGGCCACGTCGGCTGCTGTGACAGTTCGCCAGGCCGCCACGCCACGAAACACTCGCACCACACGCAACACCCCGTGGTGGCCTCGTTCGAGCCGGGCGAGCGGTGGGCCTGGTGCTACGTTGATCAGACGGAAGTGGACGTGCCGGAGCAGGTCTTGCCGTACTTGCGGGACTGAGGCAGGCTTTGGGCTTCGGTGGAGGTCGAGCCATGTCCGAGTCTAACTTGCACGCCGTCGCCTTCCCCTTGCTCGACGAAGCCCAGATCGCCCGGCTGGGACACTGCGCCGGGGCATCTCTCACGACGTACCGGGACGGGCAATGAAGGGAATGTAAGTTGGGCAACCGAAGGGAGTTCCATCGCCAGCGTCCCCGATTGCAGGCCAACCCACGGTGGACGTTCACCCGGTCAGGCGATAAGTTCAAGATGCTGTGAATCAATCCCGGAAACAACCCAAGCACTCACTGGGAATTGCATCTGGGGTTTCTCCGGCACTTCAATGAGGAGTGATCGCGGTGAAAGGGCGTGAAAGCGGAATGCCTGACGAGGATTTCTGGGGGACTTTCTTCGATCCTCTCTGCATCCTCGAAAAGCTTGGCTGCGCGGAATCCCGCAGGGGACTCGTCGAGTTTGGATGCGGGTTTGGCCACTTCACCGTGCCGGCAGCCCAGCTCGCCCGAGGAGAGGTTTTCGCCATCGACATCGACCCGGCGATGGTGGCGACGACCATCGAGAAAGTGCAATCGGCGGGTCTCACGAACGTCACTGTGGAGCAGAGAGACTTTGTCGAGGCGGGTTGTGGTCGACCGGATACGAGCACCGATCATGTCATGCTCTTCAACATCCTCCAATCGAAGACCCGGCCAAGTTGCTATCCGAGGCTCATCGCGTCCTGATTCCTGGCGGGAAGGTGAGCATCATCCACTGGCGATCCGATATCGAGACTCCTCGCGGCCCATCCCTTGCCATCCGCCCGCGTCCCGAGCAGTGCCTTGATTGGAGCGAGCAGGCGGGATTACGATTCGTGCGTTCCGAACCGCTTTCCTGCTGCTCTTACCATTACGGCCTGATTCTCGAACGGCCAATCACATAAGTAAGTCCGCCAGCAATCCTCTCCAGCCAAGAAAAGGTAGATGGCCCGGCCCCGTTCAAGGAACCGGAAAACTGGGGACGGAGGGAACATTGACTCGGGTTAAGTACTCGGCAGGGCGCCGCCGGATCGTGCCTGACGAGTTCGGCCAATCAGCATAACCCGCCATCATTGATCTCTGCGTGCTTCTTTCGAAGAAACTTATCCCCCCCCTCGGGCAAGCCGTTGGATGAGGGCCGGGAGGTCGCCGAGGGCGAACTGGGACTGGACGGCCCGCTCCTGAAATGCGGCCTTGTTCATACCATAAACAACCGACGTCAGCTCGTCCTGACCGAAGGTTTGGCCGCTGGCGTCGAGGATTTTCTTGCAGCCCTCGACGCCGTCACGGCCCATGCCGGTCATGATGATCCCGATGGCCGCCGCCCCGTAGACTCGCGAGCCCGACTGGAAGAGCATATCGACGGAGGGCTTGTGCCCGCTGACCAGCGGCCCGTCGGTGAGGGTGACGCGGACGTTGGGGGGGGATCCGGTCAGGGTCATGTGACGGCCACCGGGCGCGATCAGGATGGCGCCGGGGAGGACGCGGTCGCCCTGTTCGGCCTCTTTCACGGGCACGGAAGAGTGGCGGGCGAGCCGCTCGGCGAAGACGTACGTGAACTTGGCCGGCATGTGCTGGACGATCAAGACCGGCGGGATCGGCGGTGTCAACCCGGGAAGGACCTGGGCGAGCGCCTGGGGGCCTCCGGTCGAGATCCCGATCAAAATGCAAGAGGTAATCGGTCCCTCGCCCACCGAGGCGGCGGGCGTGGAAGCAGGGTCGCGTGAGGCAGGGGGGACTGCACCCGGCGAGCCGGCACCTCGTGGTCCCGAGGGGGTCGGACGCGGCTCTTCGCGGCGGAGAGGACCTTGGAGATCAACAGGTCGCGCGAGTCCTTCAGACCGGCCACCTGGTGGCGATCGGGCTTGGGGAGGAAATCGACGGCCCCCAGCTCGAGCGCCGTCAGGGTGACTTCGGCCCCCTCCTGCGTCAAGGCGCTGACCATGACGACCGGGACCGGGTGCGTCTTCAGAAGTGCGGGGAGCACTTCCAGGCCCGACATGCCCGGCATCTCGACGTCGAGGGTCACCACGTCGGGCCTGAGCCGTTCGGCCAATTCGAGGGCCTCCGCGCCGTCGCGGGCGGAGCCGACGAGCTCGATCGCAGGGGACGACCGGAGCAAGTCGCCGAGCAGCTTCCGCATCAGGGCGGAGTCGTCAACGATCAGGACCCGGACCGGGCGCGGCTCAGAGGTGTCCACCGTCGACCTCGGTACCTGGGGAAGGGGTGTCGATCCGGAGCAGGGGGTCTGCCGACACCGGCGCGTCGCGTGACTTGACCTTGTTCAGGAGGCTGATGACCCGGTCGCGATCGAACGGTTTGACGATGAAGTCGATCGCACCGTCGCGGATCGATTCCATGAGGGTCTGCTTCTGGTCCAAGGCGGTGACCATCACGACCTGGGCCCCTGGGTCGGCGGCCCGGATCTGGCGGAGCGCCTCCAGACCGCCCAGCTTCGGCATCACGACGTCCATCGTGACGAGGTCGGGGCGGAGCCTCGCGTAAAGCTCGACGGCTTCGGTGCCGTCGCGTGCCTCACCCGCGACCTCCCAGCCGGCCTCGGCGGCGACGGCACAGATCATCTTACGCATCAGGAGGGCGTCGTCGACGACCAGCAGGCGTTTCATCGTCCCTCCGCGGATAAGGTCGAGTCGAATCGGGTCGGCTCTCGATTGAGATTTAGATCTGGTAGTCTGCGCCGCCGGGAATCCTGATAGAGACAATGCCGGAGAGCGTGTCGAACGTCAAGCGACGCCCGGTGTCCCCGCCGATGTCGCGTGCGACGACGGGGATGCCCAAGTCGGCCAGGATCAATGCGACCGCATCGTTGTTCATTCGGCCGATGTTGGTCGCCGCGCCGGTCTGAAACATGCTTGCTCCCCCCGCGACCTTGGCCGTGAGCCGCCCCCGGGAGGTCCGACCGAGCTTGCGCTCGAGGTCGGCGATCAGGGCCGGTATCGCCGTGTCGGCGAACTTGCCGGGGTGGTCAGCCGCCCCCCGCGAGTCGGGCAGCACGACGTGCGCTACGCCACCGACCCGGGCCACCCGGTCGTAGAGGACCACCCCCGCGCACGAGCCGAGCAGCGTCCTGATCTGCACGGGAGCGGCCCCGACCGCCCACCGGCCAATCGGTACCGACACGATCTCCACGGAGTCTGAGGACTCTGGCGACGGCAAGACCGACCTCCTCATAGCTTACCGAGATGCGGAGTCCGCCAGTGACGAAGACAGCGTGCGCAACGCCTCGCCACTCGGCACGAAGAGTAACGACCAGCGGAGCTCGGCCCCGTCGGCGCTGAACCGGCTCTTGACCAGGAGCAGGCTGTCGGCCTCCATGGCCTGGTCCATCAGGGCGAACTCGATCAGGCTCGCCGCAAATTCATGGCGGAACGTAGGGGGCGAAGGGAGCAAAGGCGCTTCGAGCCCGGGGGAACCGGCGAGCGGGAGATGGGCCGCCAGCGAGTTGAGATATGCGCATCCCACGATATTGGCCGTTTCGCACGCCGCCGACTGCTCGAGCTCGCCCCAGGTCGTCGACGTCCCCAGGGGCCGCCGCAACAACATGTCGGCCAGGGCCATGCCCGCGCGGTCCTCAAACACCAACAGGAGCTGGCCGGTCAGCCGGCCGGTCAGGTCCATCGAGCACGAGGCGACCAACTGGTCGGCCGGCCCAAGAAGCACGGCCGCGTCCGCCAGCTCGACTTCGTCGACCTCGTTCACGTCCAGCTGGACGTCGCGACCGAGCCACCGCGAGAGAGCGCCCGAAGCGTCATCAGCGCCCCGCTCAAAGACCAGGGTCAGCAGCCGTCTCTGGGATTCCGTCAGCGATTGGCCCACCAGCATCCGCCTCCGTTGCTCGCGTAATCGGGTCGACGGGCTCAGCCGACGGGCTCAGCCGTGCCGGTCATGACCATGTCGAGCATGGCGTCGATGTCAAGGATGAGCGAGACCCGACCGTTTCCCAGGATACTCGCGCCCGAGAGTCCCGGAACCGGCTGGAAGTTCCGTTCCAAGGATTTCAGCACCGCCTCCTGCATCCCGATCAGGTCGTCGACAACGAGCCCGGCCGTCGCCTCCCCGTTCGAGACCACGGCGACCGTGAGCTTCTTCGCGGCCCTCTCCACGGCTTCGCAGGCGGCTGGGACATCATCGCCGGCGCGAAAGGCGTCGTCGAGCGTCAGCAGCGAGATCACCCGGCCCCGGAGCCCGATCGTCGGTTTGCCATGAATCCGGTAGACCTCGTCGGAACGCACCTCGACGATCTCGTCGAGGTGGTCGAGCGGGATGGCGAAGGTCTCGCCCTTGATCCGGGTCAGGAGGACGGGCAAGATCGCCAGGGTCAGCGGGAGCCGGATCGAGAAGGTGGTCCCCTGACCGGGCTCGGAGCGAACGTCGACGGTGCCGTTCAGGTTTTCGATCCGGCTCTTCACGATGTCCATACCGACGCCCCGGCCGGAGATCTCGGTGATCGTCTCGGCCGTGCTCAGGCCGGGATGCCAGATGAACTGGATGAGCTGGTGCTCGGTGAGCCGCCGCGACTCGTCCTCGTCGAGCAAACCGTTGGACACCGCCTTGCGGCGGACGCGCTCGCCGTCGATCCCACGCCCGTCGTCGCTCACGGTGATGACGATGCTGTTGCCCCGGTGGGAGGCGGCGAGCGAAACGGTCCCCGCCCTGGGTTTGCCCGCGCGCTCCCGCTGGTCGGGAGGTTCGAGGCCATGGTCGACCGAGTTGCGGACCATGTGGATCAGGGGGTCGGCCAGCTCGTCGACCATCCGCTTGTCGAGCTCGGTCATCTCGCCTTCGATCTTGAGCACCACCTCCTTGTCCGACGACAGGCGCAGGTCGCGGATCACGCGATGGAAGCGGTCGAAGAGCGGCCCGATCGGAACCATCCGGGTTTCCAAAACCCCGCGCTGGATGCCGTCGGAGACGCGGGCCAGATGGTGGATCGCCTCGGCCATCGCGTTGAGCCGCTCGCGGCCCTGGCGGATAATGTCGAGCTCGTCCTGGATGTCCCGGAAGTTCTCGCGGAGCCGGCGGAACTGCGACGCCCAACGCTCGGTCGAGCCGTCCCCGGCCGCTTGCAGGCCCTCCAGCCCCCGGGCGATGCTGTCGAGCCGGTCCGAAGTGTCGGAAGCGAGCAACTGCGCGTTCGAACCCCGGAAGAGCTCTTCCAGGCCCCGCGAGATCTCGATGAACCGGGCCTTGCTGATCACGAGCTCGCCGGCCAGGTTCATGAGCTGGTCGAGCCGGTCGACATCAACCCGGACCGTCTCGGTCACCTTGGGACGTTTGTCGCCCGCCGCGGCCTGCGGCTCAGCCGTCGGGAGGGGCGACGGCGCCGGGGTCGGCGTCACAACGATCTGCGCGGAGGGCTCGACCGGCGTGAGGTCGGTTGGTTCCGGGGCGGGTAGGGGGGTGGGAGCAGGGGTGAAATTCCGCGGCCCGCCCGGGTCGGGTCGCGGTCCGGTCTCGATCCGGATCTCGGAGACACCGTCGACGTCGGCCAGGGCATACAACTCCTCGATGTCGCACTCGGCGGCGAGCTTGATCGTGAACTCCGTGAGCGACTCCGCCTCTTCGAGTTGCTCGACGGCCGGGTCGGTCGCGATCACGCGTGCCTTCGCCGACAACCGGTTCAGCACGAGCTTGGCCTTCATGTCGGGCCAGCGCAAGTTCGGCTCGAAGAGCAGAGTCAGGCTGATAACCTGCTGGGACTCCAAAGGCAGATCCGGCTCCGGCCGGGCGTCCGGGATGGATTCGTGAGCAGGGTCGGGCACAGCCTCGATCTCGGGCTCGGACACGGACACGGACGGCTCGGGACGTGGTTCGACCCCGGAATCCTCGGACGGAAGCCCGAGGCGTTCGATGACCAAGTCGGTGAGGCCGGAGAGGTCGACGCTGCTCTCGCCCTTGGCGCGAAGCTCGGCATGGTACTCGCGCAGGGCGTCGAGGCAGCGAAAGAAGAGGTCGAGCGAGGGCCGGTCGAGCGCGCGACCGTGGGCGCGGAGCTGCTCGAAGAACGACTCCAGGTGGTGGGCCAGCTCCTTCACCTGGGCGAACCCCATCACGCTCGCGGCGCCCTTGATGCTGTGGACCATCCGGAACGCTTCGCGGAGCGCCTTCTCGTCGGCGGGCGATCGCTCGAGCTGGAGCAGCAGGTCTCCGAGCTCGACGATCTGCTCGTCGGTCTCATCGAGATACAAGGGCATCAGGTCCGCCAGATCGAACCCCGACATGGACGCTCACCCCGATCATTATGGGTCAGGCCGGCTTCTGGTAGAGCCATGACTTGTGCTTGGTCAACGCGCCGAGCATGCCGTAGATCCCCTCCGAGGGGCCGACCACAAGGTAGCCCCCCTTCGCCAGTGCGGCCAGCAAGTGTTGCACGACCGTCTTCTTTGAATCCGCATCAAAGTAGATCAAAACATTCTTGATAAAGATACAGTCGAACGGCGGTTCGTTCAGCGGCTCGAGCAGGTTGTGCAGCCTGAACGAAGTGGCGGCCTTCACCTCCCGGCCGAGGGTCCACGTCCGGGCGACGGGGTCGTGGGTGAAGTGAACGCGACGCTCCTCATCGCCGACCAGATGAACCGCCCGGTCGTCGTACACACCGGCGCGGGCGGCCTCGAGGACAGCGCCACTGAGGTCGGTCCCCAGGAGCGTGAGCTTCCAGCCGGTGAGCTCAGGCCGATGACTGACGACCTTCAGCGCGATCGAATAGAGCTCCTCGCCGGTGCTGCTCGCCGCCGACCAGACCCGCAAGCTCCGAGGGCGCTTCCGGAGCCTGGCCCGCTCGATGACCTCGGGGAGGAACGTCTGGTCGAACCACTCGTAATGATGGGGGTCACGGTAAAAGTAGGTTTCGTTGGTCGTCATCACGTCGACGAACAGCGGCATCTCACCGGCCCCCGCGGCCGAGCTCAAGAAGTTGAGGTAGGCCGAAAAGGAGCTGATCCCCGTGGCCCTCAGCCGCTTCCGCACCCGGGTCGCCACCATCACCCGCTTGGTCCCCGGGATCCGGATGCCGGCGACCCGGTAGATCAGCTTGCAGAAGCGGTCGTACTCCCCCTCGGTCAGCTCGCCGCCCGTCCCGGTCATCGCGTGTTGCCCCTCCGTGTCGTCGGTCAAACCTTGAACCCGGAGATCACGCCCTTGAGCGAGGCGGCCTGAGCCCCCAGCTCCTCGGCGCTGGCGGACAGTTCCTCGGAGCTGGAAGCGTTGGTCTCGGTGATCGACGAGACGTCCTGGATCGCCTTGCTGACCTCGGCGGCCGACTCCGACTGTTCCTGAGTGGCCTGGGCGATCTTGGCGATGCTCCCCGCGGTCTCCTCGACCCCCTTGACGATCGTGGCGAGGGACTGGCCGGCCTTCTCCGAGAGCTGGGCGCCGTCGGCGACCCGCCGGGTCGACTCCTTGATCAGTGCCGTGATCTCCTTGGCGGCGGCCCGGGACCGCTCCGCCAGCTTCCGGACCTCGTCGGCCACGACGGCAAACCCGAGCCCGTGCTCGCCCGCCCGCGCCGCCTCGATCGCGGCATTGAGGGCAAGCAGGTTCGTCTGGCTGGCGATCTCGCTGATGACCTGAATGATGTCGCTGACCTGCTCGCTCGACTTGCGGATCAGGACCATCGCTTCGATCGCCTGGTCGACCGACTCGCCCCCTTGCTTGGCGAGCTGGGAGGTCCGCACGGCCAGCTCGCGGGCGGAACCGGCGTTCTGGTTGATCTCGAGGATCGCCTTGCTCAGGTGGTCGATCGAGGCCGACATCTGCTCGACCGTCGCCGCCTGGTTCTGCGACGACTCGCTCAGGTAGTTGGCGCTCTCGGCGACCACCCGCGACCCCTCCGCAAACTGGCCCGCCGACTCGATCACCTCGCCGATGACGTGCTTCAGGTCGGCGGTCATCTTGCCCAGGGCCTCGCCGAGCCGCCCCATGTCGTCCGCCCCGCGAACCCCCACCTCGACCGACAGGTCGCCCTGCGCGGCGGCCTGCGCCACCTTCATGAGCTGATTGACCTTCACTTCGAGGTCCCGCTTGGCCTCCTCGCTCTGGGCCCGTTGCTCGGCGCGTTCCAGGGCGGTGGAGACAAGCTGGGCCACGCTCCGGAGCGCCTCGAGCCGGGCCTCCGAGAACTGCTGCCGCTTCTCGGCCATGAAGTCCATCGTGCCGACGACTTTCCCGTTGAGCTGGATCGGCAGCGCCAGGGCCGAGGTGATCCCGGCCCGCCGCGCGATCGGGGCCCGGCAGCAGTCGGACAGTTCGCCGAGGTCGTCGACGTAGAACAAGTCGCGCCGGGTCCAGGCCCGCCCGATCAGCCCCTCGCCTTCGTGGAACTTCGCACTCCTGGACACGCGGCGGAACTCCTCGTCCACCGAACCCGATTCGGTCATGAACCCGAGAACATTCGCTGTCGTGTCGAGCCGCCAGTACGAGCCGTACGACCAGCCGAACGCCTTGCGAACGACTTCAAGTGCCGACGTAATCATTTCTTCGGCGGTCAGGGCCCGCCCGAGCGCCAGCAGGACCTGGTTCACGGCATTGGTGTTTTCGGCCGACGCGGTTGCGCGGGCCTCGGCCTCGTGCTTCTCGGTGACGATCTCCCAGGTGAGCATCGGGCCAAGGTACTGGCCGTCCTCGTCCAGGATCGCCGTCACCAGCAGGTCGAGGTATTCCGGACCGAGCCGGATCACGGCCTGGCGTGGCAGGTTCTTCGGGTCGGCCAGGATCCGCCGCTGGTACTCGGGGTTCTTGTGGAAGAGGTCGATTGACTGGCCGATCATCTGGTCGGCCTTGATCGGCAGGTACGCCTCCAGGCGTTTCAGAGTGCGCTGGGACGCCGGGTTCATGTACTGGATCCGCAGCTCGCGGTCGGTGTACATGACATTCAAGGGGGCGTTCTCGATCATCCGGAAGACCCGGGTCAGCTCTTGCTGCTTGCCGAGCTGCGTCATCTTGTCGGAGGCGAGGCGGGCGAGCACCCGCAAGACCTCGAGGCGGGTCGGCGTCATCTCCAACGTCCCAGCCGCGAAGAAGTCCATGGTCCCGACCACGCGGCCGTCCAGCACGATCGGGAAGCAGACACCCGACCGGATCCCCGCGCGGCGGGCTATCGGAGCGCGACAGCAGTCGGCCAGCTCGCCCAGGTCGGCGACATGGACCAGGTCGCGCTGCTTCCAGGCGCGACCGTTCAGCCCTTCGCCTTCACGGAACTTGGCCGAGCGCGTCACCCGGTGGAATTCGGCGTCAACCTCGCCCGAATCGGCCGAAAAGACGAGGCTGTTCTGCTCCGGGTCGACCACCCAGTACGAGGCATAGACCCACCCCAGCCGATCGCGGACCAGGTCGAGTGTCGCGCGGATGATCTCCGCGGCCGTATGCGCCCGGATGACCGCGTTGAGCGTATCGATCATCGCGCGGGTATCGGCCGCCGCCTGGTCGGCGACCTGCCGCGAGTCGTCGGCCGCCGAGCGTTCGACGAGTTCGAGTTCGGGCTCGACCGACGGCTCGAATCGGGACGGTCGCCGGGGACCGTTCGTCAAGCGCCGCTTCATCCGTACCGGTCGCCGGGATCGGGGGTCGGGGTCGATCATGGAGTTGTCCAAGGGTTGAGATCGATCAGGCGACGGGGTCGAGGTCGTGGGGGTCGAACAGCTTGTCAATATCAAGGATGATCAAGAGCCGATCTTCGAGTCGGGCGAGCCCCGAGATATAGCGGCGGGCGATCGCGGTCACCGCGATCGGCACCGGCTGAATCTGGTCGGCGGTGACCTTCATGACCTGCGTCACCTCGTCGACGATGAGCCCGACCGTCTTGCCGTGACTGTTGACGACGACAGTCCTGGTCTCGTCGTCGAACTCACGCGTGAGGAGGCCGAACCGCTTCCTCAGACTGACGATCGGGATCACGGTCCCGCGCAGGTTGATCAGCCCCTCGATCGAGTCGGGCGCCCTGGGAAGGCGTGTGATCGGCTTCATCAGAATGATCTCTTGGATCGTCCTGATCGCGATCGCGTAATCCTCGCCGTCGAGGCGGAACCCGATCAACTGGCTGACCGTCTGGTCCGGCCGCTGCGAATCGCGGTCGGCCGAACTGGTTGGCCGCGTGGCAGACGACATGAGCCGAGTCCCGGAGGAAGAATCGCAAAGATCAAACGATCGACGAAGCCGTCATGACACCGCTTCGAAACGCCCCGATGCACTCGCCACCGGCCGGCACCAAAGACCTGCCTTGGGGTCGAGGAGCATGGGCCTACGACCGCACCAGGCGCAGTCGCCCAGGGCACGGTGACGAGAACGGATTCTCGCCCCACTTTAACTATTATACCACGGAGAATGATCACGCAAGAAACAGACGGCTAGAATTCCGGGCTCATCAGACCCGGGTTTTACCCGTCTCGAGGAGGCTCCTGAGACGGCCCAGGGTCATCGGCCATCCCGTCGACCCGAGCGCGAACAAAGCTCATTTCAACGCCTTGGGCCATGGCAGAGCGCCACATCCTGGCCGATACCGCCCCATCCACGCCCTGAAGTCGGCCATCGACGAACACGATGCCCGCGATATCGAACTTTCGATGAAGGGCTGTTCTCCCTGCTGGAATTGGATGCCAGGGCGATGCCCTGGATCGCCGCCTGCCTGCCACGCGACGAATCAACCCACATCCAACTGACCAACGCCGCCTGGTTTACCTGGCCGAACGCGACCATATTCGCAGTCTGTTCACGCTCAACCGTCGAAATTTTTCGATCATCCGCCTCAGCGGGATCGTCCGCCACGGCTGATCTCAAAGCTCCGATCAGCTCTGAGCGAGTTCCGCCCGATCCAAACCGGTGCTCTGGTCGCCGGCCCGAGAGAGCGTCGACCGGTCGCCCGACGTGAATTCCCGGGATTCCGGTCGCATTTCACCGGCCGGGCGCCTCTCTCTCATTGGGGACGACACCGAAGGTGAGGGATGCCCATGCAGACGGACGCCGAGATCGTATTGGCTGTGCTCCGCGGTGACCGGGAGGCGTTCGCCGCGCTCGTCGCGCGGCACGAGCGTGCAGTCTGGGCGACGGCCTGGCGCATCCTGAGAGACAACCATACCGCGGCCGACGCAGGGCAGGAGGCGTTCCTCCAGGCGTTCCACCGACTCGGCGACCTCCGCCGACCGGAACAATTCGGGGTCTGGCTGCTGCGGATCGCCCGCCGCGAGTCGCTCCGGCTAGCGCGGCGGCGGGCGCGTGACCCAAGTCGGTCGCTCGACGAGTCCGGTACCGAGCCGCCCCAGGAGCACAACCGAGCCAACGGCCCGGCGACCCGGCTCTCGGCCGACTCCGAAGACCTGCTGGCAGCCGTAACCAGGCTCCCGGAGCACGAGCGGCTTGTCGTCGTTGCTCCGCTACCTCAACGGACACTCCGTGGCCGAGGTCGCCGCGGCGCTGGGGCGGCCCGTCGGCACCGTGACGAAACAGCTCTCCCGCGCGATCGAACGGCTGAAGATCAGGACCAAGGGGGTGATTGGATGACGACTCCAGACGACTTGGACGACCGCCTGGCCCGGCTCCGCGCGGAGTGGCCGGTCGGCTCAATGGTGGACGATGTGATGGCCCGGATCGGCCCGGCCACCCCCCGAAGCGTCCGACGGCGGGCCCGGCTGGTTGCGGGGCTGGCGGCGGCGGGACTGATCGCCGCGATCGGGCTGGCTTGGGTGATCGTCGTGAGTCAGCCGAGAACACTCCTGGCAGCCGTGCAGGACGGCCTCGAGCGGGCGCGGTCGGCACACCTGGTGATCACCTTCTGGGACAACCACGGCGTGGCGCGTCCGGTCGAGGAAATCTGGTATCGCCAGGCCGAGGGAATCCGCGTCGAGGAGTCTGATCGAGTCATCGTCGAGGACGGAAAAACCCAGTGGTCGTGGCGGACCGACCCGAGCCCAGGAGGCGGCGAACTCGTCGTGCTCCGCCAGCGCAGCCCGGGATTCTTCACGACGGGGCTCATCTCGTTGCTCGCTCTGCCAGACATCCCGGGCAACTGGGCACGGGGCCGGACACCAAACCTGGATCGCAAGATCAACGGCCAGGCATGCCGGGGCTTCACTCTCTCGCTGGCCGACCTCGACCGCAACACGCCACCAGGGGCACGACCCGTCGATCCGACCCCGTTCCGCGGCCTCGTCCTGGCCGATGCAGACGGGCGGATCCACGAGATTACCATCCAGCATCGCCGTGACGACGGAACCTGGAAGCGGGAACGCGAGATTCGCATTGAGTACGACGTTCCCGTCCCCGCCGAGAAGATCGCGGCCCGGTTCCCCGCGGGCGCGCGGGTGGTCGACTGCGATGAGGCCTTCAAGAGCCGTTTCCCGCTCGACCAGGCGCTCCACCGGGTCGAGCAGGGCGGGCTGATCCTGGCGGTCCACGACCTCCAGCCCTTGAAGGACCGCGAGGGGTACTTCGTCGTCTCGTCGGTGCGCGGGACGCCGCAGTTCCTCAAGGCGTACCCTCCGCACCAGCGACGGCTCAACACCGAGTTGGTTCTGCTCGACGTGGCCTACCAGGAGATGGGGAATCGAATGTGGGGTGCCAAGTACGACCTCATCGTCCTGGGCAGCGCGACGCGGGACGGCGTCGAAAATTCCTGGTGGATCATCGTCCCCCGCCGGTTCTTTCAGGTCAAGGACGGCAAGCGAGTGTACCTGCCCGAGAGCGACGAGTCGTTCATGCCCGGCGAGCCCGGCCGCCTCGACGACGTGCCGGGCAAGGCACGGGTGCCGCTGTCGGCGACCTACTATGACCGGAAGCACCGCGATGCCAACGGCGCACAACAGGGCGTCTCGACCTGGGCCGTGGTACCAGTGCCGCCCAACCGCCCGCCGACGACGCTGGAAGACGTCGCCACCCGCACCCGCCGCGACCTGCTCGTGATGGGCCTCGGCTACTACGCCGGTGGTCTGAAGGGCGTCGCCGCCGATACCAAGGACGATCATCCTAGCAGCCGGGGCATTTCCACCTTCGCTGCCGATGCGATTTCCGACGCCGACTTCGTGGCCGCAGTGCGTCGGGGTCTCGAAGACCTGCGCCAGCTCGACGAGGTTCACGATCCCGGCCCCGAGGACATGCTCCCGCCGTTGGGACGGGACAGCCCGAAGCACTGAGAGATCCACTCGTCAAGCCTACACGGTCGGGACGAATCCGGCCCGACCGTGTGCGTCCGGCCGATATACAGTCCGACCCCGCAAACCTCCCGGCGCGAGCGAGGCGAGCAGCGGCCCGGGCTTTCACTGGAGCCTGACGGCCTTGGCAGAGCGCTCGGGGCGGAAATGACACTGGTTCTGACGACACGGTCAAGGCTCACGCCATTAGGGCCAGGGCATAACGATCGAGCGCGAAGAGTCGGACAAGGCCCCTTTCCAGCGGTTTACCCACGAGTCGCTCACGTCCTTATCGCTGGGGCTCCGACTCCGGGGCGAAAGCCAACCGACCGGGGTCACAGACCCCAGCCACAGAGAACGCTCAGAACATGCGGTTCGGTCTCCATGATCCGTGCGCCATCCGACGGTAAACCGCTGTAAGATGCCGGCTCACCCTCGGGCGAGGACGCGGCGACGGGCGGTCCGGAAGCCTCTTAATACTGCGTCCCGAAGCGAACTATCGCCGTTTACACTAACGCAAAGCTTCGGTTCCGTGGCAACAAGCACCGCAATTCCATTAAAATTTTCTCACATCCCAATTCAACAAAAACTATGAAAACTTAGCAGGAAGGGCATGGCTTGAAAATAAGCCAATTCGACCATCTCAGAGACTATTACTGGCAGTCAGAAAAGTAATGTTCGCATTTTGCAGCCCCGGAGAGGCGACCGTTCATAGCCAGGGACGCAATCTCATGGAGAGTGTTCGATGCATTTATTCTATGCAACCCCGAAGGGGCGACCGTCAGAGCCGGCCCACGCGTTTAACGGTCGCCCTTCGGGCTGCAACGGCCCCGCTAACCGACTTCACAGTCCGTAGGATCCGCGATTGCGGATCCTACGGAACGCCATCGATCCTGACTGCGGATCGGTCCTCAAATGCTGATAAAACCATCACGGGTTCGGCGAAGCGTTCCGTTTCCTGGGACCGTGGGTAACCTGCCCGCGGTTCCAGGAGAAGCGAAAGACGAGAAGGCCCATCGAAATTCGATGGGCCTCCGCGATCATGACTTCGTGCCTCAATACGCGTCGGCGCTGATGACCTCGCCTGCGTTGATCGAGTTGAGGGCGATCCACGTCGTGTAGTTGATCGTATTCTTGATGAACCGTACCGATCCATCTCCCAGCAGCGAATTCACGCCGCCGGAGTGACGGCTCCGCGCGCCGGCATACGCATCGCTGTCGCCGCCACTCGGAGTGCACATGAGTTGCTGGACGGGTTCACTGAAGCAAAACAGGTCCTTGGATCCGTGCAAGTAGTCACCGTCGTAAGTTACGATCCCCAAGGGGTCCTTGACGGAATTGGGGGTGAGTCGTGACATGAAAATGGAGCCTCCCGCAACGCAGGACCACATCGCACCGCGGATGTCGTAGGTCGAGCCCTGGAGGACTTCACTGGCGAACACCGTGTTGCTGGTCCCGTCCCCGATCGAAGCCAGGGTGGTATTCCCGTCGTGGCCGAAGGCCGAACGCAAGTATTGCGGGATGAGGGCCGATTTGAGGGCCGCCCCCCAATTCGTATTGCCCCAACTTGCGGCATAATTCCCTTTGGTAAGAACGACTCCATTCACCTGTGCAATACCGGCAGCCGGGTTGACCTGAAACGTGTTCTGACGGTCACTCGGGCACTGGAACGACGAAATCTTGGTGGCTGAGACGGTGGAATTGGCAACAAACCCATCGAATGGTCCGCCTGACCACCCTTCCGCTCCCAGGCTGAAGTTAAACGAATTCGCCAGGTTCCCTTGTTCGATCTGGGTCAACATCAAAGTGAACCAGGTCGTGTTCGGGGTCCCCGCGAAGACCGAGGGAACGTCGGTCGCGGGTTTCCCCGGCCTCGGCGCCCAGATCCGGCCTGGGGGGAGCGTGTTGTGGGTGGAGATGTAGTTGTGCATCGCCAGGCCGAGTTGCTTCAGATTGTTGACGCACTGGGCGCGACGCGCGGCCTCGCGTGCCGCCTGGACGGCGGGAAGGAGCAAGGCAATAAGAACAGCGATGATTGCAATCACGACCAGCAGTTCGATGAGCGTGAAGGCCGAGCGGTGGGACCGACTCATTAACTTCTCCTTGCTCAAAACGTCGAGCAAAAGGGAAACGGGCCTCGGGCCGGTGTAGGGACCGGCTCGCCAATCCATGAGATCGAAACAGGAGCAGGGAGATGTATGGCAGCGATCGAACTCAGAGTAATCCACGAGGATTGTAGTGAAAACCCCCTTGTCCACCGAATGGTGATTTAAAGGAACAAGCCTTCACACTACAGGACAAGCCTAATTTCACGTTTCATCCAGCCCCCGAGCGCCGGCACCGGCCACGGCCACGCACGATGAGCGGTCCACGACCCCACTCGCCGCGCGGGAATTTCCCGGGCGTGCACGCATCCAAACGCCCTAGCCGGTTGCGATCAGGCTGAGGACGCCCGACGCCGCAACCACGCGTTATTTCGGAATCAATAAGCGTTATTCCGATCGTCGATCGGCGGCGGCGCTCCGTTGAGCTGAGCGCATCCGTCGCGAACCGTTCTTCCCGGTCGGCCGGGTTAAGAACGGTTGCGACCGATGAACGTAATTTCAGACCAGTTCGTTCTCGATCTCGCGAGCGGCTTGCTCGCCGGCGCGAATGGCGCCCTCGAGGTAACCGACCCAGTCTTTGGCGAGGTCGGAGGAAGCCTACCAGACGCGTCCGAACCGAGGCATACTGTTGCCGCCGAGCGCGGGGCCCAACGGCTTCCAGAAGCCTGGGCTAAAGTAACATCCATGGCCGGAGCGGATGAACGGTTCGGCAGGCCAGTTCAAATCGAAATAATCGATCGGTTCCAGCGCCTCCTTGCCGTAAACGGTCGACCACTGGCCGAGGACGTTCAGGCGTCATGCGACTCCATTCCGTCGCCTGCCTGGCGGAGATAAGGCCCAGCAAGCCCCCGGGGTCCCTCCGCCCACCTTGTCATTCGCCTTCAGGACGGCCCCCTTGCGGCCTCGCGAACGCAAGCAACCGCGCGGCCACCTGCCCACATACCCCGCGCCGAGGATCAACACGTCCAGGATCTCACCCTCCTGGACGCGGCCGGAGGGGTCGGAGTGCGTCGCCTCCGCCGTGGCAAGCAACTCGGGCAAACCCACCGCTCCAACCCCCTCAAGGAAGGTCCAACGGCTCGGCGCATTCATGTTTCTTTTCAACGACCCGCCATCGAGCTAAGAATCCCCCTCGTTCCCACGGTCCTCCGCTATGCCTTACCCACAAGTGGGGGTCTGGCCCGGTGTCCAGCGAGGGTGATCGGCGCAAGTGCCTGAGAGTCCTCCAGTTGTGGCATCCAGCTCGGGCCACGGCCCCCTTCCGTAACCTCCGGATTACTAACAACTTACGACTTGTGGGTAAGGCATAGCGGTCCTCCGTGGGAATGCCGATAGGGGTAGGGAGAGCGGATTACGCTCCCCCTCCCTCCAAACCGTACGGGCGGATCTCCCGCATACGGCTTTCCCGTTGGTGGTTTTACCTCAAAGAGGATTGACTGGCTAACTCATGGGCTCGTTCCAAGCTGAAAAGTCCATGGTCGGCAAAGAAGGCGTTGGGCCAACGTTGATGGTCGGTGCCACGACCGCGGCCTCGTTTCTTCATCCGTTTACGGAGCAGACTCCGCAGACGCATGCGGATCCAGCCGTCGAGTCGTTCAAACGTCCACTTGTGGCTGTGCTTGAAGTATTCAAACCAGCCACGAAGCGTTGGGTTGAGGCTAGCGATGATCGCGGAGAGGCTGCCCCCGGTCGTACGCGTGGTCTTCGTCCGGACCGTCTCCTTGAACTTGTCCAGGCTCTTCGGTCGCGGGCGGCGTGTGCCGTCCTCAAACCGGTAGCCCAGGAAGTCGAAGCTTTCGGTCCTGACGGCGATGATCCGCGTCTTGGTGGGATGCAGGGTCAGGCCGGCCGAGGCCGTCCACTCCTGCACCACCGCCATCGCTTGGGCCGCTTCCTCCGAGCTTCGACACAGGATCACGACGTCGTCCGCGTAGCGCACCATCTCGAAACCCGATTCGGCCATCAGGTGGTCGAGCGGATCAAGGTAGATGTTGCTCAACAGCGGGCTGATCACCGCACCCTGCGGCGTCCCCTGTTCGGGCGTCGATACCTCCAGGTCGTCGAGGACGCCCTGGTGCAGGAACGCGTCGATCAAGTTCAGCACCTTCCCGTCCGCTACCTTCTTGGCGACCAGCGCCAGCAGGCGGTCGTGGGGGATCGTGTCGAAATCGCTCTTCAAGTCGGCATCTACCACATGGGTGAATCCGCCTTTAAGCAGCTCGTCCACCCGCCGCAGCGCGTCCTTGCATCCCCTGCCGGGGCGAAAGCCGTAGCTGTGCGCGGCGAAGTCACGCTCGAAGATCGGTTCCAACACCTGCCGGAGTGCCGTCTGGACCACCCGGTCGCGGACGGTGGGAATCCCGAGCGGACGCTTCTCCTGGTTTCCTGGTTTGGGAATCCAGTGTCGGCGGATCGCTTGCGGACGGTAGGTTCCCGTACGCAGGGCGTCGCTGAGATCCTTCAGGTTCTCTTCCAGGCGGTCCTCGAACATCGTCACGGTCACGTGGTCCACGCCCGCGGCACCCTCGTTGGCGGCGACTCGAGAGTAGGCCGTATACAGGGCGCGTTGCGGGTGGACCTTGTCCATCAGGCTATACCAGACTCCACCTTTGACCCCCTCGATGAGGGCCGTCAACATCCGCTCCGTCCAGACCGTCGGTTCGACCCAGACCCATGGGATCGGGATCTCTCTGGCGCGCCTAGCCCTCGCGGGCACTGCCTCCAGTGGGAATTCCTTCGCATCGGACATCGCGTCTCCACCTCCCTGCACCCCTTCGCTCCACCGGAGTTACCCGGCTTCTGCGCTACTATGGGTGCTCTGACTCCTGGACCCCCGGCTCTTCGTATCCTTATCAGGGACAATGAACACCGGCTTTGGCGAGGTCCAGGTCTCCCTGTGTTTCGTCATCGAACCTTCCGATCATTCCGTCTCCAACAACCTACTGTCGTCCCGACGCCATTCTGGGGTTTTGTGCGTCGGTCTTACCGGACCACATCACTGTGGACGCCCTTTCTGAGGGGCCATGCGTCAATTGGGCTTCGCCATCGAGGAGCAGGCTCGCCACGACAGTCGGCCGAATCGAGTTTACTTGCGTTACGGACTGATCGTTCACCTACGGTTGCTTCCCACCCCGCCTCGCGGCGACGCAGTTACCCTCGGTTACGAAGTGCCAGAACACTTCGGCAGGAACTCACACCCTGCGGATTCAATGCAATTACAGGCGCACTCCCCGACGCTCCGCGTCGTCTGGCCCTCGACAGCCGAGGACCCAGAGAGGTTGTGAATTTTTTATGCGACAACCGCCAGACGCATTCAGGCGTACACTATTTCGATGCCCCTCACGAGTCTCAAGTCCGTGTTGAAGCCCGTCGGCCATGATCTGAGGCTCAATAGCGGGAACGACCCATGAAAAATTCACAACCTCAGAGCGTCCCAGACGGGGGACCGTGGGAACGAGCAGCGAGACGCTTCCTAGCCCTGGATCGGGGCGTTGTGTCATTCGATCTTTGATCGAGGCCGACCGGCTCACCGAGGTCATGCCCGGCTGTCATGGTTCCGCGTGAACGGGAGAAACCGGGAGAGGGGACAAGGTCGACAATTCGGACACTGTAGCAAGGTCATCGGGTTGATGGATCAGGGCGGCCCAAACAACCAGCTTGTCCGAGCCACCCGGCACACCTTCTCTCGGCCTACCCCTTCTTGGAAACCGGCGTCGACTTCTTTTTGGTCGCGGCGTTGGCCTTCTTCACCGACGCAGGCTTCGTCTCCGCGACCTTCTTCACCGGCACGGTCTTCTTCTCCACGGCCTTCTTCACTGGTGCGGTCTTCGTAGTCGCGACCTTCTTCACCGGCGCGACCTTCTTCACCGGCGCGGCCTTCTTCACCGGCGCGGCCTTCGTCTCCGTAGCCTTCTTCACCGGCGCGGCCTTCGTCTCTGCGGTCTTCTTCACCGGGGCAAGCTTTGTGGCGACCGGGGCCTGCTTGACCTTGGGGGACGGCTTCGGGGTCGTTTTTGAGTTCGACGGTTCCTTGGCTGGTGAGTCGTTGATTTCGATGCCGAAGATATCGCCCAGTTCGCCAGACTCGATCGTGGGGGCGCCGGGTTTGGCCTTGGTCGGGGCTGTCGGGATCGCCTGTTCGATCAATTCCTGGTGATCCACCCCGCGGAGTTCGAACAGCAACTGGGGCGACGCGTCAAGGCGATTTCCGATCCCATACATCACCGCGGCCAGATGCTTGCACATCCCCGCGGAGTCGGGGCAACTGCAACGCATTTTGATCTCTTTCGGCTTCGGGAACAGCCCCTCGGCCCGATTCGTCACGGCCGCCATGACCGCGTTCGAGAGCTTCCCTTGCAACAGCTCGACCAGCGAGCCGATCTTGCCCGCGCACAGTTTCTTCACGACCTGCCAGGCGTTCTTGGGGAGCGGGGCGATATCGATCTGAATCGTGTACAGTTCCGATCCGCTCACCAGGGCTCTGATCTGCCCCTTCTCAATCTTCAGGTCCACGACCGAGCCGTTGCGGACGTACGTCCGCCCGCGCGGCAGTCGGTTCGCATAGTCGCTGTAACCTTCCAGGTTCGTGCACCAGGCCTTGCCCCAGAAGGTCGAGACGATGGTTCGGCCCTCGATGACGACCGGGGTGATCTTCTGTCCCTGCTTGATCCGCCTGGCGACTTCCTTCGCGGCTTGAGCGCGGCGCTCGGCCACCGGAACGTAAGGTTTGTAGTCGTCATACCAGCTCATCCGAGCATCCCCCCCTCCGGTCGTCTTCGTCAGGCGTCGATCGCCTGGCGAAGATCCAGCTTCACGAATTGAAGTAACGCATCGTCATCCATTTCAGTCAACAAAACCTCAGCCGATCCGCTGCCGCCGACGGCTTCGTCCGCGACTTGCGTCTTCCGCATGATCATCTCGTCGATCCGCTCTTCCACCGTTCCACGGCAAATGAACTTATGAACGAGCACATTCTTTTTTTGACCGATCCGGAAGGCACGGTCGGTGGCCTGATTTTCAATCGCGGGGTTCCACCAGCGGTCGAAGTGAACCACGTGCGACGCCGAGGTCAGGTTCAGTCCGGTCCCCCCGGCTTTCAGCGAAAGCACGAAGAAGGGCGGGCCGTCTTCCCGTTGAAATCGGTCGACGTACTGCTTCCGTTTCGGGACGCTCGTCCCCCCGTGGAGCACCAACCCGGGTCGACCGAACAGGGTGGCGAGGAATTCGGCGAGCGGTTCAGTGATCTCGCGGAACTGCGTGAAGACGAGCATTTTCTCTTGCCGGGACGCAATTTCCTCGGCAATCTCCGCCAGTCTTTGAAACTTGCCGCTCCGGTCGGCCCGGTATTCGTTCGTGCCGGTCACTTGCGCGGGATGGTTGCAGATTTGTTTCAGCCGCATGAGCTGTGTCAAGACGATGCCCCGGCGTTGCATCCCGTCCGAGCTCTCCAACTGCTCGGAGAGCTCGTCGACCGCCTTCTGGTAGAGCGCCGCCTGGTGCTTGCTCAGCGAGCAGAAGGCTTTCACCTCCGTTTTGTCGGGGAGGTCGGCGATCACGCGTTTGTCGGTCTTCATCCGCCGCAGAATATAGGGGCGCACGAGGTTGCGAAGCGGTTCGAACGAAGGAGCCGAGTCGGATTGCAGCCGCTTGACGAACGTGCCGAATTGCTTGGCCGTGCCGAGCAGTCCGGGGTTCAAGAAATCAAAGAGCGACCAGAGATCCGACAGCCGATTCTCGACGGGCGTGCCGGTCATGGCAATCCGGGCGCCCGCGGCCAATTCCTTCACGGCACGCGTCTGCTTCGTGCCCGAGTTCTTGATCGCCTGGGCCTCGTCGAGAATCAGCAATCGCCAGCGATGCCGCTTCAACCAGGCGGTGCGGGCGAGCATGCCGTAGGTGGTCACGATCAAGTCGAACGCCCCCAGATCCGCGGGCCCGACTTCGCCCCCCTTCGCGTTCGCTTCCGACGGATGGACTACGCCATAAGCAAGACTGGGTGCGAACTTGCCGAGCTCCGACTTCCAGTTCGCGATCAAGGAAGCCGGCACGACAAGCAGGCTCGCGTCCTTCTTCTTCTGATTGTTCGATGGCTCGCGTTTGAGATCAAGCAAAAGCGCAATCACCTGGACCGTCTTGCCCAGGCCCATGTCATCGGCCAGGCAAGCGCCCAGGCCCAGGCGGGCGACGAATCGGAGCCAGGAATAGCCGGTGAGCTGGTACGGCCGAAGCTCCGCTTTCAACTCGGGAGGGGCTTTCTCGAGCCGGGACTCGGGAGAACGCAGCCCCTTCAAAACCGAGTCGAGCTCCGCTCCGGCCGTCAGACCGGTCCACTCGCGAATCGCCGCCGCGCTCTCCTCCTCGCCCTCGTTGGTGAGGTTCGCCCCGGAGAGCAAACGCATTCCTTCAAAGAACGAGATGCCTTCCCGGTGAACATCCCGCTCGACGCGTTTCCAGTGCGTCAGCGCTTCATTCAGCTTCTCGGAGTCGACTTCGACCCACTTCCCTTTCAGCGGGATCAGGCCGCCGCTCGACTCGAGCAACTGGTCAATCTCGTCGGGGCTTAGCGTTTCTCCTTCCAGACTGACGCCGACGGAAAAATCCAGGAGCGAATCGACCCCGATGCCCGCCGACCCCTTGGTATCGACCTTCACGCTGACGCGGGCTCGGGCCGGCTTCTGGGCGTTCCACCAGTCGGGCACCCGCACGATCAGGCCGCTCGACTCCAACAGCGGGATCGCCTTGAGGAACTCGTACGCTTCCCTGGGCGACCACGCCAGTGGGTGATAGATTTCCCCGGAATCGACGAGTTCGCGGATCAAATCCGAGGATTCGGCGGCTCTCGAAATCGGCAGCAGCAGGTTGAGCATCGCCTCGCGGTTCTGTTCCCCAGCGTACTGGTGAAGGGCCCGGCCCAGGGGTTCGTGTTTCACCTTGCCTTGTGGCGTCAACCCGTTGGCGAAGGTGGCGAGAAAGGCGAACGGATAATCCGGGTTCCGCTTGTTCTCCGCCAGATGCAACGTCACGCGACCGACGTATCGCCACTGAGGGTTGCGCTCGCGCAGATAGCCTTGCGTACCGTCGGGGTGGCTCTTGATCTCGCTCCGGGCGAGTGAATCCAGGTCGCGCCACCAATTCGAAAGGACCGGTTCCGACAGGTACTCCAACCCAGTCATGGGAGGGGCCTGGAGCACGGCCCGTTCGAGATCGGCCGAAGGGGGTGGGAGTTCGGGAACGGCGCCGCCGGGTTCCGCGATGGCGGCGTGACAAAGGTTCGTCAGATAGAGTCGGGCGATCGATCGGGCGAACTCGAACGGCGGCGGCAGAGCCGCGTCCATCTCGACGGTCGCGGAGAAGAGCATCCCGTGAGCCGAGCTCTCTCCGTACGCTTCGAGGAGCCGTTTCGAGGGCTTCCGATCCGAGGTGTCGAGCGCCGTCTCCCGGACGAGGAGATGCCCTTCCGGCGTAATCGTCAGTTCGTGCATCGTCCGGCCGCTCGCGATGGTCTTCGAAAGAATCAATCCTGTTCAATGTGCTCCATCGCCGCGTCCGCGTCAACTCGACGAGCCGAAACCCACGATCCTCCCTGGAGAAAAGCAAAACGGCGGGATCAGGCATAAGTCGCCAGGCACTTCAGTGGGTCGACCTGGAAGGGTCAGGAGGAATCGTCGCCTGGACGCCGTCCCTGATAGAATGTCCCGACTTCCTGAAATGTTCAATTTGAGTGCCTGGTGATGGCAACCGTTCTCTCCGAGCACCGGCTTGGCCCCGTGAGCCATTCCCAAAGATTCCCGTGACTGTCGTCACATGACCGGGGACTCATCGTGCGTCGGAAGACAGGGAGCTGATCGCTCCCTGTCTTCGGACCTTGGCATCGGCTGGTTCATTTGACACTGTGGCAACGGCACCGGGTTGATGGATCCGGGTGGAAGACCCGGTCACGTGGCGCCAGTGTCAGATTCCCACTCAGGCGAAGTACCGCTCAGCGCGGGCGGCGATCTCCGGGTAGTTGATCCCGAAGGCGCAGGCCTCGTGAAGTGCCTTGAGGTCGGCCTGCGACGAGTCTCGGGCCGTGGCGGGGAGCGCCAGGTACAGGTCGCGCGATTGCCCGTAGTTGTCCTGCTCGAAGTAGGTCACGTAGCGGGCGACGTCGCGGAAGGCGAATCCGGTCGAGGCGACCTTGGCGTCGCACGACGGGCAGCCGGGGCACATCGTCCGGCGGCTGGCGAGAACCGCGTCTTTGAGCCGAGCGATCTGCGAAATCTCCAAGGGCGCCTTGTAGCCATGGGCCGAGGCGATGCTCGATTTGATCTGATCGAAGTTCCGCGCCGCGTTGCAAATCGCGCTGATGCGTGAGTCGCTCCAGACGGCCTGCAAGAGGGCCTGGTGGGTGGTCAAGCCGAGCCGCTCGAACTCGGGGAGCCGCTTGGGGACGTTGCCCGCGTGCCGCAGGGTTTTCATGGCGATCAGGCCGATGCCCTTTTCATGGCAGGCCGTCAACGCCCGGTCGAACGCGCCCCCGCGCTCATAGAAGGGGGTGTACTGCACCATGAGCGCGTCGAGGAACCCGCCATCGGCGGCCGCCTGAATGTATTCGGGCCCGCCGTGGCACGAGAACCCGACCATCTTGACCTTGCCCGAGGCCTTGAGCGTCTCGGCGACCTTGCGGAACACGTCGCTCTTGCCCCAGTTGACTGACTCCGCTCCATAGACTTCGGGGCAGAGCTGGTGAATGAAGTAGAGGTCGAGGTAATCGGTGCCAAGCGCCTCCAGCCGCTTGTCGACCATCTCGAGCAGCTCCTCGGGTCCCTTCTTCTTGGGGTAGTCCTTGGAGACGAGGAAGATGTCCTTGCGACGCTCGGGATGGGCGGCGAACCACCGGCGATAGATCGCTTCCTCGTGTTCGTGGCCATACTTCTGCGCGGTGTCGTAGTAGCGCATGCCCGAGGCCCAGGCCCGGTTGATGAGCCCGGGCGCATTGGTCGCCTCCATGTCGCCCCCCATGGCGAGCATCGGCACCATCGGACCATTCCTGCCGAGCTTCCTCGTCGGCAGCAATTTCACTTCAGCCGCGGGTTTCTTCCCGGACGGCTCCTCCCCCCTGACCGCTCCCGCCGCCAGCGCCCCCACTCCCGCGACGCCGATCCCCAACGCAATCCGACGGCTGACCTGATTGTCCGGATTCACGATCGATTCCTTTCCAGGAACAGGGAGTTCTCGGCGGCCCGAGGCGAGTCTGGTCGCGCCGACCCGGCGGAGGGACTCAAATGGTTATACCGCAAGCATGTTAGGAATGTAGCACGGGAGGGGAGGCAAGGAAACCTCACTGTGGACATCGCGCCGGATTGGGCGCCGGCCACGGACGGGTCAGGCCCTCTCTGTCCTCGAGTCCTGACCCGTTTTCTTCGGACTTTGTGCCGTCAACGGACCGTCGGCCACTTGACGCGCACCAGCTTCATGAGCCGTCCCGCGACGTTCCAATCCTGAACATAGAGGTTGCCGTCCTTGTCCCAGGACGAGCCGTGCGTACCGCTGAAGATCCCTTCGATCCACTGCGCCTGCGGCACGTTGTAATTCCCTCGCTTGGCGGGGTCGTCATTGTGGCCGAGGACCGCGATGATGGTGTTGCTCTTGTCGAGGATGACCAGTCGCCCGTGGAGGTCCGGCACCGAAACATAGTCGCCTTGCACCACGGCCGACGTCGGCATTCCCAGCCCGGTCACGACCTCGGCGATGAATTCGCCGTCGAGGCTGTAATGCAGCAGGCGGCCCTTGGGCTCGTGATTGCGGTCACAGATCAAAAGCCGGGGCGGGCTGTAACGCGTGTCGAGCGTCATGCCGTGGGCCGTGTTGAACTCCTTGAGACCGTTCCCCTTGGTCCCGAAGTGCATCAAGTATTTGCCATTTTTGTCGAATTTAAAAATATGGTTGCTTGCGTAGCCATCTGACAAATAGATGTCGCCGTTGGGCGCGACCGTGATCGCCGTGGGGTTGAATGGCTTCGACTTCAGGCCCGACGCCTCGGGGAAAGGAAGGTGGAGGACGATGTCACCGGTCCGGGCGTTGAACTTGATCCCTTCGGCGTTGGCGTTGCGTGCCCCGTAGATGAACTCACCGTCGGCTTCGTCGCGGATCTTCATGTCGTGGATGTCGGAATACTTGTCGCCGAGGAAGCTGCGGACCGGCTTGCCCTCGGGCGTGAAGACGAACACGCCGGCATGGGCACTCGTATAGATATTGCCCTCCTTGTCGACCACGACGCTGCCGTGGCACGGCCCAATCACCGACTTGCCGTCAGCGCCGAGGCTCCAGCCCGGCACCGTGTCGAACGTCATGTGCCCGCACCCCATCCGCACGGGTTCAGGCGTCTCCGCCGCGCGAACCGGCAGCGCAAAGCCAAAGACGAGCGTGACAGCAACAGACATGAAACGGTTCATCACAATCAGAACTCCTGGTGGTTTTCCTGTCCTCGACCGGGCACGCGATGCCGCAAGGGGCGCATTATGGCCCAACCCCAAAGCCGCCGCAACGGAATGACGTATTACCGAGGATCGCTGGTGCCGGGTCAAGTCGGAAGGCAGGCGCCTTGCCACGTACGACGAGATTCCAGCGTCGCGGTGTATAAGTCAGGAAATTGACGCTTCCCGCTCGCCTGGGAGGCGAGCGTGCGCTGAACTCTGAGGTGATTCCGCTCGACCCGCGGCGGCTGAGCATGTCGCGGGCGGATCGATCAGGCTGGGCCTTGGTGCTACTGACATGTCTGGGACGGCTTTGCTCCTGCGGGTATTCTCCAGTCGCATCAGAAGAGCAGGGGGGGAGTTAGTTCACCCCCCCATCGGCATGAACCGTTCGAGGTCTTCTCCCTTGGCGACGACCGTGACGCCGTCTTCGGTGACAGTCAGGCCGCGGGCGAGGTCGGCCGCGCGGTTCCAGCCGATGTCCAAGCCGGGGGGGACCTTGACGTCCTTGTCGATGATTGCCTTGCGGATCCGGGCGTGGCGGCCGACCTCGACGTTCTCGAACAGGATCGAGTCTTCGACCAGGGCGTAGCTGTTGATCCGGACCCCCGGCGAGAGGATGCTCCGGTAGACTTGGCCCCCCGAGACGATCGCGCCCTGGCAGACGATCGAGTTGAGCGCGGCGCCCCGGCGGTCGGGGTCGGAGTGGACGAACTTCGGGGGCGGCATCGGCGGCTGATAGGTGTGGATCGGCCAGTTGCGGTCGTAGAGGTTCAAGATCGGGTCGATCTGGATCAGGTCCATGCTCGTCTGGAAAAAGGCGTCGAGCGTGCCGACGTCGCGCCAGTAGGCGGCCTGCTTGCGGTTCTCGTCGCGGAACGGATAGGCGAAGACCCGGGAGTCGGCGAGCATGCCCGGTATGATGTCCTTGCCGAAGTCGTGCGAGCTCGCTTCCTTCTTGGCGGCGTCCTGGAAGAGGAGCTCGTACATCACGTCGGTGGCGAAGACGTAGATGCCCATTGAGGCCAAGCTCATGTCGGGGTTCCCGGGCATCCCGGGCGGGTCTTTCGGCTTCTCGAGGAAGCTGAGGACCCGGCCCGAGGAGTCGACGTCGATTACACCGAACTCGCGGGCCTGGGACCGGGGCACGGGCAAGCAGGCGATCGTCAGGTCGGCGCGACGTTCGCGGTGGAACGCGATCATCTCGGCATAGTTCATCTTGTAGATGTGGTCGCCGGCGAGGATCAGGGTGTCGCGAGGCGCGGCCTTCTCGATCGTATAGACGTTCTGGTAGATCGCGTCGGCCGTCCCCTGATACCACATCTCGGCGATCCGCTGCTGCGGCGGAATGACCTCGATGTACTCGTCGAGCTCGCGGCAAAGAAACTTCCAGCCCTGGTCGATGTGCCGGTTCAGGCTGACGGCCTTGTACTGCGTCAGGATCAGAATCTTGCGGACATCCGAGTTCAGGCAGTTGGACAGCGTGAAGTCGATGATCCGGTAGATCCCACCGAAGGGTACGGCCGGTTTGGCCCGATCGCGCGTCAGGGGTTCCAGGCGGGTCCCGCGCCCCCCGGCGAGGACAATGGCCAAAACATCACGATGCACCAGGCTACCTCCGTTCCGTAGATTCGCAAACGATGGGAAGCCCCCATTGTGCCCGCGGGGGCCGGACAAGCCAACGGGTAACCGGGAGAAGTCGTGGGTTCATGCCCTCGTCGCACCTTTCGTTTCTTCGCACCGTTTTGGTAGCTTTGAGCGTGAATCCTACTTCGCTCGTTGTCACGATCAGGCTAAGGAAAACGCTCGTTCCACGCCGGCGACCGCCGTGCGTTTCTTGCCAATGCCACCTCGGGGAGACGTCCGTGACCACCCGCCCATTCCACCGCCCCTGGCTCCATGCCGCCCTGATTCTCGCCGCAACCCTGCCCGCCTCGGCCTTGCCGGTCCAGGGCGCGGACCGGATCAAGGAGTTGCAGACACAGAACGTCGCCACCACCAAGAAGAAAATCGCGCGCCCCTACCACTTCGGCTCCCAAGGAGCCGGCGACGTCTTCTCGAACCACGGCAGCCACAGCAACCGCCTGATCCCGGTCTATACCTTCGGACGGAAGGGACGGCTCGACCAGGTCACCGGAGCGAATAGCCCCTATCGTGACTCCGAGAAGGTCAAGGCGCTCTATGGGTTCCTGCCCGAGAATACCGTCAACCCCGAGGCTGAGTACGCCGACCAGAGCAGTCTCTATCAGGTTCAGCGCGACGCCATCAAGAACGGCGTCAAACACCTCTTTATCGTCTGGTTCGATGGCTTCGACTGGCAGACGACCCAGGCCGCCGCGATCGCCAAGACGGGCAAGGTGTACACCGAGGGGAAGGGGTCGGGCCTGATCTTCCAGGACTATACCGCCGAAGGGTCAGCCCAGTACGGCTATTACGTCACCAGCCCGACTTACGACAAGAACAAGCCGAACGTCGACGCCCAGACCGTCACCATCGGGGCCGACGCCACCCCGGGAGGCTATGACGCCCAGATCGCCGGGCCGAACCCGTGGACCCTTGGCCCGCTCGGACCGAAGGCCCCCGGCTACCTCAAGGGACAGTCGGGCCATGAGGCGGACAAAGCGGGCGTGAAGGCCGTCGGTCGCGTCGTCCATGCGTATACCGATTCGTCCACGAGCGCCGCCGAGTTTGCAACTGGAGTCAAGGCCTACAATAACGGCGTCAACGTCGCCGATAACGGCCGGTTCGTGCCCACCCTCTTCAACCAGCTCCAGGCCGACGGCTGGAAGGTCGGCACGGTCACCAGCGTCCCGTTCCCCCACGCCTCGCCCTCGGCGATGTACGCGCACAACGTCCACCGCGACGACTACCAGGACCTGGGCCGCGAGATGCTCGGCCTGCCCAGCGTGGTCCAGGAAACGAAGAAGGGACCGCAACTCCCCGGGCTCGACGTGGTGATGGGAACCGGCTTCGACCAGTCGATCCCGGAGTCGGGAGTCAAGAAGGCGCAAGGCAAGAACGGCGTCGCGGGCGGTCTCTACATCACCGACGCCGACAAGGCGGCCATTGACGTCAAGAACGGCGGCAAGTACGTCGTGGCCCAGCCCGAGGCCGGCGTCAAAGGCGGCGAAGCCCTCCGCAAAGCCGCCGCGACCGCCGCCCAGCGCGGTGAGCGTCTTTTCGGCCTCTACGGCACGAAGGCCCATAACCACCTGCCATACCAGACCGCCGACGGCCACTTCGACCCCTCTCCCGACCTCGGTGGCAAGGCGGAGACCTACACCCCGGCCGAGCTCAACGAGCAGCCCACCCTGGCCGACATGACCGAGGCCGCCCTGACCGTCCTCACGGCCAAGCCGGCGCAGCCGTTCGCCCTGTTCGTCGAAGCCGGTGACGTCGACTTCGCCCTGCACAGCAACAACCTCGACAACGCCATCGGCGCGGTCTACAGCGGCGAGGACGCGATCCGGTCGATCATCAAGTGGGTCGAAACCCATAGCAACTGGGACGACTCCCTCATGATCGTCACCGCCGACCACGGGCACTACCTCGTGATCGACGATCCCGCAGCCCTGGCAAAGGACAAGCCCGTGGTGTCACAGGTGACACCACGGGGGATTGTGATCGACGATCCCGCAGCCCTGGCAAAGGACAAGCCCTGAACTCCGGGCTGAAGGAAACCACAGCCGGCGTCCACATTCCATTCCAGGACGCCGGCCGACGCACCAGAAGATCCCCACGATCCAGTTCCCATCCCAGCAAACCTTCCGTATTCCCTGGGCCCGCGGGCGACCCGCCCGCTCTTGTCTTGCCCCCCTGGGACCGCGGGCGACCCGCCTGTTCTTGTCTTGCCCCCCCTGGGACCGCGGGCGACCCGCCCGCTCTTGATTTGAATTCAATGAATTTGAATTGAACACAATACAATCGAATTGCGGGCGGGACGCCCGCGGTCCCAGGGGACGGGCCGCCAAGGCGATCGTCGTTTCGCCGATGGTTCCGCGTCACGCCCACCGGAACACCTTGAATTCAAGAATGAACTCGCCACTCAGGCCCCGAGGTTTCCGTGAGTCTCGTCAACGTCGACCGCCTGGATGATCCCGCACCGGCCTCGGCCTCGGCCTCCATGGCGACGCTCGCTCGCGGCGTCCTCGGCGACTTCCAGCGGATCCTGATGCCGCTCGTCCTGTTCGAAGTCGCGTTCAAAGGGCTGGTTTATCCCCTCTGGCTGTTCGGCACGGTCTGGCTGCTCCCAGCGATCGTGGCGACGGCCGACCAAGGCGCCGTGACGAACAAGGACATCGTGGCCTTTATGCTCTCGCCTCGAGGGCTGTTGGTGGGCCTGATCGCCGGAGTCGCCACGATCTGGCTCTTCCTGTTCGAGCATCTGGGCGTGATGTTCATCGCCGCGATGAGCGGCCAAGGGCTGGCGTTCCGCGTCGGGCGCGTGTCGCAAACCCTGGCGGCCGCCGCCTTGCGGGTGTTGCGGATCGGCTTCGTCGGATTGGCCGCCCTGATCGTGACCTCCGCGCCTTTCGCCATCCTGGCGGGAATCATTTACATCGCCTTATTTACACGCCACGATATCAATCTCTATCTGTCCGACCGTCCGACATCGTTCTATCTGGGTTTAGGCATTGGCCTCCTTCTGCTGGCTGGGGCCGTCGTGGTCGGCTTCTCGCTCTGCGTCCGTTGGGTTTTCGCGCTGCCGATCGTGCTTCTGGAAGGGCTCCCCGGCCAAGCGGCGCTCGGGGAGAGTTGGCGGCGGGGCCGGGGGGCGTTCTGGAGGGTCGCCACAATCCTGCTCGGTTGGGAGATCCTCGGGCTCGGCTTGTCAGCGATCCTGGTCGGAGCATTCCGCGGGTTCTCGGCCTTGGCGCTGAATGCCGCGGGCTATCATGCCTCGGTCGTGATTCCGCTCGTGATCAGTCTGCTGGCCGGTCATGGACTGCTCCTGGCCGCACTCTCGTTCGTGATGGTCACCGTTCACAGCTTGCTGATCCTCCGGCTCTACGCCGAGCGGGGTGGAACCATCCGGTTCGCGGTCGGGGAGGGGGTCGGGGACGAGCCCGATCAGGATCCGGCCATCCACAAAAGCCGCAAACCGCATCCCCTCCGGCTCTGGATGGTGGTTAGCGCCATGTTCGTCGGCTTCGTCGCCGTCGTCGCGTTCGGCTCCACGGCGAAGACCGACGCCGGCCAACGTGTGGAAATCACCGCCCACCGCGGAGACGCCCGCCGGCACCCGGAAAACACCCTGAGCGCCATCCAAGGCGCGATCGAGGCCGGGGCCGACTACGCCGAGATCGACGTCCACGAGACGGCCGACGGCGCGATCGTCCTGCTCCACGACGACGACCTGATGCGGATGGCGGGCGACCCCCGCACAGTCTGGGATCTCACCCTCGACGAGATCCGCCAGGTGGATGTCGGCCGACGCTTCAGCCCCGCGCACGTCGGCGAACGAGTCCCGACCCTCGAAGAGGCGATCAACCTGGCCCGCGGAAAGATCAAACTGAACATCGAGCTCAAATTCCGCGGCAGGAACCGCCAGCTCGCCGGGGCGGTCGCCCGCCTGATCCGCCATGAACAGTTCGAGTCGGAATGCGTCGTCGCCTCCCTGACCTATGACGGCCTGATCGAAGCGAAACGGCACAACCCACAACTTCGGACCGCCGCGGTCATCACTTACGCCATCGGCGACATGAACCGGCTGAACACCGACGTCCTCAGCGTCAACCGAAATTTCCTGACCACCCGACTCATCCGCAGAGCGCACGCCCTGGGAAAAGAGGTCTACGTCTGGACCGTCAACGACCCGCGACAGATGGTCGAGTTGATCGAGCGTGGAGTGACCAACATCATCACCAACGAGCCCCAACTTCTGGTCAGCATCCGTCGCGAGCGCGAAAACCTGAACGAAGTCGAGCGACGACTCCTCGCGGCGCGCTATTTCCTCGATATCAAACCTTGAGGCACGCCCTCGTGAATCAAGGTCCAGGCGCCATCCACCGTCACCGTGTCAGGCCGAGCCTGCGCCGGGGCCAAATCAGGTTCGGCCTCCCCATGTGCGAATCGTGATCCAGCCGCGCAATCAGCCGAGAAAGGGGAGGGGGGCGACAGCACTCCAGATGGAGTTGTGGACAGAGATCACAGGAGCGACATAGGGACTTGCGTCGATCGTTCACTTACTCAATCAAAGAACCCCGGGAGGGAGCGATTGCATTGCTCCCTCCCGGGGTTCTCGTAAGTTGACGATGGAGCAAGGGTTAGACCCGAGGCCGGGCAGAAATCCCCGTAATGTGGCAACAGTTTCCGTAAGTTGGCGGCATTATCTCTTGGTCTTTGGGTCCGCCGGCTCCATGCCCGGCGGCACCGCGTTCGGATCGGCGCCCGCAGGCTGCGATGGGGCCGGGGGAATTTCGGGAGTGCCGCGTCCACAGCCGGTCAGACCGAGAAGAAGTACCAGCGTGCTCGTTGCATAGCCAAATCTGCACCTCCGCATCATTCAAAACCTTTCAAAAGAGAATTCTTATTACGACGGATAAGTAGAAACCGCAATCGCGCTGCGGCCGAAGATCGCCAGGCGAGGTGGCTCAAGGCAAACCGCGGCCTTCTGCTTGGGGGATCGCTCAAATCAGAACGAGTCGGAGGAGAGAACTTCGCTTCCATTCATCGAGCTCAGCCCTCGCCAAATGTTGAGATTCACTGCGTCCTTCACGTACTTGACGCTACCGTCGCACATCAGTGCGTTCACTCCCCCTCGGTGGTAACTTCGCGCGGCGTTGAACCCGGGAAGTGCGTTGATACATGGAGGATTCGACGGTTTCAGGTCGGTACTCACGCAGTAGCCCGGCACTTGGTCGATCGTCTTCGAGTTGGGTGTGGAGTAGGCCATGAACATGGCACAGTTCTGGTCGTCGTTCCAGATGTCGCCCCGGTGATCCACTTCGCCGTTCGTGGGTCCCTTGGATTCAGGGCAGATGATTTCGCTCATCATCAGGGTATTGCTCGTGCCATCAACGATCCCGCTGAAGTTGATCGCCTTGTTGGCCGTGAATGGGGCACTGAGGTAGGGAAGGCCCGTCGTCGGCGGCAACGGCCCAGAGTAGGGGTTATAGGACGGGGACGTCATGTCCTGGTACCAGGTGGTGTTCCCCCAGTTGACCATATAGTTGCCATTGGAGCGCACGGTCTGGGGGGTGGACGGTGACAGGACGATGGTGCAGCCGGGGTCGGAGGGACAATTGTAGGCGGCGACCTCGGCCCTCATCACCGTCGTGTTGCACCAGTCGTAGAACGTCCTGCTGAAGTTGATCGCATTGTAGAGCGGCACCTGCTCAATGTTCGCCAGGATGTTAAACGCCCACGTTCGACGGTTCGGGTCGCCATTGCTGACCGGGTACGAGAAGCCCATCCCCGTGCGTCCCATCGGGAACGAGTCGTTCGAACTGTGGTAGTTGTGCATGGCAAGGCCGAGCTGCTTCAGGTTGTTGGTACACTGCGACCGACGAGCCGCCTCGCGGGCCGCCTGCACCGCCGGCAACAACAGGGCGATCAGCACCGCGATGATCGCGATGACCACCAAAAGCTCGATTAACGTGAACGCCCTCACGCGGCGTGGAGACAAACCGATAACGTTCGCTCGCATCACCAATCCTCGCATGAGTAATTAGCTTAATCATCTCACAGTAAGCGTAATCCTTCGCTCCAAGAGAGCCCTTCCGATACTGATCAATCTTGCTGCTTGATCCGAACAATACTGTTCGAGCATGTCGGCAATTGATCCCGCAGCGCACGGAATGACGGTGATACCACGGAAGCACCACGATATCACGAGGTTGTAAAGAATAAGTTGACGGTTCGTTTAGGGATCGCACCAAAGACTATTACACAATAATCCAACGAATTCCTACACAAAAAAGAGTCGTCACTCTGAATTCTTTTAGACTGTGGATCATCGCCAAGATGAACGCCCTAGAATTATTCAAATAAATCAAAATATTTCAATTTAAACAAACTGCCAATTCCGCAACAAAAAGGCGGCCAAAGTCGAGACTGTAGCAAGGATACCGGGATCTCGTTCCCACGCTCTGCGTGGGAACGCCGTCCGCGACGCTCAGCGTCGTCCTCCTCGGCGGGTGGGGCCGCAGAGCGGCCAGAACGGCATTCCCACGCGGAGCATGGGAACGCGTTTCTCCCGCGAATTTCGGCCACCGGGGCTGACAGACGGCCCGGTTTCCTTGCGACAGACTCCCAAAGTCGTCGATTTTCGCGAATGTCGACACGTTACCGGGGTCTATTCGTCCGTCGAAAGACAGGGAGCTGATCGCTCCCTGTCTTTGGGCGTTCGCAGGGACTGGCTCGGTTGACACCGTGGCAACGGCACGGGTTGACGGACCCGGGCGGAATACCCGGCAAGGTGGCGACAGCGTCTGTCTTTCACGGCAAATGCGTAACGAGCCAGCTCATCAAGCATCAATGCACTTGTAGCAATCGAAAAACATCCGTAAACAACGAGTTCTGGGTAGTGAGTGAGCTGGCAGACCGAGAGTCAGGAGCGGATCGCTCGCCGCTTCTGTGGCCTTTCTGAATCCGTAAAAGTCACCGGTTGCTTACCGGCAATCAGGATGGGTGAGTTCACAAGGCTCTGCCGATCCCGGACGCTCAAAAGGCTGTATGGGAATGACACCGGACGCGCGGACTCGATCCACATCGTGCACCGATAACCCGGGGGAGGCACAGAGGCCCCCCCACGGGAAAAACCGAGTGAGAGCTGGGGAACCGGGCGGCTTGCCCCAACTCCCCAATTGGATCGTGTTGTCTCACCGTTTCATCAAAAGTAAGACCCCCGCGGCAATCGCGAGGAGAGCCAACACGTCGCCACTGTAGACAAAGTTGATCTTGAGGAAAGGAGCCGATAACAGGCCGTGGAGGATCAGCCAGACGGCCAGCACGGTCATCCCTAAGTCCTTGGGGATCTTCATCGTGGCTCCCGGAATCGAATGAGTCGCGTCAAGTCAAAGAGAATCGCTCGCATTGTCACTCAAGCCCGAGCGTTTTGGGACCGGGTTCTCACCAAAGGTCCTCGAAAACCCCAGGAGTGAGGACATGATGACCGTCCTCAGGGTGACATTCAAGGCGCAAGGGAGCCTTGCAGGAGGTACGAGACATGCTGGCCCAGATGTTCTGAGAGAGCCTTTATTGAGGGGATCCCGATTCCGCCTTGACCGGGATTCCCAGCCTCGAGGCCACTCGCCTTGCTGTGGAAAGCCGGTCCTTGGTCAGTCCCGCAATCCTCGCTTCGACGGCTTTCCGGACCGCAGCCGGCGCTGTCGCGGGGGTACCACTCTGGAATGGCGGCTCCGGCGCGTACTCGATCCCGAGTTGAATCTCCTGGGCCACTTGATCCCCTCGAAGCAGCGCGGCGACCCGCAGCGCTCCGTCGATCCCGGCGGTCACCCCGGCCGCGGTCACCAGCTTGCCATCCACGACGACGCGCTGGTTGACCGGAATCGCTCCAAAATACGCGAGGAGGTCGAACGCGCCCCAGTGGGTCGTGGCCCGGACGCCCTTGAGCAAGCCGGCCGCTCCACAGATCAAGGCTCCGGTACAGACGGAGAACACGCAATGCGCCCTGGCGGCCTGGTCCCGAATGAACGCGAGCACCAGTTTGTCCTCCATCAGGTTTTCCTGACCCGGACCGCCGGGGATGACGAGGACGTCCAGCGGCGGGACCTCGGCGAGCGTCCTCTCGGGAGTCAGGATGAGCCCTCGGTAATCACGGACCGGCTGCTTCTCCTTCCACGCAACGTGGAACGTCGAATTCGGAAGCTGCGCGAGGACCTCGAACGGCCCCGTGAAGTCGATCTGGTCCATCCGAGGGTAAATCATCGCTCCAATGTTCAAGTGTCGATCCATCTTCATCGTTCCCTGAGAGGCCTCGGTTCTTTCCGACCTCGGAATTTCCTTGGCGACCAAAAGCGGCGGAGAACCAGCGACGGCCAAGCCCCCGGCCAATGTCAGAGAGTTCTGGAGGAAGGTTCTGCGTGTGTCCATCGCGAATTCTCCCGGAAATGAATCGGATCAGGATGTCATGGTTGGCTGCATGCCGAAAGGCCCTTCTTCGTCATCGGGGGCCGCGGGCGGTTCGGATTGGAACCGGGCTCGGTAATCGCTCGGTGGCACTCGGATCACCCTCACGAACGAGCGCCTCATCGAGTCGGCGCTCCCGAATCCGCATTCGCGGGCAACCTGTTCGATCGAGCCGGCGGACTCTTCCAACCGGCGGCGTGCCGCTTCCACCCGAAGTCGCTCGATGAACCGCGCGGGGGTCACCCCCACTTCGCGGCGAAAGACCCGGGCGAAGTTCCGCGGGCTCATCCACACCCGTTCGGCCAATCGCTCGTTTGAAAGGTCTTCCGCGAGATGCTCGACCACCCACGTCTGCAACGCGCGCAACGGCTCACGATCGGCGGCCTGAAGGTGGAGTAGGGAGCTGAATTGCGATTGCCCGCCGGGCCTCTGGAGAAACATCACCAGCTTCCGTGCAACCCGGAGCGCGACTTCGCGGCCAAAGTCCTCCTCGACAAAGGCGAGCGCCAGATCCATCCCGGCGGTCACTCCCGCTGAGGTTGAGACATTTCCATCCCTGACAAAAATGGAATCGAGGTCGATGTCAATCTTCGGAAACTCGCGGGCGAGTTGCTCGCAACGCTCCCAATGGGTCGTCGCCCTGCGTCCGTCGAGCAGCCCAGCGGCAGCCAGCACGAAGGCGCCGGTGCAGACGGATCCCAGACGTCGCACGCGAGGGGCCGTGCGACGAAGCCACTTGAGGAGTTCCTCATCCTTGGCCGCCTCCCAGACACCCGGCCCGCCGGCGACGAGCAGAGTATCGATCGGGCCCCGACAACGCGCGAAGTCCGAGTGAGCGAGCAGGCGAATCCCGCTGGATGTCTCAAGGGACGGCTCACGGACCGTCGCGATCAGCTCGATCTCATAGCCCTCACTCCCGCCCAGCTCGGCCCCGGCCGCAACCAGACTGGTGGCGTTGAAGACTTCAGAGGGGCCTGCCACGTCGAGAATGTTGACCTGGGGAAAGGCGACCACGACGACCCGACGGGCCGATGCTCGCTCCCCCACTCGGGCTCGCTTTCGACCTCGGGACGTCATCCCAGTGAACCCCTCCAACCCAACAACCCCGCAGTCACAAGGGAATCATACGCCGGCTCACCCACGGACGAAATGACAACGATCCGACAGTTTCGGCCAGGATCCCGGCGGTCGATTGATTCTCGGCTCCGAACATACATAATATTGACAACTCGTCCAATCAACGACATCCAAATTATTTATCTGGACTCCGCGTATTCTCCACTGTATATAGAGGGAAACCGGAAGCGTCAGCCGGTCATCCAACAAGGACGAGACGCCAGAAGGGGAACGCTTCTCATGTTCACGATGACGGTCTACGCCGTCGGCCGAACGGTCATTGCCAGAGGGCAAAGTCGCGAAAAAGAAGGGTGGGAGGACACCTTGATCCGGCTGCACCGCGGAACGCTACCCCCTGGCGAACCGCCGCGACGGGTCATCGGCATGACCTACCACGAGGGACAAACCGGTAGCCCCACCAACATGGTCACCCTGGGGCACGGTGGCCCCACGCCGCACGAAACGACCGATCAGCCGCTGCTCATCCACACCGCTCCACCGCAATTCTGAATCAGCAATCGCGTTGGTCCCAAGAGCACCCGGCCGCGGAACTTGCCTTGCCGGACATCGGCCGGCTGCCAAGTTCCGCAAGCTGCACGTACCGAAACATCTTCATCGCAAAATCCACGGAAGCCCTATCACGTAAGGGCTTGCGCAAACACAAACTTTGCAAGCTTAGATTTTACCGAGACTGTCGCAAGGATACTGGGATCTCGTTTCCACGCTCGGCGTGGGAACGAGTTTCTCCCGCGAATTTCGACCTTCGGGGCAGACAGACGGCCCGGTTTCCTTGCGACAGACTCATTTTGCCGCTCTGTCTCGCTGAACCGAAAGACTCACCCACGCGGAGGCGTGGAGAGCGCGGAGGAGTCAAGAGAGTATAATAAGTTCACAGGGGCGAGGGTGAATCCAGCGGTCAAAATCAATCGCTCCGTCACCCTCCTTGTTAACAAGCTCCTCCTCCCCTTCGCGTGAACCTGGTGAAATCCTCCGCTTTGGGAGGGGTCCGCGCAGTCTCAGGTCGAGGCGGCGTCGATGTGGTTGCGGAACCAGAGTTCGAGGACGAGCAAGGTCCAAAGCTTGTAGGCGTGGTCGCGTTTGTTTTGGATGTGCTCATCGATCAAGGTTGCGATTGCGTCGGGGCGAAAGAGCCCGCGGTTCAGGGAGACGGGGTCGAGCAGGACGGAGCGGAGCTCGTCTTTCAGGGGGCCGCGGAACCAGCGGTCGACCGGGACGCCAAAGCCCATCTTGGGGCGGTTGCGGATCGCCGGGGGAAGGTATTCGGCGAACGCTTGTTTGAGGATCGCTTTCGAATGGCCGTTGCGGAGCCGAAGCTTGCGCGCGATCGGCATCGCCATCGCCAGCTCGACCACCCGGTGGTCCAGGAGCGGGCCGCGGCACTCCAGGCTGTGCGCCATGCTCGCCATATCAACTTTGACCAGGAGGTCGCACGGCAAGTACGTCAGCAGGTCGGCAGCCATGGCGCGGGTGACCGGGTCGCGGCGCGTGGCCGCGGCAAAGGCGCGGGTGAGCGCCGAGACGGGGTCGGCCTCGGCGGGTCGAGCGGCCCCGGCCTCGGCGAGCATTTCGATCCAGGAGTCAGAATATAAGGAAACGCGACTCGCCTCGTCGAACTGGCAGATCCAGCGGAGGTAGCGGGCCACCGGTTCTTCGCCGATCCCCTCCAGCCAGCGGCGGACCTTGCGCATCGGGGTCTTCGCCCGGGTGGAGACCGGCAAGGCCCGCGCGACCGGCCCTTGCAACACCCGCCGCGGCCCCGCGGGGAGCCGGTCGGTCAGGCTGGCCAGGGCGATCGCCCGATAGCGATCGTAGCCCGCGAACAGCTCGTCCCCCGCGTCGCCCGTCAGGGCCACCGTCACCTCCCGGCGCGTCTCTTGCGCGACGTACCAGGTCGGCACCGCCGAGCTGTCGGCGAACGGCTCGTCGAACTGGGCCGCCAGGGCCGGGAGCAATTCCCAGGCCCGCGGCGTCACGACGAACGCGTGGTGCTCGGTCCCCAAATGCCGCGCGGCGAGCTCGGCGAACCGGGTCTCGTCGAACGCAGGGTCGTCGAAGCCGATGGAAAAGGTCTTCACCGGCCGGGTCGACGCCGCTTGCATCAGACCGACAATAATCGTCGAGTCGATCCCCCCCGAGAGGAAGGCCCCGAGCGGCACGTCGGCCACCATCTGCTCGCGGACCGCGTTGCCCAGCGTCGCGCGGAGCTCTTCGACGTCCTCGCCCAGCGGGCGGTTCCGCTCGAGATTCCACTCAGGGTTCCAGTAGCGTTCCAGCCGGAGCGTCCCGTCCTCCCAGACCGCGTAGTGCGCCGGGGGGAGTTTGTGGGTGCCTGCCAGGATCGTGTCCGGGTGGGGGACATAGCCGTAGGTCAGGTAGCGATCCAGGGCCAACGGATCGACGCGTCTGGGGAACTCGGACTCGGGTAAAGCCAGGAGCGACTTCAACTCGCTGGCGAAGAGGATCCGCGTCCGGTCGTGACGGTAGACCAACGGTTTCTGCCCGAGCCGGTCGCGACCCAGAAGCAGGCGCCGGCGGGGGGCGTCCCAGATCGCCAGCGCGAACATCCCGCGGAGCAGGGAGAACATCCCAGGGCCTTCGTCCTCGTAGAGGTGGACGAGAACCTCGGTGTCCCCGGTCGAACGGAGCGAATGCCCCCGCGCTTCCAGACGGTGCCTCAGCTCGGGAAAGTTGTAGATCTCGCCGTTGAACACGGTCCAGATCGTGCCGTCCTCGTTGCTGAGCGGCTGATGGCCGCCGGAGAGGTCGACGATCGAGAGCCGGCGAAACCCCAAGGCCGCGTGGTCGTCGCGGTAGACCCCCGAGTCGTCGGGTCCGCGATGCACGATCCGCGTCATCATCGCCGCCAAGGCATCCTCGGCCAAAGGCCGGCCGGCGTCCGTCCAGGCCGCCCCCGTGATCCCGCACATAGCCTTGGTGGTCCTTCGTAGCGTCCGACGCGAAACCTCGTCGCCGTCGTTGGGCTGGCTCTCTGACTCGTTCTCGCAGATTCATTTTGACGCAGCCGCCCGTTTGAGGAACGGGGATTCTCATAAATTTCCAGGATTTCCTGCTTTTCCTGCAATTCGAGAGAGAGAAAAGGGTTCTCAAGTCGTACGGATGCGAGGCGAACCGGCCTTTTATGGGGTGGGCACGACCCACCATAGAGCGAGGAATCCCCCTCGTTCCCACGGTCCCCCATGGGAACGAGTAAAGTTGGTTGCGGCTATGCCGCGCTACGCGAGAATACGGAGCCATTCTTCCCGTGGCGCGGGGGCCGAGCAGAGGGAGACACGGTGATCCTCAATAGAATCAGCAAACTCTCCGGCTTGTCTATCGTGTCCGTGCTGATCGGACTGGCTTGCCTCCCGGTCGCGGCAGCACCTCCCGATCCAGAGAGCAGGTTCGGGTCGATCCGAGGACGCGTGATCTGGGCAGGGACGGAGCTCCCGAGGTTCAACGACCTCCAGCCCCAAGGTCGGGCGGAGCGAGACCCTCAAATTTGCGCCCGAGAGCGGGCGATTCCCAACAATGCGCTGATCATTGATCCCCAATCGAAAGGAATCACCAATGCCATCGCCTACCTGGGCAATCCTCAGGGGGCCTTCCTCGAGATCGAAAAGGCGCTGATCGCGGATGCGCCCCAGGTCACCGTAGACCAGAAGAACTGCGAGTTCTTGCCCCGAGTCACGGCGATGCACCAAGGCCAGGAACTCATTTTCACATCAAGTGACCGCGTGATTCACAACATCCATCTCTCGCCGCTCAAGAACGAGGGCCTCAATCAGTTGATGGCCCCTGTAGGCCAACTCCGCGTGAGACTGCTCGCCGAGAGACGAGCGATCCCCGTCCAGTGCGGGCTTCATCCCTGGATGCACGCCTCGATCAGGGTCTTCGACCATCCCTACTTCGCGAAGACCGGCAAAGACGGCACATTCGAAATCGCGAGAATTCCACCCGGCGAACAGAAGCTCATCGTCTGGCATGAGCGTGCGGGTTATCTGACCGAAGGCAAGTCGTGGGGGATGGCTGTGACCATCTCTCCCGGGAAGGTCTCCGACGTCGGCACGATCCAAGTCGCTCCCGAGGCGATCAAGAAAGCTCCCTGAACATCTCCCTTCAACATCGAGAAGCCTGAAGATCTGGAACACGCCGTTCTATCCCGACGGCCTGAACACAGGTAGAATAGAACGCTTCCGTAACACGACTTCCGGAAGTCTCGACAGCCGAATTGATAACTCCCGAAGCTCTGACACTCCTGAAGATCGCCCGGCAATTCGCGCAAAATGCGGGTGGATCGGCAAGAACCGGAACGAGGTGAACATCTCGGCGGAGACCGGGATCGCCATCCGTGAGTTCCCGATGCTCACCGGTGAGGCAAACGACTTGCTCCACGTTGTCAGAAAAGCCATCGGCGTGATCGAGGCGAAGCCGAAGGGGCCCCCCCACTCATCGAGGTCGAGACCAAATCCGCGAAGTACCTGCCAGCAGCCCCCCGTACCTACCAGCCAGGATGACCCCGCAAGGGAAAACCGGCGTGGCCCCTCTTCACCGATGGCGACGAGCAGGGAGGTCCACCATGAATCGCGTCCCCATGACCATCACCGTCACGATCGATCAACGTCTCGATCAACCCTTGCTGCAGATCGTGTCCGACGAGATCAATTTTGTTGCGGCAGGTAAATCGACGTTGTGCTCCCAGACTCCCTCAGCGAGAACAGGGCGGTTTGACCTCGCAAAAATCATCCAGAAGCAGGGCCATAAGCAGGGCGTTACCGCGATCATCGGGCAGTGGCCCGGTGATGAGACTGACGAACAGATCGAGCAGGCGTTCCGGGACATCGGTTCATGAGCGCGGGCACTGGCGACCAGTTCAGGGCGAACCTGGTGACGACGAACAATCTTCTCGTGGGCCTCCATCGGTACGCGTCCCGACAGGACGAGAACTTCGTGACCGAAGCATTCGCCCACCTGATCCGCCATCTCCTTGAAAATGAGCCCGACGCCGCCCTGCGGATCTTGGAAAGCCTGACCGCGGGGACAATTATCGCCACGGCCGCGAAAGCAACAGCCGTCAAAGTCACGACTCAGGTCACGACCGTGCTGGGACGCCCAGACATCGAAATCTCCACGCTCGACACGCTGGTCTACGTCGAGTCGAAGGTGGAATCGGAGTTGGGCGACCGGCAGCTCGAACGATATCTTGAGGAGCTTGCCAAGGCCGAGGTCAGGTCCAAAGTGCTGGTGCTCCTCTCCCGATATCCCATTCAAATCCATTCCAGCCTTGTACATGCGGTTAAATTAAGACGGTGGTATCAGGTCGCCGACTGGCTTCTCGGGGAATTGCAGGGGCAGTCGATTCGCTCGAGCGTAAGCCGATATCTCGTCGAACAGTTCGTTGGCTTTCTGGAAGTGAGGGGGATCACAATGGAAGCGGTCGGTTGGGAGATGGTCGCTGGCGTTCGTTCGTTTCGTGCACTCATTACGATGCTTAGCGAAGCCCTCTCGGCTAGCAACGCCCCGAAGATTGCAAAGGATCCCAGTTGCTGGGACTCGTGCGGCTATTATTTCGACGACAAGAAGTTCTGGATCGGCGTCTCGTATGACAGACCCGATACCCTTACGTTCATGACGCAGAAAATCAAGATCGCCGCGAATGCGGTTGAGCTAGCAGGTTCGGGAAGACTGCAACAAGAGACCGACCCCTACTTCCCCTCAGGGCGAAAGTGGATCATCGAGTTGTCGCTTAACTCCGAGGAAGTCCATTTCTTCGCACGTTCGCGGGCGAGCCAAATGCTTTGTATCGAGCAGTTTCTGGCCAACAGTATTGCTTGCGCCCAAAAAATCCTCGTGGACCAAGGACAATGAGCACCGCCACCCAGCAAGTCGTCAGCAATGCCTGGAACTTCGCCCACGTCCTCCGGGACGACGGCCTTTCCTAACATGGCCTGTAATCCATTCCGCAGGGAGGCAACCTCGGCTTGGCGGCCGGGCCGGTGATGGAGTAGCGTGGGAACGATGCGCTGGCATTCCGCGCGCACACGACGTCATCTCGAATGGAGTCTGCTTTTGATGACCGCTCCCTCGACCGAATCGGACGCGCCGGTGGCCCTGCCTTGGGGTGAGGCCGAGAACCTCACGCTCGACTTACCGCACGCCTGGCGGCCGAGGGCCGAGGTCGTCTGGCCTGACCTGAACGGGGGGATCGACGACTACCCGGCGGCGCTCGAGCAGGCGCTGAATGCCCCCGAGGCCGGCCTGGGCGTCGGACCCGGCTCGACCGTCGCGATCGTGGTCGACGACCCGTCGCGCTGGACGCCGGTCCGCGAGGCTCTGCCGATCCTCGTCCGCCGGCTCCACGAACGGGGCGTACGCCAGGAAAACGTCACGGTCAGCGTAGGCGTCGGCCGCCATCACGCCGTGGACGCCGAGGCGATGCGTAAGCGGGTAGGCGACGCGATTACGGAAGCCTATTCCTGCCATAGCCCGCCGGTGGATGATCTCTCGGCCTACGACGATTTGGGGGTGACGCCCGAGGGGGTGCCAGTCCGGGTCTTTCACCCGGTGGCCAAGGCCGATCTCCGGATCTTGATCGGGTCGGTCTTGCCGCACCTTCAGGCCGGGTTCGGCGGCGGGTATAAGCTGATTTTTCCAGGGACGAGCCACCGGACGACCCTGGGAGCGTTGCACCGCCAGGGGTTGAGCGCGGGGCAGGCGGGCCGGCTCCTCGGGGGCAACGCCGACCAGAACCCGATGCGCCAGGCGATCCGCTCGGCGGCCCGACGGCTCGGCCCTTGCCTGTCGATCAGCCACTTGCTGGGGGCCCCCGGGCAGGTGCTCCACGTGACGGCCGGACACCCGGACGCGGTCCAGGACCGGCTTGCGGCCGAGGCCAAGCGCCGGCTCCGGGCACCCGACGCCGCGGCGGCCGACCTGGTGGTCGCGGGCAACAACCCCTGGCCGGGCGACCCGATGCAGAGCTTCAAGGTCCTCCTCCAGCACCGCGCGGCGAGCCGGCCGGGCGGGGTCCTCGTCGGGTTCTTCTGGACCGAGGCCGATCAGATCGACCGCTCGTTCCCGATGCCCGCGCTCCGCGCGATCGCCGCCTCTGGAGCGCCGGGGGGCTGGTTCATCCGCCGCGGCCTGGCACTGGCCAGCGACCTCGTCTCGGCGGTCGGCAGCCCCAGCGCCTTCATGCTCCGCTGGGCCCGCGAGTTGGTGGTCGACCGAACAGTCCTCGTCTTCGCTCCCCCGCTTTACGACCGGATCGGCCCGCGACTCGGGCCGATCCGGCTCTTCGCCGACCAGGGGCAACTCTGGCGGGCCGCGGCCGACGCACTGGGGCGGGCCGGCGTCGACACGCCTCGAATCCGGATCTTCCCCCAGGGGGGGTTGACCTACGCTCCGGAACCCGAACCGAGGACCTCCCCGTAGCCCGCCAGCGCGGTATGATTAACGGAGGAGGCAGACACGTTCTCAGCCCCCCGCCGAGCCGTGGGCCTCATGCTTTTCTCCCCCGCCAGCGAGGACCGTTGATGAGCGAAGTCCGCTTGATTCCGCTGGGCGTGGGAGAGGCGTTCACCGCCAGCCATTACACCACGTGCCTGGCGCTCGGGGTGGACGACGCCTGGCTCTTGATCGAGTGCCCGCACCCGATCCGCAAGATGCTCCGCGAGGCGACGACCGCGGCCGGCTTGCCCTTCGACCTCGACCGGGTCGAAGCGATTGCGGTCAGCCATCTCCACGCCGATCACTGCTCGGGGCTGGAAGACTTCGGCTACTACACCTACTTCGCGCTCGGCCGACGCGCCCGGCTCGCCATGCACCCCGACGTCTCGGCCAAGCTCTGGAACGGCCTGCTCGCCGCCGGGATGGCCGAGGTGCAGATGGAGCCCGACGGCCCGACGATCCGGAAGCAACTCGACGACTACTTCGATTTGATCGCCCTGAATACGGCCGGCCCGGTCTCGGTGGGCCCGTTCACGATCGAGTGCCGGCGGACCATCCACCCGGTCCCGACGACGGCGTTCCGGATCCGGGCCGGCGGTCGGACCCTCGCCTTCAGCGCCGATACGGCGTTCGACCCCACGCTCATCGACTGGCTCGCCCCCGCCGACCTGATCGTCCACGAGGTGACGCTCATCGGCCACTCGGGCGTGCACACTCCCTACGAGAAACTCGTCGCGCTTCCCGCCGACCTCCGCAATAAAATCCGATTGATCCACTACCCCGACGACTTCGACCTCGCCGCCAGCGTCATCGAACCGCTCTACCAGGGACGAAGTTACGTCGTCTAACCTTCGCTCGCTCGTTGCGGTTCGTTGGCGATCGCGATAAGGTAAACAGCCTCAGGGCCGGCCCGACCAAAATCCCGGGACCGCGCCCTCTTGTCAGGTGGGCACGGCCCACCAGGGTTCGCCTCGAGGGTGAACGACCACAATCGTCCGCCAAGCCTGATTGGCAAAAAATCAATCATGCGGGTAAGCCGTGCCCGCCGTTTTCAAGAATCAACGGGTGGGCGGTCCCCACCCTGGCGCGAGAGTGGGGCGTTGCTGATGCGAGTTCTGGTGACCGGGGTCTCTGGGTTCGTGGGGGGACACCTTGCGGAACACCTGATCGACTCGGGCGACCTGGTGGTCGGGCTCTCGGCCCGGGGCCGCTGGCCCCAGGAGTTGGCACACCTGTCGCGCCAGGTCCGGATCGAACCTTGTGACCTGGCCGAGGCCAGCGAGGCAGCTCTAGTCGACCTGATCGGCCGCAAGCAGCCCGAGGTAATCTACCACCTCGCCGCGCAGGCGAACCCGCAGGCAAGCATGGCCGACCCCCGGGGCACCTGGGCCTTGAACCTGGGGGGGACCCTCAACCTGCTCGAGGCCGTCAAGGCGACCGGCCTGCATCCCAAGCTCGTGCTGGTCGGCTCGGGGGTCAGCTACGGCAACCCGGGGCCGGAGCACCTGCCCGTCTCCGAGTCCTGCCCCTTGAGGCCGAATAACCCGTACGCCGCCAGCAAAGGGGCGGCCGACCTCCTGGGGATCCAGCATTATCTCTCGCACGGGACCGACGTCGTCATCGTCCGCCCTTTCAACCACGCCGGCCCGCGCCAGGGAGCGAACTACGTCCTGGGGGGCCTGGCACGCCAGGTCGCCGAGGTCGAAGCCGGCCGCCGGGGGCGGATCGAGGTCGGCAACCTCGACGTCGTCCGCGACTTCACCGACGTCCGCGACGTGGTCCGCGGCTACCGACTGCTCGCCCAGACCGGCGCAAGCGGCGAAATCTACAACCTCGGCACCGGGCAGGGCACGAAGATCGCCGACGCCCTGGCCATCCTGACCTCCCTGGCCCGCGCTCCGATCGAAGTCTATGTCGACCCCGCGCGGGTCCGCCCGGTCGACCAGCCCCTGCTCGTGGCCGATTCGACCAAACTGCGCGCCGTCGGCTGGGCACCGTCATTCTCGATCGAGCAAACCCTGGCCGACATGCTCCGGTACTGGCGTGAGATCGTGGCCCGCGAGAGTTGACGCCGCCTGACGCTCACCTTGGTCAGGGACGTTTCTTCATCAAAATATCGACTTCGATGCGAAGCGTCGCGATCATTCGCTCGGCGAACTCGGACTCGCGACGAAGGCGTTCGCATTTGATCTCCAACTCGCGCACGCGATCATCAGTTTGGGTTTGCACCGTCTCGGTCTCGGATATCGCGGCCGAACGCTCCACCGCCTTGAGCCGACGCTGAGTGCGGGCGAGACGAATTTCGATATCTTTCAGCTCAACACGTCTTATCTCAAGCTGAGCCTGGTTCTCGGCGATGGTCATCTCGGTTTGGCGAATCGCAAACGTCGAGAGGAATCCCTTCAGCTTCTGCCGATCCATGTCCGTCTTCGCCACAAGCGCCAGGGAGTTTCGCATCTCGGCCTCATGGCATTCGGCCAGTTTCGCCTTCCGAAGGGCTTCGAGGTATTCAAAGTCCTCGCGGGCCCTCGTCTTGCGCTCCTCCCAAGGATCGTCCTGGGGCTCGAGAGCCGGGGCGGGGGCAGGGGCAGGGATAGGGGGAGCGGCCTGTTTCTTCTCGGCCGGCGGTGTCCCCCGTTGAGGAGGCACCGATTGCGCCGAGCTTGGCGCGAGGGCCAGCAGAGTCAGGCCGAGGGCGATGACCGAGGTGGGGACGTACCGTGACAACCACCGTTTCATGACCAGCTCCCATTACCAGAGAGACCGCGAGAACGAAGGGACACGCGACATCTCGTCCTGTCACTCCCTTGGTTTCTACCTTGACCGAACTTCGCCGTAAAGCCATCGCCCTCGAGGGCTGGGGAAAGCCTGGTGGGCCGTACCCACCCGACAAGACCGGTTCTTCATCGCTTCTACCACCTGAAATGCCGTTCGTTTATGATGGGCGGTCGAGGCGGCGCCTCGATCTTCCCTTTGTCTCGACTCGACTCGAGGCAGGCAAACCCAAGCAAGCAACGCAAACGATTCCAATCAACGGCGGGAGATCCCACGCGCCATGGCGAAAACGAGCGACTACCTGGCCCTCGACCTGGGGGCCGAGAGCGGCCGAGGGCTCCTGGGCAAATTCGACGGCGAGCGGATCGTCCTCGAGGAGGTCCACCGCTTCCCCAACGGGCCGGTCCGGGTCTACGACTCCTTGCACTGGGACTTGCCTCGGCTCTTCGAGGAGATCAAGGTCGCCCTCCGCAAGGCGGCCACGGCCAACCCCGGGCTCGACGGCGTGGGGGTCGACACCTGGGGCGTCGACTTCGGCCTGATCGGGCGCGGGGACACGCTGCTGGGCAACCCGGTCCACTACCGCGATGCGCGGACCGACGGCATGTTCGAGGCCGCCTTCCGTCGGGTCCCTCGCGAGCGGATCTACGAGATCACCGGGCTCCAGTTCCTGCCGTTCAACACACTCTATCAACTGCTGGCGATGCGGCTGTCCGACTCGCCGATCCTGGAGGTCGCCGAAACCCTCCTGATGATGCCCGACCTGTTCGCCTGGCTCCTGACCGGCAGGCGCACCGGGGAGCGGACCGACGCCTCGACGACCCAGTTGCTCGACCCGAGGTCGGGGACCTGGTCCGACGAGCTCTGCCGGGACTTGAACCTGCCCCGCCAGATCCTCCCTGAGCTGATCGACCCGGGCACGGTGATCGGCACGATCCGCCGACCCTTGGCCGAGGAGCTCGGGATCCCCCACGGCCTGACCGTCCTGGCGCCGGGGACCCACGACACCGCCAGCGCCGTGGCCGCGGTACCGGTGGTCCGCCCCCGCGGCGTCGTCGACGTCGTCGGCCCCCCCGACTGGTGCTACCTGAGCTCGGGGACCTGGTCGCTCCTGGGGGTCGAAGTGCCCCAGCCGGTGATCACGAACGAAACGCTCAAGTATAACTTCACAAATGAAGGGGGAGTCGTCGGCACGACGCGGTTGCTCAAGAACATCATGGGGCTCTGGCTGGTGCAGGAATGCCGCCGCGCCTGGGCTCGCGCGGGGCGCGAGGTCTCATACGAGGAGCTAGCCGCTCTCGCCGAGGCCGCCCGGCCGTTCGCCGCCCTGGTCGACCCCGACGACGAGTCGTTCCTCTCCCCCGGCGACATGCCGGCGCGGCTGACCGCCTACTGCACCCGAACCGGCCAAGCCCCGCCCCAGGACGAAGGGGCGTTCGCCCGCTGCGCTCTGGAAAGCCTGGCGCTCAAGTACCGCTGGACCATCGAGCGGCTCGAGCGGATCCTCGGCACGACGATCCGCACGATCCACGTCGTCGGCGGCGGCACCCGCAACGCCTTGCTCTGCCAGTTCACGGCCGACGCCTGCGGCCGCCCCGTCCACGCCGGCCCCGTCGAGGCCACCGCCGTCGGCAACGTCCTCTTGCAAGCGATGGGACGAGGCCGGATCGGATCCCTGGCCGACGCCCGCGAGATCGTCGCCCGCTCGTTCCCGGTCGTCGTTTACGAGCCGCGGAACACCGCCGTCTGGGACGAAGCCGCCGCCCGGTTCGCCTCCCTGGTGCCGGCCTGAGCTGAGCTGAACCAAGTTCCCGTTCTACGTGAACGACATCACCAACGAAGACAGGGAGCTGACGCTCCCCGCTCGCCTTTCAGGCGAGCGAAGCGAAACTCTCCAGGCGATTGGGGAGAGTCCGCTCTCTGTCTTCCCGTACCAACTCACCACCAAAAACATATCTGCACTCAACTTATCGCTTGCAGGCAAGCTTGTTCCCCGCATAAAATATTAAAGGAATACGATTCTCCTGGCACGATCGCAGAGCGGTCCAACGAGACACCCACCATGCGATACGTTCAAGCCGCGATCCTCATCGTTTTCTTGGCTGCGGTCGGACTCTTTGCCGTGCAGAATATGCAGGCAATCACGGTCAAGTTCCTCGGTTGGAGCATTTCCGCCCCAGTCGCCCTCCTCGCGGTTGCGGTCTATCTCTTGGGGATGCTGACAGGATGGACGGTGATCGCGTTTATCAGGCGATCAATCCATCGTGTCAGCGATGTTTCGCACCGAGAGGGCTAAGCACATAAACCTGGCCTTTCTTTGCATTGAATCATGTGCAAGCCCTGGGTGCCACGGGTTGTACCCAACCCGTGAGCCAAAAACCCCGGCGATCGCTCACGGGTTGGGTACAACCCGTGGCACCCAACGGCGGTTGCATCACCGAGACCAACGATCAGAAAATCAAAGAAAACCGAGACCAACGGCTTAGAGCGGCTCCCCACCGGCTGGCGCACGGAAAAAGGGGACAGGCACCCGGCCTCCAAAGCGTTCGGCGAGATTCAAGGGCTCTGGGGCCGGGAGCCAGTCCCCTTTTTCCTTCGCTGTGCGCAATGCAAAGGAAAACCGCTCTAATGACTTGACCTGGGGGGGCACAGGTTCCGAGTGACACCCGGAATTACGCTCACTTGCCGATATCCGAACTGTAGACATCCTGACATTAACCATGGGAGACGCCCGTCAGTTTGTGGGCTTGGCAGGCCGAAGGACGGCGGTGACCGCATGGTGGTCGGACGGGGTGCTTCCGTCCCGGGCGGCGTGAACGATCGTCGCCTCTTGCACCTCCCAATCCGTCGAGCTGCCGATCCAGTCGATCCTCGGGCCCGAGGAGGCACCGGCCCGGAAGCCCGTGACCGTGCCCTCGTTTTCGGCTTTTGTGGGGTGGATGACCCGGAACGTATCGAGGACGGTTCGCGCCGGCTCGGCCGCCTCGAACAGGGCCTTGTACGGTCCACTCCCCTCACCGCTGTTGAAGTCGCCCGTCACCACGATCCGGCAGCCCTCGCCAAGTTCGCCGATCTTCTTGCGGAGGAGTCGGGCCGATTCGAGCCTTGCTTTCGGCCCCCGGTGATCGAAGTGGGTGTTGAAGAACGCGATCGGGGGCGCGGCGGGGTTGGTCCGATCGCGAAGCTTCACCCAGGTCACCATCCGGGGTAGCGACGAGTCCCACCCCTTGCTCCCGGCGATCTCGGGCGTCTCGCTCAGCCAGAAATGGCCCCCGCCGAGCTTCTCGAAACGGTCCTTGCGATAGAACAAGGCCATCATCTCGCCCTTCTTGCGGCCGTCGTCCCGGCCCGCGGCCAGCACCTCGTAACCGTCGAGCCGCGCGGCGAGGTCGTCGCGCTGTCGGGCCAAGGTCTCCTGAGTCCCGAGGAGGTCGGGGTTGAACTCCTTGATGGTCTCAGCCAGGAAATCCTTCCGGTTGTCCCAGACGTTCTTGCCGTCGGAAGCCGTGGCATAGCGGATGTTGTAGCTCATGACCCGCACCGCGTCGCTTTTGGCCGGTTCGGTAGTGAGCGCCGCGAGGGAGAGAGCGAGAAATACGATCGTCATGAGATTTCCTGGGTGTGGAGAGGCGATCAGAAACGACTCAAGCGGCTCATCCGACGCATCCATCCGACTCGATTTGAAGGGCAACCACAGCCCACCAAGTCTTCTCGCTTGGCCAAGGATGAAGGCCGAGTTCGCGGAATGATCGAACGGGTTCCGCAAGGGACTCTTGTGCAGACTCCGGCAGAGTGTCAAATTATTCTTGGACAATTGATCTTACGCCGTGTGCCGCTCACCGCAACGTGGTGGTCAATCGGAGCCTTTGTGCGCCCAATGCCCGAGACGATCCAACGCCACGCGGACTTGAATCGAGTCCTGGTCTTGTTCGGCCTTGTGACCGGGCTCGGCCTCGTCTCGACTCCGCCGGGACGTGCCGAGGAGCCGGTCGGCTTCGCACGTGAGATCGCGCCGATTCTGGCCGACCGGTGCTATCCCTGCCACGGACCCGACCCAGGGACCCGCAAGGCCAAGTTGCGTCTCGATCGCCGGGAGGATGCACTGGCCGACCGCGACGGGGGGGCGGCGTTCGTTGCCGGAAACCTCGACGCGAGCGAAGCGTTCCAGCGGATGATTGCGGAAGCCGACGACGAGCGGATGCCCCCGCCGAAGGCCGGCAAGACGCTCTCGAAACGCGAGCTTGACCTGATCCGCCGCTGGATCGAGCAGGGGGCGAACTGGGAGACGCACTGGTCGTTCGTTCCTCCAGCGCGTCCGAAGCTTCCCAAGGTCACCGGCCCCTGGCCAAGGAACGCGATCGACCCGTTCGTCCTCGACCGGCTTCGCAACGAGAAGGAGCCTCTCGAGCCGGCGCCCGAGGCGACGCGGCGAACCTTGATCCGTCGCTTGAGCCTCGACCTGATCGGTCTGCCACCCACTCCGGCGGAAGTCAACGCTTATGTCAACAACAAGGCAACGGATGCTTATGAAAAAGTTGTCGACCGACTGCTCCATTCCGAACACTTCGGTGAGCGCCTGGCAATGGACTGGCTCGACGCCGCCCGCTATTCCGATACCGACGGCTATCAAGGGGACGCCAACCGGACGAACTGGCCGTGGCGCGACTGGGTGGTCAGCGCATTCAATCGAAATATGCCGTTCGATCAATTCACGCTCGAGCAATTCGCCGGCGACCTCCTCCCCCACGCGGCGCCCGAACAGATCCTGGCGACCGGCTTCCACCGCAACCACATGACCAACGGCGAAGGAGGCCGCGACCCCGAGGAGTCGCGGGTCGACTATGTCATCGACCGGATCAACACAACGGGTACCGTCTGGCTTGGCCTCACTGTCGGTTGCGCCCAGTGCCACAGTCACAAGTTCGACCCGATCGAGCACGCCGACTACTACCGCTTGTCCGCCTTCTTCAACAGCATCGACGAAGACGGTCGCGCCGGCACCAACGCCAAGCCTTATTTAACCTATGAGTCTCCGTTTGCCCCGCGTGCGATCGCCGAGGCGTCGCGGGCCCTCGAGGTGCAACGCGTCCGCGTAAACGCCGTGAGGCTGGCCGCGGAGCCGGCATTCCGTGCCTGGCTCGACCACCAGATCGAAGCGACGCATCAAGGGTTCCAGGCCTGGCGACCGTTCATGGCGAGCAGCTTGGAGACGACCGGTGGGACAACGCTCACCCAGGAGCCGGACGGCGTCATCAGGGCGAGCGACCGGAATCCGAAGCACGAGGACTACCGGGTCATCGGGCCGGTGCCGCTCCCGCGCATGACCGGCTTCCGCCTTGAGGTGCTGCCCCATCCGTCGCACACCGACGGTGGCTTGTCGCGGTCGCCGACCGGGCACTTCATCCTGACGGATATCAAGGTCCAGGTCCAGCGCCGCAATACGGCGCAAATTCGCGAAATCACGGTCGAAACCGCCCTTGCCGACGCCTCGGCCGATCCCAAGAAAAACGGCGGCTACGGCGACGTGAAACAGACGCTCGACGACGATCCGCGGAACGGCTGGACCGCCCTGGGCAACGATCCCAAGCAACCGCGAGTCGCGGTGTTCGCCCTCGCCGAGCCGCTCGTGCTGGAGGCGGATGAGGAACTCGTCCTCGAGCTCCGCCAGCGCTCGACCCAAGGGGAGCACAACATCGGCCGGTTCCGGCTCTCGCTCACCGATCAGCCGGGCGAGCCGGTCCGAACGCTCGATCCCGCCCCCCTGGAACAACTCGCCGCCGCGCGGATCACCGACGCCACCAAGCTTGACCCGAAGTTGCGGGCGCGGTTGTTCGACCAGTTCCTCAATGACCATCCCCCCTACGAGCAGGCCCGACGCGCCGACGCACGTGCAGGCCAACATCTCGCCGCCATGCGTGAAGCCGCCAAGACCAAGGTCATGGTGCTGGCCGAGCGGGCCAAGCCAAGAGAGACCCACATCCTCCTCCGTGGGGTCTGGGACAAGAAGGGGGAGCCGGTCAGTCCTGACGTCCCCGAGATCATCGCCCCTTGGCCGAAGGGGGAAGCGAAGTCGAGGCTCGGCCTGGCCCGCTGGCTCACGGCGCGGCAGAACCCATTAACCGCGCGGGTCGCGGTCAATCGATTCTGGCAGATGCTCTTCGGCGCGGGCCTGGTTCGCACTCCGGAGGATTTCGGTCGGCAAGGAGAACCGCCCACCCACCCCGAACTGCTCGACTGGCTGGCGGTCGAATTCATGGAGAGCGGCTGGGATGTGCGCCAGATCGTGCGTCTGATGGTGACAAGCGCCACCTACCGCCAAGGGTCCGAAGTCTCGGAGACCTTGCGGACGCTCGACCCGGAAAACCGGCGGCTCGCCCGAGGCGCCCGGTTCCGGCTGCCAAGCTGGATGATTCGCGACGCCGCCTTGCAGGCGAGCGGACTGCTCAACCCGGCGGTCGGCGGTCCTCCGGTGCGTCCCTACCAGCCGGCCGGCGTCTGGGAAGAGATCTCGATGGGCCGCAACCGCTACGAGCCGAGCGAAGGGGCCGATCAGTATCGACGAACTCTCTACGCCTTCTGGCGGCGGTCAGCCGCCCCCTCGTTTCTCTTCGACAGCGCCCAGCGTCGAGTCTGCGAGGTCAGGACGCCACGCACCAACACGCCCTTGCAAGCACTGACACTTCTCAATGACTTAACCTATGTCGAGGCCGCCCGGGTGCTCGCCGAGCGTGCCCTGAGCGGCTCGGCCGACGAGCAGGAACGGCTGGACATCCTGACGAACCGGGTCCTCGCACGACCGACCCGTGAGCGCGAGCGGGCCGTGCTCCAGCGCGAGTTCGCGCGGGCCCGGGCCTACTATCGCAAGCACCGCGACGAGGCGGTCCGCTGGGTGTCGCACGGTCAGTCGAGCGTGAACAAGGACCTCGACGCCGCCGACCTGGCCGCTTACACGGTCGTCGCCAACCTGATCCTCAACCTGGACGAAGCAATCACCCGGGAGTGAGCGTGACATGCTGCCAGACGTGCCAGACCGGGCATTGCGGACGACGCGACGCTACTTCCTCGGCGAGTGCGCCGGCGTCAGTCTGGGTGCGATCGCGCTCGGCGAGCTGATCCAGGGCAGGGGGGCTGCCCGTGGCGCCGAGCCCCCGCGCAACGAGATCGGCGGCCTGATCGACTTACCGCACTTCGCCCCCAAGGCGAAGCGGGTGATCTTCCTCACGCAGTCCGGCGGCCCTTCGCAACTGGAGCTCTTCGACCAGAAGCCGGGGCTCGAAAAGTGGGCCGGCAAGGAGCTGCCCGACTCGATCCGCAATGGCCAGCGACTCACCTCAATGACGGCCTCGCAGAAACAGCTCGTCATGCCGGCACGCGTCTCGTTCCGCCAGCACGGCGAGAGCGGCGCCACCGTCGGCGAGTGGCTCCCGCACCTCGGTACGGTCGTGGACGACCTCTGCTTCATCAAGTCCATGCACACTGACCACATCAACCACGCCCCGGCCATGACGTTTCTGCTGACGGGCAACCAGCTCCCGGGCCGCCCGAGCCTGGGGGCATGGGTCAGCTACGGCCTCGGTTCCAGCCAGCGCAACCTCCCCGACTACATCGTGCTCGTCTCCAAGATGCAGCGTCCGAGCGACCAGCCGCTCTACGATTATTACTGGGGATCCGGCTTCCTCCCCTCGCGTCACCAGGGGGTTCGGTTCCGCAATGCGAGCGAGCCGGTGCTCTACCTCAAGGACCCCGACGGCCTCCCACGCCCGCTGCGCCGGGGAATGCTCGACGGCCTGGCCGAACTCAACGGTGCCAAGCAGGCCGATGCCGGTGACCCGGAAATCGCGACCCGGATCCGCCAGTACGAGCTGGCCTACCGGATGCAGGCCTCAGTCCCCGAGTTGGCCGACCTGTCGGGCGAGTCGGAAGAGACGTTCGAGCTCTACGGCCCTGACTCGCGCCGGCCGGGCTCCTATGCCGCGAACTGCATCCTCGCCCGCCGCCTGGCGGAACGCGGCGTGCGGTTCATCCAGCTTTTCCACCCGGACTGGGACCACCACAGCCGCCTGCCATCATGGTGCGTCGCCCGCTGCCGCGACACGGACCAGCCGACCGCCGCACTGATCAAAGACCTCAAGCGCAGGGGTCTGTTAGAAGACACCCTGGTCGTCTGGGGCGGTGAGTTCGGCCGCGGCGTCGTCGGCCAAGGAGACTGGCAGAGCCCGGAAGCGGGACGTGACCATCACCCCCGCTGCTTCACCATGTGGCTCGCCGGCGCCGGCGTCAAAGCCGGATTCACCCACGGCCAGACCGATGACTTCAGCTACAACGTGGCCAAAGACCCCGTCCACGTCCACGACCTCCAAGCCACCATCCTCCACCTGCTCGGCATCGACCACACCCAGCTCACCTTTCGCAATCAAGGGCGTGACTTCCGACTGACCGACGTGCACGGAAAACTTGTCGAGAAGATCCTCACCTAATTTCCTCACGAGGGGGGCGTCCGTCAACCGGCCAAACGCGAATCGGCACACCCCGCCGAGGGAAGTTGGTCCTGAGGCGTGGGGGGAGGCCTGCGATCGAGACAGACGTGCCCCGACCGGTCTCAAGGGACGGATCGACTCGTCTTCATCTTGCCCACCGAAGATATTCGTAGTACAACCCCTCTGAAACGACTTCGCCGGTGATCCCATGGCGTTGAGCGATCATCAGAGCAGAAGGGGGCGGGGACAGCCCGAATGTCGCCCCATGATTTGACAGCGGCACGGCATCCAGTCGCATTAACAATGCTCAGGGACGATAACACCATGCGCCTTCTCGCGTTCCTATCCGCGCTGCGTTTGCTTGCGATCGGAGTTGTGGCCTGCGGAATCGGCGGGCCACAACTCCGTGCTGACGATTCTCCGGCAAAGCAGGAAAATTCGTCCCAACGATTGGCAGGCCAGGTCGAGCCGGCCAACGCGGGTCTCCGCACGATCGAGGGAGTGGTCCGCGAATACGGGGGCGAACCCGTGGCAGGCGCCTTGGTGGTGGCCGGGTTCACGGGATTAAACAAGCCAAACCATCACGTTTTCAAAACTGATGAGAATGGTCGATTCGTCTGCCCCGTTCCCGAGCAAGCCGTCGCGGCGGACTTCTTCGCGCACAAAGACGGCTGGGCGCCGATAACCTGGAGAAACAGACTAACCGCCGAGGAACGGAGTGATCCGTTCGCCAGACGACTTCATCAGGCCGAGCCGTTCTCGGCGACCCTGATCGATCGCGAAGGCCGTCCCATCGCCGGGGCACACGTGCGAGTCGAGAGTTTCGGTTACAGTCTTGAATCCATGGAGAGCTTTCGTACAGGGACTCATCCCAACGACCTCAACCCTGAAGTCCTGGGCGGTAGCCCACTCGAGGTTTTGTTTCAGACGACCACCGACCAGGCCGGTGCATTCACCTTTCCCGCGTCACTCCCCAAGGTGTTGCTCAGGCTTAGCGCGACGGTTGCGGGCCGAGAGTTCCGGGTCAGGGCAGAGAAGGAAACGCCCGACCAGATCCCGTTGCACATGGCCGAGGCCGGCTTCGTCGCGGCGCCGGCGGGAAATCCACCACGACTGGTCGCATTCCCCGCCGCGCGGGTCGCGGGCCGGGTCACGACGACGATACCGGGTGTCCGCGTTGCCGGTCTCGCGGTCACGTTTCAGAACAGCCATCCTGGCCAAGGGACGTATCGCAGCTCCAATCACCGCAAGCAAGCTGTTCAAACCGGCGAGGACGGTCACTTCACACTCGACGGCCTGGACGAAGGGCCAATCAACATCTTCATCCGTGGGGAGGGCGAAGGTGACTCGTGGACTTACCGCGTCGATCGGGATGTGGCCTTGAAGCCGGGCGAGACTACCGAATTTACCTTGGAACTGATCCGAGGAGTTGAGGTCGAAGGAAAGGTCTTGGGACGTCCTGGCATATTCACATTCAATCCTGTACAAATTGAAGTATGCTGGCCGTCCCGTTCGCGAAGCGGTGGGGCGACTTATGGGTTCATGACCCAAGACGGAGGGCATTACCACTACCGCCTGCCGCCGGGTAAGACCACGTTCTTCATCATGTCCTCGATGGCCGACCTCCGGAGACGGTTCACGACGGGTTCAACCCGAGCCACCGTCACGATCCCCGAAGGTGTGACCCACTATCATGTGCCGCCCCTGCAGGAAATGGCCCTCCCCATGATCATGCAGGGGCGGATCGTCAACGACCAGGGAGCGCCGGTCGCCGGCGTGACGGTCGTAGGCATCGGCGAAGCAGACGCCCGTTTGACCACGATGTGGCCCCCGACGGTGTGTCCCGTCACCGACGCATCCGGCGGATTCCGGCTTCCCAATGGTTGGGACGCCATGGTCCCGTTCGGTCGGACCATAAGGCTACGGGTCCGCCACCCTGACGGATCTGAGCGGGAGGCGGTCGCCGCTTCCAGGCTCGACGGCTCGGACCTCGTCAAATTCGCCCTCTTGACCGCCCCGCGCTAGGGGGCGGAGGCTCCGCCCGCATGAGGCCGCTCAGGGCGAGTTGGCCGGCGTCGTCACCAACGTTCATTGGCCGAAGCCTGGTCTCGAGGGAACCTCCGACGCCCACGGCCGCCTCGAGATCCACGACGTCCCGCCCCGGAGCGATCCTCGGTTCGTTCGGGGCGAGCAAAAGTTTCGAGGCGAGCGGTAAGCCTAAGTTCCCTGTCTTCTGGCCCACTCCCGCGAGAATAACCAGAAGGCAGGGAGCTCGCGCTCCCCCCTTGTCTTCACCTATTCAAACAACGACCGAGTGCGGCCGTCAGCGTTTGGGAACATGCGTGCCGCATTCGCGGCAAGCGACGGCCCCAAGGTGAACGGGCCGGCCGCAGCCGGGGCAGACGCGGAGGCCGGCCTCGGCCTTGATCGCCGGTGCGGCGGTCCTGGCGAGATGGCCGCGGGCCCATTTCTCCAGCAGCGCCATGTCGACCGCGTCGAGTTCCGCCGTCTGCGATTCCGGGTGGGAAGCGGGCAGGGCAGGGTTCGACCCCGGCGTGGGGACGGGGACGATCTGGCCGCAGTCGGGGCACTTACCCGCCGGCGGATGCGATCCCTCGTCGTCAATCTTGACCTTGAGCCGGCGCCCGCACGGGCAGGCGAAGCGGATGTAACCATCCGCTCCGGGTGCGCCGGGGACGATCCGACGAATCCGGATCTTCGCCGCGCACTTCGGACAAACGATCCGGTCGGATCCGTCCTCGGGAACGTCCAGGATATGGCCGCAACGGCAGGTCGCCTTCATGACGCCTTTCCGAACCTTTTCGCTTCGCTAGACTTGATTTCAACCCGGTGGGCTGCTTGATGGAGAGAACGGACCGCCGATGATCGGACAGGCTTGCACGAAGATTTTACTTCATCGCCGCGGGCTTCAGCAGGAGTTCCACCGGAATCAACGCGTTGAGGCTTCCGGACCGGAACCCTTCGAGGTCAAGAGTCACATACTTGAATCCGAGGGCGTGAAACACCGGCACAAGCTCCGCGCGAACTTCGGGGGCGGCCAGGCGGGGGAGGTCTTCCAGGGGGACCTCGATCCGGGCCATGTCGCCCTTGTGGTAGCGAACTCGCAGCATTCGCAACCCGCGCTGGCGGAGCCACTGCTCGGCCTGATCGATCATCCGCACGCGCTCGGGGGTCACCGATTCCCCGTAGGCGACCCGGCTCGACAGGCAAGGGGTCGCCGGCTTGTCCCAGGTGGGCAGGTCCCACCCCTTCGCCAAAGCACGGACGTCGGCCTTGCCAAGTCCGCATTCCTGGAGCGGGTGCCGGACCGCGTTCTCGGAGGCGGCCCGCATGCCGGGGCGGTGGTCGCCCGAGTCATCGGTGTTGGCCCCGGAGGCGATCACATCCACCCCGAGCTCGCCGAGCAGGCCCGAGAGCCGGCCGTAGAGTTCGCTCTTGCAGAAGTAGCAGCGGTCGGTGCCGTTTTGCACGTAGCTCGGGTTGGCGAATTCCTCGGTCCGAATCACCCGGTGCCGGATCCCAATCCGCTCTGCGAGTGCGCGAGCCTCTTCGAGTTCGCCCTCGGCCAAGCTGTCGGAGACCGCCGTCACGGCCACCGCCATGTCTCCCAGCGCAATCTGGGCAGCCTGGGCAACGACCGTGCTATCCACGCCGCCCGAGAAGGCGACAGCCACCCGCCCGTAGCCCTTCAGGGTCGCGAGCAGCCCGTCGCGTCGGGCGATCAGTTCAGGGTCGTTCCACGTGCTCAAGGCACACCTCCATCCCAAAAAAGGCGCAGGCGCTCGATTTCGCTCGCCCCTGATTATAGTGGCGACGCCCCCCCCGCCTCAAGCCAACAGCGGCGGCCCCAGGGAATTCAGGACAGGAGCGTCGACCCGCTTTCGCCTCCGAGGGGGGAGGGGAAGGGGGGGGGAAACGCCCCCCCACTCGTGATTACGCGAGGGTGAGCCCGTTCGACGGGACGCCGCACGCCTGCTGGATCTGCTGACAGGTCGCGGGCACGCTGAGGGTGAACCAACGGTCATCGCCCAGCAGGTCGCGGCGGGCGGCGAGGACGGCCTGCTTGATGGCGAAGTAGGCCGAATTGCCCAGCGATAGGCAGGGCTCGCTCGCCGACTTCGAGGAGTAGACCGCCAACAACCGGGCCTGCTCTTGCTCGCGCCAGCGTTCGGAGGTCGACGGCGTCAGCGTCACCCGCAGGTCGAGGGGGATCGACTTGGTGCACGGGGGTTTATAGTTCCAGATGTTGTCCGTCAGGAGCCGGCCTTCCTCGTCGTAGCGGATCTCCTCGGTGGTGACGAATCCGAGCCCTTGCACGTAGCCCCCCTCGATCTGCCCGATGTCGATCGCGGGGTTGAGGGACCGGCCGGCGTCATAACGAATGTCCGCGCGGAGAACCGTGGATTCGCCCGTGAGGACGTCGATCTCGACCTCCGACACCGCAAACGCATAGGTGAAATAGGCGAAGAAGCGTCCCTTGGGGAAGTGGTCCATCGGCTCGTCGTGGTGGGGCGCCTTGTACAGTTCGACCGCGCTCAGATTGACGCGGCCGAGCCAGGCCTTGCGAACGATCTCGGGCCAGAGCCGCTGCCAATCAACGCGCCAGTTCTCGATCCGGTCGGCTGCCCCGGCGTCTTCCTGCTCCTGACAGAACCGTTCGAGCCGCTGCCGCAACGCGCGACAGGCCAGGGCCACCGCGCCGCCGTTCAAGTCGAAGCCGGTCGAGGCGGCCGTGGGGGGAGCGTTGGCAATCGTGTCGGTGCTGTTCCCGGCGACCCGGATCGACTCGAGCGGGAGGTTGAACTCGCCCGCGGCCACCTGGGCGATCTTGGTGTGGAGCCCTTGCCCCATCTCGACGCCGCCGTGAGTGACCAGGACCGACCCATCCAGACGGTTGACGCTGACCAGGGCCGTCGACGTGTTCATTGCAGGGAGTTGCTTGAACCCGATGCCGTACTTGAGCGGGACCATCGAGATGCCCCGCTTCCGCCAGCGGTTGCCGCGGTTGAACTCGTCGACCCGCTCGGCCCGAGCGGCGAACTCACTGCTCTCGTAGAGCTGGTCCCACTGCTCGCGCAGGTCGCAGTACCAGAGCGGCTGGCCGAAGTGCGTGGTGTCGGCGTCGACCATCCCCGGGTCGGATCGATAAAGGTTCTGGCGTCTGATCTCCTCGGCCCGGACCTTACGTCCCTGGCGCCTGCCGAGCTCGTGGGCGGCATGTTCCACCGCCTCCTCGAGGGCCAGGTGGGGTTGCACCTGGCCGAAGGTGCGCATCGCCGTGTTGCTCGCCTTGTTCGTGCGGTAGACCGTGCCCGAGGCGCGAAAGGTGGGGATCTGATAGCAGCCGTCGGCCATCATCACGCTCCCCTTGATAACGGCGAACGAGCAGTCGTTGGTATCCCCCCCCTCGGAGTGGAGGTCGAGCCGGCCGCCGACGAATCGGCCCTCGTCGTTGATGGCCAGGTGGTAGTCGCCGCGGTACGGGTGGCGCTTGCCGATCATCTGCATGTCGGTCTGCCGGTCGTAGACGATCCGAACCGGCCGGCGCAGCTTGTGAGCGGCCACCGCCGCGGCCGCGCCAATGAAGCAGGCCCGGTTCTGCTTGCCCCCGAACCCGCCGCCGATCTGGCCGACCCGCACGTTCACCTGGTTGATCCGAACCCCGAGCACGCGAGCGATCGTTGCCTGATCACCGTTGGGATTCTGCGTGGAGACAATAACGGTCATCTCATCATAGCTACCAGGGATCGCCAGTGCATTGAACGTCTCGAGATAGAAATGCGCCTGGGCCCCCGTTGACATCACTCCGGAAACGACATGAGCCCCGGGCACCGGCGTCGACGGATCGGCCAACCAGGCCTTGTCGCTCCCGTCCCGGACCACGTCGACGAAGGGGGCGTGGATCGCCCCCTCGGGGTTGTGGGGCATGACGGCCCCGACCGCCATGGCCTCTTCGAGCGTCGTGATCGCGGGGAGATCGTCGTATTTCAGGCAATCGGCTCGGATGAACTCGGCGGCCCGCTTTGCGGTCGCCCGGTCCCGCGCGACGGCCAGGCACACGGGGGCGCCGACATGCGTGACGACGCCGGGGCTGAAAACCGGGTCGTCGAGCCCCAGGCCGATCAGGTTGTTACCGCCGGGCGGGACATCGTCGGCCGTGACGATCGCCGAGAATCCCGGGAACTTCTGCTTGAGCAAGACCTGAAGCGCATCGCGGCCCTCGGCCGGGCCGGAGAAACGGAAGCGAGCGTGAGGCCGGTCGCTCATGACCATCACCCCGTGGCTGCCCCCCTCGGGCATCCGCTCGTCTTGCGGATAGATCGCCTCGCCGGTCGCCTGGGCGAAGGCCATCCGCTTGACGATCGACCGCGGGGCCGGCCCGTCGTCGGCCTGAACCTCGCACGTCTGCCGGCCGGTCGAGAGGGGCCGCTCCGGGTGGTCGGCCGCCGACCGGCTCGCGGGATCGAACGACCCCGCGGCGATTCGGTCCGCAACGTGGAGGAAAAATTTATAGAAAAAGCTCTCCACAAGCTGCTCGCGGTATTCTCCGGTGAACCCTTCCTCGTCCATCGGCACGATCTGCTCGCGGCACTCGGCCCGCAGGACCGCCATCGCTTCGCGGAGCGTCACCTCATCCCACGGCTTGCCCGCAAGTGCCTGCTCCGTCCTGGGCATCCGGGCGTTGAGCGACGCCACTCCGCCGTAGATGACCCGGATCGCGCCGGGGACCGCGCGCCCGCGCTCGTCCACGCGGCACGAGAAACCGGCATTAATGATCGCGTGCGCCATCTGGGGGCGTCGGGCGACCCGGTAGGTCTGCACGTATTCGTCGCGACGGCCGAACGGGACGTGAAAGGATTCGAGCAAGGCATCCGCGGGGAGATCCTCGGCCACCGGCATGGCGAGCAGCGGGAAGGTCGCTCGGCCGTCAGGGTACTCGGCCGACCGGATCGAGACCGTCGTGCCGAGCGTGGCCAGGAGGGTCATGACATCAGAGGCGAACGGAATCCCTTCGCGGGTGTGGCTCGCGGCCACGAAGATGTTGCCGCCGATGCTGCCGGCGTTGCGGACCTGGATGCCGGCGACGTACTGGCCATGGCGGACCAGTTCTCGAAGCCCCGCCGTCTCCGCGGCATCCCGCTCAACGATCAAGGCACTGGCCGCGTCGAGCAGCCGCTGGATCGAGACGGCCGCCCCGATCCGCAGGCCATCGGTCTCGACGGTGACCCCTTGGAGTTCGCCCACCTGCGAGAGGTCGATCAGAACGCGTGGCTTCTCGTTCGGATAGAGTGCCCCGGCCGTGCTGCCGACGACGACCCGCACGTTCGCCCGGCCGATCTCGGCGGTCAGCAGTCGCTTCAGCTCCATGGCCTCATCGATTGCGGTGGGGCGGATCCAGTGCAAGCCGCGCGCTGAGAAGTGGAGCCGGACGGCCTCCGCCGGGGCGGGGAGCTCCGCCAGGGAGATGGTCACCGGCGCGGTGCGGACCTCGAGCGGGAAGCATGGGTCGGCCTCGCATTTCATGCATGGGTCGCGTGCGGGGTCATAGTCGCAGGCGAAGCTCCGCATGGCGGATAAGATGGGCCGATAGCCGGTGCAGCGGCAAAGGTTCCCGCCAAAGCTGTTTTCGATCTCCTGCTCGGTCGGCTGGCCGTTGGAACGCAGCAACGCATGCATGTTCATCACGAAACCAGGAGTACAGTAACCGCACTGGCTCCCGTTGCCGATCGCAATCCGATGCTGGACCGGGTCGAGCCCGTCGTGCACGTTGCCGATGCCCTCGACGGTCGTCACGTGCGTGCCGGCCAACGCGGCGAGGGGTCGCAGGCAGGCATTGATCGCTTCGTGTCGATCCCCTTCGTGGGTCCGCCGCGAGACCATGACCGTGCAGGCGCCACAGCCTCCCTGCGAGCAGCCGATCTTGGTGCCGGTCAGGCCGATCTCGCGGAGGTAATCGGCGAGCAGGACGGCAGGGTCAGGGTTGTGGAGGACCATCCGCTCGCCGTTCAGCCAGAAGACGAGTTCCGGCGAGTAGTCCTGGAGCCGGTCGGCCACCGCGGGGCATTCTTGGATGATTCTCTCGGAGTCCGACATCGACTTCCTCCCTCGACCCTGAGCCCGTTCGGTCCCTTGAGCCCGCCATGCTACTGAGTGTAGATCATGGATGAGCGAAAGCTTCAATTCGTCGAATTATTATGCGAACCACACATTTCTTAGGCGTATTGGAGCCTGATCTGACTTCGAGAAGAGGGGGGGGACAACAGGGACCGATCGAGTCAGTCGAATTTTCGGGAAGGGCTGATTCCGCCGACCTGACGGCGCCACCGCGGATACGCCGCCTCGACGAGTATGAGCGGCCAGGCCCCATACCAGGGGGTGCCCGTTCGTCGCTCCCGCTCGATCTCGGCCAGGGCGTACTTCTTGATCCCGTCGCGGCCGGCGAACACGGGGCGGTTGGAACCGATCTCATAGTGCCGGGTCCAGAGGGGCCGAGCCTCGGGGTCGGCGACACCGGGGAAGACAAGACGACGCGGAGCGTCGCGGACGGCATTCCCACGCCGAGCGTGGAACGAGATCCCGGTATCCTTAGCGACAGTCTCGATTTGTGATGCGGTATCCCTGCGAGGTGCCTGCCCCGAATTCACGCGGAGACGCGGAGGGGAATGAGGAGAGGAGAGTGGCCAGTCGGCCGACGGAGAGATTAATTTTGACCGATGAATTGGATCCACCATCGCCGCTGTGATCTTAACGAGCTCGATCATGTTCTCCCTCCGCGTCTCCGCGTGAGTCCATCGTTCGGTTAATAAGCGATCCATACTGAACCGCCAGGAACAATCGAAAGGGGAATCGAATGCGCCTCAGCCTGGGGATGCCGCTCCTGTGGATTTCGTTGGCCTGCACATCACCCTCCGAGGCCGAGGAGCCGGCCACAAAACCAGCGGTTCCGGAACGGGTCCGCCTGGAGAACGGCCTGACGGTGATCGTCCGGCCGATTGAGGGGGCCCAGGAGGTTGCGTTGGTCGTGCTCTACAAGATCGGTGGCGATCACGACCCTAAAGGCCGTTCGGGATTGGCCCACATGATCGAGCACGTCTACATCACTTCCGCAGCAGGCACGGCGCGACCGCGATCGGCCAATGAATTCTTCGAGCGGTATCGCGCCGGTTGCAACGCGCAGACGGGAGACCGCTACACCGTCGTGGCGACCGTTTTTCCCAAGGCCGGCCTTAAGGATGAACTGCTCGAGGCGGCCGCGCGGATGGGAGATCTTCGCCTGACCGGCGCGGATCTCGACCGTGAACGCCCGCGCGTCCTCGACGAAGTGGCCAACATGTTTGGCCGGATTCCCGCCCTCGGCGCCCTCAATCAGGCGCGCGAGCTCATCCGGCCCACCCCGCAAGGCGGCCGAAAAGGGGGAGTGCCCGAGCAGATCTCCGCCATCACGCAGGAGGAGATTCGATTGCGTTATGATCAATACTATAAGCCGAGAAACGCGATCCTCGTCCTGGCCGGGGGCATTGATGCGGCCACGGCCCGCGCCTTGGTCGCGGAGTCGTTCGCCAAGCTCCCACCGGGCCAGGAGGTTCCCCCTGCTTCAGAGCCCGGCACGCCCCAATTCGGCGTTCTTCAAGAACGGGCGGTCGGGGCTCCGCGGGCACAGGCCGAAGCCTGTCTCGCTTACCAGGCTCCCGATCCGGCCAGCGATCTCTACGCCCCCTTCCTCATCCTGGTGAGCCGGCTCTGGGCCGGTTCCGCAAAGCTCGGCGGCGAGCCCGGCCGGACTCCGATCGCCTTCACAGTGCTGGATGACCCCGTCATGCTGGGTATCACGACCCGCCCGAATCGCGGAGAGGCCCCCCGCCAAACGCTCGGACGCCTGGAAGCGTTCGTGGCCGAGGCTGTCGAGCCGAAGCTGGGCGCCAACGAGCGGAAGTCCGCCCAACAGACGTTTGGATTCTTCCTCGGAACGACCGACGTACCCGACTCTTGGCTCGTGACAAACCTCTACGGAGTGGCGTTCTCGCTCGCGCGACGCGCGCAGTTGGGGATCGAGCCCGCCCGACTCACTCAGGCGTTACGGACCGTGACGGATCAAGATCTCCGCCGCGCCGCGAGGGAAATCTTCGCGCCTGACCGCCATGCAGGCACATGGATCTCACCCAGAGAGTAAGAGGGCAAGTCTGGCTCCATCACAGGGCCATCGCCAACCGAAGCGTGCCGATGGGATCCCCACGGCCAGCGCACATCAAATTGCTTAAAATCAAGGGTTTTCTGCGAATTCTGTCGTAGAAAATCGGCTTCTTCTGAGGCTAAACGGCCGACTTTTCCCTGGAAACATGGGCAATTTGATGTGCGCTGGCCGTGATGGGATCCCCCTCCTTGCGACCAATTCTCAATACAATATCCTAATGAATTAAAACAAAACCGTTCTTCCATCAAGGCTTTACATGCCGTGTGGAATCGAGACGGTTCTGTATACCCGATGAAACGTTCCGCGGTCACTTCCTCCGTCGCGGCTTCACCGAATAATTATGCAGCCCCGTCGACTCCTAGGACCACAATGAATAATTATGCAGCCCCGTTTCCTACCGAGGTCTCCATGAATAGTTATGCAGCCACATCTTCGGCTGAAACCTGATGGATATCCCGCGTTTTTCTTCACATTCCCTTCATATCCTCCATGGACTCAAGTCTTATCCGTTGATAGGATCACGGTTGCGATTCAACACCTTATCCCTTCCCGAATTAGCCGACTTCGATTCAGGCGTCTCGCGGCTTGCCGGCGAGCGATGGGTCATCAAGTCGGGAGTGGCCCTACGTCATAGGGTCACGAAGCGATGAGTGTTGACCGCTCCCCTCCTTGTCTCCGAGGAGATCATCATCAGGCTCTTTCTCGAATGAAGGGACGTGCGATGCGAAAACGCGGGTTCACATTGATCGAATTGCTCGTTGTCATTGCCATTATTGCCGTCTTGATTGCGCTATTGCTTCCTGCCGTACAGGCGGCGCGCGAGGCGGCGCGACGATCCCAGTGCACGAATAATCTCAAGCAAATCGGCCTGGGGTTCATGAATTTCGAGTCGGCCAACAGCCATCTGCCCCAGGGGCCATATGACGGCCAGGCCACAACGTTTGCCTGCTGCGACGCGAATGGGCCTGACGGATGGAACCATTTTTTCAAAATCCTGCCCTTCATCGAGCAGCAGCAAATCTACAACCTAGCGAACTTCACCGCGCCGCTCGCTCCTTCGGCGAGCCGAGACAAGGTTTTGAACGGCGAGCTTCCCATCTCGCGCGTGGCGATCGCAGGCTACTACTGCCCGTCACGACGGGTGAACGAACGCTATGAGAACAATGCGGCCTCCGCGGCTGTCACGGCGCTATCGCGGAACGACTATGCCGGATGCCAAGGATTCCGAACCGGTTTGGCCGCGGACTGCGCTCCCGCATCGACGCAGCCCGCCCCTCCCAATGGTCTCGCCGCGACGGCGAACAACTATGTGGCCATCAATCAGGGAAACGTTGCTGGCTACAAAGGGGCCATCGTCTGGGCTGGCACAGGGATCAAGCGCATGTTGGCCGATTTCAAGGATGGCACCTCAAACTCGATCCTCTGCGCCGAGAAGGCCATTTCCCCGAAGGGATTCGGCAACGAAGGGGGCGACAACGAGCAATGGCAGAACGCAGGTTGGGACGAGGACAACGTCCGCGCCCATTTCGTGCCGACCGCGGACAGTGCCAACCCTTGGAAATGCGGTGGCTTCCTGTCTCCTCCCCAGCCCGATACCGGGAATACGATCTGGCGGAGAAACTTCGGTGGTCCCCACTCCGGCGGCATCAATGTGTTGTTCGGCGACGGGTCCGTCAAGTTCATCAAGTTCACGGTGAACCCCAACACCTTCCGCAAGTTGGCGGTCATTGATGACAACGAGCCCATCAGCTCAGACGAGTATTAATTCCAAGCAATTTTGATTCGAGGCAAACCACGATGAGAGTCCGATTCTTCCTGGCGTCCTTGCTGTTTCTCCCGTGCCTGGCTCTCGTGGGTTGCGGCGGTTCCTCATCCACCGACGCGGACGAGGCCTCCAAAGCTCCCCTGAGCGCCGCCGATATCGCTCAAGCCAAGGCCGACGCGGATCGCGTCGCTGACGAAGAACGCGCCCACCAGAAGAGCGAGGCTCCCGCGGGCAAGAGCCGCTGACGACCGGAGCGCGAGCCAGTCGACACGACACACCGCGATCGGCCGCACGCTGCCCCTTTCAACAACGCCCGGGGATCCCACCAAGGAGATCCCCGGGCGTCCTTGTTTCTTGGGCTCAGGCCGGCCGCCCGACAACGAGGTCGACCCGAAGACCTCGTGTGGCTCCGCCACCCGGACAACAAGCTGTCCAGGCCACCCACCGGTTATCATTATTACGCATACATGCGTATCCGCATGCATAATGCAACCGAACAACGCGATAAGCCCCGGCGACCCGACGATCGATTCGCCGGGTCCATCACGCTCGGGCATTCCCCCCAGGTTGCTCGGCCTTCGCAATCAAGATTCCGAGTCGGCCTGAGCAATCCGCCGAACGACCTCGATGATCCGAGGAAGAGCCGTCTCGATCTCGGCTTCGGTGGTGGCCGCGCCCAGGCTGAACCGGACCGAGGAGCGGAGGCGGTCGTCGGGGACGCGCATCGCCACCAGGGTCGGCGAGGGGCGGGTTGAGCCGCTGGCGCAGGCGGAGCCGAGCGAGGCGGCGATGCCGGCCAGGTCGAGTTGCATCAGCAGGGCGTCACCGTCAAGGCCGGGAAGGCCGAGGTTCAGGGTTTGCGGCAGGCGCTGGGCGTCGTCGCGCGGGCCGTTGCGGATCACGTGATCGGCGCCGAGCGCGGCGATCAGGCCCGACTCGAGCCGGTCGCGGAGTGTCCGCCAACGGGTCTGGCGGGCCTCGGATTCCGCCTGCCAGCATTCGAGCGCTTTGGCCAGGCCGACGGCCAAGGGGACGGCCACGGTCCCAGGCCGACGCCCCTGCTGCTGGCCACCGCCGAAGAGGCGTGAGCCGAGCTTGATCCCGTGGCGGACCAGGAGCAGGCCGACACCGACCGGCCCGTGGAACTTGTGGGCGCTGGCCGCCAGGGTGCTGACCCCCAACGCATGGAAATTGACCGGGATCCGGCCGACGGCCTGCACGGCGTCGGTGTGGACCGGAATCCCGCGCGACTTGGCCAGGGCCGCCAGGCGCGCGACCGGCTCGATCGCGCCGGTCTCGTTGTTGGCGAGCATCAGAGTGGCGAGCCGCGTCTCAGCGCGGAAGAGGGCGGCCATCTTCACGGGGTCGGCCAGACCTTCGGCGTCCACGGCCGGACGATCCACGGCGAACCCGGCCACTTCGAGACGGGCGATCGGTTCGGCGATGGCCGGGTGCTCGATCGGGCTCGAGACGACGTGGCCCGGGTCCCCCTCCGCGCCTGCGAGGCCGAAGATCGCCAGGTTGTTCGCCTCGGTCCCCCCCGAAGTGAAGATCACCTCGCCCGGCTCGGCCCCCAAGATCCGGGCGACCGACTCCTTGGCCTCCTCCCAACCGCGTCGCGCGACGCGGCCGAAGGCATGCCGGCTCTCAGGATTGCCCGCCGATAGCCAGTACGGCCGCATCGCCTCGAGAACCTCGGGATCGATGGCCGTCGTCGCATTGTTGTCGAGATAGATCGGGTGCAGCATCACTTGCACGGGCGTTCAAGCCGGATCCAAAAGAGATCAGGGGCCAAGGAAAATCCCTCAGCCCACGCTACGGAGCGTCAACACCAGGCCGACAATAAACAAGGGGATGCCGATCAGAGAGAGCGGCCCGGCCCAAAGCGCAACCCCCACCACCATCAAGACGAACCCGAACACCAACCCTGACAGCCGGCCCAGGGTCTCAACCACCCAGACCACCAGCCGAAAGGGAAGCGTCACCACCGACCAAATCGCTCCAAACACGCTCTCCAACATGGTTTTAACCTAACACACCGGAACCCGCGGGGGAACCTTAGATCTCGCGGAAGACCCCGAACCCCCACCCCGACGCAGCTCCCCACGCGGCCTTTTCCCAGGGTCCGCCCGGGCAGCGAACGCTTCGGGCCCTCGAGCCAGAACCCAACGGGACCGGTCGCCCTCAATGAAAAAAGCAAGGGCGACGGTCTCGAGTTGGCAGAGCTACAGCGGTTTACGCTCGGGTGGATCACAGGCCAAGCGATCGGGGTGGCTGGGGTCCGTACTCGGCCCCCGGTCTTTGGACTCGCGTACCGGGGTCCGAATACGGACCCCAGCCACCCAGACGTGAGCCACTCGTGGGTAAACCGCTGTAGAATCCGTTCCCCTCATTGGGCCCTGGAACGGGTCGGTTTGACCTTGGGGGTGAGAAGCATCTGGGCCTTCTCCTCCTCTTCGACTTTCAAGTCCCGCTGCTTCACTTCCTCCAGGTCGGCGGCGCTGAGCGGCGGGAGGTCGTTGGGGTTGGTGGCGGATGACGACCCGCCGCACCCGGCAACGCTGACGAGACCGAGGAACGAGGCAGCCATCATGAACAATCGCATAATTAACATTCTTTCCTATTCTGATTAGACAATCCACGGCTGCCGATGTCAGAACTCGTCCGCGCTCAAGGGTTCCATGTCGTCGATGACCGCCAACTTCCGGAAGGTGGTGGGGTTGACGCTGAACTTGATGAACCGCACGGAGCCGTCGCCGAGCACGGCGTTGATCCCGCCCGAGTGGGAGCCGCCGAACTGCCGCCTCCAGAGTGTGCTGCCGGTGTTCGGGGACGGTGGGGTGTTGCAGACACCGTTCAGGGGTGCGGCCGAGGAGTCGGGGATGGGGACGAACTGATAGCGGACATTGTCCTCGTCCCAACCGGAGTTGTTCCACATCTCGTTATCGCCGCCGTCGGTGCCGAAGGTCTTGAGAGGCTGGCTCTTCTCGGCGAAAACGATGGAGTTCGAGGAGCCGTCCAGAAAATCTCTCAGGTAGCGCTTGGCGCCCAGAGCGGGCCAGACGATCGCCCCCTTGAGGCCGGCGGTGTTCCCCAGGTTCGGGTCCAATCTTAGGCTGATGGCGGGCGACGCACCATTGGGCGCCGGCGGGGTGAACTGGGTTCCGGAGCAACTGTAGGACTGGCCCTGCATGAACCCCGCGCAGCCGGCATAGTCGTTCCGGGACGTGGCCGTGTTCGGATTGGAACCATAGCGTTCGTTCAAGCGCCGGCTCGGGCAGTAAAATGCTGTCAGGGCAACCCGGGAGATCGTTTGTTCGCCGTTCATGTCCCCTCGCCCGCTCGCGATCGCCGGAGCGGCGAAGTTGGCGATGTTGTAGAGCTGCTGCTGTTCCATAAACGGCAGAATCCTGAAAAAGTGGTTCCAGCCGTTCGGGCTGGCCGCATTGCAGCAAGGGCTGTACTTACTGTAGTCCGAGTTGGCCGGGTCCGGGGCGCCGCTCGTGGTGAGCGCATTCGGGTCGCCATCATACGGCCCCTGCGGAAGAAAGCCGTTCGCGCTTTCGAAGTTCATGGCGCCCAGGCCCATCTGCTTGAGGTTGTTGGTACATTGAGCGCGGCGAGCGGCCTCGCGGGCCGACTGCACCGCGGGAAGAAGCAGGCCGATGAGCACAGCAATGATGGCAATCACGACCAGTAGCTCGATCAGGGTGAATCCCGCTGGCTGCCGAACAAACTGTTTCGAACGCGACACGAATAAGATCTCCGAAAAGGTGACCAGATGCCCCCTCGGCAAGTTGGGCCAGGGAGACGTGCTGATAGACGTCGATAACGAGCAGGCCACTTTACCGGCGCGAGATGAAGCCCTGATTGGCTGCGGATGAAGAAGCTGCGAGACTATTCCAATCCTCAATCGACGATACAAACATACAAGATTGCGATGGCCTGAAAGAGCACCCGGGGCGGCGCGATCGTTCGCAACCGATTTCTTATGCAAGACATACCAAGTCGCGTTAGCATGTCTTCTCCGGCCCCTTTGATCGATCTGCGTTTCGGCGCCACCGACTCGGCCTCGATCACCCGGGCCTCGACGGCCTTGTCGCGAGCGGGTCCGCGGAGGTTCTCGGAACGGATCACGCCCTTGGCGTCGACCAGGTAGACGGTCGGCCAGGCGCTGACGCCCCACTTGAGCGGGATGGGGCCGACGGCCCGATACAACGTCAGGTTCAGGCGGTGTGAGGAGGCCGCAGACTCAGAGCCGTCCGCCGCTTACTGGCGGTCCGGGCTTTGGCCATCCTGGCTCGCCTGGGCAATCCGCCGAACGACCTCGACGATCCGAGGGAGAGCCGTCTCGATCTCGGCTTCGGTGGTGGCGGCGCCCAGGCTGAACCGGACCGAGGAGCGGAGGCGGTCGTCGGGGACGCGCGCATCGCCACCAGGGTCGGCGAGGGGCGGGTTGAGCCGCTGGCGCAGGCGGAGCCGAGCGTGGCGGCGATGCCGGCCCGGTCGAGTTGCATCAGCAGGGTGTCACCGTCGAGGCCGGGAAGCCCGAGGTTCAGGGTTTGGGGCAGGCGCTGGGCGTCGTCGCTCGGGCCGTTGCGGATCACCTGATCGGCGCCAAGCGCAGCGGTCAGGCCCGACTCGAGGCGGTCGCGGAGTGTCCGCCAACGGGTCTGGCGGGCCTCAGATTCCGCCTGCCAGCATTCGAGCGCTTTGGCCAGACTGACGGCCACGGTCCCGGGCCGACGCCCCTGCTGCGGAACACCAACCCTGACAGCCGGCCCAGGGTCTCAACCACCCAGACCACCAGCCGAAAGGGAAGCGTCACCACCGACCAAATCGCTCCGAACACGCTCTCCAACATGGTTTCAACCTAACACACCGGAACGCTCGGGGGACCCTTAGATCTCGCGGAAGCCCCCGAACACCCACCCCGACATCGCTCCCACGGGAACTTCCCAGAGTCCGCCCAGGTAACAAACGCTCCAGGCCCTCGAGCTAAAACCCAACGAGACCGGTCGCCCTCAATGAAAAAAGCAAGGGCGACGGTCTCGAGTTGGCGGGGCTTGCTGGCGCGCAGGCTGGCGACTTACTTCTTGTCTTTCGGCACGTTCTCGGGCGGCGGCTGAATCGTCACGTTGTCCTTGGCTCCCGGAATCGTGGGCATGCTGGCCGGCTCGGGGAAGGCCGACTCGGGGATCTCCTTCAGATCCTTCTTCCGGTCCTTCTGCGCCAGGATCGAATAGCGTTTGTCCCCCTTCGAGCCGATCTCATACCGACCCCAGTAGGCCTGGGTGCTCGGGTTGTAGTAGTAGATGTAGTTCGTCTGCGACGGGTAGTAGATGCAGTAGTGGTAGTCGTACGTCGTCTGGGTCGGCACCGTCTGATAGTAATAGTTCACATAGTAATAGTTATTCGTCTGGCTATAGCTCCAGGTCGTATCGTAGTACTGGCGAAGGCCCTGGGCGGATGTGACGGCCGGAACGATCGCAATCGCGATCCCCATTGCGAGTGCTAAGCCGAGGCCGAATCTTCGTCGCGAAATCTTCATCGACTTCATGGCGTTCTCCTTCGAGTTTGGGTCCACGGGTTCCTTGTCCTTCACGGCTTCCCGCCGGGCAGGTCTTTGGGATCTTCGTCCTTGTTGTAGCGAACGCTCACCGAGGCGCGGAGGCGACCGATGTCGCGTACCACTTCGACGAGCTTGAAGTCCACCGGCGGTCCCTTGCCGGTGGCATTGCCGTTACGGCCCCCCTTCTTGCCCGGCGCCTCGTCGTCGGGGGGCACCGAATCCTTGGCCCAGGCGGCGGCGAACGACGCGGTGATCGTGCCCACGGTCGTGGAGCTGGGTAACGCCTCGGCCACCGCGCTCTTGGCGTACTCGGTCACCTGAAACGAGTCCGACACCTGATTCGTCCGGTGCCAGCCCGGGACCACCAGCGCCTGCTTGCTCGGCACGATGTAATGGGTGTAGTTCTTGTGATCGCTGAATGCAAAAATATTCAGACCATCGATCGTTACGGTCACGGCCGCGTCGTAGGGAGAATCATTGATCAGCTTGATGGCATAGATCTCACTCCGAAGGATCTTCAGGAAGGCGAGCCCGTCGTCGTCCTTCGACGCGGCGCGCGGCCGATAGCCCTCGGCCGACTTGACCTGGATCTCGACGGCGTAGGGGCTATCGGCGGCGGCCGAGATCCGGGTGCTGGCCAGGTGGACCTCGGGCTTGTCGAGCGCATCGGCCAAGGCTTCGTTGCGTTCCTTGTCGGTGCCGTCGGCGGGCATCGCCACGGTCACGCCGGTCAACGAGGCAATCGTCGTGATGTTGAAGATCGCCCTCGGCTCGAGCGTCATGATCTCGTCGCCGGTATGGTCGACGACATGCGCCTTGATCTGGACCGCGAGCAACTTGGTGTCCTTATCGTCGACATCCTGGTAACGGCCGTTGACCTCGAGTTCGGCTCGACGCTTGACGGTAACACCGAGCGTCTTGAGCTCGTCGGCCAGGCACTTGGCGATCGCCGGGCCTGCGCTTGCGGCCAGTTTTGCCGGAGCGGTAAAGTCTCCGACGGCGATCGCGTCGACGCCTTTCTGGTCGAGCAGGAGCTTGATCTTCTTGGCCATCTCGGCCAGCTCGAGATTCAGGTCGCTCGCCGCGTGCGCGGGCCTGGATGCGAACGTGGACGCGGCCAGGAGGAGCATGAGGACAATAGCATACGCCTTGATGGGACGCCGGGCGGGGAATGGGAGCATCTCCAGCCTCAAGAGTGGAATGTGTGAGCGGTCTGCGGATGCGTGTGACACGGCCTTCCGGTCGAAACAAGATTGCGGGCGGGTCGCCCGCGGTCCCAGGGGGGGCAAGCGGCGAGGAATCCGCTTCGAGCCAAGCCAAAGCAAGTCAGTCAGATCACCGCGCATGATATTCAAGATCAATAGACCCGGTACGGTGTCCCGAGGCCGAGTTCGTGGGCGGCCTCCTGGAACGTCGAGATGGCGCGTCCCTCGAGCGAGTCCCAATCCATCCGCTTGATCGCGGCTCCCGCGAGCAGCGGCGCCAGGCCGAGCTGGCGAAGCTTCTTGTTCGCGCGAATCATGGCGACCATTTCCTTGGGATCCGCCACGCCGAACTCGGCCGCGACATCCTCGGGGCCGAGGTCCTTGAGGTAGGCGCGGGCGATCGCTCCGACCGACTCGGGGAAGTCGCGGATCGACTTCTCCCGATCTTCCCCCTGCATCAGGAAGGTCCCGGTCGCTTCCTCGAGGGCCTTGAGATAACGCGCCTGGTCCTTGGCGATGAGTCGATCCATCGCCGGCTTCTCGGGGTAGAGCATTTCGACCTTCTCGCCGGCCTCGCCGGCGACGGCCAGGCCCTCGCGGACCGTGTCCTTGAACGGGACGATCCCGAGTTGGTGGCAGGCCATGCAGGAAAGGCCCGGAACGATGGCCGAGGTGCCCGCCGTCTTGAGTGCATCGCCCACGACCTCGATCGGGCCGACATCGATCCGACGGTCCTTCTGATCGACCAGCACGTAGCCCTGCAAGCCATTGGGGAGGTTGAAGACGATCTCCCCCCCGGCATGCTCGAACGCCTGGCGCATGAACGGGTTTCCCTCGAAGACCGGCCCCAAGGGGAACCGAAACAGGTTACCGGTCCCCTCGTTCTTCTTGAAGTCGTAACTCTTCCAATACGCGCCATAGCTCGCCGGATGACGGTCGACCAGCCGGTTCTGGCTGGAGACCCCGCTGGTGGCGAAGCCGGCCCGCACCAGCTTGTTGCGGAGGAAGTCGGCACAAGGGTCAACGTCGAGCTTTTTCTCCAAAACATGAAGATTTTCAGGGATCTCCAGAAGATTATGATAGAGCGGCGGTCGCGAGGCGTTGGCCACGAACCAGTCGGCCCGCACGTAGGGCATGGAGGTTTGGGCCAGCGTATAGACCTCCTTGGCCGCCTCACGGGTGGCCTGGTCCTGCCGCTTATCGTGCTTCAAGCCGTACGGATAGTGGCTGAGCAGTTCGTTCCAGCGGTCGTGCTCATCCCAGCCGACGTCGCGAAGGTCGATCGCGAAAACGGTCTGCTCGCGGTCGATCGGCTTCGGAACGGCGATGTCGGTCTTCCAGCTCAGGCTGTTGATCAGCTTGGCGACGGCCGCCCGGGCCAGTCTGAGGTCGTCATCGCTGACCGACTTGTTGTTGTACAGGTTCTGAATCGTGAAGAAGCGCAGGAAGGCCCGATCGGACGCGGGCAACGGCCGCAGGTAGTCGCGAATGGCGACGACGATGTCCTGCTCCCCCTTCAGCGGGCGGTCGATCGGATTGGCCGTCGGGAACGTGGCGCCCGCCTCGATCCAGCGGCCGATCAGGGCACGCTCCGCGTCGGAGGGCTTGGGGCCCGAGGGAGGCATGTCTTTCTCCACCCCGATCCGGTCCCACATCGCCGATTCGTCGGGCTTGCCAGGGACCACGTAGGGCTGATCCTCCTCGCCCCGTTTGGCGACCAGGATGTCGTGGTCGAGCACGTTGTATCCGGGGACTTCGAAGCGGACGCCGTGGCAGCGGTAGCAATACTTTTTCAGGAGCCCCTGCGCCTTGACGGCCAGGTCGCCCTCCGGTTCCGGCGTCCGAGGAGTCGCCAGGGACGCAAGCTCGGGCGACTGGCGCACGCGGTCCGATGGCGGCGCGACAGGGGGGAGAGTCGATCCCGAACCCGCCGCGGCGGGAGGAGGAGTGTCGTCGGTCTGAGCCAACGGAGGCTCGGGCTGCCCGGGCTTGAGCGAGGCCTCTGCCTGTCTCGACGGCGGAGTCGCGGGAGTCGATTCGCTCGGGACCACCGCTTGAGCCTCGCCACCGGCCGGTCGAGCCCGGGCTTCGGCCGGTTGCGGGGCGACCGGCGGCCGAGGATCCTTCCGCGGGCGAAGAAGCAACGGCAAGAGCGCAAAAGCGGCGCACCCGAGCAGGACCGCCACAACCCCGCCCCCGATGAGGCGCGTCCGCCCGCGGCGTGCGGCAGGAGCGGGCGAAGCCGCGTCGGCTCGTTGCGTTGTCCCCTGCGCCTGGTACAACGACTGGGTCTGGGAGTCGAGCAGGGGGGGTTGGTGCGCGCTCGACGCGAGCCGCGTCTCCGCAAACGTCTCGGGCCGGCTCGGAGACACGGTCATCGGCAGCGGGCCGACGGCCCCGTATGCCTGCGCCACTCCCTCGCGGGGGGCGGCGGCTTGCAAGGCGCGCACAAAGGCGCGGCAGTTCGGCCAGCGATCGTCGGGCACTTTCGCCAACGCGCGGGTGACCACGCGTTGCTCCGGTTCGGGCAGGCCGGACAGGTCGGCGAGTTGGTGCAGATGGGCATAGATGACCTGGCTGATCGAGTCCCCTCGAAACGGGAGCCGGCCGGTTCGGAGATGGCAGTAGGTCATCGCCAGCGAATACTGATCGGTCTGCTGGCACATCCGGCCATCCAGGACTTCAGGCGCGACGTAGTGCGGTGACATGTTCCCCGTGTGCTCACCCGCGCGACCTTCGAGGATCTTGGCCACGCCGAAGTCCGCCAGCCGGGTCGATCCGCCGACGAGAAAGATGTTATGCGGCTTGATGTCGCGGTGCTGCACCCCGACCTTGTGACCATCGCCCGCATCGTGCCGCGGCTCGTTGAGGTAATCCACCGCACTCGCCATCTCGTCCATGTAGCCCATCAGCTCGTCGTGCGGCAGGCCGGCCAGCCCCTGCTCGCGGCACTCACGCAGCCGATCCCACAGGCTCTTCTCACAGAGAGGCATGGCGATCACCAGGTAGTCCTCCACTCGGGCGGCGAACTGGATGTCGAGGAGGTGGGGATGGCGGATGTTGCTGACGATCTCCAACGCCCGCTCCTCGGGTCCTGCCTCGTGCGAGTTCACCCGAACGAACTTCATGGCGACCCGAACGCCACCGGGGGCAACGGCTTCCCAGACCTCACCGAACCCACCTCGGCCCAGTAATCGGGTCAGGGAATAGCCGGGAACGGGGATTACGCCCGGGGCGAGACTGAGGGACATGGCGATCTCCGGCGACACAGCTCAACGTTCCTGTTTTACGATGCCAAGGCGAACAAAAAGAATCGACATCACACATAAGGATCCGACCGCGTTTACTGGGACGACGCCATCGCAGTCATCGTCCCATCTTTCCCAACGACATAATGATTACCATGATAGATGAGCACTGAGCCCGGGACCGCGTTGGCGTGCTCGGCTGGGATCTGATACCGCTCACCCGGAACCGGGCTGCGCGAAGTCTGCTGCGTCTCGGTGCCGTTGGTTCTCGGCTCAGGGCCATTGTACGAGGTCATCGTCCCGTCGTTACCCAGCAGGTAACGATATCGCCCCTTCGTGATCACCGTCCCCGGCGCCTGGTTAGCAAATTGAGCCGGGATCTGATAATGCTGGCCGGGAATCGGCCCGGCCGAGGTCATCGTCCCGTCACTGCCGAGCTGGTAACGATAACGGCCCCAGGTGATCACCGTCCCCGGCGGATCGTTGGCGTACCGGCCCGGGATCTGATAGGGCTGACCGGGAATCGGCGCCCCCAGGGTCTGCTGATATGCGGACGGATTGCCGAACGCGTTGGACAGGCCACCGTTGGGATTCGCATTGACTCCATCACGGCCGTCCTGCCGGTTCGGGAAGCCCCCCATTGAGGAACCTCCGAGCGGAGCGGGGCTCGTGGGATACTGCGCCGGGGTCTGGGTCATCGGATTGCGACCAACGTTTTCGCCCGATGCGCCCCCGCGACGCTGCTGGGCGTGAGCAGGCGTGGAATCCGCCCATGCGGGCAAGATCACCCACAGCGCAAGCATCCGAATCGTCCGACTCGTTTTCATCATGAGGGCACCCGCAAGAGAACCCAACGGCACAACACCATCAATTTACATGTTCAACATATACCGATTGATCTGAGCTGCCAGGACACCGAGCCTTCGATGCCTGGCCATGGGGAGTACAGGCCGAGCGATCAGGGTAAACCGCTGGAATAAGACAGGGAGCAATCAGCTCCCCGCTCGCCTTACGGGCGAGCGAAGAAGCAACGACAGAGGGGAACGACGGGCCTTACTCGGGAGACTTGAACGCGGTCATCGTCCCGTCGTCGTTGGCCACGTAGCTGTTCCCGCCATAAGTGATCAGCGAGCCCGGGGCCGTGTTTGCGTGCTCGGCCGGGATCTGATAGCGCTTGCCCAGGACTGGGCCGGCGGGCTTGGGCGCGACGTCAAGGCCGAACGGATCATCCGAGCTGGACGCCTTCATCGCGGTCATGGTTCCATCGGTGTTGGCGACATAGCGGTTCCCGCCGTAGCTGATCTCCGCACCGGGGGCGGTGCCGGCGTGCTCGGCCGGGATCTGATAGCGCTGGCCCGGAACCGGGCCGGTCGAGATGCGTTCCACGGCCGAATCATCCGAACCGCCCGAGTCCGTGAACGCGGTCATCGTTCCATCGTTGTTGGCGATGTAGCGGTTGCCGCCATAGTTGACCTGCGTGCCGGGAGCGGTGCCGGCGTACTGGGCCGGAATCTGATAGCGCTGGCCAGGAGTCGGCCCGCCGGCGGTGGGCTGGGAATTCGTGCTGGTGCTCGTCTGCGCCGGCCCGGTGTACGAGGTCATCGTCCCATCGCTGCCGAGTTGGTAGCGATACTGCCCCCAGTTGATGACCGTCCCCGCCGAATAGTTGGCATATTGAGCGGGAATCTGATAGGGCTGACCGGGGTTCGGGCCGCCGGAAACCTGCGGCTGATACTGAGGCTGCTGGTACAACGGGTTCTGATATTGCTGGGGCTGCTGATACTGAGGTTGCTGGCCGAACGCGTCGGACAGGCCTCCATTATTGAAATTGTTGACCGGGCTCATCCCTCCCATATTGGATGGATTGATATAAGGAGTCGCGCCGATGCCGCCTCGCTGATTTTGGAGGCCTCCCAGGTTGGAGCCTCCGAGGTTATACGACGGGTACTGGGGCCGCTGCCCCTGGAGGCCTCCCAGGCTGGAGCCTCCCAGAGGAGGTTGCTGCCTCGGGTAGTTCCCCTGTTGTTGCTGGAGCCCTTGATTGATCCCTCGTAGGATTTGACCGGCAACGTTGGCGGCATCGTTCCCACCGGAACGCCCATACCCGCCTCGACCCTGAGCGTGCGCGGGTGTGGAATCGACCCACGCGGGTAGAGTTGCCAAGATTGTGAGGACCCGAAACAGCGAACTCGGTTTCATCGCGATGGCTCCCGCGGGAGGATTCAAGGTCAGAGCGAGAGGCAAACGCCTCGTCGCCAAGAGATACGGCGCTGGCAAGGCGTTGTGTCATCGCGTCGGCCACAGCCCCTCTGACGCGGGGACGAGCGAGACGACGACACAACACTCCTGGGAAGGCCGGATCCCGAGGGGGAAACGACGGGTTGCAAAACCCTGGATATCAACCCGAAAGGCGGGCCGCGATGTCATGGCCTGTCTCCCGGCACGGAACGGCTCGAGGGAACCTCGGGCTTGGTGAACTTATAGATCGCGAAATTCGGAATCGTGGATGGCTTGTGCGTGGTCGGATGCTGCTGGCCACGCGTGAATTTCTGCACGCGGTTGTCGATCCAGTAGTCGAGTTCGGTGATCGTCAGCTTGCCGTCTTGATCGAGGTCGCTGGCGGAATCCTGAAGGGTGTCGAGAATCGCCTTGGAGAACGCGCCATTTTTGAGTTTGGGATACTCGAGGCTCTCCTCGCGCGGGGTGGACGAGGCAAACAGGATCGCCCCCACCTCGTCCGAGACCAGCTCGCGAAGCGGGTCGTCGACCAGCTTCGCTCCCAGACCGCCGCTGTGACAGGTATCGACGAAGATGAGAACCTTGCACGGCAGCTTGGCAACCTGGCGAATAAACTCGGTGGACGGAATGCCGGTAGCCAGGAGTCGGTCCGGGTCGATCTCGTGCGTCCCCAGGTAGTAGTCACCCGAGGCGTCGCGCATCCCGTGCGACGACATAAAGAGAATCGTGACATCCTCAGGTTTGGCCACCTGGGCGAGCCTCTGGAGACCATCGCGAATGTGGGTCGCGGAGGCTTCTCCATCGACCAAGGAGCGAGAGTCCACCCCGGAGTAGAAGACGTCCTTCTGCGCCTCCCAGGCGGCCGCGAAGTCGGTTGCATCCTTGTGGGCGAACCGCAGGTTCAGCTCCTTCAACGCGTATTGCGAGATCCCCACGGCAAGGACGTAGACCTTCGGCTTGGGCGGATCCGCGCCACCGCTCCGCTCCACGGCGACGGCCACCGGCTGACTGGTCGACTCCTTGTTCATCGCCAGGACCGAGACCTCGCTCTTGCCATGCGGGACTTCGACCTCCTGGGTCACCGTCCTTCGCTCGGGCGTGTCGTCGCGGCCACTGACGACCTCACCCCCCTGGGCTGGACGTCCGTCGACGAGGATCTTGACCTCGGTGATCGGCAAGCCGTTCTGCGACTGGACCTCGGCCCGGACCATGACCCGACCGCCGCGCACCCGCGCGCCCGCGTCGGGCTCGATCAGCCGGACGACCGGCGGCTCGACCTTCTTGAGGTCGCTGACCTTGCGGAGGTCGAGCATCTCGACCTGGCGCGGTCGCGCGGCGTTGGCCGCGGCGACCGCCTTCGAGACGTCGCCGAGCTCGAGCACGCGATCGATGATGTCCGGCCGGTAGAACCGCTTGCGGAACTGGCGGGCGAGATAGAACTTGGCCGCCCGCGCCCGGCCGTCGTTGACGTGCCACCCGATCAGCCGATCTCCCCCGGGCGAGGCGTCGTAATACCCCTGCGGAGTCCAGGCCACCCATTCGCCGGCATGGTCGATGAAGAGGCTGATCAAGGGCTCGATGAAGTCGCTCGAGGCGATCAACTCAATCTTCGCCCGGTACGGCTTCCCCCCACGCGACATGTCGAAATCGACGATCTGCCCGACCTTGAAAGGCCAGCGATCATTGATATAGCGATCGACCAAGGTCGGCATGTCGAGCCCTCCCATCCGGGAGAGCAGGTCGCCATAACGAATCCCGGCGCGCTCCGCGAAACCGCCGGGACGGAGGTAGGTGACGATTCCCCCGGCCGAGTAGTCGAAGTCGGCTGCAGCGTAGATCTTGAGGTTGGCGAGACTCCAGACCCGCAACGTCCGGTCGATCGATGAAGAGGCGAGGAAGCGGCCGTCGGGCGACACGGCGACGGCCGTCACCGGAGCGGAGTGGCCGACAAATTCGCGCCGGCCGATCATCCCGCGCAGGTCCATGCACATCATCGCATTATCATCGCGACCGATGATCACCGCCTCATCCAGCCCCAGCAGGCTCGACTTGGCGAACGTCGAACACATCGCCATCACGCCCGGTGGGAATGTGTACCGACTCACCCGGCGCCCTTGGCGGCGGTACGCGAGCGCGTTCACGTTCCATTCGGGGGCAATCTCGGGAGCCAGTTCCCGGTCCCCCTCGCGAAGGATGGCGGTTTGCGGGTTCCCCGTGATCTCATTGCGGATCCGCCGCTTATCGAGGTCGAAAGTCTGCTCCAGCTCGGCGTAGTCGTTAAACTTCCAGCGTGCTCCGGAATGCGGCTTCGTGCCAAAGGCGAGCCCTTGGCCGTTCGAGTCCCAGCCGACCGAGTAGATCCGCCGGCCGGAGCCGCTGAAGAGCGATTTGCGCTTCCCGGTCGCGACCTCCCAGAGATGGATCTCGCCGAAGTGGTCGCCGCTGGCCACCCAGGCGCCGTCGCCGCTGAGGGCGAGCGACGGCACGCCGTAGCCATGCCCCTCGTAGAGCCGGACCAGGCGGCCATCAAGGTCGGACCAGAGACCGACGAAGTAGCAGGGGCGCCCCGCCTTGGTTCCGCTCCCCGACCGCAAGTCGTGACCAACGTCGAGGTCCAAATAGCGAGCGTCCTCGACCCCCGCATACGGTAGTTTCACCTGACGCATCCCCTGGTCCATCGCCATCAAGCGACCGAGGGTCTTCTGCACCAAGGCCGGCGCTCCGAGCTCGGCTTTCTCCGCCGGGAGCAACTTCGCGAATTCTTTGGCGTGAAGTGCCGACCAGGCTTTCACCCCGCCACGATCGAACGCGATCAGGACCGGGATCTCGGTCAGGAACCCAAGATAACCAGGCAACCCTTGAACCGTGGCGCGCCCCCGCACCTTGCGCGTCGGCCAGTCCCAGATCAGGACCTCGTCATCAGCGCCGACCGAGGCCAGGAAACGACCGTCGCGTGAGAAGGCCAGGCGAACCACCCCGCCGCGATCGTGCCCGGGAAGGAGCTGGGCAATCCGATCGAGGTCGGCGACGTCGTAGACCCGGATCGCCCCCTCGGTCGTGTTCGACTGGACGCCGACCAGGAGTTCCCGACCGGACGGCGAGAACGCAACGGCCGCACATTCTCCCTCGGCGCCAATGCCGTCGTACCCGCGCAACGTGGCCTGGATCTGGCCCGTCTCGAGGTTGAAGATCCTGACGGTCTTGTCGTTACCCGCCGCGGCCAGCAGGTGCCGGTCGGGACTGAAGGCGAGACTGTTGACCCGGCTGGTGAACCCCTGGGCATCCAGCACCAGCTTCGGCTCGGCCGGTTTTTCCGCCGCGGGTTCCGCACGGCCCGAGACCGACCAGCCCAACAACGCGGCCACGGCCAAGATTCGACGGATTACCATGATGGGTCTTCCCGAGTTGCGGCCCGAAAGTCCGCGCGAACCCAATCGCTTCTTCAAAGCGGCGCGGGTCCCTTGCTCTCGTTCCCGATTCCTCAAAATCGCACTCATCGACGGCCACCATCTTCGCCGTTGGGCTCGGACTCAACGCCGAGTCACAAGCCCCGTCCGCAATGCCCTCGAAACCTTAGCTCCCAAAAACCAGACCGACCGAGGCTCCACTCTCCTTCAGAGTCAATCGAACCACCACGTGAGGCGATGAAATGAATCCATACCTAAAGAACAAACAGGTCTTAACATATCAGAAACACGAGCATCAGGAACGTCGATTCGTCACATTTCCCTTTAGAATGACACGTTGCGTCGGGAATGCAACAGGGCGGAGCGGAGCAGTTCTTGAACCGTACCGTTTCGCCAGAGGGTGGCCTGTCGAATCAGGCTTACCCATTCTGCTCATCCGCCCGTCTCTTCCTAATCGAGCGGAGCGGTCATCCGCTTTTTTTGGCCGAACGACGAGGGCGGCGAGTGACTTGCGGGCTTGCGTCCTGGTCGGGGGACGGCGTCTGGGAGGCCGAGGCAAGGCGCTGGCGCATTCGCTCACCGGCGGCGGGGCCGGGGACCAGCCGATAGTCGGTTTCGGTGATCGGGCGGCCGCTCGTTCGATCGACGAGCACAGGGTCGGCAACCGCGCCCGTGTTCGCTTCGGCGAGCAGGACGCTCGCCCCCTCCGGAGCGAAGTGTTTGTTTCCCCAGGCCATCAGGGCCAGGAGGACCGGCCGCAGATCCCGGCCGCTGGCGGTCAGCACGTACTCATCGCGCGGCGGCCGTTCACTGTAGCGGCGACGCTCCAAAAGCCCAGCGGCCACCAGAGCGTTCAGCCGGCGGGTCAGCATATTCGGCGCGATGCCCAAGCTCTTTTGAAACGCATCGAAACGCGTCAATCCATGCAGCGCATCGCGAATGATCAGCAGGCTCCACCACTCGCCCACCCGTTCCAGACTACGGGCGATCGGGCACTCCACGTTGCCGAAACTCTTGCGTTGCATGGCCAGTCTCTTGGTTCTCCGCACGTCACGGCGCCGAGGCATCCTTGACTCGTTCTAACCTGGCCACTATTATTATGCAAGTCACTTGCGGCGGTTCGAGACTCACGATCAAGGAATGGTGCTGTCACAAGAGGTCTTGGCTCGAACATCAGCTTTCTCATGGAATGGCGGGCGGGACGCCCGCGGTCCCAGGGGGGAGGGGCGGGGGGATGTGAGTTGAGGGACCTACCGAGGCTCCTCTTTGCCGGATCGTCGGCTGAGCGAGGTGAACCGTGGCGGAACCTTTGGAGAGCGGTGGGGACGATCGACTCTATCTTGAGGATCTCCACGTAGGGCAGCGCTTCACAAGTGGATTATCGCACGACGTGGATGAGGCGCAAATCAAGGCGTTTGCCAGCCAGTTCGATCCCCAGCCGTTTCACCTCGACAACGCGGCGGCGCGCGGTTCCTTTTTCGAGGGGCTCGTGGCGAGCGGCTGGCACACGGCCGCGATTACCATGCGGTTGCTCGTCGACGGCGCCGCGCCCATCGCAGGGGGCGTCATCGGGGCAGGTGGGGAGATCCAATGGCCCAGGCCGACGCGACCGGGGGACACACTCCGGGTCGAGAGTGAGGTCCTGGAGGTGAAGCCATCGCGGTCGCGGACCGATCGGGGCATCGTCACGCTTCGAAGCGAAACGCGCAATCAGGAGGATCAGGTCGTGCAAGTCCTGACCGCGAAGCTCGTCGTTCCGCGCCGGCCTGCTCCAGGAAATTAACGGAGTCTGTCGCCAGGAAACCGGGCCGTCTCTCTGCCCCGGAGGCCGAATATCGCGGAAGAAACTCGTTCCCACGCAGAGCGTGGGAACGAGATCCCGGTTTCCTTGCTACAGCCTCAATTAACGACAGATATTCAAATCAGCAATCCTCATGAATACCCGCTGGCTCACGGGTTCATTGCAGCCTCGAATGGGGCTGTATTGGGATCGAACCACGAAGTGATTCTCAAGTCTGTCCCTCAGGAGATTTTTCATGAATAACGGTGCAGGAGGGGCAGAGACCCGCCGCGTGGTGATTACCGGGCTCGGCACGGTGAACCCGCTCGGCTCGCGGGTGGGGGAGTTCTGGGACGCGCTCTGCGCGGGGCGGAGCGGGATCGGACCGATCGAGCAGTTTGATGCGAGCGCCTTCCCGGTCCGGTTCGGCGGCGAGGTCAAGGGGTTCGATCCGTCGGGGTTGCCCGACCCCCGGGCCGCCCGGCGGATGGACCGGTTCACCCAGTTCGCGCTCTACGCGGCGATCGAGGCTGTGGAAGATTGTGGGCTCGACCTGGCGATCGGCGACCCCTATCGGCACGGGGTGATCCTGGGATGCAGCATCGGCGGGCTCAACGAGTTCGAGGATGGGCACGGCACCTACTTGCGAGCCGGACCGCGGCGGATGAGCCCGTTCGTGATCCCCAAGATGATGCCGAACGCCGCGCCGGCGATCGTGGCGATCCAGTTCGGGTTGATGGGTCCGAGCGGCGCCGTGGCCTCCGCCTGCGCCTCGGCCGCCGACGCGATTGGCGACTCGTTCCGGGCGGTGCAGCGGGGCGAGGCCGACGTGATGCTCACCGGTGGGTCCGACGCGACGATCACCACCATGGGCCTGGGCGGGTTCGCCGCCGCCCGCTCGCTCTCGACCCGGAACGATTGCCCGCAAGCGGCGAGTCGACCATTTGACCGCGACCGCGATGGCTTCGTCCTGAGCGAAGGGGCCGGGATCCTGGTCCTGGAAGAGCTCGAGCACGCCCGCCGGCGCGGGGCACGGATCTACGCCGAGTTGGTCGGCTTCGGACGCACCAACGACGCCTACGGGATCGCGGCACCTCACCCCGACGGCCGAGGCGCCGCCCGCGCCATCCGCAACGCGCTCGAGGACGCCAAGCTCCGCCCCGAGGAAATCGACTACGTGAACGCCCATGCCACGAGCACGACCGTCGGCGACCAGGTCGAGACTCGGGCGATCAAGCAGGCGTTCGGCGCGCACGCCTACCGGCTGGCGATCAGCAGCACCAAGGGCATGACCGGCCACCTCTGTGGCGCGAGCGGAGCCATCGAACTGATCGCGGCGACCCTCGCCAGCGTGCGCGGGGTGGTCCCGCCGACCATCAACTACGAGACTCCCGACCCGGCCTGCGACCTCGACTATGTCCCCAACGTCGCGCGCGAAATGGGGGTGAAGCGAGCGATGTCGACCAGCTTCGGCTTCGGTGGGCATAACTCCTGCCTGATCGTGAGCGCCCTGGACTGACGGACGCGCCGAATCCCCGACCACCCGTTCCGCCACCGCGACCCCGCGCGACCAGGGCCGCGGTTCAGTTGGGGTTGCGGGATTGGGCGGACTCGGGTCAAATGCCCCGAACTTTCCGTGATCGGGGGACTCGCTAGAGGAAGGCGGCCCCCTTCAATTCGGGGACGATCGCACGGCCTTGCTACGGCGGCTTCTTGCGTTTTCGAGCGATCGCCACCGACCGGACCGTGATTTTCAACCGTCTTATCAAGATGACAAATGAGGCAGGGAGGCCGCTCTCTTGCGCAAGGCGATCTTCGCTGTCATGCTGGTGGGGGCCTCGTTCGCGGGCGGGGCCGTGGTCAATGGTCCCGGCCTCCAGTGGGCCCAGACGATGATCCTCAGCCACCTGAATGGCGGCGGCGAGAGTGATGACGATGAGGATGAGGCGGCCGACAAGGCAGCCGCCCCGAAGAGCACGGTCGGCCAGGAGCCGCTTGCTCCCATCCCCTCCGACCCAATCGCCCCGATTGGGGCCACCGCGTCAGCCGCTCCGACCTCGGAGCCGGAGGCCCCCAAGGCATCCGCATCCGCGCTCGAGCCCGCATCGGCGGTTGCCGATGCCTCCCGATTCTCGGCCGACCAGCGGCCCCAGCCAGCGGCCCCGACGCCTCCCAAGTCCCAGAACGACCGACCGCTCGGGTCCGGATCCGAGTCGGCCGAGTTCAGTGCCGCACCACCCGAGCTGAAGGCGTCGAGCGACCCCGAGATCGCCCTCACGAAAGTTCCGACGCCACTCCCCACGGATCCCTCGACGCCCCTGGAACCGCTTGATCCGTTGCCCCCGTTGGACTTGAACGATCCCAATCCCAACGCCTCCGCCAACGCGAAGGTGAAGGACAACGGCCAAGGACAAGGACAAGGACAAGGACAAGATTCCGGCTGGGCCGACGCCCCCGGCTCGGCCCCCGCCGCCGCGGTCCCTCCCCGGTCGCTCGGGACGAACGCAATCACGAACGCTATCGCGAACGCAGCCGCCTCGTCCAAACCCGCGGCCGCCCCGGATCAAGCGAAGAACGCCAGCGCCCTCGCGGTCGCAGCGCCTCGGCCGCCGTCCGACTGGGCCGAGATCCGCCGCCGAATGGCCGCGTTGGGAGTCTCCCGGTACGGAATCGAAGGGGAACCGAACGGGAAAGTCCGGTTCCATTGCGTCATCCCGCTGGCCGGCCGCCGCGCGGTCGCCCAGCAGTTCGAGGCCGAAGGGGACGACGAACTGCAAGCGGCCGAGGTCGCCCTCCGCCGGGTCGCCTTATGGCGGGCCACGGAAAACCCAGGGCCGTGACGTCGGGTCGAGCCCGGTCCGTTCCGTTCCGGTTTCGCCGCTTTTCTCCCTTGAGATCGGTCTCGTTCTGTTATCCGGCGCGTGATCGCCCTATAATCTAACTCCATTAAACGGATTGTCTCTCACTCGCGGCGACTCCCGAGAAAGGCCCACTCAATGGCCGTCGAACCGCCGGCCAAAATGCTCTTGATTGTGACCGGGAGCACGCTCCGGGCCGAAGATGTTGATCGCCCCTTGGCCTACTACCTGAAACAGCAGATCGACAACTGGCCCGCCAACGCCAAGTCGTCGGTGCCGCTCTCGTTCCGGGTGCGCGTGGTCGCCGACTTTCGCTGGATCCACGACGATCCGCTCCAGGCCCTCCCGACGATCTCGGTCGGGGGACCGGGCGTAAATGCCTTGTCTCACCGCTGGCTCGAAGAGGTGCCGGTTTCCCTGGCCGTCGACGAACAGTACTACATCCAGATGGACCCCGACCTCGACGAGCCGCGGGCGAGCATCTGGGGCATGGACAACGCCACCACCCAGATCGCCATCTCCGTCTTCATCGAACGATTCCTGCCGCGCTTCCTCGAACACTGCGCCAAGAGTGCCTCCAACCCGCTCGACCTCGACGACACCGACTGAAGAACAACCCACCGCGATTCACCCCTCGAACGCACCGCACCAAGACGAAGTGACGATTTCCGTAGACATGGAAGCCGTGCGGATTTTGCTTGCATTGCATCCCAGCGCAAGTCTCGAGAAAATCGATTTCGATTCCGGCCCGAGGTGACGTCCCAAGCCAACCCGGGAGACCACTCATCGGCAAGCCGTTCGACGTGCTCAGTCTGCAAACTCGAAACCTTTCTCGGGTGAGCTCAGCCCACCCCACGCAGAAACAGCCGTCGAATCACGAAACTGTTCAAGTGATTCGTGCGCAACGCGTCACGAACTCACCGACTCATCAAGACACGTGCAACCCTCGCCACCGTTTCGACAACGTCTCCAAGGGAAAGTCCCGGCCCTCAAAACCGGACGACCGCTCGCTTGAATCATTGGAGAGAAGAACATGGCGACTTGCCAAATTCGACCTCCGATCCTATCAATTAATATAGAGTGTCTTTAAGTTGGGCGATCGCACGCCCCTCGGTTCTCTGCCCTGGCGTTGTGGTAAACCCTGGCGGTCGACGGATCGACCCGTGGGGGCCGCGACGATCTTGAGCCACTCTTCCGAATGACTGGCGTGGCTCCTCCCCTCCCATGGAAGGACGAATCCCATGGCCCTGTTTTCACCGAACCCGCATGCTCCCCGCCGACGGTCCACCGCTTCCGAGCAATCGCGTTGGCTCGCGGCATTGACCGCAATTGCCGTGGTCGCCGCTTCGTGCCTCAGCGTCCGCGCCAGGGCGGCCGCCCTCGAACCGGTCACCCTGGTGGTCGTGGAACGTTCGATCGTCCAGGATCAAGGGGGGTGGCAAGTCGACTACCGACTGCGCCACGAAGGACCAACCGAGATCGTCGCGGCCCCGGCCGAGATCCAGGCCAAGCTGGAGGGCTGGGTGTCGAACTCGCGGATCGCCAACCACGCCGTGCCGCGGTTGTCGTCGCTCTCGATCTTGGGCCAAGCGGGCTGGTCGAGCACGAGTGAAGTGATCGCCTCGGCCGACGATCATCAACGCTGTCGCGAACGGCTCGTCTTGCAGATCTGGGCGAACGACGAGCTGGACAGTCCGCCGATCACGGCCGCGAAGCCGGCCGTGGAGTCGTCCGAACACCCCGCTCAGCCGCTCCTGAGCCTCGCCCCCGGCGCGGTCATGCGCGTCCGGCTCCGGCTCGAGCACCTGCACGCGCTCTATGGTGACTACGACCCGCTGCTCAGCCAGCGCACGGTCGAGCTCCACCTCGGGTCAGCGGTCCTCCGCGACCTCATACCGATGGAGCGCGAGCAGTACCTCGCGCTGCCGAAAGCGACCTGGCCCGCTCCTCCCGAGGACCGTCGCGACACCCGCCACTTCATCTCGGGCCCGGACAGCCTCCACCTCGAAGCGCACGTCCCCGGCAACGAACACTACAAGTTCGCCGAACGGCCGGTCCGCTATGCCACCAAGATGCGGCTCAAATACTGGTACCTGATCGCGTCCGGCACCGATGGCGGCTGTCGCGTCCGAATCACCCAGTACAAAGAAACCCCCACGGTCTACAAGCCCCTCTACGACGCCGCCCAGGAAGAGTGCATGACCAAGGTCGGCCGCTGGACCAAAGTCGAGCGGATCTTCCACACCGACCGCGAGGCCACCTCCCTGGCCCTCGAGTTCCGGCTCACCGACCCGAACAACACCCGGATCGGCGAAGTCTGGATCGACGACGTCAGCCTCGAACCCGTCCTCGCGGGCCCGACCGGCCCTTGAGAACCCGCGAGCACACCTCCCGTTGGGATCGCTTCCAGGCGGGCGGGGAGCTCATCACGCTCCCCGCTCGCCTCGGAATCGAAAACAGCATGCCCCCCCTTGCCGCGGCCCGGCCGATCCCCTCTTTGAAAAAAATGATTCTTGACGCGCGGGGGGGCCGCTCGTTACTGTCAGTCTTCGCTGGCATTGAAACTCAGTCTCAACAGGCTTTACTAACGCTCTTGCTGGTTCGATTCCGCCGAAGTCGACGTGATTCGACTTGATTGCTCCCCAACGAAACGAGGGACTTGAAGTCCCTGAGCAGAGAAGGATCTGCGTTTTCGAGGTTGCCTGGTCGATCGCTGTGCACCGACACGAACCGTGGGCTCTGGTCCGGCCTCGGTCCAACGTCCGTGCAATGTGCCTGGCGACCGCAACGCGGAGGTCTGCTCAAAACACCGAGGACCTGCCAAACATGGCCATAGCCGAATCCGAATCCGAGGCGAGTCCCCAGACTCAGGCTGGCGCGCAGACGCAATCGCAGGCACAAGTGCGAGCGCGAGCGCGGACCCGGTTCAACCAGTCGATGAAGTGGGTTCGCCGAGCCCACCTCTACGCGGGCTTGTTCATGACCCCATGGGTGTTCCTGTATGGCGTCACCGCCATGCTGTTCAATCACCCGCTGGTGTTCTCCGACGTCGATCAAAAGCAACGTTCGATCGCACCGGCCGACCTGGCCGGGACACCGCTGGCGACGTTCCCGACGCCGCAGGTGCTGGCCAGCCAAGTGGTCCGCGCGATCAACGCCGCGGGGGACACGGATTCGGAATCGAATTCGCCGCCTCGTTATCGGCTGGTGAAACCCGACGAGGCCGGCTTCGCCCGTGAATACCTCACCTCGATCCCGGGGGGGGACACGGATCACCTGGTTCGTCTCGACCTGGCCAGCGGGATCGGCTCGGTCCGCACAACTCCGAGCCGCAAGGAAGCCGAGCGGGAGCCTCAGCCACCGTTCGCCCGCCGTCCCATCAAACTCGAATCGGCGCCGCTGGAGGCGGTCACCAAGTCAGTGAGCATGCTCCTGACCCGGTTCGGGCTCCCGCAAACCCTGCAGACAAAGACCCCGAACCCGGCCGACGAACCCCAGGAGAAAGCAGGGGAACGGCGCGGCGGACGACGAGAGGAAGGGCGTCAAAGCCCCGAACGATCTCGAAGCGGGGAAGGGACTCGCAAGTCAGAACCGCAGGAGACCGCCGCACCGCCCAGCGGTCCGGTGGGTGGCCGCGCGGGACGAGGGGGCGCGGGCGGTGGGCGCGGCGGCGCACCGGCGGCTCCCGACCTCAATTTCCTGATGGAAGGGGAAGGCAAGGTCTGGCGGGTCGGATTCAACATGCAAACCGGGGCACTCACGGGCCGCCCGGAAGCTGCGCCTCGAGCCGGTGAACCGCTCTCCAACCGCCGGTTCCTCTTACGACTGCATACCGCCCACGGATACCCCTCGCAGGTGAACTCACGGTGGATCTGGGCCGTGGCGGTCGACGTCATGTTCGTCTGCATGGTCGGTTGGGGCATCACCGGCCTGTTGATGTGGTGGCAGATGAAGAATGTACGACGACTGGGTGTCATCCTCCTGGTCCTCAGCGCCATCGTGTCCGTGGCGGTCGCCATCGGCATGCACGGCATGATGGTGGCCGGCTCCTGAGTCCTTGAGCCGCCCCTGATCAACCACGCCACGCCGGGCCGTTCGTTCGCGTTCCGTTCTCGGGATGCGGCCCGGCCCCCCCACGCCCTCACCCCGCGGTTTGAGTTCGCAACGCTCTCCCCGATGCACCCGCTTCGATTTCATAGGAGAAAAGACCGATGTTTCCCTCACGCAAACGTGGCTTCACACTGATCGAGCTTCTCGTGGTGATCGCGATCATCGCGGTTCTCGTCGCTCTGCTCTTGCCCGCCGTCCAGTCGGCCCGTGAAGCCGCCCGCCGCGCCCAATGCGTCAACAATATCAAGCAAATGGCCTTGGCCATGCACAACTACCACGACACCAATGGTTGCTTCCCGTTCGCCTTGATCCAGGCGAACGACAAGTATTCTTGCTATACCGGCATCTTGCCTTTTCTGGAGCAGGCCCCGCTCTTCGCCGCCTATAACACGAACGTGGGTCCACGGCATGTGGCCAACACAACGACCTCGAGCACCAAGGTCCAGGCCTATCTCTGCCCCTCGATGACGCTGCCGTACTCGAAGCCCGACGTCGCGAACAATGACTATCTCGCCCCCACGAGCTATGCCACCTCCAACGGCAACGCCTACGCCAACCTCTATAGCGGGCGCCACCTCTATGGCGAGCCCAAAGGGGTGATCATCGGCGCCTCGACGACAAACAGCGGTGACACCACCAGCCCGCTCACCACGGTGGCTTGCCCGCCGATCAACGTCAGCGCGATCACCGATGGCTCCTCGAACACCGTCTTCATCGGCGAGCAAGACTACGCCTTGAAGAACGACTTCTTCGGCTCCACCACCACCCGCGCCGGCCAACTCCGGGGCGGGCAGGGCGTTTGGGCCCACGGCTATCCGCGCGGACTCAACTTTTCGACCTGGGGCAAGTTCAACCTGCACACGATCAATGATGACGTTACGAGTGAAGAGAACGGCATCTACTCATTCCGAAGCCAGCATCCGGGCGGCGTGAACTTCGCCTTCTCGGACGGGTCGATCCGGTTCCTCAAAGAGTCCGTCGCCAAGTCGATCTATCGCGCCCTCTCAACCCGGGCCGGCGGCGAGGTGGTGTCGGCCGATAGCTACTGATTTTCCCAAGTCGAAGGGGCGGGGCCAGCCCCGACTCGCATCGCCGACTTTGACTGGGTTCTGGATGCCACGGGCCAACTCAACCCGTGGCAACCCAGGCCGTCTGTCTGCCCCGGAGGCCGAAATTCGCGGGAAAAACTCGTTCCCACGCTCTGCGTGGGAACGAGATTCCGAAATGCTTGACATCTCTACACGTTTTCTCATAATTTTCCATACACACGAAAGCCAATGCATCAACATTTCATCAACATCGCCAAGCTCGTACTTACCGCGGTGACGATCAGCTCCGTGGGATGTGGCAACCCGCGCGACGATTCGATTGTTTACAAGAAGCTCACTCCCGAGGAATTCGCCAAGTTGCCTCCCGAGGAGCAGGAGACGCCCGAAGTCCAGGAGAACATGGGGGCGGCCTGGAAAGATCCGAACCGGCCCGAAGGGGCGACGAATCCGAAGGGGCCGGGCCGCCCGAGGAAGTCGCGGTGAGCCTGCGACGACTGACGGTTTGCGGACTGCTTGCGTCTACGGCCGGAGCACTTGCCGCCTGGTGGGCCAGTGCGCCGGCCGACCTGGAGGCGATCCGAGTCACGGCGCCTCCCTTCTTGAAACAAGCCGTCGTCAGACGTTCCCTCGACGGTGAGAAGCTCGATTTCCAGGCCCCCGTCTCGGGCCTCGCGGTCGTCCTCTTCTATTCCCAAGCATGTCCGATCCCGGCCGAGTCGTGGATGACCCTCACTCGGCTCGCGACCGACTTCCCCGCCAACCGGCTCTTCAGGGCGGGAGTCTGCGTCGATGCCGACGCCCACCGAGAATCGATCGAAAACCATCATCGAGAGCACCCGCTCGCATTTTCCACGATTGCGCACGACCAGGACGGTAGCCTCGTCCGCCAGTTCGGAGTGACGCGGATTCCCGAGGTGTTCGTGCTCGACGACGAAGGGCGGCTGCGCTACCGAGGCCGGATCCACGGCCCAGGCCCCGCGTCGGGACCGGGTGAGCCGGGTTCAGGCTTGCGCCCGGCGGTCGAGGCGTTGCTCTCCGATCGGCCGGTGCCGGCCCCCTATCTCGAGCCGGCCGGTTGCCCCGCGCCTCAGGTTGCCCTGGTCCAGAAAGCGAGGATTGTGCCCACATATCACCGTGACGTGGCTCCAATACTTCAGCGCAGTTGCCAAGCATGCCATCGGCCGGGCCAGTCCGGCCCGTTCGCTCTCACCACCTACGCTCAAGCCGCGAAACGAGCCGACGACCTGGCGACCGTCACCGAACAGCGGTTGATGCCCCCTTGGAAACCGGTGCCCGGGCTCGGCCCTCCGCTCAAGCACGACCGCACGCTGCTCGCCTCGGAAATCCAGACCCTCCAGGCATGGGCGGCCGCCGGCGCTCCCGAAGGTCAGTTCGACACCGATCCTCTTCCCGCAAATCTCCCCTCTCAAGAATGGTCCCTGGGGCCCCCCGATCTGGTTGTGGAAATGGACCAGCCGTTTCCGGTCCCGGCGACGGGTGACGACCTCTACCGCTGTTTCGTCATGCCCACGGCGCTTGCCAACGATCGATTCCTGACCGCGATCGAGGTCCAGCCAGGGAACCCGCGTGTGGTTCACCACACGTTTGGATACGTGGACACCCGAGGCCTGGGCCGCCGGCGCGATGCGGCCAATTCGACGCCGGGCTACCCCTGCTTTTCGGGGTTCACCGGCGATCAGATATTCGGACTGCTCGGAGGCTGGACCCCCGGCAACGATGCCCATCCGTTCGGCGCGGGGATCGGCCTGGAACTGCCAAAGAACGCCGACGTCGTGATGCAGGTTCACTACCACCCGAGCGGCAAGCCCGAGACCGACCGCACCCGACTCGGCCTCTACCTCTCCCAAACGCCCGTTCGCCAGGCGCTCGAATGGGTCTCCGCCTGCCCGGACGTCGGCAAGTTCCGCCTCCCGGCCGATGATCCGGCAATCTCGGTCGTCGCCAACCTGAACGTCCCGATCCCCGTGGCGCTCCACGCGATGACCCCGCACATGCACTGGCTCGGCAGACGGTTCCGGGCCACCCTTCTGCTTCCTGGAGGCCGAATTCAGCCGTTAATCGCCATCGACGACTGGGACTTCAACCGCCAGGACACGTATTACCTTCGCGAGCCACTCCCCATCCCGGCCGGCTCGACCATTCAAATCGAAGGGTTATACGACAACTCATCCGAGAATCCACACAACCCAAACCGCCCGCCCCAGGATGTCCGCTGGGGGGAAGCGACTACCGATGACATGCTGATCCTCTTTCTCGCCCTCACGCAGGACGGTCAGGATCTGACCCGCCCCGGCGCCCGCAACACGTTCATGGAAGAATTCTTTCAGGGCAAACCGCGGGGCGAGCCGTCGCAGGATCGGCGGTCCGCGCCTTGATCGCGGAATTGGATGAATCTCATGGCTCAGGCGCGCGATCTGGGATATCCTGGCCAACCCAAGGAGACCAAAACGCCATGACGCCCCAGACGCCTGATCCCCCGAACTGGAGCCGCAGACGGGTCCTCACGACGGGCGCCCTGCCGTTCCTGGGCCTCAACCTGCCCCAACTTTTCGCCGCGGAGGGGTCGCGCCGGCAAGACGGGAAACCGCCGGCTCGCGAAACGTCTTGCATCTTCATTTTTCAGTACGGTGGCCTGAGCCAGATCGACTCGTGGGATCCCAAGCCCGACGGCCCGTCCGAAGTCCGCGGGCCGTACCGGCCCATCGCCACCACGGTTCCCGGGTTCCAGGTCGGCGAGTTGATGCCGCGCCTGGCCCGGCTGGCGGATAAGTATTGCGTGATCCGTTCGATGAGTCATAACGTCCCGGTTCATGACATCGCCAACCGGATGCTCCTGGCCGGGCAGTCGCTCCCTCCACTCAATGCCCCCTCGTTCGGTGCGGTCGTCTCCAAGCTCCGACCTTCCGAAGAAGGGGTCCCCTCCCAGGTCTGGCTTCAAAAGTTCAGCGGCGGCTCGATGCCCCCGGAGTCGTCCTACATGTCGGGCGGCCTCCTCGGCATGGCCCATGCCCCCATGTTGGTAGGCGTCCAGCACGATGACAACCCCGCGAACCCAAACTTCCGGGTCAACGCCTTCGACATGCCCGAAGGGCTGACGCTCGACCGGATCCACAACCGGATGCAACTGCTGGGCGAGATGGGTGGTCGCGTCCCCGGCTCTCGACCCGCGGCAGGTGAAACGTCCTTCGGCACCTTGTCGCGGTTCCGCGAGCGTGCCGTCGACCTGGTCGAGGGATCGGCGGCTCGCCGTGCCTTCGACATCAATCAAGAAACCGCCCAGGCCCGCGATCGGTACGGTCGGCACCCCCTCGGGCAGAACCTGTTGATGGCCAGGCGCTTGATCGAGGCGGGCGTACGGCTCGTGAACGTCGTGGGCTGGTGCGGGCTTGCTCCCGGGGAGAAGTTTAATAGCCTCGAGACCTGGGACATGCACGGCAACGGTGGGATCGACATCTTCGGCAACGGCTGGAACGGCCTGGGCTGGGCCTTACCCTGTTGCGATCAGGCGGTCTCGGCGCTCCTTGAAGACCTCGATCAGCGCGGGTTGCTCGACACCACGCTCGTGGTCCTCGTGGGTGAGTTCGGCCGCACGGCCAGGATCAGTCGAGGCGCCTCGGCGATCGGCCGCGACCACTGGTCCAACTGCTATTCGGCCATGCTCGCCGGCGCTGGGGTGCGTGGGGGACAGGTCTACGGCCGCTCCGACAAACAGGCTTCCTACGTGATGGACCGCCCCGTGACCCCCGAGGACTTCGCGGCCACCCTCTTCCACACCCTCGGCATCGCCCCCGAGACGCCCATCCATCCCGACGGCTTCTCGATCCGCGCCAGCACGGGCCGGCCGATCCTCGACCTCTTTTAGCCGGGTCGAGCCAGGACAAACTTGCTCCCCTCCCGACGAGCGGGGAGCGTCAACTCCCTGTCTTCAAACGGTTTCGAAAGACAGGGAGCCGACGCTCCCCGCTCGCCTTTTGAGGCTCGCGAACCCAGAAAGCGACGCGTCTTTCCGATCGTTTTGCTCCCGATGTCACGAATTCGTCGCGCTCCTCGTCCTTGCTAATGATCGGACGGCGGCGGCAACGCGTTGCCGGCCCGAAGCCAAGCACTACGGCCAGAAGGAGGGAGACGATGGAACCGCGGTTTAACTATGCGAAGCTGGCCCCTGAACCGTTGAAGGCGATGTACGCGATCGGGACTTACCTCGCAAGTTGCGGCCTGGAAACGAGCCTGCTGGAACTGGTCAAGATCCGGGTCTCGCAGATCAACGGCTGTGCCTACTGCCTCGACATGCACACGAAAGACGCCCGGGCGGAAGGCGAGACCGAACAGCGGATCTACCTGCTCAACGCCTGGCGGGAAACCTCATTCTTCACGGAGCGGGAGCGCGCGGCGTTGACTTGGGCCGAAACGCTCACGCGGATCGGCAATGGCGTGCCCGAATCGGTTCATGACGAAGTGAGCCCGCATTTCTCGGACAAGGAACTGGTGGACTTGACCTGGGCGGTGGTCACCATCAACGGCTGGAACCGAGTTGCCATCAGCTACAGGGCCGTCCCCGGCTCGTATCAGACCACCAAGCGACAACCACAACCCTCGGGAGAAAATCATGCTTAAATTCCTGCTTGCAACCGTCCTCGGCGTGGCCCTCGGCGCCGGCGGCCTTTCCTTGGCTTTGGCCAACCACGCCGAGCCAGGCCATGGGAAGGTCACCCCGATCTCCGAGCGCGACGTGCTCGAAACGATCGACGGGAAAGCAGCCCGAGTGACCGTAGTCGAAGTGGCCTATGAACCGGGCGAAGCCAGCCTGCCCCACCGCCATGCCGGCCCGATCTTCGGGTACGTCCTGGAAGGGGAGTACGAGCTCGGGCTCGACGAACAGTCGGTGAAGACGCTCAAGGCGGGCGAGACGTTCTACGAACCCACCGGGATCCTCCACCGGGTCTCCCGGAACCCCAACGCCAAGACTCGCACCCGGGTATTGGCCGTGATGCTCCACGCTCGAGACGCAAAAGAACTCACCGTCCCCGAACCCCACACCCAGGAGGACTGACCACGGGGCCAGGGCAGGGCGGGCAGGAACGGCGACGTGAACCCAGGCGCAGGTCGTGGTGTCATTCGGCAACTGAGACCGCGCTCGGGCATTTTCACGGGTCCTCCGAACGGGGATACTCGGGAACGATGTCGACCTGCCCGGAGGAAAGTTCCTCCGAGACCAGCGCAGGTCGACACCATTGACCCGGCTCGGTCGAGCAAGGACGTCGCATGCTGTTGACGATCACGACGACGCAATCGCCCGCCACCGACCTCGGCTATCTGCTCCACAAACACCCTGACCGGTTCCAGAGTTACGACCTCAGCTTCGGCCGGGCGCACGTCTTCTACAAGGCGGCCAACGACGCGTGTTGCTCGGCCTGCCTGCTGCTGGATGTGGACACGGTGGGCGTCGTCCGCGGCAAAGGGGCAGGGGAGGGCCTGCTCTCTCAGTACGTCAATGACCGGCCCTACGCCGCCTCATCGTTTCTGAGCGTCGCCATTTCCCAGGTCTACCGCTCGGCGCTCCAGGGGCGGTGTGACGATCGGCCCGAGCTAGCGACAACTCCGATCCCGCTTTCGGCCCGGCTCGACATTCTCGCCGTGCGTGGTGGCGAGACCTTTTTGAGGGCTGTTTTCGAGCCGCTGGGCTACGTCGTCGTGGCCGAGCGCCACCCGCTCGACGACCGGTTTCCCGAGTGGGGCGAGAGCCCGTATTACTCGGTGACAGTGTCGAAGACGAGCACGCTCTCTGACTTGTTGACACACTTGTATGTTCTGGTTCCCGTCTTCGACAATCAGAAGCATTACTTCGTCGGCGACGACGAGTTGGAAAAGCTGCTCGCAAAGGGCAAGGGGTGGCTGAACGCGCACCCGGAGCGTGAGGAGATCGCCAAGCGCTACCTGAAGTTCCGCTCGAGCCTCTTCCGCGAAGCCTTGGCCCGCCTCGTCGTTGAGGAGCAGCCGCTCGAGGCGGAAGAAGCGGGAGACGAGCCTCCAACCGAGAAGGCCGAAGTGGCTCTGGAGCGGCCCCTCAGCCTGAACGAGGAGCGGCTGGGCTCGGTCCTGGCGGCGCTGCGGGCCAGCGGTGCCCAGAAGGTGCTCGACCTGGGCTGCGGCGAAGGGAAGTTGCTCCGTGACCTGCTCAAGGACAGGCAGTTCGCGGAAATCGTCGGCATGGACGTCTCGATTCGCGCGCTCGAAATCGCGCAGGACCGGTTGAAGCTCGACCGCCTCCCCACCCACCAGGAAGGGCGGATCAAGCTGATTCAGGGCTCGCTGATGTACCGCGATCGCCGGCTCGAGGGCTTCGACGCCGCCGCCGTGGTCGAGGTTGTCGAGCACCTCGACCCGCCCCGGCTCCTCGCCTTCGAACGTGTCGTGTTCGAGTTCGCCAGGCCCCGGACGGTCGTGCTCACCACGCCGAACCGGGAATACAACGTGACCTGGGAAAACGTCGGCACCGAACGTCTCAGGCACCCGGACCACCGCTTCGAGTGGACCCGCGCCGAATTCCAAGCCTGGGCTCGCAGCATCGCCACGAGGTTCGGCTACTCGGTCAAGTTCCTCCCCGTCGGGCCCGAAGACGGCGAGCTCGGCCCACCGACGCAGATGGGGGTGTTCAATCGTGACTGAGCCCCCGGCACGACGCAGCAACACAATTTAATTAATAACATTTTTCCTATTAAAATTTATTGACTTACGAGCAGAGACCCATGACTTTCAAGATCCCCAACCTCAGTCTCGTCCTCCTCATCGGCCCCAGTGGTTCGGGAAAGAGCACATTTGCGCGGAAGCATTTCTTGCCGACCGAGGTTCTCTCATCCGACGCCTGCCGAGGGATGGTCAGCGACGATGAGAACGACCAGGCCGCCAGCAAGGAGGCCTTCGAGGTGCTCCAGTTCATCGCCGGCAAGCGGCTGGCTCGCGGGAAAATGACGGTCATCGACGCCACCAATGTCCAGGCCGAGGCCCGCAAGCCGCTCGTGGCGCTGGCGAGGCAGCATCACTGCCTCCCCGTGGCGCTCGTGCTCGACCTCCCGGAAAAGGTCTGCCACGAGCGGAACCAGGCGCGGCCGGATCGGGACTTCGGCCCCCACGTCGTCCGCAACCAGACGAACCAGCTCAGGCGCTCGCTCCGCGGCCTTCGTAAGGAGGGGTTCCGCTACGTCTTCGTCATGGAGACCCCGGCCATGGTCGACGCGGCGAGCGTCGAACGGATCCCGCTCTGGAACGACAGACGCGACGAGCCGGGCCCGTTCGACATCATCGGCGACGTCCACGGGTGTTGCGATGAGCTTGAATTGATCCTTGAGCGACTGGGCTATGCCGTCACGGCCGAGGCCCCCGGCGGCCCTTCACTCGCGAGCGGCCCCGTTTATGCCCACCCTGAGGGCCGGAAGGCGATCTTCCTCGGCGACCTCGTCGATCGCGGCCCGCGCGTGCTCGACGTCATCCGGCTGGTGCGGAACATGGTGCTCCACGGCTCCGCGCACTGCGTCCCCGGCAACCATGACGTCAAGCTCGTCAAAAAGCTCTTGGGCAAGAATGTCCAGATCACCCATGGGTTGGCCGAGACTCTGGCCGAGATCGAGGCGCTCCCCGATGAGCTGCGCGCGGAGTTTTCCAAGGAAGTCGCCGCGTTCCTCGACAGCCTGGTGAGTCACTACGTCCTCGACGGCGGCCGGCTCGTCGTCGCCCACGCCGGGATGCGCGAGGAGTTGCAGGGGCGCGGGTCGGGCAAGGTGCGTGACTTCGCTCTCTACGGCGAAACGACCGGCGAGACCGACGAGTTCGGCCTCTCGATCCGCTACGACTGGGCCAAGGAATATCGAGGCTCGGCCCAGGTCGTCTATGGCCATACGCCGATCCCCGCCCCCGAGTGGCTCAATCGAACGGTGAATATCGATACCGGCTGCGTCTTCGGCGGCAAGTTGACCGCCTTGCGCTATCCGGAGGGCGAATTCGTCGCGGTCCCGGCCGCAAGGACGTATTGCGAACCCACGCGTCCCTTCCTGCCCGCGGAGTCTCAGGCCCCCGCCTCAGCCCTCTCGGCGCAGCAGTCGCAGGACCAGGTGCTCGACGCCGAGGACGTGCTTGGCAAGCGGATCATCCCGACCCGGCTCAGGGGCAATGTCACGATCCGCGAAGCGAACGCCGTCGCGGCGCTGGAGGTGATGAGCCGGTTCGCCGTCGACCCCAGGTGGTTGATCTATCTGCCCCCGACCATGTCGCCCTGCGAAACCAGTCGCGAGGCCGGCCTGCTCGAGCACCCTGCCGAAGCGTTCGCCTACTACCGGAGCCAGGGGGCTCCGCAGGTGGTCTGCGAAGAAAAGCACATGGGTTCACGAGCCGTGGTCGTCCTCTGCCGCGACGAGGCAGGCGCGCGGGAACGGTTCGGCGTCACCACGGGCGAGCTCGGAATCGTCACCACCCGCACCGGTCGGCGGTTCTTCAACGACCTCGATCTGGAGCGGCGGTTCCTCGACCGGGTCCGCTCGGCCTTCGACGCAACCGACCTCTGGGACCAGCTCAAGACGACCTGGGCCTGTCTCGACTGCGAGTTGATGCCCTGGTCGGCCAAGGCCCAGGAGCTCTTGCGCACCCAGTACGCGGCAGTCGGCGCGGCGGGTTCAGCCTCGCTTCCACCCGCGATCGCCGCCCTGGAGCGGGCGGCCAGCCGGCTGAACGGTGCGGAACGCGAAAAGGGCGCGGCGATCGAAGGCTCCTATCGCCTCCGCGGCGCGGACATCGGCCGGTTCGTCGCCGCCTATCGGCAGTATTGCTGGACGGTGAATTCCCTGACCGACTTGAAGCTCGCCCCGTTCCACCTGCTCGCCACCGAGGGACACGTCCATACGGACAAGGATCATCCCTGGCACATGAAAACCATGGCGGATCTCTGCCGGGCCGACCCCGAGCTGCTCCGAGCGACCCCGTCTCGGGTCGTGGACGTGACCGACCCGGCGAGTCAGGCGGAAGGAATCGCCTGGTGGGAAGAACTCACGAGCCGGGGAGGCGAAGGGATGGTCGTCAAGCCCTTGAACTTCATCCACCGCGGTCCTCGTGGCCTCTCCCAGCCCGCCGTGAAGTGCCGAGGCCGTGAATACCTGCGGATTATCTATGGTCCCGACTACACGACCGAGGAAAACCTGGTGCGGCTCCGCTCGCGCGGCCTGGGCAGGAAGCGGTCGTTGGCCCTGGGCGAGTTCGCCCTCGGCGTCGAAGCGTTGGAACGGTTCGTCCGCAAAGAGCCACTTCGCCGGGTCCACGAATGCGTCTTCGGCGTCCTCGCCCTGGAGAGCGAGCCCGTCGACCCAAGGTTGTGAGCGAACGACGGGCCGGCTCCGCCAAGCCGTTGGTCTCGGTTTTCTTTGATTTTCTGATGGGCGACCGTGGTGATGCAATCACCATTGGGTGCCACGGGTTGTACTCAACCCGTGAACGATCGCCTGGGTTTTTGGCTCACGGGCTAAATACAACCCGGGGCGTGAACGCGCACCTCGGCTCATCGGTTTCCAGGACCTCCCCGTGCGTTCCACCGGCGTGCGGCGAGGCTCCGATACAATCGCGTGGAGAACCCAAGTCGAGGGGGTTCCGCGATCAACGGAACCGGATCGCGAACAGATCCGCGTCCTCAATCACAAACCGCAGACGAACGACCTTTCCCGCCAGGCTGCTCACGTCGGTGCCGCCGGGCTTCCAGCTCACGACGCGGGAAATCGCGTCACCCCAGATCGGTGCGCAGTCCTCGAGGGTGAATCCCGGGATCGGTCGGCCGCCGGCATCCCGGATCTCGACGCGAACCATTCCCGCGGCACTCGTCGCGACGTTGAGCTCCAGCTCCTTGCCGGCGAACGTCAGCGGCTTCGTGATCAACTCACCACCGCTCAACGGCGCATTGACCGACGCGAACCCGTCCAGACGGAGAGTGTAGCGACGCCCGCCGCTCACGAAGAGCGACATCTCGAGCGGCCCCGTCTGGTGGATCCCGATCGCGGCGTAGTTCGCGCGGTTCGCCCAGTGGTCCTGGCTCAGGCCGGGACGGATCAAGGCTTCCTGGAAGGTCCGGTCATAGCGGCCGCCGCCCCGGGTGCTCATGAAGAGGATGTCGGTGGCCGCGCCCCGCTTCTCCATGAAGCGCGTCGGCGTGGCCACGTAGATCTGGGGCGCCCGGAAGTAGGGCTGCGTGCCGCTGGTGTAGAGATGCTCTCCCGGCAGGTTGGCGCTCATCTCGATCGGCTCGGTCCAGTGGATGAAGTCCTCCGAGGTCGTGCGGGCGATTCCCCGCAAACCCTTGATGAACCGCCGAAAATAGCAAATGTAGAGTTGTTCTGATTCCGACCAGAACGCGTAATTCTGCGAATCGAAGTACTTCCCCCACTCCTCGGGGATCACCGCCTGCTCGCGCAGCTTCGTCCAGTGGATCCCGTCCGCCGACACGAACGCCTTGAGCCCGCCGGGCCCTCGCTCGTCTCGCACTTCCTTCTGGTGCGCCTGGTAGGCGAGCCCGCCCAGGGCCTTGTACTTCTCGCGTTCAGGAACCCCGGGCTTCGCATCAATGAATGGGGTGAAGTTGTGATTCACCAGGAATTCGTTCATGAGGACGACATTGCCCGCGGGAAAGCTCGGGGGTTCGTACAGGCCGAGGTCGGGCAAGGTCCAGTGAATCGCGTCGCGGCTCTCGGCGTAGAGGGTCACCTCGCCGTCGTGGGCAGCCTTGATTCCGTGGGTTTTCCAGGTCACCTTCGGATCCTTGTCGCCCCGGTAGTAGAACCGGAAGGTCTCCCCGTCCCGCAAGACGGTCGCGTAGGCGCCGTTCGGCCGCTCGGGGTCCACCGGAGGGGCGAGCTGCGGGCTGTGCAGTCTCTGACTCACGCCGTTGAGCTCGTCGATCAAGTAAGCGTCCACGAACAGCTCGCGCCGCGAGCCGATCTCCAGGGGAGCCGACTGCTTGGATGATCCCTCGGTGCGATCCTGGGACGGAGCGGAGGCGGCAAGTCGGGTGTGGTCCGGCGCCGGGCCGGCTTCGCGGACGCCGTGCGGCTCCTCCGCGAACACGCTCGCCGCCGGCACAAGTGGCACCAGCCACGGGGCCGAGAGCAGGCACAGGGCGCACCACGATCGGAGATGCCCGATAACAATTACGTTTCTTTTCATTTGCATACCTCGATTCGACAGATTTCAGGACCCGGGAGATCTCAAAATATTTCGGTCACAAACCTGTTGACCGACACTGACATGGCTTGTAACATGTCAGTCAATCCGGGGTCAATCCCCACGGGCCGCGCGGCTTCGGCATCGGCCCTGACCTTGGGCTGCGAGCGAGCGAAAGAGGTAAAGGTGGTATCGACATGCCGCAAATGACCGCGAGGGAGAGGGTCTACCAGTCCATCCTGACCAAGCTGATCCAGCAGGAGCTTCGTCCCGGCGACTGGCTCGACCGGCGCAAGATTGCGGCCGAGATCAAGTGCAGTCTCATCCCCGTGGCCGAGGCGGTTCAGCAACTGAGCAATGAAGGATACCTGGATGCCGTTTCGAGGAAGGGGACTCAGGTCAGGCTGCCCAGCCGGCGCGAGGTGCTCGAGTTGTTGCTGGTCCGCGAGGCGCTGGAGTGCCAGGCGGTTCGAATTTACTGTGGTGCCCCCATGCAACCTCATATGAAGCGTCTCAAGGAGATGGCCGCCGCCGCGGACGACCGGACCGTGCCCGAAGCTTGCTGGGCCGCGGACGCCGCGCTGCACATCGCGCTCGTCGAGTTGACCGGCTTCCGGGCGATGGTAGAGGCGGTGCGTGCCGTGAAGTTACGGACCATCTTCCACCGGGTGGCTCTCATCATGCAACCGAACCCCGACAGCCATCTGCGGTTGATCAATGACCTGAGCAAGATGGGGCCGCGTGATGCCGAAGATCGGATCCGCCTGCACATCCGCTGCAATTCCGATCTGTTTGACGGGCTGCCGTGATCGGTTGGGAGACCCGGGTTGATGCCTGACGGGGGATTCCGTGCGCACTCATGACCAAGGTGATCGATCCATGGAGAGTCCCGCGAACCCTCGCATCCTCGTCGTCGGCCTCGGATCGATCGGCCGGCGGCACGCACGCCTGCTCGCCGAACGCGAGGACGTGGAGGTCCTGCTGTGCGACGTTCAGAGGCAGACGACCCTGGAGACGGCCGGACTCATGCCGAGGCCGCCGGCAGGCGTGTTCCTCGACTACGCGGAGGCGCTGGAGGCACAACCGGACCTGGTTTTCCTCTGCACGCCGACCTCTCTTCATGCGCCAATGGCCGGGCGGGCGATGGCCAGCGGGGCGGACCTGTTCATCGAAAAACCCATTGCCGACAGTTGGGCGAAGGCACGCGACCTGGTCGAACGCGCCAGGTACGAAGGGCGATTCCTCCAGGTCGGATACATGCTCCGCTTCGACACGGGCCTGAGAAAGTTGAAGGAGATCATCGACGAGGGTGGTATCGGTCGAGTCGTCGCGGCACGCGCAATGATCGGGACCTACGTCACGCTGCTCAATGCGCATGGCCGCGACCGCGACGAGGCTCCCAATTCCTTACTGCTCGACTACACCCATGAATTTGATTTCGTTCGGTGGATGCTCGGCGACGTCGCGGACGTCGTGGCGGCCGAGGCGACGCTGGGTCGCATGGGCATCCGGCCAACGCCCAACGTCATCCAGCTGATCCTCACAATGGCCAGCGGGGTCCTGGTCCAGGTTCACATGGACTACGTGCAGTACCCCCAGCGGCGTACATTCGATCTCTACGGCGATCGTGGATCGCTGAGCTTCGACTTCATGACGGGCGAGATCCAGCGTTTCCGGTTCGGCGCGTTGCATCGCTGGGAGTCGATGGCCGTCGCACCCATGGCGACTCGCGTGGACGACCTCTACCGGCGCCAAATCGCCTCGCTGCTGGAATCGAGACGAGACGGTAAGCCCCCGATGGCGAGTGGCGAGGATGCCGCCTACGCCCTCCAGATCGCCGAGGCCGCCATCGAGAGCGCGGAAGCGGGAAGACGCGTGTCGCTCCGCGCATCGCCGCCGGCCAAGATCCTGCCGATCAACATCGAGGGATGACCGGAACTTCGGTCATCCGGCCCCCCGACATCCGGTGGTGGAGGATCAGTCGACATCAAGGCTCCCGCGATCCATTCCTTCCACTCCATCAAGCCAAAACGCAACCGAACTTGTGTCCTTGGAAGGCTTCTTTATCTGTTGCCGTCTCCGCTGATATCAGTCCTTGTCGGCATCAAGCCAACGAACCTGTCCCGCTTGAAGACCGGAGAAGTCGGAGGCCCCTTGGGGACACCGAAAAACGGGACGTTCCGGGGCTTCAAGTCACTTGCCAAATATGCTGCATATTCACGCAACCAAGTAACTTATTTATAGATTCCTTCCAGATACAGTAGAGCTGGTTATCAACGACCATTCGAGCTGTCGGCCAATGTGTCACCTTGTCGGGCATCGCCGACCGGTGATGCCCGCGCCGCGGGACCATTCCTAACCATGCGCAAATCCGAAGGATCGAGAGCCGCGTCGTTGGTCAAGACCAGGGCGGGCAGCGGATCGAGCCGGGAGAACCCGCGAGTGAGCGATTGGGCCGCCCGTTCAACACGGTCCGGCGGTGCCCTCGCCGCCACGGCATTCTCTGAGGCGACGCCCTCCGGCCGAGCGAGGGTCGCGGACCGATTCACGACCTCGAGGATCCTCCTGAATACCGTGGCCGTCGGAACGCACTCGACCCCCGTGCGAATTCCGCGGCTGAACAGCCACCTTGGGCCCGAGGCGTATCACCTCGAGCCCGTCGCCGTGGTCGCCCTCCCAACCCTGGAACGTTAAGGTTCTTGCTCCACGCCAGCCGGTCTCGTCGCCGTTCACCGCGATCGATTCGGAGGATGCCGTCTCCGCCTGAGTCCGGAGAAAGGATCCATGCAGTCTCTCTTTTCTCGTGCTGACAGTCGTCCCTCGCTTCGACAATTCTTCCCCTTTTTCGGAGCCTTCGTGCCATGTTATCGTTCCGTAACGTGTACAGACTCCGTCGTCAGGGCTTTACCCTGATCGAACTACTGGTTGTCATCGCCATCATCGCCGTCCTGATCGCCCTTCTCCTGCCGGCCGTGCAGTCGGCCCGCGAGGCCGCCCGGCGCGCCCAGTGCCTCAACAATCTCAAGCAGCTCGGCCTGGGAGCTCACAACTACGCCTCCGTGAACGGTTGCTTCCCTCCGATGTGCTCAGGACCCGAGCTGGCCGGCACCGGCTCGTACGATGTCGGGTGGTCATTCAGTTGGCCGATGGCTCTCCTGCCGCAGGTAGAGCAGCAGCAGATTTTCAATGCTCTGAACTTCGGGAGCAAGCCGCGCGGACCCGAGAATTCCACGGTGGGCTACACCCAGCTGGCCGGTATGCTCTGTCCGTCGGAGGACGTGTCCAGGCAGCCGAGCGCCCCCTGGGCAGCGACGAGTTATCATGGGAACATGGGTGGTCCCGGAATCATCCAGCGCTTCACGGGCACGATGGTCGCCGGGACAAAATGGAGTACCCATCCCAACCTCGGCGTGGTCTCCGTCGCGAATGTGAGTGACGGCCTGTCCAACACGGCCATCTTCAGCGAACGATTGATGGGGATCTATGGCGCAGGTTCCAGCACCCCTTATCCGTTTCTCAACTCGCCCGATGCGAAACGCGGCTTCTACGATGTGACCGGCGGGGCCACGGGCGACAAGAATGATGCTTCGCTGGCGATGGCCTTCTACAACCTTTGCAAATCCCTCCCGGGGACGACCCAGGCAAAGCAGAGCTCCAACATCGGCTACATCTGGACGGCCGCGTATTTCGTCCACGGCACCATCGCCTACAACCACTTCGGTCCTCCCAATACCGTGGCTTGCCATAACTACGCCGCGGAGCCGGGGTCGATGTGGGAGATCTCATCAGGGATCGCCGCCCCGACGAGCCGCCACGCTGGCGGCGTCAACATGGCGCTCTGTGACGGGTCGGTGAAGTTCATCAAGGATTCGGTCAACCTTCAAACGTGGTGGGTCCTGGGCACGCGCCGAGGCTCCGAGGTCATCAGCGCCGACTCCTACTGAACCGACCGAGATTGGAAACCGGGCATCGACCGTGTCGGTCGATGCCCCCTGGAAGAAATCAATGAGTCCCTGATCATCGAGTTGGAGGTGAATGACGATGCGACGATTCCGCCACGTATTCGTTCTGGTGCTCCTGGTGAGCGGAGTGGCCGGCTGTGGGGGCGGTGGTATCAAACCAGGGGGGCCGCCCGAGGGAGTCGGGTATGTCCCCCCGGACTCAACCGATTTCTCCGAGCGCGGCGCCAAGTCTGCCGCCGCGCCGGCTCGCAAATGAGTCTCGTCATGCGAACGCGATCTTGCGATCTGTTGGGCCGCGGCCCAACCTGATCCGAAGGCCTGGACCGCTCTTCCTCCGGAGCCTGGAAGATCCGGACGCCTGTGAAGGACCCGTTTCGGAACGCGTTGGCCCCGGACGATCGGCCCGAGGCCCGGCTCTCGACGTGGAAGGTGGGCCAACGCGTTCCCCGGCACACCGTTGTCGATCTCGCCCTTGTCGTCCAGTTCATCCAGGAGCGAGGTGACGAAGCGAGTCCAGATGCCGCCGCAACGCCAGCGGTTGAAGCGGAGTAGACCGTCTCCCACGCGCCGTATCGCTCGGGAAGATCCCGCCAGGGCGCGCCGGTATGAAGGATCCAAAGGATGCCGTTGACGAGGGGGCGATGGTCATTGAACGGATGCCCCAGCTTGCCATGATGGGTCCGGTGCGGCAAGAACGGCTCGATTCGAGCCCATGGTTAGTCAGAGAGCTCGTAGCGGCGCATGGGGAACCTCCAGTTAGGTCTACCCTATTTCTACGTCCTACGCCTCCTAGAGGTTTGTCAAACAGAGCCTAGTGGGACGAGGTGAGTTTGAGGCCCACGACTCCGGCAAGAATGAGCACGATGCAGGCCAGGCGGCGGATGTCGGGAGACTCACCCAGCAGGAGAATCCCGAACACGACGGTGCCGACCGCGCCGATGCCTGTCCAGACCGTATAGGCCGTCCCAAGTGGAAGCGACCGGAGCGCCACCCCGAGCAAGTAGACGCTAGCGATCATGAAGCCCACGAATCCGAGGGTCGGCCAGGGTTGTGTGAACCCCTTCGTGTACTTCAGGCAGACCGCCCAACCAATTTCAAACAAGCCGGCAATGACGAGGACAACCCAAGCCATAGCTTTCTCCTAGGAGAAGAGAGCTACGGGGTCGTCCCCGCACGATTCAAGCTTGGCGTGGGACCACTCCCCACGAAGCATGGGGTCGTCCCCACACCATCTATCTTACGCCCAGTGGCAAGGGTGGCACCAAGTTCTCGCTTTTCCCCAGGGACCGGGGCCACCCGCCCGCAATTCAATCCCCCCCTGGGGCCATGCGTCCTCAGTGCGAGATCACGATCCCCTCGGTCTTCTCGATCGCCCAGAACGCGAAGTCGGTATCCGGGCAATCGAATCCGAGCCGTTTGAGCTTCGAGGCGATCTGACCTCGGTGGTAGGTTGCGTGGTTGACCACGTGGCGGAGGACGGCCCAGACCGGGAGCTGATAGTCGTTCCCCGCCAGGTTGCGGTACGCCAGGATCGTCGTGAGCCGCTCGGGCGTGAGCGTGGGAAGCAGGCGGTCGAACGCGTCGTGCGCCTTGTCGAAGAGCCGGACGACGTCATCAAGGGTGGGCAGATCCAACTCGGTTGGCCGCGAGGTGACGGGCTCTCCGTGGAGCCGGCGGACCCAGATGTCGGTGGCGCCGGCCACATGGATCATGGTGTCGCGGACCGAGGTCCAGCCGGGAACGGGTTCCTGGCCGTACTGCTCGGGAGAGAGTTGCCGCACCGCCTTGACGAGCAGGGCGGTGGCCCAGCGATTGTATTGGTACAGGGCAAACAGGTCGTCTTGCATCGCCAGAAGTCTCCTGATCCCTCTCGATTGAGAAAACCGCGCCGGCCCGATCGATCGATCGGTAGTCATCATACCAGTCGGGTCGATCGACTCCGACCGGTCTTCGCCCTCGCGAGGGGAGTGAGTTCGCAAAGGCGGTCCTCGACTCTCTGGGATTCGCGGGGCGGGGACCATACAATGGGGCAAAGGCCGGGCGAGGAGGCTCGACCGGCTCGTGGCGATCCACCAAGGCAAAAAGGGTAGTGGGGCGGCGCGAGGAGCGTCGGCGTGATGGATCGGTTGACCGTGCTCTGTTTCGGGGGAACGTACGGCCTGGCCTTGGCGAGCGAACTGGCTCGGTTCGTGGTCCGTGGTGCGGCGCGCTGGTACTTGACCGTCGCCCTGACCGCCTTGGCCTGGTTGGTCCAGACGGCCTACCTGGCCAACCTGGCCTGGGTTCAGCGCAAGGTCCCGGTGACCACCGCGTTCGAGTCGCTGATGGTCCTCTCCTGGATCTTCGCCTTGATCGGCCTCTACCTGATGGTCCGCTCGCCCAAACCGATGGCGGTGGGGGTGTTCGTACTCCCGCTCGTTCTGGGCCTGGTGATCTCCGGCCAACTCGCCTCACCGCGCGACGGCTGGGACCAGTGGGGGAGTGCGACGCGGTTCTGGGGCACGGTCCACGGCTTGTTCCTCCTGGCGGGCGCAGTCTCGACTTGCGTGGCGTTCGCCGCCGGGCTGATGTACCTGGTGCAGTCGAACCGGCTCAAGCACAAGCGGCCCTCGCGGTTCGGGTTCGCCTTGCCGAGCCTCGAGCAGTCGGAGCGGCTGAACCGCGGGGCGATTACCGTCGCCTTCCCGCTCCTGACCTGCGGCCTTCTGATTGGGGTCATCCTCGACCTGGTCTTGCGGGGGGCCGCCGCGAGGACACCGCTGAGCTGGACCGACCCCAAAGTCATCAGCGCGTTCCTCATGTGGCTGGTCTTCGCCGCGCTCCTGCACGCTCGGTTCCGCCCGGCGATGCGAGGACGGAGTCTGATGGTGCTGACGATCATCGCCTTTGGCTTCCTTGTGTTCACCTGGGTTGGCGTCGACGTCTTGAACCTCCCGACGGCCCACGGCATGGGTTCGCCGACCGGGAGGAAGGCACCGTGAAGCTGCTGGCCCTGGGCGTCGATCACCGGTCCGCCCCCACCTCAATCCGCGAAGCCCTGGCCTTCGACGGTCCCAAGCTCGCGCGCGGGCTCGACACCTTGGCCGAATCGTTCCCAGGGAGCGAGTTCGTCATCCTGTCGACCTGCAACCGGGTCGAAATTTACGCCGCGGGCGCTCCCCAAGAGGTGCCGGACCTCGACGCCCTGACCGACTTCTTGTCCAGCTTCCACGCGTTGCCGGTCGATCGGTTCGCCCCACACCTCGTCAGCTCCCAGGACACCGAGGCGGTCGCCCACCTGTTCCGAGTCGCCGCCAGCCTCGAGAGCCTGGTACTGGGCGAGGGGCAAATCCTCGGCCAGGTCAAGGAGGCGTATCAGGCGGCGATCAAGAACCGGACGGTCAACTCGATCTTGCATCACGTCTTCCAGAATGCCGCCCGCGTCGGCAAGAAGGTCCGTGAAGAGACCGGCCTGGACCAGGGCAAGCTCTCGATCGCCAGCGTGGCCGTCGACGTCGCCAAAGGGGTCTTCGATACCTTCTCCGACAAGACGATGCTGGTCATCGGCGCCGGCAAGATGGGCGACCTGACCCTCCAACATTTGAAAGCGCTCAAGCCTGGGCGGATCCTGGTGAGTAACCGGAGCCCCGAACGGGCCGAGGCCGCCGCCGCGCGATGGGGCGGCAAGGCCGTCCCGTTTGACGAGCTCTTCCTGGCGCTCAAGGAGGCCGACGTCGTCGTCAGCACGACCGCCGCCGAAGAGCCGATCGTCAACTACGACCAGTACGTCCGCGTTCAGCGTGCCCGCCGCAACCGCCTGGCCCTGATCCTCGACATCGCGATCCCACGCGACTTCGACCCCAAGATCGGCGACCTCGAGGATGTGTACCTCTACAACGTCGACGACCTCCGCGCGCAGGCCGAGCAGAACCGCGGTCGCCGCCAGAAAGGGGTCGACCCGGCCACCGCCATCATCGAGCGCGAGACGGCCGCCTGTTGCGCAGCCCTCCGTCATCAGCGCCACGCCGGCGCGGTGCTTCGCCAGCTCGGCGACCACGCCGACGCGATCCGCCGCCGCGAGTTCGACGCCCTCTGCAACGCACGCCCCAGCCTCAACGAGGCCGACCGCGAAGCGATCGCCCATATGATGTCACGGTTCCAGAACCAACTCCTCCACCAGCCCCGCGCCACCCTCCGCTCGGCCGCCTCGGAACCGGCCACCGAGCACCCCCACAGCCTGCTCAACGCCGTCCGCCACCTGTTCGGACTCGCCGACATTTAACTGACCGACTTCATCCCGGCTTGCCGCGCCGCCCCTTCGCCCCTTGGGCGCGATCCGGTAGAGGCACCGGCGATCACCTTGGACGATATGTTCAACTCGCTCGACCAGGGCATCCGGCCCCAACACGTCGCGGAACGTGCTGAGCTCGGCCCGGCAAAATCCCTGGCAGGCGGTTGCGGCCACGCAGATCGGACAATGGTTCTCGGCCAGGACGAACGCGCCGCCCTCCGCCCAGAACTCCGCCATGTACCCCTCACGCGTCCGAGCCTCGGCCAGCCGGGCCACCCGCTCGCCCAGGTCGGCCGCCCCCGCGAGCGCCTCGGTGTAAGCCACCTGGGATTCGGCCGCTCGCGCGTCGATCAGCCGATCGAGCACCGCCTCGCCAAGCTCCGTCCGGATCGAACGAATCAGCCCAGCGGTGAGTTCGGCATGAGCGTCCGGGAACCGGGCATTCCCCGCGTCGGTCAGGCTCCAGACCTGGGTCGGACGCCCTACACCGCGTGACTCCGCGGCCGCCACCACCAGCCCGTCAGCCGCAAGCCGAACGAGTTGCTGCCGCGCCGCCTCCCCGGTCACGCCCGTGGCTCGACCCAACTCCGCCGCCGTCTGCGGCCCCCGACTCTTCAACAGGACCAGGAACCGGTCCGCGGCCGGGCGAATCGGATTTTCCAAGCTCTCGCTTGACATATTCAGACGGTCCACCTATTTTCAAAGTGACTTCTTGGAAAATTATAGACCGGGGCCGATCGCGATGCAACGCGTCGTGTCGGCGAATATCATCAAAGGGAGCCTGGGTGCCACGTTGTGCGAGGCCCTCCTCATGAAGGTTTTGGCCAACCGGTTCCGGGATCGGTTTGATTCCGTGTCCTACGCCAAGGGTGATGTCCATGACTTCCAACACCGCGGTGCCGACCGTCAACGGGCTGCTTGAGACGGCGCTCTATGTGGACGACCTGGAACGGTCGGTCCGGTTCTACCAACAAATTTTCGGCTTCAAGTCGTTTGAAGAGGAGAGTTCGGAGTCGCCCGCCAAGGAACCTGACCCTCGATTTTGCCCGCTCCAGATCCCGGGGCGCCAGGTCCTGCTCCTCTTTCGGAAGGGCGAGTTCACGACGACGGCCGTCCTTCCTGGGGGCACGATTCCTCCGCACGACGGCCAAGGAACGCTCCATCTCGCCTTCGCGGTGAGCGCCTCCGACCTCGACGGCTGGAGAGAGTGGCTGTCCTCGCACAGCGTGCCGATCGAGGGCGAAACGACCTGGCCGCGGGGCGGGGTGAGTCTCTATTTCCGAGACCCCGACGGCCACCTGCTGGAGTTGGCAACGCCTGGACTCTGGCCCATCTACTAATCGACTCGCAATCCACCTTGGATGCGTCTGCAAGAGCAGGGCAGGGGTGTGAGGGCCGCTTGCTTTGGAGAGAGGTGCGTGCAATGAATCCGGCCGATCCCAATTTCGTCGACGTCAACGCCTACCTGGACCGCATCGGTGACACCGGCGATCGAACCCCGGCGCCGGAGGTGCTCGAACGATTGCACTTCAACCATGTCACCCGGATCCCATTCGAGAACCTTGATATCCATCTCGGTCGGCCCATCCGGCTCGACCTGGCGAGCTTGCAGTCCAAGCTGGTCTGGAGCCGACGCGGAGGTTACTGCTTCGAACAGAATACGCTGTTCGCCGCGGTGCTGGAGGAACTCGGTTTCCACGTCACGAGACTGGCTGGCCGTGTCCGCCTGAGAACGCACCGGGCCACGCCGCGTACGCACATGTTCTTGAACGTCACGCTCAAACAAACCACCTGGCTCGCAGACGTTGGGTTCGGCGGGGAAGGGCTCTTCCGGCCGATCCCGATGGTGAGCGGGCCGCCATCCCATCAGCATGACCGGACGTTTCGCTTGCTCGACGACGAAGGTCTCTGGGTCTTGCAATCGCTCATGGAAGGAGTTTGGAGCGACCTCTACGGCTTCACGCTCGAGCCGCAGCACAGCATCGACTGCGAGGTGGGCAACTACTACACCTCAACCCATCCCGAGTCGCCCTTCCTCCGCACCTTGACGGTCCAATCGCGGACGCCGGAAGTCCGCCAGGTTCTGCGCAACCGAGAACTCGAGGTCAGGCGAGGGGCGGGAGCGACCCTTCGGACCATCGCGAGTGATGACGAGCTGCTCGTCGTCCTCACCGAGTGCTTCGGCTTGCGTTTTCCTCCCGGCACCCGATTCGAGACGCCCGTTTCGACCCTCGCAACGGACACGGCCTCCGCAAGAGCGGGCGGGACGTCCGCGGTCCCAGGGGGACAATGAACGAAGGCTTGGGAAAGTAGGACAAGGGAGCTCACGAACCTGCCGCCATGCGACGGTGTCATTGCTTGAAGCCGAGTCGACGAAATCCGATGCGAACGACGAGGACCGGATCATCATGGTGGCTCTGCGGGACGTTGGGTTCACCCACCATACGCCGGGATTGAATCGACGGTACTTCGTCACGGAAGAGGAGATCCGGGTCGTCCTCTCCCGGCTTCCCGAGGAGGTTCGTTGCCGACTCAAGTGGGTCCATCTCAACGACCGGTTTGGAAGGATCCGCAGGCTCGGTTACGTGAATCGGGGCAAGCGAGAAATCGGCTTGTGTGCGACGCCGGCCCGAATCAGCCTGGGCGGTTACCTCGAGCGGACGCAGACGCCGGGCCAATTCGGGGCGATCCCCCGCTGCCAATGGCCCACGCTCGCCGTCAGACGCTTCTTCCTCTACGACGTCCTGCTCCACGAACTCGGCCATCTCCAGATCATCGACGCCAAGGCGAAGAGTCTCCGACGGAAGTTCGCGAAGGAGACTCGCGCCCAGGAGTTTGCCGAGCATTGGTGTCGCGAACTCTGGTCCCGGCCGTTCGATCACCCCGATCCGGTCCACAATCGGCCGACCCCCGAAGAAATCGAGGCCGTGCGCGCAGGCTGGGCACTCTCCTGGGGCGAGTTCAAGAGGGGATGGATCGCCGATAAAACCAGGAAATATGATGAGGCGTTCCGCCATTACGAACGCGCCGTCGCACACTATCCGGCCAACGCGATGGCCCTCGAGCAGCTTGGACTTCACCACTACTTCTGGCACGAGAATGAACCCCACCGCTCCCTCGAGCAAGCCGTGGCGATTCTCACCGACGCAGTCCGCCTTGACCCGGCTCTGCCCAAGGCCCAACTCCTTTTGGCGATGAGTCTGTCAAAATTGGAGCGGGAAGAGGAGGCGCGGCGTTGCTTCCAACGAGCCATTCAGATCGACCCCTATTGTTCCCGCGCAATATTGATCTACGGAGAATCGTTGGCCGATTGGGAAAAGTATACCGAGGCCAGGAAGGTCTTCGAGAGGACACTGAGGCGAGATCCGCAATCGATCCGGACGATCCAAGGTTACGCCTGCTGTCTCGCAAACGACCCCGACTCCAAACCGACGGATATCGCGAGGGCTCTCGCCCTGTTCCAGAAAGCGGTGGCGATCGCCCCCAACGACGCGGATGCCCACTACAGGCTCGGGTTCGCCTTGCTGGATTTCCGCGCTGAGATCGAGCCGGCGAAACGCCAGTTCGAGGAGGCACTTCGGCTCAACCCCACACATGAAGATGCCGCAAACGCCCTTGAGGAGATCCAGGCCATGAGCGCGGGAACACCTCTCTCGTAGAGTGGGCACGGCCCACCAGAATTTCGATCCCCTGGTGGACCGCACCCACTCTACAAATCAACAAACACAAAAACCTTCCTCCGTCACTTGCGGGCCATGATAGGCCCGTAGCCGACCGAGGAAGGAATTGGGGTTCCGCAAACGGGACGGCATCCAGGCGAACCGAACCGTCAATGGATTCAAAAGGGCGTGCCAACGAGCTCAGTCAGGCCCGTTGGCACGCGCGAATCAAGCGTGCGGCCGCCGCCCGTGCGGGTGGGCCGCGAGCCGGCCCAGGGCCTTCGCACCGAGATGCGCGCCACCGGCCTGGCGGAGCAGTCGGTTGGCGGCCTGCCGAGCGAGAGCCGCCTGTCGCGCCCCGCCCGCTCGGTGCCCCGCCGCCTGGAACGGACCGGCTACGGTGGAGGGACCCGCCAGAGCATGACTGTTGAAGTTGCCCACAAAATCGGTCCCCGGCGGACCGTTCAGAGGGATGCCGGTCACGCCGGTCAACCCGGTCGAACCGGTCCCGACGACGGTGAGCCGATAGTGCTCCCGCAGCTTGAGCAGACGTTGGAACGTGACCAGGGTCACGGTTCGGGTGGCCGGGTCATAGGTGGCCGACTCGATTGCAATAAAGACGTCATCACGCGTCCCCAGCCGACCGTCGCGGCCCCGGCTCTGGAGCACGTAATTGGCGGGGTCCTGGGCCCGCGCGGGGTCCAAGTCCTCGCTGAACGTCAGTACGATCTGCGTCGTTTGCTCGTGAAAGCCGAAACGCTGCAAGCCAATCACCGTGGGCGGCCCGACGAACACAGGCGCGACCTGATTGACCGCGATGGCCACGGTGGCCGGGCTGCTGAAATTCACGCCATCGGTGCTGCGGTACGAAAACGAGTCGTCCCCGATGTATCCGGCGTTGGGGACATAGGTGAACGAACCATCGGGATTGAGCGTGAGGGTGCCGTGGGCCGGCCCGTTAACGACCACCGCGGTCAACGGCGTGCCGTTGGGGCTGATGTCGTTGATCAGCACGCCCGGCACAGTAATCACGAGCGGCGTCCCTTCCGGCGTGACGTACTGGTCGGGGACGGCGGTCGGAACCTGCGCAGGCGCGGCCAGGACGCTTATGACGACGGTGGCCACGTTGCTCACCGACGTCCCATCGGAGGCCCGATACGTAAACGTGTCGGTACCCACAAACCCCACGTTGGGCACGTACGTGTACGAGCCGTTGCTGTTGAAAGTCAGCGTGCCGTGCGCGGGCGGACCGACAACCACCGCCGTCAACGGCTTGCCCGATGGGCTAAGATCGTTGATCAGAACGCCAGGGGCCACCAGATTGAGCGTGCCCCCCGCATTCGTTTCATAGAGGTCATTAACGGCGGTTGGGACCTGCACGGCGGGAAGGACGTTCACGGTAACGGTGGCCACGCTGCTCACCGACGTCCCGTCGGAGGCCTGGTACGTAAACGTGTCGGTACCCACAAACCCCACGTTGGGCACGTACGTGAACGAGCCGTTACTGTTCAAAGTCAGCGTGCCGTTCGCCGGCTGACCGACGACCGCCGCCGTCAACGGCTTGCCCGACGGGCTCAGGTCGTTGCCAAGAACGCCGGGGAGCGCGATGCTGAGCGTGCCTCCCGCGGGGGTCGAATAGGTGTCATTGACGGCGGTCGGGACCTGCACGGCGGGAAGGACGTTCACGGTGACGGTGGCAAAGTCACTCACGAACGTCCCGTCAGACGCCTGATATGTAAACGTGTCAGCGCCTACGAATCCCGGGTTGGGCACGTACGTGAACGAGCCGTTACTATTCAAAGTCAGCGTGCCGTTTGCCGGCTGACCGACGACCGCCGCCGTCAACGGCTTGCCCGACGGGCTCAGGTCGTTGCCAAGAACGCCGGGGAGCGCGATGCTGAGCGTGCCTCCCGCGGGGGTCGAATAGGTGTCATTGACGGCGGTCGGGACCTGCTGGCCGGGCGCCACGATGTTGATGGAGACGGTCGTCACGTTGCTGAGCAAGGTGCCGTTGGTGGCCCTGTAGGTAAACGAATCCGTGCCGACGAAGCCGGCATTCGGGGTATACGTCACCGTGCCGTTCGGGTTGATGACGACCGTACCGTTTGCGCCCTGGGTCACCGAGCTGACCGTGAGCGTGTCCCCCGGCGCAAACGCGTCGTTGTTGAGGATGGGGACGGCGACCGGCGTGTTCACGGCGGTGTTCGCAAAGTCCGGATTGGCAATCGGCGCGGCGGCGATGCCGACCGCTTGCACGGCCACGATCGCCTGGCCAATCCCCACGCCGAGCAGACCCAACAAGGGATCGACAACCCCGGTGAGCAGCGGCGTGACGATCGGCGCCAACACGCCGTTGACCAGCGGCTGGACGAGGTCACTCGTGAGCGTGCTGACGATCGGGCCGAGCAACGGGCCCAGTGTGCCGCCAATCTGGACTTGCAGGTTATTGACCAGATCCTGCGCCAGGGTCGTGATGACCGCCGCGCTCGAGCCCACCGTCTGGGTCGGCGACGGATAGGGCGGGACGAAGTTGAGCAACGTCGACGACCCCGGAGCCTGCCCGAGCGCGAAGTCGCGAAGTTGGATCGCGGCCGAGACGTTCAGGGCCAACAACGGCGCCGAAATCGTCAGGGTTCCGACACTCCCGAACGTCAGGTCGGTCGCCGGCACAATCGTGTGGGTGCGGTCGAAGAAGACGCTGTCGGCGATCGAACCGATATAAAGGTTGGTGACGCCGGGCGTGGCCTGGACGCCCACCGCGGCCGTGATCGCGTTGATCGTCTGGATGGTTCCGCTGGTGCTCGCGATCTCGGCATACACCTGGAGGTCGGCAACGTTGGCGGTTACCGTGATCGGAGTAATCCCCAGTAGGCCCTGGAGCGACGCCAACAGCGCGGTGGTGTCCAGGTTCAGGCCGACGAGATTATTCAGGTCAAGCTTGAGCCGGATGGCCGCGGTGTGGAACTGGGTTCCTTGCGGGCCCCGCACGAAGATCGGCGGCTCGACGACCTGGGCGGAGAGTTCCAGACTCCCCACCGTCGCCGGCAGGCCGAGCCCGGCGAGCGTCGCCCCTGAAATCGTGACCGGCGTCGGGGTCGTCGCGACGTTGTCGAAGTTGTAGAGCTGGACAACGCCGGTGAACAGGTCGAGCGCATTCAGATTCACGTCGGCGAGGCTGCCGGCGTTCGGGTCGATCTGGAGCAAGTCGCCCAGCCGGATCGTGCCCGCGAGCCCGTTGAGCTGGAGGGCCTGAGCGTTCAAGGCGTTGACCAACGCGGTGTTCCCATCGGCCTGCGCGACGGTCGCCGCCGCGTTCAAGACCTGGAGGACCGTGGTGTCGGTGGTCAGCACCGCGCTCGGGCTCGAGGCGCCGAGATCGGTCTGGAGGACGCCGAGCAGGCTGGCGAGGTTGATGTCTCCGCCCGACAGGCCATTCCAGTCGAGCACGTTGAGGTTGAGGCTGCTCCCGAGCAGTGAGCTCGTCAGGGCATTCAGAAGCGGCCCTTGCGACGAGTCGACAGAAGCGAGCCGCGGCCCCGCAAAGACGGTGGCGAGGGGAGTCGAGGCGGCGACGTTCAGGCTGGCCGTGGTCGTGGCCGTGTCGATGCCGTCGCTGAGCGTGTAGGTGAAGCTGTCGGCCCCGATGAAGTTCGCGGCCGGAAAGAACTGGAACGAGCCGTTGGGGTTCACCACCAGAGTGCCGTGGGCCGGCTGCGTGAACCCGCTGACGGTCAACGGGTTGGCCGACGTGGTGCTATCGTTGGCCAGAAGGCCCGGCGTGCCAACGCTGAGCGGCGAGTTCTCGATCAACCCGTAGGCGTCGGGAACCGCGCTGACGGCGAGCAGCGTCCGATCTTCCAAGCGCTCGAGACTCGCCCAATCACGCGGGACGAGTCGCCCCAGGGTCCCGTACCGCGACTGGGCACTTCGATCTCGTTGCGTGCCGAGTGGATTCCACGTCATCTGCGTGATCCTCGTTTTTCTGGTTTCGTTTATTAATCCGTCTTAATACTCTGATTAAGACTCTCATCCATGAACTTAATCGAAAGCGTCTACTCACCATCTGCCCCACTCACGACCCCGTTGCAAAAAAATGTGCACGGAGGTCGGAAGCGAAACTCGAGGGCGATTCGACCCCAGCCTCAATCGCTCCGAACGCATTTCTCCGCCCGACTCGCACGACCCGGGCAAGAGGCATGCGGATTCGCGTCACTGGAGCGAGAGCCTCCTTTTCTGTAATGATCCCAGCGCGCAAGAGAACTCGCCGCCCCAAGCGGAGTGCCGCCCTCAGGCGGATTCCGATTGGACGTCGATTTCACTCGCCCGGGCAGGCTTGCCCACTCAATCGCCGACGACCCTCAAGGTCCAGAACTGCAGGTGCCTCACCCCCGAGGCCCTCGCCCGAAACCAAACCGAGCCGCGCAAGCGGCCCTCTCGTCACCGAGCTGAAATTCACCACGGAAAAACGGTGGCTGTTCCGTTCAAGACTGCGTCCGACCAGCAAGCCAGGAGCGTTGCGTCCCAACGAGCCGCGACAAGCGCCGCTGAGATCCAAGCTCCTTCGCACGAGAAGCCCACTCTTTGCGCCGCGCTCCCTTCAAGCCGAACAGCGATCGCCCGAAAGCATCTCGACGACAAATGCCTCATGTCAGACAGAGTATCCGCTCTACAACAACTCTTTAGCTCATGTTTTCTCAAGCGTCAAATCAAAATCAAACCGGAACATTTTGGCGATCGTTCAACTCTCTGAATATCATACGAAACAAAAACGGCCGGCCGCACGATCGCAGGTGATCGCTCGGCCGGCCAGGCTCATGGGCATATGCGGACAAAAGCAGGGGCCTGGTCGGGCCCCTCGTGACGGATTCAAGCGAGTGGGGCGAGGAAGGCCCTCGACATTTAAGGTCAATTCACTCGAGATCTCCCAGGCCCAAGCGGCAGGGGGCTGGTCGGCTCAGTGGGCGACTCCGGGCGGGGTTCGACCGGTAGGGCCCGCGGAGCTGCCAGGGAATCGGCTGGGGGCGTCGCTCTTGCACGAGCCTCGTTCCCATCGGTGGTGCGTACATCGCTCCCCCGTGGACCTCGATCTCCATAACGGTTCTCAAAGACAGCCTGCTCCAAGCGATTCAGACGGTCGGCAACCTCTTTCAACTGCTGCTCTGCCCGCCGAAGTCGCTCTTCAACATTGTTCATGCCCATTCTTCTATTGGGCATTCCAGGCTCCATGGCCGCTGCGCCCATCATTCCAACCATATCGTTCGGCATCCCAGGCATCACCCCGGTCACCGCCGAGGGCTTGCGGGCAGGAGTCGAACCACTGGCTTGCGCCCTCTGCGTCGTGGCAGGCGACGGCTTCGCAGCGTTCGATTCCAACACATTCAAGAGCCGGTCGAGCTTTTTCTCCAACGAATGCAAACGCTTATCGGCCGGAGCGACCGAAACCGCAGGATCCTCCGGGGCGGCTGTGGGTTGTGCGGCCGAATCCGGATCATCCCGCGGGTCGGCGGCGGGAGACGCCGAGGCAGGGAGTGGAAGCGCCTGGGCGGGCGTTGCGGGCGTCTGGGCGAGCACTCCCGCCCCGGTCGCGACCGCTCCCCCGACCAGACCCAACAGCGCGAGCGATTTCAGTTGCGTGAGGAACATGGTTTTGAGCACTCCTTCGGTAAGAGTCATGACCGAGGCGGAAACCACCGCCCCGGGTGTTGCCGGACCCGCCGCGAACCGGGCGGCGGCCTGAATGGTGGCTTCGGCCAGGGCCACGGGCAGCCCCTTGGCCGTCGCCCGGGTCTCGGCCGCAAGCATCACGCCGATCGCTCCGGCCGACGGGGCCAGGCCGCGCCGGGCGAGCCGCCCCCGGAGCCGTCGCCGGGCTTCGGCGAGCCGGCTCATCACCGTGCCGGGCGGACAGCCGAGCAGCCCGGCCGCCTCGACATAGGTCTTGCCTTCCAGGTCGCAGAGCACGGCCACCCCCCGGAATCGCTCCGGCAGCCGGCCCAGCTCCTCGTGAATGACCCGGCCGAGGTCGTCCGGCGCCTTTTCAAGATAGGAAACCGCCACCCGTTCGGCGTACATTCGCTCATGCTTCCGACGCCGTGCCACGGCCGAGCAGGCGCAGCTCGCAACCCGCAGGGCCACACCATGAAGGTACGCCCCTAACGAGTCCCGGCGGCGGATCGACCCGGCCTTCCGGGCCAGGACCAGGAACGTGGCCTGAAACGCGTCGGCAGCGTCATCCGAGTCGTGCAAGACCTTGCGACAGACCCGCAGCACCATCGGGCCGTGCCGCTCGACCAAGGCCGCGAACGCCAACTCCGCCGACTCACCGCGCCGGGCGGCAAATCGATCCAAGAGCTCGCCGTCCGACAGCCCCGCGACCGTCCCAACGTTGAACAGGCCGCGGAGATACCGGTGAACTTCAGTGCGTCGAGGGTCCGCCACAGTCTGAAACTCCGCTGGATCTTAACGTTCCAGAGAGTAGTGTAACGGGACCGCCGGTTTATTCGGAAATTCCAAATCATGCGACCAAGTCAAACCTGACAGCGATCCTCCAGCAGCACGGGTTGGCGAATAGGAGGAGTTTGTAGGCATGGCAAAGCGCAAATCCAGCTCGACTTCTTCGACATCCTCCGCCTCGGCGACCCAGCCGGACCAGCTCCTGGACGAGCTCCGCCAGATGATCGAAGCTGCGCGAGCTCGGATTGCGGAAACCGCCAACAGCGTACTGACCATGTTGCACTGGCACGTGGGAACGCGAATTCGCCGGGAAGTGCTGAAAGAAGCACGTGCGGAGTATGGCCTGGAAATTCTGCCGACACTGTCGGCAGAATTGGCACCTCGTTTTGGTCGCGGTTTCAGCGCCAAGAGCCTCGCGCGGATGGTCCAGTTCGCTGAGGTCTTCCCCGAGGAACCAATTGTCGCGACACTGTCGCGACAATTGAGTTGGAGCCATTTCGTCGAGCTGATGCCGCTCGTTCAGCCATCGCAACGCAAAGTTATGAAATTATCTCAATTCAAGAGCGGGCGGGACGCCCGCGGTCCCAGGGAATACCCAAAGGGACAAGCAGCTCACACGCTCCGGCCCGGTCTCCAAAGCCAATTCCATGGCGGCCCGCGCCGATCCCACTCGAATCAGGTGGCCGCGTTCGGAATTCGGATTCCCGTTCAGAGCCGTTTCGCCGCGGTCGACGAGCGTCGAGTCGCGAGACGGGCAGGGGAGTCGAACGCTTTCGGGGCAGCGCCTTTGTGAAAGGGGCGGCCTGGTTCCGATCCCTCGGTGATACGGGCGCGGAGTGTTCGCATGACCTCGGCCTTGTCGGCCGAACCCGCGAGGTCATGGGTCTCGTCCGTGTCGTGCTCGAAGTCGTAGAGCTCTTCCCGGCCGTCGCCGTTGCGGATGTAGTGCCAGCCGTCGGCCACCAGCGAGAGCATCGGCCCGCGGCAGACCGGGGATCGGCCGCCATTGGGGTCGGCTTCTGGAGGAAGCTCGACCTCGGAAAGGAGCGAATCGACGGGAAAGGGCGCCGGCGCGCCCGACCAGGCGGCGGCCAGCGAACGGCCGGGGAAGGGAGAGTCCGCCGCCAGGCCAAGCAGGTCGACGACCGTGGCCGGGAGGTCACGCAAGCTGACCGGCGCCTTCACCACTTGCCCCGTGGGAACGGCCCCCGGCGCAAAGACGAGCAAGGGGACATGCAACTCGGGGCGGTAGAGGCTGCAACCGTGCCCGTAGAGCCGTTGCTCGCCGAGGTGCTCACCGTGGTCGGCCGTGACGATCACGATCGTGTCGTCGAGCTCGCCTCGCCTGGTCAACTCCTTGAAGAGGCGGCCGATCTGGTCGTCGAGGTAGGTCAGGCAACGATCATAGGAGTCACGCACCAGTTCCAGGTCGGTTGGCGTGAGACCTTTCTTGTCGAGGTCCCACCACTTCCTCAGCAGCTTGTAGTCGGCTGGGGACTTGGGCTGCCGGCCACGCAGCTCCTCTTCCTGATGAGGCTCCGGCGTCAGGTAAGGGTGGTGGGCGTCGTAGTAGTTCAGGAAGGCGAAGTAGGGGGGGCTTGAGGCGACCGCGAGGCGAGCCAGCCGAGGAAGTCGCGGTTGATCCGCGCCGCATCCTTGCGATGCGCTCCCCCCACCTTGAGGTCGCCCAGGCCGAGGCCGGTGGAATTGCGGACAAAGTTCAAGGTCCGCTGCATCAGACCGGAGCAGAGAAGGATGTTGGTCAGCGAGACGTCGTAGTCTTCGTAGTGACGAAATCCACGGTCGAGACCGGTCTCATAGCTGCAATAGGTGGTGTTGGCGACGAACCCGGCCGTGCGATAGCCACGCGTTCCGAGGAACTCGGCCAACGTGGGGTACGTCCCGTCGAGCGGCCGAGTCCAGCCGATCGAGAGCTGACCGGGCAATTGCCCCGTGAACATGCCGGCATGCGATGGAGCCGTCCAGGGAGCGGTGGCCAGCGCCTGATCGAACCGGACCCCTTCCGCGGCGATCCGTTCGAGGTTCGGCGACGTCTTCCGGCCGTACCCGTACAGGCTGAGGCTCTGGGCCCGGACCGTGTCGAGCACGATCAAGACCACATTCTTCGCCCCTCGCGCCCGCAGCGGCGCGGCCGGCCGAGCCGCCAAGGCCTGACGCTCCAGCCAGGTGGACCGACCGTACGAACCGGCGATCGTCGCAACCAGAAGCCCGACCAACGGACCGAGCGTCCAACCGACCAGGCGATCCAACCCGGGCCGCGCCCGGATCAGCCGGGCGGCCTGGAGCGCCCCCCCGGCGGCCAGCACGAGGCAGGCCACCGTGTAAATCGGAGCGCGGAACAGGACGCTCAACGCGGCGAAGAACACCAAGGCTCCCACCGCCGCCGCCTTCGAAAACCAGCGTGGGAGCGCCCAGACTACCAAGGTCAGCACCAGGCCGGGGCCAACGAGCACCAGGACCCCCGAGACGGGATACATCCAAGGGAAATGCCGGCTGACGTTATAGTTCCGCGGGTCGAGGTAGTTGCACTTCAGGACCAGCGCCACCAACTCGAGCGTGCCGGCGACCAGGCCCAGCCAGACCGTCCAGGCGAGAACCGAGAAAGCGCCGTCCGACTTCCGATCGGCAAAATCCAGGCGGGGCTGGTTCACGGGTGCACCTCCATGTGCTCGGTTCATCGCGATCGAGCCGGCGTCCCTTGGTGCGAACCCGAACCAAGACGCCAAGCCGGGGCGATGATAGTGCGATGCCAAACGGCGTCAATGGCGAAATCAAACGCCGCCGGCTCCCCGAACCGAGAATCCCAGGCGCGGTTTACCATCGGGTTGCACCAGGCCCTCCGCGTCGTCCCCCGACCAACGGCTCGACCGCGTTCGTTGCAGATGGCCCGAAGGGATGACCGTCAAGAGTCAAACCTTGACTCTGATGGCCGCCCCTTCGAGGCCAAGAACCGCACACGTGTGATTTCGTGTACCTTTCCGCGGTCGAATCTTAGCGAGTGGTCTCGGCAGGGCCGTCAGTGGTGGTGGTCGCGCATTCTTCGGGTGTGACCTTGGCACGGCCGATGCCGTGGTAGGTGAAGCCGAGGGCGGCCATCCGTGCTGGGTCGTAGAGGTTGCGGCCGTCGAAGATGACCGGGTGACGGAGCAGGCGGGCCATCACCTCGAAGTCGGGATTGCGGAACTCGTTCCACTCGGTTGCGATCGCCAGGGCGTCGGCCTGCTCCAGGGCACCGTAGGGGCGGTCACAATACGTAAGCTTATCGCCATAGATCGCCTTGACGTTAGCCAAGGCCTCGGGATCGTGGATCCGGAGCGAGGCGCCGGCGGCGAGCAGCGCGTCGATCAGGACCAGGGCAGGGGCTTCGCGGATATCGTCGGTCCGGGGTTTGAACGCCAGGCCCCAGATCGCCACGGTCTTGCCGCGGACGTCGTCACCGAAGTGCTCCATGACCTTGTGAACCAAGACGTCCTTCTGCGCCTCGTTCACCTGGTCGACAGCCTCCATCATCCGCGCGGGCAGACCGCGCGACTGGGCCATGTGGATCACCGCGCGGATGTCCTTCGGGAAGCACGAGCCGCCGTAGCCGACGCCAGGGAAGAGGAAGCTGAAGCCGATCCGCTGGTCGTGCCCGATCCCCCGGCGCACCTCGTTGATATCGGCGTTGTACGATTCACAGAGGTTGGCCATCTCGTTGATGAAGCTGATCTTGGTGGCCAGAAGGCAGTTGGCCACATACTTGGTCATCTCCGCGCTTTCGGGCGTCATGATCAGGAACGGCCGGTCGGTGCGGAGGAACGGTTCGTAGAGCGCGTGAAGCTGCTCGCCGACTTCTTCCCGGCGGACACCGACGACCACGCGGTCGGGCTTGTTGAAGTCGTCGATCGCTGCCCCTTCCTTGAGGAACTCGGGGTTGCTGGCGACGTCGAACGGAACGTCGGTCGTCAGGGCCATCCGCCGGGCGAGCTCGGCATTGGTGCCGACCGGGACGGTGCTCTTGATCACGATCGTCTTGGGTTCGTCGAGGACCTTCGCAATCTCCTCACCGACCGCCCAGATCCCCCGCAAGTCCGCGCCGCCGTGCTCACCCTGGGGGGTTCCCACGGCGATGAAGATCAGCTCCGCGTCGGCAATCGCCTCGGGCAGGCTCGTGGTGAACCGGAGTCGGCCGTCGCGATGGTTGCGATGCACCAACTCGGCCAGGCCCGGCTCGTAGATCGGGATAATTCCTTGCTCGAGATTGGCGATCTTCTCGGCTAGCTTGTCGACGCAAACGACGTCGTTACCGCTTTCGGCAAAGCAAGTGCCGGTCACCAACCCCACATAACCCGTTCCGATGACGGCGATTTTCACGGTTGCATTCCTTCACGAGAAAGGGTCGAGCGTCCGAGCGCCGCCCACGACTTCCGATTTCTTGGAACTGGCCGGGACGAGTCGAAAATCCGGGACGAATTCACGACAGAGGATGGAGAAAAACTCACCGCCCAACCAAACCAAGTCGGAATTATCGGAAATATCCGACCGACTAACAAGTCGAGATGGGGACTGGAGATCGGGCGCAGTCCCTGGGAGACATCATCGCCCGGAACTGGAACTTATTGGGGGAATTTATCGAGTGTCCGGTCCATCGCCGGCCCGCCCCTGAGTGTCGCCGAGGACGGAAGCGGAACCGCTCGCTTCACGTTCGAGGCGTTCGCCGAGCGCACGGCGGACCGCCTCGGGGCCTTCGGCCCGCCAGAGCTCGATCCAGCGGGGATCGGCCCAGTCGGCCAGAACCCGGCGGCGTCCTTCGGCCTGATCGCCCAGGCGGGCGAGGACCTCGGGCCGAAGCTCGGCCAGGAGGGCGACCAGGCCCGCCGCGGCCGGCCCCAGCGCCTCCGCCGCGCGATCGCGCAACGCGGCCGCCAACGCGGGGCTGGCACCCGACGTCGAGACCGTCAACGTAAGCGGTCCCTCACGCCAGACCGCCGGAACCGTGAAGTCCCCTTCGCGCGGATCGCTCGCCGACCCCACCCAGACGCCCGCCCGTTGCGCATCGGCCACCACCGCCCGGTTGACCGCGGCCGGGGCCGCCGCAAAGACCAAGACCATGCCTTGAAGGTGGTCCGCTCGATAGCATTCGGGTCGGATCTCGACCCCGGCTTGTCGATCCGCCTCGCCCGCGGCCGGATCGACGACCAGCACGCGGGCCCCGGTCGCGATCAGACCGGCCACCTTCCGCCGACCGACCGGGCCCAGGCCCACCACCAGCACTCTCTTGCCCCGCAATTCAAGCTCAATCGGATAGCCGGCCATGGTTCGGATGCTCGAATCAGCGAGTTCGAATAAATCCCTGGGGCCGACTCCAGCGCAGGAACGTCTCGAGCGTCGCGATCGAAAAGCCGAGCGATTGGGCCATGGCGACCGAGGCCTCATTCTCGGGCGCGGTCGACCAGAGTGGAACCTTCTCCCGCGTCTCGATGATCTCGGAGACGAGCGCCGAGGCGGCCGCCTTCCCCAGGCCCAGCCTCCGGAACCGGAGGACGGTCGAAACCCCAATGGCCTCGTAATCCCCGGCCTGGCTGTAGACCCAGGCCATGGCCGCAAATCCGGAGCCGAACGGGACCACGTAACCGGCCCCACGCTCAACCAGGGCACGAAACGTTCCCCAGCCCCACAGGGCCCACTCGAGAGCGATCTCCGGCGCGAGGAAGGCCGCGGAGTCATCGACCGTCAGCCGACGCGTCACAACGGCCGGCTTCGTCGGCCGTTGTGACGCGGCGGCTGAGAGTGTCAGCACCTCGGCCTGCTCGACCCCCTCGATCCGGCGCCCAACCGCGTCCCACCAATCCTTCGGCGCCAGCAAAGCGACGCTTTTCTCACCGCGCCGGCAAAGCCAGTCCACGGCCGGCTCCGGATCCCCCGCGCCAAACGCTTCAAGCTGCCGGCCCCCCTCGCGAAGCAGCAGCACGCTCCGTGGGACCCTCGGATGGTCCCCCCAGAGCCCTTGGCGATGTTCCGCCAAGGCCTGATAGAGGTCAAGCAGGCCAGGGCCGGTAGGCTCTCCCAGCCAGGATCGCACATGCTCGGCGGCAACCGCGTCAAGTGGAACCATGTTCAGTCAACCAAGTATGGCCCAAAATCGATCGAAAGTGTGCGCCTCGTCATCCTTATCTTCTCCGGCCCAGGCCGCTTTGCCTACTTCTCCTGTCACCCATATTTTCGAAATCGAGAACCCTGGGCCATTCTCACCCGACGGGAGCACCAACTCCCTCTTTTATCGCTCGCCTTGGGAAGGGGAGAAGAGAGGGGGCTGGACTGGCTCCCACAGCGGTTTAACGTCGGATGGCGCACGAATCACAGCTTACTGCACATGTGTCGTGAACACGGTTGCGATTTGTTTGTTCAAATTCAGCCCCAACGGGGCGGTCCAAGGAAGCCCGGGGCAACGCCCCGGGGACTCGGCCACCAGGAGCAGCAGCCCTGAAAGGGCGACCTAAAGGGTTACACCAGAATGACCTACGCCGCAAAACCGCCACTTGGACTAGGCCGCCCTTACAGGGCTCTTGAATGCAAACATATCGATTTCCCGGGGCGTTGCCCCGGGCTTCCTTGGACCGCCCCGTTGGGGCTGAAACCGGAAAGAGCGTGCGCCATCCGATGGAAGACCGCTGTAGGCACGTAGACCTGGTCTTTCGTTGCATTGAATCATGCGTAATCACCGCGGTCGCCCATCAGAAAATCAAAGAAAACCAGGACCAACGGCTTAGGACCGCTTGAGCAGGTCTTGAAGCGCGTAGACCTCGAGCGGCCCTTGGCGCATTCGCTCCAGGGCGGCGACGGCGGCTTTGCCACCGGCGATCGTCGTGATGCAGGGGACTCCGTGGCTCACGGCCGACGCCCGGATCCGCCCTTCGTCCGTCCGCGCGCCTTTGCCGCTCGGCGTGTTCACGATCAGGGCGATCGAACCGTTGGCCAGGTGGTCCAGCAAGTTCGGGCGCCCTTCGCGGATCTTCCGGACCACGCTCACCGCGATCCCGGCCTCCGCCAGCGCGGCGGCCGTCCCCGCCGTGCTCATCAGGTCATAGCCCAGTTCCGACAACCGAGCCGCCACCGGCAAAATCGCCTGCCGGTCCCGAGCCGCCACGCTCACGAACACGGTCCCGCTCTCCGGCAGCCGGATCGAGGCCGCCAACTGCGCCTTGGCGAACGCGCCGGCGAAGTCGAGGGCGATCCCCATCACCTCGCCCGTCGACCGCATCTCCGGGCCGAGCACGATGTCCACCCCCGCGAACTTCGCGAACGGGAAGACGGCCTCCTTCACCGACACGTAACCGGGCTCGGGATCCGACTCGATCCCTTGCGCCGCCAAGGTCTGACCGACCATCACGCGCGCCGCCGCCCGCGCCAGTTCCAGGCCTGTCGCCTTCGACACGAACGGCACCGTCCGCGAGGCCCGCGGGTTCACCTCAAGGACATACACCTCTCCATCCTTGACCGCGAACTGGATGTTCATCAGGCCGCGCACCCGAATCGCGTCGGCGAGCAACCGCGTCTGCCGCTTCAGCTCGATCACGACCTCCGCCGACAGGCTGAACGGCGGGATCGCGCAGGCCGAGTCGCCCGAGTGGATCCCGGCCTCCTCGATATGTTCCATCACCCCGGCCACGATCGTCCGCTCGCCGTCGGAGACCGCGTCCACGTCGACTTCCTGGGCGTCTTCGAGGAACTTGTCGATCAGGATCGGGTGCCCCGCGCTCGCCTCCACCGCCTCGGCCATGTACCGCGCCAGCGCGGACTCGTCGTAAACGATCTCCATCCCACGGCCGCCGAGCACGAAGCTCGGGCGGACCACCACCGGGTAGCCGATCCGCTCGGCGATCCGCCGCGCCTCCTCGTACCGGAGTGCCGTGGCGCTGGGGGGCTGACGCAGGCCGAGCCGCTCGATCACGGCGTGGAACCGCTCCCGGTCCTCGGCCAGCTCGATGCTCTCCGGAGTCGTCCCCAGGATCGGCACCCCCGCCGCCTCCAACGCCCGGGCCAGGTTCAACGGCGTCTGGCCACCGAACTGGACGATCACCCCCAGCGGATTGACCCGCTCGCAAACATTCAAGACGTCTTCAGCCGTCAAGGGCTCGAAGAAGAGGCTGTCCGACGTGTCGTAGTCGGTGCTCACCGTCTCGGGGTTGCTGTTGACCATGACCACTTCGTAGCCGTCGCGGCTGAGCGCAAACGCCGCCTGGCAACAGCAGTAGTCGAACTCGATCCCCTGGCCGATCCGGTTCGGACCGCCCCCGAGCACGACGACCCGCGGCTTGTCGCTCACCCGCGCTTCGTCGGTCGACTCGTAGGTCGAGTAGTAATACGGCGTCGACGCCTCGAACTCCGCCGCGCAGGTGTCGACCAGCTTGTACACCGCCTCGACCCCGAGCCGCTTCCGCTCGCGGCGGACCTCCGCCTCCGACGATCCCCATAGGTGCGCCAGTTGCCGGTCGCTGAACCCGTCGCGCTTGGCCAGGCGGAGCAACGGCTCGCCGGCCCGCTCCAGGGAGCCGGCCTGTCTCAGCGTCGCCTCGGTCTCGACCAGCTCGGCGATGTTGACCAGGAACCAGCGGTCGATCGCCGTCAGCTCGTGGATCCGGTCGATGCTCATCCCGGCGAGCAACGCGTAGCGGAGGAACCACAACCGCTCGGGGTTGGGCGTGGCCAGCTTCCCCTGGATCTCTTCCTCGCTCGGCTGGTCCTCGGTCCCCCACCGGTCCTTGGGGTCGGCCCCGAGTCCGAACCGGCCCACCTCCAGCCCTCGGAGCGCTTTTTGCAGCGACTCGCGGAAGGTCCGGCCGATCGCCATCACCTCGCCGACCGACTTCATCTGGGTGGTCAGCTCGGTGCTCGCCTCGGGGAACTTCTCGAACGCCCACCGCGGCACCTTGGTCACGACATAGTCGATCGACGGCTCGAAGCAGGCGCAGGTCTGCCCCGTGATGTCGTTGCGGAGCTCGTCGAGCCGATAGCCGACGGCGAGCTTGGCGGCGATCTTGGCGATCGGGAACCCGGTCGCCTTGCTCGCCAGGGCGCTCGAGCGGCTGACCCGCGGGTTCATCTCGATGACCACCATCCGCCCGGTGGCGGGGTCAATGGCGAACTGCACGTTCGAGCCGCCGGTTTCGACCCCGATCTCGCGGAGGATCGCCAGCGAGGCGTCCCGCATCCGCTGGTATTCTTTGTCCGTGAGCGTCTGCGCCGGGGCCACGGTGACGCTGTCGCCGGTGTGGACTCCCAGCGGGTCGAGGTTCTCGATCGAGCAGATGATGACGGCGTTGTCGGCCTCGTCGCGCATCACCTCCATCTCGTACTCTTTCCAACCGACCAGGCTCTCCTCGATCAGGACCGAGTGGACCGGGCTGAGCTCGAGGGCATAGGCGACCATCCGGTCGAATTCGTCGCGGTTGTAGGCAACGCCGCCGCCGGATCCGCCCATGGTGAAGCTGGGCCGCAAGACGCAAGGCAAGCCGAGCTCGTCGCGGAAGCCGCGGGCCTCGTCGAGGTTATGGGCCAGGCCGCTCCGGGCACTCTGCAGGCCGATCTGCTCCATGCAGACCTTGAAGAGTTGGCGGTCCTCGGCCTTGCGAATCGCCTCGGCGGTGGCGCCGATGAGCTTGCAGTTGTAGCGTTCCAGAACGCCCGAGTCGTGAAGCGCCAGCGCGACGTTGAGGCCGGTCTGGCCGCCGAGGGTGGGTAGCACGGCGTCGGGACGTTCGGCGGCGATGATCCGTTCGACGAACTCGGGGGTAATCGGCTCGACATAGGTGCGGTCGGCCATGTCAGGGTCGGTCATGATCGTGGCCGGGTTCGAGTTGACCAGGACCACGCGATACCCTTCCTCGCGGAGCGCCTTGCAGGCCTGGGTGCCGGAGTAGTCGAACTCGCAAGCCTGGCCGATGACGATAGGGCCGGCGCCGATGATCAGGATCGTCTTGAGGTCAGTTCGCTTGGGCACGACAGTGTTCTCGGGTTCGTTCGAATCGGTTCGGCGGTATGGCTCACGGGCCGGCGCGCGCTCGAGCCGCACACGCCCCGCAGTATGGAGCGAGCGCGGCCCGTGGAAAGAATCAAGCAATTTTAGCAAGAAACCGAGCGAGCGAACAAGCCCATGATCGAAGGATCGAGGTCAACTCAATGGGTTGCAAAAGGGCGCGCGCCCCGCGCTTCGCGAGGAAGGGCAAGTTTTGGAGTAACGGAAAGCCGTCGAGAGTGAACGCCGGATCGTTCTGTTCGGTCATGGATGAGGCCGCGATTCCACGACTTGCGTTCATCGTCGGAGAGAATCGCGGACGGCATGACGGCCTTCACTGCTTCGGGCTTGGCCGATCGCGCCGGTGCGAGCGTCGACAGCTTGGCACTGTAGTGGACAGCGCGATGACGATTGTCGTCAAACGCAAAGTGCAGCCACTGCTGATCCTGGCTCACGAACCCATCAGGGCAATTGAGAGTGCCTTTGGGACCATCCGACGACTCCGGCACGAGCACGCGCTGATAGGGCCAGGTTTTCAGGCCATCGAAGCTGACCCAGAGCGCCAGCGGACTACGATGCTTGGGGTTCGGGTTGTGGAGCATCGCCACGGTGTCGCCGCCGAGCGAGTCGAGGGTGGCCTTCGACCCTGGATTCGGAATCGCCGTCTTGGTTGCGAACTCGGGCCAGGTCTTGCCGCCATCCTTCGACTCCGCGGAGTAGAGCACCCCGCCCAACCGGTCGCCACGGAGGATCATCACGATCCGGCCATCCGTCAGCTCGGCGATGCTGTTCTCCGCCCAGCCATGATAGCGGTCGTCGGTGGTGAGCCGGACGTTGCCGTGCTCGCTCCAGGTCTTGCCGCCATCATTGCTGATGAGCACGCCGTTGCGAGGGTTGCTTACATAAATGGCACAGGGCTTTGTGCCACGGCTTCTCCTCCGCCGGTAGCGGCGGCACATGCTTGCCGGGGCCAAGCCTTCGCCGCGCGTTCGACACCGGGAATGCCCTGAAAAATGGAGACTGTCGCCACGTGCCCGGGGACTCTTCGTCCGTCGGAAGACAGGGAGCTTACGCTCCCCACTCGCCTTTCAGGCGAGCGAAGACCAACAACCAAGGGGCGGCACCGATCGTGGTTCCAGGGATTTCGCTCGCCTCTGAAAGGCGAGCGGGGAGTGTAAGCTCCCTGTCTTTGGGCCTTCGCATGGGCTGGTTCTTTTGACACTGTGACAACGGCGCAGGGCTGATGGATCCGGGCAGAAGACCCGATAACGTGGCGACAGTGTCGAAAAATGTGCGTGTTGTCGGCGTATTCGGGGCCCGGGATGGTGTTAAGGACCGGCGGTTCGAGCGCAGGGTCACCGATCGCGGCGGCGTTGGAAAACCAGGCCAGAACGCCCCAGAGCAGCAGCGCGGTCGATTTGTGGACCATGGGGATCTTGACTCGTGGAGGGAGCGGCCAATCCGCCTGCGGAGGTCACGCCATCGCTCCTTGCGCTGCGGGTGCCCTGCGACCAGCGGCTCACTTGACTCTCGGTTTCAGAATTTACTAACTAACACGGTCCCCCCAGGAAAGTCGATCGGTTACCATGACCGTTCCGGTCGATCGGAACGCGATCACCTCTCGCAAACAAGGGGGACTCCGCGATGCTCAGCGCTCGAAACCAACTTCCCGCAACCGTCAAGTCGGTCAAACTCGGCAACGTCATGGCCGAGGTGGTCATGACCGTCGGTGACATCGAACTCGTCGCCGCAATCACGCGAGGCTCGGCCGAATCGCTCGGCCTGAAGGCCGGCGATACCGTCAAGGCGATCATCAAATCCACTGAGGTGATGATCGATAAGTCATAATTTATAAATGCAATTCGCTTTGACTCGCTAAGGAACGGAACGCAAATCACTTCCCGAGTCTCACCCCACGCAAAGTAGGCTAGGGCGAGACCTACAGCAATATACCGTCGAGTGGCGCACACTTTCGCCGGTTTTAGCCCCAACGGGGCGGCCCAAGGTAGCCCGGGGCAACGCCCCGGGAAACAGACTTAAGAACCATGTAAGTGCGGCCTATTCCGAGCGGCGGCCTTACGACGCAGGCCGTTCCGGCATAACCTTTTAGGTCGCCCTTTCAGGACTACTCATCCTCGTAAACGAGTCCCCAGAGCGTTGACCTGGGCTTTCTTGGGCCGCCCCGTTGGGGCTGAATTCAGACCAAATAGTTCGAAGTGAATTCATGACATATTGTTTTACAGTCATCGAGTCTCATCAAGTGTTAACGACGAAGCGGGGCACGTCCGTGAATCGATCTGAAATCGGGAAGTGACTCGCGTCCCGTTCCTTGACTGTGGTCAGATTGCCCCTGACGGAACGGAGTCGGTGGATTTGGAGGGGAGAGCCTGCTCATGAAACCTGGAAGCCGAGACATCCGCCACAAGGTTCTGATCACCGGCGACGAATTGCGGGAACTGAAGCGGCATTCCGGTTCGATGGCTGAGGCATTCGGGCTCGACCGCAAAATCGAGGCGTATAGAGGAACTCGCCCAATCACCCTGTACCGCTGGGACCTGGAGTGCCTGATGGACGTGATCGAGGACGAACAGGCCGACAAGCAAAATTATCCCGACAACACCGCCTCCGAGTACCTTGCCTTGAAACGCCTGGGGGATCGGCTTCGCACGGAGTACGACCGGCACTACGGCGACGAGTGATCTCTTCGTTTTCCAGGATCAAGGAGTTCCCGCGGTGGACCCGAAAAGTCTGTCGGGGAAGTTCCCCTGGATCACGAAGGAGGGCTTCTTTGATCCCGCCCAATACCCCATCGACGGTGTGCTGAAACAGGCCCTCTCCAATGACGATCAGCAATTCCGCACGGGACTGCACCTTCTGTGGTCCATGTACCATCATGGACGGCAGGAGGCCGCAGTCTTCCTCCTGGGACTCCTGGTGGCTTGCGAGGACGACTGGGAGAGACGCATCAGGATCGTCGAGGCGTTGAACGGGGTCGACACGAAGCCCTGTGCCAACCTGCTCTTCGGCGAACTGAGGCGGGTCAAGAGTTCGAACACGACCCGCCGCTATCTGGCGTCGGTGATCAAGGTCCTGGCTTCCCTGCCCACGGACTTGACCCGGGCGGGGTTCGAGTCGCTGGCCCAAGACAAGTCGTTCTCCCAGAAGATGCGGGACAAGTTCAAGGCCGTACTGCGAAACGATCCGTTCGGCGACGAGTTCCCCTGGTGATCCTCGGGTCCGGGGGCCTGCGTCCCCCTCGTCATCAAGGCGATGCGGGGGCCAGTCGCTTCAAGGTCAACAGTTTTTCGACGATGTCGAACGCCGCCCTCGGGCGCGCCAAGCGTTGGACGTTCGCCCGCATTGTGGCGAGTCGCTCGGGGTCGTCGAGGAGCCGGTCGATCTTGTAGGCGAGGGCGGGGAGGTTATTGCAGCGGATCGCCGCGCCCTCTTCCAGCAGGTGATCGGAGTTGCGTTCCTCCTGGCCGGGGATCGGGCTGACGACCACGAAGACGAGGCCGCGGGCCAGGGCCTCGGAAGTGGTCAGTCCCCCGGGCTTGCCGACGACGAGGTCGGCGGCCGCCATGTATTCGTCCATCTCGGTGGTGTAGCCGACCACCTTGATCGCGACCCCGGAACCGGGCGGCAAGTCTTCCGCCTGACGCTCCAACTGGGCTTTCAACTCCTCGTTGCGACCGCAGATCGCCACGATCTGGGCGGGGTGCCGGAGTTTCATGAGCGAGGCCATGAGGACGTCGATCCGCCCGACCCCGAATCCCCCCGCCGAGATCAGAATCACCGCGCCGTCCGGGCGGAGGCCGTGCTTCTCGCGCATCTTGGCTTGGTCTTTCGGCCTGCTGAACTCGGGATCGATCGGGATGCCGGAGACCGTAATCTTGTTCGCCGGAACACCGAGCTCCCGCATATGAGCACGCGTCTCGTCGATCGCGACGAAGTATTGGGCGTAGTCCGGGCAGAGCCATTGGGCATGGACGTCGAAGTCGGTGACGACGATCGCCTGCTGAGTTTGCAGTCGCCCTTGCTCGGTCAGCGAGGAGATAATCTCGGCGGGAAGGAAGTGGGTGCAGACCGCGATGTCCGGCTGGTAGCGCTCCATGAGCTTGATGAAGGGGCGGGTATTGAGCTTGTCGAACGCCAACTTGAGGCGATCATCCATCCCCGGCTTGTCCATCCGGTCGTAGAGCCAGCCGAGCACCTCCGGCATCGCGTTGACCATCTCGATGTAGGCTTTGGAATAGAGCCGGCGGAACAGCGGGTTCGTATATTCGAGCACATCCAGATGATGAACACTTTTCGCGGAGCCGGTCTCCTGGAACGCCCGCTCGATCGCCTGGGCCGCCCGCAAATGACCCGCCCCGGCAGACGCCGACAAGATGAGGACACTGTTCAACATCGAAGTTCTCACAAGTCAATGCACAACCAGAACAACAAATAAAAAGAAAGAAACCGCGAGTCCTTGGTCGTCGCCTCGTGTTCACGGCATCATCGGCAACGATGCGTCGCGGCCTCAAGGGAAGATTTTTTGGCGCTTCCGCGGAATCAGTGGGTGGAGGGCATGGGAGGATGAACCACGGAGACACGGAGGCACAGGGAAGAGAGGGGGGAAGAGTTGATTTAGAGGATCATTCGTTTGATTCCCTCCTTCAAGACGGGGACGTTGAAGTTCAGGAGGAGGCCGAGGCGGATCTTGCTGAGTTTCAGGTACGTCAAGAGTTGAGCCTCGTGGATCGGGGCCAGTCTTTCGACGGTTTTCAGCTCGATGACGAGGCATTCCGGGATGACGATATCCATGATGTAACCACAATCAAGCGGGACGTCCTTGTAATGGACAGGGAGCTTCTGCTGCCTCTGAAACAAGATGTTGTTTTGTAGCAATTCATAACACAAACATTCTTCGTACGCCGACTCCAGCAATCCCGGCCCGAGCACCCGATGAACCTCGATGGCCAATCCGATCACCCGACCCGTCAAATCTTGATCATTTATAACTCTTTTCTCTCCTCTGTGCCTCGGTGTCTCCGTGGTTCATCCCATTCTCTTCGGCACCAGGAACATCCGGGCCCGGGCACTACGCCCTGAGCCGAACCACACCCACAGATTTTGTTGAGGAGCCGATTTTTTCGGCGCTCGTGCCGGAATCGCAATTGCTTGTACGGCCAACGTGGGCGAGAATACCACGTCCCAGGGCTGCGGTAAATTCGCAAACTTCAGAGACAAGTCAATCGCTCATTTGAGACCGCCCGCAGGATCTTTCCCCATGGCCGCCGCGTACGATGACCCAATCGGTATGACGTTTGCTGGCGACCGCTATGCGATCATGGCCAAGCTCGGCGAAGGGGGGATGGGGGCGGTCTATCGCGCGGAAGACAAGAATCTGCAAGCGAGCGTGGTGATCAAGCTTCCTCACCGCTCGATGGTGACCGACGCCGAATTCTCGCGGCGGTTTCGCGACGAGGTAAGGTCGCTCGTTCGCTTATCGCACCCGCATATCGTCAAGGTCACCGATGTGGGGGAGTGGGAGGGCCGGCCCTTCGCGGTGCTCCAGTTCTTGCCCGGCGGCAGTCTGGAGGATCGGCTCGCCGCGTGGCAGGGGCCGGCCGCACTGGCGGCGCTGGTGAGTTGGCTCGGCCCCATCGGCAGCGCACTCGACTACGTTCATTCGCAGAAGATGGTGCACCGCGACGTCAAGCCGGGCAACATCCTGTTCGATGCGCAGGGGCACCCGTTCCTCGGCGACTTCGGGGTGGTCAAGGTGCTGGCCGCGGCGGCCGACGACCGCTCCGCAGCGCGGCCGGCGATGACCGGCACGGGCATGGTGCTCGGCACGCCTCACTACATGGCCCCCGAGCTGATCATGGGCGACCCGTTCGACGGCCGGGTCGATCAGTACGCCCTGGCCGTCACGGCCTACGAGCTCCTCTGCGGTCGCCGGCCGTTCGAACATGAGGTGGCGACCCGCGTTCTGATGATGCAGACCCAGGATGCCCCACCGAGCGTGGTCCGGTTCAACCCTTGGGTGTCGCCCCGACTCGAGTCCGCGCTGCTCAAGGGGTTGGCCAAGGCACCGAACGACCGCTACCCGACGTGCGCCGCGTTTGCCGCCGCCGTCGTCGAGGCGTCGGGGCTGGAGCAGGGGGAGCACGGGCGGGCTCGGATCCGCTGCGGATCGTGCGGGAAGGCGATGACGGTTTCGGTCGAGGCCCTCGCGAAGCTGAGCCAGAGCGGTCGGAACGCCCCGTGCCCGAAGTGCCAGAAGCCACTCAATATCGCGGGAGGGACCGCGACGGTGCTTCCCCCCAACCCCTCGGGCGAATTACGGTCGCGGGGAAGCGGCAGCGGTACAGCGGTCCTGGACGTCCGTGCCAGCACGGCCGAGAGCCCGGCCAGAACGCCGCCAGCGAACCCAGGGGCGCCGAGCGGTGGCACCGTGGTATTCGGCGGCCGCCCGGTGAAGACCGTCGCCGAGCCTCGACCGGAACTGGATGCGGGTCTCGAGCTGGTGGACTCCGAGGAGGACCAGCCCGGCCGCCCGCCCCTCTTCTGGGCCACCATCGGCCTCGCCGTGGCCTGCGTCCCGTTGCTCGCCTCCGCGGTCTTTCTCTGGAAATCGACGTCAGGCCGCTCGGGAGCTTCGCAACCAGGGGCAACCGCCAAGGTCGTCGCGGCCGGCCCGGATTCCCCGGCAACCACGCCGGGGGAGGGGGGAGCCAGGAACCGGGTCGCCCGGAACCTGCCAGCGATTCCGAAGCGGCCCGGCGCGACAACAAGCGCGGGCCCTCAGCTCGAAACCGGCCCGCTCGCCACGCCATCGCCCGAGACGTCGGGACCGAGGCTTGACACTCCGGCAGGCGCGCGGATCCAGCCCACGGCCCGGGTCGATATCCCGAAGCCAGGCGAGGGAGCGAACCCGCCGGGCATAGCCAGGACTGAGCCGAGGAGCCGTCAGACCGAGGCTCGCACCCCTCAAAAAGCTGAGGGTGAGGTCATGAAGGGCGAGCCCGATGTCCGGCTGCTCGGAAAGCGGAGCTCCGCCCCCGATCCGGTTCCGGTCGCGGACGATGAAAAGCCCGCGCCACGGAACGTGCCCCTCGGCCAGTTACTGACAACCCCGGAACCACTCGCCGGCAAGCTGATCACCCTGGAGCATGTCTACTGCGTCGGCAAAGTCGCCTGGCGGCTGGCGGACGGCTCGTTGCGGGTCGCCCTGATCGAGAGTGACCTCGAACTCACGGCCGGATTCGCGCGAGTCCGACACCGCGACGCGTACGAGATCGGGCTGGACCGTCAACTTGCCGATCAACTCATCCGTCTTGGCAAGATGAGTGAGATCGCCGACACCCGACCGGCTTCATCCGACTGGATCATGCAGCCCGCGAACCTGACGGTGAAGGTCGCCGACGCGCCGGGGGAGGACAAGGCGACCGCCGGCCGGATCGTCCGGCTGGAGTTGTTCGAGAACTTCAAGAACGAGGTCCGTGGATCCGCCAAGAAGCGGCTGATCGTGCTGTTCGCCACCCAGACCGTCACGGCGGCCGGCGTTTCGACCGGTTTCGGAAATAACGATGATTGGCAGAAGGTCCCCAAGCTCGGGCACGCCTACAACCAGTTCCAACGGTTCTTCGAAAGTAACCAGAGGCTGAAGAGCCAGATGAAGTGGGAGGCGTTCAGCAACCAGATTAACCGTGTGATCGGAGAAGGAACAAGGCAGAGCGCGGCGGAGCAAGCAGCGACGCAATTGCGGCTCCGGCAGATGATCGCTCCCCCCTTACCTTGAGTCGAGTCGAGTTGAGTCGCCCGAGAGGACGTTGTCGATGACGCGCACCACCTTGGCAGCCCTGGCCCTGATCGGCTCATTCGCGGGCCAGGCCTTCGGTCAGGTCAATTTCATCGGACCGGGCTCAACCCCCCAAGGGGACATCCTCCGCGGCGAGGGGGTCGCCCTTCAGGGAGCCGGGTTCTTCAACTATTACACGGCGAAGGCCAACTCGATCAACGCCGACACGATGATGCGTGTCAATGAATACATTTACCTCTCGATTCGCCAAGATCGCGCCGAGAAAGCCGCGCGGCGGGCGCGGAGGACAGCGCAGCGCCTCGCCAGTTTCAACCAGATCCGCAACCGGGTCGAGAACGACCCGAACCAGAACGACATGCTCAAGGGGAACGCACTCAACGCGCTCTTCGAACAGCTCGGCGGGCCGAAAATCTCCCCGTCGTCGTACCGCCTGAACTCGTTCGAACTCGACGCCGACATGGTCCGGCGGATCCCGTTCTTCTACGGGCCGAACCAGGAGACGATCGCCATGTCGCGGATCATCCCGGCCGGCAAGTGGCCGATCGCGCTCCGCGGCCCCGAGTTCGCCAGCCAACGGCGCCAGTACGAACACGCCCTCGACGCCGTCCTGGAACTCCAGCTCGATCGCAAGACCACACGCGACTCGCTGACGGCCCTCAACACCGCCGTGCACAACCTTTCCGAACGGCTCGACGAGGTCATCTCTCCGGAGAAGGAGACCCTCTACCTGGAGGCCAAGCAGTTCCTCCGACGACTCGACTCCTCCAAAGAGATGATGAAGCGAAAAGATATTGAAACGATTATCGGCGAAATCGATCGTTACTCCGGGACGACGGTCCACGACCTGATCGTCTTTATGCAGCGGTACAACCTCCGATTCGGTGTCCCCGAGATCGGCGCCGAGCGGGCCGCCTATCCCAAGCTCTACGCGGCCATGAAACTGCAACTCGATGAGTTGAACGAGTCCCTGCAAGTTGAGGGGCGAGTCCCTCGGGACCGCGAGCCCTGAACGACGGAGGCCACGGATGACGACGAGATCTCGGTACACCACGGCGGCAGCCGTCGGCGGACTCTACACCGCCCTGGTCATCGGGTTGGTGGGCGCAGAATCCCGGTCCTACCGTGAGCGGCTCCGCCACGACCGGGAACGGCTCGCGAACGTCCCGCCGCAGTTGCCCCTCGCGTCTTTGCCCTTGTCGTCCCCCTCGCAATCGCAATCGCAATCGGACCTTCCTCACAACGTCCCGCCGGACGACGAGGTCCCCTTGCGAGCCCCCCAGAACCTCCCGGAGCCAAACAGTCCGCCCGAACCGGAACCCGAGCCTGAACCGGCCCCGGCCTCGGCTTTGCGAAACTCCATGCCTCCGGCGGAGAACGGGGAGCCTGATCCTTCCTCTTCGGCCCCGACGCGCACCGCTCCGGATCATCCGCGGCCCGCGCCAACCCCCGGAGCGATCTGGGCCGATTCGCTCGACCTCGGTCGACTGACCCCGGCCGAGGAGGCCCGCCTCGGCGCCGAGTTGCACGGGCTCGTGCTGGCGAGCAATCCGGTCGACCCAGACGGGGACATCCAGCGGCTCAAGCGGGTCAGCGGCCCCTTGATTGCGAACGTGGCGCGGAAGGAGGTCGAGTACAAATTCACCGTGCTCGACTCCGACGAGGTCAACGCGTTCTCGCTCCCCGGAGGCTACATCTACGTCGCGAGGGGCTTGTTCCAACTGGTCGGCGAGGCGGTTGAGCCCGAACAGGATTACGCGTTGCAGTTTGCGCTCGGGCACGAGATCGCCCACGTCGACCTCAAGCACGCCCTGAACCTGGTCGCGGCCGGCCAAGCGGCCGGCAAGGCGCAAGGGGTCGACACGCTGAACCAACTGTTGGTGCCGATCGGGCTGGGCTACCCCGATGCGCAGGAGTTCGCGGCCGACACCTGGTCCTATCAGCGGATGACGACTCAATTGAACCAAACGCGTCGCGAGGCGTTGATGTTCCTGATCAAGCTCCAAGGGTTCTCGGAGCGGAACGGGTTCCGGAACGGCCGGGTGGTGCCTGACTTGAAGTCGGGCCTGACGCTGGTCGAGAACCACTACCGGGCCCACCCGGCGGCCTGGGACCGGCTCGATCGGCTCAAGGCGCGGGGCGTTCGGCCGGCGGCGGGCGAGTCTCCGCCGCGATGAACAGAGCGACGGCTCCCCAGCCGAGCCACAACGCCCCGAGCGCGAGCGTCACCGCTCCAGGTCCCGTGCGATCGGTCGCGGCCGAGAAGAAGGGCTCGGCCAGGTCCTCCAACGTCCCAGCCGGGGCCGGCGCGCGTGCGGAGGCGTTCAAGAGCAGCCCCTCGAACACCCACCGCGACGGATTCAGACCCGCCGCCCGCCGCGCCCAGGCGGGCAGGCCAAGCCAGGAACGGCTCTCGCCGCCCAGTCCCCACAGCAGAACCGCCAGGAACGCCACCAAGATCCAGGCCACCGCCGGTCGCGAGGCGGCCGTCGCGACGACCAGACCCAGCGTGAGCCCCACCCCCGCGCCGAGCCAGAGCATCGCGAGAGCCGACGGCTCCGCCAGATCCGCGCCCGACAGCACCCGGAACGTCTCCCATTCCAGCAGGCCGGCGACCAGGCAAAGCATCGCCGCCAGCGCGACGCGCACCAGCCAGCGACCGAGTTCGAGTCCGGCCGGGGGAAACGTTCGCGTTCCCGCTCCGACTCCGGCTCCAATCACGAGGCCAAGACCAACAGCCCCCAGCCCCAACCGCGAGAGGAGCGTCGCGAGCGTCCGACCCGCGCCGGCCCATTGCTCGGGGTCATTCGTGAGCGTCTTCGGGTCGAACCCCGACGTGGCCACCGCCAATACGCCGGCCAGCGGTCCCAACCCGAGAAAGAGCAGGGGCCTCAAAACGGGTCCGATCCCGATCCCGCCGGGGTCGCGGCCGATCACCACCGGGTCGGCTCCCACGCGCAGCAGGCCCGGCGGAGGTCCCAGCGCCTCGAAGATCCGGGCGGCCGAAAGCGGGTACATGCCGAGGTAGATCGTATCCTCCAGCGACACAACGGCCCGCGCGGCCTTGCGCTCGGGCGCACCGACGGCCGTCCCGTTCGACGAGCCAAGGTCCTCGATCTCCGCCTGGCCCGGACGGCCGCTCCAGACCACCCGCGCGTGGTAGCTCGAGACGGTCGGCAGATCGACCACGAGGTCGTTGTCCGGTTCACGCCCGATCCTGAGCACGCGCACCGTCGGCGCCGTGAGCTTGCGGGTCACGGAGTCCTCGGGCCACGGCATCGGTTGCGATCGGCCGAGCGTGATCCGGTTGTCCTGACTCACGCGCAAGGGAGCCGTGACCGGCTGGCCATCGACGAACGTCCCGTTGGTCGAGCCCAGGTCTTCGAGCAAGTAGCCGGTGCCGCCGACGGAAGTCAGTCGGCAGTGCCGCGCTGAGACGGCCTGGTGGTCGACCACCAGGTCACAGTCAGGGTCGCTGCCGATCGTCCAGGATCTCGTCATAAACCGGCAATCCCGCGTGTCAGAGGGCTTTCAAGAGAAACCGCTGTTCGCCGCATTGAAAATATCCGCCGCGTTCGAGAGCAACCTCCGAGGCGCGGCCCCAGACGCCGTTGCGCGATCGGTCGTTGGCGACCAACCAGCGGCCCTTCTCGTCCCGGTAGATCCGCGCGTGGCGAGGGTCGACGAACGGGTCGTCGACGACGATCGCGCAACGACTCGGGTCGCGTCCGAGCCAGGATTCCCCCTCGGTCAGCGTGTGCCGGCGGACCTCGGCCCCCTTCGAGATCTCCACGAGGCAAGCCGGGGCCGCCCCTGGAGCCAAGCCGCCAGCGCCTCCACGCGACGGCACCTCCCACTTGCGGGTCGCGTTCGCCCGCGACGGCTCCTCCACGGCGGAGACAGGCGCAGGGGCATGGAACCGAAAGAGCCGCGATCCGACCATGAACTCCTGGTCCTGGTGGAGCAGGACGGTCGACGCCCGAACGAACGTGCCGTTAGTGCTCCCCAGGTCGCGGAGATGCCACGACCAGCCGCCCCCGTCGCTGCGACGGACGATCTCCGCGTGGCGCCCGGACATGCCCGTATCATGCGGGATCACCAGGTTCCCCTCGACCCGCCCGATCAGGAACGAGTCGCCCCGGATCCGAATCACCTCGCCGGTCGTCTCCCCATCGTCAAGGACGTGGAGCAGCGCCATCGGCGGCCGAGCGACCGGGCGGAACACCGGCGTCTCGTCCCCCGAAACCCGATCGGCCTGCGTCTTGGGCGCAACCTCCTGCACGGTCCGAGCCGACGAGGCACGGGCCTGCGTTCGGATCTCCTCCACCGATTCCAGGACGGTCGCCTGCCGCCGCGCCGGCCCCGTCTCTCTCCGCGGCGTCCCTGATTCCACGGGCCCACCTTCTTCTGTTTGTTCTTGTTGGATCGTTCGAGCGGAACCGCGGTGCGATCGCCCCTGACCCACGAAACCAGCGCATTCGCACGTGTTCTTTACAGATATAGCACGCCCCCGATCGCCCTTCAACGCCCCCTTCCACGGGACTCAACTTGAAACGATTGCAAGTCAGAAAAGTCATGCATGCATTTTGCAGCCCCGTAGCGGCGACCGTTCCTAGCCAGGGGACGCAAACCCCTTAGAACAAAGATGAGTTAAAATCTGAATTTGCTTTCACAGTCCCGAAGGGGCGACCTTCAAACGCGTGTGCCGGCTCTGACGGTCGCCCCTTCGGGGCTGCATGCATAAATATGCCGAATATACACAAGTGGCTTGCGCCCCTGGCTAGGAACGGTCGCCCCTCCGGGGCTGCAAAATGGAGTCTGTCGCAAGGAAACCGGGCCGTCTGCCTGCCTCGGAGGCCGAAATTCGCGGGAGAAACTCGTTCCCACGCCGAGCGTGGGAACGAGATCCCGGTATCCTTGCTACAGTCTCTACAAAACACGTGCATTACGATTTCAGCTTACAACAAGCCATAAATACTTCTTACGGAACAGGTACGGCACACGCCATTTGCCAAGAGGCAAAGCAGCGACAGGTCGCGCTTCGTCCTTGAGGGCGAAACCTGGTGGGCCGTGCCCACCCTCCAAAAAATCGTCAGCCAGATTGCTTACGCACGCTCGAAAGGTGGGTTGTCGCTCTTGACCTGAGAGCCGCAAGACAGTGGAGTCGTCTATGAGGAATGAACCGGCCCCGTTGAGAGCGGCGAATCTCATGACGTTTGACCACAAGAGTCTGGAATTGCTCGGCGAAGCCCTTCGGACGATGGACCAAGGTTTTCGCCATTTGCCCGAATCCGCACCGGATCCCGACCTCGGACCGCTCCGCGCGGCCTTGAAAGAGGCCGCGGAACGGATGAGGGAGAATTACCCCTATCAGCACCCGCTGTACATCGGGCAGATGCTCAAGCCGCCGCATTCGCTCGCCCGGCTCGCGTATGCCTTGGCGATGTTCGTGAATCCGAACAACCACGCCTTGGACGGTGGCCGCGCCAGCTCGGCGATGGAGAAGGAGGCGGTGGCCCAGATCGCCCGGATGTTCGGCTGGGAGACGCACCTCGGCCACCTCTGCGGCGGGGGCACGATCGCCAACTTCGAGGCCCTCTGGGTCGGTCGGGAATTACGTCCGGGCAAGGCGGTGGTCGCCTCGGCCCAAGCCCATTACACGCACTCGCGGCTCTCGGCCGTCCTCAATATCCCGTTCGAGACGATCGCGGTCGATCGGCGCGGACGGATGGACGTGGGGAGCTTGGAGCAAGCCCTGGCCACCGGCAAGGTGGGTACGGTTGTGGTCACGCTCGGGGCGACGGCCGCCGGGTCGGTCGACCCGCTCCCCGCGGTGCTCGCGCTTCGAGAGCGGTACGACTTCCGGGTCCATGTCGACTCGGCCTACGGAGGATACTTCACGCTGGCGAGAAACCTCGAGCCCGAGACCAAGGCCGCCTACGACCGGATCGGCGAGGCGGATTCGATCGTGATCGACCCCCATAAGCATGGCCTCCAACCCTACGGCTGTGGCTGCGTGCTCTTCCGCGACCCTGGCGTCGGCCGATTCTATCAACATGCCTCGCCCTATACCTACTTCAGTTCGGACGAGCTGCACCTGGGCGAAATCTCGCTCGAATGCTCGAGGCCGGGGGCCTCGGCGGTCGCCCTCTGGACGACCATGCGGCTGCTCCCGCTCGACCCCGGGGGCACGTTCGCAACCAGCCTCGAGTCCTGCCGCGCAGCGGCGCTCACCCTTCATCGGGCCTTGGAGCAGGACGCGCGGCTCGCCCCTCTGTTTCCGCCTGAGCTGGATATCAACGTCTGGGCGGTACGAGCGGAATCGGCCCGCGAATCCTCCGCGCAGGCCCGGCGGGTGTTCGCAGCCGCCGCGGAGCGAGACCTCCACCTCGCCCTCTCCAGCTTCCCGCGAGTCATGCTCGAAGCCGCCAACCCGGTTCTCCGATGGGACGCGGAAGAGATCGTCTGCCTGAGAGCCTGCGCCATGAAGCCCGAACACCAAGACTGGATGCCGGAAATCCTCAGCCGGCTCCAAGCCTCCCTGGCCGAAATCTCGATCACAGACCTCTCGAAACGTTGACTCAGACCCCCAAAATCCAACAATTTCCTCCACGGGCGACATTGTCACCTAGACTTGGTGTGGCCCCCAAGCGAAATCGGCCCCATGCCCCCCCCATCGATGCTACACCCACAGGAGAAAACAAGGATGATGGACAGGAAGGACCGTGTCCTCATCGTCGAGGACGACATGGCGACCCTATACGCCTTAAAAAGACTGTTCCAAGGCCAAGGTTGGCAGGTTTCATCGTCGCGGTCAATCGAGAAGGCGTTGGTGCAGTTGGATTCGCCGCCCGACTGGATTGTGCTCGACCTCGGCCTGATCGACGGCAGCGGCGAGGAGGTGCTCCGCTACGTCCGAGAAGCCGGGATTCCGTCCCGAGTGGCCGTGGTCTCGGGCCTGCTCGGGCCAGCAAGTCTTCCTGGGCTGAAATCGTTGAAGCCCGACCTCATGCTGACGAAACCGATTCACTTCGACGAGCTCCTCGTAGCGTGCGGGACTCCCGCTGCCCGTTCAATCCCGCCCGCGACCCTGGATCGTCCGACGGCGGCACCGGAGCTCCTCGCCGCTTCCGAGGAGTCCCCGCTCGAGTCGGGCCCGGGGAAGGACTGAGGCCCCGGCAAGTCGGCCGTCACCACCCGGAATCCCCCTTCGGAGGCGAACGCTCCTGAGCCTGCCCACCCGGCCAGGCCAGTTCGATCGGCTGCGCACCCACGCCCGAATTTCCGACGAGGTTGGCAATGAATGTCATAAAATAAAGAGCGCATTCAACCACCATCATAGCAAAACAACCTAATAGTTTATACAAACTGTGCATCTAACGCATTCAACGCACAACCCAAGTCTTGTAACGAATTAAGGCGTCCGGCAAGAATTACTTTACCTGCATGTCTGCTGTTTTTGGCTTGATGATAATGTCGTATTTGGGCAGTGCCGTTGAGCGTTGCAGGCGAGCCTCGTACGCTTTCATTTGCTTGGCGGGAACTCGAATACCGTTTGGATAATGGCCATCAAGGCATTTCACTGTCGGGTGCCGCCCTTTCCAGGTCATCCGCCGGGCGCATTGGAGAACGACCTCCAAGCTGTTCAGTAAGACTCCGTTCCACTTCTTCTCCAGCGCCGACCAACACCGTTCGATCGGATTGTATTTGCTGTGGTAGGGAGGATAGTACACCAAGCGCACCTCCAGCCCTGACCAGTCGGCGAACTGCACCATCCGTTTCAAGAACTGGGTCCGCCGCCCGGAGTTCTTCGGCCCGTTGTCCAGGTAGATCACCAGGCGTTTGATCGATCGGTGGGCCCGCTTGACCTGACGCCACCACATCTGCAAGGCATCCACCCAGGCGTCGCTGGTCTCGTGCCATCCGAAGATGAGCATCAATGCCCCGGTCGCAACGCTCAGGATGCCGACGGGGACCAATTTCTCCTTCGCCGGGGGGTCATGATCCCAGCCCTTGGCCACCACGCCCTGCGCGTCGGTCCGGGTTTTTCCCCCCACGGACGTAATCGCCCAGGCTCACCTTCGCTTTGGTATCCATGGAGATCTCCAGCACTTCGGGATCGCCACGGACCTCGTCACGCACCTCCTGCACGTGGGCGAAGATCGCGTCGGTCTCCTCGGTCTTCTTCAGTGGCTTGCCCTTCTGGATCCGCTTGAGGCGGTAGTTCATGCGATTGAGGATGTCACGCATCGTGCGTTCGCTGGGCAACTCCGCCTTGGGATAACCCTGACCGATCAAAGCCTGACACACCTCGGCGGCCGACAAATTCGTGTACCGACGTGACGACTGGAGTCCTGGGTCGGCGTAGGTGTGGGGTTCCACGACGGCGCGGATCAGGGCCGCCAGGCGCGGATCCTTCTCCTCGCTTCGCCTTCGGCCGCGGGCGGCGAAGTTCTCCAGGCAGCGAACGCCCTGCTGGGACTCGTGCAGTCCCTTCTCGATCGTATCGCGTCCCCAGCCGAAACGTCGTTCGGCCAGTCGGGCACTGCCATGGCAAAGTTTGGTAGTCACCTCGGCCTGGAAGAGCCGGCGCTGATGTCCGGTGAGTCGTCGGGCCCCCGAGCGAAGCAGTGCATCAATGTGGTCGGCGGAGCCTTCCATGTTGAAGAACCTCCGTGCTGGAGAGTTGACAGTCCTGGATGTGTTCCCCTACCGTGCTTTTGCGAGCATAACTCCGAACACGGGTAGATTTCCAGATACCGGTCGCCTAAGGCTTTGCAAACTCCGATTTCGCTCCGTCCTGTGAGCAATTCTCGGCGCACGACTACGCACGCGAGCGACACGATTTGGATTTGCCCCCTCGCCTGAAACGGCTGAGCGTCCCGAAGCAACAGGCCCAGCCCATCCTTTAACACGTCTTTGGTCCCGTCATTCGTGCCTGCGATCAATTTTGTCTGAATCTTCGTGCTGATTTGTTCTCAACGGCGCGCTCATTGCTTGGCTAGGGCTAAAGTCTCAACTCCGTCATCCGCGGCGCCCTCTCCCATCCGCCCCGCGCACAAATCGACTGGCGATCGGGAGGGGGGGGTCCACCTTCGGCCTCTGAAATATGTCGGCAGCCGCCCTTCGAGGATCGCCTCCATGTTGAAGTCGTCCAGGCCTCGCGAGCTCATGTCACGTACCGACACGCCGGTGAATCCTCGCCTCACGCTTCCGGAGCGAGATCAGGAGCTTCTCGCCGCCTGCGGGGATGGCACGGCAATCGCCAGGGCCCAACGCGCCGCCGAGGCCCGCGCGGCCAGCACCCGCCGCCGCGGCACCGATCCGACGACCTGCGACCCCGACTATTCGCCGGAGGAGCTGGAATTCATCCTGGCGATCCAGCAGTACAAGCAGACGAGCGGCCGGAAGTTTCCGACCTGGAGAGAAGTGCTCGAGGTGCTTCTGTCGCTGGGATACGAGCGGGCTCGCTGAGGGCCAAGCAAGCCCGGACGCGACTCCTCGCCCAGCTCGCCCAACTCAGCGCTAGCCACGTCGCTTTGCCCGCGCCTCGTATTTTGTTTTCCGCTTCAGAAACGGCCCGCCTTCTTCCTCTTCAACCTGCCGATCGTTCTGCTTGATCGTCTCCAGTTGCTCCGCCGTCAGCGGTGGGACCTGGGAAGGGTCGGTGATCGGGGCCTCGGGACCACCGCACCCGGCCAGGGTGAGAAGCAGGGCGAAGAGCGCTCGCGATCGCATCATCATTCTCATTTGCCATGCGGTATCCCTGCGAGGTGCCTGCCCCGGAGGCTGAAATTCACGGGAGAAACTCGTTCCCACGCTCGGTGCTATGCCTTACCCACAAGTCGTAAGTTGTTAGCAATCCGGAGGTTACGGAAGGGGGCTGTGGCCCGAGCTGGATGCCACAACTGGAGGACTCTCAGGCACTTGCGCCGATCACCCTCGCTGGACACCGGGCCAGACCCCCACTTGTGGGTAAGGCATAGCGCTCGGTGTGGGAATGCCGTTCTGGCCGCTCTGCGACGCGGCCCCACCCGCCGGCGAAGACAAGACGACGCGGAGCGTCGCGGACGGCATTCCCACGCAGAGCGCGGGAACGAGATTCCAACATTATCGACACATTTCCATTTGAACTCATCTTATTTTTCGAGACTGCAACGGACCCGCTAAACGGCTTCAGATACTGTCGCCACGTTACCGGGTGGTCCGGATCCAACAACCCGGCGCCCTTGCTACCGTATCCATATCCACCCTCATTTCCCTTGTGCTCTCGACCTGGGGACAGGCCCGATCCTCCAGACGCCTGATTTGCCTGTTTTCATCAATTGCTATTATCTTGTTGACTGTGTCGAGTTGCGGTCGCCGTGGCAATCTCCTTCCGCCGGCTCTCACGTTCCTGCCTGGAGCGTTCCGCGACCAGGCTCGCGTCAACCCGCATCGACTGATCCCAGAGCGTCGGCGGGGTACTGTTCAGCGAATCGCAGAGCAGGCGCAGACCATCCATCAGGTGGCCGACTTGTTCGGCGACCATGGCCGACGGATAGGCAAAGGCGTTGAGCGCTCGCTTCGCGCGTTCGATCTTCTCCGCGTCGGTGATTTCGGGATCGGCATTCATCACAAGGCTCCTCGCGATTCCAAGGTCGTGGCTACTCTCTCAATCACGATTCTCGCATGTTTCGGGCTTGGCCTACCAATCAAGACGACATCCCCAGGAGAAAGCGAGAATTGCCTTGCATCCTGTCATCCGTGGGGATCTGCTGGGACTTCGGATTGACCGGAGGAGGCCGCCCCTATCGATTCGGCGCCGGTTCCTCGGGAAATCCCCAGGTTGTTCTTCTTGAATGATGATGATCTCCGCGGGGACCCTCGGAATGTTGACAGCGAAACTGAGTCGACCAGCATTTTCAGCCCTGGCCGGCGCCGCCCTTTTGTTGGTTTCCGTCGTGGTCGTGGAATGCCCGGCGGCCGAGCTCCATGTCGGAGGGGCGACTGTCAGTATCACGCCCGATCGGCCGGTTGCAATTGCGGGGCAGATGCGGACCCGGATCGCCCGGAACGTCGAGAGCCCGGTGACCGCCACGGCCCTGGCCTTAGAATCGAGAGACGGGGACAAGGCTCTCGATCAGGCAATCATGATCTCATGTGATTTAGTCGCGATCGAATCCGCGACCCTTGCCCAGGTCCGGCGCCTCGTGAAGGAACGGCTCCCTGACCTCGACAGCCAAAAGCTGGTGCTCAATGCCACGCACACGCACACAGCGCCTGTGATGACGGAAGGGGATTACGAGATTCCCAAGGACGGCATCATGCAGCCGGCGGAGTACGCCGACTTTCTGGCCAATCAGGTCGCCGAGGCGGCGGTGAAGGCCTGGCAAGCCCGCAAGCCGGGCCGCGCGGGCTGGGGTCTGGGACATGCCGTGGTGGCTCAGAATCGCCGATCGGTCTATGCCGACGGCCATGCCCAGATGTACGGCGCCACGAATCTGGCGAACTTTCGCGGCATCGAAGGGTCGGAAGATCAGGGCGTCGAAGTCCTCTTCTTCTGGAATCCCGAGGGAAAGCTCCTCGCCACGGCGATCAACGTCGCCTGTCCTTCCCAGGAGGTCGAAGGCCTCTCGGCCGTGAACGCCGACTTCTGGCATGAGGTCCGGGAGACCCTCCGTTCCAAGCACGGCAAGGACCTGTTCGTGCTCGCCTGGACCGGCGCCGCCGGCGATCAGTCGCCCCACCTGATGTATCGGAAAGGCGCGGAGGAGCGGATGCGGACGCTCCGCGGCCTGACCCGACTCAAAGAGTTGGCGAACCGAATCGTCGTCGCCTGGGACGAGGCCCATGAAGGCGCCCGCAAAGAACAACATGCCGATGCCCCGCTCGTCCATAAAGTCGCCACGCTCCAACTGCCCGTCCGCGTCGTCACCGACGCGGAAGCCGCCGAGGCCAAGGCGAAAATCGAAAGCCTCTCCAAAGACCCGCTCAACCGCCGTTCGGTGGTCTGGCACCAGGAAGTCGTGGACCGCTACGAGCGGCAGAAAAAAGCCGGCTCCGTCGATCCGTTTGCCATGGAACTTCACGTCATCCGGCTCGGCGACGTCGCGATCGCGACCAATGTTTTCGAGCTCTTCACCGAGTATGGGATCCAGATCAAGGCCCGGAGCCGAGCGCTCCAGACCTTCATCATTCAACTGGCCGGACCGGGCTCCTACCTGCCGACCGAGCGCGCGGCCCGGGGCGGAGGTTATAGCGCCATCGTCGAGAGCAATCTCGTCGGCCCGGAAGGGGGGCAAGTCCTCGCCGATCAGACCGTGGAACTGATCAATTCACTCTGGCCGACGAACTGATCCCGAACAAAAATCGAGACTGTCGCCACGTTACCGGGTATTCCGCCCGGCCTCGGGTGGCCCGGACAACTTGCTTGTCCGGGCGGCGAAGCCGCAAGAGGCGTCCGGTCGGCCGCGACGTTCCCTCGGGCCGGGCCAAACCCAAAGCCTCTTGTCGCTTCGCGCCCCGGACAAGCAAGTTGTCCGGGCCACCCCGATCCATCAGCCCGGTGTCCTTGCTACAGTGTCCAAAAATCAGCGTCGAATTACTTGCGGTTCGGGTGCGCCGGCTCGATGATCCGCAGGCCCTGCGTGTCATCGGCAACGGCCGGGACGACGCGACCCATGTTCCCCTTGCCTGGCTCATTGGCCCCGCGAGCCACGAGCAAGCGGCCATCAGGCAGGCCGACGATCCCCAACGAGGCATCGAGCTCCCATCTGCCGACCAGCTTGAACGACGGGTCGGCCTTGAGCAGCACGGGCGGCTTACCGTAGCAGCCGAACCACCAGTGCCCCTCGGCGAAGGCCGCCGTCTGGATCCCCATCAGGGTAAAGCCGCTGGCGAGCACGTGCCGCTTCTGGAAGGCGAACGACGGGTCGTACTCATAGACATAATTCTCGTTGCTACCTTCGGGCAATCCACCCACGACGAAGAAATTCCCGCCGTGGAACGCAATACCGCCCGCGCCGTGGACGACTTCCGGGGTCTTGTGACGGGCGAGCTCCTTGAGCGTCGTGGCGTCATAAACGTAGACCCACGAGTCGACCCGGCCGGCCGGCTTGTTGAACTGCCCGAGGTTGACGGCGACGTAAAGCTTGCCGCCATGGAAGCAGAGGTCGCCATGGTGGTTAGCGACCGGAACCTTCGCGACAACCTTGCCGTCGAGGTCGGTCTTGATCAGGACATCGGTGAAGCTCCAGAAGAGCGCGTCCCGATCGTTCGTGGCGATCCCTTGCAGGTGCCTCGGGTACGCCCCCTCACACGGGAGGGATCGGAACGCGCGGCCGGCCTGGAGGGCGAGGAGGCGCCGGGGGTGATCGGTGTAGAGCCGCTCGACGCCCAGGTCGAGCATTGTCTCCATCATGGCCCGGTCGTCCACCGTCCAGGCGCCCACTGCGATCCCCGCCGCCTTGATCTTTTCGACCTTCTCGACCGTGACGCCGCTGGAGTGCAACACGAGGCTCTCGAACCCGCGCTGGTTGGCGATCCGAAGGTCGTCGTCGATGTCTGTGTTGGCCGCTCGATCCCAGAACACCGGGAGCTCGGGAGCGAGCCGCTTGACCTCGGTCATGTACGGCAGGCTGCCGTCATTGAAGCCGACCCAGCGCTCGGCCCCGAGCTTCCGGACAAGCGCGATTGCCTCGGCCACCACGTCCATCTTGGGCTGGATCGAAACGCGGGTCTGCTCCTGCTTCATGACCAGCCGCAGCACGTCGTCGAGCAATGGGATCGTCTGAGGTGGACACTCATCGCGAGTCTTGCCCGTTCGGCGCCTGAAGACGGTGGCGACGTCGACGGTCCGCAACTCCTCGTAGGTCGACTCGGCCACGTCCAGGTTCTTGTCGCCGACCCGCCCGGTCGTCCGGTCGTGGAGGACGACGAGCTTGCAGTCCTTGGTGCGAAGGATGTCGAGCTCGATCCAGTCCGCACCGACGTCGATGCCGCTCTGGAAGGCCGGAAGCGTGTTCTCGGCAAACTCGCCCGAGTTCCCTCGGTGCGCGGTGACGCCATTTTGAAGGAAGGCAGTGGTTGGTAGATTGGCATGACTTAGCTGCACGTGATGTGCAATTACAAATCCTAACATCATATTCTTAAAAAATATCATCGCCTGTCGCCCTTCGCCCAATTTTCCGAGAACGCGCATCGCATCTCCAGTTCGATTCGGCAAGCACTGCCTTGAGGTCTTGATGGGCCGTCGATACTCCGGAAGATGATACCGCAAAGGCCAGGTCAGGCGCCGATTCCGTGGGCGATTGGGAGCGGCAACGCACCCGATCATCGATCGGGGAGGCTTCACAAGGGATCACGGCCTGGCCCCTCGAGCGTTCGAATGCCGGGCGAAACCCTGAAAAAACGGGTGAAGTCCTCGGCGACCCCGCCTAAAATCGATCCCGACGCGGCGTCGGCATCGCGCAACGTCGAGCGGGAGAGTCCGGGTCCCACCAACGCGAGGATGGCTGAGCATGAAACCAATCGTCTGCTTCCTGATGCTCCTGAGTGCGTTTTGCCGCCAATCCAGCGCCGCGGAGAAACCGCTGAATATCGTCTTGCTCTACGCGGATGACTGGCGATATGACACGCTCGGTTGCGCGGGGAATCCGGTGGTGAAAACCCCACACCTCGACCAGTTCGCCCGCGACGGTTTTCGGTTCACGCGCAACTGTGTGACCACGGCGATCTGCGGCGTCAGCCGGGCCACGCTCTTCACCGGGCAATGGATGTCGCGCCATGGGAACCCCGCCTTCCAGGCGTTCAAGACACCGTGGGCGGAAACCTATCCCGGCCTGCTGCGGGCCAATGGCTATTTCGTCGGGCACGTCGGCAAGTGGCATAACGGCACGTTCCCCCGCGCCAACTTCGACTTCGGTCGGTCCTACGGCGGAACCCATTGGATGACGCAGCCGGACGGTTCGAAGATCCACGTCACGAAGAAGAACGAGAAGGATGCGCTCGAATTCCTCCGCGACCGCCCGGCCGACAAACCGTTCTGCCTCACGCTCGCCTTCTTCGCCACCCACGCCGAGGATGCGAATCCGAAGCAATACTTACCCCAGCCGGAGAGTGCATCTCTCTATCAAGACGTGACGATCCCCGTACCGAAGACCGCCACCGACGCCCACTTCAAGAAGCTGCCGCCGTTCATCGCCAACGAGAAGAACGAAGGCCGCAACCGCTGGCACTGGCGGTTCGACACGCCGGAGCGCTACCAGCAATACATGAAAGATTACTACCGCCTCGCCACCGAGGTGGACGCCACCTGCGGCCGCGTGCTGGCCGAGTTGGCGAAGCAAGGCGTAATGGACAGTACGCTGGTCATCTTCACGACCGACAACGGCTATTTCCACGCCGAGCACGGTCTCGCCGACAAGTGGTATCCACACGAGGAAAGCATCCGCGTGCCGCTCATCGTCCGTGACCCACGGATGGCGAAGGCAAAGCGCGGGCAGACGAACGACGACTTCACGCTGAACGTCGATCTGGCCCCCACGATTCTCGGAGCGGCCGGAATCGCCCCGCCCGAGCGAATGCAGGGCCGGAACTTCGCGCCGCTCTATCTCGCGGCGGAACCGCCCGCCTGGCGTACGGAGTTCTTTTATGAGCACGCCATTATTCACAATCGCGACTTCATTCCCGCGTCCGAGGCGCTCGTGCGCAAGGACTGGAAATACTTCTACTGGCCCGACTTCAAGCACGAGCAACTGTTCGACCTGCATGCCGATCCCGCGGAGGAGCACGACCTCGTCGCCGATCCGGCCCAGGCAGAGCGGCTCGCCGAAATGCGCCTGCGGTTTGCCGAACTGAAAACCGCCGCCCAATAAGCGAAGCCCCGTTGCGTTGCCGTTGCGGATGCCAGGGCGCTCCTACCGAAGGGGTCTGATCCATGATAGGATGGCAGAACTCAGCTTCGTCGGCGCTTGGCTTCCTTTGAGAAAGCGTCCCACCCCACTCCCTCGGGCTTCGATGGCACAACGGTCTCGGTCACCGAAGCCGAAGTTTCGCGGCCTTTGTTCTTTTCACCGGAGAGTTTGGAATGTCACCGCAGGAAAAGGCTGAATCACTCGGGATCCAATTCACCAAGCAAGAGCCGGGCTATCTGGCGCTGGTTGTGCGGACCGGCAACCTCCTGCTGACGTCCGGCCACGTGAGCGATATCAAAGGAAAACTGGGCGCCGGCGTCTCGGTGGAGCAGGGGAGGGCCGCCGCTCGAGAATGTGCCGCCAAGATCCTGAATTCGGTCTGGAACGCCCACGGCACGCTGAATGGCCTGAAGGTGCTGAAGCTTCTCGGCTGCGTGAATTCGACACTTGATTTCGACGAGCAGCATCTGGTGATCAACGGCTGCAGCGACCTCTTGCACGAAATCTACGGCAAGGACGGTGACGGCTATCATGCCCGTAGCGCCCTCGGCTTCGCCCAGATTCCCACCGGCTCGGCCGTCGAGGTCGAGGCCATTTTTGAAATCAAGGCATAATTGTTTCCGCAAGAAACAACTTTTTAACTAACAGGAATTCTGGCGTTCCAGCGAACTCCAAGGCTTCCAGCCTCAAGCGCTAAGAATCTCATCCGTTATCACAGCAACGACCCGCCAGAGAGCGAGGAATCACCCTCGCCCTGGATCGGGTCGTTGTATAACAGGCCGATCCTCCCCAATCCGGAGGCTCAGTCCCGACAATTGGGACCGGGGAGGCGATACCTCCCCGGCAAAAGCTCCATCTGCCCCCAATCTCCGTTTCCTACCCGCGATGAGCCTCTCTGATTCGGCCTGTTGCGTCCTTATGTCGTATATTCCCGTAGGATTGCGATCGCGATCAGGAGTGGGGTATGACCGTGGGACGTTTTCATGCTCAAGAAGGAACGCCGCCACGGGTCAGTCCCGACGGTGGGTTGGGTCGCCATCGGACTTGTGACGGTCTGGGGCCTCGTGGGATGTCGCGCCCCACAAAGCCGTGATCTCGACGGTACAGGATTGCCGCCGATCGCGGCCGTGGATTCCGCACAACCGCTCCCGCTCGATTCACCCACCGAGAACCTGGTCATCGCCGATTCTCCGCAAGGCGAAGCGGACTTCGGTCCCGTTCCGACGGTCTCCGCGATCGAGACCTGGGTCGTCCACACCCGGGCCTGCGAGCAGACGATGGGGGTGAGTCCCTGGCCGAGCATCACGGTGGCGCAGCTTGTCGAGAATGGCGGACCGCTCAACGGATCAAACCCCGCGGGCTTGTTCAACCGAATGGCGGGACGGCCCTCGGTCTTCCTGATCCACGGCAACGGGTATGACTATCGCGCCGCGATCAAGGAAGCGGTGGAAGTCCGGGCGCAGCTCGAAGCACTCGGTGGGTTCCACCCGGAGACCGTGTTCGTGGTGTTCGACTGGCCGAGCGAGCGGGTGCGCTCCGACCTGGTCGTGGACATCAACGAGAAGGCAAGGCGGTCGCGGATCGCGAGCTATCAACTGTCGCGATTCCTTCAAGCCGCCCCCGCGGGCGCGCAAATTTGCTTCATGGGCCAGAGCGACGGCGGCCGAATTACGCTGACCACCATGCACCTGCTCTCAGGTGCGGTGCTGCCCTCGATCTTGAGAGAGCCGTCCGCTCAACTCAGCTCGGGCCGCCCCGATCTCCGCCTCCGAGCCGTGATCCTCGAGACGGCCGCCGAGCACGACTGGCTCAACCCCGGTCAGCGGCTCCATCAGGCGCTCCCGATGTGCGAAGCCCTGCTGAACCTGCGGAACAGCAGCGATTACGCCCTGGCCTTCTACACGCTCGGCCGATACACCGGCGTCAGCTCCGCGATCGGCCGCGTGGGCCTACGCCCGCGCGACCTGGACAAGCTCGGGCCGCTCGCCGATCGCGTCGAACAGATCAACCACCACCCCCAGAGCGGCATGAGCCACACCCTCTTCCCCCGGGTCCTCGAGTATCCCGACGTCGCCCCCCGGATCGCACGCTACACCTCCTGGGACGATGTCACTCCGGTCGCGAGGCGCTGAGAACGCTTCGGAACCAAGGCGCCAAGTCAAATCCACGACAACTGACATCGTGATAACGGCAGCCGCCAACCTCTTCGGAGAACCGTTCGGATGCAGCGCACGAACTCCTTGCGATTCGGGTTTCTCGCGGTCCTCTTGGCCTTGCCCCTTCCTGTCTTGGGAGGGGAGGGAGGACCACTCAAAATCTTGCTCCTCGGCGACAGCACGACCATTGGCAGTGTCTGCCGGCAAACCCACCCCGAAGGCCCCCACCTCGAAGGCGTCATCCAACAGCTCCTGGCAACGGAGCAGGATTTGCCGACCGCCGAGGTCATCAACCAGGGGCGGGACGGCGAATTCATCCAGCGCCTCTTCTCCTCCGGCCGGTACGACCAGGAAATCGCCCCGCTCAAAGGCGTCGACTACGTCTTCATTCGCTACGGTCTGAACGACGTCGCCAGACGGGAAAACTTCGAGGTCAATTTCCCCAAGGACTACGCCGAGCTCATCGAGCGGCTTCGCAAGGACTTCCCCCAGGCAACCCTCCTGCCGATGACAATCATCCCTTACCTCTCGCCTGAACGCGACGAAGCGATCAATCAACTCATCCGCAATGTTGCCGAGTCGGAACGCCTCACCCTGTTCGACGTCTACTCGCGCTACCAGGCGGAGTTGAAGCAGCAGGGGCCGAACATGCTCAACTACCGCCGCTACCCGCTCGAAAACATCCCGGAAAAGCACCGCGCGTGGGTCAAGCCGCTCGTCCGAGATGGCCAGGTCGTGGTGATGGACAACCGGCTCGACGCCCATTTCCAAGGCTTACCCGGCTGGTTCGCCGATCGGCACCCCAATCTGGCCGGATACCACGTGATCGGCGACGAAACGGCCAAATTCCTCGCGAAACTGATCCGGGAAAAGCAGACGCCGTAATTCCGCATACGCACACGCATCAACCCCATTTTATCAGCACAAAATCATATCCCCCAAGAACCGGGCGGCGGCATTCCGACCGAGGGGCCGCCCAGCCCGGTCCTTAATCATCGAGATCCTTGTCCCAAACCCCCGGCGATGACGATTTTTGGTGATGACCGCGTAAGCGTGGTCCAAACCCCAGGGCCGCCCGGAATGCGTCACCTATCCGGCGAATCGCGCGGCTGACGCCTGCGCCCGGGCGTGCCACCGAACCCGGCTCGCAAGCGGACTTGGCATCCGATCCTGGCGAAGGCTCTCTCATCTCGGAGAGAGTCGGCCAGAGCGGTTCGAGAGCGTCGATCGTCTGTCGGCAAGCCGGACAGACGAGCTCTCGTTGGGCCGGTGTCGCGACCTTGATCCCGATGAATTCGCGGCAGGCCGGGCAGCAGCCGAAGCGCTCGTGCGTTCTCCCGGCCAGAAGTCCAGGCCGTACGGGAGCGTGCTTCTGAGGGACCGGAATCAGCCGCGCCAACTGCACCATGAGCGAGTACGAGGTCATCATGGTCGCGATTCCCGAAGGGCCGTGGTCCCCTGACTCTTCGTCGCGAACGCCGCGATTATTGCGTACATTCCAAAACGACACGACTTTCGAATCACCAACGAAACTCGTGTGGTTCCATAAAGAAGTGGCGATTCCGCACTTCGATTCGCACACTCTTTTGAAAAATTCCCAAGAATCGGCGAACGAAATCGCGTTGTCCCCGCAGTATGAGGGGCAAACGACCTGATTCGTCAACCTGGGGGAGCGGATACGTTGGTCGGACCGAGTGGACTCAAAGACCTGGGTCGTCTCTTCAGCGAGGGGACCGACGCCGGGCAATCGGACGTGCGTCTGCTGGAACGGTTCGTGGCCCATCGCGACGAGGCGGCGTTCTCGGCCTTGGTGACCCGCCATGGCCCAATGGTCCTGGGAGTCTGCCGGCGCCTGCTGCGCGACTCCAACGACGTTGATGACGCCTTCCAGGCGGTCTTTCTCGTCCTGGTCCGCCGGTCGGGCTCACTTCGCGACGGCGACCGCCTTGCAAGCTGGCTCTACGGAGTGGCCTACCGAGTTTCGCTTCGAGCGCGGGCGAACACCGCTCAGCGCCTCGGGCGCGAGCGACCGGCGATCGGAGTCGAAGCGTTAGCGATCGTCCCGGCCCCTGACCGTGATCAGGAGCGGCGGGAACTGCTTGCGGTGCTCGACGAGGAAGTGACCCGACTGCCCGATCCGAGTCGCGCCGTCGTCGTGCTCTGCGACCTCGACGGTCTGACCCACGAACAGGCCGCGACCCGGCTCGAGTGCCCGGTCGGAACCGTCAAGAGCCGGCTCGCGTCGGCCCGAGCCCGGCTCCGGAGTCGGTTGACGCGGCGCGGTCTCGCTCCTGCCCTGGCCGCGACCGGCTCGGGCTTGCTCGGCGGCCAGGCGTCGGCGGCATCACCGTCGGAGGCACTCGTCGTCCGAATCGTCCGCGCCGCGGCCCCGCACCTGACCGGAATGGCGGGGGTCGCCGAAGTCGGGTTGGTCCCGGCGACGGTGGCCGCCCTCGTGGAAGGAGAACTTGCGATGATGGCAACACTCTCGTGGAAGTCACTCGCCGCCCTACTGATCGTGAGCGGGACCGTGGCCACCGGGGCCGTCGTGTCCCTGGCCAGGCCGATCCCGGTCTCCACGCCCACGCCTCCCGGCGCACTTCAGCCTCCCCTCGAACCGCCTCGCATTCCCCAGCCCGAGCCAACCCTGGTCGCCCTGAACGCGGAGCCTGACAGCCCTTTGAGCCTGGTCAATCCGGGCGTTGAGGAAGGGGACGAACGCCAACCCAATGGGTGGTCGAAGGGGAACGCAATTCGAGGCGTCTCCTACCTCTGGAGCCGGGACACGGCCCACGAAGGCAAGGCCAGCCTCTGCCTCAAAAAGTCCGAGAACCGTTATTTCCCGATCGCCGAGTGGTCCCAAACCGTGACTCGCACAGGCGACAGCCCCCGCCTCAAAGTCTCCGCCTGGATCAAGGCCGATCGGGCCGGCAAGGCAATCCTCGACGCCCAGTTCCTCGACCGCAAAGGCGAGTGGAGCCACGCCTGGGTCGCCTACATCGGTGCCAAGGAATCAGGGGATCCACCGGTCACGCACGACTGGAAGCGCTACGAAGGAGTCGTGGCAATCCCCCCTGGGACCGCAAAAATCGTCATCGCCCCCCAGATTTATGGCCCTGGAACTGTCTGGTTCGATGACCTCGGCGCCAGCTACACCACCGATGCCGCGACCGATCCACTGACGCGTTAGCGGACTCTCACTCAGAACCGAAGCAAGCGGCTTGAACATAACTTCTCTACTAAGAGTCAGGAAAGTAAATTCCGTTTTTTGCAGCCCCGGAGGGGCGACCATTCATAGCCAGGGGCGCAAGCCCCTGGTAACGAGATAAGCTTAAATGATGTCTTTGCAGCCCCGAAGGGGCGACCGTCCGCGTCAGGCTTCGCCGATTCACGGTCGCCCCTTCGGGGCTGCAGAAATCCTGGTTTGAACATGATTCCCAGGGGCTTGCGCCCCTGGCTATTGACGGTCGCCCCTTCGGGGCTGCAAATTGCGGACATTGGATCCGAGCAGAAGACTCGGTCACGTGGCGACACGTGTCCATCCTCTCGACTCTTCTCTTCGAGCTCGCATTGCCGATCGGGCCGTTTATGAGGACGCAGCCTGATTTCGGTCGCGAAGCAAGAGTTCGGCCCAGGTGGCGTCGGTTTCGGAGAGAGGAGGGCTTGGGGGGCGGGTGTAATCAACGGCCCCTCGGCGGTAGGGACCACCCTCGTAGGCTCGATTGAAGACATACTGGAGATCGAGCGGCACTTCCAGTTCCTCCTGCTTCAGAGGGACCGGAATGCAGGGGAGCCATTCCCGCAAGCTGCAAGGGAAGACCTCGTATCCCACACGCTCGGCGCGGCGCCAGGCCCGATTGACCAGGACCACGTAATCAGGGGCCGGGTCGACCTCATCAAGCAGCGCGGCCAGGTTGAGGTCGGGAAGCACGCGGTCGCCGCTGCGCAACAGGTCGATCTCAATCAGGTTGGCGTCGCTGTCGAGCACCTCACGCTGCTTGCGGCGGTAAGCGTCGCGGTCAGGGCCAGGACGCTTGTTCGTCGGGCTCAAGATCTCGATCAGGGTGATGAGCTTGTGGCCCTGGAGCGAGTCGCGGATCTCGATGAAATGGTGCCGGATCCTGTCAAGATGAACCGTGATATCCAGTGAACTCGAAATTTCCCTTCTCGGTCGGTCTGCTACCGCCATTGCCCCCTGAGCGGGCCGAGGGAGAGGATGCCGGACCACGGTGATGTCAGGGACGATGCGATGCGTCACCTTTCCCTCTTCGACAATCCCAAGCTCCGGCCGCATTTCGAGGCGGGCATAGTAGGGAGTCGGGAGGGTCTGGTTAAGTTCATTGCGGATCTCACTCGCCAGCGCATCATGGAGATCCGGCCAGATTTCCGGAGCTTCCAGATAAGGGTCCATGCCAGGAAAGGGTGAGGGCATCGTCCGGATCTCCCAACCGCCGCGGTTCCACCGACAGCCCATTCTATCGGTTCCAGGGAGAGCCGACCACGACCGGCCGCGGATCAGGCCCGCTTCACTCGCACCGGGGTGGGCTTGGCGGGGGCGAGTGGCTCCACGCCCAACAAGCAGAAGCCCTGAACTGCCAAAATCGAGAGTTTCACGCCCATGACCCAATTTCGCTCTACGGGCGTGCAACATGACATGAGCTCTGGCAGAATGAACGTAAGGGTTCTTCAGGAAGGATGACCACACGAGGCTGATAACCTTGGACCGGCTAACGATCCTCAACCGCCTGAAGGCCGAGGCTCCTGGATTGCGGGAGCGTTATGGAGTCAAGTCACTCGCCGTCTTCGGCTCGATGGCACGAGGCGATGACCGGGAGGGGAGCGACGTGGACATGCTCGTGACGTTCACGGAAAAAGCCACGTTCGACAACTTCATGGGCCTGAAACTCGACCTGGAAGACCTACTTGGCCGCCCGGTCGACCTGGGAACCCCCGACACGCTTCGGCCCGAAATGCGGGCCGAAGTCGAACGAGATCTCATCCATGTCCCGTGACTGGCGATCCTATCTTGCGGACATCGGCACGGCCTGCGAGAAGATCTCGCAGTTCACGGCAGCCATGGACCGAGAAGCATTCTTTCGTGACGACCGGACCTATCATGCGGTGGTTCACTGTCTCTTGATCATCGGCGAGGCAGCGAAGCGCATCCCTGACGAAGTACGTCAGCGGATGCCCGAGGTCGAGTGGCGGAAGATCGCCGGGATGCGAGACTGGCTGGCGCACGTTTACTTTGCGATCGATAACGACATCCTCTGGGATGTGGTCGAGAACAAAATCCCTGAGTTGATCCAGAGGCTCCGAACCTTCTCGGATGAGGCCCCGCCCTCAGCGTGAGCGAAGAGAAAAAGATTGGAGACCGAGCGGCACCTCGGGTTCCCTCATCTCCGCTTTTTGGAGCGATCATCGCAGGCCTGGGACCCAGCCCCCCAGACAAGAGAAGAATGCGGGCGGGGCGCCCGCGGTCCCAGGGGATGACATCAACGAGCCGGAATCGGCCCCGGCACGATCACGCCCGCTTCACTCGCACCGGGGTGGGCTTGGCGGGGGCGAGTGGCTCGGCGCTTCCTTCGAGGGGTTGGCCCACCTCGGCGGCGGCGAGGCGGGTTTCGATCTGGGCGGCGTAGTCGGGGGAGAGTTCGAAGCCAAGGTACTTGCGGCCGAGCTTCTTGGCGACGACCAGGGTCGTGCCGCTGCCGGCGAAGGGGTCGAGGACGATATCGCCCTCGTTGGAGCAGGTGCGGATGATCCGGCCGAGAAGTTGCTCGGGCATTTGGCAGCCGTGCCAACCGGCGCGTTCCTTGAACGTGCCGCAGACGCGGGGGACGTACCAGGTGTCATTATCGGGGGCGAAACCGTCGGGCAGGTCCTGAGGACGAAGGATCCAGGTGTCGTCGGGCACGCGTCCCTTGGGGTTGGCGCGAGTGTCGGCGTAGACGAGCTGCCGCGCGGAGGGGACGCGGATGGTATGGTCGTTGAACAGGAACCGCTTGGCGTCCTTGACGAAGTAGAACAGGTGGGCATGACTCCTGCTGAACTTCTTCTTGCAGTGGACGCCGAACGTGTAGTACCAGATCACCCAGTTCCGCAGCGTCAGGCCCTGGCCACGGTGGAAGGCCACCTTGAGCTCGGCCGCGTACTCGTCGCCGATCGCCAGCCAAAAGGTGCCGGTCGGCTTGAGGACCCGCGTGACCTCGGCGGCCCAGAGCTCGGTCCAGGCGAGGTACTGGTCGGCGCTGCGGCGGTCGTCGTAGACGTCGTAATCGTAGCCGATGTTGAAGGGAGGATCAGCGAACACGAGGTCGATCGACCCCGACTCGACTTGCCGGATGTTCTCCAGACAGTCTCCCTGGTAGAGACGATCGAGTGCCAGGCTGGGGATAGGGGCCGCGGACATAGGTCGCTTACTCCTCGTCACCGGCGGAGGGCGAATCCGAGCCGTCAGGGCCGTGCCCGTCACCGTTGACGCCACTGTTTTCGTCGCCGTCGATTCGGTACTGCGCGAGTTTCTTGTGCAAGGTGTTTCGATTGATGCCCAGGCGGGCGGCGGCCTTGATCTGGACCCGTTCGCACGACTGGAGGACCTGCTGGATCAGCTCACGCTCGACCTGATCGACGATCCGCTTATGAAGGTCGTTGGCCTGCGGACCGGCCGCGCGAACTCCCTGGCGGACCAGTTCCGAGGTCATGGCGGTGAGGTCGCCCCCCCGTGACCGGATCGGCCGCGGGGCCGCGACGCCGCGCAACTGAGGGGGCAGGTGCTCGACGGTCAGCTCCGGCCCGTCGCCCAAGATCACGGCGCGCTCGACGTAATTCTGAAGCTCGCGGACGTTGCCCGGCCAGTCGTGATCGCGGAGCAGGCGCATCGCCTCGGGGTGGACGCGGCGGACATCGCGGCGGTTTTGATCGGCATACCGCTTCAGGAACAATTCAACCAACAAGCCGACATCGTCCCGGCGCTCGCGCAAGGCGGGCAGGTAGATCGGCACCACGTTGAGTCGGTAGTACAAGTCTTCACGGAACCGGCCGGAGTCGATCTCGTCGAGCAGGTCGCGGTTGGTCGCCGCGATGATCCGGGTATCCACCTTCTTCGTGTTCGTGTCGCCGACCCGCTCGAACTCGCCCTCCTGGAGGACGCGGAGCAGCTTGACCTGGAGCTTGGGGGAAGTGCTGTTGATCTCGTCGAGGAAGATGCTGCCGGTGTGCGCGGCTTCAAACCGGCCCGTCCGGTTATCCACAGCGCCCGTGAACGAGCCTTTGACGTGGCCGAACAGCTCGCTTTCGAGCAGGCTCTCGGTCAGGGCGCCGCAGTTGACGCGGATGTAGGGGCCGGAGTATCGCGGGCTGAGGTCGTGGATGGCGCGTGCGACCAGTTCTTTACCGGTCCCCGTCTCACCAACGATCAACACACAAGCGCGTGAGGGAGCAACCTGCCGGGTGGTCCGGAAAACCTCGAGCATTGCCGGGCTCGAACCGATCACGCCCGGCAGAGGAGTGTCTCCTCCCGGGCGAGATGGGGAGCGATCATAGGGGGTGGCCATCGCCGCGCGTCCTTCCAAAGAGGGCCGGCGCACACCTCGGGTGAGCGAAGCGCTTCGCTCCTCCCTCGGGCCGGCCAGCCCCCTTCCTCTCCTCGTTCAATCGTTCAGTTCCAGCAATCCGTCGATTCCTCGGCTCTTTGCAAGACAAAGGATCGGCCTTGGGTCGTATCACGGTTTGGCGTCCGCAGGAGGCGGAACCTCCTCGGCGGGAGCGGGCATGGGCTCGGACGCGGCCGGTTCCGGAGTCGGCGGAGAGGGAACCGATTCGGGAGCGGGGGCCGCGGGAAGCGGGTTGAGTCGCTGGAGCCGCGAACCCGCCTGAGCCGGCTTGGGTCGAAGCGCTCCAATGAGCGAGGCCAAGGCGATCCGCAGCGCGGGCTCGCGTTCCTGGTCGAGTGCGGCGAGGAGCTTGACTTCTTGGTCGGCCGACACCAGCGGGCCGAACCGCTGGAGACTGCGGGCAAGTTGCCGGGCCGCGGCGAGGCGAAGCGCGGTGGTCTTCGACACGTCGAGCACCACCTCGGCGAGACCGCGTTGAGCCCCGGCGTCAGGCACGTCCCCCATGGCGGTCGCGGCGGCCAGGTTGGTCGTCGGGGTGTTCAAGGCGAGAGACAGAGCACCCTCTGCCTGCCTCAGGTCGGCCTCGAACGGACTGCCCGGCCGCGACGCGACGGCGGCCAGGAGCGCGGCGGCCTCGGTCGAGTAGGCGGCTCGCTCCTGGTCCGAGAACTCCGACGGCCGGCCCCCGAGCTGTCGCTCGAGAATCGCAGGGGTGGTCGGGGTGACCAGGAACTTCACGCCCGGATAATTCTTGAAGGTCGCATCGAGCGCGGCCTGATTGCCAAGCGGGCCCACGACATAGATCGGGATGCCCGCCGTCCGGGCATCGGCACGCAGGTTCGCCAGGATATCGACCAGTCGCCAAGGGCCCCCGACCTGGTGGGTGTCGATCAGGATCAGCTCGACGTCGGCCCCATCAGACGCGGCCCGAAAACCATCCGCGCCGGTTCGGGCGACTTGCGGGTCGTAGCCGAGTGCTTTGAGGTGGGAGGCGAGCAGGTTCCCGCGATCCAGGTTGCCGTCAATCACCACGGCCCGAGGCGCGGGCTGGTTGGCCACGAACCGCGCCAGGATCGGCACGACCTGGCTCGACCCGGCGAACGGCCGCTGAGGTTCGAGCAAGACCAGAGCACGGGCGGCGGCGAACTGGGCACGCCGGCCGGACGACGAGAGCGCCTCAACCAGCGGGTGGACCCGACGCCCGGACGTCAGGACGTCGCGGTCGCTGATCTGTCCCAGGGCCGTGGCCGCGACCGCGGCCAGGTCCGTCTTGCCATCGGTGATCGCCGTCTGAAGGACCTGGCCGAGCACGTTCGGCCCGGCGGCCAGCGCCGAGGCATAAGCGCCCGTCGGATCGTTGCTTGTCACGGCCTTGAAGCCAACCTTCTCAACCGCTTTTTCCAGGGCCTGGCTCACCAGGACGACCTGGGCGGGCACGTCGCTCGGATCGAGCTTGAGCGCCTCACGCGCCAGCCGCTGCCCGAAGAAAGCCTCGGCGTCGCTTCGCGAGACCTGGCGAGGAACGGGAACCTTCTGTTCCGCGTCCCACTCCCAGATCAAGGCAGAATCGCCGGGGAACAGGAAGGCGTGACGATGGTACTTCCGCGCCTCGTCGGCCAGGACCCGGACCGGGGACCGGGACTGCGAATCGAACGAACGGCCGGTTAAGCGTGCGATCGCGCGGCGGGCCGCATCACGGGCCGGCGACCCAAGGTTCGTCGTCGCCGCCAGGGGCGTCAGGGACGGAACCGCTCGCGCGTCGCCGATCGCGCCGAGGGCGCTGGCCGCGTCAGCCGCCAGCCGACCGTCCGCACTGTCGAGGACCGCGATCAAGGGAGGGACCGCCGACCGGTCGAGCCGGCCCAGGTTATAGGCGATCAGCGCCCGCTCCTCGGCGGGAAGGTTCGCCCGGTCCAGGGCCTGCACCACGTACGGAACCGCGTAAGGACCAGCCTCACGGAGCCGCTCGAGGGCGTACTCTTGCTCCTCGGCGCTCTTCGTGAGCGTGTTGACGAACCGCTGGATCCGATCCGGCCGGGTCGAGCTCCGCAGCGAGGCCGCGGCCAGCAAGGAGGACAAGGGACGGGCCAGGACCCGCGTCTCGGGATAGTTGTCCAGCCGGAGAACCGACCCGACGCCGTAGCGGTCGCGAATCTGGAGCAGCACGGCGTCGTCGGGCTTGGACTTCATGAACTTATTGAGATACGGCACGGCCTGCTGGACTTGCCCGGTCCGGAGCAGATAGTCGGCCGCCTCCCAGAGCTCGAGCGGAGTCTGCGGCTCCTTGCTGAAGGTCTCGGGGCCGGGGACTTGCCCCCTTGCGTCGGCAACCACCCCGGGCAGGAACGAGGCCCCCGCCGCCAGGCTAGCCACCACGCACGAGATCGCCAGGCGATCGCGGAAAGACGAGTTTCGGCACATGGGGTCGAGTCCGCTCTGCTCGGGGTCAACGGGGACGGTCGGGTTCACAACACGTTCGAGTTCACAGGCGCTCCTGAAGGACCAGACCCTCATCGGTTTCGCGGCGGCGGACCGGGTGGCCGTCCAACCCATCGACGAGGATCTCGGCAGCGCGGGGGCGCGTGTTGTCGTTGGCGGCCATGACCAGGCCCAAGGCGCCCGCCGAGACGGTCGCCAGCAGATCGTCCCGGTCGAGCCGGGGCAGGGCACGGTCTTTGGCCAAGAAGTCTCCGCTCGCGTCGACGGCCAACCACGTCCCAGGGCTCGCCCCCAACGATCGCGGCTTCGTCGTCTTCAGGAAAGGCGGGCAGTCCGGCAGGCCCCGTGACGGGCCGGATCCGGTGGGCCGATTGGAAGCGTGCCGACCGGATCAGGTCATTCAGGGCGGCGTCCCGAATCAGGAACCGCTGCTCTCCCGACTGCTTGGTATATAACACACGACTGACCAAGGTGCCGGCGTTGCCGGCGATCACCCACCCCGACGCCATCGCCCGACGGCATCCCAGGGCCGGAATCCCGGGAAAATCGAGTCGGCCCTGATGGGAGTGGACGTGATCCATGAGCCTATCCACATTTTACGGGACAGGCATAGACTGCCCCGTTCTTCCAATCCTCAAGATAAGCCAGGTCGGCCGTGCCTGCCCGACGGGAAATCAAGCCAGGAGCCGAGCCTTCCAGGCGGCCAGTTGCTTCTCGACCTGGTCGGGCGCGGTCGAGCCGTGGGACCGGAACGCCTTGACGGCATTGGCGACCCCCAGCACGCTTTTGACCCCGGGTCCAAGGTTGGGATGAGCCTTGGTGAATTCATCATCGGGCAAGTCGACCAGGCGGCGGCACCCTTTTTGTTCGCAGAGACTGACCAGGTGGCCGATGACCTCGTGCGCGGTGCGCTGGGGAACCCCTTCGCGGATCAGGTATTCCATGAGCGTGGTGGCGTCGAGGAAGCCCTCGTCGAGCCGTTCGGCGATCCGGTCGGCACGGAGGGTCGCGCCCGCGACGACGACGGCCGCCAGCTCGAGGCAGGCCTCAACCGTGTCGAACGCGTCGAAGATCGGTTCCTTGTCCTCTTGGAGGTCGCGGTTGTAGGCGAGGGGCAACCCTTTGATCAGCACGAGCAGGGTGTTGAGTGCGCCGATGACCCGGGCGGTCCGCCCTCGGATCAGCTCGAGGACGTCGGGGTTCTTCTTCTGCGGCATGATGCTGCTGCCGGTGCAGATCGCGTCGGGCAAGGCCAGGAACGAGAATTCCTGGGTGCTCCAGAGGACCCACTCCTCAGCCCAGCCCGACAGGTGCTCGGCAATCATCGTCAGGTCGAAGACCGACTCCAGGGCAAAGTCGCGGTCACTCGAAACGTCCATGCTGTTGGCCGCCACCCCCTCGAACCCGAGCGCCTTGGCGACATGCTCGCGGTCGATCGGGAGTGTCGTGCCGGCGAGCGCGGCGGCCCCCAGGGGCAAGACGTTGAGCCGGCGGCGAGTGTCGGTCAGACGGTCGCGGTCGCGGGCGAACTTCTCGACGTAGGCGAGAAAATAATGGGGGGCGAGCACCGGCTGGGCGCGTTGGAGGTGGGTGTAGCCGGGCAAGATCACCTCGCGGTGCCGCTCGGCCGCGTCCACCAAGGCGCGCTGGAGGTCGATCAGCCGGGCACCGATCCGGTCCAGGCCGTCGCGAACCCAGAGCTTGACGTCGGTGGCGACCTGGTCGTTGCGGCTCCGAGCCGTGTGCAGCTTGCGCCCCACGTCACCGAGCCGATCGATCAAGGCGGCCTCAACGTGCATATGCACGTCCTCACGTTCGAGCACGAACTCAAACCGGTCCGCCTCGATCTCAGCCCGGATATCCGACAGACCCCGCACAATTTGCTGGCACTCATCGTGAGTGATCAAACCAACATGAGCCAGCATCTCGGCGTGCGCGATCGAGGCCCTGATGTCGTGCTCGAAGAGCCGACGATCAAAGGAGATCGATTCCGTGAACTGTTCGACGCGACGATCCGTTTTCTCGCCAAAGCGTCCGCCCCAAGGTTTGCTGGCCACCCGTCATTCCCTCTCAGCCGTTCCGCAATGCGCAATATCAGAGCACAAAACATCTCCATCGTAGGCAGCCTGACAGAGAGTGTCAACCAGCGAGGGTACGGGCTTGGGGGGAAGTGGAGCGCGATTGGAGGCCATTCCTCGACGAGGCGACCTCGGATCCGATGGGGATCGTCCGTCGGCTGGGTGCCGCGAACATCGTCCATTGGGAGAAACAAAGGGGGGAGCGATTGCGAGTGCCAGACTTGGCCCTCTATCAAGATCGCCATGATCACTCAGGGGCAGACGCCTGGCTCGGGGGGAAAGCCGTCACCAAACCATCGGGATGACCACATGCTGGAGAATGCCAAGCATCATATAAACGATCGCGGCCACCCCGAGCCCTCGCCCCATCCGGTCGATCCATCCCGGCTCAGCTTGCCATTGCCGGCTCAGGGCCAGGACGGCCCAGGCCACGGTCACAGTGCCGCCGGTTCCAAGACAAACCGCCAGTCGATTATCGATCGTGGGGTAGAACAGGTAGTCCAGGAAGCCAACGATCCACAACCCTCCGAAGAGCACGGCGATCACGGCGACCGTGCCCGGCTGCCGGAGCATCAGGCGCAAGGGAGGCCGAGGCCGTTTCCAACGAAGGATGAAAAAGGCGAACATCAGACTGACGAGGAAATTTCCGAGAATTTGAACGGAGTAGGAGAGGGAATTGACAAAGCTGTATCGAATCGCTTTCCAAAAGCTCGGCCAATGGGACAGGAACTCAGCTCGGTTCTCCGCAGCCTTTTGACCCAGGCTGACGAGCATCTCGATCAGAAACGCGAAAAGGTAACTCCCCATCGAAAGGAAGAGGGCCGTCCCAGCGATGAGGATCATCCCGTCGGAGAGGACGAACTCTCGGCAGCGAGCCGGCTCCGCCACGCGGTCAACGTCGGCGACGGCATCACTTGCCATGGCAATCCGCCCTCGATTTGACGGGAAGTCTGGATAGGATCGATCAAGAATGGCCGTCTCTCTAGGCTTCTTGAATCCGCACATGCTTTACAGCCATGATCGACCCTGATCTTAATTGTGTCAGACTCCCGTTTCAAGGGGCAGGGGTCCGGTTCGACGCTCGGCGGATTATTGGCTGGTCTTCGCCTTGGGACGCGCTTTCTTGCGGGCGGAGCGGCTGGAGCTCTTGGCGGCCGGCTCGTCCGTCGGCGCGTCCTTATCGCTCGCCTCGGAAGCGGAAGTCGCTGGGTCTTGAGCCGGCTTCGAGGCGGCGTCGGCCGAAGTTCCGGGGACGGCCTCGGGCTCCGGGCTTGCCCCGGGGTCGAGCTTCGCGAGATCGAAGGGCTCGCCGAGCATCTTGTTGAAGGCATTCTTCTGCTTGGCGTCGATGACCTTGCTCAACTGCTGAACGGCGCCGTCGCGAACCTTCTCCATCATGTCCCGGAGCTGGGCGATCTGGCCGGGCCCCACCTGGCCCAGGGCGGCCCCTTGGCGCATCCTCGCGAACAACAGGAACTGGTTCTGCTGCATCTGGGTCATGATTGACTGCACATACTGGCGCTGGGTGTCTTTCAGGCCGAGCTTGGCCGCGATGTCCGGCCGAGCGACGGCCAACGGGCCCTCGGTGCGAAGGACGATCTGGTTGAACCGCTCCTTCTGCTTCTCCTCGAGAATCTGGCTGATCGCCTGATCGTTCTCCCGGCGCATCCCGTCACGGGCCGCCAGCATCCCCTGGGGATGATTCATCGCCCCCTCACCACCTCCCCCGAGAAACAGCGTCTGAAAGTGATCGCGCTGTTTCTGCATCGCGGAGACGGAGAGGCTGAACACCTTGGTTTTCTGGGCATCGGTCAGCTTCAACTCCCGCTGGACCGCGGGCGCCATCAGGATCGTAATCGGGGCTTGAGGACCTGTTCCCACGGTGCGGGCCAGACTGGCCAGGCTCTCGGTCCGCCCGGCCCCCCCTTCGTCTTTCCCGGTGGCTTGCGCCCGAGTTTCGGAGGCCCCCCCAACCGCCGACAGGGCAACGGCCAGACCGACCATCACGCGGAACGCATAAACGCAACTCATGAATGTGTCTCCGTCCCAGGCCTGGTGGAGGGGGCACCGATGGGACTGAAATCCAAGGAAAGGGAACGGCTCCGCCCCGGCGATCACGCGCCGAGCGAGCCGCAAGGCCCATTCTTCAGCAATCGGAGGTGAACCGCAATGAGGTGTGAGAAAAGCCGACAGCACTTCGGATCGGGACGTCCTCAGCCTCCCGAGCGACTGGCAACGGAAACGTCCGCGTTCCCCTTGGTGGCTTCGCCTTGAACCGAGGGGCACGCGGACGGAATTTCAATCATTCAAACATTTCGATCGGGACTTCACTTCTTGGCGGGCGCGGTGCCGCTCATCATCCCAGCGGCCTTGGCGACACCGATGACGCCGCAGGCGACGCGATCACCGGCTGCGCCGGCGGGGGCGGACTTGAGGTCGTCGGCCTTGGCGTGCACGATCAGGCCGCGGCCGATGATCGAGTGGGCGCCGGAGAGGGTGATCGCGGAGTCGTGGAGGTCGATCTTGGCCACGCCCTTGTCGTTGGCCTCGATGTTCCCGAGGTCACCCACGTGCCGCTTGTCGGCATGCGGGCCGGCGTGCGGCATGTTCGTGGGGTTGAAGTGGCCGCCCGCGGACATGGCGTCATCCGAGCCGCAATCGCCGAACTCATGGACGTGGAAGCCGTGCAGGCCCGGAGTCAGGCCTTCGATCGTCCCTTCGACCAGGATCCCCTTCGGAGTCTGCGTGAAGCTGATCTTGCCATGAACGTCGCCCCCCTTCTTGGTGGCGTGCAGCACGGCAACGGCCTTCGTGACTCCCCCCAGGGCGGGCACTTCGGCGTGCTGGGCCCACGACCCGATCGCGCACAAGGCGACCAAGGCCGCGCCGGTCGCGATGGCGAAAGCAAAGCTCTTGCGTGTCATGTTGTCTCTCCTCTTTGGGTGTGTGTCAACACGGTGGGACCAACGTGGGTCGTTGCAACTTAGCCTGCCGGGCGGCCGCTCACAAGGGTCTTCCTTCCGCCCGATTCGCAAACCGTCAGCCTCACTGACAGGATCGGCAAAGCCGACCGCAAACCTCGCGTCCTTCGTCGGTGAAGTCGCAACCGAGGAAAATCAGCGGCCCCAGTGTCATCAGTTCCCATTGGGAGTCGGCGATCGCGGGCCGGCGTCTGGGCCTGGTCCCGGCCCGTTCATCGCGGCGAGCAACGACGGAGCGCCCAGGGCCGTCAGAAGGTCGGCCTGGGACTGGGTAGCCTGCCAGAGGGCGTCGAGTTGGGCGTTCTCGAGCTGGATCAAGCGCTGGCGGGCCTGGAGCCGTTTGGTCAGGTCAGCCTGGTTGGCCTCGAAAAGCTGTTCCAGGGGGTCGACCTGAACCTTAGAGGGTGCTCGCCAGGCCGGACGTGCTGGAGGGGCGAAACAGGGATATTCGTCAATATCGACGTTACCTGGGCAAAATCAGGATATTCCTAAAGCTCCTGCCTCAAGGACACCGTTGCGACGCGGATGAGAGAAGAGTGTCACAGGAGTAGACTTATCCAAATTGCAAAAAACGACTTCAAAATATTAGGAGTGACCAATTTGATCTTCCCAGGGCAGGCTTGAGTTGGGCCGAGGCGGTCGAGCACGTGCAACGCGTCGCCAAGTCGCCCCAGAAGGGCTGGGGGGGGCAGCCAATGCCGCGCACGTTCCGGCTCGCCAGCGGCAAGATCAGCGTCGAGCCGAAGCGGGCCGGCGGGTTCAAGGGCCTGGCAGAGATGCTTCGCGAGGTGCTCCACGTCGTCAAGGGCGAGCTGAGCGCCAAAGCGCAAGACGCGGCGTAGACGCAGGCAAGCGGCCGAGTTGGTGGGATTCTTGCTACTTCCCACCAACTTTTGAGGTGCCGGCCGACTTCCTCGGCTTGCCCTTCGGCACCGATGATTTTGATTTCGCTTTTGTCGTCCCCACCTGGGCCGTCTTGGCGGGCTTGGCCGAGAAACCCTGGTCCGAAAACCGGGGCGGCGCAAGCCATGGGTTTGCCGCCAACCCCGATGTCTCGGCGAGAAGTTTCTGGGTCAATGCCCCCTCAACGAACGAATTGAGGCTGACGCCTTGCGACTCGGCGGCGATGGCCAAGGCGCGATGGAGTTCGGGGCGAATCCGCAGCACGAACTTGCCCGAAAAGGGCTTCTCGGGTGCGACACCCCGCTCTTCGCAAAGCGCGAGGTAATCGTCAACCGAATCACGGAATGCGTTTTCCGCTTCCGCAACGGTATCTCCCTCGAATGTGACAATGTCGCGAATCCCGAGAATGCGGCCCGCGATCACACCATCCTCGACTTTGAGTTCCAACAGACCTGAATAACCCCTGTGCTCAATCATAATTGGATTAGCTCCTAGCCGTCGTCCGTCACGTCGATGTCCGCATCTCGCAGGAAATCGCGAAGATGCTGCACGACGTAATGTTTTGTTTCCTTTTGCGGATGGGGGCGATGGAAAGTTGCCGAGACGCCATTCAGTTCAACCAAGATGCGCGAACCTTTGCGTTCCGTAATCACAGCCCCGAGGCCAATCAGAAGCGATTCGACGGCTTTCCATGAAATATTGAGGCGTAACGGATCAGCAAATATCACCGCAAGCGTTTTTTTATGTTTCCGGTTCATTATGCCCAACTCTCCATGCCCAACTCTCCCTTATAAGCTCTCTGTGTCCGCCTAACTCCCACTTTATTTATTGACGGTATCCACGGCCGCCGAACGGTATCATACCGTAGTACTAGATAAATGCAACCTCTTGGTAAAATTGTTTGCCATGCCCGGGGACCACCATGCGACTCCCTCGCCTCACGACCCAGCGGATGAAGGTGGTCGTGGCAATCCTGGCGGTGGGGTTCGCTACGGAGTGGCCAATTGCCAGGCACGCCCGGATCGCAGTGGTCGACTATGACGGCTGACGACGAGCCAATCACCCCGGAGTCGCCCGGCCCCTTCTTCTCCAACTACGGCCCCCGCGATGGCCTGATCATGCGCGGTGACGCCCCGGGAATGGGTGTGCTCGACGATCGCGGCCAGGTCGTCGACGTCGCCTGGCTGGCCGGGTCGATCCCCAGCAAGCACGGCCCAGGCCAGCTCTGGCGGCTCGAGCTCCACAAGATCGCGATCGAGGGGCAGTGGATCTGCCGATATTGAGAGTTCCTCCGGTTCGGGGACGCGGCCGAGGAGGTGTGAGCCGGCGTCTGTGAGCCATCTGCCCGGTGGGGCGTATCAGAAACCCCATCCTTTTTAAGCCGTTATGTAATGGGGATAATTGGTTGGTATCGGTGAAATGCTTCTGCTTCGTTTCGACTCTTGTGGAATGCTTCCACTTAGAATGGTAAACCACCGAAAGTCAGACACGGCTGTTCAGGTAAGCTTGGAAGCAGGATCTTCCCGGGCTCGATACGCCTCGGTGAGAAGAAAAGAAATGCCACCCCGATAGTCCAACGGCGGGCGAGACAATTTCAGGGGATTTGTCACCAGATGCTTTCGCTCAATTGCCGATGAGTTGACGACGAACTAAGGGAAGCCAAAACGCTTCAAGTAGCCGTGCAAGCCGGCCGACACAGGAGAGCGAAACGGGGACATTCCAATAGTGTTCGGCACTCCGTTTGCTGTGGGGGGGGGCGATCCGAGCAACGGCAAGCCGGCAACCCGGGGAACTCCCCCTCAGAGCGTTTCACACGACCCTGTGGGGCGGGCGGGGGACCTGCGGCCCCAGTGGGCACGAGCTTTCGGCTTTGCTGGGGGAGGGACAGGGAGCTCACGCTCCCCACTTGCCTTTCGCACAAGCGAAACCAGCCACCAGGCCAGCGCATGCTCGCCTCCCAGGCGAGCGGGGAGCGTGAGCTCCCTGTCTTCCTGAAGCGAGGAAGCCTGGCCGACACGGCCGCCCCGCAGAGGCGTGCGGGACGTTCTCGGTGACCTGGGGCGAGCCGACGACTCGGGTGAACTACAAACCACCGCGCAGCAGCGAACACCGCGGACTTGGGAGTCGAGCCGCGGGCACTACGTCTCTTCAGATTTTAATTTACTAATATGGTCCAAGAGTTCCTCAAGGCTCGCCCAGCCTGCGAAGTACAGACAGATCATCTCGTAAGACCGGAGCGTCGGCTTGCGGCCCGTCCACAGGCTGATCAGCAGACACGCGATGATCGCGCAGTACGCCTGGATCTCGATCCCCTTGGGATGCGTACTCAGCAGGTGGCGACAGCCGAGCACGTGCTTGAAAAATCTAAAGAAGAGTTCAATTGTCCACCTGTGTCGGTAGATGTCAGCGATCACCTCGGCGGGAACATCCAGGAGGTTCGTGGCGATCCGCAGCACGCCGTCGCTGGGAGGACCGGCCGTGCCCCCTTTGCGGCCCCACGCTTGGTGTGGGGCGTCGTTTTCACCAGAATCACCCGCACCCGATGGGCCGGCCGCTCGTCGGGCTTCTTGGCGGCGCCGAGGTCCACGATGAAGTCGCGGAGGACGTCGGCAGCCGCGGCTGTCGCCGAGACCGGGCGCTCTTCGATGACCGCATTGAGGTTGCTGTTGTCGCGGATGCGGCAAACATAGCTGCTCCCCGCGGCCACGATGTCGTTCCAGAGGGTGAACTGGGCATACCAACGGTCCAGGACGTAGCAGTGGTCGGACTGCAAGGCGGCGCGGAGTCGGTTCTTCTCGTCGTTATGGCCACTGTTGGCAGCGGCGCTGACCTCGATCCGGGTGGGGACGTGGCGGTCGATGGCGAAGTGGGTGTGGAGTCGCCAGCCGCTGTGAGAGCCGCCGTTCTTGTCGTTCATGAAGGCGGCCTCGGCGATGGTCTTGAGCGTCTTGACCACGCTGCCATCGACGGCCGTCAGGGCATGGGCGAGGTGGCCGCCGCGCACGTCGCGGACGGGCTTCACTTCGGCGGCGAGGGACTCGATGATGCCGCGCAGCCGCTCGGGTTCGAAGACCTCGACGGCCTCGGAGAGCGACCCCAACGAGGCCCGGGCGCAGCCGAGCTTGCGCTGCACGTTGTTGAGTGTGCTCGCCTGTTGCAAGGAGCGCAAGGAACGGAGGACTGGGTTGAAGAGGAAGAGTAAGACGAGCATGCAATACTGATCGTAATGCAGGCTGCGATTACCGGACCTGTCGCGTTGGCAGCCGACATCGTGGAGTTGGTCGAGCAGCGGCAGTAACCGCTCGACGTACTTCAACCCCTGGATATCTCGGGGTTTCAGAGGTTTTGCTGAGCGTTTTGCCATTCCCAAGGCCCTGCCAAAATGACGGCAAGATGCACTTGAGTGGAGAAGGCGCAAATTCTGTGCCGAAAGTCCTTGCGAAATCCCCGTTTTCGGCCCTTGAGGGCAAGATTGGCCTGGGTGGAGATGGCGCAAATTTCGTGCCGAACACTATTGGGGACATTCGTCAAAATCGACGTTATCTGGGCAAAATCAGGCTATCCCTAAAGCTCCTGCTTCGAGGACGCCGTTGCGACGCGGAGGAGAGAAGAGGGTCACATAAGTAGTCTTATCCAGATTGCACAGACTTCCTCAAGATATAGGAATAACCCCATTGATTTCTCGTCGAGCTTGGGACCTCTGGATCGTGGGGCGGCCGATCCACCTCGAAGTCGTCAGCTCGCCGCACTCGGTCGGGTTGTCCGCCGCGTGCAACGACGCCCAGGACGACACGGTGCTTCGGCGACTCGCAGAGAGGCTGGCGGCGGTAAGCGGCGGGCTGGCCTCGGAACCAATCAAGCGATCCAGCCTCAGTCCTTCGCGGCCAGCGTGACTCCACAAGATCCCGGAAGGCCGTGTTGAGAAGTTCAATCATCCAAGGGCGATTCAAAATGTCAGACCGACTCGAACGAGGGCCCAGGTCGCGGTGGCCCCGCATCCGCTTGAGCGTGCGCGGGATGATGCTCGCCGTCCTGATCCTCGGCGGTGGGCTGGGCTGGACGGTCCACCGCGCCCATGTCCAGCGCGATGCCGTCGCGGCGATTCAACGCGGTGGAGGTCACGTCGAATTTGACTGGCAATATCTCAACGGGAAGTATCTCCGTAACGCGACGCCGCCCGGGCCACGCTGGCTCACCGCCGCGATCGGGCCCGACTTCTTGGGGCATCCCTATCGCGTCGTGATCGGGCCAGGCGATGCGAACCGCGTCATGGCCCAGATCGGACAATTCCGACGAATTCGCACCTTGACCCTTGGCCGCGACCCCTCGTTATCCGACGCCGACCTGGTTCATCTCAAGGGCATGGCCGACCTGGAAGCTCTCTTCTTTGAGAAGGGTAAGATCACCGGGGCTGGACTGGAGAATTTTACGGGTCTCCCAAAACTTGACACCCTGAGCCTTCAAGGAATCCCTCTCACGGATGGTGATCTGAGGCCTTTGGAGGCCCTGACGAACCCCGACGCGTTGACCCTCGATAGTCCGCGGATCACGGATGCGGGATTAGTTCACTTGAAGCGCCTGGCCTCCTTAAGATTCATCTCACTCAACGAAACGGGTGTGACCGGAGCCGGCCTGGGAAACCTGGCTGACATGTCCAATTTAGAAATTCTCTACCTCGTCAAAACCAACGTGTCCAGTCTGCAATCGCTCCAACACCTTCCTAAGCTTCGATGGCTGGACCTTACCGACACGCCCCTCGACGATGCCGGAGTCGCCACACTGGCAGATCCCGGCTCGTTCCCGATTCTTGCAATCTTCCAGGCGAGCAACACGCGGTTGACCGACACGGGGTTGAGATCCCTCCGAGGTCGGTCGAACCTGGAAAGAATCTTCCTGGACGGCACACGGATTACGGATTCCGGCTTGATCGCCCTTGGAGAGATGCCCTCGACCAGTATCCTCGGCGTCGGTCGAACCGCGCTCACCGACGCGGGCCTGGCTCACTTGAGCCAATTCGCCCCCAAGCTTGCCCGTCTCGATGTCTCCCAGACGGCAGTCACCGACGCCGGTCTCGCTCACCTGGCTCGGTCTCATGGGCTCGTCTCCCTCAACTTGTCTCAGACGGCAGTCACCGATGCCGGCTTGAAGTCTCTGGAAGGGCTGAAGCGCCTCAAGTTTTTGAAGGTCAGCAAGACGGGAGTGACCGCTGCTGGTGTCAACGCGCTGCGAGACGCCATTCCCAAGTTGAAGGTGACCCGATGAGGTCGCTCATCATGCCGGAGCGGCATTGAAGGTGCACCCCTAACATCAAAAGCATTTATTGAATTCAAGCAAGTCAAGCGAGAACGCTCGTACAACACCGAGCGAACCCCTTCTTGCAGTCCATGCCACGATCGCCGAATGGCCGAAAAGGGGGGGGGAAAACGCTTCCTCAGTTCACACCGGGGGTCGTCGGCTGCGGGCCGGCGCCTGGACCTGGGCCTGGTCCCGGCCCGTTCATCGCGGCGAGCAACGACGGAGCGCCCAGGGCCGTCAGAAGGTCGGCCTGGGACTGGGTGGCCTGCCAGAGGGCGTCGAGTTGGGCGTTCTCGAGCTGGATCAAGCGCTGGCGGGCCTGGAGCAGTTTGGTCAGGTCGGCCTGATTCGCGTCGAAAAGCTGTTCCAGGCGGTCGACCTGGACCTTGAGCGTGCTGGCCAGGCCGGACGTCTGGCTCACCAGTCGATTGGCGCCGTTCCACTTGGCGACGGCCGCCTTGACCTGGGTGGTCGTCCGCTGCTCGGCTTGCTGAAGGGCGACCAGGGCGCGACGGTAGTCGGCCTCGCGCTGGACGACCAAGGGCTTGCCGTTGTTGAGGATGGGCAGGGGGGTGATGTAGGTGAATCCAAAGAACTGGGTCCCGTCTTCGTTGCGCTGGTAGAGCGGACCGACCACGGGGGTCGGAATCCGGTCCCCCTTGGCCAGCTTGACCGCGGCGCAGGCGCCGGTGGCCGCCGCCCGAGCGGCGTGGATTTCAGGGCGGCTCTGGAGCGCGAGCCGGATCAGGCTCTGGTCGTCGATCGCGGGAATGTTGTTGGGCAAAATGAACTGCCCCAAGGGCTGGGCGGTCCCGGCCGTTTCGGGGGTCCCGATCTGGTTGTGGAGATCGGTCAGGGCGTTGGCATAATCCTGGCGGGCGACCTCGACCTGCTGGCGGGTCGCCTTGTTCTCGACCTCGGCCAGGACGACGTCGGCCGCCTGCACCTGGTTGGCCTCGAGCCGGCGGTTGAGCGACTGGAGCAGGCGATCGTTGAAGTCGGCCAGTTGTTCGGCAACCCGGAGCTTCTCGCGGCGATAGGCCGCCGTCTGGAAGAACCGGTAGGTCTGCACCATCGCCAGCATCTCGGCCTGAACCACGGTCCACTGCTGCTGGTTATACGCCGCCTTGGCGATATGATAGCGATGCGTCGTCTGATGCCCGAGCTCGAGCGGTTGGCGATAGGAAAAATACATGAACGCATCTTTTTGGTCCATGCCATGGCCCGGGTTCCGCGCGTAGACGAAGGGGCGGACGTCGATCCAGAGCGTGGGGTTGAGCGTGGTCGGGAATCGGCGGGCGACCTCGACCGACTCGGGGGTCGCGATGTTGCTGTTGCGCAACGTGACGACGTCGGGGTTGCCCGTGATCGTGCCGTAGAGGGCCGCCTCGAGGCTGATCGACCGGCCGGCATCGGCGATCGGAGGGGCCGGGGCGGGCATGATGGGCGCCGTCATGTCGAACTGCGCGGGGCGGACCGGAGTATCGCCGGGCGCGGTGGTCGGCCTCGGAAGGATCCGGGCGTGGGGACCGTTCGAAGCCGCGTTTCCGGCAGGCGCCTGATCGGCCTGGGCGGCGGCTCCGAGGACCAGGAGGGTAAGGGTGGTCAACGCGTGCATCGGTCTCGCATCCTGCGGGCAGACCCAGGGAATTGAAGCCCCGAGATCACCGTTCGCTTCCAGTCGCCTTCCTCGGCGACCGCTCGGACTTTTGGCTTTCGGACAGACAGTTAATCGGCGGCTCGCCTCTCTCGTGCGTGGTCATGAAGAAAAATTTAGGGAAGTCCACACCCTCATGACACGGCCGATTGAGTATCTTATCGAGATTGCAAGGCCGCGAACTTCGCTTCGATTGCGCCCACCAGGAAAATATTCCATGTACCCACGATGGTGGATGCCGCGGAACGCACGGCCAGTCTGGCTCGTGGCGGCGGCCATGATCCTGACCGTCCCCGGCTGCCAGCCCGCGGCGAGCAGCCCGACGGCCTCGGCGCCAAAGCCAGCTCCCCCGGTGTCGTTCAAGCCCCCGACCGAGGCTGAGCTAACGACCATCGTGCTGACCCCCGACGCCGAGACCCGGCTCGGAATCCGCCTGGCCGCCATCGAGCGGAAGTCAGTGCCGCGCACCACCGTCTACGGCGGCGAAGTCATTATCCCTCCAGGCCGATTGGTCAGCGTGACCTCCCCATTCACCGGGACCCTCAACGCTCCCCCTGGTTCCGGCTTCCCCACGCCGGGGAGCCGGGTCACGGAGGGGCAGCCGATCTTCGTCCTCGTGCCGATCCTCTCGCCCGAGGCCCGCGCCACGATGGCCCCGATGTTGATCGAGGCGGAAGGGCAGATCAAGCAGGGGAAGGAGTCGCTCAACATCGCCAAGGTGAACCTCAACCGGGCGGAGAACCTGGTGCGTGACAAGCTCGGCGGCACCGCGGCCCTGGTCGACGCCAAGGCCCAGTTCGACCTCGCCCAGGCCACGCTCAAGGCCGCCGAGGACCGCCGGGAAATCCTCGCCAAGGTGGCGGCCGACGCCGAGACCGGCACCATGAACACCCAGAAGATCAACGCGCCCGCCAGCGGCACGCTCCAGAACCTGCACGCCAGGCCCGGGCAGAAAGTGGCGGCCGGCGCGATTCTGTTCGACATCGCCAGCCTCGACCCGGTCTGGATCAAGGTCCCCGTCTACGTCGGCGACCTCGAACGGATCGCAACCGACAAGGCCGCGGAGGTCGGCGGACTCGCCGGCACCCCGGGCGGGGCCACCCGGCCCGCGACCCCGGTCACGGCCCCCCCTCGGGCGATCCCCTGGCGGCCACGGTCAACCTCTTCTACGAGGCTGTGAACCAGGAGGGCGCTCTGCGACCCGGCCAGCGGGTGGGCGTCACGCTTCCGCTCCGAGGCGAGGACGAAAGCTTGGTGATCCCCCTCGCGGCCCTGCTCCGCGACATCCACGGCAATACCTGGGTCTACGAGAACAGCGCCCCCCACGCGTACGCCCGTCGCCGCGTCTCGGTCGACCGCGTCGTCAACTCCATGGTCGCCCTGACCAGCGGGCCCAAGCCAGGCGCCCAGGTCGTCACCGACGGCGCGGCGGAACTCTTCGGCACCGAGTTTGGTGTGGGCAAGTAGACGTCGGACGGGTTCTAGACACACCTCCAGTGAATGCCTGAGTCAATGATCTCATGATGAACTGGCTTGTTTCGACTTCACTCCGGCTCCGCGTGCTCGTGCTGGCGCTGTCGGTCGTGCTGATGATCGTGGGGGTCCGCACCGCGCGGAAGGCCCCCCTGGACGTCTTTCCCGAGTTCGCCCCCCCTTTGGTCGAGGTCCAGACCGAGGCCCCCGGGCTCTCGACCGAAGAGGTGGAAAGCCTGGTCAGCGTCCCGTTGGAGAATGCGCTCAACGGCACGATCGGCCTGAAGACGATCCGCTCGAAATCGGTGCTCGGGCTCTCGTCGGTGGTCCTGATCCTCAAACAGGGGACCGACCTGATGGCCGCGCGGCAGGTGGTCCAGGAACGGCTCTCGGTCGAAGCGCCACGGCTGCCCGCCGCCGCGCGGCCACCGGTCATCCTGCCCCCGCTCTCGTCGACGAGCCGGTTGCTCAAGGTCGGGCTCTCGTCCAAGACGCTCTCGCAAATGGATATGACGATCCTGGCCAAGTGGACCATTCGGCCTCGCCTGATGTCGATCCCGGGGGTCGCCAACGTCGCCATCTGGGGTCAGCGCGACCTGCAATACCAGGTGCTCGTCGACCCTGACCGGCTCCGCGCCAACGCGGTGACGCTCGACACGGTCGTCAAGGCCGTGACCGACGCCTCGGCCGTCGGCGCCGGCGGGTTCGTCGACATGCCCAACCAGCGGATCGCCGTCCGCCACCGCTCGCCAATCGAAGCGCCCGGCGACCTCGCCCGCACCACGGTCGCCTTCCGCAACGGCGTTTCGCTCAAGCTCGGCGACGTCGCCGACGTCGGGATCGGCTATCCGCCGCCGATCGGCGACGCGGTCATCAACGACGGCCCCGGACTCCTGCTCATCGTCGAGAAGCAGCCGACGGGCAACACCCTCGAAGTCACCCACGAGGTGGAAAAAGCCCTCGACGCCCTCCGGCCGGCCCTGAAGGGGGTCGACATCGACCCCACCATCTTCCGCCCCGCAACCTTCATCGAGCAGTCGCTCGACAACCTCAAGGAAGCGATGGCCGTCGGCTGCGTCCTGGTCGTCCTGATCCTCGTCACCTTCCTGTTCGACTGGCGGACGGCCCTGATCAGCCTGACGGCGATCCCGCTCTCACTCATGGCGGCAACGATTGTTTTGGTCTGGATGGGGGCAACCATCAATACGATGGTCCTGGCCGGCCTGGTGATCGCCATGGGCGAGGTGGTCGACGACGCGATCATCGACGTCGAGAATATCGTCCGCCGGCTCCGGCTCAACCGCCTGGCAGGGTCCCCATTCTCCGCGTACCGGGTCGTCCTCGACGCCTCGCTCGAAGTCCGCAGCGCCGTCGTCTTCGCCAGCCTGATCGTGATCCTCGTCTTCGTCCCCGTCTTCTTCCTCGACGGCCTCTCCGGCTCGTTCTTCCGCCCGCTCGCCCTCGCCTACGTCCTCGCGATCGTGGCCTCGCTCTTCGTCGCCCTGACCGTAACGCCCGCGCTCTCGCTGATGCTCCTGACCGGGACGTCGGAGCGAAAGCGCGAGTCGCCCTTGGTCCGTGCCCTCAAGTGGGTCTACCGGGCGATCCTGCCCACGATCGCAAGGCGGCCGGCCTGGGCGGTCATCGTCCTGATCGTCGCCTTTGGCGGATCGCTGGTGGCCGTCGCGGGGCTGGGCGAAGAGTTCCTGCCCGACTTTCAGGAGAACGACTTCCTGATGCACTGGGTCGAGAAGCCCGGGACTTCACTGGAGGCGATGCGACGGATCACCGTGAGGGCGAGCAAGGAGCTCCGCACCGTCCCCGGCGTGCGCAACTTCGGCTCGCACATCGGCCGCGCTGAGGTGGCCGACGAAGTCGTCGGCCCGAACTTCACCGAGCTCTGGATCAGCGTCGATCCCAAGTTCAACCACGCCAAGGCGATGGCCAACGTCCAGACCGTGGTCGACGGCTACCCGGGGCTCACCCGCGACGTCCTCACCTACCTGAAAGAACGGATCAAGGAAGTCCTCACCGGGGTCGGCGCGACCGTCGTCGTTCGGATCTTCGGGCCGGACATCGCGGTGCTCCGCGACAAAGCGCAGGAAGTCTACAAGGCGATCGACGGGGTCAAGGGGGTCACCGCCCTCAAGGTCGAGCCCCAGGTCGTCGTCCCGCAGCTCGACGTCCGGCTCCGTCCCGAGGCCGCCGCGCGGCTCGGCCTGACCCCGGGCGACGTCCGGCGGTCGGCGACCACCTTGGTCAAAGGAGCGAAGGTCGGTGAGGTCTACCGCGACCAGAAGATCTTCGACGTCTTCGTCTGGGGCGTCGAGCGGCTGCGCAACGACGTCTCCGAGCTCCGCAACCTGCCGATCGAGACCCCGCTGGGAACCCACGTCCCCCTGGGCGACGTGGCCGAGGTCGCGATCGTGCCGGCGCCCAACGAGATCAAGCGCGAGGGGGCCTCGCGGCGGATCGACGTCACCTGCAACGTCGAAGGCCGCGACCTCGGCAGCGTCGCCCGCGAGATCGAGGAGCGTGTCAAAAAGCTCTCGTTCGAGCGTGAGTACCATCCCGAGTTCCTCGGCGAATACGCCGCGCGGGAAGAGTCGCGTCAGCGCTTGCTCGCTCTCTCGGCCCTCTCCCTCATCGGAGTCCTCTTGATCATCCACTCCGACTTCCGCACGATCCGGCTCACGGCCCTGGTCTTCCTGACCTTGCCGTTCGCCCTGATCGGCGGCGTCTTCGGCGCGGTGTTGGGCGGAGGCGTCCTCTCGCTCGGCTCACTCGTCGGCTTCGTGACCGTGCTGGGGATCGCCGCCCGCAACGGGATCATGCTCGTCAGCCACTACCGCCACCTCGAGGAAGAAGAGGGCGAACCGTTCGGCCTCGGCCTGGTCGTCCGCGGCTCGGAGGAGCGGCTCGCCCCGATCCTGATGACCGCCCTGGCCACCGGCTTAGCGCTTGTCCCGCTGGCCCTGGCCGGCAACAAGCCGGGGCACGAGATCGAGCACCCGATGGCCGTCGTCATCCTCGGCGGCCTGGTCACCTCGACCGTCCTCAACCTCTTCCTGATGCCGGCCCTCTACCTCGCCTTCGGCCACCAACGTCAGCCCAGTGAAGCCCGAACGAGCGAAGGCCAAGCCGCGGAGGCCGAAGCCAAGCCCGTTCCGGTTTGACTCAAGGTTCGGATTCTTCACGCGATCATCAATGGAATCGTATGCAAAGTCGCGGGAGAAGTGCGACGCCCCTCAAACGAGCGGGAGGTAGGAGTGCCACAGATTCCGCACTCACCTGCCAGTGGGTGAATGTTCTGGCTGACGAGTCATCGGTTCCGGGTACGGAGCCGATGGCAGTCAGTCACATCGTCAAGCCCAGCACAACCGATCACACGCACACAGCAACATTATCGACAAACCAAGTTATTCACAACCGGTGTCATCCCGAACGCCTGATGCAGAGCAACGGTAGGTCACGACGGGTGACGAATCCGAGCTTCTCGTAAGCGGCTCTCGCGCCCTTGTTTTCGCCGTCGACGTGGAGGAACGGCACTCGCCCTTCGCGGAAGATCGCGTCGACGAGCGTGGTGACGAGTCGGCGGGCATGGCCCTGGCCCCGGTGGTCGGGGTGGGTGCAGATGCCGCTGATTTCACAATGGCTGGCGAGACCCATCCGCTGGCCCGCCATCGCGATCAGCCGGCCTTCCCGCCGGACGCCGACATAGGTCCCCAACTCGATCGTCCGCGGCCGGAAGTATCCGGGGAACACCCGCGCCGTCAGGTCGAGCATGTCCGGCACGTCGTCCGGCCCGAGCACGGCGCAATCCTCGCCATCGTCCGCGGCGCCGAGGCGTCGTCCGCAGACCATCTGGGACACCAAGGAACGGCGTTCGACTTCCCAGCCGGATGGCAATGACAGCTCCGCACCGATCATGGAGAGCCGCTCGCCGGGCGTCGCCAGGTCGAGCATCTCCGCTTCCGCCTCCGCGTCGAGGCCGGTCTCAGCGACGGCAATGAACGGCGCGACGTCGGCGGGATACCGTTTGACACGCCCCCCACCCAGGGCAAATCGGGCCTGCCGGGTCACGAGGGCACTCCAGATCGGATTGTCGAGCATGGTTCGTCCAAGGTTCGCGAAATCCCAATTGGGCGGACGCTCAGACCAAGACGGGCCAACCGCCGGACGAGCGCTTTGACCTCCATGGGGTGTGAGGGTACCGATCCGGCGAAGCGATCCGAATCACCATCACCACAGCGGCAACAAACCTCGCGGTTCCAGCTTGATGGCAAAACTCCAGGCCCCCTCGCGACCGATCCAGGGCGACGCCGTCTGCGCCGAGGTCCGAAGATAGGCGTAGCTCGTCTGCCGACTCACCTCCGCGTCATTGTCGGTAATCGCAAGCGCGAAGTGAAGCAGGGAGCCGGCGGCGGCGGGAGCGTAGGCCGCGCCGTCCTTGGTGTCGATCAGCGCCAGCGGGATTTCCATCTCGACGAGATAACCGTCGTCGGTCTTCTTGGCGGTCGCCTTCCAGTCCACGTCGGTGAAATCCGACGCAATCGTTTTCCGGTGCCCGGCCGCGTTGACGAGTAGCTGGAACCCCTCGCTCGACCCTCTCACCGTCCCGTTGCCGGGGTCTGATATAAAGTCATTGGCAACCCGGTCCCCGTCGATGAAGACCTCCACGCCATCATTGTATTCCGGATTCGTCCGGTCGTTCTCATCGGCGTCGACGAATTGATCGCGCACCCGGAAGGCCAGGAACAGCGACTTGTCGGAATAGGCGGCGTAGACGACGAGGCTCAAGTCAGCGGGTGTCTTACTCTTCGTCGGGTCCACCACGATCGGAGCGGTTGACGAGTCCCCGGGAATCAGGCTCTTGGTCGGGTCGATGAGATGCTCCTGAAACGCGGCGAGCATACTATCCTCGGTCCAACTGATCGAAACAGGGGCACCATATTCGTTCTTGCCGATAACACCGTCGGCGATGGGCGATGGCTTCCCGTAAGCGGCCACGATCGTCAATCGGTCGTCCGGCTTCTGGATATACCTCTGGTAGACCACCAGGCCACCCGCAACCAGGGCCACCAAAACCATCATCCCCGGCACGCTCACCCGCAGCAACCAGCCTCGCCGCGCGGATCTGGGCTTGGATTCGGAAGAAGAAGGAGTTACGGCTTCTTCGGCGGACATAAGCACTTCTCCCCTTTGAGATTTCCCCGATCAAGGCCGTTCGGCTCGCTCGCCGGACGGCCCCATCAGTGCTGACATGAAGATCCAGCAGAAACCTAAAGCGGATGCGATGCAAGTCAAAACGAAAAAGATCATCCGACCCGGCCCCTTGACCTGGGGACAAATCGTCCCCGTCGGGTGCGCGGCCAGCCGGGCCTTCATCACGCATGCTCCGGACCACCCTCAACAGGTGGACTTGGCCTTCCTTGATGTTGAATCATGTGCAAGCCGCTGGACGCCAAGGGTTAGATTCAACCCGTGACGCCCAGCGGCCTTCGCATCGCTATGGTCGCCCATCAGTCAGAAAATCAATCAAGGAAAACCGAGACCAACCGCTCAGCGAAGCCCCGGTCTTTGCGAGAACCGAGCCGAGCGCAATCCAGAACGGGAATTGGAACGCCCATTGCGGCTGAACGGCGGGACAATCGACGGCGAATGGTGAAGCCCACTGCGCCGGGATTCGAATGGACCTCGCCGCACAAGGGGTTTTCTTGCGCGGTGAGGGAAGAGGAGGGGGTATAAGGCCGATTGGGGGGGACGGCTTTTTTTCAGACAGGCGCTTTACCGTTCAATAGAGACGGGTGACCTCCGGGGAGGACCGAATGATGTTGCCGTCGCTGTCGGCCGCCAAGAAAAAGCTTTGAATGATCTTGGAGGACGTGTATTCCTTGCCGACGACCACATTCACGCGGTAGCGATCGTCCCAAAGCGGTCGTACGTGGACCGCCAGCAAGTCGGCCGGGGAGCCGAGCGAGCGAACCACTTGTTTTCGGATGAGATCAAGAAGCCTGCCCTGCGTCGCGGAACTCAGTTCTTCGGCAGGCAACGATTGGGGCGTATTTGGCTTGGTCGGCCGCCGCGCGTCCGGAGTCGGGTCTGGGCCGCTCATCGGCGATCCTCACTTCATCGGGGTTCCACCACCGTTCCTCAGCACACTATCGAGCGATTATCGACTAAATTATAAAGTATGGCAACTTTTTATTTATCAGGTTTCTCGGACCTCGCCGAAAGCCGAACCGTAATTCCCGGTCGGCTCCTTCGCTTTTGGCTGGGAGCGAGCGAATGAAGGCGGGTGGACACGGCCCACGATTGAGGAGGAGGCTCGAGCAAAGGGCCTTTCCCTGGACGGCCTCAAAAAACGCGGTAGACCTGGCCGGTTTGCCGCCCCTCGACGCTCCTCGTGAACGCCAGGGCCGCACGGGCGGCCGGCACGGGCTCAAATCCGGGAAAAATCGCCCGGATTGCGGGAGACGCCTCGACGAGCACATTGGGACTGACGGCGTTGATCCGGAGGCCGCGCGGCAGTTCGATGGCCGCGGAGCGAACGAAGCCCTCAAGGGCGCCATTGACCATACTGGCCGACGATCCCCCGGCAATCGGATGCTCAAAAGTGATGCCCGTCGTCAACGTGATCGAGCCGCCGTCGCGCAACTGGTCGCGAGCGGCCAAGGCGAGATTGATCTGGCCAAGAAGTTTGCTCGTCAAGCCGAGCGTGTGCCGGGACTCACCGATCCCGGCCGGCTGAAAGTCGGCCAACGGGGCGAACTCAACATGCCCCGCGGCAGACACGACCGCATCGAGCTTGCCCACTTGCGCCAGCGCGTCGCAGATACTGGCCGCGTCACTCAGATCGAGGCGCAAATCGCCCGACGTTCGCCCCGCGCTGATGATCTCGTGCCGAGCACCCAGTTCGGCCGCCACAGCGCGGCCGAGGGTGCCGGTGGCCCCAACGACCAAGACACGCCAGCGAACCCCTTGCTTGTCGGCCATCGTGCCCTTTCTTCGCTTGAGTTGGAGTCGTCCGTTCAGAACGTTTAAAATCAAGGTCTGGGTCAAATGCTCTCGCCATGCGGCAAGGAACGCCATGAACCGTCCCAAATCCGCGATCGCCGTGCTGGTCGTTCTCTACAGCCTACTGGTCGCCCTGGTGATCGTATCCAATCCCTGGCTGCCCGAACGAGTCGCGACCCATTTCGGGTTCAACGGCGTGCCCAACGGCTGGATGTCACGCCCCACCCACGCGGCGTTCACCCTGGGGACGGCCGCCTTTACCGCCTTGGTCTGTGCCGGCTCAACCTATCTCTCACGGTTCCTCGCCGACTCCCTGATCAACATCCCGGATCGGGCCTACTGGCTGGCGCCCGAACGTCGGCGAGAGACCCAGGACAAGCTCTTCAGCCTCGGCCTCTGGATCGCCTGCCTCACCACGGCACTCTTCATCGCCCTGCACCTGCTGATCGTCCGGGCCAATCGAGCCGATCCCGTCCGCCTTCCGCCCGGAGAAGGGCTCGGCTTACTGGTGGCTTTCCTGATCGGGCTCGGTGGAATCATCGGATTCTCCGCGACCCGGTCATGGCGGATCCCGAGCCAGAATGAGAATTAATTAATAATCTTGTCATGCAGATACGACGACTCTCACGGAATCGAGCCTCACGGGATTCGGCTCCGCTTCAGTTCCGTTCAGAACGCGTTCAGAATTTCCAGGCCATACCTTGGGGCGGCCTCGATCAGCCTGGCGATGTCCTCCGGCGACAGTGGAATCGGCGCATCATCGCGACTCTGAAGCCGCGTGCCCACTTCGGCAAAGAACGCTTCCAAGCCGGCGGGCGTGATCGTGACGATCATCCTGCCGGGGGTTGAGCCGACGTTCGTGAAGTTGTGGGGGATGTCGCGGTGAGCGAAGAGGAATCCACCGGCAGTGACCCGGACCGGCTCGCCGGCCACGATGAACTCGAACTCGCCGTCGATGACGTAAAACGCCTCGTCTTCGCGACGATGGACGTGGGGCGGTGAGCCGCTCCCCGGCGGCACGTAGAAATCGAGGACGGAGTAAGCGCCCCCGGTCTGGGCACCCGTGAGCAGGAACGTGTAGCGGTCGCCGACCACCGAATAGACGACATGGTCGCCTGGAGCGTTCGTCGATTTCATCGTGGATTAACCATATCCGTGAGATGGGATATTGGAGGCGCCTCGAGCGACGGTTGAGGATACGAAGAGCAAACCTCGGGTTCAAGAGTGCCTACTTCTAACGCGGCCCCCACAACACACAAACAACCTTGCATTAATTGACAAAACGAGGGCTCTTCGCGGCGAAGAGCCCTCGTCCCTTTTCGGTCCTGGGACCACCGTCGGGCCCGGGCTCGGCCTCCCGTCAATTTCTGTCGTGACTGCCCAGGATCGAGAAGATGTCGTCCAGGCGGCGGTGAGAGGACCGATGGCCCCCCCGGTCGGCGAGCGAGTCGAACACGAAGTTCACCTCGGCATTGACAAAGTCCCGCAGGGCCGAATCGACCGCCAGCAGGTCTTGCCGGAGCTGCGCCTTCGATGCCCCGCTGCTGAGGTCCATGTTGAGGCTTTGCACGGCCAACTGGAACACGTCCTGGAAGGCCGTCACCCTTTGCTGCTCGGCGGGCCCTTCCGGGGTGCCCGGGGCCACCGGCGCCAGTGAGCCGAACAGGCCATGCGTCTCGTTGAAGAGACCGGCGGTGAAGTACACCGTGTTGGCGTTGCCGCCATTGCCGCCGTTGCCGACCTGCAGCGCCCACAGCCCATCGATCTGGATGGGCTCGCCGTCGGGGTCCTTCAGGTTGCCCATGAACTCGCCGGTCGTGGGGTTGAAGACATCGATGAAGCCGCTCCCAAAGTTGCCCACCAGCAGGTCACCGCTGAGGTCCCCGAAGCTTGAGGGCGCCAGCGCCAGGCCCCACGGCGAGTCGAGCGGGCCGCGCGAAACCAGGCGCTCGTTCCCGCCGGGCAGGCCCGGCGTTCCGTCCAGGTTGAACACGTCGACGAAGCCGTGGCCCTGGCCGCTCACGTCGTCGTGCTTGTTGGCGTCCTGCTTGGCGTAGGTGACATAGACCTTGCTGCCCAGGACCTGCACGTTGAACGGGGCGTAGCCGCCGGGGAGGTTCGTGTCGGCGAACGCGCCCGCCGCCAGCGTGACGGCCTTGAAGTTGGTGTCGTAGACCTCGACCTTGCCGGAGCGGAAGTTGGCGGCGTAGAGCACCGTCGTCGTATTGGAGTCGGACGCAAAGATCGGCGTGCCGGGCGTGGCGCTGCTGGCAATGGTTAGGCCCTTGTAGACCGCCCCAGTTTGCCTGGCGGGATCGGTCACCGTGAAGTTATTCCCGGAGTTGTCCGCGACGATGATGGCGTATTTGCCGGCCTTCGCCGGGTCAAATCCCGTGGGATTGACGGCAGGGTTCCAGCCGACGAGGGTACCGTCCTCGGTGGCGAACAGGAAGATCGCGGAGGCGGTGATCGGGTTTCCGTTCTTGTCGACCCCACTGACCTTGAATCCCCCCGTCGCGCCCCCGTTGATGTTGAACACGGTCCCGGTGGGAGTTCCGCCGGTGCCGAGCGGAGCGCCGGGCGCCGGGATGCTCACAACCAGCGGGTTGAGCGTGACCGGCGCGTTGGGGGCGCCCGGGGCGTTGTAGAGCGTGGACACGCCGGCGTTGTTGTCCGAGAGCCAGAAGGGGCTGCCGCTGCTTTCCGAGATACCCCACGGGTTGACCAGGTTGGGGTCCTGGAGCTGAGCGACGCCCGGTAGATCCGACACCAGGTTGGTCTGCAGGACGTTGCCGGACAACAGGCAACGGTCATCAAGGGCTTCCGGACAGGGGCTGGCCTGGAAACGGCGTGCGCGACGAATTCCGGTAAACAAGGTCGACCTCCGAGCAAGGACCAAGATGAAAATCGGGTTAATGAGGACGCTCCAGAAGAGCGGCTCGGCCGTGTCGTGCAGGCACAATCGGCCATGTCGCTCCCTTCTGGTCTTCGACACCAGTTATGGTGTATCGCCGGCGCAAGAGGGTGGGGCCGCTCAACAGGCCCTCGCCATCGGCGCAATCACGCCGACCCGCTCCGCTCACGGGGCCGGTAAAAGGGGTCGCTCTCCGGTTTCTTGGAGGGACTTGCAGCCTTTCTTATGCGATTCATGCGGGAGACTCGTCTCCGAGGTGAGCCCGCCCTGTCACGGCTCACCGCCACCCTGCCCCAATCGCCAAAGGTGGATCGCGGGGCAGCGCCAACCCGCGGCTCGACTGAACCCGTCCCTTTGGTAGTGCACCGAGGCGATGTCGCGGTTGGATTTTTCTTTCAAGATTTTCTCCGGGCAAGGCCGGCCCTCGGCCTGTTTACAAGCGCGGCGCTCGGCTCGGGGCATTCCCTGACGCGGCTGGCTCCTCATGCCTATCGCGGGTTAGAAATGTAATGTCCGGGGAAGTGGGAGTTCCGAAGTGTGGTCCAAGTTCCTCAAGAACACCTGATCGTCGCGGATCGTCTCCAGTTCAGCGATCACGCGACCATCTTTGAGTCGAGAGGGACCTCGCCCACCTTTGACGAAAGTCTTGAGGCTCGAGGAGGGGTGAAGGATGATCCAGGGAGCGCGGAAACGGATTCTGATCACAGGGGCCACCCGCGGGCTCGGCCGCGCGATGGCGGTGGAGTTCGCCGAGCTCGGTCACACCGTCGTCGGCTGCGGGCGAACGGCCGGCGCGATCGCGCGGCTACGCGAGGAGTTCGGTGCGTCCCATGACTTCACGGCGGTTGACGTCGCCGACGATGGCCAAGTCAGGGCCTGGGCGACTGACGTCCTCGATCGGCTCGGACCGCCTGATCTGCTGCTCAACAACGCGGCCCTGATCAACCGGAATGCGCCCTTGTGGAAGGTCGGGGCCGACGAGTTCGACCGGGTCGTCGACGTCAACCTCAAGGGGGTCGCCAACGTTCTCCGCGCCTTCGTCCCGGCGATGATCGAGCGCGAAACCGGGGTGATCGTCAACTTCAGCTCGGGCTGGGGCCGCTCCACCGCGCCCGAGGTCGCTCCCTACTGCGCGACCAAATGGGCCATTGAGGGTCTGACGCGTGCGCTGGCCCAGGAACTCCCGACGGGCCTGGCCGCCGTCCCGCTGAACCCCGGGATCATCGACACGGAGATGTTGCAGACCACCTTCGGAGGCCGAGCGAAGCATTTTCTCAGCCCCGAGGCCTGGGCCAAGGTCGCCGTACCGTTCCTGCTGACGCTCGGGCCGAAGGACAATGGCAAGCCACTCTCGGTGCCGGGGCAATGAAAGCGGCTTGGGACGATCGATGGATTGGCTTCAGGATCAGGAGCCGCGGCGCTTCGCCAGGCCGTCGTGGACGAACCGGGTGAACATGTCGCCGGTGAAGAACCCGCTGGCCCAGGTCGCGTCGAAATCCTTGGTCGGTTTGGCGGCGACGACCTCGTCGGCGGACTTGCCGGCGTCGAACAAGGGGGCGACTCGGTCGTAGACGGTGACGAGCATCTTGCGAAAAACGACGAGGTCCGCCCGGTTCGCGATCGGACCGTGTCCGGGGATGAACTTCGTGTTCGGTCCGGCAAGTTTCAAAAGGCGCTCGGCCGCAGCAATCATGCCGCCGATCCAGCCCCGGCTCGAGCCATCGATGTAGGGGTAGAGGCCGTTCGAGAACAGGTCGCCGGTGTGGATCAGGTCGCGTTGGGTGAAGTGGGCGATCAGATCGCCGTCGGTGTGCGCGGGGGGAACCGCGACCAGGTGGATCGTCTCGTCGCCGACGTGGAGTTCCCCCTCATCAAACGTCAGGATGGGCCACGCCGCGGGAGGCGAGGCCGGGATGGTCAGCTTCAAGAGTTCGATGGATTGCGCGGTCATGAGCCGCTTGCGCGTCGGGGCGCTTGCGACGATCGTCGCTCCGGCTCGGCCGAACGGTTCGTTGCCTCCCGCATGGTCGGGGTGCCAGTGGGTATTGATCAGCACGGAGACGGACTCGCCGGCTCCAACCCGCCTGGCGGTCTCGAGGATCTCCTGCCCCCGCGCGGAGACCCCCGAGTCGACCACAACCAGCCCGTCCGGCCCGCGCAGCACCACCACGTTGCCGCCGGGGCCTTGGATCAGGTCGAGGCGAGCCCCAAGATTGCGGACTTCGAGCGGGGCCTTGCCGAACTCAGCCCCGCTCTTGCCGACGGCCTCGGCCAGGCCGGAATCGCCGTGCGGGCCATCTCCCCGCGCCGGACCGGCGAGGAGCAGGCTTCCGACCGCCCCGAGACCGGATTGCAACAACGTACGTCGACGCATAGACACGTCCTCATTTTCCAATAAAGTCAAAAAGAGTTCGCCCCGCGTCGGTCACGCGACCAGGCCGCCGTCCACATTGATCCTTTTGCATTTCGATATTCATCGAAATAAACAGCTCGAAGGAACCACCGGGTGTCGGCAACCTCCGGCGGCGGCCTGGCCCGTCAGGAGTCCAGCGCCATCCGCTGCCCTAATTCTTTGCGGTACGCGTGCAACGTGGCACGACGGACGCTCAGGAACGCGCTCTGCGCCTCGCGGCGGACCTCGATCAGGCCCGCCTCGGTCAACTCTCGAAGGTGATGGGACACGGTCGCCTGGGAAACAGGCAACTCCTCCACCAACCGCTTGCAGGGCAACTCACCCGGCTCGGCCGCGATCCGCTCGAGAATCGCCAAACGTTGCGGATCCGCCAGCGCTTTCGCCACCTGAAGAAACTGCTTCGCGGTCATTGGTCATCACGTCAGTTGTGCTTGTTCGACGCTGGTCAATATAGACATCCATCAAACAAAGTCAAGGAGGGTGGCGGCGGGCTCGGGTTCCGTTGTTTCGGACCTGAGGGGCGGGCGGCCGAGGCAGGGGGGCCGTGATCGTTCGCGGGGTCATTCGGTGATCTCACGGATGACGCGGCAGGGGTTGCCGGCGGCGATTACGCCTGCGGGGATGTCCCGCGTGACCACGCTCCCCGCGCCGATGACGGAGCGTGAGCCGATCTTGACGCCTGGGCAAATGATCGCGGCGCCGCCGACCCAGACGTCGGAGCCGATCTCGATTGGCTTGGCGAACTCCTGGTTGCGCCGGAGCTCGTGGTTCAAGGGGTGGGTGGCGGTGTAGATCTGGACCGAGGGGCCGAACAGGGTGAAGTCGCCGATCCGCACCTGGGCGACGTCGAGCACGACGCAGTTGAAGTTGAAGAAGACCCGTTCCCCGAGCACGATGTTCACGCCGTAGTCGCAGAAGAAGGGGGGCTGCATCCAGACGCTCTCGCCCCCCGCGCCAAACAGCTCCCGGAGGATCCGCCGGCGCTCCTCCTGCTGGGCTTCTCGGGTGGCGTTCAGCTCCTGGCAGAGGTCCCGCGCACGGTCGCGTGCCGCGCAAAGCTCGGGGTCGTGAGGATCATACATTTCCCCGCTCAGCATTTTGTCTCGTTCGCTTCGCATCGAATCTCCCAAATATCAAATTTTTCCTGTCGCACCCAACGAGTACGGTTTCTCCCCCCAAGCAGTTTCCCTCATTCCAGCTCGGAATGAAATGAAGGGAATGCTCCCTGGCTTTTGGGATAGCAAACGCTGTTCCGCATCCTGAATCCGCCCACCCAACCCCCGGTCGCTCGTGGTTTCGAGCAAAAGAAAAGATGCAACTTCCGGAGAACCTGTTCCTGATTCGATTGTTTAACGATCTCAGCACGCGCGCCACCTGACGCTAGTGTCTTTCCCTTGTTTCATTCTGGGCCGATCTCGGTATGATAAACTTGAGAAACTCGATTTTGATTGCGGAGTGAATCCGTTTATGCATGCAGCACACCGTGGAGGCCCAGCGCAAGCAATCCAGGGGCGATCCCGGCGTGAATTCCTGCGCGCAGGGGGCCTGGGGCTGCTCGGGCTCGGGCTGCCCACTCTGCTGGCGGCTCAGAGCCTCTCGCCCTCGTTGCCGGCCGCGACGTTCGGCCGGGCCAAAGCATGCATCATTTTATTCATGTGGGGAGGACCGGCCCAGCAAGAGACCTGGGATCTGAAACCGGACGCTCCCGAGCAATTCCGCGGGGAGTTTCGGCCGATCGCCACGAACGTCCCCGGAATTTTCATCTCCGAGCACTTCCCCCACCTGGCCCGCCAGGCGCATCGGCTCGCGATCATCCGCTCGGTGCATCATGGCGATGTGAACCATACCACGGCCACGCACGAACTCCTGACGGGCAAGTCGATCTCGACCCCCGGCGGCGGCCCCACCAGCGACGACTGGCCCCACTACGGCGCCGTGCTGGCGCGACGAGGCCGCGGCCAGGAACGAACCAGCCTCCCGCCGTTCGTGCAGATGCGCCCGACCGTTCCCGACGGCGCCCCTCGTTTCGTCGAGTCGAGCCACGGTCAGGGGGCCGGCTGGCTGGGACCGACGCTCAACCCGTTCACGATCGATGACGACCCCAATCGCCCAGATTACCACGTCGGGGCAATCCGTCTTCCTGATGACGTTGGTTTGGGGCGGTTCGGCGATCGCCAGCGATTGCTCCAGGCCGTCGAGTTCCAAGCAAGGCACTTGGAGCAGTCGGCGCAAGTCCAGGCTCTTGACGCCCACTACAAGCGTGCCTACAACCTTCTTACCGCGAAGCGTGCACTCGAAGCGTTTGACCTGGAGCGTGAAGATCCCCGGATTCGCGCCCGGTACGGTTTCCACCCGCACGGCCAAGCAGTACTCCAGGCCCGTCGACTCGTGGAGGCGGGTGTATCCTTGACGACCGTATTTTGGCAAAATGATGGACTGACGAACGTGAGCGTGTACTGGGACACGCACAACCGTAACTTTATCGACTTGAAGACTCGTCTGATGCCAGCGAGCGACCAAACGTTCTCGGCCTTGCTCGACGACCTCGACACCCGTGGCCTCCTTGACGAAACACTCGTAATCTGGACGGGTGAATTCGGCCGTACACCTCGCGTGGGGCAGGGGGTGGTGGGTGGCGCCGGGGCGGGACGCGATGGCCGAGACCACTGGCCGCACTGTTTCACCACCGTTCTCGCCGGCGCGGGGATCCGCGGCGGTATCGTTTATGGCGCATCCGATCGCTGGGCCGCGCACCCGGCACGAGACCCTGTCACCCCCTCCGATATTGCCGCGACGGTCTACCACCTGCTCGGCGTCGACCCTGCGCTGGAGTTGGCGGACTCACTCGGCCGGCCGCTCCGCCTTTGCTCGGGCACGCCGATTCACGGCGTACTCGGCCGGGCTTAACCCCCCTTGCGGGGGAGCTGCACGCGAGAGATTGAGGAAGAGACTCGTTATATGACCCCATCCCTGGAACGGCTTGCTGAGTTGGTGCGGCAGGCCGAAGCGAAGAGCCGAGCCAAAAAACTCGGCGCAGAGACCCAACAGGCGGCCGAGCAGTTCCGCACGGCCGAGGTTCGCGCCAACCGCGCTGCACAGCGGCTCCGCGAAGTCCGGCCCGTTCGGTTACGTGAACTCGAGCAGGCCGAGATCGACGAGCAGCACCTCAAGGAGCTGGTCCGCAAGCTCGCCCAGTATAAGTCCGCCCTCGATTCCGACGCCGACCCCGAAAACCTGATCGCGGACGCCCAGACCGAGATCGAACGCAAAAAGCGCGAGGCGCAAGCGGAGATCGAGTCGGTCAGCCGCGAGTCGGACGAGGCCCGGCGCGAACTCCGCACGGCCATGGACCACTACCAGCAGCTCCGCCGCGAGCTCGACCGGCTCCAACCCCAGCTCGCCGATAAGTTCTCGAACGAGGACCGGCTGCTCTGGGACGCCGAGATGCACTTCCCCGGCGGCCAGTTCCAGACGCTGGCCCGCGAAGTCGAGGCCAGCCTGAACTACTTCGGGATGCTCGGTAAACTCGAGCAATACGCCCAACTGAAAATCTGGATCGGCCGCTTCCGGATGCACCAGGCCGCCAACGATGGCGAGATGACCGAGGACAACCAGGCCCTCTCGCAACGCACGTTCCACCAGCTCAAAACCCTCTCCAAGCAGTACGAGCCGGGTTACATCGAAGCGTTCCGGCACGACTTCCACACCGACTGGACCGCCTACGTCGCCGAGGCCCAGGAGCAATTGCTCCTGGCGACCGAAACGGCCCGCCGCTCGAAAGACTGGGAGCAGCAACGCCAGGAGAGCCAGGCCCGCGACCTGGAACGGCAGCAGTTGAACCGCGAGTCGGGCCTGGCGGCCCTCGAAGAGCTCAAGGCCCTGATGGCGCGGACCGCCTTGCCCGACGAAGGGGTCGAGGAGTTCCTCACCCAGTTGAAGCAGGTTGTCAGCGGTCTCGGCGCGTCCGACCCCGCGGTTCTGGAACTGGTGATGCCCTACCGCGAGGTGATCTCCGGAGGCAACGGCCTCCGAGCGCTGCGCCGGAATCTCGACCGGATCCGCCAGGAAGAGTCCAAGGACGACGACACCCTCCAGGAACGCTACGAAGACCTCATCTCGGCCACCCAGGGGTTACGCGTCCTGATGATCGGCGGCAGCGTTCGTGAAGACGTGCGCCGGACTTTGCAACGGCTCTTCGAATTCGACAAGCTTGACTGGGAGCCGTACGAGGACGCCAAGCCCGCGATGCTCGACTCGATCGAAAGGCGGGTCCGCAACCATGGGGTCGACCTCGTCTTAATTCTCAAGAGCTTCATCGGTCACCACGTCCCTGAGCGACTTCGTCCTCTCTGCGAACAACAAGGGATCCCTTGCCTCATGGTCGAGCGCGGCTACGGACCGACCCAGGTCGGCGAGACGCTCCGCCGTGGCCTCCTCAAGTCGGCCTGAATCGAACCCGGGTGCAAGTGGGTTCCGGACGGAAGGCCAGCCGGCCCGTTTCGCGGGTCGGCTGGGCATGGCCCACCCTCGCGCTAGCGCCTTCAACCTCGAAGTTCGATTCGGCAGATCGTCCGGTGGCGGGCCTACGATTCCGGGGCGGGCCACTTCAGGGACCGGAGCGAATCCGAAATGAGATTCGCGTGATTCAGCTCGTAGACCCGCCAGGGGTTGCCCTGCTTGTCCTGCCGTCGCCCCCGGTTCTGCGTGTTCGACAGGATCAGGCGGGCCGGCCCTTCCTCGTCGCTGGAGGCGAGTAGGTCCTGCCTCACCCGGGATGAAATAAACACAACATCGTCCGTCTCCCTCCCGATCACGCTCATGACCCGCTGCCCCCCGTTGATCCCTTCGCCGATGTAGTTCCAGTCGTTCCGGTCCAGGTCCCAGAAGCAATAGACGGGACCGACATGCACGCCCATGCGGAAGTGGATCTCCACTGAGAGCAGGCTCTTCGCCCCCAGCAACTCGATGAGCGCAGCGAGGTGGGCGGCGAAGTAGGTCCCGTGCGTGGCATCCTTGAAGACGAAGATATAGCCGTCGCCGATGCAGAGCATGGTTTCGAGGTCGGCCAGGGCGCGCTCCGCGAGCGGATCTCCTTTCCAAAAGTCGGGCCGCCGGGCGAGCCGGGCGAGCCCATTGACGATGAGGACCTGCTGTCCCGGCCGGAATCTCGAGAAGTCGGAGATATCGGTGTAGACGAAGACCCGACGGATGGGCCAATTGGACAGCCTGCGGACGTCGGAGGTCTCGTCGTCGAGTTCCTCAGTCAAAGTCCGATCGAGTTCCTCGGGGACCCAGAGGCTCGATTCCTCGCCGACGATGCCGTCGGACTCGCCCACCTCGCTCGATCCCGGCCGGGGCAAGACTGCGGTGAGCAGGCTGAAGATCCGTCCCGTGCCTCGCGGCGTCGCTCCGGACCGACCATGTCCGAGCGCAGCCCGACCGGACCTATCCTGCCGCACGATGGGTCTCGCAACATGCTCCTTGCAGTGCTGGACAACCTCGTCCCGGGTCTCGAACAGGACGTCGAACGGCGGGAGCCAGGGATTCCGCGTCACGAGGGGATGCTCCTGGGTCCTCCTGACCTCATCGGCAAACGCCATGAAGGATTCGTCTTGGGAATCGACCGGGCGCTCTTCCTGCCCGCGGAAACGCCGGATGGCCTGACCGGGACTCCCCGCATTCTGCTCGACCTTATACATGGCGTCGACTCCTTCTCCTCGGCTCCCGGGCCGGCCTACTCCACACCGATGTGCGTCCCCTTCTCGGTCACCGGGCGCGTCATGAGCGGGACCAGCAAGATGAACCCCAGGGCCAGGACGGCGAACAGCCAGGACACGTCGAAGTCGGCCAGGGAGGCCGCCTGCTGCTGGCGGAGGTCCGTCAGCGACGGCCAGGTCATCGTGCTGGGACGCACCCTTCTTTCCGCAACGTCTGGAGTTCATTATCGCCGAATTTCGCGTCGATCGCCTCCCTCGCGCACTGCGCGCACGCCAAAGAGCTCGGGTCATCCTGGCCCGACGTATGCAGACCGTGTGAGAAACACTCGAGGCGCTACCCGCCGGTCAAGTCGAGCGGGTTCCGCTCGCGGCCGGCGGTGTTCCTTGGGCCAACCCGCCACCCGCTCGATCAGATTCCGGCGATGGCCTGTCGGCTGATTGGATCTCCTCGCGCCGAGTCACCCGGTCGAGGAACTGGGCAAGGTGGGCCTTCGCCTCGTGTCGGCACCGACGGATCAAAGGGGATACCTGCACAACGAACGAGTCCCTATTAGTCAAGCTACTGATGAAGTCAATTTTGGCTGAAATTTCTATCAATTGAACTTACTTTCAAGTTATAACAACTTTTGACAATCGTTAGCGATCAGGATTCCGCTTTTTTTATCAAGTTTGAAACCGTCTTAAATAGGCTTCTATCCAAAAAACAAGTTTCGTTTTCAAAACTGCTTTTATCCAAGACGCTCGTAGCACCAGACGTGCACACTCACCGTTGCTTTGCGATCAAAACGCGACAATTCGATCCAGTCGTCTTCAGTGGCAACGTGACGATGAACGCCCCGAACACGCGTTCTGGCGATCACGGATCTTGCAAGCCATAACATCTTATTATTTTTAAACTTCCGAGCGACGACACTGGGTTTTCACCTCGACCAAGCCGACTCCGACCGGCCTGGCCAGGACGTCCTCTTTGTCTCTCGTGACCTCGCCCGAAGAACACGGTACAACCAATCAAAACAACCCATCTTTCCCTAAAAAAAATGTTTGCTTAATTTACCTGCCCGCCGTATATTGCCTCCACGGACGCTTACGTAGGCTTGACGTCAACGCTTACATAAGCTTGACAACCAGGAGATCGGCCAGGAGATTGGTGTGATGCGACCGCCTCGTTCGCCTAATCAAGCCACCCCCCAGCGTCATCATCGGGCGCTCGTCAGCCGGCGGCGGCGTGCCCTGCTGTTGTGCGAGGCCTTGGAGCCGCGAGAGTTGCTCTCGGGAACCTACTCCGGGTTGGTGTTCGAGGACTTCAACGCCAACGGCGCCTTCGACATCGGGGGCTCGATCCCCAACGCCAGCGGCAACGGCTCGGTTGGCACCGCGGCGGACCGCGGCCTCGCGGGCGTCACCGTGACCGCCTACGGTCCCACCGGCAACGTCGCCGGCACGGCCACGACGATCGCCAACGGCACCTACGCGCTGAACGCCAGCGGGACCGGGCCGTACCGGATCGAGTTCACGAACCTGCCGGCCGGGTTCTCCTCGGGCCCTCAAGGGCCGACCAACCGAGGCTCGGTCCAGTTCGCCGCGGACGGAGGGGCGACGAGCCTTAGCTTCGGAGCGGTCCAGCAGGGGGACTTTTCGGTCGATAACCCGTTCCTGGCGAGCCAGATCTATTCCTACGGGTCGCACACCGGGACGTTCGCGAACAGCCCGACGATCGTCGGCTTCCCGTATTCGGCAGGGTCGTCGTATACCGACCCGTCCCCATCCAACGACCCGACCACCTACGGGAACCCGGCCACCTCGACCCTCGCGACCTACGCCCAGGTGGGGACGACATGGGGGCTCACCTACAACCCGAAGACCAGCACGGTGTACGCGGCGGCCTTCTTCAAGAAGCACACCGACTTCGGCCCCGGAGGGGCGGGGGCGATCTATCAGATCCCGGTGACCTACAACCCGGCCACCGGCGCGTTCACCGCCACCGGCGTGCCGACCGTCCTCACGACCCTGGCCAGTGCCTCGGCCAACGCCCACAACACCGCCGACTTCAACACGGACAACGGCAACGCCGGCTGGGACGCGGTCGGGACGAGCTCGCTGGGTGGGACCGCCGTCTCCGCCGACGGGTCGACGCTGTACGTGATGAACCTGGCCGACAAGAGCCTATACGCCATCCCGCTCGCCAACCCGGGGGCCGCCACGGCATACCCGGTCCCCATCCCCGCCGACGCGACCGGGACCAACGGGGCAGACATCCGACCGTTCGCCGTGACCGTCCACAACGGGCAGGTCTACATCGGCATGGTCAACTCCGCCCAGTCGACGCAGAACGCGGCCGATCTGCACAGCTACGTGTACAGGTTCGACCCGTCCACCCATGCCTACACGCAGGTGCTCGAAATCCGCGACATGACGTATAACCGGGGGGTGGTCATCACCGCCCTGGCGACGTGGCACCCCTGGAGTGCAACGTTCCAGAACACTGGCGCTGCTAACCCCTTGTATACCTTCGGCGAGTACACTCAGCCGATGCTGACCGGGCTGTCGTTCGACGCGGCCGGGAACCTCGCCCTGGGCATCCGCGACCGCGGGGCCGACCAGTTCGGGGTTGGCACGTTCGATAACCCGGCCATGCCGGCCATGGAGTACTCAGGGGTCGGCGGGGGTGACACCCTGCGGGCGACGCCGAACGGGAATGGCACGTTCACGATCGAACAGGACATCTACACCGCGCCGCCGGGCACGGAGACCTCGTTCTACTCCGACCAGAACTATCTGACGTTTCACAGCGCCGTGACCGAAGGGGGCCTGGCCCAGGTGCCCGGGTTCCCGGACACGGTGGTGACGGCCATGGACGGGCCCAATACCGCCCCGTCGGTGACGGGCGGGATTCGGTGGTTCAATAACACTTCCGGCCACGCAGACAAGGCGTATCACACATATGGCCCTTCGCTCGCCTTTCAGGACCCGGCCGCGCCGGGCACTTTCGGCAAATCGAACGGCATGGGGGACGTGATCTACATGCCCGCGCCGGCCCCGATCGAGATCGGGAACCGGGTGTGGCGGGACGATAACAACAACGGCGCCCAGGACGCCAGCGAGCCGAGCCTCGCCGGCGTCGTGGTCCAACTCTTCGATCCCAGCACCAACGCCGTTATCGCCACCGCCACCACCGACGCGAACGGGAATTACTACTTCAGCAGCGACCCCCGCCGGACGTCGACGGCGAGCGCGCAGTACGGGCTGAACCTCCTGCCGAACCACAACTACCAGATCCGCATCGACCCCACTCAGGCCACGCTGAGCGGGATGAAACTGTCCCCGGCCAACAACGACCCGTCGGCCAACGGCGAGGCCCGCGACTCGAACGCCACGCTGAGCGGCGGCTTCGCCGTCATCCCGTACACCACCGGCGAACTCGGCCAGAACGACCACACGCTCGATGTCGGGTTCTTCACACCGCTGACCCTCGGCGACACGGTCTGGAACGACGCCAACAACGACGGCAAGCTGGACAACAACGAGACCGGCGTCCCGGGCGCCACCGTCACCCTGCTCGATGCCAACGGCAATCCAGTCGCGACGACGACCACCGACGCCAACGGTAAGTACCTGTTCACCGACCTGGTCCCCGGAACCTACTCCGTCCAGGTCACACCACCGCCGGGCTACGTCTCCAGCACGGGGACCAACGGCAGCCCGAACGGGCCGGCCGAGCCCGGCTCGACCGACTACACCAACGCCGGGAACAACGTCGACCACGGAACCCAGACCGGCACGACCGTGACGAGCACGCCGGTCACCTTGACGCGGCCGGGGACCAACCCGGACGCCGGCCCGGGCGGCCCCGGGACGGCCAACTCCAACGTCGACATCGGCCTCTTCCCAACGCTCTCGATCGGCAACCTGATCTGGAACGACGCCAACAACGACGGCAAGCTCGACAGCGGCGAGCAGGGCATCGCCGGGGTGGCGGTATCGCTGCTCGACGCCAACGGCAAAGTAGTCGCCACGACCACGACGAACGCGACGGGCAACTACCTGTTCACCAACCTGATCCCCGGCACCTACCAGGTGCGGGTGGACGCGTCCAACTTCGCCAACGGAGGCTCGCTGGCCGGCCGGATCAGCAGCACCGGGACGGTCGGCTCGGGCACCGGGCCCTACGAGCCGACGTCGCTCGGGTCGGGGTCCGACGGCCAGGACCATGGGACGACCTCGGGCACGCTGGGCAGCGGCGGCGTGGTGCTCGGCAGCCGGATCACGCTGGCGCCGGGGTCGGCACCGACCGGCGAGGGACCAACCCCGGGGATCAACGACCCGGCGATTGACGCCAACAGCGACACCACGCAGGACTTCGGATTCTTCACGCCCCTGACCCTCGGCGACACGGTCTGGAACGACGCCAACAACGACGGCAAGCTCGACAACGGCGAGACCGGCGTCCCGGGCGCCACCGTCACCCTGCTCGACGCCAACGGTAACCCGATCGCCACCACGACCACCGACGCCAACGGTAAGTACCAGTTCACCGACCTGGTCCCCGGCACCTACACCGTCCAGGTCACACCACCGCCGGGCTACGTCTCCAGCACGGGGACCAACGGCAGCACGAACGGGCCGGCCGAGCCCGGCTCGACCGACTACACCAACGCCGGGAACAACGTCGACCACGGGACCCAGACCGGCACGACCGTGACGAGCACGCCGGTCACCCTGACGCCGCCGGGAACCAACCCGGACGCCGGCCCGGGCGGCCCCGGGACGGCCAACTCCAACGTCGACATCGGCCTCTTCCCAACGCTCTCGATCGGCAACCTGATCTGGAACGACGCCAACAACGACGGCAAGCTCGACAGCGGCGAGCAGGGCATCGCCGGGGTGGCGGTATCGCTGCTCGACGCCAACGGCAAAGTAGTCGCCACGACCACGACGAACGCGACGGGCAACTACCTGTTCACCAACCTGATCCCCGGCACCTACCAGGTGCGGGTGGACGCGTCCAACTTCGCCAACGGAGGCTCGCTGGCCGGCCGGATCAGCAGCACCGGGACGGTCGGCTCGGGCACCGGGCCCTACGAGCCGACGTCGCTCGGGTCGGGGTCCGACGGCCAGGACCATGGGACAACCTCGGGCACGCTGGGCAGCGGCGGCGTGGTGCTCGGCAGCCGGATCACGCTGGCGCCGGGGTCGGCACCGACCGGCGAGGGACCAACCCCGGGGATCAACGACCCGGCGATTGACGCCAACAGCGACACCACGCAGGACTTCGGGTTCTTCACGCCCCTGACCCTCGGCGACACGGTCTGGAACGACGCCAACAACGACGGCAAGCTCGACAACGGCGAGACCGGCATCCCGGGCGCCACCGTCACCCTGCTCGACGCCAACGGCAATCCAGTCGCGACGACGACCACCGACGCCAACGGTAAGTACCAGTTCACCGACCTGGTCCCCGGCACCTACACCGTCCAGGTCACACCACCGCCGGGCTACGTCTCCAGCACGGGGACCAACGGCAGCACGAACGGGCCGGCCGAGCCCGGCTCGACCGACTACACCAACACAGGGAACAACGTCGACCACGGAACCCAGACCGGCACGACGGTGACGAGCACGCCGGTCACCTTGACGCCGCCGGGGACCAACCCGGACGCCGGCCCAGGCGGCCCCGGGACGGGCAACTCCAACGTCGACATCGGCCTCTTCCAGCCAGCCAGCGTCGGTGACCACGTCTTCATCGACACCAACGGCGACGGGAAGCAGGATCCGGGAGAGCCGGGGGTCCCTGGCGTCGTCGTCCGGCTCTACGACGCCGCCGGCAACGTGGTCGCCACCACGACCACCGACGCCAACGGCAACTATCTGTTCGACAACCTCATCCCCGGGACCTACTCCGTCGGCTTCGACCCGTCCACGCTGCCGTCGAACTACGCGTTCACCCAGCAAGGGCCGGTGGGGGCGGCCGACCCGAACGACAGCGACGCCAACCCGCAGAACGGCCGGACCGATCCGTTCACCCTGGTCTCGGGCCAGCACGATACGACCCGCGATGCCGGCATCCTGCCCCTGTCGAGCTTCAGCGGCCAGGTGTACGTCGACTTGAACAACGACGGTGTCCGCGAACCGGGCGAGCCCCCGATCCCCGGCACGATCGTGCACCTGACCGGTGTTGACGACCTGGGCAACCCGGTCGATCTGACGGCGGTCTCCGGCCCCGACGGTAGCTACAGCTTCACCGGGCTGCGGCCGGGCACCTACACAGTGACCGAGGTGCAGCCTTCCGACTACCTGGACGGCAAAGACCGCACCGGTTCGTCCGGCGGCCTGCCGGGCAACGACAACACCCGGCAGGTCGTCATCGGTCCCGGCACCGCGGCCGTGGCCTATGACTTCGGCGAGCTCCCGGTCAGCACCTGCCTCGAGGGTCGGGTATACTACGACCTGAACCACAACGGGCAGTTCGACAGCGGGGCCGACTTCGGCATCGCCGGCGTGACGGTGACCTTGACGGGAGTCGACGACTTGGGTCAGTCCGTGACGCGGACCACCACGACCGACGCCGAGGGGAATTACGAATTCGAAGGCCTGCGTCCCGGCACCTACACGCTGACCGAGACCCCGCCGGTGCACTTCCACCACTTTAAGGACGCGGTTGGGACTCTGGGCGGCACGGCCGGCAACGCTCGGGTCTCGAACATCGTCGTCGCGCCGGGGCAATGCGGCATGGGCTACGACTTCGGCGAGCTCCAGCCGCACGGGCCGAAGGGCCAGCTCCGGAACACGGCGATCCACATCGGCAATGCGATGGAGCGTCTCACCCGTCGCCGGGCCCTGGACCCGTCGCGGTTCGACAGCAACCATCCGAACTTCGGGCCGATCCTCGGCCAGGGTCAGGTGCCGTGGGGGATGGGGCCGTTCCCGGCGCCGCCTCACGTCCTGAGCCAGGTTCCGACGGTGGGGACCCGGCCGGTCCGGCTGCACCCGGCGATGCGACAGGCGGCGGCGGTGCCGCGCGGGCCGCTCGCCGGCCGGGCGGAACTGGCGCGGCTCCAGCAACACGCGGGCTCGGTGGGTGGTGCGGCCCATCGGGGCGCGGCCAAGGCCTCGGTCCACGCGCCCCGTGTCGCACGGCGGGGTCCGGGCCGCTAAGGCCTCGCCCCCAACCGCGGGCCTCGGCGTTCGGCGAACGCCGGGGCCCGCCCCGTTCGGCGTGCCGGCACCCTGAACGGCAATCACCTCCACGGAGGCCGAAAGGAAGAGGCAAACATGTCCGATCAACAATCATCACCAATGTTAGATCAAGAACTGACCCGCGCCGGCGACCCGTCATCGGCCGGGTCGGGCCTCGAGCGCCGCCTGGTGCATGACCCGGTCGGCGTGCTGCGGGACCGGGGAATCAACCTGCCCGACGAGCTGCCGCCCCGGATCGTCCAGGAGCTCGCCCGTGTCGTGTCCCTGCTCTGGGTCGACGGCCGGGTCGTGCCGCTCGATCGGTTCTACATCGACCCCTCGGACGAGGGGCTCCTCTTCGGCCGAGGGGCGTGGGAATCCACCCGGACGGTCGGTGGCGCCCCTTGGCTTTGGCCGCTGCACCTCGATCGGATCCGGAGCACGGCCGAAGTGCTGGGCATCCAGGTGACGCCGGAGCGACTGCCCGACCGCGAGCAGGTCGCCGCGTACGTCCGCTCCCTGACGTCCCAGGACGTGACCGTGCGGCTCAACGTGAGCGCCGGCCGGTCCGGTGCGCCGGGTCTGGTCTGGATGAGCGCCGCGCCGATGCCGTACCCACCCTCGTCGATCCGGCTGCGAACCCGCCCGAGCCCGGTCAGCAAGGGCCAAGCCTACCTGACCTTGAAGACGTTCCAGTACGCCACACGGCTGCGCATCGGCCAACAGGCGGCGCAGGACGGGTTCGACAGCGCCCTGCTGATCGACGCGGACGGGAACCTGCTGGAAGCTTCTCACGCAAACATTTTCATTCGCACGAGCGATGGCTGGTCGACGCCGACGGCGGACGGTGGAATGCTGCCCGGCACGGTCCGGCATTACCTGCTGACGAACTCGCCCGTGCCGATCCACGAGCAGGTGATCCCACTTGCGAGGCTGGGCGAGGCCCGGGAGGCATTCGTCACCAACAGCAATGTGGGCATCGTGCCGGTCACGCAGATCGACGGATATTCCTTGTCGATCGGCGAGGAGACGCTGGGTCTGATGCGTTGGTTGCAGCCCCCGACTGCGGCCGCGGGCGAATACCGACTCCGAGAGCGGGGGACCGCCCCGCGCTGAGGTACCGGTCCAATTCGGCGTGACCGGTCATCACCACGTCCGGTCGCCACCGTCGGACCTCGCCCACGTTGGCACTCAGGCTTAAGCGGCGGCATTCGGAATCCAGCAACCTCACCTCATGACCGGCGTCGATCAAGGAACCGCCGACCATGAGCAGACCGAGTGGGATCGGGTGACCGCCCCCTTTCCCACCCCTTTGAGGCCGATCCCGCGATCAAGGGCGACTTTCAGTGCCGGACCTTCGATGTTTCGATCGGCGACCCGATCCCTGGACCCGGCGTATCTCCCCCGGAGAGATCTCGACGAGGCGCGCCGGAAGCTCGATCCTCGCAAGGCTGACCCGCATTCGACCGGATGGTGCGGCGTCCCCGGAAGGATCCTGCGACGATTGAGTGAGTGGGGGGGCGTGCCCAGCCGCCAAGAAACTCTCTCCCGCGTTTCACGCGATTGTGGTAAGGTGCGCCACATCCGTGGAGTTATCAGGCAGTAGGGAGTTGTTTTTGAGAAGGTGGGTCGTCGCATGATGCCAAGGCTGGCAACGCGGCCGAAAGGTGAGATCCGGGGTCGGGCCGAAGTGCCGATCACCTCGGCGCGCCCCCTGGTGCGCCCCGCACCTCGGTCAGCGATGTTCTTTCCTTTGGTCGTGCTGGTGGCGGTCCTCCCGGGCCTCTACGCACTCAATAGCTGGGACCTCAACCCTCCCGGCCCCTGGTGGGGCCTGCGCGGACTGGCGGTGCTCGACGGCATGGTCGTCGACCAGGTTCCGGCGATCGCGGACGTGAAGCCGGTGCACGAGGCCCGTGCGTTCCGAGCGGTGGCTCTCCAGCCCCCCTTGTACGCCTGGCTCGAAGCGGTCGGCCTGGCGCTGAGCCCCGACCGAGATCCGCGTGCCACCGTGCTGCCCAGCTATGTGGGAGGGATCCTCGTCGTCGTCTTGATCTACCTCCACGGCCGGCTCTGGCATGGGCCCGGCCTGGGCCTGATCGCGGCGATCTTGATGGGGTTCAACCGAAACCTGCTGATCCAGATGCAGGAGGCGACCCCGACCACCCTGGGGCTGGCGGGCACGTTGGCGGCCTTGCTCTGCTACGGCTGGCATCTCCGGGCCGGGGCAGAGTCCGCGCCCCTCTGGGGATGGTCGGGCACGGCATCCGCGACGATTCTGGGGGGCCTGGCCCTGGGCCTGGCCCTGATGTCGCTCGGCGGGCTCGGCCTGATCAGCATTCCGGTCATCCTGCTGCACCAGGCCTATCTCCACACCGGGCCGCCCCCGGGCGGGCGGGCGTCGGGGCGTTGGTGGCTGTCGTGGCGCCACAACCCGAGCCTGGTTGCCAGCGCAGTGGCCCTGGCGATCGGGCTGGCGCTGGCGGCTCCCTGGAACATCCGGATGTACGCCACCTACGGCTCCCAGATCATCGCCGCGGCGTTGGCTCCGCTCGGCCCGCCGGGCCAGGGGAGCCCGAGCCTCCTGGGCCGCCTGATCGACCTGGCCCCCGCCACTCTGCCGCTCGGGATCTACGCCACGGTCCGGATGATCCGCCAGGGCCTGACCGACGAAAACGACGACCAGCAAGTCATCGGTGGGGTGTTCTGGGTGCTCTGGCTCGCCGTGGCCGCGCTGGTGCCCACCCTCTTGCCGAGCGGGCCCCGCCCCGCGCTCGGCCTCTTCCTGCTCGCCCCTTTGAACTTGCTGGCCGCGCGAGCGATCACCGACCTGGCCAACCGGCAAATCCCGATCCGGACCCTGACCTGGCTCGCCCCCGCCACGGCCGTCTCGATCGCCTGGTGGGCCAGCGCCAACCTCCGGGGGGCGATGGACGACCTCGCCCACGCCCGAGCCGACGCCGCCACCGCCCTCGGCCTGCACCTGGCACTCGACCTGCTGGTGATCGCCGTCGTGATCACACGAGGCCTCGACCGCTGGGCCAGGCGCCGCGACGACCGCCAGCGCCAGGTCCTTGGCGGGTTCCTCGCCACCGTCCTGATCGTGACCGCCGCGGGCGGGATCAAGGAAGTCTGCTTCCACCACAAGGAGACCGACGACCTCTTAATGCTCCGCGCCATGATCCTCCGCCGCAACCGCGAACAACCGTTCGACCTCGTGGCCGTGGTCAGCCCCGACCCCAACCGCCAGTCCGAAGAAGGCTCCGCCCCCGGCGGCCGACTTCGCTTCATCCTCCGCTCCGCGCTCCCCCACCTCAACCAGCTCGACCTGACCACCACCGACGAACTCCTCGCCTTGCCCAAAGGCCAGCGTCTGATCATCCTGGCCGGCACCGGCCAGCTCCTCTCCAATGCCGTCCGATCTCGCCTCGGCCTCGAAGCCATCCACCCCGGCCGTTCCGGCGTCCTCGACGCCTTTGCCACCGCCAGCGTGATTACCGAGAAACGCGCCCGGCAGTAACCACCACCACCGCGAGGAGTGCGCAGGCGGGCCGCGATCGTCGAAATGGACTTGAATGGGTCTCCGTGGAATCGGACGATAGACGATTCCCAATCAAGGCCAATGAATCGGCCTCAGGGTCTGCACTGAGAACCGACGAGTCCCCCCGTCCGGTGATGCGCCCTCGGCAAACCTAAGGGGTTGTTGCGCCCAAGGAGGATCGTGTGGCAAGATCCAAATCCCGGGAAGATGATCTGGAAAAAAAGGCCCACTCCTTTGCGGCCAAATGGGCCAAACTGACCTGGGACGACCTCGAGCGTTGGGCCGGAAGCCCAACCGTCACCCGCGGGCGGTCGTATCAGCGCGGCGGACAAGTCAAAGATTTGAAGATCACAAGTGATGGAGACCTGTTGGCGACGGTCGTGGGCGGCAATCGCTACGCAACCACGGTCGAGCTGACGCTCAGTCCGAAACGGAAACACCCGACCCTCGCATCATCCTGTAGCTGTCCCGTAGGCATCAGTTGCAAGCATGCCGTCGCCACCGTGGCCGAATACCTGCAAGCCGTCGCCAACGGGCGCGAACTCTCGATCGCCACCGAGGATGATCCACGCTGGGTCACGCTGGACGAAGCCGACTACGCGGACGAGGAAGACGACGACGAGGATTGGGAGGACGAGGATGACGAGGAATTCCCAATCAAGAAAATCCCCAGCGCCAAGCGGCCGGCGCGACGAGACGGCACCGCGGCAAGCTGGGACGACAAGATCGAACAGCATCTCCGCGCGAAGTCGAGGAGTGAGTTGGCCGACCTCGTCTGGTCCCTGACGCGCCGCTTTCCCGAGATCTACCAGGAGTTCCGCGAGCGGATTGCGCTCCAGGAAGGGGACGTCGAGCAATTGCTCGAGGAGGCCCGACACGAAATCCAGCAGGTGACATCGGAGCCGGCCTGGCGGAACCGTTGGAATGGTGAAGAGCAGGTCCCGGACTTCAGCCGCATCCAGCACCGGTTTGAGCGCCTCCTCGAGCTCGGTCATGCCGATGCGATTGTGTCGCTGGGGCGGGAGTTGATTGAGCAAGGATTACAACTGGTCGGTGAATCTGACGACGAGGGCGAGACGGCGATTGCGTTCGCCAGATGTCTCCCGATCGTCTTTCAGGCGTTGGCCTGCTCGAGCTTGTCCGGGCCGGAACGGATCCTGTTCGCGATTGACGCCGAGCTTCAGGACAAATATGACGCTCTCGACGATACGACTGACGCAATCCTCAACGGGTCCGCGAAGCCCGAGGACTGGTCGGTGGTGGCCGATACCTTGGCCAAGCGAAAGGACGGAATGAATGCAGAAGATGACAAATTTTCAAGCCAATACCAGCGTGACCGGGTCACCGACTGGATTGCCAGGGCACTCCGTGAAGCGGGCCGCGACGGGGACGTGCGGACACTCTACGAATCCGAAGCCGAGGTGACGGGGAGTTACAGACGGCTCGTCGATTACCTGCTGGAGACGCGTTGCTTCGTGGACGCCGAACGTTGGGCGAAAACAGGGATCGCCGCGACGCGCGACAAGTATCCGGGGACCGCCAAACATCTCGCCGCGAGCCTCTGCGAGCTGGCCCGAACGCGCAAGCAGTGGGATCTGGTCGCCGCGCACGCGGCCCGATCCTTCTTCGAGGCCCCCAGCCCGGCCAAATTCGACGAACTGGTGAAGGCCGCGTCAAAGGCCAAGGCCAAGGAGTCCGTCCGTGCAACGGCCTTGCGCTTCCTGGAGACCGGGGTCTTGCCATTTCAGATGATCTTCCCACCACCGGCGAAAATCACGCCCCCAACCCCCAAGTCGCAATCCGCCAAGACCAAGAGCCGGCCGCCCGCATTATCCCCGGAACCGAAAGCCGCCGCGCCCGGTCGCCTGAAGCTCGACCCCGCATGGCCGCTGCCGATGCCTGAGTACCTCATCCCTCGCTTGAACCGGCCGGGGCGGCACGACTCGGCACCGCGTCCCCGCCTCGAGGTCCTGCTGGAGATGGCCATCGCCGCCAAACGGCCGGAGGAGGTGCTCCGCTGGTTCGACAAAATGCGTTCCGAACCGCAACAGCCCGGGCTTTACATCCGTACCTTAACCTACGCCGATCGCGTCGCGGCCGCAGTGGCGGCCACCCACCCAGAACGATCGATCGAGATCTACCAGGCCGCCATCAAGGTCCAGCTCCCCAATGCTCAGCAATCCGCCTACGAGACGGTCGTCGGCTATTTAAAGAAGCTCCGTCCGATTTACGAGGCCCTCGGCCGCAAAAGCGAATGGACCGCCCAAATCGCCTCGATCCGAGAACAGTATCGGAATCGCCCGCGCTTCATGGAGCTTCTCGACCGACTCGATGGCCGAACGATCGCTCAGTCGATTCGGCCAAAGCGGAAGTAAACCCACCGCGAGGATCGACAAGTCGATCCTGGTGCCGAAAAGAATAGGATAAACCACTGAGACACGAAGGCACAGAGAAGAGGGGAGAGGGGGGAGGGGAGAGGGGAAAGTCATGAATGATCAAGATTTAACGGGTCGGGTGATCGGATCGGCAATTGAGGTTCATCGGGTGCTCGGGCCGGGATTGCTGGAGTCGGCGTACGAAGAATGTTTGTGTTATGAATTGCGGCAAAACAACATCTTGTTTCAGAGGCAGCAGAAGCTCCCTGTCCATTACAAGGACGTCCCGCTTGATTGTGGTTACATCATGGATATCGTCATCCCGAAATGCCTCGTCATCGAGCTGAAAACCGTCGAAAGACTGGCCCCGATCCACGAGGCTCAACTCTTGACGTACCTGAAACTCAGCAAGATCCGCCTCGGCCTCCTCCTGAACTTCAACGTCCCCGTCTTGAAGGAGGGAATCAAACGAATGATCCTCTAAATCAACTCTTCCCCCCTCTCTTCCCTGTGCCTCCGTGTCTCCGTGGTTCATCCTCCCATGCCCTCCACCCGCCACCACGCGGAAGAGCCAAGAACTCTCAGACGCTCGCCGCCGAGAACAAGGGGGCGATCACCTGGCCGCGGTTGAGCTGAAGCGGTCGAGCCAACTGGTCGGTCACGATGCTTTCGTGGTCGACGCCCAGGGCCTGGTAGATCGTCGCACCCAGATCCGACGGGAGGAATCCCTTCGAGGCGGGGTAGGCACCCATCTTGTCGGAGCGGCCGATGACCTGGCCACCCACGACGCCTCCGCCAGCGAACAAGGCGGAGAAAACGCCGGCCCAGTGGTCGCGGCCCGTCTTGTGCTGGGGCAACCCCTGGCTGTCCTGGCCAATTCGAGGGGTCCGGCCGAATTCACCGACCATGATCACCAGCGTCTCGTCGAGCATCCCCCGCGCCTCGAGGTCGTCGAGCAAGGCCGAGACCGCCTGATCGAGCGGCGGCAAGAGCCTCGTCTTGAGCTGGTTGCAGTTATCGGCGTGGGTGTCCCAATTGTTCATATGCCCCATGTTCGCCTGCACAATCGGCACCCCGGCGCCGATCAAGCGGCGGGCCAGGAGCAGCGATTGGCCGAACATGTGGTGGCCATAGCGATCGCGCGTCTTCGGATCTTCGCGGTCGATCTCGAAGGCCTGCTTCACCTTGCCCGAGGTCAAGAGCGAGAACGCCTTGTCCTGGAGCCCCGACCAGCCGCCCCGGCCCACCGTCGACAGGGCTTCGGCTTGCCCGTCGATCTCCGCCATCAAGGAACGGCGATTGTCAAGCTTCTGAGCGGTCAGGCCGACCGGGAGCGCAAACTCCTCAACGCGGAACTTGGGGTCGTTCGGGTCTTGCTTGATGTGCCAAGGGTCGAACTTCGGGCCGAGCACACCCGCATTCTGCCCTGAGAAGCCGTAGCCGTTGTTGAGGTAAGTCGGCAGCATGATGCCGTTGGGGATGCCGTCCTGGCGAGGACGAACGAAGTCGAGCCCCGAGGCGTAACTGGGCCAGTCCGACCGTGACGCCATGTGCGTGGCCCCCGGCGGCATCTTGTCGATCCCGGTGAGCATCATGTGGGTCGCATGCTCGTGGCTCGGCAAGCCGTGGGTCATCGAACGCACGATTGCGAACTTGTCGGCACGCGCGGCCAGACCGGGCAAATGCTCGCAGATCTGGATACCAGGGGTCTTGGTCGCGATCGGCTGGAACGTCCCCCGGATCTCCTCGGGGGCCTCGGGCTTGGGGTCGAACGTGTCAATCTGGCTCGGAGCGCCGGTCTGAAAGATCAAGAGTACTGACTTGGCCCGAGGACCACCGCCACCGCCCGCCGGCGCCCCCTGACTCGCCCGCGACCAGAGCGATGGCAGGCCGAAGCCGAGCAGCCCTGAATACCCGACCTGGATCAACTCACGACGGGTCAAACCGACCGCATGCTGATGGCGTCGTCCATTCCCCATACTCATAGCCCCCTCCGTTCGGTCGCTCGGTCGGTCGGTGCCGTCGTGCTCATCCACCAAATGTTACACCAACATCCATCAATTGGCCAGCCGGTTGCCGACCGCCCCCCTGGACCTGAACGATGACGCAAAAAATCGGGGCAGAAGTCGTGCTCCACTCACGATAAGCGGCCACGATCGGGGGATTTCCTTAGGACTGGGTTGACAACGATTCACCCTCAAGTCATCATCTCGATCGATTTGATCGAGAATAATCCATTGTGGGTTGTCTCACCGTCGATTTCCTCGGACTTTTCCCCCAAAGGACACGTTTCCCATGAACAACCGGCGCACATTTCTGTTGGCAGTTCTCTCCGGCGTTGTGGCTCTCGGTTTGGTCGCCGGGTCGGCGATTGCCGATGAGCTGTTCGGGGTGCTCACCAAGGTCGACGTCGAAGGCAAAAAGGTCACCGTCGTCGAGAAGGGGAGCGACAAAGAGGTTGAGGTGACCGTCAAGGGGGACACGGAATTCGTGAACGCCAAGGGCGCGGCCAACCCCATCGACCTCGAAAAGGTCACCAAGAACGTCGCCAAGGCTCAGGAAAAGGGACGCAAGGGGATCAATGTGGTCGTCAACCACGACAAAGCGGTCGCATCGAAGATCACGGTCTCGGTGAAGAAGAAGAGCGACTGACGCTCGAGAGCATCGCACCGATCGCGACGTTATTGAGGAGGCCCCCACTCAGCAAGAGCGGGCCTCCCATCTCATCGACCTGAGCTGAAACTCAATGGAAGAGCGGGCGGGACGCCCGCGGTCCCAGGGAAGCCAAAGGCAATGCAAAAGCGGGCGGGACGCCCGCGGTCCCAGGGAAGACCGTTGCTAGGATAGGCCATCTCTGACTCGGTCCACCCCCACTGGTCTCTTGTCTCCTCGCCTGGTGTTCAGTACACTTGTGAACGTAAAGGTCCTGAGCAAAGACACTCCTGGGGAGGTTCTTTTCCGCGCCGGCGGACGGATCGGCGGGCGCGGGGGGCCCTTCGCAAGTCAGACACGGAGGGGACCGGCGATGGCGATCCTGGTGGATGAGGTCCGGACAGAGCGGTGCGCGACCAGGCCCTCGGTACGCGAGGTTTGCCTGGTGGGGGTCTCTCGCTCGAACTCGAACTCGCATTCGGGTTGGGGGAAAGGGGACAGGGTGACGTTCGCGGGGCGCGCCTATCGGGTTGAGGCCACCCGCGTCCGATCGGGGCGAGTGGACGAACCGGTGCGTTACGTTCACCTGAGGGGCGTTGGGGAGACGGACTGACTCGTCCGCTCAACTTGCCGCATTGATCCTCGAAAACGCGTCCCAGCCCCAGGCCGACGATGCCCGCGCCCTTGGGAAGGAAGCCGACATCGCTGCGCGACCGTGACCCGTCGGACCCGTTCCGCCGTGTGGTCGAACTGGCGCAGCGGGCGCGGATGATCCTGGATGTCTCCACCGCCGACCTTGAGGCCGCCGAGACCACGCTCGGCCCGTTCGATCCCACCTCCTGGCATTTCCGGAACGCGTTGCACGAGGCCAAGCGGTCGTGGGACCGCCTCCGCGCCGAGTTCGGCAAAGCGACTCTTGAAGAGGCTCTGAGCGAGGCCCCCTTGACCGTCCTGACGTTGGGGGCCGAGGGCCGCGACACCCCACTGGCGATCCTGATTCCAATCGTCGGCCAAACGTATCGCGTCCAGCGGGTTGCGGGCACCGAGCTCGCCCCGGTCCAGTGGCGGATCACCCGGCTGACCCCTCCGCTCGACGACGGTCCCTACTACGCCTGCCGGCTCCAGGACCGGTCGACCCAGTGCGACTGCGCAGAGTGGACCTATCGGATTGCCGACGAAAACACCCGGGCAAGCTGCAAGCACCTGGCCGCCCTGACCGCCTTGGGCTGGATTTGAAAGGTTCGCGCCCAATAATAAGGGGGACGAGACGGATCGTCTTCCCCACCTGCCGGCTCTCGTGGACCCGACGGACAACCGATTCTCCGCGCTCATGAGGCGACGGAGTCGAAGCAACTCGACTTCAACGCGTCAATGCAAGCCATCCATCGATTCCTCCCGGCAAGCCGTTCGCCGGATGGAACCACGATCAACCGAAAATTGTAGTCTTCTTGATTTTTTAATTTCTTTAGGGTCCTCCGAAATGGATTGGTCGAAAATCTTCGCCGAGGCCTTGCCGTACACCGAGTTCCTCGACCGGTACGCAACCCCCGCGCAGCGGTCGCGATGGAACGCGATGCACCCGCAGTTCTCGCTGACCGCCGAGCAAACCGCATTGCTGACGGGGTTCGTGCGACGGATGCCGGTCCTCTGCCTGGCCGGTGCCTGGTGTGGCGACTGCATCAACCAGTGCCCCGCATTCGACCACTTCGCCCGCGTCTCCCCCGCGCTCGAGTTGCGGTTCCTCGACCGCGACGCGCTGACCGACGTCCGCGACGCGTTGGCGATCAACGGGGGCCAACGGGTCCCGGTCGTCGTCTTCCTGAGCGAGGATGGGCAAGAGGTCTCGCGCTACGGTGAGCGGACCCTCTCGACCTATCGCAGGCTCGCCATCGACCAGCTCGGCCCCGCCTGCCCGACGGGCCTCGTCCCCCCCTCCGCCGAGGCCACGGCCACGGTCACCGCCGAGTGGCTCGCCGAATTCGAGCGCGCCCAGCTCATCCTCCGCCTCTCCCCACGGCTCCGCCAGAAGTACAACGACTGATCGAACGGGCAAGCGAGGAGTGTGCCCACTCCCTGTCCGCGGCTTGGGGCGTTCGCCCCAATTCTTTCGCTCGCCTGGCATAAGGCGAGCGGGGAGCGGATCGCTTCCTGTCTTTGGGACTTCTCGCTGGCGCGAGTCAGAACGTGAACAGGCCCGACCTCGGCCAGAATTGCACTTTTAATCGCGTTATGAGATGATACGCCCCGGTCTATCGTCACAAATGACTTTGAGGAGCCGGCGCGCGTCATGATCATCATCTACAACCTGTCGGGCCTCCTCATCGGGCTCTTGGGAATCGTCGTCGGTTTCCTCGTGTTTGCAGTATCGGGCTGGCTCTCGGCGGGGCTCCTGGTGCTGGGAATGATCTGGATGGCCTTGGGGCGCGGTAAGCTGAACGCCGAGAGCGGGCTGAAGACGCCGGCTCCGTCACTCTTCTTCATCCCCCTGTTTGCTCTCGCGATCCCAATCCTCCTGCTCGCGATCCTCGCGGTGTCCGCCGACGTGCAGCGGAGCAAGAAGGTGCTCGACCCTCGATCGGCACTGCTCGACCAGGACGAGAAAACACTGAACCGGACGAAACTCACCGGCGACAGTGACCTTGCCCTTGCGGCGTACGACGCGTTGAAACCCGTGGCACTCGATGACAAGATGCACGTCTTCGCAGTGGTCAAGGACCAGCGAACGCTCGTCTTGGCGAAGATCCCGAGCCTGAAGGAAATCGACAAATCGGCCCGCGCGAGCATGGTCAAAGCGTTGGTCACGGCCCTCGAAACTCAGGAGGCGGTCAAGGACCTACCACTGTATTTGGGCATCAAGGGCCGATTCGCTTACGGTGTCGTCCATACTCCCGCTGGCACCACGATCGATTCGACCGTGTCTCCCGATCCCCTGCTGGGTTTCTACGGCCCGCCCGTACCCGCAAGGCCGACGGTTCGCTGACCAGGGTTGTCGTTCCTGATGGGCGAGTCGCTTGAACAACGTCAGCTTTCGTGGGTTTGCCTCGAAAGACAGGGAGCGAGCAACTCCCTGTCTGCAACTTGAGGTCTTCGCTTACCTCATCCCTTTAAGCATCCAAATTCACTTTTGTTCATAACCACGCCAGAGCCAGCGGAGCGAGTCGGGCAAGATCGCCCGGCCATGCTTGTTGCTGTGAAACCCCTGGCCATAGACAAATTCGTAATCATATCCAGCAAATTTCAACGATTTGGCCATCTGCTGATTGGCGAGCGGCCAGTTACCGTTGTTGTTATCCAGGTCATTGGAGCCATCCTGAAGGAGTACGCGGATCGGCTTCTTCTCCGTCTTGCGGATCATCGCCTCGTAGTTATGGCCCCCCTCACGTCCGGTCTTGCCGCTGGCGATGTTGGTGAAGCTGCCAACCCAGGAGAGGAATCCGGTATAACTAACGGCAGTCCTAGGCTCATCTGGATCGACTTCTTTGCCGCAAACACTTGCAGGTCAAGGGCTTTAAGAAGCTTCCTCTTATAATCAAATGTCACATTTTCCTCGTCGATAATCTCGCCACCGACTTGACAAGCCTCAGCCCAATGCTGCAGGGCATAAGCTTGATTCTTAACGGTGAACAATTTTGACTCGATATGCCGAACTTCTGATTGGTGTGCTTCAATGTTGCTGCGGAGTTCTGCCAGCCTACCCTGGAGAGGTGTCAGGATCTCCGGGTCGTCGCTGGAACCGAGCATCCTGATTAGCCGCTGAATAGATTCGCGGGCCTCGGAAATCTTCGACTGATGCGCGGCTTGGTCTCTCTCTAGGTCATCGCACTTATTCTCTTTCATGAACTCCCGGCATCTCGCCTCGATAGCGTCTTTGTCGCGCATGAGATTGACGACGGATGACCAAACTTGCTCGTCGAGCCACGCAATAGGCGTGACGGCGTTTCCACAATTGCATCCCATCTGCCGCGAGACACAACAGAAATAGAAGTAGGTCTTTCCGGCCGGATTTTTAGTCTTCCAGGGTGACATGCTACGGCCGCAGATTTTGCACTTCACCATCCCTCGTAGCAGGTGCGGATACTCGGCGGTACGGCCGTCGCGAGTTTTTCGGCGGGACCGCAGGGCCTCTTGTACGTGGTCGAACGTCTCTTTGTCGACGAGTGGCGGCGTTGGATCTTTGGCTTTCCACCATTCGGCTGGATTAGTCTTTTCGGTTCGCTTATGGCCCTTTCGGGACACCTCGGCCGTTGACCTCTTCTTGCCTGAGACCATCGGCGCGCCGGCGTAAGAGGCATCCTTTAAGATCGACCGGATGGTTGACGAATGCCACTGGGGAGATGCCCCTCTGGTTTTGACTCCACGGCCAACCGCTGGGCATAAGACTCCGAAGCGATTAAGCCTGGCGGCGATCACCATACTGCTGTCACCGCCGACACACCACTCGAAGATTTTCCGAACCCATTTCGCCTCATCTTCGACTATTTCCCTGGTCCGAGACTCCTTAATGTACCGGTATCCGTATCGCGCTTTGCCCTGGCAGATCGGAAGACAGCGACCCTTGAGCACAGCGATCCCGGCCTGAGACCGCTCAAGCGTCCTCTCGACCTCGAACTCAGCGATAGCGCCGAGGATCGACTCAAGCAGTCTCCCTTCGGGCGAATCGCTAATCTCCTCGGTGGCACTGATGTACTGGCATCCGTGGTCCCTTAGCTCTTGGACGCAGATCACTCGCTGTGCGAGCCGTCTACTAAACCGGTCCAGTTTCCAAACGAACACTGCCTGGATATGTCCCTGTCGGACGAGTTCGCGGAGCCTGGAAAGCTCTGGCCTCTCGTGCAGGTATTTGCCGCTGAAGTTATCCCGAAACACCTCGATAACTTCGTATCCTAGTTCGGCTGCCCTTGACCTGCATGCTGTCTCTTGAAACTCGTGGGAAACACCATTATTTCCCTCGTTTGTGTCGCTTACCCGCGTGTAGATCACTGCGCGCCTAGTTGGCACTATCGCTTCTTTTAGCTTGAACGTGGCTTTTCCGATTGGCATCGCGGCGTTCCATTTCCCTGAGTATTTCGGCCATAAAAAACGTCCAGAACTCCTCCCAATAGGCAAGTCTGGTCGCGTTGGCTGGGCCGTGAGTATAAACGATCTCGACTGATTCCTTTGGATCGTCGCACAATTGTAACGATTTCCTAGCCATATAGCCCCCTCTGATGTGGTAATTCAGCCGTAGCAATTTCAAGACGAGCCGAGGTCACAGAATCAGAAATGCAAACCAATTATTCGCCAGACCGAATTTGTCGGATGCCGACCCGTTGCCGCTTCGCGTATTCTTTGGCTTGAGCCTGCTGGGTCGCATAGGCCCGCATTAGTTCGACCTCCTCGGGCGAGAGCTTGTCGAGATCCTCAGGCTTGACGTAGAAGCTCGAATACTGGCTCAGGTTTGGCTGCTCGCCAAGGATCTCATTGAGGGCGTTTCTGGTGTCAATCGCCCGCTGTTTGTCCACGTCAACGTCGGTCACTCGCACGCCGGTTCCTAGGTTGATGAGCTTCTGGCCCCAGGTCTTCCGGGGGTCAGTCAGCTTGTCGGCGGACGTGAAGAACCGGGTTAACGGCGAGTTACTCATGATCTGCCCGAGCAACTGCGGGTTGTCGTCGCCGAACAAACGGCCGATCGCGCTGGCCGTCTGCGGAGCCTGCAAATCGCTCAACTTACGCTGGGTGTGGAACTGCGTATTGAAGAGCTGCTCCAAGGGAGCCTTGATCAGCGGGTTCAACTGGCCCATGTAATCGAGAGCCGTCCTCTTCACGTCTGGTAGGCCGTTCTTGAAGTGGATCTTCTCGAACGCCTCCTCAGCAGGCAGGCCCAACTTGCTCACAAATTGACGCTTGCCATCCACCTCAGGGCCGGTCGGAATCGAGACTCCGCTATCGAGGTACGCGGGGACGTAGGGCCGCTCTTCACCCGGAGTCGGCTGGCGGAATGGCTTGTACTGCGCGTTGATGACGCCGGGCGTGTGGACTGCCGTGTCGAGCTGCAGGGGCAGATTTCGTCGCGCAAACGTGTAGAACGGCATCGCTCGACGCATCACATTTTTCTCGAAGCCGGTGAGGGCGTCGTAGTCGAAGTGAAGCTTGTTGACAGCGTCAGCCGCGAACTCAGGAGAGGCACCGCCCTCGACCTGTTTGAGCCACTGAGAACCCCGGAAGAAGTCCTCGATATTCGTGCCTGCCATTCGGCCCGCCTTCACTGCCGGGAGTGTGTCCGCCGCCGCGCCGCCAACCCCCTTGATTCCGAGGTTCTCAGCGAATGACTGGCCCCACTTGCGGCTAGGGTCAAGTAAGCCCTTCACGGAGCCGCCGATCGCTCGGCCCGTGGCACCCAAGGAGCCGAGCAAGCCTTGGTTGATCACGAGATCAGCGGTATCGGCGGCAAGGTTTCCGTGCGCCCCGACACGATCAGAACCGGGCACGCTAGGAGTGAATCGCTTGCCGCTATCGATCGCCTGTTTGGCGTTCCCGGCGATCTCCTCGTTCATGCCGTGCCCGCCAAAAATGTTTCCGCTTCCGTACTGCATGCGGCGAATCGCCTCGATCTGCTGGTCGGGAGCGAGGCCGGCGAGAGACGGGTGGACGCCAGACAGGTCCGCTTTTCCTCGTCCCGTCATCACTTTTAATTGACGGAGGTACTGCGGGATTCCGACGCCTTCGCGTGCATTATTTGTCGCGGCGGTCATCGCGTTCCGCACGTGAGCCGGGATCCAGATCGGGTAGGCGAGGGCCTTGAAAGCGTTCGTTGCTGAATCAAACGCGCCGAGCGACGACTTGATTTGCTCGGGGGCCGTCCACTTACCGTAGGCTTTTGTGATCTGCTCGGCGTGCTCCGGAGTGACCCCGAATTGGGCCACCTGCTTACGAAGTTTTCGGGTTCCGCCCATCAGGTACGGGTCGACCTTGCCGACACCATGCGGAGCCAAACCCCGGAACAGGTTGACAAGCGCCCCCTCTATCGGGGTGCCCGCAACCTTGTCGGCTGGCGTGGTCCGGAGCCCAAGCTTTCGCGCCAGAACGTCGAGCGAAACCAGGGAGTCGCCGGCCGTTTTCCGTCTCGCGTTCTCGGCCAATATGCCGGTCGCAGCCTTCGCGTTCGCGATCGTGTTCGCGTGCTGCATGCCGCGCTGCGTAAAGTCGGAAGTGAGGTCAGGCGAGAAGAATGGCTTTCCCTGAATGGCGTCAGTGGTCGCGGTTGCAGATTGTGATCGGTAGGCGGGATTAGCGACAGCAAGCCGTTCGGCGAGCGCAGCGGCCTTGTCTCCGAACTGCTGTTCGATATTAGGAGTGAGCTGTCCGCCGCCTCGGGTCAGGTCGTCGATCATGTCGACTTTGATCGCGTTGGCAGTCGCCGCCTTCCGTTTCGGGACTCCCGCGAAGCGATCAAACCAGTCGTTCAGTCGGTTAGTTCCGCCAGGGATGTCGCGAAAAATCTCGTCGCGGCCGATATTTGCTCCGCTCGTCAGGGGCAACATATTGCTCGGGTTGCCACCGACTTGGAGGTTGGCCGGGTTCTCGGGAAACGCGGAACGGTGAACGTATTTCGCGTAGTCATCCGAAACATCCTTGAGGCCGGCACCAGCCGCACGAGCCTCAGCGAGTTGCGTTCCGTGGACGCTGCGGACATGCGCCGCAGCCGTCTTGGTGGCTGCAGTTAAAGCCGGATCGAAGCTATGCGGAACCTCTTCAGCGACCGCCCTGGCGGCATCATTAATAGCCCGCTCCGTGTGACCGCCTGCTGACACGAGCGGATCAAGCTCACGGATCAGGCCGAAACGTTCGTCACGCCCACGCTGTTTCAGCGTTTGCAGGGCAGGATCAAGGTACTTCGCCGCGCCCTTCTGGGTGATCTTGTCGACCGCCCCATGACGGGTGCTATCGAACAGCGAGCCAACCGCACGGCCGACCGGGTTCCCGAACTTCAGGTAATCGCCAGCCGTATCGAGGGCACCAGCGATATTTTGGGCGGTCTTGCCAGTCCCGAACGCAGTGCTGGGACCAAACGGAACGCCGATGCGGACGAGTCCTGAGAGGGGTTGATTCGCTTGGAGTGACCCAAGACCCGCTTTCGTCACCGCGTCAGCCGACTCCTGGCTGGCGAGCCGCCGGCCGAGATCGCCCATGTGCTGCAAGTCAGATGCAGTGCTGCCTGCCGCCTTTAAAGTAGGCTCAACGCCGTGAAAACCTTCGAGCATCTGCCGGCCCGTCCAGCCCCTCAGTGCTCCGGTTTTCTGGACCGCCTTTCCGGCCCCTGTCATCGCACTCTTCGCACCAAACGTCATGTACGTGAGCGGGTCGGTTGCGATGTCCGCCGCCAATCCGGCCCCCCACGCGCCCCAGCCCTTGTCATTCTTGCTGGTGAGCCCTGCCAAGTTTGTGAGGTCGCGGCCCGTCGTCTTGTCCGATTCGCCGGTGATGCCGAGCGAGTCCGAGAACGGGATCAGGTTCTTGAGCGCCGAAACCCCCTTGCCAGCCAGAGCACCACGAACCGCCTGCCCTGGCTTGTCGAGCGTGCCAAGTACATACGAGAGCCCGCTGGCTCCGGTGTCCAGGGCTTTCTGGCCGACCGACTTGAACTCCTCGGGTTTAAGCGGCTGCCTATAGGCTGCCGCCTGAGAGGATGAGCCACGCCTGCCACTCAGGCCGAATTCATTCGGCCCAAATGGGTCGCTGCCGCTGAACGGGTTGATGTCGAGATCCAGTCCAGCCATCTCACCTCTCCTCGGCGGGGAGCATGTTTCGCCCCATAAGTGCTGCTAGAATTGTACCATACAACTTTGAGTTCAAGTGCGATGATCCAGAGCTGTCATCGTTATTGATTTGTTTTCCAGAATCTAACGGCAGCTTCGCCCCGAACTGGTCGTATTGCGCCGGGCCTACATCATTAAATGCGGCCAAAATATCGTCGACGTTCGCCTGGTCGTACGAGAGCGGTGGCGTCAGTTTGGCGGTAGGCCCGGTCAGCGAATGAGCTATCGGCGTATGGCTAGCGCCAATGCCACCAGACAACCTGCGTTCTAAATCGGAAACCGAAGGCCAACCGCCGCCTACAGGGGTGTGCGATTGATTCAAGGCATCGATCATACTGAACGCAGTAGGAACCTCTTGCGACGATAACTTGCCGCCGTTCACGAAGCCGCTGACGCCCGGCAATCGGGTTGGACCTTGATCGGGAAGGTGCCCGTAGGTCGATAGAAAGTCGCGAAGGATCTTCTGGTCGGCGAAGATCGAAGCGAGATCCGTGCTGCCGACTGCCGCGACACCCTGGCCTTTCGATCCAGTGGCGATCCCACGCTCTAACGCTTCGCGAACAGCGTCGGTGCCACCCATTCTTGCCGCCTCAGACAAGGCTTCTGGCGTTGCCGGCGATGGAGAATAGCGACGAATAGGAGGCACACCCTGTCCGAACGAATTCACCATGCCGCCGTCGTGCCCAAGAGCGTTACCCTCGGCGGTGGTCGCGACGTTGTATCGGTGAAAATCCCACGGATTCAGGTTCGAGTGCTGCCTACGGATCGAGGCGGCAAGATCATCCCCGAGCCCGAGAGCAGACTTCTCTAGACTATAAAGAGCACGACTGGTTGGGTTCCGTAAACTCAGCGATCCTGCGGGATTGCCGGACTGATTGAGGCGATAGAGTAGGTCGCGAACCTTATCCTCGTCCTCCATTACGGGATTCACCCTAGGAAGATGCTCAACGATCCACGGCTGTATGTTCCTGGAGGAATCTCCGGGAATTTCGATAGACCGGAAAGGCTGAAGGATCTCTTGGATGTCCGCCCGGCCGGCGCTTCCGAAGTCCGAGACGTTTGGTGAAACCCGTATAACGTGACCCTGTGGCGACTTTAAGGCAATCGCCTCGGCCCCGTTTCCAAGAAACTTCGTACCCTCAGGAATCTCGTTGGCAATCTTCTCTAACCCAGGATGATCTTCGAGGCTCCTCGCTATCCACCGCCAATTGTCTTTGTGTCCCGAGATCGCATCAGCAAGCTTATCCCTGCCTCCAGGATACTGCGGCCCAGCCCACGCCGCTGCGTTGCGAACCTCGTCAGAAATGTCGGTTCGATCCGCCCAAGGTAGGTGTTTCAATAGCGAGTCGTTAACATGAAGGGAACCAGCCTCGTCTCCGACGAATGAGCCGAGCTTTTTAGCGCCAGCTCCAACGTGATCTAAGAGGTCGAGCCCTGTAACCGCTTTCGCTCCCTGGGTTATCCCTTTGGCGAGCGTAGGAGCAGCCCGGAACGCCCCGACACCCGACGCCAGGCTGAGCGGCGATGCGATCGTGTCAGCCAAAAACCCGGCCGCGTGCGACCCTAACGAATCGTCTCCCTTACGGGTGAGCCCGTAAGCGTCCGTGAGGTCGCGACCTGTAGTCTTATCTTTTTCGTTTGTCAGACCCATTGAGTCAGAAAAAGGCACGAACGACATGAGTTCGCGGGGCTTCCCGGCGAGCGCACCACGAAGGGCACGGCCACCTGTCACTTTATCTAGAGCCTCGCCAGCCGCTCCGACGGCTCCGAGTGTCGTGCTGAGTAGGTCGCTCATCGGATAGCCCCGCGATCATGTTCCAGTGTGAAACCTGTCATTTGTCAGTCTGACAAATCACTGCGTCAGACCCTGAGCCAACAGAACGGCGTTGATCGCGGCGACCTTCGCCTTCAGTTCAGTGCAGTAATCGAGTAGCTCGACCACCGTTGGAGTAGCCGCGTCGGCGACCGTTACTGTTCCATTCGCCGTGGGCAGAACCCCCGTGGTTGCGGTCACAGTGATAGCGGCGACCGCTGCGGAGGGCGCGGTCGGTGTTCCATTCGCCGCTGCGTCGACCGCGGTGACCAGTTCGACCGCGCCAGCCTTATCCGCGAGTGCGATGCCAAGCAGGTTTCTGAGTCGTGACGAGAGAGCCATCGTGAGAGTCCTTAAAGGCCAGCCATCATGCCCGTGCCGCCGAAGGGGTCGGGATCGACCCCGGAACTTCCGACGCCAGGACCACCGCCCACGCCGTTCTGGCCGAGCGCGAGGATTTGGAGGAGTTGCTGAAGACCCATGTTCGGGTCGCCGGTGCCCATGCCCTGGAAGCCTTGATCGGGCTCACCGGGAGCCACGCCGTAGGGGTCGCCACCGCCAGACAGAGCAGAGTGCAGGGCTTGAAGGAGGCCGCTGTCACCCATCGAGGGATCGCCGTCCATCGATGGCATCGAACCGCCGACCGGAAGACCCTCAGGTCCAACCGGCGGCCCCTGAGGCGGTGGCTGGGCGAACGGATCAGGCCCGAGCCCGGTCATCATGGCGGCTTGCGGGTCCATGCCTTGCCCTGGCTTGGGGCCACCCGGAGACATCATTCCCGTTGGAGGTGGGCCTCCCATCCCCCCAAAGGGGTCCATTCCTGGAGGTCCGCCCATGCCGGGAGGGCCAGGAGGAGGGGTGCCGCCGCCTCTGAACGGGTCAGGAGGCCCGCTGGGGCCTTTCGGCTTCGGAGGTCCGGATGATTTCTGAGGTGGGAACATGACTGCAACTCCTCACTTATCTACCAAAAAAAAGGGATCAGTATCCGCTGTACTCAAAACCAGGCGGTGGCTTGATTCCGAACTGCTCCAGCAACCCCTGTTGGGCCGTCCGGTCGTTGAAGTGCTGCGGCCATCCGAATCCGGTGCCAGCGGAATGTCCGGTTCCCGCCGCATCAAACAACCCCTGAGTCATCGCCGCAACCAAGCCAGCAGGCCGAGTTAAGAACGAAGGAGCCACAAAAGAATTGGGATCGGGCGGGATATAAGTATCCTCATTCCAGTTGTTGTTCTTGTTGCTGTAGTGGGCGTTGATCCAGTTTTGCAGATCGGCACGTGCAGGATGATTAGGGTCTTGGACTCCAGGTGTGGCCGCAAGTCTATTTACCCGATCAAACAGGTTGTCCTGTACCCCAGGCTCAAGATTGGCTTCCTGATTGCCTCCGTTCATCGCGTCGACCACCGAAGGGTCGATTTTTTTCAAAACCGCCAAGGCCCTCAGTCGGTCCGGATCAGCGTTAAGGGCATCAAGCTGTCCGATTTGGTCGGTCGCATTGACTTTAGCGACACTCTCGTCATGAGCTTGAAGAGCTTTCGCCCAATCCGCGTCACTGCCAACCAGTTGGCTCGCGGGAACCCCGTCAATGAGGGTTCTCCCGTTCATATTTCTAGCGTCCCTGGCTAATCTGCGATAATGCTGAAGTCCTTCGACAAGCGTCTCCCTGGCCAAGTCTCGGTTGCCACCAGGTTGACTCTGGCCATCAAGCTGAACTCCTGGTCGCGTATTGATTGATGGACTGCCGACCCCGCGATACGTAGCTGTCGAAGGGTTGACTCCGATCGGGGCGGACGTTGCTGAAGTTGGGCTTGGGGCGATCGAGCTTTGCCCGGATTGCGGCTGTCCAGCCCCCATAAATCCAGGGACTTCGACGCGAATCGGTTGTGCCCCTTCGTGCGTTCCGTCGCCGGGTTGCGTAGGCCGAACGCCAACCGGAGGCAATGGGGGCGTGTTCTGGATCTCTCGGAGTTGCGCCGGGGTTCGAGCACCCATAAGCTGACCGCCTTCGACGACAAACTTGCTTGGGTCGCCGCCGCCCCGCGACACATCTGCTCTCGCCCAATCCGGGAGTTGGGATCCACTAGGGCTTGATTCCGTCTTTGCCTGTGGAGAGGCCGATACAGAGCCAGGCATAGTGAGACTCTTGACCGCGTTTGCTCCAGCCGTCACTGCGGACCCAATCGCGGAGCCTGCCGCAGAGAACATGCTTCCGATTCCTGGCTGTCCGGCCGGGCCAGAGCGGAACAGGTTGGGAGCGCTTCCGGGCGCAGTCGAAGCAACTGGAGTCTGGATTCCAACCTTGGGAGCGGAAGCAGTCGGACCTCCTCCGAAGAACCCGCCGATCGCGGCATTCATGCCGCCGTTCCTCGAAGGAACCGAAGGGATATTAGGCATAACCGACTTCACGTCGTTTGCAATCAGGTCAACGTTTGACTGAGCCTTAGGCTTGAAGGGGTCCATCGAAGCGCTCCGTTACAGGGCTGATCCGACCATCGAGAAGACCGCATTAAGAACACCAACCTGGCGGGTCACGTTATTCCGCTCGACGTCGTTTAAGACCTGCTCCTGCTGAATAAACTGTTCCGAAACCGCCTTTTGACCCTGATACACGGCTTCGGCATTCACCTTTGCAGCCTCGATCTTGATCTGGCTTGAGGCTGTCAGCGTGGCCCGCAAGTTCTGGCCGGCAAGCCCTACTCGAAGGGCCGCGAGAATCGGCGAACTGGACGAGAACCCACGGCCAGCCATGTCGCCAGTCAACTTGCGAATCTCAGAGGCCACACGGGCATCACCCTTGGCAGCCGCCGCGTTGACCTGCTCCTGGATTTGAGCGGGACTAAGGACGCCTCCTGTCGAGATAAAAGGAAGGCGTGTCGCCGCCACTGTATTCGCAACCGGACCAACGGTTGCGGCGAACCCGATCCCTTGCGACTTAACGTCTCCGGCAGCCATGACTCTCGCCTCCGTTAGACGCTGTTAATAATGCTCTGGATCAATGGGAGAACCGCCTGAAACTTCGACTCGGCGAACGCTAACCTGGTCGCGAGCCGGGCGGACTCAGCAGACTCATGAAACTTGAGGCCCTCAAGATCCCTGTCTGCCTTATACTTGACACCAGCCAGGTCGTTCGCGGACACCGATACGCGAGCCGTCGAGTCGATGCTGGCCGCAGAAATCGTCGCATTCGCCGAAGTGGACGCGACCGATGTTCGGGCGCCCGCATCGATCTGAGCCGACGTGGTCGCAGCGGAAGCCTGAGTGGACGCGACCGAGGTTTGGGCCGCTGCTTGAGTCGACGCGGCAGCAGTTGTCGCATTAGCTTGCGCTTGCGCGGCAGCAACATGGGCTGCCGCTTGTTCCGCAGCGGCAGCAGTATTTGAGGCCGCTTGAACAGTCGCCGCGTTAACAGTCGCCTGAGCGTGGCTGTTGGCCGCTTCCACGGTTGCTTGAGCTTGAGTATTAGCTGACTCAGTCTGGGCACTCGCCTGTGTGTTGGCAACCTCGGTTTGGGCGTTCGCCTGTGTGTTGGCAACCTCGGTTTGGGCTTGAGCGTGCGTGGTTGCGACATCCCTCTGTGCGTCAGCAACCGACTTAGCCGAATCAGTTTGAGCTTGGGCCTGCGTTGTCGCCGACTCGATCTGGGCGTTCGCCTGGGTTGTCGTCGCCGTCGTATGTGCTGTTGCTTGTATAGTAGAGGATTGGACCTGCGCATTTGCGGCGGTAGTCGACGCCTGAGAAGCCGCAGCATACCGAGAAGCAGCTTCGATTTGGGCTATTGAAATTGCTGCGGCCAGTTCGTCTGACGCCATTTGTACGCCTCCAAAAAGGGTTCCTTAAAAGAGCCTACCCAATATCGCGGCCAGTACCAGGATCGAAACCATAATGAGCAGCGATCAAGGCAATCAGCGACTCCGCAGTAAGGTCGCTAGTCGTCCCTTCTATACTCACCGGATTAGGATCGGAACCCGACCAATTAAACGCGGAGACCGAGTGCTCCATCGAACTCAATGTGGCCGCGAAATGGACTGTCGTATCCGTGACCATGTACCCATTAATATCGTTGTTGCGAGTGGTTGTGAGACCTGCCGCCTGCGCCTCCGCCAACTGGCGAACCGTTGGCGGACCCGATCCACTGGCGGATGTGTCAAGCACGGCATCGATGTTCACGATGCAATAATTGAAGTCGTCGGGGTACGGCGCTTCAGTGACGTCCCAATACTGATCACCCGGATTATGGATCACGATGCCCGAGAACGTGAATTCGTAGGCCGGAACGATCTCCTTGACCGCGTCCAGATTTGTCGAGTAAAGCATCGCTCGGTAGCCGCGAAACTTCGGGATCGCGTCCTTGACCCGTTCCACCGAATTGCGATGCGCCGTGTCGGATGTGAGGTCTCCGAACGCAAATTTAACCAACCTGATGAACCCGGCCGTGTCCTCGATAATCGACCCCGCAAAGATGTGTAAAAAATCGCTGCCGAGGTATCCTGCGTTCGTTCCGAACGGACCCGAGCCGAGCGTAGGCGCCGAGAGATGCGGGAAATTACTGGACATCACGTACCCTCCGGTCCCCGTGTTGTCCGTGTCGAGCCAATCCACGACTTTAACCCACGTTCGGCCCGCCCGGATCGACTCGATGTGACTCTTCGCAGCCGCAAATGCCTCCTTCAGTCGTTCTCGCTCTGCCGCCTCGGGATGGGCGGCCCCGTGCGGCCCGTAGCCCTCGCCGGTCACGACGTAGCCGCAACCAGCGTTGTCGTAACGGTGAATCCCTAAACCGTAGCGTCGTTCCAGGAATGTGAAGTTATAGGCGTTGTTCCAGTATGGAAGACTGTATCCCAGCCAAACCACCTGGGGAACTCGCAGCAATGTACCAGCCAATGGCCATTCGCGCGGCGGCGTATAACGCCTGACAATATCTTCGGTTGGGATAGTTCCTGGTTGCCCTGGCCATTCGACGTCGTCGCCCATCCGCAGCCCGTAGCCAGGGGCGGCGTTCGGATCTTGACCGGGCCCCCAGTAGGTCCGTACGCGCGATTCGAGAAAGTCTGACCGCCGTAACGGGAACCCGGTCGCCGTGTTACCGTCCCAAGGCGGGTCACCCCCCGCAATCCGGGGGAGCATATTCTTCCGATTTGCACTCATGTTCAATCCATCCAAACAGTAGGTTGAGCGAAATAAATATCGTTGCCGTCGCTGTCAGAAAACTGAAAGATCCCGAACAACCACGTATTTGGGTCGATCTGCTCGTCAGGATCAATCGTTGGTATTTCTACAGAGACAGAGGGTGACTGCGGATCGCCGTTTGGTCCATTTGGATACAGGTTTACTTGATAAGTTTTTCCTGTTCCGGACTTAACCTTTCCAATAAAAACAGTTGTTCCGCCACCGCCGATCGGCCGAGCGTCAGGCGCATCCGGAATCTCGAATCCGGGAGGCTTGTAAATCTCCTGTTTGATCGGATCATAAGTCTGAGGTGGCTGTTGAAATTTCGGCGGCTCCGGTCCAGTAATCTCGGCTAGAGAAGGGAACTGAACCGGCGATAGGAACTGGTAAGGTGCCGGGATTACTTGCGGCGGCAATGGCTGCGCCACGTCCGTCATCTTGGGGAGCGGTGGCTGTGGAGGAAGCGGCGCTTGAACCGGAAGCGTCGAATGAGAAAGTGTTACGGGAGGGACAACTCGACCGTTTAAGTCGTTTTCTTGGGGCGGTGTCATTGGGCGAATTGGCCCGGAAGACCGATCGGGTTTCGTGGCCTCAGTAGGCAGTACCGACGGCAATGGCGTTGGCCTTGCCCTGAGCGTGGTTCTCGTGGCCGGAATAGGATTATCGGTGCGGTTCGCCGGCTTCAGCGAGTCTTGGTTCGGCTCCGACTTCGTCGCAGGCGTAACGGACGGCTGGGTATCTGGCCCTTTTCGTGTGAACATCGCGTACAGTTCTTCTGAGAACTGCGTGAGGTTCTTCCAGGGGCGAAGAAGGCTTTGCGGATTATTAAGCTCGAACATCGATTAAACCTCCACCCCAAGTAGCACTACTTGGGACACGCGAACAGGCTCGCCGCTCTGGACTCCTGAAAGCTCAACCGCAACAAAATGATACCCGAAGGAATAGACGTCGCCGTGCCCGGCGAGACGCTGTCTTGCCCATCCATAGGTCGCATTGAGCTCCACGGTAATAAAAGGTTCGCCCTCGATCGTCCGAACACCGTCTTGCTTGATCGTGCGGCCCCAGGTATTCGGCATCAGAGAGTGGTCAAAGTAAAGCTGGATGTCCAGCGTGGAAGGTTCAATCAAGGGCCTGAATACCACTTCAACGTCTCGGTTTTTTTCGTCCTCGTCCTCGATGTAGCGGAACCACCCAGACCTCCACTGCCAAGACACGCCGCCGATCTGATAGACGCTAGTCTCGTCGGGAACCACGTCCCAAGGCTGAGAAATCTCGATCTCGGTGGCCGTGTTGGCAGCAACGATTCGATGCTGGCCTCGGCCAAGACCTTCCACGATCGAGATCGGTCCACCTTCTAGGGCCTCGAATTCGGCGGACGAGTCCACAATGGTCGTCTCGGTGGCTGATGTCGGATTGCCCCGGAGAGTGCCGGTCCCGGAGACCCCGTCATAGGAGCCTTCCGACAAGCAAACGATCCGCCGAGCGTCAGTTCCAGCCAGGCTTCGCCGCGCCCCGATTGTCGCGCTCGTCGAGGCGGTCATCGCCGTTGGGTACTGCTCGATCCACCATCGGTCAGTTCGGTAGTTATAGCTGATCGCGTGGTACGGCAAGTCGAATCCGGACATCGTCACGAACCAGCGAATCGTATCCCGAACCGGGTCGTGGGCGGCATGCCAGAGGGACTGATCCGAATCCCAATCCACCTGGACGGTAGTTGTGCCGTCGCTCTGGAAAAGGTTCTGAATCGACATCGAGATGGGCTCGCTTTCCTGCCCGTCAAACTTATGAATGCCGATCTCGTCAAGAAAGAACATGCCAACTTCCGTGGCGACGTAGGTCCGATTATTGAGGCTGCCGCGTTGCGCAGACAGGAACACGACACCATCGGCGGGATCGGCCTGGAAGGTGAAGCGGTGGATGTGCCGGCGCTCGATCACGTAGAGATACTGTCCGAGCGAGACTAGGCCAGTGATTTGATCGTTACATTCGGGGATGGCGAAAGCGTTATAGGCGGGCCAAGACTCCGGAGTGCCCGGTTCGGAATAGTAAACGAGTCGCCGCTCTCCGGGTTCGGGCTTGATCGAGTAGAGCGCGTAAGGCCGAGGAGCATCTTGGAACAACGTGGTCAATTCGAGCGTCTGCGTTTCCTCGTCAACCGATTCAATCTGATAGGACACGGTCGACCCGCCGATGTAGATCAGCCGACCCGCGAAGCAAGACCTCCAGTTTGTCCCGACCCCAACGACATGGGTGTTGTTGAACGAAGTCTCAACGTGCCCGTCCGTATAATCTACGTCAGACGCGGCAAAAATTCGGCCCTTGTGCGAGCAGATCACAGCCTTGTGGCTTGGAGGCAACCCGTTACTGTTCGCGAATGGCAGATCGCTCTCGCCGTAGTTTAACGGAACGCCTTCGCCTGAAGAGAGAACCTCGTCCTGGGTTGCCGAGGAGAACACGGTAGATGCTAAGTCGGTCGTGTCGATGTCCACATAGAGAGTGTCGGCGTTCCCGGCGAGGTTACGAAGGATCTGCCGCCGCACAACCTTGCCTTCGGTTGGGATCGGCACCGCTCCGTAGAACACAGTGGCGACCCCAAGAGTCCAATGCCCACCCTGTTCGTACATACCGTCCGTAACAGTAAGAGACTGGACTGTCAAAGTGTCTTTGTCGGCAACGACAACCGTCCTTAAGCCGTTGACGAGCGACAACCCCTCGACGTCGGCGATCAGCAAGGTCTCCGTTCCGGTGAGCCCGTGGTTGCTTGACTTGATCGTGACGACGCCAGTAGACCTGTCGTAGTCAACGTCCTCAATCAAGCCGTCTACCCCTGCGTCCATCGCGTTCGACACAGGAGAGAGATCTGAGACATTACCGAGAGCGTCGATGAACCGCTGGTAGGCGATAAGTCGGCCGGTAATCAGCCCGTAGCCGGTTCCACCTAGTTCCAGTGCGGTCGCCGGAGAAGAAACGCCAGCGGGATCCGCACGCACCGAGAGGCCGTTCCAGGCCAACATCGGGTCGATCCCGTTTGCCAACAACAGGAGGCCACCAGGGGTCTCCGCGTAGGAGAACGGGTATTTACCCGAAATCCGGTTCGCCAACACCGTTTGAACGCCGAGTCCTCGTTCACCAGCCATGATCGCCTCGCATCTTAAGAGTGTGGTAGACCGCCACCAGGAGGCAGGGTCAAAGTGGTTCGTCGCCAAGGGAATTCGACGCTCGCGAAGGCGAAGCTTGCTAGGGCCAAACGGTTTTCTGCGAGTTCTCCGGTCGTGATGGCCGTGGTCGAAGCGAAAAACTCGGCGGTACTTGAAGCGTCAAGCTGATAGAAGTTGTTCGATCCAGGTAGCGACTGGAGCGAGAAAGCCGTAGCCGCTCCCGCGTAAACGTCTCTTGTTTGACTAGAGGTAGCCGCCATCACGAAGCCGCTCGACGCCGAAGCGTTCATTTCCAGCACACTTGAGGCGGCCGACCCCAAGGCGAAGTTGCTCGCTGCTGATACGTTGTGGATCGCGTAATTGAGGCACGACGCGGCTGGCGACATCCGGAAACTGTTCGCCGCGGAGACTCGGTAGACGTGTAGGTGTTTCAGTGCCAGAGTGTCAAAGAGCTTGAATGAGTTGGACGCCGAAACGTAGATCGGCCCCTTCGTCGATGTGTTCGTTGAGAGGGCGAAGCTGTTGGAAGCCGAAACCCGGATCGGACTCGTATAGCTGCCGGTTGTTCCCACAAGAATGATCGAGTTGCGAGCCGCGACAAAGTATTCCATCGGGGATCTCGCAGTCGACTTGAATGAAACGTTATTGAACGCGGAAACCGCATAAGTGAATCCGCCGCCTAATGCAATCTGAGCCTTGAGGTTGACCCTGTTTGAAGCCGACGCAAACCTGTCGGCTGACCCCATAATCGACGGGCTAATCATTAAGAAATTGGCGGCGGAAACGCGATAGACGCCTTGCTCGCCAAGGATATCGAGAACAAAAGATGACGCTGCGTCAACAAGGTAGACTGTTGGGGCGAGAGCGCGAGAATATAGGCTAAAGATACTCCCTGCGACCGATTTGAATTCTGTGTTGTATGACAGGGAGGACGAGAGAGCCATAGAATTCGACGAGGCGATCCTATATGCACATCGAGCCGATGATCCAACAAAGAGATCGATGGAGTTCTCTGCACTCGCAAACACCCCGGAAGGCTCCGAGGAGATGGCGTCGAGAATAAAATAGCTTGAGGCGGATACGTAAATATACGATGGGCCTAAGATTTCAGGGTGGCCACCTAATAGGAGTTTTCCGAGCGAGGATCCCAGCTTGCCGAGTGATCCAATGGAAGGCATTTAATCCTCGCTTCCATCAGGTGAGTTCAAAGCTGGAACAAAGTATGCCGCAATCTCCTCCGCTGGACCCACAAGCTGCCCAAAATCCAACCGCGTCGGCCGTAAAATGCGTCGTGCGCGATACCGAAAAGATTCGATGAAAATTGTATCCATCTAATGAAATATAATAATTACGATTGGTTCCGTCGTCCTCAAGCCGATACCAGTTTACGACAGTCCCAGGGTTATAAGTGAGAAAATAATCGTTTGTTCCCGAGTAGCTTGTGGAAGTGTCCCAATAGTAGCCACGCCACTGGCCTGGGTTATCGAAGTGAGTAGCGATCCCGCTAACTGCACCGTTTGAAGATTTGCAGAAGCATGGACCCGCTGAACTACTACCACCAAAGACGTAGGTAGCAAGTCGAAAGGTCGCCTTCCAAGGCGGCGATGGAACCGATACGACAAGGATGCGCATATCTACGGCACCTGGACCAACAAACGGCGTCCGCAGATAAACTCCATTAGGATTGTCTACGGCGGTCCCGGCACCCTGATTAATCCAGGTAAAATCGGCGACACGAGGGCGGACGAACGGGGCTGAGATCGGGGGGCCGGCGATCAAGGCCGACACGTCAACCTTCTTATTTGTGGGATCGTCGTTAAGATTCCAGGTAACACCGCCGCCGTCAACGAAATTCAGCTCACGGCGTGCCGACACGTTAGTCCCGTTAAGCGACTGGCGAGACAAACCAAGCAGGGCATCCCGAGTGAGCGGGTTACTCACTGTGGCTCCATCCGTATGGCTCGCGGCCGTAGTCCCTTCGACGCCTCTCACGACTGTCCAAACCGCTCCGCTTACAGTCGTGACAAGCAGAAGTTCGTCGTCGATAAGCGCACGAAACTGTCCGGAAGTCGGGAAGCCTATAGATGAAGCCACAGTCAACGAGGTTGTCGAACCGTTTATGTTTCCAACAAGAACAGTAGTCTGTTGGTTCGAGTAGTTCTCTTGAGCCATCTCAGTTGTCCTATAAAAAAGACGGAGAACCCGATCGGATCTCCGTCTTGCTGGTGTTCCTGGGACGAGTCACGAGGACGATGTGGCCCCAACTGTGTAGGTTACTTTAAGCGTGTCGCCGCTGCTAACCGACTTCGTTCCTCCTGAGAACGAGGCGGTAGCGAAGAGGGTTCCAGTGGTACCGCCCTTTGTGTTGTTCGAGCAAAGAGCCACGCCTTTGATCGTCAACGCCGTCGAGTTTGTCATACTGAAGTCAACGGTGCTGGCGTTGACAACAGCTCCACCAGAAGGAGCTCCGGGAGTCCAAGCCGGCCGAGTAGACTGGCTGTAGTTGGCACCGCCAGCTTCAGACCATCCGGCGTGGGACGCCATCGTGTCTGATGCGCTGTATCCCGTCCATCCAGCGTTATCAATCAGAAGCAGATACCAGTCGGTAATCTGGGTCTGAGCTTGCAGGTAAACGCCGAGTACGCTGGCAATACCCGAGTCGGTTACGCCGTTTTTTAGGTCGTCGATCCATTTCCGCTCGCCATCCGGGCCGATACACTCGACGACGAAGAACCCGCCGACCGAGAAGCTGGCGGGAGCTAAGTTGGAGAAATCGAGATGGATTCCTTGAGGAACCTCTTCGCCGAACCCGCGATCCACGTAGGCGTCGGCGGCGATACCGACACTCATTCCAGAGCCAACGATATCCATTGGATTACCCTCACAGCCGGGGATTCCTCCCCTGCAAAATCAATCCGCTTGTCAGTTGGGCCACCACGTATCGAGCTTCGGGCCGATCGTAGGCGTACAAGCTGATGACTCTGCCTCCCGGATCTCCACCAGGGATAACCGTGAAGGTGTCGCTTGCGCTCCCAGAAAACGCTCCCGACTGATACGAGTACGTCACGGTATATGTACCCAAGGAATAGTTGATCCCAAGGAACACACCCAACGCGAAAGCAGTGGAATTGCCGTTCATGGCAAGCTTGAGGGAAGCCACTACACTGTCGTCCGCATCGGTGATCACAGCGGTCGGTGCTGTGATCGGGGAAGCGGGGTCGCCGTTGGCGTCCACGACGGCCAGGCCGATCGTCACTGTCTGACCTTGCTGATATCGACCGAGGTTCATCGTGGACCGCCTCTCAGTTGGTGTCGAAGTGGACAACCGCGTAGCCGAGCCGGACCCGCAGTTCGCCGGGCCTTTGACTCATTGCGTTGATCTGAGTGACCGCGACACCCGGCGGAATGTCGTGGGGGTCAAGGTTTGGCGAGTAGCCAGGGAAGTCCTTGATGACGACCCGGCCCGACTGACTATGAGGGTCCGATTGCCGTGCCATCGCTGGTTTCCTCGGGAGGTTCGGGCATCTCCATCCAGTGCGTCACGGAAGGGCCTCCGAGATGCACGTCCGCGTACATGTAGCTCCATGTCGCCAGCGGAACGCCGTTCGGATGACAGGCGTGCGATTTGGGATTACAGATACAATCTGTGTAGCGACCGATTCCTTTGCGCCAGACATCAACCTTTCTGGGAGGGTCAATCGGAAGCCTGTCTTTCACGGAAATCCACATAAATCACCTCAGAAGGGAATCCACTCGTCGCCGCATTTTTGCGAGCAGACCCAGGAATCTGCGCCCTTTCGCCACGACCTGTATCGCTTGCCGCAATGGGCGCACTTCGGGATGACTGTCAATAGGTGTCGGATCTTCCAGGGCCACGCAAAAAACCAGTCGAGCTGGCCGCGATCGAAGAATCCCTCGTAGATATCTACCCCGCATCTCTCGCAGTAACCGTGTTCGTTGGAGGTGCAACCAAACAGGTCACACCTCCAACGCTTCCAGTCGATCTTTGGGACTCTCATTCGTTCCTCGCGATTGCGGCGTTCGCCCAAAACACGACCTCTTCGAGCTTCGTCAGGGCGAGAGAAAGCTCTCGGGATGGCGGACAATGGTCGACGAGCCTCGCTGCCAAGGTAAGAGCGTGGGCGCGATTCCGTTCGTACCGTTGCGCCTGATCTTTCTTCGGAGCGTGGTGAAGGAATCGGTTTTCGAGTTCCTCGATAGATCCTTGTGGAAACTTAGGCACGGTACACCTCATGGTTCATCTGGACCTATTGGCATGTCACGGAGGCGACGACGAATCGTCCCCGTGTCGCCTACCGACCGACCCATGAAGGAGCGGCTGTCGGCGGCTTTCGCTTCGTTGAGGGCGACGAGATACTGCTTCGCCGCCGATGGCTTGTCCTTAAGAGTTCGATTCATGCCAAGGTGCATCTCGACGCCCCGGTGGTAGGCGTTTAGCATCGCACCCGGCTCGACGTCGATCGAATCGCTGATCACATACCCCACCGCCGTATAGCTCGCGTCGAGCGGATCTTGAAGCGCGACCGAAGTCGGAGACACATACGATGCGACGATCGACTCGAAGGCAGATTGCGGATCGGCAGGTCCGGCCATGATCAGCGAGAGCGGCGGCTTGGCGGTCGCCGAGATTCTGATGACTGATCCCACGTGCTTGGGCGAGAACACCGTCCCTATCCCCGTCACGACGTTTCTGCCTTGGGTGACGGTAATCTTGCCTGTCGCCTCCCGCATCGTCAGCAGGGGCCGAGGACGACGCTTGTATATGAAATCAATCGACTTCGCCTCGGAAGGCCAAGGGAAGACCCGCATGACCAGACGACCAGGATAGGCTCGATCTCCGGTGATCGTGAAGAAGCTCGGTTCCCCCTGTGAGATCACGTAGCGGGTGTCGAACAGCCACTCTCGCGGGTGCCGATAGCACATGCTCGCGAAGTTCCGCTCATAAAGCGCCTGGTCTTGAGCGACGTAGTCGTCGGGCAGCAGGTACGTGTCCCGGTAGATCATGAACCGCGTGCCAGCCGGGAGATCGTCGCCTGGATTCAGAGTGTCAGTGAGCGTAACCACGGTCGCACTCTTCCGCTCTTCGACGCGGTATGCGGCCTCGCCGATCCGAAGGAATCCGTTCGACGCCCAATCGGGCCAGATAGCCCCAGAGAGCGTTACCATCCGGTCGTAAGTCCCGCCGGAATGCGTGTACGTGATGGTTGCTTCGTCCGTGTCGCCAGTGAACGCAGCAGAGGTCACGATCCGGCCCTGCGTGTACAGGTAGGTCCAGTTGTGCACGTTTACCAAATCGCGGTACTGCTCCAGGGCCGCACGGATGCAGTCCCGCTTAACCTGATCACTCGGGTTGCCACCGAGGTAGTCGATGCCGTGGTCAATGATGTCTTGAAACGTTGTGTAAGAGATGGTCATCGACGGCTCCGGTGCATTCCGAGGAGTTGCTCAATGGTCCCTAGGACCAGCGGCGAGAGCATTGTTAGAAAGTAGATGGCCCATGCGGCAGTCAACGCCTGCCAGAGAGCCGTCTGCACGTATGGGCCAAGCATGGTTCAGTCCTGAACAAGAAGAGGATGGTCGTCAACGGCCCCGGTTCGGAGCTTGTATACCTCGTCGCGAACCGCTTCTGCATCGGCGAACGGGTTCGATTCGAGGATGTCATTGACCTCGTCCGCGATGATGTCGTCGGCGATCGGCATGTCACTGCCGGGGTCTACCTCGTGTGCTTTATGGGTAACATACCCATCAACGGTCAGGTTCTTTTCGCGTGCGATCCGGAGAACGTCGCCCCGGTCGCCCACCCACGCGGTCGGGTCGCCAGGGAAAGAGGCCAACCCGGAGCAGTACCATTTGCCGGAGGTGGAGACTCCGGCTGCCTCAGCCTGCTGTCGTAGCCAGGCCCCGCGTGGATCGCATTCGCCGGTGGATTGCCCGCTGAACTTGCCCTCGTTGAAGATGGCATCGGTCTTTATCCCTGGGAACGAGCGGAGCGCGAGCATCTCGGCCATGTTGTGCGACTCGCCAGCCTTCCGCATTCGCCAGTAGGCTACCTGCTGGTCGAAGTTGTCGCTGATCTTGTTCCTGTGGGAATCTAAAGAGACGAATACGATCCTTTCCCAGTCTTGGAACGGTTTGATCGGGAAGCTCGCGACTTTATATGCGGCGTGTGAGAACGCCTCGTCGTGCGTCTTTCCTGCAAGCCGAGCGCCTGCGTAGTGGCTTTGGCCGCGAGCGTTTTCCGTGATGACCGGGAATTCGATTAGCTCAAGCGGCACGTCGTCGTTGACGAAGCGGGCACCGTCTCGATCAAGGCGTCCATCGGGCAGGATCACGGCGATTTGCGGAGTCATCAGTGGTGTCCTATGGATTGTTCAGACTGACAAATTGGAAATCACACGGCCTGTTGTTGATCGCCAGACCCACCCTCTTCGCCGGGAGCCGCGTGAGGAGCCGGCGGCGGCAACGGCTGGGAGAGTTGGTAACGAGCGGGATCGAGGTCGAGGCTCTTGGCGAAATCGCTCAAGAGGTTGTTGAGCGGGGACATGTCCATCGTTTGCTGGCTGTATGTCTGGAGAAGCGGAGCCAGACTGGTGAACGCGGTGTTCATCGTCTGGATTTCAAGCTCCTTGTTCGGCCGTTGCGTGCTGCCGGCCTCGATGCGATATTCAAGCTGGCGTGATGCCTTGTTGATGTCGCGGGTCGACACGAACTGGCCCCAAGCCCATGCCGCCATGCCGCCGAGAACCGGCTGGACGTCCTGGGGGATCAGGTGGTAGCGGGCGCACATCGCCTCCTTGAGAGCCACCCGAGCCATCCACGCGACGACACACTTACGCATGTCATCAGGGCGCACATTCATGTTGGCGTTGCGAAGCTGGGCTTCTTGGGCACTACGGATCTGCGTAGCACCCTGTTGGCCGTACATAAGTTCGGTGAGGCCGACCCTCTTGTCGAAGTTCGACTCGACAGCCTCGATCATCTTCCAGATATCGCCGTTGACCTCGGGATGCTGGAGGAACTGAACGAGTTCGGCGATTGATCCGTGGCCCGAATCAAGCTCCAGGAACGTAAGATCCTTGCCTTCGAGAATGTTCGTCTTGATCTCCTCGCCGGCCGACTTCATGATCGCGATGAAATCACGCGTCGTGTTACGGACCTTGCCCATTAAGAACGACATGCACCAGTTGAGGAACTTAAGTTCACCCATGCCGGCCTTGAGATGCGGCATCGGCCAAGTGCTGTTGGGAATCTTGTGGAAGTCCAGCTCGGTGACTGGCCACTCGTCGGCCCCCCAGAACGGGGTAGGCCAGGCGACCTTAGCGAAGACGGCGTTGGGGTCCGAGGCGAACGCTGGATCGTTGGTAGAATCAGGGCTGAGGTTAAGCGGATACGGGATACCATCGGCGACCACCAGATAGACGTAATCGCCGAACATCTCCAGGGGCTCACGGAGAGACTTCGTAAGACCTTGAAGTCGTCCGCCGATGCCCATCTTGGAGTAGATTTTGTAGTAGACGAGAAGGTCGTTTGTGAACCCGCGTTTGCGGTCGTACTCCTGGTCTTCGTCAGTCGCGATGTCCGCCTGTTTGGCTTGGCTCTCCATGTTGCCTTTGATTGAGCCGGGACGAAGTCCGCAGTCTCGCTCAACCTGCCAGACCGGGTGGATACACTTGCGAGCGATCCACGTCGCATCCTTGAATCCTTGGGCATCGGGGTCGCAAAACAGGTGATCGACGCTATCGAAGCTGGACTTCGGCACCTTCATGTCGGTGCCTGGCGGCGAGTAAAGCTCGGTCCAGAGACAGCCTCGCCCCTTAATCAGAGCCTCGTCGATAGCTTGTCGCGACTCTTGTTCAAGCTGAAACTCGGCCGGAGTCCAGTTGAGGTAGGACTCGATCAAGACGGAGGTGAGCCCCTCGGTTTGGACGCGAAGGTTCTCCTCCTGCAAGATTGACTGGTAGAGCAACACATTCCCGCCAAAGAACTGCGGCGGTACGATAACCGGCATGCGCGGCTTGACGGTCCTGACAGGGTTCTCGTAGTAGAGGGCGGGGCCGAAGATTGTGACGAACTCGAAAGTCTTGTTCACGGAGACTTGAAAGGTTGTGTCGATCATGTCGTCGCGGCGATTCAGCCCCGACACACCCCCCATCACGTCCTCCCACGATCGAGGGCCGTTAAAAAAAGACATACACTCGTTGGCCGCGTCCTGGAACACCTTGCGCTTGTGATCCCTGGCGTGGATGATTTTCGTCATCCAGTGGTTCACGATCGTTCGCAGGACGGGGTCGATCTCGTCCTCTTGGTAACGGCCATCCATCGGAGGTGCCCTCGATCAGCGGAGGTAAGAGGCGAGGATCACGGAAGCTTCCTGGGCAAGCGGCTGAACGTTGCCGTCCAGTCCAGGGATCTTGCTCGCGGCGAGCGCGCGGATCAGCTTGGTTTCGTCGGTGTAATCCCAGACTCCGGAATCAGCGTTGATGCCGTGCTGTTTATTCCAGGGGTCGCCAACGTGACGGACGCCGTCTTTAGGGACGCCGACACGCGACTCGGGCGGGAAGAGCATCACGCTGATTGCGTGTCGCCCAACCTGGGTGACGATGGCCGGATACGCATCGCCACCGGGTGCGTTCCGCCACAACACGACGGCGGGAGGCCGGGGCGAGACGTACTTCGGAGGCTCGGCTGCGACTCCAGGTGCCGGCTTGGCAGTCTTCTCGGAAGGCATGTGAATGGTCCTTTGGATTCAGACAGAAGGCAAAGCTTGGCGTAGCCACGCCCTGTTCAGGCCGGGTCAATTTCAAGTTATTAGCCGATTTTCACGGCACCCGCCTGTAAGCCTTTTTATGGAAAAGCGAGGTCAGGACTTCGACTTCTCTGCCACCACCGCGCCAAGGCTGTCCGTGGGCGGCGTGACCGAGATCACGCCGCGACAATAGGGACAAGCCACCGTGAACGGTCGAGCCGGGACGCGACGCGGGCACGAGTTTCCGGGGCACGACGAGGCAGGGGAGGGGGCCGGCGTGAACGGGGGAGCGGGCGGCTGGACCGGAGGATGTGTCTGCTTCGGATACAGAGCCAAAACCGCAACTAAGGCCAGTAGGCCGAAAACCACGAGAAGCACGCGGTCAATTTGCTTGGGTTCCACGGCTGAGACTCCGCTGGGCTAGGATATAGAGACGTTAGGCGTCTCGTATATCTACCCAACTTTGTAGGAGCCGCCGCCGTAGAGCTTTTGGTCCCGGTGTTTCGCCCTGAGCTTTTTTTGCTCCAAGTAGAGTGTCGTGTACCCCTTGGTCGCTTTACGTTGCCGGGGTTTGACGTACTTGAGGTTCGCCATGAAGGCGTATCTCAGGCAGTCGCAGGCGTGGTCGTTCAGCTTGATCGGCTCGTCAGTGACGACGCCGCTCGGGAGCTTCTTGTAGGAGTACCGCTCCATCTCCCAGAGAAGCTTGTGGCACTTGTCGCGGAAGACCAGCAGTTCAGACTTGCCATCGATAATGTGGAGCGCGTTCTGGACGGCCTGAATCCCGCCTTTAACATCATCTGAGGCCCACTGGAACGATGTGCCACCGCGCTCGAACTTGAAGCCCTCTTCCTTTAAAGCTTTAGTGTACTGATTCTCGGCGGATTCGCCCGAGCCGATGTCTGTGATCCGTCCGCCGCGATGGTCGATGATCCCGATTTCGATTGGCCTGCCGTTGACGCGTTTCACGAACTCCTTGGCGAAAATTTTTGCATTGCACTTCTGGATATACAGCATGTCATAAACGATTTTTTGCCCGGCGAATTGGGAGTTTCGCGGCGGGATTGCGAAGAACAGCACGGCACAGACCTGGCGTCCAGGGTCGACGATCGCATAGCTCGTCCAATCTTCGGGGACCGGGAACGAGTCGATTCCGTGGACGCCCTTTGGAGTGAAGTCGCCATAGACGCGGGTTCCGTACAAGGCGAAATCACCCTCGATACGCACCTTGTATTCAGCCTCGTTGTTTGCGTACTTCTTCTTTAGGGCATCCTTCGCGTGCTCGGCGATAAACGGGTTAGTGTCAATCCCGAACAGAAACACGTCGATTGTGAGAGGTTCCGGTGTCTCGCCCCGCTCCAGTGACGCTTCACGCCCCTCCCGCTCCTCAATCGCGCGAGAGTAAAGCTCAAAGAGTTGAGCGGTGCCTGATTGCGGGGTAGCTGACCAAATGAATTTGCCCGATTTCACCTTGCCAGTGGTCGAGTTCTTTTCGCGGCGGTCTGCGAGACGGGCGGACATTTCGGCGTACCAGCCATCCCGCTCCAACTCCTCGTCGAACGCAACGCCGTCGACATCGACACCCTGCGGCCACTCAGAACCGGACGAGTAAAACCAAAGCTCCCAGCCATTCTTGAGCCTGACCGTCTTAGGAATAAGGTCTTTTTTGTTCTCCCAACTGGTTGCCTCCACGAACCTGGGAGGAATCAGAGGGGGAGCCTTCCGCGCATCCTCGATCCGATCCGAGTCGGTCTCGGGGTTGAACGTTCGCCACTTCCCGGTTGCAAGATCCTTGATAACCTTGAACGCACCTGGAAGGAAAAGCTTCCGGTAAAAGACTTTAGCGCATTTCGACAGATCGATTGCCACTAATATGAAAACGCCGTCTCGCTTCGGATACTTATCATAAGGGTCTTGCCCGGTCACAGCCCTGGCGATCTCGACCATCGTCGTTGTCGTTTTACCGCCACGGTTGCCGCCGATCGCCAGCCGCTCGTCGCAGTCCGACGCGAAGAACCGTTCCTGCTCAGGGAGCGGATTGAACAGCTTGAGCGCCTCTCTGGAGCGTGCCGCGATCTCATAGAGGACGCCCTTGAATTCTTCGTTCTCCAGGACGCTAAGCCGAGTCGGATCGATCTCAGCCTTGGGTGCCTCAGCGATCGGCGGGAGAGTACGCTCGTAGGCTTCTGGGTCCGTGAGACGGAGGATGTCTTCAGGGGTCAACGGCGATGGAAGTGGCGGCACGGAGCCGACCGTTGTCCTGCGGCCCCTTCCTCGCTTTGGGCTGTCAGGCGGCGGGGGGAGCGGTGCCATTGCTGCCTCCCGATAGTTGGCCATTGCTGCCGGCCGAGAGTCGGTCGACGTATGTCATAGCCAGCGAATCGAGTTCGGCATCGTCCATGTCGGAAGGCTTAATGTTCTTGCCGATCTCGTGCGTCGTGTTGGTTAACACGAGCCGCTGGATCATTTCGAGGATACGCTGGCGAGTCATGCCGCCGACCTGCGCCTTCTGGAACTCGTTGTGCAAGTCCAGGGCAAGCTGTCGGGTTCCACCCCAAACCTCAATGAGATCCGTCAACAGAGCTTCCGAGTCCGCCGAGGCTTTACGCTCCCCGAGCGCCCTCGCAAGACCCTTCGGCATCTCAGCTCTCTGTTTGGACGTAGGTTTCTTGGCCATGACTCACCTCCTGCTATGATCATAGCCAAGACAATTCGCATACCGGCGGACGTGTCAGGGTTGGGATGCGTCATGTCGCGAGTTCATGTCGCGATGATGCTCGCGTTCCCGAGCGATTCTCTCCTGCTTGATCCGGAATCCCTTTGCTGTCCATTGGTTAGATTGCGTCTGACCGCGGTCGATTTCTTGCTTCTGTTCGCGAATCAATTGACGCAACTCTTTGCTTCGCATCATGATACGTCCTTTCTCGTCCGGTCATGTCTTAAATCGTCCGGTCTTTTCCGGTTTCCCGTCTCACACACCATCGCTTCGCTCGGGTCCGCTTCGCTCCCTCCCATCCGGTCGGGCAGTTCGGAAGGTGATGGCGTAGTGGTCCCATCCCCCCCTATATAGTCCCCTTCCCGTCGCATCAGCCACTACTGATTTATACGGGGACCGTGTGGCGTTGGCCGAAGCACGTTGCCACCGAGGCCGGTTGATTTGCGAGCCGCTCTGCACCGGAGACCGTTGCGTTTTAGAGGGGCTTGGGTGGGCGCTGCCGGTTAAGGCTCTCGGACACCAGGAGCCGTGTCCCCCCACCTTATGCGGGACGCGGCTTACACTGTTATAGATATACAAAAGCTTTAATTTATCGCAATGCACTTTCTCTTAAATTCGGAAAATTCCTATTTGTCAGACTGACAAATGGCCCGTCGCGTTGCGTTGGCGCAACGTTTCACGAATTTCCCAAAACTCATGGGCCGCTTTTTCCGCTTCAACTCGATTACCCATAGATGTGCGACGAGAGAAAGGTTGGGTAACTCTGAGAGTGAACATGCCCAACTTATTTCAACCTTAAGGCGAACACGAATGCCAGTCGAACTAGCACCACATCAGCTTGCTTTCTGGCGGGAACTGCTCGCTCCATTTGACGAAAGCCAGCTCAGCTTCACCAGTCGTGGCGGCAAGAAGCTTACCTACGTCGACAAGCGTGCGATCACGAATCGACTCGACTCCGTGGTCGGCCCTCACGGTTGGTATCCCGAGTACGAAGCGACGGCTCGCGGCTACAAGTGCCGTCTCTACATCTCGGTGCCAATGGCGACACCGGGAACCTCGGTCTTCATGCACAAGGAAGATGGCGCCGGTTTTGAGGAGATGGGTTCCACGAACAAGCAGACCGGCGAGTTCGAGTACGACGTCGACAACGACGAAAAGTCCGGCTACACCAACGCCTTGCGTCGCGCCGCCCAAGACGCCTGGGGCATCGGCCGCTACTTATACGGCAAGGGAATCCCAAGCTTCCTCGATCCCAAAGCCAAATCTCTCCAGCCGCTCGTCGCTCCTAGCGCCGCAGCCGCCGCTCTAGCCGCAGACAAAGCCCGCAACGCCGATTCTGACGCTCACGGCCGGGCACACGAAACGATGTCTGAGCATGGCCGCACTTCGGCAGCCGCACCTCCGCAGACGCAGACGCCTCCGCAACGGCAGTTCGACAACTTCAGGATCCCGCGTCCCGGCAAGTCGGTTTTTGCGTGGTCGAAGGAGATGGAAAAAACCTTCGAGACCAGCGTCACCAGCGGCATGATCCGCGAGGGCGAAGAACGCGGATGGGGTTCGCAGATGGCCACCTGGAGCGAGCAGCAGGTGACAGAGATCGCGATGGGCGCGATCCGATTCATCACTACGCTCCCGACCTACAAGGGCCAGTTCGATCAGCTTCTCGCCAATACGGAGCCAGCGAAACCCGCTGTTGCCCCAGCGGCATCCGGCGTCAATCTCGCCGACATGCGGAAGGGCCTGCTGACCAAGATGCAGCAGCTCTACCTCAAACAGACCGGGCAGCCCGCCGACAACGTGGGGCTCAAAAAGGTCTTTGAGGCGATTGCGTCCACGGCCGCGAACGCGGATGGCCACACGGGCGAGATCCCCGAGAGCTTGTCCAAGCTGACCGACGTGACGTGGCTCACGAACATGATCAAGCTTGTCGATCAGCATCTCGCCGCTCCGGCCAGCGCCTCGGCCCCGGTCGAGACCATCGATGAGGAAGACATCCCTTTCTGATGCTCCGGGGGCCGGCTGCGGCGTCTTGGCGTCCGCAGCCCGTCGATCGCCCGGACATCGCAGAGCTTGAGCTTCTTTTCCCTGGTCTGAAGTGCGTTTACGTGGAGAAGAAATTGTGGTGAACGCCGACTTTGCTCACACGAAAGCCTGCGTGAACCACTACCGGAAAGTGGGGCTTTGCCCACTCCCATCACGTATGGATATCAAAGGCCCGATGCTCGAAACCTACGCCGAACACTACGACGCAAAGCCGGTACCGGAGGAGATTTACAGCGATTGGGCAACCACGAATGTCCAGATTATCACGGGAACACAAAGCCCTTCCCCCACGAAGATCCTCGTCGTCGACCTCGACGGACCCGAGGCTCTCGAAGCATGGCAGAAGATCACCTGGCAGAAAAACCACAAGGATGACCCCACCTGGCACTCAGTCACCGGAAGCGGTGGGCATCACATCTACTTCTTACTTCCGGATGGTTTGACGGAGTGCCCGAGCGGCATTGTCTGGGGCCTGTACGACACCTGGGGAAAGACCGGCAAAGGCCAGTGGGTCAAGCATAAAGAGATTCGGATTCTCGGCGATCGCGCACTCGTCGTTGCCCCGCCATCGAAGCACGTCGAGACGGGGAAGCGGTATGAATTCATGATGCCGCATACGCCGAAAATCAACCGCCTGCCTGCTATTGCTCCCGACTGGCTGCTGAGTATGCCGAGGCTTTCGACGCCGAGATTCACTGAACCGCCGGCTCCGCGCAAACCCGTCGCCTACACGCGGCAGTCTGACCGCTACTACACAAGAGAGGAAGTTTTAGATGCAGTCGCAGACCAGAAGTTCGACATCGCGTGCCGGGAATGGGGACTGGTTTCGGCGTGCTCTGGACCTAATCCCGCTGGCTGGTGCTCTTGTTTTGTGCCTGGCCGGGAAGACGCAAGATATGCCAAACCGTCCGGTTCCTTTCATTTCCGCGACGGAACCTTTCAGGATCTCAAGGACAAAACGGCGATCTCGATGTTCGACCTAGCGGTCGTGCTTGGAGTGTTCGCGACCTGGCAAGAGGCTCGCGACTCACTTGGAGACCGCTTTATCGGTAAGCGTGTCGCGGAACCAAAGTACAAGTTCGCGTACTGATTTTTTCTGTGATCTAGGCTCGCACGAGCCTTCAATACCCATGAGAGACTTCAACGATGGATGCGCAGATTATCGAATGCCGACTGATCGACGTCCCTAAGGCCAAGCCCGAGGATCGCACGTTCTCGAAAGAGTTCGCGATCAAGCTCGCCGACTCCATCAAGATCGATGGTCAGCTTCAGCCGATCGTCGTCCGACCGAACCCGAATTCCCCAGGACGTTACATCCTGATCGCGGGTCGGCACCGCTTATATGCGAAGAAAAACGCTCTTAAAGAGCAGTTCATCAACGCGACCATCATCGCGGACATGGACGAGACCGAGGCTGACATGGCCTCGATCACCGAGAACCTCTGGCGGAATCCGCTCTCCAAGGCGCAGCACGCTCTCGCGATCAAGAAATGGCACGACCATTGGGTCATCAAGATGACCCCGGCCGAGAAGACGGCTCAGCCGATCGTCGCGGCGACCGAAAAAGAGTCGGCTGACCCGATTCTTCAGTCTGACAAATCCTCTATCGATCCGACCACCGTGGCGGACGAGACGGAGAAGGTTGTCCGGTCTGCGGATTCGGCGGACAGCGAAACCAAGTTCGACGAGACGGTCGCGGCGGCTACCGGCCAGTCGGTTTCCGGGGTCCAGCGTGCGAAGCGGATCGCCAACGCTTTCACTGAGGATCAGCTTCAAGTGTTCACCCAAATGGAGGTGAACCAGACCGACATGCTTCGGGTCGCCAAGATCAAGGACGAGGCCCATCGCGGCGAGGTTGTGAACCTGATCGCCACCGGAATGACCGTGGATGAGGCGATCAAAGAGGTCGTCAAAGACAAGGCCCCGGCCCGTGATAACGGCACCTCGAAGGCCGAGAAGGAAGCCAAGGAAGCGGCTAAGGTCGAGAAGGAACCCGAGATGACGGATGGCGAGTGGCTCGCGAAGTATTGCGGCGAGAAGGCCGCGATGCTCAAGAGTCCCGCCAAATACTACGCCGACGCACTCCTCTTCCGTGTGGTCTGCGATGCCCGTCACGCCTTCCGCTGTAAGTCCAAGAAGTCGATCGCGACCACCAAGAAGGGCAGCGTCACCGGGGCATTCTGGAACCTCGTCAACCGCTTCGTCTCGGTTTCCCACCCTAAGGACTGGCTAATCTGCCCCGAGTGCAAAGGGCAGGGAGACCACCCGAGCGTTCCGCCGAGTGCCGCCGTGAAGTGCCCCAAGTGCTTCGGCGGGGGCTACCTCCTCAAGACGGAGGAGTACCTATGAAACCCCAGGATAACAAGACCCCCGACGCCAATCCTGGCGTCGGGGGCAAGGGGTCGAATAAGCGGAAGCCGCCCCGAAGAACTGTCCGAGAATGGCGAGGGCCATCTCAAGAGCGGTGCGACCGGCGATGGAATGGCGAGCCGATGAGAGGTTACACGGGGAGTTCCAGTAACGATGAGTAGCGGACATGGAATTAGCTACCGCGACTACCAGCGAGAGGCCAGGGACGCAGCGTTCGGCGAATTCGACGCCGGACGCAAGTCCACTCTGATCGTGATGCCGACTGGCAGCGGCAAGACCGTTTTGGCTGGAATGTGCTTTGAGCAGGCAATCGAACATAGCCGTAAGTGCCTGTTCTTGGCTCACCGCGAGGTCTTGATCACGCAGGCTTACAAGACCTTCGACCGATTCGGCTTCGATGTCGCGATCGAGATGGCCGCGAACGACGCCCACGAGCACACCGCCCACTTCGGCCAACCCGATGTCGTCGTGGGGTCGATTCAAAGTCTCCAAGCTGATCGCCTCATGCGGTGGAGTCCTAGTTCCTTTAACCTCATTATTGTCGACGAATGCCACCGCGCGTTGACTGACTCATACACTCGGATCTTCAACTGGTTCGATGGATACGACCTACTCGGGATCACGGCGACCCCTCGGCGCGGCGACGAGCGGAATCTGGGGGCGAGATTCGAGACCAAGGCATACGAGTACACGCTAAGGCGTGCGATCAGGGAACAATGGCTGGTCCCTATCCGTACCCGCGAATGCCCGGTTGCGATCGACCTAAAGGGGATTACGTTCGCCGGCTCCGACTTCTCGATCGGCGAGCTTGAGGAACGGATTGGGCCGAAGATCGAGCAGCTTGCCCGAGGGTTTATCAAAGAAGCAGGTCGCCGCCCCTCTGTCGTCTTTACGCCGGATGTCGGCTCCGCGATGGCTTTCGCCCAAGTGTGCAGCGAACTAGGTGTCCCGGCACGCTACGTCGCCGGGACTAGCGGCAACTTTGGTATGGGGAAAACCGAGAAGAACGCGAACCTCGAAGTGTTCAATGCCGGCGAATTCCAAATCATCGTCTGCTGCGAACTTCTGATCGAGGGTTGGGATTGTCCGAGAGTTGAAGCGGTGGGAATCCTTCGCCCCACCCTCCAGCAATACCGTTACGCCCAAATGGCCGGACGCGGCACAAGGCCATCACCAGACACCGGCAAGACCGACCTCCTCATTATCGACTTCGACTGGCAGACGGACAAGGAATGCAAGGATCTCTGTAGCACTGTTGACTTGTTTAATGATGGCTCGGTCGACGAGGAAGTCTTTGTTGAAGCCCGCAAGCTCATGTCGGAGCGATCCATTGAGGACGACACCGACCCGATGGAAGTGCTTGAAGAGGCTGAGAAGATCGTGCGGACACGGAAGATTTACCGGGTCCACCTCACCGGGAAAGAGGCGCAGTACGCCGCGATCGAGTATGACCCGGTCGGCGTCTCGAAGCTTCTCGACGTCAAGCTGAACCGGAAGTACGACCTCGACAAGCGAGGCACCAATCCAGCATCGTCCGCCCAACTCGGCCTGCTTCGTAGCAAAGGAGTCACGGTTCCGGAGGGGTTGAGCAAGTGGGGCGCATCGAAGCTGATCAGCAAGATCATGAAGCGTGAGGAGGCTGGGGCCTCAACGCACAATCAAATCAAAGCTCTGGCGTCCGCTGGAGTTGATATCGACCTCGCTCGTGCTATGTCGCGAGACCAAGCGAAGGCTGCGATTACCGACCTCGATTCGATCAAGCCTAAATCCCAAGGGAAGCTTTTCGTATGAAAATCCACAAGTGCTCTGATGCCGTGATTCAGGTCGTGACTCGCCAGTTTTTCGGTTGTGACATCACAGCCGTACAGACTTCAGATGGACGGATTTGGGTCAGCCTACGGAGTGTGTGCGAGGCCCTCGGAATCGCGACACAGAACCAGATTACTAAACTTCGCAGCTCGGACTACGACTGGGCTCGCGCAATGATGATCATAGCGCACGACGCAAGTGGTCGCCAGCAAGAACTTGCGATGATCGACCTTGAGTCACTGCCGATGTGGCTCGTGACGATCAAGCCGTCAAAGGTCGCTATCGATGCCCGCGAGAAGCTGAAAGTTTTCAAGAAGGAAGCCAAGGCGGTCCTTGCGGCTTGGTTCACGGGCAACACAAAGCCTCTGTTTGAAATTGTTTCGACAGACAAGCATGCCGAGGAACGCCTTGGTCGCATGCAGGAATCCGTCGAGGAGCTTCAAGCTCAAGTCAGGCTTCTCGGGCACGAGGTTAAAGCTGTTGGGCTCAGAAACGACTCGATCGAGAAGCGTCTGACGTCCACGCTCTTTCCATCAGACAAATCCAGCGAATACATGACAATTAAGGAGTACCACGACGAGTACCCCTTCAGAGATATGGCTGGACGGCCTTTCCAGGAATTCATGATTCCGGCTATTGCGAGGAGTGTTTCAGCGTTCTCTCGACATATTAATGTTCCTGTCAGGAAACGCGAGGACGACGGGAGGACAATCAACACGTACTCGTTCGGCGTAATTCACGGTTGGAGACTCGAGCAAGACAAGCTGAACAACGAGTTGTTCCAGTCCTACAAGAAAAAGAGAACTAAACAATATTCCTGAGAAATACGGAACTGATTATCGGTCGATGGCAAAAAGGTTGGGTACATATCAGGTAACAGCGGTTCGAGATAACTGCAACTTTACTTTAGCATGCGAGCCAGCCATGAACCTCGATCAGTACCCAGCGACCATCACCAAGAAAGAACAGTACACGGCCGGTGACGTGGCCATCCTCTTCGGTGTCAGCCACCGCACCGCCTGCAAGATGATCGACCGGGGCGACCTATCCGGTTTCACCATCCCTGGCTCGAAAGAGCGCCGTGTTCTCCACGCCGAGATCGTGAAGTACGTGTCTGCGAACCCGCAGTACACCCACATCCTCGCCAAGATCGTGACCCCGGAGCCGAAATGATCGCGAAGCCGACCCACCAAGACGACCTCGCCCGAATGCTCCGCATCCTGTCTGACGCCCCAACCGAGGGCATGAGTATCGAGGAAATCCAGGATCTCACGGCAACAACCGACGATCCCTGGAGCCAACGAACCATCAACAGCCTTTTGTGTGACCTGGGACGGCAGGTCAGCAACGAAAAGGTCCGGTCCAAGAGCGGAAAAGCCACCAAGTATTCCATCCGGAGAGCTTCCTGATGCACGTCGATGATCACGAGATTCACCGCTTTGAAGACGACGGCGCGCCGGTCCCAACGGTTCGGATTGGGATCGCTCCGAACACGCAGCCGGACCCTGCTCCCAAGTTCACCGTCGCTTATGACGGTAAGCCGGCCATCGATCCGAGGGCCGCGAGCACGCTCAAGCTGGTCGGCCTGGCCGAGGATGAGGTTGAGGCTGAGCATTCCGGAGGAAGGACTCCAGGCGGCATTGTCCTGAAGGATGTGCGTCCGGCGAGACTGAGGCACGAGCGGCAGGATCGCGTCCAGATTCCGGCGGACGACAATGGTCCGGCTCGATCGGTCCGTATCGGCGGTGGACATGGCCCGGTGTCAGGCCCCTCGATGTTGGTTGGAGCCAGCGGTCAGCCCATCTCGGCGGCTCCAGAGCCCGTCGAACTGATCAACACGGCCGGCGAGACCCTGAACGCTTTGGCTTGGCCAGACTACCTGGCCTGGCGGAAGACGAAGTGTCGGCCCTTCGACTACGAAAGAGGCCCGAGGTTGGCCACCGTCGTCGATAACGAGAATCTAACCGAGGACGAGCGGTACCAGAAGCAGCACGGTGGCCGGATGCGCGGCCAAGAGGAGATCGACCAGGCGATCACCGAATTCATCGGGGAAGTGGCGGAACTCGGCGAACTCTTCATCCAGCACGGCCCTACCACCTTCTTCGGCGATGCCCGCACCAAGCTGATCGACGAGTGCGGCGACATCCTGTTCTGCGGTGCCTGGGCGCTCGACGCCTGGGGACTGAACCCGCTGTCCGAGATCACTGAAGACCTGGAGTTGATCCGCGTCACTGATGGTGACGAGCTTGCCGCGCTGGCGAACATCCTCGCGAGCAACGACCCTCAGGTCGTGCTTGGCAACCCCCGGATCACGTCCTATCTCGGCGGGCTGATCTTCAACACTCTGCTCTCTGCTCAGACCAATGCCGGCCTTCTGGCAAACGCCTACAAGAAGCTTCGGTATCAGCGCCGCGAGCAGCCCGTCGAGAAGCAGGTTGAGCGGATCATCAGCGTGCTCTTCGCGGTGAACAAGATCCTCATCGTCGCCAACTCCAGCGTGGAGGAGGCCATCAAGACCAACATGCGGAAGCTGGACGCCCGCTATCCCAACGGCTATCAGCCAGGGCAGGGCGGGGGAATCCGAACCGGCGAAGGAGCCTGATTCGTGATATATGTTGTGTTTCTTGCCGGAGAAAACGAAGGCGATACGGTCACGGTTAACGGGGATGTGTTCGCCTCTGTGAATCAGAACGGCGACCTTCTGTTTCTCACCAAGCCGCGTGATATTGAAAGCGGTCACGTCATGGCGGCGTTTAGCGTTGGGTCGTGGACTCGGTTCGTTACCGGAAATATCACCACTGAGTCTTCAGGAGCTTGAGCCGTGGAAACGAACAGTCGGACAGCCGTTCTTGAATCACTCCAGCAACTTCGGTTGATGGAGTTCGATTGGGACGGCGTCCAAGGACTCCCGCTCCGGGGCGACGTCGCCGACAACGTGTCTGACGTTTATGAGGGCGGGGTCGACTTGCTTCTCGAAGACCTGGCCGAGCACCTGCCGATGCCGGTCGTGTCGCTGAACCCTAACGGAACCATCGAGGTGCTTTACAAAGACCCGGATTCCAACCGGGAACTTGTTATCACCTTCCAGGCTGAAGGCGTCCTCACTTATGTCAAGCTGTTTGACGACGGCCAGACGATGGTTGAAGGCGTCATTAGGGTCAACCTCTTAAGCGGCCCCTACGAAGTCGACTTGAGTGAGCTTAAGGATCTCTTCGACTGGCTTGCATCGGAGTAATGCAATGTTTAGCGTTGTCGCGGAACTGCCCAAGCCTGGACAGGAAGACAAAATCAAGGAAGCAAAATCGTCCAAAGATTGGTCTGGAGTCGAGTACGAGGAGTTCATCAGTAAGCACAAGATCGCAACTCTTTATGAGGCAGAGGATCTTGCTGAGGCTCTAACCAATGCAATCGTCGCATCTAACGTGCGCGTTCTGATTCTTGATGACAACAAAACAAGGTGAGCCGCGATGGCAAAGCCCACGAAGACCTGGAAAGCCATTGAGCGGAGGGTTGCGGCCCGATTCGGAAGCCTCCGGCAGCGGCTTTCCGGGTCTTCAGGGCGGGCCGACGAGACAGCTTCGGACACGAAACATCCGAAGCTGTTCATCGAGATCAAATACCGCGAAAAACACGCGATTTTCACCCTGTACGACGCAACAGTGAAGCTCGCCAAGGCCGAAGGGAAGATTCCCTTGGTCTGCATCGCCGAAAAGGGCAAAAAGGGCTTCCTTTTGTGCCTTCATGTCGACGACCTCGCCACTATCAACGCCGAACTGGTCAAGTCGGACACGGAAATTGACGCAACCGAGGGCTTTTATGAGCAAGAGTGAGCGGCTTCGCGATCGACGGCCCCTCTTCTACGCCTACGGGGCCGAACATGAGTTTCTGAGCACCGAAAAGGCGGCTTCGGCGACCCCCGAGGAGCGGATCCGGTCGATCTGGCCTTTCCTCGTCCGCAAGGTCAACGAATTCGCCAAGACCCTGAAGCCTCGTGAGCTAGTCAACTTCGACCACGAGGACATCTTGTCGGAACTCTGGGCTGCGGTCGCGAAGCGTGATCATAAGTGGACCCCAGAGCGAGGCAAGTACATCACTTTTGCCGCCGTGATCGTCGATCGCGAACTGTGTTCGATCCGCGACCGAGCCCGCACTGTCCAGTCGCCACGGAATAGCTCGTGCCGGATCAAAGAATACCAGGCTGAGGCCGAAAATGGGGCGATTTCGGCCCGTCGACTGAAGACGATGGGCGACATCATGCGGACTGGTGACGGCACGACGCAAATCGGCCCCGGAAGCCAGGGCGATGCCCCGGTCTGCGAAGAGCGGTGGGTTGATCCGGCTCAAGTCCTGATCGGCGAAGAGTCTTCCGCATCATACAGAGAGGCGATCCGCTCGGCCTTCCGAAGCCTGTCCGCGATCGAGTGCCTCGTGATGAGTCGCCTGAACGGCCTTGGCGGACGACCCAAGCAAAGCGTCTGGAAATTTGCCTGGATGAACTCGATGGACGAATCCGAGGTTCGGTCGATCCGCTCTAACGCCACTCAGAAGATCCGCCAGCATCTCACGGCGATCCGCCACCCCGTAGCCGAGTGTGCATAACCCGATTCTTCAGACTGACAATTTTGCTTTTCCACACCTTGAGGTACGACAGATGTCAGATTCAAAGAAGATCGCCGACTCGAATTTCGACACCGGGGCCGTTCGCAGCGCCGACGTGGCTCACTTGGATTTCTGCTCCGCGCCGCTCATGGGGCTTATGGGAATGCTCCGAGTGGCCGGGGGCGGCGGAACGAAGTACGGCCGGCTCAATTACATGCTCGGAATGCCGCAACACGAAACGCTTAATCATGTCGCGTTCCACTTGATGCGTTATATCCTCGGCGACCGGACTGAACCTCATCTTGAGAAGGTCGCCTGGGGTGCGCTCGTTGCCGCACAGAACGCTGTGCTCAAGCCGGAACTTTGTGAGCCGCACATGCTTGGGCCGGGAGCCACGATGACTCCAGCCGTGATCGCCGAACTGGAGCGTGGCAAACCGGAGCGGGACGCCAAACGCCAGGCTGGCGAGTTTGAACAACTGTTCAACTGGACGCTGGCGGACATGCCGGAGGTTCAGGCGATCCTCAATAACCGCGAACATCCCAAGTTCGTGGTCGTCAAGGATATGACGGATGAGGCCCGCGAGTCCTTAAGGAAGGCGATCATCGAATCAAAGCCAGACATGATCGCCACTGATTGCCAGTTTAACATCGTGGAAGGTCGCTGCGAAACGTGCAGTATTACGTCGCTCGGGGCCGCTTGCGGGTCCAAATGTAGGCTTGCCGATCCTGCTGAGTCGCTCGCTACCGCCTGGGGCACGTTCAAGATCAAGGGCCGGGGCGAGGTCGAAGTCGACAGTGAGGGGTTTATCGTCATTTCGCAGGAGACCGGCCCGGCTCACTACGTCGACCCGACTGGAAGTCATCCCCTCGATCATCAGCACCGAACGCAGTACGACCACCTGCCGGTTGATTGGCGACCCGGATCGACGAACGCGAATGTCTACGGAGTTCCGACCCGAGTCGAGCCGGACGCAGGCAAACCCACGCCAGCCAAAGACGAAATCTGGACCGTGTTCAACGACGGCGAGCGAGTCTACTTCAAGAGGAATCGCGGGCCGCGTACCGAGAGCCACATCCCCGTCGACCCCTACGGCAACAAATCCCCCGTCAACTAACCACGAACGACGACCCGGTCTTGTGACCGGGCCGTCGCAACTTCACCAAGGAATCCACTGATGTTTTTTATTAATCGCACCGAACGCCAGATCAACGATTTCAATCGCAGGAAAGCGCTCTCCGAGATAGCTGCGTCCGATGCCGAGAAGGCGGAAGCCGCCCACACCGAGTTCATTGAAGACTCTGGGAAGCCCGCAGTCTACGGTGCCGTCAACGTCGATCCTTGGGGCCAGAAGCGGATCGGCGACTGGATTCAGACGCGAACCGGCGTCAAGTTCCACCTGCTCGATCCGAGGCCGGAAGACTTCAGGATCGAGGACATCGCCCACGCTCTCGCGCACATGTGCCGCTTCAATGGGCACGTCTCTGAGTTCTACTCGGTTGCTGAGCACTCAGTCAGGGTGGCTCGGCGAGTGGCTGAGACCCACCCGGCTCAGGATCGATCGGAACATTGGTTTGGCTTAAAGAGGGTGCTTTACGGCGAATTTTGGAGCGAGGAGCTTCAATACCACGCGCTGATGCACGACACGACCGAGGCGTTCATCTGCGATCTGGCCCGGCCGTTCAAACAGCTACCCGAGTTCGCTTTCTACCGCGAGATCGAGCACAAGCTGATGGTTCACATCGCAAATGCTTTCGGGTTCCCCGATGGCTACCCGTTCCACCCGGCGATCAAGAATGCGGACGAGGTGCTATTGGGCACTGAGGCTCGCGACCTGATGGACCCCGTGGTTGACGGTTGGCACTTCCGCTACAAGCATCTCCCCGAGCGGATCAAGCCCTGGTCGCCGCGTAAGGCGAAGCGTGAATTCCTCAAGCTCTTCTACGAACTCAACCCTCTCGGCATCAAGAAGCCGAGCCGATGGGCCTCACTTAAGGAGCGGCTATGCAGCGCTTTCCGATTCCCAAGACTGTGCGTCTTTCTGGCCGCAGAGTGAGGCTTGTCGTTGAGAAGTCGGCCGTGCTGAACCGGGACACGATGGGGCTGCACTCACCCTGGAACGGCACGATCACTCTCGACTCGGCTCTCGCTCCCGACCAACAGAAAGCGACCGCAGTCCACGAGATCCTCCATGACCTGGACACGCTGGTCGGGACCGGGCTTTCAGAGAAGGATGTCACCGCATTGGCTTCAGTTCTGTTTGCGGCGATCCGCGACAACCCGGCCCTGATGAAGTGGTTGATGGGTTAGATGATTTGCACATAACTTGATCCCCCTGATGGAGTAGGGGGCTGCTTTATTGGGTAAATCTAGGCGGGAGACAACGATGAGCCAAGACCTAATGAACGCAATGTGGGGCTCGCTCCCACAACTGATGCAGACCGAGGGCTTTGCGGCCGAGTTTGGCAGGCTAGCCTCTCTGGTTAACGCGGCCATCAGTCTCGCATACCGCCGTGGACTGCTCGACGGGTTCATCATGGGGTTCATCGTGACCGTCCTGCTTATGCCGTCCCCTAAGGCCCGCGTGGTTGTGATTAAAGGAGAGTCTGATGCCACACCTCAGTAAACGGACTTTCCTGAGAAGCATCGCCGCGATCACGATGGGCAGTCCAGCGTTCGGCCAGATTCTCAAGCCGGCCCCCAAGCGAATCATCGACGGCCGGATCATCTATGGTGACTTTGTTTATGGGGCTGATGGTGCCGTTGTTGACGGCCCGATCCACAACGGGGTTGAGATCCAGATCGACCTGCCGGTTCCTCAGCACATCAAGAACTTTGGTGCGCCGGCCGATGGCCTTGGGCTGTGCGTCTTCGCCTCGATGTCGATGGCTGCTCGCTGGCACCATGTCCGCGAACTTCAGAATGTCATCCACAAAATCCAAGAGGGCGGTGGCTACCCGGAGAAGGTCGACCGGGTCTTCAAGCAGTTCGCCCCCAAGCTGGATTATGTCCAGTATGAGGGAACCGACCCGTCGATTCTCGACAAAGCCCTCTCTGAAGGCCGCATGCCGGGCGTGACGTTAGGGTACGGCGAACGATACCAGATGCAGACCATTCACCATATGGTCGACCTTGTGCATCTGGACGCCAATTGGGCCGCAGTTCTCGACAACAACTTCCCCGGCACCTACGAGTGGATGTCGCGGAAAGAGTTCCTTAAGCGATGGATTCACCCGAGCGGAAAGGGATGGGCATACGTCATGCTCGTGCCTGGTCCGCCGCCGATCCCCCACAACTGAAACGGGAGGCCAGACCGATGTACGCTGTGATTCTGTTTCTCTCGACCTTGGGCCAGTGCGGACCACAAGGTTGCCCGATTCCTTCTTCTGGGTATGGGCCGATCTTCTCGCCGCTGCCGAGCATGCCGATGCCGCAGGTGATTCCGTCTAACGACCTGGCCCGGCCTCACCGCGTCATCAGGACGATCAACGTCACGGACAACGGGCTCAAGTTTGACGTGCGTGGTTACTGGAATGAACGCGGCACGGTCACGTGGGATACGAAGGACGAGTTTAACCGCCGATCCTACGCAGCAGCAGTCGCCGCCTCAAAAGCAGCCAAAACCAATCCTGTTGTCGTCCGCCCGAGAACGCCAGCCGTGGACCCAAGGTTGAGCGGTGCCATCACGGACCCGTTCCCTGGTGGAGTTGTCGCCGAGAAGCTTCACCGGCAAACCAAGTACACCACACCAACCGAGGAAGCTAAGCGATTTGTCGCGGAAGCGGTTGCCGACGAGAAGAGCGTCGGCAAGCTACACGTGACAGTGATCGGCTCCGACGACGATCGCGCTCCGGTTGTGAATGACATAAACAATCATCCGGCGTTTGCCTCGATCAAGGGCGACCTGATGATCCAGGATTACGCTCCTGACGAATGGCAGGTTGACCCAAAGCTCGGCTACGTCGTCAACGGCAAGCCGACCATCCTCGTCCAGACCCCAAAAGGGCCGAACGACCCAAAAGGCGGACGAGTAGTCTACAGGGCGTTGGACTACTCGATGGGACCGGAAGCCCTCGCGGAAGCGATCCGAAAGGCCGATTCGAGCTACAAACCGGCCAACGACCCCGGACCGGCGACTGGACTCGCAGGACTTTGCCCTCTGGGATTCACCAAGGAGCATCGGCCAATCATTGGCGTGACAGCGGTTGGCTTGATTCTCCTTCTCAAACTCCCTCGAAAGGAGGGTTGATCCATGATGCCGTACCTTGTTCTCGCCGGTATCGCCGTTTGCGTGCTGTACCTGAAGGGATACCTGAAGGTTCCCGCGAACCTGAATCTCAGCGGCCCCAATCAAAGGTACTCGCCCCCGTATCCCGTCCAAAGCTCCACCGTCGCCTCGGCCCCCGCCGCCGCTAATGGCGTCTCCAGAACCGTCTACGGCAATTGCTCGGCTTCGGAAGCGTTCATTTTAGAGAGGCTGGACAGCCATACTCTGGGGGTCTACTTCGCACTCGCTAAACGGCGAGAAACCGAGGCGAACCTCGCGCATAAGTTCGCATCTCAGGCCGGCGACTCGCTGGAAGCTACCTTTTCGGCCCCTTTCTCGCCTCAGCCCGCACCTGCCGGGCCGAGCGACCCAAACGTAGCAGGCCCCCTGTCGTAAGGGGAGTCGGACCTTCTACGATCCATTTCGAGCCTTGTGGTAATGAGGTGCAAGGATGTCTGCTGCAGAGGAGATCGAAATGCCCAAGTCTGTCTTCGTTCTCGGACCCTACCTGACGAACGTCTTCGAGCCCTTTCCTGTCGCAATCCCCGACGTGCCGGCTACTCCCGGCCGGCGACAGGTCGTTTTCGGTTCCCCTGCTACTGAGCCAGGGGGAACCGTCAACCTCGTTCTCTTGTCGCCGATTAATCCCGGCGATGTGCCCCCGACTAACGTCTACGCCTTCTATGTTCAGCCGGCCGATAGCGTGCCCGCCGAGAGCGAACGTACGCACCAATGGTTTTTCAAGTCGAAGGCCCCGAGCGGCTCAGTCCACGTCAATGCCGCCGACGAAGACGGCAAGTTCGCGGCATCGGTCCCTGGCGTCAAGCCGAGCCTCGATCCCTACTTCGTCCAACTTGTGCTCGAGTACAGCCTGTGACCCGGCTGTGCATCGCCCCGCATTTCTTCTATGGAGAGCGCCTCAAGTGATTATCACTAACCACACAGAGCACGCCGAACTGGGTCAGCCGTTCTGGAGGCTGCTCTGCTCTGACTTCCACCTTGGGTCGGCCTGCTCCGATCATGACGCGATCGTGCGGCAGTTACAGCGAGCCAAGGATGTCGGGGCGAGAGTGCTCATTAACGGCGACATGTTCGACGCGATCGGGCCGAAAGACCGCCGGTTCGACCTGTCCGTGCTCCACCCACTGGTCGCACGCAAGAAGGATCTCGCGAAGGCGATCGTCGACATGGCGATGGAGATTCTGATGCCCTTCAAGGACATCATCGACATCATCGGGATCGGCAATCACGAAGAGACGTGGATCAACTACGGGTACAACGACCCCGTGCGGCGCGTGCTGGAAGAGCTTGCCCGAGAGGGCGGCAAGGCCAAGCATGGGTCGTTCTGGGGTTACATTAAGACGAGCTTCGTCGTGCCGGGCCACCGCAAGCGGCCGAAGCATAAACTCTTGTACCTTCACGGCACCGGAGGCGACTCGCCGGTCACGAAAGGCACGATCGATTTCAACCGGAAGGGCCGCAATTGGGTCTACGACTGCTTAACGTTCGGCCACAAACACAACATGGTCTGCGCGGCGGACCAGATTGCGGACGTGTCGGATAAAGGTAGGTACGTGGAACGGCGGCAACTCAACTTGCAGACCGCGAGCTACTACCGCAACTACCGGCAACTAAAGGACGACGAAGTCCTGGACCAGTCGTATGCGGCCCGTTCAGCCCATCCGCCCAAGCCGATCGGCGGTGTGTTCCTTTGCCTCCGTCCCGACTCCGACCCTGACACCGGAGAGCTTGTGATCCGCCAGGACTTCATGAGCGACGTCATCTTCCCGATGCCGAAGCGGCGAAAGACGAAACCAATCGACCCTCAACTCCAAGAGAAGGACCAAGCTGCGTGATACAAGTCCTGAAGGGGCCATTGGCGAGCCGGGTCGCACTTCGTCGTGTGTCCCGGCTCGCGGCGTTTCCGTGGCCTCTTATGCGACCCTATGAACCTTTAGTGCGGGCTCTTCTGCTGACTTCTTGTATCCGAGACTCAAAAGAACCCGGAACACTTCAGCCCACGTTGGGAACTTGCGGCCCGTCACACGCTTAAAATCTTCGATCGCACGCATGAACTCCCACTCATCCCCAGAATACTCGATGACCCCCGTCGTCGGGTGCCCCTTGCCTTTAGCTCGGTTCTTTCCGGCGCGTGCCGCTGCGGCGCGGCTCGCCCGCGCTGAGTCCATCACTGGCATCGTGATTGCCCTAGCTTAAGAAGTATGAGTGTCGACATGTGGCGTTATAACCACACACGATCACCATAGTTCGCATGCAATTAGACGACCGAATTAATAAGCGGTTTACACTCCGGCTTATTTCGGTTTGAAGTCAACTTCCAAAAAACGAAAGCAGGGGAGAGAAGCTAATGCATCTCTCCCCTGCTTAGATCGATCTCGCGGCGAAAAACACTTACTTTCCGAAGCGGTGGATCACTCCCGAAAACTTGGCGTTCACGGTCGAAGCCTGGACGGCTCCAGAGTAACCCACAGAGTTCTGAATGTTATTCGCCAGCGTGGCGGCAGCTCCGGTGACATCCTGTTTGGCTACCCGGCCAGCGTCGTCGTTCGTCGCGCTAGTCCCGGCCCCTGGCACGAGTCGGTCCCCGATCACCAGGTTTGCGGCCGACGCAGAAAGCTGAGTGAACTGCGTCGGGCCGTCGATGACAAGCCAGAACAGGTCGTTATTGGGCACGCCGGCCGAAGGAAGGTACTCGTCAATGATACCGGCGGGCCGGTCGCCAACCGCGAATGTGTACCCGTCAACGCGAGACTCATACGGGTCTTCCGCCTTGAAACGGGCTAGACGGCCCCCCTTAAGGTTGCCGCCGCTCACGTTGCGGGTGATACGCGCCGTAACCGAACGGCCTGAACCAACTGACTGCGAGGTCGACCTTGGGTCATTGTCGGTGAAGGTCCACTCCATGCCTTCGTAGTTGACGCCACCGAGGTCGGTCGTGTCGATGGGCCCGCCATTATAGAAGGTCTCGCCGCGCTGAAACGGAGGTGCGTCGCCAGTAGTAACCATCTGTCAATCTCCGATGCGGGTCGTCTCTGGATTAAAACGTTAGGCTGTATAAGTGAGCGGGCGTTCGTCTCGCCCACGTGGTTCACGTCCGCCCCAGATCGAATTAGACTTCGTCGGGGTTAGTGATGTTGATGAACTTGCAGAAGAACTTGGGGTTCCAGACGCAGTTGCCGAAGAAGTCGACCGAGAACCGCCACGACTTGCTGACGATGTCCTGGTCCGGACCTTCCGGCACGAAGAGCTGGGCCTGCTGCGACTTGATTTCCATCATGTCGCAGTTGAAACCGTAGCCGGCCCCACCAGGAATCCCGTACTCCCACGTGATGTCCGTACCGTCCAGGTTTGTGACATCATTGAAGCCAAGGGCGATGAGCTGACTCTTCTCGTTGGTAACGTTGATGCGCTCCTTGCCCCGGATCTGGTTGATGAAGGTCCGGTACATCTCGTCATCGACCATGATCACGTCCAGTTGTCCCTTGATGGACTTGGACTTCTTGGTCTTGATGATCCCGAAGGCGAGCGACTCGATGCAGTTGTTCTTCCACGTGTGGATCGTGGTGTCGAACAGACTGTCTCCCACGTCAACGATCAGCGGCGACCAGAAGTCGTACTGCGCGTCACCGCGCCCGTTGGGCCAGCCGGGCAGGTTGCCCGAGTCCCACGAGCCGCCGTAGTAGCCGGGCGCGCACTGAAGACCGGCGAATTGCCCGGTCGGGGTTGCGGCTCCGTTACCGGCGTTCGCGGTCGCCTGCAGGAAGCTCTCGATGCCGTGGATGCGCTTCGAGTTGCCGGGAGCGTAGCCGTTTACGTACAGCTCTTCGCCGAAGGCGTCTTCCATGTCGTCCGTGAGGTCGCTCGCGATCTCGGAGTAGAGCTTGACGATGGCCTCGGTATTGCGGTTCATCAAGAACTCGCCCTTGGTCATCGAGTCAGTGGCCGCATACCCACGCCAATCGAGTTCGGCCGTTTTGTTGCGATCCTTCCGGCTGAACTCTTGGGTATCTCCATCGGCAAACGGGGTCATCCGTACCCGCTTGTACTTGATTTTCCAGTCCATCTTCGTACCGCTGTGATTGAAGGAAATCCTTCCCTTCTTCTTCAGCAGCGCGGTCAGCTTGCGGTTGCGGAGAATGTTAATCTCACGCTCGCGCACAAACTTTTTGATGGTCGAATTGACCACCCGGCTCCAGGGTGCGCCCACTGTAGTAACCTCCGAGGTGTGGGGCCTAGTTATGGCCCAACCTGTTTCAGCATCGGGGCTACTCGGCCCCCTTCCACTGATATGTACCCAACAAAACGTGGTCCTTTATCAATAAAAAAAGGGCGACCAAGATTTCTCATGGACGCCCCAAGGATCGACAATAAAGGATTTGTGTTCCTAGTAAGTCGGATGCCCGTTCTCAGAGAAAATCTCAACGCCCTCGGCGGTGAGATTGGCCATAATTTCGCCGCGAAGCTTCAGGCTGTCCTGAATTCGTCGCGTGGCCCTGCATAGAGTCCGGGTCTCCGGCTTTACCAGAATCCGATAGGCGCGAGCCATAAGCCCTTCGCACTCGGAATCGGCGACGTTCCAGAGCCACCACCGATGGAGAGAGTCAGTGGCCCTCTCCATGAATCGTCCGCGCACAGGATGATAGAACCGAGCCTCAAGCTTGAACTTGATTCGCTCCAGAAACGGCATTTTGGCTACGGTCTCTCGGTAGAGTTCCATGGCCCGGCTGGTGCTGGCTGCGTTCGAGAGATGGCCGGCGCGGTATCGCGGAGACACGTAGCCGGTCAGTGCCCACGGACTCTTCCATTGGTCTTGGTTGGCAGACATAGCTGATTAACCCTCAGCAGATTGTCGGATGTCTTCGTCAGTGACGCCGTTTGCCTTAAGGTCGCGCATGATCCGCTCCGACAGGCTGAGTCCAGCCTCATTAGGATCAGTCGCGGCAGGGTTGACTCGTCGTTGGGCTGAAGGGAGAGCCTGAAGCGGATTCCGGTTCGGCTGCGCAACCGCCTGCTGCGTTGCTTGGTTTGCCGCCTGCGCTTGCTGTTGTCCCTGCTGCTGGTATTGGGCGGCGGCGAGTTGCCCGCGCACGAGATCCTTGGCGAGCTTGTCCTGGTGTCGCGGATCAGTGACACCCATTTGGCGGACGACCTTGAGTTGCTCGAGGTAAGCGGCCCCGAGCGGTGAAAGGATCGGTTGGCCGTTGTAGTCGAATGCTCGCTGGCCCGAAGCGTCAGCCTGGAACAGCCACCTGCTGTTGTCGGCCATGATCGACTGGACGGTTTGTTCTCGCTGCTGCGACGCGAATTGCTCTTGGAACTCAGACTTCGCGATCTCTTTCGCCTTCGCCTCCACCATTCCGTTGATCACGGCGGCGGGATTGCGGTCGTAATTCTTCTTCCAGGCGACGAATTCGTTGACCTTCTGGGCGATCTCGTGCTGAACGCCCTGCTTGGCGACAAAGAGTCCAGTCGCCTGGTCCTGTTCGACGAGGCTAACCCAACGCTCGTCGAACTCAGGGGCCTCCCACGGATTGCGCTGAGGCTGAGCCGGTTGTGCCTGCTGCTGTTGGTGTTGGAGGTAGTTCTGGATCTGCGGAGCCTGGGGAGCAAGCTGCCGGCCCAACTGCGCGTAGAAGTCCGCCTGGCGGTTCTGGTCGGCGCGGCGAAGCAGATATTCCAGGGCCGACTGGTCGTCAGTGACGGTGTGATCGAACCGGAATCCGCGATCCTGGGCAACGTCCCGGATACCACGCCACTGGCTTGCAGACGTAGCCTGGGTAGCACCAGCGGCGTTGTTCGGATCGGCTGGAGTGAGTGGTGCGACCGTGCTGGCAGGAGTAGCCGGCGTGTCATTAGGGACGTCGATCGTGGCGTTGGCGAGCGAATCGTAAGACCGATCGGGTCCACCATTAACCGGGGGGACATCGGGTTCGACCGCCGGACCATCGGGGGTTAAGGTTCCGCCGCCGAGACCATCGAGGCCGTTGTCGCGGAACCGCCAGCGGAGCAGATTCGACTCACCGAACAAGGAACGCTTACGTTTTCGCATCGGACCCTCTGCTTAGGTTTCTCGGAGCGTATCCCTACAATTCTGCATACACCTAATAGATACCCAATATTTGATGGCATACACTCAGGTTTTCACCCAAAACATAAGCAAGCACCCCCAGGCCCCCGTTTATCACTGACAGGTGATAAATGCTATTGCTTTTATGCAAATCGGACGACTATCAAAAGGGTTGCACTTGGTAGACCTTGCGGGATAGGCTGGATAATGGCAGTTGCCCGCCTGTGATTTCGGGCTCCCCTTGAGACGCATGGCGGACGTGAAATAATGAGGGGTTGAGCCGTGGCACCGCAGAGAGCGAAGGTGTTCTGGACGAGCCGGGAGAAAGAGAAAATCGTCAGCCGTGCGGTCGATATCCAGTCTGATCGACCGGACCTGGCGGGGCTTCCCTTGTTACGCGCCGCGATGACGGCGATCCCTGCGGAGCGTCGTCGGAAGCTGATTGCGGTGACACAGGCTCCGTGGTTCGAGGAGGGAGTTGCACGCGAGATCCGCTCCCGGAAATCGCGGTCGAGAGCAGAAGCTGGGGCGGACGTGAAGACGAGGCTGACGCAGATCGAATACCGTCAGGATGCGGCGATCAACCTGCTCTCTGAGATGCTCCGGGAATTGCGATCGCTGAACGAGAAATTCACCGGCGACTGCTCATCTAGAAAGTGCTACCGCACCACGTAAGCCGATCTAATCCTTATCACGTCCGGACGTATCAATCCGGTCATCCGTTACGGGTGCGATCAGCCCGATTTGTCAGTCTGAAGAATGGCGTCCAGCGAGCACCCAATTTGTCAGACTGACAAATGACTCTTCACATCCAGGCAATTCATGAGAGGGTGTTAGAAATGGTAAATTACCCCAGGGTTGAAAAATTCCGGGGTGGGAAGGTTATCTATAAAGACGATCGCGTGGGGGGCCGGCGGACACATGCCATAAGGTGTTGGCGGGCAACGGGTTAGGGCTGTCATAGACGAACATCTGACTGACAGGCACCCCAATCTTGCATGATTGCTCGCATGAATCCCCGCACTCACGCACACAATCCTCACTCACTCCTGCTACTCACTCACGCTCACGCTCACACCTCAATCCACGCACGCATCCACTCACCTGTTCCAGCACCACTCCACACTCCCTACTAGCTATGGGCGCATAGGTACACACGCTCATTCACTACCCTCCCCATGCACTCACTCACCCTTGCTTTCATCCCCTCTCTCATCACTCCCTTTATGAACCTACGGTTGGTTGGATGCACTCACTCCCGCTCTTTCGATGCGATGATGCGATGGCTGCATCCACGCATTCCCTGGTCTTCTGGCGAGCATGTCCGGACGTCTTTCAGCAGGGCCTAGATTGAATCGCGCGCGTTCCTATATGGCTTCACGTGAGATGATGTTTTTTCTCCACACGTGTCACGACCCCCGTCACGTCCCGTCTTGAGAGTGTCGGGACGAGTGATCCCGACAACCACCCTACGAACCACGGAGTGTGATCCTGGAAGCATGAAAATCTGAAAACTTGCGTCACACGTCGACGCGACCAACGTAAAGATTGCGGCGGGACGAGACCGCCGGACTCACACCACCGAGAAGGCCGCGACGATGCGGTGAGGATCGCGGTGTGAAGTGAGACGGCTAAACATTCTGAATGTTTCGGGCCGACAAGAAAACGCGAAAGCGGCTGTCACAAGCGACTGAGGTGAGCGTATAAGAGTGACAAGAAGCGAGGAATGGTGTCTGCCGAGTGGGTTCGATTCCCACTCCCTCGACTTGCGTTATGTGAACGCAAACGGGCCGGAAGGATGCTGGAAACATCCCCCGGCCCTAGACAGTGCCCCTACGTTACTAGGAGACTGCCCTGTGGCTACCATAGCCAAATCTGCGGGTCGCGTCAACGGAACGCCAGCCTAAACTCGACGTCTGTTCAGCGGTACGGTGCCGGGTCAATGGTCGCGGGGTTCGATTCCCTGTGTCCAGATCCTCCCTCGAACGTACTCGGCCATTTCGGTCGGGACGGGAAAGGGCCAACCCGAAAGGGCTGCACCATGTCCGCCGACACCAACACCAGCACGAACGGCATCGTCAGCGACAATCGGGCCTCCGTTCATGAGACGGCGGTTGCGGAAATCGTCGAGATGATTACCGCCAAGTACACCGAAGAGGGTGCCCGGAATTTCGCCATCGGCAAGCGTGCTTTCGAGCACGCCCAATGGCAGAAGGGTTCCATCAACGACTACGGAAGCGGTGATTTCGACAAGCTGATGAGCCGGATTCGCGATGAGGTTCGCATCTACGTCTCGATCAAGGCTGAGTCGATCAGGGTTTCGGATTGGACGCGGTGCCACGTGCTCCGCGAACTCGTCCGGGCTGAGATTGCCGACGCCGCTGACTCGCTCTCGATGTTCGAGTACCTGGCCATCGTCGGGAAGGCTCTGCACTTCACGTCGAAGGACTTGGAAGGCTCGATCAACGAAGGTTGGTTGGACATGATCCGGGGTGTCGCGGCGGAACGATCGCAAGGCACCAGGGTTACTCGCGAGGACTTCACGAATCGTATTCAGGCGACAGTGAAGAGGATCGCGGATGCCAAGGCGGCTCTGAATCCGGCGAAAGCGGCTCTTGAAGCGGCAGCTACCGCCGTCAAGAAGCAGGCTCGCGATGCCGCCAAGGCGACGGAGGATATCACGACTTCTCTGAGTGACGGTCTCGCTAAGGGTGCCGTTACCCCGGAAGCCGCTCTGTCGATCTTGGAGAACGTCGCCAAGGCCCACGGTAAGCCGTTGCCCGCGAACGCTGTCGGGTTCGATCCGGCCTCTTGCACCCTCAAGGATTGCGAGTTGCTGGCGCTCGCCATGTTCTCTTCGGGCAAGTACACCGAAATGGTCGCCTTGCGTGACAAGCTGGACAAGATGGTCTCGGCCATTGACAAGGCCCGTGCCGCTGGTCGTGCTTCTGAACCCGCCAAAGTCGCGGTTGCCGCTTGAATTGTGAGCTATAGCTCACGGTCGAAGGGATGCCTTGCCGGGCGGGTTCGATTCCCGCCCCGACCTTTCTATGTCTGATCCGAAGCCCTTTTTGGAGGCAATTGCATGGAAGACGCTGGGATTCCTCCTGGTGGAAGACCGCAAACCCGTCAACCGGCCAAGAACGAGCCTTGTAACCGAAAGGCGTGTAGAGCCGTGCCGGCCCGCTACTGGAATTGCAGCACTGAGGCGTTATATTGCGGAGTCTGCGCTCGGAAAATCAACATGCACAGTCCCGGATTATGCCAACTGAGCGATCCGTTAGTCGGCTCGTAATCCGTCCAAGCCGAAACGGGGCAGGGGTGCTCCGTCCGTGGGTTAGGCCCACGCTGATGAGGCTCCGTGGTCGAACCCCTCCGTTCGCGGTCCGGGATGTTCCACGTCTGTCACGTCCGCATCGTAGCCATCGATAGGCGTCTATCTGCCCACTGGGGCGGATAGTGGGTTCGTTAGGCTTGGTAGTGGGAACGCTGCCGAGGGGGATTAATCCCCGCCTTGAACCCGCCAAACATTCTGAATGTTTCGACACGCTAACGACAAGGGAGGACGCTTGTACCTGAGACATGACGACACCGGAACGCCAGTCTTCGTGCCTGAAGACGGCCCTAACCTTCGCCTCTCTGACATGTCCGGATCGGTGCGACACCTGGACCCGCCTAAACGATTGGGTTGGATCCGCAGGCTACCGCCACACAAGGCCGCGACCATGCTCTTGCGTGAGTACCTCGTGACTCGCGTCGGATGCAAGAACAAGGCCGAGTCGGCTTGCTGTCGGTCGTTCCTCAAGACGCTCACGACAATGCAGGCGGACGGCAATGAGATGGGGATCGAACTCGCAATCTTGCCTGGCTCGCGCCCCAATACCATCGAAATCTACTTCCACATCCTCGGAGTCGGCAAGGTACGCTGGCTCCCTACCCTAAGTATGCAGAATAACGAGCGCCTGACCCAAATCAGACGCGAGACGGGCCTTTGTCGGGTCGCCGTTGACTCGCAGCCCAAAGCAAGGACGCAGAATGACGACTCGGAACCGAAGCGCCGTTGCATGCCGCCGAAGGCCGAGACGAAACTAATCCAAGGACAACGGATATAATCTATGGCAGGAAAATCGCAGTCACCTCTTTGCGAGGATCGGCCACATATTGAGCGTGTAACGCGGATCGCCCACGACCACATTCTCTACGCCAACGGCCATCCCTCTGATCTTCAAATCATCGCAGACCGGCTCGGAATCTCTCCCGAATCGGCCCTCGCGTATGCCATCGCTGAACAAGTCACTGAGGAGTTCTTCCTCACCCCCCAGCCTGTGTAATGACAGGCCAACGGGCGGACTCCGTATCACAACTCGGAGCCGCTCGCGATTTCCACGCCCAATTACCCTATGAACACTCTTTACGTGGAGAATCCATGCGGTTCGGGTGCTTTACGCTCCCACGGATGCGTCGTTCTGAATTTTACGCTGCTCTTTCGGTAATTGTGATCTATGGGTTGCTGGTCATCGACCAGTGGCTAACCAACTGAGGGCACCAATGAGTGACACGCTCTACACGTTGAGCGACGAGGAGGCTGCGCTTCTCGCTCGCTACAGGTTCGCCGACATCATCGCAGCAGGGCCTTGGCGCAAAGGAGAATGCTCACTACCTCACCGCGTTGTGCTCCGCGAATGGAGTGGCAAGGAGTATGTCGTCCACACCCAGGTTCTCAACGCGGGTTTCACTGATGGCCACTACGTTCCTAACGACAATCCGGGAGCTTTAGCCCGAGCTTGGGAATACTTCGATCAGAGAGTACGTAGACATCACGGATTAGACAAACCTTAACAACATCGGGGACAAGATTCATGATCGAATTCGTGACGAAGCCGCAACTTGACATCGTTTCTGAGGCCAGGAACAACTTCCGGAAATGGTGCCTAGGGGCCGACCTTACCGCGCTCTACCGCCTGGTTGGCAACGACGTGAGGATCGAGCTTGGTGCGGTTGAGCAGGAGCAAATCTTCCTGGTTCGTGAGCTTGTCCCAGGTGAATCCTCTCCCGAAGACGTCCGCGATGTCTGCTCCCGAATCATGTCTACGCTTGCCGTGAGTATCACGAATTACTTCACAACGGCAAAGAGGAGCAGCGACGGTGACGGTTGCGTCGGTATCTGAAGGCCGAAAGCCGCATCGGCGGCTTGCACCGTAAGGCGGTGCCTGATGAGGCCATCTAATGGAGATGCGACGAATGAACGCCTACGAGAAGATGTGTGCGATCCAGCAGCTTTCCGGCCTCGGCTCGGAGTTCCAGGAATTACAAGCCGGCATCATCAATTTGATTCGCACGGTGGTTGGACCCGAACCAGCCCCACCGCAGGCGACCATCAGAGAGGTGGTCGCGTCGGCTGAGCCGAATCTGAGCGAGCTTTTGACGGCTCGCAATGGCGGAAAGATCGACGCCATCAAGGCGCACCGTAACCGAACCGGGCTTGGGCTCAGAGAATCCAAGGAAGCGATCGAGAAGGCTGGCCGCAATCTCGGTTTCTACAACGCTGAGGGTACGTTGATCGTGCTGATTCCTACCGAGAAGGCCACCTAGGACGCCGAGCAAGAGCCTGTTCGGAGAAACGAGCTTTACTGAGGCCGAAACGCCCGCTGGGCGTTAACGGGTAAAGCCCGTTCTGATGAGGCCAACCATTTACGCACCGAGGAATCACATGAGTGTTATGACTAATCTGTATCGCGGCAAGGTTCAGCGGTTCCGCGTCGACTACCGTGGAAATCGGTATTACGTAGTGGCGTCAAACGCGTCTTCGGCGGTGGCTCAAGTTTATCGAAAGCTCGTTCCGGCTGAGGCGGCACGTTCGCAGCAAACCGACTACATCCCCAATGAGTCTTTGACGTCTCTCAGGGCGTTCGATCAGGTGGCAATCGCGCAGCCATCGCTTCGCTACTGAGGCCGAAACCGCTCAAGGACGAGCGGTCTGCGGGTTGGTTCCCGCACTGATGAGGCTCTTCTTTGGCATGACGAGGTGAACATGAGCACTGCAACCTTAAGTGCCGGCGATGTGACTGTCGGCGTGATCGAGCAGATGCCCACCGAGGACGCATTCCGGGTGCGTTCCCGAACGCTGGCCGAAGCAATTCAAGAATCCAACGATTCTCATGAGTCAAGAAAGATTCGCGATGCAGCGAACATCGCAAAACATTATGAGGCGTGCGAGAAACTCGAAAAGGCTGGGTTGAAGATGACCTGGCTTTACACAGACTCAGCGGACGCGAGACTGGACGCGAACGAGATCCCGGATTACGTCCGAGTTTTGGGTGCTTTTGAGAACTGCGGAAAGGACACAGTTAATGGAGATGACTCGGTAATACTCGTGTCTCTCCGATCGAAAGAGTACCCGTCGATCACCATATCTTATCGACGCAAGATCAATCCTACCGACAAATGCAAGGTTGTGACCGAGCACCACACCACAACCACACGAAGCGTCGTCTGCTCGATCTGAAGGCCGAAAGCCCTACGGGGCTTGTGGCGTGATGCGTCACCTAATGAGGCTAACATTCTTTAATGAGGTGCGAGATGCCCCGTCCATTCGTGCTGATCCAAATCGAAGACCACGACGAGCCTAACACCATGATTGTCGGCGACACCCAGATCATTACGATCTTGGTGAATTGGGCCGACGCCAATCAAGACCCGTACTTGGCGGACGAGTTGATTGATGAGATCAAGGGTCGCTACCACGAAAACGAGGAGCCGGACGGCGTAGTCCAGGAGGTGCTCAACAAGCTCAAGGAGGCCGCTCGCGACGAAGATGAGGACGAAGAGGATGAGGACGACTTCGACGAGGATGAAGACGAAGAAGAGGACGACGAGGATCTGGTCGACGAACTGGAGGACGAAGAAGCGGTCGACGTTCTCACGCCTGACCGAGACGACTCCGAAGGTCTCGATCTTTGAGGCCGAAACGCCTTCGGGCGTCTGCCGGTGCGTGCCGGTACTGATGAGGCCACGACGCTTGGAGTTAGTTCGATGAAAGTCACCCTGAAAGACGGTGCCCCGCGTAAGAGCGGGCAGGCTGAGATCAACGTGAGCAAGAACGGCAATATCCTGGAGATTGGCGCGGCAGGTGTCGAGCCGGCCCCAATCGTGATCGAGTTCTACGAGGACGCGCTGACGATCCGCGTCTATGAGGGCGACCCCGACAAGGGCGGGAAACAACTCTTCAAGGGCGCGTTGGCCCTGAAGCCCACCGCTCCGACCCAAACCGAAGACACATCCACCAAGAAGTCGTCCGCGAAGTCCGAGCCCACCCCAGCCCCGGCCCCGGAACCTGCGCCCGAACCGGCCACCGGCACGCTTCCCTCGGATGACGAACTGGCCGCTTTCGACGCCGCGTAGTACGTCTCGGAAACGCTCCCGGCGATAGCTAGGGAGCGTTCTTAGCGTTCTAAATGCAAGGGCAGCCTTCCCGCAGAACGAAGCAATGCGAACTGATCTATCTGACCCAATGTTTTCTTAACTCGGAGAGTGCAAAAGTGGAAACGAATATCGAGCAGCAGGAAGTTAAACCCGAAGTGCCGTCGTGGGTTCTTAACCGCCACCCTGGCACGAAATCCTCTGACTGGAGCCGACTTTCAACCGGAGGATGGGTTCATATTGAGGCCAGCGTCGGTGAAGGGGCCCGCGTCGGTGATCGGGCCAGCGTCGGTGAAGGGGCCCGCGTCGGTGCATGGGCCCGCGTCGGTGAAGGGGCCCGCGTCGGTGATCGGGCCCGCGTCGGTGAAGGGGCCCGCGTCGGCGAAGGGGCCCGCGTCGGTGAAGGGGCCAGCGTCGGTGCATGGGCCCGCGTCGGTGAAGGGGCCCGCGTCGGTGATCGGGCCAGCGTCGGTGCATGGGCCCGCGTCGGTGAAGGGGCCCGCGTCGGCGAAGGGGCCCGCGTCGGTGAAGGGGCCAGCGTCGGTGCATGGGCCCGCGTCGGTGAAGGGGCCCGCGTCGGTGATCGGGCCAGCGTCGGTGATCGGGCCAGCGTCGGTGAAGGGGCTGTTTTCGAGAAATCTCCCCTTTTTATCCAGGGCTCACGACATGCCGTCTGCCATTATTCGGCTGGAATGATGTCGATCGGATGCCAGTTCCACAGTATCGCACACTGGAAGGAACACATTCGCGCGATCGGCCGTTCTAACGGATACACAGCAAAAGAGGTCACTGAGTACCGGATGTACCTCGATCTCGTAACGGCTCGTGACGCTATCGTCTTCCCGCCGGCCAAACCAAAGAAGAAGCCGGCGGCGAAGCCGAAGCTCGCCTCGGAAAAGAAGGCGACGAAGCAGGTCGCTGGAGCCGCGTAGGCCGAAACCGCTCAAGGACGAGCGGTCGTGGAGTATTCTTCCACCTGATGAGGCCACCTTGGAGTTGACGAATGCTTTCGTTTATCGGTTCTGCACGCAACCTGTCCGGATTGATCCTTGACGGCATCGCCGAGCCGGTCCCCTGCGTTGAGGTTGTCTTGATCTGCAGTAAGCCTTTCTACGGAATCGGAAGGGAAGACAAGCTTTCAAAAGCTGCCGAGATTTGCGATCTGCGATTCACGTCGAGCCCGAAGGGCCTGAGGGAGCTTGCGACGCGGCTCGCCGCCTACGCAGATGAGGCTGAGGAGTGCTTTGGGGTGGAACCTGAAGACGATGAGGTCCGCGAGGCTCCCGGCAATCTTCCTGAGCAGTTGCAGCCAGAGTCGGCGGAGACGGTCGCCGGAAACTGAGGTTAAAACCACTTTATGAAGCGAGTCGTCCCTTCGACACCTGGCGAGCTGGCGATCTGCCTGCATCGCCAGGTGGGCAACATTCACCTCCCGAAGCGGTTCGCTAAGTTCGTGTCAATTCGCGAGGCGATCAACGCCGCGATCAGCGAATGGGACACACAGGACAATCCCGTTATCAACGTGTGTATCAACTTCAAGATCAAGGGAGCCAGACAAAGCCAATGAAAACTTGGGTCAAGGTAGGCCACGTTCACGTCAACATGACGGCGTGTAACGCGATCATAGAACTCGGACAGCAGGGAATCGAGGGGTACATTTTCTGCCACGGCAGCGTTTCCCACGAACTCCACATTCCGCGTGACCCTCGCAAAATCCCAAACATGCTCGCAGACACCGGGCTGAAGCATTTTATTGACGAGTACGAACGCGCAGTCGCGACGGCCACCGTAGTCCGTAAGTTCCTGTACGACAACGGGTTCCAGGTGATTCCTGGAGCCGCTTATCGTGGACGAGAGGAAGGTCAGTAGCATGCCAAACCGAATCCCGATCCTGGCGGCGAGCGACATCGCTAAGGCTCATGGATGTAGTCAAGTTATCGTCCTGGCGTGGGACGGCAAGAAGACCCATGTCGTCACATATGGAGAATCGGTAGAAGACTGCGACCAGGCCGCGCAGGGCGGCAACCGTGTCAAGGTGGCACTCGGCTGGCCCGAATCGCTCTGCAACGAGGAGCCGTCACGGGTCAAGAAGCTCAAGGACGAAAACTACGATCTCAAGGTGAAGATCAAGGAGCTTGAGGGACGCCTGAGGAACGGGGACGGCGTAGCCCGAATGGTTAATCAGCAACTCAGTCACAAGGTGAAGTCGCTGGAGGCTCTGCTTGTGGATCGTAACTCGGGACACGGGCAGCATATAGCGGCGATGACTGCGGATTACAAACCTCACGCGGATTACCAGCCTCACTACGAGCCAGGCAGCGGAAGCGATCCTGGTGACGACCCAGACCAAGCGGGGTACTGATGTCTTTCGTGGCTCGCAGGATGAAGCGGTCCAAGGAGGCCACACCGCCCACGCTTAGCTGGAGCGTCTTCGAGAAGCAAGACGGAAAAGGATTCGTTCGTGCGGTTGCGTGGACCGCAAGCGAATCCGACGCAAAATTCATCGCGAAATCGCTCAACCAATCAAGCCGAGTAGCGAAGTAGCTCAATTCTTCAGACTGACAAATCCAAACCCGGAGAACTGACTTTGAGAACAAAAGAAGAGCGTCGTCGACGCGCATTCGCCTATCGTGGCAATGCTTATATCATCGAGTGCAGTATTGCTCCAGTGAGCGTCATGCTGCACTTGAACCGTGTCCTCCAGCAGTTCCGATCCAGCAACCGAGCGAGGAGAGCAGCATGAGCCGCGATCGTAAACCCTGGGAAATCCCGATCATCTACAACGAGGATCGCTTCGTCGAGTCAGCGAAATCCTCTCGGCACTTCAGCGAGGAAGAGCAGGAGGAGCGCGATCATCGGGATATCGACGAGCTTCTGAGCCGTCCGGACACCCGAGACGAGCGATCCTACGAGTGTAACGACACGACGCCCATCGACTACAGCCGGGGGCCGAGCAATGAGGAGTTTGGTGTCGACGAGGACGAAATGGACAGCCTCGACGAAACACCTCTCGACTACACTCGCGGCCCCGCCTCTGCGGAAGAGTTCGGAGTCGACGAAGATGACGACCTGGAGCCCCTGGACGACGACGACGAAGACATCTGATAGGGAGTTCTGATGGATCGTCTGACTGAAGAAAAGAAAGCTCTCGCAGAAAAGTCAGTCAGCCGGGCGGAACACATCGCCAGGCGGTACGCACGTATCTACCCGCTTCATGAGGACGAACTCAAGAGTCGGGCAACCTTAGGTGTCGTGCGTGCCGCTGCGAGTTTCGAGCCTAATAAGAACGGAGTCTGGAAGCGATGGGCAGGGCTGCAGATTCGCGGAGAGATTAAGGATTACCTTAGAAAGCTCGGCCCGGAACGCTGCGAGCTGGCAACGCCCGAGGAGTTATCTGAGATCGTGGACACGAGCAACGAGACGCTCGATCGCGAGTCCGACGATCACTTCGCGAGTCTCTTGAAAGTTCTCCCAAAGAAGCAGCGAGAGATTTGCTCGTTGGTCTACAAGATGAACATGTCGCCGAGCGAGGCGGGTGTGGCGCTCGGGCATGGTGCCAGGCACGGCCGCAAGATCCATGACGCGGCCCTCAAGGCTCTCAGAGGGAAACTAGAGGCAACCGGATCGGGGTGACAAACATTAAGCTTGGGTATGCTCTCCTGAACGCCTTTTAGGCATAGGAGAGCCCTCATGGCTAAGCGTGTTAAACCCCGCTTCTACTTCGAGCCTTGGACTGCAAAAAAGGATCCGTTTCTCGGACCCCATCCTTTCCCTGATGGCATGCCTACGAATTATCCCGAGGGCGTTGCTGAGTCCATCGTGGATAGCTGGCAGAGGCTTGACCAGGGAGCCGATTGGGTGATCTGGGGCTCAAGGATGGCTGACGAGCCCCTGGTGATTAAGCGTTGCCGGAATGGCGAGACCAGGGTTTGGACAGACCAGCGGATCATCACCATCAACCGCGCTCTTGGACTTCCTGAAGGCTCTCCCAACCAAGAGCAAATCTCCAAGAGGATTGTGGACTGCGTGAACGCGCTGGCCGGCGTTGCTGATCCGGTTGCGTTCATGGAGTCCGTGCGTTCCTTACTGATGGGCTACGCACGCGGTGAGTTCGACGATCCTCGTGAAGACTCAAAGGTGTTCCTATTGTTAGGCCAATGTATTCCTCCTGCGGAGTTGGAGAAACTCAAAGATGGCAACAGCAACGAACTCCAAGACTAAGATGGCGTATTACGTTCGGTACGTGATTGAGCCGTGGGACCATGCTCGCGGCCGGCAAGGCGAGAGGCGGCAAGTCACATCACGCCCGATCTACGTCGACTGGAAGGCAGAGCAGTACATGCTCAGGCTGATGCAGCATCCGGACGTCATCTCAGGAACCGTCGAGCTGATCGAGAAGCTGGAACGCCGCGTACCTCCTACCCCAAAACCTCGTGACCAACAGTCGCATCGCATCGAATTCAATGGGCAGTCGAAGACTTACACCGAGTGGGCAGCCCACTCCGGGGTCAGCTTCAAGACCATCTGGAATAGGCTCCATATTCTTGGGTGGAGCGTTGAGAAAACCCTGTCGCAGCCATCAAGGAAACGGAGGGCTTATGTTTAAGAATCCACCTTTGAGCGACGAAGAAATCTGCCGCAAGTTCGAGATCACGACCAACCACATCGGCTTCGCGACAGCCAAGGCCCTCTCGCTCAATCGTCCCGACCGGGGCATCAGTGATTGGCCGAGCCTCCGATGTCCTCACTGCTACTACGAGTTTCGCATCTTCAAATGGCACGTCGACATGATCGCTATCAAATCCGACGACGCCATCGTTTGCAACGGCTGCGAACGCCTCATCTACGTCGAGCACGTCGAGTGGGGCGACGACCATGAAACCCACCAGTCACTCACGCTCTGCACTCATCCCCAGGAGTAGGCATGCCTCTATTCTTCGTGACAGTCGAGCGAGACATTGACCGCACTTTCAGTGTCACCCAGGAGTCAAGGATCTGGGTGGAGGCTGAAACTATCGAGGCAGCAGAGGATGCTGTCGAGAAGCTCAGCCACGAGGGCGACGCGATTGACGCATACTGCCGCTGGGAGGACATGGAAGACAAAACGCAGCAGACCTCTTCCGATGAGGACAGCGTTCAGCCGACCGGCCTTCGGATCACTGACAGCAGCAAATGCAGCCCCAAGAAGGACCGCATCCTGCGGGCCAGCGATCTCCAAGAGGATAGCGACTAATGATACCGGCTGAATGGATTCAACTGCTGGACAATCTCGCCACGGGCTCATTCATGACGTGGTTCGTGGCGTCTCTCTGCTTCGTCTGTAGGAGGAAACCATGAGGCTTGCTGCTCAAGCGAAGGCTGGTTTCTACCCAGCCCATACGATGGCGATCGCCGAGCTTTCTAAGCACCTGTATTGCCGATCGCTGGACCCCGCGAAGAAGTACGACACCATCAATATTATCGACCCTTGCGCCGGCAAGGGCCTAGCGATCAAGCAGTTGGCTGATGCCCTGGCCGTCCCCGAGGAACACGTCTACTCGATCGAGCTGGACTCGGAGCGGTCGAAGGACATCCTGAAGCTGATGCCGATGTCGAATCACATCGGGCCGGCGAGCTTCACCGGGGTTCAGATCACTGGTTTCTCGTTCGGCCTCGCCTACGTCAACCCGCCGTTTGACAGTGAACTCGGGGGCGGGAAACGCGAAGAGCAGGGCTTCACAGAGAAGGCGACTCGGCTCCTTGGGCAAAAGGGCATTCTCGTTCTCGTCTGCCCGTTCACCGCCTTGTGTGGCAACGGCAACTTCGTTGAGTACATCGACGCCCACTACGAGGACGTGGCGGTCTACAAGTTCCCTGATGGCGAAGACGAGGCCGGCAACCTGATCCGGCCGTACCGCGAGATCGTCGTCATTGGCCGGAAGCGCAAAGATGTGCTTCCGAGTGAAGCGGCCCAGAACCACGGCAAGCTCCACCAGATGGAGATGAGATGGCGTGGCTACCTCTCGATCGAGTCATTGCCGGCGCTCGGCATGGTGCAGCCGAAAGGATGGAACGGTAGCCATCCGAGCTATGACCGCGAAGAGGATATCCGGACCTGGGAGATCCCGCTCTCGTGGAAGCCGAACGTCTTCAGGAAGACGATGTTCACTGATGACGAGCTTCGCGAGGCGGTTGCTGACAGCCCGCTCAACAAGCAATTGAAAGAGGTTAAGATACCGCCTCCGAACTCCCCGCCGCTGCCGCTCGACAAGGGACACCTAGGTCTGATTCTCGCCTCCGGAATGCTGGACGGCCCGGTTGAGGGGCCGTATGGCGTCCACGTCGTTCGCGGATCGTCGCACAAGGTTGAGTACCACAACAAGGAACAGTCGAAAAGCGAGTCGAACCCCGACACTGGGGCTGTTACCACGAAGGATGTCTACAGCGAGCGGATGATCACGGTCATCCGCGTGGTCGAACAGAACGGAGTCATCCAGACGTTCAGTAACGAGCCGCAGGACAAGGTCGCGGACGGCACAGAGGAGGTGGACGAGTGAGTTACAGGTTGCGACTTTACCCATACTCAGGCGGGCGCGACGACCTGATCGGCGAGGGCACGATGGAAGTGTGCCGGGCGAGGGCATCGCGCAAAATCCGACGGCACAGAAACGTTATGGAGTATCCCGTCGCTGTGCTTGAGAAGGGGCGAAAGTGGGAGCTTGAGACAGGCGAGGACGCCTTCATGATTGGGGACAACGAAGGAGTTCTGGTGATTGAGGAACTCCCCGAAGAAGAGAATTACGAGAACGAAGAGGAGGATTCATGAGCGCGAAGCTTAGTACGCCGCTTTCGAGACACCACCGCCAAGGCCCCGTGGTTTGGCAAACCGTCGAAAAGAACGGGAGGAAGTACACACTCCAGGTTTATATTGACCAACACAGCCTTAACGAGAAGGTGGCCGAGGTGATTGACGGGATGGAGGAATTCTGTGCTTCCGTCCGCTCCCTGAAGACCCCCGAACTCAAGATCGATATCACGAGAATGCTATGATCACGATCAAACCCGAGTGTGTAGACAACGCGATTGGCATGCTTCAATCGAAGCATGCTAAATTCATCGGCTGGATCGCAGATGTGCGCTACTACATCGTTGACGGCAAAGCGTGGTCTTGGACGTTCGGCGGGCATGTCGCCAGGAGCGATGACGCCGAGGAGTCTGAGTCGCTTCGTAAGCAGGTGGCATTTCTTGACGTCGGTTATCAAACAACAAGGAGAGAGAATTATGAGCGAGCGAGCGCCTCGGTGTTTCGGGTACGCGAGGGCCTCCACGAAGAAGCAGATCGACTCGCCGGACACCCAGAAGGAGAACTTGCGAAAGTATGCGAATCTCCTGAATCTCGGCGATGTCACATTCTTCGTGGACGCCGCGACCTCGGGTAAGATTTGCTGGGATCAGCGAGACGCCGGGAGGGAGCTTTTCAAGCAACTTAGGGCCGGCGACCACGTCATCTTGCCTAAGCTCGACCGGGCATTCCGTAAGCTCTCCGACTGCGTGCTTGTCCTGGAGAAGTTCGAGCGAATGGGCATCCGGCTGCACATCGTTAACCTGATGGGCGGGGCGATTGACCTATCTTCATCGATGGGTCGGTTCTTGATCCATATCCTCGCTGCGTTCGCCGAACTGGAGCGGGCCTTCATCTCTGAGAGGACGAAGGATGGGCTGGCTAAGCGTAAGGCCCGAAATATTATCCACACCCGGCACCCCGGCTACGGATTCCGCTGGAAGAAAGTGCAGATCGACGGCAAGTGGACCAAGGTCCGCGAGCGCGACGACGACGAGCGTAACGTTATGCGTTCGATCGTGTCCTGGCGAATGCAGGATCAACCGCTGAGTTGGGATGAGATCAGAAACCATCTCATGTACAACCTTAAGATCAAGACGAAAGATGGGGGACCATGGAATCTGGAACGGATCAGGCGAGCGTGCAAAGCGGAGTTGATGCTCCAGCTTCAGGAACAACGCGGGAACAGGTGAAAGCGCAGCCGACCCTGGAGTTACTGGCTGCGTTTATCGAGGGGTACTACTTCGCTCACAGCCTCGGCCGCACCGAGTTCATTTTGATGGCCGAAGAGAAAGGGAAACTGCCGGCAGAACTATTTGGCGAGCTTCTGGCTGTCGCGCTTCACCGGAAATTTCAACTGAACACAAGAGGGATCAATGAGTAGCGAAAGGCTGTTCGGCGACATCGAGTTCGTCGGAAAGGAAATCGGAATCCCGGCGCAGCCGTTCGACAAGCTCGCGATCAGCGGCCGAGGGGAGCTTCTTCTCCTCTCGGTTTTCTGTGACGCGATGCGGGTCAAGCAGATCCGGGCCATCCTCTGCGGAGGAGCCAAGGCTGTCGCCAACGCATCCGGGATTAAGGTGGGCCAGCCGAACGCCAACGAGTGGAACCGGCACACGCCGGGGCGGCTGACGCCATCCAGCGAGGGCTACCAAGTCTCCACCCACAAGCTTGGGTATGGTTTGGTACACGCGATGTTTATCACACGTATGCAGGGCTTCATGCCGGTCGTCTCTGAGGAGTCTCTCTGGCAGGAGTTGACCGATGTCCGGTACACGACGCCGCTGCTACGCGAGTGGGTGCCTCACATCGAGAAGACTCTGCGGCAACGCGAATTGCTTGAAGACGCTCACGCCTTCGGTTGCCACTGCGGCATCCTCTCTGCGTCAACAAAACACCTGGACGAAGTCGTAAGCCAGGGCCTCCAGCAGTACGAATTGATCATCCCTCGGCCGATGGCCGTCTGAATTCTTCAGACTGACGAATGGAGACATCGAATGTTCATGTGGCTCATGGGCGAATCGAAGCGGGTGTTGCGTTCGCGGATCGCGGACCTGGAAGACGAGGTTGACCAGATGGCGACCGTTGTTCAACGATCCGATAACGAGAACGCGATTCTTCATAGATCGCATAAGACGATCGCGAGAGAAGCGGAGCACTGGCACAATACGGCCGCAAGAAGGCTTAGACTTAACCGGATCCTTAACCGTCAATTGGCCGAGATGAGCAAGAAGGCATCTGTTCTCGCCCGAGAACGGGATAGCTTGATTCGTTTCAACGTCGATGGCTCGGCCCGGCATTGCGCTAAAGTGGTCGAACTAAACAACGACATCTTGCACCTGAAGGCCACGATCGACGAGCGAGATGAGACGATCAGGAATTCTCAGGAGTCGGATCATGTCGCAGAGCAGATGATCGCGGGTCTTCGCGAAGACATCGAGATGCTCGGGGTCGCCAATATCCGTCAAAGCGAATACGAGGAGGAGAACCGTCTTCGTATCGCAGCCGAAGCACAGATCACTGCTCTCAGTAAAGCATTGCAAGACGTGCTCGCGCTGCGATACATGGCCAAGTTGCCGCTGGATACCGCTATCTACAAGCTTTGGCTGGCCTCCGAGGGGACGCCATCCATGTATCCCGCGATCGTCGTGCCAACAGCTAGCCTTCCGACACTGGACGACATCGCAGAACTCCGTGAGAAGCTGAAGGAGGCTGAGGCGGACGTAAAAGAAGAGATCGCTGTCATGAACAATATTGACGGCACCGTGTACGACGCCCTGAAGGAACTCGGTCTGCGGACGCTTGAAGGAGACGGTTTCGCTTTTCGCGTCGACGAACTGATCGCTGGCGCAAAGCGATTTAAGGCTGGTTCGGAAGCGTTCCCTGAGTGTCGCTGCCCATCTTGCGGAAGAAATCACGGGCTCGCTGAATCAAACGCGGAGCCAGGCCGGTATATGTGCTTGCATTGTGCTGCCGACTTCGATTACGACGGGCCACCATCAACCAATAAGGATCCTCAGCAGGATCACGAGGCTATGAACCTTGTCCGCCAGGGAAACGGCGATGTCAGCCTGTCATTTGTCGTAGTCGGCGGCGGACTCGATAACCCTCCGACGCATGGTTTCGAGTGCAATCTCTACCAGGGTAAGGCGATCTGCTTCGACAGTGATCCCGCCAAAGCGATCATCGACGCCCACAAAATGAAGGACTCCCATGAAGCGTTTAACGAACAGACTTAGGTCTATGCGACACGATGTTCGCTGGGCTATCTGTGACCTTCGGAATAGCCACTGGCACTATGGATTCCAGTGGCCCCCGAAGTTCGCTATCGGCCGGATGTACTACGACGGATGGTGGTACTACCTTCACCTCGGCCCATTCTGGGTCAATGCGGCCCCTTATCCAGATAAGTAAACAGAACAAGGACTGACACCGATGGAAGACCGAGCAGGTATTGTCGAGATGGAAATGACCGCGATCCACGATGCGGTCATGGCTCCCGTGACCGAGCCGACCCAGGAGCGAATCCCGCCGCTCTGCGACATTGACTCGATGGAGTCGTATCTCAAGAATTACGGCGCGATCCTTGGCCGCAAAGCGATCCACGCTTTGACCCCGCTGCACGTGCCAGGACGAGACGAACTCCTCGACTTCGACGACGTTCTTCGTGAACCGTTTCCCGCCCAAGCCCACGCGATCACCGCCGCCGTCAAGATGCTCAACACGGTCGGCAACGGCATGATCGTCGGCGAGATGGGCACAGGCAAGACGATTATGGGTCAGCTTGCAGCCCACAAACACGCCTGTCAGAGCCGCCGAAAAGGAGGCAGCGGCGGCAACTATCGCGCTATCGTTCTCTGCCCAGACCACCTGATTGGCAAGTGGTGCCGTGAGATCGAAGAGACGATCCCAGACGCGACTATCTCTCGGTTTGGGCCTCAGGGCATCGACGAGGATAAACCCGCCAGGCGGCCGAGGGGGGCCGAAAAACCCGAATCGAACAGCAAGGCTACCCTGCGGGACGTGGTCGCATTGTTCGGTAAATCGGGCGGCTCGCGGTGGCGGAAGCCTGAAGGTGCCGAGTGGTTTATCCTCGGCCGAAACCAGGCCAAGTGGCTCTCGGATTGGTCCGGCATTGCGGACCTGGACGGCGGATTCAGAGCGATCCAAGGGGCACTGACCCAGATCGCCGAGACCTCCTTGGTTGGACGTGACGCTGATGGCAACCCCGTCACTGAGACCCTGCACGTCCTCCCAATGCCGATGCCGCCGACGCCAAAACTGCACGCCGTTTCGAGCAAAAACCGGGTCGTCGACAAGTCGCCTGTTCTGAACGAGTTTGGCCAGCAGACCTACGATCGGCTTGGTCGGCCCATCACGAAGAACGTCACCGCTCGCGTCCATTACTGCCCGTCTTGCGGCCAGGTTGTCCGCGACAAGAAGGGCGTTCCAGTGAGCGAGAAGGATCTCACGTCGAAGAAAAACGTGACCCAAAAGGTGTGCAAAGGCGTCTTCCTTCAGATGCTCCCAGCTCCCGCCGACCGCAAGTCTCACGGCCTGGTTCGCATCGCTCTTCCCGCCGAGCTTGCCTCGATCGCCAACCGTCCGGGTCATGAAGTGAAGCACGCCGGGTTCAAGTGGGTTGTCCGCGAGTGCAAGGAACCGCTGTACAACTACACGACTCGACCTTATCGCTGGTCGCCTGCCAGGATCATCCAAAAGAAGTGCAAACGGATGTTCCGCTACCTCCTGATTGACGAGGTGCATGAGCAGAAAAGCGACGAGTCGGCGCAGTCAATGGCTTGCGGAAAACTGATCGCGTCAGTCAATCACGTCATCGCTCTGACCGGCACGATCATCGGCGGCTACGCGAACCACCTATATCCGCTCATGATGCGGATCACGCCAAAGTCGCTCCGCGACGAAGGTTTTGAGTGGGGCAAAGACATGGCTTTCGTCGAGCGGTACGGCAAGATAGACCGGATCGTAACGACCAAAGAGGACGATAGCAGCCCGAGCGTCAAGGGCAACGTCAAGTCGATGCGGCGGGCCAAGAGTGGCAACGCGACCCAACGGAAGGCGGTTCGCCCCGGCGTAATGCCGACCATGTTTGGCCGGCACATGATCGGTTCAAGCCTCTTCGTCACGCTCGACGAAATGGCCGATGAGTTGCCGGATTTGTTCGAGTACGTCGGCGGCCCCAAGCCTATGCCGGCCGGGGATGTCGATGGCGACCACGCGGAACGGATGGTCGACGGCTGGTTCGACTGCGCGGTTGACATGGATCTGGAGCAGGAGGACGAGTACCGGCGGATCATGGCGACCCTGGAGTTCGCGAACCGGGAATTGCTTCAACGCGGAAGCATGAAACTCCTGGGAACGTACCTCTGGACCGGCCTCGATTACCCCGATCGGCCGTTCGGTTGGGAACACGATTCTGAGATCAAAAAGGCGATCAGCCAGTCCAGTGAAGGCCAAGCTCCAGGGCTACTCGGCCAGTCGTTCATTCGGAATTTCAATCACCAATTCGACGCCGCGACCGAGACTTTAGTGCTCACTAGAGTCGATTCTGGTGAAGCCGAAACGGATCGCATCCCGCTGAAAAAGGACGGCGGCGTCTACTGGTTGGACGTGTCTTTCAACGGAAAAACGAAGTCGCTGGTCTACGACACTGGCGCGTCGAGCATCTCGATTTCATTGGCGATGGCTGCCGAGATCGGGCTTAAGCCTCGCAAGGGCGACGAGGATGTGTCGTGCCAGGTGGCGGACGGTTCGATTGTGAGTGCCAGAAAAACGACGGTTGCCTCTGTGAAAGTTGGCAAGTTTGCGGTCACAAACGTCGAGTGTGTCGTCGTGCCGCCAAGTAATCTACCCCACACGGTCGGCTATTGGGATCAGCCTGGCATCCGCACGATCGACAACTTTGTCGGTGTCGTCACCCCGAGGGATCTTCCTGAGGACACGATCTATCCCAAGGAACAGCGGCTCATTGACATCTGTAAGAAGCAGAAGGAGGACGGCCGTCAGACCTGGGTCTACGTGCAGATGAGCGGCAAGCGGAACATCCAGCCGCGTCTCGCTAAGCTCCTCGAAGCCGAGGGACTCAAGGTCGGAATCCTTCGGTCAGATGATGTGGAGCCGATCGAGCGCGAGGAGTGGATCGCCAAGAACGGCCGCAACTACGACGTGATGATCAGCCATCCACAACTCGTCAGCACGGGCCTGGACTTGTTCTCGAAGAAGCAGGGCGGCCACAACTACTCGACGCTCGTCTTTTACGAGACCGGCTACAACCTGTTCACGATGACGCAGGCGGCTCGCCGAGCCTGGCGTATCGGGCAGCCGCTCGACTGCCGTGTTTACTACCTCTACTACAAGGACACGATGCAGCACAAGGCGATGCAGGTCATATCCAAGAAGAAGGCCGCGCTGGACGCGATCAACGGTGACTTCTCGGCCGATGGCCTGGCGGCGATGGCCGGCGAAGACAATCTCCAGATGGCCTTGGCCAAGAACCTCTCTGAGCGGATCAACGAATCCGACATGCAGCGGTCCTGGAACAAGGTCAAGAGTGGCCCAAAGAAGGTCAAGCGACCCACGACGGCCATCGCTGATATCACGCCTAAGTCGGCCAAGCCAGGACCGCTGGACGATCTCCCGATCGAGCTACAAATGGCGGGCGAGTCTCTCGTCGAAGCGCAGGCCAAACCGATCCCGCCCGAGGCTCTGGCTGAGTTTCCGAAGCTGCACGAGAAGCTGTCTACGCACAACCATGGCTTCGACGCCAAGTCCACGAACCAAGAGTTCGAGGAGCACGAGGCGGATATCGAGGATGCGGTGGACGAGGAAGAAGGGTTTGGTGAATACGCTTGGGAGCCGGCCGCGATGGATAAGCCTCGTGATCTTGGCGACACTGAGCCGGATGAGGCCGAGAGCGAGTTCGACACCACCTTCGACGATGAGGTGGACGACTCTGATGTACCCGAGTTGACCGAGGAGATCCTCGCGAAGATGTTCGCCAACATGATGGCCCACGGACTCGAAGTCTGACTAATCCGGCCCCAAGGATGGGGCCTTCTGGATCAGCTCTTAAGTAAATCGCTTTTTGACTTGCATCCACTCAATGTCGGGCTTAGTCTTTCTTGGATTTCAGAAAAAATAGGCCCAACCGAGAGGTTTAGATGACAAACACAAAGAGCCGAATAACCGCCGTGGAATTAGTGATTACTATCATCTTGGCACTGATCACTTGTATCGCGATATGGTCGACGATCAAAGAAAGATACCGCCCTGAAATCGGACATCCGGTCGACACTAGGGCTGGCTGCTGAGAAGAGGATTCGCGGTTTCCCGGAATTCATCCTGCCCGGTTTCCGCTATAATGGCGGCATCCGGGCTTTTCTGTTTGGAGGCCAAAATGCAAATCGAGCTACTGATCGCGAAGCTTAAACTGATCGCGGCACGGTCGCCGGGGTATGAGGTCTACGTCACGATGGGTGGCGTCTGCCGCGACCTTAAATATGGCTGCCAGATTTACGAGTACCACCAAGAAAAGGCCGTGATGATTGATCCTGAGGAATCATTCCTCGTGGAACTTAGGCGGGGCAATCCTCCGCTCACGGTAGGCGGCCGAGACGACTATTGACTTTAGATCGAGAGATCGAGCCTCAGTCTGTGTTTGTTATGATCGCCTACTCCCTCAGGAGAGAACCTTGCGGAACTCGTCGGGCCGTTCCCAGGCGACCGTCCAGGCGCAGATGCCGCCGCTGCTGGCCCCGGAGATGGCGCGGCTGTCGGGATCGTGGCGGAGCTTGACCGTCTTTTCGACCTCGGGGAGGATCTCCTCGAGGAGGTATCGCGCGTACCGGTCGGAGAGGGTGTCGTATTCGACGCTTCGCTGACCGCGGCCTTGCTCGCCCGGTCCGTTGCCTGGGTTGATGAGAATGGCGACGGTAACCGGCATCTCGCCGCTGGCGATCAGGTTGTCGAAGACGGTCGGGACGAAGTCCTTATAACCCCCGCCATCCTGGAAGACCATCACGCAGGCTGGGGTGTCGTCCTTGTATTGCGCCGGGACGTAGACCCACCAGTCGCGGCTTGTGCCGTCGTAGATCTTGCTCTTCCAGGGGGGCTGCTGGGTGAGCTTGCCCTTGGGCACGTCGGACCGGGGCACGCTGTCGGGATGCGTGGCGTAGACCTCAAGCTGGTCAGCGCCGCGCTGGTTGGGCTTGAGGACCCGCTCGACCCGCTTCCCGGAGACCTCGTACGCCCAGCGCATCGCGGCCCCGTCCGGCAGCGGGATGGTGGCCGCATAGACGTCGGTCGTGCCGATCCGGACCAAGGGCAAGTTGAACGAGCCTTCCAGAGCGACCACCCGAGGCGCCACGCCCTCGCCCGGCACTTCGATCGCCCAGGCCACCTCGAGCCCGTCAACCTTGGGACTCGCCCCCTTGAGCAGGTTGTCCTTGCCGAACCAGGCGCGAATTTCCTTCGCGAGCCGCTCCGCATCCTCGCCCTTGGGCGCGGTCGCCAGCCGCTCACTCAGCGCCTTGGGCGTCAGCGCCTCCGCGGCTTGCAGATCCGCCGACGCAGTCCCCGCCAGCCCGAGCATCAAGAAAAAGCCGCCCCTCAGCACACTCCGCAAACTCATTGTCGTGTCCTCCCCATGGCTCAAAAGCGGGAGGTTCACCCTGTTATCCCCCCGCCGTGATGTTTCACAAGACGGTTGTCAGCCGGGGGAGTGGGGAAGTCAAGAGGGCAGGGCATACCATAAACGAAACCGCATTTTATACATCACCGCAATTCATCAAGCAACCGCTTCTTTTTTTCTTGAAATAAGCAACATAGTTATAATCGTTCTGATTCTCCGTCAGCAACCGTCTCCATCCTGACGGATCGACTTCAGCCTGCCCGACAAGTCAAGGGAGTGGGAGTGGGACCACCACGCCGAATCGGACAAGCTCAAGGCCTATCGAATCCAACGGATCAAGCGACCCGCCGAGAGACTCAAAAGGAACCCCCAGATCGGTGAGCCGGCGGGCGATCTTGCGCAAAGCATCCTGGATGGCGCTCTTCTCCTCGAAGTGCCGGCTCCCTTCGCTCAAGGCCCACTTCCAGTCTTGGTTCAGGCGTTGCTCGCGAGTTGGCATGACTCGCCTCGCACACACCCCAACATCGCCTGAACCAATCGGCCAATCGATCAGGAAACCGGGAGCAAAGGATCAAGAATGTCCGGCTCGCTCGGTGAGCTCACCGAACTTGAAGTCGCCGGATGGAGTTGCCGCTGCTGATCCCAGGCCAACCGAAGAAGTTCACCCAGCAACTCGAGATCCGCGTACGAATCCAGATTCACGCAAGACCAACCCAGTTGCGAGACCATACTCTGCAAGGAAGGGACGAGTTGCTGCGTTTGTTCCAGGGAAATGGGCACCCAGACGCAGGGGCGTTTCCGATCAAAGTAGAGTCGGCACATCACCCACGTGCGTCGTTCAGGCAAATGGATTTTGAAATAGGAGAGTGTGTCTTCATACGCAATCGGACGATCGTCGCCAAGCAAGCGCTGAATGGTGGCAAAGCCTTCGAGTTCTTCCTTGGTCGTTTCGATCTTCGGCGGCGCGTTGTTGCCTGTGGAGGTGGCATCGCTTAACGAAGGACTACTCAAAACCATCGAAAGCATGCGTTGCTTGACCCATTCCTCGAGAGCGTTAGCCACAACGGGCTTCCAAAACTCGAGGACTGTCTTCGTGAGCATCCGGGTTTCGATGTTGGTAATCGCAATTTTGACAAACTCGAATGACGGCTCGAGCAGTCGACTGAGTTCCCCAACCAGCAGGTTTTGCGCGTGCTTGCGCTCCGCGAACGTTCGAATCAACTGGGGATTGTATTGGGATTTTTGAAGGAGGGTCAGAAAATCGAACGGAGGCTCGTCATCGGACAGAACGTCCCATTTGATGAACGGCTCCTTGTCCATCACATTCGCGTGCGCGACATCGGTGAAAAAGCGCCACTGAACTCCATTGGTCAGGATGCCCAGCTTGACGTCGGTCGACTTCGCGAAGTAATCGCCTAACTGCTCGTCGTAACCGGGAAGCTTCTTACCGACTTCCTTGGCCTCGACGAAGAAGATCGGCCGGCCACCTTGGAAGAAGGCCCAATCAATGGGCTTGACCGACCGACCCGGGCCGAAATCGGTGCGGTATTCGGGAACGCATTCGCGGGGGTCGGTCAGATCGTATCCGAGGATCGTGAGCAGAGGACCGATCAGACTTTGCTTGGTTGCCTGCTCATTGCCTCTCACGTGGTCGGCGAGTTCTCTCACGCGCTTCACGTAGGCACCGATCGCCTCGCTCATCTGACCCCCCATTCTGAATCATTATTGTGATTTAGCTCAAATCCAATCGTTTGAACGGCAGGCGTTCGTCCATGACGTTGATTATCTTCACACCACCAAATTGAGAAGTCGAGACTTTCTTGCGGGCTTGCTGTCGTTTCGCCTCGCCACGGATCATCCCTGACCCGCGCGGTCTGGAGCGATATCCAGATGCCGGAGGCTCAACCGTCCCCACGAAGCAAGAATGCGGGCGGGGCGCCCGCGGTCCCAGAGAACACAATCGATTCGGGAACCGCGGGCATCCTCTAAAGCGGTTTTCGCCTCAAATCACCGGTTCGTCATCGACGTCCGGCTCGTCGATGTGGTCCCTGGCCTCAGCGTCACCGACGCCGTCGTCCATGATGTGGCCCACGGCTTCGCCGTCGACGGGTACGGCCGCGGCCGCGGCGTTGAGCTCGGCGGCGTCCACTTCGAGTTCGACGTCGGCCGTCAGCTCCTCTTCGGGGAGTTTGGCGAGGCTGCTGACGCTGTCCCCTTCCTCAACGCGGATCAGGCGGACCCCTTGGGTGTTCCGGCCGATCTCGCGCATGTCGGCGACCGGGGTGCGGATCAGGATACCGCTGGTCGTCGTGAGCATCACCTCGTCGGCTTCGGTGACCTTGGCGATCGCCACCACCGGGCCGTTGCGGTCGGTGGTCTTGATGTCGATCAGACCCTTGCCGCCTCGACGTTGCGAGCGGTACTCGGTCAGGATGGTTCGCTTGCCGAACCCCTTGGCGCAGACGGTCAGGATGCTCGCCGGGTCGTCCTCGCCGTTCGCGACGATCATGCCGATGACCTCGTCGTCATCGAGCAGGCCGATCCCACGAACGCCGTGTGCCGGGCGGCCCATGGCGCGGACGTCGGACTCGTCGAACCGGATCGCCATCCCTTGGCTGGTGCTCAGGACGACCTGATCGCCGGCCTTGGTCCGGGCCACGCCGATGAGCTGGTCGCCTTCATCAAGTCCAAGGGCGATGATCCCGCGGCCCAGGGGGCGGCTGAACGCCGTCAGTTCGGTCTTCTTGACCGTCCCGCGGCGGGTGACCATCATCAGGCACTCGTCTTCGTTGAACTTGCGGACCGGGATCAGGCCGGTGATCTTTTCCCCCTCGCCCAGTTGCAGGAGGTTGACGATCGCGCGGCCGCCGGAGGTCCGGGTCGCCATCGGCAGGTCATAGACCTTGAGCCAGTAGACCTTGCCCCGGTCGGTGAAGAAGAGGATGTAGTCGTGCGTCAAGGCGACGAACATCCGCTCGAGGAAGTCCCCTTCCTTGGTGTTCGCCGCGGTGATCCCGCGGCCGCCGCGGTTCTGGGCGCGGTAGGTGCTGGGAGGGAGTCGCTTGATGTAGCCGTCGTGGGTGACGGTGACCACCATGTACTCCTCGCGGATCAGGGCTTCCTTGTCGTAGTCGCCCAGTTCCTCGAGGTCGATCACACTCCGTCGCGGGTTGGCGTACTTCGCCTTCAGCTCGCGCATATCCGCGCGGATCAGGTCGAGGATCACCTGCTCGTCGCCCAGGATCCGCTCGTATTCGGCGATATCCCGCTTGAGCCCCTTGTATTCGCCCCCGAGCTTGTCGGCCTCGAGGCCGGTCAACTGCTGGAGCCGCATTGCCAGGATCGCGTCGGCCTGCATTCGGGTCAGGCTGGTGGCGGCCTTGGCGTCGGGGTCGTCCAGGGCGCGGCGGAGAATCTCGGCCGAGACTTCCAGGCCCATCAATCGCGCCCGCGCCTCGACGGGGTTGGCCGACGACCGGATCACCCGGATGATCTCGTCGATGTAGGAGAGCGCGACCAGCAAGCCTTCGAGGATGTGGGCCCGCGCTCGCGCCTGGCGGAGCTGGAACTGGGTCCGGCGGCGGATCACATTGACCCGGTGCTCGACGAAGAGTCGGAGGAACTCCTTGAGCGGCAGGGTTCGCGGCCGGCCGTCGACCAGGGCCAGCATGATCACGCTGAACGAGTCTTGGAGCGGCGAGTACTGGAAGAGCTGGTTGAGGACCACGTTGGGGTCCTCCCCCTTCTTGACCTTCACGACGATCCGGACCGGCTCCTTACGGCCGCTCTCGTCCTGGATGTCGGTCACGCCGGTGACCCGGTCGGTGTTGACCAGTTCGGCCAGCTTCTTGAGGAGCGGCTCTTTGGTGAGCTGGTACGGGATCTCGGTGAAGATGATCTGCGAGCGCCCGTCCTTCTGCTCTTCGATCGTGTACTTGGCGCGGAGGATCACCTTGCCGCGGCCGGTGCGATAGGCCTCGCGCACCGTGTGCCGGCCGCAGATGGTGGCGCCGGTGGGGAAGTCCGGAGCCGGAATGATCTCGAGGAGCTCGTCGAGCTCGATGAGCGGGTTATCGATCCAGGCGACGACCGCGTCGCAGACCTCGCCCAGGTTGTGGGGCGGGATGCTCGTGGCCATGCCGACGGCGATCCCCCCGGAGCCGTTGACGAGCAGGTTGGGAAACTTGCCCGGCAAGACCCGAGGCTCTTGGTGTTTCTCGTCGTAGCTCGGCTGAAAGTCGACGGTGTCGAGCTTGATATCTTCGAGCATCTCGGCGGCAACCGGGCTGAGCTTGGCCTCGGTGTACCGCATCGCCGCGGGAGGGAGCCCGTGAATCGACCCGAAGTTCCCCTGGCCGGAGATCAGGAGGTGGCGCATGTTCCACCACTGCGCCATGCGGGCCAGGGTCGGATAGATCGAGTTGTCGCCGTGCGGGTGATACCGCTTCATCGTCTCGCCGACGATCCCGGCGCACTTGCTGGTCGAGCCTCCCGGGCTCAGTCCCAGGTCGAGCATCGCCATCAGAATCCGCCGCTGCGACGGCTTCAAGCCATCGCGGACGTCAGGCAGGGCCCGGCTGATGATCACCGACATCGCGTAGTTGAGGTAGCTCTCCTTGAGCTCCTCTTCGATATTGAGAGGCAAGGGCCGCAAGTGATCGGCCGGCGGTAAAGCAGTACTCACAGATCCATCGCTCCCTCGTCGAACGCGCCGCCGCCGTGCCCCAGGCCCTCCACAAGTAATAGACCGCCCGGGCGCGCGACCTGGCAAGGGTTCAATTGTACCCATTTCAGCCCCCCGACGCAACGTCCAAGGCGATGATTTCACCGCACTTAAGTCTCAAATCGGCAAGCAGTTTGCGTTAGAGACGACGCCCCTTCGGAGTGGCCGCGTGGCGGCCGAGAATTTCGCCAGGTTGAACGGCGAGACTTTCCAAGCCGAAACCAAGGACGGGTCCGGCCGCGGTCGCGAGTGAAGTGGGAAAGGATTTCCAGAGGGACGCGAAAGTCAGGTAGAATCTTATTAAAGAGACTCTCGGGAGCCACCGCTCGGCCCAGTCCAAAGCAACGAGACGGCCTATGTCGAAGCACAAAGACCGCAAGCGGGTCGAGATGAAACCCGGATTTACAAAACGATCACCCGCCCAGGAGGTGGAGCACCTGATTCAGAAGGGGCGACTCAAGGACGCGGTGAAACAGGCCAAGCTTTGCTACCGCGACGAGAGCACTCCGGAGAACCACCGTTTGCTCGAACGCGCCTACTTCCTGAGGGCGCAGCAACTCCACCGGGAAGCGATGCCGACGTCGGCGGCGGAGGTGGCCCAGCACCTGCTCGAGTTCGGTGTCACCGACCCGGGCCTGCCGGCGGACCTGGTTCCACTCTTGCTGGCGGTCGGGCTGTCGAGCGCGGCGATGGCGATGGGAGAACGGCTGGAAGCGCCGGAGGACCGGGCGCGCCTGATCCTCACGGCGGCCGACCAGGCCGTGCTCGACCCCAAGCGGGCCCCCGCCGCCTTGACCGAGATCCGCGAGGGATCGGCCTTGATCCGAGGGGCCCTGGAGGCGCTCGACGCCGAGGATGAGGCAGGGGCCCTCGACCGGTTGCGGGGCATTGCCCGCAGCTCACCGTTTGCCGACTGGCGTTACTTCGTGCGCGGGCTGGCCGCCCTGCGCCGTCGCGACGACGAGCAAGTGGCCGCCAACTGGGACCGGCTCGACCCTGAACGTACCGCCGCTCGGATCGCGCAGAGCCTCAGGAGCTTGATCGAGAAACCGTCCCAGACCACAACCACAACCGGCACGGCCACCGCCTCAAACCTCAAAGTCATCGAGTCCGCGGTTTTCGGCGCGGAGCTCATCACCCAGCTCGAGCAATTCCAACAGTTCCTGAACGACAACCGATGGGATGACGCGATTTCGCTCCTGATCCATCTCCGTTTCAACCTGCGGCGGGTCGACCCGCGGCTCGCCGAGCGTCTGACCCGGATCCTGCTCTGGCCTTTGATGGAACACACCGCGCAGGCCTCGCCAAGGGAGGCGCGGCAGTTGGTCGGGAACTTCGTGAGGGCGGCCGAACCGTTGTCGATCGACCCGCGCTGGAATCGCCTCCGCGCCCTGATCGCAGATGGTCCGCATGGGGATTTCGAGGATTCTGAGAAGTTCTGGAAAGCCTATCTCGAGGATCTCAAGATCCTGCCGACCTTCAGCCCCGAAGAACGCAATCGGGCCCAGGCCCTGGTCTGGAACCACCTGGGACACGAGTTCGCCCAAGGGGCCGACCCCGACCTTGACCACTTGTTTGATACTCCGTCAACCAGCGAGGATCTCGAGTACGCGCGAAGGCGGACGATCGAGTGCCTGGAAGCAAGCCTCCAGGTCGATCCCACGTTCCTGGCCGGCTATGAATCCCTCCTCCACACTTACGAAAACTGGGACCAGGACGACCGGGCCGAGGTCGCCGCAAACCGACTCCTGGCGGCGTTCCCCAACCACTACGACACGCTGCTCTGGCTGATCCATCGTCACTTCAGGCAGGACCAGCACGGCAAGGCGCTGCCCTTGGTTCAGCGGGCACGCGTGCTCAAGCCGCTCGACGAAGCCTTACGCGAGCTGGAATGGTCGGCACACGTTACTCTCGCCCGTCATCACGCCCTCAAGGAGCGCTGGGACGAAGGGCGCGCCGAGTTCGCGCTGGCCGAGGCGGTCGGGTCGGAGCAGACCAAGTCGTTCCTCTATCTGGCGCGCCGAGCGGTTTTCGAGTTCAAAGCGGGCCAGGACGACCGCGCCGAGGAATTCCTCAAGGCCGCTCAGAAGCTGCTCGGCGAGCCCACTCCGCTCTGGCTCGCGATCCTGATCGAAGGGGCGCGCTACGACCTCCCGAAAGCGACGATGGATCGCTTCAACCACCTCTGGGAGGTCGGGCTGGCGAAGAAAGGCAATCGTGAGACGGCCGGGAAGTTGGCCGAGCTTCTCATCATCTATCTCGGCGGTCACGTCAACTACACAGGTCTGAGCCATCACGTCCACCAATTGACCGAGTACCTCAAGCGGTCGTCGCGGGTCCACTTTCGCCGCGACGAGTTGATCAACATTTGCACGTTCCTGAACCATGAGTCCGTCGATGCGAAAGAGCTCCTCGAGAAGCTGGCCAGGCGCGGTCTGAAAAACTTCCCGGACTATGCCGGGTTCCCCTTCCTGGTCGCCGTCAACGAGTTCGCGAAGGGGCCGCACCACGCCAACCTGCATCAGATCCGGATCGATCTGGACAAGGCCCTCAAGCTCGCCCAGGCCTCGAGCGACCCCAAGGAAACCGAACTGATCCCCCCCTCAAAGCAATCTTGTCGAAAATCGAGGAGATCATTTCCCACGCATTCGGCGGCCCGTTCGGAATGCCCTTCCCCAGCTTCGGAGGCCCGAGAGGTAGGTTCCCTCAATCGTTTGCCGACATGTTCGCAAACATTGACATGGAACCTTCCTATGAGTTTTTCGACGATGATGATGAGGACGACGAAGACGAGGACGACATTCCCTTCTTTGGTCGCCGAATCGACCCGGGCCCGCCACCGACCGGGTCGAGCCGAAGCACCCCCAAGAAGAAAACAACGAAGCCGACAAAGACAAAGAAGAAACGGTGAGCCAAGATGAACGATCCTTACGAGATCCTCGGACTGGAGCGCGACGCCGACGAGGCGGAAATTCGCAAGCGCTATCTCGAGCTGGTTCGCGAGTTTTCCCCGGACCGCGCCCCCGAGCGGTTCACCGCCATCCGGGCGGCGTATGACGAGGTTCGCGACCCGCTCCGGCGGCTCGAGACCCAGTTGTTCGGGTTCAAGTCTCACGACTCGATCGACGCGCTTTTGACCGACCTCCGCGCTCGGTTGCGGGACGCTCGGATCCCGATGGAAACCCTGCTCAAACTGGCGGAGACGTCATGATCGACCGGGTTGACGACGAAACCCTCCTCGACCACTTCCGTCAGTGGCTCCAGCAGGCTCGGGCCGAGGCCGAGGCGGTGGACGACCAGTCGGGAAGTGAGTCCCGCGAACCCGAGGCCGAGGTCCGGGAAGTCGGGATCTTCCAGTTGATCGAGGAATTCACGGCGCTTCGGCACGAGCTCAAGCTCCAGACCCGGAGTGCCCGGGGCCTGCAAGAACAGAGCGAGACGCTCCTGGGGGCGATGCAGCAGGCGATCGACCAGTTCCGCTCGGTCGAACCCAAGGAAAATCAAGCGGCCTGGGCAGCGGGCAAGCCGCTAGCCGAGGCCCTGGCCGACCTCGACGAGGCGCTGGACCGCGGGCGCATCGAGATCGAAAAGGTCACCCGTCGTCTGATCGACGAACCGGTGCAAGCCGTCCAAGCCGCCTTCGACGCGCTTTATACCCAGAGTTCCTGGTTCCGTCGTCGTCTGCTCAAGTCCTATCATGAACAGGTCAAGGCGATCGTCCGAGACAAAGGGCAGGTCCGCCGGGAACTCGTCGATGCGCTTCTCGAAGGCTACGGCCTGATCCAGGCCCGGCTCCGCCGCGCCTTGAAGTCAGAGCGGATCCACGCCATCGAGTGCCTCAACCGGCCGGTCGATCCCGAGTTGATGACCGTGGTCGAGGTGGTCGAGGACCCCGACCGGCCCCCTGGAATCGTCGTCGAGCAGATCCGCCGCGGCTACACCTGGCAAGGCCGGCTGCTTCGCTACGCCGAGGTTCGGGCCTCGCGAGCCCCTTCACCCGCGCTCGACTCTTAAATCGATCGAACACTTTTTCTATTTTTGATTTATCTGCAATCAAGCGAGAATCCCATGGACGTCATTATCGGCATCGACCTCGGGACCACCAACAGCGAGGTGGCGGTGATCCGCGACGGCCGGCCGGTCGTGCTCGAGGAGGACGGCGATCCGATCCTCCCGTCGGTCGTCGGCCTCGATCCGCAGGGGCGTCTGCTCGTCGGCAAGGCAGCGCGGAACCAGTCGATGCTCGCCCCGGAGCGCACGGTCCGTTCGATCAAGCGGAAGATGGGCCTGGAGGAGATGGTCCCGCTCGGCGACAAAAAATACTCTCCCCAGGAGATCTCGGCCATCATCTTGCGGACGCTCAAGCAGCGTGCCGAGAAGGTGCTGGGCCATCCGGTCAAGAAGGCGGTCATCACCGTCCCCGCCTTCTTCACCGAAGGCCAGCGCGCGGCGACTCGTGAGGCGGGCGAGCTGGCGGAGCTGGAAGTCGTCCGGATCATCAACGAGCCGACCGCCGCCGTCTTGACCTACGACCCCCACCCCGCCGAGATGGAACGGCTGCTTGTCTACGACCTCGGCGGCGGCACGTTCGACGTCTCGATCGCTCAGGTCGAGCAAGGCGTCGTCGAGATCCTCGCCAGCCACGGCGATACCCACCTCGGCGGCGACGACTTCGATCAACGCCTGCTCGACTTTGTCTGCGACCGATTCCAGACCAAGCACGGCATCGACCTGAGAGAGTTGCCCGTCGCCAAGTCGCGACTGCTCCGCGCCGTGGAGGACGCCAAGAAGACGCTCTCCACCGAGGCGACCACCACGATCACCGAAGAGTTCATCGCCGAGAAAAACGGCGTCCCCCTCAACTTGAACCTCGAAATCGACCGATACGAATATGAGAATTTAATCGAGCCGCTCCTGGCCAAGACCCTGGTCTGCCTGGACCAGGCGATGTCGGACGCGAAGGTCCAGGCCAATGAGATCCATAAGGTGTTGCTGGTCGGCGGAGCGACCCGCACGCCGATGGTCCACCGAATCCTGAGCGAACGGCTCGGCCGGCCGGTCCATACCGAGATCGAGCCCGACCTCGCCGTGGCCATGGGCGCGGCCGTGCAGGGGGGTCTGATCGCGGGCATCGACGTCGGCCCCGTCCTGGTCGACATCACCCCCCACTCCTTGGGCATCGAGGCGCTCGGTGAGCTCCACGATTCGATCTCGACTCATTGCTTCTCGGCGATCATCGAACGCAACACACCGCTCCCCGCCTCGCGGACCGAGATCTACGCGACAGCGTCCCATCATCAAAAAGCCGCGAAAATCCGCGTGTTTCAGGGCGAGGACGAAGATACACGTTACAACACCTTGGTGGGTGAGTTCACCATCGAGGGACTGGCCGACCTCCCCGCCGGCAACCAGATCCTCGTCCGGCTCGACCTCGACCTCAACGGCATTCTCAAAGTGACCGCCACCGAGCGCGCCACGGGGCTCGCCCGCCACGTGACCATCGACAACGCGATGGAGCGGTTCCGCCAGCGGCAACGGACCGACGCCATCGACCGCCTCGATGAGGTGTTCGGAACGGCCGAACAGCCCATTGAGCTCGAGGAAAGCGAGTTCTCGGTCACCCCTGGCTCCCTCGCCAATCCGGCGGCCGATTCACTTTCCCCCGCACTCCGCCAGGCGATCGACTCGGCCAACACCCTGATCCTCAAAGCCGAGAAAATCGTGGCCAAGGCCAACCCCGAGGACGCCGCCGAGCTCTTGGCCATGCTCGTCGACCTGCGAACCGCCATCGACAATCGCTCGGAAACCGCCATCCAGAAGATTGCCGAAGAGGTTGCGGACCTTGTCTTTTACCTGGAAGACCAGTGACCCTCTCACCCACCATGGAACCAACGGAACCGACGACCACCGTCCGCTGCCCGACCTGCCGCCTCACCCAGGAACGGTCCGACACTTGCCGACGCTGCAAGTCTGACCTTCGCCTGCTGAACGAGGCGGCCGAGTCCGCGCGCCGGACCCGCCGGCGCTGCCTGAAGGCCCTCCGTGCCGGCCATCGCCGCGAAGCGCTCCGCCTCGCCGGCCACTACCACTGGCTCCACCCCACCGCCGACTCGCGCCGCCTGATGGCGCTCACGGCCTTGCTCTCCGGCGATTGGGCCAACGCCCTCGCCCTCGCCCACGACCTCCCCGAGCTCGACTGACGGGAACCTCGGGACAGACGCAGGCCCATCGAACCCGGATCTCAGAGCCCCCAAGGATTCAGCGGATTTGTTGGGGGCTCTGCAAGCGAAAACCGCGGGAACTCGTCGGCACAAAGACAGGGAGCTTACACTCTCCGCTCGCCTTCCGGGCGAGCGAAAACCACGGGATCCAGGGGCACAATCCCTCCCTCTCCCTGAACAGTGGGTGGACCGTGCCCGCCCCACGGGACACAGCCGTGACTTACCACAAATCGATCGTAACTTGCTGATAACCTCATCACGGGCTCGGCAATGCCTCGCATTTCGCCGCACTCGGCGCTTTGATTTTATCGCCAGCAACCTCCCATTTTCTCGAACTCTCCCAATTTCACGAGCTATGCTCGATTGCAAAAAGTGATGTAACGATCATTCCGATCGAGCGGATGAGGTAAGCTCAAGCGCTCCTCTGGCCCTTCCTGACTCCGAATCCCCCTGGCAGACGGACATTCAGCCAGGGTCGAGCACGAATTCGGGAGACCTGAGCGCGGTCGCGGAAAGTTCGATCAACGCCCAACCGGGATCTGAAATCCCGCAGGGTGCGGTTATTAACAAGAGAGATACACCTATGATGGCGCTCCGTGATACGATTCGTTTTCAATCCGCGTTCTCGAACAGGATGGATCGTTCAAAGCGTCGAGCTTCCATACATTCGAAGGTGTGCGGCATTGAAGTGCTCGAAGAGCGCCAGCTCTTGTCTACATTCACGGTGACGAACCTCAACCAGGCGGGAGCAGGCTCCCTCCGCCGGGCGATCCTCGAGTCCAATGGGCAACCGGGCTCGGACAGCATTGACTTTCAGGTCAGCGGCACGATCCGCGTCGGCCGGATCTCGCTCCCTGCAATCACCGATACCGTGACCATCGACGGTTCCACCGCGCCTTCGTTTGCCGGCACACCGGTCACCACCGTGGATTTCCAGGGTTCGAAAGGTCTTCGATTCGAGCGAGGGGCCGATGGATCGATCCTCCGGTCGCTTTCACTGGTCAAGGCTGGCGATGCGGGCGTGACGCTCCGCGCCTCGCGAGTGACCGTGGAAGGCAACTACATCGGCCTGCTTGCCGACGGCAAGACCAGCGCCGGCAACCGGGGAGACGGGATCCGGATCGATGCGTCGTCGCACGACAACCTGATCGGGCACCGCGATCCGGTGACGAGCGTCAGCTATTACAACGCCGACGCCGTGGGCATCCAGCCGGTCACGGGCTGGCAGGGCATCCGCCCTTCCAACACGAGCGGCCAGTACCTGATGGTCGGAACGTCGAGCCAGAACGGGCTCTTGTACGATGGACCCATCTCGGGCGTTGGCGGTGCGAGTTACCAGGTCAACTACCCGGGGGCCATGACCACGAGCGTCTACGGGCCCGACACGGTTTCCGGGGACACCCTCCGGTTGGTCGGGAGTTACAAGACCGGCAATGACACCGTCCAGGGGTTCCTCTTCGAGGGAACGACCGCCGACCTCGGGCAGAGCGGCAACTACCGGACGATCGACTATCCCGGCGCGAAGTTCACCTACGTCCACAGCACGATGGGCGACCTCGCGGTCGGCAACGCCGACGGTCCGGAGGGGAACCTGCCGATCGGCACCGGGCACGCGTTCCTCTACGACGTCGCCCGGAACACGCTCTTGCCCGACATCGTCTATCCGGGCTCCACGAGCACCTCGGCCTACGGCATCTGGCACAACGGCCTCACGAGCTACACGATCGTCGGCGGCTATTCCACGCTCGCGGACTCGAGTGGGAGCCTCTCAAACGGCTATATGGTCGATTACGACTCCGCGACCGGGAAATTCACGCAATGGACCTCGTTCGCCTATCCGAACGGGCCGATCGGACGCGACTTCATCACCCATTTCGAGGGCATCAGCAGTACCGAATCGGGCGTCTACACGCTGAATGCCGACTCGATCCAGGCCGGCTCCACCAATCCGGCGCAGGGCTCGTGGGTGACCGTGAGGCGCAATCCCGACCGTTCGTTCGGAGCGGGGGTATGGGTGGATCTCAACTATCCCGGCGTTGATCCGCGCACCAGCATCACCAGCAGCAATTCGGTGGCCGGCAACCAGGTGGTCGGGCTCGTGATCGGCGCCTCGGGCACCTTCTCGTACCAGGCGACGGTCAACACCGGATTCCAACTGTCCAACGTCATCAGCGGCAACCGCGGCAACGGAATCGGGATCTACGGGTCGAACGACAACCAGATCGCCATGAATCAGATCGGGACGGATGCCAGCGGCACCCTCCAACGGGGCAACGCGAAGAACGGGATCCTCGTCACGCAAGGCGCGGCGCGAAACCTGATCGGCGGTCAGGCGACCGGCGGAAACGACCCGACGGCGAGCGTGTTCGTTCGCCCGCCCCAGGGCAACCTGATCTCGGGCAACAACGGCAACGGTGTCCTGATCAACAAAGGCGCCACGCGGACCCTGTTGAGCGGGAATTTCGTCGGCACCGATGGTTCGGGCAATTCGGCCTTGGGCAACCGGCTCGACGGCGTGGCGATTGAGCACGCCGACGGCAATCAGTTGATCGGCTGCACCTTCCAGCAGAGCCCGTTCGTGTTCTACAACGTGCTGAGCGGCAATGGTGGCAACGGTCTGCGGATCACCAATTCCAACGACACGACCGTCCAGGCCAACTTCATGGGCGTGGGGGCGAACAACGCCACGATCGTCGCCAATGGTGGCAATGGCCTCCTGGTATCGGGAACGTCCAAGAACACGCAAGTCGGCGGCGTGATCCCGCTTGGCAACGTGATCTCGGGCAACAATCGCAACGGCATTGAGGTCCGCGACAAGGCCAGCGGCTTCATCTCGTTCAACACCTTCGCCGGGATCTACGCCTTTGGAGACGCTGCGCCCAATCGTCTCAACGGGATCTTGGTCACATCCAGTGGTGGCGACAACCTGATCCGCACCTGCATCGTCTCGGGCAATCTCGGGAACGGGATCGAGCTTGGCGGCCACGCGACCGGCGTGCAGGTGGTCGACACCGCGGTCGGAACCAACACTTCGATCCAGACGCCCATCCCCAATCAAGGCAGCGGCATCAAGATTTCGGGACACGCCCACGGCAACGCCATCGGTGGATTTCAGCCCTCGATCGAACCCCAAGTGACAATCTCGTCGAATCGCGGTTACGGGATCGAGATCGTCGGGCACGCCAATCAGAACGTGGTGTATCACACTTACATCGGAACCAATTTCAACGACACCGTCGCCCTGGGCAACACGCTCGGAGGGATCTTGCTCGGAACCTGCAAAACGTCGTCAAACATCATCGGAGGCACGGCGACCGCCTTGCAGAATAAGATCGTCAATAACCTCGGCAATGGCGTGAGCCTACGATCCTCCCAGCGGAACGCGATCTTGGGGAATGAGATCGCCGACAACCTGGGCTACGGCCTCTTTGCCACCGGCCTGTGCACCGGCACCGTGGTGAAAGCCAACACGATCACGTCGAATGCCCGGGGGAATGTCAACCTGACGAAATCCCAGGGCATCGTGTTCATCCCCTGATCGTTCAAACCGATCGCACCAATCGGCGGAAGACTCATACGGATCGGACTCTCTCCAACCCATCAAGAGGGGGCGTTGCAAAGCCCCCTGGCTTGACGTCGAGCCTGCTCCCGGCAGGCTCGACCCTCGCCACAGTTCGGCTCGCTCCACCTGATCGGCCCGCAAGGGGCTGAGCTTGATGGAGCGAAGCACGATCTGGCGATGGTCCGCGGCCCACACATCATCCATTCAAATTCCTATTATTTTTATATCATTTTCACAAAAAACCCGCCAATCCCAATCATTATCAACCTATAACTTTCTTCCCTAGGGCTCGTGGAGGACTTACGACCCGGACATCAATCGGCCAGAACAGAGCAGCCCGATGCGATCGCTCTGAGACTTTCTCGAGCCTTTGCATTGCCCCGCCCGCTAGAATACGGGCAGTTTGTCGGAAATCGATCTTCATCAGGAGTCAACCATGGCCAGAGTCGTGCGATTTTACGAGATCGGCGGGCCCGAAGTCCTGAAGATCGAGCAGGTCGAGGTCCCTCCTCCGGGTAAGGGCGAGATCCAGATCGCCGTCAAGGCGTTGGGTCTCAATCGCGCGGAGTCGATGTTTCGGAGTGGCCAGTACATCGAACACCCCAGGCTCCCAGCCCGCAATGGCTACGAGGCGGCAGGGACGGTGACCGCCGTCGGCGAGGGGGTCAAAGGGTTCAAAGTCGGTGACGTCGTCAGCACCATCCCGGCCTTCAGCCTGAACGAGTATGGGGTCTACGGCGACCTCGTGAACGTCCCGGCCTACGCCGTGGCGCACCACGCCGCCTCGCTCTCCTGGGAACAGGCCGCGTCGATCTGGATGCAATACATGACCGCCTACGGGGCGCTGATCGACATCGCCGGCCTGAAAGCGGGCGAGGCGGTCGTGATCCCGGCGGCTTCGAGCAGTGTCGGCCTGGCCGCCATCCAGATCGCCAACCGGGTGGGAGCGATTCCGATCGCCCTGACGCGCGGAAGTTCGAAGCGGCAGGCCCTGCTCAACGCGGGGGCGTCCGAGGTCATCGTCACCGACGAACAAGACCTGGTCAAAGAAATCCGCGGGATCACCGGAGGCAAAGGGGCCCGCGTCGTGTTCGACCCGGTGGGTGGACCCACCGTCGCGAAGCTTGTGAAGGTGATGACCCCGTCGGGCATCCTGTTCCTCTACGGCGCTCTGAGCCCGGAGCCGACGCCATTGCCGGTGTTGGAAGTGCTGGGCCATTCCCTCACGATCCGCGGCTATATACTCCCGGAGATCACGACCGACCCGGTTCGGCTGGAGCGTGGGAAGCAATTCGTCAACCAAGGGCTGGCGTCTGGAAGCCTCAAGCCAATCATCGCCAAGACCTTCCCGTTCGAGGAGATCGTCGAGGCCCACCGTTACATGGAGTCGAACCAGCAGGTCGGCAAGATCGTCGTTACGGTCTAACGGAGTTCACCTTGGATCGAGAGGGGGGGAAGGGAAGGGAAGGGGGGGGGATCATGAGGACCATTTCCCGGCCGGGCAGTCCTCGTGAGGCAGCCTCGCCTTGGCGGCGGAGATACAGCCACAAACCCGACAGCGCACGCCAGTGAACATCTCGCATTGCGAGCATGTTGCTAGTCGAGCACGATAGATCTCCAAAGGTACGGTCTTGAATCCCGAGCCGGCGAACGCCACGGCCGCCTTCGTGGCGGTCAGCGCCATGCGAAGCAGGCCGGGACCGGCCGCGGTCGAGCCTTGGGACGGGAGCTGTGAATAGGTCGTGATGACGCTTGCGTCGAAGACGCCTCCCCCCTTCAAAGCCGGCGCAACCGCGGCGATGCTCGACCGATAGTCGGCCAAGTGCTGGGCGTACTCTTCGGCTTGTGGTTTCCGCAGCCGGCGGAGCAGGGCGACGGTCTCTTCCCCCCGGGCGAGCGCCCGGTCCGGCCGGCCCAGCTCGGCGTCCGCGATTCCGGCATACCAGAGAAGTACGGCCTCGTGCTGGGTGTCGCCCATGCTCCGCGCAAGTGCCAGAGCCTGCTCGAACTGATCCAAGGCCTGCGAGTGGTCGGCCCGACCTTGGTACGCCAGTCCCAGGCGTTCCAGCGCCACCTTCTCGGTGAACCGGTCGCCGATCTCGCGGGCGTAGGCGAGCGCCGGGCCGAGCAGCTCGATCGCCAGGTCCGGGCGACCCTGCATGATCGCGGCCTGGGCCAGGTTGACCTGCGCATCGAGCTCCCGAGTCCGGTCGCCGAGCCGGCGGGCCCCGTTCAGTGCATCCTCCAGGAGCGATGCCGCGGGCTGAGCGTCGAGCTTATGCAGGTAGGAGACGGCAAGGTCGATCAAGGCCGTGACCTCGCGGGGATGATCCCCGGCCTGTCGCGCTTCGGCCAGCGCATGAGCGGCGAGCTCGCGGGTCGGAATCAACGGTGGCAGGTCGGTCACCGCCGCTACGGCTGACGACGACGGGGTCTGGACCGGCGCCGGTGCGATGCCGGAAACCAGCGAGAGGTTTCGGCCAATCCGCCGGATCGCCTGCGTGGCCGGCCATCGCGCCCTGATCCGAGCCTCGTCGAGCTCGAGCGTGCCCGTTTCGTCCTCGGGCCAGGCGAGCACAAGGTCGGTCCGCCTCGCCCCGGAGCGTTCGCAAATCCCCCCGCCGGGGAGCGTCCAGATCGGTTCGGCTTTCCCCCCGACCAGGCGTCGAAGAAAACGCGGAACACCGATCCTGGTCCGCTGCCGCGTCGGGGTCAAGACCGCCGCAATCGAGCCGATGCCGTCGCTCGAGCTCACCGTTGCGCCGGCCGCCGACCCGACGCGATCCCAGTGCCGGAATCCGCCTGCCCGAGCGCCGGGGAGCCAGAGAACGAGACGGCCATCCCCCGCCGCGGCCTCCGCCAAAACACCGTCATCGACCACCAGCAAACGTCCATCGGGAAGTTTCATGAAGATCACCCCTCATGTTCTTATCATGAAAAGCAACTTGTTCATCCCGCAGTGCTTGAGTCGAGTTCTCTTTCTCCTTCTATTGATTGAGGTCAGCGGTTGCTTGCTCCTTATCGCCCAAGAATTCCACGAGGCGATCCGAAAGGAGCAGGTTCGACCTCAGAGTCTACGAGTCCACGCCCAAACCCACCAGTCCAAGCCTTCTCGTCGCAATCCTTCGACGTTCCGGGCTTAATGCCACCCGTTGGCCAACGATCACGTTGGATCCGAAAGCAATGCGCCCCCAGAGGCCAATGACAACGACCGTGTGGCTCGGAGGTCAGGTCAGTTCCGATCGTCGAGGATGGCCCAGGCGATCCGCCACCGGGCCGAGCGCCTGGCCAGGTTGTCGTCGGCCGGCCGATTGAGGGGGGAGGGGTCGGAGGTGAGCAAGGCGAGGAGGATGGCGGCCGAGGCGTCGCCGTCGGGGCCGCGGGCGGCGCGGGCCAGTTCCTCGGCGGCCCGGCGCCGCGGGTCCGCATGCTGGAGTTCGCCCAGCCACCAGGCGCCCAGCTCGGCCCGGGCACGCGGATCGGAGGGGACGTCCCGGAGTGCCGCGTCGAGGAGCCGTCGGGCCTCGGCCCGCCCCTCCGGGATCTGGCGGAGGAGCCGGGCAAGCCGGAGCTCCTGACCTAGCCCCGACCGCCGAACCTCGTCCACATGACGGGCCACGAGGTCATGCTCGGGCCCGACAGCCAACATGGTCGCGAGGTGGGCCGTGGGTCGCGACCCCAGAGCCCTGGCGTCATCCAAGGCGTCGATCGCCCGGTCGAGTTGATCGGTCCGCATTGAGGCCAGGGCCAACCGCCTCAGCCCGAGCCCCCAGCGGTCCTCGACCGGAATGGCGGTGGGGGTCCAGGCCAAGACAGCCACCGGCGCCATCAAAACGACGCTCAGAGCGAATCCGCGCCAGTCTCGCGACCGGAAGCGGCGAGCCAGGTCGACCGCGCCGGCGGCACCAAGCAGGGCCAGGCCGGGGACCCACGGCAGCCGATAGCGACCGACGACGAAGAAGGCGACCGTCGAGCCCAGCCCCGCGACCGTGGTGAGCACCAGGAACCACCAGAAGGGGGAACGATCCGGACGCCTGAGCCCGGCGACCGCCCAAGGCGTCAGCCAGCCGAAGGAGACGATCCCCCAACCGAGCGCGGGGACTGCGACGACCCGGACGAAGGCATGGTTCTGATTATCCGCGACCTCATAGTCGTTCGCCAGGAGGGCGATCTTCCGAGCGACGAGCCGGAGCGACGCGGCGGGGGCGGACGTCCAGCGGTCGAGGCCCGCCCGAAACCAATATCGCGAGGTTTGACCGAGAGTGAGTGGCCGCCCCGCTCGCCGCCGGGCCTCGGCCGCGAAGTCGTCGGCCTCGAAGAACGGGTGCGACCGGACGTTCGGGATCTCAGCATAGGTCCCACTGGCCTCAGGCCCGTTCCCAATGTAGAAGTTCGCCCCCGCCTGCCAGGTCGTCAGCAGGAACTCGGGAGGGGAGGAGACCATCGCATTGATCAGGGTCACCGGCGCAATGACGAGGGCGAACCCACCGAGAAAAGCGGCCGCCCGGACCATCCCCCGCCCCCCGGGCCGTCCCCGGGAACAGACGAGCCACCAGATCGCCCCGAGCGGAGCCACGATCAAAGCATTCGCCCGGAGCAGGGTCACCAAGCCCCAGGCCCACCCCGCGACCAAGGCCGGCCAGGCACGACGTTGTCCCCAGGACCAGGCGGTCAGGCCGATCGCCAGGGCGGCGGCCGTGGCGCCGATCCCTTCTTTCTCGAGGGTGGCGTCGGTGAAGATCAAGGGGCCGTAGAGGGCCACAGCCAGGCCCGCCACTACCCCTTCGGCGCGCCCCAGGCCAATCCGGCCCGCCCAGAAAACCCAGACCGGGGTCAGCGCCCCGAGGCAAGCCAGGGAAAGTCGGACGGTCGCCAACTCGGTCCCGACGATCGCCATCAGGGCGGCGAGCAGGTAGGGATAAAGCGGGTCCTGGTAGAAGGGCCGTTGCGGCAGCCAACCGCCGCCGAGGATCGTGAGCGCCCGCTCCCAGTAGGCTTGCTCGTCGATCCAAGGGGCCTGACCGAGGGGATGGGCGACAAACTCACGGGCGCAGGCGATCCGCAGGCCCAGCCCCAGAAGCCCGATCGCGAGCGCCCAGACCAGGTCCGCAACAAGCCAAGGAGGAAGTCGAAGCCAGCGCCTCGCGACGCCGGGCTCACGGTGAGACGACGCCATGAGAAATCTCGCACCTGACATGCACGCGAGGCCGGCCAAGACGATCGACTCGCCCTGGTCGGCCCCGATTCGATCACGTTGAGGAGACATCGCTCGGGGGCCATACCATGGCATGGCATGTCAGCCCGGGTGGCGATTCACCCTACGTTCAGAAACTGTCCGCGCTGATGACCTCACCACCGTCCTTGCTGCCCAAGGACCACCAGGTCACCTGGTTGACGGTGTCTTTGATGAACCGGGAACTGCCGTCGGCCATGAGGACGTTGACTCCTCCGGAGTGGGCGCTGGAGGCGTTCGTGATGTGCTGAGAATCCGAGCCGGCCCCGGAATCCATCCGGCAGCCGCCGAAGGAGGCGTTCGGGGTGGCGACGGTGCTGAACAGCGTGTAGCCCTGGCGGCCGGTGGACCAGCGATAGCCGTTGTCTTCCCCGATACTCGTACCAGTCTTGAAGGCGGCCGCGCACCCGCTGAGCATCGTCGGAACGGTCGCCTGGATGGTGGCCACATTGTAAACCGCATAGGTTGCCGTGTTCACGGCTGTCGGGACGTTACCCCGATAGCCGTTTTTCATGGCCCCCTTACCTGCCAAGACCTCGGAGAAGGCGATCGTGTTCGACGACCCGTCGGTCGTCTCCTTCAGCCCATACGAGGTGTAGCGGGCGAACAGCCCCGGGACGGTCTCCGGGTTCTGCTGCGAGTTGGGCCCTCGACTCGCCTGGTAGTTGTTAATCCGCGAGGTCCCCGAATTCGGGTCCGACGGACAGAGGAACGTCGAGACGATCGTGTTCGTGGCGGTGCTGTTGGTGGTCGAGGCGATCGTCAGACCGCACGAATCCTGCATCGGGTTCCAGGAGAAGTTGCAGGCGTTATACACGGCCATCTGCTCCATCTGAGGAAGCATCTGCGCCTGGGCGCTCCAACCCGCCCACCCTCGGTAGTCCAGCCCACCCGTCCCGCAGGTGTTCGCGTACGGATTCTTTGACATCCCGATGGGAAACGTGGTGTGAGTCGAATGGTAGTTGTGGAGGGCCAGTCCCAGTTGCTTGAGGTTGTTGGTGCACTGGGACCGCCGGGCGGCCTCGCGTGCCGCCTGGACGGCCGGCAGAAGCAGGGCGATCAGAACGGCGATAATGGCGATGACCACCAGCAATTCGATCAGCGTAAAACCGCGGCGTGAGCGTAATCTCATTGGGAGGAATCCTCATTAGATAACGCGAAAAATGAGAGGAAACGACGTCCCTACAAACAAGATAAGGCGGACGATCACTTGGGCTTCTTCGATGCGCCATCGGCTTTCTTCGAGGCAAGATCGGCGTTGCCCTGGGAGGCAGCGGCGTTGGCCGCCTCGACGGCGGGATCCACGGCGGCACCCCCCACACGGACGCCCTCCGACCCCGTCGAATCGCAACCGGCCAACCACACAATGCAGCCGATGGGAATCGCAAGCATGAGGAAACATTTCGGCAATCGAGCGGATCCGCACATTGCGAAAGCACCTAACACGAGAAAACGTTGTTGGATGAAGATTAGACAGCAGGCTAGCAAGCATGACGTTTGAATTCAAGCAACTCGACACAAGGCTCAATCATTCCCGACGGGTCACTTGTCGCCAAACCCGCTGACTTCCTTTGCTATCAACACGTTACAACAATCCGAAATTCTTAGGGAGAGAGTTCCTTTACGGCAGAACATCCGTGACCAAACCAAGAGGATTGCTCAGATCAAGAGAACAGCCATCTTCATGAATCCGGATCAGGCACGCCTCAAAGCCCGTGACCAACTCATTGACTCGGCCCACCCATATACGTGCGCAAGCGATCGAACGCATGGAAACACATGGCTGCCTCTACCTCTCGGCCCAAAACTGCGAACGGAGTGGTGCACCCGGCGAATTCGTCGACGCCAAATGGTAGGCCTACAATAATTTACATCTGTAAGATGTGACACACGAAATCGATGGAGGCAGACGCCGGCTCCATCAAGTCCGAATCTCGCAGACACCAGGAAGTCCAAGGCTCGAGCAAATGACTGTCGAGCCGACCGGTCGATGCCCCTGGCCACCCCATTGATGGGTGCCGGAAGAATTCGAAACAACCGGTCGGATTTCGTCACACGCTCGAGACGGAGGGCGTCCCGCCCGACTCGCCCGGGCTCCAGCGGCGGGCGAGCGTTGCGGTGGCCGAGGCCAAGGCCGGGTCGGCGGCGAGGCGGGCGGCGGCGGCCTTGCAGGCGTGGCGGACGGTCGCGGAGTCGCGACCGCCGAAATAGGTGCCGATGGCCTGGAAGCTCAGGCTGGTCAAGCTCCGCGCCAGATGCATTGCCAGGTGCCTCGGCTCGGCAACCGTCTTGCGGCGGGTGCTCGAGCGGAGGTCGCGCAGCGTGACGCCGAACTTCGTCGCGACCGCCCGGGCGATCTGGTCGATCGTCAGGTCCGGGTCGGCGGCTTCGCCGTCGATCAAGGGGGTGACGAGTTGGCGGTCGAGCGGCTTGCGCTCAACGCGCGACTCCAGCGCGAGTTTGGCGAGCCAGCCGTCGAGGGTCCGGTAGCCGTCAGCCGCCTCGGCCAGCGAGTCGACCGCCTCGGCCAAAAGATTGATCTTGCGCGACCGGGCGCGGTCGAGCAAGTACCGCCGGCGCGAGGCCAGCCCTGGGGGATCGACCCGGACGGCCAGGCCCCCGACCAGGCGGTTAACCAGGCGCGGAGGCCACCCGGACCACTGACCCGGCCCCACTCGCGCGGAGACCGCGACGCTCGACCCCGCCTCATCCAGGGCGTCGAGCGTGTGGGTCAATTCCGTCAGGGCCAACGGAGCGCGCTCCAGGGCGTGCAGGTCTTCGAGCACGAACAGGTCGAGCCCTCGGAACCGGCTACGGAGCTCGGCCCAGCCCCCATTCTGCCCGGCCGCCTCCGCACAGGCCGCGGCAAACGCTTCGGCCTCCATGTGCGCCACCGCCGACTCCGGATGCCGAAGCAGTCGCTCCGACACCAGGCCCGCCAGCAGCCTCGACTTGCCGACCCCGGCCGGCCCGTGCAAGACCAGCGGCGAAAGGCCCGGGCCATCGCCTCGCGCCAGGGCCAGCACGCTCGCATGCGCCAGGTCGTTCTCCGGGCCGGTCAGAAACCCGTCCCAGGGGTGGGGGGGGACCGTCTCCGCCGGAACCAGGCCGTTCCGCAAGGACGAGAAGTCCATCCTTAGGCCTCCCGCCATCGTCTATCTTGATCTGAGCTCGAGAAGACCGCGACGACAGTCCTAACACGCCAGGACCGAAGCGCGAAGGTCAACCCGAGACGGAGGGGTTTCCTAATAAGCGGAGAGTTGCCCCCGAACGGCAAGAGCGGTCAAAATCAAAGGACGATCCTGACCCACCTGATTTCTTGCCAAGAATCTTTTGCCGTCTTGCCAGCGCCGGCTCTCTCATGGGTGGGGCCTCATTCGAACCGAAGACAAAAAGACCGAGGAGGCGCAATGCCGACGGCATCGGGGTCGGGGACACTCGGGCAGATCCAACGCCTGCTCGAGGAGGGGACGTTCACGGGCGTATCCGACGCCCGCTTGCTCGAACGGTTTGTCACCCGCCGCGACGAGGCCGCGTTCACCGCGCTGGTGGAACGGCACGGCGCGATGGTCCGGAACACCTGCCGGGCCGTGTTGAAGGATCCGAATGCGGCCGACGACGCGTTCCAGGCGACGTTCGTGCTCCTCTTTCGCAAGGGGGGATCGATCCAAGGCGGCGAGGCACTCGGGGGCTGGCTGCACCGGGTCGCCTACCGGGTCGCGCTCCAGGCCGGGGCCGCCGCCGCCCGCCGCCGCGACGTCGAGAGCGCCGCGGGTGGTTTGCGGGGCGCCGAGCGCCCGGCGGCCGACGACCTCGGCGGATTGCTTCACGAGGAAATCGAGCGACTTCCCGAGCGGCTCCGTCTGCCGTTGGTCCTCTGCGACCTCGAGGGGATGACCCGTGACCAGGCCGCCGAGCGGCTCGGCTGGACCGAAGGGGCGCTCCGCGGTCGATTGGCCAAGGGGCGTCAGTTGCTCCGGAACCGGCTGACCCGGCGGGGGATCACTCTCGCCGTTCCGCTTGCACCTCCAATGGCCGTCCCGCAAACGCTGGTCACAACCACCGTCCAGGCCGTGGCTGGCGGCGCGTCGGGTGCGGCCTCGGCCCTGGTGAGGGCGGTCTCACGCGGCTGGATCCTGACCCGGCTCAAGGTCGCAGGGGCGGCCGTACTGGTCCTCGGGACCACGCTGGCCACAGTGATCTATGAGTTGGATCAGACCGACCCGGCCCGGCCGATTGCAAAGCAGGAGGCTCCAGCCCGGCAGGTTCCCACGGCGCCAGTGGTCCCAACCCACGAGCCGACGGACCGCGTCGAGGGACGGATCCTCGACCTCGAAGGGCGTCCGGTCGCTGGCGCGACGGCCAAGGTCAAATGGGTATACACCCCCCCCGACGGCAAGCTCGATGCCTGGATCGACACGATCAAGCGGTTTAGCAAAAAGCCGTACGGGCTGAACACCACAAACAGTCGCGAGCGGTTCTCGGCCACCACCGGACGCGACGGCCGGTTCCGGATCGACGGAATGCCCCGCGACTGCATCGCCGTGGCCTCGATCGCCGGACCGGGGATCGAGACGACCGAGGCATACATCCTGACCCGCGACGTCCCCACGATCCGCACCAAGGACCCGCGCTCGGGCGACCGCCAGGCGATCATCTACTACGGTGCCCGGTTCGACCACGCCGCCGCCCCGGCGCGACCGATCGTCGGCACCATCCGCGACAAGGACACCGGCGCCCCGATCCCCGGGGTCCACATCACCGGGATGCCCATTCTCAGCGGGAGCCTGATCCCGACGCACGATGTCGAGGCGACCTCGGACGCCCAGGGACGATACCGGATCCAAGGCCTGTCACTCTCGCGCGGGATCAGGCTCTTCACCGAGGCCCCGATCGGCCAGCCTTATGTGAACGGCACGTTCGACTCGCCGGCCATCGAGCCCAAACCAAGCCCGTTCACCTTCGATATGACCCTGAAACGCGGGATCCTCGTGCGCGGGCGTCTGACCGACAAGGCCACGGGACGGCCCCTCGCAGGCAAAGTCATCTACAACGCCTTTCAGGATAACGCGTACCTGGGCGAGTTTCCGAACTTCCGGCAGAATACCCAGGAGAATCGGGTCCCGATCTCGGGGAGTGACGGCCGGTTCACGATCGCGGCCCTGCCGGGTCGCGGCCTCATCGCGGCCCGGGCGAAGGAAGAGCGATACCTCCACGGTCTCGGTACCGACTCGATCAAGGGCTTCAATCGATCTCACGGAGCCTTCATCACCTATCCCTCCTATTTGATGCCAAGCAACCAGCACGTCATCGCGGAGATCAACTCAGCACCCGGGAAGGATGTCGTCGACCTCAATCTCGAGGCCGATCCGGGCCGCACGGTCACGGGCACGATCGTCGATTCCGACGGCCAGCCCCTCCTCTTCGGAAACGGAGTCGAGGTCCGCACCCTCGACCTCTTACAGATGCCGCAACAAACCCCGGGGGACCCGACCTTCGTGGTCACCGGACTGCCCTCGGGCCGTTACCGGCTCGACTTCATCCATCGCGGCCGCAAACTCGCCGGTTCGCTCGCCCTGCGCGGTAACGAGACGGGTCCACTCACCGCGAAACTTCAACCCTGGGGCACCGTGATCGGCCGGGTCGTCGACGAGGAAGGGAAACCCCGGACCGACTTGGAGATCTTCAGCGAAACCCGCGAGCGCCCCGACCCCGAGGCTGGCGACCTTGTTGAAAAACCGACGGTCGACGGCCAGGGGCGATTCCGCCTCGAGGGCCTCGTCCCGGGCGTGAAATACGACGCCCTCGGAGACGCCCCCAACAAGGCGACCGGGCCGATTCTGAAAGGCGTGCAGGTTGGGCCAGGTGAAGTGAAAGACCTCGGAGACGTCGTACTCCCAACATGGAAGAAGGATCAGAGCTAGAGCGGCTTCCCCTGAGGATGACCGTTCATCCTCAGGGGCGAAACCTGGTGGGCCGTGCCCACCCTACAATTTAGAGGCCCGCCACGGGCTTGACCGTCAGGGTCAATTCCTTGCCGTCACGGAGCACGATTACGGGCGCTTCGCGGCCGGCGGGGACGCCCGCGGCGGCGGCGTAGACGTCGGTGATCGAGGTGGTCCAGCGGCCGTCGAGGGTGGTCAGGACGTCGCCCGGCTTCAGGCCGGCAATCGCGGCGGGCGAGTCGGCCACAATCGACCGGATCGGCACGCCGGGCGAGCTCAGGCCATCGACCGGGTCTCCCACGCTCAGGCCCCAGAGTGCGCTCGGGGCGAGGGTCCGGTGGCGGGCGACTCGAGGGCCGGCCAGGCGGTCGGGAAGGTCCTTCATGAGGTTCCGCACCGGGCCGTCAACCGGCTCGAACGTCATCCGATGCGCCTGGTAGTCGATCGTCGTCCGATACCGCGCGAAGAAGGTGTAGCCGATGATCCCGTCGAGCGGACGGTCGAGCATATCCCCCATCGCCTTCAAGAGCGGGTGGTCGAGGACGATCACGGGGACGTTTTCGGCCGTCATCTCGCCCATCTCGAGCTTCTTGACATCCGCCTCCCCCCGGATCGAAAACAGGAACGACCGAGGCGCATCGGCCTTGATCGTGCCCGACTCAAGCGACGCCTTGTTGGTGAGCAACGTGATCGGCGCTCCGACGTCGAAGATCAGGTCGAACGGCCCTTTGCCGTTGATCTTGGCCCGGACCACCATGTGGTTGGTCGCGAGCATCTCAAACGGGACCGTCCCTTTCTGGCCGGAAGCCTTCGGCTTCTGCGCCGGTTCCACCGGGGCCGGGCCGGCTCCGAACGCCACGAGTCCGGCCAGCGCGGTCGCGAGAATCAGGGTCCGATGAGACAAGACTGAAGTCATTGACACATTCATGGTTCAGAATCCCTCCCCGGCGGTGAGTGTCAGCTCTTGGGTCGCCGGGCCGCGGCGGACGGACAGGGGGACGCGATCGCCGGGCTTGACCTCGGCAACCGCCTCGAGGGCAGCCTTCAGGCTCTTGACATTGCGGTTGAGCAGTCGGACGACTTGATCGCCCGCCTGAACGCCCGCTTTCGCCGCGGGGGTGTCGGCCAGGACACGGTCCACGCGCAGGCCGTTATCGGCGGCCTCGGCCAGTTCCAGGCCGAGGAATCCGCGCGGGTGCAATTCCTCTTCGGGCTGCTTGCCCACCAGGGCGGCGGCGAACTTGGCAACCGGGCCCAGCAAGTTCATCGCCTGCATCTCGGCCGGCGGGCCGTCCCCCGGTCGGCGGTCGGGGGCAGGGGGGTCCCTCGGCTCGAAGGCGAGCCGGGTCCAGGTCATCCGGTCCCGGGTGGGATCGAGCTCGAGCCGAAACCGGGCCAGGACCGTGAACCCGAGGATGCCGTCGATCGACGCGCCGGGGAGTCCCAGGGCATTCATGCCGACCAGTTGGAACGGGTCTTCCACCCGCGCCTTGAGGTTGGTCAAACTGGCTCCGCCCTCGAAGTCGAGGCGGTCGACCTGAGTCCAGAATGCCTCCTTCTCAGGCTCCAGGCCGATCTTTTTGGCCGTCTCGGTCGCCACGTAGAGCGCGGGGGCCCCGGTATCGACCAGAAAGTTGAACGGGCCTTTGCCGTTGATCCGGACTCGGACCAGGAAGTGATTGGTGTCGGTGAGGCGGTAGGGAACCTGGAACGACTCGCCGACTTGCCGGTCCCGATTTGCGTCGGGAGCCGGGGCCAGAGCCGCCAGGGCCAGCAACAGACCAAGCCGTGAGAGCCGTCGATTCATGGGAGCATGTCGCCTTCGATGCCCGAATTCTCTGCTGTAAACCGAACGCGATCGTACCATCTCAGTCTATACGCCGACCAGTCGCCCGGAAACCGCGGCCGGCCGAAAGAGGCGTGGGCCCACCGCGCGCGGCGGCTCGATTCTCGCTCGAATCCGAGGGCCAGGTCGGAAGGCCGAGAGATCCGTGAGGAGCGGTCGGCCGCGCTGCGGGGTGGAGTGGAGCGCCTCAGACCGAGCGTCGAAGCGGAGACGAGCTGGCGGCCTTGGGTTCGGCCTGGCCCACCGAGGAGTGAGCCGATTGGCAGGCCTCGAGCAGCTTCTCGAAACTGATCGGTTTCGGGAGCATCAGGTCGGGTTTCAGCGGTTCCAGGCTGGCGATCCGCTCGGGATCGAGCCCGGCCGAAATGACGGCCACGTGGGAGGGAATCCCCGCCTCCCGCACGTGGCGAAGCACATCCTCGCCGTCGCCGTCGGACAGCCAGAGGTCGAGAAGGATCCAATCGGGCGGCGGATCGAGGTTCTCCAGCGCCGAGGCCACGGTCCGGGACAACCTGACCTCCCACCCGAACGCCTGGAACTGAGCCCGCAACGCATAACCCATCGCCAGGCTATCCTCAACAATCAGAACATGGCCTTCACCAACGATCATGGAATGTACCCAGCGTGCATGCAAAATTATGCACCCTAAAGGCTAGGATCAGACTTTCAAGAGGAACCATGCATGCAAATCCCAGTCCATGAGACGGGTGATTCGAAGAACTATCGCGGGGAAGGCTCCTCGACCCGGACCCGACGGGCGCCGAACGCGATCATTCGGGCCGGAATGTTACGGAGGATTGGCAGCCGGAGCAAGACGCGAAGCAGGAGGGGCAGGCGAAACGGCTTCCCTGACTGGAGGGCCTGGGCGACGATGATCTTTTGCATCCGTTCCTGGAACCCTTGGATCACCCGGACGGGCCACTCGCGCCTTGCCTGGACGGCCGCCAGATCCTGCTCCTGGAGCCGATCTTCCTGGAGCGGCGCGGCGAGCAGGTTGGCCGCCTCCACGGCGTCCTGAATGGCCACGTTGATCCCGACCCCTCCCACGGGAGACATGACGTGGGCCGCGTCGCCAATCAACAAGAGCCCGGGCTCGTGCCAGCGCGTGAGTCGGCTCGACTCGACCGAGAGCACCGCAACCTGCTTCCAGTCGGTCAAGAGCTCGACCCGGTCCGCCAGCCAGGGCACCAGCTCGGCGAACGAACGGTGCAGCCGCTCCAGACCGCCTCCTCGGAGCTGCTGAAAGCTCCCCTTGAGAATCACGTAGCCCACCTGCCATTCCTCAGCACGCTCCAACACGACCGCGAAGTGGCCGTTGTGAATGGCAAGCGAGCCGAGGTCTCGGGGATCGTCCGGCCGCCGCGGCAAGCGGAACCAGGCGACGTCCATCGGGGGCGCCGTCTTGACCGGCTCGAGCCCGGCCAGGCCGCGAATCTTGGAGAAGCGGCCGTCGGCCGCCACCGTGAGCGCGGCCCTCACTTCGTGCCAGCCGTTGTCTTGACCGCGATAGCGGATCCCGCGGACAGCGCCCTCCTCCTGGACGAGTCGCTGCACGTTGGCCCCCATGACCAGCCCGAAGCTGGGGAACTGGCGCGCCTCCTCGACGAGGAACTCGAGAAACTGGGCCTGGGGAAGCGTCGCGATATACGGATACTTTGTCTGGAGCCGGCTGATGTCCGCCAGGGTCAAGTCCCCGGTCGGCGTCGTCACCTTCAAGCCGCGGATCTGGCCGTGAGGGATCGTCTCCAACATCCGATCGGCCAAGCCCAACTGGTCGAGAACTTCCAACGTCGAGGGCTGGATCGTGTCGCCCCGGAAGTCGCGATCAAAATCTTTGTGCGACTCGAGCACCAAGACCGGCACCCCTCGTCGCGCCAGCAAGTACCCCAGCATCACCCCCGCCGGTCCGCCGCCGACAATGCAGCAGGTCGTCTCCCGCACGGCGCAAACTTCGTCCCCAGTGAGCGCGGCTGATTCCAGGGCATTGGGATTCGTTGGCATATCACTTCCTCTTAATTATCCAATTTCACCGACCCTGTTCCTCGGGTCATGTTTCAGAGCGATTGCGTGTCATTCAACCCTAACTTATCCTGAGGATTGCGCCCGATGATCCTTCGAGCGGCGACCCTCGGGAGCGGGCCTCATCCATAGTCGACCTCTCGCGCTTCCGCCGCCGGAATCCCGATCGCTCGCTCTGCGGCCAACGGCCGGATCGGAGGCTTACTTCGTTCCTTCGCTCATGCTTGCAAAAGGTGCCGGGGCCGCACTGCCGGAGACGCCTCACGGACGGCGCGGCCCAGCTCGAAAACCATCATCGCTTTATTGCTTCTGACCACGAGGGAACGGACAGGTCGCACTTGGGATTTCTCCGTACAAACTCCTTCTCTGCGGCGTTCGAAACTGCGGTGCCCGCCACTCGAAGGTGGGCCAGCCCCGGGATTGCCGAAAGTTCCATCAACCCCGTATCCGAAACCACGGTCATCAGGAGATCCACGGTAGTGAGGTTCTTGAGGGCCGCAAGTTGCTTGAGTCCGTCATCCGTCAGATTCACGCAATCTGAAAGGTAGAGGATGCGGAGGTTCCGGAGGGCCGCAAGTTCCTTCAAGTCGGCGTCCGTCACCTTCGTACCAGAGAGGTTGAGGGCGATGAGGTTCTTGGAGGCCGCGAGCTCCTTCAAGATAGCGGCCGTCACGTTGTTCTCAGAGAGGTCAAGAGCGGTAAGGCTCTCGAGGGCCGCGAGCTCCTTCGCCCCGGCGTCCGTCAGCAACCGCTCCCAATATCCTACTTCACCGAGGCGCAACTCCCCATCGATGGGCCCTCGGAGGTCGAGGGTGGTGAGGTTCTTGAGGGCCGGCAGCTCCTTCAAACCGGCGTCCGTCACCCTCGTCCCGGAGAGGCCAAGGGTGGTGAGGTTCTCGAGGGCCGACACTTCCTTCATGCCGGCGTCCGTCACCTCCGTCCCGGAGAGGTCGAGGGTGGTGAGGTTCTTGAGGGCCGACAGCTCCTTCAAGCCGACGTCGGTCACCTCCGTCATGGTGAGATTCAGAGTGGTGAGGTTCTTGAGGGCCGCGAGCTCCTTCACGCCGGCGTCGGTCAGGGAGGGCTTCGGGGCTGCCTCCGGAGTGACGGCGATGGGCAGACCGACCCCACCGTGGTCAAGGAGGGTGCGCTTCTTGAGGGCCACCAGTTCCTTTATGCCGCGGTCCTTGAGGGCCGCCAGTTCCTTCATGCCGGCGTCCGCCACCGTCGGCTTAATGGGGCCGAGGATGGTGAGGTTCTTGAGGGCCGACAGCTCCTTCATGCCGGCGTCCGTCACCCTTGCACCGCTGAGGTCGAGGGAGGTGAGGTTCTTGAGGGCCGACAGTTCCTTCAAGCCGGCGTCCGTCACCCCCGTAGCAGTGAGGTCAAGGGAGGTGAGGTTCTTGAGGGCCGGCAGTTCCTTCAAGCCGGCGTCCGTCACGGACGCAAAAGAGAGGTCAAGGGTGGTGAGGTTCTTGAGGACCGCCAGCTCCTTCAAGCCGGCGTCCGTCACCTCCGTCATGGCGAGACCGAGAGTGGTGAGGTTCTTGAGGGCCGACAGCTCCTTCAAACCGGCGTCCGTCACCCTCGTCCCGGAGATGTCAAGGGAGGTGAGGTTCTTGAGGGCCGACAGTTCCTTCAAGCCGGCGTCCGTCACCTTCCCATTATTATAGAGTGCAAGGGAGGTGAGGCTCTTGTGGGCCGACAGTTCCTTCAAGCCGGCGTCCGTCACCTCCGTAGAAGAGAGACCAAGGGAGGTGAGGTTCTTGAGGACCGCCAGCTCCTTCAAGCCGGCGTCCGTCACCCTCGTCCAGGAGAGGCCAAGGGTGGTGAGGTTCTCGAGGGCCGACAGTTCCTTCAAGCCGGCGTCCGTCACCTCCGTAGAAGAGAGGCCAAGGGAGGTGAGGTTCTTGGAGGCCGCGAGTTCCTTCAAGCCGTTGTCAGTCACATCGGACCAGGAGAGGTTAAGGGCCGTATAGCTCTTGAGGTCCACGTTCCCCTTCAAGCCGGCGTCCACCACCGACGGCCTCGGGCCTTTTTCCGGAGCGACGGCGGTGTAGGGACCGATCCCATCGTAGTCAAGGGTGGTGAGGTTCTTGAGGGCCGACAGTTCCTTCAAGCCGGCACTCGTCACCCTCGTCCGAGGGAGGCCAAGTGTGGTGAGGTTCTTGAGGGCCGACAGCTCCTTCAAGCCGGCGTCCGTCACCTCCGTCCCGGAGAGGTCGAGGGAGGTGAGGTTCTTGAGGGCCGACAGCTCCTTCATGCCGGCGTCCGTCACCCTCGTCCGAAGGAGGCCAAGTGTGGTGAGGTTCTTGAGGGCCGACAGCTCCTTCATGCCGGCGTCCGTCACCTCCGTCCCAGAGAGGTTGAGGGAGGTGAGGTTCTTGAGGGCCGACAGCTCCTTCATGCCGGCGTCCGTCACCTCCGTCCCAGAGAGGTTGAGGGTGGTGAGGTTCTTGAGGGCCGACAGCCCCTGCATGCCGGCATCCGCCACCGTCGAATTAGTGAGGCCAAGGGTGGTGAGGTTCTTGAGGGCTGCCAGTTCTTTCATGCCGGCGTCCGCCACCTGCATCTCCCAGAGCTTGAGAGTGCTGAGGTTCTTGAGGGCCGACAGCTCCTTGAGTTGAGCGGCCGTCAACTTCATGCGCCAGAGACCAACGACTTTGCCGAACTGTTCGACCTCCCCGCCAAGCTGTTTTATCGCCTGGATCGCAGCATCCTCGGCGGGATCGGCCCGAACGATCGGCGGAGCGACGAAGCAACAGAGCGTGACCACGAGAAGTCTCATGAAGTTTTCCTATTTCGTTGTCCGACCGGAAACGGTGGCGTCCTATGCAACTTGAATGGTCGGGAAGCTGAGCCATTCGTCTCGCGACCAGACACGATCGGCCAGGCCTGCCCCCATCGCCGGCGTGCGCGATCGCCAACGGCCATCCTCAGCCCGGATCCGGAGCGTGCGCACTTCCCAGCAGAAGTTGTCACAGTACAACGTGAAATCGCTTATCGGCTCGCGAACATGCCAGTCTTTGTTAAACCGATAGATCCGACGCGCCTTGCGGGCATTGCGGCCCCGGTCCATCCCGTGCCGTCGCTCCACGAACGACGTGTTCACGCTCCGGTTGACCGGAGACCTGGCCAACACCGCGGCCAGCCCGTCCGGGGTCCCGAAGACCTGCTCCCGGTCCACGGCAATGACGCGGCCCTTCTCACGATGCTTCCGCACCGTCGCGTAGTTCAAACCCCGGGGCAAGCGGCGTTCCGGCACGATCCGCGGCCGGCCCTGGCGGCGCCGGGACGGGGGCGGAACCGGCTCACTGAACGTGGTTCCGATCACCGTTTTGTAGACCGGCGCCTCGTCGCTGGTGATCAGATCCGGGGCCCGGCCACCGAGTCGCTGCTTCACCTCGGTGACAATCGCTTCGGCGTTCTCGAGGGTGCGAGTCCCCGGGACCACGGCCAGGACCAACCGGTGTTCGGGGTCGTAAGCGACCTGGTCCCAGTAGTCGCCCTTGTGAGCATCGGCGGGGTCAGCCGGATCGCAGTTCCGCTGCTTCTTGGCGACGAAGGCCCATTTCTCATCGAACTGGACTTCTCGGGTCCGAGGGGGAAAAAGCCACGAGCTCGTCGTGAGCGTCGTGGGCGTGCTGCCCGGCCCGGCGAGCCAGGCGGGTGACGGTGTCGCGGTAGACGCCGACGCACCGGCTGGTCTGTCGGGTGCCGTTGCCCTCGGCAAGGTGATCGAGCACCGAACGGGCCTTGTCGGTCGGGAGTTGGGAGCCGAACAGCGGGATGCCCTTGCGTTCGGAGAACCGGTACTTGCAGGCTCGGCAGTAGAGGAGTCGGATGGGGTTGAGCTTGCCGAAATGGCCGCAGACGGTGAGGTTTCCGGCGTCGCGTTGTCCGTAGAGTGAGCAGTCGGGATTCTGGCAGCAAAAGCGAGTGAGGTCATGTATGATTCAGCAGGGACCGGGCCATGCCCGGGAGTCGGGATGCAGACGTAAAAATAACGCTTGCTCATCATTCTACGTCCGTGACCAGCACAAGGTTTAATCGCTCCGGGACACCACCGTTCCTCGTATTTTCAAATGCGATTGACAAAAATTCATGAAATCCAGTTGTTTGAATTCAGCCCCAACGGGGCGGCCCAAGGAAGCCCAGGGCAACGCCCTGGGGACTCGTCCACGAGGATCAGCAGCCCTAAAAGGGCGACTTAAAAGGTTATACCAGAACGATCTACGTCGCAAGGCCGCCGCTCGAATGAGGGATTGTCTCATTCCGTATTTCCAGTGGTTGACAGTTGTTGCGTCAACTTCTTTGGATCGGACTTGAGTACCTCCCAGAAGTCGTAACTGGGCAGTTTCAGGCCCAGCCGCTGGTACGGGCAGACGTCCTTTCTCGGGCCCGAACGGAACGAGTGGGTGTTCCAGTACAGACGCTTCAGGTCGAGCATCGGCTGGGTCATCCGGCGGTGTCTCGACTGCTGCATCCGCAGCACGCTGTTCATGCACTCGACCGCGCTGCTCGCTCGGAACGTCTCCTCCAAGACCACCGCGACACGGGCGTAAGCGGCTCGCTCAAGGTTCCGTGCCGACCCACCGCGCGGACCAATTCCGTCCCTGGGTCCGAGGGCTTCATTCGGCGGTGCCACAGCCACCAACGCCAGGCGAGTGCCTCGCGCCATTGCGGCTCCGGCTCCGCAATCTCCAGGCGGCAATGCATCCGGTCGAGGAACGCCAGGCTCCGCGGGTCGTTCAAGAAATTGCGAGACTTCTCGCCGATCTCCACCAAGCCGATGACCGGCTATAAGCCGTTTTGCTCTTGAAAGATAGGGCTTGTGCCCTGGTAATGAGGTTTACCACAACTCTCAGCACCAGGGACACAAGCATGGGCACCGAAGCACCCACACCGATTGTTATACCCGTTTACTCCGCGCCCAAGAAGGCCCCATGCCCAGGATGTGGCAAAGCTGGCCGACGCAAGCGAACCCAGACCCGGACCGTACGCACCGTCGCCTACAAGGCCATCGCCTACCTCGAGATCACCTACGGCGAGTACACCGCCCTCTGTGGCTGCTGTACCACGTTCCGTAATACCCCGGACGACGTGCTTCCCAAGGCCAAATATGACAATAAGGTCCGCGACTTGGTGCTGGGCCGGATCCTTCAAGACGGCATGAATATCGAACGGACCTTGGAGTCGATTCGCCGCGAGTTCCTCCTGGAACTCTCCTCAGGATTCGTCTACGACGTGCTCCACGATTATGTGGCACAACTCGACATGAGCACCCACAGACGCGAGGTCCTCGAGCACTTCAGTGGCACACTCTGCATCGACGAACTGCACCTGGGCCGTTACGCCTTGCTTTTGGCCACCGACCCGCTGAACAATCTGCCGGTGGCCTTCGCCCTGGTCGCCGCCAACGACCAGGATCACATGCGACGGTTCCCCAAGAACCTCAAGACCTGGGGCTTGCATCCCCAGGTCGTCGTCACCGACGGGTCGAACCTCTATCCTGCCGTGCTGAAGGAATTGTGGTCCGATGCGGATCACCAGTTGTGCGTCTTCCACGTCATCAAGGACATCAACAAGCTGATCCTCGATGCCGTGCGGCGGATGCGGACGGCGATGAATCGACGGGGCAAGGCCGGGCGCAAGAAGAAGCGAGGCCGCAAGGGAGCCAAATCGAAGGCCGCCGCCGCTCGCCGGGGTATGACGGTCAAGGAGAAGGCCCACTTTGTGTTCAAAAATCGATATTCGATCGTGAAGCGTCGAGAGAACCTCACCGAGTTGGAACAAACCAACCTGAAGCAAATGTTGGAGTACCTGCCCGAGTTGGCCACGCTCCGGCGGTTCGCGGATCGGATTTACTGGCTGTTCGATGCGTCAAAAGACTATCACCAGGCGAGTTGTCGCCGTTCTGTAGTCGTGCATGACTCGGCGTTCCAATCGGTGCCCGAGTTGGTCAAAGCGTTGGAGCATTTGAACCCGGAGAAGTTCCCCAAGTTGATGGCGTACTTGAACAATCCGGCCAGTCGGAGGGTGCGGACGAACAATCAAGTGGAACGCACCAACCGGCGGTTCCGGTTCCTGGAGAAAGTGCGGTACAAATGGCGACGCCGCCGAACGCTGGTGCGGTTTGTCGTTATGACACTCGATCAGGTGTGGACGAAGTGGACTGCGGCGAAGAGTACCGAGGTTCCGGACCCGGGGCGGAAAGTAAAGTCACCAGCGAATGAAGGCTAACGATCACGTCAAATCGCATGAAATCGCGGTGGAGATCAGCGAGAAGTGTCGAAATTGCGGACCTTCGACCAGTCGGGGCCGGTCAGGTCCTTCGTCCCCTCGGCGATCGCGGCGGCGGCTCCGACGCGGTCGTTGAGCCGGCCGTCGGGGGTGAACAGGTCGAGCGCCGCGTGCACCCGGTCCCAGGCCGACTCCAGCCGCTGGGCCTGTTCGAACCGCTCGATCGCGCGGGCCCACGGTGCCCGCGCGGCCGCCGCGGCGGCTCGCGCGTCGAGGCCTCGTTGTTTCGCGGCAGCGACCTTGGCGTCGGCGGCCTCGGCCAGTTCCCAGGCCGCCTCGGCGCCACGCCAGTGTCGGGCGAGAACCCGCTTCGCCTCCATCGTGGTGTGGAAGACGTCCAGGCCGTGCGTCAGGGCCGGGGCGGACGAGTCGATCGCACGCCCCTGGGCCAGCTGCGCCACCGCCGAGCCGATCCCCTTGGCGGCGTCGGAGACGGCGAATTCCAGACCCGAGAACGGCTCCAACTGTTCCTTCCAGGTCGCGGCCGATCGGTCCTTGGCGTTCTGGCAAAAGACGGCGGTCATGCTCGCCGGCTCGATCCCGACCAAGGTCGGTCGCCCCCAAAAAAGATCTCGTCCACCGCGAGGGTCTGGATCTGGGTCGCACACGCCGGGTCGAGGGCCTTGAGCACCTGGCCGGCTTGCCGGGCCGCGTCTTGAACCCAACGCCCTAGAGTCGAATGGTCGGGGACCTGCTCCGGGGCCAGGAGCACGCCGAGCAGGTCTTCGACCTGGCGGAGGCTGACCCCCATGGCGAAGGCGGCCGTGGTGAGTTGGCGTTGTTTGGCCTTGTCGAAGAGGATCCGGCCTTGGGTCTCGCGTTTCAGTTCGGCGATCCGCTTGCGGAGCCGTTGATTCTCCTCACGGAGTTCGACGACGTCCTCGGGCGTGGGTTCGCCCTTGAGTCGCTGCTCGACCTTGCGGGAGTGCTCGTAGACGGTCTCGCGACTGCAACCGGCCAGTTCGGCTTGTTGAGTGACGGCCCCGTGCTGCCCCGAAAGGACAGCAGCGGCGTTGAGAATCCAGACGCGCGGTGATAACTTGAACATGGGAGGTCCTTCCGTGTTGGTGACACGCCTTGGTCGGATGTCATCACATCACGGCGGGGCCTCCCAATCCACTCAAACTGTTAACTCGCTCGAGGTCCCTTTCTGTCGAAATGAGACAATCCCTCGAATCAGGCCGCCCTTACAGGGCTATGCCATGTGAACATATTGATTTCCCGGGGCGTTGCCCCGGGCTTCCTTGGGCCGCCCCGTTGGGGCTAGAGCGCCTAACAGTTGGATGGCACGCCATTTGAAAGGAGATCTGAGTTAGGAGGTGGCCGATGACACCCTATTCTCAAGATCTCCGACTGCGGGTCCTCGAGACGATCCAGCGCGGTGACGGGTCGGTACGCCAGATCGCGAAACGGTTCCTGGTCAGTATCTCCTTCGTCACACGCTTGCTCCAACTCCATCGCACGACCGGCTCGGTCGAACCCAGACCGCACGGCGGTGGCAACCCCGCCGTGCTCGGGTCCGAGGACTTGGAACGGCTTCGAGAATTGATCCGCCAGCAACCCGATGCCACACTCGAGGAATGCCGCCAACGACTCGGCCTCTCGTGCTGCCTGATGACCATCTCGCGCGCCTTGAGCCAATTGGGGCTGCCACGCAAGAAGAAGGTGCCCCGTGCCCAGGAGCAGGACCGCCCGGACGTCCAGGAGCAGCGGCGCGAATTCTGCGAGCGACTCGCTGGCGTGGACCCGAAACGCCTGGTTTTCGTGGACGAATGCGGGGCCAACACGGCGATGACCCGGACTTACGGCCGCGCCCCGGTGGGAGAACGCGTCTACTCCACGACGCCCGGGCACTGGGATTCGATCACGCTGACCAGCGGGATGCGCCTCTCCGGGGTGACGGCGACGTTGGCCTTCCCGGGCGCCACCAACACCGACGTGTTCGAGGCCTACGTGGAACAGGTGTTGGTCCCGGAGTTGAAGTCGGGGGACGTGGTGATCTGGGACAATCTCAAGCCGCACCAGTCGGAAGATGCGATCGAGGCCGTCGAGACGGCCGGAGCGGAGGTGGTGCCGTTGCCGCCGTGGAGTCCGGACCTGACACCGATTGAGGAGATGTTTTCGAAGGTCAAGGGTGCGATGAGGTCGGCGGCGGCGCGAACGAAGGAGACGGTCTATGCGGCGTTCGGTTCGGCCTTGCATGACGTCACCCCCGAAAACATCGCCGGATGGTTCCAGGACCGTGCGGCGTATGCTATGCAACTGTGAGGCGCTCTAGAACCGGCGAGAGCGTGCGCAACGCGTTGGTAAACCGTTGTCGCCGTCATGCCGGGGATCCAAACAGTTGGGCGCCGGCAGCGAGCCCGTTGGGCACAATGGGCCGCGTCAGCCAGTGGCTTCCCGAGTCGAGCACGCTTTTCAGGAAGCTGGACCGAACATACTTGAATCGATCGATCACCTGCCCGGCCTCCTCGACCCTGATGAAGAGGCCTTCCATCAAGTTCGAGGGGTCGGTCTCGCGACCGATCTGCTCCGGGTCAAGACCTCGGACCCGGCAGGCCGACGCCAAGGCCGCGCCACCGCCAGCGCTTTTGTAAAGCGACGGTCCGACCAGGTCGACCAACTCGTCCGGCGAGTTCGCCAGACCGCTCCAAAGCACGGGCACCGAGGCGACCGGCGATCCGGCGAGCAATGCGCGGCGGCTCGCGGTCGAGAGGAAGTGGCCCGTGGTGGTGTCGAGCAGGTCGAACTCCAGGAAGTAGTGGGGCAAGCGATCGTAGTAGATCGTGTGCTTGGCGTAGAGCCACTCGCCGTAGAGGACGTAGCGGGCGCCGAGGACCTGGCGGAGCGGTTCCGCAAACGCGTTGGTCCAGGTCTTCAGGAGGTCGAAATGCTGCTCGCTCGGACCGCCGGTCAGGTAGTGGCCCCGGCTCTGGAGCCAGAGCCGGCCGGCGGGGTCGAAGCTGATGGCCGCGTTGACACCGTCCAGCTTCTCCTCGACAACAAGCTGCCTCCCGACCAATTCGGCAAATGGCGCGGCGAGCAGGTCGTGGTCGCCGGGCTGAAGTCGTGAGCCCTTGAGGTGCCGGGTCCGCGGATATTTGTGCAGCTTCATCGTCGGCCCCCGTACGCAAACGCGAGCGTGACGAGGCCGTGATCAACACCCATGACTCCGTCAGTGGACGACCGGCCGCTCTCGATCACCCCGGCCATACAACCTCCTAAAGCGTCCTGGCCCGTGCCAGGCTCGCTTCACGAAGAAATCAAAAAAGAAGAAGGAGTCCCTCCCTTTGACCATCATCGGAGATCGGTCGGCCGTAAGCTAGCGAACTCTCCCTCGTCGGTTCGGGTCGAATCGGGTCGATCGGCACCGGCGGGCCATCATCCCTCGGACGCGGAGGGCAGGCCAGCGTTCGTCGACGGTCCGGCGGGCTCATCCTGGGGCGCCGCTCGGTTCCGGAGTTGGTTCAACAGGGGATGTTGCCAGAGCGCTTGGTCGAGCCGGCGGGCGAGCAGGGCATGGCCCTTGTCGTTGGGGTGGTAGTCGTCGGCGCGGGCCGTCAAGGTGGCCGGGTCGATCCCGTCAAAGGCGTCAGAGATGTCGATGACCGCCGAGAAGCCGGCGTCTCGGGCCGTGGCGAGCAGCCGCTCATGATCCGCCCGGTCCACCGTTCGGCCCACCCGGGGAATCACGACGATGACGGACGGCACCCCCCGCGACGAACACCCCTCGGCGATCGCGCGATAGGCCGAGGCGGTGAGTTCCCAGGTGTAGGGCCGGAGCGCTCGCTCGTAGGCCTGGCTCGTCTCGCCCGGCATCACTCCACAAGCATCAAGAATATCGGCATACAAGGGTGAATCCCAGCCGATCCCGCGCGGCAGGAGCTCGCGGAGTCGGCGCACGGCCCAGCCCACATCGGCCTGCGTCGCCTCGAAAAAGACCAGGTCAGGCTCCATCACCCAGCCCATCTGCATGAAATGATACCAGCGCTGGCCAGGGCTGCGCCCCGGTACGGCGAAGTTGAGGATCTCGATGCCGGGACCACCGGCCTGGCGCGACCGCTCATCGAACCAACGCTCGAGGGTGGGCTCGAACCCGAGGTCGTCGCCAACTCCCCAGCCCGCCGCGATCGAGTCGCCCATCAGTCCGATCCGGACCGTGTTCGGCGGCTTGGCCCGCGGATACGGGCGGTCACGCATCCCCAGGTCGTTGGTGCTCCAGCTCACCCCAACCGGTTGCCGGACCGACAGGTTCGGTTTCAGCACGAACTCGCGGAGGTCGTCGACGCTCAGACAGACCTGGCTCGGGCCGTCCCCCTGCCGCGGTCCCGCGGCCGATCCGCCCAACTTCCGCCCCGCGTCGAGGATCTGCTCGTAATAGCCCCGCTCCATCTGGTCGTAGTCGGCGCGGCTCATCAGGTCGCAGCGCAACGTCTCGCGAACCCGCCCCGGTCTCCCCAACGCCAGGTGACCCGGCACCAATCCCCAAACGAGGATCGCCGCCGTCGCCAGGAACTGCACTGTCTGCGACGAGCAACGGATCATGAGACACTCACCTCTCGAACAATCCAGCTTCGGGAGGGTAGGCACCGCCTACACTCTTCATCGATTCGTATCTTTCCCTATGAGATACGAAATGAAGAACGATCACCTAACCAAAGCATGAGTCGGGTCCGCGATTGCGGACCATCCGTCATGGGTGATCATCGCGGCCCCTACGAGATCCGAAAAGGAAGTAAACCAGAGACTGTAGCCAGGATACCGGGATCTCGTTCCCACGCTCCGCGTGGGAACGCGTTTCTCCCGCGAATTTCGGCCTCCGGGGCAGACAGACGGCCCGGTTTCCTTGCGACAGACTCGAAAACCAAGCCCGTCGCGCGAAGCCACCCAAGCTCAATATTTACGTCTTTATATTCGTATCCCGCGGCGCATCAGGTCCACCCACGACTCGATGGTCGGGCTCGACCAGAGCGACCAGAGCAGCGCGATCGTCGTGAACGTGGCCGCGACCTTCGCCCCACGCACCAGATGCCCCCGCGCCGTCAACGGCCCCTTGCCCGGCCGAGTGCGGGCCCGCGATCGTCGCGCGTCCAACTGCACGTTGACCAGCACCAAGGCTCCCAGGATTCCCCAGAACAGGGCATCCGGACCACTGATCCCCCATGAACCTCGTAGCCAGTACGATTGGTACGCATGCAACGCCCAGGTCGCCACGAACACCACCACCGTCGCGATCGCAAGCGCCGCTGGCTGCGGCCACCGCTTCAACCGAAACACCACCGGGTTGAACACCAGGCGGACCATGAAATCTTTCCAGTAAATGTTGATCCGACGCCAGTAGTCGGTGAACCCGGTCGCCAACAAGTAGTGATGATGCGTCGGGGGAAGCTGGAACCCGAACAGGTGGAGCATCCCGCAAGCCATGTGGAACTGGCCCGAGACGCGGAGATAGAGCAGGTAGTTGCAAACCAGATAACGCACCAGACTGGCGGCGCCCTGGACCTCTTCGGCCGGGATCAGGCACTCGTGATAGACCAGGCGGTAAAGGAGCAGGTGGATCGTACCGTCAAAGATCATCTGGAGACCGGCACGCTGGGTGGCATGGATCTCCCGGGAGAAATAGCCGCGGTGCAACGTCCGGTAGTCGACCACCGGAAAGTGGAGGAAGCAGGCATTGGGCAAGAGAAAAAAGTAGCTGAGCGTGTCGACGACCGTCTCGGGAGCCTTGGCATACTTCAGCTCATAGAGGTAGATCAAGATCCGGAACATGAACATGGTCGCGAGCACGGGCCAGACGCTCTCAGGGACCGCCAAAGCCAGACTCTCGGGCCGGACCCGGGCGATGGCGAGGGCAACGGCCACGACCGCGAGCGTCGTGACCCGAGTCCACCAGGGGATCGGCAAGCGGCAAACGCCGATCAGGAGCAGCGCGAGTGCGATCACGTACGCGGCGGCCAACGGTCCGAACACGAGGGCCAGGCCGATCATCGAGACCGCGACGAAGAGCGGCTTCTTCCAGCGATAAGGGAGCAGGTAGTGGACGGGCAGGGCGGCCAAGGCGACGGTGACCAGGATCTGAAACGCCCGCCCCTCAAGGCGAAAAACCTTGAAGACCGCGAGAAAGAGGCCGAGATGGGCGAGGATCGGCAAGAACAGCCGGTAGTCGCGGCGACAGGCCTCGGGCTCGCCGGGATAGAGCCCAGGGCGAGCCGGCTCGAGAGCGGCCGGGTTGGCCCCCGACTCCGATGTGGTGTACTGACGATGAAGCGCGGGCCGCATCGCGACCACGTGTTGAGTCTCAGGCCGCATGGTGGGCCAGCCCCCCTTCATTGAGATCCAAAAGCGGACGAAGCCGAGCGCTGGCGCCCTGGACAGCGACGGCGTTCGGTCCTTCGTTTCACCAAGTCAGAGCCGGGATCTCAAGGGGTGCTGTTTCCGAGTTGGGAGACAGGCCGAGCCGAGCATTGTCGACCCGCACCCAAAAGTTCGATGTCTCCCCAAGCTGAGAATCAAGGGCCTCATGCCCTCGCTTCAAACCTAGGCGTCACGAGGAATCATCCTGGCTCACAGTGCCGCGGAATTCTCCGAATTTCCTAAAACTTGTCAACCCAATTGGCCACACGCCACGCGATCATCGCGGGAAGTTCCGATCCCGCATCGAAGTGCGTCACAACAAATGAATACAGCCTGGCGCGTGAATACGCGCCAGGCCGAGGAGGGGTAGATGACTGCGAATTTCCAGACGTCCACTCAATCCTTCAGATCGAAGTCGAACGTATTCGACCCACTCTTGACCGTCGCCTTCAGACCCGAAGTCTCGGGTTTCTCGTACTTCGTGGGACTCAGGATCTTGGGCGGGATGGGTTTTCTGGGAATATAGTCGAGAATCACCTCGTCATGGGCGTAGATCATCACATTGTATTCGCCGAGCAACGCACCGTCGCGAGGATTCTCGGTCTGAAGCGTGTAGCTCCCGTCCGAATCGAGCTGACCGGTCGCATTCCGACCTTCAGGCGCCAGCGATGCAAACGTGATCGTTCCCTTGGGGACCGGCTTCCCCTGATACGTCACTTTCCCTGAGACTGGCGCCATGCCCGGTCCCGTCGTCCCGCAGGCAAGCGGCGTCAGAGACACGCACGCGATGACAACGAGACGGGCCAGGTGTCCGGCACTGGGCTTCACTGCGGTTCGTTTCAAAATCACACCTCCGCGGCAATCAAGAATTGAGCCGCAACGGAAAAGGAATCGCTTCCGCCACGGCCCACGCTCGAAACGAGGCAATCGCCTGCATACTCAGTACGCGTCGGACGAAATCACTTCGCCCCCGGCCCGCGTGCTCAAGGCCTGATAGGTTGGCATGTTGATCGTGGATTTGATGAACTTGACCGAGCCGTCGCACATCGCGAAATTGCCACCGCCGGGGTGCATGCTCCGGAAGCTGTACCAGGCCGGCCAGTTCCCCGTATCGCTCTGCCCGGTGGCGATCACGGTGCTGCCGGCACCGGCGATGGAACGGCCAGGGGCCAAGTAATTCAAGGGAACAGCCGTCGAACCCACACTCTGGTTCGCCTCGACCCAGGCGTTCCACAAGGTCACCTTCATGATCTGCTCGCCGGCCATGAACGTATTCGAGGTCCCGTCGATGATCTGATTGAACGAGACGCCAGAGCACTCCCGCCAGAAGATGCCGCTACCGGTGGCGGGGGGCGGGGGGACCGTCGGCACCCCCGAGGATGGATCGCCGAGTTGCGCGCCCCGGCATTTGTAGCCCTGCGAGGCACAGAAGATCACACTCGTATCGCCGTTGGGAGTGTTGCAGGCCAGGCAGTTGTCACCGACGTTGCCCACATACGACGTCCCCGCCGCCAAGCTCGACCCAATCTCATCGGCATTCGTCGTATCGGTTGCCGGACTTGGATCGGACGGACAAATCAGCGTGTTGAGCACGCTCTGCCGAACGGTCGAATTCTGCTGCCCCAGGGCCGCCGTCGACGCCCAGCCCGCATTGTTCGCCCCCCACATGAAGCTGAAATTAATCGCGTTGTAGAGGGGCTGCTGCTCCATCTGAGGCAAGAGAAAGACGATCCAACTCGCGTTGTTCCAGACGTAGCTTGCCGTCGAGTACTGCGGATGCAAGTAGAGATTGGCCGGCAGAGTGTTCTGGGCGCTGTGGTAGTTGTGCGCGGCCATGCCCAATTGCTTCAGGTTATTGACACATTGGGCGCGGCGGGCGGCCTCGCGAGCGGCCTGCACAGCCGGCAACAGCAATGCGATCAAAACCGCAATAATCGCGATGACGACCAAGAGTTCGATCAACGTGAACCCGCGACGAGAAGGCGATCTCATGAGAACCTCCCAAAATAAAAAGGGAACAGGGACATGAAGCCTCCACCGCGACCCTCCCTTGCTCTCGGATAAGCGCAAGCATGCACTATCACTAAACCAATGATGCATGAATGCTTCACGAGATTAAGTTGGCCTGGAACCTCAACTTAGCATACGCTCCGATTATATAAAACCTTTTAATCTAAAATAAAAAGCTTACCGGCTAATGAACCAGGAAAAAACTCATACCATATGCATTGTCATGAATTATTTTTTACGACACGTCCCTGCTCTGATTCCGCCATTTTGCCCTTGAGAATCGCCGATTCCATGAAGAGCCAGAAGCGGAATCGACGCAGCTTGCAGCCCTGGAGGGCGACGTTGATCACCGCTCCAGGACGAAATCCATAGGAGCCAGAGCTTCCCATACCAGAACGACATTCGCCACGGCGTGCCCGTGTTGATGACGTCCGTGACGGCACGGCAGGAGGGGGAGCGGACGCCTCGCTCCGGGCCGGTGGAACGATTCGCCCCGGCGGTTTCGAACCGCCTCGAGATGGGGCGAGCCGGATCGGAAACGGGGCAGGCCGGCGAAAACCGGGCAAAATCCTGACGAGGAAGGTTTGCCTGGCCCGGCGCCGCGCGGTAAGTTCGATCCTCGAACCGAAGGTGCGACCGGGTCATCGGCTCTAAGTACTTATCCAGCCTCTTGAACGGCCGACTGACCCACCCGGGATCGGGACCCGTTCCCGCCATGACTTAGTGAAATCCTCAGCGAGTGCTGCTCTATGTCGACCTCTTCGCCGACTGCGCTGGACCGAGCCCGGGCCAAGGCGTACCGCCGTCTGCTTCCACTCCTCTTTCTTTGCTACGTCATCGCCTATGTCGACCGAACCAATGTTTCGATCGCGGCGCTGACCATGACGAAGGACCTCTCGGGGTTCAACAACGCGGTCTTCGGCTTTGGAGCGGGCGTGTTCTTCCTCGGCTACTTCCTGCTGGAGATCCCGGGGACGCTGATCGTCGAGAAGTGGAGCGCGCGGAAGTGGATTAGCCGGATCATGATCTCGTGGGGCATCATGGCCGCCCTGACCGCGCTGGTGAAAACACCGACCCAATTCTACACCATCCGGTTCCTGCTCGGCCTGGCCGAGGCGGGGTTCTTCCCCGGCGTGATCGTCTATTTAACCCACTGGTTCCCCAGCCGAGACCGGGCCCGGGCCCTGGCCTATTTCTTCGTGGCCACGCCAATCGCCCAGATTGTGAGCCCGAAGCTCTCGAATCTGCTGCTCAAGATCGGCGTCGATGGGAACCCGTTGATCATGGGCCTGAAGGGGTGGCAGTGGGTCTACATCGCCTGGGGGATCCCGGCGGTCGTGCTGGGGCTCCTGGTCCTCTTCTTCTTGACGGACCGTCCCGGTCAGGCCAACTGGCTCGAAGCCGACGAGCGCGAGGCCCTCGAGGCGGAGTTGAAGCGGGAGAAGGCCCAGCATCACACCAGCCGGCACATGAAGCTCACCGAGGCGCTCCGGCACCCCAAGGTGCTCTTGCTGGCGGCCGCCTACTTCTTCATCGTGACGGGCAACTATGGGGTCGAGTTCTTCCTGCCCAAGATCCTCGAGCGGTGGTACTCGCTGAAACTCGACGCCCTGACCTGGCTGGTGATCCTCCCGCCGATCGGGTCGTTGATCGGCCAGATCCTCGTCGGCTGGAACTCCGACCGGACCAAGGAGCGCAGGCTCCACGCGGTGATCCCGATCTATCTGGGGGCGCTCGCCCTCGCGCTGACCCCCTGGAGCAAGGGACAGCTCTGGCTGACGATCGCCCTGTTCGTCGGCGCCATGACCGGCCTGAAAGCGTATCTGCCGGCCTTCTGGTCGCTGCCCAGCCTCTTTCTAACCGAGGCGGCCGCCGCCGGCTGCATCGGCCTGATCAACTCGGTCGGCAACCTCGGCGGATTCGTCGGCCCTTATGTCCTCGGGTACGTCGAGAAGCTCACCGGCTCGTTTCAGGGAGGGATCTACTTCCTCTGCATCTCGATGACCGTCTCGGCAACCATCATCCTCTGGCTCGGCCTCGGCCGCCGCGACATCGACAAGCCCGGCCACCCCGCATTCGACCCCCTGGAAGAAGCCTTGCCCGAGCCGGTGTAATGGTCAAAGCGTGTCTTCGCTCGCCTCAGAAGAAATTTCGATCGGCTGGGGTTTCATTGCCAATCGTCGGTGTCGAGCGTCGCGACCACCTCGGGGGTAACCCGGTAGAGGGCGAAGGTCCGGTCATCGACGCGCGAGGCGCGGGAACGGAGCCGAGGTCCCTCGAGCACGGTCTCGACCCGTCCCAGGCGTCGCAAGGCGGGCAGGTCGCGATCGCGGCCCAGGACCGCGAACGCCTCAGGACCAGGCGCGGGGGGGCGAGCGGCGAGGGCCTCGACTCCCGTCCGCCAGCAGGCGGGGCGGTCGAAGTAGTAGAGACGGACCGCCAGGTCGTGCGGGACGGGGCCGAACGGCGTGGGGTAGGGATCGCGATCCCAATCGTCATAGAGCAGGACCAACGGCTCATCGACGCGCAAGGTCTGGCCGGCCGCCTCGTAGAAGGCCCACTCCACCCCCCGGTGGTCGAGCCAGGGGCCGAGCCAGGCGAACCCCAAACCGCAGGCCAGGCCAAGGCCCGCGAAACCGGCCCGCGCGGCGAGCCGGACTTGCTCCGGTGCCCAGCCACGGGCCCGGAGCCGGCTCCCCAGCCGCGCCAGGCTCAGGGCCGTCCAGACCGACCAAGGAGGGAGCGCGTAGATCGCATAGTGCCCGTTCTTGACCGTCGCCAGGGAGAGCAAGACCACCGGCGCCACCGCCCAGGCCCAGAGCAGCCGGTCGGTCCCGCCGGGCGGGTCGACGGCCCGGCGCAACGACCGCCAGGCCCCAACCAAGGCGAGCGGCGTCCAGGGCAAGGCCTGCCCGAGCAGGGCGGGACCATACTGCCACCATGGGCTCCCCCCCGCGAAATGCTCGGGCCGCGCGGCGAGGCGGTCGGCGATGTGCAAGGTCCAGAGCCCCAGGGCCGTCGGATAGCGCACGATCACCAGGATCGGCCAGGTCAACGCCAACGCTCCCGCCACTCCCCAGCCCTTGAGAAACACGAGCTTGCGGAGCGTCGCCCGATCCCGTTCCCAGACCAGGACGACAACCACCACCGCGGCGATCAGCACCGCGCCAAACCCGATCCCCTTGGCCAAGGCGGTTAGCCCCAGCCCCGCGAAGAAGGCCCAGCGCCAGGGGCGCGAGCCGTCGGCCTCGTCGCGCATCCGGTCGAACGCCAAGACCGTCCAGGTCACCAAGCAGGCCAACAGCATATCCGCCTCGGCCAGCCTGCCCCGAAGCACCGTCCACAGGGTGGTCGCCTGGACCAATCCGGCGAGCAAACCCACCGAGGCGCCGAAGCGACCCGCTGCCAGGGTCGCCACCCCCACGGCCAGCAGCGTGCCGGCGACGGCCGAGGGCGCCCGAGCCACCACCTCGTCGACCTCCCCGGTGACCCGGCCCAACAGCGCCACCAGCCAGACCGCCAGCGGCGGCTTCTCGAGCCAAGGACGATCGCCGATCGTGGGGATGAGCCCCCTCCCGCTCGCAACCATCTCGCGCGACGCCTGGGCGACGAACGCCTCGTGATAGGTCAGGTACCGGCCCCCACCCAACCCCAGCCCCAACGTCAGGGCCGCCATCCCCACGATCCACGCCAACCGCGCGGCTCCCAGACGCGTCTCGGGCATCCCTTCGACCCTCCTTTGTCCCCGACCAAACGTCCGCACCCGCCTCGTTCCCGGAGCGTCCCCGCCGCTCGGCCCGGATCCTAAACCAATGCCCCGAAAAAGACGACGCGAACCCGCAATCACGCCACCCGAGCACCAAAACGTAAGCAGCGTATAGCCTATCCCGCTACGCTTATTACGCTCATTCCGCCCGCTCGGCACGGCAATCCCGGTCCGCGCCGGGGGAAAACCGAGTACGCCCGGAGGGACGCCGGAGCGGCCGCATCCGGCTTCAACCCTGGCCGCATCAATCCCCCAATCGCCCCGTTCCGACCGTTTTTTCGGGAATTGAGGCTCAGGACAAGGGTGCCAACCTGCCGAAACAGTGACAGGCGGCAAATTCCCACTATGCCGCATAATCCCGTTCATTCCACTCTTTTGAGCCCGCAACGACCCATGGCCGACGTTCCCGCGTTCTCAACACCGAGTGGGGGAAAACCTGTTGATAACGTGTTGCCCGAAGGTTGACGGGTGGGGAGTTATCCACGACCCTACTCCTGAGCCGTCGACGGCCAACTCCGCTGTGGCGGGGCATGCCGGCTGGGTCGACAACCTTGCCAACAGGTTTCCCCCTGGTGAACAAGGGCGATTGTCTTCGGTTAAGTTGTTTGGTATCATGGCTTTGTTCGTGAGACCTCGAAGTTATGCACGGCCCAGGCTTCGCTCTTCTATTGAGACGAAGGTGTAGTTCTCTCTTCTCCTTTAAGAAGGTGTAGTTCTCTCTTCTCCTTTAAGAAGAGGAGAGGCCGGAGCAAAGAATCCAGGCCGCTGGCCCAGCCAGGGGCAGGGCGGATAGGTGAGGGCCGGAGCGGCCGGGGACTGGACGTTCAATCGATTTCTGGCGGGGAATGCGCATGAAGGCTTTGTGCAATCGCGACGGATTGCTCTCCGCGTTCGGAATGGTGAGCGGCGTGGCTCCCGCGCGTAGTCCCAAGCCGATCCTTCAGAACATCAAGCTGATCGCCGACCCCGACGAGGGGTCCGTCTTGATGGCGACCGACCTGGAGGTGGGGATCCGCCACCGGGTGCTTGGGATGAAGGTCGAGCAGCCGGGCTCGGCGATCCTGCCCACGCAGCGGATGACGTCGATCTTGCGGACCAGCGACGACCAAGAGATCTGGATCGAGGGGGAAGAAGACCACCTGATCGTCCGGGGGCGACGGTCGGAGTTCAAGCTGCCGAGCGAGGACCCGAGTGGCTATCCCGAAGTGCCCGACTTCGCCGCCACGAGCTACCACGTGGTGGCCGCGGCCGACTTGCGGAAGCTGATCCGCCGGACGATCTTTGCGACCGACGTCGAAAGCACCCGGTACGCGCTCGGCGGGGTCTTGGTCGAGTTGACCGCCGAATCGATCACGATGGTGGGGACCGACGGGCGCCGACTGGCGAAGATGATGGCGACGGCCGAGGCTGAGAACGGGGCCGCCACACCGACCGGCAGCCCCGTGATCCCGGTCAAGGCCCTCAAGCTGATCGAACGGAACCTGGACGACGACGATCCCCCGGTCCACATCGCCATCCAGGCGGGAAGCGCGGTGCTGGTGCGGACCGAACGGGCCGTCATCTACAGCCGGCTGGTCGAGGGCCGCTTCCCTCGCTATCAGGACGTCTTTCCGAGCAACGCCGAGGTCAAGATCCGCTTCCCCGAGATCGCCGAGCTCCGCCAGGCGGTCGAGCAGGCCTCGATCGTCACCAGCGAAGAGAGCCGGGGGGTCGACTTCCAGTTCGCCGCCGGCGTGCTCAAGCTCACCAGCCAGGCGGCCGACGTGGGGAGCTCGCACGTCGACCTGCCGATCGATTATGATGGCAAGCCGGTCGAGATCACGTTCGACCCCCGCTACCTGACCGACGCCTTGAAGACGCTCGACGACTCCACCGCGATCACGGTGGAATTAATCGACTCGAAGAATGCCGCCGTCTTCAAGACCGACGATCGCTATGCCTACGTGGTGATGCCGTTGACCCGCGACCGTTAATCGCCCGGCCGTCTTGGGACGGGACCACCTGACTCGGTCCGGCCGAACGTCCTGATAACCGCCGTTGCGGTGGTGCTTGGTTTTCGCTTATAATGGAAAGACGTTCACATTGATCGCGTGAATGACCCCGACCTCCTTTTGCGGGTCGGATTGATTGCCCCATTGGCCTTTCGAGGTCGGGGCGAGTTTTGAAATCAGGAACGCATGTCGAGTCCGAAGTTTCGCGGACCGAAATCGGTGTCGGATATCCTGGGCGAGTTGTTCGCGACGCGGGGTTATGGTCGACTCCGTGCGCAGACGGAACTCGAGGAAGCATGGAACGCGGCGGTCGGCGAACCCGGCTGTCGTCAAACCCGTGTCGGTGAGGTGCGCCGCGGGGTTTTGAACGTGACGGTGGCACACTCGACGCTGCTGGAAGAGTTGTCGGCGTATCAGAAACCCCAGTTGCTGGCTGCGTTGCGCCAGAATGCCCCGGGGACCACGGTCCACGACATCCGTTTTCGAGTCGGCCCGATCGACGCTCCCGCACCCCCCCCGAAGGGAAAACGGCCGTCCCGTCCCGCGGCCAGTGATGAACCGAGCTGAGCGGATCCGAGCGGGCGGGTGGGCGGATGGGCCGTCCGGTCGTTGGCGCTTGGGCCTTGGTCTCGATGGGGATGGCCGGGCGAGTGGGCCGAGCCGGGGCGGCGGCCTGTTCCTAACGGCAAGTGTCTGCGTTGCCCCTCGCGTTTAGGCGATCGATCGAGGGCGATGGTGAGTGTTGGCGGAGGTTCCGTCCCCCAAATCATGGACTACCGAGGTGAACCCGCGATGGACCTGAGCAAGCCTGACGCAACCGCAACCGAGACGACGGAATCGCTGGAGCATCCCTCGGCCAACGGCCATGGCAACGGTGTAGCGGCAGACTACACCGAGGCGAACATCCGGGTCCTCGAAGGGATCGAGGCGATCCGCAAACGCCCCGGTATGTACATTGGCGACACGACTCCTCGCGGTTTGCACCACCTGGTTTACGAGGTCGTGGACAACGCGATCGACGAGGCGATGGCGGGCTACTGCCGGAACATTCACGTGACGGTCCATGTGGACGGCTCGGCCTCGGTGGTCGACGACGGCCGAGGGATCCCGGTGGGCCCGCACCACCAGTTCACCGAGTTGAGCACGCTCGAGGTCGTCTTGACCAAGCCGCACGCCGGCGGCAAGTTCGACCATGACACTTATAAGGTGTCGGGCGGGCTCCACGGTGTCGGCGTGACGGTCGTCAACGCCCTGTCGGAGTGGCTGGAGGTCGAAGTCTCGCGCGACGGCCAGGTCTGGCGGCAAGAATACAAGCAAGGCGAATCGCAAGGTTCGGTTCGCGTCATCGGGTCGACCAAGGTGAGCGGCACCCGGGTTCGGTTCTTGCCGGACGTCGAGATCTTCGAGAAGATCGAGTTCGACTACGACATTCTGGAAAAGCGGCTCCGTGAGCTCTCCTTCCTCAACCGAGGGATCGCGATCCGCCTGACCGACGAACGCAGCGACGAACCGAAGGACGAGAAGTTCTTCTCGGCGGGGGGCCTGAGCGAGTTCGTCGCCTACCTCAATCGGTCTCAGACCGCGCTGCACCCACCCGCTTTGCTTTTGGGCAAAGACGAGGACCGGATGGTTGAAGTGGAAGTCGCTTTGCAGTACAACGACTCGTTCAGCGAGTTGGTTGTGTCGTACTGCAACAACATCAACACGGTCGAAGGAGGAACCCACCTGACCGGGTTCCGCGCCGCGTTGACCCGGACCTTGAACAACTACACCAAGAGCATCACGACCGCCAAGAACAAGGATCTGGCGATCACCGGTGAAGACTTCAAGGAAGGGCTGACGGCGATTATCAGCGTCCGTGTGCCCGACCCGCAGTTCGAGGGGCAGACCAAGACGAAGCTCGGCAACGGCGAGGTCGAGGGGATCGTCGCGAAGATCGTCAACGAGAAGCTCGCCGATTATCTCGAGCAGAATCCCGCCGCGGCCAAGAAGGTCGTCCAGAAAGCGCAACTGGCCGCCGAGGCGCGCGAGGCGACCCGCAAAGCCAGAGAGCTGGTCCGTAACCGCAAGGGGGTCCTCTCCGGCGGCGGTCTGCCCGGCAAGCTGATGGATTGCACCACCCGCGACCAGGATTCCAGCGAACTGTTCCTCGTCGAAGGTGACTCGGCCGGTGGCACGGCCGAAGGGGGCCGCGACCGACTTTACCAGGCGATCCTCCCGCTGCGTGGTAAGATCCTCAATGTAGAACGCGCCCGGCTCGACCGCGTCCTGGGCAACGAAGAGGTCCGGAATATCATCACCGCCGTCGGCAATGGCATTGGCGAGGAAGAAGACCCCTCCAAGAGGCGGTACGGCAAGGTCGTCATGATGAGTGACGCCGACGTCGACGGTTCGCACATTCGCACCCTCTTGATGACCTTCTTCTACCGCCAGATGCCCCGACTCGTCGCGGAAGGGCACCTGTACGTCGCTCAACCGCCGCTCTACATGATCTCGAACAAGAAAGAGCGGCGCTACGTTCAGACCGAGCCGGAAATGCAGAACATGCTGGTGGAGTCAGGGCTGGCGGACGCCCGGCTTCAGCCGTATGGTGTGGAGGACGAGAGTCACTGGATCGTCGGCGATCGGCTTCGGGGCCTTCTGGACCTGGTCAACGCGATTGGCGTGGGGCTGAAAGTGTTTGGCCGCCGCAACCGTCCGTTGCGTGACTTCCTGGCCCTGGCCCATGCGGAGACCGGCCTGCTGCCGCAATATCTGGCCGTGTCGCGCGGCGTCGAGATCCCGCTCTATACCAGCAGTGACCTGGACGCATACCATCACGAGCACCCGGTTCCGACTCCGGCCGCTGAGCCTGGGGCTGAAGTTGAGGCTGGGGCTGAGGATGCAACCACCGAGGTCTCCGCGGTTGACGACACGAGCGTGATCGAGCTTCACGAGGTGATTTCGCTGAACAAGCACCTCAGTCGACTTCGCGACGAGTTTGGATTACGGGTGGGCACCCTGCTGCCGGTCGAGGTGACGGGCGACGATCCGCCGCCTCGGTTCATCGTGCATCGCGACGGTGATTCGCACCCGTTGGCCGACCTTCGCGCCTTGGTGCCGACGATCCGTCACCTGGGCGAGCGTGGGATCAAGATCACCCGGTTCAAAGGGCTCGGGGAGATGGACGCCGACCAGCTCTGGGAGACCACGATGGACCCGACCAGGCGCACCCTCTTGCAGGTCCAGCTCGAGGATGCGGTGGCTGCCAATGACCTGTTCACAACCTTGATGGGGGACGACGTCGAGCCGCGTCGCCAGTTCATCGAAAAACATGCGCTGGAGGTTAAGAACCTCGACGTCTGATTGCTCAGGCTGTGATCGATCCTTCGAGCCGCGGAATTCCGCGGCGGCATCCCGCTTGCTTGTCGTCATCCTTGAGACCGAGTGGCGCGGATTGGTAAAGCGATGCGGACAAGGCCTTCGACGTCGCTTTTTGGAATGAGGATCTGGGACGGTCTTCCACGCCGAATCTCGTAGTTCTGATCAACAGGCGAAGCGGGCGAAGCTCGCCCGACGAATGGGGAGAGAGCGGACGATTCCATCCCTCCATACTGGGGGGATTGGTGGTCGGCGTAACGCGTCATCAGAGACACGGCGAGTGACGAGCGACGGCCTTTGGCCACCGGGCTTTGGGGTGGGGCCGACCCTGAAAAGGGGACGGTTGATCGGTCGCGATTGCGGAGCGCTGTGGAGGGTTCGGCCGAATCTCCGATGCCTGTCAAAAGGGCTGAGGTGAAGCGGTGCGGGACCGAGGTTCGTCGTAGGTTTTGGGCCTTCAGGGCAAGGTATGAGAATCATTCTCGGGAACCGGATCGTCGGGGCGAGCTTTGGTGGCGACCGTTGACGGTTGCGTCTAAACCATTAAGGGAACGAGCCGGGTCGCCCCGGACGTCGGATCGGCCCGTCCGAGTTGGGAAGGGATGATGGGGATCGCCCAGAAAGTTTCGCGGGTGTTCAGCGACGCGGTCCGCTCGCGCGGCCAGTCGTACTTCGCCAAGGGGCGGGTGGCGCTGACATCGTCGACACCCGGCGAGGTTATCGCTCGGGTGCGTGGCACCGCCAAGTACCGGGTCCGGCTACGGATCCGGGGGATCAAGCTCCACATCGCCTGTTCGTGCCCTTATTTTGGGCCGTTCGGCGAACCGTGCAAGCATATCTGGGCGACGATCCTGATGACCGATGCGCGGGGCTTGCTCCCGGCCGCGCCGGTCCGCCCGCTGAAGCTGGTCAGCGACATGCCGCGCCGCTCGGCGACGACCGAGGGGGGGGGACCACCGCCGCCGGGTCACCGTCCGGGGCCGATGCCGGGGCCAGGGCCGATGCCGGGGCCAGGATCAGGCTATGGACCGGGGCCAGGATCAGGCTATGGGGTTGGTCCCGGGCCCGGGTCAGGCTATGGAGTTGGTCCCGGGCCAGGCTATGGACCCGGGCCAGGACCGGGGCCCAACCGCGGACCAGGACCCAATCGCGGGCCCGGACCGGGATCGGGGCCAGGGCGCGGGCCCGGGTCAAGCCGCGGTTCCGGGCCAGGGCGCGGCCCAGGATCAGGGCCGCCGGGGCGCGGACCGGGGCCAGGACCAGGGCCGGGATACGGCCCTGGGGCAGGTCGCGGACCGGGGCCAGGGCGTGGTCCCGGGCTCAATCACGGTCCGGGACCAGGGACCGGGCCAGGGCCTGATGGCCAGCAACGCTCGGGGGGCCGCTATCGCAAGGAACGGCCCGTCCGGGGCGGGGTGCCGCAGCCATGGAGCGCGGGCAAGGAACCGTCGGGCGTGGCTCGGGTCAAGCCGGTGAACCGCAACTCCAAGCGGCTCTTGGTCTATGTGCTCGACGTCTCCTCCACGCTCAACCAGAACCAGGTGGTGATCGACCTGGCCCGCCGCCAACGCCGGCCCGCCGGCGACTGGGGGCCTTTGAAGCCCTGGTGGCACGCGCCTGGAAGCCCGCACGCCAAATACGATCCCGAAGATCGGGACCTCCTGGCACTCTTGGAGGAGACGCAGGCCGCGGCCATCGCGAACGGGGCGACGGTGGGGGGGGACCCCATGATGGGCACCCGGCGCTACGTGCTCCGGAGCAACCAGGCCCTGATCGTCGAGAAGCTGGCCAAGAGCGGGCGGCTCCGACTCCGCCGGACCGAGGGCGAAGATGATCCGCCCACGATGCGCTGGGACGACGGCCCCGCCTGGCGGTTCTCGCTCGACATCCGCCCCGAGCTCGGCGGCAAGCGCTGGTCGTGGCGCGGTTCGCTCCGCCGAGGGGACAACCGGAACGACCGGATGGATCTGGCCGAACCGTTGGTGCTGGTCCCCGGCCTGGTGATCCAAGGGGTCGGCCGCGCCTCGCGGTTCGACGACGTGGGCGTGATGCCCTGGATCGTCCGGCTCCGCCACGAGAAGGAGATCGTCTTCGCTGAGCCGCAGCAAGACATCATGATCGGGCGAATCCTGGCCGAGGCCCGCGTCAGTCCCGCCGAACTGGTCGAGACGATCCAGTTCGAGGAGATCGACTCCCCGCCCCGCCCTTGCCTGACCTTGCGGACCCCCCGACAGAACTGGGGCCCAGGGTCCGACCGGCTCCTGGCCGAACTCGAATTCGACTACAACGGCGCCCTGATCCCGGCCGGCCGAACCACCCCCCTGGCGGTCTCGACCGAACTCGGTCTGATCATCCGCCGCAACCCGCAGGTCGAGGCGCAGGCCGATATCCTCCTGTTCGAGCTCGGGTTCCGCGAGTCGAAGGACCCGCGGGTCGAGCCCGGAACGATGGAACTGCCGCCGAAACGGATGGGGCAGGTCACTCGCGACCTGGTGCAAGTCGGCTGGCGGGTCGAGGCCGAAGGCAAGCTGATTCGCCCGGCGGGCGAATTCAAGCTGGCCGTGACCACCGGCATCGACTGGTTCGAGCTCGGCGGTCAGGTTGACTACGGCGACCAGAGCCTGAGCCTTCCCGAACTCCTGGCGGCCGTGCGCCGGGGCGACAGCATGGTCACCCTGGGCGACGGCTCGATGGGCATGCTCCCCGAGGAGTGGATCAAAAAGTACGGGATGCTCGTGGACCTGGGGACCTCCGAGGACGGCCACCTCCGGTTCGGCAACGCGCAGGCCGGCCTGCTCGACGCCCTGCTCGCCGCGCAGCCCGAGATTCGGGTCGACTCCGCGTTCGAGAAGGTCCGCAAGTCGCTCCACAAATTCGAAGGGGTCCAGCCGGTCGACGCCCCGGCCGGGTTCCACGGCGAGCTCCGCCCCTATCAGCGCGAGGGCCTGGGCTGGCTCGACTACCTCCAGAAGTTTGACTTCGGCGGCATTCTGGCCGACGACATGGGCCTGGGCAAGACGATTCAGGTTCTCGCCCTGCTCCAGAAGCGCCGGGCCCGCCGGCTCGCGAAAGGGCCGTCGCTGGCCGTCGTCCCGCGCTCCCTCGTGTTCAACTGGATGCAGGAGGCCGCGAAGTTCACGCCGCGGCTGAAAGTCCTCGACTATACCGGCTCCGCCCGCCACGCCTTGCGGGAGTCGTTTTCGAGCTACGACCTGGTGATCACCACCTACGGGACGTTGCGGACCGATATTGCCGAACTGTCCCAGCTTGACTTCGACTACGTGATTCTCGACGAAGCGCAGGCGATCAAGAACGCGGACAGCCAGGCGGCCAAGGCCGCGCGGCTGTTGCGCGGCCGGCATCGGCTGGCGATGAGCGGTACCCCGATCGAGAACCACCTGGGCGAGCTCTGGTCGATCGTCGAGTTCCTCAACCCAGGCATGCTTGGCTCCAGCGCGGTGTTCAAAAAGCACACCGGGACCGGGGGCAACCTCGACGACAGCGACCGGTCGTTGCTGGCCAAGTCGCTCCGCCCGTTCATCCTCCGGCGGACCAAGGCCGAGGTCGTCAAGGACCTGCCCGAGAAGACCGAGCAGACCTTGCACTGCGACATGGAGCCGGCCCAGCGCAAGCTCTACGAAGAGCTGAAAGCCCACTACCGGCTGGCACTCTTGCGCAAGGAAACGTCGGAGCTGAACCGGTCGAAGATCGAGGTTCTCGAGGCGCTCCTGCGACTCCGCCAGGCGTCGTGCCACCCCGGCCTGATCGACCCGACCCGGACCGCCGAGCCGAGCGCCAAGCTGGACATGCTCCTGCCCCAGCTCAGCGAGGTGGTGGAGGAGGGGCACAAGACCCTGGTCTTCTCGCAGTTCACGAGCTTCCTGGCGATCGTCAAGGATCGTCTCGACAAGGAAGGACTGCGCTACGAGTACCTCGACGGCCGGACGCGGAACCGTGCGGACCGTGTCGAACGGTTCCAGACCGACCCGGACTGCCCGATCTTCCTGATCAGCCTGAAGGCGGGCGGCCTCGGCTTGAACCTGACCGCGGCCGAGTACGTGTACCTGCTCGACCCGTGGTGGAACCCGGCGGTCGAAGCACAGGCGATCGACCGATCGCACCGGATCGGCCAGACCCAGCGTGTATTCGCCTACCGCCTGGTCTGCCGCGACACGGTCGAAGAGAAGATCCTCGAACTCCAGCAAAAGAAGCGTGACCTTGCCGACGCGATCCTGAACGCGGACAAGAGCATCATCCAGACGCTGAGCCGCGAGGACCTGGAGTTCCTCCTGACCTGAGCCGTGGGGCACCATTGCGTGCCCTTGCTTGCTTGTTCGAGCGATGGGTACGATCGATTCTGTCTGTCCGACGCCTCGGAGGGGCAGGTCATTGTTCCATCACGGCCCCGTCATCGACCCGTCTCGTCCCTTGGTCGAAGGGGAACGCCTCGACCAGCCGACCTTCCACGCCCGTTGCGAAGCAATGCCACCCGGCACCTGGGCCGAACTGATCGGCGGGGTCGTTTTCCTGCCGAGTCCCGCCGGTCGCGCCCACGGCTACGCACACATTGCCGCGGCTGTCTGGCTCAGTTATTACGCGGAAAACACACCCGGCGTCGAGGGCCTCGATCACGCGACAACAATCCTCGGTTCGAAGAGCGAACCGAAGCCCGATGCCCTCCTCCGGATCCTGCCGGAGTGTGGCGGCCAAACCCGGACCGAGCGTGGATACGTCCGCGGCGCCCCGGAACTTGTCGTCGAAATCGCCCAGGCGACCCGTGACATCGACCTCGGGTCGAAACTGGCCGACTACGAACAGGCCGGCGTCCTCGAATATGTGGTGCATGCCATGAACCCGGACGAAGTTCTCTGGTTCCGGCAAGAGAATGGTTCGTTGGTCATGATATCCGCCGATGCGGACGGCCTGTACCGCTCCACCATTTTCCCCGGCCTTTGGCTCGACCCCCAAGCCCTCCTGAACGGCGAGACCAAACGGCTTCGGGCGTTGCTCGATCAGGGCCTGGCCACCGCTGAGCATGCCGCCCTGGTCACTCGCCTTGCCGCCTTCGAAGCGAAGTGAATTTGACGTTCGGAGCCGGTAGCCCAGGCACTTCAGTGGGGAGTCCTGGGAGATTCAGTGAAGATGGCTTTCCGACTGTAAAGGTCGTGCTGTGAAGAAGGGGGCCTGGCCACTGATCCCACTACGTCACAAAAAATCATCATTTTAGTGTTTGATTGATGTGTGATTTGAACCGCCTTGCCCTCTTTCGGTGCCTGGCCCCCAGCGGCACGTATCGGACTGTGTCCGTAAGGCCGTGGCTGTCATGGATGCCCCTTCTTGGGGCGTTCAAAAATGCGATTCGACGCCTGGGGATTTTGCAGACCGCCCGGACCTCAGAGATTTCAGCGAGAACTTGCAACATAGTAGTCAAAGCGTTACGTTGCAATCACTTGGTTTTACTTATAAACCTGGGCATCGGTTTTCGCAGAATGAGATAAATTTTGTGCATGTCAGCACGATTAACCACAAGGCAATTCTACGTGGAGGCTAAATCGATGGGTGGGCAGAATGAGACTCGGATCGAGGGCGGTGTCGGGACGGTCGCTTTGTACCATAACGTCTACCGGAACGAAGGCTTCGAGGAAGCGGCACTCACACTCTTCAAGTTGGTGCAAGACGCCCAGGTCAAATCCCCGAACCAGCGACGCACTCTGTTTCTCGACATCGAAGGCCATCGCAACGAGCAAGGTGGGTTCGATTCCGACATGTTTGAACTTCAGCAGGAATTTCTCATCGGCTTCCTCAGTCAATTTCTCTCCGAGATCCACTGTCCTCTGGTCGCCATTACCAACCCGAAGGGCCAGAAGAACGAAATTCCAGACCGCCTTGATATCCGTGCTCGGGTCGAGCAAGAGCCGATGGGCGAGGCATAATCTCGCGGTGATTTTTTCTTCGGCGAAGTGAATTCGCGTTAAACTTGCGGCCAGGCCCCAAAGAGGGCAAAAAACAATCTGGGTAATCTGCCAAGGGTGGCCCACAGATACCCGCCTTCGCTGGATCTCCCAGATCTTCCAGTTGGAGTGCCTGACTACTCACCACACTCCAAGCGGCGTTTCTGGAGCCCAGTTGCGGCTTAGCGTGATTCGCTGAATGGCAGAAGCGACGAAGCTCGGGCTATGAATCGTCTCAGGACAGTTTATCCGTGCTAAAAGCTCGCCACGCTTTGGAAAGAAGCCAGAATATCAACCAAAATCTCGCCGTAATTCTATGTTGTCATGGGACTTGACGCAATTTTTTACTTGGGGCTTGACATGTCAATGGTAGCCGAATAAGATGTCCTTAGGACATCTTATTCGGCTACACTGGCAGTTACTATGTGGACCAAGACATTTGCGTCCAAAGTTCTTCGGGAGTTTGCGGAGACTCGACGAAGAGTCATTTCTGACTGGCGAATTCATCTCGCCGCCCGTCGGTTGGCCCATGCCGAGAACGAACCTCTTCCTGACGAAAAGAAAGCCGCTGACATCCGTCATGATCTTGTAGGCCGCGGCGACATTGCCTCGGTCGAAGGCGTTGCCGGCGTCTACATTGTGAACGTGGCTTATGCGAATCTGCTCGAGGTTTCCGAAGAGCAAATCGTCCAGGAAGCCAACCCTTGGGCGGTTTTCGGCTACCTGACCGCGATGACCTATCACGGGCTCACCGACCTGATTGCGAAGGAGATTTATCCGATCGCAAGCAAGAACGGAGGGAACACCCACCGCTTGCCGCTCGGCACGATGCCCGATGATTGGTCTGAAGGCACACGATTGATTGCCGCGAGACGTCCGGAGCGGGTGGGTGACGTTTCCGTTCATTGGACGCAACTCACTGAGGAACCCGGCTTCGGCGTCGTGATCGGGTACAGCGCGGGTATTCCGATTTATGTGACCGACGTGGAACGAACGCTTCTCGATGCCCTTCGTGCGCCGGACAAGTCGGGCGGAATTGCGAAGGTGCTCAGAGCATGGCGGTCAGCGGAAGACGTTGATGTCAGCAAACTCGTCTCCTATGCCGACGCCTATGGGAACAAGGTTCTCCGGCAACGCGTCGGCTTTCTGCTTGAGAAGCTTGGTAAGACTCACCCCCGGCTCGAGGAGTGGCGGAATGGACTGCAACGGGGAGGGTCGGTAAAGTTGGTGGCGAGCAGTCCTTACTCGGAAACGTTCTCGGCGGAGTGGAACCTCTCGCTGAACGTCCCTCCATCGATCCTCGCCATCATCGAAGGGAGCTAGAGGCACTTTGGAAGCGGGAAGCTATCCAACCTCAATCGCCGAGCTCCCTGCCTGGCGAAAGCAGAATGGCACGACCACGGAGGAGGCAAGACGACGCCTCGTTCAGTTCGTGATTCTCGCGTCGATATCCTCGTCGACTGCGTTGGTGTCCTGCGTTGCCTTCAAGGGCGGGAATGCCCTTCGCTTTGTGTACGGCAACAAACGGAGCACGCTCGACCTTGACTTCAGTGCGGACGGTGATTTTCCCGATAGCCCGGCAGACATCAAAGCGTTGATGAACGCGGCACTGATGACGGGCGAACGCCAGTATCAGGTGAAAGCTCGCTGTCAGAGCATCCACCGGCTCCCTCCAGGCGTCGACAAGACGATGCCGACATACCGCATCAAAGTGTGCTTTCAGCTCCCCGGCGATAGGCATTTCCAGAATATCGACGAGCGGCTTGCCGCAGGCAAAAATCTGTCGGATGTGGTCGAAGTTGAAATCAGCTTGAACGACGTGCTTTGCGAAACGGGCGATGAGCAACTCAGCCCTGAGGCGAAGCCGCTTCGCGTTTGCACGCTTGATGACATCCTCTCTGAGAAGCTTCGGGCCCTCCTCCAGCAAGTTCCTCGGAATCGTTCCCGACCTCAAGACGTCTTCGATATCGCCTCAATGCTGCTCAAGCACCTCGAGTTGATTGACCCTGGGAAGGTTTCTTCCTTCCTCCTGCGGAAGTCAGAGGCGAGGGAGATTGTCGCGACGAAGGGTGCTTTCAACGACGACGTGAGGGGCCGAGCGTCGCTGAGCTACGATGCCGAAGTGCGCGAGTTCACGACAGAGTTCATCCCGTTCGACGATGCGTGGGCCGAGGTGCTCGCTTTGGTTTCACGCCTCACCATCCCGGACTGAAAATCGCTCAAACCGAAATCCAGTCGCGGCCGAATACGTGTACCTGCTCGACCCGTGGTGGAACCCGGCGGTGGAAGCGCAGGCGATCGACCGTTCGCACCGGATCGGCCAGACCCAGCGCGTGTTCGCGTACCGCTTGGTCTGCCGGGACACGGTCGAAGAGAAGATCCTCGAGCTCCAGCAAAAGTAGCGCGACCTTGCCGACGCGATCCTGAACGCGGACAGATCCCAATTGAAGTTTTCGGCCGATACGTCGTGGGAGACTTCCCCAGTTCAAAAAATATAAAATTGATGACTTGTTGGTTTTGTGCTGCTGGCGAATTCCTGAACAAGCCAGCAGGCTCTTCATTGACGAACTTTCTCAACGAGATCATCGAAGACGAGATTCGTCAGACTTGATTTTCGAACAAGGGTTCAATGGCCAGGCACCACATTGGGGAGCTCTGGACGAATCCGTGAGAATCAGTGGCCAATTCCGACTCGGGTGCCCTCTTTTATGGGCCTGGCGATCGATATTCGCTCCTGGGGATTCGAGGATTTCGAGTGACAGAGGTTGTGCGGAGTGCTGGAATGAGCAATCCTAATCAACCGCATTGGGATGATTGGCCGTTTGAGTCAATGGATGACTGAGTCTCACTGAATGTCACCCTTCCTTCTCCCCTGGATCAACCTTCTCCTCTTGTCAACCCCGACCGTCGCGGCTCTGCCAGCGGCGACGAATGTGAGCGTTCCTCTGCGGGCTCACATCCTGGAAATGGAGAGTATTCAGTGGCGTGCCGATCTCTTTGATCAGCTCGAGTACATCGGGCAGGGCGATTGTTACACCGTCTGGACGGCCGATGCGGCGACCCTGAAGCGACTGGTCGCTGCATCGGTCTCCTGCCTGCCGGCGGGCACGGTGAAGGGTCTCGCTGCCGGAGGGAAGCGCGTCTTCTATGTCGCGTCGTTCAAACGCAAAGCCCAGGTGTCGAAGGGAAGGACCACGGCCCTGGCTCTCAACCCGGTCATCGGTAACGTCCTCGACGGGGTCGAACTCGATGTGAAAGAGTTCCCTGCGCCGGGGGGGACTCTCGCCGACATCACGATCACGAGCAGCCGGATCCGAACATTCCAGACGGCGATTCGCCGCGAGGAGGTCTGGGACGGATCAACAAGCAAGCCGTTTCGCAACACATTCCAGATTCCCGACGTGCTCCATGAGACGGTCAACGGCCGATGGTTGATCCCGACGGGGCGGGCGATCGTCGTGGGCCTTCACGTTCACGGTCAGTCGACGGTTCCCTGGAGCGGGGAGGCATTCCGCGATCGAGTCATTGTGATCGACGCGGGGGACGTCCCCGCGCCGACCTTCGTACGACCGCCCCAGACGCCTCGCGTTTCATGGAGCCATGGGCTCGCGTTGATCGGCTGGCCCACGCTCCTGACCGGAGCATTCGCCGCCTGCTTCTTCGCCGGCTGGTTCGTCCGCGGCGGTACACACCAGGTTGCCGACCGGGAGACGACGGCTGCGGGGTTGAGAACGATCACGGAACAGGCGCCGGTCGACGTCGACGGGCGTGTCGGATCGCGGCGATTGCCCAGGGTTTCCGATGCCATGGTGCTGGTCGCCGCAACGGCCGTCGCCTGTCTGTTAGTCCACAAGTCCGTCGGCACCCTGGATCCCGCCGAGGTGTTGGACGCGCTCAATCACGCTCCTGCCACGACGGACTGGCCCGCACTGAACGTTGCGTTGTTATTGGGAGCACTGGGGGTGATCCTCAGCGCACCGTTGCTCGTGGCGGGTTCAGCGACACTCGCGATGATCGTTTTGTCCATGCCTGCTGCCGAGCGCTCCCAAACCCTCCGAAATCCGGGCCCGCTGGCGTGCTTTCAGGTTGGGTTCGTCGTCGTCTTGATCGCGGGCCTGGGCCTGGTCCAGTACTTGATCGACTCGGACCCTGACCGGATCCACGAGATCGTGATGAACAGCTCGATTTACGTCTCGGGCCTCTCGGGTCTGGGCATCGCCGGTTGCTGGATCACGATGGCGATGATGGGCAGTTGGCGATCCGAAGCATTCTGGATCGATCGGCTCGGGCGTCTCCTGGGTATTTGCTGGATCGTGACCCTGCCGTTTGTTTTACTGATTCTTCTGAAATTCATTGGCTAGCGGGAGACTCAAGTGGCCAGGCACTTCTCATTTGGAGGTCTGGACGAATCGGTGAATCATCGATAGCCAATGATGAATTTGTTGTGTGCCGGCATATTGACAGCGTTGGCAAATTGATTTGGATTCTTTCTGAGATTCGATACGTCTGTCGGGCAGCTGGCAATGTCAACGCTCGCCGAACGATCAGGATTGGGCTAACATCGCGCGGGATCCTTGATGTCCACGACAATCGCAAGTTGAACGCGAGAGGTATCGCAACCGACTTTTCAAAGGATGAATCCTGTGAAACATGTTTCCCGGCTGCTCATCGTTTTCGCTCTCCTGTCCGAAGCGCAGGCCCAGGACGTCAAATCCAACATCGCCTACGCCGATCCGGCGCAAGAGCGTCAGGTGCTCGATGTTTATTCACCACGAAATGCGAAAGGTCTGCCCGTCGTCTTCTGGATTCACGGCGGCGGTTGGCAGACGGGCGACAAAACGAGCGTTCAGATCAAGCCGCAAGCGTTCATGGACCATGGGTTTGTCTTTGTCTCCACCAACTACCGACTCCTGCCGAACGTCGACATGGCGACGATCGTGCGCGACGTGGCGAAGTCCATCCGCTGGGTCCACGACCATATCGCCGAGTCCGGAGGCGATCCGGAGCGGATTTTCGTCATGGGCCATTCGGCCGGTGCGCAACTCGCCGCGTTGATCTGCACCGATGATCGCTACTTGAAGGCCGAGGGGCTGTCGTTGGCCATCACCAAAGGCTGCGTGCCCGTCGATGGCGACACCTACGATGTGCCGGCGATTATTGAGACTGCGGAGACCCGTCGTCGCGTGCACGACCAGCCGCAAGCGAAGTACGGCCACCGTGAGAAGTTCGGCAACGATCCCGCGAAGCATCGCGACCTATCCGCCGTCACGCATGTGGCCAAAGACAAAGGCATTCCTCCGTTTCTGATCCTGCACGTTGCCGATCATCCCGATACCAGCGCGCAGGCGCAGCGGCTCGCGAGCGTGCTGAAGAACGCGGGCGTTCCCGCCAAGGTCTTCAGTGCCCAGGAGTCCAATCACAACAAGCTCAATGCGGATCTCGGCCTGCCCAACGATCCGGCCACAAAGGCGTTGTTCGAGTTCGTGGGCGAAGCCTTGAAGAAGTGATGGCTTGCCCCCGGGAGTCTGAGGAAGTCGGTGGCCATGAAGGCTGGCGACCGGGTTCCCATTCTCCCTGAATCTTCTCGATGTCCCCATTGAGGTGTCTGGCGGCTCGCACCAATTTTTCACCCCGGGGATGAGGCCGAGTCATGACAACGGCGTCACAACCCCCAGCGTCGCAGGGATCCAGGCGGTTTCGACGGCCCAAGGGTGGCTTGGGACGACGGCTGGCCATCGGGGGCATCGTCGGATGGGTCGCCTTCGTCGCTGTCACGATCTGGCGGGTGGGGAGCCTCGACGGGCTCCCCGACGTCGGCGATCCGTTTGATGTGGCTGAGGCGCGGCGGCCCGTCACGCTCCCCGATGCCGACAACGCCTTCGTCGCGTACGCGGCGGCGCACAAGCTGGTGGACCCGCCGAATGCGATCGACGAGGCTCGGAGGGGCCTGTTCTGTAAAGCCCTGTGGGGCGACGAGATCAGGCCGTTGACCTGGTCGTCGGCCCCCCTGGGGCTTCGCGAATACCTGGAGGCCAAACGCGCGGCGCTGGAGCTCTGGCGCGAGGGGAGTCGGCGGCGCGATGCCCTTTATCATCAACCCGGCCGGTTGTCCGTCGGCCCGGGGATGTACCTCATCCAGGACGCCAACATCCTTGCCGGGATGGCGGCCCTGGAGGGCTCGCGCCTCGAGGACGCCGGCGCGCTGGACGAAGCCTGGGACTGGTATCTTGCGATGCTTCGCTGCAGCCGGCTCATCGGCCGGCATGGCACGCTCATGCAACGCCACTACGGCGCGAGGATCCACTCCCTGGCCGCTCGTTGCATCCTCCGATGGGCGGCCGACCCGCGCCTCGGACCCGGACAGCTCCGGCGAGCACTGCACGACACTCGGGATGCCGATGCCCTGACCCCGCCGGTCTCCGAGGCGGTCAAGCTCGACTACCTGTCGTGTCTCAAGGCCGTGGAGGACTTGACGAACTTCGAGTCGACGATGCGCGACTGCGGCCGGATACTCCCCTTGCTGGGAGGCCGGCAAACGGGCGTGCTGGATCGGCTCGTGCGATGGCCGGTGGTGAGGGATCCCATTCAACGGGGCCGGCTCCACGTCAGCAACGATCGGGAGCGAAGTCGCCGCGCGATCCGATTGTTGTTCGCCAACTGGCTGGCACAGGTGGACCGGCCGACCGGGCGTCGGGCTCGGCTGGCGATCCGAAAACCGACTTGGATCTATACCGACGACCCGTCCGCCCCCGCCCCTTCTCCCGCTGTGAGGCCGGAATTCCTGGCGCGGACCCTCGAGCGGACCGAGATCGCCGGGTTCTTGTCTGGCCTGTATCCTGGCTCGGGCGACCCGCCCTGGGAGGGCCAGGGTGATCTGGCCCGGGAGCGTCGGCGTCGCTCGGTGCTGATCGTCCGGCTGGCGGCCGAGGTCTACCGCCGCGAGCACGGCGCGGCTCCGGCGACGGCCGGCGCGCTACGGGGAACGGTTCTCGAGGAGCTGCCCGAGGGGATCGCGGCGGCTGATCCGATCCCGGCCGGTCTGAAGTGAGAGTAGGTTCGCATGTGTATTTGTTTGCTTATTTGGAGATGCGTCGCCACGGACTGCATGACAGAACCGGATTGATGGTCATGAACGAGTCTCAATGACGTTTGCCGAACATCGGGCGATTGGACGGCCTCCGCAGGTCGGTTTCAAGCGACTGCGGAAGCCTCATTGGCCGGTTCGCCTTGGGGCTATTTTCGCTTCGTGTATTCGATTTGCATGACCTTGGCTTCCTTGCCGCCCGTTTGCGTGCCGGTCATGTAAAGCGTGAACTGGCGGCTGCCGTCATCCTTGGTGGTGCTCACCATCTTTTGGGCCAGCTTGGAGCCATCGAGCGGGCAGACGCCATCGCCCGTGTAGGTCAACGTCTTCGTCTTGGCGTCATAGGACCCCGAAAGCACGGTGAGGGAGGGGCTCATCGAATCGACCCAGGTGCCGACATATTTCTTCTGGATCGAATCGTAGCCGTACTGGCCACGTCCCTCAAACTTCATGTCGCCGAAGTCCGCGTTAAAGACCGATGCCAACCAGAGTCCGCCCGGGAGCACGGTGTTGACCTCGACTCCCTTCGTGACCATCGCCTCGGAATCGGGGCCTTTCGGGTAGGACTTGATGGTCGCGTCCCAGGTGCCTTCCTCTGCGGCGAGGATCTTGTGCTCGGCCGTCGGTTTGGGGACGGGGTACTCGTCTTGAGCGAGGGCAATCGAGCCAATTCCCAAGGCCGACGCAGCAAGGCAGAGGTATCGAAGAAACGTGTTCATCATCTGACTCCTGACCACGGAAGGATCGGTTTCAACGCGAGGGACAGTATGTACGTTTGTTCTCTTACTGTCCAGAGGATTATCGGCAATTCCAGGGACGGAATCGTGCCGTTTTCTCACGAGACAGTGAAGAATCGCGTGATTTTGAAAGAAATGCAAGAATGGTTGGATGTTGCAAACACCTCACGATTCCAGTTCAGCAAGGAGCCGAAAGCGAGCTTTTTTTGGAATTATTCTCTTGATCCCCAGATAACTTGTTTTCAATAATGCGATTGCTCGGCGTTTCCTGCCATATTTAGCCGCAGTGCGAGTGTGGGGATCTGGGTCATCTCGAACGTCCGGCAACGAGGTCCCTGACGTTGTCGGTCCTGATGACTTGGGACGCAACCGGTCGGTCGGTGGGTCGCTTGCCGATTGTGTGCGTGGGAGGAACCAAGATGGCGGTGATTGGGAAACGGCCCGCGTCGACTTCATTTGTCCCGTCACGAGCGACGAATCTCTTGTTGAACGGAACCCTATGATGAATGATTGCAAAAATCAGTCTGTAGGCGTGTCGCGTCGCGAATTCTTGGTGGCCAGCGGGACGGCGGTCCTGGCATCCGGCGTCAAGGCCGGCTCCGCGCGGGCGCAGGCGGGGACGCCGCCGTACGTCCGGAGGAACGTCACCGACCCGATGACCGCGGCGACGCTTCAGAGCTACAAGAACGCGATTACGGCGATGTTGAACTTGCCGCCGACGGATCCGCGCAACTGGTATCGCAACGCGTTGATCCACCTGCTCGACTGCCCGCACGGCAACTGGTGGCTCCTGCCTTGGCATCGCGGGTACATCGGCTGGTTCGAGCAGACCTGCCGCGCTCTGAGCGGCGACTCGAACTTCGCCCTTCCCTATTGGGATTGGACGGCGGGGCCGTACATCCCGTCGGCCTTCACCGACAACAGCGTACTCAACCCGGCCAACCCGGCTTTCATTGATGGCTACGCGGCGTTCCAGCAGCAGTTCACCGACCCGGTGAACACCTTTTATGCGGGGCTGACATCGGGCCAGCAGAACGAGCTGAGCCTCCGCGGGATGGCCACGCCCGCCGATTTCTGGAGTAACGCGTCGGGTGCCTTGTTCCCGAGCAGCCAGGCGCGGCAGCCGAATTTCGACCCCACGGTGCTCAACTCGGTCGCCCTCTCCACGATCCTCGACGCCCTCGCCCCGGCCACGTTCCTGGACTTCGGGAGCGACAAGGCGCAGGCGCACAGCGAGATGGTGGGCTTCGGGATTCTCGAGGGCCAGCCTCACAACAACATTCACAACGCCGTTGGCGGCGACATGAGCGAGTTTCTGTCGCCGGTCGACCCGATCTTCTTCATGCACCACTCGAACATCGACCGGCTCTGGGACGTCTGGACCCGGAAGCAGCAGGCCCAGAACCTCCCGACTTTGCCGGAGGGGGCCGACCTGGCGGCCTGGCAGAATGAGCCGTTCCTCTTCTACATCAACAGCGCGGGGCAGTCGGTGCCGAACGGCAAGGCCGGTGACTACGCGACCATCGGCCCGTTCAACTACACGTATCAGCCCGGCTCCGGCGAGAACGTTGTGCAACAGGCCGCCCCGCGGCTCCTGGCGCAGAAGGAGAAGATATTCCAGACGACCTTGTCGAAGACCACGCTCGACTTCCAGCAGCCGATGACCGCGACCGGCAGCGTCCCGGCGGCATTGACCCATCCGGCGGCCGCGGTCGCGACGCCGCCGCTCTTTGCCCGGATCACCCTCCAGCCGCCCGAGAATCGCCGCGGAGTCCGGCTCCACGTCCTGGTCAACTCGCCCGAGGGCGCCAGGAATGTCGGCTTCAGCGACCCCAGCTTTGCCGGCACCATCACCTTTTTCGGCAGCCACGGGCACGGGCACATGGCCGGGCCGGTCAGCTTTGATGTCCCGCTGACCGAGGCGTTGAAGCGGCTCCGCGCGGCGGGTAGGCTCAAGGTAGGCGAGCCGTTACGGATCCAGGTTGTGCCCGACACCCAGGGCGTGACGCTGTCCACGTTCCAGGTGCCTGTGAAGTCGATCTCGATCGGCACCTTATAGAAGGCCAAGAGAGCCATGGGGACCACTAGCCGGATCGGTCGTTCGCCCTCGGTGCTTGGACTGCTCGGGATCGGGCTCCTCGCGAGCCTGCTCCCCTCGGGCGGGGAAGCGCCGGGCGGCAAGTTGACGCTCACCCTGTCGCGACAACCGACGAAGGATGAAGCGATCGTCCTCCGCTTGGCGGTAGGTGTCTTGCCCCGCAATGCGCGGGTGATCGTGCGGACCGTCGACGGCAAGATCGCCGGTACCGTCGCTCCGTTCGGTGTCCGACCGCTTCAAAAGGCCGGTGTGTATCAGATCGCGGTTCCCGCAAAGGCCGTTGTGGGCGATAAGGTCACGCTCCGCCTCGAAGTCCTGGAGAAGGGGGCAGGGGAGGCCCGCCTGCCCACCCGGGAGGAAATCGAGGACGCGAAGCTCACCTTCGTTCCGGTGACGCCTAAACCGAAGAAGTCCAAGCAATGAGGCGTCCGAAGCGATTCGGTGCCGAGTCTTGGAGGGTGGGCACGGCCCACCCTCCAAGACTAAATTGGACTTAAAGTTGCAAAGATTTCAATGGCAAGACTCAGTTCAGAGTTCCGCGCCGATGACGTGGGCGATCGCCCGGCAGGCCGCTTCGAACTTCGAGCGGTCGACGCGATCTTCGTATTCGCGAAGCTGATGAATCGGCACGACCTCGATCTGATCGGCCTGAGCCACGTACTCGCCCAGGTCGACGCAGGACGGGAGAGTGGCCTTTTTGCCCAGCGGTTGACTGATCAACGGCATCAGGATCACGTGAGCATTGGCGTCGGACGAGTCTGACATCACGAGGCCGGGCCGGGTGGCCGCTTTCGAGTTCTGCCAGAACGACTGCCAGATGCTGCCTCGCTCGGGCCGTTTGCTGCCGGGCGGTTTCCAGTCGGCCTCAAACTCTCCCGGGAAGAAATGGGCTCCGATCGCCTTGCCGACGGCCAGGTTCAGATCGAAGAAGACTTCCTCTTCGATGGTCCCCAACGGCCCATTCTCGGGCTCTTTGATGTGGGAGACGGCGAGCCGCGTCAGCTTGTCCGCGTGCGCCACGGCGCGTCGGCCGATGACTTCGTCGGGCAGAGCGAGTCGAAACGCGGAATCCGCGAGGTTCTCGGTGAATAACGGCACGACGATGACCTGCTGGTCGTTGGCTCCCTCCTCGGAGAGGACGATCGCGTAGGGGGCTTTCTCAACAGCCACGTCGTAGGGCCATTGAATTCGGTAAACTTCACCCGGTTGGATTCGCATTCGCTTGTGGTCCTCGGTAATACTCTCAGCTTGAAGCGGCGGCCCGAGGGCATTGTTCGGCACCTCATCCAACGCGATGATGGACCCCAACACCTCACCCCACCCAACGCACGCGCTCGCGCGGACCGCTTCATCTTACAGATTCAGGGGAGCGATCAGGTAGGTCGGTCTCAAACCCGCCCACCCGATCGTTTCCTCGGGTCGGTCGCAGTGGCGAAATCAGCAAATCGACGATTGAGTGCTCGCGACAGGTGTTGTAGCTTGAGTGGCAGGCTTTGGGGTGGCAAAGAGCTTGCGGTCGGGAGAGTCATCGTCGATGCCGATCTCTGTCGAATGCCCATCGTGCCAGTCAACGTTTCGGGTCCGCGACGAGCTTGCCGGGAAGCGGGGGCGGTGTCCCTCCTGCAAAGCCGTGATCACCGTGACCGCGGTTGCGTCGCCGCCGCCGGCGAGTCCGCGGGCCGACGACGATCTGGTCCCTTTGCCTGAGGAGGAAGTCCGCCGGACCGAGGCGAGGGCGACACCGCGGCCCGAGAGCAAGGTTGAGGATGAGGACGATGCGGCGGGGGGCTATGTGCTCGCGGGAGGCGCGGCGAGGAAGGCGAAGATCGTGCGGGTCCGCGACGGGGCGTTGCCAGGGGTCGGCGTGAGCGCGAAGGGGGTTCGCCAAGCGGCCGCGCCGACCGAGATTACGCGCACCCCCGCCGAGATCCTGGCGGCCTTCCGCGGCGAGATCGAACCGTTCCGGCCGTCACCCTGGTATTCGCTCTGGCTCTTGGTCGTCGCCGGCTTCATGGTCCTGCTCCCCTTGATCTATCTGACGCTGATCGGGCTCGTGATCGTTGCGCTGGCGTACCATGCGGTGAACGACGTCTCGGTTTTCACGCACGCGCAGGGCAGAGGGGCGATGAAGGTCGCCCTGGCGGTCTATTTCGTTCCGCTGGTCAGTGGCGCCGGGATTGTCGCGTTCATGCTCAAGCCGCTGTTCGCGAAGCCGGCCAAGCCGACGAAGGAGCGGGTGCTCGACCCCCAGGTCGAGCCGCTCCTCTATGCGTTTGTCGATGGCGTCTGCGAGTCCGTCGGTGCGCCTCGGCCGGAGCGGATCGAGGTGGATTGCCAGGTCAACGCGGCCGCGGGCTACTCGGGAGGGGCGTTCTCGTTCTTCGCGCGCGAGCCCGTGCTGGTGATCGGCCTCGGGATGGTCGCCGGGCTCGACCTCAAGCAATTCGCCGGGGTCATGGCCCACGAGCTGGGCCATATCTCGCAAGGGTCGGGTGCGCGATTGATGGATGTGATCTCGTCCATCAACCGCTGGTTCGCACGCGCCGTGTACGAACGCGACGGCTGGGATCAGGCCCTTGAAAACTGGTCGACCGGCGAGAACGGCTCCCTCATCCTGTTCGGGGCGGTCATCCGCCTCGCCGTCTGGCTGACCCGGCGCGTGCTCTGGGTCCTCTTGCACGCCGGGCACCTCGTCAACATGGTGTTCCTCCGCCAGCGCGAGTACGACGCCGATCGCTACGAGGCGCGCATGGTTGGCGCGAAGGTATTTACCCAGACCTGCTGGCGGATGCGCGAACTTCAACTGGCCTCGCAGTTCGCCATGGCTGACCTCCAGTCCAGTTGGCAACAGCGCCGGCTGCCGGACAACTACCCGAAACTGATCCTGACCAACGTCCCCCAGATCCCCAAAGAAATGCTGGCCGCCTACCGGCAAGCCTCGGGCCAGGCCACGACCGGCCTGTTTGACACCCACCCGTCCGACCGCGATCGGATCGCACGCGCCAAGCTCGAGGAGCCGGGCGGGGGGATCTTCAACCTCGACGGACCCGCGACCGACGTCTTTCGTAACTTCGACGCACTCGCTCGCGCCGTGACGTTTGAATATTATAAGTCATTACTGGGACATGATATCAGCAAAAATCAGCTCTATCCGGTGGCCGAGCTGGTGGAGACCCAGGCGGTCGCCCAGGAGGGTTACGTCGCGGCCGAGCGATTCTTCTTGAAGGCGATGCCGATGACTCAGCGGCTCGCATTGCCTTATGAGTATCCGCAAGCCCCGACCCACGCGAAAACCGCAAAGCAAGCGCTCGTCAAGGCCCGGGAGGACCAGCAGGCCGCGCGTGAGGAGTGCCTGAGCGCGAGCGAGCGAGACTCCGACCTGCATGCGCGGCTCATCAAGGCCGAGGCCGCCCGCATTCTCTTGAAGTCCGACATCAAGCTGGATGCCGAAGATTGGGAATTGCGGGCGCCGACGGTCAGAGCAGCGGAAGCGGCGCGCGACCGAGCGCTGGCTCAGATCCGCGATCTCGAGGGGCAATTCGAGCCCTACGCGGCCTCGGCCGCGCAACGGCTGACCCAGGCGCTGGCGATTCTCCAGGTCGATACCGTCGCCGACCGGGTGACCGACGGTCGCGACCGCCGCGAGGAAGCGCAGACGCTCTATCCCTGTGCCGCGCACCTGGGTGGAAACGTCGTGTCCCAGTTGTTTCCGGCCGTCCGCGCCAAGCAGGTTCTCGAACTGCTGCTCTCGCGGTACAACGATGGCAAGAACGAGAAGAACCAGCCGCTGATCGCGGCCGTGCTCCGCGGCGCGAGCGACCTTCGCGACACGCTCGAAGCGCTGCGGTGGAAGGTGGGCGACACGATCTATTACCCGTTCGAGCACGCGAAGGAAGATATCACGCTCGCCCGCTTCGCGCTCCCGGCCGTGTTGCCCGAGAAGAACGACGTCGGTGGATTACTCGAAACGACCGACGCGGCCATCGATCGTCTCCTCGGCCTCTACCGTCGCGCTCTGGGCCGGCTGACCGTGACCGCCGAAGAGGTCGAGCGCGTGTTGGGACTTGAACCGATCGCCGTTCCCGAGGCGGACGAAGCTTGACGGACGCGGGGATCCACGACACTCCAGCCCGAGCATCGTGGACCATTCACTCGCGGGGGAGAGGCCGTTTCCTTCCAAAAATCGCGTCACGACCGCGAACCCAATCGGACTTATCATATTGGTAAATTCTTGGATGTCTATTTCGATTTCACCGTTGCGGAGGCCGCCTTCACCTCGAAGTTCAGGGGTGAGTCGGACCCGGTCACTTCGGCGTCGAACTCGCCCTTGATCTCCACTTTCTTGGCGGCTGGCCGGGATGCGGCGGCGACCCTTGCCCCTTCGGCGGCCATGAAGGGATCGCCTTTAAACTCCTCGGGAATGCCTCCGGCGGAGCCTTCAGCAACGCCGGGGACGATGGTCACTTTGTATTTCCCAGGGGCGAGGCCGTTGCGGTTCCGATACTGGGCCAGGTAGTTTCCATCGGGTCCGGTCGTGTCGCCCCCGGCCGTGCTGGCATCATTGCCCGCTTCGGGAATGAACGAGATCATGGCATTGGCCATCGGCTTTCCGTCGAGCGTGACGGTCCCCTTGACGGGAACGAGCTTGATCGCGCTGTCAGGGTCCGAACCACAACCGATCATCCCGAGTAACACCAGCAAAGCAGTCCACCGAATCATGGTCATCGAACTGGTTCTCGCAGAAGGTTGGATCACTCGGATATCAATAATGCAAAACAGTCTCGGTGCGTTATGAAAAGCATGCATGCCCGAGCGATTAGGGTGCCGGGACGCTGTTCGTGGCAGGGGCCGGCGGGTCGCCGGGGGACACCGGTTTGGCAGGCTGATCGCCTTCGGCCGCGGCATCGGCCTCCTTGGCCGGGCTCGCGGTCGGAGTGGGGAGTACGAGTCCCGGAGCCTTGACATCGAAGGCAAAGTGCCCCCCCTTGGGATTGACCTTGGCGATGAGCTTGGAGGTGCCAAGATCGGCGTATTCGCGTGGGAGCATTTCCTTCGCTGTCAGCATGCCCGGCGGCTGAGCCAGGCTGGAGCGGGGGCCCAACCCTTGCGGTTCGCCTTCGGCCGAGAGGAGCAGGCTGATGGCCACCTTGTACTCGCCCGGCGCCAGGCCCGGGCGCCCCGAGCTCGAGAGGCTGTATTCGCCCTTCGCGTCGGTTTCGCCAATCCCGGGTGACCATTGCGGAGGGAGGAACGTCACGACGGCCCCGGCCAGCGGTTCGCCATTGAGAGTGACGACCCCGCTCACGGGGACCAGGTTCGAGAAATCAGGGCCGTCGGCAGTCCCTTCGACATCCGACTTCGAGCAGCCCGAAACAACGGCCAAGACGACCGTCCAAAGCGTTTGACGTCGCGTCATGTGGTTCAAAATCATGGAGATCAGGACTCACGGATGATCGGGCGAATGGGTTGGAGGGTGGCCCAGTGGCTTGCCATCAAGGGCGTGCCGTGACTCGTTTGCCCTTGCCCAATACAAAGAAGGGGGGGAGACGTCCGCCGGCAGGTGAGTGTGGACGGATCGCGACGCGTGCGACCAGCTCGGAGGCGATCGCACGCGTCGGTATTGAACCATCACGCTTTCATTCATTTCCAAAGGCTGAGGCTCAGTACGAGTCAGCGCTGATGATCTCACCGCCCGCGATGGTGGCCAGACCCCACCACGTATAAGTGTTGACAGAATTCTTGATAAAACGAACGCTCCCGTCGGCCAGCCCCATGTTCACGCCGCCCGCGTGCGAGCTGCTGAAGACCCAGGCGTAGGGCCGTTTCTTTTGCTCGGGGGGCGCGGTCGGGTTATTGACGCCCGACGTGCCGTTTGGGAGGAAGACGAGGGCCGTGGCCGACGTCGGTGGGTCGATGCGGCCATGGGTGGAGGTGTGACAACCCGAGCCCCAGTAGGGACCATAGCCGTAGCCGCTGGTGTCGGTCGCCGACGCGGTCCCCTTGAAATGGCCCAGGCCGTTGAGTGACTCGCCGACCAGGAACGTGTTGCTCGTCCCGTCGGTCATGCTGGCGATGGTCGTCGTCAGGTCGTTGTAGAACGCGCCTTGAGTCGCGGCGTTCGGCATCCCAGAGCCGGTGCCGGGGCAGTTATAGTCGGTGTTCTGAGCGGAGCTGACGAGGTAGTTGCTCCGCGCCGCGTTTTGGCGTGAGTAGTACGTGGCGACCGCGTCGTTGACGGGCATGGTGGCGCCGTCGGAGGGGCACACGAACGATGCGACCATCGACCCGATCACCGTCGTGTTGGCGAACGCCGAGCCGGCGGTCTTGGTGAGGGGACTGACGATTCCATTGGTCGACGCCTGGCTGAAGTTATAGGCGTTGTAGAGCGCCGTCTGTTCCATGTAGTTCAGGACCAGGGAGAAGGCGGTCGTGCTGATCGCGATTCCCGACCCGCCATTGGCGTTCGCGGTGTTGCAGGTGCTGGCGTAGATCTTGGCGGGGGGAAACCCACCATTGGAACTCTCGTAGTTCGCCATCCCCAGGCCAATCTGCTTCAGGTTGTTGATGCACTGTGAGCGTCGAGCCGCCTCTCGAGCCGCCTGGACGGCCGGCAGCAGCAAGGCGATCAAGACCGCGATGATCGCGATCACGACCAGCAATTCGATCAGGGTAAAACCTCGTCGTGAGCGCATGAAAAACAACCTCTGAAAATGGCGTGATGGAAAAATGGATGGCAGCAAACTCAGGAATGCCTTGAGACCTGGGACAGGGGCCCTCATCAGGACACCCTGACGTTCGATCGAGTGGACGAGTTCACGAGTATTTAGTGGATGCTAGTGAGTTTAAGCGAAAGCACGGGGGTTGCAATACGAAAAAAACGAACTGATCGAGATTGTCGATTCGATTGACTCGTTTCCTCAACACCATCCCAGACATCCCCAAATGGACAATTTCATGACTGAATTTAGTCCCATAATCGATCAATAAAACATCTAGATTGCAACACGTGAGCAAAACATATGAAGTCTGGATCGCAGTTGATCCGGTTTTCAAGCCAAAACAAGAGCGGGACTCGGGTCGAGACGAGGGGGCACCCGATTGGTCCCAACAGTGGCTCTCGTGGCCGGGCGGTCGAATCGTGACGTTGAGTCAGGATGATCGCCGAGAATTGCGAGTGTTTCGCAATTCCATCATCAAGCAGAGAAGGCACGTCCCGCCGTTGATGAATGCGAAATTCGTGCCAGCTGCCGGTCCTCACGGGCGAGGGACGCGAGGCCATCCCGCGAAACGACCATTAAACGTAAGAATCGGAACGGGTTAGAGAGTTCGGTGGTGAGATAGGGATTCCAGCGGATGTGTCCCGTCATGGCGGATCGGTTCTGAAGCCTCGGAGCTGTTCCAGGCAAGGGTGCCTAGGCGCTGGGCAACTCGTGCCGTCGAGGCAAAGCCTGCTGGGTGGCTTGGTGAATGCCCCGCCAAGCATCAACGGGGGCGGTCGGAACTCAAGCGGTTGGGGATCGCTATCCCTGGGGCCGCGGGCGACCGGCCGGCCATTCCATTCAAGGGTTTTATTGAATGAAATTGAACTGAACTCAATTTCAATTTCATTCAAGAGCGGGTGAGACGCCCGCGGTCCCAGGGGGAGGAGGGGAGGGGCTGATTCTTGGGATTGCCTCAAGGATCAGGTCGACACGCGTCGGTAGAACGACTTCGCCTCCTCGAGGCTGTCGAAGAGATCCCAGTAGGCGTCCATCCGCATCATTTCGATGAAGTCTTTCGTGCCGTGGTTCGCGTTCGCCAGGACAACCTCTCCGCCCTGTTGGCGGACCAGCCGCGTCAGGGTCGTCAACAACCCGATGCTGGTCGCTCCCATCTCGCGGACCCCGCGCAGGTCGAGGACGACGTGGCGATACCCTTGCTCGAGCAGTTCCTTGAGGTCGAGGCTCGCGTCGAAATGCTTGGGGTCGTTCAGTAACTGCCCGAAGTGGCTCAATATCGCCAGATCACCCTCCGTTCGGATGTTCAATGGCATATTCGACTCCTCGATGATTCCTTTACGAGTTTGAGTTTGAGTTTGAGGTCGATCCGTCTGATTCAGAACGCGTCCTGTTTGAGGTTGAACGGCAGTTTCGGAAGCGACTCGTTGGCGGATCGGCTGGGATCGGGCATCCCCTTGGGAGCGCGGGTCAGGGTGATCCGATCCACCCGCCAGACTTTGGGGCTGAGCTCGCGGAAGCCGAGTGAGAAGTCGAGGTTGGTGGTGCCGAAGTTGAGCGCCACCGACCCGACCTGGTAGCTCCCGCCCGCCACGATCCGGAACAGGGCGCTTCCGCGTCCCGACTGGCGGCCCGCATTGGCCTCGAGCTTGGTGATCCGGACGAAGTCGAACTTGGCGCGATCGAGTTGGTCCTCGATGTAGCGGCGCGTCTCCTCCCCCGAGATGTTATGCCCTTTCTGGACGAACTCGACGTCGGGAGCCAAGAGCGCGAAGACCGCCGGGGCGTCGGAGGCGGCGACGGCCCCCCGCAAGTCGTAGACCACCTGCTCGATCCGCTCGGTGTCGGTGACCCAGAGGAATTCAACCAGGACCAGAATCGCGGCCAGGGACAGGGCGACCCCCGTCCAGATCAGGAACTTGCCTTGCTGGGTCACTCTGAGTGCGACCAGGAAGAGCATCGCCAGGATTCCGAGCCCCCCAGCCAGGTAGGTGGCGTCTTCCGAGAGCAGCTCCATGGCGAATCCTCTCCCACGCGTGGGGTGGGCATGGCCCACCCTCGGTTTCACTCTTGTCAGGTTTGGGACCCAGACCTCCGAGCACCGCTCGGCTACGACGCCGCTTTCTTGGCGGGCGCGGGCTCTTCCTTCGCTTTGGGCTCGGCTTTTTTCTCGATCGCTTTTTCCTTCGCTTTTTCTGGCTCCTTGGCTTTCTCCGCCGCGGCGTCCTTGTCTTTGGCGGAGCGCACGAGCTGGATGTCTTCGTACTGGACGGGGGTCAGGTTGTAGCGCGGTTCCCAGGGCGTGGTGGCCTTGAGCTTGATCGTCCCCTCGAAGAACTTGGGGATCACCGAGGTGACCTTGGGCTCGAGCCAGAGCAGCTTATAGCCGTGGAGCGAGGAGTCGAAGAACTCGACCCGGTTCTGCTTCATGCCCCCGGCCGGCCGCTCGACGAACGGGCGAACCGCGCGGACCGGGTCGGCCGAGATCGGGTCGCGTTCGCCGGCCATGAGCAGGAGCGGGATCCTGGGGGCCAGGGAGCTCATGACCTGCCGCAGGACGAAGCCGGAACCGTCGGCCAAGGGGGAGACCAGGACCATGGCGCCCAGGTCGCTGGTCCGGCCTTCGCCGGAGACGCCTCCGCCGGGCGTGTTCGCCCAGGCCGCGACCAGGTTCGCTCCCTCGCCCACGCCCATCACCCCCAATTTGGCCAGGTTCAGCTTCCCGCGGTTGTGGCGATCGACCAGGAACTGGTAGGCGGCCTGAAGGTCGCCCACCATCAGTCGCCAGTCTTGCGGCGTCAGCGCCTTGCGCACGTTGGCCCCGTGGCCGCGGAGGTCGACGGCCAGCACCGCATACCCAAGGCTCTGCATGTGCTCGGCGAACCCCTGCTTCTTGAGCTCGGCGATCGGCTCCTCGAAGTCGCGGCTCGACCGGTCCTTCTCATGGACCATCATGATCACGGGGGCGTTGGTGCCAAGCCGTGCGGGATAGGCGGGATAATACACCAGGTTCAGCGAAGTCTCGTCATTCGCTTTGATCTTCAAGCGATAGTGGACCATCCCCGCGGCAGCCTTGTCCAGGGCGTCGGCCGCGCCGTTCTCGATCGGATCCGCGGCGTTAGGCGCGTTTCGCTTGGCCGGCTCGCGCCGCTTGTTCTTGGCCTTGTTGGTTCCCGCCTTGGCCTTGGGAACTCCGACCTGAGCCTGAGCCGTTGCGACTCCCAAGGTCGCCAGGGCCATCGCGATTGCTGTCAACCATGACACGGCCCAACTCGCCCGACGGCTTCGCATCGTTTCCTCTCCCCCTGAGCATTCGTTCCCGCCGGACCGCGGCCCGAGGGCTCCTTGCGCAACTGACGCGTCCCTGTGATTTCCATCGTACAGGTCGATTGCCAGCCATGACAAGCGTACCATGCCGATCGTGAGCCGGTTGCGGTGTGCATAGGTGCTTGCGGGGCGCGTTGCGGCACATCACCACCGAGGCCGTGCTTGCCGAATTGCAACGCAAAATGAAGGACTCCGGCGGGTCCTGGGAATCGAATCGGAACCGCGTGTCCCCAAGAAGTGGAACATGTCGCGGCCCGAGGAGGTGCTCGGCCAGGAGCCCCATCGCACGCTTCTGAAAGAGGTCTTTGATCTTTTGATCCAACGCCTGGACGTCACCATTGCCGACCTGGGCATCGACACGGCCGGCGACGCCACCGGTCTGTCGACGCGGCGGAAGCCGGAGAAAGGCGCGGTTCGGGGCATGAGGAGGGACTCCCGCGGGCCAGCGGCGGCTGCGAGAAGTCCAATGGATGACGACGGCAAGGTCAGCAAAGTGGTGGAGTGGCCGCGCTCTTGTCGAAGATCATCTGTCCGAGTCCCGTCCCGCGATCCAAGATCCGGCCCGCGTCATCGTCATCGGCCGGTAGCGTGCAATGACCTTGTGGCATGCAAGTCGCAGCCTCTTTGTTACCTCGGTTCTGAGCAAACCCAAGGGAATTCGGAGGCTGCGGCTTGCGTCTATTGCGACGGTATTGGGGTTTGAGCCAACGAGGGGCCGATGGAGCAGCGACCATGGGGTCCAACTCACCGGTCAGAACGCGTCCGCGCTAATGATCTCGCCGCCGGCTCGGGTCGCCAGGGCGCGCCAGACGTCTTTGTTGACCGTGGACTTAACGAACTTGACCGACCCATCGAGCATGGCGCAATTCACCCCGCCGGAATGGTACGAGGAAGCCCCGACGATGGTGTGGTCAGTGTTGGAGCCGGTTCCATACCAGCACGCGGGCTGGTTAGGCGGCATGATGTGCGAATAGCACCCCCCCCAGCCGCACGCACCGAGGAGCCAGTCTTTGCCCTTCTGGGTGAAGACTGAGCCGTTCGGATTTGCCGCGTACGCCTGGAGGCATGCCTGCCGGTACTGGTCGGGGGTCGTTCCGCCTGCCTCGGCGATTCCGGCGTTGTAGACCTGCCAGAGGCCGGGGCTGTTGATGCCGATCTTCCCCATGATCCACTCACTGAAGATCATGGTGTTCGAGGTGCCGTCGGTGATCGTGGCGAGTGTGATCGTCGGCCCGTCGCTGCTCTGGCCCATCTTGTCCGCGGGGCCGTCGATGGCCGCGCCGTTCTGGCGAATGACCCCGATGTTGTTGGGGTACGTCGTCATCCCGTCGGTGTTCGTCGGGTTGTTGGGGTCCGACGGGCAGACCATGACGTTCAACCGGGTGTTGCGGACCGTGGCGTTCTCGTTGCTCCCGGTGGAGTAGCTCATGTTCAAGGCGTTGTACAGCGGCGCTTGTTCAAGGAAGGGGAGCACGCGAGCCTTCATCGAGAAGTCGTTGGTCGGTCCAACGCCGGCGGGCGGGCCATTGTTGCTGTTCGGGGGAATGCAGCCGTTGCCGTCGTTGTAGTTCTGGATCGCCAGGCCGAACTGCTTCAGGTTGTTGATACACTGGGACCGGCGGGCCGCCTCGCGCGCCGCCTGGACGGCCGGAAGCAGCAGGGCGATCAGCACCGCGATGATCGCGATCACCACCAGAAGCTCGATGAGGGTGAAACCACGACGCCTCATGACACGGGTCTCCTTTGAAATGAGACATAAAGATGAGGGTCGCGCTGGACGCGGGGGCACTTTGCGGCACCAGGGGGGCCTGCGCTGCGACCAACAATCAAAATCGGTCCTTGGAACGGATGATTTGGTGGGCTGCCGAGCGGGGCGATAACCCTCGCGGGTCACCTCGCGGGCGGGGCGAAGAGGGCTTTCCCGTCCGCCTGGATGGTGACATCGTGGTCGACGACATTGATCGTCACAGACGTTGTGCCTGCAGGGAGCTTCTTCTGCTGGTTGTCGAGCGTCACCTGAGTCTTGGCAATCTCGAGTTGGTGGCCGTCGAACCCCGCGACGACCCGATCCGTCACGGCCCAGGTCAGCTCAGGGTCCTTCTCCGACTGGATCTTTAGCTCGCATTTCAAGCCATTCAGGTCGGCCTCACGCGATTGTGATCCGGTCGGCCCAGGGGCGCCGGAGGGCGTACACCCGGCGAGGAGAAGAACGCTCAGACGCGCCCAGCTTACGAAACCGCCTCGAGGGAGGTTCGAGAGCAAGCGACTCTCATCCTTTCTCAAATTGTCTGGTCGAGGGTTTTGGAGGAGATGTCATGATAACGGTTCGTTGCATCGCTTAACAAATTCGTTCATTTAACAAAAGATCAGAAAGTCCTAATTGTTTGAGGTGGCTCCCAGTCGGAGGGGGTTGAAAATGAGGGGCATAACGCCAAAAAGCGAAGGGCGAGCGGGGAGCTGATGCTCTCCGCTCGCCCTTCTCTGGTTTTCGGGGGAAAAGGGGACTCCGGTCCCCCTTGGTAGGGGCAACCGCACTCAGGGCATGAACTCGATATCAATGGGGTTCTCGCCCGACTTGACTTCGATGGTCTTCTCTTCGTATTCCAAGCCGTAAGTCGCCTTGGTTCGCGATTTCGGCGTGATGGTCACGACGTTCTGGCCGACCAGTGTTTTGATGGTGAAGGTGCCGTCCTTCTCGATCGTGGCGTCGCGGGCACCGACGACTCGCTTGGCGTTCGACGCGTTGAAGTGGAGGGTCCCGCCGTCCAGCGTCTTCCCATGGAACTTCGCAGTCCCTTTCACCTGAGCCTCGTCGAGAGTGGTCTCGCCCGGTGTTTCCCGCGAGCCACAGCCCGCGAGTGTTGTCATCAACACGGCGGCTACCGCCACACCGTCGAGAAATCTCCGTCGCCTCATCTTCAACAACTCCTCGCACGTCCCTGCCATTGTACCGAGCACTCAACGTTCGTTTTGTTCGATTCGGTGGTCAGAACGCGTCGGACGAGATCACCTCGCCGCCGGCCTTGGTGCCCAGAGCCCACCAGACTTGGAGGTTGACCGTCTGCTTGATGAACTGAACGTGGCCGTCGCCGAAGCAGACGTTCACGCCGCCGGAGTGTCGGCTGCCCGCCGTCCAGGCGCCGCTGAGCAGGTGGCCGCCGGTCCCGTTGGTGCATGACCAGGTATTGGGCGCCATGACGTGGTTATACGTAGTCCCGTAAGGCATGATCGCGAGCCACCAGTAGCCTCCGACCGGGCCCGCCGGTCCCCAAGGGGGCGTCGACCCACCCGCGGCCTGTCCGGCGAGCATCTTGATCGGGTTGCCCGTCGTATAGCAGAGGTTTTGATACAAGGCGGGGCCGTTCGCCAACGAGGGGTCGAGCAGGGCCTTGTTATTGGAGTCGACCGCGTTGTTGCCGGGGTAGGTTGAGGTCTGGACCGCCGTGGAGGTGGCGCTCGGGATCAGGGTGTCGAGCTGCGAGTTGTTCGAGGTGCCGATCCCCTTGACCCGTTCGCTGAACGCCGAGGTGTTGCTCAGGCCGTCGGTGACGTCGGCCACCCGCACGATGGGCTCATCCGGTCCGTAGCCGGGGCCGATGTTGGTCCAGCCGACGTGGCCGAAGAGGCCGTCGGGCGACGCGAGCCCAAAGCCGGCGGCCGTGGCGCCGAAGCTCGCGGCATAGTTGACCGTGCCGAAGCCCGTGGTCAGCCGGTTGAGGTCGCTCGGGCAGTTCAGGACGCTGAGCGTCATGTACTGGACCGTCGCGTTCTCGGTGCTCGGCTTCGAGGCCGCGTGGCCGGTGTCCGCGAAATTAATGCTGTTGTAAACCGGAGATTGTTCGAAATTCGCCAGGAGCAAAGGAAAGGCGCCCCAGTCGTTGTTGTTGTATCCGCCGTGGCCCCAGGGGAACGAGGTGGTGGTCGATTCGTAGTTGTGCATCGCAATCCCAAGCTGCTTGAGATTGTTAATGCACTGCATGCGGCGGGCCGCTTCACGCGCGGCCTGGACCGCGGGCAACAAGAGCGCGATCAGCACGGCGATGATCGCGATGACCACCAGCAATTCGATGAGCGTGAAGCCACCCCGGCTCCTCGTTTCAATCCGAGCACGCATGTGCAGACTCCCTTTGACCCGGAGACTTGATCAGACGATTGAATCTAATGAATTGAAAACTGACCGAAGCCACTTCGTCGTCGAAGCACCACGTCACGAACCCCATCGACCCATCTCGAATGAGACCGGGCCGGACTGTTGAAGTGGGCGTCAATCGACGACGAGCCGTAACGAGAAAATCCAAAAAATCTTTAACTGCGATGGGGGTGGATCAGCTTAGATGGACGGGGTGTCTGAAGTCAATCATAATCAGCGCCCTGAAGGCTGTTTTGTCGAAACGCAATCGAACCATGTTGTGGCGTCCGACGAGGCGTCAAGATCCCAAGGAATTCGTCGACTATGATGCGATCCGGAGCACTGGCACCGATTCGGAACGGGCTTCTCTTCGGGGTGGCCCTCTTCGCCGTCCTGTCATCGGCAGGGAGCGCGGACGGTGGGGACCCGCCCGGAACGGCAATGATCGAACTGGGGCACGCGACGGTCGTCATTCCCGCCCAGTTGCCCGATCGTGAGCGCAAGGCCGTCACGATGCTGGTCGAGGAAGTGGGCCGGCGCACCCGCTTGAACTGGGTCGTAACCACGGATTGGCCGGAGGCTCCGGGCCCGGTGGTCGTGGTGACGCCCGCCCGCGCGTTGGCGACCTTCTCGGGAAAGCCAGGGGGCGACCGCGGTCCCGAACCCCCCGCGCGGTCCGAGGGTTATCGCGTCTGGGTGGCCGAGTCGACCCCGGTCGTCTGGGTTGAGGGCCATGATGCCCGCGGGGTCCTCTTTGGCGTCGGCCGGTTGCTCCGCGAACTCCGGATGAGCCGTGGCCGGGTCGACTTGCCGGCTTCGTTCCGCGTTTCGTCGTCGCCCCGCGACTTGATTCGCGGGCACCAACTCGGCTACCGGCCCAAGACCAACTCGTACGACGGCTGGGACCTCGACCAGTGGGAGCGCTACATTCGCGACCTGGCCGTGTTCGGAACGAATGCGATCGAACTGCTGCCGCCCGAGACCGATGACGCGGCGGACAGCCCGCATTTCCCCCGACCGCCGCTGGAGATGATGGTCGGGATGTCCAAGCTTGTCGACGACTACGGCCTCGACGTCTGGGTCTGGTATCCGGTCCCCGACAACCTCGACGCCCAGCCCGAAGCGGCGCGGATCTCGCTCGAACGTTGGGCCGAGGTGCTCGGCAAGCTGCCCCGGGTCGACGCGGTCTTCGTACCCGGCGGCGACCCCGGGCATTCGCGCCCAAGTGCGCTCATGCCCCACCTCGAAAAGGCGGCCGCCGTGCTCCGAAAGGCGCACCCGAACGCCCAGATGTGGGTCTCGACGCAAGGGTTCGACCGGGCCTGGACCGAGGAGTTCTACGCCATCGTCGGCCGAGAGCCAGCCTGGCTCTCGGGCGTCGTCTACGGACCGCATACCCGGGATTCCCTGGCCGAAGTTCGCGCGGGGGTCCCTCGACGCTACCCGGTCCGCCTCTACCCCGACATCACCCACACGATGAAATGCCAGTTCCCCGTCCCCGACTGGGACCTTGCCTACTTCGTGACCGAGGGCCGCGAGCCGATCAACCCCCGGCCGCGGGCGAACGCAGAGATCTTCAAGGCCCTCAAAGATCACGTCGGCTTCGTGACCTATTCGGAAGGGTGTAATGATGACGTGAATAAATTTGTCTGGAGTGCTCTCGGTTTCGATCCCGAGACGCCGGTCGTGGAGATCTTGCGCCAATACAGCCGCTACTTCATCGGCCCGAAAACGACCGAGGGCTTCGCGCAGGGGCTTCTTGCCCTGGAGCAGAATTGGGTCGGCCCACTCAGCGGCAACGACTCGGTCGAGACGACCCTTCAGCAATTTCAGGATCTGGAGCGGCAGGCTTCTCCCGACGACCTTCGGAACTGGCGGTTTCAGCAGGCCCTCTACCGCGCCTATTACGATGCGCTCGTCCGAGACCGACTCGTGTTCGAGACCGGCCTGGAAAACCAGGCGATGGCCGACTTGAGGCGGGCCCGGGCCGTCGGCTCGATCGACGCCCTCAACGCGGCCCGCGCGACGCTCGACCGCGCGAAAACGACGAGGCTCTCAGCCGACCGCCGGGGGCGGGTCTTCGAGCTGGGGGAAGCCCTCTTTCAGAGCATCCGCATGCAATTGAGCGTCCCCCGGTACCAGGCGATCGGCGAGGAGCGCGGCGCAAACCTCGACTCCATCGATGCGCCTCTCAACAACCGGGTCTGGCTCGAAGCGGAGTTCGACCGCCTTCGAGCGTTGCCGGACGAGGCCGCGCGCCAACAAGGGATCGAGCAGCTCATCCAACGGACCAACCCCGGCCCGGGCGGGTTCTACGACGCCCCCGGCGACCCCACGCGTCGGCCGCACGTCGAGCCTGGCCCGTCGGTTGCGTTGGACCCGATGCTCCGGGTCGCCCGCCAGGGATTTCAGCCCCGGCCGGACTGGCCGCTCACCTGGTATCGCCACGCCGAAAGCCTGTACGATGTCCCGCTCCGGATGAATTATGACGACCTCGACCCCCGCGCCCACTATTCCGTCCGGGTCGTCTATGCCGGCGATCGCGGCCCCACTCCGCTCGAGCTCAAGGCCGACGGCCTCGTCGTCCACGCTCCGATCCCCAAGTCCGACCCGGTCCGCCCTCTCGAATTCGCGATCCCTCCACAGGCCACCGCCGACGGTCGGCTCACGCTCACCTGGACGCGCGATCCCGGCCGGGGTGGCAACGGTCGGGGGTGCCAGGTCACCGAGGTCTGGTTGATCCGCAAGGGAGACTGAGAATCAGCCGCCTTGAATCGGGAAGCGACAGAATTCCGGGTTCCACGGGTTCCGACGAGTTCGGGATCCGTGGAACCAAAAAATGATGAAGACATAAGAGAGATTGCAAGAAATCCGGGCCGTCTGTCTACCCCTGAGGCCGAAATTCGCGGGAGAAACTCGTTCCCACGCTCGGCGTGGGAATGCCGTTTTGGCCGCTCTGCGGCCCCACCCGCCGGGGAAGACGACGCGGAGCGTCGCGGACGGCATTCCCACGCAGAGCGCTATGCCTTACCCACAAGTCGTAAGTTGTTAGCAATCCGGAGGTTACGGAAGGGGGCTGTGGCCCGAGCTGGATGCCACAACTGGAGGACTCTCAGGCACTTGCGCCGATCACCCTCGCTGGACACCGGGCCAGACCCCCACTTGTGGGTAAGGCATAGCGCAGAGCGTGGGAACGAGATCCCGGTATCCTTGCGACACTCTCAAGATTGATCGAAATATAAATGTGTGTGGATAATGAGGTGGAGGCTCTCTTTCTGGTTCCGGCTCATTCTGGCTTCGTCTTCACCGATGCGACCTGGGTTGGCTTCTCAATGATAACTGGCGTGCCCTCGGAGATCGATCGCTTGTCGAGAATGACTTGGTCGCCGGGTTCGAGACCGGAGAGGATCTCGACTCGGATCCCGTTATCGACGCCCACTCTGATCGCGACCTCATGCGCTCGGCCCTCCTTGGCCACGAAAACCGACGATTGGTCGTGATCGGCCTTTCCCGACAGGCAGCCGGTGGGAATCGTCATGTTGGCGCTGTCATTATGGAGCGTGATGGTGGCGAGGCCATACATCCCTTCACGCAACAGGCCGTTGGGATTCTCAAGGTCGATCTCGGTCCGCATCGTCCGGGTCTCGGGATCCTCGGAGTTCGAGAACCGCGAGACTGTTCCCGCAAATCGATGGCCGGGTAGGGCGTCCAGCGTGACGACGGCCTGGTCTCCCAGATCGGTCAGCGGTACGTCTCGGTCCGGGACGTAGGTGACGACGCGCATCTTGTCCGTGCGGGCGACGGTGAGCAGAGGGCGCTCGTTCCCCTCGGCCGCCGAGCGGATGAAGTCACCTTCGAAGAAGTTTCGCAGGGTGATGACCCCGTCATACGGAGACCGAATCGTGGTGTAATCCACCATGACCCTGTCTTTGGCCAGAATCTCGTCGATCACTTCCACGTTGGCCTTGGTTTCGTCGAGGTCGGCCCTGGCTTGATTGACCTTCGCCACGGCGGAAGACAGCAAGGCTTTCGACGAGTCGAGTTCGGCCTCGGCGGCGCGCTCCTCAGCCACTGAGGTTTCAAAATGATCTTCATATTCATCGACGATCTGGTCGGGCACGGCCTGGCGGGCTCGCAGGTCGCGGTAGCGGGCTAGCTCCTTCTCGCGATAATTCCGTTTGGAGAGGGCGCTGCCGATACTGGCCTTTGCCTTGGCGACCGCGGCTTCCGTGGCTTTCACATCGGCCAGGGTGGTCTCGACGCGCGCCTCGGATTGCGCGACCTGGGTTCGGGCCTGCTTCAGGGCCGCGACGGCGCGGTCGGCTTCCTTGACCGCTTCCGGATTATCGATTCGGGCGAGGATCTCGCCCTGCTTGACGTGGCTGCCGATATCGACCCCCTGCCACTTCAGATAGCCTGAAACCTTGGCGTACAGCTGAGCTTGCTGGAATGGGTGCACCGAGCCAATCTGGGTGGAAGTTCGGGTCAGGCCGCCCCGTTCCGGCTGGACGACCTGGACACGCACCGAGTCGGCACCTACGGAATCGATCGCGGGGTGATTGCTCGACGGAGTGGAGGAGGCGCTTGCCTTGCGCTCCCGCGACACCAGCATCGTCCCCCCGATGGCGATGGGGACGATGGCGAGGGCCAAGAGGAGGAGTTTCTTGCCTGGACTCCAAGCACGTCGATGGGGTTCCCCGAGCGACTTCGACGTCTTCGATGGCTGCGTGGACATATTCAATCAACTCCGCATGGCACCCGAGCTACATGTTCGACTTGGAACGCTCGCCCCTCGCGACCGTGGCGCACGCCACGTGCGCCTGACCTCTCCTCTCCGGTCCGATCGGCACGATCAGTCCTCCCCAGGCGACGGATCGAACCCTTGATCGTCTTCCTCGACAAGGAATCTCTCGTCCGCATGCTTGGTGATATCCAGTGACGTTGCTTGGTCGGTTGTCCACTTTCGATCGCGGACCAGAAGCGAGTAGAGGCAGGGAAGCACGAAGAGCGTGGAAGGTTCGACGGCTAACAGACCTCCCAGAATCGCACGAGCCAGCGGTGCGTTCGCTTCGCTGCCACGTTCGAGCGCGAATGCGCCTGGCAACATGGCGAAGAAGGCGGCCAGGGCCGTCATCGTGACCGGCCGGACTCGGATCGACGCGGACTTGCGAATCGCTTGCCCCGGGGTCAGGCCCTCTTTGAGCCGCAGTTCCTGGGCGAAGTCGGTCATCAGCACTGCGTTGGAGACATTGATCCCGACGATGAAGATGAACCCGAGCAGCGACTGAACGTTGACGGCCGTGCCCGTGAACTGGAGCATCAGCAGTACGCCGATCAACGAGAGCGGCACGGCGAGCATGATGCTCAGAGGCGCGAGCCACGACTTGGCCAACCCGACCATCAGGAAGTAGATCAAGATCGAGGCCCCAATCAGGCCGAAGCCCATGCTGGAGAACGTGTCCTGCATGCGAGCGTACTCACCGCTCAGGCTGACCTTCGTCCCTTTCATGAGCGGGCTCCCCTGGGTGGCCGGGTCGTAGGGGATCCAGCGGCCGTCCAGTTGCCGTTCCCCGATCCCGTCGATCGCCTGAGCGACGTCGTCGGAAACGTGCCCGAGATCACGGCCTTGGACCCCCATCGCGAGGTCGATCGTCGGCTGGATGTTTGCGTGCGTCACTTCCGTCGGCACGGTGGTCCGGCGCAGGGTGATGAGGTTGCCCAGGGGGATCGCCTTCTTCTGGCCGACCCCTGTGATCGGGATGTTAAGCAGGGTCTCGATCGACTGGATATCCTTCTCGGGATACTGAACTCCGACGAAGTACTGGTTGCCACCGATCGGGTCGATCCAGAAGTTCTTCTTATTGAATTGGATGCTGGAGTTGAAGGCGGCCACCACATTCTTCATGACGTCGATCTGGGTCAGCCCGAGGTCGGCGGCCTTGGCCCGATCGACGTCGATGATGTACTCGGGGTAGTCGAGCCGCTGGATGATCCGGGCGTCGACCACGCCGTTGATTCGAGTCACTTTGTTCCGGATTCGCTGCGCGACGGCGAGGGCCTGCTTCGGGTTCTTCCCGGTGACCCGGACATTGATCGGGGTGGACTTGCCTTCGTTCATCGCCCCTCGAACCAGGCCGCCAGCGTCAAAGGCGAACTCGAGGTCGCGAAATCTCGAGTCTTGCGTGAGCCCTTGGCGAATCAGGTGAACATAGTCCTGTGCGGACCGACTTCGGTGCTCCGTGAGCTGAACCCGGATGATCGCATCCATCGGCCCTGAATTCGGGGTATACGCGGCCGACCAATCCGCATTCACGCCGATTTCAGAGATGAAGAGTTGCAGGTCATGCTTGGCGATGATCTGTTTGAGCGATTGTTCGACCTGGGCGATCTTTTGCTCGGTTCGCTCGATTCGAGTACCGCTCGGGGCCCGGACACTGATCTCGAACGCACCCGCGTCCACGTCGGGAAAGAACTCGCGACGAAGCACCGGCCAGAGCGTCAGCAGGGTCACGAGCAGCAGGCTGTAGGCGACGGTCACCGTGAGCACTCGGTGGTTCAGGACGACATCAAGCACGCGTGCGTACGACGCGAACATGCGTTCGATGGCCGCTTCCCAGCGGGCGAACGCGCGGGTCAGAATCCCGGCCCGTGCAACTTCGCCGTCGTGCTCGTGGTGATGATGGGGCTTGAGCCAGGCGGCGCTACAGGCGGGGACCAGGGTCCGCGACAGGAGATAGGCCGAGCCCATGGCGAAGGCGACGGCCAGGGTCATCGGTCGAAACAGGAACTCGCCCATCCCCGGCATCAGCGCCAGGGGCGAAAGCACGAGGAAGGTGCAAAGGGTCGCGATCAACTCGGGCACCGCCACCTCGCTGGCTCCGAGGAAGGCGGCGTCCTCGGGGCTGGCCCCCAGGCCAAGGTGCCGGTGCGTGTTCTCCAGGCAGATGATGGCGCTGTCGACCAACGGGCCGATCGCCAGAGTCAGGCCGGCCAGGGTCATCACGTTGACCGTGTTGCCCGTGAATTTCAGGAGGATCATCGCCGAGAGGACCGAGATCGGCAGGGTCAGGACGGCGATCGCCGTCATGCGCCACTGGCCCAGGAAGAGCAAGATCGTGAGCGAGCACAGGATCGATCCGAGCACCCCTTCCTGAACCAGGCTGGCGATCGACTGGCGGACGTAGACCGACTGATCCATGACCACTTTCAGGTCGATCCCGCAGCGTGTCAGCCGTTCCGTGAACTCGGCGAGCCGGGAACGGACCGAGTCGACCACGGCCAGGGTGCTGGCGCCAAGCTGCCGGAAGACCGGGATGTAGACCTCGCGCCGACCATTGATCCGGACGACGTTGGTCTGGATGTAGGAGGCGTCCTCCGCGGTCGCGACATCGCGCAGAAAGGCGGTGTTCCCATGGACCGAGCGGAGCGGAATCGAACCCATCTCCTTGGCGAAGTCGTACATCGAATTCGAGTCGAGCGCGTAGTCGGTGTCGCCGATCTTGGCATCACCGGTCGGCAGGAAGACATTGAAGTTGTCGAGGGCGTTCATGACGTCGAGCGAGGAGAGCCCGCGCGCCTGCATTTTCTGACGGTCGAGGTAGGCGAGCACCGCGCGGATCTTACCGCCATAGACGACCGGAGCCACGGCGCCGTTAATGCTCATCAGCATGTTGCGGACCTCGTAGCGTCCGACGTCGTAGAGGATCGACTCGGTCTGCGACTGGTCGGGGCTATCCACCGCCACGATGCAGACCGGGGTCGTGCTCGTCGGGTCGAACGGCAGAACGACCGGCGGGAGGGTTCCGGGCGGCAGGGACGGAACCGCCGCCAGGGCCAGCGAATTGACCTGGGTCAGCGCCCCATTGGGGTCGACGTCGTTTCGGAAGAAGTTGCGAACGATACTGGCCCCGACGATCGACCGCGATTCCTGCCGCGCAGTTCCGCTGGCCTGGCCGGTCCAGCGTTCCATCCGGTTGGTGATGTCCTTCTCAATACTGGCGGCCGGCATCCCACCGTAAAAGGTGAGCACCTGGACCGCCGGACTCTTGAACACCGGAAGGATATCGATCGGGATTTGATAAACGGAAACGGTTCCCAGCATCACGAGCGTCAGGCACATGACCGTGACGGCGTACGGGTTCCGAAGCGAAGCTCGGATCAGGCCGTTCATGCGAGTTCCCCAGCAGCGGACCTTTGGGTGAGCAGAGAGGTCGACGGAAGTCGTCGGGGATCGCGCGGGGGGGAGGCGCGGGAAGGACCGGGATCGGAAGGGGAGACCGATCCTGCCTGTTCGATTCGAAAACGAGGCTTCTCAGCAGCGCAGACAGCCGTTGAGCGGTATAACGCCTGGATCCCTGAGCGAAGTGCGTGCCGTGATGAGAAACCGGGCTTCGGTGATCTCCGACACGAACCGAGGCGTGGAGCTGAGGAGGAGATGACCCGCAATCCGGTACGAATCGTGATCCGGGGAGTCGCGGCGCCGGGATGGTGTGGGTGCCAATCGCTCCGATCGGGCCGCCGACCATTGACAGACCCGGACCACAAGATTGAAGGTGCGATGCGGTCGGGAAGAGGAGGGGGGAAGCGCCAACGGAGCGGCGATCATCCTCATGACGAGGAGAACGAACAGCGTTCTCGTCAAGCTTGAAGGAAGTCGCATACTCCAGCATCCCCGCCGTTAGACTCAGACTCGCGCAGGGGGGATGCGATGAGGTCTGGGTTCACAATCCAGCATTAGAAATAATACGGGTAGAATTCATGAGTCAAGAGACGGTTTGGTCCCGAGTTCCGTTTCGTGGGGTTTGAGCCGAACCTAAGTGTAGATTTCACAAGCCTTTTGGGGGATTTTCGGGTAAAGCGTCGCCGAACCCGTTTCCCCCCCGTAATCGACGCGATTGGTCGTGGCGTCATCGTGGGTCCAACGATTCCCGATCAAGGGGTGGGGTATGGAATCTCAAGAATCACAAAATTGAAGGAATGATGATATAATGAATCATGTGGAGAGCCATTGTTGTCTGTCGGTTGGCTTTCCCTTTGCCATTTCCGGAAAGTTGTATTGGCGGACCCTCGGACGTGCATGGTAAGGATGGGTGGGCAACGTCAACGGAGGGACGACGATATGGCGAAATCGGGCGTGGTGGCCCGGCACCTGCACACGCTCCTCAAGCTGGGGGCGGTCGGGGGGCTGTCGGACGGACAGTTGCTGGAACGGTTTGTGACCCGCCACGGTGAGGTGGCCGAGGCGGCGTTCGCCGCCCTGGTCGAGCGGCACGGGGCGATGGTCCTGGGGGTCTGCCGCCGCATCTTGGCCGATCCGCGCGACGCTGAGGACGCCTTCCAGGCCACGTTTCTGGTGCTGGTCAAGAAGGCTCGGAGGGTGCGGGTGGACGACTCGCTCGGGCGCTGGCTGTATGGAGTGGCTTGCCGAGTGGCCGCCCGGGCCCGGACTGAAGCCGGCCGGAGACAAGCTCGGGAAGGGGAGGGGGTGGTGGATTGCGCGGGCCCGAGCTTCGATTCGGACCGGTTCGACCTTCGCAGAGTGCTCGACGAGGAGTTGGACCGATTGCCCGAGAAGTACCGGGTGCCGGTGGTGCTCTGCTACCTGGAAGGTCTGACCCACGAGTTGGCCGCGGAGCGGCTCGGTTGGCCCGTGGGGACGGTCCGAGGGCGGTTGTCGCGGGCTCGCGAGCGATTGCGGACCCGGCTGTCGAGCCGTGGCCTGGCGCCGACCGCTGCCGGGCTCTGGGATTTCCCGACGCCACTGCCGATGCGGGCGGTTTCCCACACCTTGGTTGAGGAGACGGTCCGGGCCGCGATTCAGTACACGACGGCCCGCGTCGCCCTGGGAGGGATCTCGACGGCAGTCGCCGTTCTGACCGAAGGAGCGCTCAAGACCATGGTCCTGTCCAAAGTGAAGACTTCCGTCGCTCTGTTGTTTGCGATGGTCGCGACCACCATGGTCGCGCCGGCCTTCCTCGTGGCGTCGGACCCGCCGGCGTTGGATCGGGGATACCCCGTCGCGGCCGCGGAGAAGAAGAGCGAGCCGAAGCGCTCCAAGAGCCAGATCGAGGCGAGCGAACTCGCGGCGAAAGCGTTTGGTCCCACGCACTGGAGTGCCAACCCTGCGCTGCCGGTTCGCTACTCCAGCCACAAACGTGGCTATTGGATGTACGCCCAGGAGTACGAGCGACTCAACGACGGCAAGCAGTTGCGGTTGCGGCCGGTCGCGATTGTGAGGAAGTCACGCAACGGCGAGGCCCTCAAGACGGTGACCAGCGACGAGGCGATCGTGGACCTTGACCAACCCCTGGGCGTGGCGAGCAAGTCAGGAGTGGCGCTGAAGATCCGCCACGTGCGGTTCGAGGGGAACGTCCGGTTCAACATCGGCCGGGAGACGACCACTCCCGGCGCCGACCTGGCGATTGGCCCGCTCGCCAATGCCGAGTTCGACGAGACCTTCCTCACCATCCGCAGTGATTCGGACCTGACGATTGAGGATCGCAACAAGCGGATCACCGGCTCCGGACTCTCGATTGAGCATTACCCTGACGACGAGGGCGGTGGAATCAAATCAATAAAAATTAAGAAGAATGTGCATGTTAATGTCAAAGAATCGGTCCGCTCGAAAGTGATGCCCGGCCAACCCGAGGGGGTCGATGGTCAGGGGAGCCGAGCTTCGCTCGACCTCCGCTGCACCGGGATGTTGCTGATCGAATGGACCCGGCCGAAGCAAGGCGTCAAGGTTGGCCCCCCCGAGGCTTCGAAGTCGCCCTTCCTTCTCCTCTCGGGCGCCGTTGATGTGTCGCGCCCTCGCCGAGAACAGCAACCTGACCAGTTGAATTGCGACGAGCTGCGCCTGGATTTGCGATCGGACGTCTCGCGGGGGGCGGGCGCGGGAACGAGCCTCCATGAGTTGCGGGCCACCGGCTCCGCCGTCTGGCTCCGGTTACCAGGGCAGGGGATCACGGCACGTTGCAACGAGTTTATCTATAAGAAGCTCTCTCCCCATCGGGCTGACGAGACTCACCTTCGTGGCGACGGACGGAACGAGGTCTGGGTGGAGATGGAGAAGGCGGGCCCGACCAAAGGGAAGGTCCAGTCGGTTACCACCATCAGGACGAGCGATGCGACGATCTTCGAGGAGGGTGAGGGGAGCGAAACGGCAACGACCTTGGTCTGCGGCCCCGGCTTTCTCGAAACCCGGCCGAGTCGTGATAAGCCGGTTGAGGGTAAAACGAGCTGGCAAGACCATTTCATCATGCGGACTGGGTTCGACGGTCCCGATCGGCCGACCAAGCAGTTCACCCTCACCGGTCGGCCCGAGTTGTTCGGCCCTGGGTCGACAACGCTCAACGCGGACAAGTCGATCGTCATCTCGCTCGAGCCAACGGCTGATTGATCGGAGAGATTGAAATAAATAATGCAGATAATAAGAATTTAGCGATTGGTTGTCGGCCGGTTTTCCACGGTGTGGAACGTTTCCGTCAAAGACAGAGGGGCAGGCCCCAATGGTCTGCCCCTCGTTGTTGTTGATGGGTTGGCTCGGAGCTCGAGTCGATCAGGAGGTGACCTTCAGTTGCGCGGGGTCCCAACCGATGACCTTGCCCTGGCGATAGCTGTCGTTGCACAGGAGCGCGGGGGCCGCGGCGCGATATCCGAAGACGGCATCTTCGTAGACCGGCTGCTTGTTGCGGACGGACTTGAAGAAGTTGACGAAATGGTCGAAGCGTTCGTCGTAGCCTTTGGGGACCACGAACTTCTCCGGCTCGCTCGCGTGCGGCTTTGCCTTCTTGGGCTTGGCGGCCTGTTCGGCGAGCAGTTTCTCGGCGAACGCCTTCTGCTGGGCGTTGGAGAAGGTGCGCACCGAGTTGTAACCTTTGAGAAGCTGATCGGCCGTCGCCGTCTGGATTCCGGGTCCGCTCACGGTGAGCGAGGTGAAGCTGACGTTGATCACCCCTTCGCTGCCGACGAAGCGGAAGTAGGTGTCGCCGCCACCGCCGTCCTCGAAGTTGGTCTGGAGCGAGAGGGTGAAGCCCGGGTGCGCCTCGGTTTGCGGGTAGTCGAGCAGCCCCATGATCACGTCGTAGACGTCGCGGCCATCCTTCCAGTAGCGCAGGCCCCCCATCCCGGCGATCCGGTTCGGCCCGAGCGAGCCGGTCGCGTGATGAATCCCGGTGAGGAGATGGACGAACAGGTCGCCCGCGACCGCGGTCCCGTAATCCCAGTAGTTCCTCCAGCGGAAGAAACGCACCGGGTCGAACGGCAGCTTGGGACTGGTTCCCAAGAATCGGTCCCAATCCACCGTCTCCGGCGAGGCGTCGGTCGGGATCGAATACTGCCAGGCGCCGACGTCGGAGTTGCGGTTGTACCGGGCCTCGACCGCATTGATCTCGCCGATCGCGCCTTTCTTGATCAGCTCCTTGACCTTGTCGTAAAGGACCGAGCTGGCGTACTGGCTGCCCACCTGAAAGACCGCGCCGGTCTGCTTCTGGACGGCGATGACTTCCGGCCCTTCGCTCACGAGCCGGACCATCGGCTTCTCGCAATAGACCGCCTTGCCGGCCTTCATCGCGTCGATCGAAATCTGCGTGTGCCAGTGGTCGGGCACGCAGACGAGGACCGCGTCGACGTCCTTCCGCGCCAGGATCTCGCGGTAGTCCACGTAGGTCTCGACCTTGTCGCCGTAGACCTCCTTGGCATGGATTCGCCGGCCTTCATAGAGGTCCGACGCCGCGACGAGCTCGACCCCGGGCACCTTCAACGCGGTGTCGGTATCGATGAATCCAATAATGCCCATGCCGATCGTGGCGATCCGGATCCGGTCGTTCGGCCCCGCCGGTGGGGTTGGCTCCTGCTCCGTGTTCAACGCATAGACGTTCTGGCTGAGCCGAGTTGTGGCCACGGCCGGCGCGGCCGAAGCCACGGCAGCCGACTTCAAGAACGACCTACGCGATGGTTGGTCGGCGTTCGACATGGTCTGCTCCTAAGATTCCGGGGACCATCCTCTCGGCATTCCTGCTCCGATGGAGTTCCACCCCAAGGTTCGTGAACGATCCAGCATACGGGGCCGGCAAGTCTTTCGGAAGCCGAGCTTCCGCATGCCGGTGCCCAGCATTGGCTGTTCGATACAAGCTTGCGGTGGCCGCCCTGTGTTCCCCGATGAGTCCCCGACCGTTCTTCTCCTCGGATTTCTGACGTTCCCTCAGCCGGGTGCTCGCCCCCTCGTCTGGAATTTCCGCCGAAGCCACTGGAGAAGACTCTCTCAACTTCAAATTTGGCATCTGCAACAATCAAAATGATTGTGAATCACGCCATGCGGAAATAAGGGGTTGATGATTTTTGATGTCAAGCCAAAAGTGCCAGGGACCGTTTTGACATCGCGTTCTTCTCGATGTTAAGCTATGGTTCATGGGACGACCACTACGCAACGCCGAAGGCGGACTGATCTATCATGCCTTGAACCGTGGCAGCGGGCGTTTGCCTCTGTTGGGCGACGCCGACGAGTACGAGGTCTTCGAACGCGTCTTGGCCGAGGCGGTGACGCGTGAGAGCATGCGTCTGCTCGCCTTCTGTCTTCTCCCCGATCACTTTGAACTGGTGCTCTGGCCCCGCGGCGACGGCGACTTGTCGCGGTTTATGAACTGGCTGACCTTGACTCACACCCAGCGTTGGCACGCGCGGCGTCGCTCGGCGGGATCCGGCCACGTCTACCAGGGCCGATTCAAGTCGTTCCCGGTCCAGGATAACGGGCATCTTCGGACGGTCTGCCGCTACGTCGAGGGCCGCGCCCTCCGCGCCGGACTGGTGCCGCGTGCCGAGCAGTGGCAGTGGGGCAGTCTCTGGTCCTTTGCCTCAGGCCCCTCCCGGGAGACCGGGCCGGCGTTAAGTCCCTGGCCAGTCCCGCGGCTTCCCCGCTGGATCGAGCGGGTCAACGCGCCCCTCGGCCCCGACGAAGCCGCCGCGATGGAGCGGAGCCTGCAACGCGGCCAACCTTTCGGTTCGCCGGAGTGGCAAGCGGAAACCGCCAGTCGGCTCGGTCTGGAATCGTGCTTCCGCCCGCGAGGACGGCCCAAGAAGCCGAAGCAGGAGGTTGATGATCTCGATGAGCTCCTCCCGTGATACCGAGGCCGGTGTGCTGCTCAAGGGGTTGTCGCCAGGACCGAGGCGAGCACCTAGACGCGGACCGCCTTGTCGCCACGCGATCTCATGGCAGGCCATCACGACAAGACGGAATGTTGATATGTATTAAGTTTTGTGTGTGATTAGAATATTGGACGATGGCCGTCGTGGCTGATGAGAGTTGGATTCTTTACGACCCGGGTCGGGTCGCTTGCAACCGTCGGGTGGGTCTGTCATCTTGGAATCGGCCGCGCTTCGGGCCTTTCCGAAAAAGCCTGGTCGAACGGTTCATCTCGCGTGCGAGGGACGCCCGTGGATAAGACCGATCAGTCCTCATCAATCCTTGAGGCGATCCTCGAGTTCAACCACGATCGCAAGCCGAAGCGGGTTCGCCTGAAGCTTCAGCGCATGGACGAGAACCCATTCGCGTTCTTCCGGGGGACCGACCACCTCTTCGCTTGCTCCTGGCTGGAGTATCAGCCCCCCGACGTCGGGCCTCCGGTCCTGATCTGCGGTGATCTCCACCTCGAGAACTTCGGGGCGTACGAGGCTGAGGACGGGGAGATTCTCTTCGATATCAACGACTTCGACGAGGCCCTCGTCGCCCCCGTCAGCCTCGACCTCGTCCGTTGCACGGCGAGCATTCTCATCGCGGCGGAGATCTGGCATCTTACGCCTCTGCAGGCGGTGGGCATGGCCCTGGCGTTCCTTGATGACTATCGCAGGGCGCTCACGTCGATGCCCCGGGACCATTCGGTTGCCGAAGGTCTGTCGCTCCTGGGCCCCGGTGTCCTCTGGAACCGGACGGGAGTGACGGGGCCGGTTGACCCCGTTTCGCTCTTGGGCCGGAACACCGAATTCACCAAGAAGGGCCGGCGGAGGATCATCCGCAACGAGAAGCATCCCCCGATCCGTGCGTCGCGGTTCAAGGCGATCGAGCGTGCCGTTGAGAAGTTCGGGACGAACACCTCCACGCCCGAAGCGTACTCCGTGCTCGACGTCACGGCCAGAATCCTCGGGATCGGCAGCCTCGGCCTTCCGCGTTATGTTGTGCTCGTGGAAGGGCCGGGGCCCGCCGACGAGAACTGGCTGCTAGATATCAAGGCGGTCTGCTCGCCCTCGTTGCGGTCCTGCACCGATGCGCCCCAGCCTGATTACGGTGAGAGCGAGGCGCATCGCGTGGTCTACGCCCAGCACGTGCTTCAGGCGAAGCCGATGCTCGGGCTCGCCGTGATCGAGATCGAAGGCCAATGGTACCGCATGAGACAGTTGATCCCCGACGAGAACCGAGCGAGCCTCGACCGGCTCCGGAGAGATCCGGACAAACTGCGCGAAGCGATCCACGTGGCGGGACGCGTCACGGGTCACTCCCACCTCCGCGGCGCCTGCTCGCTCGAGAACGGTCGTGGACGCGACTCACTGATTGCCTGGGCCTCAAGGCCTGCGCTGGACACGGTCATGGCGGCCGCGGTGCGTTGCGCCGAGCGTAATCGGCTGGACTACGTGCAGTACCACGAGTCGCTCTCGCGGCCATCGGCCCTACCGAAGTCGCTCCGATCCACCGGGAGACCGCGAAAGTCAAAATAGCCGCCCTGATCTGTAGAGATTATGATCGAACGTTGATAGAATTTCTCGGCTTATGGAGACGGGTGACAGCAAAGCAAAACAAGGGGCGTGCAATGAGGGGCGTTGGTTTGCTTCTGATTTCGGTCGTCCTACAGCTTGGCGCCGATGCCCCGAAGCCGAATCGGGTCGAGACCGAGTTGGCAAGGTTTCAGGGAACCTGGCAGCAGCTTTCCGGGGTGGTCAACGGGGTCGCGCTTCCCAGTGAGGTGGTCCAAGAAACGCACGTCAGGTTCCGCGGGAATCAGAAATCGGTCCGAGCCGGTGTTTCGTCACCCTTCGCGGGTCTGACGGTCGTGCTCAACCCTGGCGAGTCACCCAAGCAGATCGACGTTAAAGCCGATGAAGACGGGGCCGCGAAGGGATCTGTCAGCCGCGGGATCTATCAGTTCGATGAAGATACGCTGACAATCTGCAACGGGGCGATCGACGACAAACGCCCCACCGAGTTCACCTCGAAACCGGGGAGTGGCCGCAACTTGCAGGTGTTTCGTCGCCTCCATTTTGGGGACGGCCCGGAGCCCGGTAAAGGAACGCCCCTGGAGGTCCCTGGTGTCGTCTCGATCGCCGCGCCGGGGGAGGAATTTGTGTGGACGAGCGTCCGCTCCGGCGTGACGGATGGAGTTGAGACCCGGACCTACGCCTGCTCGAAGGAGGGATCAACGGCCGCCATCGTGCTGACCATGGTGCGGCACTCCGCCGACACCGAGGCCGCCAAGGTCGCCACTCTCAAAGGCCATTTCAACGGACTGCTGCTGAGCCTGCGTAAGTTCGGGTTCACCGAGATTCGTGGTCCGCAGCCTTCGCTCGAGCCCCCGATCCCCGCGCGAACCCTCTACTCAGCCTCAATGACGGGCCCCGACGGCCAGACGACCTATCTCGGAGCCGCGACCGTATTCGGAAAGTGCACCTACAGCCTTCAAGTCTTCGCACCCACCGAGAAAGAAGCGAAGCGGCTGGTCCAGGTTGTGGAGACCCTGAAGGAGAACCGGTGACGGGTGGCCTTCAAACCCAGGGAGCACCGCTCAGGTCAGGCCCGGCGAGTGTTCGTGGTTCAACCTCATGACAGATGCTGCTGAGCCAAAGCATGGAAGGCCAGAAAGGCCGTGCAAACCCGTTGTAAGCTCTGTCATTACCAGACTTCATCATTTGAAGCCCCGATCCGAAGGGGCTGCAAAGAACCGGCGGACCGGGAGGGCTTCAACTGCAATACCTTTCTGGCCGTTGAGGCAGCCTGGGCCTTATGAGGTCACGATCGCCGTGTCGTCAAGTGTTGGCGCGGCCTCAATGACACGCATGCTTTTCCACTTGCCCGAGCGGAACCGGAGCGTGAAACAGAGCGCCATGGCCAGGATATAGACCGTCGCGAACATCCAGGCCCAGTTGAGGTTGCCCTCGGCTTGGACGAGCAGGAAAGTCGGGATCACCATCAGCGGCCAGGCCAGGAGGAAGGTCAAGAGCGAGACGAAGCGGGTGTCACCCGCGCCTCGGAGTGCGAAGGAGATGGTCAGGTTCACGGCGTCCGCCAACGAGTAAACCGCCGCGCATGCCAGCAGAGGGGGGACGATGGCCGCGATCACCGCAAAGCTCTCGGGGTCGCGGTCCCCCTCGAAGACCGAGACCAGGGTGCCCGGGATCAGCACGTACGCCGAAGCCACCAGACACATATAGCCGAAGGCCCATTTCATTCCGGTATAGGTGGATCGCTCCGCCAATTCCGGACGATCGGCGCCCAGCCGCTGGCCGACGAGGATCGAGACCGCCTGGGCGATCCCTTGCATCGGCAGGAAGGCGACCATGTTCAGCCGGACGGTCAGGGCGGTGGCCCCGGCCTGGGCCTCCCCGAGTCGGCCCACGAGTTGGACGAAGACGTGGAAGACCAGGACGTCTGAGAAGACCTGAGCCCCGGCCGGGAGGCCGTACTTCAACAACCGGCCGAAGAGCGCGCGCTCGGGCCGCCAGCCGCGTCGGGTGTCGAACTCCTCGGCATACTTGCGGCGGAGCAGGAGGCCGAGAGCCGTCAGGGCGGAAACCCACGACCCGGCTACGGTCGCCCACCCTGCACCTGCGATCCCGAGCTCGGGGGCCCCGGCCCGGCCAAAGATCAAGAGCAAGGCCAAGGCGATGTTGACCGCGGTTCCCGCCGCCTCAATCCCGAGCACGGTCCAGGTCTGGCCACGGCCCGAGAAGAAGCCGTTGATCGCGGCCATGATGAGCATCGGCAAGGCGGCGAAACAGAGGCAACGTAGGTAGATGGCCTCCAGAGTCTGCAACGCCGGGGTGTGCCCGCCGATCGCGATCAGGTGGGGCGCGGCCGGGACCATGATCAGAAACAGGAGCCCGGCCAGGATCGCGAAATGGACCCCTTGCCAGACCGCCGGCCCCACCCGCTTCGGTCGCCCGGCACCCGTGTACTGGGCGACGAAGGTCGAAACATAGCCGGCGGCCACCTGGAGCAGCCCGAACGGCAGCCAGAACCACATGACCGCCGGAAACGAGGCGGCCATCTCCCGAGGGTCGTGCCAGGCGAGCAAGATTGCGTCGACGAAGACCTGCACCGTCATGAAACTCTGGCTGACGACCAACGGCAACGCCAGCGAGAGCAATTCCCGGCTCCCCCCCGCGGCGGACCGTTCGGCTTCCCCGCCGGACTCACCGGAAGCGGTCGGCTGGTCGATTGCCTCGTCCGTGATCACTCGACTGCCCATCCTGCGACCCTCAACGGTGATTCGATCGGGATCGGCCCCTCCGACCTTTTCGAAAAAGGAGGAGACGATCCGCCCTCGGTGGGTTCGGTTTTCGGACCGTTTTTTTTTCGACGAGACGCATCATCTGATCAGGCCATCAAGCCCTGATTTTAACAGAAGAACCAAGAATGGGGAATTCGTCATTCTTGCCGTGACTTGGGCAAGATGGGCGAGTTGTGAACTCGCCACGCAAACCGTCCCGAGCGAGAGGAGGGAGCTTCCACAGGCCCAGTGTCTCGGTTGCCTCGCGCATCCCGATCTCTGCACATACCCAAGGGCTGGACGTGGCGGAGCGATGCGCATTTCGCTCCGGTGATCACCGTGTTCATGGCCGCGCTCTCGCCTTCACCCCCAGGGTGCTTGGCCAACGGAGGTCGCGGCGCACGGGAGTGGACAGAAGTTGGCGCATTCATTGACGCACGCATGGAGTGTCATGCGGAAGTGAGTGAGCATGCGGTGGTAAGCGATGCCCCGCCTTCTCGTTCGGGAAGGCGCTGTCGAGAGATCCGAGTATCCTTTTTTCAAGATCATGTCAAACAGTAGGGGCCGGTCTCTTGACAGAATCGCGTAATGGCGAATAGGATCGGTGATCTCCCCCTTCTTTCTTTTGAATTGCCCATGTCATTTGATTTAGGATAGCAGTCACGCATCTAGCTTTGAGTTGTGCCGGTTACCGAGGTGTTCACTACCCTTATCAGTCGGGTGGGATACCCTGCGCTGTACGTCTGACCGACCCGGATTTGGGCAACCACCTGGGGACGTCGGATGGCCGTCGCAAGCGGGCTCGGGCGCTGGACGAGGTGGCGATCTTCCCGTCCGGCATGAGCCATCCGTTTCGGGGGCGACGGCTTGGTTTGCGGCCGCACGATGTCGAGTTGAGTTTCGCGATCGAGAATTACCATTGGGAATTGAAGCAAAACTGCGGTGTGGATCGATGCCAAGCCCGCTCAGGGTGTACGGCGTGATCCATTCAGGATGGCGTTGCGGGCGTACTTGCGCCTGAGGTGGATTCACTTCGACGCCGAGGTTGGCGGCTACGTGGTCAAGTTGCGGCTGGTACGCGAGGGGATCCAGAGCGATCTGGTTCGGCCCTTCCTCGCCGTGCCGGATTGGGCAACTGCGTAATGTTTGATTCGATTGATTATGATTATTGAGACGAGGAATGGCATCATGATTAATTTTCGTCGCGCGTTTACCTTGATCGAACTGCTGGTGGTGATTGCGATCATCGCCGTGCTCATCGCCTTGCTTTTGCCGGCTGTACAGGCGGCCCGCGAGGCCGCTCGCCGCTCCCAGTGCGTCAACAATTTGAAGCAGCTCGGGTTGGCCACGGCCAATTATGAGAGCAGCAACCTGTGCCTCCCCCCCGCGCACGTCGGGTACAACTGGAATGATTGGTCGGCCCCGTCGATGATGTTGCCGGCCCTGGAACAGTCGCCCCTGTTCAACGCGATCAATTTCACAACGGGCTTCGCGAGCCCGGCCGCCTTGCAGAACACGACGGTGTTCAACACGAAGCTCAGCTTTCTGCTTTGCCCCTCCGACATGGATCGGTTGACCAACGCGGCGGGTCATACCAACTACCCGATGTGCGCGGGGTCGGAAGCTTATACGATGAAGTATGGGGATAATTTCCGCGGGGTTGGGATCGACCTCGGGCAGCAGGGCGGGAAGGGCGGCAAGATCGCCCTCCGGGACATCCTCGACGGCACGAGCAATACGGTCTGCTTCAGCGAACGCGTCAAGGGAGTCGATTCGGGGTTGGACATCCTCAAGCCGACGTCCAGCGTCTCCAACACGAACAATTGGTATCCGAACGCGAGCCCGATCGTCGATTACCTCTCCTGTCTCACGCTCTACCCCACGACCGCAAACCTCGCCAATATGGCCCTTTCGGGCACGCCCGCGGGTACGGACAGCACGATGGGGAGTTTCTGGCACCTCGGCCTCGGCCGGTGCGGCGGCATCTATACCAACATTATGCCGCCAAACTCATGGAGCTGCGTCACCAATAACCAGGACATGAACGGCGCATTGCTGACGGCCAGCAGCCGGCACTCGGGAGGGGTCAACGCCCTGTTCTGCGACGGCTCCGTCAAGTTCGTGAAAAGCACCATCAATTACATGGTCTGGATGGGTGTGGGGACCATCGCCAACAATGAAATCATCTCGGCCGACCAGTATTGATCGGCGGCGATGCCATCCCAATGGACTCGGTTCGATTGGCAACGCCATCGAATCCTCCGAGGGGTCGGGGGCTCCCATCGGCCGCCCCGGTCCCCTCACGTCTTGTGGCTCCGCCACTCGGACAACTTGTTGTCCCAACGAACCAGGTCTGATCCCCCTGCTTGTCTGCCATACGAACAAAAACCGATTTAAGAGTCGAGGAGTTGATGGAGATGGATGCCGCTCGACGAGCGATCATGGCCTTGGCGATGGTTGGCCTTACCCTGGCCGGCTGCGATTCGCGGCTGCATTATGAGCACGCCAAGGTCCACGGCAAGGTCACGTATCAGGGGAAACCGGTGCCGCTGGGATCGGTCTTGTTCGTCCCGGTCGTGCCGCCCGCGGACGGGCTCATGCAGCCCGCCTCCGGCTCGATCAATCCCGACGGGACCTACGAGCTGAAATCCGAGGCGGACGCCGGTGCGATTCTGGGAGAGCACAAGGTTGTCGTCGTTGCCATTGATGGCGGCGCGGCTGCGGAGCCCGCGAAGGCCGCCGATTCCGGGCCTGCCCCGGTGGCGAAATCCGTCCGGCTCAAGTCGCTGATCCCCAAGAAATACTCTGATCCGACCACCACCCCGCTGACCCGCAAAGTCGTGGCCGGCGACAATGTCATCGATATCGAGATCACCGACTGACCGCGCTGAACCGGCCTGAACTCAGGAACGAAGGGCGGTTGCGGGCTCAGAGCGGGGAAGGCTTCGTTCCCGGAATCCAAAGAGTCAATGACGCACCGCCGCTTTCTTGGTCAATCGCTCTTGCCGTCCGACACCCGTCGATTGTAACGTTAAGGATTTGTAAACCCCGAGGAGCCCATCGGGCGCAGGATGCAAGTGCCGGCAACAAGGATGGTGCACCATGAAATCCAACAGCAAGTATGCGCTGATTGACTCGTTTCGAGGTCTCGCCTGCCTCGGGGTTCTGGCGTTCCACGCCACACTTTATGGGACCCACGATTCGACTTCGTCCGGTGACGGTCCGCTTGCGCAGGTCGTTCGCACGGTCTTGAATCATTTATATGTTGGCGTGCCGGTTTTTTTCGTGATCAGTGGATACTGCATCACTGCCGCGTCCGAGTCTGCGATGCGCCGCGCCGACCCTCTGATGGATTTCTTCAAGCGGCGGTTTCGGCGGATTTATCCGTCGTACTGGCTGGTACTGGGCCTCACGGTCGTACTGCTCTTGATCGTGGGCTCAACGGACCTGCGTGTGTTATTGGGGGACGATCAGCCCCGATCGTCGGAGGCCCAGAGTTTTGGCGCAATTCATCATCTGCCTGACCTCCACCAGTTGACACTCGGCCAGGTGGGTGGCAACCTGACGTTGACCGAGACCTGGCTTTACCTGATCCGGACGGCCCCCACCCGCTTCATTTTGCCGACGGCTTGGACGCTCTGTTACGAAGAGCAGTTCTACGCGGTGTGCGCTCTGCTCTTGTTGTGGCCGGCCTTCTTCTATCGTGGGGTCGGGGCCGTGACCCTGATCACCTCGGGGGTGCTCCTCTCCAAATTCCTGGGGAAGGTTTTGGGGTTTTCGTCACCACGCCCCGTCGGACTGTTCGTCGATGGTGCCTGGCTGACCTTCGCGATGGGGATCTTCGTCTACCGGGCGATCCACCATTGGCCGGAGCAGCGCCGCCGTTCGATTCTGGTGGCGCTCTTCGTCAGTGGGTCGCTCGTGCTGGCTCAGTGCGTCAAAACCTCGCTCTATCACTATCTCTTTTCTTACTCGGTGGCTGCGGTCTTTTCGCTGGTCCTGCTCGTGGCCCATCCGCATGATCGGGCCCTCGCGCTTTGGCGTCCCCTCCGGCTGCTTGCCTGGGTGGGTGAGTTCAGTTACAGCCTCTATCTCGTGCATTACCCGATCACGGAACTCTTGGGGCGTTGGTTCTGGATGCATGAGTTCCGCGGTCTCTGGACGCATGTGCTCGTCGTGCTGCCGATCACGGGCCTCCTGTCGATCGCGCTCAGCCGCGTCTTCTTCCTGTTTGTCGAGCAGCGATTCCTTCAGCGGCCCGAGCCAATCGGCGACCCCGCACCATTCCGCTCCGCGCATTACGGTCGCCCGGCCGATCCGGTGGTCGAGCCGGGTTGAGTCCAGGAGGGAGATCAAGGGGAATTCGTCAAGATGCCGTAGGAGGACGTTGCCATCGCTTACCGCGGTTGACCGACGCGTTGCGCACGCTCGCACCCGTTATGGCCCCGACGGGGCGGCCCAAGCCAGCCCAGGGAAGCGCAACGGCAAATCAAGATGTCTGTATTGCAAGAGCTTTGCAAGGGCGTCCTAACCGTTAGGGTCGCCTGCAAGCTCAAGGCGGCCTGACTCGCTTTTCCGCCAAGCTGTTTTCCACCTCGCTCAGTATCTCCGCCGAGAACTTCGGATCGTTCACGATCCGCGACATCGTCACCGCGCCGATCATCGTCGAGGCCGCCATCAGGGCACGACGCCTCGCGTCCTTCGACTCGAAGTGCTGATCGCTTAGAGAAGCCGCCGTGCGTCAGGCCCGCGGCTTTCCCCTCGCCACGTTGATCATTTTGGATGATGATTGACATCTAAAATTGGTCCCGTACAGTTTAGATGTTGATCGAAATCTTGAAAGGCCTCAGCGGAGATTTCCAATGATTACCGGCAAATTGCTGGTGACCGGGGCGACGGGGGACACCGGGAGAGCGACGATCGATGAGTTGCTCGCCCGGGGCCGTCAGGTTCGGGCCCTAGCCCACGGTCAGGATGACCGCTCGAAGTCGCTGCAGGAACGCGGGGTCGAGGTTGTCTTTGGAGACTTGCTCGACTTCGGCCAAGTGCGATCGGCCCTGGACGGCGTCCAGCGGGCCTACTTCGTTTATCCCATCCGCCCGAGCATTCTGCAGGCGACCGCCTATTTCGCCCAAGCCGCAAAGGAAGCGGGCGTCGAAGGCATCGTCAACATGTCGCAGAAGTCCGCCCGGGGGGACGCCAAGAGCCACGCAGCGACCGACCACTGGCTCTCCGAGCGGGTCTTCGACTGGTCGGGGGTGCCCACCGCCCACATCCGGCCGACCTACTTTGCCGAATGGCTGCTTTACCTCGCCCCGATGATCAAGGCCGGGCTGCTCCACGTCCCGTTCGGTACCGGCAAACACGCCCCGATCGCGGCTGAGGATCAGGGGCGCGTCATCGCCGGCTTGCTTGAAGACACCGAGTCGCACAAGGGCCAGACCTACCCGCTCTTCGGGCCGGTCGAGTACACCTACGAAGAGACCGCCCGACTCCTGAGCCGTGTTCTGGGCAAGCCCGTCGCGTACAAGCAGGTCGACTTCGAGGAGTTTCAGAGGGCCTTTCAAACCGGTGCGAGAGCAACGGGTAGGTCCGGCAACGACTTCCTCTTCCAGCACCTCAGGGAAGTGGTGATCGACCATCAGAACGGCATTTTCGCGGGCACGAACGACCTGGTTGAGAAGCTCGGTGGCCGCCCGCCCATGACGCTTGAGGCGTTCATCGAGAAGCACCGCAACGCCTTCGTCTGAACCGACAGAACCAAGTAACCAAGTTCCTTCACGCGAAAATCGCGAGGGGTTGGCCATGATTAAGCCACCTGGAAGATACTGATACCAGCACCTCCCATCGGATTAAGAGGGTGCTTGGCTCTGTTTGAGAAATGGGTTCGGGTTCGTCATGAACGAGCCAAGGAGGAGCGATCCCGAGTGTCGGGCCGCGGCGTCTTACGAACCGACCTCACCGAGCCGCGCACGCAGTGCAGCGGAGTAAGCGATCGGGTTGCGCTCGGCATGTTGGGACGTCAGTCCTGTGACGGCTTACTCCGCTGCGCTGCGTGCGCGGCTCGGTTTAAGCGAAGATCATCGGCGGAGTTGGACCAGACCCTATTTCTCAAACAAAGCCTAACATTGGCGTTGTTCGATCTCGGGCGTCGGCAGATCGCCCGCATCCTGAAGGCATCCGCACCCGAAGCGTGGGAGCGGGGCGGGATCGTGGGCGACCGAGGCGACAAGACCGTGGCCAGATGGATAGGAAAGCGGGGAACTCCCGATTTTGGCGCCGGGAATTACTGTTATTCGTTTTAATCGCGCGAATCGCTACTAAAGTCACAAAACGCACTGGCCGATCAGTAGACTGTCTACCGCTGCCATTGCCTCTTCGACCATTCGCTGAGGGCGCTCATGAAGAACCCTGCAAGAGCCAGGAGTTGATCGCCTAGAACTTGTTCGGTGGGATTGCCGACAAGCGCAAACTCCTCAAGGACGAGGCAGATGAACCATCTCTCAATGAGAATTTCGAACGCAAAGCATATGAAGCACGTGATTGCGAGAGCGATCGCTTGCAGCTTCATGTTGCTGGTTCTGCCGTCCTGCGGAATCCCCCCCCTCCGTAAGGCGGAGCCCCCGCCAGGTCTGCCGGAAACCCTCAATGGAGGGACCAGCTCGGAAAACTCCGCTCAGCTCACGATCGAAGAGTTTTATCATGATCCTGCGCTGACGAGCTTGATCAACCAGGCAGTGGCCAGCAATCGAGAGCTGAAGCTCCTGAATGAGGACGTCCAGATCGCCAGCAACCAGGTTCTGTCGCGGTCAGGGGCCTACCTTCCCTTCGTCACTGCCGGGGCCAGCGCGGGGGTGAACAGGGCCAGCCGCTTCACGCTTGATGGAGCCGCCGCCATCAACGACCCGTTCCTCCCCGGGCAGTTCTTTTCCCTGGCGCATGGACAATTCGGGGGGGCATCAACCTCAACTGGCAGTTGGACATCTATCGGCAACTGCGGAATGCCAGGGACGCGGCAGGGCAGCGCTTCAACGTCGCCCTCGAGCGGCGGAACTACTTCATCACCCGTCTGGTCGCCGATGTTGCCGAGAATTATTTCAGGCTGATGGCGCTCGACAAACGGCTTGAGAATCTGAATCTCACCATCGAGCTTCAGGAGCGAAGCCTCGAGATCGCTCAGGCCTTGAAGGAAGCCGCCCGCATCACCGAGCTCGGTGTCCTGCGGTTCCAGGCCGAGGTTCGCAAGAACCAGAGCGAAAAGCTGATCGTGAATCAAGACATCGTCGTGACCGAGAACCGGATCAACTTCCTCCTCAATCGGTTCCCGCAGCCCGTCGAACGCGTGTCTGCGGGATTCTACGAGCTGAACATTAACAGGCTGAGCGTCGGAGTGCCCTCGCAGTTGCTCCAGAATCGACCCGATATCCGCCAAGCCGAGCGCGATCTGGCGGCGACCGGGCTCGACGTGAAGGTCGCCCGGGTTAACTTCTTTCCTCAACTCGTGATCAGCGGCGGCACCGGCCTCGCGTCCCTCGTCATCAATCATCTCTTCGAACCGCAAGCGGTGATTGGCACTTTCGCGAGTGGCCTGGTCGGGCCCTTGATCAACAAGAGATCGATCAGGGCCGAGTACCTCACCGCGAACGCCAGGCAATTGCAGGCCCTCTACACCTACCAGCGCGTCGTCCTCAACGCCTTCACCGAGGTTGTCAACCGCCTGTCCATGGTGGAGAAGTACACCGCCAGCATCGAACTCAAGAAGCAGCAGATGGCCGCGCTCGAGGCCTCAGTCGAGGTCGCCAGCAATCTGTTTCAGAATGCCCGCGTCGAATACATCGATGTGCTGCTCGCCCAACGTGACCTCCGGGACGCGAGAGGGACCTTGATCGATACCAAAGTGGAGCAACTCGTTGCCATCGTCAACACCTATCAAGCCCTCGGCGGCGGTTTGTTGTCGAATCCCAATGGGGCCGTCGTTCCCAATCAGAACCCGTACATCCACACGGTCAGCAGCGGCGAGACCTTCCGGACGATCTCGCAGCGCTACTACGAGTCGGAACGGTATTCCAAGGCCCTCTGGGCGGCCAACAAGACGGCCATCCCCGACCCCGACCGCCTGACCGTCGGCGACAAGATCGTCATTCCTCCGGCCGACCAGCTCGACCAGTCCCTGATCGATGTGGGCCCCGCGCCTGCCTCGGCTCGCCCCGAGACGGGGCCCGGCAACGAACCGGCGATCATCCCCCCACCCCTGCCACCACCCGCAAGCCTGCCTAGCCCGTTCGGCGAGCCGGAGACCAAAGACCCCGCCGTCAAGGCCACCGGGGGCACTAAACCCTCTGCGGCCTCGCCGAATCCGGCGACGAGGAAGTGACCGGCCGATTCGACACCGTGGCCCGGACAACGAGTTGATGCATCGGGGGCCCGGACAACTTGCTTGTCCGGGTCCCGACGCGACAGGAGGCTTTGGGTTTGGCCCGGCCCGAGGGGAAAGTCGCGGCCGCCCGGACAGCCAAGTTGTCCGGGCCAACCGGGGCCGGGCGGAATCCCCGGTCATGTGGCGACAGTCTCGGAAAACGTGGTCTCAAGCGGCTCCGACCCTGGCGACCCGGCGCGGGCGGGTGATCGGGGCAGGTTGAGATCCTCGAGAACGCCTGCTCGGCTCGCTCGACGAGCCTTGAGAGGTTCGTCGCGACCTGTCAGCGCTCCGGCGCCTCCGGATCGGGTTGGTCAGGCCGGAGGATAAGGCTGAGGAGCACGCCCACCTCGCGGTGCGACTCGACCGAATGCCGCAGCGGGCGGTCCAGGTGCACCGCGTAGCGATTCCGCCGCCCCTCGCGCGAGCGCGAAAGGTAACCTCCCTCCTCGAGGTCGGCCACGATCCGCTGGACGGCCCGCTCGGTGATCCCCACCCGATGGGCCACCTCGCGGAGGCGCACCTCCGGCTCTTTTGCGATGCAGAGCAGCACGTGGGCGTGGTTACTCAGGAATGTCCACTCGAGGCCGCTTCCCATGGTTCGACCGACCATACGCCGTCCCTTGACTTTCGTCGATAGCCTGGCTATAAATTATACGACCTGAATGTCGTGTATTGGTTGTCCGGAATTTTGGAGTCTCCTCGCACGTTCATCGAGTATAGAGTTTGAGGCCGTGGGTTTTACCCGGCCAGCCGGAGAAATCGCGAAGTGATCTGGTAGAAAGCCATCTCGTCGGACGCCGGCGAGCCTCGAATCATGACGTTCGAGAAGCGAGGGGCCATGCCCGACCGTAAACGCCTCGTCTCCATACACTTGATCACTTCCTCGCTGGCGTTACTGGCGTCGTTGCTGGTCGCGCCGATCTGGATGTCAGAGTTCGTCACCGTCTCGTCCCGACCCGATGGCCTCCACCGCACTTTCGCCCTGTCCCCGGGCCAACCTAAGGCCCGCCTCAGCGCAGCGAGGGTCACCACCGTCCTGCAGGTGAATGCCCTTCCTTCCGAGAATGAAGAGCAGGATCGGGCCGATGCTCTGGACAAGGCTCCTGAGAATGAAGAGCAGGATTGGGCCGATGCTCGGGATGAGCCTCGAATTTCCTTCCTACTCCCTTGCTCCTTCCGGAAGATCTCCGATCGCCAGTTGATCGCGCCCCGCTTGACCCTCTCCCTCTGCCCTCTCCGCTGTTGATCGTCCGCTGATGGACCTTTGATCACCGGCTGATGTGTCGCCGGTCCTCCACGCGTCGTCCAGGCCCCACCCTGGGGGATGGCGTGCAATCGACATCGCTCACTCGGTCAAACCGTGCCTCGCCAATGCCCAGGTCTTGGGTTCGACGTCCCGCGTGGTCGTTGGTTTGGCGTGCCCCGGACCCCGACGTCCGCGATCGATTGATGACGACCTAGCCGGGAGATCATCCCGCGCGCCTTTCCGACGCCATCTCACCCCCCTCTGGCGTTGAACCGAGTCGGATTGCCGTCCGTACTCGAATTCCTCCAATCCACACCATGGTTCCTTGCCCAAGGAATCGGGACAGAGTTGAGTCGAGAAGAGTCGAACAGGAGCCCTGCGATGAATCCGTTTAAGTTCGCTATGCGACGGCCGTTGACCACCTTGATGCTGGTCGTCGCCCTGATCAGCGGCGTGGTCCTCGGCCTTTACAAGTTGCGTGTGGACATCCCAAGATTGAATACCACCAAGATTTACACGCATCTTGATACTATGAGCGTGCATGCCAAGCGGATGAAAGGGCGCATCGTCGGCCAGTTTGAGGCGTATTTTCACAAGCACGAGGAGGAGCACCACGAGGAGCACCATAAGGTCCTCGTCACCCGTCCTCAGGCAAAAGCGGTCGTCCTCACCCAGGAATATGTCTGCCAGATCCACTCGCAGCGCCACATCAATGTCCGTGCGCTGGAGAACGGGTATCTCGAGGCGATCTCGGTCAAGGAAGGCCAGGCCGTAAAGAAGGGCGATTTGTTGTTCAAAATCGTCCCAGTTCTTTACCAGGCAAGACTGAATGCCGAGAACGCCGAGGCCCAGCTCGCGCAACTGGAGTTCAAGAACACCAAGAAGTTGTTCGAGAAGAATGTGGTCTCCCAGAATGAGGTGGCACTGCTCCAGGCGAAACTGTCAAAGGCCCAGGCCAAGGCGGAACTGGCGAAGGCCGAGTTGAACTTTACCGACGTCAGGGCACCGTTCGATGGCATCGTCGACCGCCTGCAGGAGCAGATCGGCAGCCTGATCAAGGAGGGGGACAGCCTCACGACCTTGTCCGATAACAGCCTGATGTGGGTTTACTTCAACGTGCCCGAGGCCCAATACCTCGAATACATGGCCGTCATGGGTAAGCATGATGGGGATCAGCAAATCGAACTCGTGCTGGCGGACGGCAACAAGTTCAAGCAGACCGGCAAGATCGGTGCGATCGAGGCCAAATTCAACAACGAGACCGGGAACATCCCCTTCCGCGCCGATTTTCCGAACCCGGACCGCCTGCTCCGTCACGGTCAGACCGGCACGGTGTTGATCAACCGAGTGTTGGATAACGCCCTCGTCATCCCGCAGCGGGCGACCTTCGAGACTCTCGACAAGCGGTACGTTTATGTCGTCGACAAGGATGACAAGGTCCATCAGCGCGAGATCGTCGTCCTGGAAGAAAAGGATGACATCTTTGTTATCAAAAAAGGACTTGATGTGGGCGACAGGATCGTTCTCGAAGGGATCCTCCAGGTTCGCGAGGGCGAGAAGGTGGACTTCGAGTTTCGTCAGCCGGAACTGGTGATTGCAAGCCTCAAAAACAGGGCGGAATAGCAAGCCGCTTCCCGGGACAGAACTCAACCCGTTTCTCTCAGAACTGTACTTTCCGAGACCGGATCTCGAAAGCATGCAGCCGATTCCCGGCCCAATCGGATTTCCGCTCAGTCGACTCAGACCCCAAGGGTGCAGGCAAATCGGCGATGGAGTGGGCCGGGTCGGTCGGCGCCGACGAGCTGCCGAGCGATCCGGAACGATCCGGTGGAACTGGTGACAATCGACGGGTTTGTGAGGGTCTGACGTTCGGCGCTGGGGTTGCAGCAGTCGGCACCGAGATTCGGTTCACACACATACACGCAATCTTTCGGAAAGTGCAGTCAGAACGATGTTCGCAAAAATCCTCTATAGACCCGCATTAGCGATCGTGATCTCCGTGATCATCCTGTTTCTTGGGGCGCTGGCAATTAAAACGTTGCCGATATCCCAGTTCCCCTCCGTCGCGCCGCCGAGCGTGGTGGTCACGGTGGCTTATCCCGGCGCCAGTGCCGATGTCTTGGTCGACTCGGTCCTGATTATCTTGGAACAGGCCATCAACGGCGTCCAAGACATGCGCTATATGGCCTCTGCCGCCACCAGTGCCGGTGAGGCCACGATCATGATCATCTTCGAGCCGGGCACGGACCCGAACGTGGCGGTCTTGAACGTGAATAACCGGATCAATATGGTGAAAAACCGACTCCCTCCCCTGGTGGAGCGGGAGGGAATCGTCGTCATGCAGATGATGACGAGCATGTTAATGTATGTGAACGTCTTCAGTACGCAGAAAGGCGTCGACCAGAATTTTCTCTACAACTACGCCTTTGTCAACATCCTGCCCGAGATCAAGCGGGTCCGGGGCGTCGGCACCGCCACGATTCTCGGCAGCCGCCAGTATTCCATGCGGGTCTGGCTGAATCTCGACCGCATGCGTGCCTACAGACTGTCCTCCGAGGACGTCATGAAGGCTCTGGGACAACAGAGCATGATCGGTTCGCCCGGACGACTCGGCCAGGCGACGGGCAAGACGTCGCAAACCGTCGAGTACGTCCTGACCTGGGTGGGACGGTACAATAAGCCGGAGCAGTATGAAAATATCATATTAAGGGCAAATCCCGATGGGGAAATCCTTCGGCTCAAGGACGTCGCCAAAATCGAGCTGAGCGCTTCGTACTACAACCTCTACTCGGACATCGATGGCTATCCCTCGGCGGCCATCGTGCTCAAGCAAACCCCCGGCTCCAACGCCGCCACCGTCATTGAGGAGGTCAAGGAGAAGCTCGCGGAGATGAAGGGGGAGGCGTTCCCCCCTGGCATGGACTTTCAGGTCAGCTACGATGTTTCCAGCTTCCTGGAGGCGTCCATCGAGAAGGTGCTCCACACCTTGTTCGAGGCGTTCGTGTTGGTGGCCCTGGTGGTCTTCCTGTTCCTTGGGGATTGGCGGTCCACGCTGATCCCGACCCTGGCCGTTCCGGTGTCCTTGATCGGGACATTCTTTTTCATGCTCTTGTTCGGCCTCTCGATCAACCTGATCACGCTCTTCGCGCTGGTGTTGGCGATCGGGGTTGTGGTGGATGACGCGATCGTGGTGGTCGAAGCGGTGCATGCCAAGATGAACGAGAAGCACCTCTCCCCGTTTCGGGCGACCATGGAGGTGGTTCACGAGATCAGTGGCGCGATCATCGCCATCACGCTGGTGATGACAGCCGTCTTCATTCCGGTGACCTTCATGACCGGGCCGGTCGGCGTCTTCTACCGCCAGTTCGGTCTCACGATGGCCACGGCCATCGTGCTCTCCGGTGTCGTGGCCCTGACGCTCACGCCCGTTCTCTGTGCGATGCTTCTCAAGCCCCACACGGGCCACGTGAAAAAGCGTGGGCCGCTGGCCATCCTGCTCCATCTTTTTGACCGTGGCGTCGAGAAGGTCACGGGCGGTTATGCCGCGGTCCTGCGCCGGATCGTCACGCGCCGCGTGCTGACCATGGGCATCATCACGGGCTTTGGCGTCGCCATTTTCCTGGTGAACACGCAGCTTTCGACGGGCTTTATTCCGCTCGAGGACCAGGGCATGATCTATGGGATCATCCAGACGCCTCCGGGCTCGACCCTCGAGTACACCAACGCCAAGGCCCACGAACTGCAGGCGATCGCCAAGAAGATCGATGGAGTCAACTCGGTCTCCTCGTTGGCCGGCTACGAGGTTCTGACCGAGGGCCGAGGCTCGAACGCAGGGACCTGTCTCATTAATTTGAAGCCTTGGTCCGAGCGCAAGCTGACCTCACGCCAGATCATTGAGGAACTCGACAGAAAAGGCCGTGCGATCTACAACGCGAAACTCGAGTTCTTTGAGCCGCCCGCGGTTCCTGGTTTTGGTGCGGCCGGTGGGTTCTCCACACGTGTTCTCGACAAGACGAACACGAACGACTACCAGCGGCTCGGTGAAGTGACCAAGAAGTTTATGGCCGCCCTGTCAAAACGCAAGGAGGTGAAGGGCCTGTTCACCTTCTTCGCCAGCAACTACCCGCAGTATGAACTGGTCATCAACAATGACGTGGCCATGCAGAAGGGGGTGTCGATCGGAACCGCGATGGACAACCTCTCCGTCGTCGTGGGTAGTACCTGGGAACAAGGCTTCATCCGCTTCGGCCAGTTCTTCAAGGTCTTTGTTCAGGCCGCGCCGGAGTTCCGGCGGATCCCCGAGGATTTGGAGAATATGTTCGTCAAGAACGAGCAAGGGGAAATGGTCCCCTACTCCGCGTTCATGAAGCTCAAGAAGCGGCAGGGCTTGAACGAGATCAATCGCTACAACCTGTATCCCTCTGCCGCCATTCAAGGTGCACCGGCTACCGGCTATAGCAGCGGTCAAGCCATCAAGGCGATCGAAGAGGTCGCCGCCGAGACCTTGCCTCACGGTTATGACATCGGCTGGGAAGGCCTCTCTTATGACGAGGCGAACAAGGGGAACCTGGCGGTTTATATCTTCGCGATCGTCGTTGTCTTCGTCTATCTGGTGCTGGTGGGGCAATACGAGAGTTTCATGCTGCCGCTGGCCGTGATCCTGTCGCTTCCGGTCGGGCTCTTCGGTGCCTTCTTATTACTGAAGGTGATGGGGTTGTCCAACGACGTCTACGCCCAGATCGGTCTGGTCATGCTGGTCGGGCTGCTCGGCAAGAACGCGATTCTCATCGTCGAATTCGCGGTGCAACGGCGCCAGGAGGGCCTGAGCCTCAAGGAGGCGGCCATCGAAGGCGGAAAACTGCGGTTCCGGCCGATTCTGATGACCTCCTTCGCCTTCATCGCCGGTCTCCTTCCGTTGGTCGTTGCCACCGGCCCCGGAGCGATCGGAAACCGCACCATTGGCACCGCCTCAGTCGGCGGGATGCTCGTGGGCACCTTGATCGGGGTCTTGGTCATTCCCGGCCTTTATTACATCTTCGGTGTGATTGCCGAGAAGGGCCAACTCCTCCAGGACGAGGCGGATGAACCGCTGACCGAGGCCATCACGGCTCACTAAGGAACGGGCCGTAAATCGCTTGCCGATTTCAGGACGATTTACGGACGTGCCACGTCGGCTGGGTCTCGACCCAGCCGACTTTCGTGGGATGACAGCGGTTTGCCCTCGAGTCGCTCACGTCCATGTTGCTGGGGTCTCCGACCCCGGGGCAAAGGCCAGCAGACGGGGGGCACAGACCCCAGCGACAGAGAACGTTCAGAACTGGCGGTTCGGTCCCCATGATCCGTACGCCATCCAAAGCTAAACCACTGGAAACTCGGGACGTGATTTCTTAGCCGCCGGCGATGGCCCCCACGACCAAGAACGGCTCGGCCCCCGTGGCGATGGCGTCGGGGAGCGGGGTGTCCGGATGTTCGTGGGACAGGTCCTGCTCACAGGCGAAGAATCGTAAAAAGGGCCGGCGTCGTTGGGTTTCGTGGTCGCGGATCGTTCCGCGGAGCATTGGGAAGCGGACTTCGAGCGCGTCGAGGACCGAGCGCTGGGTGATCGGGGGCTCGACATGGAGCTCGGTTTCGCCATTGATGCGTGCCAGCGTCCGCAGATGGGTTGGGAGTACCACGCGGATGATCATGGCAGTGTCTGGACCTCGACGGAGAGGACGGCCGGAAGATCGCGGACGATGGGGACCCAGTTGTCGCCCGCATCCGCCGATGCGTACACCTGTCCCCCCGTGGTGCCGAAGTAGATCCCGCATGCGTCGAGCGAGTCAACGGCCATGGCGTCGCGGAGCACGTTGACGTAGCAGTCGCTTTGCGGCAGGCCGGCTGTGAGGGCTTCCCACTCGTTTCCGCCGGTCCGACTCCGATAGACGCGGAGCTTACCGTCGGGCGGGTAATGCTCGGAGTCGCTCTTGATCGGGACGACGTAGACGGTGTTCGGCTCATGCGAGTGGACGTCGATGGGAAACCCGAAATCGGACGGCAAGTTCCCGCTGATCTCGTGCCAGTTCTCCCCGGCGTCGTCGCTGCGCATGACGTCCCAGTGCTTCTGCATGAACAAGACGTCGGGACGCGCGGGGTGCAGGGCGATCCGGTGAACGCAATGGCCGACCTCCGCATTCGGGTCGGGAATGTACTGCGACCGCAGCCCTCGGTTCGTCGGCCGCCAGGTCTTGCCACCGTCGTCGGTCCGGAACACGCCGGCGGCGGAAATCGCGATGAAGATCCGCTCGGGGTTGCTCGGGTCGATGATGATCGAGTGCAGGCCCATCCCGCCGGCCCCCGGTTGCCAGCGCGGTCCCGACTCATGACCGCGGAGTCCGGGGAGTTCCTGCCACGTCCGGGCACCGTCGGCGGAATGGAACAGGGCGGCGTCCTCGACACCGGCGTAGACGGCCTCCGGATTGGTCAATGACGGTTCGAGATGCCAGACGCGCTTGAATTCCCACGGGTGCTGCGTGCCGTCGTACCACTGGTGGGTGCCGGGAACGCCGTCGTACTTGAACTCGTTGCCGACCGGTTCCCAGGTCTTGCCACCGTCGTCGGAGCGCTGAATCATCTGCCCGAACCAGCCGCTCGACTGCGACGCGTACAACCGGTCGGGGTTCACCGGAGAGCCCTTGAGGTGGTAAATTTCCCAGCCCGCAAAATGGGGGCCACTGATCTCCCACCGCTGGCGTTTGCCATCCGCCGTCAAGAGAAACGCGCCCTTGCGTGTGCCAACGAGTACCCGGACTTGGCTCATGCTTTACTCCTTTTTTTATCGCGTTTTCGTCAGGGGGACCCGAGGGTCGACCGCCCCAGGGTGGAAACGGCGTGGACACTCAGTAGTCGTCTGGCGTCGGTCGAATTCGACAACGACCAAAAGCGTGCGCCGGATTTTCTGGGCACGCACGCCGAGAAGCCACGTAACGGCATCCGGCGTAAGGTTTTGAGTTCTTCTGGTCTGTGCGCCGTCGCTTGGAAAAAAACAACGACCCGCCAGAGAGCGAGGAATTCCCCTCGTTCCTACGGTCCCCCGTGGGAATGCCGTCCCCGACGCTCCGCGTCGTCTGGCCGTCGCAAGCCGAGGACGCAGCGCGTCCCCGACTGCATTCCCACGGGGGACCGCTATGCCTTACCCACAAGTCGTAAGTCGTTAGCAATTCGGAGGTTACGGAAGGGGGCTGTGGCTCGAGCTGGATGCCACAACTGGAGGACTCTCAAGCGCTTGCGCCGATCACCCTCGCTGGACACCGGGCCAGCCCCCCACTTGTGGGTAAGGCATAGCGGGGGACCGTGGGAACGAGGCGCGAGAGGCTTCCTGGCCCTGGATCGGGTCGTTGTAACCGATGGGTGGGACGTTCGCGCTTCCGCCCCCTTGGCTCGCCTTATGTTTACGCCTGCGAGGAATCTGGCTTGGCTGACTTCCCCGCGAGGAACTCTTCGGTCGAGACTGAGCTCGCATAGCCGAAGCGGAGCGCTGACATGAAGGCCGCGTGCACTTGCTCGGCCGGGATCGGGACTCCGTTGAACTCAAGGTCACGCGAGGCGCAGGCGTCGTGAACGACGATGCAGTGGTAGCCGAAGTCGTTAGCCGCGCGAGTGGCTGCGTCGACGCACATGTGGCTCATCGCGCCGCAGATCACGACGTCCTCAATGCCGTTGCGGTCGAGGACTTCCTTGAGATCGGTTTCGCGAAAGGAATTGATGAAGTGTTTCAGAACCACATGCTCGCCGTCGAGATTCCGAACCTTCGAATGGATCTGGGCGCCCGCCGATCCTGGCGCAAAGAAGGGCGCATCGGCTGTCGGGAACTCGTGGCGGACGTGGACGACCAGATCACCTGCCGCACGCGCCGCGGCCAGGAGCCGGGCGGCGTTATCCGCGGCGGTTTCCATTCCACTCAGCTCCCAACGGCCGGCCGGGAAATAGTCATTCTGGATGTCGATCACGATCAGCGCACGCTTAGACATATTCTTAAGTCTCTCGCGTAAGATGTCAGGGAGGGAGACGACCGGCAAGGGCGGTCCGCAACGTAAAGTCACGATACCGTCGCTCTGCGCCGGGTGTCAAAGGTTCTCGTCGCGTTCACGAAGGCCCCGACGGTACGTCGAGCAGCCGGCTCGAGGGCTCGCGATTGCACTCAGTGACGGCCCCTGGCACCTTTGTTTTGCGCTCCCGGCGAATCCCTTCAGGCTCAGGCGAAGCCAACCGCGAATGACTTGTTGACGGATCGTTTCCGGTACGGACGATGGACCGGGATCGAACCCGTCGTACGCGGCGGGGAGGACGACGAGTTTCAGCAGCATGCTCGTGATCAGGCCGACGCCTCGGTCCGCTTCCTCAAGGATAGCGTCAGCATCCAGACGATCTGGTCGCTCGGGCCGCGGAGCGGGGGCGAAATCCTCAGCGCCGATAGCTATTGATGAAATGAATTGAGTGAATGCCCCGCTTGACCGTTGGGTCTCAACCGGGCTCCGGCAAGACCCCCTCCGGGGCCGATTCGCCTTCGTCCTCCGTCCGCCCGATCAGGCTTCGAGCGAAGCCAAGGAGCGGGACGGCGAGTTGCAGGCCGCAGACCGCGCAGACGCCCCCCCAGCCCCACCGCGACCAGGCGAACCCGCCCAGGATCGAGCCGACCCCGGCGCCGACGCAGCACGAGACCATGTAGATGGTGTTCAACCGGTTCTGAGCCTCGGGGCGCAAGGCATAGATCCGTGCCTGATTCGAGACGTGCGTCATCTGCATCCCGAGGTCGAGCAGGATGACCCCGGCCACGATCCCCCCGAGCCGATTCGAGCCGACCCAGAGCTCGAAGAACGAGGCCAGCATCAGGACGAGGCCGAGCACCGCCGTGAACCGGGAATCGCCCCGATCCGCGAGCTTGCCGACCAACGACGCGGCCAGGACCCCCACCACGCCCACCAGCCCGAACAGGCCGACGATCTCGCTCCCGTAGCGGAATGGGGGCTCGGCGAGGTGGAAGGCCAGCGTGGACCAGAACGCGAGGAAGACCCCGAACGTCGCCGAGCCAAACAGGCAGGCCTGCCGCAGCGCGGGCTCGGTTCGGACCATCTCCCAGAGCGAACCGATCAGGCGAGGATAGGTCAGCCCTGTGGTCGCCTTGTCCCTCGGCAACGCCCGCCGCAGGACCACCAGCAGGAGGATCGAAAGCCCGGCGGCGATCCCGTACATCGCCCGCCAGCCGAGGTATTGGCCGACGAACCCGCTCACCGTGCGCGACAAGAGGACGCCGATCAGAAGGCCGCCCTGCACCGTACCCACCACCCGCCCTCGTTCCCCGGGCGGGGCGAGGTGGGCGGCGAACGGGAGCAGCAGTTGCGGGGTGATCGTTGTGACCCCCAGCAAGAAACTCGCCACGGCCAGCAGCCCGAGCGTCGGGGCCACGGCCATCCCCACGAGCGCGACGATCACCGCGGTGAGCATCGCGACCACCAGCCCTCGCCGTTCCACCATGTCGCCCAACGGGGCGATCAGGAGCAGGCCGAGGGCATACCCGACCTGCGGCAGCGCCGGGATGTGGGCGACCCCACCCTCCCCGACGTGCAGGTCCCGGGCGATCTGGGGCAGGAGCGGCTGAACGTAATGCAAGTTGGCGACGGTGACGCCGCAGCCGATCGCCATCAATAAAGTGGTGCGGCGACCGAGGCGTCCGGCGCCGATCGGTTCTTCAAGTTCGGCATTCATGAGCAAAGGGTGGTGACCGAGTGGGTTTCCGGGCGGCGGATTCGTTCGCGCTCGAGTGGCGGCACTGAATGATAGGAGAATGCGTCAACCCTTCGGCCCTTGCCCATGACGGATTGAAAAAGAAAATCAATGCTTATGGAGGAGCTTGCCAAACGACTCGGAAGCCGTTTTGAGTGTCTCTCTGCTGGAGTGCCAAGCAAACGAGATCGGGAAAGAATTTGCGAATATCGCGTCTTCAATAACTGTCCGACGAGATGACCTCACCGCCTTGGCGGGTGAGCAGCGAGCCGAGGACCTCGATTGCCATCGTTTCCTTGAGGAACCGCACCGACCCGTCGGCCATCCCGACGTTGGCTCCGCCGGGATGGAAGCCGTAGATCCCGAACTGGTTCCCGCAGTTGATCGGGCACCGCCCCAAGTTTTTCGCGGCGCTGATCCAGTCCTTACCCGGATCGAAGCCCTTCACCGAGAACAGGTTGGCCTCGGCCCAGGCGCTGATCAGGACACTATTGCTTGCCGTCACACCCGAGCCGGGGACCATCGTCCGGCCCGATCGCCAGATTTGGGGCCGGCCGGCACATTCGACCAGCATGATCGTGTTGGAGGTCCCGTCGATGACCTCGCTGAGATTCCGCTGACCTTTCGCAGTGGTGCCCTGGAACACGCCGTCGACGCTGGGTGGCTGCGGACTCTGCATCAAGCCCGAGTCCCACATGGTGGAGGCGATGCCGGTGCTCGCCGCGTAGTCGGCGATTGCGGCCCCCCAACCCGGGGCCGGTTTCGTGACGAACGACGGATTGAGCCGGGGCCCGCTCGGCGTGCTCGGGCAGAGCATCGCGTTCATGTGGGTCTGGGCCGCCGTGCTGTTGTCGCCCGCGATGTGCGCCACCTGAATGTTGTAGCTCTGGTACAGGTTCGCTTGCTCGATGTACGGCAGGATCAGGGCGCCCCAGTAATAGGTCGGCTTGGTTTCCGAAGTCGGCAGGGCGTTGTTGGCGGAGTGGAAGTTGTGCACCGCCAGCCCCAATTGCTTGACGTGATTGGCACACTGGATCCGCCGCGCGGCCTCGCGCGCCGCCTGCACGGCGGGTAACAGCAAGGCGATCAGCACCGCGATGACCGCGATCACGACCAGCAGTTCAATGAGCGTGAAGCCGCCCCGGGAAGAATGAGGATTCCGATTCATGGTTCGTCGTCAGGGGATTGGGGCCGCAAGGCGGGGCGAGGCGGCGCCGGAACGAAGTCGCGGGGACCGCCCCGGGACCATCCTTGGGGGCCAGTGCTTGCGGGCTGAATCAAATCGGGAGCAAAGGACCGTTTCTCCCGGGTGCAAGTTTACTGAGGCCCCGGCGGGGGCGTCAAGTTGCGATTGAGATTCTGTATCAACTCGGGCGGACTGGGGGGGAGGATTGGCGGACGACGGAAGCCGCGGGGTTCGTTCAGGGATTCGAGGAAGGCTTTGAGGTCGGCGAGATCGCGATCGTTCAGGCCCAAGGGGCGGAGCCGCGGTGATTTGGTGGGGAACGGCGCGGCGTCCGGCTTCGGTGCGCCGGAGGGGCGGCGCAAGGTCGCCATCCCGGCGTTGTACATGCGCAACACCCCGTCGAGTTCGAAGACTCCGTTGTGCATGTAGGGCTTGGTGTTGCCGACGTTGCGGAGGCTGGGCGTGCGGAACCGGCCGACGTCGGCGGCGTCTCGGGTGATCCGGTAGCGGCCGAGGTCCTCGAGCTCCCGTCCGTAGTAGCTCAGGCCGAGGTCGTGGAACTGGCCGTCGCTGAAGGCCGGTCCGTTGTGGCAGTTCAGGCACCGCGCTGCGCCTCGGAACAGGTCGAGGCCGGCGATCGCCTCGTCGGTCAACGCTTGTGGATTGCCTTTGAGGAAGGCGTCGAACTTGCTCCGGCCGCCGACCAGCGTCCGCTCGAACGCGGCCAGGGCGAGGGCCACCGTATCGAGCGTCACGTCGTCTGCCCCGAACGCCTCCCGGAACGCCGGGCGGTAGCCGGGCACCTTGGCCACGGCCGCCACCGTCGCTTCGGCCGGGGCGTTCATCTCGTGCGGGTTCAGGATCACCGCGCGGGCCTGATCTTCGAGCGTCGCGGCCCGGCCGTCCCAGAATAGGCTCCGTGCCTGGCCGATGTTGAGCAGCCCCGGTGAGTTGCGCCGAAGTGCCTGGCGGTCGTGGCCGAACGACGTGGTCCGGCCGTCGGCCCACCCGAGGTCGGGGTCATGGCACGACGCGCACGCGATCTGCCCGCTGCCCGACAGCATCGGGTCGAAGAACAGCATCTTGCCCAGCGCCACTTTCGCCGCTGTCGGCGGGTTGGTGGCGGGGTGGGGCACCGGCGGCAAGATGCCCAACTCGACCCACTCCACCCCCGGGTCGACGTCCGGCTTGGGCCATTCCGCAGGAGGCCCCTGGTAGACCCGGCGCAACCCGGCGATCCGCTCCGCGCGAACGTCGGCGGACTCCTGGGGCCGGGGCGGGAGCCGGGGCAACCCCTTCTCCTGCCGCTCGGCCGTGGCGCCCGGGTCATCGTCGCCCCGGACGATCGCGGGGGCGCCCAGCAGCAACATGACCAAAACGCCCATCCCTAATGTCGATGTCCAGCGAACCAACCACCCTGATCGCATAACGCAACCGTCCTTAGCCTGGCTTCATTCATCGGTTCTGTGTTGAGACTGAATGTCATTGTCTCGAATGGCCGGTCGTTAAGTCCAGCCCAGGTCGACGCGTCCTGGCATTTCGGTGGAGTCGTTGGTCGTCGGCGTTCTTGGAAGATCAATGGCAACACAATATCCGCACGTGACGAGAATTTGTGGGCGTCATGACTTTAAAGATTATGAAATTCATGCAATGGCGTATTGTGGAAAATTTGAGCTATCGTTATGTTGGGTATTCAGTGATCCGCATGCCATTGATGGCAAAGCATGTTTCGATGGATCGTCGTCGAGCCCTTGTTGGGTGGGGGCCTCTTCATATCGAATGCCCCCTCGATTGCTCCGCGCTCTCGAACCCTTCGACGCAGGGAGACTGCTCATGAATCCGCACCATGACCCGATCCTGTGCATCGTCCCTCCCCACATCCTGCACGCCTTGGCCGCGAGCGACGATGAAAAACTTCGCGAGATCGGTCTGCGATCGTTGATCGCCTCATCCCGGCTGCGAGGGCGCCGCGATATCTTCGCCCAGTCGGCGCTGGGGACTCCAACCGGCACGTTGCGGCGAACCATCTACGACGCCAAGAACAACACCACGCTCCCTGGCGATCTTGTGCGGTCTGAAGGTGGACCCCTCTCGTCCGATCAGGCTGTCAATGAGGCATACGACGGCCTGGGCGCAACCTACAAGCTCTATTCCGACATCTATCACCGCAACTCGATCGATGATCTGGGCATGAGACTTGACGCCTCGGTTCACTTCGGCCAGGACTATGACAACGCCTTCTTCGATGGTCGGCAGATGGTCTTTGGCGATGGGGACGGCGTGATCTTCACCGGCTTTACCAAGGCGATCGACGTCATTGGCCACGAGCTGACGCATGGGGTCACCCAGTTCACCGCGGATCTCGAGTATCACGACCAATCCGGAGCGCTGAACGAGTCGATGTCTGACGTTTTCGGGTCACTCGTCAAGCAGTATTCGAAGAAGCAGACCGCCGCCAAGGCCGACTGGCTGATTGGCAGCGGCATCCTGGCCCCCGGTGTAAACGGCCAGGCGTTGCGCTCGATGAAGGCGCCGGGGACGGCCTACGACGACGACAGACTGGGTGGCAAGGACCCCCAACCGGCGCACATGAGCGACTACGTCGATTTGCCAAATACGGAGTCCGGCGACCACGGCGGTGTGCATATCAATTCAGGGATCCCCAACCATGCCTTCTATCTCGCCGCCGTCGCGATCGCCGGCCCGAGCGACAACGCCTGGGATGGGGCCGGCCTCATCTGGTACAACGCGCTGCTGCGGCTTTGGAGAACGGCTCAATTTCAGGATTGCGCCGATGTGACCCATGAGGTTGCGGGCACCCTTTTCGGGACGAATAGCGCGCAGCAGCAAGCCGTGGGACAGGCGTGGTCGAACGTCGGAATCGAGATCCAGGCCACCTCGGCCGCGGCCCGGAGTCGGGCGGCGAAGTCGCGGGGGCGTGCCGCTGCGAAGGCGTCAGGGAACGGCAACCTGAAGAAAGAGCTGGAGCATGCTTTGAGCGAGCTGTCGGGTATCATGGAACGAATGTAACCGGCGTGGCTTCGCTGATTCGATTCGTTGCGCTGGCGTTCGGCCAGGAAGAGGTGGCATGCGAGTGACTTACGAACGTGTTGGCGGCCAGCTTCCCTTCATGAAAAAGACCAACTCCATCGACACCGAAACGATGCCGGACAGCGAATCACGCGAGTTCCTCGAGCTTGCGGCTCGCTCCGGCATTCTGGGGATGGAGGATCGCCGGGTCGCCCCGTCAGCCGCCCGCGACCAATTCACTTATATTTTGACGGTTGAGGACGGCGGCAAGAGTCGTCGTGTCGAGGTGTCCGACACGGATATGCCCGCGTCGATTCGCCCTCTGATCGACTATTTCAGAGCACGAAAGGGCTCCGGTGGCCCGCGAAACCCGTAAAACCTGGGTCGGGCTTCCGGGGCGTGTCTCACGGCCAACTCACCTACACAGGCCCGAAAGGGTCTGTGTCTTTTCTTTGGCAAAAAATTGCATTTGTTGAATAGACCGTGGTCGGGACAAAAGGGCCTGCGAGGAAGCGACTCTCGACCTCGACCGTCGCGGCGGATTGACATGTAAGGCGAAGCCTATGCCTCCTCGGCCATTGCCGCGTTCACTCCGCCACGACCGCTTCGGAATTTGAAGCGGTCGGGGCAAGTTGGATTCTGCGGCCGATCTCAGGCGGACTGCGAGCCTTCCAGCGCCTGGTCGAGATCCGCGATCAGATCATCCACGTCCTCGATGCCGCACGAGTAGCGCACCAAGGTTTCGGGAATCCCCAGGGCGGCCCGCTCCTCGGCGGTCAGTTCGACGTGGGAGCCGGTCGCCGGGGGAGCGACCACGGTTTCCACCGCCCCGAGATTCGCGGCGCGGTGCGCCCAGCGGAGCCGGGGCAGGAACCGCTTGACCACGGCGAAGTCGCCGGGCAACTGGAAGCTGAGCACGCCGCCGAACCCGCCGGGCATCTGCCGCTTGGCGACGTCGTGGTTCGGGTGATCTTCCAGGCCGGGATAAAAAACATGCTCGACAAGCGGGTGGGCCCGCAAGTGGCGTGCGATCGCCAGGGCATTGTGGTTCTGGCGTTCCACCCGTAGCGCCAGCGTCTTCATCCCGCGGAGCAGCAGGTAGGCGGCATCGGCGTGCAGGGTCGCCCCCGTGATCTCCCGGCGCCGATAGATCGCCTTGATGAGCGCCGCGTCGCCCGCCGTCACGCCCCCCAGGGCATCGGCATGGCCACCGAGATATTTGGTCGCGCTATGGACCACCAGATGGGCGCCGAGCTCCAGCGGATGTTGATTGATCGGGGTCGCGAACGTATTGTCGACCACCACGATGGCTCCCTGCGCCCGTGCGCGAGCGGACAGGCGTTCGAGGTCGAGCACCTTGCAGGTCGGGTTGGTCGGGCTCTCCAGGTAGAGCACCCGTAAGCCGCCGTCGATCGCGGTCTCGATCGCCGCCTGGTCGGCCGTCTGGCAGAGCGTGACTTGCACCCCGACCCGCGGCAGAAACTCACTGAACAGGCGGTTGGTGCCGCCGTAAGTGTCGGTCACCGACACCACGCGCTGACCTGGCTCCAGCAAGGTGAACAAGGTGTCGCTGATCGCGGCCATGCCGGTCGAGAAGCTGGTGGCGGCCTCAGCCCCTTCCAGCACGCGCAGCTTCTCCTCGAAGACGGCGACGGTGGGATTGGTGTTTCGGCCGTAGATGTGCCCTTCGGTCTGCCCCAACGCGACCGATCGCCACTCGTCGAGGTCGTCATAACCGAACGAGACGCTGTGGACCACGGGAACCTGGGTGGCCCGTTGCATGTGGACACCCCCTTCACCCGCCCACACAGCCTGGGTGCGAGGATGCGGCTTGCCCTGGCGAGTCTGCTCTGAGTCGGACATTGACAGTGTTCCTGAACCTGGACGTCGCCGCAAGATCCGTGAAGCGACGTTGCCACCACGCCTGTGGTCTCGGGATTTTACGGCGGGACGCAGGTTGGGGTGTGTGGGTTCCGCGTGAAAGGGAGATCCGGGGCACGGGATCAATAATCAAGTCGTGTTGATTCGTTGCCCTCGTGCCAATCCCGAAAGGAACGACGGGGCGGTGTTGCACCACCTTCCCCCTCGGCCTTGGTCCTCTGGGGCAGCGTAGCGCTCGGGTCGTATCGAGCCGCCGACTCCTCCGACCAGGCCCTGCTTCATCGTACCGAGTGTTGCGTCGAGAAGCAAAGTTTGCCAATCGCAGTCCGGCTCCCTCCCGCCTGATCGATCCGTCTGAAAGCCGATTCCAATCCAAGGGGCCTACCCATTGGAGCTTGAACAAGCGGCAAGCGCGATGAATCCTGAGCATTTGGGTTCGCTCATGGTTGAAGGCCCATTCCTAAGCCATCGAGGAATCGCCGATGCGAACGCTGAACCCAAAAACTTGAGGGCGATTTGATTGATGAGGGGAAGAGGGCTTGCATGCAATCGCCGAAATCAGCAAGATAGGGATTCAGGAATCCCTTTCGGGTTTGAGGTTTCACGAGCGCAAAGAAGAGTTCACCTCTCGTCGCTTTCGAAGGCCCTTGGTTTTGGCACTCGTGTTCTCTCACGGGGATCGGTTGACCTGGAAGGGGGGGGGAACCCCGCCTGCGGATCGACGTGCTTGACGCGATGCGAGTACGCCGTTTCGGCTTTCTCATAAAAAAATAAGGGGAACAAGCGATGGTCGCAACCGGTTGCGGACGGGATCGAACGGCGTGGTCGCTCCGGCGGTTCGGCTTCACCCTGATCGAGCTCTTGGTGGTCATTGCGATCATCGGGGTCTTGGTGGCCCTTCTGCTCCCGGCCGTATCCAACGCCCGCGAGTCGGCCCGACGAGCGCAGTGTGTGAACAACCTGAAGCAGATCGGGATTGCGCTGTTGAATTACCACGATACGGTGGGTTGCTTTCCCCCCGGTCAGATTGGCGCTTCGGAATGGATGGTCTGGTCGGCCCACGCGATGCTCTTACCCTACCTGGAACAAAAGCCGCTCTACGACGCCGCCAATTTTGACTTTGGGATGGGCTGTCGGCCCGACGGCAAGGCGGTGGAAAACCGGACCGTGACCCGGACCAAGATCGACCTGTTTCTCTGCCCGTCCGACATCAATCGGCTGACCACCCCGGAGGGGCACAACAACTACGTAGGCAACAGCGGCAATGCGCTCGACTCGGCCTGTCACCCGGGTCGGTTCAGCGGGTTCTTCATTGGCCCGGACTTCAACTCGACCGAGGCCCAGGTCAAGGCGATCATCGACGTGACTGATGGGCTCAGCCAGTCGATCGCGTTCAGTGAACGCGTCAAAGGATTTAAGGATGCGAATTTTATCTATGATATATCGAAACCGTATATTACGGTTTATGTCGTTGATTTCGGTTTCATGGAATCCGCGATGTGGAGCCTTCCGGCGCCCTATGCCGATCGATGCCGCAGCCTCAAAATCCGCAACATGGCCAATGGCCATAGCTCGGGCATCATGACCGGAATGGGGTATTCGGCGGGGCAGGGGGGTGGGAGCGGTGGCTCCTGGGCCGTGGGCCTGCCGACACACACCCGCTATACCCATCTGATGACCCCGAATACCTGGAGTTGTGCCCCCACCGCCCCCGATTATCGGATGCACGGCGCGTTCACGGCCAGCAGTCGGCACCCGGGACTCGTCAACGCCCTGTTCGGCGACGGGGCGGTCCGATCGATCAAGGAATCGATCAATCGCGAACCCTGGTGGGCGCTCGGGACGATCGCCAACGGCGAGTCGATCTCCTCGGATCGCTATTGAAGGCAGGGATGCCCGGGGCCGAGATTCTGCCCGATCCCCAGTTCAGAGATCCTTGGGCCAGCGGCGGGTCTCTTCGAGGGATTCGCCGGTTTCGAGGAGGCTCTTGAGGCTGGCCAGGATCATCGGCCATCCGGTCGACGTCGCGTCGATCAGCTTCGAGTTGGCTTGCCCCATCTCGTGGGTGAGCGTGAGCTTGACCGCCTCGCCCTTCGCTTCGAGTTCGTAGGTCAGGCGCGAATGACCCTCGGCGTGCATCTCAGGGAAGAGTTCATTGCGCCACGAGAGGACGAGCCGCCGATGGGGCTCGATCTCGAGAATTTCGCCGCTGTCGCCGACTCGACCACCGGGAATCATCAGGCGCCACGAGGCGCCCGGCTTCCATTCGCACTCTTGCCAGGTTTCGCCCCAGAATTGCCGGGTGAACTCGGGCTCGATGAGCGCCTGCCACAGCTTCTCGGGCGTCGTGCGGATGTAGGTTACGTAGACGAATCGCGAATCAGCCATCGGTCTCTCCTTCCAGTCGCTTCTTGAGGTCGGCGAGCGCGCGCAGTCGCCCCCGCTCGAATTTCTCGATCCAGCGGTCGGCAATTTCGTGGATCGGCACCGGGTTGAGGTAGTGCAGCTTCTCGCGACCCCGCCAGATCGGCACGACCAGCGACGCCTCTTCCAGCACCTTGAGGTGCTTCGTCACGGCCTGACGGGACATCTCCATCTGTTCGCAGAGCTGCCCCAGCGTCTGACCGTTCTCCCGATGCAGCCGGTCAAGCAACAGTCGGCGGCCCGGGTCGGCCAGCGCTTTGAATACCTTGTCGAGATCAGCGTCCATCGCCTTATTGTGCAACCGCCGGGTTGCGTGTCAAGGCCGTCGAGTGGGTTTGCGGGCGAGAGACGGGGACGCAGCGAGTGGTTGCAGGAAAAAACGGACCAATTGTAATAATCGCATGTGTAAAAATAAGAATGTTACATTTGAATTTTCGGGTTATACGGCCGAGCCCCATTGAGGCGGTCCGCCGTCGTCGGGCATGGCGCCGGCTGGCGATCCTACCGGCTTCCCGCCGGTTCGTGGATTGGTGTTTCACGTAAAATTAATAAATGCTTTATATCAAGTTATTGGGTTTGTGCGGTAATCGGTCCTCTGCGTCGGCAGCTTGACGGCCGTTCTGATTCAATTAACCCCTGGTGCCCCATGAAGCGGAATGGCTTCACGTTGATCGAACTCCTTGTGGTGATCGCGATTATCGCCGTGCTGATTGCCTTGCTCCTGCCCGCCGTTCAGGCTGCCCGCGAGGCCGCCCGTCGGATGCAGTGCGTGAACAGTCTCAAGCAGATGGGCCTGGGGCTGCACAACTATGAGAGCTCGATCGGGGCCTTCCCGCCGGCCACGATCCTGACCTACGCCTCGGCCACCGCGACGAAGCCGATCTGGCAGGGTTCGTGGAGCATCAACGCCCGAATCGCTCCCTACCTGGAGCTCGGTCCGTTGTTCAACGCGATCAACTTCACGGGGACTTATAGCGACCCGTCGAACACCACCGTCAGCAACACGCCGGTCAATTTCCTCTTCTGCCCGAGCGACCCAGGCAGTCACATCGACAACGCGAGCTACGGCGGCACCCTGACCGCCACGAGCAGTTACGGCCAGTTCGTCGGCGATTGGTACGTCTGGTCGAACGGCGGCCCGATCAACCGGGGCCCCTTCGGGCCGAACGCCTCGCGCACGATCGCCCAGTTTACCGACGGCCTGAGCAACAGCATGTTCGCCTCGGAAGGGTATATCGGTCACCTCCAGGCGCGGAACTGCTATTCGAACCCGCAGAGTCCCCCGGGGATGAGCCCGAGCGTTGTCCCCGACCCGAGCGTCTCGATCACGACCCTCCAATCCCTGGTCAGCGCCTGTTCGGGGTCGGGCAAATTCGGCCTGAAATTGGGGCACACGCGGTGGACCAATGGCGGCGTCTACTACTCGGGCGTGACAACGGCCGTGCCGCCCAACACCAAGGTGACTTACCCCGGCTACAGCGGGCCGTTTGACTGGGTCAGCGTCGACGAGAACAACGGCGGCCCCACCTATGCGTCGTTGTCCGCCAGCAGCTACCATTCCGGCGGGGTGAACGTGCTCTTCGCCGACGGCTCCGTGAAGTTCGTGAAGGACTCGGTGAACGGCTTCACGTGGCGGGCTCTCGGCACGATCGCGGGCGGCGAGGTGATCTCGGCCGACGCTTACTGATTCGCCTTCATCGGGGGGCGAAGGCCGGCATTCACATTCTATCTACATCTGCCTGCGCAGAACATGCCATCACTTTTAGGATGCTACGCCATGAAGCTATCTCGCCCCTTGATCGCCTTGGCTTGGTCGCTCCTCGTCTTCGCTCCCCTGGTCCAGGCCGGTAACCCGACGCCCCGGGCCGTCTCGAATGCGCCCGACGGTGCCTTTGTCGTCAAACCCTATCTCCAAATCGGCCGTACCCCGGCCCCCGATACGCTTCAACTCCTCTGGCACGCTCCCGACACCGACACCGACACCGACGCCGACTGGTCCGTCGAGCACCGGGCTGCGGCCGACCGCCCCTGGGGGAAGGCCGACACTCTGGACTTCGTCCCTGTCGCAGTGGCGGGCATCGAGCCGCACCGAGTCTACCGCGCGGCCCTGACCGGCCTGGTGCCGGGCGGATCGTTCGCTTACCGAGTCCTCAAGGGAGGAGAGGCCGTTTTCTCGGCCGAGGCCCGCGCGCCCAAGAGGGCCGATCAGCCCTTCCGCTTCGTCGCCTTCGGCGACTGCGGAGCCGGGACCCCCGAGCAGAAGCCGCTGGCGCACCGGGCGTACCTGTCCAAGCCCGATCTCGCGGTGATCCCCGGCGACATGGTCTACGAGTACGGCCTGATCTCCGAGTACCGGGAGAAATTCTGGCCCGTCTACAACGCCGAGTCGCCCACCGAATCGGGCTCGCCCCTTCTCCGCTCGGTCCCGTTCGTCGCCGCGCCGGGGAACCACGACACCGAGATCCGTGATCTGGACAAGTATCCCGATGCCCTTGCCTATTATCTCGTCTGGGACCAGCCGCTCAACGGCCCGCTCGGGGAGGAAGGTGGCCCGTTCGTCCCGTCGCTGAAGGGGTCGGAGGCGAATCAGCGGGCGTTCACCAAGGCCGCCGGCAAGGCCTACCCGCGGATGACGAACTTTTCGTTCAACTACGGAAACGCCCACTGGACCATCGTCGACTCCAACCCCTATGTCGACTGGACCGACGCGAAGCTCAAGGAGTGGGTCGCCGCCGACCTCGCCTCCGCCAAGGACGCCACCTGGAGGTTTGTCGCCTTCCACCACCCTGGATTCAACTCGGCCAATGAGCATATCGAGCAGCAGCACATGAGGCTCCTGGCCCCGATCCTTGAGGCCGGTAAGGTCGACATCGTCTTCAGCGGTCACGTCCACAACTATCAGCGATCCTTCCCCCTCCGATTCGAGCCGCTGAAACAGGGGACGCTCATGGTCGGCGGCCGGGACCGCAAGACGGTCCGTGGCCGGGTCGTTCCCGGCCGGTGGACGCTCGATCAATCCTTCGACGGCAAGACCGACACCTCGCCGGAAGGCGTGATCTACATCGTCACCGGCGCCGGCGGCCAGAAGCTCTACAATCCCGAGCAGAATGACGACCCCGACTCCTGGCAGAAGTTCACCGACAAGTTCGTCTCCAACGCCCACTCCCTGACCGTGGCCGACGTCGACGGCAAGACCTTGACCATCCGTCAGCTCACCGCGGAAGGCAAGGAAGTTGACCGATTCGTCGTCACCAAATGACCCAAGTTCATGAATAGGATCTTTGAGAATTTTGCGGTGATCCGTGGGATGCCAGAGTTCGGCTCGCGTCCCCAGGTTAGCCCGGAGGGGGGCGCTCGAGGGACAGAGTGGCTCCTCTCCTGTTGGCCAGGCACCTCCCTATAGAAGGAAATGCGGGAAACCTGGATAATCCGTCAAGGTGGGCGGCTGACCGCCCATTTTTACTGAAACTCCCAGATGACCCACCTGAAGTGCCTGGCTACTCCTTTCTCTCGAAGGAGCCTCATCAATGATGCCATCCGTCCCTACGATCCTGACTCCCGACGAGGGCGTTCGATTCGCCGTCGGCCCGTTCGCCATCACCAGCCGGGTCCTTGGCAGCCAGTCGGGCGGAGCGTTCGAGCTCTACGAGCTCACCCTCGGCGCCGCCACGATCGACTACCACGTCCACGACACCATGGACGAAACGATCTGCGTCGTCGCCGGGGAGATCGAGTTCACCGTCGCCGGCCAAAAGTTCTCCCGGCCGGCAGGGTCGGTGGCATTCATCCCCCGAGGCGTCCACCACGGGTTCACCAACCACGGCCCGGCGCAGGCCACAGTCCTGATCCTGTTCACGCCGAGTCGAAACCAGAACGAATACTTCCGAGAACTCGAGCGGCTTTTCGCCGCTCCGACCCTGGACCTAGAGGTCCTGCAAACCCTCCAGCAGCAATTTGACCAGGCGTTGGTCCCGGCCGATTGAAGTAGCGCAAACGAAAGAATTTGTCAATGATGACTGACAGTCAGAAAAGTAATGTCCGCAATTTGCAGCCCCGGAGGGGCGACCGTCAATAGCCAGGGGCGCAAGCCCCTGGGAATCATGTTCAAACCAGGATTTTTGTAGCCCCGAAGGGGCGACCGTGAATCACCGAAGCCTGACGCGGACGGTCGCCCCTGCGGGGCTGCAAAAAAACAGACTTTACTTTCCTGACTCTCAGTAAAACCGGCGAGCGCGTGCGCAACGCGATGGTAAACCGCTGCAAGCAATGATACTTTTTTCTCCGCCCGCCCGCTCATCCCTCTCCCCAAGAGGACTTCCCTCCGGGCCGCCCCGGCCGCCTTGCTCCGCTGCTCCAGAATCAACACCGGTGAATGGGTCATCAAGAAGCCGGGCTGCCTCCTCGAGAAGCGAAGCGATCCACCCTCCTCTGGACCCTTCCAATCCTCCCCGCTCGAAGTTTCTTTTCGATTCGGCGCTAAACTTGCTTGCGATAGCCTTCCGATTCTTATTTAAGGGATCATAGGTCTGAATTTGTTGGGACAGGTTTCGTGGGTGAGAATCAGGGAGACAGACCATGCTTCAACGTACCAGGGCAATGCGACAAGTCCCCCGCCGTTCCCGGCGACTGGCCCCCGCAATTGATCGATTGGAGGGGCGAGCGTTGCTCTCGACCGCCCCGACCACCACGGCCAGCATCATGGGCCAGGCTGGGGCCAACGGGTATTACGTCAGCCCTGTGACGATCGACTTGACGGCGACCGAACCGAATGTCACTCCAGCCTCGCTGACGACGATGTATCGTGTGAACAATGGTCCGTTCACGGCAGGTAACCAGGTCGTCCTGACCGAGGACGGGACGGACGTCGTTCAGTTCTTCTCGGCCGATGCCAGCGGCAACGTCGAGGCGCCCCAAACCCTCTTCGTCAAGATCGACACGACGGCTCCCATCGTCACCGAGTCGGCCCAGCCCACGACCCTCTGGCCTCCGAACCACAAGTTCAGCACTGTGACCGTGACTGGGACCGCCATCGACAGTGTCTCCGGCATCAATGGCTCGCGGATTCTTTATTCGGTTCGCGACGAGTACGGCCAGGTGCAACCACAAGGGACAGCCGTGGTGAACGCGGACGGGACTTACTCCTTCAACGTCCAGCTCCAGGCGAGCCGAACCGGGCAAGACCGCGATGGTCGTCAGTACACGATCGTCGTCCGTGCGCAAAACGGGGCAGGCCTGGGCGCAACCCAGAGTACGATCGTGACGGTGCCGCACGACCAAGGACACGCGGGAGCGGGAGGCTCGGGATCCAGCGGCGGCGGCCACCGAGGTGGAAAGGGGAATCCGGGGCATGGTCGTGACCAACATCAAGGGGACGGGCATGGCCAAGGTCACGGGAATGGGAATGGGCACGCGAAGGGCCAAGGTCACGGGAACGGGAACGGGAACGGGAACGCGAATGGGCAAGGTCACGGGAATGGGAATGGGCACGGAAACAAACACGGTTGATTCCTGGTTCACGCGGACCCGACAAGAGCTCGAGCGAGCGTGGTCGTCGTGATCTTGAGCGTAGTTCCCTGGTCGCAGAAGTGGCTGTCCTGGTCGTACCCGGGCGCTGCGTCGCGGCCGTAGGGACGCGTAAACCTTCAAAACCTTTGCCCACCCGACCACGCGGATTGAGATCGAGGTGGCCGACCTCGAAATGGCCACGAGACCGACGGCCTTCCTCCCCCCTCTTTTTTTCAACGACCCGCCAAAGAGCGAGGAATCATCCTCGTTCCCACGGTCCTCCGTGGGAATGCCGTCCCCGACGCTCCGCGTCGTCTGGCCCTCGCAAGCCGAGGACGCAGAGCGTCCCAGACTGCATTTCCACGGGGGACCGTGGGAACGAGTCGCGAGCGGTTTTCTAAGCCGTTGGTCTCGGTTTTCTTTGATTTTCTGATGGGTGATCGCGGGGATGCATAGCCCACTGGGTGCCACGGGTTGTACTCAACCCGTGAGCGATTGCCAAGGTTTTTGGCTCACGGGTTGAGTACAACCCGTGGCACCCAACGTCGATTACTGATGCCTCATCCTACTGCACTCATGTGCTTGTTTAGCAAGGCTTTCTGTTCCTGAGTCAGGGTGTGGAGCACAGGCGGTTTCGGCGGCTTATGCGGTTTGCGACGAGGCCACTTGCGTGTGGCTTTCGGGCTCTTCTGCTTCCGGCACCCGGCGCGGCAGCCCGCGAGTCGCTTGTGGTAACACTTGGCCTTGGGTTTCACGGCCGCGTCGATCTCCTTGCGGATCTCGATCAGAACTTTGCGGGGGCTGATCACTGGGCCATCGGTCGCCGACGCCGACGCCGGCCGAAGCGCCAGGTCGGCATGCGCCAGGAGGATCTGCGTGGCCAGCAGTGACAACTCGGCCTCGCGATGCACCAAGGCCACCGTGCGGCTAGCGAGTTTCAATTTATTGATTATACGCTTGTATGTGCGAAATAGTCCTTCATTACGCCATCTCCAGCGGTAGAATTTGGCGGCCGTCGCCGCCGACATCCGGGCTGGGTCGAGGACGTCGGTCAGGAGCCAGACGTCGCGTTTGACCGACCCCTTACCCTTGCCCTTGGCCGGGATCCGGATCAAGCGGCATTGGATCGGCGCTTCCCCTTTCTTCTGGACATAGTTCGGCCAGTACAAGACAGGGCCTTCGGTCCAATCCTCCAGGTTCGCCACTTCGAGGGTGTAGAGGTCGACCCGCGACGACATCCGGAACAGGAACGATCGCTTGACACCGAGGATCGCCCGGACCAGATCGAAGCCCATATAAGCGGCGTCGCAGACGATCAGGGCCTCGGGCGAGAGGGTGGCGAGCAAGTGCCTCAAATGCTCTTGCTCGGCCGCGGTGCCCGGGCCGAGTCGCCACGACCAAAGCAGTCCCGTGGGCAAGTGGACGAACGCCGTCAGCCAGACGTTGGGGGCCGCGTCGTTCTTGCCGGCCTGCCCGAGTCCCCGTTCCAACTCGGGGGTGCGGGGGCACTCGATCCGCGAGCCGTCGCAGCCCATCGGCTCGAAGCCGTCGACAATCCGCCGCGACCCCAGTCGGGCGTGGATCTGTTGCCGAACCCCCGCGGCCAACGCCCTGAGTTGTCGCATGGGGACGCGTCGCATCGCTTTCTGGAAGCCGACGAGGGTCTTTCCCGGGCGTCTTCGCGACTCATGGCAGGCGACGTAGTATCCCCGGGCCTTCTCAAACCTCTCGGACTCGGAGTCGCCGGTGGCCCAGGTCATGGCGAGCATGACCACGACCAGTGGCTGGAGATCCCACCGCGGCGCCGACCGCCTTTGAGGAACAACCCCTCGGGCTTGCTTCCAGACCGTCGGGGTGAGAAACTGTCGGACATAGCCGATCAACGACTGCGGTTGCTGCAAGCCTTGCAGCGTCCGAGCTGCCTTCATCGCCGTTCTTCCTCAATCCAGGTGAGTGCCGGTTGCTAGCCGCACCCATCATGACGAAGAACGGCGATTTTTTGCCCCCCCTTCTCTCGAACGAACCGCAGCCACGGAGCGGCAGTAATTCTCTGGTCCGGTGAGAGTTACATCCGTTGTTGACGACGCCGAGTTACTGACGTTGCGTGGCACCCAGGGCTTGCACATCATTCAATATTAAGGAAGACCATGTCCACCTGCTTAGCTCTGGATCGGGTCGTTGTTTTTTTACTTTCCCAAGCTCCACCTTCGAATCAAGCAGGCTCTCCGCGCCGATGATCCGACACGGAATTCACTTCCAAGGGGAAATTATGATCTGAGACCGAATGATTTCGGGCGAATGGACTTCGCGGAGGAGAGGGAGAGGAAGTTGTTGATAAGTAGGCCGACGAAGCGATGGATTTTGGCCGATGGATCGATCCACCCTCGCCCCTGTGAGCCCATCATGCTCTCTCGACTTCTCCGCGTGGGTCAGTCTTTCGATCACCAGAGTTCCTCGTATTTGTTCCAGACGGCGAGTATCAGGATGAGGCCGTAGGGTGTCATATTCACGAGGGGGACGTTGAGCCTGCATGCTCTGATGAGGTCGGCCGAAAAGCTGACACAATCCCGCACGCAGACAACATAACTTCCGGTCGAGTATTGCCTGGCCACCTTTTCCCCAGCCTTGGCCAGGACCGTGTCGGTCACATGGATTCGGATGCCATGGTTCATGCGGTAGCTCTCGTCGTCGTGAAAGACCTTGCCGACCCTCGTGGCCGGCGACCGGTGCGTCGACGGCCCAAACCCGAGCCAGTCATCCTTATATTTGATATCATTAAACTCGAGCTTGCAGGCGCTATGAGGAACGGCCCCGGTGACACTGATAATGCTCAATTGACCCACGAGGGCCTCCTGGTAATCAGGGGGAGTGAGGAAGAAATCGGTGTCAGATCATCATGGCTTCGTATGCTGTCAGGCCAACAGAGGAATCATCAAGAATCATAGGATTTGACACCGAATGATTTGGTTAGCTCCCCACCGAGAAATAACCGGCGAAGACGGAGACGCTGAAGAGCGCTCCGCGATACCCCGAGATCGGCCGGTTCAGCCCGGTGGTATAAGGTGGCGGGCTCGTGCCGTTCGCGTTCCTGATGTTGATCGTCATGAAATTGCCCGTGGCGGCTCCGAAGTCGAACAGGACGGGAGCTGTGTTTTTTGGGATCGTCTTGACGATGGACTGCCCCGTGTTGTTCAGGTTCACGGTGACCGTCAGAGTCAGGGAGGTGTTGTTGGCGACCCGGACGCTATCGAGGCTCGACTGGGGCGCCACCACGCCCGGTCCGGGGAAAGCGGCGGCGTGCTTGCCGGTCACCCGGATCGCGCCGGTCGCGACCCCGGCGGCAACGTCCCGGTTCAGGTCGGCCAGGAGCAGCCGCACCGTCGCTCGCCCCGAGCCGGGTACAGCCGAGTTGAACGACGCCAAATCGCTGATCCAGGCGGACGCGAGCTCCGTTCTCCCAAACGGAATCCGTGTCGAAAGCCTTGTCAGGCTGTTCTCCGCCTGGGCGGTGTTGTGGGTCTTCGCCAGCCTCGCCACCACGGTTGCGACGTCGGCAGCGACGGTTTCATAGGTCCGTGAGGTCAGGACCGGGGTGAGCCCCGACAGCAACTGCCGCGACTCCACCGCCTCGACCTGCAACGTCGTACGCGCACTCGGCTTTCGCATGGATGTAGCCCTCCGCCCTCGATTGCCGGATCCCGTCTCGTGGAGTCGCCGCCCGCGACGGCTCCATGCGCTGGAGAGAGGGGCGGCGACCGAATCGAGTGTCTGTCTCTCCAGGATAGGCCATGTTAGCCGGTTTCAATCCGGTTGGTACCGTTTTCCAGAGCGCACGGGGTAGGTGACCTTGGTTAGATATTTTTGAGAAAGTAAATAAGTTATTGGTTGAATAAGTGGATGCCAAGTGCGAATTGCGGGAATGACCCGGTTTTTCGTAATCTCGGTGCCTGGTCGCCGGTCTTCTTCTTGTGTCATGGGCTGACTCCTGGCTGGGTGAAAAAGGACCAACCCCGCAGGATCGCCACGCTGACAAGTCGGGATTGAGCGATCGCTTACCCCATTGCTCGGGGGTCGCCGCTCCTCCGAATTCGATAGAGCACGTGTCGCCGCAACCTGTGTCCCACGGGCAACTTTGGATGGTCGAAGTCCTCCGCTTCCGACCGGGTCATTCCAATCCGCTCCATCACGGCCCGCGACCGGGTGTTGTCCGGCACGGTGAACGACACGATCTCGTCGAGCCCCAGCCGTTCGAAGCCGTAACGCAGCGCGCCACGCGCCGCCTCGGTGGCATAGCCTTTGCCCCAATGCGCGCGGGCAAGACGCCAGCCGATCTCGACGCAGGGGGTGAAGGGAGCCTCGAAGGTTTCGTGGTGCAGGCCGACGAAGCCGATGAACGAAGCGACGTCTGGAACCTCCAACGCCCAGAGACCGTAGCCCTGCCGGTCGAGCAAGTCGCGGAATCGGGTTGCGAGGGAATCGCTCTCCTGCCGGTTGAGCGTCTTCGAGAAATATTCCATCACCGCCGCGTCGGCGTTCATCGCGGCGAAGGGTTCAAGGTCGGCCTCGCACCAAGGGCGGAGCAGGAGCCGGTCGGAACGGAGGAAGCGGTCGGAAGTGGTTCCGTCGCCGTGCGAGAAGTCGCCGCCCATGATCGGTAGCCCTCGAACCTGGTCGCTCAAAATCATCCCAGCCTGTCCAGCACGGTGCGGTTGCCATCGGTGATTCAAGAACTACGAAATCAGGGTAACGATGATTTGCAAATCCGTGTTTTTTACTGTCGAAGCACGAGCAGCAAATCACCCGCGTGAAATATCCACACAGGAAAATGCTCCGATTCCAATTGTCAATTGCCCCATTGATCATTGAGGCCTGCGATCGAGAACGGGACCATTCCCCTCGTGTTCGGCACTCCGTTTGTTCTGCGGATTTCGACCTAAGCATGGACCCCTCGGCGCCATTGGGGCGAGCCACCGAGGGAGGCGTGTCGCAAACGAGGGAGTGGTGGGGCCACCCCTTGCCACGGAAATGATCCGAGCGGCCCCTTGAAGTGCCTGGCGACACTTCGGCTCGTGGAGAAGAACCCGTTTGCGCCGTGTCGGAGGCTTACTCCCGAGGCAGAACGATTCAATCGGTCGGGAGTGCGGCGAGCGCCTGGAACGTGATATCGATCATGCGATCGGTGTTTGCCGCGTGATTGGTGGCAAACCGGTTGTTTCGCCGATCGCCGATCGCGTTGCAGAACGACGTGAACAGGTGCCCCTGGCCGCAGAGCTTCGACGCGAGAACTGCATTCTCCATCTCGATCGCTTCGATCTTTCCGAAGGGCGCGACCGCTTTCATCGCGAAGAGAGCCTTGTCCAGGTCCGGCAAGCACGCTTGGAATCGGCTAACCGGGCGCCACTGTTCATCGTAGAATCCGGGACAGGTCACTCCGATTCCCACTGCGATCGGGAACCCCGCTTCGTTTGCCGATTGCTTCAGTGCGTCATTGAGCTGTTGCGAGGTGGAGTTCATGTACGGATAAAACACATCCCGTCTGTCGACCCACGGTGCGATCTGGTTCCGGACCGTAGCCCAGAAGGCTTCGAACAGGACATTCTCTTCCGGTGTCCGGTCGGGCCGTTTGATCATGTGGCCCCCGACATCCAGGCCGAAGGTGGCGGTGGTGATAATGCCTGAGCCGGGAGCGGTCTCCAACTGTCCGAATCCACAGGTTCCAATCCGCACAGCCCGGATCTGCGGGAAGCGCTCTCGACGACGTTGAGTCGTGAAGTCCATCTCGGTCAGGAAGATGGCTTCGTCGACGACGATCGCCGTACTGCCGACTCCCATATGAGTGGTAAATACCCCAACCTCGAGGCCGGTCTCGGGATCTTTGGCCCACACCGCATTCAGGTCGCGATTCGAGTTCGACGCGAACACTTGGAGACGTCTCTTCTCCACGATCCGCTCTTGTCGCTCCGGAGCCCCGACGAAGATCATGTTCACGACCGGCTTCTCACCGACAAAAGCAGGGAGTCGCACGTGATACGGTTGACCATTTTCGAGCACCAGGTCGCCGCCGGAAAATGGACCTGGGTTGTTGCGAAGCCAGGGGAACTTCTCAGTCAATGCGGCGCTGTTCAGCATTGCTCCCTCCTTGACGAAACACGGGAGTGGCAGAAAGAGGATGTTTATCAATAGCGATGTTGTTTGTGTCGTCTGGAATAGGGAATCACTTCCCACAGGAATAAGTTTATCCAGCTTGCGCAGGCAACGTCAAGAATGATAAATGTCCTTCGGATTGTCCCCGTGGGACGACTTTGAGTCTGCCCCAGAAGGCGAATCCCACCGGAGTTTTGACACTTCTCGCTGATCACCACCGGAGTTTTGACATAAATCTTGCTGTAAATGGCAGTGAATCACGTTTTTCTCATTCCCACGCTCCGCGTGGGAATGCCGTCTTGGACGCTCCGCGTCCTCTGGCGACCGACATTGCCAGAATCGAAGACGACGCAGAGCGTCGAAGACGGCATTCCCACGGAGGACCGTGGGAACGAGGGGGAATCTCGGTTCCATCCGTGGTGGTGATCAGCGAGAAGTCTCGGAGTTTTCGATGATCTGCCGGGTGCCATGCAACGTCAGTAACTCGGCGTCGTCAACAACGGATGTAACTCTCACCGGACCAGAGAATTACTGCCGCTCCGTGGCTGCGGTTCGTTCGAGAGAAGGGGGGGCAAAAAATCGCCGTTCTTCGTCATGATGGGTGCGGCTAGCAACCGGCACTCACCTGGATTGAGGAAGAACGGCGATGAAGGCAGCTCGGACGCTGCAAGGCTTGCAGCAACCGCAGTCGTTGATCGGCTATGTCCGACAGTTTCTCACCCCGACGGTCTGGAAGCAAGCCCGAGGGGTTGTTCCTCAAAGGCGGTCGGCGCCGCGGTGGGATCTCCAGCCACTGGTCGTGGTCATGCTCGCCATGACCTGGGCCACCGGCGACTCCGAGTCCGAGAGGTTTGAGAAGGCCCGGGGATACTACGTCGCCTGCCATGAGTCGCGAAGACGCCCGGGAAAGACCCTCGTCGGCTTCCAGAAGGCGATGCGACGCGTCCCCATGCGACAACTCAGGGCGTTGGCCGCGGGGGTTCGGCAACAGATCCACGCCCGACTGGGGTCGCGGCGGATTGTCGACGGCTTCGAGCCGATGGGCTGCGACGGCTCGCGGATCGAGTGCCCCCGCACCCCCGAGTTGGAACGGGGACTCGGGCAGGCCGGCAAGAACGACGCGGCCCCCAACGTCTGGCTGACGGCGTTCGTCCACTTGCCCACGGGACTGCTTTGGTCGTGGCGACTCGGCCCGGGCACCGCGGCCGAGCAAGAGCATTTGAGGCACTTGCTCGCCACCCTCTCGCCCGAGGCCCTGATCGTCTGCGACGCCGCTTATATGGGCTTCGATCTGGTCCGGGCGATCCTCGGTGTCAAGCGATCGTTCCTGTTCCGGATGTCGTCGCGGGTCGACCTCTACACCCTCGAAGTGGCGAACCTGGAGGATTGGACCGAAGGCCCTGTCTTGTACTGGCCGAACTATGTCCAGAAGAAAGGGGAAGCGCCGATCCAATGCCGCTTGATCCGGATCCCGGCCAAGGGCAAGGGTAAGGGGTCGGTCAAACGCGACGTCTGGCTCCTGACCGACGTCCTCGACCCAGCCCGGATGTCGGCGGCGACGGCCGCCAAATTCTACCGCTGGAGATGGCGTAATGAAGGACTATTTCGCACATACAAGCGTATAATCAATAAATTGAAACTCGCTAGCCGCACGGTGGCCTTGGTGCATCGCGAGGCCGAGTTGTCACTGCTGGCCACGCAGATCCTCCTGGCGCATGCCGACCTGGCGCTTCGGCCGGCGTCGGCGTCGGCGTCGGCGACCGATGGCCCAGTGATCAGCCCCCGCAAAGTTCTGATCGAGATCCGCAAGGAGATCGACGCGGCCGTGAAACCCAAGGCCAAGTGTTACCACAAGCGACTCGCGGGCTGCCGCGCCGGGTGCCGGAAGCAGAAGAGCCCGAAAGCCACACGCAAGTGGCCTCGTCGCAAACCGCATAAGCCGCCGAAACCGCCTGTGCTCCACACCCTGACTCAGGAACAGAAAGCCTTGCTAAACAAGCACATGAGTGCAGTAGGATGAGGCATCAGTAATCGACGTTGGGTGCCATGCGGTTCCGTACGCGGACCCCATGCGGGAATGCCTTGGCCTGGGCACCCAAACGTCCTTCCTTTCCCGGCTCAGCCTGACCTGCCGAGACAGACTCTTACTTGAGGTCTGATCCGAGATCGGGGAACGAGGTGGTCGAGAGCACGGTTCGTTTGGGCAAATCGATCACGCTGACCCGCTTCGCTCCCCCGCTCTCGTAGGCGACAACGAGGGTGGTCGGATCGCGGAGGGCCCGGCCGTAGTGTTTGCGAATGCCCGTGATCAGTTCCGTGTAACCGGAGCCACCGGCGTCTGAGACTCCGAGCGTGCGCAAGTCTTGTCCATCGAAGTCGCCGTCATGGTCCGTGTCTTGCTTCACGACGTCGAAGAGCCACCACTGCACACTCTCCCGGTCGTGAGTACCGGCCTTATCGACCGGTGTCCTGTCGAGAGCTTCCGGCAAGGCGACGGCCTCATTGATGGAATAGTCGTTCGTGGGGAGGAGACGGCGGATCGATTGGTTGTCGAGATTCAAGAAAACATAGTTATGCGTAGGGGAGTCTACCGAAGAATAACTCGAAAGGGACAAACCCCGATCATCGGCGATGGAGCGAATGGAGGCCATGAGAAAGGGCGCGCCGGGGACTCGATCGAAGTGCTCGAGAAACCTTGGGGCGTTCGCGTTCGCCCGCTTCGCGGCTGAGGAACTGGTCGTGACAGGTTTTTGAGTCAGTGCCTTTGACCCTCCCATAAATGCGATCCATATTCCCGTTCCAATAATGAGCGAGGCCAGGGCAAACTTGAATCGCCGTGGGATCAACCTTCGCGTCTTTGGATCCACCAGAAGCCTCCGGTTTCGAACGTCCAGCCTCGACACCAACGGCCGGAACATGTCACGCGATGAGTTTACGAACTTGAAAAGAAAAAGCCGACATTGGAAGTCGGTGGGAACAAGGGGGACCTCGCGCCGATCGTCAAGCGCCGATCGTCGCGAGGTCCCCCTTTCTGCGACCCCCGGTCTGCGCGACTCACGACGACGCGGTCTTCGCCGTTGCATCGCTCAACAGGCTCATGATCGTGCGATAACTGAGACCCTCTGCCGCAGGGGCGATATTCCCCCCGGCCAGCGCCGTGGCGGCGCCCTGGAGGCTTGCCATCGCATGGCAGTAAAGTGCCGAGCCGAGGCTGACACGCCGCACGCCGGCCGCCTGAAGTTCGGCGATCGGCACCGGGCCGGTCCCGGGCCCGATCAGCACGTTGACGGGTTTGGGGGCGACCGCCTTCACCACAGCTCGGATCGCGTCGATGTCCGGCAGAAGCGGCGCGTAGAGGACGTCGGCGCCCACATCGGCGAACGCGACGAGCCGTCGGATGGTGTCGTCCAGATCCGGCCTGCCGAATAAGTAGTTGTCCGTGCGCCCGGTCAGCATGATCCGCCCCTTCGCCACGCGGGCCGCTTGGCGGATCCGTTCGACGGCGTGATCGAAGTCATGGATCGGTTTCTCGGGGTGAGCCGTCGTGTCCTCGATACCAACCCCGGCCATCCCCGCCGCGATGGCAGCCTCGACGGTCGCGGCGCAATCCTCAGGGGCGGGGCCGAAACCGTCCTCGAGATCGGCATTGACGGGAAGTCCCGTCAGCCTGCCGAGCAAGGCCGCATTCTCGAGTGCCTCTGACTTGCTGACCGCATGCGCGCCGTCAGGACGCCCGAGCGCGAAGGCGATCGCGGCGGATGACGATCCCAACGCCTGGAACCCGGCCTGTTTCAGCAGCAGTGCGGAAACGCCATCCCATGCGTTCGGCATCACCACGCCGCCCTCCTGCTCATGGAGGGCGCGAAAGCGTTCATGGAGTTCCGGTTGTTTCACGACATCTCCTCCTCGCTTGATCCGTGGATGTCGAAGGGCACTCGCCTCAAATCGCCTGGATCGACCGGCGTACGCGATCACCGCCCCTTCTCGTCCGACATCGCCGAATCCCGTGCGTTGGGCCCGAGTATCTACTACAGGGACGAGCGAGACGACGATTTGGTGACAGCACGCGGTGATTTTGCCGGGAAGGGGGTGTCATGCCGAGAAAAGGGGATATCCGGCAATAATGCCGTTGTCTGGGGAAGATGGGGTGTAAGAGATCCTGCGGCTCGAGGTTCCCCTTAGCATCGCGGCCGTCCCTGATCGCGAAGACACGACTTCAACCCCAGTGATTTGGCCGTATCGCGCACCCACGTCTCCGAACCCAAGGGGCGGTCACGGCGAATTGCTGCGCGGATGGTTGTCCATTCCGCTTCGGTCATGAGCGCGTTGACGTCGACGATCGAGCCTTCGCCGCGGGGCGCTGGACCCGGGTCGAGTGTCGGTGCCGGGCCGATCCTCGAGAGGCTCGACCACCACCACCGTTCGGCTCGCTCCACCAATTCGGCCCGGAGGGGTTCCGCTCGATGGAGCGGAGGACGACTCGGAGGTGGTCGTCGCGTGACATGGCAAGAACGCGGTTTGCAGAGCGAAAATCGCATAGCGAGTATCAGTTCATCTGACTTGCGCAATCTACGTCATAAACGAGGAATGTGCCCTTTGCCTTTGTCCGATCGGTGCGCCATCTTCGTGGCATTCGACCAAGAGTCGATATGACCAGCCTGTGATCTGGCTTGCCGCGCGGTTCCGTGATATGTTTTTTTGACTCGGCGGGTCGGACCACCGCGCTTGGTCCTCAGGCGAGGTCAAAGGGGTTTCAACGATGTTCAGCTTCATCTTAGCGGCATTTACCATCGGCCTGGGGCTCAAGGCGTTCACCCCGGCCGGTCTACCTCTCAACAGTAAGAAGAACCTCACCGGCGTTCCCGCCAAGGTGATCGGGATCGTCTGCGTACTTCTAGGCGTTGCCTTGATTGTTGACGGGGTGTTCGGGACGATGCGGTTGGTTTCCCTCGGTACTGGCCGATAGGCTTCCCCGGCACCTGCCTCCAACGGCAGAACCCAGCGGCTCGTCGTTACTCGAAGACAAGGATTTAAGTAAGATGTCTCAGTGTTCCGAAGTAGGCACGATCAAATTGGTATTCAAGCCTGGAATTGCAAACTTGTCGGCCGGGGTCATCCTCGGTCTGTTGCTCATAGGAGGCGGGGTTTTCGGGTTAATCATGTCCACGAAGGCCGTGATCGTGTATCGTGGGGACTTCCCGCACGGGTACGGAGAATGGAGCTGGTTCGGCGTATTCTTGGTTTGGCTCGTGTCGATCCCCGCGATCCCCGGCGGCTGGTACCTCATCAAATGGATGCGCACCTTGATGTCGCTCAAGGTCGAGCTTGGCGGGCTCGGATTGTTGCTCACGGAACGTGATGGGCCGCGCACGATCCTCTGGGACAACATCGAAATGATGGAGGAACATCATTCGATTGAACTGAGGAATTACGGTCTTCCGCCGAGGGTGAATAAGAGTTTTATCGTGATTTCACGCGAAGGGGAACCGTTCTCGTTCGAGGAGAATTCGATCAAGGATTATCTCCTACTCGCCCGTATGATCCAGATCGAGACGGAACGTCGATCGATTCCCTGGACCATCGTGAATGACCGCTTTTAGCTCGGAAGAGGAAAAGGGGATAATCGGCGATTTGGCCGTTATCTGGGTAAGATCGGCAGTGAGAGATCCTGCCGCTCGAGGTCGCCTTGGCGCCGCGGCCGTCCCCTCCCCGATCGCGGAAACTCGATTTCAATCCCAGCGATTCGGCGGTATCGCGCACCCGCATCTCCGAACCCAAGGGGCGGTCGCGGCGGATCGACTCGCGGATCGTCGTGCATTCCGCTTCGGTCATCAGCGCGTTGACGTCCTCGGTCCAGCCTTCGCCGCGGGGTGCTGGACCCGGATCGAGCATCGGCGCCGGGCCGCCACTCGAGAGGCTGGGCCATCGCCGCCGGCGCATGGCATGGCAAGGATCCGTTTCGCATAGCGAAAATCGCAAAACTTACGTGAACTGATCAATGGTGCACAAGCCAGAGCAACAAGTAGGAATGTCACTTTGAAATCGTCTTGATCACAGCGTATTCTGGGTCGTATCATCGCCCATCAGAAACCCAACACACGGCCCAAGATCCAAGATGAGCCGTCCGATGAAGACGTAGGTCCGGACGGCTCGCAGTCCGGGCCGTTTGCCTCACCTCATACTCTTTCCGCTCGGAGTCTTGCATGAGCCCCTCTCGACGCCGGTCGTTTCCCTGGTACCTTGCGTTGGCGGCCGTGACGGTCGTCACGACCCTCGGCCCGCAAGCCCGCGCCCAGGGACTCAGCTACAGCGTGGACGGCACGTCCTACACGATGCAGCGTTCGCCCAAGCTGTCGGGCGCGACGAAACGGCCAGTCGTCGTGCTGCTCCACGGCATCGACGGACTCAGCGACTTCTCTCGCCCCCAGATCGAGGGCTTCGCCCGGGAGTTGGAAGCCCAGGGGTACGCGGTGTTCCTACCGACCTATTTTGATGCGAGTGACGGCGACCTGGGTAGCCTGTCCGCCCCGATTACGTCGGTCGTCACAACGCGGATTGCCCGCGTCGGGGAGTACGGCAAACGGGTGGCCGAGGCGGTGCGTGTCGCTCGGGCGGAGATGGACGTCGACTCCGCCCGCGTAGCGATCGTTGGCTTTTCGCTTGGCGGCGGACTGGCGCTGGAGCAGGCCGAGGCATCGAGCGGCGGGGTCAAGGCGGTCGTCGACTTCTTCGGCCACATCGGTTCTCCCGCCATCCTCACGAATGCCGGCAAGCTGCCGCCGACCCTCGTCTTCCACAATCACGCGGACGAGATCGTCTCCGCGTCCAACTCGAAGAACCTCATGGACAAGCTCGACAAGACGAATGTCATCCACGACGTTCACTTTCTCAATGACGAGGAAGGGGTGAAGCATCACCCCTTCAAGCCGAACGGCGAGGCCGACCAGATCGTGTGCGTCCGGTGAACCCCTTCTTGTGGCCCATGCTACGATCGGAGCATGGCCGAAAGGGGGTGAACGATGGGCCGAGTGGCAGGATCGAGAAACGGGCGGGAGCCGTACTGGCGGCTGGTTCTGGCCCGGTGGAAGCGGAGTGGACTGTCGGTCCGGGCGTTCTGCCTGGCCGAGGGCGTGAGTGCGCCGTCGTTTTATTGGTGGCGGAGGGAACTTCAGCGGCGCGACCAGCCCAAGCCCGCGTTTCTTCCTGTGCATGTGCTCGCCGACAAGGCTGAGTCGCCCGCCGGGAGCATCGAGGTCGTACTGGCCAACGGACGCTGCTTGCGGGTCGGGGCCGGGTTCGACCCCCAGACCCTCGTGCAAGTCGTTGAACTGCTCGAAGCCGGAGGACGGTCATGGTGAGCTTGGCTCCGACCGTCCGGATCTGGCTCGCGGCGCAGCCGGTCGATCTGCGAAAATCGTTCGACAGTTTGGCGGCCCTGGTCCGCGAAGGGCTCCAGGGCGATCCGCTCTCGGGAGACGTCTTCGTCTTCCGCAACAAGGCCGCCGATCGCATCAAGCTCTTGATCTGGGAAGAGGACGGATACGCGATCTGGTACAAGCGATTGGAAGCCGGCACCTTCCGCTTTCCGCCGACTCTGGAGGCTCAGCCACGCCTCGAGGTCCGCGCCGCGGACCTCGTCATGCTCCTCGAAGGGATCGACCTCTCGAGCGTGAAACGCGGCAAACGCTATCACCGACCCGTCCCCAGAGCCACGGTGTGAGTCCCCGGCCGGCCGCGGTGTTTTTCCGAAGAATCATCGAATAATATAAGGACCTCATACGTCTAAGAGGGCATGAGCGCAGACGCCCGCCCCATCACCCCTGAGACCCTTGCCGATCCCACGGCGACGTTGCCCAGTGATCCCGCCTTCCTCCAGCAGATGATCATCGAACTGCTCGCCGCCCTCCGCGACACACGGCGTCAGAACGAGGAATTGCAGCATCGCCTTGACCTCCTCTTGCGGCGGATCTACGGCCCACGCACCGAACGCTTCGACCCCAATCAGCCGCTGCTCATCCCCGACGCCTTCGAGCCGCTCGCCCCGGAACCGGAACCCGCGGCCACCGGCGACGCGGTCCCACCCGAGTCCGAACCGGGAGCGACCCCCGCGAAGAAGGCACGCCCCCACGGCCGCAGGCCCTTGCCCAAGGACCTCCGCCGCGAGCCTCGGGTCTATGAGTTGACCGAAGCCGAACGCCGCTGTCCGCAATGCGGCGAGACCCGGGCCCAGATCAGCGCCGAACGCAGCGAGCAGCTCGACTACGTGCCGGCGACCCTGTTCGTGGTCGAGCACGTGCGCTGCATTTACGCCTGCCCGCACTGCGAAGGTCAAGTCGTCACCGCCGGCAAGCCAGCCCAGCCGATCTCCAAGGGCTTGCCTGGACCGGGATTGCTCGCTCATGTGATCACGGAAAAGTATGCCGATCATATTCCGCTCCATCGCCAGGAACGCCGCCTGGCCCGGCAAGGGGTGGAGCTGTCACGCTCAACCCTCTGCGACTGGATGGCCGGCGCCGCCCAAACTCTCGAGCCGCTCTACGACCTGATGAAGACATTGATCCTGTTGTGCGGCACGATTCACACCGACGACACCTCGGTGAAGCTGCGGGACTCGGAGCGAAAGATTAAGGCCTTGGCCCGGCTCTGGATCTACTTCGGCGATTATCTTTATCCTTACAATGTTTTTGATTTCACGAGGAGCCGCAAGCGAGACGGTCCGAGTCTGTTTCTCAAGGGTTTTCGCGGTTATTTGCAGGCTGATGCCTTCAGCGGCTACGACGGCATCTACGCGGGCGGCAACGTCGTGGAGGTGGGTTGCAACGCCCACGCCCGCCGCAAGTTCGTCGAGGCGCAGAAGACGGACCTGGCGCGAGCGAGTACGGCCCTGGCCTACTACCGCCAGCTCTACGCGATCGAGAAGGGGATCAAAGCGGAGCTCGCCAAGCTGCCCGAGGACGCCGACGAGCCGACGCGGGCCGCGATTCGGCTGCGGGTCCGCCAGGAGCGGGCGGTGTCAGTTTGGGAGCGCCTCGAGAAGTGGCTGAAGGAGGAGCGACCGCAGGTGCTCCCCAAGAGTCCGATGGGAGGCGCAATCGGTTACATGGAGAACCACTGGGAGGCGTTGAAACGGTACACCAGCTCGGGCTACCTTTCGATCGACAACAACGTAGCCGAGCAACACATGAAAACGATTGCGACTGGACGAAAGAATTGGCTTTTCACCGGCAGTGAGACCGGCGGGAAGACGATGGCTGTGTTATTCAGCGTGGTGTCGAGTTGCCAGCGTCACGGTCATGACCCGTTCGTCTACTTGCGTGACGTGCTGTCCCGGTTGCCGACCCTTCCCAAAGAGAATCTGGCCGACCTTCTCCCCGACCGTTGGTCGCCTCCCCAAGTCGCCGATCCTCCGGCGACCCCAGAGGGTCCCATCGCCGACGGTTCCCCGAGCTGACAACGGCTCCCGCCGGCACTCGAAACGCGGCACGCTCCCACCGCGGAGTTCGGGCCAGGCTCGACACGGGTTGGAGAGCGCGTCGCGTCTGCTGACGCCGGATCATGACACCGCGTGGGGTTCCAACCGACGGTCACCAAATTGGCCAAGGCCCCTCGGCCAATTGCCAAGGGGGACGTGGTCCGCCGGACGCACACGCAATACCCCAGCAAGTCCACCGGCACGCGGCTCCCTGCGTCGGTCATCGCCTGGACGAAGGCGTCGTAATCGCCGGCCTTGTGGAAGACGGCCTCGCGGCGGTTGCCCCGATTGAGGACGTGATACCAGAGGCCAGCGACGGAGGCACGAGCGGTTCGCGGCATGCCACCACGATAATCGCCGTAGCTCCTGTTGTCAATAAAGTGCTATGTCCCCCTTTTTCTGCCCATCCCCATGTCTTTGGAGATGGCGTCCCCGATTTGTCTGTAGAGGGAAACCAAGTGCTGGGTGTTGACCGGCTTGTCAGCAAAACCTTGCCATTGTTGACCATCGGCATTGGTGGTTCTGGGGTCGGGTTTGAAAGGGTAGTATTGGGGATCCACATTAATTAACGCTTTTGCCCCATGACCTCCGTATATTGTAAAACTATCATGCATGAATTTATTGTATAATTGGATAAAATTGTCGGACCATACATAATAGTATGACCAGAATTCATGATCTGCATCTCGTTTTGCCTTAAGAATTTCCTCGGGCTTGCGTTCTAAGAAGTCCCCGACCATCAGGCGGTAGGAAAAGATGCGATTGATGAGCGGGCTGATTGTGCTGTAATGCTTAGCCTTTTCAGACAGAGCGGCCTCCTGAATTGTCTGGTGACGCAGAAACCTCGCTCCGAGATAGACGACCACTAAGGGCGTCGCGGCGGTTCCAATGGCTTGAATCGCATTGCAAACGATGTTGAACTGTGCGGCGGTCATGGCTCTGACCTCTTGGAGAGAATGCGACATTCGTCAACTTTGCCGGGGGGGCGGAGCGAATTTTTAATCGAATGGAGTTGAGGAACGATCTGCCAAAATTTCCTCCGTCCCTTTGTTTCCCGCGGAGGGGGTTACGCTCGATGGAGGCGAAAGAAGAAAAATCGGTGTCAGATCATAATATTTCCGATATTCGCTTCAGCGATTCATGAAAGCAAACAGCATCAATTTTTGATGGACGAGCTGTCGGAGGATGTCATCGACTTGTCTTTGCGGGGACGACCGCGGCGTCTGGCCGGCTCCAGCGGAGGCAGGCCGGGCCTCGACTCGGCCCAATCGGACGTGCCGAGCGGCTGACCCGTCAGGACCGAGCGGCGGATCGCCAGCAACTCCGCCTCCACTTGCGGGGCACATACCTTTTCACGCCAAGCGCGAGCGCATTCCTCCTCGTTTCTCCCCAGCGATCGCCATTCCGGCAGCGGCGACAAGAGGGGGTTCGGGCGGTTCTCGCCGTGCGCCGGGTAGCTTGACCAGGGATAGTCAGCGGGGTCGGTGACCATCTTCGCCCGGAGGGGATTCGCCTCGATGTAGCGAAGTACGACGATCAAATGGTCATCGTCCTGAACTACCGGGCTGCGGAACCGACCCTGCCAGACGTGCCCGACACCGCGGTAGCGTTTATGGTAGTGCCAGGTATGGGCGACCGTCAGCGACTGCATCACCCGGCTGATCGATTGGCCCGGCTCGGGGCGGATCAGCAAATGGAAGTGGTTGGTCATCAGGCAGTAGCCAAAGAGCCGGAAGGGATAGCGTGATTGCGTTTTGGCCAACGCATCAAGAAAGGCATGGTGGTCGTCTGTGTCGAGAAAGACGGGCTCGCGGTCATTGCCACGATTCATCACGTGGTAGACGAGGTTGTCGCAGATTGGTCGAGGAGGGCGTCCCATGAATCGATGCTAGGCAAGAAAACGTCTCGACTCAAGGAAAAATTATGATCTGACACCGAATTATTTTCTGATAGCAGTACCCAGCGGCCGAGGCGCGAGCGGTGCGTGGCATGGCAAGAATGGGCTTGCGAAGGGGGGAAGAGTGTCACGTGAGTAATCTTTCCAGCTTGCGCAGATTGCGTCAAGATATAGGAATGTCCAATTTTGATTTTCCAATCGAGCCTAAGGTTTCTTCGCCTCTTCGATGACCCTCAGTATTCGCGTTTGAAGAACGTGACGTTCGGATGCATGGTAGGTCTTGGTTACTTTTATTACGTGGTCATGCATTTTTTTAATAGTAGAAACGCCACTCCCGATTCGCCACGCAAGTCCCCATCCCGTCGGCACACTCACATACCATGAGGCAATGTGGCACGTCCATGAAAGGATCGTCCACTTATCCGGCCTGACTTCCAAGAGGATTCCAGTGAACTTGGGGTGTTGCTTCAAAACTCGGGACCTGACGATGGACTCCTCAATTCGTTCATAATTCTGATCCACGACGCTGACAATGCCGTGATATGTCTCGATGAAGGAAGCCCAGATTGCGTCGTTTTGAAGATCACAAACGATATCAAGCGCCTTAGGCCAAGGTAGATTCATCAGCACGGCCTGGAAATCTGGCCCCAGCAGTCCGTCTACCGAGCTCCAAAACACGTCTGGATCATGTGGGTTGATCCTGCCGTTTCTCGCTCTTTCCACAAACGGCATGCTGACCAGTCCGTTTGATCTGGACTCCCAATGGAGTAATTGCAACCTGTTGTACGCGCGTTTAACTGCCGGCTCGGCACATCCGGCACTGCTGAGTCGTGACACTATGCCATCAACGCTTATGAATCTTCTGCGATTATGGGCTAAATCCCGGATTTGGCCTACGAACGTGTCGGCTTGTGACCTGCCAAGTCCATCTCGAATGCACCTCTCAAGGTGGTTGCCAAAGGGAAGATTAATAGACAGATCCTTGATCACCAGCTCACGGAACCTAGCATCACGGCTCACCGTGGCTGGAAAGATGGAACCGTTATTTGTGAAGAGGCCATCGAGTTGCGCTCCTTGAGCGGAGATCTGCTCACCATGCTGCGTGTACTGCTCTAGCTCTCTCGCACTGCTTCGAGACGAGGCCCGGTCTCGGCTTAGCTTCTCCGTACGGTCGGCAATGTAATCAACGACCGTCGTCGAGTCTCCCAGGTGAATCTGTAAAACAGGCTGGAGAAGTGGTTGGGCCTGCGGGTTGAAGACCAATTTGTGCGAGACGCTGGACTGCCAGAAATCCGCGGGGTGGGCAACGACTTTCAGGCGTAGAAGCACATATGAAAGAAAAGACCGACGACAGAGCGCATCGTGAGGACCGGTCGCGTAGAGTCTAGCTTCTTCATCTGCCTCGATCCAATACACCGAGCCGTTGAGGGGTGGTAGGGACATTAAGTTACTCGTCAATTACTCGGAGGCCCGAATGGTTTGAGTTATCGATTTCAACACGCTTGGCAAGTCCGAGCTGGCAGCTTGATAGACGCGAGTATCAGTCAGACTACCTTTGCGAAAGAACAGCCCGAGGCTCGTTGGATGATCCTCAGCAATAATCTTCACAAGACTACATTTGGGTAAAACCTCCGCTGCCGTAAGCAGACGATCATCTCGATTATCGATGTAGATCAGGTGCGTTTCTTCATTGGGCACGCAGGCCTTCACTTTCTCCCAGAATTCGTGGTGCCCCTTGCTTGCTAGGCAGCGATCCAGCGTAAAAACCTCGTCGAATTCCGTAAGATTTATTCCCGCCGCCCGAAGTTTAAACTCGACAACCCACTGCGTCGCATCCGATGCCAGCCAACAGCTTCCGGCGTAGTGGCTGGATTGAAGCGATTCCAACACACTCGGCATAGGACAGATCAGTTGCCTCACCTGCTCGTGAAACGACTTCCACTCATCGGTAAGCCCTAGCGCGGAACAGTGAAGGCCATAATCATGCCACCTTGGATGATCGCGGTGGGTTCGCAGCGTGGACAACCACAAACGCTCGGCTTCCTTTCGCGACAGATGCCTATCAATCCCAATTGTTTGTACAATAAGATCACTCACAGCTCGTTCAAAATCAAGACTTTCCACCAGAACGCCATCGAGATCGAAAATGAAACAGAATTTCATAGCCTTCGATACCTGGCCATTGTTCTCGCTAGTACTGAATTACCGCATTCGGAGACGAAAAAGGGACATTCGTGAACGCCATGAAGCGAAGCGCAACCCTAATTGCACCATAGCCTTAGAGGCGATTATGCCCAGATCACGACGAATGAAGCTTTATGACTGCATGACTTGGCTTGATCGAAAGAGGCTTGTTTCCTAGTTAAATAGAGTGTTCTACACGTCAGCGATATTTCGTGACAAGCCAGATGAATCCGGCCGCAAGCTGCTCGCAGTTAACGACTTACGCCTTCGCTTCATGCCATTCGGGACATTCGTCAATTTTGCCGCTATCTGGGCAAAATGGGATACTATGATGAGTTTCACAGGGATAATCTTATCCAGCTTGCGCAGATTGCGTCAAGATATAGGAATGTCCCCTTTGAATTTTCCCTTTTTGGGGGGGTAGGCCATCTCTATGCACTATCCAGGGGCGTCTACATTTCCGTCAGCAGCTTGTATATCCTCTTGAAAGTTATGAAGTTCTGCTGCAGATTTTTCGATCTGCATGAGCAGTTTTTGCTGATCATTTAGTGTGGTTATAAAAGACCTAAGAGATGAGGATACTGCTCGTTTTGCTTTATTGAGCTCTGATGTGAGACTCGGCAAAGAAGCTACGATATTGAGGAAGTCGCGGATTTGGGTCTCGACCGATGACAAGGTGCTTTGAAGACTTTGGATTGCTGCAAATGATTCAGCAGCTTCGTCTCGTCGCGATTGATTTTGATAGAGCTCTGGCCAGAGGGAGATCGCTTGAGATAATGCGCTCAACCCAATCTGCATTAAATTGCGTAATTTGGGTACATCTCTGTCAAGTTTCATAGCGTAATCATTCATGTCTTTTGCGGCTTTTGCGATTATCTGCTTGGCTAAAGCCCGGGGAACCTGGCCTGCATTTGTCGCCATTTGGGTGCGGGTTGTGTGCCCGACAAGCTTGTTCCCAATCGCTTCGGTCGATTTTGCAATTCTAAGCGTGATGATGTTTGCTTCATTGAAACTGTCTTCAAATTGCTCGTTCAATTCGAATAGCCCCACCTCAACTTCCTCGGGAGGCTCTCTGCGATCATTGGGCATGCTTGCAGCTGATTCTTCTCTAGTGGATTTCGTTCTCTGTGGCAGAATTGCTTTGCTTTGCCAATCTTGAACAACTCGCGCAAGATGAAGTCGCATCAAGTTTGCAAAGTCATCTGGTGATTCGAACCGCCAATGCAGGCCACCCTCGTCGCCTAGTGATTTTCGAAAGTCCGCTACCCTGCCAAGCTGTTCTGCATCGACTTGGCTCGGTGAAACAGGTGTGTCTTTAAAATAAAACATTAAATGCATTCTGGAATTGTCTTGATCCCATCTCGCTTTGGCTCTCAGAAATTCTTCCTGAGTTCCTGACTCCGCCCGACCAGTAGGAGTTCCGAATCGATGCCACATTATTCCAATGAAAATATCAATGTCATCGGGCAATTGTTGATTTATGACGTCCTGGGCATCTTCGCCAAATCCAGGATAGGCATGTGTCTCCCAACGCACTAAATCTAAGCGTACACCGAGGGATCTGCTCCACGTATGATTCAGATCCCCAATTACTTCTTCAAGTCGGGTTCTCTCTAAGCTTACATCCGATGGAGAGGCAACAAAAACTGATAAAATGCTTTCCTGTCGTGGCATTTGTCTGTCCTCAGTCGGGTGATCGAAAAAAGACATTCGTCAATATTGTCGTTGCCTGTGGAATTTAAGCAAGTATAGATGAGAAGAAACCGGTCGCGGAAAGGGGACATTCGTCAATTTTGCCGCTATCTGGGCAAAAGGGGTTACTACGAAGAGTCTCACAGGGATAATCTTATCCAGCTTGCGCAGACTGCTTCAAGAATTAGGAATGTCCCCTTTGAATTTCCCTGGAAAGGTATAAGATATCCTTTCTGGATTTTCCGCTGCTTCGTTCCCTATATGTCGTCCAGTGCAGTAACCACGTCTTTATTTCTCCCGGGCTGCAATGCCCATCGATAAGCAGGGTGGATTTCCCAATCGTATCCAAAATCGACAAAGGATGATGAAAGGTATCTGCTTTCTTCAAAATATTGGCGTTCGATATTTGAATCGGTTTCCTTTCTTGCTGTTAAGAAATTTACCTTATACAGAAACGCGGCAAGTTCTTTGTCGGTAGCCTCTCTCCCATTGTGGAATACAAATTGTCTCTGATTCGACTGGATGTTGTTGATTTTTGCTAATAGTGCTGCTGTGGTGTAAATGAACGGTTTCGCGACTCGTTTCTTTTGAGTAGTCGGTCTCATATTTAATAAGAGAATGTCAATATTTGGAAGTTCGGTTCTGTATTCGTTGATGGTGTCCTGGAGGCGGCCTTGTGAGTATTGGTCAAATGCCGAAGTGAAATCCTGCGTTTCGATGATTGCTCCGCGACGTTCTTGCGTTTTCTGTGCAGCCAAAGTGCAAAGCTTTACAAGGTCTCGAGGGCGTCTTCGAATTAATGACATGAGCATTCGATGGGTGGGAATTCTTGACCATCCTCCGTGGCCGTAGTATGTTGGATTCATAACTCGTTCCAGCAAATTGGCAAGGGTGGATTGACCCATTGCTGTCAGCTCATCTTCGTTGAATTCTCGGCCAAGAAATGACTGAACTCTCTTCACCAACATTGCAAGAATCTCGTGATTCGTCCATGAGTACCATATCACCGATCCCTCAACTTTGTCTGTGGACTCGTCTGACGTGCGAACCAAATAATAGACATCTGATCTTAACGCAATGCGGAATTGTACGCCTGGATGTTCTTTGATCATATCTCTAGTTGCGTTCAGCAGTGACGAAAGCCTTGTAATGCTCTCGGCGTTAGCCGTCCATCCTCTGTCGAGATCGTCTATATAGACACGCACTTTGCGATGATGGAGAATTCCTTTGGCGAACTCACGTTTGCTAGCATTGATGTCAATAAATTTGTCAAGTTTTGGTTTTAATATTCGAGTTATTGCGTCGATTAGGCTGATGCCTTTCCATGTGTTTTCCGTGACAGAATCATTTTGGCTGTTTCCAAGTGCTTTCATGACCTTGTCGAAAATAATCCGAGCCAGCCCCTCTTTCCAGTTTCGGATTGATTCAAGGACGGATGCGGAAGTGGCGATTTCGTGGACGTCGTCCGGTCGGAGTAGAATTGCAACGGTGTGTGACTCGGCATCTTCTTGTTGTGCCACTTCGAATAGAGCAGATTTTCCAATTCCTTTATGGCCGACAAGAATTCTTAACGGTAAATCAGATGATGAACGTGAATAAATATTGCCTTTGAAATAGTAATCACGAAGTCGTTGAGGATTCTCATCCTCGGCTGCTTCATGACCAAACAGTTGTTGAATTGAATCGTCATCGAACTTTAGAGTTTTCATGATTTGGTGATTTTGGCTTTGGGCTCGGCAATAGGGACATTCGCCAATATCGTCGACGTCTGGTGGACTTAGTCGAGTATAGGCGAGCCGAAGCCGGCGATCAACTCGGGCCGGGCGAGTATTCCGGATTGTCGAGTCCAGGTAGGGGCCCAGAGCTATCCGCGAACCGCTCGACCGGCACTCCAACCCGATCGAGCATCGACACATAGAGGTTGCACAAAGGAGTGTCCTTAGCATAAGCGACGTGCCGCCCAGGCGATAGGGTGCCGCCGGCGCGGCCAGCTAAAACCGTCGGCAAGTCGTGGGGGTCGTGCTGGTTGCCGTCGCGGAGGGCGGAGCCGCAGAGGACCATGCTGTGGTCGAGGAGGGTGCCTTCGCCTTCGCGGATTTGCTTCATCCGGTCGAGGAGGTAGGCGCACTGTTCGAGGTGCCACATCGTGATCCGCTGGTATTGGGCCATCTTCTCGGGGTCGTTCTCGTGGTGTGAGAGCTCGTGGTGGCCCCCTTTGACGCCCTCGACGAACGAGAAGTTTTTGTTGCTGACCGAGTTGCCGAACATGAACGTGGCGATGCGGGTGGAATCGGTTTGCAGCGAGAGGAGCAGGATGTCGAGCATGAGCCGGACGTGGTCGGTGTGGTTCATCGACCGCTCGCGTAACCGGCCGGGGTCGTGTTTATACGTGTCGACGCGGCCGCCGAGGGTTTCGATGTCTTTGCGGGCTTGCGGGTCGTCGCGGTAGCGGGCGCGGCGGTCGCTGGCTTCGTAGGTGATGCGCTTCTCGACGGCGCGGACCGAGTCGAGGTACTCGTCGAGCTTGCGGCGGTCGTGCTGGCCGACCTGGTCGCGGAGGGCTTTCGTGTCGTCGGCGACGAGGTCGAGGACGCTCAGGTCGTCACGCCCGGCGCGGCCGGCGGCGTGGGAGCGGAAGAGGCGGTCGAAGGCGAGTGATGGGTTGATCTCGCGGGCGACCGGGGTGGTCGGGCTCGACCAGGAGATGTGCGAGCCGTAGAGCCGGGTGTAGCCGACGTTGGTGTCGACGCCGGTCGTGACCGGCTCGACGCCGAGCTCGAGCGACGGGATCGGGGTCTGCACGCCGATCCGCTTGGCCGCGAGCTGGTCCATCGAGACGCCCCCCGCGTTCAGGTCGGCGCCCGTCGTGCGGTGGATCGTCGTGCCGGTCAGCCAGGCGGCGTCCTTGACGTAATGGCCGTCACCGGTGAACGTCCCTTGATTGCTCAAGCGGCTGAGCACGAGGATGTCGTCCTTGAACCGGGCCAACGGCTCGAGGATCGGGGAGAGCGCGAAGTCCTTGCCCTGGCTGGTCGGGGTCCAAGTCTTCGGGTTGCAGCCGTTGGGCCAGAACAGGCAGGCCATCCGGACCGGCGGTTTGTCGTCAATGGGGGCGCCGCTGGTGGGAGAGGTGGCGGCCAGGGCGGTCGCGAGGGGGCGCATCGCCTCCAGCAAGGGGAGGCCGACCATCGCGCCTGCACCTCGAAGGACGGTTCGCCGGGTGATCGGTCGGTTTTTGAGACTCATGTCAGTGCGCCCCTTGCCGTTCGTTGCGCCGGTTCTGGAACGGGAAGCTCTTGGCCACCGCGACGATCAAGGCCGTTCCGCGGTGTTCGTTCGCTTCCAGCTCCGCCATGACTTGTTTCACGGTCGGGATGTCGTAGTATTCCACGCCCCGCCTGAGGGCGTAAGCGAGCATGCGCTCGACGAGGTTGCGGAGGAAGAGCTCGCGCTTCGACGCGGCCAGGATCGCCTTCAAGGCCGCCGCGCCTGAGAAATCTTCGCCGGTCGTCAGCTTGCCCGAGGCGTCGACCGGCTCGTCGTTGATCTTGTCGCGCCAGCGGCCGAGGACGTCGAAGTTCTCGAGGCCGAAGCCGAGCGGGTCGAGCCGGGCGTGGCACGAGGCGCAGTTGACGTCCTTGCGGTGCTGCTCGAGCCGCTGGCGGAAGGTCATGCCGTCCTTGACCCGGTCGTCGGGCGGGAGCGCCTTGATCATGGGAGGCGGCGGGGGCGGGGGCGTGCCGAGGATTTCTTCGAGCACCCACTTGCCGCGGAGCACCGGGCTGGTCCGCCTCGGGTACGAGGTGAGGGTCAGCACGGCCGCCATGCCGAGCACGCCGCCTCGGTTGCGATCCTTGAGCGCGACCCGGCGGAAGTCGGGGCCGGTCACGCCTTCGATGCCGTAGTGCTTGGCCAGACGCTCGTTGAGGTACGTGTACTCGGAGTCGAGCAGCTCGAGGACCGGGCGGTCGTCGCGGAAGAGCGCGTGGCAGTAGGCGATCGCTTCCTCGGCCATCGCGTCGCGGAGCTCGGCCGTGTACTCGGGGAAGAGCCGCTTGTCGGGCTCGGCGAGCTCGGCCAGGTTGGCGACGCGGAGCCACTGGCCGGCGAAGTCCTCGGCCAGCGCCCGCGACTTCGGGTCGGCGAGCATCCGCCGCACTTGCCCCTCGAGGACGGCCGGGTCGTGCAGGCGGCCGGCGTCGGCGAGGTCGGAGAGCGCGTCGTCGGGCATCGACGACCAGAGGAAGTACGAGAGTCGGCAGGCGAGCTCGTGGTCGGAGACGGTGTACGGGGCGTCGGGGTCGGCTTTGGCGTCGGTCTTGGCCTTGGTGTCGGACCGGTCGCGCTCGACGAGGTAGAGGAAGTTCGGCGAGACGAGCGAGGCGCGGAGGGCGAGTCGGACGGCGTCGTCGAAGCTGTCGCCGCGGGCGTCGGCGTGGTGGAAGAGGCGGAGCAGGCGGTCGACTTCGAGGTCGCTGACCGGGCGGCGGAAGGCGCGGCGGGCGAAGGTCGCGACGCAGCGGCGGGCGGCTTGCTCTTTGGAGAGGTCGGGGCCGGGGCGGGCGATCAGGTAGCGGGCCGGGTCGGCCTCGGCGAGCACGCCGGCGGCGGCGGTCAGGTATTTTTCGAGGAGGATCGGGGGGACGAAGAGGGTGGCCGCGTTGTTGTCGAACCCGCCTCCGCCGCCGCCGTCGGCGGGGAAGGTCTGGGCCGGGCGGGCATCGACGCCGAGCAAGTCGCGGACGGTGTTGTTGTACTGCCGGCGCGTCAGGCGCTGAACGATGCTGGGGCCGGGGTCGTTGACCCCTTCGATGGCGTCGAGGACGGCCTGAATCGAGGTGGCCGCCCGCTGCCGCTCGTCCTCGTTGGGGCCGGCCTTGTTGCCCGGCGGCGGCATCGAGCGCTCGGTCAGGGCGTCGAGCACCTTGACCCAGAGCTCGGGATCGCCGCGGAGTGCCTCCTCGTCCGCGAACTTCGCGAGGTTGACGCCCCCCTTCGGCTTCTTTTCGCCGTGACAGCGCAGGCAGTGCTTCTGGAGCAGCGGCTGGACGTTGAGGTCGAAGCCGTCACCCCGGGCCGGGGCCGGAGCCTGAAGCAGCAGAGTCAGCAGTGCCGTGGCCAAGGCCGGCGACCACCGGGCGGTTGCGGTTCGGGGCATAGCGGGTTCCCGGTCGAGGCAGGGCAGGGCGGTCGATCTAGCGGGGTGGCGCAGTGCGGTTGCAATTCGGTGCGGGCGGGCTCGTCGTCTCCATCCCACGGGATTGCATTCTAGGGAGCGACAATCCTGTCATGATTGTACCTATTATTTGCGGCTAAGCCACTCCGGATCGCCGCGGGGCGAATTTGCATGGTCCGACTCTTGTCGGGTGGGGACGGCCCACCAGGTTTCGTCTAGGAAAAACGAAGAGTGGCCTGTGCCCGTCAATCCGGTCGGTGTCGCTCCGAAGGGCTGAAGGATTAAATTTAGATTTGATCTCATTTTGCTTTCATGGGCTTGCGTCCCTGGTTATGAACGGTCGCCCCTTCGGGCTGCAACGGACCCGTTAACTCATAAATCGAGTCTGTCGCAAAGAAACCGGGCCGTCTGTCTGCTCCGGAGGGTGAAATTCGCGGGAGAAACTCGTTCCCACGCTCTGCGTGGGAACGAGATCCCGGTATCCTTGCTACGGTCTCATTTGTGGTGATGGTGCCGAACCGATATGCCTCAGAGTGACCGACTTCGTCCCGCCGGGCTGACTGGCAATTCGTGGGAGAAACTTGTTCTCACGCTCTGCGTGGGAATGAGATCCCGGTTTCCTGCCACAGTCTCGAATATTATGTGATTTTTGTGATTAAGACGTGATGATTCTCTATAAAACGTGTTGCGTTTTGATTTTGAATTCATGGCACTTGGGAATCATTCGCCGTTGTGTCGACGGCGTGTCGTGCGCGGCACCAGTGAGGGAGATGACCATGTCGAGAGTGAAGCGGTGGAATGTCGGCCTGGCGGCGAGCGCCTGGGAGATCCTGGCCGCCGTTCTGAGCGCGGCCCAGCGGCAGGAGGTGGGGAGCCGAGCCCACGACCTGGTGCGGCGGGCGAAGCTGATCCTTGAGGAGCAGCGCGAGGGTTTGCCGGTGATCGCCGAGGTTGCGGCGGCCCTGGGACTGAGCCCCAGCCACCTCCAGCACCTGTTCAAGCAACAGACCGGGCAGTCCCCCTATCAGTACCATCTCCAGTTGAAGATCCAGCGGGCGGCCGAGATGCTTCGCGGGTCCGACTTGCCGGTCAAGCAGATCGCGCAGATCTTGCAATTCCGGAGCGTGTACCACTTTTCGACCCTCTTCAAGAAGAAGACCGGGCTGTCGCCCAGCGGGTGGCGGGCCGACAGTCAGGGCGGAGAAAGGCTCGAAGCTTCGGATGAGACGGTGCTGCCACCTCGGGACCAGAAGCGCCGTTGAGCCTTCTGAAGCTCAACGAACGATCGGTGGGAACGTCACCAACACCAGGTCTGGCCGCTCGTCGGCGCTACGAACCGGCTTGTTGTTTCCATAAAAGACGTTGAATGCGGCCCGTTTTGGCGGAACTGATAGGGCTCGCAAGAGGTGCGACTGGAAATCACTGCTGGATTGGCTCAATGCCTACGACCCTTGCGGTCGATGCTGAGTGAGTGAAAAGCCGTCAATCGCGAGAGACCGTGCCTTTCTCGAGATTCCGACGAGGCGTGCCATCTTTTGTTCGCCTTTGCTCACGATCGCACTCAATCTTCGAGTTGAGATTTGCTAAAATCTTGGATCATCTTGATTGCGGCGAGCCTCGGTTCCGGCGTGCCCGAGGAGCGAGGACCCGAACCCGGGCGGGGTGGGGCAACCTCGGTCGTTGCGCGGCCCGAGGATGCCATCAAGCCAAGGATCGATGCGGGTTTGACGCGAGTGGCGGATCCGCCGAGCCGATTCGGTGGGCCGGCGGCTCCGCCTGCCGAGGGGCCAGGGGCAGGGGGGGCGAATGGGGGGCCGGACGGTGGCAATCCGCCGACGGTGGGCGGAGCGGGCAGCACGGCCATCAGTGCGAACCCGGCCGCGGTGAACATTTTGACCGGGACGGCGGCGTTGGGCCGCTTCTTCGGGCTCAAGGACGAATCGGGGATCCGGCTGGGGGGGCTCTGGGTCGGCGACGCCAGTGGCGTCGTCGCCGGCGGGCGGCATCCGGGAGATTGGGGGCTCAACAGCCTGACGGTCTTCGACCTCAGCTTCGACAGCGAGAAGCTCGGGGGCTGGAAGGGGGGGATGCTCGGCACCCAGTTCCTCCAGTTCAGCGGCCAGCCGACCAACGACCTCGCGGGCGCATTCCCAGGGTTTGACTCGCTCGAGGTGGTGCCTCCGTTGGTTCGCCAGGAGCTCTACCAGCTCTGGTATCGCCAGTCGTTGTGGGATGACCGGCTCGTCTTCCGGATCGGTAAGTTGGTTCCCACCTATGACTTCAATAACGTGGTGCGGCCCGTGCCGGTGCAGGACGCCGACGCGGCGATCCCGGCGGTCTCGGGCTTGATCTACACCCCGATCTTCGTGAACCCGACGATGCTCGGCAAGATTCCGGGCTATTACAACTCGGCCACCGGGCTCACGGTCTCGCTCGCTCCCACGAAGAAAACCTATCTGAATTATGGCGTTTACGACGGGAACCTGGCCTTGAACCGACAGACCGGGCTCGAAGGCCCGCATTTCAACGGCTACTACTTCCACATCGGGGAGGCTGGGTTTGCCTACCGCGCCGGCGCCCAGCGCAAGCCGGGGAACTTCGGCATCGGTTTCTGGGGGCAGACCGGCATGCTGAAGGCGTTTGACCACTCCATGGTCCATGGCGCCAACGGCATGTACTTCTTCGGCGCCCAGCGGCTCTGGTTCCGCCACCCCGGGCGCGACAACAGCGGGGTCAGCGGCTTCTACCAGTTCGGCGCGAACAACTCCAACACGATGCTCGCCCGCCAGTACTTCGGCGGTGGGTTCACCGGCTTCGGCCTGGTCCCCGGCCGCCCCGATGACTCCATGGGTTGCGGCCTCGCCTGGACCTTTATGAACACCGACCCCAACGCCGGCCGTGTGTTCTTCCCCGATGCGCCTAAGGGGCCCATGCCGCTCAGCCCGAGCCAGCTCATGATGTCCGTTTACTACCAGATGCAGTTGTTCCCCGGCTGCTTCTTTCAGCCCAACCTCACGTACATCCCGACCCCGGGGCAGAACGAAGCCATTCCCTCCGCGCTCGCCGTGACCTTTCGCCTCGTCGTCCTCTTTTAAGAGGTATGCGGCCGATCTCGGCGATTTCCCGGAAGGTCGGGTAGCCCGGGCCCGTGACGTTGTAGGCGCCTCGTGTGATCGTTGAGTTTTGAAACGAAAGCTGTGCAGAAGTCGTGATAACTATCCTGTGGCCAGCCGGAAGAGGGCGGTCAGCACGGCGAGGGTGAGAAGCACGAGGCCGAGACCGCCGAGGGTCATGACCTTCTCGCGATCCCCATGCGCGTGGAGCCAGGGGCCGAGCACGCGGGTCAGGATCGGCATGACGCCCCATTGGAGGATGGAGACGCTGAGGGCGTTGCCGATCAGCATCGACACCGCCAACCCCAATGGCGACGTGTAGGGGCCGACGAAGATCGTCAGCAGCATCACCGTGGGGAAAAGTCCGAGGAGGACGGTCAGGACCATTTTCCAGGCGGGGGGCGCGGCCTCAGGACTGCGGCCCATCCCGGCGAACCAGGGGCCGAAGCCGCCTTGGACTTTTTTCAGGTCGAAGGCCCCGACCTTCGCCTTGAGCGCCGCGAGCCGTTGGGTTCGGACGGGCGATTGGAGCCACTCGTCGAGTGACGAATCGTCCTCGAAATGGATCAGGACGACCCACTCGTCCCGCTGGCCTTCGGCCGGGGGGAAGACGTCGGTGCCGCAGTAGCCGCGAAAGGCCTCGGCGGTTTCGGTGACGTCGCGCTGCCAGTCGAGAAACCAGTCCACGTCGGCCGCGGGAATCGTCTGCACCACAACGGCGGAGGCTCGGGAGAGACGCACGTCCACGCTTGAGTTCCTCAATTCAATAAAGTCGAACAGAAGAGACGTACGCCTCGGGCCGCCTTGCGGCGAAGGCGGCCCGGAGGAGTCTTTTTGAGACTGTCGCAAGGATCCCGGGATCTCGTTCCCACGCAGAGCGTGGGAACGTGTTTCTCCCGCAAATTTCGGCCTCCGGGGCAGGCAGACGGCTCGGTTTCCTTGCGGCAGACTCATCTGTTTATCAAACGCCTGCTTTTTTGTAAGCACGTTTGCCGGCGATCCAGGTCTCGTCGATGTTGCGGTCGTCGCCGACCGACATGACTCCGAAGAGGAGTTGAGCGGCCTGGTCGATGGTCTCGGGGGTCTCGCTGGTGGTGATGAGCGACTGATGCCACCGCATGGCCGACTGGCCCGCATTCCAGTCGAGGACCACGAAGTCGGCCTCCTTGCCCTTGTCGAAGTTGCCCAGCAACTCGTCGAGGTAGAGGGCGCGGGCGCCGCCGAGCGTGGCCAGGTAGAACGCGCGATAGGGGCCGAGCTTGTTGCGGTCGGCCTCGGCGAGGTCTTGCTCGCGCGGGTTGACCGAGCCGTCGAGCATCGTGTTGTTACACATGCCGACCTTATACGCTTCTTCCAGGACGCGAATCATGCTGAAGGCATTGCCGCCCCCCATGTCGCAGCCCAGGGAAACGCGGACGGGGTGCTCGGGGTCGGTCGCCCGGCCGAGCCGGAACAAGCCGCTCCCCAGGAAGAGGTTCGAGAGCGGGCAGAAGCAGACCGAGGCGCCCGCCTTCGAGAACCGGCGGAACTCGTCGTTGGACAGCCAGACGGCGTGCCCCGCGGTGAATTTCGGCCCGAGGAGCCCGTGCTTCTCGTGGACGTGGGTGTAGTCGGTGCAGTCGGGGTAGTTCTCGCGTGCCGAGCGGATCTCGGACGGGTTTTCCGAGATGTGGGTGTTGACCCAGCAGTCGGGATACTTCGTCTTCAACTGGCTGCAACGGTCCATCATCTCGGACGTACAGCCCACGGCGAATCGGGGCGTGATCGCGTAAAGGTTGCGGCCTTTGCGATGGTAACGCTCGATCAGACGCTCGGATTCGTTGTAGAAGTCGTCGGGCGTGATACAGAAGTCGTCGGGCGCAAACCGGTCGATGCCGGTCAGGCCCGAGATCACGCGCATCTCGCGCCGGGTGGCTTCGTCGAAGAACTCCTCGGTCGAGACCGGGCTGCTGGTGGTGAACGCCTGGCAGGTTGTGGTGCCGCCGGCCAGCAGGGCGTCGAAGAAGTGTTTGGCCGCTTCGCGCGCGTAGTCGCGGTCGCGATATTTGAGCTCTTCGGGGAAGATCCAGTTCTGGAGCCAGTCGAGCAATTGGCTGCCGTAGGCGCCCAGCACGCGGACCTGGGGGAAGTGGATATGCCCGTCGATGAAGCCGGGGAGGATCAGGCGATTCTTGATGTGGGTGATCGGAACCCCCGGGTGGCGGGGCGCGACCTCTTCGAAGTCGCCGAAATCCACGACCCGACCGTCCTTGACCACGAGCAAGCCGTCTGGGGTGTACCGGGCGGCCTCATGCTCGCGTCCCTGGTGCTTCCAAGGGTCATCGACAAAATCGAAGAATGAGCCGCGAATCGCAGAACTAGCGCCCGCCATCAGTCTGGCTCCGTTCGAGGAGGCTGAGTGCAGCGAAACGCGACGTCGCGTGTGGACTGCCTCGGGAATCCTAGTGTATTCCCCGCCTACACACTATTAGCACAGGATTTTGAGCGTGGCGGTAAAACGCGGGACGGAGTCCGCTTTCGATCGATAATCCCATGATATTTTAGGAGCCATGATTCATGTCAAAAAAGACAAAAAGCCGGAGAATTGATCGTCCAATTCTTGGCTCCCGCGATTTTTTCAAGACAATCGTGGCGGGATCGGTTCCCCGGGAGGCACTACTCAGGAAGCGAACGGTGGGTCGGGGAGGTTCGAATCGATGACGAGCGGGCCATCGGGCGCGTTGCTCATGAAGCAGCTTCGCGCCCTCTGCGACGGCGGGGCGGTCGGGGGGTTGGCGGACGGGCCGTTGCTGGACCGGTTCCTCGGCCGCCGCGACGCCTCGGCTGAGGCGGCGTTCGGAGCCTTGGTCGAGCGGCATGGGCCGATGGTCTTTCGGGTCTGTCGCGCGATCCTTCGCGATCCGCATGACGCCGAGGACGCTTCGCAGGCGGTCTTCCTCATTCTGGCGCGGCGGGCCGGGGCGATCCGGAATCGCGACTCGGTGGCGAGCTGGCTCTTCGGGGTCGCCTGCCGCGTATCGGCCCGAGCCAAGGTCGACGCGGCCCGCCGCCGCGAGCGCGAGTGGCGCGGAGCCGAGCGTGCCGCGCAGACGGCCAGCGCGGACCGAGGCTCGTCCGAAGCCCGCGAGCGGCTCTATGAGGAACTCGAGCGGCTGCCCGAAGCGTACCGGGCGGTGATCGTACTCTGCGACCTCGAAGGTCTGACCCACGAGCAGGCTGCGCACCAGCTTCGAGGGTCAGTCAGGACGGTCCAGAGGCGGCTCGAGCAAGGGCGGCAACGACTGCGACGGCGACTTTCCTCGCAAACCGCCTCGCTTGCGAGCGGCCTGCCAATCGCGCCGGAGGCCGTTTCGGCGGCCTGCGTCGAAACTACGGCCCGGGCCGCAGTCTGGTTTGTGACGAATCCAGGGATGCTGACGGCCGGTTCGGTTCCGGCGTCGGTTGTCACGCTTGCCGAAGGAGTACTCAAGACCATGGCTCTGAATACGCTCAAGTTGACCGCGATCGCCTGCTTCTCGGCCGGCATCGTTGCGGGAGGGCTCGTCACCCAGGTTCGTAGCGCCGCCGGTCCGCCGCCGGCCGCCAGTCCGCCCCGCACCGAGATCGACCCCGGACCGCGGGTCGTCGCTGCCCTCGCACCGGCCGAGAAGGAGAAGGAGAAGGCGAAGGAGGCGGTCCGCGAACTCACGCTCGACGACGGCAAGCCGGCCGGCAAGAAGAGCATCGCCGGGAGCGGTCATGCCGTCCGGTTCGAATCCCCGGGCGACGGCTGGACGCTCACCTCGGTCCGTCTCCACGGCTCTCGGTACGGGTATCCCAAACCCCCTAACGAGGACTTCACGGTCTACCTTTGCGATGAGAACTTCCAGCAGATCGCCGCCTTCCCGTTCCCCTACTCCACCTTCAAACGAGGGCCGGAGGATTGGGTCAGAATGGCCTTGAAGCCGACCAAGGTCCCCGCCAAGTTCATCGTTTGCGTCGGGTTCAACCCCGCCGCGACGAAAGGGGTGTATGTCAGCCACGACGGGCAAAAGAAGAAGAAGGATGGGGACAGCCCTTCGTCGTTCACCGGCCTCCCCGGCGATACACCGCAGCCCTTCGCCCAGGGAAACTGGCTGATCCGGGTTCGCCTCGAGCCTCCGAAGAAAGCCGGCACCTCCGGCTGACCGTGACAACCAGCCACCGTACGAGACGAGGCGGCCCCATCCCGAAGAGAGGGAATGGCGGAGCAGCGTCTCTCGCCGATGAAAAGGGGCAAGGCGGTCCCAAGACAGGTGAGCTCCCTGACTTCATATAAGCCAGGGAACCGCCCCCCTATGCGGTCTGAGTATTTGTGATTACGAACTGAAAATAGGGAAGAATTATAGAGGTCTTCCAAAGAGGACTTGGTTTCAAGTCGTCGGCGTCGAGAACCAGACCCCTCGGTACGGTCGGGCGGTTCTATTGAACAAGGGCGATTGCCGGCCGAACAGGGTCATGTTGAGGAACTCTGTCAGGTACGTCTCGACCGCCTGAATGCCCTTTGACCCGGCTGGGCCGTCGGGCGAGGCGGAGCGTTGCAGTTCCAGGTCGGTGAAGCTCGAATGATGGAAGCCGTCGAAGACGACTCGGTAGCCGCCCGCTCGGATTGTCGCGGCGATCCCGGCCGTGTCGAGCGCGGCCTGATCGACCATTTGCTGATAGAGGCGGCGGTTCAGGCCGGACTGCTTGAGCTGCTGGGACGTCGGGTCGGAGGCGGCCAGGAACAGGAACGGCTTGCCGACGCCTGCGGTCTGGACGGGGCCCCACAAGGTGCCGTCGAGGTCGGCCCCGGTTCGGAACCGTGGGTCGGTGGCCACGAGCTGCGCCGCGGCGGCTCCGCCCAGCGAGTGGCCGACGACGGCGACATGGAGCAAGTCCAGGCGACCACGGAGCGGGCTCGGGACGGCTCCTGCGTTCATTCGCTCCAGTTGGTCGAGCACCGTGCGGGCGTCGGCCGCGACGATCTCGGTTTCCAGGACGCTCTCCGTCACGAGGCGATCGAACGGGAGCGTTTCGATGTCCGGCAGGCGCGACGGGACGACCCGGCCGTCGGGGAAGGCTGTGACGTCCGAGACCCCTGTGGGATTGACCCCCGCCACGACGTAGCCTCGGCTGGCCAGGTCCTCCGCATAGGCGGTGTAGAACTCGGGGGTTGAGCCTCGGCCTGGCAGAAGCACGATCACCGGGTAGGCCTGTTGCCGAGGCGACACCGGCGCACCGATCCACGCATGAGTCCGGATCGATGTCAGCATCTGCCGGACGTCATCGACGCTCAGCGTCGGGTCGGAACCCTCGTTGAGGTCGGCCGTCACGAACGGTGCGAACGCGTCGACGTTCGGGACGTAGGGGGCGCGCGGCGTCCCTGGCCGCATCCGCCCCGCCGGATACCAGAGCGTGACCATCAGGTCGCGCTGGGCGTTCGGGGCGGCCGAGAACGGGTCAGGACGCGCCGGGTCCACGACCTCGATCGAGGTTTGCCCCACCGGGTGAGGTCCGGACGGCCTCGGCAGGACGAGCGGGCTCGTTGCCTGGTTCCGGGCTTCGGCGATCGGGATGGTCTTTGCGCTCGCGACTTCGACTTCGCTGGCAGGCATCAGGTTCGGCGCTGCCAAGGGGGCCCGCAGTCCGCTGCTCAAGAGCGACCTTGATTCCAGCGATTCGACGGAGAAGTTCCCCGCGCGACGGGGGCGCGGCCGAAGTGGTAAGTGGTTCATGGTTCAGAGGACTCCTTGGGGTCTGGGAAAAGAAGGCATGCGGCGACGGGCACGCCCCTCGAGCCGAACGACTCGGGTGCGACGCCTTCTCACGGACAATTCCCGGTTTCCTCGGCGCGCGGAGCCCCCCGGCCGGCCGGCCTGTTGGACGGATCGGACCAGCGAGAGGCGACCCCTTTTGCACAGGGCTTAACTGAAGAGGGGGACGACCGCCCGAGCCCTGCGGATCCGGTCGAGGCCGGCGAACGACAAGCCAACGGCTCCGGTGATGGCTGCCTGCGCCACGCGGTGGAGCTCGTTGGGGGGAATGAGCTCGACGAACAACTCCACGGGGGCCGCGGGCCTCAGCGGATCGAACCCGGTGACGATCAAGGCTGCGAAGCCAGCGACCAGCAGGCCGAGGGTCAGGAACCAGCCGAGGGGCCGGCCGCAGCCGCGGTAGACCGCCCACCCGCCGATGACGACCGCTAGCGGGGAGACGTATCCGATCAAACGCACCGACGCGATCGCCACCCAGGCAACCACCGGGTGATCGGGCCGGCCGAACGCCCAGGCCAGCCCTACCAGGCTGGCAACGACCACCACCGCATGCGCGAGCAGGCCGGCGACGACGAGAAGCAAAGGCAGGATCACGAACGCGGCCAGGGGGTGGCGGCCCGCGAACGAGCTCGACCGGTAGGCCAAGACGGCCGCCCCGGCGATTTCCTCGGCCGTGCCGAGCCGTTCCTCCGCCTGGTCGCCGAGCTCCTCGGCATGGTCGCTGAGCTCCGTCAGCAACCGGTCGGCGTACGCGGGCGGCAGCCCGTTGCGCACCACCTCCGACCAGACCCGCTCAAGCCATGGCCGTGCCGGCATCGCCCCCTCCTTGAAGCACCCGGTTGACGGACGCAACCACGGCTTCCCATGCCGAAGTGGATTGGGTCAGCCGCTGGAGCCCGGCCGCCGTCACCCGGTAGACGATTCGGGTCCGCTTCCCCGCCTGCACCGACTCCCCGACGAGCAGCCCGTCCCGTTCCAGCCGGTGCAAAATCGGATAAATACACCCTTCGCCGAACTCAAGCTGGGTGTCGGTCGCTCGCGCAATCGATCGCACCAGCTCGTACCCGTGCATGGGCGTCCGAGCCAGCAGTTGCAGCACGAGCAGCTCCGGGACCCCATTGAGGAAGTCCGGGTTCGTTGGTTTGAGTTTGCTCATGCCGGCAGTATATACCTCGAGGTTCAAGGTAATCAAGCCGGTTCTGGGCGTGTCTTGCCGCCAGGAGTTTTGGGAGGGGCGGGGGACCCATTCTGGTCCGGTCCGTTTGGTTCAGATCAGGGGCCGTCGCGGGGGCAGCAGCGGAAACGGGTTCTGCTTGGAAATATGTTGTGATCGTTGGCAAAGACGGTTATCGTCCCAATTGTTGATTTTGGAAGTTGCACCGATCTCTCGGGATTTTCATTTCGCCGATGCACGCATTGGGATGATGCGGATTGATTGTGGGTTAGGCACGCTTGGTTGTTCGCGTCTTAATGGCTCGGCAGTGTAGGAATCCTGATGCCGATCCCTCTTCATCAGATTCGGACGCTGAGTCGCTCGAGCCGGACGCCTTGGCTCATTCTGGTTCTCCTGGTGTGCGCGACCGTGGGGTGGTCGCTCTGCCGTTCCGCTTCGCTCGACGTCGCTCGGACGCAGGCCGCGCTTTCGCGAACGACGGAGATTGCAAACAAGCGTGTTCATTACGTGACGCCCCGGCAATTGCTCGCCTCGAACGCGATGATGGATCGAAAGTTGTCAGCGCTCTCGGCGTTGGGCGACGACGGAGAGCGGCGCGACTGGCCGGAGCTGAGTGCCGGTCAACCCGTCGTCTTCGTGTTCGTCAAGGAAGGGTGTCCGTGCAACGTCGACTTCGAGCCGTTCTTCCACCGCGTCGAACGCCTCTATCGTGGGAGCGTTCGGTTCGCGGCGGTCATCGATGGCGATGTCGCGGCGGCGCGGGCCTATGCGGAGGAATTAAATGTCCCCTATCCGGTCCTGGCGGACCCTGAGCACGCACTGATCCGGAAGTTTGGGGCCGAGAATGGCGGCTATGTGGCGCTGCTGGCCGGGGACGGCACGATCGAAGGCTTTTGGCCCGGTTGCTCGGCCGACGGGCTCCGCGACCTCGGCCGGCGGATCGCTCGACTGGGAGAGATTGAAGAACGCCCACTCGACGTTTCCGGCATGACCCGTCCCTTGATTACGGGATGCCCGTTCGAGCTTTAAACGCAAAAAAACCATTCGTTTATATTTTTGGCGTCAGAGATGGCTTTGTTTGGGAATGCTCTTTTCGCCGTTCCGGAGCAGTCCCCACTTCCTGAGTTAAGGAGGCCGCCAAGGTGTCACCCTCATTTTATGAGAAACTCTCACGTCGCCGGCTGTTCAAGTACGGGGCCGCCGGCCTGACGGGCCTGGGCGCATACCGCGGTCTGCGGGCGCTGGGGACGGCCGCCGACGAGAAGGATCAACGGATCGTCGAGCCCACGAATATGGGTGGAGTCAAGGTCGAGCTCCCGCCTTACATTCTCCTTTCGCCGACGAAGTTGGGGGGCGGCACGCACGCGGTCAACACCCAGTCGATGAAGCAGCTTGCCTGGATCTCGTACTGGAACTACGGCGATACCTGCCCGATCTCGCACCACCTCTGCGCGTATCCGGCCGACGACGGCAAGGACCCGTTCAATGGCTTCGAGTTCATCAACTCGGCCCAGGGGGGTGAAAACGTGCTGATGTACGGCATTCCCACCCGGATCAAGGAGATGGGCCTGCTCGACCCGATTTACGGCCAGGGCAATCAGCTCTACCGCGTCCGCTACGACGGCAAGACCGGCCAGATGGAACTGATGGAGAACGTGGCCGAGACCACCGGGGTCGGCCTGGGAGTTCATACGACGGTCTACCCCGACGCCAGCGGATTCAGTTGCGCTGACGGTCAGAAAGACGTGGCCGCGTTCTTCAGCCGGGCCAGGGGACCTTCCGAGAAGACCAAGGTGCTCGCCGCGTTCAAGGCCGACTGGATCGCCAAGTCTCCCTACCTGGGGGAGAGCTGGGTGAAGGGGGGGACGATCCGGCTTCAGCGGCTCACCCCCTCGAAGGAAGAAGCGGGCGGGCTCCACTCCGCCGACGGTTATTACGACTACCGGGGGAGCAAGGGCAACAAGATCAACTACGAGATGGCCCCGATGGCTGAGCTCCTGGTCGAGCGCGGTCAGATCCCGGGCGACGCGCCCCACACCCTGACCGGACTCGACTTCGCGCTCCACGACCCGCGCGACCGATTCTCGGTCCTGGGCCTGCGGATGTGCGGCGGCGGGATCATCCTCGATCGGGCGAACTGGGAGCCGGTCTGCTTCATCAGTGCCGATGAGAATGGGAAGGATAACTACCCGCTCAAGAAGGTCAGCAGCAACCCGGATACCTGGGAGGTGACCCTCGACGGGGTCAGCAACCCGATCCACGAGTCGGGTTTCAACCCAACGATCGACCCGCCCGTCTTCTGCATGATGAACAACCTCCGGGCCAACAACGTCGCCATCATGGACGTGCGCGACGCCGACCCGCGCAAATGGAAGCGGCAGACCTTTCTCCGCGACGACGAATGGGTGGGAGAATATCCCTCCCCGTTTCACATCGGCTATTCGGTCGACGGCACCAAGTGTTTCTTCACCGTACTTCGGCCCAAGCCAATGCGAAGCGATATTTTTGTTGCCGACACGTCCACATGGAAAGTGATCAAGAAGTTTCGGAACATTGGTGTCGACTTGCAGACCTTGGCGGTCTCGCCTTGCGGCAAGTTCGTCTTCGCCATCTTCAGCGGGTTTCAGCGCCTGGAATCGGGCATCTTCGTCTTCCGTCAAGATACGCTCGAGCCACTCGGGTACATGCCCAATTTCGGCGGCCACCACGACTGCGTTCTCGTGCCAAAGAACACGCAAGAGCTGAAGTTCAGCCGCGTTTGCCAGGTCTAGAGCGGTTCCCGACCGGCTGGCGCACGGAAAAAGGGGACAGGCACCCGGCCTCCAAAGTGTTCGGCGAGATTCAAGGGCTCAGGGGCCGGGAGCCAGTCCCCTTTTTCCTCCGCTGTGCGCAATGCAAAGGAAAACCGCTCTAAGTCTCGCTCGCCTGGGAATCAAAAACCGAGAAATGAACATCACGCGATCGTCTCGACTCTTCTTCCGCTTGGCGATCCAGGGACTGGGCCATCGTCCGCTCCGGGCGGCCCTGCTGGCGCTGGCGGTCGCGGTGGGGGGCGCCTCGGTTTTCACGGCCACCGTGCTCCGTCGGGCGATCCAGAACAGTGCCGGAACGAGCCTGGATCGGCTGGGGGCCGACCTGATGGTCGTCTCCAAGGGGGCGACGGTCAACCTCACGGCCGCCTTGCTGACCGTCGAGCCCACCGAGGCGACGATCGATCCCACCACGATCGCGGCCCTCGCGGCACTCCCCGGGGTTGACGTGGCCGCGCCCCAGCGCTATTTCGGACTCCCCAGCGCCAGTGCCGACGCGTCGCACGGCGGCGGACAGATCGAGGACTTGATCGCGTTCGACCCGGACCGTGACTTCACCGTGCGCCCCTGGCTGATCGAGTCGCTGGGGCGCCGTTTTCGCCGGGGCGACCTGATCGTCGGCGGCCGGCGGCCCGAGACGGTCGGCGGCACGGTCAGGCTGTTCAATCGCGACTTTACCGTCTACGGGCGACTCGCCCTCACCGGGGTCGGCCCGTTCGAGCGTGCGATGTTCGCCTCGTTCGCGACCGTTTCTGATATCGCGCAGGCCGCTCGAGTTCTGTCGGGGCGCGCGTTCGCGACGGGCCTCGACACCGACCGCGCCACGGCCCTGCTTGTGCGGCTTCGGGTGGGGGCGACCCCGGAACAGTTCCGGTTCGCGGCGGCGCGGCGGCCCCACGTCCAGGTGGTCGCGGGCAACGGGCTGAGCACCTCCGTTCGCCAGGCCCTGCGGCTGGTCCTGGGGGGCTCGGTCGTCTTCTCCGGCCTGATCTTATTCACCACGGCCTTGATGGTGGCCGCTCTCTACACCGGCCTCCTCAGCGAGCGACGACGCGAGCTCGGTCTGCTGCTGGCGGTCGGGATGCGCCCCCTCCAACTCGTCGGGCTGATCCTGGCCGAGGCCGCCCTGACGACCGGCCTCGGAGGGGTCTGCGGGGTCGTTCTCGGGGCAGGGGGCCTGATCCTCTTCGAACGGACCCTCGGCTATCAGTTCCAGCAGTATCAGGTCCCATTCGTCCTGCCCGGCCCGGCGTTCTTGATCGGCGCGGGGGTGGTCAGCAGCCTGCTCTGTGCCGTCGTAGGGCTCGCCGGCGCGGTGCTGCCGGCCTGGCGTGCCGGTCGCGCTGAGCCCTATGCGCTGGTCCGTGGGGAGGGGGCCTGATGCTCGTCTCCACGCGTGGCCTGGGGCGGACCTACCACACGATCCGCGGGCCGATCGTCGCGGTCGATGGCGTCGACCTGGAGATCGAACCTGGGGAATTCGTCGTGATCTGCGGGCGGTCGGGCTCCGGGAAGTCGACGCTCCTGGGGATGATCGGAGGGCTTTGCCGCCCCTCGGCGGGCCTGGTCTCGATCGGCGGCACGGACCTCCACGCGCTCTCGCCCAAGGGCCTGGCTGACTTCCGTGCCCGCCGTCTCGGCTTTTTGTTCCAGTTCGCCGGGCTCTTGCCGAACCTCCGCGCGATCGACAATGTGGCGCTTCCCGCCCTCCTCGGCGCCGTGGAGCAACCCGACGCCTACGAGCGGGCGCGGGACCTGCTCGGTCAGGTCGGCCTGGCCGAGCGTTGGGACGCCTATCCGGGCGAACTCTCGGGCGGCCAGCAACGCCGAGTCGCCGTCGCCCGCGCGCTGATCAACCGGCCCGCCCTGCTGCTGGCTGACGAACCGACCAACGACCTCGACGAACAGGCCGAGTGGGAAGTGCTCAGTCTGTTGCAGGACCTCCACCGATCGCACGCGACGACCCTGGTCGTCGTCACCCACGACCAGGCGCTGGCGGCCCGGGCCGACCGCGTGGTGACCCTCCGGTCGGGGCGCATCGTCTCGGCCCCACGCCCTGCCCACGTGCTTGCCGAGGTTGCGTCCCGCAACGCCGCGGTGGCCGTCGCGGACTCCGCGCCGGCCGGCCCTGACGGCCCGTTCGAGGCCGGGCCGGACGCCTTGGCGGCGGTCGTGCCGACGCCGCCGGGGGCCGGGTTTGTTCGGTTCCTCCTCGGGTTTCTCGGATGGGTCGCCGTCGCCGCCGGGGCGCTCTACGCCTGCGACACCCTCTCGGCCCGATTCCAAGGGCAGGCCATCGAGCGGCGGGTCACCGAGCGCAAGAAGGCGGAAGAGCTGGCGATGCAGCAACTCCGCGCTGACATCCACGACGTCGTCTATCAACCCGATGGCGGCTATGAGGTCACGATCTACCTCGAGAACTTTGCGCCGGACAAGCCGTTCTACGTGCTCGGTCCCGAGCTCCGCGCCTTCGTCCAGGTCGACCGGGGCTGGCAGCCGATCCCGATCCGTCGGGCCGACCCCGACAATGACAACGACCGGGTGCAGGACGTTCGAGGCGGCCGCCGGCTTGTCCCGTTCACACTTCGGATCGACATCGATCGCTATGACGAGCTGATCGCCGGTTACTTTCACCTCCGACTCACCAGCGTCATGGTCGTCAGCGAGTCCGCCGAGCCCACGGATGACCTCTTTGAACGGACCGACGACTACTACGTCTACCTGAAGCCCCAGCGGCTCAGCGACGACGACATCCGCGCCCGGAACCAATGGAAACCAGGCGCCATCGTCCCGCGCTGGATCCCGATGCCCGCCCACTGAACCTCCGAAAGTCTCCCCCTTCAGCCCAGTCCTGTTGGCAGCGCGTGGAGAGCCGCTTCGACCTTTCCCGTTGTGACCCCTCCGGTTAAACTAAGGTTCAAGAACAGGGATGCGCCTGATCAAAAGAGCCGAGGTCGACCATGCCCGCGACTGCCTCCCGACGTGAGATCCTCCGAGCCGGCCTCGCCGGGTTTGGCATGTTGTCACTCCCGGGGATGCTCCGGCTCCGCGAGGCGTCGGCCGCCACGGTCGCGCCGCGCGAGCGGACGGCGGTGATCGTGGTCTGGCTCCGCGGTGGGTGCAGCCACCTCGACACCTACGACCCCAAGCCCGACGCCCCGAGCGAGTTCCGCGGCCCGTTCGCCACGATCGAGACGAAGACGCCCGGCTTGCAGTTCACGGAGCTGATCCCGCGTCAGGCGGCGATCTCCGATCGCTTCACCGTGCTCCGCTCCTTGGCCCACACCGGGGGCGGCCACCCGGCCGGCTCGCTGCAACTCCTCAGCGGCGACCCCGACGCCCAGGATAAGCCGGGGCCGAAATACCCCGATTTCATGTCGGTGGCCCACTACTTGCGATCCGACTCCCGGCGCGCGCTTCCGAACTACATCGGCGTCAACCCGATCACGCGGTACGATAACTTTCAGATCGCCGGGCCGGCCTATCTTGGCGGGTCTTACGAGCCGTTCGCGCTCCATGGTGATCCCAGTGCGCCCGATTTCCGGGTGCCGAACGTGGGGCTCTCTCACCCGTCTCAGGCCGACCGGCTCCGTGGTCGGCTCCGGCTCAGCCACTCGTTCGACGACTTCCGGCGCGATCTTGACGCCTCCGGCACGGTCGAGGCCATCGATCGATTCGAGTCGCAGGCGCTCGACCTGCTGACCAGCCCGGAGGCCGCCCGCGCGTTCGACCTGACCCGGGAAGACCCGAAGCTCCGCGAGCGGTACGGCCTGAACCAGTGGGGCCAGCAGTGCCTGATGGCCCGGCGGCTGGTGGAGGCGGGTGTCGAGGTGGTTACGACCACGTTCGACGGCCCCCTCTGCGGTCGGGTGGCGAACTGGGACGACCACGCCGTGAACCACCACGTGTTCGACGCTCTCAAGTTCCGCGCCACCTATTTCGACCAGGCGGTCTCGGCCTTGATTGAAGATGTTTACGCCCGTGGCCTCGACAAGCGCGTGCTCGTCGTCGTGACCGGCGAGTTCGGCCGGACCCCTCGAATCAGCTACGTCGCCAGCAGCGGCGGCGGCCAGGCGAGCGCCCCGGCGGGAACCGTACAGCCGGGCCGCGACCACTGGCCACGCGCCAACTCGATGATCTGGGCGGGCGGTGGCATCACGACCGGCCGGGTGATCGGCGCCACCGACCGTCGCGGCGAAGACGTGACCGACCGCCGAGTCGGCCCGCAAGACTTCCTCGCCACCATCTACCAGCACCTCGGCATCGACTACGCCAGCGTCACCATCCCCGACCACGCCGGCCGCCCCACCCCGATCGTCACCAACGGCCAGGCGATTCCCGAGTTGATCGCCACCGCATGACCGGCCCGTTGCAAGCTCAAGCTTCGTGGGCGGTCGTAACTGGTGTCAGAGTCTGTCCCATAAGTGGAACAAGTGGGTGCCAGACGACGTAGCAAGGGGATGAGAACCCATCACTACCCCAGCGACATCACCGACGTCGGAGGCGTTCATCAAGCTGGCGAGGATCCAGCTGATGCTCCATCGCCTTGAGCCCTCGGACGTGGGCGACGAATTCCATCATCCGAGGCCGCTGGCGGCATGATGTCGATATTCAGCAGGCCCGCCCGTCGGGACGATCCATGCCGTTGAGTTTGCCCCTGGGAGTAGGGGGCGCCTTGTCGAGAACGGCGGCCGAGGGTTCGAGGATGAGTTGTTTGCGCTTTCGGTCGACAGTGAGCCATCGCGTCACATCGTCGGCCGGGAGTAGTGCGGACCAATCGATTTCCTCAACTGAGAGTACCGACCGATTGAGCAGCAGCGTAAACGCCCATAGCTCATCATAGTTGGTACCGATCACCAACCAGGCACGGCCGAGAATGCAGGGGCTCGGGCCGTCGAGGATGTATTGGTCCGGCACGAAGCCATCACACCAGTAAAAGCGACCGACGATGTGACTGAGCCCGGCGAGTTCGTCGCAGACGCGATACTCGAGTCTCCCCCAATAGTCGGATTCGTCCACGGGATCTTATCCCCTCATCGCCAAGAGAATCTATGGCAGTAGAACGCAACCAGCCTCCAGTAATTCTAACGCGAGCGGAGCTGCCTATCACCCTTATGGGACAGACTCTGAGCCGCCGTGATCAGGCTTGGGGACGGTTCCCGCGCGGTTTTCGCCCGCCTCGGAATCGAATTCAGCAGGCGAGCTTCCCGGACGCAAGGGCGGCCCACCAGTTGGGCTTCCTCTTCCTCACTTCCTTCGAGAAATTCCCTGGATTCATTCTTCCGTTGCGGTCGCGACGATAGTATTGTGGAGCTTCGTTGGAAGCTTGTTTAACAGACGGTCTGCTCCCGCGGTCGGAGCGCGGAGGTGCCTCGAAATGAGCCGGACGACTCTGAGTCTGAGCCTGGTCCTGGCAACGGGCTTGCTGGCCGGGGGATCAAATGCCTGGGCGGGCACGCCTGACGCGGCGTCGGAGAGCTTTTTTGAGCTCAAGGTGCGGCCGGTGCTCGCCAGCACGTGCGTGAAGTGCCACGGCGCGAAAAAGGCGAGCGGCGGGCTCCGGCTCGACTCACGGGAGGCGATGCTGGCCGGCGGCGAGAATGGTCCGGCCCTGGTCCCGGGCGATCCCGAGGGGAGCCTGCTGATTCAGGCGGTCCGTCACGCTGACGAATCGCTCAAGATGCCCCCCACCAAGCCGCTTCAGAAGACGGTCCAGGACGACCTGGTCGCGTGGGTTGCCGCCGGTGCCCCTTGGCCGAAGGCCGCTGCGGCGAAGCCGATCGAGGGGCAGGCGCACTGGGCGTTCGAGCCGCTGCGGGCCGTCGTGCCACCCGGAGATTCCACCGGCTGGGGCACTCAGCCGATCGACCGGTTCATCGCCGCGGGGCAGCAGGCCAAGGGGCTCCACCCGGTCGCGAAAGCCGACCGTCGCGCCTTGGTCCGCCGAGCATACTTTGACCTGATCGGCCTGCCGCCCGAGCCCGATCGGGTCGAGGCGTTCGTGGCCGATGAGCGGCCGGACGCCTTTGCTCGGCTGGTCGAGGAGTTGCTTGCATCGCCCGGCTACGGCGAGCGCTGGGGACGGTACTGGCTCGACCTCGCGCGGTATGCCGACACGGCCGGGGATAACTCCGACTACCCGATCCGCGAGGCTTACCTCTATCGCGACTACGTGATCGACGCATTCAATGCCGACATTCCGTACGACCGGTTCCTCCACGAGCAGATCGCGGGCGACATTCTGGCCGGAGACGGCCCAAGCGACGACTACGCCCGCCGGGTCATCGCCACCGGGTTTGTCGCCCAGGCGAAGCGGTTCGGCACGACGAAGCTCGAGGACATCCACCAGATCATCGAAGACACGCTCAATACGACCGGCCAGGTCGTGCTCGGGCTCTCCCTCCGCTGCGCCCGCTGCCACGACCACAAGTTCGACCCGATCACGGCCCGCGACTACTACGCGCTCTACGGCTTCTTCGCAGGCGCCAAATATCCGTTCGCCGGGGCCGAGGAAGACCGCAAGCCGAGCGAGTTCGCGCCGCTCGTGCCGCCGGACCGGCTCAAGGACTTCGAGACGAAGCAAGCCGAGCACCTCGCCCGGCTCAAGGCGAACCTTGCCGAGGCCGAGACCCGCGGCGAGGCCACGAAGCGGGTGCGCGACCTCGGCTTTGCGGTGGCCGAGGCGGAGTTTCTCGCGGGCGCGGCCGGGACGAGCGAACGGGCCGAGGCGCTCGAGACCGCGAAGGTCGAGCTGGCCAAGGCCATCCGGAACCGCGAGAGCCAACTCCACCAACTTCGCGGCGAGATCAAGCAGGTCACCGAGGCGGGGCCGCTGGCCCTCGCCCCCTCGGCCTACGCCGTCCGCGACGGCAATCCGACCGACGTGAAACTGCAAGTCGGCGGCGACCCGCACAAGCTCGGCGAACTCGTCACGCGCGGAGTTCCCAAGGTGCTTGAACCCGACGGGACCATCGACCTGCCCGCGACGGGCAGTGGCCGGCTCGCGCTGGCCCGCTGGCTCACCGAGGGCGCGCCGCGGCACCTGACCGCCCGGGTGATGGTCAACCGGATCTGGCAGCACCACTTCGGCAAAGCGATCGTGGCGACCCCCTCCGACTTCGGCCTCCGAGGCATCCCGCCGACCCACCCCGAATTGCTCGACTGGCTGGCCGCCGACTTCATCGCCCAAGGGTGGTCGGTCAAGGCGATCCACCGTCGGATCATGCTCTCGGAGACCTATCAGCTTGCCTCCGAACATGATTCGGCCGATGCGGCGATCGACACCGGCAACACCTACTACTGGCGGTTCGATCGCCGCCCCCTGGATGCCGAAGCGCTGCGCGACAGCCTGCTCGCCCTGGGGGGCAACCTGCAACGCGACCGACCGGGGCCGCAGCCGTTTCCCGACGTGAACACATGGAGGTATACCGCGCACCACCAGTTCAAGGCGCTCTACCCGTCGGAGCACAGGAGCGTCTACCTGATGGTGCAGCGACTCCACCCGCACCCGTACCTGGCCCTCTTCAACGGCCCTGATACGAGTGTGACGACCCCCGCTCGCGATAGCTCGACCGTCGCCTTGCAGGCGCTCTACCTCCTGAACAACCCGTTCGTGCACGACCAGTCGCAACGGTTCGCGGGTCGATTGCTCGCCGATGGGGCCGACCTGTCGGCGCGACTCCGGCTCGCCTACCTTCGCGCGTTCGGCCGCGTACCGACGGCCGACGAACAGAACAGGGCAGGGGCGTTCCTGACGCGTTACGAACGGAGCCTCGCCGACGAAGGGGTGCCCGCCGACCGCCGCCCTGGCGAGGCCTGGGCCGGCTTGACCCGGGCGCTACTTGCTTCCAACGAATTCCTCTATGTCGACTGACTGAAGCACGACCGAAAGGGAGGAGCCAGGACATGGCGCTTGAATCGCCCAACCGGAGGTCCGTGCTCCGCCAGGCCTCGGCATTTGCCATGGCCGGCGGTCTGGGGCTCTATCGTCAGCTCTCGATCGCCGCCGCGGCGAACGCGGGGCACCCGCTCGCGCCTCGACCAGGCCACTTCCCGGCCAAGGCGAAGCACCTGATCGTCTTCTTTATGACGGGTGGATTTTCGCATCTCGATACGTTTGATTATAAGCCGAAGTTGCAACAAGACCATGACAAGAAGGTTGGCAACCGCAAGGTGCTGGCCTCGCCCTACAAGTTCCGGCCGCGGGGGGCGAGCGGCAAGATGGTCAGTGAGCTGTTCGAGCACGTCGGCGGCGTCATTGACGACGTCTGCTTCCTGCACACGGTCCACGGCGACTCGGCCGGACACTCGGCTGCGACCCTGGGCATGCACACCGGCTCGGTCACGATCCCGATGCCGAGCATCGGCTCGTGGGTGAGCTACGGCCTGGGCACGCTCAACACGAACCTGCCTTCGTTCGTGGTGCTGGCGGCGAAAGAGCCGTACAACGGGTTCCAGGTCTGGGACTCGAACTTCCTGCCCGCCTACCACAAAGGGGTGCGGGTGGTCCCGGGCCCAAGCCCCCTTCCCGATGCCAAGAGCCCGATCGCGTCGGTCACGAGGCGGGAGCTCGAGGGCCTGATGCTTCGCGACCTCAACGAGGCCCACCTCACGGCCCGCGACGGCGACGTCGCCCTGGCGTCGCGGATGACCACGTTCGACACCGCCTACGGCCTGATGCGCGAAGCGCCCGAAGCGTTCGACCTGGGCCGGGAGTCGCGCACCTCCTTGGAATCGTACGGCGCGAAGGCCGACGACCCCGGCTCGTTCGCCGCCCAGTGCGTCGTGGCCCGCCGCTTGATCGAACGCGGGGTGCGGGTCGTCGAATTGTTCGACGTCGGCTCGAACACGAACTGGGACAGCCACAATGACATCGACGACCACCGCGCCCTGTCGCGCAACATCGATCGGCCGATGGCTGCGCTGGTGAACGACCTGAAACAGCGCGGTTTGCTCGAGGAGACCTTGATCGTCGGCTGCTCCGAGTTCGGCCGGACCCCCTGGCAAGACCTGACTCCCAAAGGCCGGGGCCACCACAGCCGCTGCTTCACCTGCTTCCTGGTCGGTGGCGGCGTGAAGGGCGGGTTCAGCTTCGGCGTCTCCGACGAGTACGGCGACGGCCCGGCCGAGAACCCGGTCCACGTCCACGACCTCCACGCCACCATCCTGCATCTGATGGGACTCGACCACACCCGCCTGACCTACCGCTACTCGGGCCGCGACTTCCGGCTCACCGACGTCCACGGGAACGTGGTTCGTGACGTAATCGCGTGAAGATGAATTGCTGTTCCGCAAGTGTGCGGTGAGCGATAAGTCGAAGGGGCGGACCGAGGCGAAATTCGCATCGATCCGCCCTGGCCGTCGGTTCGGCAATGGGCAACCCCAACGGCGGAGTCTGTCGCCCTGTTGCCGGGGGACTCCTCGTCCATCGGAAGCCAGGGAGCGATCCGCTCCCCGCTCGCCTTTGCAAGGCGAGCGAAGACCAAAACGACCCAGGGACGGCACCGATCGTGGTGCCAGGGATTTCGCCCGCTTGGACGTCGAGCGGGGAGCGGATCGCTCCCTGGCTTTGGGCCTTTGCATAGGCTGGTTCCTTTGTCACCGTGGCAACGGCACCGGGTTGATTCCCCACATCGGGCCGGCGTGAGGATCGCTCACCGGGCGACTCCAATCGAAACCGCAGGCCCTGGAATTCGATCGAGTCAGGAAAGTTTTTTGAAAGCGCCGGCGTGTCTCATGGCACTATTGGCCATGAGACGCGTTATGGGGAGAGAGGTTAAGGAGATGACGATCGAGAGGGACGGCGGATTGCTCCGGTCGGTCAGGAGCCTCTTTGAGGCGGGGACGACCGGGGGGCTGACCGACGGACAACTGCTCGACCGGTTCCTCACCCATCGGGATGAGGCGGCGTTCGAGGCGTTGGTGACCCGGCACGGTCCGATGGTGTTCGACGTCTGCCGCAACGTGCTCAACGATCCCCACGACGCGGAGGACGCCTTTCAGGCCACCTTCCTGATCCTGGCATGGCGGGCCGGGTCGATCCGACTGCGGGATTCGCTCGGGAGCTGGCTCTTCGGGGTCGCCCGACGCGCCGCGAACCGGTTGAGAACGGATCAGGCGCGTCGCCGCGGCCATGAGCGAAAGGTCGCGGTGAGGACGGAGACAGGAGCCGACCGCAACGGAACGCCCCTGGATCTCTCCCTGCTCCACGAAGAGGTGGGCCGGCTTCCGGAGAAATACCGCGAGCCGGTGATCCTCTGCTATCTCGAGGGCCTGACCTATGAGGCGGCCGCGGATCGGCTGGACTGCCCTGTGGGGACGATCAGCGTGCGGTTGATGAGGGCCAAGGAGCGGTTGAAGTCGCGTCTGCTGCGTCGAGGTTGGATGGTCCCTGGCGAGCTTCCTGGCGTCGGGATCATCCCGAGAGCGGCGGTCCCTCCTGCGCTCGTGGAGGCCACGACGCAAACAGCGTTGACGCTCACGACCGGCCAGGGTGTTTTCACGGGCGTGATTTCAATAACAGTGCTGACACTCACTCAAGGAGTTATCGGATCCATGTTAATGACCAAATTGAAGCTCGCCGCGATGGGCGCTGTGGCGCTGGTTCTGCTCGGGGTCGGCGGGAGGACCCTGATCGGGCAGCAGGAGACCGCGGGCCAGCCGAAGCCGGAATCCGTGCCGGCTGACCTCGCCAAGTCGTCGCCCACCGAGGCGGCCCCCGACGACATTGCCGCACTCAAGAAACTGGTCGAGTCGGCCCGCCGTCGCCGGGAGGTTCAGCAGCCGTTTTACGACCAAGGACGGATCAGCCTTGACCGATTTCTCGACGCATTAACCCAGGAGAAGAACGCCGAGTTGCAACTCGCCATCACTCCGGATGAGAAAGTGGCTGCGGTTGCGGAGTACCTTGATCGAGTCGAGGAAGTGGCGAAGAAGGCGCGACTGTTACACGAGGCTGCGCGGGGCACTGTTGCGGACATCGCGGAAGTGGAGCTACGCTATGCGCAAGGCGAGATGGAACTGCGACGTGCCCGGACATCCATGGGCCCCCTCGATCTCGAGTCGCTGGATCGACGTGTTCGCGCCCTTGAAACGAAACTGGACCTGATTTTGCGGTCACTTCCCCCCGCTCGGTCCCCTCGTCCTTCCAATTAAATCGTGAATGCAAATTCGGTTCGGGTACGTAAGGACCCCCACCTATGTGGAAATTTTCCGATTAAAGGGTCGAGAACGAGGCCTCCGAAAACCCTGACCGCGAACTGACGGAGACCGACTCGACCTTGATCGTAAATGCGTCTCCGCCGTCGACCTGGAGGCGGAAGGTCTTTCCGTCCATGACGCCTTGCATAAACGACTCGTTGTCTGGTAACTCGAATTGTCCGGAACGGGTCCCGGGGGCTTCTTCCGGGGACTCGATCGTTCCCTCAACTTCGGTAATGGCCTGGCCGTCTTCATCGGCCAATGACGCGTGGAACGGCTCCATGACTTGGTGACCTCCTCATGGATCAATCGGATTCGCCAACGGGACGACCCTCCCCGAGTGGGTCGCCGCGCCGTAACGGTGGTTGGGTCGGGACCGCCCGCAACGCAACCCAAACGCGGGCCGTTGCGTGTTGGCTCAGCCGTCGCTGGCCTCGGCCGGTGTTGCGAGTGTGGGGAGCGCCTCCTTGACCTGTTTGAGAAGCTCGGCGGGGAGGATCGCCTTGAGTTGCTCGAACGCCTGGGGGAGGAACTTCTCGATCTGCTCGGCGCTGAAGCCGGCGTGGGAGAGTCCCGTCAGCAGGTGGGGCCCGTGCTCGGCGTGGCTGCCGAACAGTTTGCCGGCCAAGCCCGTGACCATGCCCAGGAGGCCCGAGCCCGTCCCCCCTGGTTCGGGCTCATGGGCCGAGAGCAACTCCGATGCGCCTGGGATGGCGGCTTGCAGTTTGCTGAAGAGGTCGGGCGGGAGACTCTTCTGGAGGAAAGTCAGCAAGGTCCCGAGACCCTTCTTGACCATCTCGCCGTCGATCCCGGTTTGTGAGGACAGTGCAGTGACGAGGTCGGTCATCGCAATCGCTCCTCTTTTGTGGTTCGTCGGACGCTGCGGGTCAGTCACGAGCGACAACGGATCAGGGCCGGCCGCGAGGGTGTGGTGGCCCTCGGTCCAGGGCCGACGACGGAACGGAGAGGGCGCTGGGGCCGCCGAACAAGGACGGCCCGGATCCCGCCGGCCGTAGATCGAGGCCGATGGTGTTACTGTCGCAGAGAGCGAGGTCGACGGGGTTCCCTTACTTATCACTTGCCAGGCTCTCGGCCGCAAGTCAAATCATCAGAATTTGCAAGATCGCTGAATTTCATCGTGCCGATGGCGCCGACCTCGGGGTTTGGGGGTCGGTTTTCGGTCGACTTGCCAGCGAAGGTCGTGTCTTGTGAGGCCGGGACGAGGCTGCTTCTCTGAAATCGTTCAGGATGTTTCAATTTGCCGGAAGTGATACGCTAGGTGAAAGGTGCTCAGGGACAAAAAGGCCGGGGGCCGAGTATGGACCCAGCCACCCAGACGTGAGCAACACAGCGGTAAACCGCTGTGGGCCGGCAGATTTTGAGAGTGAGGGCCAGATGAATCCGACACCGACGAACGTTCTTTCTCAACTTCTCGAGCCGGTCGGTCAGATGATGCCCGTCGAATTCGCCAACCAACTGTTGGCCATGCGGGCGACACCTGAGGTGCAGACCCGAATTGACGAACTGGCCGAAAAGAGTAATGAAGGTGAACTCACCGACGAGGAGCGGGCTGAGTATCTTGCCTACGTCGACGCTATTGATGTTATCAGCATTCTTCAGGCCAAGGCCCGGTCGGTACTGGCCCAGCGGCCGAACGGCTGATGGATGCCGCGACCCGGCGGCTCGTTCGCCAGAGAGCCCACGAGCGATGCGAATATTGTCGTCTGCCCCAGGCGGCCCAGCCATTCGTCGCCTTTCACGTTGAACACATCATTGCGAGGCAGCATGGCGGGGGAGACAACCCGGACAATCTTTGTGTCGCCTGTGAACGATGCAACGCATTCAAGGGGCCGAATCTTACGGGCATTGATCCCGAGACCGGAAGCATCGAGCGACTTTTTGACCCCAGGCATCAACTCTGGGGCGAGCATTTTGCGTTTCGGGACCCGGCAATTTCGGGCCTTACGCCGGTCGGCAGAACGACTGTCGAAGTACTCGCTATGAATGAGGGGCGGCGGGTTCAGCTTCGGGCCGAACTCCTAGCCCGCGGCGAATTTTAGTCCTGCGAGAAAATCGGTGTCAATACTTAATTTTACGCGGACAAATCTAAATGAACATTGATTGTTGATGGATGTATTGCCGTGTTTCAGGACCGCTGACAAAAACAGCTTCTTGATTTCTGAGGGGACGGGTGGTCCGATTCCGGGAAGTCGTTTCGTCAGCGTTCCCAACGGTTGCAAGCGGGTTGGATGAAGGTGCGGAAAGTGCAGGTCACCCCGATCCGTCACTTATTCCCTGGTCCCACCGTCAGCGTCACCGGCTGATTCTGGAAGAGCAGCTTCGATTTCAGTTCGAACCCCTTGCCCAGGGGGCGATACTCAAACGGCCCGGCCCCGAACGGATCCTTGATGTCCTTGAGCTTGTCGGGACCGCCGCGGACCACGGCGATCGCCGCCTTGAGCATTGTCAGCCTGGCCTCGTTCCGACGTAGAGTGACGAGGACCGTGTCCGAGGTCGTGAGGAAGTAGGCCGCGAGCGGATGGGCGGCCTCGGTCTTTTTCTTGAACTCCGGGTATCGTGCGTCGAACTCGGCCGTGGGCAAGGCGACCAAGGCCGCCAGGTCGTCGCAGACGGGTAACAAGTCTTCCGTCAACTGGACGGCCCGCTCGATCGTATCGACGCGGTTGATGACGTCCAGGCCCCCCGGCCGATCCGTTGCGTCCTTCCAGACTTTTCTCCAGGCTCCCTTTTTTCTCGCTTCCGCGGTCCGCATCTTCTCGATCAGCCAGCGGATCGTATGTTCCTTCTCCATGGTCAGGTACGCCTGCTGGAACGTTGCGCCCGGTGGCAGCGTTTCGTAAGCGGACAGGATTCCGGGGGCGAGCGCTTGCAGATCCGGTAGGTTGGCGGCCATCAGGTCGATCGCCGTCCCCTCGATCAGGTAACGCACCAGGATGCTGATGACGATGGGGTCGGAGCCGACGTGGCGGGCCAGGGCCAGAATGGCGGCGGCGTCCTCGGCGGCGGCCTCGACGTGGCCCTGCGCGATCTCGTGCCGCGCGTGGAGGGCGGCCAGGCGGGCCAGGTCTCGGGCCTTGGCGAGGTGCGGGAGAAGGAGGCCCATGCCGTCTTGGTAATCCAGGCCCCAGTCGCAGTCGCGCAATTTCGCCCCGCGGAGCAGGGACTGACGACTCTCCCCGAATGCGGCGATGAGCTCGAGCGCCGGGCCGTCGAGGGGGATCTTGTTCCAGTCCGCGAGGCGATTCTCCTGGTTCTTGTCGAGGCTCGGCATCAGGGCGAAGGCTTGCCAGTACTTCAGGGCCGCGTTGGCTGCGAGGCTGTGCCCGGCGTCACGGGGCGGTGGGTCCACTGCGGCGGCGGAGGCGCTCGGCAGGGCGAGCGCCAGGCTCAGGGCCATCGAGATTGCGACGAGGTTTCCGCTTCGCATCATCAGAGTTCTCCTGTGAGGGCTCGTCCTTCGGGGTCGGGCCGGTGGAACGCGCGGGTGCGCACGAGTTGGGGGTCGAGTCCGTGGTCGCGGACGGCGTGCCGATCGAGCAGGCGATCCAGGGCTTCGGGCGATTGGGCGAGGGCCTCTCGATAGGCACGGAGCGAGGGCAACCTGTCTTCAGGTCGATCGGGTGGTACGGGCAGGGGGGTGACGATGGCCGGCTTGGTGTCGGCGCCACGGTCGCCGCCTCGTCCGAGGAGGAGGGCCAGCAGGCAAGCGGCGGCGGTCAGTCCGCCGGCGAGGGCGATCCTCCCGAATCGTCGGTTCATCTTGGTCGTGGAGCCGGCCAGCCGATCGGCGACGCGTCGCTTCAGGTCGGTCGAGAGCTCCGTGGGGCGAAAGGCCCGCAGTTCGGTTTCGAGCGGGTCGGGGATCTCGTTCATGGGGTCGGCTCCTCAGCCAGCCGTTCGCGCAGCTTGGCCAGTGCGTAGCGGTAGCGGGACGCGGCGGTGTTGACCGAGATCTGCGCGGCTTCGGCGATCTGCGGGAAAGAGAGGCCGCCCCAGACCTTCATCACCAGCACCTCGCGCTGGGGCTCGGGCAGGCTCCGGAGAACGGCCTCAATCGCTTCCCGGCGCTCTTCTTGCCCCAGCGGGCCGGTCAGCGAGTCCTCGGCTTCCGCTTCCGGGCGGGCCGCGACCTCCTCCCGCCTCGACCGTCGCTCCCGGCTGCGCTGCCAGTTCAGGGCGCAGTGCTGTACGCAGGTGTAAAGATAGGCGGTCGGATCGTTCGCCCGCTGGCGAGATCGCCAGAAGCGAACGAACGCTTCCTGCACGACGTCCTCGGCGTCGGCTCGGCTCGCCACGCGTTGCCGCGCCAGCAGGACCAGCGTCGCGCCGTGTCGGTCGAGCCAGGCTTCCCATTCATCCGGATCGCCCGCCATTGCATCACCCTCGGCCTCAGACAGAAGTCTCTCTCTCAACTAGACCCCGCCGGACCGGTCTCCTGTCTAATCACCGGGCCCCGAATTCACGAGGCGGAACCTGGAAATTCGTGAATACGGCCATTCGGATTCAACGCCTGGCCCGTGAGAGCGAATTCTCTTGCCGTTGTAGCGGGGGGGGGGGTGGGGGGGGCCAGTCCGCTTCGTCGCAACTTCCCCTCGGTCAATGGCTCACGGGTTGAGAATGACCGTGGCACCCAGGAGCAGTCGCATGGCCGAGACGACCTATCAGAAAATCAAGCATCACCGTGGCCCGCCGCTTCAGCGACTTATTTTGAAAACATCGAATGTGTTTGTTTTCTGTTTGTCGAATGTGCATAATTTTCTTGATAGTTTGAATTAAGGAGTTCATGGATATGGGCAAGGCTTGACTCCGGAAGTGCGACGGCGTAATAATCCTAATTAGTTTGCTGCTGATTTTGCTCGCTTCTGGTCTGCACGGAGGGTCAACGATGTTGCATCATCCGCGCCCGCGTACCCCCCTATCGCGAGCTGTCCGTCCGTCGATTGAAGGTCTTGAATCCCGCGAGGTCATGAGTGCGATGATGGTCCCGCACGCGGAGATCTCCACATTGCGCGCGGGGCATCAGCATGCTGTTTCGACCATCGCCCAACTTCCCAACGCACCGAGTCGAACGGTGTCCACGGTTCCTGCCACTGGCGATGTGAACCCGTACGGGGTCGTGTTCGTCCCCCTCGGGTTTGCCCGCGGCGGGACGATCCGGCATGGGGACGTGCTGGTCTCGAACTTCAACAACAGTGACAACTTGCAGGGCACGGGCACGACCATCATGCGGGTCACGCCCAACAACCAGGCCTCGGTCTTCTTCCAGGCCCCGGCGGGGTCGGGCCTGACGACCGCGCTGGGGGTGCTCAAGCGTGGGTTCGTGTTGGTCGGCAACGTCCCAAGCACCGATGGCACCTCCGCGACTGCGATGGCCGGCTCACTCATGGTTCTCGACAAGCACGGTAAGCTCGTCGCGAACCTGACCAACCCCAACCTGCTGAACGGGCCGTGGGACCTCACCGTCTTTGACCAGGGCAATCGCGCCTCGGTGTTCGTCTCGAACGTGCTCAGCGGGACCGTGACCCGGCTGAACCTACGGCTGCCGGCAGGGGGAGGGGTCCAGGTGGTTTCGGAGACCCAGATCGCCTCGGGTTACACCCACCAGGGCGATCCGGCCGCGTTCGAGATCGGTCCGACCGGCCTGGTCTATGACCACGCGACGGATACCCTCTTCGTCGCCTCGACGGGCGACAACGCCGTCTATGCGGTGCCACACGCCGGCCGGACCCAGGTCGACGGCGGGACCGGCACGGTGATCTACCAGGATGACGCCCACCTCCACGGCCCGCTCGGGATGACCACGGCTGCCGACGGCAACCTGATCGTCGCCAACGGCGACGCCGTTAACCCCGATCCGAACAACCCGAGCACGCTGGTCGAATTTACCCGCCGGGGCCAGTTCGTCGGCCAGTTCTCGCTCAGCACCAGCCCCGGAGGCGCGTTCGGCATCGCCACCGCGCCGGACGGAACGCAGCTCGCGGCCGTGAACGACATCACCAACTCGGTCACGATCTGGAGGATTCGCCGCAAGAGCTAACCGAGTCGCGATCGGCGGCCTGGCCGAGAGAGCTGAGCCCGTTCCCAGGCCGCCCTGATTCGCTCGCCCTTGTCGGGATCTCCGCCCCTGCGCCATCCTTACTGAATGCTGTCGGAATTGTATCCGTGACATACCAATAAAGGCATGTCGTTGCGCGTGTCAGACGCTTGCCAGGCCTGTCAGTCACCGGTCTGATTCCACGGAAGCAGGCCTTCGCTCCCGCCCGATTGTGCGATCGGCTCCGGCCACCCCTCCCGTTGTGCGTCTTGCTTCACCGTTGGCCCGAAAGGCCACCCGATTCGATGGCCGTTGGTAAAGAATTCGGGTGGGAGGACATTTCGGGGGTTTACGTTCGCCTGGTTTTGTGTTAAACCGGTGTTGGATAGGCCGGTCGAGACGCTGCCAAGGCCCTGTTTTGCACTCCGTTGCGCGGGTTTCGAGGGGACCTCGTCATCGCCTTCGGAAACAGAGGGGCTGGGTGAGCCGACCGGTTTTGAGTGCCCCACCGAGCTTTCGGGTGATGGTGACGACAGCCCCTGTCGTCGCAAGTGCGAAGAGCAACCGAAGGCTCACGACGACGGTCCCGAGAGACTGCCCTCCTGCCAGGTACTCGTGGATTTCCTCCCTCCTCAATGGGTTCGTGCAACGCGCGAGGCTCTCACCGATGAATCGCCTCCCCCTACGACTCGATCGATGCGCTTACTCCATGCTCTGTGCGATGGGTTTGCTGACGTCCACGGCCCGCGCGGCGGACGCTCCCGCCCCGCCGTTGCGTGAACGCATCGATCAGGTGATCGACGCGAGTCACGTCGGCCCGCCGGTGGCGCTGGCCGGTGACGCGGAGTTCTTGCGGCGCGTTTCGCTCGACCTGACGGGGATGCCCCCGTCTTCGGAAGAACTGCGGGCCTTCCTGGCGGACGCGGCGGCCGATAAGCGGGGCAGGGCGGTCGACCGGTTGCTGGAGAGCCCGCTCTACGGCCGGCACCTGGCGACGACGCTCGACGTGATGCTGATGGAGCGGCGGCCGAATCAGAATGTCACGGCCGATGAGTGGCAGAACTACTTGCTCCAGGCCGCGCGTGAGAACAGGCCGCTCAACCAGGTGCTGAAAGAAGTTCTGAGTGCCGACGGCGCCGACGCCAAGCTCAGGCCCGCCGCGCGGTTTTACCTGGACCGCGGTTCGGAGCCGAACCTGATCACACGCGACGTCGGGCGGATCTTTTTCGGCCGCGATATGCAGTGTGCTCAGTGCCATAATCACCCGGTGATCGACGATTATCAGCAGTCGGACTACCACGGTCTGGTCGCCTTCTTCATGCCCGCGTATGCACTCGTTCGCAAAGAGGGGGGCAAGGATCAGACCGTATTCGCCGAGAAGGTGGGGGGCGACCTCACGTTTGACTCGGTGTTCGTTAAAAATGATAAGCATTTGACGGGGCCTCGGATCCTCGGCGAGACGGAGCTGGTTGAACCCGTGTTTCCGCCCGGTGAGGAATACCAGGTCAAGCCCGCCGACAACATTCTCCCCGTGCCCAAATTCAGTCGAAGGGCTCAGCTTGCTTCGCACGTGACCGGGGGGACGAACCGGGCCTTTAATGAAAATATCGCCAACCGACTCTGGGCGATGTTGATGGGACGAGGGCTGGTGCATCCCCTCGACCTGCACCACCCGGCCAACCCGCCGAGCCACCCGGAATTGATGGCGCTTCTGGCCGATGAGCTGGTTGCCCGGAACTACGATACCAAGGCCTTTCTCCGTGAGCTGGCGCTGACCAGGGCCTATCAGAGGGCCATCGACCTGCCCGCGGATCAGGCCCCACCCCACCCCGAAGCGGTGGCCCCGACGCTCGCGGAACTCAAGACGCATACCGACGCGTTCACCGCGACGTACGAAGCGGCGAAGAAAGCGTACAGCCAGGCGATCAAGGATTGGCACGCCGCCGAAACCACGCTCGTTCCGGCCGCGGCCGAGCAAGACCAAGCCCTGGCCAAACATGCGGCTGTCGGCAAGAAACAGGCCGACGCTCAGAAGGCGGTCAATGATCTTCTCGCCCAGATCAACGCACGCGAGGATCTGGGGAAGACGCTCGCGGAGGCCGCCGGCAAGGCGCAAGAAGTCGTCAAGAAGCTGCCGACGGAGAAGGACCTGGCCGCCGCGGCTCAGAAGTTTGTCGACCGTTCTAACGCCGTGATTGCCGAAGTGGCCGCCTTGAAGAAGACGAGTCCGGAAAAGGCCGTCGCCCTTACGAAAGCGGGCGAGGAACTGGCGGCCGCGGTCAAGCCGGTCGAGGTCGCGCGGGCCAAGGCGCTGCCGCTCCGCGAAGCGGTGCGGCAGAAGGAACAAGTGGTGCTTGACGCCCGTCGCAAGACGGCCGAGAGCAAGGTCGCGCTCGAGCGGCACAAGCGGCAACTCGAGCGGCTCGAAACCTTCGCCCAGCGCGAGACGCTGCGCGGGCAGGCTGTGGCGGTCGCCCAGGCGATTGTCAGCAGCCGTGAGGCGGTCACCCAGGCCCAGAAGCTCGCGACCGAATTCGAGCCGGATCTGGTGCAACATCAAGCGAAGGTGAAGGCGGCGGACCAGGCCCGGCTCGCGTTGGAGAAAACCAAGAGTGAGGCGCAGGCCGCCTTGACCCAACAGCAGAAGGTCGTGGCGAGCGTCGTCGCGGCGCTCACCGCGACCGACGCGGCCCGGCAACAATTGCCCGATGACCCGACCTTGACCGAGGCCGCCCAGAAGCTCAAGGCGAAGGCCGACGAGTTGCGATCGGTCGAGGCCACCCGAACCGCCCAGCGCGATGCCGCCGTGGTGGAGCTCAAGAAAGGGGCCGAGGCGCTCGCCCTGGCGAACCAAGGGCTCGACGCGTCGATGGCCGAGAAGGCCCGCCGCGCCGCCGCCGTGGCGTCCGCACAAAAGAAGCAGGCCGACGACGAGTCGCAGGCGAAGACATTGGAGTCGGAAATCGCCACCGCGACCGAGCAACTGGCCACGCTCCAATCCAATGACTTCGACATGGCCCAGCTCAAGCCGCTCACCCCCGAGCAGATGTGCTGGAGCCTGCTCAAGGTCACCGGTGTCTACGACCGCCAGCGCCAGGCCGAGGAGGCGGAGCTGAACAAGACGAAGCCGCTGGACGACGCGGCGAAGAACGACCCGGCCCAGGTCCGCGCCCGGGCGTTGGAGCTGGAACAACGCACCTTCGACAAGCTGAAGGGGAACGTCGCCTCCTTCGTGACGGTCTACGGGGCAGGGGCCGGCCAGCCGCAGAATGACTTCTTCGCCACGGCCGACCAGGCCTTGTTCGCGGCCAACGGCGGCCTGGTGAACGGCTGGGTGGCGCCCGCCGCCGGGAACGTCTCCGAACGCATGGCCGCGGAAAAGGCCGCCGAGAAAGCTGCGGAAGATCTGTATCTGACCGTCCTCACGCGGTTGCCAAGCCCCGAAGAGTCGGCCGACGTGGTCCGGGTCTTCACCGAGCAGGCTGCGAACAAGCCGGCGGCCGTCCAGGAGCTGGTCTGGGGACTGCTGACGTCGGCTGAGTTCCGATTCAATCACTGACGCTTTTTTTTTGGTTTGGCCGAACGCTTGCTGGAAAGAAAGGCCCGTGAATTATGAAATGCGCATACGCTTGCAACTCATCCGAGCACGTCGTGGCGAGACGCGGTTTCCTGGCCGGCCTGGCGGCGACGGCGGCCGGGTCGGTGGTCGGGGGGCTGGGCGTCTTCGCGAGTCCGCTCGCGGCCGCTCAGTTGCAGGGCGACCAGAAGCGAGTGGTCGTCTTTAACATGCACGGCGGCTTGAGCCAGCTCGAGAGTTGGGACCCCAAGCCGGGGACGGATACCGGCGGCCCGTTCCGGGCGATCGAGACCTCGGTCCCCGGCATCCGGATCTCCGAGCTCTTGCCGAACGTCGCCAAGCAGATGCACCACCTTTGCCTGGTCCGCGGGGTGAACACGAGCGAGGATGACCACGGCAAGGGGGCCTACATGATGCTCACCGGCCGTCGCCAGACCCCCGCCGCCGACTATCCGTACTTCGGGGCCGTCTGCGCCAAGGCCATGACCCCCCAAGACAGCGCCCTGCCCGGGCACATCATCATCACGCCCGGCGGTGGCGGCGGTCGTGGCAACGACTCCGCCTATCTCGGCCCGATGTATTCGAGCATCGCCCTGGGCAACGGCAACCCGCCTCAGAACACGACCAGGCCCGGCCAGGTCACCGAGCCGATGGACGCTGCCCGCAACGACTTCCGCAAACGGGGCAATGACCGCTTCCTGAGCCGGCGCCGCACGGCCTTGACCGAGGCTTATGTCTATTCCTATGAGCAAGCCGCCCAGCTCATGAAGCAACGCGAGGTGTTCGACGTCACCAAGGAGCCGGCGAAAGATCACGACCGTTACGGCAAGCACGACTTCGGGCGCCACTGCCTGCTCGCCCGCCGGCTCCTCGAAAAAGGCGTGACGTTTGTTCAAGTCTCGCACTCGAACTACGACACGCATAACGAGAATTTCAATTTTCACATCGAGCAGCTCGGCGAGTTCGATACTTCGTTTGCGACGTTCGTGGCCGACCTGGCCGACCGAGGGATGCTCGAGAGCACCCTGATCGTCGTCCTTTCGGAGTTCGGCCGGACGCCGAACATCAACCTCTACTATGGCCGCGACCACTGGTCGCATGCCTGGACGGTGGTGATGGCCGGCTCCAAAGTCCAGCGCGGCGTCGCCTACGGCAAAACCAACGACAAGGGGACGGAAGTCGTGGACGGTCAGGTCGACCATGCCAACCTCTTCCACACTTACCTCCAGGCCGTGGGGGTCGACTCGACCGACTCGTTCGACATCGAAGGGCGCGACGTCCCGATCGCCGACCCCGCCTCGAGGATGATCAAGCAAATCCTGTCTTGATCGACGGTTGAGTGGTTGTATCGAGTTCAGGCGAATGATGAAGTGAAAAGGTGCCGTTATGAATGCCCAGGCCGCTACCGTTCCCGCCGGGTTTGATCCCAAGCTCGCTCATGTCGCCGCCCAGTGGCCCACCGAGAGGCCGGTGGTGAGTTGCCGGTTCGAGCCCAAGGGCCGATTCGTGTTCTGCGGGCTCGAGAGTTCCACGGTGCAACGGTTCGACCTGGCCGACGGCAAGCGCTTGCTCTTTCCCGGCGGTCATGAGTCGTGGGTCTTCTCGTTCGCGTTCACCGCCGACGGGGTGACGACCTTCAGCGGCGGTGGCGATGGGCGGATCACGGCCTGGGAGACGGCGTCGAGTGCCCCTCAGCCGATCCGGAAGATCGAAGCCCATCAGGGCTGGATCCGGGCGCTGAGCGTCAGTCCCGACGGCAGTCTGCTGGCTTCGGGCGGCAATGATAAGATGGTTCGGATCTGGGAGGCGGCGACGGGCAAGCTGGTCCGCGAGCTGGCGGGGCACACGGGGCACGTCTACTCGTTGGGTTTCCACCCGAACGGGAAAACGATCCTGAGCGGCGACCTGCTCGGCGCGGTCAAGCAGTGGGATCTCGCCTCGGGCAACCTCGCCGGGGCGTTCGACGCCAAGCCGCTGCACACGTACGAAGCGGGCCAGCAAGTCGATTTCGGGGGGATCCGCGGGCTGGCCATCACGCCCGACGGCAAGTTCGTGGCCGCGGGAGGGCTTCACAAAGCCACCAACCCGCTGGGGGCCGTTCACGAGCCGATCGCGATCCTGTTTGAAGGGGAAAGCCGCAAGAATGTGCGAACCCTTCTGGCGGACGGCATCACCGGGGGCGTGATCTGGCGATTGCACTTCCTGGCCGACGGCAGCCTCCTGGGGGCCTGCGGGGGGAGCAACGGCGGCCTGCTGCTCTTCTGGAAGACCGACGCCGACAAGGACTACCACCGGTTTGGCCTGCCCAACATCCTCAGGGACATGGACGTCCATCCCGACGGCCTCCGAATTGCCTCGGCCCACCACGACGGCCACGTCCGAATCACCCGCCTCGCCGCCAAAACGGCCTGAGCCGAGTGCGTTGCCGCGAGCAAGCGGCCAGGGCGACCGGCCAACCGCCCCGAGGGATTTACCCTGCATCTCTGGAAGCAACGGCCCCATTGGGCTTGCCTTTCCTGGCCGATCCTGGGACCGCGGGCGGGTCCGCACACGGTCCCAGGGAAATCAACCCCAAGGAAATGTGAACCACGGTGGAAACCGCGCTCAGGCCGAGCGTCCCGGTGTCTCCCGTCCGGCTGAGTCGGGTGGCAACGTCCCGGGATCGACAGATCGGCAGGATCGACAGATCGGCAGGCACGGAAAATAGGGAATTTGCGGGCTTCAGGTCAAGAAAAGACCCGAGACGACGTGAAGCCGGGGTGCGCAGGGAACCGACATCAGTCACAGGTAGGGAGACTTGCGCGGATTCGTTCGGAGGAACGAGGGTCGGCTCAGCGTCCTGTCTTCGAGCCATCCGAGCGTGGCGCGTAGGGTCGAACCTTGCTTGGTCGATGACGCTGTGGTGTGGTCCACCGACCCACTGGTCGCTTCTCTCGGAGCCGTGAGATGAGGGAGCTTCTCCGGGCTTTGCCCCGCCGCCTGCAAGGCGACCGACCCGTGCCGCGCCGTCGGGCGTTCCGACCCGGAGCAGAGTCACTCGAGCTCCGCCAGTTGCTCGCGACCGACGTATTAACTTATCATAACGATAATGCCCGTACCGGTCAGAATCTGTCCGAGGGTGTTCTCAACGCGGCCACCTTGAACCCCGGCTCGTTCGGCAAGCTCTTCAGCTACCCGGTTGACGGCGATATCTACGCTCAGCCCCTCTACGACACGGGGGTCTTGATCAACAGGACCTTGCATGACGTGGTCTACGTCGCGACGACGCACGGCAGCGTCTACGCCTTCGACGCGACCAGCAACCTGGGCCCCAACGCCGGTCCGCTCTGGGCCACAAGCCTGATTAACCCGGCGGCGGGGGTCACCACGGTCACCGGCTCGGACCTCGATACGACCAACTTTACCGAGTTGGGGATCGTGGGAACGCCGGTGATCGATAAGGCGTCGGGAACGCTCTACGTCGACGTGATGACGAAGGTGAACACCACGTCGGGACCGCTCATTGAGCACAGGCTCCACGCCCTCGACATCACCACGGGCCAGGAGAAATTCGGTGGCCCGGTGGCCGTGCAGGCCACGGTTCCCGGAACGGGCGACGGCGGCGACACGGTGACGTTCAACGCGTCGAAACAGCTTCAGCGCTCCGCTCTTCTGCTGAACAACGGCGTGCTCTACGTCGCGTTCGCCTCGTTCAACAACGTCCCGTACCACGGCTGGCTGATGGCGTACAACGCCTCCAATCTCCAGCCGGTCGGCGTCTTCTGCGTCACGCCCAACAGCCGCCAGGGGAGTATCTGGATGAGTGGCGGTGGCCCTGCCGCCGACGGCTCCGGGAATGTGTACGTGGCGACGGCCAACGGCAAATTCAGTGGCGACACCGGAGGCTCGGACTACGGCGACAGCGTCCTCAGGCTCGTCACCGGGAGTAACGGGCTGCAAATGGCCGACTACTACTCCCCTTCCAACCAGCAGCTCCTCGACAGCCAGGACCAGGACCTCGGCTCAGGGGGCGTGGTGCTTCTGCCCAACCAGGCGGGAGGGGCGCTGCCGTTGATGGTCGCCGCGGATAAGAACGGCACGATCTACCTCCTCAATCGCGATAACCTGGGCGGCTTCCACTCCGACTCCGACCAGATCGTCCACAAAACAGCGGCAGGCACCATCGGGATCCTGAACAGCGATAGCAACCTCTGGCTCGGCGCGTACAGCACCCCGGCCTACTACAACAACAAGCTCTATTACGCCGCCCCCGGCGACTCTCTGAAGGCTTTCCCGGTCGCGGGTGGCCAGATCGCCGACGCCCCCGAGAGCGTCTCCAGCAACAAGTTCACCTATCCCGGTTCGACTCCCAGCATCTCGGCCAACGGCACGATCGGCGGGATCGTCTGGGTGCTCGAGAACGGCGAAACCTCGGCCGTCCTCCGCGCCTACGATGCCTCGAACGTCGCCAATGAGCTCTACAACAGCCAGATGTCCGGCGCCCGCGACCAGCTTGGCTCCGGCGTGAAGTTCGCCACGCCGACGGTCGCCGACAGCAAGGTCTTCGTGGGCGGACACGGCCAGTTGACCGTGTTCGGCGACCTGCGCAGCGCCTACGTCAACGCCCAGCGTAGCCTCTGGTCCCAAGGCTTCAAGCAGAACCAGGTCTACTTGATGCTCGGGTCGAGCCCCAACTTCGTCTGGCATCCCGCCACGCCCGCGCTGACGAGACTCCTCGATCAGCAGGCGAAGAATGGCCTCCCAAAGCCGATGCCGAAGCCGCGCCGCGGACCCATTCATCCGGCCGGACCGCGCCTCACGTCACCCCGGCCAATCCGCCCGCGGTCCCAATAAAACGTGGGGAATCTCACCACGGAAAACACGACAACGGATTCATTGTCCGTGTTTTCCGTGGGTCGGTGTTCGCGGGCGATCAACCGACGGCCATCAGTTTCGCAACATGTCTGGCGATCATGTCGGTCTCGATATTCACACGGCCTCCCACCCGCACGCCCCCCAGGGTGGTCACGGCCAGCGTGTGCGGGATGAGCATGACCGAAAAGCCGTCGGGTTCGACGCCCACCAAGGTCAGGCTCACGCCGTCGACCGCGATCGAGCCTTTGGGAACCATCAAGGACGTCCAGCTCGGGTCGATCCCGAAGGCGAGGAACTCCCACTCTCCTTCGGTCCTGCGCTCGCGAAGCACGGCCGTCGTGTCGATGTGCCCCTGGACGAAGTGGCCCCCGAGTCGGTCACCGGCCCGGAGCGAGCGTTCCAGGTTGACCCGATCGCCCGGACCCGCCGCTCCCAGGTTGGTCCGGAGCAACGTCTCGGGACCGGCCTGCATGACGAACCGTTCCCCCTCGGCCGCGACGACCGTCAGGCAACAGCCGTTGACCGCCACGCTCTCCCCCAGAGCCAGCGGCTCGACCAGCCCGGGCCAGGCCAGCGTCAGGCGCCGCCCCGGCCCTTCTTCATCCACGCGTTCGATGGAACCGAGAACCTCGACCAGACCTGTGAACACAATCATCCTCTCCTGACCTGGAAACATGGGCCGAACCTCATGCGAGCGGGTGATCGGCGAGCGCTCCATTCCCGCCCCGTCTCCTCGGGCGGGATCGCCCTGGCGCGATCGTCCCGAGCCGAGCGACGCTCCTCCCGTTCCAGGTTATGGTAGCACAGTCACGCGAACGTTAGAATCAGGCCAAAGCCTCGGCCGTCCCAATCGGTCGAGCGGCCCGTCTTCCTCTCGGTCCGAAACCTGGACACCGGAGATCGAGTGCCATGACTCCCCTGAACCGCCGTGACTTCCTCGCCCGGACGACCGTGGCGACCACCGCCCTGGCCGCCGCGACCGCGACTGCCACAACCACGACGGCCCGGGCCGCCCGGGCGAACCTCCCCAAGAGCCCGACCGATAAGGTGACGCTGGGCAAGTCCGGCGTCCAGGTCTCGCTCATCGGCATGGGCACGGGCAGCCATGGCAACGGCCAGGCGAGCAATCAGACCAAACTCGGGGTCAAGGAATTCACCAAGGTCGTCCGCCATGCCCTCGACCGCGGCATCTGCTTCTTTGACGTCGCCGACCAGTACGGCTCGCACGTCTATCTCCGCGAAGCGCTCAAGGGGGTCCCTCGCGAGTCGTACGTCATCCAGACCAAGACCCACGCGACCCAGGTCCCCGACTGCCGGAGTCACCTCGAACGTTACCGGATGGAACTCGGGGTCGACTACATCGACATTGTCCTGCTCCACTGCATGACCAAGAAGGGCTGGCCCGCCGAGAACAAGGGGTCGATGGACTACCTCCGCGAGGCCAAGGAGCAGAAGATCATCCGCGCCCACGGCACGAGCTGCCACGGCATGGACCCGCTCCGCACGGCCGCCAAGGACCCGTTCGTCGAGATCGACCTGGCGCGGATCAACCCCGAAGGTCTGATCATGGACGACAAGCGGCCCGACGAGGTCGTCTCGCAGCTCGAAGAGATGCACCTCGCCGGCAAAGGGGTCGTTGGCATGAAGATCTTCGGCGAAGGGGCGATGAAAGAAGCCGAGCGCCGGGACGCCTCGCTCCGCTTCGTCCTTGGCCTGGGCACCGTCAACGCCTTCATCATCGGCCTCGAGTCGACCGCCCAGATCGACGACCTCCTGACCCGCACCGCCGACGCCCTCGCGTTCGTCGCCCAAAAAGCCTGACGCCTGGCAGTGAACCCCATTTCGCAGGCCCCAACGCAGCGACCGTCAAGATCGAGCCAACGACTGGCTCGATCTTGACGGTCGCTGCTCCGTTCTGCCTCGCTCCGGGCCTGCCCCATTTACATTCCGGAAGTACGGGCCGGTTTCGGAGAAAGGCCCCCGACGGAAATCGGCGTTCGCTTCCAGACCTTGTAATCCGCGGATTCCAACCAGGCCTCATTGGCCATGATCGGTTCGAACCCCAGCGATTCGAGGTTGGCGTCTTTGAGGAGGTTTTGGGTGGAGTCGCTGACGTCGATGAGGTAATCCGCCTCGAGTAGCTCCTTCCGGACATGGTCCGGCGGAGTGACGGGATAGACACCATTGACGAGATGGGTGTCGTACTCGGAGAAGATGTTGAGTCCCAGGTAGCCGACCGCATAGAACGGAATCGTCGGGTCCTCGGGACAGATCACCTTGCCGGGAAGTCGCTTGACGAGATCAACGACCTTCCAATAGGCCTGATCATGATTGGATCTGGCGATGAGCAACGGTTGCCGGGTCGACAGTCGCGGGAAGGCCGTCAGCATCATGAGCAAGGCCACGAAGACTCCGAGCATCAAACGCGATGGTAGGCCCGCCGTGGCGTTGCTGTTCAGGAAATTCAAAAGCCTTGGTAATCGGAGGGCGCAGAAGGCCATCAGCGGGAAGAGGGCCGGCAAGAGGCTATTGGCGACCCCCCCCGCCTTCGCGGACGAGATCGCCGCAAACGGGATCGAGACCACGAGCACGGCCGCAAGCCAGGGCAGACGCGGATCTTTGCGGAACGAGGCCGCGTCGAACATCAGCATCTCGCCGAGCAGGACGAGGAAGAGCGGCGTATCCAGGAGCAATTCCCAACCGTTCCGCACGGCGGGGAGCCAGCGGAGCCCGAACTTTTTCGGGATCACCATCATGTAGTAATAGACCGCCGGCGAGAAGATTTTCAGGCTGAAGATCACCCCGAGCATCACGGCGAACGGAAGGATCGCCAGGAGGCATTCCGAGAGGGTCGGCCTTCGCCCGCGCAAGATCAGGGCGATCGGCGGTACGACCGCAAAGGTCGCCGCGGTCTGCTTGAAGAAGAATCCCGTCACGATGAACGCGGAACCGAGCACGACAAGTTGCCAGCGGCGGGTCTCCTGGCCATGGCCGATCGCCAGGACGCCCATGGCCGCAAACATCAGGGCCGTCATGTCGGGCCGGTTCTCAGCGAAATAGTGGAACGAGCGGAAGTTCACCCCGAGAATGATCGCCCACGACAACACGATGGTCCACTTGGGACGGTCCCCCCTCATGGTCACCGCCAAGAGGGTCACTGTGACCAGAGCCGAGATCAAGGATATGAGCCGGCCCGCGATATTATTGGGCCCAACCCAGCGGAAGACCTCGCCTTGCGCATACAAGGCTAATGCCCCATACACGTGTGTCGAGTGTCCATCCGAAGACATCTCGTAGACGGGCATTCCTTTGATGGCCCGCCAGGACTCGAGGATCTCCGTGGCTTCCCATGGGTTTCGTGGCGCTTCGGCACGCACCAGGCGCTGGAGATTCATGGCGTTGATGAGGCAGATCAGTGCAGCCGCCCCAAAGAGAGGGGCGAGGCAGAGCCAACGCTTCCACGGAAAAGCGTCGTTGGATCCCCTGGAATGATCCGACATTCAAGCCTCTCTCACTCGATTCATGGATGCAATTTAGGATTGGGAGCCGGAGAGCAGCGACGCGGAGTTCCGGGTTCCCACCCTTCCCAAGCAGCGGTCGAAGCCAAGCTGGAGGATGATCCGAAGTGCCGCGACAACCTCGAGCTTATTGATCTTCGAGACGCCCGAGCGGCGATTTTCGAACAAGATGGGAGTCTCGCCGATTCGGCCGCCAGCTTGCCGGCACCAGAACAGGATCTCCTCCATGAAGGAGTATCCGCGCGACCGCACCCGGCTGAGATCGAGCTGGGCGAGGGTCGAGACGCGGTAGCAACGGAAGGCGCCGCTGTTGTCTTTGGACTGGAGCCCGAGCAAGAGCCGGGCATACCAGTTGATCCCCGCGCTCATCAGCTTCCGCTTGAGTCCGAACTCACCTTCGACCCCGCCCCCCGCGACGTAGCGCGACCCGATCATGACGTCGTTCTCGCTCATGCCGGCCAAGAGCGACGGGATGAACCGGGGTGGGTGGCTGAAATCGGCATCGAGGTTCAGGAGATAGTCGTACCCGTTCTCGATGGCGAATTGCATGGCGGCCAAGGTCGCCGTCCCCAACCCGAGCTTCTTCGGGCGGTGGATGACGTGGATCCGCTCGGGCTGGCTCGCTCGCAACTCGTCGGCAATCCTGCCGGTGCCGTCGGGCGAATTGTCGTCGATGATCAGGAGAGTCGCCTGGGGCGCATACTCGCGGATCGCTTCGGCGAGCGGGACCAAGTTATCCACTTCGTTATAGGTCGCGAGCGAAACCAGCAGGCGTTTCGGGATTGAAGACGGAGTGGAAGCCTGAGCAGGAATGCGGTGGGAGGCGATCATAGTCAGCCCATCCTTGAGCAATCGGGAAACGCAACTTGGTACTCCTTCGCGCCGCAGTTATTTATAGTCAAGTCGAGGCAAAAGAGTCAAGTCTGTGGGGTTTTTAGCCGAGACGGAGAATCAAGCCGACACCCGAGCGAACAAACACCACTGCGGAAACGAAAAAACACGAGGCGGGCTCCTACAATTCCACAGCGGATGAGCGTGATGGACACCATCATGGCGCGAGAACCGGAGCGAATGTCATGGAAAATCGCTGGTTGATCCCGTTCAAGAAGGGGGTGCGCCCCGAGGACTATGTGGGGCACGATGAGGCGAGGAACGAGCACGTGGTTCGCGAGGGGTTCCTGGCCAAGGCCAAGCGGTCGTTGAACCGGCTGCCCCTGGCGCACGAGACCGTGGCGCTCTACTTCTGCCTGCTCGACCCCAAGACCCCGCTCTGGGTCAAGGGGATTGTCGGAGCGGCCTTGGCCTACTTCATCCTCCCCCTGGACGCCATCCCCGACTTCCTGCCGCTGGCCGGCTTCAGCGACGACGCCGGTGTCCTGGCCGCCGCCTTGACGGCCGTCTCGGCGCACATCACCGACGAGCACCGTGCCCGCGCCCGGGCCTGGATGGCGGTGGAGATCATCCCCCAGGGGGCGGTCTAAAGCGGTTCACCTTCGAGTGGCTCGCATCCGAGTGGCGTTCCGAACACGACCGAGGGGCTTGAGCCGGACGGAGCGGGGACGGGACCACCCTCTATCTCGTCTCCTCCGGCAATGATAGTTTCGCGGTCCGGAAAGCCACGCTCCGCGTCGTGGAGCGGAATCAATGACTCGGGTCTTCCCTCAAGGAGCATCGCATGAGCCGTCGTATCGATCGACGCCGTTTCTTGCAGGCCTCATCCCTGGCGGGCTTCGGTATCCTGCTGCCCGGACCTTGGGCGCATGGACAGGGCCGGTCTCCGAATGAGAAGCTCAACTTCGCCTGCATCGGCGTCGGCGGCAAGGGTTCCAGCGACACCGACCACGTGGCCGCGCTCGGCAACATCGTCGCCCTCTGCGACATTGACTCGGACCGGCTCGGGAAGAAGGCCGAGCGGCACTCCGAGGCGAAAACGTACAGCGACTTCCGCAAGCTGCTCGACGAGCTCGCCCCCAAAATCGACGCCGTGGTCGTGAGCACGCCCGACCACACGCACGCGGCCGCGGCCCTCATGGCGATGCGGCTCGGGAAGCACGTCTACTGCCAGAAGCCGCTGGCGCACTCCCCCTACGAGGCGCGCCTGATGCGCGAGACGGCGGCCGAACGAAAGGTCGCGACCCAGATGGGCAACCAGGGGACATCCCACCCCGGGTTCCGCGATGGAATCGAGCTGATCCGCTCGGGTGTCGTCGGGCCGATCCGCGAGGTCCACGTCTGGACCAACCGGCCGTTCAAGTATTGGAAGCAGGCCCCCGACATTGTCGCCCGCCCCACAGAGACCGTTTCGGTCCCGCCGCACGTCGCCTGGGACCTGTTCCTCGGCCCCGCGCCCGAACGTCCTTACAACCCGGTCTACCACCCTCACAACTGGCGCGGCTGGTGGGACTTCGGCACCGGAGCCATGGGAGACATGGCCTGCCACACCGCCAACCTGACCTTCATGGCGCTCAAGCTCGGCCTGCCGACCCGCGTCTCGTCCACCAGCGGCGAGTTGAACCCCGAGACCTATCCCGCCTGGGCGACGATCACCTACGAGTTCCCCGCGCGTGACGACCTCCCGGCGGTCAAGCTCACCTGGTACGAAGGCGCGCGCGACGGGGCCCGCAACTTGCCCCCCGCCGCCCTCTTCCACGGAGAAACGCCCTCCGACAGCGGCTCACTGCTCGTCGGTGAGAAAGGTTCGATCTTCTCGCCGAGCGACTACGGCGCCGAGCAGAGGCTCCTGCCGGCCAAGCAGTTCGAGGCCAAGCAGAGCGAGCTCACCAAGGCCCAGCAGCGCGATCGGAACAAGAATGCCGACGCCGCCCACAAGGCCGAGTGGGTCCGCGCGATCAAGGAAGGCGACCCCAAGATCGCCTACTCCAACTTCGACTACTCCGGCCGGCTGACCGAGGCCATGCTCCTGGGCAACGTCTCCGTCCGCCTCGGTAAGTCGATCGAGTACGACGCCGTCACCGGCCAGGTCACCAACTGCCCTGAAGCCGCCCAATTCGTCCGCCCCGAATTCCGCCGCGGCTGGACGATCTGAACGGAACCGCGAATCCTCCCTCATCCTCTTCGACCGCGGTCGATGAGGATGAGGGAGGGCAACCCCATCAACGTTGTCCACGCACATAAAGGATCACGGATTCCCAGGGGTTCCCGACCGATTCCCAAGGCGCATGGTTCGAATGGCGTAGCCATTTTGACTCTTGGCGATTACGTTTGTTGCTGGCCGACGACAAGCGAATCACCAGGAGATGTCCATGGGTGAGATTTCAATAACGGCGGACCGGCATCAGTTCGCAAGCGACAACTACGCTGGGGCTTGCCCTGAGGCCTGGCAGGCCATGGCCGAGGCGAACCGGGGACATGCCCCCGCCTACGGCGATGACGACTGGACCGCCCGCGCTTCGGGACTCCTCCGCGAGCTGTTCGAGGTCGATTGCGAAGTCTTCTTCGTGTTCAACGGCACGGCCGCCAACGCCTTGGCCCTGGCCTCGCTCTGTCAGTCGTACCACGGCATCATCTGCCACGAGCTGGCGCACGTCGAGACCGACGAGTGCGGCGCTCCCGAGTTCTTCTCCAACGGGACCAAGATCCTTCTCGCCCAAGGCGAGGCCGGTCGGATCCACCCGGAAGCGGTCCATCAACTCGTCACGAAACGAAGCGACATCCACTATCCCAAGCCGCGCGTACTGAGCCTGACGCAAGCCACCGAGGTTGGCACCGTCTACTCGGTCGCCCAGCTCCAAGCTCTTCAAGAGGTCGCCCAGCGCCACGGCTTGCGCGTCCACATGGACGGAGCCCGGTTCTCGAACGCCGTGGCCGCCGCGGGCGTTGCCCCTAAGGACCTGACCTGGAAGGTGGGTGTCGACGTCCTCTGCTTCGGCGGGACCAAGATCGGGATGGCGTTCGGCGAGGCGATCGTCTTCTTCAACCGCGAGCTGGCCCACGAGTTCGCCTACCGCTGCAAGCAGGCCGGGCAACTCGCCTCGAAGATGCGGTTCCTGGCCGCGCAGTGGGTCGGCATCCTCGAGTCGGGGGCCTGGCTTCGCAACGCGACCCAGGCGAATCGGTGCGCCTTGCTGCTGGAATCGCGGCTCCGCGAAATCCCGGGGCTGGAAATCCTCTGGGATTGCGAGGCGAACTCCGTGTTCGTCATGATCCCGGAAGAAATCCGCAACCAGCTCCGGGCAAAAGGCTGGCGGTTCTATACCTTCATCGGCGGCGGCGCCCGGCTGATGTGCTCGTGGGACACCACGGAAGCGGACGTCGAAGCGATCGTCCATGACATCAAAGAACTCATGAATCAACGCTCAGTCAAAACGGGGACACGGGTGGAGGTCTAATAACCCGTGTCGCCCCGAAAGAAAACGGCCGAAGTTTATGAGTTCGCGTCGCGCCGAGCATTCGGCTCCTTTCGATCGACGATCGAAGGGCAGATCTCGGCCATCTCCCGATTGAGCGGCACGAATTCCTTCCAAGCCTCCGGCACATCGTCTTCGTAATAGATCGCGTCGACCGGGCACTCGGCCCGGCACGCATCGCAATCCGTGCATTCGTCGGGGGCGATGTAGAGCATTTGCTCCCCCTCGCGGAAGCAGTCGCAGGGGCAGACGACGACGCAATCGGTGTATTTGCAGCCAAAGCAGGGCGCGGTCACGACGTAGGCCACGGTTCGCTCCTGGGTTCATGAGGATGTTGTCTCGACCCGGTCATGCCGTTTCCAACGCGGGAGCGGCCAAGTGCGAGCCGGAATTCGTGAGAATCAAACAAGGGCGACTGCCGTGGCTGACAACCAGAGTGGCCCGGCCACAAGAGGGCCGGCTCCCACCCAGCGATCAACCCTCCTCCTGGCTCCTCCCCCCCTGGGACCGCGGGCGACCCGCCCGCTCTTCAATTCGATTTCATTCCAATCAAGAGTGGGCGGGTCGCCTGCGGTCCCAGGGGGGGGGAGAGGTGTCGGCGACTCTTAAGAAGGGAGCCATCTCCGATGGAAAAGGATGATGCGAAGGCCACCTGGACATCGCTCGTCCTGCTGGAACGATTCCGGAGCGGTGATGACCAAGCGGCCGAGGCGCTCTTCGCTCGCTACTTCGAACGGCTGATCGCGCTGGCACGGAGCCGGCTCTCGCCTCGGCTGGCCGGGCGGACCGATCCCGAAGAGATCGCGCTCTCGGCCTATCGGAGCTTCTTCGTCGAAGCGCGTGAGGGTCGCTACGCCTTGAACCGGGGCGGTGATCTCTGGCGACTCCTCTCATCGATTGCCAAGCACAAGCTGCTTCATCAAGTCAGACACCATCGTGCGGACCGACGATCGATCGACGTCGAAATCCCCTTCGATCAGGCCGTGGAAGGTCGGCAGATCGGTCGCCAATATGAACCCACGCCGGAAGAGGCCGCCGCACTCGCGGACGAAGTCGAACGGGTTCTCTCCCACCTGGACCCCTTTGGCCGGCGCGTGCTGGAACTCCGGTTGCAAGGCTTACAGCTCTCGGAGATCGCCGAAGACACCGGCCGCTCGGAACGCTCGGTCCGTCGTTCACTCGCCCAGATCCGTGCACTCCTGAGCGGGCGGCTCACTGATGCCTGACCATGCCCATGACCAGGAATTTGAACGACGAGTCCTCCGGTTCGAGCAAGCCTGGCAACTGAACGACATATGTGAAATTGCAGACTTTTTGATCACGCCCTTCGCGATTCACGATTCCGATCGCTTACTCGTCGAGCTGATTTGCATCGACCTGGAGTACCGCCAGCAAAGTGTCGAGGCCAGTGAACCGGTCACTCTCACGCATTATGTCGAAGCGTTCCCGGAACTCATTTCTCTCGATCGACTCCCGCTCGAGCTCATCGCTGAAGAGTACAGGGTGCGATCTCGCTGGGGAGATCGGCCGTCCCATGCAGAGTTTCTGTCCCGATTTCAGGAGCGGCGAGAATCGATTCGGGCGGAGCTGGTCCGGATCGATGACGAGCTTGCAGCGGAGGGAAATCCGGCGCCTCGACCTGCTCCGAGAATCCCGCCCGCCTGGGAAGAGCCGGAGTTCCTTCCCGAGGTTCCGTGGCTCTCACACACCGAATTCCTGCTGCGGCGGCTCATTGGCGCTGGGAGGATGGGAAAGGTGTACGAGGCCCGGCCCGCCAACAACGCCCACGGTGCCGTTGCCGTGAAATTCCTCCGAAAAGGCTTTTTACGTCATCCCCAAGTGGTCCGACGTTTCCTCGGCGAGGCGCTGACGATTGGCAAGCTCCGCCATCCGAACATCGTCGGAACCCAGGGACTCGGGCGCACCTCGGGCGGGTCGTACTTCATCGTCATGGATTTCGTGGCAGGACCCAACCTCGCCGAGCTCGGCATGCGGAAGGCGATCACCGTGCCCGAGGCCGTACGCTGGGTTATGGAAACATGCAAGGCAGTCGAGCACGCCCATGCGATGGGGATCGTCCATTGCGACCTCAAGCCCGCCAATCTCCTCCTTGACGAGTCCGGCAAAATCAAGGTGACGGACTTCGGCCTCGCGCGTTCACTCACCGAGGACACGCCATGGACGGCCGAGGTCGAGGGGACCGCTCCCTTCATGGCGCCCGAGCAGGCGTCCCGAAGCTGGGGTCCGATCGACGCGCGCACGGATGTTTACGGCCTCGGCGCCGTATTCTTCACGCTATTAACAGGTCGGCCGCCAATCATCGGTCGGCGGTTGCCGGATATTCTCGCTCAGGTCGTCGCGGGCACACCGGTCGTCGCGGCGATCGACCTTCGTCCCGAGCTCCCGAAATCAATCAGCGATCTATGCCGGACGTGTCTCTCCAAACCGCCTGAGCTACGATATCAGACGGTCAAGGACCTTCACTCGGCGCTGGCTCGCTTGCAAGATTTCTGAGTTCAACCGAACCAAGTGACCAGGCAGAGGCTCCGCTATCAAAGACGATCGTCGCTGAGGAGTCACACGCCGTGAGCACGCTGCAACGCCTGACCGACCGCGGCTTGGCCAAACCGCCAAGGTGGCTGCCGGGGAACGTCCAGTACGAAACCATCATGGGCTCGATGGCCTACGGGGTCTCCTCGGACACGAGCGACATTGACATTTACGGCTGGGCGATCCCGATGAAGGAGGAGGTCTTCCCTCATCTCCGCGGAGAGATCCAGGGCTTCGGCCACGAGGCCAAGCGGTTCGGAGTCTATCAGGAGCACCACATCCATGACGTGGACAGCCTCGGAGGGCGTGGGCGCACCTATGACCTGGCGATCTTCGGCATCGTGAAGTTCTTCACCCTGGCGATGGAGAACAACCCGAACATCATCGACGCGCTGTTCACGCCCGCCCACTGCGTGGTGCACAGCACCCGCGTCGGCAACCTCGTGCGTGAGAACCGCCGGCTGTTCCTCCACAAAGGAGCGTGGCCCAAGTTCAAAGGATACGCGTATAGCCAGTTGCACAAGCTGGCGATCAAACAGCCGCGGGGCAAGCGCGCCGAGCTGGTCGCCAAGCATGGCTATGACACCAAGTTCGCCTACCACGTCGTCCGGCTTCTGGGGGAAGTTGAACAAATCCTCATTGAAGGGGACATCGACCTTCAGCGCCACAACGAACACTTGAAGGCGATCCGCCGCGGCGAATGGACCGAGGATCGACTCCGCCAGTGGGCCGCCGACAAGGAGGCCCACCTCGAAAGGGCCTACGCCGAGAGCACGCTCCGCCCAACCCCTGACCAGGCTCAGATCAGGACGTTGTTGCTTCAATGCCTGGAGGAGCACTACGGCAGCCTGGCCGACTGCCTCGTCGACCCCGATCGCGCGGTCGTCGCCTTGCGAAACATCCAAGGCGAGCTCGATCGGGTCAAAGACTTACTGTCCCCGGGAGGTGCCTCATGAACGTCCAGGAACGTCTCCAAGCCGAAGTCGCCCGGCATCCGTTCCCCTTGGTCTTCGCCACGATCAGCGGAGCGCACCTCTACGGCTTCCCCTCCCCCGACTCAGACTTCGACCTCCGCGGCTGTCACCTGCTGCCGGTCCGGGATGTGGTGGGCCTCGACCCCGGCCGGGAGACGGTCGAGTCGTCAACGACCACGGATCAGATCGAAGTGGACCTGGTCACCCACGACGCCAAGAAATTCTTCGCCATGCTGCTCAAGAAGAACGGCTATGTACTCGAGCAGTTATACTCACCTCTCGTTGTTCACACGACGCCCGCACACGAAGAGCTCAAGGCCGTCGCAGGCCGTTGCCTCACCAGGCACCACAGCCATCACTACTTCGGGTTCGCCGAAACCCAGTGGCGGCTGTTCGAGAAAGAGAACCCGAGGCGGGTCAAGCCGCTCCTCTACGTCTACCGCGTGTTGCTGACCGGCCTCCACCTCATGAAAACAGGGCAAGTCGAGGCGAACCTCGTGCATCTCAACGAAGAAGCCCGCTTGCCCCACGTCAACGACCTGATCGCCCGTAAGCTGGCAGGGCCGGAGAAGTCGACCTTGAACGATTCCGACCTCGATTTCCATCGTCGCGAGTACGAGCGGCTTCGAGCCGAACTCGAGGCCGCCCATCAGGCCAGCACACTCCCCGAGGAACCGTCCGCGCGGACGGATTTGAACGACTTGCTCGTCCGGCTGAGGATGGGATCGGTCATCCCGAGTGAGAATTGATCGGCCGGCCGGGAGCAGAGTCCCGACCGGCCCTCGGCGATCCAACCTTGATGCGCACAGAGCGAGCGACCGTTAGCCGCATGCTGATTAGAACCCACCAGCAGCGACCAACGCGGCGAAGTCCGCGATCGTCCCCAGACCGGAGGTGCGGAGGACCACCGACTGGCCGTCCCGCTCGACGCGGCAGTTCGTCACCAGGTCGAGGAACATTCGTCGCGCCCGCTCTTCGCTCTTATCCGTCGAAGCGACAGCACCAGGATCGCCCGCTCTTTCACGGAGCGATTTGAGAAACGTGGGGATCGCGCGGGCGGTCGACTCGCTGGCGGCGGTATCACCCAGGGTCGCAACGCCGCCGAACCGGATCTCATCGCTGTTGTCGAGACTAAACGTCAAAAGGCCGCCATCCTTGAATAGGTTCGAGACCTCGGGATGGTCGGGATCGTCGAGGGAGGCTGTCCGCAACAGACCATCGCGACTATCAAACGCGGCCACAAAAAGCCCGCGGAGGGAACGGTCCCAGCCCTTCCCCTGCGCGAACACCGGCGACGCCGAAGTTTGGCGACGCAAGAGTTGGAGCATTCGCTTTTCACCGGCAAACACGATCGTTCGATCGTCGGGGAAGTAAAGACAACCGTCCGGGCCGAGCGCGGGGATCTTCACCCTGTAGTACACGCGGCTTCCCTCGTGAACCTCGGTCAATACTTGCTGAAAGGTACGGCAGAGCCCCATCCAATCAACCGGCTGAGTCGTCCGGGCCGACAGCACGTCCCCTAAGGTGAACCTCCAGCGCGGCTTCTCGTCACGATACCGGGTGATCTGGACAAGGCCCATCACCTCCTCGAACATCTCAACCCTGAGCGGCCCCTGCCCAGGTTTGGCGGGGTCAAACCCAAACGCGATCGCGGCCTTCGTCCATTCCTGGGCTATCAGCAGGTTCAGCATGGTACGGTAGGTTCCCATACCCGCTCGACGGAACGTGGCCGCCGGCCGGAACGCCATGAAGCCCTGAGCACCTTCCGGCAGGTACGTCAGGTCAAAGGGTTCGCCCTGAACCTGGTCGTCCGGCCGGGACTCCCGCGCCACTGCCTTGACCGCGTTGTCCACCTTGTTGTCGGTGTCATCACCACGAGCCGGCCCCTGAAGTGTCAAGACACCGCAGGTGACGCCCAGTAACAGCAACGCCGAAACGCCACGACGCGGCAATGACCAAGGCCGATCCATCGACACGCTTTCATCACGTAACATCGCGATCCTCCTGATCAAATTCCCCTTCGCCGGCAAGAACGTCCTCGCCGGCCAGCACGGAATCCGTCCGTCTTGCCGCAGCGCCAGCCGCGACAGGGAAAGCAAGTAACGCGGTCGACCGCCCGCAAGCCGAGCCCCCAGGGCATCGGCCGCCAGCTCCTGTTCCCACTGGAGCCGCGCCGCCAACCAGTGGACCAGAGGGTGATAGAAGTGCATCGCCAGCGCGAGCCGCGCCACCACGCCCATCGCATAATCAGACCGGCAAACGTGCGCCAGCTCATGAGCAAACACCGCACGACGCTCGGGCTCGTCCCATGACCGCCAGTCGTCGGGCAAGAGCACAAACACACGACGCCAACCCGCCGTCGCCGGGGTCGTCAACTCCGCGGCTTCGCGAACCGCGACCCGCCGCCGGCAACCCAGCGAGTCGCGAAGCTCCTCGATCAGATCGTTCAGCTCCGGGGCATCCACCGGCCGCGACCGCCGGACACACCGATGAACCGCCCAGAGACCGATCATCAGATGGAGCAACCCCACGCCCGTCCCCGCCAGGGCGACGGCCGCCAGCGCACTCCCCCATGGCCGACAACGCGCCGCGGGCTCGGCCGCCGTCGTCTCGAGCCGCTGCCACACGCTCCGCAAGACCGCGAACGACCCGCCGATACCTCGGCCTTCGTCCTCGCGAAGCTCACCCGAGGAGTCGTCCCCGCGAACCGCGATCGCCACCGATGGCGACGGCGCGGTCTTGGGGATCGGGCGAGTGGTCCCCCCACCGCGTGGAACGAACGTCAGCAAGCTCACGACCACGACCAGCCCGAGACTCAGCGATGCCACCCACGTGCCCGAGGCCGGGCTCCGTCGCGACGCCACTACGTACAAACCGGTCGCCGGAATTAATAAGAGAGAAACCTGGACCGCGCTCCAGGCCAAGGTCAGACCCAGGTCGTTCATCGGTCTTGCTCCTTCAAGATCCGTTCGAGCAGGCTCCGCTCCTCGGCCGTGAGCGTCCGTTGCTCCACGAGCTGCTTCAAAAGCTGCGCACGTGAACCGCGAAACACGCGTTGAAGCAGGTCGCCCAAAAGCCGACCCGAAACATCCTCATGCGAGCGCGCAGCCTTGTAACAGAACGGCCGCTCCTCGTTGAGCTGGCGGAGGAAACCCTTGTCGGCCAACCCCCGGATCAGGTTGGCAATCGTCGTGTACGTCCGGTCCAGACCCGCCGCCGCCAGCCGGTCGCGCGTCTCGGCCGCCGTCGCCTCACCATGCCGCCAAAAGACATGCATGACTTCCAGCTCACGCTCCGTCAGATCCTTCGCAGGCGGGCGTCCCATGCCAGGGCCCTCCGTTTGCTGATTTGGTATTTCAAATTTGGTTTCCATAATCTAACAGCGATCGCGGTTCTGTCAACGCGACCTGACGGGTTCGTGAAGCCATTGCGCCGGAACCGTTCCGGTGAGTTGGCACAGCCCCGAGTGTTGCCTGCTCTCTCCGGCGGTTACTCCTATCGCATGATGTCGGGGGGCAGAAAAATCTTTGGCATGTCACTTTGGCGGATCCTGGCTCGTCTTCATGGTGGCACTAACAGAAAGGAAGCCAATCATGACTGCCAAAATTGATCTCTTCGCCGCGGCCCCTTCGCTGATGAGGGATTGGCAACGCACATCGATCCAACTTGCCGCCGCCGCCAGCTTCGAGCCGAGCCTCACCGAACTCGTGAAGCTGCGGGCCTCCCAGATCAACGGCTGCGCCAACTGCATCAATCTCCATGCCGTCGAAGCGCGCGAGAATGGCGAAACCGAGCAGCGCATCTACCTGCTGCCGGCCTGGCGGGAGGCCCCTTGTTACACGGATCGCGAACGCGCGGCTCTCGGCTGGACTGAGGCCATGACGCGGCTCTCCGAAGGACGTGAGCACGTGAGCGCCTACGAAGCCCTGAAGGCCCAGTTCACGGAGGAGGAACAGGTCAAGCTCACCTTGACGATCAATATCATCAACGGGTGGAACCGCATCGCGGTCGGTTTCGGCCTGTTTGCCGACCCGGCGACGATCGCAGCCGCCCGGGTGGCCGCCATCTGATGGCGAACGCGTCGGCCGATGATGCCGCGGCTGGTTTCGGCCAGTTGCGTCCGAAGCTCATGCGGGTTGCGTACCGCATGCTTGGCTCCGTGTCGGACGCCGAGGACATCGTCCAGGAGGCCTTCATCCGTTGGATGAAGGCCGACCGGAGCGAGGTGCGTAGCCCTGAGGCTTTCCTGCGCCGTACGGTTACGCGCCTCAGTCTCGACCAGCTCAAATCCGCACGGCGTCAGCGCGAGAGCTATGTCGGTCCCTGGCTTCCCGATCCCATCGTGGAAGAGGACGACCAGGAAGACGTCACCTTGCCGCTGATGCTTGTGCTGGAACGTCTTTCCCCGCTCGAGCGTGCCGCCTTTCTGCTGCACGATGTGTTCGGGCTGGGATTCGAGGAGGTTGCAGCGACCATCCAGCGCGACCCAGCGACCTGCCGCCAACTCGCTGGCCGCGCGCGCACCCATGTCCGTGAGGCGAGACCTCGTTACCAGGCGGAAAAAGAACGGGGTCTCGCACTTGCCGAGGCCTTTTTCATCGCCTCACGTAGCGGCGACATGAAGGCGCTTGGGGCGATGTTGGCGGCGGATGTCAGCCTTCATGCCGACGGCGGCGGCAAGCGTCCGGCAGCCACGGAGCCGATCTACGGCTTCGATGCTGTCATGAAGGTTCATGAATATCTGGCGACTCATTTCCGAGAGAATGGTTCGAAACTGGTTCGTGCCGGTTTCGTCAACGGATTGCCCGGTTTCATCACGCTCGAGGCCGATGGTGAACTTTCGACGACCGCGCTCGATATCGAGGACGGAACGGTCGCGGCAATCTATGTGGTGAGGAATCCCGACAAGCTGAGGCATCTGCATTAGATCCACCGTCAAGCCAGGGAAACTCCGGGCCGAACGGCACGAAGAGTCTGTCGCAAGGAAACTGGGCCGTCTGTCTGCCCCGGAGGCCGAATTTCGCGGGAGAAACTCATTCCCACGCAGAGCGTGGGAACGAGTTCCGGCTCGAAAATCAAAGCACATCTAGGCTCAAGCCAAGTGTCGATTTACCTCGGGCAAGAGCTTGGCGAAGTCGAGCTTGCCGGGGCAGGCTTCGCGGGCGGCTTCGAGGTCGGCGCCCGCCCAGTCGCGAGCGGCGTCGGTCATGTTGGCGAACTGGCGGCGGGCCTCGGTGCGATGACCGTGGTGCTCGTGGTAGGTCAGGAACCGGGTCAGGTTGCCGAGCTCGGCCTGGGTGCCGGCGGCTACTGAGCAGCGGCCGTCGCAATCGGCGCAGAGGGTCTGGCCGGCGGCGAGGACGGCGTCGCGAAGTTGGAGGATGTCGGTCGTTTTGAGCGGTTCGTAGCGGCGGGCGGCGTCGGTGTTCTCGCGGATCTGGTCGGTGTTCTTCATCGAGACGCACGAGGCGCTGATGCGTTCGTCGGTCCAGATCGCATGCAGGAGCCCCTGGAACGGGGTCAGGTTGCGATCGGCGAGCATCGGCACCTTGCGCTGAACGTCTTCGAGGATGTTGCCGTTGTACTTGTCACCGAACTGTTTGCCGGCGATCTGCTTCATCGTGATCAGGCCGATCCCCTTGTTCCAGCAGGCGTCGAGCGCCTTGTTGAGGGCCGAGTCCTTATCGAGCCAGGGGGTGTACTGAAGCATGATCGCGTCGACGATCCCGCCGTCGGCGGCCGCCTGGATGATCTGGGCGCGGTTCTTGTGATGCGTCGAGAAGCCGACGAACTTGGCCTTGCCCGACTTCCGGATCGCCTCGGCCGTCTCCTTGAACTCCTGGCTCTTCACGAAGTTCATCGCATCGTCAAGGCTGTGTTCATCTCCCAAGCCGTGGATAAAGAAGAGGTCGATGAAGTCGGTCCCGAGGCTCGCCAGCCGCTCGTCGACCATCTTCATCATCTCGCCAGGCCCTTTGGGCATGTCCTTGGTGACGAGGAAGATCTGCTTGCGGATCTCGGGGACCTGCTCGAACCACTTCTTGAAGGCGGGCTCGGTGCCGTAGACCTTGGCGGTGTCGAAGACGCGGATCCCGCTGGCGAAGGCCGTTCGGAAGAGGCGGTCGAGGCTTTCGCTCCGCACGGCCCCTTGATCCAGTAGGGTGATGTTGACCCCGGTCTTGCCAAGCGGTCGCGTGGGAATCACCCCGGTCTTGGCAGCAGCGTCCTGGGCCTGGGCCACACCCGCAGCGCCGGGGGCCAGGCTCATGGCCGAGGCCGTGGCCAACGCGCCGGTCTGCAGAAACGTCCGCCGGTTGGTGCTGTCCATCGCTTCGTGGGCCATCGGTTCTCAACTCCTCGTGGGACGGGTCGTTGAACCCAACGGCCCGTGGATGATGGAAGGAACGCGCCCGAACCATGAAATATCACGAGAGATTACGGGGCTCTTATCCATGAAGCGTCTCGACATGATCGGTACGCCTGTCCCGTGACATCAGGAGACCTCGGCCGCCATCTTACCACAACCGCTCCACGTGCCGGCAAGCCGGTGCACACGGTGACGCAATCCGGTTCCCATCGGTCCCGCACCACGGTTCCCTGAGGGGATCGACCTCGAATCCGGTCCGCCAGGGCGAGGCGTGCCACCGCCGACAGTCCGGTTTTCTCAACACCAGAGCCGCCCTTTTGGGTGAGCCGCTTGAAGTCCGACCGAGCGAGGCCTACCATGGCAATGTCACGCATGCATGCAAGCAATTGGTCTGGTTTGTAGAGATTCCGACATCGTGATTTCCCTTCCAGGAGTCCGTGATGCTCGATTCCAGGCTGCCCTTCCGCCGTCGTTGCATGGTCGCGCGTCGTCACGCCCTACTCTCGATGGAGGCGCTCGAGGTTCGCGACCTGCTCGCGGTGGCGATTGTTGCGGCCCCGCTCTCGGCGGTTAGCGTTTCGGCCACGTTCTCGGTCGTCAACGACTGGGGGACGGGGTTCACCGGCAGCATGGCGGTCGCCAACAACAGTTCGAACGCCATCAACGGCTGGACACTCGAGTTCGACTTCGCCGCGAATCTGACCCAAATCTGGAACGCGAAGATCGTCAGTCACGTCGGCGATCATTACGTCCTGCAAGATGCCGGTTACAACGCGACGATCGCCCCCGGACAAACCACGACGTTTGGTTTCAACGGTGCGCCCGGACACATCACCGCAGCGCCAACCCACTATGTGCTCAATGGAACACAACTTGGTGGAGGCGGCCCCGCTCCAGTTCAGTCAGCTCCCACGGTGGCTGTCCCCGCTGCCGCCGCAACAAGTTCTGTGATCGGGAAGACGGTGGCGCTTACCGTCCTGGGCGCGGACGATGGCGGTGAACCGAGCCTGACCTACCGGTGGACGACCGTCGGCACGCCCCCAGCTCCGGTCTCCTTGAGCGCCAACAACGCGAACGCCGCCAAGAATACGGTCGCCACGTTCAGCAAGGCGGGGGCGTATGCGTTCCAGGTGACGATCACCGACGCGGCGGGGCTGAGCGTCACCAGCAACGTCAATCTCACGGTCGCCCAGACCTTGACCGCCGTGGTCGTCAGTCCGGCCACGGCGACGGTCGCTGCAACCGCCACGCAATCGTTCACCGCCCAGGCACTCGACCAGTTCGCCAACCCCCTGGCGACCCAGCCGACGTTTACCTGGTCCCTCGCCAGCGGCGCGGGGACGATCAGCGGATCGGGCCTGTACACCGCCCCGGCGGCGGCGGCCAGCGCCACGGTCCGGGCCGTCGCGGCCGGTGTCGGCGGCACATCGAGTATCACGATCAATTCCCCCGCGACTCCAGGCACCGCCTCGGCGGTCTACAGCGTCGCGAGCGACTGGGGGAGTGGTTTCACCGGCAATCTCGCGCTCACTAACACCGGCTCAACGTCGATCAATGGATGGACACTCGAGTTTGACTTTCCCGCGACCATCACTCAGATCTGGAACGCGAAGATCGTCAGCCACGTCGGCAACCATTACGTGCTCCAAGATCTCGGCTACAACGCCACGATCGCCCCCGGTCAGGCGACCTCGTTCGGGTTCAACGGCCAGCCAGGCGGGAACGCGGGGACTCCGACCCACTATGTTCTCAACGGGGTCGCGCTGAGCGGCGGGGCCACGGTCCTCCCGGCGCTCTCGACAAGCGACCTGACGGTGTCGGTCGGCAGCACCGCCACGCAGGCGCTCTTCACGGTAACCTTGACTCAACCGGCGACGACTCCGATCTCCGTCGCTTATACCACGGCCGACGGGACCGCCAAGTCGGCCACCGACTACCAGGCCGTCAGCGGTACACTTCAGTTCAGAGCCGGGCAGACGACGCAAACGATCGCCGTCCCCATTTATGCCATCATCACGGCAAACAAGCCCGACATCACATTTTCACTGGTTCTCTCCAACCCCAATGGCGCCACGCTCGCGCGGACGATCGCCGTTGGCACGATCCATGACGTTTCCACGGCGCCGGCTACTCCGCCGACGATCCGCATCGGTAACGTCACGGTGACGGAACCGAGCGGCCAGGCCACGTCCGGCTTCTTCCAGACCGCCGGCAATCAGATCGTCAACAGCCAAGGGACCTCCGTCAAAATCGCCGGAATCAACTGGTTCGGCTTCGAGACCGGGAACTACGTTCCGCACGGTCTCTGGGCACGCAATTATCAGGACATGATGAACCAGATGAAGCAGCTTGGCTTCAACACGATCCGGATGCCGTTCTCGAATGCGATCTTCAACCCGGCCAACGTCCCGAACAGCATCAACTTCAGTCTGAACCCCGACTTCCAAGGGCTCAGTAGCCTGCAAATCCTCGACAAGATCGTTTCCTATGCCGGGCAACTCGGCCTCCGGATCATTCTCGACCACCATAGCGCCTTGCCCGACAATCATGCCAACGAACCGCTCTGGTACATCCCCGGCGACGCGAACAACTCGGAACAAGTCTGGATCAACAACTGGGTCGCACTCGCCCAGCGCTACGCGGGGAACCCCACCGTCATCGGGGCCGATCTCCAGAACGAGCCGCACGGGCAGGCGAGTTGGGGCGACGGCAACCTCGCGACCGACTGGCGGCTGGCCGCGCAACGCGCGGGCAATGCGGTCCTGGCGGCCAACCCGAACTGGCTGATCTTCGTCGAGGGGGTCGAGTCGTACAACGGCCAGAGCACCTGGTGGGGAGGCAACCTGATGGGCGCCGGGCCGCATCCGGTCGTCCTGAACGTGCCCAACCGCGTGGTCTATTCGCCGCACGACTACCCGGCCTCAGTCTACAACCAGTCCTGGTTCAACGCGGCCAATTACCCCAACAACTTGACGTCCGTCTGGAATCAATACTGGGGCTACTTGTATCAAGACAATATTGCGCCCGTCTGGCTGGGCGAGTTCGGCAGCAAGCTGCAAACGACCTCCGACCAGCAATGGTATCAGCAAATCACCAGCTATCTCGGCAATACGACGAGCAGTCCTTCCGTTGCGGGCCAGCGAGGGATGAGCTGGACCTGGTGGTCGTGGAACCCGAACTCAACCGATACCGGGGGCATCCTCCAGGACGACTGGAAGACGGCCAGCCAGAGCAAGGTCCAAGGCCTGATCCCGCTCGAGTTTGCCTTTCCAACGACGAGCGGCCCGGTAACCGTCACGGCGACGTTCGTCGTGACCCTCTCCGCCCCGAGCACGCAAACGGTGACCGTCGCCTATTCGACCGCCAACGGCACCGCCAGTTCGGGCACCGACTACGTGGCGACGAATGGAACCTTGACCTTCGCTCCAGGCCAAACACAAGCCACCGTGAGTGTCACGATCCTCTACGACCCCACGCTCACCCACGACGCCACCTTCTTCGTCCTCCTGACAAATCCGACCCATTCCACCTTGGACGGAACCGGCCAGGGGACCGGCATCATCCATGCCGGAGCCTGACGCCAGGCGGGCCCGCACTCGGCTTGGCTTTACCCTATGATCAAATAAAATGTTAGCAAGGATACCGGGATCTCATTCCCACGCTCTGCGTGGGAATGCCGTCCGCGACGCTCCGCGTCGTCTTGTCTTCCCCGGCGGGTGGGGCCGCCGAGCGTGGGAATGAGTTTCTCCCGCGAATTTCGGCCTCCGGGGCAGACAGACGGCCCGGTTTCCTTGCGAAAGACCCCCACAAATCTCTATTTATCCATGTCATTCAATTCCGAGAACTTCACCCGTGGTGGAAACTTCCACCTCGCGGACCTTGCCTCGCTTGTCCTTGCCCCGGACCTCGTAGGCATCCTTCCCCTCAACCTTCATTTTGTAGACCGTATCGAAGGTGTATCCGGGCAGTTCTCGTCGAGCGACATCCAGGATCTGGACGGGAACTTGCTCGATGGGGACAATCTCATCACTCTCGGGCTCGCTCGAGCAGCCCAGAACGAAGACCATCAACGCAATCGCAGAAAACGTCTTTTTCACTTCAGAATTCTCCCGAGACAACCTCGGCTCCGGCTCGCGTGGCCAGGGCCCGAAACGTTTTGTTCGTCATCGTGGTCTTGAGAAACATGACATGGCCGTCGGCGAACAGGAAGTTCACTCCCCCGGGGTGACGACTATAAAACTGGTTGACTTCACCGTTCGGGTCGCCCGGTCCAAGGCGGCCGCCGGCATGGCCGAGGATCATGCCGGGGCCCCCCTCCGCTCGTGGGTAACCCACGCCGTCGTTGTTCACGGGGAAGAGGACCGCATTGGTGATGGAACCCACCCAGGTGGCTTCGCCAAGGCTGTGCGACCGCTCTCCTACGGCCAGGGTCTGCGAGGTGCCGTCGCTGATGTCACGCAGCGCGACGTGGCTATCACGGAAGAAGAGGCCGTCGCCATCCAATCCCGGGTCGCTGGTCCCATAGACACCGACGTCATTCGAAGGGGCAACCTCACAGATGCGCTGGGTGGGTGCGCCGCTGGGGTTCCGGACCATCGCCCACCAGGAGGGGGGGACGGTATCCGACGGGCAGAGAAAGGCCGCGATGAGCGATAATCGACTCGTCAGGTTCGCGGTCTCCTCAATGGCCAGGCTGAAATTCAACGTGTCGAAGAGCGGCTTTTGTTCCATTTGGGGCAGAAGCATGGCGGCCCACCCCCAACCGGGCCCGAGGTCCGTGCCGTCCGCTTGAAACGCCGAGACGTAACCGGGCGGGAACAGATGATGGGTACTCTCGTAATGATGAAGAGCCAGGCCGATTTGCTTCAGATTATTGACGCACTGGGCCCGCCGCGCGGCTTCGCGGGCGGCCTGGACCGCAGGCAAAAGCAGGGCGATCAGCAACGCGATAATGCTGATGACCACGAGAAGCTCGATCAGGGTGAACGCACGACTTTGAGCCTGCGTGCGGTCGGCGCATCGCATGGGAGACCTCCAGCGGACCGGGTGGACACGGAGGCAGGATAGTCCGTCGACATGGCGTCAACATGGCTCGAAGATGACGGCTTTGTAATATTCCAAGGCCAACGACCGGCCGCAGTCTAGAATATGGGCCAAGTTCCCCTCGGCCCCGGACGCGAATCACTGATGCGTGTGCTCGTTGTCGAAGATAACCCGGACATGGGCGCCCATCTCGAGCAGGGCCTCCGCGAGCACGGGTTCGCCGTGGATCTCGTGGTCGATGGCAAACGGGGCTTTGAGTACGCCTCGACCGGGGTCTATGACTTGCTGATCCTCGATCGGATGCTCCCCGGCCGCGACGGGCTCGCGATCCTTCGAAGCCTTCGGGCCGCGGGAGTACCGACCCCGGCCATCTTTCTGACGGCCCGAAGCGCCGTCACCGACCGGGTGGAAGGGCTCGATGCCGGGGCGGACGATTACCTCGTCAAGCCATTCTCGTTCGCCGAGCTGCTGGCCAGAATCCGGGTCGTGCTCCGAAGAGGACCTGAGATCCAACCCCCGATCCTCCGGGTCGGTGACCTCAGGCTTGACCCAACCACCCGCCTGGTCGAGCGCGGCGGGGAGCCGATCGAGCTGTCGGCCAAGCAGTTCGCTCTGCTCCACTACCTGATGCGGCACGTCGGGCAAGTCGTGAGCCGAACCATGATCCAGGAACACGTCTGGAATTACGACTTCGACGGGCTCACCAACGTCGTGGACGTCCACATCAACCGGCTCAGGAACAAGGTGGACCGGGGTTTCGACCGGCCGCTGATCCATACGCTCCGGGGGGTCGGCTATGTGCTTCGCGAAGAGTAGGCCGCTCGGCCTCCGGACCCGGCTCACGCTCTGGACGAGCCTCGTGCTGGCCGTGTCGCTGGCCGCCGGATTCGCCTGGGTTCATCACGGCCTCCGCAAGGTCCTCGAAGCGCGAAACGACGCGTTCCTCGAGCGCAAGGCCACGGAACTGCTGGCGGGGGTCGCCGACCACCGTCCGGAGCGCACTTCCGTCCTCGTTGCAGAAATCGAACGCGAGGTCGCAGCCTATGAGGCGGAGGGCCTGATCGTCGTGGTTCGCGACGGACCGCGGATCTCGGTGGCCCCGGGCACCGACGCCGCGCGGCGGCTCGCCGACCAGCCGGTTCCGCCCGGACCCCCTCGGACCCTCGATCTCATCGACTCCAATGCCCCACTCCGGGTGCTCCATGCCCCCTCGGAGCAAGTCGGACTCTCGCTTCAACTGGGGATTTCGCTCGCGGAGACCGAGGCCACACTCGCCGAGTTCGCCCGGAACGTGGCCGGGGGCTCGCTCGTCTTCCTCGTCGTCGCCGTCGCGGGGGGCCTGTTCCTCTCGCGCCAGGCGCTCCGCCCCGTCGCCGAGAGCATTCGCACCGCCAGGCGTCTCGACCCCGCGAACCTCTCGGAGCGCCTCCCTCGGACCGGGGCCAATGACGAGCTCGACGAGCTCGCCGGCACCATCAACGGGCTACTGGACCGGCTTGCCGCCTACCATGCCCAGGTCATCCGGTTCACCGCCGACGCCTCGCACGAGCTACGAAGCCCCCTCGCGGCAATGCGTGCGGCCGTCGAGGTCGCCCTCCAAAGGCCCCGTGAAATCCACGAGTACCGCAATGTCCTCGCATCGCTCGGCGAGCAATGCGAACGGCTCACGAGCCTGGTCAACGGCCTACTCCTCCTGGCGCGGGCGGACGCCGGCGAGATCCCGCTCTGTGCGAAGGCCCTCGACCTGACCGCTCTGGCGGAAGAGGTTGCCGAGATGTTCGAGTTCCTCGCCGAGGAGCGTGAAATTCAGCTCGTCACCGAAACGACGGGCCCGGTGTCGGTCCTGGGCGATCGGTCGCGACTCTGGCAACTCGTGACGAACCTCCTCGATAACGCCATCCGGTTCACGGAACCGTCGGGTTCGGTCACGCTCCGGGTCGAAGCGGTCGGGGATCGTGCTCTGCTCCGGGTGCAGGATACCGGCAAGGGGATCGCTCCCGACCACCTTCCCCACGTCTTCGAGCGGTTCTACCAGGAAGATGCCGCACGGACCTCGGGAGGCTGCGGGCTGGGCCTGAGCATTTGCCACTGGATTGTCAAGGCCCACGGCGGGACCATCGAAGCCGAGAGCCGCGACGGCCAAGGGACGGCGTTCATGGTCGCTCTACCGTTGATGCCGGCGGGGGCTCCTCTGGTTTCGACGGAGACCTCGAAAACCTGCTGATCCTACCGGATTGCAGGAATTGAAGTGCCGGGTATCCGGCCAGCGGCATTCTTGTCATCCTTCTACTTACCAACCCGTCCCGGGCTTGAGATCAAGTCAGAGCCACAAGGAAAAGACCGATGTTTCGAGGCTTGCTGATCGAGAACAGTGACGCTGGTTACGGAACGAAGCTGACGGAACTCGAGGACTCGCAACTGCCCGAGGGCGACGTGACGGTGCGGGTGGCCTACTCGACGCTGAATTATAAGGATGCGCTGGCGATCACGGGCAAGTCCCCGGTCGTTCGCCGCTTCCCGATGGTGCCGGGCATCGACCTGGTCGGCGCGGTGGAGTCGAGCCGCCATGCCAATTTCGCGGTCGGTGACCTCGTCTTGCTGAACGGCTGGGGCGTTGGCGAGGTCCACTGGGGTGGTCTTGCCGAGCGGGCCAGGCTGCGCGGCGACTGGTTGATTCCCGTCCCCCAAGGGTTTACTCCGCGACAGACGATGGCCATCGGCACCGCGGGCTATACGGCCATGCTCGCCCTGATCGCCCTCGAACGGAACGGCGTAACACCCGACAAAGGCGATGTGCTCGTCACGGGCGCGGGCGGAGGTGTGGGCGGCATCGCGATCGCGTTGCTCCATCAACGCGGCTACACTGTCGTGGCATCGACCGGTCGACTTGCCGAAACCGACTACCTCAAGAGCCTGGGGGCTGACGAGGTGGTCGACCGTGCCCTGTTCTCCTCGCCCGGCAAGCCGCTGGGAAGAGAACGATGGGCCGGCGCGATCGACAGCGTCGGGAGTCACACCTTAGCGAACGTCTGTGCGACTGTCCGCTATGGCGGCACCGTCGCGGCGTGCGGGCTGGCTCAAGGCATGGACTTCCCCGCGACCGTCGCGCCTTTCATTTTGCGCGGCGTGACGCTCGCGGGGATCGATAGCGTCTACCGGCCTGTGCCGGACCGGCTCGAAGCCTGGCGCCGGCTGGCAAGCGACCTCGACACGCAGAAGCTCGATCTGCTCACCCATGAAATCGGCCTGACCGACGTGATTGCCACCGCCCCGACGATGCTGGAGGGGGCAATTCGAGGGCGTCTGGTGGTGGCCGTCGACCCCAGTGTGACAGGATAATCGAAGCCTTTTTTTTCCACGGTGGGCTGTGCCCACCCTACAAGAGGATAAATTTCAAAAATATCTTGTCTTGTCGGGTGGGCACGGTCCACCCTCTTCGTCCTACCCCTGACAAAGACAGGGAGGTTACGCTCCCTGCTCGCCTTCCTGATTGATGAAGAGGTTCTCGGCAAGTCGCGAAAGTGCTTGCTCCATCTCGGATCGGAGCTCCGCGACGAGCGTTGCCGCGGGCAGGGAGCGGGCCAGAACGGCGGCCTGCCCAGCCCACTGGGCGCCGAAGCCGGCCTCGCCGGCCGCCTTCGCGGCTGTGTTCAGCGCTTTCCCGGCATCGTAGGCGATCGGGTAGGCCGGAACCATGCCCGGCTCGGCTTGCTCACCGAGCGCTGTGAAGCGGTTGGCGATGCATCGGGCGGGCCGGCCGGAGATCGCCGTTGTCATCACGGTATGCTCGGATGCGGAGCTCAGGAGCGCGGCCCGATAGCCCGGGTCAGCCGCGGACTCCGGGCACGCGACGAACGCGGTTCCGAGTTGAACGGCGCTGGCGCCGAGGGCGAGACAGGCGGCGATGCCGGCACCATCCATGATGCCGCCGGCCGCGATCACGGGGAGCTCCAAACGCAGGACGAGCAAGCGGGTCAGAGCGATCGTTCCCAATCGATCATCGGGCGCATCGGGATCGAACACGCCGCGGTGGCCGCCCGCTTCGAAGCCTTGCGCCACGACCGCGTCGATCCCGGCGGCGGCGATGGCTTGCGCCTCGTTCAGGCTGGTGGCCGTGGCGAGCAGCACGATCCCCGCGTCACGCAAGGCCGCGATTTGCTCGGCCGGAGGAAGGCCGAAGTGGAAGCTGACGACCTTGGGCCGCTCCTCGAGAAGCATGGTGAGCTTCGCGTCATCCGCGACGAAGCTCGTGTAAATCTCCCTCAACTCGGCCGGCGGCTGCGCACCAAGGCGAAGAAAATCCGGGGCCAGTCGCGCGAGCCAAGCCGCCTCTCGAGGCCGATCCGCGATCGCGGGCCGGTTGCAGAACAGGTTGACGTTGAACGGACGATCCGACGCGGCCCGCACCGCCGCGATCATCCCGCGTGCCGTCTCGGCATCCGAGGCGCCCACCCCGATCGACCCCAGACCGCCGGAGTTCGAGACCGCGGCGGCCATCGCCGGGGTCGAAACGCCGGCCATCGGGGCTTGAATGATCGGGAGGCTGAAGCCGATCTTCCGAAGCAACGCGTTCATGCCCGGCCTCCTTATTTGCATCAGCACATCAACTATTATCTATTTGCGACCCTTGGAAGCAGGATGGGGGCGATTGCGATCGCCCAGGTAGTAGCCAATGGCGAGCGTGACCAGGGGCAGGATCGATTGGAGCATGAACTTGACCAGCTCCGACCCCTTCTCGAACGTGGCGTCGGTCCGGTAGAACAGGAAGAACATCGCGGTGAAGCTGAGCGCGTACACGCCCCCGAAAATCATCAGCACCCATCGCACAATCGCCAGCGACGCGATCTGCTCGGACCCGACGACCGGGTCTTCCTTCCACTCCGATTTGACGATCTCCTTTTTGAGGTCAATCCGCACCGGATTCGGGCTTGGACTCGGGCTCGGAACATCTCTGGGCGTGATTCCATTCATTGGAAAAGGCTCACTCGATTCCCACGATCTCTTTGATCACCTTGTCACCCTTCACAACACCGAGTGAGTTGCCATCCTTGCTTTCCCGGATGGCCACCTCCAGCAGCGCCAGGGCCGTCTTCAAAACCCCCGACTTGGTCGTGCCGAGCGCATCGGCCATCTCCTCCAAGACCTTGGTCTGCCGATCGTTAAACTGAACATTCAGCTTGTTCGCCATGAATATCCTCAAGGATCGCAGCATCTGACAACCGTGCCGGCCGCGAAGGTCAAGGCTCAACATTAAGCCTAAACAAGCGTCTTTTGCCGATTCGACCAGGAAACGAGTGGCCGGTCGACCGCTGTTGAACGCAGAAAGGCTCGACAGTAGTCACGAAGTGACCCCATGTCGAGCCGCATATTGGGGACCAGCCCTTCCTTCCGCTCTCCTCCCCCCTGGGACCGCGGGCGTCCCGCCCGCATTTTTGATTTCCCTGCGAAGGTGGTTGTCCCCTACCTTCGAAAAGGGGTCTCAAAGCTTCAGCCAGGAAATGATCGGCAGGTGCGACAGCTTGATCGCGATGTAGAGGACCAGGAAGCCTGCGCTATAGGCCACCAGAGCGGTTTCGGCCAGAACTTCGGAGAGATGTGCGCGTGTCATGCTGAAGCCCCTCCCGGGTAGTCCCTTCCCAAGAAAGTCAGGGATGGACGGCTCCCCGCGTCGATGGCGGAAGGCTGCCCCTTCGATTTGGTCTGATTTCCTTGGCCTCGTCTCCTGAGGACCGGCGGTGCGCCGGTGATCCTTCGTCTGGGGATTCCTTTGCTTATGTTATTTTGAATTCCCAGCGTTCATTCTTCGTCGCATCGACCCACGATTCAAGGCCGACGTGCGGGGATGCCGTTCGATCTCCCCGCGCCGCGGAGGGATCCTCGATTTTTAATTGTGATGAAATTGTGAAGAAAGTCCATCCAAGACCGTTCTCATCGTCCCATTTTTGATTCAGGCAGGAGCGCCGCGTTGTGGTGTGGCGGGGGTACGAGGTGGGTCGACCGATGGCACGGAATCCACTCGACGGGAGCCCAATGCCACCGGCCAGGTCATGGAATCGACCTTGGGGACGGGGTCAAACGTTCGAGGTCGTGGTGGAGGCGGTGGCGAGCTCGTGCCGAACCGCGTTGCGCGGCGCGAAGGTGAAGTTGGCTCCGCCGATCGACTGTCCTTGATAGTTCACGTCGATGTTGAACTGATTGGCTTGTCGGCCGTTGGTCGGCTGGAGCGGTCGGTTGTTGGGGAGGAAGCCGGCGCCGTTGGCCACGGCTTCATACTGGTGGAGTTGCTGGGCGTCGAGCGTGATGGGCGTCGAGAGCACGAGCCAATTGACGGTCTGTGAGAGCGGGGGCGTGGTGAGCGACCCTTCATAGAACCAGCCCTCGAGGTTCGACGGCAGGAGGCCGGCGAAATCGATCGGAGTGGCGATCGTCGTCGTGGAGTTGGGCGAGGTCAGATGCGCGGAGGCGGCATCAAGGATGGGCTGGAGCGCCGCATTGTGCGACCCGAGCTGAAGGAAAACGGCCACGACGGTCTCCGCGCCCGAAGCGCTGACGTTCACGAAGTGCTCCTCCATCGGGTACGTATACCCGGCCACCTGGTTCTCCGCGGTGTCGTGGTAGTGGAACTGCGACAGCTCGTAGGTTTGGCCGTCGAGGACGATCGAGTCACTGGTGGAGCTGTTGAACTGGGCCTGGATCTGGGCGCCGTTGTTGATGATCGCCTTGGGGGTTGCGTCATTGTAGTGGATGGAGAGGACCTGGCTGAGGTCGATCGGCGCCCCCGTGATGTTGATCGGCGATTCAAACGGGAGCGCTCCCGCCGGCGCGATCTTCGACCAGGCCGCGGGCCCCACCGGACCGTTGGCCGGGTTATTGTTGCCGGTCCGATAGTTCCAGTTCGCCCCCGCGTAGGGCTTTCCCGTCAGCGGGTTCGTGGCATATGCACCCGTGGGGGCCATGTTGTCGAAAGTTGGCGATGTTTGGATGAATCGCTTCGGCGTAACGGCATGAACAACGTACGGCGCGGGGTCGGCCGACTTGACGTGGAACGCATAGCGGCCCCTGGGGCCGGTGTGCGTGGTCGCCACGACCTGCCCGTTCGAGCCGACTAGTTGGACGGTGACCTTGCCGAGCCCGTGCCCGTTGACCTCATTGAGGATCTGGCCGGCGATGGTCCCGAACGGCTGGGCCATGGTGGCGTGAGAGCCGCTCAGGGCGAGTCGAGTTTCCAGTCCCTCGACGTTCGGAGCCACTCGGTTCCTTCGCGCATGGTTGAGATTCTTGATCTGGCCAAGCGTTTGCATGGCTGTCGCTCGCTCCTCAGATGTCGGATTCGTTCAGACGGATTCGTCAACGCTCTGGGGGGGAGCAAATCGGTGGGGGGGAGGATCTGCGAGGGGGGGATAGGATGGGGGGGGGCAAATCGCCTGCATTCTACACAAACAAACACCGATGTCAAAACATGAGACAGAACTTGGATGATTCCGGGAGCCTCGGCGGCGAAACCTGGTGGACTCCAATCGTCTTGTCTTCTGGTAGGTTCGTGCCCAAACTGCCCAACTGATGGACCATGCCCTCATGTAGGGTGGGCACGGCCCACCGGGTTTTACTTCTTGTAGGCGATACCGGAGAGAGTAGGGGGGGCGTCCTCACCTCGAAAACCGACGGTTTGAATCCATGCTTGCGGATTTCCGTTGGACACGCTCCACAAGGGCTGGAGACCAGCGGCTGGCCTCGGCGTGGCGGGCTTTCCCATTCAAGGGCGAAACCGGATGGGCCGTGCCCACCCTATACAGGGGAGCGGACTTGCTTGTTGGTCACGCGTACGCGAGGCGGCCCGACACGTGGTCGCCGACCTCGGTTCGCGAAAAAGCGAGCGATTCGGCAGTGGAG
>NZ_FSRB01000001.1:597500-4985000 GCF_900129635.1 Singulisphaera sp. GP187 | reverse complement strand
GGCACTCGATCGAAGATTGAGATCGGGGACTGACCCCTCGCCAGTTCGGCAGCCGAGTTTCTTTCGGGAAACCGCGGCGTCCGGATCGGCGTGGTCAAGCTCCTAAGGGCACGGGGGGGATGCCTAGGCGTCATCAGAGAGACAGGCGTGGAAGGCTGCGATAAGTCCAGGGGAGTTGCCCAACGAACGTCGATCCTGGAATGCCTGTAGAGACCCGGGGAACTGAAACATCTCAGTACCCGGAGGAAAGGAAATCAACCGAGACTCCCTCAGTAGCGGCGAGCGAACGGGGATCAGCCTAAACCGAGTGGGACACCACTCGGGGTCGTGGGGCCGATAACATGGGATGAGTGAGCGTCAGCTGAAGTCTCCTGGAACGGAGCGCCAGAGCGGGTGATAGCCCCGTAAGCGACGATGCAACCTCCCCTCTTCGGTACCCGAGTAGGGTCGGGCACGTGAAACCCGGCCTGAATCGGCGGGGACCATCCCGCAAGGCTAAGCACTCGATGACGACCGATAGCGAACCCAGTAGGGCGACCGAACGGTGGGAAGAACCCCGATGAGGGGAGGAGACTGAACCTGAAACCCCGTGCCTACAAGCGGTGGGAGCGCGATGTCTCTTCGGAGACCGCGTGACCGCGTGCCTTTTGCATAATGATCCGGCGAGTTACTGTATCCGGCCCCAGGTTAACCCCTTCAGGGGGGGAGCCGTAGCGAAAGCGAGTCTTCATCGGGCGCCATAGTCGGGTGCAGTAGACGCGAAACCAGGTGAACTACCCATGGGCAGGTTGAAGCGACCCTAACCGGTCGTGGAGGACCGAACCCACCAGTGTTGAAAAACTGGGGGAGGACCCGTGGGGAGGAGTGAAAGTCTTATCAAACCTGGAGATAGCTCGTTCTCTCCGAAATGGCTTTAGGGCCAGCCTCGGGACATATCACGCGGGGGTAGAGCGACGGAATTCGGTAGGGGGGCTTCCCGCCTACCCTCCGAAACCCAACTCCGAATACCGCGTGACGGACCCCGGGAGTCAGAACGTGGGGGATAAGCTTCACGTTCAAAAGGGAAACAACCCAGACCGCCGACCAAGGCCCCCAAATCGACGCTCAGTGGCAAAGGAAGTGGGATCGCGGTGACAGCCGGGATGTTGGCTTAGAAGCAGCCATCATTTCAAAAGTGCGTAACAGCTTACCGGTCGAGCCATCCCGCGCCGAAAATGACGGGGACTAAGCGTCGTGCCGCAGTCGCGGATCAGGTCAAACTGATGGTAGGAGAGCGTCGCCCACCGCAACGAAGCAGAATGGAAACGATCTGTGGAGCGTGGGCGAGTGCGAATGCCGGAACGAGTAACGACAAGACAGGTGGGAAGCCTGTCCGCCGAAAGCACAAGGTTTCCTGGGGAAGGTCAATCCGCCCAGGGTCAGTCGGGACCTAAGGCGAGGCCCAAGGGCGTAGCCGATGGACAGACGGTTAATATTCCGCCACCCGATGGTAAGGTTGAACGACAGAGGACGCCGGTTTCAGTCAGGTCGGGGTGCTAGAATACCCCGTGCCGCAAGGCCGACAGCATTCGATCTGGAAGCCTGATGCCAAGCCGGCCACGAAAAGCCCTGTCGGGACGAACCATCCGGCCCGTACCGCAATCCGACACAGGTGTGCTAGGCGAGTATCCGAAGGCGTTCGGGAGAACCCTCGTGAAGGAACTCGGCAAAATGACCCCGTACCTTCGGTATAAGGGGTGCTCTCCGTAAGGAGAGCCGCAGAGAATCGGCTCTAGCGACTGTTTATCAAAAACACAGGACTCTGCCAACTCGCAAGAGGACGTATAGAGTCTGACGCCTGCTCGGTGTCGGTAGGTTAAGGGAGCCGATGAGGCGTAAGCTGAAGTTGGCGACCGAAGCCCCGATAAACGGCGGCCGTAACTATGACGGTCCTAAGGTAGCGAAGTTCCTTGTCGGGTAAGTTCCGACCTGCATGAATGGCGTAACGACTGGAGCACTGTCTCCACGAGGGACCCGGTGAAACTGTAGCCGTGGTGAAGATGCCACGTACCCGCGGTCAGACGGAAAGACCCCGTGAACCTTTACTGCAGGTTGGCATTGGGTCAGCGTCCTTTCTGTGTAGCATAGGTGGGAGGCCGTGATCCGGCGGCGCCAGCCGTCGGGGAGCCATCGGTGAAATACCACCCTGAAATGACTCTGATCCTCACCGGTCCGTAGCCCGGACCGGGACCATGCTCATCGGGCAGTTTGACTGGGGCGGTCTCCTCCCAAAGAGTAACGGAGGAGTGCAATGGTACCCTCGGCCAGGTCGGCAATCTGGCAACATGAGCGCAAACGTAGAAGGGTGCCTGACTGCGAGACCCATCAGTCGAGCAGGGACGAAAGTCGGCGTTAGTGATCCGGCGGTGCTGGATGGAAAGGCCGTCGCTCAACAGATAAAAGGTACTCCGGGGATAACAGGCTGATCTCCCCCGAGCGTCCATAGCGGCGGGGAGGTTTGGCACCTCGATGTCGGCTCATCGCATCCTGGGGCTGGAGAAGGTCCCAAGGGTTTGGCTGTTCGCCAATGAAAGCGGTACGCGAGCTGGGTTCAGACCGTCGTGAGACAGGTCGGTCCCTATCTGCCGTGGGCGTAGGAAACTTGCGAAGGGTCTCCCCTAGTACGAGAGGATTGGGGAGGACCGACCTCTGGTGTACCGGCTGTTCCGCTCGGGGCATCGCCGGGTAGCTAGGTCGGGAAAGGATAAGCGCTGAAGGCATCTAAGCGCGAAGCCCTCTTCAAGACGAGGTTTCCAGCACGCAAGTGCGAAGGCTCCTGGAAGACGACCAGGTCGATAGGCCGGGAGTGCACGGCGAGTGATCGCCGCAGCCGACCGGTCCTAACAGCCGATCGCTTGACCACCCCGATCCGTCCGCCGGCTCCCTTGATCGGGACTCGAATCGGACAGGAATCAGGGTTGCATCATTCACCGATCGCATTCGATCGATCACACGGCGACGGATCCCATCCAATACGGGGACCACGCGTCGTGAAGAGACTCGAAGACGGTTGGTCATGCCCATCGAAACGCGCGGTTTGAACTTGCGTGATGACCACACGAACCTGAACGACTGACACGTGCTCGGCAGGCTTGATCGCCTGCCGAGTGCTTTTCCGGCGAACATACTGACGGGGTCCCACCCGTTCCCATTCCGAACACGGCCGTTAAGCCCGTCAGGCCCATGATAGTGCCTTTGGCGCGAAAGTCGGTGATCGCCGGAATCCTTCAGCAACGCCCCGATCCTTCTTCATCGAAGGGTCGGGGCGTTTTTTATTGCGCTCTGGTTTGTGTGAAGCATTTCGCTCGCCCGTAAGGCGAGCGAATCCTTGAAGATGGGAAAAGACTGAGAGCTCATGCTCCACGCTTGCCTCAGAGAGTTTACTCGCCCCGAGTTGTGACCCGTTCTCCTCTGGCAATCATTGATGAACCGTCCCTGATCGTCATTCTCAAGACGCTGAGACCCATCCAATGATCGAGATTACCGAAGCCCCGATCGACCATGCCGCGTTGACCGAGCGAGTGCGCTCGAATCAGGCGGGCGCTGTCTGTTCCTTCCTGGGCACTGTTCGCGAGATGACCGGCGACCGCCAGACGATGGCGCTCGACTATGAGGCCTACCCGGAAATGGCCCTCAAAAAGCTGGGCGAGTTGGAAGCCGAGGCACGCCAGCGCTGGCCGATTCTTGACGTGGCGCTGGTGCACCGGGTCGGGCACCTCGGCCTGGGGGAGATCAGCGTGGTTGTCGCCGTCAGTTGCCCCCACCGCCACCAGGCATTCGACGCTTGCCGCTGGCTCATCGACACCTTGAAAGAGGTGGTCCCGATCTGGAAGAAGGAAGTCTGGGCCGATGGGAGCGAGGAATGGGTTCATCCTGGCCTCGGACCAAAGGCCTAAGCAAGGGAGGAGTGCCTGATCGGGGACTCGGCCTCGGCGACAAAACCAGAATGCATACGAGGTGCCCTTGGTCCCAGGGTAAGCATGCGTGGCGGAAACCGCTGGATTCGGCCCAAACCGCGCGGGGGGATCGGGAGAGCAGGGCGGCCCTCGGTTCTCTCGGAGGGATGCGCCGCGTATACTGCAGAGGGAAGTGGAGCACATCCCTTAATGCGACGGCAAGCATGACTTCAAACGACGGCCGGCTTATCGACTCCTTCGGCAGGGTTCACAATAACCTGCGGATCAGCGTCACGGACCGCTGCAATATCCGCTGCGTTTATTGCATGCCCGAAACGGTGGAGTTCATGCCTCGGGCGAGCCTGCTTTCCTTCGAGGAGATCGAGCGGTTCGTCCGGGTGGCGGTGAGTCTCGGGATCGACAAGATCCGGCTCACCGGAGGCGAGCCCTTGGTCCGCCGCGACTTGCCGCTCCTGGTCGATCGGATCGCCGCAATCCCGGGAATCAAGGACATCGGGCTGACAACGAACGGCTTATTGCTCGCTCCGATGGCACGCGAGCTCTGGGACGCTGGCCTGCGCCGGATTAATGTCAGCCTCGATACGATGGACCCTGCCAAGTTCCTCGAGCTGACCCGACGCACCGGCTTCGAACAGGTCATCGAAGGCATCCACGCCGCCAAGGCCGCCGGGTTTCACCCGGTCAAGATCAACGCAATCGCAATCAAAGGGGTGACCGAGCCCGACACGGTCCCCCTGGCGCTCTTCGCGCGCGAGCACGATCTGGAGCTTCGGTTCATCGAGTACATGCCGCTGGACGTGGCCAACCATTGGGAACGGGACAAGGTCCTGCTCGCGGCCGACATCCTCGACCTCTTGACCCAGGGGATCGGCCCGCTCAAGCCTGCCCCCAACCAGGACGAACGGGCTCCCGCCGTTGACTACGACTACGAAGATGGCAAAGGGCGGGTCGGTCTGATCGCCTCGGTGAGCCGCCCGTTCTGCATGAGCTGCAACCGGATCCGCCTGACCGCCGACGGCAAGCTGCGGAACTGCCTCTTCGCCTTGGAAGAGTCTGACATCCGCGCCTTGCTCCGCGGCAATGCGACTGACGCGGAGATCGCGCGGGTGCTCCTTGAGAGTGTCGCGGGGAAGTGGGAAGGGCATGAAATCAATACGTCGCGATTCATTAAGCCCGAACGTCTGATGCATTCGATCGGCGGCTGATCGGGAACGGTGTCCCTGGCTGGTGGACCACCGTGGTCATTCCTCACGGCCACGGCTAGCCAGCTTGTGGCTTCGGACAGGGGCCGCCGCTCAATCGTAGACGGGTTCGCGTTCTTGCTTCGCAAACGAGACCCCCCCCCGCGCCAGCCAAGCGTCCCGAAGGGTCAGGACGACCACCAGGAAGAGTCCCGTCCCCGCCCCCATCAAGAGACCGCTCACGACCCCGAGGCCGAAGCCGAATTCGGTTGGGTCGAAGTTGACCATGACGACTCCCCTCGGCTGGAGCGGCGGCGGGTGGAACTGCGGCGAGTGGAGCCAGGTCACGAATGAAGGGGCGAAGCGCCCGATGGTCGCGCCGACGACTCCCCCCGCGAACCCCGAAGCCACGGTGGAAGCCATCACGGCCACGATCGCCTGCGTCAGTCGAATCACGAGGTGTTCCTTTAAGGGATCTTCGACTTCGCCTTTGGCCTCATCCACTCGTTCGGGTGGTGAACTCCGACTGGCGGACCTGATAGCGTCTGACCTTGGCGTGGTCCATCTGATATCCCAGACCGGGGCGGGACGGGACGCTAAGGATTCCAGGAGCCGCCATCTCGAGATCAGGAGATACGTAGTCGTCGATGAACCAGCGGACGCTGGGGCCGATGTCCGTCGGATATCGACAATTGCCGAGCGCGGCGAGGTGAATGCCATGTGCTTGGCCGATACCCAGCTCGGGGGTCGTTCCCACCCAGCAGACGATCCCGTGCTGATAACAGAGATCGTGCATCGCGAGTGCGGGGCCGAGCCCCCCCACGCGCTGAATCTTGAGGCTGACGATCCGGCAGGCGGCCCTCTCAATCGCCTCGCCGACCAGCTCGAGTGAGCTCGCCGACTCGTCCAGGCAGATGGGCGTGGCGAGTTCCGCCTGCAGGGCCGCTGACCCCGTCAGGTCGTCGTCGGCCATCGGCTGCTCGATCATGAGCAGGTCGAACTCGTCGAGTTCGCGGAAGACGTCAAGGTTGGCGATCGTGTACGCCCCCCGCGCATCGACCATCAGCGGGATATCGCCGAAGTGCTGGCGGACGGCGTGGACCAGCTCGACGTCGCGGCCGGGTTCGATCTCGATCTTGAGCCGGCGATAGCCTTCGGCCAGGTGATTCTCAATGGCCTTGAGCATCTCGACCACGGTTGGATAAAGACCGACGGCCAGCCCCGCCTCGACCTTCAGGCCAAGTTGATCGCTCGAGGCCCCCAGCATCTCGGCCAATGGAGCGCGTCGCGCCTGGCCAAGTGCGTCCCAGCATGCGGTTTCTGCTCCCGCGATCGCCGAGGCATGGGCCGACTTCCAGGTCACGGCCAGGTCGCTGATCTCCTCGACGGTCGCGAACGACCGGCCGAGAAGGCGGGGCGCGATTCGATCGGCCAGGTCGGACCAGCACTCCTCAAGGGTATCGCTCGCCTCGCAGAGGGCCGCGGTGGTCGGGGAACACTCACCCAGCCCCAGACCGTCGCTGGTCTCGACAGTCACCAGGATCGCGTCCTTGATTGTCGCCTCGCCTCCCACCCCTCGGCACGATTCTTTGAACGGAATCTGCAGGTGGGTCAACGTCATTCGCTCAACGGGTCCGCTCATGATCCCTCCCTCGCCTGGCCCGGTCGGGTATTGTCCATCATAAGACGAACAGGCGTCGGTGACACAAACATTCTCAGACTCATTGTCCTTTAGCTCTGCGCGAATCCGCCGCAATCTTCGACTCGAGAGAAGAGCAGGGCGTCCGAAGCGGGATCTCCCCTCAATCAAACCGCGATCGAACCCCACGGATCGGATCGGATCGGTTCCGGAAGGACGGACCCGGTCGCGGCCTCATTATTGCGCGTTCAAGAGTTGGCTCGAGGTCCACAACTCTCGATTTCCCTACGACTTGGGATCGAACGGGTTGCCCCTCACGTGGGGCCTGGTTAGACTGAGACGAAGAGGTGGGACTCGTCGGAGGCCCGCCCGCTCTTTTTTCGGAACGTATGATGAGCTCAACGGATACGGATCAAGACTCGACCTGGTACGGCGACGGACTGTCGTTCGAGTGTACGCGTTGTGGCGCCTGCTGCACGGGGGCTCCTGGCTACGTCTGGGTGATTGCCGAGGAGATCGCTCGACTCGCGGCCTTTCGCGGCGAGACGGTTGACCAATTCTCCAAGCAATACGTGCGCCGGGTGGGCCAGCGGTACAGCCTGATCGAAAAGCCCGGTGGCGATTGCGTTTTCTGGGACAAAGCCAGTGGTTGCACGGTCTACTCCGCGCGACCGGTCCAGTGCCAGACCTGGCCATTCTGGCCCGAGAATCTTGAGACCCCCGAGGATTGGGACGGGGTCAAGTCGGTCTGTCCCGGCTCGGGGCGAGGACAATTATTCAGCCTCGAGGAGATCCAGGCGTCGGCCGCCCGAGTCCACTCATGAGCTTTCAGACTGATCCCGTCGAACTCGAGGTGGACGCATTTCGTGGCGCCCTGCTCGCCATTTATGCGGATCTTGACGCCGAGGTGGCTCGACGGGCGCCGGTCTGTCAGCTCAGTGGCCGTTGTTGCCGTTTCAAGGAGTACGACCACACGCTCTTTCTCTCGGCCCCCGAGTTGAGCGTGCTCCTCGCCGATGCCCCCGCACCGTCTCGCCCCCTCGACCAGGGGTTAACCTGCCCCTGGCAGGACGCTCAAGGACGCTGCACCGCCAGGGAAGCGCGGCCCTTGGGCTGTCGTGTCTACTTTTGCGACCCCAATTACGAGGGCCAGGCCGCGGATCTGAGCGAAACCTTCCTCGCTCGCCTCAAACGGCTGGCCGAAGACTTCGGATTGCCCTGGGATTACGCTCCCTTGCATCATCATTTGCGTGCCGCGTGGTCGCAACGCGCTCAGCCGGAACCCGGCCCCACCGAATCCTCATGACCGTGGAGCTTGCATCGACCCAGCCTGCCTTCCTTTCGTGGATGGCGGAAAAGTTCACGCCGCGCACCCTCGGCCCAGGACCTTGCCAACGATTTTAACTTGACATTACTCCAAGCCACCAATACAGTTGAGCCAATCAGCCAGCGTAAATGAATTGGCTTTCCCGCAGGGAGATCGTCATCGTGACCAAGAAAGAAATCGTCAAGAAGATCTCTGAAGATATCGGGCTGACCCAGCTCAAGACGAAAGATATCGTCCAGCGAACCCTTGACGCAATCATCCATACCTTGGTTTCCGAGGGGCGGATCGAACTGCGAAACTTCGGTGTTTTCGAGGTCAAGCAACGGGCGCCTCGGAAGGCGAGAAACCCTCGGACCGGGGACAAGGTTTTCGTGCCTTCGAAGAACGTGGTGACGTTTAAACCGGGCAAAGAGATGGAAGAATTGGTCCGAAAGATGAATCCGGCAAATCTTCCCTTATTGGAAGAGGACTCGGATGCCGATGAAGAAGGCAACGGACCTGTTGAGACGGCCACCGAATCTCGGGCAGAATCGCCCGCCGGGGCCGACGCCTTGGAATGAGGCAAGTCTCCCCTGCGACTCCCGCTTGGATCGCCGGAGACGTTGCCGGCCCGGCTGACGACGAGGTCCGAATCGTCGAGAACGGAATCGTAGGCTCGCGCGGCGACTTGGGATGAGTCGAAGCGCGCGTCCCCCGGGTTGGAGCCACGCGATGGAACGCGCGGCTGGACCGATCCGTGCGGTCACCGAAGGCGGGAGGATCCCCAAATGCGGAAACCTTTGGCGGCCATGATGCTCGTGGTCGCGGCTCTCGTCGTGATGAGCGAGGGTTGTGCCCCGTTCCCCTTGCCGCACTATGCGGCCTATAAGCCCAGACGAGCGGAAGAGTTGCTCGTCGACTCGGAAAACCTCCGGATGGCCGGCGACGAATGGGAACGCTTCTGGTTCCTCGATCAGCCGTCGCACATGACGCCCTTCCGGACCCATGGCGGCCTCGGTCCCTGATCGTGCCGTCCCCCCCTTCGAATATCGCGATGGCTGTCCACGGCCGGGCTGGGTCACAAACCCACCTCGGCCGTTTTTTTATGCATCCTTCGGCCGCGTCTCCGAGGGAACCCGAATCGCTTGCACGCTGGGCCCAACTCAGTCCAGGGGGCTCCGCGCCCTCCTGGCACGACGCGAGTGCTTGATTTCAGGGGGAGAGATACCGGCTTAAAAACGAATCGACCGCGGCAATGTCACGCGCAAAGGTCGTGCGGGTGGGCCGGCTGATGCTCGACGCCCGGGTTCCTCGCTCCACCATTTGCGAGTCGAGGGTCAAGGCGTACGATACAAGGGCAGGGCACGCCGCTCGCTTCCAAAAAATCGTCGCAACCGTCTGGATGGGAACGATTTTGGAGGTGTCCGGCGCGTCCGATGATGAGCGGCGAGCCGAAGTCGATCCAGATCGCGAGACGAGAGGCCCGAGGAACTGTTCCCCCATGAAGATCGTTGCCATCCGGACCGCGATCGTCCCGCTCGGATTCCGAAACGCCGTTTTGACTCGGATCGAGACCGACACTGGACTCGCCGGCGTTTCGGAGGTCGTCCTGAAACGTGCCAGCGGCACTGTGGCCGCGCATCTGGCCGACCTGTCCCCTGGTGTGATCGGTCAGGATCCGCGACGGATCGAGCATCTGGCGGAAACCCTCTACCGCGACAGCTTTTGGGTGGGCGGACCCCTGCACGCCACCGCCCTGTCGGCGATCGACATCGCACTCTGGGACCTGAAGGGCAAAGCCCTCGGTGTCCCGATCCACGAGTTGTTCGGGGGGCCGACGCGGGACGAGGTCCCCGTCTACGTCCACTGTCCGGCCGGCCCCGACCCGGCGTCGTTCGCCCAAGCGGCCAGGCGCTGTGTCGACCGCGGCGATCGGGCCTTGAAGGTTACCCTTCCCCTCTTCTATGGCGCCGAGCCACCGGATTGGGACGTCGACCGACCGCTCGGCTACTCGGGCAGCCCAGGCGCGATTGCGCGGACCTTGAAGGAGACCGAGCATCTCCCCACCGCGGTTTTCGACCGGATTGCCGCCTTCTTCGAAGCCGCGCGGCAGGCGGTCGGCCCTGAGATCGAACTGGCCGTCGATTGCCATGGCCGGTTCAATGTCGCCAATGCCAAACGGCTCTGCGATGCGCTCGCCCCGTTCCGCCTGATGTTCATCGAAGAGCCGGTTCCCCCGGAAAACCCCGAAGCGCTCGCCGAAGTCACGCGGGCGTCGCGCACCCCGATCGCGGCTGGCGAGCGGTGGGCGACGATCCATGGGGTCTTACCGTTCCTGAAAGCCGGCGCCGTCCACTTGCTTCAGCCCGACGTGGTCAACTGCGGCGGCCTGACCCAGGCACGAAAGATCGCCGCCCTGGCCGAAGCCTATGGCATCGGCCTGGCTCCCCACAACCCGAACGGCCCCCTGGCCACGGCCGCCTCGGTCCAACTGGCCGCCTCGATCCCGAACCTCACGATGCTCGAAACCATCGGCGGCCCCGAGGATGAAGCCCTGAACCGCTCCATCGTCCGCGACCCGATTTGCGCGGCGCAAGGCCGGCTCCCGGTCCCCCAAGGCCCGGGCCTGGGCCTCGAGCTTCTCGGATCGGTCTGGGACGATCGCCCCTATCGCGAATTCCAGGGGTGGCGATAATCACCGCCGGTTCGCTTGCTTCGTGGCGGAACATGCCGATGACATTATGAATCGCGCAGCTTTTTGATTCTCCGATTCTCCGATTCTCCGCGAGGATATTGCAGAACAAGGCGCCTTGCTCGATCGCGTCGTCCAGGGCTTGATGGGTGTGCGGGAGCTTGTCAAACCAGGCCTTCGGCATCTTTCGCTTCACGGTCTCCCGCCAAGGGGTGCCGAGCGTTGCCATGGCAAAGCTCTTGATATCCAAGGCCGAGAACGAGAAGGGAGACTCTCCTGTGAATCGAATCAGATACCAATAGACGAACAAAAAATCAAATCCCGCAGGATACCCCACGAACACCGGCTTGCCCGGCAGTGTTTTCAGCCAAGCGACGTAAGCGCTCATCGCTTCACCAGGGTCTTGTAAGTCCTTGCGGCACTCTGCCCAAGCCTCGGGCTGAGTCTCCCACCACGCCATCGTTTTCGGATGCGCCGAAGCGCCAGCCAGGGTGTGCAAGTTGGCCGCGAAGGTGCCGACAAGTTGTTTCTCCGCCGTGTAGGCGGCCGAGCCGAAACTCAGCATCGAGTGCGGACCAGGGATTGGGCCATCGGTCTCAATGTCGGTGCTGACATAGATTTCTTCCATGGATGGCAATTATTCCAGGGTTTCTCCTTCACGGCAACACCGAACGACCGTCCGCGGAACGGTGGGGCTTCCCTTGTGCTGGAACCGCCGCGTTCTGGGGCAGGGGGGAGGATCTTTTCTTTCGCTCCAATCCCGTGGCATGCCGTTTTTTTGCTCAATGCCATACCGTTTGACATGGGTTAAGAGGTTGCGTTTGAAGAAACGACATGAGTTAATGTTATCTATGGCTACGGCTCAATACCGCGGTCCCGCTAGCCGAGGTATATTAGAGAAATCGCCGACGCATTTCGCTCGAGCGTCCTAGCCATGCACGGGGAGTTTCATCGTTGAGCCAGTCAAGCCAGCAGGGTTCTTCCCGGAGAAAACTGTCTCCCGCCTGTGAAGCCCTTGAGTCGCGTGAGTTGCTCACAACGGCCGCCCTGTCCGCCGGCCACGGGGCGTTGCCGCACGTGATGGTCGCGAATTTCCACGCCGCTGATCGTGCTCACCACGCTGCGCCCCTGCAAATCGCGGCCAGCCCGACGACTCGGACAACTGCCCTCAATCAGGCCCTGCAACGGGTCATGAGCGAGTTCCACATCCCGGGAGCGGTGGTCGGGGTCCAGACCCCCGGCAGGCCGCTCTGGATGACCGCACAGGGGTTCTCCGACGTCGCCAGCGGCACTCCGATGTCCCTCCGGGACCGGTTCCAGATTCGCAGCGTCACCAAATCCTTCACGGTAACCCTGGTCCTCCAGCTCGCCCGCGCGCACCGGCTCTCGCTGTCCGATCCCATCGGTAAGTTCGTGCCGTGCATCCCCAACGGCGACCAGATCACCCTCGCCCAGCTCGCCGGTATGACAAGCGGCGTGAAGAACTACACGAAAGTCAAGGCTTTCGGGGACGCATTCAGCGCCGACATCGGTCGCCAGTGGACGAATTCAGAACTTGTGAATCTGGCGATTCCCGAATCACCGGTCTTCGCCCCAGGGGCTCAGTACGACTACAGCAACACAAACACGCTGCTCCTCGGGATGGCCGTGGAACAGGTGACGGGACGTCCGATTGCCCAAACCTATCGGACCAGGTTATTCCGCCCCCTCGGCCTGTCGCACACGACATTCCCCACCGGTTTCTCGTTCGCCACTCCGCAGCCGACACCTTATGAGGTCGATTCGGATACGGGTGAGCCGGAGGCCCTGCCGGAATCGAACCTCTCGGCATTGGGCGCCGCCGGCGCAATCGTATCGACGCTCCCGGACATGATTCGCTGGGGCAGAGCCTTGGGAACGGGACGGCTGATCGGCTCCGAATTGTTACGACTCCGCGAGCAAACGTCACGTCCGGCCACCAACGGCCCCGAGTACGACCGCTACGGCCTGGGCATCGGCCAGCTCAACGGCTGGTGGGGGCACACCGGCGAGGGGTTCGGCTTCCAGGCCGCCACGATGTACGATCCCGCGACCCGTTCGGTCATCGCCGTGGCGCTCAATTCGAGCCAATCGGAGAACGTCGCGACCCAGATCTTCAAGGCGCTCGCTGCCGTGGTGCGTCCGGGGCGGTGAGTTTCAGGAATGGAATAACGCAGGCGTCGTCGATGGTGTAGAAATCGGCGTGTGGTTGTTCACGGTCTGGGATTGAAAGTTGCCGAGAGACGACACATAACGAATGCGCTGCCCATCCCGATGAACTCTGGTCCCAGGTGCCGCCCGAAGCTCAAGCGGCCCTCGCAGCCTTGTTTCTCGGGATGCAGCAGCGGATTCTTCACCACTGGTATCGGGCACGCGACGGAACTCTGGATTGGGCCATGAACGCCTAAAACGTACCCACCTGATCCTATATAATGGCCACTCTGGGCAAGGGTGGCAAGATTGTCCTTCCGCGTCCTTCCGCGTCCTTCCGTTCCTTCTTGGCTTTCATCGAGTCCCGAAAGCGACAACTTTCTCCGTTCAACTCGAAAATGTGACAATGGTGTGTCAGACGGTCCAAGAGCGCCGTCATCCGCTCTCCCTGGAACACCGGATTCCAGTCGCCGAAGGCCAAGCTCCTGTGGAACCGGAGCCCGGGGACGTACAACCTGGACGTGGAAGGAACGTCCGGCGTTGTGCGGATGGTGGAGGACCGGGGAATGGAGCGGATGGGGAGCCTTATTAACCTTCGAGCGATCAGGCAGAAGGGGTCCACAGTTTGACATGACGGTAGGGGGTAATTTTTTCGTCGACGGTCATCAAGGGAAGATTCTCTACACGTGAAGTTGCTATGATTATCTGATCCATGGGGTCTTTGTTGGTCTCATTGTACCTATCGGGTAAGTTCGTAGCCTCCAGGCTGATATCGGGGGACAGGGGAATGACCACAAGTCCCTGCAACCGCACTGCCAGCTTTATCCACACGTTAATTGGGCAATCCAGGACAATTGTGCGAAGGCTTAGTTCAAGTTTCGCACTTCTCCCAAATGTCAAATTCCGACTTGTAGATTCAATAGGGCTCCAAAAAAAAACGTCGGCGTCTCTGTCAGTTTTTGGCAAATTGTTTGGGCCTTACACCGAACAATTTCCCCTGACACAGGACGCCGACCCATGGAACTTACACCCTCCTTCCTCCTCTTGCTACAGCAATTCACACCCGTCTTCACCAATCCCTCCTTCCACACCTTCACCTTGATCGCCTCCGGCTGGATCCTCTCGAATCGCCACCGCTATATTACCGAACTCATCTTCTCCAGCGGCCAGGTTGGCATCGGACATTGGTCACGCTTCCATCGCTTCTTCAGCCATGCCGCTTGGGACCTCGATCACTTCTCGATGTCCCTGGCCAAGCTTGTCGTCTCCATCCTCGCACCGGGCGCCACTTTTTACTGGGCCGTCGACGACACCCTCTGCCGAAAACGCGGACTCACCCTCTACGGCGCCGGCATGCACTACGACCCACTCATCTCCAGTCGAGCCAAAGCTCTCGTCAGTTGGGGACACGACTGGGTCGTCCTCTGCCTGATCGTCGTCCACCCGTTCTGGGCACCGACCAAAGTCTTTGCCTTGCCCATCGCCATGCGGCTCTATGTCAACCGCCAAGGCTTAACCAAGGGCAAAAAGAACCAGAAAAAGAAAAAGGCAAAGCCCGATCCCAATCATCGCACCCGCCCCGAACTCGCGATGGAATTGATCCACTTGGCGGCGGACTGGTTCCCCGACGACGAGATCGTCATCACCGGCGACAGCGCCTATGGGGGCCAGAGCATCCTCGGCCAACTTCCGCCCACGGTCCATCTCATTAGCCATGTCCATCCCAAGGGGGCCCTCTATGAGCCAGCGCCTCCCAAGGAGGAGAAATCCAAAGGGGCGCCCCGCAAGAAAGGCCAGCGCCTCCCCGGCATGAAGGAGTGGGCCGAGGATGCGAATCAACCCTGGACCCCACACGACTTTGACCAGTTCGGGCTCCATGCCAGCTTGGCGGTCAAGACGATCCAGGCCCTCTACTACAAGGCCGGCAAGGACCGACTCCTGACGATCGTCTTGGTGCGTGACCTCCAGGGGAAACGTCCCGATCAGATGTTCTACTGCACCAAGCTCGATTGGACCGTCCCGCAGATTCTCTCGGCCTACTCGTACCGTTGGGCAATCGAATGTACTTTTGAAAATACCAAGCAACTTCTCGGCCTCGAGGATCCCGCCAATCGCCTCCCCAAGGCCATCGAGCGAACCGCGCCGATGGCGTTGTTTCTCTACAGCTTGGTGGTGGTTTGGTTCCACCAGACCGGTCATCGATTTCTTCGTTTTCCGGTCCGCCCGTGGTATCCGAAGAAGCAAGAGGCCTCGTTTGCCGACCTGCTGACGACCTTGAGGCGGGTCAGCTATGAGGAGAAAACCGAGGGAGCGCTATCCAACCGGTATGACCTAAAAGCCTGGATTGCGCAGCTCACCGAGTTTCTCAGCCGCGCGGGCTGAGCCGACATCGGCCGGAGATTTCGGCCCTCACTCGCACTTGATCAAGGGGTCGCCGGGGTCGATAACAGGCCTCGGGCCGCTCCCGATCCGTCCCTGTTTATGCGAAACTTGAACTTAGGAATAGGCAGGGAATAACTTCCGTGGTTGGCATCGGTTAGGATGTCAGACCAGATGTTTGGAGGGAGTATACGGGAGGGTCACATGGAAGCCTACACACCGACAGTCCAACGGATGATGAAACGGCTCTTCGGCTCGTTGAAAGAGAACGACCGGCGGCGGTATGCGGCGATCGAGGCCGCGAAGTTGGGGCACGGCGGGGTCGAGTACATCGCGGGTGTCCTGGAGTGTGATCCGAAGACGATCCGGTTGGGCCTCGGGGAGTTGGAAGGCGAGGACGACCTGGACACGGGCCGCACTCGCAAAAAAGGGGCGGCCGGAAACGGTTGATCGAGGTCGACCTGGCCGTCGAAGTGAAGTTTCACAAGGTCCTTGAGGATCACACCGCGGGCGACCCGATGCGACTCGAAGTGAAATGGACCAACTTGTCGCGGCGCCAGATCGCCAAGCGGATGGAGGAATTGGGGACACGCGTCAGTCGCGACATCGTCTCGAAGTTGCTCCGGAAGCATGGTTACCGCAGGCGGAAGGCGGTGAAGAAGAAGACGATGGGGCCGCGCCACCCGGATCGCAATGCCCAGTTCGAGAATATCTCCCGTCTCAAGAAGAGGTACTTGAAGGCCGGCTTGCCGGTAATCAGCATCGACACGAAGAAGAAGGAATTGCTGGGCGATTTCCAACGCGACGGGGTGGTCGATACTCAAGAAACGATCGTGGTCAACGACCATGACTTCGGGAGTATGGGCTCCGGTACTGTGATCCCGCACGGGATCTACGACGTGGGGCGGAACCTTGGATTCGTCCACCTCAACACCAGCCACGACACCAGCGAACTGGCCTGTGACAGCATCGCGGCTTGGTGGGAATATCACGGTCGGTCGGCCTATCCCGGGGCAAAGAAACTTCTGGTGCTGTGCGACGGCGGAGGTAGCAATAGTGCGTCGAGATATGTATTCAAGGAGCAACTTCAGAAGTTGGCGAATCGGCTGGGCATCGAGATCCGAATCGCCCATTACCCGCCGTACTGCTCGAAGTACAACCCGATCGAGCACCGCCTCTTCCCGCACGTGACGCGGGCCTGCCGCGGGGTGATCTTTCGAACGTTGGGGACGGTCCAGTACTACATCTCCAAGACCGAGACTGCCACGGGCTTGAAGGTGGCAGTGCGAATCCTTGAGAAGGTGTATCAGACCGGCATGAAGTGCGCCGAGGGATTCAAGAAGGGCATGAAAATTGTCTTCGACAAATTCCTGCCCAAATGGAACTACCGGGCTCTCCCCAAACCAGCATGAAAACGGGAAGTTATTCCCGGCCTATTCCTTAGATCCCGCCGGGACTCCACCTCGACCTTCTTGGCCACCTCCCAGCAGGAGATCGCGCTAATTCCAACCCCGTCACGTGAGTTTACGATCGCTTCAAGATAAGGTTGAGGCAGCCTTAAATCGCCATTCGCCCACCAAAGCCATATGTGTGTGTGTCAATTAGAATCAAGTATTGCCTCCCATTCGTCAGGCGAGAGGGCGGCACTGAAGGGATCCTCGTATTTCGTGATTAATCCTCGCAAGCTCCCGAGCGGGACTTCTTCGTCTGCTGGGCGCGGGGGATCAGCCGGCGGATCGGGAATTCTCACCAATGGGAAGGCAACAGGATTACCTGAGACGGCCTTATAAGCCGCCCATCGGACGCCGCTACGTCGGACGCTCAAGCCCAATTTTTCCAGTATCGCGGTAAGCCCCGCGCGATTCGCCTCGCTCGCGTCTACGTATGGGATCCAAGCTCGGATGCGGCGATTCTGGACCTCCGCGAGTTCCAGAATTTTGCCAGCCAGCATTACCCCAAAACCGCATCGGCGGAATTGCGGCTTGACGAAGAATTCTTCGATATCCAGGAGCCCCTCACGCTGGACGATAAAGCTCCAGGCGATCCTCTCGTCCTGGCTTGGATCGTACACCTCGAATCCGAAGAGCCGATCGCCAAGCGGGTTCGGCACTTCCCAGGAGTTTACCGTGATCCCTCCCGGACCAGGTTTGAGGTCTGGTTTGGATTCGTCAACCGCCCACGACTCGATCATAAAGCGGTCGAAGAACGCGAAGGGCATGTCGCCAAGCGAATGATAGCCCCAATTTGGCCACGAATTTGCGATGACGAAGAAGCGATTCGCCTCACTAAGCCCCATGATCGGCACACTGTGGGAGCCGAGGATGGGCTCGCTCGGGTCCGGAATCTCGATTCGACCAAAGGGAGCATCGACGAATTGCTGGGTGTATTCGACTGCCACCTTCAACTCAAGATGCCTCGCGTCGCGCGGGATCGGCTCACCTTCCCGAATCATTTTTAGAAAGTCAGGATTTCCCCTGGCGATTTTGCGAGCGTCCTTTGATCCTCGCACACGCAGGTAGTGGTGGACTCGGCCCGCCTTCGCCTTAGCATCGATCTCGGAAGGGATTGGGGCAAAGAAAATCTTCCCCTCAACGTTCTCGGGATAGTCTCTCTCGGAAACCTGCCCCCAGCCGAATTGAGTCCGGCAATAGGTCGTCATCCAAGTTCCGTACCGCGAACCTCGCCGCAAGCTTTCCTCCAGATGGCGGGATCGCACGTAGTTATAGCGAACGCTGACGGACATCGCTTTCAGCCTTTCGATGAGATCTTCAAGCTTTCTATTCTAACCAGCGGATGAGCCGCATGCGAGGAAAAGGCATAAACCCCTTCGACAGACCGCAAATCCGATGAGGGAACAACGGATTGTTGTGTATATGAGTAATTTTAAAAACTGTAAATGAGTGTAATTGTTTGCGTGTCGAAATTTCCTCAGTTCAAAGGCACGCTCTCCCAGGTCGACGATACAGACCTCCCCTGGGTCGGCTGCTAAACGTGGCACGCCAAGCAGGATCAGGACGGAAGGCGATAGGTTCAGCCCCAACGAGTGTGATGAATCCTGGCAGAGGCGGAATCCTTATCATGCACGGCCTCATCATTGGACGCCAAACCCGGCGAGATGGGGGACCACAGGAATCGGGAGCGAACGCTCGACAATCGACGCCGGAATCTCCGGGTGTGCGTGAACGCCCAGAACCAACAAAACCGAGCGGCCCAGCCCGGCACCTCCCGATTCAAATGCGTCCCATGGAACAGCCAGAAGCGATGCTGGAAGGTCGCCTTCCGGTGCAATGGGCAATTCCATATCGTGGGATATTTCGCCGACGAGGTTGAGGCGACCCGAGCCTACGATGCCGCCATCCTTCCACTGGCGGGCGAATTCGCCCAACTCAACTTCCCAGTCGCGGCCTGACCGAGGATTACCGGCCCGACTCGCTCTTGATCGATTCCGCCGATCCGGGCAAAATCCCGGCTCGCGACTCCCATCGACGAACGCCGAATTCGGGCGACAAAAATTCCCGAAAACCATGCAGATTTCGGCAAGTAATCAAAAAAACGCAAACGATTGAACGTCGTAAATCTGGCATCTGGGGCGACTTATGAAAAACGTCGGCATCGGCATCGTCGGAATCGGGTTCATGGGGATGAATTGCACCCGTATTCCATTCTTTGCGCCGACGACGCCACAAGTTCAATCTGGCTAATGATTTGCAATTCCACTAAAACCATTCCTTGCGCTCATGAAACGCCACCCGCGCAAAGAATAGCGCAAAGAATGGGGTGGAAAGCCTGCTATTCTCCGAGTGCTTGCCTGATAGTCAGCTCTTCACTTCCAGAAATCTTCGATTTAGAATTCAACTTGCGCCAAAGCGTGAATTAATCCCACCCAAGCAAACGGGCGAGCTTGGATTGCCCGCCCGTTCCGCGTTCATCGTTGAGCACATCGCAGATGGCCCGCAGGTCGCGGGGGGCATCTCGCTTCCGCTGGATAGTCGTTTGAGTCACCAAGTAGCGGCAGGCATCATTGACTGCGCCCCGCATTCACACGCTCGATGCGTTACTTGGGCGGCTTTGGAGCCTCAATAAACTGCAAGAACTGCTGTGCAAAGGGAACTACGATCGGCAGGTCTCGCTGTTGAAAAGATGGCCCCGACGTCTCACCGTGCCAGTTGAGAAGCTCGCGTCGGCACAAGTCACTGACGATGATCTTAGGTACAGCATCTTCTTTGGGTAATTCGGGAACACGTTCCAAAGCAATGTTGGCGAGTCCTTGGACGCTATCCGTCCAGAACTCGTCACGTTTTAGTGATCGCTGGTGTTCGTACAAAGTCTTCAGGATGCGAATGTGATCGACGGTGAACGCGTCCACAAGGTTGAGGAACATTTCGCGTTTCGTGTCGCCAGGTGATCGGCCAGCCGCCGTGTTAAGGACTGCGTTGCGGAGCGCCTCCAGCTTCTCCTTTCGGTGGTTACGAATTGCAATCGTCGACGCCTGCGTAACCGTGCTGATGAACTCCTCGTTGGTCCCCAAATCCTCGACCTTCAAGAAACCAGCCGCTTCGAGCTCTACAAGCCGATCCGCCATCTGCTGGACCCATTCGTCCCGTCGATTCTGGAGCGGCGGTGCTATGACGGCGTTGAACAGTTCAAGGGCAGGGCCACCGACAAGAGGAACAGCGGAGATGGCTGCTCGTGCAGCCAAATGGGCATGATCCTTCCAAGTTGGCTCGGGAAGTTTGTCCGCCATTTCCTATTTTCCTTTGGTTGAAAGCAAACAGACGGGCTGAAACTCTAGACTTCAAGACGCACGATCATTATATGTGGACGAGGTCTTATTGGTCCATCCTTCTCCGGCAGCCCACCTTGCACTTGACGCACCGGCAACTCGCTTCGATCGACCAAATGGCGCGTGTCCGGTCTGCCGCCGGGTATACGCTCGTCAGATCAGATACCGGCATCGAAACTCTCTATCAGCACTTCACGAATCGGCACCGCACGGCAAGCATCACAGGTCTAGCGTGTGTCATCCCGCCGGTTGAGCCGCCGCGCCTGACACCAGCCCGCCATTTCTTTGAATTTCTTTCGAATACCGCAACTTAGTGCTTGCATGCACGCAATCGCCATGCTAGGAAAGTAGGGAGCGGAGGCTGCCGCTCCCTGTATAACCTCTAAACATGGTAGAGATTATGACCAAGATATTAAAACAAACTATAGGAAACGCAACTCTTTACTGCGGGGACTGTTTGGAATCCCTTCAAGAGATCGAAGGCTTCGACGCAGTGATAAGCGACCCGCCGTTTTCCAGCGGGGCGAGGACAGACGCCGGTAAATCTTCGCGCGGCGGGATGCTGAGGGGCGCGAAATGGGAAGGCGACTGGTTCAGCCACGATAACATGGCTACCCATGGCTTCCTCTACCTGATGCGCCTCATGGGCGTTTCGTTGCTGGATAAAGCGGCGAGGGGAGCTACAGCCCATTTCTTCATCGACTGGCGGATGTATCCGAACCTGTACGGAGCCTTGGAATCCTCCGGTTGGATCGTGAAGAACCTTGTGGTCTGGGACAAAGAGCATTTTGGCATGGGAACGAATTATCGCAACCAGCATGAGCTCATCATCTACGCCGAGAAGGGCCTGGCAGCTTTCCCTACGCACAACCTCGGCAACGTCATCCGCTGCGCCCGCGAGAAATCATTGAATCATCCGACCGAGAAGCCGGTGGCTTTGCTCAAGACGCTGGTAGCGGCAAGCACGCGGGAAGGACAGACCGTAATCGATCCGTTCATGGGCAGCGGTACCACCGGCGTTGCCTGTGCGTTGTTGGGTCGTAAGTTCATTGGCATGGAGATCGACCGCAGGCACTTCGACACGGCTTGCCAGCGGATTGAGGCAGCTTACGGGCAGCCGGATATGTTCGTGCAGCATGCCCTCTTGCCCGCCGCATGACGGATAGTTTCTGGTCTGACCGTTTCCACGGGTGCGCACTGGCGGCGGGATTCCTTGCCGCCAGTGAAGGCAGACTATCAGATAGCAAGTATGTCAGGCGGCTGGCTTACGAATTCTACGAGGAAGGCGCGTTCAAGCCAAACTCTTCGGCTAGCGATTCATAAGCCTTGCGGTGGGCCTCAACGTACAACTCGATCTGCTCGGCATCGTAGCCGGTTTCTTTGGCCTGCTTGGCGGCGAGACTCGGCATGCTGGCTGAGAGGGTATCGTACATCTCCCTTTGGGTCTTGCCTAGCCGAGGAGCAGCCACTATGGCAAACCTCCCGTTGAAGCGGACGCCGTGAAAAACCGCCTTCAGGAATTCCTCACGCGCCTCGGGAGTACCGTTCATTCCTTTCTGACGCCACTCGACCATGCGTTGCAAGTGCCCCGTCTTCAGATTGTCAAGGCCACGAACTACTAAATACATGGCACCAATCACGACGGGCCACTGCTTTGGCTCTGTCGTTAAAGCTGAAATGGAGTACCATGTGGAGACTAGGCCGAACATGAGTTCCATCAGTGCATATCGGAATCGGTAAACTTCTCGGATATAGAACAAGACGCAGGCAGCGAAAAGCGCCGCGACAGTGAGCAGCAATCGTCCCCACCAGGCCGACAAGATTCCCAAAACCGGAACAATCAGATATGATATATATTGAAAAACAGTGATTAGGCCAATGAGGCTTAAGGTTGCGAACAAGGCGTCACGAAACCGGAAGGCCTTAAACACTGGTTTAGACTCCCCTGGAGTTGTCGCTGTCGCACCGCAGGACTCGGCGGCTTGCTGCACGAAATAATACCGGGACAGGCGTTCAGAGGAATTAAGGAGAAGTTAAAGTTCTCTATGGAAACCGTGATTAGCACCCGGAAAGGGCGCAATAGAAAACCCCAGTCCAAGGGCTGGGGCCAGCCTCCTTGGCGTTGAACTTGTCAATCGCGCAGATGGAGGCTATTGCAGATTGCAATAATCATCAAAGGGCATTTTACATTAATATGCTTTTAAGCACTGTAACAGCGTGTATGCCTTCCAGGACTTCCTTGGTTGAATGTTCGACGAAATAATCCCAGCAGGCTTTGTCGTAGAGAACTATATGCGGCCTCGATGGCGTATTTAGCATGAAGGTCAGGTCATCGGGCAGACGCCATTCGCGTTCATGAGTCCAATCGATAATGTTTTTGTCATTACTGAGGTCAAAGTTAACGATGCGCCAATGATCTGTACTAGGCAACACTCTCTTCAGCATGCTTGTTTTATCATAGATGACGGGTCGCCCTCCCTTGCGATAGATATAGGCCTTCGAGAAGCAAAGGCCAACGCCGCAATACCGAATCCGCTCATCCGGGTTTTGCTTCCTTCGTAGAGACTCATGCTCCACATTCTGAATCAGACCGGAATGGGGCAACTCTTGAAAACACACCGCTGGCCTCTTTCCAATAATAAAGCCTTTGTCCGTTGTGCTTCCTTTAATGCGTGCTTCCTTTAGTATTTTTATCAGATTCGCGGTGGCAGAGACTGCAATTTTGGAATCATCCATGCCCTTGGTCTCGACATCAGGGGCAGGCTTCGTCAGATGAGTCAGCATTCCCGTGATGTCCGCCCTGCTCGCGACCCGCGCTTTCCACTGCTCGTAGTCGTAAGACATCCTGACCCCCGGCGAGGAAGCGATGCGAGCAAGTAACGTCGTTACTCTATCACCTTCCCACCTCTAGGCCGACTCTGCCCTTGCCGGAAATCGCCCTCTGCGGCACAATCGCGCCCTCCTCCGCCGCTGGGTCAGGTGATGGTTCCTCGACGTGATCCACTTCGGAGGCATCAGCCGCCGCCGATACCGGGCGCAAGGAATAGCGCAAAGAATCCGCCCGGCAGGCATCCAAATCAGGCCCAATTTGGCGTTTGCAAATTCGACTCTTGCCGCAAGCTCCAATTCCACAAGGACTTAAAAATGGCAGGAATAGGCATAGTTGGAATTGGTTTCATGGGCATGATCCACTACTTGGCCGCGCGCAAGCTGGCGGATGGCCAGGTGGTTGCGGTCTGTAGCCGGGACCCCAAGAAGCGCGCGGGGGATTGGACGGGGATTCAGGGGAACTTCGGGCCGAAGGGGGCGCATATGGACCTCTCGGGGGTCGCCGGCTATGCCGACATCGGGGAGCTCCTGGCGGACCCGAAGGTGGACCTGGTCGACCTTTGCGTTCCCAACGACGAACACGCTGCGCTGGCGATCCGGGCACTCGAGGCGGGCAAGCATGTCCTGATCGAGAAGCCGATCGCGCTGACCACGGCCGATGCCGACGCGATCGTGGCGGCGGCCGCGGCGAATGGCAAGCTGCTGATGGTCGCGCACGTCTTGCCCTTCTTCCCTGAATTCGCATTCGCGGCGGAGGCGGTCCGCTCGGGACGCTACGGGGCGTTGCGCGCGGCGAACTTGAAGCGGGTGATCGCGAAACCGGACTGGTCGAAGGGGATTGCCGACGCCGACCGGAGCGGCGGGCCGGCGATCGACCTTCATATCCACGATACCCACTACATCGGCCTGGTCTGCGGCGTGCCGCGCGCGGTCCATTCGCGCGGGGTCGTCGAGGGGGGCGCGGTCGTTCATCTCTCGACCCAATACCTCTACGATGACCTTCATCTGGCCGTCTCGGCGGTCTCGGGAGCGCTCAGCCAGGCGGGCCGGCCGTTCGCGCACGGGTTCGAGTTTTACCTGGAGAAGGCGACGATCGCGTTTGATTTCGCCGTGCTCGCCGGTGAGGGGCACGTTGCCACGCCGCTGTCGGTGATCCTGCCCGACGGGACCGTCGAACGGCCCGAACTCGGCTCGGGAGACCCGATCGACGCCTTCACGGCCGAGCTGGGCGTCGCCGTTGCGGCGGTGAACTCCGGGACCCCCGCGCCTCAGCTCTCGGGCGAGCTCGCGCGGCAGGCGCTCCGGATCTGCCACGCCGAGGTGGAAAGCGTCAAGACGGGCCTGCCCGTTGCGATCGGCTGAGGCCAACCGTCGCCGTGTGACTTTGGAGAAGAGAGCCATGAGATTCCGGTTTTCCAGGTCACCCGGCGACTGGCTCAGATTCAGCAAATCATAAGCATTCTCTGCTTGATTTCGCGCCCATTTTTCTCAAGAACAAGGCACGTATTTCCGATGTCGTTAACGGGGGAGACAGGACGTCCGCCCCGAAGTCGCCGCGCCAGAAGGAGCTGGGTAATGATGTTGACCATGTCGGAACTCATCCACCCAACGGTGATTCTCGACCCCCAGGCGGATATTGCTCCCGATGTCCAGATCGGGCCTTATTCGATCATCGAGGGCCCGGTCCGGATCGGCCCCGGGTGCGTCATCGAGGGGCATGCCGCGCTCAGCGGCCCCCTCACGATGGGTCGCGACAATTTCGTGGGCCATGGCGCAGTGCTCGGTAAGAGTCCCCAGCATAAAGGGTATCAGGGAGAGCAGACCTGGTTACGGATTGGCGACGGCAACGTCTTTCGCGAACAGGTTACGATCCATCGTGGAACCGAGCAGGGGGGGGCGAGACCCGGATCGGCGACCGCAACCTGTTCATGGTCGGCAGCCACCTCGGGCACGACTGCCGGGTGGGTGACGGCTGCACCTTGATCAATGGGGCCTTGGTCGCCGGGCATGTCGTCCTCCACGATCACTGCATTCTCTCGGGGCACTCCGCCGTCCAGCAGCGGGTCCGGATCGGCCGCCTGGCGATGATCGGCGGTCTGGGCTCGACCACCAAGGATATTCCTCCGTTCCTCCTCCATCAGGGCTATAACTGCACCTCGCACCTGAATCTGGTCGGACTCCGCCGCGCAGGCTTCCCGGCCGTGACGATCAACGCCCTCCGTGAGGCGTTTCGGATCCTCTTCAAGGAAGGGCGGACCCTCAATAGCGCCCTCGATCGCATAGAGGCCGACCTCGGGACCGTCGCTGAAGTCAATGAGTTCGTCGGCTTCATTCGCGAGTCGACCCTCGGGATCAACCCCGCCCGCGGCAGCGAACGCAAGCATCGAACCTATTGATTCTCATTGAGGATTCCGCGGACTCGACTTTCCCGGGCGTCGCAGCGCGGATTGCACTTCCGAAACGAGTGGTCGCAGAGGCCGAAGCGAACCCTGGTCCGAAACAAGGGCGGTCCGCTCACTGAGAATCAGACCGGCGGCTTATCTGGGGCCGGCGCATCGTTGCTGGTCGGCGATGGGGGCGTTTCCGTTTGAATGGGCGGGCGCCGCCGCGACGGCTCGGGGGGGCTCGGGGAATTCGAGCGGCTCAGCAGTTCGCGGACCCGTCGTAATTCGTCGGCGTCCAGCTCGCCTGCGAAGTGCGCTTCTTCCAGCTCGTTCAGCCGCTCGCGATCCGAGACCGGATCGTCGTCTTCGTGCATATCCTGCCAGAGCCGGTAGGCCAGGGTGAGCCCGATGAGCAGGGCCGCCAGCAAGAGGGCCAGTGGCAGATACCACGGTGGTTTGGTGGTGAAGAAGTCCACGGCGGGACGCGCTCCATTGTCAGGTCGCAGCCATTGGTGACCGATCGGGCCGGACGTTCGGGATCGACCAACCCCATCATCCCGGATCTCCCACTCCGCCTTCAAGCTCAAGCCCAACGACAACAAACGCCTGCGGTCGGATTCTCCCGCGCACGATTCGGCTGCTTGTTGGGGGGGGCGAGGTCCGTGTATAGTATTTTCTTCGAGCGATCCCTGGCCCCAAGCATCGGCAAGGCCAGAGGAGCAGGGTCGCGGTGGTTTCGCGAGGCTCCTCAAATTCCGTTTGCGAGACTTCGCGATGGTTTTGGGGTTCGTTCTTGAGTGAGGAGTGGCTCACGACCGGCGAACGACGACCGGCCTCCGGGCGGGATCGCTCACGCGTGAACTGGTAACGAGGTGTCTCGTGGCGATGGGTCCCGACCAGCAACGACTGACATCCGCCGAACGGTCCAACCTGGTCGCCTACCTCGACGGTGAGCTCAACGAGGCCGAGGCCCAGGCGATCGCCACCAAGTTGACCAAGAGCGCCACGGCCCGGCGTGAGATCGAGTCGCTGGAGAAGACCTGGTCGATGCTCGACCATCTTCCCCGGGCCCAGGCCTCCGACGATTTCACCGCGCGGACTTTGACCGAGGTCCAGCGGCTCTCGACCGAGGGGGGCCGGTTCGAGTCGGCCGTCCGCCAGACGACGCAACGCGTGCTGCGGGCCGCCGTCTGGATGGTTGTGGGGCTCCTGGCCGTGGGGACCGGTTACGCGATCACCCAGTGGGTCTGGCCCAACCCGACCGCGCGGCTCGCTCGCGACCTCTCGATCGCCGAGCACCTTGATGAGTATCGCGAAGTCGGGAGCATTGAGCTCCTCGAAATCCTGGCGCACTCCTCCGAATTCGGCACCGACGCCGACTAGGCCTCACGAGACCGACCGCGTATGTCACCGTCGCCCGGCCGCCGACTCGCCCCGCACCACTCCCTGCCTCTTCTGGCCCTGTCCCTTTTGATCGGACTGGCCCTGCCTACCCTCGCCCGGGCCGGCGAGGATGAGAACTGGAAACGCTTGGGGGCCATGCCCCGCGAGCAACGCGCCATCCTGGCCGAGAAGGTCCGCGAGTTCGATCGCCTCAGCCGCGCCGAGAAAACGGCGATCCGGACCCTCGACGAGAAACTCGCGACCCTGTCCCCAAGCGAGCAGGCCAATTACCGCGCGGTGCTCCGCCGCTACCACCTCTGGCTCCAGACCCTGACGGAGGATGAGCGGACGCGACTCTCCGAGGCCGCGACGCCCAAGGAGAAGCTGGCCCTGATCGCCAAGATTCGCGACGGTCAAGGGAAGGATGTGGACCAAGGTCCGACCTACTTACTCTTTCAACTCGCCGATCTCCGCGGCCGGTCTCCGTTCGAGGTCGCTCATATGCTTCGGTTCTGGTTCACGCTCACTCCCGCCGAGCGTGCCGAGATCGAGAAGCTGGGCGTGCGTGACCGCGTCAGACGGCTTCTCGAGCTGTCTCGACAGGCGAAGATCGGTCCGTTCCCCCAGCTCTCCCCGAAGGACGAAGAGGAGACGGCCAAGCAACTCGAAAAGCGACTTCAGGCCAAGGGCTGGCTCCGCAATCAACTCAACAAAGATTCCGAGAAGCAGGCGATCGATCGGCGCAGACTCGTGAACAATTACTACTTTGTTGTCAACCCGCCCAAGCCTGTCAGCCCCGCCAACCTGTTGCGGTTCGAGACCGCGATGCCCTCCTGGATCCGGATGACGTTCGACCACCTCGCCCCCGAGGAAGCCCGACGTCGGCTCACGATTCTCTATCGCCTGATCTACCCGGCCGAGAAGGAAATCCCCGCGGCCGGCCCTGGCCCAGTTGCACCGGCCGGGGAGGCAACTCAGCCTGCGAAACCTGGAAAACCCCCCGTAACCACTCCGACTCCGTCGCCGGTTCCCACGACCTGAGCCCCGACGGAGGCCCCTGATGCGAGACCTTCGGCGTGGCCAGTGATGACCTTTTCTGGATGCAGCGAGCCTTGGCGGAAGCCGAGCGCGGTCGCGGTGCCGTCGAGCCGAACCCGATGGTCGGGTCGGTGGTGGTGCGCGACGGCCGATTGGTTGGGTTTGGTCATCACACTCAGTTCGGAGCCCCCCACGCCGAGGTCGAGGCCCTGCGCCGCGCGGGGGACGCCGCGCGAGGGGCGACGCTCTACGTCACGCTCGAACCGTGCTGCCACATCGGCAAGACCCCCCCGTGCACCGAGGCGATCCTGGCCGCGGGAGTCACCCGGGTGGTGGCCGCGATGCCTGACCCATTCCCGAAGGTCGCCGGGGGGGGCTTGGCTCGGCTCCGCGAGGCGGGCGTGGTCGTCGAACAGGGCCTCGAGGCGGCCGCGGCCGAGCACCTCAATGCGCCTTACCTCAAGCGGCTGAGCACGGGCCGGCCGTATGTCACCGCCAAGTGGGCGATGACCCTCGACGGCAAGACCGCCACGGCCTCGGGGGACAGCCGATGGATCTCCGGCCCCCGGTCGCGTGCGTTGGTCCACGAGGTCCGAGGACGAATGGATGCGATCGTGGTCGGGATCGGGACCGCCCTGGCCGACGACCCGGAACTGACCGCCCGCCCCCCCGGTCCACGCGTTCCCGCCCGGGTCGTGCTCGACGGCGCCGGTCGGTTGCCGACGACCAGCCGGCTCACCCGGACCGCGCGGGAGGTCCCGGTGCTGGTCGCTCTGACCGAGCGCGCCACGCCTGAGCGTCGCGAGGCGCTGGCGGCCCTGGGCTGCGAGGTCATCCTCTTTCCCGGCGAGGGCCCCGTGCCGATCCTTCCCCTCCTCGACGAGTTGGGGCGACGGGGCATGACCAACCTGCTGGTGGAAGGAGGAGGGCGCATCCTGGGGGCCTTCCTCGACGCCGGCCAGGTCGATGCGGTGGACGTTTTCATCGCGCCTCTGATCGAAGGGGGACAATCCCGGTTCACGCCCGCGCAAGGAGAGGGGCGATCGCGAATGGCCGACGCGCTCCGGCTCGCGCGGCCGCAGGTCAGTCTGGTCGACGGCGACCTTCGCCTTCAAGGCATCCTCCCCCCCTCTTGGCACCGCGCCGAGTGCCCTTGACCCCAGTCGCGGACCGGGGGTAGATTCAAACTTAACCGGTGACGGCATGGATTCTGCCTGATCCCTCCCACGGAGCTCCAGACCTCGTGAGGGACCCACGACGCGACCCTTCGGGAGATAAATTGGCCCCCAAAGCCGTGGTCGGCCGGGTCAGCCTCTATCTCCGCCAGCTCGAAACCTTTCAGCGGCAAGGGCAAACGACCATTTCCAGCAGCCAGCTCGGCGCCGCGCTGGCGATCCACAATGCGCAGGTCCGCAAAGACCTGGCCTTCTTCGGTCAGTTCGGCTATCCGGGCATCGGCTACCGGATCGAGGAGTTGATCCCCGCCCTCCAGCGCATCCTCGGAATCGACCGCGACCTGCCCCTGGCCCTGGTCGGCCTCGGCAACCTCGGCCGCGCCTTGTTGCGCTATCGCGGCTTCCGAAGTCGCGGGTTCCACATCGTCGCGCTGTTCGATAACGACCCCCAAAAGGTCGGCCGCACCCACGACGGCCTGGTCGTCGAGCCGATCGAGGCGATGGCGAAGATCGTCGCCGCCCGAAGCGTGACCCTCGCCGTTCTGAGCGTTCCGGGCGAGGTCGCCCAGCGCGTGGCCGACCAGTTGGTGAGCTGCGGCATCCTGGGAATCATGAACTTCGCGCCGATCCCGCTCAACGTTCCCCCTTCGGTCAGCGTCGTGGCCATCGACCTCTCGATCCAACTCGAGCACCTCGCCTACAAGGTTCAAAATACGCAAGGTGGCATTTCTTATGTCGGCTAGGCTTTTCGACTCGGCCTTTGCTCGTTAGAATGGTCCTCGTCGCTCAAGTTCGACAGATTACCCGGTGGTGAAACGGTATCACGACAGGTTTTGGTCCTGTCTTTCCAGGTTCGAATCCTGGCCGGGTAGCTTGGTTTGCCCTGATACACTTGTTGAGGCCGTTGGAGAACTCTCTCTCCAACGGCCTCTTTGCGTGGGGCACGGACCCGTTCGGCCGCGGATTCCCGACGTCCGGCAGCGCGAGCCGTCTGAGGTCTGGGTAAACTCGATTTTACTTTAAGCTTCCCCTTCTCACCGAACGATCTATAATAGACAGACGCTAATCCGCGATAGTGTCGAGCCCTGTTGTATCGGTACGGAATGCCCATCGCTCAGTTGACTTATGTCATAGCCCTGGTCATCTCCTCCTTCTTCGGACGGGCCGAAGGGCCCACCGACGGGGCGGCTCGCGTATTCGTACCACAGACGGCCCGCGTGCGACCGGCTCGGGTTCACATCGGACCGCGAACGGATCTGTTTCTCGGGATCAAGCTGGCCTCCCAGCTTGACGATGAGATCGAGATTCCGGGCGCGCCAGAGGATCAGATCCCCGACGACCACGGCCAAGCGTTTAGTCCGGACGACAATCGCTGCCTCGATTTCATCGCCTTTTCCCCTCTGTCGAGCGTCGGTTGGCTGATCCAAACGCCGACCCACTGGCATTTCCACGAACTCTCCTCAGATCGGCTCGGAAGGCAACGCTTCCTGAGCCTCTGCCGGATCCGGTGTTGAACGACCTCCTCTCTCGCGGCCTCGCAGGGCGGATCGTTCCGATCGTACGTTAAGACGCCACGACCGACGCATTGATCGTCGGATGGCGCTCGTGTATCTCGACGTGTTGATCGAACCGCTCGGGCCGGCTCCTGGACCGGGGTGGACGAGCGACCGCTGACGCGTTTCTCGCAGCGCTTCGCCCTCGGGCGGCAGGCCGCCCTCCTCACCCACGGCTGACGAACGGTCGCCCTGTCCCCGGCAATGAAGCGGGACGGGAACCGTTGCGCGAAATCCCTTCGTCAAGGCGTTCACTTCTCCAAAGCGCTAACCGATCGGTGTCCGATCGAGGAAGTTCGTCGATGGTCCGTGTGATCATTTCGTGGAGCTTGCACAACCGACTTATTGTGCTGCTCGGCACCGTTCTGTTGATCGCGGCCGGGGTGTATTCGGCCGGGAATCTCAACGTCGAAGCCTATCCTGACCCGACCCCGCCGCTGGTCGAGGTCATCACGCAGAATACGGGCTGGAGCCCGGAGGAGATGGAGCGGCTGATTGGCATTCCGCTGGAGACAGCGCTGAACGGAATGCCGGGGCTGGAATTTCTCCGGAGCACATCCGTCGCCGGCCTGAACGACATCAAATGCCAGTTCGCCTATGGAACGGACTACTGGGCGGCGCGTCAGGAGGTCATCAACCGGATCGGGTCCGTGCAGCTTCCCGGGGGGGTGACGCCGGAACTTTCCCCTTGGAGCCCGACGGGCGAGATCGTTCGCTACGTTCTGGAGGGGCCCGGCTATACGCTCAACCAGCTCAAGGCCGTACAAGATTGGGTCCTCACCCGGGCCCTGAAACAGGTCCCCGGGGTCATCGACGTGACCGGGTTCGGAGGGACTGTCAAGCAGTATCAGGTCCTGCTCGACACCCGGCTTTTGAAGCAGTACGGCGTGACGATGCAACAGGTTGAGGAGGCGATCAAGAATTCCAACGCCAACGTCGGCGGCGACACCCTCGCGCTGGGAACCCAGGCCCACAACGTGCGGATCACCGGGCTGTTAGGGAGCGGCGTCGATCCGCTCGACCCGGCCAAGGTGGACCGGGCCGCGGCGATCGAGAGTGAAAAGCTCGACGACATCCGGAAAGTGGTCGTCGCCACCGCGGACGACGGCACGCCCGTCTACGTCCGGCAGATCGCCCAGGTCATCATCGGCAACCAACCGCGACTCGGACTCGTCGGCCGTGGCGACGAAAACGACGTTGTGGAAGGGATTGTCTTGATGCGCAAGTACGAGAAGTCCCTCCCGACGGCCGAGGCGGTCGAGGCCAAGCTGAAGGAGATCGAACGTGAGAAGCTCCTTCCCAAGGGGATGACGGTTCGGATCTTCAACCAGCGGACCGAGTTGGTCCACGTCACGACCCACAACGTGATTCACAACCTGGTCGTCGGGGTCATTCTAGTCGTCGGCATCCTCTTCGTCTTTCTGGGCAACCTGACCAGCGCCGCGATCGTGGCCTTGATGATCCCGTTGGCGTTGCTCTTCGCAGTGACCGTTCTGTACGCCCAGGGGAAGTCGGCGAACCTCCTGTCCATCGGCGCGGTGGATTTCGGAATCATCGTCGATAGCTCAGTCATCATCGTTGAGAATATCTACCGCCACCTGAGCGAACACGAGCCAGGGCCTCCGCGGCCGCTGATTGAACGAATTGCCGAGGCGTCAAACGAGATCGAGCGGGCCTTGTTCTTCTCGACGACGATCATCGTCTGCGCCTTCATCCCGTTGTTCTCGATGACGGGGCCGGAAGGGGCGCTGTTCGGCCCGATGGCGAACACCTATGCGTTCTCGATTTGCGGCGCCCTGCTGCTGGCCGTCACGCTCGTGCCGGTCCTCTGTTCGCTCTTGTTCCACTCGGAGATGAAGGAACACGAGACCATCGTCGACCGTGTCATGAAGCGGCGCTATCTGAAGACCCTCGACCGGGTTTTGCGCTATCGCTACCTCACGCTGGCGGCGATGGGGGCGGTCGTCTTCTTCGCGGTCTGCCTGATCCCGAGGCTCGGCGGCGAGTTCATGCCCCAGCTCGAGGAGGGAAACCTCTGGATTCGCGCTCTGATGCCCCGGACGACCTCGCTGGAGGAGTCGGCCCGCATCGCGCCTCGGATTCGTGAGGTCGTGGCCAGCGTCCCCGAAGCCCGAGGGGTGATGTCGCAGGTCGGCCGGCCCGACGACGGCACCGACATCACCAGCTTCTACAACATGGAGTTCAACGTCCCGCTCCGGCCGATGGAGCAATGGCGACAGCGGACCCGGACCGTGCTGGGCTACCCGGTGCGCTTCATCTGGAAGGGCCGCGACCTCCTGGCCCGATCCATCACCCGCGACGAGATCCAGGACGAGCTGATGGAGCGGTTCAAGGAGGACTTCCCGGCCCTGAATTTCAACTTCTCGCAGCTGATCCGCGACAACGTCGAAGAGGCGCTCTCGGGCGTCAAGGGGGCGAACTCGGTCAAACTCTTCGGGTCCGATCTGGAGGTGCTGGAGGACGTTGGCCAGCAGGTCGTGAACGTCTTGCGGACGGTGCCTGGGATCGAGAACGTGGGGCTCTTCCACGTCCTCGGCCAGCCCAACCTGGAGATCCAGGTCGACCGCGAGGCGTGTGCTCGTTACGGGATCAATGTGGACGACGTCGAGGCCGCCGGCCAGGTTGCCATCGGCGGGCGGTCGTTCTCCGAGATGGTCGAAGGCGAGAAACTCTACGATATCGTCTTGCGCCTGCCGCGCGACCTCCGGGACGATCCCGGAAATATCGCGAGCATCCCAGTCGACATTCCCGGAACCAATGGCAGGCCGGGGACGCGCATCCCGATGTCACATGTCAGCAAGATCCTCCCCCACAAGCCGGGCGCTTCGTACATCTACCGGGAGAACAACCGCCGGTTCGTCCCCATCAAATTCGGAGTGCGGGGCCGCGATCTCGCCTCGGCCATCGCCGAGGCCCAGGTGAAGATTGCCGACCCCACCTCCGGGGTGAAGCTACCGGAGGGCTACCGGATCGAGTGGTCGGGGGAGTTCGCCCAGATGGAACAGGCGAACCGGCGTTTGATGCTGATCGTCCCGCTGTCGATCGTTCTGATCCTGGGCCTGCTCTACATGACGTTCAACTCGGTAAAGGACGCGCTCCTCGTCATGTGTAACGTGCTGGAAGCTGCGATCGGGGGCATTCTGGCGCTCTGGATCACCGGGACGCCGTTCAGCATTTCGGCGGCGGTCGGCTTCATCTCGATCTTCGGCGTCGCGGTTCAAGACGGCGTCCTGCTGATCTCCTATTTCAACCAGATGCGGGCCGCGGGCCTGTCGGTTCGCGATTCCATCATGCGGGGGGCCGAATTGCGCGTCCGCCCCGTGGTCATGACTTCGCTGACGGCCGCGCTCGGCCTGCTGCCGGCCGCCCTGGCCACCTCGATCGGGTCGCAGGCGCAGAAGCCACTGGCGATCGTGGTGGTCGGAGGAATGCTCTGCACCCTGTTCCTGACGCGCTACCTCATGCCGGTACTCTACAGCTTTTTCCCCGCCCCGAGCGGTCGGCCATCGGAGATGGAAGGGAACTCATGACACCGCCCGTTATCCCCACTCACACGCCCGCCGAACCAGGGCCCGCAACCCGGGGCCAAGGCCGGAGTCGGTCCAAGACGCGGAGGGCGGCGATCGCCGCCGTGCTCCTGGCGGGGGCCGGAACGCTCGCCTATCTCGGCTGGAGCCGGCCGGCGCAAGTTCGCAACGCATGGGCGTCACTCACCGGCCCCCTGTCGGCCACGCTCAAGGCGGCGGACACGGGACCGACTCCGCCCGCCGTCCGCCCTCCTTGGGACGGCTTCGTCACGCTGAAAGAGCGCGGTCGCGCGTCGATGGGCGTTGCGACCATGACCGTCGCGCCCCAGACCGACCCGATCCGCCTCGAACTGCTCGGCACCTCCGAGTACGACTCCGAGACGCTGAGCCAGATCCGGTTCATGTTCAAGGGCCGCGTGGACAAGGTCTATCGGTCGGTCGGGCAGACCGTGAAGAAGGGTGACCCGCTGATCGACCTCTACAGCACCGAGCTGGCCGAAGCCAAGAGTGCGTACGAGATCAAGCGAATCCAATGGACCTACGACAAGACTCTGCTCGACGCGCGCACACTGCTCGTCAAAGGGCAGTCGATCTCTCAGCAACTCTTCGCCGAGTCGCAGAACAACGAGTTGAAGAGCCGGCGGGAGTATGAGGTCGCCCGCGACAACCTCCTCGTCTACGGCCTCTCCGAGGCGGAAGTCGAGGCGGTGAAGGATCAGGTCGGCTCACAGAAGGCGCGGATGACCGTCCGCTCGCCGGCTGCCGGCATCATCATTACCCGCGACGTCGTCGTGGGCAACCTCTATGACGAGGACGACACCCTCCTGGTGATCGCGCCCCTTGACCACCTCTGGGTCTGGGGCAACGTTTTCGAGAACGACATCGACCTGGTGCACTTGGGGCAATCCTGGGAAGTCCACTTCCCGTTCCTGAACCACAAGCTTCAGGGGAAGGTCGAATACATCGCCAACCGGGTCGACCCGGGCACGCACGCCGTCCGGATCCGCACCTCGGTCCCGAACCCGGAAGGGCGGCTCAAGGCCGACATGCTCGTGAGGGGCTTGCTGGACGTTCCCCCCGTTCCGGGGTGGACCGTGATCCCGAGAACCGCCCTGGTCGTCGCCGACCGCCAGTATTACGTCTTCGTGAAAGTGCCCGGGCGAACCGATAAGTATGAGAGACGTACGGTTGGAGTCGCGCAGGAGAAGGAAGACCATGTCGTCGTCGAGACGGGATTGCGCGCAGGCGAGGAGATCGTGAGTGTCGGGAGCCTGCTCGTCGCCCAGTTGTACGACGACCTGAAGACGGTTCAAACCGGAGCCCCGATCGGCGGTGGACCGATTGTCGACGAGCGGTGATCGAAGCCTCCAGGGTGAGCCCCACTCTGCGGTTTCAGGGGGCCGGCCAGGCCAATGTCAAGGATGGACAAGGAAAACGTGTCGACCTGACGAGTTCGCTTGCTTTGCCGCCGGCCTTCGGAAGGCGAAACCAAGTAAGTCACGGGTCGGCACGGTCTTCATAAAAGGAGTTGCAATGAAAGACCAACTGGGGCGATGGCGAAGCTGCGTCGCCAAGCTCTCGATCCTCGGGGGGCTGGCATTGGCGCTGGCGACCGGCGGACCGGACGCCCGAGCCCAAGGCCCGGCCGAGGTCGAAGAACCGATCGGTCTCCCCGAAGGGCGGGTGAAGCTCGGCCCGGCGATCGGGGATGCCGGGATCTTGGAGGCCGGTTCCGCGCCAGGGACCCAGGACAACCGACCGATGAGCGGACGCCTCGGGGCCGGGGGCAGCCGAGCCCCGATCGGCGCCGTGAACCCGTCACGGCCGGCCGCCGGTGAACCGCCACCGCGGTTCCGCCCCGAGGTTCTTGAACCGGCCTCGGTCCCCCACTATGGCGAACTCGAGCTTCCGGGCAGCACCACCGAGCGACCGGTGGAACCGGGGTTGACCCTGGACGTCGCGATCGAGACCTTACTCCGAAATAATCTGAACCTGATCGCCTTGAAGTTCGAGATCCCCATGGCGCAGGCCGATGCGCTGACGGCGAGCCTCCGAACCAACCCCATTATCTACGCCGACGCGCAGTTGATTCCCTATGGCAGATACTCCAACGTCAAGCCGGGCGGCCCCCCGCAATACGACATCAACATCACTTACCCTATCGATGTGACTCGCAAGCGGAAGGCGCGGACGATCGTCGCCGAGAAGGCCACGCGCGTCACCCAGGCTCAGTTCCAGGATGCGGTCCGGCTCCAAATCGACAACCTGTATACCGCCTACGTCGACGTCGCCGCGGCGGAAGAGACGCTCCGCTACAGCCAGGCCTATCTCGACGGGATCACCCGACTGCTCAAGCTCAACCAGGAGTTGCTGAAGAGCGGCCAGGTCGTCAAGGCGACGATCGACGCCCTCCAATCCCAGGCGGAACAGGCGCAATTGCAGGTCCACGAGGCGACCCACGCTGTCAGTAAAACCAGCCGGACGATGGGCCGGTTGCTGAACCTCTCTCGGGCCGACGCGGATTCGCTCCACGTGGGGGGAGCCTTGCGGAACCTCACGGAACTCGCCCACTCGGGCGACTCCCTGATCCAGATCGCCATGACCAATCGGCCCGACCTGATCGGCTACCGCCTCGGCGTCGAACGGGCGAACTCCGAGATCCGGCTGGCGCACGCCAACCGGCTCTCGGACGTCTACTTGCTCGCTCAGCCGTACACGTTTCAGGACAACCGACCGTTCGGCTTCAAGAGCCCGCACTCGTGGGCCGTCGGAGTCACCGTCCCGCTCCCGGTCTATAACCGGAACCAAGGGAACATCCAGCGGGCCAAGATCAATGCCACCCAAACCCAGGTGGAGCTTGCCGCCCTCGAACGAGAAGTCGCCGACGAGGTTGACGAGTCGTTCCGGGAGTTCCAACTGAGCCGCAACGCTCTGCTCGAACTGGAGCGTCAGGTCATCCCCGCCGCGCGGCGGGTGCGCGACTCGGCCTACCGCCGGCTCCAGGGGGGCGAGACCAGCGCCATCGAATACCTCGACGCGCAGAAGGACTACAACGAGGTCGTCCGCCAGTACCGCGACACGCTCGTCCGGCACCGCCGCGCCATGCTCGATGTCAATACGGCTGTTGGCGTTCGCGTCCTTCCCTGACGGGTCACTCTCTCTCAAAAAAAGGAGCTCAATCCCCGATGGGTCACCAATCGCCCAGCTCGCGACGTCGGCGGTCCCAGCCCCCCAGTGTCCAGAAGCTCGAAGCCCGGGACTTGCCAACTGCCCCGACGTTCTATGGCCTCCTCCCGAGGCCGACCGTCCACGTATCGCAAACCGCGGCTCACGACCTGACGCCCCGCGGGCAAGCCAAGTTCGCGTTCGTCGGCCTGTTCAAGGGGACGTTCACCACGGGACCCGCCCTCTTCCAGGACCAGGCCGCCCAGACCTTCATCCGGGGGGCAGGGACCGCCTCCGCGGCTCTGCACGCCAATATCCAGGCCGCTCTGTACACACCGCGCGAGCCGAACGCCCCAACGACCGGCCTCCTGGGCCTCTTCGACAAGACCGTTTCGAACTCGTCGAGCCAGGTCTTCTTAACCCTCACAAGCGACCCCACGTCGCTCGACCGCACCGGCCGCCCCACCCGATTCACCTGGTCGGCCGAGAACGGTTCGGGCGGATTCGGTGGGGCAACCGGCGAGGGAACAATGGAGATCCGCTACTCCCCACGGCGCAACATGCTCAAGGGGGCGACTCGCGCCGGTACGGTCTCTATCATCCTCAAGGGACAAATCGTCACCGACAACGGGGTGAGCAACCTTCTCACCATCAGTCCCTGAGTCTCTCGGCGGAAATCACCGACGACAACGTCCCGGCGCGAAGTCAGCCTGGATCATACCTGAGCCGGGCACCGATCGAGCACGTTCTCCTCTTCAGGACGAACGTCTCGATCGTGTCGCGCGCGGGCAACCGTCAGCACGATCGGCATCGTTACGAACCAGGAATCGCCTGATTGTCCCGGAAGTTACCGATCTCTGGGGCATTTTCGCTCAACGAGAATCAGGGGCGATCTCCGGTCGCGGGACTTGGCCGCGCTCGGCCTTGCGCGAACGGAGCCTGTAGTACTCCGCGGTGGTGAGCTTCCCGGTCCGGCGATAGTACGACTCGATGGCCTGCAACCGCTCGCTCTCGCTCGAACGGGCCTCCGTCGCATCGATTTTGGCCAGTTTGCCCCGATAATACTCGGCCGTGGCGAGCTTTCCGGTCCGTCGATAGTAGCTCTCGACCGCACGCAAGGACTCCCGATCCGGCCCCTCGGCCCGCACCGACGCCCCGCCCAAGAGCAGCACCGTCAGAGCCAGTGTCATTCGCTTCATCCTGATCCTCTTTCGTCGCGGAATGCCTGGGTCGAGCGGTCGTTCCACTTTGGCCCGCCCCGACCACTCCCTGTTCCCGTCCCCCCCCCAGGAATAGGACGGTGACATGGGGAGGTCTTCCCTTGATCGAATCGATAGCGGCGCTCAATCGCGAAGGGCAACTGGTTGCGTTCGAAACAGAGCGGACTGTCAATCGTCCGAAATACCTGACACAGTCGCAAGGACACCGGGTTGTTGGTTCTTTTTGCTGAGGCCGGCCAGTTGGAGGTCTTGGAGCCTCCGCTGGCGGAGTGCCGCCGTCATCTGCGGGGCCTTTCGCAAAGGAGTGAAGAAACACCTCTGCAAAGAACCTTGTGTCGCGGCATGGCCACTGGCCAGGGACTCACGGACCGGCGACAATCCCCATGACGAGCAACGGTCGTATCGCTCCAATCCAGTGGGATACGTTCCTGTGACGTGCGTGACATGCCTGGATTTAAGTAAGGCGTCGGAGGGCCTATGCATCCACGCAAGGGCAAACCGCAAGTCCGGGCCGTTGCGGCCGCTGTCGGGGGCATCGTTGGGGCCGGCCTCATGGGCGGCACCGGCTACACCCACGGCACCAGCGTGACTACCGGCGCCTTCGCCGGCGCGGTGTTACTCGGCGCTCTCTGCTACGGCGTTGCCGCGGGTGCGATGAGCGCGGTGACGCTTTGTGCTGTGCTCTCCGGGCTCTTCTTCTGTATGATCGGCCCGGGGTGCGACGATTATGGAGGCAACACGGCGCTCCCCGCGGCACTGTTCGGAGGCTTCATCGGCTGGCTAGTCTTCGGGCGTCGGCGGCCGGACGCCTAACGAAGAACCGACCCCATTTTCATCGGTTCGGGGGCCGCCAGAATGGCGGCATGTCGGCTGACACCATTCCCCGGCCCGCCACCGAACCCAGAGGGGAACCACCGCCTATCGCACGAAGAATCGGCTTGATTCCGGTACACGTCCCTGAGCAGGAATTCTCCAATTGGCCAAGCAGATCACCGTCACCGGTGCAGAACTGATCGGGATCCCGCCACAAGCTTGGCTACTGGCCCGCTTTGCTACTCCGATAACTCGGCGTAGACTGTTTGAACGGCCGTAACTCGCAGACCTGAACGCCTTTAACAGTCCTGAATCCCCGGAATGCGCAGTCGCGTTGGCTATCACTGTTGATCGCTTTCTTCGTTCAGCCGACGAAAAAATCACGACTTTCGCCTTCAATTTGCCGACAAAACCTACCGGGACGGAAAATTTGGCATAATCGGCACGGAACGCATGGGGGAAAAGGGTATGCGTCACAGACTTATTGCCGTGATGGCCCTCAGCCTCGGTGCCGGATGTACAAGTCGCCAGTTATCGCGTAATACGATTAGCCAAGCAAGCACACTATCCGACCTTCAGTTCCAGCAAGTCGTCAATAATCTTGCGATGTTTGCTGGCAATCCATCGGCCATCCCGTATCACGTGAGCCTCAAGGACGGATCGGCCCAAGTCGCCGATTCAGGTTCGGGGGCTTTCGCGTTCGCGTTTGGCCGTGCACAAGGGTATCTCGCTACATACGCGCCGAGCCTTAATGCCCAGCGGACGATCGTCGATTCCTGGGCGATGGCGCCCATTACAGACGACAACGAACTTCAATTACTTAGTCTTGCTTACCGAAGGGCGTTCGGCTCATCTGACACTCTCGATACGGATGATTTTGCCAATGATCTGGCTCACGAATTGAAAAAACAGGTTGCGGTCACAGACGACTTTAGATTATTCAATGACGTGTTGATGGAACAGCAGAGAAAAAATCTTAAGAAATTCGATGTAGATGTGAACCCATTGCTTCTTTACGACAGACTCGATGAGACTACGATCGCGAGTAATGATGAGCGAATCATCGTACCTGGCGAGCACGTAGAGTTGAAATATCAATTCAGCCCAGCGTCCGCTGTCGTCTTCTCAAAGACGGGTTCGGACAAAATGTACACGGACACGGCCAGGTCGACAGCAGTCACGCGCGAGGCACGTCGTCTGGTGAGGAAGACCGAACAGGATATTGAGGATATTCCTGTACTCTGGTTTGGGGTTGGATGTCGGAAAAAGGACGTTCCACCGGATGCCTGCTATGTCGGCCATTATAAGGACAAATGCGGTGAACGTTACGTGTGGGTGTGCCCGCAGAATCGTGATCAGCTCAAGAAGTTCACACTGACGATCCTCGGTCTTTCGACCCTCCTTCAGGAATCGCAGTTGGTGACCTCAACGGGAGGCCCTCGATCGGCGCCGGCATCCGCCTACATTCCTCTGGCGCCGACCCGTGCTAGATAGCGTCCATCGGACGTGCGAACGATCAGGCAAACCTACGGATTTCGGGCAGGTTCCTGAGTTCGTGCCGCTTGGTCGTATCAGCGCGGATCGGGGGCCGCAAAGCACAGTATTTGCCCCTCATGGTCGCACGTGGGAGAGACGCTTAACGGTTGGCTCGCGCCCCTGAATCCTCTAGGATGTCGAAGAATCAAAACCACGTCAAAGCTCTTTGTGTTGCACGCAACCGTGAACAGAGGCATAAAGATGCCCGCGGCCGCACAGTCCTGACATGATCCGGAGCAATTCTTCCCGACCGGGGTAGGTAATGGCACTACGTCACCGGTATCGCCCCGTCTCACGGCTTCTACAATCCAATTGGAGCTGTTAATAAGCCTTATCGAGAATGGAGCGGCCTGAACGGTGCCGGAATCCTCGGCAAGTTCTTTGATCGTTGCGTTGTCGATCGCAATTTTGACAAGACGCCGAAAAGGCTTCTTCCTGGACGCCATGGGGGAATTCTCCGTTGGCTTGTCTAAGGAGTTGCACGACAATAAACTACCGAAAGTAGTCTTGTAGAAAATGTGATGCACGGCAATGGTGCGGGGATGCCGGACACCAACCTGATCGAATGGATTCGTCACAAGTATCTCGCCATCGTCACCGACCTTGACGAACGCGGGCGACGGAGATGGGCCGCGGCCGAAGCGCGGTCGCTTGGTCGCGGAGGCGTGACGGCGGTGGCGGTGGCCACTGGCATCTCGGATCGGACTGTGCGCAATGGGATTCGAGAGTTGGACGATCCAGAGGCACTTTCCTTTGGCCGTCAGCGAAAGCCGGGAGGCGGACGCCGCTCGCGTGAGGACTCGCAGCCGGAACTGACACGAGCGTTGGAAGCTCTGGTCGAACCCGTGACGCGCGGCGACCCCATGTCGCCGCTGAGATGGACGTGCAAAAGCACGCGGGTTCTGGAACGGGAATTGACGGCTCAGGGTTTCCAAATCGGCAGCACGAAGGTCGGCGAACTGCTGAAGTCGCGGGGCTACAGTCTGCAGTCCAACCGCAAGACGCTGGAAGGGACGCAGCATCCCGATCGCAACGCCCAGTTTGAGCAGATCGCACGCCGCGTCAAGGCCCAGCAGCGCCGTGGCGAGCCGGCGATTTCCATCGACACGAAGAAGAAGGAAACGCTGGGAAACCTCAAGAATTCCGGAAAAACGTATCGGCGCAAAGGTCAGCCGGTCCAAGTGAAGACGCACGATTTTCCCGACAAGAGTTTGGGCAAGGCGGTGCCGTACGGCGTGTATGATTTGAAACACAACGAGGCTGGTGTTTCCATCGGAATCAGTCACGACACGGCTGAGTTCGCGACGGCGGCCATCCGTCGCTGGTGGCGGCGTTTGGGCAGCCGGCGGTATCGATCGCCGCGGCGACTGCTGATCACAGCCGACAGCGGTGGCAGCAACAGTCCGCGCACCCGCCTGTGGCTGACGGAACTTCAACGCCTGGCTGATGAGTTGCAGATGATTCTCGAGGTCTGTCATTTCCCCCCAGGCACCAGCAAATGGAACAAGATCGAGCACCGACTGTTCTGCCACATCACCCGCAATTGGCAGGGCATTCCGCTGGAGACACTGGAGATCGTGGTGAGTCTGATCGGCTCCACGACAACGCAAGAGGGGCTGGAAGTCCATGCGTGGCTGGATTCCGAAGCCTATGAAAAAGGTCGCAAAGTCAGCGACCAGGAACTTTCGGAAGTGCACATCAAGCGAAACAAATTTCATGGCGAATGGAACTATGAAGTCCACCCCCGACCTAAACCGTCAATTCGGTAGTTTATTGTCGTGCAGCTCCTAAGTCCGCTCCTCTTGGAATTTGCCGCGAACCGTTTGAATCTTCACCGAGCCGCCCGCGGCAGCCACGGCATTTTCGAGAACGCTCACGCCTGGGACAACTGCTCGCTTACCTCCGAGCCGAATTCGCTGCTCGAATCGGCGCCGTGAGGTCGGGCGGTGCGACGACGACCAGGGCAGGGACGGGCCGGGCGGCCGACGGCGGCGTCGAACCCTCGGGATGCGGACCAGGTCAGGAGGAAGGCGGCGACCGCGTGGGCGCCCACACCGATCAGGTAGGTGGCCAGCACCCGCGCCGCCCCCTCGCCCGTGGCGACGCCCATCGCGGCGAGGCTGGGGAACCCGCCCGTGCCCATCGCGGCCCGGACGTCGTCGTAGGAGAGGAGCCAGAGCGAGGCGAGGCAGGGGACCGACCCGGCGCCCGTCAGGATGCTCACTGGCCCCGGAGCCCGGATCGTGAAGACCAGCCCGCTCATGGCCAGCAGGACCAGGGGGACGAGGACCCGGTTATTGGCCTGGTTCCGGGTCCGCGACCACAACGCCACCGAGGTCCCCAGCGCCGCGTGCGACCAGCTCAGGACGCCCAGCCCGAGCACCGCGGCGAGGAAGCCCAGCGGATGCACGGCCCCGGCCACCAGCCCGATCGACCAGAGCCCGAGAATGGTCCCGGTGGTCCATCGTGCCTTCCACACGGCGCCGACCGTCTTGGCCCGAAGGATCTTCCCCCCGGAAAGCGGGGTCGCGAGCAGGCCGAGCCAGGTGTCCCGCTCGCGCTCGAGCGTCACTTTCTCCGCGGCGATCTGGGCCAGGAACAGGAGATCCATCACGGTCAACAGCGCCGTGACGAGCCGGAGGAAGACGTTGAACTCCGCCCGCGCCTGGCCCGGCGCGGGCCCCGCGCCGGTGGCCAGTCTCAGGAGGAGCGACGGCACCAGGTTGGCATCCCAGGCCGTCCCGGGGCCGAGCCCGTACCCATGGTCCATTGCCTCCAACCACGCGGGCCTCGCGAACCAGTAGGCCACGACGCCCAGGCCGCCCAGGAAAATGGGCGGTGTCAAGAAGTAGTCGATCCGCGCGGCCAAGCTCACGTTGCGGAGGACGAACATCTCCTTCCAGAGCATCCCGTTGTCGCCGCAGGGGGGCCGGAACCGCGGCCACTCCCACCACGACCGGCCCTGCCAGGTCGCCCGACCTCCCCCCTCCGCCGCGGCGCGCGAGGCCGGGCGGAGTCGTGCGACCGACCACGCGACCAGCAACGCGCCGCCGGCCATCTCGTAACCGATCATCCTGGCGACCGCATCGATCGTCCCGCCTCGTGGCGCCAGGCCGATCAGGTTCATCAGCACGCCCATCGGGCTGCTGTCGACCAACCGGATCGCGACCGGGTACACCCAGCGCGCGCCGGCGGGCCAGACTCGAGGCAGGTGCACCACGATCGCGATCGGGACAAACACCCACCCCCAGATCAGCGCGATCGCGCCGACGAGGGCCCGGCGGGTGTCGCGGGCGCCGACCGAGACCAGGATCGAGATCGCCCCTAGCACGAACGCCGTGGAGGCCAGGCCGGCGACGGCCAGCAGCACGAGGCGCGGGTCGATCCCGGCGAGCGGGACCATCACCATCACCACCGGCAAGACGGCCGCCGGCCCGCCCAGTGACCGGACCAGGCCCGCCCCCAGCCCCCCCAGAACGACCTCGGCGCTCGTGAACCCGCTGGCCAGCACCGCGTCCAGCGTCTTGCGCTGCCGCTCCCCGGCCAACGCCGGCGCCACCGCGCCGGGCACCAGCACCATCACCATCATCGCCTCCACGGCGACGACGAACGCGAAGACCTTGCCCGCGAGGTCGCGGGCCCCGGCAAGCGATCCGCCGCCCCACCCCAGCAGCCCCGAGCCCACGGCGGCCGTCGCGATCACAAGGAGCACCACGCAAGGGACCGAACACCGGTCCCCGAAGGTCCCCCACCGCTTCGCCGCGACATCCAGTTCGCGCCGGAATATCGGTCCCAGGAGCATTGCCCGTCCCCGCCAAGGTTTCTACGACAGTTGTCTTACGATCGTCTATTAGACGATCCGGGCGTCTCGAACGCAAGGCGGCGCCGGGGGCGGTAGATCGGTCTGCCCGAGGGTGGCTGCTGCTCTGCGTGCAGTCCTTCGCATGAGGCTGACGGATGGGACGACCGTGCGCTTACGCTATTGATGCGTTTGCTTTTCTCGACGAAGATGGCCAATGAGAGTTGACCGCTCCTGGATATCCGTGTGCGTCCGGCGGACCACGTCCCCCTTGGCAATTGGCCGAGGGGCCTTGGCCAATTTGGTGACCGTCGGTTGGAACCCCACGCGGTGTCATGATCCGGCGTCAGCAGACGCGACGCGCTCTCCAACCCGTGTCGAGCCTGGCCCGAACTCCGCGGTGGGAGCGTGCCGCGTTTCGAGTGCCGGCGGGAGCCGTTGTCAGCTCGGGGAACCGTCGGCGATGGGACCCTCTGGGGTCGCCGGAGGATCGGCGACTTGGGGAGGCGACCAACGGTCGGGGAGAAGGTCGGCCAGATTCTCTTTGGGAAGGGTCGGCAACCGGGACAGCACGTCACGCAAGTAGACGAACGGGTCATGACCGTGACGCTGGCAACTCGACACCACGCTGAATAACACAGCCATCGTCTTCCCGCCGGTCTCACTGCCGGTGAAAAGCCAATTCTTTCGTCCAGTCGCAATCGTTTTCATGTGTTGCTCGGCTACGTTGTTGTCGATCGAAAGGTAGCCCGAGCTGGTGTACCGTTTCAACGCCTCCCAGTGGTTCTCCATGTAACCGATTGCGCCTCCCATCGGACTCTTGGGGAGCACCTGCGGTCGCTCCTCCTTCAGCCACTTCTCGAGGCGCTCCCAAACTGACACCGCCCGCTCCTGGCGGACCCGCAGCCGAATCGCGGCCCGCGTCGGCTCGTCGGCGTCCTCGGGCAGCTTGGCGAGCTCCGCTTTGATCCCCTTCTCGATCGCGTAGAGCTGGCGGTAGTAGGCCAGGGCCGTACTCGCTCGCGCCAGGTCCGTCTTCTGCGCCTCGACGAACTTGCGGCGGGCGTGGGCGTTGCAACCCACCTCCACGACGTTGCCGCCCGCGTAGATGCCGTCGTAGCCGCTGAAGGCATCAGCCTGCAAATAACCGCGAAAACCCTTGAGAAACAGACTCGGACCGTCTCGCTTGCGGCTCCTCGTGAAATCAAAAACATTGTAAGGATAAAGATAATCGCCGAAGTAGATCCAGAGCCGGGCCAAGGCCTTAATCTTTCGCTCCGAGTCCCGCAGCTTCACCGAGGTGTCGTCGGTGTGAATCGTGCCGCACAACAGGATCAATGTCTTCATCAGGTCGTAGAGCGGCTCGAGAGTTTGGGCGGCGCCGGCCATCCAGTCGCAGAGGGTTGAGCGTGACAGCTCCACCCCTTGCCGGGCCAGGCGGCGTTCCTGGCGATGGAGCGGAATATGATCGGCATACTTTTCCGTGATCACATGAGCGAGCAATCCCGGTCCAGGCAAGCCCTTGGAGATCGGCTGGGCTGGCTTGCCGGCGGTGACGACTTGACCTTCGCAGTGCGGGCAGGCGTAAATGCAGCGCACGTGCTCGACCACGAACAGGGTCGCCGGCACGTAGTCGAGCTGCTCGCTGCGTTCGGCGCTGATCTGGGCCCGGGTCTCGCCGCATTGCGGACAGCGGCGTTCGGCTTCGGTCAACTCATAGACCCGAGGCTCGCGGCGGAGGTCCTTGGGCAAGGGCCTGCGGCCGTGGGGGCGTGCCTTCTTCGCGGGGGTCGCTCCCGGTTCGGACTCGGGTGGGACCGCGTCGCCGGTGGCCGCGGGTTCCGGTTCCGGGGCGAGCGGCTCGAAGGCGTCGGGGATGAGCAGCGGCTGATTGGGGTCGAAGCGTTCGGTGCGTGGGCCGTAGATCCGCCGCAAGAGGAGGTCAAGGCGATGCTGCAATTCCTCGTTCTGACGCCGTGTGTCGCGGAGGGCGGCGAGCAGTTCGATGATCATCTGCTGGAGGAAGGCGGGATCACTGGGTAACGTCGCCGTGGGATCGGCAGGGGTCTCAGGAGTGATGGGGCGGGCGTCTGCGCTCATGCCCTCTTAGACGCATGAGGTTCTTATATTATTCGATGATTCTTTGGAAAAACTCGGCGGCCGGGAACTCACACCGTAGCTCTGGGGACGGGTCGGTGATAGCGTTTGCCGCGTTTCACACTCGAAAGATCGATCCCTTCGAGGAGCATGACGAGGTCCGCAGCGCGGACCTCGACGCGGGGCTGAGCCTCCGGAGACGGCGGAAAGCGGAAGGTGCCGGCTTCCAATCGCTTGTACCAGATCGCGTATCCGTCCTCCTCCCAGATCAAGAGCTTGATGCGGTCGGCGGCCTTGTTGCGGAAGACGAAGACGTCTCCCGAGAGCGGATCGCCCTGGAGCCCTTCGCGGACCAAGGCCGCCAAACTGTCGAACGATTTTCGCAGATCGACCGGCTGCGCCGCGAGCCAGATCCGGACAGTCGGAGCCAAGCTCACCATGACCGCCCTCCGGCTTCGAGCAGTTCAACGACTTGCACGAGGGTCTGGGGATCGAACCCGGCCCCGACCCGCAAGCAGCGTCCGTTGGCCAGCACGACCTCGATGCTCCCGGCGGGTGACTCAGCCTTGTCGGCGAGCACATGTACGGGGAGAAACGCGGGCTTGGGCTGGTCACGCCGCTGGAGTTCCCTCCGCCACCAATAAAACGACGGCACGCTCACGCCCTCAGCCAGGCAGAACGCCCGGACGGACAGTCCACCCTGCTTCCACCGGGCCAGAACCAGTCGCCAGTACGGCTCCCGGCCCTTGCCCGATCCTGCCACTCGGCCCATCGTTCACCCCCTTTCGGCCATGCACCGATCGTAGCATGGGCCGCAAGAAGGGGTTCACCGGACGCACACGGATATCCCAGAAACGTGGCATTCTTGTTTTTTAGGTGCATTAATTCTTCATCAGAGGCAAGTTTACACTCTTCAGGCAATGGGACCCCACCTTCCGCGAGATGAAGAATCGCGAGATCCATTGTGGGCAGGAAGACCTCACCGTCGTTCGGATCCATTGAGGGAATGTAGAGACTGACGTCGAAACGCCGTAGAATACTCGGATGATACCAGATCCTATCGACCCGGTAGGGGGCAAACGTGCCATCCTGCACGGCGAGCATCTCTTCGCCGAAAAAGGCCGCATCGGCGACATGAGCAGCCGTTGCTAAGAGGTGATGCTTTCGCGAGATGAGGATTGCCTTCGCATGGCCCATTCCAGGTTCACCAACTTGGAAGACGGTGGGTCGCATTCTTTGAGCCGAATCTTTAAGATCAATATTTTAAATATCGACATGATTGGAGTAAAGAATTTTCGAAGAGGAGGTGGTTTGAGTTTGGGCCGAAACCACATTCGTTGGATCGGCAATCAAATTTAATGTAAGTGCTATCAAAAATAAAATCGATATTTGCATTGATTTTGCCTCTGAATCTACGATGTTCGATAATTTTTACTTGAATCGATACTTACGCTATGGAGTAGGAATGCTAGTTCCTCTGGCGGCAATCTATAAGCTGACGCTGATGTTCACGCCTCCGAGAGCAATTCGGTGTCAGATCATAATCGATCCTTATGCTGTCTGAGCGACCGCAGAGAACATCGAGAATCATATGATCTGACACAGAATGAATTTCAGGATCGATTTTCAGGCGTCCATCATCATTACTGGGTCTCCCAGGCCGCTCTCCTGAAGTGGCCAGGTACTTCCCTGGGATGGAAAGGGCTCACCCGCCGGCCTACTTCCGCTAACTATTTCTTCTCGATTTGCTCCAAGATCCAATCCCCGATCAAGGCTAGGGCCGACGGCGCGATCGTCTCCTCGATCTGGGCGTATTCCGATGGTGCCCCCGTCGTGCTGGTCTGGAACAGGTGGTTGAGGCCGGGCAGTTCCTGGATTGTGACGCGCCGATTTCCCCCTGCCTTGAGCGCCAAGGCGATCTCGGAGAGGTTCTCCTTGGGGGGAACTTGCAGGTCCTTCTCGCCGACAAGGGCGAGGACTGGGCAGCGGACCTTGCCGAGCATCGGCCGCGGGTCGTAGCTCAGGAAGTACCGGAACCAGGGGGAGCGAAGCACCTTGAGCTGGGCGACGAGTTGAGCATTCAGGTCGCCCGCTTTCGCACGCTCGGTTTCCGTCATCGCAGCGGTCCGCTCTTGGATGACCGCACGGATCCGCTGGCCTGTTTTCTTGTCGTTCGGCTCCATCTTGGCGATCTCAAGCACCTGCTCCTGAAAGGCGTTCTCTCGTGCGACCGTCTTCGCGTCGAGACCGAGCGCCTGGCCGATCCGACGCGATTGGAGCCGGACGATCTCATCACCAGGGAGGCCGGTGCCGGCCATCAGAACGATGAAGGCGATGTCGGGAGACCGCGTTGCGACCATCGGCGCGATGATCCCCCCCTCGGAGTGGCCGATGAGGCCGATGTTCGTCTTGTCAACCTCGGGCCGTGTCTTCAGGAACGCTGCTCCCGCAAGTACGTCACCGGCAAGGTCATCGGAGGTGGAGGTCATCGTCTGGCCCGTCGAGCCGCCGACTCCCCGGTCGTCCACGCGGAGCACGCCGATCCCACGACGGGTGAGGGCATCCGCCAGCACGAGAAACAACTTGTGCCCGAACAGCGACTCGTCGCGGTCCTGCGCCCCCGAGCCACTCACCAGAATCAAGGCAGGAAAGGGGCCCGGCCCGTTCGGGAGCGTCAACGTCCCTGCCAAGGTCACGGCCCCCGCCTCGTTGCGATAGGAGACCTCCTTCACGCTGTACGGGAAGGGGGGCATGGGCGACTGGGGGCGGCGGATTTCCGAGGCCTTCTCCCCCTTCTTCAGGGTGAGCGGGAGGGTGTTCCTCGCCTGGGTCCACGTCCCCTTCGCCTCTGTTCCCTCGGGGTTGAGTGCTCCATCAAATTTAGCAAGAATGCTTTTGATTTCGATAACAAGATGCGAATTATCGAGTGTGACCGAGTCCACCTTGAGCCCCTTGGCTCCTTGATCAGGGCTGTCCAACGTCCCGGTGAACTTGCCGGCCTCATCCTTGGCGACGTGGAAGACCAGGCGAAGCTCGATCCCCGCGTTGATCGCCAGCTTGCCCTCCCAGATGTGTTCCTTGCTCTCTGGCTCGTTCGCAACTGCGGCCCGACCGGCCAGAACGAGGGTGACGGCGAAAACCCGTAACGTCGCGTTTGTTAACAGCCTCATCGACAATCTCCGTTGAGTCGATGCAGAGCGTGGGCATCGACGATTTTGAAGGTTCTCAGTTCTTTCCCCTCCCTGTGCGATTTTGGATTGCATGTAAATATTAAAAAGGTGATCAATTATTGTTTTGTGCTCGGTCGGCCTGGGTTGCTTGGGACGGAAGGAAAGGGAAGTCCAGGCGATTCTCGCTCAGATTTCGCCGCTGCGCTCGAGTTGCTTGTACCGCAGGAGCGAAAAAATCGTCGGGATTACCACGATCAGCACCAGCGAGGAGAGCGCCACGAGCGGGTAGCCCATCAAGGCGACAGCCGAGCCCAGCAGGCCAACGCCGAAGGTTAACCAGGCAGCCAGGCGATTGGTCTCGTTCCAAACGCGTTCGCTGGCCAAGGTCCAGGGGACCCGGAAACCGACATAGAAGTTGCGGCGTACTTTGCCCATCACATTCCCCATCAGGCCAAGACCGAAGAGGGTGCCTGCCACAAGCCACCTGGACATGTCGAACTGATAACCCATCGCCGCGAGCAGCAACAGGGTGTGGATGAAGGCCTGCATCGCGAGGACGACGACGGCGATGAATCCGTAGGTCGATCGGAAGCCCTCCAACTTGAACTGGGCGGGCGAGAGCCAGGGGAGCGCCGCGAAGAGGGCGAGCATCCCCACCATGACCGCCGGCATGAGGAGTGCAGCCAATGCCTTCGGTCCATGGGCGTCCACCTGTCCTCGGATGTTCCAGTGGGTCGGAACCCGGTCCGGGAGTGATCCATAGACCACCGCGGTGCCGACCCAGACTGCGACGATGAGCCCGATCGCGGCGAGCCAAGATGCCCGAGTCATGACTTGCTCTCCCCACTCCCGAACATGTCGTGAATCCAGACGAGGACGTCCTGGATGACCGTGGTGTCGAGCGTGTAATAGATTTGCTTCCCATCGCGGCGGCTACGGATCAGCTCCGCCTCCTTCAGGACCGCGAAGTGATGCGACATCGACGGCTTGGTCATGGCAAAATGCTCGGCCAGTTCTCCCGCCGTCCTCTCGCCCCCCCTCAAAAGGCGGAGGATCTCGCGGCGCGTCGGGTCGGAGAGGGCCTTAAAAACGTCGTTCATCGGCCGAGTTCTCTACCCGTCATTCGTGGGACCGCCGCAAACATTTAGGATATTGTCTAATTGTTCGCGAAAAAGCAAGCGGGTCAAGCGGCGGGGGATTTTTCAATCCGTTGCAACGCATGGCCAGGCACCCAACGAGGGGCACTCTCGAGATGTAGGGAGTGGCCGATACGCGAGACGTCCTCCCGGTCTCGTGGCGATCGGGCCGCGAAACGGGGAGGACGATGGGTTTTCGGGAGTCAGGAGTCAGTCCTTGCCGAGCGACAAGGGACGACGGCGAGGGCGCATTCCTCAAGCCGGCTGCGGGGTGAGCCAGGCGGGCGCAGAGGAGACAGGGACGCAGCTAGTTTTCTGTCCGCGACTCAGGTTTACGGACTTTTGGCGGTCGGCCCTCCGGACGAAGGGTGTGTTCCAGGCTCAACTCGCTCGCCTTCTGCTTGACCCACTCGTCGGCGCCGTAAGGCCGGCTTCTCTCGAGGCTTGCGTGCAATCGCTTCAGTTCCTGGGCGCTCAGCGCGGCGTTGACCCGATCAGTCCAGTCCACCGGACATTCGATTGGCCAGGCCGATAAGAGGGCTTTGAGCGGATCCGCTCCGTGCCTCCTCACCCACAGACGACTCCAGCGCCACAATTCGGCCCGCTCGACCAACCCGGCCGCCTGCGGATTCCGCTCGATGTACCGGAGCACGGTCAAGAGATGGTCGTCGCACTGAACCGGGAAACTCTTGAATCGTCCCTGGTAGAGGGGCCCGTATCCCACGGTCCGGTGGGCAACTCTCCAACGCATCGCGTGGGTATGCGTGAGCCAGCGGAAGAAATCGGTCAATTGCCCGTCTTCCTCGGGCCAGACGAGGAAGTGCCAATGGTTGGACAAGACGGCGTAAGCCAAGATCCGGGTGGGGTGGTGCTGGTGCGCCTCACACATGACGCGCTGGAACGCCTCGAAGTCGGCGTCCTTGGCGAACAGGTGCCTCTTCCCGGCCGATCGATTCAGGACGTGATAAACTAACCCGCCAGGTGCGACTCGCGCTGTTCTTGGCATAAGGCGGGAGGATCCCCGAATCCCGAGGACGACGTCAATACTAGCTGCGTCCCCGTTTCCTGCCCCCCGTCCCCGTTTCCTGCCCCCGATGAGACTTGCCCGATGAACCCGCCCCGCCCGACAACGCGCCGAGTCTTGATGCAACCAACGCGCCGAGTCTTGATGCAACAGGCTGCCGCGGCGACCTTGTGTTGCGGCTTCCCAGCGGCGGCCGTCGCGGCCCCCTCCCGCGCGTCGAAGCCGAAGTCCGTCGCGGCCGTGATCACAGCCTATGAACAGGGGCTGCACGCCGACGTGCTTTTGGGGAAGATTCTCGACGGTTGGAAACAGGACGGGGGCCCAGGCCCCGCGCTCAAGCTTGCTTCGATGTATGTCGACCAGTTCACGGCGAGAGACCTCGCCCGGGCCCAGTCTCGGAAGCACGGCGTTCCGATCTTCGACACGATCGAAGGGGCGTTGACCCTGGGAGGGGACCAGATCCCGGTCGACGGCGTGATCAGCATCGGCGAGCACGGCGACTATCCGTACAACAAGAAAGAGCAGCATCTTTACCCGCGTCGTCGCTTCTTCGAGCAGATCACGAAGGCCTTCGTCAAGCATGGTAAGGTGGTCCCCGTCTTTAGCGACAAGCACCTTGGCCCGCAATGGGCCGATGCTTCGTGGATGTACCACCGCGCCCGTGAGCTCAAGGTCCCGTTCATGGCGGGCTCGTCGATGCCCGTCGGGTTCCGGTTCCCCGACATCACCGTCCCGCTCGGCTCCGAGGTCGAGGCGGCCGTCGGGATTGGTTATTCGGGGCTCGACATCTATGGAATCCACGCCCTCGAGTTCCTGCAAAGCCAGGTCGAACGGCGGCGGGGCGGTGAGCGCGGTGTGAACTGGGTTCGCTGCCTGCAAGGCGAAGCCATGTGGAGGGCCGTCGATGACGGCACCGTACCGCACGACCTTCTCAACGCCGCGCTTGCCGTGACGCCCCATCAAGACGGCGTTCCGACGCGAACCAACACGCCGGGAGCCGCACTCTTCCAGTTCCAGTACGCCGACGGCCTGCTCGGGAGCATTTTGATGCTCTCTGAGTTCGCCTCGGGCACCTCCGTGGCGTTGCGGGTCAAGGGGAGGCCGCAAGTCATTGCCACCCGCTTCGAGGAACGCAGCGAACCACGCCACCCCCACTTCGCCTACTTGCTGAAGGCGATCGAACGCATGATCCACACGGGCCGACCGACCTATCCTGTCGAGCGGACCCTCCTCACAAGCGGCATCCTCGACCGGGCGCTCACTTCGCTCGCTGACGGGCAGCAGCAAATCGAGACCCCTGAGCTGGCGATTCACTATCAACCCGCTGACTACCCGCATGCGCCTCGGCCGGACCTGCTATCGGATCCTGGATCGTAAGGCCGGCTGACCCGTCGCCTCAAAGCGGTCGGACTCCAAGTGAGGAAACGGGGACGCAGCGAGTTTTCTGTCCGCGACTCAGGTTTACGGACTTTTGGCGGTCGGCCCTCCGGACGAAGGGTGGACGTCAATACTAGCTGCGTCCCCGTTTCCTGCCCGCGGAATCGATGAAGGAGTTCCGAGGCTCGAGGACAACGGGATGGGCAGGCCGCATCGGAAATCCGGAGCCGAGGCAGGACGGGCGGCTTCAGCCTGTCATGAGGGGCGCCGCAAGCGATCGGCGGTTGTCGACAGGCCCTCCGGGGGCGCTCGCCCGGTCAAAGCTCGACGTTCAGCTTCGGCAGCGCCTTGCGGAGGGCTTCCGCGGCAGGCTCGGTGACCCTGGTGGCGCCGAGGGTCAGCGTCGACAGCTTCTTGAACCTCCGGATCAGCGAAAGGCCGTCGTCGCCGACCTTCGTCCCCTCGAGGTCGAGGGTCTCGAGGTTCGGCAGGTCGACCAGGGTCCGGAGGGCGACGTCGGTCACGGCGTCGTTCTGGAGGTCGAGCCGCTTCAGGTTCGTAAGCCCCCTGAGGTGGGCGATCCCGGCGTTGGTAACCCTCGTGTCACCCAGGCTGAGGCGCTCGAGCCGGGTCAGGGGTGCGAGGTGGGCCAGGCCGGTGTCGCCGATGCCCGTGTGGCTCAGGTCGAGGCTGCGGAGGCGGGTGAGCCCCTTGAGGCGGGCGAGGCCGGCGCCCCGGACCTTCGGGGCGCCGGCGATCGAGAGGGTCTCCAGGTTCCTCAACTGGGCGAGGTGGGCCAGGCCCGCGTCGTCGGTCCTGGCGTTGAGGGCGAGGTGCGTGAGGTCGCCGAGCTCGTCGGGGGTCGTGGCCTCGAGGTCGTCGACGACCGAACGGAGGTAGGCGAGGTCGGCCTTCGTCGGCGCCGCGGCGGCCGCCGCGTCGAAGGGCGGGAGCGTCCAGACGCGTACGGTGCGGTCGGCGCTGCCGGTGAGCATCCGGTTGCCGGGGGCCGAGGCGATCAGATGAGTGCCCCCGAACGGCCCCTCGTAGGCGTCGAGCAGACGGCCCGACGCGCTCGACCAGAACGTGACGAAGTGCCCTTCACCGCTCGCGATCACGCGACCGTCGGGCAGGAACGCCGCCGCGTGGAGTCTCGAGCCGAAGTCGGGCTTGAACCGGCGAATCGGCCGGCCGCTGGCGGCGTCGTAAAGTCGCAGGGTCGTGTCCTCGCCGCCGGTGAGGACCGCCTTGCCGTCGGGCGAGAATGCCAGCGCGTACACGGCTTCGGCGTTCCCCTCGAGGCGTGCGATGAGCTTGCCGGTGGCCACGTCCCAGACGCGCGCCACCTTGTCCGCGACGCTCGGCCCGGTGGCGAGTCGGCGGCCGTCGGGGGAGACGGCCAGGCAGAGCACCTGGTCGGTGTGCCCTTCGAACTTGCGGACCTCTTTGCCGGTGGCGACGTCCCAGAGCCGGGCCGTCCGGTCCTCGGCCCCGGAGACGAGCTGCTTGCCGTCGGGCAGGAAAGCGAGGCACCGCAACCCGGCCGAATGCCCCTCGCAGCGGCGCACCTCCTTGCCGGCCTCGACGTCGACGAGGAGGATCGTGCCGTTGCCGCAGCCGACCGCCGCGAGCGTGCCGTCGGGCGAGAACGCCACGCTACGGACGTCCCGATCCCGCCCGTCCCAGCACTTTCGGACCCGACCCGATTCGATGTCGCCGCTGTAGAGCGACGCCCCGGCCGCCATCAAGGCCCGGCGGCCGTCGGGGCTGGCGCCCAGGCCGTGGGCCGAGTCCGGGAGCTCGAACGTCCGGCGCCGCGCGGCCTCGGTCGCCCGGATCCGCGACACCACTTCGGGGTCCGGCGGCACCAGGTCGATCTTGACGTAGGTGGGCACCGCAGGCGACCCGGCCTCGAACGTGAACCAGATCAGGTACTCGTTCCCCGGCCGGATCTCGCCACCCTCGAGCTCCTGGACGACGTGGTACTTCCTGGGCAAGTCGACCCCCTCGACGGGTTCGTTCGCGCCGCGGTGGTAGTGACTGAAGCCGACCATGTCGCCCTTCAGGGGCATGATATACCAGGCCTCCATCGCCCGCCCACGCTCGTTGTCGACGGCGGGCATGATGAACTCCCACTTCATGTCGAGGCGCGGCCCATCCGCGGGCGCCTTGAACCGGAGGGCGTCAAACCCGAGCCGCCGGCCGTTGAGCTCGACCCGCGTCAAACGCGAGGGCCGCTCGGCCGTGCCCACCGCGACCTCGGTGAGGGCCGGGGCCGCCGCGCGCAGGGCCGCGTCGAAGGCGGGCCCGAGCTCCGCATACCTGTCGCCGTTCTGGTCGGCTTCGATCTGCCTGCGGGCCTCGGCCACCTTCGCCAGCAGCGCGTCCGGCGTGGCGGCGACCACGGCGACCGGGACTGCGGGCCTCGGCGAGGGCCCCGGTGGTGTCGCGGCGAGGGACCCGGGGGCCACCGCGGGCAGGCCCCAGAGCCGCAGCAGGCGGTCGTGCCCGGAGGAGAGGGCCGAGCGGCCGTCGGGCGCGAACGCCACGCCCGTGATCTGTCCGGTGTGGCCCTCGAAGAGCTGTACGCGCTGGCGCGTCGGGACGTCCCAGAGGGCGACGTCGTGGTCGTGCGACGTCAGGATGCGGTGGCCGTCGGGCGAGAGGGCGACCGCCCAGGCGGTGTTGGCGCCGTTGTCCATGCGCGCGACCTCGCGGCCGGTCTCCACGTCCCAGAGCCGGAGCGTCCCGTCATTGCTGCCGGTCAGCACGCGGCGGCCGTCGCTCGAATACGCCAGGTCGCCGACCTCGGCGGTGTGTCCCTCGAACTTGCGGATTTCCTTACCGGTGGCGACGTCCCAGAGCCGGGCCGTGTGGTCCCAGCCCCCCGAGACGAGGCGGCGGCCGTCGGGCGAGAAGGCGAGTCCGAAGACGACCCCGGCGTGCCCCTCGTACCGCCGGATCTCGGTCCCCGCGTCCAGGTCCCAGAGACGGATCGTACGGTCCCAGCTCGACGACGCGGCGTGGCGGCCGTCGGGCGCGAACGCCACGCGGTTGGGCGCGTCGGTGTGCCCCCGGAGTGTCCTGAGCTCCTTGTAGCCCTCCAGGTCCCAGTACCGGATGGTCCGATCGTAGCAGCCGGAGACGGCGCGGCGGCCGTCGGGCGAGAACGCCAGCCCGACGATGTTGCCGACCGGCTCCTGGAGCGTCGCGAGCTCCCGCCCGGTGGCGACGTCCCAGTACCGCACGGTCCCGTCGGTCGCCCCCGACAGGGCGAAGCGGCCGTCGGGCGCGAACGCCACGACGGAGGCCGTGTCGACATGCCCCTCAAACTTGCGGATCTCGCCGACCTTCGGGGCGGGCGTCGCCGGGGGTGTGGCGACGTTCGCCGGGGTGACGGCGACCGCGGCACCGGGCCCCGGGGCAGATGCAGCCGGAACGGCGGGCGCAGTGCCCGCGACCGGGGCCGGCCCCGGCGGCGCCTCGGGCGGAACGGAAACGACCGGGCCGGGCTCCGCCGCCCCGCCGCCTGCGGACGGGTACAGGAACGGCACGGCCAGGGCCGCCACGACCAGCACGCCGGCACCGGTGAGGGCCCAGAGGAAAGACCGCCGCGGCTGGCGCCCTTCGCCCCGCGCCGGGCCAGCCGGCGACGGACTCGCGTCGCGTCCCGTTCGTTCCGTCGCGATCGGCCGGGCCCGCGTGGGCTCCCGATCGGTCGGGGGGGGGAGAGGCCGGCGCGGCCTGCCGCGCGGCAGGGATCAGCAATGGCTGGCCGCAGGCCTTGCACTTGCCTTTCTTCCCGGCCAGGGCGTCGTCGACCTGGTAGCGTCGGCCACAGCTCTCGCATGCGAACGCGATCGGCATCGTCGGGGACCTTCGAGGGCATTGGAGGCCCCGGTGAGTCGCCTGCCGGGCGCTCGCGGGGTCGGCTTAGAGAGATGTGAATTGTACCAAGTTGAGGAGCCGAAGCGGAAGAACTGAAGCCGTGAGCAAGGCATTGACCATGAGCATGTCGATGAAAAACCGATCCCGATGAGTCGCGGAGATTGGCACCAGCTCCCGCCGCAGGTCGGCATCCGGGTTCTCGACACCCGGCGGTGTGGTCGTGTATTCATATACAATCCCACATCTCGCTCCGAGTCTCTCGCATTTTTCCGCCGACTCTTGAGTGCATGCGTCCAGCGTCCGAACGAGGCCGTCTCCCCGGGTGGGCATTGTCTCATTTCGCCAGAAATGGTGGGCGAGCGGGTTGACAGATTGAGTGGATCGGGAGGCCCCGCCGTGGTGAGATGACATCTGACCACGGGTATCACCATCACGGAAGGGCCTCCCATGTTCAAGTTATCGCCCCGCGTCTGGATCCTCAATGCCGCAGCCGTCCTTTCCGGGCAGCACGGTGCCGTCACTCAACAAGCCGAACAGGCCGGATGCAGCCGCGAAACCCTTTACGAGCATGCCCGCAAGGTCGAGCGGCGGCTTGTCGGTGGGCCCGCCGAGGAACTCGTGTCCGAACTTCGGGGCGAATAAAGGGGGACATAGCGATTATCGACAGTTGGCGAATAAAGACAGCCATGTAGGAATCGGTCAAAACGAGGGCGGGCAGCCTGGGGACGAAGTGGCCCCGTCCCGGCCAGGAATACTGGCGGTTTGTTCAGATTCCGGGGACGAACCGCGGGCCGATGGACCATCTCTGTCGCTGCAGATCACGCTCGCCACACTGGTAATATCAGGGGAGTGACCCCACACAGCCGGATCCGACGTTGGTGATCGGACAGAGCGCCACGCTTTAACCACGGCTTTGCGCCACGGGGACATTCGACGTTATTCGGTCCCTCGGCCGGGTCGTCACTCTGTGGGATCAGGCTCCCCTGACACGCTCGATGGTAGCAAATTCACCCCCAGCTTCGCCAAGACCGCGGGGAGAATCTCGCCCAAAAGTTGCGGACCGGTTCCCCGCTTCGACCGGGGCCGCGACAGTTCCTCGGTCAGCGGGACCGCCTCCGACCGATGCTCCGATCGGGGAAGCTGGCACACCGCCGAATCCAAGATCAACATAGTACGTGCACAATCAACATTGTGTTCGTTCAAAAATTTGATCAGTTTTTCAAGAACATAATGCCGATGCTGACAGCTCGGGTGGCGGTAGACCGATTGCCCCGCCACCATCTGGTAGGCGATCCGGCAGAATCGGCCGCCGACCTTGACATGGATGTCGCGCGGATCCTTGCCACTCAATCGCCACTTGGCGGCTTGGATCCTGAAATAATCATTACATGTGATCAAATTGTCGGCGATCCGGAGGATCACTTCGCGGAGCGAGTGATTGCCGCGGCGCACCAACGCCCCGTTGCTCCGGTCGACGGTGTCGCTTTGATACCGCGAGGGAAACAGCCCGGCGCGGCCGGTGATCGAACGGGCTTTGGGATAACGGCCGATCGGCCCCATCTCGCCAGCGAACTCGGCGGCGGTCGCCACGTTGATCCCCGGAATTCCCAGCAACAGCACGTAGGGGGTGCGAGCCAGGAACCCGGCGAGATCCCCTTCGACGGTCCGGATGGCCTCAAGCTTGGTCATCCGATCTCCATCAAGTGACATGAGCAACCGCAGATGACTTGGCGATTGCGAATGTTGTGCGGGAGCCGCCTTGGACCAGGCGACGATCTTCTCGACGGTCTTCAGATGCGGATGGAATCCCGCCTCACGAAGCCGCCTGAGGAGCCCGAGGACACCGACCTCGAGAATCGCGTCGGCCGATTGCAAGTTCTTGACGATCCAGAGCGGCAGTGGGCTGTCAAACGGATCAATGACCGCACTAAACCCTGGCATGATCAATTGAAAATGGTCGTGAATTTGGTTTCGAAGTGTGACGTTCTTGGTGACAAGATCGCGGCGATGACGAGCCAGGAGTTGGAGGTCAGCGTAGAGGGGGTCGGGTTCGTGCTCGAGGAGTCCGAAACCGTTGACCGCCGCGCGATGGATGGCGGAGAGGTCGGTGTCATCGGTTTTATTGCCGGGATCGGCGGGCTGGCGAAATTGCTTGGTGGCGAAGGGATGGACGATCCGGACCTCAAAGCCAGCCGCCTGGAACGCGGCCTGGACCGGCAGGTGAAACCGCCCCGTGCGTTCGACCACGACGATCACCACCCCGAGCCGAAGCCGCTGAGCCGCCGCGTGGACCGCATGAATCGCTGCCTCGAACCCCCCGCGATCGTGGTTGATGACCGTGGGAGGGAGCAGGACCGTCCCATAGAAATCGGCCAGCAGGAACTTGGATCGTGCCTTGGCGCAATCGATGCTGACGATCCCAAACCGTTCTGGGCCCACGGCTTGCACTCGGGGATGCAAGGTTCCCGTAGGCTTCTGAATCTCGTGGGAGCGACGATGCCGCCTGGAAGCAGTGCGAGTTGCCATGCGAATGGACCTCCAAGAAAGGACCGGGAAGAAATCCCACTCCTACTATGGAAGTCTTTATGAGCCAGAGAGTTAAGAGTTATTCTCTCTGATTTGCTACATACCAGGGGGACATAGCGATTATCGGCAACTGTCGATAATCGCTATGTCCCCAATAGTGTTCGGCACTCCGTTTGCTGTGGGGGGGGGCGATCCGAGCAACGGCAAGCCGGCAACCCGGGGAACTCCCCCTCAGAGCGTTTCACACGACCCTGTGGGGCGGGCGGGGGACCTGCGGCCCCAGTGGGCACGAGCTTTCGGCTTTGCTGGGGGAGGGACAGGGAGCTCACGCTCCCCACTTGCCTTTCGCACAAGCGAAACCAGCCACCAGGCCAGCGCATGCTCGCCTCCCAGGCGAGCGGGGAGCGTGAGCTCCCTGTCTTCCTGAAGCGAGGAAGCCTGGCCGACACGGCCGCCCCGCAGAGGCGTGCGGGACGTTCTCGGTGACCTGGGGCGAGCCGACGACTCGGGTGAACTACAAACCACCGCGCAGCAGCGAACACCGCGGACTTGGGAGTCGAGCCGCGGGCACTACGTCTCTTCAGATTTTAATTTACTAATATGGTCCAAGAGTTCCTCAAGGCTCGCCCAGCCTGCGAAGTACAGACAGATCATCTCGTAAGACCGGAGCGTCGGCTTGCGGCCCGTCCACAGGCTGATCAGCAGACACGCGATGATCGCGCAGTACGCCTGGATCTCGATCCCCTTGGGATGCGTACTCAGCAGGTGGCGACAGCCGAGCACGTGCTTGAAAAATCTAAAGAAGAGTTCAATTGTCCACCTGTGTCGGTAGATGTCAGCGATCACCTCGGCGGGAACATCCAGGAGGTTCGTGGCGATCCGCAGCACGCCGTCGCTGGGAGGACCGGCCGTGCCCCCTTTGCGGCCCCCACGCTTGGTGTGGGGCGTCGTTTTCACCAGAATCACCCGCACCCGATGGGCCGGCCGCTCGTCGGGCTTCTTGGCGGCGCCGAGGTCCACGATGAAGTCGCGGAGGACGTCGGCAGCCGCGGCTGTCGCCGAGACCGGGCGCTCTTCGATGACCGCATTGAGGTTGCTGTTGTCGCGGATGCGGCAAACATAGCTGCTCCCCGCGGCCACGATGTCGTTCCAGAGGGTGAACTGGGCATACCAACGGTCCAGGACGTAGCAGTGGTCGGACTGCAAGGCGGCGCGGAGTCGGTTCTTCTCGTCGTTATGGCCACTGTTGGCAGCGGCGCTGACCTCGATCCGGGTGGGGACGTGGCGGTCGATGGCGAAGTGGGTGTGGAGTCGCCAGCCGCTGTGAGAGCCGCCGTTCTTGTCGTTCATGAAGGCGGCCTCGGCGATGGTCTTGAGCGTCTTGACCACGCTGCCATCGACGGCCGTCAGGGCATGGGCGAGGTGGCCGCCGCGCACGTCGCGGACGGGCTTCACTTCGGCGGCGAGGGACTCGATGATGCCGCGCAGCCGCTCGGGTTCGAAGACCTCGACGGCCTCGGAGAGCGACCCCAACGAGGCCCGGGCGCAGCCGAGCTTGCGCTGCACGTTGTTGAGTGTGCTCGCCTGTTGCAAGGAGCGCAAGGAACGGAGGACTGGGTTGAAGAGGAAGAGTAAGACGAGCATGCAATACTGATCGTAATGCAGGCTGCGATTACCGGACCTGTCGCGTTGGCAGCCGACATCGTGGAGTTGGTCGAGCAGCGGCAGTAACCGCTCGACGTACTTCAACCCCTGGATATCTCGGGGTTTCAGAGGTTTTGCTGAGCGTTTTGCCATTCCCAAGGCCCTGCCAAAATGACGGCAAGATGCACTTGAGTGGAGAAGGCGCAAATTCTGTGCCGAAAGTCCTTGCGAAATCCCCGTTTTCGGCCCTTGAGGGCAAGATTGGCCTGGGTGGAGATGGCGCAAATTTCGTGCCGAACACTATTGCATTGTCCCCCTTTATTCGCCCCCGCACATACTCGCGGGCCTTCTCAGGTGGGAACGCTTCGTAGAACGCTCCCTTCGTGTGCGTGTTCAAGTTGTCGCAGACCAACGTGATCCGAGCGACACCCGCGTACCGGGTGTCCAGCAAATGGGCGACTTCATGAGCCCAATCGTCCTTGGTGCGACGCGGCCGGGCCGTTGCTTGGCGGAAGCCGGAAAGTGGTTCGGCAAACATAAAGATGCTAGCCGTCCCTTTCCGTTCGTATTCGTAATCGACCCGCTCGGGATGCTCCTTGGTCGCCGGGATCGGCACTCGCGTCTCGCCGATCAGTTGCACCGGCTGCTCGTCCATGCACACCACCGGGCAGTCGGGATCATAAGCTTTTTCGTACGTCTCCAGCACCTCCTCTATGTTGGCGACGAACTCGCCGTTCGCATCGGGAGGGATCACCCAATATTCGATTTTCCGCTTGGTCATCCCATTTTTTTAGCGTCTGACGAACCGTCTCCGGGCTGATCGACGCCGCGATCTCCAGTTCCACCAGTTGATCCGCCAGCAGCCGTAGCGTCCAATGGCCGAAGCCGGCGGGCGGCTTGCCCAACCGCATCGCAATCAATTTCGCCTCAGCCACGCCGTCGAGCAATTTCGGCGTCGGTGGCGTGGCCCGTTGCTTCCGAGCCAACGCCTCCTCGAAGCCCTCGAGGACGAATGCTTGCCGAATGTTCTCGACCGTCCGCGTCCGGCAACCGACCGTCTCGCTGATCTTGGCGTCATCCCACGCAGGCCCGTCGGCGTCGGCCTTGAGCAAGATCGTCGCCCGCCGCAGTTTCTCCGACTTGCCCGTTTCCTTCTTGATGGTCGCTTCGCAAATCGCCCGTTCCTCGTCCGTCAGCCGCACGATATACTACTTGTTCATGGCAACCTCCTTGATGGTAAGGAGGTTCCCTAAAATCAACCGTCTTGACAACCCGGAAATTTAGTCTGGACGGGGCACTAGATCGGACTGTGATCGCGCGGTGCACGGCCTTGGGGCGTATCGTGACCGACCAGGGCGTCGAGGAAGGAGCTGGTTGTGGGGCTGATCGAGCAGGCGGATTCGCCACTCCGGAGGAAGGTTGACGACGTGGCGGGTCAGTACGTCCGCTCGACGCGGAACGTCGGGCTCGCTGTCGGCCTCCTCGCCGGGGACGAGTCGCTGGTCCTCGGGTACGGGAAGATCGCCCGCGACGACGACCGGACGCCGGACGGACAGACCGTGTTCGAGATCGGCTCGGTCACGAAGGTGTTCTCCGCCGCGCTCTTGGCCGAGATGTCCGGGCGCGGAGAGGTCGGAATCGACCAACCGGTGGCCGAACTGCTGCCCCCGGAAGTCCGGATGCCGTCTCGGCGCGGCGAGCCGATCACGCTGGCCCATCTATCGGAGCACACGTCGGCCCTGCCGCGACTGCCGGGCAACCTGTGGCCCACTGTGACAGACCAGAAGAACCCCTACCGCGACTATCAGGTGTCCCACCTGTACGAGTACCTGAAGGGGGCCAGAGTAGGGTTCCCGCCTGGCACGGGGGCGGCCTATTCGAACCTGGGGGCAGGACTGCTGGGTCACGTGCTCTCGCTTCGGGCCGGGCTACCCTACGGCGAGCTGATGGCCGAGCGAATCCTCAGACCTCTGGGCCTGACCGACACCGCGATAGCCCTGTCTGAGGATCAGGCGTCCCGGCTGGCCCCTGGCCACGACGCCATGGGGAAACCAACCGCCAACTGGGACCTCCCGACGCTGGCCGGGGCCGGGGCGCTGAGGTCCACTGCCGACGAGATGGTGAGCTTCCTGCGGGCGAACCTCGGCCCGCCCGACAGCCCGGCGGGGGCCGCTCTCCGCGCCTGCCACGCTCCCCGGCCGGTCGCGTGGTGGCGGCGGATCGGGGTCGGGATCGTGCAGGCCGTCGGGCTGGCGGCGGCGTCGCTGCTGGTCCAGTGGGCCGCCCCGGTCTCGCCCGGCCGCTGGACGTTCCTTGCCGCGTTGATCCTGCCGGTGTTGGTCGCTCAGGGGTGGAAGGGCTTCTGGTCGGGGGTCTGGACGGCGCTCGCGGTGTGGGCCGGGAGCTGGCTGCTGTGGGGGTCGGGCTTCGGGTGGGCACCGGCAGGCGTGGCCCTGCTCATTTCCCTCGGAGTCTCCGGGCTCGCCTCCGGCTACCTCCCGCCGGGCGGGAAGGTGCGGTTGGGTTGGCAAGAGTCCGCGCTCGACGACGCCACGGCGCTCTGGCACAACGGGGGGACCGGGGGCTACCGCAGCTTAGTGGGGTTCGAGCCCGACTCCCGGGTTGGCGTGGTCGTGCTCTCCAACTCGGCTAATGAAGTCGACACGATCGGCATGGCTCTTCTCAAGGCACTGCTGGAGTCGACGCGACTTCAGAACGACGGGCAAGCCCCCTCCGGGGAGACGCCCGACCAGTCGCAGTGATCGAAACCGCTTGAGGGGCAAAGTCGCCAGGCACCTCAGCGGGGAGATCTAGGCAGAATGGCAGTCTAGCCGGGTGCTCAGACAGATTGCCTAGGTTTTCTATTTTGGTCTAATTGGTTGCCTCGCCAATCGTGACCCGCGCGAAACGTCCTCCCGGTCTCGTGGCGATCGGGCCACGAAACGGGGAGGACGATTGGTTTTCGGAGGTTGGGGGGTCAGTCCTTGCCGAGCGACAAAGGGCAAGGGCAAGGGCAAGGCCAAGAGCGAGGGCGCATTCCTCAAGCCGGCTGCGGCGTGAGCCAGGCGGGGGCGGACTGCTCGTGCTTGCGGATCGACTCGTCGTTGAGGAGGGTCTCGGAGATCGCGTCGAGGCCGTTGAGTAGGCGGTGGCGGTCGGATTCGGAAACGTCGAAGGTGAAACGCTTCTCGGCGCCCTGGGCCGGATGGAGCGTGATCGACTGGTCGCGGAGGTCGATGGTGACCTCGGCTCCCCCTTCGGTGCGCCCGGTCTCGGCGATTTCCTTCCAGTCGGCTTCGGCGAGTTCGATGGGGAGGAGGCCGTTGTTGAAGGCGTTCCCCTCGAAGATGTCGGCGAACCCTTCGCCCTTGCCGGGGGCGATCACGGCGCGATAGCCGCCCTGGGCCACGGCCCAGACGGCGTGCTCGCGACTCGAACCGCAGCCGAAGTTGCGGCCGACCACCAGGACGGAGGCACCGCGGTTCGCCGGATCGTTAAGCGGGAATTCGGGGTTATCCGCGCCGGATGCGGTGGGGTCGTCGACGGCCGGGGCGGCGCCGGGGGCGTAGCGTTTGTCGGCGAAGAGCAGGGGGCCGTAGCCGGTGCGTTCGATCCGCTTGAGGTAGCGGGCCGGGATGATCAGGTCGGTGTTGACGTCGCTCCAGTCGAGCACGGCCACCCGACCACGGTGGGTCACGAACGGTTCCATGATATCCTTACTTGAGAAGCTGGCGAACGTCGGTGAAGTGCCCGGTGACCGCGGCGGCCGCCGCCATGGCCGGACTGACGAGGTGGGTTCGGCCGCCAGGCCCTTGCCGCCCCTCGAAGTTGCGGTTGCTGGTGCTGGCCGAGCGCTGACCGGGGGTCAGCTTGTCAGGGTTCATGGCCAAACACATGCTGCAGCCCGCCTGCCGCCACTCGGCGCCGGCGCCGGAGAAGATCCGGTCGAGACCTTCCGACTCGGCCTGGGCACGGACCGCCTCGCTCCCAGGGACGATCAAGGCGCGGACCCCATCAGCGACCTTGCGGCCCTGGAACACCTTGGCCGCGGTGCGGAGGTCTTCGATCCGGCCGTTGGTGCACGAGCCGATGAAGACGATGTCGACCGGGATCTCGGTCATCGGCGTGCCGGGGGTCAGGCCCATGTAGTCGAGGGCGCGGCGGGCGTCTTCCCGGCTGGCGAACGGGACGTGGTCGGGGTCGGGCACTTGTCCGGTCACGTCGACGGTCATCGCCGGGTTCGTGCCCCAGGTGACCTGTGGCGCCAGGGTGCTGGCGTCGATCGCGATGTGCCGGTCGAATGCCGACGGATCGTCGGTCCGCAACGACTTCCAGTCGTTGAGGGCGGCTTCGAGTGCCTTGCCCTTGGGCGCGAACGGGCGGTCGCCCTTGGTGATGTACTGGATGGTCGTGTCATCGGGGCCGATCAGGCCCGCGCGGGCGCCGGCCTCGATCGACATGTTGCAGACGGTCATCCGCCCTTCCATCGTGAGGGCCGTGATCGCCGGGCCGTAGTACTCGATGACGTGCCCGGTCGCTCCCCCGGTGCCGATGGCGCGGATGACGGCGAGGATGATGTCCTTGGGCTCGAGCCCGGCCGGCAGCGTGCCCGTGACCTCGATGCCGAGCGAATGCGGGCGTCGGCCTTGCCAGAGGGTCTGGGTGGCGAGGACGTGCTCGACCTCGCTGGTGCCGATCCCGAACGCCAGGGCACCGAACGCCCCGTGGGTGCTCGTGTGGCTGTCGCCGCAGACGATCGTCGTGCCCGGCAAGGTCAGGCCGAGCTCCGGGCCGATGACGTGGACGATCCCCTGGTGTCCGCTCTGCATGTCGTAGAGCGTGACGTCGAACTCGCGGCAGTTGGCGCGGAGGGTCTCGACCTGCCTGCGCGACATCGGCTCGCGAATATCGAGCTGATTCTCGGTCGGAACGTTGTGGTCGAGCGTGGCGAACGTGAGGTCGCGCCGGCGGACTTTACGCCCGGCCAGTCGGAGCCCCTCGAACGCTTGCGGACTCGTCACCTCGTGGATGAGATGGCGGTCGACATAGAGCAGAGTCGCCTCGTCGGTGGTCGTCACCACGTGGCGTTTCCATACCTTCTCGAACAGGGTCTCGGGCATCAACGGCGTCCTTCACTTCGCTTCATTTCGATTCGATCGGATGGGGCGAAAACAAAAATCATGAGTCGAGGGGGGACCCTATCTGCCCCAGACACGCTCGTCGCGACTCGGTTCAGTCGACGAAGGCCCAGCGCGGCTTTCGAAATCCATTCTAGGGCCCGGACAATGCTGAAACGATCCGATCCCGTCCAATAACCAGCGGGAGAGGGGGGCACACCGGCCTTTGGGGACCCCCTCTTTCCTTCAGAATAATCAATCGACGCGCTCAGGGCGAGAGGCGGCCGGGCGGGCTCGGCTCGTCACCGGGGGGAAGGTGGCGATGGATCGCCAGGTCGTAGACGGCGGCCCCCACGATTCCGCCGGCCAGCGGTCCGACAATCGGCACCCAGAAGTAATAGTTGTGCGATTGGAAGACCGCCGGTCCCCAGCCGAAGACGGCCGACGCCAGCCTGGGCCCGAGGTCACGAGCGGGGTTGATCGCATAGCCGGTCAGACCGCCGAGCGAGAGGCCGATCGCCCAGACGACCGCACCGACCAGAATCGGCTCGAGGTTCATCTGGGGCGACGCGTTGCGGCGATCGGTCACGGCACGGACGCCGAAGAGCAGGAGCGCCGTGCCGAGAAACTCGCTGAAGAAGTTGCCGGCCAACCCGTCGAACGCGGGGTAGGTGGCGAAGATGCCCGCTCCTCCTGCCGCGGGGCCGGCGAGCTTGCCGTCGACCAATGCCCCCCGGAGGATGTGGTGGGTGTGCTCGAAGGCCGTGAAGGCGGCGAAATAGTCGGCATAGACCAACGCCGCGCCACAGAAGGCCCCGGCGAGCTGCGCTGACCAGTAGGGGAGCAGCCGGCCCCAGGAGACCTCACCGCGGGCGGCCAGGGCCAGCGTGACGGCCGGGTTGAGGTGCCCGCCGCTCAGCCGGCCGCTGACGTACACGCCCAGCGTGACGGCAAGGCCCCACCCCGTCGTGATCACGATCCAGTTGGCTTGCTTGTCCAGCAGCGCAACCGAGGCCACGACTCCGTTGCCCAGGAGGATCAGGATCAGGGTGCCAAAAAACTCGCCGATCAGGACGGACCGCAGCGGGGGTGGTTCCATGAGAGCGCTGATACCCTTCCAAGAGAATGAGTCAGGTGGTTATGTCTTCGCTGAGTTCGGGAGGACGGAACGCGAACTCGGAGCTGCGCCCGCTCGATCCGAGTTCCAGAATCGAGCGAGGGCCTGCCGCTGCTTGCGCGACGGCCTGGCCTTGGTCCGGACGGCAGCAATCCGGGCCAGCGCGTCATCAGGATCGGCCGCCAACCCGAGCCGGCAGAGGGCCGCGGCAGCGACGGTCACACTGCGCCCACGCCCCTGGGCGCAGTGAACCAGGACCGATTGGCCCGCGCCATGACGGGCCACGATCCATTCGACGGCCTGGCGGAACTGCCGATCCGACGGCGCCGTGCCGTCGAGGACCGGCACGTAGGCCGTCTCCAGGTTTAAGGTTTCGAGGCCTTTCGCGTGGCGCGGAAACTCGGCACACAGGTTCAGGACCGACGTCACCCCGAGCGCCGACAGCTCCGCCTGCTCGGAGGGTGAGGGGTGCCGCCCCACAAAGAGCCGTGGCCCGACCGGGTGCATCAACTCCATCGAATCGAACCGGCGGAGCACGGCCAGGGTGATCCGGGCAAGGGCCCGGTAGGGCAGCAGGAGCAGGCCGAGTGTCTGCCTCCCCCTGACGCTCCCGAAGACCTGCTCGAGTGCGATCCCACGATCGTTCAAGCCATGAGCCAGGGCCATGGTCAGCAAGCCGAGTGCCACGTACCCCTCAACAACGGCGATCCCCCAGACCGCGCTTACACCGGCTCCGGCCACCCGTTGCACGGCCGCGCACCCAAGCAGGATACCAAGAACACCGAACAGCGCGGCGTAGCGCATCGGCTCGAACATATCGGGGTTAATCATTCCGTTGGGGTCGAATCGCGCACGTGGCCGCACCTCTCGCTTGCAAATGAGGAGTGACGACGTGTACTTCGTACCAGGGAGGCCAGGCGCAAGTCAATCAGATTCACGCGATTGCGCAATTCTTTCCGGCCTGGGACCGGTGTTCGAACCGCGCTGCTTTTTCCTCGCGAGCCCCCCCATCGTCCTGCGACAATCTTGGAGAGGGCACGCCGTTGGTGGGCGGGTGCCGCGAACCAAAAGCGGAGCCGCACATTTCCATGTTCACGCGATGGCTCGTGTTCCATGTTGCCAGCGGCCAATCGTTCTTCGCGGGGGCTGCCAGCCTGATCGTCGCGGTCGTTCTGTCGGCCCTGACGACGCGGCGGCCGCTTCGGATCGTTCGGAACGCCCTCGTTTTTCTCGGCGGTACGTTGGTCTTCTTGTCCGCGACGCCGTTGCTGCCTTGGTTGACTCTCCTCCTGGTCGCCGTCTCGTTGCTCTGGCTGGGGGGCGAAGCGGCTCGCGGGCGGCTCTCAGCCCGACTCGTCCTTGGTTTGCGGGGCGCCGTCGTCACTCTCTGGGGGGCGGCCCTGCTGGTCGAATGCCCCTATCACCGGGCGCCGACGGTTCCTCCACTCGGTCGGCCGATTCTCGGGATCATTGGCGATTCCGTCACGGCCGGGACGAATCAGGCGACGGTGAAGACTTGGCCCGGCCTCTTGGCGGACCGCCACGACGTTGTGGTCCACGACCACTCGCAAGCTGGGGCCAACGTCGCTTCCGCGTTGCGGCAAGCGAATGCCGTCTCGGCGGACGAGCGGCTCGTTTTGCTGGAGATCGGTGGTAACGACATCCTGGGAGACACGACCCCGGCCAAGTTTGAGGCGGGGCTCGCGATCTTGCTCGCCACCGTCCGCCAGCCCGGCCGCGTCCTCGTCATGCTCGAGTTGCCGTTGCCACCGACCTACAACGCATACGGGCGGATTCAGCGTCTCCTGGCGCGGCGATACAATGTCCTCTTGGTTCCCAAACGCGTTCTGCTCGGGGTGCTCCAGCAGCAAGGCTTGACCGTCGACTCGATCCATCTCAGCCAGGTGGGGCACCAACACATGGCGAACGCGATCTGGGCGGTTTTGCAGGGGGCGTACTCAAATTGATGGTGCTATGATTGCAATAACATGTGAATTATTTGAGGTTGTGCCGTCTCTTGGCCGCGTGATTGGTGTCTGATCGAGGCCCTCTCATGACCGAATCGCAGCCGGACCTGCAAAGTCGCTTCCTCGGTTGCCTCGTAGGTTGCGCCGTGGGGGATGCCCTCGGGGCTCCCTTCGAAGGGTATTGGGAGCATCAGTTGCCCGGTCGAACGGCTCTGCTGAGGGGCTTCGCGGAGGTTGACGGCTACCCGCGAGGGCAGTACACCGACGACACGCAGCTTACCCTGGCCACGGTCGAGTCCATCGTCGGGCAGGGGGGCGTGGAGCCGGCGGATATCGCTCGTCGCATCGCCGCCCTCTGGAAGTCGTCGTCGGTCGTCGGACCCGGCGGCGCCTGCACGTTCGCGGCGCACGCATTCCTGAAGACTCGCGACTGGACTTCATGCGGTGCCCCCGTGGGCCAGGCCGGGAATGGGACGGCGATGCGGACGGCGGCCCTCGGCCTCGCGTTCCTCCGCGACCCCGAACGGCTGCCGGAGGCGGTCGCCAACGTCTCGCGGATCACGCATCAAGACCCGCGGAGCGTGGCGGGCGGCATTGCCATCGCCAAGGCGGCCCAGTTGCTCGCCACTCCCGACCCCGTGGATCAAGGCTCGTTCTGTGGCGCGATTGCCGGTGCCATCCGGCCCTATGAGGCGACGTTCGCAAGCTTGATCGAGGACCTGCCGTTACGACTCCAGGAAGACAGGGAGACGGCCTTCTACGCGATCGCCTGGGCCGGTTCCGCAAAGCCGGAGTTTTCGAGGCCGGTCATTACTCCCTTTGTGGTGCCCACGGTCCTGGCCGCCCTCTGGGTGGTGCTCCAGCATCGCTCGTCCTGGCCGGATGCCGTCGCCGCCGCGATCCAGTTGGGAGGCGACGTCGATACTCTTGGGGCGATCGTCGGTGCGCTGATGGGAATTCGGCTGGGCATCACCGCAATTCCAGCCCATCTCGCCGAAGGGGTGTTGAGGTCCAACAGTATCAGGCTGTTGGCCGAGCAGTATTTCCTGACCGTTGCTGCCATGGCGGGTGACTGAAAGAGCGATCGCATCGAGGATCGGCATTGGATTCAAACTCTTGTGAGACGTTGGAGGAATGAGCGATGCCTTGGCTGTGCCGTGGCAGCCCACTCCGGCCACGGGAGTGCTTTCTCAGGAGCCTGTCCAAGGAGGAATCGTCCATCGGGTTCGGCGAAGAATACCGTCGCGCTCCATTGACGATGATCCATCCTTTTTCTGGGTGCCACGCGGTTCCGTACTTGTCACGCGACAGTAAGTTAGGCCGCGCAATCGCGACACGAAGTTTGTCCGCAACCTGTTCGTTTGACACCTACTTGTTCGTCACCGCTAATCCCATGATCCGCTCGCGACTAATCTCGGACGCCACTTGCCGGCTCAACTGTCGCCCCTCGGTGTCCGCGATTACCCACTCACAAGCCAAGGGGTCAAAATTCACATAAACATGCTTATTTTTGTTGAGAATTCCGATGTAAAGATTTCTATTGTATACGGAAATGTATCCAGTTGCTCCTGCCCATCGTCGACCTGTGGAGTTGGCCAGGTGCCTATTGACCGATTCCAGACTCCAGTTGTCCCGCTCCCACGCCGGTGTAAATTCGCGACCGGAGCTCGCCAACTCGGGGTACGCTTCCAATCGGCTCCGGCCCTTCACGCTGGGATACTCGCCACGCTGAATGTCGTCCATAATCTTCAGGCGTTCCCGCAACTCTTCCGGGGTCGCGCAGGCCTGCGGTTCCGCCCACCGCTTGGCCGTCCCTTGGGACCGCTCAACCACCCCATTGTCCTGGGGGGTTGCCGGAGGGTTGTAGTCGATACCGACCTCTATCCCGGCCAGCCACAGTCCGAGGTCCGTCGGCAGGTCGCCCCGCGCCGAACCCCACGGCGTCCCATTGTCGACCCGGATCCGATCGGGTCGGCCCCAGCGGGCGAAGGCCAGGCGGAGTTGATCCTGGGTCGACGCGGGCGAGACCTGGTTCCAGCGGGCCGGGGGGGAAAACCTCGGTCCAAAGGACTGCGCCACTGCACTCGTCAACGATTCTTAACCAGCAAACTCGCTGCCCGGTCTGGAGCGGAACGAGTTCGGCGGCGTCCATCTGCCAGACCTCATGAGGCCTGGCAGCCCGTAGAGTATCGCTCGAGGGCCGCCGTCCCGGCGGGGCGGGCGCGAGGTCGGCTCGGAGGAGCCACCGTTGAAGAGTCCGAGTGGCGGGGAGCGGTCCGTCGAGACCGTTGCGACGTAACATCACGCGGATCAACCCCGCCCCCCAGGTTGGGTGCTCGCGGCGAAGCTCCAGCACGGCTTGTACAAGGGTCTCGATGGGCTTAGGTGTCGCGACTCCACAACGGTCGTAGGACGTGGCCAGCGGATCGGCGTTCTCGGAACGGAAACGTTGAAACAACCGCCGAACGGTGCGTAAGGAGAGGTCCAAATCCTTGGCGATGGTCCGAACATCCTGTCCATCCTGGAAGCGATTCCAGATGGTTTGACGAATGGGAAGGGGGACGTGGCGTGGCATGAGCCGTTCTCCACGGACGACGGGCGAAAGAACGAGTCTCTACTGTAAAGCCATACCGATTCGCGGACAAACTTCGTGTCGCGATTGCGCGGCCTAACTTACTGTCGCGATTGCGCGGACAAACTTCGTGTCGCGATTGCGCGGCCTAACTTACTGTCGCGATTGCGCGGCCTAACTTACTGTCGCGTGACATACTCGGAACCCGTGCGCCACGGGCCAAGGCGTTCCCTCACGGGTTCCGAGTACGGAACCGCGTGGCACCCAGACATCGCTCACTTGCCAGCTTCCCTATGTATCGGGACAGCCCACGCGTTTGTGTTGATCTTGCCCGACCCACGGGTCCTTTATCCTGGAGTGGCTCACCTTGCCCGTCCTCAAACGAACCCTCTTGCTCTTCTGGGCGGCATGGCTGAGTGCCGTCGCGACGACGAATGTGCTCGACGGGCTATGGGCCCTGGGCGCTCTCCCGGAGTCGTTCAAGTTCGTCTCCGGGAACTGGCATTGGATCAACCAGGTGATGGACCCCCTCGGCATTCCGCGCGGTCTGCAAGCGCCCCTCTACGTAGGCGCCATCGCGTGGGAGGCTCTGGGGGCGCTGCTGTTCTGGTGGGCCGTCGCGTCGTATCGTGGTCGGCCGCTCGTGCAGGAGAAAGCGACGGTGGTCGCTTGCAGTGTCAACCTGGCTCTCTGGTCCGCGTTCCAGGTGCTTGACGAAGTCGTCCTGGCGTATCAGCCCGAGGGGGTGCACCGGATGATTTTCGTCAGCCAGATCGCCACGCTGCTCTTACTGGAACGACTGCCGACTCCGGCGTGCCAGCCTGGCATGATCGAGGCCGACGTAATTCAGGCCGGCGGCGATCCTGTCGCTCCCGAGCTCGGCCCTCACCGCGTTTGACTTCGGAGAGGACAAAGAGGTGCCAAAGCCTGATTCAAGTCGATCGGACGGCACAATGCCGGACCCGGCCCTCTGGCAGGGGCCGCTGGCCTGGGCCGGTTCACCACCCCAACCGGTAGCGAACTACTCGCGGGAGTTCCCAGCCAACGCGACCTTCGTCCGGGCCGAACTGATTTTCCAGTTGGGCACCCCATCCGGTCCGAGTGCGATGGGAGTCGAAGAGCGAGCGGTCCCGGGACTCATCCGTCTCGACCGTGGCAAGCCCGTCGAGGTCCACGCACCCGGGCCGGACGGACAGTGCTGGACGTATCGCCGCCTCGGGAGGGGAAACCAGTGGGCGTTGTGTGTCGGGCCGTCGTTCCCGGCGGGGGAGCCGGCGGTCCCGTCGTTCCTCGGGCCGATGGTGGTCGAGCAGGTTGTCGTCCAGAGCGTGCTGCCGAAGCAAGGGACGGGGAAGGTCGTGTCGTTCGTGATCTCCTCCGGCGGACGTGGGGATGACCTGTCGCGGACTGTCGATCCCGATCCCGACGACTGAGGTGCGGGCACCGGACGGATCGTGCGGCTTACCGACCCACTTACCATTGTGGATGTCGACGGAAAACCATGAGACACGGCCACAGACCCAGCAGTTGGAACCGTCGGGTTGCGTCTGAATGCGCGCTATGGTCTTCTGGGCGTTCTCTCCGACCCGCGGCAATCGCCTCGCCGGTTCGGAGGCGATGCCGTCCGCGCCGACGCGGATGAGTGCTGGAGACGGGGCGGTTCGGAATGGCGACGATTTGGCCACCGGAACTTCCTCGTCGTCGGATCATTGTATGACTGATAACCAAGAGATGAGCCTACGCGGAAGGGAGTGTGGGGCGATGGCCTTGAGACTCGATCCGGAGCGAGTGAACGAGCGACGGGACGCGAACGAAGGTTCAGCAACGCGCGGCGGTCAACCGTTGCCACAATCGTTTCGTCACCAGATGGAGGCGATCTTCGGGGCGAATTTCTCCGGTGTCCGCATCCACCAAGGGCACCACGCGACCCATGTCGGAGCCGTCGCCTACACCCAGGGGGAAAACATCCACTTCGCCCCCGGGCACTACGACCCGACGTCCGCTGCGGGTCAGGAACTCCTCGGTCACGAGTTGGCCCACGTTGTCCAACAACACTCCGGGAACAGGATCCCGGACGTCCCACGCGGGATGGTCAATGTCAATCTGGAGTCGGAGGCGGACAGCATCGGCAATCTCGCTGGGATGTAAAAATCAAGAAGAATTTTGTTTCTTTGATTTGCAGTCAGCTTCAAAAATGTAAGGATTTTTTGAGACTGTCGCAAGGATACCGGGATCTCGTTCCCACGCTCGGCGTGGGAACGAGATTCTCCCGCGAATTTCGGCCTCCGTGGCAGACAGACGGCCCTGTTTTTTTGCGACCGACTCGTTTTTTTTGTGCTTCGATATCATCATTCATGATGAGGCCGCCCCTGATCCTGGAGCTTCGATTCCCATGCCCAGTGTGTCGGCTGTCATGTGCATCCACGTCTCCGAACCCAAGGGCATTCATTCGAGAAAATCGGCCTGGGATGACGGTCGAAGAGAACCGGATCGCCGAACATTTACCATGATGAGACGCTGATATGCTCGATAACGTACGGATTGCCGCGGTCGCCGTCGACACTCAGCCCGGCCGGGTCGCGGAGAATCTCGACAAGATCTCCGCCTGGACCGGGAAGGCGGCCACGTCGGGCGCCCAGTTGGTCCTTTTCCAGGAGCTGTCCCTCTCGGGCTTCCTCCCGAATCACCCCACGCAAAACCACGACGCATGGCTTCGCGAGGCGCTCCAGTTTGGCCGGAGGGCCGCGGAACGCCTCGACGGCCAGGCCGTGCGCCAACTCTCGGAGATCGCCGCCAAGCACGACGTGCTGATCTCCGCCGGCCTGCTGGAAGACGCGGGAAACGTGCTCCACAATACCCAGGTCCTGGTCGATCGGACTGGGCTGCTCGGGCATTGGCGGAAGATGCACGTTCCGATGTATGAGATGCCGTTCTATTGTGGCGGCGGCGTGCCCGACGTGGTCGAAACCCCGCTCGGTCGGATCGGCGCGAATATCTGCTTCGACGTCCTGATGCCCGAATCGACCCGCCTGCTCGCCGTCAAGAACGTCGAGCTCGTCCTCTTCCCGTTCGCCTCCGACCCGCCCCCCGTGACACCACGGGGCTGGGCCGACTGGGCGGGGACCGCGCTCAGGTCCCGGTGCGTGGAGAACGGTGTCTTCGGCATCGCCTGCAATTATGTCGGCACGGTGACCTGTGCGTCGGTCAGCCAGTTCTTCCCGGGCGGTGGGATGGCCATCGACCCTCGTGGCCAGGTTCTCGGGGATTGGACCGCCCCCACCGGAGAGCCGGGCATGCTGGTCGTCGACCTCTCGGCGGAGTTGCTCCGCCAGGCAAGGGCGGAGCCGGAATATCTCTACCGCTTCCGGCGCCCCGAGCTTTACGGATCACTTGCAGGAATTCGTTAACGATTTTGTGTAGGAAATATGCGATTTGCAAAAAAAAAATACAGTGACTCCTCGTATTTATTTACACTCTATCCTGAGAAGAGAAAACTAGCATCGTGGTAATATTGTCCAGTTTGTGCGGGATATGCCCAGGCGTAGGAATATGCTATTTGATTTTCCGCGGCAGTCTCGGGAACCCCAGCGCTGACTGGGCTGACGAGATTCATGGTTAAGAAGTCTCGCTCTCCCACCGCCACGCCACGCCAATGATCCATTTGAACGGCCTGCTGCGTCGAACGGAAGCCGTGCGCGAGTGGATCACACGGTTCTTTCCAGTCGAAGAAGCCCGTCCTGCAATGGGAATCAATCATTAAATTTCATTGGATCTATGCCGAAAATCAACAAGCATGGCTACGTAAAGGATTTGAATGCGATGGTAATATTGTGGCGTGTGACAATAGATCTAGCTGGCCCTGGTGAGCCAGGGATATGGCTTACTCTCTTGGGCTTGTCGACGGTGATTTGAATGAATTTTCTCGGATGTTGGTTCAAGCAATGAAATCGGCGCGATCCCGGCAACCCTGCTGAGTCATGGCGGTTTCGTCGAGTTCACCTCTCGCTTTTGGGTTCCATTCTTGTCGCCGTCTGAGCCAAACAACTGCCTACAATAGTTTGCAACAATCACATGGATCTCCTAGAAATCAAAATATCTGGGGCGATTTTGCTTGCAACGAAAACACGATATGAGTAAAACCAAGAAGCCTTGTGGTTGCTAGCCGAAGAACAAGCGAGGACTCCTTCGCCCTAAACCACCCGGACTGCTTGGCGAAAGCTAGTCGGGGTGGCTGAGAGTATGGATGCGAACTTGAATGCGACGCATTTTTTTATGCGTATGAAGCGTTCTGCGTTCATGGATTTAATGAGGCCGATTCATCTTGCTTTGGCGGGATGTCTCTTGCTTGGCCTCTCCATTGAATGTCGGCCCCGTTGGATCGGGCTCGACGTTTGCAAGGCTGGAGTCCTGCCCAACACCGTGAGGAGCAAGACGATGACCTTGGACATTCGCGACCATGATCAGCCCACGCAATCCCCGGCGCCCGTAGGCACGCCGCCGCCCGGAGAGGGTGTCAGCCGCACGTTGGACCGACGTTCGTTTCTGCGGCGAGGCGCGGCCGCGGCGGGAACGGTGTCCGCCGGCGCCGCGTTGCTGGGCGCTCAACGCGAGGCCCTTGCCCAATGGCACAGCGGCTGTCTCTTTCCGGGAGATGCCGCCATCCTCAGGTTTCTCGCGGCGCTGGAGATCCTCGAGACCGACCTCTGGCAGCAGTACAACGAACTGGGGGGCATTCAGGACGCCGAGGTGCCCGGCGGGACCGGGAACCCAGCCTACACGCAGGCCCTCTTGGCCCTTGACACCGACATGAATCAATATATCCACGACAACACGGAAGACGAGTTGACCCACGAGCAGTTCCTCAACGCCTACCTCATTGCGCACGGGGCGGCGCCGGCCAATCTCGAGCCGTTCCGGACCCTGGCGAGTAGCAAGGCGACCGGCGCCCAGCAGATCGGGCGGCTCACCAACCTCATGCAGCTCACGGTGGACACCAGCTGGTGGACCCGATACCGCGACCCCAACCATAACCCGGACCTCGACCCGCGGTTCGTGTTCCCACCGGCGGTCCCGGGTCTGCTGAATGGGCGATTTCCGGCCATCCCGAGAACGGATAATGACCTCACGCCCCCCAACCACCTCCAGGCCATCGCCAACACGGCGGGGTTTCACTTCGCGACGATCGAGCAGGGAGGCACCAGCCTCTACCCGTCGCTCGCCCAGAGGGTGACAGACGTCGAGGCCCTGAGGATCGTACTCAGCATCGGTCCAACGGAGGCGATGCACTTCCAGACGTGGCACGATAAGGCGGGAAATGCGCCTGCGGTGACCGATCCCACCAACGGCTTGACGTTTCCGGACCTTACGGACGGCGGGCAGCTCTTTCAGAAGAACCTCATCATGCCGGAACCCTGCCCGTTCCTGAGCCGGCGCCTCCCGCGCTGTTCGATCGTCCGGCCGACCGAGACCCGAGGGGCTGCCATGGGGGCACTGAACTTTCTGACAGCAATGGGGCTCTTCCGCGGCCAGCCTGGGGCGTTCTTCCACTACATGCGAGGGCTTGCCGTACACGCGGACGCGGCCCGGCGCGGATCCGATCACCTCGAGGACGACTGAAATATAGCTCATTCAATTGAGGTTATGATTATTATTTGTTGTTCAGGTGAGCGTTGATCTCATCGTGCGGGACCTCGCCCGGGTCTCCTGAACACACCTTGGGCACGGTCCGGATCCCCCTGCCCGATGGAAAACGGCGAGCCCGGGGCGGTTGGTACGCCGGATGCGACTCGGGCGTGCCGACGCCCCCCCCCCTTTCGGTTCGCCCACGGCCGGCCCCCCCTCACTTCACTTCGAACCATCCGCGCTCCCCGCGGCTCGGCGCCACTCCAATCCGCCGGCGAACGCTCATCCCGAGCCAGCCGCGGTTGACGACCTACCGTATTCGGAGAGTCACGGAAAGTGCAGACAGGTGACCCGCTACGCCGTTACCCCTGATATAAGCTGATGTCCAATGCTTTGTGCCGCGTTGATTCGAGCTTCCGTGGCATTGTGGACTTTTGGGCCTCGGTCGCTGGCTCGTCTTTCTTGCGCCATGCCGGGACACCGGCTTGCGCCATTTGCCGTTGAGCGTGCCGGGCCGGCAGTGGCCAGTCACCGGAACTGGGGAAGGGAGCGAATCGGGGTGGGCCATCGAAGCCATGCGTCAATCGCTCGTGATCGCCAAATCTTCCACGCCTCCCCGCTGAAGTGCCTGGCGGATTGTTTCTATGCGCCTAAAGAGGGCAAACCAGGAGACTTGAGTAGACTGTTGAGACTCGCGGACAGGTTCGCAGTTTTGCTGAAAACTCCCAAATTTCCCAATTGAAGTGCATTGCGACTGATGTCGTTCCTAAAGAGGGTGAGTAAGGCGGGGAGCTTGGGTGATCTATCGTGGTCAGCGGCCAGGCGTCTATCTTTGCTGAATATCCCAGACCTCTCCACTGAAGTGCCTGGCGACTTTTGCCCTCTCCGGGAATCAGTGTCTCGGGTGCCCGGACCACTGGTGGTCCGTGGTGGCGCAGCCACCAGAAGTCCGGGACAAGACCAAGTCATCGATCGAATGGCCTGAGCCAGCGGAACGCCCCTTGTGGCTCCGTGGCCACGGACCACCAGCGGTCCAGGCTTCCTTTTCATGGATCGGCAGGTGATTCCTGGCCGATTCGTCAGCTCAGTAGCTATCGGACGAGACAACCTCGCCGCCGGCCTTGGTGCCGAGGGCCCAGTACGTTGGGGGGCTGATCGAGTCCTTGATGAACTTGACGCTTCCGTCGCAGAACGCCACGTTGACACCACCGGAGTGGTAGCTGTTGGCATTGATGAAGCTGGCGTAGTCGGATCCCGAGTTGGTGTCGGTCCGGCACGAGCTCCAGGGGTACTGGGTCGAGTTCGGTGTGACGACGGTGTTGAAGAACGTATAACCGGGCGAGCCGACGCCCCAGTATTGGCCACGGTTGCCCGCGGTGCCGGTGATGGATGTCGCGGCGCCGGCCCAGACTCCGCTGCAGGCCGTCAGGCCACTCTGCACGGCGGGATTGAGCACCTGGGTCGTGCCGGAGGGCACGACCGGATTGAGCATGTTGTTGGTGGTGGAGGTGCCTGTACCGCCAACCGAGGTTCGCTTGTTGATCCGCGGGTTGTTGTTGCCTACCAACGCCTCCGACCACATGATCGTGTTCGACGTCCCGTCCGTGACGGAGGCGACATCGTAGGAAACCGTGTGGGCGAAGATGCCGGTGACTCCACCAGCAAACCAAGGGTCGGTGGTCGTGCCCATGCTTCCGTGATAGTTGTTCAGTCGGGAAACAGCGTCGGTTGCGATCACTTGGCCGTCGGAGGGACAGATGAAGGCCGCGATCCTGGACTTGACGGCCGTGGAGTTCATCGGACCGAAGACCGGGAAGGTTGTGATCGGGTTCACCATGAAGTTGCAGGCGTTGTAAATCGCCGTCTGCTCCATGAAGGGGAGCATCATCGCCTGTCCGCTGAAGTTGCCCCAGCTACTAGCCCTAACAGTCCCGTCCGACCCTCCGGTGGAGTTCGTCGCATTCCGCAGTGGGTAACTCTGGTTGGTCGACTGATAGGTGTTGGCCGCCAACCCCATCTGCTTCAAATTGTTGATGCACTGGGATCGGCGCGCCGCTTCTCGAGCAGCCTGGACCGCGGGAAGGAGAAGGGCGATCAGGACTGCGATAATCGCGATGACGACCAGCAATTCGATCAGCGTGAAGCCGGACCGGGAAGACTGAGAACGTGACATAGACAAGTTCCTTTCCCGAACGTCGAAATGGGAGGGTCAGGGGGGAATTATAAAAACGAGGGATTCCCCCAAAGTCCAATTCAAGGGAGACGTCTTACCAACGGCTACGTGCTACCTGTTGGCACTTTCTCAAAAGCAACAGTGACGCAGATGTGCAGGCAAAACAGTTTGCCTGGCAGAAAAGTCGTCACGGGCGGACACACCCTGAGCCTTGGATTCCTGAGACCTCGACCTGATTACGGCTTAAATGTTCACTGGAAGAACTGTCCGGCCTTGTCCGCCTCCGCTGAGATCGTCCCTACCGGTTACCGCGTCTTGCGGCCTTCGAGGCCGAATCGTTGGCTTCATTCTGCTCCTGGACCGCCTTCTTCTCGGCCTCTTTCTGAGCCTCCGTCTGGACGGGGGGCTCACTGTCCGACGAGCAACCGCCAGAGAAGCCGATCGAGACCAAGCCCAGCCCCAAGAGAGAGGCTCCGATCAGACTGAATCGTTTCAGACGAACCAAGACAAAGCTCCTTACAAAACGAACCTGGGAATTCGCCTTTTTTCCTGCGACGAGCCCGAACTGGATCACGTTGTGGAGAGTCCGTCGATCTTTGGTCGGCATCGTCCCGAGGTCGCGATGGAGTGCATCGCATTCGCACGAAACCCGGCGAGGCCGAACCATCAGATCTGGAATCATGGCATATTAGGACAGGGAGGATTGTACAACGCTAAGCGACCAGAGACCAAAGAAGCTAAAGATTGGCGGGACACCGGTCGAACTCGCACATCGACGGTGATTGAGGCTTTCTGCATTGTCAGTAACTTAAGCTATATCATGCAAGGTGGATCGCGCAAATGCAATCTCGAATTGACGTCACCGACAAAACTCCGCTTGCGCGGTGTCCCTGAATCCGTTCAAACCGCCGGCATCGGCTCGAAACGTCGGTCAGGCGACGCGGCAGAAAACGCGGATTTGTCGGCCGGCAAGGCGTCTCCGACGATGAAAAAGGCTTTCGTGGCCATCACCATCGCCGATTCTGAGCGTCTCGGCCACCCTGGCCTTCATCTTCTTCGACGCCGACGCCTGCAGCATGTTTCAACTCGCCAGTTTATGCAGTCGCACACGCGACACGCTCTTCAGGCTACCCAGGCCCTGTCGGTTCTTCAGCCCGCTGTTGGTCGACTCGATCCCCGAACGCGTCGCGTACCGCTCCGCGGAGACCGTGGTCTTCTCTTCCACGCGACGCCCACCAGCCGGTGTTCCTTGTTGGTGAACTTTAATGTTGATTAACGATGAGGTGTTATCCTAATCATGTACTGCTGCCGGAACAGGCACTCCGCGCACGCCGACATTTCGTACCCAGGCCGGCAGTGGCCAGTCACCTGAACGGGGGGAAGGGAGAGAATCGGGGTGGGCCATCGAAGCCATGAGTCAATCGCTCGTGATCGCCAAATCTTCCACGCCTCCCCGCTGAAGTGCCTGGCGGATTGCTCCTGAACTCGGAAGGTCGTGGCTGGAGGAGCCCGGCTCGCGCCATCTTCTCCCCAGTCGCCCCACGGAGCCCGAAATCGTGGCTCCGCGGTTGCTGACGGCGGCGTCAAAAAAAAGGGCGACGGTAAACTGCGGATTCAGGAACACAACCGCTTCACTTCGCCCAGAAAACGGCAATAATGATTGACGTATGCCCCCCCCAGATATCGCTCCCGATCCCCGGGGTCTCGTGGTCCCATGAATTCACCCACTGCACTCCAGTATGAGAACCGGAAGGGCGTGGTCTACTCTCTCCAGGAGGGGAAGACTCGTACCGGCAAGCCCAATACAGGCAGAAAACTGACGGGAACGGGTCGTTCGCAAGATCAAGCCGTCGGCCATCACGGAGTTCGAGCGGAGACAGGCCGAGGAGATCGTCCGTCGCGAAAGTGGCCTGAAGCATTTTCGAGTGGATATCGAAGACGATGCGTTGGTGATCTACACCCCCCCCTCGACCCGTCCCGCCGCCGCGACGAATTTGTTCGAACGGCTCACTCGTTCCCTCTTCGGAACAAGTTCGTCGATGCTGGACGAGTCCAATAAACAGCAATTGAGAAAATCTCAATATGTGGAAATGCTTAGAATTGAACTGGCGAATCCAAAAGCGAGGCGTTATCACGCCTATCGCTGGTGCTTCCTCGGCTCGATCGACCACTGGGTCCCGCTCCACGAACACGGGTCGCTCGTCGCCCTGATCGAGCTGTACGCGAAACACCTGAATGAAGAGAGCTTCTTCGAGTTGATGTAGGTGCCGGAGGTTGTTGGCCTGGGCGGCCCCTCGGTGGCCAGGCACCTCAAGGCGATAAACTGGGGAATGGGGACAATCCGTCAATGGGGGGGCGGCTGACCACCCATTTTCACTGAAGCTCCCAAGCAACCCATCTCAAGTGCCTGGCGACTCATCCTTATGGGTGTAAAGTGTGGAAATCGTGTGCCAAATACGATTGGGGATGTCCTATTTTCTTGGGTAGTCCAACGAACAGGGCGGTAGACTGGGGCTGTCCCTCGTTTTCAGGAATGGTCCCGCCGGGCCGGCGGGCATTCGGAAGGGATCACCATGAGCACCGAGCCGACGACCCATCGTACCGATTCCGATACCTCCGCGAAGCCGTCCGCCACTCAGGCCCCGCCGCACGAGGAATTTAAGCGCAGTCACTCCATCATCGGTCGCCATCTGACGAAGTTACGAGATGCGGCGTTTGCCATCCTGACGGCGTTTGCCCCACCCGAGGATCCTGAGGAGGCAGGCAGGGGGCACGGGCCGACGGGGCCGACGAAAAGCCTGCTGGAGGCTCGGATCGATCATCACGCCGCCGTGATCGACCGGGCACTCAACGTGGTCGCGCAACTCAACCCGGACCACAAGTCCCGGCGCGACCTGCCCGAGGAGGCAAGGGGGGCGATCGGCCGGCAGGAGCAGATCATCCGCGACGTCGTCAATGCCGAGGTCCACTACTGGAGCGCGTCCATTGAGGGCAACCCCCTCATCGGACTGGACGAAACCGAGGGGGCCTGGGTCCGCAGGCTCGTCCGGCTGGGGGACCGTGTGGGGTGCGACGCCGACCACGAGGAGCATCTGGTCTTCCTGCGCAACTGGGTGGCGAACTCGCGTCATTGAGGCTGTGACCCGCCCCCTGCGGGGCGGTCGGGTTCCTTGATGACCGAACGGCCCCGGGGATCGATCCGGGGCCGGTTCGCGTTGGTTGTGACGCCTCGGCGCAGTCGTCGCTCACGAGGTATCGTGGGTCGCTTGGAAGTCTCCAAAGGGGGGCAGGTGCACGAGGTCCAACGCTGCCCGGCGCAACAGGGAGGGACGCCACGAAACGAGCACGGGACCATCCCCGGAAACGGCCCTCGAGTCAAATGCCAGATCCGCCTCTTTCTTGCCCCCGACAATCGTGGTAGGTTGACGACGATCCAGGCCGATCTCGCGTCACGACGAGTTTTTCTGCCATGCTCACCCCAGGCCGATTGATCTTGCTGCGTCTTGGTCTCTGTCTCGTCGCGGTGGCCGGGTATGCTCCGGTCGCGTGGGGCGGGCCCGCGGCCGAGGTTTCGTTCCGGCTCCAGGACTTCCGGGGTGCCTGGCACTCGTCGGATGACGTCCGTAGCCGCAAGCTGATCGTCCTCGCGTTCGTGGGGGTCGACTGCCCGGTCGCCAACCGCTATGCGTCGACGCTTGCCGAGCTCGCACGCGAGTTCGAGCCACGGGGGGTCGCCTTCTTCGCCGTCGATGCCAACCGGCAGGATGGCGTCACGGCGATGGGTCGGTTCGCGGACGCCCACAAGTTTCCGTTCCCGTTCCTCAAGGACGCCGGCAACGTGCTGGCCGATCGCCTTGGGGTCGAGCGTACGCCCGAGGTCGTCGTGCTCGACGAGAAACGCACGGTTCGGTATCAGGGCCGGGTCGACGACCAGTTTACTCCGGCCGCTCACCGGCCTTCGCCGACGCGCCGGGACCTCGCCAATGCGCTCGGGGAGTTGCTCGCCGGGCGCGAGGTGTCCACCCCGACGACGGAGGCTGTCGGGTGTCGGATCGGGCGCGTGCGTCCGGCGGGGAAGGGCTCGGTGACTTACTCAGGGCAGGTGGCGCGGGTGTTGCGGGATCGCTGCGTGGTCTGCCACCGCTCCGGCGAGATTGCCCCGTTCGCGCTGACCTCGTACGAGGAGGCCGCCAGTTGGGCCGAGACGATCGCCGAGGTCGTCCGCGCGGGCCGGATGCCTCCCTGGCACGCCAGCCCCGACCACGGGAAGTTCCGCAATGAGGCCCGCCTCACCGACGCGGAGAAAGCCGCGATCGCCGCCTGGGCCGCCGACGGCGCCCCCATGGGCGACCCGGTCGAGTCGCCCACGCCGACCGTCGACGCCAACGCCAACGTCTGGCGCATCCCGACACCCGATCTGGTCGTCGAGTTGCCGAGGGCCGTCGAGATCCCGGCGTCGGGCGTCCTCCCCTACCAGAATTTCATGATCGACCTCAAGCTCGACCATGACGTCTGGGTGAAGGCCACCCAGGTACGGCCCCAGAACCCGGCGGTCGTGCATCACCTGATCGTTTATGTGCTCCCCCCCGGCCAAGTGTCGAATAACCCGTTCGACTACGATTTCCTCGCCGCGTACTCCCCGGGGATGCCCCCACGGATCCTTCCGGAGGGGACGGCCAAGGTGATCCCGGCGGGGGCGAAGCTGCTGGTCCAGGTCCATTACACCCCGCGCGGAACACCGCAAACCGACCGCAGCCGGATCGGCCTGGCGTTCGCCGACCGGGCGACCGTCCGGAAGCGGATGACCTCGGCCGCCGCGATCAACTACCAGTTCCGCATCCCGCCAAAAGCTGCCGACTACCCGGTTACGGCCGAGCACCGCTTCAACCAGGACTACATCCTCTACGCGCTCCTGCCCCACATGCACCTTCGGGGCAAGTCGTTCCGCTACGAGGCCGTCTATCCCGACGGCCGGCGCGAGGTCCTCCTCGACGTGCCCCGTTACGAATTCGACTGGCAAAACGCCTACGTCCTCGACGAGCCCAAGGCCATGCCGGAGGGCACGATCATGCGCTGCCTGGCCCGATTCGACAACTCGGCCGACAACCCGAACAACCCCGACCCGTCGCGGGTCGTCACCTTCGGCGAGCAGACGAACGACGAGATGCTGGTTGGCTACATGGACGTGGCACTCGGCTACCAGGACCTGAGCGTTCCCGCCCCGTCGGCGACCCCTCGTGGCGACGGCGATTTCGACGTGACGTTCCGCCACCGCCCTCCCGCGGGCACGAAGTCGGTCCAACTTGCGGCCACCTTCAACAAGGACTTCTCCCCGGTCCAGAAGCTCGACGGTCCCGGACCCGACGGGCTCTACACCACGACAATCTCCCTACCGCCGGGTCGATACGAGTACAAATACGTTCAAGACGGCAAGCACTACCGCCATGATCCCGCCAACTGGCAGCAGACCGGCTTTTTCAATAACAGCGTGCTCACCATCGGCAAGGTGCCCTGACGGGTCGTCCCCGCGAAGTCGGAGGGTGGTGTCATCCGGCCGGTGACGTGATCACTATAGGGACCGGTACCCATAGAATGCAACGATATAGTAAAACATGTTGGTGTGATGTTCGCGATTCTTGATCGTCTGATCGATCGCCGCGGGCATGCGACTGCCGATGCGTGCCACTCTACGCCGTTAGCGGCCGGTTGCCTCAGGCGGCGTTGACCGAGGGCGGAATGCCGCATGGGCTTCCGAACCCGTACCCGGGTGCGATGCGGTCAGGGCCTGGATCAAGTAGTCAAGTTCCCCTTGGAGCACGTCCGGACCATCCACGGTGGAGGCAATCTGGTCATGGACGAGCTGGCGGAATCGCTTCCGGAGACGATGGACGGCGACTTTGAAGGCCCCGTCTGTCATCTCCAGCGAACGGGCCGCCTCGGTGGCCCTCACGCGGTCCTCGGAAGCGATGAGCCAGCGTTTCAGAACCTCGAACCGCATTGTCTCGTCCCTGTCCCGCGATTCCGCTTGCAGGTCACTCATGGCCTTCTCAACGATGGCCAACGCCCATTGATGGTCGAAAAAGGCATCCGGGGGAAATCCATGGGGATCAGCGACATCGAATCGCGCCTGCTCTTGGGGGTCGGATCGACTGCGGCTCGGTCCTGGGTCGAATGACGCTGGCGCTTGGCCACCTCGCCGCTTCTCGGCGAACGAGCGATCCGCCTGGTCGGCCAGAAAATGCTTGACCGCTCCCAGCAGGTAGGAGCGGAACCGGCCTCGCGTCCGTTCGACGCCCCCCAGGCCGTTCCCTTCGAGCAGCTTGGCGAAAAACGCGTGCGTGAGATCGCGGGCGTCGTCACGGCCCGGTCGACTTCGTCGCACGAATGCTTCCACCGGGCCGTAGTATGCTTCGCACAAGTCACGCAGCGCGTGTCTCGCTTCGGGAGATTCACCGCGGGTCGCGAGAACCTGAGTCCAACGTGTCGTGCGAAAGCTATCCGCAGAACGATCATTCATGAAATTATCGCATCATTTTTTGACGCCGGATTCAAACGGCTCACTGGGAACCTTGAGTGGCGGCTCGACAGCGGGCATTCTCGGTGGTGAAGCGAAGCGTTCAGGCTGCGGGACAAGTCTCGGGGCGACTAGGGCTGGGGCGACTTTGGGCGTCACATGTTGAAACTCAAGGTAAATGGCGATAGCCATCATGCCGATTACGAACAACAGAAAGCCGGCGAGCAGTTGCGGTCGTGGAGCCAGCTTATCGCCGCTGAGTGCGCTCTTCTGGAGAGTACCCAGCATCGAACCGAAGCCGAAAAAGACGCAAATGATCCCCGACACCAGGCTCCAAGTCGAGCCCAACCCGCCCCAGCGTGAACTGAAAAAGAAAACGAGGACATATATCACCAAGGCGATGATCATGTGGGACCTGGACGGCCCTCGGAGCTGGTCGCTGGGGGTGTTGCCAGGCTCGCGGCCGGTCGCGGCCGTGGCGGCGGCGCGGATGGATTGGAACCACCCGGCCACGTATTGGTTGAAGTGCGAGGGCAGGGCGATCAGGCCTTCGTAAGGCGAGAAGATGAGACGATGCGGCTGGCCTCCCACCTCGTAGGTCACACTGATGAAGTCGATGCCCGCGGGATTCACAACACGTGGGTATTGACCGATGCTGAGATTGAGGATGGCGGCCAGCGGGATGATTGTGGTCGTGCCGGGGCGTGTGAAGATGAGCTGGCAATCATCAAGGAGCATCTGGCTCTTGCGGCGATAAAGGAAGAGTTGACCGTCGAAGGTGCTGAGCTGTTCCGGCGTGGAGACATAGCTCTTGCCCTCGTAAATATGACGCGATGCCGTGGTGTCCGCCTGACTGTCGGCTTTGCCTGCGCTAGGTTCGTTGGCCACCGTTTCCAACTGGGTCTGCATCTCCCCGATCGTCTGGTAACGAAGCTCCGGCACGTGCTCCAGGGCCCGCAACACAATGGCGTCGAGCCGCACGTCGACAGACACCTTGCGCGACGGCGGCTCGAAGGTTCCCACCGGCAGCTCGCCCGTAAGCAGCTCGTAAAGCACCACGCCAAGCGAGTAGATGTCCGCGCGATGATCCACCTGCGCGGGCAGGGCCGACTGCTCGGGCGCCATGTATTGCGGCGTACCCAGAACGCTCTCCTGTGTGAGGCCCGCGGCGCCCGGCACCGTGAGTTCCGAAGCGGGATCGAGCCCCGCGCCCACGATCCGCGCGATGCCGAAGTCCGCGATCTTCACACGGCCTGATTGATCCAGCAGCAGGTTCTCTGGCTTGATATCGCGGTGCACGATGCCGTGATCATGCGCGAATTGCAGCGCCTCGCAGATCGAGGGCACAATCGCCAGCGCCTGCTCCGGCGTGAAGCGGCCCGCCTTCATCGCCTCGCGCAGATTGACACCGTCGACGTATTCCATCAGCAGAAAAAAGAACGGGCCGGCCCGCCCAAAGTCATGCACCGTGACGATATTCGGGTGGTTGAGTTCCGCCAGTGCCTGGGCTTCCCGCGAAAACCGTTCGGCAAAGCGGGGGTTGTCCGCATGCCCCGGCGCGAGAATCTTGAGTGCCACAAACCTCCCGAGCGACTTTTGGCGGGCCTTGTAGACCGCCCCCATTCCGCCTCGGCCGATGAGTGCGATGATTCCCAATTGCGGAAAAGCCGCGGCCAATTCGCTCAGGGCAGGGGGTGTCCACGGTTCCGCGGACAAGTCGTCCGTCCCCGTCCCAAGCGCCACCTGTCTCAGCAGACAGGCAGGACAGAGGCCGCCGGCCACGTCCGGGTTTGCAGGTGCCCCGCAGCGCGGACAGTTTGGAATGTTCGTTGTGTCGGTCACGATTGCATCTTACCTCAGGTCCGTTCCCAAATTTCGCAATGTTCGCCTGAGAGTTACCTGAGGAATCTCCACGCGCCGGTTACACGATACAGGTAAAGGGGGTGGACCGACCCGATTGCGCCGTCGATGGTGGAGGGCAGGCTTCCTCTCAAAGCCACGGTGCCTTGGGTTGGGGCGGATCTCAATCGACACACCGCGCCAGGTACGACGCGGTCCGGCTCTGGGGCGCTGCGGCCACTTCGTTGGGAGTCCCGGACGCGACGATTCGTCCCCCTTCGTCCCCGGCGCCGGGGCCGATATCGATGACCCAGTCGCTCCCCGCCACAACGCGCATCTCATGCTCGACCACGATGACCGTATTGCCCGATTCGACCAGGCCGTCGAGCTGGGTCATGAGCTTGTCCACGTCGGCCGGATGAAGTCCGGTCGTGGGCTCGTCGAGGATGTAGAGCGTATCGCCGCGCTGGGCGCGTTGCAGCTCGGTCGCCAGCTTGATCCGCTGCGCCTCGCCGCCGGAGAGTTCGGTCGCCGGCTGGCCGAGTCGCAGATAACCCAGGCCGACCTCCTTCAAAACGTCGAGCGAATGGAGCACCGACGGCTCGGCGGCGAAGAACTCCCAGGCCGCATCGACCGTCATTGCCAAGACGTCGGCGATGCTCTTCTCGCGGTACTTGATCTCGAGGGTTTCCTCGTTATAACGAGCCCCATGACAGGCCGGGCAGGGCGCATAGACGCTGGGCAGGAAGAGGAGCTCGACCATGACGAAGCCTTCGCCCTGGCACGTCTGGCAGCGCCCCTTGGCGACGTTGAACGAGAACCGTCCGGCATCGTACTGACGGGCCCGCGCGGTCTCGGTGGCCGCGAAGAATTTGCGGATATGATCAAACAGACCCGTATATGTGGCCAGGTTGGAGCGAGGCGTGCGCCCGATCGGCTTCTGGTCGACTCGCACGAGCCGTCTGACGGCTTCCATCCCGGCCGTGATCCGGCCGCCGAGAGTCGCCACGGCCGACTGTTCGAGCCCTTCGCCTCCCTCATCGTCCGGGGTGAGGACGTGGCCGAGTTGCTCCGCGACCAGTTCCACCAGCACCTGGCTGACCAGGCTCGATTTGCCCGAGCCTGAGACGCCGGTCACGCTTGTGAACACCCCCAGCGGGAAGGCCACGTCGAGGCGTTTCAGGTTGTTCCGTGTGACATCGGTCAGGCGGAGCCATCCTTTAGGGACGCGCGGGGTCCTGCGATGAACCACCTGGTCCTCGAACAGGTGGCGCCTGGTCTGCGATTCCTCGACCTGCTTGAGCCCTTCGGGCGGGCCGCTGTAGAGCACGAAGCCGCCGTGTTGGCCGGCGGCCGGCCCCACGTCGACGATCCAGTCCGCATGACGGATCACGTCGAGATCGTGCTCGACGATGAACAGCGAATTGCCGGCGGCCTTCAGCCGGCCGAGCGCCCGCAGGAGCGCTTCGGTGTCCGCAGGGTGGAGCCCCGCGGACGGTTCATCGAGCACGTAAACCACGCCGAACAGGTTCGAGCGGACCTGGGTGGCGAGCCGCAGGCGTTGCAACTCGCCCGGCGAGAGCGTGGGCGTACCGCGATCGAGCGCCAGGTATCCGAGGCCGATGTCGATCAGCACCGCGAGCCGCGCGACGAGATCCTGGGCGATCCGCTCGATGACCAGCGACTTTTCCGGGTGTTCGGTCGCCAGCTTCGCGAGCGCGGGGGCGGTCCGCTCCGCATATGGCTGCAAGAGGTCGGCGAGCCGAGCGAGCGGCACGTTGGACAGGTCGGCGATATCGAGGCCCGCGAACGTCACGGCAAGCGACTCGAGGCGGAGCCGCTTGCCGTGGCAGAGCGGGCACTCGGTGCTCAGCATGTACTGGAGCGCCCGCTTCTTCATCAGCGCGCTCTGCGAGTTGGCGAAGGTGTGGAGCACGTGGCGTTTCGCACTCGTAAACGTGCCCTGATAGCTTGGTATGTCCTTGCGGTTGAGCGCCTTTCGCACCTCGGTTGCGCTCAATCCCGAGTAGACCGGCACCGTCGGCTGCTCGTCGGTGAAGAGGATCCAGTCGCGATCCTCCTGGGGGAGTTCGCGCCAGGGCCGGTCGACGTCGTAGCCGAGCGTCATGAGGATTTCGCGCAGGTTCTGCCCTTGCCAGGCGGTCGGCCAGGCGGCAACGGCCCGCTCGCGGATCGAAAGCGAGTCGTCCGGCACCATCGAGCGCTCGGTCACTGCATAGACCCGTCCCAGGCCGTGGCACTCGGAACAGGCCCCCTCGGGAGAATTCGGGGAGAACGACTCGGCGTAGAGGATCGACTGCCCGGGCGGATAATCCCCCGCGCGGGAGTAGAGCATCCGGAGCAGATTCGAGAGCGTCGTGACGGTGCCGACGGACGATCGCGTGGACGGCGAGCCGCGTTGCTGCTGCAGCGCCACCGCGGGGGGCAGCCCGTCGATCTCGTCGACTTCGGGCACGCCCAATTGATGGAATAATCGCCTGGCATAAGGGGAGACCGATTCGAGGTAACGCCGCTGAGCTTCCGCGTAGAGCGTGCCGAACGCCAGCGAAGATTTGCCCGACCCGGACACCCCCGTGAAAACGACCAGAGCATCGCGGGGGATCCGGATCTCGACGTTCTTGAGATTGTGCTCCCTCGCCCCGCGAACGTGGACGAACCCCTGGAATTCCTGGCCCGCGGGCCCTGGCAAAGGAGAAGGATCAGCCCTGTCCATTTCGAGTGGCTCGCCGTAGCGGGATGATGGCCGGTGGACGAGACTCTGGGGTCGAGCCGTTCCGGTGGAGTTTGCGTTCCGACAGCATACGAAATCCCGAGGCCCAACAGGAATCGATCCGCGGCGCATCCCGACGTTGCGACCATGTGCTCCAGGGTCCTCGCAGGAACGCCAAACCGCATTACGCATCTCGGACGCAATCCAGACGCCGGAATTATCGATTCTTACGTTTCGAGAAGCTGTCATTTCGCGAAGGCCCGAGTCGTCCGGCCGAGCGATGAGCCGTTCGGTCCGAGCTCCGAAATGTTGAGCCTTTGCCGGATCGTTGTTGATTTCGGCCTGGACGGCGGTCCCAATCTGGGCTAGACGGTTTTCGCCAACTGTTGTAATTTGTTAACGGTCAAATATGGCGAAGCAGGTTGTCACCAGCAGCGTCGACTGACTCACATCTCAGCTTGTCTCAGCTTATCCTGTCTCGACTTTTGCTCCTTCGAAGCGGCCAGTGCATGGTCGTTGACGGTCTCTACCTTTCATCTTTTGATGAAGAGGGAGAGCCGGCTTGAGCGGGGTCGGGAATGAGCCCATTCCGGGCACTACTTCATGGCCGCCGGCACGGATGTAGCGGCCATCATCAGGCAAGGAGGCCAGTCCATGGCTCGACGGACCTTCCTCGGTCGGCTCGCTCGACAGGGCTTTCACTTTCTCCCCTCGAAGCGTTTGCCCAAAAAGGACTACCGGCCTCGCATCGAGTCGCTCGATTCGCGACTTCTCCTCTCGACGTTTACCGTCACCAACTCAGGAGATTCCGGACCCGGAACGTTGCGCGAGGTCATTACGCAGTCGAACGCTGACTCGGGACAGCCGAACTCGATCCACTTCAACCTCGACGCCACCCAGCGAACGATCGCGCTGGCGACGCCGCTCCCGGTCGTCACCACGCCCGTCACCATCGACGGCACGAGCGATCCGGCGGCCCCGGATGTGGCGCTCTCGGGATCGGCCGGCGCGGCCGACGGGCTGACGATCCAGTCGGCCAATTCGACGGTTAAGGGACTGGACTTCCGGAGTTTCTCCGGCACGGCCCTCAACCTTCAGGGCAATAGCATCGTCGTCCAGGGAAACAAGTTCGGAACCGCGAGCGACAGCACGACCCCCGCGCCCAACGGGACCGCGATCCGGATCTCGGGGTCGAACCAGACGATCGGCGGTTCGGATCCCGGCCAGGGCAACCTGATCGCTTACAACGGGACGGGCGTCCTGGTCGCCGACCACTCCCACGACAATACGATCACGGCCAACGCATTGGTCGCGAATAACGGGCCCGCGATCGGGATCACGAATTCCGACCGGAACCGGATCTCCGCGAACTCGATCGCCAACAACGCCGGGCCGGGCATCTTGCTCGATGCCAGGACGGGCGACGTCGCTCCCAATGCGCTTCAGCCGGCCCCCGTGCTCACCTCGGTGGCCGACGCGGGCAATGTCACGGTCACCGGAACCGTCCGCGGAACTCCGAATACGGCCAATTACCGCGTCGAGTTCTTCGCCAACGCGGCCTCGACCCCAGGCGCCCAGGGCGACACGTTCGTCGGCGCGGTCAACGTGACGACGGACGCGGCCGGAAACGCGCCGGTGTCGTTCTCGTTCGCGCCGGTGGCCGGCAGAGCGGTCGTGACCGCGACGGTCACCGACCCGTCGGGCAACACGTCGGCCTTCTCGGGCCCGAATGCGGCCCCCGTCAACTTGCTGCCCGGCTCCCAATCGCTCGATCAGGACCAGCCCTTGGTCTTCTCGAGCGCAAGGGGCAACCTGATCGCCGTGGCCAATCCGTTCCGGCCCGACAACACGTTCAAGATCGACCTGACGGTGAACAGCGGGACTCTCACCCTGTCCGGCTTGCAGGGTTTGAGCGGCACCGGCAACGGCACCGCGGCGCTGAGCTACACGGGGACGCTCTCACAACTGAACAAAGCTTTGAATGGGTTGACCTATCGGCCGACCAACCCCTTCCCCGGCATCACCACGCTCACGCTGAACACGACCAGCCTGGACGGCCCCGGCCTGGGCGGAGCGCTCTCGAAGAGCGACAGCACGACGATCGACGTCCGATCGATCAATAACCGGCCGCTGCTCAGCTCGTCGTACACGGCCCTCAACCAGCAGACGAACTCGGGCTTGGTCCTCACGCCCAATCCCTATGGGCCGCGAAACGTCGCCAGCTTTCAGATCACGAACATCAGCCACGGCACCCTCTATCAGGCCGACGGTGTCACCCCGATCCACAACAACGACTTCCTTACCATCCAGCAAGCGGCCGCGGGCCTGAAGTTCACTCCGGACAACGGCTTTATCGGAGTCGGCAGCTTCAACGCACAGGCCTCCCGCGACGGCACGACCAACGGTCTGGCCGGTCCGTCGGCCTTGGGCAACATCACGGTGAATCGGGTCGCGATCACGACCACGCTCACCAGCAGCAATCCCAACTCCCTGCAAGGCCAGGCCGTCACCCTGAGCGCCACGGTCAGCCCGGCCGTCAGCGGCTCCATTACATTCCTTGATGGGTCGGCCCCGCTCGGAACCGTGACGCTTGCCAACGGGGTCGCCACCCTGAATCTGACGAACCTCTCCGTCGGCACGCACTCGATCACCGCCTCATACGCCGGCACCGAGGGGAATCCGCAAGGAATCTCGACCCCGGTCATTCAGACCGTCACCGCGGCCACACCCGTCGCCGTCGCCACAACCACGTCCCTTACCAGCTCCACGGCGTCGACGACCGTCGGGGCACCCGTTACCTTTACCGCCACGGTCAGCCCCGCGCCCGGCGGCGGGACCGTGACCTTCCTCGACGGAACCACGATCCTCGGCACCGAAGGCATCGTCGGTAACTCGGCAAGCCTGACGATCCCGGTCCTCACGGCTGGCACCCACAACATCACGGCCAACTTCAACGGCACGGCTAACCGGGCCCTCAGCCGGTCGGCACCGGTCACGGTCAACGTCCAGAACCCCAATCCCTCCGAAACAGGGACGCCGACACCGACCCCGACACCCACGCCGACGCCGACGCCGACGCCGACACCGACCCCGACACCAACGCCGACACCGACTCCGACGCCCACTCCGACCCCGACCCCGACCCCGACCCCGACACCGACGCCCACGCCGACGCCCACGGGCACCGGAATTCAGGCGACCGCAAACCAGGTCGGGACCAACACCACGGTCACGGTCGAACTCCTTCGACAGCGTCGCAAACAGTACGCCAAGATCACGGCTCACGTGTCACCGAGCCAGGCCGGGAGCACCCCGTCCGGCGGAACGATCACGTTCTTCGGTCCGAGCGGCCCGGCGCGCCAGGTGCCACTGGTCAACGGCGTGGCCGAGCTCAATGTTCAGGTCAGAGGACCACGTCCCAAGGGAAGTGTCCTCGCAGCCTATAGTGGAACCAACGCCTTCGGGGCGAGCCAATCGGCGATGACACCCCTGTTCGCGCAGGCTCCTCGTCGCTTCCGAAGAGGCTGATGCTCTGAGTCTGAGGTCACGTTGCAAACCCAAAGGAACCGAGGCGTGGAGCACCACGCCTCGGTTCTTGCATTACCCCACCAGCACGGTTAACCCCCGGCTCGCCGAAAAGTCACCGACGGCCACAGGCACTTTTTTTGAGACTGTAGCAAGGCTACCGGGATCTCATTCCCACGCTCTGCGTGGGAATGCCGTCTTGGACGCTCTGCGTCCTCGGCTTTCGAGGGCCAGACGACGCGGAGCGTCGGGGAGTGCGCCTGTAATTGCATTGAATCCGCAGGGTGTGAGTTCCTGCCGAAGTGTTCTGGCACTTCGTAACCGAGGGTAACTGCGTCGCCGCGAGGCGGGGTGGGAAGCAACCGTAGGTGAACGATCAGTCCGTAACGCAAGTAAACTCGATTCGGCCGACTGTCGTGGCGAGCCTGCTCCTCGATGGCGAAGCCCAATTGACGCATGGCCCCTCAGAAAGGGCGTCCACAGTGATGTGGTCCGGTAAGACCGACGCACAAAACCCCAGAATGGCGTCGGGACGACAGTAGGTTGTTGGAGACGGAATGATCGGAAGGTTCGATGACGAAACACAGGGAGACCTGGACCTCGCCAAAGCCGGTGTTCATTGTCCCTGATAAGGATACGAAGAGCCGGGGGTCCAGGAGTCAGAGCACCCATAGTAGCGCAGAAGCCGGGTAACTCCGGTGGAGCGAAGGGGTGCAGGGAGGTGGAGACGCGATGTCCGATGCGAAGGAATTCCCACTGGAGGCAGTGCCCGCGAGGGCTAGGCGCGCCAGAGAGATCCCGATCCCATGGGTCTGGGTCGAACCGACGGTCTGGACGGAGCGGATGTTGACGGCCCTCATCGAGGGGGTCAAAGGTGGAGTCTGGTATAGCCTGATGGACAAGGTCCACCCGCAACGCGCCCTGTATACGGCCTACTCTCGAGTCGCCGCCAACGAGGGTGCCGCGGGCGTGGACCACGTGACCGTGACGATGTTCGAGGACCGCCTGGAAGAGAACCTGAAGGATCTCAGCGACGCCCTGCGTACGGGAACCTACCGTCCGCAAGCGATCCGCCGACACTGGATTCCCAAACCAGGAAACCAGGAGAAGCGTCCGCTCGGGATTCCCACCGTCCGCGACCGGGTGGTCCAGACGGCACTCCGGCAGGTGTTGGAACCGATCTTCGAGCGTGACTTCGCCGCGCACAGCTACGGCTTTCGCCCCGGCAGGGGATGCAAGGACGCGCTGCGGCGGGTGGACGAGCTGCTTAAAGGCGGATTCACCCATGTGGTAGATGCCGACTTGAAGAGCGATTTCGACACGATCCCCCACGACCGCCTGCTGGCGCTGGTCGCCAAGAAGGTAGCGGACGGGAAGGTGCTGAACTTGATCGACGCGTTCCTGCACCAGGGCGTCCTCGACGACCTGGAGGTATCGACGCCCGAACAGGGGACGCCGCAGGGTGCGGTGATCAGCCCGCTGTTGAGCAACATCTACCTTGATCCGCTCGACCACCTGATGGCCGAATCGGGTTTCGAGATGGTGCGCTACGCGGACGACGTCGTGATCCTGTGTCGAAGCTCGGAGGAAGCGGCCCAAGCGATGGCGGTGGTGCAGGAGTGGACGGCCTCGGCCGGCCTGACCCTGCATCCCACCAAGACGCGGATCATCGCCGTCAGGACCGAAAGCTTCGACTTCCTGGGCTACCGGTTTGAGGACGGCACACGCCGCCCGCGACCGAAGAGCCTGGACAAGTTCAAGGAGACGGTCCGGACGAAGACCACGCGTACGACCGGGGGCAGCCTCTCCGCGATCATCGCTAGCCTCAACCCAACGCTTCGTGGCTGGTTTGAATACTTCAAGCACAGCCACAAGTGGACGTTTGAACGACTCGACGGCTGGATCCGCATGCGTCTGCGGAGTCTGCTCCGTAAACGGATGAAGAAACGAGGCCGCGGTCGTGGCACCGACCATCAACGTTGGCCCAACGCCTTCTTTGCCGACCATGGACTTTTCAGCTTGGAACGAGCCCATGAGTTAGCCAGTCAATCCTCTTTGAGGTAAAACCACCAACGGGAAAGCCGTATGCGGGAGATCCGCCCGTACGGTTTGGAGGGAGGGGGAGCGTAATCCGCTCTCCCTACCCCTATCGGCATTCCCACGGAGGACCGTGGGAACGAGGGGGATTCTTAGCTCTATGGCGGGTCGTTGTTTTTTTGCAAGCCAGCTATATCACCGCAAATACGCGGCAATTCTCAATAAAATGCACATTGTTTCGCCTGTACAAATCATTGTGTTGATCGCTTTGCCGCCCGCGTCATCCCAATCATGTAGGGTGGGCACGGCCCACCAGGTTTTGCCTCTCGGTAAGAGCGGTTACCAACTCACGACAACCGGCTTGTGAAAAGGCGTGGTGAGCCGTGCCCACCCTAAATGATACTGATTGCTTATGTTCAATGTGCAGGTTATGGGATTGGTAGCCGCAGGTTGCACTCCCCCGGTTACAGCCGTTTGCCAATCGGTTGCGAACGCGGTCCTGCCAACCCGCCTACGGCAACGCTTGCCAGGCCCGAAGCGATTGAGTCGAGAAGACCGACGGGCTTCCCCTCGCCGAGGACCGTCAAAAACCATACCGCGATGATGACGCGGGTGGTCGCTGGGCGTCCACAGTGGTCGTCGAACGCCCAACAGGAATGACAGCCAGTGGCCACGGGCGGCGGTCGTGAACACTCGTTCGAGGACTTGGCGATGACAGCACAATCTCTTGCTCACCAAGGAGTTCCACGCAGACGATCGCTCCGTGCCGGCGCCCCGTCGTGCCGTTGGCACAAGACATGAGATGGGACGGACCCGAGATCCCCATTGCACTCCGCTCGGGCCGTGGTTCCGAAGCAGAAACCGGCCCGGGTGAGGATCGCGGGGAATGGATTCTCTTCTCATCCTCAAGGGAGACGGCATGCGTATTGGTCTCAGTCTCTGCGGCGCGATGGCCTGCGCCCTCGTGGCGTTGGCCCCATCGACCCGAGAGGTTGTGGCGGCCGAGGCGGTCCGGCCAGTGCCCCTCGGCGGCAGTTTGGGCGGCCAGACCGGAGACCGGTCCTACGGCGTCTACGTCCCGACCCGCCACGGTGGCATCCTCACCGTCAAGGCCGAGGCCGGCACCATCGAGGCGCTCACCGGGCCCGACGGACGGCCCCGCCACAACGGCCAGGAGGTCGGCGGCCCGGACGCGCACGGCTGGTACACGTTTAAAGTCTCCGGCGCCGAGCCGGGCAAGCCATACGCAATCGAGACGGCCTTCGTGCAGGTCGGCCAGGCCGCGCGGATGCCCTGGAACTACTACTACTGGCCCACGAAGGGCGACTCGATCCACGAGCCCTGGGCCGGCGGCAACGGGCGTGTCGACACCCCGAGCCCGGCCGGTGACGACATCATGGTCGTCGCCTATGGTGCTCCGATCGCCCCGGGGCAGGACATCATCCTCCCCGGCCCCAACGGACTGCTGGAAACGCGGCCGGCCCCCGGCGACACCTCGACCTGGTTCCCCAACCTCTATGACGACCTGACCTTCCTGGGCGCAGACGGCGTTCCGTATCAGACCCCCGCGCCCCTGCTCAAGTACGATCAGCTCTTCGGTCTCTCCGCGCGGAGCTGGGAGGCGGCCTTTAGCCAGACCCAGGGCATTCAGCGCTGGCCGGGCCACTGCCTCGGGGGCGCCATTGCCTCGATCATGCTCAATGAGCCGCAGCCGGTGCCCGGCACGGGGTTGACGCGGGATGAGATGAAGGCCCTCTGGGCCGAACTGGGCGAGAATCACCTGAACCACCGGATCGGCGACAACGCCAACAACATCCCGGCCGGTCCGCCTCGGCCCGGTCCCGACCCGTGCGACTCGTCCGTGCCACGGTTCCATGCCATGCTCGAGCGGAACATTCGGGCCCGCAAGCAGGCCTTGCTCGCGAACCTGCGCGCGTTTCCCCCCCGCGGCGGGCCGGACGAGGTCTGGAACCACGGCGTCGGCAAATACACCGCCACCTTCCACGTTGTCCCCGGCGCGGGCGCGCGGCGGGTCCGGATCGGGCTGGAGTTGGTCGCCAACACGGGGTCGAACCTGAACGACCAGGATCCGAAACCGCGACTCAATACTTATGAATACATCCTGGTCTACGGGGCCGACGGCGAGGTCGATGAAACGGCCGTGGCCCTCTGCGACTGGACGGCCGTGGGCGGCGATGCGATGTATGCTCCATTGAACATTCTTGAGGTCGCCGAGAGTCGCTGGCAGGGCCACAACCCATTGGTCACCGAGGCGAACGTCCGCGCACTCGACGCCACGAACGGTGGCGGCGCGCGATTCACCGGCGCGGCACCGGTCTTTCGGCCGGTGGCGACGAATGAAACGGGCCAGGCGCCCCTTGCCTTCCCGCCCATGGTCGGTGGCGATCCGAATGCGGCTCCTCCACGCATGGCGGACGGCAACCCGACCCCGCCGCGCCGGGGCCTGTTCCGTTTCGGCCGCGACTGAGCGTTGGCCCTGGGGCCTCCTCATCAGGGCTGTTGCGGCGAATCGGCCCCGGCGACCGCCGGGGCCGGTGAGCCTCAGACATCGAGGCCGTCGCCGTTGCCATTCTCTCCTCACTACTGAAAAACTCTTGTTTGCAAATACTAAAATGTGTAATCAATCCAAAGCGTCGCGTAATCCATGTCACGCCCGGGTGGGGTCTCCTTGAGGAACGGGCCGGCGAAGAAGTGGACGTAGCTTGCCAACAGCGTGAGGTGCCGCGTCGCGTTCCACGTCAACGTGACTGCGGGCGAGCTTCCGACAAACCGCTTCTGGCTCAGTTGTCCGGTTCGGATTGGCGGTCCGACGAACGGTCCGTAGATGCCGTCGTTGATGCTCTGGCGCCAGACGAATGCCCAATCCGCTTTGAGCATCAGGTCATCACCGAGGCGGACGTCCGCCGTCGGATGCACCTGGATGAAATTGGCGGGGCCGATCGGGTTGGCGAGGTTGAGGTAGGCCCCTGTGGGGAACATCGGGTTGAACGTCTGGAGGTTCGCCGAACGCGGGTTCTGGTCGCCGCTCGCGATGTCGGCGATCAAGCCGAGGCGGGGGCGGAGCGACCGATCCTGGAAGGTGTATCGGACGGCCGAGGCGATCGCCCACGCCTGGAGGTTGCCGTGTCCGAACCGGCCGAACTGCCAGATGGCCTCGACGTTGTACTCCCAGGGCAAGGGCAGGCCCCAGAACCGAGTCCCCAAGGAATTCCGGAGTTCGTTGCCGGTTGACTGATCGAAGGTCGCCTGCTTGTTCTCGTAGCCGAGATAGTAGAAGTCGGCGTGGCCTTCCGGCAGTAACTTGAGCGGACGGACCGCGTAGATGCCCCAGAGCGAGAGCTTGGGGTTGGGGATATCATCGAACACGCCGGGTCGATTGAGGACCGGCTTGGACCAGAACCCATCCACCGACCAGTCACCGACCCGCAACAGCAGCCGCGCGGCGTCGAACGAGCGGCGGAGGTTGACGCCCTCCCGCACGCTGATGAGCCGTTCCGAGCCGTAGGACATCTCTTGCCGTCCGACCCGCCAAGTCAGGGTGTCCTTCTCACCGAAGTGTTGCACCACGTCGAGGAACGCTTGGTGGCCGTCGAAAATGTTCTCGTCGATGTCCGGGCGGGGCCCGCCGATCCGCCCGTTCTCGAACCCGCTCACGAACTGGCCGAAGAAGCGGACGTTCGGGCCGAAATGGAAGTCGCCGTGGAGCAAGTATCGCTGGAGGAGATAGCCGTTGCCGCCCGGGATCGTCCCGAAATCAAAATTGTTGTAGAACTCGAACCGTGGACGAAATTGGCCACCGAAGGAGCTGTACCATCCCTCCCGCTCGCCAACCGGGATGTACTTGATTGGATCCCAGAAATCGGTGCGACGGCCGGGGTCCTTCAGGTCGCTGTAATCCTCGTTGTAACGCAGCAGCTTGTAGGTCGGCACGTCGGAGCCGGCGATCGCATCACTTCCCGGCCCGAGGCGAGTGGGGGCTGCCGGCTGGGTCGGCACCGCCCCGGAACCGACGGGCAGGGCCGCGGCAGAGGCGCTCGACGGTGGAGCGGTCGGTGATTGTGCATAGAGGCTATTGCTGAGTGTTAGCAGGAGGCCGGCGATCGCCGTCAGGACGCGAGTCGGGGGGGACTTGTGCCTTGGGCCTGACCCACGTTCGTTCCCCATGGTCATTCTGAGGATTCTCCGGCCATGAGTGAACAAACGTTGCGACGTCGGGCCTCTCTTTCTTCTTAAGGATCGGCACTCTGGCCGCCACAATGAAATCAATACGCAAGACCCGTAGGAACGGCGTATTCAGGGTGGACCGCCCGCACTTGCCGTGGGCGCCGTCGTTCCCGCGATGCTTGAGCGTGGGTGAGAAACCCGTGGTCCGACACGCGTAGTGGTCGATCCACTCTAAATTCGTGGGTATTTACGGCGGCTACAACTCGTCGACCTGGCTGAAACAATGCACTCGGCACGTCAATAGCAAGCATGCGCCACCCACAAATTTAGAGTGGATTGACCGGTAGAGTGGGCACGGGCCACCAGGTCTAGTCCCGGAGAAGGAAAGGGCACCCACTCCAACCATGCCTCTTGTGAAAAGGCATGGTGGCCGTGCCCACCCGACAAGACACGTTCTCACCCACGCTCTCAGGCCTACCTGTGTGCGATGGCCACGTTCGGCCGGTCCGGGCCGGTCAGTCGGGCCTCTCGGCGGCGAACTGGAGGCCGGCGGTGCCGCCGGTCTCAATGAAGAGGTCCATGAACGCCGGCACCGTCTCGCTGCGCGCCCAGTCACGCTGAAGTTCGCAGAGGAGTTGCGTCCAGCTGATCGGTTTGCCGCCGGCCTGCTCGATTCGCCGCAGGGCCGCCTCGTGGGCCGCAACCGAGGTGCCGCCGACTGCGTCCACCACCAGGTAGACCTCGTAGCCTTCGCGGATCGCATCCAGGGCGGGGAAGGTCAGGCAGGCCTCGGTCCAGAGCGCCGTCATGATGAGCTTTTTGCGGCCCGTGGCTTTGACCGCCTTGACGAACTCGACGTCCTCCCACGAATTGATCGAGGTGCGATCGATGGTTGGGAGGTCCTTGAGTACCTTGCGAAGCTGTGGGATCGGAGGCTTGTTCAGCCCGGTCTTGACATTGACTGTGGCGTGGACGATCGGCAGGCCGTAGGCAAGCCCGATCTTGGCCACGCCCACGATGTTGTTGACCAGCAGTTGCCGGTCCATCGAAGCAATCGAGTTCACCTGAACCGGCTGATAGTCGATGATGATCAGCGCCGAGTTTTTGGGAGTAAGCAGGTCATCCTTCATGGGGTCACGAATGGGTTCACTCGACATGACACACCCTTTCCCGGCAGAGCCGGACCCGAGTTAACGTCGCCGCCATTCTGGGGAGTGGTATTGGTGTTCGTCCTCATTGAAACGCAAGAGAAAATCAGAGCGAACACCAATAATCATTGTGTGGCCAACCCATGTCTCCCTCGGGCCGCATTTGCTCGAGTGAGAGGTGGACCGGCGAAACCGTGGGATTCGATTCCCACGATTCGGCTCGCGGACTCAGGACGGGGCGACGAGGTGCCCCATCTTGCCGCTCTGGTAGTCGCTGATCGCCTGGCGGATCTCCGCCTGGGTGTTCATCACGAACGGCCCGTAGCTGACGACCGGCTCGTCGATCGGCTCGCCACTCATGACGAGGAGGGTGGCGTCGTCCTCCGCCTCGACGGTGACCGCGCCCGGTTCGCGATCGAACACAGCGAGCTCGGCCTCGCCGATCGGTTCCACCCCGTTTATCATCGCCTTCCCCTTCAGGGCCAGGAGGAGGGTCGTCGACCCCGCCGGGAATTCCAACTCGAGGCGATGACCCGCGTTGAGCCGAACGTCCCAGACGTTGAGCGGCGTGAACGTGTTGGCCGGTCCCTTCGTCCCCTGGAACGCGCCGGCGATCACCCGCACGGTCCCCGCGCCGTCGAGGTCGACGACCGGGATCTGCCGGTCGAGGATCTCCTGGTAGCGGGGCGGCGACATCTTGTCCTTCGCCGGCAGATTCACCCACAGTTGCACCATCTCGAGGATGCCGCCCTGCTTGGTAAACGCCTGTTCGTGCCACTCCTCATGCACGACCCCGGACGCGGCCGTCATCCATTGCACGTCGCCCGGGCCGATCTTGCCGTGGTTGCCGGCCGAGTCGCGGTGTTCGAGCTCGCCCTGGTACACGATCGTCACCGTCTCGAACCCGCGGTGCGGGTGCTCGCCCACCCCGCGCGGCTCGTCCGACGGCGGAAACTCGGCCGGACCGGCGTAGTCCAGCATCAGGAACGGGCTGATCCACGCCTCGAGAGTCTGGACCGAAAAGAGGGTGCGGACGGGGAACCCGTTGCCAACCCAATGGGCGTCCGCTTCGCGATTGACGGCGACAAGTTTTTTCATGTCAGTTCCCTCCTTAACTGTTGATTGCATCCCTTCGCAACGAGGCCACGCCCAGGTGACTCCCGCGCTATTGCCCCAGCCCGGCCGGTTTCCGGGAGGTTGAGGCGCCGACGAATTCGACGAATCCGTGGACGAACCGTTTGAGCGGCTCGCGAACCTTGTCGTCGGTGATCGCTCCCGAGGTGTCGAACACTTCGCCCGCATGCGAGACGAGGAGCCGACCGGCAAACCAGGGGTTGGTTCCGAGGTAACGGAGCACAGGGAGCCAGGCGTCTTGGCTCAAGATGGTCCCGAACCCGCCGGGGGTTGCGCCGAGGATCGCCACCGGCTTACCGCCAAACACCCGCTTGATGTCCGCCTGCGGGCGGGACAGCCAGTCGATCGCGTTCTTGAACGCCCCCGGGAGCGAGTTGTTGTATTCCGGCGTGGCAAGGAGCAGGCCGTCCGCCGCGGCGATCGCCTCCTTCAGGCCGGCCACCGCCAGGGGGATGCCCTCGGCGGCTTCCACGTCCGCGTCGTAGAGCGGAATCCCCCAGATCGTGTGGACCGAGAGCTCGACCCCAGCTGGCAACAGCTCGCCCGCAGCGCGAAGCAACGCGGTGTTGAACGAACCACGGCGCAAGCTACCGGAAAGTCCAACTAACTTCATCATTGCATGAGTTTCCGTTGATTATTTGGCGGCTTCAAGTCGATCGAGCTTGGTTTCTCGTCCGACCTTTTGCACGCTCTGCGCCTTGTCGTAGCTTTCCATCAGGGCCCGATAGGGCGGAACGATATGGTCGACCATCACCGCCGCGAAGTCCATCGCATCGGGCCGATTCCAGGTGCTCATGAGTTCGGCGAGCACGGCATAGGTGTCGATCGGCATCGCGCCGGCCTGCGCGACGCGGGCGACCGTCAGGTCCGTCGCCATCTTGCTCCAGTTGCCGGAGGCGTCGACGATCGTGAATACCTTGTACCCGGCAACGAGGGCGCTGAGCGTGGGGAACGACATGCAGACACTGGTGAGCGTGCCGGCGATGAGCAGGGTTTTCCGCTTGGTTTCCTCGATCGCCTTCACCCACGCCGGGTTGTCCCAGGCGTTGATCTGGCCGGTTCGCGGGATGTAGACCGCATCCGGATTCGACTGATGGATCTCAGGGATCAGCGGACCGTTCGGGCCGTCGGGGACCGAGGCCGTGGTGAAGGTCGGGATCTTGGCGAGCCGGGCCACCTTCGCGAGCGCAGTCACGTGCGAGCGAAGGATCGGCAACTCGATGTCCTTGACCAGTTGGAATAGCCCGCTTTGATGATCGATCAGCAACATCACGGCATCATTGGGGTCGATCATCCACTTGTTCGCGTGTGCCATGGCTTACGGCTCCCAAGGGGGCGGGTCGGGATGAAGGCGCGACGGACTCCTTTGACTTCTACATCGCGACTGGCAAAAGATCAAGGATGGGCAAGCTCGCGAAGGTATCCTCGGGGATCCTTCGGAGTCAGAGTTGGCGGTTGGTATGCCGCTACGGTGGATGGCCACCGGCCTGCTTTTCCCAGGCTACTTTCGCACCGCCACGACCCTGAACCCGATATGGTCGTAGCGCCGCTCGGGCTCGAAGCGAACCCGGAACGCCGTCCGGCAAAACATCCCGTCGTCGGTCCAGGCGCCGCCCCGCCGCGATCGGGAATAGGTGCCGTCCCGGTTCATTGTCGCGGTCGCTTTCGCCGAGGACAAATCCGGGTCGTCGCCTCCCGACAGCGTCGCGTGATACCAGTCCCGGCACCACTCATAGGTGTTGCCGTGCATGTCGTGGATGCCCCAGGCATTGGCCGGGTAATTGCCGACCTTCGCCGCCCGATTCAACGAAGGACCCTCGTCGGCACCGCCGTTGTAGGGCTTCCCCCGAAAATTCGCCTGCCCGCGGGTGAGTGAATCGCCGAACGCGGTGGCGGTGGCTGTTCCGGCCCGACAGGCGTATTCCCACTGCGCCTCGGTGGGGAGGCGGAACTCCCAATTCCCCGGCAGCTCCTTCGCCGCGATCGCCATCGCGGTCAGCTTGCGACAGAAACCCTCCGCCTCGGCGAAGTTCACGTTGCCAACCGGGTAGTCATCCCCCTCGGGCAACTCCGCCGTCAGTTTGCCCGGCAGTTCTCCGACGACCCGCTTCCAATCGCGTTGGGTGACCTCGTATTTGCCGACCCAAAAGCCTCGTGTGTGTCGCACCTCGACCTGGTTCTCGCCGGGCCTCCGTTCCGGCTCGCCGGGCGGGCTTCCCATGGTGAAGCGTCCGGGCGGGCACCAGCACAGCTTGACGCCCACGGCTTGACGCTCGTCACCGGCCTTGGAGCCGACGATGGGAGGGGCTTGAGCCCAGGCCGTAAGACCAATCAAGGAGGGGAGTGCGATTGCGAGACATCGCGTCATGGGGAGCGCTCCGTCGGGCGATCGAAGCAAGGGCAGGGGGCGCCGCTCGACCGTTCAGGACTTGCTCGGACAGGTAGCGAGCCGGCCGCGCGCGGCGTAACATCGATACGTATTTTGCCACCGATCTTCGTCCTTTTCGAGGTGATCGATCCATGGCTCGCCCATTACGGATCTCGGCGTTCTTCCTGACGCTTTGCCTCGCACCGCTCGCCCTTGCCGGCGAACCGGCCTCGGTTCCGTCAGCAACGCCGCGGCAGGTTCAGCAGTCGGTTGAGCGGGCCATCGGATTCATGCAGACCGAAAGCACCGCCTGGTTGAAGTCACGCAACTGTTTTACATGCCATCACCTGGCAATGCCGCTTTGGGCGATCAGCGAAGCCGAACGGCAAGGCTACACGATCGACAAAGCCTTCGTGGCAGAGACGACCGAGGCCATGATCGGGGGGCCGGACAAACTGATGACTTCGAAGCTGTTCAACGACCCGGCGGATCCGCCCGACCCGCGGCCCATCGGTAAGGGCGTAAGGACCGGCACGGCGTTCATGGCTGTTGCGGCACGGTCGTTGCCATCGCTGAGTGAGGGGCAAAAACAAAGCCTGCGGCGGATTGCGGACGAAATCCTCAAGAAACAACGCAACGACGGCGGCTGGGACTTCTTCCTCAGTCGGCCGCCGATCAACGAGAGCGAGACGACTGACGCCGCATGGCTCATCATGGCCTTGCAGGGCGAAACGGGCCCCGACGCCACCGAATCGCAACGCACCGCGCTCGCGAAAGCGAACGCCTGGCTGGCCGACACCAAGCTGCCCAAGACCCTTCAAGATCAAGTTTTCACGGTATTGCTGGCAGCTCGCGCCGGCAAACCCCGGGAGGAGATGGACGCAACGATCCGCGAACTCCTCGCCCTGCAACGAGCCGACGGTGGCTGGAGCCAGAACGCTGATACGGCGAGCGACGCTTATGCCACCGGCCAGACACTGTACGTCCTCGCGCTCGCCGGTTTCACCGCCGATCAACCTGAGATCAAGCGATCCATAGATTTCTTGATCGCCACGCAAAAGCCGGACGGCAGTTGGCCGATGACGTCGCGATCCTCGCCGGACGGCAAGACCGGCGGGTCCGCGAAATTATTGACGCCGATCACCTGCGCCGCCAGCGCCTGGGCCACACTCGGGCTGGCAAGACTCGTTCCCAAAGAATAGCCTCCATGCATCGAGTCGGAATCCGAGGGCATGCAACAGCGACGTTCTCACCGGCGTGGTCCTTGAGACGTTGTCTCGAACCGGCGCCGGCTATAAAGCGATGACGATAAAAGCACGTGACTGACTCGAGGCTGGTCGCCGCACGCGCACGAAGGATTGAACTTGGACATTCAGCCCCTTCCGATTCGCCTGGCCGACCTGCTCGACGTGCGGAAGGTCGAGTCAGATCGCCTGAACTTCATTGAGGCCGGAGTTAAGGCCGGAGTTGAGGCCGGAGAAACGCTGAGCAAAACAGGTTGCCATTTTATGGCTAAAAATGACTAATCTGTTGATTTTCAGTGACGTTGCCAAAGGCTGGCTTGGGGCGATAACAGGCGTGCTTGCAATATGTCGGTAAACCCCCGGAGGCACCTGGATTGCGACAAGACCGGGGGTAAAGGTTCGCCGAAACGATTGTAAATTTATTAATAAATTTGCGATCGATCGGCGGTCAGGAAATCGCAGCCGACGGCGCGGAGGTCCGCCAAGGTTTCGAAGAGCTCTTCGGTTGTCTCGCTCAGGCCGAGCATCAGGCCGCTCTTGGTTCGCACGTCGGCGGGGCACGAGTGACAAGCCACTTCAGTTACGAGGTCTGGGAACTTCAGTGAAGATGGACGCCGGGACGCCGACCTCGATGGATTTTCCAGGTCCCCTGTCTTGCCCTCTATAGGTGCCTGGCTACCGACCGAATCATTCACTGAAGTTCCCAGCCCTCGCCGCCCGGCCGGCGGGCCGATTGGCCCGCAGACCGCGGATATTGCCGAGATTTTGGGCGAGCGACCTGGGGAAAGTCGGTTGGTCCACGCTCGTAACTCGCGGCATTCTCGCTAAATATCACGGATGCTGTGCGCCGCCGTTCCAATCGCCTTGATGAGCCCCAATTGAAAATAGGCGGTCACGCCATCGTCCAGGCCGATCTCCTCCACGATCTTACCTTGATCGAGTCGAAGCACCGTCGTTCCGGTGAACCGCATCGTACGCCCGGTCGCTGCCGTCAACGATCCCAGGAGGAAGTCATGGAAGGCGGGACCGGTGTGGGTGCCGCCACCTTCCCAACGGCCGACCACGTAGTCACCTTCGGCGATGAGATCGGCAGTCCCCCAGAAGTTGAGGTCCGGGAATGCGCCGCGGAAATCGGTCATGAATGCCTTGATGTCCTCACGACCGCGACGCGGGGCGTGCAGCGAGTACTTCAGGAGCATGTCGGGAGCGGCGAGCTCGTCCACGATGTCGAGGTTGCAGGTTTTACCCCAGAAATCTGTGAACCAGCGACCCACGATCGCCTTGTTTTCCTCTTCTTTAGACATGGTAGAGCCCTCACTTGATTGAAGTGGAACGGAGAAGCCAGATCACCTCTGACTCCGTACGATAGCCCCTTGGTGTGCTGGCCAGCGCTCCGGTTCTTGGCTTCGAATTCGTTATTTGATTTTTGCAGGTGAGACGATAGCGGCGCGATCGACATCGGGAGTGCGGTACATTGCTTCGGGGATCTTCGCCAGTCGAGACTCGGAAAGTTCCGGCCCCAATCCGTAGAACCGCTGAAAGCTCATGATCAAGGGCCGCCAGCGATCCGGATCGATATGGTTCCGCTTTCCATCCATCAAGATCGAAGGATGCGTGTGGACGCGCGTGATCCGCACTTCAATGCAGACGATGCCTTCCAACGTACACTCGCCGCTCCTTTCATGGACGGAGTAGTCATACTCATCCGCCATGACGGGATTGACGCGGGCGACTTTGGCTTCGAGGTGAATCGGGCACTCCAACGCACGTGCCGCCGCGACAGTTTCCGAGGCAACCGGGGTCAGTCCCGAGACTTCAAACTTCTCCCGCTCGAACTGGTAGCCACGCAGGGTCTTCCCGGCGGGCACGGGGTTTGAACCTGTGAGAAACGCAAGTCGGTTGACGGCATCCACCTGATCGGCAGACGGGAGATTGAGTACGCACTCGCCGGTTCGGATGAGATTCTGAGGTGTTTTGGAAACTCCCTCAAAGCCCAGCAGGCAGCGCCACCCGAGCCAGAATGCGGACGACATGGGCGCGAGATTGTATGAGCCGTCTTCGTTGACCGTACTGACGAGGACGACGGGCGTGCCAAGGTAGAGAATGGACGGAGTAATTGACATGTGCATTGTGCTTGTGTCCTCAATGACTTGTGTAAGCGTTGTCATCAATTCCAAAAGCACTCTACAAGTCGGGCGATACCGAAGCGCTCCGTTTTATGCTCTCAAATCCAATTAATGCACGTGAAATCTTCCCGGTTAGCGAGTTCATTGCAGCCCCGAAGGGGCGGCTGTGCATAGCCAGTAGCGTAAGCCATGGGAGATAAGATAAAATTAAATCAGAGTTTATTGTTGCAAGCCCGAAAGGGCGACCGCCAATTGCCAAGACCTGCACTGACGGTCGCTCCTTCGGGGCTGCAGAATGCGTGTATTGTTTTTTTGACTTATGGCAATTTGCTATTTGATGACTAAATAGCTCCTCGCAACAGGGAAAGCAGCGGGGTGACGAAATTTCGTCACTTGCCGTAAGAGGCTGGACCGTAGGACTTTCCCAGTTGCGAGGAGCTATTTAGAAATGACGTGTCTGTTGGTTTTTAGGGACGTTGCCAAGGGTTGTCTTGGGCCGTCCCGTCGGGGCGATAACAGGTGTGCGCGCAATATGTCGGTAAACCGCTGGAGGCACTTGGTTTGCGACAGGACCGGGGGTAAAGGTTCACCGAACCCGTTATAAACTTATCAAAGATTTGCGATTGATCGGCGGTCAGGATCGGATTCTTCCCGTCGAGTGGACACGGCCCACCCGACGGGAATCGTTGGACCAACGATGGCGCCACGGCCAATTGCGCTGAAGAAGGGGGGCGGGTTCGGCGATGCTTTGCGGACCGGGCCGTCAGTCTCTCGCCCCCATCTTGGCCATCTCGTCGGCGTGGTAGTTCGAGCGCACGAACGGTCCGCTGGCGACTTCGGCGAAACTGCGGGTGCGGGCCAGGCGACCGAGTTCGTCGAATTCCGCGGGGGGCAGGTAGCGGAGGACGGGGAGGAGCGGGCAAGAGCGGCCAGGCACTTCAGTTGCAAGGTCTGGGAATTTCAGTGAAGGTGGACGCTGGGTCGCCGACCTCGATGGATTATTCGGGTTCCCCGCCTTACCCTCTTTAGGTGCCTGGCTACTGACCGCTCGCGGACGCAGCGAGGCAGGGCAGGGGCCAGCCCGGTGCTCGCGGCGGATCCCGGTTCGTTGTGCGGAGGCTAGCGCCGGCGGTAGGCTGGCCATGGAGGCTTGGAGATCGCTTTTACCAGTCAGGCCCATCGAAGCCCCGAGCATGAGACTCCCCCGCTTCCGCCTCCGGACCCTGATGATCGCCGTGGCAGTCGGGGTCGGTTTGCTGCCGAGTTTGCGCACGCTCGCCGCAGACTACCCACGCAAAACGCCAATCGCTGCCGTGGTATACGCCAACTTGAGCACGCAAGCCGCCGCCGACCGCTGCTTCAGGCCTGTAGGCTTCGTCTGTTCGGTCGTGTATGCCGTGATCGCGGTTATACCGGTCTGTCGTCGACGGATGACGACAGGCAGGTGGATGCTCGCTGTGGCGGTTGTTGCCGGGGTTCTCTGGATTGAGTCGTCTCTATACTACTGGCTGTCAGACGACGCGCTTTGGGCCGATAGGCTTGTGACTTGGGGGATGCTCCAATTGCCCCTCGGGTTGGTTCTCGGCGTGGCGGTGTTTCTCTGGTACGTGCTGAAGTGGCTTCGTTCCGGGCCGTTGTGCGGGGGCTGGCGCCGGCGGTAGGCTGTCGATGGTGGCTGAGTTGGTTCATCTGGCAAGACCTGTGAGACGCCCACCCGCTTTGTGCGCCCAACCTGAGGGGGGAAGAGTAGCCAGGCACTTCAGTGGCGAGGTCTGGGAACTTCAGTGAAGATGGATGCCGGGTCGCCGACCTCGATGGATTTTCCAGGTTCCCCGGCTTACCTTCTTTAGGTATCTGGCTATCGACCAATGTTCCCAGCCACATCAAGCGAGCGCGTTCAGGACAGGCGGCTCGGTCTCCATGATCCGTGCGGCATCCGACGGTAAACCGCTGTACTTGCCCAGGATCAGCCCCTCTTGATGGGGGCCGTCAGTCCCTCGCCCCCATCTTGGCCATCTCGTCGGCGTGGTAGCTCGAGCGTACGAACGGTCCGCTGGCGACTTCGGCGAAACCGAGGGTGCGGGCCAGTCGACCGAGCTCGTCGAATTCTGCGGGGGGCAGGTAGCGGAGGACGGGGAGGTGGCGCGGGGAGGGTTGCAAGTACTGGCCCATGGTCAGGAAATCGCAGCCGACGGCGCGGAGGTCGGCCAAGGTTTCGAAGAGCTCTTCGGTCGTCTCGCCCAGGCCGAGCATCAGGCCGCTCTTGGTTCGCACGTCCGGGCGCGACCGCCGGGCATGGTCGAGCACCTTGAGGCTGACAGCGTACTGGCTCTTGCGCCTGACGTGCTGCTGAAGTCGGGCGACCGTCTCGAGGTTATGGTTGAAGACCTCGGGGTTGGCCGAGAGGACGACGTCGATCGAGTCGGTCCGGCCATCGAAGTCGGGGACGAGGACCTCGATCGTCGCGCCGGTGCGTTCGCGGACCGCCAGGATGCAGCGGCGAAAGTGATCGGCGCCACCGTCGGGCAGGTCGTCGCGGGTCACCGACGTGATCACGACGTGTTTCAGGCCGAGTCGCGCGCAGGCCTCGGCCAGGCGGTCGGGTTCGTCGAGGGCGACCGGCTCGGGCCGGCCGCGCGGGACTGCGCAGAAGCCGCAAGGGCGGGTGCAGACCTCGCCCAGAACCATGAAGGTCGCGGTCCGCCGGGTCCAGCACTCGGAACGGTTCGGGCAGCGGGCGCTTTCGCAGATCGTCTCGAGGCCGAGCTCGCCCACCAGGTCCTTGGTGAAATACGTCCCCCCCGCCTCCGGGATCGGCCGCTTGAGCCAGTCGGGGAGGCGGCGCCGCGGTGCCGAGGTGGGCGCGGCGATGTCCGCGCCGGCCGCCAGGACGGGCAGGATCGGCAAGGCGGTACGCTCGTCAGGAGCTTTCAGCGTAGACATGGGAACGAACCTTCTGGCGGACCAATGGGTGGTGCGTGTAGATATGATGCCGTTCGAGGCCGAATCGGGTCTCGAAATGGCGAATCAGGGCCTCGCGGACCTTCGGCATCGGAGCCGGACGTTGCCGTCTCGACTCCATCGACGTCTGACGGAGTGGGTAGGGGCCGAAACCGGGCTCGTCGATCAGGCCGAAGGGCTCGAGAAAGGCCCCCACGTTCAGGGTTAAGCCGTGGTAGGCGATCCAGCGATTGACCGCGACGCCCACCGTGCCCACCCGCGAGTGATCGATGAAAACCCCGTCAATGCCCGGATGAATCTTGCCTCGGAGCTCAAACTCCTGGAGCACGTCCAGCAATGTGGCGTTGAGCCCGTCGATATAGCGGCTCAGGTTGAGGCCCAGGGGTTCGAGGGGGAGGACGATGTAGGCGGCCAGTTGGCCGGGCAGGTGAAAAATACAGCCGCCGCCCCGATTAACCCAATGGACCTTGATCCCGAGCGAGCGTAACCCTTCATCGTCCGGGACGAGATGAGCCCGGCTCCCGGACCGACCGACGCTGATCGTCGGGGGATGCTCGCAGAGCAGGAGCGAGGCGCCTCCTCGTTCCCCTTGCTCGTAAACGAGTCGACGCTGGAGTTGCTGGATGTCCTCGAAATCCACCAAGCCCAGCATGAAGACTTCGAGCGACGGAACCTGGGGGGAATGCTTCATCTCGCCACAATCCCCCGGCCGTGAAAATCCCGATACATTCAGGATCATTTCGACGTCCCAACCACCCCATCAATGTACCGCGACGACGAGCCGCCGGGCAAGGTTGATCGCGTGTGCAGGATGCGCTCCTCCATGTGTTACGGGGGAGGAGCCGATCCGGTGATCCTCACCGGCTTCTGACCTCGTTTCAGAGGCCGCCCCGCATTTGTGTGCGGTCCTCGCGCAATCGGTCAGCCTTGCGCCAACGCGTTGGGCAGGCATCCCATGCCCGCCAAGGTCTCGCGGACCGCGAGATTCAGCGGCGTGCGGGGTTCGGCGCCGAGGACCTTGATGAGCCGCGCATTGCCCATATGGGTCGGGGTGGTCCAGAGGTAGCGCATCTCCGCCAATTCGCGGAAGAGCGGCACGAAAGGCGACAGCATCTGCATTGGCAGCCAGGGAAACCCACGCACGATGAGGCCCGGGTTGCCGCTCGCCTCGCGGATCGCCGCGATCATCTGCGTGCCGTCGGCATCCCAATGCCCTTCCATGTGGAAGATCGCGAAGGTCTCCAGCGCGTCCGCTCGCTCCAGAAGCTGCACCATCGTCGCGGCGACATCGGGCAGGTAGGCCCATTGATGGCCGATGCCGCGTTTGCCCGGGTAGCTCACCGCGGTCAGCGGTTTGCCGGGCTTCACGAGACCTTGAGAGAACCAATTATTGGCCGCCTTCGGGCCAAAGAAATCGCCAGCGCGGACGATCAGGACCGGACTGCCCGCATCGGCGGCGGCACGCAACCGGCGCTCCATCTCGACCCGAATGCCGCCCTTGACGGTGACCGGATGCTGCGGCGAGTTCTCGTGCAGTTCGGGAAAGGCGTCCGGCCCGAAATTGTAGACCGTGCCCGGCAGGACGATCCGTGCACCCGTCGCACGGGAGGCGGCGATCGTGTTGGCCAGCATCGGCAGCACCAGCTCGCCCCAATGGCGGTAGCCGGGCGGATTGACCGCATGGACGATGACGGAGGTGCCGTTCGCGGCCGCTGCCACATCGGCTGCGGACATCGCGTCACCCTGGACCCAATGGATGCCCGAAGCTTTCTCCGCCGAGGAAAGCCGGTCCGGATTGCGGTTGAGCGCTTTGACCGTCCAGCCTCGGGCGAGGAGGCGGCGGGCCACCTCTCCGCCAACGCCGCCGGTTGCGCCGAGTACGAGCGCCGTTTGATGGGTCAAGATTTATCTCCTTCGTTTGGGATGTCTCGAAGATAAAGGATTCGCATGTTAGGCGGAATTGCCGAAAGCACTGGCCCTTCCGGGAGTGTTTTCCGAGGCCCAATCGCCGTCGCCGATCCTTCACGCCTCGGTTCAAGTCCCAGGTCGTCCTGACGCTCGCGGCCGGAGTACCCGGTCCGCCGGGCGATAGGCTGGCCCCGCAGCAGCCTGTACCACGACGCTGCGCCGGCCGCCGATGAGGGGCGGCTTCGGCGTGCGCTCGCGCGGCTGGCTGCGCGGTGGCCGACCTCCGGCTACCGCAGGCTGGCGGCAATGATCCGTCGCGAGGGCTGGTCCGTCAACGCCAAGCGTGTCCGTCCATTCCGCGGTGTGCGAGCTGCGCAGGGAGGCGCACTCCCGGTTCGTCCGCCCGCCGCGGCCTTTGGCGACTCCGGTTCGCTCGGATGTCATCCCCGCGGCACGGAGGAGAACAGGGCGGCGAGCCCCTCGGCCATCGTCGGGTGGGTGAGGACTGCGTCCCGCAGCGCCGTGTAGGGCAGGCCGGCGAGCATCGCGACCTGGACGACGGCCATGACCTCGCCGGCCTCGGCCCCGAATGCGGTGAACCCAAGGATGCGGTCGCCCCCTTCCTCGATCAGCGCCTTGAGGAAACCCCGCGTTTCGGAGATCGTCTGGGCTCGAAACACGGCCTCCATGGGGACCTTGGCCAGGCGGTAGCCGACGCCGCGCTCGCGGGCCTCCCGCTCGCTCAGCCCGACGCGGGCCAGCTCCGGGTCGGTGAACAGGCAGAACGGCACCTGCCGGCCGGTCGTCACCCGGTCCCCGCCGGTGAGGTTGGCCAGCACCACGCGGAAGTCGTCCTCGCCGATGTGCGTGAAGTACGGACTGCCGGCGCAGTCGCCCACCGCCCAGACACCTTCAGCGGTCGTCCGGAGCCGCTCGTCAACCTTGACGTGCCCTTTTCCGTCCGTCTCGACCCCCACCTTCTCCAGGCCGATGCCGTCGGTGTTCGGCGTGCGGCCCCCGGCGACGAGCAGGTGCGTCCCCTCGATTCCACCGTGGCCCGTGTGGAGGCGGACGGACTCGCCCGATTGCCCCTCGACGCGATCGACGGCGGTTCGGGTCAGGACCTCGATTCCCTCGTCACGGCAGAGCCGCTCGATCGCGTCGGTGACGTCCGGGTCCTCGCGGTGGATCAGCGCGCCGTTCCGCTCGACGACGGTCACGCGACTGCCGAAGCGTCGGAACGCCTGCGCCAGCTCGAGGCCGACATAGCCGCCGCCGAGGACGATCAGGTGTCCCGGGAGCTGGTCCAGCTCCAGGGCCTCGACGTGGGTCAGCGGGCGAGCCTCCGCGAGCCCGGTGGTGTCGTCCATCCGGGCTCGCGACCCGGTGTCGATGATGACGGTCTGACCACGGAGCGTCCGGGTCCCGCCCGCGTTGAGCGCCACCTCGATCGTCTTCGGCGCGACGAAGCGACCGTCGCCCATGACGAGCTCAGCACCGCTCTCCCGGTACTTCTCCAGGTGGAGCGCGACCAGCCCGTCCACCATCTTCCGCTTGCGGTCGCGGACGGCGGCCATGTCGACCTTCCAGTCGCCGTTGGCGATCCCGAACTCGGCACCGCGGCGGAAGTAGCTGGCCACCCTGGCGCCGTGGATTACGTTCTTGCTCGGCAGGCAGGCAATGTTGGGGCAGGCCCCGCCGACGTATCGCCGCTCGACGACCGCCGTGCGTCTCCCTTGCGAGGCCAGCGTCCAGGCCAGGAGCTTGCCGGCCGCCCCGCTGCCCAGGACGACCACCTCGTATTCCTCATGATCAGACATGACTTCCTCCGTCGAATGACTGCAATTCGAGCCACGAAGTCAGAGCATCAACACGAATGCAGCATACTCTTGTCACGAAAAGGATCATACGGGACGGCATCACCATGGAAGTACGGACGAGGTGTTGGTCCAGGCCCTTCCTGACGAGGCCGGACCTGGCCAGGGCTCTGATCAGCGAGGTCATGATCTGCTCCTTTCGCCGCGACTGCGCTCGCCGTTGAGCGAACGCGGCCCGTGGAAAACGAAACGCCTGGCGTGGGCGGTCACGCCCCGATTTGAAAGGAGTGGACGCCGCCCTCGTCGCCCGACCGCGACCCGTCTCCCAAATGTCGTACCAAACACCGCATCGAGGAAGCACAATTTGCATGCGAATGATTGTTCATTACCGTGCTGGATAATGGTGCCAATAGCCCGTGATCGTCCCCCGGCTCGCCGCCGGGACCTGGTAAATGGCTTGAGGAGAATCGTACCGGTAGCCGGCGGCCGGCGTCGGGTTCGGTGCCGGAACCGGATAGGCCGGTTGAGGGTCGCCGCGCCAGTAACCCGCGACCGCTCCCGGGACTTGGTAATTGGCCTGTCCGCGGGGCAATCCGGGATAACGACCTCGACCGGAGTTCCCGCCCCCTGCCAAGGCGCCGGAGGAGTATCGGAACAGCTCTTCGCCTCGTGCGGGCGCCGCAGAGCCAAGGATGACCGATGCCCCCACCGCGAAAACCGCCGTGAAAAACAACGCGCGCATACGAGCACGCATGACGAACCTCCCCGTCATCTGAAGCCCGAAGTGTTCACGTCCGACACCCCTTCGCCGCCGGGACTCGGGGGTGTTCTTACCTGCCGGCAGCGTAGGTCAGAAGGTCGGGATGATCCGGGCACCGCGATACTCGTCGAACCGCCTGAAGAAGCCCTCCAGCGTGTCCGGGTGCCTCGCGAATCCGGCCCGGCGGATCTTGCCGAGCGTCAGCACGATGTCGTACTCGATCGCGAACATGAACTCGAGGAAGCCCCAGTTCACGAGCGACCCGAGCTCGGGCTGGGCGAGCCCATATTTCGCCGCCATCTCCTTCCAGAGCGGGGCCAGCTCCGGCATGAAGGAGGACAGCGGGATCGGGCGCGGGCCGCCGGCGGGGACACCGAAGTAGTCCGCGAACGCGGGCCACAACTGCGACCATCGCGTCGGGTCGCCGTTGGCGACGTTGAAGACCTCGGACGCCGCCCGTGGAGCCACTGCCGACCACGCAGCCGCCTCGGCGAGCTGCTCGGCGTCGACGACCTGCGTCATGGCGCCGAAGGCCGCCGCGGTCCCCGGGAAGTCGAGGCGGCGCCCGGCCGCGCGGATGAGGGACGCGTAGACCGCGATCGCCAGAGCCAGGTTCATCGGGTTGCCGGTGGCGAAGCCGGTCAGGTGGGTCGGGACCAGGTTCGTCCAGCGCCAGGCGGCGTCAGTGCGCGACCGCAGGTAGTCCTCCTGGTCGTAGTAGAAGTTCGGGCCGAGGTGTCGCGGCTCGGTCTCCACAGCGGGCGCCGCGGACGGACCGAGGTGGACGCCGTAGTACTTGGCCCCGGTGATGAGCGTGACGTGCTGCAAGGGCGCGCCGACGGCTTCCAGCCCCTCGACCGCGTTGACCAGCATCGTGAGGTTTGGTCCGACCTCCGCCGCCCAACTCGTCTGGGGGAGGTAGGCCGCGAAGAACAAGTGGGTCGCGCCGGCGGCCGGGGCCAGTCGCCGACGGGCCTCCTCCGGGGCGAGCAGGTCGACAGCGATGGTCTCGTCGACGCCGGGGACGGTGCCGCCGGACCGCGTGACCCCGATCACCCGCCACCCGCCCAGTTCGGCGAGTTTCGCCCCGATTGCCCGGCCGATGATCCCCGTCGCCCCCACCACCACCGCAGTACGCGTCGTCAAACCGTTCGACATGATTCGTGATCCTCCGCTGACGGCGTCGGCCACCCCTTAGATGAATGCTCGTGACGCCATCGGTTATGCTTTCTTTCGGAGACAGGTTCTCCCCTCACACGTTCGTCGGCCGGCGGGCTGTCGTCGCCGTGTCAACTCGACAGCCCCATCGCCAGGTAGCGCCGGCCACGGCGAGAAACGGGCCGGTGATGTCATCCAGATCCCTCCATCACCGAGCCGGGGCCGCTTACGTCGGTCGCGGAATTCACGACGACCGATGCCCCGGCCTCGGCGAGGCCGCGGGCGATCCCCGCCCCGATGCCCTTGGACGCCCCGGTCACCACCGCCACCCGCCCGCGAGTCTCTCAGACATGGCCCCCTCCAACCTTGAGTTCTTTGTACCGTTTGGTACAATAAAACTGTACGGGGCCCGTCAAGGGTCGGCAAGGCATTTTTCGATGGGAGGTCGTCATGCCCTCGGGACGCGTGCGACAGTTCGACGCGGATGACGCGCTGGATCGGGCGCTGGAGGTGTTCTGGGGACGCGGGTACGAGGGAGCCACGCTCCCGGAGTTGACCGCGGCCATGAGGATCAACCGGCCGAGCCTCTACGCCGCCTTCGGGAACAAGGAGCAGCTCTTCCACAAGGCGCTCGACCGCTATCAGGCGGGTCCACAGTCGTTCGTGGCTGGGGCCCTCAAGAAGCCGACCGCACGCGCTGTGGTCGAGGCCCTCTTTTCGGGGTTCGTCCGGATGCAGCGCGACAGGACCAGCACGCGGGGTTGCATGATCGTCTCCGGAGCGCTGGCGTGTGGCGAGGAGGCGGAGCCGGTCCGCAGGGAACTGGCCCGCTTGCGGCAGGCGACGGTGGCGGCGTTACGGGAGCGGTTCGAGCGGGCCGTGCGGGAGGCCGACCTGCCGGGGGAGACCGACTGCGCGACGCTGGCGCGGTACGTCGCTACGGTCCTGAACGGGCTGGCGGTCCAGGCCGCGAGCGGGGCGACCGAGACGGAGTTGCGGAGGGTCGCGGCGATGGCGATGCGAGCCTGGCCCGCTTGACCGCTCGCGATCCCCCGTCCAAGACGAATCGGCCCCCGGAGAGCTTCGATGAGGACTGGGGGCCGTTCGGGTGGCAGACTCGCGAGTCGTTACCCTGATCGGTCACGTCGGTGGCCAGTCTGATCTGAGACTCATTGGCCATCGCCTGCGCGTCGCCGCACTGGTCTCACCCCTTGTTCGCGGTCTTCATGGGATCCGCGACTCGGGATCGGGGCCGTGCGCCGCGTCCTCCGTTGCATCGGCCGACTCCGCCTCGGCGAGCCGCTTTGCGATCCTCTCCTGCAATCGCTTCCCTTCGGACCGACTCCTCGTGCGGCCAGTAGCAACACTATGCTGTCAAGGACGATAGGGTGATGAAACAGATTCTCAGTTGTCCACGACGTCCATGTCCGTAAGCAAACCTCCTGCCGTCAGGTGAACCAAGAGGTATCGCGTGCCTTTCGGCGTCGTGAACTTGTAGTAGAGGATATGTGCCACTTTCTCCCCATGCCGCTCGATTCCACGGTCGCCGATCCTTTCTTGGGAGATGAAAGTGAGGCTCTGGAGCCCCGCCAAGTCCGATCTGGCGGCACGGCCGAAATCCTTCTTCGCACCGGGGGTCAGATTCTCCGCCCGCTCGACGGCTTGACCGCCCTTCGCGAACGATTCCAACGCGGCGCGAACCCGTCCGGTCCGCTCCGGGTCGGGGTCGGCTTGCGGCTCCAGATCGTGAATGAGAGGACCGATCCGGGGTACCGTTTTCTTTCTCAGGTCGGATCTCCAGGTCAACCCGACCACTTCGCCCTGCCCGCCTAGGTCGAAGGTCATCTCGATCGGCAAATCCTCCGAGAGGAACGTCGTTTCCGAAACCGGCGACCAGAACCCGCCGGCGAGTTTCGGGGACCGCTCCACCAGTCTTCCGTCTTCTAGGTTGATGGTGAGCATGAAATTGTTCGCGAACTCATAGCGGCCGGTATAAGCGGTGAGCCGAGCGGGTGCGATCTCCTCCGTGATCGGCTTGGGGAAATTGAGCGAAGGGATGAAATGCCGTGCCACCCCACAGCTGATGCGTCCGATCTCAGCGTCGCAGTTCAGGAGCACGATGACCGTGACCTTGTCGTCCACGTAGCGGGCGAGGTTCGTCGTGGTTCCGGGCCGGCCCCCGTTCATCGCGATCAGCCGGTGCCCTCGCAGTTCATCCAGCCCCCACCCGAACCCGCTATTGATGGACTTGCCGTCCTTCAACGTTCCGCGCGACCACATTTTTTGCTTGGTGGCTTCGTTCAGGATCGCTTCCCCGTAGAGTGCTGCGTCCCACTTCGCCAGATCGAGGACGGTGGAGAGCATCCCGCCGTCGCCATTGTCCCAGAGGGTCGGATTGAGATAAGGGCTGTTCTGCCACCTGTCGCCCACCCAAGTGTATCCCGCGGCGCGATTGCGGATGACGTCGAGGCTGCTTCGACGCGTGGCGTCCATCCCCAGCGGTTTGAAGACGCGCTCCGTCAGGAAGACGTCGTAGGGCATCCCGCTCATCTTGTTCACGATCATGCCGAGCATGACATAACCTGTATTGCTGTAAGAATACTTATCTCCCGGTGCGAAGTTCAGCGGTTGGTCGACGACCAAGCCGACGATCTTTTTGGGCGTCATCTCCTCCGGGGATCTGACGTTTAGCTCGTTGAGATAGTCCTTGATGCCGCTGGTGTGGCTCAGCAGATGAGCGATGGAAATGCCTTCCCAGATGTCGGGCGTTCCCTCGATGAATTTTTGGATCGGATCGTCCAGGTTGAGCTTTCCATCCTGCACGAGCATCAAGACCGCGGTCGCAGTGAACTGTTTAGTGACCGAAGCCAGTTGGTAGACGGTTTCCGGCGTGGCGGGGGTGTCCGTCTCGAGGTTCGACAGGCCGTAGCCCTTCGCCTTGACGACCTTCCCGTCCACGACCACCGCGAGCGAGAGGCCGGGGATGTGTTGGCGCCGCATCTGGCTCTGAATGTAGTTGTCGACCGCGTCGGCACGGGCGAGGGCCGGCGTGGCCAACGCCAAGAGGAGGGAGACTTGAATCGCGCATCTCATCGCAAGTTACCGCTCTTTCCGGATGCAAGCGAGGCTTCTCAACGTGGCGCCCGGCGGGCGCAGCACTCTGACGACGATTCTAGGAACCCCACCACCCGTGGTCTTGTGTCGGCAGAACATCCGGTTGTATTCGCTTAGCGCGATCGCAGGCGTCGGCGATATTCGCCGGGGGTCATCCCATTGAAGTGCCGGAAGGTCTTCGTGAAGTGGCTCTGGTCCGAGAAGCCAGCCGCAAGGGCGATCTCGGCCAGTGGCGCGTCGGTCATGGCGAGTCTCTGGCAGGTGATCTCGATGCGCAACCGACGGAGGTATTCGCCCGGAGAACAGCCGAACTCGCGGCCGAATGTCCGGGCGAGGTGGACGGGATGGACGCCGACGGTCGCGGCGATTATCCCGAGAGGCAGGTCTTCCGCGAACCGGTCATGGAGCAACTCGCGGGCCTGGTTCAGCCATCGCGGGGCCGTTCGCTCCGGGGCCGGGACTTTCCGCCGGGACGCCTCCGCCAGGACTTCCAGAGCCATCCCTTCCAGGGCCAGAAGCGAGGCGCCGTCTGGCCTGCAGTATTCCCGGTAGAGCCGCATGGCGAGCCAGGGCGCCATGCTGCCACGGAACTCGTTGCGGTCGTCGAGAACGACCGAGTGTTCTCGGATGTTGTCGGCGCGCGTCTGGGAAATCTCGATGTGAAAGGCCCGCCCGCCAGCCCCGGGCCATCGATTCGCATGCGGCTCACCGGACGGGTGGAACACCAGGGTGGACGGGCCGCAGGTGCTCGTCCCATGCCTGGCCGTTTCCTCGCACGTGCCCTCGATCACGAGGTAGAAGAACGCGTGGGCATGAGCGTGCGCCGGGATATCGAAGCCCGCAGTGTACGCCGATTCGGCGAACGTCAGTCCGGCGACCTCAAAGCGACCTCGCGACTGCCCGAAGAACGCCCCGGGTGGAAGTCTTGTGATCATCGTTACCCCGACGTCGAATGGCAGATGCGGCACGGACCGCCGAGAGTCCCGGTTCAGCCAAAAGTGTGAATTATCGACGGCCCGACTCGGTTTCTCAACCGCCGGCCAGCGACTGATCGGGAATATGAGGCCCGCCGATCCTTACCCGCTCGAGTCGGCCATTGAGGAGATGGGGGCCGTGCTTCGGAAAATGGCCAGACGGCTTGCCCGGTTGCCTCGTCGCAAAAGTCGGGTCGTTTTCGGGGAAACGCGGTGGCGGGGTGTCCCGGTGCTCCTGAGCGAGCGCGTTGAATTTCAAGGAGCCTGGATCACCGGGCTGGCCTCGAGTAGGCGGCGGCCCTGCTGTTCGTCGATCCCGAGGCGGGTCAGCAGGCGGTGGCGGATCGTCTTGAGCATGGTGTCGATCGTTTCCGGCCGGGCGTCGGGCAGCGGGATCGCTCCCCCCGCGCGCTTGTCGTGGCCTCCCGCCGTGCCGAGGCCCTCGACCACTTCGCGGAGGATTTCCCCCGAATGTCCCCCCAACAGGCTGACCCGGACCGACATTTTGAGCATCGACTCGAAGTGGCCGACCGCGATCGCCCAGTTCACCTGGTCGAACCTGACGAAGAAGTCGGCCAACTCGGCGATAATATCGGGCTGGGTGACTTCTCCGCACCAGCTTACGACCACGTCGCGGTAGAGAAAGGCGTTCGCCAAGGCGTGCTGGAAGGTCGCGAAGTGGCTTTGGGGAAGCTTGGGGTTGCGGATCTTGGCGAGCAAATCCTTATCGGCACGCGGGTAAAGCCAGACCAAGGCCCCGTCGTCGAGCGGCCCGGCCTCGCGCGGATAGCCGGCCACTTCCGACTCGATGCCGTAGAGCAGCGCGGTCGCGATGCGAGGGGAGATGGTGACGTTCTGCTCGAGCAGGTAGCCCGTGACCATCGTGCTGGTTGCGCCGAGATTCGGCCGGAGGTCGCGGAAGAGCACGCCCGTGAGCACCCCGCCGGTCTCGTGGTGATCGATCACCACTTGGGGCATCGCGGCCTCGCTCGCTCTCCGTCCGGTGTGGGGCTGGGTGTCGACCATGATCACGGCCGTCTCGGAGTCGATCTCGACTTCGGAGACGCGGACCAGGGGGATTGGCACGCTCTCGGCCATCGTCCGGTTCTCGGCGCGCGCGATCATCCCGTCCACCGTCATGATGACCGGCTTGCCCGGCTGGGCATGGTTGATCAGGGCGCGGAGCCCGAGCATGCTCGCCAGCGCATCGGGGTCGGGATTGACGTGCGACACCACGACGATCTTCGCAAACGGGGCCAGCGTCCCCAGCAATCGTTCCGAGCGATATTGTCGAGCCAGGGTCGCTCCCGAGTCGGTTTCGGCCGTCATTGCGGTCGCACCCTCGATTGGGCAAGTCGCATCGTCGGCGGCGGCGTGCGGAACGGCCAGATTCGCCAACCGTTTTGTGACAAGATTCCCAGTTTACGACAAGCAGCCGCGCCACCGCCAGACCGACTCGGGAACCAGGCGCCGCGGCCGCGCTCAACGCGAGCCGCGTTCCGAGACGGGCTGAGGCCGAGGCGGTGGCGAGGTTTGCCTCGCCGCTTCACGGAGCTGCATTTGCTCGTACTCCGAGCGCGCGCGCTCGAGCGGACTGGGCTCGACGATGCCGGCCGTCTTGGGTTCAGGCCGATTGACGAGTGCGACCAGAAGGATGATCCCCAACGCGAGCACGATGATGTTGAGCCGCGTCGAACGGCGGTGCAGGCGGTCGCACAACGCCTTCCCCTCGGGGCCGGCGGCGACCGCGGCGTTGATCGCCGGAGTCAATGAGTTGGCCGCGTACAGCATGAGGAGCGTTCCGGTCACGATCATCAGCGACTGCACCGCGACCAAGGGACCGCGGAACTCCTGGAAGCTCAACGGAACCCCGAGGAAGGCGGGCAATGCAATGGCCCCGGCAATTGCGCCCCAGGTGTAGTACCGCGGAAACAGGGCCCGGACCAACTTGGCCCCCGCCTCGGGGCTGAGGACCTGAAAGACAATCGGGACGACGCCAAAGGAGAAGAAGAGGAGGCTCCCCACCCAGGCGGTCAACGCAAGCACGTACACCGAGTCGAAAAACGCCAGGAGAAATCGCGCATTCACGGCGGCGCCTTCACTCCGTAAAGAGAGGGAGAGCAACGGTTCAAGGCGCATGCCCCGGTCGGGCGTCATCGACCCTTGATCTCCCCCGAGCATAAGGGATCAGGGCCGGCCCGGCCACCCCCCTCGGCACCGACCGGGCTCAAGGAACTCCACCCCGCCCGGACGGTCCCCCCACCGCGCACCAAAAAAGCCGAACGGCCCGTGAAAAGGGACCGTTCGGCCGCAATGGGGAATCGTCGAAGGACCGTGAAAGTCGCGCGTTACTGCTGGGGGGCGTAGCGATTCATCAAGGCCTTCTCGAGCAGGGCTGGGTCAATCTTGACCGGTTTTTTCGGAGCCGCCGTGGTCGCTTTCGCCCGCGCCGCCGCTTCGGCGGCAGCCTCGGCTGCGGCCGTGGCCGCGGGAAGCTCCGGGAGTGCTCCGGGAACGGAACCGGGGGGCAATCCTGGTCCCAGGGGGGCCCCCGTCTGGGGATCGAACCGCGGGGTGCCCTGGGGAACGGCGCCCGCCATTGCGGCGGACTCGGGTTTGGGCCGGGCGCCGGTGACGGCGAAGGGGCCGGGGAACTCGCCGCCGGGGGCCACGTCCGGATGGTTTTTCTGGTACTCGATCAGCTCGAGTTGCTCAGGAGTGAACGCAGGGGGTGCCATTCCCCTTGAGACGGAAGGGTCGAACCGGCCGGGGGTCGGAGAGGTTGGCGTCGGGGTCAAGGGCGGCAACGGCATCTGACCACTGCGACCGGCCGCGAACGTTTCGCCGCCCGACGCGGCGGGTGCCCCAAACCGCGAGGGCTGAGCGGCCACGTTCAGGGGAGCGGTGGCAGGGGTCGGAACCGATCGAAGGCTGTTCACCCAGGCCGCGAGAATCTGATACTCCGGGTCGTTCGACCCGCGAAAAATCGGTCGCGCATTGGTCCCGGTGCCATGCACGCGGAGCGTGGACGAGAGGAGTTCGCTCTTGGCCGGGTTGTCCATATCGATCAAGGCAATGACCGCGTCCAGGTTGGCGCGACGGGCCTCCGCCGTTCGGTCGGCCTTGACCTTGTACTTGATCAGTTGGAACGATCCGTCGAACTGTTCATTGTGACACTTGGCGCAACGGCCCTGAAGGACCGGATCGACAAATCGAGAGAACTCATTGGCTCGCTTGACCGCCAGCGCTGTGGGCAGACCGGGAATCTGGGGCAGCGCCGAGATTCCAAGCGCGCGCTGGGCACGGCCCATCATTTCCGAGTTGAGACCCTCGGGACGATTGTCGACCACTTCGGCATTGGCCAGGGTCACCGCCGGGTCGCGATTCGCCGCGCGTTCCTCGGCGCCTTTGATCTTGTCGAGCATGCTCAGGGCCCGCGTATGCTCTGGGCTCAGGGTCACGACCTCCCTCAGTTGAGCCGTCGCCTCGGGCTTCATTCCCTGGGTCAGGCACCAAAGCGCCAGCTTCATATGCTCTTCGGGGTCGCGAGCGGGCACCCGCTCGAGCAAATACTGGTAGATCTCCCGGACCGAGTTGGCCCGTTTCTCCACGTTCCGCTTGGGGATCGACAGCTTACCGCCCTTTGCATGGACGAAATAATTCTCGCCGTCTTCCGAGAGGTTTCCCTGAGAGAGACGACCATTGGTTAATAGGAGCACCGCGTGAGACGGGGTCGGTGCCAGGGACGCTTCAGGGCCCGACGGAGCAGGGGGGGTCGGGTCCGCAACGCCCAGAGGCGCGAACCCGAACAGGCCGAGCACGGTCAGGCCGGCAGTGAGAAGGGAGTTTTTGGGTGACATGGTGGCGGGACGATAGCCCTGGCCCTAAAATCCGTCAAGGCGAACCAACCGGTCCCGTTCCAACGTATGAATAGTGAGGCGGGGAATCCTGGCCGACGCGGAGAATTCGATCGCGATGGAAGGTCTCGACCGTTCGGAACGACTCAGCCCCCTGGTGGGAGAGGTCATCGTCATTGACCTGAGCTCAACCTATGTTTGCCTCGGCCGCTTCGTCGGCTTCGATCGCGAGTTCCTGGAAGTCGTGGATGCCGACCTCCACGACTTCCGCGACAGCCCCGCCACCCGCGAGGTCTATGTCTACGACTCCGTTCGACTCGGAATCCGTCGCAATCGCTCCCGTGTCCTCGTCCGCCTCGCCGACGTCGTGGCCATCACCCGCTTCGACGATATCCTCGAATCGTGAACCCGGGATTCCGCTTTGCCGGCATGCCGTGTGCGGATTTCCGCTATAATTGGATGCGCGGGGCGAATAGATCGTGTGAACTCAGAGGATCGGCCTCCGCTCGGCTTGATCCCACCTCATCAAAGTGGGCGGCTGTGCCTCAGATTTGCCGAGACTCGTTTTCTTGTTCAAGGTCACTACAACCATGTTGAAAACACGTTGGTTACTAGCCCTGCCGCTGCTGCTGGCCACGTCGATCACCTCGGCGCAGGCGGCGTCGGTCCGCGACAGTGCAGGGATGTTCTCACCCGAAGCCGTCCGCCAGGCTCAAGCCAAGCTGGATCAAATCGAACGGGAGTCAAGAATCCCGATTCTGATCGAGACCGTCGAATCCCTGCCCGAAGCCGCGAACATGAAGCCTCCGGAAAAGCGAACGTTGATCAACGACGTGGCGGTTCGCCGCGCGGGCGAGGGAGGTTTGGGGGTCTATCTCCTGATCTCGAAGAACGACCATCTGATTTCCAACGTCATCACGCGCAAGCAACTGGCAAACCGACTGCCGTCGAACGTGCGACTGAACATCCGCGATGCATTCACCTCGAACTTCAAAGTGGAGAATTTCGACGCGGGCCTGAAACAGGGCGTCGATGGCATCGGACGAGCCCTCGCCGGTGGTCCCGTGGCCGGGGCCGTACCGGGTCGAGGCGGCATGGCCGGCCGACCCCGCGGGGGGACTTCCGGAGTCGGAACCTTGCTCATGCTCGGCCTCGGGATCGTCGCGGTCATGTTCGTGCTCCGACGACTCGGCAGTCTCTTCGGCGGCCAGCAGCAAGGCTACGGCCAAGGCCAGATGGGCCGACCGGGCCCGATGGGCGGGCCAGGCTGGGGTGGCCAGGGTTACGGTCCTCAAAGGGGCGGCGGCTTCATGTCGAGCCTGTTCGGCGGAATTGGTGGCGCGATGGCCGGCAACTGGCTGTACGACCAATTCTCGGGACGGCACCATGGCGGCACCACCGATAGTTCGTCCTACGGCGCCGGCGGGGCGACCGGCTACGACCCGGGCGGCGATGAAATCGTCGGCGGTAACGACGATGGCGGCCAAGGAGCCGACTGGGGCGGCGGTGGCGGCGACTGGGGTGGTGGCGGTGGTGACTGGGGCGGTGGTGGCGGCGATGGTGGCGGTGATTGGTAAGCGACCAACGCGAGCGTTCACCGACCTGAATCGAAACCGACCGCGACGGCTTGCAAGCCGTCGCGGTCGGTTTTTTTGGGGAGAAAACAGCGATCCGAAATCGTTTGGTTGGTGGGCCGTGCCCGCCCCACGGGAAGATCAAGCCATCAAAGACTCATGCGGTTCAATCAATTCAAGTCTTTGATCTTGACGTTCTTGTACCAGCAATCCTTGCCGTGATCCTGGAAGCCGAGATAGCCCGAGCGGGGGAGATCCTTGATCGCCACTTTGAACTTATGCTCCGATCCGTCGGGACGCTTGCCGGGCTCGTCAAACTGATCCACGTCGATATTCGAGACCGTAACGCCGTTGAGGACGACCTCGATGATCGGACCCTGGGCGGTGATGGTCATGTGGTTCCATTCCCCGAGCGGCTTCTGGGCGTTGACTCGAGGCGCGACCAGGTCGTAGACCGCTCCCGTGTCATGGAGGCCGGCCCCCTTGGTGTCGTCGATCGCGATCTCGAGGCCGGTGAAGACCGGATTCTTGAGGTCACCGACGCGGACGAAGACGCCCGAGTTGCACCCTTGGGTGAGTTTGTAGTCGAAGTCGAGGACGAAGTTGCCGTGGGGCTGGTCGTGGACGACGATGTAGCCGCCCGAGCCGTGCGGGTTCAGTCCATCGGCCTGGACGTTGGCCTGGGCCAGTGGCTTCTTGTCCGTGTTGGTAATCCAGCCGGCGCCGCTGGTGCCGTCGAAGATCGTCCTGAAACCGTCGTCGGCTCCGAGCGCCCCGGCGGCCAGCGCAAGCCCGAGCAGGCCCGCCATTGTCTTGCTGCGCATCGATATCTCCCCTCAAAATTAGGACGACACGATTCGAGATTTCAAGTTCCTCGGCCTTTTGAGCACGAGCAGGTGACCACCTTACCACTCCCCGGCCGCCGTTTCACCAGGCCACGCCCTTGCCTGCGCCGGCCGTCTCTGGTAGCAAAGGGCCACTCATCGAACGCTCCTCTCCGTTGAAGGTCAGTCCGGGATATGGATCGAACGCCCCACCGTCGTGAAAAGTTGCTCAAGGCCTTCAAGGCCGACCAAATCGACGCCCTGCTCATCAGCTCGCCGACCAACGTTCGCTACCTCACCGGGTTCACCGGCGACGACTCGACGCTCCTTTTGACCCGCGACCGGGCGATCGTCCTCTCCGACGGCCGCTACACGACCCAGCTCAAGCAGGAGTGCCCCAGCTTGGAACTCATCATCCGGCCGGTCGGCCAGATGATGACCGGCGCAATCGCCGAAGCCGTGGGAAAACTTGAGGTGCGCCGGCTTGGCTTCGACCCCTCGGCGCTCACCGTCGCCGAGTTCGAGAGCCTGAAGCAGCAGGCTCCGCCCACCTTGGAGCTCGCCGCGGTCAAGAACCGGGTCGAGGACCTCCGGGTGATCAAGGACAAGGAGGAGGTCGCCGAGATCCGCGAGGCGATCCGCATGGCCGAACGCGCCTTCGCGATGCTCCGAGCGGGCCTCCGCGGCCAGGAGAGCGAGAAGGATACGGCCGACGCGTTGGAAAGTTACTTGCGGCGCTGTGGCGCGTCGGCGGCAAGCTTTCCGCCGATCGTCGCGGTCGGCGAACGGTCGGCCCTCCCGCACGCGCGACCGACCGCGGAAAAGCGGATCGATCAGGCCGATTTCGTGCTCGTCGACTGGGGCGCGACGGCCTCGCCCTATAAAAGTGACTTGACGAGGGTGCTGGTCACCGGTAAGGTCAGCTCCAAGTTTGAGAAAGTCTATCGGACCGTCCTGGCGGCTCAAGAGCGCGGGATCGCCGCGATTCGCCCGGGGGTCAAGGCCCGAGATGTCGACGCCGAAGCCCGCTCCGTCATTGAGGACGCCGGTTTCGGCCGTTTTTTTACCCATGGCCTGGGGCATGGCCTGGGCATGGACATTCACGAGGCCCCTGCGCTCCGCAAGGAATCCGGCGTCACGCTCCAACCCGGCATGGTGATCACCGTCGAGCCTGGCATTTATTTGCCCGGCTGGGGTGGCATCCGGATCGAGGACGACGTCCTGGTAACCCCCGACGGCTGCGAGGTCTTGACCCACGTACCTAAGTCGCTCGACACGGTCCGTGTCTCGTGAGCCCAGCCCGAAGAGTGCCGCTTGCGGAGTGTCAGAATAATGCCGGAGAAGCCGACGGAACCGACTCCCCCCTTCGACGTCCACGTCATCCACCAGCTCGTCCGACTGATGAAGCGGTACGACCTGATGGCCATCGACCTGGTCGAAGGACCCACGAAGATTCGCCTACGGAGGCGGAATGAGACGCCGGTCCCGGCTGCGGCCGCGCCCGGCTTATACGCCGCTCCACCGCCCACCGCCCCCCCTCCGCCCCGGATCGAGTCCACCCCGGCAGCCCCCCCCGTGTCGGACGATGCCGTGATCAAGAGCCCGATGGTGGGCACCTATTACGCCTCCAGTTCCCCCGATGCGCCGCCGTTCGTCACCGTCGGGACGAACATTCGCCCCGATAGCACCGTCTGCGTCATCGAAGCCATGAAGGTCTTCACCGACATCCCGGCGGGCCTCAGCGGCAAGGTTACCGAAGTGCTGGTCAAGAACGGCCAATCGGTCGAATTTGGCCAGCCCATGTTCCGAGTCCAACCAGCCTAAGAGCGGCTCTCCTTTTTTTGGTTCTCGGTCGGAAGCCTCGTCTCTCTCCCGCTGGGGGCGAGGACAAGGCTTCCTGGACCATCGTGAGACGCCCTTCGAAATACGGGACGCACTTCCGAATGTTTCAGCGAATCCTGGTGGCCAACCGTGGCGAGATCGCGCTGCGGATCATTCGCGCCTGCAAGGAACTGGGGGTCCAGGTCGTTGCCGTCTACTCGGAGGCGGACCGCAACGCCCCCTACTTGAAGCTTGCCGACCGCGCGATTTGCATCGGCAAAGCTCCGAGCACCGACAGCTACCTGAATATCCCCCGACTGATCGCCGCCGCTGAGGTGGCCGACGTCCAGGCGATCCACCCTGGCTACGGCTTCCTGAGCGAGAACCCGCACTTTGCCGAGATCTGCCGAAGTTGCAACTTCGAGTTCATCGGACCGCCTCACGAGTCGATCCGCAAGATGGGCCTGAAGACCGAGGCGAAGACCGTCGCCGCCGCTGCGCAGGTCGCCTGCGTTCCCGGCTCCGACGGGCCGATCTCCAGCAACGCCGAAGCCCTCACCCTGGCGCGCTCGATCGGCTACCCGGTGCTGATCAAGGCCGCGGCGGGCGGCGGCGGCAAGGGAATGCGCGTCTGCCGCGATGAGGAGAGCCTCATCCCCGCCCTCCAAGGCGCGCGCAACGAGGCCGAGGCCGCCTTCAAGAACTCGAGCGTCTACCTCGAGAAGTTCATCGATCGGCCCCGCCACGTCGAGGTCCAGATCCTGGCCGACTCCCACGGCAATATCGTCCACTGCTGGGATCGCGACTGTTCACTTCAGCGCCGCCATCAAAAGCTCGTCGAGGAAGCGCCGGCCTCGCTCCCGCTCGAGGTGCGCATCAAGCTGGGGGAAGCCGCCGTCCGCTTGGCCAAGGCCGCGGGCTACGTCAACGCCGGCACCTGCGAATTCCTCGTCGATGCCGATAATAATTTTTACTTCATCGAAGTCAACGCGCGGATTCAGGTCGAGCACCCGGTGACCGAGATGGTCACCGGCATCGACCTGGTCAAGCAGCAGATCCTGATCGCCTCGGGCGAGCCGCTCCCATTCACGCAGGACCAGATCGTCACCCGTGGCCACTCGATGGAAGTCCGGATCAACTCCGAAGACCCCGACCACGACTTCCGCCCCTCGCCCGGCAAGATCACGATGCTGAACGTCCCGGGCGGCCCTGGTGTGCGCTGGGATTCGCACGTGGAAGTGGGCTATACGGTCCCGCCCAACTATGACTCGCTCCTGGGTAAGCTCATCGTTCACGCCCCGACCCGCCTCGAGGCGATCGCCACCATGCGTCGAGCGCTCGACGAACTGGTGATCGAGGGGATCCAGACCACGATCCCGTTGCATCGCCGGATCTTCCGGAACCGCGACTTCATCGAGGGCCGGGTCGATACCACCTGGGTCGAACGGGTCCTGATGCCGGAGAAAGCGCGGCCGAGCCCAAGCTGATCGCAACCCTCCAGGAATCGGGTCCGCGCCGAAATCCACTAGAACATCCTGCCGATCCTGTGGTAATTTCGGGGGTCATTCTCGCGCATGGGAAGCCCCCGGAGACCCCACGCAGAGTGGCCCGCTGCAAAACTTGCGACACGTGTCACGTACGTGCCGGTCCCATGCGGGCGTCTGAAAACGCGCAGGATGGCTCAGCAAATCAAGGATCAACGCGTTTCCAACGCCCAATCGTGGCCGGCTCCAAGAACGAGCTAGGAACGATTCATGAAAGTCGGTTTACTGACGGGCGGCGGAGACTGCCCAGGTCTCAACGCCGTTATCCGCGCCGTCGTCCAACGCGTCACGAACGAAGGGGGTACCTGCATCGGCCTCCTCGAGGGATGGCGCGGACTCGTCCAGAAGTTGACCCTCGACCTCGATATCAAGCTGACCGACGGCATCATCGCCAAGGGTGGCACGATCCTCGGCTCGTCGCGGACCAATCCCTTCAAGAACCCCGAGAGCGATCTCCCCGCGCTCCGCGCCAACTTCAAGGAACTCGGCCTCGACGCCTTGGTCGCGATCGGCGGCGACGACACCTTGGGGGTCGCCCATCGCCTCCACAAAGAATTCAACCTGCCGACCGTCGGCGTGCCCAAGACCATCGACAATGACCTGATGGTCACCGACTTCACCTTCGGCTTCGACACCGCCGTCAACATCGTCACCGAATGCGTCGACCGGCTCCGGACCACCACCGAGAGCCACCGCCGGATCCAGGTCGTCGAGACGATGGGTCGGCATGCCGGCTGGATCGCCTGCTTCTCGGGAATCGCCGTTGCGGCCGACTATATCCTCGTTCCCGAGGTGCCGATCGACATGCCGCACCTCATCGATGTGCTCAAGCGCCGCCGGGCCAGCGGCAAGAACTACGGCATCGTCGTCGTCTCGGAAGGGGCCAAGTTCCCCGACAAGGGAATCGTCACCCTCGAAGCCGAGAGCGATGCCTTCGGCCACGCCCGCCTCGGGGGCGTCGGCAACGTGGTGGCCGACCAGATCGAGAAGCAGACCGGGTACGAGACCCGCTGCGTCGTCCTCGGACACCTCCAACGGGGCGGGCCCCCCAGCGCCTACGACCGCGTCCTCGCGACCCGGTTCGGCCTGGCCGCCGGCAACCTCGTGCTCCAGAAGCGGTTCGGCACCATGGTCGCCCTCTCGGGCACCAAGATCATCGAGACCACCCTGGCCGACGGTGTCGCCGCCACCAAGACTCTCGACCTCTCGTACTACAACGAGGCGGCCGCCTTCTTCCGATGAGCCGAGCGGGGTGATCTCTCCGCTCCCCACGCAGCGAACTGCGAACGTCTCATGCAGTCGCTGCGGTTTTTTGGGGAAGGTTGTTGACTTCGGGCCGGATCCGGGTATTATCTCCCTTGTCGCCTGTGTCACCACGGGTGACAACGAAACGGCCGGCTGACCTGGCGGCGGGAAACCGACGACCAAGACAGCGGGCCGCGATGTTGTCGGTAGGGTCGGCCGGCGTGACACGCCTTCACAGGCAAGTCGCTCCGGCCAATCGCATCGATAGCAACTTCGTTCTTTGACAATCCGGTCGATCGTGGTTCTGTGGTTGAAGAGAACCTTTGAGGGAAGCCGGCGTGGAGCCGTTTGAGTCGTCTCGACCCCGTTTGGTTGGAGGTCGAATCGCGACGGAGACGGATCCAACAGCCAACAGCACGAGGGAGCAGGGGCTTGCCCCGGTGAACTCGAGCTGCGACCAGTTAGCAAATTCCTCAACCCTTTTGAAGGTGAGGACCGGATCTTTTGCTTTTCGGAGCAAACGAACCGACCAATCTCGAAGGGTTTGATCCTGGCTCAGAATGAACGTTGGCGGCGTGGATTAGGCATGCAAGTCGAACGGGCCGCAAGGCCAGTGGCGCAAGGGTGAGTAAGGCGACGGTAACCAACCCCAAGATTGGGTATAGCCGCGGGAAACCGCGGGTAATCCCCAGCGACGCAACGACACCGGCATCGGTGTTTTGCCAAAGCTTCGGCGTCTTGGGACGGGCTGTCGTGGTATTAGCTTGTTGGCGGGGTAATGGCCCACCAAGGCTGCGATGCCTACCGGGCGTGCGAGCGTGGCCCGGCACACTGGGACTGAGACACTGCCCAGACTCCTACGGGAGGCTGCAGTCGAGAATCTTCGGCAATGGGCGCAAGCCTGACCGAGCGACGCCGCGTGGAGGATGAAGGCCTTCGGGTTGTAAACTCCTGTCGAGGGGGAAAAAGGGTCGAAAGGCCTTGATTGATCCCTGGAGGAAGCACGGGCTAAGTTCGTGCCAGCAGCCGCGGTAAGACGAACCGTGCGAACGTTATTCGGAATCATTGGGCTTAAAGCGCGTGTAGGCGGATTCGTGCGTCTGTCGCTGAAATCCCCCGGCTCAACCGGGGAAGGGGCGCGGATACGACGAGTCTGGAGGGGCATAGGGGGACCTGGAACTTCCGGTGGAGCGGTGAAATGCGTTGAGATCGGAAGGAACGCCCGTGGCGAAAGCGAGGTCCTGGATGCCTACTGACGCTGAGACGCGAAAGCCAGGGGAGCGAACGGGATTAGATACCCCGGTAGTCCTGGCCGTAAACGATGGGTACTGGATAGGGGGCTCGCCGATGGGCTCCCTGTCGTAGGGAAACCGTGAAGTACCCCGCCTGGGGAGTATGGTCGCAAGGCTGAAACTCAAAGGAATTGACGGGGGCTCACACAAGCGGTGGAGTATGTGGCTTAATTCGAGGCTACGCGCAAAACCTTATCCCAGGCTTGACATGCACGGATTAGCCGGCGGAAACGTCGGTGAGGCCGCAAGGTACAACGTGCACAGGTGCTGCATGGCTGTCGTCAGCTCGTGCCGTGAGGTGTTGGGTTAAGTCCCCTAACGAGCGAAACCCCTGTGTCTAGTTGCCAGCACGTTATGGTGGGAACTCTAGACAGACCGCCGGCGTTAAGCCGGAGGAAGGCGGGGATGACGTCAAGTCCTCATGGCCCTTATGCTTGGGGCTGCACACGTACTACAATGGGGCGGACAGAGCGTTGCTAGGCTGCAAAGTCACGCTAATCGCAAAAACCGTTCCTCAGTTCGGATTGCGGGCTGCAACCCGCCCGCATGAAGCTGGAATCGCTAGTAATCGCGGATCAGCATGCCGCGGTGAATGTGTTCCTGAGCCTTGTACACACCGCCCGTCAAGCCACCAAAGCGGGGGGCATCCGAAGTCGCCGGAGCCGCAAGGCAGGCGCCGAAGATGAAACCCGTGATGGGGACTAAGTCGTAACAAGGTAACCGTAGGGGAACCTGCGGTTGGATCACCTCCTTTCTAAGGATTTTTCTTAGAAAATCTCGGCTCTGAACAGGTTCAGATCTGACTTTATGTCAGTGATGTCCTGTAAGAAGGGCCGCATCGGCACCGTCTCCTTAATCAGATGGTATTTACGCCGGCTTCCCACGAAGGTTCTCAAACCACACGTACGCGATCGACCAGAGAGGGGACCCCTCATCCGAGGGGTCCTTTCGCTTTCTTCCGTTTGCTTTGCACTGCTGGGTGGGGGGCGGGACCGTACGCGGTCTCACCCCCTGGCCAGCGGCCAGTGCGGATCACGATCGAGAGGCGTTCCGGCTTTGTCGGAAAGTCGATTGTCGTGGTTCGGTCAGCTCTTTTCCAATTCGGTGGTTAGATCACGCAAGTGAGAACCGCAAACGAAGTGGTCGTGGCAGACCAAAGTAGAAGAATCTCTCCACAATACAGTGGAACCCTTACGGATGCGTGAGAGTCGCTTGCTGCGAAGCAACCGACCTCACATTGGGATCGTTACCCAAGTGAGAGTGGCTCCTGCGTCGCGAGACGCTGGGCACTCGATCGAAGAGAGATCGGGGACTGACCCCTCGCCAGTTCGGCAGTCGAGTTTCTTTCGGGAAACCGCGGCGTCCGGATCGGCGTGGTCAAGCTCCTAAGGGCACGGGGGGGATGCCTAGGCGTCATCAGAGAGACAGGCGTGGAAGGCTGCGATAAGTCCAGGGGAGTTGCCCAACGAACGTCGATCCTGGAATGCCTGTAGAGACCCGGGGAACTGAAACATCTCAGTACCCGGAGGAAAGGAAATCAACCGAGACTCCCTCAGTAGCGGCGAGCGAACGGGGATCAGCCTAAACCGAGTGGGACACCACTCGGGGTCGTGGGGCCGATAACATGGGATGAGTGAGCGTCAGCTGAAGTCTCCTGGAACGGAGCGCCAGAGCGGGTGATAGCCCCGTAAGCGACGATGCAACCTCCCCTCTTCGGTACCCGAGTAGGGTCGGGCACGTGAAACCCGGCCTGAATCGGCGGGGACCATCCCGCAAGGCTAAGCACTCGATGACGACCGATAGCGAACCCAGTAGGGCGACCGAACGGTGGGAAGAACCCCGATTAGGGGAGGAGACTGAACCTGAAACCCCGTGCCTACAAGCGGTGGGAGCGCGATGTCTTCGGACCGCGTGACCGCGTGCCTTTTGCATAATGATCCGGCGAGTTACTGTATCCGGCCCCAGGTTAACCCCTTCAGGGGGGGAGCCGTAGCGAAAGCGAGTCTTCATCGGGCGCCATAGTCGGGTGCAGTAGACGCGAAACCAGGTGAACTACCCATGGGCAGGTTGAAGCGACCCTAACCGGTCGTGGAGGACCGAACCCACCAGTGTTGAAAAACTGGGGGAGGACCCGTGGGGAGGAGTGAAAGTCTTATCAAACCTGGAGATAGCTCGTTCTCTCCGAAATGGCTTTAGGGCCAGCCTCGGGACATATCACGCGGGGGTAGAGCGACGGAATTCGGTAGGGGGGCTTCCCGCCTACCCTCCGAAACCCAACTCCGAATACCGCGTGACGGACCCCGGGAGTCAGAACGTGGGGGATAAGCTTCACGTTCAAAAGGGAAACAACCCAGACCGCCGACCAAGGCCCCCAAATCGACGCTCAGTGGCAAAGGAAGTGGGATCGCGGTGACAGCCGGGATGTTGGCTTAGAAGCAGCCATCATTTCAAAAGTGCGTAACAGCTTACCGGTCGAGCCATCCCGCGCCGAAAATGACGGGGACTAAGCGTCGTGCCGCAGTCGCGGATCAGGTTAAAAACTGATGGTAGGAGAGCGTCGCCCACCGCAACGAAGCAGAATGGAAACGATCTGTGGAGCGTGGGCGAGTGCGAATGCCGGAACGAGTAACGACAAGACAGGTGGGAAGCCTGTCCGCCGAAAGCACAAGGTTTCCTGGGGAAGGTCAATCCGCCCAGGGTCAGTCGGGACCTAAGGCGAGGCCCAAGGGCGTAGCCGATGGACAGACGGTTAATATTCCGCCACCCGATGGTAAGGTTGAACGACAGAGGACGCCGGTTTCAGTCAGGTCGGGGTGCTAGAATACCCCGTGCCGCAAGGCCGACAGCATTCGATCTGGAAGCCTGATGCCAAGCCGGCCACGAAAAGCCCTGTCGGGACGAACCATCCGGCCCGTACCGCAATCCGACACAGGTGTGCTAGGCGAGTATCCGAAGGCGTTCGGGAGAACCCTCGTGAAGGAACTCGGCAAAATGACCCCGTACCTTCGGTATAAGGGGTGCTCTCCGTAAGGAGAGCCGCAGAGAATCGGCTCTAGCGACTGTTTATCAAAAACACAGGACTCTGCCAACTCGCAAGAGGACGTATAGAGTCTGACGCCTGCTCGGTGTCGGTAGGTTAAGGGAGCCGATGAGGCGTAAGCTGAAGTTGGCGACCGAAGCCCCGATAAACGGCGGCCGTAACTATGACGGTCCTAAGGTAGCGAAGTTCCTTGTCGGGTAAGTTCCGACCTGCATGAATGGCGTAACGACTGGAGCACTGTCTCCACGAGGGACCCGGTGAAACTGTAGCCGTGGTGAAGATGCCACGTACCCGCGGTCAGACGGAAAGACCCCGTGAACCTTTACTGCAGGTTGGCATTGGGTCAGCGTCCTTTCTGTGTAGCATAGGTGGGAGGCCGTGATCCGGCGGCGCCAGCCGTCGGGGAGCCATCGGTGAAATACCACCCTGAAATGACTCTGATCCTCACCGGTCCGTAGCCCGGACCGGGACCATGCTCATCGGGCAGTTTGACTGGGGCGGTCTCCTCCCAAAGAGTAACGGAGGAGTGCAATGGTACCCTCGGCCAGGTCGGCAATCTGGCAACATGAGCGCAAACGTAGAAGGGTGCCTGACTGCGAGACCCATCAGTCGAGCAGGGACGAAAGTCGGCGTTAGTGATCCGGCGGTGCTGGATGGAAAGGCCGTCGCTCAACAGATAAAAGGTACTCCGGGGATAACAGGCTGATCTCCCCCGAGCGTCCATAGCGGCGGGGAGGTTTGGCACCTCGATGTCGGCTCATCGCATCCTGGGGCTGGAGAAGGTCCCAAGGGTTTGGCTGTTCGCCAATGAAAGCGGTACGCGAGCTGGGTTCAGACCGTCGTGAGACAGGTCGGTCCCTATCTGCCGTGGGCGTAGGAAACTTGCGAAGGGTCTCCCCTAGTACGAGAGGATTGGGGAGGACCGACCTCTGGTGTACCGGCTGTTCCGCTCGGGGCATCGCCGGGTAGCTAGGTCGGGAAAGGATAAGCGCTGAAGGCATCTAAGCGCGAAGCCCTCTTCAAGACGAGGTTTCCAGCACGCAAGTGCGAAGGCTCCTGGAAGACGACCAGGTCGATAGGCCGGGAGTGCACGGCGAGTGATCGCCGCAGCCGACCGGTCCTAACAGCCGATCGCTTGACCACCCCGATCCGTCCGCCGGCTCCCTTGATTGGGACTCGAATCGGACTGGAATCAGGGTTGCATCATTCACCGATCGCATTCGATCGATCACACGGCGACGGATCCCATCCAATACGGGGACCACGCGTCGTGAAGAGACTCGAAGACGGTTGGTCATGCCCATCGAAACGCGCGGTTTGAGCTTGCGTGATGACCACACGAATCTGAACGACTGACACGTGCTCGGCAGGCTTGATCGCCTGCCGAGTGCTTTTCCGGCGAACATACTGACGGGGTCCCACCCGTTCCCATTCCGAACACGGCCGTTAAGCCCGTCAGGCCCATGATAGTGCCTTTGGCGCGAAAGTCGGTGATCGCCGGAATCCTTCAGCAACGCCCCGATCCTTCTTCATTGAAGGGTCGGGGCGTTTTTTATTGCGCTGGGATTTGCTCGAGCGATTTCGCTCGCCTGTCCCAGGTGAGCGAATCCCGCCCGCAAGTCAGCGCTCGCCCCCCCTGGGACCGCGGGCGTCCGGCCCGCAATTCCATTCAATTCCATTCAATTCCATTCAATTCCATTCAATTCCATTCAATTCCATTCAATTCCATATTTACGGGCGAGTGAATCTTTGAATATGAATAAAGGCGGGGAGCTCACACTCCCCGCTCGCCTCAGAAATCTGGCTCACCCGCAGGGCGAGCGTTGGGTGGCCGGTGCAATACGGCTGAATCGAAGTCCAGAGGCTTAGCGACCGTATTTGGCGTCATTCTGTTTCTGGACCGCGGCCTTGCGGTCGGGGTATTCCAGGATGATGAGCTTGTGTTCTTTCTCGTCATAGCCGTACTCCTGGTGGTAAGGGAGCGTGGGCAGGGCGAGGTTGTTGGCCTGGATGATGTCGGTTTTGAACTCGGAGTAATCCTTGGGGAAGCGGTCGTTCGTGGCCTTGTAGAGGTTCATGGCGTGTTCGATCTGCAAGATCGAGGTCCGGCCGATGATCGTGGTATAAGCATTGCCCGGGAGGGTGATCGGGTCCTTCGCTGTGATCTTGGTGGTACCGACCTCCGCCCCTTTTTTTAACTCGTCTTCGGCGTTGCGGATGTCCTGCGTCCGCTTGCCGAGAGTCTCACGTGGCTGAACAATCTCCGGGGCAGGGGCCGGCTCCGTCGCTGGGGCGGTGACAGGGGCGGCGTCCGCTGCTGGGGCGTTGAGGTTGGTGTTGACGTGGCGGGGCTCCTCGCAACCGGGAGTGAGCAAGAGGAGGAGCAAGGAGGCGCCGAGGGGGGCGGTGCGGAAGCCTCGCAATTGTGACGACATGATGAAATTCTCCTGACAATGACTTATCACGGATTATGAATCGCTGCTCGGCGGGGCAGGAGCCGTCGCTCCGTTCCAGTCCCAGCCGCTGACCTCGGGGATCAGGTCGTAGCGCGTCAGGTCGAAGTGGAGCGGGGTGACGGTGATATAACCTTCGCAGAGGCTCGTGACGTCGGTCTCGGGGCCTTCGAGGTGGAACGGGGGGGTGTAGGTCATCCAGTAATAGGTTCGTCCCCGCGGGTCTTGCCGGCGTTCGAAGCCTTCGCCGTAGCGGCCGACCCCCATCGGCACGACGCGGACCCCCTTGGGCTCGCCGCGTGAGTGGGCGGGAAGATTCACGTTGAACAACGAGCCGTTGGGAGGCTTGTGCGCCAGGATTCGCTCGATGACCCGTGTCGCGTGGCGGGCGGCGTGCGGATAGTCGAAGTGCTCGGCCAGCTCGAGCGAGACGGCGACACTGGTGATCTTGAAGAAGGCCCCCTCGATCGCCGCGGCCACCGTGCCCGAATAGAGGACGTTGATCCCCGCGTTGGAGCCGGCGTTGATTCCCGAGACGATCAGGTCCGGGGGGCGGGGCATCAACTCGCAGATGGCGAGTTTCACACTGTCGGCTGGACTCCCCTCGACCATCCAGCCCAGGGTCGTCCCGTCGTCCTCATCCACCTGTTTGACTACTAAGGGGGTCAAAAGCGTGATGGAGTGACCGACCCCGCTCTGCTCCATGGCGGGAGCGATCACGGTCACTTCCCCCAGCCGTTGCAATTCCTTGCGCAACGCCCGTAAGCCCGGGGCGAACACGCCGTCGTCATTGGTCAGCAAGATGTGCACGAGTCGATCACCACGATAGGGATGAGAGGGCAATGCCGGGCGAGTCGAATCCGGCCGGTCCCCGTTCCCCGGCGCGAGCCGACCGAACGCGATCGTAACGGGCCGGATGGACCAGAGTCAACCGGCCCTGAGAACTCCGCGCACCGGTCTCCCTCGGGCCGCGGACACCGGTCCTCACTCGTTTTAGAGGAACGAGGTTCCGAACGAGGTTTGCAGGGCCGTCCGAGCCCGGAACAAGGGGGCCGAATCGTGGTAGCCCACGTTGAGCCGGCGGAGCGCGAACGGGTCCGACGCGCCCGGCCGGTTCACCCCTTCGGTCGATGCGAAGGCCAGGCGGTATCCCGCCTCCTGAGCCAGCCGCCGCGTTCGCTCGTCGAACGTCCCCGCCCAGCCGAACGGGTAGGCGAGCGCTTGGACTTCACGTCCGACCTCACGCTCGAGGATCCGCTTCGATTCGATCAGCTCGTGGCGCTGGTCGGCCTCGGAGAGTGACGCCAGAGCACGGTGGTTGTGTGCGTGCGAGCCGATCGTCATTCCCGAGTCGGCGAGGTGGCGGACCTGGTCCCAGGTCATGAACAGGGCCTGCCCCAAGGTGCTGTCGTCCACGACGACTTCGGCTCGTTCCTCAAGATGTGCGCGAAACCGAGCCTCGTCGCTCACCTTACCGTCGAGATAGAGCTGCACGACCGCCGCGATCGCGGCCCCCCGCGCGGCCCCCCGCGCGGCCCCCCGCGCGGCCCCCCGCGCGGCCCCCCGCGCGGCCCCCCGCGCGGCCCCCCGCGCGGCCCCCCGCGCGGCCCCCCGCGCGGCCCCCCGCGCGGCCCCCCGCGCGGTCGGCTCGAGGTTGATCGCGAGCGGCTCGGGCCAGTCGAGTGTAATCCGCGCCTGGTCGGTTCGCTTCAGGACGTGGGCGACGTGGTCCCACCAGGGGACGTGCGGTTGGGAAAAGAAGCCGGTCGGAATGAAGAAGGTCGCCGGAGCGGCCAACTCCCGGAGGATGGGGAAGGCGACGTCGAAGTTGTCGCGATAACCATCATCGAAGGTGATCAGCGCGGTGGGCCGGTCAACCTCGAAGCTCGTGCCCGCGCCTGCCAGCGTGACCAAGGCGTCAAGCGTGATCAGCCGGAAGCGGTCCCGGAGGTGGCACACCTGGGCGCGGAACGCTTCGGGCGAGGCGGAGTAAACGCCATCGTAAAACGACCCCTCCGCCGGCACGCCGATCCGGTGAAAGGTCGCGACCAGGACGGCCGGTCGCCTCGCGGCACGCTCCAGGAGTCGAGTCAGGCCGAGGTGGTTGAACGCCCGGGCCATGATCTCTCTTTTATTTCGAATGAGCATGTCAGAAACTGGATGAGGTCCGTCGCCTTGGTCGTCACGCCCCGGATCTCGATCATACGGGCAGGGAGCCCGGGATCGGAAGGATCTGGGGGCATGGCACCCGCTTTTGCAAAGGGGAGCGCTTCGTTCCATGGGGTGGGCACGGCCCGTTCCACGCCTCTTGCGATCAAGAATAGGCGTAGTCGGCCTCGAAGGAGGAGAGATGGATGGGAACACCGTTGGGGATCAGGCCTTCCCGATCGCGGAGGGTGAATTCCAGGTGATGGGCTGGGGTGAACCCGCTGAGTCGCAGGGCGTCGGCGATCCAGGGAGTGCTGGCGAAGCCGACGGCCAGGTCCGCGCCCTGACGTCCGAGCTCTTCCGTCAGAGCGGTGACGGCTGCGTGCCGGAGGGCGCTGTCCTCTCCTTGCACGAGGCACTCGACGAGCTTGCCGGCTCGGACCGTCCCCTGGCGGTTGACGTTCAACAGCGCGAACCCGCGGGTCTCCCCTTCCGCGACGAGCAGCCAGCCGGTCATCCCCGGCCGAGGGTAGCGCAACGCGTGGTTGAGCCGCTCGGGAGCGCGGCTGGTCAGGATCACGCGCGCCCGCCAGTCGTCGAGGATCGGGTCGATCTCGGGGCCGAATTCCCCCACCCGGCGGAGCTCGACCGCGACCCGAGGCGATCGCCCCGGGTTCAGCAGCTTGCGGACGGCGTCCCGTCCCACCCGCAGCAGGCGCGCCCCGGGGCCAAGCCCCGGCGCCCTCCAGCGGTAGCCGACGCGGAGGACTCTCTGGAAGACCGTGACCTCGGCCATCGACGCGTAACCGGCGCTGCCGGTCACGCGTCTGGCCCGTTCGTTGGCGACGAGGACGTATTGGGTTTTGACCCCTTGATGGGCGTGTCGCATGAGCGCGGATCCCACGGAGCGGTGGGATCGCGAGCCAAGCCAGTCGACCATATGCAAGGTCGCGATCCCGCCCGGGGGCAGGCCAACCCCCTCGAAGACCGTCGGACAGAGGCCGACGTGGCCCACGATCCGTCCCTCCGCGCACGCGACGAAGCTCCGAGGCGCAGCGTCGCCGCCGCGGATCGGATCCAGGTATTTCCAGCCCAGGACGTCGGGGGCCGCGAAGTCGGCGTCGTCGGGCGCGTGGAAACCGTCGATCAAGAACCGGCTGAGCTCGTGCAGGTCATCGGGGCGGAGCGGGCGAATTTCCGGGATCATGGTGCGCTCAGAATAGCACAAACCAGGCCGACTTCGGGACCTTCCCCAACGGCCGGAATCATTAGAGGAAGGTCATGTCCCCCACAGTCGGTTCTGTTCAAAAAAAACCTTCGCGGGGGCGCTGATTCACCTGGTTCGGAAAAGTCGAGGGGAACCGGATTGCCCGACCTGGGCGCGGCGGCTAAGATAATGGATGGAATCAACGTATCGTTGATTTGTGACGATCCTGGTTGGCGAGGCCAGCCGGAGGTGCCCGGGGCGCGACTCATGAAGGACTTGGTTCCACCACGTCGAGGGGGTGGGGAGTCCTGGGGAGATGAGAACCGTGGGGATCCGAGCCGCAGTCCGGGAACAGATGGTCGCTCGCGCTCGGCCCAGGCCGAGCGAGCCGGTCGGTTCAGACGCCGAGGTTGAGGTTGCGAGTCAAGAGACTGGCTTTCGCGCCTTTCTGCGTGGGCTCGACCGGCGTTACCCGCAAGCCTCGCGCTGGGTGGGGGGGCGGCTGGACATTGAGGTCCCCGCGATCCTGGTGAGTGTGGGCGTTCACGCGGTGCTCATGCTCGGTTTAGGCATGGCGGGGCTCGCGGTCCAGCATGAGGTGCATCGCGAGTTTCAGAGCCGGGTCGAGGAGCACACCGTGCTCGGCGAGCTGGAATCGAAGGCCGATTTCCAGGACCTGGACATGGCGGATAAGCCCCTGACCAATACGCCGGTCGGGGGATCGTTCTCGCCGAACCTGGCGCCGACGGTCGTCTCGGCGCCTCCGGGGGTCAACGTTGATCCGATGGAGTCGGCCTCGGCGAAGCCGGCATCGAACCTGCAACTGGCCTCGCTCGACGTCAGCCAGGCCACCCGGGTCGCGGTGCCGACGGCCACGATGCTCGGCCAGACCGTGTCCATCAAAGGCAACGGCGCTGAGTATGCCGACGGGGTGGATGGGGCCGTCGACCGGATTGCCCAGGAGATTCTCGGTCGCCTGGAGAAGGGGCGCACCCTGGTGATCTGGGCGTTCGACGCCTCGGGCAGCCTGTCCGTGGAACGCGAGAAGCTTGGCAAGCAGATCGACACGATTTACGGCCACATCGCCGAGCTCGACGGCAAGGACCTGAGCCATGATGGCGGCCTGCTCACCTCGGTCGTCGCTTTCGGCAACGATCGCCAGGCGATGACCACTGCCCCCACTGCCGACAAGGCCGAGATCGTTAGCGCCATCAATTCGGTTCCTCTGGATAAGACCGGCAACGAGACCACCTTCGGAACCGTCGCCGAGATCGTCCGCCGTTGGGGCAACTATAAGGATGCCAAGGGCGTCCGATACCACGCGATGATCATCGTCGTGACCGATGAGGTCGGTGACGATGAGCCGCGGCTCGAGGAAGCGATCGACGTGGCCTCCCGGGCCAAGGTGCCGGTCTACGTCCTCGGCTCGCAGGCCATCTTCGGCCGGGTGATGGGCAAGATGGACTATTTCGACCCCGCGACCAAGATCCACTACCGCGGCCTCGAGGTCCGCCAAGGGCCCGAGAGCGTGGCCCTCGAACAGATCAAGCTCCCGTTCTGGTATGACGGCTACCAATACGATATGCTCGACTCCGGGTTCGGCCCGTATGCCCTGAGCCGGTTGGCTCGCGCAACCGGCGGGATCTTCTTCGTGACCCGGATGGGTCCCTCCCGGATGGGGTTCGACCCGGTTATGATGCGCGAGTACAAGCCCGATTTGCTGAGCCGGCAGCAGTACGAGGCGGCCGTGGCCAAGAACCCGATCCGTCAGGCCGTGCTCGAAGCGGCGCTGATCACGCAGCAACGGATGGGGCCCCAGCCTTCACTGACGTTCCCCGCGGCCGACGGCCCTGAGTTCAAAGAGGTGATGGCCGACAACCAGACGAAAGCCGCGCTGACGGCCAATGCGGTGGACGAGGCCCTGGTGCCGATCCTGCGGGCGGCCAAGATGCGCGACCGTGAGACCTCGAGGCGCTGGCAGGCGCACTACGACCTGATCCGGGGCCGGCTGCTTGCAATGAAGATCCGCTGCTACGAGTATAATTGGGCGTGTGCCTCGATGAAGAAGGACGCCCTCAAGTTTAAGAATGAGACGTCGAACGCCTGGAAACTCGTGCCCAGCGAGGAAATCCGGTATAGTGACAAGGCGGCCTCCGCGGCCAAGCAGGCCAAGGACCTGCTTCAGCGCGTCGTCGACGAGCACCCCAACACCCCCTGGGCCCTGCTTGCCAAACGCGAGTTGAAGGATGCCTTTGGTTTCAAGTGGGTCGAGACCTACGTCAAGCCGATCGAGCGGCCCAAGATGGACTCCCCCGCCGCCAAGGCCAAGAAAGAGGCGATGAAGACCATGGCCAAGCCAGTTGAGGTTCCGAAACTCTGAGGACCGATCCCTGCCGGGCGATCGGTGGCCGCCCGGCACGATCTTTTGCGGGATCGGCGGCAAGCCTCCTCCTCAAGGCTTTGAGGACGAAGTGTGATGGCTCTCCACGTTCCGACTTCTTCGTCGAGCGACGGCCTCTATAACCTGGCGGATTCCAATCCGCCAGCCATGGCCCCCATGCCTCCGACCGAGGAGCATGCCCCCCCACCCGCCGCGGCAATGCCCGCGACCTCGTCATCCGCTTCCGCCCCCGCTCCCGCTTCGGCCGATGCTGTCGCCGCGGGGCAGGCCGGCGAGCCCCCTCAAGCGCAAGGCCAACCGGCCCAGGGTGAGGCGCCCAAGCCCAAGCCGAAGAAGAAAAAACGCCGCAAGAAACGATACGACGCGCCGTCATGGGTCGTATCGCTCGTGATCCATGTGGTCGTACTGGCGATTCTGGGGGCGGCGACGTTCTCGACTGAAGTTCGCAAGGCGGTCGCCAACATCAACTCCGCCTTGGTCTCCGGCAAGGGGTCGGAGGAGGAAGCACTCCACGTCCTGGCCACACCGGCCGAACAGCGGAGCGACCAGGCGGCGGGGAGCGAAGGTGCGCCGGCCGCGGCAAGCGAGGGGGGCGGCGGCGGGTTCAGTGGGATTGGAACCGGGCCGCCTTCGGCCACGCCTCAGGTGCGCGGGGTGGGCCGCGGGATCGGTGAGGGAACGAGTCTTCCCGGGGTGAAGGTCGTTGCCAATATCTCGGGCCTGAGCATGATCCCGACCGCGACCAAGCTCGGGGTCGACCTCGGCGGTGGCGGCATGATCAGCGGTGACATCACCTTCGAGGCCAAAGGGGTCGGCGAGGCGCTCGACCAACTCGCTCGTGAGATCCTCAGGCATCTCGGGCAGCACAAGCTGACGGTCGTCTGGCTCTTCGACGAGTCGGCGAGTATGAAGGACGACCAGCGCGCCATCAACGAGAAGTTCGACCAGGTTGCCTCGGCCTTGAAGATCAACGTCGACACGAGCAAGAAGCAGGCGGCTCCGCTCACTCACGCGATTGTCGGGTTCGGTAAGGAGACCCACTTCGAGCTGGAGAAGCCCACCTTCGACATCGACCAGATCGGCAAGGCGATCGACCATCTCCGCGTCGACGACTCGGGCACCGAGAACACGATGCAGACGATCCATGACGTGATCGAGCGGTACTCCCCGATCATCAAGAAGGATCGGCGGCTCCTGATCGTGCTGGTGACCGACGAGTCGGGCGACGATGGCGATAAGGTTGAGGAAGCACGGCAGGCGGCCATCAGCATGAAAGTGCCGATCTACGTGATCGGTCGGCAGTCGCTTTTCGGCTTCAGCACCGCCCATCTCAAGTACGTTGACCCGGTGACCAAGGATGTGTACTGGCCCGGGATTCGCCGAGGCCCGGAAACCGCCGACCTCGAGTTGCTTCAGTGGGACGGTCTGCACGAGCGCTGGGAAGAGCAGCCGTCGGGGTTCGCCCCCTACGAGCTCGCCCGCCTGGCCAAGGACACCGGCGGGATCTACTTCCTGCTCCCCAGCGAAGAGAACATGCGGGTCCGTCAGCGCGAGAAGCTGTACTCGATTCAGACCCTCAAGGAATACGTCCCTGAGTACGACAACCGCCTGGCCTACCGTGAGCGGCGGACCAAGTCGGAGTTCCGCCGGACCCTCTTCGCCATCATCCAGGAGACGAAGGGCTATCCGTTCCGCCGGCACTTCCCGATCAACCCGGCTGACCTCGTTCCCGCCTGCCAGGAAGCCCACCAGATCGCGACCGAGCGGCTCAACGTCCTCTTGAAAATCGAGGATCGGCTCACGGCTCTCAAGCCGCTCCGCGATCGCGAGCCGTTGAAACGCTGGCAGGCGCACTACGACCTGATGATGGCGCAGGTCGTCGCCTACCAGGTCAAGGCCTACGAGTACCGCGCCTGCGTCGACGAGATGGGTAAGGCCCCTCCCAAACCCAAGACGATGCCGAGCCAGTCGCTTGTTGTCGAATGGGCCATCGACCACTCGCCGGACCGCAAAGCCCCCAAGGAAAACACCCAGAAGAAGTACGTCCAGGCCCAAGCGCTACTCAAGCAGGTCATCGAGGCGCATCCGAAGACGCCATGGGCCGACCTGGCGCAAGACGAGCTCAGCCGTGGTCTCGGCTGCCAGCGCACCGAGTGGCACCACAACCCTCAGTACGAAGAACGCGCCAAGCTGATTCCGAAGTATTGATGGCTTGATTTTGCGAGGCAGCCGGTGATCCTTTGCGTTCACCGGCTGCAGCCGCAGGTCATTCACGCATCAAGACTTGGCGACGTGCTTCGATGCGATCAATGATGTCTTCAGCCCCAGTCAGTGGGCCATTCTTGTCGATCGCCGCTCGAAGGTCGGCCGTTATCTCATCGAGCTGAGCAGAGTCAGCGAGGGCGATTGCCGCTTCGTAACTTTGCAAGGCCTCAGCCGTCTGGCCGAAGACCAATAGCGAGATCGCAAGGTTGTTGTGAGCGGTCCAATCACTGGGATTGAGGGAGACGGCTTGTCGTCCATCCTCAATGGCTTCACGGTGGCGGCCCGCACTGTAGTGGGCCCAACTACGGTTGACTAAGGTTGTGACCTTTAGCTCTGGTAACACATCGGTTATCTGGATGACCGTGGAATAGTCGTTGATTGCCTTCTGCAGCTGGCGTTGTTGCTCGTACGCCACACCGCGATTGAAGAAGGCTTTAGCCTTGTGTTCGGCAGGCGCATCGTCCATTTGGATAACGGCGGAGTAGTCGTCGATTGCCCTCTGAGACTCACCTACTTGCCCGAATGTCACACCACGATTGATTAAGGCTTTAGCCTTGTGTTCGGCAGGCGCATCGTCCATTTGGATAACGGCGGAGTAGTCGTCGATTGCCTTCTGTGGCTCGTCTAATTGCCTGGATGTTACACCGCGATTGATTAAGGCTTTAGCCTTGTGTTCGGCAGGCGCATCGTCCATTTGGATAACGGCGGAGTAATCGTCGATCTCTTTCTGCGGCTGGCCTAGTTGCCCGAACATCATGCCGCGACTGGACAAGGCTTTGGCCTTCTGTTCTGCAGGCGCGTCGGTCATTTGGATAATGGAGGAGTAATCGTCGATTGCCATCTGTGGCTCGCCTTGTTCCCCATGCGTCACGCCGCGATTAAACAATGCCTCAGCCTTCTGTTCTGCAGATGCGTCGGTCATTTGGATAACGGCGGAGTAATCGTCGATTTCCTTCTGCGGCTGGCCTAATTGCCCGAATGTCACACCGCGATTGATTAAGGCTTTAGCCTTGTGTTCGGCAGGCGCATCGTCCATTTGGATAACGGCGGAGTAATCGTCGATCTCTTTCTGCGGCTGGCCTAGTTGCCCGAACATCATGCCGCGACTGAACAAGGCTTTGGCCTTCTGTTCTGCAGGCGCGTCGGTCATTTGGATAATGGAGGAGTAATCGTCGATTGCCATCTGTGGCTCGCCTTGCTCCCCATGCGTCACGCCGCGATTGAAGAAGGCATTGGCCATTAGGTCTAGTGGCGCGTCAGTTATCTGAATAACAGCAGAGTAATCGGCGAGTTCCTTCTCTCGCTCACCTCGTAGCCCGTACGTTACGCCACGATTAAACAATGCCTCGGCCTTTCGACGGGATGTTGCTTTGTCGGATTCGCAGACTTGCTTGTAGCGATTCATCGCGGCTTCAATCCGCAAGGCGGCCAGTCCACTGTCGATCGAATAGAGACTCCATTGGGAGAGGAGATTGGCCCATTGGGTAATGACACTCAACGAAGATGCTTGAGCTTCGCCGGAAAGCGCACGGCAAACGCGATCCCACAGGATGAAATCGTCTTCATTCTTAATCTCCAAGCGGATCGCTTCCGAGAGGAGAAAGAGGAGCAAGTTCTCCGATCCGCTCACTGTTGCAGAACGTAGTAGGCGGTGTAATGTTTCGCGGAATTCAGCCGGTGAATGCTTTCGACGCGTCAGCCTTTCCGGCAGAGCGTCATCGTTCCCATCCCCAGCCATGTTGAGAATTTGTCGCAGTAGAGTGTCATACTCGTGGGCCAGGTATTCGTCACGGTAATCGCGAGTGAAAATCGATTCCTGGAGCGCCAATTGGGGATGGTAGGACAGTTTGACGACGACTTTGCCCAGGGATTCTTCGAGATGTTTTAAACGCTTTCGTTTTGTCTCAATCTCTCCGGCGGGTACGAGGCTGGCAATAATCAGGCAGGGTTTGGAGCCGGGTCTTGGACCGGTCCTCTCACGGGGCGGGTCGGCAACCGTCGACGAAGGAGGGAGTGACTCAAGGATTCCCACTTCCTTCAAGAACTTGCAGGTTCCTTTCACGTTCTGATCATTCAGAGCTGTGAGGACGACGAGCTGATCCGACAGAGGTCCGATGCACAGGCCCCCGGTCTCGGTGATGCCGGTGCGGCTGTCGACCAACACGTAGTCGTAAGCCGCTGCCCGTTCGGCGGTCGGCCCATAGTAGTCGGGCACTTCGATCGGGAACCGAAGACTCTTGATCCAGGCCCTCAGAATGCTTCCTATTTGGACAAGCGCTTCCTGGTCGTAACTTCCCATCGCCAGTGCCGTCAGTCGTTCGTAGTAGTCCCTCTCCTCTTCGACGGGGAGGATGTCGAGGCGGCCTGGTTCGCTGTTGGTGCTGGAGTTCCCTTGGAGCTTTTCACGGGGGACGGAAACGACGTACTCGGAGAGAAGGGGAAACGAAAGTGGATCCAGAGGAAGAGAGGTCGTGCTCGCCCATTTCACCAGGTCGACCATGTCCAATGCGGCGAACCCAGGGATTTCCCGATTCCGGTCGAGAAATCCGCTGAGTCCAGGCGCTTCCAGATCCATGTCGAGGATCAGGACGTTGCGCCCAACAGCGGCAAGGGCGTATGCCAGATTGAGCACCGCCATGCTTCGGCCGACGCCCCCTTTGAAGCTGTAGAATGCGAAGATCTGGGGAAAAGCGTTCATGCGGCGACCGGATTCATGACATTAAGTGGTGGTTGATTTGTGATGTTCATTAGCTTTGATCGTGCGTTCTGCGACTGCGAGGCCGAGGAGGACCGAATTTCAGGAATCTGGACGGCCTTCAACACGCCGCTCTGGCTCTCGATCTGTTTGAGGAACCCTGGCCAGTCGGCATCGGGGAACTCACCCTGGATAAAGCTATCGAATACGGGCTGGACGCGGTCAGGTTCCTGGGACATTGCGTAGCGCAGGTAGGCTTGCCAGCGTAGGTCACGGGTTCGCGCCGCACAGAGCATGAAATCCGCGACACGCTTAAGAGCAGCCTTCTGATGGCCTTGGTGAAACCGTGCGTCGAATCGTCTCTTGATGGCCATGGCCCAGTCGTCCATCAACGCTTCCACGGTCTCGGCTGAACTACAGGCGGCACGGACAGAGTCGTTAGGTTGATTGAGACCCCGCCAGAGTAACGGTTCGTCATGAAACCTGGCCGGCCAGGTCACGCGGTCTGCCATTTCGAGGAGCGTGTGAAATGCGTGGACCACCATCGGCTTCCGTGCGAGCCGTCCGTCTCCGTCCGAAATGCAAGATCGGGGAATGGGGAGGGATTCGTGGAATCGGGTCCACCGTTTTGCCCCGACGAACTCGGCCGCCTCCTTCTCGTTGTGCCAGGCGAGCGCTGCACCATTGCCTACCGACGGGAGTACGCAGTACATCCCGTCCGACTTGCGCCGCACCACTGGTAGCGTGCGGCCGCACTCGACCTGTGGTGTTCCATTGAAACCAACGACCTCCAGATTATCGGCGTTAAATCCATTCATAACATCACCTGTTCGCGAATCCATTGTTCCAGCCGCTCGCAGAACTCGGGCGTTCCCGCCGGTGCAAGCGACCTCGGTCCTTGAAGGAACCTTTCCAACGGGGTAGGCGGATCGCCCGGTGGAGTTGTACTTTGCGCATCCAAGAGCCGCCGGAGTGACTCCATCGTCGGCTCGTCCGCACACCACGCTTCACGCTGGTGAATCGATTGTCCCTCGTGGAACCGCACCTCGAAAGTCCATGCTCGCCAGTCGTGGTTCAGCTCGTAAAGACCCTCGTGATCGATCGATTTTGGCCTGCCGGTCCAGTACTCTTCATCGGTCAAGAAATAGGCGGCGAGAATTTGGGCGAATACCTCGCGCCACTGACCTAACGAGAGCTGGGAAGCCTGACCATATGCTACGAGATCGGCTTCGCTTCCGAGATCAGTCGGGCGAATTTTGATGAATCGCTCCGGATGGACAAGACCCCCGGTGTCGAACGGAGTTACGCTACCGGTGTGATCGGCCTCGCAGTGAGGGGCGAAGGCCATGGCCACGACCCCGAAACCCGGATGAGCTCGTCCTGCATAGAAGTAGGCCGAGGGTTGGAGGCCGAGCAACTTCTCGGCATGCCGTGTGTAGTCTGTAAAGTAGCCGAGATCGTCTGACGTCGGGATCTCGTGAGGAGGTACGAGAACGGTCGTCTCGAAGGTACGTTCTCGGCCACTCACATGAACCAAAAGCATTCGTTCCGCTACAAGCTGACATTCGGGCAATCGTCGATTGTACTCAGTCGTGTCGAATGGAGGATGGGAAACCCGACGTTCGAGATCGGTGAATACGGCCATCGGCGCGAATGATCCTACCTGGTACACCCAGAGGGATGACCGGCCACACCCTACTAACGTTCGTCGTCCCTCACCAGAATCATATCGCCGAGGATCTCGCGAAAATAGACTCAGCCTTGAGGGAAGGAGATTATCGCCGCCAACTCTGTTTTGGGCGTCGATCCAATAATCGTCGCCGAATCACCATCGAGTTGGAGCAGGGGGAGAGGTGAGATGAAGCCGCGAGCCTCTTGGGTCGAGGCCCGCGGTGTTGGGGACCAATTGAACTTAGGTGCCGAGGGTCCGTTCCAGTGCGGCCAGGATATCGCTGACGGTTTCGAAGCCGGCGAGTAGCGCGCTGCGTTCTTCGTCGCGGAGCCAGCCGAGGACCTTCTTCTCGGCGGAGATCACCGTCGAGTGATTGCGGCCGCCGAAGTGGCGGCCGATTTCGCTGTAGGCGGCGCCGGTGTGTTTGCGGGCGAGATACATCGCCATCATTCGGGGGTAGCTCAGGGCCCGGACCCGGCTGTTGGACTTGAGGGTCTCGGCGTCGACCTCGAAGAGCTGGCAGACGGCGCGCTCGACGTCGCGAAGGCCCACGGCCGCCGCGGTGTGGCGGATCGTGTCCCGAAGCGCGGTCTTGGCGAGAGCCAGATCGAGCCGTTTGCCGGTCAACACCGCGTGGGCGATCAGGCTGTGGAGCGCCCCTTCCAACTCTCGGACGCTGGCACGAAGGTGCTCGGCGATGTAGGCGATGACGGCATTCGGGACGTCGACCCCTCGCGCCAGGGCCTTGGCCTTGAGAATGGCGGCTCGAGTGTCGGCGGAGGGGGCGTCGAGCTTGACGACCATTCCGCCCAGGAACCGCGTGGCCAACTCGTCGGTCAGCCGGGCGATCCGCCGGGGATGCTGGTCGGCCGCCACGATGATCGGAACCCCTTCGGCGATCAGGGCGTTGAACGTGTGGAGGAATTCGTCCTGCGTGGCTCGCTTCGCGGCCAGGAAGTGGACGTCATCAATGATCAAGGCGTCGGCCCGACGATACCGGGATCGGAACGATCCCAGGTTCCCGGCCCGCATCGCGTCGAGGAACCCGTTGGTGAACGCCTCGGCCGTCCCCTGCACCAGTTTCAGGCCAGGATTGCGGGAGCGGAGGGCATGTCCGATCCCTTCGAGCAGGTGGGTCTTGCCGAGGCCCACTCCCGCGTGAATTACCAACGGGTTGAACGAGGCCCCGGACGTCTGGACCATCTCGACCGCCGCGGCCTGCGCCAGGCGGTTGCACGGGCCGGTCACGAAATCCTCGAGCCGCCTTGCGGGCCGCGCCTGGTTTCGAGGCCGCTCCCGCTCCCCTTGGGGGGGCGTCTGCGGCTCGGGGGCGAGCGGAACCGTTCCTCCATGCTTGCGACGCTCGTCGGCCGGCTTGGGCTCGATCAGGTTGCCGACCCGTGGTTCCGCCTCGTCGGCAACCCGGAACGTCAGCTTCAAGGTGCGGCCCGTGACCGCCTCGGCCGCTTCGATCAGGTTGGTTGCGAAATGCCCCTGGATCCACTCACGGAAGAAGGCGTTGGGAACACCGACCTCAAGAGCGTCGTCCGCCACACCCAGGCGGACCCCCTCACCAAACCAGAGCCCGAACCGCCCTTCGCCGAGCCGTTCGGCCACCGCCGTTCGCAACGTCGATTCTACGTCTCCGTGGTGTCCTACCATGGTCGGTCACCTCTCCCTCGCTCGTCCCACCTTAGACATCATCTCGTGCGGCTGGCGAGGTTCACTCCCCACAGAAAGAAGGGCCCCGGCTCAATCGGCAGCGATCCCGAACCAGCAATCAACGAGGCGCACTCCCAGCCACTAGGATATGCCCTCTGACTCAAAGCTTGTCAAAGAGGCTTGACGGGGAGAGACGACGAATTTGGGTAGAATGGCGCGAATGCAGAGGTGGGGTAGAAAATGGGCAGGGGGAGCCGTGATGGGGTGCTCGCGTCAAACGCGCGCAACAAGGCCGGGCTCGGTCTTGTTTTCCGAGCCCTGCCGCAGCAATGAGGTGGCTGGTGGACGTTGGTTTGCGGTTGGGTCGGAGCTGAAGAAGAGGTGTTGGTCAAGACAGGGCAGACCTGGTCAACCGGACGAGCACATCCCCGAGCCGCAAGGGCCGGACCCACAACCGAAGCTCGGGCTCGGTCCGCAAACGGGCAAGGAAGATCCGGGGCGGCCGCCTGCCTGGGCGGAGGCGGGGACACTGAATTGCTTGTGCAGGTCGATTCCACCACACTGGGGGCAGTGCGGCGTGTCGCCCTGGCCGCGGACCAAGGTTTCGAAGGTGTGGTCGCACGGCTCGCAATGATATTCGTAGATAGGCATGCTCGGTGGACTCCGGCGGTCTCGAAGGTACGGGGGCGGTCCAGCGGTGGGATTCGCCCCATTGTGAAAGTCGGAGCCGTCGGTTGTCAATGTCGCTGGTCCCAACGGCTTGGGAGAGGAGGATCGGGGCGATGGCGATACGTCCGTTGACGCGTGAGGAGGTCCGGAGCCTCGACGCTCGGGCCGTTCAGGAGTTAGGACTGCCGACCCTGGTGCTGATGGAGAACGCCGGCCGGGGCGCGGCCGCCTGGCTGCGGGACCAAGGCGTCGGCCCGGCGACCCGGGTCTTGATCGTCTGTGGACCGGGGAACAACGGGGGCGATGGCGGTGTGGTCGCGCGTCACCTCGACGCTGGCGGCGTTTCGGTCCGAGTCGTCTGGTTCGCCCAGGCCGGCCAGCTTCGGGGGGACGCCGCCGTACAGCACGACGTCCTGGCCCGCTCCGGGATCGAGCAAACGTACTGGGAGAGCAGCGGCTCGGACGATGCCGATCGGCTTGGGACTCTGATCGCCGAGGCCGACTGGGTCGTCGATGCGCTGCTGGGCACGGGGCTGACGAGACCCGTCGAAGGGATCCTTTACGCGGCGATCACAGCGATCAACCGTTCGGGCAAGCCGGTTCTCGCCTTGGATCTTCCCTCGGGGCTCGATGCCGATCGTGGCCAGGCGCTCGGGGAGGCCGTCCGAGCCCGAGCGACCGCCACTTTCGTTGCCCCCAAGCTTGGCTTTTCGGCCCCTGGGGCCATTGATTTTACCGGGGAGGTGTTCGTTGTCGCGATCGGCGTCCCTCGCTGCCTTTTGGAGCCGTTCGAGGCGGACCCAAGGACTTGAGCTGGGCTCGAGGCGGGCGCTAGGGGTGGGCCTCGGAGTGTCCCTCTTGCTTTTCGAGGTCGCGGAGCCGGCGTTCGAGGAGTTCGATGCGTTCGTTGAGCTCGCGGGGGCGGGGCGAGGGGAGGTCGTCTTCCTTGGCCGAGCTCCGCGGGGGATCGGGGATGAGTGGCGGTCGGCTGGAGGTCCGGATGGTGAGGCGGTCGCGGCGGGAACCGCGGAGGTATTCGAGCGTGGTTTCGCTGTTGGCGAGGGTGCGGTCGAGTCGATCGGTCAGGTCGCTGGGGGACTTGATCGCGAACCCGTCGAACGCCAAGACCCGGTCTCCCGTTTTGAGCCCGGCCCGCGCGGCGGGGGAGTCGGAGACAATGCCGTCGAGGATCGCTCCCGAAGGAGTATCGACGGGATCGAGGTTGAGCCTGACGCCGAGGTAGGCGCGGTCGACGCGGCGACGGAGGCCGAGTTGTTCGGCGATCCAGAGGGCGTCGTGGGCGGGGATGGCGAAGCCCAGGTCGTGGTCGAAGGTGCGTCCTTCGCCCTCGCCGCCGGGCCTGGCGAGGCCGCTCCGGATCAGGCCGAGCCACTCGCCGCGGAGGTTGGCCACCAGGGCTCCGCTGTCGCCGGGGTGGAGTGAGGCATCGAGCTGGATCAGACCGCCGAGCGGTCTCGGGCCGACGTCCACGCGGCGGTCGAGCCCCGCGACCTGCCCTCGGATCACGGAATGGCCCAGGCCAAACGGGTTGCCGATGATGAGCACCTGGCTCCCCAGTCTGGGCGCTCGCGACGCCGGCCGGACCGGCTTGGCGATCGACGGGTCGATTCGGAGCAGGGTCAGGCCGGTCTCCGCGTCGGCGGCCACCCAACGCGCGGGGTGGCGACCGCCCGACGCGTCCCGCGCCAGGATCGGCGCGGTCGATTTGGGCGGGTCGATCCGGATCGAGAGGACGTCGCCTCGGTCGTTAACCACCACGCCGGTTGCCACCCGCCGCGCACCCGACGGGGCGTCGGCCACGGCATACTCGAGCGCGACGGCGGAATCGCGGAGCTTGGCGATCGACTCGGCGACCGTGCGCTCGATCGCTTCCAGGAGTGTCGTGCCTTCAGGTTCGTTTCCGTTTGGATTGGTGGCGGAGACGGCGACCGTCGACGTCGGCGGCGACGAGGCGGGCACGGGGGGGCCGCACGACGAGAGGAGCGTCGGGAGGACGCACAGGAGGATGATCCAGGGGTAGCGGAGCATGAAGCGGATCTTCTCACTTCCGCGGGTCGGAGGCAAACCCTTCGGTCAAATCGGCCAGGAAGGGTGAGTCCATCAGGAGTGGAGGGTGGGCATCCCCCGCCACCCCTGAAAACGAGAGGCGTGGCGGAGGATGCCCACCCTACAAAAGGGAAGGCGATGATGTCACTGATTTTTGGGGACAGACCGTCGGTCAAGCCCGTCAGTAGGTTGCCTGTTTGCCTTCGCGCGACTCGTTACCGAGGGGCATGGGCATCGTGTGGTCGAGGTCGTAACCCAGGCGAGTGGCGGGGACGCTCTCGGTGGAGGCCGTCACTTCACCCTGGGTCTTGATCACCTCGTGGGTCGAGGCTGGGATTTCGACGGGGGCCGCCGGCTCCGGTTTTGAGGCCACCGTCGCGATCGGCTGGGTGTTGCTGGCCATGCTCTTCCGAGCGTCGGTCACTTGGTTACGGGCACCGACGGCGATCACCGTGGCGACCAGCCCCAAGCCCAAGCCAAAGGCGGGCCAAAGCCCCAACCGGCGAGGCCAGGTGAAAAGGGGAGTTTGGGCAGGGCGTCGAGAATGGCGAATTTGCCGGGCCAGCTCGGGCCAGAGGGACGGGGCATCGGACGGCACAAGGGGCTGGGCCGCGACCATGTGCAAGATGTTGAGCGATTGGTCGAGCGAACTTCGGTGCTCTCGGCACTTCGCGCAGCCGATCAGGTGGCGTTCGACTCGTCGAAGGTCCGTGCCACGGAGCTCGTCACCCGCCAGGAGTGGCAGCCGATCGCGCACCCATTGACATTGAAAATTGCCCATTTTAAATGGTCTCCCGTCGCGTCAGCTCCTGTCGGCGTTCCCAATGTTCGCGGAACGCGTCGCGGGCTTTGGCCAATCGCCACCGCACCGTGGCTTCGCGGCGGCCGACAATGGCCGCCACCTCTGCGGACGAAAAGCCTTCGAGATCCCGAAGCACCAGGATGGTGCGATAGGGGACCGGAATCTTCTCGAGGATGAATTGCACTTCCTGGGCCAGTTCGGCCTGGATGCGGGGGTCGGGGTCGGGCAGTTCAAAGGCCCAGACGCCGTCTCCATGGGGATGATCGATCGACGCGGCCGTCGGGGCCTCACGGCGACGGAGTTGGTCGAGACAGAGGTTCACGCCGATCCGGAACAGCCAGGGGCCGAACCGTCGCGCCGTGTCGAACCGGTCGAGCCGGCTATAGACTTTCCAGAACGTTTCCTGAGCCAGGTCGCGGGCCAACTCTTCGTCGTGGACGAGCCGCGTCAGGACGCGAATCAGTTTCCGCTCGTAGCGGACCACGAGTGCCGCGAAGGCATTGTCGTCTCCCCCACGGACCTGCTCGACGAGCCAGGCATCGCCTCGCTCGTCGGCACGGACATGGCTCGCGGCCTCCGTCGCCGGAGGCAGGGGAGCACCGGCGCCGCGAATTGCGGTTTCCGGATCTTCAGTCTGGGAATGGGATTCGGCCGACTTCCACATCGCGTGACCTCCCGCCTTTCGATTATCATACGGACGGCTGCCGGCGCCGCGTTGGACATTTTTCCCGAAAGGCCCGTCTTGCATCGGATTCCGGATCGGCCATGCCGGGTTTGACCCCTCACGTCCAGCCCTGTCCGCTGGGCGACCGCGAGGCGGCCTTGGAGGTGCTCTACCGCCGGGTCCCCGCCTCGTTGCGGCCGCGCCTGATCGCCAATGCGCTGGCGGAATCCGCGCGTGGGCTGATTGACCTCTCCGGGCTCTGGATCGCCTGGCGGCACGGTCGGATCGTCGGGGCCTTGCTGACCCAGCCGCTGGCGGGCCGAGCGGCGGCGGTCTGGGCCCCCGAGGTCGATCCCTCGTGGCGGCGATCCGCCTACGCCATCGCCCTGGTCCGCGCGGCCCTGGACGATCTCCGGGGCCGAGGGTTCCGGATTGTCCAGGCGCTGCTCGACGAGTCGGCCCCGCGGCAAGGCGCGGCGGACCTGGAAGGGGGCGGCATGCCCCATGTCACCGACCTGGTCTATCTCGAGCGCGCGACGGCTCCCCCGTTGGAAGTCGCGGCCGACCTGCCAGCCATCGAATGGTGGGGGTACGGACCCGCGGTCGAGACCGAGTTTCGGGCGGTGCTCCAGGCGACGTATGTCGACAGCCTCGACATGCCCGAGCTCGAGGGGATTCGCTCGCTCGACGACATTCTGGCCAGCCACCGCGCGGCGGGCCGGTTCGTCGCCGATCGCTGGCGGGTCGGGCGGCTGGTGGGGGAACCCGAGGCCGGGGCAGTCCTGCTCCTGTCTGAGCTTCCCGACCGCGATGCCTGGGAGGTCGCCTATCTTGGCCTGACCCCCGCGGCCCGCGGCCGTGGCCTGGGCCGCGCCATGCTCGCGCGGGCGATTGCCATGGCGGCGGAGCACGTCCCCCGTCTCGAACTGGCTGTCGACGTTCGCAACCGCCCGGCCACCCACCTCTACGTTGGCTCGGGTTTCCTCCCCTTCGACCGCCGCGCCGTTCACCTGGCGTCTTTGGCCCCCCACGAGCCGCCCACGTCCTGAAACTCTCTCGGACTTGGGATCAAGGATTTGTGTCGCTCGGGGGCGGCCCCGGCGTTGGTTCCGCAAACAATGACCGTGAGCGTGGTCGTAGCTGGGCCGGCGCACTTGGGAGGGGGCCTGCCTTCGGCTTGGGGCCGTGAAACGACTTGGCGAGTTCCTCCAGGTCGCCGGGGAGTGGGCCGGTCTCGAGGATTGGCGGGGCAACCTCGGGGGCCTGGGTCGGGATCGAGGGCGTTTTCTCGGGCGGTTTCCGTTCCACTGTGGAAAGGGCTGAACGCAACCCGCCGGCCAGGATCGCGCTGGCGAGGACCATCGCGGCCCCGAGCCACTTGGCGGCCGTTACGATGTTACCTTCCATCGCTTGCGTGTCCTCTGTAACGAATTCTTTATGAGTGGGGCCGAAAGGGACGCCGACGGGCCGGTCGGTCGAGGGATTCGGCCCGCTTTGCGGCGTTTCGGCGCATTCATTCCGTCCGCCCGCTCAGGTGGCGAGGTCGTTCTCGTCGACGTGGCGGATGATGTCCCCTTCCTTGAGGTAGACGACCGCCTCGGCGATGTTGGTGGCGTGGTCGGCGATCCGCTCGAGGTTCCGCGCGGTGTTGATCAGGCGGAGCCAGGTGTTGAGCCGGTCGGGGTCGCGGCGGATCTCGTCCTTGAGCACTTTCAGGACGACGCGATAGTGGCGATCGATGTCGCCGTCGCCGGTGATGACGGTGCGGGCGAGCTTGGCGTCGGACTTGGTCAGGGCGTCGAGGCTGTCACGGACCTGCGACAGCGTGGCCATCGCCATCGCTTCCATCTCTTGGGGGATGGGAAAGGCGGCCGGGTCGGTGGCGAGCTTCTTGACCCGCTTGGCGATGTTCCGCGCCAGGTTGCTGATCCGCTCGAGGTCACCGTTGACCTTGAGCACCGAGGCGACCCGCCGCAGGTCGGACGCGACCGGCTGGTGGAGCGCCAGGACCTTCAGGCAGTCACGCTCGATCTGGACCTCGCGGCGATCGACGTCGCGTTCCTCGCCTCGGACCAAGGCGGCCAGGTCGGTGCGGCCGTCGCAAAGGGCGCGAACGCTCTGGTTCAGCGCATCTTCCACCACGGCCGCCAGCTTGAGGATCCCCCCCCAGAGTCCCTCGAGATCCCTGACAAAATGCCGGCCGACGGTCATTCGCTCACCGTCCCAGCTCGACCCGGACGACGATCCGCTCTCAAGTTGCATCAAGCTCTCCCTTTCCCGGTGCTCCATCCCCTCCGCGCCACTTCGAGCACGCCGCCCCTTGGCTCTCCAAGGATATCTCGCAATGAAGATCCTCGTATTCGAAAGCTTAAGCCCGATCGCCGTGAGGAACAATACCGCACCCGGAAGATCGCCGCCCCCCCGTTCAATGGCGGTCACCTCCGTTCTCTTGAACGTCCCATGAGATCGGGCAGGAGGCGGGCATTCTCGACTTCCCCCTCAATCGTCCCTTGGAGGAAGCGACCGGGGACATTTGACAGGGCGCGGGGGGATGATGGATGCTGGGAGGGATCACCGATTGGCCGAGCGGGCGCTGACGCTCCGCCGGTTCAAATTTTTTTTCTGACTCGTCCTGAATTCCAAAAGAGCTGCTTGCATGTCGTCCCGCCGCCAGACCCAGTCGTATCTTCGAAACCTGTTTGCGCGGCGTGGGGTTGCCCCGCAGCACCGATACGGCCAAAATTTCTTGATCGACTTGAATATTCATGAGTTGATCGTCAATGCGGCGGAGGTGGGGCCGGACGACGTGGTCCTTGAGATCGGGCCGGGGGCCGGGGCGCTGACCGCCCTGATGGCCGAGCGGGGGGCGGCCGTCGTGGCCGTCGAGATTGACCCGGCGATGGCCCGGCTGACGACCGAGGCGGTCGAGGGGCGGCTCAACGTGCGGGTCCTGAACGTGGACGCCCTGGCCAACAAGCATACGATGAATCCCGAGGTGCTCGACAACATCCGCGCCGGGCTGGCCGTTTCACCGGAGAAGCGGCTCAAGCTGGTGGCCAACCTCCCCTACAACGTTGCGACCCCGATCCTCAGCAACCTGCTCGTCCATCCCGAATTTTGCCCCACCTTGATGGTGGTGACGATTCAACTCGAGCTGGCCCAGCGGATTTGCGCGGGGCCCGAAGAGAAAGAGTACTCCGCGCTTTCCGTGTTGGTGCAGGCCCTGGCCGACGTCGCGATTGTGCGGACCTTGGCGCCGACGGTCTTCTGGCCGCGTCCCAAGGTGGAATCGGCCGTGATCTCGATCCGGCCCGACCCCGCCAAGCGGGCGCTGGTGCATAACCTCGCCTGGTTCCATCAGGTCATCCGCCAGATCTTCCTCCACCGCCGCAAGAACCTGCGCCGCGTACTCTACAGCCTCTGGCGCGACCGCTGGACGAAGCTCGAAGTCGATACGTTCCTCGAAGGCCTCGGCTTGACCGGCCTGGTTCGCGCCGAGGCGATGAACGTTGAGGAACTCTTGACGCTCGCTCAGCAACTCGGCGAGCGGTTCAACGTCAATAATGTCGGGGCGCTCCCGGAAACGTCGGATCAGGAGTCTGAAGACGAGGAGGAAGCGTCTGATGACGATGGTGAAGAATTGGATGCGGAGGATGATTACGAATCAGGCGAATGATGTCGATGTTTTTCGGATCAAAAGGCTGCAGTGAATCCACAGGCCGGGAGACCGACTGATGACGGCCATCACCCGTTCTGACGCCCCCCGCCGGACGAGCCCGCCGACCCCCGGGGTCCTTTTTGAGGGCACGAGCTGGGACGATTATGAGGCCATGCTCCGCATCGTCGGTGACCGCCCGATTCGCGTGACTTATGACCGGGGGAGCATGGAACTCATGGCACCGCTTTGGAAGCACGGAGGTGTCTCCTACCTACTCGGCCGGATCATCGACGTGCTGACCGAGGAGTGGGACATTCCCGTTGAGGCGGCCGACCCGGTGACGTTCAAGCGAGAAGACCTGGCGAAAGGGGTCGAGCCCGATAAGTGCTACTATTTCGGCGACCATGCCGCGCAAGTTCGCGGCAAGGACCGCCTCACCATGGGAGTGGACCCGCCCCCCGACCTGGTGATCGAGGCGGATATCACCGCGAGTTCGCTCGACCGGTTGGGGATTTACGCCGCGCTCGGGATTCGTGAGGTCTGGCGATTCGCCGACCAGTCACTCCAGTTTCTCCACCTCCAGGGCGATCGATCCTTCCAGGCTCGCGCGACCAGTCTCCACTTTCCCGGCCTGCCTCTCGCCCTGATTTTCCAGGCGTTGGTACAGGCCGAAGGAAGTGACAAGACGGCATGGGTCCGGTCATTTCGTGCCGACGTCCGGGCCTTGCCTCCGCCGCCACCGCGCGACCACCTCGAAGGCTGAGGGCAGAGCAGGGGATTATCGTGCCGGCCGTTTGCCGGAGGGGCTCAGCCTCGGTTGCCGGCCGGCTTCTCGAGGACAACGATATCATGCCCCGCCAGGAGCTGGCGGAGCGCCGTTGGGTGGGAATGGCACACATAACCACGGCTGATGAAGTAAAGAATGCCTTCATGGCAATCGATGCTCGACGTGGCGTCGGCATCGCTGATCCAGGCTTCGCCGTGGTAAGGCGTTAAGCGACCCCAGCGGAGCGGGTTGTTGGGGCGTCGAGTGAGCCGGCGTTGGATTCGCCAGGGCAGCCACGTCAGCGATTTATAGAGCTTAGACTGGATTATGGGGAGGAGTGCCTTGGTGGCTTTCTGTCGCGCCTTCAATTCGCGATAGGGCAAGACGGGGATGAGTTCCGTCGTATACCGGGTGCAGTGCCAGGCGGGCTTGAGCACGAGCATTCCGCCGGGCTTGAGCACCCGGTCCATCTCCTCGAACGTTCGCTCCAGCTCGGGCACATGCTCCAGGGTATTGAAGCTAAAGACGCATTCCATACTTGAATCGGCCAGGGGGAGCCGGCGGGCATCGCCGCAGAGCCGGGTGAACGATTCGAAGCCTTTCGCGAAGAGCGACTCCAACGCATACTCCAGGCCGATGTACTGCGGCACCGTCTCGGCGAAGAGGCCGGTTCCGCAGCCGATCTCCAGACAGGGCCCGGTCAAGCTGCGCTGGTCGGCAAACGCGGCCATGAAGCGCCGTTCGTCGCAGAGGTAGGGGGATTCGAGCTCGTCGATCCGGCTCCTGCCGGCATACATCTCCTCGAACCAGGAATCGGTGACCTGCCAGCGCTCGGGCCGGAAGACGGGGACCCCACCCACGAGCGAATAGCGAAAGCCGCAATCCTCACAAGCGAAGGCGTCGTCAACAGGAGCCAATACCCCCAAACAGGAGTCCCGCTTCGGATGATCCTGAATGCAGCGGAGGAAATCGAAGGGAAAGGTCACGTCCATGCTCCAACCTCGGAGACTACCTGAAATCGCTTCGTTGTCGACTTCGCGAGCCAATCTTAAGAAATTGGAGCATGATTGCCGAGGAGGCTGGCGGAACGCCCGAATATTTTGTGAAACCGGGGGTGTCGATGAACACTCGATGCGTTTTCCCAATAGGTACTTAGGGCAATCGAGTCTGACGGTTCAAACTGCCAAGAAATTCTCCGTGCGGTGATGCCGACGGACCCGAAGGCGAGCGGAAACGGTCAGGCCTTGGGAGTGACCACCTCTTTTCCGCGGAAGTCGGGAAAAGCGGGGTCGGCGAGGCTTGATGCCCGTTTCTCGTGGATCCGTTTGGTTTCGAGATGAGGGGGAACTTGCCTCGGGCCACAGTCAGACGCACCAAGGGGGGGCTTCTTCGTGTCCCGTCAGGGTAAGATGATTTGGCCTTGCGATCAGGCGAGGCCCGACAGACGGGCCTCGGTGGTGACCCAATTGCTTGCACCAAGGATCGACCTGATGATGAGCTCGAGGATTTATCCCTCTCTTCTGACTGCCGCCGTGCTTGTGGCCAGCGCTGGCGGCCTGCGAATCACCACGGCGGCCGACGCCGTGAAACCTGGCGATACGTTGACCGGCAAGGACGCACTCGGCGACTGGACGACCGATGCCCCCGGGGTTCGCCGCAAGCTCACGATTGCCGAACTGGCGACGCCCTATGACACCCCCTCGGCGAAGAATAACCCCAAGGTCGTCAAGCGTCCCCAAGGGGCCTGGCCCAAGGCTCCCGAAGGCTTTGAAGTCACCGAGTTTGCCACCGGCCTGAACAATCCTCGAGTGATCGCACGCGCCCCCAACGGCGACCTGTTCGTCGTCGAGAGCCGGGCCAATCGCGTTTCCGTCCTTCGCGACGCCGACGGCGACGGCAAGCCCGAACTGAACCAGGTTTTCGCCACCGGCCTGGCCCGCCCGTTCGGGATCGCCTTTTATCCCCTGGGAGCGAATCCGGAATACGTTTATGTCGGCAACACCGACTCGGTCGTCCGCTTCCCCTACCAGAACGGCGACACGAAGGCACGAGGCGCCGCCGAGACGATCATCAAGGACATCCCGAGCGGGAACGAGCAGGTCGGGGGCGGCGGCCACTGGACCCGCGACCTGGAGTTCTCCCCCGACGGCAAGACGCTGTACGTCTCGGTCGGCTCTCGCTCCAACGTCACCGATGACGACAGCGAAAAGCGCCGGGCCGTGATCCTCGCGTTTGACCCCGACGGCAAGAATGAGCGGATCTATGCCTCGGGGATCCGCAACCCCGTCGGGCTGGCCACTCACCCCAAGACCGGCCAGCTCTGGACCTCGGTCAACGAACGCGACGGGCTCGGGGATAACCTCGTACCTGACTACATCACCCACGTCGAACCCGACGGCTTCTACGGCTGGCCCTGGTACTACATCGGCGCTCATCAGGATCCCAGGCACGAGGGAAAGCATCTTGAATTGAAGAGCAAGGTGATCGTCCCCGACGTCTTGCTGCAGTCGCACTCGGCCTCGCTCGACCTTGCCTTCTACAACGGTGAGCAGTTCCCGGAGGCGTATCGGAATGATGCCTTCGCGAGCGAGCACGGCTCGTGGAACCGAAGCCACCGCACCGGCTACAAGGTGATTCGCGTGCCGATGAAGGAGGGCAAGGCCACCGGCGAGTACGAAGACTTCCTGGTCGGCTTCGTCACCCACGACGGCGACGTCTGGGGCCGTCCGGTGGGCGTGGCCGTGGCCAAAGACGGGGCACTGTTGGTGACCGACGACGCCTCGGGTACGGTCTGGCGGGTCGCCTATGTCGGTAAGAAATGAGGCGATGTTGAACATTTGTGCCTGGCGTCGCGGCTTCGCGCGGCGCCCTGCCTTCACGCTGATTGAATTGCTGGTGGTCATCAGCATCATCGGTGTGCTGATCGGGCTGTTGCTGCCCGCGGTGCAGGCCGCGCGCGAGGCGGCCCGCCGCGCCGGTTGTGCCAACAACCTGCGGCAGATCGGCCTGGCCTTGCACAACTACCACGCGGCGGTCGGCAGCTTCCCGGTCGGCTTTCTCTACCCGACCGGGCCGGTCCCCGCGACGACCTCGGCGCAGCAATATCGCTGGTCCGCGCTGGCGCAGATGATGCCGCAACTCGAGCAGACGAACCTGTACAACGCCCTGAACTTTGACTTCCCGCTGGCCTATCGACCCTCCGGGGGAGGCTCGGCCTTCTGGCCGTTCTACCCGGCCAATTCCACGGCGATGCGGACGCAGGTCGCGCTCTTCCTTTGCCCGAGTGATGGCGCCCCCGCGCCCGCCGACGACTCGGGGCCGACGAACTACGCCTTTTGCACGGGCGACGGCTCGAACGGTGGCGAAGCCACCGGCGCGAATGGCGCCTTTGTCCTGGGGCCGGCCCGCTCGGTGGCCGACTGCACGGACGGCACCAGCGGCACCGCCGCGGTCTCCGAGCAACTCCTCGGCATCGCCGGTCCCTATAACCAGACGTTTGCCTTCCCCGCGCCCCAGCCGACGACCCGCGCCTTCGCCCGCGCCGCGGCCGGCCCGCTGACCGACGCCGCTTGCTTGGCCTCGGCTCCGGGCTGGCTCCTGAACAAAGGGGCGTCGTGGTGGGACGGCAACTACGTCAACACGCTGTACAACCACCGAGCGCCCCCCAACACCCCGCGTCCCGACTGCGTCACTTACCACAATCCCGGCTGGAAGGCCGCGCGCAGCCTCCACCCGGGCGGGGTCAACCTGCTCTTCTGTGACGGCCACCTGGCGTTCGTCAAGGACACGGTCGACCCCGGCATCTGGCGCGGGATCGCCAGTTGCGCCGGGGGCGAGGTCGTCTCGTCGGACCGATTTTGAAGGCAGGGCTGATTGGTCGTCCGGTCCCCCCCCTCCGCCGCGCAAGCATCGGGTAGACGAGTTTCACCTCGATCAGGATGATAGGGGGTTGTCACGCGAAGCCGACCATCCCTTTTCCAATCTAACGCCACGGTCCTTTCATGATCTTGAAAATACGCCGGCCTGATGACTTCCACGTTCACCTACGTGATGGGGCGATGCTCCGCCAGGTGGCCCGTCACACGGCCTCCCAGTTTGCACGGGCCCTGGTCATGCCCAACGTCCCGCCGATCGACACCGGTCCTCAGGCGGAACGGCTCAAGAGCGAGATCTTCCAGCACGTCAGCCCGTCGAGTTTCACCCCGCTGATGGCGATCCGCCTCACCGCGAAGACAACGCCCGAGACGATTCAGGAGGCCAAACGTTGCGGTGTGGTCGCAGCCAAGGTGTACCCTCAAGGTGTGACGACCGGGTCGCATGGCGGGGTCACGATCGACCAACTTCAGCAAATGGGGGCCGTCTTTGCCACGATGCAGGACGTGGGCATGGTCCTCTGCTGGCACGGGGAGTTCCCAGGACCAGGCTGGCTGAGTGCCGAGCAACGGATGCTCCCGGAGATCCGCAAAGTCGTCGACGACTTCCCCAGGCTGAAGCAAGTGCTCGAGCATATCAGCACACGCGAGGGAGTGGAATGGGTGCGACGATGTCCGGACACGGTGGCGGGCACGATCACGGTCCACCACCTCTTCCTGACCCTCGACGACCTGGGAGGCCGGGGTCAGTTCGGACGTGGCGGGATGCTTCAGCCCCACTATTTCTATGCCCCGATCGCCAAGGAAGACTCCGACCGCCAGACGCTGACGGAGGCCGCGATTGAGCCCTCGGGCAAGTTCTTTCTGGGGACCGATTCCGCTCCCCACCCCATCGACCGCAAGTTCAACGTCGACGCCGGCTGCTGCGCGGCGGGGGTCTTCTCCGCCCCGGTGGCGATGGCCGCTCTGGCGACTAAGTTCGAAGCGCTCAACGCCCTGGACCGGCTCGAGGATTTTACCTCCGCCCATGGCGCCCGCTTCTACGGCCTTCCCCTGAACGAGGGATCGATGGTTTTGGAGAAACAGGTCTGGGTCGTCCCCGGAACGGTCGCCGGGATGGTCCCTTTCCTCGCTGGTGAGGAATTGGGATGGAAGGTTGCAGATGTCGAGATTGCGTCGAGGTGAAAGGGGAAATGGTAAGCCGTCGGACACTGCCGCCTTGTCATTGCTATCAGTGAATCGATATGTCGTTTGCACTGTCAGCCCGCCTCGACGATGGTCCCGACCGCCCGAGTGCCTTATGCCCTCGACGCTCAGAAACGGGATGCCGCGGCCTCGGCGGATCCTGCTCTCAGGCGGCCGGTCGGCCGGGATCTGCGCGGTGTCGAGTCAGACGCCGTTGACGTGGCGATCGAGGTCGTCCTGCGGGGGGATCGCGGGCGGCTCATCGCGCAGGCGGGACCATGGTGACGGGGGCGCCGTTCGATTACACTTAACGTCCGTCTCGACCCCGGGTCTCCGCCCTTCTCTCCGCGACCCGCCCGGGTCGGCCCATGTCCGCTTCCACTCAACTCCGCTCGTCAAGAGGCCCTGATCATGCGGTCGTTGCGAGTCCTCGTCCCGCTTCTCCTGCTCGTCCCTACCACGGCCCAGGCCGACGACCAACCGGCCGGCGGGAAGCCGTTCGGCCTGGAGCGGCGCCTTCCTTGGAACGACTCACGCGTCGTCGGTTCGCCCGAGCCGCCGGCCCCTTACAAGGTCGTGCGGGCCTTCCCCAAGCTGACCATCAAGCAGCCCTTGAGCCTGACCCCCGAGCCAGGGACCAACCGCCTGTTCATTCTCCAGCACCTCGGATCCTGGGCCGGACCGGGCCGCCTGCTCGCCGTCGGGGACGACGAGCAAGCGGCCGAGGCCGAGACCCTGCTCGAGCTCGACGGCCTCGCCGTCGGCCTGGCCTTCCACCCCGACTATGAACACAACGGCTACCTCTACATCGGCATGAACGGCCCGGTGCGGGGACCGAAGAAGACGACCCAGGTCGTGCGTTATCAGTGCGACCTCCGGCCGCCATACCGTATCGACCCGGCTTCAAAGCGCCTGATTATCGAGTGGCCCTCCGACGGCCACGACGGCGGCGACCTCACCTTCGGCAATGACGGCTATCTCTACGTCTCCTCGGGGGACGGCTCCAGCGACTCCGATGCCAACCTGACCGGCCAGTCCCTCGCTGACCTGCAGGGGGCCGTGCTGCGGATCGACGTCGATCGCCCCGACCAAGGTCGGAACTACGGAGTGCCAAAAGACAACCCGTTCGTCGATCGCCCCGGCGCCCGGCCCGAGTTGTGGGCCTACGGCCTGCGCAACCCCTGGCGGCTGAGCTTCGACCGCGAGTCGGGCCAGCTCTGGGCCGGCAACAACGGCCAGGACCTCTGGGAGCAGGTCTACCTGATCCGGAAGGGGGCCAACTACGGCTGGAGCCTTAGCGAAGGGAGCCACGTCTTCCACTCCCAGCGCCAGGCGGGCCCCGACCCGATCTCCCTGCCGGCCGCCGAGCACCCCCACAGCGAGGCCCGCTCGCTCACCGGTGGCCGGGTCTGCCGCAGTACCCGCCTCCCCGAGCTTGTTGGGGCCTACCTCTATGGCGACTGGTCCACGGGCCGCGTCTGGGGGATCAAGCACGACGGCACGAAGGCCGCGTGGCACCGCGAGCTGGTCGATACACCCTTCAATATCACCGGCTTTGGCACCGATCACGCCGGCGAGCTCTACGTCATCGACCACGGGAGCGGTTTCTATCGGCTCGAGCCGACGACCGAGGCCGACCGGCCCTCCCAGCCGTTCCCGACCCGGTTGAGCGCGACGGGTCTGTTCGCCTCGGTCGCCGAGCTCAGGCCCCACCCGGCCGCGTTCCCGTATGAGGTCAGTGCCCCGCAGTGGGCCGACGGGGCGACGATGGAACGGTTCGCCGCCTTGCCGGGTCTGGAGCGGGTCGAGCAGAAGCCTCAGCTCAACGCGGGTGGCTCCTGGACTCTGCCCAACGGTTCGGTCCTCGTGCAGACGCTCGGCCTCGACCTGGATGGCGACGCCGGCCCGCAGGCCCGCAGGCGAATCGAGACGCGTCTGCTGGCCCGCCAGCAGGGGGAATGGGTCGGCTACTCGTACCGCTGGAATGCCGAGCAGACCGACGCCGAGTTGGTCCCCGCCTCCGGCGCCGCCGAGGAGCTCGAGGTGGTCGACCCAACCGAGCCGGGCGGCCGGCGCGAGCAGACCTGGCGGTTCCCAGCCCGCACCGAGTGCCTGGTCTGCCACTCGCGTGCGGCCGGGTTCGTCCTGAGCTTCTCTCCACTCCAGCTCGACCGCGACCGCGATTTCGGCGGCATCAACGATAATCAACTCCGTACGCTTGAGCACATCGGCGTGTTTCAGGGCAGTCTGCCCGCGAGACGCGACGACCGGCCCCGGCTGGTCAACCCCTACGACTCGCAGGCACCGTCGGAAGCCCGGGTCAAATCGTATCTGCACGTCAACTGTGCGACCTGCCACGTCGCGGAGGGGGGTGGCAACGCTCGCATGGAGCTGGGGCTCACCACTCCGCTCGGCAAGATGGGGCTGATCGATGCCGTTCCTCTCCACAACCGCTTCGACATCAAAGACGCCCGCCTCATCGCCCCCCACTCCCCGAGCGCTCGGTGCTCTACCGGCGGATCTCGCTGCGGGGGAACGGCCAGATGCCTCCCCTGGTGTCCTCCGAGGTCGACCGCAAGGCCGTCGAGCTGATCGCCGACTGGATTCGCGGCTTGCCCCCGGCCGATCGATAAGGGGTCGACACGGTTACACAGCGAGGCTCAACCCGGTGCCAGGGAACTTCTCTATTCCGCATTCGGCTCGCCTGGACGCGATGCTATAGATACGGGGTCAACGCGCACCGGTGCGTGATCGGTGAGGAGTGAGAGGTCGCCGAGAATGACGAGCTCCGAACCGTCGATCGGCGTCCGGCGGCGTTTCCGGGAGTGCGGCGCGGACGAGCCTGGGATCCGGCGGTGAGTGACCTCGATCCAGTCGTCGCTGACGCCCGTCTCGATTTCCGTGCGGACCGCCTTGCCGTTTTCGTAGCCCCAGTAGTACGTTTGGTCGCCACTGAAGGTCAGGGCGGCCACCGGGAGCGCTCGGGCGCCTGGCCGCTCGATGACCACTTCGGCTTAGGCGTACATTCCGGGTAAGAGCTGACCGCCGGGGTTGGGCAAGTCGATCTCGGCCCGGAGCGTACGGCTCTGGACGTTGAGCGCCCAGGAGGTGCGTGTGACGGTGGCCGGGAGCTCCTCGTTGCGGAAGGCACGGGCCAGCACGGTCGCCTTCGAGCCGATGTGGGCGTAGTCCGCGTCTTGTTCGGGGATGTCGACGAAGATGCGGACCAGGTCGGTGCGGTTGACCACATAGATCGGCGCGGCGGTTCCGCCGGGCGACAGGTGGGGAGCACGCTGCATGGCCGTGGGGTCGCCCGTGGCGGGCAGCACGAAGTCGCCCGTGTTGGCGTTCCGGGACACGATCACGCCGTCATAGGGGGCGGTGAGCTGGAGGTAGTCCACCGGGACGCTGCCGGCATCCATCCGCATGATTATCGGCGGCAATGTCCCCTTCGGCATCCACGACGTGGCTCGGTCGGACATCGCCACGACCTGGGCCATTGCCTGGCCCATGTCGGTCCCGGGAAAGAACGAGGGCTCGCACAAGGAAACCTGCTGGATATTCTTCGTATCGATGTCTTTAATGCCGTCGACGTATTGAAAGAACAATTCAAGCTGATTGACGATGAAGCCTTCCATCTGGTCGGGACTCATGCCGACATTGTCGAGAAAGACATAGATCTTTGGGGTATTCAGGGAGGGAAAGATATCGACCCGCATCCGTGAGTACGCCAGTGCGCCGCCGCCGATCAGGGCCACGACCAGCATCAAGGTTGTGATCGGACGCCGCATCGCGAAGACTGTCAGATTCATCAATCATCCCCCAGTGCGCGGTCGATCGGATTCGCTCCTCGTCCCTTTCGACGGTCTCCGTTTCAGAGTGCTTGATTCCTGTCGTGCGTCTCCTCCTCTTTATGACTTTTTGTTTGCAGTTCTCATTCCGAACGAACCCAGATTATTTGAAAAAAAGTGCGTCATATTCGGCGGTCATTGGCTAAATATCATCCAGGGGAGTCTTCGATCGAGGCACTCAGCCCAGGGGTCCTCAGTGAAGAGCGTGGGTGATCCACAGGACGCAACTCGCGCCCGTACCGGTGATTTTGTGCAGGCGCTGACGGGCGTTCAGAGCCGTCTGTACGCCTATATCTGCTCGTTGCTCGGCGAGGCGGTCAGCGCCCGTGACGTTTTACAGGACACCAACCTCGCGTTGTGGGACAAGGCTCAGGATTATGACCCGGCTCGGCCCTTCTTGCCCTGGGCCTACCGTGTGGCCTACATCCAGGTCCTGGCGTACCGCAAGCGTTGCACGCGGAGCCGGTTGCTGTTCGACGAGCAACTCGTGAGCGAACTGGCTCAAGAGGCGCTCCGCCGCGACGACGACCTTGATCGGCGGTTGGAGGCCCTCGGGGATTGCATGAATCAGTTGACAGGTTCCCGACGTGAGATCATCGACCATCGGTATCTCCAAGGCGAGTCGGTCGACCGGATCGCCGCGCGGTTGCACAAGGCGCCGAACGTGGTGGCGGCCAGTTTGTACCGGATCCGCAAGACGTTGCTCGAGTGCATTGAAGCCAAGATCGCGACCGGGTGATCGGAGGCCGGGGATGAGGCAGGGGAGCGAAGAACTCGGGCGACTGATTGACGCCGTTATCGACGGACGGTGCGACGAGGCGAGCCAGCGCCGCTTCGAGGAACTGCTGCGTAACGATCCCGCAGCCAGGGAGGCGTATCTCGACCAGATGAAGGTCCACGCCCTGCTCGAGTGGCATCACGGCCGGGTCGAGCCTCGGGTCGATCGTTCCGGCACGGGGTCTGGTGCCGAACGGGGTGGTGCCTGGAGGTGGTCGCACGGTCGCCTCCGGTGGGGGCTCGCGGCGCTGGCCCTCCTCGGCGTGGGGCTGTCCCTGCTCGCCCTCCGTTCCGGTCGTCTCGGTGGGGGCGGGGAGGTCGCGACGCTCCTCGAAGCGCGGAACGTGGTCTGGGGCGAGGCCGCGCCGATCGCCGTCAAGGCGCGGGTCGCCCCGCGGGCGATCCGCTGTACGTCGGGGTTGCTCCGGTTCGCGTTTGATTCCGGCGCCCTCGTCACGCTCGAAGGGCCCGCCGATCTCCGGATTCTGTCCGGGATGCGGCTGCGGGCGGTGCAGGGCCGGATCACCGCTCGGGTGGAGAGCGAGACCAAAGGGTTCGCGATTGAAACGCCCAGCACGCTCGTTGTCGACCAGGGGACCGAGTTCGGCGTCGAGGTCGATGCCAACGGCCGGACCGGCGTCGTGGTCTTCGAGGGTTTGGTGGACCTGTCCCGGCCGAAATCCGCCGCGACCGCCGCCGAGGTCACACGCCTCGTTCAAGGGGAGGCGCTCCGGGTCGACCGGGAGGGGGGGCTGAGCCGGATCATCGCCGTCGAGCGTCCGCCGGGGGACAACGGGTGGTCGACCGGCCCTTCGTTGGAACCGGACGCCGTGATCCGGTCGGTCCGCGATAACATTCGAGGACTCGATAGCTCCAAGTATTATCAGGTCGTGCATCGAGGGCTGGACGACGACGCGCCGGCCTATGTCGACCGCCCCCACGAGTGGAACGGCCTCGACCCGAGCGGCCTTCCCGCGTTCCTTCGGGGCGCGGACTATATCATGCCGTTCAACGAGGACAAGTGGCGGAACGACCTCGAAATCACCGTCGAGCTGGCGTGCTCCGCCTCACTCTTCGTCTTTCTCGACAACCGGGAAAAGGTCCCGGCCTGGCTCGCCGAACAGTTCACCGACACGGGCGTCGACATCGGTCTTGATGAGGGATCGTGGCCCGACCCCTCAAGGTTTACCACCGATCGCGGCCCTGGCGTCAGCATCAACCAAGTGTTCTCGGTCTGGCGGCGCGACGTGAATCAGGGCGAGTCGATCAACCTCGGTGCCCTCATGGGAGGGAGAAACAACCGGGCGATGTACGGGATTGCCGCGACCGTCCGTCCTTGATTCGGTTCGAGAGATCAGATTGTAAGTCGATCGTTGTGTTTTGTTGCGTCGTGCTGGTTTCGTTCGTCCCCCTGTTTTCTTCCGTCTCCTCACCTGAGTGGCCGTTTCGACCTGGTCCAGGCGCTCCGCGGCTCGTCGCGTCGTGTCGCCTTGGCTGGCGAGCCTCGTCGTGCCATGGGTTCATCGCGTTTTTCCTTTTCTTGACAAGGAAGGTGTCCTGGCCATGCAAATGCGTCATCGCGGCTTCACGCTTATCGAATTACTCGTTGTCATCGCCATTATCGCCGTCCTGATCGCTCTCTTGCTGCCGGCCGTGCAGGCCGCGCGAGAGGCTGCGCGGCGGACCCAGTGCGTGAACAACCTGAAGCAGTTCGGGATTGCCATGCACAACTACCACGACTCGCTTGGGTCGTTCCCGATTGGCGTGACCGGGTTCCGGAGCCCGACCGGGTACGGCAACCTTGGCACCACAGCCAACAATCGTCGGACCTGGGCGTGGCTCATCCTGCCTTATCTCGAGCAGGGTAACGCCTACGGGGCGATCAACTTCAACCTCGGTTTCAACGCCCCCAACCACTGCCAGGACACCGTGCTCAGGATGTTGCCGGCCATGTACATCTGCCCCTCCGATCCCAACGGGGGAGTCTTTGATGTGGGGAGTTATCCGGTCAAAAAAGTCAACTATGTCGTCAACTGGGGGAGCACGCACTACGATCAGGACCGAGATTCCACGACCAATCCGTTCGCGCCTCCCAAGGCTCCGCCCTCCGAGGTCACGGTCGTCTTCGGAGGCGCTCCGTTCACGATCGATCGGTCCTTCGGCGTCCGCGACATCGTGGACGGCACCAGCAACACGTTGCTGATGAGCGAGGTCAGGGTCGGCCTGCCCGATTACGCGAACAACAAGCAAGATCGGCGCGGGGCCGTGTTCAACGACGACTGGAACGGCGCGATGTTCAACGGCTACACGTCTCCCAATTCGACCCTGCCCGACTGGGCCAAGGGCGCCTGCCTTTACGACACGGGCCAGTTCAGGAGCAATCCGCCGTGTAGTGGCACCAGTCCGACGTTCAATGCGCCGCGGAGCTATCACAGCGGCGGGGTGAACGCATTGATGGCCGATGGCAGCGTCAAGTTCATGAAGAACACGATCAGCCTGCCGACCTGGCGGGCCCTGGCGTCGACTCGAGGTGGTGAAGTGCTCTCGGCGGATTCCTACTGAGCCGGTTCGGAATCGTGTTCTCGTCGGGTGGGTCGGCCGTGACCCCCCACCCGACGAGACACCTTCGCGCGGCAGGCCTATGCTCAGCCTGCGTGAGTCGTTGCTTGACCTTGGCCGACGGGGGCGGAGTTGGGACGCCATTTCTTGCGAAACCGCGCGGCGGCATCGCGCTTGATCGGTTTCCCGTGCCCGAAGCAGGCGGCCTCGAACTCAAGAGCCGCGAGCTTGGCCAGGCTCCGCTGTCCTTCGGCCAAGTCTTCATATAAGGGGCTGAGTGCCAGGCCGAACACGTTCGCGGCGGCATCGGCCGCGATGAGCACCCCTCCCTGTTCGGGCCAGAGGAAGGCCAGTTGCCCCGCGCAGTGACCTGGGACGTGGACCACGTGCAGGCCGCCGGCAATCGGAAGTATGTCGCCGTCGTCCACCTCGTGCTCAACCTCCGTCGCCTCGACCTCCGTCGGTGCGGAGGCGACCATGAGTCGGCAGACAAGCGCGTTGATCAAGCCGGGAGTCGGCTTGAGGGGACGCAAGGCCTTGCCCGCTCGAACCAATGCGGCATCGGCAGGGTGCATCGTGACCGATGCGCCCGTCAGCCGCTTCAATTCGGCCACGCTGCCGGCATGGTCGCTGTGGCAATGCGTCACCAGAAGATGACGCACCTCGGTCGGTTCCCGACCCATCTCCTTGACGGCCTGGAGAATCTTCCCCGCGCTTCCCGCAATTCCGGTGTCGATCACCGCCAACCCATCGGGCGACTCCAGCACAAACGCATTCACGAAGCCAAGCGACACCTCCCAAAGCCCCGGCACAATGATCGTTGCGGCCATAGGATTTCCCCCTCAAGCCTTGGGTGATCGTGCGATTCGATTCGAAGCTCACGTCCGGCCCACGATTTTAACCAGAACAACCTTGGGTGTCCCCCAACTCGCGGGCCGAGTTATCCCGGGGCGACCGTTCAACGCGTGGGCCGGTTCTGACGGGTGCCCCGTCGGGCTGCACCATGTGTGCATTGTGAAGAGTTTGACACACGCTAATGACTCAAAGCCCCCCACCCACAGCAGGAAAAAGGGAGGCAAAGCCAGAAATTGAAGGCGGCCAGTTTACTCGAATCCTTGTGATGTTTGCCTTTTCTTAAGAAAACCCACATGTTTAAGATCGCACTCAATGACCCGCAGAAGACAGCGCCAACGATATTGAGGTCGATGCCGTTGATTGATATTCGATTGACGGCAAAACAAATCGCATAAGCCGAGAGTGTCAGGAAAGAGCCCAGGATTACGAGGGGGTCGAATCTCAGGTCTTCATCAGGCTCAAGATCGGGCATGGAAGACTCAAGTCATACGCTTTGATGATTGGGCGTCAGAGAGGTCAGGGGCGCACTGTGCAGTTCCAGAGGGGTGACCGTCAGAGTCGTCCCGCGCGGTTGCCGGTCACTCCTCTCACCCAGGCTGCAAAGTCGTCTTATTGGAGTTTGTCCTGCCCGAGTTGGGAGCCATAGAGCCGGATCGCGAGTTCCAAGCCGTTCGCGAGGTCGGCGACCTTGGCCAATTCGGGTGTGAGGTCGTCGCCGGTGTCGGGGCAGAAGAGGTCGATGTGCCACCGGAGCGTTTGACCGAGCTGGGTCTGCTCGCCGTGCTCGGGGGGGAGCGCGAACGGGCGGATCTGGACGGATTCTCCTCCCCGGGCTCGGTCGCGGACGAACCAGGCGAGGAACTCCAGGGACCGCCACGCGGCCGGAGCGGGCTCAAGTTGGAACTCGAACTGGATGAGTGCCTCGTTCGCCAGCCCTCCGTTGGTACGTCTCAACGCCCCGTGGGGGAGATGCGCCCGGTCCGGGGTCCGAAGGTCGTCGCCCCGGATTCCTTCGAGGTCGTCGACGCCACTACAGACACTGTGAACGCCAGGTAATTGGGCGAGTGCCTGGTGCATCCGCTCAATTTCCGGGGGATATTCCATCGATTCGCCTTCCTCTCGCCTATCGGGTGGCCCGGGCCGGGCGCATTTTTTTGGGATTGTGTCGGCCGGCGCGGGGGACTGGGTTATAGCAGATCGGCCCGGACGTCGCGCCTGCTTGGCCTCCACCCGCGGCTCGATCGTGCGGCGGTTGACCTGGTTTGCAACCGGGACGAGGCCTCGTTCTGGTCGTGGGCAAGAACGAGTGCGCCGGATTCCTCGGGCCGCGGTAAGCTAAGCTTCTGAGACTGCCGCGATGGAGCGGGCGCACCGGACGCGGAGGTTCGGAAGGTGGGGAGTGCGAACATGTCTCGAAGAGTTCTTTTCGTTGCGTTGATCTGCGTTTTCTGCGGGATTGGCTTGCCGCGGGCCGGGGTGGCACAGGCGGTCGTTGCGGAGGCCCCGGAGCGGGTTTATCACTCCCCCTACCGCGTTGAGTTCACCGTGCCGTCGACCGAGCTGATCGGCGACTTGGAGCGGACGGAGCGGGGCGACCACCGTGTTCAAGCCGCGATCCCGTTCCCCCAGTGGTATTCGCCGCGGACGCTCGAACGCTGGCGCGCCTGGGGGCCGCGTGCTCGCGACTACCCCGGGCCCGCCGGCCTGGAGCGTTGGACGGTCGAGCGAAAACGCGAGCGGGTCATTGCCGTGGCCATGCGGTTTTATGGCTACCGATATCAGCATCACCACATCCCTGACTGGAACCCGCCAGCGCACTGGCCCTGGAAATCGACCTGCGCTGGGAGTAACGGCAAAGGCGTCGATTGCAGTAACCTGACCGGATTCGTCTACAACCTTGGGTTTGGTCTGCGGCTGAACACCGACGTGGAACATCAGGCCGAGGAGCGCGCCGCCAAGGGACCGGGTGAGGAGCGGACGACCCGGCTCCGGGTCGTCGAACTGCCGTCGTCGTACGAGGAGCGGATCAAAATGCTCCGCACCGGCGACTTGCTCTTTATCCGCAACCGGAGCGGTAAGATCAGCCACGTCGTCCTCTGGGTCGGTCCGATCGGCCGCTCGCCGGATGGTGGGCCGCTGGTGCTGGACAGCCACGGCGAGGATATCCGCGACTCCTTGGGCCAGCCGATCCCATGCGGCGTCCAGCTCCGGCCGTTCCGGGAGAATTCCTGGTACAACCACAGCGCCAGCCATGCCTTACGGATCTTCCAGGACTGAGGAGCTCCGTCGCCCTTTCGCGAGATGCCCCCCGAGGAGCAGTAACTCCTCGCCCAACTGAGTCGGTCCCAGGCTGCCCCAGCCGTCGAGGTCACCCGCGCCAAGCTCCTCCTGGCCGTCGCACGCGGCGACGACTACCAGACCGCAGCCCACTCCGTCGGTCGTCGCTCCGCTCGTCGCCCGCTTCAAGGCCGAGGGCCTGGCGGCGCTGACGTCCCGGCACGGCGGCGGCCGGTCGCCCGTCTATGAACAGGCGACGGCGGGGCGGATCCTCGACGAGCTCAAGCGGATCCCGACCTCCGCAGCCGACGGCACGCCCACCTGGTCGCTGAGCACCTTGCGAACGGCGTTGCACGCCGCCCCCGATGGCCTGCCCACCATCTCGACCTATACCCTCTGGCGGGTGCTCCACGAGGCCGGCGACAGCGATCAACACACGCGATCCTGGTGCCCGACCGGGACGGCGTTGCGTCGCCGCAAGGCCGGAGCGGCGGTTGTCACCGATCCGGATCCGACGCCCAAAAGAAGTTGATCGAGAACGCCTATCGGCTGGGCGAGGCGATGGTCTGTCGGTCTGGTGCGCCGACCAGGCCGGTCCGTTCCAGTCGATCCCCTATCCCGGGCAGTCCTGGTATCCCGAGGGTGAGCCGGTGCGGCAGCCGCACGGGCACGTGAGTGGGTCGTGGCCGAACATGGCCGAGAGTATGCAGAGGATCCTGAAGTGGCGGGCCTTGGCGGGTCAACACCCAGTGGATATCGGCCAGATCCACGCCTGGTTCGAGTCCGTAGCCCGGCACTGGAACGCGGCCTCGACGCCGTTCGAGTGGGGCGGAAAGCGAGCCGCTCGTCGGCACCGCCAGCGAGAGCATCACCACCGGGTCAGCGGCTCTGGGCATGCACACGCGTACCCCATTCACCGGGCCTGGAGACCGATTTATGGCCACAAACAAGCCAAATGACCCCCTATCGTGAAACCTGTTGTCGTGTCTAATACGAGCTTCGGGTGCAAGTGCAATCAGACGTCTGCGCCCAGGACGCCTCAATCCTCGCCGAATTTCAGGAATCTCGGAACCGTCGGCCCATTTCGAGAGGCTACTGGAAACACTCTTCTTGCCGGGTGCGGAACGTGGCGAGAATGACGCGGTCCGTGAGGTGATCCCGTCGTTTTCGCAATGCTTAAGCAAATCTGACCGAGTTGGGGCCAAGCCCGTGACAACCTACGCACGCGATTCCGTCCTGAAGGATCTACGCACCCTCTTTGATCAGGGGGTCTTTGCCAACCTGACGGACGGAGAATTGCTCGAACGGTTCGTGAGCCGGAGCGGCGAACTCTCGGAGAATGCGTTCAGAGTCCTCGTCGAGCGTCACGGCCCCATGGTCCTTCGCGTTTGCCGCAACATCCTGAAGGATCCACACGACGTCGAGGACGCATTCCAGGCGACCTTCATGATCCTGATCCGAAAAGCCGGATCGATCCGGAAACGCGGATCTTGCGCGAGCTGGCTCCACGGCGTGGCGCGGCGAGCGGCGGCCGGGATCCGGACCGCGGTAGCCCGGCGGAGAGAACACGAGCGGAAGTGCGCCCTGAACGCGGCGGCTCTCCTGATCTCCCAGACCCCCGAATTTCCGGACGAATTACCGGGGCTGATCGACGAGGAGCTCGGTCGGTTGCAAGATCATCACCGCTCGCCGCTCGTAATCTGCTACCTCGAGGGCCACACCTGCGAAGAGGCGGCGTGCCAACTCGGATGGCCGGTCGGGACTGTGAAGAGTCGACTCGCTCGAGGCCGCGAGCGACTGCGACGGCAACTGATCCGGCGGGGAGTCGCGCCAGGTCTGGTCCTGCAGGCCGGGACCGACGTTCTCTCCTCGGCCAGGACGATCGTTCCCGTATCGCTCGAGGCCAGGGTCCTCGAAGAGAGCGTTCGGATCGCGGCACCTGGAGCGGTCACCGCCGCGCTCCCAGCGACGATCGCAGCCCTGGTCCAGGCCGAGATGAGGCGCGGGGCCATAACGCGAGCGATCCGAGCCGCCATGCTCCTCGTTGGGGTCGGCATGGCGTTGACCGCGGCGGCTTCGCGGACGGCAACGACGGACGACGTCCCGGCTCCCCAGGCGAAGGACGTCCCGGCTCCCCAGGCCCAGCCCGAGCGGCCCAGGGCCACGCTGTCGCCGATTCATGCCCGCGTCGTTGACGTTCAGGGGAAACCCGTCGAGGGGGTGGAGGTCCTGGTTTTCCAATTGAACCAGCCGGTCGTCAGGGTGAAGACCGACCATGACGGCCGGATTGTGCTCGCCCAGCCACGAGCCAACGAGTGGTTCTCCTTGATGGCACGCGGGAGAGATGCCGTCGCCGGGGTGACCCACTATGCACCCATTCCAATAGTGTTCGGCACGAAATTTGCGACATCTCCACCCAGGCCAATCTTGCCCTCAAGGGCCGAAAACGGGGATTTCGCAAGGACTTTCGGCACAGAATTTGCGCCTTCTCCACTCAAGTGCATCTTGCCGTCATTTTGGCAGGGCCTTGGGAATGGCAAAACGCTCAGCAAAACCTCTGAAACCCCGAGATATCCAGGGGTTGAAGTACGTCGAGCGGTTACTGCCGCTGCTCGACCAACTCCACGATGTCGGCTGCCAACGCGACAGGTCCGGTAATCGCAGCCTGCATTACGATCAGTATTGCATGCTCGTCTTACTCTTCCTCTTCAACCCAGTCCTCCGTTCCTTGCGCTCCTTGCAACAGGCGAGCACACTCAACAACGTGCAGCGCAAGCTCGGCTGCGCCCGGGCCTCGTTGGGGTCGCTCTCCGAGGCCGTCGAGGTCTTCGAACCCGAGCGGCTGCGCGGCATCATCGAGTCCCTCGCCGCCGAAGTGAAGCCCGTCCGCGACGTGCGCGGCGGCCACCTCGCCCATGCCCTGACGGCCGTCGATGGCAGCGTGGTCAAGACGCTCAAGACCATCGCCGAGGCCGCCTTCATGAACGACAAGAACGGCGGCTCTCACAGCGGCTGGCGACTCCACACCCACTTCGCCATCGACCGCCACGTCCCCACCCGGATCGAGGTCAGCGCCGCTGCCAACAGTGGCCATAACGACGAGAAGAACCGACTCCGCGCCGCCTTGCAGTCCGACCACTGCTACGTCCTGGACCGTTGGTATGCCCAGTTCACCCTCTGGAACGACATCGTGGCCGCGGGGAGCAGCTATGTTTGCCGCATCCGCGACAACAGCAACCTCAATGCGGTCATCGAAGAGCGCCCGGTCTCGGCGACAGCCGCGGCTGCCGACGTCCTCCGCGACTTCATCGTGGACCTCGGCGCCGCCAAGAAGCCCGACGAGCGGCCGGCCCATCGGGTGCGGGTGATTCTGGTGAAAACGACGCCCCACACCAAGCGTGGGGGCCGCAAAGGGGGCACGGCCGGTCCTCCCAGCGACGGCGTGCTGCGGATCGCCACGAACCTCCTGGATGTTCCCGCCGAGGTGATCGCTGACATCTACCGACACAGGTGGACAATTGAACTCTTCTTTAGATTTTTCAAGCACGTGCTCGGCTGTCGCCACCTGCTGAGTACGCATCCCAAGGGGATCGAGATCCAGGCGTACTGCGCGATCATCGCGTGTCTGCTGATCAGCCTGTGGACGGGCCGCAAGCCGACGCTCCGGTCTTACGAGATGATCTGTCTGTACTTCGCAGGCTGGGCGAGCCTTGAGGAACTCTTGGACCATATTAGTAAATTAAAATCTGAAGAGACGTAGTGCCCGCGGCTCGACTCCCAAGTCCGCGGTGTTCGCTGCTGCGCGGTGGTTTGTAGTTCACCCGAGTCGTCGGCTCGCCCCAGGTCACCGAGAACGTCCCGCACGCCTCTGCGGGGCGGCCGTGTCGGCCAGGCTTCCTCGCTTCAGGAAGACAGGGAGCTCACGCTCCCCGCTCGCCTGGGAGGCGAGCATGCGCTGGCCTGGTGGCTGGTTTCGCTTGTGCGAAAGGCAAGTGGGGAGCGTGAGCTCCCTGTCCCTCCCCCAGCAAAGCCGAAAGCTCGTGCCCACTGGGGCCGCAGGTCCCCCGCCCGCCCCACAGGGTCGTGTGAAACGCTCTGAGGGGGAGTTCCCCGGGTTGCCGGCTTGCCGTTGCTCGGATCGCCCCCCCCACAGCAAACGGAGTGCCGAACACTATTGCACCCATTCCTCTCAAGGAAGGATCCGCCCGGGATCCGGTGGTGCTCACCCTCACGCCCCTGGCCCACAAGGTCGCGGGCTCGGTCGTCGACCCGCAGGGAAGGCCCATCGCCGGAGTTCGCGTGATGGGTCGCGGGCTGAATTACGAGGAGTCCAACTTTTTCCTCCGGAGCCGGCACCTCGAAGAGGAAGGCGATCCGCTCGGATCGGGCGTGTCCGACTCGGAGGGCCGGTTCACACTCACCCTGCCTGCCGGGACGAACGTCACCCTGGCCTTCCGCCACCCCCGATGGGTGAGCCCTCGGATCGACGTCGCCGAGGACGAGAAAACGATCGACCCCGTCACGCTGCAGCCGGCTGGAAGCATCAGCGGCCGGGTCCGCGACCTGGCCACGGGAGCACCGGTGGCCGGGGCACGAGTCGGCGCCCAGTTTCTTGACTCGCCTTCCCTGACGAACGGAGTAGTCGGAGACGCCGTCAGCGACGCTCAGGGCAAGTTCACCCTCGACAGCCTCGAAGCGGGCGTCTACAACGTGTGCCTCGACGACATCTCGGGGCGGCCCCGAGCGACGGCCAATGCCGTGGCCGCGATCCGCGTTCGAAGCGGCGAGGAGTCTCCGGCCGAACTCAAGGTGTTCGACGGGATCCCCCTCCAGGGCGTGGTAGTCGACGCCACGACCACCCAACCTCTTCCCGACGTCCTGGTCTGCGGTCAAGGGCCGGCCCGTCCCCTCTCGGGAAACGCCATTCACGCGAGCTACAGCGACGAACGCGGCCAGTTCACGTTCTTCGTTCCTCCGGGGGAGAACTCCGTATACCTGCTCAGTCCGGACGTAGCCATGAGGGGCAGCCGGCTCGGGAGCACCACCGTGACTGTCCCCGAAAACGGGAAGGTGCCGCCGATCCGCCTCGTCGGCCCCGTCCCGAAACGTCCTCCCGTCGTCAGGCCTGGAAGGGGCGACATAAGCACCAAAACAAGCGAAGGCCGTTCCAGACGGATCCTCTCCTCTTCCTCGTCGCGTCGCATGGTTCCCGAGGGGAGGACGGTCATCGGGAAGGTGCTCGACGCGGAGGGCGGACCACTAGTCGGCGCCACCATTGCCGCCCGCGTCATCACGGAACACAGCTCCAGCACTGTCAGTACCGTGGTCAGCGACCGCGAGGGAACCTTCATCGCGAAGGGTCTCCCTCACGGCGAGGTCACCATGATCGCGACCCGACCCGGACGAGTGCGGCGCAACGACTCGCTTAGGCAGCTCGTCCCGGGCGACCGCAGCACCGTCGAGTTCACCTTCGGCCCCGTACCCGCCGACGCCGCTCCCCTCACGGGACGTCCGACGCCCGCGACCAACGAGCCCGTTCCTCCCTCCCGCAAGGACCGGCTGGTTTTTGTCAACCTTGACCCCAAAGCGAACGAGTTCCTGGCCGACGGGCCCGGAGGTCAGGGCGACGACCTGAATCGACTGACGCAGGGAATCCATGCATTCGACGGAGTCTTCTATCGCATCGGCGAGAGACTGATCCATCTCCGTGCTCAGGCCGCGCCGGGTCTGCCCGACTCGGTCTCTGCCATCGCGGTAGGCACGAGGGCCGACAGAGTCCAGATCCTCCACTCGGCGCGAGGGGACGTACCACTCGGCACCGAGGTCGGCCGTTACACCGTGCACTATGCCGATGGCACGTCCGAACGCATCCCGGCCGTCTACGGTCGGAATCTGGGCGGCTGGTATAGCTCCACGCTCCAACCGCCTGTCAATCCGACTCACGCGCGGGTCGCCTGGGCCGGTTCCAACGACCTGACCGACCGCCCCGGAAGCCTAATCAAGATTCACCTGTTCACATTCACCTGGAAGAATCCGCACCCGCAGCGCGTGATCACGGCGATCGACGTGACCTCGACGACAACCAAAAGCGAGCTTGTCCTCGCGGGGATCACCCTGGAGCGAGACACGTCCAGGTAAGCCTTCGTCCCGCCGCTGTTCGAGCCGAAAGAAATCACCCATCGTCGGTGGGTACTGAGCCGGCGACAGGATGGGGTTGTCCGAACGGCCAGCCATTTTGACGATAGGGCCAAGCGGACGCGTACTGGCGGGGGTGAAGGACGTGTACCGTGAGCGACCCCGCCCTAGGCGGCTGGTCGTCATACGCGACTCACCGTAGCGGCTCTTCCGACCGCCCCGGTTCGGGGCTCACTCGATTCGCACCCGCCCGTCGGCCAGACGGAATAGGGTCAGGATCTTGGCCGTGCCGTCGCGGAGGTATTCGTGCGGCTTCCGCACCGGCTCACCCTCGGGATACCAGGACTGCCCGGGATAGGGGATCGACTGGAACGGACCGGCCTGGTCGGCGCACCAGACCGACAGACCATCGCCTCGCCCAGCCGATAGGCGTTCTCGATCAACTTCTTTTGGGCGTCGGATCCGGATCGGTGACAACCGCCGCTCCGGCCTTGCGGCGACGCAACGCCGTCCCGGTCGGGCACCAGGATCGCGTGTGTTGATCGCTGTCGCCGGCCTCGTGGAGCACCCGCCAGAGGGTATAGGTCGAGATGGTGGGCAGGCCATCGGGGGCGGCGTGCAACGCCGTTCGCAAGGTGCTCAGCGACCAGGTGGGCGTGCCGTCGGCTGCGGAGGTCGGGATCCGCTTGAGCTCGTCGAGGATCCGCCCCGCCGTCGCCTGTTCATAGACGGGCGACCGGCCGCCGCCGTGCCGGGACGTCAGCGCCGCCAGGCCCTCGGCCTTGAAGCGGGCGACGAGCGGAGCGACGACCGACGGAGTGGGCTGCGGTCTGGTAGTCGTCGCCGCGTGCGACGGCCAGGAGGAGCTTGGCGCGGGTGACCTCGACGGCTGGGGCGGCCTGGGACCGACTCAGTTGGGCGAGGAGTTACTGCTCCTCGGGGGGCATCTCGCGGAGCGGGTCGCTCTTGCGGCGGGACAGGGCGGCGTCCCCGGGGCGTTTGAGACTGCTGATTGCAGTGATTGAAGGGGGTATTGTGGCCATAGGCAAGCCAAATGACCCACTAAAGATGAGTGGGGTTGGTGCCAACGGGGAGCGGTGGCGAGGCAGGGGGGGGCGGGAGGAGCTTGGGGCGTGTGTGGCGGGCGTTGAGGATCGGCCCGGTCTGATTCGCAAGGTCGTTCCAGAGGCCGGCGAGCTCGTCACGGGCGGTCTCGGGGTGAGTGCGAGCGCGGGCGACTCGGGCGGCGATATCGTCGCGGAGCACTTCCATTTGTAGCCGATCGAGGAGGTTGGCGGCGGTCAAGGTGACGAGAGCGTCGTGGGTCTCGGCCACGGCCTCGCGCCAGACCTTGGGGGCGACTCCGGGCGGAACGACGCGGGCCAGGGGATCGATTGCGGTGGCGACTTGCGTTGCGCCAAACGCCGCGCGGTCGCGATAGCCGGCCCGCCAGACCCGAAAGACGACCTGGAGCGTGACCCAGAAGACGATCAGGATCACGACCGCCACGATCACGAACCGACGCCCCGAGTGGGTCGGGGCTTCTTCAGGGCCCAGGCCCGGGGCGAATTCGTCGATCCTGAGCCGGGGAGCCGGCCCGCCGCCCACGTGGTTGTCGCGCTCTGTCACGAACGGTGCCTCTCCGCTGAGTGTCCAATCGTCGGCGTGCCCGCCAGGCCTACCACCCCTTTCTCAGTGTATTTCTTTGCGGGTCGGGGGGGAAGACGTGGCGCTTGTTGGTGTCAGCGGGATGGCCCTCCGCACGCAATGGGCACGTTGTTGGACAAACAAGGCCCGGGTCGGCTGAAGCACGCACGCCCGACCTACGGTTGATCGTCGACCAGGGTAAAGTCGAAGAGGATGAGTTCTTCGATCGGATCTTGCCAGAGCTCGAGGCTTAACAGGCCTGCCTTGACCGGCACGATGCTGGTCTCGAAATAGGCCTTGCGATCCTTGAGACGCGCCAACGCGCGAAATTTCAGTTCTTTCGTAAACGGATTCTTTGTCGTAAGGATAAGCATGTCACCTTGTTTGCGGAAGTCAAGACTGAGGGTGGGGGGCTTGTTCGCCACTTTTTCCACGGTTTTCGGGCGAGTGAGCTCATTTCCCTTGAGCTCGAACTGGACGGCGATCGTCTTGCCGACCGCGACGGTCACTTTGTCCTGAAGCGTCGACGGGTCGACCACGGGGTTGGGCGCGGCGACCGCGGTGGTCACGGCGGCACAGAGGAATACGGGTAAGGAGCGGTGGAGCTTCATGGCCGGCTCGGACCTCCTGCAGACGAGTGGAGCGATCGGGCGATCGCATCAATGAGGCGGAACAAACGGATCGTGAGATGGGACAGTAGCGGCAATGGTAGCAGCACGTATTGGCGTCTTCAATGCGTGGCCTGATGGAGTTGTCGCCGTGGGGAACTCCAAACGCTCGTGAGCCGCGGCCGGAAGCGCTTCGCGAGCGGTTTTGCCGAGAACGGCGGTGGCGACGGATTCCTCGTCCGGCGCGGGCGTGCTCCCCCCTCGGGTTGGAGGGCATGGCACGGAGGATTCGTGTGAAAATGAGCGTCTCGCCGGCCCGGCGCAAAATGTGCATGAGGGGAGCCGGCCCGGTTCGCGCCGAGGCCAACGCCGATCAAGTGGTGACGCGTGTTTCCATCGGGCATCCTGCGACCGCCCTGTACGAGCTTCCCCCCTCTCTCACCGGACCCGAGGACGAATGGGATGAGTGAACGACCCGCTGACCTCGAGCCCAATGCGTCCCCGCTCGGTTCAGCCCAGACCAATGAGGTTATCAGGCTGTTGGCCCTGGTTGGTTTGACCGCCGGTCTGTTTGCGCTGTGCGTTTGGCTGTCCGTTCCGCTTTTGCCCGCGATCACCTGGGGGGTGGCCCTGGCGATCCTCGCCTGGCCGATGCATCAAGGGATCCGCCGCAAGGTGGCCCGGCCGGGGCTCGCCGCCGCCCTGAGCACGTTTGCCGTGGTGGTCGTGCTGCTGGTGCCGGGCTTGTTCGTGACCTACCAGCTCGCCCGCGAGGCGACTTCCGCGGCCCGACGGGTGAGCGGCGATGAAGCGGCGGCCCAGATACGGGCGAAGGTGGGCTCGATTCCAGGAGGAAAGGCGGTGGTGAAGTGGTTCGACCGGGCAGGCATCGACGCCGAGAAGGAGGTCCGGCAGATCATCCGGTCGTCGACCCAGGGCGCGTCGGACTTCGTCCAGGGGTCGGCGTCGGCGGCCCTCCAGTTTCTGGTGGCCGTGTTCATCCTCTACCACCTGTTTCATGACCGCGCGGAGTTTCTGAGCGGACTGCAAGCGATGCTGCCGCTGTCGGAGCCGGAGAGTGACTTTCTCCTGAAACGGGCCGCTGACTCGGTCCACGCGAACCTTTACGCCACCGTGCTCACCAGCCTGATCGACACGGCCGGTTTCGGCTTCGCGTTCTGGATGGTCGGGCTCCCCGCCCCGTTTCTTTGGGCCGTGGTCGTGTTTGTCTTGAGCCTGCTGCCGGTGGTCGGTTCAGGCATGGTTTGGGTTCCCGCCGCGGCCTACCTGGCTCTGTCGGGTCATTGGGGCGGGTTTGTCGTTCTGGTCGGATGGGGGCTGTTCACTTCCATCGCCATCGACAACCTGCTCTATGCGCGGTTGGCCGGGGGGCGGATGCGGATGCACGCGGTGCCGGCTCTGATCGCGTTCCTGGGCGGTCTGGCGGTGTTCGGGGTGTCCGGGGTGGTCCTCGGCCCGGCCGCGTTCGCCGTCACGTCGGCACTGATGGAGGTCTGGAAACAACGGATGGGGGGTGGGTCGGCCGCCTGAGCCGTCGCGGTGGCCCGTTGTGTGGCCCAACCCGTGGCGCTCAGGCCGACTCGATCAACTGCTTCATGGCCTGCTTCTCGAGCTGCCGGATCCGCTCGCGGGTCACACCCAGGTTGTCGCCGATCTCGCGGAGCGTCATCGGGGCGTGGGAGTCGAGCCCAAACCGCATCCGGATCACCTTGGCTTTGCGCGCTTCGAGTTGCTCGAGCTTTTCGAAGACCCGAGTGAACTCGTCATTCTCCTGGAGTTGGTCGATGACGCTCGGGTTCCGATCGTCCACCAGTTGAGCGCACGAGAGCGTTTCGTCGTCGTTGTCGTCCGCCGACTCGGTGTAGTGCATCAGCCGGGTGATTCGGAGCGCCTGGTTGACGAGATCAATCTGCTTCCGGGAGAGTTGAAGCGTCTTGCCGACCTCGTCGGGGGTGGGATCACGCCCCAATTCTTCGGTCAGTTGAACGAGAGCCCGTCGCCACTTGGCGAGTTGGGTGACCATGTACGCGGGCAGCCGGACCGGCTTGCTCTGATTGATGACGGCATTGCGCATCGACTGCTTGATCCAGTAGCTCGCGTACGTACTGAAGCGGACGTTCAGCGCGCGGTCGAATCCTTCGACCGCGCGCATCAGGCCCAGATTCCCTTCCGCGATCAGGTCCTCCATCGCGAGACCTCTCCCGAGGTAGGCTCGGGCAAGGTTGACCACCAAACGGAGATTGGCTCGGATCAGGTGGTCGCGCGCGACGACGTCACCGTCTTCGATTTGCTCGGCCAACTCGCGTTCCCCCTCGGCCGAAAGCAGCGGCGTCTCGTTGATTTCCTTGAAATAGAGTTGAAGATCCGAGCCGCCTCGGTGGGTCACTCGCGTCTTGGTTTTCATCGGTGCCGCGTCTTGAAAGAGGTGGTTGTGCAGAGCAAGCCGAGAATCGTGTTGGGTCGAAGAACAAAGAAGGGGCGTGGATTGCGAGCGGGTCTCATCCTGAGTGCGGGACGACCCGACGAATCCACGGGATTCTTCGACAGGACGGTGCTGTCTCTTACGAATCATTTTTTCTGGAAACCAACTCGCTGTCACTCAGGGGTATCCCATGGCTCCGATCAGGATTTTCCTGAGTGGGGGGAGCGCTCTGACATGTCGATCTCCAGGCCCGGCTGTTCGTTTGCAAGACGGGCGGCATCCCCTTGGTTCGTTGACCGGGGACGGGGGACCCCAATCGAACCGAACTCATTGAGGAATCTCGTCGACGAAGTGACAAGCGGTACTGGACATTTAGATAGAATCGCTCCAAAATGACCTAGGGACGCTGCAGTCAACCAGGCCTCGGCCTCGCGAATTGTGAATGTTTTCTTCGCATTTACATTTACGGTTCGAGACGGAGTAGGATTGAGTAGGGGATGGGGAGGATGGAAGTCTTCCACGCGGTCTCCTTGATGACGCTTATCCTGAGGGGCGCCGGGCCTTGGGGGTGAGTCGTTCCGTTGAAGTCTCAGGGCTGTCGGTTTTCCGCACTCTCGCAGGTGAGACGACGTTGTCGTTGAACGAGGCGGATCTCCGCGCTCCTTCCGAGATTCGGCTATGAGCATGTCTTTGCGACCGCACCCTCTGGCCGGCTACTGGGTCGTGGCCCGCGTGATTGGCGCCACGGTGATTGTGATCAGCGGCCTGGTGCTGGTGGGATGGTTGTTCGACGTGGGCCACTTGAAGAGCATCATCCCGGGGGCGATCGCCATGAACCCCGGGGGGTCGGCGTTGGCGTTCCTGCTTGCGGGGGTGTCGTTGTACGCGCAGGCGTGGGAGGGGGCGTCGGCGCGTCGCCGGTGGTTGGGGATTGGCTGCGCGGTGGGCGTGCTGCTGATTGGTCTGGTGCGGGTGGAGGGTTACCTTGGGGACTGGGGCGTCGGTATGGGGATCGACCAATTCCTGTTCCGCGCGAAGCTGGACCTGGAGGCGTTGCGAACCGGCCATGTGAATCGGATGGCGCCGAATACGGCCGTGGGGTTCGTGTTCATTGGGTTGGCGTTGGCATTGCTCGACGTGAAGCTGTTCCGCCGCGGCATTCGCCCCGCTCCGGTCCTTGCGCTGACGGGGGGCCTGATCGCGCTGCTGACCCTGATCGGATATGCGTTCCGTGTCACCTCGCTGATCGGGGTGCAAGAGCATATACCGATGGCGCTGAACACTGCGATCGCGTTTGCGCTCCTGAGTGCCGGCATTCTCTGTGCGCGTCCGGATCAGGGGATGATGGCGGTCATCAGCAGCCGAGGTGCGGGGGGCGCCATGGCGCGGCGCCTGCTGCCGGCGGCGATCCTGATCCCGGCGGTGGTGGGGTGGTTGCGCTGGTTCGGCCAGCGTGAGGGCGCGGTCGACCAGGTGTTGGGGTTATCGATGTTTGTCCTGGCGAACATCCTGCTCTTCACCGCGCTGATCTGGTGGAACGCGGCGTCGCTCGACCGCATGGACCGCGAGCGCCGGCGGGCGGAGCGGCGCCTGCTGGTGCAGCACACGGCAACGCGGGTCCTGGCGGAGTCACCGTGTCTCGAAGCGGCCGTACCCGGGATCCTCCAGTCGATCTGCGAAGGCCTGAACTGGACGGTGGGGGTGCTCTGGTGGGTGGACGCGGAGGAAAAGATGCTCCACTGCAGCAACCTCTGGTCGTCCCCATCGTCAGGGGTGGATGGGTTCGCGGCCCTGAGCCGGCGGATCGCGTTCCCCCCCGGCGTCGGGCTGCCCGGTCGCGTCTGGTCGAGCGGCCAACCGGCCTGGATCCCGGATATCGTCGAGGATCGCAACTTCCCGCGGGCAGGCGTGGCCGTCCGCGAAGGTCTGCACAGCGCCTTCGGCTTTCCGATCGCCGACGGCGGCGACATCCTCGGGGTCGTGGAGGTCTTCAGCGGTGAGATTCTGAAGCCCGACCCCGAACTGCTTCTGATGCTGTCCGCCATCGGGAGCCAGATCGGCCAGTTCATGAAGCGCAAGCAGGCCGAAGAAGTGGTGCTTCATGAACGGTTCCTACTTCACTCACTGATGGATAATGTCCCGGACTCGATCTACTTCAAGGACGTTGAGGGCCGGTTCGTCCGGATCAATCAGGCGATGGCCAACCAGTTCGGCCTGAACGAGCCGGCCGACGCGGTGGGTAAGACGGACTTCGACTTCTTCGACGAGGAGCATGCCCGCCAGGCCCGGGAAGACGAACAGGCGATCATGCAGGCCGGGAAGCCCGTCGTCGGCAAGGAAGAAAAGGAGACATGGGGAAGCAGCGGGCGGCATGCCTGGGCCTCCACGACCAAGATGCCGTTTCGGGACAAGGAAGGGCGCGTGATCGGCACGTTCGGCATCTCGCGCGACATCACCGCGTGGAAGCGGGCCGAGGAGGCCCTCCGCCAGGGGGAGGAGCGGTTTCGGTCCCTGGTCATGGCGACCGTCGCCATCGTCTGGAACACCCCGGCGTCCGGCGAGTTCGAGACCGAGCAGGCCGGCTGGAGCGCGTACACCGGCCAGACGTTCGACCAGCTCAAAGGTTGGGGTTGGCTCGACGCCGTCCACCCCGACGACCGGGCGAACACCACCCAGGTCTGGTTGACCGCCATCGCCTCGCGCTGTCTCTACCAGGTCGAACATCGGCTACGGCGGTACGATGGTGAGTATCGGCACATGCTGGTTCGTGCCGTGCCGGTTCTCGCCAAGGAAGGGAGGGTCCGGGAGTGGATCGGGGTACACACCGACGTCGACACGGAGAAACGGGCCGAGGCCGCATTGCGGGAAGCGGAGGAACGGGTCCGTCTCCTCCTTGAGTCATCGGGTGAGGGGATCTATGGAATCGATATGAACGGACATTGCACGGTGATCAATCGGGCGGCGGCGGCGATGCTTGGCTACCCGGTCGAGGACGTGCTGGGCCAGAACCTCCATGCCCTGATTCACCACTCCTACCCCGACGGTTCACCGTACCCCGAAAAGGACTGTCTGATTTATCGGTCGTTTCGCATCGGCGAAGCGTGCCGGGTGGACGATGAGGTCCTCTGGCGCCGGGATGGAACCGCCTTCCCGGTCGAGTACTCCGCATACCCCCTGCGCGGGGGTGACGGGGAGATCGAAGGAGCCGTCGTCAACTTCACGGACATTACCGAGCGGAAAGAGGGGGAGCGTGAGCTGGTGCGGGCCAAGGAGGCCGCCCAGGCCGCGACCCAGGCGAAGAGCGAATTCCTCGCGAACATGAGCCACGAGATTCGGACGCCGCTGAACGGGATCGTCGGCATGACCGAGCTTGCGCTTGATACGGAGCTCACTTCCGATCAGCAAGAGTACCTCGCGATGGTGAAGTTGTCGGCGGACCACCTGCTGACGGTGATCAACGACATCCTCGACTTCTCGAAGATCGAGGCCGGTAAGCTCGACCTGGACATCATCGACTTCCACCTCCGCGACGCCCTTGACGACACCCTGGCCACGCTCGCGATGCGTGCCCACAAGAAAGGACTGGAACTGGCCGACCACGTGGCGGCCGACGTGCCGGAGGTCCTGGTGGGCGACCCGCACCGGCTCTGCCAGGTGGTCGTCAACCTGATCGGCAACGCCATCAAGTTCACCGAGCGGGGAGAGGCGGTGCTCCGGGTGGAAGTGCAGTCGCGGACCGAGCAGGGGGTGTCCATCCACTTCACGGTCAGCGACACGGGGATCGGGATCCCCCCCGAGCAGCAGCAAAAGCTGTTCAAGGCGTTCTCTCAGGCCGACACGTCCACTACCCGCAAGTACGGCGGCACGGGGCTGGGCCTGGCGATCTCGGCCCGGCTCGTCCAGTTGATGGGCGGGGAGATCTGGCTGGAGAGCCAGGCCGGCCAGGGGAGCACGTTCCACTTCACGCTCCCGTTCGGCCTGGCCCGCGGTCCGGTGGCGCGGTCGACCCCGGCGGAGCCCGAGCAGGTGCACGGCCTGCCCGTGCTGATCGTGGACGATAATGCCACGAACCGGCGGATCCTTGAGGAAATGCTCACCAACTGGGGCATGAAGCCGACCGCCGTCGCGGGGGGGCGGGAAGCGATCGTCGCCCTGGCCCAAGCGCGGGAGACGGGTGTGCCATTCGCCTTGGTGCTTCTGGATGCCTTGATGCCGGGGATGGACGGCTTTTCGCTCGCCGAGCGGATCAAGCAGGACGCGGAGCTGATGGGGTCGACCCTGATGATGCTGTCGTCGGCCAACCGGCGTGAGGATGCGGCCCGCTGCCAGGAGCTGGGGGTGGCCACCTACCTGATGAAACCGATCCGCGAGTCTTCGCTCTTGGATGCGATTATGACCACGCTCGGCGCCGCCACGAGCGACGGGCCGCACGAGGTCCCGGCGGCCGCCAGTTCCACTGCCACTGCCACCGCCACGTCTGATGGCAGTCGGCGGACCTGGAAGCGGCGGCTCCGGCTCCTGCTGGCCGAGGACAACGTGGTCAACCAGCGGCTGGCCATGGCGCTGCTGAATAAACAGGGGCATCAAGTCGTGGTCGTGAGCAACGGCCGCGACGCGCTCGCCGCGCTGAACGGCCCGCGGTTCGACGCGGTGCTGATGGACGTGCAGATGCCCGAGATGGACGGGTTCGAGGCGACCGCCGCGATCCGGGCACGCGAGGCGGGGACCAACGTTCATACAACAATCATCGCCATGACCGCCCATGCCCTCAAGGGGGATCGGGAACGCTGCCTCGAGGCGGGCATGGATGCTTATGTGGCCAAGCCACTCCGGTTGGAGGATCTCTTGGCGGTGCTGGAAGGGCTTACACCGCTGTCCTGCGAGGCCGGAGCCGCGACGTCCGGGACCGGGACCGGGATCGAGACCGGGTCTGAGGCCGGGACCGGGGCCTTCGACCTGGCCGCGGCCCTGGAACGGGTGGACGGGGACGTCGAGCTGATGAAAGAGCTGGCGGGCCTGTTTCTCGACGAAGCTCCGCGGCGGATGGCGGAGATCCGGCAGGCGGTCACCCAGAGGGATGCGGTGAAGCTCCAACGCGCGGCGCACACGCTCAAAGGGTCGGTGGGCAACTTCGGGGCTCGCGAGGTCTTCGAGGCGACCCGGCGGCTGGAGTGCATTGGGGTTGAGCAGGACTGGAGTCACGTCGAAGAGGCCTGGGCGGTGCTTGACGAGGCGATCGACCGTCTCAACTCGGCCTTCGCCGGGCTCTGTCGGGAGAGGGTGTCGTAGTCGAAGCGGCGGGGCAGGGGGGTGGGCCGGCGTCTGCCCTGATTCTCTTCCGTTCGCCCGCCGCGGAATGTGGTGGTCTATGAAGATATTAATTGCGGACGATGACTCGGTCTCGAGACGGTTGCTGCAGAGTTATCTGGAGAAGTGGGGGTATGAAGTCACGGTGGCCCGGGACGGTGCCGAGGCGTGGCGCCTGTTCGAAGCCGGGCATTTCCCCATGGTCATCACCGACTGGATGATGCCCGAGCTCGACGGGCCGGGACTGCTCCGCCGGATCCGCTCGTCCTTGCGCCCCGGCTATATCTACGCCATCCTTCTGACCGCGAAAACTCAGAAGCAGGACCTGGTCGAAGGGATGGAAGCCGGCGCGGACGATTTCCTGACCAAGCCGTTTGACCGCGACGAGCTCCGGGTCCGGGTGCGTGCCGGCGAGCGGATCATTCATCTGGAGCAAAACCTGCGCGAGACCAAGGTGGTGCTGATCGAGACCGAGAAGCTCGCCAGCCTGGGACGCTTGGCCGCGGGGGTGGCCCACGAGATCAACAACCCGCTCGCGATCGTCGTCAACAACCTGGCCGTGCTGCAACGGGACGTGCTCGACACGATGCGCGTTCTGAACAAGTACCGGGAAGGAGCCGCCAGCCTCGCCCGGGTGGAGCCGGAGCTCGCCGCTCAGGTGGTCCGCCTCGAGGAAGAGATCGACCTGCCGTATCTCCACGAGAGTCTCCCCCAACTGTTTGAAAGCTCGGAGGAGGGACTGCGCAGGGTCCGTGCCATCGTGCAGAACTTGCGCGACTTCGCCAGGCTGGGCGAGGCCGAATTCAAAGAAGTGGACTTCAATGCCGCCTTGCGGTGTACCTTGGAAGCACTCCGCCATGAGTTCCACAAGAAGGCGGTTCGGATCGAGACATGCTTTCAGGACCTCCCCCAGGTCGCCTGCCACGCCGGCAAGATCAATCAAGTGTTTCTGAACATTCTCCTCAATGCGGTTCAGGCCTCCGAGCAAGAGGGGCTCATCGAGGTTCGGACCCGACCCGACGGCGAGGCCGCCGTGATCGTGGAGATTGAAGACCACGGCGGCGGGATCCGACCCGAGCACTTGCCTCGGATCTTCGAGCCCTTCTTCACGACCAAGCAGATCGGCGCGGGTACGGGGCTGGGCCTGCCGATGAGCTACGGGGTCGTGCGCGACCAGGGCGGAACGATCGAGGTCGAGAGCGCCGTCGGCCGAGGCAGCCTCTTTCGAATCCGGCTTCCACTTCAGCCCCACGATCCTGACGTCGGCTCGGAACTGATCGCCACGCGATGATGGGAATTGGATTCCCAGGCGATCGCGGAGCTTTTTGTACGGCCGAGAAGTGACGTGTATCGCTTGCAGCCCGGAGGGGCGACCGTTCTCCCTGAGACAATCCCAGCGGCGTTCGCCGTTGCTGACGCGTCGGGTTGGTTCGTGGAGGCCCTCCGGCCAAGCCCGGAGGAGCAGGACCGAGCCGCCCTCGACACGCAGGCTTGCCGGATGCACCACCCCACTCACGGTTGCGGCGAGAGCGACTTCATCAGCGAGTCCAGCTCGTCGGACGTGAGTTTCCGGGTCGACCGATCGAGCATCTGGCGGAGGTGGCGGACGCCCTCCACCGAGTCCGGAAAGCCGATGTTGCCCAGCGGGCTTTCGCTCGTTGCCAGGAGACTCCCGTCGGGTTCGGTGATGGCGAACCAGGGGACGCCGTCTCCGGGCTTCACGGGGAACTTGGCGATGACCTCCTCGACATGGTCGTCGACGCCCTCCATCAGCTTGACGATCACGTAGTCCTTCTCCAGAGTCGTGTGGTGATCGGCCATCCAGCGGGCCAGGCGGAAGCAGGGCCCGCAACGCGGCCCGCCCTGAACGACCCACACGCGTCGGCCGCTCTCTTTCGCCGCGGTGCGGGCCTCGGCCAGCAAGGCCCGGGCATTGCGGACGGGTGGCCGGTGCCGCTCGAGGAAGTCCTTGCCGAAGCCGAAGGCGGCGTCCCTCTCGCCCGCCGCCACGCGACTGGCCGCGATCGTCGCCTGATCGCCGTTCAATGCGACGAGCACGACCTCGCCGGGGCCGGGCCTGGGCCAGCCGCGATCGGCGACGACGGCCGCCTCGGCCTTGAGCCGGCCGGCGTCCAGGCGCAACGTCAGGTAGCTATATACGGCCTTGACCCGGTCCTCGCCCAGCAATCGATCCGCCAGCGTGACCACGTCCTGGGAATCGTCGCCCTGGAGCAAGACCAGCGCGTGCATTCCGCTCGGCCCGGCGTCACGGCAGAGCTTTTCGACACGCTCGGCCAGGGGGATCGGCGGGTGCGCGATTGGGGACGGGGCGTCCCGCCGATGCGGCGTGACGCGGTCGTTCTCCCGGACTTCGTCAGGTCGGAACAGGCGATCGCGGTCGAAAAGGAAATATTTCGCGCCATCCCCCTCATTCCGGATCGTTAACTCGAGCGGCACACCGGCGGGGACGACCGCGAACCGGAACCGCCCCGCCTTGTCGGTCCGTTGGGGGGCGACCGCCTCGTAGGGGGATGTCTTCACGACCAGTTTCAACGTGCGGTCCGCGAGGGGCTGCCCCTGCTCGTCCAGGAGGGTCCCGCCGTAGGAGGCCGTCGTCTCCATGATCACATCGACGGGCGCGTCCTCGAGGCCGATCCGCGCAAACCCGCCCCGCTGCTTCGCGCGATCGAGGAAATAGAGCGAGAGGGACCCGGCGTCGAAGGCGACCTCGAACGTGCCATCGGGGCGGGCCCTGGGATCGAACTGGAGCGGGAGGTAGGGCGACTGCGGCGTCCAGGCGCGGGCCACGAGCGTGGGGGAGGGCTCGTATCGGGCCCCGTCGCGCATCAGCCTGAACTTGACCAGGCGCTCGCCCTGCCACGGGCGATGGAACTCGACCTCGGCCGGCTCGCCCGAGGTCACCTTGACCTCCCGCTCCTCGCTCCAGCGGCCCGAGCTCAGACGCAATTGTTGTTCGCCCCGGCCCACGCCCGCCCGTACCAGGCCCTCGGCGTCGGTCGTCATCCAGGCCCGGGCGCCAGAGTCTCCCGTCCGCTTCTTGCCCTGGGCGTCGGTCCATGTGACTTTCCCGCGGCTCGTCAGATGCACCCAGGCATCGGCGACCGGATCGCGCCGGGGCCCGCGCGTCACGCGGACCGTCAGGGGCGTCGCGGGATAGACATTCAAGGTGATCTCGGAGGGCTCCCACCCATCCCTGCCGACGATCACGCCCGACCAGGGGTCGCTGGCCCACTTGAGATCGGAGACGCCGAGCACGAAGGCGTGATCCGAGGGGACCCGGAGCGTGAACGTACCGTCGCGCCGCGCGCGGGCGCTCGGGCTGACGCCCTGGTTCGCCGGGCCGAAGCCGAATCCGGTGATCAGGATGCCCTCGGCGCTGGCCCCCTCGGGCATGACGAGATGCCCCTCGACGCTCCTCTCGGGCCGGGCGTGGATCGTGGTGATGCCCTCGGCGATCCGGGTCAGGTCGGTCTCGTCGATCTTCCAGTCGGAGCCGAGGACTTTGATATCCACGTATTCCAACCTTTCCCTGGGCACCCAGGGGAGGGTCGCCGTGCCGTCGGCATCCGTGCGTACCCGGCCCACCGGGAGCGCTCCCATGAGGATCCAGTTCGAATTCTCGGTCTTCACGCTGATGGTGAGGACCAGGCCGGCGATCGGCTTGCCGCCCGGGTCGACCGCACGAACGCGGTGCGGCCGGGGTGGGAGGAGCGACAGGCGGGTCGTGCCGCGTGGGAGGCCGTTCTCCGTATCCTGCAAGCCGTTCACGCCCGACTCCGGGTGCCAGGCGACCAGCTCCTGGAGGTTCCCTCGGGCGGGGAGTTGGAGCCGGGCGAGGCCATTGCGACCGGTGACGCCGTAGACCTTGTAACCGAGCCCCATGGCCACGACGTGGGCCCCGGCCACCGGCCGGCCGGCCGCCTCGACGGCGACGATCTGGGTGAGCGCAGGCGTGAGTTTCAGTTCGATCGGGGCGGCGAAGGCGGTACGAACGGCGAGGGACGGCACCGCCAGAGTCGTCTGATGATCTCCGTCCTCCGAGCGGACGTGCAGCAGGCCGCCGTTGTCGAAGCCACCCCGGAGCTGGAACCGGCCGGAGGCGTCCGTCCGGGCGACGGCCGCTTCATCGCGTTCGGCGACCGATTTCACAATGGCCCCCGCCGCCGGCGCGCCATCTGGCATGAGGACCGTGCCATTCACGGTCACCAGGTCGGGGGGAGAGGGCGAGACGGCCGTCGGCCCCGGCTCAGCCGCCACATCGGTCGGGACCGGGCCGTCGTTTTGATAGGCGACGACGGTCGCACCGGCCGCGAGCACGCCGGCCGCGAACAGGGCGGCCACGCAAGTCGTCTTCCACCGATTCAGGACCATGGTCCTCAGAGCCCCTTCTGCCAGAGTGATGACCGCGACGGGGATCGTCCCCGTCGCCAATACCCGAGCCGCAACTGACGCCGATGCGATCCGGGCTGTGGAGTCTGCGAGCGCGGCTGGCACCGCCGGTGCCGGCCCGTCGGAGAGCCGAGCCAATGCGGGGGCGGCCGAGGGGGCCAGGCCGCGTCGCGACAGTCAGGCACGAAGCCGTTCCCGGCCGCGGGCCAGCCGGCTCTGGACCGTCCCGAGCGGCCAGCCCAGGTGCTGCGCCGCCTGCTGCTGGGTCAGGCCCTCCAGGCAGCAGAGCACGACCGCCGCGCGATAGGACCCGGGAAGCCGGGCAAGCTCTTCGTGGACCACCGTCTCGAGGTCATCCGGGGTCGGTTCGGCCGCGGCTTGAGGCCTCACCTGACCCGCCCTGATCTCGTGCGAGCGACGTCGCGCGGCGGCCGACCGGGCGGTGCTGGCGATGTGGTAGGCCACGCCGTGGAGCCAGGGGGCCAGCGAATCCCGTTGCCGGATCGATCCCGCCTTGCGGGCCAGGACGAGGAAGGTGGCCTGGAAGGCATCCTCGGCGTCGTGCCCGTCGCGGAGCACGCCCCGGCAGACGCGCAGGACCATCGGCCCGTGCCGCCCCACCAAGGCGGCGAACGCCAGCTCGGCGGCCTCGCCGTCGCGCATCGCGAATCGCTCCAGGAGCTGCCCGTCAGCCAGCCCACCGACCGTCCCCGCGTCGAACCGCGCGAGAATCGATCGGAGGGCGGACCTGCCTCGATCGCTGGCCACAGGTCCTCGCCTCCAAATGCCGTACCGTGTCCTCTCCAAGTGAGTAGTCTAACGACCGGGGCCGAGTATTCCGCTTTTCTCGAAATCGAGGAACGCCCGCCCCACGGCCGGGCCCGGTGACGCCGTGGCCCGACCGTTGTTCCGGGCCTTGCCGAGCGACGACGGCCGCTTCCATGCCAGGATCAAACGCGGGCGGGCGCCGAGCGGATTCGTACGGGCTTCGATGGCTCGACGAAGGCCGCCGGAGTCGACATCGCGATGCGTGCGGCCATGTCGACGGGCTGCCAGGTTTTTAGATCGTTACTGCGATTATGAGAAATTGTATTGTGATTTGATTTGATTTGTTTGTGATTGAGTGGGCTTGCGCCCTTGGCTATGAATGGTTGATATTTAAATGTATAAATAAACATGTGTTCGATTGATGCTTTGTTTTTTGAGACTGTCGCAAGGATACCGGAATCTCGTTCCCACGCTCTGCGTGGGAATGCCGTCCGCGACGCTCCGCGTCGTCTTCCCCGGCGGGTGCGGCCGCAGAGCGTGGGAACGAGTTTCTCCCGCGAATTTCGGCCTCCGGGGCAGACAGGCGGCCCGGTTTCCTTGCGACAGACTCCTTTTTTTTGATTTTATGGGCGAGCGAATTCGGAGGAACCAAGGGATCGATCAGGCCGCGGTGATCCAGGTCCGAAACGTGTCGTCATCAACATTTCGTCCGCTGATCACGACGACGAGATCGCCGTCGCCGCTGAGGTCGACCTGCTTGCCGAGCAGGGCCGCGATGGTAATCGCTCCGGAGGGTTCGGTGCGGAGGCCATGCCGCTCGTAGACCCAACGCATGGCTTGTTGCGTGGCCGGGTCCGGGATGGCCACGGCCTGGTTCACGAGCTGCTTGAGGATCGGCCAGTTGTGTTCTCCGACATCATACGAGAGGAGCCCGTCGCAGATGCTGGTCGGCCGCTCGATCCGCTGTCGTGATCCGGCGGCGAGCGATTGGCGGAAGTCATCGGCGCCGGCGGGTTCGGCTCCAATGATCCGGGCGTGCGGGAACCCGTCGGCGATCGCGATCGCCTGGCCGGCCATCAGGCCTCCGCCGCTGACCGGACAGAAGAAGTGGGAGACGCTGCGTCCCTCGCGCTTGAGGTCGCGGACGATCTCCAGAGCCCCCACGCCGTTGCCGGCGATCACATGGGGATCGTCATACGGAGAGGCCTGAATAGCGCCTTCCCCCTCGGCGATCTCTCGGGTTAACCGGTCGCGTTCGCCGGTCAGGTGATCGCGGGCGATGTCGTAGGTGCGGACCTCCGCGCCGAAGGATCGCGTGAGCTGGAACTTCACCTGGGGGGCGGTTTCCGGCATGACGACGATCACGCGTTTGGCGAACCGCATTCCCGCGAACGCGATTCCCGAGGCAAAGTTGCCTGACGAATGGGCCGCGACAGGGCGATCGCCGATCCGTTCGAGGTTGTTGGCGAGCCAGTTCAACGCCCCAGGAGCTTGAAGGAGCCGGACGGAGTCGAGCCGAAGTCCTTGAGCCAGACTCGGCGATCAGGCGCCAGGCCGAGCTCGCGCTCGAGGGCATAGGATCGGATTAACGGGGCCGGTGAGACATGCTCACGAATGACATGCTCCGCGGCGTGGACATCATCAATCGCGACGATTCGGACGGGCATGACAGGCTCCCGAGGGGGCACGGGCCGGTGGGGCCGGCGGCGGGTCGATCGTTTTTGTTTTTGTCGGGTGAGTAAGGCTTGTCCATCCACCCACTTCACTTTCGCTCGCTCCGGAGCGAGGGAGCTTCCTTCGGTTTCGTTCTGCCCGAAGACAGGGAACTGACGCTCCCCGCTCGCCTTGATGGGCGAGCGTCAACTGCCTGACCCAAGGCGGTTACGCCGGGGCCTGCTTGCGGAATCTCCGGAAGATGATCTCGAGGTCTTCGCGTCCCTTGGGAACGACCAGGTAGCCGGCGATGTAGGCCAGCGAGCCGATGGTCAGGTGGGCCAGCAGCGGGGGCGACTGGGCCAGGGGCGTTCTTCCCTGGAGCACGATCGGAAACCAGGTTCGGCAAATCCAGGTCACGGCGATCAGGGAGGCCGCTCCGGCCAGCGGCGGGGCCAGGGTCCGGGTCAGGTAGGTCTTCCAGCGGATGTCCAGGACCCGGAAGATGTAGATGCCCGGGATCAGGAAGTTCGAGAAGACGGTCGTCAGCACGGTCCCCCAGATCACTCCGGCAACCCCGAGCTGGCGGGTCAAGAAGTAGCTGATCGGCAGGTTGAACAGTGAACCGGCCAGTGCGGCGATCGCGATCACTGCGATTTTATTCATGCCGATCGCCATCTGGGCGTGGACGGCCAGCAAGAGCGGGAGCGTCGCGATCAGGAAAAGGCGCATCAGCGGGGCCACCTGAGCGCCGTCGTAGCCGAGATCGTCGCTCACCCAGAGCGTCAAGAAGGGGCCGGCGTAGACCCAGGCCAGGAGAGCGACCGGGAGGAGGATGCCTAGGTGCAGCCGGGGAGCGTCGTACTTGATTCGGTCGAGCCCGCGATCATCACGCGCCGCCGCCAGGCTGGCGACCGCCGGCATCACGAGGGAAGCGAGCATCCAGCCGACCTGGCGGATCTGGCTGAACGGCTTACTGACGACACCGTAGACCGAGACCCCTAGCGCCGGCTGATCGGGCAGGGCCAAGCCCAACATCGTGGTGTCGATCTTATCGGCCAGTACCACGCTCAGTTGAATCAGGAACATGTAGAAACTGATGTGTAAAAGTGCTTTGTAGTCGTCGCGTCGGGCCCCCCGGAAATGGGGGATGTGTCCGAGCTCATGGACCATGACCCAGATCGCGGGGCCCATGGCCAGCCCGATCGAAACCAGTGTTTGCGTCACGATGACCAAGAAGAAGTCGACCCCGGCGTTCAGGCCGAACCAGAGGATCGCGAACCGAAGGATGACGATCGCGACCTCGTATCGAGGAATGAAGTCATATCGCCGCGCGGCTTGCAGCACGCTCGTGATGACCATCGAGAGCCCGTAGCAAGGGGCCGTGAGCGCCTGGAGCCAGAGCAGCTTGACGATCAGGCGATACGAATTCCCCTGGAACCGCTCGGCCAGGTAGGGCCAGTAGGCCAGGCTGAGCAGGACGGCGGCCTGAACCACGGCCATGGCCGCGTAGAACGACATCCCGCAGGCGATCGAGCGGTTGACCCCGTCGCGATCGCCCTTGGTCCAGCGCGACGAGATCTGCTGCTGGAGCGCCGAGCTGATCCCGAACTCCAGCAGGAACTGGAGGAACCCGAACCCCCAGGCGAAATTGTAGGCCCCCCACTGGTCGGGGCCGATGACCTGGAGCGTCAGCCGCGTGCTCCAAAGGACGAAGATCGCCTGAAGCGGAGTCCGCAGCGCCAGCCAGAAGGTCCCGCTCAGCAGCCGGCCGAGAACGGGAGGGAGCGGTGGCGAATTGGGGGGGGGCGTGGCGAAAGTTGTGGTCACGCGTTCCGTCCTGGTTGCAGCGTTTGTTCGATCCCTGATCCGCGACTCATCATAGCCACCCCTCCAAGGTAGCCAAAGGCCAAATGGTGACCGCGTGCCAAGGGGGGAAACCGAGGCCGACTGTACAGATCATCCGCCGGTTGACCTTGCCAGAGATCGTCATGGCGGTTGTAATGGGTAAGGAAAGGCACCCTGAACCCGATCCGACGCCGCAACCGGTCGGGCCAGATACTCATTACCGGGCTCGGAGGCTTTTCCCGATGCAAGAGCGCATCGCCTATCAAGGCATCACCTTCGACGACGTTTTGCTTGAACCTGGCTACTCTGAACTGCTCCCTCGACAAGTCGATACCAAGACTCAGTTGACCGCCAAGATCGCCCTGAACATCCCCATTCTGTCAGCCCCGATGGATTCGGTGACCGAAGCCGAGTTGTCGATCGCGCTGGCCCAGGAGGGGGGGCTCGGCGTCATCCACAAGAACATGTCGATTGAAGAACAGACCCGCGAGGTCGACAAGGTGAAGCGCTCGGAGAATGGGATCATCGTTGATCCGATCACGCTTCCCCCGAACGCCACGGTGGGTCAGGCTCGCGAGATCATGCAGGGGCACAACATCTCGGGTGTGCCGATCACCGTCAACGGCCAACTGCGGGGCATCCTCACCCGCCGCGACCTCCGGTTCCTGGAGTCGAACGAGCTGCGGATCGAGGAGGTGATGACCAAGGAGAACCTCGTCACCGCCCCCGCCGATACCAGCCTGGAAGAGGCCGATCGGATTTTGACGAAAAATAAGGTGGAGAAACTTCTGCTGGTTGACGATGAATACCGGCTGAAGGGAATGATCACGATCAAGGATATCGACAAGCTTCATCGCTACCCCCATGCATGCAAGGACCAGCGGGGCCGGCTCTGTGTGGGCGCCGCGGTGGGGGTGAACGACTTCGAGCGGATCAACTCGTTGCTCGAGGCCGACGTCGACGTCTTGATCGTGGATTCCGCGCATGGTCATAGCCTCAACGTGATCGAGACCGTGAGACGGATCAAACGGGACTTTACGATCGAGGTGATCGCCGGGAATGTGGCCACCGCCGAGGGAACGCGGGACTTGATCGAGGCGGGAGCCGACGCCGTGAAGGTGGGCATCGGGCCGGGTTCGATCTGCACCACGCGGGTTGTCTCGGGGGTTGGCGTGCCGCAGATCACCGCCGTCTACCAGGCAGCCAAGGCCGCGGCCGGACGGGTGCCGATCATTGCCGACGGCGGGATCCGCTACTCCGGCGATATCACCAAGGCCCTTGCCGCCGGAGCGCACAGTGTCATGATTGGCGGGCTCTTCGCGGGACTGGCCGAAAGCCCCGGCGACACGATCATCTACCGCGGCCGGAGCTTTAAGACCTATCGCGGGATGGGATCGATCGGCGCCATGGCCAAAGGCTCCCACGAACGCTACCGCCAAGAGGCGTCCTCGCGGTCGTCCGACGGCAAGAGCGGGTCGCCCCAGAAACTCGTCCCCGAAGGGGTCGAGGGACGCGTTCCGTACAAGGGGCCACTGGCCGACTATGTCTTTCAGCTCATCGGCGGCCTGCGGGCGGGGATGGGGTATTGCGGAACCCGAACCATCGAGGAACTGCGGACCAAGTCCCGATTCATTCAGGTCACCGGCGCCTCGGTCTTGGAGGGGCACCCCCATGACATCGTCATTACCCAAGAAGCGCCCAATTACTCCAGCTTCAGCAACGAAAACGAGTCGGGTCGCGGGTCGGTCTGATCGGATCGATTTGCTCTCGACATTCTGCGAATTTTTCACATCTTGATTCGGCTTGCTTGAGTTCAACTCTCAAACGCGTCGGGCGGGAGTAACCCGCCCGACGAAGACTCAGGTGAACGGAGTTCACCCGGCCGATTTTTTCCATTCGCCGTCCCGATCGAGGAAGGTTGGGCTTCTGGCTGTCTGATTGAAGGACAAAGTCCTTCGGCTCAGTGACAGTGGATTCTGACTCTCTTTATTTTTCGGTCGCGAACGGTAAATGGTAGCGTCTCGGGCTGTCGGCTCTTGGGAGCCGAGCGGCCCGTCTCAGCCAGCAAGGAGGCGTGGCTTGCGTCGCAAAACCTCGGCATTGACGGCGGCGGTCCTTGGGACTGCCTTGTCGGCCACAACGCTTATGGCCCAGCAGACTCCGCCCGACAGCGGACTGGGGACGTCCACCGCCTCCATACCCGGCATGACGACGTCGCGCGGGGCGCGTTACCTGCTTCGTAACGGGTGGGACTACCTGAAATATCAGGAGTATGAACGCGCCTTGAACTTCTTCCGCGAGGCGGAACAGCGCAAGGCGGAGTTGAACCCCTCCGAGCGTCAGGCGCTGATTCAGGGCATCGACAACGCTCGTCGCGGAATGCGCGAGGCGGGCGACGGCTCCGCCAGCCGTTCCTATGCCGGGCGCGGGCCGATCCGACGTCCAGGGGCGTTCGCCTTGGCCAAGTCGACGAAGCCGGTCGCCCCGGCTGCGGCCGCGGAAACGATCCAGCTCACCAGCGGCACCAGCCCCGCCGTGAAGCCGACTTCCGCGACCCTCACCGGCCTGCCGCCGCTCGCGGTCGCTTCGTCCGAGGCCAGCCTGCCGCCGCTGCCCCGCGGCACGGCGACCGCTGACCCCTTGACCGCGTCGCCGGCTCAAGACACGGCGATGACCCTGGCCCGGGGAGGGACGACCTCACCCCTCGCCGAGCCGGCTCCGGCGCGGATTCCGGCCGCCGCCCCCTCGGCGAATGAGCTGGCCCCCTTGGATCTCAACCCGACGCCACTGCCGCCGCTGTCGAACAACGCGTCCGAGCCGCCCGCCGCCGAGCCGCCGGCTCCCACACCGACACCGGTGCCGGAAACCCCTTCGATGCCGGCCCCGCTGGTTTCGGAAGCCCCGGCCCCGTTGGCGACGGAAGCCCCGGCCCCGTTGGCGTCCGAGCCGCCTGCCCCGTTGGCGACGGAAGCCCCGGCTCCGGCTCCGGTTCCGGTTCCCGAGACAACGGCTCCGGCCGAACTACCCGGGACGGCTCCCGATCTGCCGGAATCATTGCCCGAGCCTCCGGCTCCCCGAGTTGCGGCTCGTCCCGAGGCGACCGAGCCTCCGTCGTCGCGGCCCGCTCCCGCTGTGAGCGAGGAATCGCCCCCGCCGTTGGCTGCGGAAAGCATGGGGCGAGGCGCTGACCAGGTCCAGCCCCGGAGCGTGTCGCCCGATAGTTTCATTCCCGAACGGTCCGCCAATGTCCCTTCGACCCTGAGCCCGGAACTGCAGCGGGAAGTCGAGCGGATCGCGCAAAAGCAGGAGGATGACCTCCGCGCCAAAGCGGCCCCCGACCGGATCATTCCCGGCAGCACGCCGAACATCGGCGATGCGCGATCGTTGACGACGTCTTCGGGACTCCCCGCGCCCCGGCTCGAAATCTCTCGGGCTCCCAGCCCGACTGAGGCCCGGCCGATCCGTGCGATCCCGGTCCCCGATGAGTTTGTTCCGCTGGCCAAGCGCGAGTGGGAACCGAATCGTAAGTACTGGTCGGCGTCCGCCGTCTGCCACATGCCGCTCTACTTCCAGGATGCCGCTCTCGAGCGCTACGGGCAGAGCGTCGAGCAGGCCGTCGGCCCGGCCGGGCGCTTCCTCTCGTACCCGGTGGACGACCCGAAGCAGTCGATCCAGCGCAATCAGATCTTCCAGCCGATCGCCTCGATCGGGCTCTTCGCCGCTCAGATCGCTCTCCTGCCCTACAACCTCATCATGGACCCGCCCTGGGAGCCTGAGTACGACCTGGGCTACTACCGCCCCGGTGATCGGATTCCGTCCGACACCTACTACCTTCCTCTGACCGGCGTCGGCCCCCCCTTGCACGGCAAGCGGTATTGATCCCCAAACGGTCACGTGAATGAAACCCGAAACACCCCCGGATCGATCGCTCCGGGGGTGTTTCGCTGCGCGGTCATGACCGAAAAAAGGGAGCGGTTGCCCATTGCGGGGCCTGGCCGTACCCTGGATTCATCAAGGCCTCGTCGGCGCGTCGCCGTCCCCCGCCAGATGACCCTTACCGAAGGGGTTCCCCGCGATGGCTCAGGTCAGGCCCCCAACGCGATCGACGCCGCCTCACTTACCTGACCCGATCCGCCGCCTCCTCGGTCAACTCGACCGTCGGCTCCGCGCTGGGGCGGTGTTCCGGGGACTCGGAATCACCGCCTTCGTCGCCGCCCTCGGCGCGGCCCTTGGGATGACGGCCGACTTCATGCTGGTCTTGCCGCTGGCGGTCCGTTGGGGAATCTGGGGCGGCTGGCTGGTCGCGGTCGGATTCCTGTTCGTTTCACGCGTCGTCGGTCCTCTGGTCCGCAAGGCGGATCACCTGGAATTGGCCGCGATCGCCGAGCGTGCCGAGCCGAGTCTCGGCGAGCGGCTGAGCGCGGTGGTCGGCTTGCTCGGTCGTTCCGGTCGCCTGAACGGTTCACCTGAGTTGGTCGCCGCCCTCGCCGGCTCAGCTTCGGCCTACGCCGGGGTGATGGATCCTTCGCGTCTGGTCGCGCTCCGTGGTTCGACAAGGCGGCTGGCCCTGGGGGGGCTGATGTTGGCCTTGGTGGTTGCGCCTGGCCTGATCTGGCCCGACCCGTTTGCCGCCCTGGCCCGGCGGTTCGTCGCCCCTTGGGCCGACCTCGATCGGGTGGGCCGTTATGTGCTGACCGTTGCGCCGGGCGACGGCTCGGCCGCGCTCGGGGCTGACTTGGTGGTCTCGGCCCAAGTTCACCCGCGCTACGGTCAAGACCCGGCGTCCGCCAGCGCCTGGCTCGAGTGGACCGACGAGGGCAAGGGCAAGCGGACCCCGCGCCGGGTCGCGATGCCGGAGACGCTCGGCTCACGTTCGCCCGTGGGGACTCGTGCGTTCTCGGTGACGCTGCCGAGGCTGGCCGGCTCGTTACGCTACCGGATCGTCAGTGGATCGGCCGTCAGCCGAACGTTTCGGATCAAGGCGATCGAGCCGCCGGCGGTCGTGGCGGTCGAGGCGCGGGTCGAGCCGCCCGCGTACACTGGCTTGCCGCCCGCCCTGGCACGCGATCCGGGGCGGATCGAGGCCTGGGAAGGGAGCCGGATCCTCTTGGGCATTTCGGCCAGCCGGCCGGTCCGTGCGGTCGAAGTCGGCTGGCCGAAGCGGCTGAAGCCGGTCGCGGCGGTGCTCGGACCCGACCGGAAGCGGGCCTTGGCGACGCTGATCGCCGAGGAGTCCGGACCGTACACGCTCGCGCTCCGGGACGAGGAGGACTTGGCCGGTTCGGTCGAACCGTTGCGCCGACTGGTCGTTCGGGCCGACGCCCCTCCGGTGGTCGCCGTCCCGGCAGGACCGGCTCCGATGACGGAGGCCAGCGCGGGGGATACGTTGCGCCTGGCCGTCGCGGCCCGTGACGACGTCGCGGTGGCCTCGGTCGAGCTTCATTATGCAATCCAGCGCGGGGGAGCCGAGCCGACCGCCGTGGCCGAAGGGGGAGGGCCTGGCTGTGTCGCCGCGGCCGTGAAGGGCCTGGGAACGCGGTCGGCTCGCGGCGAGGCGTCCCTGAGCTTCGGGCCGCTCGGGCTGAGGCCCGGGGATACCCTGTCGTATCGCGTTCGAGTGGCCGATAACCGTCCCGCCCCGCGCGGTCCGAACGTCGTCTGGTTGCCGGCCGGGACCTTGGCGATCGTCGCGCAGGTCGAGTCGTTGCAGGCGAGGCAGGCCCGGGCTGAACGCGAGGCGTTTCAGGCGAAGATCGATGCGTTGAAGGCGGCGAACGCCGAGAACCGCAAGGAGACCGAGCAACTCCGCTACGCCGCCGACGCTGTTCTGCGCGGCAATGGCCAGTGGGATCGCGATCGCCAGCAGGCCCTCACCCGGCGCGAGGCTGAGGCCAGGGGCGTGAGCGACCGGCTCCAGCTTCTGGCCCGCGAGCTTGCCGCCGACTCGCGGTTCGGTCTCCTCGCCCGCCCGACCCGGCAGGTTGCCGAGGTTGAGGCCGAGGCCAGCCGCGCGATGCTCGAACAGGCCGGGGGGCAGGCCGACCCCACGCGCCGTCTGAACGACCTCCGCCAGGCCGACTCCCGGCTCGCCGCCGTCTCGACTCGGCTCGACGACCTCCAGCGTCAGTTTGACGCTTTGGCCCGCGGCGAGGCCGAGTTGCGGCAGCTCCGCGACCTGGCCAGCCGCGAGGCGGCCCTCGCCGATCAGGCGGCCGACAAGGCCGCCGACCGCAGCCAGCTCGACCGGCTCCAGACCGAGCAGGCCGCCGTCGAGAAGGACCTCGAGACGCTTCTCAAGAACTCGCCCGCCCTCCGCGCCGACGTCCTCGCGGCCCAGGCCGCCGAAGCCGAGACGCTCGCCCGCCGCGCCCGTGACCTTGCCGCTCGCCAGCGTGACGAGGCCCGTCGCGCCACCGATCTCTCGGCCCAGGGCAAGGAGCTGAAGGCGCTGGCCGAGGCCCAGCGCGCGCTTGAGGACGACGCCCGCCGCCTGGCACTCGAGGTGGACCCCGCGCTCGCGGAGAGCGGTCGAGGGCGCTTGAATACCGATCCGGTCCACCAGGCCGCCGAGCCGATCGAACGCGGCGACCTCGATCAGGCCCGCCAGCGGCTCGAGCATGCGGAGAGCGAGCTCCGCCGGCTCGCCCGCGACCTTGAGGACATCCCGGGCGATTCGCAGGCCCTGGCCCAGCGCCTGGCCCGCCGTCAGGACGCGCTCGGCAGTCAAGTCGCCGAAGCGATTCGCGAGCACAAACCGGCCCAGGGCGAGCCGACGGCCGAGGAGAAGAACGCGCTCGCGAACCGCCTCGCCCCGTTGCTGGTGCGACAGGCGGAGATCGCCCGCCTGGCCGAGACGATCCAAGGCCCCGCGGACGCAGCCCCCGGCTCTGAGGCCGCGAAGCGATTCCCCGTGGATGCGGCGCTCGCGGCATTCCAGAGCACGGCCAGGGCCGTCGAGGCGCTCAAGACCCTGGCACCGCGCGACATCGAGGAGCGTCAGAATGCGGCACGACGCGACCTCAGACGCCTGGCCGACCTCTTGCCCGACGCCTCGCGCCGCCAGGAGCCGGCCCGCCGCCAGGTCGACGAGGCCCGTCGCCGGAGCGAAGGGGTGGCCCGTGACCTCGAACGCCACCTCCGCGAGACGGCCCCTCATCCCGGCCGCCCTCACGACCCGAACCGGGCCGCCGAAGACCTGGCCAACCGCCTGACCGCGCTCGCCCCGATCCAGGCCAAGGTCGCCGACGCGCTGGCCAAGGGGACACTCGAATCCGAACCTCGTCACGAACCCCAACGTGACCGCGCGGCCCGGAGTGCACGAGCCCTGGCCGAGGCCCTCAAGCAAGTCGCCGACCCGAAGGACGCTTCGTCCCCCTTGGCGGCACGAGAGGCCTTGCGAGCGGCTTTACCCGCAGCTCAGCTCGAGGCGCGCACGGCCCTCGATCGGCTTCAGCAAAAGATCCAGGGACGTGTCCCCGCCGACGACCTGGCCGCCGAGCTGGCCGACGACCAGCGTGCCCTCCAGGAGCGGACCAACCCGCCGGTCGACCGCGCCGTTGAGGCCGCCGACCAGCGGCGGATTGCGACGGCGCTCCGGGCCTTGCCCGCCCCCGACGCCCCGCTCGCACAGGCCGAGGCCGTCCGCCAGGCGGAGCAGGCCGCCCTGGCTCTGGCTGACCCCGACCCGAGCCACAGTCCACGCGAGGCCGTTGCCGGGGCGGTTGAAGCCGTCCGGGCCCTGGCCGACCGGCTCGGCGGTCGACAGGCGATGAGTGCGCCAGGCCTCCCCGCGCAGCCGGAAGTTGCCGCGGCCCCGGTCGATCGGGAGCTCGAGATCGGCGCGAAGCAGGCCGAGGCGGCGAGCCAACTGGCGCGCCGGGAACGCTTGCTCCGCGAGCGGCTGCAAACGATCCTGGGCGAGCGGGCCGAGCCGCAGCAGGTGTTGAGCCAGGAGGCCGCCGCTCTCGGTCGCGAACTGACGGGGCTTGGTGAGCGGGCCCGTCCACTCAGCCCTCGCGCTCATGGCCCGGCGCACGAGGCTGCCCAGCTCCTCGGCGAGCAGGCCCCGCGTGCCATGGACCAAGGGGTCGATCAACTCGCCAAGGGCCAGTCCGCCGCCGCCCGCGACTCCCAGCGTCGGGCCGCCGAGATCGTGGAGCGCGGCGCCCAGCAGGCCGAAGACCTCGCCGCCTCGCTCCGCGCCGACCGCCCGGCCGAGGCCCCGCCCACCCCCGGCCAAGCCGGTCCGCACGGCCCCCTCGACGCGGCTCGCGAGGCGATGCGCCAGGCCGCCCGCCAGCTCGACCAGGCCCGTAACCCTGCCCCAGAGGGTCGGCAAGCCGCCCAGGCCGCTCAGCAGACCTTGAACCAGGCCGCCCAGGACCTGAACGCCGCCGCCAACCAGGCCGCTTCGCGTCAAGGTCAAGGCCAAGGTCAGGGAGAAGAACCGGGTCCGGCTGAATCCGCGCTCGCGGGTCAGGGCGAGCCGGGGCCGGGGGGGCCTCAAGGTCGGAACCGCGACCCCAAAGGGGCGGTCGCCGCGCCTGGGAGTCTCGACCTGAGCGAGCTCAAGGCCTTGATCCAGAGCAAGACCGGCCGCGCCTGGGGCGAGCTCCCCGGCCACCTCCGCACCGAGATCCTCCAGATGTCCCAGAGCCGCTATCGCGACGACTACGCCCGGCTCATCCAGCTCTACTTCCAGGAGATCGCCACCGGCGATGCGCCACGGCCATGATCGGGTTCTCGTTCCGCACTGCCGCCGTTTCCATGGCCTTGATTGTTTTCGTCCTCACGCTCGGTTACCCGACCGCGCTCGCCGCGCAGGACGTGCCCGGCGGGGGCACGACCCCACGGCCCGCCTCGCCTGCGGCCGACGCGGCCGTGCACCGCGCCTTGGATTATTTGCAGTCGGCGCAGAAGCCGGATGGCTCGTGGGAGTCGGGCGGGTTCGGCCGGGCCACCTCGGTCACTTCACTCGCGGTGATGGCGTTCCTCTCCGCCGGTCACGTCCCGGGCGCGCCCGGCCCGTATCGCGAGTCGGTCGAGAAGGGGATCGTCTACGTCCTCGACCACCAGCGTTCCAACGGCCTACTAGTCTCGAACACGAGCCACGGCCCGATGTACTGCCATGGCATCAGCACGTTAATGCTTGCCGAAGTCGTTGGTATGACCGCCGACGCCCCCATGGCCGACCGGGCCCGCGAGGCCCTCGGCCGTGCCGTCAAGCTGATCCTGCTGGCGCAGAACCTGGCCAAGAACCCGGAGAACAGCGGCGGCTGGCGCTATCAGCCAACCAGCCGGGACAGCGACCTGAGCGTGAGCGGTTGGCAGGTCATGGCCCTTCGCGCCGCCAAGTCCGCCGGCTGCGCCGTCCCCTCCGAAAACATCGACCGAGCGATCGACTACCTCAAACGGTGCGCCAGCCGCGAAGGGGGCTTCGGCTACCAACCCGGTGGCGGCCCGAACAACCCGAGGACCGGCACCGGCATCCTCGCCCTGGAAATCTGCGGCGAGCACCAAACCCCCGAAGCCGTCGCAGGTGCCGAGTACCTGCTCGGCCACCCCCCGCGTTGGTCCGGCTCCTACTTCTTCTACGAAGTCTATTACTGTTCGCAAGCGATGTTCCAGATGGGTGACAAGTACTTCCTCGCCTACTACCCCAAGCTCGTCGCGATCCTCCTGGAACATCAAGACCGCGACGGCAGTTGGCTCTCCGCCGACGGCAACGACCGCTCCGGCGGCCGGAACTACTGCACGGCGATGGCGGTGCTCGCCCTGGCGGTAGAGTATCGGTATTTGCCGATTTATCAGAGATAGGTAAATCACGCCGAGACGCGGAGGAAGGAGAACTGATAATGATCGACAGTTGCGATAATGACGATTGTGGGGGGGGTCGGCTGGCAACCTCTCCCACCCCTCCGCGTCTCCGCGTGAATCAGGGGCAAGACGGGGGGCTGTCGAAATGAGCACGGCCCCCACTCGCTTCGAGGCGAAGCCAAGGGGGAGGTTGCGTGCGATCGGCATCCCGGCCTGGAGCCGGCCCCTGGTGGGATGACTTGCGCCGCTGTAGCATTGCGCTTGCGGGTCTACCGACTCGCGTCGCCTCCTCAAAAGGAGTCTCAAGCCATGCAGGACCAACCGTCGAAGGGCGAGGAGTCATCCGACCTTCCGGTCGCGAAGGATATTGAGGAACTCGCACGCCGGCTGCGCGAGGCGGAGCATCTGGAGCCGGAAGTCAGGACGGAGGCGGCCGACCTCCTGGGGGATCTGACCGCGGCGCTGCACCCGCCTGAGCCTCAGACGGAAGCTCTCGCCCAGAGCACCGCCCAGTTGGTCCGCGCGGTGAGCGACCAGCACGAACCCGGTCTGATCGAAGCGGCCAAGGAACGGCTCGAGCAAGCGGTCATCAAAGCGGAGACGAAGGCGCCGGTGGCGACCGACATCGTCCTTCGGCTGATCGACGTGCTGTCCGGTATTGGCATCTGAGTCGGTACGGTGTCCACTTCCCACGTAACGCATTGCCGAACCCGCTTTTCCTCTCTTCGGTGTGAACGGCCTTGACGTCATCGTTGCTCCGACGAGTCCCGCAGAGGCCGATCTTGCGGACCCGCTTCGATTGCGGCCTCGTCGGAGGTCTTGCCCGCGATGATGACCCATGACGGATGGTCCGCAAGTGCGGGCCTGACTCTTGCGGACTTCCGCAACACCAAATCCGCGTGAAACAACGAGAGAATCGAAGATAGCAATGGAGAGCGGGTACGGCACGCAATTGATAACGTAGTTGTGTGTGTGGAACTTGTGCTTGATAGTGAGTTTGAAGATTCGTGGTCTAAATAGCCTGGTGCCAGGGGGCGGAGCCCCAAGAGCTTCTCAGAAAAAAACCGTCGCCGAGCGGACGGCCTGAGCCCACGGAACGCCTGTTGTCCGGGGGTTGGGCACCATGATCTGAGCCACTCGAAGCGGAACCGCTCTCGCGGTTGCTCCCAGCACGGCTTGTGCGGTGCGGAGACGGTGATCGCACCGCTTGGTGGCGCGGTGGGGGAAGGGGCCATGGATTTGAGACGACTCCCGCCATCCCCACGTGTGTCTTGCTGCATGGCTACGTGATGTGATGATCACTGCGAGACATTCACTCGTATCCTGGTTTTGGGAATATTTGCGACTCCTGATTTTTTCCTTGACGGAAACCCGCCTGTTGTACGATGCTTCAAAGAGAAGTTGTCATGCCTTATATAGCTCGTTGAATGAATGAATTCGGTTTCGGTGGCTAACGAATTCCTTGGGAATTTGACCGCTGATTCCGCCGATTCGTCGGCTGTACGATCTGGTGCGATTAGGCGGTATGGCCTTTGGCGGTCTGAGAGGGTGACCCGGCGGGGGGATCGGTGTGAGTGGGTTTGAGGGGCTTGAGTCGCACCCGTCGACATGTGAGGCTGCGGGTTGCCCATCGAGCTTCGGTGACGGATTCCCGACCGGAAGGATCACCGACGGAGAGGAGGACAAACCCTGCGATTGCAAGACACCCCGATGGGAAGCATCGCTCGGATAAGGGGGCATTCGTTGCGACCCGGCCGTCGAACGCTTCACTGGACATTCGCTGCAAGTCGCACTTTTACGAATCGGTCTTCGTAACTGAGGAGCAATCTCATGTCCACTCGGCGGCGTGCATTCACCTTGATCGAATTGCTGGTCGTCATTGCGATTATCGCGGTCCTGATCGCGTTGCTATTGCCAGCCGTGCAAGCGGCGCGGGAAGCGGCACGGCGTGCCCAATGCATTAATAATTTCAAGCAGATGGGCATCGCGATGCATAACTATCATGATACCGCGGGGGCCTTTCCGATCGGCCGAATGGGGAGTGGGTACACTTATTCGACCGTGTCGCCGAACGATAATCGGCGGACTTGGGGCTTCATGATCTTGCCCTTCTTCGAACAAGGGGCGCTCTACAACGCGATCAACTTTAGCCTCCCCTTCTATGAGTGGGAGCAGACCACCGCCCTGATGACGACCCTTTCGATCTGGCAATGCCCGAGCGATCCCGGGGCGGGGACCATCCAGGAACCGACACTGCGGTACCGGCGGCGGAAGGCCAACATGGCCGCGAATTGGGGCAACTCGCACTACTGGCAGAACGAGGCGGGGCGAGGCACCGCCGGCCCGAACCCTTGGACCACCAATGTGCCCGCCGGTCCGGTGACCTTCAGTAGCGCTCCGTTCAAGGGGAACATGTCGACGTCGCTCCGGGAGATGCTCGACGGCACGAGCAACACGATTCTGGTGGGTGAAGTCATCATCGGTGTCAACGAAAACCTGAACTACGATCATCGCGGTGACATCTTTAATGATGACTACAATTGCGCGATGTTCATGGCGTACACGACGCCCAACTCCAAGATTCCCGACCAACTCGCCTACTGCGCCCCGCCCACCGTGATTCCAGGGAACCCGCCGTGCAATACAAACGAGCCCAAGTTCAACGCCGCGCGAAGTCGGCATTCGGGTGGGGTCAATCTCGTCTTTGGCGACGGGAGCGCCCGGTTCGTCAAGGACAGTGTCAATCTTAACGTTTGGCGTGCCTTGAGCACCCCGAGCGGCAGCGAAGTGCTGAGTTCCGACTCCTATTGAGTCGTCTGAGACGCTCGCCGATCACGAATTCGGTCGTTGCGAGTCGCGGGCCATCGCGATTGCCATCGCCCTCGGGAGCAAGGCCTGGAGTCCCTCGGAGGAAGCAGATTCCTTCGAGGGACTTTGGCCGTCTTTCTGTCGCACCGGCGGTTCGCATTGGCTACGATCTCATGTCAGATCAGGAAACTGAGTAAGCTCTCGACCCCCCAGGGAACATGTCATGATTACGCCGTCTCGAATTCGCTCGTCGCTTGCCCTGTTCTTGCTAGCTGGCTCCGCGCTCCTCGGTTGCAATAGCGAACCGGCCCCGGCTCCGGCCGCGCCGGCAGCCTCCCCGGCTGCCGTCGATACCGGCCCGCCCAGCGGCGCGGCCGCCGACGCAGCGCGGGCGAAGTCTCCTCAGAAATAAGGCCGAGGTCGTCCCGCCGTAATTTCTGGGTGGCCGCGGTGGCAGGTGACCGCGGCCACTCACTTCGGATCGAGGGTTGGCAGAACGAGGAAGTCTACCGCCACCGGTTTGGCTTAGACGACCGCCAGGCGGAACACGAGATAGAGGCCTCCCGCGAGCAGCATGGACACCGGCAGGGTCAGGAGCCAGGCCAGGGCGATGTTGCGGACGGTTCTGCCTTGCAGGCCCGACCCGCTTGCGGCCATCGTGCCGGCGACGCCCGAGGAGAGGACGTGGGTCGTGCTGACGGGGAGGCCACCGAGGTCGGCCAGGCCGATCGTGCTCATTGCCACGAGCTCCGCGCTGGCACCTTGAGCGTAGGTGAGATGGCTCTTGCCGATCTTCTCGCCGACGGTGAGGACGATCCGCTTCCAACCCACCGTGGTGCCAACCCCAAGCGCGGTGGCCACGGCCATGAGGACCCACGTCGGCGAATACTCGATTAAGAGCTTCATCTCCGCCCGGCACTGCTCGACCGCCTTCCATTCCTGGGTCGAGATCCCCGAGTGTTTCGCTCGCTTCAAGGTGGCAAGCCCCTTGCTCAGTTTCAGCAGGTCGGCCCGGACGCGCCAGCGATCCCCCTCCGGGATCGATCGGAGGGTGGGATACCGTTCGAGGGTCGCGCGGAGGTCGGTCAGCCGATCGAGCAAGGCGGAGACCCCCGGGATCGATTCGCGCTGCCGGAGCAGGCTCTCGAGCTGTGCGGCGGCCGCGACCGTCTGTTGGACTTGCGACGCGCTGGTTTCGGGGTTGAGGGCGTAGTGCGCGGGGACGACGCCGATCAGGATGAGCATAATCAGCCCGATCCCCTTCTGGCCGTCGTTGGAACCGTGGGCGAAGCTGACCCCGGTGCAGGTGGAAACCAGGACGGCGCGGATCCAGAACGGCGGTGGCCGGTCTTCGGGGGGAGCCGCGTACAATTCCGGGCTCCGGATCGTCGCTTTCAAGAGGAGGTAGAGGCCCGCCGACAGGGAGAAGCCGATCAAAGGAGAGAGCAAGAGCGAGAGCCCGACCTCGCCCGCCTTGTCCCAGTTGACCCCCTCACCGAAGACGTGGCCGGGCAACAGGGAGTTGGCCAGGCCCACCCCCACGATCGCCCCGATCAGGGTGTGCGAGCTCGACGTCGGCAGCCCCAGGAACCAGGTTCCGAGGTTCCAGAGGATCGCCGCGATCAAGAGTGCAAGTACCATCGCCAGGCCCGCGCCCGACCCGGCTCGGATCAGCAGGTCGACCGGCAGGAGGTTGACAATACTGAAGGCGACCGCCGTCCCGCCCAGGTAGACGCCGCAGAAGTTGCAGAACCCCGACCAGAGGACCGCCGGCCAGGGCCTCAGCGACTTGGTGTAGATCACCGTGGCGACGGCGTTGGCCGTGTCGTGGAATCCGTTGACGAACTCAAACCCCAAGGCGATCGCCAAGGCCACGATGAGCAAGGCCAGCGAGCCACCACTGAGGGAACCGGAACCGTTGAATAAAGCGAAAATCATGCCCGGTCCGATCCGCGACCTCGAGAGGAGGTGAGAAAAGTCAGATCCGCATTTTACAGCCCCGACGGGGCGACCGTTTCTACCCAGAAACCCAAGTCCCGGGAAACGACGGATGCACAAATGGTATTTTATCGCGCCCACGGGAGGACGATCGAAATCGCCAAGGCTTTCCGCGGACGGTCGCTGGACGCCACGGGGTCCCAGTTGGAACCTGTGGCGCCTGGCAGAAAGTTTTTGTCACTGTGGACGTGCTGAGTGAGATTCGTCGAGGAACCGTGTTGGCTCTCCGGGGGAAAGCTTCTCAGGAGTCGGTTTGCGATCGGTTGTCCGTTCTTCCCGGCTCATTTTTTCTCGGACCAGACGGCCTTCAAGTTGTCGGACGCCTGCTGCCGCAGCCCGTTGTCGTTGAGGATGTCCTCGGTGGCGCGGAGGGCCTCCTCGCGGTTGAAGACGATCGTTTCGGAGGCGCGGTCGTCGAAGCTGATCGTGATGTACTTGTCGGTGGCGTCGCGGATGAGCTCGACGAGGTGGCGGATGTTGCGGACGCGGGTGCCGTTGACCTCCTTGATCACTTTCATGAATGGGTTTGAATACCCCTTGCTGGTCGGGTGCGGAAACATCGGCGCGGCGACCACGACGAGTTCTTCGCCCTCGAAGTTGGGTCGGTCGCCCCGTCGCGTGGCCATCGGGCTGCCGATGGCGCTGAAGAGCGCGGCGGTCCGATCGCCGAGTCCGGCGAGAATCTCCGACGAGACGGGCGAGAAGACCAAGGGGCCGAAGACGAAGTACTGGGGGTAGTGGCCGCGGAGCGACTCGATCAGCATCTCGTGCTTCGGGCTGACGGGCAGTTCGATGGTCGTCGGCTTGCCGTCTCGGATCACCGTCAGGGGGACCTTGCCGTCCTTGGCGAGCTTCTGGATCAGATACTGGAACCGGAGCCGGAGGTTGTCGCGGACCTTGACCATGCCCACGTTGTCGACCTCCTGGTCGCCGATCTTGGTGATCAGGTCCCACTCTTTGAGCGGGTACGACGCTTCGTCGTTGTCGGGCTTGTGGACGACCATGCCCGTGGTCTTCTTGTCGACCTTGAGCATGCTCCGGAGGGCCTCGTTCTCCAAGGTTTGCAGCACGTCGTGCATCGCCGGCTTGCCGTCGTACTTGCCGTCGGCGACATCCTTGAGGAACAGGTCGATCTCTTCGCTCGGGATGATGTAGCCGATGTTGTCCGACTGGTTGAGCCGGCTAAAGATCAGGCCGATGAGCTTGTTGTCGACCAGGGCCGGTCCCCCGCTGTTGCCCGGGTTGATCGCCGCGTCGACCTGAATGCGGACCCCCGCAGCTTGCTCGTTGTAGGGGGCGAACTCGATCCGCGAAACGATCCCCTTGGTCACCGACAGGCTGGTCCCCCCCTGGGGATAGCCGTAGACCAGGACCGAGTCTTTGACCTCGGGAAGCGCATCGATCCGGGTCAAGGGGGGGCGCTTGTCGAAGAACGACTCGTCTTCGAGCTTGAGCACCGCGAGGTCCATGCCGGTGCTGATCGCCTCGACCGTGGCGGCCAACTTGTCGCTCGACTGGTGCGACTCGACGAACAACTGGCTGGCATAGAGGACGACATGCGCGTTGGTCAGGATCCGTTTGCCGTCAATGATCACGCCGGTGCCGCTGACGTCGCGCGGGCTCTGCTTGGTCCACGGCTTGACGATATCGGGAGGCCGCATCGTCGCCGAGACCTTCACGACCGACTCGCGGATCGCACTCTCCTCGGCGTCGCCCTCGCGGGCCAAGCAGGGGGCTGAGAGCAGTAACATCGTTCCGACGAGTAAGGCCCGGGCAGTCCGTTTGTCGTGCATCGCTTGGGGCTCTTCTTTGTTTTTTGCGGATTCCGTGTCTGGGTTGCGACCGCGCAGCGGGCGAAGCGCCGTTCGTCGGAGACGATTCGGGGCCAACGACCCGACACTCTCAAAGTGTGCGATCGATCGGCCCACATCTTACAACGGGTCGAACCTCTCGCGTAAGAGAGTCGCCGAGAACCCCGGCGCGGCGAAAAGCCGCGCCGCGGGGCACCGTTGAGGATGGCACCACGACGAGGGAAGCCCCCGATAAGACCCTTTTTCAGACAGGCTTTCAGCGTCGCCGGAAGCCGCGGTTGAAGTTGCGGTTGAAGCTGAAGTTGTAACCGCCGCGGTTGAAGCCGTAGCCGTAACCACGGAATCCGCCTCTACCGCCATAAAAGCGGGATCGTCCGTAAGAGCCGAAACCGAAGTTGTTGTTGATCCTCGGATAGTAAACGGGCGCGAACTGGTTGAACTGACTTCGGGTCATGGAATAAGGGCCGTAGGGGACCCCGACCTGCGCCTGCGCTTCACGGGTGCCAACCCCGACCAACCCGCCAATCGCGAGCACGATGACTGCTCCCGTCCGCAACGCCGTTCTCATCGGATGCTCACTCCCGTATCGAGTGCAACCTTAGCTTAGGGGGGGACCTTCCCCCTCCCGTTAACCGCGACGATGTGCGGCTGCGCACTTCGCCTACCTGTTGCAGATTAACCAGGCGCGATCGTGTCAACAAGAGAGTCGGCCTCACTTGGAATCGCCCCCGATGATGCGTCGACAGAGGTGTCTGGCTTCCTTCCCCCCCTCACGCTTTCCGGTTTTCTCGATGTCGGGAGACACAGGGGCTACAGCGGTTTACCGTCGGAAGGCGCACGGGTCATGGCGACCGAGCCGCGCTCATGGGTCGCCGAGGTCGCGGACCCCGAACTTTTGGCGTTCGCCCTCGGGGCCGAGACCTCAGCGACAAGGATGCGAGCGCAACGGGGGCCGAAACTCCAGTCACCAGGATGTGAGTGACTCGAGGGTAAACCGCTGTAAGGCAGCCCGGGGCAACGCCTCGGGAAAAAATAATAGGGTCTGATGAGAAAGAGAGGGTGGGGGGGGACGGGCTCGTCATACCCGTTGGGGACAGGGCGTCGCTGGGAGGGCGACGCCCTGTTTTGGGCGGGCCTCACTACTTCTTACCGCTCCGCAAAGTGAAGACCATCTTGTCCGTACCGCTGGGGGCGACCTTGACCGACAACTTCGAGTTCATCCGGTCGGCGTAGCGTAGAGGCAGACTCTCGCGGTAGGGGGTTTCGATGGGCGGAAGGTTCTTGTCGGGAGGGATGTCGAAGTGCATATCCTGGGGAAGCACCAGCTTGGAAATGATGACTCGGTACTCACCAGGGGGCAAGCCCTCTTCGCCGAAGGGGGTGGTGACCACAAAGTGGCCCGCCTCGTCGGAGGAGGCGGCCCCCCCCTGACCATGGGTATCCCCGTTGGGGACGAACTCCAGAGCGGCCTCGGCCAGCGGTTTGTCGTCCAGTTTCACCGTGCCGGCTACCGGAGCCAGCGATGTGCTTGACTTCTGTCCCTTGGCACAGCCGGCCACTCCCAGAAACACCAAGGCAATCGCCCACGTCGCCGCCCAGGGTCTCCGGGTGGCGAGACCGCTTGTGAGATTCTTCATGATTACCCTCAGTAGCTATCCGATGAAACCACGCCGCCATCGGCCATGAGCGAGAGCTTGGTCAGGACGACGATATCGGTGGTCTCCTTCAGGAAGACCACGCTCCCGTCACCGCGGAGCGCATTGGCCCCGCCGGGGTGCAGGCTGCCTCCCCAGGCCCACGAGCCGAGTCGGCCCACCAACCGGGTGGTCGGATACCCGGGGTATTGCCACCTGTTGATTCCCAGGCTCGGGTCCACACCGGTCTCGACCCAGCCGCGGAACGCCCATGCCGACGCGTCGCCGTTATAGACGTCGAACGTCTTCTCCATCATCGCGATGGTGTTCGACGTGCCGTCTCGGACCGCCGCGATGGTGGTGTTGCTGTTCTCGCCGAACATCATTCGGCCTTGGGCCGTGGCGCTGGTCCACTGGTTGCAGGTGTAAGTGGCAACGTTCGCGAAGTCGTAGCTGGTTTTGTACCCGCGATAGGCACCGCCGTTGACCGGTGAGTAGTAGGGGGGATTGGAACTGACCTTCGTCAGCTTGTCCCCAGTGTCGGTCGGGCAGATCAACATGCCAATTATCGTCATTGCCACCGTGGTGTTGGCCAAGGCCGACCCCAGCACGTTCCCCTGGGTATTCGTGCCGGTGCTGGTGCCTTGGATGAGGTCGGACATCGGCAGTGAGAAGTTGATGGCGTTGTAGAGCGACTTCTGTTCCATGAAGGGCAAGAGCGTCGCCATGCCGTTCAGGTTCATGACGTTCTCCCCTTTGTGGTTCGCGACCGGCGTGCCGTTTTGGCACCAGCCGTAGTTCGCCCCAGCGAAGGTGAACGCGGAATTGGTGCTCTCGTAGTTGTGCAGCGCGAGACCCAGTTGCTTCAAGTTGTTGACGCACTGGGACCGGCGGCTCGCCTCGCGGGCCGCCTGGACCGCGGGCAGCAGCAGGGCAATCAGGACCGCGATAATCGCGATCACCACCAGTAATTCGATGAGCGTAAAGCCACGAGAAGCGCGCATTGCGAACGACCTCCTAATGAGTGAGGAACAGCAAGGAAGCCAGCAAGACACCTTCGAGCCCACTTGGTAGTTCCCTCTCCAGCGAGGGAGAAGCGGAAGTGCGAGTTGCAAAAAAGCACGTGCGCAAATTCAAAAAACATCGAAAAGCCAAAATGAAAAATGATTGCGAAGTTTTGGAACACTGACCTGCCATCGAGGCTCTAGTGTATTCGACGCTTGTATTGAAGCGAGCGGCAAATGGTCTGTGTCTCTAATAATAAACATTTAGGGAAACAGTGATATCATGGTCTTATCCAATTGGCGTTGGCGAATTGCTTGCTTGGGAACGTGCGAATGTCGGGGAGGAGGGGGGGGCGCGCCTCGATGCGTCGTAGGGCTTACTCATGCCTTTGTTCAGGTTCGTTCAAAATTCGGCCTGACTCTCGGCCCGGTTTGATTCGGCAGCCAAATCGAGGCCCCTCTGAATGGTCACCACCCCTTCGACCACGCGGGTCGAAACGCGATGGGTCGTGATTCGGACGCGCCCGGCAAGCAACGCCTTGGAGAATTCCCTTGGCCGTGTTGGTTTTTGTTGACGTCGATCCTGGGAGGGCAAGCCGACCCGCTTTCTCATGACCCACTGGCAGGTGACGATGGCGAAGAAGCGAAGCAGGGGCGCGCGGTGGTCTCAGACCGGGGGTTCCCTTGTGCACCCCCTCGGGAGCCCGGACCGAGGCCACGGCCGCATCGCGCGGCGCGACCGTCGAGCCGATCAGGATCGGGTAGACCGGAATGCCGCGGGCCGCCAGGCGATCGATCGTCGCAGCCGAGTCCCCCGGCGCGTTCTGGCGCCCGTCGGTCAGCAGGACGATCGCGCGCACCGGGGCGTCGCTCTCGCGGATCGCCCCGGCGAGGACGGGTTGCCAGCCGGTCGTCGAGGTTGCGGGGTCATCGGGGTTGCCTGGTTGCTTGAGCGTCTCGGCCAGAGTCGCCGGCGCGGATTCGCGGGCGAAGGCGACCGCCTCGACCTCGTGGACGCGGTCGATCGCCGCCGCCCTTGGCGGCCAGGAGCCGCCGGGCGATCTCCCGGCGCGAGAGGTTTTCGGCCCTTCGACTTCAAGAATCCGGGCCGGTGCTGGAGGAAGACCAACCGGGATGTGCAGGATCATTCAGGAATAAAAACGGATGAACATGCAAAATTGTCTAAATTGCGAGTTTGATGTGGTGGGGAGGCCGGGCTCGTCATACCCGTTGGGGACAGGGCGTCGCTGGGAGGGCGACGCCTTTGTTTCAAGCAGGCCCTGCTGCTGCGATCATTGTGATTGCTGTTGCTACTTCTTGCTGCTGCTGTTGCCTCGGCTCCTCAGGGTGAGGCTCACCTTGTCCGAGCCGCTGGGGGCGACTTTGATCGTCAGCGTCGAGTTCAGCCGGTCCGAATACTTCGGCGGCAGGCTCTCCTGGTAGGGGTTGTCGGCGGGGGGGAGGTTTTTGTCGGGGGGGACGTCGAAGTGAAGGTCGGGGGGGAGCACCAATTTGGAAACGATGACCTTGTAGTCGCCCGCGGTCAGACCTTCTTCGCCGAAGGGGGTGGTGACCTTGAATTGCCCCTCGTCATTGGTGGTGGCGGCCCCCCCTTGACCTTGGGTGTCCCCGGTTGGGATAAATTCGACCACTGCCTCGGCCAGAGGTTTCTCGTCCAAGGTCACCTTGCCGGCTACTGGGGCCAGCGCGACGACCGAGGTTTGTTTTTCTCCACAGCCAACCACGCCCACGCCCACTCCCAGACACCACAGGGCGAGTGCGGGCGCTGTCGCTCGGAGGGGCCGAGCGGCGCGATCGTTCGTCACGTCTTTCATGATTTTCCTCAGTAGCTATCCGATGAAACCACGCCGCCATCGGCCATGAGCGAGAGCTTGGTCAGGACGACGATATCGGTGGTCTCCTTCAGGAAGACCACGCTCCCGTCACCGCGGAGCGCATTGGCCCCGCCGGGGTGCAGGCTGCCTCCCCAGGCCCACGAGCCGAGTCGGCCCACCAACCGGGTGGTCGGATACCCGGGGTATTGCCACCTGTTGATTCCCAGGCTCGGGTCCACACCGGTCTCGACCCAGCCGCGGAACGCCCATGCCGACGCGTCGCCGTTATAGACGTCGAACGTCTTCTCCATCATCGCGATGGTATTCGACGTGCCGTCCTGGACCGATGCGATGGTGGCGTTGCTGTTCTCGCCGAACATCATTCGGCCTTGGGCCGTGGCGCTGGTCCACTGGTTGCAGGTGTAATTGGCAAAGTTCGCGAAGTCGTAGCTGGTCTTGTACCCGCGGTAGGTCCCGCCGTTGGCCGGTGAGTAGTACGGGGGATTGGAACTGGCCTTCGTCAGCTTGTCCCCAGCGTCGGTCGGGCAGATCAGCATGCCAATCATCGTGATCGCCACCGTGGTGTTGGCCAAGGCTGAGCCCAGCACATTCCCCTGGGTCGTGGTGCCGCTACTGGTGCCTTGGGTGAGGTCGGACATCGGCAGTGAGAAGTTGATGGCGTTGGAGAGCGACTTCTGTTCCATGAACGGCAAGAGCGTCGCCATGCCGTTCAGGTTCATGACGTTCTCCCCTTTGTGGTTCGCGACCGGCGTGCCGTTTTGGCACCAGCCGTAGTTCGCCCCGGCGAAGGTGAACGCGGAATTGGTGCTCTCGTAGTTGTGCAGCGCGAGACCCAGTTGCTTCAAGTTGTTGACGCACTGGGACCGGCGGGCTGCCTCGCGTGCCGCCTGGACCGCGGGCAACAACAGGGCGATCAGGACGGCGATGATCGCAATCACCACAAGCAATTCAATGAGTGTGAAGCCTCGACGAGCGCGCATGAGTACAAGTTCCCGCGGATGAGGAAAGAGATGAAGATAACCCTGGTTTTCGAAAGGCTTGGCGTTACCGTCCCTCGCGATTGAGGAAAGGGAAGTCACAAGCTAGGGTTGGCGGCACCCTCTCTCGGGAGAAGAAAGGGAAGGTGCGAATGGAGCGGGGCGAGAGAGACTTCGAAAACGCAATTCAGTGGGGTGGGTAAGATCAAATGATAACGAGACAGGAGAGATTGGTCTCGTCGATGACACCGGAGTATATTCGACACGCTCGCGGATGCAAAACAAAAATATCTCGCGAGTCAAACATTTTATGGGGACGCGGTGACATCCTGATCTGAACGATTCACAAACAAAAGAATTGGTTGGCAATTGATATGGTGTAATTTTGTGGGATCGGTTGTCCCGATGATCGTTGTCCATCACCTTGATCACCAACCGGTTGCGACGATTTTGGAGGATGATCGCCGCGAGTTGTCATCATTCCCCACGGTGGGATTGGCCCTGCCCGTCGGGCCGTCGTGATCGCGATCGATCTCAGGGCAAGCCGACCCGCTTCCTCACGACCCACTCGCAAGTGACGATGGCAAAGAAGAGGAGCAGGGCCGCGGGGTGGTCCCAGAGTGGGGTTTCTTCGGTGCGGACGGTCGGGCGGGTGCGGGAGCGGAGCAGGGGGGGGAGGCTGTCGGCCTCGAAATCGGCGAGGACGCGGCCGCCGGTGGCGACGGCGAGGCGGGTGGCCGGTGCGCGGTCGACGGCCAACTCCACGCGCTCGGAGGTGGCGTGGGTGACGACTTCGAGGAGGGCTTGAGCACTCGTGCCGCCGTCGTTCAGGTGCAGGGCCTCGGTGAGTTGGGGGACGTCGAGGCGGATGACGTACCGGCCGAGTGGGAGCGTGGGGGCGTCGCCTTCGTAGGCGCGGGGCTGGCCGGGGACCGGGCGAAGGGGGACCACGGCGACGGCGTCGCCCGTGGCCTGCGGGTTCGCGGTCGTTCCGGCCTTGAAGACGCGGGCCGCGATCAGGAGGTCGGGCCCCGCGCCGAGGATCCCTTCGGCAATTCGCGCCTGGAGGCGGACCGGTTCCCCGTCGGCGACTCGCGGTCGGACCGGGCCGAACCGGACGAAGGCGTTGCCGGCCGCCAGCTTGCCCGAGGCCGCCCAGCGCACGGTTTGGCCCCAGAACCGATGATGGTAGGCGTCGCCCACGCGGTAGCGCCACCGCCAGGTGCCGTCGGTGCCGATCCAGAGGACCTTGCCCAGGCCATACGCCTGCGCGGCGATGACCGCCGTCGCCTCGTCGCCGGCCAGGGCCAGGGTCGTTGCGCCTGGTTTTGGCTTGCCGGCCAGGGCCCAGGGGAGCCGGGGGAGGCCGGCCCAGAGGAGCCGGCTCTGCTCGGGGTCGGAGCCGAATTGGAGCATCGGCCAGGCGGCGGAATCGGCGCTCGCGGGGAGAGTCGGCAGGACGGCCGCGCCGGGAGGAAGGCTCGAGGAGCCGGGGCTGGACTGGCCCGGGTCGATCGCGACGGGCCGGGGGGCGAGCACCGGCAGGAGCTTGCGGGCGGTCTCGTGGCTCGCAAGGGAGGGCCAGAAACGCGGGCCAGGGCTGAGGATCAAGGTCCCCCCTCGCTCGGAAACGTACGACTCGAGGCGCGCCCAGGTGTCGGGCCTGAGGTCGGCCGGGTCGACGTCGCCGAGGACGATCGCGTCGAAGCCGCCGAGCGGGTCGGTCAGGTCGGGCGCAGAGCCGGGCTCGGGCCGGGGGGGGAGTGTGGTGCCGTAGGTGGTCTGGGTGGAGACGCCGGTGGCTTCGGGCTGGTGGAAGACGATCGCCTCGACCTTGACTTGGGGGTCGCGGGCCAGGGCGTTGCGGAGATAACGGAACTCCCAACGGGCTTCGCCATCCACGAGCAAGACGGCCGCCTTGTCGTCGGACACCTGGACCGAGACGGTCCGGCGATCGTTGTCGGGCCGGACGTCGCCCTCGAGTGGGCTGATCGCGATCGTCAGGGGGACGGTGCCCGACTCCGTCATCGGCACGCTGAAGCTGACGACCGGCCGGGCGACCGAAGCGGTCTCGTCGGGAGCGCGGACCTGTCGCCGCAACGGCGCCGCACCGGGGCGTTCGAGCGTGACGGCCACCTCGCGCCCGGCGTAGCCGTCGAGCTTCAGGGTCGCCTCAATGCTGGCGACGTCCCCCTTGTACACCCCCTCGGGAGCCCGGACCGAGGCCACGGCCGCATCGCGTGGCGCGATCGTCGAGCCGATCAGGATCGGGTAGATTGGAATGCCGCGGGCCGCCAGGCGATCGACCGTCGCGGTCGAGTCCCCCGGCGCGTTCTGGCGCCCGTCGGTCAGCAGGACGATTCCAAGCACCGGCGCGTCGCTCTCGCGGAGCGCCCCGGCCAGAACGGGTTGCCAGTCGGTCGTCGAGGTCGCGGGGTCGTCGGGCTTGCCCGGTTGTTTGAGCGTCTCGGCCAGGGCCGCCAGAGTCGCCGGCGCGGACTCGCGGGCGAAGGCGAACGCCTCGACCCCGTGGATGCGCTCGATCTGGTCGATCGCCGCCCCCTTCGCGGTCAGGAGCCGCCGGGCGATCTCTCGCCGCGAGAGGTTCTCGACCGACTCTCCCGGGCTCATCCGCAAGGTCTTGGCCAGGCGCTGGCGGTCCGTGCCTGGGCGGTCTGGATCGGCCGTCGTCATGCTCTCCGAAACGTCGACGGCGACGATCACCCGCCCCTTGGTCGTCTCGCGATAGGACCGCGACGCGATCGGCTCGAAGAGGGCGAGGACCAGGACGGCCGCCGCGGTGAGTCGCAAGCCGAGCAAGCCCAGCCCCGTTCGTCGCGAGACGAGCCGTCGCTCCTCGCGGTAGAGCACCAGCAGCAAGACCAGGGCGATTCCCCCGGCGGCGACCCAGAGCCAGCCCAGGCTCGCCCCCGCCAGCAGGAGCCGCCGGCTCCCGAACAGATTAAGCGTCATCGTGGCCGACCCCCTGGCTGCGGACGAGGCGGCGGGTCAGGTAGACTTCGAGGCAGAGGCCGGCGAGCGCCGCGAGGATCAGGCCGCGCCAGGCTTCGTGGCGACCTCCGCGCTCGGCTGCGAGCAGGCGGGACGCGAGCCGCGCCGGGTCGGCCTCGAAGACGAGCGGCCAGCCTTGGGCGAGCGTCGCCGCTTCGGCCGGCTCGAGGGGAGTCGAGTCCGACTCGCGTCCATCGGCGAGCACCGAGGCATAGGCGAAGCCGCCGGGCGGATCGGGCAGGGTCAGGCGATAGACCCCTGCCTCGTTGGTGTCATCGAAGCGGACCCGGACGGAATCGAGGGCGCGGACGACCGGCAGGCTGACGCTGGTTCCCGCCGGCGTCTGGAGTGTCAGGGCCGTCAAATCAGCCGCCGGGGGTGGGTCGAGATCGACCACCCAGGGCTCGCCCGGGTGAAGCGTTCGCGGTTCCCGGCCGCCGGCCAGGTGGAAGACCCACTCGTGGACCAAGGGAACGAAGTCGGGGTTGACCGGCAGAGTCCCCGCCTCGGCGTCGAGGGGCGCTGCGAGCAAGATCACCCGGGCCTTGCCTTGGGAACGCTCGACGACCCAGGGGTCGCCGGTGTCGAGCCGGGCGGACACCGAGGCCCCGGGCGCCGGGGTCAATACGCGATAGGCGAAGAGGTCGGCCTCGGCCAGGGCGGGGGTCTCCCCCGGGGCGAACGGACCCATCACCGGGCCGGCAAACGTCCGGGGGGCGGGGTGGGCCAGCGTGGTCCGCGAACCAGGCTCCCCCTTGAGCGCTCCTAACTGCGCGGGGATCCAAGGTTGAGTATTAAAAGCGTCAATATTTGTACGGTCGCCAGGGGCGACGAGCAGGCCTCCGCCCGAGTCGAGGAAGCGGTCGATGGCGGCCGCTTGCTCCGGGGCGAGGCGCTCGACGTTGGCCAGGATGGCCACGCGCTGCCCTTTCAGTGACTCAGGTGTCAATGCGTCGAGAGTGACCGACTGAGTCCGGACCAAGGGGGCGTCGTCGCCGGTCGGTGCCAGGGCCGCGCGGAGGAAGTCGGTTTCGCCGTCGAGTGGCTCGAGGCCGGGTTCGCCATCGACGAGCAGGACGGGGAGGGCCGAGGCGACCTCAATCGGGATGGCCGACTCGTCGTCGGCGGCCAGGGCGTCGTCACCGCCGACGAGTCGGACGGCGAGCAAGTGGGCGCCGGGGGTTGGCAGTGTGGTGCGGAACGAGAGCCGGGTCTTGCCACCGGCCGGGACCGGCCCGGCGGCTTGCGCCTGGCCAGGGACGGGTCGGCCGTCGACGAGCAGCTCCGCGGTGCGGGTCAACGGCCCTGGGCCGGCGTTGGAGAGCGTGGCCGAGACCACGACCGGCAAGCCCGGCGTGACCAGGGTCCGGGAGACCGAGAGCGGGCCAACCGAGCCGTTGGGAACCTCGGGCGCGGCACCCGCGCCGAAGGCGATCGACCAGACGCGGGGGGGGATTGGGAGCCGCCTTTGGAGGTCGCGAACGAGGGCCCAGCGCCCCGATTCGCCGGGCCGCCAGGCGAACCGCTGGCCGTCGGTCAAGACGATCACGTCGCGCCCCGGGTTGCCGGTTCGCTCGAGGATCCGGAACGCCTCGGCCAGGGCGGTCGGCAGGTCGCTGGCGCCTCGCCCCGGTTTGAGGCTCGCCAGCGCGGCGTCGACTTTGGCCCGGTCGAAACTGGGCGGGTCGACCAGTCCGCGGACGCGGTCGCCGGCGACCAGGACGGCCACCGAGTCCCCCGGCCGTAGCCGGGTCAAGAGGGCGCGGGCCCACTGGACGGCCAGGTCGTGCGGGGTCGAGCCTCCGAGCGTGCGGCCCATGCTCGCCGAGCCATCGATGACGAGGACGACGTCGCGCGGGGGGGCCGACGCGGCGAACCCGCCGCCCACGGCCGGCGCACCCGACCAGAAGGGGCGTGCCAGGGCCAGGGCCACGAGCGCCAGCAGGGCCATCCGGGCGAGCATCAGCAGCAGTTCGGTCAGCCGGAGCTTCTGGCGGTCACGCGGGCCGAGGTCGAGGAACTGCATTGCCCCCCAGTCCACCACCGGCTCGCGGCGGCGGTTCAGGAGGTGGATGACCACCGGGACCGCCGCGCCGAGCAGGCCCAGGAGCATCGCGGCGTTGAGGACTCCTCCGCTCACGTGCGACCGCCTCCTCGCCGCGACCGCGACGACAAGTAGTCGAGCAGCGTCGATTCGACGGACTGGGCGGTCGGCGCCTCGTGATAGTCGGCATTCATCCCGCGGATCCGTTCCTTCAAGGTCGTCCGGAAGGCGTTGAACCGCTCCAGGTAGGTCGCGCGGAGCGAGGCCGGGTCGACGCGCTGGCTGTGGTCGAGCCGTTCGAGGTTGCGGAACCGCGCCGGGCGGCGGAACGGAAACTCCTGCTCCTCGGGAGCGAGCGTGTGGAAGAAGAGGACCTCGTGGTGGCGATGCCGCAAGTGCCGGAGCGCCTCGGTCAGCGGGTCGATGGCGTCGAACCCGTCGGAGAGGATCACGATCAGGCCGCGGCGGCGGATCCGCTCGGCGAGGGCGTTGAGGATGCCGCTCAGCGGGGTTTCGCCGCCGGTGTTCGTCTTCTCGAGCACGTTACAGACGACCGAGAAATGGCCGGGAGCCGACCGCGCCGGGATCATCGCCCGGACTGTGCTGTCGAACGTGACCAGTCCCACGGCGTCGCGCTGACTGATCATCAAGTAGGCGAGTGCTGCGGCGAGCCGTCGCGCGTGCTCGAACTTCGAGACCGTTCGCCCGGCGTAGGCCATGCTCCCTGACGAGTCGACGACGAGGTAGGCCTTGAGGTTCGTCTCCTCCTCATACTCCTTGACGTAGTAGCGGTCACTCTTGCCGAAGGCCCGCCAGTCGATATGCCGGATCTCGTCCCCGGGCCCATATTGACGGTGCTCGGCGAACTCGACCGAGAACCCTTTGAACGGGCTCCGGTGCAACCCCGACATGACCCCCTCGACCACCAACCGAGCGATCAACTCGAGCCGGCCGAAGCGTGCCAGGGCGGTGGGGTCGATCCCCGCGAGTTCGGCATCCGGGTCTTGTGGGCTGGCGGGCATCGGCAATGGAAGGTTCTCTGTCAAAGGGGAATCGGGCAGATTTTAACCACGAATAACACGAATGACGCGAATGAATACGGGATTAAAAAAAAATTTGAATTCATTTTAGTTGAGATTGCATGTTTTTCGTATCTGATTATTTATGTCATTCGTGTTATTCGTGGTTAAAATCTTGGATTTTTTGCGGACGCGCCTTCTGTGGGAGCGGCGACGTCTTGCAAGAGCTGCTCGATCACCTTGTCGGAGTCGATCCCGTCGGCCTCGGCGTGGAACGTCGTGACGATCCGATGGCGGAGGACGGGCTTGGCCACGTGGCGGATGTCGGCGATCCCGGCGTGGAGTCGCCCCTGGAGCACGGCCCGGGCCTTGGCGGCGAGGATCAACGACTGGCCGGCTCGCGGCCCCGCGCCCCACGAAACGCACTTGCGGACCATGGACGACGCTTCGGGCTCATTCGGCCGGCTCGCCCGAACCAGGTCGCGGGCGTAGATGAAGACATGCTCAGGAACAGGGACCCGCCGCACCAGGTGTTGCAAGGCGACGATCTGTTCGGCCGAGAGCGTGACCTTCGTCTCCGGGGTCTCGTCTCCGGTGGTGCGTCGGAGGATTTCGAGCTCTTCGGCGGCGGTCGGGTAGGGGACCAACACGTTGAGCATGAACCGGTCGAGCTGCGCCTCGGGGAGCGGGTAGGTTCCCTCTTGCTCGATCGGGTTCTGCGTGGCCAGGACGAAGAAGGGGTCGGGAAGCGGATAGCTTGACCCTCCCGCGGTGACGTGTCGCTCCTGCATCGCCTCGAGGAGTGCGGCCTGCGTCTTGGGCGGGGTGCGGTTGATTTCGTCGGCGAGCACGATGTTGGCGAAGATCGGGCCGGCGATGAACGTGAATCGGCGCCGGCCGGTCTCGGGGTCATCCTGGAGGATGTCGGTCCCGGTGATGTCCGACGGCATCATGTCGGGGGTGAACTGGATCCGCCGGAACGACAGACTCAAGATTCGCGCGACCGTGCTGACGAGCAAGGTCTTGGCCAGCCCCGGCACTCCCACGAGCAAGACGTGGCCGCGGGCGAAGAACCCGGTCAGCAACTCGTCGATCACGTGGTCTTGGCCGATGATCACCTTGCCGATCTCGGCCCGGAGCCGGCGATAGTCCTCCCCCAACGCAGCGACGGCCGCAACCTCATCGCGGGACGGCTCGGGTCGGTCGGTCGTCATCGTCATGGGCGCGTGGTGCTCCGCTCGGGTGTCGGTTCATCGGCCTGCACCTTGAAGAGCATGGCCAAGGGCAGGTGGAATCCAGGCAAGAGCGGGGCGCCGTCGAGGGTGTCGCCGACCTGAAGGATCTTGACCTGGTTTGGCGACTCGTAGAGGTAGACGGTTCGCGCGTTGGGGTAGACGACCCAGACGTACTGGACTCCCGCCCGGAAGTATTCATCAACCTTGGCAATGATTTCGTTGCCTGTATTTGTGGGGCTGTTCACCTCAATCGCGAGGTCGGGGACGACGTCCCAGGCGGCCGTCTGGGGGGCGCTGCGATTGTAGGGCCAGCGGGCGTCCGAGACGAATGCCACATCGGGACGACGTTGGAGATTTCGGACGCGATCGATCAGGAAGAGGACCTCGCCGACGACCTTGCCTAGCTTATGAGTCTCGGCGAAGGTGAGGAGATAAGCCACAAGCCGCGAGGCAAGCTCCCCTTCATATGCGCCCATCGTGGCTTTCTCCACAACCTGCCCGTCGACCACTTCATAGAGGGTATCGTCAGCGATCGAAGGTGCCGGCACAACATCGGATCGCGGTGAGGTTACAGTCGCCATGGGGTTCCCTCCTCTTTGCTCTTTGCGAAAAATGAGGAATATGCCGTGGATTCGGGTGTCACTCGGCCTGCTCCTCGAAGAGCGCGGCCAGGGGCAGGTGGAATCCGGGCAAGAGCGGGGCGCCGTCGAGGGTGTCGCCGACCTGAAGGATCTTGACCTGGTTTGGCGACTCGTAGAGGTAGACGGTTCGCGCGTTGGGGTAGACGACCCAGACGTACTGGACTCCCGCCCGGAAGTATTCATCAACCTTGGCAATGATTTCGTTGCCTGTATTTGTGGGGCTGTTCACCTCAATCGCGAGGTCGGGGATGACGTCCCAGGCGGCCGTCCGGGGGGCGCTGCGATTGTAGGGCCAGCGGGCGTCCGAGACGAATGCCACATCGGGTCGACGCTGGAGGTTCCGGCCGCGATCGATCAGGAAAAGGGCTTCACACACGACCCTGCCCAGTTTGTGCGTCCTGGCGAAGGTGATGAGGTAACCCACGAGCAGCGAGGCGAGTTCCGCTTCATACGCGCCCATCGTGGCTTTCTCCACAACCTGCCCGTCGACCACTTCATAGAGGGTATCGTCAGCGACCGGAAGTGTCGGCGCAACATCAGGCGTCTGTGGAGTTACGGTCGCCATGAGGGCTCCTCCGTTGCGGGAAACCGAGGATCATTCCACGTGCATTGTACCAGCACGGCCGAGCAGGCGATATTCGGCCTGTTTTGCATTGCGAACGGACACCGCACTCCGGCTGACTTTGGCAGTTGATTGTGCGTTTTATTGGATTTAAATATTTTGAGTTGTTTGCGTGATTGTGCTCTCTCGGCGATGTTTCTCTAGGGAGGTTCCCTGATCGGCTTGTGTTATCGCGTCACAATGAACCGGTCGACTTCGTTGCCGTCGGCGGTGATTTGCCGCACGGTCAGCATTGTGGCGTCGACGTCGACGACCGTCAACGAATGGGTGTTCGACACGAACCGGGCGGTGAACTCCTGGAGGGAGGAATGGTCGCCCTGCTGGTGGGAGTCGTAGAGCCGCGCGCCGCCGGCGCCTGTGACGAGGTAGATGACGCCGTCGGGGCGGGTCCGGGTCTTGCCGTCGAAGGTGGTGTCGAGCGTCCAACGGCCGTCGACGCGTCCCAGTTTCTCGATCGGTCGGCCGTCAGCGCCTCGGTTCGGAGCGAAGCGAAGCGGGTACGAACGTTGGTAATTGTGGATATGGCCACTGAAAACGATGTCGACCCGATACTTTTCCAAAAGGTCCGCCAGGACGCGCGTCTGCTGCTCGTCGCCGTGAGAGATGGACGAGTGGAACGGGGGCTGGTGGAAGGCGACGAACCGCCAGGGGGCGTCTTGCGCCGCGGCGAGGTCGGCCTCGAGCCAGGCGCGAAGCGTGGGGTCGTTCCAGTCGGTGTAGAGGTTGGTATCGAGGACTGTCCAGTGGGCGTCACCGTAGTCGAACGCATAGTTCGCCATCTTCGGATAGGCGGGTCCGGCGAGGTCGAGGAAGGCGCGGCGGCGCGGCTCGGTGCCTTGGGGGATCGGGGTGTTGAGGGCGCCCACCGTGGCGAGCGGCCCGTTCAGGGGCAACGACCAGACCAGGAAGTAGGCGAGTGCGTCTGGGTAGGTGTCGATGTTGCGTTCGAGCAGGTCATGGTTGCCGGGGGCAACCAGCATCGGCGTCGAGCGCAAGAGAGGCGCACCCGTCGAGGCCCCGAGGAGGTCGTTGTTGTAGATCGGGAAGAACTTGTCGAGGTATTCGGAGAGCCGCCCTTTGGAATAGACCAGGTCGCCCGTCACCAATACGAAATCAGGGCGGGCCAGGGCGGTGCGGTAGGCGATCGCCATCTGTTCATAGGTGTTCGCGCCGCCGTCGCCGAAGGCGACGAACCGGTGCGGTTGCCCGGCCCCTTTGCGGGCGCGGGCTTTGGCCTCGAACAAGGGGGTGCCGTTGCACTTCACCCGGTAAGCGAACTCCGCTCCCGGGGCCAGCGCCGCGATCGTCGTCTGGTAGAACCGCCGCGGGCCGGGACTCAGCCGGGCATCGCGGCGCCAGGTGGAATTCCCCGCCTTTCTCCAGGCGCCGCCGGGAGCATCCCTGGCCTCGACCGCCCAATCCGCGTCATGATCCTCGGCCTGCCAGAGAATCGTCAGGCTCTCGGTCGTCCCCGTCCGAGGCGCATCGCCCAGTTGCACGTAGGGGGCGACCAGAAAACCTCCCCCCGCAGTCCGCGGGCGATAGAGCGGCCCGTCGATTCCGAACAGAAGGCGCCAGGTTCCGACCCCACCCCCCACCAGGCAAGCAAGGACGATGATTGCGAGCCACCGGCGTCTACGTCTCTGGCGGGCATCCATTGAGGACCTCAAGCGGGGAATCGCACTCGACCGAACGGGCCTTGGGGCTTCGGAGGGCGGTCGACGTTGCGGTCGATCGCACGAGATGTCCTAACAAACGTGGCGCTGTTCAACAATGCACAACGCTCGCGATCGCACGCGGGGCGTGGGCTCCCTGTCCCTCCTCGGTCCATGCCGATCCCTTGGTATTCCCTGGGACCGCGGGCGTCCTGCCCGCTCTTGAGAGGCGCGCCCGTTTCAGCCGCGAACGGCCTTCTTTGCGACGGGGGGCGGGTTCGCGGCCGGCTCGGCCCCCGAGGGACGCGCGATGGCGATGCCCAGGCCGATCTCATTGGCGGCGTCGTAGGCGAGTACCGCGTTCCGGTGCGGGGTTGCGAAGTCGGCCGAGAGGAGCATGGCTTTGCGGCCCGTTTTCTCCCGGGCGTCGCGGAGCCGTTCGATCAGGCCCGCCATGTCGGCCCGGACCGGCTCGCGATCGACCTTCATTAAACCGGCCGGGTCGATCTCGACTAAAATGTAATCATCCTTCAGGTCATCGAGGGAGCGTGAGTGCCCTTGAGCGGCCGCCGCGGCGGGGCTGTCGGGGTTGGGCTTGGGGACCTCGAGGCTCTTGTAGAGCACGGTCGTCGCCGTCACCAGGAAGAACAGGACGAGCTGGAAGGCGACGTCGACCATCGCCGCGAGATCCAACTCCTCGACGGTCTCGGCCGACCCACGCGCCAGGGTGAATTCGGCGATCGCGTCGTCTTCCTCCTGGGGGTCCTCCTCCTCATCCTCTTCATCCGCGTTCCAGGCTGGCCCACCACCGACCGGCAAGGCGAGCTGGCTCTGGTCGTCATCGTCGAGGATCTCGAGGTCGTCGTCGGCGAGCTTTTCCCCTCCGCCGGCCGCTGGCTCCTCAACGTCAATGGCGACCGGAAAGGCGACCTGGCTGTCGTCGTCGAACTCCTCGAAGTCCGGGACGTCGAATTCGTCCTCGTCCCCGATGGGGTCACGGACTCGGTCGCCAGCCTCAGCTCCGACGACCGGCAAGGCGACGCGACTGTCGTCGTCGAACTCCTCGAAGTCATCGAACTCGGGAAAGTGGAATTGATTCGCGTCCGCGTCCGCGACGGGGTCAGCGATTCGGTCGTCGTGCTCGTCCTCCTCAAGGTCGAGGTCGGGAGCGAACTCGGTCGGGAACGGCCCGGGATCGGCTTGGGCGGATGGCGCAGGGGCAGGCGGCGGAGGGGGCGTTTCGACCTCGGGTGTACGATCAGGGACGACCAAGTTGGGGAAATCGGCCAGCCTGACCCAGGCCACGGTGGTGCCGGCGGGGCGGATCAGGTCGTCGTCGCGGAGCTCGCCTTGCGCCAGCGCCTGGCGGACAGCCTCGATCGTGAGCGAACGCTCGACTTCCAACCGATCGCCGTGGAAGACATCCCAGGTCGCCAATTTCGCTCTCTCCCTCTCGAATTAAATCAAATCAAATCAAATCAAATCAATTTTATGTTATTCGGTTTCAATGAATTCAATTCTAGTCGTTGTCATTCAGCGTTCGGCTTCTTGGACGCCGATGTGGAGCGTGATGCCCTCCACTTCGCTGACGGCACCGGCCACTTTGAGGACCTCGCCGTGGGGGACGCCGCCGTCGGCTTGGAGGACGACTTTGCGGCGTCCCTCCTTGATTCCGTCGGCCACGGCCTTCCGGGCTTGGTCCATGGTGGCGGGCGTCCCTTCGCCGTTCCCCAGGAGGAGCTTCGCCTCGGCGCCGGGGGCTTCCGGTTTCAGGAGCGTCAGGAAGGTCGCGGTCGACTCTTCGACCCCCACGCCGTGCCGCGCGACGGGGACTTCCACCTTCTCCCCTCCGGTCATCTGCACGGAGAAGAGCATGAACGTCATGAGTTGGAAGACGACGTCGACCATCGGCGTCATGTCGATGTGCTCGTCGCGTTCTTCATTGGCTTGCCGGCGGAGAAGCATAGATATTAACCAGTGACCGAAGGCCGATCGGTTTCTCTGGGCAATTGAAGAGGGGGCGACGCGGGGCGAAATTCGTGGTTCGCCATTCGCGTGGGGGCTTCTCAGCGCGGCAGGACGGCGCGAACGGTTCCCGAGCGCGAGCTCGGCGCACTGCGCTGGCCCTGATTTTCGAGTTGTTCGAGGATTTCCAGGAAGTCTTGCAGCTGGCGTTCGGTGCGGTCGCGGAGGCGACGGAGCTTGGCGTGGATGTCGTTGCCTAAAATCATCATCGGGGTGGCGATGAGCAGGCCCGCGCCGGTGGCCCAGAGTGCCAGGCTGATGTCGTTGGCCAGGTCGGTCGGGTTCACCTTTTCGGAGCCGCCGATCCGGCCGAAGGCTCCAATCATGCTGGCCACGGTCCCGAGCAAGCCGAGCAAAGGCCCCATCCGCACGATGGTTGAGATCGTCGCCAGGCGGTTTTCCATCCCGGCGATCACTTCGGTGTGGAACTCCATGACCAGAAGCTGTTTAATCTTGGCGATCCCTTTGATACGGTTCTTGAGTGCGACGGCCATTAATTGGGCCAAGGCGGTATGCCAGTACGGGGGACCTTGGCAGACCGCGATTGCGGCATCGGATTTGCCAGTGAAGCTGAGTTCGCGCACTTGTTGCAGTAAGACTTCAGGTTGGTCGATGGATTTTTTGTTGAGACTGCGATAGAGCAGGATCGCGTTATAGACGCCCCAGACGGCGAGGAGAGCGAGTGCGGCGTAGATGACGTAGCCGAAGGTGTCGATGATTTGCGTGACTTGCATAGACGGGTCTCGGTCGAACAGACGGGCGGTTGACCGCAAAGGAAACGAGGGGTTGGGCGTCCCAAACTTGGGAGCTCGACCGTAGTTATTATTCCGTGGTCATGATGGGTCGTGCAAGGGCGCCGGCTGGACTCCAGTCCAATGCCTTGCCAGCCGTGCCTCGGCGCGTGACAATGCGTCGGAAGGGTCTGCCGATCGCGACAAAAGATTCGCCGTTGTCCCTCTGAGTTTTTGCCCATGCCGCGTACCGTGCTGATCGTCGACGATGAGCGCGACACCAACGACATCCTGGCCAGCTTGGTCCGGGCCCGCGACTTCGAGCCTGTCCAGTTGTTCGCGGGTTCCCAGGTTGCCGCTGCGGTTCGCGGCCATGCGCCCAATCTCATCTTGCTCGACCTGATGCTTCCCGATATCGACGGGTTCGCCGTTTGCGACCAGTTGAAACGGGATCGCGAAACGAACCTGATCCCAATCATCATGGTCACCGCTCTCCATGATGCCGGTCATCGGGCGGCCGGGGTCCGTGTCGGCGCCAATGGTTATCTCACCAAGCCGTTCACTCCCGACCAGCTGTTCGAGGAGATCGACAAGGCGTTGGCCTGGCGGCACGAGCACGAGACCCGCGGCACTTCCGGCGAAATTAACTTCAACATTCGCAGCGAGGCCACCTACCTCCAGCAGGCCAACGACATGCTGGCCGACCTGTTCGCGCACACCCCGCTGAACGAACGCCAGATCAAGGATCTGAAGCAGGTCGTGCTGGAAATGGGGGGCAACGCGATCGAGTGGGGGCACCGCAAGAACGCGGAATTGGTGCTTCAGATCACCTACCGAATCGATCCCGAAGCGGTGACCCTGATCATTCACGACCAGGGGCCCGGCTTCAACCCGTCCCAGGTTCCCCACGCCGCCTCGGACGAAGACCCGATCGGCCACCTTGACGTTCGCAATGAACTCGGGATTCGCGAGGGGGGCTTCGGGATCATGCTCGCCAAAGGACTTGTCGACGAGTTTCGCTATAACGACAAAGGCAACGAGGTGACTCTGATCAAACGGTTCGAGAAGAAATAACCCCGATCCTTCTTCCGTTTTGATTGGATCGGTCCGCGCGGGGTTACCGTGACCGTTTCGGTGGCTTCCCTGGGACCGCGGGTATCCGCCCGCCTTTTTTTTGGGGATTCGTCAGCAAGACGGGGTTCCCGGCCTCCGAAACCGCTCGAAAGCTCCAGGATCACCTGGCCTGATCGGGCCTCAGGGTTTCATGACGCGAAATTTTTGCGTCTCAATATCAGGGTTTTTGGATTTTCAAAGTCGGAAGGCCTCGCTACGCACTCGGCCGATCCCGCTGACGGACTGCGCGGAATGAATGTAGGGGGCGCATGGTCCTCAGGATCGGGATCTCGGGAAGGATGTCATGACGTCTCCACGCCCTCGCCATTCCCCACGACGCCCGGTCTGGCCCGCAGGGTTCACCTTGATTGAGCTTTTGGTGGTGATCTTTATCATCGCCGTCCTGATTGCCTTACTCTTGCCGGCCGTCCAGACCGCCCGTGAGGCGGCGCGTCGGTCGCAGTGCGTGAACAACATGAAGCAGTTGGGCATCGCCCTGCACAACTATCACGACGTGATGGGCGTGTTCCCGCCCCCCCGGCTCTACACCGGGAGTTGTTCCGCCAAGAACGGGCCGAGAGGTCCGGTGCCCGGCCAGGTGCTCAACACCACCGGCTTTGCCATGATGCTGAGCCAGATGGAGCAGATGGCCATGTCCAACGCCTACAACTTCAGCCATCCCTCGTGCGAGGCCATGAACCCGGGGGGCCTGAACAACGTCATCGTCGGGACCTGCTACGCGAATACGACCGTCGTCGGCGCGAAGATCGCCACGTTCCAGTGCCCGTCGGATGAAGAGATGCCCGTGGACAATGCCCCCGCGGCCGGCACCTATATGCGGGTGAACGCGAGGCGGAGTAACTACAAGTTCTGCGTCTCGATTTACAGCGACTCGTATTGCGCGGCGACGGCCAACGCACCCGCCCCGAATACCCGCGCCATGTTCTACACCGACCTGTCCACGAGCCTGAATCAGATCAGCGACGGCTCCAGCAACACGGCCGCAATCGGCGAGTCGTTCCAGCGGACGGCCGTCACGAGCTGGGGAACGTGGTGGGGCGCCGGGAACTACACCTCGGTCCACGGTCTCGTGGTGCCCCCTTCCGTCGCCGGTTACACCCAATACCTGCCCAACGGCAAGAACAGCACGACCACGCCGGCGAGCAACCCCCAGCGTCTGCCGTACGCCTGGACCATGGGGAGCAAACATTCCGGCGGCATGAACATGCTCTTTGGCGATGGGAGCGTTCGATTCCTCAAGGATTCGATCAACCCGAGCCTCTGGTTCGCGATCCAGACGATCGCCGGGGGCGAGATCGTCAGCGCCGACGCGTTCTGAGCCGGTCCGCGGAATTTCGAACGAGCAAGAGGCGAGGAAATCGGCCCTCGCCTCTTGCTCACGATTCGTCATTCGCTCATTTCAATCGACGTGCGCGTCGAGTTCACTTCAGGCCGTAACGCGCGGTCGATCCGAGCTCCTGCTCGATGCGGAGGAGCTGGTTGTACTTGGCGATCCGGTCCGACCGCGAGGCGCTCCCGGTCTTGATCTGGCCGGCGTTGGTGGCGACGGCGATGTCGGCGATCGTCGCGTCCTCGGTCTCGCCCGAGCGATGGCTGATGACGGCGGAGTAGCGGTTCCGCTGGGCGAGCTTGACGGCGTCGAGGGTCTCGGTCAGCGTGCCGATCTGGTTGACCTTGACCAGGATGCTGTTGGCGACGCCGCCGTCGATCCCGAACTGGAGCCGCTTGGTGTTGGTGACGAAGAGGTCGTCGCCGACGAGCTGGACGTCTTTGCCCACGGCCTCGGTGAGGAGCTTCCAGCCGTGCCAGTCGTCCTCGGAGCAGCCGTCCTCGATCGACTTGATCGGGTACTGGCGGACCCAGGAGGCGAGGAACTCGACCATCTGCTCGGGGGTCTTCTTCGGTTCCTTCTCGTTCTCGAGGGTGTAGACCCCGTTCTTGAAGAACTCGGTGGAGGCGACGTCAAGGGCGAGGAAGACGTCGGTGCCCGCCTTGTAGCCGGCCTTTTCGATCGCCAGGAGGATGACCTCGATCGCCTCCTCGTTGCTCTTGAGGTTGGGGGCGAACCCGCCTTCGTCGCCGACGGAGGTGTTCAGGCCCTTGGCCTTGAGCACGGCCTTGAGGCTATGGAAGATCTCGGCACCGCACCGCAGCGCCTCGCGGAAGCTGGTCGCGCCGGTGGGCATGACCATGAATTCCTGGACGTCGACATTGTTGTCGGCATGCGCGCCGCCGTTGAGGATGTTCATCATCGGCACGGGCAGGACGCGGGCGTCGACCCCGCCGAGGTAGCGGTAGAGCGGCAGCCCGTGGGCCTTGGCTGCGGCCTTGGCTGCGGCCATCGAGACCCCGAGGATCGCGTTGGCGCCGAGCTTGCCCTTGTTGTCGGTGCCGTCGGCGGCGATCAGGGCGGCGTCGAGCCCCGTCTGGTCGCCGGCGTCGCGGCCGATGACCGCCTTGGCCAGCTCGGTGTTGACGTTGGCGACGGCCTGGGTGACCCCTTTGCCGAGATAGCGGTTCTTGTCGCCGTCACGAAGCTCGACGGCCTCGTGGGCGCCGGTGCTCGCCCCCGAGGGGACGGCGGCGCGGCCGAGCGTGCCATCGGCCAGGATCACGTCGACCTCGACGGTCGGATTGCCGCGGCTGTCCAGGATTTCGCGACCACGGACGGCGGCGATCGGGGCGGGGTGCGTGCTCATCGTTGCGTCAGAACTCCTCAAAACAAAGGGAAAACGGTACGGGCGGAGGTCGGTCGGTCGATTGGTTGAACAACCCAAACGGGACGTTGCCAAGGGGGGATTTCCCGTCCCACGTGCCAGGCTCGGCGCGGCCGATCGGACACGGTGCGGTGACAATTCACCCTCTTCGTATCAATTTCTCCGGTCCGAGGTCAAGCCAAGCCGGCCGGAGCCGGCTGGGCGAGCGGTCGAACCGATCCAGGAAAAGGTCAAGCGCGTGGCGGCCCCGCCCCACAGGATTGTGCGGGCAGGTTAGGAGCAAGCTCCTAGAGGATAGGGCGGAGACCGCCGCGCGTTGAGGCCTCACGGTGCCAGTTCTTGAGGACACTCACCTGCTCGAGGAGAGCGCACGGGCTGTGACCCTTTTCGGGTTGGGTCATGGCCCTCGCGCTCTCCCTCTCGCTCTTTTTTTTTGATGACCCGAACCTGGCTCGTCGCCAAGTGGCCTCGCATCGGCCGGCGGCGATTGGCATCGCCACCCTCAGGCCCTTAGGTTATCGGCGCGAGACCGGGCCGGCTTGACCCCCAGACCGATTCAACAATGCTCGGGGTCTGCGACCCGCAACAGCGGCACAACGTACTTTCTGAGAAAGGCCGGATTGTCCGGACCAACGTGACCCCCGAGATACCCGGTCCTCGCCATGGCCGGGGTCCAGCGGATCTGACGGAGCTTGGCGTACTGGAGTTGCTTCGCCTCGTCCCGAGGCTCCTGCATCCGGAACCCGACCAGCCCCGCGCTGACGGACTTGATCCGGTCGATCGTGCCGAAGATCCGCGTCCCGAACCCGAGGACGAAGACGTCGAGGGGGGACCAGAAGACGACCATCTCACGCTTCACGGCGCGGAGGGCCGGCGTCAGGTCGTAGCGCGGCGAGAGCGCCGGTGAGAGCAGGACGGCCGCTTCCACGGCCCCCTCGGGCAGTTGCTCGAGCGCCTTGACCACCAGCCCCGTCCCCCGGACTTGCCGACGAGGAACACGGGGGCGCCTGGAGACCGGTCGCGGAAGGCGGTCACCTCGGCGGCGATCTCGCAGGCTCGGGTGTCGCGGTTCCGCACGTTGGTCAGGTCGGCGTGCCAGCGGCCGAAGCCGTGCCCCCAGGGCACCACCCGCACGGTGTGCTTCACCCCCAGCGATCCCATCACGTACCGGAGAGCCGTCCCGCACAGGTCCAGGCCGCCCACACCGTCGGCGACCAGCACGAGCCCTTGGCCTTCGTGCTCTGCCGAGAGGTCAGGCGGCTCGCCGTACCAGGAGCGGAAGGCCCCTTTCACCAGGGTCGAATAGAGCATGTCCATACAGGGATCTGAGTGAATCCGGCCGAGCGGTGCCAAACGCTTCAGCGATTGCGCCATCAACCCAGTGTAGGAGCGGGCCCGGCCGATGGCCAGCCCTCGCGGCTTCTCGTGGGAGAGGGGCCGTCGTTGTGCAAGTCTTTTGAGCTTGGCCTTGCTCCCGGTCGAGCACGCCCATGAGCGGGGCATGGGGGCCATGGTGATGAGGAAAACTTGGCCTCGAACCGCGGCGTCGGCCACGATGGGCTCAGTTCGGGAGCGCCCTGCTGTCGGCCCGTGGGCAGGCGGTCCGCTCCTTGAGGGCCCTCACGGAATCCTCTACCATGGGGCCACAAACCGGCTTGCTGAGTTCATGAAGGATAAGCATTGTGATCAAGCCTTTATGCGGAGTCTCGATCTCTTGGCTGCTGATCCTTGGCGTCGGGCCGAGCGTAGGTCGGGCCGGGGTCGATTCCGACGTTGCCTCGAACCAGTATCCATCGATCCAGGCCGCGCTTGACGCCAACCCCGGTAAGGTGGTTGAGGTCGCGCCGGGCGTCCATGAAATTCACGACACGATCCGGATCGAGACCGCGGGGGGTGGGCTGGTCGGCTCCGGCCGGATCGTCCAGATGGACACTCAGCGACCGATCGTGCGGATCGACCATGCTTCCGGAGCCAGCCTGCGTGGCCTCATGCTGACCCGGCCTGAAGGGCGTCGGGAGACGGAGTCCGAGGCGGTGATTGCCACGGATTCGCACGACGTGACCCTGGTGGATTTGCGGATCCTCGACAACCAGACCCGATCCGCCGCCATCGAACTGAGGAACTGCGTGGATGGCCAGATCCGCAACTGCCTGGTCCAGAACTATCAGCGGGTCGGGGTCGACGACCGCACGGCGACTCCCGACCAAGGGTTTGCGTTTCGTTGCATCATCGGCACGGGAATCCTGATCCGAGAGTGCCAGGGGACCTTGATTCAGGGGAACCGGGTCCGTGAGGATCGGCTCGTCGCCACGCCCGAGGTGAAGCGGCAATTCGGACTGGGCCAGATCATCAAGAAGAACGCGGTTCGGGGCCGAATCGCCAGCCAACGCGATTGGGACCGAGGCGAGACCGACAACTGGATGCAAGGGACGGCCATTCATGTGGGCTCACCGGAGGTGACCGATTGCACCCAGGTGATCGGCAACCTCGTCGAACGCGCGGGGCAAGGTTTCGACATCCACGCCGACCATGTGATCCTGTCCCAGAACATCGTCAATGATGCTTTGATCGGCATGAAGGCGATGCACGGCTCGAAACATGTAATCGTCACCGGGAATCAATTCATCAAGAACACGCTATGGAGCATCGGGATGATGCCCGGCGCCTCCTCGCTTCCCTCCCGAGCCGCCCAGGGGGACCAACCGGCCCGCGCGGCGAACGTCGACGGCGGCTCGATCATCGCCAACAACATCATCACCGATTTCGGCCTCGGCCAGACGCGTTGGATCTGGGGGGAGGAAAGCGCCGGTTGCCCGATCCGGTTCGATCATGGCCAGGTTCCCGAGAATCCCCCCCTGGCCGACGTCATCATTCAGGGGAATCTGGTCTACAATACCGGCCGCGACACGTTGATCAAGGACGGGAAACCTGAGGCTGTCCCTCCCCGATACCGGTACGCCGTCCTGGTCGAATCCGGACCCACCGCGCCCGTGGGGCTGCACTTCTCGAACAACCTGTTCCATCCCGGCGTCCGCGGGGTCTCCAATGTCGAGTTAAAGCCTTGATTTGTGGATAAATGGATGCGTGTTTGTTGGCCAGGGTGCCGCTGAAGCAACCGCGTTCGAAATCCATCGGAAAACCGCCGGAGGAGGCCCGCCGCATGGCTGGGGTTTTATGAGGACGGAGTGGTGCAATCAACATCGTCCTGCTTGACATGATTGTTGAGGGTTTCTACCATGATGGAGTTGCGTTAAAGAGGGGAACAATCGACACTTCTTTTGGTACAGTATCTCAGTATAAATCAGGCCGGATTAAGCCGGTGGAGTTGGGCATGAAGATCGGTGGACACGCGGGGTATTCGCTCCTCCGATGGCTCAAGCCAGGGGATAAAGGACAAGGGTCTGGCGAGACCAAATTGTCCTACGTGCCCAAAATCAAGCGGATCTTGGGGAGCGAGGGTTGGGACGATCTGCGTGATAAGGTTGTCCTTGATTTTGGCTGCGGGATTGGGTTTGGTTCCGTCGAGTTGGCCAAACATGGGGCCAAGCATGTCATCGGAATCGACATCCGCCGTGACGTGTTGGAAGTGGCCAGGAAGTACGCCGAGGAGAATGGCGTCTCCGACGCCTGCAAGTTCACCGAATCGGTGGATGAGAAGGTTGATGTTGTTGTCTCGGTGGACGCATTCGAGCACATCGGAGACCCGGCGGCCGTCCTTGAAACGATGGATTCGCTGCTGAATGACGATGGATTCGTCGTGATCTCGTTCGGGCCGACCTGGTATCACCCTCGGGGAGGCCACTTGTTCTCCATTTTCCCCTGGTCTCACCTGCTTTTCACCGAAGAAGCGCAGATTCGCTGGAGATCCGACTTCAAGGACGACGGAGCGACTCGCTTTCATGAAGTTGCGGGCGGCCTCAATAGGATGACGATCAAGCGGTTCATCAAACTGGTGGAACAGAGTCCATTCAAGATCGATTCCTTTCGAGCGGTCCCCATCAGGCCCCTGGCTTGGGCGCATAATCGGCTCACACGGGAATTCACGTCAGCAATCGTGGAATGCAAGTTGATGAAGCAGGGAAGTTAAGACAGCCTCGGTGCTCAGCCAGAATGTTGTTGACGCTCGCCAGATTCGCGGTCAGCTCCCTTTGAGGAGGGGGAGCGGCTCGAAGGTTTCACCGAGGATCGTCGCGCTGTTGCAGCCGAGCCAGTCGCCGAGTAGGGAGGCGTAGACCCGGCGGAAGTCGGTGTGATGCTTGAGGTCGCCGGAGTCGAGTTGGTCGGTGGCCAGGCTCGGGTGGGCACCGATGACGCCTCCTTTGACGCCTGGTCCGGCCACGAACAGGCAGGAGCCGGCGCCGTGGTCGGTCCCTTGGCTGCCGTTCTCCTGGACCCGGCGGCCGAATTCGGAGAAGGTCATGAGCATGACTCGCTTCGAATGTCCCGCGCGGTCGAGCTGGCTGAAGAACCCGGTGATGGCGTCGGCCAACTGCTGGAGCAGTTGCTGGTGCTCGGGAAGTTGGTTGGCGTGGGTGTCGAACCCGGCGATCGAGAGGTAGAAGATCCGGGTGCCGAACCCGGCCGCGATCATGTTGCCAACCAGCGTGAGGTTGCTCGCCAATTCGCCGTTGTTGTTGCCGTTGCCGATGCGGAAGTTGGGTTGGCCGTTCGGGCGGTTGGGGTTGGTGATCTTCCGCAGGTCCTCGATCGCCGCGTAGGTTTGCAGCGAGGTCCGACGGACGAACTGCCGGAGGTCGTCGCGGGGCGGCGCGAGCTCCGCCAGGTCCTCGATCAGCGCCCGGCGGGCGGCCTGGTCCTTGTCGATCGCGGGTTGGCCGTTGCGTCGGTTGAGCGGCATCGCGCCGCCGTAGTTGCCCGGCCGTTGGGGGGCCAGGTCGAGGTCGTACGGCCTGCTGGGGTGGATCGTCGGCACCCCGGTCGCCGAGCCCCGCATGGCCAGCGGGAGCTGCTGCGCTCCCACGTGGACGCCGGGGATCTGGCCGGACGCGACCCGGACCGAGTCGAGGCTCCGGCCCAGCCAGCCGCCGCCGGTCTTGCGTTTGGGGTCGGCCGTTTGCCAGATGTCCATCGACTCGAAGTGCGACCGGTCGGGGTTGGGGTATCCGACTCCTTGCACGATCGCGAGCCGGCCGTCGGAGAGGAGCTTCTCGAAGCTCCGCATCCCCGGGTTCAGGCCGATCTGGTCGTCGACGCGGATGACCCGGTCCTTGGTGAGCCGGAGGGTGGGCCGCGCGGCGTGGTAAAGGTCGTCGGCGTAGGGGATGACCGTGTTCAGACCGTCGTTGCCGCCGGTCATCTCGACGACCACCAGGATGTTGTCCTTCCCGGGCTCCGCCGCCTGGGCCGCCGAGGCGAGGAAGCCGGGAACCATCGGCCCCAGAGCGACGAGCGAGGAACTTTGCAGGGTTCGCTCCAGGAATCGTCGGCGGGTCAACATGGCGACTGCTCCGGTTTTCAAGGATCGATTAAGAGAGCTGATATTCGGGCATCAAGAGAATGGCGTGCATGGTTTCGCGCACGCGACGCTCGGAGGGGGTGGTGCTCGGCTTGTCATTCGCGAGAAACGCAGCGAGTTTCCGGCTCGCCCGCTCGTCGACCTCGCCCGGCGCCGGCTGGAGCAGCAAGTCGAGCAGGAAGTCTACTTGCCCCTTGGGGTCGCGTGTCGACGCGTACTTGCGGACCAGGGCCGGCGGGTTGGTACTGATCCCCAACGGGCCTTGCGTGCCTTGGGCGACCTTCCAGGCGAGGTTATGGCGGGCCAGGAGTGTGGCCGTGTTCAGCCAGGCCTCGCCTCCGGCCCATCCTTTAACATTCGGAGGGGCGAACAGGGCCTGGCCGAGTCCGTCCATCAGGCGGGGCTGTTGCGGCGTTGAATAGTCGGTTTTCGGTTCTGCCTTCGCCTCCAGGCTACGGAGCATCCCGACCACGTATTCGACGGGGCTCTTGATTCGTTGGCGATAGGCCTGGTCCGAGAAGAAGAGGCGCGAACGGAGCATGGTGCCCACGAGCGCGGCCGTGTCGTAGCCCGAGTTGCGGTACTGGGCGGCGAGCGGCTCCAGCAGGGCGTCGGAGGGAGGCTCCCCTTCGCTGATCAGGTCGCGATAAAGCTTGCGGACGAGGAAGCGGGCCGCGGCCGGTTGCTCGAGCACGATCCGGATGACATCTTGACCGTCCCAGGTGCCGGTCTGGCCGAGCAACGACTTCTTGCCGTCGTCGTGCTGGAACCGGTTGAGGGTGAACTTCTGGCCGTCGGTGTGCCACCCTGTGAACGCCCGGGCGGCCTCGCGGACGTCGGTCTCGTTGTAGTGGCCGACTCCGAGAGTGAACAGTTCCATCAGTTCGCGGGCGTAGTTCTCATTCGGCTTGCCGCGGGTGTTGCTGTTGCCGTCGAGCCAGATCAGCATCGCCGGGTCGCGGCTCATCTCCTGGAGGAAGGGGGCGAACTTGCCGAGTGCGTGGCGGCGGATCAAGATGTTTTGTTGCTTCATCAGGCCCGGCTGGCGGACTTTGAGGATGCTGGTGGCGAAGTGGTTGTGCCAGAAGAGCACCAGGCGCTCGCGGAGCGGATGCATGGTGTGGATCAGGCGCTGAAGCCACCAGTCCTGGATCGCCGTTTCGCTCCCGTCCTGGGGCTGGAACTGGGGGTTGTCGGGGCCGAGCTGGTCCATGAGTTGGTCGAAGTCGTCTTGCCCCTCGCGGCCGGCGAGCAGCCGGTCGATCGTGGCCGCGGGCCCGCTGTCCAGGGCGGCCTGGAGCTCGGGCCAGGAGGCGCCGAAGGCTGCGCGGCGGTAGAGATGCCCGGCCCACTTGCGGTCCCAGGGGTCGTTGGCGGTCGGTGTCCAAGGGGCCCAGGCCTCGGCTGGGTCGAGTCCTTCGTTGCGGGACAGTCGCAGATTCATCGGGCCTCCTCCACGCCGGTCGCGCCGGCCGGGTCGATCGCCTCGAGGGCCGCGGTGGCCGCCTTGCGGAGCGTGGGGTCCGCCTCTTTCGTGGCTTCGCGGAGCGCGGGGACGGCCGCGCTCGCCTGGCCGTTCATTCGGCCGAGGGTCTGGATGATCTCGAGACGGAACTGGGGCGTCACGGGGAGCAGGGAAGGCGGCCCGGAGGTTGGACTGAAGGTGGCCCGGATGGTGGTGACGCCGCGGACGTTCGTGATGATGGTGACGGGCGGGGTGATGGACACGGGTGTTGGGAGGGAGGTCGAACCAGGGGCGCGGAGGGCCGGTGAGCGGAGGGCTTCGACCAGCACGGGGACGGTCGCCTTGGCGTTGTGAGTCACCTCCCAGAGCGCGATCGCGGCCCGGGCCCTGGTTTCGAGGTCGAGGGCATTCAGCACGCGTTCGAGCTCCGGGGCGGCCTTCTCGGCCGGCCGCCCGATCCGGCCGAGGGCCTCGGCCGAGCGGAGACGGATGAGCCCTTTTTCTTTCAGGGCCAGGGTGAGCGTGGGGACGGCCGGGGCGGCCGCGGGGCCGATCTGTCCGAGGGCCTCGACGGCGCGGAGGCGGTTGGGATTCGCCGGGTCCTTGGCCGTGGCGAGGAGGGTCGGGATCGCCGTCGCGCCGGCCTCGCCCCCCAGCTGCGCCAGCCCGATCGCGGCTTCCACGCGCACGGCCGGTTCCTTGTCTTGGAGCGCCTCGCGAAGTGCGGGTCTGCCGCCTTCAACCTCGCGGGCGATCGTCCCGAGCGCCCGGACGGCCTGCTCTCGGATTTCGGCCTCGTCGTCGGCGAGCCTCTGGACGAGGGGCTCGACCGCTGCCGGGCCGGTCAGCGCGAGGGCGGCAATGATGATGGATTGTTGTTGCGGGTCGCCCTCCGCGGAGGCTTTGAGCAACGGGTTGATCGCCGAGGCGCCGGCGACTCGGGCCAGGGTGCTTGCGAATTGGCCGGCGGCGGGGCCGTTGTTCCGTTCGTTCAGCCGCTCGACCAGGTGGGGGCCCGCCCGCTTCGCCGCCGCAGGACCGATCTGGTCCAGCGCCGCGAGTGAGAGAAGACGACAGTGGGGATCGTCCAGCAGGTCGGCGAGCACGGCGACCGCCTCGTCCGTTCGCCCGGGCAGGCGAGCGAGGGCCGTGGCGGCGTGCAAGCGGGTCATCTCGTCCTCCTCCTTGAGGGCCGTAGCGAGCAGGGGAGCGAGGTCAGGGGGGAGTGGGTCAAACCGGGCGAGGGCCGCCAGCGCGGCCCGACGCACGTTGACGTCTTCATCCTTCAGGCAGGCGGCCAGGACCGGAACGACGGCGGCGGCTTGCCGTTCGCCGTCGATCTGAAAGAGGGCGTCGGCCGCGGCGGCGCGGTCGCGCGCCTGTTTGCTTTTCAAGGCGAGCGTGAGGGCGGGGACTGCATCCTTCGCTCCGGATCCGAGTCCGCCGAGGATCTGGATCGCGAGCAGGCGACTGGCCGCGTCCTCGTTCTCGTCGCCCAGGCGGGCGGTCAGGGGGCCCACGGCGTCGAGTCCGACCATCGTCAGGGCGGTCAAGGCCGCGGCCCTGAGGGAGGCGTCGTCGTCTCCGAGGAGATCGATGAGCGCCGGGGCGGCGGGTCCGGCCGCGGGGCCGATCCGTCCCAGGGCATGGGCGACCTCGGTGCCGGTCGGTCCCTTGGTCGTCTTCAACGCCGCGGTCAACGCCGGCACGGCCTCGGGTCCGATCGCCCCAAGCGCCCGCGCGACGGCGGGGCCGAACGTGCTGTCGTTGGTCTTCGCGAGCTGCGCAGCGAGCGCCGGGATTGCGGACGTTGCCTCCGTGCCGATCTGGCCCAGCGTGGTGACGGCCTGGTTACGGACTAGGGTGTCGGGGTTGTCGAGGACCGCGATGATCGCCGGAAGGGCCAGCTTGGCCTCGGCCCCCCTGAGCAAGCCGAGCCCCTGGATTGCCTGATTGCGATCGAACGGCTGGGGAGACTGCAACACCTCGAGCAGGGTGGCCCGCGCCAGCTTGGCCCCGGCCGGGCCCATCTGAGCGAGCGCACGGGCCGCCTGGACGCGATTGAACGGCTGGTTGTCGTGGAGCAATCGTTCCATCGCGTCGAAAATGAGCGGCTCGTCGTCTCCAGGGCAGATCCGCCCGAGGGCCAGGGCGGTCTGCAACCGGTAGGGGGATTCGGTGTCCTCCAGCATTTCCGTCAGGGCAGGGATTGCCTCCTTCGCCGCGGGGCCGATCAGTCCGAGGGCTTGGGCCGCCTGGCCCCGGGCGTTCTGATCGGCATCGGCAAGCAGCTCAATGAGGGCAGGGATGGCCGAACTCATGTTAATGCCCGGCATTCCCTGGATCAAATTGATGGCCTGGTTGCGTAGGTTCGCATCGCCGTCCTTGAGCATCGCGACGACCGTCGGGGCCGCGGCCTTCGCCCCTGCCGGGCCCAAACGGCTGAGCACGCGCGAGGCCTGAGACCGTGTGTTGGGGTTGCCGTCCTTGAGCATTTCGGTCAGATCGGGGATCGCCACCTTCGCCAGCGGTCCGAGCTGGGCAAGGGCTTCGCCAGCCTGGAACGAGACATTTCCCTCGGGAGAACCGAGCAACTCCAGGAGCGTCGGGATCGCCCGCTTACTCTCGGCCAGGCCCAACCGCCGAAGCGCCGTGATCGCGCCGAGACGGACGTTCGGCTCCCCCGTCCTGGCGGCCTCGATCAGCACCGGGGCCGCTGACTTCAGTCCCGCCGGGCCCATCTGGCTGAGAGCCAGCGCGACCTGGTAACGGACCGAGAGCTCCGGATCCTTCAGTCGCTCCGTCAGTGCGGGGATCTCGGCGCTGGAACGGGTCCCCAGTTGCCCGAGCGTTGTGGCCGCCTGGGACCGGATGTCGGGGCGGGCCTCCTCCAGTGACGAGACGAGCCCCCGGAGCCCGGCCTTTGCCATGTCGGAGCCGGCCGGTGCGAAGGCGAGCGCCTGGGCCGCCCGGAGCCGGACCAGCCGATCGGAGTCGTCCAAGCGGTCCATCATCGCGGAGGCGATCGCCCGGTCCTGGCCGGGGTTGGGGCCGAGTCGGGCGAGGGTCTGGACGGTCAGCAGGCGGATGTTCGGCTCCGAGTCCTCCGAGAGCTCGAGGATCGCCGCGCCGAGGTTTGAATCCGGAGCCTTCGAGGACGGGGCGGATCCGGGAACGCTGATCGTCGAGCCCAGGCCGAGGCTTGACGACAAAATCGTGAGCGCGTTGACCCGGACCGCGGGGTCCGGATCCTTGAGAGTCTCCTTCAGGGACGAGGCCAGACCAGCCACCACCAGCGGACCCATCCGTCCCAGTGCCTGGACGGCCTGGGTGCGCACGGTGCCATCCTTGTCGCGAAGCGCCTCCGCGAGTGCGGGGGCCGCCGACTTCGCCGCGGGGCCGATTTGATTGAGGATCTGGATCGCCTGGAGACGGGTGGCGGGAAGCGGATCCTTGAGCATCGCGACCACGGCCGGCACCGCCGTTTCGCCGTCCGCCCCCAACTGCTCGAGCATTCGAACGGCCTGGTAGCGGACGGTGGAGTCCTTGTCCTTCATGGCCTCGATCAATGCCGCGGCTGCCTCCTTGGGGGCCTGAGAGGCGATCTGCTGCAAGACCTGGATCGCCTGGAACCGGACATTCTGGGCGGGGTCCTTCACCAACATCGACAGGACCGGGATCGCCGCCTTTGACTCGGAGCCGAGCAGACCGAGGAGCGGAACGACCTGGCCGCGGAAGTTGGCGTCACTCTCCTTGACCGCCTCGAGGATCGCGGGGACCAACTCCTTGGGGAGGGGGCCGAGCTGCCGGACGGTCTGCAAGGCCTGGGAGCGAATGTTGATGTCTTTCGACCCGATCAACGCGATGAGCTCCGGGGCCGCATCGCGGGCCGCCGGCCCCAACCGCTGGAGGATTTGCAGGATCTCGTTGTGCGTGCTTGGGTCGTCGTCCTTGAGAGCCTCGACCAGCGCCGGGACTGCGTTCTTGGCGAGGTTCTCCGGCCCGACGCGCTGGAAGAACAGCCTGGCCTGGTTGGCGAGGTTGCCCGTCCCGTCGCGGTTCCCGAACGCGGCGATGAGCACGGGAATGGCCTCATCGGCGTGCCCCAGTTCCCAGAGACTCTCGGCCGCCCTGAGCCGGGACGCCGGATCCTCCTCGTCAAGGGCCTCGCGGAGCGTCGGTAACGCCAGCGCTTCCCCCTCGGGGCCGGTCTGGCCGAGCACCCGGGCCGTGAGCACGCGGACGAACGGATCATTCCCGGCCAGCAGCCCGCGCAGGGCCGGGGCGACTTCCTTGGCCCGGGGCCCCAGACTCTCCAAGGTTTGACCGGCCATGGAGCGGATGCTGTCATCCCGGTCCGACAGCAGTTCCACCAGCGCCGGCAGGCTTTCCTTGACCGGCGGCGACACCCGGGCGAGGGCCTCGGCCGCTTTCATCCGGACGTACGCGTCCGGGTCGTCCAGGGCTGCGATCAAGGCGGGGACGGTCGCTGGCTGGACCAAGCTCGGATCGAAGCCCAACGGCGGTATCGCCGGGTTGACCGGGGCCTGGGCCGGGGCCATCTTGGTCATCTCCATCATCCCCCGCCGGGCGGCGATGGGGGTCGACCGACCGTTCCGGGACGGCGCGAACGCCTGCACGATCGCGCGACGGACCATCGTATCCTTATGCCCGAGCGCCTCGCCAAGCGCCGCCCGCGCGACCGAGGACGTCTTACCGGCCTTGGCGAGGGCTTCGACCGCACGCTGTCGGACCCAGGCGTCCCGATCCTCCAAGGCCCGGATGAGTGCGGGGATCGCCTCTTCCTCGTCGGGCTTGAGCATTCCCAGAGTCTGGGCCGCCCCCTCGCGGACCGATGGGTTCCGATCCGTCAAGGCCACCAGCAGGGTGGGAACCACGTCGGGGCCTTGCTTGCCAAGCGTCTCGATCGCGACGGTGCGGAGCTGCGTGTTGGCCTGTCGCTTGGCGTTATTGACCGCCGAGTATCGGCCAAAATTGCCGAAGTTCGGTGTGGGTGTCGGGAAGAGCCCCGGATTCGAAGTCGGCGAGTGCTCAAGCGAGAGAACGTCGATCAGAGGCGGCACCGCGGAGAGACCGTGCTTGCCGAGCGCCACGGCGGCCTTCTGCTGGGTCTGCAAGTCATTCCGGCGGAGCAGATCAGGCAAGGCGAGCACGGACGCCCGAATGCCGGGGCCGATCTGCTCCCAGGCCGCCGTGGCACTCGCCTGGATCCTCGCGTCGGCGTCGCTCCGCGCCGTCAGGAGCACGGGAAGCGCCCTCTTCAAAGGTCCGCCGACCCGGCCCAGCGCCGCGGCCGCGTTGACCCGGACCATCCCGTCCCTGTCCCCCAATGCCTCGACCAGCGCCGGCACGGCGGCCTTGGCCGTCGCACCCATGCCCCCGAGCGCCCGCGCAGCCTCGGCCCGCGCCTTCGCGTTCTCCCCCTTCAACGCGTCGACCCACCGCGTGACGGTCCCTTCCGCTCCGTCTGCCTCGTCGGCTCGGACGTCGAGGCCAGCTTGCAAGGTCAGGGTCGCCACCAGGACGACGACGAGTCTCAAGTGCTCGGCCGGTGAGCTGAGCCAGCCGGATCGGCCCGAAGTCAAAGGTCGTCCGCTGGAATCAGGCCGGCCGAACAACGCACTGCGGCAGGAAAGGATGGTCATCACAAACCTCTGTCCTGGTGGCCGCTCTTATTGATGGGAATGGCCTCAAGCATGCGCTCAGGAGAAACGCTTCGTCAAGACTTTTCAGCGGTTTGCTTTCGGGCGGGTGGTCGCGAAATGGAGGACAAAGGGGCCTCTTGGTCTCATCTCGCCCCGGTTGTCGCTCACAGGCGGTCCCAGCGGGCGTTCTTGGGAGGTCGATCGTTGACGGCGCCCGGCATTGCTAAGTATGATAGTGCTATCGCTCGGTGATAGCATGGTGCAGGGGCGAATGATGGCCAAAAGGAAAGCTCAGGGGGGAGAGCCGCCGAAAGGATCGGAAACCTCGGATCCGAATCCGCAGGAGCCACCACCTCGGCCCTTGATTAGCAACCGGCATCAACGCACCCTTGAAGCGATTTTTGAACGGCCTACCCGAGGTGACATTCCCTGGCGGGACATTCAGCAATTGTTCATTGCACTCGGGGGCGATGTGACCAACGGTGCCGGATCGCGCCGCCGGGTCAAGCTTGGTGAGCGGCGAGCCGTTTTTCATGAGCCGCATCCTGAGCGGGAAACGGACAAGGGGGCGGTTGTGGACGTCCGGGGATTTCTTATCAGCGCAGGGGTGAGACCATGAACGGTCATCGGCACTACAAGGGATACGTTGGTGTTTTTCAGGTTGACGATGAGGCGAACGTGATTCGTGGTAAAGTTATCAATACTAAGGACACAATCACATTTCAAGGGCGGACAGTCGAGGATGCGGTGAAAGCCTTCTGTGATTCGGTGGACGATTTTCTCAACTTCTGCGAGTCATTGGGCGAGCCACCAGAGAAGCCGTTCTCCGGCAAGTTCCTGGTGCGGCTCCGGCCCGAGGTCCACCGAGCGCTGAGTACGGCGGCCCAGATCAAGGGTGTGAGCTTCAACAAACTTGTGTCCCACGAGCTCAGAAAAGTGGCTCGCAGAGTCGATCCGCTCAAGGCCGCAACTCCGGCCGGGCCGGCCACTGTCAAGCTCAGCGCCAAGCCGAAGCGCCCCCGGAATCGGACCGACTCGGAGGGATGACTTTTGATCGGGCCTGAGGCACTGAGTGAGGGCCTTCCCTTGGTGACCGCTTGGCTTCGCGCGGTTGCAGCCCCTGGGTCAACCGCTGTCATTCGCTCAAGCCGGAGCCCGAAGAGTTGACGGGGGCGTAACGGTGTGGGGTGTGATTGTTGCTGACTCGGTTATGGGCTGTAGCGACGGAATCGCTCAGCTTGTTTTGTCGAGCCGGGCGGGTCCGGGTTCGGTTTCGGCGTCTTGCCACTTCATGGCGCGGGCGTGTTGCATCGGCGCGATCCGGAGGATGACCTCGCCTTTTTGGAAGAGGCGGACGGTGCCGGTGGATTGGCTGACGACGACGGCCAGGGCGTTGGTGACGTTGGTGATTGCGGCGGCGGCCCAGTGGCGGGTGCCCAGGCCCTTGGGAAGGGTGAGGCCGGAGTTGGGGGCGTCGATGATTCGGCAGGCGGACTCGACGGTGCCGTCGCGGCCGACGATGAAGCCGCCGTCCATCTGGGCGATCTCCTTGATGGCCTCGCGGACGCGGGGGTCGCGGAGGTTGCGTTCCTTGCGTTTGTAGCCTTTGAAGGGGTCGAAGCCGAGAGCGCGGGTGCGGCTCAGGACGTTGCGGACGTCGCCGACGACGATGAGGGTGCCGACGGTCTTGCCTTCACGGCCCTCGCGGCCGATCTCGACGGCCACGTCGACGACCGCCTTGAGGGTCTCGAACGGGACGGAGGTTTCGAGGGCTCGGAGGTCGCGCGAGCTGAGCTGCTCGAGGTGCTCGCCGAGCCGGACGACGGTGATCGAGTCGAGCGTCTCGGACTCGAAACCGGAGTAGGCCACCACCACGCGGGCGCCGGCGGTGAGTTGGTCGTTGGCCACGGCTTCGATCAGGGCCAGGGTGATCCGCTCGGTGATCGCGGACTCGGTGGCTTCATCGACCTCGATGGCAATCATCCCGGCCTCGGTGATCGCCTTGAGATGCCGCTCCGAGGCCTCGGCGATCATGATTCGGTTGCCGTCAGCCAGGGCGGCGATCGCCTCCCAGTTCATCGGGCCTTCGGGGAGGATCAGGACCCCCATCGCCCCTAGACGGCTGGCCGCCTCGCAGGCCAGGGCCAGGAGAATCGTCGTCGCCTTGTTCAGGGCGGTCGGCGTCACGGAGGCGGCCTCGCTCGGCGAAGGACTTCGGGTTCGGAATCCAAAAAAAAAAAGAAACAAGCAGAACCGGGGCTGCGGTGATTCTCGTTCACGCGCCCGGAGGGATCGTCACTCACTCAATTCGGATCAGGCCGGGTCGCCGCGGGCTGGAGGGAGACTCCGAAGCGAAGTCGCCAGCCGATGCGTCGCCCGGAAAAAGCAGAAGGGTGCGACTGACCTCGTCGCGCGAGCGCCAACTTGGCTGGGTCTGGCCTTGTTCCTCAAGACGAATCCGCCCCCTCCGCTTTTTCCCTGGGTCCATCGGACTCCGGGTGGCGGAGGGGGCGGGGTATCCCGACTTGGGGGATTCAGGCTCGAGGACTACTTGGCCTCTTCCTTCTTGGGTTCTTCCGGCTTGGCGGGCTCTTCGGCCGGAGCGGGCTTGGCCTCTTCCTTCTTGGGCTCTTCGACCTTGGCCTCTTCCTTCTTGGGCTCTTCAGCCGGAGCGGGCTTGGCCTCTTCCTTCTTGGGCTCTTCGGCCGGAGCGGGCTTGGCCTCTTCCTTCTTGGCGGGTTCAGCCGGAGCGGGCTTGGCCTCTTCCTTCTTGGCGGGTTCAGCCGGAGCGGGCTTGGCTTCTTCCTTCTTGGCGGGTTCAGCCGGAGCGGGCTTGGCTTCTTCCTTCTTGGGCTCTTCCTTCGGCTTGGCGGCTGCCTGAGCGTTGCGAACGGCCTTGATGTGCTTGTTCAGGATGGTCGCACGCAGGTCGTAGAACGCCTGAAGGCCCTTGGTGGGGGGATGGATCCGGACGTCTTTCGTCGCGTTGATTCCCTCGATCGACTTGTTGTAGCTGGTGAACCAGGCACCAAAGACTTCGGTGCTCACGCCGACGCGATCTTTGATCGCCTTCTCGTCGGTGGCGCGGCCCGTGAGCAGGATGTCGAGGATCGGCGGCGGATCGATTGAGGTCTGGACCAAGCCTGCATCCTGTGCGGCAACGATCGCCTCGGCCACGGCGCGGCGAGCGGCCTCGAGCTTGGCCTCAACCTCCGGGGGAATCGGAGCGGGGGTCTCGTCCTTTTTATCGTCCTTCACCGCGTCCTTGGGAGCGTCATCTTTCTTGACGTCATCCTTGGAGGCGTCCGCCTTCTTGACCTCAGGCGTGGAAGCGTCTTTCTTCTCGGGCTCCTGAGCGAACAACATGCGGGTTGTTGCGGTCAGACCGAGCACCAGGGAGAGCGACAGCGCGAGCGTGGCGAAACGGCGCACCAGAGAATCTCCTGAAATCGAGATAGTGTTCGGAGGATCATCCTCCCTCCATGCCCCGTGGGCCGGGATTCGCCGAGTGTAACGGTCCTCCGGTCCTAGTGCCAGGGCATCAAGACCCGTCCCGTGGCAAAAGTGGTGAAGACCCCGGCATTTTGACTGGTTTTCGCCTCGCTTGTGGTTCCTCAAAGAGCCAGGGTCGACCCGCCTCGGTTGGGGGGCAGGCCGCGAATCACGTCTCGATTTGACGTGCGATCGCACGCGATGCGGCGCCCCGTGCTTTGGGAGGAGCCGCTCCCTCGGTTTTCGCTTTCGAGGGGGCGGGGAGCGTCGGCCTTCGGTCGTCAAATGGCCTCGAAAGTCAGGGAGTTGGCGCGTTTCGCTCGGCTTGGGAAGAGGAGAATCGGCCCCCTTGGGAGAGAATTCGGAGATCCCGACTCGTTCGGACAAACTCTTGGACGGATTGTGTCGATAATCCACAACGAACGGGCTGAGCTGGCCTCTTGTCTTCGCTTGCCGATCGCGTTGCCGGAGGTCAGGGTCTCCCGCCATCGGATGGCGCCTGCCGGTCGAGCCGAGTTTTGGGAGTGTGCGATGAATGAGTCAATGACGCGACCCGCTCGGAGAGTCCGCCCGATGTTGGAGGGGCTCGAAGGGCGGACGCTGCAGGCGGCGAGTCTGACCGCGGCCGCGGCCATCGTGCCGGCCAACGCGCGGTTGCTCAACCGCGAGAATGGGATCTCGGTCCAGGACCGGCGGATGTCGTACACCACGCCGCAGGGAACCCGCGTCATCGTCACGCTGTATGGGGTCGGCAGCCTGGCCGGCTCGACCGTCGATCCCGACGGCGCCTTGAACGTCGTTTTTAGCGACACCGGACCCCAGACAGGCATCGTCGCCAAGGTCTCGGGGGGAACCCGCCGCGCCACCCTGAGAAGCATTCACCACAAGGATCTCAACCCCGACGACCTCAGCGGGATTGGCAGCAGCCTGCTCAACGTGGTGAATTTCAAGGACTTCGACCTGGTCGACAACGGTCGGATCAACCTGACCGGCGGGGTCCACGCGATCTACCTCAACTCGGTCGGCCGGAACACTCAGATCAACCTCCGCGAGGAGCCGATCGAGTTCCTCTCCAATGACGGCTCGACCCTGCCCACGTCGACCTCCTCGAATGGCGTGAACCTTGCGTTCATCACCAACCTTCTCGGGGCGAGCACGCTGACGAGCGTCGGCGGGCAGTTCGTCGCCGACTTCAACTCGATCGCGAACCACATCCCGACCGGGGGATCCGCCACCATCGGCGTGAACCCGGGGCCGCCGCCGGCTCCTCCCGGGGTCGTCGCCGTGATCAACCATATCAAGGGCGCTCCGCGGAGCACGTCCGGGATCGAGGATCCGCAGGTTTTCGGTCTCGATTCGACGACCCACACGCTGATCCGGTTCGACGCGACCACCGGGGCCGCGCTCCAGACGATCCCGCTGACCGGGATGGGAACGCCGAACACTGGGGTCGCCTTGGGCCGCAACGCCGGTCGGCTCGTCGCCCTGGTCGGCGATGGCACCAGCATCCGCGCCTTCGACGCCGTCACCGGCGATCCCGTCGGCCAATTCACCACGACCAACCTCGGGTCGCTCGGCCTGACGACCATCGACGGGATCGGTTCGACCGATACCCGAACCGTGATCTCCGACTCGACGGCGGGCGCGGGGGGCCTCGCGCTGCAGATCGACGTGACCGCCAGCCTGGCCACCGGGCATGCCGTCGCCGTGGGCCAGCCGTACCCCCCCCAACGCCAGTTCGAGCTTTCAGGCGGGTTGGCGAGCGTGCCAGCCACCCACACGATGTTCGCGACCGGGGCCGCCCACTTCGATACCTTCCAGCCCAACCTGGTCCAGTTCGGGGTCCTCTCCCTCAACACGGGCGACCAACTCAGCGAGACCGCGCGGACCCCGCTCAAGCAGAATGGAAACTTCGTCAACGCTGGTCCCGAGGGGTCGGTCGATAGTCAGCCTCCGCAGGTCCTCGGCAGCGTGGACCAGAACCTCGCTCTGGTCACCGGCGTCGCCAACGGCAAGAACGTCGTTTCGCTGCTCAACCCGCAGACCCTGGCCTCGAACGGAACCCTCACCCTCAATAATCCCAACCCGCTGACCGGCCTGAGCGAGTCGTTCCGGCCTGACCTCGCCAACTCGGCCCTGATCGACGTCCAGGGCAACGTCCAGTCGCTCCGCGCCAAGGATGCCACGGGCCTGGTGTTCAACGTCGCCGGCTATATCAACCTGGCCAAGATCAATCGTGCGACCGACTCGCTCATCATCGGTCAGCCCTTCGGCCATGCCGAGATCCCCAAGCGGTCTCACGTCGACATCATCTCGTCCCCCCGGCCGGTCGACGGCCGCAACGGCGTGCAGGTGAATAAAAACCTCAAGCAGATCGGCCCGTTGTCGTTGCCCGGCCGATAAGATTGATCAAGAGCCCCGGCTTTCGAATCCGAAGGCCGGGGCCGTCGGATCTCCTCTCCCTTCTCCTTCTGGCGAGCTGCCCGGCTCGATCCGCCTCCCCCCCCCATTCGCCTGACAAGGCTCGAAGTCGCGCCTGCCCGGCCCCCCCCGTCACACTTCAGCGAAGCGTAACAGTGGGGAGGGAGGAGTGGACCGCGAAACAGGATCAGCACGTATCCTCGCGGCAAAACCCCTGCCAAAGCAGTGATATTCAGCCTGCCGTCCCTCAAGGGGGTGGCAGGCTGAAGCCTATCCCATAAGACGGAAACGGTCGTTCATGCCTCTTGGGGACGGTCCACCAGGCCTTTGGGCCAGCAGGTTGGCATGGGTTGGTAACTTTTCTCATTCGGGCGAATCACTTGTTTTATTGAAGTGCGTATCAATGTTATTGAGATTGCTAAATATTAGCGAATGATTGTTGTTGGACAGTCAGGCGAGAATGATTGTGTGGGAGTGGCGTCGCAAGAGGCGGCCGAAGCGTTCCAGAAAGTGAGAATAGTGACGTCCCCGTTTCGCAACTCCGAAGCGGCCCGTACGGTTTTTTTGTGTTCTTGGTGTTGACAGCAGTGTTGACCTCGATGTTAGCCTGAAAGCCTCTCGTACGATTCATCGCCATTTCCAACACCGTTAACCAAACACGCCGGTGTCGGGCACCCCGCTCCCCCCATGGCCCGTGAAAACTCGGGGTCCGTTGACCGTGTGTCCTGCCTTGCCTCCTCTTTTTGGCGTCAATCCGGGTAGGCCCACGGGTTCTTCGTCCATTCCGTCTTCGTGGTGGAATTGTCATGTCTTGAGTCCCTTGACATTATGAGGGGAGCGAGGTCCATGAAACGACGAGGTTTTACCCTGATCGAACTGCTCGTGGTGATCGCGATCATCGCCGTCCTGATCGCCCTGCTGCTGCCGGCGGTCCAGGCGGCGCGGGAGGCGGCCCGGAGGTCGCAGTGCGTCAATAACCTGAAACAGATCGGCATTGGGTTGCATAACTACCACCAAGCCCACGACTGCTTCCCGCTGGGCGTGTCGCTCAACCTGTACCAGATGCCCAACACCTACCGGGCGAAGAACTCCTGGGGGCACCTGGGTTTGCTGCTGCCGTTCGTCGAGCAGCAGGCGGTCTACAATTCGGCCAACTTCAACTGGGGCGTCGAGGAGAACTCGGGGGGGACCATGCCCGAGGTCATCAATAGCACGGCGGCCGATACCCAGATCAAAGGCTATATCTGCCCGTCCGATCCGCTTGGGGGCAACGGCGGGGCGACGAGCTATGCGGCCAACGACCGCGACACCAGCAACTACTTCGGCTGCGTCGGCGCGACCACCAGCCTGTCCGTTCCCAACGGCGTTGACACCGGTCTCGTCGGAAGACTCCCCGACGCCGCGCGATTTCCCAGCACCGCGTCGACCGGGATGTTCACCTTCCAGGCGGCCTACGGCCTCCGCGACTGCACCGACGGGAGTTCGAACACGATCGCCTACTCCGAGGGCGTCGTGAACGGGACGAACACGACCGGCAAGTCGCTCCGTTACATGGGCGTCAAGAACGTCGGCATGGACGCCAGCTTCCGCCAACTCGATGTCCGGACCGCGGGGGCCGCCGTGCTGCTCTCGAACATCGCGATGTGCGACCAGTCGTGGCAGGCCGGTGGCAACTCCGACAACCAGGCGGGCCGCGACTGGGCCCACGGCTGCATGACGCAGACCCTGTTCAACACGATCGTCACCCCGAACGGCAAGAAGTGGACCCATTGCAGCAACACGGGCTCGACCACCATGGCCCCTTTGACGAACGCCAACAGCTATCACTCCGGCGGAGTCAATGCGCTGTTCTCCGACGGCAGCGTCAAGTTCCTCAAGGACTCGATCAACCAGAACACCTGGATGTCCCTCGGCACCAAGAATGGCGGTGAGGTGATCAGCGCCGACTCCTATTGACCGGTGACCGCCGAGCGATACTCGATTTCGGGCATCGCTCGGCGGGGTCAGACTCAGCCCCCCGCCGCCAGGTTCCGGACAAGGGACAAGCGTGGCCTCGGTGATTGGAACAAATCGACGCGCTTCCCAAGCGGATCACCCGGCTCCATAATCGGGAGTCATCGGATTCAGTCGACGGCGCCGATGCTCTGCCGAGTTCGCCCGGCCTGGTACGTCGTGTCGACGCGTCTATAGGGTTGATCATGGTGAAACGCCTGGGATTTTTGCTCGTGGTCCTGCTGGCCGGGCCGGTCGCGGCGATCGGGGCGGACGATCGCCTCTTCCGCGAGCAGGTTGCGCCGCTGCTGGAAGCGCGCTGCGTAAGCTGCCACGGCGGTCGTGCGCCCAAGGCGAAGCTTTCGCTCGCGACGGCCCAAGGTTTGGAGGCCGGGGGGGAGAGTGGCGCGGTGGTGGTGCCGGGTCGGCCCGAGGAGAGCCTGCTGCTGGACTCGATCGCGGGCGATCCGCCGGAGATGCCCAAGACCGGAGCGCTGCTCGAGCCGGCGCAAGTGGCCAGCGTCCGGACCTGGATCGCGCAGGGGGCGCACTGGCCGGAGGGCCTGACGCTGCAAGCCAAGCGTCCCGAGGCCGGGGACTGGTGGGCGTTTCGCCCGTTGGTCCGCCCCGAGATTCCCAAGGTCACCCACCGAGCATGGCCTCGCGCGCCGATCGATGCGTTTATCCTTAGCCGCCTCGAAGCAAAAGGCCTGACGCCGAGCCCCGAGGCCGACCGCCGGACCCTGATCCGTCGCTTGACGTTCGACCTGCACGGGCTCCCCCCCACGCCTCGGGAGGTGGACACCTTCGTGGACGATCCTCGCCCCGACGCCTATGAGCGGCTGGTCGACCGTCTGCTCGCGTCGCCGCGCTACGGCGAGCGGTGGGGCCGGCACTGGCTCGACGTCGTCCACTACGGCGACACCCACGGCTACGACAAGGACAAGCGGCGCGACCACGCCTGGCCCTATCGCGACTACATCATCCAGTCGCTCAACGACGATGTCCCCTACGCCCGCTTTGTCCAGGAGCAGATCGCCGGCGACAGGCTCTGGCCGGGCGATCCCCGCGGCGTCATCGCGACCGGGTTCGTCGCGGCCGGCCCCTGGGATTTCGTCGGCCATGTCGAGCTTCGCGAGGGGACCGTCGACAAGGAGAAGGCCCGCCTCAACGATCGCGACGACATGCTCGCCAGCACGATGTCGACCTTCCAGAGCCTGACCGTCCACTGCGCCCGCTGCCACGACCACAAGTTCGACCCGATCCCGCAAAAGGACTACTATCGCCTCCAGGCCGTTTTTGCCGGGGTCGAACGTGGCGAGCGGCCTTTTCTCACGCGCGAGTCGGCCGCCCAGCGCGCCACGCTCGAAGCGCGCAAAGCGGAACTGACCGCCCAGCTCGCAACCCTCAAGGCCAAGGCCGACTCGGCGACCAGTCCGGAACTCGTCCGGCTGGGCGACGAACTCGAGGCCCTGCGTGGCCAGCTCGCGGCTCTGCCCGGCCCGACGGCAACGGCCCCCAGCCCGTCCAACGGCTACCACAGCGGCATCGCTCCCACGCCCGACGTCGTGAAGTGGGTCCAGGTGGACCTCGGCCGCGCGGTGCCGATCGATGCGGTCCGCCTGATCCCGGCTCGGCCGACCGATTTCGCGGATACCCCAGGGTTCGGCTTCCCCGCTCGGTTCCGGGTCGAGCTCGCCGATGAGCCGACGTTCGCCCGCCCGTTGGTCATCGCCGACCAGTCGGCGGCCGATTTCGCCAACCCGGGCCTTGCCGCCTACGTCGTTCGTCCTCGCCCCGGTCAAGCCTCCGCGCGATTCCTCCGGGTCACGGCCAGCCGACTCTGGAAGCGGACCGACGACTACGTTTTTGCCCTCGGCGAATTGGAGGTGATCTCCGAGGGCCGTCGCGCCGCGGTGGCCGCCGTCACGGCGCTCGACTCGATCGAAGGGGGCCGCTGGGGCCGGGCTCGGCTCATCGATGGCTTCGATAGCCGCGCGCGGCTCGACGATCTTGCCGACCCGGTGGCGCGCGAGCGTCTGGAGTTGCAGTGCCAGGTGCAGGAGACCCGGTCGCGTTATGAGGCGCTGAAGGAGTCGCAGGTTGATACCGGGATCCGGGACGGGATCGATCGGACCGTCGCGGAGCTTGCCGCGCTCGACGGGCAAGTCAAGGCGCTGTTGGCGGCTGACCAGGTCTACGCCGTCGTCGCACGCACGCCGAGGCCGATCCACTTGCTCAACCGCGGCGACGTCGAACAACCGGGCGAGGCCATTGCCCCCGGCGCCTTGTCATGCTTGTCCGGCCTCGATTCCGACTTCCGCGCGTCCGCCGCGAAGGAGGAGGGGGCGCGTCGCGCGGCGCTCGCCGAATGGATCGGCAACCCGCGCAACGTCCTGACCTGGCGTTCGATCGTCAACCGGCTCTGGCACGGCCACTTCGGCCGGGGCCTGGTCGACACGCCCAACGACTTCGGCCGCAACGGGTCGATGCCGACTCATCCCGAACTGCTCGACTGGTTGGCGGTCGAGCTCCTGGAAAAGGGCCAGTCCCTGAAGGGTCTGCATCGGTCGATCGTCTCAAGTGCGACCTACCGCCAATCGTCGCGGCACGACCCGAACGCGGCCGCCCAGGACGCGGATAACCACTGGCTCTGGCGGATGAATCGCACCCGGCTCGACGCCGAGTCCGTCCGCGACGGTGTGCTCGCCGTCAGCGGCACGCTCGACTCGAAGATGGGGGGGCCTGGCTTCGAGCCCTTCCGGTTCAAGGACGACCACTCGCCGATCTACGACCATGGCGACCCCGACCGGGCGGACAGCCCCGAGACCCGGCGGCGAACGATCTATCGGTTCATCGTCCGGAGCGTTCCGCACCCGTTCCTCGAGTCGCTCGACTGCGCGGATCCGAACATCAACACCCCGGTCCGCGCGGCCACCATCAGCCCGCTCCAAGCCCTGGCCCTGCTCAACGACCGGTTCATGATCCAGCAGTCACGGGCGTTCGCCCACCGGCTCGAAGCCCTGAGCGACGACCCCGCCCGGCGGATCGACGAAGCGTACCACCTGGCGCTCGGCCGTTTTCCTCGCCCCGAGGAACGCGCGACTCTGGCCGCGTTCGCGGAGAAGCATGGCCTCGCGAACGCCTGTCGGATCCTATTTAATGCAAATGAGTTTGTGTTTATCGACTAGAGCCGCTTCTTGTTCAACCGAGCCTTCTTCAACCGAGCCGCGCACGCAGCGCAGCGGAGTAAGCGATCCCAGATTGACGTTCCGTGATGCCGTGCGCGGCTCGGTTGAAGCTTGGATCATCGCCGGAGTCGGCCCCGGACCGTGCGTCCGGGACCGCTTTGTGTTCCTACCGCCGCTGGGTTACCAGTTACCAGGGGCGAGGGCGGTGGATGTAGATCGGCGGAATGCCGTCCCCAGGCCGGTTCGCCACCAGACCGCCACCGGGTGTACGATAGACCGGCAATGGGGGGAGTCCGTCACCCCGCCGGTTGTACAACGGAGGCAGACCATCCCCCGGTCGGTTGTAGATCGACCCGCCGCGATAGCCACCGTAGCCGCCACGATAGCCGCCGCCATATCCGCCACGGTAGCCGCCGCCGTACCCGCCACGGTAGCCGCCGTGGTAACTTTCCCCATAATACCCGCCGCTGTAGGGATAATCCGCCTTCGCCTCACCAGCGGCCAAGCAACCGACCGCGACCGCCGCCAAACCGAACAACTGGGCTGCCATCTGATGGACACGCATGAGTTCCGACTCCTTGGCTCGTTGCACTCTTCATGATTTCGGTCACCTCGGTACCCAGCTATCCGCAAGGAATCGCGCGAATGTGCAACGGTCCGCCAAAGATTTTTGACACGGTCGCCTCGTTACCGGGTTTTCCGCCCGGGTCCATCAACCCATTTGTCGGTGCCACAGTGTCAAATGAGCCAGCTCATGCGAAGGCCCAAAGACAGGGAGTTCACGCTCCCTGTCTTCCGGCGGACGAAGAACCCCCGGTAATTGTGCTATTGACTCGAAGATTGGTCTGCGGCCGCCTTGCCGGCACTCGCCGCCTGCTGTTCAATACGACTGTGTTCGCGTTCGTCGACGAGGGAACCTTGTCGGCGGATCGTATGGCTTTTGCCTCGTAGGCGTGGGCACGCCACACCAGGATATTAGCTGACGTCGGTGTGAACTTTAAATGACGGAGAATCGCTGCCATGAGACGAGTTCGTCCCTGGATGTCGGCTCTGGCTCTTCTGTTCATTGTTGCTGTCACCCTGGTTAGCGCGGCTCGGGCGGAGGACCTGGCTTCCCAGGTTGACGAGTTCATGGAATCGCGCGTCCAGCGCGATCGCTTCAGCGGATCGATTCTGGTGGCCCGCGACGGCAAGGTGCTGGTGCGGCGGGGCTATGGCATGGCCAACCTCGAGCATGACGTCCCCAACATGCCCGAGACCAAGTTTCGGCTGGGCTCGATCACCAAGCAGTTCACCGCGATGGCGGTCATGATCTTGCAGGAACAGGGCAAGATCGACGTCCATGAGAAAATCAAAAAATACTTGCCCGACGCCCCGCCCGCGTGGGACGAGATCACGGTGCATCACCTGCTGACCCACACCGCGGGGATCCCGAGCTTCACCGGCTTTGCCGACTACCCGACCATGATGCGGCGACACATGACCCTGGAGAACCTGGTCGCCAGCTTCAAGGACAAGCCGCTCGAGTTCAAGCCGGGCGAGCGGTTCGCGTACAGTAATTCGGGTTACGTCTTGCTCGGTCTCTTGATTGAAAAGGTTTCCGGAAAACCGTACGCGAGTGTGCTTCAGGCGTCGATCTTCGAGCCGCTCGGGATGAAGGCGACGGGCTACGACAACCCGCTCCCGGTCCTGAAGCACCGCGCATCGGGCTACTCCGGTCCCGGACCGTTTCGTATGAATTCGTCGTTTGTCGATATGACGGTTCCCCACGCCGCTGGGGCCCTCTATTCGACGGTGGACGACCTTTTCCTCTGGGACCAGGCGCTTTTGACCGAGACCCTGGTGCCCAAGGCGGCGCGTGAGGCGATGTTTACGCCCGAGAAGAAAAACTATGGTTACGGCTGGGGCATTACGAAGTTGTTCGGCCGGCGGACCGTCTCCCACGGCGGCGGGATCAACGGGTTCGTGACCCACCTCTTGCGGCTCCCCGAGGACCAGGTCTGTGTCGTCGTCCTGAGCAACGTCGAGGGGACGGCCGTCGGGGCGCTGGCCGAGGACCTGGCGGCCGTCACTCTGGGGGAGAAACCGAAGCATGAGAGCGGGGGTAAAGAGGCAGTGAGTTCGCGTAAAGAAACGTTGGACCTGAAGGGGAAGCCGTGATTTGGGGTGGGCACTGTCGAATCCTCTTCCTCGGTGACGCCGGGCCGGCCTGATCTTGAATGATGCGCAGGCCCAGGGTGCCTGGTTGGGGTTGGCTTCCCTGCTCGCGGGCCACGGCGGCGAGCTCGAGGCACCGCCGCATGAAGCGTTCGTGGTCAGGCCGGGTCATTCTGAGATCCCCGAGGATTCTGCCCGCCGAACCTCCTCAAGCAACGCCCGATACTTATCCGGCTGCCACGGCAAGCCGTACTCCAGCCCGACATCCATGAGCCCGCCGTAGTGGTAGGGGTCGGTCTCCCAGACCGGGGCGCGGCCGATCGCGTAGATCGCCTGGCGCTGCTCCGGCGTCAGCTCCTCGGGGGTCACGCGCCGGAACCCTGTCCTGGGGTCGGTCCCCAGGGTTGACGGGTCCGGGAACACGAGGCCCAAGAGGGTGGTGTTGACCTCGGCCCCGCTCCACGGGTTGCTCACCAGCTCGGCAGCCCGACACATGGCGGCGAGGACCGACTCGGTCGGCTCTGGCTTCGCGGCCGTGATCGCCGCGCACGCGTGGGCGATGGGACCGAGCCAATGCCACCCGACCAAGTCCGGAGCATCGGGGGACTGGACCGCATCGAGAAGGACGTTGATGCACTCCGCGGGCGCCGACTTCCCGAGGATCACGGCCAGCGAGATCGCAGCGGCCAGACGGACCGAAGGCGCTTCACCGGGCGACAGGCAGGCAAGGAGCGTCGGAACGTCCGACCGGTCGTTCCGATAGCGGGCGAGGATTCCCAGGCAGAGGAGGGCGTTCGCGCGTTCCTTCGGGCCGGTTTCGCGAACGAGAGCGTCGCGCACGAATCGCACTGACTCCGGCGCGGCTCCCGGGAACCATGCGAGAGCCTTGACGGCAGCCGCACGCACATCGGGGGCCTCATCCCGGGTCAGGCCCTGGAGCGTGACGATCCGCCCGATCACCGCTTCGTAGGCGTCCCACTGCCACAGCGCGTCACGACCGGGCTCGAAGTCCTCTTCCTCTTCGGGCTCCGCGTCCCGAATGCGCTCGATCTCCTCCGGCCCGCCCAGGGTCTCAATTTCGGCGAACCGTTGAGCAGAATCGAATCCCAGCGGGACGTGCCATTCCGGATAGCCGATGGCGAGGTTCGTCAGCAGACGGATGAGCCGCACCCTGTCCTTTGCGGACGGCGACTCCAGCAGCTCGAACAGGAACGGGACGGCGGGAGCGCTGGCCCGATACCAGGAGCCCTGATGGCAGATGCTCCCTTCGAGGACATCGAACGCCCGCTTGCGGATGGCGGCATCGTCCGAGGCCAGCTCGCGAATCCAGCCGGGCACCTCGCCGGCCGGGCCGTAGGCGTGGGTCAGCCGCTCCCAGTCGATCCGCTCCCGCCCTTCGAGCATGGCGACATCCCCCGACCAGATGGACCCAGATTCCGGCTTCGCGTTCGTCTCGTTACTTCAGGATACCCCTCGGCCGTTTGTGGCTACCTTTTCGGCTCGTACCGCATCGCTACCGCCCCCGAGCGGAACTCCAACCGGCTCACGAGTTTTAGCTCGACATGCTTCGATAGCCCCGCGAACAACGTCGGCCCGTTGCCCGCCAGCCTGGGATGCACCACGAACTCGTACTCATCGATCAACCCCAGCTCCGCCAACGCCAGCGGAAGCTTCACACCTCCCACGAACAGCCCCTTACCCGACACCCGCTTGAGCTGCTGAACGGCCTCTGACAGATCCCCACGCACGAGCTCCGCGTTCCAATCGACACGGTCTAGGGTGCTCGACACGACGTACTTCTTTGCCGCGTCGATCGTCCGGGCGAAGGGTTCCGTCCAATCAGGACTCGCTCCCGTCCGCGCCGACGGACGGAACGCCGCCTCCATCATCTCGTAAATTACCCTCCCAAAGAGGAGGGCATCGGCCTGTTCGAGGTTCTCGACCGCGTGCCGGTGCAGCTCTTCGTCCGCGGGAATCGCACGATGATCGCAGCACCCGTCCAAAGTGACGTTGATAGAATACCGAAGAGGCCGCATTTGTCAGTTCTCCAGAGGTGGCTTACGTTGCGTCTTTCGCCTTCCTGACTTGCCGTTCTTCTCCACTCGCAGATTCCAGGCGAACTGGAGTCCTTTGAGCAACTGCTCGGGAGTCGCCTCCGCCAGTCGGACGTGCGTCGCGCCCATCCGCCCCCAACCGCCAGAGACAGGAAAGAACACTTCCGGGGCCTCGTCGATGAGCGACTGCTGCAGCTCAGGGGAGAGCAGTAGGTTCCCCAGCCCGAGATGTCTATGGGCGAGGGTTGCAAAGATGCGGCCGCCGACGCGGAAGTCGGCAGCCCCCATGTGAGCGCTCTCCTCGGCGTCGTCAAAGCCGAGGGCCAACTCTCGAAAGTCGTTCGCGTTCATGAACGATGCTCTCCCTGGCGACGCGTGGGGGGGGAAGCCCGTGAAGTGACTTCAACCCAGCCCGAGCCTCTTCGATCTGGTACGAGATGGCCCTCCCGTCCCTCCTCGCTAGAATGCCCGAAGCTCCTCCGACGGGTTGAACAATCGGTGCTTCCCGGCGGCGGCCCGAACGACGGTCAGCCCGCCCAGATGGCCGCACGCATGGCCAGCGATGATTTTTAGCTGAGCTGCTCGGCCAGTCCGACAATGATGCCCTCAGGCCCGCGGATGTAGGCTAGCCGGTACGTGTCCTCGTACTGCATCTCGCCGATGAGCTCGGCCCCGTGGGCGCGCATGCGTGCAACGACAGCGTCGATGTCATCGACGGCGAACATGACGCGACGGATGCCCAGCGTGTTCACCGGCGCGTCCACGGGGCCGAACCTGATCGCGTTGGGCGTGTGGAACTTGTCCAGCTCAATGCCCTGCCCATCGGGAGTCCGCATCATCGCGAGGGTGGCCCGGACATCCTTGAGCCCGATCAGGCTCCCGACCAAAGGCCCTTCGACTGTCGTCTCGCCCTCGAGCTTGAGACCCAGTTCGATGAAGAACGCCTTGGCGGCTTCGAGATCGTCGACAACGATGAGGACGTTGTCCATCCGTTTAACCGTCATAGGTTACCTCAGTATGGCCCACAGGATACTCACCCAGAAGTGTGACGTTTATTTTGTGACAGAAGCTTGCCTTCAGCCGCTCACGTCGGCAGCAGCGGCCCAGCGTACCGATACGCGTTCAGGAGGACGCCTGTGGGCGTGGCCTGAGTGCTGACGAAAGCGAGTCCGCGCGGGTCGAGATTGTCCGAGAAGAAGCGTTTGCCCCGGCCCAGAAGGACCGGGTAGACGGCGAGAATGACCTCGTCGACCAGTCCATGCTCGAACAGCAGGGACGTTACGGTGGTACTTCCGCTAACGATCAGGTCGGGGCCGTCGCTCGCCTTGATGCCGCGAATCCCTTCCACGACGTCGGCTCCGAGGTCGCGGGCCGGGCCCCATTCGAGGCTCTCCGGCCTGTGGGTCGCGACGAATTTCGTCGCGGCGTGCAAGCCGTCCGCTATCGGGCTGCTCGGTGCCTTCGGCCAGAAGCCGGACCAGAGGTCGTAGGTGCGGCGGCCGAGCAGCAGGTCGAAGGTCGTGCCATACGACTCGGCGACGAGCGCCGCCCCGGCCGGGGTTCGATAGGGCGCCGTCCATCCGCCATGCGCGTAGTCGCTGTCTTCGCCCTGCCCACTGGGCGAGATCACGCCGTCCAGCGAGATGTGGGAGATAATCCTGATCTTTCTCATTTGGGGTCTCCATCCGTTAAAAGCCGCCAGCGAACTCAGCCCTCGCCCCGTCGCGCGGCCTCGATCGTCGCGATGTCGATCTTCCTCATCGAAGAATTGCTGGTGGCAAAGCCCTAGCGTTTCTTGGCGATCCTGTAATGCACGGCCGCTTCGGAAGCCTCAAAGCCGGCCATCTGGTAGTCCTCCTCCACCCCCAGTCCGCCCAGGAGCCGCTCGCCTTCCCCCACGAAAACCGGCGCCATGACCAGGTGCAGTTCGTCGAGGAGCCGGGCTTTCCAGAAGGCCCGGACCGTGGAAACGCCGCCGTTGACCTTGACGTCCTTGTCACCGGCCACGGCCTGGGCTTGCTCCAGGACCTGTTCCGGCGAGCCGTTGACGAAGTGGAAGGAGGTGCCGTTCTTGAACTCCAGGGCGGCCCGGGGATGGTGCGTCAGCACGAAGACCGGGTGCTTGAAGGGAGGGTTGTCACCCCACCAGCCCTTCCAGTCCTCGTTGGCCCAGGGGCCGCGAAGGGGGCTGAACATGTTGCGTCCCATGATGGAGGCGCCCACGCCCTCGAAGGCCTTGGCCGCGTAGCTGTCGTCCAGCCCCGTGCTGCCACCCTCGCCGCCGACCATGGACTTGAAGGTGCGGGTGGGGAGGAACCAGTTCATGATCTGGAAGGCGTTTTTGCCGAAAGGTTCGGACTGGCTTTGTTGAAGGCCGGCTCCGAAACCGTCCAGGGAACAGGCAAAGTTACGAACTACAACTCTAGGCATTCAAGATCCTCCGAAGGGACGTAGCGAGGACAGGTCGATCGACGGGCCGCCCCGGATTCGGGGATTGGAACCAGTTATCGGCATGATGTCAACGTCTGTACAGTAAAAATCAGGCGATCCCTTCGGGCCGGGCTGCCGTGAACTGAGCCGCGAAGCCACGGTTCAACTGATCTTACCAGGCACCGCCGCGGCCGGCTCGTATCGGACTCGCGCGAAGCCGTTGTCGCGAAGTGCAGCCTTGCCGGGGTCTGCCGACTGCTGTTCAATACGATGGAGGCCGTGCCCTCGGCGCGGGATCGCGGTCGAGCGGAGGTGCGCCTCGGATCGTCTGGCTTTTGTCTCGTCGGGTGGGCACGGCCCACCAGGAATCGACCGTGGCGTGCGGAACATGCGTGAAGTCACGGGAAGCTATTGAGATTCCCTCATTGGAGATCTTGCCGTGTCGAACTTCTCAAGTCGCTGTGAACTTCAAATGACGGAGAATCGCTGCAATGAGACGCCTTCGGCATCGAAGTTCAGCCCTGGTCTTGCCGGTCCTTCTCGCGATTGCCTCGTTCGCCCTCTCGGTCACGGCTCGGGCGGAGGACCTGGTTTCCCAGCTTGAGGAGTTCCTGGAGACACGTGTCCAGCGCGATCGCTTCAGCGGATCGATTCTGGTGGCACGCGATGACAAGGTGCTGGTGCGGCGGGGCTATGGCATGGCTAACCTCGAGCATGACGTCCCCAACACGCCCGAGACCAAGTTTCGGCTGGGCTCGATCACCAAGCAGTTCACCGCAATGGCGGTCATGATCTTGCAGGAACAGGGCAAGATCGACGTCCATGAGAAAATCAAAAAATACTTGCCCGACGCCCCGCCCGCGTGGGACGAGATCACGGTGCATCATCTGTTGACCCACACCGCGGGGATCCCGAGCTTCACCGGCTTTGCCGACTACCCGACCATGATGCGGCGGCACATGACTCTGGAGAACCTGGTCGCCAGCTTCAAGGACAAGCCGCTCGAATTCAAGCCGGGCGAGCGGTTCGCGTACAGCAACTCGGGTTACGTCTTGCTCGGCCTCTTGATTGAAAAGGTTTCGGGAAAACCGTACGCGAGCGTCCTTCAGGCGTCGATCTTCGAGCCGCTCGGGATGAAGGCGACGGGCTACGACAACCCGCTCCCGGTCCTGAAGCACCGCGCATCGGGCTACTCCGGGCCCGGGCCGTTTCGTGTCAATTCCTCGTTTATTGATATGACGGTTCCCCACGCCGCCGGGGCCCTCTATTCGACGGTGGATGACCTTTTCCTCTGGGACCAGGCGCTCTTGACGGAGACCCTGGTGCCCAAGGCGGCGCGTGAGGCGATGTTCACGCCCGACAAGAAGAACTACGGTTACGGCTGGGGGATCACGAAGTTGTTCGGCCGGCGGACCGTCTCCCACGGCGGCGGGATCAACGGGTTCGTGACACACCTCTTGCGGTTCCCCGATGACGGGGTCTGCGTTGTCGTCCTGAGCAACGTCGAAGGGACGCCCGTCGGGGCGCTGGCCGAGGACCTGGCGGCGGTCACTCTGGGTGAAAAACCGAAGCATACGGGTGAGCGTAAAGACGAGGCGTCTTCGCGTAAAGGAGCGTCGGAGCTCAAGGGGAAGCCGTGATTCCGGGTAAGCTTCGCCGTTGCTTCTTCCTCGGTGAAGCAACGGCGGCCTGGTGGTGATCCTATTGAGTACGGTTGCGCCTGCGTTATCAGGATGATAGGGTCGCGTGCGTCCTTAGGTCCTCCGTGGGAATTGATGATGGAGGCCGGCTGATCGCGGCGGAGCTGAAACCGGGGCGGTTCCAGGTCGCCGACAACCCTTGAGTCAATCCCCGCGGGCTCTTCTTGCTGTACGGCGGAGACGGTCTCAGGTCACGATGGCCAACTCCCCTCATTCCGCATTCGTCGTACGTATCACTGCCTGAGGGGATGGATTAGAATGGCGGCGTGGCACCCAACGTCGATTACTGATGCCTCATCCTACTGCACTCATGTGCTTGTTTAGCAAGGCTTTCTGTTCCTGAGTCAGGGTGTGGAGCACAGGCGGTTTCGGCGGCTTATGCGGTTTGCGACGAGGCCACTTGCGTGTGGCTTTCGGGCTCTTCTGCTTCCGGCACCCGGCGCGGCAGCCCGCGAGTCGCTTGTGGTAACACTTGGCCTTGGGTTTCACGGCCGCGTCGATCTCCTTGCGGATCTCGATCAGAACTTTGCGGGGGCTGATCACTGGGCCATCGGTCGCCGACGCCGACGCCGGCCGAAGCGCCAGGTCGGCATGCGCCAGGAGGATCTGCGTGGCCAGCAGTGACAACTCGGCCTCGCGATGCACCAAGGCCACCGTGCGGCTAGCGAGTTTCAATTTATTGATTATACGCTTGTATGTGCGAAATAGTCCTTCATTACGCCATCTCCAGCGGTAGAATTTGGCGGCCGTCGCCGCCGACATCCGGGCTGGGTCGAGGACGTCGGTCAGGAGCCAGACGTCGCGTTTGACCGACCCCTTACCCTTGCCCTTGGCCGGGATCCGGATCAAGCGGCATTGGATCGGCGCTTCCCCTTTCTTCTGGACATAGTTCGGCCAGTACAAGACAGGGCCTTCGGTCCAATCCTCCAGGTTCGCCACTTCGAGGGTGTAGAGGTCGACCCGCGACGACATCCGGAACAGGAACGATCGCTTGACACCGAGGATCGCCCGGACCAGATCGAAGCCCATATAAGCGGCGTCGCAGACGATCAGGGCCTCGGGCGAGAGGGTGGCGAGCAAGTGCCTCAAATGCTCTTGCTCGGCCGCGGTGCCCGGGCCGAGTCGCCACGACCAAAGCAGTCCCGTGGGCAAGTGGACGAACGCCGTCAGCCAGACGTTGGGGGCCGCGTCGTTCTTGCCGGCCTGCCCGAGTCCCCGTTCCAACTCGGGGGTGCGGGGGCACTCGATCCGCGAGCCGTCGCAGCCCATCGGCTCGAAGCCGTCGACAATCCGCCGCGACCCCAGTCGGGCGTGGATCTGTTGCCGAACCCCCGCGGCCAACGCCCTGAGTTGTCGCATGGGGACGCGTCGCATCGCTTTCTGGAAGCCGACGAGGGTCTTTCCCGGGCGTCTTCGCGACTCATGGCAGGCGACGTAGTATCCCCGGGCCTTCTCAAACCTCTCGGACTCGGAGTCGCCGGTGGCCCAGGTCATGGCGAGCATGACCACGACCAGTGGCTGGAGATCCCACCGCGGCGCCGACCGCCTTTGAGGAACAACCCCTCGGGCTTGCTTCCAGACCGTCGGGGTGAGAAACTGTCGGACATAGCCGATCAACGACTGCGGTTGCTGCAAGCCTTGCAGCGTCCGAGCTGCCTTCATCGCCGTTCTTCCTCAATCCAGGTGAGTGCCGGTTGCTAGCCGCACCCATCATGACGAAGAACGGCGATTTTTTGCCCCCCCTTCTCTCGAACGAACCGCAGCCACGGAGCGGCAGTAATTCTCTGGTCCGGTGAGAGTTACATCCGTTGTTGACGACGCCGAGTTACTGACGTTGCGTGGCACCTGTAGAGTTGGTCCGCATCTTGCCAGAGACGTGAGAAGTTCTGGAAACCCCACTCGGGATGATTCTACGTAACGTGATGTGATTTTGTCTGATTCAACTGTTGCCTTGAAACGACAGAGGTCATGAATTCCGCCTGGTCAGCCCTCGTCATTGATGATGATCCGGGAATCCGGCAATCGATCCGGCTCTGCCTGGAGGTGGATGGGGCGCGTGTTGTGGGCGTCGGCACTCCCTCCGGTGCCTTGGAGGCGTTCGACCGTGGTCGGTTCGACGTCGTCTTCCTGGACCTGTGGCTCCAATCGGCTTCCGGGCTGACGCTGCTCCCCGAGATGTTTCGTCGCCAGCCCGGAGCGGGCATCATTGTCATCACCGCCTTCGCCACGTTCGAGACGGCCGTCGAGGCGATGAAATTGGGGGCGGTCGACTATCTGCCGAAGCCGTTCACGCCCGAGCAGGTGCGGACGGCGGCGCGGCGGGTCGTGACCGCCAACCTCCTGAAGCGGCAACTGATCGAACTCAAGGACCGACTCGACGAGGCGGAGGGCGAGAGCCGATTCGAGACCCTGAGCCCGGCCTACGGATCGTTCCTGCAGACGGCCGTGCGTGCGGCTGCCTCGGACGCGGTCGTGCTTCTGCGGGGCGAGAGTGGCACCGGCAAGACCGTGTTCGCCCGCTGGATGCGCGCCCACAGTCGGCGCGCCGACGGACCATTCGTCACGGTCCACTGCCCACTGCTTTCGACTGATCTGATGAGCAGCATCCTCTTCGGCCATCGCCGTGGTGCCTTCACGGGAGCCGTGACCGATTCTGTGGGGAAAGTGGAGGAGGCCGAAGGGGGGACCCTCTTTCTCGACGAGATCGGCGATCTCGGCGCCGATGCGCAGACGCGTTTGCTCCGATTCTTGAACGATCGCACCTACGAGCGTCTGGGGGATGCCAAGGAACGCAAGGCCGACGTGCGGCTGATCTCGGCCACGAACCGCCCGCTCGAAGACGAAGTTCGGGCGGGGAGGTTCCGGGAGGACCTTCTCTTCCGTCTGAACGTGATTAGCCTGACACTCCCCCCGCTTCGTGACCGCCGCGAAGATCTCCTGCCGATGGCCAAGCATTATCTCGGAACCTTCGAGCGGCTCCAGGGGCGGCACCACCTGTCCTACTCGTCGCGCTGTGAGGAGTCGATCGCGGCCCATTCCTGGCCGGGCAATCTCAGGCAATTGCGGAATGCGATCGAACGCGCCGTGATTCTCTCACCGGCGAACATTCTGGAGGCGGCCGACCTGGGCCTATCGCCGGGGGACGATCCCGATGCAGGGCGGACCGGGATCGCCCTTGGCGCGGAAGTCTCACTGGAGGACGTCGAGCGCGAACATATCGCTCGCGTGGTCGCCCGCGCCCCCTCGCTTGAGGCCGCGGCGCGCATTCTCGACATCGATGTGACGACGCTCCAGCGGAAACGTAAACGGTACGGCATGTCCTGATATGAAAAATTTGGGCCGTCGGCGGAGACGCCGAGTGAACTGTACCGGATGGTGATCGATGAGGATTCGGCGCTTGCAGACCCGTTTCATTCTGGCGGGCTCCTTGCTCGCCATGATCACCGTCGGCAGCGGGTTCTGGAGCGTCTGGACGTTTGCCCGACTGGGCCGCGTCGTCGATCAGACATTGCGTGACAGCCAGGCCACGATCGACCTGGCGGCCGCGCTGGCCGAGTCCCTCGAACGCGAGGACGATGCCCTGCTGTTGGCACTGAGCGGCGACGCCAAGAGGGCCGATCGCGCCCTGCTGGTAGAGCGGCGACGCGGTGACGATGGCTACGCAAAACTGCGGTCACGGCTGGCCAAACGCGGCGACGATGGGGCCTCGGCCTTCTTGAGGCTGCAACGGGCGATGGGCGACTATCGCGCCTCGGGTTCAATCCTGCAGGCGGAAGCCGGCCGGCCGGACGCCCTGAAACGCTATCACGGGCAAGTCAATCCCCTCTTGCGACGAGCGGTGCGGGCGTGCGCCGCGATTCGCGAGCGGAATTTTTCCTCCATGCGACTTTCCGGGGTCCGGGCCCGCGACGAGGCTCGTGCCGCCACGCGGGTCGTCTTCGCCGCATCGCTGGCGGCACTCTTGCTGGCGACCGTCGTCGCCGTCTGGCTCGCCCAGTCCGTCGTCCGGCCGATCCGTGCGCTGACGTCCTCGGTGGACGCAATCCGCCTGGGCGACTTCGACCACCGCCTCGCACCGACCTCGGAGGACGAACTCGGCCGGCTGGCAGCCGGTTTCAATCGGATGGCCGAGACCCTGGCCGAGTATCGGCGGTCCAGTCTGGGGGAGTTGCTGGCGGCGAAGACAACGTTGGAGTCGACCCTCGAGGCGCTGCCGGATGCCGTCTTCGTGATCGCCCCAGACGGCAGCTTCGCCGCGCTCAACCCCGCCGCCCACGCGATTTTGCGGGCCAAGCGCGTCGCCGACGCTCGCCGTGTCCACGACCTGCCCCTCGCGCCGGTGCATCGCGAGGCCGTGGAGGCGGCGCTCGCGGGCCGGGCCGTTCTCCCATCCCGGGCCGACTTTGCCCACGTGATTCAGGCGCGACTGGATGGCGAGCCGCGTAAGTTTCTGGTGACCGCGGTGCCGATCCCCGAATTCGCTCCGCGACGGACCGGGGCCGTGGTCGTGCTCGACGACGTGACCGAGTTCGCCCTCCTGGACGAGTTGCGGAGCGAACTGGTCGCGGTGGCCTCCCACGAGCTGAAGACGCCGCTGACGACCCTGCGGATGAACGTCATGCTCCTCGGTGAGTCGGCTGAGACTTTCACACCTCGGCAGCGCTCCATGCTGGATGCGGCCGTGCTGGGCTGCGAAGAGCTGGGGAACACGATCGACGAACTGCTCGACGTAACCCGGATCGAGTCCGGGCAACTCCGACTCGACCTCGGTCCGGTTGACCTGAATCAGATCGTCGACACCTCGCTGCGTGTCATCCAAGCCCGCTTCGACGACGCGGAAGTGCGGTTGATCATCCGGCGCGACGTCCGGCCCGCGTTGGTGCTCGGAGACCCATCGCGGCTGAGGACCGTCCTTACCAACATCCTCTCGAACGCCCTGAAATATTCGCCGCAGGGGGGGACGGTCATCATCCAGATCGCGTCCCCGCAAAATGCCGGGGGGGACGGCCCAGCCATCCTGCAACTTGCCGTGACGGATGCCGGCCCGGGAGTTCCCGAGGCGTTCCGCGAGCGGGTCTTCGGGAAATTCTTCCGGATCGAGCATCACCTCGACCGTGCTTCTAACAGCGTCCGGGGCACGGGGATCGGACTCTACCTCTGCCGCGAGATCGTCAAGGCCCACGGCGGCTCCATCTGGTGTGAGCCCGCGGAAGGCGGTCACGGTACGACGTTCGCTTTGAAGCTTCCCACCGACGGCTAGCGACCCCTCTCGGGCTCGCCCCGTCCGACCGACGTGAACGACCCTGCGCTCCCTTATCTCCACCGTCGTGGACGACGGGCCGGGAGTGTCGTTCGCCGATCGACCTGATAGGTGCGAGGCCGTGAGGAGCCGAACCTGTGCCCATGACCCACGGATTGAACACACACGCGACGCGTCCCGAGGGAAAGCTCTTCTCCCAGCCCATGTCAGGGCTCGAAGCCACGGGCTCTTGCTCTCCCCCGTTGCGGGTCGTGGAGGAGGCATCACGGGACATCCAGGACGTGCTGCTCTCTCTCACGAGCTCGTCCGACGGCCTCCAGAAGCTCGAGGCTGCCGTCCGGCGTGGTAAGTTCGGTTTGAACGAGGTCGCACACGAGCGCGTACCGCGGTGGTACATCCAACTGATCCACTCGTTCCATAACCCCTTCATTTATCTCTTGATCGCGCTAGCCATCGTCTCCTTTCTGACCGAGGACGCGAAGGCCACCGTGATCATCGCAATCATGGTATCGATCAGTGTGGGCATTCGGTTCGTGCAGGAGTTTCGCTCCTCCCTGGCGGCCGAGCGGCTGCAGGCGATGGTCGGGACGACCGCCACGGTGAGCCGACCGGGACCGCGGATCACCGCCACCCTGCCTCTCGGCGAAGAACCGTACGTCCGCAATGCGCCGAGGCACCCGGCCACGCGTGAAGAGGTGCCGATCAAACTCCTCGTTCCCGGCGATGTCGTCTCGCTGTCCGCCGGCGACATGGTTCCGGCCGACCTCGTCCTCCTCTCGTCCAAGGATCTGTTCATCAGTCAGTCGATTTTGACCGGCGAGTCGCTACCCGTCGAGAAATTCGCCGATCCGGGCCGGGGCGTGGGAGTCCTCGATCCGCTCGAACTGGCCAACGCCTGCTTTATGGGGACCAACGTGGTCAGCGGCACCGCCAAGGCGGTCGTGGTCGCCACGGGCCCCCGTACATATCTGGGATCGCTGGCCGGACACCTCGTGGGCAAGCGGGTTCCGACCAGCTTCGACCGGGGCGTCAACGGCGTGAGCTGGCTGCTACTTCGCTTCATGCTGGTGATGGTCCCGCTGGTTTTCGTCATCAACGGGCTGACCAAGGGGAACTGGGGCGAGGCCTTTTTCTTCGCCGTCTCCGTCGCGGTCGGGTTGACTCCCGAGATGCTGCCGATGATCGTCACGGCTAACCTCGCCCGCGGGGCCGTGGCGATGTCGCGCCGCAAGGTCATCGTCAAGCGGCTCAACGCGATCCAGAATTTTGGCGCGATGGACGTCCTCTGCACCGACAAGACGGGGACCCTGACCCAGGATAAGGTGGTGCTCCTGATGCACCTGGACGTCAACGGTGAAGAGGATGAAGGGGTCTTTGAATACGCGTTCCTCAACAGCCATTTTCAGACCGGGCTGAAGAACCTGCTCGACAAGGCGATCCTGGGGCACGAGGACCTGATTGAGTCGAAGCAGTTGACCGACCGTTATCTCAAATACGATGAGATCCCCTTCGACTTCGTGCGGCGGCGGATGTCGGTGATCGTCCACGAGGTGCTCCGCGGTCGGGATCTGTTGATCTGCAAAGGGGCGGTCGAGGAGGTCCTCTCGGCGTGCCGGTCCGCCCGGATCGGGGACCGGGTCGTCGCGCTGACCGAGGAGATCCGCGCGCGGGTGATCGGCCTCAGCACCCGGATGAACCAGGACGGTCTGCGGGTGATCGCGGTCGCCTGTAAGGAGGTGGACAGCCTCGCCGGCCGGCAGTACGGCGTGGCCGACGAAGAGGATATGATTCTATGCGGATTCATCGCCTTCCTCGATCCGCCCAAGGAATCCGCCGCCCCGGCGATTGCCGCCCTCCGCGGCCACGGCGTCGCGATCAAGATTCTCACGGGCGACAATGAGTTGGTTGCCCGCAAGGTCTGCCGGGACGTCGGCCTGAATGATGCGGGATTGCTGCTCGGGGGCGCAATCGAGGCGATGTCCGACTCCGAACTGGAGGAGGCGGTCGAGAGGGTTGTGCTCTTCGCCAAGCTGACACCGGCCCAGAAGGCCCGGATCATCGCGGCCCTCCAACGCCGCGGACACACGGTCGGCTTCCTCGGCGACGGCATCAACTACGCCCCCGCGCTCCGGGACGCCGACGTGGGGATCTCGGTCGACACCGGGGCGGACATCGCCCGCGAGTCGGCGGACATCATCTTGCTCGAGAAGAGCCTCATGGTCTTGGAAGAGGGGGTCATCGCCGGGCGGGCGACGTTCGGCAACATCCTCAAGTACATCAAGATGGCGGCGAGCTCGAACTTCGGCAACATGGTCAGCGTGCTGATCGCCAGCGTCTGGCTGCCGTTCCTGCCGATGCTCCCGTTGCAGATCCTGATCCAGAACCTGCTCTACGACCTCTCCCAAACCGCGATCCCGTTCGACCGCGTGGACGAGGAGTACCTGGAGCGGCCCCGCCGGTGGCAGGTCGGCTCCATCAGCCGCTTCATGCTGTTCATCGGCCCGATCAGCTCGGTCTTCGACGTCACGACGTTCGCCCTGATGTGGTTCGCCTTCCGCGCGAATATGGCCGATCGGCAATCACTGTTCCAGACGGGGTGGTTCGTCGAAGGACTCCTCTCCCAGACCCTGATCATCCACATGATCCGCACGGCGAAGGTGCCGTTCCTCCAGAGTCGCGCGACCGCTCCGCTGATGTTGCTGACGCTGATCGTCATGGCGACCGGCATCGCGATCCCGTACACCCGGCTCGGGACTGCGGTCGGGATGGTGCCGCTCCCTGCCGCCTACTTCCCCTGGCTGGCGGCAACGCTCGTCGGCTACTGCATGCTGACGCAAATCATTAAGAATTTGTTGAGTCGAAGATGTGGCACATGGCTCTAGAGCGGTTCCCAACCGGCTAGCGCACGGAAAAAGGGGACAGCGACTGTGTTTGTTGTCAAGGTGCGTGGTCGCAGATCACACCGGGGCGCACGTTTTTGTAGGCGTCCATGGTGTCATGTCGCGGATCATCGCGTTGGCGATGGTCAGCAGCTTCCGAGAGACCGCGACCAGGGCGACTTTGGCCGCCTTACCGCTCTCGCGGAGCCGCTTGTAAAACGCCTTGAGGTCGGGGTTGAATCGCATCGCCGAGACCGAGGCCATGTACAACGCCGTGCGGACCTCGGCACGGCCGCCGAAGATCGTCCGGGCCCCCTTGACCGTCCCGCTGTCGCGGGCACGCGGGGCCAGCCCCGCCAACGCCGAGACCTGCTTGCCGGTCAGCTTGCCCAGCTCGGGAAGCAGCCCCAACAGGCTCCGCGAGGTCTGCGGCCCGACCCCCGGGATGCTCCGCAGCACCTCGTCGCGGAGCTTCCAATCGGCCTTGGCCTCGATCGCCTTGCCGACGGCTTGGTCCATCGCCTTGATCTGGCCGGAGAGGTAGGCGATGTGGGCCTTCAGGTCGGCCTGGACCGCGGCGGTCGGCCCCTGCTGGAGCCGATTCTGCTCGGATACTCACATGTTCACTAGTTGACGACGCCGATCCAGCAAAGCCTGGAGGTCGCGGGTCTCCTGGTCGGGAAGTTCGCGCGCCTCGGGGCGGACGGCGTCGGCGTAATGGGCCAGCACCCGCGCATCAAGGGCGTCGGTCTTGGAGTGCTGGCCGATCGATCGCGCGAAGTGACGGACCCGGCCCGGCTCGACGATCCGGACCGGCAACTTGGCCTCGGCCAAGGCCACCGCCGCGGCCCACTCCTGGCCGCCGGTGGCCTCCAGCAGGATCAAGGTGGGGCCGAGGAGTTTGAGTCGATCCACGAGCGAGGCGATCCCTTCGGCCGTGTTGGCCAAGCGGAATTCCTGCCCATCGGGCCGCGAGGCGACGTCGAGGTGGGCCTTGGAAACGTCGATCCCGACGAAGCAGGGGGTGGCTGACATGAGAGATCTCCTTGAGGTCCGGATGACGACATCCCGGCGTGGCCCTGCCTTGCAGATCCGGAATGATCCGGGCGACTGTTCGGGCTCAAGTCCGGGAGAGCTCACCGCGACGACCAAGCTGTCCCACGGCCTAAGATGGCCAAGGCACTGACGGTCTATCGCGGCGAGTCGCCCCCTGGTGAAACATACAAGGCACCCGGCCTCCAAGGCGTTCGGCGCGATTCAAGGGCTCAGGGGCCGGGAGCCAGTCCCCTTTTTCCTCCGCTGTGCGCAATGCAAAAGAAAACCGCTCTAGCCTTCGTCAATTTACCGAGCGTGGGTCGCCTCTCCGGGATTGGTGGCCCTGAACGGACGACGATGAGATTCGGAGGTTCTCATGGATCTTATTCCATTCATTCTCAACGTCGGGGCGGCCCTCCTGATGGGCGTGGCCATCGGCCTGGAGCGGCAGTTCCGGCAGCACCCGGCGGGGCTGCGGACCAACGCCTTGGTCTGTGTCGGGGCGGCCCTGTTCGTCTCCCTCTCTCAGTTGATGGATGATCGGGACAGTCCGACCCGGATCGCGTCCTATATCGTGAGCGGCATTGGCTTCCTTGGTGGCGGCGTGATCCTGCGTGACGGGATGAACGTCAAGGGGATGAACACCGCGGCGACGCTCTGGTGCAGCGCCGCGGTCGGGACCCTGGCCGGGGCCGGCTTCCCTGCCCACGCCCTGGTCGGGACCACGGTGGTCCTCGGCCTGCATCTCGGGCTCCGCCCCGTCGCCCGTCGGATCGACACCCGACTGAAGACGGCGGTGGACGTCGAAACGCTCTATCAGATGCGCGTGGTCTGTCAGGAGTCGCAAGAAGGGGTGATCCGTACCGTCCTGCTCCGGCACGTCAATTCGCTCCCGAAGATGACCATCCAGAAGATCTCGACCCAAGAAGTCGAACAGGACGGCCGGGCCGCGGTCGTCGCGGACATCTTCTCGGTCGAGCGGGACGACCGGGCGATCCAGGACTTGATGTCGCGGATCAACATCGACCCGAGCGTCACGTCGGTCAGTTGGGAAAAGGTCACGAATTAGGGGACTGGTACAAGACAATGGTACGCGCTCTCATCTCTTGGAGCCTCCATAATCGATGGATCGTCCTGCTCGGGGCGATCGGCCTGATCGTTGTCGGGGTCCACTCCGCATGGAACCTCAATGTTGAGGCGTATCCAGACCCGACGCCGCCCCTGGTTGAGGTCATCAGCCAGAACCCCGGTGCCAGCCCCGAAGAGATGGAGAAGCTGATCGGCATTCCGCTCGAGAATGCCCTGAACGGGATGCCGGGACTGAAGGACCTGCGAAGTATTTCGCTTGCGGGTCTGAACGACATCAAATGTCAATTCGAGTATGGAACCGATTACTGGGCTGCGCGTCAGGAGGTGATCAACCGCATCAGCGCCCTCGGCAACCTGCCAACGGGCGTGACGCCCGGCCTCTCTCCTTGGAGCCCGACCGGCGAGATCGTCCGCTATGTGCTGGAGGGCCCGGGCTATACGCTCAATCAACTCAAGGCCGTACAGGACTGGGTGCTCAGCCGGGCGCTGAAGCAGGTCCCCGGGGTCATTGATGTGACGGGCTACGGCGGGACCGTCAAGCAGTACCAAGTCCTGCTCGATACGCCGTTGATGAAGCGATACAACGTGACCCTCAAGATGGTCGAGGATGCAATTGCGGGCTCCAACGCCAACGTGGGCGGCGACGTCCTCGCGCTGGGACCGCAGTCGCACAACGTCCGGGCCCTCGGCTACCTGGGAGCGGGGATCGACCCGCTCGACCCGGCCAACATTGAGCGCTCCTACGCTCTCGAAGTCGAGAAGCTGGAGGACATCCAGGACGTCGTCGTCGCCACCTACGAGGGGGTCCCGGTCTACATCAAGCAGCTCGCCAAAGTGGTCGTCGGCCATCGCCCGCGGCTGGGACTCGTCGGCCGGGACGAGGTGAACGACGTTGTCGAAGGCATCGTCCTGATGCGCAAGTACGAGAAGTCGCTTCCGACGTCCGAGGCGGTTGCGGCCAAGATGAAGGAGATTGAGGCGTCAGGCCTCCTTCCCGAAGGGATGAAGCTCGCCGTCTTCAACCAGCGGACGGACTTGGTCCACGTCACGACGCACAACGTTTTGCACAACCTGGCCGTCGGCGTGGCCCTGGTCGTGTTCGTTCTGCTCGTCTTCCTTGGGGACCTCACCAGCGCCTTGATCGTGGCGTTGATGATTCCACTGGCGCTGCTGTTCTCGGTCTCGGTTCTCTATCTGCAGGGCAAGTCGGCCAACCTGCTGTCGATCGGCGCCGTGGATTTCGGGATCATCGTCGATAGCTCGGTGATCATGGTCGAGAACATCTTCCGCCACATCACGGCGCGGGGCCGGAATCAGTCCCGCCCGCTTATCGACCGGATCACCGACGCGTCGCACGAGATCGAGCGGGCGCTCTTCTTCTCGACGCTCATCATCGTCTGCGCGTTCATTCCGTTGTTCTCGATGACCGGTCCGGAGGGGGCGTTGTTCGGCCCGATGGCAAATACCTATGCTTTCGCAATTTGCGGTGCCCTGCTGCTGGCGATGACCCTGACACCCGTCCTCTGCTCTTTCCTGTTCCACAACAAGAAGGAGGAGAAGGAGACGATCATCGACCGGCTCATGAAACTTCGCTACTTGCGGACGCTCAGCCACGTCCTTCGCCACCGGTATCTCCTCCTCGCGGCCATGGGATCGCTCCTGGCTTTCACGGTCACGCTCGTTCCCAAGCTCGGCGGCGAGTTCATGCCCCAACTGGAGGAAGGGAACCTTTGGATCAGGGCACTCTTGCCACGCACCGCGACGCTCGGCGAGGCCGCCCGCATGGTCCCCCGGCTCCGCGAGGTCATCGCGTCGGTCCCCGAGATTCGTGGCGTGATGTCTCACGTCGGTCGACCCGACGATGGCACAGACGTGACGAGCTATTTCAATCTGGAGTTCAACGCCCCGTTGATCCCGATGGAGCAATGGCGGAAGAAGCCTGTAATGATTATGGGTTACCGGGTCTGGGACCGGGCGCTCACTCGGGAGGAGATCCAAGACGACCTGATGGAGAAGTTCCGAGAGTTCCCGGCGGTCAACTTCAACTTCTCGCAGCTCATCCGCGACAATGTGGAGGAGGCGCTTTCAGGCGTCAAGGGAGCCAACTCGATCAAGCTCTTCGGAAACGACCTCAATGTCCTGGAGGACGCGGGCCAGAAGGTCGTCAACATCCTTAACTCCGTCGACGGTATCGCTAACGCGGGACTGTTCCATATTGTGGGGCAACCCAATCTGGAGATCCGCATCGACCGCCACAAGTGCGCCCGCTACGGAATCAACGTGGCCGATGTCGAAACCGTCGTGCAGGTCGCCGTCGGTGGTCGTGCGTTTACGCAGATGATCGAGGGCGAGAAGCTCTACGAGATCGTTCTCCGGTTGCCGAGGGATCAGCGAGGCGACCCGGATGTCATCCGTCGCATCCAGGTGGATACGCCGGGGACCGACGGCAAGCCGGGGGCGCGCATCCCACTGGAACAACTTGTCGAGATCGAGCCGCACCGGCCCGGCGCCTCGTACATCTACCGAGAGAATAACCGTCGCTACATCCCCATCAAGTTCGGCGTCCGTGGCCGTGATCTGGCCTCGACGATCGCTGAGGCCCAGCGCAAGGTCGAGACGGCGGGCGTCGTACCGATCGCGCAGGGCTATCGGATCGCCTGGGCCGGCGAGTTCCAGCAGATGCAGGAGGCCAACGCTCGGCTCATCTGGATCGTGCCGCTCTCGATCGGTCTCATTACCACCCTCCTCTCCATGGCCTTCCATTCGATCAAGGATGCGCTCTTGGTCATGGTCAACGTGGTGGAGGCCGCCATGGGGGGCGTCCTCGCACTCTGGCTGACCGGAACCCCATTCAGCATTTCGGCCGCCGTCGGGTTCATCTCGGTCTTCGGGGTCGCCGTGCAGGATGGCGTCCTTCTGATCTCCTATTTTAACCAGTTGCGGGCCGCCGGACTGCCGGTCCGGGAGGCGGTGATGCGCGGTGCCGAGCTTCGGGTCCGACCCGTGGTCATGACTTCACTGACGGCCGCATTGGGACTTCTGCCAGCCGCCCTGGCGACCTCCATCGGGTCCCAGGCGCAAAAGCCTCTGGCCATCGTCGTCGTCGGCGCCATGCTCTGTACGCTCTTCTTGACGCGATATCTGATGCCTGTGCTCTACACGTTCTTCCCGGCCTCCCCGGGGCAGGCCGAGTGTGACCCGGAGCTGATCGCGGGGTCTCACTATACGGATCGGTTCCTCCCCGCGCCTGGCCGGCGCGGCCAACTTGATATGACCTGTCACAATGCCAACAGCGTCGCCGACCAACCGGTCCCCGGCGACGCGGATCTCGGAGGAAGTGGGCGATGACGATGATCAAGAAAACCCTTGTCGCCATCGCGGTGATCGCCGGCGTCGGGACATTTGTTCTCTTCAACCACCGTGCGCGCACGCAGGCCAAGGGAATTGGGCAGCAATCCTCCGAGACGACCCCGCGGGCCGCCGCGGGGCGGTCCAAGCAGCCCCGCCCGATCGCCAGTCAAGGCTCCTGGGATGGGCTGATCGTGCTCACCGAGAACGAGCAGCGGAGGATTGGGCTACGAACCGTCCACGTCAAGGAGCAAGTCGAGCCGTGCAGCCTGAAGTTGGCCGGTACCACGGACTACGACCCGTCGACCCTCACGATCGTCCGCGCCCAGTTCGACAGCCGCGCCGACAAGGTCCTCGTCAACCTCGACGATACCGTTAAGAAGGGCGATCCCCTGATCGAACTCTTCAGCACCGACTTGGCGGAGGCCAAGAGCGTCTACGAGGCTGCCGTCAGTCAATGGACCCACGACAAGAGGGTGCTCGAGTACAAGACCCCACTGGCGAAGGCGACGACGCTTCCCATGAAAGAACTGATCGAGATCGAGAACGACGAGGCGCAGAGCCGGCTGCGCATGAAACTGGCCAGAGACAAACTGCTTGTCCACGGTCTGACAGAACAGGAGCTTGAGGCGACCAAATCCGAGGATGGCGTGCAGAAGGCGCGGATGATTCTCCGCTCTCGTGCCGACGGGATCGTGATCAAACGGGCCCTGGTCCTCGGGAACTATTACGACGCGAAAGACGAACTGCTGACGATTGCCCCTCTGGACCACCTCTGGGTGCGCGGTAGCGTCAACGAGATCGACGCCGACAAGGTGGAGGTCGGCCAGAATCTGCGGGTCATCTTCCCGTACGCCAACCGGACCATTCCGGGCAAGGTGGAGCATATCGAAAGGGCGATTGACCCGGAGACGCGCGCGGCGCGATTCCGCACCTCGATCTCGAACCCCAAGCAAGGCCTGAAGGCGGGCATGTTCGTGCGGGTCCTCCTCGACATTGCACCTTTGCCGGGCCGGACCGTCATTCCCCGCATGGCGATGATCTCCGTCGATCGCCACGACTTCGTCTTCATCAGAAAGCCGGGAACTTCAGGCCACTTCGAGAGACGGGCGATCGCCGTGGTCAAGGAAAGCAATGAGTCTGTGATCGTCGGTGAGCCGTCGATGGAGCCAGGCGGCCTGTTGCCGAACGAAGAAGTCGTGACTTCAGGCAGCCTGATCCTGGAGCAGATGTTCGAGGACCGGATCACGACGGAGACCGGTATCGTGGATTAGGGGTGAAGATAAATATGAGTCTATCGCAAGGAAGCCGGGTCGTCTGTCGGCCCCGGAGGCCGAACTTCGCGGGAGAAACTTGTTCCCAATGCTCTGTGTGGGAATGCCGTTCTGGCCGCTCTGCGGCCCCGCCCACTCGCCGGGGAAGACAAGACGACGCGGAGCGTCGCAGACGGCATTCCCACGCCGAGCGTGGGAACGAGATTCCGGTGTCCTTGATGTGTTGTGATAAAAATGATTAAAATTCTTTGTCTTTAAGTTGCGAGGGATTGATTTCAGGGTTGAATACTGTCTTGTCGATTTAAATACATATCGTTTGAGTGAGGTTGTCTGGACGCGAAGTGCCGGCCGGGTTCCGAGGAAAATCGGCGATCGCGTATCTCGCGAGCCTTTGTGCTGTGTTCCCGATTGATGGCACGATGCCGTCATCAGTGTCTGAGCCAAGGAGGGTTTCGGTCATCATGTGGCGTCGCATTGTTCACGCGGCCTGTTCGTTCTCGCTGGCCTTTCTCTGCGCCGCACGACAGGCGAACGCTCAGGGCCCGACGGCCGACTCGGGTCAGCCGCCCCTGCCCGGGTCGGCGACCTCGTCGCTGGGCGTTGCGCCGGGCGCGGGAGGCGGCTCCTTGGGTAACAGTCCCGGGGCCGGTCAAGGCTTCCTGGGCGGTCGTCCCGGGGCGTCGCAGGGGCGGATCCCAGCCCCGCCGTCGGGTCCCGGACCGGCCGAGCTCCAGGCGCCGATCATGGCGCCTCAGCAGGAGCCGATCCGGCCCTTCTCGATCCCGCTCCATGGATCGCTCGACATCCCGGCTGGGCCGGAGGAGGACGGGCCGCGTGACGGCCTGACGCTCGACGCGGCCATCGACTTGGCGTTGCGGAACAACCTGGATCTCCGCGGCAAGTTCTACGAGATCCCCCAGGCGCAGGCCGACATCCTTCAGGCCAGCCTCCGGGCCAACCCGGTCTTTTACGCCGACTCCCAACTCATCCCCTACCAACGCTACACCAACGCCCGGCCGGCAGGCCAGCAGCAATATGACGTGAATATTAGCTATCCCATCGATGTCTCACGGAAACGTCGGTCCAGAACGCTGGTCGCGACCCGAGCGAAGCGTGTTCTGGAGGCCCAGTACCAAGATGCCGTCCGGCAGACGATCGACGACATCGGTTTAACCTTCGTCGATACCTTGGCCGCCCGACAGACCGTCCGTTACGCGAACAAGAGCGTTCAGGGGCTCGAAACGCTTCTGTCCCGAACGCGACAACTCCACGCCAAGGGGGCAGTCTCATTGTCCGATTTGAACCGTGTGAAAATCCAGTTCCGCACCGCTCGACTCGGAGCCAGCGACGCCGAAGTCTCCTACCAGAAAGCAAAGAAGGAGCTCGCGGCTCTCCTGAACTCACCCACCGAGCAGGCCGAAATCATCGAGGTACGGGGCTCGATCGATCTCCAGACGTCGCCGCCACCACCCGTGGAGGAGCTGAGTCGGCTGGCCCTGGAAGTCCGCCCGGACCTCGTGGCCTACCGGCTCGGCCTCAAGCGAGCCGAGGCCGACGTCGGATTGGCCCGGGCCAACCGGTTGCAAGACGTTTACCTGCTCTTTCAGCCTTACACATTCCAGGATAATTCTCCCTTCGGACTGAAGAGCGGGACCTCATGGTCCCTCGGAATGTCCATCCCGCTGCCAATATCCAACCGGAATCAGGGCGCGATCCGACGCGCCGAGCTGAATGTCACACAGACCCAGATCGAGCAGGCCGGCCTGGAGCGCCGCGTGCTGACCGATGTGGAGAAGGCGGTGAAGGAGTACGAGTTCACGCGGCGGGCTGTGCAAGAACTGAGAGATGAGATTTTGCCGATCGCTCAGCAGACTCGCGATGAGTCGTTGAGGTTGTACACGGCGGGCGAGACGGGCGTCGTGGCGTACATCAACGCCCAGTTAGAGTTCAACACCGCAGTCAAGCAGTACCTCGACACGGCGATCCGCTATCGGCGTAGCATGCTCGCCCTGAATACCGCGGTCGGTCAGCGGATCTTCCCGTAAATACGGCACAAATCAGGAGAAGGCGATGAGACGACGCGTCCTACACGTCCGACCGTTGGTCGAGCAGATCGAGTCGCGAGAGCTACCCTCGGCGATCCTGGTCGCGAATATCGCCGCGGCGATGCGTCGGGCTCACCAGGCCCCATCCGCGACCCTCGGGGTCCCGCCGTTCAACTCGACGCCCCAGCAATTCGGCGATCATTTCGAGAACCTGCTGGTCTCCCCGGATCCCAACGCCGTGCCGACCGCGCGCGAGCAGCGGCGCGAGAGCTTCCGGGCCCGGTTCACGGATGGTTCCTACGGCATCGGCCCCGGTCGATTCAGCAACGAGGCGAGCCACACTTATCTGCGCGCCATCGGGATGTCGAATCAGATGCTGAATAGCAACATGCAATTTGCGTTCGTTCAGTCCAAGGATCTTACAAAACCACCGGCCGGGGAGATGTCGATTTTCGACAAGAACATCTCGACGGGCAACCAGCTTGGTTTCTTCGCGATCGCCGAGCCCGGCGCCGTCGACCGGAAGGGACGACCCACGCGATTCCTCATTTACCAGAAGGACGTCAACCAGGCGGCGTCCTTTTACGATCAGGGCACCGGCGTCGGGACGATCGACGTCCACTATTACCCGCAGAAGACCAGCCGACAGGGCAAGTTTGAATCGGGCCGCTTCAACCTGGTCGTCCGGGCCCAGGTTTACAACTTGGGGACCACGGCCATCCTGACCAACGCCTATAGCAATCCTTGATGAGAAAAATGTCGTTGAGCATCAATCCGTGCAAGCAGAGTCGTCTTTCCCCCCCCCCCGGAGAGGCCGAACGCGTGGCAGCGATCAGTTCGATGCTAAGCGGCTGGTCACGGCTTTTCTTGATTTTCTGCTGGGTGGCCAGGGCACCCAGGGCCCGCCTGCAATTCCAAGGAAGGCCAGGTCCACCTGCTTCGTTCTCAAGAAGAACTGGGGTGGAACGGCTCCAGACGCGTGTGAAAACGCGCCTGGTCGGGTAGGCTTCAAGCTGCCAGCGTTCCGAAGGTCCGCAGGATGAAGCCGAACCGACCCGAGCCAACGGGACGAAGCCGAGCGATTCGGGCCGTGGGATGATGTCGATTCGAGGAGATCGTTTGATGAGGAAACCGATGACTCCGGGCCGACTCGATCGCCGCAATTTTCTCTGGAACACAGGGGGGGACTCGGTGGCCTGGCGCTGGCGCAGTTGCTGGGCGCGGAGGGGCTGCTCGCGGGGACGCTCGACGCCAAGGGCAGGGGGGAGCTCGGCGGCGGTTTGCATCACCGGGCCAAGGCTCGCCGGGTTGTGCAGTTGTTCATGTCGGGCGCGGCCAGCCAGTGCGATACGTTCGACTACAAGCCGCTCTTGATCAAGAAGCATGGTGAGCCGTTCGACCCCGGGGGCAAGGTCGAGTTGTTTCAGAGCACGCCCGGGGCGGTGATGAGGAGCCCTTGGGCGTGGTCGCGGCATGGCGAGTGTGGCAAGTGGATGAGCGGGCTGGTGCCTCATCTGGCCGACTGCGTCGACGACATGGCGTTCCTGCCGTCGATGGTCGCGAAGTCGAACGTGCACGGGCCGGCGACGTTCATGCAGAACACGGGGTTTGTGCTTCCTGGGTTCCCGAGCATGGGGGCCTGGGTCTCGTACGGACTCGGGAGTCTGTCGGACGACCTGCCGGCGTTCGTCGCCCTGCCCGACTCGCGCGGGTTTGCACCCAACGGGCCGGCGAACTGGGGCGCGGGGTTCTTGCCGGCCGCGTTCCAGGGGACGATGGTCCGCGCGGGCTCCCCGAGTCCGATCTTCGACCTCTTCCCTCCCGAGGACCTCGCGCTCACTCCCGAGGGTGAGCACGACGGCCTGGCGGTCTTGAATGCCATGAACCAGGCGCATCGAGCCGAGCGCGAGGGCGACTCGCGGCTTGATGCGCGGATCGCCTCGTATGAGCTGGCGGCCCGGCTCCAGTTGAGCGCGCCCGAGGTCCTCGACCTCGCGGGTGAGAGCCGGGCGGTCCGTTCGCTCTACGGGCTCGACGAGGAGCCGACGGCCGACTTCGGCCGCAACTGCCTGATCGCGCGGCGGTTGCTCGAGCGGGGCGTTCGGTTCGTCCAGGTCTGGAGCGGGGCCGATAACGGCTTCCCCCGCCGCAACTGGGATTCGCACGAGGACCTCGCCCGCGACCACGGCGCCATGGGCCTGAGCATGGACCGCCCCGCCGCCGCCTTGCTCAAGGACTTGAAGTCCCGCGGGCTCCTGGAAGACACCCTCGTGATCTGGACCACCGAGTTCGGCCGGATGCCTTGCAGCCAAGGGGGGAAGGGCCGCGACCACAACCCGTTCACCTTCACCTCATGGTTGGCCGGCGGCGGCATCAAAGGGGGGACCACCTACGGCACCAGCGACGAATGGTCGTACAAGGCGGTCGGCGATCCCGTCACCTGTTATGACTTGCACGCCACCGCGCTGCACTTGCTCGGCATCGATCACACGCGGTTGATTTTTCGCCACAACGGGATCGATCGCCGGCTTACCGACGTGCATGGCCGCGTGATCCGGGATATCGTGGCCTGATTGATTGATCGATTGATCGAACAATCTCGTGTGACGGTTCGCGTTGCGTTTTTTTTTCGCGGATTCCTCCGTTTGATTGACCGTTGTCGCAACGGTGTCCTAGCGTTGCCTTGGGCACTCCGGGCCGACGGGGACGTGTCCCTCCTCCGGGAAGATCGACGAGTCATTCCCTTTTTTTGTTGCGACGAAGCCCATGAAGACGGATCGCAAAATCTCTGAGTCACGGGGGCTGATCCTCCCGATGGTGGCCGTGGCCATGGTTGCGCTGTTGGGGTTCATTGCGTTGGCGATCGATATCGGCATGATTGCCGTCGCCCGGACGCAGAGCCAGAACGCGGCGGACACGGCGGCCATGGCCGGAGCGCGGGCGCTAAACGGCAACACCAGCGGCGGTTACAATGAGACCAGCGCGAAGTCGACCGCCATCAACGCCGCGACGGCGAGCACAATTCAAGCCAACGGGGTTCCAAAGTCGCAAGTTGATGTTAAGATTGGTTCGTACACCTATGATTATTACCAGTCTAAGTTCGTGGCCAACATCCCGACCCTCTCGACCGATACGCCGAACCTGGTGAAGTCGACGATCACCGCGACGGGTCAGAACTTGTTCGGTCGCATGCTGGGAAATGCGGCCTTCAACGTCAGCGCGACGGCGACGGCCGTACACCGGCCACGTGACGTGGCCGTCATCCTGGACATGTCGGGATCGATGCGGTTCGACAGCTTGCTGGGCGCCCCCTACTCAGGTGCGCGCACCCAGTCGAACAATCCTGAGGCGATCTATCCTCAGTTCGGCCATTATTCATCGTCTCTGGCCAGCTTGCAAAACACGACCGGCCCCGACACGATCAGCGGGGACACCTTCGGCCTCGCCAATATCAGCGTGGCCACCGCCGCGGGCGACCCGATCGTGGGCGACTTTTATCAGAACGCGCTTGGGGGCACGCCGGTCCCTGCTTTCACCGCGGCGCCGGATAGTTATGCCACCGCGCCCGACGGCGACACGCCGTTGGTCGCCTACCGCGCGAGCACCCATGGGCAGACGGTCCAGCAAATCACCAACGGGGCCACCTTCAATGGCTACACGGCGACCCCGTTCACAAACTACACGGGGCCGACCGTCCCCGAATTCAAAGGATACACCCGAGGGCCGGGCTACTGGGGCAAGACTTTCTTCATCTGGCCTCCCGATCCTCGCACGGCCAACGACTGGCGGCAGAAGTTTTTCGGCACGACCGACAACACCGCCCTCTGGGATTCGTCGGGCAATTGGAAGGTCCCCAGTTCCTCAACCTACTCCATCAACTACGCGGCCATTCTCGCCTGGATCAAGCAAACGCCGAATCCGTTTCCCACCAAGCTTCGCGCCGGCCGGATCCTCTATTACGACGCGATCCCGACCACGATCAGCACGTCCTCGTATCCCCCGTCCGACCCCAACCAGCGGTTCTGGAAGGAGTACATCGACTACGTCATCGGCCTCTACCAGAAGAGTTCGTCCTCCTGGGATGTGGTCACGAAGTACACGGGCTATGGCGACGACTACACGTGGGGGACGGTGAAAATCAGCGCGAAGCCGACCGGTACGAATGCCAAGTACATGGATTACGGCGACAATCCTGAACGGCCCAAGCTCCACTTCTGGTTCGGGCCGATGACGATGGTCGACTTCCTTGGCAATTATAATATGTGGAGCCAGTATGCAAACTGGAATCCCTACTGGCCGGGCAATTGTCACGAGGGGCCGCTCTGGGCCTGTAAACTTGGCGTTCAATCGGCTTTGCAAGACATCAAGAACAACCATCCTAATGACTTCGTCTCGCTCATGTATTTCAGTACGCCGAAGTACTCCGCCAGCGATAGCGGGAGCTTCAACCGGGTCCGTGTGCCCCTCGGTCGCGACTACGCTCGGTTGAGCGACACTCTCTGGTTTCCCCCGTCGACCATCGACACGCCGGGCACCGAGATTCGCCCCTACGACACCGATAACCTCGACGTGCCCCGCGCCTTCGGCGGGACGACCACCGTCATGGGGTTCATGCTCGCCTACAATCAACTCAGCGGCAACGCGGCGCTCCGTACTTTTGCCCCCTCCCCGGCACCTGTCGGTGACGCCGGCGGGCTCGGACGCAAAGGCGCTCAGCGGTTGATCATCCTCGAGACCGACGGCATGGCGAATACCGCTGCCACCGCCGCATTCGTCAATGGAGGTGCCAACAATTCTTACTACAAAGTGCGCCAACCGGGTGAGTATCCGACCAACTCCGGTACGGTGACCACGCAAATCTACTCGGTGGTGAACCAGATCTGTGCGCTCGAGACCGCCAGCGCCCCGGGCTACTCCACCACGCGCAAACCGGTGCTTGTTCACTGCATGGGCTTGGGACCGATCTTCGACCCGAGCACGAATAGCACGCAACGCGCGGCGGCACTCGACCTGTTGCAGAACATCCAGTACATTGGCAGCACTCAGGCGACGGCAACGACTCCGCTGGCGTCGTATAAGGTCATCACCGGGACATCGCAACAGCGCGCCGACAAGATCCGTCAGGCGTTCAGTGCCATCATGCAAGATGGAGTCCAGGTGTCGCTGATCGACTGAATCGCGTTCTCCAGGGAAAGGAGCGGAGTCTTCGGTGTTACCGCCGACGGCCGCTGTCGCGGAATTTAGAAACGCCGGTAAGCACTACCCCAATGACGGCGCCGGCGCGTGGGCGGTTCGGAATGTGGACCTCCGGATCGAGCCGGGCCAGGTGTTCGGGCTGCTCGGCCCGAACCGGGCCGGCAAGACGACCCTGGCCAAGCTCTTACTGTCGCTCTGCCGGCCCAGCGAGGGGGAAGTGCTCCGGTTCGACCGGCCTGGGGACGTCCGCCGGACCTTGGCACGCGTCGGCTACGTACACGAGGCCCCGACTTTTCCCCGTGACCTGAACGCCGTTGGCCTGCTCCAGTATTACGGCGCCTTGACGCTGGTGCCGAGTGCCGAGCTCCGCCGGCGCATCCCCGCCCTGCTCGAGCGCGTCGGCCTGGCCGATCGCAGCCGAGAACCGATCGGCGGCTACAGCAAAGGAATGACTCAGCGCCTCGGACTGGCCCAAGCCCTCTTGAATGACCCCGACCTCCTGGTCCTCGACGAGCCGACCGAGGGACTCGACCTCGGGGGGCGACAACTCGTCCGCGACCTCGTTCTCGAACAGCGCAAGCGCGGGCGGACCGTCCTCTTGATCTCCCATGCCTTGAGCGATGTCGAGTCCTTGTGCGACCGCGTCGCGGTGCTTGTCGAAGGCCGGAAGGTGTACGACGGTTCCCTGGCCGAACTGAAGGGGGACGCGGAAACAGGTTCCCCCCGGTCCTTGGACCAAGCGTTGAGCGATCTCTGCCGGAGACCCGCGGTATGAGCCGTTACGCCACCCTCCGGGTGCTCGCCTGGTTGGTCCGCGACACGTTCCGCCAGTCGCTCGACTCCAGGGTCTTCGGGATGATGCTGACGCTCAGCGGCCTGGGCATTTTGACCTGCCTGAGCATCAGCGTCCAAGGCGGCGCCCCCTTGCACCGGCCGGACGAACGGCCCGACTTCCTGCCGCGAACCGCCTCGAGCGCGGAGCGGACGCTGGCTCCGCGCGACGGTGTGGACATCGCCAACGGCTCGATGTCCCTCGCCTTCGGCGCGTTTCGGATTCCCCTGGGCCGCGATGCCCAGGACGCCATCCAGTTCATTCAACTCGTCCTGGCCACCGCCGCGGCGGACACGGTCGGCCTGCTCATGGCCTTGGTCTGGACCGCCGGGTTCTTACCCGCCTTCCTTGCACCCGGGGCGGTCACGGTGCTGCTGGCCAAGCCCGTTCCCCGCAGTCTCCTGCTCCTGGGAAAATATATTGGGGTGATCACGTTCGTCGCGTTTCAGGCGGTCGTCTTCTTCCTGGGCACCTGGACGGCGCTTGGGGTCCGCACCGGGATCTGGGATGCGAGCTACTTGTGGGGGATCCCGTTACTCGTGCACCAGTTCGCTCTTTTCTATAGTGTCTCGACGCTGATCGCGGCGTGTCGAAAGCGCACGGTGGCCTGCCTGTTCGGCTCGCTCCTCTTCTGGTTCCTCTGCTGGGGGACGAACTACGGCCGACACGCGGTCGTCGCCTTGCCCGAGCTCAACCGTGAAATCGCGCCGCTGTCGCCCTGGCTTCGCGGCTCGGTCGAGGTGAGTTACTGGGTCCTCCCCAAGCCGGCCGACTTGAGCCTCATCCTCAGCCACGCGATCGACGCGGAACGCCACTTCGCCACGGTCCCCGAATTCGAGACCGTGCGGCGGATCCACCGGTTCCATCCCGTTCTCTCGGTGCTCAGCTCTTTGGCAACCGCCTGTTTGATCCTGGCGGCGGCGGCCCGGAAATTCGCGACGACCGATTATTGAAGTGTGTGTGTGTGGTAAGGTCAAAAGGTCTGATGGCCGTTGTCCACCCTCGACCAACCAGGCCTGGATCAATTGGCCTCGCAGCGCATCATCGCTTGGGCTTTCACCTGGATGGTGCTGTTCATCAGTAGGAGTCGTGGCGCCGCGGGACGGTACGTGCCGGTGATTTGCACCATGACCGAGTCGCCGAAGCGGGCATTGGTCCAGAGATCCAGGTTGGCGCCTGTGGTCGGGTTGGCTTTGAAGACCTGGATCGTGGGACTCCCGGCGCTCAACTGCCCCTCTTGGCCCGCGAGCTTCTTGAGGACATAGGCCTGGACGTCCGCGGTCGTCTTATCGTAGGCATGGACGATCGCGTAGCGGGCTCCCTCACGGGCCGCGTTATCGACGAGGTTTCTCACCATGACGAACCGGCTGTACTCAAAGATGCCGATCAGGATCATGAGGAAGATCGGGAGGATGATGGCGGCTTCGACCAGCACCGCACCGCGGCGTCGCGTTGGCCAGGAGCTTCGCTTGATCATCGGCTGAAATGCTCCGTCATTGATAAAAATAAGTTGGATTCGATTGGCGGGGAGAGTCGGCCAGAGCTCGCGTTCGTTCAGTTGATCGGGATCGAGGTCGGTACAGTCAAGGGGATGTCCTTCATCGAGTTCCAGCGGCAAGTGGCCGTCAGCGTATTTGAGCCGAGCAGGTTGTTCATTGCGATCCAGCGCACGTTGTTGGAGGGGAGCGTCGTGGTGATCTCGAACTGGTCGAGTTGATCGGCGACCATCGGGTCGGAGTTGGCGGCATTCGTCAGGTTGGTCACGGTCACGGTCACCCCAGTCGTCACGAGCCCGGCCTGGGACATCGCGTTGAGCACGGCTTGCTGAATCTCCGTAACGCTGACCTGGCCGGTCGAGGCGCAACGCCCCCCCTCTCGCGTGGCGTTGTTGAGGATCTGGACGGCGTCGATGAGCCGACCGAGATCCCAAACGCCGAGCAAGAGGGTCAGCAAGAGCGGGAGAACCAATGCCAACTCGACGGCGACGGCTCCGCGCCGTGGACCCCAAACGGGGGGAACCGAGGTTCTGCTAAGCTTCAAGACCTGCACCCTACCTCCGAGCCAAGGGACTGATTCCGACGCCTTTGGCCCGACCGATTCCCTGTCGGGCGAAATCAGAACGACCGCCAACTCGCAGCGGACGGAGCCTCCCCTTTGGTCTATCATAGATCGCCAATCGAAAAAGTGCCGACACCAAGGGCACGGAACCAGGGATCTCGAGTCCATTCGGTCGAAAGATGTTGCCGAGGGGCCACATGAAACGCCAGAATCGACTCGAGGCGCGTTGTCGATCGGGCCATTCTTGATCCGGCATCGTCTCAATTCAACACGTCTCGCCTGTTACGCTGGGCACGGGTCGACGCTCGCTAAATCCCGTCTTGCTACGGTGGCCATGTAAAGATTCGTATGGATTTGTATGAATTCGTGAGCTTTTTCGATGGGTCGGTGGTCAGGATCGGATTCTTCCCGTAGTGTGGGCACGGCCCACCATCCCGATCTCCTTGCCAAAGCGGAGGTTAAGATGGTGGGCCGTGCCCACACTACGGGAATCGTTGGACCCACGATGACGCCACGACCGATCGCGTCGAAGCAGGGGGAAACGGGTTCGGCGAAGCTTTACGTGGCGATCCTGCTGGGTTGGTCCCTCTCCAATCGGGACCGGCGGGCCGTGGACACGCCGACCGGCCCACCGGACCCGTGACGCCTCTCTTGATCGGCGTACCCGACGCGGCCACAATAACAAACCAACCATCCTGTTTTGTGAGATCGCCGATGAAGGTTGTCACGCAACCGCGCGCGCTGGAAACCCGAGCGAAGATCCTCCAGGCGGCGGCCCGCCTTTTTGCCCTCAAAGGGTATCACGACACGAAGCTGGAAGAGGTCCTGGCCTCCGCCCAGGTGTCGAAGGGCGCGTTCTTCCACCAATTCCGTGACCGGGAGGACCTCGGTTTCGCGGTCCTGGACTGGCACATGGAGCAACGCCGACAACTGCTCGATGCGATCGAGCAGGAATTGCCGCTCGCCAAGCCGGCTGATCCGCTTCAGAGAGTTTTCCGGCGGCTGGACGCCATCCAGGAAATGGTCCGGCGCCGGGAGGGCTGCAAAGGGGGTTGCATCATCGGCAACATGAGCACGGCCCTGAGCGATTGTCACGACGGATTTCGCAAGCGTCTGGCCGAGTGCTTCGACGAGATGGCGAAGGAGTTCCTCCCCCACCTGGAGGCGAAGGCACGGCAGGGACGCGCGGGGCGGCGGACGAATCCCAGCGAGTTGGCCCGCTACATCGTCACGGTCATTGAAGGGGCAATCATGCAGGCTCGTACGCTCGGCGACGCCGAACTGCTCCCCCAGCAATTGGCGTACCTGAAAGAGCACCTCAAGAAATCCCTGGGATCGTGAAACCTGGCGGTCTTGTTTCGGGTAGAAGCAGACAGACCGGTTGGTTTGTTTTCTCCAGGGGGCATTTCCATGACCCGGTTCGCAGCCCCGATCCACGACGCCTTGGGGCTTGCAACGGGCTGGAACAAGACCACTTGAGCAGCACATATGAGGGCGGCGGCCCGTGGCCACCCGAACGGGTGACGATCCGCGGTTCCGACGGCCGCGCGATGGAGCCGTGCTCCACCCGGCATGATCTCTGACTTATGTTTAGTAGTCGGAGCAATCCCGCGGAAAACTCGAGCCTGCACTACGCCGAACGGATGGTTGATCTGACGGTCGTGTGCAAGGGCGAGATCAAGGGAGTCAACACGGCGGCGCTCGAGGGCGTGCCGAACATGGACGAGGACGGCATGCGCGATTGATGTCCTCGGATGTTGTCGATGTACCGGCGATATCCATCACTCCCCCGATCCCAAAAGGAAAGAGAGCCATGCATAACCTGAAAGTTGGTGTCGGTGCGTTGGTGTTCCTCGGCCTCGTGTGCGCCCAGGATATTCCCGAGGAGGCGCGCAAGGAGATTGCGCGGAACCTGCACGGCCCCTTCATGGTGTTCCGCGACGTCGTGCAGGAGGAGCTGAAGCTGACCGACGAGCAGAAGGAAAAGGTGGAGGAGCACCTCCGGGAACGGTTTCTCGACATCGGGCAGTTTTTCCAGTCGCTCGAGGGCCTGAACGGGGCGGAGCACGAGAAAAAGCTCCAAGCGTTCCGGCAGAAGGAGCAGGAGAAACTGAGCTCGGTGCTGAAGGCGACGCTTAACGAAGACCAGAGCAAGCGTTTGCACCAACTGGGGTTGCAGCAGGCGGGGGCGTTGGCCCTGTTCCACGGTAGGCCGGAGCTTGCGAAAGCCCTGAAGATCACGAACGAGCAACGGAAGCAATTCATGGCGGTCGTCCAGGAACTGCAGAAGAAGGTCGAACCCCTGATCAAAGAGGCCCAGTCGGGGGGTGATCCCGAGGAAATTCGGCCCAAAGTGATGAAGATCCGCAAGGAGCAGGAAGGCAAAATCGAGGCCCTCCTCACGGACGCGCAGAAGAAGCAGTGGAAGGAGATGCTCGGGAAGCCCTTGGCACTCGACGAGTGACAAGGCCACCGCCGGGGCGCGTGTCGAACGCGTCCCTTGGCTTTCCTCGCTCTCAGTCGCTCACAGCGTTTCCTGCCTCGATGGAGAAACCGATGCGCCGCCATGACCAACCACGATGGGACGACCGCTTTCTGACCCGCCGGGACTTACTCTGCCGCGGCGGTATGGGAATGGGGGCGCTGGCACTGGCAGGCGTCATGGGCGACGCGTTCGGCGACGTAGCGCGCCCGGCAAGCAGCCTCGACGTGCCTCCGGTGCCGATGCAGCCGCACTTTGCCGCCAAGGCCAAGCGCGTGATTCACCTGTTCTTGAGCGGCGGGCCGTCCCACGTCGATACCTTCGACCACAAACCGGCACTCGACAAACACCACGGCCAGCAACTCCCCCAGAGCATCCACCAGGTCACCGAACGCCGAACCGGGACCGTCATGCGGTCGCCCTTCAAGTTCCATCGCTACGGGCAGAGCGGGATTGAGGTCAGCGAACTGTTCCCCCACGTCGGGGGGTGCATCGACGACATCGCGGTGATCCGTTCCATGCAGGCCGACGTGCCCAACCACATCCCGTCGATTCTGTTGATGAACTGCGGGGACGCGCGGTTGATCCGGCCCAGCCTCGGCTCCTGGGTGACCTACGGGTTGGGCAGTGAGAACCAGAACCTCCCTGGGTTTGTCGCCATGCGCCCCGGCGGATACCCGGGCAACGGCGGTGCCCAAAACTGGCGAGCAGGGTTTCTGCCGGGCGCTTACCAGGGAACGTATGTCGACACCAGGCATACGCAGATCGAAAAGCTGATTGAGAATACCACCAACCTGCGGATTTCCCACGCGGACCAGCGCCGGCAACTCGAACTCTTGCGGGAACTCAACGAAAGTCACCGCCAGGAGCGCGACAGGAACGCACAGATCGAGGCCCGCATTCAGTCGTTTGAGCTTGGCGCACGCATGCAACGGGAAGCGGCGGAGGCGTTCGACATCAGCCGGGAACCCGAGTCGATCCGCCGAATGTACGGGGAAGGCACCGAGGCCCGGCAGATCCTGATCGCGCGCCGACTGGTCGAGCGAGGAGTCCGCTTCGTGCAGGCCTGGGTCGGCAGCGATTGGGACCACCACCAGAACCTGGAAGCAGGCCACCGCAGTCTGGCCAGGCAGTGCGATCAGGCGATCGGTGCATTACTGAAAGACCTCAAACAGCGGGGCATGCTTGACGACACCCTGGTCATTTGGGGAGGGGAGTTCGGCCGCACTCCGACCGTGGAATTGCTGATGGGCCTCCCCAACAACACGAGGGGCAATGGTCGCGACCACAACCATCATGGTTTCACCATGTGGCTGGCCGGTGGCGGCGTCAAAGGCGGGTATGTGCATGGCAGTACAGACGAATTTGGCTTTCGGGCGGTCGAGCAGAAGGTCCACGTCCACGACCTCCACGCCACGATTCTGCACCTGCTCGGATTCGATCACACCAAGCTGACCTACCGCCACGCCAGTCGGGATTTTCGCCTCACCGACGTGTACGGCGAAGTGGTGCAGGAACTGATTGCTTAGCGTCCTGACGACGCGGCGAGCGACACGTGAGACATCCCGAGGTGAAGGAGGAATCCCGTGCGAAGATCGTACCGGAGCATTGCGAGTTGGCTCCTGCTGACGCTGGGGTGGGTTGCCGGTACGTCGCCCGTGCTCCGCGCGGCTCCGCCTGCCGGTAGCGACGCCAAGGGCATCGAGTTCTTTGAAACACAGATTCGTCCGCTTCTTGCGAACAAGTGTTATCAATGTCACAGCCAGGAAAGCAAGAAGGCCAAGGGGGGGCTGCTGCTCGACAGTCAGGAGGGGCTCCTCAAAGGAGGCGATTCCGGCCCAATTTTTGTGGCCGGCGACCCCGAGATGAGTCTGCTGATCAAGGCCGTGCGCGACAAGGATGAAGATCTGCGCATGCCGCCTGACGGCAAAAGGCTGACCGAGGTGCAGGTCGCCGATCTCGAAGCGTGGGTGAGAATGGGAGCCCCGCTGCCGCGAGCGGGCGTTCCGGTGGACAAGATCAGGGCGAGTGCGCGCACCCACTGGGCCTTCCAGCCGGTGAAGCGACCCGCACTTCCCGCGGTCAAGAATCAACGCTGGATACAATCACCGGTTGATTCGTTTGTTCTCGCCAAGCTCGAACCCGCTGGAATGCAGCCCGCGCAGCCGGCGGACAAACGAACCCTGATTCGGCGGGCCACTTATGACCTGATCGGGTTGCCGCCGACACCGGAGGAAGTCGCGGCCTTCGTGGCGGACAAGTCCCCAGACGCGTTCGCAACCGTCGTGGATCGTTTGCTCGCCTCGCCCCATTACGGCGAACGCTGGGGCCGTCACTGGCTGGATGTGGCCCGATTCGCCACGACCGATAGTCCCTACGCCTTCACCTATCGCGATTACGTGATTCGCGCGTTCAACGCCGATCTGCCTTATGATGAATTCCTGCTCCAACAACTTGCGGCGGATCAGCTCGACCTTGGCGAGAACAAACAGGCGCTTGCCGGTCTGGCATTCCTGACGTGCGGCCGGCAGTTCATGAACGTCCACGACACGATCGACGACCGGATCGACGTCGTCATGCGCGGCACGATGGCGCTGTCGGTGAGCTGCGCGCGGTGCCACGATCACAAGTACGATCCGATTCCCACTCGCGATTATTACGCCCTCCACGGCGTTTTTGCCAGTTCCGTCGCGCCGGACGAAATGCCCCTCCTCGGCATCGCCCCCGATCCGAAAGCGCACGCGGAGTATCTGCCAAAACGCGCGTCGCTCCAGGCGAAGTTGGATGACTTCATCCGCAAGCAGGAGGCGGAGGTACTCAAGCAGCACCGCCAGCAAACCGCCCAGTGCCTGCTCCTGAGCCGGGAACCGGCCCAACTGGCCGGACTCATCAAGGAAGAATTTGGGTTGAGCGATCGGAAAATCCTCCAGGTCGGCGCCACGCGTTGGCTGAAGGCGTTGGAAAAAATGAACCGGGAATCCGATCCGATCTTCGCCCCTTGGTTCGCGTTTACGGCACTGCCGAGTTCGGAATTCGCCGACCGGGCCAAGATCGAGAGACTGTCGGCCAACTCGTTCGCCCATCCCGTGAACTCGCTGGTGGCCCAGGCTTTTGCAGGCGAACCACCAACCTCTTTGAAGGATGTGGCGGAACGCTACGGCAAGCTGTTCGAGGATGCGGACAAGCGATGGCAAGAGCTGCGGAGCGAGGCCGATCGGGACACCAACTCGGCCTCCCCCCAGGCACTGCCTGACGCCGAGCAGGAAGCACTACGCCAGGTGTTTTACGGCAAGGACAGCCCCGGCAACTTGCCGGCCAAGTTGATGCGGCCGCTATTTCGCACGACGGCGCTCATGCAGTTGGGACCCCTCAACGCAGAAATCGATCGACTTGAAGCCAATCATCCGGGCGCTCCCCTGCGAGCCATGGCGCTCGTGGACAGTCCGCGACCGGCGAACAGCCGGGTGTTCATCCGTGGGAACCCGGACCGGTTGGGTGAGGAGGCTCCCCGCCGGTTTCTGGCAATTCTGTCGGGAGACGAACGGGAGCCGTTTACCCGCGGCAGCGGCCGACTGGAATTGGCCCGAGCGGTCGCCAGCCGGGAGAATCCCCTCACGGCCCGCGTCATGGTGAACCGCGTCTGGCTCCATCATTTTGGTGCCGGTCTGGTGACGACTCCCGACGACTTTGGGTTACGCGCTGATCCACCGAGCCATCCCGAACTGCTGGACTACCTTGCCTGGCGGTTCATCGAGGACGGGTGGTCGCTCAAGAAGCTGCACCGCGTGTTGATGCTGTCGAGCGTTTACCAGCAACAGAGCGACAACCACCTGCGCGATGAGACGTTGGATCCGGATAACCGGCTGCTTTCGAAAATGAACCGCCGGCGACTCGACTTCGAATCGATCAGGGACACGCTCCTGGGGGTTGCGGGCAATCTGGACCATTCCTGCGGGGGACGTCCGGTCGATCTGCTCAAGCCGCGGGAAGGCCGGTTCGCCAATCGCCGCACGGTGTATGGAACCATTGATCGCAATGACTTGCTGGCGCTCTACCGGGTCTTCGATTTTGCCAACCCGGATCTGTCCACGGCTCAGCGTGACGCCACCACCGTGCCGCAACAATCGCTCTTTTTTCTGAACAGCCCCTTCGTCATGGAACAAGCGTGCAAGATGGCGAACCGGCCTTCCTTCCAACGGCTTGACGACGACGCGGAACGGGTTCGCGACCTCTATCAATGTGCCTATCAACGCGATCCCTCCGCGGAAGAAATCCAACGGGGGCTGCGTTTCCTCCACGGCACGTCGGCGGCAACGGGCACCGAGGAAACAATCCAGAAGCAGCCGCTGACTCGCCATGAACGCTATGCTCATGTTCTGCTGATGGCGAATGAACTTGTGTTTGTGGATTAACGGATCGTCGAAAGGGTGTGCAACGATGGTCGCTGGTCTCCAGGAACTGGCTCGGCGAATGCTGGCGGAGTACGACGCCAGGACACCGGGCCGGGGCGTTGACAACCCCCTCGACTTGACGACCGTCCAGGCGTACGCTCTTCAGGCGGAGATCGCCCGACTGCGCACGCAACGCGGGGAAAGAGTCATCGGCTACAAGGTCGGCTGCACGAGCCGAGCAATCCAGACGCAGTTGGGCGTCAATGAGCCGATCTTCGGCAGGCTCTTCGACACGGAATGTCATTTGAATGGTGTGCACCTCTCACCATCGCGCTATGCCAACCTGGCCGTGGAGGGGGAGCTGGCGGTGCGGCTCTCCAAGGACTTGCCCAGTCAGCCCCTGTCAGCGGAGGAGTGTCGGGAGGCCATCGCCGATCTGTTTCCGGTGATCGAGTTGCACCACTTTGTCCTTCCCGCGACCTGGTCTCCCGGTCCGTGGTTGATCGCGAGTGGCGGCATGCACGCGGGATTCGTGCGAGCAGAAACCGAGACAAGCTGCTCGAATTTGGCGTACAGTGCGCGCAGCCTTCGCGTCCGAATCAACGAGGTCGTCGTCGGGGCCGTGGAAGATGCCGCCGCGCCGATCTGCCCGATCGAATCGCTGCGTTGGCTGGCCGGTCGGCTCGCGCAGTTCGGACGACAGCTTTGCAAGGGCCAGGTGATCCTGACCGGGTCGCCCATGAGGTTGTTTCCGGTTGCCCCTGGCAGCCACATCGTCGTCGAAGCTCTGCCCTTGGGAGCGAGTTGCGTCGTGATTGATCCCTAAATCGTTCCCCAGATTCCCGGAGTCCAGGAAATGGAGTACGACGGCACATTGGTGTTGGAGTTCCTCGCGAAGACGCACCAGACGTCACTCCTGACCGACCGGGAGAAGCACCTCGTGGGACTGGCCGTGACCATGACTCGCGGTTGCCAGGTCTGCACGCGGGGCCGCATCGAGAAAGCACGGGAGGCCGGCATCGGGGACGATCTGCTGAATGCCTTGGTGGCAATCGTGTCCGCCGTCAACGCCGGGGTCGCCGCGGCCATGGCGCGGGAGGGCTTCCGCATGGCCGACGGTGCCTCGGCCGAGGAATGTGGGGCCCTCTGTTCGACTGAGCAATCGCCGAACGCCGAGAGGGAGACCACAGCACGGAGGGAAGAGGGATGAAGGGCAGCCCCAAGACCGGCACGACCGGCGAGCCGCAGTTCGTGGTCGAACCCAGGCCTACGATTGAACCGGCATCGTCTCGATTCAACACGTCTCGCCTGGTACGCTCGGTACGGGTCGACGATCTCGAAGGGGCCGAAAGGGAGGGATCGATGAAGCCATTCAATCCGAACGATCTCGAATGGGCCGAATGGAAGGGATCGATCAAGCCATTCAATCCGAAACCACGGTTTCGCCCGCACCAAGCCTGGGGCTTGCTCGCGATCGCGGGGGCTCTGGGAGCAATCGCATTGGCCACCCAGCCCGCGCCGGTGGGTCGGGCGCCGATCGGGGGAAGACCCCTGGCCGTTGCGTCGCCGTTGCCGATGCGACCGAACGCGCTCAGGCCGGTCGTGGTCACCCCGTCACTGCGGGATCCGGAAGTGCTCGGACCCACCGACCGTTGCGTGATCGAGGCGCCTCAGGTCGATGATCGGTTCGCCTTCACCGCGCCTCGGGTCGATGATCGGTTCGTTTTGAAGCCGCTGGTGCAGGGCCTCCCGGTGTCAAGTCGGTCCGCGCGATGAGCTCGCGTCGCTAAGTTCGCCCCTGATGAACGCGGGCGTTGCGTTGCCCAGTTCCCGAGCATCTTCTTGGAGCCTTGGCCTCATGTTCCCAACCTTGCTGACGCTGGCCCTCGCGATCTCGGCCGCCCCCGAAACCAACTCCGACGTCGTGGCGCCGGGGGCGACGCTCGAGAAGCTCTGGGATCAGGGGAGCTTCACCGAAGGGGGAGCGCTGACCCAGGACGGGTCGATCCTCTTTTCCGACATCGGCGATCGGATCATGCGGTTCGACCCCGCGACCAAGGCCGTCACGGCCTTCCGCGATCCCGGTGGTCGGGCCAACGGCCTGATCTTCGACCCGCAAGGGCGGTTGATTGTCGCCGAGGGAGCGAATACCGGCGGCGGGCGGCGGGTCTCGATCACCGAGCGCAACGGCAAGGTCCGCACGCTGGCCGATGGTTACGAGGGGAAGCGATTCAACAGCCCGAATGACGTGGCCGTCGATCGCAAAGGGCGGGTCTACGTGTCCGACCCCCGTTACGTTGGAGACGAGCCCCGCGAACTCGACTTCGAAGCCGTGTTCCGGATCGACCCCGACGGCCGAGTCGTCCGACTCGAGACGACGGCCCGCAAGCCGAACGGCCTGGCGATCAGCCCCGACGGGAAAACCCTCTACGTCGCCGACACCGGCCCCGCCCGGCTCGCCTTGCTGGCCCTCGCTCTCGGCGAGGATGGCAGCGTCGGCCCCGTCCGCGTCCTGTTCGACTTTGGCGACGGCCGCGGCATCGACGGCCTGACCGTGACGACCGACGGCCGACTCGTCGTCACGGCCGGCAGCGGCGCCAAGGGGGGTGTTTATGTCTTGACCTCCGAGGGCAAGCCAGCCGGGTTCATCCCGACCCCCGAGTCCCCCTCGAACGTCGAATTCGGCGGCCCTGATCGCAAAACGCTCTACATCACCGCCGGCAAGAGCCTCTACCGGATCAAGACCACGATGACCGGTCATCACCTCTGGCCATCCCCCTGAGGACCGACGCCGGAAATCCAGTGGTTTACCGTTGGAATGGCGCTGGTCTTGCAATACGATCTTCCCGCCTTTGCCAGTTCCGAAGGGGATCGTTGATAGCAAGAGGCGTAAATTTCTGGAATTCAATGAGGACTGTCGTCACGTTACCGGGGCTCTTCGTCCGTCGGAAGACAGGGAGCTGATCGTTCCGTGTCTTTGGGCCTTCGCATGGGCTGGTTCGTTTGACACTGTGGCAACGGCGCAGGGTTGATGGATCCGGGCGGAAGACCCGATCACGTGGCGACAGTGTCGAAAAAGTTTCAATGGCGCGCGAACCGGGTGCGATTACCGACCGGAAGACGCTTCCTTCGTCACCCGCTCGAACAACGCGACGAGGCGAGGCAGCGTGACGTCCAGTGCATAGCGGCGGCGGATCAATTCGGCGCCTTGCAGACCGAGTTGGTGATAGGAACGGGGGTCGCGAAGGACGTCGAGCGCCCGGGTTGCAAAGCCGTCCACGTCGAAGAAATCTTCGAGCAGCCCGGTTTCTTCGTCGACGATCATCTCGCGGACCGGGGCGGTGTCCGAGGCGAGGATCGTGCAGCCGCAGGCCAGGGCGTTCATGAGCGACCACGAGAGTACGAAGGGGACGGTCAGATAGAGATGAAGGTCGCTGAGACTGAAGATGTCGACTAATGTCGACACTGGCACAACTCCGGTAAACAAGAACTTGGAGAGGTCGTAGTCATCCTGGGCAAGCACGTGCTCACGAAAGGTCTTGTGCTTGATGCGTTTTTCGTCGCCGCCGTAGCAGATCCGATCACTGCCAACGACGACGAACAGGACGTCGGGGTACGACTCATAAATTCGCTTTGCGGCCCGCATGAAAATATCGAACCCGCGCATCGATTCGAACCCGCGGCTGACGTAGGTCACGATTCGGGTCGATGCGGGGATCTCACGGTCGCCGATCCGTCGCGGTCCCCCTGCGCGGCGGGCGTAGATGTCGGTCTCGATGCCGTCGAAAATCACGTCGATCTTCGATCGTAGCTCGACCGGGAAGAGGCTGCGCTGAAATTCCGTCGGGCTATACGCGGCTCGGCAATTGACGAGGTCGAGCAAAATCATCGCGTTCCGCGCGTGAGAGCGAAGCCGATCGAGTTCCCCGGGCGGAGACTCCGGCCGGAAGTCGAGGTCGGACCCTTTCGAATGATAATAGTATTCGAAATAATTGATAATAGGGACGTCGGGGTAGAGCTCGGAGAGAAACAAGGTCGAGCCGAACCCGCTATGGCCGACGATCAGGTCGGGCTGGAGATCCGGGTGGGCCTTGCAGGCGTCATAGACGCCGTGGCTGCTCCAGATCGCGTTTTCGAACGTGCGCGTGCAATAGTGGTTCGTCTCTCGGGCACCTCCCGACGTCTTATATTGGATTTTGCGGATCCCCGACGCTTCGCCGGGCGCAACCTTCGAGAGAAACGTGCAGGTCCACCCCAACGTGCGCACGAGGTGCCGGGCGATGTGGCCGAACTGAGCCGGAAAGTTCTGGTGGGTGAAGAGGACGTGCATTACGCGAATATCCAGAATGGAAAATTATTAAAAATCGTCAAAGTTGATGTTTTTTGGGTTGTTTGTTTTTAGTTTGGCGAAGTGAATATTCGCCTTCCGCTTCAGGGGTTTAAGGGCGGGCACGGCCCACCATATTCGTCGATTCTCCGCAAGGTAAACAGAGAATTTCGCTCGCCCCCAAGGCGAGCGGGGAGCTGATCGCTCCCTGTCTTTGGTTGAGTAGCGTGTGCATTGGCCAGAAGACAGGGAGCGATCAGCTCCCCGCTCGCCTCAGACGTTTCGCTCGCTCTTTATTTTGAGAGACCCGCCTCAAGCCCCGTCCCGCGGTGAAACCGGGGGGGCTTGAGGCGGGTTGAACCGCGTGGCAATCCGCTGGGTCGACCTCGGCCTCCGCCGAACGATCCTTTACTTGACCAAGTTCCGGGCCATGATCCGGTTGGTCCGGGTGGCCTGGGCGGCAAGCTTGTGGAGCAAGGCGCCACGGCCCGCGAACCGGGGCGGTTGAGTGATTCGCTTGACGGCGGCGGGGGGAAGCGGAGTGGTGAGGTACGTCCGGCCGTCGCCGGGCTGTTCGACGTAACGGCCCATCGGCGGCTGGATGAACAGGGTGAACGTCGCCGTTGTGGTCGTCTCGGCGGGCAGGTCCGGCTCGACGAGCCCCCCGCGCACATAGACGCGGTTGTAGCCGCCGTCGAGGCCGGCCGTGTCGCGGTTGCCGTCGTGGTCCCAGTGGCCGAAGGCGATGTCGTTGCCGTGGCCTGCCAGCACGGTCTCGGCGATCCCGTCGTCGCCGGCATCCAGGAGGTTATTGCCGGTGCCGCCGTCGACCTGGTCGAAGCCGTCGCCACCGAGGATCACGTCGGCCCCGTCGTCGGGCAGGGTGGTGTCGCGGACGCTGTGCGGAACGTTCGGGATCCCGTTGCCGCCGTGGAGCGTGTCGTCGCCGGCTCCGCCGTAGATCGAGTCGTCGCCGAAGCCGCCGAGGATCTGGTCGTTGCCGGCGTTTCCGAAGAGGAGGTCGTTGCCTGCCCCGCCTTGGATGACGTCGTTGCCGTCGCCGCCCACGATCGTGTCGTTGCCGTCGTCGCCGTAGAGGAAGTCATCGCCCGCGTCGCCCCAGATCTGGTCGTTGCCGGCCCCGCCTTGCGCAGTGTCGTTGCCTGCCCCCGCCAGGATGACGTCATCGTCCTCGTCGCCGAGGAGTCGGTCGTCACCGTCGCCGCCGTTGATCGTGTCGTTGCCGGTGCCTCCCGAGATCGTGTCGTTGCCCGTACCGCCGTCGAGCGAGTCATTGCCGGCCATGCCCAGGAGGAAGTCATGGCCCGCTTCGCCGAGGATCTGGTCGTCGCCCGCGTCGCCGACGAGCGTGTCATTGCCGTCACCACCGCGGATCGTGTCGTTGCCATTGCCGCCGTAGACGTGGTCGTCGCCCGCATCACCGAAGAGGGCGTCATTGCCGTCGTCGCCGGTCAGGACGTCGTTGCCATCGCCGCCATGGAGCAGGTCGTCGCCCCGGCCACCCTGGAGCGAGTCGTTCCCGAGGCCGCCGTAGAGCGAGTCATTGTCGTCGCCTCCGTTGAGATAGTCGGCACCGTCGTCGCCCATGAGGAGGTCGTTGCCCGCCTCGCCCAGGAGCAGGTCGTTGCCGAGCTCGCCGACCAGCGTATCGGCGCCGTCGCCGCCGAGGAGCGAGTCGTTGCCGGTTCCTCCGTTGAGGCTATCGTTGCCGGCCATGCCCAGGAGCAGGTCGTTGCCGGCCTGGCCGAGCAGGGTGTCCTGGCCGGCCCCGCCGTTGAGCGTATCGTTGCCGTCGCCGCCGAGGATCGCGTCATTCCCCGCATCGCCGGCGAGGAGGTCGTCGCCGGCGTCGCCGGTGATGGTGTCATCGCCGTCGCCGCCGGAAACGGTGTCGTTGCCGTCGCCGCCGACGATCGAGTCGTTGCCGGCCTGGCCGAGCAGGAGGTCATTGCCCGCCTGGCCGAGTAGGGTGTCCTGGCCGTCGCCGCCGTCGAGGGTATCGGCGTCGTCCCCTCCGTCGATCGCGTCGTTTCCGGCGTCGCCGGCGAGGTAATCGTTCCCCGCGTCGCCGCTGATCGTGTCGTCGCCGTCGCCACCGGAGAGGGTGTCGTTGCCGTCGGCCCCGACGATCAGGTCGTTGCCGCCCCGACCGAGGATCAGGTCGTTGCCGGCCTGGCCGAGCAGGGTGTCGTTGCCGTCGCCGCCGTCGAGGGCATCGTCGCCGTCGCCGCCGTCAAGGGAATCGTTGCCCGCGTCCCCCACGAGGTAGTCGTTGCCGGCGTCGCCGGTGATCGTGTCGTCGCCGTCCCCGCCGAAGAGGGTGTCGTTGCCGTCGGCCCCATGGATCAGGTCGTTGCCGGCCATGCCGCGGATCAGATCGCTGCCTGCCTGTCCGAGTAGAGTGTCCTGACCGTCGCCGCCGTCGAGCGTGTCATCACCGTCGCCGCCGTCGAGCGCGTCGTTCCCTGCATCGCCATTGAGGACGTCGTTGCCGGTCTCTCCCAAGAGAATGTCGTCATCCTCGCCACCGCTGATCGTATCGTTTCCGGCGCCACCGGCGATCGAGTCGAGTCCCGTGCCGCCGAGGATCGAGTCGTTGCCGTCGCCGCCGTTGATGGTGTCGTTACCGGCCCCGCCCTCGATGGTGTCGTCGCCGATTCCCCCGAGGATCGAATCGTCGCCTGCATCGCCGAAGAGCGAGTCGTCGCCCGTGTCCCCGTTCAGGGTGTCGTTGCCGTCTCCGCCCCTGATGGTGTCGTTGCCGGGATCGGCGAAGGCGACGCCGCCGACCGTGACCGGCCCGAGGAGGTCATTGCCGGCGCCGCCGAGCAGGCTGTCGTTGCCGAGGTCGCCGTTGAGCGTATCGTTGCCCGCGCCGCCGTCGAGGGTGTCGTTCCCCTGGCCGCTGGCGATCGCGACGACTGCGAACGAGGTGCCCACGCCCGTGCCGTCGGCATCGCCCAGGAGGAGGTCGTCGCCGTCCCCGCCGACGATCGAGTCGTTGCCCGCGCCGCCAAGGATGACATCGGGGCCGAGGCCACCGATCAGGGTATCATCACCGAGGCCGCCGAGCAGAGTGGCATCGGCCGAAAGGAAGTCGTTGCCGGCGCCTCCCTCAAGCTGAATGCCGATCGCGGCCTCGACACCGGAGTCAGCCTTGATCCGGTCGTCGCCGCCGTTGCCGCGGACCTGAAGCACGTCGCTCCCTGCCGCCGAACCGGTGATCGAGAACCGCGAGAAGAACCCGGTCACGTCAACCATGGTTCCGGCCAGGGTGATCGCGACGTCGTCAGCGAGTCCCGATCCATCGATCGTGACGATGTCCTGGACCCCATCGCCGGCCCCCAGGTCGAACTTCAACGACTTGAGCTCGGTCCCGGTCAGGTCGGCCACGGCGATCGTGTCGGCCCCGGTTCCCGAGTTGACGTTCATCTGCTCGATGCCTGCGATATCGAGCGTGAACGGGACGAGGTTGGTGCGATCGAACTTGATGCGTGCCCCGTTGGGGTTGACCGTGAAGGCATCGCCTGCCGCCGCGCCGTTGATCACGGCGATGTCGGTCCCTTCGCCCCCCTCGACGAGGTCGCTGTTGTCGCCGTTGTTCCAGACGATCGTGTCGGAGCCGGCGCCGCCGAAGAGTTGGTCGTTGCCGGTGCCGCCAGTAAGGATGTCGTCGCCTTCGCCGCCGTAGATCGTGTCAATCCCTGCCAATCCGTTGATCGTGTCGTTTCCTCGACCGCCATCGAGGAAGTCGGCCCCAATGCCTCCGGTGATCGCGTCGTCGCCGTCATCGCCGGTGACGATCAGCCCCAAGGTGACGGTGCTGGCATTGATCTGGTCATTCCCGCCCAGTCCGTGGATTTCAATGCGCTCGATCGATGTGTATGGATTGGAGCCGTTTGCGCCATTGATTGCGGTGGTGAGGGTGCCGGGCGTGACTTCGCCGAGCGTGATGACGTCGGCGAAGTCGGTGCCATTGACGAGGATCGTGTCGTGACCCGATCCTCCGACGAGGGTGTTGTTGCCCGTGTCGCCGAAGAGGACGTCGTCCCCTGCGCCGCCGTCGAGGCTATCATCCCCCGCGCCACCGATCAGGGTGTCGTTGCCGTCGCCGCCCAAGAGGGTGGCATCGGCCGAGAGGTAGTCGTTGCCCGAGCCGCCGTCGAGGACCAGTTTGATCAGGCTCTCGATGGCGATTTGCGGCGACAGGTTTGAGCTTGGCAGGGCCTCGATCTTGTCATTACCCGCCTGGCCACGGACGGTCAGAGTGTCGAGCCGATTGGCGTTGCCCACAAAGAACCGGGCGCCGAGGCCCGTGATGGCGAACCCGCCGTTGGTAAAGTTGGCATCGGCGGGGTAGACCGGGGTGATATGGATCTCGTCATTGCCTGGTGTTCCCGAGAAGACCAGGGTGTCGGCCGCGTTGTCGGGCGACTGTGGTGTGAGGAGGCTACTGTCGTCGGCCAAGCCGAGGAAGACCGAGACATCCACCAAGCTGGTCCCGGTCAGATCGCCGATCTGAATGTCGTCTGCGCCGTCGCCTGGCAAGATGGTGAGGGTGTCGATGTCGGTTAAGTTTGCGGTGGCCGCGCCCGAGGTCGTTTTCTCCAGGACAACTTCGCTTCCCGCCGCATTCACGATCACCTGGTCGCGTCCGCTCCCACCGAGGAAGATGAATTCGTCGATGCCGGATCCGCCGTCGATCGTCTGGTCGTTGGCCTGATAATCGTAGAGGAATGTGTCGCCGTCGTTGCCGCCCAACAGGACATCGTGGCCAAGGCCGCCGGTAATCGTATCGCGGCCGTCTTCGCCGAAGATCGTGTCGTCGCCGATCCCGCCGGAGATGTCATCGTTGCCCGACCCACCTTGGATGTACTTGTTGTTGGTCGGTGGTTCACCGGCCCCGGGCACCAACAGGGTGCCACTGGCGTCGATCGTGTCGTCGCCGTCTCCGCCGTAGACGGTGTCGTTGCCTTCGCCCGTGAGAATGGTGTCGTTGCCCGCGCCACCGTCGATAAAGTCGCCCGCGGCGACCTTGGTCGTGCCCTTGAGCGTAAACGCTTGGTTGCCGCCGTAGATGGTGTCGTTACCGTTCCCGCCGTGGATTGTTGCCAGGCCGAGCGTGACCTGGATGATGTCGTCGCCGTCACCGCCGTCGAGTTGAGCGGGATAGGAGACGTCGGTGAGCGAGATCGAGTCGTTGCCGTCCCCGCCGTCTGCGACGATCCGCTTGACTCCCGAGTATCGCTGAGGCTTCACCCCGAAGGCGGAGACCAGCACTTCGCCGTCGTCGGGCGAACCCGGATTGAATGGTGTGACAGTGAACTGTTCGTCGATGATATCGGTGAACTGCATCCGCTGGGCGGTTCGCGGGCCCATGTTCAGGTAGAGCACCCCGTCCTTGACTTCGGCCAGAACGGGTGCCGGCGGGTCGGCGGCCGCGGATTGCACGTTGTTGCAGGTGCTATCCCAGTTCAGGATCTCGAACGTACCAAAGTCTTGATTTTTCTCGCAGGTCTTGGTCTTGGGCGGATACAATTGCACGCCGCAGATGTACTCGACAAACGCGCCGATCGAGAAGCTCAGATCGCCGCTCAGTTGGATCACGCAACTGCCGCGGAGCAGCTTTTCCAGTTCGTCGAAGCGGATTTTCTCATCCGAGGTGCCGTTCCCATTATCGAGCGCCCCCTCCAGCGTGCCGGTGAATTTGGCATCGACACCCACTCGTGCGATGTTGTGATTACCCACCCCCGCTTTGCCTACCAGTTGGGGTTGAATCGAAAACAAGGGGGAGCCGGACGCCGATTCCTGGATGTAAAAACCGTCGGCCGCATTCTTGCTCGGCCCAAAGATCCCGTTCGTGTCGTAGCCGAGGCGGATATTGGCCGACGTGGTGAGAATGAAATCGGCGGTGAATTCGACGGGAATCCCTGGTGGGACGACGATCGTGGCACTGAATAGATTGCGTTCGAATTTGGGCGGCTCAAAGTGGGCGTTGTACGTCACCAGGTCGACGTCCGACTGGCCGAGGAGCAGTCGGAAAACGTTCAAGGGGGCTGAGATGAGCGGGATGTCGACGTGGTATTTTTTGAGATCGTCGAGCAGGCTGCTGCCGCTCCCTCCGAGTGCTCCCTTGGCCGCCCCGTAGGTGTCCGGCTTCTGGCTCGTATTGTTCGCGTCCAGGCTCAGGTTCGACAACTTCTCCGCGGGGTTTTGGAGATTGAATCCCGCGCCCGCAAGGTTGAACGAACCGAGTGGGATCGTGCCGCTGCCGGCGATGGAACTGACCGTATCGGTGAGCTTCGCGAGGAAGATGGCCTGATCTAAGTAGTCGGACAAGGGCTGGAGATCATGGTCGAGGGTGGCGGCTTTCCGAATCATATCGGCCACCGATTGGACCGGGGATCCGATCTTTACCAGCGCCGGGATGGGTTGGCTGAGGGGTTCGAGAATGCGCAGGAAGCCACCCGCGAATCGGTCGATCTGATCGGCGACCGGTTTGATTACGTCCTTGATGGCGCTCCCCAGATCGAGCGAGACATTCTCGAACCCCGCCGTCAGACTTCCCTTGGCGATCAGGCTGTCTGACTTGGTGTAATTCGTCGCCGCGGCAAAGTTCCAAGTAAAGTGGAAGTCAGAGAGGATCGTCGGGTTGAACCCGTCGAGGGGGGCACCGCCGGCATCGAACCCGAGGAAATTCGCCGAGATCCTCAGCTTGGAATCAATGTTCCCCGCCAGCTTGGGCTGGAGTTGGATCGTGCTGAAGTCGGTGATGGGGGCACTGCCGAGGATGTCGGCCTTCACGGTGAAGGTCTGCGTGGTGCTGGCGCCGGGCGTGGGGCCAACGATTGCTTTCAGTAGCCCGAAGTCGGCCTTGGCGTGAAGGTTTTGCGTGTCGACCGCCAAGGCGACTTGGAGCTCGTCCGGCTGGGTCGGTACATACGTAATGCCGCTGTCATTAACATTGATGTTGATGAAGAAATCGTAGCTGATCTTTGCGTCGATCGTTGCCCCGGCCGTAACATTGAGCTGGAGGAAGTTGAGGCCGAGGTTGAAGGTCGCCGCCAGCACCTTGTTCCCGGTCAGGTGGAACTGGAAGTTACTGCCCGACGAGAGGACGGAACCTGGATCGACGCCGAAGGCGGTCTTCAGGGCGGTCTTTACGGCGGTCGAGTCATCCAGCGTGGTGTCGATCGAGTCGACCTTGGTCAGGAAATCGCTCGTCAGGAATTGCGCGGCCGTGTTGGTGCTTAAGGCATTGCCGACGAACGGGAGGGCGACATTGGTGGCCTGATCATTCACAAGCGGTTGGATCTGTGTGAAGAGGCCTGACAGGCCCGACTTCAGTCCGTTGAAGGTCAGGAGCCGCCGGTCTTCCAATGCGTCCATCGTCAGTCGGTTTCGGTGGATCCGGCTCAAGCGGGACTTCGGGTGCCCTTGGCCTCGTTGAACCTTTGTCTTCCGGAAAAACTTCATGGTGTAAACCTTTGGTAGTGGAAGAACTTCGGCAAGACCCTCGGGTGTCTTGGTCGGCCTGAACTTGGTTGGCCAAGACTCGGTGACGTCGACGAGATACCTTGGATCCGGGAGTGCCTTGATCAATCACAACTCATGGGAATCAACGCCGATTTCCCGGGTAATGATGGATCGCATCGCTCGCGAGGGGCGGGCCTCCGCTGCGACTGCGGAGACCCTTGTGTCGTTTGATTGCGCTGAGGTCGTAGCCTCACCGGGAGAGACTGTGGTCGCGAACGGCCCGATCCGAAACAAGAATTCGCCAGGGATCGTGGCGAACCTCGAATTCGATGGCGACGCGATGCGACGCCCTCGCCGGGCGGGGATCCCGGTGGGAGTTCTCACCGTTTGAGGAAGGGGGGGCGTGAGCGGAGGAAGCCGAAAAGCGAGCTTTGCCTGGAGCTTTGCTCGCCCGCGCCGGCATTCTTGCCAGGAAGGATGCGGAACGTTTGGCCAAGTCGGGTGGTGAGGTGTCGGCTTGGAGTTGCGGTATCGCCGAGAGCCGATCCGATTAGATCGCCTCGGCGAGCCGCCGTTCAGAGTTGACGAGTTTCCGTCGCAACCGGCTCAGACGCACTCTCAAGACGTCGGCATCAAGGCCCAGTTCGCGGGCGGCCTCGGCCGTGCTGTAGCCCTGGAGGCGAAGCTCGACCACGCGACGCTCCGTGCCGTCGAGTCGATCCATCAGGTGGCGGAGCTCGTCGTCGTGCTCGACGACGACCGCGGGATCGTTGCCGTGGGTGTTCGCCTCGATCGACGGCCAACTGCCCGAGGTGACGGCCTCCGTGGTCAGCCGGAGCCGGCGTGACTGGATCCGTACGCACTGGGCGGCCTTGCGCCTGACCATCGTCAGCACCAGAGCCAGGAGTTGCTCGGGACGCGAGAACGCGAACTTGTTGGCACGCAGGCCAACCAGCAGACTCCGATGGATCGACTGCACCAGGTCCATCGAGTCGACGTGAGGCCTCAAGAGCGGCCCCAACAGAACCCGGGCCGCGATCCTGACCTCGGCCTCGTACTGGCCCGCGAGCTCGGCGAGGGCTCGTTCGTCCCCGCTTCGGGCGCGGTCGACGAGAACGGAGAATAACGTGTGAGAGGATTCATCCATGGGGGGTAACAGATGAATTATGGATCAACATCTTCACGACATCGTGATTGATGGTTTAGAATACACCGGCCTCGGGTGGTTCGCAAGGAACCGTCGTGCAATGTCACCCATTTTATCTGGTTGGCTGAATTTGATCGCGATGACCGACGGGTCGTCGGTGGCCGACTCGTGGACGCAACGCCGGCTTTGATTTGTCAGCAGTGCGGCCTTTTTAAGCGGTGAAACGTGGGTTCAAGTCTCATTCCCGGCGAGCGAGAACGGCAGCTCCGCGACCTTTGCGCGGCGCTGGGGAGGCGACTCCGCGCGGGTGAGGCGTGCCGGGTGGAAGTTTATCTGGATCAACATCCGCATCTGGCCGAGGACGAAGACGCGGTCATTGAACTGCTCTATGCCGAGTATGTGGTCCGCGAGGAGGTGGGGGAACCGCCCACGGCCGAGGAATGGTACGCCCGTTTCCCTCGGTGGCGGGACCGGCTCGGCCGGCTCCTGGAGTTCCACCGGCTCTTTGAGGAGGACGAGGAAGGTGAAGGAGAGGGACCTCGTCGCGCAGAGGAGGCGGGGGCCGAGAGGGGGGGAGTCACGCCTGGGCCCCAAGGCCGCGTCCTTCCTCCGGTGGGCCCGTTCGAGTTGATCGAGGAGATCGGTCGCGGCGGGATGGGGGTCGTCTACAAGGCCAGGCAAGCGGCCTTGAACCGGATTGTGGCGGTGAAGCTGATCCTGGCCGGGGGGCTGGCGGGGCCTCGGGAGCGAGAACGGCTCCGGTTCGAGGCCGAGGCGGTGGCGAGGCTCCACCACCCCAATATTGTTCAAGTCTATGAATTCGTGGAAGAGGGTGACCTTCCCTATATTGTTCTGGAATATGTGGAAGGGTGCAACCTCGCCGAGTTCCAGAGGCGATCGGAGCGCCGGCTGGATTGGTCCGCCCGGCTGATCGAGACCCTGGCCCGGGCGATTCACCACGCGCATCAGCGGGGGATCGTGCACCGCGACCTGACGCCGGCCAACGTGCTGATCGCGGCTGACGAAACGCCGAAAATCTCCGACTTCGGCCTGGCCAAGTCGCTCGCCCAGGAGGGCTCAACCTCGTTGAGCGGGTCATTCCTCGGGACGCCCCGCTACATGGCGCCCGAGCAGGTGGCCGGCCACTCGCGCGAGGTCGGGCCGCCCGCCGATATCTATGCCCTGGGCGCGATTCTCTACGAGCTCCTCACGGGGGTGGTGCCGTTCCGGGGGACCTCGCCGCTCGAGACCCTGCGCAAGGTCTTGGAGGATCTGCCCGAGGCGCCGTCCCGGGTGCGGTCCGACGTGCCGGCCGACCTGGAGACGATCTGCCTGAAATGCCTCGAACGCGAGCCGGGCCGCCGCTATCTCTCGGCCGCCGACCTGGCCGAGGACTTGCGGCGGTTCCAAGCGGGCGAGCCGATCCGGGCCCGGCCGATCTCGATCGGGAGACGCTTGCTCAAGTGGACCCGGCGGCGGCCCGCGGAAGCGGCACTGGCAGCCTTGGTCGTCACGGCCGTGGCCGGCATCCTGATCGCGGGCTTCTGGTCGAATGCCTGGCTGGTGCGTCATGGCCTGGCGCTTGAGGAGGCACTGGCTCGCGAGCAAAGGCAGGCCGCCGCCGCGCGTCTGGCGCAGAGTCGGGCGGAACAGAACGAGCGGATCGCTCACCGCCACCGGCATAGCTCGCGGATCAAGTTCGCTCAGCAGGCGTGGGAGGCGGGGCACGTCGAGCTCGCCCAGGAGCTGCTCGTCAACGATCGCCCCGAACTGGGGGAGGGTGACCCACCGCGGTTTGAGTGGTCCTACCTCCACCGCCTTTGTCATCGCGACTTCACGCTCCTCTGGGGCCACACGGCCTCCGTCTACAGCTTGGCCGTCACCCCCGATGGCCGAACCCTCGCCTCTTACGACTATGAAGGGAATGTTCTGCTCCGTGACCTCGCCCCCAGCCGGCCTTGGGCCGCGCTCCCCGCCTCTTGGGTGCGGATTGCACCCAACACGGGAAGCGCCTCGGACTCCGCGGGTTGGGGCGACCGCGGAGTGGTCCAGCTTCGCGACGTGTTGACCAGGAACCGCTGGACTTTGCCGGCTGGAAACGTCGGGATCGTCAATTTTCTCGGTTTTTCGCGTGATGGAACCACGTTGAACGTTTGGGATCAAACGCGACCTGATGCGTCCGATCCTCGTGCGCGCCGCGACCTCTCGATGAGGTTCGACCGGCAGGCGCCGGGCCGTTTGGTCCCGGCAGTCTCCTCCGTCGCCTATTCGCCGGACGGCCGGTTCTTGGCCACGTACGGCCCCAATCGCCCGCTGACGCTCCGTGACGCCGCGACGGGCCGCGAGCGGACGCGACTTCGCGGAATGGATTCGCAGGTCCACTACCTGGCCTTCTCCCGCAACGGCGAGCGGCTGGTCGCCAGTTTCGACGACGACGGTCTCGCGGTCTGGGAGACAGGTTCCGGGCGACTCGTCCAGGTCTTCAAAGACCATAACGCGACCGTAAGTCGGATTGCGTTCTCACCCAACGGAACGACCTTGGCGGCGCTCGAGGGGGATCGGGATGTGGTTTTCCGCGACCTGGCGACCGAACGCAAGTGGGCGGTTCCGTCCGAAGACAAGGGTGATGTCCTTGTGCTCGCGTTCGCTCCCGACGGTCGGACCTTGGCCTTGGGGGGCGAAGGAGTTCCCTTACGCGTCTGTGACGTGGCGACCGGGGAGGAACGGGCTCGTTTCTCTCGTCCGATCGGCAACGTCCGCTCTTTGATGTTCACGCCTGACGGTCGGACCGTGGTGATCGGCGGAGACGACCCGCGGGTTCGGCTCTGGCACCTCGCCCCGGCGCTTGAGGACTCGTCGCTCGCGGGACACTCCGCTGAGACTTGGTCGCTCGCCTTCTCCCCCGACGGTCGGACCCTGGTCTCGGGCAGCGATGACAACACGATCGTGGTCTGGGACGTGGCGGAACGTCGGAAGCGGGCGACGTTGCGCGGGCATTATTCCACCGTCAGCGCCTTGGCCTTTTTCCCTGACGGCCGAACCCTGGCGACGGTGGAACTCGGCCAGCACGTCAAGCTCTGGGACGTGGAGCAGGGCCGTGAACTCGCCACGCTGGTCGGACATATCGATCGCATTCGATCGGTCGCGATCTCGCCGGACGGGAAAACCGTGGCCTCGGCGGGCAGTGACCTCTCGATCCGGCTCTGGGACGTCGCCTCGCGGACCTGCCGCGCGATCCTCGAGGGGCACCAGGATACGGTCAGGGCGCTCGCGTTCTCTCCCGACGGCCGCATCTTGGCCTCGGCGGGAAACGACAAGTGGGTCATCCTCCGGGATTCGACCGGCGGCCGCATCCGGCGTACCTGGAAATCGGGGAGTGAGATCAGCTCGCTGGCGTTTTCCCCCGACGGGACACGATTGGCCCTGGGGGGCGAGGACCGAAACGTGACGATCTGGGACGTCGCCGACGGCCGGCACCTGGTCACGCTCCGCGGGCACCTCAGCAAGGTGCTTGCCGTGGGCTTCTCCCCCGACGGCGAGACCGTCGCCTCGGCCGGAGAGGACCGGACCGTGCGGCTCTGGGACCCGATCACCGGTCAGGAGCGGCTGACCCTCAAGGGGCATCTGGCGAAGGTCAACGCCGTGGTCTTCTCGCCCGACGGTCGATACCTGGCCTCGGGCAGTCACGACGGCGCGGTGAAACTGTGGCAGGGGCCCGAGGAAACTCAGCCACGAGGGAGAGAAGGAAAACCTTGAGCGATCTCTTGAAGCTCTGGGAATTCGGTATGTATGGGACGTGACTGTTGATGTGTGAGTGATCGCTGATTTGTTTATGCGTTGATGGGCGAGGGGAAGCTGGACCTTCGAGGTTCAGAAGTAGACTTGCATGCGGAGCCAGAACAGGTCGCTTGTCTTCTGGAGGCTGGGGCCGGGGCGGTAGATGACCGGCTGAGCGAACATGGCGTGCTCCCAGTCAAAGTAGATCTTGACGAACTTGTTCAAGTACCAGTTGAAGCCAACATCCGTCATCTCGGTCCGGTTGGTCCAGAGGTTCGGATCGGCCAGGCCGGCGGTGAACACCCGGGAATTGAGGTCGAGCTCGCTGTAGCGAGCCGTCAGCTCGAAGGCGCCGAGGCCGAATCGCCCGGGGCGGAGATCGAAGGGGTGGATCGGGTCGATGAGGGTACGGTCGCGGATCGTCTCTCCGGTGACGATGTAGCCGATCTGGGCGAACCAGCCATTGATTGGGATCCGGGTTGTCGACCCTTCCGCTCCCTTGGCATAGCTCTCGTAGCCCCCTTGCCACGCCCCCAAGAGCGTGAGTCCACGGTAGTAGTAGGCCGTGTGGAGTTCCCAGAGCGCTCGAGGGCCGCGTTCCCGGACGTCCGAGTTGAACGCCAGGAACGGCAAGGTGGCGGCGTTGCTCGCCGAGGTGCTGCTGGCTCCGGCGGCCGAAGGCGCCGAGTTGGTTCGCAATACCCCAGGGATCGTCGACTGGTCCTCGTGCCCGGCGTTCACCGAACCGCCGAACTGCAAGTCGCGAAGTAAGAAGTCGTCCTCGCGGTGGTAGAACGGTTTGGCGTTGAGGAAGGCCATGACGTCCTGGCGGTTGTTGAACGGCTGATAGGAGTTTCGCTGGGTGTTGAACGTCCCCACGGCATATTCGAGGCGTTGTTCGAACAGATTTCCCCAGCCCATCAGGCCGAACCGCCGGTTGCCCTCGAAGTTGTTGGCGAAGAGCGACCGTTCCGGCGCGAGCAGGTCCCAGACGTGGATCCGATACCACTCATACGTGAATGGTGACTTATAACGACCCAGTCGCAGTTGAAACCGCGGGTCGTAGTTGAAGTTGAGGTAGGCATCGAGCAGGTTGACCGTGTCGAACGTGTTCTGAACGGAAACCTCATACTGAATGGGTTTGCTCAGGTGCCCTTCGAAGTAGACGCGGGTCCGAGGGTTGTAGAACCCGCTGCTGACGGGTCCCTGGTTCGGCTGCTGGTAGATTCGCGACTCGACCTGGGACATCATGCGGATGCCGAGCGAGATCTCGTCGTCCTCGGTCGACCAGATAAAACCGTCGTTATCGAAGTCATAGCGCGACTTGAGCGCAAGCTTACCGCGGTGGCGATTGCCCACTTCCTGGGCTCGTCCGGTGACCGTGGGGTCGCCGCCCGAAGCCTTCGACCCTCCGCCTGCGCTCGGTGGTTGGTCGTTGGTCGATCCACGACCCGAGGGCCCGGATCCCGCGGCCGGCGTCGCGCCGGCCGAGCCGGGGGCTGCCGTGCCATCTCCGACTGAGGTGGCAGGCTTCTTGATCGCACGCGACAGATCCTCAACCTGCTCCGTGAGCCGCTGATTCGCCTGCGAGAGATCCTCGTTCTGCTTCGTCACGTGGTCGAGGCGTTGCTCCATCTTGCGGAGGCGATCGAGAAGTTCTTGTTGCAGATCGGGAGTCGGAGCGACCACCTTTGCGGGATCGTTTGACCTTGGCGCCGCAGGAGCTGGCTCCTGCCCCCGAAGGTTTCCAGGCCCACAGGTGAGGATCACGCCCAAAATCGCAAGCGAGATCCCGTAAAGCGGGTTCGACTCTTTACGTCGGATCATTTGGGTTCTCGTCTATCCCCAATGAGAACAAAGTTCGACCGCTGAGGGGAGCGTGATCCGCATGGCCGACGGTTGAGAGTCAACATCAAGCCGCCGAGGTTGGGGCGCTCAAGCGATGACGGGCGATCTGTCTGACGGGGTGGACGGGACGATCTGCGGGAATCTGGAATCGGCGACGCGAAACCGATCGCCTTTGCAGCGTGATTCAAACTGATTATCGTGACAAGACGGCGACAACTTGAGGAAAATGCGGATCGCGACAACATGTCTGCTTTTCGGGACTGTAGGGTTCGCGGCATGTTCGGTGCCTGGGCCTGTCCGTTTGGCCGGGACGCATGCTCTCAAGCTGAGTTTAGTTGCTTCTCAAGTTTGATGATGTTGGGATTTATTGGTCTAAGCCGTTAGTCTCGGTTTTCATTGATTTTCTGATGCGCGACCGCGGGGATGTAAAGGCCGGTGGGTGCCACGGGTTGTACTCAACCCGTGAGCGATCGCCCCGGTTTTTGGCTCACGGGTTGAGTACAACCCGTGGCACCCAGGGTTTGCATATCATTCAATACAAAGAAAGTTTAGGCCCGCCTTTAGGAAGCAGGAACCAAGCGATTGGTTCCGCTTCAAGGTGGGGGCTCGGTCGACTTGGGCGGGGATCCCTCGTGTTTCACGCCGCCAAACCCTTGGATGACGTAGAAGAAGACGGGCGTCAAGAAGATGCCGAACGCGGTCACGCCGAGCATGCCGCTGAAGACGGCTTGGCCCAGGGCCCGGCGCATCTCGGCGCCGGCGCCTTGAGAGACGACGAGCGGAACGACGCCGAGGATGAAGGCGAGCGAGGTCATCAGGATCGGCCGGAGCCGCAGGCGTGAGGCTTCCAGGGTCGCCTCGCGCCTTGATGCGCCGGACTCCTGCCGTTGCTTGGCGAATTCGACGATCAGGATCGCGTTCTTGCTCGCCAGGCCGACCAGCACCACGAAGCCGATCTGGGTGAAGATGTTCACTTCCATCTGGGCCAGGCTCACTCCCACGATCGAGCAGAGCAGGCACATCGGCACGACCAGAATGACGGCCAAGGGGAGCGACCAGCTCTCGTACTGCGCCGCCAGGACCAGGAAGACGAGGATCACCGCGAGCGCGAAGACGTACATCGCGGTATTGCCCGCCTGAAGCTGCAAGTAGGTCAACTCGGTCCAGTCGATCGCCATCGATCGGGGCAATTCCTTGCCGGCGATCTCCTGCATCAGCGCAATCGCCTGTCCCGAGCTTGTCCCCGGCGCGGTGTTGCCGATGATGGCCGTGGCCGAGTACATGTTGTAGCGCAAGACAGAGACCGGCCCGCTGATATTGCGGGCGGACAACAGGGTGCCGAGCCGGACCATCTGCCCTTGAGCGCTTCGGACTTGCAACTGCCGGATCGCCGGAACCCCGGCGCGGAACCGCGGATCGGCCTGGATGTTCACCTGCCAGGTCCGGCCGAACTCATTGAAATTATTGACATAATAGGACCCGAGATAAAACTGCAAGGTGCTGAAGACGTCGCTGACCGACAGGCCGAGGGCTGCGCACTTGGTTCGGTCGATGTCGAGGTAGAGCCAAGGGGTATCGGTCCGTGAGCTGTTGAAGAGGCCCTGCAAGCCTCCTGTTTTGTTGCCTCGCCCGACGATCTGATCACTGACGCGTTGCAAGGTCCCCAGGCCGAGATTGCCGCGATCTTCGATGATCAGCTTGAAGCCGCCGGTCGTGCCCAGGCCGTCGATCGGAGGCGCTCCGAACGCCGACACGACGGCCCCGCGCACCTCGCGTCCACAGCGCTCGCGCAACCTCGCGGCGATGGCGTCGGCCGTCAGTGTGGGGCCGCGCCGCTGGGCGAACTCCTTGAGCATCACGTACAGCGAGCCCAGGTTCGGCGCGTTGGCGTTCAGGATCAGCGACTGGCCGGAGATGCCCACCGTATGCCCGACCCCCGGCGTGTCCCGGGCCAAGGCCTCGATGCGGGCCATGACTTTCTCGGTCCGCTCGACCGACGCGGAATCGGGCAACTGCACGTTGAGCAGGAGATACCCCTTGTCCTGTTGCGGGATGAAGCCTGTCGGGGCGTTCTTGAATTCCCGGTACGTCACCACGAGCAGGCCGGCGTAGACGAGCAGGGCGATGCCGCTGACCCGGAGCAGGCCGCCGACCAGACGCGTGTACCATGCCGTGCCGGCGCCGAAGACTGCGTTGAACAGGCGGAAGAACCAGCCGAGCAGCAGGTCGAGCAGTCGGGTCAACGGATCGGGATGAGCGTCACGTGGCTGGAGCAAGATCGCGGCCAAGGCTGGGCTGAGGGTCAGCGAGTTGAAGGCGGAGATCACCGTCGAGACGGCGATCGTCACCGCGAACTGCCGGAAGAACTGGCCGGTGACTCCCCCGAGAAAGGCACACGGAACGAACACGGCGCAGAGCACCAAGGCGACCGCGATGACCGGCCCGGTCACCTCGTCCATGGCACGATAGGCGGCATCGCGTGGCGCGAGCCCCTGCTCGAGCCAGCGCTCCACGTTCTCGACGACGACGATGGCGTCGTCGACCACGATCCCGATCGCCAGCACCAGGCCGAATAACGAGAGGTTGTTCAGCGAATAGCCGAGGGCCGCCATGACGGCGAACGTCCCCACGATCGCGACCGGGACGGCAATCAAGGGGATCAAAGCGGCCCGCCAGTTCTGGAGGAAGACGAGGACCACGATCGCGACCAGGATCACGGCGTCTCGTAACGTGTTGAAAACCTCATGGATCGACTCGCTGATGAAGGGCGTGGTGTCGTAAACGATCCGGTAATCCATCCCTTCGGGGAACCGGGTCTTGAGCTCCTTCACCTTGGCGTAGACCCCGGCGGCGGTGTCCAGGGCATTCGAGCCGGGGAGTTGATAGACCGAGAGCGCCACGGAGGGCTGGCCGTCCAGGGTGCACGACTGGTCGTACTGCTGCGATCCGAGCTCGACGCGGGCCACGTCGCGTAACCGGACGATGCCCGTCGTCATGGCCTGGGGGACGCCCTGAGCGTTCTGGCTCCCTTGTGCGTCCGCGCTCGTCTGGCCGGTCGAGGCTTCGGGAGCCGGCTGCGTCCCTGGCTGACTGGGACCGGCCTTGAGGATGATGTCGCCGAACTGTTCCGGCTCGGTGAGCCGGCCCAACGTGTTGATGGTCAACTGGAATTGCTGACCTTTGGGGACGGGCTGCTGGCCGATCTGCCCGGCGGCGACTTGCAGGTTCTGCTGGTTGATCGCGTTGACCACGTCCCCTGCGCTGAGGTTGAGCGCCGCGAGCTTGTCGGGGTCGAGCCAGGCCCGCAGGCTGTAGTCGCGCTGGCCGAGGTAGGTGATCCCGGCGATGCCGGGGAGGCGTCCCAGCTCATCCTTGATGTAGATCGTCGCATAGTTGCTGAGGAAGGTGCTGTCGTACCGGCCGTCCGGCGATATCAGGTTCACGATCATCATCGTGTTCGGAGACATCTTTTTGACGTTGATGCCTTCGCTCTGGACCAGTGCCGGGATGACCGGCTGCGCCAGCGAGACCCGGTTCTGGACCAGGACCTGCGCCATGTCTGAGTTCATGCCCAGCTTGAAGGTCACAGTCAGATTGTAGACGCCGTCATTGGTGCACTGCGACGACATGTACATCATGCCTTCGACGCCGCTGACCTGCGCTTCGATGGGCGCGGCCACGGTGTCGCGCACGGTCTGGGCGTTGGCCCCCGGGTAGAGGGCCGTCACCAGGACCGTCGGCGGTGTGACGTCGGGATACTGGGCCACCGGCAGCGTGAACACGGCCACGCCCCCCGCCAGCACGAAGATGATCGACAGGACGGAGGCGAAGATCGGCCGGTCGATGAAGAATCGCGAGATCATGACCGTGAATCTCCACTCGTGGCTCGGACTGCCGGGGCGAGGCGCCTTCGTCGATTCCGTCGCTGAATCTTGAAAACCAGAAATGCGGCGAGGACGCCCGCTCCGGCCCCCACCAAGGGCACCCAGGCCGGATGAACGACATCGATCCGCCCCAGCAAGAGGACGAGTGTCAAGCAGGCCAGGCCGACGAGCAAACTGGAGTAGCTCCAGCGCATCGTGCCGCTTGCGAACAGCCGGGTCGCGCTGACCCCTTGGATCACGTAGAAAAAGACCGGCGTGAGGAAGATCCCGAACAGGGTCACGCCGAGCATGCCACTAAAGACGGCGGTTCCCAACGACCGACGCATTTCCGAGCCGGCCCCCTCGGCGATGACCAGGGGGACGACGCCGAGGATGAACGCCAGCGACGTCATCAGGATCGGCCGGAGTCGGAGCCGCGACGCTTCCTGGGTGGCCTCGAACCGGGGCCGGCCCTCTTGCTGCATCTGCCTGGCAAACTCCACGATCAGGATCGCGTTCTTGCAGGCCAGGCCGACCAGCACCACGAGGCCGATCTGGACGAAGATGTTGACCGCCGTGTGCGTCAAGAGCACACCGACCACCGAGCAGAGCAGGCAGAGCGGCACCACCAGGATCACGGCCAGCGGCAACGACCAGCTCTCATAAAGCGCGGCCAGGGCGAGGAAGACGCAGACGACTGCCAACGCGAAGACGTCCATCGCGGTGTTGCCCGCCCTGATTTGCATGAACATTAACTCGGTCCATTCCGTCTTCATGGATCGGGGCAGGGTCTTGAATGCCAGGCTGTCCATCAGGGCGATTGCGTCTCCGGAGCTTGTCCCTGGCAGGACGTTGCCGGTGATGGGTGCGGCGGTGGCGAGGTTGTAGCGGGTGACGAAGACGGGACCGCCGATTTCGCGGACCGCGACCAGGGTGCCCAGCGGGACCATCTCGCCCCACTTGTTCCGGACCTTGAGCAGGTTGATGTTTTCGAGTTGTGCCCGGTATTCGCCCTCGGCCTGCACGGTCACCTGCCAGTAGCGGCCGAACTCGTTGAAGCTGTTGACGTAGAGCGACCCGAGGTAGATCTGAAGCGTCTGGTTCACGTCGTCGAGCGACACCCCCAGGGATTCGACCTTGGTCCGGTCGATGTCCATATAAAGCTGGGGCGTGTTGGAGCGGAACTGGGTCGAGATTCCGGTCAGGCCGGGCTGGGTTCGCAACGCCTGGGTGAGGCGGTCGGTGTTGCGCTGGAGGTCCGAGAGGCCGAGGCCGCCCCGGTCTTCGACCATCAGCTTGAAGCCGCCCGCGACGCTCAAGCCCGGGATCGGAGGCGCTCCGAACACGGTGACCTGGGCATCCTTGACTTCTCGGGCCCAACGCTTCCGGAGCCGGGCCATGATCGCCGTGTCGCGCCGGTCGGGGTGCTTCCTCGCCTCGAACGGGTCGAGGATGACGAACATCGAGCCGAAGTTGGAGCCGCTGGCCGAGAGGACGAACGACGTGCCCGAGATACTGATCGTGTGTGCCACCCCTGGCGTCGCGCGGGTGATCTTCTCGATTTGCGCCATGGCGGTCTCGGTCCGCTGAAGCGACGCGGAATCAGGGAGCTGAATGCCGATGATCAGCCGCCCTTGATCCTGCTCCGGGATGAAGCCGGTGGGGGCCTGGACGAACACCCAGTAGGTCAAGCCGACCAGCCCGCCATAGGCGAGCAGGACGAGGAGGCTTAACCGCAAGAGCTTGCCGACCGCCCAGGAGTAGCCGGCGGTCGCGGCGCTGAAGAACCGGTTGAACAGCCGGAAGAACCAGCCGAGCAGGGCGTCCAGCAATCGAGTCAACGGGTCCTTGGGGGCGTCGTGCGGCCGAAGCAGGATGGCGGCCAGCGCCGGGCTGAGCGTCAGAGAGTTGAAGGCCGAGAAGACGGTGGAGACGGCGATCGTCACCGCGAACTGCCGGAAGAACTGGCCGGTGATTCCACTGATGAACGCGCAAGGGACGAACACCGCGCAGAGCACGAGGGCCACCGCGACGACCGGGCCGGTCACTTCGTCCATGGCCTTGCGTGTGGCCTCGAGCGGCGAGAGCCCCTGTTCCAGCCAGCGCTCGACGTTTTCGACAACCACGATGGCGTCGTCCACCACGATCCCGATCGCCAGCACCAGGCCGAACAGGGAGATATTGTTCAGCGAGAACCCGATCGCGGCCATGACGGCGAAGGTGCCGACGATGGCGACGGGTACGGCGATCAGCGGGATCAGCGCGGCCCGCCAGTTCTGGAGGAAGGCGAGCACCACCAGCCCGACCAACACCACCGCCTCGAGCAGGGTTTGCACCACCTCCGCGACCGACTGGCGGATGAACGGCGTGGTGTCATAAGAAATCTGGTAGTCGACCCCGTCGGGGAACCGGGTCTTGAGCTCGTCCATCTTACTCCGCACGCGTTCGGCGATCTCGAGCGCGTTGGTCCCTGGGAGTTGGCGGACGGCGAGGCCCACCGACGGCCGGCCGTCGAGGCTGCAAGACTGGGTGTAGTTTTGCGCCCCCATCTCGACGCGCGCCACGTCGCGGAGGCGGACGATACTGGCCGACGGCCGCCCTGGTCTAGGGCCGGTCAGTGCGCTGTTGACGGGGCTGTATCCCAGCATGTTCTGGCTTGTTGCGGTGTTGATGGAGAGCCCGCTCATCCCTCCGCCCGCCGCCGCTCCCCCCGTCGTCCCGCCGCCTCCGGTGGTCCCGCCCCCGCCGGTGGTTCCGCCGCCTCCGATGGTCCCGCCCCCCAGGACTCCGGGACCGAATGGGGAGACGCTGAACGGTTCATATCCCGAGATGACGCTGTTCGTCGTCGTGACCAGGCTGTTGGAAGTCGGGATCTGGCTGGTCGTGGGATTGAGGCCGGTAGTCGCGCCCCCTGGGGGAGGGCTGCTGCTGGTTTGCACGCCTGGGCTCGTGGTCGGTCCCGCTCCGGTCGTCCCGATGATGGGCGAGAGATTGGGGATTCCCGGGGTCGGCATGCTGCCGTTGCCTTGGGAAGGCGCCGTGGCTCCGGCGGAGGGCAGGGCGGGGGCGCTCAGGCCGCCAACTTTGACGATAATCGCGGCGAACTGATCCGGATCGGTGAGCCGGCCCAGGGTGTCGACCGGCAATTGGAACGATTGGCCTTCGGGGGCCGGTGGCTGGCCGATCTGTCCGATCGCCGATTCGACGTTCTGGCTCCGGATGGCGTTGGCCACCTCGAGCGCGGTCATGTTGCACGCCGCCAGCTTTTGCGGGTCGAGCCAGGCGCGGATACTGTAGTCGCGCTGGCCGAGATAGGTGATGTCCGAGACCCCGTCCAGTCGCAGCAGTTCATCTCTGACGTAGATGGTGGCGAAGTTGCTCAAGTAGAGGTCGTCGTAACGTCCGTCCGGCGAGCGGAAGCTGACGATCATCAACAAGTCGGGAGTCTTTTTCTTGATCGTGATCCCTTGCCGCTGGACCGAGTTTGGCAACTGGGGCAGGGCCAGCGCCACCCGGTTCTGCACCATGACGAGCGCTGTGTTCAGGTCGGTGCCGATATCGAACGTGACTGTCAACGTGTAGGAACCGTCGTTGCCCATCTGTGAGGACATGTAAAGCATGCCCTCGACGCCGTTGACTTGCTGTTCGATCGGCGCGGCGACCGTGTCCGACACCACCTGCGCGCTGGCCCCTGGGTAGCTGATTGAAACCTGGACCGACGGCGGGGTAATCGGGGGGTACTGGGCGATCGGCAGGGTCAGCAGCGAGATCGCGCCGGTCAGGACGATGATGATCGACAGGACTGACGCAAAGATGGGTCGATCGATGAAGAAGCGAGAGATCATCGATGAGGAACCCCCTTTGTGAGAACGATCTCCAAACTTCTGAGGCGAGCGAAACTCCCATTCTCAGGTAAGCGGAGGGCGTGCTCTCCCGCTTTTTTTCAACGACCCGATCCAGGGCTAAGCCGTTGGTCTCGGTTTTCTTTGATTTTCTGATGGGTGACCGCGGGGATGCAAAGGCCGTTGGGTGCCACGGGTTGTACTCAACCCGTGAGCGATTGCCCAGGTTTTTGGCTCACGGGTTGAGTACAACCCGTGGCACCCGGGAATTGCGCATAATTCAATGTTATGGAAGACCATGTCCACCTGTTCAAGAAGCCTCTCGGGACGCGTTCCTACGGTCCCCCGCGGGAACGAGGGGGATTCCGCGCTCTATGGCGGGTCGGTGCTTTTTTGGGGATTTGGTTTGGTCGCCGGCGTCTTCTCTTCGGTCGGCTGGCCGAGCAATGGCATGGGGATCCGCTCCGGCTGGATCCGGAGTCGGGGGCTGACTTGTTGCAAGCCACCGACAACCACCCACTCGTTTCGTTGGAGGCCGTCGACGATCACGCGGAGGCCGTCAGGTTGGAGTGGGCCCGTGGTGACGCGGCGGTACTGGATCTCGTTCTTGGTGTCGACCACGTAGACGTACTTCAGCCCTTGGTCCGAGGCAATCGCCCGGTCGATGATCAATAACGCCGGATGCGGTTTTCCGATCGGCAGGCGGATCCGTACGAACATGCCGGGCGACAACAGCCGGATGCCGCCGTGGGGCATCGGATTCGGGAAAACCCCGCGCACCGAGATGCTCCCGGTGGTCGGGTTGACCTGGTTGTTGACGAAATTGATCACCCCTTGATGCGGAAAACCGTCCTCGCCCTGCAGACCCATGAGGACCGGCAGGTCCACGCCGGGCTGGGGCGGGTTGAGCTTCCCCTGGTTGATCGCCCTCCGGAGCCGCAACAGGGTTGGCTCATCCACGTCAAAGTAGGCATACATCGGGTCTTGGGAGACGACCGTGGTCAGCAGCGTCTGGTCCTGGTTGACCAGGTTGCCGAGCGTCAGGTAGTAGCGGCTGACGTGGCCGTCGATCGGCGAGGTGACTTTCGTGAAGTCATGATTGAGTTTATAGGCTTCCATGTTTTTCTCGAACGCCTTGACCCGGGCATCGGCCTCTTCTACCGCCGCGAGGTCTTGTTCGAGATGCTCCTGGCTGATCGAGTTGGGCACCCTGACGTTGATCGCCTGGTCTCGCGCAAACACGATCTTGGCCAGTTTGAGCTGGGCGCGGTAAAGGTTGACCTGGCCCTCCGCCTGATCGAGCTGGGCCTTGTAGGGGCGCGGATCGATCACGAACAGGGTGTCCCCCGTCTTGACGTCCGCCCCTTCCTTGAACGGCATTTCGACCAGGTAGCCGGTCACCCGTGGGCGGATGTCCACAGCTTGAACCGCGTCGGTCTGGCCGGTGAAATCCGCGTACTCCGTGACCTCGCGTTCGATCGGCTGGCTGATCGGGATGACGGGTGGCTGGGGGGGAGCAACCGCGGTCGGCTGGTGTTGGCAGCCCGCCACCACCGCCAACCACAGGCCGGTGACCCCAAGGACGAGCGCGCGACGGTCGATCAAGGCTTGTCTCTCCTTCCCTGAGGCACGGGTCCGAGTCTTCCCTGTTGCCGATCTGGAAAAGAGTGCATTTTTCATTCCCTGGGACCGCGGGCGGGGCGCGCGCGGTCCCAGGATAATCCAGAAAATACTGATGTGGTTGTGTTTGGTTGCTGGATTGGGCGGATCTGACTCCTTCTTTCCGTCACTCTGGTCGTTGGGGCGAGGCGGTTGCGATCACGGTTTTTCGGGTCCGTCTTTGTCGGCGATGAACACGTCGCTGTGGGGGAACTTCTCGAACAGGGAGGCCGGCTTGCTGAAGTTAGTGGCCAGCACGTCGACCGGGTTCCCGGCGATCCACATCGACAGGTCGATCGTCTCGTAAACGCCGGTATTGAACCCGAGCAGGGCGCGGGACGGCGTGTCGCCGACGTTCTCGATCGAGTGCCCGTACCCTTGCGGGATGTAGCCGACGTCCCCTTTCTCGAGGATCTCGGTCCGGTATCGGCCGTCTGAGCCGAAGAGCGTGACGCTGACCTTGCCTTCAATGATGTACTGCCACTCGTCTGCGGTCGGGTGCCAGTGGAGTTCGCGCAGCGCCCCTGGATCGAGGTCGAGGATGACGCCCGTGACCGTCTTCGAGATCGGGAACCGGCTGGAATCGACCCGCCACTCGCGGCCCCCTTTGAAGATGCCGTGGGGGATTTGTGCGAGGAGCTCATACTTGTGCGTCAGCGGCGGTAGCTTGCGGCCGTGGAGCGGGGGGGCCGGCTCTTCCGGCGGCACGGCGCCGCGGGCGAAATAGACTTCCTCCTTGGGGAACCCGTCGAAGGCCGACTCGGGCAAGCCGAAGTTTTTGGCCAGGAGCGGCTTCGGGGTGTGACCGATCCAGTCGGTGATGCTGAAGGTGCCGAATTCCGAGAAATAGCCGTTGTCGAAGATCAAGATGAAGTGCGTGGATTGGTTCCCCAGGCATTCGAGCATGTGACCATGCCCGCGCGGGAAGTACCACACATCCCCCGGGCCGAAATCGTTGGTCTCGGCGTTCCCCTGCGGGTCGATGACGGTGGTTCGGACCCGCCCCTCGATCACGAACGCCCACTCGGCCGCGGTGGCGTGCCAGTGCAGTTCCCGCATGGCCCCCGGTTCGAGCCGCATGGAGACTCCCGCGATTCCCTTGGAGATCGGCAACTGCTTGACGGTGGCTTCCTTGCCGGAGCTGTTGCCGATCACCTTCCCCGTCGATTTCTCCAGGGCGAACTTAAAGGTCGGCAGTTCGTCTTCGGCGAGCAGGGGGTCGGGGACATTGTTCATGAAGCTTGGGTCGCCTGCCTCCGCCCGCTTGGTCCCGACCAGGGCCGCAGTTGTGGCGGCCGCGAACGCGGCCGCCCCTGCCAGAAAATCCCTACGCTGGAAGTCGGACATCCGGGAATCTCCTCTTCGAGAAAAGTGGGTGATCGAGTCTCCGGCTTCCCCGAGGTCGAGTCCAGAGGTTCGTTCCCGGAAGCTCCGTTAGTGGCGAGAGGCGGAGAGTGGTTTGCCTCCCGACGGAGAAATCCGGCCGGCGATCGAGACGGAACGCGATAAGAGGTCAGAGTTTAACGAGCAAAGATCCCGCCTTCGCTCGAATTCGGTGAACTCATCGAACGGATGCGAAGTTCCGAAGCCCATCAAGCGTCCGACGCCAGCGAGGAACGCCCAGACGAGCCCCAGAGCCAGAGGCATGAGTGCCATCCCGAGAGACCAAAGCACGAGTGTGAGCATCGTCTCGCATCCTTCCGCGGCCGCCCTTGCGGGGTCGGCAACCTGAGTTGAGTGCATCAAAGAGAAAAGGGCTCGCGTTGGGCGGGCCGCTCGCCCGACTCCGGGCAGGTTCCTGGGGCGTTCGCTCCTTGCCCCCTGAGGAGGCCTGCGAATAATGTCGAGGGAACCCTTCATTGTTTTTTTTCGAGGGGAGGGGGAATGGAGGCTGAGTTACCGTGTGCATTGACGCTGATCCTCGGGCGTGCTCGGGCCGGGGACGAGCACGCCAGGGGCGAAGTTCTCGCGCTCGTCTATGACGAGCTCCGCCACGTGGCCTCGCACCTGATGCGCCGGGAGCGGATCGACCATACCCTTCCCCCCACCGCCGTCGTCCACGAGGCCGTGATGCGGTTGCTGGGTGACGCGGTCTTCGATAAGGCCGTCGATCGGAACTATCTGTTCGCGTCGGCCGCACGGGCGATGCGCGAGGTGCTGATCGACCATGCGCGGCGGAGAGGTGCCGACCGTCGGGGCGGGGACTGGCAGCGGATGCCGCTGGACCAGGTGGTGGATTACTTTACGGACCAGGGATTGGATGTCGTCGCGGTCCATGAGGCTCTTGACCGGTTGGCCGAGCGGAACGAACGTCAGAGCCAGGTCATGACTCTGAGATACTTTGGCGGGCTCACCGTGCCTGAGGTCGCCGAGGCGCTTGGGGTCTCGGTGGTCACCGTCGAACGGGATTGGCGGCTCGCGCGGGCCTGGCTCGTCGGCCAACTTCGGGAGGGGGAGGCAGGATGACACCGGACCGCTGGCGTCAGATTGGGGACCTTTTCGACGCCTCGCTCCAACACGCCCCGCCCGAGCGGGACGCCTGGCTCCGGCAGGCCTGCGGCCAAGACGAGGATCTGCGGGCCGAGGTCGGTCGCCTCCTCGCCCAGGACGAACGGGCGGGTCAACACGTGTTCCTGCCGCCCCCCGAATTCGCGCCCCGGTCGCTTGAACGGACGGCGAGCTGGTCCCCTCATGACGACCGGCTTCCTCCGTGGGAATCCCATCACCTCGATCGTGTGAAGGCCGCGTTGGCGGAGGACACCGGCGGCTTCACCCCCAAGGCGGCCATCGTCGTGGGCTCGGCGCCGCCCCCGATCTCCGAGCCGCGATCGGTGGTGCGCGCCCGCTTGCGCGAATTACCGATCATCTACATCCTCCTCGTCGGGATGGCGACCCTTTGGAGAAGTACCGTCAGCGTGGGCGATCATGATTCCACGCTTTATTATCTGGATGTCATGGTGATCGTGATCCTTGGGGGCATCATCGCCCTGCTCTCGAGCCGGCAACCGCTTTCGCTCGCCTGCCTGAAGACCTTGGAACTGGGCATGATCGGGATGCTCGCGGGGCGTCTCGCCATCGTCCAGTACCGGCTGATGCTGGTGTTCTCGCTGCGCAACGACCGGATGATGGCCCAGCTCACGATGAAAAACATCGTCCTCCTCACTTCCATCCTCATTCTGACTTACGGGCTGTACGTCCCCAAGAGCTGGCGGCGGACCTCGCTGGTGGTGGGGCCGCTGGCACTGCTGCCGTTCGCGATCCTCTTCATCCTCGCCGCGCAGTACCCGGTGACGATGGGCTGGCTCTGGGAAGGGTGGCGGAGGAGTACGACCCACCGGATCTGGCTCTTCAGCTTCGATGCGATGATTCTCTTGATCCTGGCCGTGGGCTCCGCGTTCGGGGCCCGCACGATTTCCCAACTGCGCCGACAGGTGGCCGAGGCGCGACAGCTCGGCCAGTATCGCCTGCGGCGGCGGATCGGCTCTGGCGGCATGGGCGAGGTCTACCTTGCCGAGCATCAACTCCTCAAACGCCCTTGCGCCGTCAAGTTGATCCGGCCCGAAGATGTGGCCGATCCCCGCGCCCTGGCGCGGTTCGAACGCGAGGTTCAGCTCACCGCCACGCTCTCGCATCCGAACACGGTGGAAGTCTTCGACTATGGCAGGACCGAAGACGGGACTTATTACTATGTCATGGAATACTTGCCGGGTCTGGGCCTGGCGGAACTGGTCGAAAGGCATGGCCCGCTCCCGCCCGAACGGGCCGTCTACCTGTTGCGGCAGGTCTGCCTGGCGCTCCGCGAGGCGCATGGGGTCGGCCTGATTCATCGCGACGTCAAGCCGTCGAACATCATCGCCGCCCGCCGCGGGGGGATGGACGACGTGGCCAAGCTGCTCGACTTCGGTCTCGTCCGGCCGGCGGTGGCGGCGACCCCCCGCAGCTCCCAACTGAGCCGGGAGGGGCAGATCCTCGGGACGCCGCTGTTCATGTCGCCCGAGCAGGCGCGAGGAGGTCAGGAGCTCGATGAGCGGACGGACATCTACTCGCTAGGCGCGGTGGCCTACTTTCTGCTGACCGGTCGGCCGCCGTTCGACGAGCCGGACGAGATCGGAGTGATCATCGCGCACGCCCGCGACCCCGTGATTCCCCCCGCACAGGTTTGCGCCGGTATTCCTGAAGACGTCGATCGCGTCGTGCTGCGGTGCTTGGCCAAAGACCCGGCCGACCGGTTCCCGGACGCCGAGAGCCTGGAGCGGGCGCTGGGCGATTGCGGTTGCGCAGGGCAGTGGGGGCAGGCAGAGGCCGCCCGCTGGTGGCGCGGTGCGGAGGAAGCGGCGTTATCGACGCGCGTGTCTTGAGTCTGCGATCGGCTCGCGAAGCGATTGCTCGGGGGCTGGCGGGAACGATCAATGCGAAAGTGATTATGATGTGATTCTGCGTTGCGATGAAGTCGGCTTGAGGCAGGTTGTCAGAGGATCTTCGTCAGGACTTCGACCAAGGCGTCAATCCCCTGCGCGTCCTCATCAAAGCCTTCCGGTAGCGTGATGGAGAGGTGCGGATCGGCGAACGACTGCCATTGTTCCATCAATTCGTAAACGCCGGCCACACCATTTCCTTCGGAGTAGAGATACGCAAGACGCGAGCGGAAGGGCTTGGAGTAAAACTCCGAAACGTCTGCGCTGGTGATATTGTGAAAAGAAATAGCGAAATGGTTTTGATCTCGGTCGAGATAGAATGAGACGGGATATGCCACCCGTTGCTTGACGACTTTGAAATACTCGATATCGCCCCACGCGTTGATGTGCGGTTTCGACTTGCGCGGTAGTTTTTTCTTCTTTCTGACCACCGCCGTCACACACGAGTCGAAGCCCCCGAGGATCGGGGTGCCGACTTCGAATAACCGGGGCTCGCCTCGGTTTTCTCCGAACTCGGCGTCGATCGGGAGTGCGAACTCACCGCCATCGGGAAGGGCGATCACAATCGCTTTTCCCGTGTCCGAATGAAGGATCTTCGCCAGGGCTCTCAGCGCGGCAGGCGCGGAGGCGATGGGGAAGAAGAGTCGCACGCTGACATCAATCGACATGGGCTGGAATTTCTCCCGTGCTCCCCGGCCCGGTTCGGCCGGCGTCACCCTTGGCCGAGCTTTCATGCTACGCGCCCTTGGCCGATCGTCAACCCGATGATGCGTATGATCCTCGATGGAAATGGCGCGACTGCGGCGCTCGAAAGTGTGAACACGATGGCCATCGGGATTGGCCAAGGCTGTCGGACACCATGAATTTTGGCAAAAAGTTGGAAAGATCCTCGGGCTCGGTGCATGGTGAGGATGGAGCCACATCACACCCGAGGGCCGGAGATCAAATGGCGAACCGAAACGCATTGGCCGCCGGTCGTGATGTCCATACCCTGTTCCGGGTCGGGGCCGTCGGTGGGCTGACTGACGGAGAACTGGTGGAGCGATTCGTTTCCCGTCAAGAGGGAGGGGCTGAGTCGGCGTTCGCGATCCTGGTGGAGCGACACGGACCGATGGTCTGGGGGGTCTGCAATCGGGTTTTGAACGACCCGCACGCCGCCGCCGATGCGTTTCAGGCCACCTTCCTCGTCCTGGTGCGCCGGGCCGCCGTGATCCGGGTCGATGACTCGCTGGGACGCTGGCTGTACGGCGTGAGCCGTCGGATCGCGCTGCGGGCAAAACGGGCCACGGCCCGGCGTTCGGCACGTGAGGTCCAGGGTGTTGAGACGTTGACGGCTCCTGAGGCATCCCCCGCCCTGGAACGGACCGAATGGCTCGCGCGGCTGGACGAGGAGATCGGCCAGTTGCCAGAGCGGTATCGGGCGGCGGTGGTGCTCTGCGACCTCAACGGTCTGCGGCACGAAGATGCGGCCCGTCAGCTTGGTTGCGCCGTCGGGACCGTTGGCAGCCGCCTGGCGCGAGGCCGGGACCAACTCCGGGCGCGATTGATCCGCCGTGGGCTGGCTCCCTCGGCCGGCTTGGTGGCTGCGTCGCTCGCGGCCGAGGCCATCGCCGCGCCACTGCCGGCGCAACTCGCTCGACTCACCATCCAGTCGGCCACTCACGTCGCGATGAACCCGGCAACGTTCGCCGAGGTGGTCTCGGTGTCGGTCGCCTCACTCGCCGAAGGAGCGTTGAAGTCCATGGTCGCCACTCAGTGGAAAGTCATCGCGGTCGCCTTGCTTACCACCACCCTCGTTGCGGGAGGGACGGTGGTCCACGCTCTCCAGTCGTCGGGAACCCCCTCGAATGACGTCCATGCCAAAACAGGAACGAGCGAAACGCCGAAGGGATCGTCCCGCGAGGGACAGCCCCCAGCAACCACTCGACCCGACGCGGAACTGGCGGAGCAACTTCGCAACGAGATCGACCTCCTGGAGGCGCAACTGGCGAAGCAGAGGGGGGAAGTCGCAAAGGCGGAGGGCCAACGCAAGTTGGCGCTCGCGCACGTGGCGACCAACGCCCGCCTTAATGAAAGGAACCCGGGGATGGTTTCTAAGGAAGAAGTGGCGAGAGCGGAAGCTGGGGTTGATGTTGCCTTGGCCCAATGCCTGATCGCTACAGCCGAGGCCCGTGAGGCCGAGCTACCCTTGGTTCAGGCGAATCGTGCCAAGAGCGATCCCGAGCGTCTGAAAGAATACCTTGCACGCTCCCAAGGCGCCGGCACCTCGTCGCTCGATCGTCGGATCGAGCGCGTCGAGCAGAAACTCGATCAGATTCTCAAGGCTCTGAAGCCGAGCGGCCGGTGAGCCGGATTCAAGCCAGTTTCTCCCTTAGTTACAGGATTCCCAGACCGTTCCAGCCCGGCAGCCGACCCGCGCCCGTTGGCAGTCACCCAGGCGGCTCGCCTGGGTAACTGGCCCGCCAATCAATTTCGCTCAAGCCGAGACCCCAATGCTTGGCTTGCTTCCAAGTGGAGCGGCGCGCGTGGGGCTCGTTCCATCACATGTCGGCGTTCAGGGCCAGGCCGGCGAGTTCACCGTTGCTTCGGGTTCCGAACGCGACGCCACCCAGGCCGGTGGCTCCCTTGAAGGCGCCGGTGCCGCCCGTGATCTTGTACGAGTCGGCGCGGATCGTGATTTTGACCGATCCCTGGGTGTTCGCCAGGGTGAGGTTGCCCCGGTACGAATGGGCGCCGGCGCGAACCGTGTCGGTCACGCTGCCGCTGGTCTGAACCGCCCCCATCGCCGCGAGTCCGCCGGAGCCTTGAAAGTTGTAAACGTACGCCGAGCGGCCGGTCGACTTGGGCGCTGACCAGGCGTCGTGCCTCATCAACGGCCCGGTCAAATCCACGAATTTGCGCTGCAACGGGTGGAGCCCCGAGAGCAGCACCCGGGAATCCATCATTTCCACTTGCGGACGCATCGTGCGCTTCGGAGACATCGTTTGTCCTGCCACGGGCCCGAGCATTTCGCTCAATCCATAAGAATCCTCTGCTTCGTATCGGCCCGAAATGGCTTCTTCTCTAGCTTTCGTGTCCCACCACGACGGACGTAGTTAGCCTGATTTGACGTCTCGGTAATTTCGGCAGGGGTGGCGGACTTTGTCAGGGCGTTGCTCAGCCTGTTTTTCCAGGCTATGCTCAGCGTCCCACCCATCGGCTTCGGAATGCGCCACAAGACTGTCAAAAAAAGCTTGAGGACACCGTCATGTCGCCACGGTCAGACTTACTCTCTCGTCGCGGGTTTGTAGGCCAGAGCTTGGCCGCGGTGGCCGCCTCAGGATTCGGTCCCCAACTCGTGGCTCGGGCGGCACAGAGCGACCGCAGTCCTCAGGACGGACCGATTGCGATCGGGTCGCGGCGGGAGCTCTTTGTCGACGACTTCTTGGTCGACCGGCTCTCCGGCAAGGCCGAGATGAGGCTGCACCACCCGGAGCCGAAGGAGGTTGTGCTTGCCCATGACGCCCCGTGGGAGGGGAGTGGCAGCGGGTATCACAGCATCTTTCAGGACGGTCCGCTGTACCGGATGTATTATAAAGCCTGGCAACTCGACGTGGCGCCGGGGAAGGTGGGGACGGCAGGGCACCCGCTCTATTGCTGTTACGCCGAGAGCGAGGACGGGATCCACTGGCGCAAGCCCGAGTTGGGGCTGTTCGAGTTTCGCGGTTCGAAGGCCAACAACATCGTGATCGCGAGCGGCAAGTGGGGAGCGCTCGAGGTCGATGGCGGGCACCCCGCGGTCTTCAAGGACAGCAATCCGGGCGCGGCCGCCGATGCGCGTTACAAGGCGTTCGTCCGTTGCCCCAAGCCGAACGGACTGCTCCCGTTCAAGTCGGCCGACGGCCTCCACTGGTCGCCCATGAGCGACGGCCCGGTGATCACCGCCGGGGCGTTCGACTCGCAGAACCTTGCCTTCTGGGACCCAGCGCTCGGCGCGTACCGAGCCTACTGGCGGATCTTCACAACCATCAGCAAGGGACGGAGCATCCGCGCGATCCGGACGGCGACGTCGAAGGATTTTCTCCATTGGGACGAGCAGGCCGACCTCACCTACGTCGACTCGCCGCCCGAGGAGCTCTATACCAACCAGATCAAGCCGTACGATCGGGCTCCCCACCTACTGATCGGGTTCCCGACGCGGTACACCGACCGGGGCTGGTCCCCTTCCATGAAGGCCCTGCCCGAGGCAGTGAACCGCAACAATCGCGCGGGGGCGTCAACGCGATACGGAACGGCCGTGACCGACGCCCTCCTCATGGCGAGCCGCGACGGGGTGAAGTTCCGCCGCTGGAACGAGTCGTTCCTCCGCCCTGGCATCGAGCGTGACGGGACGTGGAACTACGGGCACCAGTACATCGCCTGGCACCTCGTCGAAACCAAGTCGTCCCTCGACGCCGCGCCTGGGGAACTGTCGCTCTACGCCACCGAGAGCTATTGGACCGGTACGAGCAGCGTCCTTCGCCGTTACACCCTGCGGGTCGACGGCTTCGTTTCCCTCAACGCGCCGATGAGCGGCGGCGAACTCGTGACCAAGCCGTTGACGTTCGAGGGCAACCGCCTGCGTCTGAACCTCGCCACCTCGGCCGCCGGTTCACTGCGCGTCGAGCTCCAAGACCAAGGGGGCCAGCCTCTCCCCGGGTTCACCACCGCCGACTGTGACGAGGTCTTCGGCGATGCCCTCGACCGCGAAGTCTCCTGGAACGGAAACCCCGACGTCAGTTCGCTTGCCAATCAGCCGATCCGACTCCGCATCAGCCTGCGCGACGCCGACTTGTACGCGCTACGCTTCGGGCCGGCGACTTGAATGTGTAAGCTTGGGGATTTGCAGTTATTGATGTAAGTGGTGTTTTTTGTAGGGTCCGCTATTGCGGACCATCTTCGATTGCGGCATCAGTTGGAGCTGGGGTCTGCAATGGTGACTCATGACGGATGGTCAGCAATAGAGGACCCTACTCATGCGGACTTTTGCGGTTTCAAATACATATGAATAAATGTGATAATTGAAAATAGCAATGGATGGTGGGCGTGGCCCACCAGTTTTGGCCTTCACTGACTCAGAAAAACAACGATCCGCCATAGAGCTAAGAATCCCCCTCGTTCCCACGGTCCTCCGTGGGAATGCCGTCCCCGACGCTCCGCGTCGTCTGGCCCTCGCAAGCCGAGGGCGCAGAGAGGTTGTGATTTTTTTATGCGGCAGACGTAAAAGGGGTGCAAAAGTACAGACTTTTGATGCCTCTCTCGAGCTTCAAACTCCGACTGAAGATCGATCCAATGAATTTGGACCTCTATAGTCGAGTTTCCGATTAAAAAAATCACAATCTCAGAGCGTCCTAGTACTACAGCGCCAAGTTGTACCGTCTTGATCCGCCAGCCATTGCGAAAGTATGCTCGCCTTCATGGTTTATGGAGGGACGAGTATGGATATCCCACAGATCCGCAAGCTCAAACCCGCGCTGAACAAGTTCCTCAAGCGGTTCGATGACTGCTTCCCGCGCAAGGACACGCGGTCCCATTTGCCGGTGTACGTCTCCGGGCAACTCTCGGACATCCCCGAAAAGAGTGTCGAGCCGATCGCCATCAATGCCGGCGTCCCCGTCAGGACCCTGCAGGAGTTCCTCAGCCAGCACTGCTGGGACCAGGACCGGGCGCGCGACCGGCTCCAGCACATCGTCCGCGACGAGCACGCCGGCCCCAACGCGATCGGCGTCTTCGACGAGACCAGCGACGTCAAGAAGGGGAACAAGACCCCCGGCGTGCAGCGGCAGTGGTGCGGCTCCGTCGGCAAGAAGGAGAACTGCATCGTCACGGTCCACCTCGCCTACGCCCGCGACGGTTTTCACTGCCTGCTCGACGGCGAACTGTATCTGCCGGAGTCCTGGTCCTCTGACCGCGACCGCTGCCGGGAGACTGGCATCCCCGACGCTATGGTTTACCGGCCCAAGTGGACGATCGCCCTGGAACTCTACGACCGCGCCATCACCAACGGTCTGCACTTCGACTGGGTGACCTTCGACGAGGGCTACGGCAGTAAGCCCGAGTTCCTGCGGGGGTTGAGGGGCCGCAGCCAGAAGTACGTCGGCGAGGTGCCGCGGAGCTTCATGGGCTGGATCAAGGCACCGCGTGTCGTCACCAGGAAGTATCGCAAGCACGGGCGGGGCCGCGGCCGCAAGACGCCTCGCCTGGCGAGCGGCAGCGCGCCGGCCCGGCGGGTCGAGGCGATGCTCGATCAGGACGGGTTTCGCAACCAGCCCTGGGTCCGGTGGCGGGTCAAGGACGGGCACAAAGGGCCGATGGTCTGGGAAGTCAAGCACTTGCGGTTTTCCCCCGTGGGCGCGGACGGGTTGCCGGGCGAGCCGCTGCACCTGGTCGCCGCCCGCGACGTCTTGAACCCGGCGGAGTTGAAGTTCTTCGTCGGCGACGCCCCCGAGGAGACGTCGGTGCAGGTGCTGTTGCTCGTCGCATTTTCGCGGTGGCGAGTCGAGCGCTGCTTCGAAGACCAGAAGTCCGAGATCGGGCTGGATCAGTACGAGGGCCGACGCTACCAGGGGCTCAAACGCCACCTGATCCTGAGTTGCCTGAGCTACCTGTTCCTGTCGCGGATGCGACAGGAGTTCGGGGGGGAAAAACCTGGGCCTGACGGAGTGCCAGGTACACACCGCAGTAGCGGCGTTGATCCCATTCTGGTGGTTGGGGCTGAGTGCTCCGCGGAAGCTACTGGAGCGAACCTCCGAAGAGATCGAGCGGGCGCAACGTCGAAACGCCGTGGCACAGCGGTGCCACACCAAGCGGACAAGGCGAAGGCTGCATGAGTTGGGCATCAAACTCACAGAGTTGCCCCGATGCAAATGGGATACGACTTAGTTCAAGTTTCGCATAAACAGGGACGGATCGGGAGCGGCCCGAGGCCTGTTATCGACCCCGGCGACCCCTTGATCAAGTGCGAGTGAGGGCCGAAATCTCCGGCCGATGTCGGCTCAGCCCGCGCGGCTGAGAAACTCGGTGAGCTGCGCAATCCAGGCTTTTAGGTCATACCGGTTGGATAGCGCTCCCTCGGTTTTCTCCTCATAGCTGACCCGCCTCAAGGTCGTCAGCAGGTCGGCAAACGAGGCCTCTTGCTTCTTCGGATACCACGGGCGGACCGGAAAACGAAGAAATCGATGACCGGTCTGGTGGAACCAAACCACCACCAAGCTGTAGAGAAACAACGCCATCGGCGCGGTTCGCTCGATGGCCTTGGGGAGGCGATTGGCGGGATCCTCGAGGCCGAGAAGTTGCTTGGTATTTTCAAAAGTACATTCGATTGCCCAACGGTACGAGTAGGCCGAGAGAATCTGCGGGACGGTCCAATCGAGCTTGGTGCAGTAGAACATCTGATCGGGACGTTTCCCCTGGAGGTCACGCACCAAGACGATCGTCAGGAGTCGGTCCTTGCCGGCCTTGTAGTAGAGGGCCTGGATCGTCTTGACCGCCAAGCTGGCATGGAGCCCGAACTGGTCAAAGTCGTGTGGGGTCCAGGGTTGATTCGCATCCTCGGCCCACTCCTTCATGCCGGGGAGGCGCTGGCCTTTCTTGCGGGGCGCCCCTTTGGATTTCTCCTCCTTGGGAGGCGCTGGCTCATAGAGGGCCCCCTTGGGATGGACATGGCTAATGAGATGGACCGTGGGCGGAAGTTGGCCGAGGATGCTCTGGCCCCCATAGGCGCTGTCGCCGGTGATGACGATCTCGTCGTCGGGGAACCAGTCCGCCGCCAAGTGGATCAATTCCATCGCGAGTTCGGGGCGGGTGCGATGATTGGGATCGGGCTTTGCCTTTTTCTTTTTCTGGTTCTTTTTGCCCTTGGTTAAGCCTTGGCGGTTGACATAGAGCCGCATGGCGATGGGCAAGGCAAAGACTTTGGTCGGTGCCCAGAACGGGTGGACGACGATCAGGCAGAGGACGACCCAGTCGTGTCCCCAACTGACGAGAGCTTTGGCTCGACTGGAGATGAGTGGGTCGTAGTGCATGCCGGCGCCGTAGAGGGTGAGTCCGCGTTTTCGGCAGAGGGTGTCGTCGACGGCCCAGTAAAAAGTGGCGCCCGGTGCGAGGATGGAGACGACAAGCTTGGCCAGGGACATCGAGAAGTGATCGAGGTCCCAAGCGGCATGGCTGAAGAAGCGATGGAAGCGTGACCAATGTCCGATGCCAACCTGGCCGCTGGAGAAGATGAGTTCGGTAATATAGCGGTGGCGATTCGAGAGGATCCAGCCGGAGGCGATCAAGGTGAAGGTGTGGAAGGAGGGATTGGTGAAGACGGGTGTGAATTGCTGTAGCAAGAGGAGGAAGGAGGGTGTAAGTTCCATGGGTCGGCGTCCTGTGTCAGGGGAAATTGTTCGGTGTAAGGCCCAAACAATTTGCCAAAAACTGACAGAGACGCCGACGTTTTTTTTTGGAGCCCTATTGAATCTACAAGTCGGAATTTGACATTTGGGAGAAGTGCGAAACTTGAACTTAGCGCTGTAGTACTAGACTGCATTCCCACGGGGGACCGTGGGAACGAGTCGCGTGAGGCTTCCTAGCCCTGGATCGGGTCGTTGAGAAAAAACAGGAAGTTTGCTGGAACTGACGCCACGTGACCGGGACTCATCGTCCGTCGAAAGCCAGGGAGCGATCAACTCCCCGCTCGCCTTTGTAAGACGAGCGCATACCAATGATCCAGGGACGTGTCGGAAAAAGATCCGCCGGTGCTAAAATCGAGGCTACGGGGCATCATCGGAAAAGAGCAAGGCGGAACACCTGAGATCCCAGGGGCGATTTTTCTCAGCCCTGGTGCTCCTTGCGGACCCCCTTGAACGGTTGCCCATCCTTTTTCTGAGCAATGAATCGGCCGGTCTCGGTATCGCGCTTGGTGTAGCGTTCGGTCAGGGGGCTCGCGACCTGGGAACGCTTGCGGACGGCTCCTTGGCGATGGCCGTCGCCCGGGGGTGGATTCGTGGCCATGATGGTTCGCTCCCTTCATTTTCTCAATGATTGAAGACACAAGCATCTAGGTTGTTATTTCCTGCAAATGCGGCGCCGAATTTGGCGGTTGGCGGGGTGAGAAAGGGGATTTTGTGTCGGCAGAGTGGCAAGAGCGTGTGCGGCGACGGCTGGTGCATTGGGTGGACTCCGGGCTCGGCACCGGCTGGGTGGTGGCCGTTTCCGGGGGAGGGGACAGTGTGGGCCTGCTGCGGGTGCTGCACCGGTTCGGGCCTGAGTTGGGGCTCCGGCTTTCGGTGGCGCACCTCGACCATGGGGTCCGGGGCGAGGCGGGCCGCAACGATGCCGAGTTCGTGGCGGAGCTGGCCGGGACGTTGGATCTGCCGGTGGACCGGGGGCAGTGGAGTCCGACTCGCGCGGGGCACTTCGAGGCCGATGCCCGAGGGGCACGCTACGCCTGGCTGGCCGAGGTTGCCCGGGCGCGCGGGGCGTCGGTCGTGGCGGTCGGTCACACCCGCGACGACCAGGCCGAGACGATTCTCCATCGGATTGTGCGTGGGACGGGGCCTCGGGGCCTCGCCGGGATTCCGTCGCGGCGCCCGTTGGCGGCTGGGATCACGCTTGTCCGTCCGCTTCTGAAGGTGGCGCGCGAGGAGGTGCGCGGTTCGCTCGTGGCGCTCGGCCAGGCGTTCCGCGAAGACGCCAGCAACAACGACCAGTCGCGAACTCGGGCCCGGATTCGCCACGACCTGCTTCCCAAGCTCGCGGCCGAGTACAACCCGAAGGTGGCTGAGGCCCTGGTCCGCCTGGGCGAGCTCGCCGCGGCCGCCGATCGGACTGACCGCCGCCGCGTGCTCGCGATGGTGCGGGCCGCCACGATCGAGGCCAACTCGGACGAAGTGTCCCTCGATCGCGAGGCCCTGGGGCGATATTCGAGGTTCCACCGTACGGAAGTGCTCCGCCTGGTCTGGCGTCGCGCCGGCTGGCCCGAGGCGGGGATGAGCGCCGCACGCTGGCGGCGGCTTGCCGACCTGGTGCAGCGGACCGATGCGCCGAGCTTGGTCCTCGGCGGGATCGAGGTCCACCTTGAGCCGCGGACCCTGGTCATGCGCCGGCGAGGGGCGCCCGTCGAAACTCTCGCCGCGCCCGTTCTCGAGGTGGCGGTGCCGCTCGAACTGCCCGGCTCGGCCCCTTGGATCGATGGCCGGGTTGTCACGACGCTCGATCCCGATGCCCCGCGCGACGAAACGATGGACCTTGACCGCCTTGTCCTCCCGCTCTCGGTCCGCGCTCCCCTGGCGGGCGACCGATTCCAGCCGCTGGGCATGGGGGGGCAGTCCACCCCCTTGAACGACTTCTTCCGGGGCCGGCGCGTGCCGCGTGAGGCGCGGGGGCAGGTCCCGCTCGTCTGCGACCGCCTCGGAATTATCTGGGTGGTCGGCCATCGAATTGCCCACCGGGTCCGCCTGACCGCGTCGACGGACCGGACGGTCGGACTGAAGTGGGAGGCCGATGCTGCCGGGGGGCGTGCGAACGAGTTTTTCTCTACATATTGACTGGTGCAGATAGCTTAAGTGGGTTGAAAGGAATGGCCCATACTTCTCCTTGACCGGAGAGGGAGAGAAACGATGACCGCACCAGCAGCCCAGACTACGGGAAATATGGGGCCAACTGAGGACGCCAAGTACAAGCTTGCCACCGTGAGGAGAACGGGTTGGGCGAAGCTTGACCCCGAGGGATTGGCGATCCCTCGGGACGACGCCCGGGCGTCAAGGAGTCACTTCGAACCAGGCGTTTTTCATCGAGCCGACGAATCGCCCGCGGGGTCCGTCGCCGATGGTCAGCTCTTGCCCCTCGGTGGCCAGGTCGAGATTGTTATCTTCGGTTTGGGCGACGAGGCGGCCGTCGAGGTAGAGCCGGAGCTTCCCGGAGAGTCGTTGTGCGACGACGTCGTGCCAGCCGGGGGCGACCTCGTGATCGTGGGTGGCGAGGCTCCCCGCCGACATCGACCAGACCTCGCCGGAGGGAAGCGTGGTGACGAACATGCGGCCTTGATAAGTCGCCATGGTCCAGGCTCTTCGGTAGACCACGTCCGGGGTGGCGTCGAGTTGTTTCAGCAGCGACCAGGAGGTGTCCCCCTCGTAGCGGTACGCTTTCGCGCCGGGCAGTGAGCCGGCGTAGAAGACGCCGTTGTGGACGAGCATCCCCATCACTTCCGTCTCGGTGCCGAGCCGGCCCGCGTCGGCCCAGCCCCCGGCCGGTTCCATCCGGTAGACCTTGCCCGTGGGCCACGCCCCGACGTGGAGCAAATTCTCGTAGACGGCGAACGAGTAGGTCTGGGTGACGTTGCTGGCCACCTGGCCCAGGTCGGTCCAGGCCTTGCCGTCGAAGCGCGCGACGGACGCGCCATCATAGCTGCCGGCATACAGGGCCCCGTCGAAGACGGCCAACGACTGGACGCGGCGATCGCCTGGGGTGGGGATCGAGGTCCAGCGTTCGCCCCCTTCGTATCGGAAGAAGCCGGCGGGTTTGTACATCGACGAGGCGTAGAGATGCCCGCCGAACGACACCAACGCGGCGACCGCGGGCGTCGGATCGAGGTCGCCCGCCGGCTCCCACTTTCCGGGCCCGGCGAACCGGAAGACGCGACCTCCACGCTCCTGGTTGTCCGACGCCGGGAGCGCCGATCCGACTGTCAGATACTTGCCGGTGGCCACGTAGAGCCGACCCTCGTGGACGGCCATGGCCGTCACGGAATTCGAAGCGTCAGGCGCGCCGAGAGGTTCCCATCGTCCCGGTCCGTCGTAGCGATAAACCTGCCCGCGATCGGGGAGGTTCGGCTCGCACGTCCCGACGTAGAGTCGGCCCTCGTGGACGGCGATCGAGAATCCGAGCAGCGCCTTGCCCGGCCGGCCCTCGGCCCGCCAACTCGGCGTAGTCCCGGCGTCGATCCCGAACTGAAGCTGACGCTGGTTCGCATGGCTCGTCGTCACGCCCGTGTTGTCACGGAGGCCGAGCGTGAATCCTTGGCGTCGCTTCGCGTCCCAGAGGCTTGCCAGGTCGCCGAGATCCCGTAGATCAGAAGCATCTCCCTGAAACGACAACCCGAGCTTGAAGTCGGACTTGCCCAACGGGTGGTCCAGGCGGACGCCGGCGACCGGCGCGGCCCCCGGCCCGAATACGACCTCCTCGCCGCCGATCAGCCGGACCGCCGCGGCGGAGGGCGTCGGCACGCCGTCCTCGGGGCCGGCGGCTGCTGCGACCGTCGAGGCGATCAGCAATCCCTGGCAGGCTCGCACGGCGGACGTCGCGAGTGTGGAACGAATCCAGGAGTACGGGAATCGCTTTGCAGTGATCATGTGAGAGTCTCGGTGCCTGTGTGTTCCGCTCAGGTCCCGCCTGTGAGCCTAACGACCTCGACCGCCTTGCGGTCATGGTGGAGGATGTGGGGATTCCCGGTGGATCGGCGATCTCGGTGGGATCTGGCCCCGAGAGTCGCGTTGCAGTGCTTGGTGGACCGATCAGGCCTCGGTCGGCAGGGCGTCTCAGGCAGGTTGAGGTCGCGGAGGTAAGAGCGTCATGACGACGATTTAATCGAATCAGAGGCCTCGGCGAAATCCACTACCAGGCCGGCACACTCGATTTGAGAGGTTTTGTCTCCTCTGAACTCGGACGAGACGGTGCGACGAGTTTCCTCGTCTTGAAGAGGGATTCAGGCCATCCGGCTGCCGACGGACCGGTCAGTCGGGCTGAAGTGGGAGGCCGATGCTGCCGGGGAGGGGCAACGAGGTTGCGATTGACCCTACCGGCGGCTTTGGCGTACCATCCGGCGCCCCTCGGACTCGTCCCCCTGATCGACCACCCATCTTTTCGGCATCCCATGGCAGAACCGAGGGCGATCGAACGATTTGCATCGCTGGCTCTGGTGCTGGAATGGGCCCTAGGACTGCGCGTGCTGGCGGCCGATCTCGTGCAGTGGTACACCCAGCGCAAGGGGGTTTTGTGCGTCTTCCCCGACACCAAAGTCTACTGGTTCCTTGCGGGCACGATCCGCGATGGAACGCCTTACGAGGTGCTCGACTGGGGAGAGATTCCGCACTTCGCACTCAGGACGCCGGGCTATCCGCTCTTCTTGGCGGTCTGCCGCTTCTTGTTCGGCGATCGCCCGATCGCGGTCCGGCTGGTTCAGGCCGGGCTCGGGGTGCTCTGCGTCTGGCTGGTCTACCGGCTGACCGACCTGTTCTTGCCCGAGCGGGAAAGGGCGGGGGGGGAGCGTCCGAGGCGGTGGACGCCCGCCTTAGTGGCGGCGGCCCTGGTGGCGTTCAACCCTTACTTTATCGTGACCTCGGCGTTGATCTTGACCGAGGCGGTGTTCCTGCCGCTGATGCTCTTCGGACTCTGGGCGCTGGCTGTGCTCTGGACAGGCGACGACGCGAGCGCGCCGCGGCGACGCGGGTGGGCCTGGGCCTTGGGGGCCGGTTTCGCCTGGGGAGCGGCGGTCTTGGTGCGTCCCTCATGGGCCTTGTTCCCGCCCGCAGCGCTCCTGGCCTGGGTCGTTGCGAGCGGCCGGGGCCGGCGGGTTGCGGCGGTCCGGGGGGCGGGCCTGGTGGTGCTGGGCACGGTGGTGGTCATGGCCCCTTGGTGGGTGCGCAACGAGCGGCTGTTCGGGCGGTTCGTGCCGACGGCGATCTGGACGGGGGCCAGTCTTTACGACGGGCTCAACCCCCGGGCGACCGGGGCCAGCAACATGGACTTCATGAACGACCCCGCGCTCTGGCCGCTCGACGAGGAGACGCAGGACGCCTTGCTGCGCGATCGCGCCTTGGCGTTCGCTCGCGATCGGCCGGGGCGGGCGCTCGGGCTGGCGGCCGTCAAATTCGCGCGGTACTGGAGCCCCTGGCCCAACGCCGAGTCCTTTCGCTCGCCGCTCGTCGCGCTGGCCAGTGCAACGTTCACGATCCCTTTGTTTATATTGATGGCCCTTGGTGTTTGGGACCGCCGTCGCGATCCCCGCGCCCTGGTCATTCTGGCTGGCCCCTTGCTCTACTTTTGCGCCATGCACATGGTTTTCGCCAGTTCGATGCGTTACCGCATCCCCGCCGAAATGCCGGCGATGGTGCTGGCTGCGATCGGAGTTCAGAGGTTGAGCCATCGCCTGGCTCGAGATCGTGATCGATCGGTCGTGGAATCGCATTGAAATCCGTGGTCGGCGAAGTGGCTCTCACCACGCAACGGATTGGGAACGATCATCGGTCGCTCGCTTGCGGCTCCTCCAAGGAAGGAGGCATGGCTCATGCTCACTCGGCACCGCGTCTGTAAGGCCCTCTTCTGGGGGACCTTCTTGCTCCTGACTTGTATGGGCGGAGTGATCGGCTTTGCCTTCTGGTATGTGACCGACAGCGAGACGGTGGCCGCCCTGATCCAGTCCCAAGGGAAGCGATTCCTGCCGGGCTCCGACGTGAACGTGGGGCGGGCCCGGATCCGGCCGTTCCTGGGCGAGATCAACCTGACGCATCTGCAAATCAATCAGACTTTGAATGGGGCTCCGTTCCAGACGCTGCGGTTCCCCTGGGCGCGGATCGGGTATAACGCCCGGGCGATGCTCAAGGGGAAATTCGAACCCCGCGAGGTGGTGATCGCGCAGCCCACCCTGCGGCTCAAACAGCGGAAGGATGGGACCTGGAATCTCCAAGGGTTGCTCGCCGATCCCTGGCCGGGCCCGATGATGAAGACCCCGCCGATCCGGATCCAGAACGGGACTGTCGAACTGATCGACGGCGACGTCACCCGGTCTCCCGTGATCCTTCGCGACGTGGCGATTGACATCAAGTCACCCGGCGGCAAGCTCCTCGAGTTCGAGGGCTCGGCCAAGGGAGACGCGTTCAGCCGCCTCGCCCTCAAGGGGACGATCGACCTGGCCACCGGCAAGCTCAGCCTTGGCGGTGACGTTTCCCGACTGGCGATCTCCGCGACCCTCCGAAGCCGGCTTCCCGCCGAGCTTCGCTCGGCGTTCGAGCAGGTGGGGATGACCGGCGGCGAGATCGACTTGCGCGTTGGCCAGGTGTCCTATGACCCGACCGCCAACCCTTTGATTCGTTACGACGTCGGGATTCAGATTCGCTCGGGGGTGTGGGACTGCGCCCATCTCCCGTTCACGATCAACGACGTCGCGGCCAATCTCTCGGCACGCGACGGCGTGATCCGGATCGACCAAGCCACGGGGGCGAACGGACGGACGAAGTTCACGATCGAGGAGAGCTTGATCGTGCTCGGCGATCCCGAACGCGCTCCGCTCAGTCTTCTGCTCCGCGTCGACGAACTCGAGCTCGACAAGCGGCTCCGCGCCTGGACTCCGTCCGAGTTTCTCCCGCTCTGGAAGGACTTTTCCCCCTCGGGACGGATCAAGGCGGCGGTCCATCTCGTCCGCGAGCGCGAAGGGGGACCGCTCGGGTTTGGCTGGACCGTGGATTGTATCGATGCGTCCATGATCTATCGCTTCTTTAAGTACCCGCTCGATCATATCCGAGGAAGGCTGGTCTGCGAGAACAACCAGATTCGCGTCAACTTGCAGACCTTGGTCGGAGGGAAGCCGCTCAAGGCGACCGGCACGATCGATAACCCGGGTGACGACGCCCACGTCAAGCTCCATTTCGAGGGGGAGGCGATGCCGATCGACCAGGCCCTCTTCGACGCGATGCCTCCCGAGATCAATAAAGTGGTCGGCGAGTTCCATCCGACCGGCTCGGTCCGCGGCAAGGCCGACGTCGAGCGAACGCGCCGGACCAGTCCGGACGATCCGCCCGAGGGCAAGGTGACGGTCGATGCGTTCCTGAGCCTCAATGAAAACTGCTCGATCAGGTGGGACGGTCTGCCGTATCCCGTGTCGAACCTGACCGGCGACCTTGAGCTCCACCCGGACAAGTGGATCTTCCGTAAGATGAAAGGCCGCAACGGGCAAGCGGAGATCACCGGCAGCGGGGACGTCGAGAAGCTGCCAGGTCCCGGCCCCGGTGATCGGTTGGCCGTCAAGCTGAAGATGAGAGCCGAGAAGCTCCCGTTCGACGAACAGTTATATGATGCGCTGCCGCCGGCCTGGCGGAAGTCGTGGGAGACGCTCAATCCCAACGGATCGAGCAACGTGGAGGCGGAAATCCTCGTTCATCCCGACCGGCGCGAGCAGTATCACCTTGTGATCGATCCCCGGCCCGAGACGGCCGTCCAACTCAAGTTTGGTCCGCCCCGCCAGCCGGGGGGGAAGGACACCAGCGGGATCTACTCACTCCGTATGGATAAGGTCAAGGGGCGGTTCGTCTCCGACAACGGCGTGGTCAAGATGGAGGACGTGGGCTTCATGTTTTACGGCTCGCCCGTGAAGTTCGCGAGCGGCCAGGTCCTGGTCGCGGACAGCGGCCAGTTCAAGCTCAACGTCGAGCAGGTCACGGTCGAAAAACTCCGGCTCGACCACGAAGAGCTGGTCACGATCATGCCGCCGGTGATGAAGGATTTTGCGCGGCGGCTCGATCAGGGGCGGCCGATTGCCAAGATCAATGGGGACCTCGGTCTGAGCTGGTCGGGCAGGCCTCAGGATTCCGTCCTCTGCGACTGGAAGAACGTGCTCGTGGTGCTCAACGACAACACGATCCAGGCCGGAATTCCGCTGGAGCACCTCCAGGGGCAGCTCGACAACGTCCACGGTCGGTTCGACGGCCAGAGCCTCGAGGTCGGAGGCGCGTTGAACCTCGCCAGCGTCAGGGTGCTCGGCCAGCAGATTACCTCGCTCGAGTCGCCGTTCACGGTGCACCATGGCAAGGCCGAGCTCACGAATATTCGCGGCAAGCTTCTCGGTGGCGTCGTGAGCGGCCGGTTCGGGGTCACCCTCGATGCCACGCCCCAATACGAGACCGAGCTGGTCGTTCAGGAGGCCGACCTCTTGCGCTATGCCGAGACGCTGAGTGGCCACCAGACTTACCGTGGCCTGGTTTCCGGTCAGCTCTCGCTTAACGGCATGGGCAACGACCTGAAGACCCTGCAAGGCCATGGCGAGGCCCACGTCGTGCGCGGAAACCTTGGCGAGCTGCCGCTCGTGTTCCAGCTGGTCAACGACCTCAAGAGGCTCAAGTTCTCACCAGGGAACAAGGATGCCTTGTTCGACTCGGCCGACGTCGCCTGGAACATCGAGAACGGCGACTCGAGGCTCGACGCGATCAAGCTGACCGGCAATGTCATCAGTTTTAAGGGCCGAGGGACGATGGACGTCCAGGGCCGCCTCAACCTGGCACTCAATCCCCTGGCCGGCCGTGACCGATTTCATGTGCCGTTTCTCAGCGATGCCATCCGCGAAGCGAGCGGCCAACTCTTCGTCGTCAGCGTCCGAGGCCCACTCGCCTCCCCGAAGTTCGAGTTCACGGCCCTTCCCAGAGTCGCCGACAGCGTCCGTTCGATCTCGGTCGGCAAGGGCCGAAACAGTCGCGAGGAATCCGACGTGCGGTAGCGCGGTCGGATTGAAGCTTCGAGGCGAGCGAAAACTCTTTGGTGGGCCGTGCCCACTCGACAAAATCTTGGGATATGTGGTGTTGACGGTTACGGGTGGACGCCCCGGTCACCGGGGGGGGCGGCGCCCCAGCCGAGCTTGTCGCGGAGGGTCCGGTAGAAGCTGTGGCCGGGAAGGCGGACCATCGGGAACGGAGTCTGGCCGCGGCGGACGATCACGCGGTCGCCGCTGCTGACCGGGAGCTGGACCTGGCCGTCGATGACCAGGACGGTCGCGACTCCGGTGGCCAACGGGATCATCTCGTAGACCTTGTGGGTGCTGTCGACCAGCGGGCGCTGGGTCAGGGTGTGGGCACAAAGCGGTGTGACCACGAACATGTGAGCATTCGGAGGGAGGATCGGCCCCCCCGCCGAGAGGCTGTGCCCCGTCGAGCCGACCGGCGTGGCGAGGATCAGGCCGTCGCCCCGGTAGGTCATGACGCTCTCGCCGTCGATCGAGAGGCCGATCTCGAGCAGGTGAAAGACCGGCGCGGCCCGGAGCACGACGTCGTTGAGGCCGCGGAACTCCCGGGTCGGGCCCGACCGAGGCGCCAGCGTGCAGGCCAGGGTCATCAGGTTCTCGACCGTGTACCGCCGCTCGGCCAGGTCGCCGAGCCGTTCCAGGAACGCTTCGGGAGTCAGCTCGGCCAGGAAGCCGAGCCGGCCCACGTTGATGCCGAGCACCGGCGTGGGCCGATCGCCCATGCGTCGGGCGGTGTGCAGGACCGTCCCGTCCCCGCCCAGCACCAAGGCCACGTCGGCCGAGAGGCCGGACAGGTCGGTGTCGGGGGCCAGGTCGAGGCCGACGAGATGGAGCGTGGGATGCTGCTCGATCGCGCCGGCCAGTCGCTTGGCCTCGATGTGGACCTCCGGCTTCGTGCCGTTGCCCAGAATCACCACGTTCAAGACGGGCAAGGACAAGGGGCTCGCAGTCGTTCCCGGCGAGGCGGGGTGATTCCCCATAGAGAATGGCCTTCTTTTTGCCCGTTACGGAGAGGAGGGACCCCAGGCCGGGCGTCAGGTGGCGCAGGCCTGGCCATTCTCGGCGAGCACGGCGGGCAGGCCGGCCGCGCGGGCCAGTTCGAGCGCGGCCCGGGCGATTCCGTCGACGTCGAGGCCGACCTCGGCGAGCTGCTCGTCGCGTTCGGCGTGAAGGATATAGTGGTCGGGCAGGCCGAGCCGCCGCACGTTGGCCGTCGAGAGGCCGGCGTCGCTGGCCACTTCGAGGACCGCCGAGCCGAAGCCGCCCGCCAGACAACCTTCTTCAACCGTGATGACGAAGCCGCATTCCTCGACCGCCTTGAGCACGACCGTCTTATCGAGCGGCTTGGCGAATCGGGCGTTGACCACGCCGATCCGGAGGCCGTACTGCTGCCGGAGCCGCTCGGCCGCCCGCAGGCAGGAGCTGACCAGGGTCCCGCAGGCGAGGAAGATGCCGTCGGTCTCCCACTCGAGGACTTCGGCCTGTCCCAGCTCGATCGGCTGCGCCTCACGCTCGATCGTCTCCAGGTTCGCCTTGGGGTAGCGAATCGAGACCGGCGCGTTGTGCCCGAGCGCGAACTCGAGCATCGGCGCGACGTCTTTCTCGTCGCCCGGGGCCATGACGACCATGTTCGGGAACATCCGCATGTAGGCCAGGTCATAAGACCCGTGATGCGTCGGCCCGTCGGACCCGACCAGGCCCGCCCGGTCGAGCGTGAATACGACCGGCAGGTTCTGGAGCGAGACTTCCTGGAAGATCTGGTCGAACGAGCGCTGAAGGAACGTGCTGTAGATATCAACAATCGGCCGGGCCCCGGCCTTGGCCATGCCGGCGGCGAAGGCGACGGCGTGGCTCTCGCAGATCCCGGTGTCGAAGAAGCGATCGGGGAAGACCTCGCGGATCTTCTGAAGCTTGTTCCCTTCGCACATCGCGGCGGTCAGGACGGCCACCTTCGAGTCACGCTCCATGGCGGCGAAGATCGCCGCGCTGACGGCGTCGGTGAACGCCTTGTGGCTCGACGTCTTGAGCGGGATGATCCCGTCCTCGACCCGCTGAAACGGCGCGGGGGCGTGGTACTTGACCGGATCCTTGACGGCCGGCTCGAACCCGTGCCCCTTGTCGGTCAGGACGTGGAGCAGGACCGGGCCGTCCATCGCCTTGACCTTCTCGAGGTAGGTCCGCAACGTCTTCAGGTCGTGGCCGTCGATCGGGCCGATGTAGGTGAAGCCGAGCTCCTCGAAGAGCATGCCGCCGTGGACCGACGCCTTGATCGCGTCCTTCATCTGCTGGAGCCAGCGGTCGGCCTGGTCACCGACCAGCGGGATCGCCGGCAGGAGCTTGCGGACCCGCCGGTTCCAGTCACTGTACATCGGCGTCATTCGGGCTTTGTCGAAGTAGTAGCCCAGTCCGCCGACCCGTGGGCAGATCGACATCTGATTGTCATTCAGGACGACCAGGAACTTCTTGCGGAGCCCCCCCGCGTTGTTCAAGGCCTCGAAGACGATGCCCGAAGGGAATGCGCCGTCGCCGATGACCGCGACCGAGTGCCGCTCGGGATGGCCGACCAGGTCGTCCCCCGCCTTCAGTCCCAGGGCGGTCGACGGAGCGCAGCCGGCGTGGCCGGTCATGAACAGGTCGTACAGGCTCTCAGCCGGGTTGGGGTAGCCCATCAGGCCCCCCTTGGTCCGGATCGAGTGCAGCTCGGCCGCACGTCCGGTGATCAGCTTATGCGGATAGATCTGGTGCCCGGTATCCCAGATCAGGCGGTCCTGGGAAAAGTCGAACGCCAGGTGGAGGGCCAGGCAGAGTTCGACCACACCGAGGTTGCTTGCGAAGTGCGCGGATCGTCGGCCGACGATTCCGATCAACTCCTCGCGCATTTCCGCCGCCAGCCTCTCGAGGTCCTTCTCGGAGAGCGAGTGTAGGTCGGCCGGCGACTCGATCTTGGGCAACATCGTGCTGCTCATCAGCAGTCCCTTTCCAATAGATCCAGGGCCAGAGCCCGCAACCGATCACCGCAATCTCCCAAGGGGGCCAGAGCCGCGACGGCTTCGTCGGCCAGTTGCCTGGCACGCTGGCGACTCCCCTCGATTCCTAATAAACCGGGGTAAGTCCACTTTCCTAACCCGGAATCTTTGCCGACCCGCTTGCCCAGCTTGGTTTCGTCGCCCTGGACATCGAGCAGGTCATCAATAATTTGGAACGCCAAGCCCACAGCGCCGCCGTAGACATCCAGGGCGTGCAGCTTCGTCGCATCGGCGCCGGCGACCAGGCCCCCCATCCGGAGCGAGGCACGGAGCAGGGCCCCCGTCTTGCGGCGGTGGATCGACTCCAGCGCCTCAAGGCTCGCGTCGGTCCGCCCTTCGGCCTCAAGGTCGGCCATCTGGCCCCCGACCATGCCGCTCGGCCCCGACCCCTCGGCCAACGCCCGCACACAGGCGACCGCCGCTTCGGCGGGCCGGATGTGCTGGGCCAGGATCTCGAAGGCAAGCGTCAGGAGACCGTCACCCGCCAGGACCGCCGTTGCCTCGTCGAACGCCTTGTGGCAGGTCGGTCGCCCGCGCCTCAAGTCGTCGTCGTCCATGGCCGGCAGATCGTCATGGATCAGGGAATAAGTATGCACTAGTTCGAGAGCGCAGGCTGCGGGGAGCGCGGCCGAAGGTTTGGCCCCACACGCCTCGGCTGCGAGCAGGCAGAGGATCGGCCGGAGCCGCTTGCCGCCGCCCAGTACGCTGTAGCGCATCGCCTCGGCCAGCCGAGGGGGGCAGAGCGCGCCCGCGTCCTCACCGGCCGGTAGGTAACCCCTGAGTGCTTCATCGACCTGACGCCGAGCCTCCTCGATTAACGAGGCGGGCGGGGAACTCTCGACTGACCTAGAAGTCATCATGGGCAAGTGATTTCGAGCAGCGAGCCGATGGCGGGGCGGCACGCCGTCCATGCGCACCCCTGAACATCCCACCACGGGGGCCACTTAAGCCGGACAGTGCTCATTGTTGACAAACTTTTCGAGATTGTCCACATGGCTCCGTCAAAAACTTTGCAACGCAAAGTGAGGGGAGAATCAGAAGGGAATTCCGTCATTCGGTTTGGGGGTTTTAGGTGTTTTGGGGCCTGGGGAGTCGCCCCGGTCGCGGTCGGCGGTGGCGGTGGTGTCGAAGGGGGTGGTCAGGGGTTGACCGTTGCCGTCGACGCCGGTGAGCAAGGCGACGGTCCGATCGGCGCCATCGAGCAGGTTCTGGCAGTGGGCCAGGAGGTGAATCCCCCGTTCGTACCTGGCCAGGGCCTCGGCCAGGGCGGGCTCGCCGCCTTCGAGTTGGCCGACGATTTGCTCGAGCTCGACCAGGGCGGCTTCGAATTCCAGCTCAGGTTCCACGATCAGGATCTCCCTTCGACACGGCTGGTGATTTGTTGGCCCGAGGCGAGCCGGGTTTGCAACTGGTCGCCGACCTGGACGTCGTCGGCCGAGCGCACCAGGGTGATGCCGTCGGCCTGGAAGGTCAGGCTATAGCCGCGGGCGAGGACGGCGAGCGGGCTGAGTGCCTCGAGGGCGGTGGCGAGCCGGCCGAGCCGGTGCCGGCGGCCGTCGAGGTCGCGGCGGACGGCGCGGTCGAGTCCCTTGGAGGCGGCGTCGACCTGGGAGCGCGCCTCTTGCAGCCGGAGCCGGGCCGACAACGCGATCCGATCGGCCAGGCGGCCGAGGGTCCGGCGAATCTCGACCGCATCGGGCACGCAGAGCTCGCCCGCCTCGCTCGGCGTGAGGGCGCGGCGGTCGGCGGCGAGGTCGGCGATCGTCAGGTCGACCTCGTGGCCGATCGCCGTCATGACCGGCAGGGCGGAGCCGACGATGGCTCGCGCCACGACTTCTTCATTGAACGCCCAGAGGTCCTCAAGGCTCCCGCCCCCTCGGGCGAGGATGACCAGATCGGCGCCGGCGACGCGGTTGGCCAGGGCGATCGCCTCGGCGACCTCTTCGGCGGCGCCGACGCCCTGGACCCGGGCCGGTGCGATCAGAATGTCCGAGGCCCGCCAGCGCCGGCTGATGACTTGCAGCAAGTCGCGGACCGCCGCGCCGCTCGGGCTGGTGACGACCACGATCCGCCGCGGGAACCGGGGTAGAGGGCGCTTCCGCTCGGGGTCGAACAGCCCCTCGGCCGCGAGCCGGGCCACCGTCTGGCGGAACGCCAGCTCGAGCGCCCCGATCCCTTCGGGCTCGATCTTGCGGATCGTGACCTGGTACTCGCCCCGGGGCGCGTAGACCGCCAGCTTGCCCCAGACCGTGACGGCCAGGCCGTCGACCAGGTCGAAGACGAGCCGCTGGGCCTCGGCCTTCCAGAGCACCGCGCGCACCTGCGCCCCGTCGTCCTTGAGCACGAGGTAGATATGCCCCGACCTCGGCCGCGCGACGTTGGAGACCTCGGCCCTGAGTGCGACCTCGGAGAATCGCCGCTCCAGGGTCGATTTGATCCGACCCGTGAGCTCCGACACCGTTTCGAGCGGTGGCCCAGACGGTTCATCGTCGCCGAGGTCAAACAGTGACAAGCTGGTCATGAGGCGAGAATTCCGGGCCACGCGGGAGGTCGGGACGGTTCCTTACGCCTTTTGCGTCGCCTGTCCCGCAGCCCTATCCTACTCTCCGCCGGCGATCTCAGCAATTCGGGCAGTGAACATCCCGAGGCCACGTCGCCCGGCTGGAATGAACCTTGTATTGGTAAAAAAGCCATGGATGTCGATATTTCGTAGGGTGGGCACGGCCCACCAGCCTTTCCCACAAAACCTGGTGGGCCGTGCCCACTATACGAAACAGCGACATGTTTGTGAGAGAGAATGAGTTGCCCGCTCACATGTCCAGCCGACGAACCGGGCGTTACGGAGTCGTTGCTCGTGGGGTGGATTCACTCGCCGCTGGGTTTGGCTCGGCATCGTTTGGTTGGTTGTCATCGGGCGCGTCGATAATCGCGCGGAGATCGACATCGCTCCACTTGCCAGTGTCGTTGTCGAAGGTGTAAACGTGGCCGTCGCCCTCAATGGAAGCCATTCCGATGGCGGCGAGCGGACTCCCTTTTGTGCCATTGGGAAGTTCCACGACGTCCCAACGCTGCAGCTTGGGGCTGAAGCCATAAGCGTATCGACCGAGAAGGTAGACGACGATATCGGTGCCACCGAGCGGTGATACAACACCATTAACGGGTTCGCGTAGGTCCTGCGTGATCCACTTTCCGTCGAGAGAACGGGAGGCGGCGATGCGAATGATATTCGACCCCTTCAACCTGAGGGCTCCAGCACCCGGTGAGGCAATGGGAATGACCTCGAGTGGAAATTCCTTCGAGGCGGATAACTGGAGTGACTGAGTCTTGTTGGTTCTCGTGTTATAGATCTTGATTTTATCCCCCAGGGGAGACACAACGATCACTGAGTTTTTGAAGGTGTGATGTTTGTATTGATTCGAACCTCCCTGGAGGGCAAAACCTGTGTGAGCGTTCATGCCGAAACCCTCGGCGGGCAGCCTGATTGGCGTCGCCGTTGCGGCTTGATTAGGCTTGGCTTCTTTGGTTGAGGCTGGTGTCGGGTTGGCCTGCAAGGTCTTCAACTCGGCCTGGATCGCTTGCAACTGCTTTTGCAACTCGGCATTCCGCCGATTCGCCTCGTCGAGTTCCGTCTGAATCTTGGCCACGGATCGGGTCAGGGCCGCTTGCCGATCGTCGGCGACCGGCTTGACTGCGGGGGCCTCGTCGGTCCCACCGATGCCGCCGAACTGAGCGAAGGCGCGGAGGCTTCCCATGGCGAGGACGCAGGCGAGTGTCGCCGCGCCGAAGGTTTTCCACTGTGAGAGAGTCATGGCGTAAAGTACCCCCCGTGCCAGGCCGACCGCCGTGGTCGAGGCCAGCGCGGCCCCGGCTGCTTGTCGCGCCGTGAAATTCAAAGACGCCCGCACCGTCGTTTCGAGCAAGGCCGCCGGCACCGCCAACGCCACGTCCGAACCCCACTCCGCCGCGAGCACGCCGGCGGGCACGGCGACGCCGCGGCGGGTCAAACTCCTTCGCAATCGTTCCTTCGCCCGTGAGAGCCGGGAGAGGATCGTCCCCTGGGGACAGCCCAGCCGTTGCGCGGCCGCCTCGGTGGTCAGTCCTTCGAGGTAACAGAGCACGACCGGCTCACGGTATCGCTCCGGCAATCGAGCGATCTCCTCGTGGAGCTCGGGCCAGGATTCGCTCTGGCCCTGGTTGTCCTCAGGGGAATGGGCCGCGGCGACGATCGCGGCTTGGCGTTCTTTGATCCGCCGCCGGGTGGCGTCGGCCTTGGACCTGAGCGCGACGCGGCGGGCGACGCCGTGGAGCCAGCCGGCCACCGAGTCTTGATTACGGATCGCATGGGCCTTGCTGGCCAGGACGAGGAAAGTGGCCTGAAACGCATCCTCGGCCTCGTGGCGATCGTGGAGCATTTGCCGACAGACGCGGAGGACCATCGGTCCGTGCCGCTCGGCCAGGCACGTGAACGCGGCCTCGGCGGTGTCGTCCCGCCCGGCCACGACGCGTTCCCCGAGTTCGCTGTCCGACAGCCCTCCGATCGCCCCCACGCTGTAGAGCGTTTGGAGATGCTTCAAGATGATGCCGTCGGTTGATTCGCCCATCGTTCGATCCCCTCGTGCTCTTGCTTCTCAATAAAGTGCCGGGAAGCGAGTGGGCGATTCCAACTTTTCTCCGAACGCGTCCCCTTTTCTTGGCCCTGGCATTATCAACGGCCCACGCGACCCTGTACTGCGTCCTCGCCTTAGAAAGACAGGACGCTGACGCTCCTCGCGACTCGTTCCCACGGTCCCCCGTGGGAACGAGGGTGATTCCTCGCTCGATGGCGGGTCGTGGTTTTCATGAGGCCCCTCGTGCCTCAAAACAACGTGTAAATGAACGGTGCCGCCGCGGTGGACGCCATCGCCAGCAGGACGCCGAACACGCCGAGCACCAGCAGGATCGGCAGCAGCCACCACTTCTTGTTGTACTTCAGGAAATCGAGCAGTTCGGCCGCCAGGCCTGGCTGCGAGGACTGGGCCAATTCGTCGAGACTGTCGGTTTTCGGGTTCTCGATCCGGTCGTTTGCCATCGTCTTGTCCCGAGCGGAGAGGGTCTGCGCTGTCGCCCCGATAAAAAATTAGAATTGACGCAAGTATTGATCGGTTCCGCGGTCAGGGTCGTACGGTTCCCAGTAGGTTGTGGCGTCGCGGTCGAAGCGCCGGGTCAGCGGGTCGCGGCCGAGCAGGCGGAAGACGAGGGCGATTGGCGTGATGACTCCATAATAGACGACGGCCAGGGCGAGGTGCGAGACCACCCAGCCGATCGGCCAGGTGGCCAGGGTCAGGCCGAGGTAGACCGGCTTCAACGCGGTCGGCCGCCAGGCGCCGACGATTCGGCAGGCCACCGCCGCGACCCAGAAAGTGGCCGCGAGCGTCGGTTGCCCGCGCAGGGAGGCCAGCGGGGCGGCGACCATCCCCAGGAAGAACAGGCTGATTTCGGAGAACTGGGCGAGCGTCTTCGGTTCGGGCCGCCAGTCGATCGGGGTCAGGGACATCGCCGGGGTCCTTTTCTTGTTTTCTTTCTTCGGTTCGTTCAGTCGAGCGGGAATCGCGCCAGGTGAGCGACGACTTCGGCCTGGGTGAGCGGGCGCTGGCCGGCTTTGCGGACCACGCAACGGCCCAGGGCCAGAAGGTCGATGTGGGTGGCGACGAAGCCGCGATAGGCGTCCGCCGGCGTGCAGACGACGGGTTCGCCGCGGACGTTGAAGCTGGTGTTGATGAGTGCCGGGCAGCTCGTTTGCGTCGCGAAGGCGCGGAGAAGTTGGTGGAAGAGTGGGTTCCGTTCGGGATCGACCGTCTGGATTCGCGCGGACCGGTCGACGTGAGTGACGGCCGGAAGCTCGGTCTCGGGGCGAGCCGCGAAGGTGAGAAGCATGTAAGGACTCTCATCTTCTGGGCGCATGTCAAACAAGTCGGCGGCTCGGTCGCGGAGCACGGCGGGTCCGAACGGGCGGAACGACTCGCGGAACTTGACCTTGAGATTCATGACCGCCTGCATCTCGGGGTTGCGGGGGTCGCCCAGCAGGCTCCGTGCGCCCAAGGAGCGGGGGCCGAACTCCATCCTTCCCTGGAACCAGCCGACAACCTGGCCACCAGCCAGCGCTTCGGCGACCGCCTGGCAGAGTTCCTCGTCCGACCCGTACCGGGTGTATTCCGCCCCTTGCTCCTGGAGGAACCGCTCGATGGTGGCGTCGGAGAAGGCGGGGCCGAGCAATGACCCCTGTTGTGAGTCCGTCGGCTGAGGGGTCCTGGGGTGCCCGAGGAGTTGATGCTCGATGAACAGGGCGATGCCGAGGGCTCCGCCCGCGTCGCCGGCCGCGGGCTGGATCCAGATCTCCTCGAACGGCCCTTCGCGGAGGATCCGGCCGTTGGCGACGCAGTTCAGGGCGACACCTCCGGCCAGGCAGAGTTGCTTCGCTCCGGTTGCCTTGTGAACGTGCCGAGCCATCCGGAGGAGAATCTCCTCGGTGACGGCCTGGAGCGACGCGGCCAGGTCCATCTCGCGCGGGGTGACCGGCGACTCCGGGCGGCGGGGCGGTCCGCCGAAGAGCCGGTGGAACTTCGCCGAGGTCATCGTCAGACCATGCGTATAGTTGAAGTACGACATGTCCATGCGAAACGAGCCGTCGTCCTTCAGGTCGAGCAAGTGCTTCAAAATGAGGTCGGCGTAGACGGGCCGGCCGTACGGGGCCAGTCCCATGACCTTATGTTCGCCGCTATTGACGCGGAACCCGGTGTAATAGGTCAGGGCCGAGTAGAGCAGGCCGAGCGAGTGGGGAAAGCGGAGCTGGTGCGTCAAGCCAATCCGATGGCCTTGGCCCATCCCAAAGCTGGCGGTCGTCCACTCGCCGACCCCGTCGACGGTCAGGATCGCCGCCTCCTCGAACGGCGACGGGAAGAATGCGCTGGCCGCGTGGGACTCGTGGTGCTCGGCGAAGACGAAGCGACGGTGGTAGCCGCCGAGTCCCCGGGCCATCGCCTTCGGCAGGAAGAGCTTGGTGCGGAGCCAGACGGGCATCGCCCGGCGGAACGACCGAAACCCGCGTGGTGCGTAGGCGATGTAGGTCTCGAGCAACCGCTCAAACTTCAGAAGCGGCTTATCGTAGAATCCCACCCAGTCGAGGTCGGCCGGTGTCAGTCCCGCTTCGCCCAGGCAGTAGGCCACCGCGCCGGCGGGGAAGCCGGCGTCATGCTTCTTGCGGCTGAATCGCTCCTCCTGCGCGGCGGCCACGATCCGGCCGTCAACCACGACCACCGCGGCCGAGTCGTGATAGAACGCGGAGAGCCCGAGGATTGCGGTCATGCGTCGGCTGTCACGGTGACCGTGGATTGGGAAATCAAGCGAGTCTGTCGCCAGGAAACCGGGCCGTCTGTCTGTCCCAGAGGCCGAAATTCGCGGGAGAAACTCGTTCCCAGGCTCGGCGTGGGAATGCCGTTCTGGCCGCTCTGCGACCCCACCTGCCGGAGAAGACGACGCGGAGCGTCGCAGACGGCATTCCCACGCAGAGCGTAGGAACGAGATTCCAATATCCTTGCTACAGTCTCAATAAAGCTCATGGTTTGGGTTGCAGTTGATTTATTGTTCAAGTGGTGGTGGATCCGTTGACATGATCGCCGTCCCATTGGTCTACATCGCCCTCCCCCCCTTAGTTATACGGATCGCAGGTGCCAGGTGATACAATGATCGTGCCATTGCGGTTGTCTCATGCATGAGGGACGGTGAGATTCCGCGTTGGCATTCTCGAGGTTTGGATTTGCGGAGGAGACGCCCTCTCCTTGAACTCTCGGGGCGACCATCCCGATACGTACCATTGGATTCGAACGCCAGCCCACTCGACGAGTCGTTTCGATGAACATGATGCCTGCGATGGTCCGCACACCCTGGTGGTTCGTCGGACTGACCCTGTTGATTCTGGCCGGCGCCGACGGATGGGTTCACGGGGGTGAGCCTGAACCTGAATCCGAGCCGCAACAACCGCTGGTCTGCCAGGTTCGCCAGCCGGTCGGCCTCTGCCTTTCCCCGGACGGAAGCCGATTGTACGTCGCCAATCGGCGGAGCGGCAGCCTCTCGATCGTCGCGACGCAATCGGGTCGGGTGGTGGCCGAGCCGCAGGTCGGCCGCGGACTGGCCGACGTCGTGGCGGTTGCCGACGGGCGCCTGCTGGCCGTCGACCGGGTTGGCAACGCGCTGCTCTTGCTGGAACCGAGCGGGGACACGGTTCGGGTCGTCGCCCGCCAGGCCGTCGCGGCCGACCCGGTCAGTCTTGTGGTTACGCCCGATGGCGGCTCGTGTGTCGTCGCTTCACTCGAGTCCCGCCGGCTGACCTTTTTCGACTTGCCCCGCCATGAGGATCACGGTCAGGGACGTGTGACCGGCGAGCGAACCCTCGACTTGCCCTTCAGTCCCCGCAACATGGTCTTGGTGAACGCCGGCTCCAAGCTGGTGGTGGCCGACGCGTTCGGCGGCAAGCTTGCCGTGGTCGACCGCGAGCGGGCCACGTTGGATTCGGTCCGCAATCTGCCCGCGCACAATCTCCGGGGTTTCGCCCTGACGGCTGACGGCCGGACCCTCATCGTCGCGCACCAGCGGCTCCATCGTCAGGCCCGGACCGACTTCGAAGATGTGTTTTGGGGACGGTTTGTGACGAGTCACGTTCGTTACCTGAACGTCGACGCCGTGCTGGCGCTCGGATCCGACGAGGACCTGCTTCGCGACAGTGACCTCATGAATCTCGGCGAGCCGTACAGCGGCGCCGGCGACCCGGCCAGCCTTGTCTGCGGCCCGGGCGGTTCCGTGGTGGTGGCGCTCGGCGGTGTGGGCGAGGTTGCCGTCGAACGGAGCCGGCTCGGCCAGTTCCGGAGGTACGGCGTCGGCACGAGGCCCTCGGCCCTGGCCTTGACGCCTGGCGGCAACGCCGTCTATGTCGCCGACGCGGTCGGCGATCAGGTGGCCCTGGTCGACCTTTTCTCCGGTAAGACGCTCAAGACGATCCCCCTTGGCCCTCGTCCCGATCCGACACAGGTCGAGCGGGGCGAACGGTTGTTCCACGACGCGACCCTTTCGCTCGACGGCTGGATGAGCTGTCACAGTTGCCACACCGACGGCCACAGTAATGGCCAACTCGGCGACACCTTGGGAGACGGAGCCTACGGCGCACCCAAGCGGGTCCCCTCGCTCCGAGGCGTCCACGCGACCGGCCCGTGGACCTGGACCGGGTCGATCGATCGGCTCGAGGACCAGATTCAAAAGTCGGTCCAGCGAACGATGCGTGGATCGGAGCTTACTGGCAATCAGGTCGAGTCATTGACCGCCTATTTGCGTTCACTGCCGCCCCTCCAGGCGATCGCGGCGCCAAGCCGGCACGACGCCGTCGATCGTGGTCGCGACCTGTTCCGTTCGCAGGGCTGCACGAAGTGCCACACGCCCCCCGCTTACACCTCAACGGGTCGGTACGACGTGGGTCTCATGGATGAGGCAGGCAATCGCAAGTTCAATCCCCCCTCGTTGCTCGGCGTCGGCCATCGTGAGCCGTTGCTGCACGACGGTCGGGCCAAGACGCTTGAAGACGTGTTTCTTCAGCACCGGCACCCTCAAGAGACCGAGCTGACGCCGGAAGAGGTCTCCGACCTGTCCGCGTTTCTCAAGACCTTGTAACGGCGGGAAGCACCGCGTTCTGGTTGCGCTCGCCCTTGGGGCGAGCGAACTGATGGAGGCTTGTCAGGGAACCGCGGCTACGCGCCGGCTGGGGCGGGCGGTCGAGTTGGTGACGGCCTGGTCCGTTGAAGGGCCGTAGCAGGGCCAGAGCAGGTGGGCGACGGCGTCGGCGGGGTGGGCCTTGATCTCGGTTTCGAGACGGGTGAGGTAGCGGGTCAGGGCGGCCGACTCTTCGCCAGCGGCGAGGGTCCAGGGGGCTTCGATCGTCAGGGCGTAGCGGCCGCCGGGACGATGGGTGCAGAAGAGGAGGAAGACCGGGACGCGGGTCAGGACGGCCAGGTCGGCCCAGACCGAGAGGAACGTTCGCGTTTGGCCGAGCAACTGGCCGGACCGGGTGTTCGGGCCGTTCCACGGGATATCGCCCGAGAGGTATACGGCCAGACCGTCCCGAAGCGCGGCACGGGCGTGGAGCAAACGCTCGGCCGCCACGGCGGGGGACAAGTCCCGGCGCAGGAAGAAGTCGGATTGCGGGTGCGGTTCGTCACGGTCGAAACGACGGTCGAGCTCGCGCGAGACGTGCCGGGGCCGCTGGACCAAAAGGCGGAGCGGAACTCCGCGGCGGTAGAGCCAGTGCAAGGCCGCGATGTGCCCCCCCAGGTGGCAGCCGACCACGATCGCTCCCCGGCCCCCGTCGAGCGCGGCTTGAAGGCCCTCGAACCCATTGACGTCGAACCGGGCGAGGATTTCCTCGTCAGGAGCCGAGTCGAGCGGGTAGTCGCGGGCCGCGAACCGGAGCATGTTGGCCGCCAGGGCAGGGTGGACCGTTGTCGGGTTCCAGTCGGCCTGGAGGGCCGTCCCCGCGCGATCGATCGCCTTGGCAAGCAGCTTGCGCCTCGGGGGCCAGGCCGCGGCGGACAGCCGCCCCAGGCCGCCGATGATCGCATCGCAGCGCGCCGGGCCGAGGCGGCGGAGCGTCGGCAGGAGCATCTCGTAGAAGCAGGTCTTCCAACTCATGAGGTGGCGGAAAGTCACGATGGCTCCGAGGACGGAGGAAGACGATTCAATTCAAGATGCGATAAAATGGACGCGTTTAGTGGTTTTGCGTTGTGTGGATTTTTGTAGGGTGGGCATGGCCCACCATCTTCATCGTTGCGCTCACCGCCGCTCGCTCCCAGGTTCCCGGACGCGGTCATCCCGGTCTCACGCATTGGCCGAGGCCAGCCGTTTCAAACCTTGGTAATCGACCTTGTCGGTCGAGGTCGTCGGCAGGGCCGAGACGAAGGTGATCGAGTCGGGCACCATGTAGTGGGGCAGATGGGTGGTGCAGTGCCGCTTCATGGCGATGATCGACTGCTTCTGCTCGGGCTTCATGGCGATGAACGCGGCGATCGAGACGCCCGCGTCGTCGGCCTTGGCGATCACCGCCGCGCGATCGACACCCTCGTGGCGGTAAAGCGCTGACTCGATCTCCCCCAGCTCGATCCGGTAGCCACGCTTCTTGACCATCCGGTCGCGGCGGCCGTGGAACGCGAAGCAGCCGTCGCCGTCGTCAACCACGAGGTCGCCCGTGTGGTACCACGAAACGCCGTCAGCGCCCTGGAGGAAGGCCAGTCGGGTGAGCTCGGGCTGACCGAAGTAGCCGCGCATCACGCCGGGGCCGGCGATGACCAGCTCGCCGACCGACCCGGGAGCGACGTCGTTCCCTTGTTCATCGACCACCCGCGCCTCGAGCGGCGGGCAGACGTTGCCGATCGGGAACGGTCCGGTGCGGTCGTCGGGGATGGTCGCCGGGATCCGATGCGCGGTGCAGACGTTGGTCTCGGTCGGCCCGTAGAGGTTCCAGAGGGTCGCGTTCGGCCAGCACTCCCTGAGCCGCCGCAAGGGCGTGATCGGGAAGACCTCGCCGGCGAACAGGACGAGCCGAGGGGCCGGGTAACCGGGGGCCTCGATGCCGCCGTGCCTGGCCAGGAGAGTCAGGATCGATGGGGCCGAGTACCAGACGCTGATCCGCCGCTCGGCGATGAACGCGCCCAGTCGCGCGGGCTCCTTGCTGAGCGTCTCGCCGATCACGACCAGGGTCGCCGCGTTCCGGCACGAGACGAAGAGGTCGAAGACGGACAAGTCGAAGTGGAACGGGGCATGCGAGGAGAATCGGTCGTCGGTCGAGGTGCCGAGGTCGTGATCGCACCAGTCGAGGAAGGTGAAGGCGTTGGTGTGCGAGAGCATCACCCCCTTGGGCTGGCCGGTCGACCCCGAGGTGTAGAGGATGTAGGCGAGGTCGTCCGAACCGCGAGGAGGGGCGAGCGGAGTCGGGGCGTCGTCCTGGTTGACTTCGTCCCAGGACGCGTCGCACGGGGCCGATTCGCCGGTCGCTCCCACCACGATCAGGCGAGGCGCTGGGCCGGGCCCTGGCCATGTCTTCTGGAGTTCACCGGCAAGCTCGGCGGCGACGACCACGGCCTTGACGCCGCCGCTGGCGAAGATGCCGGCTCCGCGAGTGACGGGCGCGGTGGGATCGACCGGAACGTAGGCCGCGCCGGCGCGGAGGATCCCGTGGATCGCCGCGACGGCCTCGAGCCCTTTGGGCAGGAACAGGCCGACCCGGTCGCCTCGGCCGACGCCCCAGCGGGCCAGGCGAGTGGCGAGGCGGTCGGCCGTTCGGGCCAATTCTGCATAGGTCAGCGATCGGCCGAGCTCGTCTTCAACGGCGGGGTGGTCGGGGCGCCTGGTGGCGGCCTCGTCGAGTAACTGACTGAGGTGGTTTCCATCCATGGTTGTGCTCGAATCTAAGTCATTCAGGGTTGGTCGTGACCAACGTCCTTCGGAGCGGGCGACTGAGAAGGCAGTCCGGCCGGTCCATGTTCATCGAAGTCGGGACGTCGGGCCGATTCAAAAAGAAGTTCATACAAATCGTCGTTGACTAAAGCTCGGGCCAGCGCCCGGAACAGGCGGTGATGGCCCAAGGCGTTGGGATGGTCGTCGAGGGGGCCGATCTCGAGGTCGGCCGGGTCGAGGTCGTCGAACGTGCCCGACAGGTCGAAAAGGGGCTTGGTGTGCGGGGTGAGGACCGCCCGTAGCGCCGCGAGGGTCTCGTCGCGGGCGATGGGAGCGTCGGCCTTGCCGACCCGGGGGATAATCATGCTGGCCAGCGGGATGCCCGCCGAGCGGCATTCCGCGGCCAGGGCGGTCATGGTGGCGTTGTAGATCGACCAGTAGTGCGGGCGCAACTTCGCTTTGATCACGTCCTTGTCACGCAGCTTCTCGTCGGCATTGAGCCGGAGGTCGCGCTCGGTGATCCCCGCCTTGGCCACCGCCTCGCGGAGGAAGTCGTAGGTCATGTCCACCCGGCACTGAAACATGTCGCAGAGGTGGATCTCGATCAACCGGATATCAAGCATCGTGGCCGAGTAGAGCACCAGGTCGGGATCAAACTCGACGGCCTTGCGCCGGAACGACTCGAACCGTTGCATCGGGCTGTACGCCGGGACCGCGAAGTTGAGGACCTCGAACCGGCGCTTGAGGCCGAGCTTCAGAGCGTGGTCATTGAGCCACTTTTCCAGCTCGTTGACGTACATGGTTTCGGAACCGACTCCCCAGCCCATGTCGATGGATGAGCCGAGCACGGCGATCCGGAAGGTCTCCGGAGGCTTTTGATGCGGATGGGAACGGCCCCGCATGCCGAAGCCGTTGGTGATGAACGGCTCGCCGTAGAGCGTCTGTTTCACGTTCGGCCGGAGCTCGAACATGAGGAAGTCGCCGTCCAGGCTCCGCTTGAGGTCGGTAGCCCGCGGCCGTCCCCAGCCTCTCGGCTTGCCGATCAGGCAGAGCGTCAGCTCGCTCGGCCCGCCTTGCGGCGCATCGGTTCCAATCAAGCCTTCGTAATAACCGCCTGCGTTGATCTCGCGGTCGGTCCGATTCATCTCGTTGGATCGGGCGCTATCCACCGCCGATCGGGCGCGGACCCACCCCGCGGGGAGCGGGAGCAAGCCGAGCAGGAGGATGGCGAGGGTCTTCGCGAAGCAGGTGTGCGCGGATCGCATCTTGGGTTCGTGGTTCGTCATTGTCGGCCACCCTTCTCACCAGGTCCGAGCTTTGGGGGCCGAAGCAAGTTGGTCTGCGTCTGTAAGGCGGCGTCGAGCCGTTGGGCCAGCATGGCATGGCCTTTGGCGTTGGGGTGGTAGTCGTTCGGGCCGACCGCCAGGCTTTTGGGGTCGATGCCGTTGTAAGTGTCCGAGAGGTCGACGATCGCCGTGAACCCGGCGTCACGCGCCAGGGCGATCAGCCGTTGGATCTCGGCCTGATCGGCCGTTTTGCCCACGCGCGGGACCATCACCAGGACGATCGGCACACCCCGGGCGCGGCAATCGGCGGCGGCGGTTCGGAAGACGCCGGCCGCGAATTCTTCACGATAGGGCCGAAGCACTTGCTTATAACTCTCAATCGTCCCGCCCGGCCGGGCGTGGGCCCGCGTCAGGACGTCGCGATACATCGGTGAGTCCCAACCGATCCCGCGCGGTAAGAGCCCGCGGAGCCGACGCTCGTCCCAGCCCGAGTCGGCCTGGGTGGATTCAAACAAGACGAGGTCGGGTTCGGTGGCCCAGCCCACGCGTTTGAAGTGTTCCCACCGCTGGCCGGGGCCGTGCCCCGGGATCGCGAAGTTGAGGATTTCCACCGCGGAACCCCCGCCTGCTTTCGATCGTCCGTCGAGCTGACGCTCCAACACGGCTTCGAATGCCTGGCCATCGCCCACTCCCCAGCCGGCGCCGATCGAGTCACCCACGAAGGCGATCCGGAGCGTGTTGGGCGGCTTGGTCGATTCGTAGGGGCGGTCGCGCATCCCCAGCGCGTTGGTCGTCCAGCGCGCCCCGGCATGGTCGACCGACAGGTTCGGCTTCAGCACGAATTCCCGGAGGTCGTCAACGCCTTGCGCCAGGGGCCCTCCCTCGAACGGCACCGACTTGGCCTGGGACCGGTTGTGGCGTGGCGACTCCGGTTCGACCGCGTCCGAAGCGCCGAGCTTGCGCCCCGCGTCGAGGATCTGCTCGTAATAGCCCCGTTCCATCTTTTCGTAGTCGGCCTGGCTCAACTGGTCGTTGCGCAGCGTCTCGCGGAGCCGCCCCGGCGTCCCCAACGCCAGACGACCGGGCGCCAACCCCCAGGCGAGGATCGCCGCCGTCGCTACGATCTGAACGGTCTGCGACGAGCAACGGGCCATGATACGCTTACCTCTTGAACAATCCGTCGGCCAAGCGACCCAGAATCAGGTTCAGACTCAGATTCCGGTCCCGCGACGCATCAGGTCCACCCATGCCCCGATGGTCGGGCTCGACCAGAGCGACCAGAGCAGTGCGATCGTCGTGAACGTGGCCGCAACCTTCGCCCCACGCACCAGATGCCCCCGCGCTGTCAACGGACCCTTGCCTGCCCGAGTGCGGGCCCGCGACCGACGCGCGTCCAACTGCACGTTGACCAGCACCAAAGCTCCCAGGATTCCCCAGAACAGGGCGTCCGGACCACTGATCCCCCATGAACCCCGCAGCCAGTACGATTGATACGCGTGCAACGCCCAGGTCGCCACGAACACCACCACCGTCGCGATCGCAAGCGCCGCCGGTTGCGGCCACCGCTTCAACCGAAACACCACCGGGTTGAACACCAGGCGGACCATGAAGTCTTTCCAGTAAATGTTGATCCGACGCCAGTAGTCGGTGAACCCGGTCGCCAGCAAGTAGTGATGATGCGTCGGGGGAAGCTGGAACCCGAACAGGTGGAGCATCCCGCAAGCCATGTGGAACTGGCCCGAGACGCGAAGATAGAGCAGGTAGTTGCAGACGAGGTATCGCACCAGGCTGGTGGCGCCCTGGACCTCTTCGGCCGGGATCAGCCACTCGTGGTAGACCAGGCGGTAAAGGAGCAGGTGGATCGTGCCGTCGAAGATCATCTGGAGACCGGCACGCTGGGTGACGTGGATCTCGCGGGAGAAATAGCCGCGGTGCAACGTCCGGTAGTCGACCACCGGAAAGTGGAGGAAGCAGTAGTTGGGTAAGAGGAAGAAGTAGCTGAGCGTGTCGACGATCGTCTCGGGGGCCTTGGCGTGCTTCAATTCATAGAGATAAATCAGGATTCGGAACATGAACATCGTGGCCAGGATGGGCCAGACGCTCTCGGGGACTGCCGACGCCAGGCTTTCGGGCCGGATCCGGGCGATGGCGACGGCCACGACCGCCAGCGTCGTGACTCGAGTCCACCAGGGGATCGGCAGGCGGCAGACGCCGATCAGGAGCAGCGAGAGTGCGACGACGTATGAGGCGGCCAAGGGGCCGAAGACGAGGGCCAGGCCGGTGATCGAGACGGCGACGAAGAGGGGTTTCTTCCACCGATAAGGGAGCAGGTAGTGAACGGGCAGGGCGGCCAAGGCGACGGTGACCAGGATCTGGAACGCCCGACCCTCGACGCGAAAGACCTTGAAGACCGCGAGAAAGAGGCCGAGATGGGCGAGGATCGGCAAGAACTGCCGGTAGTCGCGGCGGCAGGCCTCGGGCTCGCCGGGATAAAGTCCGGGCCGAGCCGGCTCGGCCGCCGCCGGGGCCGGGTTGGACCCTGGCTCCGGCGCGGTGTATTGGCGATGAGGTGTGGGCCGCAAAGCGGTCGGGCGTTGAGTCTCAGGCCGCATGCGCCTGCCCCTTCGTTTGTGGCATGCCGGATCAGTTGCATTCGACCTATGTCGCGATTTAAGCGATAGGCCGGGCAACCGGCGGCGGGTCTCGATTCGCGTCAAACTGGGGAAGACGTGGGCGCCGGGGAGGAATCGACCCGGAAAAAAAATGAGTGCGGGGGCTAGCCCATCCTTGAGCCAGTTGCCCCCCCGCGGCGGCCGCGACATCCCTGTTTCGCTACGTGTTCCGCTGAGAGTCAAATGCGTTCGTCGCAGAAGAAGGGGAGCGACTTCGTGGCTTGGAAAAAGCCTTCGGAGTCTTCCCTCCCTCAGAGGACGCCAGGGTATACCCGATCTTCCGAGGAACTGTCAACGCGAATGATCGAACCCCAAACGGCCGGTTTCGGAGGGTCTCATGGGGCGGCATCCACGCCGACCGGGATCCGATTTTGCTCGTGACCCGAGGGCAAACGGCGTATCCTTTGAGGGAGCGAAACGCCTCGAAGTCGTTCCCGTCGGTCCGTACCGCTGAGGCGAGGGCCAACCATGATCCGACCGCACGACGGAGGGCTCGGAGCCGCGTTCGCCTGGTTCCTCTTTCCGCTGGCTCCGGCCTTTTTGGGACGCACCTACTACGAGACCTGTCACCTCTCGTTTGGCTCCACGAGTGCTCCCGATCCTCGCGATTGGGAGTGGCTCACCTGGGTGATCCTCGTGGGCCCGCTCTTGGGTTATGGCTTTCTCGCGGGAGCCACGCTTGATCTCCCGGAAGACTCGGGGCGTCGAGGGTTCCGGGGGTGGATGTCCCATCGGGCGATCTGGGTCGGAATCGGCCCTTGGTCGGGGTTCCTGGTCGCGGGGGCACTCCTCTTTCTGCTTGGCGCAGTTGACAAGCTGTTGCCCGGGGTCCGGCAAGCCATCCCGTCACCTCCGCCTCAGTGGGGGCAGACCTGGTGGTGGGGGATTCTCATGGGAGCTGGGGTTATTGGGATGGTTGGGTTCGTTGGCTATGGGTGGTTATTTGTAGCATTGGCGGCGCTTCGCCGCGCTCGGCGGCTGGGGCGGTGCCGCCGGGTGATCGAGCGCGGACTGGCGGGAGCGTTGGCGTTCGTCGGCTCGCTCTTCGGCAGCTTCTGGGCGATCACCGAGGTCTGGCGGAGCTACTTCTTTGATTCCCGGCTTGTCCCGTTGCTGATGGTGTGTCTGGGCCTGGCGTTACTCAGTCTGAGTGGCTGTGCGTCGCAACTGACCTACGGAGAGGTCCGTCGCCGCGAGCTCTTCAGCGCCATGCTGATGGCCTGGCTGGTGGGCCTGGCCTTTGCCTGGCGGTGGTGGAGTCGGCCTCGCGGCAAGACGTAGAACGGAGGCCTCGGCTTGTCGGATCGGGCCATCTCGGGTATTTTCCCGCGCCGTCTCAACCGAGATGGTGCCGCGATGGAGTACGAAACCGTCGGCCCAAAGCTGCGAGGCGAGGCGATTCTCAGGGAGGGGACGATGCCGACGTTGGCCATAAAGGGGTGGACTCAGCGCTGGGGAATGGAGGCCGTGCTGGCCGTCCTGGCGGGCTTGGTATTCCTGGGTTGCCTTGGCGCGGTGGACATCTGGGGCAAGCGGGAGCAACGCGCCTCGGCCGAAGCGCTCGACACGGTCGACCACAATCACTGGCGGATCGCGCAGATCCAGGGGCGGCCCCGGCTCGAGAAGCCCCCGCTGCCGCGCTGGACGATCGCGTCGTTGATCACCTTGACTGGCCGGCGTGACGAATGGATCGTTCGCCTGCCCAGCGCCCTGGCGGCGATTGGGACGGTGGCCTTGGTCTACGGCCTGGGCTGCCGGCTCGGGGGCCGCGCGGTCGGTCTCTCGGCGGGCCTGGTGCTTACGTCGATCGGCTTTTTCATCAGCGAGCTCCGGCAGGCGGGCAACGACGGGCCGCTCGCCTTCTTCACGACGCTCGCCCTGTACGCGGCCTGGCGGCGCCTGAACGGGAATGCCCCGGAAATGGGCGAGAGCCCTGACCCGGCCCCGGAGGGGCTCGAGGCTGAGGTTGAGGCCGTTGGGTCGCCCGTGGGGGGGCGAAACTGGAACTTGCTGTTCTACGCGGCGCTCGGACTTGGGTTTCTGACCAAGGGCCCGATCATCCTGATCCTGGCCGCCTTGGCGTTGGCCCCTTACATGGTGGTCTCGGGTCGATTCCGCGAGAGCCTTGGCCTTCTGACCGACTGGCGGGGCGTCCTGGTGTTCCTGGTGCTGGCCTTGAGCTGGCCGGTGCCGGTCTTGCTCAATGATCCGCTCGCCGCGCGGGTCTGGTATCTGGAGATGGGCCAGAAGGCGGGGACAGCCGGGGTCACGCATCACCGGCACCACGAGATCCTGGCCGTCGAGTGGCCGATGATGACCGCGCCCTGGGTCGTGCTCGCGACGACGGGGTTGCTGTTGCCATTCCTGCCTCGAGGGCGACAGTATCGACCGCGGATCTGGTTCCCCTGGTCCTGGGCGGTCAGCAACCTGGCGATGTTCTGCCTCTGGTCGGTCGCCAAGCCGAACTACTATCTTCCTTGTCTCCCGGGGGTGGCGCTCCTGGTGGGAGTGGAGTGGGTTCGCCTCACGCGAGCGGCCCGCGACCTCGCGTCGAAGCGAGTGGGGGCCCGGCGGTTCCTCCAGGTGCACTGGGTGGGAATGTTCGTGGCGGCGGCCATCGCCCCTGTGATCGCAAGGCAAGTCGCTCCTCCCTACTTTGCGCCGATCGCGGTTTTCTCCGTCGTGGCCATGGTCGGCGTGGTGCTGAGCGCCTGGGCCTGGCGGCGCGGGGCCGACGCCGGAGCCCTGGCTCCGTTGGTCGGGGCCTGGGCGATCGGCGTCCTGATCATCTACGGCGCGATCGCTCCGCGACATAATGCCGCACGCAGTCACCGCGCCCTGGCCGCCTCACTCCAGAAGATCCTGCCGCCGAGCGAGCGGACGATCATGTTCTTCGAGGAACTCGACGAGGGCCTCTGGTTCTATCTGAGCGACCGTGCCCTGGTCCCGGTACCGGGCAGCCAGCCCCGGTACAACAAAGGGTTCGACCTCGACAACGATTTCCGCAACGGGCAGCTCGAGCTCGACCCGCTCAAGCGGCAAGAGGCCGAGAAGAAACTGCTCGTGGCGTGGATGACCTCCCCCGACCGGACGTCTCCTTACGTCTTGATTCGTAAGAAGCTTTATGACTCGTTCGCCCCGGCCCTGGCCGGCCTGGCGACGCCGGCCTATATCGAGGAGGGCCTGGTCCGCAACGAACTCGTCCTGCTCCGCGCGACCCAGCCCTCGGGCATCGCCACCAAGCCCGACGAGGCGCGTCGACGATAAGGCCGTTTGCGTTCGTACGGAGCAGAGGCCGAGCCCTCTGTGTCACTGGGGCGCTCGGGCTCCGGTCCTTAATCTCACGAGTGATAACCCTGAGTCGTTAGCCTATTTTTCCTAACCCGTTCAAACTCCGCTGCCCGAGGGGCGTTGACGATGTCGACGCCCCTCGGGCGGTTTTTTTTCGAAGTCAGGGACCCGGGAATGACCGCCCTGACCGTACGAATCGGGCAAACCTTCTGTATTGGGAAAACTAGGCCTGGCGCGACAAATCGGATTATCCGGAATGGGTGGCCCCACCTGTTTCTGTAGATTGCCAGGATTGCCCGACCGGGACGATCGTCAAGGATGATCGCCGTAACTCGTTGCTACAAAACGCGAAGCGACCTCAAGGGAGAACCCTGGCATGACGATACAAAGGTTGGCTCGCCAAGGTTAGCCACGGCGAGGACTCGGGAGCACCGAAATGGGTGGTATCGCCTGGAAGGTTGGGCCGCAAGGCCTCGGGTTCGGGAAAACCCGCTGACAGGAGATACCGTGACTCGGCCAAACAATAAAGCGAAGAGTGGACCGGCTGGCCGGATTCACCTTCTCTTGATCGAAACGAATGCTAAGGAGATCTGTCTCCCATGTTGAAGCCCTTGACTTTGAGCCTCGGTCTGGCCCTCGCCCTTGGTTTCGGTAGCGTGAGCCAGGCGGGCCTGTTCGGACACGACACCGGCCTTGCCTCGCCCCAGGGTGTGGCCCCCAGCCCCCAGTACGCTCCCGTCGTTGCCTCGGCTCAGTGCGACACCGGCTGTGCACCCGCCAAGAGCTGCGGCCTGAAGAATCTGTTCAGCGGCCTGCACAAGCCCAAGGTTTACAGCTACGAATGGGTCCTGAAGAAGAAGCGGGTTTGGGGTCATAAGAGCAACGCTTGCGGCACCCCGAGCTGCGACACCTGCGGCCCGACGGTTTTCCCCTCGAGCCAGGGTTACGCCAGCCCCCAGGGTTACACCAGCCCCCAGAGCTACAGCAGCCCCCAGGCCTACGGTAGCGGCCAGGCCTACGCTGCTCCCCAGGCGACCTCGGTTGTGACCCCGGCCCCGGCGAGCGACGAAGCCCCGCCCGCCCCGGAAGTCGCCCCCACCCCGGCTCCGGCTCCCCCGGCTCCGGCCAACGCCCCCCAGAGCAGCCTGCTCTTCTCGACCCCCTCGGGTAACTGAGCTGGCTCTCGCCTCGACTGCTTCCTGAGATCAGTCGTCCAAACGATTGAGTCTTAGACCCCAGCGGCCGGCACATCTCTGGATGTGCCGGCCGTTTTTTTTTCGTTCGAAACGGCGCAGGTTCGCCAAGCGGGTCGCACGCCCTTTGAAAACGTGAGGGCGAGGACGTTGAATCCTCGGCGCTTCATCAATGCGTTCGACAGACCACACGCGATTGACAAACCAGGCTGATTGTGGATAACACTCCCCTCGCAGGATGCGACAGACTCCGTGATCCCATGGAAGGGATAGCGGCCGCTTGGTGAAGGGGCGTGGGGACTCGTTCCACTCGTTCGCTTCGTTTCGTGGGCCGTTCGGGTCTATCCCATTCGCTTTCCCCGTCCCCGCTGCTTGTTGTTGCGCCGTGGCGGGCCGGTGGATCTCCCCGGGGTGATGGTTCGGGTCGGGTTTACCCGTCCTTGTTCCATCGCGGTGGAGGTCGCCAAGGGCCCGAACCTCGACGCGATCGAGTCGCTCGGAGGAGAGTCGATGCGGACCGAGAGTCCACCCTCAGTTGCCCCGACGGTCAAACGGATCTTGAGCCGGCTGGCCGTGGCCCAACGCTCGGTCTGGGCCCGAGGCCCCGTCGTGCGCTGGGTCGCGGTTCTCGGCATTGTGGCCACGATCGCCGGGTTCGGTTATTTCGCGGCCATCCCTTCGCCGGGCAAGAACCTGGGCGAGGGCCGCCAGTATCCGTCCGACGCCGTCACCCGGATCACCCGCGCCCTCGAGGCGGCGCATATCCCGCACAGCGTCGAAGACCGACGGATCGGTGTGGCCACCGACCGCTACGAAGAAGCCACCGACGTCCTGTCCAAACTCGATATCAACGCACGCTCGATCTCCGAGATCCGCAAGGACCTGCTCGTCTCGAGAGCTTGGGAATTGCCCAAGGATAAAGACCAGCGCGAGCTTCGAGCGAAGGCGGAAATCCTCGAGATCCTCATCGGCGAACTCGACGGGATCGTCTCGGCGTCGGTGGACATCTATAAGACCCCCACCAAGACGGGGGGCCGTCCCACGACGACGACGACTGCCTTCGTGATGCTCGAGACCAAAGACTCGCGGAAGATCGGCCCCAAGACCGTCCAGAGCATCAAGGCCTTCATGGTGGGCAACGAGCCCGAACTGAAGGAGGATGCCGTGTCGGTGATGGATCGGGAAGGGAACCGATATCTTGATCCGAGCAAGCCCTCACTTGATGTGATCTCGCGGACCCAGGCCCGTGAAGAGGATCTCAAGCAGGAGATCTTGCAACAACTCGATTGGATCAACGACGTGCGGGTCACCGTTCAGATGGTCGCCCCGCCCGCCCCGGAACCGGTGGTCGTCGCGGAGCCGCCGCGCCACTCCCTCGAGCCAAGCGTGGGAGTGAATCAACCGCTGGACACGGAATCGCCCCCGGCGCCTCCGACTGAGCCGGCCCCCTCCGCCAACCCGCACACGCCCGTCGAGACCGAGTTCGCCCGGATCTGGGTTCGAGTCCCGCGCAGCTTCTACTATCGCAAGGCACTGCCCAGCCGCCACCTGTCCCAGGAGGATCTCCAGGCGCTCCAGGGACGGACCGAAACGACCATCAAAACGGCCGTGGGGTACGTGGTGCCCACCGGGACGTTCGAGCTCATGGTCGACACGATCCCCGATGAGGTGGTGATCCGAGACCCGATGGTCGCCCCCGCCGTGCCCGAGACGAGACGGATCCCCTCCTGGTGGATCCCGGCCGGAGTGGGCGGAGGGGTGGCCGGACTGCTCCTGATCGTCGGCCTTCGCCTGCTGGCGACAAGGCGACCGCGGCGGGCCGTTGCGGCGGAGCCGGCGCGGATCCGGTTTGCCGTGGACGCCGCTTCGGAGACCACCCCGGGCGCCTCGGAGCGGGTCCGTGAGTTGATCCGGCATAACCCCGAGGCCGCCGCAAGCGTTCTGAATCGCTGGATCGGCCAGGGAGGACACGCGGCATGACACGCCTGGAAACGCTTCGCGCAGCACCGGCTTCAGCGTCCGCCATGGGAGTGGCCGCGGCGGGCTCCAATGACCAGGACGCGGACCTCAGCGACGAGTCGGCCCCGATTCGCAAGGCGGCCATTCTTTTGGTGAGTTTGGAGCAACCGCTCGCTTCGCAATTATTGGCACAACTCGATCGATCGGCCGTCGAAGCGGTGACTTTGGAGATTGCACGGCTCGAGCGGATTGCGCCGGCGGAACAGCAGGCTGTCCTTGAGGAATTTTACGGCTTGGGTTTGCGAAGACTCCGCTTTGTGTTCGAAGACTTGGTCAAGATGGACGATACAGACATCAGGGAGGCGTACCACGACGAGGACGTGACGACCTGGGCTTTGGCCCTGGGTGGCGCGGCTCGCCCGGTTCGCGCCAAGGTCCTTCGAGCGCTGTCGGCTCTTGCAGCCGGCGGACTCAGTCGGGCCTTGGATCAGTTGGGCCCTTTTCGGCTCGACGATGCCGAAGCCGCCCAGATGGACGTTGCCGAGCGGCTTCGACGTCTCCATGACCACGGACGACTCACCCTTCCCGACCCCAACGGTCAGGAGGCCATCCTTGTCTGACCTCGTCGACTTCGAAGACCTGGGGGATCTTGACGGATCCGACCTACGCGCGGTCCTCGACCAAGTTTCTACCGAGCAGCTCCTCTCGGCAATGGCGGGGACTCCGCCTGGCCTGAGGCGGCTGCTGCTCACCAAGCTCTCGTCCTCCTCGGCGGTTCAGCTCGAGGCCCAGATCAACGCATACGGGACCGTCTCGTTCGAGTCGGCGAAGAATGCCCAGCGTGCTCTGGTCGACGCCCTCTGTCGACTCAGTCGAGCCGGGCAAGTCGCCTTTGACGATCCTGAAGATATGGTAGCCTAGGTCGAGACCACCCCCCACACACACGAGGTTGGCCTCGTGGGGTGGGGAGGACTCAACCGTGAGCATTCGAAGCGACCCAGGATGGGGAATCGCGACGATTCTCGGGCGAGCCAGACCCAGGGCCAGTTCGCAAAGGATTTGCGGATGCCGAGCGTGCAACTTCGCCACCACATTTACGCCGGGGCCATCGTGGTCTTAGGACCGCTGGCCTCGGCGTTTCTTTGCTCTCCGACGCGGGCCGATCACGTCCCTCCCACGGCCGCGATTCGCCCCGCTTCCTCTTCCACGACCACATCCGCAGCCTCGTCCGATCGCCAGCCGTTCGCGCCCCGAGGCGCGACCAGTCGGCGCGGAGCGAAGGGCCCCGAAGGTTCGAGCGGTTGGTGGCTCGGGACCGGCGGAATCGCCCTGGCGCTGGCCCTCTGCGGCGGGATCAGCGTGGCCTCGAAGCGCTACCTCCCCGCGCGGAACGGCACCGGTTCGATGCGCGTGGTCGGTCGCACGGTGCTTTCTCCCAAACATTCCGTCTACCTCCTTGAGGTGGGCCATCGGGTCTTGATCGTCGGGACCGGAGGGCAAGGGGCGCCATCGCTCCTCGGCGAGCTCACCGACCCCGTCGAGCGTGACGCGTTTCGGACCACGCCCTCGCGGAGTGGCCCGACCGTCTCCGTACCGATCGGACCAGGCTCCTCGGCCGGCCGGTTCGACTGCCGGGTGGGAGACGACGAATGAACACAAGGCGAATCAAGCCGGCCCTGGCCGTTGGGTTCACCACCGCGCTGTTGCTGCTGACCCTCGGCGCCGCCCCGCCGGTCGGTCGCGGTTTGGGCACGCCTCCTCCTGCAACGGCCCCGACGACAACCACGGCGGCCATGGCGAACCGGCCGGTGCCGCCGATCTCGTCCGACCTCCCCCTGGAAGGGGCCGGCTCGGCTGTGAAGGGCGTTGCCTCCTCGATCTCGGCTCCGGCTCCGTCGGGCGATCCCCTAGCGCCTCCCGAGCCCGTACAGGTCATGACGGCCCTCAGGATGGCAGCTCCGCTCCTGATCATGCTGCTGCCGGCGGCCGTGTTGATGTTCACGGCGTTCGTTCGGATCAATATCGTCCTGATCCTCTTGCGGCAGGCGCTCGGGAGCCCGCAGGTGCCGGGCAACCAGGTCCTCTCCGCCTTGGCCCTGCTGCTCACTCTGCTTGTCATGCGGCCCGTCGCCGAGGTGACTTACGTCAACGGGATCGAGCCTTACGCCTCGGGCCGTTTGCCCGCGGCCGCGGCCTGGGATGCAGGCACGAAGCCGATCAAGACCTTCATGATCAAGCAGATCGAGCGAACCAACCACCAGGATTACCTCTGGCAACTCTACGACCTCTCGACCACCGGATCGGCCAACCAGCCCGACCCGGTCAGCGGTGAGGATTTTCCGCTCCAGGTGGTGGCGCCGGCGTTCCTCTTGAGCGAGCTGACCACCGCGCTCGTGATCGGCTTCTACATCTACCTGCCGTTCCTGGTGATCGACCTGGTCGTCTCGTCGGTGCTGGCGGCGATGGGCCTGTTCATGCTTCCCCCCTCGCTGATCGCCATGCCTCTGAAACTGATTCTGTTCGTGCTGGCCGACGGATGGCTGCTGGTCGCGACGATGCTCTTGCAAAGTTTTGCGACTTGAACATGTCTCGTCTTGGACCTATCTCAACGTGGGATCGAATTCCGATGGGGTTTGCCCATTCTCCAAGAGGCGGGGGCCGTCGATGGATCTGACACAAGTGATCGACTGGTCACGCGAGGCGATTCGCCTTGCACTGCAACTGGGAGGGCCGCTCCTGGGAGTGGCCCTGGTGGTCGGCCTGGTGATCGGGATCGGCCAGACGCTCACCCAGTTGCACGAGCCGGTGGTGGGCATGGTCCCGCGCCTGGTGGCGGTGATGCTCGCCTTTCTTTTGATCCTGCCCTGGCTGCTCGGTCGCTGGGTCTCGTTTGAGACCAGCTTGATCGAGTCGATCCCCGGCATGCTTTGATCGCGCTCTCCCCTTTTTTTTCTTTCCGGCGGGGCCTTGTGTTCCCAATGATGTCGAGCGACGCGGTCTGGCTTCTGGGGCATGGTGGGGCGGTGGCCCTGGTCCTGGCGCGCGTGCTCGGGCTGGCCTGGACGGCGCCGTCGCTGGCGACGTCCGGCCTGGACTGGCGGTTCCGCCTGGGCCTGGTCGCCGTTCTCGGGGGGATTATCGTTCCGGTGGTGGTCGGCGAGATCGCCGCTCCGGACCGTTGGCTCGATCTGGGCCGGGTCTGTCTGGCCGAGGCGGCGATTGGGGCCGCGCTCGGCTGGTCGGCCGCCCTGATCGTGGCAGGGGCGCGGCAGGCCGGCGAGATCGTCGGCATCCAGTCCGGGCTCTCCCCCGCGGCCCTGTTTGACCCCGAGGTGGGGGACGAGATGACCCCCTTGGGCCACCTCTACGGCGTGCTTGCCCTGGCGACTTTCCTGGCGCTCGATGGCCCGGTCGTGCTGGTCAAGGCGCTGATCGAGAGCTATCAGGTGGTGCCCGCCGGAACCGCGAGCCTCTCGGTCGAGACCGTGAATCAGGCGTTCGGCCAGGTGGGCCAGGCGCTCGCCTTGACGCTTCGCGCCGCCGCGCCTCCGGCCCTGGCCCTCTGCCTGGCGGGGATGGCGCTGGGCTTGCTGGGCCGTGCGGCCCCCTCGCTGCAACTCGTGACCCTGTCGTTGCCGATCCGCTCGGCGCTCGGCCTGCTCCTGGTCGGGCTTGGCTTGATCACCCTGATCACGACCCTGTCGGTGGCCTGGGGCGTCTGGCCCGGAGGGGGTTGATTCGATGTCGGAAGACCGGACCCAGGAGCCGTCAAAGCTCCGAAGACAGCAAGCCCGCGAGCGCGGCCAGGTCGCGCACAGCGCCGAGCTGACCGGCTCGGTCGGCCTGCTGGCGGCGGTGGTCATGCTCGGGTTCTGGGGCAACGACATCTCGGCGGCTCTGGTGGCGCTCTTGCGCGAGCCCCTGGTGGGAACGCCGATCATCGCCGCCGATCCTTCCGAGGTGGTCACGCGGCTCCGCCAGCTTGCGTTCGGGGTCATCTGGCCACTGTTGCCCGTGGTTGGCAGCTTCGTTCTGGCGGCGATCGGGGCTCACCAGGCGCAGGTGCAAGGACTCTGGGTGCCCGGTCTGCTCGCGCCCGACCCGACGCGGCTCTGGACGCTCGGGCAAGGCCAAGGGTTCGTCAGCCGGGGCGGCCGTGGGGTCTGGTCGTTGCTCAAAGCCGTGGCGATCGTGGCCGTGGCCGCCTGGTCGATCCGGTTCGGCTGGCTCGACTTCCAGAAGTTCGCCGCGATGGACCCACCGGCCCTTGCCCGGGCCATGGGGGGCACCCTCTGGCTGTTGGCGACCTGGCTGGCGACCGCAACTCTCGTGCTCGGCTTGATTGACTTCGCACTCCAGTACCGGCGGTACGAGGATCTCTTGCGGACGACGTCCGAAGAGCACCGCGAGGACCAGCGGTCGGCCGAGGGAGACCCCGCGTTGCGCTCGAAGCGCCGGCGGCTCGTCAAAGCCTGGCGTGGCGACTCGCCCGAGCTGCTGACCGGGGCCTCGCTCATTCTAACCGGCCCCAGTGGCTTGACCCTCGTGCTGGCCGGAGGGCCGCCGCCCCGGTCGGTCTCGCTCCGCTCCGCGGTTCAAGGGGCGTCGGGGCTCCACCTGCGGATGGCGGCCGAAGCGGCCAAGGTCCCTCAGGTCGCGGCCCCGGACCTCGCCCGCCGCCTGATCGGCCGCCGCGCCCCCGCGCTCCCGCTCCCGGCCGAAGCGCTCGCGGAACTGGCCTCGATCTGGCCCACCGATCGCCCGCCGCTCGAACGTTAACAAGGCTGAGTTGGTCAAGAAGTTTTGATGACACGGAAAACGCATCTTTGCCAGCAGCTTAATTAATTTAGGGGGGACGGACCGACTCTTAGGTCAAAATCCGATCATTCGAGTATGATCTGAGGCCGTTGCAGGTAATTCCGCGAACAAAGACGCGATTTGTGTCGAACAAAGGGTTGAGGGGAGTGACTCGGTAACAGAGCTCCCTGAACTCTTGTTCAGATTTAACGAGCCGATGGGAGGAACTGACCCATGGCAATGGTGTCAACTCCGCGCGAGCGTCGAACGTTTTCCACCTGGCATGCAAGCTGGGACGACTACGAGCGATACCGTGATCACGCCATTGACCTCTTGATGGTGCTCACCATGGTCGGCCTGGCCGCGACACTCTATTTGAGGCCCGGTGATTCGAGCGCTCTGAGGCAGGATGAATGGCTGGTCCTCGCCTTCTCCGGGCTGGTCCTCATCCTCTCGCGGCTGCGGAGGTCGATCCGTTCCAAGTAGGACTCGAACGCGGATGGGGTGACCCCAGTTCGGGACCCCCGTATTTCGGTTCATTCTGCCCGGGGCCAGGACGATCGTCCTGGCCCCGTTCGCGTCACCAATCCCGCGCTTTTCCCTCCTCCCCCTCCTGGGACCGCGGGCGCCCCGCCCGCATTGCTTCTCTTTTTAATTAAGAAAGAGCGGCCGGGGCGCCCGCGGTCCCAGGAGGGGGAGGGGCTTCCATGGAGGCGTGAGTTCACTCGCCCTGGATTCCCACCTTGTCGGATGGGCCTGGCCCCGCATTTTTCACTTCCTTCTCCTCCTGGCAGACCCAGGGGGGATCCTCTCCGCTCGCCTTGTTTCGGTCTGGACACTCGGACCGATCGGGGGTATCGTCCCGCCACACGTCCGAGGCTCATCACCCGATGGCTGCCGTCGCTGAAAACCGAGTGCGATCGGCCCGGGATTGCGGGAAAACGCGAGTAAAAAAACGTGGGGACGGGTCGAGCAGGGACGCTCGCCATCTCCGCGATTTCGCGGGACCTGGTCCTGGCCGTTGACCCTTTAACTAACGTCGTGGAGGGGAAGGGATGCCTCCCACACCAACATCGAGAGTTGACGCCACGGGGTGGTCTCGCCTTACCGACGTGATCATGCCGGTCACGATCGTAGGCGCGATCCTCGTCTTCGTGGTGCCGGTGCCACCGGCGGTGCTCGACCTGCTGCTCGCGGCCAACTTGACGCTTGCGGTACTCGTGCTCCTGACCACCTTGACGATCCGGACTCCGCAGGAATTCAGCGTCTTCCCGACCTTGCTCTTGACCACGACTTTGACCCGGTTGGTGCTCAACGTCGCGACGACCCGGTTGATCCTCACCAAGGGGGGAACCGACGGTCTCGACGCGGCGGGAGGCGTGATTCGGGAGTTCGGCGAATTCGTCGCTCGGGACCAGGTGATGGTCGGGGCGATTATCTTCGGCATCCTGGTCGTCATCCAGTTCGTCGTGATTACGAAGGGGGCCACCCGCATCAGTGAAGTGGCCGCCCGGTTCATGCTCGACGGCTTGCCCGGACGGCAGATGGCGATCGACGCCGACCTGCACGCCGGTTTGATCGACCAGCATGAGGCTCACCGACGCCGGGACACGGTCTACCGCCAGGCGGACTTCTTCGGAGCGATGGACGGTGCCGGCAAGTTCGTCCGGGGTGATGCCGTTGCGGGCGTCATCATCATCGCGATCAACATCGGTGCCGGTCTGTTCCTGGGCATGGTCAACCACGGGATGCCCCTGGCCGAAGCGATCAACGTCTACACCAAGCTGACGATCGGCGACGGGCTGGTGAGCCAGATCCCCGCGTTCCTGATCTCGCTGGCGGCGGGCTTGATCGTGACCCGGTCGTCGTCGGAGACGGACCTGGGCAAAGACGTGGTCGGCCAACTCTTCGGCCACCGGAGCGTCCTGGCGACCTCGGCGGCCTTCCTCGGCTTGCTGGCCCTGACGCCGCTGCCCAAGCTTCCCCTTCTGGCATTGGCGGGTGCCCTCGGTGGCGGTGCGTTTCTGATGGGAAATCGGCCTGAGGAGGTTGCTGAGAGCGACGACTCGGGAACGGACGAAGCTAACGAGCCCGCGCCCGCGGCCGAGCACGCCACCGACCGAATGGAGGACTTGCTCCATGTCGATCCGCTCGAGTTGGAGATCGGCTATCGGCTGATCGCCCTGGCCGATCCGACCCGCGGTGGGGATCTGCTCGACCGGCTCCGCACGGTTCGCCATCGGGTCGCTCGCGACCTCGGCTTGATCGTGCCGCAAGTGCGGATCCGCGACGAGATCGGTCTGGGGCCGCACGAGTACCGGCTCAAGATTCGAGGGACGGTGGTGGGGCAGGGGATCGCCTACGTGGGACGGCTCTTGGCGGTTCCTCCGGCTGGGCTGGTCGCTCGTCCCGACGGCCGCGACGGTGTGGAACCGGTCTCGGGGCAACCGGCGGTCTGGATTCATGCCGATGGCCGTGAGGTCGCCGAGCTGGCGGGCTGTCGGATCCTCGAGGCGTCGGCGGCCTTGGCCGGACACTTCGGTGAGATCGTGCTCGGACATGCCGACGAGTTGATGACTCGCGAGCAGACGGGCCGGCTCCTCGAACGGGCTCGAGCCACCGCGCCGGCCCTGGTCGATGAAGTGGTACCGGGCTTGTTGCGGGCTGGCGAGCTCCAACGCGTCCTTCAAAATCTCCTGCGAGAGCGGGTGAGCATCCGCGACCTGGAGACGATCCTCGAGACCGTGGCGGTGCATGCGGGGCGGGTCAAGGATATCGACCTCTTGACCGAGCACGTCCGGTGCGGCCTGGCGCGACGGATCACCGAACAATACAAAGGAACCGATGGCCGGCTTCGCGTGGTCTCGCTGTCGCGGCTGCTCGACGCCCGGCTCGCGGCGGCCGGAGTCCCGCCTGACACCAGGCCGGCCGCGGTCCTCGGGGCCGAGGCGGCGCGAAGCGTCGTCAGGGCGGTCGCTCTTGCGGTGGGGCCGTTGATCGAGGCCAACCTGCCACCGATTGTCTTGGGGTCGGCGGAAGCGCGGCCCGTCCTCAAGGACCTGACCCGCGCGGATCTGCCGCGGCTCGTCGTCCTCAGCCAGCGCGAGATCCCTCGGGACACGCCCGTCGAGACGCTCGGCATCGTGGTCGAGGAGGAACCGGCGGCCCTGACGTCGATCTCCACGGCCGTCACGGTCAATTGAGGAGTTAAGGAAACATCGAAAACTCTGGAAATGAAGAAATTGAGTAGTTTGGTGATGACGAATCGCTCGTAAATTCATAGCTTAGTCCGACCCACTCGCTTGTCGCAGTTGGTCAAGAGTCACAGCCAAGGGGATTGAGTAGGCATGAGCTTCAGAACCTACCGAGCCGGAACGATGAAGGAGGCCCTGGCCCAGGTGCGTCGGGATCTTGGCGGTAGCGCCGTGATCCTGGGCACCCGCGAGGTGCGCCGGCGTCGCCTGTTCGGGCTTGGGTCTCGTGAACTCATTGAGGTGACCGCCTCGAGCGACGCGTCGGCGTCGGTGACGGTCCCCAAGTCGACCGCCTCGCCGTCGGGAGCGCTCCAGGCCCAGTTCGGCGAACAGTTGAGCCGCCTGCATGCGATGGTGGAAGACTTGAGCAAGCACGGCCGGATCGATCACCTGCTCCCCGACTTGCCCAGTGAGCTGGTGCCGACCTACGCCCAGTTGCTCGAAGCCGAGTTGCCCGAGGTGCTGGCCCGCCGCCTGGTTCGCTACGTGGCCGAGCGGCTCGAACCCGAACAAGTCCACCGGCCCGAGATGGTCCGTGACGCGCTGTGCGACGCGGTCGAATCGTGCGTGCCGATCGCGCCTCCGATCGCCGCGGTCTCCGGCACCCGCCGGGTCGTGGCCCTGGTGGGGCCGACCGGGGTCGGTAAGACGACGACGGTCGCCAAGCTCGCGGCCAACTTCAAGCTCGCACACGGCTTCCGGCCCGGCCTGGTCACGGTCGACACCTACCGGATCGCGGCGGTCGAGCAGTTGCGGACTTATGCCGAGATCATCAGTCTTCCCCTGGCCGTGGCCAACGCCCCGAGCGAGATGCGGCGGGCGATCGACGAGCTCGGAGATGTGGATCTCGTGCTGATCGACACGGCGGGCCGGAGCCCGCGTGACGAGGTCAAGATTCGTGAGCTGGCTGACTTCCTGGCCGCCGCCCAGCCCGACGAGGTCCACTTGGTTTTAAGTGCCACCGCGAGTGAACGGAGCCTGCGTGCGGCCGTCGAGCGGTTCGCCTTGGTTCAGGCCGACCGCCTGATCCTGACCAAGCTCGACGAAGCCGACGGACTTGGCGGCGTGCTCTCGGTGCTCGGCCAGGCCGACCGCCCGGTGAGCTATCTGACCACCGGCCAGGCGGTCCCCGACGACATCGAGCCGGCGAACCGAACGCGCCTCGCCCGGTTGATTCTGGGACATGAAGCGGTGACATGATCGGAACGGCGCGGCTCCAAGCACGAGGGTCCCATGAATCGAATCCGGATGCCGGAACGGTGGAGCTTCGGGTTGCTGGCGACGCTGATCAGTCTGACCTTTGCGGGGTGCGCTGAGTTCGACGGCACTCGCGACCGTCAGGGAAACTTTCAATACAAAGACAAGCGAGCGGCGATGGAGGAGCAAGTGGAATTTTATAACAACAATTTCGCGGATAAGACTCATCCGTCGGTCTCGCTTGAGTGAAGACGTTCGACGGAGGGCGGGCCCTGGCTCGTCGTCGGTCGCCAGGCTCTTTCCGGGTAGGTGTCGTCCACGTATCGAGGAACGTTGAGGGATTCATGTCCGATCAAGCTGATGGACTGAGACAGTTAGTCCAGGCGCGGTCGGGGGCGACGGCCCTGGCCGAGCCTCCCGAACCTTGTCGGAGCCTCGAGGCGCCGGTGGGGACCCGGTCGCTGGTCTTGACCAGCGGCAAGGGGGGGGTCGGGACGTCGAACCTCGCGCTGAACCTGGCGATCGCCCTGGGGGAGTACGGCCGTCGGGTGGTCCTGGTGGACGCCGACCTCGGGCTGGCGAACATCGACCTCTTGTGCGGCCTGGCGCCTTCGAGTGACCTGGGCGACGTGCTGGCGGGCGACTGCTCCCTGGCCGACGCGGTCATGGCGGGGCCGGGCGAGATCCGGATCGTCCCCGGAGCGCACGGGATGCGGACTCTACTCGACGTCCTCGGTGACGGCCCGGCCCGGCTCGTCGCCGAACTGGCGGAGCTCGAGGCGGGCGCCGATTTCCTCCTGGTCGACGCCGGCTCGGGTCTTGGCCCGGGGATCGCGACCTTGGCGGCGGCGGCCGAGCAGGTCGTCATCGTCACGACCCCCGAGCCCACCTCCGTGGCCGATGCGCACGCTGTCATTGGCCGGTTCCGCCGGCTGGCGGGACCGTCGCGACTGCGGACCGTGATCAATCAGGCCGTCTCGTCGGCCGAGGCCTCGGACGTCCAGTCCCGCCTCAGCGCGTCGAGCCGGCAGTTCCTGGGGACGGTGGTGACGGGGCTCGGTCACGTCCGGTCCGACCCTCACGTCCCTCTGGCTGTTCGCATGCGTCGGCCGTTCGTGCTCGCTTACCCCGGCTCGATTGCCTCACGAGGAGTACGTCGGTTGGCACGCGACCTGATCGAAGAGCATCAGCCCAGGAGCCTCCGTCCTGGATTCTTTTCCGCCTTGGCGGCGCGCTGGGCTTTGAGCCGGGTGGCCCGCTGAGACCGGTTCGTTTCCCGAAGGCGACGGGCCGGAACTCCGACCGTGCGGCCGAGCGGATTATGAAGAAAGTTTCGACGATGACGCTCAAGCTGATTCTGTCGATTGGACGATAAGTAAGATAGATCCGGTTCCTTGGACCGTGAAGGGTCATGGGGTGGGACGGGTTCTCGAGACTCTCGATCGAGGATCTTGGCTGTGCTCTCGCGATGCCGCGACCGCAGCCCGGCTCACTGTCTCACTCGATGCACATGGATGTGCCCCCCTTCGCGCAGCCGACATGGAGGTCAAGGATGTCAACCAAGCTGGACGTGGACGTGACAGAGCTCTGGCGAGAGTTCAAGGAACAGCCCACCACGCCCTTGCGCAACCGACTGGTGGAACGGTACTTGCCATTGGTCAAGTACAACGCCGAGCGGATCTGGCAGCGCCTGCCCGAAGGGGTCGATCTCGACGACCTGATCTCGGCGGGTGTCTTCGGCCTGATGGATGCGATCGACGCGTTCGACCTGACCCGCGGGGTCAAGTTCGAGACCTACTGCGTCCCTCGAATCCGCGGGGCGATGCTCGACGAGCTGAGGACGATGGACTGGGTCCCCCGTCTCGTTCGCTCGAAGCATACGAAGATGGAAGAGGCCCGCAAGTCGCTCGAGGCCCAGCACGGTCGGCCCCCGACCGATGCCGAGCTCGCCGAACGCCTCGGCCTACCTCCCGAAGAGTATGAGAAGATGGCGATGGATGCCAACGCCGTCGGACTCATCAGTCTGAACAAGAAGTGGTACGAAACCGACAGCTACAAAGACGTCCGCGAGATCGACATTCTCGAGGACAAGAAGGGGGAAGACCCCACCCGCCGGCTTCAGCGCAAAGACCTGATGCGGATGGTGACCAAGGGCCTGAACCGCAACGAACGCCTGATTATCATCCTCTACTACTATGAAGAGCTCACGATGAAAGAGATCGGCGCCACGCTCGACCTGAGCGAGTCGCGGGTTTCCCAGATGCACTCATCGATCATTCAGCGTCTCCAGTCCCAGCTCTCGACTCGCCGCCCCGAATTCGGCACCTGAGCGAGCCTGCTGCTGCCGCCGGGGGCCACCCCACTCGCCCCCCCACCTTCTTCTTTCCGGGCCCGTCCCGGCGTCCCCCACCCAAAACGCGGGGGACGCCGGGACGGGCTCCCGCGCCCGTTTCGAAACCATTCGGCCAAACTTCGTCGCTCGCCTCAGAGCCGAGCCGAGAGCATCAACTCCCTGGCTTCGGGCCGAGTCCAACCCCCGACCGTCAGCGAGCGGACACTCCCCGCCTACCAGAACCAAAGCGGCAACATCCTTGTGTCTTCGTCTTCCTGGGACGGCGGACGGGACGCCCGCGGTCCCAGGAGGGGAGCTTGAATCGGTCGGCGAGGCCATACATGGCCATGTGCTGGAGATCCCAACGATCGTGAATCGTCGGGCCGGGCTCCAATAATCGGAATCGGCTGACGAATCACTCCAAAGGACTCATGGCGTCGGGATGGACATCCGCGAGGGCCCCACGTGACGACCCAGGGCAGCGAGGATCAGGCCATGCTCGATCAATTGGATTCCGCCTTGATGAGGGCGATCAAAGGGGCGATCTGGTTGCCGCTCGTGTACTTCCCTCGGCAACTCCAAAAATCGTTCCCGCTGGTGATGAGGCTTCTCCGAATCGGTCTTTTGCTCACGATCTGGATCGCACTCGTTTTCGGCCCCGCCATGTTCCTGGGTGAGGTCGACGAAGCCGTGGTCGGGGTGATGATCTTGGCCTGGACCGTACTCGCGCTCGCCGGTTCGATTGGGGGCGTTTTGCGGTTCCGAAAGCTCACGCGCGCCATGGCCAGCAGCACACAGAAGCCCCAAGACCTCAAAGAGGCCTTCGTCTGAAGGCTCTGGCTCGCTCCTCGCCCCCCCCCTTGCTCGATACCCGCAAACGCGCTCGTTCCCGCACGCGGGTTGGCAACGTCTTGAAGCGGCAGCCGCGTGCGCATCCCGTTGGTAAGTGAACTGCCGTCGGGCCGCTGTCGCTGTCAGCAACACACCCTCAACCAGCGAAATCCAGAGGGGCGGGAGGGCTTCCTTGCAACGCAAACAAGTTTGGGAGCATTTTATCGGGACGATCCTCGTCGGTGTTTTCGCAGGTTTTCTTGTCGTCTCGGACTTGAACTACAGCCTCCGAGCCAGCATTGGAGAAGCCGTCGTCGTCACCAGCGGGTATCACTATCGCGGTGGTGTGACGATCGCGGAAGCGGTTCACGGTGTGGATGGCAAGCTGGTCAGAGGAACGCTACGAGCCTGGTATGTCTCCTTGAAAAAAGGCCAGGGAGTGAGGGTTCGCTATCTTCCCAACGAACCGGGGGAGTTGGTGTTGGACCGATTCTGGCAACTCCATTTTGCACCCGTCTTGGGAATCGTGATCTTAGGAATCACCGTATTTTGGGAATCGTCGGAATTTGCTGCCTTGGGTCGTCGGAATGGGAGTGGCCTTGGCGGTTAGGCGTCCCGAGGGGCCGAAGCGGCCGATCGGACGAACGCGTTGAGGTCCTCCGCCTCGCGGGTGCCGTCGAGAAAGCGGAGCGGGGTACGGTCAGGATGCCATCCGAAGTGGACCTCGACGCCGGTCCTCTCCACCTGCCGTGAGGGGGGCACTTCGCCCCAATCATCACGTTCGCTGTCTCCCTCGGCGGCGCCGAGCCAGCGGGCGGAGGTATTGATGTAGAGCACGCTGGCCGCGTCGATGACGTAAGCTCCCGCGGCGAGCCAGCTCTTTTTCGGTTCAATCATGACAGCAAGCACCCCCACGTACGATTCCCGGGACAGCGAATTCACCGTCTGAAGACCAAACTCAGCGGACCAGCCCGCCAAGGAGGACTCTTCCGGAGTCAGATCATCCACCCTCAACCGTTTCCCCGGCAGCCATTTGCCGCACCTTGTCCCAGTTCAACAGCCTTGCATGAATCTTCCAAACCCTCGCTTGTTTACGCGCGATTCCCCAATCCCTGAGTAACGCTCCCAGGAAAACGCCGATCATCACGTAAGCCAGTGGCTGGAAATTGATCCAGGAGAACCAGGCAATGGCGATGGAGATCATGATCGCGAGCAACAGGTGGTTTTTGAACTGCCGGCGGTAATGCAGCCCAAGTGAGTTGCCCTTCTCACGCGTTTCGAGCAGCAACACGGCCGGCCGGCGCTCAAGAGTGTTTGATGAAGCCACTGTGCTTTCGGGGGCTTCATAGCGATTGGACTCGAGCATGGCCCCTCTGAGTTTGAGTTCACGAATCGCTTGATTTCCTACCAATGCTCACTGACTTATCGCCGCGTCGCCTGAGAGAGACGGTTCCACTGGCCCTGAGACTTGATGTGTCTGCCCATCCTCACCGAGCCGGACAACCGATCCGTCGATTTCCGTCCAGGTCGTTCCTGGCTTTACCTTTCGGGCGTAGCAATGCGTTTGGTACGGGTAGAAGAGATTGTCGAGCGCTTGCACCGCCAAGCTGGGACTACCATCCGATTGGCAGCCGCAGATTGCCAGAGTCAGGAATGTGAGGAAAGCGCGGACACGCATGGGGGAATTTCCGTCCGGAAGCTTGATCTGACTTGGTGAATGTATCGGTTGGGCGGGTTGGGCGGCCTGAGGGAATATTTGGGAAACGTAAGCGATGATCAATCCCGGCTTCCTGTGACAGGTCAGGCTCTTCATGAGACGCCTCACTCTTCGGTAGCGATCTGGCGGGCGTTGGCGTAGACTTCACTCGGGAGGCTCGCGGTGACGAACTTCCCCCCCGCGATCGATGAGCACCACGAATAATCATAGAATCAGGTGCTTTAATTGGGGTATTTGGTGGATTCGGCAGCGGTGGGGGATGGTCGCGAGACTTGGGAATAGGCCGGGGATAACTTCCGTGGTTGGCATCGGTTAGGATGTCAGACCAGATGTTTGGAGGGAGTATACGGGAGGGTCACATGGAAGCCTACACACCGACAGTCCAACGGATGATGAAACGGCTCTTCGGCTCGTTGAAAGAGAACGACCGGCGGCGGTATGCGGCGATCGAGGCCGCGAAGTTGGGGCACGGCGGGGTCGAATACATCGCGGGTGTCCTGGAGTGCGACCCGAAGACGATCCGGTTAGGCCTCGGGGAGTTGGAAGGCGAGGACGACCTGGACACGGGCCGCACTCGCAAAAAAGGGGCGGCCGGAAACGGTTGATCGAGGTCGACCTGGCCGTCGAAGTGAAGTTTCACAAGGTCCTTGAGGATCACACCGCGGGCGACCCGATGCGACTTGAAGTGAAATGGACCAACTTGTCGCGGCGCCAGATCGCCAAGCGGATGGAGGAATTGGGGACACGCGTCAGTCGCGACATCGTCTCGAAGTTGCTCCGGAAGCATGGTTACCGCAGGCGGAAGGCGGTGAAGAAGAAGACGATGGGGCCGCGCCACCCGGATCGCAACGCCCAGTTCGAGAATATCTCCCGTCTCAAGAAGAGGTACTTGAAGGCCGGCTTGCCGGTAATCAGCATCGACACGAAGAAGAAGGAATTGCTGGGCGATTTCCAACGCGACGGGGTGATCGATACTCAAGAAACGATCGTGGTCAACGACCATGACTTCGGGAGCATGGGCTCGGGTACTGTGATCCCGCACGGGATCTACGACGTGGGGCGGAACCTTGGATTCGTCCACCTCAACACCAGCCACGACACCAGCGAACTGGCCTGTGACAGCATTGCGGCTTGGTGGGAATACCACGGTCGGTTGGCCTATCCCGGGGCAAAGAAACTGCTGGTGCTGTGCGACGGCGGAGGTAGCAATAGTGCGTCGAGATATGTATTCAAGGAGCAACTTCAGAAGTTGGCGAATCGGCTGGGCATCGAGATCCGAATCGCCCATTACCCGCCGTACTGCTCGAAGTACAACCCGATCGAGCACCGCCTCTTCCCGCACGTGACGCGGGCCTGCCGCGGGGTGATCTTTCGAACGTTGGAGACGGTCCAGTACTACATCTCCAAGACCGAGACTGCCACGGGCTTGAAGGTGGCAGTGCGAATCCTTGAGAAGGTGTATCAGACCGGCATGAAGTGCGCCGAGGGATTCAAGGAGGGCATGAAAATTGTCTTCGACAAAGTCCTGCCCAAATGGAACTACCGGGCTCTCCCCAAACCAGCATGAAAACGGGAAGTTATTCCCGGCCTATTCCTTGACGGGCCACCCAAACCTCCGGTCTTATCTCTTTGGGGGCCATGATCCTTCTCCAGGATGGCCTGGACGTACGTTGACTTCTGATTCTGCGAAGTTATTATATCAGTGCAATGGAAAGGCGAATTGGTTCGCTGCGAGGGGCGGGATGCATGTCGTCAGCCGCAAGAAACTGAAGGAGTTCGCCAAGGCCTACCCCGCATCCGAGACGGCTCTTGAATCGTGGTATCGGTTGGTCAAGAACGCACGGTGGAGCAGCTTCGCCGACGTCCGGTCCGACTACCCTTCTGTCGACCAGGTCGGCAGCCTGGCGGTCTTCAATATCGGCGGCAACAAATTTCGCCTGATCGCGGTCGTCATGATCAAGGCGGGTAAGGTTTACATTCGGGCCATCCTGACTCATGCTGAATACGACCGAGGTTCCTGGAAGGGCGACCAGCCGAAGCCGAAGGGCACGAAGAAGCCAAAGGAGAAGGAGTGATGGCAACGCGGGCCGCTCCCCTGACGCGATACATGGAACTGGTGGCGGCCTATCCGCTCCGGCCGATTCGTTCGGAGGCTGAGCTTGACCGGGCTATCACGGTGATCGACTCCCTGATTGATCAGGAGAAACGCACCAAGGACGAGGAGGATTACCTGGACGTCCTGGGAATGCTGGTCGAGCAATACGAAGAGACTCATTACCCGATGGGGAACGTGTCCGGAGTCAATATGCTCATTCACCTGATGGAAGCCAAAGCCGTGACCCAAACCGGCGTGGCTCAGGGGGCTGGGCTTCCGCTCTCGACGGTCTCTGAGATCCTGGCTGGCAAGCGGAAACTCAACGTAAAACACCTCACGGCGCTGTCGCGATTCTTCAAAGTGGATCCGGGACTTTTCATCGACCAGAAGTGAAGTAAGGATTGCGGATTCTGCTTGGGCTCGCGGAATTCACGCTGAGTCGTGACATGAGGACGGTCGGTTCTTACGTGACGAATACGATTGATGTTGCGGACTTCCTACCTCCGCAACGGTCTCCCTTGAATGTTCTCGCCAAGATCAATTCCTATGGTTCAATATTTATCTCTTGCGAAGTTTGTTGCTTTCTCTCGGCGCCCTTTGGTTCTCGTTCTCCTTTCCGGCTTCGGTTGCGCCGTGGCACTCTCCATTCTCTTGCGATTCGCGCAAGAGGATCCGTCGGTTCATGGTCTCATCAAGGCCCTGCATGATGAGAATCAAGAGGTCAGGCTCCGAGCTTTGAATGCGACCCTTCACAGTTTGGAATCGATTCGAGGCTTCGGCAGGGAAGGCGAATTCGAGCCCAAGACGATCGACCAATTTCTTCGGCGATTTGGTTGGGGATCGACGACATTCGTCAAAAGCATCGGCAAGTGTCTGAGCTCGAGGGATCCCGCCGTACGCAAGAAGTCCTCTTACCTGCTCAGGATTTTCGGCGGGAGGGCCAGTCCGGCGTTCGCGTCGCTTGTTCCGGCCCTGGATGATCCCGAGCTCGAGGTTCGGCGGAACGCGATCGGGACGGTCGGTCGAGTGGGACGACCGGAGACGGAAATCGTGCCGATCCTCATCCGAAAGATGAAGGATCCCTTGGAGAACATCCGGGAGGTCGCCGTGTTCGAACTCGTCGAACAGTTCAAGTTCGCCACCCCCGCCATTGACCAAGCAACCGGTAAGTTCCGCCAGACCAATAACGCTCGGGTCGCCTCGACGATCCCGAGCCTGATCGCGGCCTTGAAGGATCCCATCGTCCAGGCCCGGCGCGGCGCAGCTCATTGCCTCTTCAGTCTCGGCGATTCCGCCGAGCCGGCTCGTCGTGATCTCGCCGTCGCCCTAGCGGATCCCGACGACATCGTCCGACTGTTCGCCGCCAAAGCCATGGTCCTCCTCGACCCCAAGAATCAAACAGCCTTCGCGATTTTGATGGATGCGTTTCCCCAGGTCGTTTTCGACCTTCGTGCGCTAAATTACGCGCCACCCGCGGGCGAGGCCCGAGAGGTCATTCTGCGGATCGGTCCAGCCGCGATCCCCCTGTTAATCAAAAATTTAGCAAACAATCAAAATGATAGGAATGGTGTGAATATTGAGATTGCTCACCTCTTGGGGTGGTTCAGGGGGGAGGCCGTCGACGCCATCCCGGCATTGGCCATGGCCTTGAGTCACACGCAAAACACCAATGTTCGTCAGCAGTCCGCTTGGGCCCTCGGTGAAATCGGCGGGGCGGTCAAGATCGACCAGTCACCGCTGATTTCCGCTCTCCGAGACCCTGAGTTCATGGTGCGGTCCACGGCGGTGCGGGCCTTGGGATCACTGCCTCACCTGGATCAGAATGCGGTGGTGGCTCTGGAAGAATCCCGACACGATAAAAATGGTGAGGTCCGTGCCGCAGCCGAGACCGTACTGCAAAGTGCGCGATAAGAGGGCGTGAATCCGTCTCTATGGTCTTGACCAAGAAACGGCGATCCTGTTCCAGTCGGACTGGAATTGGGTGTTGAGTTGGCGGACGAGGGGCCGCTGCCGGAACACGATCCCCAACTCACGGTCCTGGCTCGCCTCGGTCGTGTCGATGTCGATCGACCCGAGGTAGGCCGTCCGGCCGTCGACGATCATCGTCTTGGCGTGCATATACGGCATTGCGTCCGGGGGGGGAGCCTGCTCGGTCGTCACGCGGACGTCGACGCCCTGGCCGGCGAGGAAGGCAATTTGAGGGACGTTGGTCGCGGCCCCGCGGGGGACTGTGGGGGTGATCATGCGGACGTGTACCCCGCGATGCTCTGCGGCGACCAACTGGCCTTCGAGGTAGGGATCGTTGAGCAACTCGGTCGTGACGTCGATCGAGCGTCGGGCCGACTGGATCAAGTGCGAGAGCTTGGCCGTCGCGTCGGTCGGGCCCCAGATCAGGTCGGAGACATGGAGGGCGGGAGTCGGGTTGTACGCGGGGGTCGGCGCGCCCGGAGGCGCGGAGAAGGCCCAGTCGGTGTCGAAGACCGACGTCACTTCGCGGATGATCTTCCGGTTCGATAGGACGAGGCCGTAATCGCGCGTGTCCTGAAACGTCTCCGGCACCAGGCACATCGTCATGATGAGGACCTGGCGCTGGTCGATCACCAACTCCTTCTCGAAGCTCTGGGGGAAGACCGAATTGCTCAGGTGAACCGGCACGTTCCGCGCGAGGAGTGTGGCGATCTCCGCCTGCTCCGGAGGCTTATTGTGGTAGTCGGCCTGATCGACGATGACCTTGACGTCGACCCCGCGCGCGACCGCGGCGGCCAGCGCATCCCCGATTTGCGGGTCGCTGAGGTTGCAGATCCCCAGGCGGATTTCGGTTCGAGCGGAGTTGATCGCCTGGACGATCGGCGCCCGGCCGGCCTGAGGTTCGATGAAGAGCGAAGGGGCACTGAGCAACGGACCCGCCCTGCCGAGACTCCGCGCTTCGGTCGTCGGTCTGAGGGCCGTGAGGAGTGCTCGCTCTTCCAAGGTCTCACACGTCGGCCTGGCAATCACCTGTCTCCGAGATCCGCGCGCGGCCATGGATCGACCCTCCGAGGGATGAGAGTTGCGGGAACGAACACGATCGGCTCAGGGGCGGGTTGTCGCGTCATCCGGACAGGGAGGCGATGTTGTCGGGTAAATTATTTGTGATGTTGTTGTTTTTGGATGAAAACGACCCCTTGTTAAGGATGCCCCCGCCGGGCGCACCCGCCTTGTTCCCGGTCACGAGGGTGTTGTTGATGACGAGGCCGTTCCCGTTCCAGATGCCGCCGCCGCTGCCGGTGGCGGTGTTGCCGCTGATCGTGCTGCCGTCGATCGTGATGGTGCCGAGGTTGGCGAAGACGCCGCCTCCGACCCCGACGGTGGGTTGGCTCGAGTCGACGAACTTGCCGGAGAGGTTGCCGTTCACCTCGCTCCCCCCGCTGATGCTGACCGGTCCGCCCAGCATTTCGGCGATGCCGCCCCCGACGACCGGATTGGGATTCGAGGGGAGGTAGTTGAAGGCTCGGTAAATGGCGGGGGTCCGCTGGATGTTCGCCGAGGCGAATTGCTTGAGCGCCGTCATGAGCAAGGGGTCGCCCCGGCCGGCCGAGAGGAACGCCTTGTAAACGGGGGGCTGAGTGACCTTCACCAACCCGAGGGTCGACGACGAATTCTGCACGTTCGTCGCGGTATTGTTGTTGACCTGGCTCCCTTCGCTGATGGTTACGCCGTACGATTCTGACCAGTTGACGATCCCGCCGCCGACCCCCGCGGAGGTGTTGCCGTTGACCTGGCTCCCTTTCGTCACGACGACCGGCCCGCCGTAGTTGGCGGCGATCCCGCCGCCGGGTCCGTTGTTGGTGTTGCCGTTGACCTGGCTGCCGTCAGTGATGAACGCGCCGCCGATCAGCAGGACGATTCCGCCGCTGTACATCCCGACGGTCTTGTTGTTGTTCACCTGGCTCTCGGAAACGAGGACGTTGCCGATCATGTTGGCAATCCCGCCGCCGCCGAGTTCCCCGGCGTTGAGATTGTTCGCGGTGGAGGAGTTGCCGTTGACCGTGCTGCCGTTGAGGATGTTGACTGCGCCGTTGACGTTGAGGATCCCGCCGAAGTCCCGGGCGGTATTGGCATCGACGCGGCTCGCGTCCAGGATCACGCCGAGATCGGCGTAGATGCCGCCGCCTTCGCCCGAGGCGCTGTTGATCCCGATGGCACTGTTCCCCTGAACGCTGCTATGCTCGAGCGTCACCGTGCCGCTCGAATAGATCCCCCCGCCATTTCCGAACGCCCCGTTCCGGGGGGAGTTGACTTGTGCGGCCGAGTTGCCGACGAGGTTGACATAAGAGAGCGTCAGATTGTTGAGCGAATTGTCCACGAGGATCCCCCCGCCGTTCTTGTTCGCCACGTGCCCGCCGGTGAGGGTCACTGTAGAGGCGGGGTCCAGACCCGTGATGCTCAGCGTCGTGGTCAGGTTGTTGGTGAAGACATGGAAGATCCGCGAGTTCGCCGTCCCCTGCTGGATGGTCAAGGGTTGTCCCGAAGTATTCTCGACCGTCAGGCTCGAGCGGATCGGAAGCTCGCCGGCCCGGAGCGTGATCGTGCTGCCGACGGACGACGTGATCGCCACGACGGACCCTTGATTCTGCGGCTTATTGGCCTGATTGATCGCCCAACGCAACGATCCCGGCACCACCGCCCCCCGCGGATCGACCGCGTTCGTCACCAGGAATGTGGAGGGGGTCGTCCGATCCTCCAGCGCTTCGAGCGAGAGCCGAACGGCTCGCGACCGCGCGCGACTCCGCAGGTTCGCGTCAGGACGGGATGACCTCCAGGTCCATCGACGAAGCGATTCCGCTCCCAAGTTGCGAGTCATTCGGATGCCTCTCCGGGCTCGGGTGTGAACTCGTGTGCAAAAAAAGAACACTCTTGTCGAAGGCGAGGCCTTCGGAACGATGTCCGACGTGCGTCGCGAGTTGGCCCGAACAACGCAACCGGATCAGGGATGCCGTCGGAAATCGATCTTCAGGACGGCTATTTTATGCAGTCTGACTTGTCTTCGTAAACTCCCTCGTTTTTCAAAGGCCGCCGGAGGGCGAGAAACGGAGAATGTCGACGGTGTAATCACCCAGAAGCCGGCGGAGCTTGACCTGGGTGGCGGTGAGCGGTTGACGTAAGCGTTGCCGCTGCCGGACCAGCGAGCGATGTTGCCTTTGCATGGGTGTGGTTCGATGCCGACGAAGTTCATTAAGGCGGCTCCGAGTGGTCGGAAATCTGACTAGACTTTCGGACTTTTTCAGCAGCCCTTGACTATGCAAGACGAGCGGACCAACACTCCGACCTCACGACTCTGGATCAAACCCGAATACTCGAAGCTCCTGATCACAGCGACACGCTTTCGCGATACGTGCGGCCCATGCGATGGCCTCCTTACTTGAAGGCAGCTCAAGTACAGTGAATCCACCATTGAGCGGAGGCGCCCACGGGTAGCCTCCCTCAGCGACTGAGCCATTGGCCGAAACGAGAACGGGCGGTACTGTTTCATCAATACCACCGCCGAAAACGTAGACGCCCGCTTCCTTCGCCTCGCGTATCACGGCATGAGCGTCTCGACCCACCGCCTCCCACTCACTGTCGGGTACATTCATTGCAGCACTGGGGAATGAAATTAGATACTTTGCCATGATCTTCTTTCTCTAAGAATTTTGCGTTTAGTGATACAGGCCGTGCCTGACAGTGGTTTGAGTTGCTCCACCGGGTTGGGAATCCCCCTCATCATCGCGCGAAACTGACCCTCGGAGACGGTGCCATCACGCGCGGGGCCGGTATCCTGGAGGGTGTTCAAGCACACCAGGATCGGGCAACGCACGGAGGTCCGCTCGATGGATCAGCTTATCCCCGGCCTCGCCGCGCTGGTAGAGGCGTTCCGCGATGTCTTCCATCCCCAGGTCTTCTCCACCTTCCAGGCGCTGATCGCCGGTTGGATCGTCTGCCTTGGCCCGCATACCATCAGCGAGGTCTGGCAGGCCACCGGCCTGGCTGCCCGGCGCCACCACGACACCGCCTATGCCGTGTTCCACTCCGCATGCTGGGAGTGGGACGACCTGGGGATCGTCCTGGCCACGCTGATCCTCACCCATCTGGTCCCCGGCGGTGTCGTCTGGGTGGCCGTCGACGACACACTCTGTCACAAGCGCGGCGCCAAGGTCGCCTTCGGCGGGATCTTCCTCGACGCCGTGATGTCGTCGAAGGGGCACAAGACCTTCCGGTTCGGCCTCAACTGGGTCGTGCTCGGCATCGCCGTGCCGATCCCGATGCGCGCCGATCGCTACTACTGCCTGCCGGTGCTCTGGCGGCTCTTCCGCAAGAAGGGCCAGCCGGGATACCAGACCCGCCCCCAGTCGGCCGCGGCGCTGGCGCGGGAGTTGGCCCAGGCCAATCCCGAGCGGACCTTCTGGCTGGTCGGCGACAGTGCCTACGTCAACGCGGCCGTGCTGCGGGATCGGCCTGCGAACCTCCAGGTCATCGGGCCGCTGCACTGGAAGGCCGCGCTGTACGAGCGGCCCGCCCCGCGACAGCCCAAGCAGAGGGGCGCCTCGCGCAAGAAGGGGGATCGCCTCCCGAACCCCAAGGCGATGATCGAGGACACCACGACCTACCCGGCGGAACTCCTGACGATCGACTTCCCGAAGGGGGCACGCGAGCTTCGGGTGTAGGTGATCCGGGACGTACTCTGGTACAAGGGGAGCAAGACCGATCCGGTGATGGTGGTGCTGGTCCGCGACCCGCTGGGCCAATGGCGCGACGAGGCGTTGGTGTCGACGGACACGACGGTCTCGGCAGGTTTCGTGATCCTGGGATACTGCCGAAGATGGAGTGTGGAACTGGCGTTCTTCGACAGCAAGCAGTTCCTCGGGCTGCACGATCCGCGGGTGCGGAGCGTGGAGCGGGCGCACCCGATGGCGTGGTTCGTGGGATCGCTGACGATCCTGTGGTACTGCGTGAAGGGTCATGAGGGATCCCACGTCGAACGGGAACGTCCGTGGTACGAGGACCGAGTGATGCCGACGTTCACGGACATGCTGGGTGCGTTACGCTTGCAGATGTGGGAATTCAAAGTTTACGGAGAGACCGGCGAGGAGCTACCCTCACCAGAATGCATCAGGAAACTACTCCACAAGCTATCAGCCGTGGCCTGAGGTCCGAAAGTCTAGTCTGAGAGAATCGTCCCATTCCAGAGCATCACCGACTCAGAGGGGCGGAACCGGTCGGCTCGACCTCCGCTCCTCTTACATGGCTTTACCCAAGACCGAGCGGAAAACCCGATAATGTGGTGGCAATTTCTGATGAAATTGAGATTTTGTGATAGATAAGAATATTGCATTTTTGCAGATGTAGAGATGAAAATGTGGTAGCCGGACGCGTGCACGGCGAGCTTTTTTGCCGGCCCGTCAACTCTCGACGCACCGGAAAAAAGTCCATTTTCGCACCGCTCAATGGGAGAAAACCCTGAGAAATTCAGTGGGTGCACTCTCTGGTTTCGGACTTTTTGCCGGCCCGTCAACTCTCGCCTTGACCTCTTTGGGGTGCATGGCCCGACTCGGCCCCGTGATGAGCTGATGAACCGGAGGGTGGCATCACCTCGATCCTCACCCGGTCGAGACTGCCCTGAGTTACCCCTTCATCCCAGCACGGCCCAACCACTCCTCGAAGCGCGTCGGTCCAATCCGCGCATTCGCACCCGGATTCAAGCCGCGGGCGTCCAACGCCGCACCGGAGTAAAGGGCCTTTGGGTCCCCTACGACCGTCCGCTTGTCCCCGCTGCCGCTCAGGAATCGGCCTACGAATTCCGCGATGGGCAGCGTCTCGGGTCCGGCCACCTCGATCATCCCGTTCGTCGGCGCTCCCAAGCCAATGTCGGCTAAGGCGGCCGCCACGTCGTCGGCGGCCAGCGGCTGCATGGGAGCTGTGGGAAGTCGGAGGGTGTCACCGTCGCCCCCGAGACTGGCGATCTAGCCCAGGAATTCGAAGAACTGCGTGGCTCGGACGATCGTGTACGGTACTTTGCCCGCCTTGATCAACGCTTCTTGCGCCACCTTCGCCCGCATGTACCCGCTGTCCAGCATACGGTCGGCCCCGACGACCGACAGAGCGACGTGGTGCTTCACCCCGGCTGCGGTCTCAGCCGCCAACAAGTTGCGGGTCGAGGTGTCGAAGAACTCCATGACAGCCGCGTCCTCGAACGACGGCGAATTCGACACGTCCACCACGACGCTCGCACCGGTGAGTGCCCCGGCGAGACCCTCGCCGGTGAGGGCGTTGACGCCCGAGGAGGGTGACGCGACCACCGCGTCATGGCCTTTTTGTCGCAGGATGGGCACGAGCTTCTTCCCGATGAGCCCACTGCCGCCGATCACGACGATCCTCATGACTGGTTCCTCTTGTGAGTTGCTTGTCGATTCGACCTCGGCCGCCGACCAGCGGGCGAGCTTGTCCGGGTTGACGCTGATTTCAACGACCTGCACGTCCTCGCCGAGGGACAGGGCCGTGACTTCTCCCCGTCCTGAGTGTGTCGTACCTGTTGGTCAGCAACAAGGACGTTCAGGTGGGGTGGATTTGTGACAATCCGCGGGGAGGATTCGCCCCGGCGACTCCCGACGCCGGGCGTGGTTGGAGAGAAAAGCCGTTGAGTCGGGAGATACGCATGTTTGGCCCGGGGCGTTACCTGCTTCGGCGCTGTTCGAACTGCAATTTTCGAAGCACCTCCGGCGTGCCGAACCGGGACTTATCGCGGTCAACCTTCGTGATCCATTCGAGCCTGTGGTGAATCAGGTTGATGAGCATCCGGGAGAGGTTGCGCCCCTGGATAACTACCCGTCACTTCTGGGGTTCGTTGAACTCCCGTATGACCTTGAGAGCGTCGGGCGAAAAAAGAAAGAAGAGGCGGTTTTTCGTTGACATGTTTTTTTGCGTTTAGGTGCTTGTGTGATTTTAATAATTATCGCAACGAAAAATGATTTGATTTAACTTATTGCGTTGTCAGAAGTTTATGGGCCAATTCATGGCCGGAGTATGGGAGTCTGTCGCAAGGAAACCGGGCCGTCTGCCTGCCCCGGAGGCAGAAATTCGCGGGAGAAACTCGTTCCCACGCTCGGTGTGGGAATGCCGTTCTGGCCGCTCTGCGGCCCCACCCGCCGGGGAGGACGACGCGGAGCGTCGCGGAGTGCGCCTGTAATTGCATTGAATCCGCAGGGTGTGAGTTCCTGCCGAAGTGTTCTGGCACTTCGTAACCGAGGGTAACTGCGTCGCCGCGAGGCGGGGTGGGAAGCAACCGTAGGTGAACGATCAGTCCGTAACGCAAGTAAACTCGATTCGGCCGACTGTCGTGGCGAGCCTGCTCCTCGATGGCGAAGCCCAATTGACGCATGGCCCCTCAGAAAGGGCGTCCACAGTGATGTGGTCCGGTAAGACCGACGCACAAAACCCCAGAATGGCGTCGGGACGACAGTAGGTTGTTGGAGACGGAATGATCGGAAGGTTCGATGACGAAACACAGGGAGACCTGGACCTCGCCAAAGCCGGTGTTCATTGTCCCTGATAAGGATACGAAGAGCCGGGGGTCCAGGAGTCAGAGCACCCATAGTAGCGCAGAAGCCGGGTAACTCCGGTGGAGCGAAGGGGTGCAGGGAGGTGGAGACGCGATGTCCGATGCGAAGGAATTCCCACTGGAGGCAGTGCCCGCGAGGGCTAGGCGCGCCAGAGAGATCCCGATCCCATGGGTCTGGGTCGAACCGACGGTCTGGACGGAGCGGATGTTGACGGCCCTCATCGAGGGGGTCAAAGGTGGAGTCTGGTATAGCCTGATGGACAAGGTCCACCCGCAACGCGCCCTGTATACGGCATACTCTCGAGTCGCCGCCAACGAGGGTGCCGCGGGCGTGGACCACGTGACCGTGACGATGTTCGAGGACCGCCTGGAAGAGAACCTGAAGGATCTCAGCGACGCCCTGCGTACGGGAACCTACCGTCCGCAAGCGATCCGCCGACACTGGATTCCCAAACCAGGAAACCAGGAGAAGCGTCCGCTCGGGATTCCCACCGTCCGCGACCGGGTGGTCCAGACGGCACTCCGGCAGGTGTTGGAACCGATCTTCGAGCGTGACTTCGCCGCGCACAGCTACGGCTTTCGCCCCGGCAGGGGATGCAAGGACGCGCTGCGGCGGGTGGACGAGCTGCTTAAAGGCGGATTCACCCATGTGGTAGATGCCGACTTGAAGAGCGATTTCGACACGATCCCCCACGACCGCCTGCTGGCGCTGGTCGCCAAGAAGGTAGCGGACGGGAAGGTGCTGAACTTGATCGACGCGTTCCTGCACCAGGGCGTCCTCGACGACCTGGAGGTATCGACGCCCGAACAGGGGACGCCGCAGGGTGCGGTGATCAGCCCGCTGTTGAGCAACATCTACCTTGATCCGCTCGACCACCTGATGGCCGAATCGGGTTTCGAGATGGTGCGCTACGCGGACGACGTCGTGATCCTGTGTCGAAGCTCGGAGGAAGCGGCCCAAGCGATGGCGGTGGTGCAGGAGTGGACGGCCTCGGCCGGCCTGACCCTGCATCCCACCAAGACGCGGATCATCGCCGTCAGGACCGAAAGCTTCGACTTCCTGGGCTACCGGTTTGAGGACGGCACACGCCGCCCGCGACCGAAGAGCCTGGACAAGTTCAAGGAGACGGTCCGGACGAAGACCTCGCGTACGACCGGGGGCAGCCTCTCCGCGATCATCGCTAGCCTCAACCCAACGCTTCGTGGCTGGTTTGAATACTTCAAGCACAGCCACAAGTGGACGTTTGAACGACTCGACGGCTGGATCCGCATGCGTCTGCGGAGTCTGCTCCGTAAACGGATGAAGAAACGAGGCCGCGGTCGTGGCACCGACCATCAACGTTGGCCCAACGCCTTCTTTGCCGACCATGGACTTTTCAGCTTGGAACGAGCCCATGAGTTAGCCAGTCAATCCTCTTTGAGGTAAAACCACCAACGGGAAAGCCGTATGCGGGAGATCCGCCCGTACGGTTTGGAGGGAGGGGGAGCGTAATCCGCTCTCCCTACCCCTATCGGCATACCCACGCAGAGCGTGGGAACGAGATCCCGGTTTCCTTACGACAGTCTCAATCGTCGTCGCCAATAACTCCATGGATGAAATACTTGAATGAATGCTGCTGATTGCTTCTATGTCGGTCGTTAGGGTTGACGCAAGTTTCTGTCAGAACCTAGACGCTCACGAGTGGCCCAGGACAGCGTCTGCTCCACCGACCCGTGAGTCGATGGATTTGTGGTAAATTCGAACGGATCGGAGACTTTCGCTTGAGCAAGCCCGTTGGACGGTATTCCGCCCAGGCGAGTCGTTTCGCGTCATCCTCCGACAATCGGCACGCCGCCGCGGGTCTTGCCGCGATCCGGTGGGTTGGCGTCCCAGATCACGACCGTGCCGTCGGCGGCGGCTGAGATCAGTGAGTCGCCGTCGGGGCTGAAGCTGACCCCCCAGACTCGGCCGGAATGGTTGTGGAGGCTGAGGACTTCCAGCCCGCTCGCGGCTTCCCAGAGCTTAACCGTCCCATCCCACCCCGAGGTGGCGAGCCGGAGGCCGTCGGGGCTGAACGCGACGCGCTCGAGGATTCCGGGGGGATGGTCGATCGCGAGCAACTCCCGGCCGCTGGTGACGTCCCAGATCTTGACGACTCCCGCGCCTCCGCCCGGTGAGCCGCTGGTCGAGGCGATCCGGCGACCGTCCGGGCTGAAGGAAACGCTGAGCACGTGCTCGCTGTGCCCGCGGAACGATTGGATCAGGCGGCCGGTGGCGAATTCCCAGACTTCGGCCACGCTCGAGGTTCCCCCCACCGCGATCCAGGTTCCATCGGGACTGAAGCTGAGCCGGGTGATCTGGCCGGCGCCGGTCGGGATCACCCGGACGGTCTCGCCGGTGCGCGCATCCCAGATCCGGATCGTGTCGTCCCAGCTCCCGGTGGCGATCCAGCGGCCGTTGGGGCTGAACCGGGCGCAGCGCACGTTGTTCTTGTGCCCCTTGAGGAGATGGACTTTCTGCCCGCTCGCCACGTCCCAGACGATCGCCGTTTGATCGGCGCTGGCGGTCACCAGCCGGGCCGCGTCGGGGCTGAACGCCACGCTGTAGAGTCGGGCGGTGTGGCCGCGGAGCGTGTGCCGTTCTCGGCCGGTGGTGGTGTCCCAGACCTTGGCGGTGAGGTCGAAGCTGGCCGAGGCGACGGTCCGGCCGTCGGGGCTGAACGCGGCGTCCCAGACCTCGCCGGTATGGCCGCGAAGGGTGATCGGGCCGACGTTGAGGAACCGCTTGAGAAAGTACCACTCCCAGCCGCGCAAGTCAGAGGGGCATGCGTCGAGGACCTGCTCGGCGCGACCGATCCGGCCGCCGCGGTGCTCGTCTTCGGCCAGCGCGATTCGCTGGAAGTAAGACGCTTGCCGCTCACGAAAGAGGTCGTCGGTCCGCTCCTCGAGCGCCTTGATCTTGCCTTGGAGCGCCACTTCGGTCTGCTGCTGTTGGCGGGCGATCCGATCGTTGGTCATGACGAGCTCTTCCTTGACGAGTCGCTCGCGACCCAGCGATTCGAGAATCTCCCGGCGCTCCTGGCTGATGATGACGTTGGTGATCGCGAGGACGACCGTGAGGAGGACCGTCGACAGGACGCTGGCCGCCGAGAGTGCGGCGATCAAGGGGTGTCGGCGAGCCCACTTGAAGCCGCGTTCGATCGCGCCCACCGGGCGGGCCAGGATCGGCTCGCCGGCCGAGAACCGGCGGAGGTCCTCCGCGAGCGCCTCGGCCTCGGCATAGCGTCTTTGCGGGTCCTTTTGAAGGCATTTCAGGACGATCGTCTCGATGTCGAGCGCGAGCCCCGGCTGAAGCTTCGAGGGGGCGGCCGGCTCGGCCGAGCGGACCTGCTCCAGGGTCTGGAGCACCGTGGCCGCCTTGAACGGCGGGCGACCGGTCAACTGCTCGTAAAGCACCGCCCCGAGCGCGTAGACGTCGACCGCCGGGCCGACCGCGCGCTTCCCCCCCTCGGCCTGCTCGGGAGCCATGTAGCTTGGCGAGCCGATGATCGAGCCGGTCTGCGTCAGGCCGACGTCCGCGCCCAGGCTCTTGGCCAGGCCGAAATCGGTGAGCTTCGGCAGCCCTTCGACCGTCAGGAGAATGTTGGCCGGCTTCAGGTCGCGATGCACGATGCCGAAGCTGTGGGCATGCTGCACCGCACGTGCCAGCGACTCAATCAAGCGGGCCGCGTCGCGGGCGGGCCAGGGGGTGCCGTCGAGGCGGTCCGCCAGACTGCCCCCGGGCACGTACTCCATCTCGAGAAAGGGCCGGCCCCCGTGATCGCCGATCCGGTAGATCTGGACGACTTGCGGGTGCTGAAGCCGGGCCACCGCCTCGGCCTCGGCCAGGAACCGCGCGGCGGCCTCGGGCCCGGCGAGGTCTCCGGCCAGAATCATCTTGAGCGCGACGAGCCGGTTGAGCCCCTGCTGACGCGCTTTGAAGACGACCCCCATCCCCCCTCGGCCCAACTCGCAGAGCACCGTGTAGCCGGGGATCGCCGGCACCGGACCCGGGAAGCCGGTGAACGACGGGGTCTGGCGTTCCTTCGGCTCCATCACTTCCGCGAACGCGGAGGCGATCACCGCCGAGTCGGCTGGGAAGTGCCGCAAGTAATCCTCAGGCGCGGGCTGTTCACCCGCCCGCCGGCGATAGGCCAGGTCCAGAACGAGCAACTCACGGAGCAGGAACGGGTGGGTCAGCCCCTCCTGGTCACTCAGGAAACGCTCGATCGTCGGCCGCTGGCCTGCTTTCCAGGCCTCCTCGAACCTGTCGCAGGCACGCTCCAGTCGGCTGATCTTCGAGGGAGAGGGAGAAGACGTGGGCGTGAACTCGGGTGAAGACGGCTCGATCACAGGGTCTTTCCCCCGGTCCAGAGCACTCGGATCGAGCGGAGCTTGCGCTCGACCGTTTGCTCGATGCAGCCAAGCCGATCGGCGATCTGCTTGTTGGTGTACCCTTCCATCTTCCAGAGCGCGACTTCGCGCAACGAGTCTTCTCTCAGGAGGCCCAGGAGCCTGCGGAATTCCTCGGCGGCCTGCGCGGCGAATTCGGGGCTCGGACCCGGGTCGAATGCCTCGTAGGAGGCGGACCCCAACGACTCGGAGAAGCGGACGACTTTGCCTTCGCCCCGCGACTTTCGCCCTTCGCGGCGCATCAGATCGATGGCCTTGCGTTCGGTGATGACGACCAAGACTTGCCAGAGGTCGTCGCGATCCGAGAGCCGGGCGAACTGCCCGCGCTCGGCACGCCGGCAGAAGCTGTCGAACGCGCTGAGCGCCACGTCCTCCTCGTCGGCCGCGCCGCGCGGCCCCCCCCGATCTTGGCCCGCGCCAGCCCGACCAGCCGTTGGATGTAGGTCGTCCAGAGCCGTTCAGCGGCCCCGTGGTCTCCACGCTTGAGCATTCCAATGCAATGCGTGATTGAGTTCGCGGGCGACAATGTGGGCATCAACTCCATCCTCAGTCAATCGGCCGGATCGGAGGGCTGAACTTATTCTAAAGCTTCAAACGTTGCGCCGCAAACTCCCAGAGCCGTACTAGTTCCAAACCGCCCGGAAAACGCGGGGCCGTCGCAAACTCCCACGGCAAGCGAGAAGGTTACGATCAGGACAGTTCCGCTTCGTTTGGTCCGATGAGGAGCATAGGCGTTAAGCTTCCCCACGGCTAAAGCCGGGGGATTTCCGGTTAGACCGTGAGGTCCACCAGTTCTAGGGCACGCTTAGAAAGTGCCCGAGCCCTGATGTTCAGGGCGGCGTTTTTGTCCGCGTTCATGCCCATCCCGCACGACACGCAGAGAAACTTCGCTTGGCTCGTCCGGTTCTCTCGGCAGCAATGTCCGCATGCCGAACACGTCTGGGACGTGTAGCGGGCATCCACGGCTTCGATGGGCACGCCCGCAAGCGTGGCCTTGTACGTCATGAACGCGACCAGTTGGCCGAACGACCAGCCGGAGAGCCGATTGCGTGCGTCTTTGCCCCAAGCCGGGAGCCGGTCGCGGATGCCGCTGAGATCCTCAACGGCGATGCCGCGTCCGGTGCCTTTGGCAACCTCGACGATCGCTTTGCTGATGACGTGATTCTCGTGTCGCTTGAACCGGGCTTCCTTGCGGGAGACCCGTTGCAACTTCTTCTTCGCCCCTTTGGTTCCCTTCTTCTGGAGGCGTTTGCGTTGGAGGTTGTGCTTGCGGCGGACCCGTTCGGCGGGCTTGCCGCAGTGAGGCTTGGTCGCGGGATCGCTGTCGGTCGCCACATTGGCGAGACCGAGGTCGACCCCGATGAAGTCGGTGACCGGGATCGGCGTGGTCTCGGGTACGTCCACGGTTACAATCAGGAACCACTTACCGTCCTTGCGTCTGACGAGGTCGGCTTGCCCCTTGGGCATCGCCAGCCGATCCGCGCCGTAGGACCCGACGACAAACGGAACGATCACCCGGCCGTCCAGCGTCAGGAGGCTGACGCGGGCGATCCCCTTGAAACTCATCGTCCGCGGGTCGAATGGCATCGCCGCATCCTTGCGGAACGTCGGGCGGATCGTCTTGTCCCGCTTGTAGGCTTCACAAACCCGGCGAATACAGAGGCATGTGGCCTGAGCCGACAGGCTGAACTTGTCGCGAACGTCGCGGTAGGCGATCCGCTGGAGTTCGATCCGATTGGCGACTTGTTTGTCGAACGCCACGCCCGCCCGCCAGCCAGTTGCAGGCCTCGTTAAATCGCTCGACGGCCGAGCGAAGTTTCGCGGAGGCATTAGCGTCCGGCATGAGTTGGATCTGGGCGACAAGTTTCATGTCTGGAATTTAGGCAATTTTAATCTAAAAGCAAGAATATCACGCGATTCCTCCCCACGCCTGAAGGCGGGGGATTCCTCGCTAGATTTGTTGAACTGACTGCGGTGGGGACGGGAATTCGACACGTTCCGAAGGAGTTCGCTGCGCCCGCCCCATTCTTCGGAGGATTGTCCGGGTGCTTCTTGAGAAACCGGGTTTCCAAAAAAAAAGGATGGAATCAGCGTGGGGGGGCAACCACGGTGGGGCGATCGCGGCCTTCAGGGCGATCGTTTGGTCAGCTTGGCGATGTAGTTGGGGTTCGTGACCACCTGCCCGGTCGAGCGGAGCATGAACTCGGCCTGCGGGGCCTTCTCCAGCCAGGAGGGATCGCCGGGGAGCACCAACTGACGGCCGTCGGGCTCGCAACTGACCACGATCCCTTCGTCGAAATCGACCACCATGATCGTTCCGACGACTTGCTCCTGGCGGTGCGGCGTGCCGCTCGGTGTGACGTACGTGATGCCCAACAGCAGGTTGCGGCCGATGTATTGATCGCCGAAGACCTCGATCGTTCGGCGGATCCGCGGCTCGTCGATCCGGTAGGTGAGCTCCCACTCCCTCGGGACTCGAGAATTGGTCAGCGGGGCGAAGTTCGGCTCGGCCTCGTAATACGTCTCCCCCTCCTCGTCCTGCAAGACCGTGAGCATCCATGACGTCAGGAGAAACGGGTCGATGACGACCTGGCCGGTCGATTCCAGGCGGTAGGTGCCGCTGGGGGCGGGACGGAACGCCGCCATCTCGGTCGGCACCCAGCGCGGCTCGCCGCCGCCGGAAGGGCGGACCCAGGTGGTGCTTCCATCCGTCGTTTCAATCCGACCGTGAAACTGCTCCTGCCGGAGAACTTGCCCCTTGGCGTCGAGATAGGTCAGGCCCACGAGAACGTCCAGGCCCACGAGGTCTTGCGGTCGCATTGGACTTCACCTCCTCGGTCCCGACCTCCCCTGGCGGAGCTCGCTCATTGGGTTCAAATATTTCTTTGCGGGTCGAGCTCGCCGGCCCCTTGGGATCGGATTCCATAGCCGAGTCGAAAAGTGTTTTGGATTACGTGGTCATAATGTTAAGTGCGGCCGATCGCCGGGTCGAACCTTCAGGGACTGCGGCTGTCACCGACCGCGGAACAGTGAGTGAGGAACGGCCCCCCAGCGGATCCCCCTTTGGTTCGCGAGGAAGGGGGCATCGGACTGCAAGCGGGGAGCGGCTTCCCACTCTTAAATTGTAGGCGCTCCCGATGACAATCACGTTAACTTGATAAAAGCGATCGGGAAAATCGGCTTGACCCTGGGCGTGATTTGGGAATAATCTCGGCAGTCCGCAGTTTGTGATGCGGAGTGGCTGAACCCCGTGCCTGATATTAGGGCACGGGATTGGGATTGCGATCGTGTTGAGCACGGAGTGGCGGCCACGTCAGGGGTCGCTCCTGACGACGACAGGTCGCACGCTTCAACCTTTCGCCGGATCTCGACCGGGAGCGGATCCGAATGGCCATTCCAGGGCTTTCGGGTCGGTGAGCTGGTCGTGATCCCTTGGGACGGCGTCAACGTCTCGAGTGTAGGAGTCGAGAGTCAGCGGCGTCGCTGAAGTTTTCCTGCTCGCTCGATCCGAGAGAAAGTGGCTGACTCGTTCAACGAGAGGCACGTCGAACTCCTTCCCCCTCTCTTGATTCGAGGTGCCGACTGGTGCAACCAGAGGCGCGCGAAGATTTTTGGAGTCGCGCATGCCAATGCTGGATCAGAAGCACCAGCCCGAGTTGATGTTTCCTCCTTCTCACCTGGTGTCGCCGCGGCAGATCGCCTCGGGCGTTCACCGGCCCCGCTCGGTCACGTTTTGGCGGTGGGGGTTTACCCTCATCGAGTTGTTGGTGGTCATCGCCATCATCGCGGTCCTGATCGGCCTGCTGTTGCCGGCCGTGCAGGCGGCCCGCGAGGCGGCGCGGCGGATGCAGTGCTCGAACAACCTGAAGCAGCTTGGCCTGGCGCTTCATAATTATGAAAGCACTTATGGTTGCTTCCCGCCGGCCGGGCTTCCGGTCTGGTCGGCGACGACCTCCGTCATCCTGGACAATGCCAGCTACAGCGCCCAGGCGCGCCTGCTCCAGTTCATCGAGCAGGGAGCCATCTTCAATTCCATGAACTTTAGTTACGGATGCTTCAACTCGGTGGACACCTATGGCAATGCCGCCAATTCGACCGCGACGGATAAACGGTTGAGCGTGTTCCTATGCCCGTCCGACACGCCGCCAAGCTATAACGTGAACCGGATTGCGGGCCAGAGCTTTCGGGCGCCCGGGACGAACTATTTTACCTCGACCGGGTCGACGCTGGAGCACGATGGGAGGCAGACCGGGGGGCCGCCCAACGGTGTTTTCAAGTATGGCGGGGTGTTCGGTTTCAGTGACATCATTGATGGAACGAGCAACACGATCGCGTTCGGCGAGTGGATCGTCGGCAGTGGGAACGCGAGTGTCCTTTCAATCCCCTCGGACATCATCTGGATGACCTCGTTTCCGGCCGGAGTCACCCGCAACACGGCGACGATGAGTCTCCCCTTGGCGAATGCCAATAACAACCTCTTCACCTGGCTCCAGAGTTGCCGCGACCAGGCAGCGCCCGGGTCCGCAACCCGGAACGCCGGTAGCGTCCAGCTCGGTCAGGCTTGGGCGTTCAACCTGCCGGCCTACAGCATCGGAAATACGGTCTTGCCGCCGAACGCGAAGTACCCCGTGTGCATGACGGCGAAGCCGGGGACGCAGAACTCTCCCGGCGCCTACGGTCTTGCCAGTCGCCACCCCGGCGGCGCCAACATCGTGCTGGGGGACGGCTCGGTCCGGTTCCTCAAGGACAGCACGAATCTCAATGCGTTCTGGGCCCTGGGATCACGGAACGGGGGCGAAATCATTTCGTCCGACTCGTTCTGATCGATCTCCGCTACCGTGGTTTGAGGCAATCAAGCGGGTCGGGAGTCGGTGATTGCACCACTCCTGGCCCGCTTCTCGTTTTCGGTCTGTCAGCGTGCAGGCGCGTGGCCCACCCGGTCTCGCCCTCGAGAAGGAAGGAGGGGGCTCTTCCTCCCCAGGCCTCTTGGTGAAAAGGTATCGAAAGATCGCAATGGTCCGGCTTTGTGCCGTTTGGTGACGGAATGGAGGCGATTTTCGGGATCGTCGCAAAATTTCTCGGATTTCGCGCTGGGTTATGCGGAGGGTTGGCGAGTTCCCCATGGGTGGAAGTGACCCATGAACGGTACTTCCTCTCCCACCACTCGCGGCCGGTATGGATGGCGGCCCGGGCACATTTCCTGCTTTGTCTCTTTTTCTCACGATCGAGGTGGCGGCCATGGGTGCGGGGACCGACGCTTCGCCGGTGTCAGTACGGGGTCGAGGGATTTGGGGGGGGAGCCGGTTTGGTCGTCGGCCCCGATCGAAGGGCTTGCTGGCGCCCGAGTTGTGCATCTTCGCGGCGATTCTCACGATCCTGGTGGTCGGCATCTCGCTTTCGGGGCAGGCCGGGTCGGAGGAGGGCGAGCGCCACGAGTTGGGGGTCCATGCGTCGCCGGTTGAGGGTGTTTCGTTTGCCCCGGACGGGCGGACGGTGGCCTCGGCCAGTCGCGACGGGGCGGTGATGGTCTGGGACCTGGCTTCGAAGAGTGCGCGACGGGTGGTTGGGCGGACCATGGCCGGGTTCTCGTGCGTTGCGTTTTCTCCCGATGGTTCGTTACTCGTGGCGGGGGGGCTGGCTGATGGCGTCTTGATCCTCAATCCCGCCACCGGGGCGATCTTGACCACGCTCGCTCGGTCCTACGGGGCGGTCCGGGACGTGGCGTTCTCACCCGACGGGGCGTCCGTGGCCGCGGCGGGGGATGACGGGGTGATTCGGATCTGGAACGTTGTCTCGGGCCAACAGACCCTGAGCTTGCGGGGGCACACCGGGCTGGTCGCGAGCCTGGCCTTCGCCCCCGACGGCCGAACTCTGGCCTCGGCGGGGACCGAGGACGGGGCGATCCTCTGGGATCTCGGCACGGGCCAGCTTCGCGAGCGGCTTCAGGAGGACCCCGGCTCACTCGCATCCTTGGCGTTTACTCGCGACGGCCGAGCGCTCGCCTTGGGGGGAGTGGGGTGCATCACCCTTCACGAGCTTGCGACCGGCCGGTCGCGCACCTGGAAGAGTCCGCAAGGCCGGGTGACCTCGGTTCGATTCCTCCACGACGGCCTCACCCTGGCTTCCTCCGGCTTGGACGGATCCATCAGCTTCTGGAACCTCTCTCCCACCGAAATCCTCCCTCGGGTCACCCTTCACAGTCACAAGGGAGGGGTGAAATCCATGGCGGTGTCCCCCGATGGAACGACGCTGATCTCCGGCGGCAACGACGACGCCGTGAAAATGTGGCCCCTGCCCGGAGCGGTCGATCGCCTCGAAGCGCTCTCGAGCGGAGAAGCCACGAAAGTCAAAACGAGCTGATGGATTAACAAGAGATTACGATTTTGCGCAAGAATGGATGATGCGTTTGGAAATCAAACGCATTGTGTTTTCACACGATGTCTGGAACTGATCTGGATCGGTAAGTCGGGCTCGGATAGAGTTGCGGACGAGTAACGGCCATATCTCGTTCGAGAGGTTTATCCGACCGGAGCCGTTCCCATGTCCCAAGATTCGACCGAGCACCTCCAACTGACGTTCATCAATGGCGTGGCGGTCATCAGCGTCACGACCCATTACCTGCAAGCGGAAGACCTCATCGAGTCGGTCGGTTCGGAACTCCTCGAACTGGTTGAGAAGTGGGAATGCACCAAGGTGCTCCTCACCCTCGAGGGTGTTCGGTTCGTCTCCAGCTCGATGCTCGCCCAGGTGCTGAAGCTGCACAAGCGGCTCGCCAAGACCAAGGGCCACCTCCGGATCTGCGGGCTGAACCCAACGCTTCGCGACGTCCTTCGGGCCAGTCAGCTCGACCGCCTCCTTGAGGTGTTTGACGACGACAAATTGGCGCTCGCCAAATTCTGATTCGTACTCGCACTCGCGATTGAGACCGAGTCGGTCCCGACTCGTTTTGGCGTTCGCACCGCGTCAGGCCAGCGGGGCTGGCCCGACGCGGGGGGGGGGCGGTTTTCGAACCGGATGCGGATTAAGCCGGCATCACGAGCCGGCTCGTGCCCATCGTTCAGAGCGCGTCGGCTGAGAAGACCTCACCGCCCGCCTTGGAGCCGATGGCGTGCCAAGCTTGGTAGTTGACGCTGTTTTTGATGAACCTGACCGAGCCGTCGAGCATCGACACGTTGACCCCACCCGAATGGTACGAACTGGCGCTGATCAGGTTGGGGAAGTTGGCGACGGTCGAGTAGAGGCACGACCTCTGGTTCGGCGTCATCACGTGAGTGTAGCCCCCGCCTCGGGCCATGTAGAACCGTGCCCACTGCATCCCCTTGGAACCGTCCACCCGTGTGGTCGCCTTGGTCTGGCAGTCTCTGCCCAGGTCTTGGTCGTTCGTGTAAGTGCAGGGGGTTGCGGCGCCTCCGGTGTACGTGACATGTAACCCGTCGTCGGTCGGCGTGACGCCTTTCCCTCGGACGATCTCGGAGAAGATCGCGGTGTTGCTCAGTCCGTCGGTAACGCTTCCCAGTCCCACCGGGGCCACCATGGTGTTGCTGGCGGTGGCGCCGCCGGGACAGACGACGATTTTGCTGGTTCCGATCATGTAGGCAGGGCCGTCGAAAGTGCCTCCCGCATAGCTCGGGCAGTTGCCGGTGTTTTCGCCGTAATTGTGCGAGTTGAAGGTCGAGCTCGGGGTGTTGGGGTCTGAAGGGCAGAGAAATGCGCTGACCTGGACATGCAGGAGGGTCGAATTGGTGTAGGCCGGATCACCCGATTGGGCGCCGGGAGGATCGCTGCTCGGCATTCCGAACGCGTAATTGACCGTATTGAAGAGGTTTTGCTGCTCGAGATAGGGAAGGATTCGCGTGATCAAGGAGAAGTTCTGGATGGCGCCGGCCACGCTCGTCGACCCCGAGGGCGGCAGGCCGCCGTTCGAGCCCTCGTAATTCATGATGGCCAACCCCAGTTGCTTGAGGTTGTTGACGCACTGGGAACGGCGGGCCGCCTCCCGCGCGGCCTGGACGGCAGGCAAGAGTAGCGCGATCAAGACGGCGATAATGGCGATAACGACCAACAATTCGATCAGTGTGAAGCCGCGTCGGACGACTTGCATGATGACCTACCTCCGTTGGTTGCAGGGGAGAAGGGAAGGGCGATAACACTCGGATATCGAACGAGGGATCGATCGTCGGCGGCCGGAGCCCCCCACTACGGAGCCTTGGGGGCCGCCCGCTGCGCCTGGGGAGCAGCCTCTTCGGAGTTGGCCTGGGTGCCGGGAGGTGTCGTGCCGGGATACTTGGCGAATTCATCCTCATTGCCGCCACTTCCTCCGCAACCCGAGGTGGTGCCCAGGCTGAGGACGAGCAACGACAAACCAAGTGACTTGGTGAGTCGAAACATAGTTATGAATCCTGAATGATGAGGTGTCGAGCATAGCGGCGTGTCAGATGGGTGAGTGGCTCCTTCCGAAGACATCACCCAATCTCACACTCTCGATCACGCCGATGATATCGGGGGCGCACTCATAATTCTATAGAGTTCCTCTCGATTCTACAGGATATTGTCTGGTGGGGGACTTCGAGGTCGTGTTATGCTGGGGTCATCCCCCTCGGAATTGGTGATTTTCGACAACCCCAAGGTGTGGGCGGCGGCGATGGAACCGCGGCGAGTTCGTGGCGTCGTCTTCGGTTGCCCTTAGGGTATGATTAGGGAGTGTGGCTCTCCCTCCTTCTCTTCAGACCCGGTTGTTAACCAGACTCATGTCGACACCCGATGGGAACAAGGCATTGAAGTGCGATCACGGCCTGCGGCGCCGGGTGATCGTGCAGTCGTTATTGGTTGAGGTGTTCCAGGGTCGACTCCGCGCAGGGCAGCACCTGGTGACTCAGGAGCTGGCCGACCGGTTTGGGGTCAGCCCCACGCCGATTCGCGAGGCCCTGGTCGCGCTCGAGGGGATTGGAATCGTCGACCTGCTCCCGAACCGGGGGGCGGTGATCCGCCGGGTCACGATGGAGGAAGTGGGGGAGATCTGCCAGGTCCGCCGGGTCCTGGAATGCGAGGCCACGCGGAGCGCCTGCGGCTGGATCGCTCCCGCCGACCTGCGGAACCTTGCGGCGGCCCTCAAGGACCTGCTGGCCAAGGCGAGTGCCCCGGGGCCAGGATTCCTTGATGAAGCGGGGGCCGTCGATAGCCGGCTGCACGACCTGATCGCCTCGTCGTGTCGCAACAGCTTTTTGGCCCATGAGCTGGGCCGGCTGAAAATCCTTTTCCGCGCCTTCCGCGACGTGACTTACGCACGCGACGGTTCGCGGTTTCGCTCGGGCCGGTTCGAAGCCGAGGCCCACGAGCACCTGGCGATTGTCGAGGCGCTCCTGGCCGAGGATCGCAAGGCCTCGGTCCGAGCGATGTCACGCCACATTCGAATGTCGGTCGAGAACTGGAGCAGGACGCTGCCCGACGTCGCCGACAGTGCCCCGACCCCAACCCCGACCCCAACCCCGGTCACGGCGGAGCCGGTCAAGGCGCGATCGAAACGACGCGCCTGACCCCGATCCGCGCAATCAACGCCCGGCCGCCGGAGCGGCCGCGCCCTTGGCGGGGGAGGATTGGTGCGGCCCACTGGTCGGGGCTGGCATGGTCAGCAAGGCCGCCAGGAGGAGGAGCACCACCAGGGCGCCAACCCCCCAGAGCACGGCCTTCTGGCCGGTCGACAGGGGGGTGGCCTCCGTCCTCGCAAGGTAGTCGGCGAACGGCTTCCGAGGGCCGAAACTCTGCTCTTCTTCAAAGATCTCGCGCTTTCGCGCTTTGATCGATTGTTCCTGTTCGCGGGGGGCTTGGGGGGCCATTCGGCCTCCTTTGCGGTGAAGCGGTTCGAGTCGGGTCGGTTGAATTCGCGTTGCGGGTTCCGGTGTCTGGACTAGGGACGAGCCACGAACGACCAATCCCAGCTTCGGGGATGATCGGCAAAATCGGTGCCGCCCGCCATGCTTTCGTCCCACGGGTAAAGGACTTGGCCGAGCTCGACCGACGTGAATCCGGCTTTGGCCATTCGGTGCCGGATCTCGAATGGTTGCCAGAACTTCTGCCGCAAGCCGAGGAACTGGAACCGGCCGAAGGCGAACTCGTAATATTGGTGCTCGGCGTGGAACGCGGCGGACCGCTCGGCCTCCTCGATTTCGAGGCCGCGGTCGAGGGCCTGATCCATCAGTAACATGGTATGGTAGTGAATCGCGTCCATCGACGGCAGAACGCCGAGGAACTGGCCGCCCGGTCGAAGGCTGGCGCGGATGGCGCGGAGGGTTCGGTCGATCTCGCGGACGTCGGGCATGACCAGCGAGTTGATCGCGACCACCACGTCGAACTGGCCGGCGTAGTCGTCGAGGTCGTGCATCGCCCGAGTCTCGAACGTCACCGTGTCGGCATGGCTGTCGTCGATCCGAGTGCGCGCCCGCGCGATCATGGCCGGGGCGAAGTCGAGCGCGACCACCCGGCCGAACCGGCCGACCAGCCGGGGCAGGAGCGGGCCGGTTCCGCAACCGAGATCCGCCACGGTTCGTGACTGGGGATCGGCCACGGCGTCCAGCGCGGCCCAGAGCGGGTTCTCGACGGACGGGTCGAGCGCGTCGAGGAACAATTCGTCATAACGCGCCGCGTGGCGGCTCCACTGGCGATCCTGATCCTGAGTATTTTGCACGGGACGGAGAGTTCTCCGAGGGAGCGAGGCCGATCGATCGATTGATCGATCGGAACTGGCCCCCTGGGGGGGTTATGGGAGCGTTGGCTGCGATTGCGGCGGATTGGGAACGAAGCGGACGACGTCGATGGCGACTGGCAAGATTGCGCCTACGACGTCTCGGCGGTAGCTTTGAGGGTAACCATATTTGGGGTCAGGAGTAAACAGGAGCACAGCCTTGGATCCTTTTGCCTGGCCGAACGGCCGGTCGGTCTCGAGTTGGGCATGCTCCTCGGCCATGGTCAGGAAGAGGCCGTCGACCCCGAAGTATTCCGGTTTCCCGGGATGAAGCTCGACGGTTCGGCCATCCGGAAGCACCTGTTCGAGCCTTCGGACCCGTCCGTCACGTACGATGACGTGATAATAAGCGTTATTCGTTCCTGAGCTGGTCCAATCGAGGTCATAATCGTCGATCCGGGCCCGTGCCCAGACTTTCCGCGCCTGGGCAATCGACTGCTTCGTGACCGGCTCGCCACCGCCGCAACCCGCCAAGGCGAGCAGGGGGATCAGCCAGAGAAGTCGAGTCGAGCACGGGCGTCGGGTTATGGTCAGCATACCGTCCATTGTAGTCGGAACCGCGGGGGCCCGCACTAGGCCAGCTCGGGGCATCGTTTCCGCGGAAGCGTTGCCATTCGGTCAGCGTCGCGGGAGCCGGTCGAGGAACTTGCGATAGGCGGCCAGCGCCGGATGGCTCGCGACCAGGGGCGTTTCGTTGAGCGAGACATCCAGAGCCAGAGCGTTGGCCAGGGCGTGAGGGATCTCGGCCGGGGAGCGACGGTGCGCGTTGGGTTCGTCGTCGAGGTGGAACGACCAGGTGAGGGTGTCGAGCTGCCAGCGGAGCGGCCCGTCCCGGAAATGGGCCGGCAGCGCGCGGTCGGGTGCGAACCGACGCGTTCGCAGGTGCCACTCCCGCGCCAGGGTCCGGTCGTGGCTCGAACCTGGCCTGGCCTCGTCCTCGAACTCGGCCAACTCGGTCGACGACAGCCAAGGGCCTCGATAACGCAACTGGCTGGCCAGCGCCGTCATCAAAGTGGCCGGATCGTCACGTGTCGGGACGTCCGCGCTCCTCATCCCGAATTGCTCGGCCAGGTTGATCAGCCCTTCGATCACCCGACGCTTCTCCTCGGGATCCAGGGCCTCGGCGGGATAGTCCGCGGCGTCGGGAGGGGGACGGTCGAGCGGGAGCGGGAGCGGGGCGGTGACCACCTTGTTGGCCGTCGGTGCCGGCTCGTCATGATCCGGGCGAAGCACGATCCCAAGGGCCGCGCCCACCAGGAGGGCAGTCAGCCCGAGGATTGGCATCGCGCGTTTGAGAACGGTGCCCCAGTGGCCGATTTGACGGTCGGCCGCTCGTCCTTCAGGGTTGGCCTCGACTTGGGATAGGTCGACATAGGAGGAGTCGAACCCGACCCCGGCGAGGCGGGGCAGGGCGATGAGATCGAACTGATTGCCATTGCCGAACGCCCAGGTGGCCACCGAGGCGCGGCAGCGGATCGCGAGCGGCAGCACGCTCCAGACCTCCTGGGCCAGCGCGTCGATCGGGGCGGGGGCCTGGAGCGCAACCCGTCCTCCACGTCCCAGGGCCGTGGCGATCGACTCGGCCAGGGAGCTCACCGGTGGCGGCGAGAGTTCGCCCGGTTCCACCGTCCGGACGCCGGAGGGGAGCGTCTCGGTATCGGCGGTCCAGTCTTGCCGGAGGAGGGAGGCGAAGTCGAACGGGTTCCCCCCCGCCCGGCGATAGTCGTGGGGGTCGAGGAAAAGGGCGTGGAACGCCAAGGCGCCCGGTCGGCCGCGGTCGTCTTCCCCCTGAGGGCTAACACCCACGATCAGCCAGGGGCCTGCCTCGAGCGGGAGTGCAAACAAGGCCGAGGCCTCGCTCGCGCCGGCCGGCCGTTCGCCGAAGTGCTGGCAGGCCGCGCGGAGGCCAACCAGCCACTCGGGCCGGCATCCCGGCGAGTGCGCCAGGATCGAATAGCCTCGGTCCCAGAACGGGAAGCTTCCGTAGACCGCCTGCTCGTAACCGATTTCAACGGGTCTGGCTATCCGATTCGCGATCGTCGTTTCGCTCCCAAAAGAATCAAGAATTGTCATATGGGGTTATTGATTCTTGGAGGGTGGGCACGGCCCACCAGGTTTTGCCCCCGGAAGCCGAAGCGGCCTCTGCCTCGCCGATCCGCCTGGTTCAATCGGGCTTACTCAGCCGGGGCATCGAGAAGCTCGAGGTGAAGACGAGGCTGGTTTTGCCGCCCTTGGCCGGCTTGAGCGTCCCCGACAGGTTGCGCATTGCGAGGGGGTCGCCCTTGCGGCTGTTGAGCGTGAAGACGGTGGAGTCGGACCAGTCGTAGTCGAGGATCCGGACCGTGACCGGGTCGCCCAGCTTCCAGCGGATCGGCCGCGAGAAGGTATAGTCCCAGATCGGCTGGTGGGTGTTGCGGACGACCGGGGAGGGGCCGTAAGTGACTCCGGCGACCTCAATGACGACCCCGAGGTCGGGACCGCCGCCGAGATATTTGCCGACATCAGGGTCGACCGTCCCCCGGCGCAGGGTGACGCGGTATTCGCCGGGGACCGAGACCTTGTCCCACCAGGCGAGGTACTGGTGCGCGTCGGTCGCATAGCGGCCTTCGCGATGGTCGCGCAAGTAGTCGCGGAGCCGGCGGGCCACCTCGGCCACGTCGTCCGGGTGGGCGAGCAGGTGGTCGTAGGCCTGGCGGTAGGTGTAGGTGTCCCACTCGCGGAGGACCCGGTCGCGGGCTTCGGTCGCCTCGCTGATGTACCGGCCGCCCCCCTGGTGCGCTTTGAGGTAATCCTGGTAGCGCTCGATTCGGGTCGCGAAGTTGGTCGGATATTGCTTGGAATATTGCCGGGCGCGGTCGATGTCGCGGCCATCGAGCCGGGCGACGTAGCCGTCGAGCCGGCGCTCGACTTCTCCCCGCCACTCACTCTGGGGGTGATCGGCCAGGAACTGGCGGGCCCGCTCGATCAGGTCGCGGACGTCGGCGTTGGGAAGCAGCTCGGCCCGGGCCAGCTCATCCAGGAAATGGCGGTCGGCCGCCGACGCCCGCGCGGTCATGCGTGCCTTGAGCGCGTCGGTCAGGGCGAGGGCTTCCGCGCGGTGAGGCGTGTCGGCGAAGTCGCGCAGGAACGTGCGGAGCGCGTTCAGGGGCGTGTCCAGGTCGTCTCCCGGCGCGAGCGCTTCGGCCCTGACCTCATTCCAGACCCGGTCGTGCCGCACCTGGTCCTGGGCCTGCTCCACTTTGCGGATGGCCGAGACGAGTTGAGGGACCCGCTCCTTGACGCCGGCCAGCTTGCCGCGGAGCTCGGGGCCGTCGGTGCCGAGCGCGACCTGGACCTCGGCCGCCTTGACCGTCCACTCGGCTTCCTTGAGCCGGGCCCGGCGGTCGAGACCGGGCCAGATCCAGGGGAGGGTGGGGTGCCAGGTGAGGAGCTCGGTCCAGCGTCGGGCCACCGCCGGCGCGGGTTGACTGCGTTCGAAGGCCAGGGCGTTGCGGAAGCCGAATGCATCGTATGCGGCCAGGCCCACGGCCCCGATCGCCGCGGCGGCCGTCGCCCGCAAGGCGAGCCGGCGGAACCGGCGGCGGCGGAGCGTTTTGAGCCGGGCTCGAAACCCGGCCGCGCTGGTGGATTTCGGATAGCGCCGGCTGAAGGCGTCCACGCACCGCGCGAGCCGAGGCAGGTCGTCGGGGACGAGGTCCCAGAGCCATTCGAGCTGATCGCGGTCGACGGCTTCGAGCTGTTCGGCGAGCCAGCCGAGCGGGCGCTCCAGGCCGAGCGGATGCAGCTCAGCGGGAGGCCGCCCCCCTTCGGCGCCTCGGCCGTAAGAACTGACCGCGAAGATCGCTCCTCCAGGCGCGTGCTGCGCCAGGGCATGCCGGGTCATGCCATAGCGCGCCTCGACGAGCCGCTCGACCCCCCAGGTCGCGGGATCGTCGCTCGAGCCCGGACCGTGTTCCCCCGGCCCGGCTTGGACGCTCGCCAGCACCCGGTCGAACTTGGTCAGCAAGAGGGCGACCGGGCGTCCCGTGGTCCCGTCCTCGGAGCGATCGATGTAGCGCTCCAGCAGGTTCTCGATCTCCTGCTGCCGGCGGCGACGCTCGGCTGGGCTGGCCGGTCCGTCAGGGTCGAGGCAGAGCAGCACGGCGTCGCAGTCGGCAAAGAACGCCTGGATCGGCTCGTCGGAGCCGAGCGTGACGTGCTCCCCTTGGTAGTCCTTGATGATCAGGTCGAACCGGGCCGCCCCCTGGTAGAGGTGCAACCGCAGCTCGGTCTCGGCCAGGGTTCCCGCCGGCGGTTCTCCCGACTCGATCTGGCCGATCTTCTCGGCCAGATACTCCGCGCTCGCCGGGTTGGCCGCCGCCATCCGCAAGCCCGGCACCTGCCCGGTTGAGGCCTGGCGATAAAACATCGCCAAGAGCGTCGTCTTGCCCACGTTCCGGTGGCCGAACAAACCGATCCGCTTCGGACCGGTCAGCCGACGCTCCAGGGCATCAAGATGCGTCTTGCGACGGTTCGCCATGGTTCCCTTCCTCGCCCCTCAATCCGTTCGCCGCTCGCTCCGCAAACCAAGATTCCCACAATCGGACGACGCTTTACTTCTCTATCTGACGGGTGGACTTCCTCTTCAGTCGGACTCTCACACAGGTTTTGGAGACCGTTTCCGATTCAGGACGAAGCGAATCGGCCAGGTCAAGGGTCGAAAGAGCCAGCGGATCGGCAGGCCGAGGATCACCATCACGGCGAGGATGACGACCAGGCCGGCGGCCGCCATGCCGAGTTGGCGGAGCAGGGGGGCGTTGAGGCCGTAGGTGGCGAGGGCCTGGCCGATCGACGATTCGAGGCCTCGGGCCGCTCCGCCTCCCAAGGCGCTGGCGAGCTGGACGCCCGCTTTGGCGAACTCGCGGACGGCGAACTCCGTGGCGCGGCCGGCGGAGTCGACGAACTGGTCCGGGTCGGCCAGGAAGGCACCCAGGACGCCCGCGGCGAGGAGCTTCTTCTTGTGGGGGAGGACGGTGTCGGTGAAGAACGTCCAGCCGCCCCGACCGGTCTTCCGCAGGACGCCCAGGCTCTCCGGCCCTTCCTTGGCGAGCACTTCGGCGACGTCGTCGCCATAGACGCGGACGGCGGAGAGCCCCTCGGTGCCAAGGCGACGGATCATCGTTTCCGCCTGGTCGGGGTAGCGGCGGGCGAGCCGTTGGGCCGTCTCCCCCATCTCGACGACGAGCCGCTTCTCGGCCGGGGCGAGCGCGGAGAAGGTGCGCGCAGCCTCGGGGTCGCGCGGCAGGAGCCGGGCGAACTTCGTGCGGAGCAAGGCTTCGGAGGGTTGGTCGACCCGCCGGCCGGCCCGAGCGAGGTCGTCGGAGCGGCGGGCTACGACCTCGAGTCCTTCGTCGGCCTCATGGACGAACAGTCGGCCCACGCTTCGGGTCGCGGTCGCTTCAGCTCCCGAGGCGACTCGCCCTCCGGCCTTCGCCTCGAGCACGACTTCCTGGACGACCTCGTCAAGCCAGGAAAGTTTGCCGGCTTGGGCGGATTGGAGGGGAGCCAAGGCCGCCACGAACGAAATCACAACGAATGCCAGGGAGGGCATCGTTGGTCTGTGACGTTTGCGGGAGAAAGACATCGTGGAAGTCCTCTTTATCTTCGGCCGTGCAGGGAGGCGCCCCGCCGCGGTTCACCAGTATCATTCGTATTTCGGAGCGAACTTATTCGACAAGAATCGGGGAATCGGATTGGCGATCGCGATCGATCGTGCCTGCCGTCGCCCATTGCGAGGGGGAGGCTCGGGGGAGAGATGTCGAAACGCAAGTGGCTGGAAAACCTACGGTTACGGGGATTCCATCCCCTCCCTCACGCGTGCTGGAACGCCCTGGAACAATCGCTCGTCTCACTCCTTGACTTGTCGGATCGCACGATTTGGTTGCGAACATCTCGTGGTGGAGCCAGGCCCACTCAGACGAGGATCGTCGTTGCGCAAACCATCACACCTTGATTATACCGCACGAGTGTCCGACCGGCCACTTGAGTCGTGTTGCACGCCTCTGAATTGGGGGGAGTCGACCTCGGTGGACGAATGCCGTTTTTTTTCTCGATGAGTTTCCGGGCGAGCGAAATGAAGGAAAAAGCGGGGAGCGTGAGCTCCTGTCTGGTTTGGGGCACGCCCTTGCGAATCACCAAAAGACAGGGAGCTTACGCTCCCCGCTCGCCCTATCAGGCGAGCGAAGAGAGGGGGTGTCACTGGGTGGCGGAGTAGCGATCAACACGGACCCGCGCGGTGATCGCGTGGGCGAGCATTCGCTCGATCTCGCATTGGCGTTCGGTCACGGCCCCCACTTCGCGGCTGGCTTCGGGGTTCATGCGTTGATAGGTGCACGTCTTGAGGAATTTGCCGACCCAGACCCCGCCGGTGTAGCGCGCGGCCCGGCTCGTGGGCAGGATGTGGTTGGTGCCGATCGACTTGTCGCCGTAGGCCACGGTCGTCTCTTCGCCGATGAACAACGAGCCGTAGTTGGAGAGGTTCGCCAGGGCGTACGCGGGATCTTCCAGGTGTAGCTCGAGGTGTTCGGGGGCGTAGTCGTCGCTCAAGGCGACGGCTTCGGCCGGGCTGTCCGCCACGGTGACGATCCCGTTGTCGCGCCAGGAGAGAGCGGCGATCTCACGGGTCGGCAGGACGGCGAGCTGTTTCTCGACCTCGGCGATGGTCTTCTGAGCGAACGCTTCGCTCATGCAGATCAAGTAGATCCCGCTGTTCGGGTCGTGCTCGGCCTGGCCCAGGAGGTCGCAGGCGACCAGGGCCGGGTCGGCCGCATCGTCGGCGATGATCGCGATTTCGGTCGGGCCGGCAAGCAGGTCGATCCCGCAACGGCCGAACAACTGCCGCTTCGCCTCGGCGACGAACCGGTTCCCCGCGCCCACGAGCAGATCCACCGGCTCGACCCCGCCGAGGCCGAACGCCATCATCGCCAGGGCGGGAACACCTCCAAGAATGAAGATCCGATCAGCCCCTGCCTTTTTCATGGCGTTGATCGTCGCGGGATAGTACCCTTCCCCTTTAACCGGGGGCGTACACGCGACCACCGTTTTTACCCCCGCGACCTTCGCCGGGATGATGCTCATCTGGGCCGAGCCGAACATCGGGTAGCGCCCGCCCGGGATGTAGCTTCCCACCGAGTTGACCGGGATGTGCCGGTGTCCCAGGATCACGCCGGGCCGGATCTCGACCTCGAGCGGGAGCATCGTCGCGAGTTGCGCCTGGGCGAACTTGCGGACGTTCCCTTGGCAATAGTCGGTGTCTTCAATCAATTGCGCAGGCAACTTCGCGAGGATCGACGCCACTTCGCGGTCGTCCAGCTCGAACTGATCCGGGTTCCAGTCATCGAACCGCTGACTGTACTTGCGGACGGCGTCCATGCCGCCGCGCTCGAGGTCGATGAGCATTTCGGAGACGACTTTCGCGGTCTCCTGATCGTTCTCGAAGAGCCTGTGCCCGCCGTTCTTGATGACCTTCATCGGCAAACTCACTCCACGCGTCGCGTCGTTTTTGGGGGAAGAGTCAGAGGACCCCGAACTCGTCGAAGACCGCACGCAGGCTGCGCCCGTTGAGCAGCGCGCGACGCGAGTCATTCTCCTTGCCGATCTTCTCGGCCGCCAGTCGGATCACCTCGTCTTCGATCGGGCGCGGGATGACGACGACGCCGTCGAAGTCGGCGAAAACGAGCTCGCCGGGATGGACGAGCACGTCGCCGCACCGCACGGGGACGTCGTAGGCCATCACCCGGCCCCGTCCTTTGCTGTCGACGGGCCGGATTCCAGCCTGGAACACGGGAAACTTCATGGCGATGATCTGCCGACAGTCGCGGATCAGGCTGTCGCAGACACAGCCGGCGACCCCTTGGCGCTTGGCCAAGGTGCTCATCAGCTCACCCCAGGGCGCGTTCGTGCCCCCGGGATCGGTCGAGTGGACGACGACGTCCCCCGGTTTGAGCGAATCCATTGCGTCGATCTCGAGGCCGTACGGGTCGTCCTCGACCACGTAGTCGGTCTCCATCCAGCGAAAAGTCCGGGCGCGGCCGACGATCCGGGCGTTATCGGGATCGAGCGGTCGAAGCCGCTGATGCATGGCCTGGCGGCGATAGCCGAGGTCATCGAGAATGTCGCAGACGGCCGCGACGTGGAGCGTCTCTCCGATCCAATCCATTCGCTTCGAGTCATCGGTCTCAGCCTGCATGCGTCCTCCGCGTCACGTTTTGGACATTCCACCGAGCGCCCCGGCTTACTTTTTCTTGCCGGTCGCCTTGAGGTCGAAGTCAAAGACCGCGCCCTTGCTGGTCACATCTCGGTCGAACGAACTGCTGACATTAAACGAAGCGGTCGTTCTTCCACCACTTTTTGCTTTTTGGGTGATCAAGGCCTCTTGTTTCTCCATGGCGGCCAGCACCGGATCATCTTTGAATTCGTCGGAGATTTTCAGGGCGGCGGGATCGACCGTCTTCGCCACGAAGACCTGATAGCTTCCGGGCGCGACTCCCGATCGGCCGCGGTACATCAATTGATAGTTGCCTTCTTGTCCCGTGACGTCGACGCCCGGGGTGTTCGGCCGATTCGCCTCGCTGGGGGTGAAAAGCACCTTGGCTCCCTCAAGGGGCTTGCCGTCCAGGGTCACGTGGCCGCTGACTGGGACAAGCCTGTAGGAGTCGGTCTCGTCTCCCGTGCCGCATCCGGCCAGGAACGCGGTCACCAGGGCGAGGGATGAGACTGGGCGGGCCATCGTCGGAGTTCTCCTCAAATCGATGTGGCTTCGGCGTGAATCGGTCCCAGGCGTTTACTTGGATTGGCGAATTCGGACCAACGAGGATTCGGCGGACCGAGAGCGGCCCGCCGAATCGGACTTCAATATTATGATGTGAAGTCAGTATGCATCTGAACTGATGATTTCGCCGCCGTGGATGGTGTTGAGCGCCCACCACGTATTACCGCTGATGCTGTTCTTGATGAAGTGGACGCTGCCGTCGGCGAAGACCAGGTTGAGGCCGCCGGGATGCTTGCTTCCCATGATGTTCGCATAAGAAAGCTTGTTATTGCCACACGGGCCGCCGCACTGCGTGCTATTGGGGAATGCGTTGGGCAAGGTCGTCGTGTAGTCGCGCCATTCCGGCCCCAGGCCGAGACTGGCGGCGACCGATGTGATGAGCGGAGGGGGGGGATAGACATTGCCGTTCGTGGATGTATGCACGCCCGACCCCCAATAGGGACCCCAGACCGAGGCCAGGTGGATCTGGGGCGACTCGCCGACCATCGCGGTGTTGCTCAGGCCGTCGCTGATCTCACTTAGCTTCGTCGACGTGTCGGTGATGAAGGCGCCTCGGGTCGACTGGACGTAGTCGGGCAGCGATCCGCCCCAGGCGTAGGGGCCGTAATATTCCATCCAGAGCGTGGAGCAGAAGAAGTAATTACTTCGTCGCGCCTGGGTGCGGGCATAGGGCCCGTTGCCCGCCTCATTCTGGATGTCCGGCGGCTGGTCGGAGGGACAGGCATAGACGGCGACGAGCGCGGAGACGACCGTTGAGTTGACGATCGGGTTGCCAATGACGTTGTTGTTGGGCCCGTTGACCGAGCTGCTTGAGGCCTGACTGAAGTTGTAGGCGTTGGAGAGAGTGGTTTGCTCCAGAAAGCTCAGGATCATGGTGAATCCCGTGGTGTTCAGCACCCCTTTGATCCCGCCGTTGTTGCCGATGCCCGACCCCGAGAAAATTTTGGGAGGGGGAAAGCCGCCGTTGGCACCCTCGTAGTTCATGAGCGCCAGGCCAATCTGTTTCAAATTGTTCACGCATTGACTGCGCCGGGCTGCCTCACGCGCCTGCTGCACCGCCGGCAGCAAGAGGGCGATCAACACGGCAATGATCGCGATCACGACCAGTAACTCAATGAGCGTGAATCCGCGACTCGAACCTCGGCGGGAGTGGGCCTTCATGATATGTCCCCGACGACAGAGAAAGGAAAATCGCCATGAATCAACGACCTGACTCTGAGAATTTCGTCATCGCGAACCGGTGAAGTGGTTCGCGATCCGGCGCCGCGGGAGAGGTGACAGGAAGAGGGAACGCCACATGCGGTACGCCGAGCTGGAACGCTTGATCGAGAGTATATTTCAGTTTTGGAATTAATGTCAACGGCCCCGAAAACAAATCTTCACGATTTCCAGCGGCGAGGATTGGCTTCCTTGAGATGGTTCCGAGTGGATCATGCCAGCAACGAGAAGCGCGGAGGAATTGCGGGGGACCCTCTTGCTCGACGGTGACGCGGCGGATATATTCCAGTCTTGGAAGTAAATCGGCCGATCTCCCCTCGCGGCAGATACGCTGGAAGAGTTCCGGAACAAGAGTGACCGCAGTAATATGCGAAATGGGTGATGAATTGAGACTGTAGCAAGGATACCGGGATCTCGTTCCCACGCTCTGCGTGGGAACGAGTTTCTCCCGCGAATTTCGGCCTCCGGGGCAGACTGACGGCCCGGTTTCCTTGCGACAGACTCCGATTTTTTGGGGGAGGGGTGGACCTTAATGGGGCGAGCGAAGGATTTGGATGCAGAGCCGTTGAAGGAGCCCGGGCTCGCCTGGTTTCCCAATGGAAAGCAAATCACGAAGCCGGCGTACAATCGGTTGCTTGTCTGTGCTTCACTGTTTCATGAGGGGGCGGAGTCACGCGTGGGCCTGCACCGGCGGACGGGCCTGCCGCTTTCGCGGCTGTCGGACCTTTGCGGCGACCTGCTTCGGGACGGCCTGATTCGGGAGAGTGTGGTGACGCCCGCCGGGGGGACGGGGCAGGGGCGTCCGCAGACCCTCTTGGAGATCGACCTCCGAGGCTTGGGCGTGGCGTGTGTGCGGTACGATCGAAACCATGTGGTCTCGGCGGTGGCCGACCTCGCGGGCACCGTGCGCTGGCAGCGGCGATGGGATGGCCCGTTCAGCGACGACGCGGATCGGCTGCTCCGGCGGATTGCCGACGCGTTGCGGCTCGCGGTGGCGGCCGCCCCCAAGGCGGGCGTTCGGTTGGTGGCGGCGGGCGCGGCCGACCCGGGCACGGTCAACATTGCGTCGGGACGGGCCGTTCGGGCGGTGAATGTCCCGGGGTGGCAGAACATTCCGGTGGTCGAGCGGCTGAGCGGGGCGACGGGCCTGCCTGTCGTCATCGAACGCGGCGATGGCTGGCAGGCCCTGGGGGAGGTTGCCTTCGGCGCGGGGCGCGGCTCGGCGCACGCGGTCTTCGTCACCCTGCTGGACGGGATCGGCGGTGGTATCGTCGAGAACGGGCAATTGCTTACGGGCCGCGATGGGTCCGCCGGCGAAATCGGTCATACCCGAGTCTCCGAGGAGGGCCCGCTTTGTGGTTGCGGCGGGAGCGGCTGCCTGGAAGCGCACCTTGCCCCCGCGCGGCTGGCGGCCCTCTGGCGCGGGGATCCATCCCCGTCCGACCGTCCGGCCGGTTCCCTGGGCGAGTCGCCCGACGACGAGTTCGCCCGAATGCTTCGCGCCGCCCGCGACGGGGACAGCCACGCTCGCGCGATCCTGGCTGACGCTGGACTTGCCCTGGCACGCGGACTGGGCAACGTGGTGAGCCTGCTCAATCCCGAGCGGATCATCCTCGGCGGTCGGTTCGTCGAGGCCGGCGACCTCTTGCTGGAACCTCTGAAGCAGGCCCTGCCACGCTACACGCTCCGCGAATTGCTTCAAGGTATTGAGGTCCGCTTGGCCGAGGTGGGAGAATCGTCGACCTTCCTCGGGATCGCCGCCTATGTCCGCGAGCGTCTCTTCGCGTATCCGTCGGTCGGGGCCCGGTTCGAGGGGAACGGGACGAAGACGCCGTCTCTCATGGAATCGGAAACCAAATCATGAGCTTGCTTGTTCGCCGGATCACCGCCAAAGTTGTTGATCATTCCGTACGTTCGCAAGGAGCGATCATCTCGTTTCTCGGGCGGCACGAAGCGTCCCACTACGTCACCCTGACTGTCACCGGAGAGGACGGCCAGCACGGCTACGCCGAAGCCGCGACCGCCCCGATCTGGAGCGGCGAGGCGGCCGAGACCGCGGTCTGGATGCTCGAAAACTATATCGCTCCCCAACTCGTCGGCGCCCGGTTCGACCATCCGTCCGAGGCGGTCGCGATCCTCGATCGCAGTCTGCACGGCAACTCGTTCATCAAGTCGGCCGTGGACATCGCGCTCTGGGATCTCTGGGCGCGCTCTCAAGGTGTCTCGGTCGCAAGCCTGGTTGCCGACCGTGAGCCAATCCCGCGGATCCCGACCCGCGTCAGCATCGGCTGCTACCCGCCGGAAGAAACGGTGCAGCTCGCCGTTGAGTTCTGGGAGGCGGGGGTCCGCACCCTCAAGTTCAAGACGGGCAAGCCCGGGATCGACGACGTGGCCCGGCTGCGGGCGGTCCGGGACCGACTCGGTTCCGAGCCTGTTTTCACGATCGACTATAACGGGGCGTATGCGACCGCCGACGACGCGGTCCGCTCGATCGAGGCGTTGGCCCCCTTCAATCTCTCACTTGCCGAACAGCCCACGCCGCGGGATCGGATTGGCCTTTTGGCCGAGGTCCGCAAACGCGTCGCGGTGCCGATCCTTGCCGACGAGGCGGTCTTCACCCCCGATCACCTCAAGGAGGCGCTCGACCGCGACGCCTTCGACGTCCTCTCGATCTATCCGGGCAAGAACGGTGGGTTCACCCACTCGCTCGCGATGGCGAAGCAGGTCCACGCCGCGGGCAAGGCGTGCGCGATCGGGTCGAACCTTGAAACCGACCTCGGCCAGGCGGCGATGGCCTGCCTTGCCTCCAGCCTGACCGTCTTCCCGGTCGAGCGGTATGCCTGTGACCTGATGGCGGCCTTGTTCTACGACGCGTCGTCGGTCACTCCGCCCATTGCGTTCCGCGACGGGCGGGTCGAAGTGCCGACAGGCCACGGATTCGGAGTGGTGCCTCATGGCCGAACGGGATCGAGTGATTGATGCCCATGCGATGCTGGGCCGCGAAACCTACCTTGTTTTGGATCCGGGTGAGTTGCTCCGGCGGATGGATGCCGCCGGGGTCGCCACGGCCATCGCCCGCCCCATGGGGGCGGGCCTGGTCGTCGACCATCGGGCCGGCAACGACCTGGTCCTGAAGGCCGGGCCAAGGATTCGAGGCCTGGCGACGGCCAATCCTTGGTGGGGCGCCCCCGCGCTCGACGAACTGGCCAGGGCCCGCGACCTGGGCGCGGTCGGGCTCTTCCTCGACCCTGCCCGCCAAGGCTTCTTCCCCACCGAGGACCTGGCCTTTCCCCTCTTCGAACGGGCCGCGAAGTATGGCTGGCCCGTGATGGTTCGTACCGGCCTTTATACGTTCGCCGACATCCTGGCGCTGGTCGAGGTCGCTCGGAAATTCCCCGAGACGGCGTTCATCGCCGGCTTCGGCGGCTATGCTGACATGTGGTTCGAGCTCCCGGAATCGTTCAAGACGATCGCAAATTTGTATCTCGATGCCTCGATGATGTGGGGCGATGCGATCCGCGAGATCGTCAATACCTATGGCGCATCGCGAGTTCTATTCGGTGGCGCCGAGCCTCGGAACCGGTACGCCGTGAACCTGCGGACCCTGGAGCGACTCGAGTTCGACGAGCCCGCGCTGCGGGCGATCTTGCACGATAACGCAGTCCGGATCTTTAGTCTCTAAGCAGGTGAACCTGTTCTTCCTTGATATTGAATGATGTGCAAGCTCTGGGTGCCACGGGTTGTACTCAACCCGTGAGCCAAAAACCTGGGCGATCGCTCACGGGTTGAGTACAACCCGTGGCACCCAAAGGCCTTGCAGCTCCGCGGTTGCCCATCAGAAAATCAAAGAAAACCGAGTCCAACGGCTTTGGGGTGAGGGGACGACCTTCCATGCGGATCATCGATTTTCACGCCCATCTCGACGGTTGCTGGCTCGACAAACCGTTGCCGACGGCGGCCGACCTGGTCGCCACTCTCGACCGTTGCGACGTCGAGGCCGCCTGCGTCTACACCGTCATGGGTTTTTATGGCGACTGTCCGCGGCACAACGATGCGCTCGCCGAGCGTTGCCTGAGCCAGCCGGGCCGGCTCATCCCGTTCGTGACGGTCGACCCGAAACTGGGGCCGGCCGCGGTCGAGGAGCTCGAGCGCTGTCTGGCCGATCCGTTCTTTCGAGGGGTCAAGTTTCACCCCTGGCTCCAGGCGTTCGCCTGCAGCATGGTGAAAGAGACGATGGTCGCCATCCTCCGCGCGGCCGCGCGCCACAACGTGCCGGTCCTCTTTCATGACGGCACCCCGCCCTACTCGACAACCTTTCAGATCGCCGACGTCGCCCGCTGGGTCCCCGAGGCGGTCGTCGTCCTCGGCCATGCCGGTTCGGCCGACTACACCGACCCGGCCGCCCAGCTCATCCGGGACATCCCCAACCTCTACGGCTGCTTCTGCGGCTCGCGCCCGGGGGACTTGCTCCATCTCGTCGCGACAGCCGGAGCCGACAAGATCCTCTTCGGCTCCGACTTCGGCGCGGGGGGAGGCTGGGAGTTGCTCCCCGAACGCATCGACAACGTGACTGAGGCCGGCCTGAGCCCCGACGACCTCGCCAAGATCCTCCACGCCAATTCCGATCGCTTGTTGAAGCTCCGAGAGCAACCGCTCGCGCGGCTGCCTGTACTTCAGTAAATCGAAGCATGTGTTGCTTTGTAGGGTGGGCACGGCCCACCATGCGAATGACCCCGGTCGATGCCCATTCATGAGGCCGGTGGGCCGTGCCCAATCTACAAGACGTCGTTCCTGGCCGATCTGAGCCGAATCCGGGTGGCGGAGGTGACTCGATGACGATTCCGGGGATCCTGTTGGCTTCGACGGTCGCCCTCCACCTCGGGGGGTGGAATGGGGGGTGATCGCCCTCTACGGGGCCATGATGATCGGGCTGGGGCTCTACTTCTCGAGAGCGGCGACCAAGTCGGCCGACGGCTTCCTGATCGGGGAACGGAGCCTCCCCTGGTGGGTGATCGGGTTCGCGAACGTGGCCACCTACTCCGACTCGGGGGGCGGCTGGGTCTGGCTCTTCTATGTTGGCGGGTTCATGTACTTGAACCAGATCGCCTGGATTGCCTGGCCGATCTGGATGCCGCTGGTCGGGATTTTCTGGGCGAAGATGTGGCGACGGAGCGGCCTGGTGACGACCGGCGAGTTGATCGAGCTCCGGTACTCGGGGCGGGGGGCGTCGGCCTTTCGCGGCTTCTATGGCGTTTACGCCTGTGTGGGGTGGGCGACCGTCTTTCTCGGCTACGGGACGGCCATGCTCGCGCAGATCCTGGCGCCGATGATCGGTTGGTCTCCCTTGGCGGTCGTTCTGGTCTTCGGAGCGGTGACCCTGGCCTATACCTTGATGGGGGGCCTGCTCGGTGCCGCCTACATCGACGTGCCCCAGTTCGCCATCTTCTTCCTCGCGGCGGTCATCGTCTGGTACTTCGGTGTTCAAGAGTTCGGCAGCTACTCGGCGATGCTCGACAAAGCGATGGTCCAGCGGGACGCCAACTTCTGGCAGATTTTTCCGCCATCGTCAGGCACGAACACGTATGTGGATCCGGCGACCCTGGGCGCCCTGGTGCTGATCGGCTTCTTCCTCGCGGGTAGTCCGTGCGCGGGGGAGGGGTGGACCGCCCAGCGCTGCCTTGCGGCCAAGGACGAACGGCATGCGGTCTTCGGCCAGATGTTCAACTGCGTGTTGAGCCTGGTCGTGCGCATGGTCCCCTTGCTGCCGCTCGGGATCCTCGCGATCGCGATCTATCCGCCCGCGGATCGGGCGCATGATTTGATGAGCATGCCCGACGGGACGACCGCGGCTTCGATCGGGGTCTGGTCGCAGCTCGTCGTGCGCTACGCCGACAAGCTTCCTGGGTTTGGCGGGCTGCTGATCGCGGCCGTTCTGGCCGGTTATATGTCCACGGTCGGCACGCTCTTGCAGTGGGGCTCATCCTTCGTGGTCAACGACCTCTATCGCCGGCACATCCGCCCAAACGCTCCGGAGTATGAGCATATTCGTGTCGCCCGGATCGTAATGGTCGCGATGATGGTCCTCTCCACATTGCTCGCCTTGGGGATCAAGGACATTGGCCCCTGGGTCTTCTTCATCAACGCGGCGATGATTGCCCCCGCCTTGCCGTTGTCGTGGCTCCGCTGGTTCTGGTGGCGGCTCAACGTCTGGGGCGAGGTGTTCGGAATCCTGGTCTCGGTCCCGCTCTCGGCCTTGGTCTGGTTCGGCCTGGACTGGAAGAGCCGACCCGCCTGGCAGCCGACCCTCTTGCTCCTGGGCATCGGCATGGCGGGAAGCGTCTTGATCTCGCTCCTGACCCCCGCCGAGTCGCGCGAGACCCTGCGTCGGTTCTACCTCAAGGTTCGCCCCCCCGGAGCCTGGGGACCGATCCGCCGCGAGTTAGAAGCGGAGGGACTCGTTGACCCGGCCCGGCAGCGGCGGGAACTGCTCTGGGACTTGCGGGCGGCCGCCTGCGGGATCCTCTTCTGCTTCACGATCACATGGGCCTTGTTCACGTCAATCATGCTCCGCTGGACTGAGGCGGTCGCCTATGCACTGGTGGGCCTGGCAAGCGGCTGGGCCTATTACGCCTGCTGGATCCGCAGTCACCGGGAGTCGAGCGAACCGATCGAGGACCGCGGGCTTGTGGTGGTCCCCGTCGGAGCGGTCGCGGAAGCGGGTGTGAACCCGTGAATGGATACCGAGTTGCCTTGATCGGCTGTGGCGCCATCGCCGAGAGCGGCCACCTTCCGGCCCTCGTGCGCCATCCGCGTCTCAAAGTCGCCGCCGTCTGCGACTCGCGGCTCGATCGCGCGGCGCTCCTGGCCGCCCAGGCGGAGAACGTTCCGGTTTATGCCGACTGGCGTGAATTGCTTGTTCGTGAACCGGTCGATGCGGCCGTCCTGACGCTCCCCCCCGAGGTGAGCCCGGACGTCGCCATCGGCTGCCTTCAGCGCGGGCTCCACGTCCTCGACGAGAAGCCGCTGGCCGCGACCGTTGAAGATGGCCGGCGGGTGGCACGCGCCGTGGTGGAGTCGGGCCGCGTCTTCCAGGTTGGGTTCGTCTTGCGGTACGGCGACCTGGTGCGGCATGTTGCGCCACTGGCGAACGCCATCGGTGTGCCGTCACGGACCCGGGTTTCGATCCACGACGAGCGACTCGATCGGTCCAACGTCGAGCATCTCGAACGGATCCAGGGATTCTTGCGTCATAGCACGGCGATGACCCACGAGGGGTCGCACGTGATGGATTACGCCGCGCTTTGGAACCCTTCCCCCTGGACCAAGATTCGCGCGGAGGCCGTGCGGACCGCCCCCGACTTCGCCGGTCCCAATCATTGGCAGGCCGCTGTCAGCCTCGCCGACGGCTCATTGCTCGAACTTGAGATCGGCTGGCTCTTGGCCGATCTTTCCCCTTCGACGGTCACGATCGAAGGACCGAACGGCCGCCTGGCGCTGGACCTCTTCAGTGGCGTGGGACATTGCATGATCGCGGGGGATGAGAAGCGGCTCGCCTTGCCGCCGATGGCCCCGGAGTGGGACCGGCAGTACAACGCCTTCGTGGCGGCGATCGACCGAGGCGTGGCGACCGAGGCGACGATCGAGGATGGACTCCGGGCCTTGGAAGTCACCGTGGCCTGCGAGGAGTCGCGCTGCGCGAACTCGATGGTCGCTCGACGCGATTCTTCAGTCAACTTGATGAAATAAAAGACATTGATGCACGTCTTGTAGGGTGGGCATGGCCCACCAGAGCCACAATCCGGTGGGCCGTGCCCCACCCTACGAATGAGGAAAAAGCGATGCGAGAATGGGTTTCCCGAGGGTTTCTGGCCATTGCCACGCTTGTCGTGGCGGGCGTCCCCGTTCCTGGACGTGCCGACGAGGTGTCGACCGCCAAGACGGTTGGCGCCGCGGACTCACGCGTCTCGTTCTGGCTGGAGACTTCGCTCAAGCGGATCTTCACCAACACGGCGCCGGGGTCGGCTGACCTTTCACTCATCGCCGCGCGGAACGGCAAGATCGCCTTCCAGGTCGGCTTCCGAAACGATCGTCTTCAGCCCGTGCATGTCGAGTGCAAGCTCGAAGGGGCGGACGACCTCAAGCCGCAGGTCCGATTCGTCGGCCTGGTGCCGATGCCTCACTTCACGCCGAACACCCCGCGATCGGATCTGGAAGGACTGGGGAGTCTCCCGGGCCTGGTCCCCGACCCGCTCTGGCCGCTGTCGAACGTCGAGATCGGCCCGCTGGAGAGCCGTTCCTTCTGGGTGACTCTGAACGTGCCGGCCGATGCCAAGCCCGGTCCGCGCGCGATCAAGGTCCAACTCGGGCTCGCGGAAGACAAGGCGAAGGTGGAACTACCGGTGACGCTGGAGATCAGCGAAGTCGTCATCAAGCCCCGCCGCGACTTCCCGGTGATCCACTGGTGGCGAGGCGAGGCGACCTGGGACTACTACAAGACCGGGATGTTCGAGGATGAGCGGTGGTGGAAGCTGACCCGCGACCAACTCAAAAACATGCTCGACCACGGGTCCGACGTTGCTTATATGCCGGTTTTCTTCAATCGCCGCGAAACGTTCAAGCATCCGTGTCAATTGCTGATCGTGAACGAGCCCAGGCCGGGGGTTTACGAATTCGACTGGTCGCTCGTGAAGCGGTTCAGCGACATGGTCAAGGAGATCGGCTTTACCCAGTTCGAGTGGTCTCACCTCTGGATCTACTGGGGCGTCGAGCACCCGATGCGGATCTACAAGAAGGAGGGCGACAACTACGTCATGCTCTGGGATCCGAATATCAGCGGATTCTCGGACACGTATGTCAACTTTCTCAAGCAGTTCCTGCCCGAGTTCAAGAAGTTTCTGGCCGACGAAAAAATGCTCGAAACGTCCTATTTTCACCTCTCGGACGAACCCGGTCCAGGTCAGCACGTCAAGAATTATCGCCGGGCCCGCCAGATCCTCCGGGAGATCGCCCCTTGGATGAAAGTGATGGATGCGCTCAGTAACATCATACGTTCCGCACATCTCGCCTGCAATTTCTCGGAATTTTCACCTCCTGCTATTTCTGGCATACGCTGATGTATTGGCTCCCGCGACCCGCTCCTTCCATGATCTCCGCCACTGACTTGCTCACATCACGCCTCCTCGTCCCGCCAACCCATCGTGATCGTTCCCCATCGATTCTTCGCTTGTTTCCCATGCAAGGCAATGTCCCAACCGTTCCCTGCCTCCTTTCGGAGTCAAACTTGAGGATTCGCTTTTGACGTAAGTCTTGCGGGCCTAGACTTACGTCAAGGCGTAATTATTTCTGCAAGTCAACAAAATTTTCCACCTTGACCCGCTCGACTCTCGGACAATCATGCCGACGGGAATCACAACCCGACGCCTGTCGCCAATCGCGGGCATGTCGAGGACGATTTGATCCCTCTCGAGGCCATGGTCCATGCCAGAACAAAAACGACCGCGCCAGTCGAATCCCGCTCCCGATCTCAGTCCCGGCGAGGCGGCCCACACCGGCGGTCAGTCCCTCAAGTCCTTCCGGCTCGGCGCCCTTCCCATCCTCGATCGGATCATCCGCCGACTTCGACTGGATGACTTCCTCCGCCAATACCTTCCCCCCGAGGATGCCCGCCAAAAGATCGCCACCTCCACCGGCCTCCTTCTCTTGCTCAAGAACCTTCTCGTCTCCCGTGAACCCATGTATGGCGTCGGCCAATGGGCGAGTCGCCACCCCGCCGAGTGGTTCGCTCTGACCCCGGCCCAACTGCCCCACTGGAACGACGACCGCGTCGGACGTTGTCTCGACCGACTCTTCGACGCCAATGTCCCCTCGTTCACCCTGGCCGTCGCCACCCATGCCGTGGCGGAGTTCAACGTCGCATTGGACGAACTCCATAACGACTCGACCACAATCACCTTCCACGGCGACTATCGCGAGGCGGCCCAAGAGGACCTGATGCGGGGCCAGAAGACCCAGGCCATTACCTGGGGGCACAACAAGGATCATCGCCCTGACCTCAAACAACTGCTCTACGTCCTGACCGTCACTCGCGATGGCGGCGTACCGGTTCACTTCCGCGTCGAAAGCGGGAATACCACCGACGACCGCACTCATCGTGCCACCTGGGACCTGCTGTGCCAGTTGACCGGGCGACGGGACTTTCTCTATGTGGCCGACTGCAAGCTCGCCACCGCCGAGAACATGGCTTACCTGCACCAGCACGGCGGCCGATTCCTGAGCATCCTGCCTCGTACCCGCTCCGAAGATGGCGAATTCCGCGCGTTGTTGTACCAGGACCAGGTGACCTGGAAGCCGATCCATGAGAAGCGGGATGAGAAGGGAGTTCTCCTGGAACGCTACAGCGTGGCCGACCAGGCGACCCTCAGTGCCGAGGGCTACCGTCTGATCTGGTGTCACAGCACACGGAAAGCGGAAGTCGACGCATCATCACGTCATCAGCAAGTGGAGCGTGCGTTGCTGGCGTTGTCGGAACTGCGGTTAAAACTCAGCTCGCCGCGTAGCCGCTATCGCCAACTCGGAAAGGTCAAGGAGGCGGTCGCGGCCATCCTGGAGCCGCGGGACTTGGCCCGGTGGATCACAGTCGAAGTCGTGGAAAAACGGGAGGAAACTTACCGTCAGGAGGGGCGTGGCCGTCCCAACGACAAGACGCGCTACGTGAAAGAGGAGACCGTTCGCATCGCATTGACTTACCGCATCGACCATGTTGCTCTCGCGGCGGAAATGTGCGTCGACGGTGTCTTTCCCCTAATCACCAACGAGTTATTGCTTACTGAGGAAGAATTGCTATTAGCATACAAGCGTCAGCCGGTAATCGAGAAGCGGTTTTCGCAACTCAAGACAGACTTCGAAGTGGCTCCCGTGTACCTGCAGAACGTGGGGCGGATCCAGTCGCTGCTTTGCGTCTATTTCTTGGCCCTGTTGACCGAGGCGCTGCTGGAGCGGGAACTGCGTGCGGCGATGAAACGCGATGGTGTGAAGAGTGTGCCTCTGTACCCGGAAGGTCGAGCGTGCCATCGCCCGACGGCACGTCGGGTGATTGATTTGTTCGAGGAGGTGCAGCGTCATCAGCTGATCGTGGAGGGGCAAGCGCCAGTGGAATTCACGACCGAGCTCTCCAAGTTGCAACGCCAGATTCTGAACCTGCTTGGCATGGCGACGGCCTACGATCGCTGAAATTGCAGGCCGCCGGAAATTCGGAGATAATGAACCAGAGATGTGCGGAACGTAGGTAACATCGAATACGGCAAGGAAGGGCTGACGGACATTCCGATCCCGCTCGTATCCGCGGCGCAGGCGTACATGGACGCCAAGATCCCGCATTGGGTCTACTATTGTTGCGCACCCACAGGGCCGTGGCTGAACCGGTTCATGGACACCCCCTTATCGAAAATCAGGATGTCGGGGTGGCTATTCTACCGTCACCAAGCCAACGGCTTTCTGCACTGGGGATTCAACTACTGGGACAAGATGGAGAAGGAAGAGGCGGGCGACCCGTTCCACGACGGCTCGAACGCAAGCTATCCGGGGATTCCGTTCGGCGACCCGTTCATGATCTATCCGGGCCCCGACGGTCCGATCGACTCGATTCGCTGGGAAGTGTTCGCCGAATCCTTGCAGGATTACGCGATCCTGCAAACGGCCGGCATTGCGCCGGGCGACGCGATGCTCTCCGATATCAAGACGTATGCCGACTTCCCCAAGGATCCGGAGTGGCTCGCCAAGACGCTGAGGAAGGTTCTGAAGTCGCCCGTGGGCGTCGCGGACCGTTGAATTGTCGAACGCCCCGGTGGCAAGCCAAGCCACCGGGGTCGCGCAACACCCAGAGTTCATCGCAGAGCCATCAAAGTTCGGCCGTCCATGGACTTGCCTTTCCTGGGAACGCGGGCGTACCGTCGCCATTGCGAGGGCGTCCTCGCCTATTGACGACCGGACATCACGACGTCATGATGTCCGTATGAGCCCGAACCCTCAGAGCGCGATCCCGCTCTACTATCAGATCGAGCAGGAATTGGCGTCATTGATTGCCAAGGGGACCCTTGCGCCCGGCAGTCGGCTCCCTTCGGAAGAGGAGTTGGTCCAGAAGTACGGCGTCAGTCGCACCACGATCCGGAAAGCGATTCAGGAGCTGGAACGTCTCGAGCTGATTGAGATCAGGCGCGGGAAGGGAACGTTCGTACGGTCGGAGAAGATTACCCAGGAGTTGACCGGCCTGACCGGGTTCGTGGAAGACATGGTGGCGATTGGTTTGCGGCCCTCGGCCAAGCTGCTCGGGAAGGCGACGGTCGAAGCCACCGAAGAGGTTGCGCGGCAGCTCCGCGTGCCGATCGGCACGGAGCTCATGCAGATCAGGCGGGTCAGGTTGGCCGATGACGTGGCGATCTCCTTGGATGAAACCTATTTGCCAATGGACCTCGGGCAAAAGGTTGTGGAAAACGACCTGGAGATCGCCCCGATCTTCTCCCTGCTGGAGGGGAAGTACGACACGCCCCTCCTGGAAGCCGATTATCGGCTCGAGGCGATCTCGGCCGCCCCGTTCGTTGCGGAGGCGCTCGGGATCGAGGTGAATGCGCCCATCCTGCTCATCGAACGGGTTTCGTATTCCCTCGATCAACGCCCGGTGGATTACGAGAAGTTGTACTATCGGGGCGACAAAATCCGGCTCTCCACCCGCCTGCGAAGACGCCAGTCTCCGCTTCCGCTCGAGGTCTTGCCGCGGCTCGACGCGAAGAATGAATGATGGAAAATCATGGATGTGAACAGCGTTATGTTTTCCGGGTTAGTCTGCCTGATGTCCTTGGCGGCGGGCATGCTCGGCGGGATGTTGGGAATGGCGGCGGGGATCTTCGTCGTCCCCGCTTTGACCCTGATGTTCGGCGTGAGCATCCGTCACGCCGTCGGTGCCAGCCTGGTCTCGGTCATCGCCTGTTCCTGCGGCAGCGCGGCCAGCGCGATGGAAAACCGGCTCACGAACGTGAGGTTGGCGATCCTGCTCGAAATCGGCACGACGCTCGGGGCGCTCACGGGCGTGGTTCTGGGCGGCCTCTTCCCTTCGTCGGCCCTCTATCTCTTGTTCTCGGTGATCCTGTTGATTTCCGCCCAGCAGATGTTCCGCAAGCGGAAGGCGGCCGATGATTCTGCCGAACGACTCGAGATTCGGCCCGACCGCTGGGCGGCCCGCTTGCGGCTCCATTCGAGTTATCCCGATCCGATGACCCAGCAAGAGATCGCGTACAACGTCAGTCGCGTCTGGCTGGGATTGATCCTGATGTATGCCGCGGGCGCGGTGTCCTCGTTGCTCGGGATTGGGAGTGGCGTGCTGAAGGTCCCCGCGATGGACTCGGCGCTCCGCCTGCCGATCAAGGTCTCGTCGGCGACCTCCAACTTCATGATCGGCGTCACGGCCGCCGCGAGCGCGGGCATCTATTACGTCCGGGGCGATATCCTCCCCAAACTTGCCGCCCCGGTTGCCCTGGGGTCGATCTGCGGTGCTTACCTGGGGACGAAGATCCTCATGCGGACGTCCAATGAACGCATCCGCACGTTGTTCATCGTCGTGCTGTTGGCCCTGGCGGTCAAGATGTTCCTCGCCGCCCTTCGGGGCGATCATTCGGTCGGTGGAATCTAGCAATGAGCGAGTCATCCGACGATCGACAGCAACTTCTTCGCATGGAAGCAATCCTCACCGGACTGCTCCGATACGGGGCACTCGTTGCTTCCGGCTGGCTTGCACTCGGAATGACGTTGAGTCTGTTTCAGGGTGCCTTTCCGCTTGCTCAGAGCCTTGTTGCGATTTCGGATCGATGTCTTGCGATCGGCATCGTGCTGCTGATTGCGCTACCGGTGCTGAGGGTCGCACTGATGACGGCCGTCTTCTTGTTGGAGAGGGATTACCACTTCGCCGCGATCTCGGGGGCGGTCCTTGTCATCATTACTCTCGGATTCCTTCTGGGGACGCTCCATTCGGATATTGAATATTTATAGTGGTTTGCGGTTGTGAATATGCGTATTGTTGTTTATAATAATTGATTTATGTTCAAGTGTGCGGTTTCGGCGATGTCGCCACGTTGCCGGGTCTTCCGCCCGGATCCATCCACCCTGTGCCGTAGCCCCAGTGTCAAAAGAACCAGCCCATGTGAAGGCCCAAAGACAGGGAGCTCACGCTCCCCGCTCGCCTTTAAGAGGCGAGCGAAATCCCTGGAACCACGATCGGTGTCGACTCTTGGTTATTGGTCTTCGCTCACCTGAACGGCGAGCGGGGAGCGTGAGCTCCCTGTCTTCCGACGGATGAAGAACCCCCGGAAACGTGGCGACAGTCTCAAACTCGACACTGTCGCCATGTTGCCGGGTTTGTTGGAGGTCGCAACCCTTTACTCCGCTCGGTTTTGCGGGCGGCGTGAGGCCAGGTGCTCTTCCATCTTGTGGAACGCGACGACCCCCACTCCGGCCTGGACGGCCTGGACACCGAGGTATTTCAGGCCGCGTTCGGGGGGGATCCGGAGGAGGATTTCCTGGCCGTTCTTGAGGAGTCGCAAGGGGGCCCAGGTGCTGAGCCGGAACCCGGCCTTGGCGCAGAGGGGGCGGCCGAGGTCGGTGATTTCGGCGATGCTCAGACGGGGCAAGGCTTCGGGGAGGCGGCGGAGGACGCGGTAGGTGCCGCCGGCGAGGCGGACGGTCCACCAGCGCGAGAGGCGCTCGGTGCTGGACTCGACGCCTTGCTCGATGGCGCGGCGGGTCAGGGCGCGGCCCGCGGATTCGGTTCCTTCCTGGACGGCTTCGCGGCTGATTCCCTTGACCGCTTCACGCGTCATCGTTCGAAGCTCGGCGCGGGCCGCTTCGGCGACGACGACCCCTTCGGGCTGGAGGGCGACCAGGCTCAGGGCGTCGACCACAACGAAGCAGCCGTCGACCAGGGCCCAGGTCATCTCGCCGGACGTCGGCGCTTGCCCGTGGCCCATGACCCGCCCCAGGTGGAGCAAGTCGTACATCGGCAGGAACTGGTAGAACTTCAGCTCGGACGAGTTCAACTCGGCGACCCGCTCGAGGCCGTCTTTCTTGATCGTCTTGATCGTCGCCTGGCCATTGTCGCCCGAGAGGAAGAGGACCGATGCGGCCACCGACTCCGTGAACGATCGCTTGGACTTGGAGCGGAGGTAAGCGAGGGTTTCCGGCCCCGGGTCGGTCTGCGCGATCGGGGGGATGATCGCCGCGCCGTAGGTGCGGAGGATCTCGCGGAAGTCGGGGTCGGTGGCGTACTTGTCGAGCATCGCCAGGGCCATCGTGCCATGCTCGGCCAGGGCGTCGACCGCCTGGTTGCGGAGGGCTGGGTCCGAGTAGTCGTCGTAGACGACGTCGGCCGCGTCCGCCCCCGCCTGGGTCAGGGCCTGTTCGCCCCGTTCGCCGAACTCGACGACCAGCCGCAAGGCGTGCGGGCTGCCGCCGACCGCCTCGACCAGGCCGGCCGCGGCGACGTGCCGCAGGTGTCCCGCCACCGTCTCGGCCGGGTGCGTCTGCAACAGCTCATCGACGTATTCGCTGTTGACGCGCAGCAGAATCAGGGTCTGGTCCAGGGGCATCGCGTCGTTCAGGGCGTGGAGCACCGGGCCGTACAGGCTCGCCAGCGCGAACCCGCCGAGACCCTGCTGCCGGAACGCGTCGAGCGCCACGATGCCGTGGTCGTCGATCGTCCGCAAGGCCGCGCGAAGGTCGGCCGCGCCGCGGTCGAGGCTGACGAAGTCGAGGATCACCAAGGCGTCTTCGAGGTCCTTCGGGTCTCCCGACCAACGCTCGATCAGCTCGGTCACGGCCGACGGATCGGCCAGGAGGAGCGGCAGGGCGCTGGGGTATCGCGAGGCGAGCCGACGTTGCGAGGGGGTGAGCCGCCCGATCTCGGCGATCAGGATCCCGCGGTCGGTGTCATCGGCCCGCTTCAGGCCGAAATACTCGCGCCAGTGCAAGAGGAGGTCGGCCGCCGCGTCGTCGGTCAGACTCTCGCTTAAACGGCGGAAGTCATTCGGATGCTTTTCGTAGAGGAAGATGGCTTCCAGGTCGAGCCGGTCCAGCAGGGTGAGGCCGCGAAGGCCGTCGGTTCGCTCGATCGCCAGGGCCGTCTGGCGATACTTCCGCAAGACGCGGTCGGCCAGTTCACGATCACTGGGCCGAGGATAACGCGCCAGCAACTCCGCCTCCGGGTCGGCCGATGGGGAACTCACGAGTGCGCCGGCGGGGGCGGTGCCCGGTCGAGCGGTCGGGCGCTCGGGAAGCTCCTTCATGGAGAGCTTGAACAGGACCCCGAGTGCGGCCAGCAGGGCGACGACGGCAAAGGTTCGCTTCATCGGTGAGGAGTCCCCGGTCGAGCCGACGGCTGGAGCGCGACGATCCGTTCATTCGCGAGATCAGGAAGGACGATCGGTGGACCTTGGCCCGGCGGAGACCCCCACAATTTCCATCCCCTCATCATGTTGATTATCCGATCGGAGTGCCGGCCCGTCAATTCAGGTTGTAAGGCCATGGCCGGCTGGAGCTTTGGATGGTCGGTGGGGCGTGGCGCGGGGCGGCTGGAAATACCCTTTTCCTCGGTCCTCAAGATGATCATCGGATCTTCGAACAGAAAAACTGGGTCTTTTTGGAAAATTCGGGGAACTGGGCGAAATTTTCCAGCAGGCCATGCCGGTCGACACGATTCCCCCATGGGCCCTGGGAAGGGTAGACTACCGGGGCCTGCTTCGCCTCGCTCTCTAAGGTGATTAGGACTGTCGGACCGCGACGATCTCCCTGCCAACGGAAAAAAAGAACGAGGATCAACTCCATCATGGCGACTCCGTTTCTCGAACCGCTAGGCAAGGTGCGGACCAAGATCGTGGCGACGCTTGGTCCGGCGACGCGTGGCAAAGTCATGATCCGCCAGCTCGTCGAGGCGGGGGTGGACGTCTTCCGGCTCAATTTTTCGCACGGGACGCATGAGGAGCACTCCGGTGCGCTCGCGGACATCCGGGCGGTTGGCGACGAGACCGGGCGGCGGCTGGCGGTCTTGCAAGACCTGGGAGGGCCCAAGATTCGCCTTGGGCCGATTCCGGGCGACGCGGTTGACTGCCGGCTGGGCGACGCGTTCACCCTGGTCGTCGAACGGACCTCCGACGATCCTCACCAGCTTACCTGCACCTATCGCGACTTGCCCCGCGACCTGAAGCCCGAGGATCTGGTGCTGTTCGCCGACGGCACGGTGGCGATGGTCGTCACCGCCAGCGACGACCAGGGCGCCCGGCTTCAGGTGACGCTGCCGGGCCTGCTCCGATCGCACCAAGGAGTGAACCTGCCGGGGGCGGCGCTCAACCTCAACGCCTTGACCGAAAAGGACCTGCGCGATCTGGAATGGACGGCGCAGAATGAGGTTGAGTACGTCGGTCTCTCGTTCGTGCGGCGGGCGTCCGACGTCGTGAGGCTCCGTGAGGAACTCCAGCGGCGCGGGAGTCGGGCGAGAATCGTCGCCAAGATCGAGAAGCCGCAGGCGCTCGATGACCTCGACGCGATCATCGCCGAGACCGATGCGGTGATGGTCGCCCGCGGCGACCTTGGCGTCGAGATCGACGTGGCCCGGGTGCCGGCGATCCAGAAACAGGTGATCGCCGCCTGTAACCGGGCCCGGGTCCCTGTGATCACGGCGACTCAGATGCTCAACAGTATGGAACAGTCGAGCCGCCCCACCCGCGCGGAGGCGAGCGATGTCTTCAACGCCGTGCTCGACGGGACCGACGCCGTGATGCTCTCGGGTGAGTCGGCTGTCGGCAAATACCCGATCGAGGCGGTCTCGGCGATGAGTCGGATCGCGGCCGAGGCCGAGTCGCTTCTCTTCGGGAGCGCGACCGCGGGGGGACTGGCCGTTTCACTCCAGGCGCCGAGCCCGGCGCCTGGTCGAGGGGGCTGGGTTTCGCCGATCACCGAAGGGGTTGTCGAAGCGGCCAGCGTGCTCAGCCGGCGCGTCGGGGCCGCGCTTTTGGTGGTCGCGACCCATTCAGGCCGCACGGCCCTGGCCCTCTCCAAGCAGCGGCACTCGACCCGTACGCTCGCCCTGGCCGACGACCCCGAGACCGCCCGCGCCATGGCCCTCTACTGGGGGGTGACTCCGATCCACGACCCTGAGATCAGCAACGCCGAGCACGCCCTCGACCACGCCCTGGCCTGGGCCCGCGCCCGCGAACTCGTCGCCCACGGAGACCGCGTCGTCCTGGTCTCGGGAACCATGCCCGGCAATCCGACCCACAACGCCTTGCTCGTCCGCGAGGTGGAATAGCCCACGCATTGTGGACGCCTCGGCGGGAGGTTGATGCTCTCGCCGAGCCTTTGATGACGGTGCCCCATCATTTAACCACGGCATCAATCGATGCCGAAACCGATTGGCTGGCGATCCTGCAGCTCTACGACGCCCTCCGATTCCATTCCGACTCGAGCGGGTGGCCGGGCGCTGAACGAGGAATAAATCGGCCTTGCCAGAGTTGTCGAAAATGGACAAGATGCCCGGCCGGCCAAAATCCCGGGGCATTGACGCCCCCACACGTCGCAAGGTTTGGCTGGTCCGGCCTCTTGATCGATCCCGTCTTGGCCGTAGGATGCGTCCCAGGGGACGAAATGATGATCATGCGTCTCAGGATGTTCGCGGCCTGTCTCGTGGCGGCCGCCGCAATCGGCCAGGCCGGCTGTTCGATCGTTGCGCCTCGACCGGTCGCGGAGAACCCGCTGCTCGTGCCCTCGGCCGACTTCGAGACGGTCTGGAAAACGACCGTCGCGGTCCTCGACGAGTACTTCGACATCGCCACGGAAAACCGGCTCTCGCATACGATCGTGACTCAGCCCAAGCTCGGCGCGACCCTGCTAGAACCTTGGAACGGGGATTCGGTCGGGTTCGACGAGCGGTTGGAATCCACGATGCAGACGATCCGCCGGTTCGCTCGGGCGACCGTCACCCAGGCGCCTGGCGGTGGCTTTGTCGTCAAGATCGAGGTTCACAAGGAGCTGGAAGACCTGGCCAGGCCCGATCGCGCGGCCGCGGGTCGCTCCGTGTTCAATAACGACTTCCCGATTAACCGGAGCCGCGAGATCGTCGGCCCGGTGCCGGTTCCCAACGGTTGGATCCGCTTGAATCGGGACTCGAAGCTGGAGCAGGTGATTCTCCAGCGGATCCGCGACGCCCTGTTTTTGTAAGGCCCCGACTCGACGCGTCCCCGCCCGTTCGGATTTCATCCAGGCAAGCGGGGAGCTGATCGCTCCCTGGCTGCAATCGGCTTGGCCTGGCAGGGCAGGGCAGGGCAGGGGACTCAGCCGGTTCGCTCGCCTCGTAACCGAAAACGCGAAGTCACGAGTGGCCCACCCCCGTCAATCGCGATCGACGATCGGGCCGTGGTGCGGCGCGATCGTCGATCACGTGTTATCGGCCTGAAGCGGACGATCCCGCTCGGGTTGTCGAACCTCAAGGGTCTTCGACCGAGCCCGGCCACTCCGTTGGCCGGATCAAGGGCGTTGGTGCGCCTCGGTCCTCGCGAGGAACGCCTTCAGGATCCCCAACGAATTCAATAGGCGTTGAAGGTCCAGTAGGCACCGAGGCCGGCGATCCCGATCCAACGGATCGAGGGGTCGAGCAGGGCCGCGCGGTGCGCTGGGGAATTCATCCACATCGCGCCGATGCTGGCGTACTGACCCATGGCGGCGTTCTGCCGACGGGCGGGGCCCATGACGTGATGGCCCATCCCCCGCGACTGCTGCTGGCCGTTGTTCATCGACGCCCAGTTCGACAGGTTCGGGTCGTAGCCCACCGGGGCCAGTCCATAGCTCGCCCGAGTGGCGTTCAGCCAGGCGGTGAAGCCGTACGGATCACCGGTCGGTGCAACCGGCGCGGCCTGAACTTGCCGGGCGACCGGCGTGGCCTGGACGGCGCGAGCGACGGCGACGGTTGCGGGTTTTGGGGCGACTGCGGTTGCGGGAGGGGTGGAGGCTTGCTGGGCCCGGGCCGGCTGCGTCGCCGACAGTGCGAGGGTCAGGATTCCGAGCGAAAACACGGTGCTCGTCTTCAGGAGGGTGACAAACGGCAATGGACAAACTCCTTTGGAAACACACGGGTTGCGACTGCTCCAGCGCAGCCGCCTTTCCCCCGCCACGGGCTCTCGACAACGAGTGGCGTAACCACGCGTCCTCTCCCGTAGCTTTCCGTGGTGCATTGCCAGAATGGGATGGATCTTCTGGAAATGCAACCCTTTTCTTCGGCGACGGCAAATAAAGCGGCGGAACCGGGAGTGCAAAAGATGGCTTATATTTCGTTGAATTTTGCAATTGCTGATGGGTTTGAGGCCGGTGGAGAGGGTGGGTTTAGGTGATTGGAAATGAGTAAAATCGAAATACGAGTAAGTGCTGTCGATTGACTGGTTTTGTAGGAATGTGTGCGTTGATTGGTGCTTGGATTCAGGCGGTTCGGTGAACCAATTCGACCTGGCTTCGAGCGGAATCGGGATGGCGCTTCGCCGCCGTTCCGTCTTGGAGGGAAGGCGTCGAAATGACCGTTTTTTTCGCGTTGGTGGCAGGTGGAAGCCTTGGTTCCCAGTCAGGCCGAGAGGGGACGGGCCGCGACCAGCTTACGGGAGGATTGTGAGCGGGAAGACTTCAACGCGCACGCCCCGGGAGAAGTGGGCGAGGGGGGGGACGTCGGGACGCACGATCCCGGCCGCGGCGAGGAGCGACTCATCGAGTGCGGTGACGTCGGCCTGTTGAAGCGGATAGGGTGTGTGGTGGACCTGGCCGCGATGGAGCCGGCCCCGATGGGCGGCGTACAGCAGGTAACGCTCGACCAGGAAGTGCTCCAGAGTGCCGGACTCGGCGGGGGTGATCGGCCCTTTCGGCATGCACCGGATCGTGTGAGTGGCCGGCTTCGGGCCGGGCCAGAGCCGTTCCGAAGAATAGGAAATCGCGCCGGGCGTTGTCCCCGCGCCGGGAGATTCGTGGGTTAGACGCATCCGAGCGTGATGGTAGGGGAGGTGGAACCAGGCCCGCGCGGCGATGACGGCCAGCGGGTTGGCTGCGTCCAGACTGAAGAACCAGACGCCTGGGTCACGGCCGTCGACGTGGACGTACGTTCGAACGTTGGTCTCATGGTACCGCGACAACCACGGGAAGGGGGGAATGCCGACGGGGCGGACGCCGCTCATTGTGAAGGGCACGAGTCCAACGTACGCTCTGCCCTGGTAGAGGTCGAGTTCCAGGCCCGGGGGCAGGAGGGGGCGAAGCGATTCCGCCGGAACCTCCCAGTGGAGAAAAAGCAGAAAACTCCAGTCCTGTCTCATCACGGCGCGTCGAACCGGCCGTAGGGTTGGTGTGTCTCGATTGATGGGACCTGGGAATCCAGTGAATTTAGGAACCATTGGTCCCCCTTTCGGTCCGACGGCATGGTTGTTGCTTAGTTGTTGCTTGTTTGTTTCGATGGTGATGGAATCTCCGGTGAAGGACGATTCCAGAGAGTGGGGGAGGTTCTCATTCGAGCGCATTTCCCCCAGCATCAGCGCCGCTCGCCGCGGCGTCCAGGATACCCGGGAGGCAGTTCTTCATGATGACCTTGACGCGCCAGGAGATCGAGGTCCTGCTCGATTCCCCGAAGCAACGGCACTATGTCGTTAGCGCGTACGCTGATATGACCGTCCAGGACGGCTTCTCGCGACACGTCGAAACCCACCTCCGGAACCAGGCAAGGGCGGCCGAGGTCGCCCTTGGCAAGGCCGAGGCCCGCAAGAGCCTCGAGGCCAATATCGAGGTCATTCGCAAGGCCATCGCTGCCGCCGACCACTCGGCCAAGGGCCTGGCGGTCTTCTCCAGCATCGATCAGGGCCTTCGCCACGTGGTGCCGCTTGGCTTCCCGGTCGAGAACCACCTGATCATTGACGAGGAGCCCTTCGTCCTCCCGTTGCTCGAGTGCTGGTACGCCGAGCCCAACTATTTGATCGTGCTGGTCGACTCGGACCAGGCCCATCTCTTCGAGGCCCATCACGGCCTGCCCGAGCGGGTCCGCGACCTCCACCGTGAGGATGCGCATGAACAGATCCAGCGCGACAAGCCGCGCTTCACTTACAAGAAGCGGTTCACCAAGACCGACCATGAGCACTTGCACGGGACCGAACAGGACAAGTTCCTCCACGCCGTCGCCAACGCGGTCACCGAGCATGCGCGGGGCGGGCCGTTCACGGGCCTGATTCTGCTCGGGCATTCCTCGATCACGCAACCGTTGCGCCGGCTGCTCCCGCGTGAGTTGGAAGCGAGCGTGACGGGCGAGGCGGCCCATGCGATGACGACGCGTCCCGAGGACCTGGCCGACGACGTGAGCCGGCTCATCGAGGACGACCGGGGCGTGCGCGAGGCCCGGAACCTCGCCGAGCTCCGCGATCGCTGGAAGCAGAAGCATCTCGTGGCCAACGGCACGACCGACGTCCTCGATGCGCTCCAGCAAGGGCGCGCGACGCAGATCTTCCTGGGCCGCCGCCGTGACTTGTCCGGGGCGATCTGCCGCGATTGCCACTATCGGCTGGGCGCGGCGACCGGGGTCTGCCCGTATTGCCAGGGGATGTGCCGGCCGGTGAACGCCGCCCAGGAAATCCTCCGGATGGCGATGCGACACCGCGTGCCCGTCCGTCTCTTCAAGGGGAACGGCACCAAGGTCGATCCGTTTGCGGTCGTCGGCGGCGTGTCCGCCTTTTTGCGTGCCGAGGCGAACTGGACCCCAGCCTCCCACGGCTCGGCCAACGGAGCGGCCTGAGCCGGCGTAGGACCGGCCCTTCCTCAACACTCCGGCGGCGGGAAGCTTCGTCCCCGAGGCTTTCCGCCCCCCGGAGCGGGCTCACTCCCACTCCGGGCACTGGCCTCGAGGTCTTGATCCCCTGGTTCCGGGACCTTATCTTCGTCAGGCCGCCGCGCGGGTCGGTGACGACCTGGTTCGGATCGCCTGGCGGCTCCCGGGATGCTCGGAATTGTTGGGGATATGATTGATTATCATAAGCGAGAGTGGACTCACAGCCTATTCACTCTCCGGGGATCGATGGTCCGCGAGATCAGCGGCCGGGTCTCCGCGTGTGCGACCTGGGCCGTGGCGGTAGTTGCGGTCCATCACCTGATCCGGTCGATGGCGATCCAGCCCACAATCCATATGCTGGTGGGCGTGGCGCTTGGGCTTCTGCTCGTCTTTCGCACCAACGCCTCCTACGACCGCTACTGGGAGGGGAGGCGGCAGTGGGGAAGCATCATCAACGAGACGCGGAACCTGGGCCGCGCCGCTCGCACGTTTCTGAGCCGCGATCGTGCGCTCCTTGAGGAAATGATGCTCTGGACGATCGCGTTTTCCCAGGCCGCGATGAACTCGCTCCGGGGTTCCTCAGGGCTGGGCGCCATCGCCCAGCGACTCCCCGCCGCCGAGGTCGAGGCCGTGCTTCGGTCCGGCAATCTCCCGTTGGCGATCGCCGTGCAGATCAGCGAGCGCCTGGTGCGGGCCCGCGATCGGGGGATCATCTCCGACTACGTCACCATCAGCCTCGATCAGAACGTCCAACTCCTCATCGACTACTTCGGCGCCTGCGAGCGAATCCACAAGACACCGCTCCCGTTCGTCTACGTCGTCCACCTGAGGCGGTCCCTGGTCCTCTACTGCTTCACCTTGCCGTTTGCCCTCGTCGATCCCTACGGCTGGTGGGCGATCCCCGCGTCTTTGCTGGTCGCCTACACCTACTTCGGGATCGAGGAGATCGGCGTCGAGATCGAGAACCCGTTCGGGCTCGATGACAACGACCTCCCACTCGAGCGTTTCTGCGAGACGATCGAACGCGACCTGCTCGAACTCTGCGACGGTTTAGGCCCGCGCGAAGCCGCGTCGGCGAATTCCCCTCGACCCATCCCGGGAGCGGCGTCACAATGATCTCAAGTCCCCCCCACACTCCGGTCCAGAACATCCTGCTTTTAAGCTGCATGGATCTTCGGCTTCTCGACGAAACCGTGGCATTCATGGACCGCATCGGGATGACCAACCGCTACGATCACGTCATCCTCGCGGGCGCATCCCTGGGCGCGAGCTATGACGGCTTGCCCCACTGGGGCCAGACCTTCTGGGATCACGTCGACATCGCCAGGGAACTTCACGACATCAGAGAAATTTATATTCTTGAGCATAGCCAGTGCGGAGCCTACCGCAAATTGCTCGGCTTGGTGTTCGGTGAGCACGATGAAACCGAGGCCCTGGCGCACGCCGAGGTCGCCTCTCGGCTCAAGTCGCAGATCCGGGACCGCCATCCCGACCTCGGGGTCCGGGCGTTCCTGATGGACCTTTCCGGGGGAGTGACCGAACTGGCGATTTAGCCGCTCCGCGCGAGTCAAGCCGCGGCGAAACCGTTTTGTATGAAGTTGTGATTGATTCACGGAGAACGTCGAACCCCTCCGGTAGAGCCCGCTCTTGCGGACCATCTTCGTTTGCAGTTTCGTTGAAGGTGGGGTCCGCGATGATGACCCATGACGGATGGTCCGCAAGGATGGTCGAGGTGATCAGCGCCGATCGCTCTTGAGGTACGATGACCCGGGCGTGAGCCGCTCCGGAGACGAGTCAACCGATGAATATCGCGCACCACGCCCCGCCTCGTGATTCCCAGCCCTGGTGGCTCCGGCTGGCCCTCTTTGCCTCGGTACTCCTGGCCGGGTCGCCGGCCGTGGCCGCCGACCGGCCGAACATCATCGTGATCCTCGCCGACGACCTGGGCTATTCGGATCTAGGCTGCTTCGGCGGCGAGATCCGCACGCCCAACATCGACGCCCTGGCCGCCGACGGCCTGCGGTTCACCCAGTTCTACAACGCCACGCGCTGCTGTCCGTCGAGGGCGTCGCTGCTCACGGGCCTTTATCCCCACCAGGCGGGGGTCGGCAGCATGACGCACGACGAAGGCCCGCAGCGGCCGGGCTACCGCGGCCACCTGACCGAGCGCTGCGTGACCATCCCCGAGGTCCTCCGGTCGGCCGGATATCGCACGTCCATGGTGGGCAAGTGGCACCTTGGCGCCAACCCCGGGCCGATCCGCCGCGGCTTCGACGACTTCTACGGGATGATCGGCGGTTTCAATAGCTTCTGGCAGGAAGACCCGTTCTACACCCGGCTCCCGGCGGGCCGGCCCAAGCGCACCTATCCGCCGGGCCAGTTCTATTCGACCGACGCCTTCGCCGACTACGCCCTCGACTTCCTCGCCGAATCCCGACGCGACTCGTCCCGCCCTTGGTTCCTCTACCTCGCCTTCAACGCCCCTCACTTCCCGCTCCACGCCCCCAAGGCGGAGGTCGACCGCTACGCTTCGATCTACGAGAAAGGCTGGGACGCGATCCGAGAGGAGCGGCTCGCCCGGATGAAACGGCTCGGGATCGTGGCCGCCGACGTGCCGCTCACGCCCCGCTCCGACTGGGACCACCCGTTCCACCACAAGGAGGGGGTCAATCCCGCCTGGGAAACGCTGCCGGCCGACCGCCGCGTCGACCTCGCCCGGCGGATGGCGATCTACGCGGCCATGGTCGAGCACATGGACAGCGCAATCGGCCGGGTGGTCGCCTCGCTGAAGGAGCACGGCCAGCTCGACAACACCCTGATCCTGTTCCTGTCCGACAACGGCGGCTGCGCGGAGTGGGACCCGCTCGGGTTCGACGTCAACACCGGCCCGAAGACCACGAACATTCTCCATAAAGGGGCGGAGGACCTCGCGACGATGGGAGGCCCCGACACCTACATCAGCTACGGCTCCGGCTGGGCGAACGCGAGCAACACCCCCTGGCGGCTCTACAAACACTATGCCCACGAGGGGGGCATCAGCACCCCGCTCGTCGTCCACTGGCCGGCCGGCCTGAAGCGGAAGGGCGAGATGGATGGTCGGGTGGGGCACATCGTGGACGTCATGGCCACATGTGTGGACGTCTCGGGCGCCCGCCACCCGGCCGGGGCCGAACGTCGTGATGTCCTGCCGCTGGAAGGTCGGAGCCTCGTGCCGGCCCTCCGCGGTGAGCCCGAGCCAGCGCCTCGCACCCTGTTCTGGGAGCACGAGGGCCATCGAGCCGTTCGGGACGGCCGCTGGAAGCTGGTCGCCCGCAAGGGGCAAGCCTGGGAGTTGTACGACATCGAGGTCGACCGCTCGGAGCTGCACGACCTCGCGGCCCGTGAACCCAGGCGCGTCGCCCGCCTGGCCACCGCCTGGGACGAATGGGCCGCCCGCTGCTTCGTCTTCCGGGAAACCGCCCCGTCCGGGGCTGCAAAGGCCTCCCCGAAGCCGGAGGGAGCCGGCGGAACCCGGCCATGACGTCCCGGCGGTGTGGGGGTGCAAGAGCGACGACCGAACGTCCCTCTTCACGGAATCTCCCCGGTGCTCCCACTGAAGTGTCTGGCTACCATTTTGCTCGCACCCGTCGGCTGAGCCGCTGGGCTTTCCGGGATTGACCATGAATCATAACCGCAAGCGTCGAGAGGCGGAGAATCGAGAAAGGCGACGCAGGGAGGATGCGTTGAAAACCGCCGTCCTCGTCGATCCCACGGCGCTCGTCTCGACCGACAGCTATGGGTCGCCCGACTTCATCGAGCGCGGCTATTACCTCGACTTCCCCTTCACCTGCGTCTCTTGCGGGTCGGAGGAGGTCTGGACAGCCACCCAGCAGAAGTGGTGGTACGAGGTGGCGAAGGGCGCGCTCGATTCGGGCGCCAAGCACTGCCGGACGTGCCGGCGTGATGCCCGGCAGCAGAAGGGGATAGCCCACCCGTTGCAAAACATCCAGAACTGGTTCAGCCTGGTCCGCGACGACCTCGGGCCCGCCCTGCTCACTGCCGGTTGGCACCCCGTGGTCGGCGATGGTGAGTCGCGTCCGACCCTCTTGAGCTACAATCGTGGCGATGTTCTTGTGAGATTCCGTTGGGACTTCAGCTCCCTTCACTCCTCTCGCCCTGCCGTCATCCTCGAATACCGCGCCGCCATTGACGCCGCGTTCCAGACGCTCGTCCAGATTCAATGCGATCTATCCAACATGACGCACGGCGAACTGCAACGGCGTTTCGACAGCCTCCTGGCGGACGCCCGGTACGAGCTGGGGCTGGGAGCGAAGTCATGAAAGCATGAAAAAAACAGTAAATCTATGCGTTATGTTAGTGCTTAGGTTAATTTGTTGGTGGATTTTTCTTGATGTCGTTGTGTGCATTGTCGCCGATGCATTCGCCTCTGGTTGGTCAGGGTGGTGGCGGAAATTGGAGTGTGAGGTGCGGAAGGGAGAGGATGAAGATGTTCATTATCGCTTGCTCATCGACAAATTCTGAGAAGGATCCTCGAGCCAAATGAAGCCGGGCCTGGCGCGGACGTCGCTTTTTCGATGATGGCGGATCGAAGGACTTCCAACGACAGAGACGTTAGTCCCACCAGCATTCCTACGAAGGCAGCCATGAAGAGCCAGGCACAATAGAGGTCCCATCCGGGGCTGAGGCCATTTGACTTGAGATGTTCATCAGATTCCAGGAGAACCCCGAAGAAGACGACTTCGCATACGCCTCCCACCACTCCGCCACAGAGGGAGCCGACGACAAGGTCGCGAACACAAAGCCTCATCAAAAACGAGCCGATCAGGGGGCCGAGGATGAAGGCCCCCATCGCTGGGAAGTTGACGAGCGTCCAACACTCGAATCCCGCGATGACGACGACGATCATGAGCGTCCGGATTTGAAAGCGTGGAATTCCCATCGGTCACTCCGATCGGGCCAACACTTTCAGCACGCGAAGCGATGGAACCGAATCTACCGCACGTGTTAGCCGCATACAAGACGACCCAAGGCGCAGCAAGGGCGAAATCCAGCAAGAGTCGCCAGTGATTCCAGTTGTGAGATCTGGGTAATTTGGTGGAAATGACGATTGGTTTTCGGGCTCGATCAATTCTCCAGATCTCCCACTTTGCCCTCTTTAGGTGCATGGCTACCGATACTGAACTGTGCGATTCCGCGTGCATGACTTTCCTGACTCTTAGTGGTCAAGATAGCGATCGATCCTTGGGCTTGATGAATGCTCCGGATTTCTCATTTTGTTCTCTTTGGGTGCATGAACATCGACCATGGCTTGTTCCTAATTTAGGATTTGTGCGATAGATTTGTGTTGTTTGTAAATGTGTCATTTGTGGTCGAATTGACTTACTTGACCACCGCCCAACCCGCCTAACGAGTTACTCCTTCTCGGGAATCGGGCGGAGATGGTCCTCGCGGTTCAGGTCCCACCATTTGGCAATGGTCTCTGTTGGCTCATGTGCGAATGAGATTCCGATGACGTCACGCAGAGCTTGTCGCGCCTTGGGGCCGACGAGGTCGTTGCGTGTGTTGAGGATGACCTTCACAATCGCCGCGACAGCATCGGGGTGGTGAATCTGGGCGAGTGCGTTGACCGCCTCTCGGAAGCCGTCGGGGCGCATCTCGTCGTTCAGAAGATAATCCGTCAGCGGTTTGATAGCGTGCGGGTCGCGCAGGCGGCCCAGAGCGCGGGCCACTGACGAATGATCGCGACCGGTGCGGAGGAGCGACCTGCACAGTGGTTCGACGGCACGCGGGTCGCCGATCTGTCCTAACGCCTCGGCGGCGGCGAACCGAACCATCTCTTCGGGGTCCTCCAGAAGCGGGAGCAAGCGAGGTACAGCCCGCAGGTCACCAATCTTGCCAAGTGCGATGGCGGCATCGCGGCGGAGGAAGGATTCATTGCCAGACAAGAGCTTGACGAGAGCGGGCGTCGTTCGAAGGTCGCCAATCTCGCCCAAAGAGTTGGCGGCATACATGCGTACGTACCGATCACTATCGCGCAATGCGTCTGTCAGTTGCATCGCGACCTGGTTGTCCTTCAGTTGGCCGAGGGCTCTCGCCACGGCGGAACGGACACTCTTGTCTTCACTCTTGAGTCGTTTGACCAAGGGGAGAGCGGCGATGTTCATCCCGAGTTTCCCCAGCACATCGACGGCGGCGTACTGGGTGGTCGCGTCGTCCAGCAGCGGAATCAGCACGCTGGCAGTGGCGAATCGGATCTGATTGTCCGGTTTCTCCTCGCGCGGCTGTAACGCCATGATAGCGGCATTGCGGACTGCGGGGGCGGGATCTTTGAGCGTCCTGAGCACGGCCTGGCGCGCCTCATCGCTCTTGTAAGTGGGCAGGCCCGCGACCGCCAGCGCGCGGATCTCAGGGTCGGAGTCGGAGACGCTCTTGATCAGCAGGCGAAGTGCCGCTGGCGTGCCGATTTGGCTCAGAACGAACACCGTATTGAGGCGGATGGTGCGATCCTCCGACTCCAACCCTTTGGCGAGGGCGGGGACCGCGTCATCCTTCAGGCTCACGAGCACCTTGGCCGCGTGCCAGCCGGGGGTCTTGGAAATCACTCGCATCTTCGCCGCGGACGGGAGGTGTTCGCCGGCCATGCTAGCGACGAGCTTGTCGGGATTGTTTGGCAACGCCTCGGGGTCAGGCGCCTGTTGCCCAAACCCAGGACTTGTGCTGAGGACGAAGAGGCAGACCGCGAATCGAAGGGAAATGTGATAGGACATGATACCTCAGGATTGACCGCTTCTATCCGATCACAAATCCAAGTTCCGGCCTTCTCGTGGGGAACAGCTCAATGGCCAGAGACTTCAGTGAGGACGGCTTTTCCCGCGGAATGCCCCAGAGCAGTTCAAGGCGAATCTCCGGGGCCGGTCTCCATCCCACCCCCAGATTGTGGAGGATCAAGAGCAGATTATCCAAACGATTTTTCAGGTCCTTCGTCTTCCACGCGTGAGGTGCCTGGCCATCGCCCCGACGCTACAGCCTGTTTGATATGCGCTGTCCCTGCCGTTAGAATCCACCGCAAGACACCGGAGCACGGTCTTCGAGTCCGTCCAATTGCCATGCCAAACCGCACGATCGCTATTGGTGACATCCACGGCTGTTCAATAGCCCTGGGCACCCTGCTCAACGCCATCGCACCCAGGCCCGACGACGTGATCGTCACTCTGGGCGACTACATCAATCGTGGGCCGGACAGTCGGGGCGTACTCGACAAACTGATCGACCTGGGCCGCCGCTGCCGCCTGATCCCGCTTCTGGGCAACCACGACCAGATGCTCCTCGACGTTCGTACGGGGAAATACCCGATCTATTGGCTGTTCGACATCGGGGGCACGGCAACTCTGGACTCCTACGGCCCCGGCCGCGACCTGGGCCTCATCCCCGACGAGCACTTCGAGTTCCTGGAAGGCTGTCTGGACTACCACGAGACCACTCTCCACATCTTCGCCCACGCCAACTATTTTCCAGACATCCCGATGGCCGAGCAGCCGGTTAGTATGCTGCGTTGGGAGTCGCTCCGGGACATGACCCCAGGCCCGCACGACTCAGGCAGGACCGTCATCGTCGGCCACACGTCGCAAAAGGGCGGCGAGATCCTTGACCTGGGCCACCTGAAGTGCATCGACACCTACTGCTATGGGGGTGGCTGGCTGACGGCCCTCGACGTGAACACCGGCCAGGTCTGGCAGGCGAACAGGGAGGGCGAATTACGCGGTCGCCATGATTAGAAGGAAACGGGCGTGGCGGTCGGAATACAAGGTCGGTTAACTTGGCCCAAGGTATGCGAAACGGGGAGGCCAAGCGGCTAGGCATCTCCGTTGGAAAGCGAGGGGAAATTCGCGCCGCAGAGCAGAGAGGGTGCTCATTCGATGTCTTGAGGGGGTGGACCTGATGGGATTCTCACCCAAGGTCGGTATGCCGCATGCAGGTAGTCCTCCCTGAGACGCGAGTGATTGGCGAGGCTGTGGCTGAGGGACTCGGCGGTTTTACGCCAGCCGCGTCCCCAGTATTCCTCGATGTGAGCGGTGAACTCCGCCGGTGAGCAAGACCGTTCCTCGCCCCCCGTGAGCAGTCCCCTCCTGGAGCCCTTTACGAACCAGGCGGTGAGGCCGGGGTCGTGGGAGTCGACGACCATGTCGTCGATGGGGCGGGCTTCCGGCCCCATCCTGGCGAAGCGACGGAGGACTGCATCCAATCGTTCGAGTCGATGAGATGTGTCAGACGTATGCTTCTGTATGTATTTGGCCAAAGCGGCATGCCGTCGGGCCATCTCGTGGCAGTGCCGATACCGCCGAGCGATGCGAGAGACCTCAAGACCAAGCCCCAGCATCACGGCAAATGTCGCAACCGCAACCATCAGACGCCGCACTGTGAATCGCACGTTGGGGAGCTTCATGGCAATGGGTTCTGAACCACGACGATCGAGAAGTCAATCGGGAGTATCGGGGAGATAGCATATCTCCGAGTCGCAAGACTCGCGAAGTTCTTGATGGTGAGCATGGGAGCCCCCATGAGTTCGGTCAGGTGCGGGCGAGTGGAGGGGCCGCGCACGGTCGTAGTGACGGACTCATCCCCCAGGGGCGCCGCCTTGCCCCAGTCAAGGCAGTCATGGCCAGGCATTTCAAAGGGAAGACCTGGGAGATTTAGGGGAAACAGCTGCCGCGCTGCCACCCCCAGTGAACTACCAAGAAACCCGGCTATACCCAGTCGAGGTGCCTGGCCGCCGATCGCTCCCCCGGTTGCTCGATGGACATTAAGGCGAGTTGGACGGACTCGGCGTGTCCATTTTACCCGCCGAAATGGGGGGCGAGGGCGGGTAAGTGGCGGGTGGCTCTGCCCGGCCGGCTCGGTTCCGGCGGGTCGGGCTCGACGCGGAGCCAGGGATAACGGGCGGCATACTGATATTTCTTGGCCATCTCCGAATGCCAGACGCCGACTCTCTTGCCCCAGAGCATGAGACGTTCGCGATCGGGCTCCGATGCCACAATCAGGTCGACAAAGGAAAGCGGCGGGAAAACCCCGGAATGCTGCCGCGCAATCCGAGCGAATCGCTCCTTCCTCTCCATGACGACAACTGTTGCTGCGCAGGCCAGTCCCACGGCCGCCACGACGACCATCCCTCTCCGCGTTGACATCCTGAGCAATCGCATGGCGTGGCCTCCGTGATGATGAAGCCCCTCCAGGTGAAGCCAGTAAAAGGCTCCGGTCTAAAGTGGCGGATGCATGCATTCAGGGAAGAACCTGGGATCGCGCCCAAGGCCGCCGAGCCTTCGGCGACCGCGAAGGATTCCCTCGCCGAGGACTCCCCGAGCTGACGACTCAACGGGAGTTCTCGCGGTACCTCCGCTCAGCGTCCTCAAGGTCCAGCCGCTTCTCCGCCAACAACGCGAACCGGCGGGTGAGATCCTTCTTTTGTTCGGCAATGAACGCCGCTTCCTCCTTCGCCATCTCTTCCACTGCTTTGCGGTTCTCCAGTGCCGCAGCCTGGGCAGCCTTCCTTTTCTCTTGCTTCGCAGCTTTCGCTGCTTCGGTCGCTTTTTTTCGGTCCTGCTCAGATCCTTGCCCTGGAGCTAAGCCGGACGGCTCCACTTGCGATTCGTTGATCGTGACCTGGAGGTCGCCCACAGCTCCCATGACCTGTCCGGCCATCTTCATCGATCTGCTTATCTTCAGCTCCTCCAGCACGCCGTCGCGCGCGAGCTCGTAATCGAACCGGAGCATCTCGGATTCGGTTCGGAGCTCGACGATCTCGGCGCGGAGCTTATCCCGTTCTGTCCGCGCTGGGGCTACGCGCTGGGACTGAGGCGGCTGAGCCCACAGGAACGTTGCCCCTGTCCCGAGGAGGGCCACTCCAGAAAACCACACCGCGAGGTGTCGGAACTTCATCTGAGACTCCTTCCGAGGTTCAGGGTCACCGGCAACGTCCGGTTCGGCCGGACAAGAGTCGTGGCGGCCGGGGTGAGGTTTGAGGCTACAGCAGGACGAGGAGTCTAGACCGACTTTTCGTTTTTGAAGGCTAATGAAGAGGCCAACATCCCGGGGCCTCCCATCTTCTCTGTTTTTACGCCGCTGACTTCATCAGCGGACGACCCGTGTAGGTCCAGCGAAACGGCTTCGCGAATACCTTGTTGAAATAGGTAAGGAAGTTCAACAGCTTTGATTGCAGATCATTCACCGACGTGAACGAACCGCGACGAATCACCTTTCGCATGATCACTCCGAAGATCACCTCGATCTGGTTCAGCCACGAGCTGTGCTTCGGAAGATATACAAATCGAATCCGATGACTTGTGTCCGACAAGAACGCTTGCCGGCTCGCCACCGACTTCAGCACCCCACGTTTACCTTTTTTGCCCAATTCCAGGGGGATTTCACACGCCACGGCAATCTGATTCACCAGGCTTTCCGTGCAATGAATGTTCAAGTTGTCCGCTATAAATACCCACGATCCCTCCGGGTCCAGAGTCAACGTCTGCTCGATGTGACGGACGAAGTCCGCCTCGGTTCGCGTCGGGCCAATCGTTTGAGTGAGCATCTTTCCGGTCGTTACTTCGAAGTTGCCGATCAGGCATAACGTCCCGTGTCGGATATACTCAAACTCGATCCGTTCGCACTTCTCTGCGATCATCCCCTTGGTGGGAGCGATCCGCTCCAGCGCCTGGAGACCGGTCATCTCATCAATGCAAACGGTGTGGGTCGCATCGTTCCGCTCCCGCTCCGACGCCATGAGGTACGTGTCACAGACCGTCTTGACTTGCTCCTCAAAACGTTGAGGATCCTTCTCCGTGGTGTTGAGCCAATACCGGCTCTTGTGGGGCTGCAAGGCGGCCTCATCCAGGTAACGGCTCACCTGGGACGATGAGATCGATACCACAATGCCGCGTTTGACGACCTCATCGGCCAGTTCCCGAGCGGTCCAGTGGGTGATCGGTCGGCCCGACTTCTCAGGCGGCTCACAAGCGATCGCCAAGATCTGGGTGACCTGCTCTGGGGTGAACTTGCTGGGGGCGCCGGGGCGTGGTTCGTCGGTGAGGACGGCTTCAATCGCATGGCGCAGTTTGGCGCGAGTCTCGCAGCATTCGATGTTGATCAGTTTCTCCCAAGCGTTGGCCCAGCGTCGTCGCCAGCGTCCGACCTGGCGGTGGACCAGACCGACCGCCTCGGCGATCTCTTGATTGCGAAGGCCGTCGAAGCCCATCAGGATGATCGAGGCGCGTTGCCGGAGTCGCGAGGGTGCCGTGGTGGCACGGGACAAAGTCCGAAGGATTTCCTGCTGGCACTCGGTAATGGTGATCTTGGCCGCCTGGCCCGGCATGACGTGTGAACTCCTGGTGGCTGGTAAGTTAGTCCATCCAGGTAATTTTGGGGTGTTCGTCAACCCCTTGGGCTATCGAATACGAAAAGTCGGTCTAGCAATGATCCTGGATGCGAGGTGTATTATGACGGCCTTGATTCGTCCGTCTTTTGCCGGCATCCTCAGGCGTTCTCAGCCCATGGCCCTTATCCAGGCTCGTTCGATGCCCTCCATGGATTCCTGGTTGGCGGCCTCCAAGTCCAATCCGTTGTTGGCCAGAATGAACTGTGCTGCCGAGAGAATCACGTCAACTTGCTCTTCTGTGAATCCGTGGTTCTCAGGGGCGGATTCCAGGTCCACCAGGACAAAGGCCGTCGTCTCACTCTGCCGATACTATGTTGGGGAGACGCCATTCCCCGCCGAGCAACCGGCGGATCGAGTCGCGCGATTCGGTCACATCGACTGGTGTGTCGAATCGAAGCGGATAGCACACAACGGACGGTTGCATGATATATTGACGAACTCCGTGGACCACGTCCGGTCCTGGAGTGAACGTCTCCTTCATACGCGTCGACCCCGTTGCACTCATGGGCGCTCGTGCCGCTTGGCGGGTGCGCCAAAGTACGCCTGCGGTCATCATCAGTTCGGCGGCACCGGTTTGCTGCCATGTCGGCCTCCATAAAATGGAGAAGGGGAACCGAGCCCTTAACGACCGACATCGCCAACGCTTCTCGGCTGACAGGGTAATCAGAATCGATGTCTGACTCTCAACGTCTGCTGGATCTGATCGAAAAATCCGTTGTCGAGCATGCTGGTGACCTTGGGGGTTGGAGCCGTCGCATCGACGACGCGCTGCAGCTCTTTGACGGACGTGTGACGCTGTGCGCCGAGTTGAAGGACGCAGGGCCGTCGGCCGCCGATGGCTTAGTCCACGCCCATATCCTTATGAAGTTGCATGATTACGATGACGAAATCCTCGATGCGTGTCTGTTCGGAATCGGCAATGATCGCGACGCGGCACTGGGGCAGGTCGCTCTGATCTGGATGACCGGCGTTGCCGGGCCGATCAAGTCATTCATTGACAACAAGCCGGTCTGCATGACCTGCCAGGCGGGTGTGAAGGGGGGCAACGCCTCAGAGGGCTATTCCGAAAGCGACTACGGTCTGCCCGATCTGCGTGCATTTGTCGGTCCCTCGATCTCGCGCGGATTCGACGACGAGCGGGTTCAATCGGCCATTGACGACACGAAGCCCTGGTTTCGCTTTGCTGCCGAGTCCGCGGCGCCACGCAGGGTGCATCTGGCGAAAGCTACGATTATCTCGAAAGGGAAAGACGGTTGGCGCTGGGAATTGGAGATCGACGGGCACGACGTATCACTTCATGATCCAGACTGGCCGGCCAGTGTGCGAGGCCCGGATTTTGGATACTTGACGCGGTATACCGTGTTCGAGTTTCCACGCAATTCCTTGGTGATTCCCCTGCGAGCCAAGTTGGAACGGACCATCCGTTATTTCGCCGAGAACTTTGCGAAATACGATTCGGTCGATCAGCTCATGGAAGCAATGACCCGCCAGGGGTTTGACCCTGATCTCGTTCATGAAACGGAGTCGATCGCGACGATCGCCTTCGGTCGCACTTTTTTTGAGCAGCTTGGGGTCCAGTATTCCTCGACCGTCATCCGCGCTCGCCGAGACGGTCGGGTCCAAGCCGATGTTCCCCTGATGTCGATTTCGGCTTACTCTCGCGCCCGGGCTCTCGCCGTTCAATTGCGCGAGACGATGCCGAAGGACGACTTCCAGTCGCTCTGCCTCTACAACGCGGAGTCCAACGCGATCCTCAAGGCGATCGAGGCCAACGGCGAGAACTTGGACCTGACCAAGATCAAGATGTATCCGTGTGTCGTCCCCGATCGAGGGGTAAGCGATCAAACAATGGAGGCCGCGTTAGCAACACTGAATGCGTTGGTCGAGCGGAACCGCTCGACCAAAAAGAATCCGTGGTGGAAGTTCTGGTAGTCAAGCAGCGCCAGGGAGAATGATCGAACGGGTTTGGCGCGGTTGACCCTGACAGGGATTCAGACGCCAGAGCAGGTGTGGGATGGCTCGGGTTGGGAGGTGGTGTCCGAGGGACGAAGCTGACGAGCGTTCGCGGAGGCGGATCCCGCCTCCGCGAACGACTTTTTTCGAGCTGCGAGTGGTCGAATCGCTTCGAGCGAAGACTTAGAGCAGGCTCTCGAGCAGGAGCTTGAGCTTGCGGACCTCAACCTCGACCTCGAAGTTATTTTCGGGCAGGTCGAGGATGGAGACGGTCAGGGCGCGGTCGTAACCGCAGCGGACGAGTTGGTTAACGACTCGGTTGTACTCGATCTCGCCCTGGCCGACGCGAACCTGGAACTCGCCCGGGTTCTTGCCGGTGTCGCGGAGGTGGACGCTCTGGACGTAGGGGTAGACCTCGTCGAAGTCGGCCCCGTTGTGCGGGCCTTGGATGTAGTGGCTGGGGTCGAGGGTCAGGCCAAGGCCGGGGACGGCCTTGCAGAGTTCGACGGCCTGCTTCGGGTCGGCGGTCAAGGTTTTCGAGTGGGTCTCGACGGCCAAGACCAGGCCCTCGCGCATCGCGTAACCGGCGAGGATCGAGAGCCGTTTCACCTCGTCGTCGAACGAGGTACCCAGAGGGGCGGCCGGAATGGTAATGACGGCCACGGTCAGCGGCTTCGCCAGCCGGCACATTGCGTCGAACCGCTTCCGCAGCAAGGGGGCCGTGAGGTCTCCCTCACCGAAGTCGAGTCCGAGCGCGGCCGGTGTCAGGCTGGGCCCGCGCCGGAGCCGGTGCAAGGCGGCCTCGGGGTTCTCAGCCACCTCCGACGGGCGCAGGTGGGGACTATTCTCGACGATCGCCAGGTCGATCTTGTCGAATTCCAACTCAGCGATATGACGCAGGGCCGACTCCAGCGGCTCATTCGAAAAGCAGAGCGTGTTGCAGGCGACGAACACCCGACCCCTCCTCATCCTCCCTAGGGGGTTCCCGTCCCAGACGGCCGGGTCTCCCGACCCGTAGCGCGAACGCTCAGCCCAGGACGGACCACGGTTCGGGCACGATCTTACCGCAGCAGGCTGTTGGACGGTAGGGCAGTCGCCTTGCCCGTCCGAATCATCTCGGCATGGTCGGCCGTGGTCGATTCCGCCGCCCTCACCGCCACGGCGGACGACGATCGGGCCCAGTGGGAACCGGCGAGTCGGGCGAACTCGGCATACTGCTTCTTGCGGTAGGCGTGCAGGGCGGCCAGGAGCACCCGACGAGTGTTCTCACGCTCGGGTTCGGTGGGCGCCGCGCCTGAGATCCGCAGGTCGTCCACCCAGAGGCTGCCGGGGGTGAGTAACTCGAACCGGATCCGGGCGGCGGCGAGGCCGTCGGCCGGGAGCTCCGAGCCGCGGACGGCATGCGCGACCCAGTCGGGCTGAACCGTGAGCTCCGACCAACGGCGATAGGGTTGGCCTCCCCCTTCGCCTTCGATCCAGAGCCGAACCTTCGCATCCGCGCGGTCCGAGCGGAACCAGGCCTGAACCGTCAGGGCGGCGTACCCCTTGGCGGGGAAGCCGTCGCTGAGGATGGCCGCGGGCGGCGTCTGCGCATCGAGACGCAGGCTGCCACGGCCCGTGTGAGGCTGCTCGGTATCAATCTCGGCCGCGCCGGTCTCGTCGTCGAGGACCCGCCACCCACCCGGCGGCGTGGGCTCGTGGACTCCGGTCAACTGGACAGCGGGGGGCGTTCCCGGTTCGAAACCCGAGTTGGGAGGCCCGGCGACGACTCCCCCCGGGGGCGTCCGGCTGAGCCGCGCAAGCTGGCTCGAAATCTCGTCGTACCGCGCTTGCATCCCGGCGAGAACCGCCTCGGACGGATAAGGGGTCACCGGCCCGACCTTGACCTGGGGAGTCCCCACCCGAATCGCGGCGACCCCGAACGGATGGAGGTCGAGCACGAGCCGGCTCCCTCCCCCGACCGCCTCAGGGGCGAGGCGAAGTGATCGGCCGAGGTCGTCCACCAGGGCGGACCGACTCCCGAGCATCGTCTCCACGCGGACCGGGTACGGAGTATCGTTGGCCAAGGAGACATAAGTCGAAGCGCCCGACCGCAAGGTCCGGACCGCCACGCCGAACGGCTGCCGGTCGACGGCCGCGGGGGAGGCCGCCGAGGCGGGCAAGGCTCGAAAGACGCGGGCGAACTGGCGGACGCGTTCCTCGTGGCCGGCGACGGCCGAGGAGGCGAGCATCACCCAGCGCGCATCGAGCGCGGCCAGTGCATGGCCCATCAGCTCGTCCCCCGTCGCCCCCTCGGGCAACGGCATGGCGGTCAGACGTAACCCTCGGCCTCCGCCACTCTTGGCCTGAGCGCTGGGGTGCCGCAAGTCGCCGGTGCGCGAGCCTGGTTCCTCGAGGCCGACGAGCACTCCCCGTCCCGCGCGAGCGATGATCGGCGCATCGAGTTCGGGGCTGGTGGCCAGGTCGTGTGACAACTCGTCGGCCGAGAGCCCCACGCCTCGGAGGATGATCGGGGCCTCGTTGCTCGTCGGCCAGGTCTCGAGGTCGAGTCCGACCGCACGCCAGGCATGGCTCGGGGCGAGACCGGCCAGGTCGACCCGTCGGGCCTCGTCGCCGGCAGGGCCGTCGTCCAGGCCGGGAGTGGCCACGGCCAAGCTTGCGCCGGGGGCGGTCTGCTGGACGGTTGCGCTCAGTTCAGTGTAGAGCGCCCCGATCCCTCGGGAGCGCCAGGTCAACCAGGGCATCCGGCCTGGGCCAGCCAGGAACTGGGATCGCGCTTCGAACCGGTCCGGAGCCTTGGTGCCGAGGCCGGGGATATCACGCGTGGTCTCGGGGCCGAAGGTTTCCCGGACGAACCGGGAGAACGTCAGGTCGTCCAGGCCGGTATCGGGCCCTCCCAGCAAGGTCGGCCCAGGTCCGAGGCGAATCAGGACGCCGGCCAGGGCAGGCCGTGACTTTCGGATTGAAGCCACGTGGACCACTCGCCGTTTCAGGGCCTCGCGGACCTCGGGGTTCAGGGGATGGTAGGCCGGACCGTCGGCCAGGCCGTGGCGGTCGACCCGCACCAGGCCCTTCGCGAGCGCCTCGGCCGAGTCGGGCGCCGGGAGGCCGGGCAAGGGGCCGTCCGTCGCCAGTTCGAGCCACGCGGTTAATCCCTGGCGGCCCAGAATCCGGAGCAGCAGGTCGAGTCGGTCCGGACCGATCGAATCTTCGCAGGCCTGGCCGTCGAGGGCGCTGCGTTGCGACCGATCGGCAAGGTCCTCGGGCATGAGAATCGTCGATGCGCCACAGTAGGCGAGGTAGCGAGAGACATTCAGAGCCAAAGCGAGCGGGTCACCGGGGACCGCGCCCCCACCGAAGCGGTCGAGCAGTTCCGAACCCGCCAGGTACAGGCCGATTCCGCGGCCCTGCGCTCCGGGCGGCTCGGTGATCGCGGGCGGCGTAGGGAGGCCGGGAAGCTCGGTCAGCGAGACGGACCCGAGTTGCACCGACGCGACTGCGTCTCTGTTCACCAGGACCAGGACCGGGTTGGCGTCGTCCGGCCAGACCAGCCAGGAGAACGAAGCGACCGGCGTCCGTTCCAGGATCGGCGGTCCCGAGGCGCAGGCGTCGAGCAGAACCCGTGGGCGGCCTCGGCCGCCGCCGGAATCGACAAGTGCCACGCCGAGCGCGGAGGGATGGCCGCCGGTGACCGTGATCGACAACCGGTGCGGCCGCCCTGGGTTCGGGACCTTCAGCCCCAGGGCCGACCAGGCCAGGCCGGCCGGAGTCGAGGGGGGCAAGACCGCCGTTTCCGACCCCGCTCGGGTGATCCAGCCGCGGAGTCGATCGCGGCGCGTCGCCTCGACCATGGCCGCTTCGGGAACCGACCAGGCGACCCCCCCTGGAACCGACACCGGGGCACGCCCCGAGGCCGACGGATGCTCGCCACGGAGCCGCGCCAGGTCGATCACTTCGACCGCTTGCTCGACCGCTCCCACCGCGCCGGTGTCCCACTTCGCGGGCAGCGCGCCCACCACCGTCAACACCACGCGGCGAACCGCCGAGGTCGCCGCCACCGGATTCCTCCGGCGGCGAATCCAGCGCCCCAATCGACTACTCTCGAGATTGGCGAGCGGTTCCCAGGTGGTGCGAACCTCGAGGATGTACGTCCCCTCGGCCATCGGCGCGGGCATCTTCCAGACCTTGCCGGTCGGGGTGAGAACGTCGGTGGCGACGACGTCGTGCAACTCCTGGCGCCAGACCGGTTCTCCCCCACGATAGGGAATGAGCTCGGCCGAGCACTTCAAGGCCACCTCGGTCGGCTCGGGCGTCAAGACGTTGAACGCGACCGACACCGGCACCGTCGCCCCGGGGGCGGCGGTGCCGTCCCCTTTGTCGTCAAGGCTGAGGGCGATGGCGTCCCAGGCGAGCCGCTCGACACCGATCTCAAGCGAAGGTTGTGCCGTAAGTCGTTGTGGACCATCGAGGATGGACAGGATCGGGAGCCGGACTACCTGACCGCCCGACCGGAAGAGCAAGCTTGCGTTCAGCGGGGCCTCGATCCGGGCGCGAACTCGGCCGATCGATTCGTTCCCGAGCCGCCAGCCGTTGGCTTGCGGGGTCGGGCCGCCTCGAGATCGGGTCGGCCAAGCCAGCGCATCGACGATGCGGCCCTCGGACAACTCGAGTTCGAGTCCCACGTTCTCGACGGGCGGCGAGGTCGGTGACACCTTCCAGGAGACCTCGACCGTCATTCGCACCGCGGCCCCCCCAGGTGGGGGGGGCGGAATTGGTGGCGCGGCCACGGCGATCGTTCCCATGAGGAACAACCCGATGCCCGCCAGTACCTTGCGCCATCCATTGCGCATGCGGAAAAACCACGTCCCTTGAGGTGCGATCGAACCTGACCTTGGGTTGACGATCCTTTGTCAGCCCAGTCCCGGCTCCGTCGCCTCGAATCCGCCTTAAAAACGTCCCACGCATCTTCCTACCGATAAAGGATTCGGTCGCCTGACCGGCAAACTGAAGGCAAATCCAGAAAAAACGAAAAATCGCTACATCCCGTTTCCCTGATTGCGGATGAACACCTAGAGAGGAAGAGTGGGGCCGTCGGGCCAATTTCCGCGATCGGGAATTCGTAACGAAGTGAGCCGTCCGAGGATGATATTCTTACATGGGGGAAGTCGGTCGAGCCTTTGGCTGACGGGCGCGGCACGAACCACTTGCAGTGTGAAACCGTACAGGTGTTTCGGGTTGCGAAACGGGGAGTCGGGGTTGATAATAACCCCTTTACTTTTTACCGGGACATCGGACTGATCCCTTTGCACGAATTCCGGCATCCGTCGTTCCACCGATTTTCAGCGCCCGGTTCCGATGGTCGAGCCCAGGGCGTCGCTTCCCCAATGACCTCCGATGCCCCCTTCCATCGGGATTTCGCATCGCTGCTCAACATAGAGGATTTCTTCCCATGTGGACCTTCGTGTGGTGCGTTACGGTGCTGTTCAACGGCCACGACGGTAAAGAACCGACGGATCGGCTGATTCCCGCGAACTGGCAGGGGAACCCCTGGGGCCCCGAGGCGACTCGAGCCCGGGCCAATGGAGAGATTGCGCCGATCCCGATGAGCCCGCTGATGTTGCAGTGGGACAAGTGGGGCAAGCAAGTGCTCCGCGATGGCGATATTGTGTTCCGCCGCGCGGATGCTCGGCTGCTCTTCGGCCGATTCCCGTTCAGCCGGTTCACCGCCAACGTCAGCGGGAGCGAGTACTCGCACACCGGGATCGTGGCGGTCGAGGACGGCCAGCCGGTCGTCTATGACACGACCAAGGCGGGCGTTCGTCGCCAGCCGTTCTCCGTCTGGATCCTCGACAACGTCGGCCCGTTCGGCGTCAAGCGGCTCCGGCCTCAGTTGAAGTCGCACGCGGCCGGGGCGATCCGCTTCTGTCGCGAGTCTTATGAACGCCAGGTGCCGTTTGATTTCGATCTCAGTCCGGACGACAAGGCCCTCTACTGTGTGGAGATGACCGAGAAGGCGTATCGGGCTAGCGGCCTGCCCCTGGCCGAGCCCGTCCGGCTGGGTGATATGGAGAACGTGACGAAGTATCCGATCTGCGTCTTCATGTTCCTTCAATTTTCGAAGCTGACGCTTGACCAGCCCGTCTTCTTCCCCGGCAACGAGCGGCACGGGATCTGGTCGTCTCCCAGCCTGGTGACGATCTACCCGGCCAGTCCCCGGTCCTCGACTGTGGGCCAGCCGCGGTCCCAGCCCCAGCCCCAGCCCCAGCCCCAGCCCCAGCCCCAGCGGAAACCGGCGGAGACAGGGGCGAAAACTGCCGCCCGCGACCGGTCGGCTTCGTCCTGAAGCTTGGTCTTGACTTTCGGCGGGACTTGGTCAGACTGGCGCCTTCCCGGCCCAATGGATTGGCCGGGATCCCGCCTTTTTGGTCATGGAGAGCCCGCCTGCCATGCCACGCTTGCCACGGATCGGCATCCTCGGCTTCGGGATCGTCTTGGCCGCCTCCGCAACCATCGCGTTCGGTGGCGAAGCGCGATCCCGCGGCCAAGCCACGAACGAACGGTATCCTCACAAAGCCGTGAGTCGACAGGAGTTCGGCGGGGGAGCCACGTCCTACTGGCTCTTTGAGCCGGCCGAACCCAAACCCGAGTCCGCACCCGTCGTGGTCTTCAATCATGGCTGGCTCGCCGTGAACCCAGGGGCCTATGGCGCCTGGATCGACCACCTCGTGCGCAGCGGCCATATCGTTATCTATCCCCGCTACCAGGCCGACTTGGCCACCTTGCCCGCCGACTTCCTGATGAACGCGCTGACCGCGATTCATGATGCGTTCGACGTGCTCGAGACTTCGCCCAAGCACATTCGACCCGATCGGTCGCGGTTCGCCCTGATTGGTCACTCGGCCGGCGGCAACCTCTCGGCACAGATCGCGGCGGTGGCTCGGGAGCGTGGCCTCCCGGTGCCCCGCGCTGTTGTCGCCATGATGCCGGGCCAGGTGCAGACGATCCGCGGCCCCAGCCTCGCCCAGATCCCGTCGACGACTCTCCTGGTCGTCACGGCCGCGGAGGACGACCTCATTGTGGGAGACGCCCGGGCCCGGCAAATCTTCGCCGGGGCGACCTCGGTTCCCAACGACCGCAAGAAGTACGTCCTTTACCTGAGCGACCTGCACGGCTCTCCGAAACTGATCGCCGACCACCTGGCGCCAACCGCCGCCCTCCCTGGTTTCGACACGGGTGACGGGGTCCTGAGCGACCTGCAGATGAACCGGGCTCAGCTCAATGTCTTTGACTACGCCGGCTTCTGGCGTCTCGCCGATATCACCCTTTCTGCCGGCTTCTCCGGCAAGACCCTCGACGAAGCCACCAACGGCGGCGAACTGTTCCGCCACCTGGGCTACTGGAGTGACGGACGCGTCGTCGAACGCCCGATCGTCGGCGACGACCTTACGGTCATCCCCCGCGTCTTTCTCATCAACGGCCTCCGACTCATCAAGCTCGGGGCGAAGGACACTCTCACGTCCTCGGAGACGGTTCAGAAGTAGCATCAGCCTCGCTCTTACGAATCAGAACGAGGAATGGACTGCGCTGGCTCATCACGCGACAGGGGCCAAGAGCGGGAACATCAAGCAAGTGGCCCCGCGCTTTGCTCTGAGAGAGAACCGCTGGCTCAAGGGCGCGTGGGCCGGGGTGATTCGGCACCGGGACTTCACCAGTCGTACACGGCAATGGCGAACCACTTGGCGTGAGGTCCGCGTCGTGATGACCATCGGTAGAAGAGAACGGGGCCTGCGCCGCCAGCAGAGGAGCCGAGTTCTCGATTCGCTGCCGTCTCGGCGCCGAGGCGGTCAGCACGGGAACCTGACAGGCAACCCGGCGGACGTTCAACTCGGTGTCGCTCCGGGATTGCACGGCCGGAACCAACTCGGTGCGTGCCTCGGGAACCATGCTGGCCTGAGTGATTAACGTGGATGACAAGATCGAGCGGCGAAACCGAAAGTGCCGAGGGACTTGGCAAGAACTCGTGACGCAAAGTTGACAAGCGTCTTACGAAGCCTTCGCTCACTCCGGTAACACCGAACGCGTCAGGACTGACCTCTCCCCATTTCGACCCCTCCAAGACGCTGTGGCAGATTAAAACGTTTTACTTGGCCAAACTTCGGTGGACTTTCTTCCGAAATCCCGGCGCGAAGTCGGGCGGGAATTACGCGGGAGTAGGACGGGAACAGCCGTTGATCGTGCGGCAAAGCTCTGGTGGGATTGGTAAACAAATAATTTGTTGAAATGGTGTGTGCTGATTTGTGGCTGTGTGGCAGCCACGTAGCGACCGGTTCGTGTTCCCAGGGATGACGATCCGCCGTGTTCTCGACACCTCTGCGGTTTATTAATTATCTATCATCATCTCAGTATTATTATGTCGACTTTCGATGGCCATGACGGCCTGGATTGTTCTTTTCTCGCCCTCCATTCCCGTCGTCGTCACTCAGCTCTTGCGAGATGACTTCTCATCAGCTTACAGCTATCCTTAAAAAATTCGTTCGATTATAGTTTACGCAATTCTTAAGAAATTCATTCTTGAGGCGACATCGCAGTGGTGACAAATAGGACATGAGAAGCATGGATGCATATTAAGGATCGCTTGGTTTTTGGTTGATATTTTTCTTGACTATGAAATGGAAACCGCTTTAATCGGGGAGCCCCTCGATTGTGTGCTATGTATAGCGGAGCGACGATTGCTTTTTGCCTTTCGACGAGCGTGCGGGTCGTGCTGATACGCTCGGTTTCGGCAGCGCCAGTTCGGGGATGAAGTGTCGAGTCAACCGTTCGCCGACTTCTCGTTCGAGGAGTCAAAAGCAAGGTGAGTGGCTTGGTTTCGATCGATTTGCATGTCATGAACGGAAGGTTTTTCGTTTTCATCGGCCTCGATCCAAAGCCGGAATCTACTTCTGCGTTGGGGCGATAATCCTCTCGATGAAGAGGATGAGTGTCGAATTGGGAAACGTGTGGCTCGCCAGCATTGCACGGTGGGCCAAGGGGCGTTGCGCGCTGTCTGTTTCGCCAGGAAACCTGAAAACGTCGTCTTGAAATCATAAGCGTGTGGTGACGTCGAGTCGTCCCACGGTCGCCCGGTTCAAATTGGGGATGTGACGCGGTCATTACCGTTGATTTGCGTCCGTTGTCATCGTCGACCGTCAACCGAGTCCAAGAGTCGTACTTGTTCCTGATTCGGAGGTCTCATGATGTCGCGTCGAAGATTAGGGTTCACGTTGATTGAGTTATTAGTTGTCATTGCGATCATCGCGGTGCTCATTGCACTGCTCTTGCCCGCCGTCCAGTCCGCGCGAGAGGCGGCCCGCCGCGCCCAATGCACGAACAACTTGAAGCAGCTCGGGATCGCTTTTCACAACTATCACGATGTCAACAGCGCATTCCCCATGTCGAACTACTCGCCCAACTATCAAGGCAGCAACGTCTACCCGAGTGCCAGTGCCTGGACCGAGCCCAATGCCCCGGGCTGCTGCCCGTTTGGGAGTTACTCGTGGGCGGCATTGACTCTGAACTTCGTCGAAGGGAACAACGTCTTCAACGCGATTAACTTCATCCTTCCGGCCTACGCCGCGAGCATCCCTGAAACCGCGGGTCCATGGGGCGGCTCGACGGGCAATCGCGGTCCTCAGGGCGATGTGGCGAACTCGACCGTGTCCGTCATGGCTCCGAATACGTTCGCTTGTCCCTCGATCCCGGACGTCATCAAGACCGTCGCGATCAGCCCGGGGCCCCGAGGCGCGTGGAAAGACTATGGCATTAACGTCGGCACTGGCTACTCGGGTTGCTGCCCCGAACGGCTGAACAATGGCGGCCCGGCTCTCAGCGACGGCATGGCGGCGGTCAATCTCAGCCTCAACATGCGAGACGTGCTCGATGGGAGCAGCAACACATTCCTGCTTCTGGAATTGTCACGCAACGCCGAGCATAGCTGGATCGCGAGAAACACGGGGTCAAACCAGTTTATGTGGACTCACCACCCGTCTCAGGGCATGGTTGTGGCGGGTGAGCTCGGAAGCAGCTCGCCGCCGTTCCCCCCCAACTCGAACTTCCCGAACTCGCGAGGCGCGGTCGGCGGCCATCCCGGCGGTGTGAACGCCGTGTTCGCCGACGGCCACGTTCAGTTCATCAAGAACAGCATCAACTTCCAGATCTATCGCGCCTTGTTCTCCAGGAATCTCGGCGAGGTCGTGTCGTCCGACTCCTACTGACACCCGTTTACGGGGCTTCGCTTCGGAACCGGCCCCGCGACATGAATCATCTCGGGGCCGGTCGTTGCCGCCATCGCAGGCGAGAAGCCACCCGGGCAAGCCGTTGTGACGAATCCCTCTCTTTCGCAAAGCCACTGAGGCTCAACATGCGCTCCTCTTCTCGTGTCTTTCGAGTCGCGGCGATTGCGACGCAGTCCGTTATCTTCACGCTCGCCGGTTGCGGCAATGGCGATTACCCCGAGATGGCGAGGGTGACCGGCACGGTCGCCTATAACGGCAAGCCGGTGCCAAACATGATGGTCAATTTTATGCCCACCGAGGGCCGCCCCAGTTGGGGGAAGACCGATGCCGACGGCAAATTTGAAATGGTCTACGATTCCGATTACAAAGGTGCGAAAATCGGCCACCACAAGGTCTATTTCACTCCCCCTGCGACCACCATCGACGGCGGCACGAGCAAACAGTCTCGCAAAGCCATCGCCGCGGCGTCGGGGTTAACCGCCGCGGAATTACAGAACCTCCGCTCGAAATACGGATCAGAGAGTGAGACGAAGCTCGAGGTCGATATCAAGAATGACCCCGAAGTTCTCGATCTCAAGCTCGACTGACCGGTCACCCTGGCTGGCGCGGTGATTTCAGATTCTCCTGTGCCCAGCGCTCGAGATCCGAAACCTGGATCCCCCGCTGGGCATTGAAGGTCTTGCCAATCTCCCACGAGACCCCTCGGCCCTCCGCGAACACGACCCTGTATTTCTTGATGGGATTGCTGGGGTCTTTCGCCAACTCGTCCTTCAACGCGAGCACACTCCATTCCTCCCGCCGCACCTTCCAACCCAGGACGGAGTCGACGACGTCCGCCAATCGTGCGTAGGTGACCGTATCTCCGGCCGTGTACACGACGCGATTGACGATCCGCGGTTCGGCGAAGACGATCTCCGCCGTCAAAACGCCGATGTCCTCGGGCGTTGTGACCGTGACGGCGGTGTCCCAGTTCCCCAACGCATGCACGGTATTCTGCTCGAGGTCGACCACGCCGAACGACGGCTCGAAGAGGAAACTGGTGAACATGCCCGTCGAGACGATGACCCATTCCATGCGGTCCTGCGACCGCAGGAGGTCGCGCACTTCCAGTTGCTCGTCGAACAGATCCTGCGCGCTGCCGCGGCCGATCACGTCGTAATCGACCCCGAATTGCCAGGGGATGTAACGGATCACGCCGGCATCAAGGGCCGCGCGAGCGAGCTTGAGTTGAATGCTACGTCCGGCCACGAAGCCGGTGCAGCCGATCACCGTGTGGAAGCCCCTGAAGCGTGTGGAGAGGTCGGCCGCGGAGTCGGTGACGAGGTTGCCGGGGAGGAGTTCGACGCCCAGGGAACGGAGTTCGGCGATGTCCCGTTGTTTGGCGGGGTTTTGGGACGTGATCGTTGAAGGGCGGAGGAGCACGGTGAGTGTCGTGCCCGGGAATTGGGCCGCGCGCCTGGCAAGACCGCGAAGGACTGCCATGCCGAGTTCGCCGGCCCCCAGGACAAGGATGGAAGTGTTTTTTTGCATGATTATTGCCTATGAGTATGCGATGAGAGAAGCCGTTCGCCAGACGGCCCCGGTCCTCTTGGAGCCCCTGTCACGGCGTCGTCCAGGGCCTGCTCAGCCGTTGGTCTCGGTTTTCTTTGATTTTCTGATCGGTGACCGCGGTGATGCAATCGCCGTTGGGTGCCACGGGTTGGACTCAACCTGTGAACGGAAAGCCTGGGTTTTTGGCTCACGGGCTAAATACAACCCGTGGCACCCAGGGCTTGCATATGATTCAATAATAAAAGACCAGGTCCACGTGCTTAGCAACGGACGGCCGCGTCAACTTTTGCCGATCGAACGCTGTGCGGCCGCCACCACGTCCCTCGGCTCGGCCCGCTTCCAGTAGGCGGCTTCGAGAAACCGCCACGTGACCACCCCCGTCCGGTCCACCACAAAGGTCGCCGGGACGGGAAGCTCATCCCTGTTGCCGGCGCCGTTGTGCTGCTCGAAATCGAGGCCGAAATACTTGTTGTGCCACTCCAGGGCATAGCCGGGAATCTTCCAGACGATGCCGAGTTGCTTGGCGTAGCGTAAACCCTCGTTCAGTCAGGACGTCGAACGTGAGCTCGTCCTTCTCCGCGGTGGATCGAGCGTCGTCCGGCTGCTCCGGGGTGATGGCCACGAGCCTGCCGCCTAACCGCTCGAGTTCCGGCAGCACCCGCTGCATTCCTCGCAGGGCGAGGTTGCAGTACGGGCACCAGCCGCTACGGTAGAACGTCACGACCAGCGGTCCGAGCCGATCGTCCGACTGGACCATTTGCCCGTTCTGGTTCGGCAGGGAGAAGGTCGGGAACCGCTGCCCGACCTGCAGAGAGTCCTTCTCCACACCGGCCTGCACCAGCTCGGTGAGCGAGCGGTTGAGGGCGTCCACGAACCCCGGGGGGCATCGCCCCGCCCGGGGCCTGCCAGAACTGACGGGATTCCTCGAGCGCCTGGGCGAGCGTCGTCGTTCCGGGATCCCACTGGAATGGCCGATCGAGCCCCTCTTCGACCATGGCGACCAACGCCGGGTCGTCCTTGTAACTGCGGATTGTCTGCGTCATCACTGGCTCCTGAAATTGGGATTGGGCAGCGTGGCGGTGCCTCGCTTTTTGCTTAAGCCTCGAACGGGCCGATGTAGTGCTTGAGCCCCGTGACCAGTGCGAAGTGCTCGATGCTTTCCTTCGGGCGCAACACGTCGAGCAGGTTGCGCAGGATCGCCCCATTGACCCGGATGTTTTCGGCCTCGGTGGGGTGACGTGACCAGGTTGCGAAAAAGAGGTGCGTGGGCCGGACCCGCTCCAGAGCGGCACGTAGCCCGGAAGGATCGAGGAGGTCGGCGGCGATGGGCACGAGCCCCTTGATCGCGTCGGACGGCCGCCGTGACAGCCCGGAAACTTCCCAGCCACGCGTCAGGAGGTGTTCGGCCAGGCTTGTACCCACGATCCCCGTGGCGCCGACGATCAGTGCCTGCTTGCCCATGAGATTGCTCCTGTCGGTGGCTTGTTGAAGGCCTCATTGGCCATTGCCGAATCCTAGGGATCGACGGTATCCTTTCGCAAGTAGACACCCGAAAGTGCCATAGTACCCAAAAGGATACCAACCATGCCGCGACCGAAATCCGGGGCCCAGAGCGACTGCCCGCTGGCCGACCTGATCGACGTGATCGGCGGGAGGTGGAAGGTGCTGTCGCTCTGGCATCTGCGGGACGGGACCAAGCGGTTCACCGAGCTGAAGCGGCTCATGCCGGGGGTGACGCAGAAGATGCTCACCCAACAGCTCCGCCAATTGGAAACGGACGGGCTGGTGCGGCGGGAGATCTACCCGCAAGTGCCGCCGAAGGTGGAGTACAGCCTCACCCCCGCCGGCGTGGAGCTCGGTGGCCTGCTGCTGACCCTCTCGGGCTGGGCAAAGGACCATATGCCGATGCTGAGGGCCGCAGGGGCCGAGAAGGCAACGGCGGAACGTTGAACGGGGAGTCTTGATTGAACCGCGTCAGCGATCCGGAGTGCGGCACAGCCGGTTCGTCAGGGCGGCACCCTGTCGCTCCGCAACTCTTTCGGTTGCGTGCCCATGCGACGCAAGCTTAGGGACCGGCCGACGCCGCCCCGTACGGCGGTATGCCTTGGCGTCGCAGCTAACTGCCGGTTGAACGCCATGCCGAAGGCTGCCTCGCTCTCGTAACTGACGGCAGGGGTTGGGAAATGAGTGGATTTCTTGTTTTCGGAATTGTCTTTACAAAAGGGATAAGATTGTCAATAAGCAATATTGATATCGATTGCAAAGCTTGGTTTTAACTTTGCTCTTCCGGCAGTACGACCGACTTCGTCGCAGAAATGGAACACCTGGATTCGAGAACAGTCTTCCCGGGAGTGAGCCATGACAACGCGGAGAAAAGGAGTGGTTTTGGTGCTGGGATTCGTTGCGCTGGCAGGGGCGCTCGCTCCCGCCGCGTCCCAACAACCGGACCCCAACAAAGCGTTGGCCCAAGCGCAGCTCAAGCTGGCTCGAGAGGCACTCAACGATCTCGATCGCCTCTACAAGGGAGGGGAAACGAGCCGCGATAACCCGAAGTTTTCCCTGTGGTGGCGTCGCGAGGTTGACGCGATCCGCGCTTCCGGAGCCGAAAAAGCCGAACTTGTGACGGCCCTCGAACGCTACGTGGAGCGTATGAGGGGCTGGGCCCGCGACACGGAGTTGGCCTACAAACGAGACGTGCGTCCCCATATTGACCTTATTGATGTGCAGTACCGGGTCCTTGAGGCCGAGATCTGGCTGAACCAGGAGAAGGCTCGATAAGGGTTGGTAAAGGGGGCAGGAGCCGATCGCTCCTTCGGTTCCTGACCCCTTTACCTTTTCGCAACTCAAGGGGACGAAGTGAACGGTCAGACCGTCTGAGCCGTCGGCCTGACGAGAAGCTCATTGATGGCGACCGTCGGGGGCTGTTCGATTGCGTAGAGGATTGCCTGTGCGATGGCTTCGGCCGGGATCTTGACGGCGGCGAGCGGCTTCATCCACTCGATCGCCTGGGGGTCGGTGACGTGGCTGCTCAGTTCACTCTCCACTGCGCCTGGGCTGATGATTGTGCTGCGGATCTGCGGTGCGACCTCCTGTCGGAACGCCTCTGAAATGGCCCGGACCGCAAACTTGGTCCCGCAATAGACCGCCGCGCCACCGATGGCGAGATGCCCGGCGACCGAGGACACGTTGATCAGGTGCCCGCTCCCCTGGGCTCGGAACAGTGGCAGGGCTGCCGAGATCCCGTAAAGCACTCCCTTGATGTTGACGTCGATGGTCCGGTCCCATTCGTCCACCTTGTCGGCGTCGAGCATCGAAAGGGACATGTACCCGGCGTTGTTGATCATTACGTCGATCCGGCCGAACTGACCGACGGTGGCGGCGACGAGCGCCTTCACCTGCTCGTGCTTGGTCACGTCGACGGCGTGTGCAAGGGCCTGGCCACCGGCCTCCCGGATCTCGGCGACGATCTGCTCCAGCCGGTCGACGCGTCGCGCTCCCAGGACGACCTTGGCGCCGCGGGCGGCGAGCAACCGGGCGGTTGCCTCGCCGATCCCGCTGCTTGCCCCGGTAATGACGACGACCTTCCCTTCAATTTTGCTTTCCCAGACGGGCATTGTCAGATCCTCCGAGCTTGCGATTGCGTTCGATGCGGGCATGTTCCGCACTTCCGGTGAGATTCTAGAATGAGAGGCCTCACGCCGTTATCCCGATCCTCGGTGATCCTTGCCTGATCCTCCGCAGGTTGCCGGAACCCCTGTCGCTGGAGGGAGCCCGGATCGGCTAAACTGAATTCGACCGGCCACGGGGGCGAGTGTCAAACGCGAGAGGTCGACTCGATGTTCGCAGCGAAACTGACGGAACTGGCAGCCCTGATCGAGCGGATCACCGGCCAAGATGGCTCACATGCAACCGCGATCGCTCCTCTTTCGCTGCATCGCCTCTCGGCCCCCTCCGACCCGGTCACGGTTGTCGTCGAGCCTGCCCTCTGTGTGGTCGCCCGCGGCCGGAAGCGGGTCATGCTGGCCGAGGAGGTCCTGGTGTATGATCCGGCCCATTTTCTCCTTGTCTCAGTCGACCTCCCGCTGGTCGGTCAGGTTGTCGAGGCGTCGCCGGAGGAGCCGTACCTGAGTGTGCGGATCGACCTCGATCTTGGCCAGGTCGGCGAAGTGCTCCTGGACGCGGAGATTCCCCACTCGCGTGATTCTGCGCCCAGGCGGGGACTTGCCGTGAGTGCGGTCGATCCGCCGCTGCTCGACGCGGTCTCGCGGCTCATCTCCTTGCTGGAGAGCCCGCGGGACATTCAGGTCATGGCCCCCCTGATCCTCAGGGAGATTACGTATCGCGTGCTCATGGGCGAGCAAGGTCTGCGATTGCGGCAGATCGTCGCGGAGGGCGGGCAGGCGCAGCGGATCGCCCTGGCAATCGACTGGCTGAAACGGAATTTCGCTCGCTCGTTCCGCATCGAGGATCTCGCCCGCGAGACGCACATGAGTCCCTCGGCGTTCCACCAGCACTTTAAGGCCGTGACGGCGATGAGCCCGCTGCAATACCAGAAGCGACTCCGGCTCCAGGAGGCCCGGCGGCTGATGCTGGGTGAATCCCTGGACGCGTCGGCCGCCGCCTACCGGGTGGGCTATGAGAGTCCTTCGCAATTCAGTCGCGAATACCAACGTTGCTTTGGAGAGCCTCCACGGCGTGACCTGGCGCGGATTCGGGCGTTACCTTATTCGACGCCGGCTTGACGAAAAAGAAGGCAGGTTGTACGGATCAAGAATCAAAATAAGTGGTTAATGTTTAAATATGATATGTGAATGTGCGTAAGAGCCTGCCGTTTGGCATAAGCCTCAGAATCAGAAAAAGAGGGTCAGGACGGTGCGGACCTCGTGGGCTTCGATCCGATGGGCGGGGCATCCGTATTCCACTCATTGGCGACAAAAAAAAACCGTCGCCTCGCGAGGCGACGGGGTTCAAAGGCGATGGCCTCAAAGCGGTTGGCTCAGCCCTTCGCTTTTAGCTCTGGGGTGAGGCCTGGCTCGAGGGTGCCGGAGCGGGGGCGGGGGCGGGAGCCGGGATGGTCGGCACCGCGACATAGGTCGTGCACGGCACCTGGCGGACCACCTGACGCGGGACGCACGTCATGACGGTCACGGGGACCTGGACGGGGACCTGGACGGCCACTTGTCGGGTCGTGTTTTCGGTGACCTGCCGGGTCTGCGTGGTGTAGGTCGTGACGGGGACCTGGACGGGGACCTGGACGGCCACTTGTCGGGTCGTGTTTTCGGTGACCTGCCGGGTCTGCGTGGTGTAGGTCGTGACGGGGACCTGGACGGGGACCTGGACGGCCACTTGTCGGGTCGTGTTTTCGGTGACCTGCCGGGTCTGCGTGGTGTAGGTCGTGACGGGGACCTGGACGGGGACCTGGACGGCCACTTGTCGGGTCGTGTTTTCGGTGACCTGCCGGGTCTGCGTGGTGTAGGTCGTGACGGGGACCTGGACGGGGACCTGGCGGACGGTCATCACGGTGACGTTACGGGACTGCACGGTCGGCACCAATTCGGTCCGGCACTCGGGAACCGTGATGGTCTGAGTGACGGGGACCCGGTCGGTCACCTGTCGCGCGACGATGGTGGTCACCGGCACGCAGACTTCGGTCACGCGCTCTTCAGGCACCGCGCGGGTGACCGGAACCGGGACCATTCGGGTCTGCTGAACGGGGACCTGAACGTTCTGCTGAACCGGAACCAGGCGGGTCTGGGTCTGGCAGACATACTGGGTTTCGGTCACGTTGCGCACGACCTGCTGGGGCGCGGGAGCGGCCGACTGCGGGCTGGGCGACTGTTGGCTGGAGGCCACGGCAGGGGCCGGGGCATTGACGTACTCAACCACTTGCCGGGTCGTCGTCACCGGCTGATTGACGGTGTAGGCCTGGGGAACCATGGTCGTCTGGACCCGGCACTCCAGCACGGTCACCGTCTGGGGCTGCATCACCGTCTCGGTCACGTTGCGGTAGACCACGTCACGCCGCTGTTGGCGCTGAATCGTCGTCACCGGCTCCGACACGGTGCGAACCTGGTCCTGATAGGTGGTCACGAGCTTCGGCACGTTCACCGTCACGGTGCGCGGGACGTTGATCGTCTCGTTCACCACCTGGGTGACCGGCACCTGCTCGGTGCGGTACTGGGTCTGCATCTGGGTGACGGGGACCTGCTCGCAGACCGTCCGGGTGACGGGGACCGTCTCGGTCTTGATGTCGGTGCGGTACTGGGTCTGCATCTGGGTGACGGGGACCGTCTCGCAGACCGTCCGGGTGACGGGGACCGTCTCGGTCTTGATGTCGGTGCGGTACTGGGTCTGCATCTGGGTGACGGGGACCTGCTCGCAGACCGTCCGGGTGACGGGGACCGTCTCGGTCTTGATGTCGGTGCGGTACTGGGTCTGCATCTGGGTGACGGGGACCGTCTCGCAGACCGTCCGGGTGACGGGGACCGTCTCGGTTCGGTACTCGGTCCGATACTGGGTCTGCGTCTGGGTGACGGGCACCTGCTCGTAGACCGTTTCAATCACCGACTGGTAGGTGGTCTGGGGAACGAGCGTCGTCCCACCGCACGCGTCTCCCGACGTCGGCGCGACCACCGAGCTGTCCCCGCCGCAGGGAGAACAGGCCACGACGTTCTTGTGCCGGCAGCTAAATAGGCCGGCGGCCTCGGCCGAGATCGCCGAGACATTCAGCAGCGCCGTGCCTAGCGCAATCGCCAATGCCAACCGACGTACCGTCGCCAACTTTCTCTTACCCTTAGCGCGTCTCATTAGGATCCGTTCTCCTTCAGAACCTGGCCCGGCAGACGTCTTCTTTTTGGAGAGAAACAGTCCGCCCTGTTTGTTCGCAAACCGGTAGATAAACCCCGCCTGACTGACTGGCCGCCTGCAAGTTCCAAATATCAACCTTCGCACGGTTGATGAATTGGTTTTCTGATTCTTTGTCTCAGTTGAGAATTCGTCTGGCTCACGGCGTTTGAACGGCGGATTGAAGAGGAGCCGAAGCGTTCGAAAACGGTCGCAACCACTCCCCATCCACCCTGATGGGGATTCCGCGGCAAAACTTTCGTAACGGAATGTTCCGCGGCTGGCAATATGGGAGTTCTGTGAACATCGCGAAGAAGGATTAGCCTGAGAAGGCTAGGTTAACAAATCCGTGCGTATACGCAAAAGTAAAAACTCAAGAATTTCCTGACTCTGGCTAAAATTCGCCGGCCACCGATCCTGGTTTGAATTCTTGGCTTACAGCCAGAATGGCACGAAGAATGCTAGGCGAAGGATTGAAGTCGATCTTATTAAGGCGGAAATGGGCCGTGGTGTTCGATTGGGCCAGGCGACTTGACGACGCTCCGCGCCGTGTTGATAATTGAAAAGCTTGAGACTCTCCCCTTGCGGTTGCGGGGTGAATGGAGCGTGGTGCCGCCTATGTCCGTCCGAAGTCGGCGACAACGACGAGAACGACGCGGTCTGGGGATCCTCTGCCTGATCCTCAGTCTCGTCCATACTCCGTTGCCACAGCCTGACTTCCACAACATTCGCCATCATGATGCGCCCGGCGAAGTCTGCGACCATCACGACCACCTGCTTCGCTGGCATCCCGCCGCGGGGTTGGCTCAGGACGTGGCGACGTTGCACTGGCACTGGTTCTTGCCCACGGAAGACGGATCCGGTTCGCCGCTCCCGGAGCAGGGGCCCGCGCTCCACGCGCACGTCGCCGACTGGTTCGCCTCGGCCTGGGATGATGGGCCTCGGTTCGTGCCGGATCCGCATTCGCAACTTCTCGTGCGAACCTCGCTCTGCCCTCAGGCGACGCTTCCGCCTGACCTGATCGATCCCTGGTTCTCGGTCCTCGGGCCGTGCCGGGCCTTCGTCTTCCGCGCCACCACTGCGCGCCCCACCTCCTCAATCGTTCTGCTCGAACGCTGGCTCTGCTGAGTCGACCACGCCCCAGCTTCGAGAGCGACGGCACACCCCACCCGGTGGGTCTGCGCGCCTCCTCGAAGTCGCACCGTCCCCCAACGTGGCCGAGTCGATTCCGAAGCGGATTGCGCGAGCGATCCCTTTTCCGGGCACGGCATCCCCCCCTCCTCAAAGTCAGGGGATGAGCCTGCCGGAGAAGTCGGTGGCAAATCAGGTGGGAGGCATCCCCTCATGTCCGTTGCATTGCCGAACCGTTGGTCGTTGAAGAGCTTGTTACCCTGGGTCGGGCTCGCGGTCTGTCTCGTTCTGCTGGCGGCGAGCTTTGTCTTGCACGATGCGCTGTTCCACGGGCGGGCGCTGCAGGCCTCGCCGACCCACCCCGCGGCGACAGCCGCGGCGGCGGCCGCGCCGGTCACGACCGTCACCCTCTCCGAGGGGAAGTGGAACGTGGCCGGGATCCGCATCGAGCCGGTGAGTCAGATCTCGCTTCCCTCCGAGGTTGGCGTCGCGGGGAAGGTCGAGGCGAATCCTGACCGCCGGGTCGAGATCCGGCCGCGGGCCGCGGGGGTTGTCCGCGAGGTGCTGGTCAACCTGGGCCGTCAGGTCAAAAAAGGCGAGTTGCTGGCCGTCCTCGATAGTCCCGACGTGGGCACCGCCCGCCTCAACCTGCGGGGCCGGCAGATTGAGTTGGCGACCGCACGGAAGGAGTTTGACTGGAAGCAGCAGGTTGCCAATAACGTCGCTCGGCTGATCCCGGCGATCCGCAAAGGCGAGCCGGCCGCCACGATTCAGAAGGACTACGCCGAACGGCCGCTCGGGGCCGACCGCGCGCTCTTGCTCCAGGCCTACTCTGAGTTCGAGATCGCCTCGCACGAGTCCGAGAAGACCAGCGCCTTGCTCAAGGATCAGATCATCGGCGAGCATCCCGCGTTCGTCGCCTTACACACCTTCGAGGGCGCCCAGGCCAAGCTCGGCGCGGTTCTGGAACAGGTCCGGTTCGATGCCTCCCACGAGCAAACCCTGGCCGACCAGAAGGTCAGGCTCGCCGAGGCGGCCGTCATCGACGCGGCGCAGCGTCTGCGGATCCTCGGGGTCCAGGAGGAGATCTCTCAGTTGCTGGCGCACGCCGGCGACGTCGCCGCCTCGCGATCGGCGTCGTCCGAAGATGTGACCGCCTGCCAGGTCACCGCGCCGTTCGACGGCACCATCATCACCAAGACGGCCGTCCCCAGCCAGAAGGCCGATCCCACCGACATCCTCTTCGTTCTGGCCGACCTGAATACGGTCTGGGTGATGGCCAACATCACCGAGTCCGACCTCGCTGTGCTGCCGGCCCTCAAGGAGGGACGGATTCGGATGACCGTTCCGGCCTACCCCGGCCGAACCTTCCCGGCCACGCTCCTCTCCGTCGGGTCCATGGTTGACCCCACCACCCGGACCGTTCCCCTCCTGGCCGAGACCGACAACCCCGACGGCCTCCTCAAGCTCGAGATGTTCACGCGGATCGTACTCGACACGCCGATCACCCAGGACGTCTTGACCGTCTCGACCGCCGCCATCGTCGAGATCGAGGGACAGGAGGGGGTCTTCGTCCCCGCCGGCCGTGACGGACGCACCTTCACGTTTCAGCCGGTCAAGCTCGGCCGCGAGGCGGACCAACGCCGGGTCGTCCTTGCCGGCCTGACCAAGGGCCAGGCCGTGGTTTCCGCCGGCGCCTACCTGCTCAAGAGTGAGCTGATCCTCCAGAACGAAAGCGGGGAGGATTGAAGACGGGGTGATCCAATGGGATCGAAACCTGCTCAAAAACCAACATGCTTAATTCTTTAATTGCATCGGCCCTTGCCAACCGCTTCCTCGTGTTAATGGGGACCCTGCTGGTCGCGGTCTTCGGGGTCTACTCCGCGCTCCACCTGCCGATCGACGCGGTGCCCGACCTGACGAACGTGCAGGTCCAGGTGATTACCGAAGCGCCCGCGCTAAGTCCACTTGAGGTCGAAACCTTGCTCTCGTTCCCGGTCGAGGGGGCGATGAGCGGGCTGCCCAACGTCGAGCAGATCCGGTCGATCTCCAAGTTCGGGATCTCGGTGGTGACGATCGTCTTCCACGAAGGGACCGATATCTACCGCGCCCGCCAACTCGTGGGCGAGCGGCTCGCTCGGGCGGCCGCCGCCATCCCGCTCGGCTATGGTACCCCGTCCCTGGGGCCGATCGCGACCGCGCTCGGAGAGGTCTACCAGTTCCAGGTCAAGGCCGCCAAAGGCTCGGGCGTGTCGGCGATGGAGCTGCGGACGATCCTCGACTGGTTCGTCGCTTACCAGTTGCGCGGAGTGCCCGGCGTCACCGAGATCAACTCGCACGGCGGCGAGCTCAAGACCTATCAGGTGGAGCTCGACCCCGACAAGCTGGCCACTTATCGCCTGTCGATGACCCAGGTCTTTAACGCCTTGCGGAGCAACAACGCCAACGTCGGCGGCGGCTACCTCGTGCATGAGGGGGAGGCTCGCTACATCCGAGGCGAGAGCCAGGCGCACAGCGTGCCCGACATCGCCGCGATCGTCATCGACGAGCGCAACGGCGTGCCGGTGACGGTCGCCGACGTCGCCAAGGTCCACACCGCACCCATGATCCGCGCCGGCCTGGCGACCCGCGACGGCGAGGGGGAGATCGTCACCGGCCTGGTCATGATGCTGATCGGCGAGAACTCGCGGACGGTGGTCGAGCGGGTCAAACACGAAATCGCCAAGCTTCAAAAGAGCCTCCCGCCCGGGGTGACGATCGAGCCGCTCTACGACCGCAACCACTTGATCGACCAGACCCTGGACACGGTCCTGCACAACCTGGTCGAGGGGGGGGGCCTGGTCATCCTGATCCTGCTCTTGCTGCTGGGCAATATCCGGGGCGGCCTGATCGTGGCCCTGGCGATCCCGCTGTCGATGCTGTTCGCCGCCAACGTGATGCTCGCCACGGGGGTCACGGCCAGCCTGATGAGCCTGGGCGCGATCGACTTCGGCCTGATCGTCGACTCGAGCGTGATCATGGTGGAAAACTGCGTCCGCCGCCTGGCGCACGAAGGGGGGACGCGGCCCAAGCTCGAGATCATTCGCGACGCGGCCGTCGAGGTCCGCAAGCCGACGATGTTCGGTGAGCTGATCATCGCGATCGTCTACCTGCCGATCCTGGCGCTTCAGGGGACCGAGGGGAAGCTGTTCCGGCCGATGGCCCTGACCGTCATCTTCGCCCTGGCCGGCTCGATGGTGCTCTCGCTGACCCTGATGCCCGTGCTTGCCTCGCTCGTGCTCTCGTCGAAGGCTCAGGAAAAAGAAGTCTGGCTCGTCCGTTGGCTCAAGTGGGTCTACGTCCCCTCGCTCGACGCCGTAATCCGCCGCCCGTTGATCGCGACCCTGCTGGCGGTCGGCCTGGTGGCCGTGAGCGTGCCGGTGGCGCTCAGCCTGGGGGGCGAGTTCATGCCCCGGCTCAACGAAGGAGACCTACTCATCGAGGCCGTGCGGATCCCGTCGGCTTCGCTGGAAGGGGCCGTGGCCGCCTCGACGCAGATCGAGAACATCCTCAAAAAGTTTCCCGAGGTCCGCATGGTCTACTGCAAGACCGGCCGCCCCGAGATCGCCAACGACGTGATGGGGGTGCATCAGACCGACGTCTGGACCCTGCTCAAGCCGCCGACGGAGTGGCGCCCTGGGATCACCCGGGACGCCCTGATCCAGGAGATGGACCGCGAGCTGAATGAGAACGTCCCCGGCGTCAAATTCGGCTTCAGCCAGCCGATCGAGATGCGGGTCAACGAGCTCGTCGCGGGAGTCAAGAGCGACGTGGCCGTCCTGCTCTACGGCCCCGACCTCGAGGTCCTCCGGCGCAAGGCGGGGGAAATCGAGCGCACCCTGGCGCGGATCCCGGGGGCGACGGGCATCAAGACACCGACCTCGGGCCGATTGCCGATGCTCCTCGTCTCGGTCCGTCGCGACCAGCTCGCGCGCTATGGAATCAAAGGGGCCGACGTTCTGGAAGCGGTCGCCGCCCTGGGCGGGACCACCGTCGGCACCGCGTTCGAGGGGCAGTACCGGCACCCGATCCAGGTCCGGCTCCCCGAGGCCTGGCGGAACGACCCCGAGAAGATCCGCGCGATCCGGATCGTCGACCCCCAGGGGCGGCCGATCGCGCTTCGTGACCTGGCCGATGTCCGGTTCGAGGAGGGACCGAGCGAGATCGAACGCGAGAACGTCCAGCGCAGGGCGGTCGTCGGCGTCAACGTCCGAGGCCGCGACATCGCCAGTTTCGTCGCCGAGGCCCAGGCGGCCATCCAGGCCAAGGTCCCGCTCTCTTCCGGCTACATCCTTCGCTGGGGCGGCCAGTTCGAGCACCTGCAAACCGCCACCCAACGGCTCATGATCGTCGTGCCGATCGCCCTTGCCCTGATCTTCCTGCTCTTGTTCAGCACGTTCCACTCCCTGCGGTTGGCCGCCCTGATCTACCTGGCCGTGCCCATGGCGGCGACCGGTGGGATCTTCGCCCTGGCCGCCCGCGGCCTGCCGTTCTCGATCTCGGCGGGGGTCGGCTTCATCGCCCTGTTCGGCGTGGCCGTGCTCAACGGCCTGGTCTGGGTCAGCGCCGTCGAACACCTGCGTGGCGAAGGGGTTGAACCCCACGAAGCCGCCCGCGAGGCCGCCGTCGTCCGGCTCCGGCCGATCTTGATGACCGCCCTGGTCGCCGGCTTCGGTTTCATCCCGATGGCGATCGCCACCACCCCGGGCGCCGAGCTCCAGCGCCCTCTGGCCACCGTCGTCATCGGCGGCCTGCTCACCTCGACCCTGCTGACCACCCTGGTCCTGCCGGCGATCTACCCTTGGTTCGTCGAAACGCCCAGGCCAATCGAAATGTAAGCGAGCGTTGTCGCGGGTTATCAAAATATTTGCTGTCGCTTCCCGCCGGAGATGTGATTATCTTGCAGGTAACACCCTTGAAGCGGCATAGGACCTATGCGGACGATGGCTGACACCCTCTGGTGGGTTCCCACAATCCTCAACAGCATCGCCGACGCCGTCATCGTTGGCGATGTTGACGGTTGCGTCACGTTCATGAATCCCGCGGCCGAGGCGCTCACGGGGAACACGCTCGAGCAGGCCATGGGAGCCTGCGTTTCTGACGTTTTTCCGCTCTTTGACGAGGAAACCGGAGACGCAATCCAACTTCCCCGGCCCATGGCCTCTCTGGAATGCCGCCCGATCGAGCTGCCCAAACGACTGCTGTTGCTCCGTACCAAACGCGGGACTCTGGTCCCGATCGAGCAAACGACGTCACCCATCGAAGAGCATGGAATTATCCTCGGAACGGTGGTTGTCTTTCGCGATGTGAGTGTGCGGCGACGTCACGAGGAACTGTTGCGGAGACGCAACGAACGGCTTCAAATTCTGTCCGAGGCCACCGGTAAACTCCTCTCGAACGACCATCCCGAGGCCATGGTCACCCGCCTCTTCGAGATCGTCTCGAGGCATCTCGAGCTCGACGCCTATTTCAACTTCATGGTGAACGCCGAGGCCGATGGCCTGGAGCTCGACTCGTGCGCGGGGATCACCGAGACCGAAGCCCAGAGCATCAAACGCCTCGGTTTTGGCGAGGCGGTGTGTGGTACCGTCGGCCTCCTCCGAAAGCCGTTTGTGGCGGCCGAGATTCAGAACTCCGACGACGAGAAGGTTCAGACCGTCAAAGGCTTCGGGTTTCGGGCCTACACTTGCAATCCGCTCATGGCCGGCGACCGCCTGATCGGTACGCTTTCGTTCGCGACCCGAACTCGAGACCGTTTTAGTGACGACGAGCTCGAATTCCTCGAGGCGGTCTGCCACTACGTCGCGCTTGCCAAGGAGCGGCAGCGCCTCTTGAACGAAGAGCGAGAGCGAGCGGACCGGCTGGAACGGAGCGCGGAGGCGCTGAGCCAGAGCGAGTATGAGCTTCGCTTTGCCCTTGAGGTCGGCCGGCTCGGAAGCTGGTATCTCGAATTTCCCAGCCAGGATATGCGTTGCTCGGCACAATGCAGGGCCGACTTCGGACGCGCGGCGGACGAACCCTTCACCTACAACGACTTCCTCAATGCGCTTCACCCCGATGACCGAGAATACGTCTTCCGGCGGATCGAGAAAGCGTTCGCTACCGGCGAAGATTACGAGGCGGAATATCGAGCCTACTGGCCTGACGGCAGCCTGCACTGGATCTTCGCGCGGGGGCGCCCGCTCGACCGCGTCAGCGAGTCGACCCTGGGATTTGTCGGGCTGACGCTCGACATCACCGACCGCAAGAGGAACGAGGCCCTGCTCGAACAGCAGAAGCATATCCTCGAATTGGTGGTCCTTGACTCAAGCCTCCCCGAAGTGCTCGACGCCCTCTGCCGGATGATCGAGACGCAGTTTGAAGCGGAAGAGATGCACGCGTCGATTCTGCTGATCGACCCGGACGGCGTGCACCTCCGGCACGGCGCAGCGCCGACGCTTCCGGAAGCCTACTGTCGGGCGATTGACGGGATTGCGATCGGCCCCGCCGTCGGCTCCTGTGGCACGGCGGCCTTTTTCAAAAAACCGGTCTACGCGTGCGACATCGCCAACGACCCGCTCTGGGCCGATTACGCGGCGCTGGCGCTGTCACATGGCCTCCAGGCCTGTTGGTCGTACCCGATTCTCTCGAGCAGTGGGGTGGTGCTCGGCTCGGTCGCGCTCTATTACCACCGGCCACGGCAGCCGGGACCGAATGACCTCCGGCTGATCGATATCGTCACCCGCACCGCAACCATCGCCATCGAGCGAAAACGCTTCGAGGACGAGCTGCACCAACGCAACGCACAACTGATCGACGCGGACCGACGCAAGAACGTCTTTCTGGCCATGCTCGCCCACGAGCTGAGAAATCCCCTCTCGTCGATCAGCAATGCCGCTCAGCTCCTCAGGGAGGATCCGACCGGCGAACACCGCGGCTGGGCCAACGACGTCCTCGACCGGCAAGTCAAGCATCTTGCTCGGCTCATCGACGACCTGCTCGACGTCTCCCGGCTGACGCATGGGAAAATCGAGCTCCAGCGCGAGCGGATCGACGTTGCGGATGTCTTGAATCAGGCCGTGGAAGCCGTCAGGCCGACCATCGAGCTGCGTGGCCAGCGACTCACCGTTTCCTCGCCTCGAGGGGCCTTGCTGGTTCACGCCGACCCACTACGCCTCGAACAGGTGTTCACCAACTTGCTCACCAATGCCGTGAAATACACCCCCGAGGGGGGTCGAATCTCCGTGTCCGCCGTCAGCGTGGATGAAAACGTCATTCTCTCGGTCGAGGATAATGGTGTCGGCATTTCTCCCGAACGCATCCCGCAGATGTTCGAGCTGTTCACCCAAGGTGATCGAACCCTCGCCCGCTCGGAAGGGGGGCTTGGAATCGGGCTCACCATCGTGAAGACCCTGGTCGAGATGCATGGTGGGACCGTCACGGCGGCGAGCGACGGACCGGGGCAGGGGAGCACGTTCCGCGTCACCCTCCCCACCGTTTCCCAGGAGTGCCGGCCGACGGGGATTCCTGAGGCGACTCTCCCCTTGGTCGAGGCCATGCCCAAGGCCAAGCCCGACCGGAATGGCCGCGGCCGCCGCCTGCTGGTGGTCGATGATAACGCCGACACGGTGCGGAGCATGGCCCGACTCCTCCGACTCAAAGGCCACGAAGTCGCCACCGCCTCGACCGGCTTCGAAGCCGTCGAACGGGTCAACGAGTTCAAGCCGGAGATCGTCCTGCTCGACATCGGCCTTCCCGGCATGGACGGCTATCAGGTCGCCCAAAAACTTCGAGCCGAGAACGGGCACGAAGGCCTGCTCATCATCGCCATTTCGGGATACGGTCAGGACGATGATCGCCGGCGATCGACGAGTTCAGGCTTCGATCACCACCTGGTGAAACCGATTGACCACGACGCCTTGCTCACGCTGATCGGTGGACCTTGCTAACGGAGTTCGAGGCGAAACAGCCTGCTCGCCAATCGTTCAATCGTAAAGCCGCCAGCAAGTGTCAGAATGCTCTCGGTGGCATCGACCGTCGATCGGCACATTTGCCGCCGATTTGCCCTTGACGGCCAATCGGGGATCGATCATCTTTTCACCACCCCCATAGGCCCTGGTCCCGTGAGCCGTCATCCAAGGAAGGCAACGATCATGGAACGATCGATTCTTACCAGGTTCTCTCTTCACTTCTGCTTCACCGTCGCGCTGGTTGGCGCCACCCTCTCGACGGCTCGCGCCGCCAATATCCCGGCTTATACCGTCACCGACCTGGGAACGGGGACCGCCCAAGTTTCGACCGATGCGGGCGGTAACGGGATCGTCATCGCGCCCGACGGCCAGACAACTTATACGTTCCCAAACACGAGTTCAAGCAACTATCCGTCAGAGGCTGAGTGGCTATCCATCCGATCGAAGCTCCCACCGCTCACGAACGCCCCCGTCCACAATTCGTGGACTTATGGAAATCCCAATAACGCTTACAGCTATTATGAAGGCGGGCTGCTCAACCAGAATGGATTCTTTGTAGGCACAAATACCTTTGGCGTGACGGGCCACATCTCAGGTGCCGGCAGCTTGGTCTTTGCGACCCAGCGTCAAGCCGATGGCTCCTTCAGTACCCCGATCACGCTCTGGGATTCGCCCAACAACCATTCCACGGGCGAACAAATGGCCACCGCGATGTTCATCAATAATCAGAATCAGGTGCTCGGCATGGGAGGAGTCCCCTACAGCGCCACCAGTTACTACACGAAGAATTTCTATCTTTACGACATGCAAACCCAGATCAGGACCGACCTGAAGGATTTGCTGCCTGGCTGGCACCTGGAGACCGAGCTCGGCCTTGACGATCAAGGGCGGATGCTCCTGTCCGCCTGGAAGTGGGATGACAAGTTGGGGATTCAATACCACTCACTCCTCCTCACTCCCCCCGGCCTGGTGATTGGCGATCCCGTCACGGTCCCCGAGCCAACCTCATTGGCCACGCTCATGCTCGGCCTCGGTGGTTACCTGGCCTTCCGGCATTCCCGGCGTGGTGAGCCGCGGGAATCGCGCTGAGCCGTGAGGGAGCTTGGGATTTCAAGGCGAGCGAACGCGGATTCCGCAAGATCTCACCGTCGCTCCGCCAGGTGGCACACCCCCGGCGCTTGGCCGGTTTGAGATCGGCATGTTTGCTATTAGCTTGCCCTTGACGGTCGATCGGGGATCGATCATGTTGTCACGATCTTCCCCATTGACCTTGATCCCGTGAGTCGCCATCCCGAAAAGGCAGTGATCATGGAGCGATCGATTCTTGGCGGGTATTCTGCCCGTTTCTGCCTCACCGTCGCGCTGTTTGGAGCCACCCTCTCGCCAGCTCGCGCCGACAACATCCCGGCTTACACGGTCACCGACCTGGGCACGGGAAGAACCCAAGTTTCGGCCGACGCCGCCGGTAACGGGATCGTCATTTCCCCGGACGGTCAGAGGAAGTATGCGTTCCCGAACACGCCCAATTACCTGACGGATCAATCCGTCCTCTCGTTGCTCCCGCCGCTGGCCGCCGCTCCGGTCAACAGCTCATGGACTTATGGGAATCCCGCGAATGCTTACAGCCGCATATCCGGTGGATTTCTGAATCAGAACGGCCTGTATGTCGGGACGAATTTCGTCGGCATCAACGGTCACATCTCAGCGGCGAATTCCTTACTCGTTGCGTCACAGCGGCAGGCCGATGGCTCCTTTGGCCCTTTTACGACGCTTTGGACGTCTCCCTACAATTATGATTACGACCCGAGTCGTATGGCGACTGCGAAATTCCTGAACAATCAGAATCAAGTTCTCGGAACGGGCACGGGATCGGAAGGAAACCCGCCCTATGTAATGAACTATCTTTACGACTATAACTCGCATACCCTGACAAACTTGCGGGATCTCTTGCCTGGCTGGATCCAGGCGACCATAGGCGAGCTCGGCCTTGACGACCAAGGGCGCATGCTTCTGCAGGCCGAGGACGATCGGACCCATCTCATGCATTCCTTGCTGCTCACTCCCGCCGGCGTGACTTCCGATCCGATCACGGTCCCCGAGCCCACTTCGCTTGCCACGCTCCTGCTCGGACTGGGCTACCTCGCCTTTCGCCGCGGCCGTCGTCACGAGGAGGCGAGTGGTGAAGAATCAAGCGTGGACCGGCTTTCCTGAATCGAGGGAGGCCTCCAACGCGTTCGTCGTTCTTCCAGGGCTGGCTCCGCCGGGCTCGGTGGTGGTCAGGAATGGGCTGGGGCCTGCACCCAGCCGGACCTGACGACCGCCGGTCTTCCGCCGTCGTCAGCTTCGTGTTCCTCCTCCTGAAGGGGGACGCGCTGAGTCACGGGAGGATTTGAGGCGAGCGAGATCAAGCGCTTGAAGCCACGGTTACCCCCGAGCATTCAGGGCCTGATCGGCAGCTCCTTCTCGTTTTTCCGCTCCCCCCGGAGCAGCTTCGAGCCTTCGCCGGTCAGCCGCAGGTACCAGTCTGTCGGCAGCCCGTCGTAGGTTGCGAACGGGGCCTGCGTGGGCGGACTGTTGCTGACCTTGAAGATCGCGGTCGCCTCATCCACCTCGTCGAACATGGCAACGTAGGCCATGTCGATGCCGAGGTCCGCGGCTTTGGCGAACTGCCGCCAGAAGAACTCGCCCCCCAGGCGAGGGATTGTCGCGGCGGTGACGTTCCTGCCTTTCAGGTTCGTCCATCCGAACCCCGGATAGATCACCGGGAGGTAGGCCATCCCCGCCTGCTTCGCTTCGGCCAGGTCGTCGCTCCACGAGCCGGTGGCGGCCTGCTTGCGTCCCTCGACCCGCATCGTGTTGCCCACGTTCCAGGGGCTGATCACATCGAACCGGCGAAACGCGCGGGCCCACTCGGGATCGTGTTCGCCCCGCCACTGCCACTGGCAGCCGCCGACCAGGGTCGCTTCATAGCCCGGTTCCGTTTTGAACAGGTCGATGATCCGGTGCGCGAGCGCTGGGCTGAAGCGATCGCTGTAAAACCCCCAGACGAAGACGACCGGCTTGCCGCCGTGGTGCAAATACCGCGGGTCCCGCGTCAGCTTCAGCTCGTCCACCAGTTTCTTCCAGTCCCGTGCCAGCAGGTCGAAGAGCTGCCCTTCGCGGACCCCGGACAGGTCGTAGCAGACGGCGTAAACCCGCCCTGTCTTGGCGGCCGAGGCCCGGACGTGGCCGAGGACCTGGTCGAGCGACCGATCGCGAAGGCTGACCAGAAACCGTTGCACGAAGACGCCGTCGATCCCATACTGCTCCATCCACTGGAAGTGGCGCTCGACCGTGAGCGGGTGGGCCGAGCTGAACAGATGGGCACGCTCCCCGTCAGGGCCCGTGAAGCCGGGGGCCGGGTATTTCTCGTCGTCCGTCGCCTCCGACATGTCGGGCCACATCTCGAACGTCAGGCTGCGGGGCGTGATTCGCGCCGCGTCGCGGCTCCAGTGCCGCCAGCCCTCGCCCGCCGCGTCGCCGGGCGCCCGAAACCACCCTTGGTAGCCGCAAAGCACTTTCTGCCTCAGGCTCGTCGCGTCGACCACGGGCGGCTTGGCGGGGTTCTCACCGCCCCTTGAGGAGCCAGCGACAACCAGCAGCCAGGTCCACAACACGCCGGTGCCGATCCGTCTCGCCGTTCGTTGCACGATGTTCACCCTCGAGGGCCCGATCGGGCGATCTTACTTGATCTCGGTCTCGACATCTCGACTTCGACGAACGCCTGGTATTATGAGCGAAGGACCCCACGCAAAGGGAGGCAGGAACCATGTCGAACGATTGGGCATTCGCCGAACCCCAGACCCATGCCGTTGTTACCCTCAAGCAGATCACCGAGGGCGAAGCCCCGATTCTGCTGGTGTTTCACGAGAAGGTCGACGGTGACTGGCTCTTCTTGGATGGCGGACCGTTCGCCGTCGAGGAGGCGTCGCTCGTCCCCCTTCAGACGATCGCAACGCTCGACCCCAGCATCGTCGAGCTCGCCAAGCTCCCCCCCGGATGGACCGCCAAACGCTCGGCTCGCGGCGAACCTTGGCAGTGTTCCCCTTCCAAGGAACTGCCCGAAGCCTAACTAAGCCGGCGGACCGGTTTGTCCTTGAGATTGCGTGATGTGCAGGCCGTGGCACCGAGCGGCCATGATGATCCTCACTTGAACCGAGCCGCGCACGCAGCGCAGCGGAGTAAGCGGTTCCAGATTGACGTTCCGAGATGCCGAGCGCAACCCGATCGCTTACTGCGCTGCGTGTGCGGCTCGGGGAGGTATTGTCAATCTTCGTGGATGGAGAATTTCAGGCGGCGGTGGTTTTCTTCACTCCGTCCTCAAAGATGACCCCAGCGATCACCTCCCTCAAAAGCTCCGATCCATTCAACGATCGCCAACTCTTTGATGCACTCTCCATCAGCTTGTAGACCATCGTCAGGCACGCCGTCCGACTCCCGCTCCCCTTTGTCTTGTTGTGCCTCAGACGCACCGTCGAGAACGTCGACTCGATCGGGTTCGTCGTCCGGATGTGCAGCCACTGTTCCGCTGGGAAGTCGTAGAACGTCAGCAGCACATCTCGATCCTTTGACAGGCACTCCGTCGCCTTCGGGTACTTCGCCTCGTACGTCTTCACGAACAGGTCAAACGCCTTCACCGCATTCTCGCGGCTCTCCGCCAGGTAGATCTCGTGGAGCATCCCCTTGGCCTTCGGCTGGCTCCCCTTGGGAAGCTTGTCCAGGACGTTCGCCGTCTTGTGCACCCAGCAACGCTGCTCCTTCGTCGTGTCCCACACCTGACGCATCGCCTTCCAGAAACCCAACGCCCCGTCGCCGATCGCCAGGTGAGGCTCGACCTCCAGGCCACGGGCCTTGCAGTCCAGTAGCAACTCCTTCCAGGATTGCTCACTCTCCCGGTAGCCGTCGGCGATGGCGATCAGCTCCTTCTTGCCGTCGGCGGTCGCCCCCATCAGCACCAGGATGCACTGCCGCCCTTCCTCCAGGCGGATGTTGAAGTGCACGCCATCGGCCCAGACATAAACGTACTGCTTCCCCTTCAAGGACCGCTGGCTCCAGGTTCGATGTTCCTCCTCCCAGGCCGACTTGAGCCTCGTCACGGTGTTCGCCGACAGTCCCGGGGCGTCCGGGCCGAGGATCGCCTTGAGAGCCTCGGGGAAGTCACCGGTGCTGATGCCTTTGAGGTAGAGCCAGGGGATCAACTCGTCCAGGCTCTTGGTCCGCCGGAGGTAGGGCGGCAGGACTGCCGGAGTGAACGTCTCTCGGGATTCAGGGGGTCGTCGGTCCTGGACTCGGGGCTGCTTGACGTCGATCGGTCCCAAGCCGGTGAGGATGGTCCGCTCGGGGTGGGAGCCGTTGCGGACGACCTGGCGACGTCCGGTCTCGTCCTTGAGATGAGCGTGGTCGTCGATCCAGGCGGCGACCTCGGCCTCGATGGCCCTGGCGAGCATCTCACGGGCTCCGTTGCGGAGGACTTCGGTCAGGACATCATGGCTTCCGGCCAATGGCAAGATCCGGATCTCGGAGGTAGACTGACTCACGGTGGCGTACTCCTTTGCCTTGTTGGCAAGTTTGGTGTGGGTGAGACTTCACCAAGGGTACGCCGCCCTTTTCATTTCCTCCATCCACGACTTTCGACAATACCTCGCGGCTCGGTTTAAGAAGGTTTAAGTGACACTGCAGCAAGGACAGAGTCGACGACGCGATGAGACGAGGAGATCGCTGATGCGTGTGGTTTCGGGAACGGCTAAAGGACGAACATTGCTCGTGGTTCCAGGGCATGGGACGCGTCCGATCCTCGATCGTGTCAAAACGGCCCTTTTTGATATCCTGCGCCCGCGGATTCCGGGGATGGCGATGCTCGACTTGTTTGCGGGGAGCGGGAGCGTCGGGATCGAGGCGTTGAGCCAGGGCGCCGCGTCCTGCACCTTCACCGACCTGGCGCACGCCGCGGTGACCACGATCAAGAAGAATCTCGCTCACACGGAACTGGCGGACCAGGCCGTGGTGCGGCGCGTTGACGCCTTGAAGTTTCTGAACTCAACGGATCAGCAGTATGATTTGATTTATGTCGCTCCCCCGCAGTACAAGAACCTTTGGGTGGACGCGATGCGCCGGATCGCCGATCGGCCGACGCTGCTACGTCGAGAGGCCGCGGATTCCGACGGGAATGAGGAACAGGGGCTCGTGATCGTCCAGATCGACCCCAAGGAGTACGTGAAGCTCGACCTTGGCGAACTCCGGGAGACCCGGCAGAACCGCTTCGGAAATACCCTGCTGATCTTCTATCAATTCTCCGGCGGCTCGACCGACGCGTTGAACGATGAGGACGAATCGGATGACACGGCCGAGGACGCTCGCGGCGAAGTCGTTGAGGATGAAGAATCCGCCTGAGCGCGAATCGCAGGGGCATCATGAAGCCGTTGGCCCGCGGCGGGATTGCCTGGCTCTTGGCTCACGGGTTGGGTACAACCCGTGCCACCCAACGTCGATTACTGATGCCTCATCCTACTGCACTCATGTGCTTGTTTAGCAAGGCTTTCTGTTCCTGAGTCAGGGTGTGGAGCACAGGCGGTTTCGGCGGCTTATGCGGTTTGCGACGAGGCCACTTGCGTGTGGCTTTCGGGCTCTTCTGCTTCCGGCACCCGGCGCGGCAGCCCGCGAGTCGCTTGTGGTAACACTTGGCCTTGGGTTTCACGGCCGCGTCGATCTCCTTGCGGATCTCGATCAGAACTTTGCGGGGGCTGATCACTGGGCCATCGGTCGCCGACGCCGACGCCGGCCGAAGCGCCAGGTCGGCATGCGCCAGGAGGATCTGCGTGGCCAGCAGTGACAACTCGGCCTCGCGATGCACCAAGGCCACCGTGCGGCTAGCGAGTTTCAATTTATTGATTATACGCTTGTATGTGCGAAATAGTCCTTCATTACGCCATCTCCAGCGGTAGAATTTGGCGGCCGTCGCCGCCGACATCCGGGCTGGGTCGAGGACGTCGGTCAGGAGCCAGACGTCGCGTTTGACCGACCCCTTACCCTTGCCCTTGGCCGGGATCCGGATCAAGCGGCATTGGATCGGCGCTTCCCCTTTCTTCTGGACATAGTTCGGCCAGTACAAGACAGGGCCTTCGGTCCAATCCTCCAGGTTCGCCACTTCGAGGGTGTAGAGGTCGACCCGCGACGACATCCGGAACAGGAACGATCGCTTGACACCGAGGATCGCCCGGACCAGATCGAAGCCCATATAAGCGGCGTCGCAGACGATCAGGGCCTCGGGCGAGAGGGTGGCGAGCAAGTGCCTCAAATGCTCTTGCTCGGCCGCGGTGCCCGGGCCGAGTCGCCACGACCAAAGCAGTCCCGTGGGCAAGTGGACGAACGCCGTCAGCCAGACGTTGGGGGCCGCGTCGTTCTTGCCGGCCTGCCCGAGTCCCCGTTCCAACTCGGGGGTGCGGGGGCACTCGATCCGCGAGCCGTCGCAGCCCATCGGCTCGAAGCCGTCGACAATCCGCCGCGACCCCAGTCGGGCGTGGATCTGTTGCCGAACCCCCGCGGCCAACGCCCTGAGTTGTCGCATGGGGACGCGTCGCATCGCTTTCTGGAAGCCGACGAGGGTCTTTCCCGGGCGTCTTCGCGACTCATGGCAGGCGACGTAGTATCCCCGGGCCTTCTCAAACCTCTCGGACTCGGAGTCGCCGGTGGCCCAGGTCATGGCGAGCATGACCACGACCAGTGGCTGGAGATCCCACCGCGGCGCCGACCGCCTTTGAGGAACAACCCCTCGGGCTTGCTTCCAGACCGTCGGGGTGAGAAACTGTCGGACATAGCCGATCAACGACTGCGGTTGCTGCAAGCCTTGCAGCGTCCGAGCTGCCTTCATCGCCGTTCTTCCTCAATCCAGGTGAGTGCCGGTTGCTAGCCGCACCCATCATGACGAAGAACGGCGATTTTTTGCCCCCCCTTCTCTCGAACGAACCGCAGCCACGGAGCGGCAGTAATTCTCTGGTCCGGTGAGAGTTACATCCGTTGTTGACGACGCCGAGTTACTGACGTTGCGTGCCACCCTTGGGATTGTTTTGGTGTAATGGATATGTGAGAATGTGTGAGTTTTGTCTGGATCCCGATGATTGCGTCACGAAGGTCCGATCGATCGCGGCGGCTTCGTGCCCGCTCACCAGTTGAGTCCGATCCGGGTGAACTCGGTTCGGACGCGGCTGAGGTCCCAGATATCGACGAGCTTATCGCTGCCGGCGCTGGCGAGGAAGCGGCCCTGGGGGTCGTAGGCGAGGATGCTGACCAACCCGCGGTGGCCGATCAGGCGGAGCAGGGGGGCGGTCGGGTTGTCGAGCGACCAGAGGTCGATGTGCCCTTGCTGGAGGCCGACCGCGAGTTCTCGTCCGTCCGGCGAGAAGGCGAGCGACCAGACCGGCTGCCCTTCGGACTCGCTGGAGGGGAGGAGGAGCCGAGTTCGGACCGTGCCGCGGGCGGTGTCGACCAGCAACACGTTCCCCGCTTTGTCGCCGATCGCCAAGGTCTGGCCGTCGGGGCTGAGGCTCAGGCGGTTGGCATCACCCGGGAGTTGCCACGGCAAGTTCCGCGCTCGGCCGCCGTCCAGGGCCACGGCATGAAAGTTCGAGTCATTGTCGAGCAAGTAGAGCCGGTCACCCGTCGGACTTGCCGCCAGTTGCCGCCAGGGGTCGGGCTCCCACCGCGACCGCTCGGAATTCGCCGCCGATCCTGCCGGCTTGGACCGCGGGATCTCCAGACTCGACCAGCGCTGGGGTTCCGTCGGGCCGTTCCAGACCATGATCTGATGCCCACTCGCCACGAAATGGGTCTGCCCCCGTGCGATGGAAGCCACGGGCGACGGAAACATCCTCGGCTGTCCACGTCGGGAGCCGCGGTGGCGGGTGGGGATCGCATCCGGCTCGATGGCGATCAGGTGGTCCTGTTCGTTGAAGACGAGGGTGGTCGCCCGATCTCCCTGGACGTAGTTCGCCGCCGCGCCCGGAGGGGGCTCGGCGATGACTTGCTGGGTGGTGGACGGACAGTGCCCGGGGTTCCAGACCCGGATCGTTCCCTTGGCGGTTCCCATGGCCAGGCGCTGGTCGGCTCCAAACGCCAGCGAGGTGGGCAGGGTATCGAACCCGCTGATCTGGGAGCGAACCACGGGGTCAACAATCGCCCAGACCGAGGTGGATGCGGTCGAGCTGGCGGCGGCTAGAGTTCGCCCATCGGCGGAGAAGGCCAGGTCTTCCACCTGGTTCGGCACGGTCAGGACCGCCAACGCCGTGTGTGACGCGGGATCCCAGATCTCGACTCCCGACCCTTGTGCTCCCGCGGCCGCCAGCAACGTCCCATTCGGGTTGAACCGCAGTTGGCGGATGTAGCTTTGGAACGGGGTCAAGGGGGGAAGCGGCGTCCGCGAGGCGATCTCCCAGAATCGGATTTGTCCTCCGCCGGCGACCGACAGGAGGCCGTCGGGGCCCAGGGCCAGGGCGGTCAGTTCGGCTTGCGCTTCAAAGGGTTCACCAAGGGCCAGGCCGTCTTCGGCCGACCAGAGCGACACGGTCGTTTCCCGGCTCCGGGCCGTGGCGATCGTCTCGCCATCGGGGGCAATCGCGATCAGCGAGTCGTCACGGGGCGGGAAGCTGGCTTTCCAACGCGCCAGGGTGGCGATCGGCTGGCCGATCGCGTTGAGGTCGTAGAGCCGGATCTGGAATTCCATGCGCGGCATGTCGCCACGCGAGGAATTGTCGCGTATGCCGTTGTCGTCGGTCGTCGCCAGTTCGGTGGTCACCAGGCGATGCCCGCCGGGCGCTGCGAACAGGGAGAGAACGCGGCGGCCGTCCGTCGCCCAGTCGCGGATCGGGGTTCCCGTGGTCAGGTCGAAGAGGCGGAGCCCCTTACCTTCGGGGAGGATTACGATCACGCAGTCGCCGGCCACCGCGAGACCGGCGGAGTGCCCGCCTCGGAACCGGGGGGGGCCAGCGGGTCGTCCGGTGGTGGTGTTTGTCGTCGTCGTGGTTGTTGTTGCGGCGGCTGGGGGGCTCGTGGGCTCGGCCATTGGTGTGTTAAACCGATGCCGCTCCAGACGCGTGCGATTGGCGACGTTCCAGAGGCTGAACTCCTCGCCATTCGCGGAGAGGGCGGCGAGCCGGACCCCCTCGGGGCCAAAGGCGATCCCCCGCGTCGCACCGGTGGCGAACTCGGGACGTGCCTCGACGTCGCGAAGCACCAGGAACTCGACGGCTTCATTGCGGAGCTTGACCTTGAGTTCGGGATCGGGCTCGAGCGCGGCGGCTCGACTGAGCAGGCCGAGGCCCGTCGCTCGGCGGTTCGGCAGGTTCGAGTGCCGGACCACCGTTGCTTCGCTCAAGTAGCGTTCGCGCATCTCGACCTGCAACTTGCGGTTGGCCGCTTGCTCTTCGCGCATCGCGCTCAAGGTTTTGCTGTTGGCGATCTCGGCCCGTCGCCGGGCGTCACGTGCTTGGTCGCGGTCGTGGACGATGCGGACATACGCCGTGGTCACCACCGCCAACACGGTCGCCGCCGCCACGGTCGCGATCGTCGTCCCCCCTGGGTGCCGACGTGCGTACCGCCAGGCTCGTCCCAGCGGGCTGATCCGCCGCGCCCGGACCGGCTCGAGGTTGAGGAACCGCTCGAGGTCCTCGGCCAGGTCCAGTGCTGACGCGTAGCGGTCCGCCGGGCGCTTCGCCAGCGCCTTCAAGACGATCGTCTCCAGGTCCCGGGGGATCCGCCGGTCGAACTGACGAGGGGAGGCGGGGGCGCGGTCGCGGATCTGCTCGACGAGTTCGGCGGCGGTCTGACCCTCGAACGGGGGCCGGAGCGTGAGCAGCTCGTAGAGCGTCGCCCCCAGGCTATACACGTCGGTTCGGCCGTCGATCGGCCCGGTTCGCGCCTGCTCCGGGCTCATGTAGCGCGGGGTGCCCAGCAAGCTATCGTGGTGCGTCAGGCCCGGGTCGGCCAGGCGTCGGGCCAGGCCGAAGTCGGCCACCCAGACGATCCCACGGGCATCGACCAGGAGGTTCGACGGCTTGACGTCGCGATGGATGATGCCGCGGCGATGCGCGTGCGAGAGCGCTTCGGCCGCCTCGCGTCCCACCTCGGCGACCCAGCGATAGTAGGCCGAACCGACCGGCGGGTCATAGGGGGGCGGCTCGTCGTCGCGGTCCCGGCCCAAGGCACGCCCGGCGCCGCTGAGGTCGCCGCCGGTCTGGCCCATCCAGGTCACCGTGTCGTTTTCCGTCCCTTGCCCTTGAAGCGCGAGTCCGGGCGTTCCGCCCGCGGTGGCGAGCCGGGTCCGCGAGGCGGGAGTCGTTCCGCCCGTGCTCGAGCCGGCGGCGATCGAGCGATCGCGACGGAGGTGGCGGAGCACCTGGTCGAGCCCGCTCCCCTCGATCCGCTGCATTGCGTAGTAGCAGAGCCCGCCGACCTGACCGACGTCGAAGACCGGGACGATATGCGTATGGTGCAAGCCAGCGGCGGTTCGCGCCTCGTTCAAGAACCGGCGGCGGCCGGTCGAGTCGGGCGTGGCGTGGGTGCCGAGCACTTTCAGGGCCACCGGTCGGTCGAGGCCGACGTGGACGGCCTCATAGACCGTGCCCATTCCCCCGCGGCCGAGCTCGCGGACGATCCGGTAGCCGGCGATCCGTCGACCCGACTCGAGTCGATTGCCTGGCCCTGACGGCTCGCCGACTAGCCCTCGGATCAAGGCGAGCCCTTCCAGCGCGGCTTGCAGGTCCTCGCCCAGGTCGGGATAGCGGGCGGCGAAGGCTTCCGGATCGGGCGGCGACCCTTCCTCGGCCAGGGCAAGGTAGGCCTCGACGGCCTCGCCTAGCTGTTCGTCGCGGTCGATCGGGTCGGTCTCAGTGCGGCGGACCATCGTGATACCTCATCGGACCCCCTGGGGGTCCGTCGATCGAGCGTTTCACGGCTTTGAGACCGCGGGCCCAGATCCCTCGGATCGACTTGCGGCTCAGTCCCATGCGGTCACCGATCGTCTCAAACGAGAGCCCGTCGGCGTAATACAACCAGAGCACCTCAGCTTCGGTCTCCGCCAGGTCGGACAAGGCATCCGCCAGCAAGACGGTCAACTCGCGTTTGCTGGCCGCCTCGCTCGGACTGGTCTGGCTGAGCGACAGCATGTCGAGCAGCCGACCTCCGCCTCCCTGGCCCGGTTCGGCCCCTCCGCCCCCCTCGACTCCCCAAGGGGCGTCGAGCGGCATCATCGGCCCCCCCGAGGAACGCTTGGCCCGGTTGTGATACCGGGCCAGATCGGCCAGTTTCTGCCCCACCAGGCGACGGAGCCAGCCGACCAGCGCCGCCTCGTTCTGGCCCGTAAATTGCGGGAACTGCCGGACGACCTCGACGAGCGCTTCTTGCACCACATCGGAGAGTTCGACACGTTCACGGAGCTTCGGACCCAGCCCCGTCCGCACCACCATTCGCAGGTAGTTCCGATATAACGCGCAGAGTTCCCCCAGCGCGTCGGTCTCCCCCGCTCGGGCCTTGGCCATCAGTTCCAGCGGTCCTGCGGCCATCGGGCACCTTTCTCTTCTTTCCTATCGTTATCTCAGCGTCGCCGACTGCGACTTCGGGCCTCACTTCTTATGATCGGCGCAAAATCGTCCCAGGGCAAGCCACCTTTTTTGGAGGGTGAGGCGCCCATGGGAGTGGGGGATCGACGACGGAATGAACGCCGCCGCGGTCCCGACGTCAATCCGTTGAGAACTTGAGGATAGGTTCAGCCGGGGGGGGATGGGTGAACCTATCCTCTTGGGAATTGTTCTCGCTCTCAGGTGGGGCCATCCGAGGCTCCAGGGTCGCGATGGCGAGGAGCCGTGGGGAATCCCTGGTTGTTCTCGACCGACTTCGACTTATCCCAGGAGGTCGACGATCCGCTTGACCTTGTCGGTCCCGAGGTCGGCGATCAGCGTTTTGATCGTCTCCATGGCATCCAGCAGGTCGGGGTCGCCCGTCGCTGGCCGCGAGGTTGGCGGCGCGGACAAATAGCCCTCGATCGCTCTGGTTCGCTTTGAGGTCGTTCCTGACTCCTCCGCGGCCTCAGCCTCTTCCAGTTTTTTCTTCAGTTGGCTCTTGATGGCCGAGAAGTGCTGAGGCTTGATGTCGATTCCGTAGCGCTGCGCAATGTAAGCCACGGCGCTCAGGGGAGACTCGATCCCTTCGCTGATCGCGGCCTTGGCCGCATCAACTTTCTTCATCGGCTTTTCATCCTGCTCAGGGGTTTCTTGGCTTTCACCCTTTCTCTTGGAGTGCAGCCGTGAAGCTTTCCCAGTGTTTGTACGTGCCATAGGGGTCTCGAAAGGATTAGCAGGCCAGCAACCTTATCTATCTTAACGAGTTGCGGTCAGAGTGCAATGAGGGATGAGTTATGTTGGTGGCACACGTGGACAGCCACCTCGTCGACTTGAAACTTGGGGATGCTCCTTTCGAGCACCCAAGGTTCATGATTCCGCATGGGGCTGATCGCTTTGCTGAAATCGACGGCATGACAACCCATGGCAAGGCATTATCGCTTTTCTGAATCGACGTCCGTCTCGTCCCTCGTGCATACGTGGCAAATCGCATGCATCATATCTGCGTCTCGACCTCGCCTCGTAGCAGCCTTTTGAGGTGCTGTGCCCTCCGAATGATTGTCAGTATCAGCACAGTGCAGCCGCTCAATAACAGGGTCATTATGACGGCCACCGCAAGGTTGAGTATGAACTTTTGCACGGGAGCGATCGCCATACCGATCTCCCGCAAGCGGCCATCGACGAATCGGATCACGGGGATCGTCAGTGTCAGGTTCAGCGCGACGAAAGCGACCGTGGCCATCATCCGCCGCACCGTGAACCGCGGGTGGATAATCCGCATGATCGGGACCTCCAGCGATCAATTGGCAACCAATCGTCGATAGGCGAGACGTGACGTGATGATCCGCTTCCAACGGCCTGTTCTTGTGAATCTCCTGCGGGATTCAGATTGACAGGGCTAAGGGACATCCTACTCTGCACCGAGCGACTTTCTGAAGCCCCAGCGTAACCGGGAGAGGTTCTGGTCATGTGTCAACTGCGCGGATCGCGTCGGGAACGTGCCTTTACCCTGATCGAACTGCTGGTGGTAATCATGATCATCGCGATCCTGATCGGTCTACTCCTGCCCGCCGTACAGGCGGCGCGCGAGGCGGCACGCCGGATGCAATGTCAGCATCACCTGAAGCAGATCGGTCTCGCCATGCATGGATACCATGATGTGTGGCTCAGCTTCCCGCCGGCCTATTTGGCTCCGGATGCCCTACGCCCGAATCGGCCTGTGACTGATTTTGAGATCGGTTCGGGCTGGGCATGGGGGACGCTCATCCTGCCCTACCTGGAGCAGAGGCCGGTGTACGACGCCGCGAACTTTGACTTCAGCTTCGGCCGCGCCAACTCGGCCGACCTCCATGGTTTCCTTGGCCTGAAGGTAAACCGGACGGTGATGAAAACCAGCATTTCGATGTTTCTCTGCCCGAGCGTCGGGGACAGCGAGGGGCCGATTCGCCTGGGGTACGATTCGGCAAGTGTCTTCGGCTCGCCCGGCCAGTACATCGCCTCGGCGGGCTGGATGAACTCTTCCGAATTCCAGATCAAGGGGACGGGCGTCCTCTACCCGAACAGCCGGGTCGCCATCGGTGATGTCAGCGACGGAACGAGCGCAACTCTGTTGATCGGTGAGCGGTCGCGCAACCTCGCCGATGCCGCCTGGTCCGGTGTGCTCGGGAGCCATGCAAACCCCGCCCCCCTCTGTACCAAACTGGGTTGGCCGGTCAAGTCATGCGTCGGGCTCATGTTCCTACTCATGGGCAGGAGCGGTCCATCCTCCGACATCCTGAGCGGGAGCATCCCCGGCGGGAACTCCCTGAATCCCCAGGCTGGAGCCGATGGCTTCGCAAGCCTGCACCCCGGCGGATGCCAATTCCTGCTCGGCGACGGCTCAGTCCGGTTCATGAAGGAGACGCTGGCCCCGCAAGTCTTCCAGGCTTTGGCGTCGCGAGCCGGCGGTGAGGTCATCGGGGCTGACCAGTATTGAGGCCAAGAGGGCTGTCTTATCGCTTGGTTATCCGTATTCCCTGATTGTATTGATTTGTGGTGTTGTGTTTATTTTGAAAATTGCAGATTGGATTCGATGTAAGATGGGAAGCCAGACTTGCTATTCGTCGGAAATCAGCCGTGAGAAATAGCCCATTGGTGTCGAAGGTGACCTCAGTGATGATCGTCGAGCCTTCCAACCCCGTGGGTTTCGTCAAACGAGCGAGGCAGGACGCAGGCTCATGGAGAATCCTCGCGATTGGACGATCTCTTCAATCACGTCCACCTCTTCGATTACCCATTGACCGTCTTCCGGCCTCCAAACATATCGTCCCTTCCGAGTGAGATCCCACGTACGGTGCAGGACGAAGAAGGCCGTGGCACGCGCGGATGCGGTCTGGTGGAGGATTTCGATGGCCTTGCCGTCGGCGATCTCGAACTGCTCGCGATCGAACGTGGTTCTCACCGCGCTGAGCCTGGAGAATTGAGTCTGGATGTCCCGCTCGAGCCGGGCGCGATCGATCACTTTCCCGTCAGATTGACGGTAGTGGAGATCCGCGGAGAAAAGGCTCATGTACGCCCTGAGATCTTTGCGGTTGAATGCGGCCTTTGCCTTCCGGTGCGCGGCGTCAAGCTCGACAGCGACCTCGGTTGGATCTGGCATGTACAGGTGCCTCGTTTGTCCGTATCGCCCTCACCAGTTCCAGTTCCAGTTCGAACGACCGAACCTAGTGGATCCATCGCGATCAAGTCTAACTCATCCGTTGTACACGAATGGATTGGGCTTCACATCGCCAAGGCCTTTTTGAGCGAACAGTCGTCCGGGGCAGACTGCTCGCGGCGATAGCGGGCCAACAATTCCTGCGAACGCTGCGCGAGCTGGCGGCGAACTTCGCGTCGTTTGCCTTTGATCTTGGGGATGGGCATTGAGTCATAGGCGGTGGTTTGGTGCCTCATCCAGGCAATGACGGCCGCTTCGGCGCGCTCCTCGACGGGAATTCGCTTGGTCCGGGCGACCGTGCCGCTCCCGACCGGGGTGGCGTGATCGGCGACGGCTCGGGCCAGTCGGTCGGCGAGGTCGGCGTGTTCGGGAAGGAAGGCGAGGAACGACACCACCGCTCCGAAGAAATCTTCGACATATTCCGCCTGCGCTCGATCGCGACGGTTTGCGTCCGATTCCTTACGCTTGGCATACTGCGCGGTGGATCGCTCGGCGTCCAACTCGGCCCGAATCCGGGCGATGGTCGCCGCGGACGCCCACACCCCTCGGGAGAAAACCCGCCGCCCCTGCTTCTCCTGAACGATCCAGTGGTCCCCGGCCAGCTTCACCCGGCGCGTCAGCCCGGCGTCCCCCGGCGGGAGCAGCTCCCATCCCTCCGGGATGGTCAGGATCCTGCCGTCCCCGGCTCGGACGCTGTGGGGGGTCGGGCCGGGAGTGAAGGTCGGGGTTGACTTCTCGACGCTCAATGCAAACTCCTTTGGAATGCACTTCGATTCCGAGCTCGGGGCGAGATTCGAGCGCGTTCCCGAAGTTGTGGCCTCGTGCCGAATCGCCTTGGACCACAAACCGGGAAAATCGTCAAGTTGTCGTGGCGCGATCCCTTGATCGTTTGGGTTGTTGTAGGTACAACATCGAGATGAAGCGAGCATCGGCGACTTCCAAAGACCTGGATCGCGTGGTGGGCGAATGCATCGCCGTGCGTGTCCGGCTGATCAATCGCGTGATCACGGGGCTGTACGATGAGGCGCTGAGGCCGCATGGGCTCCGGGTCAGCCAAGGGAACATTCTGGTGGCCGTGGCCCATCGGGGTGAGGCGAGGCCGGCTGAGGTCTGTCGGCTGCTGCGGATCGAGAAGTCCACGCTCAGCCGTGACGTGGAGCTCATGAAACGCGAAGGCTGGCTGGAGTCAGAGCCGCCGAGCGGGGGTCGGAATCAGACGATTCGCGTCACGCCCGAGGGAATGAAACTCCTCCGCAAGGCCCAGCCGGCTTGGGAGGAAGCGCAGGCCGAGGCGAAACGGTTGATCGGCGAGACCGGAGTGACGGCGCTCAGCCAGATCGCGGCTCGGCTTGGATTGGGACGGCTCGCCGATTGATCCGTGGATGCTTTTAGGGTGGCTCGACCGATTTCCGATGGCATTCAGGAGGATAATGTTGTGCCCGAGCAGGACAACGCCAACGGCCTTTTCGACGTCGGTGACCCCTTGATCGCAGCGGTCAACAAGTTCCTGACCCCGCGGCCGAGCCCGTTGACCCCGCGGGATGAGGACCTTCTCCGCCAAGGAACGGGTCTCGACTTGGCCTGCGGGCTGGCAGCCAGTTCGTGGGGTGAGGGACCGACCGTGCTGCTCGCCCACGGCTGGAACAGTCGAAGAACGCATTGGGGAGCCTTTATCAACGCCTTGGTTGCTGCCGGATTTCGAGCCGTCGCCGCCGATGCCCCCGCTCACGGCGACTCGCCGGGGAGCCAGACGAACGTCTTTGAATACAGCCAAGCACTCGTCCGAGTCGGCGAAGAACTCGGCCCGCTCGCCGGCGTCATCGGCCACTCGTTCGGAGCAGGGGCCGTGGCGATCGCCCTGCACCGTGGGCTCAAGGCCGACCGCGCGGCTCTGATCAGCGGACCTGCGTCCATGGTCTCGGTCATTGAGGGGTGGGGCCGTCACCATCAAATCACCGAGCCGGAGATCCCGACGTTCGTCCGACTGGTCGAACGCGCGGTGGGCACGTCGATTGAGTCCCTGGATGTCCCCCGGTTCGCCGTCGGGATGACCCATCCGGTCCTCGTCGTCCACGACCAGGGAGACGAGGATATCCCGGTGGAAGACGGCCTAGCGGTTGCGGCGGCCTGGCCGGGGGCGAGAGCGCTGATCACTCAACGGTATGGCCACCGTCGGATCCTGCTCGCCAAGGAAGTCCTGAGCGAAGTCGTGGCGTTCCTGAAATGAAGCCGAAACGTGTTAGCAGGCACGGTTCGGCTTTTGAGAAAAAATGTTGTGATGTTTAAACCTGAGGCGTAATGAGCCAGCCCAACTGCTTCGCCTGTGCGCGAGCGACGTAACGTGACTGGAGCAGGGTCGCGCGGAAGCGGCAGGCGAGCGGGTGGGACCACTGGGCGATCCAGGCTGCCTGGCGTGACTCGCGGACGACTCGGCTGGTGCGGGGGATGCGGCGCGTTTCGTAGTTGCGGAGGGCTTGCGGGATCGGGGTGTTGGCCCGCAGGCAGTCGGCCAGGATGACCGCGTCTTCGATCGCCTGGCAGGCGCCTTGGCCCATGTCGGGCGTCATGGGGTGGGCGGCATCGCCGAGGAGGGTGACGCGGCCGACGCTCCATTGCGACAGGGCAGGGCGGTCGTACACATCGTTATGGAGGATGGCCGCTTCGTCGGTCGCCTCGATCAGTTCCTCGATGGGGGCATGCCAGCCCCGGAACCGGTCGAGCAAGCCGCGTTTGCGCCCTTGGGGTGGGTCGCCCTGGCCTTCGGAGACGGTCTGAGTCGCGTACCAGTAGGCGCGGTCGTGGACCATGCCCCACTGGCCGAACCGCTTGCCGCGTCCCCAGGTCTCGCCCGGGGTAAGTCGAGCGATGTCGAACGGCACGATCGCCCGCCATGTGGTGTAGCCTGCATAGTTCGGCCGCGCCTTCCCGAAGAGTTCCTCACGCACCACCGAGCGAAGGCCGTCCGCGCCGATCAGGACGTCGCCGGAAACCTCCCGGCCGTTCTCGAACTTCGCGGTCACGCCATGCTCCGTCTGGTCGATGCCGACGCAACGGGCGCCGACCGTCACGTTGTCTCGTCCGACCGCGTCCAGCAGCAGGCCGAGGAGCGCTGCCCGATGCAGCATCAAGATGATCTCATCGCCAGCGCCATGGGGCGTGTGGCCGAGATCGTTCTCCTTCATCGCGAGCAGGATTTTGCCGTCGGGGGTGCGGAACCCGCCCTCCTGTCCCGCCACGCCCAGAGAACGGGCTGCGTCGAGCAGACCCAGGCGGTCGAGCGCCGCGAGGGCGTTTCTCCAGAGCGAGAGCCCCGAACCGACCTCTTTCAGCTCCGGTGCGCGTTCGAAGATTTCCACCGCAAAGCCCAATTGCCGGAGCCCGATCGCAGCGGCTAACCCGCCGATGCCTCCGCCGATGATGATCGCTTTCTTGCTCATGGAATTCTCCGACTTCCTTGGCCGCGTCGGCCGTAGGTATTGTAGGTTGAGGGGGATCCTTGAGAATTGGGGATCTCGATGGCTTGGCGAGATCACCGCCGTCGTCACCTCTCGCGAGGTGATCGACCGTCTCTGGAGAATGAATCGCGCCGGGGTTCGCCGAGGGGACACGAAATGTTGGATTCGGAGAATCAGGTCGACGTCGCTCGGGGCGTGTTCGAGTCCGCCCTTCCTGGGACCGTGGGCGACCTGCCCGCGATGGGGGGAGAGGGATCGACTTCGTGAGTAGACGACCGATGGATGACGACGGCACCTTCGCACAATTTCTCCACCGCGTTCGAGCGGGCGACGAGGCGGCCGCGGCGGAGCTGGTGCGCCGCTACGAGCCTGCGATCCGACTCGAGGCCCGGCTCAGGCTGGGCGACACGCCCCTGAGGCGCGTGCTCGACTCGATGGATATCTGCCAGTCCGTGCTCAACAGCTTTTTCGTCCGCGCGGCGGTGGGGCAATACGACCTGGAACGCCCCGAGCAACTCATCGGGTTGCTGGTTGTGATCGCCCGGAACAAGGTGATTCGCCAGGCCCGCCGCCAACAGGCTGGCAATCGCGACGCCCGGCGGAATGTCGCCTTGGAGGATGTCGACCTGGCCGCGACCGACCCCAGCCCCAGCCAGGTCGCGGCCGGCCGCGAGATGTTGGAGAAGGTGAAGCGGTTATTGAGCGACGAAGAGCGGCGCCTGGCGGACCTCCGCGGCGAGGGCCGGCAATGGGCCGAGATCGCGGCGGAACTCGGGGGCACCCCGCAAGGCCGTCGCAAGCAGTTCACCCGGGCCATCGACCGGATCGCCGGAGCGGTCGGTCTGGAGGAGGCGACCGATGGATGAACCGATCCTCGGCCGGTCGAGCGACCCGGCCACGCGGCTCCGCTTCCTCTGGGACGAGGGGCGGCAACCCGACGTGCGGGCCTTTCTCGACCGCGGCGGCGCGCTCTCCCCCACCGAGCTCGCGGGCGTCCTGCGTGTGGATCAAGATGAGCGCTGGCGGGTCGGCGATCGTATCCCGGCGTCGACCTACCTCCGCGCTTTCCCTGCCTTGAGGAACGATCCCGAGGCGGCCTTCGAGCTGGTCTACAGCGAGTTCCTCCTGCGCGACGAGCAAGGCGAGGCGCTCGAGCCGGAGGCGTTTTGCCAGGCCTACCCCGAGTTCGTCGAGCGATTCAGGATTCAGGCCGAAGTCCGCGAAGCGCTCGGGAAACTCGCGTTGGATTCAGTGGATACTTTTGTATCTCATAATGATTGTGAGTTGTCGAGCGGTGGCCTGGGCAGACCTACCCCGTCTGCGGGCGTGGGTTGGCCCGCCGTGGCCGGTTATGAAATTCGGGGCGAGCTTGGCCGTGGCGGCATGGGGGTCGTCTACAAGGCGGTCGAGGTCCGGCTTCGCCGGGTGGTCGCCCTCAAGATGATCATCGCCGGGCCGCACGCTGGGCCCGTCCAGCTCGCCCGGTTCCGGGTCGAGGCCGAGTCGGCCGCGCGGCTCCAGCACCCGAACATCGTGCAGATTTATGCGGTGGGCGAGCAAGAGGGTCGGCCCTTCGTGGCCCTTGAGTACGTCGACGGCGGAACACTTCAGCAGACGCTTGACGGTCGTCCCCACCCGCCCGACGATTCGGCCCGGCTGGTCGCGACTCTCGCCGGGGCGCTCCACGCCGCGCACCGCCGCGACATCATCCACCGCGATATCAAGCCGGCGAACATCCTGCTCACGTCCGACGGCATCCCCAAGGTCGCCGACTTCGGCCTGGCGAAACTGCTCGACGACGCCAACGGGGCCGACGCCTCGACGGCCTTGACCCACACCGGCGCCCTTCTCGGCACCCCGAGCTCTATGGCCCCCGAGCAGGCTGACGGCAGGCTCAGAGACATCGGGCCTGCTACCGACGTCCACGCGCTCGGGGTGATCCTCTACGAGCTCCTCACCGGTCGCAGTCCGTTTCAAGGGAGCGCACCCCTGGAGATTCTCGAGCAGGTCCGTTCGCTCGCTCCCGTCCCTCCGCGCAGGCTGCGGCCGACGCTGCCTCATGAGCTCGAGGTCATCTGCCTGAAGTGCCTCGAGAAGGAACCGGGGCGTCGCTACGCGGGGGCGGACGCGCTCGCTGAAGACTTGCGCCGCTACCTGGGGGGCGAACCGATTCTCGCCCGGGATTCCAACGTGATCGAGCGACTGACCGGCGCCCTCCGGCGCGGCCCGCACGCCAAGGAATTCCAGCTCTGGACCAACGTCATGTTCGCGGTGATTCCCCTCGGGATGATTCCTCACCTGATCGTGTTCGTCACCGCGGTCACGGCGCCGGGCTATCTCCGGGCGGCGTTCATCATCCCTTGGTTCGTGTTCGTCACCCTCTGCGGCGGCCTCTTCTGGCTCAACCGAACCCGACTCCGTTCGCCCACGACACCGGCGGTTCGGCAAGTCGCCGCGATGCTGGTCGGGCACGGAGTCGCCTCGTGCGCACTCCCACTCACGTGTCGACTCTTGGGTTTGACCGCGCGGCCTGAGGATGAACTGAGGCTCTATCCGTTCCTCGCCCTCCTGGTCGGTCAGTTTTACTTCAGCATGGGCGGCAGCTACTGGGGAGGCTTTTACCTGGCCGGCCTTGGATTCGTCTTGCTCGCTCCGCTCATGGCGATCGGGCTGCGGTTCGCCCCCTTGGAATTTGCGATTCTGTTCGCGGTCAGCCAACTCGCCATCGGCTTCCACCTCCAGAGGCTCGGTCGAACCAGGCCCGAAGCGGGGGCAATGACTGGCCGGGCCGATTGAGTCTCGGCGCTCACCCGGCGAGGAGCAGGGCGGCGACGGCAACGGCAAGGACGAGGGACGCAATATTCCAGGGAGAAGTGCTCATTAACATCGTTGATTAAAACCTCAAGAAAAGACCAATCCGGTGGATTGTAACGGTCGGGCGACTCGGGGAAGTCTGTCATGAATGCGTGGTGCCATGGTGATTATAGGCCGAATTTGTTAATTTTTGAAGAAGGCCGCTTGAAATTGCCGTGGACGAAGGCGTCCCGCGGCGAATTTCACCCCCGGGAGCATGGTCAGTTCCCCTCTACGATCGATCAGGGTCGAAGACGTTCCAGGGCGTGTCGCGGCGCCGGGATTTCCGGGTAAGATGGGTCCATCGGTCAAGAGCCCAAGGATTCGGATGGCGCACTCAAGCACAGATCCGAGGGGATCTCCGCCTTCTTCTCACCGCGGCTCTCATCAGGCTTGCGTTTCGGCCCGATCCGGAAAGGTCACTGCGTCGTGTCTTCTCAAGGCGACTCCTCGCGTGCAAATTGGCCAGGGCGCTCGTGGCTTGTGACGGCGGTCCTCACGTGGACTCTGATCGCAATCGGGCAAGCCACGATTGTCAGTGCGGCCGTCACGCGGGAGGAGGTTGAGCGGGCGCTCCACACGGGGGTTCGCTACCTGAAGGGCCAACAACGGGCCGATGGTTCGTGGAGCGAGGCGGTGGGCGACGCACCGAGCGGCACCACCAGCCTGGTGACGCTGGCGCTGTTGACCGCGGGGGAACCGGCCAACTCGTCCACCATCACGAGGGCGCTCGCGTTTCTGCGGGAACTCGGCCCTGAGCAATTGAACAATACCTACGCGGTTTCCCTCCACACGATGGCCCTGGCCGCAGCCGATTCGCAGCGCGATCTTGTGAAGATCGCGGCCAACGTCGCGTGGCTCGAACGGGCTCAGATCAAGCCGGGTGATCGCGTCCCTTGGCCCGGCTCATGGACTTATACCGCGGCGAAGAGCCAGCGCGGTGACAACTCGAACAGCCAGTACGCGCTGTTGGGGCTGAACGCGGCGAGCGAGGTCGGTGTGCCGGTTTCACCGCAGGTTTGGACGCTCGCCCGCCACTACTGGGAAGAATGCCAGCGCGCCGATGGGGGCTGGCCTTATATTGCTGGCGACCCCCAGGGCTCCACCGGAAGCATGACCTGCGCGGGGATCTCGAGCCTGATCATCACCGGCCTGAGACGGTTCCAAGGCCAGGAGACGCTCGAGGGGGACGAGATCGCCAACTGCGGCAAGGGGGGGATCAACGTCAACCTCCAACGCGGTCTCGACTGGATGGCCAGCCACTTCCGGGTGAATGAGAACTTCGGCAACGGTTTGACATGGCGCTATTATTATCTCTATGGGATGGAACGCGCGGGGAGGCTCACGGGCCAGCGTTTCTTCGGCAACCACGACTGGTATCGCGAGGGGGCCGAGCGACTGGTTCGCGACCAGGACCCGGTCCAGGGATTCTGGCGGGGGAGCGGTCCCGTCGAGAACTCGCAGTTGATCGTGACGTCCAGTTTCGCGGTCTTGTACCTGGCCAAGGGGCGGTCGCCGGTCTTGGTCAACAAGCTCCGCCACGGACCGGGCCATGACTGGAACAATGACGTCGACGACATCCGGAACCTCGTCAGCATCGTCTCGCGCGACTGGAAGGACATCCTGGGCGGGCAACTCCTGACCTGGCAAGTGGTCGACCCGAACCAGGCAACGGTTGAGGATATGCTGCAAGCCCCCATTGTTTATTTTAATGGCCACCAAGCTCCCGATTTCACCGCCGAGGGGAAGCAGAACCTGCGCTCTTACGTCGAGCAAGGGGGATTCATCTTCGCCGAGGCTTGCTGCGGCAAGGAGGAGTTCGACCGCGGATTCAAAGCGCTGATGAAGGAGATTTTTCCCGACGACGGGTATGGCCTCCATCCGCTTGCCGAGGACCATGCGGTCTGGCGGGCCCGGCACTTGCTGAGCCCCGACGTCCACCCGCTCTGGGGAATCGAGCATGGCTGCCGGACGGTGGTGATCTACTCGCCGGGAGACCTGTCGTGCTACTGGAACCAGGCGGAGAATCAGCCGGCGAATCCGGCGGTGATCAAGGCGCAACGGGTCGGCCAGAACGTGGTGGACTATGCCACCGGACGTGAGCTCCCCGCCCACAAACTCGAGGTCCGCGAGGTCAGAGACTTCAAGCCGGATACCCCCCAGCGCGGGGCCTTGCACATCGCCAAGCTCCGGCACGCGGGAGACTGGAACATCGCCCCCTTGGCGATCCCGAACCTGACAACCTCATTGCGGCAGAGGCTGGGCCTCGACGTGGTGATCAACCACAGGGAACTCTTCCCCAAAGACCCGAACATCGTCCACTACCCGCTGATCTACCACCATGGCCGAGCGGCATTCACGTTCTCAAACGAGGACATGGATATGATCCGTAAGCATCTGGATCCCGGGGGTGGAACGCTTTTCGCCGACTCAGCTTGCGGCAGCCCCGCGTTTGACGCAAGCTTCCGCAAGTTCGTGGCCGCCATGCTCCCCAAGAACCCGCTCGTCCCGATCCCGGGTGATGACGAACTCTACTCGAAGAAGGTGGGCTACGACCTCGCCGACGTCCAGTACACCAAGGCGGCCGGGGGCGGCCGCGGAATTCCCCAACTCGAGGGGATCAAAATCGACGGCCATTGGGCGGTCATCTATTCGAAGAACGACATTGGCTGCGCCCTGGAGCGGCATCAAGGGCTCGACTGCAAAGGTTACACCCCGGAGAGCGCTCTCAGGATCGCCACGAACATCGTGATCTACTCGACGCTGCCCTGATCGTTTGCTCCCGTCTTGGGTCGTGTATTATCAACGATCTGATCCAGGGCTAGGAAGCCTCTCGCGACTCGCTCCCACGGTCCCCCGTGGGAACGAGGGGGATTCCTCGCTCGATGGCGGGTCGTTGTTTATTATCCCCATGGTCGATGGGACAGGTCCCCGGCGACTTGGTTTTTTCGCAGGGACGTAGGCGAGCAGACAGGGAGCTTACCCTCCCCGCTCGCCTGGAAACAAGATTCGCTCGCCTGTCAGTTGTCAGATCACTTCGCGGATTGGGTCGAAGTGGTCGAGCAGGTACATCGGCCGGCCGTTGCGGTCGGGGACGGAGGTATCGGGGGCGATGCCGAGGTTGTGGTAGAGGGTGGCGAAGACGCTCTGGAAGGTGACGGGTCGGTCTCTCGGGCCTTCGCCGTTGCGGTCGGTCGAGCCGATGACTTGCCCGGTCCGCATCCCGCCGCCGGCGAGTAGGGCAAACGAGACTTGCGGCCAGTGGTCGCGGCCGGCCGCCTTGTTGATCTTGGGGGTCCGGCCGAACTCGCCCCAGACGACGACGGAGACGTCTTTGTCGAGGCCACGCATGTGCAGGTCTTCGATCAGGGTGGAGAGGGCCGCGTCGAGCTTCGGGATCCGTTGGGCGCAGGATGTGAAGTTGTCGCTATGGGTATCCCAGCGTCCGAACGAGATCGTCACGCAACGGGCGCCGGCCTCGACGAGTCGCCGGGCCATCAGGAATTGGTCGTTGCAGCAAGGGGGGCCGTCGAACTCGTTCGTCATGTCGCCGTAGCCGTACTTGGCGCGGAGCTTGGGGTCTTCCTTGGTGACGTCGAGCGCCTGAAAGACCTTGCCGGAGCTGAGGATGTCGAAGGCGCGGTGGGTGAACGTGTCCAACCCGCCAATCGCCTCGTCGGAGTCGAATTGGCGGCGGAGTGAGTCGAGTTCGCCCAGGAGGGATCGGCGGTCGCCGAGTCGGCCCGCGTCGAGGTTGAAGGTGGGCTCGGCGGAGGCAGTGGCGACCGCCTCCGCGCGGAACGGGCTGAACGGCGAGTGGGCCATGCCGAGGTAGCCGGGATCGCCGGGGTTGCTCCAGGGATGATGGGCCATCTTCGGCGAGAGGCCGACGAACGGCGGGACCGCCGGATCCACCGGCCCCCGGAGCTTGGAGAGGATCGCCCCGAGGCTGGGCCGACCCCCTTGGATCTTGCTGATCGTGTCTGTGTACCCGGTGAGGCACTGGCCGGCCGAGTGGTCGCCGTGGGCTCCGACCATGGTGCGGATCACCGCGAACTTGTCCATCATGGTGGCGAGCCGGGGCATGTGCTCGCAGATCTCGAGCCCGGGCACGTTGGTCGCGATCGGCCGGTATTCGCCCCGAATCTCGGCAGGCGCGTTCATCTTGAGGTCGAACATGTCCTGGTGGGGAGGGCCGCCGGCCAGGAAGACCATGATGATCGCCTTGTTGGACGAGCGGATCGCGGTCTGCGCCTCCGCGCGCAAGATCCCAGGGAGCGAGAGCCCCCCCAGGGCCAACCCACCCACCTTGAGGAAATCGCGCCGGCTCACGCCGTCACAATACTTGCCTCGCGCACCGCCGCGGATGTTCAGCATGCGTTCCCTCCCTCGTGCTCACGGTCGGACTGGCGGACACACCGTCGCGGACGATGGCGCGGAGCGATCGGGACTCGATGGCGACCACTCAGATCACCGTAAGCCTATAGGTTCTGATGAAAATATTGACGCAGGAGCACGTTTTGCGTGTTCCGTTGCCAGGGGAGCGACTGACGCTCGAACTCACGTTGAGGGCGCCACGGGACGTTCAGCCCCGCGGTCAACGGCTGTCAATGGAGGGAGAATCCTGACCGTTCGCACGGCCGTCAGGATTGTTCAACCTTAGTATGCGCCAGCGACGGTTGTGTCACAAGCAACTCGTTTCCAAGATCGGCATTTTTCGAGGTTCGCTTGTGCTCGAGTCGGGAGACCCGCGGTGCGGATGAGCGGCTTGTCGCGGTGGGCCTGGTCCGCACAGGAGGGCGGGAGGGTGGGAATTCAAGGCGGTGCGGGGGTCGAAAGCGTCGTCCGCTGTTCGGGTGGCAACGCGGGTGGGCCGTTTTCGTTTTTTTTCGACGCGACCAGAAAAAAAAAGAGGCTCACCTCGCCCGTACGGTGCGGGGGCGAGGTGAGCGGAAGTTGAGCCGCCGATTAGACGAACTTGGTGACGCCCGGTCGGGGGATCGGGTGTTGCGGGGCGTCGCCCCAGACATAGGCGGCCGGTGAGAGGTTTTCCTTCGAGTTCAGCGCCTGCTCCCAGGTGATGACCTCGCCGGTGTAGCAGGACATCCGGCCCATGATGGCCAGCAGGGTGCTCCGGGCCGCGTACTCGCCGTTATTGATCGGCTTGCCCGCGCGGATCGCGGCGAACATTTCGTTGTGCTCGGACTGGTACATGTCGGGCTTGGGGCCCCGGTACCGCCAGGCCTTCTCGCCGGTGATCCGGGGGCCCGAGGTCTCGCCGAACACGTCGCAGGTCCCCTTGGAACCGAGGACGTAATCTTTGACCTGCTGGGCCGACCCGCGCCAGTGCCGGCAAGTGTGGTAGCCCCGGACGTTGTTGGGGTATTCGTAGACGATCGAGAAGTGGTCGAAGATGTTGCCGTACTTCGGCTCGGTGCGCACTTGCCGTCCGCCCGATCCCCAACACTTGATCGGGGGCACGTCACCCATGGCCCAGGCCATGGTGTCGATGCCGTGGACCGCCTGCTCGACGATGTGGTCGCCGCTCAGCCAGTTGTAGTAGTACCAGTTGCGCATCTGGTACTCCATGTCCGACTTGACTTCGTCGCGGGTGACCACCGGATCCCAGACGCCGCCGGAGTTATACGTGGTCTGGATGGCGACGATGTTGCCGATGTCGCCGTCATGCACCCGCTTCATCGCTTCACGCCGCGGCTCGTAATAGCGCCAGCAGAGGCCGGAGACGACCGACAGGTTCTTCTTCTTGGCTTCCTCGCAGCTCTGAAGCACCGACCGAACGCCGGGGGCGTCGGTGGCGACCGGCTTCTCGACGAACATGTGGATGCCCTTTTCCACGGCGTAGGCCATGTGGATCGGGCGGAAGTGCGGGGTGGTCGTCAGCAAGACGACGTCGACCTGGTCAATCACATTCTTATAAGCATCGAAGCCGATGTACTGCCGCTCGCGAGGCACGTCGACCCGGTCGGCCACCGCCGACCCCTTCAAGGTCGACAAGCTGCCTTCCAGCCGGTTCTCGAAGGCGTCGGCCATGGCGACGAGCTTGACGTTCGAGTCGGCGGTGAGTGCCTGAACGGCGGCCCCCGTGCCTCGTCCGCCACAGCCGACCAGACCGACTTTGATGATGTCGCTCCCCGCGGCGTGGGCATTCGAGGTCAGCGCGAATTGGGCCGCCGAGGTCACGGCCACCGCGGCGGCCGACTGCTTCACGAACGTACGACGAGAGGGGTGAGAGTCGCGCATGGAGGAGCTTCTCCGTGGGGACAAATGTGCATGGGTAGGTGGGACGATCGATCGTTCTCGGCGCTAAGCCGTCGAAGAACCGGGCTGTTGCTGTCATTCTGACAGGCTCAGGCCCAACTTACAACGACAATGATCAGCCGGTCGGGGCACGGGTCAATCCACGACCCGCTGGGGGAGGCAGGGCTCGAGCATGGGGTCGAGGTCGTGGTCGAGGATGACTCGCGCCATCAACTCGCCGGTGATGGGGGCGAGGATGATGCCCTTGCGACCGTGGCCGGCCGCGACATAAAGGCCGTCCCAGCCAGGGATAGGGCCGAGATAAGGGAGGTTGTCGGGGGTGCCGGGACGCAGGCCCGCCCAGGTCCGCGCCAGGGGAAGGTCGCCCAGGCCGGGAACGATCCGTTCGGCCCGCGCGAGGATCTGGTGGAGGCCGGCCAGGGTGACTCGGGAATCGAACCCCACGTTCTCCAGCGTCGTGCCAACCAGCAGCGGGCCGTGCGGGCGCGGGATCAGAACGAGCTCGCCGCAGAAGACGATGTGCCGGAACGGCCGGGCCGGGGTATCGAACGCGAGCATCTGCCCGCGCCAGGGGATGACCGGCAGGTGGATTCCCGAGCTTGCCGCCAGCGGTCCCGACCAGGCACCCGCGGCCAGCACGACGGCCCCGGCGGCGATCTCGGTGCCCGACGCCGTGCGGACACCACGACAGACACCGCCCGAGCCGAGCAGGGCCGTGACCGGCGTGTCGACCAGGACGCGAAGTCCCTGGTCGGCCGCCGCGCGGATCAGGGCGGGGGCGAGCCGTGGGTTATCCACCTGGGCGTCGGCCGGGGCGAGTGCTCCGCCCAGGATCGGCCCGGTCAGGGCCGGCTCGAGCGCGCGGGCCTCGGCCGCACTCAGCCGCTGGCCGGCGGCCGCTGGCAGCGGTTCCGTGGCCAGGTCGTGGGGCAGGTGGGGGGCGTCGGGGTCGACCCAGACGTTGAGCAGGCCGTCCCTGCGGAAACTGAGTCCCAGGCCGGTCCGGTCCTCGAGCTCGGCAACCCAGTCGGGCCAGGCCGCGAGCCCCGCCTCGGCCATGACGGTGAGCGCCTCGGGGTCGTGGCCGCTCCAGTCGGGGGCGAGCACCCCCGCGGCGGCCCAACTCGCCCCGCGACCGATCCGGCCGGCCTCGACCAGCGTGACCGTCAGCCCACGCTTGATCAGGGACCAGGCGATCGCTCCACCGATCGCGCCTCCACCGACGACGAGAATATCGGACAATCGACTCATTGGGATTCCTGGCCCGTGGCTTTGGGATCCGAAAACGACTTCGGCGCAATACCTCATTGGCTGCTATTCTCTTCCAAAGGGTCGGCCGGCTGCCACCGTCGACCCGCCCCATTCTTTTTTGGTCCTGATCGACCGGGAGATCCGTGGGATGCTTGAAGTGACCCCCGAGACGGCCGCCGACTATCTCCGCGAGCGGGGCCGAGTGCCGGCCAGCCGCGACGTCCGGGTGCAGGCGCTGGGATGGGGTGTCTCCAACGTTGTCATGCGGGTGGACGTCGAGGGCGAACCAGCGTTCGTGCTCAAGCAGGCGCGCGAACGGCTGCGGACCAAGGCCCTCTGGATCAGCCGGCTCGATCGGATCTGGACCGAACGGGCGGCCCTCGACCTGCTCGGCCAGGTTCTCCCGGATGCGGACGGAGTGATCCCTCGCGTCCTCTTTGCCGAACCCGACGACTATCTGTTCGCGATGACCTGCGCTCCGGACGACTCGGTCGTCTGGAAAGAGCGCCTCCTCGCTGGCGAGGCCGACGTGGCGGTGACCCGGGCCGCGGGTTCGATCCTTGGTTCGATTCATAGGGAAACGAGCGGTCATCCCGCGCTCCAGCAAGCGCCGCTGGCCGAGACCGTCGTCTTCGGACAGTTGCGTATCGACCCGTTCTACCGGACGATCGCTCGCGTTCACCCTGACCTCGCCCCCGAGATTCACGCGCTCATCGAATCGTTGGCGGATCCCGTCACTCGCACCTTTGTTCATGCCGATTTCAGCCCCAAGAACATCCTGGTCCACTCGGCCGGGCTGACCCTGGTCGACTTCGAGACCGCGCATGCGGGCGACCCGGCCTACGACCTCGGTTTCGTCCTGAGCCATCTGCTCTTGAAGGGGGTCCGGGCCGTCCCGGCCGATGGCTCATTTCTGGCATTAACCCGGACCTTTCACGACGCCTACCTCGAACGGGTCGGTGCTCTGCTCGATCCGGGCCTTGTCCGTCGCGCTTGCCTCCATGCGGCGGCTTGCTCCCTGGCTCGCGTCGACGGCACCAGTCCGGTCGACTATCTCGATGCCGCGAAACAGGCCACCGTCCGCCAATTTGCCCGTGCGGCGCTCCACGCCCGGCCCGCGACCTGGGACGAGGTGCTCGACCTGCTGGCACGAGAAATGCAAACCGCGTACTCTTTTTAGGCGAGTGGAGAGCGGATCGCTCCCTGCCGTTGGGGGATGCGATCACGCCCCGCCCTGCCTTGTTTTTGAGAACATGCTCATGCTCACAGTGATGAAGCTCAGAGGTCGCGAAGTCCTCGACTCACGAGGCCGGCCGACCGTGGAGGTTGAGGTCGCCGGCTCCAACGGTGAGGTGGGTCGGGCGATTGTGCCGTCGGGGGCGAGTACCGGGCGGCACGAGGCGATCGAGCTCCGCGACCCCGAGAACCGGCGGTACGGCGGCATGGGAGTGCTCCGCGCAGTCGCCCATGTCAACGGTGAGATGGCTGCGGCCATTCAGGGCATGGACCTTGAGGATCAGGCCGGGATCGACGCCGCCCTGGTGGCGCTCGACGGTACGCCCAACAAGGGGAGACTCGGGGCGAACGCGGTGCTCGGCATCTCTCTGGCCGTCGCGCATACCGCGGCCGCAGCTCGTGGCGTGCCGTTATACGTGCATCTCAACCGACTTTGGCGCAGTCGACTCGAGCCGGGAGAGTTTGCCGATCCCGTCATGCCGATGCCGATGGTCAACATGATCTCGGGGGGCCTGCACGCCGGCGCGAACCTGGATTTTCAGGACTTCCTGATGATCCCGGTCGGCGCTCCGAGCTACGCCGAGGCGCTCGAAATGACGACGGCCGTCTACCGCGCCGTCGGCGCCGTGCTTCGTGAGAAGGACATGGAGGGGGCCTTGGTCGGCGATGAGGGGGGATACGGGCCGAAGCTCGCCACCAACGCGCAGGCCGTGGACCTGATTCTCGAGGCCGTGCTCGCTTGTGGCTTGGAGCCGGGCCGCGACGTTGCGATCGCGATTGACGTCGCGGCCAGCCACTTCTATCGCCCCGAGACGGCCACCTACCACCTGACCGCGGCCGGCGACGACGTCCTCGACTCGGCCGGTATGACCGCGTTGCTCGCCCACTGGGCCAAGCTCTACCCGATCGTCTCGATCGAGGACGGTCTGGCCGAGGACGACTGGAACGGCTGGTCAAACCTGACCGGGATGCTCGGCGATTCGGTTCAGTTGATCGGCGACGACCTGTTCGCGACCCAGACCGCACGGCTCCGCCAGGGCGTCGAGCGGCGCGCGGGCAACGCGATCCTGATCAAGGTCAACCAGGTGGGCACCCTCTCAGAAACGTTTGACGCACTCCTGCTCGCGCGCCGACACGGCTACCGGACCATCGTCTCGGCCCGGTCGGGCGAGACCGAAGACACGACCATCGCCGACCTCGCCGTCGCCACCGCCGCCGGCCAGATCAAGATCGGCTCGGTCGCGCGCTCCGAACGGCTCGCCAAGTACAACCGCCTGCTCCGGATCGAGGAGGACCTGGGGCCTTCCGCCAAGTTCGCCGGCCGCGAAGCCCTTTCGATTAAATTGATATAGCAGGACATAAGCGCAATCAAAGTGCTTACGGAGTTTTATCATTCGCTCGCCCGTAAGGCGAGCGGGGAGCGTGAGCTCCCTGTCTTGATCGCCCAGACCAGGGAGACTCCCCCCAGACAAGGAGCTTGCGCTCCCCGCTCGCCTTTCAGGCGAGCGAGATTCCGCAACCCAAGACACCGCCGCTCCCTATCTTGATTGCCCAGACCAGGGAGACTCCCCCCCGGGTTGGCAAGGGGGCCATGACCTCGCTGGTAAGCGTTCCCGTATGGGTGGCGCAACGCCATGATGAGGCGAACGTGAGCTCCGTTTCGTTCCCGATCGACTTACTCGCTACCCCAGAGTGTTTCGAGCAATCCGAACATCTTGGGGTCGTGCCGTTGCAGTTCCGAGCGAACATAGGGGTAAAAGTCGTTGGTGCCGAAGAACGCTTCGCTGGTCTCGGCGAAGTATTCCATCGGGTTGGTGGCGGCGTATGCTTTGTCGTCCTTGCCGTTGATCCGGAGCACCGACTGGTAGATTTGGGCCGCCTTCGCCTGTTCGTAGACCGCCTTGATCTCGTCGTTGTCGAAGCCCTGGTTGAGGAACTGATGGTGGTAGCCGTGGGCCAACTCGTGGAGGACCATCCAAGGCTGTTCGATTGTCCATGAAAGAAAGTTGCGAGCGTTGGCGAGCTCGACGCAACCTGCCTTTTCGGGATTCATCCCATGCTCGCGGAGCCAGGTGGCGTCGGGGTGATAAGCCATGCATGGGGTGTGCGACTCATTCTCCTCGACCCAGATCTGGATCTTTCGAAGCCGCTCCACCGCCTTGGCCGGGACGCGCCGCACCACCTGGAAGAGCTGATGACGCAGCAACACCAGCGTGCGCTCGGCGAGCTCGGGCTTGTTGCGGATCAGGTCCTTGTTGACGAGGACCGGCCAACCCTCGACCCGTCTCGCCTCGTAACGGTCGGTGGGAGGGTAGGGAGAGGGGGAGGATTCGACCACCGGCTCGGCTGAAGCGGGGTCGTGGGGGCCTGGAGCAAGGCAGGCCCCGAGGACGACCATGACCGCAAGGGAACGGTTGAATCGTTTGAAGACGTACATGGCGGCGATCGGGTTCCTTTTGAAGAACTATTGAGGAGGTTTCGTCGATGGGCTGTACCGGATTTGGGGAGGCCTGACCTTGGTCCGGTGGTCGGGGGGCGCTTCCCGCCCGGTCGCGTCTCGGCCTTGAAAATAATCCTTCTGCCAGTCGTCCGCCTTGACCTCACCCCGGGCCTTCTGCTGGTGGAATTGCAGCCGGCCCTCGTTCCATTCCCGGTAAGCGTGGTTGACCTCGGGGTCTTCCTCCAGCTTTTGGTAGGTGACGGTGGCCGTCTCCAGATCCGCGCAGGTGTTGCCGGCCAGTGGAATCGCCTGGAACAAAGGTTCCCCAACCTCGAACCGAACCGGCACGTTTGGAATCATCAATTTGTAATTCATCGTGAACGACATGGTCATCCAGTCGCTCTCGATCAACGCAGTGAGCGGATGTGCATTGGTCTTGAAATGGTTCGCAGGCCCGCAGATCAGGAGCCGCGAGCCTTGGGGTTTGGTGCGGAACAAAAACGGTGTGTTCCAGGTGATGATCCCGGTCCCGAACTGGTTGTTGATCCAGTTCTTCCAGAGTTCGGGCTCGCTGTCGAACAAGAACTCGATGCCCCCCGAGGCGTCCTGCCCGCGCCAGATTGCCGAGAACCCGACGGGGTTCATGATCCACCACCCCGTCTGGTTGACGATCGTCAGCGGGAGGCAGCGATAGGCGTAGCGACTTGGGGTGGCGTCCATCCAGTCGCGCTGCCAGTCGGCCCACCTCCAGTCCCACCCCGTTCCGTCCGTACGGTTCTGCTTGAGCATCGAATCGTCCACGAGCTGATAGATCCCAACCTCAAGTCGTGGTCGATCCATAAAAATCTCCCTCGGGAATCCCTTCGCGGCGAATCGGAACGCGCCGCTATTTTGCCCCGATCCGCGAAAGCGGGCAAGCGCGTTCCCTGGGGCAACCACGCATGGAGTCGATGAGGCTCGGTTTGAGAAATGGGATCGGGTTCGTTAGGAACGACCAAAGCAAGGGCTTGACTCACCGAGCCGCGCACGCAGCACAGCGGAGTAAGCGATCGGGTTGCACTCGGCATCTCGGAGCATCAATCTGTAACCGCTTACTCCGCTGCGCTGCGTGCGCGGCTCGGTTGAAGCGAGGATCATCGTCGAAGTTAACCGATGAAATCGAATGGATTCGCGAAGATCGGTGGGTCATGGAATGGGGAATTGCTCTGGGGAGGGTGATACCTATTCTCGGGGCCTTGTCTGTGGCAGTATCAATGGTGAACGCGTGCTGGTTTTGGCGTGGTCTTAAGATGGGCCATTGTGGTCGGCTCGTGACGTGACGTTCGGCGGGATTGGAGCGTCGATGAGCTACGACCCCGATCGGCGTTCGCGGGTTCTGCTCGCTCCCTTGGTTCCCGTGGCCCTGGCCTTTGTCGTCGGGATCGTGCTCGATCGTGAGTTCGAGCGTTGGGGAACGGACGTCTGGGCCGGACTTGCGCTGGTCGGTGTCATGATTGCCGCCTTGGGCCGGGATCATCAGGTTCCCGCGGTCGCCGGCCTGGTCCTCGCGATCGTGGGGCTTGGGGGCGGACGCCATCACGCGTATTGGTCGGACCTCATGCCCGACGATCTGGCGCGGGTGCGGGGTCTTACGGACTCGCCGCGGCCGGTCTGGGTTCGCGGTGTGATCTGGGACGTGCGGGGACCTCGGTTGGGCGAAAGCGTGGGGAGTTCCGCGACGACGCGGGCCGTGCTCGCCGTGACGGCCCTCTGCGACGGCCGCGTCTGGCGGCCGGCCCAAGGGCGTGCCCAGTTGATCGTCGTTGGCGACCGGTCGGACCTGGCGGCGGGGCATGGGATCGAGGCCGTGGGAGTCTTGTCGGCGATCGCGGGGCCACTCAACCCCGGTGAGTTCGACTACCGCCACTATTTGCGCGCCCAGAGGATCCGACTTCGGCTCGCGGTCGACGGCCCCGACGGGGTCTGGGCCGACCCCGCGGCTGGCACCTGGATCGGGACCGACTGGCTGGGACGGGTGCGGACCTGGAGTTACGTCCGGCTGGTCGCGGGTCTGAATCCGAACGTGGCGCCCCTGGCGGCCGCGCTTCTCCTCGGTCGGCGTGAAGGGGTGGATCCCGACGTCAACGACGCGTTCGCCCGAACCGGGACCACCCACCTGCTGGCGATCTCCGGGCTGCACCTGCAAGTGCTGGCCGGCGTCCTCTGGTTCGTGTTCCGCTTCCTCGGCCTGGGTCGGCGCAGCGCCTTCCTTGCGCTCGCCTTGACGACGATCGCTTATGCGTTGCTGGTCGGCCTCGCTCCCTCGGTCGTGCGCTCGGCCGCGATGACCGTCGCGGCCTGCCTCGCGGGTTTCCTCGACCGATCGGTCCGGTCCGCGAACAACCTGTCCCTGGCCGCGCTGATCACGCTTTGGCTGAACCCGGCCGACCTTTTCGACGTGGGTTGCCAACTCTCCTTTCTGGCGATCGCGGCCATTTTCTGGGGCGTCACGCCGACCACCAACCTGCTCCGGCACGCCTACTATGCCTTGACCTTCCGGATCCAAGGGCCCGGCAGTCCGCTCGACGTCCTGGAGCGGTCGCTCGAGCCCTGGTGGTTGGCGCAGATGCGGCGGTGGCCGGTACTCGTGACCCCGGGCCTGATCGTTTCGACGATCGTTTGGCTCGCGGCTTTGCCGCTGGTCGCGCTTCGGTTCCACGTCATTTCGCCGATCGGCGTGCTGCTGAACCTCCCGCTGATCCCGTTGACCTCGATCGCCTTGATGGCGTCGGGTCTGAGCTTGGGCCTGTCCGCAATCTGGGATCCGCTGGGCGGGCCCCCCGCCTGGGTCTGCGCTCGCACCTTGGGCTGGACTGAATATCTCGTGCGCTGGGGGGCATCACGGTCGTGGGGGCACGCTTTCGTTCCGGGGCCATCCCTGGCTTGGGTGCTCGTCACCTACGGCCTGCTCGGCTTCGCCACGGTCGCCGGAGTCCGCCGCTGGTCCCTCTGGCGCATCGCCTGGGGGCTGCTCGCGGGCTGGGTCATGCTCGGCCTCGTCTGGACTTCGATGCCGCGCCGCGAGGGGAGACTTGAGACCGAAGTGCTTGCCGTTGGCCACGGCCTGGCCGTCATCATTCAAACGCTCGCAGGGGGGACGATCGTTTACGACTGCGGCCGCATGCATGACCCCAGCGTTGGCCGGCGGATCGTTGCCCCCGCCCTCTGGGCTCGCGGCGTGTCCCATATTGATGCGGTAATTCTTTCGCATGCCGATGCTGATCATTACAATGGTCTTCCCGACCTGCTCGAGCGGTTCTCAATCGCCGAAGTTTGCGTTCCACCCGGCTTCGCGAGCCCGGCCAACCCGGGCGCCGTGCAACTGCTGGAGACGGTTCGGACTCACGGCGTGCCGATCCGCGTCATGGCTGAGGGCGAACAGTGGGAGTCGGCGGGAGCCCGGTTTTCGGTCTGGCATCCTCCCGAGTCGTTTTCCCCAGGGTCGAGTGACAACGCGCGGAGCATCGTCCTCGCTTTGGAATCCGCCGGCCGCCACCTTCTCCTGACCGGCGACCTGGAGCGGGAGGGCCTGACCCGACTGCTCGATCGCCCGGCCTTCCCGCTCGACGCCATCCTGGCCCCTCATCATGGCGGCCGCTCGGCCAACCCCGAGTCCCTCTACACCTGGGCCCGTCCCGGCCTGGTGGTCGTCAGCCAGCGCCCGCCCGCCGTGGGCACGCGCGACCCGTTGGAGGCCCTCGAGCCACGCGGCATCCCCCTGCTGCGCACCTGGCAGCGCGGGGCGATCCGGCTCCGCTGGGAGCCGGATCGCCTGGCAGCGCGTGGGTTCCTCGACGAAAACCGATCGCCCGCGCGCTCCCCAGTGGAGGGTCTTATGATGAACGCCTCGTCCTGGCAGCGCGGACTGGTCAGCCTGGCCGGATTCCTTCTCGGACTCGGCACTTGGCTGGTGTTGGTGATCGCGAAGAGAGAACGTCTTTAGTTGAACAGATTTTTGCCTAACCATGGCGGTTCGTTGCCCGACGTCCCGCTCGCTTCGGTGGCCTCAACTTCGGTGGTCTCAACTTCGGGGGCCTTGGCTTTGACGACCTTGGGTTTCACAGCCTTGGGTTTGATGACCTCGGCTTCGGGCACATCGGCCCATTCTTTTCGCGAGTCGGACAAGCTTGCGACCCAGGTGGCGGGGAGGAATGGGAACAGCTTGGCTCCGGCTTCGGCATTGAGCGGGGCGCCGTATTCCGAGACCTCGAACGCCTCGATCAAGTCGATCCGCCCGCCGGCTTTTTCTCCGTAGGTCCGGACGACGAGGTCGCGGAAGCGGTCGGCCAGCGGCCGGATCCGATCACGCATCCGTCCGGCCAGCCAGTCCTTGCGCTCGACGTCGCTGGCGGGGACCTGGTCGGGGATCCCCGCGTTGTAGGGAAGCCACTCGTAGAATTGCGACTGGTGGCGGTGGAGCATTCCGACCAGGCGGTCGAACTCACCTTCGATGTCGACGGCGATGTGGGGCTCGAACCGGCAGGGCTTCTTGAACGCGTCGGAGAAGTAGAGGATCACCGGGCACTGGGCGAGGTGCGGCGTGTCAGGGCAGACGGCGGGCACGGTGAGCAGGTACGAGGCGTCCTGGACGAGCAGGCCGGTGAACCGGTGGTCGGGGTGATAGTCGGTCGAGCGGTGGGTGATGATCAGATCGGGCTGAAAGCCGCGGATCAGCCGGATCACCCGGTGACGGTACTCGAGGCGGTCGTCGAGCTCGCCGTCGGGGATGTCGAAAATCTCGTAGGTTGCGCTGATGGACGCGGCGGCCGCGGCCGCCTCGGCCTGGCGCCTTTGGGCGAGGACCGGCCCGTGCACCGTCTGATGACCGGCCCGGCCGTCGGTCAGGCTGACGAGCCGGACGACATGGCCGAGGGCCGACCACTTGGCGGCCGTTCCACCGGCCTTGATGTCGGCGTCGTCCGGGTGAGCGCCAATAATCAGGATTTTCAACGGCTGGTCCGCCATGGAGCCTCTCTCTGGGGCCGTGAGCAGGGTGAGTCGGGCGTCTTGAAGGCACGCAACTTGAGACGGTCTTTTGTATCGAGGCATTGTGGTAATTCTGTCGACCACAAGCAAGTCAGCAAAACGGACCTCCCCCTCGCCCGCGAACGCAGGCGGGAGGAGGTCCGTTTTGGATTGGGACCGCGTTGCCGGCTCGGCCGAAGTTACGGGGCTTTCGAGGGGGCGCTCGATGTCGATGGGGCCGGCTTGATCGTGAACGAACCCTGGATGGTGATCGGCTTGGAGCCGAAGGCGATCGTCTTCTCGAACGAGAGCGACACGCTGGCCGGTTCGCCGGTCGAACTCTGGGACGCAATCGGGACGGTGCTGGTGGTGGTCGGGTGCGGCCGCCGGCCGATGAACCGATCCATGGGAGTGACGAGGGCTTGGTGCTCGTGGGTTGCGGGCACCGTCGCATCGTCGTGCTTGTTGGTCGAGGGGGTTTTGGCCTCGCTCGGGCGCTGGCTGACGGTGAGCTTCTCATACTCGAGAAGCGTTCCCTGGGCCTCCTCCAATGAGGTCAGCCCGATGTTGTACGTGGTTTTGAACTGAGCTTCTTGGGCCACGGCACTGGCATATTGGCTGATGGCGTCGAGGTAGCGATCGACCGTGATTCGGCCCTGCTCATAGAACGCTCGTTGTGCCTCCAGCCGTTGTGTGGCGGCCGTTCGCAATCGGGATGCGGTTTGGTATTGCTTGAAGTTCGCGTCGACTTCAAGAAAGAACCGGCTCAAGGATTGAGTCGTCTGGTGAATGACCTGCTGGAGATAGGCTTTCTTTTTGATAAGGTGATATCGATTCAACCGATGCCGTGTCGCGTCAGGCGCGGGTGCGGGCTCCCCTGGATTCCCGGGGGCTTCGGCGAATGCTTTGTTAATCTGTTCGAGCTCGCCCGCGAGGAATTGTTTTTCCGCCTTTACCACCATCGCTTTCGTCTGCGCGACGTCGGGCTGTTGCTCCAACATGGTGGCGTGGCTTGTCTTCCAGTCGGGCGGCACTTTCTTTTCGGTGGGCGGGGTGACCGGAACGATGCGCCGGGTGTCAGCCAGGGGGAGCCCGATGTGTTCTCGGAGCGATTGTTCCGCAGCGATCAGGTCCGACTTTTTCGTGATCAGGTCCAGCTGGAATTGTTCGAGCCGTTGCCGGATTTCCGCCACGTCCGCGACCGTACCGCGGCCGAGTTCCAGCTCAGCCTCTTCACGACTCTTGACTTCCCTGGCCAGTTCGACCGCCTTCTCACTGCTCCAGAGCTGGACGTGCTGTTGGGTCAGGTTCCAGTACTGCTGTGTGACCGAATGGACGTACCGCATGACACGGGTCTTGAACTGAGACGGGTCCAGGTCCGTGGCCAAGGGAACGATCTCGTCGCTGGCGTCAGGTCCTCCATCGTGAGCGGCCTTGACCAGGCGAAGCCCGTCGGACCCTTTCAGCCCGATGCGGATGGCGTCGCGGAGCGTGAGCTCCCAGACCTCGATTTCGCGTTCTTCGGGGCGTGGGGCGGTCGGATCGGGCATCAGGATCGAAACCAGCGGAGGCACTTTGTTCAACGGTTCGACGGACTTGTCCTTCGCATCGTCGGCGGCGACTCGTGCCACGGTCCCGAGGCCGGCGGCGAACAGGGCCAATGCGCACAGGATTGTCGCCGTCGTCCTCAACTTGCTGAGCAGCATGGCTTTCATCACTCCCTTGATGAGCAGGCAGACCGACGCCGGGACGTCCCCGGTCGTCTTCGCGTTGCCCCGGATTCGTGTGGCGGCGCGAACCGTCTCCGCCTCCGGTTTGGGAACGGCGCCTCGGGCGAGGTCCGCCGCCAGGGTCGCTTCCAGCGTGGCCGAAGGGGCCAGACCGACCTGGATCAGACGCTCACGCAATCGCTCGCGCCCACGGGCACGCCAGCTTTTGATCGTCCCGACCGGCCGACCCATCCGCCGGGCCGCTTCTTCGCAGGTCCGCCCCTCCAGGTCGCAGAGGATGATCGGGATCCGATACCGCTCGGGCAATCGGTCGATCGCATCGTGGAGCATGGCTCCCCGCTCCCCGTCGAGCGCCGGGGCCTGTGGGTCGACAGGGGCCGCACGCTCGGCCGCTTGGCGTTCGAGCCGCTGACGCCGGGCCGCATCCTGGCGAGCGCAGGTCGCCGTTCGGAGGGCGACCTGGTGCAGCCAGGGGCCCAGGGAATCCTGGACCCAGAGGGTGCGGGCCTTCTTGACCAGGATGAGGAACGTGGCCTGGAAGGCGTCTTGAGCGTCATGGGGGTTGGAGAGCCGGGCGCGGCAGACGCGCATCACCATGGCGCTGTGCCGCTCGACCAGGGCGGCGAACGCCAGTTCGGCCATTTCGCCTCGGTCGGTCAAGAACCGTTCCAACAGTTGCCCGTCCGTGAGCTCGCGGATCGCTCCCAGGTTGAAGAGCGTGAGGAGCTGCGGTCGGAGCGTTTTGTCCTTCCTGGTCGCCACAGGTTTGATCCTCGGCCCGTATCGGCGTTGCGTGAGTACAGGGTAATGGGAGTGGTCGTGGCTTTGGTTGCAACTTTCTGCACGATCGAGGAAAAATACGGCTCCGCCGGCCGATTCAGGGACTCGTCCCTGATCAGGTTGGGATTCGGCCGGCTGGTCACGGATGATCGGATCGCTCGTATCGAAGAATACGGGAGAATCAACCGTCACGCCAACGCAACGAATTGGAGAACCGATGGCTCCGGAACCCGGCGCACGAGCCGAGACGATCACGGCGAACGTGGCCTTGAACCTTTCGGGTACCCCCTTACGAGCGGAGATCACGGTTCCCACCCACGTGTTCGAGCTCCGCCAGCTCTTGCCCACCGTGCGGTCGCTCTCCGAGGCGATTATCGGTGAGGCGGTGAAGGCGGACGTCGCGCAGGGGTACTCGGTCTCGTGCCGGAGCGGCTGCGGGGCCTGCTGTCGGCAGCTGGTACCGATCTCGGAAGTGGAAGCACGCTTGATTCGGGACATGGTCGACGGCTGGCCCGAGCCGCGTCGCTCACGCGTCCTGGCCCGTTTCGCCGAGGCGAGGCGCCGGCTCGAGGAGGCCGGCCTGCTGGAGCGACTTCAGCGTTGCGAGACAGTCGCCGACGACGAGCTCGTTCCCGTGGCGCTCGACTACTTCGCTCAAGGGATTGCTTGCCCGTTCCTCGAAGACGAGTCGTGTTCGATCTACGAGGAGCGGCCGGTCGTCTGCCGCGAATACCTGGTCACGTCACCCGCGGAGAATTGCACCCGGCCGACCCCCGAGTCCGTCCGCCGCGTGACGCTCGCTGCCAAAGTATCCACGGCCCTGACCCGGATGGGCCGCGACCCCGCGACCGAGCTCACCCGCTGGGTCCCCCTCATCCTCGCCATGGAATGGGCGGAGGAGCATCCCGATGACCTGCCGCAACGGTCCGGACCGGAATGGCTCCGGGAGTTCTTTCAACGTCTGACGGGGAAAACGATCCCGCCGCCGCGCGCTCCCGAGCAACCGAAGCCGAAAAAAAAGCGGCCGGCGAGATGATCGAGTGAGTCTCCGGGGAACAGGGCAAGACGCATTGATGAGTCGAAAACCTTGCACGAATCGCTCCCTTGCCGGATCATCTCAGGGCGGTTGACGACCTGGGGGGAATTCTCAAAAAGGGAAGAGGATCGGCGATGGAGTGGGCCTTGTTTCTCGAGCGCGGGGCGCTGGCGATGACCGTGCTTGGGTCGGGCTGGATGACGGGACTGGTGACGGTCGGTGGATTCGTGGCGGGTCTGCTCACCTGGTTCGTGATGCTGGTCAGCGAGTGGGGGGCCTGGGCCCTGATCATGCCGGGTCGGCGGCTGAGTGCGGCGGGGCCGGGCGATGATTTCGAGACGGGGGCCGCGGGTGGTGGCGTGCCGATCGAGGCGACGGCCTCTGATGGCACCCGGCTCGCGGGGGTCTGGTTTCCCGCGGGGGCGTCGCCGACGCCGACGGGCCGCACCATCCTTCTGGTTCATGGCTTTGCCGAGGTTCGCGACGCGATGAAGGGGCGGGCCGAGCTCCTGGCCGCCCGTGGCTGGAACGTCGCGCGGCTGGACATGCGCGGTTATGGGCGGAGCGGGGGGGGCTTCGCCTCGTTCGGAGGCCGCGAGGGGGACGACCTCCGCGCCTGGGTCGACGTCGTGGCGGGGCGGGTCGGCCCCGCGATGTCCCTGGCGGTCTGGGGCCGGTCGATGGGCGCGGCGATTGCGCTTCGGGCCGCGGCCGACGAGCCGAGGATCGTGGCTCTGTTGCTGGAATCTCCCTACGCACGGCTCGAAACCGTCGTCGCCGGCTGGCTCCAGCGGATCCGAACTCCGCTGCCCAGCCTGCTCGCCCCTCGGATCGTGCGCCGGGCCTCCCGGTTGGCGGGCGTCTCGTTGAGCCGCCCTCGGCCGATCGAGCTGGCCCCTCGGATCACCGCGCCGACGCTGATCGTCCACGGCCGCCGCGACACGCTCGTCCCCGATGGCGATGCGCATCGCCTGGCGTCCGTGTTCCCGCAGCCGGCGACCCTCATCGAAATCCAGGGCGCCGGGCACGGCAACGTCATCGAGATGGGAGGCCCCGACCTGCTCGATCGGATCGTCGCGTTCCTGGATCAGGCCACCAGCCGCTGAGCGCCGGCCGTGGCCGTGGCGCGGGGCTGGTTGGATCGCTCAACCATCCGTCTCATTCAGCGAGCGTTTGACGTCGCCAAAGTAAGCTTCGTTCTCTTCGGAGTCGAGGTCCGACCACTGGCCGAAGAGGAAGATGGTGCGTCTCGGGGTACGGAAACAGCGGATCTCGCAGGAGTTGGTCATGTCGAGACTGAGGAACTCGACGTCATGGCCCGCTGCGCCGTGGCTGGCGATCGTCTCCAAGGCGGGGGTGGCGTCGAGTCCCGGATACTCTTCACGCATCGCCTCGAGTGCCTCGTCGGCCACCTCGGCCGGCGCGGGGCAGGTCTCGTCCGTCGTCACCATGGCGAACGCCAGGCCACTCGGTGACTGGATTGAGACCGTGGTGACGGGGCCGTCGTCGGTGACTTCCATCTCCCAGTCGGCCGGATATTGGAAGCGGATGCCGTGATCCTCGTAGAGTTCCGCCATAAGATGCCTCGAATTCCGGTCGCTTCCAAGTTCCAATGGTCCGCTTGGTTCCCACGTTGCACATCGTAACATTCCTCTTCGGGACCGCCAACACGGGGTCTTCGGGGCGCGATCGACGGAGCCGAGCGGTCCTCATTCGCGAGCGGATGCGATTGACCTGGGTCTACGATGATGTTGAGGGGGCGGCCTGGGTGGGTGGGTCGCATGCTCGCTCTGGATTGGAACGGGTCTCTCAAACTGATACAGTATTCCGATCGTTTCGGAGGGCGAGCCCCGTTCCCCGAAGCCAGACCCCGTCTCTCGCCCACGCTTTGCGAGTCGATTTGACCATGCGTGTTCTGTCGGGAATCCAGCCTTCGGGTGCATTGCACATTGGCAACTACTTCGGCGCGATCCGCCAGTACATTGCGCTCCAGGAAGGGAACGATCCGTTCTACTTCGTGGCCGACTATCATGCGCTGACCAGCGTCCGCGACGCGGAGCAACTCCGGGGCTACGTCTTCGACGTGATCGTGGACTTGCTGTCGTTGGGGATCGACCCTGACCGCGCGACCTTGTTCGTGCAGTCGGACGTCCCCGAGACGACCGAGCTGGCCTGGCTCCTGACCAGCGTGACGCCGATGGGCTGGTTGGAGAAGTGCGTCAGCTATAAGGACAAGGTGCAGCAGGGGCATGCGGCCGAGCACGGGCTCTTCGCCTACCCGGTGCTCCAGGCGGCTGACATCCTGCTCTACGACGCCGACCTGGTGCCGGTCGGCCAGGATCAGAAGCAGCACCTCGAAATCACCCGGGACATTGCCGAGCGGTTCAACAACGTCTACGGCAAGGGGGGCGAGGTCTTCCGCCTGCCCAAGCCGTTCATCCTCGACTCGGTCGCCGTGGTGCCGGGCCTGGACGGGCGGAAAATGTCGAAGAGTTATCACAACACGATCGAAATCTTCGACGACCCCGCCGTCATCCGCAAGAAGTGCAAGAAGATCGTCACCGATAGCACCCCGGTCGAAGCCCCCAAGGATCCGGACACGTGCCCGGTCTATGGCCTGTTCAAGCTGTTCGCCGCCGAGGATGAGCGTGCCGAGGTCGAACAGCGCTATCGCCAGGGGGGGATCGGCTACGGCGAGGTGAAAAGCCGGCTGGCTGAGGCGATCATCGCCACCTTCACCCCCGCTCGCGAACGACGCACGGAACTGGTTGCCCATCCGACCCGGGTCGCCGAAGTTCGCGCCGCCGCGGCCGACCGTGCTCGAAGGACGGCCCGGATCGTCCTCGACCGAGCCCGCGAGGCGTGCGGGGTGGGCTGAGGGGCCAGGAAAATGGGTTGGGCTGGTGCAAACTCCGTCCCACGGGCGAGCGGAATTCGGCCCATCGAACGGGCTTGACCGTATTGCCGTTCGTGCGTAAGGTGCCGAACCTCCAGGAGTTCCCATCGCAAGTCGAGACGCCGGGGCCGTGCGTTGCCTCGGACCAGCTCAACCCGGTACGTGATTGTGTCGATAGCCTGACGGAGAGCCGGCGACGGAGGCGAATCCTCGGTTGTCTGGTTCCTGGAGGCCGCCCCAAGGAGGGGAAGCATGCGGCGCTGGGGCCTCATCGCCGGGTGTGGATTCGCCCTGCTGGCGTTCGCCGGCTGCGCGACGGTCCGCTCACGCGGTGATCGCGACATCCCCACGGCAGCCCAGTCGGCCTTGATTCAGCAATTGAGCCAGTCGGCCCAGGCGGCCATCGACCGTCGCGATTACGATCAGGCGCGGGTCGACCTTGACCGGCTCGTGGTCGAGTCGCCCCGCTCGGCCGAGGCTCACCATCGGCTGGGCCGGGTGCTCCACCTTCAGAACCGGTTCGACGAAGCGAAACGCTCCTATCGCAAGGCGCTGGAGATCGATCCCGAGTACGTGGGGGCCCTGATTGGCCTGGGCGAGATCGAAGACCGGCTTGGCCAGGCGGAGCCCGCGCTCAAACGGCTTGAGTCGGCGATCGAAATCGATCCGCAGAAGGCTGAGGCGCACTTCGCCCGCGGCCGGATTCTTGAGGCGTCCGGCCAGCCCGACGAGGCGCTCGCGGCCTACTTCCGGACCCTTGAGCTCGACCCGAGTTCGGCGCCCGTCATCCTCCGGATCGCCACCCTCCAACTCGCTCGCCGCGAGCCGGACCAGGCACTGACGCGGCTCGATCAGGTGCTCGAGCTAACCCCCGGCGATCCCGAGGCCCACTTCCGACGCGGTCAGGCGCACCTCGCCCTGAACCACCCGGCGCTGGCGGTTGCCGACTTGCAAATCGCCTCGCAGAACCTTCCCAATCGCCCCGACGTCTTCTACCACCTCGCCCTGGCCCTGAACGCCGACCACAAAGCGGGCGATGCTTTGAGTGCAGCCCAGCACGCCTTGACGCTCGCCCCCAACGATCCCGAAACCCGCACCCTGACCGAGCGGCTGAGACGCTAAGGAACGGGACGCAAATAACTTCCCGATTTCAGAACGATTCACGGACATGCCCCGCTACGCCGTTAACACTTATATGAGACTCTGAAACTGCAAAACAAGCTTATGTCTTGAATACGCCTCGGGCTATTTGGTTTAAATTCAGCCCCAACGGGGCGGTCCAAGGAAGCCCAGGGCAACGCCCTGGGGGTTCAACCACGAGGCTTAGCAGCCCTGAAAGGGCGACTTAAAAGGTTATATCAGAACGACCTACATCGCAAGTCCGCCGCTCGAACTAGGCCGCCCTTACAGGGCTATGCTATTTAAAGGTGTCGATTTTCCGGGGCGTTGCCCCGGGCTACCTTGGGCCGCCCCCTTGGGGCTGAAACCGGCGAGAGCGTGCGCCACTCGACGGTAAACCGCTGTAGGTCTCGCCCCGGCCTACCTTCGTGGGGTTAGACTCGGGAAGTGATTTACGTCCCGTTCCTAAGCCGTTGTTCTCGGTTTTCTTGGATTCTTCGAGTGGTGGCCGTTCTCGGTTTTCTTGGATTCTTCGAGTGGTGGCCGTGGTGATGCAATCGCCGTTGGGTGCCACGCAACGTCGATTACTGATGCCTCATCCTACTGCACTCATGTGCTTGTTTAGCAAGGCTTTCTGTTCCTGAGTCAGGGTGTGGAGCACAGGCGGTTTCGGCGGCTTATGCGGTTTGCGACGAGGCCACTTGCGTGTGGCTTTCGGGCTCTTCTGCTTCCGGCACCCGGCGCGGCAGCCCGCGAGTCGCTTGTGGTAACACTTGGCCTTGGGTTTCACGGCCGCGTCGATCTCCTTGCGGATCTCGATCAGAACTTTGCGGGGGCTGATCACTGGGCCATCGGTCGCCGACGCCGACGCCGACGCCGGCCGAAGCGCCAGGTCGGCATGCGCCAGGAGGATCTGCGTGGCCAGCAGTGACAACTCGGCCTCGCGATGCACCAAGGCCACCGTGCGGCTAGCGAGTTTCAATTTATTGATTATACGCTTGTATGTGCGAAATAGTCCTTCATTACGCCATCTCCAGCGGTAGAATTTGGCGGCCGTCGCCGCCGACATCCGGGCTGGGTCGAGGACGTCGGTCAGGAGCCAGACGTCGCGTTTGACCGACCCCTTACCCTTGCCCTTGGCCGGGATCCGGATCAAGCGGCATTGGATCGGCGCTTCCCCTTTCTTCTGGACATAGTTCGGCCAGTACAAGACAGGGCCTTCGGTCCAATCCTCCAGGTTCGCCACTTCGAGGGTGTAGAGGTCGACCCGCGACGACATCCGGAACAGGAACGATCGCTTGACACCGAGGATCGCCCGGACCAGATCGAAGCCCATATAAGCGGCGTCGCAGACGATCAGGGCCTCGGGCGAGAGGGTGGCGAGCAAGTGCCTCAAATGCTCTTGCTCGGCCGCGGTGCCCGGGCCGAGTCGCCACGACCAAAGCAGTCCCGTGGGCAAGTGGACGAACGCCGTCAGCCAGACGTTGGGGGCCGCGTCGTTCTTGCCGGCCTGCCCGAGTCCCCGTTCCAACTCGGGGGTGCGGGGGCACTCGATCCGCGAGCCGTCGCAGCCCATCGGCTCGAAGCCGTCGACAATCCGCCGCGACCCCAGTCGGGCGTGGATCTGTTGCCGAACCCCCGCGGCCAACGCCCTGAGTTGTCGCATGGGGACGCGTCGCATCGCTTTCTGGAAGCCGACGAGGGTCTTTCCCGGGCGTCTTCGCGACTCATGGCAGGCGACGTAGTATCCCCGGGCCTTCTCAAACCTCTCGGACTCGGAGTCGCCGGTGGCCCAGGTCATGGCGAGCATGACCACGACCAGTGGCTGGAGATCCCACCGCGGCGCCGACCGCCTTTGAGGAACAACCCCTCGGGCTTGCTTCCAGACCGTCGGGGTGAGAAACTGTCGGACATAGCCGATCAACGACTGCGGTTGCTGCAAGCCTTGCAGCGTCCGAGCTGCCTTCATCGCCGTTCTTCCTCAATCCAGGTGAGTGCCGGTTGCTAGCCGCACCCATCATGACGAAGAACGGCGATTTTTTGCCCCCCCTTCTCTCGAACGAACCGCAGCCACGGAGCGGCAGTAATTCTCTGGTCCGGTGAGAGTTACATCCGTTGTTGACGACGCCGAGTTACTGACGTTGGGTGCCACGGGTTGGACTCAACCCGTGAACGATCGCCCAGGTTTTTGGCTCACGGGCTAAATACAACCCGTGATGCACAGGGCTTGCACATGATCTAATGCAAAGAGAGACCAGGTCCACGTGCTTCGCGAGCCCCTCCCGTCCGTCTCCTGCTTCGTTCGCCCTCAAAGTCGAGCGGGGAGCGGATCGTTCCCTGGCTTCCGACCCGTCCACTCGCCCTCGCTACCTCTTCCGCTCGCCTTTAATGGCGAGCGGAAGAGGGGGAGGGGTTACGCGGGCGACTCGGCCTTGACGGTGTTGCGAAGGGTGCCGAGGCCGTCGATCTCGACCTCGACCACGTCGCCCGGCTTGAGCCAGACGGGGGGCTTCTTGGCCATTCCGACGCCCGGCGGGGTGCCGGTGAAGATCAGGTCGCCCGGCTCGAGCGTCAGGATTTTCGAGAGGTAGGCGATCGTTTCATCGACCCGGAAAATCAACTGGCTGGTGCTCGAATCCTGCATCGTCTGGCCGTTCAGGCGAAGCCGGATTCCCAGGGCGTGCGGGTCGGGGACCTCGTCACACATCACCAGTTCCGGGCCGACCGGCGCGAAGGTATCGAAGGTCTTACCGACCATCCACTGCTTGCCCGGCTTGTTCAACTGCCAGTCGCGTGCCGAGACGTCGTGACCGACGGTGTATCCGGCCACATATTCCATGGCCTGCTCGCGGGGGATGTGCCGGCCCTTCCGGCCGATCACGATCACCAGCTCCGCTTCGTAGTCGACCTGCTCGCTGACCGCGGGCAGAACGATCTCGGCCTGATGGCCGATCAGCGCCGACGGGTACTTGCTGAACAGGATCGGCTCGGTGGGGATGTCCATCCCGCTCTCGGCGGCGTGGTCGCGGTAGTTCAAACCCAGGCAGATGATCTTGCGCGGGTCGGGGATTGGGGCGAGCAGTGTGGCCCCCGCGGGGTCGTAGCGTTTCTCCCCTTGCGCGAGGGCTTCCCACGCGCGCTTCCGGCGGGCTGGATCAAGCTCCAGCAATCCCTTCACGCTCGACGGCGCTTCGGGGTCGGCCGCGTTGACGTCGACGTATTGTCCCTGCCACACTCCGCACGCCCTCGGGCCGTGCTCCGTCAAGACGGTCACCCAACGCACTTCGGACCTCCGCTGCCAGTTACCCGGAAAGCCTAGCCATAACGCCAGGCCCCCAGGCTACCGACATTGTGCGGCCGAGGCCAGGGTTGACGCGACGAAGGGGCCCGTTATTTCGTCACATAGTAGTTGTAGTCGAGCAGCCCCTTGCCTTCGTTGACCCGCTGAATCTCAAGAATCTTGCCACTGTGATTGTTGATGAGCGAGATGATTTCATCTTTGTCGATCGTGTGCATCTGCATTTGCGGGGTGAAGTCTCTCTCGGCGGCCGGAGTTTTCACTTCGATGGGGAGGACCGACGTCTCGGATCCCTTATCCTTGAACCAGGAGACGAACTCCTCCACCATGTCGATTTCCAGGAGGTAACTGCCCGGGACTTTGGGAACATTGATGGTCAGGACGAGGTCGACTTCCTCGCCCGGTTCAAGGTCCCCCGGGAGGTCGGCCCGGCCGTCGTCGTATTCGACGACCTGGTTCTGCTCGTTGAGCCAGTGGTTGCCGAGCCTGAGCCCGAGTCGATCTAACTCACGCCCGGTCGCTTTCCATGGGCAGCCGCTCAGATTTTTCACGCGTACGATGAGTTCTAATTGCGAGCCCGCCCAGACGGTGGCGGGATGCTCGGTCGGGCTGATTTTCGCCCGAAAAGCCGAGTCCGGCAGGGGGGCTCGATGGCTTATGGTCGAGGAGGGATTCGGCTCAGGGTTGGCCGGTTCGGTTCCTGCCGGCATCTGGAAGAAGACGAGTCCGCCGGGAACGATGATTCGGAGGAATTCCGCGATGTAGCTCCGCGCGTACTTTGGCTGCATGTGCTGGAGCACGATGTTGGTGTAAACCAAGTCAAAGGTGTTGTCGGCAAAGATTGCCAGGTCGTCGCGGGCATTCACGTGGTAGCGGCACCGGTCCCCATGACGGTTGTGCTGGCGGGCGCGTGCGATCATCGCCGCCGAGATATCGACGCCGTCACACTCCTGAAACGAGTCGCCGAGCGCCTGGGTGAGCCGGCCGACGCCGCAGCCGAAATCCAGGACCCGACCTCGATTGAAGTGCATCCCCCGTTCGTGGAAGTATTCCACCTGGCTGGCGACCTGTCGGCGGCCGGTCTCGAAAAAATCGTTGACGTCCCAGCGGCCAAACCGCTTGCCGGGAACGGTCATGATCGCCCAGAGCGGATCCTCCGCTCCGAAAGCATCCCAATGCTTCTGCAACTCCGCGAGTTCCATCTCGGGACCCCTTCTTGTCGCGATCGGGACGATGGTGAGTTGGCTATGGAAGCGGCTGCTCCCGCGTCGAGACGGCGGATCCATCGCGGATCGGTCGCGAAATTGCAACGTTAATCCAGGGACGAAGGGACCAATGAAATGACGTAAGGTGTGGTCCCATCGTCCCACGCGATCGGAGGATCAGGCGGCTCCTTGCTTGGCGGGGGTCGGGCAGACGGGGAGGCGAAGGGTGAAGCTGGTCCCTTGGCCGATCCGGCTCTCCGCGCGGAGGCGGCCGTGGTGCGACTCGACGATATCGCGGCAGACCGAGAGTCCCAGGCCGGTCCCCCCTTGGCCTGAAGCGTCAGGTCCGGTCTTGGTCGTGAAGAAGGGCTCGAAGATCCGCCGTAGGTCGGCCGGGGCGATGCCGATCCCGGTGTCGGCCACGCTCAACTCGGCGATCCGGCCCGAGGCGTCCTCGCCGACCCGGACCCGGAGTGTGCCCCCTTCGGGCATCGCTTGGCGAGCGTTGATCATCAGATTGAGGAGGACCTGCTGGATCTGCGCGGGGTTGACCCGGGCGTGGGGCTGGCCGACGGCCTGGAAATCAAGGTGGACCCGGTGGCGTGACAGGTCCTTGGCCACGAGCAAGGTCACTTCTTTGGTCAGCCGAACCAGATCGGTCGCCTCGCGCCGGTCGGCCCGGGGTCGGGCGATGCCGAGCACGCCGCCGGAAATCGCCGACGCCCTCTGGCCGGCTTCGAGGATCTTCTCGAAAGCCCGCTGGCGAAACGCGGGGTCGGGGTTGCGGAGACCAAGCTTGGCATAATTAAGAATCGGTGTGAGCGCGTTATTCAACTCGTGGCAGATCCCGCCGGCAAGAACCCCGAGGCTGCTTACCCGTTGCAACGCGACGAGCTGGCGGCGCAGGGCCTCAACCTCTTCCGAGACCGCGGCCGGCTTCTGGTGTGTTGTTGCTGGCGCCATCGTCGTCCTCAAAACCAAGTCTTCCTGGCCATCCGTAACCGGCTCACCATTCCCCTATCGACCGGTTCCGCGGCGGGGATGAGGCCCAAAATGACGGTTCTTGACTCGCCTAGGATCAGGGCGATCGAGGTAGGATAGGACGGCGGTTGCCGCCCTCAATCGGCCGGTTTAGCCTGCCCGGACGTCATACTTCGCGAACCTTGCTTAACGCTCCGGTTCGACTCCCAACGCCCTAAGTTGCGCAGCCAGACGATCCGCGCGAAGCTGCTCGGCATCTCGCGCTTGCGCAACTTCGTCCCGCTCTCTCGCAACCTCGTCCCGTTGCTTGGCAACTTCGTCCCGCTCACTCACGGCCGTTTCATGCAGTCTGATGAGTTCGAGGTATGTGGCGAACGGCTGTTGGTCAGGTCCGTAGATCCGCATCGTGTCTTCGGCCAGTTCGAACCGGATGCCCAGGCGAGGACTGATCCAGCCGTCCATCGCCGGAATTTCGTCCAACTCCGCCCCGTTACGGATCCAGCCGGCCAGCTCGATTCGATCGGGATCATAGACGTAGTATTCCTCGACTCCGTATCGTTCATAGAAGCGGAATTTACGGGTCATTTCCCCCAGGCGATTGCCCGGGGAGAGCACCTCGAAAACGACCTGCGGTGGGATGCCTGCTTCACGCCATTGCTGGTACGAGCCGCGATAACCCTTGGGGCGGCCAATGGCCACCATGGCGTCGGGGGCGGTGCGGATCGTGTTCTCTCCTTCGACGGGATACCAGAGCAAGTCTCCCGCGACGAAGACGTTCGGGTCATCCCGGAAGACGGCATCGAGCCCCCCTTTGATCGTGGTGATCCACTCGAATTGGAGGGTGTTCTCTGCCATGGGTTGACCATCGCTATCGGGGTAGACGACTTCTTTTTGCGACGGACCTCGAGTCTGGGTGCTCATGGCGGTCGTTCCGAATGACGTGGAGGGTACGAAGGGGCCATCCGTTCGGAATCGTTCGGCGGCTTTCGATGATTCAATTATCGGGGCGGTGCCGTGGGTTGGTAAAGCCCTTGGGCCTCGATGTAGGCCTCAACCCCGCGGGGGACCTGGTAGCGAATGCTCCGGCCCTCGGCCCGGCAATGGCGAAGGTTGTGCGAGGCGATGCCGATCGGCGGGATCGTGACCGAGACCAAGGGCTTCGCCTCGGGACCGAAGTCCGGGGCCGGATCCGCCTCGACGTCCCTGTCGATGCCCGGGCGGTTGACCACGACCACGGTCGCCAGCCGCGCGATCCGCGCGGGCTCGCGCCAGTGGGGAAGGTCGGCGAGGCTGTCCGCTCCGACCAGGAAGAAGAGGTCGTCGCCGGGGCGTTCCGCATGCACCGCCTCAAGGGTCTCGACGCTGTAATGAGGGCCGGGTCGGTGAGCCTCGATCTCGGAGACTTCAAACGCAGGGTGGCCGGCCACGGCGATCCGGGCCATCTCCAAGCGGTGGGCCACGCTCGTCCGGTCGCCCGGCTTGTGGGGCGGAGCGCCTGCGACCACGAACCAGACCCGGTCGAGTCGGCAAGCCTCACGGCATTTCTCCGCCAGGATCAGATGCCCCAAATGGATCGGGTCAAATGTCCCTCCGAACAGCCCTAGTCGCATCGTTGGATAACCTTCTTTGAGATCGCCGGCCCGCTTGTGGTTTTGTGGGCAAACGCACAGGTGTCGATCGTGGTTTCTCGCGATGTTTAGGATGCGCCGACGCGCCTTGCGGTGTCAATCGGTTTTACCTAAAAGCAGGCTGTTTAGGACTTTGTGGATTCGTTGATTTTGTGGTCTCGAGGGCCGGGGCGGAGGCGATCCGGTCTTTGAGGCGGTTGATCGGCGCTTCGAAGAACCGCCAGGAGGCCGCGGCCAGACCGATCGTCAACGCCAGGTCGCCGTAGGGACGGGGGATCATGAAGCCGTACGGGATCTGGTCGATCCAGTGGCCGTTCAGGGCGGGGAAGTGGATGGCGTACAATCCGTAGCTGATCCGGCCGAGGTAGGCAATCGGGGTCCAGGAGAGGGGGCCGATGAGCCAACGGTCGGTGGTTCGCCATGCGCCGAGGACGGTGAGGGCCGAGCCGATCCCGAACAGCGACACCGACAGCAGTTCCTGACCTCCGACCGACCCGGTGGTCTGCGGTTTGTGTAAGTTCCAGGCAAGGATCAGAATTGCGGCCCCTGCGATCAGGCAGGGCTTCCCCAGTCGTCTGCCGGGAGCGCTATGGAGATCGACCAGCCCCGCCAGACAGCCCCAGAGGAGATCTTCGCCGCAATAGGGCAACAAGATTCGGGCTGAAGGCATAAATAAATTGAGATGGGCATAGGTCTGGAAGGCTTTTGAGCCGGCAATCAGGACGATCAGGAGGGCAAATCGGCGTCGGGCAGGGGTGAACAGGAGGGCCAGCGGATAGAGCAGATAGAACTGCTCCTCGACGCAGAGCGTCCAAAAATGGCCCAACATGTTGCTGAGATAGTGGTCTAAATATCCTCTGATGTTGTAAGTGTAAGTGACGAGCCAGAGCTTGTGGTCGAGCGGTTGCGTCAAAGCGAGCCAGGCGATGATGGCATAGTAGAGCGGAAAGATCCGGAGTGTTCTCCGGAGGTAGAACCGCCTCAGGTCTGCGCTCAGGACGCCGGACTCTCCCCGGATCAGGATCCGCGTGATCAAGAAGCCGGAGAGGGCGAAAAAGAATTGGACGCCGGCCCAACCCCAGGGTAATCGCGATTCCTTGGTATGGTAAATGAAAACGGCGAGGAAGGCGAAGAACCGGAGGCCATCGAGTTGCGGCCGATGCGACATGCGACGTCACCTGTTCCCACCGAGAGAACACCAGAGAACGCGGATCTGAGAAAGATAGCATTAAGTATGATGTGTTGCCACCATGATTCCGCCTCGACCGCTGGAGAGCCGGGGTGTTTCGGGACCGTTCCTCATTGGGTCGTTCGCGAGGAACCTGATCCTACAGGACCGTTGAACCCATTGGTTACGGACGCTTCATGGATCTCGATAAGCCGACGTTGTGCCTCGATCGCGTCAGGCTGCATCATTTTGGAACGCCTGTTCAGATCCGGTCTACCTTCGGTTGCCATTCGCCGATAGAATTTCCGGGTGGCCGCCGCCTCGTTTTGGTGCCGCCTGATTTGGTTTTCCGAGAGCGTTGCCGTACCATACTCCCCGCGCTTCTCAGAGTGTCACGGTTTCTCCGGCTCCTTTGGCGGTTCGCTTGCCGATTGTCACGGTCACGGCGTTTTGTCTCCGTCGAATCCACAGGGTTTTGTGGGCCACGAGTCCCGACTCAGGCGAGATTCCAGGTTTTACGATCCGTCCTCCCGAGTGAGATTATTCGCCGATGAGCCTTGTCAACGGCAAACGCCAGGCGGACTGGTTCGCCGACGAGGCGAGCGCTGAGGCCGACGGCCCGTACGCGGGCATTGTTTTCAACCGGCCGATCGATCAGATCTTCAGCTACCGAGTGCCCGCGCGTCTGGAAGCGGTTGTGTGTCCGGGGCAACGGGTCCGGGTTCCCTTGGGGCGGGGCAACAAGCCGGCGGTCGGTTACTGCGTCCGGATTGATGCCGAGGCACCGTCGGGGATGGATCCGAGCCGGGTCAAGGAGGTCATCGACGTCCTCGACGACCCGCCTCTGATCAATCGGGCGATGCTCGAGCTGACGCGCTGGATGGCCGGCTATTATGCGTGTTCGTGGGGCCAGGCCCTTGATGCGGTGGTGCCGGCCGGCGTCAAGAATCAGGCGGGGACGCGGGTGGGGACGTTTTTGACGGTCCCCGACGAGATTCGCAAGTCGCTCGAGACGTTGCAGCTTCCGCCCAAGCAGGCTGAGGCGCTGGCCGTTCTCTGCCGGTCGGACGAGCCGCTGACGATCGCGGACCTTTGCCGGCTGGCAAAGTGCGCGACCGGGCCGATCACGGCCTTGCGGCAGCGCGGGTACGTCCAGACGGTGAGGCGTCGGCACTCCAAGGACGCATTCGATGCCGCGTCGGTCGCGTCCGACCTGGATTCCGACGCGAAGCCGATTCCCACGCTGACCGACGAGCAAACGGCGGTGATGGCGGCTATGACCCCCGCGCTCGAGGGGGACGAGTTCGCAACCTTCCTGATTCACGGAGTCACCGGCAGCGGAAAGACCGAAGTTTACCTGAGCGCCATCGAGCGCGTGATGGCTCGGGGGCGCGAGGCGATCGTGCTGGTCCCTGAGATCAGCCTGACGCCCCAGACGATCCGCCGGTTTCGCCGCCGGTTCGGCAAGATCGCCGTGCTCCACAGCCACCTGAGCGACGCGGAGCGGCACCGGCATTGGCGGAGCATCGCCGCCGGCGAGGTCCAGGTGATCGTCGGCGCCCGCTCGGCCGTCTTCGCGCCGGCCCGGCGGCTCGGCCTGATCGTCATCGATGAAGAGCATGAGAGTACGTTCAAGCAGGAAACGACGCCGCGCTACCACGCCCGCGACGTGGCCGTGAAGCGCGCCCAGCTCGAACGGATCCCGATCCTCCTGGGCTCGGCCACGCCGGCCCTCGAGACCTGGCGGAACGCCGAGCTGGGCCGGTACCTCCGGCTGCCGATGATGGCGCGGGTCGGAGCGCGGCCGATGCCCAAGGTCGAACTGATCGACCTGAGCCACGAACGACTTGCCCTGGGGGGGCTGAGCGAGCCGCTCCGCCAGGCGATGATCGCCGCGCTCAAGGACGACGGTCAGGTCATGCTCCTGCTCAACCGCCGCGGGTTCCATACCTTTGTGATTTGCCCGAACCCGCGCTGCAACCAGGTCCTCAAGTGTGATGCCTGCGACGTCGCCCTGACTTATCATAAGGGGCGTCGGCTCTTGATCTGCCATACCTGCGACGCCGAGCGTCCGCGTCCTCCGGCCTGCCCGAGCTGCCAGGCGCCCAACTTGCATTATGGCGGGATTGGTACCGAGCGGCTCGAGCGCGAGGTCGAGACGGCCTTTCCCGATTACGTCTCGCGGCGGATGGACTCGGACACGATGCGGATGCCGGGGAGCCACGAGCAGGTGCTCTCGGCGTTCCGCTCGGGGGAGATCCGGATCTTGCTGGGCACGCAGATGATCGCCAAGGGACTCGACTTCCCGAATGTGACCCTGGTGGGCGTGGTCAACGCCGACACCGCGCTGCACATGCCCGACTTCCGCGCGGCCGAGCGAACCTTTCAACTCGTGGCCCAGGTGGCCGGTCGAACCGGTCGAGGCGATCGCCCGGGTCGGGTCCTGGTACAGACGTTCGCCCCGGACCACTATGCCATCGACTGCGCCTCGCGACACGATTACGAGGGGTTCGTGGCCTGCGAGCTGCCGGAACGCCAGCGGTTCGGCATGCCGCCGTTCGGCCGCCTGGTCCGGTTGATCGGCCGCGGACCTGATGAAGCTATGGTTCGTACATTTATGAATGAGCTGTTGGAAGCCTTGAAAGCCGCCGCTCCGCCAGGCGTGACCATGCACGGCCCGGCGCCCACGCCGATCGCGAAGATTCGCAATCTCTATCGCTATCATCTCCGGTTGCGGAGCGAGTCACCGCGCCCGCTCCAGGCGCTTTTGCAGGCGGTTGCGCCGAAGATCTCGCCGCCGGGCGAGGTGGAGTTGGCGATTGACGTCGACCCGGTAAACCTGCTTTGAGGGTCTGGGAAGTCCAGGCGAGGAGAATCGGGTCGCGGCCTCGGGCCCTCTCTGGAATCTCGACGACGAACTTGAGCGTAATTCGGCCTTTTCTGAAATATTCCGGTTTACAGCCGGGAGGGGTTGGGTTAAATTCCCTCTCGTTCGGAATCGCTCCGAGGTTTCACACAACGAAACTAAGGGCACGCCTGACATGACCAGGCACGGAGGCCGGGTAATGAACACACCTCTTGCACTCATCATCCTCAAACCCCACATGTCGTCGTCCCTTGGGTTCGGTCACGCCACCGACCACCACCCGCGGACCTGACCCGATCACCGGAATTTGGTGTGAGGGAACGGTCAGGCTCGAGTTGTTCTCGGGCCGTGCGAAGTGATGGATTCGGACGTGTCATTCCCATCGTAGGAGACCTCGGTGCAGGGCATCGCCCTAAATGGTTGGGGCGAACCGTCGAGCGATGGTGGCCCGGTTCTGAGTTCGGCGAAGTCGCTCGAGCGCGACAATCAATTCAGGAGGATAATGATGCGCATGTCATGTCAGTCGACCGGGTTGCGGGCTGGTGTTTTGGCTCTGGCTCTGGTCAGCTTCGCGGCCACGAGTGGGCGAGCGGATACCCTCATCAATTACAGCACCTCGGGGTCGATCGATTCGACCGGAGTGTCGGGTCCGGGCGTGATTAGCTTCATCCCGGTGACCTCCAACCAGTTCAATTCGCCGTCGGCGTTCAGCCTTGGCGATTTCCAGGTGGCCGCGTTGCCATCCGGTGGGTCGACGACCTATGTGAATACACCCTTCCACATTACGTTCTTGGCCAACTCGGTTGACGGCGAGGTTCCCAACCCCAATGATACGCCGTTCCAGATCAGTGGCACGCTGAATGGAACCATCACCGGTGCCAGCCAGTCGTCCGTGGTGGCGAAGTTCGACCCGCTCACGAACCCCACGTTTGCGACCGGTAAGTTCCTCAACACGCTGAGCTTCACCGACAATCCGTTGTCGCTGGTGCCCTCGACGACCAACAACGGTCATGCTTCGGCCCAGGCTTACCTGACCACCGAGACCCGCGTTCCCGAGCCGACCTCGATCGCTCTCTTCCTGACCACCCTGGCCGGTCTCGGTGTTCGTCACCGGGTTCGTACCCGGCGGGCTGCCTGATCGCCGCTCGCCACGTTCCTACTAGAGCAAAAAGGTCCCGCAGCCCCTCCTGTTCGAGGGGCTTTTTCTCCCAACCAACGCCTTGCTCAAGCACCGTGAGATCCGATATGTGTCGCGTCTTGCTCCACAACCACGACTGCTTCTCGCCGACGTTCGCCTTCCCGGTGTCCTTCGACGGTTTCGGATCGACCCCGCTTGAGACTGCTTCAACCGTTGAGGCGAACGGTCCGGTGACCCAGACCGGCCGTTCCTTCTTTTGGCCTGTTCACGGATCGTTTCTTTCGCTCGATGTCATCGACAACGAGGGCGTTTCGAGCCTGGCATCCACCTCGGTCGAATCGGGTTCCCTGACCCGTTTTAGCAGGAGGAATGCCGTCGCTGACCCCGCCACGCCCGCCGTAACCACGGCGCAGCAGGGCGGACTGGACTTGGCCCGCCGGCCCCGCGTGGGGCGCCGTTCAGGCAAGCCAGTCCTTGCGATCGACCCCCTCTTGCGGGCGTTCGCATCACGTGTTTCCGACCCTATTTGAACATCGGATTTCCAGGAGTTTCACCTTGCGACTGTCCAGACTTCACACCCTGATGTTGGCTCTGACGCTCGGCGGATGGATCGCCACGACGACCGAGGCGTCCCCCATCTCGCAACCCCTTTCCTACGGCACGACCGGGTTCATCGGCGCCGGCGCCGGCTCCCTGAGCTTCACCGGGAACTCCGGTGGTGTGCTGACCCCGGGCGTCATCAACCTGGGAAGCCTGCATATCGCCAGCTTGCCCGAAGGCACGACCCAGGTGATCAACGCCGTCCCGTTCTCGCTCAACGTTGCGTTCCCGACCGGACCCGGCGGAACCTTCCCGTGGAGCAACGTTGCCGTCACCGGCGTGCTGAACGGAACGATCACCGGGAATGTGTTCTCGGACGTCCTCCTCTCGTTCACCTCGATCACCCAGGCCGGCAGCACCCCCTTGCCGTTCACGCTGAGCAACTTCCAGATGATCGGCCCCGTGCAACTCGCCCCCCAGGGCGTCAATGGTGGCTCGACTCAGTTGTTCGCCTATGTCGGCCCCTTGCTGGCCGGCCAGGAAGTCCCCGAGCCGAGCACCCTCGCCATCTTCGCGATCGGTCTCGCCGGAGTGGGCTTGGCCCGCCGAAATCGCAAAGCTTTGTCTCGCTGAACAACACCGCGTGAACAACCAGTGAGCAGTCCGCTCCTGAGTCGTGGCCGGTGACGACGAGAACGATCCCAGCCCCGGGAAGAAGACGCAGTCCAACCGACTGCCTTCTTCCCGGGGCTGATTGCGTTGACCTTCTGAGCTTGCGCTCGCCTGAAAGGCGAGCGGGGAGCGGATCGCTCCCTGTCCCCTCAGCAAGGCCGATATCTGTTGGTCCCTGGACTCGCAGGCGCCCCGCTCGCCCCGCAGGGATTGTTACACGTTCTTAGTTTTAGGTGATGGCTTCTTCGCTCGTGGATCAGGCGAGCTTTTCGATGAGCGTGATCAGGGGCGTGAAGAACGCGGCGGCCACAACGACCACCAAGACGCCCAAGGCCAGATAGACCAGCGCGGAGAGGACCTGGATCCACCCCTCAAGGCGGAGCGAAGACCGTCGCGCGGCTCCGGCGGCCGTCTCTCTCAAGGCCCAGGGCAAGTTGCCGACCCGGCTGGCCGATTCCAGGATCGCCGCGTCGGCCGGACCGATCAGCCCTCGGTTCCGTAGCGACTCCCAACACTCGGTCCCGTGGCTGAGGTCTTGGAGCGTCAGCGTCAGCCGGTTCCGCACCCACCCCGGGGGAGAAAACCGAATCAGGATCGCGATCCCCGCGGAGAGCGACTTTCCCCCCTCCACCACCCAGGCCAGGGACCGGAGCACCGGCGCGGTGTGCCGCGACCGGAACAAGCGGTCGAGCCAGAAGACGTTGGGCTCCAACCAACCCGTCAAGGAAAGCGGCAAAATTACCGCCACCGTCAATTCGCAAACCGTCATCAACACGAGGAGCGGCCAGCCCCATCTCATGAAGAAATGGCTCGTCAGGATGACACCCACCGTGAACCGGGGCAGACCGATTCCGAAGTCGGCGAAGATGGCCTCGAATTTGGGGAAAATGAAATAAAGAACAAAAAATAGAATGAATTTCATGAATAAAAGAAGGGTCACGAGATAGGCGATCCGGGGGATGAAGCTGGCCCGGAGGACCCGCTCGGGCGTTTTCGGGTCGGCCGCCTCGCGGAGCGCCCCCGCCAGTCGGTCGGACGCCCAGCCCACGCCGATCGAGAGCTCCGCGTCGCGCGGCAAGACCCCCGGCACCAAGACCAGGGCCTGGGGGAGCGGAGCCCCCTCCTGGAGGTAACGCGTCAGGGCCAGGAGCCGCCGCCTCGATCGGCCGCGGTGCGCATCTCCCAACGCCTCGATCGCCGCCGCCAACGGCATCCCCTGTTCCACGGCGATCGCCAAGGTCTGGAGCAAGCTGTCGCGCTGGCTCTCCCACCGGCTCGCGACCACCGTCAGGCCAGCCACGGCCAGGGCCGCCGACGTCAGCACGATGACCGCCGCCAACGGATCCCGAAGCGCCAGCAACCCCGCGCCCAAAATCAGGCAGAGCAAGACCGCGATCACCAAGCCCGCAAGAAGTCGGTCGTCTCCGAACGACACGCTTCCACTCTCGGCTCCGTTGGCTCGGAGGCCGTGCTCGCTCTCCATCTCGGCGACTCCTTTTCTCACTCGACTTCGACAATTTCTCCGACAACTGTCTCTTGATTCATTAGACAGTTGTCATGGGCTGGGTGCAAGACGGAGGCGGCGTCATCGCGACGGGGAGTGTGCCGGTGGGAGACTCCCTCGTTTGAAACCCGCTTAATTCCCCGGACTGCGGCCGGGCGGCGAGCCAATCTTGCGGGTCGGGCCGATGTGACCATTGACCTCGCCCCGGTACCGGCGATATGATTGGGACCAGATGGACGATAGGCGGATGCGCCCGGAGCCTCCCTGGATGCGATCCTTGACGACGACACTACGACTTCAACGAATTCTTGGCCTTCGACTTGGCCGGGTGGAGTCTTAGGGTTCGTCGCCGCAACGCCTCTCGCGTGACCTACGAAGCCCCGAGACCCGCCCCTGGCCGGCGAGTCTCGGGGCTTTCTCCGTTTCTCCCGGTCGATGCGTCCTTTGCCTGCGAACTCCGTTTCTTCACCAATCTTAAGCAGGAAGAGCTACAGCCATGGCTGACGCGAATCGAATCCGGATCTTCGACACGACCTTGCGTGACGGCGAGCAATCCCCCGGCGCGAGCATGAACATCGTTGAGAAGGTGGAAGTGGCCCGTGCCCTGGCCGCGCTCGGAGTCGACATTATCGAGGCGGGGTTCCCGATCGCCTCCCAAGGGGACTTCGAGGCGGTCCGCGCCGTCGCCGCCGAGGTGGCGGGTACCACCGTCTGCGGGCTGGCCCGGTGCAACGATCGGGATATCGACCGCGCCTGGGAGGCCTTGCAGTACGCCCAGAGTCCCCGAATCCATGTCTTCCTGGCGACCTCGGCGATCCATCGCGAGCACAAGCTCAAAATGACCCGCGAGCAGGTCGTCGAACGCGCGGTGGCCAGCGTTCGCCGCGCCAAGGGGTACTGTAGCGATGTCGAATTCAGCCCCGAGGATGCCGCGCGGACCGAGGTGGACTTCCTCTGTGAAGTGGTCGAAGCCGCCATCGCCGCCGGCGCGACCACCGTCAACATCCCCGATACCGTGGGCTATGCCACACCCACCCAGTACGCGGCCGTCATCACCGCCCTCCGCGAACGCGTTCCCAACATCGGCCAGGCCGTGATCAGCGTTCACTGCCACAACGACCTCGGCCTGGCCGTCGCCAATAGCCTGGCCGCCTGTGAGGTCGGAGCCCGCCAGGTCGAGTGCACGATCAACGGCATCGGCGAACGCGCTGGGAACGCCGCGCTCGAGGAAATCGTGATGGCGTTGAAGACGCGGGCCGACTACTACGGCCTGACCACCGGCATCAAGACCGAGCGGCTCTACCCGGTCAGCCGGATGGTCTCGACGATCACCGGCCTGACCGTTCAGCGCAACAAGGCGATCGTCGGCCGCAACGCGTTCGCGCACGAGGCGGGGATCCACCAGGACGGCATGCTCAAGGAGCGGTCAACTTATGAAATTATGCGTCCCGAGGAGGTCGGGGTCCCCAAGACCGACCTCGTGCTGGGCAAGCACTCGGGCCGCCACGCCCTCCGCGACCGGGTGACCGAGCTGGGCTACCACCTGAACGAAGACCAGCTCGAGATCTTGTTCGAAGACTTCAAGACGCTGGCCGACAAGAAAAAGGAAGTGTACGACGAGGACTTGGTCGTCCTGATCGAGAAGCACATTCAGGACGTTGCCGCGCACTGGACCTTGGTCAGCCTGCACACCACGGCCGGGACCAGTGTGACCCCGACGGCCACCGTCTGCATTCGCCGGCCCGACGGCCAGCTCGTTCAGGACGCCGCGATTGGCGACGGCCCCGTCGACGCCATTTTCAAGGCGGTCGAGCGCGTGACCGGAATCACGGCCAACCTCCGCGAATTCGGCGTCCGGGGCGTCACCGGAGGCAAGGACGCCCAGGGCGAAGTGTCGCTGGAACTCGAAGTCGAGAGCGACGACCGCACGTTCCGCGGCCGCGCGGCCTCGACCGACATTATCGAGGCTTCGGCCGAAGCCTATCTGAACGCCGTCAACGCCATCGCCACCCGCCGCGAACGTGACCACCCCCGCGAGGTCATCGGCCGCCCCGGGGCAGGGGCCTGAGCGTCAGCTTGGGCCTCGGTCGTTAGTCTGCGAGAGTGATGCTCTGTTCGCTTGAGCAATTGTCAGGGTCAGGAGCCGATGAATTGCATCGCCTCCTGACCCTTTGTCTTGCTACCCCAGCGGAGGGCCGCCCTGAAGGCCACCGACTTCACTTCAGGTGTGTCCTGCCGGGACGGTCAAACCTATCGGCGTCATTGTCGCTTGCCAATGGGATTCATGAGTCTGCATGGAAAGCGGCACGCGATTAAGGTCGGCCGGGGAGGGAGGGCACCGCGGTCTTGATCTCGGCCTTGCCCGTGAGGTCCCACAACCGCAGCGCGAAGTCGTGGCCTGGGGCGACGGTCTGGGCGCCGCCGGACGCTCCGCCGCCCGAGACGGCGAGGTCGCCGCGGGGGCTGTACGCGACGGTCCAGACCCATTCCTGATGGCCGGTCAGCCGGTAGAGTTCGCGGCCGCTGGCGATGTCCCAAAGCCGAATTGTGCGGTCGTAACTCGTCGACAGGAACTGCCGGCCATCGGGGGCCATCGCGATGCTGGTCACTGCGAATCCATGCCCGTCGAACCGACGGACCTCGACACCGCGATCGAGGTCCCAGAGGTGGATCGCGCCGGGGACGTCGGGAAGCTCAGGGTTGATTCCCGCGATCGCGTGGACGCCATCCGGGGTGAAGGCCAGGCCGCGCACGATCCCGGCCTGCTCGAGTGACTTCAACTGACCGCCCGTTTCAAGGTCCCAGAGCCGCATCGTATGGTCCTTCGGGCCGGACCCGGTCAATGCGCGACGGCCGTCGGGCGAGAAGGCGACCGAGCGGACCCAGTTGGTGTGGCCCTTGAGGACATGGATCTCCCGGCCGCTGGCCAGGTCCCAGAGTCGGGCCGTCTTGTCCCGGCTCGCCGTCAGGGCGCGTCGGCCGTCAGGTGAGATCGCTAGTTCGTAGATTGTACCGGTGTGCCCTGAGAGGCGGCGGATTTCCTTGCCGGTCTCCAGGTCCCAGAGTTGAACGATGCCGCCGGTGCCACCGGAGAGGGCCTGGCGGCCATCCGGGGTGAACGCGAGACTATGCACTTCGCCCGGTACTTCGCGCGGGCCGTGGGTCTCGGCTCCGGGATCGTCGGTCGCCGTCAGGAACCGGCGGATCTCCACCCCGCTGGCCACGTCCCAGAGCCGGAGCGTCCGATCGCCCCAAGGCCAGCCGCTCCCCGAGAGGATTTTCGTGCCATCGGGAGAGAACGCCACCGAAAAGACCGACCCGGTATGCCCCTCCATCGACCGGAGCAACCGCGGCCCGACGGAAATCTCGACTTCCCGGCCTTGCCCTCGGAGGATCAACGTGTCGGGAACGACCAGGTCGAGAGGAACTTCGACGTTCATCCGCAGGTTGTCACCCTCGATCGACGAGGAGACACGCGGCGGCTTGGGGGGATTCGCCGTCACCCTGGGCGGAGGCGTGTGCGGCTCGGAACCTTGATCGGTCTGCGCCAGCACCACCCCGACCAACGCCAGGACTCCGAGCGAAACGCCGGTCCCGACGGCCATGACTAACTTGCTCACGAGCTTTGTCCTCCACATGGAGTTTATCAGCAGGTCAACAGATGTCGGAACACTCCCGACATCTCCGGAGAGTACGCCCAGCGCCGTCCGAACCGAGGACCTGGTCAACATGCCCGAGACCGGGACCGAACTCCACCCACCCTCGTGAGCGAGCCCTCCCAACGACCAGGCTGTCGCACCGAAACCACGACGTCCGAGTCGCTCCCGCAAGAGCTTTCGGCCTCGCATCAAATGGCTTGAAAGCGTCCCCTCCGGCACCCCAAGCTGAACTGCCGCCTCCCGCCGCGACAGCCCCTCCAGTTCGCAGGCCACCAGCGCGGCGCGGTATCGCCCGGGCAGGCGGCTCAATTCCTCGTCGAGCACCGAGTGCAAATCGACCTGACCGGGCCCTTGGTCGGTCGCGAGCTCAGCCCGGTGCGGGTCCACTGATGCCCGCTCTCTCGCCTGCCGCCTCGCCTCGGACCGCCTTAACTCCTTCGCCGCGCGGACGGCGACGCCATAGAGCCAGTTCGCCAGCCGCTCCTGCCGAGAGGCGGCGTCCGCCCGTCGAGCCAGGACGAGGAAAGTCGCCTGGAAGGCATCTTCCGCGGCATGGTAGTCGGAGAGCATCCGCCGACAGACCCCCATGACCATTGGCCCGTGGCGCTCCACCAACACCTGGAACGCGGCCTCGGCGTCGCAACCGCTCTGACGCAGGAACCGCCTCAGCAACTCATCGTCGCTCAGCCCGCCGATTGCTCCGCTCGTGAAGAGCGTGCCGAGTTGTTGCTGGGCTTTTCTTGCGGATTCTTGCGCCACGACTCAATCCTATTTCGCTCGCAGAGTTCAGACGGCCACCCTTTCCTAAAGTAATGGCCGCGGGGGTTCCCGCGCGTGCAAAATTCAGGAAAAAAACGGAGCCCTGTCGTCACGTTGCCGGGTTTTCCGCCCTGCCACGGGTCGGGCGCTCCGCCCGCCGTCCCAGGGAACACCAGGTGTCGGCATGAAAGCGTGAGCTCCCTGTCTTCCTGAGGCGAGGGTCACGCCCCTCCCGCCCGCAATTTGATTCCAGTGCGAGCGGGGCACTCTCGGTTTCAGAGCTGACGATGACACCAGGCTTGGGAGGACCGAGAAGCCACCGCCACTGTGGTCCCACGGTTATGCCGCCGAGTGCCGGCCTGGTTCTCCTTTCCCGTGCTCTCCGGGGGTATACTGGGGGGTCGTTCCTCGCCATTCAATCCGGGGTATGTGTAATGCATTTACATGGAAGCGTCTTGATTTGTTTGCTGGGATTGACCAGCCATGCTGTCGGCCAGTCTCCGCAAAGCGTCGACTGGCCGCGGGTGGGGAATGACCCCGGTGCCACGCGGTACTCGAAGCTCGACCAGATCAACCGTGAAAACGTGAGTCGGCTCAAACCGATCTGGACGTATCACACGCGGGAGCTCGAAGGCCGCACCGGCAAGACCATCGAATGCACGCCGATCGTGATCGATGGCGTGATGTACGTCGTCACCGGGTATCTCCGGGTCGTGGCCCTAGACGCCGCGACCGGCAAGGAACTCTGGCAGTTCGACCCCCTCAAGGATCATCCGTTCGAGCACCAGCCGACGTCCGGCGGCGTCAACCGGGGCTGTGCGTACTGGTCCGACGGCCAGCCCGACGGCGCGCGGCGGATTATTCATGGCACGGCGGACGGGCGCCTGTTTTCGCTGGACGCGAAGACTGGCCAGCTCGACCCGAAGTTTGCCGACGGCGGGATCCGCAACCTCCGCAAGGAACTCGACCCGAGTGTCGCCAAGCTTGGCTATGGACCGACGTCGGCTCCGGCCCTCTGGAAGAATTTGATCATCGTCGGGGTCTCGTGTGGTGAAGGCCCCGGGATTGCCGCGCCGGGGGATATCCGGGCGTTCGACGTCCGGACCGGCGAGCAGGTCTGGCGGTTCCACACCGTGCCCCAGCCGGGCGAGTTCGGACACGCGACCTGGAAGGGCGAATCCTGGAAGGGGCGAGGGGCAGCGAACGCCTGGGGCGGGTTCAGCGTGGACCCGGATCGCGGCCTGGTCTTCGCCGGGCTCGGGTCGGCGGCCTTCGACTTCTACGGCGGCGACCGGCAGGGCGACAATCTGTTCGCCAACTGCACGCTGGCGCTCGACGCCAAGACGGGCAAGCGGGTTTGGCACTATCAGACCTTGCGTCATGACCTCTGGGATCACGACCTGCCGGTCTATCCCAACCTGGTCACGGTCACGCACGGTGGCAAGCCGATCGATGCCGTAGCGCAGGTGACGAAGACGGGCCATGTCTTCCTGTTCGACCGCGAAACGGGCAAGCCGCTCTTCGACGTCAAGGAGCAACCCGTCCCCACCTCGGACATCCCCGGAGAACTGGCGGCGACGACGCAGCCGATCCCGGTCAAGCCGCCGTCGTTTGCCGCCCAGTTCCTTGATGAGACGAACATCACCAACATCGGCGAAGCCAACCGCGCCTCGGTTCTCGCCCGCTTGCGCACGATCCGAGGGGGGCCGGCCTTCAACCCGCCCAGCCTTCAAGGAACCGTCGTCATCCCCGGCTTCCACGGCGGCGCGAACTGGTCCGGGGCCTCATTCGACCCGACGACCGGCTTGCTCTACGTGAATTCAAACAACGTTCCCAACATTATCGCACTTGTTGAAGGCAAGCCGGGCGACACCCCGAGGTACGGCCCTTACGAGCACACGGGCTACCTTCCGTTTCACGACCACGAGGGCTACCCGGCGATCAAGCCCCCCTGGGGAGTCTTGAGCGCGATCAACCTCAACACGGGGGACTTCGCCTGGCAGGTCCCCCTCGGCGAACACGTCGAGCTGACCGCGCGCGGCATTCCGCGCACCGGTACGGAAACCTTCGGTGGCTCGATCGTGACCGCGGGGGGCCTGGTGTTCATTGCTGGCACCAAGGATGAACGGATTCACGCCTTCGACAAGCAGACCGGCCGTCTGCTCTGGGAACACCCGCTCCCGGCCGGAGGCTACGCGACCCCGTCGACCTATCAGGTGAACGGCCGTCAGTATCTCGTGATCGCGGCCGGAGGCGCTGGGAAACTCCGGACGAAGGCGGGCGATGCGTTCGTGGCGTTCAGCTTGCAAGAGGCGGAATGAGCTTCCTCGGGCCGAGGCCGGGTACAATCAAAGGGTGGGCCCAACCCAGGACGTGGAGTGAGTGAGAGTGGGTCTTATGCCTGAAATCGCGATCACGGCGGAACCCTTGACCGGCCCGCGTTGCGTCTTCCTCGTGAGCCGCCCGATCGCGCCCAATCAATGGGCATACGCGGCCGACCTCAACTCCGCGCAAGGCTCTCCCTTGGTCGAAGCCTTGTTCGCGGTTGAGGGAGTCTCTGCGGTGCTGGTCGCTCACGACTTGCTCGTGGTCACGCGGTCGGGTGACCCGGGCCTGCCGCTGGTGGGCCCCTACGTGCGGTTGGTCCGACGTGTCCTTGGCGACCCCTCCGCGCGTGCCCCTGTCGATTGGAAGACCCTGGGAAAAGGGGTGGCCAAGGTTCTCCGCTCTCACCTCGATTCGGGGCAGGTTGCGTTCGCACCTGCCTTGATCGCCTCAATGCCCACGACCGAGCAGCTTCGCCAGCGGGTGCGTGACGTGCTCGAGGAGCAGGTTAACCCCGTGGTGGCGAGTCACGGCGGCGGAGTCGACCTTGTCGATCTAATCGACAACGTCGTGTATCTACGGATGTCGGGAGGTTGCCAGGGTTGCGGCCTCGCCGACGTCACCTTGAGGCATGGCGTCGATGCGGTGATTCGCGAGGCCGTGCCGGAGATCGGGCGGATTCATGACCTGACGAATCACGCCGCGGGAGCGAGGCCCTATCAAGCCCGCGGTTCCAGTCCGTTTGTTATCAAAAAATGAACGCTCGCGTTTGCGATGGTTTTTTCGTAGGGTGGGCACGGCCCACTATATTGCATGATTGCTGCGTTGTGTTAATGATGACTTGCATGTCTTTGTCGAAGTGCCGAGGCGTCGATCCTCGCCATGCTCAATCGGGCCAAAACGCGTGGTTTTGCCCCGTGATGCGTCCTGTTCGACGGATGGTATTCCAGCCTGGAAAAATCTCAAGGCGGTCCGCGGGCACGGTTGGTTCTGGCTGACCCGACTGAAGGCGAATCGACTGGTTAAAACGAGGTTGACAAAATTTCTTTGACGGACACAAGCCTTAGCAGAGCATTCTCCGAGACAAGAGGGTTAAAAAAAGGCCGAAAAGTGCGGGTTGTTAGTATGCGAATGGATGCAGGCAGGCCGGGGTCTCGGCCGGGCCGGACGAGCGACTGTTGGAATTGCCAGCTCACCCAAGCACGATCAAAGGACCTGCCGGAGGCACCACGTATAAGCCCAAGATTTCACCCGATTACCCCGAAGGACAGGCACGGATCACTACGCCTTTTGTTTAAAGGCGCATGCAACAGATAGTGAGTCGGGCTCGTCCTTCGGAACAATACCAGGGGTAGCGCGGGCGATCGGGCAGGGAGAGCGTCGCCGTTTGGCTACCCCTCGGACCTGCGGGCTTGCTTTCAGCCGGATAAGAGGGACTTCAGGTCCAGGCTCTTCCAGAGCCGCTGGCCGAGGCCGACATAAAGGTCGGCCCGGATTTCCGGGCCGGCGACGGTGATGAGGGCATAACCCGGGGCGTCCGCGTGCTCGAAGTGCTTGATGAAGGGGGCTTCGGCCCGGAGTGCTTCGCGGCGTTGGGAGTCGGTGGTCGGGCTGAACTTCGGCTCCAGCGCGACGAGATCGGGACCGAAGCGGTCCACACCCTCCACATGGTCGCGGACGCCAGCGTCGGGCTTCGGGATGACACTGTTGAGGGCCAATTGGAGGAAGCGGCCGGTCTCCGTCTCGCGGACCACGAGGCCGTACCGGTGCAGGTGACCGCACAGGACGATGGCCCGATGGGCGCCGAGGAGGTTGAGCCGTTTTTTTCGCCGCGCCTCGGCTTCGGGTTTGGCGTCGAGGTGCCAGAGCGAGCGGGCTCCGAACGGGACGACCGGTGGGTGGAGCAGGACAAAAGCCTGTCGCCCCTCGCGAGTCGCCAAGGTCCGCTCCAACCAGGAGAGCGAGTCCGGGGCGTACGCATCGAGGAACACGAACAACGCTTCTTCGTGCTCGACGGTGAATGAGGCGGCCTCGAGCTTCTGCTTGGCCTGGTCGGCCACGAAGGGGAGAAGGACCCGCTGATAGGCGTCGACCGCACCGGGTCCTTGGATCTCGTGGTTGCCTTTGACGGCCAGGAACGGAACGCCGAGCCCCGCGTCACGAAGGAAGGCCGCGGCCCCTTCGCACTGCCGGGTTGCGAGATCGAGCGAACCGCACATCCCCTCGATCAGGTCACCGAGTTGGACCGCCCGAGTCATCGGCACCTTGGACCCGGCGGCGACCTGGCGGAGCTCGGCGAAAAGCCGGGGAAGGACCTCCCGGGTGATCTGACTGTAGTTCTCCACCTGGGCCACGTCGTTGGGATGTTCGCGACGGAGCCAGTCGTGGTCGTGGTCTTCCGGACGGTCGAAATGCAGATCCCCCAGCGCGAGGAAGGAGAACGGGCGAGCTGGCCTCTTCCCGGCCGAATACCCGGTGCGGCTGGCAGCCCCCATTGCGAAGGCCAGCGCAGCGGCCTGGAACCGGCGGCGTGTCAATTCGTGACTCATGTTGAACGACTTTCCCATTGATTGAATGGCTTATCCGACGAGTCCTGAATCTCGGCCGGGCTGGCCGAGCCACTGTTGGCACGCCCGGCTCAACCCAAGCAAGCAAGGATCAAAGAGTTTGCCAGATGCATCACGGCGCACTTGGTCGCGGTTGATTCTAATCTTCTGGGTGGCCGCGGTGGCAAGCCATCGCGGCCACCCCAATACAGAGCCATGAATTCCCGACATGCCACCAGGATTAATACTGATCGGCCGAGACGACCTCGCCGCCGGCACGCGTTGCCAGCGCCCACCAGGCGTTGATCGCAATCGTGCTCTTGATCGCGCGAACCGAGCCGTCGCACAGCAGCAGGTTAACCACGCCGGAATGGCGGCTCGCGGCCGTCATCGCACCGCCGCCCGAGGCGCCTCCATAACCGCAGCTCCAACTGTTCGGCGGCATGACGTGGTTGTAACGCGAGTTGGCAGGCTGCCCCGAATGCCAATACTTGCCCATCGAGTAGTTGTTCGTGAGGCTTGCGGCCGAGGTGGGCACCCCCACGGCCACGCATGCGTCGCGGAAAGGCTGGACCTGGGCCTCGTTGGTCGCCGGGTCGGTTACACCCCCCGCGATCGAGGCACTCGGCCGAAGCGTGTCGAGCTGCGATTGATTCGAGCCGCCGATCCCCATGAGCTTCTCGCTGAAGGCCGCCGTCTGGCTGGTTCCATCGGTGATCTGCTGGAACCCGATCACCGAGTTGCTGCCGATCATCGCCCCGAAAACGCCGTCGAACGCGGCTGAAGCCTTGCGTGCGAAGAACGAGCCCGGCGACGACCCGGCGCAAGCGGCGTAGTTGGTGTGCCCCGCCGTATTATCGAGCCGGCTGGTGTCGGAGGGGCAGAGGAGCATCGTGAGCTGAAACTGGATGATCGTCGTGTTCTGCGGGGTCGTCGGATTCGTGAACCCATAACTGAAATTGATCGCATTGTACAGGTTCGACTGCTCGACGTAGGACAGCAGCAGTGCATGCGCCGACCAGTCGTTGTAGCTCGCGGGGCCGCACCCCCAGGGAAGCGAGCCAAGCGAGCTCGCATAGTTGTGCATGGCCAGGCCGATTTGCTTGAGGTTGTTCGTGCACTGCATCCGCCGCGCCGCCTCGCGCGCCGCCTGAACCGCGGGTAGGAGCAGAGCAATCAGCACGGCGATGATCGCGATGACGACGAGGAGCTCGATGAGAGTGAACCCGGTGGGACGAGAGGTCCGGACCGGACGCGTCGAATTAAGATTCATGAACATCATTGCCTTTGGATCAAAACCTTGGAGCACCGCCACGGCAATGGCCCCTGGAGCGTTCCAGGAGCCCCCGTGGACGCCCCCGATCGATGCCTCCCTCATCGCATCCGAGGGAGGCATCGAATAGAAAAAGAGTGAGGGGGTTGGCAAGGCACGCTCTGCGAGTTGACGCGTTGAGCCATGCCTCTGGTGCAAAGAGAATTGATATTCGGAGTCTTGAACGAGGGGATCAAGTCCGAGTTATGGCGCCTGCGGCCCGATTCACCAAAGCTTCTCGATATCCCCTTAAACTATTCAGACTCAGGCTCGTTTGAGGGGATCTTTGTGTTCCTCAACGATTTGGATTGGCAACTCACCCCACATAGGAACCGTCGGCGCAGAGGAAGGAGCCGCCAAGACGCCAAGAATTCAAGGAGCTACAGCTTTACCCACGGGTCGCCTACGGTCCGGGCCACCTAAGAAATCCTCTGACTCCTTGAGTGCCATGAGATCCGGGACTCAATGGAGTCAGCGCCTGGCCCCCATGATTTCCGTGCGTCACCCGACGGTAAACCGATGGTAGGAGCGGGCGGTCAGGATGCTCTCACCGTCCCGCAATGGGTTGAGAGGAGGCAGCCCCCTTCTGTTGGTATGTTATTTATGCTTATTGTAAAGATTGCAGTATTTTTAATCATGTATCATTATAAGAGTAGTTGCTGTAGAGTTGTTCGGTCTCGACTGGCGACAGTGAGTGCAGGGACTTGAATCCGAAGGCTTTGAGCGCCTCTTCGTAGATCTGTTTCTGCTTCGTCGAGACGTCGATCGATGCCGTCAGGGGCTGCGTTACCCGGGAGGCAGCACGCCCGTTGCAAGATCGGTTCGGGCCGACCTTGATTGTTCTGGCCTTTCTTGGTCCATCGCAAGAATTTCAGGCCGCTCGCCGCGCAGGCTGGCGCTGACTGTCCCGACGGCGGCGAGGCCCTGTTGGGCCGAAAGGATCGGGATCCAAAGGAGATTCGCGACGACCGGTGGGGCGACGATCGTCGAGAATCAGAGCGACCTGGAGGCCGCTCTGATTGATCCTCACAGGTTCGAAGTCCGGTTGGCCGGCCCTCAGATATCGCCTGCGGCTGCCTCGTCGAGGATCCAGGTGACCTTGCCCGAGGCGGATTGCAGGAGTGAGCCGGGAACTTGCGCGGTGATCGGACCTCGGAGCGATTGGGCGACGGCTTCGGCCTTGTTGGGGCCGAAGGCGACAACCAAGATCGAGCGGGCGGCCAGGATTGGGGCCACGCCGACGGTGAGAGCGCGAGAGATCACGCGGGACTCGTCGCCGAAATCCTTGGCGGCATCGGCGAGGGTGACCGGGTGGAGGTCGACCAGGCGGGTGGGCAGGCGCATGGCCGCTTCGGCGGCAAGTTCGCTCGGCTCGTTGAAGCCGATGTGGCCGTTCCGGCCGAGCCCGAGGAGCTGGAAGTCGAGGCCGCCGTCGGCGGCGATCCAGCGGTCGAACTGCGCTGCGTGCTCGGCCGCGGCCGACGCGGGGACGGTTCCGTCAAGCACGTGGGCCTGATTCGCCGGAAGGTCGACCGCACGGAACAGGTGCCGATGCATGTAGGCTCGGTAACTGTTCGGGTCGAGTGGGCTGATTGGGTAGTATTCGTCGAGGTTGTAGGTGGAGACGTTGGCGAAGGAGAGCGTTCCTTCGCGGTGGAGGGCGACGAGATGTGCATAGATCGGCTCGGGGGTTGAGCCGGTGGCGAGGCCCAGGACCGCCCGTCCGCGTGTGGCCACAGCCGAACGGAGGGCGTGAGCCACTCGTTCGGCTGCGACTTGACAGGCGGACACGCGATCGGGAAAGACGAGGACGGAGGCGTTGGCCAATTCGAGAACACGGGCGGGAGCGGACATCGACGCGGGAACTCCAAAAAGGCCGCGGCCAAGCCTCAGGCAGGTCGGCACAAACTAGGTCAAATGCAAAGTCAAAGTCAGACGGTGGTGGGGATCGCGAGCTTGGCGGCGGCGGTGGCAGGGGCGACATGGCCGCCCAGGAGGCCAAGGGCGATCTGGAGCGGGTCGGCGGTGTTGGCGTCGAGCTCGGGGTCGTACTTCTCGATCTGGAAGAGTTCGACACCGATGAAGCGGTCGTCGGTCCGGGCTGCGCGGCCGGTCAGGCTGTGCCCCTCGGCCCACTCGCGGGTCAAGGCGGCGTAGGCCCGGCCCAGGTGCGAGCAATACTTGGTGTAGTCGGTCAGAAGGACCTGAGACGCATGGCAGTGGATCGCCCATTCCTTGGTGCGTTCCGCCTCGCCGTCATAGCTGAAATAGGCGTTGGGCTGCGGCAAGGGGCCCCAGGGGGTCCAGCCGGTCAGGACCAGCGTGTCTTTCAGTTGGGCTCCAACCAGGCCGACGGAGGCCAAGGCCCGCGTCATCCGGTGTGCCACGTGGGCGTCGGTCGCCGGAGGAAGGATGATCGCACCGGGCCGGCGCTGGATGAACCACTCGACGATCTTGTCGATGTCGCGTGGCGAGGGCTGGTAGCCGGGGGTGCGGTAGGCTTCGAGATCCCAGCAGACCGCCTCGGCGCCGAGCACGCTGCACTCGAGCCGGAACTCCGACTCGCGAACCGTGACCTTCTTCTGGTCGTTGAGCCAGGGAGCGGCGACGTTCCGCTCGCCCGCGAAGACCAACACCTCGATCACGGGCAACCCGCGACGCACCGCATATTCATGCAGCAGGCAGGCCGCGCTGATCGCGCCGTCGTCGGCATGGGGGCAGAGCATTACCAATGGCCGATCGCGGCCGACCGCTTGCCGGAGCGACTCGCGGACATCGCTCAGGTGTCCATGAGTGCCGCGACCCTTTGCCGCGCTCAACAATCGTTCGAAATCGGGCTGCCAGTGGGTGCCGCCCGGGGACAGCAGAGTGTTTGCCATGACCTGAGAAATGCTCCGACGGAACTGTCCCTTCGCTCCGTCTCAGATCGTCATCGAGCACCCGGCTCAAGCCGCAAAGAAAGGTGATCTCGATCGGATCGGAAGTCTAAGCTCGTGCTGCCCGGTCGCCTGGAGGGACCCGGCTGGACATGCACGCGCGAGGGCGAACCATGATGAACTCCCTTGATCCTATTGTGGGGGGCAAGTCCCATGCCGTCAACTCCAAGGCACGGTCGCTCGAAATCTTTGTCCGATCCCCTGAATGAGGGCGGGTTTGGAACCTGACCTATTTCACCTGATCCGTGGGGTTGACCCACTTTCAATCCTTTCAGGCCGCACTGGACGCGGATCGTCGGCCACTGCCTGATTGGGGTTGTAGGAGGTGTGAGGATTATGGGGCAAGTTGTCGCCTCCCGCAAACGGAGGGACGGCAAGGCTGAAGCTAAGCAACGGGTGGCCGGACCCGAACTCCAAGGGGGGCATCCCGAGGAGTTCCGGGCGATCGAGGCAGGTCGACAATCAGGGCCGGTGGAGCTTTCTTTGGCCCTCGTTGCTAGATGTTCGTATCCTCGAACAGCCGGGCTCGGAAGCCGGACCACTCGGTGGTCTTGGGTTGGTCGTCCGCATGTTGGGCGAGGAAGTCGGAAACCCGTTTGTCGAGCAGGTCGAACCGTTCGGCCAGGACCCGGACGACCGCGAGGGCGAGGGATTCGGCCGTGCGCGGATCGTTCTGGCGAAGCAGATCGTGCGCGGGATGGCCCATCGTGAGGATGCAGACGTCGGTGGAGGCGCGAACGGTGATGGTCGGAGGGGTGGGGCGGAAAAACGAGGTGGTGCCGAACACGGCGGGGGCGTGGAGGTTGGCCAGGATCTCCTTGCGGCCTCCGGGAAGCGCTCGCTCGATCACCGCGCTCCCCTCGATCAGAAACGAGAGGTGGTCGTTCGGCTCCCCTTGCTCGAGCAGGACCGCGCCCGCGGGCGCGTGGCTTTCCTCGAGCATCGCCAGCAAAGCACGCTTTGCGTCGAGCTCGACGTCGACCAGCAAAGGTGCCACCAGGAACTGTTCGGCGACGGCGGCCGTGACCATCGTCGAGCCTCCTTTTTTTTTCGGATCGGTGACGGATCGTGACGAGAGCGACCCCTCGCCCTAGACGTCGTCCGACCTCGTCTCCTCTTTCCCTAGAATTTTACACGGTCCAACCTGGGTGTCTGGAACGATTGTAGCGAAAAATGGAATTCTCGGCTTCTCGGGCTTCCTTGTTTCCGGATTTCGCCGGATGTTCGTTTCGTGACTGCCCGATCTATGACCAACATGCAAGGGGATCGGTCATCTTCCGGTTGTGAATTCCTCGTGGAACGAGGACTGACGCCGAAGGCGGAGGGAGTCGCCATGAGACGGACACGAGCCATCGCCATCATCGGGCTCGTCTTGGGGCTTTCCGGCTGCGCCGGGACCCATCAACACCAACATTTTCCAGCGAACGGCCCAGTCCCACCGCGGCCGACCGGGCTGGTCCGGCCCGGTTGTGCATGCCAGGCGTCGGCTGCGCCGCGGCCGTCGCCGTTCGGGGCGAATTCGCCGAACCTTGTACCGACCGTCGCGGCGCGGCCCATGGTGCCGTCGGTCTCCACCGCCTCGCGCACCACGCCGCCGTCGCCACCCCCGCCGTCCGCAACGCTGCCGCCGTCGTCACGACCGGTCGCGGTTCCTGCAGCGGGGGGCGTCGTGCGTTACTTCCCCTTGTATGAGGGGGATCTTGTGCGGAGTGTGTGGGACGCTGCGCCGCCCGACTTCTTCGGCGTTCGCACGTCGATGACCCCCGCGACCGCCCCGGCGGCGGACGAGGATTCCCCCGGTCCGCTGGGTCCGGAGGCCGGTACGCTCTCCCTCTCCTCCCCCGAGCTTCGCGAGTTACCTCAGGGGAATGCTCCTGAGCCGACGCTCCAGGGGCAGCCCGTCACGTCGACCCATTTCCGCGAACGTCGAGGGGATGTGGTGCCGGTTTCCGCGGTCGTCACCAGCCAGTCGTCCGCCTCGACCGGTCAGTTGCCCCCCGCGGGCGCTCTCGACGTTCCTCTGTCCGGCCCTGACCTGGCGGTGGGTGACGGGACGGCCATGCCCCCCAAGACGCTCGAGCTGGAGCATGCCGACGATCTGGTGCTCGCCGGCCGCCCGCGCTGGCAGCCGCAAGCCCAGGTTCCCCTGGTTCAGGACCACGATCAGGATGGTCCGTCGACCTGGATCTCCGAGCTTGCCTTTCGGCGCCCCGCCAAGCCGGCCGTGCGCGACCCGCACCTCGTGCCGATGGCGCGGACCGACCTGACTTCAGCCACCGCCCGGCGAACGACGGTGGTTTCCCGCTTCATCCGTCGCGTCCGGGTGGCCGGCCAAGCCTTCATCAACCCTGACTCAGTCCGGCGAGAATCGGGCAACCTCGCGGAGCAGAGGCAGGGCGTCGAGCGCGCCTCGACCCACCGCCTCGGCGAACCGTCGCAGCGTTAACTCAAGGTGGTCCGCCACTTCGGGGTAGCGATTGATGACGTTGTTTTGATCCCAGCGGTCCTCGGGCTTCCGGTACAGTTCCGGGGGTCTCGGGGGATCGTCGGGATCGGTCTCGATCGGGACGATCAGGTGCCAGATGTGGGTCCGGATGGCGAACTCCTCCACATCCATCCCCATGCAGGCGTAGTCGCGAACCTTGGTCTGCTCCCCTCGGATCAGCGGGAGCAAGTCGTGGCCGTGGGCCTGTTCGCTCGGCGGCAACCCAAGCGCCCCGAGGATCGTCGGCAGCAGATCCACCGTCTGCACCAGGGCCTTGTGCCGTCCGCCCCCGAACCGGCCGCCGGGCATCCGGATGATCAACGGGGTGTGGACCAACTCTTCGTAGAGCCAGGGGCGGAACCGCCGCACCAGCCCGTGCTCGCCGAGCGGTTCTCCCTGGTCACTGGTGAAGATGATCAGGGTGTCATCCATTCGCCCTTGGCGTTTCAGGGCGTCGAATAACTCGCCGAGCCAGCGGTCGACCAGGGTGACCGTTCCGGCGTAAGTCCGGCGCAGCCGGAGCAGCTCCGCCTCGTCGAGCACGTCGCCGACCGCGCCGGCCGGCACGTCGATCAGGGCGCGGACCTCCTCGAGGTCGAGCTCTTCGTCGCTCTCGTCCTCGACGAGGTCCCCTTCGTCGCCAGCCTCGAACTCGTCGGGCTCGGCGGCCGCGTACTGGTCGCGGTAGGGCTCGGGCGTATCCCAGGGGCCGTGCGGGCTGAACAAGTCGAGCCAGAGCAGGAACGGGTCCGGCTTCGTCCCTTGGGTCTCGAGCCAGTCGATGGCCGAGCGGACGGTGCGGGCGACCCCTGTGTTCTCCTCCCGGTCGGTCTGGAGCACGGCCCTGTTTCTCAGGAACTGCTCCCAACGCCCCTTCCAGAGGTCGTAATCCGGGTCGTCCTTGGGCGGGAGCCGGAGCCCCGGCTCCTCGCTGATCCGGACTTTGCCCGCGCGCGGGTCGCCGGGCGGGACGAGCGGGTCATACCCTTGTCCCCGGATCCAGCGAACCTCATCAAACCCGCGGCCATATCCTTGCCCGACGTCGCGGAGCAGGGGGACGTCGGAGATGAGCGCGGTGCGGACGCCTTGGTTCCAGAGCAGGTCGGGGAGGATCGCCTCATCGGGCTGAAGCGGGGTCCAGCCTTGCGCGGGGTCGGGAAACCCGTAGCGGCCGGTCCACCAGGAGCGGCGGGTGGGCAGCGTCGTCAAGTTCTCGGGAAAGTGGTGGTCGAAGACGACCCCTTCGGCCGCTAAGCGGTCGAGGTGGGGCGTTTCGATCCAGCCGTTGCCGTACGCGCCGAGGAAGCCCAGATGCAAGCTGTTGCAGACGACCACAATGACATTCATCGCCCGATTGTAACGCCCGCCGCGCCGAACGTCAGCAGCAGCCGCGCCAGGATCAGTTTGCTTCACCGCTGGCGAACGTGCCGCTTGATAAGAACTGGCCTCGGTGCGATTTGCCAAGGCCGGCGTGGGGACGCGGGCCAGTCTAGCGTTTGACCACCAAGGTGCCATCACCTTCAATGACGTACGATCGAACCCAGGTGGCAAGCGCTTCGATCCGGGCATCCCGAATCGCGTTGCTCGCCGGATCGGCGACGGCGACGAGTCGCTCCGCCAGGTCCATCGGCGTGCCGACGAAGACGAGGCCGTTGAGGCGGAGGAACGAGTCGGCCGCGGCGAACGCCACGCGTTTGTTGCCGTCCTCGAAGGCCTGGGACTGGCTGATGGCGACGCCCAGGATGATTGCCTGCTCGATCAGGTCGGCCTGGTTGTAGTGGGCGGCGTAGGGCGGAGTCCAGCTTTTCGGAGAAGAGCAGCGGACAAGGGGGCGACCCGGTCCGTTCCAAAACCGCGGCATGCAACGCGATGACTCGATCGAACGTGAGGTAGATCGTCTCGTTTGTCGGTTTCATTATTGGCCCAGGAACCGGTACGCTTCCTCATTCTGTGCCCAACTGGCCTCGAAGATTCGGGCCAATTCCGGATCAAGAGTGGGTGCCTTGGCAGGCGATGGATCCGGGCCAGAGCCAAGGTTCGGCTGAGTCTGAGGGGCGATCTCTGGCGGTGGACGCACTCCGCTGGGTTTGAGGTTGGGCGGTTCGGAATTCTTGTCGATGGGAATCATCGTCCGTTTCCTCCTTGGATGTATGTCTGGGGACTGGCTCCACGGGATCGCGGTCGGCGGCTATTGAACTCGCCCAGCGGGATTCTCGTGGAGCGAAGAAAGCTCGAGGTCGGGGGATCGGCCAAGAACTTAAATGATGAAGGCCCGGTACGTTCAGTTCGATTCCTTGGCCGTGATCGTCAGCAACCCATCCTTCACGGTGTAGGTCAGGCCAACTTGTTTCAGGATCAGACGTAGAGTGGTCTTGAGGGGAACTCCTTCGAGGTCCAAGGTCACTGGCGAAGTCATCGACTTTTCCGCCTTTTGCAAGCCCATCGGATCGACGTAGATCGGGATTCCGTTGTCGTTTGTCCCGGTTGTCGCTCGCTTGATGTACTTCAGCACGTCTTCCAACGGCGTCTCGTTGCCGAACGACATTGAGATCGGATCGTCCAGTTTCTCGAGGATCACCAGATCCGGAGCGAGCCGTTTCGCGCGATACTCGGCTTCACGAAGGAGAATCTCAGCCTTCTTTGCCTCGACCTGGGCCTGGAGAACCTCCAATTCGAGCTGGGCTTTCTGCCTCCAGATCATGAAATCCGGTTCGGCCTTCCCAATCGGGTTGCGGCCTGGTTGCGAATGGCCCGCCTTTTCCGTGTGGTTCGCCTTGCCCTTCTGACCCTCTGCCGCGCTGGGCGGTGTGATCGTCGCCAACCAGAAAGTTCCCAGAGCGAAAACGCAGGCCACGGTCGATCGCGTTGCCATTTCAGCACCTCTCGTCCCTGTGTGAGCCCGCGATGGTCGCGGGCCGGTCCCGTCCGTCCGTCCGTTAGATGGATTGTCGGGAGGAAAAGTTCCCAAGGGATCTGGAGACTTTGCGATCCGAGGTTAGACTTTCGATCGAGATTTTGTCGAAGGCGTGGTGGTTCGATGAGGCAACGATATATTTATTGGTAATTTGTAAGTTTTGTAATTGCTTTTGTTTTAAATATGAATTGGATTTAAAGTGCGAAAGATCCAAAGCCTCAGCGTCGAATCTGCTCAGTGTTGATTTAAACTTTCTGCTGACGCTCAAGGAGACTGTGGCAAGGATTCGTTCCCACGCTCTGCGTGGGAATGCCGTCTGCGACGCTCCGCGTCGTCTTCCCCGGCGGGTGGGGCCGCAGAGCGGCCAAAACGGCATTCCCACGCAGAGCGTGGGAACGAGTTTCTCCCGTGATTTTCAGCCTCCGGGGCAGACAGACGGCCCTGTTTCCTTGCGACTGGCTCCGCTCAAGCCGTGATTTTCGCAAGACTCTATCTGACTCGATTGGGCAAAAATATGAAAACATTGGGTTGTATAAGATTGGGATTAGGCCTGGTCTCTCATGTTGGATATCAGGAATTTTCCTGTCCTCATTTCTCTAATTTCTCCAGTTTGTGCAGAACGCCTTGGCTGTCCTCGCGCGATCCCCTCCTCTCGGTCGTCGTTGCAATAAAACCCGCGTGTTGCCAGGATAGAGCGTGACGCGCAGGAACTTCGACCCGTATCGCTCCTTGATTGGAGCTGAGTCTGATCCTTGGGAAACCCTTCCATGCCGGAGTTTGCCTACCAGGCCCCGTTTCCGCTCGGTCCCGACCCGACCTCGTATCGTCACCTGACTTCGGATTACGTCTCGACCGTGACATTCGAGGGACAAGAGATCCTCAAGGTGGCGCCCGAGGGCTTGTTGGCCCTGGCACGCGAGGCGTTCCGCGACGTTTCGTTCCTCTATCGCGAGGCGCACCTCGCCAAAGTGGCCGCGATCTTCGACGATCCCGAGGCCTCGCCCAATGACCGGGGTGTTGCCCTGGCCTTGCTCAAGAACGCCGTCGTGGCTTCGGGCTTCAGGTTGCCGATGTGCCAGGACACCGGCACGGCCACGATCGTCGCCAAAAAGGGCCAGCGGGTCTGGACCGGCGTCGTGGATGAGGAGTGGCTCTCGCGGGGGATCTTCGAGACCTATCAAAAGGAAAACCTGCGATACTCTCAGACCGTCCCGCTCTCGATGTTCGAGGAAGCCAATACCGGGACGAACCTGCCGGCCCAGATCGACGTCATGGCCACGAACGGGGGGACGTATGAGTTCCTCTTCGTGGCCAAAGGGGGCGGGTCGGCCAACAAGTCGCTCCTCTTCCAGGAGACCAAGGCGCTCCTCAATCCGGCGAGCCTGGAGAAATTCCTCGACCAGAAATTGCGTTCGCTCGGCACGGCCGCGTGCCCGCCCTACCACCTCGCGATCGTGATCGGCGGGACCTCGGCCGAGGCGACGATGAAGACCGTGAAGTTCGCCAGCGCGGGCTACCTCGACCACCTGCCGACCGAAGGGAACGCGCTGGGCCGAGCGTTCCGCGACCCGGCGCTCGAGGAAAAAGTCGTGGCCCTGGCGCGACGCAGTGGGATTGGGGCCCAATTCGGCGGCAAGTACTTCGCCCTCGATGCCCGAGTCATCCGTCTGCCGCGCCATGGGGCCTCGTGTCCGGTCGGGATTGGCGTCTCCTGCTCTGCGGATCGCAACCTCAAGGCGCGGATCGACCGCGACGGCCTCTGGGTCGAGAAGCTGGAGCGCAACCCCGCGCGATTCCTCCCCGGCGAGCACCGCGCGGGGCTCGGCGCGGAGCACGGGGTCGCGATCGACCTCAACCGCCCGATGAGCGAAATTCGCGCGGAGCTGTCGCGATACCCGGTCGCCACCCCATTGCGATTGATCGGGACGATCATCGTGGCCCGCGACATCGCGCACGCCAAGATCAAGGAACGACTCGACCGCGGCGAGTCGATGCCCACCTACCTCAAAGACCACCCGGTCTACTATGCCGGCCCCGCCAAGACGCCCGAGGGGCTCCCCTCGGGATCGTTCGGGCCGACGACCGCGGGCCGCATGGACAGCTATGTCGACCTCTTTCAGGCGAACGGCGGATCGATGGTCATGATCGCCAAGGGCAACCGCTCGAAGGCCGTGACCGACGCCTGCAAAGAGCACGGTGGTTTCTATCTCGGCTCCATCGGCGGCCCCGCCGCGCTCTTGGCCCAGGAGAACATCAAGGAGGTCGGTCTTCTCGAATACCCTGAACTCGGCATGGAGGCCGTCTACAAGATCGAGGTCGTCGATTTCCCGGCGTTCATCCTCGTCGACGACAAGGGAAATGAGTTCTTCAGCCAACTCCCCGTGCTCTCGTAAAAAAATGAAAAGCGTCATCTCGCGACTCGCGAAACCCGTTTTTATTTCTGGGAAGACGGGTTTTTGAAAGGATCAACGCGGTGACCTTTTCCAGCCGTAAGCCTCCGCGGGTCACTCCCGCGGAGGCCACGTTCTTCCCAGACGTGATGCCGGCCCCTTGAGAGAGTTGGTACGAGACGAATTAAGAAAACGTGTTTTTTATAAACTGCTAATTGATGCTTCTTGTGGGTTTGCTGACGCATTGCGGCTTGACGTCCCAATGCGCATTCGGGGCTCTGCCGTTGGTCTCGGCTTTCTTTGATTTTCTGATGGGTGACCATCGCGATACAATGGCTGCTGGGTGCCACGGGTTGTACTCAACCCGTGAGCGATCGCCCCGGGTTTGGCTCACGGGTTGAGTACAACCCGTGGCACCCAGGGCTTGCACATGATTCAATATCAAGGAAAACCAGAGCCACTTGCTTAGGTTTTGTTTGAGAAATGGGATGGGTGTAACTATCGGATTGGCTTCACCCAGCCTTCCGAAATACCCCATATAGTCGCTCGTCCTCTTGTTCAATATGAAATGCCCAGAATGGGGCCCATTCTCCGTTGAGGGAAATCGCCCGGAGATCGAGCATCGCTTGCGCCCCTTCGGGACGCCAACGCATGCCCGTGCGTTCCAGCCGGTCCTTCACCAAGTGCCGGCACGCTCCTTCCACCACTCCGCTGCCAATCGGCAAACCGTGCGCAAGGTATTCGTCGTACTTCATCCGATCGCGGTTCTTCTCGAAGTAGCCGGTCACTTGTTGAATCGTCTTGCGACTCGCCCCTTTCAACTCCCGTTTGGTCCTCATCTGACGCAATCCGCTGATCACGTACCGGACTTTTCCTTCCAACAGCATTCGGAGATGCTTCTCCACCCACTGCTTGGCTTCCGACTTCTGAGACGTCTCGTTGAAGAAGCACCAGGCCGCCTTCCACAAATATTCCATCACATGAAACAAGTCCAGAATACAGGTCGAGTTTTCTGGCAAGTACTCCTCCTGGCGATCGTGGAGCGCCAGCTCACCATCCGACAAGAAGACCACCGGCTTGATCCCCTGGGGGTTGCGGTTGATGACCTCGTCGGCCAACCAAAGGAACAGCGACACCTTGCCCAACAACAGGTCCGCGCGGACCCGCTTGGTGCATGGGCACGGGCGACGGTTCGCCGCCTGCTTTCTCACCACCTCGTCGATTACTTCATCAGCGGTGCGCACGAAAGGATCGATCGTGTAGACCGCTCCCACCGCCGCCATTCGCTTCTTGTTGGCCTTCTCCCCCTTGCCTCGGCGATGGTTTCTCGCCGCCGGCAAGGGCGGCGCCGCGGCGGGTCCCAACGCCGAACGCACCAGAGGTATCCCTTTGCAGTCGGCCGTCACCACAAGAATCGCTCCCTCATCGGTCGGCTCGGGTGTCGGCATATGGTCCTGGAACGGCTCGACATCGGCGGCCTGTTCGCGGTTGAGGTCTTCGGACGCTTTCACCGAAACCCCCAGCCCGAGAATGGTCTGGAGTTTCGCGATCGCCTCGGCATGCGCCTCGTCGACCACGAACTCCCCGAGCCATTGCTGAAACAGGTACGAGTACTGCCGCCAGGGCAAATGCAGTCGGGCATCAAGGGGAGCGGCTTCCACGCGGTCGTGGCCATAGCAGATCCGAGTGATGGCGATCTCGCCGAAGATCGAGAGATAGGGACGCGAGCGGGGTTCCTCAATCCTGGGCAGGACCTGGGGCGGTTCAGCCGGCCCGGCGCCGAGGAGATTCAGAGTGGGTCCGACGTCACCGTCGCCGGACGCCGCCAGAAACGCCTGGAGCAAGGCCCGTCCCATCACCAGAAGTTGGCGAAAGACGGTGTCTTCGACGTGATGAATCGGCTCTTGGTGTTGGGCCGCGACCTTGAGGCGTTCCACCATGACCCAGAAAAGATCGAGCGCGTGGTCGATGGCGATTTGCTCGGGGAGGTGCAATGGCGGGTACTTGACGGCGGTGGCGACGTGGGCGAGCATGGAGGTGGCTTCTCTTTGATGCGTAATGTCCCTGGATATGTTGACCTTCCTGGAATATACCGCATCGAGAGAGCCATTTCGAGCTCCCCTTCGCCTTCATGCAAATCCCTAAACTGTTTCAGAGAAATCATCTTCGGCAATGGCCAGAGTGCCGGAGCGGGTAGTTACACCCAAATGGGATCGGGTTCGTCTTGGACGACCAAAGCAGGGGTGGTCCCCATCGTTGGACCTCTTCCCTCCTAAACCGCGCACGCAACGGAGCGGAGTCAACGATCTTCGCTTGAATACTTCGTCAAGAGGCGGAGATTCGTCCGCGCAGGAAAAAAAGATGGAACCATTCCGGGGCGCGGGTGCTTTACTGCGTGTTGGCAACCCAAACCGAGCGGAGGGGCATCCGAAGTGGGACGCGTACCGAACGGAGTTTCTCGGCTCCACCTTCGCACGCTGTTCAGCGTGGGAGTCATCGCCGGCCTGACGGACGGGCAACTGCTGGAGCGGTTCGCGACTCACGAGGGTGAGGCAGCCGAACTCGCTTTCGCGGCGATCGTCGAGCGGCACGGGCCGATGGTCTTTCGCACCTGCCGCGGCATCCTCGGGGACGACCACGAAGCCATGGATGCTTTTCAGGCCACGTTTCTCGTTCTGTTGCGCAAGGGGAACACGCTCTGGGTCAGAGACTCGCTGGGTCCTTGGCTGCATCGGGTCGCCTGCCGCGCCTCGGGGCGTGCCAAGGTCAACGCGAGCCGGCGACGGGTCCTCGAACGCGGGGCCGCCGAACGGGGAAACCGTGAGGGAAGCGGAATCACGGGCGATCTCGCCCTGGCCCTCCACGAGGAGGTCGACCGCCTCCCGCACCATTACCGTGTGCCGGTCGTGCTCTGTGACATGGAGGGCCGTACCTATGAAGAGGCCGCACGGCACCTGGGATGTCCCGTGGGGACGGTCCGGAGCCGTCTTGCGCGGGGCCGAGAGCGGCTGCGTGGTCGACTCATTCGCCGCGGCTTGGCGCCCTCGTCCGGATCGCTTGGTCTGGCCCTCTCGGCGGATGCCGCGACGGCGGCGATGCCGGCCAACTTGGTGGGATCCACGATCCAACTGGCCACGCGGGTTCTCGTGGGAAGCACCACGACGGCCGGGGGGATCTCGGCGTCGATTCTCGAAATCACCGAAGGAATCAGTAAGATTATGCTGATAAGTAAGCTCGATTGCGTTTTTGCAGGTTTCTTGGGGGCCGTCGGGCTAGCGGCGATCGGGGCCGGTGTGCTGGCGCAACAGACGCCCGAGGTCGAGCGTCCCAGCGCTGTGCGGCCGCGGGCCGGAGCCGAGGTGACGGCGAAGCCGTTGCAGGTTGACGCGGGGTCTCGCCCCTGGGTCAAGTCTCTGCCGAACGGTGCGACTCTTGAGGTGATCGGGGTTTCGACCCTCCCGTCGGGACCCCGTTCCTGGTGGGGGCCCGATGGATCACCCTTGGCCCAGCCGCCGTGCGACCCCTTGACCACGGGTTTCGCAACGCCGGCGAATTCGATCTTCGGGGGCGATTCGATCTCCCGTGTGACCGTGGTCCGCGTGTCGAATCTGCCCACAGACTCGAACCATCTCTGTTGGATGCGCGAGAGCCGATGCCGGCGCGAGCCCGCGCGAAAGGACGGCAAGGTGGTGCCGGGCCTGAGCGTCGTGATCAGCGAGCATCGCAAGGATCTGGCGAATTTGACACTCCACTTCCAGGTGGCCGCCGAGCCCTGGCAAGTCGCGGAAACCTGGGATGTCCGCAACCCAGGATCCCGGTCCGCCCGCCAGGGTTCCCCGATCGCCCTCTGGGGACGGCCAATCTCCACCAAGCCAGGGACGACCCTGACCGTGACTCATGAGATCAAGAACTCCGCTGTCCGGCTCGTTGCAATCGATCAGAAAGGGCAAGAGCATCTGTCCCCCGAACCGGGAGACTCCAGTTTGAACGGATTTTCGCAGTTGCAGGCCGAATTTGCCTTGAACCCCGAGGAGTTCCAGAAATATCAACTTCAGAAACGGCCTTTCGAGCAGATCGAGATCCCGATTATTGCCATCGAGACTAAAAAGTAGGCTCTTCCGCGGAATCAGTGGGTGGAGGGCATGGGAGGATGAACCACGGAGACACGGAGGCACAGGGAAGAGAAGAGACGGGGGGAGAGCGTTGATCAAGAGGATCGTTCGTTTGATTCCCTCCTTCAAGACGGGGACGTTGAAGTTCAGGAGGAGGCCGAGGCGAATCTTGCTGAGTTTCAGGTACGTCAAGAATTGCGCCTCGTGGATCGAGGCCAGTCTTTCGACGGTTTTCAGCTCGAAGACGAGGCATTTCGGGATGACGATATCCATGATGTAACCACAATCAAGCGGGACGTCCTTGTAATCGACAGGGAGCTTCTGCTACCTCTGGAACAAGATGTTGTTTTGCCGCAATTCATAACACGAAAATTCTTCGTACGCCGACTCCAGCAATCCCGGCCCGAGCACTCGATGAACCTCGATTGCCGATCCGATCACTCGACCCGTTAAATCTTGAACATTCAAGACTCTTCCCTCTCCTCTGTGCCTCCGTGTCTCCGTGGTTCATCCCATTTTCTTCGGCAACAGGAACATCCGGGCCCGGACACTACGCCCTGAGCCGAACCACACCCACAGATTCTGCTGAGGAGCCTTGGAATCAGGTACGGACCCTGGGCGCCACGGGCATCGTTGCGAATCCAGACTCTTTCCCCTCGTCGAATCCCGTCTTAGTATGGGGGCGCACGGCCGTTGCGCTATGCGCCTTCGCCCTTGACTCGGTTCGCGCAAACGGGATTCCGTTCAGGAGATCCGACCTTGATGACCTGCTCCGACTCTCCCCGCCCTCGACGCACCTCGCGTGCGCTGGCTTTGTTGCCAGTCCTCGGCCTCGCGCTGGTGTTGCCCTGGCCCGTCGCGTCCCTGGCGCAAGCCCAGGCGGTCGAGGGCAAGCCCGCGGAAACCTCCAAGGGCGAACCCGCCGCGAAGACTGCCCCTAGCGAGAACCTGAATCGAGACTCGGGGGCATTGGAATTCAAGCCGGACCTCGTCGTCAAGGGGCCGGTCGATTGGCAGGTCTACCAGCGCGGCGAGGATGGCTTCGCGGACATTCCGATCGTCCTGAGCGAAGACGTCTCCGCCGACTCGAATGTCAGCGTCACTCTCCACGGAATCAACCGGCCCTCCCAGGCCGTGGCCTACCGCGACGGCAAGCTCGTGAACGTCCCGGTCGGGGGGCCGTACCAGATCAATGTCACGGTCCAAGCGATGACCAGGCGGGAGTCCGACATAAAGCGAGGAATGACGACCGCTAAAGGGTTTACGATCAGCCGGGTCTATGTCGGCGACCTCTGGGTTTTGGCCGGTCAGTCGAACATGCAAGGGGTTGGCAACCTGACCGACGTGACCCCACCTTTGGACCGAGTCATGGCTCTGGGCATGGACGGCAAGTGGGTCAGGGCCGAGGAACCGCTCCATTGGCTGGTCGACTCCCCTGACCCGGTCCATTCAGGCAACCCGGATGACCGCGCAGCCCGTTCCAAGGCCGAGCACCAAAATCGGCCCAAGGGGGCCGGCCTCGGGCTGCCCTTCGGCGTCGCGCTGAGCGCCGCGACCAACGTGCCGGTCGGCCTGGTCGTTTGCGCCCATGGGGGCACGAGCATGGAGCAGTGGGACCCGGCCAAGAAGGACGAAGGAGGGAACAGCCTCTACGGCTCGATGCTCCGCCAGATCCAGCTTGCCGGCGGAAAGGTCCGGGGGATCCTCTGGTATCAGGGCGAGAGCGACGCCATGCAGCCGGCCGCCGCCAAGTTCGCCGACCGCTTCACCAAGTTCATCGGGGCCGTCCGCGCGGATCTCGGCCAGCCCGATCTGCCGTTCTATTACGTCCAGATCGGTCGGTTCGTCATCTCGATCGATCCCCAAGGGTGGAACATCGTGCGGGACGCCCAGCGCCTGATCCCCGACCAGGTCCCCGGCACCGCGGTCGTCACCGCAATCGACCTGGAACTCGACGACCTGATCCACGTCGGTACACCCGGACTGAAGCGGCTCGGCGCTCGGCTCGCCCGGATTGCCCAACGCGAGCTTTTCGGGCAAGTGGGCGGAACCACCCCGACCCTCGATCATGTGAGCAAGCGAGCCGGCAACACCCTCGTGCTCAAGTTCAAGGGAGTCAACCGGCCGGTTGTCAACCCCCGGACCATGGTGTTTCCAATCGCCGACGGCCGCCCCATGCCTCCTTCTTCGGTCACGGCACCGATCGAAGGTCTCCGGCCCGCGCGGCATATCGGTGGGTTCTCGATTCGCAAGGACGATGGGACCGAGATCCCCTTGATCTTCGATGCAGCCGTCGGTCCCTTGAAAGACACCGTGGTCCTCAAGCTCGAGGGCGCGATCCCCGCGGGAGCCCAACTCTGGTACGGCTACGGGCTCAATCCCTACTGCAACCTGGTCGACGCCCTCGACATGGCCGTGCCCGCGTTCGGCCCGATCGCGCTCGATGAAGTGAAGTGATCTCGATCCTGATGGGAATTCCGGTCCGGCCACGTTGCCCCAAAGGAACTCGCACCATGCCTCGCTTTTTGATCGCGCTCGCGGCCCTGGTGGCCGCCTCCGCGTCCTCGTCCTCCTCGGCCACTTTTGCCGCCGAGCCCGTCAAGGTCTTGATCATCACCGGCGATAACATCAAAAACCACGACTGGACCGGCACGACGGAGGCGCTCAAGGACTTGTTGTCGGAGGGGGGGCGATTCAAGGTCGACGTGACGCCGGCCCCGAGCAAGGATCTCACCGACGCGAACCTCGCCAAGTACGACGTGCTCGTGCTCAACTACAAGGAAACGCCGCAGGGGAGCGAGGAATCGCGCTGGTCGGACGCCAACAAGGCCGCATTCCTCAAGGCCGTCAAAGAGGGGGGCAAGGGCCTGGTTGTCCATCACTTCGCCTCGGCGGCGTTCACCAACCCAAACTGGAAAGAGTATGAACAGGCGATCGCGGGCGGTTGGCGCACCCAAGGGTATCACGGCCCCGCGCACGAGTTTTCCGTCAAGAAGACCGAGGTCAAGCACCCGGTCAGCGACGGCGCTCCGGCGAAGTTCGACCATGCCATCGACGAGTTGTACTCGGCCTCGCTGCGGACTCGCGGTAGCCTCGTCCTGGCCACGGCGTATTGCGACCCGACCAAGCCGCAAGGCACTGGGATTGATGAGCCCGTGATCTGGGTGAACCAGTACGGCAAGGGCCGCGTCTTCAATAACGTGCTTGGGCACGACACCAAAGCGATGTCGGACAAGAATTATCAGGAGTGGATGCGGAGAGGGATTGAGTGGGCGGCCACCGGTCAGGTGGACACCGCCTCGAAGTGAACTGAACTGAACTGAAGTCAGGTGCGGAAACCCCGCTCCACGCTCGTCGTTCCGCAGGGATAATGATGCTCCCCTCGGGCCAGCGCGATTACAGTGCGATCCGTCTGACCCGGCACGCCCTCGAACGGTTCCAGGAACGGTTCGGGGGCGATCCTGTCGATACCGAGTCGGCGCTGCGCGCGGCACTCGGCCGGACGCGCCGGCTCGGTCGGAACGCCGACAACGGGGCCGTCGCGGTGCTGGCGGTCTACCGCGGGCGTGCCTTGGTCGCCATCCTCCAGGACGCCTCTTGCCTGACCGTCCTGACCTGGCCCCAGTTCGTCCCCCGCCTGCAAGAATTCGGTCGCACCCGCGTCCCTCGCAAGTGGGGCCGCCTGCTCCGGCGCCTGGTCGATCCCGACCTGGGACCTTGAGCCTTGAGTCGACCTGCCGTTTCATCTCGCTTCCCGTGGCTTTTTTCCCTCGCCCGTAAACCGAGCCGCGCACGCAGCGGAGCGGAGTAAGCGATGGGGTTGCACGCGGCATCGCGGAACGTCAATCTGTGAACGCTGACTCCGCTCCGCTGCGTGCGCGGCTCGGTTCAAGCGAGGATCTTCGCCGAAGTCAATCACGAAAGCGGTTCGGCCATTCAGGCTGAGTCTGATGTGGAAAGTATGATAATAAGAAGTGAGGATGCGATGAGGGGTCGATTGGGCCGCGTGGTTTGGGGGCTGGCGGTTTGCCTTCTGCTTGCTTTGCCGCTTCGTGGGGCCGGCGGGGTCACGATCCGCGTTGCGTCGCCGATGACGCCTCCGGAATGGGCGCTTCTGGAACGAGAACTGTTCCGGGCCAACACGGCGGCCTGCGAGGAATTCTTCGCGAAATATTTTGATGACAATGGATACCTTGAATGCGTCGCACGCTGGGGGGGCGACGACGGTCCGGACGACGCGATCGAGAACTGCAACGACTGGCCGCATCTCCACGCCTTGGGAGCCCCTGATAAGGTGCTTCAAATGTACAAGAAGGCCTGGGAGGGGCACTTGCGGCAGTTCACCGAGGCCAGGACGAAGCAGGTTCCGCTCGCGGTCGACGGCATGTACTACAAAGAATTCCCGGTGATGTTCGACTGGCAGCATAATGCGGAAGGACTCTCCGTCTTCAATTTGCAGGGGCTCTCCGACCCTGGCGACGTGAAGTACGGGCATCGCGTGCGGCGGTTCGCCGGGTTCTACATGAACGAAGACCCCGGAGCGCCCAACTACGACCCGGAACAGAAGATCATCCGTAGCCTATTTAACGGGAGCCGCGGTCCTTTGCTCCGCAAGGCGACGGCCAGGGACTGGGCGGGTGACCCGATCGAGGTCGAGAGCCGGTTCAAGCTCGGCCATGGCGAGCGAAGTTATGACGAGATGCTCGCTCATTTTCAGGAGTACACCGACATTGTCGGCGACCACCCGCTCAACCTCCTGGCGACGAGCCTGGCGTTGAATGCCTATATGCTCACGCACGAGGAGAAGTACCAGCGGTGGTTGCTCGAGTATGTCGACGCCTGGGCCGGGCGAATGGAAGCCAACGGCGGCGTGATCCCGAGCAACATCGGCCTCGACGGCAGGATCGGCGGGGCGAGCGACGGCAAGTGGTACGGCGGAACCTATGGCTGGGCATTCACCGTCCGGGTTCCGCAAACCGGCCTGATGGATCACCGCAACCGGGTCCACTGGTCGTTTGTTGGATTCATGAATGCCTATTTGTTGACTGGTAATGACCGCTACCTCGACCTCTGGCGCAAGCAGGCCGACGTCATCAACGCCATGGGCAAGACGGTGGAGGGCAAGCTGTTGACCCCCCGGATGTACGGCGACGACGGCTGGTACGCCTTCGAGCCCGGTCCCTATCGGTTCAATGCTCTGGAGATCTACTACCTGTCGATGAAGCCTGCCGATCGGGCCGCCACGGCCGGCGACCCCTGGCTCAAATACCTCGACGGCGGAGACTCCGGCTACCCGGTCCGCGCCTTGCGTGGCGACCTGGCGCGGATCCGCCAGCGCGTCGAGGGAATGCGTCTCGACTCCACCTCGCCCGATACCCGGCTTGCCGACGACCCGATGGAGTACAACCCGGCGAGCGTGACCGCCTTGATCCAACTGATGCAAGGGGGACTGCACATCACCCGACGTGGCTCGGCCTTGCATTGCCGCCTACGTTATTTCGATCCGATCGCCCGACGCGCCGGGGTTCCCGAAGACGTCGCCGCTCTGGTCGAAGCCATGACGGGCGACAGCGTGACGCTCACACTCGTCAACACCAGCCAGGTCGCGGCGCGGACACTCGTCGTCCAGGCCGGGGCCTATGCCGAACACCAGTTCTTGTCCGTCTCGGAGCCAGGCGACACCGAGACCCCGATCAAGGACAGCCAATTTACCGTCCGACTTGCGCCTGGGGGCGGGACTCGACTCAAGATTGCGATGAACCGGTTCGTCAATCGGCCGACGTTGCTCGCCCCCTGGGATCGGCCCTAAAGTCTGTCAGGAAGGAGAGGGCCGAGGCGTCGCCGCATTTTACTTGTCGCCCCCAAAGGCGTTTACTGGAAAGGCTTTACTGACAGATGTACGGAGCGTGGAGGGCAAAGACCCCCGAAACGCTACATTTTTTGCTTGCGGCACCGAAAGCATGACCTAGAGTAACAGGTACGGCGCGATATGTCTCGGAGGATAATACCTGGGCAGGAGGTCCCCAGTCGGAAGGAGCGGTTCACAATGCGTAACCCATGGGCCCGGCGAGTTTCCGTCAGCTTGATCCTCGCCTTCCCGCTCCTGCTGAGTCTGGTTGCTACGCCGAGTCCGGTTTCCTTCGTCCGCGGAGTCGAGGGGGTCTTGCCGATTGTTGCGGTTGAGACCGTGCTGGTGGGGGGCCTGCTGGTGGCCCGCCGCGAACGGCGCCGGCTGTTGGTTGAACTCGAGGCCGCGCGGAACCTGCCGCGGCACATCTCCCGTCCCGCGGGAGCCTTGGTCAAGGCGAAGGCCGCCGCGTGGCGTTCCGTCTCCAGTTCGCCGGGCGTCTGACGGAGCGACTCTTCGGAGCGTTCACTCGCGGACCGGCCGTTGCCCGAATCGGGTCATACAACGCCATGCAAGCCAAGTGAGGCTGAGGCTACGGCACCACGATGAATTCAACCCTGAGCGGGCGGCCTTAACTCTTTTGAGTCGGCCGCCCGCTCAGGGTTCGTTGATTGGGGTTTGGCGTCGCTCAGGGCAGGGGGGTGGCGGGCAGTTCCTTCGCCTCGGCGAGCCGGCGTGTGACTTCGGCGGCGACGGCCGCTGTGAACGAGTCGGTCGATTCCTCGCCGCCCAGGTCACGGGTCCGAACTCCCTGGCGAAGGAGGTCGAGGGTGGTCGTTTTGACCGTGTGGCCGAGGTCGGTTTCGCCAAGCTGGTAGAGCAGCATCGAGAGGGCGAGGAAGATGGCCGTCGGGTTGGCCAGGTTCTTGCCGGCGATGTCGGGGGCGGTGCCGTGGGCGGCGTCGAACAGGGCGACCCGGACGACCGCGGCGGCGTCGAACGCGAGGTTGGCGCTGGCGCCGATGCCTAGTGAGCCGGCGAGTCCGCACGCCATGTCGGAGAGGAAGTCGCCATACTCGTTGAGAACGAGCACGATTTGAAACCGCTCGGGGGTCATGATGACCTTGCCGAGGAGGGCGTCGAAGAGCTCGCTATTGTGCGGGACCTCGGGAAACTGGGCGGCCACTTCCTTGGCGATGCTCTCGAACAGGCCGTCGGTCGCCTTCTGAATCGTATATTTCGAGGCGCTCGTGACGCGCTTGTTGCCGGTCCGTCGCGCCAGGGTGAACGCATAGCGGGCGGCTTCGCGGACCGGTCGCCGCTCGACAATCCGGAGGCTGACCGCGCCGTCGTCACCAATCATCCGGCCGGGGTCGTCGTAAGTGCCGCCGGTGGCGATCCGGACGATGTCGATGTCGAGCTCGCGACGGAAGTTGGTCGGCACGCCGGGGATGGTGTAAACCGGACGATGGATGACCGAAAGGTCGAGCCGCCGTCGGAGGATGGCGTTGGGGCTTTCCTCGGCCGTCACCGTGGGGTACTTCAAGGCCACTCGACTCGCCGTGACGGCCTCGACGGCTTTGTCGTAAATCTTGAGCCCCTGGGCTCTTCGGTTCTCCAAGGTCAGGTCGACCGGGACGAATTCAAGGCGGATCGGCAGCGCCTCAGCCAGCGTGTGAACGGCGCGTGACAGCTCCGGGCCGATCCCATCGCCCAGAAGTTCGGTGACCTGATACGTCGGACGCATGGTCGGCAAGGCCCTCTGAATAAAGATTCGATCCGGGTTTGGTACCACGGACCGGTTTGCCGCGTCTCTCCCTTGGGCTGTAAGGTTCTGATTGTAGGGAGTTGGCCTGAAGTGCGTCAAACGCGATGCAATCATTGAGGGTGGCAAAACAGTCGCAGACCTTGAGTTCGACGTGGTCGGCGGATGGATTGGATCTGAGAGACTTGGCAACTTGGAAAGACGGGGGGTATATTGGGGTATGTCGCGTCGATCGACTCGCGGCGCAACGGCTTCGATGCGTCACTTCCAAGTTTTTTGAAGACGGCCCCTGAGCCATCCGCGCGGCGTGAAACCATTTCGAGATTTCGACTCCGCGAAAAGGCAGGAGAGGTCCGATGTCCACAGCGGGGAAAGTCCTAGTCGTCCTGGTCTTACTGCTCCTGCCCGTCTGGATCATCCTGGTCTCGACGGTTGCCACTCTGAATATGGAGTGGACTCAGGCGCTGGCCAAGCAAACCACGCAGATCGCGACTCTCGAGGGCGATGTGGCCAAAAACACCCAGGCCATTGCGGATCTCCAAGCGAAGATCTCCCTGGAGCAGTTGACTTCGGAGGCCGAACAGACCGTCCTCCGCGCCAGGGTCGCGGACGTCGAGCGGGCCAAGGCCGAGGCGATCGAGATCCAGACGAGCGTCAAGGTTCAGCTCGCGACGCTCCAAAACGCGGTCGCCAAAGCTCAGGTCGCTCGCAAGGACCGCGACCAGGAGCAGCAGAACGAGACCGCGGGGCTGGCCGCGGCCCGAATGAGCGTCGACGAGCTCAAGGCCGCAAACACCGAGCTCTTGAACGAGCTCACGCAACTGCGCGATGAATTCAAGTCGCTGCTCGAGTCGAACAAGACCGTGGTCGAACGGATGCTCAAGAGCACCACGCGACGGACCGGACGACCTGCCTCGTTGGTCCGACCTCTTTGAACCGGCCTTGATTCAGAATCGCGGCCCGAACTTCCTTGGGTTTTGTGGGATGGCTTATACCGCCGCTCGCTTCGCTTCAAGGAAGTGGCCCGAGTTGACGCCGAGGGGGACCTGTGGCTAGCCTACAAGGTCCCTCATGGGCGTGATTTGTTTCAGCGAAGTCTGTTCGGGAAGGCGGCGGGATGACCGAGGGCGGCACGCCCGGACCTGAGAGCGAGCGCAATGGCAACGCTCGATCAGGTACGGTCCAGTTTCGTAGCGAGGCACCGGAATCGGCCCAACCCTGGGTCGGGATCGCGGCCAATCCCGGATCGGGGCGTGGCCGTGGTCGTCGCCAGGTCGAGCGGCTCCAGGCCGAGCTCGAGCGGCTGGGACTCAGCACCCGAGTGGCCTGGTCGCTGGAAGAGCGATCGACTTTGGTGGCGGAGTCGGCGGCTGACCCGGCGGGTTGCCGTTGCCTGGTTGCGGCGGGCGGCGACGGCACGGTGGCGGCCCTGGTCAACGAACATCCGACCGTGCCGATTACCGTCCTGCCCGCGGGGACGGAAAACCTGTTCGCCCGCCACTTTCGGCTCGATCGCAACCCCGCCCGGCTCGCCTCGATCATCGCGGCCGGATCGGTCGCCCAGCTCGACCTCGGGCTCACGACGACGCGGCGGTTTACCTTGATGGCGGGCATCGGTTTCGACGCCGATGTCGTCGCCCGGCACCACTCGACCCGAGTCGGGCGCGCGGGAGTGGCCCGGCCGACCCACCGTGCCGCCTACGTTGAGTCGGTGCTGCGGTCGAGCCTGGAGTATCGCTTCCCGCCGCTCACGTTGTCGATCACCGACCCGGGAGCGGAGGAGACCTTGGTCGGCGCGACCGCCTTCATCTTCAACCTCCCGCGCTACGCGCTCGGCCTTCCGTTCGCCCCCGCCGCCCGCGGCGATGATGGCTGGCTGGACCTGATCGTCTTTCGTAATGCCGGTCCACTCCAGTCGTTACGCTACTTGTGGATGGTCCTGCGCGGGATCCATCTTGACCGCGACGGGGTCGAACACCGTCGGGTCCGCCGCGTGGTCGTCACTTCAGCCGAGACGGTTCCGGTCCAGCTCGACGGCGACCCGGGGGGCTGCGTCTCGCCGGATGGCCATCCCGATGGCGACTGGACGGTCGAAGTGCTTCCCAACGCGATCGAGGTGCTCGTGCCCGACGGTGGTTGAGCCGAAGGGGAAAGGGGACCCGGTTCGGGTCGTCATCGGGGCTGGTGCGCGATAAGATCGGCCCGGACGCCGGTCGATTTGCGCCGCGCGTCGGAGGGACGATCGCCGTCCCTTCGCCCTAGCCCAGGGAGGGAGTGCCGTGGCCTCATTGAACCCCGTGTCGGTTGGTCAGGTCGAGATTGGTCGGGGCCGTCCCTTGGCCCTGATCTGTGGTCCCTGCGTGATGGAGCCGAACGACCTGACGCTGGTGATCGCGCGGCGGTTGGTCGAGGTCTGCGGCGCGTTGGGGGTCCCCTTGATCTTCAAGGCGTCGTTCGATAAGGCGAACCGGACCTCGAAGTCGAGCTACCGAGGCCCCGGAATCGACGAGGGGCTGAAGGTCTTCGAGCGGGTCAAGGCCGAGACGGGCCTGCCGGTGACGACTGACGTCCACGAGTCTCAACAGGCCGGGCCGATCGCCAAGGTGGTCGACCTGCTCCAGATTCCCGCCTTCCTGGCGCGGCAGACCGACCTGCTCGAGGCGGCGGCGGCGACCGGCCGGCCGATCAACGTCAAGAAGGGGCAGTTCATGGCCCCTTGGGACATGTCCAACGTCGTCGCCAAGATCACCTCCTTGAGCGATGCGGGCGTGCTCTTGACCGAACGCGGGACGACCTTTGGATATGGCCGGCTGGTCAACGACTTCCGGGCGATCCCGCAGATGCAAGCCACCGGCGCCCCGGTGGTCTTCGACGCCACTCACTCGGTGCAGTTGCCGAGCGCCGGGGGGGGCGGAACCGTGACTGCGGGCGAGCGCGCGATGGTGCCCTATCTGGCCAAGGCCGCCGTGGCCGCCGGGTGTGATGCCCTTTTCCTCGAGGTTCACCCCCGCCCCGACGAGGCGCTCTCGGACGGCCCGAACGCGCTGCGACTCGATGACCTGGCCGGTCTCCTGCGGACCTGCCTGCGAATTCGCGAGGCGATCGCGGACGACGAGTCCGTCGGGCTCGCCTGAAGGCCTGTTGACCCGACCGATGAGGCGGGGCGTTGCGCCTGGCCTCTTTTTTTCTCGCCGCCGTGGCCGAACCGTGGTCTGCTGGGCCACGTAGTCAGGGAAAATGGCCGGCGCGACCGGTATCGGTCTCGCCGCGCCCGCCGCTCATCCGCAACAATGGAGCGATGGGACAGTCTTGAGCGGGTTTCGGATCCTCGTCCTCTCCCTGATTGTCCGAGTTCCTTAGTTTTATACCGGATCAGTCGGTCGGTCGGTCACCAGGCCGGGCCGGGCTGTCGACTTCCGTCGAGCGACCGCCCCACGATCGAGTCTTGTCGACGGATCAGGAGTCATCCCCTTGAAGTGGCGTCTCAGTCTCCTGGCTGTCCTCATTTGCCTGGCCTCGATGTGGGCCGGATGCGACTACTCCAGCTCCGATTTACCGCCCGCCGCGACCAGTGCCATCAACACCGAGGGTGAGCAGGACGGCACGGCTTCGTCCGCGACTGCGGGCGATGCCGGCTTCAATGACATGAAGCCGACGATTCTTGAAAGCGTGATCAGCCTGATTCAGTCGGCGGCCCTGAAGCCCGGTGGCGATAATTTCAAGCTGGCCGTCCTCAAGTTGAACACCTATTTCGAGGACATTCCCCGGTCCCAATTTGCCTTGACGCCCGAGGTTCGCGGCTACCTGAAAGCGTCGAAGTTGCCCGAGCAGGTCATGGCGGGGTTTGAGCGAACCACGTTCGAGATGCCCGACTCGCGGCACCTTGAAGACTGCATGCTCTACCACGGGATCGCCACCCGGATCGGTGGCAATGGCGACGACTTGACCCGGGTGCGCCGCGTGTTCGATTGGATGATCCGCCAGGTCCAGCTCGCGCCGGCCGGTACGCTCGCCGCCCCGGGGCTCCCCCAGGCGCAGGTCCGCCCCTACGACATGCTGTTGCGCGGGATGGCGACCGAGGCGGACGGCGGCTGGTCCGAGCGGGGATGGCTGTTCATGTCTCTCTGCCGGCAGCTCGGGGTAGACGTCGCCGTCTTGACCTACCAGCCGAAAGACGCGAAGGAGCCGATCTCCTGGATCACCGCGGCCCTGATCGAAGGCAAGCTCTACCTCTTCGATCCCCGGCTCGGTATCGAGATCACTGGCCCCGACGGCAAAGGGGTGGCCACGCTCGATCAAGCCCTGGCCGACCCGGAGGTGCTCGGTCGGCTGAACGCTCCGGGCGCTCCGCCCTATCGCCCCACTCACGAGTTACTGGCGGCCGACACGACCAAGATCGGCGCCTTGATCGACTCGAGCCCGGGCTACTACGCACCGCGGATGCTCCTGTTGGAGAAGAGCCTGCCGGGCAAGTACCAGACGGTCCTCTACCGCGATCCGGTCGCTCAGAGCCAGGAATTCACCAAGGCTATCGGCACGCACGCGGGGGACGTTGCTCCTTGGCCCCTGCCGCTGATGGTCGAGACCATGCTGTTCACCAGCGGAGAATTCGTTCAGGCGACCCAGCACGCCCTCTTCCTGTTCCGGCCGGAGTTCCCCTTGCTCTACGCCCGGATCAAGCAACTCCGGGGTGAGCTGCCCGAGGCCGTGAGCGACTACATGACCTTCCGGTTTGCCGAGAAGCCGGTCCTGATGGATAAGAAAACGCCGATGCCTCAGGAGATTCAGGATGCGCTGAATATGTACTCCACTTATTTCCTGGGTCTGGCAAAACTGGAGCAAGAGGACCTCGGTCGGGATCAGAAGCACCTCGATCGGGCGGAACTGTTCTTCAAAGCCACCCTCAAGGTTCTCCCCGCCCCCGGTCCTCGGCAGCCTTATTACTACATGTTCCGATGGGGAGCGCAGAGCAACCTGGGGCGTTTGAACGAGGCCCAGGGCGATTTGGCGTCGGCTGTGGCCTATTACTCCGAGGCCGATGCGACCGCCCAACACCAAGGCAATCTGCTTCGGGCTCGCGACCTGGTCCTGAACGATCCGTTCGCTCCGCTACCAGACCCCTTGCCTTCGGCTCCGTCATCCACGCCGAATGCGCCGCCCGAATTTCTTAAGCGAACTGAGTGACGTCGACCACTGGGATGCCTTTCCCTGGGACCGCGGGCGGGGCCCTCGCGGTCCCAGGGAAATCGAATTCTTTAGTTTGCCTTCAGCAGCTCGTGCTCGGAAAGCGTGACGTGGCGGACCGAGAACCCGCCCCCTGACGCGAGGCTTGTTGTGTGCGAGACCGGTAAATCCCACGAGCCGATGCGCTGCCAGCGCTCCTGGACGGTTTCGACCCTTTCGAGGTTGCCGGTCGAGGCGTCCCAATGGTGGACGACGTAGCTGTGCGGCAGGAACTTGCCCTCGGCGTTCCGGTCGTTGTCGAGCACGGTGATGGTCATGTTTTTCGGCCCGATGCGCCGGTTGACCACCCGGATTTGCTGATCCTTGATGCGATAGCTTGACGCGAACCGGCCGCCGTCGAAGGTCAGGAGTCGGCCAAGCGGATGGTCTTCTCGATCGTCGGCGAAGCGGAGGACCGGCTTGTCCTCGGGGTCGGCCGCCTCGGCGCGGCGGTGCATGGCGAGCGATTCGAACTGCTCCTTGAGCCAAGGGCGGGCGACCGGGTCGTCGACTTTCAACTCGACCTTGCCATCAGCCAGGAACCGGACTGAGCCCGAATAAGGGCGTCCATTGGATTCGCCAGCCAGGTTGGCGGAGAAGCCGGGGAACTCGTTCCACTGCGCCCGCGCGGCCAGGGCCTGTTCGAAGAGGGAGACCGCCTCGGGGTCGGCCTGCCGGGAGCCGAGCGGCCAGGCAAACGCGAGCGTGGCGAACTCGCGGATCTCCTCATAGGACTTGCCTCCCGCCTCTCCCGAGCGCTGGATCGTGTCCCGCGCATAGATCGAATACGGGCCCGGGGCGGGGGGCGTCCAGACCGCTGTTCCGTCGGGGCCTGCTTTGGCTTCCGACTCGGTCAGGTCGGCATCCACCGCGTGGAAGACCACCCCCGGTACGGGCTTGCCCTGTTTGAGGAGGACCAGGTGAATCTTGTCCCCTTCGATTTGGCCCATGATTTCAAGGGGGATCATCTCCCCGCGTGCCGTCAACTGGTTGAGCGCCTCGGGGTCGCCCGCGATCGCCTTGGGGTAGTGGCGGAGCAAGAACGGAACTTCCTTGGGGCGGGCGAGCACCCCGTATTCGCACGACCCTACGACCGACAGCGTCTCCGCGTCGGGCAGGGGAGCGCGGAGCCGGTCGACCCCTTCGCGCACCTCGAGCGGCTTGAACGAACCGGGGGCCGTTTGCACCCACAGCTTCGTGCCGGCGATCTTGCTGACAAACGACGGGTCGCCCGCCTCCGCCTGCTCACTGAAGTAGACCTCAGCCGATCGCCCGGCCTCGGCCGCCGGGCCAATCCGGATGAACAGGAAGTGGGCACAAACCGTCATCACTAAAGGCGATAAGGTGAGCATTTGAATGACGTCCTCACTCTGCGAAACTGTCGCGGTCATCCCAAAGGGGCAAGTCTTCGTCAGCCTACCCGTCGGGACCGCGGCGGGCAACCGGCCGTCGTCAAGCCTCGATCGGGAGCGTGAGCACGAAGCTCACCCCGTCCGGGCCGTTGGCACCGAGCCGCAAGTCGCCCCCCAGGGCTCGCGCCAGGCGGCGGCTGAGGGCCAGTCCCAGGCCAACGCCAGGCGCGGAATGGGCGGCGTCGTGGGCCGATTTCGAGAACGGGCGGAAGAGGCGGCGGATCGCTCGGTCGGGCAGGCCCGGACCGTGGTCCCGGACTGAGACGGCGAGCCTCGCAGGCGCGACCGCGAATTCCAGCTCGATGCGCCGATCGTCCGCGCGATTGGCATACTTCGCGGTGTTGTCGACGAGGTTCGCCAGGATCTGCTCGACGAGCGAGACGTCGGTGCGGATCCGGACGTCGGGGAGTTCGTGACTCACCACGAACTCCATTCCGCCCCGATCGGCCTGGGCCGCCAGCGCCGGTTGAACGCGCGCGATCAGGTCCGCAACCTCGAGGAGATCGCGGCGGTCGATCGACCGTCCCCGCTCGATGCAGGCGAACGACAGGACGTTCTCCACGAGGTGGCCCAGCCGCTCGGACTCGTTGCGGAGGGTCTGCAGGTAGGACGCCTGCGTCTCGGGGTCACGAACCATCCCCTCCGCGAGCATCTCGGTGTAGAGCCGGAAGGTTGTCAGCGGCGTCCGCAGCTCGTGGGTCACGGCCGAGACGAAGGTTCCGCGCCGCTCGCTTAAAGAAAGGGCTCCACCGAGCAAAAGCGCGACGGCCCCCGCGGTGAGAATCAGGCAGGCCCAGGTGATCCCGAGCGAGAGGCGAACCGGTGACCACGAGGTCCGGACTTCCGCCTCAGCGGGTGGCATCACCAGCCGGGCGGGGAGCGCGGCGAGTCGGCGGGTTGGCGCTTGATCGTCGGCTTGCACCGGTTCGAGAGTCGCGTTTGGCACCAGATCGACGACGCTTGCCAGCAACTCGGCGCGGATCGCCTCCCAATCCAGCCAGCAGCCTTGAAGGAACGTCTTGGGGCCGACCCGGACCCGACGCCCTAAAATCAAGGACTCGCCGATCCAGGCGGCCTCCATCGGGGCTTGTGAGACCGGCTCACTGGTCGCGAGTAACCGCTCGGGAGCGACCGCTTGAGCCCTTGTTTTGTTTCGATAACGCATCATGTATTCGATCGATCCGCGCGACTGCTGGCCTGGGTCGGTCGCGGCCTGATCCGGAAACATGCCGAGGATATCCGTCGATTTGCGGGAGGGGGTTGCCTGCGGTTCGCAGCAGAGGTCCATCGCCGGCTCGCTCACCAAGCCTCGCAAGCGAGCGAACCGGTGGGCCGCGGCGTCCAGTTGACCGGGGGGGAGCAGCCGCGACTCGGCGAGGGCCCGCATGTTCCCTTCGGGGACTTGCGGGGAATTCAGGCGGCCATCGGGACCGAACTGGAAGTGCAGGCGGATCCGCGGTGAGGTGTAGGTCAGTAACGGGGAAGCGACCAGCACGTCCCCTTTATTCACGGCCTCGAGCATGTGCGTATAAGCACGTTCGGCGGGATAGAACGAGGTGTAGGTGAAATAGGGGCGCATCCCCTCTTCGGCGATGAGCGGCGCCAGCGCCGAATCCATCCGCCACAATGCGAGCTGCAAGTTCTCGTCGCGGGCCGCCTGGCGCCGGATCCGCGACTCGGCGCGTTCCAACTCGAGGGCCACCGCACTCACTCGGGTCATCGCCACGGCAGCCAGGGTGACGCAGAGGCCGAACGCGAGCCAGATCCAGCCGGGATGCTTCCTCATGGGGTTACGTCCCCGGCGCGGAGCATGTAGCCGAGTCCGCGCACCGTCAGGATAATCCGCGGCCGTTCGGAGTCGTCCCGCAGCTTCTCGCGGAGTCGGGCCACATGCATGTCGATCGTCCGGGTCGTGATTCCGGCCGGGTCGAGCCCCCAGACATTCGCGAGGATCTCCTCGCGAGAGATCACCCGTTCCGTGTGGCTGGCGAGGTAGAGGAGCAACTCGCTCTCTCGTTCGGAAAGGTCGCTGCGCCCGCCATCGTCGAACCGGACCTCACGCCGCTCGAGATCGGCCAGGCCCCCGAGGAACTCGACGTGGCGGACGCCTGGCGGCCGACCGGGCGATCGCCTCAGGACGGCCTCGACCCGCGCCAGCAACTCGCGAATGCTGAATGGCTTGGTAATATAATCATCGGACCCTGAAGACAGTCCTCGCACGCGGTCGTCTTCCGAAGCCCGGGCCGTCAGGACGATCACGGGCAGGTTCGGCCGGGCGAGCCGGACCTCGCGAAGGATATCGAGCCCATCGCGGCCGGGCAGGACGAGGTCGAGCAGGAGGAGATCGCAATCGGCAGCGAGCGCCGCGCGACAGCCCGCGAGACCGTCGCTCGCCTCCAGAGTGGCATATCCGGCGAACGCCAGGGCGTCGATCAGGCCCCGGCGGATCGCCGGATCATCCTCGATGACCAGGACTGTCTTGCCGTTCATGGTCTACTCGAACCGGATGTTGGCGCGGGCTGCTTGTTCGCGGACCGCCTTGAGGATCACCGTGTCGAGCGTCTCCTCACTCCCGGCCGCCTGTTTCTTTCGCTCGGCGGCCAGGAATGTCTCACGCTCCCGGTGCAGGGTGAGGATGCGTTTTTGGACCGTCTCGCGTTGGGCGGACTTGTCGTTGAGGCAGGCCAGACGTTCGGCCTTGCTGAGCTTGCGGAGGTCCGCCGGCAGGTCGTCGTCCTTCAGGTCATCGAGTTTGCATTTGCCGGTCTTGATCGCATCGATCAGGTCCCATGTATCGTTGCAGTAGACGTTCAAGGAACTCTTCGAGACCGCGCGCGAGGCGAGGACGCTGGGGGACACCGTGCTCGCGTTGGCGTCCTGAGCGGCCTGCCGCGCCTGGCCCTCGAAGCCCATCCTACCATAAGGGACATACGTCTTGTTCAAGTCGAGGCCCAGTCGCCTGATCTCGTCGTCCTGCGGGCAGGGGATCGCCACGACTTTGTGATTGTGGTCGATGCTCATATACCGGCCGTCGGCCAGCACGGCCCCGGCGCTCCAACCGGTCTGTTCGCCCTCCGAATTCGGGCCGCAGAAGATCGTGTTGACGATGATCCCTTTCTTGATCGCTCCGCGGCAGGCTCCATGGTAGTCAACGGACCCTTGGGTGAACGGCTCGTTGCCCGCGATGAAGATCGCCTTGTAGACTCCACTCGCCCGACTCCAGGTGAGCTGGCTGGTGGCATCGCGAATGACCTGCCCGCAGAACTCGCTGCCCCCTCGGGTCTTCAGGGCGAACAGCTTCTCCGAGACCGTGTCCAGGTCGTCGGTCAGGGGCACGACCATGCGGACGAAGCCTTCCTCGGCCGGCAGGTTATCGTTGCCGTACTCGTAAAGCGCGACTTCGATCGAAGCGGGCCGGCCATCGCGCTTTGCGTGAATGAACTCATTGACCACACTCCAGAGTTGACTCTTCGCCTGGTCGATCAGGCCGTCCATGCTGTTGCTCGTATCGAGCAGGAGGGCGATCTGGATCGCCGGCCCCTTCGCCTCCGCGGCGCCGAGCAGGCCGAGCCAGCCGGATACCGCAAATGCCGCGATCGTCAGGATGCGCTTCATGGGTCGTCACTCCTTGGGATTGAGTCATTATTTGTGGATGTGCAGACACGGTCCATTGAAAATGAAATGGGTCGTCATTTTGGGGTCAGCTTGACCTTGTGGGCTGCCAACAGTTCCTCGAGTCGAGGCATCAGCACGCTGCCTTCGAGGGCACCGTCCCGGGCCGCGACGGCGAGCGCCGATTCGAGCCGCGAGTCGTTCAGCGCGACCAGCGATTCCAGGGCCGCTCCCCGCACCGGTTGCGAGGCGTCAGGGTCGGCCACGAGCGCGGCGAGTCGGTCGCGGATCTCGTCGGACTTGGCGGCGGGGCCGGCCAGGAGTTTGCCGGCGGCGCGGGCGGCCGCGATGACAACCTCGTCGTTCCGGGACCCGAGGCTGTCGAGGACGAGCGGCAGCGCCTTGCCGATTTGCAGGTCGCCCAGCGCGATCAGGGCAGGGGCCACCAGCGGATTCCTCCGGTCGCCGGCCAGTTCCAGCAGCCGAGGTGCGATGTCGGCCTGGCCGAGCCGGCCCAGTGCCCGGATCGCGGCGGCGTTCCAGGCGAGGTCGTGGCTGCTCTCCCAGATCTTTCTGAGCTCGGGGACAGCCTTCGGCTCCTGGATCGCGGCCAGCGCCTCGACGGCCGCATCCTGGAGTTCCGGGGCCGACATATGCTCGATCGCGTACGGATAGCCACCGCGGAAGCCGTGGCGGCCGAGGAACTCGGCCATCACCAGCTTGCGGTGCAGGTCGGCCTCCTCCCCCAGGTGGGGCGAGAGGAGGCTTGCCGCATCGTTCGTGTCGATCCGTCGGAGCGCTTCGCTCGCTTGCCAGCGGACGTTTCCAAACCGCGGGTCGAGCAGGCCGCCCAGCGCGGGGCCGAGGCGGGGGTCGGCCACCTTGACGCAAGCGGTGGCGAAGGCGAGCCGTTCGCCTTGGTTCTCGATCCGAGCCGAGGCTTCGACGAGCGCTGGGGCGGCCACGTCGCGCGGCAGTTCACCGAGGAGGGTGAGCTCACTGCTCATTCCAAGTCCTGCGTCCGACTGACTGATGAGTCGCTTCAGAAGTCGACGCGCGGCCTCTTGGGGAGCGAGTACGCCAAGTGCCTGGCCCGCGGCCGCCTGGATCTCGGCGGGAGCGTCGAGCGGCAGTTGATCGAGGAACGTTCCCATGGCGTCACGCTGGTCGGCCCGGCCGCTCCGGCCGATGGCTCGCAGCCGCGCCCCGAGTTCGGCGAAGGTGGCCGCGGGGCGGTCGGCCCGGAGCCACTCCAAAGCTGGCTCGACGCGACGGGCCGATTCGCCCGCCGCGCCCAGCGCATGGAACAGGGCGACTCGCACGCTCAGGTCAGGCCCGGCGGTATCCAGCGCGGCGACGATGGACTTTACCGCCTGTTCACGCAACCCGCCTTGGTGGAGATAGTCGGCGTCGAGCAGCGCGGCTAGGGTCGTGGCCGTGACCTCGCGGACCTCGGGGGCGGGATCGCCCAGGAATCGCGAGACGATCCGAGTGGCGTCGGGGATCTGAGCCCCGAGCAGGGCCCGACGGCGCAACGAGAGGAGCAGGGGGTGGCGTCCCGGTCCTTGGCCTTGCCGAGGGCGCTGAGCAGGGTCGCCACCTTGACGGTGCGGTCGCGAGTCTGGGTCACCGCGAGGAGTGCCTCGACAGCGGGCAAGAGCGGGTCGGTCTGATCACGGAGGCGAGGGATCGACTGCTCGAGCGAACCGGCCGTGTTGCAGTTGAAGTATCCCGGCCCCTGGCGTCCCAGCAGGAGGAGCAGCAGCTGCCCGGGTTCGAGCCGACCGGCCCCCCCGGCAAACTGCTGGGTTCCCAGGTCCTGGCCGGTGAGCAACAGCGAGTCGCGAGCGAAGATTCCCTTGATCGTGCGAACCGGTTCGAACCGGAATTGCTGGGTGACGACCTCAGTCTTGCCGCCGTACACGACCTTGGACTCGGTCACCCCCACCAACCTCACGACCAGGATCAACTCGGCCCGCGCGATCGGATCCTCAAGGTCGAGGATCCCTTGCTTGACGGGCCGGCGGGCCGGCGCGGCGATCGCGGACTTGGGTTGCTCCTTGGCAGCGGCGGCCTCCTGAATCGCGAATCCGCGGTGCGATGCCGACGTGATGAGGAGCACGATGGTCGAGACCAAGGCCCCAAGTGTGGCAACCCCGGGGCCTCTTGAATGAGTCTTGGCCAACATCCCGATCTCCTTTGTATTGGGATTTGAGAATGGGTGCGTCAGCCCGTTCGGCCGCGCCACGGCCTCACGTGCTTCACGCGGTCCGCGCCTTCGTGGCGGGGATTGCGTCTCTGTAGATATCCTACGGGCGATTGGCCGATTCGAGTGTCACAGCTCTGTAACATCACCCTGTGACGAGCCACTCGACCAATTCGGCTTTGCGTTCGCAAACTTGAGTTTTTGGGCTCTTCCGCGGAATCAGTGGGTGGAGTGTATGGGAGGATGAACCACGGAGACACGGAGGCACAGGGAAGAGAAGAGAGGGGGGGGAGGAAAGCGTTGATCCAGAGGATCGTTCGTTTGATTCCCTCCTTCAAGACGGGGACGTTGAAGTTCAGGAGGAGGCCGAGGCGAATCTTGCTGAGTTTCAGGTACGTCAAGAGTTGCGCCTCGTGGATCGGGACCAGTCTTTCGACGGTTTTCAGCTCGATGACGAGGCATTTCGGGATGACGATATCCATGATGTAACCACAATCAAGCGGGACGTCCTTGTAATCGACAGGGAGCTTCTGCTACCTCCTACGTTCCGCACATCTCTGGTTCATTATCTCCGAATTTCCGGCGGCCTGCAATTTCAGCGATCGTAGGCCGTCGCCATGCCAAGCAGGTTCAGAATCTGGCGTTGCAACTTGGAGAGCTCGGTCGTGAATTCCACTGGCGCTTGCCCCTCCACGATCAGCTGATGACGCTGCACCTCCTCGAACAAATCAATCACCCGACGTGCCGTCGGGCGATGGCACGCTCGACCTTCCGGGTACAGAGGCACACTCTTCACACCATCGCGTTTCATCGCCGCACGCAGTTCCCGCTCCAGCAGCGCCTCGGTCAACAGGGCCAAGAAATAGACGCAAAGCAGCGACTGGATCCGCCCCACGTTCTGCAGGTACACGGGAGCCACTTCGAAGTCTGTCTTGAGTTGCGAAAACCGCTTCTCGATTACCGGCTGACGCTTGTATGCTAATAGCAATTCTTCCTCAGTAAGCAATAACTCGTTGGTGATTAGGGGAAAGACACCGTCGACGCACATTTCCGCCGCGAGAGCAACATGGTCGATGCGGTAAGTCAATGCGATGCGAACGGTCTCCTCTTTCACGTAGCGCGTCTTGTCGTTGGGACGGCCACGCCCCTCCTGACGGTAAGTTTCCTCCCGTTTTTCCACGACTTCGACTGTGATCCACCGGGCCAAGTCCCGCGGCTCCAGGATGGCCGCGACCGCCTCCTTGACCTTTCCGAGTTGGCGATAGCGGCTACGCGGCGAGCTGAGTTTTAACCGCAGTTCCGACAACGCCAGCAACGCACGCTCCACTTGCTGATGACGTGATGATGCGTCGACTTCCGCTTTCCGTGTGCTGTGACACCAGATCAGACGGTAGCCCTCGGCACTGAGGGTCGCCTGGTCGGCCACGCTGTAGCGTTCCAGGAGAACTCCCTTCTCATCCCGCTTCTCATGGATCGGCTTCCAGGTCACCTGGTCCTGGTACAACAACGCGCGGAATTCGCCATCTTCGGAGCGGGTACGAGGCAGGATGCTCAGGAATCGGCCGCCGTGCTGGTGCAGGTAAGCCATGTTCTCGGCGGTGGCGAGCTTGCAGTCGGCCACATAGAGAAAGTCCCGTCGCCCGGTCAACTGGCACAGCAGGTCCCAGGTGGCACGATGAGTGCGGTCGTCGGTGGTATTCCCGCTTTCGACGCGGAAGTGAACCGGTACGCCGCCATCGCGAGTGACGGTCAGGACGTAGAGCAGTTGTTTGAGGTCAGGGCGATGATCCTTGTTGTGCCCCCAGGTAATGGCCTGGGTCTTCTGGCCCCGCATCAGGTCCTCTTGGGCCGCCTCGCGATAGTCGCCGTGGAAGGTGATTGTGGTCGAGTCGTTATGGAGTTCGTCCAATGCGACGTTGAACTCCGCCACGGCATGGGTGGCGACGGCCAGGGTGAACGAGGGGACATTGGCGTCGAAGAGTCGGTCGAGACAACGTCCGACGCGGTCGTCGTTCCAGTGGGGCAGTTGGGCCGGGGTCAGAGCGAACCACTCGGCGGGGTGGCGACTCGCCCATTGGCCGACGCCATACATGGGTTCACGGGAGACGAGAAGGTTCTTGAGCAAGAGAAGGAGGCCGGTGGAGGTGGCGATCTTTTGGCGGGCATCCTCGGGGGGAAGGTATTGGCGGAGGAAGTCATCCAGTCGAAGTCGGCGGATGATCCGATCGAGGATGGGAAGGGCGCCGAGCCGGAAGGACTTGAGGGACTGACCGCCGGTGTGGGCCGCCTCGCCGGGACTGAGATCGGGAGCGGGATTCGACTGGCGCGGTCGTTTTTGTTCTGGCATGGACCATGGCCTCGAGAGGGATCAAATCGTCCTCGACATGCCCGCGATTGGCGACAGGCGTCGGGTTGTGATTCCCGTCGGCATGATTGTCCGAGAGTCGAGCGGGTCAAGGTGGAAAATTTTGTTGACTTGCAGAAATAATTACGCCTTGACGTAAGTCTAGGCCCGCAAGACTTACGTCAAAAGCGAATCCTCAAGTTTGACTCCGAAAGGAGGCAGGGAACGGTTGGGACATTGCCTTGCATGGGAAACAAGCGAAGAATCGATGGGGAACGATCACGATGGGTTGGCGGGACGAGGAGGCGTGATGTGAGCAAGTCAGTGGCGGAGATCATGGAAGGAGCGGGTCGCGGGAGCCAATACATCAGCGTATGCCAGAAATAGCAGGAGGTGAAAATTCCGAGAAATTGCAGGCGAGATGTGCGGAACGTATGCTACCTCTGGAACAAGATGTTGTTTTGCCGCAATTCATAACACGAAAATTCTTCGTACGCCGACTCCAGCAATCCCGGCGCGAGCACTCGATGAACCTCGATTGCCGATCCGATCACCCGACCCGTTAAATCCTGAACATTCAGGACTCTTCCCTCTCCTCTGTGCCTCCGTGTCTCCGTGGTTCATCCCATTTTCATCGGCAACAGGAACATCCGGGCCCGGACACTACGCCCTGAGCCGAACCACACCCACCGATTTTGCTGAGGAGCCAGTTTTGGGGGGCGGCTTAGCAGACGCTGCCATGGCGCGAAACCTGGTGGACCATGCCCACCCTACAAATTCAATTTGCTTAGAAATGTGATTTAATGCGAATTATGCTGTGGTGTCTTCCATTCGATCGTGGCGTGCCAGACTCTTCCGGGGATTTCCACGGGATGGGGGCTGAGGACGCTCCAGACGGCGTGGGCGGTGCCGGTTCCATCGTCGGTGATACAGGACTGATCATCGTCCGAGACCCGATCGAAGCCCGCGGGATTGATCAGCTCCGTGCCGACGTGGGGCACGCTTAACAGGAGCGGCTCCGACCAATGTCGACCATAATCCTTGGAACCGCGATAGTAGTTCCGCCAACGGTCGTTTTGACGTTCCATCCAGGTCAAATGAACCATCGGCCCCCAGGCGGCGATCGCGGGCATCCGGACCGCTTCGGGGTCGCGGGTCGAGAGCATGCTCGGATCGTCCCAGCGTGACCAGTTCATGCCGCGGCGGACGAGAAGCTCCTTCCCCAAGGCGGCGACGAATGCCACGTGGAGGTTCGCGTTCCCATCGACCGCGAGAACGGGAAAGCGCTCGCCGTTGAATGGATGATCGCGATCGGGCTGGAGGTTTCCCACGAGTTCCAATTCGGTCCATGTCTTGCCACGATCGGCCGTGGTGGAGACGACGCTCCGCGAGCCCTGTCCCTCCGCCACGCCACTGACCGCGAGTCTCCCCGCGTCGTCGGTCACGACCGCGAATGGAATGGTGTGGGGCAAACCGCCTGGTTCCGGGAGCCGCGACCAGTGACGTCCTCGGTCCTCGGAGTGGTAGATCCCGAGAGCATGGCGAAAGGCCGCCTTGAGCTTCTGTTTGAGGAGCGGGTCGTCACTATTGAGTGGCCTTTTTGGGTATTCGGCCGTTCGTTCGGAGATTGAGGCTGCGATCACCAGTCGCTTTCCGTTCGGGCTGATGCCCAGCACCGGGCGGTCGGCGCCTTCCGCCACCGTGATCGGCTGATGCCACGATTGGCCGGAGTCGACCGAACCGCGGAGGATCAGGGATCCGTCGGGGACGGTCGTGTGGACCAGAAAGAGGCGGCCGCGGCGATCGGTCTGGAGCCACGGATCGGCCATGAAGGCGGAATCCGCGGGCCAGTTCTCCAAAATCACCGGTTGTTGCCATGAGCGGCCACGGTCGTTCGAACACCATTGGATGAGACGGTGATTCATCGTCAGATCCAATGACTCGTGATCGATGACCACGACCCGGTGCTTGTGATCGGCGATCACGACCGGTTTGGCCGGAGTCTTCTGGGTGGCAGGCAATGGTCCCGAATCCATCAGGACCGGTCGCGCCTGCTCGGCGAATACCGGCGGTACGGGGAGAAGTTCCTGGTCACCCGGCGTTGAATCATCAACAGGCTTGTGATATGCGTTTAACAAGGTGCCAAAAAGGAAGATGATGCCGAGGATCCACGAGGTGCTACGAGATGTCGGCATGACGACCTCTTCACCGAGAGAATCAGGGTGGAGACGCGCTGGGCTTCGGTTGTGCGACAAGTGTAGCAGGAGGCGGCCTGCATGAGAAGTGGCCTGGAGGCCGGTCCGGGTTGGTCGCTTGGAGACGGATCGTTTCGGCACTTCTCTCGTGGCATCAAATGCTGTCTGGTGCGCGATTCAAGGCGGGAGCGGCACCGTCGCGGACGAAACGGTCGACCAAGGGCGGCGACGAAGGACTGGTCACGTCGGCCGCTGGAACTCCGCTCAGCAACCCCAGCCGGCACCTTGGAGTTGATGTGGACCGATGGATTCACGATCGCCCCGGTGATCTCAACGAGCTCCATCGTGTTCTCCCTTCCTCCGCGTGCGTCCGTCTCCCGGCCAAATAATCAAGAGATGTAAATTTCGTTGTGATCATGGCGAAGTCATTTTAGGGGTTCGTACGGCTCCATGTGTACGAGGACTCCGACGACATCGGGAAATGCGGAGCGGATGGCCCCTTTGACTTTACCGCTCAGGATATGGGCATCCCGGAGCGGGAGCGTCGGCTCGGCCTGCACATGGAGGTCGACGAAGTACTCGGTCCCGAGTCGTCGGACTCGGAGCTTCTCGATGGCTTGAACGCCGATGACACTTCGAGCCGCCGCGGCGATTTTTTCGGTGGGGAGTTCCTCCGGCATGCGGTCCATGAGGTCGCGGATTGCCGGTCGGAGGAGGAGCACGCCGTTGAAGGCGATGATGGCCGCCGCCACGAGGGCCGCCCAATCGTCGGCCGACTCCCAGCCGGGGCCGCCCCAGACGGCCACCGCGATGCCGATGAAGGCGGCGGCCGAGGTGAGCGCGTCGCTCCGATGGTGCCAGGCGTCGGCCTTGACGGCGGTACTCCCCGTCTCCTGGCCGATTTTGAACACCTTGCGGGAGAGGATCTCTTTGACGACGACCACCACGGCGATGACGGCCAAGGTGAATGGAGCGGGGGTATGATGCGGCGTGACAATCTCGCCGACCGCCGCGATCGCGATCCCGAGCGCCGCTCCGATCAACATGAGCGAGACCACCGCGGCGGCGAGGGTCTCGGCCTTGCCGTACCCATAGGGATAGTCCTCGTCGGGAGGTCGGGTGGTGATCCGGATCCCTCCCCAGACGATGAGCGAGGAGAAAATGTCCGCGGATGACTCGATAGCGTCGGCGACCAGGGCATAGGTGTGGCCGAGGATGCCGGCCGTGAGCTTGACGACGACCAAGGCCGCGTTGACCCCAAGACCCGTCAATGCCGCGTGCATTCCCCGCTCCGCTTGGCTCGGCGCTGGCTGGACCGGTGGTGTCGCTGGTTCGGTGGGTAATTTCATGCCCCCATTGCAACGCGGCGCGGGTCCTTTGGCCAGACCGACCCGAATTCTCGGAAGCCGGCCGCGTGCCGGCTTCCGCCGAAGAGTCGGCTGTGACTGAGATCTGCCAAGGGGTTACGCAGGCGGCCGGCTCATGGGGCGGTGCCAGGCCGACAGTACGTCTCCACGCCCTAGTTGAATCTGTCACGGAATAAAATGCGCAAACTCAATGAAAATTAAATTCATAAAAATTGCGTGTAATATGAGGTTTGAAGGCCAGGCATAAAACAGATGTGTGGAAAATTGGATTCAACTGAATTGGTCCTCTTGAAAACGGCGAGCGATCGCGACATATTGAATGACGTGCCGCCGGGACGATGAAGTCCGGCGTCATTCCACGTGGAAAGGCGGGGGACGGATCGACGAGGGATGGTTGAGGCCGATGGCAGGCCCGACGCGAACGGGGTTGAACCCGACATCTCTCGCAATGAGGCTCAGGCTCGACGTCGTTCATTTTTCGGAATCATCAGGAGATTGGCGATGATTTTCCGTGAGATGCCGCGCGCCCTTCGTTCGATCACGCGAGCCTCCCACAGGGCTCGCGGCGGCAGGGCTCGCTTGAAGTTGGAGGTCCTGGAAGATCGGACCTTGCTGGCCAGCAACCCGATCGTTGCTGAGAACATGCTGCCAGGCAGCCCCGCCAGTGAGTGGGACATCAGCGGCGCCGGCGATACGAGCCTCCAAGGGTTCGCCACGGATATTAGCGTGGATCAAGGGCAAACCGTCTCCTTCAAAATCGATGATACATCGCAGGCGTCCTATCATGTTGATATTTATCGGATGGGCTACTATGGGGGGCTCGGTGCCCGTAAGGTCGCCACGATTTCCTCGGCGTCGACTCAGAGACAGAACCAACCGTCTGGCCTGAGCGATCCCACAACCGGGTTGTTGGACTGCGGCAATTGGTCGGTGTCCGCGACCTGGGCGGTTCCGGCCAGCGCCACCTCGGGGATCTACTTCGCCAAGCTCATTCGCGACGACACTGGCGGGGCCAGCCACATCCCGTTCATCGTGAGGGACGATAGCGGTCACTCCGACGTGCTCTACCAGACCTCCGACACCACCTGGGAGGCGTACAATAACTACGGGGGGAACAGCCTCTATGAGGGTTCCTCAGACTTCGCCTCGCACGCCGTCAAGGTGAGCTACAATCGGCCGTGGAATACCCGGGCCGCCACCGGCGGCCTTGGCCAGACCAATTGGTTCTTCTGGGCCGAGTACCCGATGGTGCGCTGGATGGAGGAGAACGGCTACAACGTCAGTTACTTCACCGACGTGGACAGCGACCGACTGGGGTCCGATATCCTCCAGCACAAGGTCTTCATGTCGAGCGGCCACGACGAATACTGGTCCGGCGGGCAGCGGACCAACGTCGAGGCCGCGCGGGACGCGGGGGTGAACCTGGCCTTCTTCAGCGGCAACGAGGTGTTCTGGAAGACCCGCTGGGAGACGAGCATCGACGGCTCGGGCACCCCTTATCGCACCCTCGTTTGTTATAAAGAAACGCAGGCCAACGCCAAGATCGACCCGCTGGCGACCGTCTGGACGGGGACCTGGCGCGACCCGCGGTTCAGCCCGCCGGCGGACGGCGGGCGGCCGGAGAACAGCCTGACCGGCACCATCTTTACCGTCAACCGGGGGGCGGGGGGCGATTTTGGCACCGCCATCCAGGTTCCCGGGGCCGATAGCCAACTGCGGTTCTGGCGCAACACCAGCATCGCCACCCTCCAGCCCGGGCAGACCGCCACCCTGGCCAACGGCACGCTCGGCTACGAGTGGAATGAGGATCTCGACAACGGGTCGCGGCCGGCCGGGCTCATCGATCTCTCCTCCACCACCGAGGACGTCTCGCAGCGGATCGAGGATTACGGCAACACCTACGGGCCGGCGACCGCGACCCACAGCCTGACGCTCTACCGGGCGGCCAGCGGCGCCTTGGTCTTCGCGACCGGCACCGTGCAATGGTCGTTCGGCCTGGACGGCAACCACGACGGACCGTCCACCGTGCCCGATGTCCGGATGCAACAAGCCACCGTCAACCTGTTCGCCGACATGGGCGTCCAACCCGGCACGCTTCAGTCGGGGCTGGTGCCGGCCACCGCCTCGACCGATACGGCCCGCCCGACGTCGGTCATTACGAGCCTGGTCGCCGGCGCGATCCTCCAGGGCGGCACCCCGATCACGATCAGCGGCACAGCCACGGACGCGGGGGGCGGCATCGTCGCCGCCGTCGAGATCTCCACCGACGGCGGCCTCACCTGGCACCGGGCCACCGGCCGCAACTCCTGGACCTACACCTGGACACCGACCGCCAGCGGAGCCACCAGCATCCGGTCGCGGGCGGTCGATGACAGCGCCAACCAGGAGATCCCGACAGCGGGGGTCCCGGTCACTGTCACCGCGTCGGTCACGAGCTCACTCTGGAACGCCGCCGTAACGCCCACGGTTGCCTCCGACAGCGACAGGAGTGCCGTCGAACTCGGACTGAAGTTTACCAGCGATGTCGCCGGCTCGATCACCGGGGTTCGCTTCTACAAAGGACCGAGCAACAGCGGTACCCACGTCGCGCATCTCTGGACCGCCACCGGGACCCTGCTGGCGACGGCGACGTTCAGCAATGAGTCGGCCACGGGATGGCAGCAAGTCTCGTTCTCCAGTCCGGTCGCCATCACGGCCAATACCACCTATGTCGTTTCCTACTTTGCGCCCGTGGGCGGTTATGCCTCGGATAGTAATTACTTCTCGAATTCCGGATTCGACAACGCTCCCCTCCATTCGCCCTCGAGTGCGGCCGGCGGTGGCAACGGCGTCTACCACTACGGAAGCAGTGGCGGGTTCCCCACGAGCACGTTCAATGGGACCAATTACTGGGTGGATCCCCTCTTTACCGCCTCCGGAGCGGACACGACGCCGCCGACTGTCACCACCCAATCGCCGGCTGCCAACGCGTCCGGTGTGTCCACGGCCGCGACGATCACCGCAACCTTCAGCGAAGCGCTCCAGGCGGGGACGGTGGTGATGACTCTGACGGGCCCCGGGGGAGCCGTTTCGGGTTCGCTCGTCTACAACAGTGCGACGAACACGGCCACGTTCACGCCCGCGGCCGCGCTCGCGGCCCAAACGATCTACGTCGTCAACGTCAGTGGCGCCAAGGACATGGCGGGCAACGTGATGACGAGCGTCTCCTGGTCGTTCACCACCGCCGCCACTGTCACTGGCTCCACGATCTCGCTTTGGAACGCTGCCGTAACGCCCACGGTTGCCTCCGACAGCGATCGGAATGCCGTCGAGCTCGGACTGAAGTTTACCAGCGATGTCGCCGGCTCGATCACCGGGGTTCGCTTCTATAAAGGACCGAGCAACACTGGTATCCACGTCGCGCATCTCTGGACCGCCGCCGGGACCCTGCTGGCGACGGCGACGTTCAGCAATGAGTCGGCCACGGGATGGCAGCAAGTCTCGTTCTCCAGTCCGGTCACCATCACGGCCAATACCACCTATGTCGTTTCCTATTTCGCCCCCGTGGGTGGTTATGCCTCGGATAGTAATTACTTCTCGAATTCCGGATTCGACAACGCTCCCCTCCATTCGCCCTCGAGTGCGGCCGGCGGTGGCAACGGCGTCTACCACTACGGAAGCAGTGGCGGGTTCCCCACGAACACGTACAATGGGACCAATTACTGGGTGGATCCCCTCTTTACCGCCTCGGGAGCGGACACGACGCCGCCGACCGTCACCGCCCAGTCGCCGGCTGCCAACGCGTCCGGTGTGTCCACGGCCGCGACGATCACCGCAACCTTCAGCGAAGCGCTCCAGGCGGGGACGGTGGTGATGACTCTGACGGGGCCCGGGGGAGCCGTCTCGGGTTCACTCGTCTACAACAGTGCAACGAACACGGCCACGTTCACGCCCGCGGCCGCGCTGGCGGCCCAAACGATCTACGTCGTCAACGTCAGTGGCGCCAAGGACATGGCGGGCAACGTGATGACGAGCGTCTCCTGGTCGTTCACCACCGCTGCCGCGGGCACGACGTCCGGTCTCGTCGCCGCCTATAGCTTTAACGAGGGGACCGGCACGACCACCGCGGACATTTCCGGTCATGGCCTGACCGGCGTGCTCTCGAACGCGACCTGGACCACCGCCGGACGCTTCGGCGACGCGCTCTCATTCAACGGCACCAACGCGATGGTGACCGTGAATGATAATAATTTGCTGGATTTGACCAATGGAATGACCCTGGAGGCCTGGGTGAAGCCGGCGGCCCTGAACGGCTGGACCACCGCGATTCTCAAGGAACGGCCCGGCGGGCTGGCCTACTCCCTCTACGCTTCGGACAACACCGGTCGGCCGCCGGCCGGCTACATCGACAAGTCGGGGACAGACTACAGCGCGGTGGGGGCGTCGGCCCTGGCACTGAATACATGGACGTATCTGACCGCGACTTACGATGGCGCGGCGATGCGGTTTTACGTCAACGGGACATTGGTCCGGACCCGCGCGCTCACCGGGAACATCGTCACGTCGAACAACGCGTTGCGGATCGGCGGCAACGCGATCTGGGGCGAATACTTCAATGGCCTGATCGACGAGGTCCGGGTGTACAACCGGGCCCTGGCCTCGTCCGAGATCCAGACTGATATGAATACCCCGATTGGCGGTGGTACTGGCGCGCTGAGTGCGGTGGGAGCACCCACGGTCGCTTCGCCGGCTTCCACCCCGTTGACCCTTGCGGCGATGGCTCCCCTCGTGGTCGAGGCTGCGGCCCGCTGGCGGGCTTCATTGCCCGCCGGGACCAATTTGAGCGTGTTGGCGACCACCCCGATCGTGATCGCCGACCTTCCGGGGTCGCAATTGGGGTGGACGGGGGATGGGAAGATCTGGATCGACCAGGATGCGGCGGGGTATGGCTGGTTCGTGGACTCGACCCCGGGGGATGACAGCGAATTCCGCCTGGCCGGCGATCAGGGCGAGCAAGGGCGGATCGACCTGCTGACCGTTCTGGCGCACGAGATGGGACATCTTCTCGGATACGAGCATGAGGATGGAGGCGTCATGGCCGATTCCTTGGGCCCTGGGGTGCGGAGGCTTCCCGGGGCCCCACTCACCCATGATGATGCTCTGGCCTCTCTGACTCGGGTGGATCAGGAGCCTGACGTTCGGATCCCCGTGGACGATTCCACGCTCACTGAGGTTGCCTCGGAATGGATCCAGGCCCGCGTCAACCGCCCACGACTGGTTTCCTACCAGATTGCCCCGCTTCCTGCCCTCCGCCTTACCTAGCGGCTGGGCCGTGCTGGACCCGAATGGCCGCTTCCACACCCAGGGGTGGGCGTGAGCCCCCCCACCCTTGGGTGCTCGGGCAAAATGCACGTAATTTTGGGAAATTGGCGAATCGACTGTGGATCAGAAAAGGAATTCGGCGGACCTTTCTCTGTCTCAACCTCGGCATGGCATTCCTGGCGTTCTCCAGCTACGGCATCAGCGCCTGGATCCCCACGTTTCTGATCCGCAACCCTCACTGGTCCCTGGCGCAAGCCGGATTCACAATCAATCTGATCCACATGGTTTGCGGAACGTCGGGGATTGTGTGCGGCCGGCGGGGACGGTTCTGATCGCTGGGCGAACCGATGCGCGGGACCGTGGTGATCCGGCCGCAACCGGCCTTCGAATGGCAATGGGGTCGGGAGCTGACGCGATCGTCGGCTCCCGGCCCCATTTTTTCTGTGCCCAAATCGCCAGGGAAAGAATGGCGATTCAAGACTCCGTTCAGTATGCGTCGGCGCTGACGACTTCACCCCCCTGGGTGGAGCCGAGGGCTCGCCAGGTGGGAAGGCTGATCGTGTTCTTGATGAACTTCACGGTGCCGTCGCCCATCGCGGCGTTGACCCCGCCCGGATGGCGACTTCGGGACCCGAACATGTTCGGGCAGGCGGACGTCGACTGAATGCAGGGAGGGTTGTTCCCGGAAGGATACTTGCAGTAACCAATCGTGTAGATGCAGTCGGGGAGGGTACTGTTCGGTGCCAGGTAGGTCTCGAATCCCGAGGCATCGCCCCAGTGGGTGAACCCGCGCAGGTCGCTGCCCTGCGCCTGAAGCACCTCGGCGGCGATGATCGTATTGCTCGTGCCGTCGGTGAGGTCGCGAAGCCCGCGGGTGCCCCAGGCCGCCGTCGTCGACCCATTGTAAGGAGCGCCCGGAGGGTAAAGGTCACTGAACGGAGCGCCTGTGAACGCGAGGCCGTTCAGGGTCGTCGGCTGCGCGTTGCCGGTGTTACCGTAATTGAACGCATAGTTATGCGACTGAATGCCGCTGAACGGGGACTGGGGCGAGTCGCTCGGGCAGGTATACGCGTTGATTCGGTTCCGGGTCACGGTGAGGTTGCCCGCGCCACCATAACGGAACATGCCGGCTCCCACGTCGTTATCCGGGCCGGCGATGAAGTTCCATGAATTGTACATCGCGTTCTGTTCGAGGAACGGCAACACGAACACGGTCCAGGTCCCGAAGCAACACCCCTTTTTGCCGGGGGGTAGCGACATGTTCACGCTTTCGTAGTTCATGACGCCGAGGCCGAGTTGCTTGAGATTGTTGATGCACTGGGATCGGCGGGCCGCCTCGCGCGCCGCCTGGACGGCAGGGAGCAAAAGCGCGATCAAGACCGCGATGATCGCGATCACGACCAAGAGTTCGATCAGGGTGAATCCACGGCGATAGCGAGCTCTCATCAAATCACCTCGCAGATTAAGGGATCGGAAGAAAACGTGGCATTGCCTGAAATGGCGATTCCAGCTAAAACATGTTTACGTGATGATAGAATCGTCTGCCATTGGCAGACTCAGGTGCGTGGAGCCGATCCGAGTTGTCGAATGACCTTGGCGGGGGGGGCGATGACTAAGGAGAGCACTATTTCGACTTCAAAGAGAAGTCGAGCGGGGTCGCGTTGCTGGCTTCGATCTTGGCGGTCAAGGTGCTTGCCGAGTTGTACTTCGCAGGGATTGGGTCGGATTTGGGCGGCGTCGGCGCCCCAGGCGGGGGGAGCGGTTCGGCCGCGGCCGCCTCCGGTGCCGAGGAACTCGAGATGAGCACCTTGTAGTCGCCGGGAGTCGGACCCTGGAGCCGGTCAATCGCGTACTTGCCGTCGGCCACAGTGCCGCCCGTGGCGACTCCGGCAGCCCCCACCGGTTGAAATTGGATGAACCCATGAGGCAGAGGGCGGTCATCGAGCGTGACGGTCCCCGAGATCGCCTGACGCGGCAGGTCGTCGCTGCCCCCTCCGCCGCAGCCCCCGAGCAACGCAAGCAGGGCGCCCCCGGAAATCCTGGACAGTCTTCGGCTTATTCTCATGAATGATTTCCTTAGGAGAACCTGGCAATGATACCAGCCATGGAAGAATGGGCGCATAGCCGAATCGTTCGCAGAGAGTGACCCCGGCCGGGATATTTCTCGATGCGACACGATTCGCGAATTGACCTTGCTGTCTCTGAGTTATTCGGAGTTTAGAACGGACAAGTCCAACTTGCAAGTTGGTTTTAGCAATTGTTATGCCGTAAATGATGGAAATTATAATGTGTGATTTTGGACATGATTTCGGTTGAAGGGGCATGCGCCCGCGGATTGGGGGCACTCATGCCTTTCGCGGTCCAATGGCAGGGATCGGAGCCTTGGAACGAGGCCCGATCGGCATTATTTTGAGAAGCGGGTGCGCGAAGCCAAGCCCAACCATGGAGGGAGGCATGGCTCGCTGCGTTGGCCGTCGCGGTGCAGCGATCCATCACCCATCCATTCGTGTTGGCCCGCGGGCCAACACGAATGGATGGGTTTGGAGGTGAAGGCTTTCGTCTTAATGACTTGAGAGCGGACGGCTGGCTGATGCCTGACCCGCAATCATCAAGTCGATGGTCCTACTCAACTTCTCGGAACGAAGCGGAGCCGTCATTTGACGGTTGCGGGTGGGTTCGTGCCTTGCCAGCAAGCCCGTCCGCGTTGGGATCAAGGCTGTGGCTTGACCGTGCATCGGGCCGAGGTGATCGGCAGCTTCCAGTCTTCGATGGCCGTCCCTTTGAGGTTCAGTTGGCTGGTGAGGTGGTGCAGGCGGCGGGTCGCCGGGCCGTCGGGGGCGGTCTCGAACAGGTTGCGCAGGAAGTAGGGGGGGATGGCCTGATAGTAGAGCGTCGCCCGGACCTGGAGCCGGGACAGATCGATGGCACTCGGCAGTTCGATGCGGTAGGTCACCTCGTCGGAGCCGCTGCCGTCCTGGTAGCGTGGATCTTCCGAGGCGCCCGGGCCGGGGTGGGTGGCTTGCAGGTAACGGCCGGTCAGGGCAGGGCCCGGCCCCTCGCGTCGCCAACCGCGCGGCAGGAGGCGGTTGTCTTTGACGGTCTCACAGCTTCGGACAAAGCTGGTCGTGAACCCGCCCTTGGCGTCGCGGAGCAGGGTCTCATAGACCTGCACCTGATTGGGTGAAGTGATGATCTCGTGGTGCTGCTGAAACTGTTGGCGGCCAGTGCCTGGGTCGCGGGCAAAGAACTCGGTCGCCAGCGGCTGGCCATCCGCGCCGAGGAGCACGCCTTGGTCGTTGGTCTGGCCCGAGGCCCAGACGATCCGCTCGGGCCCGCGCGGCGGTTCCGCCGGTGCGACGATCGCGAGTTCCAGGAACGCGCGACGGAACCCGACGCCGCTCGGGAACCGATGGCCCACCTTGTTTGCGACGACGACCCGGGCCGTCAGTCGGTTCGGCCCTTGCCAGTCGGCGGTCACGGCAAGGGAGGCGACGTCGTCGCGGGCCGTCCGGGCGATGTGGTCGACCGCGTGGTCGATCCCTTGCTTCGAGCCCGTCATGTAGTCGGTCTTGGGGACCCCCAGGACGTCGTCGAACTGATTGAACATCTCGAGCAGGAACGCGTTCAAGCCCGAGAAATTGTGGCGGCGGAACCCGGTCTCGCGGGTGCGGACTTGCAGGCGGTCGCTCGCGACGAGGTTCTCGGCTTCGGGATAGGTGGTGTCCTGGATCACCGCGATCTTGGACCGGAGTTGTGCGAGGTCGATCCCGTGCGTTTCATCCTTCAAGCCGCGCGACATATGACAATCCTGGCACGACTTGGCCCGCGGGTTTTGCAGGTCGATCTCATTCTCGTATTCGCTGTTGAGCCACTCCAGATAGGTTGCCTGCTCGACGTGGTGGTGGAATTTCCGGAACTCGGGGACGACTTCGCCGCGGGTGAGTTCATCGCCCTGGTGACTCAGATCGGTGTGGTCGAGCGGTCGATCGACGTTCGGCAGGACGACCGTATGGCACGAGGCGCAGAGCTGCGACGACTTCAAAAAGGCGCTCTGCTTTGGCTTCAGGCCGGTCGCGTGCTCCATGGCGTAGGACGCGATCTCGTTGTCCTGGAACGGGCCGTAGATCTCCCCTTTTTTGCCGAGGTGATAATTGCCCGTGTTCGCCGTCTCGAGAAAGTATTGCAGGTAGGGGCGGTGGTCGGAGCTGGGCTGCGCGGGGGGCTGCATCCGGTGGCAGACCACGCAGCTCACGCCGTCGCGGGCCAGGGCGCCGTATTTCGCGTCGCCGTGGCCGGGGTGCCCGGCCGGGTCGGCGATCTCGTGAATGTGGTCGACCGAGAAGTTTGACGCGTCCGGGTGGTCGATGGCGAACTGCCGCTTACCCATTGACCCATGACAGCGCATGCAAGTGTCAGCCAACGTGGCGCAGAGTTTGCCCGCGCGGCTCGGGTCCGATTCGAATTGCTTGCAGAGCGCCTGGACCTCGCTCTCGATCTGGGCGAACACGATGGGGTCGCGGCCCGCCAGGCCCATCGGCGTCCAGCGCCACTCGCCATAGGGGGAGACGTCCCAGCCCTCGGCCCCGTACTCGACGTTGGTTCCGGTCGGGACGAACATCGTGGGCCCGAACGGGGCCAGGAGGCCCGCGTGGCAGCTCATGCATTGGTTCGCGGTGAGAAACTCCTGGCTCCGATCGCGGTTGGTGACCACCCAGTCGTGGGTGACCGGCGGCAAGACCGCGAGTTGCGCCCGTTCGACTGGCTTGATCGCGTCGAAGAAGCTCGGAAAGCCGGCCCCCGATTGGGGGTGGCCGAGTGCGCTCCGCGGGTCCGGGCCGAGGTTGGCGTCGGCCGTCGCCGCGGTTTTGACGACGGCCTCGGTCTTCGCTTCGTTGGCGCCTCGACGCCAGGAATCATCGGACTTGAAGGTGAGGGGCGTGCCCGGGAAGCCCTCGATATTCCGCAAGGCCGCGAAGGTGAACTCGTTCGCGGGGTGGGCGGGCTCGGCGCCTGGGGATTGGGTTGCGGCATGACAGCGGATGCAGGCCAGTCCGAACCCCGAGATCGGATCGGCGAACGGGTAGACGTGGTTGTCGACCACGCGCTGACCCTTGGCCGGATTGCTCCAGAACCAGCCGTCGTGAGAGCCGGCCGCGTCCTTGACCATCACGGTCCAGGACTCCAGGGAATACGGCAAGTCGCCCTCGAGCGTCGCCCGGTGGCGGATCGCGGGGGCGGGGTACTGCTCCTTGATGATCATCTCGCCGTCGGGGATCGTGCCCGCGCGACCGTTGAGCAGCCAGCGGATCACGCCCGGTGAGTAGTAGACCCGGACCGCCGGGTGCGTGCCGAACGAGCGGCCCTCGAGGTAAGGCCCGGTGTCACGCACGCTCTTATCCCGGCGCCAGCCCAGGGCCACGTATTGACGTTCGTTCAAGAACGTGAAGAGTTTTTCCTCGAACTGGGCGACGGAGACGCGGCTCGGGAGCGGCAAGTCGCTCGGTCGGCCGAGTTCGAGCGTCTGAGGATCAGGATTGCTCGGGACGAGAGCTCCCCCCGAGCGCGCGGTCATCCTGGGCAGAAATCCCCCACAGATAAGCAGCATGGCCAAGAACCCGATCGCGGTCGCTTGCCACCATCGTCTTCGCCAAAGGGGGACGTCCATGATCGCGCGCTCCTCTTGGTCTTCATGACCGTTCTTGGTGCCCGATGGCCGCCGCCTGTTCGGCGTCCGAGGCCGGCTTCATCCCGTCGCCGAACCTGACATGACTTCCCGCGCGGAGTCGGCCGAATTGCGTCCCCGATGGGCCTGGCGTCGCCGACCCCACCGGGCCGGTTTCCCCCTCCGAAGGGAATTCCACATTCTCCGCGTCAGCAGGTTCAGAAGTTCGCCGCGCGACAGGCCGGCGAAGGCCAGATCCCGCAGCACGCGTTCATCCTGGGTCAACTGTTGATGGCAGATTTGCTGGATATTTGCGAGCTTGCCCGGAGTCTCGTAGCTGACGTGAGTCAGCAAAGTGAGGAGCTCATCCCGCGAGAGGTCGTGAAACGCGGCCTCGCCGAGCCGCTCCTGCTCCTTGGTGAGCATCTGCTGACGCCGCTGGTGCATGAGGTTACGGATCTGATACCCGTTGATCGCCAGGAAGACCACGTGCCAGACCGAGGGGCCGTAGAGCGGCGTCGGCTGACAGGTAAAGAAGAGCAAGCCCAGCACCAACCCGCCGCAGGTCAGGGCACGTAGCCACAACATATCTCGACCCAGGTAGGAGAAGAGATACAGGATGTTCGCCAGGTGAATGCACGACTCGACCAAGTTGTTACCCTCGAAGTTGCAGTCACGGATCAAGGGCGGAGGAGCGTTCGACCGAAGCCGATGAGATCGACATGCGGGTGGACGAACACCCGCCGCTGCGCGCAGCCAATCCATCGCCCAGATAAACCATCGACCCGGCCGGCGGGCGGGTTCAACTTTCGAGCCCAGAGATCGACTCGCTCGTGTCACGAGGGTCGCAAATTCGGATTGATCGGCATGATCGCGTCGTTGCGGCTGGTCTTGTCCTAAGCCGTTAGGTGTGTTTTTTCCTCGATGTGGCGGCTCTCGGGTGGCCTGGGTGGCGCGTCAGTCCGTTGGGACCGCGGCCGCCTCGTCCGCGGTCCCAACGGGGGAGCGGTGCGTGGGGCGGTTCAGGCTTTCGCCGGAGAATGAGACTGAATGAGAATGTGACGGAATTGTAAATATTGTGAAGAATGGGATTCTGTGTGGCAGGTTGCGTGCAGCCGGGCGTGGAAGTGATCGGGCCGTGCCTGCTCAGATGGCTTTGCGGACCGTGCGGTCGATCGCCCTGAAAGTACTTGCAGGCGGAAAAGCGGCTTGCTATGATCCGCCTGAAGTGGAAGGCTCAGTCTTGCGTACAGGTTGATATGGAGCAGAGATTTTTGCCTGAAGTCCCGATCACCCGTGACGGCATGCTCCCATTTCCCCACAGCCTGACCGGATGCTTGCGGATTCAACCCGAGGGGGAAGCCTTGGGACGCGCATTGGAGCCGTTCGACGGTTCGTCGATGCCGGCGTCAACCCACTCCTAAGCCAATCGTTTCGACTCCATCGCTTTGCCTGCACGCGCCCTTTTTGTCATCAATCCAATGAATCCATCTCCTTGAATGGGAATTCGCTGGACTGAGGCTTGAGGATTGCGGACACTGTAGCCGACACTACCGGAGTATGACTGGCGGCTTTGGTTCGGACGTCGCGTCACCGAGAACCCAAACTCGGATTGCGGTGCCGATTCTTGGCATCTCGCTTGCTCATCATCTCGTCGATCAAGTCTTACGAATCTGGTTCCAACGCTAAGATCTCCGAGCGGCTCGCCGCCAGGAGGATCGCAGGTGGCAATTATGTTCGACTCCAGGGATGGCAGGGCGATCTGGCGGTTCCGCTGGCCGCGACGACTGGTCTTCATGATCTGGATGGCTTTGATTGGCACGTCTGTAGCCATCGGTGGGGGGCCGTTGCCGGCATCGGCGGCGGCCAAGAAGCTACCGACCTACAGCAGGGATGTGGCGCCGATCATCCAGAAGAAATGTCAGAATTGTCATCGCCGCCATCAGGTGGGGCCGTTCGCGCTGGAGACCTACGAGCAGGCTCGGAAGCGCGCCTCGGATATCGCGAGCGTGGTTTCGGATCGGCTGATGCCGCCCTGGAAGCCGGCCCCCGGGGTCGGCCCGAAGCTCAAGCACGACCAATCCCTCTCGCACGAGGAGATTGCCGTCCTCGAGGCGTGGGCCGTGGCGGGGGCTCCGGAGGGAGACCCGAAGCATCTGCCGCCGCCGGCCCAATTCACCGAGGGTTGGAAGCTCGGGCCGCCCGACCTCATCCTCGAGCCGACCGAGGACTTCAAGATTCGCCCCTCGTGCCCGGACACCTACCGCTGTTTCGTGCTCCCCACGAATCTGGCGAAGGACACCTACATCTCCGCGATCGACTTTCGGCCGGGGAATACGAAGGTTGTGCATCATATCAACGCCTTCCTCGACTCGAGCGGTGAAGCGCGGTTGAAGGACAAGGCCGAGCCGCGTGAAGGGTACACCTCGTTCGCGGGGCCGGGGATCGCGGTCTACGAGGATCTGAGCTTCTGGGCCGGTGGCCATGAGCCCAGTCATTTCCCCCCGGGCGTCGGCCAGCTTCTGCCTCGCCAGTCCGACGTGATCCTTCAGGTCCATTACCACGCCACGGGAAAATCGGAGGTCGATCGCACCCGCGTCGGCGTCTATTTCTCGCGTGAGCCGGTCAAGCAGGCGCTGCACTGGACGACGGTGTCGAACTCGAAATTCCAGGTCCCGGCGGGGGCTCCCAACTTCGAGGTCAAGGCGAACTGGTACGTCCCGACCGAACTCGAGGTCCTGGCTGTTTCGCCCCACATGCACTTGCTCGGTCGTGACATGCGGATGACGGCGACCTACCCGAACGGAACCAAGCAAGACCTGATTCACATCCCCGTCTGGGACCCTTCCTGGCAGAGCGCCTACTTTTTCCAGAAGCCGATCACGCTCCCGGGGGGCTCGCTCATCAACGTGACCGCTCACTTCGACAACTCCGGCCATTCGCGCAACCCCAATCAGCCCCCCAAGCGCGTGACCTGGGGCTACGGTGCGAATGAGGAGATGTGCGAAGGCTTCATCGCGGTCGTCAAGAAGGGGCAAGACCTGACCCTCCCCTGGGCCAAGGACGACCTCGCCGAGATCTTGAGCAGGCAACGCCTCAAAAATATGCTCAAGCAGGCGGCCAGGCAGGTGCGGTAAGGATTGATTTTCAACGAACCGCCATAAAGCGAGGAATCATCCTCGTTCCCACGGTCCTCCGTGGACTGCCGTTCCCGACGCTCCGCGTCGTCTGGCCCTCGCAAACCGAGGACGCAAGAGCGTCCCAGACGGCATTCCCACGGGGGACCGTGGGAACGAGTCGCGAGCGGCTTGCTGGCCCCGGATCGGGGCGTTGTTGATTTTCCGCGTTGGCGCGTGGGATTGGCTGCCCTCTGGCTTCGCTTGAGCGGCAGAAATTCATCCGCTTCGCGATTTGCTGATGCGTTGCGTATCCTGTCGCCGGTTTTATTGCAAGTCATAACAGTCATGCACGCATTTTGTCGCAGTCATTCAGGACTGCATATGTTTGTGTTTTAAAGATATCAACGTGGTTTGTCGCCGCTCTCAACCTTGAAGCAGCGGCAAGGGCGCGACGTTGTCCCCGAGCGCGGGATCGGCGGGAAGGCCGAGCCAGCCGGTTTGCACGGTGGCGTACACCCGGCGGAAGTCGACGGACATCTTGAGGTCGCCGGCCTCGAGGTCGAGCAAGCTTGGGTAGGGACCGGCCAGGCCGGGCCGGACCCCCGCGCCGGCGAGCAGGACCGGGCCGGCGGTGCCGTGGTCGGTGCCCGCCGACCCATTTTCCGCGACTCGGCGCCCGAACTCGCTGAACCCGAGGACCAGCACACGCTCGGCCAGGCCGGCCGCCGCCAGGTCGTCCAGGAACGCCTTCAGGGCGTCCGCCAGTGTATTAAGCAGGTCGGCATGCGAGAATAACTGGCTGGCATGAGTGTCGTAGCCCCCTTGCGTGGTGTAAAAGACGCGGGCCGCGTATCCCCCTTTGAGGAGCCGGGCGACGGTGCGGAGCCGCTCGGCTAGCGCAGTGGCCGGGTAGCTCGCCTCGGTTCCACGGTTGCGGATGAGTTCGTCCATTCGGTCGGCGGAGGCGTAGGCGTCGAGCGTGCTCCGGCGGACGAACGCGGTCAGGTCGTCCCCCGGTTCGGCAGCCAGGTCGGGCCGTTGGGCATCCATCGGAGCGTCCAGGGCGAGATCCTCGATTCGTTCGAGCGAGAGGGCGACCGCCCGGCGGCCCCGGAGGGCGGCCGGCGGAGTGCCCGAGCCGACGAACAGCGACTCCGCGCGGCGGCCCCCCCCGGCCGTGTCGAACCCGCGGCCGATCCAGCCCGGCCCGCCGTGCTCCTCGGGGTCGAGCCGGCCCGTCTGCCAGACCGCCATGCTCTGGAAATGCGACCGGCTCGGGTTCGGATACCCCACGCCCGGCACGATCGCCAGTCGACCCGTCTCGAGGAGTTTTCCCGCCTGCCGCAGCGCCGGGTGCAGGCCGAGATGATCGTTGATCTTGATCAGTTGATCCTTGGGCAACCGCAGCGCCTCGCGGTGCCGAGCGTAGCCATCATCGGCGAATGGGACAACCGTGTTGATCCCGTCGTTGCCGCCGTCGAGCTGGATCACGACGAGCACGCGGCCGTCGCGATCGGCCGTGGCGGCCCGCGCGGTCCGTGCGAGGAAACCGGGGACCGTGGGGGCCAGGGCGATCAATGACGAGCCGCGCAAGCCGGCCTTGAGGAAGTCGCGTCGCGAAGGCATGGGATCTCCTTTGATTCTTTGTTTCGTCGTTTCGAACGGGATGGTCCGCACGTCAATCGATCGATCAGCCGAGTTGGGCCTCGGGGCAGGACAGGATCAGGGCGACCGCGCGTCGCGCCGATTCCGGTCCCCAGGCGCTCGGGGGCCCGAGGCCCGCGGCGATCTGGTCGTGCCATTTCGCGCTGGGCTCGGCTCCAAACAGTCGTTTGGCGACGTGTGCGATCAAGGCGTCGCGCCCTTGTCCACGCCCGTCTCGTTCGGCCAGCGCCAGCACGTCGAGCGGCTGGGGGCGGCCGATCCCTCGGCCTTCGACCAGGGCCGAGGCGTAATTGGCCCGGCCGATCAGCGACCGCGACGTCAGCCAGGCCCGGCCCCCCGGCCAGCCGCCGACGTTGGGGGGATAGAAGAGGTCCTGGCCGAGCCGGGCTGCCCAGTCGGCCAGGACCAGGGTGCTCGGCGGCGGTTCGAGCAACTCCAAGGCACGGGTCGGCCCGACGACGAACTCGACCGGTCCCACGACGCGCGACCGCAAGTTCGCGGCGGCGAAGAAGAGGTCCGAACGCACGATCAAGGCGACGGCCCTGCCGATGTCGAGGTCGTGCTGGCGGAGGGCCGCGGCCAACTCTGAGATCGCCTCGTCGCCGATCGCATGCTCGCCGAAGAAGAGGCTGCAGAGCCGTCGCGCCAGGCGTGCGGACGTGGCCGGATGCGCGCGGAGCAGGCCGATCAGGTCATCCCCCGACCACCGCCCCGCGCGGCCGAGGATCGTCTTTTCCCCCTCGTCGTGCCGGCTTGCGACCTCGCGAAACTGGCCCTCGTTGACGGTCCATCCGGTCAAGGCGCGGGCGGCCTCTTGAACGTCGGGCTCGCCAAAGTGGCCGATGCCAAGCGTGAACAATTCCATGAGTTCGCGTGCGAGGTTTTCATTGGGGTGCCCCTTGCGGTTGGCCGACGCATCGAGCCAGGTCAGGAGTGCCGGGTCCTGGACAGCGGCGGTCAGCAACTCGCCGAACGGGGCGCGGGCGAGCCGGCGGAAGGTCTCGTTCTGGCGCCTCATGGACTCGAGGTTGTCGACCTTGAGATTGCTGGTGGCGAAATGGTCATGCCAGAGCAGCGTGAGCCGCTCGCCCAACGGGTCGGGGCCGAAGATCATTCGGAAGACCCACCACGCCTTGAGCCGCGCCGGGTCGTTGGAGGCGGCCGCGGCATCGGCGAGCAAGCGGGAGGTCGCCTCGAAGTCCTCGGGGCTGTCGCCATTGCGTGCCTGACCTGCGAGCACGCGATTGATGCTCGTCTCGGGGCCTTCCTTCATGTCGCGTTGGAGTACGTCCCAGGACGCCGCGAACCCAGCGCGGCGATGGAGGTGCGCGACCCGAGTGAGATCCCAGGGCTGGTCGGCGTCCGGGACGTAGGGAGTCCAGGCTGAGCCCCCTCCCGGGGGCGTGGCGAGCACGTCATTTGTAATGAGCATGTCGTTTCTCGGTTATTTTTCCCGGTCTTGAAACGTGATCGTCATGACTCCCAGGTCGTGGACTTCGCCTGGGGTGGTTGCCGCGACCTCGATCCTTTCCTTCGCCCGCTGATTTGGCGGGGCCTGGGCAATCGCTCGGTAGGTCAGGCCCGGGGCGAGTCCCTCGATCCGGAACCGACCATCGGCGTCGGTCCGGATCCTTCGGGGGAGGTGCTCGATCGTGCCGTCACCGATCCGCGCCTTGCCGACGACCTCGATTCTCAGCGTGAGATCAACGCGTGGGTTCCCGTCGGCATCGACGACTCGTCCGATGGTGGTGGCCGAGGGTGCCAACCGGATGCGGAGCGGCCCGGCCTCGTTGCCTCGCACGTCGATCCAGCCGGCCAGCTTGCGTCCTTCGTGGAGGAAGACGAGAGTTCGGGGGGACCAGATGATCTTATCGCCATCACCGGAACGGATCTGGCCAGTTTGTCCCTTCTCATCCCAGCTCTTGAGGCCCCTCACAAGGACCGTTGCGTCCTTCTGGGGTTGATAAGACCATCCGCCTAGGTATTCCAGGCCGTACGCCAAAACGCCCTTCAGCGGTTTGCCATCCGGATCGAGGAGGTCTGCCGCGAGCGTCAGTCCAGGTTCGAGCGGGATGTCGTAACGCTTCCGAGGGCCAGGACTCGAGACGTCGATCTCGACGACCGCCCCATAAAACCCCATGAGCTCGGGAATGTACTTTCCTTCGAGCGGTTTTTTGATCTCGGGATCCATTTGGGGAAAACCATTATCGATTGGTTCGACTGAGAGCAAGCCGCGTCCGGGAAGGGCGGCGATCTGGAAGTTCCCATCGGTGCCGGTTAAGGCTACGAAGTCATATCCGTCATTGGGGAGATGACGGAGACCGGGGGCCGCGCCGAGGTTCGGATTGTCGGTCGCAACGTGGTATCGAATCGCGGCCCGCACGGGAGCACCGGTCTTGATGTTGGTGATCCGGCCTTCGAGCAGGGTGCCCCGGACGAGCTCGATGTCGTGTTTGATGGTTCCCAGGCCGGGAGGGTCGTCGAGGGTGGAGCGGGTGGGCAGGTACGGCTCTATGCTGAGGGAGCGGGTGATCAACTCGTTGCCCGACCCGCGAGGCATGCCGTGGATCCGATAACGTCCTTGAGCGTCACTGGTCGAGTTCAGGATGGTGTGGTTGCCTTGCTTGGTGTCGGCAAAGGTGTAGCTACTGACCTTGGCTCCCGCGATCGGCTTACCGGTCTGCTTGTCGCGGACGACTCCTTCAATGGGCCGACTCGGGGAGGCGACGAGCCGAGGCGAAGCACCGTGGTAAGTGATTAAGCGGGAATCGACGAATCTTGGGTCAGTCAGCGTCTGGACTGGGTCGCAGCGGCGGGTTAGCACCTCGACTTCCATGATCCGGATGGTCGGCGCCTCGATCCGGAGTTCCGCAAGCCGCTCACGGCCGATCCCGGTCAACCGAAACCGACCCTGGGAGTCGGTCGTGGTCGAGGGGATCGCCCCGACCGCCCTGTCCGCTAGCGGGAACCGGATGTTGAGGTACTTGTATTGGGCTGCATAAAGCTCGGACTCCTTCGCTTTGATTGCGGCCAGCCAGGGGTCGAGGTTCTCCTTGAGCGATGACCAGAGCGATGTGGTCCGCACCGAAGCACCGGCCACCGGCCGCCCTTCCGTGTCGACCACCTGCCCTTCGATCGGCAGGTCCGCAGCCAGCCGGATCGTGAGGTCGCGGCCGGCGTCTGGCGTTTCGGAATCGGTCATTCCGATCCCAAAGCCCTGGGCCGCGGCCGTCACGCGGGCGTGGCGAGCGTAGATCGGGTCGTCGAACTGCGAGAGATCGACCGCGAACTCGAAGCGGCCGTCCGGTCCCGCGATCGCCTTTGGAGGAGAAGGCGCACGCTCGGTGACCATGTAGAGTTTCGCTCCGGGGAAGGGGTGGCCGTCCGGGGTGACGACTCGTCCCCGGTAATTCAGGACTTCGTCGTCAGGGGCTCGAACCGGGGTTGCGGCCGCTGGAATACGAGCAGGTGGGGTCGTCGCAATCGCCTGGCTCTGTTCGGGCGGTGGATTGTCGGCTTGGCCCAGTCCGGCCGCCAGCGTGGCACTCGCGACGCAGGCCGTCACTCCGACGGTCATTACGAGACTTGCAATCACCTTGATCCGAGCGAGCCGCATGCCCTTCAGCATTCCCGCGGCCAGGGCCGAGATCGTGCCGGTCGCGCCACCGTTCATGGCCAGTTCAGTCGCCGCCCTGATCGCGGCGAGGGGCATGGCCCCCTTGGCCGCACTCGAACCCAGCAAGATTCCGAGCGTGGCACCCGCCTCGGTCAGGCCGCGTCGGGTCAGTCGACCTCGGAGCTGCTCCCTTGCCTTGGCGAGCCGGCAGCGGAGCGTGGGCACCGTCCACTGGAGTTGCTGGGCCGCCTGTTCATAAGTCAATTCCTGGAGGTCGCAGAGCACGATCGGGGCGCGATGCCTGTCCGGCATCCGGTCGATCTCTTCGTGGAGCATGGGGATCCAGTCGCTCCAAGTCTCGTCGCGCTCGGGGCGAACGACGGCCGCCTCTTTCTCGCGACGGACCCGGGTGTCGGCGTTGGCGCGGAGGGCGATCCGATAGGCGACGCGATGGAGCCAGCCCCCCAGGGAGTCGTGGGCCCAGAGCGAGCCGGCCTTGCGGGCAAAGACGAGGAAGGTGGCCTGGAAGGCATCCTCGGCGGCATGTTCGTCCTTGAGGATGGCATGGCAGAGGGCCAGGACCATGGGGCCGTGTCGGGCGACGAGTGCCTCGAACGCCGCCTCATCGCGAGCGGTGACGAACCGGGCGAGGAGCTGGTCGTCGGGCAAGGCGGCGACGGCCCCTTCGTGGAACAGCCGGTGAATTTGCTGCAAGGCGGCGCCCAGTGCCATGCTCGCCATTGGTGATTGCCTCCGGATCGATTGCGTTCATCCACCAGAGATAAGGACCGGGGCCGGCCGATCGTCTCGACTTTCTCAAAAAAAAGGTGAGATTCCGAAGCGTCTCGTTTGCGGCTTGTCTCGATCTACTGGTCTGTCGTGATCGTTCGCTTGCACTTTTCCTGAAATCAGCGATTCCGAGGCGCTTCCGCGATCCCTGGACCCGAGCTTTGGGTTATTCAGGCTCCTCCAGCGATGACGGGACGGCTCGGACGTCGCCCAGGTCGCGGTTTTCGCCCGGTTTGATGATGAGGTCGCGGACGGCCCAGCCTATTCGCTTGGCTCGTTTTCCTTCGACTTCCAGGCTGTAAAGCAGGCCGGGGGCCAGTCCCTCGATCAGGAACCGGCCGTTGCCGTCTGGGACGATCCGCCCTGATGTGCCCGAGCCATTGCCCTGGAGTCGGCCGTGAGGGAGGTCTTTCTTGTGATTCCACGAGAAGACGAGTCGGAGGTCGGTACGGGGCAGGCCGTCGTCGTCGACGAGTCGTCCAGTGACCACGCCCCAGGGGGCCAGCCTGACAACGGGAGGGGGCGTCTCGTCCTCGCGGACCATGAGCCAGCCGGCCAGCTTCTTTTCGGCGTGGATGAACTGAAGGAATCGCGGCTTGCCGGGCCGCAGGCTGGACATTGTGAACTGGTCGGTCTTCAGAGGCGTGTGTTCCCAGTATTGCGCTTCATGGAGTCCGCTGATGAGGGCTCCCGGGAGAGGTTTGCCATCGGGATCGAGAACTGTGCCGCTCAGGTTTCGGCCACGGTCGAACACGAGGTCAACGGCCGCCGACTCGGCCCCCGGCGCTGGGGCGATCAGGGTGATTGCGTTGAAATTCGACGGTATGGCGTTGTAAGGGTGGGTGTCAAGGATGCCGTTGCCATCGTTGTCGGTTCCCAGGTCCAGCAGGTACTCATCCTCCAGAGCCTGTGCGGCGATCGCGCCCGATCCGGGCAGGGCGATGATCCGGAAGGTGCCGTCATCGTCGTTCAGGCTGCCCCCTAGATCGTGGGACCAGCGAAAGCCGGGCGCCTCGTCCAGATGGGGGTTGTCAGCGAAGACGAAGTACTCGACGCGTGCCTTGACCGGGCGGCCCGTCCGCTTGTCGGTGATCCGGCCGGTCACGCGAACTCCTCGCGTCAGCTCGATGTCGAGTTGCGCCGACTCGGCCCCGGCTTGTCCGCCAATGGTCTCAAGCGAGCGGAGGAAGGGCTGGCCGGAGCCAGGCAGGACGAGGACCTTCCCCTCCCGGCCCTTGGGCAGCCCTGTCAGGCGGTAGCGGCCCTGTTCGTCGGTTGTCGTTCGGACGTGATCGATCGGGTTGCTGCTGCCGTCGAGTTCCTCCTCGGCTTGAATGGTGACGCCGACCAGCGGTCGTCCGGTCCCCTTGTCGCGAACGGTTCCCTCGACCGGACGAGAGGGGCCGGCGACATGCTCGAACCGGTTCCCAACGTAGGTGACGTCCGCGGTGGCTCCCGGGCTGCGATAGCTCGGGACGCGGATTGTTTCCGCGCCCTTGGTCATGGCGTTGATGACAAATGACTCGATGGTTGGCCCTTCGATGACAAGGGTGGCGAGGCGCTCGCGGCCGATGCCGGTGATCCGAAATCGGCCGTCACTGTCGCTCACGACCGGTGCCACGATCGGCGACTCTTCCGGACGATACCAGTACCCGGGGAGGAAGTCTCGCTCCACGTCGAAGCCGGACTTCCGGGTCTTGAGGGCGTCAAGCCAGGGAGATAGGTCATCACTTGCCGGTGTTTTCACGGCGAGCACCCGAACCGAGGCGCCGGCAACCGGCCGCCCTTGCAGGTCGATGAGCCGCCCCGCGATGGGAACGTCGTCCGTGACCAGGCGAAGAGTCAGCGCTTCGTCCCCGGTGGGGCCGTGTCCAAGGGCGAGCCCAAGTCCGTCGGCCACGGCGATGACTGAGACATCACTCCAGGGTTCAGCATCGAAGTAGGAATTGAACTCCGCCCTGGGAACCTCGAATCGGAACCGGCCCGCCGCGTCGCTCGCTGCGCGGACGCTCGGGCTTGGGCGAGGGCTGGTCTCCCTCCCTTTCTGGAAGAGATAGAGCCGGGCGCCTTCGCGAGGGCGGCCGTCAGGGTCGAGTACGCGACCGTGGAAGACGATCGAGCCGGTCTGATCGGGCCGAGGCGTCGCCGGGGGCACTTCCGCCAATGGGACCGACGCTGGCGAACGGACGTTCTTTTCGTTTTTCTGGACGCTGCTTTCGTCCCTGTTGTCGCGAATAGCTATTGCGCCGTAGGCGGCGAGTGCCGTGATTGTCAGGGCTGTCGCCGCGACCATTTTGAGCTTTGTCAGGGACATGGCTTTGAGCACGGCCGCCACGAGCGTGGCCGCCGAGGTTGTGCCGAGGCCGTTGGTCGCGGCAGTCGACGCGGCCTGAGTCGTCGCAGTGACCCACGTTTCCGGTACGGCCCCTCGCGCCGATCCGCCGAACAGGACCGTGGCGGGTGCCAGGCCGCGCCGGGTCAATCGGGATCGCAGAAGCCGTCGGGCTTTGGCCAGGCGCGAACGGACCATGCCCTCGGTCCAGCGCAGTTGGCTGGCCGCCTCGTCTCGGGTCAGCCCTTGCAAGTCGCAGAGGACGATGGGCATCCGGTACTTCTCGGGCAGCCGATCGACCTCGGTATGGAGCGCCGGGCGAAGGTCGTCCCAGGCTGCGGCCGGGCTCGCCGTTGCGGCCGCGATGGCGCCGGCTTTTCGCTCCTTGGTCCGCCTCCTGGCGGCCTCGGCGTTGGCCTCGATCGCGACCCGGCGGGCGACCCGATGGAGCCAACCGCCCAGCGAGTCGCCTGCTCGGATCGACCCGGCCTTGCGGACCAAGATCAGGAAGGCCGCCTGGAACGCGTCTTCGGCGTCGTGCCGGTCTTTCAAGACGGCCTGGCACGTGTCCAGAACCATCGGCCCGTGCCGTTCCACCAGGGTCGCGAAGGCCGACTCGTCGCGGTGGTCGAGGAACCGCTCGAGAAGTTGGCCGTCGGCCAGTCCCGTGGAGGTGCCTTCGCCGAAGAGTCGGTGGATCTGTCGCAGGGCGTCGCCGAGTTGTGCGCTGGCCATGTCACGATGTCCTTATTGGGTTGGCATCATCACCCCTATTGAGGGACGATCGCGACCGAGCGGCACCGATTTCTGGGAGAATCGCCGGTCGTTCCTGACTGAGCCGCCAGCGAACCCGGGAGCCAGGCGCCGGGGTTCATTGGAGCTTCGCGGCCGGAACTTGGCAATCCTCCCGGGGAAGGCGATGGCTCGGAATTCTCGAAGCCGGGCCTTGACGTGAGCGGTCGCCCGGAATCGACTCATGGGAGCGGAATCTTCGCGATCGTCCCAAAGAACGTCCCTGCCGGTGCGAAGAACCTGGAACTGTCGCTTGAACGTGTCCGCCCCTGAACTCAAGACCCTGGCCGGCCATCAATCATGAAGATCCCCTTGACCTGCCCAGCCTGTGGCGCGACGAGTACTGTCGATGCCGCCTTCTCCGGCAGGCAAGGCCGTTGCAAGCAGTGTAACCACCGGTTCATGATCCCGAAGTCAGGCGAGTCGCACCCTGAGACCTACACCCTGGACGAGCCGGCCGAGGCGCCGGTCGATGCGGCTGAGATCGGTCTGGAACCCACCTCGACCTTCATTCGGGCGCGGGGCGACGAGCCGTCGGCGTTCACCACGCGCCGCAAGCGGCGGCCGATCGAGCCCGCGGCAAGTCCGAGGCCCCGCCGTGATCGTGAGCGCGAGCCCGGTTTTGCCTGGGGAAAGTGGCTGAGTCGGGTAGGGGGGAGCACCGTGCTCGTCCTCGCCGCGATCGCCTTGCTTGCGCCGCGCGGGCCGATCCTCGTCGGATTTGTGCTGTTAGCGCTCGGCTCGCTCATGATCGTGCTCGGTTTCGGGGCCGGGGCCTATGGCGCGTTCCGCGAAGATATGCTCTACGGCATGCTCTACCTCGCCATCCCGCTCTACACCGCTTATTACATCGTCACTCGCTGGGACGACCTCTGGATCTGGTTCGCCTGCTCGACGGCGGGGGTTGGCCTGATCATGCTCGGAACCGAGCTGCTCCGGTGGAATGGCGTGATCCCGTGATCAGGATGCAACCTCGGGCTCGTGAGGGGCAGGAAAATTTGGCCTGGCTTCGGCGGCCATTCCTTCACTTGGTGATTTCTGAAATCAATACGTCGACCGCCGTTCTTAAATCGGGTCCCCGGGTGTCGGGGTATCGGATCACGCCTTGGGCGTCGAGAACATAGATTGTGGGAAATCGCTGGACGTTCCAGACATTGCAAATCGGGCCGCCGGTCCCTCCATCCCACCAACAGCGCCAGGTGATTTCCCTGGACTGGATCGACGCCCGGAGCGTTTCGACGTGTGCATCGGTACTGACACTTAACATGGTGAATGCTTCGCCGTCCATGCGCTCGACCAGTTCACGCTCCTCCGGATACATGACCTTGCAGGGCCCGCACCAAATCCCCGCGAAAGTCAATAGGACGACTCGGCCCTTGAAGTCACTCAGCTTGAATCGTTTCCCGTCCGCGTCACGCCCTTCTGTCTCTGGCGCCGTCACGCCGATGCCATGGGTGTGAATATCCGCGAGTATCTCCCTCGCCGTGTCGGCTATCAGCCTGCCGTCTTGCTGGACGTCGCCGTACTCAGCAATCGCGCGATTCAGGAACATTTCGGCTTCCGTTTGCATGGCGATCGCTCGCTTCGAACCGGATTCTTTTGCGGTTCGCGACGGCCTGTTGCCGACAAACAGAAGGTGTTGGCTCAATCCGATGCATGCGGCCGCCCTGACTTGACGGTGGGGGTTTCGCTCGAGAATGCGCCGGAGCAACACCCCGTTCTCCTGGGTGGTCGAGAACCCGATGGCTTGGCAAAGCGGACCGATGGCATCGCTCGTGACATGATGGCTGGCGATGATCTCAACAGCCTTCGGATCGGGATCAAACGGAGTGTGAGTCAAGATCCAATTCGCCGCCTTGGCCGCGATTGGACTCGCTGGGTCCCGCTCAGCGATCGCGAGGAAACCGGCGATGAATCGTTTCTCGTCGGGTCGCTTCTCGGCAATCGCCCGAGCGGACTCCGCTTCGGTTTTCGCCTTTCGAAACGCGGCGACGTATTCACGACGCCCGTTCTCAAATGCTTGAACTAAGGCCTGATACTCCTCCTCATCAACGCGGTCGTCCGCGCCATCGGTTGCGGAACTAAGATTCAACAGCCCCGCGTAGAGAATTGCATGAAAAATGATCAATGATTTGCCTCGCAAATGCGTCGGTGGCATCATCGAGCCTGAACCTATCGTATGACAGTTGTCGTATGAAGTCCACAGTCATTCGCGTCTGGAGTCGAGATCGGCTCGCCCCGCTTGAGACCGCCGGATTGACTCGCGACTGCGGGGCGCGGCAGACTGAGCATGCATTTCTGTGTGGATTCCCCACATTTCCTTGAGGGGGGTTGCGATGCGCTTGGCACTCGCCCTGATCATGCTCGCCGGATTCGTGGCTCCTGCCGCCGCCTGCCTCAACGACCGCGAGCTCCCGCAGCACGAACGCGAGTTTCGGTCGAATTATGGTGAACCGACCAGTCCGACACCGGCGCCGCCGAAAAGTCTCGATCTCGCGGGTTTTCCCGCCCATCCGATGCTCCTTGGAACCGGCGCGGCACTTCTGACCGGGGCCTTTTTTGTCACGATGGGCAACAGACGTGCGAGGACATGATTGATGAGAGCCTGGCTCTGGCGGCTCATTCGGACGGGGATCGTCGCTCTGGTCGGTTACGCCATCGGCTGGGTTGGCGGGGTGATGGGATCCCTCAGGCCGAACCCAGAGGCCTTTGCGTTTCTGGCCGAACGCACGCCGCTTCCGCACCATGTCCCGGAACATCCCGGCGGATTGTCGTTCCGATTCGCCATGGCGCACGATGTCATCCATGAGCGTTTCGCCAAGCATGGACTGGCGCACTACCGCGAACGTGACCGGCTGGATCGCCTGAAACTGGCCTCGCTGCCGCTTGAGGATCCCGCGCGGTTTGCGCTGGCCGACGACATCGGAGTCGGTCTGGAACGCCTGGGACGGTCCACGGAGGCGGTCTCGATCTTGCGTGACAAGCTTGAAGACCAGCAGAAACGGGGGGTCACCGGCCGTGCACTTTACACATCGTATGCGAACCTCGGCACCTTTCTGATTCATGGCAGTTTCAAGTCCGCTCTTGCCGGAGATCCCGCCGCCAAGGACCAGTTCCGCGAGGGGGTCGCGTTCGTTCGCAAGTCGGTGGAAGTGAACCCGGAAGCCCATTTCGGTCGGGAACGTTGGCAGGCGGCCATCGCCGAATACCTGCTCGCGGTGATGGCCGACCCCGGTTTGCTCAAGACCCACGACTGTCTCGGCAACCGGCTCGACCTGGGGATCGAGGCGATCCTCGACCGGGAGGCGAACTGGGTGAACATCGGCTACGGCCGTCCGACCGACCCGGCGTTCGGCCAGGGGAAGGCGGAGCGCGAAGTCCCGGAGTTCTTCCGGCCCGGTCTCCCGCTCGACGACCCGCAGCGGTGGGCGAAGCTCAGCCCGATCCGACGCCATATCACCAAGGTGGGGGCCGAGGAGGGATGGGACGCCGTGCCCGTTCCCTCGCACCGCGCTCCCGTGGCGTTCGACGAACCGGTCCTCGGGATCATCGGGATGTGGCGTCAAGGGGGGGGAGCGAGCCCCTATTTCGCCCTCGCCCTGGGCGAGACGATGCTGAGGGTCGGGCAGCGGTCCATCGCCTGGGCCGCTTACGAACGGGCATCGCGGTTGTCGAGTCGGTTCTGGCCCGACCCTGCGCTCCAGCAGTTCCTCCGTGACCACTGCCGCAAGCGACAGGCTCAGATCGAGCAGACGCTGTCGTACAAGCCTTCCACTTCCCCATCAACGTCTTCCGTCCGGTCGACGGCCTGGCAGCAGGTCAGTCCCCCGCATGCCGGTGACACCGCCGCGGACTTGCGGGCCCGTTTCGACGCGGAGTTGAACTTCGGCGAGGCCTATCAGCGGCGATACCAGCAATACGAGGAGTCGAAGATCGCGGCGGGAGTCTCGATCCTCGATGAACACTTCTTTGATGACTTCCCGCCGGGTCGTGTTCCGATCGCCTCGCCGGTGGGACCGGAAGAGTGGTACGTGGGGGTGCCGACGGCGCGGATCGAGGCCTACGGTCGCCAGCGGGGCCAGGTCTGGGGCCTGCTCGGCGCTGGTCTCGCGGCGATGGGGACAGCGCTCATTTTGCGGCGTCAGTCGGGCTCGCGAGCGGACTTCTTGAACCGAGCCGCGCAGCGCAGGAAGCGGTCCCAGATTGACGTTCAATGATGCCTTCTTGAACCGAGCCGCGCGGCGCAGAAAAAAAAAGCCGGGGGCGCGAACCTTTACGTCGTTGGTCTGTCTTCGGAGTTCGTTCGGGCGATCGTTAAACCCGTTTTTTTCAACGACCCGCCATGGAGCGAGGAATTACCCTCGTTCCCACGGTCCCCCGTGGGAATGCCGTCCCCGACGCTCCGCGTCGTCTGGTCTTCGAACGCCGAGGACGCAGATCGTCCCAGACTTCATTCCCACGGGGGACCGACCGTGGGAACGTGTCACGAGCGGCTTTCTCGCCCTTGGATCGGGTCGTTGTTATATTTCGGCTTGCGGTCAGGCGTCGGCGGTGGGTTCGGAGTTCTTGGCGCAGGGCTTCACACCGAGCTCGACCAGGGCGATGGCTTGGCGGAGGAAGGACTCATCGTCGATCGTTCCCTGGAACCGCTCGGCGAAGTGACCGCGATTTTCGACCCAGAAGTAGATCAGGCCGAGGATCATCAGGCTGAGGGCGGCCGGGTCGAGATCGGTCCGGATCAGATGCCGACGCTGGGCGGCCTTGATCCGGCTGCGGAGGGTGTCGAACAAGTCGGGTTCGCCGGGCCAGACCTTGATGTCGCCTTCGAGGCGGGCCCAGGCGCAGAGCCGGAACATGACCTCGTTCTCGCTGAGGTAGGTCATGAGCCGGCGCATCTCGGCCCGTACGCTCAAGGGCCGGTTCGTGGCGCGGGCGGCGACCGGGAACCGCCGGGCGTAGCCTTCGACCATGTGGCGCTTGACCGCCACGTAGAGGTCGTCCTTGCTGCCGAAATGATGATGGATCAAGGGATGCGAAATCCCGGAGGCCGCCGAGATGTCACGCATCGACGTGGCGGCGAATCCGCGCTCGGCGAAAAGCCGGCTCGCGGCGTCGATCACGGTGGCCCGTGTACTCTCCGCATCGCGGCCACGATGGCCCTCATCCGTCATCGTTTGGTGTCCCCTTGTTGACCGTTTGGTCAAGCGTATCCCGGGCCGCGGGTCCCGTCAATCGGACGCGGACAAACCGAGGTTATTCGGTTTGACTGGAATTATGGGGGGCCTGGTAACCCCCTTGACGATTTTGTCGATCAACCTAGAATATTGACCATTCGGTCAATACTATTGACCGCTTGGTCAAAAGGGTCGTCGGGAGTCAGATTGATGGTATCGAGGCCTGCATCAGCATCGGGGACGACACCCGCGACCCGCTCTTGGGGGGCGGCCGGGCTGCTCATCGGCCTGATCACAATAGGCTGTGAGCAGAAGAATACGTACGTCGAGCCGCCGCCGCCGGAAGTGACGGTCGCCACACCGGTGACGCAGGACGTGATGAATTACTTCGAGGCGACGGGCACGGCCCAGCCGGTGATGTCGGTCGACATCCGCGCCCGGGTCAAAGGCTTTCTCAAGGAGCGGCACTTCAAGGAAGGGGCGATCGTCAAGGAGGGGGAACTCCTCATGGTGATCGATGAGGAACCGTTCCGCCTCGCTTTGGATCAGGCCAAGACCCGGCTGGCCGAAGCCGAAGCCAACTTCACCAAGGCCAAGCAGTCGCGGGCCCGTGAAGTCGCCAAGGCGCAACTGGCGCTCGACGAGTCGCAACTTCAACTGGCACGCGTCGCCGAAACTCGCCAGCGGAACCTCTCGGGACGTGGGGCAGGGTCGCGTGAGGAGATGGACCAGGCCGAGGCGAACCGCAAGAAGAACGAGGCGCAGGTCGAGTCGGACCGCGCCAGCTTCGATCAGGCGGAAGCGGACTACGAAACCAATCTCCTCGTCTCGGAAGCCAACGTCGGCGCGGCCAAGACCGCGGTCCGCACGGCCGAGATCGAGCTGAGCTACTGCCGGATGACCTCGCCGGTCGATGGCCGGATCAGCCGGGTCAACTATCACGTGGGCAACCTGGTGGGGGACGGCCAGGCGTCGCTCCTGGCCACGATCGTCAAGATCGACCCGATCTATGCTTATGTCAATGTGAACGAGCTCGACCTGCTCCGGTCGAAGAACCGCATGGGCGCGCAGGCCGATAGCCAGGAGCCGATCGAGCTCGGGTTGGCCAACGAGAAGGGCTACCCGCATCGGGGCAAGATTGACTACCAGGATCCCGGAGTCGACCCGGGCACGGGGACGATCCGGGTGCGCGGCGTTTTTGCCAATCCGGACGGGGACATTCTGCCGGGCCTGTTCGTGCGGGTCCGGGTGCCGACCGACCAGCAGAAGGAGGCCTTGCTCGTCCCCGAACGGGCGCTGGGGACCGACCAGTCGGGGCAGTACCTGCTGGTGGTGGGCGCGGATGACGTGGTCGAGTATCGCGCGGTCAAGGCCGGTGCCCAGGTTGACGACCTCCGCGTGGTCGAGGGGAAAATCAATCCCAAGGACCGCGTGATCGTTGATGGTTTGCTTCGGGCTCGCCCCAAGGCGAAAGTGAAGCCGATGTCCGCGCCGGAAGCCGGCAAGTCAGTCGCCGTTGCCGAGGATGCCCCCCGCTCCTGAGGATTCTTAAGTTATCATGTCCCGCTTTTTTATTGATCGCCCGATCTTCGCCAACGTGATCGCCATCCTGACGATGCTCGTCGGCATCGTTACGCTCTACGGGCTGCCGATCGAGCAGTATCCCGAAATCACGCCGCCGACGGTCATGGTCGCGACGGTCTATCCGGGCGCCGACGCCAGGGTGCTGGCCGACACGGTGGCGTCTCCTGTCGAGCAGGAGGTCAACGGGGTGCAGGGCATGCTCTACATGTCCTCCACCTGCTCCAGCGACGGCTCGTACCAGTTGACGGTGACCTTCGAGGTCGGCACCGACCTCGACGAGGCGCAGGTGCTCGTGCAGAACCGGTTGGCCGTGGCGCTGCCAAGGTTGCCGCAGGAGGTCCAGAGGCAGGGGGTCACCGCCAAGAAGCAGTCGACGAACATCATCATGGCGGTCTCCTTGATCTCCCCCAACGACCGCTATAACGAACTCTACCTGAGCAATTACGCCTCGCTCCGGATCAAGGATGAACTGAGCCGGATCTACGGGGTCGGCGAGGTCATGGTCATCGGCAGCAGCAACTACGGGATGCGAATCTGGCTCGACCCCGAGAAGCTCAAGGCCCGCAACCTGACGACCGAGGACGTCTTGCTGGCGATCCGCGAGCAGAACGTCCAGGTGGCGGCCGGCCAGGTCGGCCAATATCCCTCGGCCAAAAACCAGGGGTTCCAGTACAACGTCACGACCCTGGGCCGCTTGAGCGATCCCGAGCAGTTCGCCGACATCATCGTCAAGGCGGACGACAGTAGCTTCGCCAACGTCGACGATAGCAGCGGCGGCTCTGCCCGGCTAACCCGAGTGAAGGACGTGGCCCGGGTCGAGCTCGGCTCGCAGGTCTACAACCAGTGGTGCGAGATCAGCGGCAAGCCGGCGGGAACCCTGCTCGTCTTCCAGCTTCCAGGCGCCAATGCCCTCGACGTCGCCAAGAAGGTCGAGGTCGCCATGAAAGGGCTCAGGCCGTCGTTCCCCGACGGCTTGGATTATATCATTCCGTTCAATACGACCATCTTCGTTAATGAGTCGATCTCTGAGGTTTACAAGACCCTTTTCGAGGCGGGCGTGCTCGTCTTGATCGTCATCCTGGTGTTCCTCCAGGACTGGCGGGCGGTCCTGATCCCCGCGACGACCGTGCCGGTCACGATCATCGGCGCGTTCGCGGCCATGGGGATGCTCGGGTTCTCGGTCAACATGCTGACCCTCTTCGGCCTGGTCTTGGCCATCGGCATCGTCGTCGACGACGCGATCGTGATCGTCGAGAACGCCGTCCACCACATCGATCGCGGCGGGCTCCCCCCCAGGGAAGCGACGATCAAGGCGATGGACGAGGTGATCGGGCCGGTCATCGGGATCACGCTCGTGTTGATGGCCGTGTTCTTGCCGACCGCCTTCCTCGGCGGGATCACCGGCCAGCTCTATCGCCAGTTCGCCCTGACCATCGCCGCCACCGCGGTCATCAGCGCCATCAACGCCGTGACCCTCAAGCCGGCGCAGTGCGCGGTCTATCTCCGGCCGACCAGGGAGAAGAAGAACTTCTTCTACCGCGGCTTCAACGCGATTTATGACCGTTGCGAGGCGATCTATACCGCGATCATTCGCCGGCTCGTCCGGCACGTCGCGCCGATGATGCTGCTCTTCGTCATTCTCGTCGGGTTCACCGGCTGGTGGTTCACCAAGTTGCCGACCGGGTTCCTCCCGACTGAAGACCAAGGGTATGCGATCGTCGGGGTTCAGTTGCCCGACGCCTCCTCCCAGATTCGGACGCGGACGGTGGTGGACAAGGTGAGCGCCATCCTCCGGAAGACCCCTGGGATCCAGGGCTGGTTCCTGATCGGCGGGCAGTCGATCCTCGACGGGGCGATCGCGTCCAACGCCGCGGCGATTTACATCACGTATACGCCCTGGGAAGAGCGTGAGGGGAAGCCCGGTCAGAGCCAGGATGAGATCCTCGGCAACTTCATGGGCCAGGTCCAGCAAGTTCGTGAGGCGATGGTTTTCGCCTTCCCGCCGCCCGCCATTCAAGGGCTCGGCGTCTCGGGCGGATTCCAGATGCAGGTCGAAGACCGCGCGGGGGTTGGCCTCTCCGAGCTCCAGCAGGTGCTCGACGAGATGCTCGCCAGCGGGAACGGGCAGACTGGCCTGGCCGGCTTGCGGAGCACGTTCCGCTCGGGCGTCCCGATGATCTATGCCGACGTCGACCGGGTGAAGGCGAAGAGCCTCGGCGTTCCGCTCGAGACGATCTTCGGCACACTTCAAACGGCGCTTGGATCGGCCTATGTCAACGACTTCAATCGATTCGGCCGCACGTATCAGGTCCGGGTTCAGGCCGACCAGCGGTTCCGGGTCGAGGCGGAGGACATCCGCCGGCTCGAGGTTCGCGATAAGCAAGGGCAGATGGTTCCGCTCGGCACGCTCGTCAAGGTGGAGAAACGGCTCGGCCCGCAAATCATCCCGCGGTACAACCTCTACCCCTCAGCCTCGATCTCAGGAGCGGCGGCCCCTGGTTACAGCTCGGGTCAGGCCATGAAGCTCATGGAGGAGATGGCAGCTCGCAAGCTCCCCGCCTCGATGGGATACGACTGGACCGCGATGTCGTACCAGGAGAAGAAAGTCGGCTCGCAGTCGATCTACGTCTTCGCCCTGGCCGTCTTGATGGTCTATCTCGTCCTGGCCGCCCAATACGAAAGTTGGCTGATGCCCGCGGCGGTCATCCTCGTGGTGCCGCTGGCGCTCCTGGGCACGGTGATCGCCGTGGCGGTTCGGGGGATGGATAACAATATCTACACCCAGATCGGCATTGTCTTGATCATCGCCCTGGCGAGCAAGAACGCGATCCTCATCGTGGAGTTCGCTCGCGAGTTGCGATCTCACGGCCGATCGATCATCGACGCGGCGATCGAGGCCTCTCGGCTCCGGTTCCGGCCGATTTTGATGACCTCGTTCGCGTTCATCCTGGGGATTTATCCCTTGGTCAACGCGACGGGCGCCGGGGCGGCCAGCCGGCGGTCGCTGGGCACGGCCGTCTTCGGCGGCATGATCGCGGCCACGGTTTTGGCCGTCTTCTTCGTCCCCGTCTTCTACGTCCTCATGCAGGGCCTCAGCGAGTGGCGTCGCCCGCTGAAAACGGCGCCGACTCCCGACGGGTCGGAGCAAGCCCCGGGCCATTCTCATGGGGACCACCCGACGACCGCCGTCAATGGCAACGGCAACGGGGAGAATGGCGACTCCGGCTCGTTGAGCGGTGGAGACCACGCCTTGCCCGACGCGACTCATTGATCGATCGAAGAGAGTCGCACCGACAGTAGCACGGCCGGTCCGGCCGTTGGGGATTCACCCCGGCGGCCGGGCCGGCCGTATGTCGTTGGGATTCACGCTACGCAGTTGGTCGCATTTATCGCTGATTTTCTGGGTGGCCGCGGTTGCTTGCAATTATCCCTTTCGGCTTTGTCTAAGGGTATTCCAGGCAGGGCTTTAAGGCGATCTCACAAAAGTAATCCAGTGACTCGCAGCATACGGCTCGAACGAAACGAGCCCGGCCTGCTCGCGGGGCTCGAGTACGCCGTTTGGCTTCGGGATCTCCCGAGTCATGAACGTCCTCCCACCACGCCTCGGAGGCATTCGGCACGTCAACAATCTGGAAACACCCCCAGAGGTTACAGCTTCAATTCCCAGGTCTCGTCCACGAAGTCGCCGCCGAAGGTGCGGTGCGGCTCTTCGCGGACCAGGCGGAAGCCGGCCCTCTGGTAGAGGTGGCGTGCGGCGTGCTGCGCGTTGATCGTCCAGAGCGTGACCTTCTGGTAGCCGGCCGACTGGGCGAACCGGATGCACTCGTCGACCAGGCGGGCGCCGATCCCCAGCCCGCGCGCCTCCGGTTCGACCAGGAGCAGGCGGAGCTGGGCCGTCTTCGCCGACTGCCGGACGAGGAACACCGAGCCCGCGACCTCGCCGTCGAGCTCCGCCATCCAGCAGCGCTCCCGCTCCGGGTCGTGCCCCCGGGCGAACTCGGCCACGATCCCCGCGACCATCGCCTCGAACCGCTCGCCCCAGCCGCACTCTTCCGCGTAGAACGACCCGTGGCGGGAGACGACCCAACCCATGTCGCCGGGACGGGGAGGGCGAAGGACGTAGGACCGTCCGGTGATTGATCGGGGGTTGAGCAGGCCCTCGATAGTCCGCATCGCCTGGACCAGCCGTCCCTGACCGTCCGGGGACAGGCCGCCCACCATCGCCTCGATCTCCTCGCGCGCCGCCGTGTCGAGCACGGCGAACGCTCCACGCCCGCGATCGGTCAACCCGAGGAGGGTCCGCCTGCGGTCGGTTTCCGAGGGCCGCTTGTCGACGAGGCCCCGCCTCTGGAGGCCGCCCAACATCCGGCTGAGGTGGCCCGGGTCCATCTCCAGGTCCCGGCACAGTTCGGCCGCCGTGGTCGTTGTGCGACGGGCGAGTTCGTAGATCACCCGTGCCTCGGCCAGCGAGAACGGGCTGTCCAGCAGGCCCTTCCTCAGCACGCCGATCCGCTGGGTGTAGAAGCGGTTGAAGTGCCGCATGGCACCGATGCGATCGCCCAGGTCGTTCCCCGTCATGGTTGTCACCTCGTGTCCCGGTCCCGTGATTGATTGCCAGAATCAACGAAATCGTTGATTCTGTCAACCATCAAGCCCGGTCGAACCGGCCTTCGTCGACCCACCGGTTGTGAGGCGGCGCGGCCATGCCCGATCGACGGAGCGTCAAGCTCTGGGAAGCCGCCCCCCGTTGAGCATGCGGGCTCCCACGCGATTTGCGCGGCGTTGCTCCTCCGTCGGGGACATCCCCAAAGTCCGGGGCATACCAGGGATGGATTAGTAGCCAGGCACCGAAAGAGGATGAAACGGGGAGCCTGGGCAATCCGTCAAGCCGAGCGATTGGGCACCCATCTTTAGCCGAATCCCCCAGACCTCCCAATTGAGGTGCATGGCCGGGGACCCTGTGAGTTTGCCGAGCTTGAATTTTCTCCGAATCTTATCGGAGACTTCACGATGAAACGGCTCAAAGAGCTGGCCGGATCGATCTCCAGCCGGCGGGGACCGGTGCAGCTCTGGCGGCTCGAGGTGCGCAAGGTCGAGCTCGAGGGCGTGTGGATCTGCCGCTGCCGGGAGTTCGTCCGGCTGGGGGACGCGGCCGAGGAAGTGTGAGTACGAAGCCGCCGTGTTGCCCCCTCCGCAGGCGTTGCCGGGGGGTTGCATTGAATGCGCACCCCGGGCGAGATCGCGCTCGCCCTTGTCGGTGTATCCCAATTGGGATACAATTGGGGCACGCACGGGTTGGGCCCGACGGAGGCTGACGACGATGGCAAGGACGAAGACGAAGCTCGCGGCGAACCCCATCGCGGCGAAACCGGCCCCGCGGGACGTACCCGGGGCACGCCGCACCGGCATGATCCGGGCCCGGGTCGAGCCCGATTTGAAGGCGCGGGTTGAGCAGGTGCTGGACCGCATCGGGCTGAATCCGAGCGAGGCGATCCGCCTGTTCTACACCCAGATCGACCTGGCCCACGGGCTCCCGTTCCCGGTGGTGATCCCCAACGCCACGACCCGGGAGGCGATGCGGGCCGCGGAGGCCGGGCAGGTGACCCGCCACGCCGACCCGACCGCGTTGTTCGAAGAGTTGGGCTTCTGACGTGGCCAAGGCAAAGCGTCCGCCCAAGGCCAAGGCCCCGGAACCAGAACCCGCCCCCCGGCCGCCACTGACGCCGTCGACCACGAAGCAATTCGAGCGGGAGGTGGCTCGGATGCGGAAGCGAGGCCAGGACATGGACCGGCTCCGGACCGCGATCGTGCTGCTTTGCTCCCGACTGCCCTTGCCCCGCCAACTCGCCGACCACCCGCTGCAAGGCGAGTGGAAGTCATTTCGCGATTGCCACTCGCCCCGGACTGGGTCCTGATCTACCAGACGACCGAGACGGAACTGATCCTCGCCCGGACCGGCTCGCACTCGGACCTTTTCGGCTAGTTCCGTAAGGAACGAAGGCGACTCCGCCGCGTTCGAGCGCGTGCTGGAGGAGGCCCGGGATGAGATTCCGATGCGGGTGCTCTGTTTCTGCGTCATGCCCCATCATTGGCATCTGGTGCTCTGGCCGGAGCACGACGGCGACCTCTCCGAGTATTTGCGGTGGCTCACCGTGACGCACACGCCGCGCTGGCACGCCGCGCATCACACGTCGGGGACCGGTCCGCTCTACCAGGGACGATTCCAGTCGTTTCCGGTGCAAGACGACGAGCACTTGCTCACCGTGTGCCGGTACGTGGAGCGGAACGCCTTGCGGGCGAACCCGACATCCCGGGCTGAGGACTGGCGGTGGGGAGGTCCCTGGCAGCGCCGGCAGCAAGTCCCATCAGTGACTCTGGCAGACGCCTGGCCGGTCCCGCGTCCTCGGCAGTGGACCGCGTTCGTGAACTAGCCGGAGACCGAAGCGGAGCTGCAGGCCCTCCACCGCTCGGTGGTCCGTGGAACGCCCTTCGGCGAGGCCCGCTGGCAGCAGGACACCGCGAAAACGCTGAGCCTGGGATCGACCCTGCGTGGCCGGGGCCGTCTGAGGCAGGATTAGTAGCCAGGCACCTAAAGAGGATAAAATGGGGAGCCTGGGCAATCCGTCAAGCCGAGCGAGTGGGCACCCATCTTTTCTGAATCTCTCAGGCCTCCCAATTGAGGTGCATGGCCGGGGACTCTGTGAGTTTGCCGAGCTTGAATCTTCTCCGAATCTTATCGGAGACATCACGATGAAACGGCTCAAAGAGCTGGCCGGATCGATCTCCAGCTGGCGGGGACCGGTGCAGCTCTGGCGGCTCGAGGTGCGCAAGGTCGAGCTCGAGGGCGTGTGGATCTGCCGCTGCCGGGAGTTCGTCCGGCTGGGGGACGCGGCCGAGGAAGTGTGAGTACGAAGCCGCCGTGTTGCCCCTCCGCAGGCGTTGCCGGGGGGTTGCATTTAATGCGCACCCCGGGCGGGATCGCGCTCGCCCTTGTCGGTGTATCCCAATTGGGATACACTGGGGACACACACGGGTTGGACCCGACGGAGGCTGACGACGATGGCCAGGACGAAGACGAAGCCCGCGGCGAACCCCATCGCGGCGAAGCCGGCCCCGCGGGACGTACCCGGGGCACGCCGCACCGGCATGATCCGGGCCCGGGTCGAGCCCGATTTGAAGGCGCGGGTTGAGCAGGTACTGGACCGCATCGGGCTGAATCCGAGCGAGGCGATCCGCCTGTTCTACACCCAGATCGACCTGGCCCACGGGCTCCCGTTCCCGGTGGTGATCCCCAACGCCACGACCCGGGAGGCGATGCGGGCTGCGGAGGCCGGGCAGGTGACCCGCCACGCCGACCCGACCGCGTTGTTCGAAGAACTGGGCTTCTGACGTGGCCAAGGCCAAGCGTCCGCCCAAGGCCAAGGCCCCGGAACCAGAACCCGCCCCCCGGCCGCCACTGACGCCGTCGACCACGAAGCAATTCGAGCGGGACGTGGCTCGGATGCGGAAGCGAGGCCAAGACACGGACCGGCTCCGGACCGCGATCGTTCTGCTTTGCTCCCGACTGCCCTTGCCCCGCCAACTCGCCGACCACCCGCTGCAAGGCGAGTGGAAGTCATTTCGCGATTGCCACCTCGCCACGGACTGGGTCCTGATCTACCAGACGACCGAGACGGAACTGATCCTCGCCCGGACCGGCTCGCACTCGGACCTCTTCGGCTAGTTCCGTAAGGAACTACGGCGACTCCGCCGCGTTCGAGCGCGTGCTGGAAGAGGCCCGGGACCAGATTCCGATGCGGGTGCACTGTTTTTGCGTCATGCCCGATCATTGGCATCTGGTGCTCTGGCCGGAGCACGACGGCGACCTCTCCGAGTATTTGCGGTGGCTCACCGTGACGCACACGCCGCGCTGGCACGCCGCGCATCACACATCGGGAACTGGTCCGCTCTACCAGGGACGATTCAAGTCGTTTCCGGTGCCAGACGATGAGCACTTGCTCACCGTGAGCCGGTACGTGGAGCGGAACGCCTTGCGGGCGAACCTGACATCCCGGGCTGAGGACTGGCGGTGGGGAAGTCTCTGGCAGCGCCGGCAGCAAGTCCCCTCGGTGACTCTGGCAGACACCTGGCCGGTCCCCCGTCCTCGGCAGTGGACCGCGTTCGTGAACCAGCCGGGAACCGAAGCGGAGCTGCAGGCCCTCCGCCGCTCGGTGGTCCGCGGAACGCCCTTCGGCGAGGCCCGCTGGCAGCAGGACACCGCGAAAACGCTGAGCCTGGGATCGACCCTGCGTGGCCGGGGCCGTCCGAGGAAATCCCCAGGGTAAACGGGAATTCAAACGACGCGACGCCAGAAACGACTCCCGACCCCTTTTTTCGACCGGCTTGCCTCTCGGGGGATCGGGGGTTGGATGGCATGGGTGGACTCCAGTCCCATTGGCGGGTTTTCCTCGGAAGTCACCGATTTCACTCTTGTGTACAAAAATTCCACCAACTTTCAAGATGTCCACTGCATGTGCGGTCGATGCAAGGATTTTTCTTGACTCAAGGGCGCTTGCCCACGTTAAGATATCAATGGGAATAAGTAGAAGGCGCAAAAGTCGGCGTTTGCGAACGTAGGGTGTCGTCGTGCCACACAACCGCTGTCGAGATTCCAGCGACCCGACGGCCGGAATCAGCACGAAGGGCAGTAAGCGACCCCATCCTTGAAAGGAGGGGCTTTCCAGATCGGTGTTGGCCCGCTGGCCCGACCACTTCCTTGGGGCCCACCGTCCAGTTCAGGCCGGCTTACTGCGATCCCTCTACGGCCTGTACCCGGTCTTGCGACCGGATGGCTTGGAGGTTCGTAGCCGGTGCTCCGGAGAGGAGTGCCTAATGAACCTTCTTGCCTTGTCCTTCAGGCTGGCTTTTTACGGAGGGCCTCTCCCTCCAACCCGGCGTCCACCTTGCCGAAGCCAGTTCCCACCAACCCATGGTACGAATCGGTGTCCGTGCGTCAACTGGGTTGTCCGAATCCCACAAATCCGGAGGTGGGCTTACCTCCCCATGCCTGAAGGCAGGGGCTTCACGCCCGCAAATTGGTGAAGGCAAGAGGTTGTCTCCCGCCCGCGTGGCCGCGCAAGGTGCGGCGGGCCGGGTTCGGCTTTTAAACGCAACGAGGATCGTCCCGATCAGCGTTCCGTCGAGACAGCCACGCCACCGGGTTCCGATCTTGTGTTCGGGAGGCAGGTCCCGCCGCGTTCCGGCAGCCCCCGACCGGTTTCCCAGGCCGATTCGCAATGACGCTCGAACAACGATTGGAGAGAGGATCATCTCGATGACGCGACGCGACGCGATGAAGATTTCCGCGGCCCAGCTCTCCCTGGCGTGCGCCCTGCCGGCGGCCTCCCGGGCGTTCGGCGCACCGAGGAGTGGCGGCGTGCTCGACGTGGTCTTCGAGGGGGGCGGGATCAAGGGCGCCGCGCTGGCCGGGGCGGCGAGGGTGCTGAGCGATAACGGGTTCTCCTACCGTCGGATGATCGGCAGCTCGGCGGGCGCGATCAGCGCGACACTGCTGGCGGCCGGCTACCAGCCAAAGCGCCTCCTGGAGATCCTCACCGAGCGCACCCCCCAGGGACAGCACCGCTTCAACCAGTTCCTCGCCCCGCCCGAAGAGATTGCCCCCCCGCCCTTCACAAGGACGACCGGGACCCTGTCCGCTGGCGACAAATTCTTCGCGATGATGCTCCCCGGGGCGTGGTCGCTCTTCACGGCGTCGATCATGAAGGCCTGCAAGTTGCTCGAGCCGGTCGGCAAGTTTAACCCCAAGTTCTCGGAAGAGAACATGAAACTGTACGTAGGTCACGGCCTGTCGCTCCTCTCCAACGGCGCGGTCGCGACCGACAAGGCCTTCACTGACTGGATGGGGGAGCGGCTCGAGGAACTGAAGCTGTCGAAGAACATCACGCTGGGCGAGTTCCACAGGGTCTCGTTGGCGCGGGGCATCCAGCTCTCGGTGGTGGCGACCGACGTCACGGCGAAGAAGTCGCTGGTTCTCAACCACCACACGGCGCCCGGGGTGCCGCTGGTTTCGGCGGTGCGGATGTCGATGGGCATCCCGCTCGTCTGGCCGGAGGTCGAGTGGTCGCCCTCGTGGGGCCCGTACCGGGGCAAGCCGATGTGGGACGAGAACAATGCGGGCCACCGCGTTGTCGACGGCGGCGTTCTTTCGAACTTCCCGTTGAAGTACCTGCTGGACGACCGGCAGCGGGCTGCCACGGGCGTTCTCGGCCCGTTCCGCGACGACACGAGCACCCGCACGCTCGGCCTGCTCCTCGACGAGACGCTCGACATCCCGGGCGTCCCGCAGCAGGAGGAGAAGGAGAAGATGGCGGACAAGATGCCGGCCTATCAGAGCATGTCGCGGCTCATGGCCACCATGCAGGGCGCGTGGGACCAGGAGGCGATCGACGAGTCGCCGGCCGGCACCATCCTCTGCCGGATCCCCGTGAAGGGTTACGACACGCTCGACTTCGACATGTCGGAGGGCCGGATGAAGGTCCTCGTCGCGAGCGGCACCGAGGCGATGGCAAACGCCCTGAAAGCCGCCGGCCTGGCGACCTGAGCCGGCGGGCGACGGGCAGAAAAGGGGTCGACTGGCCCGCTCTACCAGGGACGATTCCAGTCGTTTCCGGTGCAAGACGACGAGCACTTGCTCACCGTGTGCCGGTACGTGGAGCGGAACGCCTTGCGGGCGAACCCGACATCCCGGGGGGATTAGTAGCCAGGCACCTAAAGAGGATAAGACGGGGAGCCTGGGCACCCATCTTTGCCGAATCTCACGGACCTCCCAATTGAGGATTGAGGTGCATGGCCGGGAGGACTCCGACCCCGAAACGACTCCCGACCCCTTTTTTCGCCTCTCGTTTCGACATCGCGGGACCCGCCTCCGAGCGCCGCTCAGGGTTCTTCGCTGAAGCGGTAATCGATGATGCGCAACGGTGATGGCGTGCCTGGTGACTTTGGCTTGTCCTGCACGAGCACCGACATGATTTTGTCTGCCTTCCAGCGCGTGGGGTCTGCGAGCATCTCATTGATGAAGGGGCCTTTTTCCTCCTTCACGATGGACCAATCCTGCCATCGATTGCGAGCACTCGCGGTGGCAATCACCAGGTCGCTCGGCGCATAGTAGCCCCCTACCAGGGCCGCACCGGTATGCAACCGGCCATAGATGAGGAACAGGTTATCATGAGTGTCAATGTACATCCGCGGCCGAGAGCCGGCCACCCATGGAATCACGTCATCATGCCAGATGCCTGGAGCTTCACGCCAAAAGTGGTGAAACCGTCGGTCGGCCGGCGGCCCCAGAAGCTCTCCGCCTTTTGCCGTTAGACTGGTCGTGGTGGAAGAGAACCACATCACCACGTGAATGCGATTTTTGGAATCGATAGCCTGTGCCTGGTTGTTCATCAGCCCCTGGCGCAGGGTGATGTGCTCTACTGCCAGAAAGGGAGTGTCGATGCGTGCCGGCCCCTGGATCCGCTGCCCGAGATCGTTGAACCAGGTGTTTCCGCGATCGTCGGAATAGCCATAACAGAGGTCGTGATTCACTCCAACGGCGCTCTCACGCCAGACCCAGGTGGCCTGGAGTCTCCCCGCCGAATCGTAATCGTAGCCGTTCGGATATGCGTTGCGATGGGGGCTCGATCCCATCTCATCGCGGTATTCTCCGGCACGGGAATCGATCTGCCGGGTGTTCGACCATTTGCCGTTCTCGGCCTGGTAGTCAACGAGCATGTTGTCCCCGTTGCCCGAATTGCCGCGGCGATAGTGGAACTGCAGTCCGCCATCGGGCGTAGACCAGAAGCGGGGATAGGTGATGACGATCGGCTTGCCCTCTTCCAGGTCGGAGCGGACCGGGCCAAAGAGAGAAGCGGACCAGGTGACTTCATCGGGATGCGTCGCCACGCCTGCTTTCGAAACCCGATAATGCAATGGGCTGACGTGATGATCGAACGCCAGATGGATGGTGCCGTCCCTGGCGCAGATCCCGAGGGAAATCACGTTGTGCCCGTCGTTGCTCTTGAAGTGGTAATCGAGAAGGCGGATCACCTGCCAGGAGCCGCCGGGCAAGTGACGCCTGGCGATGCAGGCATGGCGCTCCCCGTCGTAATACACCACGTATTGCCAGTCAGCGAACGTGTGAACTGCGTCCTGCTGGAAGGTCGCGCCGTTCACGTTCGGCGGGTCTGCCCGAAATGTCAATGCGGAGGCATCGACTACGCCGTCGCCGATCTTGATAAGCGTCACATGGGCGCGAGTCGTGGAAACGCACGCGACACAAAGAGCCGCCAACGCAATGAGGGCTGGAAGAGATTTGCCGATGGAAGCAAAAATCGCTGGAATACCGAAACGCTTGATCAATGGTTTTCTCCACCTGTGTGGCGGGCGATCCAGGCCGGACGGCCTCTCGAGCTTGAATTGGAATATCAGGGAGGAAAAAGGGGCATAGCGGAATGGCGTGAAGCTAACGGTAAGTCGAAGCAGTTGTGGGAGTTGAGAAAAGAAAGGCCTCCTGGCACGATGGAGTTGCTTAACGACACTATCATGCACAAGAGGCCCTCTGATGCATCACCGGATTGATACCATCATCAAGCAGCTCCGGCAAGACATCGCCCTCCACCTCGACCCCGAATCCATCCAAGCCGCCTGTCGCTCGGCGGGTCATACCTGGCGTCGATGTGGGCTCAATCCCGTCGCGATTCTCCACTGGTTCGTCATCCAGGTCATCAACGGCAACACCGCCCTGCAGAAAGGGAGTTATTAGCCAGGCACTTCAGTGGGGAAAGGGAGTTATTAATTAGCCAGGCACTTCAGTGGGGAGGCCTGGGAGATTCAGTGAAGCTGGATTTGCAGCTGCAAAGGCTGTGCTGAACGTCCTCGAAGTCCTCATCCGACGTCGGTGGGACGGAGCCCGGCTGGGTTGGGCCTGCGGTGTGGGAGCAGGGGTGCCGAAATCCAGGGGGCAGGGCGGTGGTTCCCAAGAGGCGGTCGGCCCACGTAGCCTGGCGTGCGGAGGTCGTTGGGGTGGGATGGTCGCCGGGGATCAGCGCGCAGCGGCAAGGACCGCCGGGCGTGGCAGGGGTGATGAGCGGGGCGAGAGGAATCGGCGCGATGGTGTGGAATGGCTACGAAGGCGGCCCAGACGGGAGGCGGGCCGGGGTCGGTGAAGTTCTTCGAAGGCCTCGCGCCAGCACGAACTGTCCAGACCGATCCGGACGAAGATCGACGTGGCCTCGGCCGGAAGGCTCGCCTTGCCGTCGCGTGAGAGGCGGCTGGCGGCGTCGACGAGTCGTAGGTAGCACGAAAGCGTGAAGCCGGACACCAGGCCCACGCGGCCGGGCTCAGATTCGCGCCGGTCGTTCAGCGGGGCCAGCCAAAGTCCCTCCTCTTGGCCGGGGTCGTCGGTCCGGGTCGACAGGTCGTCGCTGAGCGTCGCCGACGCGTCCTGACTTCGGGCGTGGTCGAGTCGCTCGCGGAGTGAGGTGTGTTCGGAATGCTCGGGCGTCTCGGCGAGACCGGCGGCGACGGGATTCAGATCGATGTAGGCGGCGACAGCCAACAACGCCTCGTCGTCGAGCACGGCGATGCTCCGAAACCGGCCCTCCCAGAACGCGCCAGTGCAGCCGTCCTCGCGGTTGGCCAGTCGGGCCAGCGGCTCTTTCAGGCACTTCATGAACCAGCCCAGGTCCCCCAGCCTGGCGCGGGCCTGGGCGACGCAGGAGGGGTCGGCGGCGAACCGACGGACGCGTTCCTCGTCGACCGGTAACGCCTGTCCCGCGACGTCGCGGAGCGGGAACAGGGCCAGCCACCGCCGCGCGACTTCCTGGTCCGACCACGCTCGGACCCGCGCCGAGTCGAGCCGCAAGAGCAGGTGGAGATGGTTGTCCATGACAGCGAAGCCGCCACAGTGGATTGCAAAGATCTCGACCAACTCGCGCAGCCGTTCGACGATCCAGGCCTTGCGATGCGCATAGTCACCGCCGCAGAGGCTCGCCCGTCGGACGCACCGCGAGATACAGTGATACCAGGGGGTGACGGCTTCGTCGACGAGCTGCGAGCGCGGCGTGGGCATGGTTGTGGCCTCCTCATTTCATGCGAAGCTACGAGGCTAGTCGTCGTCTGTCCACTGCGTTGCCGAAGATCAACACCGGATGTTCCGATAGATATTCCAGGTCCCCCGCCTTACCCTCTTTAGGTGCCTGGCCGTCCTCTACTCCGGCGCCAGAAACGACTCCCGACCCCTCTCGACCCCTTTTTCCCCATGGAGGGGAGCGGGATCCTCACCAGTACTCTTCCATGTGGACGTTGCCTATTCTCTTGGCTTGCGGCTGGTCAAGCTGGAAGCCGCGCCCCTCAAGAATCTCGATGACGCCTGTAGGCTGCGGGTAAGCGCGCTGCCCCGTGTTGGGATCTTTGACCGGCGCACCGATCATCCTTGGGTTGCCGCAGAGATAGACGTGCGTTTGCGCGGGATCGAGCGGGTGGCCAAGGTGTTCCTCCAATTGACCACTGGTGATGAGGTCCTGGATGTAGACCTTACGTTTAACGGTGGCTGTTTCCCGCGTGGTGAGTGTCAGATAGGTGTAGCTGGAGTAGCGGCGCATCAACGCTTCTTGAATTTCCATGTAACCGAGGTCGCGGCGATAACACACGCAGCAAGCGGACAGAATCCTGCCCGAGTGGCCGCGGCGCAGCAGCTCCCACAAAAGGTAATTATGCGGCGCCTCGCCCGTGCCCGTGGCCAGAAAAACCACGTCGTCCCCCGGCCTCACCGGATCGAGCGTGAAGTGGCCCGTAATCTTTTCGCCGAGACAAAGGCGATCCCCCTCACGGAGGAGAAATAGGCGTGGCGTCAGGGCCGGCGCTTGTTTCTTGTCCGATTCGCGGACCAGCACGATATAGAACTCGAGCCAGTCGGTGCGTTCGATGTCGAGCAGTTCGTGATGGTCGTCGAGCACGGAGCAGCTGATGGAGTAAGCCCGCCGCGCCAGTTTGCGTTCGTCGCCCGGAGCAAGCTCCTCGGGCTGGACGCCGGGAATGCGCGGCTCCCAGAAGCCCATGCCGAGCGTGGAATACTGGCCGGGCTTGTGCACGGGCCTCGGGAAATCGGGACGCACGCGCATCACCATCAGGTCCGAATGCACCCTGCGCAGGGACACGACTGTCGCGTTGTAGCGGTTGTGTCGCAGTTGCGTGACTTCTTCCGGAGTCATCCGCGCCTCTCTCTCTTCTCCACCGCTTTGGAGATGATGAAGCCACCATCCGAAGCACGCCGCGTATCATACTCCAGCGTTAGATCGCCGGGGAGATCCCGGGCTGTTCGGATCGCGAGCGCGTGAGTGACGCCATCACGACGCGGTGCTTCAACGCGAGTGGATCGATTTTGATCGGCGAGAAGGGGGGATTGAGTAGCCAGGCACCTCAGTTGGGAGGCTTGGGAGATTCAGTGAAGATGGGCGAACTGTTGTCGGCTCGGTTAAATTCGCCTGGTTTCCCGTCTTGCCCTCTTTAGGAGCCTGGCCATGGCCACCGCCTGCGGTTAAATTCGCCTGGTTTCCCGTCTTGCCCTCTCTAGGAGCCTGGCCATGGCCACCGTTTCCTCTCTTTAGGAGCCTGGCCATGGCCACCGTTTCCTTCGTTCCCATCTTCATTACGTCCGAATGCAGAGCCTCAGCGAGTGGCGTCACCCCCGGAAGACGACGCCGACTCCCGACGGGTCGGAGCGAGCCCCGGGCCAATCTCATGGGGACCACGCGACGACCGTCGTCAATGGCAACGGCAACGGGGAGAATGGCGACTCCCGCTCGTTGAGCGGCGGAGCCCACGCCTTGCCTGAGGCGATTCCTTGAAGGCTGGTCGTACCGGTGGTCACGTGCCGGCCGGATTGTTCCCCGAGGTGCTTGACCCCGCCTGACCTTTTCCATGATATTAGATGAGATACCTCCCGTATTAAGGGGATTTGTTTGGATGAGTCGATGATCGCGGGCATGTCCGCTCTCTGCCTCGCTTGCCATCGGGGCCGCCGTATTGTCCCTTCGATGAGGGGACAGGGGGAAGTGGACTCCGGGCTGACGGACCCCACTCCGTGATCCCGTGTCATCCCCGGCCAGCCCGTAGAGGGCGAGCCGACTTACCCCCGTTGGGTGGGCCCGCCGCGTCCTCAGTCTGATGCTTCCGGGGATTGGCATTCGACAAAGAGCCGGGTGGAGCGGGCCGGGACCCGCGCCGGTCGGCCTCCAGAGGCGGTAATCGTGGCGTCGATCCCTCCCGGCCGGCAACCCCAGCGGAACTTTCCGACGACCCACTGGAGCCGCGTGGTCGCGGCCGTCGACCCGGAGGGGCCGCAGGCCCGGGAGCAACTCGCCGCCCTCTGCGACGCTTATTGGTATCCCCTCTATGCGTACGTCCGTCACCGCGGTCACGCCCCGGAGCAGGCGCAGGACCTGACCCAGGACTTCTTCGCCCACGTGCTGGAGAAAGGCCTGCTCGCGCGTGCCGATCCCGGCCGGGGGCGATTCCGCTCGTTCCTGCTGGCCGTCTACGCCCACTATCTCTCGAATCGACGCGACCACGAGCGCGCCCTCAAGCGCGGAGGCGGCCGGGCGGCCTTCTCCATCGACATCTCGGACGCCGAGGGCCGCTACGATCGGGAGCTCGTGCTCGAGCTGACCCCGGAGCGGGCCTTCGACCGGAGCTGGGCGCTGACCCTGCTGGGCCGGGTCCTCGACCAGCTCCGCCGGGAGTACGACGACGCCGGCCGGGCGGCGACCTTCGAGGCGTTGTACGGCAACCTGACCGAGGACGCGCAAGGCGTCGCGCATGCGACGGTCGCCGCCGGCCTCGGCATCAGCGAGGGGGCCGCCCGGGTCGCCGCCCACCGCCTCCGACGCCGCTACGGTCTCCTGCTCCGGCGCGAGATCGCCGCCACGGTTGACGACCCGGACGAGGTCGACGACGAGATCCGGGACCTCTTCGCCGCGCTCCGGGCCTGAGCCACGGAATCGCGCGCGGTCGCGGTAACGTTTCGCCCCGATTTGCTTAAGATCTCGAAGGGAGGACGAAGCGGCGGCCCCGTCCCGACCCCGCCCGTCCGGGGCCTCCCGGGGGAAGGGACGGGCGTTGACGCCCGATCGGGAGCCCGACCATGCCAGCCGAGAACACCTGTCGTCGTTGCGGCGCGAAGCAGCCGGCGGACGGCCCCGCCGGCCTCTGCCCGGGCTGCCTGCTCCGGCTCAGCCTCGACGCCGTCCCCCCGGCCCGCCCGCGAGTCGCGGCCGGGCGGCGGTCGGTCCGCCGTGCCGGCGTGCTCGTCGCGGAGCTCGAGGGCACGGCGGGCCGATCCCGGGCCTCGGGCATCCTGATCGACCTGGACCAGGTCATCGGCCCGGTCCCCCGCGTCCTGCTCCGCGACGGCCCGGTCGATGCCTCGAGGCTGGTCCGGCCTGGTTCCGAGGAGAGGCCCGCCCTCGCGGACGCCCCCGGCCGCTACCAGCTCTTCGGCGAGATCGCCCGCGGTGGCATGGGCGTCGTCCTGATGGGCCGCGACGTCGACCTCGGCCGCGACCTGGCCATCAAGGTCCTCCAGGAGGAGCACCTCGACGACCCCGAGGTCGTCCGCCGCTTCGTCGAGGAGGCGCAGATCGGCGGTCAGCTCCAGCACCCGGGGATCGTCCCGGTCCACGAGCTCGGCCGGCTCCCCGACCGTCGGCTCTACATCGCCATGAAGCTGGTCCGGGGCCGGACCCTGGCCGCGCTCCTGGAGGCCCGCCAGGGGCCGGCCGACGACCGGCCGCGGTTCCTGTCGATCTTCGAGCAGGTCTGTCAGGCGATGGGCTACGCGCACACCCGGGGCGTGATCCACCGCGACCTCAAGCCGTCGAACGTCATGGTGGGCAGCTTCGGCGAGGTGCAGGTGATGGACTGGGGCCTCGCCAAGGTCCTCGACCAGGGGGGCGTGGCCGACGAGGCCCGGTCGCTGAGGAGCCGGCTCGACCCGGAGGCCGTCCTGACGGTGCGGACCGGCTCGGAGGCCGGCGAGTCGCGTGACGGCTCGGTCCTGGGCACGCCGGCCTACATGGCCCCCGAGCAGGCCCGCGGGGCGCTCGACACGCTCGACGAGCGGGCCGACGTCTTTGGCCTCGGCTCGATCCTCTGCGAGATCCTCACCGGCCATCCGGCCTACACGGGCCGGACCGACGACGCGCTCTACGGCAAGGCGTCCCGCGCCGACCTGGCCGACGCCCGGACGCGGCTCGACGCCTGCGACGCCGACGGCGAACTGGTCGCGCTGGCCCGGTCGTGCCTGGCCGCGGCGCCGAAGGACCGGCCGCGGGACGCCGGGATGCTCCTGGCCGGCCTGACGGCCTACCTGGCGGGCGTCCAGCGGCGGCTCCGCGAGGCCGAGCTGGCCCAGGCGCAGGCCGAGGCCCGCGCCGCTGAGGAGCAGGGGCGCCGCCTCCTGGCCGACGAGCTGGCCCGCGCGGCCCGCGACCGCGCCGCGGAGGAGCGCAAGCGACGCATCCTGACGGCGGCCCTGGCCGCGTCGGTGCTCGCCACCGCCCTGATCGTGGGGGGCGGCTGGGCTTGGCTGGCCCGCGATCGCGTGGCCAACGCCCTGAGGACGGCCGCCTCGGTCGACAAGGCCCTCGCCGAGGCGGGCCTGCGGCTCGACCAGGCCCGGTTGGCGCCGGCCTACGACCGGGCCAAGTGGGTCGAGGCGACCGAGGCGGCCCGGCGGGCCGAGTTGCTGCTGGCCCGGGGCGAGGGCGGGCCCGACCTGCGGCGCCATGTCCGGGACCTCCTGGCGGCCATCGCCGGCGAGCACGTCGAGGCGGAGGCGGCCGAGAAAGATCGGCGCATGGTCGATCGGCTCGCCAGGATCCACGCCGACATGACGTTCCACCTGGACCGGGCCCGGGAGGACGCCCAGTACGCCGCGGCGTTCCGCGACTACGGGATCGACGTCGACACGCTCTCCCCCGCCGTTGCGGGCGCCCGGATCGCCGCGCGACCGATCGCGATCGAGTTGGCGGGCGCCCTGGATCATTGGGCGTTCAGCCGGCGACGCACCAGCCCCCCGAGACTCGCCGCGGCCCGACACCTGGCCGACGTCGCCCGGGCGGCCGATCCCGACCCCTGGCGGGACCGGCTCCGCGACGCGATCGAGGTGAGGAAGACCGACCGGGAGCGGGGCCGCGCCGCCCTCAAGGGGCTGGCCGCCTCTGCCGACGTCGATGCCCTGACCGCCGCCAGCGTCGAACGGCTGGCCTGGGCCCTGGCCGACCTGGGCGACCGCGAGCCGGCCATCGCCCTCTACCGGGCCGCGCAGCGGGCCCATCCCGACGACTTCTGGATCAGCAGCAATCTGGCGCAGGAGCTGGTCCGGGCGGGTCGATTCGACGAGGCGGTCCGGTTCGCCTCGGCCGCGGTGGCCATCCGCCCCCGGAGCGGTCACGCCCTGGTCGCCCTCGGCAAGGCGCTGCACCTCGGCGGCCGGCTCGAGGACGCCGCTGCCACGCTCCGCAAGGCGGTCCGCCTTCGGCCCGACGATGCCAACGTCCAAGGGACCCTGGATGCCGTGCTGAGGGACCTGGGCCGCTCTGAGGGGGCAGGGGGCGGGGCCCTAGGGGCGGAGCGGCCCGACCCCCGGCGGCCGGCTACCCTGCAAGACTGACGCCAACCCGCCCAAACGCGGGCGAATCCCGGGCGCAGCGACCGGCGGGCTCGCTGAGGCCGTCCGCTTGCGAGGCCCTCGTCCACGACGGCCTCGGCCCCGGCCAGGGCGCACCGGCCGAGGGCCCACTCCGGGAAAATTTCGTCGGATTCGGTAACGTTTCGCCACCCGATGCTTAATCTCTAAACAGAGGGGTTGTCCTGGGGCACACCAAGGAGAGGGGGGGCCGATTTATTATGAGTGCGATCCCTCATGCCCTCGCCAACGCACCTCGCCGGACCCACGGGCCCGGAGTGGCGATCCCATCCATCGTCCCGGAAGTAACTCACTGAGATACCGTCATCTCCCCGGCGACCGGATGCCGGGGCTCCACGATCCGCCGGCCAGGCTGCGGACCGGGGTGCGCACTCACGTCGTCGTTGGCTTCTCGCCCTGTCACTCCATCTCTCATCATGATCGGGGAACCTATGCGGACTCGAAGGCATCCCGGCTTCACGCTGATTGAGCTTCTCGTGGTCATCGCGATCATCGCCGTGCTGATCGCCCTGCTCTTGCCCGCCGTCCAGTCAGCGCGGGAGGCGGCACGCCGGGCGCAGTGCGTCAACAACCTCAAGCAGCTCGGCCTGGCCGTGGCCAACTACGAGAGCAGCAACGTGTGCCTACCGCCGGCGCACGTGGGCTACAGCTGGAACGACTGGTCGGCGGTCTCCATGATGCTCCCCATGATGGAGCAGTCGGCCCTCTTCAACGCCGCCAACTTCACGACCGGCTTCGCCAGCCCGGCCACGGTCCAGAACACGACGGTCTTCAAGACGCAGATTTCCTCCCTGCTCTGCCCCTCCGACATCGATCGGATGACCAACGGGACCGGCCACACGAATTACTCGATGTGCGCGGGGTCGGAGGCGTACACCATGAAGTACGGCGACAACTTCCGCGGCGTCGGGATCGACCTCGGGCAGCAGGGCGGGAAGGGCGGCAAGATCGCCCTCCGGGACATCCTCGACGGCACGAGCAATACGGTCTGCTTCAGCGAACGCGTCAAGGGAGTCGACGCCGGGCTGGACGTGATGAAGCCGACCTCCAGCGTCTCGAACACGAGCACCTGGTACCCCAACGCCAGCCCGTTGGTCGACTACCTCTCCTGCATGACGCTCTACCCCAGCGCGTCGAATCTCGCCAACCTGGCCCTGTCGGGCAACCCGGCAAACACTGACAGCGGGATGGGGAGCTTCTGGCACCTCGGCCTCGGCCGCAACGGCGGTATCTATACCAATATCATGACACCAAACACCTGGAGCTGCGTCACCAACAATCAGGACATGAACGGCGCCCTTCTGACGGCCAGCAGCCGGCACTCCGGGGGCGTCAATACCCTCTTCTGCGACGGCTCGGTGAAGTTCGTCAAGAACTCCGTCAATTACATCACCTGGTGGGCCGTGGGCACGATCGCCAACAGCGAGGTCGTCTCGGCCGACGCCTACTGAATCTGATCGGCTCGTCGCGGGCCCGTTGCTCGCGAAGGGCGCCACGGTGCATACCGGTTCGGCCGAGAATCCCACCATGACGACCACGGCGAAGCGGAGCGCGCTTGGCCGCGGATCGGCGAGGAGTCGATGGAGATGAACACCGCTCGACGAGCGTTTTGGGTCTTTGCGGTTGCCGGCCTCCCTCTGGCCGTGGGGGGCTGCGGGTGGGAGCCGCATTACGAGCACGCTCGGGTGCACGGGAAGGTGACGTACAAGGGGAAGCCCGTGCCCTTGGGGTCGGTCCTGTTCGTCCCGGTCCAGCCCCCGCCGGACGGGTCAATGCAACCCGCCTCCGGCACGATTAACCCCGACGGGACCTACGAGTTGCAGTCGAAGGCGGACCCGGGGGCCATCCTCGGCGAGCACAAGGTGGTCGTCATGGCCATCGACGGCGGCCAGCCCGCCGCCGCCCCGGATCCGTCGAAGGCCCCCGAGGTCGGCCCCGCTCCCGCAAAGCCGGCGGCCCGGTTCAAATCCCTCGTTCCCGAGAAGTATTCCAATCCGGAGACCACCCCCCTGACCCGCAAGGTCGTGCCCGGTGAGAACGCCCTCGACATCGAACTCCTCGACTGACGACTCGCTTCAAAATGAATTCCAGGAAGCCGATCCCCTTGCCCAGGGGATCCGGCCGGGCTGGCCGTTTGACGACGAGAGACTTGATTGATCTTGATTGGATCGGTCAAGATAGGGGAGATTCTTCTTGAAGTCCGTGAAGCCAGCGGACCGATTGTGAGAGTGGTGAGGGAACGCCGGACGCACCTTTGCCAGATCTCGGGCCGCCGCGCCGCGGTCGCTTTTTCCCACGTGGGGGGAGCCTGAGATGGAAAAAGAGCAGGGGGGCAGGATGGCAACCGATCGCGAGGCGGGGGCGAGCCAGCGGAGCTTGCTCGATTATGTCGGCAAGACACCATTGGTCCGGCTCTTGCGCCTCGGCGAGGGGCTGCCGGCGCAGGTCTGGGCCAAGGTCGAGGGGAATAACCCGGGCGGGAGCATCAAGGACCGCGTCGGGATTGCGATGATCGACGAGGCCGAACGCGCCGGGCGGCTCGGGCCGGGTGGCACGATCATCGAGGCGACGGCCGGCAACACCGGGGTCGGGCTGGCGATGGCCGCGGCCATCAAAGGGTATCGCTGCATCTTCGTGCTGCCCGACAAGATGAGCGATGAAAAGGTCCGCCTGCTCAAGGCCTATGGCGCGGAGATCGTGATCACCCCCACCGGGGTTCCGCCCGACTCCCCCGAGAGCTACAACGGCGTCGCCGACCGCCTGGCCCGCGAAGTCCCGGGCGCCTGGCGCCCGAACCAGTTCGGCAACCTGGCGAACCCCGAGATCCATTACCGCACCACCGGCCCGGAGATCTGGGAACAGACCGAGGGGCGGATCACCGCGTTTGTCGCGGGGGTCGGCACCGGCGGGACGATCTCCGGCGTTGGCCGATACCTCAAGGAGCAAAACCCCGAGATTCGGATCATCGGGGCCGACCCCGAAGGCTCGGTCCTCTCGGGCGACTCGCCCCACCCCTGGAAGGTCGAGGGGATCGGTGAAGACTTCGTGCCCAAGACGCTCAACGGCCAGATGGTCGACGAGTGGGTCCGCGTTGGTGATGCCGAGTCATTTCACACTGCTCGGACGCTGGCGCGGCGGGAGGGGATCCTCGCCGGTGGCTCGAGCGGCACGGCCGTCGCCGCGGCCTTGCGGTTCGCCCGGCGGCTCGGCCCCAACGACCTGATCGTGGCGCTCTGCCCAGACACAGGGCGGAACTATATGAGCAAATTCTTCGACGACCGCTGGCTGGCCGAGCAGCAGCTCGGGTGGGACGTTCCGCCGCCGCACACGGTGGCCGACCTGCTCCGGACCCGCGGCTTGCGGGCCTTGGTCTCGGTCCGGCCGGAAGACACGGTCGCGTTGGCGGTCGAGCTCTTGCAGTCGGTCGGGATCTCGCAGTTGCCGGTGCTTCGCGACGGCCAACCGGTCGGGAGTATTCAAGAGATCACGCTCGCTCGTGCCTTGCACGACGGCGGCGACCCGAGCCAGGTGACTCTGGGCGCGATCATGGCGCGCCCTTTGCCGCAGCTCGACGTTTCGGTCCATCTCGACGAGGCCTATCGGCTCTTGCTGGCCGGTAACACCGGGGTCCTGGCCGTGTCGGACGGGATCGTTCTCGATATCATCACCCGGATCGACCTGGTCCAGTACTGGAACAAGGCGCCGGGGCGGTAAGCCGTTCACTTTTTCATCGAATCAAACGGCGGGCGGCACGGTCGGGAACGCGCGCCCTTGGAATTTTCCCAGCGAGACAAGACCCATGACCGACGAGTTGCGCCCCCTCGGATTTTCCACCCTCGCCATTCACGAAGGCCAAGCCGCCGATCCGGCCACGGGAGCGACCGTGGTGCCGATCTACGCCACCTCGACGTTCACTCAAGAGGCGCCCGGGGAGCACAAGGGCTACGAGTACTCGCGCAGTGGGAACCCGACCCGCGCGGCCTTGGAGAGCTGCCTTGCCGCCCTCGAAGAGGGAGAGCAAGGGCTGGCGTTCGCGTCAGGGTTGGCCGCCAGTACGGCGGTGCTCCTGACCTTGCGGCCTGGCGACGAGGTGGTCGCCGCGTCCGACCTCTACGGCGGGACCTATCGGCTGCTCGAGCGGGTCTTCAAGCAGTGGGGGCTGATTCCTCGCTACACCGACGACATCAGCCCCGAGGGGTTTGCTCGCGCCGTCACTCCCGCCACCAAGCTGATCTGGATCGAGACGCCGACCAATCCGCTGCTTCAAGTCCTCGACATCGCGGCGATCGCCGCGATTGCGCACGGGGCAGGGGCCTTGCTCGCGGTGGATAACACGTTTGCCTCTCCCTATTTGCAACAGCCGCTCCGCCTGGGCGCGGATCTCGTGGTGCATAGCACGACCAAGTATCTGGGCGGCCACTCCGACGTGGTCGGTGGGGCCGTGATTGGCTCGCGGGCCCTCCTCGAGCCGATCAAGTTCTATCAGAACGCGGCGGGCGGTGTCCCCGGCCCGTTCGACTCCTGGCTGGTGCTCCGAGGGGCGAAGACCCTCGCGGTCCGAATGGACAGGCACTGCGCCAACGCTGCGCAGCTCGCCCCCTGGCTGGCCGAGCAGCCGGGAGTCGACCGGGTCTACTACCCGGGCCTGCCCTCGCACCCGAACCATGACCTGGCCCGCCGGCAGATGCGCGACTTCGGCGGCATGATCAGCATCAGCCTCGCCGGCGGGGGCGAGGCGGCCAGGCGCCTGCTCACGCGGACCAAGCTCTTCAGCCTGGCCGAGAGCCTGGGCGGAGTCGAGTCCTTGATCAGCCACCCGGCCACCATGACCCACGCCAGCATCCCGGCCGAGATTCGCAAGGCCCGCGGCGTCGATGATGGCCTGGTACGTCTGAGCGTCGGCATCGAAGACGTCGCGGACCTCCAAGAGGATCTGCGGCAGGCCTTCGCTTCTTAAGAAAGGCGCCGGGGCGGTGAAGCGGGGGTTCGCTGATCAACCGAGGATCGTTCGAAGGCGTGATTGGGCGAGCCTGACGTAGTGGGTCTCGAGATTGGTGGCCATCGCCTCACGGTACGAGACGCGGGCGGCGGACTCGTCACCCAGGCCACGATGGGATTCACCAATGTAATAGTGTGCGGTGGGCACATCGACCGGATTGGGTTTTGTCTCGAGGTACTGCCGCCAATAATCGAGGGCCTGGCCGTACTCGCCGAGCGCCAAGGCGGCTCGGCCCAGATTGCCGAGCACGGTGGAAACCGTGTTCTTGTCCTGAGTCTGAGTGAACACCTCGAGTCGAGACTCAAATCGCCTCAGGTCGTCAAGCGTCAGGTCCTTGCGGCCCTGAATCGCGGCGAGCCGAAGCTCGGCGGCGTCGCGCCACAAGCTGAGCTTGGCGTCGCTGCGAACCCCGGTTCGGGCATCGTTGAGCCATTTCGGGACGTCGGCAAGCCGGCCTTGATCCATGAGGACCGCGGCGCGAATGAACGCGAAGAGGCCCTGCATCAATCGCTCGGCACCCGGACTTGGGATTGGGTCGAGCTGGGCGACGCGATCGAGTGTGGTGAGCGCCTCGTCGAACCGGCCCCAGGAGCGGAGGGTCTCAAACCGGACCACTTCAATCTGTCGGGCGGGCCGCGTCTCCGCGGTGGCCCGATCGCAGGCGGACAAGGCCTCGACCAGCCGGCCTCGTTTGCGCTGGAGATCGGCGAGTTCGGCGAGTGCGTTGGCAAGGTGCCCCGCGTCTCCCAGGGTTTCGGCCCAACCGACGGCACTCTGGCGATGAGCCTCGGCCTCGTCGAGCCGGCCGGCCTCCCCGTACGAGGCGCCGGCTTGACGATGGGCCATGAACTTATGTTCGGGGAGGTGAACGAGCTCGACCGCTTCCTCGGCGCGTTGAATCGAATCGAGTACGCGGCCAGCCATGAACAGGGAGCAGGAAAGGTGCAAGGTCAGGAGAGTCCGAGCCGTGTCCTGGCCCGGGGCCAGCGTGTTGAGGCCGGTTTCGTAGATCTGGGAGGCGCTGGCATAATCTCGTCGTGAATCAAGTTGTCGGCCTCGGTGGATGAACCAGGCCGGATCTTGCGGGGCTTCTTTGAGGACCGACTCGGCGAGCTGTCGCTGTTGCCTGGCTTCGTCGAGCCGGCCCAGTCCCTCGAGGGCCTCGGCGAGCCGGCCGCGAATCTCGGCCACCAGGCCGGACCCGGGAAGACGATGCCGGAGGATGGCGAACCCTTGGGTGGCCACCTGCTCGTAACGACCCTCGGAGAGCGCCAGACGCATGAGCTCGTGTCGGGCCGAGATCCGGAAGCCGTCGCCCAGGATCGAAGGGGTTGCAACCACCCACTCGAGATAACGCCGAAGACGTGGGTTGCGAATCGCATGCCGAGCGAGTAGAGGCGGTAGTATCAGAAAATAAAAAATATTGAGAAAAACAACAATGACGATTATTATTGAGATGATTCGAGGGGGTGTTGCAAAGAGGAACTGACTCATTAGTGGGTTCCACTGACACTCGTATGGTGTCGTGATGTTGTGATGCGAACGGGCTGAAGCCGACGGAGGCGATTTCTCATCGCCCTCGAGCCTATCATTCATTGCGATCTAAGACCAACACGTTTTGTAGAGACTGTCGCCACGTTACCGGATTTTCTGCCCGGATCCATCGACCCGGCGCCTTGGCTGCAGTGTCCCGTTCCCTCCTTCTCTTGAGCATGAACCGCATTAACTTGGTCGACATTGCGGGATTCAACTTGACTTGATCGGTCGGGATTGCAAAGATTAGGCTTTGACCGAGGTCCGCTTGGGCAGTGAAGCCGTTGGGGCCTGTCAGGGAAGAGGGTGGTCTGGACGCTTGAGGGTTCATACTCGTGGATTTTGGTTTCAGGCCCCACTGTACGCCTTGTCGGGAGGGATACCGCGATGAAGCTCTCGGCCAAGGTTGAATATGCGTGTTTGGCGATCATCGCGCTGGCGCGGCAGGATCAGGACGAGTCGCCGGTCCGTGCCCGTGTGATTGCCGAGGGGAACGGGATCCCGGAGAAATATCTGGTGCAGATCTTACTCCAGCTCAAGGCGGCCAACCTGGTTCGGAGCACCCGAGGGTCGCTGGGGGGGTATCGTCTGGCTCGGCCTGCTCAGACGATCTCCCTGCTCGAGGTGATTCACGCGATCGAAGGCCCCGATCAGTCGCCCCGCGAGGAGCAAAATCTGGCCTCGCGCGTCCTGGCCGCCGTCCTCGATCGGATTCGCTCCGCCGAGCGACGCGTGCTTGCGCAAACCTCCATGGCGCAGCTTGCTGATCTTTCGTCGCCTCATGATTGGGTGATCTGATCTGAGGAGCGGCGACGCGTCGAGCGGTGCGACGTCGGCTGGTCGGTCGTGCCTGCGTAGGGGAGTGGCTCCTTCTACGTCATGTCTTCCGTTTGACGCTGTAACTGCTCGATGGAGAGGTCGTGCAGCAACGGTCCGAGCCGTCGGACCATGTCTGTGAGGCCCGTGAGGATCGACGGGGCGGCGTCGAGTTGTCCGCTCGTTCCGATGGCCTCGAGTTCCAAGGCGGCCTGGGCGGCCGTCGTCGAGAAGGTCGAGAGCAGCCCTCGGAGATGGTGGGCCGCTTCTCGCAACCGCGCGGGATCCCCCTCCTGGATCGCCTCACGGACCCGCGCCAGGGAGTCGGGGGTTTTGGCCTGGAAGACCAGGCAGAGCTTTCCCAGCAGGGCCGCATCATCGTCGCAGGCCGCTCGCAAGGCAGCCGGGTCGAGGAGCATCGCGGGTTCCGGGAGCGGGGCCGCCTCGGGCCGGTTGGCGAGCACGCGGTCGATCACCGCGAACAGGTCCGGAGCGCGGATCGGCTTGGCGAGATAGTCGTCCATGCCCGCCTCCAGGCAACGCTCGCGGTCCCCCTTCATCGCCAGGGCGGTCATCGCGATCACGGGCAGGTGTTCGCCGGTGGACTGCTCGCGGTGTCGCAGAGCCTCAATGACCTGAAACCCATCGAACTCCGGCATGTGGACGTCGAGGAGCGAGAGGTCGAACTGATCCCGGTCCAAGGCGGTGAGGGCCTCGTGGCCGTCACCGACGACCACGACGTCATGTCCGCGGCGGCGCAGCAGGTGCTCGACGAGTTCCTGATTGAGGGGATTGTCCTCGGCCACCAGCACCCGGAGCCGCCGCCTCGATTCGAGTGAGGCGGGAGGAGCAGGGGGCGTCGCAGGCGCCGCCGTTGTGCTCCGGTCGGCGGGCGTGGGACGGGAGAGGACTCGGTGGATGATTTCCAGCAACTCTTCCTGCTGGACCGGCTTCATCGTGTAGGCCGCGATCCCTAACGCGCGGTAACGGGCGATGTCGCCATGAAGATCCTCCGAGGTCAACAAGATGATTCGGCTGGCGGCCAGCTCGGGGCTTTGGAGGATACTCGCGGCGAGGGCCAGACCGTCGGTGCCGGGCATCCTCGCGTCGAGCAAGACGAGCGAGAAGGGCCGCCCCAGGGCAACCCCTCGCCACAACGCGTCCAGGGCCTTGAGACCATCCCCCACCGACATCGGCTCGGTCTTCCAGCCACGCAACGATTCCTCGAGGATCTGGCGGTTGGTCGCATTGTCATCGACGATCAGAACGCGCAAGCCGTGGAGGTCGACGAGCGGCCGGTCGAACGGGGGGTCGGTCGGATGGGCCTGCTCGGCGAACTGGACGGTGAAGCGGAACGTACTGCCCCGGCCCGGGACGCTCTCAAGGGTGATCTGCCCGCCCATCAACGCCACCAACTGCGAGGCGATCGAGAGGCCGAGGCCGGTCCCCCCGTACTTGCGGGTCGTCGACGAGTCCTGTTGCTCGAAGGCCTGGAAGATCTTCTGTTGTTTGTCGAGCGGGATGCCGATGCCGGTGTCGCTGACCGAGAACCGTAACCCCCGTGAGGGGGGCGACTCAGGGCTCCGCGGAACCGAGTCCGTCGGGCCGGCCTCGACCCGGACCACAACCTCGCCCTGCTCGGTGAACTTGATGGCGTTGCCGATGAGGTTGAGCAGGACCTGCCGCAACCGGCCCGCGTCGCCGATCAAGGGGTCGGGCACGTCGGCCTGGATCTGACAGACCAGCTCCAGTCCTTTGCGGTGAGCCCGGAACGCCAAGGCCCGCAGGGTCTCCCCGAGCACCCGTCGGAGGGAGAAGTCGGCGAGGTCGAGTTCGAGCTTGCCCGCCTCGATCTTGGAGAAGTCGAGCAGGTCGTTGATCACGTTCAGCAGGGCGTCGGCCGAGGTTTTGACAATCAAGAGATATTTGCGCTGTTCATCACTCAGCGGCGTGTCGAGAGTCAGCTCGGTCATGCCGAGGATGGCATTCATGGGCGTGCGGATTTCGTGGCTGACGTTAGCCAGGAACCGATCCTTGGCGTGGTTCGCCGATTCCGCCGCTTCTTTGGCCTTCCTCAGTTCCTCCTCGACGTGCTTGGCCTGGGTGACGTCTCGCGCGATACCGTAGATCAATGCGGTCCGCGGCTCGGGGGAGGCGGACCAGACGAGGTGCTTGTAGGCGCCGCTGGTGTCGCGATAGCGGTTCTCGAAGGAGAAGGTCGGAACCCCGGTCGCCAGGGTCTGCATTTCACGGAGGGTGGCATCAACGTCATCGGGGTGGACGAACTGGATGAACGGCCGGGTCACCAGGTCCTCTGTCGTCCACCCCAGGACGTGCTGGAAGGCGGGGTTGACCCGCTTGAAGTAACCGTCGGTGCTGGCGATGCAGAGCAGGTCGAGGGACAAGTTGAAGAACTTTTCGAGGACCTCGTCGGCCCGGCGGCGCTCGTCGGCCACGATCCGTCGCCAGGCTCGGTGCAGGGCTTCGCTCAGGACGCTGATGACCGTGCCGATCAGAATAAAGAGCGGCAGAGCGCTCATGTCGGTGGCGCTTCCGACCCGGAACGAGTAAAGCGGTTCGGTGAAATAATAAGTCACGGCCAGCGCGCTGAGCGCGGTGGCCAGAAACCCGGGCCAGAAGCCACCGAGGTACGCGGCGACCAGGATCGCGGGGAGGAACGTCATGTAGAGGGCTCGGCCTCCCAGCACCGGCGCGAACCACCATTGGACCAGGATCGATACCACAATGTTCAGCAGTGCGACGCCGTAGGCAACTCGTCGGGCGCGGGGAGTATCGTACATGTGCCGACCTCAGCGGGTCATGCGGCCCTCGCTCAGGACCGAGCCGATCGCGATGGGATTGCTGCATTCGGAGTTTCCCTCATCTTACTCGACCACCGGAGGCCGCGACACAGGCCGAGGGCCCGGGACAAAATGCACGATGGCCGGGGGGTGGTGGGGCCGACCTTGAGCGCGGGCCGGCCGTCTCGTGATGCAGTTTGGGTTCAGGACGGGTAAGATCAGGTGAACGCTACCACTCGATGGGGAGGAGCGTTTGTGCGTGATTGTGCGGTGAGGGACGGTATCGAGCGGGGCCGTTTCATTTGGCGAGCCGTCTTCGGCTGACGAAGCGGTGGTTCAGCCGGCGTCTCGAGGTTGAGGCGTTCCCCTCAAGGTGCACCATGGCCAGCGTGTTGCTCGTCGACGACAACCCGGAACTGATTCAGGAGCAGTTGGCCCATCTCTTCTGCGAGGCCGGTCATGAGATCGGTGTGGCCCGGACCGGTCAGGACGGGATCCGTCAGGCTACGGAGCGAACGCCCGACGTGATCCTGCTCGATCTGCGGTTGCCCGACATGACCGGCCTGGATGTCTACCGGCGGCTCCGTCAGGTCGATGCTCGGATCCCGGTCATCTTCATCACCGACTCCACGGGCGCCGACTCCGCGATCGAGGCGATGAAACAGGGGGCCTATGATTATCTCTCCAAGCCCGTCGACCTCAGGCGGCTCCGCCTGGTGATCGGCCAGGCGCTGGAGTTGTCGCGACTGGCCCGCGAGCCGGCCGAGGTCGCGCAGACGCCCCCCGAAGAGGATCGCGGCGACTCGATCATCGGTCACTGCCCGGCGATGATCGAGGTCTACAAGGCGATCGGCCGGGTCGCCGGCCAGGATGTGACCGTACTGATCACCGGCGAGAGCGGCACGGGCAAGGAACTGGTGGCGCGGGCGATCTATCAGCACAGCGTGCGGGCCCTGGCGCCGTTCCTGGCCATCAACTGCGCCGCCATCCCCGAACTGCTCCAGGAGAGCGAGTTGTTCGGCCACGAGAAGGGGGCCTTCACCGGCGCCGACCGCAAACGGATCGGCAAGTTCGAACAGTGTAACGGCGGCACCCTCTTCCTGGATGAGGTGGGCGACCTGCCGCTGGCGACCCAGGCCAAGATGCTCCGGCTCCTGCAGGAGCAGACCTTCGAACGCGTCGGCGGCAACGAGACGGTTCACACGGACGTCCGGCTGATCGCGGCGACCAACCACGACCTGGAGTCGCTTGCTTCGGAAGGGAAGTACCGCCTCGACCTGATCTATCGGCTCAGTGGGTTCACGATCCAGTTGCCGCCGCTCCGGGAACGGGGCGATGACCAGCCGCTCCTGGTGCAGCACTACATGCGCCGGTTCAACCGGCAACTGGGGCGTGAACTGAGGGAGATCTCCCCGGCGGCGATGAGGAAGCTTCGCCAATATTCCTGGCCGGGGAACATTCGGGAGTTGCAGAGCGTCCTGAAGCAGGCCATGCTCCAGTCGACCGGCCCGGTCCTGGTCCCCGAATTTCTTCCCGAGTTCGGCTCTCCCAAGTCCGTCGCGGCGGCCGAGGTCGAACCGCGGCTCGAAGCCTGGATCGAGCAGCGGCTCCAGGCCGGAGGCGGCGACCTCTACCAGGAGGTGCATCAACATGTCGACCGCCATCTCCTGGCCCAAGTGCTCCGACTGACCGAAGGGAACCAGGTGCAAGCGGTCCGGATCTTGGGGATCGCGCCGCGGACCCTTCGGTTGAAGCTCCGTGAGCTCGGCCTCTCGATCACCAAATCTGTCGAGGAAGACAAGGATGAGTCGGTTTGAGGGCGGGCCCCTTTCTATCGCCGAGGTAGGACCATTTTAACCAGGCGAGTCACAAAATTCCCACCACGCCCCGGCCGTGGTCACCCCCGGTGACTCTCCCGCTTCGTGGATTTCATCGTCGAACATTCCGACGCCCGAGGGGAAACGTTTGCTTGGTTTAAAGCCTTTGTGGGCTGAAGTTTGGGTCGCCTGTTGCCCGAGCGGGACGCGTCGCGGAGCTCCCTGAGCGATCAGGAAATGCGACGATGATCGATGCTTTGGCACGCCCGATGCGAGACAACCTTATCGTTGTGCTCGGCCGCGAGGGGCAGGGGAAGACCGATGACGCGGAGAAACGACGTCTGAGCCGGAAGGGCTCGGGCCAGGCGGTCGGGGTGCGCCTCGGAGTTGTGGGCCGGTGAGTGCTCGACGTGGATCGGCTTTTGTGTATGTTCATTTTTTGGTTTTAGGCCCACATCGGGAATGCCGAGGGCTTTTCAGACGAGGGAGGAATGCTGTGGACGCGACGCGAACGAGACGAACCCGCGACCGGACTCGCCAGACTTGGTATGCACGCCACCGGCAGCGGCGGTTTGCCCGCTTCCTCGGATTTGACGAGAGAGGCCGGGACCCGGCTCCGCCTTCCGCGGACGGCGCCGGTCGCGCCTCGGCCGCATGAGCGAGGGATACCGATCCCGGCTCAAGGCGGACCGCAACTCTCCCCCCCCCCTTATGTGTGAACGCGTATTTTTTCAGCCCCAGAATATCGGGGTTGCAGCATGCGGATGTCACCGTTGGGACCGTCTGACGGGTTGGGGTTGAAGCTGGCCCCGCTCGGCCCTCCATGGCGGGAATTGACTCCCCAGGAGATTCGAATATGAGCGCACTCTCGGTGACGACGTGTGGCCCGTCGCCCTTCTGGCGGGCGTCCGGCCGAGGCCCTGGGCCGAGCCTTTCGGTCGAGACGAGCGACGTGACCCTCGACCGGTCCCCCACCGAGGGTGGCCTGTCCGCCGAAACGATCCGAGTCCGCCGGCTCCTCGGCGCCGATCTCTCGTGCGTCGTTCACCCCAGCTTCGACGACCCGTCTGCCCAGACCGCGATCCTCGCTCCGATGCCCGCGCCGGCCGTCGCTCAGCTTGTGCGTCGCGTCCCAGTTCCCGCGGGGCTCTCTCCTTACCTGGCCAGCCTCTACAGCAACGAGGCCCCACTCCTGACGCGCGAGCAGGAGGCCCACCTGTTTCGCAAGATGAATTACCTGAAGTATCGCGCCAGCCGGCTCCGCGCCTCGATCGATCCCGGCCGCGTTCGAGCCGTAGACCTTGATGCGTTCGAGCGCGACCTGGAGCAGGCGCTGGCCATCAGGGGCCAGATCGTGCGCGCCAACCTTCGTCTCGTGGTTTCGATCGCCAAGCGGAACTTGAGTCCCCAAGACGATCTGCACGAGCGGTTCAGTGACGGTAACCTCGTGCTGTTTCAGGCGGTTGAGACGTTCGACTACTCCCGCGGCTACAAGTTCTGTACCTATGCGACCTGGGCGATCCGCAATCAACTGATGCGAGCCTACCGCGACAAGAACCACCGCCGTTCTCATTTTCTCCTCGGCCAGGACGAAGTCCTCGCGGATACCGCCGATCCCCGATCCGAAGCCGTGGAACAGGCGGACCTCGAGCAGCGGAGGCTCGAGACCGTGACGCGGTTGCTCGCCCGGCTCGGTGACCGCGAGCGACGGATCATCGTCGGCCGCTACGGCATCGGAGGCGCGGGCGCGCAGACCCTTTCCCAATTGGGCCAGGAACTGGGGATCACGCGGGAACGCGTCCGCCAGATCGAGGCGCGGGCCCAGGCCAAGCTCCGCGCCCTCGCCCGTCCCCACGAGATCGACTCGTTGCTGGCCTGATCGATCGGATTCCGCCGTCGGAAAAGCGGCCCATGAAACTGCTGGCGGGAATGCCTGCCACCCAACGTCGATTACTGATGCCTCATCCTACTGCACTCATGTGCTTGTTTAGCAAGGCTTTCTGTTCCTGAGTCAGGGTGTGGAGCACAGGCGGTTTCGGCGGCTTATGCGGTTTGCGACGAGGCCACTTGCGTGTGGCTTTCGGGCTCTTCTGCTTCCGGCACCCGGCGCGGCAGCCCGCGAGTCGCTTGTGGTAACACTTGGCCTTGGGTTTCACGGCCGCGTCGATCTCCTTGCGGATCTCGATCAGAACTTTGCGGGGGCTGATCACTGGGCCATCGGTCGCCGACGCCGACGCCGGCCGAAGCGCCAGGTCGGCATGCGCCAGGAGGATCTGCGTGGCCAGCAGTGACAACTCGGCCTCGCGATGCACCAAGGCCACCGTGCGGCTAGCGAGTTTCAATTTATTGATTATACGCTTGTATGTGCGAAATAGTCCTTCATTACGCCATCTCCAGCGGTAGAATTTGGCGGCCGTCGCCGCCGACATCCGGGCTGGGTCGAGGACGTCGGTCAGGAGCCAGACGTCGCGTTTGACCGACCCCTTACCCTTGCCCTTGGCCGGGATCCGGATCAAGCGGCATTGGATCGGCGCTTCCCCTTTCTTCTGGACATAGTTCGGCCAGTACAAGACAGGGCCTTCGGTCCAATCCTCCAGGTTCGCCACTTCGAGGGTGTAGAGGTCGACCCGCGACGACATCCGGAACAGGAACGATCGCTTGACACCGAGGATCGCCCGGACCAGATCGAAGCCCATATAAGCGGCGTCGCAGACGATCAGGGCCTCGGGCGAGAGGGTGGCGAGCAAGTGCCTCAAATGCTCTTGCTCGGCCGCGGTGCCCGGGCCGAGTCGCCACGACCAAAGCAGTCCCGTGGGCAAGTGGACGAACGCCGTCAGCCAGACGTTGGGGGCCGCGTCGTTCTTGCCGGCCTGCCCGAGTCCCCGTTCCAACTCGGGGGTGCGGGGGCACTCGATCCGCGAGCCGTCGCAGCCCATCGGCTCGAAGCCGTCGACAATCCGCCGCGACCCCAGTCGGGCGTGGATCTGTTGCCGAACCCCCGCGGCCAACGCCCTGAGTTGTCGCATGGGGACGCGTCGCATCGCTTTCTGGAAGCCGACGAGGGTCTTTCCCGGGCGTCTTCGCGACTCATGGCAGGCGACGTAGTATCCCCGGGCCTTCTCAAACCTCTCGGACTCGGAGTCGCCGGTGGCCCAGGTCATGGCGAGCATGACCACGACCAGTGGCTGGAGATCCCACCGCGGCGCCGACCGCCTTTGAGGAACAACCCCTCGGGCTTGCTTCCAGACCGTCGGGGTGAGAAACTGTCGGACATAGCCGATCAACGACTGCGGTTGCTGCAAGCCTTGCAGCGTCCGAGCTGCCTTCATCGCCGTTCTTCCTCAATCCAGGTGAGTGCCGGTTGCTAGCCGCACCCATCATGACGAAGAACGGCGATTTTTTGCCCCCCCTTCTCTCGAACGAACCGCAGCCACGGAGCGGCAGTAATTCTCTGGTCCGGTGAGAGTTACATCCGTTGTTGACGACGCCGAGTTACTGACGTTGCCTGCCACCCCCTCGGAGAACCCGCCCGACTCTTGTAGATGGGTGGGCACGGCCCACCCGGTTTCGCCCCCGATCGCGAAGTCTGCCTGACTCCTGCCCTCCCAGCTCAAGGCCCATTTCTAAAATCGATCGTAAAAGTCGGGAATCCCCTTGAGGGCTTGGCTCCGAGGGAGGACTCGGCTTCTTTTTTTTGTCCCGAAAACCGCTCCCAACCGGCGGATTATGGTGATTTTGAGTCGTGGTGCCGAACCAATTTTGCAGAAAATGAAAAAAGGGATTTGCCTTAATGGCGATCAAGTCGATAATGTTGGTAGAGAATGAAGCCAAGCGGCGACCGACTTCGCCCTTCTGGAGTTTTGTCCCATGATTGCCCAGCGGTACTTTGGTGAAGGTGAGATTGGATCCATTCCTCGTTCCCGTGCGACGGGGACCGCGACGGCGATTTCGGTTCAGGGCTTCATGGCGTGTCCTCCTGCTTTGATGATGGGACGATTCGGCGAGGCGGACGTCTTCAGCATGGGTGTGCAGGAACTCTACCGCCTCGCCTACGAGCAGGCGAAGGCGTGCGTCGCACCTCCTTGGCATCTCCAGAGCCTGCTCTCTGGCACCAACTAACGAAACAAACGAACGAAGCAACGCGAGCCGGCCACCCCAAATGACAAAGGGGTGGCCGGCTCGCGTTGTGTGGTCGATCGGCTGAGAAGAAGATCTGCAGTGCCGTTGAGTTTACCCCAACGCGCTTCAGCTCACTTTCGCGGTTCCGCTCAGCAGCCGCAGCAGACGGGCGTGCCGTTCATCATGATGCAGCAGGTGCAGCCCGCCTTCATCATGGTGTCGCAGCAGTCGCAGCAGGCCTGAATCATGGCGCAGCAGTCCTTGTCGCCACTGGTACAGGTGATGCAGCAGCCGTCTTCGGTCATTTCGCACTTGCTCATGCCCATCATGAGGTTGCACGAGCAGACCATCATCCCGTTCATCATCATGCAGCACGAAACCATGCCGCCGGCGAGCATGGTGCAGAGGTTCTGCATCATGGAGCAGGCCATCTTGTCGTCGCAGCCGCAGGTGATCTTCATGCCGCCGGCGCACTTCTCCATTTTGATCGTGCAGCGCGGCACCATCATCATGTTCATGCCGGCCGGCATCGCCGAGGGACTGCTCATCATGCCGGTACCCATGCCCGGCATGCTCGTCGTCGGCGCCGTCATTCCCATTCGTTCCATCATGGCGGTCATCATGGTTTTTCGCATCCTTCCCGGTTCGGATCGCAGTCTCCGTGGCCCGACACCGGGCCGTCCTCTGCTCGGCAGTATAGAGAAAAAGGATCGGGAGATTCAATCGGAATTTAAAAAATATGGGAAAACCATTATGACTTACCTAGTCATGTTGGTGAAGATTGTCGGAGCGGAAAATCTCGATGTTTTAGGCGTGTTCGGTGTCGCGGCGTCAGTAAGTGATCGGGAATGGATCGCTCCCTGGCTCTGCTCAAGCGGAACGGGGATCGTTCCGCCCCTTTCGAGTGGACGGACCAATCCCCGTGTTCGCCTCACCATCATTTCGCGGTGGTCGATCGCGCTCAGGCGAGGATCTCGGTGGCGACGTTACCGGCGACGTCGGTCAGGCGGAAGTCGCGCCCGGCATAGCGGTAAGTGAGCTTCTCGTGATCCAGACCCATCAGGGCAAGGATGGTCGCGTGCAAGTCGTTCATGTGCATGCGTCCTTCGACGGCGTGCATGCCGTACTCGTCGGTTCCGCCGTGGGAGAAGCCCGGTTTGACGCCGGCTCCGGCCAGCCACATCGGGTAGCCGATGATGTTGTGGTCGCGGCCGTCGACACCTTGGGCGGTGGGCAAGCGGCCGAACTCGCTGCCGAACAGGACCAGGGTCTCATCCAGCAGCCCGCGCTGTTCCAGGTCGGTCAGGAGGGCGGCGGTTGACTGGTCGGTCATCGCCGAGTTGCGGATCAGGCCCTTGTGCAGGTTGGTGTGGTGATCCCAGCCCGGCTGGCAGATCTCGACGAACCGGACCCCCGCCTCGCTCAGCCGCCGGGCCATCAGGCACTGGCGGGCGAAGCTGCCGTCGGGGCCGGGCTTGACCCCGTACGCGTCGAGCACGTGTTGCGGCTCGCTGGAGATGTCCAGGAGCTCGGGCACCTTCCCCTGCATCTTGAACGCGAGTTCGTACGACTGGATCACGCCGTCGAGCTGATCGGGGGCGCCCGATCGGGCGGACAGGTCGCGGTTCATCGCCTGGATCAGGTCGATCTGCTTGCGCTGAAGCGGCGTGTCGAGCTGCGCCTTGAGGTTGGGCAAGACGCCCTGGTCGCTGATCCGGGTGCCTTGAAAATGCGCGGGGAGGAACGCACTGCCGTAGTTGGCGGTTCCACCGAAGTTGGGCGGCGGGTTGACGGTCACGTAGCCGGGGAGATCCTGGTTCTCCGACCCGAGCCCGTACATCAGCCAGGCGCCCATCGAAGGCCGGGTGAGCGACGCCAGGGCCGCCCCGGTGTGAAGCTGCATCACGGCTTCCGGGTGGGCCGGGGTGTCGGTATGCAGGCCGCGGATGAAGCAGAGCTTGTCGACGTGGTTGTTCGCCACGTGCGGATAGAGCTCCGAAACCCAGGTGCCGGTCTCGCCGTGCTGGCGGAACTTGAACCTCGAACCGGTCAAGGTGCCACCCCCCGGGCCGACCTTGCCGTCGTCTTTCTGAAGCTGCGGCTTGTACTCAAACGTGTCCATCGGCGACATCGCGCCGCTCATGAACAGGAAGATGATCCGCTTGGCTTTGACCGGAAAGTGGGGCGACTTGGGGGCCAGCGGGTTGGGTGCAATCGCCGGCCCGTTGTTGGCCGCGCGGGCCGGCTGCGCCCCGTTCTGGCCGAGCAGACCGGCCAGGGCCACGTAGCCGAACCCGGTCCCCGCGCTCTTGAGGACCTGCCGGCGGGTCAGCCCGTTCACGATCAGTTCTTCATGCCTTGCCTTCGACATTTCAAGACTCCTTCGATGAACCGTATGACTGTATTTATGGTTGTAAGATAAGCCTGGCGATCCCAGGCCAGAGAACCGCCGCGATCTCGATTCAGGGGACGTAGCGGAACTCGGCGGTTCCCAACAGCGCCTGGCAGAAGCTGGCCCACGCGGCGGTCTTGGCATCGACTTGCGGGAGTACCTCTTCCACGACCGGCTCGTCATCGGCCTCGACGTCATCCGGATTCAGCGGCGCCGGCTTCTTCTTGGGCTTGGCCGCGTCGGCGGTCGTCTGGGAACCGGCGTCCGACGTGTCCGTGGTCGACACGCTGGCCAAGGCGATCGGCTGGGCCTTGGGCGTGCTGGAGCTGGAGCTCGAGGCAAGCGCCACGCTCGCGGCCGACTCGTAGTCGGCGAGGAACCCGCGGATCCGCGCGATTTCCGCGGCTGTCGCCGGGCGGCTGACCGTCAGCCGGTAGGCCAGGTCCACGCGGTCCTTGTCGTCCAGGTCGGTCCGCTGGAGCAATCGCCCCGCCAGGCTCAGCGACTCACGCCGCACGAACGGGTCGTTGAGCAGGTAGAGGGCCTGGGTGGCGACCGTGGTCGTATCGCGGTGGCCGGTCACCATGCCTTGCTCGGCGAAGTCGAAGACCTCGAGTGAGGTGGGCGTCAGTTGCCGGAGCAGCGGCAGGTAGAGGCTGCGGTGGTGGCTCTCCCTCGCTGCTTTCGCGAGTTCCTTGGCCCTGGGCTCGTTATTGCGGAGCTCGGTGACCTTCATGTCCTTCGCGGGCGAGGCTTCGGGGGGCGTCAGGTTCAAGGTTCCGGCGGCGGCGAGGGTCGCGTCGCGGATCTCCTCGGCGTGGAGCCGGCGCGGGGTGTGCCGCCAGACGAGGCGGTTGCCCGGGTCGACCGCGTCGTTGGCCTCTGCGTTCTCCGAGCTGAGGCGGTACGCTCGGCTCAGCACGACTCGCTTCACCAGGGTCTTGACCGACCAGCCATCACGGACGAATTGGGTCGCCAGGTGATCGAGCAGCTCCGGGTGCGACGGTACGTCGCCGCTGATCCCGAAGTTGTCGACGCTCTTGACCAGGCCCTCGCCGAACAGGTTTTGCCAGACCCGGTTGGCCATCACCCGAGGGGTCAGCGGGTTCTTCTCGCTGGTCAGCCACTGCGCGAGTTCGAGCCGGCCGCTCTGGCTTGGGTTCACCTTGGGCTGGTCGGGGAACTGCAAGAGGGTCAAGAAGCCGCGGGGCACGGTGGGCCCGAGCTTCTCGGCTTCGCCCCGGATCCGGATCTGCGTGTCGCTGACGGTCTTGGCGTCGCGAACACCGAAGGCGAGCTTGGCGCCGTTGACCGCGGGGTCGGACAGCGCGATCAACTCCGCCTGGAGCCGGTTGAGCTTCTGGCGGGCGGCGGCCAGTTTCGGACGGCCGTCGGGGCCGGTTTTCTCCGAGTCCGCACTGTCACGAATCGCCACCAACTCGGCGCGGGCCTTCGCCACGGCCTTGGTCGCCGCCGCGATCTTCTCGTTGGGCTCGGCGGCCGCGGCCGATTTCGGCCCGAGGTGCAGGAGCAGCTGGGTGTCGTAGTAGTCGAGGCCGCCGCCCCCCATCTTGTTGCGGACCCCAGCGCACAGGTCGCTGCTCTGGAAGATGCCGGCCAGGGCGTAATAGTCGGCCGTCGGGATCGGGTCGAACTTGTGGTCGTGGCAGCGGGCGCAGCTCGCCGTCACTCCCAGCACCGAGCGGCTGACGGTGTCGATCTGCTCATCGACATTGTCCATGATGAACCGGACCTTGAACCGCTGATTGACATCCTTGACCCCCAAGGCGAGGAACCCGGTGGCAATCAGGTGCTCGTCCTTCTCCTCGGGGGAGCCGGCGGGCAACAGGTCGCCTGCAACCTGCTCTCGAATGAATTGGTCAAAAGGCTTGTCTTTGTTGATCGCGTTGATCACGTAGTCGCGATAACGCCAGGCGTGCGGGTAGGGAATATTTCGCGACGACCCGGTCGACTCTCCATAACGGGCGACGTCCAGCCAGTGGCGCCCCCACCGTTCCCCGAACGCGGGCGATGCCAGGAGGCGGTCGACCAGCTTGTCGAGCGCGTCGTGGGAGTCATCATTGACAAACGCAACGATCTCTTCAGGCGTCGGCGGCAGCCCGGTCAGGTCGAACGTCAGGCGGCGGAGGAGCGTTTGCGGGTCGGCGTCGCCCACCGGCTTCAGCCCTTCCTGCTCCAGCCTGGCCAGGATGAACCGGTCGAGGTCGTCGCGGACCCAGGAGGCGCCCTGGACGTTGGGGGCCGCGACCTTGGCGACCGGCTGCCACGCCCAGTGGGTCTCGCGCAGCTTGTCATACTTCGCGTTCGGCTTGCCCACGGCCGCCGCCAACTTGGCTTCGGGCCAGGCCGCACCGTCCTTGACCCATTGCGTCAGGTCGGCGACTTCTTCCGGAGAGAGCCGCTTCTTCGGCGGCATCTTGGGGGCATCCTCCGCGTGGTTCACGGCCTGGATCAAGAGGCTGTTTTCCGGGTCTCCCGGAACGACGGCCGGCCCGCTTCCTCCGCCTTGGATCAGGCCGTTGCGGTCATCGACCCGCAGCCCACCCTTCGAGTTGGTGTTCGCGGAGTGGCAGGTGTAACACTGGTTGACCAGGATCGGGCGCACCCTCTTCTCAAAGAATTCCAAGGCCTCCGCGGTCGGATGCGGAGCCGGTGGGCCGGCCGCCGCCACCGTTGTGGCGGCCAGATGGGAAAGCAGCAGCAGACTCGTAAGTCGGCACAAGGAATTCATGAGGATATCAGCCTTTATTCTGGTCCCGGGGTCGACGGGGAACGATCCTCGGTTTTGTTCTCAACTCAGAGCAATGGACGAGAAGGCCTGGCCGCCACGGGTTGTGTCCAACCGGTGACATCCGGAAGTCGGTGATTTTGGTCGGGTGGACGCGGGAGGACTCGAGCTCGAACTCGCGGTTGTTCCGTTCAGAACGCGTCCGCCGAGATGATCTCGCCCTGCTTGATCGAGCCGAGGGCCCAGACCGTCGGGCCGCTGACGCTGTCCTTGAGGAACCGGACCGAGCCGTCGAGCAGCAAGATATTGGCACCACCGGAGTGATAGCTGCTCAGGCCGAAGACGCCGGGGTTCTCGATGCCGCTGGCCGCGCTGTTGCAGTTGGGGTACTTTGCATTCGGGGCCTGGAGGACGTTGCCCTGGGTGTAGCCCGCCAACCCGAAGGCCCACGACTCGCCGAGGGTCGGGGACTTGGCCTGGCGGCCGCCACCCGATCTCCACAACTGTCCGCACTGCTCGAGCCAGGGTTGGAAGCTGGCGACGAGGGCGGGGTGGGGCATGTTGAGCGTCCCGTCGTTCCGCTTGGTGCCTGAGGGAAAGGAGCCGACGAAGATGACGTCCTGGATCGACTGCTGGCTGTTCACCCCGCTGCCGATTCGCCACTCACCGAAGCCGATCGTGTTACTCGTCCCGTCGGTGACCTCGGCAATCGTGGTCACATGTCCCTTTGTGCCGATGTAGGGGAAGGGGCCGTTGGGCGGGCCATTGGCCTGCTGCGCCGCGAACTCGATGCTCGACCCGAACGAGGCGAAATAGCTGTTTCCCGTGGCCTTGAGCCCGTTCAGACCGACGCCCGCTCCTTGGATCACCCAGCTTGCTCCCGGACTCGACGGGCAAAGAAAGGTGTTGATCGTCGAGGTGGAAACCGTCGTGTTCATCAAGTTGCCGATCGGTTCGTTGAAAATGGCAACCGAGAAGTTGAGCGAGTGATAGAGCGCCGCCTGTTCGATGTTCTGGAGGATCCGAGCGTGAACGCTGGGGCCTTGGTTATTGGCGAACTTTGTCGACGTGAGATCACCACCGGGATAGATGGGAAGAGAACCGGGCGGGAAGCAGTCATTGCTCGAAAGATAGTTATGAAGACCGAGCCCGATCTGCTTCAGGTTGTTGACGCACTGCATTCGCCGGGCCGCCTCGCGAGCGGCCTGCACGGCCGGCAGCAAGAGCGCGATCAGCACCGCGATGATGGCGATTACGACGAGGAGCTCGATCAGGGTGAATCCACCCCGCCGACGTGCGCCAGGGCCGTCGTTGGTGCCGTCGCTCCTGGTTCTCCACGATGAATGTAGACGGACGAAGATCGGGACCGGCGCGGGCCGGCCATTGGCTTGGACTGCGGGCATGCGAAACTCCGACAAGTCCGCACGCCTCTGGTAAGACCAGTCAGCAACTTGCGGGGCAGAAGTGCAACGCGCCTCTCGAGGACGAGTCGGCGACAGGAATCAAGCGAGCGAGCGAATCGGCCGACGACTCAGCGAAGCCGCTGCTTCTCGACGCGCTCAATCTGAACAATGACACCGTCCTGGATGATGACGCGGACCTCGCCGAATCGAATCCCCCCGACGGCCTGACGCACCTGCTCCAAGTCGAAGTCCGCCGCGAGGGTTCCCCGGCTGGCTCGGGCGTCATCCTGAACCGAGATCGCCTTGCTCGACATCGCTCACCTCGTCTTCTTCGCAGGACCAGGCCTGAATCTCGAGCCCGTCATCCCAATCCGCAATGGTCCCCAGACTGCGAATTCTCAGCCCCATTATTCCCAGCCCAACTCGACCGGTCAAGATTGTTATCGACATTCTTGATCGAATTGCTAGAGATTAATTCCTCCAGGGAACGTCCTTTTGATTTTGTGGGGGAATCGGCTCGACTTTGGGCGTTCTCGAACAAGCGAGCAGGACGGCACCAGGCCTGGTGCCGTCCTGCGGGGGGTATCAAGATTGTCCGGGAACGGGCCGGCTCAGACGATGGCGCGGATGACGCCGCCGTCGACACGGAGCGCGGCGCCGTTGGTGGCCGAGGCGAGCGGGCTGCTCACGAACACGATCATGTTCGCGACTTCCTCGACGGTGCCGAATCGTTGGATCAGCGAGGTGGGTCGGGCCGTCTTGAAGAACTCGGCCTCGACCACTTTGCGTTCCACGCCTTGCTGCTTTGCCAGGTCAGCTACGAAGGCGCCGACGCCTTCCGAATCGGTCGGCCCGGGCAGGACGGAGTTGACCGTCACACCGGTGCCGGCCGTGGTCTCGGCCAACCCCCGGGCGATCGCCAGTTGGGCGGTCTTGGTCATCCCGTAGTGAATCATCTCGGCGGGGATCTGGATGGCCGATTCGCTGGAGACGAACACGATCCGGCCCCAACCGAGCCGTTTCATTCCCGGCAGGTAGTGGCGGCTGAGCCGGACCCCGCTCATGACGTTGGTCTCGAAGAAGCGGAGCCAGTCGGCGTCGGGGATCTCCTCGAACGGCTTGGGCTCGAAAATCCCCATGTTGTTGATCAGGATGTCCACGTCGGGGACCAGACCCACAAGCTGAGCCACCCCCTCGGCCGTGGAGAGGTCGGCGGCGACCCCCGAGACCTGCCCGCTCCCGCCGAGCCCCTGGATGACCTGGACCGCCTCCTCAACCCGCTGGCGGGTGCGCCCGTTGATCACGACGGAGACTCCCTCGCGAACCAGGCCCGCCGCCGTGGCCAACCCGATCCCCGCGGTCGAGCCGGTCACGAGCGCCCGCTTTCCTTGGAGTTGCAAGTCCATGGGTTACTCTCCTTCGTGGGTCCAACTGATGAAGCGAAACATCTCGGACCACGATACCGTTGGAGCGCGTTCGTTGCCTTTGTCTTGTGGTTCCGATTGGCCGACCGAGTGTGAACGCGGAACGGGTGACCGCTTTCCCTTCCAAATCAAGGCAATTCCTCGGCCATGAGAGCGGCGATCGCCTGCGAATTCTCGTCGGGCTGTTCGGAGAGGGCCAGCACCACCCGTGCTCTCCGCTCCTCGGGGTGGTTCTGTGACAGCTTCCACTTTCCTTCAAGCTTACGGATCTCGATGCGGAAGCCCACGATGGCCTTGAGCATGGCGTCGATGTGCGCACCGGATTCGTCGAAAGTCCAGGGTGCCGCCCGCGAGCCCTCATAGGTTTGCACGCTCGCGCGGAGGATTTCCAGGAGGGCGTCGCGCTCCTGGATGATCTGGAACGTGCCGTAAGCGTGGACGGCCACGTAGTTCCAGGTTGGCACCATCCGTTCGGCCTCGTACCACGAGGGCGAAATATAAGCGTGCGGCCCGGAGAAGACGACGAGGGCCTCCCCCTCAACTTGCCGCCACTGGGGATTCGCCCGGGCCATGTGCCCGATCAAGTGACCATGCGGCCCGGCTTTGGGGTCGAACAGGAGGGGTAAATGGCTGGCCGTCAACGCCCCGTCCGCCCGAGTCGTCACCAGGGCGAAGCTGTTTCTTTGCATGAATTCATGGAGTTTGCGCGGGTCATTCTCGACATTGAACGGCGGGGCGTACATGCGTCCGGCTCCGAACTCGCTGGCGGTCCGCGAGGCGCACGGGGGGCGTCCCCGCTTGACTCACCGGACCTCTCGACACAATTCTGATTGAAACGGTTCGGCTGGATCCAGGGCAACTGTTGGGAATCACTTGCTCCCACCGTGAACCCCGAGCGTCGTTGTTCCGCGAAAGCCGGTGATGCCAGCGAACCTCCCCTTGATCCTCCAGGCGGTCCTCGTCGACTACGCGCTGCCCTGGAACGGCGACCACGGCATTGCCCATTGGGCCCGTGTCCTGGAAAACGGGAGCAAGCTGGCCGCCGAGACGGGGGCCGACCTCGAGGTGGTTTCGCTTTTCGCCCTGCTTCACGACTCGCGGCGGATCAACGAGCACACCGACCCCGACCACGGCCCCCGCGCCGCCGAGTTTGCCCGAACGCTCCGAGGCCGGCTCTTCGACCTCTCCGACCACCGGTTCAAGCTTTTGCACCGGGCCTGTTCCGGTCACACCCACGAACGAACCCACCCCGACGTCACCATCCAGACCTGCTGGGACTCCGACCGGTTGGACCTCGGACGCGTCGGCATCACCCCCCATCCCAGCCGCCTCTGCACCGAGGCCGCCAAGCGGGCCGAGACGATCGGCTGGGCCGATGCCCGCGGAAAAATGCACTTCATCCCCGAGCGAGTGAAAAGCGAGTGGGGCATCAACCTGCCTTGAACCCAGGCCTCCCCTTGGGACCGCGGGCGTCCATCCCGCTCTTGGATTTAATCGTGTGTGTTTTGCTGCTTTGTAGGGTGGGCACGGCCCACTATCTTTTTTTTGTCACAATAGATTGCTCGTTGATGGATGAATTCGGTTTTGGAGAAGCGGATTTCGTCGCTACCTGTTGCCGACGAGGAAGCGGACGTCGAAATGCCCACAGACTTCACGGATCAGGCCGAATGGGTTAGAGTCGAGAAATCGAGGCGTGTGGATCGGGCTTTGGGCAGGAGTCTTGGATTGACCCATGAGGGGTTGTCGGTATGTCTCAACCGGAATGCGACCAGGATGAATGGGAACGATCGTCGGAGGAACCGCTCAGGACGATTTCGAAGCCAGCTTTTATTGGCTTCGCCGTGTTGTTCGTCGTGGTGCTCACCATTCTGGAATTCCTTCTCCTCGCGGTGATTTTCCATGCCCTGGGTCTGCGGCGGAACCAGGCGGGCCTGTGGGTGTGTGGTCTGGGAGGGGCCAATAGCATTCTTTCAATCCGTGCGGTCGACGCCTTGCTGCAACGGATGGGGATGTCCCGGAGCGATGACGGTCCTGTTCGTCTTCATCCCTCATGACCGGATGAGCGGTTCCGACTGGGGTTACGGCCTGGGCCTGATCGCCCTGTTCGGTGTGATCGCCATCGGCCTCTGGTGTGAGAATCACACGCACCGAGTTCATGCCGATTGCGAGGGCATCTTCGCCTGTCCCACCGGCTTCTGCTTCCGTCGGAGATTCGTCCCCTGGTCGGAGATCGTCATCTGCGAGATTGAAACCCGCTACGACACGTTCGGAAGCCCTCTCATCATTCGGCCGGCCCTCAAAAATCAAGAGGGCCGGGTGCTGCTGACGCTTGACCTGCAATGTGTCCGGGTTGAGGATCAGGAGCGGCTGGTCAAATACATCCGAGCCAAACTTCCCAAGTCCAAGGCGGATCCTCTGGATTTCTGAAAGCCGCAAATAAACCGCGGGAGCTTCTTGAGACCGGTCTTGTCACGCTCATGAAATTTCAGTAATTTTATGTTCGAAGAGCGGAACGGCTTGAAGCGATCTGAGCCTCGAAACTCTAGCGGCGATTGGCCTTTTTTCGGAAAAATCACCGGATTGGCCATCGTTCCTCTTTGAGTTTCATGTGAATTCCGCTATACTGCCGACCGCAATCAGAAATGCGATCGACGCCACCTTAGCTCAGTTGGTAGAGCGCAGCTTTCGTAAAGCTGAAGTCCAGGGTTCGAGTCCCTGAGGTGGCTCTCTCATCATTCCCCTCGCCGAAAGCACTTCGCTTACCTGCCGACGCTCGGCAGCGCGGCCCGGAAGTCCGAAGTCGGTAGTACCTGGTACTCCCTAAATCTTTGGGACCCCAGGACCGCCATGCCGAAGACCACTGCCAGCCCACCCAAGTACCGGCATTTCAAGCCGAAGGATCTTGCCGTCGTCCGGATCGACGGCCGGGACGTCTATCTGGGCAAGTACGGCTCATCCGAGAGCTGGGAACGCTACGCCCGGGTCATCGCCGAATGGCGGTATCCGTCCGGTAAACCCCATCTTTTCTCCGGCCGGGTCTCCCCCGATGATGGAACGACGCGTGTCCCCATCGCGGAGGAAAGACCATGGCGAGGGTCCGGCGGCAGGCGGCGGAGTGGGCGGCGCTGATTGACCAATGGCGACAGAGCGGGCTCAGCCTGCCGGCCTTCTGCCAGCGGCACGGCCTCAGCCGGGGCACGATGCAGAACTGGGTCTACAAGCCCGTGCTCCGACGCGCCGTCGAGGAGGCGCGGCGCGAGGCTCGGGACACCGGGTCGCCTCAAGCGGGCCGGCCACTGCGCCCCGCCCCGGCGCCCGCGTTCCTGCCGGTCCGGGTCGTCGTGGTCGTCCGGCGTTTTGTACGGACCTTCCGGCCCGTGATCGCTGAGCCCCGATGATTAATCGAACCGACCGCTGCCCGTGACGTGCGCCGAAACGCATTCCCAGGTGCCGTCGCGGCGTGCCCAGTCGTCGGTGTAGCGTCCGACGTGCTGCTCCCCGTCGGCGCCGATATAGGTGATCCTCGCGTGGATGCTAGCGAAGTTGCTGCCGATGACGCGGACGCAGACGTCGTCTTCTTGCAGCCCCTTGACTGGCACTCCCTGCGCGAGGAGCTTGAGGAACGTCGCCTTGTCGATCAGAGATCCGTCGGGGTTCGAGCACATGAAGTCGTCGGCGAGGATTTCCTCGAAGCGTTTCACGTCGCCCTTCTGCATCGACGAGACGTAGTCGTGGTTCAGGGCGGTCAGCAGATCGATATCCCGGCTACTCTCGGTCTTCTCCACGGTCATCTCCTACTCAGGAATCTGGGGGCGCAGGACGAACCTCCCCGACAGTCGGGCTGTGATTGATTCGTATTCCTGCGTGGTAACAGGGCGTTCGCCGTCTTGCGGGCTAGGCGAAGCCTCCGAAGATGTCGTTCAGCCGACAGCCGGGTGTTCCCTCCATTAGGCCTTGGAAGGAACCCGCTGTGATCCGTTCGGCGGCCGCGATCATGGCGGTCCAGGCAATCCGTGCCAAGGCCCCGCCGATGCTGATCCGCCGCACGCCGAGGTCGGCGAGTTGGGCGACGCTCAATCCGGGTCCCATCGCCAGGACGTTGAGAGGTTTGGGGGCAACGGCCCGGACCATCGACGCGATGTCGGCCTTCTCGCGCACGCCGGGGGCGTACAGGCAGTCGGCACCCGCCTCGGCAAAGGCGACCAGCTTGTCGATGGCCGGGCTGACGGCGGCTGGGTCGCCGAGCAAGCCTTCCGTGCGGGCGACCAGGATCACGCCATCGCCCGAGCGGTCGATGGCCACGCGGGCGGCCCGTATACGCTCCACCGAGTAGTAAAGATCGAACAAATTGTTCGTCCCGTCGAGCTTGCGGTCCTCGATGGATAGCCCAGCAATCCCCGTCTCGACGGCCAGTGCGACACTGGCCGCCACCCCCTCGGGTTCGGCGGCGAAGCCGGATTCGAAATCGGCGTTCACGGGGAGGTCGACGGCGGCGCACAGGGACGCCAGGTAGCCGAGCACGTCCTCGCGCGTCACGGTGTAGTCGGGGCGGCCCGTCGTCCAGGCGTAGCCCGTGCTCGTCGACGCGAGCGCAGCGAAGCCGAGGTGTTGGAGCATCCGGGCGCTGCCCGCGTCCCAGGGATTGGGGAGCACGAAACATCCTTCCTGGTGGAGGGAGCGAAATTTCGCACGCTTCTCGGCGACGGTCGTTGCCATGGAAACCTCATCCGGGATTGGAGGAGGTTCGCCGCGGGGCGCGGCGAACCTCCGATGCGGTCGATGTCACTTCTCGCCGCGGATGGCGGTGCAATCCATCTCGACGGCGAACGGCCCCGGCCTGGTCGGGACAACGCAGAACATCCGGGCCGGGTAGTCCTTGGGGAAATACCGCTTGTAGACCTTGTTGACGTTCGCAAATTCCGCGGGCGTCGTGCAATACACCGTCAACTGAACCACATCTTCCATGGACGCCCCGGAAGTCTCCAGGCAGAGCTTCATCTGATCCAGGACGATCTCGGTCTGCCTTTCGATCGGCACCCTGCGAATTTCTCCGGTCTTGGGGTCGAACGGCGGGACCCCCGAGACGTAGATCATGTCGCCGTGGCGGACCTGCTGCCCGCCAGCGCGGCCCTCCCGGTCCCCGGTCTCAGCTCTTGGTGAGCGCGATACAATCGACCTCGATGTCGAACGGGCCGGTCCACTCCGGCACGCAGAAGAAAATCCGCGCCGGCGGATTGGTCGGGAAGAAACGCTTGTAGATCTCGTTGAAGGTCTTGAAGCGGTCCTTGGAGATGCACATCACGTTGCACTTCAGGACGTGGTCGAGGTCCGACCCGGCTGCCTCGAGCGCGGTCTTCATCTGCGTCAGGATCAGCTCGGCCTGGCGCTCAAACGGCGCATTGGCTGCGATCTCCCCGGTCTCCGGGTCGAACGGCGGCATGCCCGAGACGAACACCATGTTCCCCGCCCGGGTGCAGACGGAGACGGGCGCGCCCCATTTCTCGAAATTGGTGTCGAACGGTTCGACGCGAATAATCTCTCGTTCGATGGCTTCCCTCTTCATGCCTCCCCCCTTTTTGTTGGATTCACCCTGGCCTGCGCGGGTATCGGCCAGTAGATAGGACAAGCCGAAGACGGCGACCAAGGCCACGACACCCCCGAGCACGCCGAATCGGATCGATCGAAGACTGCCCATGCTGAGTTCCTTCCGGAGAATAGTGGGCCCGGCGCCGCAACGCACGGCAACACGCGTGCTGAAGAACTGCCTGACGACGGGAAACCTAACTCGACTGCCCTCCATAAGGGGCGTTTGGCGTCGGGGTAATACTGCGGCGACCCTCAGGTGATAGTCGAGGAGGACTTCTTCCCGGCCTTTCTCCTGGACCTCGTGATGCTTCGCTTGGGTGCGCCTGCGGACCAGTGCCTTCTCATCGTCCCAGTTCGAGAGGGAGAGGATCCATCCCTCCCGGGAGAGGCTCTTGTACCGGATGTTGTCGACGAAGCCCTTCACCCGCTCCAGCCGGAGCATCGTGGCGAATCCCAGGTAGGCGTCCCACTCCTCCTTCTTGGGATGAACTTCGAACAGGACCGAGAACATGATTCACCTCCTCTTTGGATAGGGACCGGCTTCGCGGGGCGAGTCTTCGTCATCTCAATCCGTCATCGTGCCGAGTCCAGGGCGGTGGCCAGCCATGATCGCGCAAAAGCCCACTCGCGAAACGCCGTGGCGCGGGATACGGCCATCGCCTCCGCGACCTCCTCGATCGTCAACCCAGCAAACAGGCGATACCGGGCAACCTCGGCCGAGGATGGGTCCACGGCAGCAAGTCGGGTCATGGCTTCGTCGACGTCTAGAAGAAAGTCGGGAGTGGCGTCAAGGCACCCGCTGACCTCCTCGAAAGCGACGGCACGGACGCCTCCGCCCCGCTTGTCAGACCGCTTCCGGCGTGCATGGTCCACGAGGATCCGTTGCATGGCGGCGGCTGATGCCCGGAAGAATCCGCTCCGATCGGCGAACGCTGCGTCTCCCAGGCGAAGGTAGGCCTCGTGGACCAAAGCCGTGGCGTCGAGCGAATGCCCTGCCGCCTCGCCCGCGAGCCGGGCGGAGGCTAGTCGCCTCAGCTCGTCGTAAACGAGCGGGAAGAAGCCGACATCGGACGGGGCGTTGCTCATTTCTTTCCCCCCTCCCTCTATTGCTCCGGTCCGTCGCCGTGCGACGACTTTGCGAGGCTCGCCTGGAGCCGGAGGATGTCGGGATAATTGGCCCCCAGCTTCTCGCGGCATTGGGGCTTCGACTCCTCGTATAACTTGAGCGCCCGGTCAGTCTGCCCGGCGTCTGCGTAGCCGATCGCGAGGTTGAGCAGGGATTTGAGCGTGTCGGGATGGTCGGGGCCGAGTTGTGATGAGTAACCGGCATGGGCCTTGGCGAGCAGGGTGAGCGACTTTTTCGGATACCCCAGATTGCGTTGAGCCTTGCCGAGCGTCAGTTCCATCCTCGCCAGGACGAGCGGGTCTCCCGTGGCCTCGCGCTCGACGTCCGCCGCCGCTCCGGCGACGCGCTCCTCCAGAACCGAAGTCAGTCGCCTGCCCTCTTTCTCGGCTCCCTGCGGGTCGATGTCCTCAAAGATCATGCAAAGGATCTGGTTCATCTTCGACACCTGGCCCAACCGCTTCTCGGCATGCTTGCGCTGCTCGGACTCGGCAATCCGGGCCTTATCCTTCTCGAAGGCTTCCGATACGGCGATGCCCTCCTGCCGCCTGGACTCGATGAGTCCCCAAGTCGTCCCCGCCGCGCCTCCTACCAGCGAGAGGAGGACCAGGGACGCGGCCAGCACCTGGACCCGATGCCGTCGAATGAACTTCCGGACCCGGTAGGCGGCCGTCGGAGGTCCGGCCGAGACCGGCTCATGGTTGGTGAATCGCTCGACGTCCTGCGCCAGGGCGATGGCGGACTCGTATCGCCGACTGCGCTCCTTCGCCAGCGCCTTCATCACGATCCAGTCGAGGTCCCCCTTGATCAACCGGCTCAGCCGCGACGGCTCGACATGCCGGTTTGCCGCCAGGCTCTGCAGAGCCTCGGAGGTGCTGACCCGGCTCGACGGCGTCGGTGGTTCTTCCTCGCGGATCACCCGGAACATCTCGTCCAGCGCTGCCCTTTGGAGCGTGTCGCGTCGGATAGGCGTGCTGCCGGTCAGGATCTCGTAAAGGACGACGCCGAGTGCGTAGATGTCGGCTCGGGTATCGACGTCGAGGGCGTTGAACGTCGCCTGCTCAGGGGCCATGTAGAGCGGGGTGCCCGTGATGCTGCCGAAGGCGGTGAACAGCGACTGTTCGGAGAGTTGCATCCCGGTAGTCGCCTTGGCGAGGCCGAAGTCGATCACCTTGGGGATGGGCTTCCCGTCATGACTCTCGACGAGGATGTTCGTCGGCTTGAGGTCGCGGTGGATGATCCCTTTCTGGTGGGCGTGATGCACCGCCGAGCAGATCTGGCGAAACAGGTCGAGCCGCTCGGAGAGGTCCAGTTGGTGGGCATCGCAGTAATCGGTAAGCGGGATGCCCTTGACCAGATCCATGACGAAGAATGGCCGACCCGCGTCGGTGACGCCCGCATCGAGGACCCTCGCGATGTTCGGGTGGTCCATCATCGCCAGCGCCTGGCGCTCCGACTCGAAGCGGGCCAGGACCGTCCGCGAGTCCATGCCCGGGTTGATGAGCTTCAACGCGACCTGCCTCCGGACCGGCTGCGTCTGCTCGGCGAGGTAGACGCTCCCCATCCCGCCCTTGCCGATCTCCTGGCGGACCTTGTACCGGCCCGCGATCACGGTGTCGATAACCCCCTTCTGTGGTTGTTCACATGCGGACCCGGGACTGGGTTGGTAGTCTCTGGTGACCATGGAGCCGGCATAGAGGGGGCGATCGAGCGCTGCCGGAGGGCGGTCATAGACGGCGAGCAGGTCGTCCAATCGGCCGCGCAGGTCGGTATTATCGCCGATTTCGCGGTCGAGGAACTCAAGGCGCTCGACGGGGTCTTCCCGGTCGATAGCCGCCTGGAACAAAGCTTTGATTCGACCGTGGTCGATTGTCATGAGAAAGCCCTCCCAGAACCGAAGCTATCCCTCATAGCGTAATCTAGCGGAAAACAGTCTCACGGGAGAACCAGATTCTAGAGAAGGTCCGTTGTCGGCACGGGTTACGGCCACGGCTTCCGAACAACGATCTGTCAAAACAACGTAGCTTCCGATGAAGGCCGAACTTGACGCCCGTGCGACCTCGGCGTAGGCCGGACCGGCCCCGTCCGTCCGCGGGCGGCCGTGGGCGCGGCCCTCACGCCTGGCCTGAGCGATCCCCGCCCGGACGCGCTCCCGCAAGATCTCACGCTCGAACTCCGCGAAGATCGCGAGCAACCCGGCCATGACCTGACCTGTCGGGGTGGCCAGGTCCAGGGCCTCGGTCAGGGACACGAAACCCACGCCCAGCTCGTTCAGTTCCCGGAGCGTCGTCATCAGATCGGCCACCGACCGCCCCCAGCGGTCCAGGCGCCAGACCACCACGACGTCGACCTCGTGGCGGCGGGCCGCCTTCAGCAACCCTTCGCGCCCGGGCCGCTCCTTCGCCCCCGGGCCGACGTCCTCGACCCACGTCAGGAGGTCCCAGCTACGGTCCTTGATATAAGCCCGCATCGCCTCGACCTGGAGGCCGAGCGTCTGCTGGTCGTGGGTCGAGACGCGGGCGTACCGCGCGGCGCGCATGGGGAGGCCCTCCCTGGCCAAAAACCCCCGCCGGTTCGCCGCGGTCGAATCCCTCGTTTCACCGCGGCCCGACGACCTCGGCGGGGGGTGGCCTCAATCTATCCTTTTCGGCCAGGGGGGTCAGTCGACTCCGCCGGTTTCCAGCGATCGGGCAACAATTCGTCGATCCGGCTGTTCGGGTGTGTACTCACCCGATCGAGCACGTCGCGGAGGTAGGCGAAGGGATCGATCCCGAGATCCTTGCAGGTCGTGCACAGGCTCATCAGTGTCGCCGCGGTTTTCCCTCCCTCGTCACTCCCGGCAAACAGCCAATTCCTTCGTCCCAGCGCGACCGGCTTCATCGCCCACTCGCTGGCGCCGTTGTCGATCTCCAGGAACCCCGCCTCCAGCGGTCGAATCAAGGCGATCCAATGGTTCAACGCGTAGTTGATCGCCTCGCCGACCGGGCTTTTGGGGAGCACCTTCGCCTGTTCTGCCAACAGCCAGGCATGGATCGCGTCGAGGATCGGCTTCGATCGTTCGAGCCTCAGATCATAGCGATATGTGTGCCAGGTTGCGTCGTCCCACTCGGGGTGTTTCTTCCGGGCTTCCTTCGCGTCGTCCTCGACCTTTGTAGAGGCCGGCGACCCATGCCAGCATCACGTGCGATCGCACCGGGTCGCTGGTCTTCGCCTCGTCAATCTTCCGCCGCGCGTGCATCCAGCATCCGACCTCGACGATCGTGCCGGCGACGAACAAGGTGTCGTAAGCGGAATACGCGTCGGCCTGGAGGTAGCCCTCGTAGTCCTTGAAGACACGTTGCGGCCCGTCACCGCTGTGGTCGGAGGTGTAATCATAAACGGTAAAACGATGGTTGTGGTCGCCGATGTGGACCCAGAGCCGGCCGGTCTTGATCCTCTTGCTGTCTTTGTCTTGAACATTGACCGGCGTGTCATCGGTCTGGATCACATAAGACATGAGCACTCGCTTTGGCATCGCCTTGGCAATCGGCGCCAGCAGGTCGGCGGTGGCGGCCATCCAGTCGCACATTGTCGAGCGGGACAGGTCGACGCCGAACCGCTTGAAGATCCCTTCCTGGCGGCAAAGCGGCAGGTGATCGGCATATTTGCTGACGGCCACGTGAGCGAGAAGTCCCGGGCCGGGGAGTCCCTTCTCGATCGGCTCGGGCAGTCGCTCGGCGATCACGATATGGGCTTGGCACGCATATTTGGGCCGGATGTGCTGAAGCACGATAAGCGAGGCCGGCACGTATTCGAGTTGCTCGCGGACTTCCTCGCCGAATCATACCCGCTCTGTACCGCAGTCGGGGCAGAGCCGCTGCTCGAGCGGGACGTCGTGCACGACTCGCTTGCGGGGCAGGCCCGCCGGCAAGGGCTTGCGACCGTGGCCTTTGGCCGGGGGTTTCTTCGACGCGGGCGTTGCCTCGGGCTCCACTCCGGTGGCTTCGAGGATCTCACGCGTGAAGAGCAAGAGCTGGTTGGGGTCGAGCTTTTCGGACTTGCGACCGTAGAGCCGGCGGAGGAGCTGTTCGAGCTGGTGCTGGAGTTTTTCGTTGAGGTGGGTCTGCTGGCGGAGGGTCTCGAGCAATTCGCGGATGATCCGGTGAGCGGCCTCGAGGTCGTCGGGCAGTGGGATCTCGCTCTCGATCGTCGTCATACCATCAATACGCACGACGACCGTCGATGTGGCTGAGAATCTTCAAGCAAACATGCGAAAGGTGTGATGCGATCATCCCGGTTGCGGCACAGGCAGGGCGAACCGCGGCAACCGCCGGGCGCACGACAGGTCGATGCCTTCGAGGACCGCGGCCATTTCCGCTGGCGTGACCTCGACCCTGCCCCCCTTGGCCTCGGGAAAGCGAAACGTCCCCTTCTCCAACCGCTTGTACCAGAGTGCAAACCCGTCGCGATCCCAGTAGAGAATCTTGACCCGGTCGCGCCTCCGATTCCGGAACACGTACAGGTGCCCCGAGAGCGGGTCCTCGGCGATCCGCTCGCGGACCAGCTGCGCCAAACCGTCGAATCCTTTTCTCATATCCGCCGGTTCGACGGCGAGGAAAATGTGCAGCGTCGACGGCAGGCTCAGCACATCCGGCCCTCCAGCACGGCAAGAACCCGTCGCAACGTCTCCGCATCGAACCCCGCCCCGATCACGACCCGCCGGCCTGCCCCAATCACGACCTCGACGCTCGAGCAGTCCGACGCCTTACCAGCCGCGGCGGCCTGGACGACCCTGACCGGCAAGAACGCGGGCGCCGCGGCGGATGCGGGAGGCTCGTCGACAGGCCCCTGGGCTTCGCGCCTGGCCGCTTCCACGGCCCGATTGAACTCGGGCTTGTAGACCCAGTTCTGCATCGAGCCCCTGCTGAGCCCATGCCGCTGACAGAACGCCGGCAGGCTGAGCCCGCTCTGCCGCCATTGGTCGATCAGCGCCGCCCACTCTGCGGCCTGACGCCGAACCCTTGCCGTAGTCGCTCCTCCGCGATGGAAATATGGATCGTTCCATCATCGGGGGGAACCCGGCCGCCGAAAAGATGCGGTCTACCGGACGGACACGAATGGCGAGCCAACCGCCTTGTGCCATCGTCCGCCTGCCCGCCCGCCGGGACGGCCGAGCACCGACCCGGCCGCGTCGCCGGGGTCCTCGATCAACTAACTCGTCCTGGCGTACCTGCGGCACGCAGAGGAATACTACCGCCGTCCCAACGGCACCCCGACCGGGGAGCAGGACCAGATCCGCTTCGCCCTGAGGCCGCTTAGCAAACCGCCTGGGATAGTGCGGCACGTGCGAAACATTCCGGATCACGGGCGGACCTGAGGGGCCGCCGTCCCGCCCCCGGATGGCGGTCCATGAGGCGAGACTTCTCAGGTCGACCTCCTCAACAACCGCAGTCATACAGCCAGGACTCGCCGTAAGTCCTTTGCTGCCGAGTGCCCCCCGGAGGACTCGAACCTAGAACCCGCTGATTAAGAGTCCGCTGCTCTGGTCGTAGGAAGGAACTCTGCCGGTCCTTGAAAGAGGCCCTTAACGGAATGAACTCTGTCTACCTGAGCAAGACGGTGTCCGATTCGTAGGTTTCCGCCCGTTGCAGGCAATCTGCGAAGACGCGGGCCAGGGCCTGGACGTGGGGTTCCTGGACCATGCTGTGGTGCTGGCCAGGGACGAAATGGACTTCGACGGTCGCGGCCAGGCTTCCCCAGCCTCGGTCGCGGGGGGTGGCGATCGCGATGGGGGCGTCGGAGGGGCGGAACAGGGTGATCCGGCTGGGGTAGGGGCGAGGGACGTATTGACTGGCGAGCAGCATGTGGTGATGGAAGAGGCGTTTCAGGGAGTCGACGACCTGCTGGGCGACCCCCATGGGGACGTCGGGACCTACCAGGCCCAGTTTCAGAGCGTGCTGCCAGAGGTAGGGGAGCTGGCGATCGGGGCCGAGGGTCGCTAATTGTTCCAGGGAGATGTCCAGGCCGTACTCGCGGCCGGCGCCGTCGTCCTGGGGTGGGGCGCCGGGGGGGCTCGGAGGGGTGGTGTCGAGCAGGGCGAGCAGGTTGATGCGCTCGCCGTCGGCGCGGAGCTGCTGGGCCATCTCCAGGGCCACGAGCCCACCCACGGACCAACCGCCGAGGTAATACGGCCCGCTCGGCTGAATGGCTCGGACGGCGGCCAGGTAATCGGCGGCCATCGTCTCCATGCGGCTCGGCAGCGGTTCCGATTCGTCGTGCAGGCCGCGCGCACGGATGGCGTGGAAGGGGCGAGCCCGGCCCAGTCGTTGCGCCAGAGCCTGGTAGCAGACGACGATCCCCCCCGGCGGGTGAACCATGAAACAAGGAGGACGAGACCCCTCCGGCTGCAAGGTCAGAATCAAGCCGCCCAGCGCTGGAGTGGGATCGGCCCCGACGGCTTGAGCGGGCCCGGCCGGCAGCGAGCTCGGACCGAAGAGGCGGCCGACGACGTCGGGATACGAGGCGCCGAGGTGGCGCGCCAGGTCGGCGATTGTCGGCGAGTCGAACAGCGCGATCACGTAGACCGGCTGATCGAGCGCCTTCTGGATCCGGTTGATCAGCATCGCTCCCTGGATCGAGGTTCCGCCCAGCTCGAAGAAATGGTCCTCGACGCCGATCTTGTCGAGGTGTAAGACGTCGCGCCAGAGTCCCGCCAGGAACTCCTCCAGCGGCGTGCGGGGGGCCACGTAGGGGCGGTCCAGGTCGGGGCGCTGCTGGGGGGGCATGGGGAGCGCGCGGCGATCGACCTTGCCGCCCGCCGTGCGGGGCAAGGCGGGCAACGGGACGAAGACGGAGGGGACCATGTGATCGGGTAAGCGATCCTTCAAGTAACGCCGCAGGGCCTCGGGGGCAGGGAGTTCGCTGTCGCCGGTCACATACGCGATCAGCCGCGAATCGCTGGCCGCGCCGGTCTGGGCGATGACGACGGCCTCACGCACGGCCGGGTGGCTCATCAAGGCGGCCTCGACCTCGCCCAGCTCGACGCGGAAGCCGCGCACCTTCACCTGGTGATCGAGCCGGCCCAGGAACTCCAGAGTGCCGTCCGACAGCCAGCGGGCGCGGTCGCCCGTGCGGTAGAGCCGCGCGCCGGGCCTGGCACTGAAAGGGTCGGGGAGGAACCGCTCGGCCGTTTGCGCCGGGTTTTTGAGGTAGCCACGGGCTAGCCCCGCCCCTCCGAGGTAGAGCTCGCCGGGGATTCCGGGAGGCACCGGCTGGAGGGCCGGGTCGAGGACGTAGGCCCGGGTGTTGGCGACGGGCCGGCCGATGGGGACCCTGGGGCGCGGGTCGTCGCGGCGGCAGGCCCACCAGGTGGAGTCGACGGACGCCTCGGTGGGACCATACAGGTTGTAGAGCGTGACATTGAGCCGGTCGAGGACCCGGGCCGGGAGGTCCGTCGGCATCGCTTCGCCGCCACAGTAGATCGAGCGCAGGTCGCGACAGGCGTCGAAGAGGGGGTCGTCGAGCATCAGCCGGAGCACGTTGGCGGGGGCTTCGAGGATCGTCACCCGCTCCCGGATCACGCGTTCCAGCAAGCGGCGGGGGTCGTGCTCCTCGCCGGGCGCAGCCAGAACCAAGGCTCCGCCGATCGCGAGCGTGGGGAAGATGATGCAGAGCGAGGGATCGAAGGTGTACGACAGGTTGTAAAGCACGCGGTCGGTGGCGAACAGAGTGAGATCTCGGCCACGCCAGTGGACGGTGTTGACGATGGCCCGGTGCTCGACCATCACCCCTTTGGGACGGCCCGTGGACCCCGAGGTGTAAATGACGTAGGCGAGGTCGCTGCTCCGGACGCCACTGTCGGGCGGGCGAGTCGCGTCGTCGTCATCCCCCTCGGGCGCGAGCGCCGGGGCATCCAGGCAGAGCAACGCGGCCGCGGTCTCGGTCTCGGGGAGTCGGCCCCGGAGTGAGTGTTGAGTGAGGACCACCGCGGGGGCGGTGTCGGCCAGGACCAGGCGGATCCGCTCGGCCGGTGTGCCCGGGTCGATCGGGACGTAGGCGCCGCCGGCCTTGATCGTGGCGAGGATCGCCACGATCTGCGCGGGCGAACGCTCCAGGAACAGGGGGACGAACGCGCCGGGGCCGACCCCCAGCCGTCGGAGGCGGTGCGCCAGGCGATTCGACCGGGCCCCCAACTCGGCGAACGTGAGGGACGCCTCGTCGCTCCGCAACGCCAACGCGTCGGGGGTCCGGGCGGCCTGGTGTTCAAAGAGATGATGGAGGCAGAGATCCCTGGGAAAATCGACCTCGGTCCGGTTCCAGTCGTCGAGCACGAGGCGACGTTCGGGCTCGGTCAGGCAGGGGAGCTGAGACAGACGCCGGTCCGGCCCGTCGGCGACACTCTGGAGCAGGGTGAGGAAGTGGCCGACCATCCGGCGGACCGTTGCCGCTTCGAATAGGTCGACGTTATATCGGAGCATGCCTTCAAGCGTGCCGTCCCCTTCCTCGAAGACCATCTCCAGGTCGGACTGGCAACTGTGCTGCTCGACGTAATACTGCTCCATCTGGAGGCCGCCGACGGTGAGCTTGGCCCCGGAGGGGGGCAGGAAGAAGCGCCAGGCCCCGAGTCGCTGGGCGCGTTGCGCCTTCTCCAGGGTGAACGTCACCTGGACCAAGGGGGGCCGGCTGAGGTCGCGTGCGACGTTCTCACGCTCGACGATGAGGGCGAAGGGGTAATCCTGGTGTCCGAGGGCGTCCAGCACCGTGGTCCCCGTGCGGCGGAGCAGGGCGAGAAAGGAGGGGTCGCCGGACAGGTTGGCTCGCAAGGGAAGCATGTTGATGAAATAGCCGATCACGCCTTCGAATCCGGCTCGGCTCCGGCCCGCGAACGGGGAGCCGACCAGGAAATCGTCCTGTCCCGTGTAGCGGCCGAGGAGCACCTGGAACGCGGTCAGCAAGGCGGTGTAGAGCGTGGTCCCTTCGGACGCCGCAAGGGCCTTGAGCCGGCGTGCCAGCCCCGGTCCGACCTGCCAGGGCTCGGCACCCCCTCGGTTCGAGAACAACGTCGGGCGGGGGCGGTCGGTGGGCACCTCGAGCACGGTCGGGGCCCCGGCCAACTGCCGATGCCAGTAATCCCAGAGCCACTCCCCGTCCGAGCTGGCCAGCAGGTCGTGCTGCCAGCGCACGAAGTCGTGGTATTGCTGACCAGGGGCCGGCAAGCACGCGGGCTGGCCCCGACACTCGGCGGGATAGAGCGACTGCATCTCCTCGATCACCAGGATCAACGACCAGAAATCCCCAATGATGTGGTGGACTCCCAGGAGCAGGACGTGATCGTCGGGCGCTCGTGTGAATAGGTGTATGCGCCACAGGGGGCCACGCTCGAGGTCGAAGGGGCGATGCGCTTCGTCTTCCAGACGGGTGCGGAGCGTCTCCTCGCTCCACGGGGAGGCGTCGATGACTTCGAAGGGGACCGGCAAGTTCTCATGGACGCGTTGGAGCATCTCGCCGTCGCGTTCCTCGAAGGTCGTGCGCAGGCTCGGGTGGCGCTGGACCAGCGTTTGGGCGGCCCGACGAAAGGCGTCGAGATCGATCGGCGAGCGAACCCGCGCCGGGTAGCAGACGTTGTAGGCCGGACTCCGCCGGTCCATCTGGTAGAGGAACCACAAGCCACGCTGGCCGTGCGACAGGGGGAAAACCGTCGTCCGGCTCGCCCGCTCTTCCTGGAGCAGCTGCGCCAGCAGCATGCGCTTCTCGGCCAGCGAAAGACCCGCCAACGATTCCGGCGACATGCTCATGTCTGCGATGTCCTGTTATCGGCGGGCGTTGTTGCCCCGGCCTTTCAACAAGGTGGTGAGCAGGGCGTCGACCTGCTCGCTGGACAGATCCTCGACCTGAGAGACGATGTCCTCGGAGGGGATGGAGACGCGGCCATTGGTGGTGGTCCCCGCCATCACTTCGCCGTTGCGAGCAGGGGCAGGAGAGGGCGTGCCATCCCACGCGCTGAGCCGCTCGGCCAGGAGGGTCGAGAGGCCCGAGACGCTGGGGCTGCGCAGTAGCTCCGCGATCGGCAGGTTCACACGGAGCTCGCCCTCGATCCAGTTGCGCAGCTCGACGGCCATCAGCGAGTCGATGCCGAGCTGGATCAGGGGGCGTGCGTCGTCGAGCCGGTCGGGCTTGGTGCCGAGGACGAGCGCGACCTTGTGACGCAGCAACGCGCGGACGAGGTCACCCCGTTCGCCCGGCGGGGCGGCCCGGACGGCGTCGAGGCCGGGCAAGGCGCCGGTGGTGGGGAGCGCGTCGCCGTCGTCGCGGCGACAGAGGTGAGCGAATCGCGGTGACACCCGGTTGGTGACTCCCAGGCCATGCCAGCGTGACCACTCCAGTCGCAGCACGCTCACCTGGACGTGCTCCCGTTGGATGGCTTTCTCCAGGAGCGCGAGGGCCTGCTGGACGGTGAAGCTCAGGACCCCTTGCCGTTCGAGCCGCTCGCCCAGCTCACCGCGACGGGCGAGATAGCCGACCTCGCCGAGGTAGCCCCAGTTGATCGTCAAGGCGGGCAGACCCCGGGCGCGTCGGTGCCAGGCGAGCGAGTCGAGGAAGGCGTTGGCCGCAGCGTAGTTGCCCTGGCCGGCGTGTCCGAAGACGCTCGACAGCGAGGAGAACAAGACGAAGAGGTCGAGGGGGCGGTCCGCCGTCTGGGCGTGCAGGTTCCACGCACCGCTGACCTTGGGGGCCAGCACCCGTTCCAGCAGGTCGCGGTCGAGGTTGAGGAGCAGGGCGTCTTTGAGGACCATCGCCGCGTGGATGACGCCTCGGAGCGGGGGGAGGTCGCGGTCGATCTCGGCCAGGACCCGCGCCACGTCCTCGGCCTGCGCCACGTCCGCCGCGCGGACGACGACGCGGGCGCCGAGCCGCTCGATCGCGGCGATCGCCTGGCGGGCGTCTTCGGTCGCCACGCCTCGACGACCCAGCAAGACGAGATGCCCCGCCCCCCGGCCGGCCATCCACCGGGCCACTTCCAGCCCGAAACCGCCCAGGCCCCCCGCGATCAGGTACGTGCCGTCGGCCCGGAAGGTCAGCGGCTCGTCCTCGGCGGGGACGGCCGCGACGCTCTGGCCTCGGGCCGACAGCACGAGCTTGCCGATATGCTTGCCGTGCTGCATGACGCGGAAAGCGTCGACCGCCTGGTCCAGGGGCCAGGCCCGGTAGGGCAGGGGGGTGAGAATGCCGTCGAGGACGCGCTGGACGACGGCCTGGAGCAGACCGCCGAGCAAGGCCGGCCGCTCGCGCAGGATGTGGTCGAGGTCGATGGCGAAGAAGGACAGGTTGTTGCGGAACGGCTGGAGATCGAGCCGCGCGTTCTGGTAGATGTCGCGTTTGCCGATCTCGAGGAAGCGGCCGAAGTCGGCGAGGGCGTCGAGGCCGCTGCCGATGGCGTCACCCGGGAGCGAGTTGAGGATGACGTCGACCCCCTTTCCGCCCGTCCGCCGTCGCACCTCGTCGGCGAAGTCGAGCGACCGGGAATCCATGACGGTCTCGATGCCGAGGGATCGCAGGTAGTCGCGTTTCTCCGGGCTCCCGGCGGTGGCGAAGATCTCGGCCCCGGCGTGTCGTGCGACCTGGATGGCGGCGTGGCCCACGCCGCCGGATGCGGCGTGGATCAAGACGGTTTCCCCCGGGCTGAGCCGGGCCAGGTGCTCCAGGGCGTAGACGGCCGTGAGGAACGCGATCGGGAGCGTCGCGGCCTCCTCGAAGCCGAGGCCGGGGGGCTTGGGGACGACGAGTTCGGCCCGCGCGAGGACGTGGCTGGCGAAGGCGAAGCCCGTGACCGCGACCACCTCGTCGCCGACCCGGAGCGTGGTGACGCCGTCGCCGACGGCCGAGATCCGCCCGGCGCACTCGGCGCCGAGCGGCACGGGGCCTTCGGGCAGGCCGGGGTAGAGGCCCAGTGTCTTCATCACATCGCTGAAATTGAGGCCGGCGGCCTCGACTTCGATCTCCACCTCGCCTTGTCCGGGCGGCTGACGACGCAACACCTGGGCCTTCAGGCCGTCGAGCGTCCCGGGCCGAGGGATCGCCAGGCGATACGGGACACCGACGCGAGGGCCGGTCACGGCGCCGGGGGCGGGCTGAAAACGGTGGGCGTAGCGGGTCGACTGGCGCCAGGCCACCTCGTCTTCGCCGTCGTCGGCCTGGACCTCATCGAAGAGGAAGATGTCAGAAGTGGGTTGTTGAGCACGTGTGGTGTTGGAAGGGGTTGTGGGCTCCGCTTCGTCTTCGTCTCGGGCGTTGGGGTCGAGGTCGACGAGTTTGCAGGCGAGTCGGGGATATTCGGCCGCGATCACCCGTCCCAGCCCGAGGACCGGGCACTGAGCCACGGCGACCGCCTCGGGCCGGTCGCCGACCGACTGCGCGCCGCGGGTTACGAGGACGAGCGGGGTCGACGGGGCCGACGCGACTTGATCCCACGTCTGCACGAGATGGACGAGGCTGAGGACGCCCGCCGTCTGCGCGTCGGCGAGCCGGGGCGCGGTGAGTCCGGCCGCTGGCGGTGCGTCGAGGTTCCACAGATGGACGACGCCTCGGCAAGGGAGCCGGCCGGGGGCTTGGACGACCTGAACCAGCCGGCGGAGGTCGTCGGGTTGCGCGGGATTGACCCGGTAGTGCGTGCCCTCCCCGGCAAATCCAGGGCCCACGGTGGTGAGCACGCACCCGTCGCCGCGCGCTCGCAGCCGTTCGGCGAGCCGCGCGCCGAGGCCCCCCTGGTCGGCGAAGATCAGCCAGGAACCGGGCGCCGCGGGGGGGCTGGCCAGGGGCAGGGGCAGAGGTTGGGGCTGCCACTGGTAGGCGAACAGCATGTCGTCGAGCGAGTCCTGTCGACCCCGCATGACGCGCCGGCTCTCCAGGCCCCGCACGCGGACCGCCAGCCGTCCGGCCTCGTCGTAGATGTCGACCTCGGCGAGGGACCGGCGCGGGGTTTTCTTCAGCAGCCGGGCGTGCGCCCAGACCTGTCGGCCCGGCCGGCGGAAGAGTTGGACCTGCTGGATGGACGAGGGCAAGTAGAGGCCGCCGTCCCGCTGGTTGAAGTCGCCGTCGGCCGGGATGACGACCTGAAGGCAGGCGTCGAGCAGGGCGGGATGGACCAGGTGCGTTGCTTCCTCGGGTTCGAGCGCCTTGGGGAGCCGCACCGCCCCCAGGGCTTCGCGATCGCCTTGAGACACCTGCTCGATGCCCTGGAACAGAGGGCCGTAGTCCAGGCCGATCAACCGCAGGTAGTCGTAGCATTGATCATGCGAGTACGTGCGCGGGCAGCGGCGTCGGAGCGCATCGAGGTCCAACGGCTGATCCTCCGGCTCGGACGGACGGGGGCGCACGATGGTGGTCAGATGGGTCGTCCATTCCCGGGCGTCCTGAGACTGGGCCGGCCGTGTGGCGGCGTCGAGGGTCGAGGTCGCGGTGTCGAACGCGCTCTGGATCCAGAGCGGCTCGTCGGGCGCGAGGAAACAGGGGTTGGCGAGCGTGACGTTCCGCAACTCGCAGCCCTCGGCGCCCCACATCGCTCGGGCGGCCCCGAAGGCCAGCTCCAGGTAGACCGTGGCCGGCACGATGACGGCGTGTCGCACCCGGTGGTCGGCGAGGTACGGCATGAGACGCAGGTCCAACCGAGCCTCCCACTCCGGCCGTGGCCCTTCCCGGCCGACCGCGAGCAGCGGGTGCGCCGGCGGCGTGAGCCGGGAGGCCCGCGACTCCACCGACTCGTACCAGCAACGCTCGCGCTGCCAGGGATAGAGGGGCAGTCTCACGAACCGTGGCGGGTTCGGGAACACCCCCGGCCAGTCGACCGGAACCCCTTGCACGTGCAGCGCACCGAGCGAACGCAGCAACGTCGCCCGCTCGCCCGCCTCGCGGCGCAGCGAGGGGAGGACGGTTGTCTTCCGTCCCTGGTGGGCAAAGCATTCCGTCACCGAGGAGGCCAGCACCGGGTGCGGGCTCAACTCGACCACGAGGTCGGTCTCCCGTTCGATGAGTCCGTTCACGCCGTCGGCGAAGCGGACGGTCTGGCGGACGTTCTGCCACCAGTAATCGGGGCCGAGCTCCGGCCCCTCGACGCGTCGGCCGTGGACGGTGGAGAACAGCGGCAAGTCCCCCTTCTTCGGCCGGATGCCCTCGAGCGCGGCGAGCAACTCGGCGCGGATCGGGTCCATCTGGGCGCAGTGGAAGGCGTATTGGACCTTCAGGAAGCGGTGGAACACCCCCTTCGCGTTGAGGCGTTCCGCACATTCTTCCAGCGGCCCGGCCTCGCCCGAGAGGGTGACCGATGCCGGGCTGTTCATGGCGGCCAGGGCGACGCGGTCGCCGTACTCGGCGATCAAGCGGCGCGCCTCGTCGGGAGTGAGGGCCGTGGCGAGCATCCGGCCGCGCGCGGGCGCCTGCTCCATGCATCGGCCTCGGTGGTAGATGATCCGCGCCGCGTCTTCCAGGCTGAACACGCCGGCCAGGTACGCCGCCGCTACCTCGCCGACACTGTGCCCGACCAGGGCCTCGGGTCGCACGCCCCAGGAGTCCCAGAGCGCCGCCAGGCCCACCTGGATCGCGAAGAGACAGGGCTGCGCAATGGCGGTGACGTCCATCCGCGAGGCGGACTCGTCGGCCGTCAACTCGTCAAGCAGCGTCCACGAGCCGAGCGGTCGCATGAGAGCGTCACAGCGCGCGACCGCCTCGCGAAACACCGGTTCGGTGCGCAGCAACTCCCGTCCCATGCCCCACCATTGCGGCCCCTGTCCCGAGCACACGAAGGCGATTCGGGGCGGCCGGCCCCCCGTCGCCCGCCCTTCGAGGACCCCCTTGGCCATCGGGCCGGAGGCGAACTCAGTGAGGCTCTCCGCCAGTTCCTCCACGGTGTTCGCGACGACCGCCGCGCGGTCCTCGTGGTGCGTCCGGCGCAAGGCTGCATTCGCGGCGATCTCCTCCAGGGAGACGGCGGTGGCGCGTGGCGTCACAAACTCCGCCAGTTCCTTCGCCGCCGCGCGCAGGGCCTCGGGACCTCGGGCCGACAGAGGAACCAGGCAGGCGCGCGGAGTTGCCTCGTCAGGTTCAGGCTCCCGGGCCTTTTTCGCCCTCGGGATCGGGACCGGGGCCTCCTGGAGCACGACGTGGGCGTTCGTGCCGCCAAATCCGAAGGCGTTGATCCCCGCCGTGGCCGCCCCTGGGCCTGCGGGCCAGGGTTCGCTCCGGGTGGGCACCCGCAGCCGGAGGCCGTTGAAGTCGATGTCGGGGTTGGGCCGGTCGAAGTGCAGGTTGCCGGGGATCCGGCGGTGGTGGAGCGCGAGGGCCACCTTGATCAACCCGGCGATGCCGGCCCCGGCCTCCAGGTGTCCGATGTTCGTCTTCACGGAGCCGACCAGACAGGGCCGCCCTTCCCCCCGCCCGTTGGCCAGCGCCCGGCCCAGGGCGCGGGCTTCGATGGGGTCGCCCACCGGTGTCCCGGTGCCGTGGGCCTCGACATACTGGACCTGGCCTGGCGTGACGCCGGCCCTGCGGCACGCCTCAAGAATCAAGGCGGTCTGTGCATCCTCATTGGGCACCGTCATCCCCGGTGTGCGGCCATCCTGATTGACCGCGGCGCCCCGGATCACCGCGTACACCCGGTCGCCATCAGCGAGGGCCTGCGCCAGCGGTTTCAGCACGACGACGCCGGCCCCCTCGCTCCGCACGAAGCCGCTGGCGCCCGCGTCAAACGCCCGGCAACGTCCTTCTGGGGACAACATCCCCATGCGACAGAAGCCGACGTACCAGTCGGGCAAGAGGAGGGCGTTGACCCCGCCCGCCAGGGCGAGGGTGCAGCCGTCGCGCCAGAGGCTCTCGCAGGCCAGATGCACCGCCACCAGCGCCGACGAGCACGCGGTGTCCACCGCCAGGCTCGGCCCTCGCAGGTTGAAGCAATAGGAGAGGCGGTTCGCCGCGATGCTGAGCGAGCCCCCCGTATTGGAGTAGACGTCGATGCCGCTCCGGTCGCGGAAGCTGGTCTCCAGCACCGAATAGTCGAAGCTGGAGATGCCGACGAAGACCGCCGTGTTGCTCGCCGAGAGCCGCTCGAGGGCCAATCCCCCATCCTCCAGGCTCTCCCAGGCCACTTCGAGCAGCAACCGCTGCTGAGGGTCCATCCGCGCCGCCTCGCGCGGCGAGATGCCGAAGGCGTGCGGATCGAAGCGGTCAATCCCCTCGACGAAGCCCCCCCAGCGGGAGTAGGTCTTTCCCGGCCGGGACGGGTCGGCGTCGTAGAACGCTTGCCGGTTCCAGCGCTCGGCGGGGACTTCCGTGATGGCGTCCGTACCGCTCTCGAGGAGGTTCCAGAACGCCTCGGGATCGTTCGCTCGACCGGGGAAGCGGCAGCCGATGCCGACAATGGCGATCGGTTCACGAGTCCCGGACCCGGATCCAGTTCGGGGACGAACCGGGCCGTTGAGGCGACGGTTTGCCATGACTCAACCTGCTCTATCCGAGCCCTTGAATCGCGATTCGCGCGGCCTGGGACGATCCGTTTGTTTCGTCCCGCAGATCGAGGTGGAATGGTTCCGCGTGAGAGGGAGGAACCGGGGCTCGCAGATGCGGTCAAAGATATTTTGGTCTGCAAGCATGGAGTTGCCGCCTTCTGGCAAATCCCGAAAGGGTGAACAGGGGGTTACGGTGTCGCCCTTCCGTCGGTCCTGGACTTCGGGCCGGCGCTCGGTGCGATTGCGACGGCGCCCGATCTTCCACCTTCTGTCATCATAGCGCCGTCAAACCCTTCGAGCAATGAGTTCCCGCTGATCCGATGGTGAGGCGAATCCCCGCCAGATCACCGTCGCGTCTGTGGAGTTTCGTCCCTTTGCTTTCCATGGAGGGGATGCCCCGTCCCGTCTCTTGGTAGAATTGCGATGATCGGGCTTGCTCTCAGGGATCGATTGCGGGATCGAACGGTCGCGGCCCATGCCTTATTCGCTGATCATCCTCTGGCGCGAGCGCCGGCGGTTTTTGCCGGCGATCCTGGCGGTTGCTTTCAGCGACCTGCTGATCACCGTCCAGGTGGGCCTGCTGCTCGGCGCCTTGGCGGTGCTGACCTTACCGATCGACCACAGCCGCGCCGAGGTTTGGGCCGCCTCGCGCGGAGTGCTCAGCCTGGAACTCGGCTACCCCATTCCCGAGTCCTGGCGGGCGCGACTGGCCAGCATGAGCGAGGTGACGGAGACCGAACCCTACCTGTACGGGTTCAGCTACTGGCGGAAGCCCCGGGGCGGGTCGGAGGTCTGCTGTGTCATCGGGTCGCGGCTGCACGATGGCGCACTCGGTGCGGTGAGCGATCTGACACCCCGGATGCGCATGTTGCTGACGGAGCCGGGAGCCGTCGTGATCGACGAGTCAGAACGGGAGCGGCTGGGCGTGCGGGGCGTGGGGGGAACGGCCGAGGTGGCGGGGAGCCGGGTCCGAGTCGTCGGCCTGGTGCGCGGGCTCAAGAGCGTCGGGCCGCCCTTTGTCTTCTGCTCGTTGCGGACGGCCTACCTCCTCCAGCCGTTGTTCCGCGACTATCCCCGGCATACGATGTACCTGCTGGCCCGCTGCCGTGACCCTCAAGACGCCGGTGCCGTGGCCCGCCGACTGGGCCAGCGATCGGACCTTTCCGCCTTCACCCGTGAGGAGTTCTCGGATCGGACGCGCCAGTACTGGGCCACCAGCACCAAGGCTGGGATCGGCATGGGCTTTACCGCTCTTTTGAGCCTGCTCGTGGGCCTGGCGATCACGAGCCAGACCTTGTACGCCGCCACGGCGGCGTCGCTGCGCGAGTATGCCGTCCTGCACGCCCTGGGCATCCCCCGGCTCAAGATGGCGGGCCTGGTCATGGCGCAGTCGCTCTGGGTGGGCCTGGGAGGGATCGGCCTGGCCTTGCCGATGATCTACGCGCTGGCGGCCAGTGGTGAGCGAAGGGGGGCCGTCGTGCTCCTCCCTCTCTGGCTGCTCGGCCTGGGCACGGGCTTGACTCTGGCCATGGCCCTCCTCTCCGGCCTGGCGGCCCTACGCTCGCTGCGCCTGGTCGAGCCGATCACCCTGTTACGCTGAGGTTGATTCATGTCCCGCGACGCGCCGGCCCTGGTCGCCCAGAACCTACACCGCTCGTTCGGCTCGGGCGATGAAGTCGTGCACGTGCTCTGCGACGTCTCCCTCGAACTGGACGAGGGTCAGGTGCTCTTGATCATGGGGCCCTCCGGCAGCGGCAAGTCCACGTTGCTGGCGGTGCTCTCGGGTCTGTTGCGGCCCGACCAGGGGCAAGTGCGGATCCTGGGCGAGGACCTCTGGCGGATGCGCGAAACGGACCGCGAGCGGTTCCGGCTGCGCCATTTTGGCTTCGTCTTTCAAGGCTTCAACCTGTTCCCGTCGCTGACGGCCGGCGAGCAGTTGGAGATGGTCGTCCGTTGGGGCGAGGGGGCGTCCCGTCGTGACGCCCGGCGCCGGGTGGGGGAGATCCTCGAACGACTCGGACTGAGTCGGCGAGCCCACCTCCGCGCCGATCGGCTCTCCGGCGGTGAGAAGCAGCGCGTGGCCGTCGGACGCGCCTTGCTCAAAAGCCCTCGGTTCTGCTTCGCCGACGAGCCGACGGGCTCGCTCGACTGGGTCCACGGCGAACTGGTCATCGAGCTCTTGCAGTCGGCCGCTCGAGAGCGCGGCGCTGCCTTATTCGTGGTTGGCCACGACCCCCGCCTGGTGCCTTACGCCGACCGTGTCTTGCACCTCGCCGACGGGCGCCTGACCGACGAGATCCCACCCACAGCAACACAGGCACCGACCCCTGGCGAGGTCCCCTCGTGAGATGCTTCTCCCTCGCTCTCGCTCGCGGTCCGCTTTGGCTCGTCGTGCTCGTCACCGTGGGCATCGCCCTGATGGCCGGGAATCTCCTCGGACGACGTCCGGCCCCGGCCCTTGCTGTTGCTCCGGCCGACTCCACCTCCGCGACGGAAGCGGTCGTTTGTTTCGGCTCCGTGGACCTGGAGCACGGCGTGACGTCGCTACTGCCGCTCCAGCCGGGCCGGGTCGCCGAGATTCTGGTCCGCGAGAACCAGGCGGTGCCGGCCGGAACGGAGCTGCTCCGCCTGGAGGATCGGGCGGCCCGGAGCCGGCTGCTCGAAGCGGAGGCGGCCTTGAAGTTGAGTCGGCTTCAACTCGACCAGGCGCGGAAAGGGCCTGAGCAAAAGCGCGATCGGGTTGCCCAACAGCAGTCCCTCGTTGACGCGGCGGGCGCCCGGCTGGCTGCGGCCCGTCAGGTCCTGGCCCAGAGACAGAAGGTGGGGCAGATCCCGGTGATCCATGCGATCGATGTGGCCGCGAGTGAGGTTCACATCCGCGAACTGGAGGCCCTGGCACGGTCGGAAACGCTGCGCCTGGCGGAACTGAAGGCCCGGGATGTCGACGCCGAGATCCGGCACGCGGAGTACGACCTGGCCGTGGCCGAGGCGCGACATGAGCAAGCCCGGCTGGCCCTGGAGGAGTGCTCTGTGAGAGCCTCTCAGCCTGGCACCGTGCTGCGAATTCTCGTTGGCCCGGGCGACGTGCTGGGGGCCGAACGCGGCCAGCCCGCGTTGCTTTTCGCCGCCGACGGTCCGCAAGTGATTCGCACCACCGTGGAGCAGGAGTTCGCCCCTCGCGTGCAGGAAGGGAAGGCCGTCCTGGTTCAGGATGAGGCCGACCCCGCCGTCTCATACCGTGGCCATGTGGCGCAAGTCGCGTTGTGGTACAGCCAGCGCCGTCCGGTGCTCCACGATCCGTCCCAGATGAGCGACGTCCGCACCCTGGAATGCGTCATCGTCCTGGAGCCGGGGCCGCCGCGCCTGCGACTCGGCCAGGCGGTCCGAGTGACCATCGGAACCGTGCCGCCCTGAGCGGGCCCGGAATCAATGTCAATGCGTCTGGCGCCAACCCGTCGAGGTCAGCCTCCGCCAACGTGCAGGCCGTCTCGGATCGTGGCGACGGACCTGGGCTCGCTCGAATGATGGGCCAGGCGAACGAAAACCGCCGCGACGTTTGCGGCCAGGGAAAATCCACGAAAAAGTCCCGGCTGAAGAAGAGGCGGGCCTTGGTGGAACGAAAGTGCCCCCCGTAGGACTCGAACCTACAACCCGCCGATTTCGTAAAGCTGAAGTCCAGGGTTCGAGTCCCTGAGGTGGCTTTTTTGTAATTCAACAAGAATTTTCAAGGGGCTTCGGCTCCTTTTTTTACAACGGTCCGCGAAATAGCTAAAATTACGGTATTTCCTGATAATATCGCTCCAACTCGGCCAGGAGTAACGGCCGTTGCTTCTGGGAGCGTGCCTTCCTCATGATCGTGCGCCGGTTCCACGCCTCGGTTTGGCACCGCGGCTCCCGGGCGTCCCGATAGGGCAGCAGGTCGTCCGAGCTGAACGGATCGGGATGCGCCGCGTGAGCGTCCAACGCATGCACCAACGTCGGTCCCTCCAGAACCAGCCGAATCCCCGCGTGGCGATGGCCGTGAATCCGCCGCTCGTGACCTTTGAGCAAGCGAAACCAACGCTCCAAATCGAGATTATCCCGAATCGCTTCATACTCCGCCTCGCCGACGAACAGGCCGGCCAAGAAGCTGAGCATCACCGTCGCCATGCCATGGCGGATCGGATCCTCGGTCGCCTCGAATCGATCGATCAGGGCCTCGAACTTCTCCTCCCGATCCGTGACATCCTCAGTCCCCGGCTCCAGCGTCGCAGCCACCTCATTAATCACTTCTACGTATTCTCGAATCACCGCTTGCTGCTCTTTGACTTCGTCCAGGCCCGCCTGGATGCATCCCGACAATCGCCCAAGTTGTTCCTCTGCGAACCCCCTTTTTTCGCGTCCAAGTTTCGTTGGATCGACGCCTGGACCTCGCCCAATGCCTCGGCCATCCGCAAGCCGGGCGGGTGCTGTGGTCCCCCTTGATCGTCATTGAGAATCCCACGCACCGCCGCGCAATAGTTGAGCACCACGGAGCCGGCCGAATCGACCACGGCGGGAGCAAGGTTCGCCGCCGTCGTGGACGCCATGCTGTTGTTGGTGGCATGCGGAGCCTCGGTCTCGGCCTTGGTCTCGGTCTCGGTCTCGGCCTTGGTCTCGGCCTTGGACCGTTGGAGCACGGCCTGCTCAATCTTCCGCAGGCCACGCACCTTCTTCCGCATCTGAACCTTGGTATGGCTGTCGGCTTCCAGGACGGGCTTGGCCACGTCGCGGAGGAAGTGGTTGTCGCAGTAGCGGTGGGGCACGCCGGGGAATTCCGCCGCGATCCCCTTGACGAACGCATCCTGCTTGTCCGACATCCAAAGCGCCACGGGCGTGCTCAAGGATTCGGCCCACTCCTTGGCCTTGGTGATCAGACGACGGACCTCGGGCTCGGCTCCCGAGAGCAACGGCTCGGCGAACCACACGCGTTTCTGGGTCAACTCGCGCACAACATAGAGGGTCTCGTGCCCCTTCTCGGGCTGGAGGCCGTCGATGCTGAGAATCAGTTCCGGCACCGCTTCGTATTGGAGGTGAAGTGCCCCAGCATCTTGCTGACGCGCGGCAAGCATGACCTGATACCGGTGGATGTACTGGTCGATTGCATCGTCGGAGAGCTTGATCCCGTAGTCGTCCCGGAGTTCGGCTTGGATCGAGGAAATCGGCATGTGGTGTGAACAGCGTCGATGACCGATCCAGCAGAGGACGTCCCAACCGATGGCCATCAGAGGCAGAGCGAGGGTGAGTTCAAGTTCGGGACTCTTGGTTTTGGCGTGTCCTGGACAAGCACGATCGGGACAGTGATTGAGCCTGCAGATGAGTTGCACTGGGCCGTCCAAGGTATGGAAACGGCGATAGCGATGATCGCAGATGTGCATCATCCGTCCGCAAACCGGACAGTTCCGGTCCAGGACATCGAGCTCCCAGAAGGCGAAATCCGTGTCCGCAGGCCAATGGTAAGACATCGTGCCGAGCTCCGTAACTAGAAACCAGCCATCGACATCCGAGTCCCAACTCTCACGTTACATCAAGAATCCACGGGTTTCTAGCTGCTTGCCGGACCATTGTTTTTTTATGCGTCTGAGTAGGATCGAGTCGAAGAGGGGCATGCGCCGCTCTCGGCATGTCGGCTCCCATCGTGGAGTTTGCCTTGAAACACTATCTGCCCGTCGTGATCACAATTGGGTTTAGCGTTGTCGGGGTGCTTGGCGACTACCTGCTCAAACTCGCCAGCGACCAGAAGCAACCGTTGCGCTCCGGTTGGTTTTACGTGGGCTTCGCCGTCTACGCCTCCACGGCCTTCGGCTGGGTGTACGTCATGCGGCACCTGAAGCTGGCGACCATCGGCGTCGTCTATTCCGTCTCGATGATCCTCCTGCTCACCGCGCTCGGCAGTCTCGTCTTCCGGGAACCGCTCAAAGGGCAAGAGATTGTGGGGCTCGTCATGGCGATTGCCTCGCTCGTTCTGCTGATGCGATTCGCCTGAGCCCCATCGTCGCTCTCTCACTTCCCCCCCCCCTCTGTTGGGGAATCCGAGCCGCGCTGTCGAAAAAAAACGTTCACGTGATGCTGAGTCACGTGTTTTCTTTTGCGAACACGTCGATCTCGACATTCAGACGAACGCCGATCTTCTCGAGGCCGGCCTCCCAGTCGGGGACGGAGAGGCTCGGGGGGATGACGACGTGGGCGGTCATGGCGAACAGCGGTGAGCCGGTGGTGGGCGCCGGGGTCGTTTCGGAGTCGATCGACTCGATGTTGACGCCGTTCTGCGAGAGGTATTGGGAGACCTCATGGATGATCCCCTCGTGGTCGGCCCCTTGGACTTCGATCCGATAGGGGAGCCAGCCGGGAGGGACCTCGGCGTGTGGGTGCTCGGCCACCGTCGTCGTAATCTTGTAGCCCTGGGCCGTCAGGCTGGCCAGGTCGACCTCGAGCCCGTCGAAGGGCTCCGACGGGAGGGAGACGAGCATCAGGACCGCGAATTCGCCGCCGAGGCGGACCATCCGGCTGGTGGTCACGTTGCCGCCGCGGGCGAGCAACAGCCCGGTCACCTCGTGGACGATCCCGATCCGGTCGGGTCCGGTCAGTGTCAGGACGTAATTCCGCTGCATAGAGAGCGACCTCACCCGGTTTGGCCCGCGAAACGATCTGCACCTCAACGACCCGGCGCAGCAGCCTGACCGCACGATCGCCGTCAGGCCCGATCCCGTTTTCAACCTTGGCATCTTACCCCGGCGAGCGTCCTGAATCCACGCCCGAGCCCCTCCCGCCACCCCTCCCCTTTGAGCTTACGCGACGGAACCGAAAGCAGTGAATGTACTAATCGGCATGTTTTTGATTATTTGTAGAACGAGAAATGAGTAGGACGGCGGATTTTGTCATCGTATCATACGGTCAAATCCGCCGAAGTGATGACGTTGAAATCCAGATGATACACGTGAAAAATTGGTCTGATCCTGGGATTAAGGAGCCTCCGAATGGGTTTCTCGCTCTACTATCGCTCGACGCGTCCGGTGAGCCCGGCCGAGGCTCAGGCTGTTGAACGAGACGCCGAAGCCGCCAGCGAAGGCCGCACCTGGCTGAGCTGTGAGCCTGCCATCTTCGGCAGTGTCGACATGGACGGGCACCTGCTGAGTGACAGCAAGCCCAACTTCGAACCCCACCCGGACGACGTTGCGGACGCTGAGTTGTCGGGACTTCCCGACGGCACCATCATGGACCTGATCGACGTACTCTGCCAACTCTCGCGTGACCACGGCATCGACTGGCAAATCAGCCATGATGCCGACCCGGAACCGATCGGGTATATCAGGGACGGGATCTGCGATGACATTGTTCGGACCCAGGCCGAACTGTTCGCGGAATTGGGGGGCCTCATCGCAGGCGATCTGGAGGATTTCGCCGACGACGATCGCGACTAACGATGTTGTACGGCTGTCCCGGCCGCGCCCCAAGAGGTTTCTCCCTGCCGGATTGGCTTCGCTTCATTTCACTCCCCGGCGACCTGTAAGGACTTCACTTGCGCGGGGCCGTACAGCCCTCGGCCCAGAATCAGACGGGCCTTTGGGGAGGGCGTCGGCGGAGGGCCGTTCGCTGGGTGTGCCTCGGCTCGCTTCGCCCCCGAGTCTTCCGGCTTGAAGCACGCGGATTGTCTTGAGCCCGATTCTGGGTCCGTCGGCCCCTTGTCTCTTTGCCCAGAGGCCGAGAGCGGCCGGACCGGTTAGGATTCAGGCCTTCGTCGCGAGGGGACGAGTGCGGCCCCTTCTGGCTTCCACCTTGTTGTGTCCAAGGACCATGACCATGAAAATCTTACCTGGCGTCGGACTGCTCGTCGTATTGGCCGCGACGGCCCAAGGGGCCGAACCCAAGCCGTTCCCTGGTAAGGCGAACCAATGGGAGGGCTTTGTCCGTCACGACTTCCAGGTCGATGGGGCCAAGGTCATCGTGGTGGAACCGAAAGCGCCGAAGCCCGGCCGCCCTTGGGCCTGGCGCGGTGAGTTCTTCGGGGCCTTCCCCAATGCCGATATCGAACTGCTGAACCAGGGCTGGCACCTGGTCTCCATGGCGGTCCCCAACCTGTTCGGTGCCCCCAAGGCCGTCGCCCATTGGGAAAAGTTCTACGACGTGCTGGTGAACGACCATCAATTGCACCCGAAACCCGCCTTGATCGGCCTGAGCCGAGGCGCTCTCTACTGCATGGCCTGGGCGGTGGCCCACCCCGAGCAGACGCTGCTCGTCTACCTCGATAACGGCGTCTGCGACTTCAAGAGCTGGCCCGGAGGTAAGCCGAAAGGCCTCGGCCAAGGCGACGGCTCGGCTCCCGAGTGGGCGAATTTGCTCAGGGCCTATGACTTCAAGGACGACCGCGAGGCGATCGCCTCAACCCTCAACCCGGTCGACCGTCTGGCCCCGCTCGCTAAGGCCAAGGTCCCGATCTTGCTGGTCTACGCCGACAGTGATCCGGTCGTTCCCCACCGCGAAAACGGGGAGCGGCTCTACGACCGCTACCTGGCCCTCGGCGGTCCGGTGGAACGGATCATCAAGCCGGGCCTGGGACACCACCCGCACGGCCTGACCGACCCGCGTCCGATCGTGGAATTCTTCAACCGGACGTGGCAAGTCGCGAGATCCACCTCGACTCGCTAAGGAATCATTTTATGTGAAGTTGCCCCGGCGATTACTTTTGGCTGGGGGGATCGAGACGCAGGGACTCGTCGAGCGTGCGCTTCGGATGTCTCTGGAAGAAATCCCAGATCAGGTCGGAGGCCGAGATGTCTTTCGTGCTCTTGCCGAGCCCGGGCAAGAGCAGGGTGGGCGAACGCCCGGGCCAGGTGTGGCCGCCCCCCTCGATGACGTAGAGGATGACCTCCGATCCCTCTTTGCCCGGTCCGTAGGTCGTCATGGAAACGGAGGTGCCGTCGTCGGCCAGGTCGGGCAATTTGGCGATCAGCGGGAGGGTCGGGCAGCCGTTGGCAAGGGCCCAGGCCTGGATCGAGGCGTCGACCGACTTGAAGAAGAGATCCTTGGGCGTGCGGTCGTCGGGCCCGCCGAAGAGCACGAGCGGGTCGCGCGTCCCGTGGAAGTGCATCACGGGGACGGGGCGGAGTGGCCGGCAGGTCTCGGTCGCCATCGTGCCCGCCACCGGGGCGATGGCGGCGATTCGGTTGGAGAGTTCCGATGCCAGCCGATAACACATCATCGCCCCGTTCGACATGCCGGTGGCATAGACCCGATTGGGGTCCACGTTGACCACCGTGGCGAGGTCGTCGAGCAGCGTCGCCACGAAGCCGACGTCATCCGAAGGTTGGGCCCGCACGCCTCCCGCATCCCAGAACAAGAGCAGGTTGGAGCGTCCGGTCCCGTTCGGATAGACGGCCACGAAACCGGCTTGGTCCGCTTTCTCGCTCAGGCCCGAGTACCGGGCCATGAGCGGCCCGTTCATCACCGCCGAGTGGAAGGCGAGGACCACCGGGGCAAGCTTTTTCGGGTCATGCGCGGGGGGAATGTGGACCAGGTAAGACCGCGTCTGTTCGCCGATCGTGAGCGCTCGCAGGTGATCGCCAGGCGCGAGCGGTGGCAAAGCGAGTGTGGGCAATGCGACCAGGAGGAGTACGCTGAAGTTCATGGAAAACCCGCGTGCATGGGCTCTTCGAGAGAAAAGGATAAGTCTGCTTCTCTATTATAGGCAAGGAACAAAATGGTTGCGCGGACGAGGGCTTAACGCGGCCTGGTATAAGCATAGGCCCAGAGGATGAGCAACCCTTGCAACGGCAAGCGGAGCAGGTGAACGAGCGGCGGCAGGGGGAACGACTCCTGATGCTGGTAGATGTAAATGTTCGCCGGGAAAACGGCGATCAGCAAGGCGATGAGCCCCCAGGCGGCGAACTTCGTTGACTTCGGGATCAGGAGCATGACCCCCAGAGCGATCTCGGCAACGCCGCTCAAAAGAACGAGCGGGCGGTGGAGCGGGAGGTAGGGAGGCATCATCTTGACGTAGACGTTGGTCGCGACGAAATGGCCGACGCCCCCGGCGACAAAAAGGGCGGCGAAGAGGACTTTGCCGGCGAGCGTCCAGGCCTTCATCGTATCACCTTGAGATCCCTTGGGTTGGGCCGCTCAGCGCGGGCCTTTGGCCAACGCGTCCTTGTAGACATCAATGTAACGATCGATGTTTCGATCCATGCCGAAGTATTCCTCGGCGACGGGCCGCGTGGCCGCGCTCAGGCGGGACGCCAGGGCCGGGTCGGTGAGCACCTTGAGGATTCCGTCGGCCAACGGTTCGGGGGCGACGGCGGTCAGGTGGCCGGCGCCGGTGGCGCCGAGGATGGTTGTGTAGTCGCCGAAGTCGGTCGCCACGATCGGGCGGCCCGAAGCAAGGTAGACGGCGATCTTGCTCTGCACCGAAAAGTTCTCGCGGCAGGCGAGGCGGGGGTGGACCAAGACGTCGGCCCGGCGGGTCAGGGCAACGACTTGCTCGGGGGTCTGGCCGGTCAGGACGATCAGCTTGTCGCCGTGGTGGCCGAGCTGGGCCTTGTATTCGTCGCCGGCGGAGGCCGGGCCCCCGACCAGGACGCAGCGGGCTTCGGGAAGCGCATCGAAGACGTGCGGGAGCGAGTCGATCAGGACCGGCACCCCTTGATTGGGGTGAACGATGCTGCCGACATACATGACCACCTTGTGCTCGGGACCCACGCCCGGGATGACGGCGGGCGCGCTCGGCCGCTCGTATTCACCGAGGTCGATTCCTGGATAGATCACGGACACCCGATCGGCGGGGACCCCTTTTTCCTCAATGACCACTTTCTTGACCGGCTCGCCCAAAGCGATGACCGCCGCCGCGTGCTCACAGACCCGCCGTTCGATGGCCACGTAGAACCGGAACGCGAGTCCCCGCCCCAGACGCTGACGTTCGAACTCGTCACCGAGCAGCGAGTGGATCTCATAGACCAGGGGCCAGCCGTACCGCCGGCAGGCGAAGTAGGCGCGGGTGGCTCCGCCGTAGTGTTGGGCGTGGACCAGGTCGAACGGATGCTCGCGCGCGATCCGCCGCAGTCCGCTGACCCAGGTGCGCGGGGGCAGCGTGTAGGAGGGCGTCCCCTCGAATTCCCCGCGAGTCATCTTTCCGAACGGCGGGCGTGCTTTCAGGTGGGCCAGGACGACGTCCACGCCTCGGGTCTTCAAGGCCCGGAGGATTTTGATCGGAAGCATCGCCGTGCCGTCGTATTCACCGGGGACCGGGAACGACGTGGCCATCAAGATTCGCATCGAAGAAGGCTCCGTCCGTGTTCGAAATTATCCAAAAATGTACAAAAGGTGCCGGATGTCGTTGGCGTTGCTGTTTGAGGAGCTCGAAAACGAGAGCACGGCCACCCGCGTGGTGTCGGACCCGACTTTCGGCGGAGCGAAAGGGACGGGTCAAGCGGCCTGAGCCTGACCGGCGATGTTCTGCCGTTCTCGCCGGGTTGCTCGGCCTATTTCTGCTGGGGGTAGACCACGCGGACCGGCTCTTTGCGGTGGCGCTGGTTGCGGGTCAGCGCACCGGCGAGGCGGCGGTCGAGGCTCTCGATGGCGGCGTCGAGGACGCTCCGAGCGGTGTCGAGGTGCCGCGGTCGGAGCGCGTACGGATCGCGTGGCAGGCCGGTTTTGGGATAGAGCAGGCTGTCCGGGGAGATGGACAGGCCTGACGGTGTCTGGTGCGGCTCGAGCGGCTCGTAGGCGGCGTCACTGCGGGGCGAGCGGTAGTAGGCTTTCCGCTGGGCCGCGGGACCGGGGTAGAGCCACGACGATCGCAACGCGAGCATCTCGGCGAACTGGGGCCAAGGGGGGAGCTCGGGGTCAAACGCGCCGGCCGGCCCGTCGGCCACGATCGCCGGCAGCAGGCGCCAGGCGTCGGCCAAGGAGGTCGGCCGTCCCGGGTTGGCGATCAGGGCGGTCAGCTCGGGTCGTCCGAGCTCGACCGCGGCCTGGTGGACCAGAGCCTCCGCGCTGGCGATGTAGAGGAGCAAGGCGCCACGCGCCAGCCGGCTCGCTTCGCTCTCCGACCGGACGAGCCGAAGATGGCTCTGGGTGTGGAAGTGCAGGGCGTCTTGGTAGAGGCAATGAAACGGGCTGATCACCGTCTCGATCACCCAGCCCGACGCTTCGGGATGCGCTCGCGATCCGTTTGACGGGCCTTCGCGCTCGGCCACGGCCCGGTCGGGGCCGGAGCGGCGAGGTGGCTCAGACCCGGGATTTTCATCCCGCATGGCGATTCCCGTTTCCTCTGACTCAGTTCCAGATCAAATTGGTTGCGCTCGTTCCCAACGCCGGTCGCCCAAGCACTGCCTCAGTTGTCGTCGTGGGGTGGGCCCACGCGGTCTTGTGCGTATGGAGACCTCGTCATCCGGAGGACACGCCTCGGATCAAGACTTCGAGACCGTGCGTGGTTCCCCATTGGGGTTGTCTCGAACCCTGCTCGAGACCTTGTCCCCAGAGCGTACCACAATCGCCTCCCGCCGTACAATCGCCGTAAGTCGTCCGTGTTGCCCCATTTTCAGGGTTTTGCAACAGTTGCGAGCGGGCGCGGCCAGGCGAGGTTACGTGCGTTTTTAGGGGCGGGTCGAATGACCTCAGCACGATGCTGGGAGTTTTTCCGCCCCCGTTGAGGGCAACGGTCCTTGCGTTCGAGTCCGCCCCCCCCCAAGATTTGCCTCGGGCCGTCGTCTGGTTGAAGGACGATTTCCCTGGGACCGCGGGGCGTCTCGCCCGCAATTCCACTCGTTTTGATTCCAGTCCCATTAAAGAGCGGGCGGGGGAAACTCGCCTTTCGATAAAGACGCGTCGGACGCATCATGTGACGCAGCGATACCAACGTGTGACGACGGGGTCAACGAGATGAGCACGCGCGATCGTCATGGTTCGGGGCTCCTGGGTGAGTCTGAGAAATCTGCCAGATTCTGATGCCAGGATCCAGAGTGCAATGCCTGTCCTTGTTGCCTCAATCAATATTGTCTTTTAGATAAGTGATCGTATGCGAAAAATTTTGCTGGTTCTCGCTGGCGAGGCATCCTTCCTCTATGCCGACAAGGGCTATCGGATCACCGACTCCAATTATGGCCCCTCGTTCGGTGGGGGCGGTGACGTCACGTTGTCGGGGGAGGTTCTCGACCTGCGTTTCTGGCTGGATCGCGACCGGCTATTTCTGGACTTTAGCGAGAGGAGAGACAAGAAGTCCATCGGGGAGTAGTTCTCGACGGGCATTATCCGCCAGAAACCGACAGGGGAGATCGACAAGGATCTCATTGATTTTGAAAATTTGAATTTTGTTCGATCGCATTTCAATGCGATCGAAGATTTATTCAGGTCCGAAGACTTGTCTCTCATCACCAAGGAACTATCTTCACTGGAGAAACAGAGGTGCAAGAGAATGTTTGGCCGCTGATCTGCCGCGAGCAGGGCCAAAAGGAAAGCAAGGAGATGAACGCCAGGCCGTTCGGGGCGACGGTGCGTGTTTACTGGGGAATTGAGAACAGCCGCCCAGGCGGCACCTCAAGTAGCCAACAGGAAGAATCGGAGGCCAGGCAGTTAGAAAAGGCAAGGCAAGAAGCCTGGGCAATCCGTCCGGACTCGCGACTGGGCGCCCATTTTTGCCAAGTCTCTCAAATATCCCAATTGAAGTGCCTGGCCGCTAGGCTGCTTTTTCTCGAAGACCTCGAGCCGGTTCAACCCCCTGGACCATCTGGAGGCAATCCATGACAGCTGACATAAAATATTGCTGTCCTCAAATGGACATCGGCCTTAACGCATCAAGGCAAGGGCGGGGTTTCGCCGTCGCCGTTACCACTGCCCCGGCGTTCCACTCCGGTCTATTGTTCGTATTTGAGGCCCGATCCGTAGATGCGGCCGATGAGTCTCGACTCGATGGCCAGCACGACATCCCTATTGCACTCGTCTACAGGGTCTGCATCCAATACTGCCCGTGGTGCGGCACTCGCCTGAAGGCTCACTATGCACGATACATTCATGAACTTGAAATTGTTGAAAATTTAATGAATTTGTCGTCCATGCCACTACCGGAGGCGTAATCACGACGAGCCGGGGATCTCGCTGGATCACCTCGAGTCGTACCGACGATGGCCCGCTTTGACAACCGAGTGCACGCCGACGGTCGTTCGGGCATGGGTGAAATCAAAGGGCCGTTGCTGATTGCCGCAAAGATAGACTTAGAATGTTTTAATGCAACAAACGATGATATCCATTGCGATGCCAGAATCGCAATGCATATCCTTGCTTTCTGTTGCTCGCCGAGCGGTTGAGTCCTCAAGAGTCGTTCTGAGGCTTGGTGATCGCGGTTGCGTCGGGGAGAAAGGCTAGGACATGCATTGCGATTCCACGAGGGAAGAGGACAGAGAGAAGAGGACATGCATTGCAATCTCAAGGTTACAATGTATGTCCTTGGCGTCGCTCCCGCGACGAGGATACCCATCCAAGATTCCGATTGACTCTTCATCGTGACGAGTCCAATCGCGACGGTGAAGATGGCGAGAGAGAAGAGGACATACATTGTAATCTCAAAATCGCAATGCATGTCCTCTTCTCTTGTCTCTGGGACGGCTGATGTATGAGCGGTGATCACCAGATCGTCAGTCGATTACTCGGGCATGCTGGACGACGAGATCCGAACTTTAGGGAGGACCTGCTTCAGTCGCTCGATACCCGCCGGGCTGATCCCCGACCGGTCGAGGTTGAGGCTCTTTAGTACTACAGCGCTAAGTCGTATCCCATTTGCATCGGGGCAACTCTGTGAGTTTGATGCCCAACTCATGCAGCCTTCGCCTTGTCCGCTTGGTGTGGCACCGCTGTGCCACGGCGTTTCGACGTTGCGCCCGCTCGATCTCTTCGGAGGTTCGCTCCAGTAGCTTCCGCGGAGCACTCAGCCCCAACCACCAGAATGGGATCAACGCCGCTACTGCGGTGTGTACCTGGCACTCCGTCAGGCCCAGGTTTTTCCCCCCCGAACTCCTGTCGCATCCGCGACAGGAACAGGTAGCTCAGGCAACTCAGGATCAGGTGGCGTTTGAGCCCCTGGTAGCGTCGGCCCTCGTACTGATCCAGCCCGATCTCGGACTTCTGGTCTTCGAAGCAGCGCTCGACTCGCCACCGCGAAAATGCGACGAGCAACAGCACCTGCACCGACGTCTCCTCGGGGGCGTCGCCGACGAAGAACTTCAACTCCGCCGGGTTCAAGACGTCGCGGGCGGCGACCAGGTGCAGCGGCTCGCCCGGCAACCCGTCCGCGCCCACGGGGGAAAACCGCAAGTGCTTGACTTCCCAGACCATCGGCCCCTTGTGCCCGTCCTTGACCCGCCACCGGACCCAGGGCTGGTTGCGAAACCCGTCCTGATCGAGCATCGCCTCGACCCGCCGGGCCGGCGCGCTGCCGCTCGCCAGGCGAGGCGTCTTGCGGCCGCGGCCCCGCCCGTGCTTGCGATACTTCCTGGTGACGACACGCGGTGCCTTGATCCAGCCCATGAAGCTCCGCGGCACCTCGCCGACGTACTTCTGGCTGCGGCCCCTCAACCCCCGCAGGAACTCGGGCTTACTGCCGTAGCCCTCGTCGAAGGTCACCCAGTCGAAGTGCAGACCGTTGGTGATGGCGCGGTCGTAGAGTTCCAGGGCGATCGTCCACTTGGGCCGGTAAACCATAGCGTCGGGGATGCCAGTCTCCCGGCAGCGGTCGCGGTCAGAGGACCAGGACTCCGGCAGATACAGTTCGCCGTCGAGCAGGCAGTGAAAACCGTCGCGGGCGTAGGCGAGGTGGACCGTGACGATGCAGTTCTCCTTCTTGCCGACGGAGCCGCACCACTGCCGCTGCACGCCGGGGGTCTTGTTCCCCTTCTTGACGTCGCTGGTCTCGTCGAAGACGCCGATCGCGTTGGGGCCGGCGTGCTCGTCGCGGACGATGTGCTGGAGCCGGTCGCGCGCCCGGTCCTGGTCCCAGCAGTGCTGGCTGAGGAACTCCTGCAGGGTCCTGACGGGGACGCCGGCATTGATGGCGATCGGCTCGACACTCTTTTCGGGGATGTCCGAGAGTTGCCCGGAGACGTACACCGGCAAATGGGACCGCGTGTCCTTGCGCGGGAAGCAGTCATCGAACCGCTTGAGGAACTTGTTCAGCGCGGGTTTGAGCTTGCGGATCTGTGGGATATCCATACTCGTCCCTCCATAAACCATGAAGGCGAGCATACTTTCGCAATGGCTGGCGGATCAAGACGGTACAACTTGGCGCTGTAGTATTAGGGAATGAAATCCCGCCAACGTCTCGACCGAGGAATCCGTCAGTTCGGTCTCGGTCAACGACAAGGTCTCCAGTGTGTTAAGAGACTTCAGGCGGGCGAGCCCCGCGTCGGTCATCGCGAACCGACCGAGCCGTAACCTGCAGACGGTAGTCAGGGGGGCGACGTGCACAAGTCCCGCGTCGGTAATCCTCGAACCCGTGATGGTCAAATCACCGATCTTGATCGCGCCCGACAAGGGCTCGAGGCCGGCGTCGGTGAGAACGGAATTCTCCATATATAGGCCCCACAGCGCGGGCAGGCGCGTGGATAGAGGCCGCAAGTCGGAGACCGACGTGTCGGTGAGCCGAAGGCCGGTCAGGCTCTTGGATTCGGAAAGCCGGGCCAGACCCACTTCTGTGATTCTTCTCCCCCCGATCGTCAGGTAGGAGAGCTTGGGAAGCCCGGCGATGACCGCCAACTCCCGATCCTCGATCTGCGTGGCTCCCAGGGTGAGCTGCGTGAGTTTCGTCAGTCGCAGGAGTGGCCCCAGGCTCGAAGGGCCGTTGGGGCTTGGGACGGACCGCGAGGAAGCGGCTCTGGCCGGGGCGAGGGAGAGGACATCGAGTTGCGAGAGGTCGGCGACCGGAGCGAGATCCTTGATGCCGACCCCCGGCATGTCCAGTAGGCTCAACTCCTTCAGATTCGCCACGTGGGCGAAGCCCCGGTCGGTGACGTTGTGGCCGTCCAGCTGCAGGACTTCCAGGTCTGCAAGGCCGCCGACGATCGCCATCTCGTCGTCCGTAACGGCGGCGTTCGGCAACCAGAGGCGGCGAAGTCCGGCATTCCCTGTCAATCCTGCGACGAAGCCGTGGGAGTCCGTGAACCCACGCACGCTCAACCCTTTCAAGTGAGAGAGGGTGCGGAGTTGAGCCATACCGGCCGCCGTCAAGTCGGGGGCGGCGTGACCCTGAATCGAGACAAACTCGACACCGTGGAGCTTCCCGACATTTTCCAGGAGTTCGTCGTCGACGTTGTCGCCTTCGATATTGACATTGACTACTGTGTCGAACACGTCGGGGCCAAGGGCGTCGCGCAGCCATCTCGGCCCTCGCGGCTTGGCGTTTACGTCGAACATGCCCAGGGCCTCGCTCATCCATTTCGGGCCGCTCGGCTTGGCGTTCTGGCCGGCCACATACTGCCAGTCGTAATAGAGGGTGGCTCGCGTGTTCCGGCGGAGTTTCGTGATCGCCGCGACAGCGTCGCGCTGGACATGGGCTCGGTTAGCGACCCAGCCGAGACCGCCCCCGATCCCGAGGACGCCGATCATCATCGCGCCCAGGCTCAAGTGCAGCCGCTTGGGGAGCAATTCGAGCGTCCTCGAGGGCTTGCCGCTCTCCGTCGCACGGTTTTCGGATGGGGTCGGCATGATCGCGACGTCTCCAAGCGAATCAAGATCCGCAGCCAGACTTTCAGGCCATCTTAACCAGTGCGCGAGATCCGAGAAACGACAATTGTCAGAAAGAAGAAGGGAGGACAACCGTCCTGTGCCCCTTCAGCGATCATCTCCTGGTCGATTGGTCATGGCTTGCAGGTGACAGGCTTACCGTCCTTATCCACCAGGACGGCTGCTCCGGTCGGAAACTGAACGTAGGTCACGCCGGTTTCCTGAGACCGCGAGAAGAGGACATGCATTGCAATCTCAAGGTCACAATGCATGTCCTTGTCGTCTGTGCCCGGCGGGGCTAAATTCCTCCTCGACCGAGTCGCTCCAGAGATAAGAGCGCCGGATCGTCCAGTAAGCCGTCGGGGAACGATCCGGGTTATGAAAGCACCGGATGCTCTTCGTCCGCTCATCCTCGACCCACCCATCGGCCTCGCGGCGACGGACCAATTCCTCGAACAGAACGCACGCTTCCTCCAGGGTTCTCGAACGATCCTCGCCTTCGAGTTGGGCCTGTTCGAACGGAGTTTTCCCGGTAGGACTTACGCCAGAACTCGAGCAGCCAATGCTCACCGGTTCAAGACTCAACTCGACGACCCAGTTGCACTCGCCCTGCTTGAATTCTCGTTGCACAAGCTGCATCCTCAGGCACTCCAAGGAAGATCGAACTTGAACCAGGATATCCCGACTGAGCCACGGCGCCTTGCAGAATCATCTCGGCCAATGGATTCCAGTGCCCAATCTGCTCAACTTCGTTTGTATGAGTCGAGATATAATTTCTTGGCCGTCACGAATTTTTGGGGGGGCAGTTCCTAAATCCGCTTGAAACAAGGCTTCCGAGCTGGCTCCGGCCGTGTCCGTGGGATGTCACATTCCTCGGGCGACCCAACTGAACATTAGTTCGCTGACGAATTTTCGGCGCACTCAAGTCGCTGAACCATAAAGAAAGCAAGGACATGCATTGCAATTCTGGGATCACAATGCATGTCCTAATTTTCTGTTATGACACGGTCTCGGGAGGAGTGGCGGGGCGAGCGGTCCTGCGGCCTACCGAAGGCGACGACTTCCACACGAGCAAACGCCCGAGAGCGGCACCAAGGAAGCCGAAGCCGACGGCCATTAGCGAATGAGCCGTTCGGAAGAACTCGTATCGCTCCTCATCAAACCCCAGGCCGACGACCAAGCCTTTGGGGTAGAGGAGATTGAGCAGAGACTCCATCGTTCTTTGCGTTGGTCCGATGTGTCCTAAAGGCGACTCCAACTCACTCGCCAGGTAAGCCCAACCGAACACCGCGAACCCTGCCCAGGAAGCTCTTCTTCTTGGCGGCAGTACCACCGCGCACAATGCGGCGGCTGCTAAGGCGAGTCGGACGAGACCATAGGTCAACGCACTCCAGAATTGTGATCCGTCCTTCAGGCCCCTACAGCCCACGGCCGCGATTGCCACGAGGATCATCATCGCCGCGATCGAGAGTCGAAACGGCTTCATTTTCGCACCTCTCATTTCGACGAGACCGACAGATTATCAGAGTAGAGGACATGCATTGCGATCTCAAGATCGCAATGCATGTCCTCTACTCTTGGCACGAGCGATCGTCATTATTCTGTCTCCTGGGGGAATCTGAAGAAGTCTAACAGATGCAGATGCCAGGATCCAGAGCGCAATGTATGTCCTTGCTGTTCCGCCCTAACGATGAAGCCCCCGGGCCGTCAATGATGACCCAGGGCCTTGCTCGTTGTCGGGATTGCCGTCCCGTGCGTGAGTTGCGGTTTACTCGAAGCGGAGAGAAGAGGACATGCATTGCAATCTCAGGGTCACAATGCATGTCCTTGCCGTCCGTGTCTGCCGTCCGGGCAGGTCGAATCGAGATCTTCGACGTTCGACGTGATCCGTGGGTATCGAAAACAAGGACCTAAACGGAGAGAAGAGCGGAGAGAAGAGGACATGCATTGCAATCTCAAGGTCGCAATGCATGTCCTTGCCGTCCGTGTCCTCTTCTCTTCGGGGCTCACCTTCCTCTTCGGCTGATCCGGCGTGGTCCCAGCAGGTAGCTCCGCATGAGGCGGACGTTATCCGTCGTGGTGAAACTGGGATCGGCTTCCTGGCAGGCCCGATCGTATCGGGAATACGCGAACCCCCAAAGCTCCTCGACGACCTCCGCGTCGATCACCACCGTCTCGAAGGCTGTCAGCACGGACTCGACGAGGGGGATAAACTCGGAGTCGTCGATCATCGGCCCCTTGTCCTGCCGCTCGAACATCGCATCGACCTGTGCCTTGCCCAGCCTCAGAACGAATTCGCCGCACGGGTCATTCATGGCCTTCGCCCCCGGATGTCCCTGGTACGCCGTTCCCGGTTGCCTCATACGAGGGGCCTCGGCGATTCTCTTTTTCCGGGATGATTGGGATCAATCTCTTCTGCAAGACTTCTTCCTAGAACTCTCGCTTCAGGAGCCGGGTGTCCACGACGAAGCCATTGATCTCGAGCATCCAGGCCATCGGGGTCGTGCCCATCCGACTGGGCAATGTCCATTGCGTGTCGAAGGTGCGGATTTTGAGCAGGTCCCGGATCGCCTTCGACTTGCCCCGGCCGGTACACTCGGCGATCCCGAACGCCTTGTCGATGGCTTTCAGCTTCATGTGCGGCTTCTGGCTCCTGTCGTCGAGGAAGTTGCCCCGGCCGATCTTGTGGACGATTCCGCAAGCCCAGGTTGTCGGTCTGTCGCCGAGCAGGGTCGATGGGCGTTTACGAGCCATTGCCCCGGCGAGCTTGCGGCAGTGGACTTCATACTTCCTGTCCAGAATGAAATTGATGGAAGTTATTGAATTGAATGAATTTGAATGGATTGGCTTGCTGTTAGTGCGTTGCGGTCCCTGGATAACATGCATGTCCTTGCTTTTAAGCCTCAGCTCTCGCCGTTTCTCGTCGTAAACGCAAGGCTTAAGAGACCTCCAATGGCAGCAAACAGGAGCGACCCGATCGAATGCGATATCTGCTTGTATGGGGAAACGTCGAATTTTAAATCGGTGTATGTGAGAAATGTATTTCTAGGAGGGGCGATAGCGACATTGACCTCGTACTCGTTCGGGCTTACCGAGAGTTGGGAACTATTCTGGGGCAGGATGACGGCCGCAACTGTCCAGTCTTTCGCAACGAGATATCCGTCACTTTTGAGCTTGTTCAGGAGGACCGTCACAAGCAAGGGAGGCGGGCGAAGTCCTTCGTTGTTAATCCGTGGACAGGCCCCGAAGCAGAGGGCGAGATAGGCCCCGCCGAAGAGGGCACTGCCCAGCCAGGTCATGCGGGATCTTCCACGGCAAGCGGCCGCACCGAGGATCGACGTCAGAAAGACGACCAAGGCCAAGGTGAAGATTGCACTGGCCCAAAGCTCCGTTGGTTTCTTGAGGGCCGCGAAGCCGATCGCGATCACCACCACGATGCTCATGGGCGAGAGAATTGAGAGCCGTCCTCGAGCCATTGCGCGATCCTTCCGTATGGCGAGCCACGGCCGATGCTCTCAGTTGGGACTCGGCCGGTGTCTGAGGCCGTTACGCCCTGTACGCGAACCTATCCGAAGCTAACTCAAGTCTGAGACTCGTGCAAGCCAACCGAATAAGCGATTGCTGGCAAGTCAGGCTCGAGAAAGCAAGGACATGCGGGCGGGACGCCCGCGGACCAAGGGGGGGGAATGCATCTGAAGAGCGGGAGGGGGAGGTGGGCCTCCCGCTCTTCAGATGCATTCCCTGCCGTGGCTCCACGCGGCATTATGTCCTGGATACTTGGCTCGAGAGTGCTTTTAACTCGGCGGTTGGCCCCTCATAGCGTGAGTGGCCGGAATGCTTGCGCATGGATGTAAAGTGGCTCTTGGCCCGGCCAAGGGCCATGAGCGGGAAGTAGTGTCGGTAGAGGTTATAGTTGATCATGAATCCGCGTTGTAGGGCCGTGTCTTGCTCGAGCCCTTCGGCCACGTGTTGGAGGTCGACGCGATGGCCGACGCCGTAGCCGGGGAACCCGGTGCCGGTGTACTCCGGTTCGTTCCAGGTCCCGGCCACCTGGTGGTCGAGTAGGAAGGAGGTTCCGCGGCGGATGATCTTGTCGAAGCCTCGGGTGTCGATGGCCAACAGACCCATCAGGGCCCAGCCGGTCTGGGACGCCGTGCTGGTGCCGACGCCTCGGAGCGAGGCGTCCATGTACGACGCGCACGTCTCGCCCCAGCCGCCGTCCTGGTTCTGCCGCGAGGCGAGCCACTCGGCTCCTTGGCGGACCCAGGGCTCACGCGTGTCGATGCCGACCGCCTGAAGCGCCGGGAGAACGGCGGCCGTGCCGTAGATATGATTCACTCCCCAACGCCCGAACCAGCTCCCATCGTCCTCCTGCTCGGCCCGGAGGTAGCTCACGGCCCGGGCGACGGCCGGGTCGTCGAGCTTGCGCCCTCCGGCGGCCAGGGCTTCGAGGACGTGCGCGGTGACGTCGGAGCTTGGCGGATCGATCAACTCGCCGAAATCACTGAATGGGATCTTCGTCAACCAGGCATGGGTGTTGTCGCGGTCGTAGGCTGCCCAGCCGCCGTTGGAGCATTGCATGCCCAGGAGCCAATGGGTCGCCTTCTCGATCGCGTCGTCGAACCGCGTGGTGGGCGCGTCGGCGGACTGGTCGCGGAGGCGATGGAGGACGAGCAGGGCCACCGCCGTATCGTCAATGTCGGGGTAGTGGCGGTTGGTGCGCTGGAAGGCCCATCCGCCACCGGCCAGTTTGGGCGACTGGACTTTCCAGTCTCCCGGGAAGGTAATCTGGTGATCGAGCAGCCACTGGGTGGCCGCCTCCATTGAGGGGTTGTCCTTGAGGAGGCAGCCGCAGTCGAGCATTGCCTGGAGCGTGAGCACGGTGTCCCAGACCGGTGACTCGCTGGCCTGGAGGTACGTTCCGCCCTCGCGCTCATACGACCAGTACGAATTGAACCCGTCGAGCCCGGCCCGGACCACCGGATGGTCGAGCGAGTAGCCCTCCTGGTTCAAGGCCATCAAGGCATAGATCCAAGGGGGCTGAATACCGGCCCACGAACCGTCCGACTCCTGGTGCTTGATGATCCACTCCAGGCAGAGTCGGATTGCCGTTTCACGCCCTGGCTGAATGGGCGATTTGGAGTACCATCGCAACAGGCGGTCGGCCAGATAAAAGGGACCTTCCCAGGAAATCCAGCGATGTCGTCGCCGGAGGCGAAGACTCGGATGATTCCGGCCCTCGGGGAAGAGTTCGTCCAGTCTCCGGTCCGGGGGCAGGGGGCGGGTCGCTTTGCGGGCCGAGAGGATCGTCAGGGGGAGGATCGTGCCGCGGGCCCAGGTGGCGAACTGGTAGATGTTGAACGGCATCCAGGCGGGCAGGTAGATCAGTTCCGGGGGGAGCGTCGGCGTCTCATGCCAGGGCCACTCCCCGATCAGGGCCAGCCAGTATTTCGTGAAGTTGCGGAGCCGGCTCATTCCGCTGTGCTGGTGAATCCAGGCGCGCGCCTCGCGCAACGGCCGGGACTGCGGATCTTCGCCGGCGGCGCGGAGGGCGGCATAGCACTCGACGGTCGTGTTGATGTCCCCGCCTTCGGCCCCTTGGTAGACCTCCCAGGCCCCGTCCTCGCGTTGCTGGTTGAGGATCGCCTGAACGACTCCCGGAAGCTTGGGATCGTCGTGCACGCCGAGGACGTGCATCGCCAGGATCCACTCCGCCTCCATGCAGGAGTTCGATTCGACAGCGCCGACCCAAAAGCCTTCGGCCTTCTGATCCGCCTGGAGCCAGGCAAGTGACTCCGCGATCCCGCGGCCGAGCACGTCCGACGAGTCTCGAGGGGGAACGGTGGGGGCGAGCGTCATCCTTAACGTCTCCGGGAATGCGGCTCGAATCCTTTCGAGCGAGCGGACCAAACCAAATGCTTGGGGTCAAGGTCGAGGGGCCTGTCCCTCGATCGTCAGCGCGATGAGTTGCCGAATATACTCCGAACCGCGTTCGCCGTCGCTGGCGATTCTCGAACGAATCTGGGACCCGAACGAGACGAGACCGAGAAGCATGATGCTCAAAGTCTCGAGGTCGATGTTTAACCGGATCGTCTCCTGTTGCTTCTGTGCCTGTTCGATCCGTTGTCGCAGCCCCAGCACGAGTTCGATCACTTCCGGCCAGAATCCGGAATCGCCCTCGAGGTAGGCCCAGGCATTGATCCGGAGCAGCAATTCGTGCTCGCGGATGAGCCCGAGGATCTGGCGCGCCTCGAGCGGCGGGTCGTTCGGGAAATTGCCGGCCCGGGCGGCCGTCGGGGAGTGCAGGCGGGGGAGCGCCTCGATGAGACTCTGTTTGACCGTGGCGTACAGGCTCCCCTTGCTACCGAAATGGTGGTAGATCAACGGCTTTTTGACGCCCGCTTCGTCCGAGATCTCCTGGATCGTGGCGCCGGCGAACCCGCGTCTGGCAAAGACGCGCGTCGCCGCTTCAAGGATGGCCGATCGTGATGCCTCAGGGTCTCTGATGCGGGCCACTCGTTTCACCATTTAGGTCCACTCCTCGTTCCGATTCCGCGGTTGGGCACTGCGCGGGCTGCTTTGGCCTTGGCCGCTCAATGGTTCGGCCCTGACGGGACGGAAGACGCCAAGCTCAGCTTGGCGAGGTCGCCGTTCACCTGACCGCCTGGTCCTTCGTGACCGGGGTGGCCGCTCTCGTCGTCCATCGGCTCATCGTCGCTGGGACGGAGGCGGGCGAAGAAGTCGATGATCCGCTCACCGAGGACGTAGTAGATCGGGATGATGAATCGTCCGAGCACGGTGCTCACGGCAATGCCGAAGGCGACGACGATGCCCAGCGAGTTTCGGCTGTACGCCCCTGCGCCCGTGGCTCGGGCCATCGGCAAGACGCCCATGACGAACGCGAACGAAGTCATCAGGATCGGCCGCAACCGTTCACGTGAGGCGGCCTTGGCGGAGTCGATGATGCTCATCCCGTGCTTCTGACGCATCTCGACGCCGAACTCGACCACCAGGATCGCGTTCTTCGTCTCCAGGCCGATGAGCATGACCAGGCCGATCTGACCGAAAACGTCGAGCGGCATGTCGTAGATCCAGAGCCCGACGATGGCGCCGAACATGGCGAGCGGGACGGTGAGAATGATGACCGTCGGCCGGACCCAGCTCTCGTAGAGGGCCGCCATGAACAGGAAGACGCAGATGACCGAGAGGCCGAAGATATAGGTGGAGAGGTTGCCGGTCTGCTGTTCCTGGAACGTGGTCCCGGTCCACTCGAAGCCGAACCCTTCGGGCAAGACCTTGGCCGCCACTTCTTCCATGGCGGCGAGCCCTTGCCCCGAGCTGAACCCGGGGGCCGGCCCGCCGTTGATCTTGGCGGCGGCATAGAGGTTGTAGTGGGGGACGTCGATCGGACCGAGCTTGTACTTGACCTCACCCAGCGAGCTGAGCGGGACTTTTTTCCCCTGACGGTTCAGGACGAAGAGTTTCAGGATGTCCTCGGGCTTACTGCGCACCTCGCCCTCGGCCTGCATCAGCACTTTCCAGACCTTGCCGTAGAGGTTGAAGTCATTGACATAGAAGGCGCCGAGGTTGGTTTGCAGGATCGCGAAGACGTCGGAGACGGGGACGTCGAGGCGGCGCGCCTTGGTCCGGTCGAGCTCGAACTTGAGCTGGGGCACCCGGGCCGAGAAGCTGGAGAAGACCCCCACCAGCTCGGGCCGTTTGCGGGCCTCCGCCTGGAACTGGTCGACCACCTGCTGGAGCGCCTCGACCCCCTTGCCACCACGGTCCTCGATCATCAGCTCGAAGCCCCCGGTCTGGCTCAAGCCACGGATCGGCGGTGGCTGAAGCACCATGACGATGGCGTCGCGAATCTGCGAGGAAAGTCGAATTTGCAGGGTTTGCGCCAGGCCCGAAGCGCGGAGCTCGGGCGTCTTTCGCTCGTGCCATTCCTTGAGCGGCAGGAAGATGATTCCGGCGTTGCTCTGGTTGGTGCTGCTCATGATGTTCAGGCCGTCGAGCGTGACCACGTGCTCGACCCCCTCCAGCTTCATGGCGATCGCTTCCACCCGTTTGATGACCCGCGAGGTCACCTCCCGGCTGGTTCCGTCGGGCGCCTGGACCGCGACGATCAGGTAGCCCTGGTCCTCGGTCGGGATGAACGACTTGGGCCGGGCCATGATCATTCCGGCGGTCAGGGCGAGCAGGCCGATCGACGGCACGACGATCATCCACCAGTGATGGGCGGTGAATTCGAGGAACGAGTCGTACGAGTTCTCCAGCCACCGCATCCCGGCGTTGAACCAGCGGAAGAAAAAGAACTTCGTCTCGCCATGCTTGGGCTTGAGGAAGAGCCGGGACATGGCCGGGCTGAACGTCAGTGAGTTGAACGCCGATAAGACGAACGAGAACACGATCGTCATCGCGAACTGGTTATAGAGCCGCCCGGTCATCCCCGGGATGAACGCCACCGGGACGAAGACGGCGGCCAGCACCAGGGTGATCGTCACGATCGGCGTCGTAATCTCGGCCATCGCGGCGCGAGTTGCCGCCAGCGGCCTCATCCCCCGGTGCAGGAACTTTTCGACGTTCTCGACGACGATGATCGCGTCGTCGACGACCAGGCCGATGGCCAGAACGAGCCCGCAGAGCGTCAAGGAGTTGAGCGAGAACCCGAAGACGGCCATCAACGCGAACGTGGCGACCAGCGAGATCGGGATCGCCAGCATCGGGATGATCGTGGCACGCCAGCCCTGGAGGAAGACGAACACGACGATCATCACCAGGACGAATGCCTCAATGAGCGTGTGCTTGACTTCGTCAATGTTTTCCTCGACATACTTGGTCGTGTCGTAGGCGATCCGGTACTCCATGCCCGGGGGGAAGCTCTTGGAGAGCCGGTCCATCTCGCTCCGGATCTTGGCGACGATCGAGAGGGCGTTGGCGTCGGCGTACTGGTAGACCACGATCGAGCCGGCGGCCTTGCCGTCGAGGAAGCCGGCGGTCTCGTAGTTCTCCGAAGACAGCTCGACGCGGGCCACGTCACTGAGCCGGACGATCGAGCCGTCGTCTTTGCGCCGGACGATGATTTCCTCGAACTCCGCCGCCTTGGACAGACGGCCCTTCACGGTGATCGGGAACTCGAACGCTTGTCCCTTGGGGACGGGCGTGGCGCCGATTTTTCCGGCGGCGGCCTGCACGTTCTCCTGCTGGACGGCCAGGATCACCTCGGTCGGCGAGATCCGCATCTCGGTTAGCCGGTTCGGGTTGAGCCAGATCCGCATCGCGTACTTGCGGCCGAACGCGTTGACGTCGCTAATCCCTTTGATTCGTTTTAGCGAGTCGGCCACGTAGATCTGGCCGTAGTTGTCGAGGTAATTCGCGTCGTACCGGCCGTCTTTCGAGTTGTCGATCAGGTTGACCACGCAGACGATGTCGGTCGATGTCTTCTTGATCGAGACGCCGTACTGCTTGACCTCGGGGGGGAGCTGGGGGGTGGCCGTCTGCACCTTGTTCTGGATGTCGACGGCGGCGATGTCCTGGTCGTAGCCGACGTCAAAGGTCGCCACGATGTTCGCGACGCCGTTGCTGGTGCTGTCCGACGTGAAGTAGATCATCCCCTTGGTGCCGTTGATCTGCTGCTCGATCGGGGTCGTCGCGGTCTCGGCCACGGTCTGGGCATCGGCCCCGGTGTAGGTCGTGGTGATCTGGACCTGGGGCGGAGCGATTTGCGGGTATTGCGCGATCGGCAGGAGGAAGGCGCAAATCCCTCCGACCAAGAGCATCAGCACGGCGATGACGGTGGCGAAGATCGGCCGACCGATAAAGAAGTTGACCATGAGGGCGTCGGGCTCGCTGGGGTTGTTCTCGGGCTCCGGGGCAGGGGGCGACTCAATTCCTTAGCTCAGTGGGCGGGCTTGGCTTCGGCTTCAGTTTTGGCCTTGGCTTGCGGAGCCGAGGGATCGGCTGCTCCCGCTTCGATCGGCCGGGCGAGGACAGCCGGCTCGGTCTTGACCGGGATGCCGGGGCGGACGAGCTGCAACCCTTGGAGGATGACCGGCACGCCGGCGTCGAGTCCTTGGGTGAGGATCCGCATTCCTTCGTATGACTGGGCCGCCTTGACGCGCTGAATCGCCACCTTGCCTTCGTGATCGACGACGTAGACGACCGGTCCGGCCTCGGTCTCCATCACGGCCGCCTCGGGGACAACTACGGCATCTTTGATGCGATCGACGACCATCTGGAGCTTGGCGTATTCGCCGGGCAAGAGGGTTCCCTCGGGGTTGGGGACCCGGGCCTTGATCAGGAACGTGGAGGTTGTCTCATCGATCGCGTTGTCAATGAAGAAGCATGTTCCTTCGTAGGGGTGTTTGTCGTCCCCCTCGAACCCGGAGTGAAAGATCCGGACGGCCAGCCCCTCGTTGATCAACTGGGTCGCGCGTTTGAGGTAGCGGGAGCTGGTCCGGATCTCGATGCCCATCGGATCGAGCTGATGGATGGTGGCCAGGTCGGAGTAGCTGCCGCCGGTCGCATCGGGACCGACGAGGTTGCCGACCTTGACCTTCGCCTCGCCGATCCGGCCGTCGATCGTGGCATACATCCGGCAGTAGCCGAGGCTGATCTCCGCGTCGCGCACCGAGGCCCTGGCCGCCTCGACCTGGGCTTTGGCGGTGAGGATCCCCACCTCGTAATCGGCCCCCGCCTGCTCCAGATGGGCGCGATCGGCCTGGACCTGTGCGTCGAATTTCTTGCGGTCGGCTTGCGCCTTGTCCACATCCTCGGCCGAGCCGGCACTCCGTGAGTGCAGGGCCCGGGACCGTCGTTCTTCGATCAGGCTGAGGGCGAGCTGGGCCTCGTCAAGGGCGAGCTGCGCGGCGGCGACCTCGCGAGTCTTGGATGAGACCGCCTTCTTGAGTACAGCCTCCGCCTCGTCCAGCTTCGCCTTGCTCATCAAGAGGGCGATCTTATAACTCTGCTCGTCGATCACGAGCAGGAGCTGCCCCTTCTTGACGTGGGAACCCTCGTCGAAGTGGCGCTCGGTGAGGAACCCGCGGACGCGGGCTCGGACGACGACCTCTTCAAGGGCCCGCGTCGTCCCATTCGGCGTGGCCAGGATCGGCACGGTCATCCGCGCGGACTTGATGATCCCGACCAACGGCGGCGGGGGAGCGGCCTGGGCCTCCGGCTTCTTGCACCCGGCGACGCTCAGCGCGGCCGCGAACACGACGAGGCTCCCGACCATTCGCAGGATCGGGCGGGCAGGCAAGCGGTGGTCCATTTTCATGCTGTTCGGCATCCCAAAAGCGGGGCCGGCCCGGCCAAGGGCGGCTGATTCTCAGAGGGCTCGCGCCGTCGAGGAGTACCCTCAACCGAGCGCGGGAAGGGCAATCGACGAGCCCGTGGCCCGCCGTGACACCGAAGGAAACGGCCCCTTCGGTTTCCACCCAAGTAAACGGCCGTTGACAGAACGATATCCCCATTGTACTGCTGAGTCAACCCGTGTTTACTTAGTGGATCATTCAACAATGGAGCGGGGTGATGACTGAGCGATCCGCCGCGACCGGGCCGAGACGTCGAGGGTCTGCCGCGACTCGAGAGGCGATTCTCGAGGCGGCCACCAATCGCTTTGCATCGCACGGCTACGGGGGTTCCGGAGCGCGCGAGATCGCGGCCGACGCCGGAGTGACCGCGGCGCTGGTGAACCGTTATTTCGGCTCGAAGGAGGGGCTGTTCGCCGAGGTGATCGAGCGTGCGTTTGACTCCGGCGACTTGCTGGGGGGGGCTCGGGCCGACCTGGCCGCTCGTCTGGCGCGGCGGATGGTGTTTGGCCGGGAGGACACCAAGGACATCAGTCGGACGCCGATGCTGCTCCTGCTCCGTTCGGCCACGGAGCCAAGGGCGGCCGAGTTGCTCCGGGCGAACCTCGACCGCACGTTCATGCGGCCTCTGGCCAAGCTCCTCGGCGGCCCTGACGCCGAGGTCCGCGCCGGGTTCGTCGCCGCCCAACTCACCGGGTTCGCGACCCTCGATCAGATGATCCAGAGCGAGGCGTTCACCGGTATCGAACGCGAGGATCTGGTCGCCCACCTCACCGTGGTCTTGGATTACCTGCTCGGGTGAGTCTCGCTCGCCCTAAAGGCGAGCGGGGAGCTGATCGCTCCCTGTCTGGGGATTTGCGCCAGGCACTCGACCCTCAGACAGTGAGCTGACGCTCCCCGCCTGGAATCTCTCGCTCGCCTTTGCTGAGAGCGATGCCCAGAAAAGGGAATCTCTGAGTGAGCTGGGCCATGACCATCGCCCGGCGGGATGCGGGCTGCCTCGTTGACTCGGAGCAGCGGCCGGGTTAAGACAGTCCAGATCAAACACTCGTTAAACCGGGCGATCCAGCCGGGCCGAAGCCATTCCCACCGACGGAAGGTATCCAGGTAATGATGACCACACTTGCTCTCGTGACGAGCCTGGTTCTGTTAGGACCGGGGCCGGAGACCGGTACCGAGGTCGAAAAAAAGGGGGGAGCGTGGACCCCCTTGTTCAACGGTCGCGACCTGACCGGCTGGTACACCTTCCTCCAGAAGCACGGCAAGAACAGCGACCCCGACCGCGTCATCACGATTGAGGACGGGGCGATTCATTTGTACAAACACCCCGCCGACGCTTCGACGGTGGTCATGGGCTACATCGGTACCGAGAAGGAGTATGGCAACTATCACCTCCGGTTCAAGTATCGCTGGGGCGAGAAGAAGTTCGAGCCCCGCTACAAGCTGAAGCGCGACGCCGGGTTATATTATCACATCCTCGGGCCGGATGCGATCTGGCCGCAATCGCTTCAGTTTCAGGTCGAGCAGACCAACGTGGGCGACCTGATCGCCCTCCTTGGTTTCCAACTGGATAGCTGGGTGGACCCCAAAACACGCGACGAGGTGATGCCGACCTTCTTGCCCGCCGAAGCCGGGGGTGAGGCCCGGGTCCTCGGTGGCAAGGGCATCGCCTATCAGAAGCACCTCGCGGGCGAGCATGAGGTCGATGGCTGGAACCTTGCCGAGATCATCGCCAAGGGGGATACGGTCACGCATCTCCTGAACGGACTGATGATCAACAAGGGAAAGAATGTTCGCCTGGTCGACCCTGAGCGGAACGGCGAGGCGCGGCCGATCACGAAGGGCCGGATCGCCCTCGAGATCGAGGCGGCGGAGATCTACTTCCGCGACGTCGAGATTCGCTTGCTGGACGAAACGCCCGCCGCGGGATCGGGGCAGGGCAAATGAACAGTCGCCGGCTGGGGAGACGAAGCATGGGGCAGGCCAAGTGTTGGGTTCTGTTCGCGTTGGCGGCTTGGTTCGCGTCGGGCCAGGCCCGCGCGGGGGAGTTGAAGGCGGGGGCGGCCCGAGCGGTCTTGGAAGCCACCGACGCGATGGTCATCGGCGGTGGGATTGGCCCGGGGCATCTCAATGGGCAGGAGGGGGAGCTCCGGGCTTCGGCCGTGGTCATCGAAGGCCCCGACGGCGGCAAGGCGTGCCTCGTCGCGTGTGACGTGCTCATGATTGAACGCGACGTTCTCGACGCCGCCGCGCGGCAGATCGCCGAGAAGATTGGGGTCCCGTTCGACGCCGTCCTGATCAACGCCACTCACACCCATCACGCTCCGACGACCTGTACGATTCACGGTTACGAGCGTGAAGAAGCGTTCACTCGTCAAGTCGGGGAAAAGGCCGTCGAGGCGGCCGTTGCGGCGAACGCTCGGCTCGCGCCGGTGACGTTCAAGTTCCGGCTTGGCGAGGAGTCGTCGGTGGGGCGGAACAGCCGGCTCTTGCTGGCCGACGGCACGATCTACTGGGTGGGGGCACTGGCCGACGCGGTGCGCCCGACCGGCCCGTTCGACCCCGAGCTGCCGGTGCTCGAGTTTCTCCGTAAGGACGGCAAGCCCGAGGCCGTCCTGTTCAACCACTCGACCCACACGATCGGCACCGTCAACGGGGCGGTCCGCTCGCCCGGTTTTTACGGCCTGGCCGCGCAGGAGTTGGAGAAAGAGCGGGGGGGCACCTTCCTCTTCTTCGAGGGGGCGTCGGGCTCGACCCATAACCTCGAGCTGAAGGCCGCCGAGGCCCTGACCCGGATCAAGACGGCCGTGGCCGACACGCTCGACCAGGCCACCGAACGCCCCGTGGCTCGCGTGTCGGCAAAGCGCAAGGAGATCACGCTCCACGTCCGGACGTTTGACGAGGCCAAGGACGATGCCGCGGTCGTCGCCTATTGCACCAAGCGACAGCCCGCGCCCTTTCACGAGAAGACGATCAACATCTTCCGCGAGATGCGCAAGCGGCTCGCTCCCCAGCAAGGGCAAGAGCGGAAGACCTGGGTGCAAGCGGTCGTGGTCGGCGACGTGGCGATGGTCGGCGTGCCGGGCGAATTCTTCACTCACCTGGGGCGTGAGATCAAGCTTCGCTCACCGTATCGCGATACGTTTGTCTTTGAGCTGGCCAACGACTACGTCGGCTACATCCCCGACGCCCGCGCGTTTGACCGGGGCGGCTATCAGGTCTGGACCGGCCTGCACAGCTTCCTTGAAAAAGGCTCGGGAGAGAAGATCGTCGAGACGGCGGTCGAGCTCCTCGACGAGCTCCACGGGACGCCGAGCCCCACACGCTGAGCCCTGATTGTTAGGTTTGAGGGAGCGATCCTCTCTCCCCGCTCGCCTCGGAACGTCTTGAGGCGAGTCGGTCTGGGCTGATTGTGAGGCTGAAGCCGGGCCCGCGGCGTGCCGATACGAGAGGGGAGACAGCGTCGCGCGGGACGGCAGGAGGCCGGCTCGGCGACCTGAACCTGGCCGGACATCGACGTTCGACTACCGAGAAATGCCCCGACGCGGCTATCATGAGGGAGTGTAACTCCTTGAAGCCGAGAGCGATCGGGGACCGGGAACCGATCCGACGGCCCGTCACCGAGACAGATTGTGAGGACGCGATGTTGATCAGCGAAACCATTCATGCGGCGATTACCGAGCAGATCGTCAACGAGCTGGGTAACTCGAACCAGTACGTTTCCATTGCCGCCTACTTCGAGGGAGAGTGCCTGTTCGGCCTGGCCAAGATTTACTTCAAGCAGGCCGAAGAAGAACGCGACCATGCCATGAAGTTCGTCAAGTTCCTCCTCGACGCCGGGGCCAAGGTGGCGATCAAGGAAGTTCCCGCCGCCCGCAACGAGTTCCGTTCGGCCGAAGACGCCGCGCAGCTCGCGCTCGACTCGGAGAAGCGGACGACCGAGCAGATCTACAACCTCGTTTCCCTCGCGACCGCGGAGAAGAACTACATCACGTTGAACTTCCTCCAGTGGTTCGTCAGCGAGCAGCTCGAAGAGGTTTCGAGCGCCGAGACCCGGCTGTCGGTGATCAGACGGGCCGGTCCGAGCGTCCTGATGGTCGAGGCTTACCTGGCGCACCAGTGAGGCGTATTCGCCTTTTCAGGCGAACGAATGATTGTCTGCAGACGAGCGGGGAGCGTGAGCTCCCCGTCTTCTCGCCCACGCCGTAGCGAGCGAATGATTGTCGGCAGGCGAGCGAATTTCTCGCTTCTGGCAGGTGGAGAAGTGGTTGGCCTGCGAGGACTTACTGGCTCGGTTCTCCCGCCCGGACGGCAAAGATCACTTGCGTCCCCCATTCATTCGGCGCACCCTAGGCCCCCTCTGGCTTTTTTCAACTCGTCTGACGGGGTGGCATACTCTGCCCTGGTTTGGCCAGAGACTTTCAGGGAGCCGATGATGGCTCCTTCCGGTTCGGTCCGGTCCGAGTGGGGGATCCGCCGTGAGAGCACCTGGAGTTTCCATCCTCTTGTTTCTCGTCGCCTCATTTTTGGGGGCGGCTGGGCAGTTCCTCTACAAGGCGGGCACCGATCGGGCCGTGGCCGCGGGGGGGCGGTTGGTCGACTTCGTCGGGAACGGCCAGATTCTGGCGGGGGTCGTCTGCTACGCGCTGGTGATGGCCTGTTTCGTGGCCGGTTTCCGCGTGGGTGGCTCTCCGTCGGCCCTCTACCCGGTCTATGCCACCACGTTTATCTGGGCCGCCTTGATCGGCCGGGCGATGCACGGGGTGGCGATTGCCCCACTCCACGTTGCCGGTATGGTGCTGATTATCGCCGGGGTTTCGTTGATGGGTCGCTAACCAAAAGGCGAGGTGGCAAAGTGGCTCCCGAGGTCTATCGACCGTCCGAAACCGACCGTCGTCCGCTCAAGAGCCGCTCCTGGAAGGCGTCCGGGGTGGTCTCACGCTGGCTCGCGCGGCAAGGCGCCAGCGCCAATGCGATTTCGGTGGCCGGCATGGTGGCTGGCATCTTAGGGGGTGTGGCGTTCGCGCTCACCCCGCATCTCTCCATACCCGCCCTGGCCTGGCTGGCGGGTGCGATTTTGGTCCAGGCGCGGCTGGCGGCGAACTTACTCGACGGCATGGTTGCGATCGAGTCGGGGCGGGCGTCCCGGCTGGGTGAGTTGTACAACGAGGTGCCCGACCGGGTCTCTGACGCGGCGACGCTGATCGGCCTTGGTTATGCGGCCGGGGGGATTCCCTGGCTGGGATACCTGGCCGCGGTGATGGCCCTGTTCGTCGCTTACGTCCGTTCCGCCGCCCGCAACGCCGGAGCGCCTCAAGATTATTCGGGGCCGATGGCCAAGCCGCATCGGATGTTCGCCGTGACGGTCACGGCCATTCTGTGTGCGGTCGTCTCGCCCTGGCAGTCCCTCGCGCTCTTAGGTCATGGGCACGCCCAAGCCCAAGGGGCGGGCTTGCCGGCCCTGATGCTCGGCCTGATCGTCGTTGGCTCGGTGGTCACCGCGATCCGGCGCCTCGGGCATGCGGCCTCGTTCCTGACGGCGCAACCGGCCGGACCAAGCGATAGTGAAAGGGAGTCGACGTCGTGAGCGGAACCGCCTGGGAACGTCTGTTCGGCTGGCGTCACGTTTTCGACGACCGGGCCGTCGTCCTGATCGTGGCCGTACTGGCCGGGGCGCTGGCGCTCGCCCCCTTGATCATCCTGGCCCTCGACCGTGCGGGACGGCTCAGCCCGGCGCTCAAGGCCGACCTCCGCAGTCGCTACCTCTCGTGGCTGATCATGGTTCCGGTGATCGTCCTGCCGGTGCTCCTGGGAGCGGCCCCGACGATCCTCGCGGTCGCCTTGCTCAGTCTCCTTTGCTATCGCGAGTTTGCCCGCGCCACGGGCCTCTTCCGTGAGAAAGTCATGAGCGTGGCCGTGGTGTTCGGGATCGTCGCCGTGACGTTCGCGGTCGCCGATCACTGGTACGCCTTCTTCGTCGCGCTGACGCCGATCACCTTGGCCGTGCTCACGGCGGTGGCCACGTCGCTCGATCGCCCGGCCGGGTACATTCAGCGCGTGGCCTTGGCGGTCTTCGGCTTCCTCCTGTTCGGGGTCTGTCTCGGGCACCTCGGATTCATGGCCAACGACGCTCGATACCGCTCCTTGATCCTCCTCTTGCTCTTCAGCGTCCAGCTCAACGACATCTTCGCCTACATTGTGGGCAAGTCGCTGGGGGGGCCGAAACTCGCGCCGCACACCAGCCCCAACAAGACGATTTCGGGCTCGCTGGGGGCGGTCGTGCTGACCACCCTGTTCGTGTTCATGCTGAGCGGCCTCATCTTCACCGAAGGACCGCTGAGCGGCACGGTTCAACGCCTGGTCCTGGGCCTGCTCATCAGCATCAGCGGCCAGTTCGGCGACCTGAGTGTCTCATCGATCAAACGTGACGTCGGCGTGAAAGATACAGGTTCTTTGATCCCTGGGCACGGCGGCGTGCTCGACCGCGCCAACAGTCTCTTGCTCTCCGCCCCGACGGTCTTCCATTACATCAACTATCTCGACAGCATCGGCGGCGACCAGGCGACCCGGATTCTTTCGGGAGGAGGGTGAGCCTTTGGACCCGTGGAACTACAAGCCGGCGGCGGGGCTGGAACTCCCCCCCGTCGAACTGGCGCGGAGCTTGCAACGCGAGTCGGGTCTGGCTTCGGACTTTTGGCACCACGTCTGCCACCGCCTGTCACGCGTCTACTTTCGCCTCTACCACCGGATGCACGTCGAAGGCGCGGAGCACCTGCCCAAGGAGCCGCCGTTCATCCTGATCGCCAACCATTCGAGCCATCTCGATGCGTTAGCCCTGGCCTCGGCCCTGCCGCGCCGACTTTGCGGCCGCGTCTTCCCGGTCGCCGCGGGAGACGTCTTCTTCGAGACCCCGGTCACCTCGATCGCGTCCGCCCTGATCCTCAACGCCTTACCGATGTGGCGCAAACGGTGTGGGCCACACGCCCTGGCTGAGCTCCGAGCCCGCCTGATCGGCGAACCGTGCGGGTTCATCCTCTTCCCGGAAGGGACCCGAAGCCGAGACGGCCAGATGCAGGCGTTCAAGGCGGGCCTGGGCATGCTCATCGCGGGCACGGCCGTCCCGATCGTCCCTTGCCACCTCACCAAGACCTTCGAGGCGTTTCCGCCCGGCGCCCGCCTCCCTCGTCCGCGTAAGATCCAACTCAAAATCGGCCCCCCACTCCACTTCGACGCCGTCCCGAACGCCCGCGAGGGGTGGCAGCAAGTCGTCTCAGAAGCCGAGGCCGCCGTGCGCCGGCTGGCCGCCGAGCCGCTTTGATTTGAATGGGGTTCTCTCGCACAATGGGCCAGTCCGGACCACTGATTCCAGTCGACCTCGCTAGACGGGAGAGAATTCCATGCCGCTGACCCTGGGATGGGAAGAGATCGCCCTCCGCCTCGTTCTGACCGTCATCGCGGGGGCCCTGGTCGGCATCAACCGGAGTGAGGGGGGCCATGCCGCCGGGCTTCGGACCACGCTGCTCGTCTGCCTGGCCGCCTCGGTGGCCATGATCCAGATGAACCTTCTCCTGCCGATGGGGGGCAAGCGGCCCGACTCCTTCGCCGCTCTCGACTTGATGCGGCTCCCCCTTGGCATCCTCACGGGGATGGGATTCATCGGCGGCGGTGCGATCCTCCGCCGGGGCGACATCGTCCACGGGGTTACCACCGCCGCGACGCTCTGGCTGGTCACCATCATTGGTCTTTGTCTCGGCGGTGGCCAACTCGGCCTTGGGATCGCGGCGCTGGTGCTTGCGATCTTGATTCTCTGGAGTTTCAAGTGGCTCGAGTTGCACCTGCCGCAAGTCCGCAACGCCAGTCTCGGTGTCGTCGTTGAGAACGGCGGCCCTTCCGACGATGACCTCCGCGCGATGCTCCTACGGGCGGGGTTCGAGATCATTTCCGAGCGATTGACGACCAAGCGGCGAGCCGAAGGGTTTCTCCGCACTTTCCGCTACGAAATTCGGTGGCGATGGCGGGAGCGGGGCCGGCCCGGTGACCTGCGAACCCCCGCATTTGTCGACCAGATGGCCCGGCTCCCCGGGGTGAAGGCGTTGCGGTGGGAAGCTTAACGGCAGCCATTGATTCTCGCCGCGGACTGGCTTCGACCACAGTCGGGTGCGATGATGTCTCGGCCGAGTGCATGCCTCATCAACGTGCGGCCCGTTTCGTCGTCTTCTCGCGAGCGAATTGAGATGAATCACCGCAAGAGCCGGCAGGCATACTTAGGCTTCACGGGATCGTCTTCAATCCCGCACTCAACGATGGACAGAACGGGAAACTCAGATGCGAAGCGAACCAGTGGATCACTGATAAGCACGGCAACGTGACCGACATCAAGCACCGTCTCGAAGCCGGAGACATTGCCTCGACGCTTCACCAGCTCTGCGAGGGGGCCAGGCTGATTTTGCAGATCCACGCGGTCTAACCGAACGGGAGGCGGGCGATCTTGCTCTTAGAGTCTGTCCCAGGAGGCGAATCCCACCGAAGCTTTTGGATCTTCTCCGGGGGCCGTGCGGTTCCATACTCGGAACCCATGCGGGAATGCCTTGGCCTGGGGGGGCACGCGTTCCGAGTACGGAACCGCGTGGCACCCAAACATCCCTGATTTCCCGGTTCAGACTGACCTTCCGAGACGGACTCTTAGCCACTCACACCGTCTCGGCGACTTTTGCTAGAGTAGAACGTTGATCGAGTGCGTGGGGCCCGCTCACCTCTGTCGTTCGAGGGGCATCAATGGCGGAATTCGATAGCGGAACTGGCGGTCGCTGGGTCGGTCCTTTCCGGCTTCGCGACTACCTGGAGCGCGCCATCGACCCGACGCACGAGCGTCCGCCAGAGGCTGCCGGGGTGTACATCGTCAGTCTCTACCCGTGGGCCAACGAGCCGACTGCCGAGGGATGCATCCTGTACGTCGGGGGAAACCCGAAGGCTCCGATCCAACTTCGTAACCGGATCGGTTTCTGGTCGAGGACATGCTTGGGTTCTGGGGTGAAAAAACCGGCAGCCACAGCGGCGGCCAGTCGCTTTGGACGTGGTGCCTGCAGAACTAAGGCAACCGTTCACGGCCTTGCGCGATCGTCCAAGACATGGTAGTGTCTTTTTCATGACGATGCCGCCACCACTCCCTGAGGAACTCTTTGCCTGGCTGTCGTGCCAGAAAATCACGCTAACGAGTACTCGTTGCACGCCGGCGGCAATAGGTCAGAAATCCAGCTCCTCGTCGTCGAAGTCAACTTCGCTAGTTCCGATGGGATCGGAAACAGGTCTCAGGCTGCGTTCTTCGTTGAGCAGGAGGTGTTTTGACCGGGCGAGAAGTTCGTCGAAGGTGATGACGTCAGGATTCTGAACATTCCTCCTGAAAAGCTCGAACGTGGTTCGTTTCGCGTAATTGTCCAACTCTTGCAGATTCCCAATAATGAGAATTCCTTTTGGCTGGATTGTGTAGCTAGGGGCTTCTCCCGATTCGAGCTGCTCACGATTCTCGGGCAATTGTGACCCCTGCATCTCCCAAGTTCTGCAATTGGATTGCACCTGTGTAACGCCGCCGATCAAGTCTCTGCTCAGCACGTGGACCTTATTCCGATATAGCTGTGTTTCAAGCAGACGGCTACCAGGCTTCTTGATCTCCACTACAACGGTGAAGCGTAGATCTGCCTCCGATGCCGTCAGAAAATCGCCGCGTTGCCCTCCCTGACCAGTGACCGTTGTGCCGCCGTAGTTCGGCTGGGCTACAACCGTCGAAAGGAATTGATACCGGAGCCCGTAGCCGAAAATCCAGGTATTGTCTTCGAAGAATGTCTGCCAATCCCCTTCATTCCAATCTCCGGAAATTAGCTGATTTTCGAAGGTCTTGACCGCATTTTCGCGGATCTCGTGAAGCTTCGTGAGCGCGACGGCACGAAAGAGATTGGGCTGGATTTGCTCGATGGCATCCCAGAATTCTTCGGACGCCTGATCGGTCATTGCCTGGATTAGTTCGGCCGCGCGGCCTTTCACGACGGCTGCTGCGGTGGAGTCGACGAGGGTGAACTCGCGCTCACCGTCCGGAATCCCCTTTTTAGGAATAGGCAGGGAATAACTTCCGTGGTTGGCATCGGTTAGGATGTCAGACCAGATGTTTGGAGGGAGTATACGGGAGGGTCACATGGAAGCCTACACACCGACAGTCCAACGGATGATGAAACGGCTCTTCGGCTCGTTGAAAGAGAACGACCGGCGGCGGTATGCGGCGATCGAGGCCGCGAAGTTGGGGCACGGCGGGGTCGAGTACATCGCGGGTGTCCTGGAGTGTGATCCGAAGACGATCCGGTTGGGCCTCGGGGAGTTGGAAGGCGAGGACGACCTGGACACGGGCCGCACTCGCAAAAAAGGGGCGGCCGGAAACGGTTGATCGAGGTCGACCTGGCCGTCGAAGTGAAGTTTCACAAGGTCCTTGAGGATCACACCGCGGGCGACCCGATGCGACTCGAAGTGAAATGGACCAACTTGTCGCGGCGCCAGATCGCCAAGCGGATGGAGGAATTGGGGACACGCGTCAGTCGCGACATCGTCTCGAAGTTGCTCCGGAAGCATGGTTACCGCAGGCGGAAGGCGGTGAAGAAGAAGACGATGGGGCCGCGCCACCCGGATCGCAATGCCCAGTTCGAGAATATCTCCCGTCTCAAGAAGAGGTACTTGAAGGCCGGCTTGCCGGTAATCAGCATCGACACGAAGAAGAAGGAATTGCTGGGCGATTTCCAACGCGACGGGGTGATCGATACTCAAGAAACGATCGTGGTCAACGACCATGACTTCGGGAGCATGGGCTCGGGTACTGTGATCCCGCACGGGATCTACGACGTGGGGCGGAACCTTGGATTCGTCCACCTCAACACCAGCCACGACACCAGCGAACTGGCCTGTGACAGCATCGCGGCTTGGTGGGAATCTGACGGTCGGTCGGCCTATCCCGGGGCAAAGAAACTTCTGGTGCTGTGCGACGGCGGAGGTAGCAATAGTGCGTCGAGATATGTATTCAAGGAGCAACTTCAGAAGTTGGCGAATCGGCTGGGCATCGAGATCCGAATCGCCCATTACCCGCCGTACTGCTCGAAGTACAACCCGATCGAGCACCGCCTCTTCCCGCACGTGACGCGGGCCTGCCGCGGGGTGATCTTTCGAACGTTGGGGACGGTCCAGTACTACATCTCCAAGACCGAGACTGCCACGGGCTTGAAGGTGGCAGTGCGAATCCTTGAGAAGGTGTATCAGACCGGCATGAAGTGCGCCGAGGGATTCAAGAAGGGCATGAAAATTGTCTTCGACAAATTCCTGCCCAAATGGAACTACCGGGCTCTCCCCAAACCAGCATGAAAACGGGAAGTTATTCCCGGCCTATTCCTTAGTTATCTCGTGCAGGTGTGCCAGAGTGTCAAAAAGAAAAAGAGTTTCGTCAGCATTCAGCGCAAGCTTCATCTCCTGACCCGCTTTAAGGGTCGCGAGATTGAAAGCATCGACGTCTTCCCAAGGGTCCTTGGCGCTATGACGCCGCTGGTGGGCAATACAAAGCTTTACTCGCGCTCGCGTGCTGTGAATGTTGTCTACAAGCTCAGATCGAATAATCCGGCGTGTACGTACAAGATCGCGGTTCGGCGGAGGATCGATCCATATGTCATCGACGGTTCCGCTCGCGTTCGACGTACTTTTAGTCCTGTAGATGATCGAGAGTGCCTCGGCCTCGTCGACCTGCATGCTATGTTCGGTAAAATGCTTGATATATGTGAGTGGAGGGATTGTGGCTTCAATCGCTTTTCTTATCGAAGATGTTATCTTGTTTCGCCCGTCTGTTAGAATTTCATAAGCCGTGCGGGCGCCCACCACTTCTATATGAAGGGCTTCATGGACCTCATCGCCAACGAACCAGGTATCACCTGAGGGGTAAGGCGACCGGTATCTGGAAATCTACCCGTGTTCGGAGTTATGCTTGCAAAAGCACGGTAGGGGAACACATCCAGGACTGTCAACTCTCCAGCACGGAGGTTCTTCAACATGGAAGGCTCCGCCGACCACATTGATGCACTGCTTCGCTCGGGGGCCCGACGACTCACCGGACATCAGCGCCGGCTCTTCCAGGCCGAGGTGACTACCAAACTTTGCCATGGCAGTGCCCGACTGGCCGAACGACGTTTCGGCTGGGGACGCGATACGATCGAGAAGGGACTGCACGAGTCCCAGCAGGGCGTTCGCTGCCTGGAGAACTTCGCCGCACGCGGTCGAAGGCGAAGCGAGGAGAAGGATCCGCGCCTGGCGGCCCTGATCCGCGCCGTCGTGGAACCCCACACCTACGCCGACCCAGGACTCCAGTCGTCACGTCGGTACACGAATTTGTCGGCCGCCGAGGTGCGCCAGGCTTTGATCGATCAGGGTTACCCCAAGGCGGAGTTGCCCAGCGAGCGCACGATGCGTGACATCCTCAATCGCATGAACTACCGCCTCAAGCGGATCCAGAAGGGCAAGCCACTAAAGAAGACCGAGGAGACCGACGCGATCTTCGCCCACGTGCAGGAGGTGCGTGACGAGGTCCGTGGCGATCCCGAAGTGCTGGAGATCTCCATGGATACCAAAGCGAAGGTGAGCCTGGGCGATTACGTCCGTGGGGGGAAAAACCCGGACCGACGCGCAGGGCGTGGTGGCCAAGGGCTGGGATCATGACCCCCCGGCGAAGGAGAAATTGGTCCCCGTCGGCATCCTGAGCGTTGCGACCGGAGCATTGATGCTCATCTTCGGATGGCACGAGACCAGCGATGCCTGGGTGGATGCCTTGCAGATGTGGTGGCGTCAGGTCAAGCGGGCCCACCGATCGATCAAACGCCTGGTGATCTACCTGGACAACGGGCCGAAGAACTCCGGGCGGCGGACCCAATTCTTGAAACGGATGGTGCAGTTCGCCGACTGGTCAGGGTTGGAGGTGCGTTTGGTGTACTATCCTCCCTACCACAGCAAATACAATCCGATCGAACGTTGTTGGTCGGCGCTGGAGAAGAAGTGGAACGGAGTCTTGCTGAACAGCTTGGAGGTCGTTCTCCAATGCGCCAGGCGGATGACCTGGAGAGGGCGGCACCCGACAGTGAAATGCCTTGATGGCCATTATCCAAACGGTATTCGAGTTCCCGCCAAACAAATGAAAGCGTACGAGGCTCGCCTGCAACGCTCAACGGCACTGCCCAAGTACGACATTATCATCAAGCCAAAAACAGCAGATATACAGGTAAAGTAATTCCTGCCGGACGCCTAAGCGTTTACACGGCATTCCCGCAGCAGGTCTGCGGCTTCCTGCTCGTCGCCGTCCTCGAGAAACTTGATCGCACTGGCGTGCAGTACTGACGAGGAGATTTCCATTTCGAATGGTTCCTGGCTTTACCTGAAGACTGCAGATCCCGCTTCTGTGAGCCCGCAACACATCTCCCATCCATGGTATCGCCATCCGGGATTCAGGCAATGCTCCGGTTTCCGGTTTCCGCTTTTTCCGGTAACACCCTTCGGCACTACCCAGCGGCTCCAGAGCCTGTCCTTCCACCTGTGTACGGTCTGAACGTGAACCGGAGACCTTTCCAGTCAGTCACAGGGTGCTGCGTTCCCGTACCGACTCTGTGCCCGCGCCGGAACTCAAGTCGCCAGTAAACCCCGTCGGCCACGCTCTCGACCGTCATCTCGGAGGACACGGCATTAACGGCGGCGATGCTCGCACTCCCCGTGGAAAGACGCATCCGAGGCTTACAGACTCGAGGGACGCGTGGCAGAGAGGGTCTCCGGGGACGGCCCGGTCGTTGCGGCGGCCGCTTCTTAGATCGCCTCTCGCGACCGTCCCGCGGCTAGAGACCTCAGTAGCCGAAATTCTCGCGAATGTAACGGCGGGCTATATGTGCGTATCGTAAAGGTTCGGCCATTGCGGGGTCTTGCTCGGCTTCCACCACCATCCAGCCCTGGTAGTTCCGCCGGCGCAGCGCGTCGAAGATGGGCCTGAAGTCAATCCCCCCTTCCGGATCGCCGGGCACCGTAAATATACCCTCCCTGATCGCCCTGTAGAAGCTGTATCGGCCCGGGACGGCCTTTTCGAGCACGCGGGGGCGTACGTCCTTCAGGTGGACGTGAGTGATCCGCTCCGCGTAGTCGAGCGCCAGCCTGATCGGGTCGACGTGCGCGAACTTCGCGTGCGCCGTGTCGAGGCACAAGCCGACGAGATCCGCGTCGGTCTCGTCAAACAACCGGTCGATCTCCTGCCGGTTCTGCACTCCGGTTCCGACGTGGGGATGAAAACTCAGTTGCATGCCCTCCTCTCGCGCCAGCCGGCCGGCCTCGTTGAGCCCGATGGTCAGCAGATACCACTGCGGTTCATTGAAGATCGGACGGTCTTCCAGCACCGATTTGACGCGCACCTGATTGACGGCGGCGCCGAGTTCCGCCACGACGATGTCGTTGGCACCGACGGCCTTGAGGAAGGCGATCTGTGCCCTGACGAATTCCAGGGTCGCATCGAAGCGACCGGGTACGGTGAACTCCGTACCGACCCAGGTGCTGGTGATGCCCAAGCGTCGCGACTGGAGCGTGTGAACCAGCGAGGGGACGTGAGTCGGATAGTTGTGGCCCGTGCTGCCCCCCTCGTAGCCGGCCTCTGCGGTCTGGTCGAGGATGAATTGGTATGGGTATTGATTGCCGATCTCCGGGAAGTCGTCGTTCGTCCAGCACGTGGGCTGGATGCCGATTCGTACCCCGTGCGAACGCCTTGGCATTGTACTCATGGCTCGCCCTTGAATCTGGCCAACGGTCTCACCTTGGGTCGTTTCGAGTGTCGAGACGCCGCCGCCGACTCCACCCTTGAGGTGTGTCAGAGAGTCGCCGGTCCCACGGCTGGCGCGCAGTCAGCTATCGTGCAGCATGTGCCGGGCCGAGCGCAGGGCCAGGGCCACGTTGGTGAGCGTCGGGTTGGAGGCGTTGCCCGTGGGGATGACGCCGTTGCCCCCGACAAACAGGTTGTCCACGCCGTGGACGCGCAGGTGCTCGTCCACCACTGAGGTCGCCGGATCGGTCCCCATGCGCGTCGTGCCCTGGATGTGGAGCGCCAGGCCCTTGGGCATGAATCTCGGTTCGGTGCCGGGGAGGAACGCGCCGAGCGAGCTCGCGGCGCCCAACATGTCGTCCATCATGTCGTGCATCCGCTGCCGTTCCGTGTTACTCAGCTCGAATTCGAATGTGGGCTGTGCGGTGCCGAACGCGGTGAAGTTGTCCCTCTCGAACCGGACGCGGTTCTCCGCCCGGGGTTCGAGCAGGGCGAACCAGCGAAGGTCGACGATCAAGCGGTCGTCGATCCCGGGCGGGAGCGCCCCGTAATGGAAGGCGTCCTTGTGGATCTGGCAGTGCCATGGCCGATCGTCCGAGACGGGGATCCAGATGTTCGGCGGGGGGTCGTCCATGGGGATCGGCAGCGGGTCGATGGGGGCGTCGGCCGGCCCGGCCGCTGCCGTTCCCCCAGCGCCGGACGCCTCGCAGGCGCGGCGGTCGCGCTCCCCCTGCTGCTCCACTTTCGGTCGGAACTCCGGGTTCTCCCTGATGGAGTCGATGATCTCCTGGCGGAGGACGATCTGACAGAAGGCGATGGGATGCTCGATGATGTAACGGCCGAGGGCAGGGAGCTTGATGCCCGAGTTCCATAGGACGTAGGCGCTCATCACGGCGCCGCAGGCGACGACGAATTGCCGGGCTCGTATTTCATACCGCTCGCCGGCCATCAGGTCCTCGACCTCGGCACCGTCGACGCGACCTCCCTTGAGCCGGAGCTTCTTTACGCGGTGCTCCGGCAAGATCTCGAGGTTGTTACTGAGGGCGCTGTCGTCGAGCACCTCGGCCAGGATGTGGTCGGTGCCCGTGTAGATCGTGAACTCGCTATTCTTCGAGTCGTCGGAGCGCCGGACCGCCATCGGAAGGTTCTGGACGCCATAGTTCTTGGGAAAGTGCGCGCCTCGCTGGCGATAGTGCGCCTCGAGCGCGTCGCGGACGATGGTGTTGCGGATCGAGTATTCGAACGTCTTGGAGTTCGTGCCGAGGAGCCGCTCCGCCTCGTCGTACATCGCGTTCCAGCGTTGATCCTGTTCATGATCGGCCTTGATGTCGCCGAAGCGATACCGCTCGAGCCGCGGGTGGTGGCGGGGGGTCGCCGCGGTCCAATGCATCATCATTCCGCCCACGCCGAACGCCACCGACTCGCCGTCCAGGTTGCGGTCGGGGTTTTGACGCGTGTTGATGGGCCCGCGCGTCGAGAACCGGTTCGGGTCGTAGACCTCGCCGGGCGGGCGCCACGCGATTGGGTCGATCTCCCTCCGCTCGCCGCCGCCCGGGGGTACCGACAAGGGGTGGAGCAGCCCCTGGATCATGTAAGTGAATTGGTTGAGATCTCTTTGGTATTTAAACATATTTTTCAGAACGCGGCCGGGCCGGTCTGAGAACTGGGCGCCGGCGTCGAGCATCAGGACCTTCTGCCCGGCCTGGGCCAGCACACGCGCGAACGTGCTGCCGGCGGGACCGGCGCCGATGATCAGCACGTCGGGACTCTGGATTTTCCTGGACCGACTCATCGTAACCCCCAAGGATTGACCTCCGAAGGACTGGCACACGACGCAGCCTCGCGTGTGTCAGCCGTCGTAGCCCCAAAGTTGTTTAATGAAAGAGATGGAATGTTCCGTGAATCCCGAGGGGGACTCGAAGCAGTTGCGCCAGACGTGGGCGGCGGCTGCCAGTCCCGGGACGTCCTTATTGAACGCCTCGGCCATGATCCAGCGATCTGTCGCGTCGTAGCCGATCTGCCTGAGGGCCTCCACCGTCTCCCGCCAGGCGACCAGCCCCGAGCCGAGGGTGCCGCGCTGGTTCTCGCTGAAATGGACATGGGTGATCGTTGGGCCTCCATCCTTGACGATTGCCGACCTGACGTCGTTCTCCTCGTGATGGGCGTGGTGCGTATCGTAGAGGATCCCGATGTTCGACTGGCCAACCGAGTCGACGAATGCCCTGGTCTGGGCCGTCGTATTGAGCAGGTAGATCTCGAAACGATTGAGCCACTCGATGCTGAGCGTGAGCCGCGCCTGCTGCGCGTGGATCGCGACCTCGCGCATCACGTCGGCCGACCACTTGAGCTCGTCGCTCGTCGGACCCGTCCCCGTGAACACGCCGAAGGCGGCGAAATAGGGGCCGACGAGGTTATCGCTCTCCAGGACGTAGCTCATGTCGACGGCCCTCCGGAGTCGGTCGAGTCCCCTCGCCCGCACCTTGGCGTCGGGGCTGGCGGGGTTGGCGTCGGCGCCCACGTTGGTGATGGACGTGCACTGGAGGCCGGCGTCCGTTAGCCGGCTACTGATGTCGCGGTAGGCTCGCTCGTCCTGGGTTCCCACGGGGACCTCGATCCCGTCGTATCCCAGCCGCTTTACCTCGGGGAGGACATGATAGAAGTCCCGCGTGAGCTCGGTCGTCCACACATAAAGGTTGAGACCTATTTTCATGAAAATCCTCTGGGCCGTCGAGGCCCGCGTCAGAGTTCCAGGTCGGCGTGAAGGAAGTCCTCGTCCTGGGAGATCACCAGCGAAAACCGGTCGATAGGCTGCAGCGACACCCGCCCGCTCCGGAGCTCGAAGGAGGTGACGTGCCCGCCGCCGGTCCGCTGATCGTTCAGGAAGTGGAGGTGGTAACCAGGGACGCCGACGTCTCTCATGTAGGTGGGGGAGAAAAATCCGACGAGCTTGCCCGTCTCGAGCTTGAACCTGAATTTCACCGCCTGAGCGTTCGCCTCGGCCAGGGGCGGATAGGGCTTTTGCTGCGGCGGGAACACCGTGGTCGTCACGGTTTCGAAGTCCCCTTCGATGGTGATCAGGTAGAACGTATTCCGCGTACGCTGACTGGCGGCGAACGAGGTCGCGACATTCTGGAGCGTCAGCCCATCGGGCGCCGCGAATTCTTCAGCCGCCCCGAGGGTAGCGACCTGTGCGAAACAGAGCGGGTCGTCGTCGACGGCGGTTTGGATTGTCCCGTCCGAACGGGCCCGGTAAAATTCGCCGTCGACGACGATGAGTTCGCCGTCGAGCGCGGCGTATTCGCCGAGGCCGTGATCCCCGCGCTTCTTCAGCTCGCGGATCGTCACCACGCCGTCGTAATGCCCGCGGCGGAAGGCGGTCGAGATCATGTACTGCCAAAGGGTACTCATCGGTGCGGCTCCTGAGGGGCACGATTCGAAGCTACTTCTACACGATCACGCGTCGTCTGCGAGCCCCGCGTCGCGCGGACGCGGAGCATGGCGGACCCCCCTCGCGCGATCAGTCCGATGGGTTGCCCGCGAGTTGCACCATCCTGGCGACCGAAGGCTTGCCGGCGCCGCTGACGCAGAACAGCATGTAGTATCCCGGCGGATAAAGGTGACGGTTGGTCGGGGCTTGGACCGTCACCAGGCCCGTTGCCTCGTTGATGTGGAACGGCATATTGAATAGCCGCTGCCCGAAGTCGAAGGCATGGGTCGCCGCGCCGAGTTTGATCAGCACGATCGACCGGCTGTCGCCCGCCGCCCCGGCGGCGAAGTCGGCGACCTGCAAGTTCGCCGAGGCGCCGTATTTGATCGACGTCGGCGCCCGCTCGATCCTCGGGCGCGGGCCGTCGATGAAGAGGTAGGGCGGGTAGAAGATCTCGAATTGATAGATCTCGGCCACGGTGTGGAACTTGCCCCGCTCGACGAACGTGAACGAGTTGTCGTGCGGAGCGCGCACCGTGTTGAGGTGGACGGGCTTGCCTTCCGTGGGTTGCCCGTCCTCGCCGATCTCGATGGCCGCCCGGACGGCGTTCCCGCCCCCGACGAACACGCGTCCATCCGGCAGGAGGAGGGCCGTGCTGTGATAGAGGCGGGGCTGGGTTCCCGGGTTCAAACGCTTCCCGCGATAACCGCCCGGGGCGGTCGGGTCCGCGGTGAACAGCTGCGGCTCGAACACGGGCCTCTGGAATGGGAAATTGCCTCCCCCCACGACCAGGAACTGGCGGGTCGGCAGGATCGTCGCCAGGTGCATCACCCGCGCGTCCGTCGGTCGGTCGCCCAGGAAACGGGGGACAAGATCCCAACCGCCCAGGGGAGCCGCCGCCGTCGGCGCACGGAACCGTTCCAGGCCAGAGGTCACGGCCTCGGCCTTGGTGACCGGGGCAAAGTCCGTCCCGATCGTCGTCCGCTCCGTGCCGAGCATCCCCCCGATCGCGAGGAAGTCGCCATTGGGGCTATTCGGGTCCATCAGCCCCGAGCTGTACATCCGACGGTGTGAAGGACGGTCTGCCCCAAGTTCGAACGAGATCTCCGGTGCCTGGTTCGGCCGCGCCGGGGGGCCGATTTTCATGAAATAGGTCCGCCGGCTATTCGGGTTGCCGTGGCCCGACCCGTCGCCCGTGATGAGGAATCGACCGTCGGCGAGAGGGACCATGCGCGGATAGTGGTCGAGCCGGTCGCGCTCGTCCTCCTGCAGCCCGATCAGCGTGTTGAACGGGCTGTTGGGTAGCTGTGCGATGTCGCGCGACGTCCAACGCCTGGTGCGGTAGTCGAAGAACTCGACGACCGAGCTGTTGAGGTTCTTGACGGCCTTGCTGTATTTCAAGCCCGAGACGGTCATCATGCGACCATCGCCTAGCCCGACGACCGTCGGATACCAGTGGCCGTCGGCCAGCAGCTGCGGATCGCGCCAGGTGTCGGTCTTCCAGTCGTAGATATTGGAGAATTTGGTGCCGGTGAACTGCATCCCAGGGTAGTTCATCCGATTACCGCTCACGAACAGCACGTTGCCGTCCGGCATCTGGAGGTGGCCGGCGCAGAACAGGTCGTTCGCCCACCGGCTCTCGTCCGCGTCCTCGGGCTCGCCCGGATCCCCGCCGACGGTCTTCTCGAGCGCGGCTCTGCCCGTGGCCGGGGAGGCGATGCGGCGGAAGGCCGCCTTGTTGCCCTTGGGCAAGAGGAGGTTGTCCTCCAGGTCGGCTAGGGGCTCGTATAGGGCGGTCTCGTTCACCACGTCGTAGTTGGTCCCGTCGACGCCTTCCTTGAACATCCCGCACTCCTTGCAGTAGTTCAATCGAAAGCCGCTCCCGTTCACGATGAGGAGCTTACCGCTGGGCAGGAGAGTGACGTGCACCGCCTGCATGCGGTCCGGCGGGTCGGGCAACGGTGGGACATACCAGGCGCCGAATTCCTTCCGATCGCCCCACACGTCCAACAGGGCGGACCGCGGCTCGCTGGCATTCCGCGAGGTGTCGCGAGCCGGGTCGTCATCCGCGAGGGCGACGCCCGTCGCGAGCCACAACGCCGTGGCGGCGGTACACCACGGCGGGAAGTGGTCCCGGAGCAGCCGTCGCGTCATCGTAGGACTTTGCAGAGAAGTGCTCATGTTCATTCCGGGGTGGATTTCAGCTTCTTCTTGGGCTTCTTAGCCTTGTAAGCATCCTTGAACTCACGCAGGGCATTCTCGATGTCGGAGATGCGCTTCCGCAGGTCGGTGTCCTCGGCGGGTCTCTCAGAGGCCGAGCGGGCGTTCGGGCGTTCCAGGGAGGCGTCGAGTCGCGTTGCTGGGACTCCGCCGCGGTTGAGCGGCCTGGCAAAGTCCGGGATCCCCTCGGGGACTGGACCGATTGCCTCGAACGGGGATGGAGCGAATGACGGCGGGGACGTCAATGGCTGCGCGGCGCTGGCTTGCCCCGACCGCACCGCCGCCGCCGTCAGGATGCTCGCGTAGCTCCAGGTCAAGTCCCGCGCACTCCTGGCGAATCCGTCCTCGCGATAGACCTGCTCCGCGAGGGAGCCATCGCCACCAGCATGGAATTTGACGCGACGCAATTGCGCGTCCCCCGCCTCGCGGAGGGCACGCAGCACGACGCCGAATCTCGCGTCGGATCGCGCGAGCGTTTCGCCCGACCGCAAGACCGTCACCGGCGTCGGCCGCAGCGCGGCCAGGAATGCGCTGTTTTCGCCGGTGATCGCCAGCGAACCATTACTCTCCCATTCGTTGGCGACAGAATAGTAGAGCTCCCCCAGGGCCGCGGTGCACAGATACCAGGGGTTTCCCCCCCCGACCTGGTCGGGCCCGCTACCGCTATATCGGTCCTCGGGATAGCGGCCGATGGCGACCCCGAGCCTGCCGCCGGAGGAATCTGTCGTCGTCCGGTTGATCCGGTACATCGAGTCGAACTCGTCGGCGAGCTTCCGTGCCGTCGACAGCACATGGTCGTTCGTCGGCGAGAGGAACCCGTCATTCGGGCTCCTTGTGTGCAACACGCCCAACACGATGGAGACGTCGAGGTTGCTCGTCTTGTAGTCCTTCCCCTGCTGGTCGAACGTCGCGATGAGGTAGCCGCGGTCGCTCTGCCAGTGGTCCTGGAGCGCTCGCTCCAGTTCCGCCGCCTTGGCGCTGTACCACTCGGCGGCAGCCTGATCGCCCAGGCGACTTGCGAGCTTGGCCCCCTCCCTAAGGCCTCTCCGCTGGGCGATGCGAGTGTAGAAGTGGTGGCCATACACCTCTTCCCACAAGTCGACGCTGGGCCGTTGCCAATTATGGGAGACGTACTCCAGGTCCCGTTTGATGACCGAGTTCGACGGCAACCGGCCGTCGTAGAGCTTGGTTTTGACGAAGTTTGTCAGGTCGTCGTCGCCGCGATCGAGCAGCATGTGGGCGAGGCGGCACAGGCTAGCGGCCCGCAGGGCGGGGCCGTCGTCCTGGGGTCGGCCCCAGTTGTCGTTGTAGGCCGACCCGTCGGTGTGGAACTTGGGCTCGCCCACTCCGCGGCTCAGCGCGGTGCTGAGATTGTTCGTCACCTGGAGCCCGAGCGACAGGTTGACATACCTGGTCAACAGCTCGAGATAATGGCGCCGGGTCGACGCATCGGACGCGTCGGCGTAGAGCGACACGACGACGTCCATCGTCAGCGCGGCGTCGCGGACCCAATGATAATAGTAGTTCGGGTTGGATCGCGACGGCGACGCGATCACGGCGCCATTGCTGAGGATGTTCGCGAGTATCTTGTCCCTCGCGATCGTCCGCTCCGCCTGCAGCCAGCCGCCCAAGTCCATCGGGAGAGCATTAGTCACTGACGCGACCGGGGGGGCGAGCGTCTCGACGGCCGGAGGCGTCGCGGCCAGCGGCGTGCCGGGGTTCCCGTAGAGGACTCGAGCTGCGTAGATGTCGTCGGCGCTGAGCCTTCCGTTGTTGTTCCAGGTCTCGTTACAATAGTTCATTATTGAACTAGGATCGTATAGCGTTATATAGAAATCGCCGTCTGATCCCTGCTTCTCTTTCTGGCACGACATCGGGCGATCGTCCCGGTTGTGCTCGTGTGCGAAGCCCAGGGCGTGGCCGAACTCGTGGGCGGCGATTATTTTGATGGATTTCTTCCTGTCGACGCCACACTCCTGGCACCAATTTGCATAATTGAAATTAAGAACCATTCCATTTTTGAGGCCGTCGAGGTACTTTCCCAGCCTCTCGCAGTGGGGTTGCTCGTCGCTCACGCGGATGCGGATGCCCGTCGTGTCCGACCCAGCTGCGTCCCAACCGACGAAGCGGATGCCGCACTCCTTCTGCCAGGTCTCCTCGACGGCCTCCTTGACCCACCGCCGCTCCTGCTCGGTCTGGGGGGACGGGTTCTCCCAGGAGACGTGGATCTCATTCGTCTGCCAGATGGCATCCCGCAGGACCTGCGCCCCGTCGGGCATCCCCGACTTCAGGGCCGCGAACCGCTCCAGTTGCAATTGCTGGAGCGAATGCTTCAGTTGCTGGTTCGCGATCCCGAGTCTCTCAAGGGCTTCGGGGAGGTTGGAAGTCGGGGACGTGGTGGACTCCGCGTCGATGGCACGATCAGCGGTCAAGGCCAAGAAAGGCCGGCGCTCGCGCAGGACAGGCGGGACGGCCGAGGAAGGCCGGCGCTCGAGCAGGACGGGCGGGTAGGACCGAGCGGGAACGCCGCTAGGAGACTCCTGGCCGATCGCGTTCGGCCCGGCGGAGACAATGAGGGCGGCCGAGATCGAGACGAGGCGGGAAAGGTAGAGGTTCATGCGAATCATCACCTTGTTCATGCGAACTTTTCGAGCATTCTTACGGGATCGATCGAGGTTCCGGGAGCGGCCACGTCGACTCTCGCTACGCTGCCCCGCTCCACTCGTCCGAGAGGCCCTACTGGTATCGACACGTGAAGGGTTCCGATGTTGCCTTGGCCCTTCATTCGACGGACGTAGGCGTCCAGGTGTAGAGCCAGAGTGCAAACCAATCGACTTTATTGAAACGTGATAACTAAGTGAAGTCAATCAAATACGGTGATCAGGGAGTCTGCGGATAGGCATTTCGAAAGCAGGTGGGAAATCGCGTACAACGGAGTCTTCTGATGGATCCCCTGGGAGTTTGTGGTCATCCGTTCACTGAGGGTTCTCGTGACCTGGTCTCACCACGTGGCGAGCCGATCTTTGTGCCGTTGCGTCCATTCGACGGACGTAGGCGTCCAGGTGCAGAGCCAGAGTGCAAACCGATCGCTTTAATTAAAACGTGACAACTAAGTAAAGTCAATCAAATACGGTGATCATGGGATCTTTCACATAGCTCAGCAATGGTGCGCAACCTCGACCTGTTCGTATGTCTCTCGGGGAGATCGCAACTTGGGGGCCCTCCCATGAAATAGACGATCCGGCTGGGGTCGTGCAATGGTGACAGGCGAAGAGGCAGAAATGGGGAGGTATTGTCGAAAGTCGACGGGCCGGCAAAAAGTCCGAAATCAGAGAGTGCACCTGCTGGATTTCTCGGGGGTTTCTTCCATTGAGCGGTGCGAAGATGGCCTTTTTGCCGGCCCGTCGAAGATTGACAATACCTCGGGAGGGGTTGAGACGTGGCAGTCTTGCAGAAAAACAGGAACGGCCTCGTCCGGACCTCCGCCGCCGTGAGGAGGTAGGCCCCCATAGGCTGGGCTATTCGAGCGCCGCGATCGAATGTCCGTGACCTGAATATTGGTGTCGCCAAGCGATGGACAGGGGGCGTGGTTTGCTCTGTCAGTACGCACCAATCTGGTCACTCTCGACTGAATTCCCGAGAATGAAGTTTGGAGGAAGTAAAGATGGAAGACTCCACGCTTCGACGGCACTTTCCGAACCTCTGCCGAGCGGCCCTGGCGAGTTGTCGAGGGCTGCATCGTCTCAAGCAAAGCGTCACGTGGACGCGGGTCAAGGTGGCGATTGCGCTTGGACTGACCTTGATGTGGATTGGTCTTTGGAAATCGTCCTACAATTGGCACCAGGTCGCCGGTGAGGAGGTCGTTCCCGGCTTTCTGGGAGCGGGCGTTCTCGGTCAGGTGTTGTCAGACAGCGGCACACTCCATTTTATGATCATGCGGGCTGAGGGGCGGAGGCCGGCGATCATCACGTTCATGCGACAGCCTTATCTCGGCAACGGCGGCTATCATGATCGCCACAGCTTTGTCTTGGGCTTCCTCGGATTCGTCTTCGCGCTGCTGCCCTTTCCGTATCACGACGGAGACTACGTGCAAAGCCCCTACATCGCGCTGGTGATACCGTACTGGTTCCTCACCGTGGCCACGGCGTTGCTGGGACTGAAGGCACTCGGTTGGGGGCCCAAGCTTTACCCTCGGGCGGTCCACCCGGGGCCGGTCGGAAACCCCGGTCCGACCGACTGAATCAGGGGGGAACTGGGGAATTCCATGGGGCCGTCTCGTGGGAGTCGTCGCTCCGCCTGCTTCTCTCCTTCGGGCTGTTCCGCGATGATGGTCGGTCTCGATCCCACTTCTACGCGGAGGACCTCGCCATGCGGTTTGCGATGACAACGCTCTTGATCCTCACCCTCACCGCCCGCGCCGGAGTGGGGCAAGTCGGCGGCAACGTCGGCTACGGTCAGGCGGCCGGCCGGGCGCGGGCGGACCAGAACGAGCGGGCGAAGCGGCAGTTGACTCGCGAGGAGATGCCGCCGACGGACACGGCGATGTTCGTCGACGCGAGCGTCCTGATGAACGTCAGGGCCGATGAGTTTGTCGCCACCTTCGGTGTCGCCGAGGAGGCCGAGACCGTTGAGGCCTGTCAGACGCGGATGGACGCGACCATCGCCGCGTTCACCGAGGCGCTCAAGCCGCTCGGCATCGGCCTCGACGCCCTCTTCGTCGACTTCACCGCTCAGACGAAGGTCTACGGCTACAAGGTCGAGGGGAACCTCGCCCGCGAGCAACTCGTCGGTTTCGAGTTGAAGAAGACCGTTGCCATTCGCTACCGCGACAAGACGCTCATCGACCGGCTCGTCGTCGCCGCGAGCCGGGCGAAGGTCTACGACCTGATCAAGGTCGACTATGTCGTCACCGACCTCGCTCCGATCCAGGAACGGCTGGCCGAGGTGGCGGCGGCCGTCGTCAAGGCCAAGGCCGCCCGCCACGAACGCCTCCTCGGCATCAAGCTCCGCGCTGTGCCTCAGGTCTACGCCGAGCGGTCGTCCACCTACTTCCCGTCCGAGATGTACGACTCCTACACCGCCGGCGAGTCCGAGGCCGTCTCGGGCGGCCCGGACCGCGCGCGGATGACCGTTCAATCCCTCCGTAAGAGCCGGACGTTTTACTTCAACCCACTCAACGCCGACGGCTTCGACCGTGTTATCGACCCCGTCGTGCTGGAGCCCGTCGTCCAGTTCACACTCTATCTCAAGCTCAGGTACGAGATCGAGACGAGGCGTTGATCGGCCCCGGGGCGAGCCCCGCGAGCACGCCCCGAAGGTCATCGCCGCCTGGATTCGTTTCCTGACTCACAAGAGTTGCTTCGGAGAGGCACCTCTAATCGCGTGGACATGGTCTTTCTTTGTATTGAATTATGTGCAAACCCTGGGTGCCACGGGTTGTACCCAACCCGTGAGCCAAAAACCCAGGCGATCGTTCACGGGTTGGGTACAATCCGTGGCACCCAACGGCGATTGCATCACCGCGTTCGCCCATCAGAAAATCGAAGAAAACCGAGACCAACGGCTTAGGCTGAGCTGCGCAGGTCGGGTACGCTGTCGTCCGCGGCGCGAGGCGAGCAGGCTCCCGGCCAGTTCGCTCAGCGCGTCTCCATCAACGAGGTACGATGCGTAAGCGGTCCCGGCCGGTGACTCTGAACGCGCTTCGGTTCCTGGCTGGAGCGGCGAGGCCACGAGGTCGGTGGTCTCCAAGTCGCGGCCGAGCCAGTGGTTCAGTTCTTGCAAGGCGACGCTCAACAGGTCAGTCCGCCCTTCCGCCTTCGTCCCCCGGCGCGTCGCGTCTGCGGTGATGACTTGCCCTGCCGCTGCCCCCGCGACCGTCGGAGCCGGCTCGTGGGTCGCCGCAACCGTTGCGCTCTGGGCTGCCGCCGCGTAACGCACGATCAGCGACCAGTTCAAGAGTGTGCCCGCGCTGCCACCGGCGTCATCGGTGACTTCGAGGGTCCAGGTCCCGGCGAGGCTTTTGCCCTCGAGCAGCGTGAGGTTCCCTTCGGGCCGGAACGTGCCCGTGAACGGGGCGGAACCTGCCGTGATCGAGGTTGTGGCCTCGTCGCTGAGGATTGTGTTCGTGAAATGGTCGCCACTTCCCCCGACGTCGGTGAAGAGCTCGACGCGGGTGTTGTCGGGAGCGATCAGGAAGACGTCGAGGTCCGTGTCATTGGTATGACTGAAGTTGACCTTCACATCAAGGTCCAGGATCGTGCCGGCGGCCGAGACGGTCAGGACCGAGGTCCGCTTGGCCAGGTTCGGGATGGCCAGGTTGGCCGTTTTGGTGAATGTGGCCGTGACGAAGTCGTTATCGGTGTTGGTGACCGTGACGTCGGCCGGATTGATTCCGTCGAAATCAGGGTCGGCACTGACGGCCGGGCCGAGCACGATCGTATAACCGACGTTCCCATCGGCAATCGCGTCGTCGACGCCCGTGACCGTGACGGTCTGGGCGACGTTCCAGTTGGCGGGTGTGAAGGTCAGGACCGAGGTCGAGGTTCGGCCCTCGGTCGCATCACTCGTGGCGACGGGAATGGTGACGTTCGAGCGCGGCGCATTGTCGAGCCGGACCGTGAAGCTAGCCTTGCCGCCGGCTTCGGTCGTGACCAGCCCCGAGGTCGGGGTGACGACGGCCTGGGGGCGCAAGGCCGCGGACGTGGATCGGGCCGTGATCGACCAATCAAGCAGCTCTCCTGTGAAGAAGTACTCATCATCATTGACCTCGAGCTTCCAGGTCCCGGCGAGATTTTTGCCCTCGAGTGCCGTCAGGTTTCCTTCGGGCCGGTACGTGCCCGTGAACGGAGCGATGCCTGAAGTGATCGGCGTCGCGGACTCGTCATCGAGCACGGTGTTGGTGAAATTGCTCCCATCAAGGCCGACGTCGGTGAACAGCTCGACCCGCGTGCCGTCCGGGGCGATCAAAGTGACGTCGAGATCTTCATCCCAGGAATGATTGATGTTCACCCGAACGTCGAGGTCGAGGATCCGGCCGGTCGCCGCAACGTTCAGGCTCGAGGTGAGGGTGCCTTGGTCCGGGATGTTCTGATTCTCAACCTTGGTGAAGGTCGTCGTGACCAGGTCGTTGTCGAGATTGATGACGGACACGTTCACCGGGGCGAGCCCGTTGTAGGCGGCATCTTGGCTTGACCCCGCGCCCAGCAGAATGAGGTAGGCGAGATCGCCGTCGCTGAACGTGTCGTTCACCCCCGTGACCGTGACCGACTGCGGTTGATTCCAGTTGGTGGGAGTGAACGTCAACGACGAAACGCTGACGACGCCCTCGCTCGCGTCGCTGGTGCTCACGGCGATCGTGACGTTGGCGGTCGGCTTTGTGGTGAGAACCAGGCTGAACCGGGCCGTGCCACCGGCCTCGGTGGTGACCAGGCCGGAAGGGGGGAGCACGCGGATCCCGGGTGCCGTCGGCTTGCCGAAGACGACGTAAACCTGGCCGGGGGCGATCAGGCCGTTGGCGTCGACGTAGGGCGACGAGACACGCAGGTCGGCGAAGCCGTCGTGGTTGAGATCGCCGATCCCGGAGGCCGCGTATGCTTGCCCTCCCACCGCGAACCCATTGAGCGCGAACCCGTTCGAGCCGTCGCCACCGCTGGCGGCGAGCAGGCCGGCAAGCTCGAAACGCGCCCCGAAGCCCCGGCCGCCATAAACCAGAGAAGCTTGACCGGCGCTCTTGATGTTGTGGGGATCGGCGTAGATCGCACCAATCAAAATGTCCTTGTAACCATCGCCGTTGACGTCTCCGGCTCCACTGACGGAGTAGCCGCCGTAATCGTTGGCCGCGGCCCCCTGAAACAATACGCCGGTGGAGCCATTGAACGTGGTGACCTCAATAATGGCCGGGAAGCCGCCGGCCGTCGCCGTCCGCTTGCCGAAGAGGAGATAGGCTGCGCCGGCATTGGGCTTCCCGGGAGCGTCGACGCCGTGAGCCCCGATCAGGACGTCGTCGACACCGTCGCCGTTGACGTCACCGACCCCGGCCACCGAGATTCCGAGGTTGTCGGCCGCGGCGTTTCCGTTGATCGTGAAGCCGTTGCCGCCGTTGAGCGTGGCGAGGTTGACGATGGCGGGGAAGCTCGAGCGGCCGAAGAGCACGTAGGCCTGGCCGGCATCGGTGCGGCCGGCCGGGTCCGCGGTGGAGCCGCCCAGGATGAGGTCGGCGATGCCGTCTCCATTGACGTCGCCGGCACCGCTCAGGGCGATGCCCAGCGTGTCGCTCGTGCCCGAGGCGGCGATCGTGAACCCGTTGGAGCCGTTCAGCGTGGCCAACTCCAGAGTGGCCGGGAAGGACGCGCCGAGGGGGGTGTTCCGGCCGAAGACCACGTAAGCGGCGCCGGAGCTCCCGACCCCGAGGGCGCCGATCACCAGGTCGTCGAAACCGTCGTGGTTGAGGTCACCCGCGCCCGTGACACTTCCCGCCTGATGGTACGCGGCGATTCCGTTGATCGCGAAGCCGTGGGTGCCGTCAAGTTTTGCAAGTTGGATCTGGCCGTCCTGGATCCCGTCGGCGCGGTCGAGCGCGTCCAGGTTCGCCAGGCCACCGAAGAGCACATAGGACTGGCCGGCGTTGGTGCGGTCGCTGGAAGGCGATGCCCCGCTCGCGCCGATGACGAGGTCGGGGATGCCGTCGTGATTGATGTCGCCGGCGCCACCGCCGGAGATGCCCGTGCGGTCCCCCAGTGCGATCCCGTTGATTCGGTAGCCGCTCCGGCCGTCGAGTGCTTCCAGGCTCAACTCCGCGGGATATCCGCCCGGCCGGCCGAAGATCAGAAAGACTGCGCCGGCCGTCATACTCGTCGGGCCGGTGTCTCCGGGAGCACCGAGCAGCATGTCGTCATAGCCGTCCCCATTGATGTCGCCGAGCGGCCGGTACAGCGAGGGGCCTCTGAGCTCCGAATCGTCGCCTGTCCCGGTGACGACGAAGCCGTCCGCCCCCGCGGCGTTATTTGCCAGAAGCCCACTGAGCTCGAACTCCGCGGGAGAGTTAGCGTCCAGGGTCATCTCGACGCGGTAGTCACCCCGGCTGCCGGGGGTGCCGCCGCCGGCGCTGTTGGCGTTGTAGGCCGTGTTTCCGGCCCCGGAGACTCCGAGGTAATACGTGGCCGCGGTGCTGAAGCGATACGAGAGTCGTGAGTTCCATGTGGAGGGGCTATCGCTGAGGGCCAGCGGATTGCCGGCCCCGTCGAACAGTCGCAGGACGATGTCCATCGCGGCGCCGCCGGACGGCTGAGATGACACGGCCGTGAAGGTGGTCCCGGCGGCCGCGGTGAACTGGTAGACGTCCACGTCCGCGGCGCCGAAGGGGCCGTCGCCGATCGCGCCGTTGGGCTGAACGTAGTGGCCGCCGGTCCCGAGCCCGGTGGTCATTGCGGTTTGCCGCGTGTCGCCGATGTCCAGGCTGAGGTCGAGGCCGTAAGTGCCCGAGCTGGCGGGCGTGGCGAAGCTGCCGCTGGTCGGGAGATAGTTCGCGTTTCCGAAGGCGGAGACGCCGACGTAGTAGGTGCCGGCCGCCGTGAAGGTATAGTCAAGCCGGGAGTAGTAGCCGGCGAAGTCGTCGTTCATGGCCAGCGGAGTGCCCGAGGCGTCGAAGAGTCGCAGGACGGTGTCCATCGCGACGCCTCCGGTCGGCAGGCTGGTCACGGCCGTCAGCGTGCTGCCGGCCGATGCGTTCAACTGGTAGAGGTCCACGTCGAGGCTGGCAAAGGGCCCGTCGCCGATGGTGCTGGTCGGGATGGCGAAGCGGTCGCCGGGGGCTACGATCTTGGTCCCTCGGGCCGCGCTGAGGGTATCGCCCACATCGCCGAGGATGACGTTGAGCGTGTTCCAAGCGTTGAGCCGGCCCCCGGTCGCCGTGACGCCGTGGAGTCCGGGCACCGGGTCCACGCCGGCGAACAGCGCGTCACGAACCTTCTGATAGGTTGCGTTGGTGTCGAGGCTCCAGGCCAGGGCGGCGACCCCGCTCACGAGCGGCGCGGCCATCGAGGTGCCACTGAGGACGCTGTACGTGTTGTTGGGAGTGGTGCTCAGGATTCCCACGCCCGGGGCAGCCAGGTCGACCGTCGTCGCCCCGTAGTTCGAGAACGAGGCGAGCGCGTCGCTCTGGTCGGTGGCGGCGACCACGATGATGTTGGGGAGGTTGTAGCTCGCCGGATAGGTCGTCGAGTAATCACTGTTGGCGGAATTATTGCCGGCCGCGACGACGAACAGCATGCCCGCGTTGCCGCTGGCCGCGATTGCGTCGCTCATTGCCTGCGAGAACGCGCCCCCGCCCCAGCTATTGTTGGTCAGCCGGATGTTCACGCCGTAGGAGTTCCGCATCATCGTGGCATAATTGAGGGCCGAGATGGCGGCCGAGATCGGCCCGGTCCCATCTGCGCCCAGGAACTTCAGCGCCATGATCCGCGACTGCCAGTTGACACCCGTCACGCCCACCCCGTTGTTGCCGACCGCGCCGAGGGTCCCGGCGACGTGCGTGCCGTGGCCGTAATCGTCCATCGGGTCGCCGTCGCCATTGATGAAGTCGTAGCCGTAGACGTCGTCCTTGTAGCCGTTGCCGTCGTTGTCGATCCCATCACCGGGGATCTCCCCCGGGTTCCTCCACATGTTGGCGGCCAGGTCGGGGTGATTGTAGTCGACGCCGCTGTCGATCACGCCGACGACGACGCGACTGCTGCCGGTGGTCAGGTCCCACGCCTCCGGGGCATCGATATCGGCGTCCTGCACGCCGCCGGCCTGCGCGGTGTTGTCGAGCCCGTAAAGGGTGGAGAAGTTGGGGTCGTTGGGCGTGGTCGAATTGACGCTGACGATGAAGTCGGGCTCGACGTAGCGAAAACCGGGGAGTCCCGCCAGCGAGGCTTTCACGGCGTCGTAGGTCACTCCGGGCGCCGTTTCGGCGAGCATCGACCCGCGTCCGCCCAGGCCGCGCACCGCCGTCATGGCCGGGCCGAAGCTGCGCTGCTTGAGCAGTCGGTCTCCGGTGGCCAACTGGGTCGCGGCGGTGCCTCGCAGACTGTCCATGGCGACGATCCACCGGCCGGGGACGACGGGCCGCTGTTCGCCCTGCCAGAGAATCGTCGCGGGGTCAGCGGGGATGCCGTCGCCCGCGCCTAGGCCAGGATTGTTAGCTGACAGCAGGCCGACCGGGCCGATCTCGGCCACGGAGAGGAGCGTGCGTTCTTCCAGGGATTCCAGGCGGGTCAGAAGGGCTCGCTGGGAATGGGCGGTCCGCCGCTGCCTGAAGCGGGACCGGACGGGGGGGGCCGAAGCATGCATGGCAGTTCTCCATGGGGAGGGGGCCGAGGTCGATCGATTCATCCATCCTCGGGGCGGGCGCGCAGTCGTAGCGCGTCACCCCATCAAGGGCGACAACCGCGAATCACGGTCGCAGACCGGCTAAGCTCTACCGCTTCGTAGAGGTGGACGATGCTCCGCTCAGGGTGTTCACCTCTCTTGAAAAATGGGATGTGTCGAGCCCGACCGCCGCCTTCATGGGCGGCATCGCCGATCCCGCGGTCGCGACTCAAATCCTCGACAAAATGCGAGAAACCGCTGTTTGCCGTGCGCCGGTTTTTGGCCAGTACGGCAAGCCGTCTCGAAGAGTACACCAGTTCAAGGTAAGGTACAAGAGTTAAAGATAATGAACCATCAGAAGATTGTGTATGCAGAGTCTCTGTTCATTTATTCCGTGACGAATGCTTGGGCTTGCGGCGGGCGCTTGCGGTGGCGTCTTGAAAACAAGAAATTTGGATTTGTATATTTTGTGGCTTTGGCCACTCAGAACATCGAGCCGGAAAGTCGACCGAACAACTTCGGGGGGCAACCGGCCCGCTGAGAAATTTGGGCTGGTCGAGCCACACCTTGGACTTTCGGGCCAACCCTTGACGGCAACCCTATGGCCCGGATAAACCACATCGGGAACGCCGTTGATCTCAATATGGCGATTGTGGAGCGGGCTTCGGGCTCGATTGACTTGACGGCAGCCCCGCCTGGGTAAGACTCAACCGAGTCTCCACGCAAATGGCGGAACGACTGGCTCGGGTGATCCACTGGGTTGCCTCGCATCGATCCGGCAGGTTCGCCGTATCGTTGGGGATAAAGACACAGGTTCCAACGGGAGTGTTGCGCATGACGGTTCTGTCGAGAGCGGTCGCGATGAAACACCGGTCCGCGGCACCGATGGGTGATCGCCCGGCGCAACGAAATGGCCGGCGCCCTCGGCCGCGGACTCCGGGCCTGGAGATCCTGGAAGCGCGGAATCTGCTCTCCGGACTGCTCGTGGGCGGGGCAGGCGCGGGGGGAGCGCCGATCGTTCAGGTTTTCGACGCGGACACGGGTACGGAGCGGTTTCAATTTTCCGCGTACAACGCCAAGATGACGGCCGGTGTGCGGGTGGCCGTCGGCGATATCGACGGTAACGGCGAGCTTGACATCGTGACGGCGCCCGGGCCGGGTGGGCCATCGCTCGTCAAGGTCTTTCGCGCCAGCGATGGGACCCAGATCGGTCAGTTCGCGACTCCGCGGACCTGGTCGCGCGGAGGCACCTGGGTCGCGGTCGGTGACGTCAACGGCGACGGCCGATCCGAGATCATTGTGGCGCCTGGGCTGGGCACGCCCTTGATTCGGGTCTACCAAGGGCTCGACGGCCAGCTCCTGGATGCGTTCCGAGCGAACGCCGGAGGCTCGCGCCGAGGCTGGGGACAAGGGGCCAAGCTGGCGGTCGGCGACCTCAACCAGGACGGTCGCGCGGATATCGTCGCCCTGTCGGCGTTCGGCCCCTCCAAGGTTCGGGTGCTCGACGGCCAATCGGGCCAACTGTTGGCGGACTACACGGCTTTCGAAGGCCCCTCGCGCGGTAAGACGTCGATTGCCGTCGGGAAAATCGGGAGCGATCGCCATCCTGATTTGATCGTTGCGTCTTCCCCACCGCGATCCAACCAGACTCGAGTCAGGGTCTATCAAGGGATCGCGGACGCGAACCCCGCGGAATTCGTCGTGCCGGACAGTTCGAACGGGGGAGGCGTTGAGATTGCCGCGGTGAACATCGGCGGGCCAGGCCGAGACGAACTCGCCCTGGCGCCGACCCGAGGGGGCGGCCTTGGGGCGCCGATCCTGAGCCGGACGCCCTTGCTCTCCCTGACCTCACCCCAGGGCGCGGCGAACTTGACGATCGCCTACCGTTTGCCGCCGACGGCCTCCGGCCAGTTCTTGGCCGGGGATAATACGAACGCGTTGTCGACGCCCGCGGTCGCCGTCAACGCGATCGAACCCCCGTTGTCGCAGGCACTCCCCGTCATTCAACGCCTCGCCTACTTCGACCCGACCCTGCAGCAGTTTGTCCCCGTGAAGCCCGACGACCCCCGCCTGGTCGGCAAGGACATCACGGTGATCTCGCACGGCTGGGCACCAGGCTACCAGGGGTGGGTGAACTACGAAGCTAATACAAAAAATCATGTTCTGAAATGGTGGGAGACCGACCCCACCCAGCCCGGTTACGACCCAAGCTGGACCGCCAAACACCCACAAGTGCCCGATTCCGCCTGGCTCCTGCACGGTGAAACGGTGAGCACCCTCTTTGGAACCACCGAAGTTTCGGCCGTCGGGATGGCCCAGTCGATCCTCGCGCGCACCAACCCGGCGGTTCCGGGGAGTCCGACGGACCCGAACGCCGCGGTCTTGGCTTATAGCTGGATCGATGATTCGGCGACACCGACCTGGAACGTTCTGGATACCAAGATTCCCGTCGGTGCGTATAAGTCCGAAGCGTTGACGACGCTCAACGGCGAACGGCTCGCCTCGGCACTCGAGTCGGTCCTGGGTGGTTCGTTCACCGGCAAGCTCCAGCTCGTCGGCCATAGCCACGGCTCGAAGGTGGTCTCGGTCGCGGCCACCGCCTTGCAGCAGGCGAAGATGCGCGTCGACCAGGTCACCCTGCTCGACTCCCCTGAAGACGACGTCACGGTCGCGGGCGATGCCGCGAACTTCAACTGGTACTTTCTCCAGAATCTCAGCAACATCGATCGCTCGAGCCTGACGAGCACGTTTGTGGAAAACTATATTTCCGAATTCGACGTGCCCTACAGCGGTATCCAGCTCTCGAACGGTCAAGGTCAGAACCTGAACCAGATCGTCGACGTCGGTCTGATACCCGACATCTACTATTCCTATGATCTGGGCGGAAGGCACGGCTACGCGGCGTCGTGGTACACCGGTTCGGCTGACCCGAATCTGACCTATCAGCAGACGGTCGGCCAGTATTGGTCCCCGTTGCTCCCGGCCAACTCAGGCCCGGCGAACCCGGTGAAAAACCTCTCGCCCTATTACGAGCAGAACTGGGACGAAGTCTTCCAGCCGACCGACCAGCAGTTCGTGCTCGATCCGGAGTCGGCCGCTCCGACCGAGACGATCACGTTCCAGTCGTACAACGCCTCGGCGGTGAGCTTGACCCAAAATGGGGTCATCATCCAGACGCTGCCCGTGTCGCTCCGCGCTCCGCTCCGGGGCCAGAGCGGGATCGCCTTCGACTACCAGTTTCCCACCTATCAGGCGGGAGACCGGTTGATCATCCTCGCCGACGGTGACGTCGCCTTCGTCATGGATGCGGCCTTGGTCGGTTCGAGCGTCGCCCACGCGACCCTCAGCCTCAGCGGGTATCCGTTGGAGTTGCACAACCTGCAGTTCATCCTGACCAGCGCCACAAGCAACCAGACGTCCCAGGTCGTCGTTTCCAACTTCCAGACGTTCTATCAACCCCTGCTCTAATCCTATCAACGACCCGCCAGAGAGCGAGAAATCGCCCTCGTTCCCACGGGGGACCGTGGGAACGAGTCGCGAGCGGCTTCCTGGCCCTGGATCGGGTCGTTGTGATTTTTCTGACTTGCAATCGGGGCACAGCAAGGGTTGACGCCGTAGAGTGCTACGGTTCGGATCGGTCAATGATGCCCTGATTCCTGCTCCATGAAATCGATACCCGCGTTGACCGCCTCCTGTTCGGTGGCGAAGACTCGGGGCGGTCCGCCACTGCCGGTGCGGATCGGGCCGAGGCATTCGAACGTGGCGAGGGAGCCCGCTCGCGGGTCTTCGTCGACGTCGAAGAACACGAAGCAGACGAAGCCGTTGGTGTTGACGAGCTCTTTGGTCTTGGCGTTGTAGGTGGAAAACTTGTCGACCTGGAACCAGGCCTTCTTATGATGGACGAGCATTCGGCTGGGCCTCAATGTGCGATGGAGAACGTCCTCGCCGCGCCTCGACCGTGACACAGCGACAATGCCGCGAACCTGATGAGAGAGGAATCGCCTTTTTCTTTAGGATGGCGATGACCAGGAAGCTACCGCACGCCGCCGTCGGTGACAAGTGACCGGCTTTCGTGGGCAGGCACGAGGCGACCTGATCGCGAATTGTCGCAGTGCTCGCTCCGTCGCGTGCCTCGGAAAATAATAAATGGCGAGAGTCATGTCACTGCGCCGTCGGGATGACGTAATCAGAGTAAGTCCGGCAGGGAGGGCCGGCCGGACAAAGCCAAGCTAAGTCAATCCAAGGTATGAGGAGCTGATTTTAATGTCCGTTGACATGTTCCTGAAGATCACGGATGTCAAGGGTGAATCCAAAGACAAGACGCACCCCGGCGAGATCGAGATCGAGTCCTTCAGTTGGGGGGCGACTCAGCTTGGCGCCTCGTCGCACGGGACCGGTGCCGGTGCCGGCAAGGTCTCGATGAACGACTTCCACTTCGTGATGCGGAATAACTCGGCCTCACCGACCTTGTTCCTCTTCTGCGCCAATGGCAAGCACTTGAAGGAAGCCAAATTAACCTGTCGCAAGGCGGGCGGCTCCCAGCAGAACTTCATGGTGGTCACGCTCTCCGACGTTTTGGTCTCGAGCTATCAGACCGGCGGGTCGCAGGGGGGCGAAGTCCCCATGGACCAGATCAGCCTGAACTACTCGAAGGTCGAGATCGACTACCTGGCCCAGGACGAGAAGGGCATCACGAAGTCGGCCGGCAAGAAGCACTGGGATATGAAGACCAACACGGGCGGCTGAGCTACGCTCGGGCTCGTCGTCCCCAGGCGGTCCCCCGTCCTGCCGGATCGTCGAAACCAAACGTACGAAAACGCAACCAGGAGGCCACTTCGGTCTCCTGGTTGCGTTTTCGGTTTCCGTCCAGGGAGGGCCGCCGATTCCCATTCCCGCGCTCCCTTGGGGACGTTCTGGCTCCATCCCGTGAATTGTGGATCCATTCCTCCTGCTGAAAAAATTCGGAAAGTTGTGAAACCGACACTGGACGGCCGGGGTAAAGTTATTAGAAGATTAATAAGGCGTTCCTCGCGATGTTGCGGAGGATCCCTTTGGACGTCGGGCAGGCGAGGTGGCCTGTCGCGTGCCTTTTTGCATGAAGGAGCTAGATTGATGGCCTCCTGGGCGCTCTCATCTTCGTCCGCCAACTCGCCTTCTCCGTCTCCCACTGACGCTGGTGCTGCCGAGTACGAGTTTATGCAGGCGATTCAGGCCTATCGAAACCAGAGCGGGCGGATGTTCCCGACCTGGAGCGAGATCCTCGAAGTGGCCCAGAGCCTGGGCTACACGAAGGCGAAGGACGCGATCCGGGGACAAGCAACGCCGCGGTCGTGACGCAACCAACCCGGCGCCGCTTCGGATTCGGCTCGTGGTCAGAACCCGTGCGACCGGAGCGGGCTCAGGCGAATTTTGTTGCATATTTAAGAAAAGCATGTCCGGTTTTGGCCGCCGATTCCAACCACTCATGTTGAGGGGCGAGCGAAGTTCAATCGTGGAACGGGGCCGATCGCTCCCTCCTTTGGGGGCGCTCTTGTTTCGAGTCGGATCATCGCCGAAGTCGATCCAGCCCTCCGTTCTCAGGCCGAGCCTCGCTCATTTCTTGGGGCTCGTCGCGGTCTGCGGAGTCGCGGTTTGTCCGAGACTTTGGGCCGCCGTGACGTTATCCTCGATCGTATCGGCAAACGACCGCGGTGCCGTGGCGGGAGAATTTCCGCGCGGGACGACGCTTGCGCCTGCCTGAGGGATCATCCACGATGAATCTGCAATCGACCAGCCGTCGGCGCTTTCTGCGCCAGACTTTCGCCGCGACCGTGGCCGCCGCCGCGCTCGACCCGGTCACCACGGCGTTCGGCCGCACGTCGAGAGCCGCGGTCGGAGGTCCTTACGTCGACGTCCATACCCACCTGGGACGAACCTGGAACGGCGATCCGCCCCTTACGGTCAAGGGGTTGCTCGAGTGGATGGATACGCACAATGTGGCCAAGGCGGTCGTCCTCCCGTTGGTCTCGCCCGAGTCATCAAGCTATCTCAACCTGACGGAAGTGGCCCTGGCGGCCGCCAAGGCGCATCCTGATCGGCTCGTTCCGTTCTGCTGTATTGATCCCCGCACCAGCTATCGCGGAGGACGGGCGGGGCTCCGCGCCTTGCTCAAGGAATACGTCGACCAGGGGGCGAAGGGATTTGGCGAGCACAAAGTCGGCTTGCCGATCGACGAGCCGAGGATGATGGCGGCCTACGAGGTCTGCGACGACTTGAAGCTTCCCGTCCTGTTCCATTCCGACGATCTTCGTGGCACCGACGAGTCGGGTTTGCCCGGCCTCGCCCGCGTGCTCAAGGCCTTTCCCCACTTGCCCTTCATCGGCCACGGCCCTGGGTTCTGGGCGTCGATCTCGGGGAACCTCCCGAAGGCGGACCTCGGTGGTTATCCCAAGGGAAAGGTGTTCCCCGGGGGCGCTCTCGATCAGCTTTTCGATGCCCATCCGAACCTCTGGGGCGACCTCTCGGCCGGCTCCGGCTCCAACGCGTTGACGCGTGATAAGGAGTTCGGCCAGCGCTTCCTCCTTCGCCGCGCCGACCGTCTTCTCTTCGGCACCGACTACCTGAAGCCCGGGCAGGATGTCCCCCAGTTCGAGCTCATGGCAAGCTTCGACCTCCCCGCCGACGTTCGTGCCAAGATCGAACGCGGCAACGCCACCACGCTTCTGAAACTCTCGGAATGAGCCGCGGTTTTCGCGCGCATTCCAGACATATCAAAGAAATCAACGACCCGCCAAAGAGCGAGGAATCCCCCTCGTTCCCACGGTCCTCCGTGGGAATGCCGTCCCCGACGCTCCGCGTCGTCTGGCCGTCGCAAGCCGAGGACGCAGAGAGCGTCCCAGACTGCATTCCCACGGGGGACCGCTATGCCTTACCCACAAGTGGGGGGCTGGCCCGGTGTCCAGCGAGGGTGATCGGCGCAAGCGCTTGAGAGTCCTCCAGTTGTGGCATCCAGCTCGAGCCACAGCCCCCTTCCGTAACCTCCGAATTGCTAACGACTTACGACTTGTGGGTAAGGCATAGCGGGGGACCGAGGGAACGAGTCGCGAGTGGCTTCCTCGCCTTGGATCGGGTCGTTGGAAAAAAAAGGGGAGTTCAGGGGTGTATTTGTCCATTATGGCCGGCTCATGACCGACCGAACGACGTTGCACTCCCGATCGAGCGGGGCTACTCTGGCCGCTTCTTCCCGTGCCGTTGGCACGTGTTGCCGGGGTCTGGGCAGATTCTTTGAGGGAGGGGGCGGCCGCGGCTGAACTTCCTTCCTTTTGATCGATAAAGTGAGCTTGAGTCTCTCAAGGGAGTATCTATCGTGGCCAAGGAGGAACCGATCTCCGAGGTTGGAGCAGCCCGGTCGAGCGGGCATCCGTTGCGTGGGCTGCTGATCACGCAGTTCCTCGGCGCGTTCAACGATAACGCCTGGAAGCAGATTGTCACTCTGCTGGCGATCAGCGCGGCGGTCAGTGCCGAAGCGGGGCAGCGGGAAGCGGCCCTCGCCCAGATGGCGTTGCTCCTGCCCTCAATGCTGTTCTCGCTCCCGGCCGGAGCCCTCTCCGACCGGGTGAGCAAGCGATCGGTGATCCTCGCCATGAAGGCGTTCGAGCTGACGCTGATGGTCGTCGGCACCCTGATCCTTTATCGCGATCCGACCTCCGCCCGCCTCGGGATGGTCGTTTTGATGTTCCTGGGGCTGCAGGCCGCGCTCTTCAGTCCCGCGAAGTACGGCATTCTCCCGGAGCTCCTGCCTCACGAAAAGCTTTCGAGGGGGAATGGTTTCCTCGAACTTTGGAGCAACGTCGCGATCATCGCGGGGATTGTCGGCGGCGGGGGCCTCCTCGGCCTCTTCAGTGGCCACCCCTGGCTCGCGGGCGTGGTGTTGTCGGCTCTGTCGGCCCTGGGATTGGTCATGGCCCTCTCGATCCCGCGGGTCCCGGCCGCGCGGGCCGAGGGAGGGATCGTGGCGACCATCCGCCTTGGCTGGTCCGCGATCCGGGCGGATCGGATTCTCCGGCTGGCGATCTCCGGCCAGTTCCTCGTCTGGTCGCTCGCCTGCCTGATTCCCGCCCCGATCATGACCTACTCGAAGAAAATCCTCGCGCTGGATGACTCGATCGCGGGCCTGCCGATGGCGATGGTCGGGATCGGGATCGGGATCGGCTCGGTCTTGGCGGGCAAAATCTCGGCGGCGAAGGTCGAGTACGGCTTATTGCCGCTTGGGGCGTTGGGGCTGACCGCGACTACGCTGGCCTTCGGGACGATCATGCCGGGGCTGGCGGGGACCCTGGTCTTGATGACGCTGAACGGCCTCTTCTGCGGGCTACTTTTCGTGCCGCTCAACGCGTTGCTCCAGTGGCGTGCGCCGGCGGACGGGCGAGGCGCGGTGATCTCGCTGGCAAACGTCCTGGTCTATGGAGGAATGATCCTCGGTACAGGTCTGGCCTACCTCCTGGCCGATCTCGGGATCACGGCGCATGGGACGTTCCTCGGGGCGTCGGTCGCCTTGGCCATCGGCTCGCTCTGGGCGCTCTGGCTCATGCCCGACGCCTTCCTCCGGTTCCTGCTCCTGATCCTGGCGGCGACGCTCTACCGCGTGAAGGTCATCGGCCGCGAGCACGTGCCGCTGAAGGGGGGGGCGCTCTTGACTCCCAATCACGTTTCATTCGCCGATGGTCTGTTCATTATTGCAAGCATCGACCGGCCGGTCCGTTTCGTCGTCTACGCCGAATACTTCCGCCACCCGATCGCCGGCTTCATCCTCCGGGCGATGCGCGCGATCCCGATCTCGGGGGCAGGGGGGCCCAAGCAGATTCTCCAGGCGTTTCGCGAGGCGGGCCGTTGTCTCGACGAGGGGCAGCTCGTCTGCGTCTTTCCCGAAGGGCAGATCACGCGCACGGGGCTGCTCCAGCCGTTTCAGCGCGGGATGCAACGGATCCTCAAGGGGCGGACCACCCCGATCATTCCGGTCCATCTCGACCGCGCCACGGCGAGCCTGTTGAGCCCGGTTCACTCGCATACCTTGCCCGAGCGAATCCACCTGCCCGTGACCGTCTCGTTCGGCACGCCGCTGCCGGCCGACACCCCACTCCCCACGCTCCGGCGGAAGATCCACGACCTCGATCAGGAGGCGTGGGCCTACCGCAAGGTCGACCGCCGGCCGTTGCATCACGCGTTCGTCCGCCGAGCGCGGCGGCACCCCGGCCGGCTCGCCTTCGCCGACGCGCTGAGGCCGCGCGTCTCCGGAATCGGTGCCTTGGCCGGAGCGATCGCCCTGGCGCGTGCGTTGCGGCCGAGGTGGTACGGGCAGCCGCACGTCGGCATCCTCCTCCCCGCGAGCGTCGCGGCAGCCCTGGTCAACCTGGCGGTGTCGCTCGCCGGGCGGGTCTCCGTGAACCTCAACTTCACCGCCGGGAAGGCCGGGATGGAGTCGGTGGTGAGGCAGGCCGGGCTGCGGACCATCGTGACCAGCCGGTCGTTCCTCGAGAAGGCCAAGCTCGAGCTGCCCGCCGGGGTCGAGCCGATCTGGCTCGAAGAGATCGGCGCGGCGATGACGGTCAAGGAGCGGTTGAAATCGCTCGCCTTGGCCTGGGTTGCGCCCGTGCCTGTTCTGGAGCGGATCGCGGGGGCGGTGACGCCTCCGACGGTGGACGACCCCGCCACGATCATCTTCAGCAGCGGGAGCACGGGAGAACCGAAAGGGGTGGTGCTCTCTCACTTCAACATCGACTCCAATGTGGAGGCGATTACCCAGATCTTCCGGGTCCAGCCGGCGGACCGGGTGCTGGGGATCTTGCCCCTGTTCCATTCGTTCGGGTACACGGCGCTCTGGCTCGCCGGCAACTACGGCATGGGGACCGTCTTTCACCCCAACCCGCTCGATGCCGCGACGATCTCCGCACTGGTGGAACGCTATCGAGCGACGATCTTGCTCGCGACCCCGACCTTCCTTCAGCTTTACATCAGGCGCTGCGCTCCGGCCCAGTTCGGCTCACTCCGGCTCGTGATCGCAGGCGCGGAGAAATTGCCCGAAGGGCTCGCCACGGCGTTCGAGGACACGTTCGGGATCAGGCCGCTCGAAGGCTACGGCATGACCGAGTGCTCGCCCGTCGTCGCCATCAGCACGCTCGACTACCGGGCTCCTGGGTTCTTCCAGCCCGGCTCGCGCCGGGGGTTCGCGGGGCATCCGCTGCCGGGAGTTTCGGTCCGGGTCGTCGACCTCGCGACCGGCGAGCCGGTCGAGCCGGGGCAGGAGGGGATGCTGCTCGTCAATGGCCCGAACGTCATGCAGGGCTACCTCGGTCGCCCCGACCTGACGGCGGCCGTGATGCGCGACGGCTGGTACGTCACCGGCGACCTCGGCCTGGTGGACGAGGACGGCTTCCTCAAGGTGACCGGCCGGCTGTCCCGGTTCTCGAAGATCGGCGGCGAGATGGTCCCCCACGGACGCGTCGAGGAGGCCTTGCATCAAGCCATCGGGGCCGACTCCCAGGTCTTTGCCGTGACGGCCGTCGGCGACGAAAAGAAAGGGGAGGCGCTCGCCGTGCTGCACACGCTCGACGACCGAAAAATCCAGGAAGCCCTCGAGGGGGTCGCGGCCGCGGGCCTGCCCAACCTGTTCATCCCTCGCCGCGATCGCTTCATCAAGGTGGATGCGTTGCCCATCCTCGGCACCGGCAAGCTCGACCTCCGCGCCATCAAGCGGGTCGCCGAGGAAGCGTTCTCAGGCGCTCGGCCCGAGCGAGGGCAAGACGCTCCTCAGCCGATTGCGGCCGACGCCTGACCGGCACTCGCTTCTGAGAGGTGGGCACGGACCATGATCCCCGCTTGCGGGAGAGCCTTGGTCGGCCGTGCCCACCGTACAATCGCGGAGCCGATTGCGCCGAGGCTCAGGTCCGTTTCCGGCGGCGGACGGCAATGATGAGCTCATCGAGCTTCGAAAGAAAGCGCGAACGATCGACCTTGCCGAACGGGGCCGGGCCGCCGCCGAACTCTCCTCCCTGGCGGAGCATCTCCAGGAGGGCGCGGGTCGACAAGGCATCGCCGATCGTGTCCTCGGTAAACTCACGCCCTTTCGGCCCCAGGACTTTCGCCTCCTTGCGGAGGCAGCGGTCGGCCAGGGGGATGTCGGTCGTAATCACGATATCGTGGGGTTCGACGCGTTCGACGATCCAATCGTCGGCGACGTCGAACCCCCCGCGCACCTCGACGGCTTCGATTCGCTCGTCTTTCGGCACCCGCAATGGCGAGTTCGACACGACGAAGACCTTGATCTCATAGCGCTTGGCGACCCGATACACTTCGTCCTTGACCGGGCAAGCGTCCGCGTCGATATAAATGGTCGTCAAAACTACGGCTCCGCTCGATCGGGATCGCCGGCCCAGAGCCGATTTCAGTAGGCCAAAAGATCGGCCCGGCGAGGGCCCAAGATCCCTTGGCCCCAATTGTCGAGATCGCACATTCCTTCTGTCAAATCCGGGCGCTCGTTTTGAGCGGCCGGAATCGGCAGGCGTCAGGCCTTCCCCGGTCGGATCGACCTCGCCCCCTCGATTTTCGGCCGCATCCGTTCCCGCCATCGGCGACTTGCCAAACACAGATGAATTCTCAACGACCCACTTGACGTTGCCCACCCGCAATCAGTAGATTGATTTTCGCTGAGACTGAATCTCAGTTTCAGAAAAACCACATCGGCCTGCCGACGCTGGTCCTGTCGGCTTGGTCCTCGGATTCCAGTCAGGATCTTCCATGATACCGGGTCATGTAGCCGTGGAGTCTCGCGGCGGATCCCGATTCCTCCTCACCTCGTCTCGCCTGTGTCGGTGGGGCTGAGCCGCTCCGGGACTGAGCCAACCCACGTGCCGATTGCGACGGTCACCTTCTCACGGGTGGTCACGCCGCGGATGTCAGCCCGAACGGACTGGGGGGACAGCATGTCCCCGTAAGCTTGGCAGCAGAATCGCTTGGCCCTCGAGGCCGGCCGTTGGATTGAACCTTGCGGATGACCCGGCTCTGGTCCAGTCCGGTCATCGAACTTTGCTGATGGAAGAAGCGCCTTTCATGACTCCTCAACCCAGTCGACGTGGACGTGGTGGTTTTACGCTGATCGAACTGCTGGTTGTGATCGCGATCATCGCCGTCCTGATTGCCTTGTTGTTGCCCGCGGTGCAGGCGGCTCGCGAAGCGGCCCGCCGCATGCAGTGCACGAACAACCTCAAGCAGCTCGGCCTGGCGCTGCACAATTATCTGGACTCGCACAACGTCCTCCCACCGGCGGCGCAGGGTGGATATGGCTATGTGTATATGAACTACACGGGCTATAGTTTCCTCCTGCCTCACATTGAGCAAACCGCGGCGTTCAACATCTTCAACTTCAGTCTGACATCGGGAGGCTCGATTCCCATTCAGGGCTGGTCGCAGTGGGGCAACAGCACCGGTTTCGGCCTTCAGTTCGGCGTTTTTCTCTGCCCGTCGAATCGGGCGACAGGTGAGGTTGGGGCTACGAGCAGTGACGGCTGGTCGGTCCCGAAAGCGGCGGTCACCGACTACCTCTTCAACGGCGGCGCCGGCCGCTACGTGATAAAGGGCTACGGCGAATCCGATCGAATGGGCCCCTTCGGCTTCGACACGGCGACCAGACTGGCCGAGTTTCGCGACGGTACCAGCAACACCTTTCTTATGGGTGAGGCGATTGGCGGCAACGGTCGCAACAAATACTATGCCTCGGGCGCGGGGGCCAGCCGCGTCTGCCTTCCGTTGGCCTCTTACAATGCGGCGGTTCCCGTTTACTATGATAATTTGATGTTTATGGCCTATGGGCGTTCCCGGACCTGGACCCAGGGCACGGCAACCGCTCGCATCATCGGTGGGTTGGTGGCGCGCACCGTGGACTTGGTCGGAGCTCCGTACAAGCTCAACGACTGCGGCGCCGAATCGGGGACCGACGTGTTTGATGCCCCCCCCGGCTCCGCGTACCCGACGAGCGCGCAGAAGTTGCCCAATTTCCGATCGGCACACCCTGGCACGACGAATTTCCTGTTCGGGGATGGAGGCGTTCGCGCGATCAAGGACGCAATCGCACCCAGCGTCTACCAGGGATTGTCCACCACGGGGGGGAGCGAGGTGATCTCCGCCGATAGCTATTGAGCCGCGCCTCGAATCGCTTCGACTCCCGCCACACATCGGACCGAATCGATCCGTTGAGCTCAGCTCAGCCAAATGGGCGATGCCTGGGCGTTGGGGGACGCCTCGCCTCGACTCGGCTTCGAATTCCCCACCGTGTCCTTCCAGGGCCGGGACGCACCCTCCTGGCTGTCGGCGGAAACGCCAAGGAACACCCCACTCCCGTCACCGAAGCCCTCCCCCTGCCAGAAACCACCGCCGTCGCCGTTGCCGGCGCGTGAAATTTCCGGTCACTTCACCCAACGATTTGTGCAAAAAGGGGGGCCTGAGCCGCAGCTCAGGCCCCCTTTCTACTTTGCGTTGGGCCTTGAGCGGAGTCGAGCCGCGACGCCTTGACCCCTGTCACGAATCGGCGGGCATTGTCCCTGCCAGGACAGGAATCCGTGCCCACAACGAGCGGGCCGTCCACACCTCGATTGGGATCGATCAGAACGCCGGGGCAGAGCCGGTTCAGCCGTCTCAAACCGTGCGACCTGCGCGTTCGCCAACGGCGTCCGGATTTCGAGTCCGGTGTCGATTCGACACGACCCCGTTGACGTCGGCCCCGTCGATCAGTAGATTGATTTCCGGCGAGACTGAATCTCAGTTGCAGCCAAGCTGGACAATATTGGACTTCCGATGCTGGTCCCATCGGATGAGTCCTTGTTCTCATCCAAGGTCTTTCATGACGACGGGTTTTCCAGCCGTGTCTAAGTGCGGCTCCCCCCGATCCCTCAACGTCGTGACGCCCATTCGGTTCTCTTGAGTTCGCAAGGGATCGAGTCCGCCTACCAGCCGTTGCATTCGTCAGGTCCTGCAAGTGGCCACGCCGTGGGTGGTCGTGCCGATCTGAACTGCAGACAGCGGTTTCCCGCCGCAAAAAAAATCATCATCGCATGGCCTTCGAGATCCTCTCAAGGTCGGCGGCCAAATTGAGAGCGATTTGCAGGTGACCCGGCTCTGGTCCAGCCTGGTCATTGACCTCTGCTGATGGAAGAAACGCCCTTCATGAATACCTATCCTACTCAACGTCATCGACGTGAACGTGGCGGCTTTACGCTGATCGAACTGCTGGTTGTGATCGCGATCATCGCCGTCCTGATTGCCTTGTTGTTGCCGGCGGTGCAGGCGGCACGCGAGGCGGCCCGCCGCATGCAGTGCACGAACAACCTCAAGCAGGTCGGCCTGGCGCTCCACAATTATTTGGGAACGCATAACGTTCTGCCGCCGGCCGCGCAAGGGGGGCAGATGTCTGTGTATATGAATTACACGGGGTACAGCTTCTTGCTTCCGTATATCGAGCAGACCTCGGCGTACAACACGTTCAATTTCAGCCTGGTTTCGTCGGCCGGGATTCAGGGCTGGTCGCAGTGGGGCAATAGTACTGGTTTCGCCCTCCAGTTCGGCGTTTTCCTCTGCCCGTCGAATCGAGCGACGGGTGAGGTCGGGGCCACGACCAGCGACGGTTGGACGGTCTCGAAGGCGGCGGTCACCGACTACCTCTTCAACGGGGGCGCCAACCGCTACGTTGTCAAGGGCTATGGCGAGACCAGTCGGAGCGGTCCCTTCGGTTTCGACACGGCGACGACCCTGGCCGAGATTACCGACGGCACCAGCAATACGTTTTTGATGGGTGAGTCGGCCGGTGGCAACCCGCGCAACAAGTACTACGCCTCGGGCGTCGGGTCCAGCCGCGTCTGCGTACCGTTGGCCTCTTACAATCCCGCGGGGCCGGTGCAGTATGATAACTTGATGTTTATGGCTTATGGACGGTCCCGAACCTGGGTCCAGGGGACCGCGACGACGCGGATCATCGGTGGGCTGGTTGGCCGTACGGTCGACTCGGTCGGCTCTCCCTACAAGCTGAACGATTGTGGCGCGGATTCGTATACCGACTTCACGCCACCGGGCGCCGCAATGCCCGCCGAAGGCCAGCGGCTGACCAACTTCCGCTCGTCGCACCCTGGCACCACCAATTTCCTGTTCGGCGACGGCGGGATTCGTGCGATCAAGGACTCGATCGCGATCAGCGTCTATCAAGGCCTGTCGTCCATGGGCGGCGGAGAAGTGCTCTCCTCCGACAGTTACTGATCCGGGTCACGAAACCGGCCGCAAAGGAGCGGAGTCTCTCACAATGCAACGCAGCATTCTGACCAAACTTGTTCCGTTGCTCTTGGTGGTCCTCGCCGCCGGGATCCTCCCTGGCTGCGGTTCCGGGAATATTGCCGAACCGGCCAGCCCCATCGCCAACGCCGAATCCGAGGCGGCGAAGAAGGCTCGTGAGCAGGACGAGCAACTGCGGTTGCTCCGCAGCAAGGAAGAAGCGAAGGCCCGCAAGCGCATTAAGGGCTTGCCGGAAGAGGGCTAAGTAGGTGGACCTGGTTTTCCTTGATATTGAATGATGTGCAAGCCATTGGGTGCCACGGGTTGTACTCAACCCGTGAGCCAAAAACCTGGGCGATCGCTCACGGGTTGAGTACAACCCGTGGCACCCAGCGGCCATTGCGTCCCTCCGGTCACCCATCAGAAGATCAAAGAAAACCGAGGCCAATGGCTTAGAGACGGGCGCGTTGCCCATCGCGATCGCCACTTGTCGCCCCTGGATCGAGATCTGTGGGCGAATCGAGGCCCAATTCAGTTCGATTTATTGATTTGATGCTGAGATTACGAATCAGCCAAAGGAGCTCCCCCTTGATTCCGCGTCGCTTTTTGAAGTCATTCGCGGTCGCGCTGGCCACGGCGTCGATCCTTCCCCAACTCGCCTGGGCGCATTTCATTTGGCTCAAGGCCGAACCGGCCAAGCAGCCTGGTGGGACCGCGACGATCCGGGCCTTCTTCAACGAACAGCCCGAGCCCGACGCCGATTTCGTCAAATACACCAAGAACCTCCAACTGAAGGTGGATGGCCAAGTCGTCCCGTCGACGCAGGGCGAGGAGTCGCGGAACGCCGACTGGGCGGGCAAGCTCCCCGCGACGGTCGATACCGAGCACGACCTCGGGGTGATGACCAAGGGGAAGAAGCCGTTCCGGCTTCAGTACACGGCCCGCGCCCAGTCCGGGCCGCTTGCTCCCACCGCCAAGGAAGGGGCCGACAAGCTCCGCGTTCGCCTGATCGAGGACGGCGGCAAGCCGTTGGTTGAAGTCCTCTTCGACGGCAAGCCGGTGGCCAAGGCCAAGATCAAGGTCTATCCCGCGTCCGGCGAGCCGACCGAAGCCGCGGCCGACGACCAGGGACGTGCGACCATCGCCGGGATCGCCGAAGGGACGTCCGCTCTCTGGGCCAACTGGGTCGATGAGACTCCCGGGGCGAAGGATGGCAAGGATTACGCCGAAACCCGTTACTACGCGACGTTCACCTACAACCCTCCGGAGAAGGCTCAGACCAACGCTACGGCGGGCCAAGACACCCCGTCAACCAGTTTCGCCACGATGCCCGAGCCGGCCGTGAACAGCTTCGGTGGTGCGGTGCTCGGGAAGTGGCTCTACGTCTACAGCGGTCACATCGGCCGGACCCACCGCTACAGCGAGGAGACGACCGACAAGCATTTTCGCCGGCTGAACCTGGAAGATCGGAAGACCTGGGAAGACCTGCCGCTGGAGAAGGATCTCCAGGGCGTGGCCCTGGTCGCCGACGACAAGGCCCTCTACCGGATCGGCGGAATGGCCGCCAAGAACAAGGCGGGCGAAGACCAGGACCTCTACTCGGTCGCCGACTTCTCCCGGTTTGATCCCGAGACCAAGACCTGGACCAAGCTCGCCGACATGCCCGAAGCCCGGTCGACGCACGACGCCGTGGTCATCGGCCGCACGATCTACGTCGCGGGGGGCTGGACGATGGGCGGCGAGACGGGTGAAACGAACGAGTCGCCCTATCCCAAGAGCACGCTCGCGTTCGACCTCGACCATCCCGAAGCCGGCTGGAAGGTGATCCCGCAGCCGTTCCAGCGCCGGGCGCTTTCGGTGGCGGAGCAGGGGGGCAAGCTCGTCGTCCTCGGCGGCCTCGTCGGAGGCGGCATGAAGGTTGAGCGACGTGTTGATGTTTACGACCCCAAGACGGAGACGTGGGCGAAGGGCCCCGAGCTTCCCGGCGGCGGCCGCACCGAAGGGTTCGGAACGTCGGCCTTCACCGTGAACAACCAGCTTTACTACAGCGGTGCCTCGGGTCGGATCTATCGGCTCAGCCAGGCCGGCGACGCCTGGGAGTCGATCGGCGCCTGGTCGCTGCCTCGAATTACCCACCGCGTCCTCCCGGGGCCGGGACGTACCCTCCTGGCCGTCGGCGGCAACGCCAAGGGACGCCAAACTCCCGTCATCGAAGCCATCCCCCTGCCTGAGGCGCCCGCACCCTCTGCGGGCGAATAAGCTTCGGGTCATTTCCACCATGGACTCCGTCCAAGGGAGGGGCTTGAGTCGCGGCTCGAGCCCCTCCTTTTCTACGATTTTGACCGTTGTGAGAGGCCGAATCATTACGACTCAGACTGCTTTTCACTTGTTTTAAAGTCGCTTTCGTCGACCAGGGGCGTGGGAAAATGTGCTCTTCTCCGATCGCGACTGATCCGGGACTCGATACCTGCCGCAAAGGAGCGGAGTCTCTTGCAATGCGACGCAGCATCCTGGGTAAGCATGGATCGTTGCTCCTGGTTTTCGTCGCCGCGGGGATGCTCGCCGGCTGCGGTCCCGGGGAAATTGTCGAACCGGCCAGCCCGGTCGTTAGCGCCGATTCCGTGGCGGGTAAGAAGGCCCGTGAGCAGGACGAGCAGTTTCGGGCCCTTCGCCGCCAGCAAGAAGCCCAAGCACACCGCCGCATGAAAGAGTTGCCGGAAGGAGAATGACGGGTCCCAACACCACCTCGGTGGGGCGCCGCCTGCTCGAAACTTATGCTTAGACGACTGTTAGTGCGTGAATAGTTAGGGTGTGCGGAAACGCTTGTTTTATCAAAGGAGCTACCATTGATTCGGCCTCGCTTTTTGAAGTCTTTCTTGGTCGCATTGGGCACGGCGTTGATCCTCCCCCAGATCGCCTTGGCGCACTTCATCTGGCTCAAGGTCGAACCGGCCAAGCAGCCCGGCGGCGCGGCGACGATCCGGGCGTTCTTCAACGAGCAGCCTGAACCCGATGCCGCGTTCGTGAAGTACACCAAGAACCTTGAGCTGAAGGTGGACGGCCAGACCCTGCCGTCGACTCAGGGCGAAGCGTCGCGGAACGCCGACTGGGCCGGCAAGCCCCCCACGACGGTCGACACCGAGCATGACCTCGGTGTGAAGACGAAAGGGGGAAAGACCTATCGCCTTCAGTACATGGCGCGGAGCCAGTCCGGCCTGATCGCTCCCACCGTCAAGGAGGGAAGCGACAAGCTTCGCGTGCGCCTGATCAACCTTGAGGGCAAGCCGGTCGTCGAAGTCCTGTTCGAAGGCAAGTCGGTTGCCAAGGCTCGGATCAAGGTCTATCCGGCGACCGGTGAGCCCACCGATGCGACCGCCGACGAGCAGGGACATGCCACCATCGCCGGGATCGCCGAGGGGACGTCCGCCCTCTGGGCCAACTGGGTCGATCCCACCGCAGGTTCGAAGGATGGCAAGGACTACGCGGAAACCCGTTACTACGCGACGTTCACCTACAACCCGTCGGAGCAAGATTCCGCCACCGCCTCGGCCGTTGACGCGGTTCCTGCCACAAGCTTTGCCACGATGTCCGCCCCGGCCGTCAACAGCTTCGGCGGCGCGGTGCTGGGGAAGTGGCTCTATGTCTATAGCGGTCACGTCGGCCAGACCCATCGCTACGGCACCGAGACGACCACGAAGCGCTTCCGCCGTCTGAATCTCGAGGACCGCAAGACCTGGGAAGAGCTGCCGGTGGAGCAGGACCTTCAAGGGGGGGCCTTGGTCGCTGACGACCAGTACCTCTACCGGGTCGGCGGGATGTTCGCCAAGAACAAGCTCGGCGAACCCCATGACCTCTACTCGGTCGCCGACTTCTCCCGGTTCGATCCCGAAACCAAGACCTGGACCAAGCTCGCCGACATGCCCGAAGCCCGGTCGACCCACGACGCTGTGGTGGTCGGCCGGACGGTCTACGTGACCGGGGGCTGGACGATGGCGGGCGACTCGAAGTTGGCGCCTTATCCTGAGACCGCGCTCTCCTTCGACCTCGACCACCCCGACGCCGGCTGGAAGGTCATTCCCCAGCCGTTCCAGCGCCGGGCCCACTCGGTGGGCGCGCAGGGGGGCAAGCTCTATGTTCTCGGCGGACTGGTCGCCGGTAGCATGAAGGTGATTAATCGTGTGGATGTTTACGACCCCAAGACGGGGACGTGGGCGCTCGGCCCCGAGCTTCCGGCCGGCCTGCCCAACGAGGGGTTCGGCACGGCCTCGTTCGCCGTCGACAACCGGCTCTACTACAGCGGCGCCACGGGTCGAATCTACCGGCTCAACCCGGCCGGCGATGCCTGGGAATCGGTCGGTGCCTGGGCTCTGCCCCGAACCGGCCACCGCCTCCTGCCCGGCCCTGGCCGCACCCTCCTGGCCGTTGGCGGCAACAACAAGGGCAAGCAAACCCCTCTGATCGAAGCCGTCTCCCTGCCTGAGACCACCGCCGCCGCCGCTGCCGGCGAGTGAATCTCGGGTCACTTCCCCAACGGATTCGTGCAAGGGGGCCTGAGCCGCAGCTCAGGCCCCCTTTCTTTGGTGGATCGTTCGGAATCTGGCGCTGAGTGCCTGACGGGTCGCGACCCCTCTGGTATTCTGAAACCGCAGAGGGTGCCGAGAGGGGTGATCGTCACGACCGATCGTGGTTGATTTAATGCTCAATTTTGGAATCACCTATGGAAAGACCTGCGGCGGATCGTCGCGGCGCGCCTTTCTGCGGGTGGGCACGCTCGGGGCGCTTGGCTTGACGCTGGGCGACTACCTGGCGCTGCGGGCGGCCGCCGGCGCTGGCTCGCCCCCGGCTCGGGCGGTGATCGTGCTCTGGCTTTGGGGTGGTCCGAGCCACCTCGATACGTTTGATATGAAGCCGGATGCGCCGGTCGAGTATCGAGGACCGTTTGATTCGATCGCCACGCCGGTGCCCGGATTGCGGGTCTGCGAACTGTTGCCTGGATTGGCGCGGCGTGCCGATCGGTTTGCCTTGCTCCGGGGGATGCATCATGAGTCGAACGATCATGGGGTAGCCGGGACGATCGCGCTGACGGGGACGATTGCTGGGGCGGTCGGGCTCGGAGGCGCAGAGAATAGCCGGGCGATGCGTCCGAGCACCGGCGCGATCGTGGGGCGATTGAAGCGGGGCAAGCCTGGGTCGCTTCCGCCTTACATCATCCTGGGCAGTCCACTGCACCAGGGGCTCAAGCGAGTCGTCGGTGAGGGGGGCGGATCGCTCGGCAGTACCTATGACCCGTTCCGGCTGGACTACGAACCGGGGGTGGGGCTGAAACTGCCCGAGGTGACGCTGCCCGATGGGGTCAACGCCGCCCGACTTGGTGCGCGGTGGGACCTGCTTCAGGGGCTCGAATCGTCCGTGCCGAACCCGCCGGCGGCGCCGCTCCCGTCCGAACGGCTGAAGCGGCACTACGAACTGGCACGCACCTTGATTGCATCGCGCCAGAGCCTGGCGGCTCTTGACGTCGCGCGTGAACCGCGGCCCCTGCGTGAGGCGTACGGTCCCCACCGGTTCGGGCAATGCTGCCTGATTGCGCGCCGGCTCGTCGAGTCGGGAATTCCCTTTGTTCAGGTCAACTGGAGCACGCACGTCGAAGGGCCCGAAGATGCCGGGGACGGCGGCTGGGACATGCACGACCGCTACTTCCAAATCATGCAGGACCGACACGGCTGGATGTTCGACCGGGCCCTCTCCGCGCTCCTCGACGACCTCCACGACCGCGGCCTGCTCGACTCGACCCTGGTGGTTGCCGTGGGCGAGTTCGGCCGTACCCCGAGGATCAACGACCGTGCCGGCCGCGATCACTGGAACAATTGCTACAGCGCCCTGGTCGCGGGGGGCGGCGTTCAAGGGGGCCGGGTCATCGGCTCATCCGACCGCCGTGGCGAGCATCCCAAGGACCGTCCCGTCACTCCGGCCGACCTCGGGACCACGATCCTCGCCCGGCTCGGCATTGATACGACGGCGCTCACCGGGGTTGGACTTGCCCCGATGGGTGACGTGATTGAGGATCTGTTCTGATCGCTGTATTTAGGTGTTTGTCGATGACCAGAACGATCCTCTTGGCTTTGTTGGTCACGCTCGCAATCTCGATTGGCTCGGGGAGTGAGGATCGGCCTTCAGTTCAACCAGGCGGGCAACTTGTCCGCCTGACCCACGACGGGCTCGACAAGCAGCGGCCGAGTTGGGCGCCGGACGGGCATCGGCTCTTGTTTGCGCGTCACGAGTTGGGTGGTTCGCGGATCTGGGAATATGTGCTCGATGTCCGATCGTCATCCGCTCCCGCGCGGCGGCTCACCGATCGCAAGACTCCGGAGTACAACGGGGCCTTTTCTCCCGATGGGTCGCGGGTCGTCTTCACGGCGATCAGCTTGTCCGGGACCCAGGGGAACCTTGATCTCGCTCTGATCGATGCCGACGGCACCGGTATGAAAACCGTGGTCGCCGACCAAGGCCCGCTCGCCCATCAGGATTGGCCCTCGTGGTCGCCCGACGGCCAGAGGTTCGCCTTCAGCTCGACCCACGACGGGAACCAGGAGATCTACACCGCCAAGGCCGATGGCTCCGACCTCATCCGGCTGACCCAGAGTCCTGGCCTCGACGCCCACCCTTGCTGGTCGCCCTATGGCAAGTGGATCGCGTTTGCCACCGACCGGTGGGAGGGCCTGGAGCTTGCTGCGGTTCGGCCCGATGGGACCGGCGTGCAGCGCCTGACCCGCAGCCCCGGCCTCGACGACTATCCCGCCTATTCCCCCGACGGGGCTCGGCTCGCCTTCGTCTCGAATCGCGACGGTCAGTTCGAAGTTTACCTCGCCGGGGCTGACGGCTCTGACCCCTGGAACTTCTCGCAACACCCGCTCCGTGACACCTTTCCGACCTGGACCCCCGACGGCCGGGGGATCACCTATGTCTCGAACCGCGATGGTGGATTCGACGTCTATACCCAGACGCTGGTGCCGGTGAAGTGATCCCTCCTGGTCCCAGGGCGGGCCCCGGGGCCTGACCGGGTGTGAGAATTGACCGAGGTGGTTAGAATGTCCCGTTCTGCCCAAGGACCAAAAGCGCACCGGTCGCCAGGTCTCTCTCCCACGCCCAAGCCGGACAGGATGCTCCTCATGATGACAGTCCCTCGATTCGCTCTTGCTCTCGCACTCGCGGTTTTCCAGATTGGCGTCACGGTCTCGCGGGGGGCCGAACCTGGGGCTCGACCACCCCTTGCGACTCGTAACGTGGTGCTGGTGACGACGGACGGCCTGCGGTGGCAGGAAGTGTTCCGAGGCGCTGAGGAGTCGTTGATCAACAAGAAGGACGGCGGGGTCGCTAACGTGGACGCCCTGCGTCGCGACTACTGGCGCGACGGGGTCGAGGCGCGGCGCGAGGCCCTCATGCCGTTCCTCTGGAAGACCGTCGCCCGCGAGGGGCAACTCTACGGCAATGCCGACAAGGGAAGCCCGGCGCGAGTGACCAACGGCAAGAATTTCTCCTATCCCGGATATAACGAGCTCCTGACCGGGGCGGCCGATGCGCGGATCAATAGCAACGACAAGGTGCCCAACTCGAACGTAAGCGTGCTGGAGTGGCTCAACCACAAGCCGGGGTATCAAGGCAAGGTCGAGACAGTCGGTTCGTGGGACCTCTTTCCCTACATCCTGAACGTCAAGCGAAGCGGCCTGTCCGTCAACGCGGGGTGGGAGGCGTTGGCACTGGCCGGCAAGTCCCTCAATGAAAGCCAGGTCTTGCTCAATCAGGTCATGATGCAGTCGCCCCGTCTCTGGGAGGGTTGCCGGCATGACGCGTTCACGTTCCCGGTGGCCATGGAGACACTCAAGCATCAGACGCCTCGGGTGCTCTACCTCAGCCTGGGCGATACCGACGAGTTTTCCCACGGCGGCCGGTACGACCATTACCTTCGAGCCGCGCATGACGTTGACGCCAACCTCAAGCAGCTCTGGGACACACTGCAATCGCGGCCGGAGTATCGTGACACGACCACGATGATCGTGACGACCGATCACGGCCGGGGCGACCCGCCTCGGGGCTGGCGCGACCATGGCGAGAATACGAAAGGCTCGGACGCTATCTGGGTCGCCGTCCTCGGTCCCGACACACCCGCGCTCGGCGAGCGCAAGGACACCGCCGTGGTGACCCAGTCCCAGGTGGCCGCGACGCTCGCCGCTTTCCTCGGTGAAGACTACTGCGCCGCCGTCCCAGCCGCGGCGCCGCCGATCGCCGAGGCGATTGGCCGCGCGAGCCAGGCCGCGGCCGTCTCGGCGCAGCCCTAATTTCCTGGTAAGAGATTTCGGGCCGATCCTGGGTCGAGCTTCGCCGAACCCGTTTTTTCCCGGCTTCGGCGCGGTCGGCCTTGGAATCCTCAGTGGGGCTCACGATTCCCGTAGGGTGGGCACGGCCCACCATCTTAACCTCCCTTTTGGCAAGGAGATCGGGATGGTGAGCCGTGCCCACCCTACGGAACTCAGACGTTGGGGACCCGACGATCAGCCGCCCGTTGAACCGGTCGCACATGCCGCAAAATGGGCGCAATCGGAACCGGGGGATTGCCTTCTTGCTTATCATGTCAAGAGTGGTCGTTCCTCGAGACGAATGGTACGACGAGGGGCCGAGAGTTCGACCCTTGCGCGGAAACGGACCGAATCGAATCGAAGCGAACCGATTGAGATTACGGGGCTTTCCGCTACGATGACGACTCTTCCCCCAAGGCTCAGAAGTCGCACGACCGGCAGTTGCGTTTGAGCGTCCCGCGGGGAGCGATTCTCCCGATACGGAACCATCGGGCCGCCGAGGTATCGCGAAGGAACGTGGTATTGTCATGGATGAGACCAAGGCCAGGCCAGCGCGCCCCGCGCGTGCGAGCGGAGGAGCGGGAGGCGCTTCGCCCGCAAAAGGTGGCGATCCCGCCCAGTTGGGGCATGCCCTCGAGTCGTTGCGGGTTGTGACCACCTTCCTCGTGGTCCTCTATCACGCGGCCTTGACCTATGTGGCGACGCCGCTCCGGTTGACGATGTGGGTGGCTTACGACGCCTCGGGGTTCACGGGCTTTGACGCGTTCATCTATTGGGTGAACGGGCTGGCGATGCCCGTCTTCTTTCTGGCCGCGGGAGTCTCCGCGCCCGCGGCCTGCGAGTCGCGCGGTCCGCGCGTTTTCCTGAACCATCGGGCGCACCGACTGTTGCGTCCCCTGCTGTTCGGTTGCTTGACCGTCCTGCCTGCGTTCTATCTGATCTGGGGCTACGGGCTCATGGCCACCGGACGCTGCGACTTGGGCCACATCCTGAGCTGGCGGTTCCCCCCCACGGTTCGCCACAACCTCTACGGTTTTGGGCACCTCTGGTTTCTCGAATACCTGTTCCTGGTCTGCGTCCTCTGGTGCGGTGCCTGGACTCTGCACCGCAAGTTGAAGTGGGGCCGACGATCGGAACTCCAGGATCGGGATCAGGAAGCGTTGCCGACGCGGTTGCTCGGCTCCGCGTGGCGCCCGCTTCTGTTCGCGATCCCGACGACCCTGATCTTCCTCGTCGATTCGGACACGATGCTCCGGGTTGACAACGTGATTGTGCCGAACCTGTTTCGATTGCTCCACTACGCCTTCTTCTTCGCCGTGGGAGGGTGGATCTCCAAGGTCCGCGAGCCGAAGCAGCGGCTCATGCCCTATGGCGGGCTCTACCTGGCCCTCTCCCTGGTTCTGTTCGCGGGGATGTTGCCGCTGTTGCTCCAACACGCGGCCTCACCGCTTCAGGGCGGGCTCCGGATCGTCTTCTGTGTGTGCGCGGCCCTCTTCTCCTGGTTGACCGTCTTCGGCGGGCTGGGCGTGCTGCTTCGGTTGGTCCAGGGGCGGGGGCCGACCATGAGGTTCCTGAGCGAGGCGTCGTTCTGGATCTACATCATCCACGTGCCGATCGTCGTGCTGATGCAGGTGCTGCTCCTGCCTCTCGCCTGGCCCGGTCCGCTCAAGTTCTTGCTCGTTTCGGCGGTGTCGATCGTCCTCAGCATCCTGAGCTATGAAACGATCGTGCGGCGGAGCCTGGTCGGTGAAATCATCAACGGCGCCCGGAAGCGGACGACGAAGCCCGGGCGGTTCGGTCCGGAGTTCGGCTGGAGGCTTTCGCTCGGTGTGGCGACCCTTCTCCTGGTCGGCTTCGTCTGGTCGTCGCGCGGGTTCCTGGGGGGCAACAATCTCCACGAGGAGATCCCGGGCCGTCTCTACCGCAGTGCCCGCCTCAATCCGAGCGACCTCGACGCCCTGATCCGGCGCGAGGGTTTGCGAACCGTCGTGGCATTCACCGGCGACCCGCAACGGCATACCTGGTTCGCGAAATACCAGAAGGTCTGCCAGTCGCACAAGGTCGAGCTCTATACGATCAACCTGCGTGACGAATTGGTGCCGTCAAGGCATTTGATGATTCAGTTGGTGAACATTCTTGAGAGTTGTCCGCGTCCGGTGGTCGTGCAGGGCTATCGCGGGATCGATCACAGTAGCTTTGCGGCCGCGGTCGCCAAACTGCTCGATGGGGCGGCTCCGCGGGAGGCGCTCAAGCAGTTCGGCTTGAGGTACGGCCAGTTCGGGGGGCTGGAACATTCTCCGTTGGGGCAGACCCTGCTGAGCTATCAGGATTGGTTGAATGCCCACCACTGGCCGCACACCGCCGAACGGTTCCGGGGCTGGGTCCGCGAGGAATACCTGATCAACTCGTTCCCTGCCTGGCCCGAGGACGCGAACCCACGGGCCAAGCTGTTGGCGCGAAAAACCCAGTCGGCGGCCGTCACCCGATGAACGGACAGCCTCAGCGGGTTTCCACGGCGAGGGCGGAGTGGACCAGGGTGTCGGTCAGCCGCTTGGCCGTCTCGGTGAGGTGGCGATGGGCCTCGTCGCGGGTTTGGCCGCCCGCGTCCGGTTGCGCGACCATCACGGTGTAGACGATCGGGTGGTCCCCCGCCTCGTACCAGCCGCTCTCGACGTGGGTGATGGGATCGGTGGCGAGGTCGCCGTCCTTCCAGTAGTGCCGGCCCAGGTTCGGTTCGTCCTTGGTGAGTACCGAGCGGCGGACCGCGTCAACCGTGGCCGCGTCGAGTCCGGGGACCTTCCGCGTGGCCAGGCGTTGCAGGACCGCGGCCAGGGCCGCGGGGGTGGCCTCGTTGTCTCCCTTGACGCGGCGGTCGGCCAGCATGTAGCGGCGGACCATGATCGGGGCGAAGGCAGGGTCGCGGTCATGGATCGCCTGGGTCAATTCCTCCGGGCCGCCGAGGAGCGCCGTGGTGACGTTGGCGGCGGCGTTGTACACGATGTTCGAGGCGGGGACCGAACCCATCATGACCCCGCCGATCCGGCGGACCGACGCCCCTTTGAGCCCTTCGCGAATCTCGTCCCGCTGCGCCGGGGTGAAATGGGCCACGGCCGGGTGCTCGTCCTTCAAGATCGTCGCGAGGCCCGATGGGCTGTCATCGAGTGCGCCGGCGTGCCGCGCGAAGAGCTCGATCAGGAACGCCGTCTTGATCGCGCTGGCGGTGGGCAGGTTTACGCCGGGATCGGACGCATAAAGCGCCTCCCCCGCGGGCCCGCCGATCCAGAGGCCGGCCCGGATCGGTCCGCCATGGTCGGCGACGATTTTTCGGACGTCCCGATCGAGAGTCTCGCGATCGAGCCGGTACGTCAGGACGTCGGCGAGCCCAAAGGTCGACGCCAGGACAAGCGAGACGGCAAACGCCGCCAATGATTTTGGGAACGTCATGGCAAACAAGACCCTTGGATTGTAAGCCGTGAAAATTTGATGATATGCGGTGGAATTTGTTTTGTTGAGGAGGCCACGGAAATGAGACCTCCTCTGGAGAGCGGCTTACCGTGGATTGCCCCAGCCATCCCGATCGCTCGGCCTGGGATTCAACCGAGCGAGGATGGTGCGCTGGGTGACTCCGTTGGGGAATCAAATGCGGCCGATCAGGCGACGCCGTGTTGTTTGAACCAGGCGAGCATTCGCTTCCAGCCGTCTTCGGCCTTGTCCTTGCGATAGGTCGGCCGGTAGTCGGCGTTGAAGCCGTGGGGGGTGTCGGGATAGACGATGATCTCGGCGGTCTTGTTGGCTTCCTTGAGCGCGGCGCGCATCCGATCGATGGTCTCGACCGGGATGCCTTGATCGGCGCCGCCGTAGAGGCCGAGCACGGGGGCCTTGAGCGCGCCGGCCAGGTCGATCGGGTTTTTGGGATGGAGTTCATCCGGCGGGCTGACGATTCGGCCGTACCAGGCCACCCCAGCCTTCAGGTGCGGGTTGTGCGCGGCGTAGAGCCAAACGATTCGCCCGCCCCAGCAGAAGCCGGTGACGCCGAGCTTGGTCGTATCCCCCTTGCCCGACGCCTTGACCCAGGCGACGGTGGCGTCGAGATCGGAGAGCACCTGGGCGTCGGGGACTTTGGAGACGACCTTGGCGATGATCTCGGGGATCTCTTTGATGGTCGACACGTCCCCCTGGCGCGCGTACAGCGCGGGGGCAATGGCCAGGTAGCCGGCCTTGGCGAGGCGGCGGCAGAGGTCTTTGATATGTTCGTGGACGCCGAAGATTTCCTGGACGACCAGGATGACCGGGAACGGCCCTGGTTTCGCCGGTGCGGCCCGGTAGGCCGGAATCTCGCCGTCGGACGTCGGGATCTTGACCTCCCCCGCCTCCAAGCCTTCGGTGTCGGTCGTGATGGTGGTCTGGGCCGAGACCGGCTGCACCGCCAGGGCGAAGCCGGCGGCGAGCGTCGTGACCGCGAACGTTCTTCGGGTGAAATCGCCGTTCGCAGGCGCGGATTGCGTGTCGTCGTGCATCGAGCCGGTTCTCCTCGAAAAGTTGGTGTATCGCCCGCTTGGGGGGGACGACCCAAAGGGGGCTCTCGGGATCGGCATGAATGCGGGGTTGGCGATGCCTCTCAACGGGCATGAACCGCGATTCATTAGGTATGGTCTTAATGGAGCCAAGCCCCGGACGCAAGCCCGCAACGATCTCCGCGTTGCAAGTCCGCCGGTTTTCATGTCACAAGCTTGAAAACGTGGAAATTTCTAGGCTTGCTGGGTCAGCCGGAGTCCGCCGGCCGGCTCACGACCTGGCGGATCGTGGTCACGAGCCTGGCGAAGTCGATGGGCTTGGTCAGGTGCGCCCGGAACCCCGCCTCACGGCTCTGGCGAATATCCTCTTGCATCCCGAAGCCGGTCAGCGCGATCGCGGGTAACACGCGGTTCACCGAGAGCTGGCGAAAGAGGTCCAGGCCGCTGCCGTCCGGAAGCCCGATGTCGCTGATCACCACGTCGAAATCGAGCCCGTTGGCGATCGTGAGTGCCTCCTGGACGGAGCTTGCGGTCGTCACTTCGTGGCCGATCCGGCGCAAGAGCCTGGCCATGACGATCAGGGTCATCGGCTCGTCCTCAACCAGGAAGATCCGCAGGCTTGCCGGAGGAGGGTCCAGAGCCGTTGTCGTACTCGAACTCGGAGTCATACTCGTCGCCGTCGAACCTGGCAGCGGAAGCGTCTTGGCGTGAAGGACCGGTTGCTGTTCCACTTTCAACTGCACCCGGAAGGTCGCTCCTTGGTTCTTACCGAGGCTCTCGGCGGTCAGGACCCCACCGTGCGCTTCGATCACCCCCAGGCTGATCGCCAGGCCGAGGCCCATGCCGCCGAATCTTCGGGTGATCGATGCTTCACCCTGATGGAACGGGTCGAAGATCCAGGGCAGGACGTTGGGCTCGATGCCGATTCCCGTGTCGACGAATTCGATGATGAGCATGTCGCGACCGAGTGCGGTGGGGTCGGGCTCATTCCAGGTGCGAATCGCGATCGTTCCCCCGGTCGGGGTGAACTTGACCGCGTTTTTGATCAGGTTCCAAAAAACCTGTTCGAGTCGAGTCGCATCCGCGCTCACGTGATGGTCGCGGGCCGAGAGGTTGACCGCCACGCCCAGTTGCTTGTCCTGGACGTCGCTCTGGCAGATCTGCACGGCGTGGCGGATCAGGCTGTGGCAATCGAGGACCGTCGGATGCAGGGTCAACTTTCCTCGCGCGATCCGCATCACGTCCAGCAGGTCGTCGATGAGCCTGGCTTCCAGAACGACGTTCTCGCGGATCATCTCCAGCGCGGGGCCAATCTCCTCGGGCGCAACCGGCCGCGCGAGCATCGAGGTGACCGCGAGCATGATGGGGTTGAGCGGAGTCCGCAGCTCGTGGCTGAGGATCGCGAGGAACTGGTCCTTCGCCCGGTTGGCGTTCTCCGCGTCGGCGAGTGCCGAGCGCTCGGCGGTCAGCAATCGCTCGCGTTCGGACTCGTCGCGTCGCCGCGCGGTGATGTCGCGGAAAACGATGATCACGCCGAGGATCTGGCCGCTGGCGTCGCGGATCGGGGCGGCGCTATCGTCGATCGGGATCCTGGTGCCGTCGCGAGCGATCAGCAGCGTGTGATTCGCCAGGCCCGAAATCACCCCTTCGCGGAGCACGCGCGTCACCGGGTTCTCGGCCGGTTGTCGCGTTCGCTCGTTCATGAGTTGGAGGACCATCGCGATCGGCCTTCCGACTGCATCGGCGAGCGGATATCCGGTCAGCGCTTCGGCGACCGGGTTCATGAGTTGGACGCAACCGGTCTCGTCGGTTGAGATGACGGCGTCGCCGATACTCAGAAAGGTGGTGGCGAGCCGGGCCTCGCTCTGACGAACCGCCAGGGCACGCCGTTCGCGCTCGGCCAATTCCCGCCGACGCAAGACCAGGGCCAATCCGAGGAGCCCCATCGCCAGGAACGTCGCGATCACGACCACGAGCGCGGTTCTCTGGAACGCGCGCCGTGAGATCCACCGGTCCCGGGCCAGCACGCTCTGCTCGTGCTCCCGCATGGCCGAGGCCACCCGGCGGGTCCGGTCCATCAGCCGAATTCCCCGGCCGTTCTTCACGGTCTTGAGGGCGGCGTTCTTGTGTCCGCTGCGAAACAGGGCCACGGAGTGTTCGAGTTCTTCACGCTTCTGATCGATCAGATCACTCAGATGGTTGACCCGCCTTGTCTGGTTCGGGTTGTTCGCCGTGAGCGTTTTCAGGCGATCGAGTCGGCCCGGCAGAAGGCCAAGGGCCTCAACGTACGGTTCGAGATAGGAGTCGGATCCCGTCAGGAGGTAACCCCGCTGGCTACTCTCGGCCTCCCTGAGCGCGGCGATGATTTGCTCGACCTCGTTCAGAGTGTCCCGTGAGCGGCCGGATTGGCGGGCCATCGTGGTGAGTGTACGCAAGCTCGCGAACGCGACGATGATGTTGAGCGACAGCATCGCCAATGCCAGCGGAAAGGCCAGGCTCAGTATTGTCCTCCGGCTCAGACTCATTCCCTGACCCCGATGGCTGCGAGCGAGCGCTCGCTCGAGTCGAATGAACGGAACCACGATCCTAAACGGATCGCGAGCCGACTGATCCTGGGCATCGCGTCGCGATGCGATGATACGACGAAAGTTTCATGGATCAAACCACCTTTCACGTCAGAATTCCGCAGCGTTGAGGAACGACGGCCGAGGGCGGTTGTTAGGGGGATTCGGCTACGTGCCCAGGGTTTCAAACGGTTTGCGGCCGATCGCGGCGGAGCCGCCGGGCGAGACTCCCGGATCAGGAAATGGCGCGATCACGAACGGAGTGGCTATTCGAAAAGGTAGCATGTCCGGCAACCCCCGGACAAGGGCTTCGACGAAGGGATTCGGCGTTGCCGCCAAGAACCGAATCGACCAGGCTCCGATTCCAGGAATAAGGTCCTGTTTGGCTTACAGGAATGTTCTTGCGAATCTCACTTTGTCGTATCACTCGAGCAATCTGACGGTAAAATCAGGCTTGCCGTCAAGAAAATCCCCTGGGGCCACCGCGATGATTGCTCGCTGTCACGTTCGACATTACCTGTTCTTCGCCATACTGGGAATGTTGATGTTCACGCCCGTCTTTGCGCAGCAAGACCCAGGCGTGCTCGCTCGGGACGCGAAGCCGGAATTGGTTCGGGAGCAGGGGGCCGGCGAGGGCCCGTTATGGCACCCGAAGCTCGGACTGCTCACCAGTGGGGACGGGCACATCAATCGACGGACGCGTGAGGGAGTGGTCTCGATCTACCGCCGTGATGCCGGGTCGAACGGGCTCCTGCTCGATCCGCAGGGTCGGCTGGTCATCTGCGAGTTCCAGAACCGACGCGTGACCCGGCTCGAGGACGATGGCCGGCTCACCGTTCTGGCCGAACGGTACGAGGGGAAGCGGTTCAATCAGCCGAATGACCTGACCATCGATTCCAGGGGCCGAATCTACTTTTCCGACCCGTGCTATGGCGATCGAACCGCGATGGAGTTGGTCGACTCGCAAGGGCGTGAGGTTGAGGGAGTCTACCGGATCGATCCCGATGGGTCGGTGACGCGGATTCTCACCCACGAGGTCGATCGCCCCAACGGACTGGTCGTCACATCTGATGACCGGCATCTCTTCGTGGCCGATAATAACAATAATCATGCCGGCGGAGCCCGGAAGTTGTGGCGCTTCGACCTGCGGGCCGACGGCACCGTCGATCCCGCCAGCCGCAAACTGATCCATGACTGGGGCACGACCCGAGGGCCTGACGGCATCAAGCTCGACGCCGAAGGACGCCTCTTCGTCGCGGCGGGCCTGAACCAGCCGAACCCACCGCACGAACTTCAGAACCAGCCGACCGCGGGTGTCTACGTCTTTTCACCCGAAGGCCGACTCCTCACTTGGATCCCGATCCCGCGCGACGAGTGCACCAACTGCGCCTTCGGTGGCGACGACCTGAAAACCTTGTACGTCACCGCGGGCGGCTCGCTCTGGAGCATCCCCGTCCGGGTGCCTGGCCAGCCGGCACGAACGTACTTGAAATGAGCGCCGAGGATTCAGGGGCGGAAAAGTCAAGCATGCCGGGGCATCCCGTCAGGACACGAGCTCATTTTTGCATTCCCTGGGACCGCGGGCGACCCGCCCGCTCTTGGGTTGAAATTGAAATTGAAAAAAGCGGTCGGGGCGCCGACGGTCCCAGGGAAGAGAAGCCAAATGGGGTCGGGGCGCCCGCGGTCTCAGAGAATTGCGATTCGGAGTGAGGAACCTCGAAGCCGCTCGCTCAGCCTCGAACGATGAGAGTCCCCGTTGCGGGCCCCACGCGGGCCAGGTATCGTCGAGGACTTCGAGGACGCCCCCGTTGAGGGTTCTCGCCAGTCCCCGTTGACCTGGGATCCTGATGCGAACGATCCATTGCCGGTTGTCTTGCTTACTCGTCCTTCTCACTCTGCCCCACGGAGATGCACGCGGTGAGGATGAGCCGGCGGTCCAGGTCTTCCGCGGGGCCACGGTGCTGACGGCGACCGGTGGTGAGATTGCCGACGCCGACCTGGTGGTGCGCGACGGTCGGATCGCTGCGATCGGTAAGCGTGGGGAAGTCGCGGTTCCCGAGGGGGCCCAGGTCCAGGACGTCGCCGGCAAGGTCATCATTCCCGGGCTGGTCGATACGCATTCGCATATTGGGATTTACCCCAAGCCGGATATCGAGGCGCACTCCGACGGCAACGAAATGACCGGGCCCGTGCAGAGCGGCATCCGGGCGCTCGACGCCATCTGGCCCGACGACCCGGGGATCCGGATGGCCTTGGCCGGAGGTGTCACCACGGCCAACATCATGCCCGGCAGCGGCAACGTGATCGGCGGCCAGACCCTCTATGTCAAACTCCGAGGCGGGCCGATCACCGCGATGATGGTGACCCCCGGCACCCCCGAGGGGGGGCTCAAAATGGCCAACGGCGAGAATCCGAAACGCGCCTACGGCTCGAAAAATCAGGCGCCCGGCACCCGGATGCGCGTCGCCGCCCTCCAGCGCGAGCAACTCCTCAAAGCCGAGGACTATCGCCGCAAGTGGCAGAACTATCGCAAGACCAAGGCGGAGGGGGGCGAGAAGGCCAAGACGGCCACGGAACCCGAACGCGACCTGGCGATGGAGTCGCTCGTCGAGGTGCTCGACCGCAAGCGGACCGTTCACTTCCACACTCACCGGGCCGACGACATCATGACCGTCGTGCGGCTGGCTGAGGAGTTCGGCTTCGAGGTCGTCGTCCAGCACGGCACCGAGGCCTACAAAATCGCCGATGAACTGGCCAAGCGGAAGGTTGGCGTTTCGCTGACGATCCTCGACAGCCCCGGCGGCAAGCCCGAAGTCGACGGCCTCATTGAGGGGAACGCGGCCATCCTGGAGAAAGCCGGGGTCGCGATCGCCGTGAACACCGACGACTTCGTCACCGAGTCCAGGTTCCTGTTGCGGACCGCGAGCCTGGCCGTCCGTGGTGGATTGTCCGAAGCCTCCGCGCTTCGGGCCTTGACGATCACACCGGCCACGATGCTTCACCTCGAGCGTAAGATCGGTTCGATCGAGCCGGGCAAGGATGCCGACTTCCTCATCCTTTCGGGCCGGCCGTTCCGCGTTTACACGCAGGTCTTGCAGACCTATATCGAGGGAAAGAAGCGGTACGACCGCCTCGACCCCGCTCAGGCCGCCTACGCCATCGGCGGCTTCGCACTTCCTGATTCCAAGGACCGACCCGCGCCGGCGGTTCCGATCCAAGCTCCGGCCGACGCCATGCTCCCGACCGTGAAGAACGGGGCGGAGATCAAGCCCGAGACGAGCCGGATCGCGATTCGCGCGGGGCGGCTTCACACGGTCGGCGGTCCCGCGATCGCGGATGGCCTGGTCCTCGTCGAGGCCGGCAAGATCAAGTATGCCGGCAAGTCTGAAGGCGTGGATATCCCCGAAGGAACTCCCGTGCTTTCGGCCGCTGTGGTGACTCCGGGGCTAATCGACGCGCATACGGTCGTGGGGGTCTCGGGGCGGCTTAACATTGCGGCCGACCAGGATCAGGATGAGAAGAGCGACCCGAACCAGTCCGACGTGCGGATCCTCGATAGCTTCAACCCGGCCGAGCCGTTGCTCGAGTTTGCCCTCCGACATGGCGTGACCCTGATCCAGGCGATGCCCGGCCCGGTCGACGTGATCGGCGGCCAGGCCGGAATCTTCCGGACCCACGGAGTGACGGCCGAAGCCATGAAGGTTCGGTTCCCGTCGGCGATCGTGTTCAACCTGGGCGAGGTCCCCAAGTCGTCTTACCCAGGCAAGGCGCCTGGCACCCGGATGGGCACGGCCGCCTTGATCCGCAATGCCCTGACCGCCGCGGCCAACGACCGCAAGAAGCGACTCGCGGCCAAGGAGGGATCCGAACCCGACCACAACCTCAAGCACGAGGCGCTCGGTCTCTTGCTCGAGAAGAAGGTTCCGGCGGTGTTCGCCGCCCACCGCGCTGACGACCTGGCCACCGCGCTTCGGTTGGCCGACGAGTTCTCCCTGGATCTCGTCCTCAGCCAGGCGACCGAAGGCTATCGGCTCGCCGACGCGATCGCACGGGCCAAAGTTCCGGTGCTCGTTCATCCGACGATGCAGCGGCCCGGCTCCCCCGAGACCTTCAATTCCACCTTGAACAACGCCGCGCTCCTGGCCGACAAGGGCATCCCGGTGGCGATCACGTCAGCCTACGAGGGTTATGTTCCCAAGACCCGGATCCCGCTTTACGAGGCCGCCATCGCGATGACCAACGGCCTCGGCTACGACCGGGCTCTGAAGGCGATCACGCTCGACGCGGCCAGGATCCTCAAGGTCGACGCCGATTACGGTAGCCTGGAGCCGGGCAAAGTGGCCGACGTGGTGCTCTACGACGGCGACCCGTTCGAGTACGCCTCCCACGTGTCGCACGTCCTACTCGGCGGCAAACTCGTCTACGACCGCGCGGTCGAGGCCAAGCGACCACTCCGAGGCATGAGCTCCGACGTCTTCATCGAACCGGCCTGCTGCCTGACCCATTGATCGGATCGCGCGGCGGATTGATTTTATACTAATGATGGAACTCATCTCGATGCCTTCACGATTTTCGACCGCTACAGCCTTGCTTCTCACGCTCTGGGGAACGACCGTGAGTGAAGCCGACGAAGCTTCACCCAATATTGTTTTGATCTATGCTGATGACCTGGGCTATGGCGACCTCGGGTGCTACGGCGCGACCCAGGTCAAGACGCCGAACCTTGATCGTCTGGCCGCGCGTGGACTCCGTTTCACCGACGCTCATTCGTCCGCGGCCACGTGCACACCGTCGCGTTATTCGCTCTTGACCGGAGAGTATGCCTGGCGGCAGCAGGGGACGAACATCCTCCCGGGTGACGCTTCGCTGATCATCAAGCCGGGCCGGCTGACCGTGCCTGCATTGTTGAAGCAGGCGGGGTACACGACCGGGGCCGTCGGCAAGTGGCACCTGGGGCTCGGCGAGGGTCCGATCGATTGGAACCGAGAGATACACCCGGGGCCGCTCGAGGTGGGGTTCGACTCCTGCTTCATCCTGCCGGCGACGGGGGACCGGGTGCCTTGCGTCTACGTGAAGGACCACCGCGTGGTTGGCCTCGACCCGAACGACCCGATCAAGGTGGATTACTTGCAACCCGTCGGTGACGACCCGACCGGGCGTTCGAACCCCGATCAACTCAAGATCAAGCTGAGCCAAGGGCACGATAACACGATTGTCAACGGGATCAGCCGGATCGGCTACATGACGGGTGGCAAGGCGGCCCGCTGGGTCGACGAAGAGATGGCCGATGTCCTGACCCGCGAGGCCACGGCGTTCATCGATCGGAACCAGGCGAACCCCTTCTTTCTCTACTTCGCTACGCACGACGTCCACGTCCCGCGCGTGCCGCACCCCCGCTTCGCCGGCAAGAGCGGCTGCGGCGTTCGCGGCGATGTGATCGAAGAGCTCGACTGGTGCGTCGGCGAAGTGCTCGCGACCCTCGACCGTCTGAAGTTGACCGACAACACCCTGGTCATCTTCTCGAGCGACAACGGCCCAGTCGTTGACGATGGCTACGCCGATGAGGCCGAGCAAACCCTCAACGGGCATCGTCCCTCCGGCCCGCTTCGCGGTGGCAAGTACTCCCCCTATGAAGGGGGGACCCGCGTCCCCTTGATCGCATCCTGGCCGGCAAAAATCAAGCCGGGAGTTTCTGATGCGTTGATCTGCCAGATCGACCTGCTGGCGACATTCGCCGCCCTGACCAAACGCGACCTCCCGCAGGACGCGGGCCTGGACAGTCTCGACGTCCTGCCCGCGCTGCTGGGTATCTCGCCCAAGGGCCGCGACCATCTCGTCGAGCAGGGGGGCGGCCTCTCGCTCCGCCAGGGGAACTGGAAACTGATCGCGCGACAGGCCGGCGGCCAGGGGGGAGCCGCGGCGAAGAAAAAGGCCGCGGTCGCGAAAAAGAAGACCAATGGGCTTGCCCCTGCCCGCGAACTCTATGACCTCGCCGCCGATCCGAGCGAGACCAACAACCTCGCCTCGAGCCGTCCGGAAGACGTCAAGCGGTTGAGCGACCTGCTCGAGCGAATCCGCCAGGACGGTCGCAGCCGGCCCTTGCATTGAGCCACGTGAAGCATGGACGTACCCGTTCATGACCCGAGGGCGACAATAGAGCGGTTCCCGACCGGCTGGCTCACGGAAAAAGAGGACAGGCCCCCGGCCTCCAAGGCGTTCGGCGCGATTCAAGGGCTCAGGGGCCGGGAGCCAGTCCCCTTTTTCCTCCGCTGTGCGCAATGCAAAAGTGATCGCCCAAGGACAGTCGCATGCTCTGGCCGCTCGCCCTCCCCTTCAAAATCACGATCGCGTTGCTCATGGCGTTGGTTGCTTTGTTGACGGCACTCGCGCCGATCGTGAAATGGAAACGCGGCAAGATGTTTAAAATTTCTCTGGCATGCGGGTGCCTTGCCTTGATTCCCTCCTGCATGGGAATCATGGCGATTATCGACTCGCAGCGTTTCGGGACATTCCAATACAATTCCGGCTCGGAAGTGAATGACTTTCGTGTCGAACGCTATCTCCCAGCAAAAGCCAGAAACATCACTCTGAAGAAGATTTCGGCCGGCCATTGGGCGAAATATTCGATCTCGAAAGCGGATCTGCTGTCGTATCTCGATGCGATTTGGGACAGATATGGTGAGTACTCGGTGACATCGCGCGATCAACTTCACGACGGCGAGCCGGTTTCTGTCGATTCTATTGACTATGACCGCATGTTTGCTGACTTAAAGTGGCCAGCACTCAAGAATCCAATCGAGTTCCACAGCCCGATCGGGAAAGATGGGGATGGAGCGATCTATTACTTCGATGCAACCACCGAAACCGTCTACCACCGTGCCGGTTACTGGTGAAACGATACGACCCGCCATGGAGCGAGGAATCCCCCTCGTTCCCACGGTCCTCCGTGGGAATGCCGATAGGGGTAGGGAGAGCGGATTACGCTCCCCCTCCCTCCAAACCGTACGGGCGGATCTCCCGCATACGGCTTTCCCGTTGGTGGTTTTACCTCAAAGAGGATTGACTGGCTAACTCATGGGCTCGTTCCAAGCTGAAAAGTCCATGGTCGGCAAAGAAGGCGTTGGGCCAACGTTGATGGTCGGTGCCACGACCGCGGCCTCGTTTCTTCATCCGTTTACGGAGCAGACTCCGCAGACGCATGCGGATCCAGCCGTCGAGTCGTTCAAACGTCCACTTGTGGCTGTGCTTGAAGTATTCAAACCAGCCACGAAGCGTTGGGTTGAGGCTAGCGATGATCGCGGAGAGGCTGCCCCCGGTCGTACGCGTGGTCTTCGTCCGGACCGTCTCCTTGAACTTGTCCAGGCTCTTCGGTCGCGGGCGGCGTGTGCCGTCCTCAAACCTGTAGCCCAGGAAGTCGAAGCTTTCGGTCCTGACGGCGATGATCCGCGTCTTGGTGGGATGCAGGGTCAGGCCGGCCGAGGCCGTCCACTCCTGCACCACCGCCATCGCTTGGGCCGCTTCCTCCGAGCTTCGACACAGGATCACGACGTCGTCCGCGTAGCGCACCATCTCGAAACCCGATTCGGCCATCAGGTGGTCGAGCGGATCAAGGTAGATGTTGCTCAACAGCGGGCTGATCACCGCACCCTGCGGCGTCCCCTGTTCGGGCGTCGATACCTCCAGGTCGTCGAGGACGCCCTGGTGCAGGAACGCGTCGATCAAGTTCAGCACCTTCCCGTCCGCTACCTTCTTGGCGACCAGCGCCAGCAGGCGGTCGTGGGGGATCGTGTCGAAATCGCTCTTCAAGTCGGCATCTACCACATGGGTGAATCCGCCTTTAAGCAGCTCGTCCACCCGCCGCAGCGCGTCCTTGCATCCCCTGCCGGGGCGAAAGCCGTAGCTGTGCGCGGCGAAGTCACGCTCGAAGATCGGTTCCAACACCTGCCGGAGTGCCGTCTGGACCACCCGGTCGCGGACGGTGGGAATCCCGAGCGGACGCTTCTCCTGGTTTCCTGGTTTCCTGGTTTGGGAATCCAGTGTCGGCGGATCGCTTGCGGACGGTAGGTTCCCGTACGCAGGGCGTCGCTGAGATCCTTCAGGTTCTCTTCCAGGCGGTCCTCGAACATCGTCACGGTCACGTGGTCCACGCCCGCGGCACCCTCGTTGGCGGCGACTCGAGAGTATGCCGTATACAGGGCGCGTTGCGGGTGGACCTTGTCCATCAGGCTATACCAGACTCCACCTTTGACCCCCTCGATGAGGGCCGTCAACATCCGCTCCGTCCAGACCGTCGGTTCGACCCAGACCCATGGGATCGGGATCTCTCTGGCGCGCCTAGCCCTCGCGGGCACTGCCTCCAGTGGGAATTCCTTCGCATCGGACATCGCGTCTCCACCTCCCTGCACCCCTTCGCTCCACCGGAGTTACCCGGCTTCTGCGCTACTATGGGTGCTCTGACTCCTGGACCCCCGGCTCTTCGTATCCTTATCAGGGACAATGAACACCGGCTTTGGCGAGGTCCAGGTCTCCCTGTGTTTCGTCATCGAACCTTCCGATCATTCCGTCTCCAACAACCTACTGTCGTCCCGACGCCATTCTGGGGTTTTGTGCGTCGGTCTTACCGGACCACATCACTGTGGACGCCCTTTCTGAGGGGCCATGCGTCAATTGGGCTTCGCCATCGAGGAGCAGGCTCGCCACGACAGTCGGCCGAATCGAGTTTACTTGCGTTACGGACTGATCGTTCACCTACGGTTGCTTCCCACCCCGCCTCGCGGCGACGCAGTTACCCTCGGTTACGAAGTGCCAGAACACTTCGGCAGGAACTCACACCCTGCGGATTCAATGCAATTACAGGCGCACTCCCCGACGCTCCGCGTCGTCGGGCCCGCGCCAGCCGAGGACGGAGAGCGTCCCCGACTGCATTCGGCCGACGAAGCAAGACAATGCGGATCTGGGGATTCGCGAAGTTTCAGCGTGCTTGCGGATCGCCGATCGAGGTCATCCACTGTTTGAGTTGTTGCGCCAGTCCGGCTTTGCGCTCGCGATGAGCGGGGTCGGCGGCCAGGTTATGGGTTTCCCCCGGGTCGTCGGCGAGGTGGAAGAGTTCGTCGTCCACGCCCGGTTCGAAGTGGCGGATGAGCTTCCAATCGGGGGTGCGGATCAGTCGCATGTTCGCGACCAGGCCATTGTGCATGTCGTACTGACCGAAGAGGGTGTCGTCCCAGGGGGCCGGGTTGTTCTTCGGTGCGCGGAGCAGGGGGACGAAGCTTCGGCCGCCGATCCGCAAGTTGTCGGGCACGCCGCCGCCGGTCATCTCGACGATGCTGGGGAAGAGGTCGAGGTTGGAAACGACCCGGTCGATCGTGGTTCCCGGGGCGACGACGCCCGGCCAGCGCACGATCAGGGGGACTCGGATCGAGTCATCGAACAGATTCGGCCGCCGCCCTTCCTTGCCTTCAATGAGCCACGAACCGTTTCCCTTGTGCCAGAGGCCGTGGTGGCCGATCATGTAGCCGTGATCGCTTGTGAAGATCACGATCGTCTTGCCGGTCAACCCCAACGATTCGAGCCGATCGAGCAGGACGCCGACGTTGCGGTCGACCGAGCTGACGCTCGCGTAATAGCGTCGGGTGAGCGTTTTGACCCGTTGGCGAGGCAGGCCGGGGACATCCGGGATCGTCGGGTCGAGCGTGTCGTAGTGCGCTGAGTCTTGTGCGGGCACGGGTGCATAGGGCACATGGGGCGCCCGGAAGTGGATCGAGAGCAGGAAGGGGCGATCGCGGTTGGCCTCGACGAAGCGGATCCCCTCTCCGACCAGGAGGTCGGGGAGCGAGCCTTGGACCCGCCGGACCGTTCCTTCGACTTCGAGTTCCGGGTTGATCGGCTGATTCCCACCGCCGAGGAACCCGAAGAATCGATCGAACCCCTGGCGGGTGGGATGGAACTCGCTCCGCGTTCCCAGATGCCACTTGCCCATGAGCGCCGTGGCGTACCCTTGGGCCTTGAGCAACTCGGGCCAGAGGATCGCCGAAGGGGCCAGGCCGAGGTCGGGTTCAATCTTGGGGTCGATCCAGTCGGCAATGCCGAACTGTGTGGGATAGCGGCTGGTCAACATGCTGGCTCGCGACGGCGAGCAGACCGGAGTGGCGGTGAAAGCGTTCCGGAACAGGGCCCCGGTTTGGGCGAGTCGGTCCAGGTTCGGCGTGTGGATTTCCTTGTTCCCGTAGGCTCCCAGGGCCCACTGAGCCTGGTCGTCGGTGTAGAGAAAGACGATATTCGGCCGTTCCACCGGTCCCTCCGCGCACGCGGCGGAGGGTGAGGCCAACGTCGGGCTCAGTAGCACGGCAATCCACAAACCCGTATTCCCGAGACGTCTCATCGCGGTTTTGCTCCCCATGCCTCGTGGCTGATCCCAGCTTGCGATCGACTTGGCTTTCCAAGTTTTGGCTTGGATCCGTCGGTTCTGCAACTTCATTCATCCGGATTGCCAAGGATTGGGCTTACACGCGCGGAGGCAGTGGCCGATCTGGCGATCGGCTTTTGCAACTGCGGAAATCTCGACAATTTTAGTGTCTAGAGAATGCGATGTGAAATTATGATCGGTATCGAAAAGTCGTGATGAACAATCTTGGATGGTCGCGACGGCGAAGGATTCACCAACGGGCCGAGGAACGCGAGGAACCGGCTCCGCCAAGTCACCACGGACCTGGCGGAGCATGTCGACATCGGGGGATGGGATGCTCATTTCCTCTCGGGCACGTCCCACAGGCGGATGCTGCCGTCGCAGCAGGCCGAGGCTAAGGTCTTGCCGTCGGGGTTGAAGGCGACGCTGAAGATCCGATCGGGATGCCCCTTGAAGATCGCGTAAGGGCGGCGATCGGCGAGGTTCCAGAGGATCACCTCGCCGGGCCCGGGCGTGTAATTGTAGTCTCCCCATCGGCCGCTGCTCGACGCGAGTGTTTTGCCGTCGGGGCTGAACGCCAGACCCAGCGCCTGGACGGTATGCCCTTTGAGAGTGGTGAGTTCTTTGCCGGTCGCGGCGTCCCAGAGTTTCACCGTCTTATCCCAGCTCGCTGAGGCCAGCGTCGAGCTATCGGGGCTGAAAGCAACCGACTCGACCTGATCGACGTGGCCCTTGAGGACGGCCAATTCCCGGCCTTCGGCCACGTCCCAAGGTCTCACCGTTTGGTCGCCGCTGCCCGAAGCCAGTTTCTTGCCGTCGCGGCTGAACGCGACCGACCAGACGCCTTGCGAGTGGCCTCGTAGAGTGGCCTTGGCCCGGTTGGTTTTCAGGTCCCACAGGGTGATCGTGTTGTCCCAGTGTGCCAGGGCGAGGAGGCCGCCGTCGGGGCTGTAATGCCATTGACCTCCGACGCGAACGGGAGGGAGAGACGCGTCGAGCCGGTCTCGGGATCGCGCAACCTCACGGTCTTGTCCATCCCACCGGTGGCCAGGGTCGTACCGTCGGGGCTATACGCGAGTCCTTTGACCTCGCGGTCCTCCTTCTCGATCGCCCGCTCGCGCTTCTTGTCGAGGTCCCAGAGCTTCAATCGGCCCGGGTTGTCCCCGAGTAGCCCGCAGGCCGACGCGAGCGTCTTACCGTCGGGACTGTAGGCCACCGTCCAGACCGGCGACCAGTCGTGGCCACGGAGCGTGGCTTGAGGAGCATCTTGCGTGATGGCTTGCCCCGCCCTCGCTGGGTCCTCCTGGGCCGTGCCAGTGCGCGCGAGGACAAGACCTGCTGGGACCGCGAGCGCAATCCCGACGAGCATCGAGGTGGCCTTCGCGCGGCGTTCGAGATGATGGTGAACCACGGTTCTGCTCTCCCTTTGCTTGGACTCTGTTCGGCCCAGTCGGAGCCTCTACGACTCTTGTAACAGATCTGGCCGGCAGGAGGCAAACTTTCTCGTGTCCAGCGAGGAGCCGAGGAGTCAAGCCTGGACACTCGGTCGGCGAAATCAAGGAGACAATGCTTTAAGTGATGTTGATAGTGAGATGTTAGTGTTCGTGTGAGAATTTGGTTTTTTGGTTGGGTGCGGCGTGCGATCGATTGCCGGTCGGTTCTCGAGTGGGTACTGTCAACGGAGCCCGACGGAAGGTACGCCGAGGTTTTGGGCGGGAGTCCGGCGAGCGGGCGTTGACTTGGTCTCGGGATGGGCGTCTTGGACGGATCGCAAGGTCCCGCCGAGCGAGGGGTGACGATGTGACGGACGGCGATCGATCGCGAGCGAGTGGGTTTCAGACGCTGATGCGACATGAGTTTCGCGTCGATAGGATCGCCTCTTGGGTGGCGGAACGGAAGATTGGGACGATCCTTTTTCTGGGAGTGCTCGCGCGCGTCGCCCAGTTTCTGGCCAATCGGAGGAATTGGCTGGACGAGGACTCGCTGGCGCAGAACATTGTCACGAAGCATTTCCTGGAGCTGTTCGGTCCGCTCTCGGGGGCCCAACTCGCTCCCCCCGGCTTTCTCGGCGTGGAATGGGGGCTGTTCCGACTCTTGGGCGATCGCTCGATCGTCCTCAAGATATTCCCCATGCTCTGCGGCGTTGCCTCGCTCTTTCTCTTCGTCCGGGTGGCTCAGCGCAGTTTGCGGCCGAATGCCGTGGCGATTGCCTTGGGCCTATTCGCGGTTTCCGACGACCTGATCTACTTCGCGTCCGAGTTGAAGCAGTACTCGACCGATGTGGCGATGGTGCTACTGTGTGACCTACTCGCGCTTGAGCTGATCGCAAGCCCTGCGACGAGGCTTCGCCTCGCGCGTTTCACCGTGGTGGGAGCGGTCGTCGTCTGGTTTTCGCATCCCGTGGCGTTCGTTCTGGCGGGGCTGGGACTCGTCCTGATCGGCGCTGCGCTCAGAGCCGGGGAATGGAAGCGGAGTCTCATTCTCGCGGCTATGAGCCTGGTCTGGGCCCTCAGTTTTGCGGGCGTCTACGTCATCTCGAACGAGCAACTGGGGCATCGTGGGACGATGTGGGAATTCTGGGCGTTTGCATTCCCGCCCCGGCCGTTGACCGCCTCCGGGGGCGCGGAGTGGTTGATTCGGAGCGTCCTGTACCTGTTCGCCAATCCGATCGAGATCCCGACGCCGCTGGGGCGGACGCTGTCGGCGCTGCTCTGGTTCGGCTGCTTCCTGGCCGGTATCGCCTCGTTCCTGAGACGAGGGGCGAATCAAGCGCTCGGGATGCTCGTGGCTCCCGGCCTCATCACCCTGATTGCCTCATGCCTTCATCTCTATCCGTTTCATGGCCGACTCCTTCTCTTCCTCGTCCCCGCGCTACTGCTCTTGATCGCCGAGGGAGTGGCCTGGGTGGTCGAGCTGGCGGGGTCGCGAGCGTTCCGGGTGGTGTTGCTCGGAGGGATCTTCCTGTTTCCAACTCTTCAAGCGACTTATCACTTGTTCGAACCTCGCGAGCGTACGGACTTCAACCCGCGCGGCGATCGCCGCCCCGCGAATCTGGAGCCCTCACACTTCCCGTTCTGAGACAGCGGCGGCCGCGGGATTCCTTCCTCTTGCTTGTCAGTCGGGTCAGGCCAGCATCGGCTTCATGACCTGGCCGTGGACGTCGGTCAGCCGGTAGTAGCGTCCTTGGAACTTATAAGTCAGCTTCTCGTGGTCGATGCCCAGCAAGTGGAGGATTGTGGCTTGGAGGTCGTGGACGTGGACCGGGTCTTCGGCCACGTTGTAGCCGAAGTCGTCGGTGGCGCCGAGGGTGGTGCCGGGTTTGATGCCTCCGCCGGCGAGCCACATCGTGAAGCAGCGCGGGTGATGGTCGCGACCGTAATTGGTGGCGGTGAGCTTGCCTTGCGAGTAGTTGGTGCGCCCGAATTCACCGCCCCAGACCACGAGCGTTTCGTCGAGCAAGCCGCGCTGCTTGAGGTCAGTGATCAGGCCGTGGCAGGCCCGGTCGACATCCCGGCACTGGCGGCGGATCCCGCCCGGGAGGCCGCCGTGGTGGTCCCAGCCAGGGTGGTAGAGCTGAATGAACCGCACGTCGCGTTCGGCCATCCGCCGCGCGAGCAGGCAGTTCGCCGCGAACGTGCCGGGTTGCTTCGCCTCGGGACCGTACAGGTCGAGAACACGGTCGGGTTCGCTGGCGACGTCCATCACCTCGGGAACGCTGGTTTGCATCCGGTAGGCCATCTCATACTGCGCGACACGTGCGTTGATCTCAGGGTCGCCCAGGTCTTCATATTGGATGGCGTGGAGCTCGGCGAGGCGGTCGAGCATCTTCCGCCGCCCCGCGCTGCTGATGCCGGCCGGGTTGTCGAGGTAGAGCACCGGGGCCTTGCCGCTCCGGAACTGCACTCCTTGATGAATGCTCGCGAGAAACCCGTTCCCCCAGAGCCGCGCGTAGAGGGGCTGATCGATCCGGTCCTTCGAGATCAGGATGACGAACGCGGGGAGGTTCTCGTTGGCGGCTCCGAGCCCGTAGCTGAGCCAGGAGCCCATGCTGGGCCGGCCGGCGAGTTGCGAACCGGTCTGGAAGAACGTGATCGCCGGGTCGTGGTTGATCGCCTCGGTATGAACCGACTTCACGAAACAGAGCTCGTCGGCGACCTTCGCCGTCCAGGGGAGCAACTCGCTGACCGTGGAACCGGCCTGGCCGTGCTTGGCGAATGAAAAGATCGAGCCTGCCAGGGGGAGGCTCGCCTGGTTCCCTGACATCCCGGTCAGCCTTTGACCGTTGCGGACGCTGTCCGGAAGGTCCTGGCCGTTCATCCGGTTGAGCAGGGGTTTGTGGTCGAACAGGTCGAGCTGTGACGGTCCGCCGCTCATGAACAGGAAGATGATCCGCTTCGCCCGAGGCGCGTGGTGAGGGGCGGACAGGATTCCTCGAAACGGACTGGGTGCGGCAGCGGCGGCGGTCGCGTCCCGCTCCAGCAAGGACCCGAGCGCGGCCCCACCGAGGCCCAGGGCGAACCGGCCAAAGAAGTCGCGGCGGCTCATTCCGAAATCGATGTTGTGGCAGTTCACGAGGCCTTCCCCTTTCCGCTCGCCTTATTGTGGTTGCTGCTGTCAGCGGCGGAGCACCGCCTCGTCGTGGTTCAGGATCGCCTCGGCCAGCACGGTGGCCGCGGCCAGTTCCACCGGGTCGATCGCCGGGTCGCTTTTCGTCTCGCCGACGGCCAGCAGCGCTTGAGCCGCTTTGGGCTCCGAGCCGAAAAGCGCACGTTGTTCGCCGAGGAGCTGCTCGAGAACGGCGACTTCGCGCGCGACGGGCCGGCGTCCGGTGATGAGCCGGAACAGCCAGGCGACGCGTTCGCCGTCGCTTGTGCCCCCTTCCTTGAGCATTCGCTGCCCGAGGTGCCGCGCGGCCTCGACGATCTGCTCGTCGTTCAGGAGCGTCAGGGCTTGTAAGGGGGTGCTCGTGCTCTGCCGGCGCACGACGCAGACGTTGCGCTCGGCCGCGTCAAAGGCGATCATCGCGGGGTGCGGGACGGTTCGCTTCCAGAACGTATAGAGACTGCGGCGATAGAGATCAGGACCTTTCGATTGGTCGTAGCGGTTGTTGCCCATGGCGACTTCCCAGAGTCCGTCGGGCTGATACGGTTTGACGCTCGGCCCTCCGCGCCACTCGGTCAGCAGGCCGCTCGAGGCCAGGGCCTGGTCACGCAGCATCTCGGCGGTCAAGCGGCGGGCAGGGCCGCGCGCCAGCAGGTGGTTCTCTGGGTCGCGTGCCAGCAAGTCACGACTCGTCTTCGACGATTGCCGATAGGTGGAGGACGTGGCCATCAGCCGAAGCAATTGCTTGACGTCCCACCCCGAATCGACGAATTCAAGCGCCAACCAATCGAGCAGCTCGGGATGGCTTGGCTGGGCTCCCTGGCTGCCGAAGTTATCGCTTGTCTCCACGATTCCGGTGCCGAACATCAACTGCCAGAGCCGATTGACCGTGACCCGAGCCGTAAGCGGGTGATCGGGCCTCAAGAGCCAGTGCGCCAGGCCGAGCCGGTTGCGCGGTTCGTCGCTCGGGAACGAGGGGAGCGCGGCCGGTGTGCCCGCCGCGACGGGATCGCCGGGGGCGTCGTACGCCCCGCGCTTGAGGACGAACGCGGGCTTCGGCCTGGGCAGCTCATTCATGACCATCGCTTCGGGGATCGGGTTGACGAGCCGGCTCTGCTCGAGTCGAAGCGCGTGCAGCTCGGCCACCTGCTTTTGGGCCTCCGGATCGACGCTGGCGAGGTAGAGGTCCAGCAGACCCACGCGCTGGCCGGCCGTGAGCTGAGCGCTCGGGGTCGACCAGGCCGCCGTCAGGTCGTTGCGCCCGGCCAGGTGGGCGACTTCGAGCGGACTGAGCGCGCGCGGGTAGATCTGCAAGTCATCGACGCGCCCTCCCTTGAACCCGTTGTCGCGGAACCGGAACCCGAGCGCCAGGTCGGGCTCGCCCCCTTCATAGGTAATGTCCTTGACCAGGCCGTCCCGGATGACCTCAAGCGGGGCGGCCACCCCATCCACATCAATGCGGATCCCGTTGGCCCGGCTCGAGCCGTCGTAGGTCACGGCCAGGTGGACCCAAGGGCCGGTTGGGATCGGCTCCCTGGTCACGACCTTGAGCGCGTTGCCCGGCCACATATGATGAAGGCCGACGGCCACACGTCCTTCCTCAAGCAAGATCTCATAGCCACGGCTGCCGGCATCGATCGGCGCCCTGCTGTGGTGGAGCACAACGAATCGAGGGGCGCGGGCCGGCGCCTGGAGGTTCAGGACAATCGAAAACGAATCGACGCGTGAAAAATGGCCGACCCCTGGAAACGTGAATCCGTTTTCGCCGTTGAGCTCAACCGCTTGCCCCGTCTTGCCGGCGACCAGCGCCGGCTCCTCCGAGGCGTTCGCCGGCTTGCTCGGATCGGCCGTGTTGGCCAGCTTACCTCCTTGGATTGCGTCGAAGGCGAACGAGGCAACCGGCGTTGGCCGAGGCGGTTCCTGGGATTTTTTGGCCGTCAACCATGCCTGGAAATCGCTGCGGGCCGGGTCGCGGAGCGAGCGCAGTTCCACCTCCTGGACGGCGATCCGTCGGTCCAGATCGGCGATTTTTTGGTCGGTGGCGTCATCCGACAGGAGCAGGGTGGGGACGGGCATTGCCGGGGTGAAGAACGAGGTCTGCCCCGACTCGTCGATGTTCTGGAAGAACGCGTAGAGTGAATAGAAGTCGCGCTGGGTGATCGGGTCGTATTTGTGGTCGTGGCAGCGTGCGCATTCGAACGTGAGCCCGAGGAACGCGGTTGCCATCGTGTTGACGCGGTCGACGACGTAGGCCACGCGGAACTCTTCCTCGACCACGCCCCCCTCTTCATTCTGCATGTGGAGGCGGTTGAAGGCGGTGGCGAGCCGTTGCTCCTTGGTGGCCTGGGGCAAGAGGTCCCCCGCGAGCTGCCAGGTCAGGAACGCGTCGAACGGTTGGTTGCCGTTGAACGCGCGGACCACCCAGTCGCGCCAGGGCCACATCGCGCGGTAGCGGTCCGACTGGTATCCGTGCGTGTCCGCATAGCGAGCCAGGTCGAGCCAGTGGGTCGCCATCCGTTCGCCGTAGCGGGGCGAGTTGAGGAGTCGATCCACGACGCGTTCGTAGGCATCGGGCGCGGGGTCGGCCAGAAAGGCGTCGATCTCCGTGGGGGTGGGGGGCAGGCCGGTGAGGTCGAGCGTGACCCGACGGATCAGCGCTTCCCGGGTCGCCTCCGGGGCGGGGGTGACGTTTTCCTGCTCGAGCCGGGCGAGGACGTGGAGGTCGATTCCATTCCGCGCTTGATCGTGATGCTTGGTCTGGGGGACCGCCTGGCGCCGAGGCGCGACAAACGCCCAGTGCTTGCCCCACTCCGCCCCTTGCTCGACCCAGCGCTCGAGAATGGCGACTTCGCGAGCATTCAAACTGAGGTTCGACTTCGGCGGAGGCATCGTCTCCTCAGCGTCGTCGCTCTTGATCCGCACGATCAACTCGCTCGCTTCGCTCTGCCCCGGCACGATCACCGGATCCTTTTTCCGGAGCGCATCTTCCGCGCGGTCGAGGCGCAGGTCCGCCTTCCGGGTCCCCGGGTCGGGGCCGTGGCAGCGGAAGCATTTGTCCGAGAGGATTGGCAAGACGTCGCGGCTGAAGTCGACCGACGCCGGAGGAGGGGCGGCCGTTCCGGTAGTGGTGACGACGCTCAGGACGACCGACAGGGCGAGGGCCAATGTGGAACCCCGCCGTCGAACCGAGGTGTCGAGCCAATGACGAACGGCTGGAGTCTGTTGAGCTCTCATGCGAGATCGGGGCTCGGTGAGGGCGGGAGGTTGGGTGGAAGGACCGTCACCTCAAATTATCATGTCCCCAGGGGATCAGGCACAAGGGGGGCGATTGTTGCGGTTCGACGCCCCGTCGGCTCAGAGGCCGATCGGCTCGACGAGCGGCGAGAGCCTCCGGCATGGCCCCGGCCTTCCGCCTCGTGGCAAGGCGGCGAACCCAGGGCGAGGGTTGGTCCTGGTGAAGGGGGCACCGAGCGAGACCGTGCGCGTCCGCGCCTTCCCCCTGAGCCGAACGACCCGAACTCGATTCGTCGCCCTGAGGTTCGGCCGCGGGGACAGCCCTGCCACGACGAGCAGGGTGAGGGTGGCCAAGGCGTATCCGCAGAGGGTTCCCCACCCCAGCCCGAACGTCGGACAGCCGAATCGAAAGGCACCGATGAAGGCCACCATTCCGAGGTTGGCCGAGGGAAGCGACTTCGCCATCCGGCCCGCCTCGGCCGGGCTCGACTCGAGGTAGGTGACGACCAGGACCGCCAGAGTCATGCCGGGGAAGGTGCTGAAGAGCCCCGCCCAGCGAATTCCGGTGTGTTCGCGAAGTCCCGTGACGGCCACCAGGCAGGCGGCCGGAACCACTGTGCGAAGCAGCAGGCAGTGGACTGGCGACGGCCCGTTCGTCGTTCGCTCGCCTTCGGAGACCGCGATCCACCTGGCGCAACGGCAGGCCGCCAAGACGGCGATCGTGGCGATCGCGAGCCGTCCGGCGGGCCCGGAGTCGGGGACGAGCACCGAGCCCCAGGCCACCGCGAGGTACACGAAAACGGCGGCCAAGACCGACCAGGCGAGCCGACGGCCCAGCGCGATCGACTGCGCGAACGCCAAGGGAAGCGCCACGGCCGCAACCAAGCCGGAGAGGCTCGCCTCGGCCATTTCCGACGCGCCGCCGATCCCACTGGCCTGGCCGCAAGCGATGAGTGCGACGGCCGTCGTGCTCGGAAGCCCGAGCAAAAGGCTACCTCGTTGCGGGCCCGCGATCCGGCCCAGGGCACGAATGCCATGAGTCAGCGCAGCAAGCAGCGCGATCTTCAAGAGGAGCTCGGTCATCGTTGGGTCGATCCTGCCGACGCCGCAAGTCGGTCCAAGGCGGGCACTTCAAGCGGCGTTTCGGCCAGCGAAATCAGGGTGTCGTACTCAGGCTGCTACGGCCGGCGAACATTTCGGCAGGCAACGCGGTGGGATTCGTCCGCGTCGACGGTCCTCAAAAGGCGGCTGGACTTGACCCCGGCGAGTCGAATCGCCGGGCATCGGGCCACGCTCTAACCAGGCTTGTCGTTGGTCTCTATCGTCTGAGCGGTTTGGGTGACTTGAGGGTTTTTGGGGAAATAATCCGGCGGCTTGATTCGGGCTTGGGCGAGCGGGAACGGTGGGAGTCACTCGGCACATTCGCTTGAGAACGGGAGTCTGCCCCGATGCTTTCCCTTTGGGGCCGTTGCGAGGGGGAGGCGATTGGGGAAGGCATCGGCGGGTTGACCCAAGATTGACTCGACTCGTATTATGTCTATTGGCGAAGTGACTTCGAGTGTCCGGGCGTCCGGCGAGTGAAAGTTGGCGATGTCGGCTTTGATTTCCCGACTCGTGTTGTTCTTGCTGATCGCTCGGGCGATTACCGCTCCCGTTGCGCTTCGGCCACTTCGGTCGGATCGGCCGGCTTGCCCTGGATTTGTGTTTGGCGTTTTTCAGAGCCAAGCCCTGGTTGCTCCGGTTTCGACCCGGCCTCAATGGGTGGAGCGTGCCGCGCCGGGTTCGCTGATTTTTCGCGTTTGCAATTGGCCACACCACAAGAGCCGGCCGGTTTCCACCCACTTGGTTCAGAGCCGAGGTAAGCCGCGGACGATTGTGCGGCTCCTGCTCTCGCTTGCTCTTCCAGCCGATTCGATCCTCCGTCCCTTCCTCTCGAGTGGCTCTCCCACCTGCTCGATTGACCGCTACCTCTATCAATCGCTCGGTCAACTCCGCTGTTGATCGCCACTCCCGGCGCGCGTCTTTGCGCCTTGACCTCGGTTCCCCCTGACGTCGCTTGATGCGTTGGGGGAGCCACCCGTTGATTGGCCGCGGTTGTGGCTCGGATGATATGAGCGCTCGTTGGGGCTCTCCCGAGCTTCAAGAGCCGTTCAAGGCGGCCTCGTAAGAGGTCCGCAACCGACGCGTTTCGTCGCGGCCCGCCCACACATAAACCGTGAATCCAAGGTCGATCAAGCGACGTTCGCCTGATCGATTGATCCGCGCGATGGTGCGATCGGCTTTCCTTTGGCCGTGAGCGCGATTGCGGTGCCTCTGCACGATTGAGGTAGAACCGGGCGACCGTCCTGGCTCCTCGTCTTGGGTCGACATGAATTTCGGGTAATCGGGATGAGATGGCATGATAGATGCCTTTGAATTCTGAATTGACCGGTGTTTATCCGAGATCCGCCGTGGGGCGCCGGTTCGATTTTCCAGATTTGGGTGAAATTCTCATGACGTTCTCCCCCATGAAGTGGGTTCGTTACCCTGCTGCCGTTCTGATCTTGGTTTTTGGAGTGCTCGTTATCGGAGCAATTGTGTTTGTTTTTCGGCCGCCCGCACGGGCCCGAACGGCAGAACAGGCACCGTTGCGAGTCCAGGTTGATTCCAAGCCGGCGGAGTCGGAGGTCCATGGCAAGGGGGCGCGGAACTCGGAAATTCTGTTTAGCGAAGAGCAGCAGAAGGTCGTCGGGCTTCGGACGGCGAAGGTCATGGCGGGCACCGTCCCCCATGTTTTGTCCGCGCCCGGACAGGTGGCTCCCAATGAGTCTCAGTACGCCTACATCACGCCCCGCGCCGCGGGGGTGGTTCGCACGGTCAACGCGTACGTCGGACAGTTCGTACACGCGGGAGACCTGCTGGCGACGATTGACAGCCCGGTCGTTGGTGAGGCCCGGCTCGAACTCTATACAAGACTGCAAGAGTTGGAAATTGCCAGGGCTCAGGCCGACTGGGAGGAGATGGTTTACCGCAACACCAATGAGCTGATCGGTCTCTTGCGCAAGGGCGAAAGCCCGGAAGTGATTCAGAGTCGGTTCACGGATCGAGCCGTGGGAGACGACCGGGAGCGATTGATGACGGCGTACGCCCAGTATCGTCTGGCCATCGCCACCGTCGAGCGGAACCGCGAGCTGAACGCTCAGAAGCTGATCACTCCCAAGCAGTTCCAGGAGGTGACCGCCGGCTACGAGGTGGCCCATGCGACCTACCAGAGCCTCATGGATCAGACCGGCTTTGAAGCGAAGCTGGCGAATACCCGGGCACGCCAGGCCAAACGTCAGGCCGAGACGGCGGTCCGCACGGCCGAGGAGCGACTGAGGATCTTCGGAGTCAAGCCCGATGGCACCGAACCCGAGGGAGAGGGCGCCAAAGTCGTCGATACGGCCGACGGCACCTTGCCGGCCCCGGAAGACTCCAAGGTCGACGAGTCGCCGGTCGTGACGGATACCAAGGTAGAGAATCAGGTCGCGGTCAAGTCGGTCGGCGTTTCGCATGAAGCTGGAAAGAACAGCCGGGAAGCCCCCGTCAGTACCTATTCCATCCGGGCGCCGTTCGATGGCACCATTCTCGATCGCGAGATGATTGTCCCGGGGGTCGCCGTTGATATCACGCACCGGATTTTCACGATGGCCAACCTGTCCTCGGTCTGGATCGAGGCGAGCGTCCACGAAGGGGACTTCGACTTGCTGGCCAGCAGCCACGAGGGAAGCGAGATTCGCTTCCGCTCGCCCGCCTACCGCGATCGTGAGTTCGAGGGGACGGTGATCTACTCGGGCGACCTGGTTGACGAGAAGAGCCGATCGATCAAGCTCTTGGCGAAGGCGATGAACCCCGACCGTCTGCTCAAGCCGGGCATGTTCGTCGAGGTCGAGATCCTGAGCCCACGCAAGAAGGCCGCCGTTCAGATCCCTGCCTCCGCGCTCCTGGACGAGGGGAACCGCACGTTCGTGTTCGTGAAGACGAGTGCCGACCGGTTCGTTCGCCGTGAGGTCGACGCCGAGCCCCCGCGTGGCGATCTGGTCACGATTCGCCGTGGCCTGGCAATGGGGGATGAGGTCGTCATCGCAGGGGAGTACAAACTCAAAGCTCTCTCCGTCCAGTTGGCGAGCGCCGGGCACTAATCGTCACGTATTCGGGAGAGTCTTTGTGTTCGACAAGCTGATCCAATCGTCGCTGAAGAATCGGGGGTTCGTCCTCCTGATCCTCCTGGGCCTGGCCTGCTCGGGAGTGTACTCGTTGATGAGTCTTCCGATCGACGCCGTGCCCGATATCACCAACGTGCAGGTCATCGCCCTGACGGACGCGCCCGCGCTGGGCCCCGAGGAGGTTGAACAGTTCATCACCGTTCCCGTGGAGAACGCGATGAACGGCATCCCTCGGATCAAGGAAGTCCGCTCGATCACCCAGTTCGGGTTCTCCTCGGTGACGATCGTCTTCGAGGAAGGGACCGACGTCTACTGGGCCCGCCAACTGGTCAACGAACGGCTGATGCAGGTCCGTGAAGAGATTCCCGAAGGCTTTGGCTCGCCCGGGATGGGGCCGATCGCCACGGGTTTGGGCGAGATCTATCTGTTCGAGGTCAAGAACGCTCCGGACGCGAAGCCGCCGCGATCGTTGATGGACCTGCGGACCATCCTCGATTGGGAGGTGGCCCGGCCGCTCCTGAGCGTGCCGGGAGTGATCGAGGTCAATACGTTTGGTGGCGAGTTGAAGACGTACCAGGTCCAGCTCGACCCCAAGCGGCTGCTCGCGCGCGGGATCTCGGTGACCGAGGTCTTCGAGGCGTTGCAACGGAACAACAGCAACTCCGGCGGCGGCTACATCGAGCGCAACGGGCAGGTCCGGGTCATCCGCGCCCAAGGACTCGTCAGCTCGCTGAAGGACATCGAGGAGATCGTGTTGCACACGACCTCGAGCGGAACCCCGATCTACGTCAGAGACGTCGGCGAGGTCAAGTTCGCGCCGATGATCCGTCAGGGGGTCGTCACGCGCGACGGCCGCGGTGAGGTCGTCACGGCCACCGTGCTCTTGCTGGCCGGCGAGAACGGCCGGGTGGTCGTCGAGCGGGTGAAAAGCAAGCTGGACGAGATCCGCAAGAGCCTGCCTGAAGGCGTTGTCATCGACTCATACTATGACCGAGCCACGTTGATCAACAAGGCGATTGGGACGGTGGCGCGGAACCTGGCCGAGGGGGGATCCTCGTCATCGTCGTGCTCTTGGTGTTGCTGGGCAACCTGAGGGCGGGCCTGATCGTGGCCCTGGCGATCCCGTTGTCGATGCTCTTCGCCGGCAACCTGATGCTCTATTTCGGCATCGCCGGCAGCCTGATGAGCCTGGGCGCGATCGACTTCGGCCTCATCGTCGATAGCGCCGTGATCGTCATCGAGAATTGCGTGAGCCACCTGGCCCATGCCCGGCCCGACCAACGCGGTGTCGACGTGGTGCGCCGGGCGACGCTCGAAGTCCGTCGGCCGGTCGTCTACGGGGTCGGCATCATCACCCTGGTCCACCTACCGCTCCTGGCGCTCGAGGGGGTCGAAGGGAAGATGTTCCGGCCGATGGCCGCGACCCTCATCTTCGCCTTGACCGGCTCGCTGCTCCTGTCGCTGACGGCGACGCCCGTGTTGGCCTCCTACTTCCTGAAACCAGGGTTGTCGGAACGTGACACCTGGGTGGTTCGCATTGCCAAGTGGATCTATAAGCCGATGCTGGGATGGGCCCAGACTCGCCCCTTGCTGGTGACGCTCGGGGTCCTGCTGATGCTCGGTGCGACGGTCCCGGTGGCGATGAACCTGGGGGGCGAGTTCATCCCCAAGCTCGACGAAGGGGACCTGGTACTCGATCTGACCCGCCCCCCCGACGCGTCGCTCACCGAGGCGGCCATTGATACGACCCGGCTCGAAAAGGAGTTGAAGGCGGCCTTTCCGAAAGAGATTCGCACCATCATTAGCGCCTCGGGACGGCCCGAGATCGGCCTCGACCCCGCGGCGGTGAACACGACGGAGAGCTACGTCTATCTGGCCGAGCCCGAGGAGTGGACGAAGGCCACGTCGAAGGAAGAGCTGATCGAACAGATCGATCGCTTGACCCACAAGGTGCTGCCGGGGACCACCGTCGTTTTTAGTCAGCCGATCGAGCTCCGGTTCAGCGACATGTTGGCCGGCGTGAAGGGGGATGTGGGCATCGGCCTGTACGGCGATGACCTCAAAATCCTCCAGGAGAAGGCGGAAGAAATGGCCCGGGTCCTGAACGGGGTGCCCGGGGCGGCCGACGTCAAGGCCCTGGAAGTCCTCGGACTGCCGGCGATGCAGATCGCGATCGACCGCAAGCGGATCGCCCGGTACGGGATCAACGCGGCCGACGTACTCGACGTGATCCAGGCGGTCGGCGGCAAGAACGTCGGGCAGGTCGTCGAAGGCCAGCGCCGGTTCACGATGCAGGTTCGGTTCACCGCCGAGTACCGCGATAACGTCGAGGCGATCCGCCGGCTGATGATCACCGACCCGCAAGGGCGAATGATTCCGCTCGAGGATCTGGCGGAGATCAAGCTTGAGGAGGGGGTTTATGAGATCTGGCGGAAGAACCGGCAGCGGCGAGTGATGATCACCGTCAATGTCCGGGGCCGTGACCTGGCCGGCTTTGTGGCCGAAGCGCAGAAGAAGGTCAGCGAGAAGGTTTCACTCCCCTCGGGCTATGTTTTGGAGTGGGGCGGCACGTTCGAGAATCTCCAGTCGGCCACGCGCCGGCTGATGATCGTCGTGCCGATCGCGCTGGCCCTGATCTTCCTGCTCCTGTTCGCCACCTTCGGCTCGATCAAGCTGGGCCTCTTGATCTTCATCTCGGTGCCGCTGGGGGCGATCGGCGGTGTCATGTCGCTCTGGCTGCGCGGGATGAACTTCAGCATCTCGGCGGGCGTCGGCTTCATCGCCCTTTCGGGGGTGGCGGTGCTCGACGGCCTGGTGCTGGTCGCGGCCATCCGCCAACTGATCGAAGCGGGCCGGCCGGTCAGTGACGCCGTCCGCGAAGCATCGATGTCGCGGCTCCGGCCGATCCTGATGACCGGCCTGGTCGCCAGCCTCGGCTTCGTGCCGATGGCGTTCTCGCACGGCGCCGGGGCCGAAGTCCAGCGGCCGCTGGCCACGGTCGTCATCGGCGGCCTGATCACCAGCATGTTCCTGAAGCTCATCGTCTTGCCCGTCATCTACCCCTGGTTCGACCCGGGCCTGACCGTTCCCGAACCCGACCCCTTCGATGAGGAGGATGGAGCCGCCGACGCGGAAGAATAGCCACCAATGCGGGCGGCAAGTGTGATGCCCAAAATCCCACGTACGGGTTGAGCTTAACCTGTACGTGGGATTATCGACTTGTATTATTGGGTTTTTGCCGGCTCTTTGACCACGCTCTCTTGCGTTGCGGTGGGGAAGTTCGCCGGGATCGGGAGGGTGACCTTACCGGTCGCCGCCCACTCCGCGCCTCGGGCGAGGACGGTCTGGAAGCCGATACAACGCACGGCGACGGTTTCGTCGTTTGAGGTGTGTCCCATGACTGTAGTGAACACGCGTCCCTTGCCGTACGGGATCACCCAGATCATGGGCTCGTTGGTTCCGCTTCCGTCGTATTCCTTAGAGGCGAAGGCGGTTGCGAGGATCTCCATGTTTTCCGCCGGTCCGCGCTGACCCTGGTAGAGCTCGTCCTTGGCATGGAGCCATTCGGCCGGGATACCCTGGGTGACCGGGTGCGACGACTCGCGAGTCGTGACCTTGTAGCGGTGCTGGGGGCCGTGCCCGGCCCCCGGGCCTTCTCCCTTGGGGGTCCGGACGACCTTGCCGCTGTCGTCGATCGTGACCCGGTCGCCAAACTTATTGTCGCGCCAGCCCAGGCCGATCATCTTGTTGAATTCGGGCCAGCCCTCGAAGGCGTTGTTCGCCGCGTGGACGTTGACCAGGCCGCCGCCCGCCGCAACATACGTTTCGAACGCTTTCTCGACCCGGGAGGGCCAGCGCTCACCGTTGTAGTTGCTCATCACCACGTCATATTTGGAAAAAAGAGGGGAAAACTGATCCCACTGAGCGGCCTCGGACCCCTTGGGGGGTGAGGTTGCGACGTCGACGGAAAAGCGCCCGGTCTTTTCCAACGCTTCCCGCAAGATCGGCGTCATGGACACCCAGTTGTGGTTGTTCTGGCCGTCGATAATCAGGATCCGGAGCGGGTCCTTGTCCGCGCCAAGGGCTGGTAGGCCCACCGTCAGAGTCGCCAGGAACCCGAAGAGCAGGCCCCGCCTTGGAAGCGTCATTTGCGTCGTCTCCCGTTCGCTCCGCCCTGCCGACTGCCCCGATTGAGGCGGTCCGTTCGCAGGGCGTTTCCGCTTCCAAGATACTCGGCTGAGTCCGTTCCACAACGGTGGACCTGATCTTTCGACCTGGATTCACCAGGGGCCCCGGCTTACTCCGCCGGTTTCGTCGGAGTGCCCCAGACCTGGATCGAGTCGAACTGACCGGTGTCGTCGAACGAGCCGACACCGATACGGCCGTGACCGAATGTCTTGTCCTGCGCCGTCATTGCCGGGGTCGTCATGTCTTCGAAAAAGACATGAATCAGGCCGGTCGCGACCTTGCGGACCACCCGGACGTGATGCCAGCCGTCGGTCCAAGGGGTGCCCTTGGTCCGCGTCTTGGCGATCGAGACCCGTGGTTTGCCGTCGACGAGAAAAATGCTGTTGGCGTGAGGATCTGCTTCCTTGCCGAGGTGAACGTAGTAGAAGTGGCTCGGGTCTTGCCAGCCGAACACGAAGCAGAGGTCTCGGTGGCCGTAGTCGCGGCCGGTGGAGTGAACTTCCAGGTCGAGGACGAGGTCCTCCACATCCACCTTCTTCGCCAGCGCGATATTGAACGGCGAGCGGACCGGCGGCTCATACTTGCTCGCGCGATGCTGATCGAGAACCCGGTTGGTGCCCTGGCGGGTGATCTGCCAGGCCTTGGGATCGGTCGGCTCCCAATCCTCGCCAAGCTCGTCCCGCTCGAAATCGTCTTTCAAGACAAGCGGGTAATCCTCCGCCACCTTGGGCTTGGGTGAAAAGGGCAAGGGGGGCGCCGCCATGGTAAACGCCGAACCCAACAGCAGGGCGAGTAAGGGTTTGAGGGAACGGGACAAAGACCGCGGTTTTGACACGAGAGTTCTCCGGGGCGGATCGTCGTGGGGTCATGCGGGGTCGCGCGAGACCGAGGCCGGGAGCCTCCTCATCTTCGCGACCGGCGTCATTTCTTGGCAAAAAGGCCTCGCACACCCGACGATAAGCCAACAGGATTCCCGATTCCACTGCAAGTCCGGGGAAAGCGGCCCACCCGATAAGATTCCCGAGGTCGCGCTCCCGTGAGGATTGACACCGATTTCGTTGGGAAAATGGAAACTGTCGCCACCTTAACCGGGGGCTCTTGGTCCGTCGGAAGGCGGGGAGCGTGAGCTCTCTGACTTTGGGCCTTCGCGTGGGGTGGTTCGTTTGACGCTGTGGCAGCGCTACCGGGTTGATGGATCCGGGCGAAAACCCGGTAGCGCGACGACAGTGTCAGCTTGATCGCCACTTTCGGAGTGGACCGGCAGATTGTGTTGCAACGTATCTTGAAATGCGAAAAACTGTTGTGTAGGTGATTGTGTTAAATGCCTCGCTCACTCTGTGGGGAAAAGAGACGAACGTGAGAGTCTGTCGCAAGGAAAGTGGGCCGTCTGTCTGTCCCGGAGGCCGAAATTCGCGGGGGAAACTCGTTCCCACGCAGAGCGTGGGAACGAGATCCCGATATTCTTGCTACAGTCTCGAATGTGAGGATTTTATTGCAGATTGATGTCAGAATGAATCGGCCGAGACGACCTCGCCGCCGCCGATCGACCCCAGCGCTCTCCAGGTTGGCCAGGCGATTGTGCTTTTGATGGAGCGCACGCTGCCGTCGCCGAACAGGACGTTGACTCCGCCTGCGTGGTAGCTTCGCGAAGTGACGGCGGAATAGGTGGGGCCGCCATCGTCCTCGTCTTCCGAGACCAGGTCGGAGTCTTGCGGGGTCGGCGTGCCTACGAGGACCTTGGTGTTTGGCGGGAGCGCCGTGGTGAACCCGTCATAGAAGGTATTGCCATTGCACCAACGGGTGTGCCCCGCGGCGGGAGCCTTGCACTGGGACGGGGCGGAGGCCACGGCGGCGATCACGTCGGTCGGGGTGGGAACCGCCGAGGGGGAGGCCAGGCCTGCGGGGATCGTGCCGGGGCAGTCGTGGTAGGCCTGGACGTAGGCTTTCACCTCGGCGCCGAGCACCGACTGGCTTAGACCGTCGGTGAAGGACGCGAACGTGCGGCTCTGGTTCGGACCGAAGGCCGATCGGTTCGCCGGGGCGCCGGCCCCGCCGAAGACGTACCAATCTCCCTCGCACCACCCGTAGTTCGAGATTCCGAAGGTTGTCGTCACGCCGGCAGTGCTCGTGCTCTGGAACGGCTGAGCGTTCACCTCGCTCGGACAGATCAAGGTCTTCAAGGAGGTGGAGACGGCGGTCGAGTTCGGAGGATCGGTGACCTTCAGCGTGAAGTTGATCGAGTTGTAAAGCGCCCCTTGCTCGAGAAACGGCACGATTCGCGAGGTGACCCCCCAGATCGACTTCCAGCCCACGGTCGTGCCCGTGAACGAGAGAACCTGCTGGGGAGGCAACACTCCATTGGTGGATTCATAATTGTGGATTGCCAACCCGAGCTGCTTGAAGTTGTTGACGCATTGCATCCGGCGAGCGGCTTCGCGAGCGGCCTGCACCGCCGGCAGCAAGAGGGCGATCAACACCGCAATGATGGCAATGACCACCAAGAGCTCAATGAGTGTGAAGCCGCGACGTATTTGAGAATGGGTCATGAGCGTGCCTCTTGAATCAACGGAGATGGCATAAGCAAGGGATCGATTCGCCAGGTGTTGTCGTCGCGAGGACCATCGGGAGACGCTCGGCCCGGGGGGTCGATCGAGATCGGCCATCCGGGTGGTGGTGACGGAGCCGGACCGTTCCCGGGGATCGAGACTCAAAGTCTCTTCCGGAACGCGGGGCGGCTTGCCACGGTCAGATTTCGAACGAGCACCTGCGACGGTTCGAGACGCCGAGAGTTGGTGGTTTCACCAAGAATGAACTCTCGGTTCTCCGCAGGGGGGGAGGAAGTCCGGCGGCATGCTCGTGGCGCCGAGCGGACTCTGGCGGAGGGATGGACGCGGGGCGGTCAGTCGTCCTGAGAACCCAACGGGGAGCAGACTCTCGTCGGATTCTCGGAAACAGATGCCCGGACTCTTATTGGGGTGGGGGGGGCAAGCACGCTGACAAATCCTGCCCTATCGCTGGACGGTCACCCGGACTGGCGGGACCAAGGCCACTCCGAATCAAACAAGCCATTGGTATTGAGATTCATTCTCGATGGAGGATCATAGCCAGGGAATCGCAGGCTCAGCAAGAGGCTCTGTGAAAAAAAATTTATGGAAGAGCGGATTGTTGCGACGGGCGGGTCAGGGGCGAACTCTGATCTTCGTTCGCGGCGTGGACATGAATTGGCGGAAAGACAGGAGGCGATCGAGGATTCGCTCGATCGCCTCGCTCAGGAACGAACTGGTTCGTTTCCAGGCCAAAGGTCGACGATCAGGCCTTCGGCTGGGCGTAGGCGAGGGCGAGCAGGGCATAGGCGGTGACGAGGTTCGGGTCCCCTTCCATGAAGCTGTCGGCCGGGTTGGTCCAGCTTCCATTGGCTTCCTGGCGCTTCGCCAGCGCGGCGGTCAGCTCGGCACGCCAGTCGTGGCTCTTGCCCGAGGCGTCGACGACGGTCGGCTTGCCGAGCAGGGCCATCGTCTTGGCGAACGTCTGGTAGTAGTAGAAGAGGCCCTTCTGGCCGAGTCCCGGGTTTTCGTCCAGGCTGTAGTGCTTGGTGATGTAGGCGTTGGCTGCCTTGACGCGCGGGTCATCGGCGGCCAGGCCGGCGTAGATCATGCTCTTGAGGCCGGCGTAGGTCATCGCCGCATACGAGCGTAGGCCGCCGTTCTCGGTGTTGCCGGCGAAGGTTGACCCGCCGTTGGCGGCCGTGTAGATGAATCCGCCGTCGTTGACCTTCTCGGCCCACGGCTGGTCATTGAACTCGCTCTTGAGGTTCTGGCAGCGCGACACGAAAACGAGGGCCCTCTGGAGCGCGGGGTCATCGGCGGGAAGGCCGGTGTCGTGGAGCGCTTCCATCATGAAGGCGGTGTTCGAGAGGTCGGGGCGGTTATTCTTGCCGCCGTAGCCCGCTCCGCCGTAGAAGGCGTCGCCCGGCCCTTTGCCTTCTGACGTGTCCCACTGCATCGTCTTGAGGAACTCTTGGCCTCCCTTGATGATCGAGTCGTACCGCCCCCCTTTGTTCGCCTCCTGGAAGGCCATGATCGCGATCGAGGTCGAGTAGTTCGAATGGGCTTCGGAGAGCCCTCCGGTGGGCGTGAGGAACCCTTCCAGAAACGCGAGGGCCTTGGTCACGATGGGCTCGGCCGGGGTCACGCGTTTGGAACGGAGCAGGGCGGTGACGACCAAGGCCGTGATCCCAGGCTCCTTGCGATTGCCCGACCAACTGCCGTCTTCCGCCTGACGCGAACGGAGGAAGTCGACCCCTTTGGCCATCAGGTCGGCCGCGGTCGTTCCTTCGGCCCCCCGGCTCACGATCGGTCGGGACGCCAGGGCCATAAGCCCGAACGCCTGGACGCCATGAACGAGGCACTCTCGGCGGGACAAGTGACGGGACAAGGGCATCGCGAACAGTCCTTTCTGATCTGATCCAGGTACGTGACCCAAGGAAAAAGCGAGCCGGGTGCGAAGGGTGGCGAACCTGGCCAGGCGGTCGTTACCCTCTCGGCAACTTGTGTAAGGCAAATGCCGTTCCACGATCCGCGCATGATCGCATCTCTTTTTTACCGAACCGATTGCGGCGATGCAACGGACGCCGGCCGGGATCCGCCTTGGCGATTTTTTCACCGCCTGCGGTGAGAATTTCATCGCCGGGCCGCTTAAGTGTATGCTCCCTTGCGGTTTCGACCTTCACCACGTTCTGATGGAGTCAGTGATTCTTGCTCGATTTCCGAGGCGAGTGAAACTGCTGGGGCGAGCCACGTCGTTGATGATGCGATGGTCGTTGCGTAATCAGATTTTGATTCCCCTGGTCGCGATCCAGGGGATTGCCGTGGCCGCGATCACGCTTTCCACGGCGCGGCTTGCCACGAGCCGGGTGGAACGCCAGGTCATCGATCGCCTGAACGGTGTGATCGACACGCTCGGGCATGCGAACTTCCCTTATACGGCGGGGGTGCTCGCCAAGATGCGCGGACTCTCCGGAGCCCACTTCGTGGCCTACGACGCGGAGGGCCGGGTGGCCGAGACCAGCTTTTCGACCCCGGTCGGCCTTTCCACCCGGTTGGACACGGTCCTGACGGTGGCGCATCTCGACTCCCTGGGAGAGTCGCCCACGGTCGCGCTCGGTGGCACCCGCTATTTCGCGACCCGGATCCGTCCGTCGAGCCGTCCACACGGGCGCTCGCTGCTGGTGCTCTATCCCGAGACGGTCTGGCGGCAGGCGCGGTGGGACGCCGCCTGGCCGCCGCTCATGCTCGGGGTCGGCTCTCTCGGCCTGTTGGCCACCGTCACGAGCTGGATCGCCCACCGGATCAGCGGCCGGATCCGCCGCCTGGAGCAACAGGTTGCCTTCATCGCGGGGGGAGACTTTCGCGAAGTCGACCTCGGACGCGGCCGGGACGAGGTCCAGGACCTGTCACGTTCCATCAATCGCATGTGTGTTCAATTGAGAGAAATGCGGCGGACGATCGAGCAATCGGAGCGGACCCGGATCCTCGCCCAGCTTGCGGCCGGCTTGGCCCACCAGCTTCGGAATTCGCTCACCGGAGCCCGGATGAGTATTCAGCTCCATGCGCGACGCTATCCCGCGCCTGAAGGCGACCGGAGCCTCGACGTCGCCTTGCGGCAACTGACGATGACCGAGGAGCACGTCAAGGGGCTGCTCTCGCTCGGCCGGGTGGAGCGGCGCCCCCCGGCCGATTTCGAGGTGGATCGGCTGCTCGACGACGTGGCCTTGCTGGTTCAGCCGTCGTGTCAGCACGCCAAGGTCGTGTTCGAACGGAAGCGAGGGCAGGTGCCGATCGAGCTCTGCGCGGACGAGTCGGGGGTCCGGGGCGCGGTGCTGAACCTGGTCCTGAACGCCATCGAGGCCGCCGGGCCGGGGGGCCGCGTGAGCCTTGAAGCGATGACGGAGCGTGACGGTGAGGGGGATCGCGTGGCCATCGTGGTCAGCGACTCGGGTGAGGGGCCTCCCGCGGAGTTGGCCGAACACCTGTGCGAGGCGTTCATCACGAGCAAGCCCGAAGGGGTCGGTCTAGGACTCGCGCTGGCAAACCAGGTGGCCCTCGAGCATAGTGGGCGGCTATCCTGGAAGTGCGAGGACGGAGTCACCCGTTTCTCGCTGGCAATCCCCCGAACCGTCCGATCCGTCGAGGGCGCCTCATGGGCCGCATCCTGATCGTCGATGACGAGGCGAGCATCTGCTGGGCGTTCCGCGAGTTCCTCACCGACGAGGGGCACGAGGTCGAGATCGCCGCGTCGGCCGAGGAAGGATTGGGGCTGGCCGCGGGTGGTGGCCTCGATGCGGTCGTGCTCGACGTCCGGCTGCCCGGCATGGACGGTCTGACCGCCATGGCCCGGTTTCGCGAGCGCATCGGCGCCACGCCCATCATCGTGATTACGGCGTTCGGCAACCTCGATACCGCTGTCCGCGCGATCGAAGGGGGGGCCTACGACTATCTGGTCAAGCCGTTCGACCTCGACCAGGCCGGGGCCGTGATCAAGCGCGCCCTCGAGAAGGGGACCCCCTCGAAACGCCGCCGGACCGACCCTGACCCCGAGCCGCAGCCCGGGCCGGAGACGCTCATCGGCGCCTCGCCCGCCATGCAGGATCTCTTCAAGAGCATCGCCCTGGTGGCGCCGACGGACGTGCCGGTGCTGATCACGGGGGAGAGCGGCACCGGCAAGGAGCTGGTGGCCCGGGCGATCCATCGCCACAGCAGCCGGCATGCCGGCCCCTTCCTCCCCGTCTGCCTGGCCGCGCTCAGCCCGAACCTGGTGGAACGCGAGCTCTTCGGCCACGTCCGGGGGTCGTTCACCGGGGCGGTCCAGGATCAAAAAGGGTTGCTCGAACTGGCCCACGGCGGCACGGTGCTCCTGGATGAGGTTGGCGATATTCCGACCCTGCTCCAGGTCAAGCTGCTGCGAGCAATCGAGCACCGGGAGGTGACGCCGGTCGGCGACGCGAAGCCCAGGGCGACCAACATTCGGGTCGTCGCCGCTACCAACCGGCCGCTCGCCGAGCTGATGGCGACCGGCCAGTTCCGGGACGACCTCTTCTTCCGTTTGAGCGTGTTCCCGATCCACCTGCCGCCGCTCCGCGATCGACCCGACGACATTCCGGTGTTGGCCGAGCACTTCTTGAAGCAGTCGCGGCTGCCGGATGGGGCCGACGTCCATCTCTCGAAAGAAGTCCTCGCGGAACTCCGTTCCCGCCCCTGGCCCGGCAACGTTCGCGAGCTGAGGAACGCCATCGAGCACGCCGCCATCGTGGCACGCGGCCGCTCGATCCGGGTCGAACATCTCCCGACCACCCATCCGGGGGCAACGACCGCCCGACCGCCGATCGGTCGCGAGATCCAGGAGCAGGCCACGCTCTGGGCCCACCAGGAGGCCCAATCCAACACTGGCGACGAGACGCCGCTCTACGAACGGTTCCTCACCCTGGTCGAACCTCCGCTGCTGCGCGTCGTTCTCGACCGCTGCCAGGGGAACCGGGCGGCGGCCGCCCAGATGCTCGGGATGCACCGCGCCACACTCCGCCAAAGACTGCGGAAGTACGGCGTCGAATAAGATCGCCGTTGAAAGCCGAGCCAAGGCCGCGGCGTGCCCGTGTCGCCGCGGTTCAAAACAACACGCCGCCGGGGAGTGGTCCCACAACCGACCTGACACAGGACGGTGTGTCTCCCCGGCGGACGTGTTGACTTCACGCTAAACGGGGTCATCGGGTCGGAAAAACGAGGGAACCCGCTCCTCGGTCGCGGCGGAAGCCGAATCGACCGTCGCGAGCCACACGGACGTGACTCTTCGCAAGCAGCCGTAGCGCCAGGGACGGCAGGTCACCACGTGCGATGTTCCTTTCCACGTTTCCGAACGCCGACTGCCAAAGCCAAGACCGGTGGACCAAACCGGCTGACTTTGTGATTGTGCCTGGTATTGAGACTCAGTCTCAATTGTGCGGTTAGTATGAGCGGACGCCGTGGGGAAGTCAAGAGAGTCTTTGGGAAAATCTCTCGAGAACTTTACCGTGGAATGGGGTTTCAGTAGTTCATCCAGAGCGACTCTTGCCCTGGTTTCTTGTTGGAGTGGCAATGTTTTTCGGGGGCATCGAAGCGGCGCCAGCCCTGGAAGATCAGGTCCATGAGGGGGCAGCGGTAGCCGGAGACGGCGGCTTTGCCGCGGCAGCCGCGGAGTGCGTTGGCGAGCTCGCGGTGCTCGGATTCATTCATCTCGAACCCGTAAGTGTGGCAGTCGCCCCGCGTCTGGTGGAGGTAGGGGGGATCGCAGTAAAAGAGGGTCGTCGGGCCGTCGTAGATCCGGAGCAAGTCCACGGCGGGGCGATTTTCGATCTGGACCCGGAGCAGCCGCTCCGCGACGTCGCCCAGCGCCTCGACGCCACCGAGCCAGCGTGAGATCGTGCCCGACATCCCTCCGCGACTGGTCTCCTTGCAGTTCGCCCAGCGCCCAAGGGTGGCCGTCTGGGCCAGGCCCGTGCGGGCTTGCCGGGCTCGCACGTAGAACCGGCGGGCGCGCTCGAGCGCGGCGCACCTCGTCGAATCGCCGTGGATGGCGTCGTAAAACTCCTCGCGGGAGAACGGGGTCAAGGCGATCGCGCGGATCAAGTCTTCGGGGTGGTCGCGGAGGACCCGGAAGAAGGTCACGACGTCGCCGTCGATATCGTTGTAAGTTTCGATGGGACAGGGGGCTCGGTTGAGCAAGACCGCTCCCGACCCGGCGTAGGGCTCACAGTAGTGGTGCGCATCAGGGAGCAGCGGGAGCAGCCAGTCGAGGTGGTTGAACTTGCCGCCGTACCAGCCGAAGACGATCCGCCGATGCCGGGAGGGGCGGCGGCGGACTTTCTTTTTGCCAAGGGGATCGGCTTGGTCCAGGTAGATCGGGGAGAGCGCCCGCCCGCGGCCGGGTCGTTTGGTTGGGTTGATCTCCTTCGCCCCATCAGGTGCGCTGGGCATCAAAACCTCCCCTCGTTGTAGGATCAACGATGACTATAACCTGCGAAGCCTCCCACGGCATTAGGTGCACCGGTTTCTCCCGGTGGCCCGTCCCTGATCGATCGAGGCGTGGTACGATGCCGCCAGGCCGCCTCGCGGTGAACGTCGAGCATCGGTTGAGCGATCATCGGGTCGGAACGGGGGAATGCGGGGTGGTGGGAAGCGTGACACTTTTGCAGTTCTGATGAGGACAGTCGTTTTTGCCGCGGTTAGCCTTGCGGCGTTTCGCTCGGGCTCGTTGTTCACGCTCCGTTCGTTCTACACGCTCACGATTCTGATTCTGCTGCTGACGACCCTCGGGGCGAGGCTTTGTCGCGAAGAAAGGCGGGCCTTCTGGTTCGGATTCGCGACGTTCGGTTGGGTCTTTTCTATTTTGCCCTAGTCCGACGTCAGGTACGGAAAAGTGCCGCGGATTCAGCCGCAGTGGTCAGCGGGGCGATTCTGGCCTTGGGGATGTTGTTGTGCCTAATGTTCACCGAGGTCGTCCTATTGATTGTTGAACGGTTGTTTTTCTGTTTAATCAGTGGGTCGACCTGTCGAAGTCGGCACCCGAGACGCAAGGCTTCGTCTTCGGAGGGTTGCTCGGAGTTCTCATGTCCGGCTTGCCAATCTGCCTTGCGCTGATTTTCGGATTTCTCCACAGCCGGTTCAGGCTCGAAATTACGCGGCGACATACGGTCGATAGATAGCTATGGTGATATAATATGTTAATCGGCGGGTGCCAGGCCTCTGTTTGCGATAGGGATTGAAGCCGGTAGGCCGAGACGATCTTCGAGGCTCGGTTCCCGAGAGCCCGGGCCGGAGGGATCGCCCTCGCTTGGTCTGGAAGCAATCTTGATAACCCGTGGCCCGCTCAAGGTCTCGCTGTACAGCGGCTTCGTGAACGCCATGCGTTGCACGCAAAACACGGGATCTGCGTAACTCTCATGTGAGTAAGCGGTTGCGAAAAATAGGGCTGGAAGACACGATAAGTTGGGCGCCTAGTGTACGGGTGGCGCTTTTCTGGTAGGATGTCAAGAGGATCTCGGTTCGAGGTAGAACCGCCTTGCCTCTTTCCCGGGGAATTGGTATTGGATCGCACGCATGAACTTCTCGAAGGGTTGGCCTTCTGGGTGTCCATCCTCCGATACGCCCGATGCTGCAGGTGAAGTGTTCCGGATCACAAAGGAGAATCCAGCTACGGCATCGTGTATGGAAAGTCATCATGAATCAGGAAAGCTGCCCAGAGCCGATCCTTGCTTGCGATGTGGGCTTTCTGTATTTCGAGAGGTGGAAGATGCCATCAATCAACGGAATCTTTTGCCAAAACTCGGCAACATGATAGCAAAGGGTAAATTGCTCGCTGAACACGGCAAGGCGTGTTTCACGAAAGGTCAGCAGCCTACTCATACGACATGGTGGCCATACGAGGGAGTTGATCGAGCTTCACTGTTCGTCGTCATTCGGGATTTGTCATAATGTGGGAAATCAAGGGCAAAGTGGTGGACACGGGACGGTTTATGCCGTTCGAGCCACTTCACGTCCTGAACTATTATGATGGACCTCGGATTTTCACCTTCCTCGACGCAGACGACGCTTTATGCCTCGCCTGCTGGAGCGATGAAGACGACGAGAACTCTCGCTTCCTGGTGGTTGCAACTACTGAAGCGATCATCAATGGCCTCGAAAAGGGGCTCTTGTCGGTGAGTGAGGCATTAGCTCAGCCTCGTCTGTGGGTTGTGAATTGGGGACAAGATGGTGTCCTCAGCGGAGCGTGGCTTGTATCGCTGAAGGACGTTCCGAAGGATTGTCAGCCCAATGCCCGCACCATGCTGCATCGATCGTTAGATCCCATCCTTAGCTTGCGTGCGACCGGCCCGGCGATCCGTTCCGGCGAGATCCCAGGCAGCGTCGTTAAGAGCACGGTCGAAGGGGCGCAACGCGCGATCAAGTGCCTCGCCGAATACGAAATGGAATTGCCAGCTCAAAGAGGGCGTCCCTCGCGTGCTCTCCAAAAGCTGTATGACCTGCCAGTTCAGAGGACTCTTGCCGCAAGTTTCGAGGTGCAATTTCGCTCGCCGCTCAACGAACCTGATCTGTTCGCAGGTCTGGGCGAGAATGAAATTAACGAGGAGCATGAAGTACTGAAGCGTGTGGCCGATCATCTTGAGGCTGGACTAAACTGGTTGACATCGCCTCCTGCCGATGCATCCGCCTTACCAGTACCCGAAGACCCCGTTTTGAGCAGGGCGATCATCAAAGCCCTTAAGTTTCTCACTCCTTCTCCTCGCAGTTCGATACGCGATATGGAGATCCGGGGTACATTGGCAACTCGATCGACTCAGCCGATCAAACTCACACGGAGCTATCGCAGCATTCTGAACGGAGCTCTTTCCCGGATACCTGCTATGAAGGAGCGCCGGGTCGAATTAAAAGGAAGAATTCGAGAGGTCAATGAACGCTTAATGCGATTCGAGCTGCATGATGTGTCGACTCCGAATTTATTTCGTATTTGTGTATTCGAACCTGAGCTATGGGATGATGTTTACGAGATGCTGGGCGTCGAGGATGAGGTGGATATCTTCGGAATTGAGACCAGCCTCACTAGCACAGTTCGCGTGATCGACTTGATTCGGCCAGACGTTGTCGATCCGGTGGCTGAAGGCTAGGCTACCGCTCCCTGATCCGGCAATGCACGATTCCTGCCCGCTCCAACCAAGGCCTTTCTCCGGTCGGCTCGACGACTCCGGCGGCGGTCAGGGCTTTGGCTACCCCTTGGTTTTCAGAATAGTCCTTGATGAAGCATTCCCCCGGCTTCAATTTCTCATCGGGCAGGTTGACGGTCGCGGCGGCGATGGGCGAGAACGAGAGGGAGAGAGCGAACGAGGGCGAGCCGAGGCACTGTCGTCGGATGCTCCAGGCCTCAAGCGGCGTCGTGGGCGCATTCTGGTCGCGGGAGGAGTGGTCGTACTTGTCTCGTTGCTGGGTTACCGACTTTTTTTCGGCAGCACCTCTGGATCTTATTTCCCCCGACTTTGTGATCACAACATGGCCGGAAAAGCATAATGTTTTGTCCCGTTGGTACGGCAAGCACCTGGAGGCGATGCGTGAGCCTTCTTTTATGGAAGCTTGCCGAGTCCGGGGACGACGACCTGATTCATCGCATGAGCCGGATGTCTTTTTACAGCCGTCCGTTCTCGATTCGCGTGGTGAAGTCGGGTGAGTCGATCACCCTGAAAGCGGTCGAACTCGCCGGCAATGTTGGGGACGAGCTCGGAGCGATCTCGATCAACCGAACCCGGAAACTTGCACCCCATCACTGGGACGAATTGATCCAACGATTGGAGAAGGCCGGTTACTGGGAACTGCCGACCCGCGCTGGCGATGAAGGATCCGACGAGAGGCCCGGGCTCGTATTTGAGGGAGTTTCACCGGGCAGGTATCACGTCGTGATTCGCTACGAATCGGATAAAAACATGTTTGTGGGCGTCTGTCATTATCTCGTCGGTTTGGCCGGGATCGAAGTGGCCGGTCTTGAGCCCAAGTGAGGATTCGTATCGCTTAGCCGAACCCGTTTCCCCGTTCTTCGACGTGATCGGCCGTGGCGTCATCGTCGGTCCAACGACTCCCGTTGGGTGGGTACGGCCCGCTATCGTATCTTCAGCTTTGGCAAGGAGATAGGAATGGTGGGCTGTGCCCACCCTGCGGGACGAATCCGATCTTGGTCGCTGATTAATGGCGAAATGTTAATGGGTTTGTGGCGGGTTCGGCGAAGCTTTACGATCGGCGAGAAGTCTCGAAAAAGACCCCTCGCCCGATCGCTCGTTCAACGGCTCGCCCCGGTGTCGCCGAGGTGGACCCAGAACGGGCTGCCCCAGGCGAGCTCGCCGTTGGTCTGGAGGACTCGGACGTAGTACCAGCTCAAGCCGGCGGGGCGTTTCTCCTCGTCCTGCCACTCGAATTCGACCTGGGGCCGGTTGGGCTCGGTGGAGTAGGCGTATCGGAAATCCTTGATGATATCGACCCGGGCGATCGGGGCGGTTCCTTGAACCTTGATCTTGAGGCGGACCGGCCCGTCGGCGGTGAACTCGTCGCCCATGATGTGCTCGCCGCTGCGGACATCGAGGAGGATGTTGTCGGTCGCCCCGTAGCAATGCCGGCGCTTGAATGCGTCGAAAATGGCCTCGCGGGTCGAGTCTTCCGCAATCGCGATGGCGTAGCTGATGTGGGTTGAGATGTGGTCGCTCGACGCCTGGAACCCGAGCTTGTACTGCAAGGCCAGAGCATTCCAGACCATGCCGAGCGGTTTCCAGCCGCCGATCGCCTCGCCGGGCCGCCGGGCCACGCGCGGGGCGCCGAGGTACTCATAAGAGTTTCGGTGCCCCTGGAAAATCTCCACCATCGGCTCGAACTCCGGGTTGACGTCGCGCCAGTCCGTTCCCATCCCGGTCCCCGAGGTGTGCGAGGCGCAGAGGCCGTTGTGCTCCTTCAGATAGTCGTAGAGCATCGGGGTGTCTTCATCAACGACCCCGGTTTCGTCCACCAGCCGCGGTAGCGTTCGGATCCCGCGCTGGGCGAACATCACGTTGCGGTGGCCGTGAGGATAAGCATTGCTCCGTTCGTAGGTGAACATGCTCGTAAATTTTTCGCCGTTGTACAGGTCGGTGGTCTTCTGGACGAGCCACCAGGTGTACTCCTTGCCGCCGCCGTTGTCGTGGTCGGCGTTGCCCATCCAGTCGAACGAGGCGGCGTCGAGCGCGTACCGCCACATGTCTTCCAACGAGCCGTCGGAACCGCCGTCCATCGAGATCTCGGTGTGGCGGTGGAAGTCGCCGCGAATCAGCCGATAGGTTTTGCCGCCCGCCTGAATGCGATGGTCACGCATCCGGGAGACATCCGCGGACTCGTCGGGGTGAACGTCCGGCGTCTCGTCCTCCGCCGCGACGCGGTCGGTCGGAGTCGGGTCGACGGAGCCCCCTTTGGACAGCGGCGTGAGTGCGGCCACTTGCAGGTCTTCGTTGAACGCGGAGTCCGCTCCGCTCGGAGTCCCTTGGTGCGTCCAGAACTTTCGGTTCAGCTCGGGGTTGAACTCGACCTCGCGGCGGAGTCGGCCGTCGCTGCTATAGAACGCCAGGAGTGGGCCATCGCTTGGCGCGACCAGGGCGGGCCGATGATCGAGCAGGCCATCGCTCCGAGACAAAGGGAGCGGGGGCTCCCAGGCCTTGCCCGCCAGCGCGGTGACGTGCTCGACCCACAAGGCGCCGACGACCATGACGGCCGGTCCCCCCCAGATCGATTCTTGGCGGTGGCGGAACGCGAGCCAGATCCGGCCGTCGCGATCGAGGCTGATCCGAGGATAGCTGTTCATGGGTCGAAGCTCATCCGCCGCGTTGGCCAGCGGGTCGGGGGCGTCGAGCACCCGGTCGCCATCGACGCAACGGACCCGGACGGCCGCCGAGCGGTAGAGGGTCGATCCTTTGCCGTCGACGAGGTTCTCGGCGTCCTTGCCCCAGTTGGGATCGCGCTCTTCGTAGGCGACCCAGGCTCGGCCCCTCGGGTCGACGGTCAGGGTCGGCCTGGCCTCGTATTTCGCCGAGCCGGCCACGGAGACCAAACGCCCGCCGTCCGCCGTGCCCGACCAGAGGAGGACGTCATAGTTGCCGGCCCGGTAGCTGTCGAATGCGACGAAGATCCGGCCGTTCTTGTCGAATGAGAGCGACGGCGACCAGTCGTTTCTGGGATGGTTGCTGATATTCAGCGGTTTACTGTTGCTGTCGCCGTCAACCTCGGCGACCAGGATGTCGGCCTGTCCCTTGATCCAGGATTGCCAGGCCATCCAGACCTTGCCGTCGGGCGCTCGGGCGAGCACGACGTCGGTGTCCGTGCCGGGATTCGTCGTCAGCCGCTTGGTCTCGGACCACGACTTCTTCTCGGGGTCGTAGACCCGGCGGTAGAGGTCCCAGTTTCCCGCTTCGTTTTCGGACCAGACGACGATCACCTTGCCGGTGCGATCGACGGCCACCGCGGGCCGCCAGACGTCGAGCCCGGATTGGGTCACGTCGAGGGGTTCGTCCGCTTTCCCGTCGGCGAAGCGGAAGAGGCGGACCTGGTCGCCGCCCCCCTTGGGGGCATACTCGGCGAAGGTTTTGGGCCGCGAGGCGAAGGACTCGAGATCGCTGGGGCCACGGGCTTGGTGGACGACGAAAGCGACCCAGGCGGCTCCGTTGGCGTCGGCCGCGGCGGCGGGGAAGTCTTCTTGGTCGACGCTGTCGAGCAGCGTGACTCCGTCGGGAACCCGCTGGGCATTGGCCCTGCCGTCGAGGTAGGGGTGGGCCAAGCCGTCGGCCAGGTCGGCGAGCCTGACCTTGAAGACGCCGTGCTCGGTTTCGACGGAGAGCGTCGCGGTTGGGGGCGCCTTGAGGGAAACGATCACGCCGTTGGGTGTGATGTTCGGGCCGGGCGTTCCTGGACCCGTCTGCTTCTTGGCGGCCACCTGCTGCTGCTTCTTCTTGGCCGCGCCTTGCCCTGCCTTTTTGGCGGCCACCTTGCGAACGAGCAGGCTCTTCGCCTGCCACGAGTCGTTGCCGGTGACCTTGTCCCCCTTGCGGAAGCGATAGCCCTCCACCCCGAGAATTTCCCCTTGATCGACCTTGGCCTGGCCGCTCCAGGTTTGCCGCTGGCGGTCGCCGACGCCGAGCAAGAGCCGGACCGAGACCGTGTCGGGATCGAGCCGTCGAGCCGGGGCCTTCGGACGGGAACCGGCCTCCTCCTTCTGGGCCCAGACGGCCGTGACGCCGAGCATTCCGAGCAAGGTCAGACCGACGGGGAGCCATCGCCGGATTAACATGAAAAAGTCCTTGAGAAATTGGAGAGTGGGCCGGGCCCACCGTACAAGGTCAAATCAGGGCTCGGGAGCGGGCTCCTCGCCCGTCTCTTCCGAAGCACTCGGCGTCGTCTGAACGGGGACCCCTTCGGGGGCCTGGTAGTCGGCCTGATCGCCGAACCGCGCCTTGGGCTGGTGGCCGCGGATCGTTTCGACCTCGGTGACGAGCCAGCCCCTTGGTTTTCGGTCGATGCGGTACGTCTGTCGCTCGTTCCGGTCGGGATAGACGGTCTCGACGACGACCCTCGCGGTGTCGTCGCCGTCCGGCTCGGCGGCGAAGACGGCGTGGCTCTTGCGGGTTCGGGCCGCTTCGCGAAGGTCGGCGGCGAAGGCGTTTCGCCCGCGCTCGTCCACTTCACGTTCGAGCCGGCTCTTGATCGACCCATCGAACGACTCGAGGTAGTCGGCCACGTCCCCCTTCCCGGCACTCGCGAGCAGGGCATGCACTCGCGCTTCGGCCGGATTGGGCGATTCCGCCGCGAACTCGGCCGGCCCCTGGGCGGCGGGAGGGCGCTGGAGGCCCGACCAGGCCAGGAGGCCCATCAAGCCGACCGTAAGAATCGCCGCCATGAAACGTTTCATCGGCCCACTCCACCAGGTCGTACCGGGCGTCTGGTTGGGGTCATGGTCGGTTCGTGGCCGGATCGGGCTCGGCCTCGGCCCGGTTGTCATCGGCAATCAGGCTGATGTCGATCTCTTGGCCGGGAGCGACGATCATCTTGCGGTGGAATCGGGGGAGCAGTGTGGCCAACGTTTCGAGGTAGAGCCGTCGGCGCGTCGCCTCCAGAGACTTGCGGGATTCGACCAGGACCTTGGTGAAGCGGTCGGCCTCCCCCTTGGCGACCTGGACGAGGCGGTCGAACCGGGCGGCGGCGCGGTCGCTGATCTCGCGGGCCTGCCCCTCGGCGTCGGCCCGGGCGCGCTCGGCGTATTCCTCCGCGCGGGTGACGGCCTGGCGCAGGTCGCTACGCGCCCGCGCGGCGTCGGCGAACGCCGGCGCCACCGGGACCGGAGGCGCCACGCGGCCGAGGCGAACCGCCCGGATCGAGACGCCGAGTCCTTCGTCGTCGGCCTGCCCCTGGATCGAGCGGAGCATCCGGTCGGCCACCTCGGCGCGGCCGGTCGTCAGGACATCGTCGATCGAGCGGTCGGCCAGGGCGCGGGTCAGGGCCGATTGAGCGGCGGCCGCCAACGCCTCGTCCACCGAGCGGGCGGCGAACAGGTAGTCCACGGGCTTGAGCACGCGATACTGCACGATCGCCTGGGCCGAGACCAGGTTCAGGTCGCCGGTCAGGACGTCCTCCGCATCGGCGCTGGGGGCTTGGGCCAGAGGAGCGCCTTGCGACCCTCGCGTGCCGACGGCCAGGGTTCGCGTCTGGCCGGGCTTGAGGCGGTCGAGTCGGTCGAGGCCCGCGGGCAAGCCCCAGTGCAGGCCCGGTTCCCACGGTTCGGGGAGCACGGCCCCAAACCTTCGGACGACCCCGACCTCGTCCTGCTGGATCACGGTGAGGCCGGTCAGCAGGTAGCCGGCGAGGCCGAGAGTGAGACCGAGAGCGGCGGCGATGCGGATCGAACGCTTCATGGCTTCGTCTCCGAGGCCGGTGCTGGCTCGGTCTCCGGCTTTGGGGCGGTCTGCGCTGTCCGTGCGACGGACGGCGTCGGAACCGGAGCCGGGTTGGCCACGCCTCGGGTCAGGAGCCTGAGGAAGTCGCTGTCGGCGGCGAGCACGAGCGTCGTCTTTTGATCGAGCGCGGCGCGGTAGGTTTCGAGGGTCTTGAGAAACTGATAAAACGCGGGGTCGGCGGCGTGGGCCGCATTGGCGATCCGGGTCGACTCGGCCTCCCCCTCGCCCACCACCCGCGCGGCCTCGGCTTCGGCTTCGGCGACCGTCTTCGCCCGCTCGAGGTCGGCTGCGCTCCGGATCGTGCGGGCCTTGCTCTCCCCCTCGGCCCTTGTCTTCGCCGCCACCTTCTTCCGCTCGCTCCGGATCTGCTCGAAGACCGCCGACCGGACCTCCTCCGGGTAGTTGAGCCGGCGGAGCCGGACGTCGACGACTTGCAGGCCGTACTCTTTCCCCGCTTGGTCGGCGACTCGAGCGGTCACGTCAGCCATCATTGCGTCGAGCGCCGAGCTGCGATCGACCCGGACCAGGCCGGCGAGGTCGTGGCCGCCGAGCTCGGCTGCCAGGACCGACGCCGCCATGTCCTCAACCCGCGCCGAGGCGTCGGGCAAGGTGCGAACCGAACGGAGGAACTTCTCGACATCGGTGATGCGCCAACTTACGTACCAGGCGATCTCGAGGTTCTTCTTATCCTTCGTGAGCATCTCACGCGGGGGGGGAGAATCGAGCTGGAGCCGCTTGTCGAAGCCACGCCGGCTCTGATAGGGCCACTTCCAGTGCAAGCCCGGTGTGTCGATCAGCCGCACCGACCGGCCGAACTCGGTCACGTAGACCGCCTCGGTCTGGTCGACGATGAGGACCGACCGGGCGAACGCCACGAGGACGATAAGGCCGAGAAATAAGGCAAGAATCATGGGCCAGCGCGGCAAGCTGACCGGTCTCGATTCGATGGGCTGATGCATGGCGCCGATCCTCTCCACTCAGACACGAACCTCTGATTCCGCCTCGGTGGCACGTTATTGCCAGATACTCAGGACATACAAAACAAGGAGCTGAAAAACTGCAACAATTAAAACGATTATGAAATTAATGTATGCAAAAATAATATTGTTGATATTTGATGCGATTCTCCGAGTCCTGGGGGTCGGTTTCTTTTTGTCGACGATGATCGTCCTGACGAAGAGAGGCAGGACGACGCCGACTGCGAAGCTAAGCTGGAGCCAGTATCTCATGAGCCGAGTGAGCTTCGACTCCCAGATCCAGGCAGCCGTCAGGACCATGAGGCAACAGATGGCAATCTGTATGAAAGTTTGTTCGAGGGTAAGCCTGCCCCAACACCCGATGGCGACGGCGTTCAGGCAGATTCCGAGGATGACGATCGTGGGGACATCGACGTGTACATTAGACGTCGATGACGCCTTGAGGAGCCGCCAGAGTTCCGAGAAGAGGGCGCTGGCCATGGCCGCCGTGAGGACGGCGATCATCATCGTCCTCATCGTCAGTCGGAATCGGCCAGGGAGGACGTTGGGCTCGAGTTCCATAGGAGGGTCGTCCATGGTGTCGCTCATTGCATTTCCAAACGAGCTTGCGCCCGTCCCATCCTCGAAATCAATCTTCGGGTTCCTGGTCGGTCCTATCCACGGGCGCTGGTGCCAGGGCACGTCCCAGTCCGAGGCGTTCGGGGTCGGCCATCCAGACCTGACGGCGGCCGCCGGCTCGGGGGTCGAGGATCAGCTTGGAGCGGCCGGCGAAGGTGAGGGCCAGGGTGTCCCACAAGAGCCGGAACTCGGTCAGGTCGGGCCGGTCCGCGTGTGCGGACTGGCGTGCGAGGAAGGCGTGACGGTCCCCCTCGGCGCGGCTCTGGAGCCGGCGGGAGTCGATGGCCGCCGTATCGCGCAAGGCTTGCGCTTCGGCCAGGGCACCCCAGTGCTGCTCCGAAGCAAACCCCTCGGCATCATTGCGGAACCGTGCGGCGTCGGAGACGGCCGCCGAGACGTCGCGGTAGGCCGGCACCACCTCACGAGGCGGGTGCGCGTCCATTACCCGGACCCGGTCGATCGCGACCTTCAAGCCAGCCGCGGCCAGCCGGTGCTGAAGCAGTCCGGCCGTCTGCGACTCGAAGTCGCGGCGCCCTCCGACCAGGATCGCCTCCAACTCCGACCGCCCGACCACCTCACGAAAGACCCCCTCGGCCGCCGCGGTCACGCTCGCCTCGATCGCGGCGACGTTGAACAAGAGGTCGGCCACCCCGTCCTCGGTGTAGCGATACTCGACGACCCCCGCGAGCTCGACGAGGTTCTCGTCGCCGGTGAAGAACAAGGCCGACTCGTCGCGTCTCGCCCCGTGCGAGGCGTTCCAGGCGACCGGTCCGCCTGTATTCGAGGCCGGGCCAATCCGGGCCACACGCACCAGGTCGGGCTCGACCTTGATCACCGTCTCGCAAGGCGCGGGGAGCCCGAAGTGCAGGCCGGGGCGGAGCAGGGGACCCTGGAACCGGCCGAACCGCTGGCGCACCCCCACCTGATCGGGGCCGATGACCGTGATCCCGGAGCCGAGGTAGGCCACGACCAGCCCCGCTCCGATCGCGCTGGTGACCGTGCGACGGTGGGCCCAAACCCAGCCCGAGACAGCCGATGGCCGACAGCGTCGGCAGACCGCCCGGATCCGGCCGGCCCCGCGGACGATGCGAAGCTCCCCCCAGCGATCGAAGCCCAGCAGCCGGAGCGCATTCAGCAGGACGAGGAGCGAACCCACCTGGTGAAAGATCGCCGCGCCGACCGGCCCCAGCAGGCGGAGGCCGGCCAAGGCAACCGCGACGCCATTGACACCAAAGGCAAAGATCAGGATGTTCTGACGGATGATCCGCACTGTCTGGCGCGCGAGCCGGATCGTTTCGGGGAGCGGCTCCAGCGGGTCTCCCATCAGGATCACCGAGCCCGCCTCGGCGGCGATGTCGGTGCCGACCCCGCCGAGTGCGAGTCCGACGTCCGCCAGGGCCAGCGCGGGGGCGTCGTTGATCCCGTCGCCGATCATGGCGACGACCCGTCCTTCGTGCTGGCGGCGGCGGACCCACTCGGCCTTGTCCGCGGGCGTGAGCTCGGCCTCGAACTGCTTGATATGAACCTTCTTGGCCACGGCGAGGGCAGGGGCCGGGCGGTCGCCGGTCAGGATCGTCAGGTCGCGAAGCCCGAGATGCTTCAACTCGTGGATGACGTCGTGCGCCTCTCGCCTGACGCGGTCGCGCGCTCCGATCGCCCCGATCAGATCGCCGTCGACCGCGACGAGCAAGGCGGTCTGGCCCGAGCGATCGAGCAAGTCGATCGCCTGTTCAGCCTCGGCCGAGAGGGGCACCCCGCGCTCGCGGAAGAGCCGCAAGTTGCCGACCAGGACCTCGCGCTCGCGGCCGTCGGACACGACCCGGGCTGCGACCCCCGCCCCCGGCTGCGCCTGGAACTCCTCGAGTTCGAGGGGGTCGAGGTCGAGCTTGTCCGCCTCGGCCACGACCAGGCGGGCCAGCGGATGCTCGCTCGGCCGTTCGGCCGCGGCGGCCAACCAGAGCAACTCGTCGGCGTCGAACAAGGGGTGGAGCACAACCCGGTCGCCGAGCTCGGGCCGTCCCTCGGTCAGCGTGCCGGTCTTGTCGAACGCGAGCGTATCGACCCGAGCCAGCCGTTCGAGCGCGGCCCCTCCCTTGACCAGGACCCCGCGCCGCGCGAGCCGGGCCGTCGCCGCGAGCACGGCCGCCGGGGTGGCCAAAACGAGGGCGCACGGGCAAGTCACAACCAGCACGGCCAGGGCCGGCATCAGGTCGAGGCTTGGTCGTTCGCCGAGCTTTCCCCAGCGCCAGAGCGGACCGAGGTTTGTGAACAGAAAAACAACCGTCGCCGCAGTCAGGACGGCGGGCAAGAAGCGGCGGGCATAACGGTCGGCGGTCCGTTCAAACGGGGATCGTTTCGCTTGGGCTTCGCCCATCAGGCGAATCACCTGCCCCAGAGTCGTTTCGGCCCCCACCTTGTCCACGCGAACCTCGAGCCGGCCGAACTGGTTGACTGTGCCGGTGTAGACCGAGTCGCCTTCCCCCTTATCGACCGGGAGCCCCTCACCGGTCAGCACCGCCTGATCGACGGCCGAGCGCCCGGCCCTGACCGTCCCGTCCGCGGCGATCCGCTCGCCCGGCCGGACCACCAGCAAGTCCCCGACCCCGAGCGAATCGGCCGCCACCTCAACCTCTCGGCCGTCGCGGATCACCCGCGCCGTGCGGGGCCGATACTCCAAGAGCTTCTGGATCGCCTGCTGCGCCCGTTCGAACGTGAACGCTTCCAGGCACTCACCGACCAGAGCGATGAACACCACCTCGGCCGCCACAAAGTATTCGCCCAGCAGCCCCGCCGCCACGCACGCGACCGCCAGCGCAATATCCGCGCCGATGCGTCCCTCGAAGAGCGCGGCCAGGGCGAGGTAGACCACCCGCCCGCCCCCGACGATCGCCGCCCAAAGCGACAACGAGACCCCGAACGGCCGGCGAGATTCACTGCCCCAGACCCCCATGACGAGGTCTGCCCCGAGCAAGAGCCCGACGAGCACCGTCGTCGCCACCAGCCAGCGCAGCTCGGCGCCGTGGTCATGGTGATCATGCTCGGCCGGATGCGTATGGCCGAACGCCATCTGTGCGGGCTGATATTCTCGATGCAACGCGTTTCCTCACCGCCGCCTAACTATCTGCAATGCCGATCGTTACGACACGATACATGGTTGGCGGCCTGGTGCCAACACTTGTCCTGATTGCGTCGCCTGGTTGGTCGGCTCCGAATATCGTCGGCGGGCCGGCGGAAGTATGCAACCCTCTGGGGCAGGCTCCTTGAGGATGTGTCGGCTTGTAGAGCGTTGAATTGTTGCTGTGTGAGTTTGTCGAATGCGATCCTGCGGTGTCGAGTTGCGAACCTGCCGGCTCCGAGTCGGAAGGATTGCTCCGGCTGGCTTACTGTGGCTGCTCCAGGCACTTGGGTGTGGCACATGACCATCACATGATCGCCGACCACGCTGGAATGTCGCAAGTGACCTTCTGGAAAGTACTTCTGTTTGATTTTGCTCAGGCATGTTCCCCGTGTTGTCGGGCTTCCGTCACATGGCCGTCACATGAGGCCCCTCTCAGGCCCAGAACGGCACGTATGTCATGAACCGCTTGCTCGTCTTCGGATCGAACGCCTTTACCAGACCTCCGGCCACCGTGTCTCGGATGATCCGAGAGACTGCGGCGTAGTTTTGCGGTTCGACGCCCAGTCGCTCTCGCAACGAGGCGTTCGTCATCCTCTTCCCGGAAACGTAGCAGAGGCAGGCGTGCTGATAGTAGGCTCGGATACGGTCCTTCGAGTCCATGTCCGTCACTTTGCGATAGGCATAGAGGGTTGCCTTAGTGGACCCTGGCTGCATCGTCGAGATCGCAGTGAAGTCGGGTGCCGGGAGTTGGAAGGCTTCGATCGCCGCCACCACCTTGTCGATGCCGGTCCCACCCTCCTCGCAGATGTTCATCCTCCTCATGAGAGCTGCCAAGTCCTCGTTGCGGGACCGAGGAGGCGTGTCGATGAAGCGGAGCGTGTCCACGAGGGGCTCGCCCGGGTTGGAGATCTCCAACCTGTCGGCGAAGATCTCCACCATTGGCCCAGTCCCGTGACCGTGAAGTCCTGGTGGATGAGGGCGTTGGCGACCAGTTCCCGGATCGCCTTTTCCGGGTACATGCGAACCTCGGTGCGGAACGCCTGGCCGATTGGCTCGTTCTGAGGTAACTGAGAATTGATGAAGGCCACCGCTGCCTCGAAGGCGACGGCATAGCCCCGTTGGGAAGGCGGGTCACGCCACTCCCGCTCCGTCTCGGTGCGGCCCGAGCCCTTGTACTTGATGATTCTGATCGCCTTGCGGCCGATCCGATCGAATTTGCCGAGTCCCTTGGCGAAGAGAACCGCACCCACGTTGGATAGCGGATTCGCCAGAAGATCAACATGCCGATCCCCAATCGATTCCGAACTTCCCGGTGACGACGGCATTGGCAGATGGATTATTGCAATGCATGTTATTCAGTTAATGTGGATTTGTTTGTGTTCTGTGTTGCGGGTCTGGGGCAAAACTTGCTATGTCGTTTCAGGATCGAGGCACGGCAAGCAGACCTTCCAGCGGTCGCACCTGATTCCCGATGTGAACCATGATATGACAGTTGGCACAGAGCACGGCGAGATCGGACAGTTTTGTTAGGCTCGGGCGAGTGCGGTCTCCCAGTGGCTTGAGGTGGTGAACTTGGGCGTAAGCACGGCCGATGTCACCATAGACTTTGAAGAAGTCGAATGTGCAGACATGGCAGGGGAGTCGTCCGTCGTTAGCTTGCTTGACCTCGGCTATCTTGCTGTCCCGAAGCCACCGCTCCCTTGCCCGGTGCCTGCTCATAGCCACCCGCAACTCACCCTCAATCGCCCCGTCTTGGCCAACATCGCTGAGATCGGATTGATAGAAACGCATGTGGTCTGCCCAGAGTCGCTCTAGTTCCTCGCACCCTCGCTTAATCTGTATGCCGGATGCCGGAGTCATCCAGTTGACCGAGGCGAGGGCACCCACTTGGAGTTTCACCAGCGGAAGGATCTCGTCCGACTCCGGATTCAGAATCCGCTCGAAGCGGACATCGACGAGGAGGGCGGTGGCGCCCTGGCTCTTGCGGCCCTGGTCCCAATGAGGACCTTCGTAGGACGTCGAAGTCGCCCAGCCTGCCGCCACGATTCCTTTTGGCTCGACTCCTTGTCTCAAGAGGAAGAGACGGTCGCCAACCCGGATTCGCTTTGTGCTCCCGCAACTCCATCGATGATCGACCGGACGACCTTCGGCCGTCGTGCCAACCTCGTTCTCCAGACTGGCCCAGGACCAGGTGTTGGGGTTCCAGGTGAGCAAATACGTAGCGAAGGACGACGCGGCCGGTTCCAAGATCAGAGCCATGACCACGTCATCTCGTCCCGCTTTCCGTTGTTTCTCGTCCAGGAACTTGCGATCTCGGGTCGTCTCCTTGACTTGAAAGTAGCCCTTGAAGATCCAATCATTCGATGCCTGCTTGAGGAAGACCGGGATTGGTTCCTCCTGCTTTTCCAGGATCCTTGCTTTCTTCTCAACCGGATGCACTACGCCATTTTCGTCCCCACCGACCAAGATCACCTCAGGCGCATCAGGGTTCGATTCCCACGAGAAGCAGCCGCAGACGATCTTGCCGTCCTTCTGAGGGAGGTACGAGACTTTTTCCCCGCCGAGTTGCTCATGAATGTGGTCCCGTGTGTATGATTCGTCAACGATGAATGGCATGGGATTCAGTCCAACCTCGAGTTGAAAAAATCGCCCGGTCTCTCGGCGGCCCAGGAAAGGGCGCGGTGAACTCCGTCAGTCCTGGTCCATGGTCCATATCTGTTGGTGAAAGTTACTGGGCTCACCAATTCTAGCTTGGCGACGGGATGAGTGTAGTTGATTTTTGAACCCGCTGATTGAGTAGCTCTGCCTTGAAATCTACCCCATGGCGGCCAGAAAATACATAGTGACATGATTTGTTTATGTGGTAGTTTGTAGTGTGGGTAGAAGGCGGGGGTGTCCCGGACAACTTGCTTGTTCGTGGTCGCGAAGCGACAAAAGATGATCCAAAGCCTCTGTGGATTCCCTCGTGCGGCTGCGCCGCCCGGACAAGCAAGTTGTCCGGGGCCTACCCCGCGTGCCCAGTCGATCTCGGCGTGCGGAAATGCCAGCGAGACTCGGCGGGCGTTCTCTCGAGCATGGATGAAGCGGTCCTCATCCTTGTGCGGACCGAGATCGCCTGCAGGAGGAACGGGTTGTTCATGTGAATCTCCGAAGTCGGATGGGCTTCCCGGTCGATCAACGGCGCACGGCCGACATCAGTGAGAGACCCAACCAAATGGCGGCCGGTCTCCCGATGCTCAGGAGGAGCACCCAGGTGATCACCAGCGTTCGAGTGGCGATCCGGGTGAGTTGCTCCAGCAACTCCGTGTCGTTCGTCTCGCTTTTCGCGATCAGTGCCTAAGTCGGGACTTTCATCGGTTCATCGTTCACCATCGTCGGTGTCCTTTTCGTGTTGACTCGCTTACGCTGGTGGCGGGTCGCCTCATGACATTCGATGGATCTGCTCCGAGATTCTGAAGTCACGCGGAACTTGCCCTGACGTCCACAAGCCGGGGGCTCGACCTCGTCCTCACTCGGGTGGTATCGTTAACTTTCCGGCAATTGGCCGCGCCCGCGGAGAGGTGGCGGCCCGCCGGCGGGGGCACGGATGGTATGCGGCGACGAGAGTTTCTGGGGACGTGTGCGACGGTCGCGGGGCTGGGGCTTGGGCTTGGCCCGGCGGCCAAGGGGTTTCTCGACGAGCAGGTTGACAAGAATAACAACAACCATGACTTTGACGTTGTGATCGCCGGTGGCAGTACCGCGGCGTTCGCGGCGGCCGTCGCGGCGGCGGAGGCCGGGGCGCGAACTTGCCTGATCGAGCCAACAGATTGGGTCGGCGGTCAACTCACGTCGAGCGGCGTTCCGGCCATTGATGAGGCCTGGCATAAGATCACCGACAAGGCCACGGGCGCTGTCTTGCTCGATGTCGCCACGATTGCTCGAAGTCGCGAGAACATGACTCCGAATTTTCGTGCGATGCTTGACGCCACGGGCAATCCCGGGCGCGGTTGGGTCTCCAATTATTGCTTCGAACCCAAGAGTTTTCTCGAGCACCATTTGCACCCGCTCGAGGCGGCGCTCCGCAAAAAAGGGACGCTCACCGTCTACCGCGACGCCGTTGTCAAGCGTGTCGAAACGGACGCCGAAAAGGGGCTGGTCACGGCCGTCGAGGTGGTTCAGCGGACGCCGAAGCCGGGCGTCGCGTCGGGCGGTTACGATCGACATCTGTCGGAAGACCTCGCCGATTGGTACAGCCCCGAGCCCTCCGCGCGGTTCGATAAACGGGTGATTCGGTTCGCTTCGGACCAGGACAAGGGGAAGGACCGGTCGGTCGTCTTCGTCGACGCGACCGAGTGGGGCGAGCTGCTGGTTCTGTCAGGTGCTCCGTACTTGCAGGGGGTCGAGGCGACAGACGGTGGCCGCGAGGGGGACGACCGTTGCGGCCAGTCGACTGTGTTTGACCTGGTCGAGCGGCTCAACCCCGCGCCGGTGGACGAGCCGCCGGGCCCGGCGGATGTCGACGGATTCGGGTTCGATGACCAGACCGGCCGGCCCGACGCCTGGGCGCAAGTCTGGACCTACCGGCGGATCAAGAGCGCGAAGGGGGGCGGGCCGCCGGCCGTGGGCGACCTCTGCCTTCAGAACTGGGGCTACTCGGCCCGCCGCAAGCAAGGGGGGAACGACTACCCGTTCGGTTATCTGTTCCGCTCTCGCGCTGAGACCGACGCCGAGCGGGCCGACTGGCGCGGGGGTGTTGACCTCGCCGTGATCGCCGCCGCGGAGCGCAGGGCCTTGGGCTGGCACGCCTGGTTCAAGAACCATCCCCCCGAGGGCATTGCCCCCGGCCAGGTCAGTCTCGAACGCGAGGCCCTGGGCACCGGCCATGGCTTGGCCAAGGTCCCCTACGTGCGCGACACCCGCCGCTCGGTCGGCCTCGACGGCTTCCTCCTCAAAGGGAGCGATCTCAGCGGACCACCGCAGCGCAAGACCGGCCGGCGGTTTTACGACCATATCGCGCTGGGGGCCTATGCGTCCGACGTCCACCCGATCGCCTCGTGCGCGATGCCGGCCTACGTCGTCGGCGCGCACGAGACGCTGCCGTTTCTGATCCCGTTCCGGGCCCTGACCAACGAGCGGTTCAGCAACTTGCTCGTCGCCGGCAAGACGATGGCCCAGAGCTTCCTGGCCAACGCCGCGACCCGGCTGCACCCGATCGAGTGGTCGAGCGGGACCGCGGCGGGGGTCGCCGCCGCCGACATGGCCTTCAATGGCCGGACAAGTCGTCAGGAACTCGATCGGATCGAAGCGCTTCAGGAGCTCGTGAGTCGCAAGACCCCGATCGTCTGGACGATCGATGGTCAGACCTACCCAGGCACCGGGGCGGGCGTCGAACGCTGAGGCACCAGCATCGGTTCATCGCGTTTTAGCGAGACGAGTCGAAGGAAAAAGAGGGCCGCCGACCTCGTCCTTGGGACGGGGGTCAGCGGCCCTTTTTGGGGGCGTCGGACTCGCGAGAAGTTGCGACCGAACGACTCGACCATCGCTAGGAAAAAAATGGACGCGGGCGCCGAGGCGCCCGCGCGGCGATCAACGTTTGGGTTGCTTTTTCGCAACATCGATCCCGGCGTCGGCTGCGCCGGGCAGTGCGGGGCTCCCCGGGGCGGCGACTCCGCCTTCCGGCGCCTTGCTGTCTTCCCCGCCGCACCCACTGAGCACAAACGTCAACCCGGTCAGCATCAGGCCAAAAGCCCAGAGTCGGAGCATCGGAAACTTCCTCGAGGGGTGTGTTTGAAAAACGGTTCGTGCCGCGCGCGGGGCCGATTACATGGCGTCGGCGCTGATGATCTCACCGCCGCGCGACGTGCCCAGGGCCCGCCAGGCGTTGAGGTTGATCGTGTTCTTGGTGAAGTGGACGCTGCCGTCGGCGAAGACCGAGTTCACCCCGCCCGAGTGGCGGCTTCGCGCGGCGTAGGTGTCGGCGTTGATCCCCGGGGTGGTGTCACCTGGGTAGGCGGGAGGAGACTGGGTCCGGAACTTGCAAGGCGGGTTGTTCATGCCTGGGTAGACGCAATAGATCGCCTGGTTCAGCAGGTCCGGCTGGGGTGAGTTGGGGGCCAGGTAGGTGGCGAAGCCGCTCGATGAGCCATACTGGACGAACCCGCGGAGGTCGAGCTTGGTGCCTTGGTCCTGGCCCTGGATCACCTCCGACACCAGCAAGGTGTTGCTTGTCCCGTCGACGATCGAGGCGATGCTCGAGCAGGTGGCGGAGGGGCGTGAGAGGTTGCCCGGCCCGCCGACGGCGATCCAGGCGAACGGCGCTCCGGCAAAGACGACGCCGTTGTAGTCCGTGGGCGTGGTGCTCCCGTCGATCTGGAAGTAACCGGTGCCCGTGTTGCCGTAGTTACAGGCGTAGTTCGCCGAGGTCACGTTCCCGGTCGGGGCCTCTGCCTGGTCGCTGGGGCACTGGAAGACGCTGACCCGCATCGTGCTCGTCGTCGTGTTGGCGGGGTCGTTGTAGGTGAGGGTATTGCTGCCGAACGTCGACCCTTGGAAGTTGAAGGAGTTGGCGAGCGCGGATTGCTCGAGGAAGGGCATCGTGAAGTGATACCAGGTTCCCCAACTGACCGACCGTGCGCCGGGGGGGAACGTCCCGATCACGTCATGGTAGTTCTGCATGGCGAGGCCCAGTTGCTTCAGGTTGTTGATGCACTGGGACCGCCGGGCCGCCTCGCGGGCCGCTTGTACGGCCGGCAGCAGCAGTGCGATCAGCACGGCGATGATGGCGATGACGACAAGCAACTCGATCAGCGTGAAGGCTCTGCGTACACGGACCATGGAATTCACTTCTCCAGGGGCGCAAGGACCCAACATAAAAGAAAGCGGAGAATTGACCCAGGCTGGGTGGGGCCGGGCCGGTCGATGAATGGGAGCGTTGTAAGACGAAGGTGGGATGAACCCAATCAGGCCGTCGGCCGACCGCCACGGATGACTCCGGAGCGATCATGACGAGGCAAAATGCGGGACGACGTTTAGCTCCGCCGACGCTTCTCAGTCAGACGACCTATTGAGGATAACAGGGTCCGAATCGCGGTTTCTACCTCAGTTTTTTGAATCCGATCGCCCCGGACGAGCCCGCGAACTTGTGGCGGCTGTTGGGTTAACGGGTGTTTTGAATCATCATGAATGGAATTTCACTGTCGTGCAGGCGTGGACCGGATCAGGTTTGCCTAATATCGATTCAAAAAGTTAATATGAAAAGAAATTAGCAATAAATTGATTGTATTTTTGGCTTCGGAGCCCTGATGGCAACGACGACGATCCCGGACCACGTGGTCGCTTTCCGGTCACCAGTCCGGCGGCCACCGAACGAGGAATCGGGGCGGGATTCGGATCACCTGCTCCGAGTGATTGAAGGATGTTGCGCTTTTTCTGGCGACTTTGTCCGGCCGAACGGTCGCGGCCGCGCGCGGTGTGCATGCGGTGTGCATGCGGTGGGGCTATCTCATTGCTATGCGCTGTTATCATTGCGTGGTAGGATGCCACGCGAATCCGGCTTTCCCCGGCGCCCATTTGTTGACTCAGGGGCTCCGCACCGAGCTTGAGGCCGACGACCCGAGGCGAGGCGAGGCAAGCCACGCCGAGACGTCGCGCGGCGCGAGATCTGGCCCGGCTCGCACTGCAAGTCCAAGACCTCTCAATCCGCGTTTTGGGGTGGGGCTCGGAACGACGAGATCGCCCTCCGTTCGAGAAGGATCACGATGTCGACCACAACGACGAATCCCGCGCCGACACCACTTCATGAAGTCGTCTTGATCAGCCACTCGCCGATCTTTTTCTGGTGGCCGGTTTGGCTGGTTGGGTTCCTGCTCGCCGCTTTGACGTACCTCGACAACCAGCTCATGGCCGTGGTTCCCGTTGGCACCATGGCCGAGAGGCAACGCACCGTCGAGGGGCACGACGAGCCGCGCGACGTCCTGGTGCTTCCTCAAGGGAAGCCATTCCCGGTGGACAAGGCCACGGGAGCGATCGCCCATCCGCGCCTCCGGATGGCCGCGAGCAACAGCCCGGGGATGATCTTCGCGGTCACCCTCTGCCTGGTCATCGTCATTACGAACGTTCACATGCGAGGGCTCTGGTCGGTGATCGTCGTGCTGGCGATCGCCCTCACCACCGTTCTCTTCGCCATTTTCGGCTGGTGGGATCCGATCCTCAAGGGCTTCGGCCTGATCGATATCCACATCAATGCGCTCGGTTATCTCTCGATCTCGTTCTTTCTTTTCGCGATCTGGCTGCTGACCTATTTGGTCTATGACCGCCGCAATCGGATGATCTTCAGCCGAGGCCAACTTCGGGTCCGCGCGGCGATCGGGTCGGGAGAGCGGGTCTTCGACACGTTCGGGATGGCGGTCGAGAAGCACCGGGACGACGTGTTCCGCCACTGGCTGCTTGGTTTCGGCTCCGGCGACCTGACCGTCCGGGCCGCCGGAACCAACTCCGAGCAGTTCGAGGTCCCCAACGTCCTGAGCGTCAACCGTAAGCTCGAAATGATTCAGCGGATGCTCCAGGAACGCCAGGTGGTTGGCGGCTAGCGCATCAGATCGACGAGATACGTTCCGTTTGAGCATGCGGGCACCCCGCCCGCATGCTGGTTTCGGCGGCCAAGCCGGGCCCTGCCCCCGGTTCATGCCGACACGCCGGTCTGGCTGCCTCGACAGCGCCTCCGCTGACCTGCCCCCCTCGACTGGACTTTCCAGCCCCGCCCGCTAAAATCATTCAACCGAAAGGTTGAACGATGACGATCCAAGAGACAGCATCCGACCTGGACCAGATTCTGATCGCGCTGGCCGACCCGACGCGGCGGGCGATTCTCCTTCGTCTTGCGGAGGGGGAGGCCCGCGTCACCGAGTTGGCCCAGCCGTTTGCGATGTCGCTGAACGCCGTGTCGAAGCATATTCGGATGCTTGAGCGCGCCCGGTTCGTCACCCGGCGCAAGGCGGGGCGGGACCATTATCTGTCGATTAACCCGAAGCCGCTCGACGAGGCGGCGGCCTGGATCGAGATGCAGCGGGCCGCATGGACGGCTCGGCTCGGGGCCCTCGACGCCTTGCTCAAGGCTGAAGACGCGGCCAACCCCGAATCGAAAGGATGAGACCGATGTCGATGTCGAGCGAAACTCCGGTGAACTTGCAGGTGACCCAGCGGTTCGCCGCCTCGGCCGAGCGGGTGTTCGACGCCTGGCTCGACCCAGAGAAGGCGGCTCGTTGGCTGTTCGCGACCGAGACGGGCCAGATGGTGCGGACCGAGATCGATGCGCGGGTCGGCGGCGCCTTCAACTTCACGGAGCGTCGCGGTGGTGAGGACGTCGCGCACGTCGGCGAATACCTCGAGATCGAGCGGCCGCGACGACTTGTGTTCACGTTCGGCATCCCGATGTATTCGCCGCTCAGCACCCGTGTCACGGTCGACATTCTCCCGCTCGAGAGCGGGTGCCAGCTCACCCTGACCCACGAGGGGGTGCTGCCGGAATACGTCAGCCGGACCGAAGCCGGCTGGGGGATGCTCCTCGCCGGCCTGGCCAAGACGCTCGAATGAGGCCGGTCGGGCCGCTGTCGGTGCTGCCCCCTGGTTTTGTTGAAATCGTTGAGATTGTCAGCCCGTCGGGCCCCTCATATCAGGGGCAAGTCCGCCGATCCAATGTTCGACGTTCTTAATGGTCATGCCCGTCGCCAAACTCGGGCGACACATCAGCGACTCCCTCGGTACGACCACCAAAGGAGCTTCACTCGGCCGGGCTCCTCCTCCTCGCCGAGGGCTGAAGAGCCGGCTGGGCCTTGGGGAACCCGAGCGTGCGCGGTCTGAAGAGCGTATCACGGGTGCTTCTGCGCAGGCTGGCGGGTTGGAACGCACTGCGGGCGTCGGCATCGGCGTCGAAGAAGATAAAGGCCTGGGTGGCCTCCCCGTGGCCGAGACGCTCGGAATCGGCGATAGTTGAGGCCCCGGAACCCTTTCTGTCGTCTGTGACGTCTTTTTGGCCGGCGAAATCGACGTTTTCTGTCGCTCCGCCTGGCTAATGTCCCGATCTGATGCCAGCGGTTGGTTATGGATTGAGGGCCGCCGCGTAAGCAGTGTTTTGTCGGTGACGTCAAGGCTGCCGAGCCGGCTCCTCCGCAGTTTCCCTTACTGATTGACGCATCAATCGCGGCAGTCGTCCATGATTTTCAATCAAGTCTGGAATTCCCATGACCGAACCGGATCTCTCGCAACTTTTCGAACGGATCGCTGGGTATGGGCGGCACATGCTCGACATGCCGTTCTCGGGGCCGACGTCGTTCTTCCGGACGGACGTGGTCGACTCCCTGGAGGGCGTCGATATCGCATTGATCGGGGTGCCCACCGATGCCGGCCTGAGCCATCGGCCGGGCGCGAGATATGGTCCGCAAGCGGTTCGGGCTCAGTCGGGCCTGATCCGTTACATCAATCCTTACACGGGCGTGATCCCGTATGAGCACGGTCGCGTGGTGGATGCCGGCGATGTCCCGTTTCAGAATACGCTCGTGCTCGACGACATCGTCCGGGAGATTTTCAGCTACTACATGCGGGTGGTCGTCGCGGGGGTTGTGCCGATCTCGGTGGGCGGCGATCACTCGATCACCTATCCGATTCTGAAAGCCGTCGCGAAGGATGGTCCTGTTGGTCTCATTCATTTCGACTCGCACCACGACACCGCTCCTCCCATGAAAGGCTCGCGATTTCATCACGGGGCGCCGTTTCGGAACGCCGTTGAAGACGGGCTGATCGATCCGCACCGGACCGTCCAGATCGCGATTCGGGATCCGTACCGTCAAGCCGCGCTTCCTTACGCGGAGGCGCATGGTTTTACCGTGCTCGATATGCCTCTGATCCTCCGCGAAGGCCTTGATGCCGTGGTCGCGACCACCCGCAAGACGATCGGAGACGGCCCGGTTTATCTCACGTTCGACGTCGACGCGCTCGACCCTGCGTTTGCCCCGGGGACCGGTACGCCCGTTGTTGGCGGGCTCAGTTCGCGTGAGGCCATGATTCTGCTCCAAGGGTTGCGTGGGCTCAACATCGTCGGCGCGGACGTCGTCGAGGTCTCTCCCCCGTACGACCCGACCGGCATGACGGCGCTGGCCGGAGCCCAGATTCTTATGGAACTTCTCTGCCTCGCTTCCGAGTCGCTCGCAAAGAAATGAGGCCGACCGAAGAATCGGGTGAGGAAAATCTGTCGGATTTCCCGGTGGGATCGACACGAATCAATGGCAATTGGATATAAGGGGAGGATATGCGACTTCGGCACGGCTGTTGAACAAGAGCGTCAATCATCCTTCACCGAGAGGACGTGCACCCATGGTCGACTTCACCAATCCCGAGACCCCGCGCTCATCGGGATCGATTCCCGGGGAGTCGTCGTCATCGGTCACCACCATCGCGACGGGTATCGCCGCGCCCGATTCCGGGCGCGGCGATCCCCGCGCCCGCTATGAGCCCACCACTTACGAGATCGCCGGTGGGGCGTTCTCGCTCGTGCTCTGGACGTTTGTTTTCGCCGTGGGAATCGTCTTTCCGTCCGAGCCGTATCGCAACGCACTCAACGGTCAAGGCGCAACCCTCTCGAACGCGATGGTCCTGCCGTACCTCTGCCTTTTCTTGCTGACCTACACTCCCTCAAACGTGGCGATCCTCTGCTGTATCTCAGCCTGGCTTGGCGAGTTGGGACTCCGCACTAGGATCGATGGCTCCACTTCAGTCGGCCTGTTTCAAAGAGGCGACTATATCGCCGCCATCATGCGCGGGTTTCTGGCCTACCTCGCAATCCTGACGGGCTTCGTCGTGATCGGGTCGGGAGTGAATGTCTTTGTGGCACCCACCCCTGAAGGATACGTGCGACTGGCTGCGATTGTCTCGCTCGTCGGCTTCCTCAGCGGGTTCAACCCGGCGCTGTTCCGCTCGTTCGCGTCCACGATCAGCGGCCGTGTGATCACCCAACGAAGCCCCAACGGCGCCGCAACGCAGATCGTGGAAGGGGCCAGCCCGCTCCCACCCCTGGTTATCAAATCCGAAGCCACGACGCCAACTTCCTCGAGAATCAATCAGGTAACGCTTTGATTGTGTTGCCTGATCGATGGGATTCGGGGCCGGTACGAGGACGCCCGCCATCAGGCCCGTTGTGTCGACGTTCAAACCGATGAAGGTCGGTTGAATGTAACGGGGGATAGGCGTTCGCAGAAATCACGGAAAATGACTTATCATGTTGCGAACCCACCTGCCAAGCGGGAACAATGTGGTCCACCTCAATCCCTCTGAGGTGCCGATCGCGGCCGGCTCAAACGGCGAGAGGATCGGACTGACGGTGGAACATCGTTTTAAGAGATTATGCGGAATCGTCCAGGCCGGACTCACCTTCTCGGAGATCGTGACACGTGGGACTTCGCGAGCGACTTGAGGTGATCCGGGAGAACAATCGCGATGGGGAAGGTCGGCTCGATCTCGAGTTCAACCGTCCGGAAATCGGGGCCTTAGACCGGGTCGATCCGCTCCGCGGGCGGCCCTGGCTGTCGATCTGGCTCCGACCCCGGGACACGATCCGCCGCGTCGTCTTGTTCGAGAGCGAGTGGTCGGTCCTGGGACTGGGAGCCGCGACGGGGACCGCGCGTGCCTTGAGTCGGGCGGCGACCCGGGACTTCGGCGACCGTCTCCCTCTCGAAGTGATTGTCGCCGCCAGCCTGATCTTGGGGCCGACCTTGCAGTTCGTCACGATCTACCTGGGGGGGTGGATCCTGCGGTTTTGCGGAGCCCTGTTCGGGGGCAAGGCCAGTTTCGCCGAGGTCCGCGCCGCCTTGGCGTGGGGGGCTTTCCCTCAAGCCGCGATGCTCCTTCTCTGGGGCCTGGCCTTGATCCTGTTCCAGCAACAGATGTTCTTGAGTACCAAGCCGATTCTTTCGACTTACCCCTCCACGTGGCTCTTCTTTTTCCTCTTCCATGCCTTCGATTTGATCCTGATCATCTGGAGCCTGATCCTGACGCTGAACACCCTGGCCGCGGTTTTCCGGATGCGTGTAATATTTGTTGTATTGGCATGTCTTGTTTCGGGTTGTGTCATTGTCGGGGCGGCCGTGCTGGGATCTGTCCTTTGGTCGGACCCCACGTTCTCCTCCTTCAGACTCGGTCGGTTTTCATGATTTTATGTCTTCGGTTCGCATCCCTCGACGATCGTGTGCGGGGGTCAGGGCCGTCCCGATCGATGCGCGGGCCGATCGCGGGTTTGCTCGAAGCCGGCGGCGAGGAGTTGGGGGGCAAGCGTCTTGAAGGCTGAGGCGAGATCAATCACCCAGGGATTGATCAAAAGATGATGGAAGAGGCGGCAGAGCCGGATCCGGCGGTCGAATCGCTGGTGCCAGGCTGTACGATAGGCTTGCTGAAGCGAAAGAAAGGAAGCCTCGGCGACCAGGGCGGCGGTGACGAACGGGGCCAAGGTTTCGCCGCCGAGCAGGGCCATCGTCATCCCTTGGCCGCCCAGAGGGTCGATCGTCCCTTGGCAGTCGCCTGCGTAGAAGATGCCGGGCAGGCGCGGGACCGAGGCCTCGACGCGGACTCCGGCGACGGTTTTCCAAGGGGCGGCGGGATGGCAGGTCGCCCAGAGGTGGGCCAGGGCGGGGTTAGCCGCGAACACGGTGTCGGCCAGGCGGTCGAGCTGGCCGCGATGAGTGCGGAGGGCCGACTCGGGGAGCAAAGCGCAGAGGTTGGTCAGTCCGCCTTCGATCCGGCAGGTACCGCCGTATCCGCCGGGAACGAGATGGAGCCCGACCGTGCCGCCGGGCTCGGCCGCCGGGTCGGGGACGTTGAGGTGGCGCTTCATGCCGAAGAGGCGGGGGCGGAATCGGCTGCGGGCGCGGGTGGTCCCGGTCTGGCGGACGAGGGTCGAATGCCGGCCTTCCGCGGCGACCGTCACGGTGGCGCGGAGCTCGAGAGGGGCGCCTCCTCCCCCTGACCCCCGCGCCACGACTCCCACGACGCACCCGTCGTGGACGATCGGGCCGGACACCCTGGCTTCCTCAATGACTTCGGCGCCCGCCGCGCGGGCGTGTTGGATGAGCAAATGATCGAGCATCGACCGGCCCAGGCCGATTCCGGGGAGGCCGTCGGGGCTGGTGAACTCGGCCTCGAGCACGCGGGCGCGCGGTGTCGTGAGTCGAACGCGATGGATAGGTTCATAGCCCGATCGCTCGACAGCTTGAGCCAGGCCGAGGCGGTCGAGCACTCCCCAGGCTTCGGGGCTGAGGAACTCGCCGCAAAGCTTCTCGCGAGGGAACCGCGCGGGGTCGAGCAGGGCCACCCGGGCCCCCGATCGAGCTAGCCGGAGTGCGAGCGAGCCCCCGGCCAGGCCCGCGCCTGCGATGACCACGTCAAACGGCTGGGAGACGTCGAAGGGCATAGAGTCTCGGGGCGGATGCAAAAATGATTCCGCGACGGTGATTCTGAAGATTTCAGGTCAGCGCGAGGTGATCCGACGGCCGACAAGGGCGAGCTGGAAGCCAGCATACGTCCGGACTGTCCACGTGAAGGCGGGGAACTGGTTGCCCAGGTCGGTGAGTTCGCCGGCGGTGAAGCCGCGGAGGACGGAGAGGGGGCCGTCATAGCGGACCAGGCGATTGCGGGTCAGGAGCCGGCTCCAGGCGATGAAGCCCCAGTAGGCGAGCCAGTGGCGCTGAATGTCGAGCACGATGACCCGGCGGCCGGCGACGCGGGCCATCTCCGCGATCAGGCGAGTCAGGCCCTCAGCATGGAAGTGATGTGCGAATTTGACCGCCGTGACCAGGTCGATCGAGCCGTCGGCGAACGGCAGCCGGAGGGCATCCCCCTGGATGATCTCAAGCGATTCTGATGGCGAGGGATTGTGGGCCAGCGCGACTGCCGTGGGGTCGCGGTCGAGCCCGAGCACGTGGTTCGGAATCCCTTGCCGCACCAATCGGGCCCGCAAGGCTTGTGGCAGGTCGCCCGAGCCCGAGCCGACGTCGAGGATCGTGACGGTTTCTTGGCCGCCGCGCGGCTCCTCGTCGAGGAAGCGTTGAAGTTCGCGGCCTAGAGAATGCAGGTTCCCGAGCTGCCGGTTGACGCGCCGGAGAACTCGGTAAGCCTGGGCCACCTCAGCCTCGGGGAGGCCGGGGGCGTCCATCAATTCGGGTTCCACCGAGCGAACCGGGGTCCACGACCAAGGCATGAACGAGGACGCTCCTACTCTTGGTTGGGTCGTTGCGTCCGGGGTGGACGAACGGAATGATTGACGCGAAGCGGAAAATGTCAGCGGGGGACGACGGGCGGGGCAGGGCGGGGCATTGGCCGGCGTCCCGACTTAGCCGCCAGAATGGTCAGGCCTCCAATCCAGATCAGGAAAACCAAGAGGGCCGCCATGAATCGTAGACGGCGAGCTTCCATCGCGTTGAGTCTCGTTTGAGTTTTGAGCGGAGTGAGGAGGAGAGATGAGCCGGCCGTGCCCGCCCGACGACGCGGGCTCCGTCTGCTCTGAGTCTTATGGCTGAGGCTGAGACTTAGGCCACTTCATCGAGCGCCATGACGTAATCACGTCTCAGGGCTTCCTCGAATGCGAATACGTTGTCGAAGTCTTCGCGCGAGTCGGCCGGTGTCTTTTCGAGGTCGCCCGAGGCGATCAAGTTATAAACGATCTCGCCGATGTCGGAGGTCGATCGGATGCCCCAGAGCGCGAGGACGGAGATGGCCATGAGCCCGTAATGGTCGAGCGCGAGCCGACGGGCCCCATCGCAGAGTTCGCGTCCGGTGACGTGACGTGACGCGGCGGGCGTCTTCTTTGTGGCTTTACCACGCGGTCGGACCCGTGCCTGCGCCTTCTTCTTGTCGATCTTGGTGGATTCCAACGCCTCGAGAACGAAGGCATATGCCTGGATGGGATACCGAGGGTCACGGGAAAGGACCTCGGCCAGATCATCGCGAAGGCTCATGAGAATGCCCCTCATGGCTCTGGTCGCAACGAACGCTTAAGGTTCAATGCGATCGTCGTCCTCATCCTTGAGGGGCCGCGCCTTCGACTTCTCGACACCGAGGATCTCGTCGGCACTGACGACGATCCGGCGACGGTCTTCGAACTCGACAACCACTTTCTGGGCAAGAACTTCCAGAGCCAAAACCCGGCCCTGACCACGCTGGGTAACAACCTTCGAGCCGACGGCCGGCAATTCACGCTCGAGGGCTTGGTAAGTGTCAAACTCGTACCGCAAACAGCACTTAAGCCTACCACAGCGTCCCGAAATCTTCGAGGGGTCTAGCGTGGTTTTTTGGATCTTCGCCATCCGCATCGAGACCGGAGGCATGCGTGAGAGGTGGGTATTGCAGCAGACCGGCTTGCCGCAGTCGCCGTAGTCGGCCAGGAGCTTGGCCTCGTCACGGACGCCGATCTGGCGCATTTCGATTCGGGTTTGCAACGTCCGGGCCAGGTCCTTGACCAGGTCGCGGAAGTCCACCCGTTTCTCGGACAGGTAGTAGAACACGATTCGTTCGCGGCCGAAGATCATCTCGACGTCGATCAGGTCCATCTGGAGCCGTCGTTTGGCGATGAACTCGCGGCAGGCGGCAAATCCGGCTTCACGCGACTCGGGAAGCCGCGATTCCGCGTCGAGGTCCTCGGGTGAGGCGGTCCGGATGATCTCGCCGCGATACGGGTTCTCGAGAAACGAGGCGGTTCGGTCGGTCGTGGGGCCGAGCACTTCGCCGATCTCGGTGCCGCGATCGCTCCGGAGCACCACGCGCTGACCGCGAGGATGCTCCAGGTCGGCCATTCCCGTGAACTCGCCGAGGAAACGCATCTGGCCGTAGCGAACGACGTAACTGCTCATGTCGCAAGGCTCTTGGTGGTGCGAGAAAGAGTTTCTCAGTATAGCTCGACCGCCGGTCGGGAATCGACCTCAATCGCTCTTGAATCGCGACGATTCTCGTGGCTGAAGCGGGGGGGATCGGTCGGATCAGTCGCGGAGCCGCCAGCGTTGAACCCGGAAGAGCCCCTGGCGGTCGGTCCAGGTCGCTTCTTCGGCGAACCCCGCGCCATGAGCCAGCTCGGCGAGGCCGTCGAGCGAATACTTGTGGGAATTCTCGGTGTGGATCAGTTCCCCTGCCGCGAGCTCGACCGTGAGCGAGGCCCCCGGGATTCGGACAATTTGATCGACTCGGCTGACGAGATGCATCTCGACCCGGCCGAGTTCGGGCCGATAGACTGCGCGGTGGGTGAAGCGGTCGAGGTCAAAGTCGGCCCCGAGCTCGCGGTTGATCCGCGTTAAGAGGTTCAGGTTGAACCGCGCGGTGACGCCCGCGGCGTCGTCGTAGGCCGCTTCGAGGGTCGCCGCGTCCTTGGCCAGGTCGGTGCCGAGCAGCAGGCGGTCGTCCTCCCCCATCGCGGCGGCCACCTGGGTGAGCAGCTCACAGGCTTCGTCGGCCGCGTAGTTGCCCAGGCTCGAGCCCAGGAAGACCCAGAGCCTGGGCCCGGGAATCCGCTCGGGAAGGGTCGCCAGCGCATCGCGGTAGTTGGCCACGTAGCCGGTCACGCGGACCGCGGAGAAGTGGCGGACCAGCGCCTGGGCCGACTCGATCAGGGGGGCCGGCGAGACGTCGATGGGGACGTAATGCAGGTTGCCGTATTGACTTATGGCTGCCGCGATCAACCACTTCGTTTTCGAGGAGCTGCCGCTGCCGAGCTCGATCATCGCGGGTTCCCGCGACCAGCCGGCCACCATCGCGTGGGCGTGCTCGCGGAGGATCGCGTCTTCCGTTCGCGTCAGGTAATACTCCGGCAAGGCGCAGATCGCTTCGAAAAGCTGCGAGCCGACCTCGTCGTAGAAGTAGGTCCAGGGGAGCGTCCTTGGTCGAGCCTCGAGTCCCAGGCGAACCGCTTCGGCCAGCGTTTCGGTCTCGGTTTCCCGCGGTGCTGAGGCCGTCTCGATCGTCAGCCGTTTCGGTCTGACCCCCGGTGCGATTTCAAATGACAAGAGACACCTCAAAGCGCAATGTGACCCGGTCCCGTTCAGGAAAACGAACGTCGCCCTCCGAGAACGCAAGAGTCGCGCCAACTCTGGCAAAAGAACCACGAACTGGCAAGATGGTAGGATTCTGGCAGGAGATTGCGCTTCTACCAAGGGACCTGGTTCCCGCTCGCCTTTGCAGGCGAGCGAGAAGTTCTTGTCAAATTTTCAGTTCAGGTGGGTTCGACGCGGAGAATTCGCTTGGTGATATCGATGTTGACCGAGTCGTAGGGGTGGATCAGGTTGCCGGTGTCGAAGATCGTCCGCATGGACTCGATGTCGTCGACGCCGAGGGCGTGGTTGAAGATGGCGCGGAGGTACTCGATGCCCTTGGCGGAGGGTTGGAATCGCGTGGGGTCGTAGAAGCTTGGAGAGAGAGGACGGGCGTGGATGTTGCCCCAGCGGTCCCGCAGCTTGTTGGCGTCGATGCTGTCGAGCACGAACCCGCCGTTGCGGTATTGCAGGGTGGCCACGCAGTTGTGAAGGCCGTCGAGGAGGAGTTCGACGGCCTTGCCGCCGAGTTGCGACGCGTAGAACCGGTCGAACAGGATCGGGCGGCCGCCGCGTTGGGTGTGGCCGATCTTGCGGACGAAGATTGCGGCGTTGGCGCTTTCATTCCGGCGCTGGCGGGTGAAGAAGGCGTCGCCGATCTGGTCGACGAGGAGGCGTTTGACCGCCTGGGCGGCTCCGGTGTACTGGATGTTGCCGGCCGGGTCCTGGCTGGCGCTCATGGCGCCGAGGATTTGCCCCTGGGTGTCGACGATTCCCTCGGAGACGCAGATGACGGCGTGTTTCTGGACGTCGAGGACGGCGTGGACGCGATCGACCAGCGGGCCAGGCTCGACGGGGGACTCGGGGATCAGGATGATATCGGGCTGCCCGTAAGCGGTGGCCAGCGAGATCATGCCGCAGTCGCGGCCCATCACCTCGATGATGGCGATCCGCCGGTGGCTTTCGGCCGTGGTCCGGATCCGCTGGACGCTGAGCGACGAGACGAACACGGCGGTGGCGAACCCCGGCGTGACGTAGTTGATCATGTCGTCGAGCCCGAACGCGCGTTCGGGGCGTTTCTTGGTGTCGTAGCCCTTGGGGTGGCTCTCGTTCGGCTCGCGATACCAATCGCTCGCTTCGTCGGAGTAGTTGAGCCCGAGGTCGTTGTCGATCGTCTTGGGGGCGAGGACGACCGGCAGGTGATTGCTGAGCGGCTGCATGCCGTTGAGCGTGCCGTCACCGCCGACGCAAATCAAGCCATCCACCTTGAGCCGCTTGAGCCGCTCGGCCACCCGGCCGATCGTCTCGGTGTCGGCGGAGTCCACGTAGTCGCGTGACGCCCCCAGGATCGTCCCCCCCCGGGTCGGGTCGAGCTCGGGGATCGACTGGAAGAGGGGGTTGAGGTGGACGTGGGGAACTTGCGGATTGAGCAGGCCGCTGAACCCTTTGATGATCCCGAACACTTCCACGCGTGCCTGGTTCGCCCGTTGGACCGCACCGGCAATGGTCGCGTTAAGCGCAGGGGTATCACCCCCCGCCGTGAGGATACCGATTCGCTTCATGATTTTCCTCTCATCGAGACGCCGATCACGAAAGACTTGCACGTCGGGATCCGCGGCGCGGAGGGGAGAGGAATCGCCGTCCGATCGCCACCACAACGAGCCCTGGTTGGACCCCGTTGCGTCACAAGCAAATCTATCGTAGCGAAAAAAATCGGCCTTGGGCAGTGGGGCGAGCCGTGGGGACTTGGGGGCGGCCCCGGTCTCGCTTCCCGGTTGCTCGGAGCCGAACGCGCTCACGCCTTCGCTAAGCATGACTTAATCGGAGGCGCGAGCGTGGAGGGCTCGGAACGGAACCACTCCATCCGCTTCGCGGAGGAGGTCGCGGTCGCCGGAGCTGGCATGCCCCCGCGACCGCCAAAAAAAAGAAGAGGACTCAAGGAGAGGTGGGAGGGCTCGCGTTGTTCACAAGGATCAGCGATCGGCCATCTTCCATCTCGACCCGGTCACCCAGGGCCATCTTCCTACGTTTGCGGAGCTCAACCTCGCCGTTGACGCGGACCATGCCTTCGGAGATCAAGGCTTTGGCCTCGCCACCGTGCATGACCCAGTTGGCGAGCTTGAGGACTTGCGTCAGGTTGATCGCGCGATCACCGACGTTGAGCGGGTCGACCATTAGCGTTACTCGTTCCCACTTGCTGGAGCTCTTTTTCAATCTTGTCGGCGATCGCACGGCCGATTTTCTCTTCGCCCTTGTCGAAGAGCTCGCCGAGCGACGGCGTCGCATCATCGGCCGTCTTCAACTGGGAGCGGGCCGTGTCGCGCACTCCCTTGACCTCGTCGACGATCGCGCGGGTGTACTTGGCCTTTTTCTTCTCGATCAGATCGCCGATCACCGACTTCGAGCGATCGACCTCGTTCAACTGGGAGCGGGCCGCTTCTCGCGCCTGACCGCGCACCCCTTCGACCTCATCGGAGATCGCGCTGGTGAGCTTCGCTTTCTCCCCCGCGATCAAGTCGCCGATCGGCGGCGTCGAGCGATCGACGGTCTCCGACTGGGCGGACCGGGCGGAGTCACGACCTCTCAACAACCCTCGGCCGACCGACTTCGGTTCCGGGGTCGGTTCCGGCAGGGGAGCGCTCTCGGTCTCATCAGCCAGCTTCTCGGCGTCGGGAGCGACGTCATGCCAGAACGGGGCGAGCACTCTGCGCGCCTCCCCAGGCAAAACCGGGCCGAGCGTCTCCATGACATTCCCCACCAGCTTGCCGGTCGGGCTCGCGAAGATCGGGCCTCGCGTCTGCGGAGCAAGGCTGACGACGAACAGAGTCACGATCAGCCCGAGCAATGCCCCTTCGACCGCGCCCAGCATCATACCGAGGTGGCGGTCGTAGGCCTCGAACTGCATCTTCCTCAAGGTCGTCCGCACCACCCAGGCCACCAGGAATACCCCCCCCGACACGGCGGCGTAGATGACAATCATGGACAATGCCCGCGCGACCACCGGCTCGCCCGGGAAGTGCGGGGCCAGTTGCGCTGAGAGGGTCCGCGAAGCCGAATAGCCGAGCACCAGCGAGGCAATGCTCGCCACTTGCCAGGTGATTCCTCTCCAGAACCCCCAGACTACCCCCGCGATCACCGCGCCAATCATCGCCACGTCGTAGATCGTCATCCCTGACCTCCTAGGTCGTCGGCTCCATGTGTAGGGACCGATCTCCATCGGTCCGACCGTATCGTAGCCGACCCTCCCCAAGCCGGAAAGAGACGTTTCTCGGAGTCGTCGCGGTGATATGCCTAATGTCTCTATCTTTTGTAACGTCCCACGCACAAGGGGCCTTGGCCGGCGACGGTTGGATGGTCCAACCCCTTGGATTGAGCCCGCCGACCTGAGACAATTCTCCGAAAGAAGGTGGGAGAACGACCGACGCCAGCCAGCTTGCTTTTTTTTCTTTCGTGAAGCCTTCACCCGCGAGACCGACCATCATGGCCTTTGCACGCATTGACTTGCCCGGATCCCTTGGCGCGATCGCTTTCCTGGCGTTCCTTGCTTCGTTTGCGGCGGCGGACGAACCGACGCTTGAGTCCCGGCTGATGCCTTTGATCCAGGCCCACAAGGGGAAGGTCAGCGTCGCGATCAAGAACCTCAAAACGGGGGAAACCTTCCTCTATCATGAGGATGTTCCGATGCCGACCGCCAGCCTGATCAAGCTGCCGATTATGGTGGAGACCTACCGCCAGGCGGAGGAGAAGAAGGTCGACCTGGGGGAGATGATCACGCTCAAGCAGTCGGACAAAGTTCCGGGGTCGGGGATCTTGACCGACCACTTCTCGGCCGGGGCGAAATTCCCGCTGCTCGACGCCATTCACCTGATGATCGTCTATTCCGACAACACGGCCACGAACCTGGTGCTCGACAAGATCGGGATCGGCTCGACGGCCGAAACGATGGAGAAGCTGGGTTACCCGCACACCAAGGCCCACTCCAAGGTCTTCCGCCGCGACACCTCGGTCTTCCCCGAACGCAGCAAGCAGTTCGGCCTGGGAAGCACGACCGCTTCCGAGATGATCCGCCTCTGCGAGTCGCTTCAGAAAGGGGAGCTGATCAGCAAGGAAGCGAGCGAGGCGATGCTCAAACACTTGCGGGCCTGCGATGATAAAGACAAGTTTCCCCGATTCTTGCCCCCAGGCACGAAGGTCGCCTTCAAGACGGGAAGTGTCGACGCCTCGAAGACCGCGGCAGGTCTCATCGAATGCGGCCAGGGGCCGGTCGCGGTCTGCGTCATGACGGATGAAAACGAAGACAAGCGTTGGGTGACCGACAATGCGGGGAACCGGCTCTGCGCGGAGGTGGCCCGAGTCGTCTTCGAGCATTTCAAGAATGACAAGGCCGATGCCCCCGCGCCAAAATGATCGGGGAGGTGCCATGGGTTTCGGGCCCGGAACCCATGGCACACCAGCCGATCTGTTCGCTCCCAGGTTCCACTTGCCGATTGCGTGAGCTTCCCAAAGGGAGGATCGATGGGATTTCTCGACACGCTACGACGCACTCTGGGCGCCGATTCCTCCACAACGAGTGGGGCTGCGGTCCCCCTCGCGGTGGTTGCGCCGGAAGGGCTGACCGAGGACGCGGGGCCGACGGTTCCGGCGGGTCAATACGACCGTGCCCAGTGGCACAAGAAGCTCAAGCGGATCCTCGACGAGCTGCCCGGCTCGAGGCTTGAGTGGGATGCCTTGATCTACGAGGCCCGGGCCCTTGAGCTTGACCCCGAGTGGGTGGCTCAGGCGCAGCGCGAGGAGTTCTTGCTTTTGGTCCGCCGGATCGTGGCGGATCGGGTCGTCACCGAGTCGGAGCACCGCAAGCTCGACCTCGCTCGTGAGCTGCTCGGGGTGCCCGAGGCCGAGGCGGAAGCCACGCTCCACGCGATCGTGGCCGAGGCGGAGTCATTCTTTGGCAAGCCGGTTCGCGACGCTTGAATCGTTCGCGTCGGCTCGGATCACGTCGGGCAGGGCCTGCGGCTTGCCGTCCCGGTCGACACACGCCAGGGTCGAATGCCCCTCGGCCAGGAGCATGCCGTCGCGGAAAACCTGGTACTGGTGAACGACCTTGACGTGAGTGACGCGCGACACGGTCGTCCGGATCGTTAACAGGTCATCGTAATAGGCGGGCTTCTTGAATTTGCAGCCGACCTCGACGACGACAAGCAAGTGCCCTGAGTCTTCGAGGTCGCGGTACGCAACGCCTCGTTCGCGAAGCAGCTCGGTCCGGCCCATCTCGAAGTAGACGATGTAATTGGCGTGGTGCAACAGCCCCATCCGGTCGGTCTCGGCGTAGCGGACTCGGACCTGGGTCTCGTGGCTTTGGCTCTGACTCTCCGACATGCTTTGACAACCTTTTCTTTGGTGCGTTTGCGGGGAGGACGAGTCCTCCGAGGGCACCCCGCCGGCTCTGAGCTTTTTTGGCGCCGGAGGGATCGTCATTGGCGACTTACGGAGTCCTCGGCGGCGAGCTGAGCGGTGGGGGACGCCGCGGGGCTGGGCCGGGTAATGATGACCGGGGGATAGGGATCGTAGGGCCATTCTTCGCGGCTGGGGCTTTCCGGGCGGAACTCCTGAGTGATCCAGTGCCGGAATTGTTTGGGCGAGTGGGCGAGCGTGCCGGCCTTGAGCCAGTGCTCGTAGCGGTCGAGGTGCCGCTCCATCACGGCTCCGTCCCCTGCCTTGACGTAGAGGTAAACGAGCGAAAACTGGCGTCTCGCGTCGGCCAGCGACCCGCCCGGGCGGAGCAGTTCGGTGATCGCCGAGACCAGGCCGGTTCGTTCCGATCCCCACTGACAGTGAATCAGGATGGGATAAGTGCACGTGTCGAGAACTTTGAGGACCGTCCGCGCCTGGTTCCGCGACAGCCACATGTCCGAGGCCATGGAAAGGTCGATTTGAGTCGCCCCCGCGGCGAGCGTCGTCGCGCGTTCGGCGGGATACCAGGACTGGTCGGGATTCGCCCCGCGCAGGTTCAAGACGGTTTTGATCCGATGGTCACGCACGGCCCGGGCGAGGTTGGCCGCCGGCATTTGACCCGAGCGGTAGACCCGATCGCTCTGGACCACGGCGAGGTTGTTCGTCCAGATGCGGACCCCCACGAACGTCGACGCGAGCAGGGCCACCGCCAGGATTGGCCGGATGACCCACTTCAAAGCTTGGCGCGTTCGCATGATCGACGTCTCTCCGTGATAGAGTCCCCGCGCTTTGGGCCGCGGCAAACGCCTCGATTAACTGGCGGTCTTCGCGGTCGCGGCTGGGCCGGGCCCAGGGTAAACTCGCCACCTCGTCCCAGGCACGGGAGGCCGACCAGCCTTCGTGGCGGATCCGGTAGGCGGCATGCACGAGGCTGGTGCGGTGGTGGCCGGCCACGCAGTGGAAGAAGGCCGGCTGGCGCTTGGTGTCGGCCAGCAAGTCGGCCGCCTCGGCCATCTGGTCGAGCGTGGCCCGCGACCCGCGCATCGGCACGATGATCCATTCGACCCCGGTCTCGCGCACGACCTTCGCCTGGGCGACGTATTTCGGGTCGTCGCGATTGATGGCGGTCAGGCTGACGATGGTCCGGATCCGTTCCCGCTCGATGATCCGCCGGAGCGGACCCGGACGCTGCCAGGCGCCACGGACCAATCGCCCCGGTTCGAGCACCGCAACCCGCTTCTCCAGCAAGTCGTCGCGGAAGAGCGCCGAGCCGAGCCCGAGCGCGGTGGGCAAGCCGAGGAGCGTCAGGACAATCGCGCGTCGGCGCTTCACTCGCAAAGGCTCCTTCCCGGGCGCGAACGGCGGAATCCTGTTTCAGAAAGGCGCCGTCAACGAGGACGGCGGAATTGTAGCCCGGCCGCCTTTCGTGGCAACCCCAACCCATCCCACCCCCGGCCCGTGACCGAGCCGTCATCCCGAGGGACCGGCTCGCTCAGGGGTGCTTGGTTTTGCAGTAGGGACACTCGTTGTCCTTCGCCGGCTCGCTGCCGGCGGCGGCGGCCTTGGTGACCACCGCCTCGGTCGAGGCCTTGACGACGTTCGTCTCGACGCCCTTCTCGCCGGCGGGAAGTTGCTTCGCCTCGGCGAGGAGCTTGAGGGCTTTGCACCGGGTCATGTCGTTGGGGTCGATGTAGAACTGCGGCGTGGCCGACGCCAGGGCGGCGAATCCGTTGGCTCCCTGCGGCCCCTCGGCCGTCTTTCGCTTGTAGATGATCCGGCTCTCGAGGATCGGGATTGAGTCTTTCTGCTCGACCGACCGGGTCTCGGCCAACCTCCCGAGCTTGATCATCTGATCAAGCGCCTTGAAGCTCGGCTCGGTGGCGATCTCGGTCTTCCGGCCCGAGTCGAGCGACCGCTGTCCCTCGACCACCTCTTCGGAGCGAACGATCTCGTAGCCGTCGGGGAAGTGCTGGCTCATCAGCTCTTGAGCCTGCGCCTGGAAGTTCTTGCGCCCGAACTTCGTGTTCTGGGGAATGCCGATCACACCGAACTGGCCGTCCTGATAGACGTAGCGGGCGTCGGGCTGCATCATGCAGCCGGGCGCCAGGCCGAGCAAGCCAATCAGAGCCATCGTGAGTCGGATCGACCGTCGCATGCCCGTTGACCTCATTCCCATCGCTCGATAAGAGTCGATGAGCCCATGCCCCGTGGAGCTGTCGACGCTCCCCACGATCCGATCGCCGGGCGGGATGAAGATCAAAAAGGGGGGAAATCACGGCGACTCGGGCGTTCACCACCCGAGATTGGAACTGATCGCGCACCTTGTAGAAAATTCGGCCCCCACCGTCAAGCACAACTTTCCAGGGCGAAATTTCAGCGTGTTCGCCATGTGAACAAAACAAGAAAATATTGGAAACAGTCGGACCAGGGTACAAAGGGACTGGATTTCACTCCAGACGGTCACGGGCTGATCGGGTTAGCCCGGCGTGACAACGCCTCGGTGCGAGCCAAGGGGGTGTCCTGCGTGGAGGATCCTTGTGATTCTTTGATGGGGACAGATCGGAAAGGACACCTGTCGTTACGCGACCGGGTTTTCCGCCCGGCCCCGGGCCACCCAGATCCATCAACCCGGTGTCCTTACTCCTGTGTCCAGGCGGACAGTGATGCCGACCTCGTCACATTTCTTGTCGCGGTCAAGTCCCGGAGTGGGAAGCCACCGCTTTGAAAGCGGTTTCCGCCTCCCCCCCTGGGACCGCGGGCGGGACGCCCGCTCTCTTGGTTTCGTCGAGAAGGCTGGATCCCTCACTTGATTTTTAGGAGAGGACCTCGATCACGAAGCCGCCGGGGGCCAGGAAGTAGAAGGTCCAGGATCCATGAAGTTTTTGAGGAGGATCCACCTCGTATCCATCGGCTTTCAGACGTTGGTTGATCTCGTCCACCCGCTCCGGGCTTTCCTGGATGAAGCCGATATGGAACGTGTCGGGATACTTGACCTCGGCGCCCCGATTGAAGTTGGTCAGGGTCAGCACGATGCCGTTCTCGTCCCGCAAGAAGGCAATCTTGTCGTTCCCCGTCTTCCCCTCCGAATCGAGCCCAAAATACTTCTCGAGAAATTGCTTCGCCTGCTGGACGTCCGAGACGGCAAGATTGAGGTGGTTCAGAATCATGGGGAGTGCTCCACGGAATCGAATCGAATCGTGGTCGTCGGGAGAGGGGCCGCCTCCGTTGACCGACGGGTTACGGTCGTTCAGGGGTGAGGACGGCGCAAGGGATATTGGCCATCCATACTACCTTCTTCGATAAGGGCCCGTGAATAAATAATCGTTAAAAATCAAGTACGCTAATGTGCATAACATTGGCGAGTGGCGGCCTATTTTTTGGCGACTCGGATTGCATCAATGCTGCCGCAAATCTGTATAGTGTAACGATTATTTTTTTACGGGCCCTAACCCTATCCGGGCTTCTCTCTCACCCGCTCTGCCGACAACGCGTCGGCTCTTCTTCGATTCATTAATAAGTCCAAGCATTCGCTGTCGATATCGAACTTCGGATGATAAGCATTCGGTTGTGAGCATGACCGACCCATCATGGGGTACTCGTCGGCCGGGGGTGCATTCCCAAAAAGTGGTCAATGCAACATCGTTTATCTGGAATAGGTTGAGAGAAAACACCGAGAAAGCCGTTCGTCAGATCAGCCAAACAATGACCTGCCTGCCCCAACAAACATTGGATTAGTTCTGAAATCAACGAAAAACTCTCCTGACGGCCAATATATCTCCTTGCAAACAAAGAGTTTGGGGACGGTGGCGAATCAACACTTTTTGGGAATAGGCCCATCAGGAGTACGTAGAACATTGACACCAAAAAATTGAGGTACGCCATCTAACGTTCCTTATTTGCGACGTAGGGCCGGCGCGATGTCGTTGGGGTGTTGCCTGACAACTACGATTGACCGGGGCCGATTCCGCCCCCAAGAATCGGGGCGGTGCGATTCCTGGGGACAACGCCCGGTTGGAAGCCTGCCGCTTCGCGTGTTTTGGACTGCCTGGCCTCGATTTTGGACCTACAGTTGGGTGGTCGCGAAAGCGCCTTTTTCGGAGGAATGTTCGAGCGTTGGCACGCGTGAGGAGCGGTTCCTTTTATGTCGGTGTCCATCCGGTATCCGTGTCCGAACTGTTCGCAGCATTTGAGCTTGCGTCTCGAATACGTCAATCGCCGGGTGATTTGCAAATACTGCGATCATCCCTTTCTGTGCCGGACGAGGATTCGCGTGCCGGCGTCGGCGACTCCCGAATTGGTTGCGATCATTGATGCGGCGAATCGGGCCCAGGGGTACAACACAGGCGACTCGCCGCGCGCCGACACGTCGGCGGCTCCGCCGCTGACGGAAATCGGCGAGTTGGGGGAGGATCCCCAACTCGACCTGTCAGCGAGGGGAGCAATGCCCGGTCTGGATCGATCCCGGGAGGCCGAGTTCGAGCGCTCTCTCGCCGATGCCGAGGCACGCCACAGGTGCCAGTTCGAGGAAGCGCAATCGCTCTGGAAGCGAGAGCGTCAGGCTCTGGAAGCGGAGATGGAGCGGCTCGCCGCCGAGTACCGCCAGCATCTCGAAGCGGTTCAGGCCGAGCGTGCGGAGATCGAGCGAGTTGCCACCGATCGTGGCCGGCAACTCGAGGCAGTTCAGGGCGAGCGTGACGCTGCGTTTCGGCGTGCCGAGGGCATGGTTCGCGAGCATACGGAGCTGGCCGAACGAGTCAAGGAAGTCGGAGCCGAACGAGACGGACTCCGGGGGGATCGGCTGGCCGCGATCGCCGAGTTCGACCGCCTTGCCGCCCGGGTGAGCGAGTTGGAGCAGGCGCTTGGAGAAGCCCGAGCCCGGCATGCCGAGGAGTTGAGTGCCCGTCGCGAGGAGGAACGTCGCGGCTTGGTCCAGGCTTCGGAGCGGCTCGCTCGCGAGCGGGACAATTCCTCGGAGCAGTTGCGCGACCTTTTGGCCCAACTCGAGGAGGCACTGGCCCAGTTGGAAATCAGCCGCCGCCAGGGCGCGGAGGAAAGAGAGACCATGCGTGGTGAGATCGAGGCGGCGCGAGACGCGTTGGCTCGATCGCTCGACCGGGACGGAGCGCTGCCGTCTCGGCAGGAGTGGGACCACTACCAGGCCGAGGTGGAGCGGCTGGCCGGTGAGTTCAAGCGGGTGCAGGATGAAAAGGATGCCGAATCCAGGCGATGCGGCGAACTTGCCGATCGACTCAATCAACGCGATGACGAGCTCGAGCAGGCACGCCGCGCGCTCGTCGCGGAGACCGAGGCGCATCAGCGTGCTCTGGAAGAACTCCAGTTACGGCTCCAATGCCTCCAACGCTCCGACCCCCAGGCCGTGGAAGACCTTGGAACGGCCGACGTGCCCGTACTCGTGGGTGCGGACCCAGCGGTGGATCTCCCTAACCTCGAAGAATCCGTCGCGGTCGAGCGGCTCCCGGTCGAGGAGAATCCCCCGGCCGTCGTTCCGGTCGTTCCCGTGGTGCCAGGGCCGAATCCGCCCAACTCTCCGGACGAACGAATTGCGGCCCTGAGAACCTACTTGCGCAAGGTTCAGGAGGCGGACAAGGAACGTTTGAACCAGCGGCTCCTCCGGCGGCTGATCCGGGCCTGGCGTCACGAGGAACCGTAGTCGATCGACTCAGGCACGATTCAGGGGACGTCCACCCGGGCATCGCCGGACCGAACACATTCGAGGTCGGTCAGCGCGGGGCATCCCGGGGGAAGCTCGGCCTCCTCGATCAGCATGTTCGGGATGTCGTCCTTGATGGCGAACCGCGGGCCGCACCGGGTGCAGACCAACGCATCACCCTCGCGGCGCAGCGCGGACTTCTGGTCCATGGGGCAAACCAGTAAAGCAAGAAGATCTTCACTGACCATTGTGCTGATATCCTTTAGTAAGGATTTAAAGCTCGTAAGCTCCGAGTCCGGCTATTGTCCGGACCGCCTTGTCGAGTATTATGGGTTGCCCGCCCCTTCACGTGAAGGCGAATCCTCGACTTGACCCTTCCCGCGATGGGTCAGTTGGCGATGTTCGCGCGGAGTTGTCCCCGCTCGGTCCGATCGGGAGTCGTCATTGCCGCACGTGGAACTTCGTCGGGTGGTCGTCACGGGGCTGGGGGCGGTGAGCCCCAATGGCCACAATCGCGAAGCCTATCGCCGCGCCCTGCGCAACGGAGTGAGCGGGGTTCATCTCATTGACGAGTTTGACACGTCGCGGCTCCGGAGCCGGGTGGCCGGCACGATTCAGGGGCTCGACCTCACCCGCGCCATGGAAGCCAGGCAGCTCCGTCGCGTCAGCCGGATGGTCCCCCTCGCGGTGCTCGCGGCCCGCGAGGCGCTCGAGGATGCCGGTCTGCCCGCCGAACAGCTCGATCTGGCGACCCGCCAGCAGATTGGCGTCTTACTGGGAACCGGCGGTGGTGGCGCAGAGTTCATCGAGGCGATGTACGGCCTCTATTTTTCCGGGCGGGCCGAACGCGCGACTGCGTTTGCGCTCCCGTCGGGCACGCACGGCAATAGTTCCTCCGAGATCTCGATCCAGCTCGGTCTCCGCGGGCCGTCGCACGTCTTTTCCACCGGATGCACCTCGAGCACCGACGCCCTCGGCTATGCGTTTCGGCGGATTCGCTATGGGGAGTCGCCGTTGGTGCTGACCGGCGGGGCCGATGCGCCGATCGCGCCTGGGATCATGACCGGGTTCGACCTGATGAAGATCACGGCTTCGGGTTGGGACGACGAGCCGGATCGGGCGAGCCGGCCGTTCAACCTCGATCGCAACGGGTTCGTCCTGGGCGAGGGGGCCTGGATGCTGGTTCTGGAAGAGCGGGAACACGCGCTGGCCCGGGGCATGCGGATCTATGGCGAGGTGCTCGGCTATGCCAGCACCTGCGACGCCTGGCATCGCGTGGCGCTTTCGGTCGACCTGGACGAGCCGGTGCGTGCCATCGAGCTCGCCCTCAAAGATGCGGGGTTGCGGCCCGAACAGCTCGACTATGTCAACCTGCACGGCACCGGGACCGAGTTGAACGATCGGGTCGAGACGGCCGCGATGAAGCGGGCCCTCGGTGCCGCGGCGCTGACGATCCCGATGTCGTCCACCAAGAGCATGATCGGGCATCCGCAAGGGGCCTGTGGCGCGGCCGGGCTGGTCGCGACCTTGTTGGCGCTCGACTCGGGGTTCTTGCCCCCGACCATCAATTACGAGACGCCCGACCCGGCCTGCGACCTGGATTATATCCCCAACGAAGCCCGCGAAATCCAGGCGGAATACGCGCTGTGCAACTGCATGGGATTCGGCTCGAAGAACTCGGCGCTTGTCATCAGCCGTGGTTCGGATTTTTGAGGCGAGCGCAAAGATTCCAGGGGCGATTCCCCGTCGCATTCCCAAAGCCAGGGAGCGATCCGCTCCCCGCTCGCCGTTTGGGGCGAGCGGGGAGATCCGAGGCGAGCGAACGGATGTTACTCGTAGCGGAGGGCCTCGATCGGGTTGAGCCGCGAGGCTTTCCAGGCCGGATAGTAGCCGAAGATAATGCCGACCGTGACCGAGACGGAGACGGAGCCGATCACGGCCAGGAGTGACGGCTCGGTGGGCCACTGGGCCAGGACCCGGATCAGGAATGAGCCGGTGCGGCCGGCCAGGATGCCGACGGTTCCGCCCAGGACGCAGAGGACGACGGCCTCGACCAGGAACTGCCGCAGAATGTCCCGGGGGGCGGCGCCGACCGCCATTCGCAGGCCGATCTCCTTGAACCGCTCGGTCACCGACACGAGCATGATGTTCATGATGCCCACCCCGCCGACGGCTAGCGAGGTCAGGGCCGCGCAGACGAGCAGGCCGGCGACCAGGTTCACCGTCGCCTGCACGGCGCGGATGACTTCGGTGAAGTCGCGGACGTCGAAGTCGTCCTCCATGCCGGGCCCGATCTGGTGTCGCTCGCGGATCAACTCGGTGATCTGCGCCATCGCGGCGGGGATCTCCTCGGTCGATTGGGCGCGGACGAGGATCGAGTCGACGTTGGCGAACCGTTCGAGCTTGGGTGTGGCCGCCTTCTGGCTCTCCGACTGCGCCGGGTAGAGACTGGCCTGGGAACGGGGATAACGGCGAGTCAGGAGGCTGAACTGGTTGACGAGATCGCTCCCCCCCGGTGCGCTTGCCTGGGGCATGACGTTGGGCGAGGACGCCGCGCTGACCCGGTATTTAATCGTCGTCCAGGGGGCGAGCAGAATGTCGTCCTGATCGACTCCAATGATGTTCGTTCCTTTACGACTCAATACGCCGATCACGCGGAGTGGGACGTCGTTGACGAACACTTCTTTGCCCAAGGGAGTCTCGCTGCCGAACAGCTCGTCGACGATCGTTTGGCCGAGCACGCAGACCATTGAGACGTTCCGGACATCCTCGGTGGTAAACGTCTCGCCCTCGGCGAGTCGCTCCCACTCGCGGACCCGGAGAAATCCGGGGGTGGTTCCATAGATGTAGATCGGGACCCAGTTCCGGTTGCCGTTGACCACTTGCCGCCGGGCGACGACGATCGGGGCGAGGCTGTCGACGGCCGGGCATTCGTTGGTGATCGCCTCGGCATCCTCGGGGGTGAGCGTCTTGATGGTGCCGCTTCCCAGGCTGACTCCGTTATTCGACGCCGCCCCCGCCTGGACCAGCAGGCTATTGGCGCCCGTCGTCACAAGCACCTGCTTGATCGCCGTCGACGACCCCTTGCCGATCTCGGCGATCGAGATCAAGGACCCAACGCCGATGATGATGCCGAGCGTCGTCAGCACCGACCGCATCACGTTGCGGCGGAGCGAGCGCAAGGCCATCTCGGTGGTCCGGCGAAAGAAGCGGATTTCACTCAGGACCCCTGGTTTCTTTTGCCGAGGGGCCCTTGCACCGCCCGGGTGGGGGGAAGGGGCGGAGTCCGCGGCCGATCCGGAGTCGAATGCCGGCCTGGGGTCGTCTACGATGTTGCCGTCGCGCATGTGGATGATTCGGTCGGCGTGTTCGGCGACTCCGGGGTCGTGCGTGACCAGGACGATCGTCAGTCCGTCCTCCTGATTGAGCTCGCGGAAGATGTCGAGGATTTCCTGGCCGGTCTTGGAGTCGAGGTTGCCCGTCGGCTCGTCGGCGATGAGGATCGAGCAGCGGTTGACCAGGGAGCGCGCGATCGCCACGCGCTGTTGCTCGCCGCCTGAGAGCTGCGACGGCTCGTGGTCGAGTCGGTTTTCCAGGCCGACTCGTTTCAAGAGCGCGGTGGCCCGCTCGCGGCATTCGCGGTCGGAGAGCCCGCTCGCCGAGTAGGCCAGCGGCATCATCACGTTCTCGAGTGCCGTGAGCCGCGGGAGCAGGTTGAAGTTCTGGAACACGAAGCCGATCTTCTCGTTCCGGAGCTGGGCCCGCTCTTTTTCCGAGAGACTCGAGACTTCGATGCCGTCGAGCCAGTACCGGCCCGAGGTGGGCTGGTCGAGCGAGCCCAGGAGGTTGACGAGGGTCGTCTTGCCCGAGCCCGAAGAGCCCATCAGGGCGACCATGTCGCCGCGTTCGATCGTCAGCGACAGTCCTTTGAGGACCGGGACGCTGACCTTGCCACGGCTGTATGTCTTGCGGATATTCTCGAGCTTCAGCGACGTCACGTCAGGCACCTCAAGGGTCGACGACGGCAGGCTTGGACCTGCCGATCATCCCTTTTTTTATGAATTTATTTCTTGGCCTTGTTGTTTTTGAGCTGCGGCAAGAAGGGGGTGGCCCCATCTTGCGGGTCATTCTGCTGGTTCTGGCCGATGACGATCTCGGCCCCCTCTTCGAGGTCGCCGCCCTTGATCTCGGTCTGGATGCCGTCGGTCAGGCCGATCTCGACCGAGACCGGGCGGACGAACTCGTTGTGCTTCACCCAGAGCGTGCCGCGTTCGGGGGTTGCGGACTCCCCTTTGGGGGCGTGCCCGCTCCCCTTCGGGGCGATGGCGCTCTGGCGGAGCAGGGTGGCGAACAGCTCACGCGACTCGGGGACGACGTTCTGCACCTTGGGCTGCCAGCGCAACGAGGCGTTGGGCACGAGCATGACGTGCTTCCGCTCCTCGACCTCGAACTGGACGCGGGCCGTCAGGTAGGGGAGGAGCTTGCCGCTCGTGTTGTCGACGTCGACCACCACGGTATACGTCACCACGCTTTGCGACATGCTCGCGTTCAGCCTGATCTGCGAGACCTTGCCCCGGAACGAATCACGCGGGAAGGCGCCGACGGTGAAGCGGACGCCTTGGCCGACGTGGATGGCGCCCACGTCGGTCTCGTTGACCGAGGCCCAGATTTCCATCTGGCTCAGGTCCTTGGCGATCAGGAAGAGGCTGGGCGCGTTCAGGCTGGCGATGACGGTCTGGCCGATGTTGACCCGGCGGTCGAGGATCACCCCTTTGACCGGCGAGACGATCGTCGTGTAGCCGAGATTCACATTGGCTTCTTCGAGGTTGGCTTCGGAGATTTCGATCGAGCTTTTGGTCAGCGAGACGTTGGCCTTGGCGGCCTCGTATTCCGTAAGGGCCGTGTCAAACTCCTGATTCGAGATGCTCTTCCTGGCGTGCAAGTTCTTGACCCGTTCGAGGTCGCGCTCGGCCTGTCTCAGCTTGACTCCCGCCTGCTCCAGATCGGCCTTCGAGCGATCGAGGCTGGCACGCGCCTGGTTGGTCCGGGCCTTGAGCAGCGAGTCATTGAGGCGGGCGAGGACCGTCCCTTGCTCGACCGGTGTTCCATAGCTGATCGACTTCGCGGAATCACGCGGGTCCGGGCCGAAGCTCTGGATTTCGCCAGCGATCTGGGCGCCGACGTCCACCACTTCTTGAGGTTCCAGCGTTCCGGTCGCGTTGATCGTGGCGAGCAGGTCGCCGCGGCGCACCGGGATGGTTCGGAACGTGACGTGCTGCGCGTTCAGCTCGGTCCAGTACCAGAGGCCGGCCGCGCCGCCGCCCCAGATCAAGATGAGGATCAAGAGGAGTTTTTTCATAGGAAGCTCGTTGAAGAGTCGGTATCCATGAAGGCTAAGCGTCCTTGCTCGATTCCCGTGATGGTAAAGGGCTTGGATTCCTTGATCCAAGGGAAATTCTGTCGTCTCTCATGAGGGGCCGGTCAACGCATCGTTCGGCCCGGAGCCACGTCGAGCTCGCCCGCCGTGATCCGTCCCGAGTCGAGGTAGATCAGGCGGTCCGCCACGTGGAAGTAATCTTCGTCGTGGCTGATGACGATGAGGGTCTTCCCGCGGGCGCGCCACTCGGGAAGGATCTCGAGATAGAACGTTTTCTTGAAATGAGGGTCCTGGTGCGACGCCCATTCGTCGAGGATGCAAATCGGCCGATTCTCGAGGAGGGCCCCCAGGAGCGCCAGCCGCTTCCGCTGCCCTTGCGAGAGGTCGGTGGTCGAGAAGGCCCCGCGCTCGACGCGAACGTGCTCGTCCATTTCGAGCCGCGCCAGCTCCCGGGTGGCGCGTTCGTCGAGGCCGTCCGACTCGAAGCCGAGGAGCGTCTTGAACAGGTGGCCGTCGGCGAAGACGGCCGAGAAGAGCTGGCGGTAGTCCTCCTGGTCGTCGGCGGTGACGGTTCGGCCATCGACCTGAATCGTCCCTTCCTCACTCGCATAGAGGCCCGAGATCAGCTTGACCAGGGTCGTCTTGCCGCTACCGTTGCCGCCGACCAGGAACACGATCTCCTCGGGACGAAGCGTCAGATCGATCGGACCCAGGGAGAAACCTTCGGGATCGTTCGCGTGCCGGTAGACGTATTTGACCCCTGAGAGCGTGATGGCCGACTGGAATTCAACCCGTCTGGACTGAGTTGCATTGTCGGCGGCATCCGGGGTGTCGCATGTCTGGATCGAAGGGTCGAGGGCCTGGATCCTCCGTAGCGAGATCCCGGCCCGTCCGAGGATCGGCACCCAGGCGAGCACGACGTCGAGCGGCGACATGATGAAGAGGACGACCAGCGTCGCCCCGGCGAGCGCTTGGCGGCCGACGTCGACCACGCTCGGGAGCACGAAGAGGACGAACCCGATGAACCCGAAGAACGCCAACTGGCCCCAGCTCGCCGCCAACGCATAGAACGTGAGGCCGGCTGAGTTGCGATCCCGGACCGTCGCCGTCGAGGCACGAAGGCAGTCCTCAAGGAACGCCTCCCGCCGCGCCCGGTGCAACTTCAACTCGCGGAACCCATCGATCAACGAGCGGAAGTGGCCGACCAGGACGTCTTGCTCGGCCCGAGCCCGCGTGAGTTGCCGCACGCCGTTGCTCATCAAATAGGTGTTCATGGCGATCGCGGGGACCGTGAACAGGAGCCCGCAAACGAGAACCGGAGGGGAGAGCCAGCCGACATAGACGAGGCAGGCGAGCACGATCGGCAGGTTGATGCCGAGCAGTGGAACCCCCGCCAGGCCATTGGCGACGGTGAGCACGTCCTCGGTCAGGACCGCCACTAATGCTCCGGAGTCGAGCTCCTCGAAGCGGCGCAAGGGAGCGGAGAGGATTTTTCGACAGATGTGCAGGCAGAGCTTGAAGACCGTTTCCTGCCCGATCCGGACCATCGAAGCTTGGGCGATCACTCGCGCCAGGGCCGCCACCAGACAGAGCGCGGCGAAGGCCAGGCCCAGCCGCGACGACGAGGCCGGGGTCTGGCCGAGCTCCGCATGGATCAAGGCGATCAGGCCGACCCCACTCAAGCCGCTGACGAGGCCCGCGGCCAGCGAGAGTGCGATGACGCCTTTGGACGCACGCAGCAAAAATAAGAGAAGGTTCATGACAGGACGCTTTCTTCAGTCTCGCCGATCAGGGGGGCTGTCTCGTTTCCGGCTCAGTCGCGTTTCCCTGGGACCGCGGGCGACCCGCCCGCATTCTTCTTTTTTTGTCTTTTCCTAGTTGCGGGCGAAACCTGGTGGATCGTGTCCACCCAACGAAAAACCGACTCTCTAATATGCCTTAGGGTTTTGCTGTGAGCTCCGCTTCGACGATCTTGGCCAGAGCTTCGACGGTCGGAGTTTTCAGCAACGAATAGTGATTGCCGGGAAGGACGTGGGTGGTGACTCCTTCGGTCGCCAGCGCACTCCATCCCATGGTGGAATCGAACAGACCTTCACCCATGGGCCCGGGGGCGCGGATCAGGACTGGCCGGCCCGCGAACGGTTCGGGGGTGTAGCCTGAGAGGGCGAGGAAGTTTGCCTTGAACACGGCTTGGAGCCGCTCCAACCGCTCGCGACCGAACTCGGCGGCGAGTTGCTCGGCGATCTGAGCGCCCTGGGTGACCAGGTCGCCCCAATCCTCGCCCGAGCCGGACCCCGCGGAGACGCCCGAGGAGGCTCGGGTCAGGTCCATGAGGAAGGCGGCATCGATCTGGTCGTCGGAGATCGGACCGACGTTGCCCAAGGCGCCGGCCATCGTCTGGCTGTCGATCAGGACCAGCGTGGCGACTTGTTGGCCGGCGGCTTGTAGTTGCCGGGCCATCTCGAACGCGATGACGCCCCCCAGCGACCACCCGCCGAGGTGGTACGGCCCTTCGGGCTGGACGTCTCGAATCGCCCCGAGATAGCGGGCGGCCATCAGGTCCAGGCGGGTCTCGGCGGGTTGATCCCCCTCGAGCCCGGCCGCTTGCAACCCGTAGACGGGGCGATCGGCCCCGAGGTGGCGGGCTAGCTCGTGGTAGCAGAGCACGTTGCCGCCGATCGGATGAACGCAGAAGAACGGCCGACCGGTTCCGGAGGGGCGAATCGGCACCAAGGGCGACCATACGCTCGCTTGTGCATGATTTCCGCCTCGTAAGGTGGCGGCGAGATCCTCGATCGTCGCTCCCAGGAAGAGGGTCGAGAGCGAGAGCTTGCGGCCGAATCGCTCCTCGATCCGGGCGGTCAGACGGACGGCGAGCAGGGAGTGGCCCCCCAGGTCGAAGAAGTCGTCGGTGACGCCCACCGGGTGAACATTTAAGAGCTCTTCCCAGATCCGGACGAGATCCTGCTCGACCTCGTCGCGGGGGGCAACGACCGCTCCGGCCCGCGCGGTGCCTGTCCCTTCGATCGGCGGCAGGGCGTTGCGGTCCACCTTGCCCGAGCTGGTCTGCGGAAGCGCGTCGAGCACGATGAACGTGGAGGGGATCATCGGCCGGGGTAACACGTCGAGAAGTCCGCGACGGAGCGTCTCAGGCGCGATCGTGTGCCCGGGGCGGGGCACGACGTAGGCGACGAGCGACTTGTCCCGGGCGACGGCCGCCACCGCCTCGCGGACGTCGGGGTGCTGGACCAGGGCCGCCTCGACCTCCGCCAGCTCGATCCGGAATCCGCGGACCTTGACCTGATGGTCGATCCGACCCACCAACTCGAGGTTGCCGCTGGGAAGCCAGCGGGCGAGGTCCCCCGTCTTGTAGAGCCGTTCGCCCGGGCTTTCGGCGAACGGGTTCGGGACGAATGCCGCGGCCGTCAGCGCGGGGCGACGGTGATAGCCACGCGCCAGCCCGAGGCCCCCGACGTGCAGCTCCCCCGGTACGCCCACGGGAACCGGCTGCAAGTTGCGGTCAAGAACATACACGCGACTGTTGTTCAAAGGCCGGCCGATCGGCACGGGCCGGTTTACTGGCCGGTCGGCCAGGGACCCTTCAAAGAAGGTGCTGTCGATGGTCGCTTCGGTCAGGCCGTACGAGTTGACGATCCGGGTCGTCGGCCCCGCCAGGCGACGGAGCCGTTCATATTCGCCGGCGTGCCAGAGGTCGGAGCCGACCACGAGGAGCTCCAAGAAGTCGAGCGACTTGCCGGACTCCTCCAGGTATGGCAGCAGGTTCTCGATCACTGTCGGGACGAACTCAGCGCAGGTCACGCGCTCGCGGACCATCAACGCGTGGAGCGCTGGCGGGTCGAGCAAGGTCTCGCGCGGACAGAAGACCAGCGTTCCCCCCGAGCCGAGGGCACGGACCCAGTCGCCCGTGAACACGTCGAAGGCGAAGTTGGCCATCTGGAGGTGGCGGGTGCCGGCCTGCTCCAGGCCATACGCCTCGTTCCAGGCGTCAAACGTGGCCGCCAGGCTGGCATGACTGACCGCGACCCCCTTGGGCTGGCCCAGGCTCCCCGAGGTTGAGATCACGTAGGCGAGGTTCGCGGGCTTCGCGGTCGCCGGCAGCCGATCGTCGGACTGGCTGGCGATGATCTGTTGATCGGTATCGAGGTCGACGATCAGGGCGTGGGAGGATGGCAGGCCAGCCCGGAGCGTGGCGTCGGTCAGGAGGATCTGAGCTTGCGCATCGTCCAGGATCGCCGCGAGCCGCGGTTTCGGCAGGGTCGGATCGAGCGGGAGATAGGCACCCCCGGCCTTGAGGACGGCAAGTAGGCCGACGATTTTTGCGAACGGATCGGCGACGGCGATGGCGACCGGGCGCTCGGGCGTGACCCCCAGGGTTTGGAGATGGCGGGCAAGCTGGTTCGCTTTGCTGTCGAGTGCGCCGTAGCGGAGCTGGGCATCGCCTGAGACCAGGGCGACGGCCTCGGGCGTGTGTTCGGCTTGCTCCTCGAAACGGTGGTGGATACAGGCTGCCGCCTTGCTGGCTGCCTGCTCGACCGTGGCCCGGCTCGCCGCGCCGACCAGGTGCAGGCGCTCGGGCTCGGTGAGAATCGGCAGGCGGGAGAGTCGTTGTTCGGGGTCGGCGGCGATCGCTTCCAGCAAGGTCAGGAAGTGGTCGAGCATCCGCGCGATCGTGGCTTCGTCGAAGAGCTCGGTGTTGTACTCGACACCTCCGGCCAGGCCGTGCCCACTCTCCTCGAGGGCGAGCGTGAGATCGAACTTCGCCGTCCCGTTCCCCGCGCCCACGAACAAGGGCTCGAGCGTCAGGTCGCCCCCCGCGATGTCGGGCATCGGGGCGTTTTGAAGCACGAACATCACCTGGAACAAGGGGGTGCGGCTCAGGTCGCGGGGCGGCTGGATGATTTCGATCAGTTTGTCGAGCGAGAGGTCCTGGTGCTCGTAGGCTTCGAGGGCCACCTGGCGGACCCGGCCCAGGAGTTCGCGGAAGCTGGGGTCGCCCGAGAGGTCGGCGCGAAGCGCCAACATATTTACGAAGTAGCCGATCAGCCCTTCGATTTCCGCACGGTTGCGGTTGGCGATTGGCGTGCCGACGGCGAAGTCGTCCTGCCCCGAGTACCGGTGCAAGAGCGTCTGGAAGGCCGCGAGCAAGACCATGAAGGTGGTCGCCCCTTCGCGGCGTCCCAGGGCCTCGAGTCTGGCGGTCAGGTCGGGCCCGATCGCGAACAGACGGTTCGCCCCCCGCGCGGCCCGAACCGCCGGCCGAGGCCGGTCGGTGGGGAGCTCCAGGGGGGAGACCCCCGCGAGCTGCTTCGTCCAGTAGCCGATCAAACCCTCGAGGACGTCCCCTTGCAGCCAGTTCCGCTGCCAGGTGGCGAAGTCGGCGTACTGGATCGGCAACTCGGGCAACGGGGACGGCAGGCCGGCCCGACGGGATTCATACAAGGCCGCCAGCTCACGCACCGCAACGCCGAACGACCATCCGTCTGTGACGATATGATGCATCGTCAACAAGAGCACATGATCGAACTCGCCCAGGCGGAGCAGGGCGGCGCGCACGAGCGGCCCTCGAGCGAGGTCGAACGGGCGCCTGGCCTCTTCGTGGGCGAGCCGCTCGGCCTCGGCCTCACGACGCGGTTCGGGCCAGTGGCGAAGATCCTCCACCGCAAGAAAAAGCTCGCGAGCGGGGGCGATCACCTGGATCGGGCTGCCATCGCTCATGGCGAACGTGGTCCGCAACGCGTCGTGGCGGCGAACGATTTCGTTGAAGGCGTGCTCGAGTGCCTTGATGTCGAACGGCCCTTTGAGTCGCGCGGCACCGTTGATATTGAACGTCGGCTGCCCCGGCGCGAGCCGGTCGAGAAACCAGAGCGACTGCTGCGCCAGCGACGCCGGCGCCGATCCGCCCCGCGGCCCCGCCACGATCGGCGGCGCGATCGTTTTTGGGGTTGCTTGGCGAAGGCTGTCGAGGCGTTCCGCCAGCGAGGCGACGGTGGTCGCTTCGAAGAGAGTCCGGAGCGGGATGTCGGTCTTGAAGGTCTCGCGGAGTCGCGAGACCACCTGGGTGGCGAGGAGCGAGTGGCCGCCGAGCTCGAAGAAGTTATCGTGGATCCCGACACGTTCCCGCTTGAGCACGAGTTCCCAGGTCTGGGCGACGAGCGCCTCGGACGGGGTGCGAGGCGCCTCGTACGGTTCGCCCGAGGTGAGGCTATTGGCCTCGGGATCGGGGAGCGCCTTGCGGTCGACCTTGCCGTTGGGGGTGAGCGGCAAGGCGTCCAGGAGCACGAACGCGGAGGGGATCATCGGCTCGGGGAGCCTGGGCTTGAGCCAGCGGCGGAGCTCAGTGGCGGTGGTTTGCGCGTCGTCGGTCGTGACGAGGTAGGCAACCAATTGAGCATTGCCTTGCGCGTCGGGTCGTGCCACGGCGACGGCGGCCTGGACGCTCGGATGGTCGTGAAGCGCGTCCTCGACTTCGCCGAGCTCGATGCGGTGTCCGCGGATCTTGACCTGATGGTCGAGCCGGCCGAGGCATTCGAGGGTGCCGTCGGCCCGCCAGCGGGCGAGGTCACCGGTCTGGTAGAGCCGCGCGCCCGGTTTTCCGAACGGGTCGGGGTGGAACCGTTCGGCGGTGAGCGCGGGGCGGTCGAGATAGCCCCGCACCACCCCCTCGCCGCCGATGTAGAGTTCGCCGGCGACACCGACCGGAACCGGCTGCATCCTGGCGTCGAGGATGTAGACCTGAGTATTGGCGATCGGCCGGCCGATGGAGACGGTGCCGGTGCCGGTTTCCACCGGGGCGGCGGTGGACCAGACGGTGGTCTCGGTCGGCCCGTAGAGGTTCCAGAGCGCGTCGGCTTTGGGGAGCAATCGCTCGGCGAGTTCGCGGGGCATGGCCTCGCCGCCGCAGAGGATGGAGAGTCCGGGTTGTCCGTCCCAGCCGGAGTCGAGGAGGAGCCTCCAGGTGGCGGGGGTGGCCTGGAGGAACCGGGCGTCGCCGTCGCGGAGTCGTTTGGCGAGTCGTGGACCGTCACTGGCCTCGTCGCGGCTGGCGAGCTCGATCCGAGCGCCGACGACGAGTGGCAAGAAGAGCTCGAGGACGGCGATGTCGAAGGAGAGCGTGGTGACGGCGAGGAGCGAGTCGGCGGCTTCGAGTCCGAGGAGGGCTCGCATGGCGAGAATAAAGTTGGTGAGGGCGTGATGAGGGATCATGACGCCCTTGGGCTTGCCGGTAGAGCCCGAGGTGTAGATGACGTAGGCGAGGCTCGCGGGGTGGGGAGACACATCGGGGGGCCGGGTCCCGTCATGCCGTTCGAGCTCGGCGCGGTCGTTGTCAAGGAGGATCGTGGGGGCGCCCGTGTCCGGGAGCAGGTTCTGGATGTTTCGATGCGTCAGCAGGATCGCGGCCCGTGAGTCGCGAAGCATGAACTCGAGGCGGTCGCGGGGGTACTCGGGGTCGAGGGGGAGGTAGGCGGCGCCTGCTTTGAGGACAGCGAGGAGTGCGACGAGCATGTCGGGCGATCGCTCGGTGCAGAGGGCCACGAGCGTATCGGGTCCGGCGCCCAGGGTTCGGAGCTGGTGCGCGAGCTGGTTGGCGGCGTTGTCGAGCTGGGCGTAGGTGAGCGATCGGCCGTCGGCGTCGATCACGGCCGTGGCGTCGGGCGTACGTCCGGCTTGCGCCTCGAACAAGCGATGGGCGATCGTTTCTTCCCGGATCGCTCCGCCGGCCTTCTCACGAAGCAGGCGTGTCAGCAAGGCACGCTTCTGCTCGGGCGTCAGGTTGGCGGTCGTTTTGAGAATGTGGCTCATTTTGCAGCCCCGGTGGGACGGCCGTGAATCGCCCTGGTCTTGCCCGAACAGTCGCCCCTTCGGGGCTGCCAAGCATAAATATGTCGAATGCTTGCCAGGGACTGGTTCGGAATTCGTCGAGTCTGTCGGAAGGAAACCGGGCCGTCTGTCTGCCTCTTAGGCCGAAATTTGCGGGAGAAACGCGTTCCCACGCTCTGCGGCCCCACCCGCTGGGGGAGCCGACGCGGAGCGTCGCAGACAGCATTCCCACGCAGAGCGTGGGAACGAGATCCCGGTATTCTTGCGACAGTCTCGATGAATAGAGGATTCATATTGATGGAAATATTAGGGATATTTCGGCGAAAACGATCGCTCGGTGTCTCGTCAGCTTTCCTCATCGACCAGCAGACTCTGGAGCAAGGATTCCACCTCCTCGTCGGAGAGGCCGTCGAGGTCGTGCGCGTGATCGAGTATGCCGTTCTGGTGGTGGACCGGCTTTGGTCGTTCGGGAGCGGTCGGAGATGACGGCAACGGGGCGTTTTCACGGTCGGTGTTCCAGTCGACGAGGACCCGTTGGCGTTCGTCGTCGGTCAATAGCGGCAGGTCGGCCAGGGAGGTCTCGGGGTTGGCGACGATGCCTTCCAGCAAGGTTCGGAACCAGCCGAGCATCCGGTCGACGGTGTCGCTCTCGAACAGGTCGGTGGCGTACTCCAGGGCCGCGTTGAGGCCCTGTTCGGTTTCGGTCAGCTTGAGCGTGAGGTCAAACTTCGCGGTGCCGGCCGCGGGTTCGAGGACGCTCATCGTCAGGCCGGCGGTCGCCAACGGGGGCAGAGGCGCGTTCTGGAGGATGAGCATCGCCTGGAACAAGGGGGAGCGGCTGGGGTCACGGTCCGCGGCCACCGCCTCGACGATTTGCTCGAACGGCAGATCCTGATGTGCGAAGGCGTCGAGGACGATCGGCTTGGTCCGTTGGAGGAGCTGCCGGAAGCTCAGTTCGCCGGAGAGTTCGTCGCGGAGCACCAGCGTGTTGACGAAGAGGCCGATGAGTCCCTCGGTTTCGGAGCGAGTCCGTCCCGCGACGGGCGACCCGACGGCGATGTCGTTTTGACCCGAAACGCGATGCAAGAGCGTTTGGAAGGCGGCGATCAAGGTCATGAAGAGGGTGGCCCCTTCCTGTCTCGCGAGGTTGCGGAGCTCGTCGAGCAGGGGGAGCGCGAGGACCGTGGCGCGTTCGCCCCCTTGATGAGTCAAGGCGGGGGGACGAGGCCGGTCGGTCGGGATCTCGAGCGGGGTCACGCCGGCAAGTTGTTTGGTCCAGTAGGCGAGCTGATTGTCGAGGTTCTCGCCTTGCAGCCACTGGCGCTGCCAGAGGGCGTAGTCGGCGTATTGGATCGGCAATGCGGGCAGCGGCGAAGGCCGGCCTTGGGCGAAGGCGTCGTAGAGCGCTCCGGCCTCGCGGACGAGCACGCCGAGCGACCAGCCGTCGGCGATGACGTGGTGCAAGGTCAGCAGGAGGATGTGCTGGCGGCTTTCGAGACAGAGCAAGGCCGCATGAATCAAGGGGCCGTGCGCGAGGTCGAACGGGCGCTGGGCCTCGTCTTCCATCCGGTTGGCGACCTCGGCCCGGCGCCGATCGGGGGGCCAGGTGGAGAGGTCGGTCGTGGGCAAGGCGACGGTCAGTTCGGGAGCGAAGACCGGGATTGGCCGTCCGTCCTCGGCGCGGAAGTGGGTCCGGAGCGATTCGTGGCGGCGGACCACCTCGTCGAGGGCGCGTTGGAGGGCGATCGTGTTGAGCGGTCCGTCGATTTTGATCGCGAGCGGGATGTTGTAGAGCGGGCTCCCCGGCTCGAGCTGGTCGAGGAACCAGAGCCGCTGCTGGGCGAACGAAGCGGGGAGCGGGTCTCGATCCCGAGGCGCGGGCCGCAACGGCGGTGCGTTCGTCCCTCGACTGGCCTGCTGGAGCGTTTCGAGCCGTTCCGCCAGCGCGGCGACGGTGGTCGCCTCGAAGAGAGTCCGGAGCGGGATGTCGGTGTCGAAGGCGTCACGGAGTCGCGAGACCACCTGGGTGGCGAGGAGCGAGTGGCCGCCGAGCTCGAAGAAGTTATCGTGGATTCCCACACGTTCCCGCTTGAGGATTTGCTCCCATGTCTGCGCGACGAGACTCTCGGCCTTGGTCCGAGGCGCCTCGTACGGTTCTCCCGAAGCGATGACCTGCGTGACGGGATCGGGGAGCGCCTTGCGGTCGACCTTGCCGTTGGGGGTGAGCGGCAAGGCGTCCAGGAGCACGAACGCGGAGGGGATCATCGGCTCGGGGAGCCTGGGCTTGAGCCAGTGGCGGAGTTCGGCGGCGGTGGTTCGCGTGGCGTCGGTCGTGACGAGGTAGGCAACCAGTTGAGCATTGCCTTGCGCGTCGGGTCGTGCCACGGCGACGGCGGCCTGGACGCTCGGATGGTCGTGAAGCGCGTCCTCGACTTCGCCGAGCTCGATGCGATGTCCGCGGATCTTGACTTGATGGTCGAGGCGGCCGAGGCATTCGAGGGTGCCGTCGGCCCGCCAGCGGGCGAGGTCACCGGTCTGGTAGAGCCGCGCGCCCGGTTTTCCGAACGGGTCGGGGTGGAACCGTTCGGCGGTGAGTGCGGGGCGGTCGAGATAGCCCCGCACCACCCCTTCGCCGCCGATGTAGAGTTCGCCGGCCACGCCGATCGGGACCAGTTGGAGCTGGGCATCAAGGATGTAGATCTGGGTATTGGCGATCGGCCGGCCGATGGAGACATTGCCGGTGCCGGTTTCCACCGGGGCGGCGGTGGACCAGACGGTGGTCTCGGTCGGCCCGTAGAGGTTCCAGAGTGCGTCGGCTTTGGGGAGCAATCGCTCGGCAAGTTCGCGGGGCATGGCCTCGCCGCCGCAGAGGATGGAGAGTCCGGGTTGTCCATCCCAGCCGGAGTCGAGGAGGAGCCTCCAGGTGGCGGGGGTGGCCTGGAGGAACCGGGCGTCGCCGTCGCGGAGTCGTTTGGCGAGTCGTGGACCGTCACTGGCCTCGTCGCGGCTGGCGAGCTCGATCCGAGCGCCGACGACGAGTGGCAAGAAGAGCTCGAGGACGGCGATGTCGAAGGAGAGCGTGGTGACGGCGAGGAGCGAGTCGGCGGCTTCGAGTCCGAGGAGGGCTCGCATGGCGAGAATAAAGTTGGTGAGGGCGTGATGAGGGATCATGACGCCCTTGGGCTTGCCGGTGGAGCCCGAGGTGTAGATGACGTAGGCGAGGCTCGCCGCGTCGTGACGGACGTCGGGGGGAGCGCCGCCGTCGTGGCGCTCGAGCTCGGCGCGGTCGTCGTCAAGGAGGATCGTGGGGGCGCCCGTGTCCGGGAGCAAGTTCTGGATCTTTCGATGCGTCAGCAGGATCGCGGCCCGTGAGTCGCGAAGCATGAACTCGAGGCGGTCGCGGGGATACTCGGGGTCGAGGGGGAGGTAGGCGGCGCCTGCCTTGAGGACACCGAGGAGTGCGACGAGCATGTCGGGTGATCGCTCGGTGCAGAGGGCAACGAGCGTGTCGGGTCCGGCGCCCAGGGCTCGGAGCTGGTGCGCGAGCTGGTTGGCGGCATGGTCGAGCTGAGCGTAGGTGAGCGATCGGCCGTCGGCGTCGATCACGGCCGTGGCGTCGGGCGTGCGGCCGACTTGCGCTTCGAACAAGCGAGGGACCGACGACCCGTCAGGCACTTTGATCCCGGTGTCGTTGCACGCGACGACGAGTTGGTCGCGTTCGCCCGCGCTCAGGAGCGGCAGGTTGGCCAGCGGCGTCTCCGGGGCGGCGACGATCCCTTGCAGCAAGGTTTCGAACCAGCCGAGCATCCGGTCGACCGTGCTGGCGTCGAACAGGTCGGTGCTGTATTCGAGGGCCGCGTTGAGGCCCTGATCGGTTTCGGTCAGCTTGAGTGTGAGGTCGAACTTGGCGGTCTCGACGGGAGGCTCGAGGACGCTCAATGTCAGGCCGGCGGTGGCCAAGGGGGGCAGAGGCGCGTTCTGAAGGATGAGCATCGCCTGAAACAAGGGGGACCGACTGGCGTCGCGCTGACCGGCCACGGCCTCGACGATTTGCTCGAACGGCAGGTCCTGATGGGCGAAGGCGTCGAGGACGATCGGCTTGGTGCGCCGAAGCAGGTCCCGGAAGCTCAAGTCCCCGGAGAGCTCGGCGCGGAGCACGAGCGTATTGAGGAAGAAGCCGATGAGTCCCTCGGTCTCGGGCCGGGTCCGTCCCGCGACGGGCGACCCGACGGCGATGTCGTTCTGCCCCGAGACCCGATGCAGGAGCGTCTGGAAGGCGGCGATCAGGATCATGAAGAGGGTGGCCTCTTCCTGTCGCGCGACCTTGCGGAGCTCGTCGAGCAGGGGGAGCGCGAGGACCATGGAACGCTCGCCGCCTCGATAGGAGAGGGCAGGGGGACGAGGGCGATCGGTCGGGATCTCGAGCGGGGTCACGCCGGCAAGCTGCTGGGTCCAGTAGGCGAGCTGGGGATTGAGGGTTTGGCCTTGGAGCTCTTGGTGCTGCCAGCGGGCGTAGTCGGCGTACTGGATCGGCAACTCGGGGAGCGGGGAAGGCCGGCCGTGAGCGAACGCGTCGTAGAGTGCGCCTGCTTCTCGGATCAGAACACCGAGCGACCAGCCATCGGAGATGATGTGGTGCATGGTCAGGAGCAGGACGTGCCGCGTGGGCTCGAGGCGGAGCAGGTCCGCGTGGATGAGCGGTCCGTCGGTCAGGTTGAACGGGCGTTTGGCCTCGTTGTTGATCCGTTTCGCCACCTCGGTTTGGCGATCGTCGAGGGGCCAGGAGGAGAGGTCGATCCGGGTCAACGGGAGTGCGACCACCGGTTCAAAGACCTGGATCGGTCGTCCCTCCAGGGCCTGGAACGTGGTCCGGAGCGATTGGTGGCGGCGGACCACCTCGTCGAGCGCCTGGTGGAGCGCGTTCGAGTCGAGCGGCCCGTCGATCTGAATGGCGAGCGGGATGTTGTAGAGCGGGCTCCCCGGCTCGAGCTGGTCGAGGAACCAGAGCCGTTGCTGTGCGAACGAGGTCGGGACGGGCCCTTCCGACGGTCCGGCGACGATCGAGGGGGCGTGAGTGAACGCTACTCCCCTTGTGTCTTGCTGGAGCGTTTCGAGGCGTTGCGCCAGTGCGGTGACGGTGGTCGCCTCGAAGAGGGTCCGGAGCGGGATGGCGGTATTGAAGGCATCGCGGAGTCGCGAGACCACCTGGGTGGCGAGGAGCGAGTGGCCGCCGAGCTCGAAGAAGTCGTCGTGGATCCCCACACGTTCACGCTTGAGCACAAGTTCCCAGGTCTGGGCGACGAGGGTCTCGGCCGGGTTGCGAGGCGCCTCGTACGGTTCGCCCGAGCTGAGGCTGTTGGCCTCGGGATCGGGAAGTGCCTTGCGGTCGACCTTGCCGTTGGGGGTGAGCGGCAAGGCGTTCAGGAGCACGAACGCGGAGGGGATCATCGGCTCGGGGAGCCTGGGCTTGAGCCAGCGGCGGAGTTCGGCGGCGGTGGTTTGCGCGTCGTTGGTCGTGACGAGGTAGGCGACCAGTTGAGCATGGCCTTGCGCATCGGGTCGCGCCAGGGCGACGGCGGCCAGGACGCTCGGATGGTCGTGAAGCGCGTCCTCGACTTCACCGAGCTCGATACGATGTCCGCGGATCTTGACTTGATGGTCGAGCCGGCCGAGGCATTCGAGGGTGCCGTCGGCCCGCCAGCGGGCGAGGTCCCCGGTCTGGTAGAGCCGCGCGCCCGGTTTTCCGAACGGGTCGGGGAGGAACCGTTCGGCGGTGAGCGCGGGGCGGTCGAGATAGCCGCGCGCCACGCCTTCGCCGCCGATATAGAGTTCGCCGGCCACGCCGATCGGGACGGGCCGCATCCCGGGGTCGAGGACGTAGATCTGGGTATTGGCGATCGGCCGGCCGATCGGGACGATCCCCGTTTCTTGATGGTCACAGAGATGAACAGTACACCAGACGGTCGCCTCGGTGGGGCCGTACTCGTTGAACAGGTCGGTCGCGGGGAGCAGGGTCCGGAGCCGGTCGGGCAGGTCGCGGGGGCAGAAGTCGCCCGCGACGATGACGGTCGTCAGGCTGGCCAAGCTTGCATGGGGGGCCTCGTCGAGGACCAGGTTCAAGAGCGAGGGGACGCAGAGCAGGTGGGACACCTGTTGGCGTTGCACGAGGTCGGCGATTGCGGCCGGGTCGGCTTGGGACCCCCGCGCGGGGAGCACGAGCGTTCCCCCTTGGCTGAGGGTCCAGAAGATCCCGGCCACCGAGCTGTCGAAGGCGAACGATGAGAGCAGCAAGAAACCGCGGACCGGCTGGCGGTAGCGGAGGAACCGCACCTCGGTCGAGTGGACCAGGTTCCGATGCGCGACCGGCACCCCCTTGGGCTTGCCCGTGGAGCCCGACGTGTAGATCACATAGGCCAGGTTGTCGGGGTGCAAGTCGACGAGCGGCGGGCGTCCTGGGTCCTGTCCGGCGATTTCCTCGGCGTGATCGAGCAGGATGACCCGGCCCTTGAAGTCGTCCGGCAAGACGCTGAGCAGCCGCTCCACGGTCAAGATCAGGGAGACCCGCGCATCGTCGAGCATCGTGGCCAGGCGGTCGCGCGGGTAGTCCGGGTCGAGCGGGAGGTAGGCAGCCCCTGCCTTGAGGATGGCGAGGATGCCGACGATCATCTCGGGTGAGCCGTCGACGCAGAGTCCGACCCGTGAGTCGGGGCTGACCCGTTGCGCGACGAGGTGATGGGCCAGCCGGTTCGCCTTGACGTCGAGCTCGGCGTAGGAGAGCGACCGACCGTGGGCATCGATGACGGCGATGGCGTCGGGGGCGTTCTTGGCTTGCCCCTCGAACAGGCGATGGATGAACGACTCCGTGGGCGGTTCGACCGCGGTGTCGTTCCAATCGACGAGGACGCGTTGCCGCTCGGCGTCGCTGAGCAGCGGCAGGTCGGCGAGGTGGGTGTCGGGGGCGTCGGCGATCCCTTCCAGGAGGATCCGGAACCGCTCGAGCATGCGGTCGATGGTCTCGCGGTCGAACAGGTCGGTGCTGTACTCGAGCGAAGCCGCCAGGCCCGCGTCGGTCTCGGCCGTGGTCAACGCCAGGTCGAACTGGGCCGCGTGCTGTTCGAGGGCCACCGACTCCAGGGGGAAGCCGCCCAGGTCGAGTCGCGGGCCGTGCTCGCGGAGCGCGAACGGAGTCAGCCCTTCCTTATCGAGCCGCTGCGCTTTCTGGAAGGTGAACAAGACCTGAAAGAGGGGCGAGCGGCTGAGGTCGCGGGCCGGCTGGAGCCGTTCCACCAGCAGCGGGAACGGGTAATCCTGATGCTCCAGGCCGTCGTGGACGGTGCGGCGGGCGCGGCCGAGGAGTTCGGTGAAGGTCGGGTTCCCCGAAAGGTCGGCCCGGAGCGGCAACGGGTTGACGAAGTGACCGACTACCTGGCTCTGGCCTTGGTGGTCCCGGCCCGCGACGGGGGAGCCGACGATCAGGTCGTTCTGGCCGCTCTGCCGCGCCAGCAAGGCTTCGAACGCGGCGAGCAAGGTGACGTAAAGGCTTGTACCGTGCTCTCCTCCGAGCCGGGTCAAGCGCTGGATCAGCGCCTTGTCGAGATGGATCGTCCGCGCCGCTCCGTTCTGCGACTGGACCGCGGGGCGGGGCCGATCGGTCGGCAAGGCGAGCGTGGGAAGTGGGCCGGCCAGTTGGTCGCGCCAGTAGGCCCAGAGTCGCTCTCCGTCGGCTCCCGCCAGCATCTCGGCCTGCCAACGCACGTAGTCGGCGTACTCGATCGGCAGCGGGACGAGCGGGACCGGAATCCCGGCGCGCTCGGCCGGCACGATCAGGCCGAGCTCGTGGAGCAAGACGGCGACCGCCCAGAAGTCGCTGACGATATGATGAACCGCCAGGAGGAGGTAATGCTCCCGGGGCGAGCGCGAAAAGAGGGCGGTGCGGAAGAGCGGGCCAGTTTCGAGGTTGAACGGGCGGTCGGCCTCCTCGATCAGACGCTGATGGACGGCGGCCTCGTCCCAGGCGGAGACATCCTCGACCAGGAACGAGACCGGTGACGCCTCGTGGATCCGCTGGACGGGGCGACCATCGACCTCGGCGAAGGTGGTCCGGAGCGTGGCGTGGCGATCGACGAGGCGCTGAAGGCTGCGGCGGAGCACTTCGACGTCGACTTCGGCCGGCACGCGGGCTGCCCCCGCGATGTTGTAGGCGGTGCTCGAGGGATCGAGGCGATGCAGGTGCCAGAGCGATTGCTGGCCGAACGAGAGCGCGTGCTCGGTGACGGCCTGGCGGGCGGTTGGGCGCGCAGTCCGAGCCGTGGGAGCGTGGGCCTCGCCCAGTGCGATCGCCTGGTCGGCGAGCTCGGCGATGGTCGGCCCTGTCATCAGGCTCGTGAGCGGGAGGATCGTGCCGAGGTCGGCCTCGACGCCCCCCTTGAGCTCGATGGCCATCAGCGAGTCGAGTCCGAGCGTATTCAAAGGGCGGGCGGGGTCGAGCCGGTCGGGCTCGAGCCGGAGCACCCCCGCCACGCGCTCGCGGAAGTAGCGGACGAGCGTTTCGCGGCGCTGGTCGAGAGGGGCGGTCCGCCAGTTGGCCAGGTCTCCTTGACCGGAGTGTCGCTGTTCGCGTCGGGGGCGGCGGGGCTCCTCGAGCTTCTCGAGGAGATGCCGGTGCCCCCCCTCCGCATGCAGGAGTTTCAGGCCGGTCCAGTCGACGTCGGCTACGAAGGCTTGGGGCCTGCCTTCGTGGATCAGGCCTTCCAGGACGCGAAACGCGCGAGCGGGATCGAGGGCCTTGAAGCCGAGGAGCTGGAACGCCTTGATCCGGTCGGCCGAGGCCGCCATGCCGACCCCGGCCCAAGGGCCCCAGTTGACGCTCAGGACGGGTCGGCCATGGGCCGTTGCGGCGAGCGCGAAGGCGTCAAGAAACGCATTGGCGGCGGCGTAGTGTGCTTCCTTGGCCCCCAGGATCGATGCGACCGACGAGAACAAGGCAAAGAAGTCGAGCGGGAGGTCGCGGCTCAGCTCGTCCAGGATCCGGGTGCCGAGGACCTTGGGCCGGAGGACCGCGGAAACGGTTTTCCGGTCGAGGTCACGCGTGGTCGCGTTGGTGATGAGCCCCGCCGTATGGAGGATTCCCACGATCGGGGGAAGCGTCTCCCGGAGCCGCTCGAACAGCGCCGCCATGGCTTCGGGGTCGGCCACGTCGACGTGGCCGACCACCACCGTCGCACCCAGTCGCTCGAGATCCTCGATCGCCGCGACGGCTTTGCGGGCGCTGGCGCCGGCGGGGAGCTTGCCCCAGGTCGCTCGCGGAGGAAGGTTCCGCCGACTGACCAGCACGAGCCGGCGTGCTCCGCGTTCCGCCAGCCAACGAGCCGCTTGGAGCCCGAGCTCGCCGAGTCCTCCCGTGATCAGGTACGTCCCCTCGGGCCGCACGAGCGGCGTCCCGTGATGCGGGGCCGGCGCCTTGCGGCGGACCAGCCGTGGCACGTAACGCTCCTGGCCTCGCAAGGCGACCTGGTCCTCGCCGTCCCCGTCGAGGAGCTCGGCCGCCAGCGCGGCGGCTCCGCCGTCGCGGTCTTCGGGGGCAAGGTCGATCAGACCGCCCCAAAGCTCCGCGTACTCGAGTGCGATCGATCGGCCCATCCCCCAGAGAGGTGCTTGCGCCAGGCCTTGATTGTTCGTCGGCTTCGGCTTGTGAACCCCGTTTCCATTCAGGTAAACGGGCTTCGGCTCAGGACCCGGTTGGGCGCCTCGGGTCACCACCCAGAGCCTTGGCTTGGGCTGGCTCCCTTGGGTTTCGAGGTTCCCGAGGGCCTGGATCAAGGGGAGCACGCTGCCGACGCCCTTTTGCTCCGCGTCGTCGAGTTCGCCGCCACTGGGGCGAGGTGACGTTTCGGCGTCCAGGCTTCCCAGGTGAACGATGCCGCTATGTTTTTCGGTTTGAATCTGATGCGTGAGCCAGGCGAGGTCGAGGTCGGCACAGGCGACGAGCACGCACGAGACGCCCCGCGCTTCCAGGTGGGTTCGGAGCCCCTGGCCGACGCCGCGGGCGTCCGCGAGGATGAGCCAAGAACCGTTGCGACTTTCGGTGACCGCTCGATCCTTCGCGATCCAGTCCAGCTCGTAGAGCCAATCGGCAACGTCGGGGTCGAGCGGCTTGCCGTTCTTGGGGCCCGAATGACCGTTCCGCGCGGGGAGCTTGGCCGCGGGCTCGAGCCAGAACCGCTCGCGCTGCCAGGGATAGACAGGGAGTGGGACGCAATTCCCGGTGGGGGCGACGGCTGGCCAGTGGACGTCGGACCCGGCGGTATAGAGTGTGCCCAGCGAACGGAGCATGACCGTTCGATCGTCCTCGCCACGCCTGAGGGAGGGCAGGCTGATTCCCGGCCGGCCTTGCTGGCGGAGGATCCGGGTGATCGACGCCCCGAGCACCGGGTGGGCGCCGAGCTCCAGGAATAGGGTCGGGCGATCCTCGGCCAGTACGGTTTCGATCGCGGGGGCGAACCGGACGGTCTGCCGCAGGTTGCGGCCCCAGTAAGCGGCGTCGAGCGCTTCGCCAGCGATTGGTTTTCCGGTGACCGTCGAGACGAGAGGGATCGAGGTGGCTCGAGGCGCGAGTCTGGCCAGGGACTCGGCGAGCTCGCCGATCAGCGGGTCCATCTGCGGGCTATGGAAGGCGCAGTCGACGTCGAGGATGCGGGCAAAAATGTTTTGATGTTTAAGGTGGTCGACGAGCTCACGGACGGCGGTGGGATCACCCGAGACCGTGGTGAACTCCGGACCGTTGAGGGCGGCGATCGCGAGCCGGCCGGCCGAGGCATCGACGTGACCTTGGGCGTCGTCGGGTGCAAGCCCGAGGGCGGCCGTGAGCCCGAACCCGGCGACCCGCCGCATCAGGCGGCCGCGATGATAGGCGATCCGGAACGCGTCCTCGAGAGCCAAGGCGCCGGCGAGGTGGGCCGCGGCGATCTCGCCGAGGCTGTGGCCGACGATCGCGTCGGGCACGATCCCCCACGACCGCCAGAGCGCGGCGAGGGCGACTTGCAGGGCCAAGGTCACCGGCTGAGCGACCTCGGTCTCGGCGCTCGGCTCAGTCGGCTCGTCGGCCAGGAACTGGGCCATCAGCGACCAGCCGGCCAGCGGCTTGAAGCAGGCGTCGCACTGCTCGATGACGGCCCGGAAGACGGGTTCGCGGTCCAGGAGCAGGCGTCCGACCCCGCGCCACTTCGCTCCTTGGCCGGAGCAGACCAGGACGAGCTTCGACGGTTGTCCCGCGCCGACTTGTTCTTCAGAGGCCTCCGAAGCGAGCTGCGCGGCGGCCTCACCGAACGATCGGACGACTACGGCCCGGCGATGCTCGTGATGATTGCGGCGGACGCTCGCGGTATGGGTGATGTCTTGCAGTGAGATGCCGTTAAGTGAGGATGTCAGCATATTGCGATAAGATGTCGCGAGTTCGCGCAGCGCCTCGGGGCTGCGGGCGGAGAGCGGCAGCAGCACGGCCTCGTCGTCGCTCGAATCGTCGGCGTGGGCTCGAGCCGGGCTCGGGGCGGACTCGAGAACGACGTGCGCGTTGGTGCCGCCAAATCCGAAGGCGCTGACTCCGGCGCGGGCCGGCCCGTCGGTCGTTGGCCACGCCCGGAGCGTGCCTTGGACTTCGATCGCGAGCTTGGCAAACGGGATGTGTGGACTCGGGTTCTCAAAGTGGAGGCTGGGCGGGATCGTCCGGTGCTGGAGCGCGAGCACCGTTTTGATCAGGCCGGCGATCCCGGCGGCCGCTTCGAGGTGGCCGATGTTGGACTTGACCGTGCCGATCAGGCACGGTCGGTCCGCGGCCCGGCCCGCTCCCAGCACGTTGCCCAGGGCCCGCGCCTCGATCGGGTCGCCGAGCGCCGTGCCGGTGCCGTGGGCCTCGACGTACTGGACTTGATCGGGTGTGACCCCCGCCGCGCGATAGGCGTCGCGGAGGACCCCTTCCTGGGCCTGGCGGCTCGGTGCGGTCAGGCCGTTGGAGCGGCCGTCCTGGTTGACCGCCTCGCCTCGGATCAAGGCACGGATCGGGTCGCCGTCGGCTAGGGCTCGCGAGAGCGGCTTGAGCACGACGAACCCGGCCCCCTCGGCGCGGACATAGCCGTCGGCGCGGGAGTCGAACGCCTTGCAGCGGCCGTCGGGGGCGAGGAAACCAGCCTCGGCGAAGTTGGCGCCGATCTCGCGGGAGAGCAGGACGTTCACTCCACCGGCCAGGGCGAGCGTCGTCTCGCCGCTCCGGAGGCTCTGACAGGCGAGGTGGACCGCCACCAGCGACGACGAGCAGGCGGTATCAATCGCCAGGCTCGGGCCGCGGAAGTCGAGCAGGTACGACAGGCGATTCGCCGCGATGCTCGCGGCGTTGCCCGTCACGATATAAGGGTCAACCGAGTCCGCTCGATCCCATTGGAGCCGGCCGTAGTCGTTGGTCGAGATCCCGACGTAGACGCCGGTCCGTGTCCCCGCCAGCCGCCCGACCGCCTGGCCGGCATCTTCGAGCGCCTCCCAGGCGAGTTCCAGGAGCAGCCGCTGCTGGGGGTCGGTCCGGACCGCCTCGCGCGGCGAGATTCCGAAGAAGTCGGCGTCGAACCGATCGACCTGATCGAGAAAGCCCCCCCAAGGAGGAACTCCCTTGCTCGACCCGTTGCCCGTGGCGGTCTCCCAGCGATCGGCGGGCACCGCGCTAATCGCATCGACCCCGTCGCTCAGGAGCTTCCAGAACGCTTCCGGGCCATCGGCCCCCGGGAACCGGCAGCCGACCCCGATGATGGCGATCGGCTCGGCCGTGGCGCGACGGTCGCCTTCCTCGTCGTCCGCCCGGTCGTGTGCGACGCCGGCCAGGTGGCCGGCGAGTTCGTCGATCGTCGGGTACTCATAAACAAGCGTGGGCGAGAGTGGTTGCCCGAGCCAGTCTTGGAGCTCGCCCGCCAACCCGACCGCCTGGAGTGAGCTGAGCCCGTAACCGGCGAAAGGTGTTTTTGTGTCAATTTGTTCCGGCGGAAGCCCCAGAGTGCCGGCCAGCCGGGCGATCAACCAGGCCGCCACGTCGGCCCCCCGGGGGCGTTCGCCAGCCGCCTTGGGGTCGGCCGGGATCGAGACGAGGGGCGTTGGGGGCGACTCGCCGGTTCCCGATTCCTTGACCTGGGAGCCGACGACGTCGAGCGTCCCCGCGAGATAGAGCGCGCGGCTGGCCTGGCGCTGGACCTTGCCGCTGGAAGTCTTGGGGAGGCTCATCGCCTTGATCAGGCAGATGGCCTGAACGTCGAGCTCGTGCTGCTCGGCGACGGCGCGGCGGATCGCCAGGAGGATGGCACCGACGTCGCTGCCTTTGACCTGCCGCTCAACCTCGTGGACGACGACGAGCTGCTCGTCGCCGTCCACCTCCACCGAGAACGCCGCGCCCCCCTCGGGCCGGAGTGCGGGGTGGCTCTGTTCGACGGTCCACTCGACGTCTTGCGGGTAGACGTTGCGGCCCCGGACGATGATCAAGTCCTTGAGGCGGCCGGTGACGATCAGCTCGCCATCGGTGACGAACCCGAGGTCGCCGGTTCGAAGGAACGGCCCCTCGCCCGTGTCGGCCAGGGTCGCGTGAAAGCTGACTTCGGTGATCTCGGGTCGATTCCAGTAGCCCAAGGCGACGCTCGGGCTTGAGACCCAGATTTCACCGACCCGGTCGGCCGCGCAGCGGAGACGCGTCTCGGGATCGACGATGGCGACGACCTGCCCGGTCGGGATCCGCCCCGAGCTCACCAGGGAGCGAACGCCCGCCTCGTCGGCGCGGGCCGGGACGATCTGGTTTTGCTCGAGCGGGGCCGTCGCCAGCGAGACGACGACCGGCCGGGCCTCGGCGGGCCCCCCCGCGACGAGCAGGGTGGATTCGGCGAGGCCATAGCAGGGGAGGAAGGCCTCGCGACGGAATCCGCAAGGGGCGAACGCTTCGGCGAAGCGGTCGAGCGTTTCCGCTCGGACCGGCTCTGCGCCGTTGAAGGCGACCGCCCAGCGGCTCAGGTCGAGGCTCGCCCGCTGCTCGGCGGTCACCTTGCGGACGCAGAGGTCGTAGGCGAAGTTCGGGCCGCCGCTGATGGTCGCCCGCGTCTGCGAAATCGCTTGGAGCCAGCGGAACGGGCGTTGGAGGAAGGCGACCGGCGACATGAGCGTGCTGGTGCCACCGCAGTGGAGCGTTTGCAAGACGCCACCGATCAGTCCCATGTCGTGATGGAGCGGTAGCCAGAAGACCCCTCGGCTCGCTTCGGTCGAGGCGAAGCAACCGCCGATCAACTCCGAGTTCCGGACCAGGTTGCCGTGGCTGACCATGACTCCCTTGGCCGCCGCCGTCGAGCCGGAGGTGTACTGCAGGAAGGCCAGGGTCGCGGGGCTGGCGCCTGGGTTCTGCCAGGCATCGGCCAGGCGGTCGTCGAGACCGCCCCCAAGCCCGAGGTCGGTGGCGAGCCATTGGGGCTGTTCCAACTCGGGCACATGGGCGAACCAGCGGGGGGCCTCACCGCGCACGCTCTCGGTCGTCAGGACGGCCGCGGGGGTACAGTCGGCCACGATCGCCTTGAGCCGGGGCATCGGCCGGTTGGGCCGTGGCGGGTAAACCGGCACCGCGACCACGCCGGCATAGAGACAGCCGAAGAAGGCCGCGAGAAACTCCAAGCCGGGCGGATAGACCAGCAGCGCACGTTCACCGCGACGGAGCCGGTCCTGGAGGAGTCCACCGAGGATTCGCGCTCGCCGGTCGAGTTCCCCATACGTCAGGTGAAGATCCGCCTCGTCGCCGTCCTCGCGGAACACGAAGGCAGGCCGGTCAGGCTGTTGCAGGGCTCTCCAGCGGAGGACGTCGAGGAAGCTGGCGGGATCGTCGATGAATTCTGTGGGGTGTTGTGTCTTCATAGCGCTGCTGGGGATCCAGGACATCCGCTCAAGGCGGGGGAGAATCCGGCCTGAGTCTCGGCCGGATCCGCGCGCATTTCGGGCTCGAAGCACTCGCCGATCCATCTTCAGCGAACGTCATCCATCGCCCGGCGCAGGCTGAGGGGGCGCATGTCGGTCCACACCGTTTCGATGTGGGCCAAACATTCTTCCCGGGTCCCCGCCTTGCCAGCATCACTCCAGCCGTCGGGAATATCCCGATCGGCCAGCCAGAGCGAATACTGCTCCTCGTGGTTCACCACAACTCGGAATTTCACGTCTTTGGCCGTCTGTCCAGGGACCATGACCAGGGAATCTCCAAGGGGGCACGTCCGGGGCAATCCTCCTTCGCCCCTGGATCCGTCCACCGAACGCAGGAAATCCCTTTCGCCGAAGACCGCTTTTTGACTTCTCGAACCGGAGGACTCGTCGCCTCCGCAATCCGATCGATTCACTCGCTGCAAGTAAGCCAAGCCCAGCCAAAACCATGGAGCCCCATGCCGACCTCGATGGCATCCACCGCCATTGACCGCGAACTGAGTTTCGTTCCCTTCGACACCGCCATCAACCGCGAAGAGGACGCGGTTCCATCCGTCGTTGCTGGTCGGCATTGACCCGTTGTGCGTTTCGACTCGCTTTGGAATCGCTTCGGCTGTGCAGCTTGCTCACGGAGTGACACCCTTGGGAAGGAACTCCGCCCATGAAGTGTCCGGGTGGGGACGCCTGCCTTCCAAAGGCAGTACCGAGCGAATGACACGCAAAACACAAGCCGGTCGGCAAAGTCGTGTTAGAATGCCTAGCTTCTCTGACCGGAAGCGTTTAGGTAAAATATCCTGTATACAGAAGCTATGTCAAGAACTTCCGATGTGAAATCCCCGGGTGCAATTGGCAAAGTCGTCCTAATCGGAACAAACCAACTGGGTTCGGCGGCTGGATCGGAGCATTCTTGGGTTTTAGAAGGCGGGGTCGCGGTGCGGTGCCAGGCGGTCGCGTGGCCTTGGCTCATGCTCGGCCAGCGGCCGTCGCCGAACCGGGCGCGGGCCTACGAAGCGGTCCGGGACGACCGCCCAGGACTTGCCGATTGAGGTCAGGGTTGGGGCGCGAGGGCCGCGGGCGAAGGTCTGAACCCTGAAGGGGGCGCGGCCTCGCGGGTTATTACCGTTGTTCAAGCTTGGCGCGCGGGCGTCTCATCTCTCATAATGCCGATGATGCCCACGGCTCAAGCAAGGCCGGTCGTCATCCTCATTCCGAGGGATGATGTTTTGGGCGCGGCCGGATCACGGAAGACAAGCGGCACGACCTCATGATGGCACTCGGAATTCTTCCCAACGATCACGGAGGTGGACAGCCGGGGGACGGACGTCGAATCGATCCATCCAAGGACGCACTTCATGCATCCGGATCGATCCAAGGCGACCATTCTCGGGTCGGGATGGGCCGCCGCGACTCATGATGAGGATCATCAGCGGGGTTGACGTCGACGTCGATGAGCTTCGCTTCAGGAGATCAACGTGGACGGGACGTCCTCGGGATCGCGGTCGCACTGTTGTTACTGTTTTTGATTCCTTGGGATATCCCAACTTTTGGGTTGTTTGTGATTTTGTATGCATTATTAGTTTTTGATTTCATGATTTCTGTCGTGAGTTCAGGGGCAAGGGGTGGGCTGGTCATCGGCCTCGCCTGGTCAGGGTTTCCGAAAACGCGCTTCGTTAAAGAGGGCGTCGCTGTTCGTTGCACTGGTTCCGGAGCGCCGTAACCGGTGAGATTCACGGCGGTCGTCGTCCAGTGTTTCTGTTCCGTCAGTTCCACGGTTGCAAAGGTGATGCATCATGTCCCTCAACCCCACCAAAAGCCGACGACATCCGTCTTTGATCTCTCGCGCCGTCAAGGGGATCGCTAGGCGATCCAGGACGTTGCGGAACACGATTGAGTGGCGGGTCGTTCATGCCTTGCGGCATGAGGCTCCCTGGTCGCGGAACCGCTGGGGGCAGCGTTATCAGGCCGTGAGCCTCTCGGAGTATCACTACCTCCGCGATGGCAATCCCGAGACTCATGAAAGTGCGCTGATCGAGCGGACCATTCGGCCGGGGATGACCGTAATCGACGTCGGGGCAAATCACGGGATGTTCAGCTTCGAGGCCGCTCACTTCATCAACGGCGAAGGGGTGATTCACGCCTTCGAGCCCACGCCGAGCACGCGGAACCTGCTGCTGAGCAACCTCGCGATCAACAACTTGACCACCGTGAAGGTCTTTCCCGCGGCCGTCGGCGAAGCCCCTGGTACTGCGAAGCTTCGCGTGCACCGTGAGATGAGCGGCCTGAACACGCTGGCGACCCAAGAGATCACCTGGAACCGGAAGCCGCTCTCGGCTGACGAGATCATCGAGGTCCCCATCCTCACGCTCGACGCCCATGCCGAGGCGGAAGGGCTCGATCAGATTGATTTCCTGAAGATCGACGTCGAGGGCTTCGAGCTCGGCGTGATTCGCGGGGCCCGTGGCTTACTCCGGGCCAAGCGGGTGGCCCGGATCATGCTCGAAATCGGTGATGTTACCTGTGCCAATGCCGGGGTCACTCCGATGGAGATCCTCGATGAGCTTCAGTCGCTCGGCTACCGGTTGCACGCAATTAGTTCGGAAGGGGAAATCGCCGACCGGATTCAGTCCTTCCCCACGACGACCTTCAGCGCCAACTTTTTCGCGGTTCCCGCGAACGGCTGATGCGCCGTCGGGGTGAATTGTCGCGATCGGCCCTGGCGTCATCATGGGGCCAACGATTCCCGTGGGGTGGCCACGGCCCACCATCCCGATCTCCTTGCTAAATTGGAGGTTAGGATGGTGGGCCGTGCGATTCTGACTGCTGATTAATTGTGGGATGTTTATGGATTGATGGCGAGTTCGGTGAAGCGATACACCCGGACCCGCCTCAATCCTTGGCTCGATCGCCCGGGGCCAGTCGCTCTCGGCGGCGGCGGGGTAGCTGACGGAGTCGTTCCGCCCAGAGGGCCGGGACGATGGCGAGGCTCAGGGATGCGCGGGCCGCCGCGGCCAAGCGAATTTCCCGCTCGGTCGAGTCCCGCTCGATTTCCCCGGGAAGGGGCAGGAAGAGGGCGTCGACGGCATCCCGGGGTGGAGGCGCTTGGTCCAGGTCTTGGATGGCCCTGTCCGCGGCCGACTGCTCGATGGTTCGGGCTGCCTCGTTAGCCTCGTCGCGTGGCCCCGCTTTCGCTTGTGGGTCGGGGCCGGAAGGCCACCGACGGGTCGCCAGCCGGTTTGCCTCGAACGCTTCGTCCAGGCCGATGACGAAACCGGCCCAGGAGGGAGGGACGGGGAGAGAGGCTTCGGTCAGGAGGTTCTCGGTGGAACCTGGTCCGGCCGTCGTGGACGGGGGCTGGGGGGCGCTGGAGACGGTCAGGAGCGTGGCCGTTAAGGCGAGTGAGGATTCGTCGAGCGGGTCGAGCTTGGTGATTTGCTGCAACTGGCCGGTGAGGGGGAGCGAGATTTCGGCCGTGTCATCGAGCCATTCATTGAGGAGCGAGGTGAGGAGTGCGCTCAACTCAGGAAGGTCGTCCTGGGGGAACAGAGCGCCTGGTTCGAAGTCGCCTCGGCTGAGCAGGATCGAGGAAATCGAGGGATCGCTGGACCAGGCGTCGACGCCCACCCAGATCATGACGTTGCCAATGGACGATCCGGGCGAGAGGGCGGCGGAGTTCGAGGAGGCCTGGGCCTGGCCGTGCGCCTCGGCTTCGTTGGACGTTGGCTCCGTGTGGGGCGACGAGGCGCTTCGGGCTTCGCTCGACGATCCGGTTCCGGCAAACGCGAATAATTCCTCCGACGATTTGCCGATGATCCCGTTCTCCCAGTAAGACTCGGGAGAGATGACGAGAAGCGAGAGCCGGGAGCCGCCGAATCGAGCGGGGCCTCCCTCAATGTCGTCGCGGGATCGGCCAAAGTTTGAGGAGGTGACGCCGAACGGGCCTCGGCCCGGGGGGACTCCCGGAAGACCTCGGATCGCAACCCCGAAGAAAGGGGGGGCCGCCCCCTCCATCTCGCCGGGGATCCGGACCGGTTTTGTGATCTGGATCACGTTATAAACATCGCTGGTTCCGAATTCGATCGCAGGCGACTCGAACGAAAGGTTCCCCCGGCTAAAGAAGAAGGCTGACCGCGCCTGCAGCATGTCTTTCGTGCGGAGGGAGAGGGTCAAGCCGTTGGGGTTCGTTGTGCCCATGGCGAATTGGCCACGGTCGGCAGCCGAGGTCGCGTCGATCCAGGGAGCCCGCCAGAGGCTCGGTGAGAAAGAAGTCGAGGCAACGTCGAGATTGGCGGGCGCGGGGCCGTACACGGTGGTTAGCAGGGCCCGGTCCTCGAGCTGCTCCACGTGCCACGCTCGTGACGGCTTGGAACGGCGGGGCAGGGTCATTGGAGATCGTCCTTGAAGGGGCGAGCGTGGGGAACGATGGCCATCGTCGGCGTTCCTCTCGGGGGTTTCGTTGCGAGACGCTCGGGCCGGTTGTGGGATGCGGGGGCGATCGGGTGACGAATGCGACCTCGGTCAATTCAAGGCCCGGTCATGGATCCGTCGGCGCGAACCGTGCGGAGAGTTCGCTGAATCGCGGACGGCGGCGGATCGCCCGCAGCGCCTCGTCGGCGTGAATCACCTCGCGCCAGAACGTGTCGCGCTGGCCGTCGGGAATACGCCCCAACGCGTCGCCCAGAAGCTCAAGGGAGCGGTCTTGGTAGCGAAAAGAAACGTCCAGCGTTTCGCGGCCGCGTACACCGACGTGTGCGGCGGCGACAGTGGAGGCTTGGGCATAGGTCCTCGCGGCGTTGTAGTACATCCGGGGGGTTGGCTCACCGTGCCGGAGTGCTTCCTCGGCGTCGGCGACGGCCGACCGGTGCTGGCCGAGCAGGACCAGGGCCGATCCCCGGCCGGAGAAGGCGTCGCCGCTCCCGGGGTCGAGCCGCACCGCCTCCTCGAAGTCGAGCAGGGCGAGCTTGGGCGCTTCGGAGATGAGGTGGGCCCAGCCGCGATGGGTATATAAGGTCGCCCGGTCGGGCTTGAGGGCGAGGGCCCGCGTATAGTCGGCGATTGACCCGGCGTAGTCTTTGCGGTGGGCCTTGGCCAGGCCGCGGATCTCGAGGAGTTCGGGCGCGGCCTTGCCGTTGGCGAGGTAGCCGTCGCACGAGTGGAGCACGTCGTCGTACCGTTTCAACTCGAGCAGCGCGGCGACTCTCCAGCGGTGGGCTTCGGCCTCCTCGGGATCGATCTCGAGCGCGGCGTCGCAGGCGTTGAGCGCTTCCTGGTAGCGCCCGGCCGCGCAGAGCAAGTGCCCTCTCAGGGCGTGGTCGCCGGCCGCTTCGGGGCTGCGCGGCGGTTGCCGCCGGAGCGCCTCGTCGAGATCAAGGAGGGCGGCGTCCCGATCCTTGCTCTCGAGTTTCCAGAGGGCCCGGGTCCGGTAGAGCGGGGCGAGGTCCGGTTTCAGCTCGATCGCGCGGTCGAGCAGGGCGGCGGCTTCTTCGGGCTGCCCTTGTTCGCGGTCGAGGTGGGCCAAGGTGACGTAGGCGTTGAATCGCGCTGGGTCGAGGGCGATCGCCTCGCGGAGGTCGGCCGCCGCTTCGCCCGGCCGATCGCGTTTGAACCGGATCAGGCCGCGGTTGACCCGCAAGGCGTAGCGCAGTTCTTGGCCGGCCCCGAGCTCGAGCGCCTTGCGGAAGTCGGCCTCGGCATCCTCGAACGACTGTTCCGCCAGGGCCTGGTTCGGCTCCGCCGTGGCGATCTGGCCGGAGGCGAACCCGCGGAGCAGGTAGAGCCAGGCGAAGTCGGGGTGTCGTGCCAGGCAGTCGCGAAGCGCCGCCTTGGCCACCTCGGGATGGGGCGGGCTGGCGTTCAGTTCGCAGATCGCCGAAAGGCAGAGGGCCCAGAAGTGATCGGGCTGGAGCCGGAGCGCGGCGTCGAAGTGACGCTTTGCCCGCACCAGTGACCCCCGCTTGGACCACTCGCGCCCGAGCAAGAAGTGATCGAACGCATTCGCCGGTTCGAGCCGCTCGGCTTCGACGCGCTGACGCGACGCCCCCGGCTCATCCCCCGCGCGGGTCAGACAGGCCGCGCGCCGGAGGTGATAGGCCGGCGAAGGGAGCGGGAGGACCTGGGCCGCCACATCAAGGATCCGGAGCGCCTCTCGGGCCTGCCCGACCGGATCTTCCCCGGCCGCCGGACGCGAGACCGACTCGGCCAGCACGAGCAACAGTTCGTGGGTGCCGCGGACCACGTCGTCGCGTTCCTGGGCTGTCAAGGCGTCGGGCAGGGAGCCAACGAGCCCGGAGCCGGCCTGCCCCTGGGGCTCGAACACGGCCAGAGCCGCGCGGACGGCCAGGCGGGTGACCTTGGGGTCATCGGGCAGGTCCAGGCCGGTGAAATGGACGTCGCGGATGATCGCCTCGTCCCGGAGCCGAAGGAACCGGTCGAACCGTGTCGAGGCGGCTTCCCGGGCCTCGCGCCCGGCGAGCCCGCGGCGGATCCGGTCGAGCAGGCCGGCGGCCTGGGCGTCCAGGTCCGCCAGGCTCGGGATTTTCTCGATTCGCGTCGAGAGCTCCACGAGCGTGTCTCTGGCCCCGTTCAGATCACCGCGCGCGGCCGCCTTTTTGGCGTCGTTCAGGGCGTAGGCGCCGGCCAGACGGGCCGAGGCCATGTCGCGCTCGTAGCGCAGTCCCGAGACGCCCAGGCCGACGCCGCTCGCCACGCCAAGGGCCACGAGGATGGCGGCCGTCGGCCGGCGTCGGGTCCATTTCAGGGCACGCTCCCAGAGAGGCGTGGGGCGGGCCCGAATCGGCTCCTCCGCGAGGTAGCGCCCGAGGTCGTCGGCCAGGTCACTTGCGCTGGGGTAGCGGCGGCGCGGCTCCTTGTCCAGGCACTTCAGGCAGATCGTCTCCAGGTCGCGCGGCACCTTCGAGAGGAGCCGCGAGGGCGGGACCGGTTCCTCGTGGATGACCTGCATGACGGTCTCCACCGGCGTCGTGCCGCGGAACGGGGGCCGTCCGGTCAACATTTGATAGAGGATGGCGCCCAGGCTATAGACGTCGGCGGTTGGTCCCACCTCGCGATTTCGTCCCCGCGCCTGCTCGGGCGAGATGTAGCTGGGCGAGCCCATCACCTGGCCGCTCTCGGTATGGCCGTCGTCTTCCTCAAGCCGCTTGGCCAGGCCGAAGTCGGTGATCTTGGGGATCCCGTCGCAGGTGAACAGGACGTTCGATGGCTTGAGGTCGCGGTGGATGATCCCCGCCTGGTGCGCGGCGTGGATCGCTCGGGCGAGGATGCCAAGGGTCTCGGCGGCGCGCGGACCGGGCTGAGGCGTGCCGGCCAGGCGAACTTCGAGGCTGCCCCCTTCGAGCAACTCGAGGGCCACGAACGGGAGCCCGGCCTCATCGCCGATCTCGTAGATCTGGAGGATGTTCGCGTGCCGGAGCCGCGCCACCGCCTTGGCCTCGATCCGGAACCGGGCCAGGTCCCTCGGTCGGGCGCGGCCGCCGTCACGGATCATCTTCAAGGCCACCAGTCGGTTCAACGACCGCTGCCTGGCCTTGTAGACGACCCCCATCCCCCCTCGGCCCAACTCTTCCAGAATCTCGAAGTCGGGGACCGAGGGCCACGGGGATCCCGCGGATCTCGAGAACCCGTGGAGGGGCGACCGTCTCGCCCCGGCCGGGAGCGACGGCCAATCCGGGCGACGTCGTCCGAGGGCTGGCGGACCGTCACCTCCCGCGTTCGCGGCGAAGGGTTCCCTCCGCGATTCCTGTTTCTCGGTCTCGAACGGCGTGAAGCCCCCCGCGGTCAGCGCTTCCAGGTAATCTTGGCAATGTGGACAAGTTTCGACGTGGCCCACGATGAAGGCTTGTTCGGCGGAATCCAGCCGCTCTTGCAAAAGCAGCACGAATCGTTCGCCCTCCGGGCAGCCTTTCATCGCGGCCTCCTGATGCCTTCCCATGAGATGGGGACCATTGGTTTTTGGTCTCCTCCATTGAGAATACGGCGCGATCGTCCCCAACCTAACGTGACATCCTGATTGCGCGGCCGCCACCGGCCACCCGTCCGTTCGTTCGCCGCGAACTCGTTTCGCATGACAACATGCTAGCCAGATTCGCAAGGCGAGGAAAAGAGATGATTGAAACTTCTCGGCGCTCTTTCATGCGGTCAAGCGCGTTCGTTAAGCTGGGTCGAACCTTAATGGCGCGTGGACCGGGTCCGGCGTGGTCGGCTGCCCGGCCGATCGGTTGGTCGATCCGTCCTGATGATCCCTTCCCCGGGGGAGGCGATGTCCGAAGCCGCTGATACCCAGACTTCCGTCAGCCTGCTGGGAACCTTCCAGAACGACCCCTCCAATGCGGAGGCCTGGGACGAGTTCGTCCGGCGCTACCGCCCCAAGATCTATGGTTGGTGCTGCGCTCGCGGTCTCCAGGGGGCCGATGCCGACGACGTGGCCCAGATCGTGCTCGCCAAGCTGACCGAAAAAATGCGTGACTTTCAATACGATCCGGCCCGGAGTTTTCGGGCCTGGCTGAAGACGGTCACCCAGCGCACCTTGCTCGACTTTGTCGGGAGCCGGCAACATCGCATCGGCCAGGGGGACGATCAAGCCTGGGAAACCTTGAATTCGCTCGAAGCCCGCGCCGATCTGGAGCGGCAGATCGAGGAGGCGTTCGACCGCGAGCTGCTCGACGTGGCCATGCTCCATGTCCGGCAACGGGTCTCGGCCCAGTCGTGGGACGCCTTTCGCCTCACCGCGCTGGAGGGCCTTTCCGGGGCCGATGCCTCGCGACGCCTCGGCATGCCGGTCGCTAATGTCTTCATGGCCAAGCATCGGGTGCAGAAGACGCTCCAGGAAGAAGTCCGCAAGTTGGACGGGGCGGACGGGCCTTGAGGTTTGCAAATGCCAGCTTCCAGCCCGCCGTTTTTTTTCTCGGACCGGCTTGGATTGACGTTTGGGATACCTGTTCGTGACATCCTCCGTCGCCTGAAGGCGACGGCTTCCAACCTGGAGCTTTCGAGATTGCGGTTACCAGCCATGTGGCGCCAGAAAACTCCGACCCAGCATGTTTTCCCCGCTTCGACCGTCTCACGACGGCCAGGGCGGCGTCACACCGCCCACGACGACCGAGCCTGCCCGATCGCCAGCGGTTCGTTCATTCCTTCCACGTTTTACCCCGTCGAGGTGTTTCCGACGGGAACCCCGAACGTCGAGTTTTCAAAGAACCGAGTGTCGCGCGATGAGGCCGGAACATCCGGCGGCGACGCAACGATTGTACAGGTCAGATATCTTGATTTCAAGGGAGGCGGCGATTCCCTTGCTTTATGAAATCGCCACGCGCGACTGGCTCGGGGGGCTCGCACGCACCCTGGGGCGGCCGGTAACGTTCGACGATGTCCCCGATCAGGCGCTCGACCAGATCGCCGCGCGGGGGTTTGACTGGGTCTGGCTGCTCGGCGTCTGGCAGACCGGAGCGGTCGGGCGTGAGGTCTCGCGGAGTCGCCCTGAGTGGGCGCGGTGGTATCGCGCCCATCTCCCCGACTTCACGGATCAAGACGTGTGCGGATCGCCGTATGCCATCCAGGGGTATACGGTGCACCGCGATTTCGGGGGGGACGAGGCGCTGGCCCGGCTGCGTGGCCGGCTCCGGGTCCGGGGCGTGCGGCTGATGCTCGACTTCGTGCCCAACCACACGGCCAGGGATCACCCTTGGGTCGAGCAGCACCCGGAGTTCTACATCGCGGGGACGGAGCGAGACCTCGGTCGCGAGCCGGGGAACTATGCCCGAGTCGAGACGGTGGCCGGTTCACGAGTGCTGGCGTTCGGGCGCGACCCGTACTTTCCGGGGTGGCCCGATACCTTCCAACTCAACTACCGCCACCCCGCGCTGCGGGCGGCGATGAGTGATCTCCTGGCGAAGGTCGCCACCCAGTGCGATGGCCTGCGCTGTGACATGGCGATGCTGGTCCTGCCCGAGATCTTTGCCCGGACCTGGAAGGAGGCGTCGAGCCCGAGCGATGGCAGTCCCTCGGACGATGCCCCGTTCTGGCCCGCCGCGATCGCTCGGGTTCGCACCCAGGCGTCAGACTTCCTCTTTTTGGCCGAGGCCTACTGGGATCTGGAGTGGACACTCCAGCATCAAGGGTTCGACGTCACCTACGACAAACGGCTCTACGATCGGCTCCATGCCCAGGACGCCACCGCCGTCCGCGACCATCTCCGCGCTGACGTCGACTTTCAGCGCAGGTCCGCTCGGTTCCTGGAGAATCACGACGAGCCCCGCGCAGCGTCCGCCTTTGTCCCCTGGGAGGTCCACCGGGCGGCCGCCACGGTCACGTTCCTGGTCCCGGGGCTCCGCTTGTTCCACCAAGGGCAACTCGAAGGGGCGACGATTCAGCCTTCGGTCCACCTGGCCCGCCGCGCGATCGAGCCGGTCAACCCTCCCTTGGCGGAATTTTACGCCCGTTTGCTCGAAATCTTGAAGCGTCCTGAGTTGAGTCGGGGCCGCTGGACCTTGCGTGACTGTCGCCGGGCCTGGAACGAGAATACGACCTCCGAGCAGTTTCTCACCTTTATGTGGGAAGGTCCGGCCGGCGAGACACTGCTGATCGCCGTGAACTATGCTCCCGATCAGGGGCAGTGCTACGTCGTTCTGCCGCCTGAGACTTTTGCGGGTAAGGCATGGAAATTTCGGGACTTGACCGGCCCGTTCGAGTATTTACGGAGCAGTGACGACCTGGTCCCGCACGGTCTCTATCTCGATCTGCCCCCTTGGGGGACGCACGTTTTTGAAGTCAGCCCGGCCGGTCCTTGAACCCGAACGCCCCCCCTCGTCTGCTTGTGAGCGAGAAAAAACGATCAAAGGTGGTGGGTCGTGCCCACCCAACAAGCGGGAAAATGCTGATTTGAATGACTGATGCTCTGTGGCCGTCGACTGATCGACGCTCCTTTTTTTTTCGAATGCGAGGCTGAACCGTGGCCAAGATAAGAATCGCGGAGCGATATCGCCTTTTCTGGGCGTTCGCCTTGATCGCTGTTTGCGGCGGCCGCGCCCAGGCTGATGACTCCTGGGTCGTATACCGAGGAGGCGACGGTCCGGGCAAGGGCACGCGCGTCGTCCTGGTCAGCGGCGACGAGGAGTACCGCTCGGAGGAGGCGCTGCCCCAACTGGCCAAGATCCTGGCCACGCGGCATGGATTTACCTGCACCGTCCTGTTCGCGATCGGTGACGACGGGACGATCGACCCCAAACGGCTCGACAACATCCCCGGCCTGGAAGCGCTCGACACGGCCGACCTGCTGATCATCGCCACCCGGTTTCGGGACTTGCCGGACGATCAGATGAAGCACGTGGTCGACTACCTCGAGTCGGGCCGGCCGATCATCGGCCTCCGAACTGCCACGCATGCGTTCGACTTCAAGAAGAACAAGACCTATGCCAAGTACACCTGGAACGGCAAGGTCCCCGGCTTCGAGGGGGGCTTCGGCCGGCTCATTTTCGGTGAGACCTGGCACAGCCACCACGGCGCCCATGGTTCGCAGAGCACGCGCGGAATCCTCGCTCCCGGGGAGCAGAACCACCCGATCCTCAAAGGGATCAAAGATGGCCAGATCTGGGGGCCAACCGATGTTTATGGCGTGCGGTTGCCCTTGCCCGGCGACAGTAAGCCCTTGGTCTTCGGGCAGATTCTCTCAGGGATGAAGCCTGACGATTCCCCGATCACGGGGTCGAAGAACGATCCGATGATGCCTGTCGCCTGGACCAAGTCCTACTCCGGCGCGCATGGCAAGACCGGTCGCGTCTTCGCGACCACGATGGGCGCTTCGCAAGACCTTGAGAACGAAGGGGTGCGCAGGCTGTTGGTCAATGCAACCTACTGGGCGACCGGCCTCGAGAGCAAGCTCTCCGCCGATGCCGACGTCTCGATCGTCGGCGAGTACCACCCGCTTCCGTTTGGATTCGGGAAATTCAAGACGGGGGTCAAGCCGAGCAGTCTTGAGCTCAAATAGCCATTCCACGTGCGAGCATGGATTCATGCGAACGAAATGACGCGAGCCATCCGCGGGACAGAGGTCCCGCGGATGGCTCGCGTCATATTTTTTGGGGGGCACGGCTCATGAGAGCCGCTCAGACCATGATCGACTTGACCACTTTGGCCAGTTCCTCGCCCGTCTCGGTCAGGCCGTAGAAGTTATTCTTCCCTTGACGGCGGGGTGAAATGATCCCGCCGTGCCGGAGCAAGGCGAGGTGGTGGCTGACGGCGGGCTGGCTCTGGCTCAGCTCCTCGCTCAGAGCGCCGACGTGTCGCTCTCCCTCGGAAAGCATCAAGATCACTTGAAGGCGGGTTGCGTCGCTGACCTGCTTCAGCAGGTTGGCGGCACGCTGCGCCTGCTTGAGACGCTGGCCGCTCTCCTTGGCCTTGGACGCAGTGGCCGTCTTCGTTGCCGCGGCTGTCTTCGTCGCCGCCGCCGTTGCCGTCTTCGCAACCTTCTTCACACCCGAAGTCGCACTCGCCATCGAAGCATTCTCCAACATTCATGCGTTCGCCCGAACGGCGCGTTCGAACCCCTCTGAGAGTCAATAGGGGATTTGCTGAGAACGGCTGAGGAAAAACCTGAGTCCGAACGTCCGCTCGCCGCTTGAGCATCTTTTATAATCGACAGTATGGGGAAAGCGAAGTCCCATAGTCTGCAAATATATCATGAGATTGCTGAGTGACAACATCCTACTGCTTTTAAAATTCAAAAATAGCGACCGTTGAATCCGTCGATCCGCGCGGCAAACCCGGGCCGTGACAGACGTCAAACGTGGGGCGTTGCCCCCGGTTTGACGTCTGTCGGTCCGCGGTTCAGGGCGCGGCGAGGTAGGAGTCGAAGACGCGGACCTTCGCCCAGGACGCCTTGTTTTCCTCGACGAACTGCTTGTGACGCGGGTGGGCCTGGTACGCCGCGTTGGCCGCCTTATCCCGGAATACCAGGTGGACCGCAACGTCGAAATCCCGGTCGCTGACCGGTTCGGTCACATCCTCGGCGATGATCCCAGCCGAGAACGAGATCAGCCCATCATGGCCTCTCAGGTATGTCTTACAAGCGTCGAGCATCTTCATCCTCGACTCTTTGGAGTGATCCTTCAGTGTGAAGAAAACCACATGAGCCAAACGCTCCTCTTTTTCATCGGCGGCCCGAGCGCCACCACCACCGACCGCCAGCAGACTGACCGCAAACGAACAAAGAGCGAGCCGAGCGAGAAAACGGTTCATGAGGATCTCCTTGTGGGTGCACGCGTGTCCAATCAACGAAACGGTTTGCCATCATGATCGACCGAGGTTAGGGTCGCAAGTCGTTGCAGATCTCACCGACCAATCCCGTCGCGGATTCTCGGCGGGCACTCAGGTTGATAGAATTCTCGGAATTCTATAGAGAGTGTGTGGATCTGTTTTGTCTTGTAAACTGGGCGTTTTGCCGGTCACGAACCTCGTGGGGGCGGCAGGCGGAAGCCTCGTCCCAAGGGAAGCCGACTCAAGGGGTCGGTGGAGTTCTGCCTCTCGTTGAAAGCCGCGACCGCACCGAGGCATTATTGAGACGCGCCGGTCCGAACCGAAAGTCATCCACGTGACCAAGCCAACAAAACTCCAAGAGAAGGCGTGCGAGCGGCTGGCCGACGCACTCCTGACGATCACCGAGGCGGCCCGGCTCGATGGCAAGGGGACGTTCACCGCGTCCGACCTGGACGAGGTGGCGTTGCGCCTGGCGAGGGCCTCCTCGGCCTTCGACCTCGATGCGATCGTCGCCAAGGCCCTTGAGACGCGCGGCCGCGCCCTCGGCCGGCGTGCCGGCACGGCCGAGCTGCTGATGCTCCTCGAGGGAGACATTAAACCTTTGTCCATGCTTCTCTTGTCCGACGACGCCTTCCACGAACGCATGAATGCGCTCGATGCCGAGTTGGGCGAGATCTAATCCTGAGGTAAAGGATTTCGGCCACCCGCCGATGGAGTTAGTCTAAGACGGACTTTCGGCGACCCTCGCGAGAATTTCAAAAACTCTCCAGTCAAGAACGGGAACCTCTTCTATGTGGCAGATCGGCTTGCTCCTCGGCTGTCTCTCGGTGGCCTTCGCCGAAACCAAGGCGGCTTCCGTCGTCGATCCTTCGACGCTCTCGAAGATTCGCGTTTATGTTGGCACCTATACGAACGGGAAAGACCAAGGGATCGTCTTGCTCGATCTCGACCCGGAGTCGGGGACGCTCACGTCACGGGGGCTGGTCGCCGAGTCGCTCAGCCCGTCGTTCCTGGCGATCGACCCGACCCACCGGAATCTCTACGCCGTGAATGAGGTTGCCGAGCGCGGTGGACGGCCGAGCGGCGGCGTGAGCGCGTTCGCGATCGACCCCAAGGACGGGAGCCTGAAACACCTGAACACGGAATCATCGGAAGGCGCGGGGCCGTGCCAACTGGTGGTCGACCGCGCCGGTAAGAACGTCCTGGTGGCGAACTACGGGGGAGGCACCGTGGCCTCGCTGCCGATCCTGGCCGACGGCCGGCTCGGCGCCGCGACCGCGTCGATCGTGCACACCGGGACCGTTGCCGACCCCAAGCGCCAGGGGAAACCGCACGCCCACTCGATCAACGTCGACGCCGCCAATCGGTTCGCGATCGCGGCCGACCTCGGGCTCGACAAGCTCTTCGTCTACAAGTTCGACGCGGCGAAGGGAACGCTCACCCCCAACGACCCTCCGTTCGCGCCAACGGCACGCCGGTCCGGACCGCGCCATTTCACGTTCCACCCCGACGGCCGTCACGCCTACGTGATCAACGAGATCAACTGCACCGTGACCGCATTCGACTACGACGCGGACCATGGCGTGCTGAACGAGCTCCAGACCTTGCCGACGCTGCCCGCCGGCGTTGAGGTCAAGCCGAGCGACTCGACGGCCGAGGTGCAGGTCCACCCCTCGGGCAAGTTCCTCTACGGCTCGAACCGCGGCAACGACAGCATCGCGATCTTCGCCATCGACGCCGCGACCGGCCGGCTCACATCGGTGGGCCACCAGCCGACCGCCGGCAAGACCCCGCGCAACTTCGCCATCGACCCGACCGGCCGGTTCCTCCTGGCCGCCAACCAAGACTCCGGCACGATCGTTGTTTTCCGGATCGATCCGGCAACCGGCAAACTCGAGCCGACCGGCCAGTCGCTCGAGGTCAAGTCGCCCGTCTGCCTGAAGTTCATCCCGATCGCGAAGTGATCGGGGGTTGAAGGAAAAAAAAGGGGACGAGGCCACGGAGGAGGATCTCCGGAACCTCGTCCCCCTCAAGCCTCCGAATTGGTTTCGGCGCCTACGAAAGGCCCTGATCGTTGCACTCCTTGACGCGTTCATCCCTCCTGGAATCCCCACCGATGTGTCGACCTCGACTTGTGAATGCCACGTTCGCGCTCGCTGCCCTGGTCCTTTTCACCGGGCTCTCCGCCGCGACGGCGGGCGAGTTCAAGCTGAACGGCCGCACGTTCACTCTGGCCGACGGTTTCGAGATGGAGCTCATCGCGGGCCCGCCCCTGGTCGATCGGCCGATCACCGCCGACTTCGATGAGCAAGGCCGGCTCTACGTCTCCGACTCGTCCGGATCCAACGACCCGGTCGCCAAGCAGGTTGTCGACAGGACCCACCGCATCTTGCGGCTCGAGGACAGCGACGGCGACGGCCGGTACGACAAACGCACCGTGTTCGCCGATCGGATGATGTTCCCCGAAGGGACGATGTGGCACGACGGCTCCCTCTACGTCGCGGCCCCCCCGAGCCTCTGGAAACTGACCGACACCGATGGCGACGGTGTCGCCGATCAACGCACCGAGTGGTTCCAGGGGAAAACCCTCACCGGTTGCGCCAACGACCTGCACGGCCCTTACCTCGGCCTCGACGGCTGGATCTACTGGTGCAAGGGGGCGTTCGCCGAGCAGACGTATGAGCGGCCGGGCCGGTCTCCCTTTGTCACCAAAGCCGCACATATTTTTCGACGTCGTCCCGAGGGGTCGCGGATCGAGTCGGTGATGACCGGCGGCATGGATAACCCGGTCGACGTCGTCTTCACCCCGGGGGGCGAGCGGATCTTCACGACGACCTTCCTGCAGAACCCAGGGGGCGGGCGCCGCGACGGCCTGATCCATGCGATCTACGGCGGTGTCTACGGCAAGGTTCATGATGCGGTGCTGGACCCGCACCCCAAGACGGGCCCCGACCTGATGCCGCCGCTCACCCACCTCGGCGCGGCGGCTCCGTCCGGACTCACCCGCTACGACTCCGACGCGTTCGGCCCCGGCTATCGCGACAACCTGTTCGCAGCGCTCTTCAACATGCAGAAGGTCACGAGGCACGTCCTCGAGCCGAGCGGAGCGACCTTCACCACGCGCGACGAAGACTTCCTGGTCTCTCCCGAGGCCGACCACGACTTCCACCCCACCGACGTCCTGGACGATGCCGACGGCAGCCTGGTCGTGCTCGACACCGGCGGCTGGTACAAGCTCTGCTGCCCGACCTCGCAGATCGGCAAGCCGAATGTGCTGGGGGCGATCTACCGGGTGCGCCGCAAGGGGGCGGCTCGGATCGACGACCCGCGTGGGTTGAAGCTCGAGTGGGCCAAGTCGACGCCTGACGAGCTCGTCAAGCGGCTGGACGACCCCCGCTCCGCGGTGCGCGCTCGGGCGATCCACTTGCTGGGCAAGCAAGGCGAACCGGCCGTCTCGGTGGTTGCCGAAGCGATTCGAGGCGGTCGCTCGGCCGAGTTGCGGCGAAACGCCGTGTGGGCCGCGACGCGCGTCGATCGCCCCGAGGCCCGCGCCGCGGTTCGGGTGGCCCTGGCCGATACTGACGAAACGGTCCGACTGGCGGCCATTCACTCCGCGAGCGTCTGGCGGGACCGCGACGCCTTGGCGCCCTTGCTCGTGGTGCTCAAGGAAAAGGTGGCGGCCAACCGCCGCGCCGCGGCCGAGGCGCTCGGGCGGATCGGCGGCCAGGGGGTGGTGTCGGCCCTGCTCGAGGCGGCCGGGGAGCCGTCGGATCGGGTTCTTGAGCATTCTCTGACCTACGCACTCATCGAGATCGCCGACCCGAGCGGAACGGCGGCCGGGCTTCAGAGCCAGAACGTGAGGACCCGTCGCGCCGCCCTGGTCGCGCTCGACCAGATGGAGGGGGGCGGCCTCAAGGCCGAGGACATTGCCTCTGGGCTCGCCTCGACCGACCCGCTCGTCCGGGAGACCGCATCCTGGATCGCCGGCCGGCATCCCGAGTGGGCCGGCGCGCTCGTCGGCTCGTTTCGCCAGCGGCTGAACGAGCAAGGGAAAATGCCGGCAGGGGACGACGAGCTCAGCGCTCAGCTCGCTCGATTGGCCCGCTCCGCACCGATCCAAGAATTGCTGGGTGAGCCGTTGCCTGACGCGGCCGCCTCGCGCGGGACCAAGCTGACTGCGTTGCACGCGATGGCCGGATCGGGGCTCCGTGATGCGTTCAGCGCCTGGGAACCGGGCTTGATCGCCGTCATCTCAGGCAACGACCTCGCATTGACCCGCCAGGCGATCGCGACGACTCGGACTCTGCAGACTCCCAAGACCCGCTCGCGTCCGCTCGCCTCGGCCTTGCTCCAGGTGGCGAGCCGGGAGACGACGCCGGCCGACGTCCGGCTCGAGGCGCTCGCGGCCGTGCCGGGCGGCTTGCCCGAAGTCGATGCGGTCCTCCTGACCTTTCTCCAGGGGGAACTGGCCCCCGACCGCTCCGTCGCGATCCGAAGCGCGGCCGCCGACGTGCTGGCCAACGCCAGGTTGACGGTCGAACAGCTCGCCGCCTTGACGGACACGGTCCAGGGTGCGGGACCGCTCGAGATCGATCGCTTGCTCTCGGGCTTCGAGCAGAGCCATGACGAGGAGGTTGGCCTGAAACTGGTCAAGGCCCTGGAGCAGTCCCCGGCCCGGACCACGCTTCGGGTCGAGACGATCAAGCCCCGCCTGGCGAAGTACAGCGCAAAGGTCCAGGCGTCGGCGGAAGGACTGTACGCGGGGCTGAACGCGGACGCGGCGAGTCAGAAGGCGCGGCTCGAGGGGTTCCTGGCCAAACTCGACGGTGGTGACGTCAGGCGCGGGCAGGCGGTATTCAATAGCACCCGAGCGGCCTGCGTTTCCTGTCACGCCATCGGCTACCTGGGGGGCAAGGTCGGCCCCGACCTCACCCACATCGGTAAGATCCGCACCGAGCGCGACCTGCTCGAGGCGATCCTCTTCCCGAGCGCAAGCTTCGTGCGGAGCTTCGAGCCCTTGAGCATCGCGACCAAGGACGGCAAGATCTTCAACGGTCTGCCCCGCAAGGAGACCCCCGACGAGATCGTGCTTGCCACCGGTCCCGACCAGGAAGCCCGCATCGCCAGGGACGAGATCGAAGAGATTCGCCCCGGCTCAGTCTCGGTCATGCCGGCCGGACTCGATCAGCAACTCTCCGCGAAAGAGCTGGCGGACCTGATCGCCTTCCTCAAGGCCTGCCAGTAATTTGTCGTTCGCTCGCCCCCCAAAGGCGAGCGGGGAGCGGGTCGCTCCCTGTCTTTGGTTCTTCGCGTTGGCGTTGGTCAAAAGACAGGGAGCTGACACTCCTTCCTTTCTCCCCTCTGCTCGCCTCAATCGAGAAATTCAAAATTCGAGGCTTTTTCATTTCCCAATGATCTGACTCCTTCAACACTCAGGAGAGTCGAGCATCATGGCGAGTGAGATCGAGAATGCCGGCCCCGGATCATCGTTATTGTCGGCATCGACGGGAGAGCCGATCTGGGATCGTCCTCACCGGCCGGCCTGGATGCGAGCGCTCAATGGGGTAGGGGGAGGACTCAGGCGACTCGGGTTGCTCTGGCCCCGGCTCGACCCCGAGTTGCTGTTGGCCGCGGCTCAGCGCAGGGCGGGAGCGGGCCTTTCGGACTGGGGCGATGACGGGTTTCGAGCCGGTCTCAGGGCCTTGGTTGATGCGTTCGAGGCCCAGGGCAACGCCCACACTTTCGGCCGGCTCTTCTTTCGCGAATACTGCGTCGCCGCGTTGACGAACCGCCTGCGGATTCAGGACGACCTGAACCGGCACCCCGAGATCCTCGACACGCCGATCCACCGTCCCTTGTTCATCACCGGACTCCCTCGAAGCGGAACCACATTCCTGCATCGCCTGATGTGTGAGGATCCTGGCGGCCGTCCCTTACTCTTCTGGGAGACGCTTGAGCCTTCACCTTCACCCCGCTTCGAGACCCGACTGACCGACCCCCGGATTGCCCGGGCCCGGAGGCAGGTCGCCTTGTTCAATTCGCTGGCTCCTCGGGTCCGTGCCGCCCACCTGTTCGATGCCGAGAGCCCCGAGGAGTGCAATCAACTGTTTGTGCATGGATTTATTGCCGGCGTCAACGGATTCCTGTTCGACGTGCCTCAGTATGTGGAATGGATGAGAGATCAAAGTTTGCTCGAGCCCTATCGTTACCTACGCCGGCAACTCCAACTCCTCTCCTGGCGGTGGCCGGGAGACCCCTGGCTTCTCAAGGCGCCCGCCCACATTTACGGCCTCGACTCGCTCCTCGCCGTCTTCCCCGACGCCTGCATCGTGCAGATCCACCGTGACCCGCTTCAGGTCCTTCCCTCGCTCTGTAGCCTGGCCGCCGCCGTTCGGGGGATCACATCCGACTGTGTTGATCTGAAACGCCTGGGAGCGGAGTTCACCGAGGCGATGGCCCGAGGGACCGAACGCGCGATCGATGCCCGCGCCTCGGCCGACCCGGCTCGGTTCTTCGACGTGACCTATTCGTCGCTCCTGGCCGATCCAGTCGCGACCGTCCGCGCGGTCCGACATCATTTCGGATACGCGTATGACGACGAGTTCGCGGCCAGGATGCGCCGTTGGCTGGCCGAGAACCCGCAGCACAAGCACGGAGTCCATCGCTATAGCCTCGAGCAGTTCGGCCTCGATGCCGAGGTGGTGAATCGCCGATTCGCCCGCTACCGCGAGTGGACCTCCCAGTGGGGAAGTTGACTAAAGTTTATATTCGCACTTGAATGTGTCTCGGCTCAGCCCGTTATTTCGAAGAGGGCGATCTTGTTGTGTCCCGCGGCCACGAGTGTGCCCGACGACGCGTCGAACGAGGTGTCGTGGACGTGCATCGGGGCCTTCTCCTGGGTGAGGACGGCCTTGGTCTTGAGGTCGAGGAACATCAGGAAGCCGGCGTTGTCGCCGCCGGCGGCGATCAGCCAGTCGCCCGCGGGGTGGAACTCGAGCCGCTCGACCAGGCCCTTGACCTTGTCGTCGACGAATTCATGGGTCCGCTCGCCGTTGCGCCAGTCGAAGACTTCGACGCGCGCCTTGCCGTCGAGATGGTCGATGTTGCTGATCTTGCCGATGCCGCCGACCGCCAGCCGGGTGCCGTCGGGCGAGAACGCGAGCGAGCGGATGCCGCCGATCGAATGCCGGCGCTGGACCGGGTCCCAGGTGTACATCCCAGGGGCTTCCAGCGTGGTCGTCGACTGGCCCGACTCGACGTCCCAGACGACCACGCGGCCCACCTTGTCGCCGGTCGCCACCTGTCGGCCGTCGGGCGAGAAGGCGCAAGCGAAGAGCATTGATGGGAAATGGTGCGGGGTGGTTTCATCATGGCCGCGGAGCTCGTGGATTTTTGAGCCCGTCTCGGCATCCCAGATCCGGCAGACCATGTCGTCGGCGACACTGGCGACCCGCTTGCCGTCGCGCGTGGCGGCCACGCCGCGGATCCACTTGGTGTGGGCGTCGACCGAGCGAACCTTCGCCCGAGCGTCGAGGTCCCACCAGATCAAGCGGCCGTCATAGCCGCCCGAGACGGCCGTGACGCCCGCCAACGCAATCCCGGTGACGTAACTCTCGTGGCTCCCAAGCTCGCGGGCTTCCGGTTTGTCGGCGGCCAGGTCGATGTCATGGACCTTGAAGTCCGACCCACCGAACACCAGCCGGCGCGTGTCGGGGACACGTTCGACTGCGAAGACAACTTCCCGACGTGAGAATTCTTTGACGACCTTGAGCGTCTCGGGATTCGTGGTGGCCATGGGACGAAGACCTCGATTAGTCGAACTCGCCGCGGGAACTTCCTCAGGCCAACACGTCGGCAATCGCCTCGGTGTCCGGCTCGGTGAGCGGCACCGGTCGGGAATTTACGTAGTAATTCTTTTGCGGGTCGATGCCGAGCGCCTGGTAGATCGTGGCGAACAGTTCGGCGGCTCCGACCTCGCCGTCGGCGACCGCGTTGCCGGTCGCGTCGGTCTTGCCGAATACCGACCCCCCTTTGATGCCGCAGCCGGAGAGCGTGGCGCTCCAGGCGGAGGCGAAGTGGTCGCGTCCCAGGCTGGGGTTGATCGACGGCGTGCGGCCGAACTCGGCGAGGGTGATCACCAGGGTGTCGTCGAGCAGCCCGCGTTGCTCCAGGTCATCGAGGAGCGTGGCCATGACGTGATCGAGCTCGGGGACGAGCTCCTGGTGGGTTTCGAAGTTCTGGCCGTGGCTGTCCCACCAGGCGCGACCGACCCGGACGAACGGTACGCCCGCCTCGATCAAGCGGCGGGCGACCAGGGCCTGTTCGCCGAACTGGGTGGGGCCGTAGAGGTCGCGGACCCGTTGCGTCTCTTTCGAGATGTCGAAAAGCGTCTCGCTGGCCATCAGGCCGCGGACCCGCTGGTAGGCTTCGTTGTGGCTGCCCAGGGCGTTCGACGTCCGGCCTCGCTCGAACCGTTTGCTGAGCAGCTCGCGCAGTTCGCCGCGCTGACGGTGGTCGAGGTCGGAAAGTTCGGCCGCGCGACGGATGTTCTCCGGGATCAGGCTCGTGGTCAGTTCCATCGGTGCATAGCGCGAACCGAGGAATCCGCTCGATCCCGGGGCGAAGTCACGACCCTCGGTCGCGGAGTAGAACGAGACGTAGTCGGGCACCTGGCTCTCGGACCGGCCGAGCTCGCGGGCCAGCACGGCGCCCAGGTCGGGGTAGCGGAGGCTCGGGTCGTCCATCCGACCGCGCATCATCAAGCGGGCGCCGCTGCCGTGATCGCCGTTCTTCGTGTTCAACGAGCGGATGATGCAGGTGTTCTCCATCCGCTTGGCCATCTTGGGCATGAGCTCGGAGATCTGGATGCCGGGGACCGACGTCGCGATCGCCCGGAACGGACCGCCCGTCGCCGTGCCCGGCTTGGGGTCCCAGGTCTCGAGCTGGCTCGCTCCACCGGCCAGCCAGAGCAGGATGACCCGCTTCCCCTGCGATTTGATCGCGCGGGCGAGCGCCGGCTCCTTGAACACGTCGAGCAACGTCATGTCGGCCGCGAACGCCGCCGCTCCGGCGGCCGCCGTGCCGAGGAACCGGCGCCGATCGATCGCGTGCGCGGGTGAGCCACAAAAATTGATGCGTCGATCACTGGCCATCGAGGGGCCCCCGATTCGTGGTCGTCGATCGTGACAAAAAAAATAAAATGATGTTTTTCAGTGGTTGAACCGGAACTCCGCACTCGTCAGGAGCACCCAGACGAGCTGGCGGATAGCTTCGACTTGCCGATCGCTGCGCTGGGCGAGGTATTCGCCCAGGAGCGACACCTCCTCGTCGGCCGGCGGCCGCGAAAGAATGTTGCGGACCGCCACGGCCACGCGCTCGTCTCCGTCGTCGATCTGGGCGAGTCGCCCCACGAGCCGTTCCTTCTGGTCGGTTAGGAGGGCTTGAACGCGGTCGCCATTGCTCAACAAGAGCGCTTCGGAGACGCCGATCTGGTAGTCCTCTCCGGGCTTGGCGAGTGCGTTGGCGAGCTCGCGGGCACGGCCATCCAGATCCGCTTCGAGCTTTCCCGGGGGCACGACACCGGCCGGGAGCGTCGAGGGATCGGTGGTGGCGACCCACATCGAAGTCGTCAACTGCACGGGAGTCAGCGGCCGGACCGCGGCGACGGCGAACAGGCGGGGGTCGGGCGGTTCGCCCTCCTGCCAGATGCTTGTGCGTGCATAAGCTTGGCTCAACACCAGCCCGCGGATCAGGCGGCGGAGGTCGTAGCGGTGCTCGACCAGGTCGCGGGCCAGCCAGGCGAGCAGTTCGGGATGGCTCGGCGGGTTCGCCGAGTGCATCTGATCCAACGGGATCACCAGCCCCGACCCGAAGAACCGATGCCAGAGCCGATTGACGATCGCGTTCGCGAAGAAGTCGCGCTCACCGGGTTGAAGCGCGACGTCCACCAGTTGTGCCCGGGCGCTGAACTTGGGGGCGGGCGGGGGTTCCTTCTTCTTCTTGGCCTCGGCGATCCGCCGCTTTTCCTCTTTCTGCTCCTCCTTGGACGGCTCCTTCGCCGCCGGGACGTCAACGATCCGGCCGGTCAAGAACATGAGCCGGGCTTGCCGTTCTTCACCGCCGGTCGTCTGGAACTTGACGTTTCCGTAGTCGTTCTCGCCGAGGAACGTGCCGGCTTCATACGTGCGGGCGAAGAAGGACTTCATCCCGTAGTAATGGTCCTGCTTCCAGTCGACGACGCGCGGGTGGTCGTGGCACTTTGCACAGCTCACATCCACACCAAAGAAAATTGAGCTGACGTCGCTGGTCAGGCGGTCCAGGTCCTTGGCTCTCGGCTTGAGGTAGTTGCCCACCCCTTTGAGCCCGGGCTGACTCTCGTCGGCCAGGATGAGCTCGCGGAAGATCTGATCCCAGGGGCGGTCTTCCTCAATGGCCCGGCTGAGATAATCGCGGAGGCTGCCCCGGGTTCCGGCCATCATCATCGCGTCGAGCTCGTTGGCCATGTGACGCGCGTAGGCTGGCGACGCCATCAGCCGATCGACAAGCTCAACCTGCTTCTCCGGCTGGGTCGACTCGACGTAAGCACGCATCTCGGCCGCGGTTGGGATCCGCCCGATCAGGTCGAGGGTCAGGCGACGTACCAGACCGGCGTCGTCGGTCGCGGCGGCGGGCTTGATCCCCTCCTGGCTGAGCTTGGCATCGAGATAGAAGTCGACGACTTCGGGGATCGGCCGATCGGCCGGCTGGAGGTCGACGGCCCGCGCACTCGATCCGGCCGCGATCAGCACGGTGATGGCGAGCGTGGACAGAGGCAGGCGCAAGATTCTCCTCATGGCATCCCTCGGTGAGCGACCAGTTTCAACCAGGGTCGAACGGGCGAGTCGGATCCTTGACGAGAGCCGATTCGCCGAACCTCATCAGGATGAGCATCGGGGCGTACCGCTGCCCTTGGGAGATCTCAAGGACCTTTAAGGAATGTTAAACTATACCCTGCGTCGGATCGCCGCCACTCAAATCTTTCGAAAACCGCTCTCGTCTGGTGTTCTGCGAACCTCCCTGTAACATGGCGGTTGCATGAAACCCGCGGCCGGCTCGGCCGATCTCCCCAAACGACGCCAATCCGGAGCCCTCCATCAATGGCCGCCACGCCAATTATGGAAGCAAGAACGGGAGCAAGGCTGCTAGTCCTCGCCCTCCTCACCCTCCTCGTCGGGGACCCCGCAGCGATCGCCGGTTTTCCCGAGGCCTCACAACTGCCTGCGCAGGCCGGCTTGCCCGACCCGCTCGTGATGCTCGACGGCCATCGCGTCGCGAGTCAAGAGGAATGGGTCGCCAAACGAAGGCCGGAGTTGAAGGCCCTGTTCCAGCACTACATGTACGGCGTGATGCCCTCCGCGCCCGAGAAGATCGCCACGACCGTGGCGCGGGTGGACCGGGACTACTTTGGCGGCAAGGCGACTAAGAAGGAGGTGGCGATTACCTTCGGGCCGTCGGCCACTCCGGAAATCTACTTGTTGCTGGTCGTGCCGAACCGGCGGGAAGGCCCCGCACCGGTGTTCCTCGGGATCAACTTTTGTGGCAACCACACGGTGGTCAATGACCCGAAGGTGGCCTTGCCGTCGTCCTGGATGCCGAAGAGCTGCCCGGGATGCGTCGATAACCGGGCGACCGACGCGGGCCGAGGCTCGCAGGTCAATGTGTGGTCGATTGAGGACGTGATCGACCGAGGCTACGCCGTGGCGACCTTCTATAGCGGCGACGTCGCTCCCGACCATCCCGACTTCACCGATGGGGTCATTCCGCATTACTACAAGCCGGGGCAGTCGAAGCCCGGCCCGCACGACTGGGCGACGGTGGCCGCCTGGGCCTGGGGCCTGCACCGGGCGGTCGACTATTTAATCACGAATCAGGATATCGACAAATCGAAAATTTCTGTCATCGGTCATTCTCGCATGGGCAAGGCGGCGATCGTGGCCGCCGCGTTCGACGAGCGGATCGCGTTGGCCATTCCCCACCAGGCGGGTTGCGGCGGCACGGCGCCCAGTCGCGGCACGGTGGGGGAGTCGGTCAAGCGGATCAATACCAGTTTCCCGCACTGGTTTGATGCCGAGTTCAAGGCGTTCAACGACCAGCCCGACCGGTTGCCGTTCGATCAGAACGGTCTGGTGGCGCTGGTGGCCCCTCGTCCGGTGCTCTTCACCAACGCGGTCGACGATACCTGGGCCAATCCCGAAGGCCAGTTTGAGGTTCTCAAAGGGGCCGACCCGGTTTATCGTTTCCTCGGGGTCGAGGGTCTCGAGGCCGATCAGATGCCGGAAACCGGTAAGCTGATCGATAGCCGGCTCGGCTACCACATTCGACCGGGGAAGCATTCGATGGGGAAGGACGACTGGAAGGTCTTCCTCGACTATGCCGACAGGCAACTCGGAAAGCCTGGCGTCTCCAAGTGACTTTGAGAATGGAATGATGTCCCCGAATTCACCGTCTCCCGCCGCTGGCGATCGTCCCGTCATCGTGCCGAAACCTCCTGACAGCCCTGGGGCCAGTTCCGGATCTGGCTCCGGTGCCGGTTCCGGGGCCGCACCGTCGCGCCGACTGGCCTCGATCGACGCGTTTCGTGGCTTCGTGATGTTTTTGCTCCTGGCGGAGTGGCTCAAGCTCTCGCACGTTGCGAAGTCGTTCCCGAAGAGCGAGATCTGGGCGCTTTTGAGTCGTCATCAGCAGCATGTCGAGTGGGTTGGCTGCTCGTTGCACGACCTGATCCAGCCCGCGTTCTCGTTCCTGGTCGGCGTGGCCTTACCGTACTCGATCGCCAGTCGGTTGGCGCGCGGCCAGTCCACGACCCGGATGGCGGGGCACGCGTTCTGGCGGGCGCTGGTGCTGGTCTTGCTCGGAATCTTTTTGCGTTCGATGGGCAAGGACCGAACGAACTTCACGTTCGAGGACACGCTGACCCAGATCGGTCTCGGCTATGGGTTCCTGTTCCTGCTCGGCCTTCGACCGGTGCGTGACCAGTGGATTGCCTTGGTGGTCATCCTGGTCGGCTACTGGGGCGCGTTCGCGCTCTACCCCGCCCCGGGACCCGACTTTGATTATACAAGTGTCGATGTCCCGAAGGACTGGCCGCAAAACCTCAGCGGGTTCGCCGCGCACTGGAACAAGAACAGCAACCTCGCCTGGGCGTTCGACACCTGGTTCCTGAACCTGTTCCCGCGCAAAACCCCGTTCCTCGACAACCGCGGCGGCTATGCGACCTTGAGTTTCATCCCGACGCTCGCCACCATGATCTTCGGCCTGATCGCGGGGGGCGTGCTCAAAACCGATCGCAAGGTCTGGCTCAAGCTCGGCTGGCTGACCGCGGCGGGCATTCTCGGCCTCTTCCTGGGTGCGGCGCTGGGGGAACTCGATTTTTGCCCGGTGGTGAAGCGGATCTGGACCCCGAGCTGGGCGATCTTCAGCGCCGGGTGGTGTTTCCTGCTGCTTGCGCTCTTCTACGCCGTGGTCGATATCGCGGGCCTGTGGTGGGTCGCCTCGCCGCTCATCGTGATCGGCACGAACTCGATCGCCGCCTACTGCCTCCACTGGCTGGTCGAAGACTTCATCACAGCCAACCTCAAGACCCACTTCGGCCAGGAGATTTTTGCCGCGTTCGGGCCCGAGTACGAGCCGCTCGTCCAAGGGGCGGCCGCGCTGGCGGTGGTCTGGCTGATCCTCTTCTGGATGTATCGTCGGAAGCTGTTTATCAAGATCTGATAAGGAATCCGCGCCGTCTGTTTGCCACGGAGCTCGTAATTCGCGGGAGAAACTCGTTCCCACGCTCCGCGTGGGAATGCAGTCTTGGCCGCTCTGCGGCCCCACCCGCCGGGGAAGACAAGTCGACGCAGAGCGTCGCGGACGGCATTCCCACGCGGAGCATGGGAACGAGTTTCCGGTATCCTTGCTATAGTCTTTATTTCTTGCTGTGATTCGCCAATCCCCGCCGCCGTGGCGGGGGATTGATCGTCGATCGTCAGTAGACATCCTTCCGGTATCGCTGCTCCGACGCCAGACGGGCGACGTAAGCCTTGGAGGCGTCGGCGTCGAGGTGGCCGTGGACTTGGACGACCGCACGGAGGGCGCGGTCGACGTCGGCGGCCATTCGTTTGGCATCGCCGCAGACATAGATGTACGCACCTTCGTTGATCCAGCGATAGAGTTCCTCGCCGTGCTCCACGATGCGGTCCTGGACGTAGACCTTGCGCCCTTGGTCGCGGCTGAACGCGGTTTCGAGCCGGGTGAGTAGTCCGCGGCTGAGTAAGCCGGAGAGTTCCTCTTTGTAGAGGAAGTCGAACTCGCTCCGCTGGTCGCCGAAGAACAGCCAGTTCTTGCCGGATGCGCCGGTGGCGTCGCGCTCGTGGAGGAAGGCTCGAAAGGGGGCGATGCCGGTACCGGGCCCGATCATGATCATCGCCGCGGACGGGTTGGCCGGTAGCGAGAACCCGTGCGACGGCTGAACGAACACACGGACCGCCGACCCCGGAGCGACGCGGTCGGCGAGCATCGTCGAGGCGACCCCCTTCCGGCCACGGCCGTTGTGCTCGTAGGCGACCCGGCGGACCGTCAGGTGGACCTGGCCGCTGTGCCGTCTGGGGGAGCTGGAGATTGAGTAGAGCCTCGGCTTGATCCGCGCGAGCGCGGCGACGAATGGGGAAGGGGCGAGCCGGGCGGAGGGGAACGCTCTCAGGACGTCGAGCACGTCGGAGCCGGCGATCGGCTCGTCATCCTCGACCAACTCGCGGAGCCGGGTCGACTCCTCGATGTCGGTTGCGGTATCGGCGAGGAGAAGCAGGAAGTCTTCGGTCACTTCGCTGAGGCAACAGTGCTTCCGGAGCGCGGTCGCGAGCGGAACAACGGCTCCATCGCCCACCTCGACCGGTTCATCGCCGGTTGCGCCCAGGACGGCGACTAGTTCCTCGGCCAAGGCGTCGCAGTTTTCCGGGTAAACGCCCAGCGAGTCACCGACGGAATAGGTGGGGCCTTCGCCGCCGAGTTCAATCTCGACGTGGCGCGTTTCCTTCTCCGAACCGGGCTGGTTCAAGGGCGTAGTCGATACAATCTGAGCCGTGTAGGGGTTTTCACGTGACCATGATCCCGTTTCAGGACGGGACACCCCGTGGACGTGGGCAGCGGTGGCGGGCGGGGTCATCGTGAGGACCGCGGGTTGCTCCTTGAGCAAGCGTTTGAGGGCTTTCGAGGTTTCCGAGCCGCCCGGCGAGCAGAGGGTCAGGCGTTTCTCGGCGCCGTCGGCGATCGCCTCGGCGTAGGTTCGGCACTGGTATCCGCAGGCTCCGCAGTCGAGCTGGGCCATCGCGGACATCAGGCGATGGGGGAGGGCCTCGCCGTCGGAAAGCTTCAGCCGCTCATCAATCGAGAGCGAGGGGTCGTGCCACGGTTCGGGGGCGGGTTCGGGTTCGGCAACGGGGGAGGGGATGAGCGTTGCGGCTGCGGCTGCGGCTGCGGCGAGCGCCGGGGCGGTGCTGGCACCCTCACCGTTGATCCCGAGCCAGCCGGCGAGAAAGCCGTTAAGCCAGGCGCGTTGCTCGGAGTTGAATGGGGCGGTCTCGGGCAGGATCGCGATGGTCATGGGTTCGTCCATCCGTCAGGCGGTTTGAAGGGTGAGTTCCGACGTGACCGATCCGTTGAGAGTCGTTGCGGTGGGCGCGCCGATTGCGCGAAGGGCCTCGATCGGCTGGCGGCGGGAGAACGACGAGAACGACTCGTCGGGCCGGCGGTGGGCCAGATACGCTTTGAGAAGGCGCTCGACAGCGGGCGGGATCGCGTCGAAGGGCATCGCGTCGATCAGCCGGCGGCCGACCCCTTGCTCGGCCCCGTAGCCGCCGCCGACGCAGAGGTGATAGCCTTCGACCAGGTCGTCGCCGACTTCCACCTTCGTCGCTTCCAGGCCGATCTCGCCGATATAGTGCTGGGCGCAGGAGTGGTGGCAGCCGGTCAGGTGAATGTTGATCGGTTGGTCGAGTTCGACCCGCCCTTCGAGGTAGCGGGCCAGAATCATCGCGTGGCTCTTGGTGTCCGACGCCGCAAACTTGCAGCCGCCGTTGCCCGTGCAGGCGACCAGGCCGCTCCGCACGCTCGACGCGTCCCAGCCGAGGCCGAGTTGCTCGACCGCGGCTTTCAGGGCGTTGAGGTCCCCCTCCTTGACGTCGGAGATCAGGAGATTCTGCCAGACGGTGAGCCGGATCGTGCCGCGACCGAACCGTTCGGCAATTTCGGCGAGGCCATCCATCTGGTCGGCGGTCATCCGGCCAACCGGGAGCACGACGCCGACATAGAATCGCCCGTGCTGCTTCTGGGGATGGACGCCGACGTGGCCCCAGCGGTCGTCGCGCTTCGGTACGTCCCAGCGGTCGTGGGCGACTCTTCGCAACGGCTTGCCCAGCTCCGTCTCGACCTCGGCGAGGAACTTGTCGAAGCCCCAGTCGTCGAGCACATATTTCAGCCGCGCCTTCTTGCGGTCGGTCCGGTCGCCCGCCCGGACAAAGACGCGGACGATCGCGGCCGCGACCGGAACGCATTCCTCGGGACGGAGCAAAACGCCGGTGTCGCGAGCGAAGTCCTTGTGGCCCGTGATCCCGCCGAGGGTCAGCCGGAAATAGACCCCGGGCGAGACCTCGTCCGCGGCCGAATCTTCGCGGACGTTCACGGCCTTGAAGCCAATGTCGTTGGTGTCGTCCAGGCTCGAAATCAGGCCGCCGCCGTCAAACGCGATGTTGAACTTCCTCGGCAGGCCGTACATCTCGCGGTGGTTGAGGATGTAGTGGTGCATCTCCTTGGCGAGCGGGAGCGTCTCGATCAACTCTTGGGGGTCGATGCCGCTGGTCGGGCTGCATGTCACGTTCCGGATGTTGTCCGCCCCCGAACCTCGGGCGACGATCCCCAGTTCGGTCAGCTCGGTCAGCACGGCCGGGGCGTCGTGCGGGCCGATTTCGCGAATCTGGAGGTTCGCCCGGGTGGTCACGTCGGCATATCCGCCACCCAGCTCGCGTGCGATCGCCGCCACGCCCCGAAACTGCCAGGACTTGATCACCCCTCCCGGCAGGCGGAGCCGGCACATGAATGCGTTTTGCGCCGGAGCCACGAAGAAGAGTCCCGAGTATTTGTACAGGAAAACATCTGTATCCTTGGGAAAGACTCCCGCTCGGGCGTTCGCTCGAATCTCGTCGTACATCGTCAACGGATCTTTGGCCCGTTTGGCGGCCTCTTCCCTGCTGAGCGACTTCCCCCCGGCCACGGCCCGGTCCTGCGCCTCGATCTGCAACCGCTCAGGTGCGTGCGGACCTCCGCCGGCTCCCTTCGGGCCGAGGGTGACGACAGCCCCGGGCGCCGCGCCGCTCCCCGAGAGGATCGGCAGGCCGCGCACCGCCCGGGCGACGTCGGTCCCCATCGCAAAGCCCTGAAGGAAGGTCTTCTGCGCTTCGGTCAGGCCGTTGTTGTTATTGGTTTCCGACATCGACGGTACCCCCCTTTCTCCCGGTTGGTCGTGATTGCGAGGTGAATTGATGGGCAAATATCGCTATTCGTTTCCGGGTGCCACGCAACGTCGATTACTGATGCCTCATCCTACTGCACTCATGTGCTTGTTTAGCAAGGCTTTCTGTTCCTGAGTCAGGGTGTGGAGCACAGGCGGTTTCGGCGGCTTATGCGGTTTGCGACGAGGCCACTTGCGTGTGGCTTTCGGGCTCTTCTGCTTCCGGCACCCGGCGCGGCAGCCCGCGAGTCGCTTGTGGTAACACTTGGCCTTGGGTTTCACGGCCGCGTCGATCTCCTTGCGGATCTCGATCAGAACTTTGCGGGGGCTGATCACTGGGCCATCGGTCGCCGACGCCGACGCCGGCCGAAGCGCCAGGTCGGCATGCGCCAGGAGGATCTGCGTGGCCAGCAGTGACAACTCGGCCTCGCGATGCACCAAGGCCACCGTGCGGCTAGCGAGTTTCAATTTATTGATTATACGCTTGTATGTGCGAAATAGTCCTTCATTACGCCATCTCCAGCGGTAGAATTTGGCGGCCGTCGCCGCCGACATCCGGGCTGGGTCGAGGACGTCGGTCAGGAGCCAGACGTCGCGTTTGACCGACCCCTTACCCTTGCCCTTGGCCGGGATCCGGATCAAGCGGCATTGGATCGGCGCTTCCCCTTTCTTCTGGACATAGTTCGGCCAGTACAAGACAGGGCCTTCGGTCCAATCCTCCAGGTTCGCCACTTCGAGGGTGTAGAGGTCGACCCGCGACGACATCCGGAACAGGAACGATCGCTTGACACCGAGGATCGCCCGGACCAGATCGAAGCCCATATAAGCGGCGTCGCAGACGATCAGGGCCTCGGGCGAGAGGGTGGCGAGCAAGTGCCTCAAATGCTCTTGCTCGGCCGCGGTGCCCGGGCCGAGTCGCCACGACCAAAGCAGTCCCGTGGGCAAGTGGACGAACGCCGTCAGCCAGACGTTGGGGGCCGCGTCGTTCTTGCCGGCCTGCCCGAGTCCCCGTTCCAACTCGGGGGTGCGGGGGCACTCGATCCGCGAGCCGTCGCAGCCCATCGGCTCGAAGCCGTCGACAATCCGCCGCGACCCCAGTCGGGCGTGGATCTGTTGCCGAACCCCCGCGGCCAACGCCCTGAGTTGTCGCATGGGGACGCGTCGCATCGCTTTCTGGAAGCCGACGAGGGTCTTTCCCGGGCGTCTTCGCGACTCATGGCAGGCGACGTAGTATCCCCGGGCCTTCTCAAACCTCTCGGACTCGGAGTCGCCGGTGGCCCAGGTCATGGCGAGCATGACCACGACCAGTGGCTGGAGATCCCACCGCGGCGCCGACCGCCTTTGAGGAACAACCCCTCGGGCTTGCTTCCAGACCGTCGGGGTGAGAAACTGTCGGACATAGCCGATCAACGACTGCGGTTGCTGCAAGCCTTGCAGCGTCCGAGCTGCCTTCATCGCCGTTCTTCCTCAATCCAGGTGAGTGCCGGTTGCTAGCCGCACCCATCATGACGAAGAACGGCGATTTTTTGCCCCCCCTTCTCTCGAACGAACCGCAGCCACGGAGCGGCAGTAATTCTCTGGTCCGGTGAGAGTTACATCCGTTGTTGACGACGCCGAGTTACTGACGTTGGGTGCCACGGGTTCCGTACTCGGAACCCGTGAACCACAGGCCGAGGCTCTCGCACACGGGTTCCGAGTACGGAACCCGTGGCACCCAACGTCGATTACTGATGCCTCATCCTACTGCACTCATGTGCTTGTTTAGCAAGGCTTTCTGTTCCTGAGTCAGGGTGTGGAGCACAGGCGGTTTCGGCGGCTTATGCGGTTTGCGACGAGGCCACTTGCGTGTGGCTTTCGGGCTCTTCTGCTTCCGGCACCCGGCGCGGCAGCCCGCGAGTCGCTTGTGGTAACACTTGGCCTTGGGTTTCACGGCCGCGTCGATCTCCTTGCGGATCTCGATCAGAACTTTGCGGGGGCTGATCACTGGGCCATCGGTCGCCGACGCCGACGCCGACGCCGGCCGAAGCGCCAGGTCGGCATGCGCCAGGAGGATCTGCGTGGCCAGCAGTGACAACTCGGCCTCGCGATGCACCAAGGCCACCGTGCGGCTAGCGAGTTTCAATTTATTGATTATACGCTTGTATGTGCGAAATAGTCCTTCATTACGCCATCTCCAGCGGTAGAATTTGGCGGCCGTCGCCGCCGACATCCGGGCTGGGTCGAGGACGTCGGTCAGGAGCCAGACGTCGCGTTTGACCGACCCCTTACCCTTGCCCTTGGCCGGGATCCGGATCAAGCGGCATTGGATCGGCGCTTCCCCTTTCTTCTGGACATAGTTCGGCCAGTACAAGACAGGGCCTTCGGTCCAATCCTCCAGGTTCGCCACTTCGAGGGTGTAGAGGTCGACCCGCGACGACATCCGGAACAGGAACGATCGCTTGACACCGAGGATCGCCCGGACCAGATCGAAGCCCATATAAGCGGCGTCGCAGACGATCAGGGCCTCGGGCGAGAGGGTGGCGAGCAAGTGCCTCAAATGCTCTTGCTCGGCCGCGGTGCCCGGGCCGAGTCGCCACGACCAAAGCAGTCCCGTGGGCAAGTGGACGAACGCCGTCAGCCAGACGTTGGGGGCCGCGTCGTTCTTGCCGGCCTGCCCGAGTCCCCGTTCCAACTCGGGGGTGCGGGGGCACTCGATCCGCGAGCCGTCGCAGCCCATCGGCTCGAAGCCGTCGACAATCCGCCGCGACCCCAGTCGGGCGTGGATCTGTTGCCGAACCCCCGCGGCCAACGCCCTGAGTTGTCGCATGGGGACGCGTCGCATCGCTTTCTGGAAGCCGACGAGGGTCTTTCCCGGGCGTCTTCGCGACTCATGGCAGGCGACGTAGTATCCCCGGGCCTTCTCAAACCTCTCGGACTCGGAGTCGCCGGTGGCCCAGGTCATGGCGAGCATGACCACGACCAGTGGCTGGAGATCCCACCGCGGCGCCGACCGCCTTTGAGGAACAACCCCTCGGGCTTGCTTCCAGACCGTCGGGGTGAGAAACTGTCGGACATAGCCGATCAACGACTGCGGTTGCTGCAAGCCTTGCAGCGTCCGAGCTGCCTTCATCGCCGTTCTTCCTCAATCCAGGTGAGTGCCGGTTGCTAGCCGCACCCATCATGACGAAGAACGGCGATTTTTTGCCCCCCCTTCTCTCGAACGAACCGCAGCCACGGAGCGGCAGTAATTCTCTGGTCCGGTGAGAGTTACATCCGTTGTTGACGACGCCGAGTTACTGACGTTGCGTGGCACCCCGCCACCTCCGACACTCGGAACTCCGTGAAGCTTCAGTCGTCTCGCGGTGGAGTCCGGCGCGGTGTGTCGGCACCTCAAACTGTGGAGACCGGTTCCTTTCGCTTCCCATTGCCGCCTCAAGCCACGGCTCCGGCGAGCGAGGGCTCGGGTTCGAGTTCCGCGTCCGACAGGCGCTGACGCTGGTCCTCGGCTTCGGCACGCTCGTGTGCGGCCTCGACCTCGGTCTCGGTGGAGAACCGGACGGCGAAGGCCAGGAACGACGCGACCGAAACCAAGCCGCCCAGGATGAACAGGGCGGTCGGCCATGCAATCGCCCCCTTGAACATGAAGCCGGCGGCGACGGCCCCGACGTTGCCTCCCGCCCCGACGATTCCCGACACCGAGCCCAGCGCTTTTTTGTTGACGAAGGGAACAACCGCATAGGTCGCGCCTTCGGACATCTTCATGAAAAGGCCGAAGCCGATCATCGCCGGGATCGCCAGCGAGACCGTTTGCATCTGGGAGAAGAGCATCAGGCCGAGGCCCTCGAGCAAGAGGGCGACGAAGAGCCAGTGGACTCGCCCCTTCAAGCCCCAGCGCCCGCCCAGGCGGTCGCTGATAAAACCACCGAGCGTGCGTGCGAAGAGATGCAACATACCGAGCGAGCCGGCGGCGAAGCCGGCCGCTTTGGCGCTCAGGCCGAAGTGGTCGTGGTAATAGAGGTGGGCGACCCCGTCCATGGTCAGCTCGACGCCGAAGCAGGCGGCGTACAAGCAGAAGAGCACCCAGACTCGCGGGTCGCGAGCGGTCCGCAAGAACGCCCCCTTCGATACCCCAGCCGGAGCCATCCTCCCCGCGGCCCGCAACTCGGCGAAGTTGCCGTGGGGGGTGTCCTGAGTCAGGAAGTAGTAGGCGACTCCAGTCAACATGCAGACCGCGCCCGCAACGAGCATCGAGGCCCGCCAGCCCCAATAGTCTCCCAGGCCGAGCGTCGCGGCGAAGAAGGCGGCTAGGAGCGGCATCGCGAACTGGGTCACGCCACCCCCCATGTTGCCCCAGCCGGCCGTCGTCGCGTTGGCCGTGCCGATGCAGTTGGGAGCGAACATGACGGATGTATGATATTGCGTAATTACGAATCCGGCCCCGATGGCGCCGATGGCCACCCGGAATGCCAGGAACGTCGGGAAGTCGTGCGCCAGGCCGATCCCCATCACCGGTAGGCTCCCGAGGATCAAGAGCCAGGTGTACGTGAGCCGCGGGCCGAACCGGTCGCAGAGCTGTCCGCAAACGATCCGCGCGACCACCGTGATCGCCACCGAGCCGATGATCAGCCAGCCGATCTGGTCCTTCGTGAGCCCCATCTCGGAGCGGATGGTCGCCATTTGCGGGGCGATGCCGAACCAGGCGAAGAAGCAGAGGAAGAATGCGATCCACGACATGTGGAACGCCCGCATCGATGGCGTCGTCACATCGAACAGGTTGATCCGCGTCGCCTTGCCGTCCTGTCGCATACCTGACTCCGGTTCAACATGCTAGCAAATCAAGTCACGATGAATTACGAAAGATTCTCGGGCCGTTTCAAGTCCTGGATCGCTCGACGTCGACGTTCAGGGCCCGCGCCGGTTTGCTCGGGCGCACCTCCTCGGGGGCGTCGTCGGGGCCTTCGGGCCTGATCCGTACCGCGCACCCTTTGTAAGCGGGCTGACGGGAGTTCGGGTCGAAATCGGGATAGGTCAGCGCGTTGGTCGCGGGGTCGTGCATCGGCAGGAAGACCTGCCCTTGCGGCACGGTCGGCGTGACGAATGCCTTGGCATGCACCCGACCCCGGCGCGACTCGACGACCATGGCCTGACCGGGCCCGATCCCGAGCCAACGGGCATCCGCCGGGTGGATCTCGGCGTGGAGCCCCGCCGGGTAGAGTTTCCGGAGCACCCCGGACTTCGCCGTGCGCGTCTGGGTGTGCCACTGCGAGGCGCTGCCGCGGCCAGTCAGGAGCAGGAACGGGTATTCGTCGTCGGGCGACTCGCCCATCGGACGCGGGTTCTCGAAGACGAACCGGGCCCGACCGTCGGGGTGGTAGAACCGGCCATCGGTGAACAGCCTGCGCTGCGAGGGCAAGTGGGTCGAACCGTCGGGGTACGGCCACTGGATCCCCCGCGCCTCGTCGAGGGCCCGGTAATCGCGGACTCCCGTGATGTCGCAAGGCTGGCCGGCCGAGAGCGCCTTGAGGATCTGGAAGACCGATTCAGGCGACTCCCAACGCTCGAACATCGCGCCGCAGCCGTAATAGTGAGCCGCAAGCTTGAAGATGTGAAAGTCGGAGAGTGCCTTGCCCGGTGCTCGCCGCACTTTTTTGATCAGGCCGACCCGGCGTTCGGAGTTGATGAACGTGCCTTCCTTCTCTCCCCAGCCGGCGGCGGGAAGCAGGAGGTCGGCGGAGAGGGCCGTCTCGGTCGAGTCGTACATGTCCTGGACGACCAGGAAGTCGAGCCGCCCGAGCAATTCGCGGAAGTCTCCCTGGTGGATCCACGAATGCGCCGGGTTCGTGGCGATCACCCAGAGCCCTCGAATCTTTCCTTCGCGGATGCCTTCGACGATCCGGTCGTACGACCAACCGGCCTGGCTCTGGATCTTGGCTTCGGGGATCTCCAGCACGTCGGCGACCTTGGACCGGTGCGCGGGGTTGGCGAAGTCGTGGCCGCCGAGCAAGCCCGTCGTATTGGAGAAGAGCCGCGAGCCCATCGCGTTGCATTGGCCCGTGATCGAGTTCGCTCCGGTCCCCGGCCGGCCGATGTTGCCGGTCAGGAGTGCGAGGTTGATGATCGCCTGCGCGGTGCGAACTCCCTCATGGCTCTGGTTGACCCCCATCGTCCACCAGAACGAGACCCGCTTCTTGCGGCGGATCAGGTCGGCGAGCTGTTCGATCTGGCGGGCCTCGATGCCCGTCTCGTAAGCGACCGAGAGCAAGCCGAACCGGCGGACGAACCGGGCGTAGTCGTCGAACCCCGAGGTGTGGGCCTCGACGAACGAGCGGTCGACCCAGCCCTTCTCGATCATGAGGTTGGCCAGGCCGTAGAACAGGACGAGGTCGGTCTTCGGCCGCACCGGCAAGTGCAGGGTGGCGCTCACGGCGGTCTCGGTACGGCGCGGGTCGACGACGATGATCTCGGGGGCGTGCCGGTTCTTCATCACGCGTTCCCACATGATCGGGTGCGCGATGCAGAGGTTCGAGCCGACGAGGACGATGCAGTCGGACTCTTCGAAGTCTTGATAGGTGTAGGGCGGGGCGTCGAACCCGAACGCCTGCTTGTAGGCGACGACGGCCGTGGCCATGCACTGGCGGGTGTTGCCGTCGCCGTGCTTCATCCCCATCCCGAACTTGGCGACCGCGCCCAACAGCGCCATTTCCTCGGTGGCGATCTGGCCCGTGCTGAGGAAGGCGACCGAGTCGTCCCCGTGTGCGGCCTGGATCGCCTTGAACCGGTTGGCGAACGTCTCCATCGCGGTGTGCCAGTCGACCGGCCGTCGGACACCGTCGTCGTCGCGGAGTAGGGGGGTGGTCGCGCGGTCGTCGGCCTCGAGGACGGTGAGGGCCTCCCACCCCTTGGGGCAGGCCATGCCGAGGTTCACCGGGTAGTCGGCCGAAGGGCTCAGGTTCACGGCCTCCCCCTCCCGCAGGTGGATGGTGAGGCCGCACCCGGTCGAGCAGTAGCCGCAGACCACTCCCGTCGTCGCGTCGGGGGCCTTGAGGGCCGGAACCTGGCCGAGGCCGAATTTGCCGGGAGTGCGGAGCAACTCCTGGGTCAGGATCCCGTCTCGGGCCCGGACGAGCGAACGGAGCTTGTGGAGAATCGTCTTGGTCGCGGTCATGAGGCCAACCCTCCCGGCATCTTGGGTCGGACCACCGCCGCGAAGAAGAGGTAACGCTCCGCCAACTCACCGCCGAGAACCGCCGCCAGCGCGACCCAGGCCGCGGCCGCCGGAACCGCGCCGGTCGCGAGGGCCAAGGGCAGGACGACCCCACCCGTCAGCCCGAGCCCCAGCCTCAGCGCGACGGCCTTCGCGAGCGGCCCGCGGAGGAGCAGGGCGGTCCGGCGCAGGGGAGTCATCTGCGGGTCACGCAGGTGCATCAGGATCGACGTCTCGAAGGCCAGCTTTGCCAGCGAGGCCGCCGCGAGCCCGACGGCCAGTCGCTGCGCTCCGCCCGAGGTGGCGAGCGCTCCGGCGAGGCCGACGACGATCGAAGTGCCGAAGAACTTCAGCCCGCACCGCCCCCCGCGCCAGAATGGCCGGTGGACGACGTGGTAGACCATCACCGAGCAGAAGACCGCGACCAGCCCCGTCGCCGCGGCCGCGGCCGCCGACAGACCGAGCCAGTCGGGCCGGAACCACAAGGCCGCTCCATGGGCGAGCGCGACATTGGCAAAGAGCCCGAACGCCGCCACCTCGCGGCTCAGCCACGAGTGACGAAGGCCGATGAGTGCCCGGTAGGCGTAGAGCGGTCGGCCCAGGTGGAGCAGGCTCGCGTTGATCCCGACGAGGCCGACCACCAGGCTTAGCCAGGGGAGGATCGTCGGCACGTTGCCGCCCGTCGCTCGGGCCACGGCTTCGACGAGGTATCCGCCGGCCGAAGCCTGGGTCAGCACGAGCATTACCACGAGCGGAACGTGCGCGTGCTCGGGCTCGTTGCGGAAGTGGTCGCCCGCCCGCACCGGCCCCTGCGCGGGGCGGCTCGAGAGGTAGCGGGTCGTCGGCATCGTGTAATTGGCGGCCGGGGCGGTCGCGAGGAAGGAGTTTGACTCGGCCACCGCCACCGCCTCCGCGCGGTCGATCACACGGATTTTGATGGCTTCATGCGGGCAGGCCTGGGCGCAGGCCGGTGCCTCGCCGGCCCCAAGCCGGTCGGAGCACATGTCGCACTTCCGGACGATCCCCTTCTTGGCGTGGAACTTGGGGACGTCGTACGGGCAGGCCAAGGTGCAGTACTGGCAGCCGAAGCACTGGTCGTCGAGATGCTTGACGATCCCCGTGACCGGGTCTTTCTCGTAGGCGTCGACCGGACAAGCGGACAGACAGGCGGGGTCGAGGCAGTGGTGGCAGGCCGAGGTGACATGCTGTAAGACCGGCAGTCCCGCGACGGCCCCGACGATCAAGCCGACCTCGCGCCAGGCCTCGAATTCGTCGAGCCCGTTCATCGAGTGGCAGGCCGCCACGCACGCCTTGCACCCCGAGCAACGGTCGAGATCGACCTCGAACGCATACTGCTGCCCCGGCCCCGGCGTGCGGGCCGGCAGGAGCGATGAGTAGACCCCGCCTTGGAGTGGCGCCTGCTCGCCCTCGTGGAACTGGGTGAACCGCTCGACGGCCGTCAAGTCGCCCTGCTCGTCAAGCATCGCGTCGATCAGAGTCAAGTCGCCACGCATATTTGGCGAGGGCGTTACCACCGTACTCATCGCAGGGCTCTCCCGTGCCGCGTCGCCATCGTTCGGAAGTGCGGCCAGATCGCACCGAGCAGGACCAGGACCATCCCTCAGGCCCATCGCCTCCGAGGACGATCGCCGGGGGAGAGACCGGCGGTCTTGTCGTCGTGGGCGAGACCTCCTAAAGCAGGCTCCGTACCACGACGGAGAGCATTTTTTGGCGATTGGCCGGTTTTCCGCGGAAATGGCACCTTTGGCTTCGGTACGGCACCCGCCCGACTTCGGGAAACCGAAGGGGGCTCGAGGTTGGTCACGTGAGCGACGAGAGGGGGTCTGTTTGTTTGTTGTGCGGGTATGCCGCTAAAGTGGGCTGAATTCTTGCGGGCCGGCGTGAGTCGTTCACGCGAGCCGGCTGGGGCTTTTTGGGGTGAGGGGCTGGCCGACGAGACCTGGAGATCGGTCGAGCTCAATGAGGGCAGGAAAGTCATGCCGGCATTTTGCAGTCCCGGAGGGGCTGCGAAATGTGTGCATTGCTTTGCTGGTTCACGCGTCAACCGCCGCTTCGGCCTCGATCGAGAGCCGGAGCAGTTCGGCGAAGTTGCGGGCTTCCAGCTTCTTCATGAGGCCGGCCCGGCGCATCTCGACGGCTCGAGGTGTGATCCCGAGGGTGGCCGAGATCGCCTTGTTCGGCTGGCCATCCTTGATCAGGGCGAGGACCTCGCGTTCCTTGTCCGTCAAGAGGCGGAACCGGCGCTGGGCGGCTTCGCGGTCGGCTTTCAGGTGGAGCCGTTCGACCTCGTTCTTGATCGCGCGCTGGACCCGGTCGAGAAGGGCCTGGCGGTTGAACGGCTTTTCGACGAACTCGATCGCCCCCGACTTCATCGCGCGGATCGCCATCGGCACGTCGGCGAAGGCCGTCATGAAGATGACCGGCATCCCTTCGCCTCGCGCGACGAGTTCTTCATAGAGGTCGAGGCCGCTCGTCCCCGGCATTCGAACGTCGAACACGAGGCACCCGGCGCCCCCCGGCTTGAAGGCTTCAAGAAAGGCTGACGCCGACGGATAGACTTCAACCTGAAGGCCCACGGTTCGCATCAGCCATTGGAGCGAATCACGCATGTCGAGGTCATCGTCCACGACGTAGACCGTCGGCTCATGCTCGTGCTCACTCGCTCGCTCCTTGTTCTTGGTCATCCGTGGCGTCCGAGGCGGGCAAGGTGAACCGGAAGGTGGTGCGAACGCCGGGTTCGGATTCGACGCGGATTCGGCCATGGTGCGCCTCGACGATCGTGCGGCTGATGGCCAAGCCCATGCCCATGCCTTCGGCACGTGTGCTGAAATATGCGTCAAAAACCTGGCCGAGCCGATCCTCGGGGATCCCCTCTCCGTTGTCCGTCACGTCAAACTCGACGCCCCCGTTCGCATCCGGCCTGGTGGCGATAACCACTGTAGGGTCATGGCGTTGCGAAGCGGCGAGGGCGTCGATCGCGTTGCGGAGCAGGTTGACCAGGACCTGCTGGATCTGCACCGAGTCACCCCATGAACTTGGCAAGTCGCGTGCCAGGTCGAGCGTGAGGGTCATCCCGCGGCGTCGGACCTCGTCGCGGAAGAATTCCTCGACCTCGAGGACGAGCCGGTTGGGATCAACGGGTTCACGGATCGATTCGTGACGCGTGACGAACCGCCGGATCCGTTGGACGATCGCGCCGGCCCGAAGGGTGGTGGCGAGGATTTTTTCGAGCACGCCTCGGACCTCGGCGAGCGCGGGGGCGGGTGAGGCGAGGGCCACGAGGCATCCCTCGGCGTAGTTGGCGATCGCGCCGAGGGGCTGGTTTAGCTCGTGGGCCAGGCCGCTGGCCATCTCGCCGACCGCCGTGGTGCGGGCGACGTGGCTGAACTGCTCGACTGCGGCGCGTTGTCGCGACTCGGCTTGAATGCGTTCGGCAACTTCGCGTGCCAGGTCGTGGTTGAGTCGCTGGAGCTCGTTGGTCCGCAGCCGGACCCGCTCTTCCATCTCGTCGCGCGACGTGCGGAGTTCGGCGACCTGGCGCCCGATTAGGTCGGTCGCGGGCTTGAGCACAAACCGGCCGATCCCGACCAGCGCGAACAAGGTCAGGGCAGTCACTCCCCACCCGACTCGGCTCAACCGGTTGACGTGGGCCTGAGCCTCGCGCTCGTACACCCCGACGATCCGGTCCATCCTCGAGAGGTACTCGGTCTCGGCCGTCAGTAGCTCGGATAACCCCGCACGGTCGTCGTTGGCCAGCAGGCTTGTGGCCGCGGCGCGCATCCGGTCGTAGAACGGCTGGAGTTGCTCGAAGGCCGTACGAAGCTCCGCGCCCTGGAGGTCGGTCGACGCCGACGGCTCTCCGCGACGGAGCCGGTCGTGGGACTCCGTCCAGACCGCGAGCATCTTGACCAGTTCGTCGCGCCGGCTCGCCCGTTCGTTCGCGTTGTCCGCCCCTTTCATCGCCAAGCCCGCCTTGACGATCCGCTGGCTGAGCATCCGCTGTCGCCCCGCGACGTTGATCGTCGGGGCGTCAGTCAATAGCCGCAAGGTTGGCGGTTGGACCACCACCTGGCTGAAGATCAACAACAGAGCCACAATCGCCAGCGCAGCCCAGTAGCGGCGGCTGAGCCGGACTGCGGCGTCCTCGAGCCCGTCCTTCGCCCTGTCGTCGTCCCGCTGCCCCATGGGTTGGCGACTCCGTTTTAAGAACAACGACCCAAAACAGAGCGAGGAAGCCTCTCGCGACTCGTTTGCGTCCTCGGCTTGCGCGGGCCAGACGACGCGGAGCGTCGGGGAGTGCGCCTGTAATTGCATTGAATCCGCAGGGTGTGAGTTCCTGCCGAAGTGTTCTGGCACTTCGTAACCGAGGGTAACTGCGTCGCCGCGAGGCGGGGTGGGAAGCAACCGTAGGTGAACGATCAGTCCGTAACGCAAGTAAACTCGATTCGGCCGACTGTCGTGGCGAGCCTGCTCCTCGATGGCGAAGCCCAATTGACGCATGGCCCCTCAGAAAGGGCGTCCACAGTGATGTGGTCCGGTAAGACCGACGCACAAAACCCCAGAATGGCGTCGGGACGACAGTAGGTTGTTGGAGACGGAATGATCGGAAGGTTCGATGACGAAACACAGGGAGACCTGGACCTCGCCAAAGCCGGTGTTCATTGTCCCTGATAAGGATACGAAGAGCCGGGGGTCCAGGAGTCAGAGCACCCATAGTAGCGCAGAAGCCGGGTAACTCCGGTGGAGCGAAGGGGTGCAGGGAGGTGGAGACGCGATGTCCGATGCGAAGGAATTCCAACTGGAGGCAGTGCCCGCGAGGGCTAAGCGCGCCAGAGAGATCCCGATCCCATGGGTCTGGGTCGAACCGACGGTCTGGACGGAGCGGATGTTGACGGCCCTCATCGAGGGGGTCAAAGGTGGAGTCTGGTATAGCCTGATGGACAAGGTCCACCCGCAACGTGCCCTGTATACGGCCTACTCTCGAGTCGCCGCCAACGAGGGTGCCGCGGGAGTGGACCACGTGACCGTGACGATGTTCGAGGACCGCCTGGAAGAGAACCTGAAGGATCTCAGCGACGCCCTGCGTACGGGAACCTACCGTCCGCAAGCGATCCGCCGACACTGGATTCCCAAACCAGGAAACCAGGAGAAGCGTCCGCTCGGGATTCCCACCGTCCGCGACCGGGTGGTCCAGACGGCACTCCGGCAGGTGTTGGAACCGATCTTCGAGCGTGACTTCGCCGCGCACAGCTACGGCTTTCGCCCCGGCAGGGGATGCAAGGACGCGCTGCGGCGGGTGGAGGAGCTGCTTAAAGGCGGATTCACCCATGTGGTAGACGCCGACTTGAAGAGCTATTTCGACACGATCCCTCACGACCGCCTGCTGGCGCTGGTCGCCAAGAAGGTAGCGGACGGGAAGGTGCTGAACCTGATCGACGCGTTCCTGCACCAGGGCGTCCTCGACGACCTGGAGGTATCGACGCCCGAACAGGGGACGCCGCAGGGTGCGGTGATCAGCCCGCTGTTGAGCAACATCTACCTTGATCCGCTCGACCACCTGATGGCCGAATCGGGTTTCGAGATGGTGCGCTACGCGGACGACGTCGTGATCCTGTGTCGAAGCTCGGAGGAAGCGGCCCAAGCGATGGCGGTGGTGCAGGAGTGGACGGCCTCGGCCGGCCTGACCCTGCATCCCACCAAGACGCGGATCATCGCCGTCAGGACCGAAAGCTTCGACTTCCTGGGCTACAGGTTTGAGGACGGCACACGCCGCCCGCGACCGAAGAGCCTGGACAAGTTCAAGGAGACGGTCCGGACGAAGACCACGCGTACGACCGGGGGCAGCCTCTCCGCGATCATCGCTAGCCTCAACCCAACGCTTCGTGGCTGGTTTGAATACTTCAAGCACAGCCACAAGTGGACGTTTGAACGACTCGACGGCTGGATCCGCATGCGTCTGCGGAGTCTGCTCCGTAAACGGATGAAGAAACGAGGCCGCGGTCGTGGCACCGACCATCAACGTTGGCCCAACGCCTTCTTTGCCGACCATGGACTTTTCAGCTTGGAACGAGCCCATGAGTTAGCCAGTCAATCCTCTTTGAGGTAAAACCACCAACGGGAAAGCCGTATGCGGGAGATCCGCCCGTACGGTTTGGAGGGAGGGGGAGCGTAATCCGCTCTCCCTACCCCTATCGGCATTCCCACGGAGGACCGTGGGAACGATGATGGTATGCAGACGTGTGCACGTTGTGCTGTGTGATATTAGATGTCATGCAAACCCTGGGTGCCACGGGTTGTACTCAACCCGTGAGCCAAAAACCTGGGCAATCACTCACGGGTTGAGTACAACCCGTGGCACCCAGTGGGCTTTGAAATCCCGCGGTCACCCATCAAAAAATCAAAAAATCAAAGAAAACCGAGACTAACGACTTAGCTCGATGGCGGGTCGTTGTGGTAAGAAACGGCCGAAGCGGCGTTCCCTCGGGTCAGGCTCCTGACCCGGTCTTGCGAGTCGGGAGCGCACGCCATCGGGTTGCCGGCGATCAAGCCAGGTCGATCCGCCACTGCGGGCGCGTTGGGCGGGAGAGCATGGCATTGGCACGTTCGTTGTCGAGGAAGCGTTCGGTCTTGGGGTCCCAGCGGAGCGATTCGCCGGTGCGGATGGCGATGTTGCCGAGGTGGCAGACGGTGGCGGAGCGGTGGCCGATGGTGGGGGGGCAGACCGTTTTTTCGCGGGTGCGGACGGCGTCGATGAAGTTGAGGATGTGGTCGCTCGAGGAGTGGAGCCGCGTGGCGGTGGAGGGGAGGGGGTCGGAGAGGAGTCGGGGGTCGCTGGCCTCGATTTTGGCGCGGTCGACAAAGATCCAGCCGAGTTCGCCGACGAAGAGGACGCCGTTCTTGCCCTTGGCCGAGCAGATCAGATTCGCGCCTGTGACATAAGTGTAGGTGACGTTGAAGTCGACGGGGCAGGCGAAGCTGTCGGGCGAGGTGCCGACTTCGGAGTTGGTCGCCTCGACGGCGATCGGGCCGGTGCCGTCGGCGTCGAGGCCCCATTGGGCGATGTCGTTGTGGTGGGCGCCCCAGTCGGTGAGCTTGCCGCCGGAGTATTCGTACCACCAGCGGAAGTCGTAGTGACAACGTTCCTTGATATAAGGGACCGCTGGCGCCTGGCCGAGCCAGAAGTTCCAGTCGAGGCCGTCGGGCGGGGTGGAGGGCGAGAGCGGCTTGTGCTTCGGGTTCGAGCCGACGCGCGTCTCGACGCGGCGGATCGGACCGATCCGGCCGTTGCGGACGAGCTCGCACGCGAGCCGGAACCTCGGGTCGGAGCGCTGTTGGGTCCCCACCTGCACGAGCCGGTCGGTCGACGACGCGGCCTTGACCAGGGCCTTTCCCTCGTCGATCGTGAGGGTCATCGGCTTCTCGCAGTAGACGTCCTTCCCGGCACGCAGGGCGGCGATCGTGATCGGGGCGTGCCAGTGGTCGGGGGTGACGACCGTCACGGCGTCGATGTCGGTGCGCGCGAGCAAGGCGCGGAAGTCGCCGTATTCGGCGACCCCTTTGAGCTTCGACTTGGCGATCGCCGCCCGCCTCCGGTTCGCGTCGACGTCGCACGCCGCGACCAACTCGACGCCCGGGCGTTTCTTCACGGCCTCGGTCATCACGAGGTAGCCCTGGCCGCCCGTGCCGATCGCCCCTAACCGGATCCGGTCATTGGGCGCGACGGGCTTGCTTTCCTTCGCCGTGCGCTCCTCCTCGTCCGAGATGACCTCACGCGCGAACCATGCCGGCAGTCCCGCCCCGAGTGTCAAGGCCGCCATCGACGCGCCCACGAATCCCCGGCGCGAAAGCGTCCATTTGCGGATCATCGCGACATCCTCCTTGAACTCCCGACAACCCCCCCTTAACGAACGCGCGGGTATGATAGCAGCCCTCCGCCCTCACGCAAGCCGAGCTTGACGATGCGGCGTTTGCCGATGGGGCAGATCCTTGCCCGCCGCTCGGGCTTGGGTGATACTCCTCGGGATCCGCGGGTGCGCCGCCCGGTCCTATTTGGTTCGAGAATCTGTCCTTCCGGGGAGTTGTCGGATGAGAAAAGCGATCACCTACGCCGTCGGTCTCGGATGCGTCGCGGTCATGTCCCTCACGCAGGCGATGGGGCAATCGACCTCCACGCCCCCGAAGCCCGATTCCCAGTACCGGCTGGGGCCCGACTCCCTGCCCCAGGAGGGCGTCCCGAAGGGGGAAATCCGCGGGCCGTACACGCTCCCCAGCCAGGTCTACCCCGGCACCCAGCACACGTACTGGGTCTACGTCCCGGCCCAGTACGACCCAGCCGTTCCGGCCGCCCTGATGGTCTACCAGGACGGGCAGGCGTTCAAAGACGAGAAGGGGGATATGCGAGCCCAGAACGTGATGGACAACCTGATCTATCGGCGCGAGATCCCGGTCATGCTCGGCGTGTTCATCAACCCCGGCCGGCGGCCGGACCAGCCCGAGCCCACCCCGCGGAACTGGGGAGACCGGGACACCAACCGGCCGACCGAGTACAACTCGCTCGACGACAAGTACGCGCGGGTGATCACCGAGGAGTTGATGCCGGCCCTGCAAAAAGATTTTAATATCTCGAAGGATCCGGAGATGCGCGGGATCGGCGGCTCGAGCTCGGGGGCGATCGCGGCGTTCACGGTCGCGTGGGAGCGGCCGGACGACTTCCGGAAGGTCTTGAGCAACGTCGGCAGCTTCGTGAACCTGCGAGGCGGGCATGTCTACCCCGAGAAGGTGTTGGCGAGCGCGAAGAAACCGATCCGGGTATTCTTATGTGACGGCCGGAACGATAACCGTGGCCTCCGCGAAGACAAATACGACGAGTCGCGGGACTGGTTCCACCAGAACGTGCGGCTGATGAAGGCGCTCACGCAGAAGGGGTACGACGTGAACTACTCGTGGGGGATGAACGGGCACGGACAGAAGTTCGGCGGGGCGATCCTGCCGGAGATGATGCGCTGGCTGTGGCGAGACGGTCCGGTGTCCACCGATCCGAAGGACGTCGTCGAGCGGGGATTCCGCCAGCCGGCTTCGGGGAAGAACTAATCCGGTGGACCTTGTCTTTCTTTTATGTTGAATCATGTGCAAGCCGTTGGGTGCCACGGGTCAGTCGCGGTCGAGCAGCCGCCGGGTCTGCTCGGCGACCTGCGGATTGGCGTCATCCGCCCATCGCGGGAGCACGGCTGCGAAGGGCTGGGGGAGGTCCGGCAACTTCCAGAGGAGCTGGAGCACCACCTGACGTTCTTCGGGCGCGGTGGTCTCGGTTTTGGAGAGGACGAACTCGGCGAGAAGCTCCTTCGACGCCCGCCCGAAAACCGCCTCGGCTTCGTGCTGCCGATCCGCTCGGGCACTCTGCCATTCTCGCCGTGGCTGCTCCTCCGCGGGGGGCTCGGCGGGATGCTGTAAGTCGATGAGGACCTTGTAGGCATCGGCGAGCCCGCGGCTGTCGCCTCGGGACGCCAACACCTGGCAGAGTCTCAGCCAGGGGCGAGGCTCGTTGCGCAACAGTCCGCGGTCGTACACCTCGCGGAGTCCGTCGAGCGCCTCCGGAGTGTCGACGTTCTGGAGATAGCCGATCCCCGAGTCCGTGGCGCTGGCGGTGAGGTCATTGCGGCGGAGCATCGTGCGGATGGCTTTGAGGACGTCGGCATCGCCGTCGTTTTTGACGGCGCGAATCCATTCGCCGGGCTCGGAACCGGTTTCGAGCTCGGCGATGATGCGATCCTTCGTCTGCTCAGGGAAGTGGGCGAGCGCCTGCATCAGCTCGCTCCGGCCGAAGTGCTTGGCCAGGTCCGGTCGTCGGCCGATGAGGTCGGTGGCCGAGATCAGCCAGCGGACCGCGTGAGGGTTCTCCGTACGGCCGAGGAGTTTGCAGAGGGTGTGGACCCGGTAGGTTCGGCCCACAAGGCTCTGTCCCTTCTCGTCCGTTACCGGTCGCAGGGCTTCGAGGCTCGCCAGGAGCGTCTCGCCGAGCAGGTCGACGGCGGCGTCGGAACGTTGGCGTCCCAGGGCGACGAGACTGTCCTCCTCAACGCGCTGGAACGCGCTAAATTCGGCGCTCACGTTGCCTGGGGCCGCCACATTTGCGGGGGCTTTGCGATCGAGAATCGATCGCAGCAGGGCGAGATGATCGGGCCGCCCCAGGAACGTCAGGCCGATTGCGGCGGCCTCACGGACTTGTAGAGCGGTGTCCGCGGCCAGCGGTTCGAGCACGCCGGCCGCTCGTTCCGATTCCGAGTAGGCGAGGAGTCGCGCGGCGTTGGCCTTCACATCGGCCGCGTCACTCGTTCCGACAATTTCGACAAGCGACTCGACGTGGGACTCCAGCAACGTGAGGCGCGAGTTCGGCCGTTTGCCGACCTCGTACCCCTCAAAGAACTCATATTGGAAATTCCGCCTTATGAACGCATCGTTCGTGAGTTCGGCGAGACCGATCCGTCGACAGCTTTCGTCGGGGGCGGCGAGCAGTGCGGAAATTTCAAAGGGAAAGACGGCTCGCATAGACATTCCCCAGAACGAGCCCATCTGCGCAGAGAGGATTTCGCCGGGTGCGATGCCGATCGCCATCGATTTCGGCTCGGTCCCGCCGCGGAACTTGCCCAGGTTGACCTCGAAACGCGGTTCCACCGGATCGGAGACGACCCTGAGGCTGGTCGCGAGCTGCCCGCCCGAAATGAGCTCGCCGGATTCACCCAGGAGGATCACGGCGAGGTCGAGATTGAACTCCCGTGGGCCGTCGATGCTCACGAGATCCATGGTCAGTTTGGCCGTTCCCTCCTCGGTCCGATCGAGCCGGCCTTGCCAGGCTCGGGTCAGAGCCGCACGTGGCGACTTGCTTCCATAACTTGGGTTTTCGCCCTCCTTGGCGTCGGGGATGTTGACGGTGAACGTCTCGCCCCAGCGGATCGGGACCACGCTCAAGGGCCGCCGTACCGCGTCCGCAGCTCCGACCGGCACCGCGATCGATCGGACCGACCGCCAGGGCTGCGAACTGCGGAGCGATACGGAGCCTCGCCTTGCCCCGTTCTGGTCCGCAAGCGTGACCGTGGCCGCGAACAGTAACCTTTGTTTCTCGTCAAGGAATCCGAGCGGTACGGCGTCGGGTGCGGTCGGTTCGTTCGTGGTTGCGGAGACGACGACGGTTTGCCTGTCGCCGGCGGTCACCTTGATCTCATAGGGCCCATTGCGAATCGCGCGACCGATGGAGAAGGGGACGGTTGCGATGTCGACCCGCCGGTCCGACTCACCTGCGCCGCCGAACAGAGCCCGCGTCGCCTCGACCTGCCGGAGCGACTCGTCGAGCCGTTCCAGGCCGTCGATTCGGACGTCTTCTACAACACCGCGGCTCTTGTCCTCGGGCTTGAACCAGGAGATGACGTCAGCAAGCATCCAATGCGTGCCGGCGACGAGTTGAAAGCGATACTCGCAGGTGAATCCGTCGTTCGCCTCGATTCGGATCGACCGAGGTGCCCATTGGCCGGGCTCAACCTCGACGTAGTCGCGAAAATCGATCTCGAACGTTTTCTTGTCCCACGAGCTCACGAGCGTCTCGTGGATCGGTACGTTCCGGACCGGGTCGATTTCGATGACCTCCTTGATCGGAATCATGTCATGCAGATAGGACCATGACGTGAAGGCGAGCATCGTCCCGCACCCGAGCTTGGCTCCGTGGAGATTCGAGACGGTCGCGACCCGGCAGGGGCGGCCGGCTCGGGTGCCGTCCTCGATCGCGACCGTGGCGAATTCGAGTTGATCGCGGTAGCGGAACAGCGGAAGGTCGAACTGGCAGCCGATCCGGGCGTAACGCTTGAGGGCGAGGTCGTAAGGTTGTCCTCGATCCTGCTCCGACCGGTCGAAGATCCGCGCGAACCGGGCACCTCGTTTGGACACCGCGCTCTCCTGCGTCTTCAAGGCGATCCTCCGGTCGCCGAGCCTGCCTTTCATCTTCCCGAGGCCGTCGTGGGAGACCTCGAAGGCCGTCTCGCCCTCGCGGTTGAGCATGCAAGCCTCGCGAACGTCCTCCCGCACCGTGTGGAAGGTGTACGAGAGCGACTGGAATGGCGGCCGCCAACCGGCGCCCGTCGGGCCGTCGTCGAGCCAGGGGCGGTTATGGTCGAGCATCGCGAGGAGCTCGCGCGCGGCCTGTCGCGAACGTTGTTCCTCCTCCGTCGGAGGGACCACGATTTCTCGGCCGTTGACCTTGAAGTTCCGGGTGCGGGTCCGCGCGGTGGTTCCCTTGGGGCCGATCGATTCGGAGAGCCGTAACAACCAGACGGCATCGCCGAGCCAGGCGAAGTGCATTCGGTAGTGAGTGGCGTCCTTGATGACGTCGATCCGCCGAGGGATCCACTTGTCGGCGCCGATCTCTTGCCAGTCGTTGTAGCGAATCGTCGTCGAACCGAGCCGTTCTTCGAGCGGCACGAGCCGCTTGGCATCGACGACGATCGTGGCTTCGCGGACGGAATGGGAGAAGAAACCACTCCAGGAATTTTCGACGCCGTTACCGATCTGGACGGCGATGAACCCGTTTTCGTCCTTCAGCTTCGCTAGCAGCGTGAGCCTCTCCGCGCCCGCCTTCCTCTTGAGGTCGATCTGGAACTTATCCGGCGTTCGCATCAACTCGCGAAAACCGGTCTCGAGCGTCGCCCCCATCCAGACGCTCTCGCGTCGGCGTTCTCCCCGTGTGGCCTTGATGGTCGTGATCGTCGGGTTAAAGATGAGGTCGTATTCAAGTGTCTTGAGTGCAGCCGATGGCATGATCCAGCTCGAGGATCGGGCCGCAAGCTGGCGCACGATCTCGTCCGCGTCGAGAACCTCAGTCGGAGTCCGATTCGAGTCTGCCTGGCCCGGCTTGTCGGCCGTTGGTTTTTCGGGTGGCTCCTGGGAGCCGACGCCTACCGACGCACCCATCAGAACCAGAGCAAGTGCCGCCAGCATGGGCCGGTGCGCCGCCCCGAATCGGATGAAGTGCATGCTGGCGGACGACATGAGTACGGCCGCCTGGTTGACAAAGAGCCTGGGTGTCAAACGCATAGTCGCTCCTTCAGTTGCTTGATCATCCGGTGGGGAGCCAGCCGCTTCAGGTTGTCGGCGTCTCAGTTGTAGTCAGGTGCTTTGTATTCAATGTCGTTTGAAACGTGGAATCATCGTTTTTGAGACTATAGCAAGGATACCGGGATCTCGTTCCTACGCTCTGCGCTATGCCTTACCCACAAGTCGTAAGTCGTTAGCAATCCGGAGGTTACGGAAGGGGGCCGCGGTCCGAACTGGATGCCACAACTGGAGGACTCTCAAGCACTTGCGCCGATGACCCTCGCTGGACACCGGGCCAGACCCCCCACTTGTGGGTCATGCATAGCGCTCTGCGTGGGAATGCCGTCCGCGACGCTCCGCGTCGTCTTCCCCCGGCTTCCCGCGAATTTCGGCCTCCGGAGCAGGCAGACGGCCCGGTTGCCTTGCGACAGACTCCAGTGTTACCTGATTTTCAACACAGTCGCTTCGGGGCTGCCATGCCAGGGATGATCTCCCTGTCAAAATACTCCCCGCAGGCGCATTGGCAATGCGATGATGAAACCGATGTGTATGTAATCCATCGGTGAACCGCGGTAGACCAACGTCTCGGCTGTGAATCTAGTGATTGTCGATTGTGCATGTCTCGTGTGGTCTAAGGCGGAGGCGAGGTCAGGGGCGTCTTGGCAGACGGTTCGATCTGTGCGAGGGTTTCGGCCGCCCACTGGCGGATCCACGAATTTCGATGCTTTTGAAGTTCGCGGAGCCGGGGGATCGCGGGTTGGGCACCGACACCGAGGCTCCCGAGGCGCTCAAAGTACCCCTCGACATAGAGAAGCTCATCACCTTCGCGTTCTCCTTGGGCGAGGACGCCGTTGAGGGACTCCAGCCACATTCGCGCGATGAGCTCTCCCTCGACGCTGGCCGTACCGACGGCCCCGAGTACGAACGCTCGTCGCTCGGGCGAGTTCAACCGATCGGCCCAGGACTTGGCGACCTGTTCGCCGTCCGGGGCCAGGTAAAAGAGGGCGACCGCCGCCGCATCCCCGACTTGGGGGTACATGCCAACCACCAGGTCAGGTGACGGCCGCGGGGGATGCTCCTCCAAAACTTTCCGGAGCGCAGGGACGGCCGCCTTGGCTTCCGGTCCGATCCGGCCCAGGGTGAGGGCCGCCTCACGGCGAAGCACCCAGTTCTCATCATCCTTTTCCTGGGATTGGAGGACCTCGATCAAGACGGGAACCGCCGCTTTCGCCGCCGGCTCAAAAGCGCCGAGAACACGAGCAGCGGCGGTGGCGTGTTCGAAATTGATTTCCTCTTCATCTTCCAAGAGCCCTCCGAACACAGGGACGAGGCGGCGAAATTTCACGGCCTCGATCAGGGCGGGAATCGCCGTTTGCGCCGCGGGGCCGATCCGGCCGAGGGCCTTCGCGGCCTCAACGAGCGGATCTCCCTCGCCGTCGAACGGGCGCTTTAGCTTGCGGGTCAACGTCGTTGCGAGTGTCGGAATGGCCGCTTTCGCTCGGGGGCCGAGCAATCCGAGGGCTTTGGCGGCAATGCCGACGATTTCGGGGTCATCCTGTTTCAAGGCCGTGATCAGGGCCGGAACACAGACTTTGCCCTCCGGATCGATTTGAACCAGCGCCTCAATGGCTTCGTTCCAGGCAGACTCCTGCGTGATCTGGCTGAGGAGCACAGGTAACGCCGCCTTGGCCGCGGGGCCGAGCCGGGCGAGCGGCTCGGCGATCCGATCGGCTTCCTCGGTATGATGCTCCAACGTGTCGATCAGAATCGCGATTGCGTCCGGCGCTGGGGGGTCGATGGCGACCAGCGCGAGGGCCGCCTCCATGCGAACTTCGAGTCGCCGGTCGTTGAGCGCCTTGCGGAGCGTGGGGACGGCCGCCCGGGCCCTCGGCCCGAGTCGGGCGAGGTCTCCACCCCACTCTGCGCCATCCTCTTTCACGAATGCGTCAATCAGTTTGATGACCGGAGGTTCGCCGATCTGGTCCAGGGCCTCCACAATCGGCCATTCGTCAAATGAGATTGTGCTGATGTTTTTGAGATCATGATCGAGCAATATATTCAGGGACGGCACTGCCTCCTCGGCGCCGGCACCGATCCGGCCGAGGGCCACGATGGCCCAGCGCCGCAGAGCACTCGATTCCGGATCGTCGCGAACCGCCTTCTCCACCTGGAGCGCACGGATGAGCGACGGGACAGCGGCCTTCGCCGCGGGACCGATGTCGGCCAGGGTTGACGCCGCGCAGGGCCGCATCTCCGTGTTCGGCCCATTCAGGATCTCGATCAGTGCCGGTACCGCCGGGGCGCCGATCCCGACCAGGGCGTCCCCGGGCGCCCCCCCATTTCCTTCGAGAAAAGTACCCGACTTGGCGAGGTTACACCCTTCCGTCAGGTAACCTGGGATCAGGAGGGGGACCGCTGGCGCGGCGGCCGGCCCGATTCGCCCGAGGGCGAAGACGGCCCCGGGTTCGTGCCGGACGTCGCGGTCCCGCAGGTAGTCGATCAAGTCCGGGACCGCTTTCTTGGCTTCCGGCCCGAAATACCGCAAGGCCTGGGTGGCCGCCGTACGCTTGCGGGTCGATCCGTGGCGTAGGACCTCGATCCATCCGTCGACCGTCTTGCCGCAGAACGCGCGTGGCTCGTCGGCTTGTGCCGGCTCAAGCCATACGACGAGGATGATGATGCCGACGGCCCCGACGACCATCGGCACCACCCCGCGACGCATCATCGTCCGTGGCAATCGCATGGCGTATCTCGCAACGGGCTTGATCGGATCTTAGGTAGTTGGCCTATTGGGTGTTGGTCTATTTTGAATAGCTAATTGTTAATGTATATGATTGCGGCCGGTTTTGGGCCGCATCAAGGGAGGATCTCCAGGTGTCTGCGTCCTTGCGCATTGTGGATGAAGACCAGGCCCAGGGGGAACGGTGAGAGCCCAAAGGGGACAGTGCGATTCTCGCACGTCCATGCGCCACTTTGAAGAGGGGGGGGCGGCCGGGCGGACCCGTGACGCTTATCGGGGCAGGGGGAGGAAACGACCCGGGGGCGGTGACGATCCGTTGATCGTCACCGCCCCCGGGGTTGGTTTGTCGGACGAGTCCGAAGGGTCAGGAGTTAGAGAACTGATTATAGAAGTCGTTGGAGGAGAGCAGGTCGGTGACCACCTGGTTGACGAAACCGCCTCGGTTGAGGATTCCCACCGAGCGTGCCCGCTGCTGGGTGGTGGGGGTGGTGGCGAAGAACTGCTGGTAGAGGAAGGTGACGAAGGCGGATTTGCCCGGTTGGCTGAGCACCACGGAGCTGGCGACCGAGGCTCTCGAAACGCCTTGCCGCAGTTCTCGGCTCAGCCGGGCTTGGGCCGAGCTCGGGATCGCAGTTCCCAGCACGTCGGCGTAGAGGGCGGTCAGGAAGCCATCGATCGTTCCGCCGCCTTGCGTCTGATAGTACTCGTGCGAGCCGAGGACATCGATCTCGGCGCCGAAGCCTTGGGACTTCTTCTGGCTCTGGAGGCCGCGGAGCACCTCGCGGAAGGTCGGCTCGCGGCGGAGGAAGGTGCGATAGACGGTGGTCACCGCGTGGGCCTGGCCGTTCGGGCTGTTCACGATTCGGGCGACGACCTTATGCCGCGGCACGCCGATCGCCAGTTGGGTGCGGTAGAAGTCGAGCTCATCCAGGGTTGCCGGCCGGCCGTTCGAGTTGATGTAGACCTGGTTGAGGAACCGTTCGGTCTGGGTGCCGGAGACGACCGTGAGGGCCGGCGACGAGGAGCTGGTGAAGTTCGAGTCGCCTTGGTAGACCGCGGTGATGGTGTCGACACCCACCGACAGAGCCGTCGTGACGAGGGTTGCCACGCCGTTGGTCAGGGTGCCCGAGCCGATCAAGACGCCGTTGGAGAAGAACCGGACCGTGCCGGTGGGGGCAATCGTGCCGCCATTCGAGGCGGCGACCCGCGCCGTCAGCGTGATCGCTTCGCGTGCGCTCGGATTGAGGTCCGACGAGCTCAAGTCGACCGTTGAGTTCGACTGAGTCACCGACGCCGTTGTCGCCGCGTCCCGGGTCAGGAAGTTGGCGTCACCCGAGTAGCGGGCGGTGATCGTGCTGGCTCCCTGCGGCGTTGCCGAGGTCAAGAGGGTGGCGACGCCGTTGACCACATTGACGACGCTACCGATCGCGATCCCGTTGCTGTAGAACTGTACGGTGCCCGTGGGGGTTCCCGAACCAGGGCTGGCCGCGACGATGTTGGCCGTCAGCGTCCATTGCTGGCCGAACCCGGCGGGATTGGGTTTCACCGCGACCGCGATGGTCGTGTCGGCCTTGGTCACCGTCACGGTGCGGGCCGTCGAGGTGCTGGTGCCGAACGTGGGGTCCCCGCTGTAGACGGCCGTGATCGCGCTGTTGACTCCGGTCGGGAGCGCGGTGGTCGTCAACGTGGCCACGCCGTTGTTCAGGGTGGCGGTGCCCAGCGAGGTGGTGCCGCTGAAGAACTCGACCGTCCCCGTGGGTGTCCCCGCAGCGGTGCTCGTGATGGTGCTCGTCAGGACCACCGCTTGCCCGAAGACGGACGCGTTGGGATTGACGGACAGCGTTGTCGTGGTGAGCTGGCCGACATTCTGGGTGACCGCCGGCGAGATGCTGGAGTTGAAGTTGCCGTCCCCCTCGTACTGAGCCGTGATCGAGTGCGATCCGAGCGTCAGGGAGGAGGAGGTCAGCGTCGCGATGCCATTGCTATCCACGGTGGCCGTGCCAAGCAAGACGGCACCGTCGAGGAACCGGACGGTGCCGGACGGTTTCACTGTGCTGGTGCTGGTCGAGGTGATCGTGGCGGTCAGCGTGACCGGATTACCCAGGCCCGAGTTGAGGGGAGAGACCTTGAGCGTCGAGGTCGTGTTCACCTTAGCCACAGTGACGTTGACGGCCGTCGAGGTGCTGCCGCCGAAGTTGGTATCGCCCTGGTACTGGGCCGTGATCGCGTTGCTGCCTCCGGGGATGGTGTTGGTCTTCAGGGTCGCGACCCCGCCGATCACCGCGGCTGTTCCCAGCGGAGTTGTGCCGCTCATGAAGATGACGTTGCCGGTGAGGGTTCCCGTGCCACTCACCGGCGCCACCGTGGCCGTCAGGGTGACGGTGGCCCCGAAGGCGACCGAAGTCGGGTTGGCGTTCAGCGTTGTCGTGGTCGCCGGGCTGACGGTCTGGCTCTTGGCCGCGGAGGTGCTCGCGATGTAGTTGGCGTCCCCCAGGTAGCGAGCCGTGAGCGTACTGGTGCCGAGCGGGAGGACGCTGGTGCTCAGCGTGGCCACGCCGTTGCTTAGGGTGCCGGTCCCCAATGAGGTGGTGCCGTTGAAGAACTCGACCGTCCCGGTCGGAAGCCCTGTTCCGGGGCTGACCGCCGCGATCGTCGCCGTCAGGAGCGTCGGCTGGCCCACGCTTGAGGGGTTGGGCGCCGTTGTGAGCGTGGTGATTGTACTCGCCTGGCTGACCGTGGCGATCACGGGCGCCGAGGTGTTCGCCGCGTAGTCGGTCGATCCCAGGTATTTGGCCGTGATCGAGTCATTGCCCAGCGGTAGGTTCGTGGTCGAGAAGGTGGCCACGCCGTTGTTCAGGGTGGCGGTGCCCAGCGAGGTGGTGCCGCTGAAGAACTCGACCGTCCCCGTGGGTGTTCCGGAGCCGGGGCTGGCCGCGGCGACCGTCGACGTCAGCGTCACCGACTGGCCGATCACTGCCGTGGTGGGCGTGACGGAGAGCGACGTGACCGTGCTCGCTTGGGCGACCGTCACCGTGAAGCCCGGTGAGGTGCTCGGCCCGAAGTCCGCGTCCCCTTTGTATTTTGCGGTGACCGTGTCGGTCCCCGTGGGCAGGGCGAACGTGGACAGGATGGCGGTCCCCGCGTTCAGGGTGGCGGTGCCCAGCGAGGTGGTGCCGCTGAAGAACTCGACCGTCCCCGTGGGGGAGTTGGGTTGGCCGGGAGCCGAGGCGGCGACGGTCGCCGTCAAGAGGACTGTCTGGCCGAAGACGGTCGAGTTGGGGGCGGCCGTCACGGTCGTCGTACTGCCGAGCAGGTGGGTCAGAACGACGTCGTTGCCGTCGCCGCCGGTATAGCTGATCTGGAACGCCTCGTTGGCGACCACGACCGTGGCCCCCTGGGGAAGTCCCGCGAACGTGCCATTGATCGCCGCGGCGCCCGTATTATTGAGGATGAGGAGCTGGTCGTGGCCGGCCGGCGTGTACCCAAGCGTCGTTTGAAGCGTGGCGTTTCCAAGCGAGATCTGGCCGTTGACCCCCAACTGGCTATAATCTGTCCCCGCGGTCGTGCCGTTCAGGGCCACGGCATACGTCGATGCGGCATCGAGCGTCAGGTTGCCATGGCTCGTCAGGATCGCGGGGCCTGCGTTCCCGGGACGCACCGTTCCTGACACCGCTGTGATGGCACCCACCGTTCCCGAACCGCGGAGCGACGCCCCGGCATTCACGACAACAGGGCTGCCGCCCTGCGGGCCGTCGACCACCAGCACGCCACCCGCGACGGTGGTATTTCCGGTGTACGGATTGGCGGCGGTCAGGTTGAGTTCCCCCGCGCCCGTCTTGTTCAGGCCCTCCGTAGTGAGGACCCCGCCCAAAACCAGGACGGCACCCGCCTGATCGACCTCGACCGTCGTCGACCCCGTGAAATTGATCGGGAGATTGATCGTGTCGGTTCCCGACGTGTGCGAGGCGTCGAGGAGCCCGGCCAGGTTGATCGCAGCTCCACCGATCGCATAGCCACCGCCGGAGACCGTGAACGAAGCGAAGGAGGTTCCCACCGCCAGGTCGTTGGTGTTGGCAAGATGCCCGGCACCGTTGGGGAAGACCAGGTCGCTGCCGGCCGTCGGCGGAGTGTCCCAATTGCCGGCCGTGGACCAGAGTCCATCGACGGCACCGTTCCATATGCTCGTGGCGGGGGCCAAACGGCTCTCCAAGGCTTCGAGCCCAAGCCCATATTGGCTCAGGCGGTGCGTTCGCCTCTTTTGACCCGACGAACGCCCCACACCCCAAAGTTTCCGGCGCGGACTGAAAAGCGACATGGTTACAAGTCCCTGGATCCACCTTGGATGAAGCGAAGCAAAAACGGAATAGGCCGCACAAACCTCGAAATCGCTCGGCCAAGAGGCTCAACAAGACGGGCCCTGACCCCCGTAAGAGCCCGTCTCACCGATCTTTTGAGAACCTGGGTTGACCTTTCAATGCTATCACCCATGCAGTCATAGTCAACGGGTCGCTCGGACGAGCGCCGGTTGCCGGGAGCACAAGGGGATCAACCAGAGTGGTCAATCAAGTGCGATCGAGTGATCGTGCGGACCGGCTTCCGGTATGCTTTGGATTACGCATGGTCCTCTTGGAATCTGTCGGTTGCGACGATTCCAACGAGGGGGCGCAGCGGCAACCGGACGTCGACGCCATGAGGTAGGACAAGGTGTGCTTCTTCAGCGATCGCGACCACCGATGCACCATTATGCAGCACGCTGGCGCGGCCATCGCGAGAACGGGGCACTTTAGTGGGAATTCTTTCGGGCAGGGGGGCGAGTGGGGGAGAAATGGGCCATTTCCACCCGTTTTCCTGGTGTGCTTTCGGGAAAAGCGCTGGCGGAAGTGATCTCAGGGGGCGTGCCCGGGGATCGCTTTTGGCTTGACGAGTTCGATAGAATGAATATTGTGAAAACCACTCGCAAAGGATTGCGAGGCGAAGGTGGTGGGCCTGCCGATGAAAAGCGTCGGAATCCTTCTCTTCTGGTCACTCTTGCTCCCTGTGCTGGGAGTGCGGGATCAGGGTTCCGATTCGGCGAACTCACCTCAGACCGTGGTTTCGACGCTGTCGCACTCGACGCGGCTGCGACGGTCCGACGGCCGGCTTCCGAATGGAGCTCTCGATCAAGCGGGTCTTGGTCTCTGCCTCTGGGATGGGGAAGATGACGATGACTCGGCTGGTCACTTGGTTGCCTTTCGCCCCCCGCTGACTTCGTCACATGTTGTCGGCAATGCGCCTTGGTCGTCGTTCACCGTTTCGCAGACCAAGGCGGTTTGGACCCCCTGCCACCGAATTCCTCTCCGCTGTTGAGTTCAGCCCCCCCTCGTCGTGATCGGCGGGCCCGTTCGGTGATCGTCAAGGACTGACCTGGTCGGTGGGGCGGCGATGCGTCGTCGCCACGGACAGCGTCCTTGGTTTCCCGACCGTCATGCCCCGGCCCGGCTCCCGCTCTCCCGGGACGATAACCGCTGATCCCCCCTTCCCCCACTGTTCTGGGCTGATTCCCCAGCGCTCCTTTCCCATCCTGATCAGAAAAAAAAGGAGAACAAGTCCCATGTATTACACGCACTATTTCGCCAATAATGAGTCGTTGCTCCGCGCTCGAAATTGGCTGAGCCGGCTCGGTTTCGGGCCCGAGAGCATGGAAACCCACACCCACGGGATCCCTCGACTCTCGGTCGCGGTGGATTGGGGCCGTTGGTCGGTGGTCGAGAAGTTGATCAACGCCGTCGAACGCAGTGACCCTCGGGGCTGGCCGGGCCTCTGGGAGGTGACGCACCAGGCCCACGTTTATCCCGCACCGCCGAAGAGTGAGGGCATGGCTGTACCGTCGCGAACCAACACGACGGCGATCGGCTGGCATCCCAATGACCGTCTTGACTCAAGCGATGAGGATTCCGGTACGACGGATTATGTAACCGGTCTCAATCGTCGATGGAGTTGACTGAGTCCGTACACTAATTACGGATGTCGCACGACGCGGCGATGTCCCGACTGTCAAGAAGACGATCGAATCGATCGCGAGATACCCGGTGGCCGCGTGCGAGTGGTCGAGTTGTGGTGTCGCGTTTGAACAACAGAGGCCGGGTAATGCCCTTTCGCCGAGGGCCTGAATGCCCGGCCGATGTTTCACGCCAAAAGAGGGGACGCCCGATGCCGGAGGATTCCGATCGGGTCACTCCTTCCCCCTCGTTGTTCAATCCGCGCGAGCGAGCCGAGCGCAGGAAGAACAGGCGGAACCAAGTTTCTCATTTATTTGGAATTGGAACGATGACGAGAACTGCTTATCCCCGCGTCCTTGTGGAGACAATTCACGGGGTGACCATCGCGAATTTTGCGGATGCCGAAATCCTCAACGAAGAGGTTATCGGTGAAGTGGACGAACAACTGCAAGAATTGATCGGAGGACTTGGGCAGGCGGATGTGCTGCTCAACTTCCGCGAGGTTCGCCTGATGTCGAGCACCATGCTCGCCGTCCTCCTCAAGTTCGCACGCCGAGTGACGGCCGCCGAGGGCCGGCTCAAGCTCTGCTGTATTGCCCCCGACCTGGCGCAAGTTTTCAAGATCACTCGGTTCGACCGGATCTTCGAGATTTACGACGAAGAATCAAAGGCTCTCGACTCGTTCTAACGAAACCGAGCGGCTTGTTGCGGGCCGAGGGCCCTGCCGCTCTTACAAACCGGCTGGCTGTTCCGGAGGTGCTTCACGACCGTCCGGGACCAGGCTGGAAGCACCTTGCGGATTTGGTTTTTTGGGTTTCGAGAGGGGGCGGACCCGGTCGCCTCGACCTTGGGCCCAGAGCCGTAGGTTCCCAAGCTGCTTCTGTCCCTTGAGGAAGTAGAACTCGTCGAGCGAGTCGGTTTGCTCTTGGTAACGCCGGTCGCGCTCGGCCTCCCAGCCGGGTGCGGGGCGGAGGAAGCGCTCCCGGGCCATCTCGTTCACCAGCACGCTCGCGACGAGTTGGTGGCCTTGGATCGAAGGATGCACATGGTCGACGAGCCAATCGTCGCCGAGAATGCCTCCCCGGCTTCGCGCCGAGAAGATCGTGACGAGGTCGATCACGGGAGTTCCCGTGGCGCGGCCGACGTCGAACATCGCCTGTCTCATCGGCTCGAGCATCCGTAACGGGCAGACGTCCGTCTCCTTGGCGTCGATGAACGACTGGCGCGCTTCCTCGGTTTGGTCCCACTGCTGATAGCATTTCGCGAGCGCGTAGTGGATTCCCGCGTGCTGGTTGTCGATCGCGATCGCCTCGCGGAGCCGCTCGATCGCGTTGGGCAGGCTCTTGCCATACGCCTGGCGGGCCTCGTCCCAGTGCGCCTCGAACTGCCGCCGATCCTCGTTCGACAGACCCGGCCGATGTTCCGACTTGAAGGGCGGGGTATCGAGGTTATACACGGGGTTGATGAGGATCACGGGCACCCGCGCCTCCTGAGCCATCCGGACCATCCGCCGGAGGTTGAACTCGAAGTGGTCGATCACGTCGCGCCGCCAGTCTGCGTCGTGATGGTAGGTCTCAAGCCCGCCGAAATAATCGAGCTTGGCCTCGACCGCGGGGCCGAGAATCGCTTTCTCCGGAACAGGTGGCCGTCCCCCCAGCGCGGTCGCGACCGAGCGGACCAGGCCGAAGATTCGGAGGCCGGACACCCATTCGAGAGGACGTCTGACGGAATCTGACACATGTTTGATGTGCTGGTATGTCCTGTCTTCAAGGAACTCGTTGTGGCTCATATCAATGAGAAACAGGTCGGGCTGGTAGCTCCCTAGCTCGCGCAACACCTCGGCGAGTCGATAGCTGGCGTAGGAGGTGCCGCCGCAGTTGATCACCCTCCAGGGGTGCGACGGGTCGGCGGCCCGGAGGCTGAGTTCGAGCCAGGTGGTGTACGAGGTCTCCTTCGCGAACGGCCGACCTTGCACGGTCGACCCCCCTAAACAGAAAATCCGAAACTCACCGCGAGGCTTGACCGCATCGAACGACTCGGGGCAGAAGAACCGGTCGTGCGCGGGGGGAATTTCGTAGCGCGTCCGGTCACGATTGAGGACGAACAGTGGGTAGACGGAGCTGAAACCCACGAACGGATCGTCGTGCAGGGCAGGACGCTGCCAGTCGAAGACGCGCAGGACCGCTTCGCTCGCGGCGAACGGCGCAAGGCCGATCAACACCGCCAGAGTACGGATCAGCACCCCGCGCCAGCCACGGGGTGACTTGCCGGTTCGCGACGCGGGGCTGGTTCCGCCCGCCATTGCAGGGTCTGCTTCGCGGCCCGGTTGAGGAGAGAGTGCGGTCATCGCTCGTGATCGCTCGGCGGTTGCGTTGCGTTTTTTGCCAACGTCGCGGGGGGATCGCGCCCTTCGACGATCCCCAATCGCTCGAATGGGGTCAAGCTCTCGTAGGCGGGAGTCTTGCCATTTTTCCTGCCGGGCCCCTGGGGTTCGGCTGATCCCAACGAGTTGATGTCGATCAAGGTCGTCGTCGCTTGTTCCGTTCGTCGGGGAGTGCCCAGTGGCGATGGGGCGATCGTCCGATTACGCTCGAACGGCTTCGGACGTTCGCTTCCAACCGGCATGATCCGCCACTCCAATCTTCGGCCAGGTTCCTCCCCATGTGCTTCCCTTGCCCGTTGACTTCGCGATGGACGCGATCGGATCGGATTGTCGCCGCCTTTCGCCAGGCGCGATGGTGGGTGACTCGATGAAGTGGCTCACGAACGTCAGGTCCGGCCCGGGACGGATGCGGGCCCCGATTCGTCTGGCGATTTACGCCCGCTATTTGCGCTACTTGCTCTGGGAGTTCCGCTGGTCGTTGGGGATCTTCTGGTCACTCGTCCTGGTCGGCGGCCTGGTGCTCCGTCAGTGCTATCACCATCGGCCCCTGACCTATGTGGAGGGGTGTTATAGTGTTTTCCTGCTCATCTTTCTCGAGCCCTACCTCGACTTTCCCGATGAGTGGTATTTGCAGCCCCTGTTCTTCCTGTTGCCGATCGTGGGCCTGGGGGCGGTGGTCGACTCGCTCATTCGACTGGGCTACCTCGCGTTCACCAAGAAAAGCCAGCTACCGGAGTGGCAGCGCATGATGGCCTCGTTGTACCGCAACCATATGATCGTTGTCGGGCTGGGTAAGGTCGGGTTCCAGATCACCCAAGGAATCCTGGCGCTCCGCGAGCCGGTGGTCGTGATCGAGCGGATTGGGAGCGACTCGGCTCTGATCGATGAGATCATCGACCTGGGAGTGCCCGTGATCCGGGGCGACGGCCGGAACGCGAAGACGCTCGAGTTGGCCGGGATTGGCCATGCGCGGGCGGTCATCCTCTCGACCAGCGACGACCTGACCAACCTCGATGCCGGCCTGACGGCCAAGGATTTGAATCCCGGGGCCAAGATCGTTTTACGCTTGTTCGATGAATCGCTGGCGGCAAAGATCGCCGGTGCCTTTTCCCTGCCGGCGATCTCGACCGCCCAGGTCTCGGCCACGGCGTTTATCGCCGCGGCCACCGGACGCAAGGTCTATCAGCGGTTCCAACTCGCCGACCAGCCGCTCCACCTGATCGACCTGACGATCTGTCCAACCGGCAACCTGGTCGGCCGGACGGTCGGTGACGTCCAGGCCGATTCCAAGGTCAACGTCGTCATGCATCACGGAACGGCCGGCGCGAACGTGAACCCAGGGCACGAGATCGTGTTCGAACCGGGGGACATGGTCCTCGTGATCGCGCCGATCGAGCGGCTGATCGAGATGGAATCCACCAACCGGCCCGGCCAACGGCCCGAGGCCGGTGCTCAGTAGCTCGGCTCGTTTCCGGGTTTCCACTTGATGTTGCAGCCGAGGCTCGGCTTCTGGGCTTGCGCAACCGGTTGGCCCGCGAGCACGGCGTCGAGCGCTGCTCGGAGATCCTTGCCGGTCACGGGAACGCCATTGCCTGGCCGACTCTCGTCCAATTGACCGCGATAGACCAGCGACTGATCGCGGTCGAAGACGAAGAAGTCCGGGGTGCAGGCCGCCTGGTAGGCCAGGGCCACAGCCTGGCTCTCGTCGTAGAGGTAGGGAAAGGTGTAGCCCGCCTCTTCCTTCTCTCGCGCCATCATCTCGGGCCCGTCGTCCGGGTGGGAGACCACATCATTCGCACTGATCCCGATCACCGCGACCCCTTTGGCCTGGTATTCCCGCCCCAGATCCGCCAGTTCCTGGCGGACATGCTTGACATAAGGGCAATGGTTGCACATGAAGATGATCAGGGTCGCTTTTGCGTCTCGGGTATCCGCCAGGGCGACGGTCGTTCCCGCGGTATCGGGGAGGCGGAAGTCGGGGGCTTTCGACCCGAGAGGTAGCATGGTGGACGGCGTCAGCGCCATGGAGAGGGCTCCAGTCAAAAGGGCAATGGGAATGAAGTCGTCGTGAGGAGAACGACCTGGTCCGTATTATAGGCCCCAGGCTACCTCCGTGCTTCCTGACGGCTGGACCTTTGGAGCGGGCCCAACCTTTTCGGATGGACGTGACCACGTCAGTTCTCCGTTCCGGAATCCGGTCGATTCTGACCTCCGCTCGGCGATTCTGGAGCAGCCCGAGCCGGCAGCCTCGCCTTGCGCCGGGCAGGGGCGGCCCGAATCGGAAAGAGGCCGATCGACCGTTGTCATTGCCCGTCCCTGGGGTTAGGATTGCACCCATGACCGGGTGACGGGCGTCTGGTCGAAACGGTTGGCTGGTAGCGAAACGTGAGTTGACTCTCACGTGAAATTGCGTTTGCGACGCTCGCCCTCGGGCTCGAGTTAAGACGGTTCTCGTCGTACGCGAAGGGAGAGATTTTGATGCTCTGGGTCCGTCGTCTAATCGTCATGTTGGCTGTTGTTGCCGTGCACGGGACTTCGGCCAACGCGCAATTCAACTATCCCGGTGGCTACGGTGGTTGGGGCTGGGGCGGCTGGGGCGGCGGAGTCGGGACCGTCCAGGGGGATGTCGCCCGAGGACTCGGGGCGTTCGCCGAGGGGGCTGGCGTCTACAACCAGCAGACGGCCGTGGCCAATTCGATCAATGCCGATACCGCGATGCGCTGGAACCAGTACGTCTGGGAGTCGCAGCAAGAGGCCAATCGCCGCTATCACGAACGGCTCGCCCGCCAGCGTCAAGGGATTAACCAGGCCCGCGAAGCGGTGGCCCGCCGACTGAGGGACAACCCCGAGCCACGCGACATCCAGCGAGGCGACGCGTTGAACGTGGCGCTGGACGAGGTGTTGGACCCGCGCGTCTACTTCCGAAGCCTGAAGGCCACGAGCGTCAAGGTGCCCGGCACGCTGATTCGGGACATTCCGTTTCAGTATGCGTCGGCGGCGATCACGGTCAGCGTCGATCAGTTGACCAAGGGGGGCCTGCCCGAGTCGCTGAAAACCGAGCCGTTCGCGACCGATCGCGCGAATCTGAAGGAACTGGCCGCGGAACTGCGCGCGCAGAATGAGGAGAAGGGCCAGTTCGATCCCGCGACGCTTGAGAAAGCACAAGGGGTGATCCATGCGATGCGCGACAAGGTCGAGAAGACGCTCCCCCGGGGGACTCGCCCGCGCACCGAAGCCGAGCGCTATCTCAAGGCCCTCTTCGGGCTGACCCGAATGCTGCAGACTCCGGCGATCAACGTCCTTCTGGCCGGGGTCGAGTCGCGTCCCGAGGTCACGCTGTCCGAGCTCTTGACGTTCATGAGTGCGAACAACCTGCGGTTCGGAGTTGCCAACGGCCCCCGCCAGCAAGAGGTCAACACCACGCTGTATCCCCTGCTGGTGAAGGCCCGTGACGAGGCGGCGGCGTCTCTTGAGGGCACCGTGGCCAAGGTCGACACGAATGGCGACTCCCGCGCCTCGGACTTCTTCGCGGAGATGCCCCTGGAGGTTCTCGACCGCAAGCCGAGCACGAAGCCAGCGCCCCCCGCCCCCGCCCCCGCGCCTGCCCCGAAGTGATCCGAGCTTACGCTCACCTCGTCGTACTTCTCGCTCGCCCCCAAGGGTGAGCGAGAAGCCTATCGTTGGTTCAACGATTTCCGTAGGGTGGGCACGGCCCACCATCTTAACCTCCCTTTTGGCAAGGAGATCGGGATGGTGGGCTGTGCCCACCCTTACGGGAAAAATCCGATCGTGCACCCCTCATATACCGTGTCATCCACTGCCTGACACGGCCTTGAGGTCGGCCCGCTGGGTCTCGTAGGTTTCGCGATAGGCGAGCACCTGGGGATCGGCGGCAATGCCCCAGGTTGCGCACGCCTGTTGGTAGATCTCGGGCCACCAGTTTTCGTGCCGGGTCAGCCCCTGGTCGTAGACCGTGGTCCAGTTGCTGAGGATCTTCGACCAGCACTGGTCGCCGTAGTCGATCGCCTGCTTTCGGTCGCCGAACTCGGGGATGTACCATTCCCGGCCGAGCGACGCGTGGAGGACCTCGTCAGCCCAGTCGAAGTCCTGGATCGTCGCGATGAGCGGGTCGCCTGACTGAACCCCCACCTCCCACTCGTAGCGCTTGCCGGTCTTGGCCATCAGACCTTGCTCGATGAAGTAGAGCACCGCGTGCCGCTCGATCGGCGTGCATTCGGTATTGAGGCGAAGTGACCAGTTGTGCGTGATTCGCGCGACCTTCCAGTCGATCCCGAGAGCGGCGAAGCCCACCTCGCCCATCATGGCGTGTCGCGCTTCGTCCCAGAGTTGGCGACTCATGTCGCGGTAGTAATTCCAGGGTTTCCCCTTGGTTTCGTGGATAATGCTCGCCATCATTTCCGGCACGTCGATCTCGCGGAGCCGCTTGAAGAGCATCATCAGCGTCTTGGACCGCGGGTCGAACGCCGGGTCGTAGAGGAACGCCTCGGGGTTGACTCCCTGGTTGTAGAGGTCCTGAAACCGCTCGTCGCGGCGGGGGACCGGGTCGTAGACATAGGGGGTCGCCGAGTGAAGTGGCGCGATCGCTTGGCCCGCAGGCCGCGCGGGCGCGGATCCGTCGACCCCTCCGCTGACGGCCAGACAATCGTCGAGCAATCGCGACCAGGGCTCCATGGCCCGTCGTGCCTCGTCGTCGACGAGGCAGGCGAGGCTCCGCACGCCGAAATCGATCATGTCCGCCAACTCGAGCCGGGCGAAGCGGCAGACGCGCACCGAGGGAGCATCGGTGAGCGGGTTCGTGTCAGCCATGTGCCGCGCCAGGGCCGCGTCGAGCGCGGGCAGGGCCTTTTCGTAGAGCCCCACCAGCCGTTCCCCAGTCGTGGGAGCGGCGAAAATTTCATTGAAAAGCAGCTCTAAGGCCGGATCAGGCACGACTTCCAGGCCCAGCGGGGGCTCACGCATTTCGCCCACCCGGGTGCGGAGAGCCAAAACATGCTCGGAGCAGAGATACGCGTGGAGCGAGAACGCCGTCTTGATCTCGTAAATTGGTTCGGCGGTGATCCAGGCGGTGAAAATCTCGTGGAGCCGCCGGAACGCATAGTGAAACCGCTTGAGACGGGTGACGCAGGCCTCGATCCCAAGTCCGGGGCGAGTCGCCTCGGTCATGGTCGCCAGGCCCGCCAGACTCGGCACGCCCCGATACGACTGATAGCTCGCGATCTTGCTCGACGCCGTCATCGGGCCGTCTCCCTCTCATTTTGCCAAGCCGGAATCAACACCAATGCATGGAGATCGAGCCTCGATTATACTCCGATCCGGCTCTCCATTCCGCGAGCAAAACCTGATTCTTCGCGGAACGATCGCCGGCCGCGAGGTCCGACTGGACAAAACAGGGAAACCGTTCTAAATTTCGTTGATCTGCCGCCGAAATGTGTTAACAAGAAATCGGTTTATGGCGATAATGAACATAGACCGATCGGCGATCACGCTTAAGTCTTATAAAATCCGCGATCCTTTGCTGTCGTGACGTCAATCGTCAACGACTGTTGACGGCACAACGGCGTGCCTTATCGGGAAGCTAAACCACGATGATAATCCCCAGTAATCTCCCCCCTCAACGTAAGCAGAGCCGTCCCGCTAAATCGTCGACTACGCCCGTCTACTGCATCGTGGGCGACACCCTCTGCGAAGTTCGGATCTGGTCCGACGCCGAATGGGAACGGCTGGATTCGGCCGCCAAGCCCTCCCAAGTCAGCCATGTTCCCGGACTCGGATGGGTCGGTGCCGTTCTCGGCCCCACGGAATTGAGATAGCCCTCCATCTTCCATCCACGCATTCAGTTCGCCTCCCTCGGCGGTTTCCCTGGATGATTTACGCAAGAAATTGGGGAATCCGGTTGCCGTAAGTTGTCTATCTTGCCCATAATGCCAACCGGGTGGACCATTTGCTTGGTTCTTCGGGGAAGAGCCCCCGTTCTTCGGAACGGGCTGGGGGAACTCGCACCGCAGGGTGCAGCGTCAAGGGGGGTGCATGATGTCCGGACTTCAATCGAGTCGCCGCCAAGCCTTGCCCTTGGCTTCGGGTGAGCGGAAAAATGGCCAGGAGGGGACGTCTTCCGCAACCGATCGCCGTGTTGGCTCCCGCGACCTGCCGAGTCGGTTAGCATCGGCCCGAGCGCAGGCAAGTGGGCGTCGTCCGGGTTCGGCCGAGTCATCCGGGAGCGCCGAGCAAGAATTCCGGGAGGCGATTGAGGACTATCAGCAAAAGAGTGGGCGAATGTTCCCAACCTGGAGTGAAGTGCTTGAGGTGTTACAGGGTTTGGGATATCGCAAGCTCAACGAGGAGCAGGTCCCTCTCAGATCCTCTTGATTGAAGGCTCGATCGGCCGCGTTTCCGGCCCAAACCGTGCGATGACCTGCTTGCGTGACGCGCCTCGACCCTCTCCGGGGCCACTCCGCGAACCGAGGTGCGGGCAGATCCGTCGAGTCTCCCGGCTTGCCTGGCAACGAACCCCTTTGTGCAATCATGGGTCCTTGCGAGCATCCATGCGTCGACGGATCGTTTCGATGACCCGGCGCACGGTGCGTTCATGCAACCCGGTTTGCGCGGCGATTTCCTCGAACGTCAGGCCCTGACGCCGAAGCTCGATGACCTCCGCCTCGCGGGGGCTTCGCCCTTCGAGGAGTTGGTCGAGCCGCTCCCTGGCTTGGGCATCCTGGCTGGGCGTGGGGTCTGAGGCAATGAGTTCCCGCGGGATGTCGCGATTTCCCCGACGGATGTAGAGCGGTTCCTCGCGCTCCACGTCGTACTTCTGGGTCAGCGAGCGTCGCCGGTATTCTTCAACGACCTTGTTTCGTGCCACTCCCGCGAGATAACCGCGGAGGTCGCGGACCTGCGCGAACCGCTCCGGATCGTGATTGAAAATTCGGAAAAAGCTATGCCAGACATCCTGGACAAAATCCATCGAATCAAACTGGGACCGGAGCGGCCGGGGCAATCGGACACGAACCATCATCCGGATGTCGTTTTCAAAGCGTTGCAGGCTCTGGATCGCGTCCTGGTCGCCCGCTTTGGCCTGGTCGATCAAGTGGCCGAGGTTCTCGTTGGTCACGTCCATCGCCTTGCCCCTCAGACTTGAAGAGGTTGCACCGGCTTGACAGTGCGCAGGCTAGGGGTCTGATTCATCGGGGGTCCTTAGTCGCGTCCCGATAGTTGTCACTATCACCCGACGACGACGCATCTTACAAGGACCCTCCGAGGGCCAGATACCCTGATGACCGATTGCCTCGTCCGAAAAGTTTACTAAGTAGAAGTCGGCGGAATGTTTGGGCGTGGTGAGCAAACACTGAGCTTTTCCTGACACACCGTTCGTTTTTTCATGCGAGCTGAGGGAAAAGGCAGAGAATTCCTGCCCGGTTGACGAGGGAAATTGCAACTGAGTTTAGGGAGTGATCTCGAAGTCGACCGATTCATGATGACCGGCTGGTGGCGATCGAGGCTCCCCGATCGGATCGCGGACGTTCCGCGGCGATCGGAATAGGTAATACTCTTCTTGTGGCGGAAGAGTGGTTCCGACACGTAGGGAAGATTTCGGTGAGCGCCTCAAGGATCGGTCGTCAAAGGCCGAACATGGACTGAATTCAGTCCGAGGCCTCGGACCTCAAGGTTCGACGCACCAAGGAGTTTATGATGAATCGCATCACCGCCCGATGCCGCGACGCTGTACGTCGGATTCGAGACCGAGACCGAGACCGTGCCCGTGCTCGGACACTCTGCCCCGCTGTTGAAGGCCTCGAAGATCGGAAACTGCTCTCCACCGCCAACGGCGGACACTGGTACTACCCCATTCGGATCACCTACAGCTTCATGCCCGACGGCACAAGCATCGGTGGGGTGCCCAGTAACCTGTTCCAGTCGCTCAACGCCATCGCTCCCACCACCACGTGGCAGGACCAGTTTCGCAAAGCGGCCGCCATCTGGCAGCAGGTCGCAGGCTTCAACATCGTCGAAGTCCCCGACTCGGGCGATCCGGTCGGTGGAGTGGGCAATCAGCAAAATGATCCCCGCTACGGCGACATCCGGATCGGCGGCACTCCGATGAGCATGGGCTACCTGGGCTATGCTCTGCTGCCGCCCCCGATCAATGGTGGTCCCGATGCCGGCGACATCGTGATGAACACCTCCCAGTTGTGGAAGATCAACAATGACTACGACCTCTTGTCGGTCGCCATTCACGAAATCGGCCACTCGCTGGGCATGGGCCACTCGGCGATCGCCACTGCCGACATGTACTCTTATTATAACGGGATGAAGCAAACCCTGCAGTCGGATGACACCTCGGGAATTCAATACCTCTACGGACCGGTGCCGGCCGACGCGACTCCCAACAACGTGGGGCTTTCCTCCGCCATCGACCTGTCCTCGCTGATCGATCCGCAAGGCCGGGTGTCCTATGCCTTTGGGTACGTGACGAAACTTGCCAACCCTGAGTATTACAAGGTGACCGTGCCCAGCACGACGACCGGGACGATGACGGTGACGATGCAGTCGTCGCTCCTCAGCTCGCTCACGCCCCGGCTGAGCGTCGTCAACAGTGCGCAGCAGACCCTCGGCACGGTTACTGGCACTGGCCTCTACGGGGCGACCATCTCCTTCACGGTGAACAACGTTGTCCCGGGCGAGACCTACTACCTGGTCGCCAAGGCGGCGAAGTCCGGCCCCGGTGAGAATGGCGCCTTCGGATTGCTGATCAACTTTGGCAACAGTTACCTCCCTCCGATCACCCCCTACGATACCACGGTGGCGCAGCAGCCCGACCAGGGGGTCAATGGATGGTCTCCTGAAATGACGCCGAAGGACATGCGTCGGCCTCTGCGTTTCCTTCGGAATCAGATGGGCCCGAATCAGGGGGATGACACCCCCGATTCTCAGGTGATCGCCATCAAGCTGGGCGATGGTCAAGGTGTTTCTTATGCTGATGCCTTGCTGGCAACCCCGCGGCGGCAGTCGTCGCGGTTCCGCCAGCCGCTGCATCCCCGCCAGTCATCGCATCTGCGGCAGCCGTTACACGCCACGCACCCGCGCCCTTCGCGGTTCCGCCACGCTTGAGCGCATCGCCACATCACGGGATCAGACGCTCGGGTTCGGTCGAGATCTCCGACCGGTCCTGAACGCCTGACCGTGCCCTTCGTTTCGTGGCGATCGCGGATTTTCCGTACTACGGACGATCTCCCAGGAGGTGGGTCTTCAGGAAGAGGACTTCGACCTCCTGGAGATAGTCCTGATTCTTCTTTTTGGCGAAGCCGTGCCCCTCGTCGTTCGCGACGATCGACCACACGGGCTGGCCCGCGCGACGCACCTTCGCCACGATCTGCGCCGATTCCGACGCCGGCACCCGCGGGTCGTTCTTCCCTTGCGCCACCAGCAGGGGAACCTTGATCTTGTCTGCGTTCATCAGCGGTGAGATCGTCTCGAAGATCGCCTTCATCGCCGGGTCGCGCTCGTCGCCATACTCCGCCCGGCGGAGGTCGCGGCGATACCCTTGCGTGTTCTTCAGGAACGAGATGAAGTTTGAGATTCCAACGATGTCGATGCCTCCCTTGAGACGGTCGCTGTAGTGGGTCAACGTCGCCAACGCCATGTAGCCGCCGTACGAGACCCCGATCACCCCCACTCGCGATCCGTCCAGCCCGGGCTGGTTGGCGATCCAGTCGAGCAAGGCGCCGATGTCCTTGACGGCATCCTCACGCTTCGGACCGTTGTCGAGCTTCAGGTACGACTTGCCGTACCCGGCCGATCCGCGCACGTTGGGGAAGACGAGCGTGATTCCCAACTCCTCGATCAGGTAGTTGGCGCGGCCGAGGAACCCGGGACGATATTGCCCCTCGGGACCGCCGTGGATGTCGATCAGGACCGGACGCGGGCCGGGGAACCGGGTCGAGTCCGGGCGGTAGACAAACGCAGGGATCGACAGGCCGTCAAAACTGGGGTAATGAATCAGCTCGGGCTCGGCGAACGTGGCGGGGTTGAGGCCCCCCGTCTCGCTGCTCGTCCAGCGCGACAGGATTCCGTCGTCCAGGTCATACGAATAGACGTCGGTCGTTGCCCGCGCTGAGGTCAGGCTGAACGCGAACTCGCGTGAGTGCCGACGAAACTGGATGCCCCCGACCTGGCCGGCGGGGAGCGCCGGCCCTGGCCGCTCTCCGCCGCTCGCGACGTCGAGGATGTGGATCCGCGAGATCCCGTTCTCGTTCGCGGTCAGCACGATCGTCGTGCCGTCATCCGAAAGGTCGAAACCGTCTACATTCCAGGGAATCCCAGCCGTCAAAGCGGTCGCCGTCCGGGTGGCCAGGTCGTACCGCGTCAATCGGCGGAATTCGGAATCCCAATCCGAAGTCCAGTAGATTGCCCGCCCGTCCTTCGACCAGCGCACTTCCGCATACGAGACCGCCGGCGCTTCGGCCGAAGCCTTCGGGGTGATCGCCTCGGTTTGCCCAGTCTTGACGTCGATTAAGTGGACATAGCTCTCGTTGATTGAACGATATTCGACCGCCGCGACGCGCTGATCGTCGGGGGCCCAGTCGGCGATCATCCAGTCGCCGTTGACCTCCTTGAGTCCGCGGGCGGACTGTGGGCTAGCGGGGTCGACGATGAAGAGATCCATGTCTTTGCCATTGCGCGCATTGCTGCTCCAGGCAAGCTGGTTCCCGGAGTTCGACCACCGCGCCGCGACGTGCCGCGAGTGGCCGTCGGTGAGCCGCTTGAGCGAGCCTGCCTTGGGGTCGTTGAGAAAGAGTTGATAGTTCTCCGCCCCGCCTTGGTCGGCTTCGACGAGGAACTGCTCGTGCCCTGGACGTGAGCTCGCGCCGAGGACGCGGTCGGCGAGGAAGGTCTGCTGAGTCCGCGCTCCGCCCGGGGAGGTGACGAGGTGGACCTGGTTGGTGTCGGCGAACCGGGTTGTGATCAGGACCGCGCGGCGATCGGCGAACCAGCCCTGGAAGTTCGCCACGCGCTGGTTCTGATAACGCGACAACGATTCGATAAGCGTCTGGGGTATCTCGGGCACGCCTTCGGCGATGATCGAATCGGGCACGGATTGGCTCAAGCCAACCGCCGCGGTCAACGCAATCAAGACGGGGCAGGCAATGATCATGAATAAGCGCACTTGGACCTCACTCTGAGAGTTCTGAAGTGGCCGGTCGTCGTTCTTGACCTCGCCTCCACCCGGAGCACGGCCGGTCCTGGTTGGGGCTCGGCTCTAAGCCGTTGGTCTCGGTTTACTTTGATTTTCTGATGGGTGATTGCGGGGATGCATAGCCCACTGGGTGCCTCGGGTTGTACTCAACCCGTGAGCGATTGCCCAGGTTTTTGGCTCACGGGTTGAGTACAACCCGTGGCACCCAGGGCTTGCACATCATTCAATATTAAGGAAGACCATGTCCATCTGCTTCGCAGCGATGTCAACGAACGCGCCGGAGGCACTCAGCGGCCATTCCACCCATCCGGTCGTCCCTCAGAAATTATGAAAGAACCGAGAGTAGTGGCTTAGTTGAACCAGAGCGCGAACCCGAAGAATTCGCCTCGGAAGACGCGGAGGAGCCGACTCCAAAACTCGGGCTGGGTGACGGGTCCCACCTCGAGATAAGGGGCGGCGGCCGTTCCCTGGATCCAGAAGATCAGGTCCAGCTCACGCGGGTCGGTGAAGACTTTACGCAGGTTCACCGCTTGGTTGTCGGCGTCGCGCCAGAAGGGGACGAGCTTCTTACCGGCGAAGATCGCCTCGGCCTCGTCGAGGAAGCCGAGCCAGCCCTTGAGCATCTCGCCGGTCACCTTACCGTTGGGCAAAACGCTGTTCTGCTTCGGGTTCGGGATCCATTCATGGTCGTCATCGGTCTCCGCGAGGTAAGCCCGCCACGACTCTCGGCTGAGGGTGATCATCGTCTCCAGGTGCTTGAGCGCCGACTCCATTCTTGCGGGCTCCTTCACCGGGAAGTGGATCAGGTGGACGAATGCCAGGAGGTCACCGATCAGGCCGACTTTGGGGCCGTTCGCTCCCATCGGGTTGAGCCCTTGGGGATCGTTTTTCAGGAACGGGAACGGCGTTTTCGGTTTGGCGAAGAACAGGTGGGCCGTGTGGTCGAAGAGCTGCTTGGCGTCATGCGCCAGGTAGACGTCGGAGAGGCTCATCAAGAGGTGGCAATAACCGCGCAACCAGGCGACGTCGCCACGGTCGAAGCTGATCGGGAATGCCTCGGCCCCTGCGTCATTGGGCTGAGCCTGTCTGTCTTGACCGTTGAGCCGGGCGTAGATCTTCCAGAGCGTCTCGTCCTCGGTTGCCTTGCCGTCGCCGTCGAAATCGAGCCGGATCAGGCCGAAGCGGATGGGGAGCTTCACCGCGTCGTCCTGGACCCGTCCGAGTGTTTTTTCTGCCTTGGCGAGGTCGCCGATGAATTCCTCAAGGAGCTTGCGAAGGTCTTCGTAGGCGATCGGCGCGGGGTTTGGGTTCGCCGGTACCGGTAACCGTGCGAATGGGATCAGGCCGCCGGAGAGATCGGGTTGCAGCCCATGCTGATAAAACCCCTGGACCAGGTGCTCGACCGCGCGGACAAACTGGATCGTGCCGAGTCCGAACCGGGCCTGGGCGTTCCCCGGCTGGGCCTCGAGGATCGCGTCGAGCGCTTTCTGGCCCCCCGCGAGGTCGCCCGAGATCAAGTACCTCTCGGCGACGGGGCGTTCCTCGACGGCGTTGGTTCGAGCCACGGTGAGCGTGGAGACCAAAATGAACGAGAGGGCGAGGGCGAGGCGCATGATGGCGGTCTCTCGAGGGAAGGGGGGAATGGGGACTCCAACCGTTGGCGATCCCCTGCGGGACGCGTCACAACGACCGGATCGATCGCTTGGGGACGGCGCGACCCGGGAAGCCGATCAATGAGAACGGCAATCGCCGGTTTCACCGATTCGACGCGACTCGGCTCGGTTCTGAAGAATAACCGTGGGGCCGTTTACCACGCAATGCGATCGAACATTCCGCGGAGCCGCTGACCGCGTTCGGGGTTGAGCGCCGCCACGTAGGCGATTCGCCCGCGCAGGTGCGCTGGGAAGTCGGCGTGCTGATCCCGGTTCTGGGAGTGCGGACCGAACTTGATGCAGTTGTTCAGTGTGGCCTTCAACCGGTCAAACTCCGGCCTGGGGAGGTTCGGCCGCACGTTCAGGACGACGCCGGCCACGCGCTGGCGAACCGCTTGACGCATCGCTCGCGTTTTCCGGGGCTGAACCGCGAATCCTTCTTCCAGCGCGATCGCGCCGACCTGAATCTGGAACCGTTCGACCGCGCGCGCGAAGCGGTGGTCTCCCGAGAAGGCCAGGTCGTCGGCATATCGAGTGTACCGGGCCTCGGTCGCGGCGGCGAGGGCCTGCAACCTGCAGTCGAACCGGTAGGCGCAGAGATTGGCCAGCGCGGGGGAGGTTGGAGCGCCTTGGGGCAGGTGGGCTTGGCGGTGGAGCCGCCTCAATCTCCAATGCTCGGGGCCCTGGATCGGACACCTGGGATCGGCCCAGACCTCGGGGGGGACGCTGTTGGTGCAGAGGCCCGAGAGCCGTCGGGCCACTGGCTCAGGATACCCGGCCGTCAAGAAAAGGGCGGTGATCCAGGCGGATGAGATCGAAGGAAAGAAGTCGCGGAGGTCCATTTTGAGGACGAGGGGCCGGCCGATGTGGGGCTCGATATAGGTCCGTACCGATCGGCCGACCCGGAAGCCGTGGGCGGCGTCGTGCGCGGGGACCTTCGCGATGATTTCGTCGAGCAACCGCCGCTGAATGGCCTTCAGGCGTGGTTTCGGCGCCTCGATCAAGCGGGCCGAACCGGAGCGCTTCGCCTGCCAGCGATAGTGGTAATGCCGGAGTTTTTCCGCGGTATTTCGACCTTCGCGGGCCTGAGGATCGGCGAACCAGTCGAGTTCGGAACGCGTCAAGCCAAGTCGTGCGGCAAGGTCTTCCGGGGTTACGATGGCCGGGACCGGCCAGGACCCCGGCGCTCCCGGTCCGGGGCTCATCACGGGAGGGGGCCGGCGGCTCCACTCCATCGTGAACTCATACCGTTCGCGGACGCGGCTGAAGCCGCGATCGCGGTGGATAAACCGGGTGATTTGTCCGGCCCGTGGGCGCGGTCCCGCGTTGAAGGCGGCCAGCAGCCGCCGCGCCAGGTGGCGGAGCCAACGCGGCCTTCGTCCGAGCGTCTGTTCACCTCGGGCGACGAGGCCATCGAGGTCCCAGACGCCTTCGACGAACGACTCGGCGAGTTCCCGGACGATGATGTCGGTATTCTGGGTGGTTGACACTCCCCATTCCTAAAGGCGGGGGATTCTCGGTTCGACACCAACAGCCTCGAAATGAGGTCTTACACTGGTTCTCCGAGCGTTTTGACTCTCCGCCTGCCCGGCGGCGAGCATCCTCAACCCTTCGTCCCTGATGTTACAAGCGGCAAGGAGGTCTCGCTTGTGATGGGCCCCGCAGTCGCAGTCCCACTCCCGATCCGAGAGTGTGAGCCGAACGTTAAGGGCACTGCATGCGTTGCACATTTTGGACGAAGGGAACCAGCGGTCGATGACCACCAGATGTTTGCGGTTCCACAGGCACTTGTATTCGAGCTGACGGCGGAATTCCCCCCACGCGGCATCGTTCACGCTCTTGGCCAGCTTGGTTTTCGCAAGGCCCTTCACGCTCAGATCCTCGATGCAGAGACCGTCATGCTTGCCGATGAGTTCCGTGGACAACTTATGCAGGAAGTCGTTCCTTTGGTTGGCGGTCTTCCGGTGGATGCGAGCCACCTGGATTCGGGCCTTGGTCTTCCGCTTGCTCCCCGGCTTGCGGCGGGAAACGGTTCGTTGCGCCTTGCGAAGTTTCTTCTGAGCCTTGCGGAAGAACTTCGGGGCCGGGATCGGCTCCGATCCATCGGAGAGCGTGGCGAAATCGATCAAACCCAGATCGATGCCGACCGTCCGTTCCGGACAAGGCGGCACCAGAGGTAGGTCCGGCATCTCGAATTCGGCCGTGAGGCTGACGTACCACTTGCCATCGGCGGAACGGCGGAACGTGGCGCTCTTGGTCGGCTCATCGACGGGCTGGCTCTGATAGATGCGGACGGGGCCGATCTTGGGGATGACGACCTTGCCGTCGACAACCTTGACCCGCTGGGGGATCCGGAATCGCGCCCGGTCCCGCTTCCGGTTCTTGAACGTGGGGAAACGGGACCGCCTGTCGAAGAAGTTGACGAAAGACCGATCGAGGTCCTTAAGGGTCTGTTGCATGGCTTGCGAATCTGCTTCCTTGAGCCATGCCGTTTCCGGTTTGGTCTTAAGGACAGTCAATTCGGCAGCCAAGGCGTGATAGGCGAGTGTCTTGCCAAACTCTTTGTAGTGTTCCCGTTTCCTCGCCAGCCCCCAGTTCCAGACCCAGCGTCGGGCACCGGCCATGCGGTTCAACGCATGAGCTTGCGCCTTGGTCGGCTTCATCCGGAAGCGGTAGACTTTGCGAAACTTGGACATGATTTTATTGTATGTGTGCTGTGTTCAGGAGTCAATCGTGTTCACGCCTTATGATAACAGCGGTGGTCGCCCCAACCAGTCTCGTCGGGCGTGACGTTTATTACGCGGAGCGTAACGTCCGTCACGCGCTGCGATCTCCTTGGAATCTGCTCCCCCGGGGTAACCCCGGAGAGGTGAGATCAACGATTCGATGACCGTTGGTTCACCCGCTTGGGGCGCCGCCGCCGGGTCACAACCTATCGGGCTGATGTACTTCTGTCAAGATGTGGTGAGACGGGGAGCGAAGCGGGTTGGCCGGAGTCAATCGGGAGACCCCGGGCCAACCCGCCGATCGGAAGTTGCGACGATTCGGACCTGACCTGACCGGGCGGATTCTCAGGCTGCGATTCGCGGCGGCTTAGCGGCTCTTGGTGGCCTGGAAGATGCCCCACTTCATGTCGCCCGCTTTGCAGAAGCCGTCCTTCATGGCCCAGCGATCACGCAGGTAGTTCAGGTCTTGTTCGCTGAACTCCTTGACGAACGCCTCGGGGTTGGCGGCGAGCCGGTCGGACTCGCGCTTCATGATGTCGAGGAACTTGTCGGTCGCGTCTTCGACGACCACGTCGACGAACCCGGCCGCTTCGAGGAGCTTGCCGTAGCTTGCCGGGTCGAGCAGGTTGTAGCCGGTCGAGGCGACATAGGCCTGGAATTCGGGCGAGCCCGCCCCGATTCCCTTGGCGTAGTCGGTGATCACGAGCTTGCCGCCCGGCGCGAGCAGGTCGTACAGCCGGGAGAAGAGGCCGGTCTTGTCGGCGACGTGCATCAGGGCGTCGCGGCTCCAGACGATGTCGAACGTCTCGTTGGCCGGGATCTCCATGATGTCGCCGAGGAGGAACGTGGCGTTGGTGCCGTCTTTGAGTTCGGCGGCCCGTTCCTGGGCGATCGTGATCATCATGGGCGCGAGGTCAATGCCCGTGACCTTCGAGCCGTGATCCTTGGCCAGGTAGAACATCGCGCCACCGATGCCGCAACCGACGTCGAGCACCCGCGCTCCGGGGAGCAGCCGGCCTTCGAGCTTGGAGCACAGGTAGAGGGTGGTCTCGTGACCTCCGGTGCTGATGTAGCCTTCGCCGAAGATCCTTTCGTATCGCAAGATCCCTTTACGGGTGTATTGACCGTTGTTGTCGTAGATCTGGGACGAGGAATCCGTGGTCTGCTCGGGCGTCATGGCGTGCCTTCGATTCGAGGATGACCGTTCTGGCAGGGACGGGATCGTCCTGTTGCCGACCCCTGCCGGCCAATCCTCTTTAAGAACGAGGAGGCCCCCGTCCGGGGGCGCGAAAGAAAGATTGTAGTTAGGAGATGGCGGTTTCTCCAAGCCCTTGTTCCTGGGATGAACCGCCTCCCCTCGATTCTCAAGGGGCGATCGCGGGGCTCTTGAGCTGTCTCCTGGCTTCGCGGTACGCCTCGAAATTCTCGTTGGCGTAGCGCACATAGTCGAAATCAATGTCGGACGCCACCGTCTGGATCACGGCCCAGAGCGCCTCGCGCAGGGACGACATGGTTTTGAGGATCCGGAGGTCGCGCAGGTCCGACGCGTGGATCGAGCCGCGGTACGCCTCGAGCAACGCGAGTTCCTGGGATTCGGAGAAGGCGTTGTTGGCGCAGACGCCCGCCAGGTCGAACAAGGGATGGCCGATCCCGGCGTATTCCCAGTCGACCAGCCAGATCCGCTCGTCGTCGTCGATGAGATTGCCGGCCAGCAGGTCGTTATGGCAGAGCACCGGTACGAACAGGCCGAGTTGCCGGGAAAGGTGGCCCGCGTCTTCGAGCAAGTGGTCGATATCGCTCGGCAACCGCGCGTTCAGCGAACCAGCCGTCTTCGCGTAGGTCCGAGCCGTCTGGAACGGGGAGAAGTAGAGAATCTCCCCGGTGAGCTCATCCCAGGATTCGTGCAGCGTCTGCAAGGCGGCGACCAGCCGGGGGATGAACGCGAGGTCGCGCACATCCTCGGGCGCGAGGGTCCGGCCCGCGACATGCTGGGTGACGAGCACACCGTCTTCCTGGTGGACGAGTTCGGGGGCGATCCCGCAGGCGTGCGCCGCCTTGTGGCAGACCACCTCGTTGCGGCGGTCGATTCCGAGCAACGTCTTGTCCACGCAGAGTCGCGCCACGTACAACTGCCCGGCGTCGCTGACCAGGTAGTTGTGGTTGGTGATGCCCCCCGGCAGCGGCTCGATCGTGACCGGCCGCGTCCAGTAGGAAAGGGTCTGAATGCGCTGGGTGTGGATTCGGTCCGTATTCATGGAGAAGTTTCGAGCGGAAGCGTCGTGATCGGGCGAGCAAGCCAGCGACATCAAACACCTGTACATGGGGTCAACGAAGGGTCGAGAGCTTGCCTTGTTGGTGGTCGTCCGACCCCTTGATCGCGCGGATCCGAACGTTGCGGAACTCGATCGTTCCGCCGTGGTTCTGGAGGCAGACGTACCCCTTGAGCGGCTTCTGCTTGAGCGCTTCGAGGGTGCTTTGATCGACGTCGATGATCTCCTGGCCGTTGAGTGTGGCCTTGATCTGGGAGCCGACGCATTCCACGACGATCCGATTCCACTCCGAGGCCGGCTTCATGGCGCTGACCTTGGGAGCGACATAGCGATAGAGCGATCCACTGCTATGCTTCGACGCCGGCAGGCCCGCGTCGTCGGTCAACTGGATCTCATAGCTATAGATCGACGGCCGAGTGGCCTTCGAGCTCTTGGGATCGAAGACCCGCGTGCGGATTCCCAGACCACTGTTGCACTTGGGGGCCATCCGGAACTCGACCTGGAGGACGAAATCCGCAAACTCCTCGCGGTCGTACCGCAGGAAGCCGAATCCCTTCCCGGTGCAAACGATCTCCCCATTTTGGACACTCCAGACCGGCCGGCTTTCGCCGTCCTTGTCGAAGTCCTTGACTCCCTCGGCCACCCACCCATCCAGATTCTTGCCGTTGAACAGATCCTGGAACTCCTCGGCCAATAAGGCCGCCGGGGCCCCGAGTAAGACGAGCAACGACGCCGTCACGACCCAACGAACGCGGAACATGGTCTCGATCTCCCGTTCGGCCGGATTCCAACCCCTCTATCAGACGGATCAGACGCCCCAATCCCTCTTCGACTTCGCGGGGGGCTCCAGGCATGCTTCGTTGCTGTGAAGGTATGCTCGGATCGAGACGAGGAGAGCGTCGGAGTCACGCGCTCCTGATTTTGTCCTTCGGAGCGCGGGACCCACGAAGCAACGGATCATAGCGTAGCGGTTCGCGAAAGGGAATCTCGCGAAGGTAGCGAGGTCAGGAAGTTTGAGATTGCCGGTGTTTTTGCCCCGAACCCGGTTGCCGTGGCGGTCCCAGGGGGGGGAGGGACAAGACAATCGCGCGGGCACGCGGTCCCTTTTTAAGCACCGGCCCGCCAGAGAGCGAGGAATCCTACTCGTTCCCACGGTCCCCCGTGGGAACGAGGAGCGAGAGGCTTCCTAACCCTGGATCGGGTCGTTGTTTTTAAGGAATGCAATCTTGAGTCGCACGCTCAGGCGTTGATCTCGTACCCTTTACGCTGTTCGCGACTCTGCCACTTGTTGGCTTCGGGGTCGCCGACGATTTGTTCGCTGACCGGGTCCCAGGTGAGCGTTCGCCCGAGCCGGAGCGCGATGTTGGCGAGGTGGCAAGTGGTGAGCATCCGGTGATGGGAAGCGACGTCGGAGACCGGCGTGGCTCGGTCGCGGACGCACTCGATGAAGTTGCCCATGTGGCTGTCGAGTCGCTTGCCCTTGCGAAGCGCGATCAAGGCCGACTCGGGGATCGGGTTCTTGGCCAGTTCGTCGACGGGCTCTCCCTCCAGCTTGCTCCGACTGACGAAGAAGGTTCCTTTTTCCCCCTCGAACGTGACGCCGTTCTCCGTGTCGTGACGGATCAGGAGCTCAACATCGTTGGGGAAGAGGCAGCGGACGAGGAAGGCGGTGGCCGTGTTATATCGGTCGTCCACGGTCGGCATCCCGTTTTTGAAGGGGACCGGGTGCTCGACCGAGAGCACTTCGACCGTCTTGGGGCCGGATTGATCCATGCCGATCGCCCATTGGGCAATGTCGACGTGGTGGGCGCCCCAGTCGGTCATCTTGCCTCCGGAATACTCGTACCACCAGCGGAAATTGTTGTGGCAACGCTCGGCGATATAGTCGACCTTGGGCGCTTGGCCGAGCCACATCTCCCAGTTGAGCGCCGCGGGCGGTTCGGTCTTGCGGAACGTCTTGCCTTCGTCGGGCGTGGCGCCGATGGCGCAGGTCACGCGCTTGACCTTGCCGATCCGGCCGTCGCGGACCATGGCGACGGCGGTCAAGAACATGTTCTTATCTTCGCTCCGCTGCTGGGTGCCGACCTGGAGGATTCGCTTCGTCTCCTCGACCACCTTGCGGAGTTGTTTGCCTTCGTCGATGGTCAAAGTGAGTGGCTTCTGGCAGTAAACATCCTTGCCCGCGCGGAGGGCGGCGATGGCGATTCGCGTGTGCCAGTGGTCGGGCGTGCTGATGGTGACGACGTCGATATCGTTGCGGTCGAGCAGCTTGCGGTAGTCCTCATAGGTGTCGGCCTTGCCGTTGCCGATGTTCTTGTCATTCTTCGCGGACTCGGCATGATCGCGGTCGACGTCGCAGACCGCCAGGATATCGCCGTAGCGCTTCACCGCCTTGGCGTCACCTCGCCCCATCCCGCCGAGCCCGATGCAGCCGACTCGGGGCCGCTCATTCGGCGCCTTGGTTTCGTCGGCCATGGTGCGCCCCCTGGAATCCGCGAACGGCAGGAGGATCCCACCGGTGCTCGCGGCGGCTGAGGCTCGTAAAAAGTCGCGTCTCGTCTGTCGGCTCATCGACCAAACCTCCAGGTGATGGGGCGAGCCGTGGCGTCGGCTCGTCCGGATGGGGGAGCGTCGGCAAAAGAGAATCGCGGGCACGTCGCGAATCTCCAGAGTCGGTCTTCGTCAAGGGGGGACGGCCGCCATTATAGCGAACGGTTGCGCCCGCGATGAGGGGGGCGTTTCCCCACGCGCCGAGGCATTCCGATTTGTCCTTGCCCGACGCTTCAACTGGCAAGGTTCTTGCCGACCTGGGCGTCGTCGAGTGTAATCCAACGGAGGGCCGTGGAACTCGTGCGCGTTCCACTCCCGACCTGCCTGACTTGTCAACCGATCCACATTTGGTACCGATCGACCGATAACGAACCCCGAGACCGATCACCATGGCCCGATTCCTCGAGATTCCACCACCACGCCCCCGACTTCCGTTCCCGTGGCTCGCGGTGATCCTCTCCGGGATCACTCTGCTTCAGGGTGCGTCCGTGCAGGCGGCCGGGCCGCTCGAGATCCGGCCCGGGGATCATGTCAGCCTGATCGGCAATACGCTCGCGGACCGGATGCAGCACGACGGCTGGCTCGAGACCTCTCTCTACAGCCGGTTCCCGGACCGTGACCTGGTCGTCCGCAACCTCGGCTTCTCGGGTGACGAGGTCGACCTCGCCCGGCGGATTCGCTCGAAGGATTTCGGCACGCCCGACCACTGGCTGAGCTTCACCAAGACCGACGTCCTCTTCGCCTTCTTCGGCTACAACGAGTCGTTCGCCGGGCGGGAGGGGCTCGACAAGTATAAGGAAGAGCTAACTCAATTCATCAAGCACTCGCTTGATCAAAAATACAACGGCAAAGCGGCGCCTCGGCTCGTCCTCTTCTCGCCCATTGCCCATGAGAACTTGCACCAGGCGAACCTTCCCGACGGCGCTGAGAATAATGCGCGACTGGAACTGTACACCGCCGCGATGCGCGAGGTCGCCAAGGCCAATGGCGTGATGTTCGTCGACCTGTTCACGCCCACCCGCGAGATTTATGCGAAGGCATCCCAGCCATTGACGATCAATGGGGTCCACCTCAATGAGCATGGCAACCGGCAGCTTGCCCGGGTGATCGACGAGGCCCTTTTCGCCGACGCTTCCGCGCCGAAGCGCGATCCGGCCGAGCTGGAGCGGCTCCGCAAGGCGGTCATGGACAAGGCGTTCATTTGGTTCAACCGCTACCGCACGGTCGATGGCTACTCGATCTTCGGCGGCCGCGCCGACTTGAAGTTCACCGACGGCCAGACCAACCGGGTGGTCGCCCAGCGCGAGATGGAAGTCCTCGACGTGATGACCGCCAACCGCGACCAGCGGATCTGGGCGGTCGCCAAGGGGGGCGACCTGAACGTCGACGATAGCAACACGCCTCCGTTCGTCCCCGTGATCACGAACAAGCCGGGCAAGGGCCCCAACGGCGAACACATCTTTCTGGATGGCGAGGAAGAGATCCGCACGATGACCGTCGCCAAGGGGCTGAAGGTCAACCTGTTCGCCTCCGAGAAAGAGTTCCCCCTGCTGGCCAAGCCGGTGCAGATGTCGTTCGACCCCAAGGGCCGCCTCTGGGTCGCGGTCTGGCCGACCTATCCGCACTGGAAGCCCAAGGAGGAGATGAATGATAAACTCTTGATCTTTGAAGACACCGACGGCGACGGCAAGGCCGATACCGTCAAAACGTTTGCCGATCACTTGCACTGCCCGACCGGATTCGAGTTCGCCAACGGCGGTGTCCTGGTCGCGCAGGCGCCCGATCTCGTCTTCCTCAAGGATACCGACGGCGACGACAAGGCCGATGTTCGCCAGCGCGTCCTCAGCGGGCTCGACTCGGCCGACACGCACCACACATCCAACAGCTTCCTGCTCGACCCAGGCGGTGCGCTCTACTTCCAGGAGGGGACGTTCCACCATACCCAGGTCGAAACCCCCTACGCTCCTTCCGAGCGCTGTATCAATGCGGGGGTCTTCCGCTACGAGCCGCGCACCCAGAAATTCGACGTCTACGTCAGCTACTCCTTTGCCAACCCCCACGGTCACGTCTTCGATCACTGGGGTCAAGACATCGTGACCGACGGCACCGGCGCTGTGCCGTACCACGGCACCCTCTTCTCCGGCCACCTCGACTTTCCCGAGAAGCATGGTCCCGCCCCCACCGTCTACAAGCAGCGCACCCGGCCGTGCCCGGGCCTCGAAACCCTCTCGAGCCGGCACTTCCCCGAGTCGATGCAAGGGAACCTGCTCGTTCCCAACGTCATCGGGTTTCAGGGGATCCTCCAGTACAAGATCGAGGACAACGACGCCAGCCTCTCCGGCACCGAGCTCGAGCCGATCCTCTCGTCGTCGGACGTGAATTTCCGCCCGTCGGACGTCGAGGTCGGGCCTGACGGAGCGATCTACTTTCTCGACTGGCAGAACCCGATCATCGGTCACATGCAGCATAACTTGCGCGACCCGAGCCGGGACCGGCTGCACGGCCGCGTCTATCGGATCAGCGCTGAGGGCCGTCCGCTCTTGAAGTCGCCCAAGATCGCCGGCGAGCCCGTCGAGAAGCTGCTCGACCTGCTCAAGGAACCCGAGGACCGCGTCCGCTATCGGGTCAAGACCGAGCTGGGGGCGCGGCCGACCGAAGAGGTGATCGCTCCGATCAGCAAGTGGGTGGCCGGACTCGACAAGACCGACCCCGCCTACGAGCACCACGTGCTCGAGGCGCTCTGGGTTCATCAATACCATAACGTAGTGAACATCGACCTTCTCAAACGCGTCCTTAGCTCGCCCGACTTCCGCGCCCGAGCGGCGGCGACCCGGGTGCTCTGCTACTGGCGTGACCGCGTGCCCGAGGCGCTCGAGCTCCTCAAGAAGCAGGCGGCCGACTCGTACCCGCGGGTCCGACTCGAAGCGATCCGCGCGGCCAGCTTCTTCCGGGTTCCCGAGGCGATTGAGATCCCTCTGATCGCGGCCGAGCATCCGAGCGACGAGTACCTCGAGTATACGAGCCGCGAGACGATGAAGGCGCTCGACCCGTACTGGCGGAACGCCATCGCCAAGGGGCAGCCGATCGCCTTCACGACTGCCGCAGGCGCCCGGTTCGTACTCAAGAACATCGGTACGGAGCAACTGCTCAAGTTGAAGCGGGACCGTGCGGTGGATCTCGAACTGCTCTTTCGGAGCGGGATCCGCGACGAGGTCCGTCGTGAGGCGCTTGTCGACCTGGCCAAGCGCGAGAACAAGCCGGAGCTTCGCGTTCTGATCGATGCCATCCGGAGCCAGGACGGCCAGAAGGGGGACCGGGAGGAGAGCGTCGTCTTCGATCTCGCCCGATTGCTCACGAGCCGATCCGCCACCGAGTTGGCCGGCGTCCGCGGCGACCTGGAAACGATGGCGACCAGTTCGGTCTTACCGGTCACGCGCCAACTTGGTTTCGTCGCCCTGATCGCCGCCGATGGAAACGTCGACAGGGCCTGGGCCCTTGGCGAGAAGTCGGTCCCCGCGCTCCGGGACCTGCTGGGGGCGATGCCCTTGATCCGCGACCCGAGCGCGCGAGCGAGCCTGTATCCGAAGGTCGAGCCGCTCTTGAACGGCTTGCCCAAGGCACTTGCATCGCCGGCATCCCAGGCGAAGGGGACCTACGGCCGTTATGTGCGGATTGAGCTGCCGGGGAGACAGCGGACCCTCACGTTGGCCGAGGTCGAGGTGATGAGCGACGGCCGCAATATCGCCCTCGCGGGCAAGGCGTCGCAGAAGAACACCTCCAACGGCGGCGAGGCGAAACGCGCCATCGACGGCAACAAGGTCGGCGCCTACGGCTCCAACGGCCAGACCCATTCGGAGGAGAACACGGCGAACCCGTGGTGGCAGGTCGACCTCGGCTCCGAGCAACCGATCGACGCGATCGTGATCTACAACCGCACCGAGGGCGACCTCGGGAAGCGGCTCAACAACTTTACGCTCACCCTCCTCGACGGCCGCGGAAACGTGGTCCACCAGAAAACGAGGCAGCAGGCCACGACCCCGCGGCTGACCTTCAGCCTGGACGGGGGAGGTCCCGAGGGGATCATCCGCCGAGCGGCGATGAACGCACTTACCTATGTTCGCGGTCAAGAAGTGCAAACTTTTAAGACATTGGCCCGATTCGTTGGTGAAGGGACCGATCGCCAGGCCGCGATCCAGGCCCTCCAGCGGATCCCGGCCGCCGACTGGCCCGAGGAGGAAGCTCGGCCTCTGCTCGACCGGCTCATCGCCCACGTCCGCACGATCCCGGCCGCCGACCGGACCACTCCGGCGGCGCTCGACGCCCTCCAACTGGCCGACGCCCTGGCCTCGAAACTTCCTCGGGATCAGGCGAAGCGGATCCGCAAGGAACTCGGCGAGCTCGGCGTACGCGTCATCCGGCTGGGGACCTTGCCCGAGCAGATGCTCTTCGACAAGGAACGCCTCGCCGTCAAGGCCGGCAAGCCGGTCGAGATTATCTTCGAGAACAACGACATGATGCCGCACAACGTCGTCGTGATCCAGCCCGGCACCCTCGAGGAAGTCGGCCTGCTCGGAGAATCGACGGCGACCGACCCCGGAGCACTCGCGCGGAGCTATGTTCCTTCGTCAAAGGGAGTGATCCTGGCGAGCCGCCTGCTCCAGCCTCGAGAGACGCAGACGCTCGACTTCACCGCTCCGAGTCAGCCGGGGGTCTATCCGTATGTCTGCACCTATCCGGGGCACTGGAGGCGGATGTACGGTGCGCTCTATGTCGTCGCCGACCTGGATGAGTACCTGGCCGACCCCGAGTCGTACCTCGCCAAGAATCCGCTGCCGATCAAGGACGACTTGCTCAAGTCCAACCGCCCGCGCAAGGAGTGGAAGTTCGACGACCTGGCGTCGGTCGTGGAACCGTTGGCCCCCGGCCGTTCCTTTGCCAACGGCAAGCAGATCTTCCAGGTGGCCAACTGCATCGCCTGCCACAAGGTGGACGGAGCCGGCCAGGAGTTCGGCCCCGACCTCACCAAGCTCGACCCCAAGCTGACGGCCGCCGACATCCTCCGCGAGATCCTCGAGCCATCGGCCAAGATCAATGAAAAGTTCCAGGCCTATACCTTTGCCACCGAGTCGGGCAAGGTCCTCACTGGCCTGATCCTTGAGGAAACCGCGAACCAGGTGAAGCTGATCGAGAACCCGCTCGCCAAGACCGCGCCGGTCGTGCTCAAGCCTTCGGAGATCGCTGAGCGGGCCAAGTCGCCGATTTCGATGATGCCGAAGGGTTTACTCGACAAGTTGACGCGTGAGGAAATCCTCGACCTCGTCGCCTACATCGCCTCGGGGGCCAACCCCAAGAGCGACCTCTATCACTCAGCGGGACATGCCCACTGAGCAGGAAGTGGCTTATGGTCTCCTCGCTCGCCCGTAAAAGGGCGAGCGAGGAGTGTAAGCTCCCTGTCTTGATGGCTTCGCGAGGGAGCCGATTCCATTCGCTCGCCTTTGAGGGCGAGCGAATGATTCAGGCGATCGTCTACCGCCCGCCGGAGGCGACGAGGAGGCTTCGGTTGAATCCGCCGGGAGATCGGGGATTAGCCACCGTGGTGAGATACCACTCCACGACGTGAAAGTGGTTCGAATGAACCGGTGAGAGTGCCCCGAAGTAAGGTGTTGGACCGTCCACTCGCGTGTTCCAGACGCCGGCGCGGGGCACCTTGTGGCCGTAGCCGCTCGGTCCCGGTGCCCAGTAATTCTCGACGAACCGGGCGGAGGAACCCGCGGCCAAGGCGTCGTAGATCAGGCCGTGGTAGGAGACGGCGGGGTCGAGCAGTGTCAATTGCGCCACTGGCTGACCGTGGCCACTCAACAAGGTCCGCGCTGCGGATGCGGCGACGATGCCCCCCGAGCTGTGCCCGATCAGGTGGGTGCGAGCCAGCGGCGCTCCGGACTGCAGCAAGGTGGCGGCCAGCAACCGGCCCTGTTCCACGGCTTTCGCGTCGTTGGTGCTCATCTTCACGCCGACAATCGTCGCCGCGTTCCAGTTCCATTCGAGCACGCTGAACGCGGGCCCGCCCCGGCGGGCGACCGCTTCGGCGAGCCGTTCGCCCATGGCGAAGTGAACCAGCTTGGGAGCGGCGTTGCAGCCGTGGATGAAGACCAAGGTCGGCCGCCCCGGATCGGGCGGGTCGAACGGGCGCTGGCCCGGGGTGAGGTTGACGAGGACACCCTGGGAAGGGTCCCCCCCAAAGCGGAGAAAGGCGGGGCGGTCACCGTCACCAATCCCCGCAATCGTTGTGATCGCGGCCAGAAGCGCGACACATGCCGCCATCGAGTCACTCCCAAGGTTGTCGGATCCACGGATGGAAGGCTCATGAGGGGGGGCACGCACCAACCAGAGCGCGGTTCTTCACTTTTTTATCGGGATTTCGCCGGCCTCAACTTCACCGCGACTGAGACTCCCCCTGGAATTGGGATTCGCTCTTGGTTAGTCCTGTCCTGTTCAGCCCACTCAATCCTTCCACGCGACCTGATCCTCCCTATCCTCGGGGTTCGCGGCCAGACCCTGGCTTCCGGTCCGCGTGGTCTGGTACGATCAGGGGCAATGCGACCACTCCCGGCTTTCAAGACTCCACCCGAGTCGGCTGGTCGCTCTCACCCTCCGATATCTTCCCACCCGACCGCTCCTTCGGCTTCGACCATGCCCTGCCTTGGTCTGGTCCTCTTGCCGGAGTGAGCCGACGGAGTCGACTCCCATGGAATGCTCCCCAGGCCGTCCGGAACGCCAGCGCCGAAGACCGCTGGCTCTCCTCCTGATCGCGATTGCCACGGGACCGGCGGTTGCCGCGGGACCGGGTCCGGGATCGAAGGTCGACTTCAATCGCGACATCCGCCCGATCTTGGCCGACAATTGCCTCGCCTGTCACGGCCCTGATGAGCCGAAGCGCAAAGCCAAGCTCAGGCTCGACACGCCCGAGGGAGCCCGCGCTCCGGCGGCCTCAGGGAGTCCAGCCATCGTTCCGGGCAAACCGAAGGAGAGCGAACTCTACCTGAGGATCACCTCCGACGACGGCGAAGAGCGGATGCCCCCGGTCAAGTCGGGCAAGACGCTGACCGCGGAGCAGACCGAACGACTCAAGGTCTGGATCGAGCAGGGGGCTCCCTTCGAGAAACACTGGGCGTTCATTCCGCCGAAGCGGCCGACCGTGCCGGAGGTCCGCAACCCCGTCTGGTGCCGGAACCCGATCGACGCGTTCGTGCTCGCGCGTCTCGAGAAGGAAGGGCTGGCCCCATCGCCCGAGGCCGACACGCTGACCCGGCTCCGCCGGCTTAGCCTCGACTTGATCGGCCTGCCGCCGACGATCGCGGAGGCCGACGCCGCGCTCGCCGAGTCGGGCCCGGACGGTGACGCGAATCGGGTTGCCCGGCTCCTTGATGCCCCGGCCTACGGCGAGCGCTGGGGCCGGATCTGGCTCGACGCCGCGCGCTACGCCGACTCCGACGGGTACGAAAAGGATAAGCTTCGGCAAGTCTGGTCCTATCGCGACTGGGTGATCCAGGCCCTGAACCGCGACCTCCCGTATGACCGATTCGTCATCGAGCAGATCGCAGGCGACCTCTTGCCGAACGCGACGCAAGATCAGGTCGTCGCGACCGGATTTCTCCGCAACTCGATGATCAACGAAGAAGGGGGAGTCGACCCCGAGCAGTTCCGCATGGAGGCCATGTTTGACCGCATGGAGGCGATCGGTAAAGGGGTCCTCGGCCTGACGATTCAATGTGCCCAGTGTCATACGCACAAGTTCGACCCGTTCACGCACGAAGACTACTACAAGATGTTCGCCTATGTGAACAACACTCACGAGGCGAACGTCGCTGTCTACTCCCCCGATGAACAAATGAAGCGGGCCGACCTGTTTCAGCGGATCCGCGAGATCGAGGGGGAACTCCAGCACCAGACATCCGACTGGGCCCAGCGGATGGCGGCCTGGGAAAAAGCGGTCAGCTCCGACCAGCCGGAGTGGACGGTCGTCGAGGCGGATGTGGACGACATCAGCACCGGGGGACAGAAGCATCAGAGGATGGATGACGGCTCGCTCCTGGCCGGCGGTTATGCGCCGACGAAGTTCCAGACCAAGTTCACGGTGAAGACGAACGTCCAGGGGATCACCGCGTTCCGGCTCGAGCTGCTCAACGATCCGAACCTCCCGCTCGGAGGGCCGGGTCGCTCGATCAAAGGGACCGGAGCGCTCACCGAGTTTCTCGTCGACGCCGCCCCCGCCGACGGTTCCGCCAAGCCCGAGCGGATCAAGCTCGTCAAGGCGACGGCCGACGTGAACCCGCCGGAGGCCCCGCTCGAGGCGATCTTCGACGACCGGAGCAAGACGCCGCGCGTGACCGGGCCGATCGAGTACGCGATCGACGGCAAGGCCCCGACCGCCTGGACCTTCGACCTTGGCCCCGGTCGGCGGAACCAGCCGCGCAAGGCCGTCTTCGTGGCCGAGAAGCCGATCGCACACGCCGGCGGCAGCCTGGTCACGTTCTACCTGAACCAGAGCCACGGCGGCTGGAACAGCGACGATAACCAGACCAACAACCTCGGCCGGTTCCGATTCTCGGTCACGACGGCCCCCGACGCGACGGCCGACCCGCTACCGAAGGGGGTTCGCGAGATCCTCGCGATCGCAGCCGAGCAACGGACCCCCGCGCAAGTCGCGACGGTCTTCAGCTACTGGCGGACGACCGTCCCCGAATGGAAAGCGGCGAACGACCGGATCGAAGCGCTCTGGCGTGAACATCCCGAAGGGGCGTCGCAACTCGTCTTCAAGGCGCGCGAGACGCCGCGGATGACTCATATGCTCATCCGCGGTGATTTTCTCAAGCCGGGCAAGACCGTGGCGCCCGGAGTGCCTGAGTTCCTCAACGCGCTGCCGCCGGACGCGCCCGCCGATCGCTTGACGTTCGCCCGCTGGCTGGCCGATCGCAATGCGCCGACGACCGCTCGGGCCATCGTCAACCGTGTCTGGCAGGCTTATTTCGGGATCGGCCTGGTGAGCACCAGCGAGGATCTCGGCACGCAGAGCGAGCCGCCGTCGCACCCCGAGCTGCTCGACTGGTTGGCGGTCGAGTTCATGGAGCAAGGCTGGAGCCTCAAGAACCTGCACCGCTTGATCGTCAGCTCGGCCACCTATCGGCAGTCGTCGAAGGCGACGCCCGAGCTGCTGGCCCGCGACCCCTACAATCGCTTGCTGACGCGTGGCCCTCGGTTCCGGGTCGACGCCGAGGTTGTCCGTGACGTGGCCCTGGCGGCCAGCGGCCTGCTCAATCCGAAGATCGGCGGTCCGAGCGTGTTTCCGCCGGCCCCCGAGTTCCTGTTCCAGCCCCCGACCAGCTACGGTCCCAAGGTCTGGCCGGTCGCCACCGGCCCGGACCGCTACCGTCGCGCCCTCTACACGTTCCGCTATCGGTCGGTGCCGTACCCGATGCTCCAGACGTTTGACTCGCCCAACGGCGACGTCTCGTGCGTCCGCCGCACACGGTCGAACACGCCGTTGCAGGCGCTCACGATTCTCAACGAGCCGACCTTCCTCGAGTGCGCCCGGGCCCTGGCGCTGCGTACCCTGCAAGAGGGGGGAGATACCGACTCCTCGCAGCTTACTTATGCCTTTCGACGCTGTCTGGCGCGGACGCCGACCGCTCGGGAGGCGACTGTGCTGCTCGACCTCCTGCGCCGCCAGGAAGAGCGGTTCGGCCGCGGCGGGGCCAAGCCCTGGGAGCTCGCGGCGACCGATCCGAACCAGCCGCCCACGCTCCCCGCGGGCGCGACGCCTGTCCGGCTCGCTGCCTGGACCGCGGTCTCCCGCGTGCTGTTGAACCTCGACGAAACGATCTCCAAGGAATAAAGAGGGGCGAGCCATGAACTGCCAGGACCACCTCTACCGCAACGCGAATCCGACGCAGGTCGCTCGCCGCTGGTTCCTCCAGCAGTGCGGAGTCGGCCTCGGTTCGCTGGCGCTCGGCCAGCTCCTGAACCAAGGAGGCTACGCCGCGCCTGCGTCCGCGACCTCGCTGGGGGGCAATCCGCTCGCCCCCAAGGCGCCTCACCACACGCCCAAGGCCAAGCGGGTCATTTTCCTGTTCATGGCAGGCGCTCCGAGCCACCTCGAACTCTTCGACAACAAGCCTCAGCTTGCGAAGTTCGACGGGACCTTGCCTCCTCCCGAGTTACTCAAAGGATATCGCGCGGCGTTTATCAACCCGAACTCCAAGCTGCTCGGGCCGAAGTTCAAGTTCGCTCGGCACGGGCAGAGTGGCGCGGAGCTTTCGGAGCTTCTGCCCGAGTTGGCGAAGGTCGTCGACGACGTCGCGATCGTGCGCTCGATGACGACCGACGCTTTCAACCACGCCCCTGGCCAGATCCTGATGAGCACCGGCTCGCAGATTTTCGGCCGGCCGAGCGTGGGCGCCTGGGCCACCTACGGGCTCGGTTGCGAGACCCAGGACCTGCCCGGCTTCATCGTCTTCAGCACCGGCAAGAAAGGCCCGAGCGGCGGCAACTCGAACTGGGGGAGCGGCTTCTTACCGACCGTCCATCAAGGTGTACAGTTCCGTGCCAGTGGCGATCCGGTGCTCTACCTGTCGAACCCCAACGGGGTCGACGCGGAGCTTCAGCGTGAGAGTCTCGACGCCGTCAGCTCCCTGAACCGGATGCGGCTCGACGAGGTGGGAGATCCCGAGATCGCCACCCGGATCAGCTCGTACGAGATGGCCTATCGGATGCAGTCGGTCGCCCCTGAGGTGATGGACATCGGGCACGAGCCCAAGCATGTTCTCGAGATGTATGGTGCCGAGCCGGGCAAGCCCTCGTTCGCCAACACCTGCCTCCTCGCGCGCCGGCTCGTCGAGAAGGGCGTCCGGTTCGTCGAGATCTTCCACGAGGCCTGGGACCAGCACGGCAACCTGGTCGGCGACCTCAAGCGGAACTGCCAGGAGACCGACCAGGCGTGTGCGGCCCTGATCATGGACCTCAAACAGCGCGGGATGCTTGAGGACACCCTGGTCGTCTGGGGCGGCGAGTTCGGCCGAACCCCGATGGTTCAAGGCGGGAACGACGGTCGCGACCACCATCCCAACGCCTTCACCATGTGGATGGCCGGCGGCGGCATCAAGCCGGGCGTCACCCTGGGCGAGAGTGACGAGCTTGGTTTCCAGGCCGTCAAGGACGTGGTCCACGTCCACGACCTGCACGCCACGATCCTCCACCTCCTCGGCTTCGACCACACCCGCCTGACCTATCGCTTCCAGGGCCGCGACTTCCGCCTGACCGACGTCGCGGGCCGGGTTGTCAATGAGCTGCTCGCCTGATCCTCAAGGAATACCTTGCAAGCCTATTCGCGCTCGCCTCTGGGCGAGCGAACACGGGAAACCAATCCACGGATTTGCATCCCCAGGCTATTGCGGCGTCTCGCTCGCCCCGATTGGTCTCGCCTGTTGCTTGAGGAGGTCGCGGATCTCGCTCAAGAGTTCCTGATCCTTGGTCAACGGCGGGGCCGCTTTCGCTTCCTCTTGCTTGCTTCTCATGATCCAGCCCAGGAACTTGACGATGAACAAGAAGAGCGCCGCGGCAACGATCAAGAAGTTGACGACATCGCCGAGGAACAAGCCGTAAGGAATCACCTTGCCCCGGATCGGCAGCGTCCAACCTTGATAGCCGGACTTGCCCGGGAGGAGGACGCCAATGAACGGCATGATGATGTGGTCGACGAGCGACGTGACAATTTTGCCGAACGCCGCTCCGATGATCACGCCGACGGCCAGGTCGATGACGCTCCCTTTGAAGGCGAAGTTTTTGAACTCGCCGAAGAGTGACGATGCCTGTTTCATGGGATCGAGATGTTTGATGTCCACGTTGTGACCCTCCTTTAAGGGCCGTGTTGGGCATTTCCTCCATGGAGAGCGACCGTGGCTACGGTTACGGTGGGCCGTGACCACTCGCTTGATCCTTGGTCTCCGTCTCCGTCTCCGTCTCCGAGTCAGACTCCGCCTCATGATATTCCTGGCGAATCTTGGCGAGATCCACCGTGGGGGGTGGGTACTTCAACTCGAGGCCGTCGAGGTATTCCACGACGATTCGGGCGACGGCGAGGTTGCGAAACCACTTCTTGTTCGCCGGGATAATGAACCAGGGGGCATGCTCGGTGCTGCACTTGGACAGGGCCTTTTCAAACGCCGTCATGTAGTCACCCCAGCGCTCGCGATCGGCGTAGTCACTCTCGCTGATCTTCCATTGCTTCGTCGGGTCTTCGAGCCTGGCCTTGAATCGTTTGAGCTGTTCCTCTTTACTGATGTGGAGAAAAAATTTGAGAACGTGAGTTTGATTATGAATCAGTAAATTTTCGAATGCATTGATTTGGTCATAGCGTGCCGCCAACGTCTTCTTGGGGACGAGTTCATCGACCTTCGCGACGATCACGTCCTCGTAGTGTGACCGGTTGAACACGGCGACCTCCCCCTTGCCCGGCACTTGTTGGTGGACCCGCCAGAGGAAGTCGTGGTCGAGCTCGATGCGGGTCGGTTCCTTGAAGGAAATCACCTTACAGCCCTGCGGGTTCATGGCCCCCAGGACGTGGCGGACCGTCCCGTCTTTGCCACCAGCATCGATGGCCTGCAAGCAGATCAAGAGCGACCGTCCGCGCTCGGCGTAAAGCCGTTCTTGGAGTTCCCTGAGCCGGCGGGTATCCGACTTGACCTCCTTGGCCGCGTCATCACGGCTCACGTGCGCGTCGGTGAAGTCCGGGTCGACTTCGTCGAGCTTGACCTTCTGACCTGGTTTGACGCGGAACTTGTCAAAATACTTCACGAGTCGTGGACCCCAGGCGCCTTGCGGTCTTGGAACGATCCCGAGGACCGTTCATGTCAGCAAAACTGTTTGTGAGCACAAGCTGGCAATCTTCCCGTTGACCCGTCGCTTCCTGGGGACAATGGATCGATCACTCGACCTTGACCTCGGTCACGGCCTTCAGGCCTTCCTGAATTTCTTCCCGATCCGGTCGGACCGCCGTTTGGACGATGTGGCCATCCCGGAGGAAGACCAGAGTCGGCCACAAAGTCACACCGAACGAACGCCCCAACCGCCTCCCCGACGCATCCTCCACCTTGATGTGTCTCACGTGCGGGTAAGTCGCCAGAACTTCCGCCAACTGCGGTGCGAGCGCCTGGCAATGGCCGCACCAAGTCGCTCCGAACTCAAGGAGCAACGGCCCCGACGTCCGGTCGATCTCCTCACGGGTCGGTTCGGTGGTCTCCATCGTTTATGTCCGTTCTGTTGGTTTTCCCTCGACATTCGCACACGGCGTGAGTCTGAAGCAAAATCGGTGCCCGACTCTCTGCTCCGCAGCTTCTTCTCTTTTCCCCTCTGGGACCGCGGGCGTCCCGCCCGCTCTTGATTCTTCTTCATCGTTGCCTCGCGGCACTTCCAAACATCCAATCCTCCGGTCGATGGCATAAACCCGCCTTCACCGGATTTTCCTCGATATACCGTTTCGCGATCCAAAAGTGTGTTTCATCTCGGATCCTCCGATCGAAATACTCTTCTTGCCAAAACCGGCCGGTCTGCCCCAGCAAACGATTCGCCACTTTCCCTGTGTACGACTTCCAGGAATGCAGCACTTGACTCAGAGTATTACCTTGAAATCGTGTCACTAGAACATGGACGTGTGTCGGCATCACGCACCAAGCGTGCATTTGATAGCGAAATCCATCAAAAAACAAGAGTGTATCTACGACGGCCCGGGCGTTTTCGGATATCCGGAGGTGGCACGCACCGTGGTTGGCGTCGAGCGCGGCATCGATCTTTTTGCGACGCTCGAGGTCGCGAGCCGATTGGGTGAGTCTCGCCAATTCTTCCTCCCATCGAGCGAGCAAGTCATGCGGTAAGCTGTCGGCCAGCCGGAAGGTGATGCTCTGAGGGTGTTCCCAGGCTTCCCAATGGGGAAGGTAGCCGCGGTTGTGGTCGGGAGGTCGTGGTGCTTCTGAAGATGGAATTGAAGAATGCGGGCGGAGCGCCCGCGGTCCCAGGGGGGGAGGAATTGAAGAATGCGGGCGGGGCGCCCGCGGTCCCAGGGAGGGAGGAATTGAAGAATGCGGGCGGAGCGCCCGCGGTCCCAGGGGGGGATCAGGAGAGTCCAGGAAGGAGTCTGTCATGACGACTTAGGCCTCGATGAGCACGTCACGCACCACATCCGGGTGATCGGGGTCATGGACCACCGTGTTGAAGGCGATGATCACCATGGGAGTCGGCCCTGGGTTCTGGAACGCATGGGAGACGCCGGGGGGAATTCGGAGCCGATAGGCTTGGCCTTGGGGGATATTGAGGTCGTGGATCGCGCCTTCCGGTTCTTCGCGGTAGCGGACCAGGGCGGGGCCGAGGACGACGGCGATCTCGTGGCCCTGCCTGTGGTAGTGGTTGCCGCGGATGTGGCCGGGGCCGGTCAGGGCGAGGTGGACGTTTTGCTGATGCGGGAGCGCATCGGGGCCGATCGGCTCCATGACAAGGCCGCGGTGATCGGTCGGGTAGGTCATCGGTTCGATCGCGATCCGATTGGCCATAAGAATAACTCCAGGAAAGGATGGGTGAATTGGAGGAGCCGGGGTGAAAGTCGACACGAGCGGGTCGCTTCCCTTGCCGTCAGCGTGCGATATGATACGTACTTCGAGTGAATTCCGCACCCGCATCCGGTCCCTGAGGTTTTAAGAGACGCCATGATTCACGTGATTGCCACGATCGAGCTACACGAAGGCCGGCGCGACGCGTTCCTCGACGAATTCCGCAAGATCGTCGCACCCGTCCTGGCGGAAGCCGGTTGCCTCGAGTACGGACCCACCGTTGACGCCGTGACCGACATCGGGGGCCAACCCTCCGCGCGACCGGACGTCGTGACGGTCGTCGAGAAGTGGGAGAGTGTCGAACACCTCAAGCAGCACCTGGTGGCCCCACATATGGAAGCCTACCGGCCCAAAGTCAAGGAGATGGTCGTCAAGACCACCCTCGTCATCTTGACCCCGGCGTGAGTGAGGACCCCATTGGGGGAGCCGGAGACCAGAGAATTCGGCGGCCGAGCGGCCAGGTCGAGCGATCGGCAAACCCTCGGCCTGGCCGCTCTGGTTCATTGCGACGTCTGGTGGGGCGCGCGATACTAGCCGGCGTTTGACGCTGCGCAAGGCGTGTTTCGCTACGGTGGCCGGGCCGGACGAGGACCGGGTCGCCACGCGAACGTGAAGACGAGGGGGTCGTCTCACGTGGGGCACGCAGGCCGAATCAACGACTCAGGGAGAACCCAGAAGATGAATCGCCGCTCAACACGTCGAGACTTCCTTCGGCAGACTGCGGTGGCGGGAGCGGCAGGCCCGCTTCTCGCCGGGCAGACCGTGGCGCATGCCCAGGAAGACAAGTCGAAGTCACCCAACGAGCGCGTTCAGTTCGCCTGCATCGGTGTGGGGGGCAAGGGCGATAGCGACACGCGCGACGCCGGGGCCTACGGCGATATCGTGGCGCTTTGCGACATCGACGAGAAGACGCTCGACAAGATGGCCGAGAAGTTCCCCAAGGCGAAGAAGTACACCGACTATCGCAAGATGCTCGAGGAGGTGGGGGACAAGATCGACGCGGTGACCGTCAGCACGCCCGACCACAGCCATGCGCCCGCGAGCGTCCGGGCCATGCGGTTGGGCAAGCATACGTTCTGCCAGAAGCCGCTCACCTGGTCGGTCGAAGAAGCCCGCTTGATGCGGACCCTGGCCGCCGAGAAGAAGCTGGTGACCCAGATGGGCAACCAGGGAACCTCGCACAACGGGTTCCGCTCGGGCGTGGAACTGATCCGCTCCGGCGTCCTCGGGCCGATCCGCGAGATTCACGTCTGGACCAACCGGCCGATCTGGCCGCAGGGCGTCAGCCGGCCCACCGACACCCCCGGTATCCCTGATAACGTGCATTGGTACGAATTCCTCGGCCCGGCGCACGACCGGCCGTACAGCCCCAAGTACCACCCGTTCAACTGGCGCGGTTGGCTCGACTTCGGCACCGGCGCCCTGGGCGACATGGCCTGCCACACCATCAACGTCGCCGCCATGGCGCTCAGTCTGTTCGACCCCGAGTCGGTCGAGGTCGTCGACACCTCGGGCATCGTCGACAAAGAGAGCTACCCGGTCTGGTCGATCATCAAGACCAACTTCGGCGAGCGCGAGGGCCGAGCCCCGTTGTCGTTGACCTGGTACGATGGCGGCAGCAAACTCCCCGAAGAAAAGCGCGCCTACAAGAAGCTGCTCGAGGGGCAGAATGTCGGCGGCAGCGGCCTGCTGCTGGTCGGCGAGAAGGGCTCGTTCTACTCGGTGAACGACTACGGCGCAGAGCACATCCTCTTGCCCAACGACAAGTTCGCCGACCTGAAAGCGCCCGAGCCAACCCTCCCCCGCACCAAGAACCACTTCGGGGAGTGGGTGGAAGGCATCAAGGAAAACGACCCCAAGAAGCCGATGTCGAACTTCGACTACGCCGGCCGGCTCACCGAGACGGTCCTCCTCGGCGTCGTCGCCCTCAGGTCGGGTGGCAAGATCGAGTGGGATCCGGCCGCGATGCGGGTCAAGAACAACTCCGACGCCGACCAGTACATCCGACGCGACTACCGCAAGGGCTTCTCGATCCACGAATGAACCTGATTTGACTTGATCTGATCAGATCGGGCCAATCGATTCCGCCTCGCCCTCCTTCCCCAGCCGGGGAAGTCAGGTCGAGGCGGGGTCATTTTCTCACTGCGGGGAATCCGGTCAGGGGGGCCTTGATCCGGTTGCGCTCGGGCTCATGGAACCTCAGCGCGTGTCCGCTGCGCTGCGTGCGCGGCTCGGTTCAAGCGAGCGGCCGGCCGATCGATCGAACAGGCATTGGGGAATCCCCGGGGAGTTGTCCCCCGCGGGTTGAGGCCTTATTTTAGAGCGGTTTACTTGTGGGTGACGCACGGAAATGATGAGGTCAGCTGTCGGCCAACTCAAGGAATCAGAGGGATTCTTGGGTGGTTACCCACTTTTCTCTTGCTTGTGTGCAATGCGAGCGAAAACCGCAAGTCTTCGAGGATGATCTGCCCGACACCTTCGATGAACAGGAGTGCAGAAGAATGAGCCAGTTCGTCCTCGGAAGAACGATACGGGCTGTCGTCGCGACGGTGGTGGTTGCCGCGTTGCCGGGACCGGCTTATGGCCAGGGAACCCAGGCCGACTACGCGCGTGCGGACGGCCTCCACGAGCGGACGCGTGACAAGGTGTTTAAGAGCCGTGTCGAACCAACCTGGTTCGACGCGGGGAATCGCTTCTGGTATCGCAACACGCTGGCGGAAGGGGCCCGTGAGTTCATCGTCGTCGACGCGGTCGAGGGCACCCGCCTTCCTGCGTTTGATCACACCAAGCTGGCCGATACGCTCACACGTGTGACCGGAACGCCGCGAAAGTCGACCCATCTCCCGTTCGATCGGATCACGTTTCCCCAACCGGGATCGATCGCGTTCGAGGTCGACGGCAAGGCCTGGCGCTATGATCTCGTTGCGGATCGGCTCGAGCCGACCGAGCCTCTCAGCCCTTCGCCCGAGCCCGATCGCAGGGCCAATCGGCGTCCAGGGGCAGGACCAGGGGAGGGCGGGGGGCGACGTGGGGCACGATCGCCGCGGGGCCAGGACTCGCCGGACGGCAAGTGGCGAGTCGAGTTAAAGGGGCATGACCTGCGGCTCAAGGATAAGGCCACGGGAGAAGAGTTCTCGCTGAGCGAGGGAGGAACCGACGAGACCAAATATGAAGAGGGCGTGTTCTGGTCGCCCGACTCCAAGCGGCTGGTTGCACTCCGGCGCTCGAAGGGAGACGAGCGAACCGTCCACCTCATCGAGTCGTCTCCCAAAGACCAGTTGCAGCCCAAGCTGCACGCATTCGATTACCTCAAGCCGGGAGACACCCCCTCGGTCTCGCGGCCTCACCTGTTCGACGTCGCCGCGCACAAAGAGATTCCGATCGGGGACGACCTGTTCAAGAACCCCTGGAGCCTGGGTGATTTTCACTGGTCTCGGGACTCGTCACGCTTCACGTTCCTCTACAACCAGCGCGGGCATCAGGTCCTCCGCCTGGTCTCCGTCGACCCTGAGACCGGCGTGGCCAGGGCGATTATCGATGAGCAGAATGAGACGTTCATCGACTATTCCCAGAAAATGTTCCTGCGCTATCTTGATGAGACGAATGAAGTTCTCTGGATGTCGGAGCGAGACGGTTGGAATCATCTCTATCTTTTTGATGCGCTGACAGGCCAGGTCAAGAACCAGGTCACCAAGGGAGAGTGGGTTGTTCTGGGGGTCGACCGGGTTGACGAGGAAGCGCGGGAGCTCTGGTTCCGCGCGGGGGGGATCCACGCCAAACAAGACCCCTATTTCGTCCACCACGCGCGAGTGAACCTTGATGGCAGTGGCCTGGTCAGGCTCACGGAAGGAGACGGCACGCATCAAGTCAATTTCTCGCCGGATCGCAAGTGGTTGGTCGACACCTGGTCGCGTGTGGATCTTCCCCCGGTGATCGAGCTTCGTTCCGCGAAGGACGGCAAGCTCGTCCTGGAGTTGGAGAAGGGGGATTGGTCGGCTTTGCTCGAAACCGGTTGGCGGATCCCCGAGCGGTTCGCCGCCAAAGGGCGTGACGGCAAGACCGAGATCCACGGCGTGATCTTCCGGCCCTCGAATTTCGACCCCAGACGCACTTATCCGGTCATCGAGCAGATCTATGCGGGGCCGCAAGGGGCGTTCGTCCCCAAGGAGTTCGCGCCTTTGCATCGGACGCAGTCGCTTGCGGAGCTCGGGTTCATCGTGGTCCAGGTTGACGGCATGGGCACGAATTGGCGATCGAAGGCGTTTCACGACGTCTGCTGGAAGAACCTGGGGGATGCCGGGTTCCCCGACCGGATCCTCTGGATGAAGGCGGCCGCCGCGAAGGATCCGGCGCTCGACCTGTCGCGGGTCGGGATCTACGGCGGATCGGCCGGCGGCCAGAACGCGATGGGAGCGCTCCTGTTCCATCCTGAGTTCTACAAGGTGGCGGTCGCCGATTGCGGCTGTCACGACAATCGAATGGATAAGATCTGGTGGAACGAAGCGTGGATGGGGTGGCCGATCGGCGCTCAGTACGCCGATCAGTCCAATGTGACCAACGCGCACAAGCTCCGGGGTAAGCTTCTCCTGTTTGTGGGCGAGCTCGACCGCAACGTCGATCCGGCCTCGACGATGCAGGTGGTCAATGCCCTGATCCAGGCCAAGAAGGACTTTGATTTCGTGGTCTTCCCGGGCGCGGGGCATGGCGCGGGGGGCAGTCCCTATGGCGAGCGTCGCAAACGGGATTTCTTCGTGCGGCACCTGCTCAAGGTGGAACCCCCCGACCGAAACAACGGGGGCGAGCCGGCGGACGACTCGACGCGGCCGCCGGCCGATCGCGCCGTCGCCACGGTCGCGCTCAAGCCCGTCGAGGAGTCGACCCCTCGCGTGTCAGTCGTCCCCCTCGCCACGGGAATGCGCGAGGCGATCGAGCAGTACGCGGCCGATCGCTCCAGCCTCAACCGTTCGTTTCCGCCGTCCAGCTCGCCCGCCCAGGTCGAGCGGGTCAGGCGGCTCACGAACGACTGGCTCGACACGCTTGGCTCATTCGACTTCGCCGGGCTCGACCAAGGCGGGCGGATTGATTACCTGCTCTTGAAGAATCACCTGGTTTATGAAGGGCGGCAGCTCGACGTCGCGGAGAAGGAGACGAAAGAGGTTGCTCCCTACGTGCCGTTCGCCGGAACGATCACCGCGCTCGAAGAAGCGCGAAGGCGCATGGAATGGGCCGAGCCGGAGCAGACCGCCAACCAGCTCGATCAGCTCCTCCGTCAGATCAAGGAAACGGGTAAGACGGTCGAGGCGAAGCTGACCTCGGAGAAGAAGTCGGACGAGAAGAGTCGTCATGCCACCAAGGTGCTCGCCAACCGGGCCGTTCGCGCCGTCCATGAGTTAAGCTCGACGTTGCGCGGCTGGTACGCGTTCCATGAGGGGTATGATCCGCTCTTCACCTGGTGGGTGGCCGAACCGTACAAGGCCGTCGAGAAAGCCCTCGGCGAGTACGCGGCGATGGTGCGTGAGAAAGGGGCGGGCCTCAAGCCGGGGGACGAGTCAACGATTGTCGGTGATCCAATCGGTCGTGAGGCCCTCCTGGTCGAGCTTGCCCATGCGATGGTCCCGTACAGTCCGGAAGAATTGGTGGCGCAGGCCGAGAAAGAATTCGCCTGGTGCGAAGCCGAGATGAAGCGGGCCGCGCGGGAGATGGGGTGCGGTGACGATTGGAAGCAGGCGCTCGAGCGGGTCAAGTCGCTGCATGTCGAGCCGGGAAAGCAGCCGACCTTGATCCGGGACCTTGCCCAGGAATCGATTCGCTTTCTCGACGACCACGACCTGGTGACGATCCCGCAACTGGCGCGCGAGTCGTGGCGGATCGAGATGATGTCACCTCGTCGCCAGCTCATGACCCCATTTTTCACCGGTGGGGAAATCGTCAGCGTCTCCTACCCGACCAGTGGGATGTCGCACGAGCAGAAGTTGATGAGCATGCGTGGCAACAACAAGCACTTCGCCCGCGCCACGGTTCACCACGAAGTCATTCCGGGCCACCACCTCCAGGGCTTCATGGCCGCGCGGCACCGGCCCTACCGCGAGCTGTTCCGGTCGCCCTTCTTGGTCGAGGGTTGGCCGCTCCACTGGGAGATCTTGCTCTGGGACATGAAGTTTGCCAAGTCACCCGAGGATCGCGTGGGCATGCTCTTCTGGCGGATGCACCGTTGCGCTCGGATTATCTTCTCGCTCGACTTTCACCTCGGCAAGAAGACGCCTCAAGAATGTATTGACCTGCTGGTCAATCGCGTGGGACACGAGGTCGATAACGCGACCGCCGAGGTGCGCCGGTCGTTCGGCGGCAGTTATGACCCGCTTTATCAAAGTGCCTACATGCTCGGCGGATTCCAGCTCCGCGCCCTCCATCGGGAACTCGTCGATTCCAAGAAGATGACCGAACGCGCCTTCCATGACGCGGTCCTCCGCGAGAATGCGATCCCGATCGAGATGATTCGCGCCAGCCTGACCGGGCAAGAGCTCAAGCGTGACGACGCGACGACCTGGCGATTCCTGGATGCCGCTGGTGAGAAAGCCGATTGACTCCTCACGTCGACTGATTTTGGGTGGCCCGGACAACTTGTTGTCCGTGGTCGCGCAGCGACAAGAGGCGTTCCGCACGCTCAGGCTGTTCGCTCGATGACTGGGTCTTCTCGAGGACCTCTTGTGGCTGCGCCACCCAGACAACAAGTTGTCCGGGCCACCCTGCCGCCTTGTCCCGGCCCCGATCGCTTGATCGGAGCCGGGCCGGGAACGGGAACAGTCGTTTGATTACTTGGCGTCGACCGTGAGGCCGGGCCAGTCATCGGTCCGGAATGGGGTGGCGGGCAGGCGCTCGTGACTGAAGAGGTTGCAGACGGGGTTGTCGGCCCAGGCGTAGCGAACCGCGACCGGTTCGGAGACTTCGTCGGCCCAGACTTCGACCTTGTCCTTGCCGACGATCTTCGCCTTGGCCCAGACGAACTTGTGGTCGCTACCGGCGATTGCGAAGCCGATCGGGTCGCGGACGTCGAACGCTTCGAGTCCGCTGCCGACGTGGTCGAAGGTCAAGGTGATTTTGTTGCCATCCTTCTCCATCGACTTATACGTGGGGCTCTGATAGGCGAGGTCGATCCCGTAGTCTTTCGCCAGGGCCCAGCGCGCGAGTCGCTTGGCGACGTCTTGCTTGTTGCGGGGGTGGATGTCCTTGTTTTCACCAATGTCGATGATCACGGCTTCGCCGGTGTTGGGCAGCTTGCTCATGGTCAAGGTCTGGGCTTCACGCAGCTCGGCCCAGTCGCTTTCGGCCGGTTCGGGCTTCTCCGCCCGGAAGTCGGCAAGCTGGACCCAGTAGAACGGGAAGTCGCCGATCTTCCATTCGTCGCGCCAGCTCTTGATCATCAGGGGGAAGAGGGCGCGGTACTGGTAGGCGCGGGGGGCGTTCGACTCCCCTTGATACCAGATGACGCCGCGGAGGCCGTAGCCGATCGTCGGCTTGAGCACGCCGTTGTAGATGTTGGCGGGGCGATGATTCCCGCGCAACGCCTCTTCGGGGCTCTGCGGCTGACGGGGGACCGGCTTGCCTTCTGCCTTTGCCTTCTCCGCCGCCTCTTTCCAGCTCGCCAGGGTCTTTTCGAATTTGACCATGGCTTCCGGTAGGCCCTTTTCCTGCTGCTCCCAGCGCTCGAGCAACGGCTTGTACGCCTCGTCGGCGGCGAGCAGGTCCTTGCGGACCCAGGCCTCGCAGGCCGAGCCGCCCCAGGAGTCGTCGATCAGGCCGATCGGCACGCCGAGCGTCTCCTGCAGCTGCCGGCCGAAGAAGTAGCCGACCGCCGAGAACGACTTGACGGTCTCGGGATTGCAGACCTCCCATTTGCCGTTGAAATCGGACTGGGGCTCCTGGGTGCCCACCTGGGGCACGGTGATGAGCCGGATCTTGGGGCGGTTCGCCGTTCGGGTCTCGAGCTCGGCGTCGTAGGTCGAGGCGACGTCCCACTGCATGTTCGACTGGCCCGAGCAGAGCCAGACCTCGCCGATCAGCACGTCGTCAAACGTGACGGCATTCTTCCCCTTGACGACCAATGTGTGCGGCCCGCCGACCATCATCGGGTCGAGCGTGACCAGCCACTTGCCATCCTGATCGGCCTTGGTGCTCTTCGACTGATTGGCGATGGTGACCGTCACGGCCTCGCCCGGGTCGGCCCAGCCCCAGACTCGGTCCTTCTGACCTTGCTGGAGGACCATGTGGCTGCCGAAGATGGCCGGCAGTTTGACATCGGCCCGCGCGGGCCGGCCGGCGCCTGCCAGCAGGGCGGCCGCCAGCCCCAAGCAGAGCAGGCCGGACTGTTTCAACGTGGAGACGCGGATCATGGAGAACTCCTCAAGCGATACGTCGCGGATCGACCCAAGCCTTGTAGGTTAGCGAACAAGTGACCCCGGTTCCACGGTGCGCCCGTACGGGAGGAACCGACTCGTCTTGTCGCGTGGGCCCGGCCCACCCGGTTTCCGCGAAGGCCCCAGGTTGCGAGCCACCTGGCCTCGCGATAGGCTGGGCCGAACACTGTTCAGTGACTTGAAGAGTCGGTCACCCAAGCGGCTGGGGCGGGAGCAAATCGTGGTGAATCCGTTTGATCTCACGGGAAAAGTGGCGATCGTGACCGGCGGCAACGGCGGGCTCGGCTTGGGGATCGCCCGAGGGCTGGCCCAGGCGGGCGCGAAGCTGGCGATCGTCGCCCGAAATCTTGAGAAAACCGAAGCGGCCGCGCGGGACCTGGCCGAGGCGACGGGAGTCGAAGTGTTGGCGCTCACGGCCGACGTCGCGCAGCCCGAGCCGGTGGCCTCGGCCGTCGCCGCGGTGGTCGCGCGGTTCGGTCGTATCGACATCCTGTTCAATAATGCCGGCACGACGATCCGCAAGCCTCCTCACTTGATGAGCCTCGACGAGTGGAACACCGTCATGAATGTCAATTTAACGAGTGCATTCCTGATGTCGAAGGAGGTTTATCCCTCGTTGAAGGAAGCGGGCGGCGGTAAGGTGGTCAACATCGGCAGCATGGCTTCGATTTTCGGAGCCAGCTACGCCCCCGCCTATGCGGCGAGCAAGGCGGGGATCGTTCAACTGACCAAGAGCTGTGCTTTGGCCTGGGCGCCTGACAATATCCAGGTCAACGCGATCCTCCCCGGCTGGTTCGTGACCGACATGACGGACAAGGCACGGGTCGAAGTGCCCGGCCTGAATGAACGCGTGCTGGCGCGGGTGCCGGCCGGGCGCTGGGCGGAGCCTCGAGACATCGCCGGCACCGCCGTCTGGCTCTCGAGCGCGGCCAGCGACTTCGTCACGGGAGCCGCGGTGCCCGTCGATGGCGGTTATTCCTCGATCATGTAGTCGACGGGTTGTGTTGGTCTGTGGGACGACCGTCAAGTGCCTTGAACTGGGCCGAACTTGACGGTCGTTTCTTTGGGCTGGCGTCGATCGTTTGCGTGGAATAATCTGGAAGTCATGTGATCAGAAGTCGAATTCGTCGATATTCTCTTTGGTGAACGTGAATGGCTTGCCTAGCAGGATGTTGTCTCCCTTGATTTCGATCGAGCCGAGTCGGCCGGATTTGACTGAGGTATCGCCTGCTTTCAGGGTGCCGGCGACGATGTCATGCGAGGCCTGGACGGCCAGGTAGCCCAGGTCCATCGAGTTCCAGAGCACGACGCAGTCGGTGATTCCCTCATGGACATACCGCTTGTTGTCGTTGGGCAGGCCGAGGCCGATCACCTTGACGTCCTTGCGGCCCGACTGCTTCACGGCCTCGGCTGCGCCTGGGACGGCCGGGGTGCAGATGGCCATGAACAACGAGACTTCGGGATTGGCGTTGAGGACGGCGGTGGTCTCGTCGAACGCCTTCTTTTGAAGGTCGTCGCAGGGGCGGAGCGCCGCCATCTTGATGTTCGGGTACTTGTCCGCGCGGCGGGCCTCGATGGTCTTCTGCCATTCGATCATGTTCGCGGCGGTGAGCGAGGCGGTGATGATCGCGAACTGTCCCTTGTTGCCGAGAATGCGCGCGGCGTTGTCCATCAGGGTCTGGCCGATCCCCTCGGGGGTGGCCTGATTCACGAAGAAGTCGCGGGCGTCGGGCTCGGCGTCGGCATCCCAGGTGATGACCTTGATTCCACGTTCGCGGGCCTTGCGAAGCACGGACGAGATTCCTTGTCGATTCTCGACGGCCACCGCGATGACGTCCACGCCCCGGGTGATCCAGGTGTCGATGACCTCATTCTGCTTGGCGGGGTCGGGGTCGGTCGGGCCGTCCCAGATCAGCTTGACGCCCAGCTCCTTGGCCGCGTCCTCGGCCCCCTTCCGGCAGGCGATGAAATAGGCGTTGCCCTTGCTCTTGGGCATCATCGCCACCACGATCTGCCGGGCCTCGGTGGGATGGGTTCCCGGTTTGGCAACGGCAACCACGCCGGCGCCGGGGGCCAGCGCGGCCGGGCCTCGGCTGGCGATGTCCTCTTTCAGCGAACGGACCAGATAGACATTGCTGGCCGCCACGATCACGGCCCCCGCGAGGATCACCGCGCAGATCAGGGCCACTTGCACATTCTTCACGTTGAGGACCTCATCATCGGGAGTGGGGGACGCCGACCGATCAAGTGCGGCGGCCGGGGTGCGCGTGGGGCGGCGATCGAGTCCGATCGCGACGAGGAGGAGCGCGCCCGTGAGGACGCCGGCCAGCTCGGCCGGCAAGTCCGCCAGCCTGAGCCCGTTCTGTAAGACGGAAATCGCGAACAGGCCGAGGAGCGTTCCGAGAATCGTCCCCCGGCCCCCGAAGATCGACGTGCCTCCCAGGACCACCGCCGTGATCGCGAGCAACTCGTAGCCGGTGCCGGCGTCGGCCTTCGCCTGGCCGAGGTGGGCGACGTAAATGATCGCCGCGAGACTCGAGACCAGGCCCGCGAGCAAGTAGACGAAACCGACGAGCCGATTGACCGGCAGGCCGGCGTAGCGCGCAGCGTCGGGAGCGAAGCCGACGGCGACCAGGCCCCGGCCGATCGTCGAGCGGTGGAGCAGGACCCAGAAGGCGAGGGCGACCAGGGCGAACAGGGGCAGCTGCGCCGGGACGACGCCGAAGAGATAACCTTGGCCCAGAAAGAGGAACCGCGACGGGAAGTTGGTGAAGTTGTCCACCCCGCCGGTCAGGCCCTCGGCAAGTCCTCGAAAGAGCGAGAACGAGCCGAGCGTCACGATCAAGGGAGGGATGCGCAAACGTGTGATGAAAAGGCCGTTGAGGCTCCCCGCGATCGCGCCGATGCCGAGCGTCAGAGCCGCGGCCAGGGCAATCGGCAGGCCCATGTCGCGCCAGAACGTCCCGAACAGGACGGCCGACAGGCCCATCAGCGAACCGACGGACAGGTCGATGCCGCCGCTGACGATCACCGGAGTCAAGGCGATCGACAGCAGGCCAATCTCGACGCTCAGGCGAAGGACCTCGAACGCGTTATCACGCGTGAGGAAGTTGGTGCCGATCGCGGAGAAGACGACGATCTCCAGCGCCAAGAGCGCGAGCAGGATCCGCTGCGAGGGCTCGAGCCAGCCGCGGCGTTTGCTCGACTCGGGTCGGGAGGATACGGCTGGGATCGACATAGACTGGGCCTCGATTTTCAACGCGCTTCGCCGATCTTCACCGAAAATCGTGGGGGTTAACTATGAATCACACGGATGAAACGAATAATAAAAACGAATAGATTATTGTGTGTGTAATGATTTGGTTTTTTGAGTATATCGCAAGGAAACTGGGCCGTCTGTCTGCCCCGGAGGCCGAAATTCGCGGGAGAAACTCGTTCCCACGCTCTGCGTGGGAATGCCGTTTTGGCCGCTCTGCGGCTCCACCCGCCGGGGAAGACGACGCAGAGCGTCGCGGACGGCATTCCCACGAAGCGCGTGGGAACGAGATCCCGGTATCCTGGCTACAGTCTCGCTTTATTGTTTTTATGATTCATGTCATTCGTGGTTAAGAATTTCCTTCTTTGTAGAGTGCGTCCGAGGCGACCGCAAGTAAGATGATCAGTCCCTGGATTGCCTTTTCCCACTGCGCTTCGGCGTTGAGGAAGACCAGGGCCGGGCCGATCGATCCGAGCAGGCAGACGCCGATCAGGGTGCCGATGAGGGTGCCGCGTCCACCCGAGACTGCTGCGCCACCGACGACCACGGCGGCGATCACTTGCAGTTCGAGCCCTGCGCCCGAGTTGGGGTCGACGTCGCCGAACCGGACCGCGTTCAAGAGGGCGGCGAGACCGGCCAGGGCTCCCATGACGACGAACACGCTGAAGACGACGCGTTGGGGGCGGATGCCGGCCAGTCGCGCGGCCTCGGCGTCCGAGCCCGTGGCATAGACCGCCCGGCCCGCCGCCACGTTCCGCAGGCTCCAGGCGAAGAGGGTCAGGAGCGTCAAGGCGATTCCGACGACCAGCCATTGGCCCTCGGCCTGCCCCGCGCCAAACCACTGGAACGCTTGCGGGAGGTTGCGGACGAATTCCCCTTCGCGGAGATAGCGCAACGACTCGCGGAGGATCACCATCGTGGCCAGGGTCACGACGATCGACGGCATCCCCAGTCCGGCCACGAGAGCGCCGTTGACCGCCCCCATCCCGGCCCCGGCCAGAAGCGTTCCCAAGCCGACGATCGGCATCGGCGCTCCGGTCTTGGCGAGCAGGCCGGCCACGACGCCACAGATGCTGAATTGAGAACCGACAGAGATGTCAATGTGACGGCAGACGATGATCAGGGTCATCCCGACGGCGGCGACGAGCACCGGTGCGCTTCGGACCACGAACGCGCGGAGCGGCTCGGACCCGAAGAATCGAGGGGCGGCGACCGCCAGCAGGAGCAGGAAGAGGGCGTAGGCCAGGGCCACCGAGAGTTCGCGGCGGTATCGGGTGATGAACCGTTTCATGTTCATGACGCCACCTCGCTTGCACTGGACGCGGGACGGTGCCCGAGCGCCAGTTCCATGATCGTTTCCTGGGTGGCGCCGTCGCGGTCGATCGTGCCGGTCACGGCCCCGCCGTGCATCACGACGATCCGGTCGCTCATGCCGAGAATTTCAGGCAGCTCGGACGAGATCAAGACGATCGCGAGCCCGCGCCCGGCGAGTTCGCCCATGAGCCGGTGGATTTCGGCCTTGGCCCCGACGTCGACCCCCTGGGTCGGCTCGTCGAGGATCAAGACTGACGGGTCGGCCGCCAGCCAACGCGCCAGGGCCACCTTCTGCTGATTGCCTCCGGAGAGGTTGCCGACCGGGTCGTCGATCGAGGGGGTCTTGACGCCGAGTCGCCGGACGAAATCGGCCGCCACCGTGCGTTCTCGACCCGAATCGATCAGGCCGAACGACGAAACTGCGCGGAGGGTGGCCAGGGTGGTGTTGGCCGCGACCGACATGTCGAGGATGACCCCATGGTGCCGGCGGTCCTCGGGAACGTAGGCGATCCCTTGCGCGACGGCCCGCGCGGGGCTCTCGATCGTGACCTCATTCCCTCGGAGCAGGATCACCCCCGCGTCGGCCGGGGTCAGGCCGAACAGGACCCGGGCCAGCTCGGTACGGCCTGCTCCCACCAACCCGGCGAGGCCGACGATCTCGCCGGCCCGAACCTTGAGGTCGACGTCACGGACGCCCGACGCTCGACAGCCCAGCCCGCGGACTTCGAGGACCACGTCGCCGATCGGGACGTCGGCCTTGGGAAAGACGGCGGCCAGCTCGCGGCCGACCATCATCCGGATCAATTCCGCCCGGTTCACTTCGCTCATTCGCCGGGTGCCGACCAGGGTGCCGTCCCGCAACGCCGTGACCCGGTCGGCCACTTGCGGCAGTTCTTCAAGACGGTGGGAAATGTAGATGATTCCAACCCCTTGTTCCTTCAGCTCGCGGATGACGCGGAACAGGTTGTCGGCGTCGTGGTCGCCGAGCGAAGCGGTGGGCTCATCCATGATCAGGATTCGGGCCTCGGCCCCGAGGGCGCGTGCGATCTCGACGAGCTGCTGCTCGGGCATCGTCAGGCCGCGGACCTCCGCCTCGGGATCGATCGCCGCGCCGACCCGCGCGAGGAGCCGACGGGCCCGTTCCCGCCGCTCGCCCCAGCGGATCCGTCGCCAGGCCCCGCCCGTCTCGAGGCCGATCGCGATGTTCTCGGCGACGGTCAGGTCGGGGAAGAGGGCGGGCTGCTGGTAGATCGCCGCGATCCCGAGTGCCCGGGCACGGACCGGGTCGTTGTCCTCGACGCCTTGCCCGTCGACCTCGATGGTCCCCTGATCGGGCGTGTGGGCGCCGGTGATGACCTTGATCAGGGTCGACTTCCCCGCCCCGTTCTCGCCGACGAGCGCGTGGACCTCCCCGGCGTTGAGGTCGAACGAGACCCCATTCAGCGCCTGGACGCCGGCGAACGCCTTGTGGATCGCCGTCAGCCTGAGTCTTGTCGGCACCACCCGCCCCTTGTCGAGATTCCGAGAAGTCATGCCCGGGCCGTGCCCAATCCCCGTAAGCTGTCGTCACGCTCCCGTAGGGTCGGCTTCCGCCTTGCCTCTTTCTCGAGGTGGTGGCAGGCGGAAGCCGACCCTGCAAGAGAAGAAGACGATGGTGGACCGTGCCCACCCTACAAGACAGAATATCGTCCGAGGAGCCCCCACGAGTCCTCGGGTCGTCGCACGATCGAACCCCTCGTGAGGGGGCTATTATAGTGTCTTCCCGCGGCGCTCGCACTACTGCGCTCACGACGATCCGATCCGACCGGAGAGAATCGCGGCGGGCGGTGCCGGAGCTTGCGGAAGGCTGAGGGTTGGAGAGCCTGGGCCTCAACGATATGGGGTGGCGGAGGCGGGGTGGTGTGATTTGGAAACTTCTCGGCGGGGAACGGCCAATTGGGCATGCAAGCCGGGAACTCACGACCTACAGTTATCTGGTGAAACCTCTTTTCTCCTCCTGGTGGGATTAAGCCCGTTTGATTTGCCTTGCTGGACTCCAATGATGAAACGACGAAGTCGAGCCAGAGCGAGACGAGGTGCCAGCGCCGTCGAGATGGCCATGATCGCCCCGGTTTTCATTACGCTGGTCCTGGGGCAGATCGAGACGTCTCGGTTGGGGATGGTCTCCCAGCTCTTGACCACGGCCGCGCGTGAAGGTTGTCGCGTCGCGGTGATTCCCGGCAAAGCTCAGAGCGACGTTCAGAACCGAGTGAATTCGGTATTGGCCGGTTCCGGGATCCCGATTGGAGCTGTGACCCCCACCTGTCCGTCGCCTGATGTCTGGGACAGTTCCTCAGCCGGAACTCCGATCACCGTCCGCCTGAGCGTTCCCTACAGTTCCGTGAGTTGGCTAGGGACGCCGTTCTTTCTCAAGGGCGCAACAATAACGGCCTCGGCAACCATGAGCAGTGAACGCCCTTGAGAATTCATTCCGTAGATCCGTGAGCGAACAACTCCCGATCTCGGCAAGAAGTCGCCCAGGGTTTCGCCTCGATCGAGACCTTTGATGCGTTGAGCGTTTTTCAGGAGACTTGCGTTCCAAGCCGATGAGGCTTTGGCTGGGGCTGACCTGTTGGAACACTGGCCAAACAACTTTCCGGAATCGGCCCTCCCTTTTCGGTAATCAGGACGTTGTTCTGTCGGCGGTCCACCGCGGTCCTCCGCGAGGTGCTTTCTATCATGTCGGAAACGATTCAGAGCTCGTCACGCGTGCGCATGAGGCGAGGAGTTGCCGCGCTGCTGTTCGCACTCCTCTTGCCGGTCATCATGGGAATGTTGGCCTTGTCGGTCGACTTGGCGTTAATCGCCGTGGCGCGTAACCAACTCAGTACCGCCGCGGATGCCGCGGCCCTTGCGGGTGCGATCAAGCTCGCGAGCGAGAATCGCACGCGTGGCGCGACGAATCTCTCGGTTGAGCTTGCCGCCGCCAATGGGCAGGCTCAGTCATTCGCCCAGACCAATTCCGTCTTGAATGTTGCCCCCGTTCTGGTTACCAATCCGAGCAATGCGGACGGCGTTGGTGACGTCAAAGTCGGCTATCTCGACCCCAACGACTCGACTTCCTCGCTCCGTTCCGATTCGGCCTACACGACTCAGTTTAACTCGGTGCAAGTCAACCTCTCCCGCAACGCAACCCATGTGGGGCCAGTGCCGACCTTCTTCGGCGGGATGATGGGCTTTAAAGGCAGCAATGTCACGGTCCAAAGCACGGCGACCGCCCAAAACTATTCCATCAAAGGGTTTTCCTCAACCAACAGCTCCGCCAACGTCAACCTCTTGCCGATCGTGCTCTATATCGATAACTGGCGTGCGATGATGGCTGGTTCCACGAACGATGATTATGCGTTTAATCCCGCAACCAAGACGGTTACCAGTGGTTCCGACAACATCCACGAATCGTTGATCTATCCCATCCAATCCGGCTCTCCGGGTAACTGGGGGACGATCAAGGTCGGAGTCTCCAACAACAGTACGTCGACCCTGGGGGACCAGATTCGCAATGGAATTACCCCGGCACAGATGGCGACATTCCCGTCCGGCAAGATTGCGCTCGACCCGTCCCTGAGTCCTCCGTCGTATACGTTTGACGGCAATCCAGGCATCAGCGCCGGGATTAAAGACGATCTGGCGAGCATTATTGGGAAACCTGTCATTATTCCGATCTATGACACGAATGGAGGCAACGGGAACAACGCCTGGTATCGCGTTGTCAATTTTCAGGCCGTCCGGGTCATGTCCGTGAACTTCCAGGGGAATCCTAAGTACGTGATTGTGCAGCCCTGCCTGGTCACCGAACCAGCGGCGATCCCAGGGGTTCCGCTTCCGGGATGGTCGGCGGGCGGTGTGATTCGAGTCCATCTCAGCCGCTGAAATGACCGTTTCACAGGATGCGTACAAGGAACCAAGAAATGCGAATTCCGCGAATCATCAAGGTTTTGGTATCCGGGAGCGTTTTCCTCTCGCTTGCGACTGCCATGGCCGACCCTGTGCCGGTCATCGACCAAGTCCAAGAGGACTGGTCGCTGGTTGTCGCCTCGCCCGACCTCGACGGTGTGGGGCCTCAGATTACGACCTGTATGAGTCCGGTGAGTGATAACTCCACGCCCTTCGTGGCGTTTGACATGAATTATCGCGAGTTTCCTTCGTTTAGCGCCGGGGGGCTTCAACTCCAGGTTTGGTCGAACGGCCGCGTCCCAACTACGTGCACCCAGGAGACGGCCCAACTCGCCACCGCGAATGAGACCATCACCTGGACGCAGCAGATCAGTCTCTCGAACAACAATTTGAATTACGACATCCTGGGGGGAAAATCGACGACCTGGGGCCGATTCGGTCAGGGTAACGGAAACCTCTCCATTAGCTTTGCGACAACGATTAACGATCTCAGCGCTTATAGCCCGGATTACTCACTGGCGAAATCGGGTGTCACCTGGGAATCGAACCATGTGAGCTCGATGACCTTGGTCCAGGTTCGCTACTATTCCGGCGGCCAACTCGTGTCGACCGACACCAAATCTCGCCCGGTCAACCTCGGGAACAATTGAGCCGAGAGGTTGCCCGGGCCTCCGTCAGTCACTCTGCCCGTCGGCAGCCCTCACCGAGCCGCTCCGGATTGCCGTTGGCTGGGAGATCGCTACGACCGGTGCGCGAGCACGTCGCGTTCGTAAGAGCGAACCTCGGCCAGCCAATCGAGCCCGACCGGTACGTTCTGGCTCAGGCAGTAGTAGTCCCAGACCGCACCGAAGGGGAGGGTCTTGAGCTCTTCCAGGAGAGCCAATCGGGCGGTGAAATTGTCCAAGGCCTCGTATTCCTGGAGCCTTCCGATCGGTTCGACCAGTGCGATCAGGAGTGCCCGGAGCATGTTCCTGGTGCCGATGACCCAGGCTGCGACTCGGTTGATGCTGGCGTCGAAGAAGTCGAGCCCGATGTGGACCCGATCAAGATAGTGGCCTCGGATGATCTCCTGGGCGATCGCCACCAACTCCTCCCCCAAGGTGACGACGTGGTCGCTATCCCAGCGCACGCCGCGGCTGACGTGCAAGAGGACCTCATCGAGGTAGGTCAAGACGGCCGAGAGTTTGTCGGAGATGACCTCGGTCGGGTGAAAGTGGCCGGCGTCGAGACAGAGGATCTTCTTCCGGGAGAGGGCGTAGCCAAGGTAGAACTCGTGCGAGCCGACGACGTAGGCTTCGGACCCGAGCCCGAAGAGCTTGCACTCGACCGCGTCGCGCTGAAACCGTGGGTCGAGCGGCTCGGCAAAGATCTTGTCGAGGGCGCGGGCCAGGCGCTCGCGGGGCCATCGACGATCGACGGGGGTATCCTTCGAGCCGTCGGGAATCCAGACATTGGTAAGGCAAGGGGTGCCAAGTGACTCGCCGATGGCGGCCCCGATCCGCCGGCAAGCGATACCGTGCTCGATCCAGAAGGTGCGGATTTGTTCGTCGGGGTGGGAGAGCGTCCGCCCGTCACTGGCCTTCGGGTGGGCGAAAAAGGTGGGGTTGAAGTCCATCCCCATCATTTTGTCGCGGGCCCAGTCGATCCAGCCCCGGAAGTGTTCCGGCTCGATCGCGTTGCGCTCGATGCGCTGGCCGTTGGTCTCGGCGTAACTGGCGTGGAGGTTGAGCCGGTGCGTCCCTGGGATCAGCTCGAGCGCCTTGTTCAGGTCGGAACGGAGCTCGTCCGGGTTCCGGGCCCGCCCCGGATAGTTCCCGGTGACCGCCAGCCCGCCGCCGATCGACTCCCCCGTATTCTCGAAACCGACGACGTCGTCGCCTTGCCAGCAGTGCAACGAGATCGGGATCTTCGCGAGTCGCTCCAAGGCGCGATTCACGTCGACCCCGAGCTCCTCGTATCGTTCCCTCGCGGCTTCGAACGCCGCCTCAACGGGCCGAGCTTTGATTGCCATAGTGGCCTTGCTCTCGTCTTTTTTTGATTAGCGTGGAGGAAGGAGGGATTGCGTCGAGTCTGCCTCGCGTGACGTCTTCACAATAACTTAAAGGATGCAGGCCTCCGACGCGAGATCCCCCCGGCGGTGGGCTTGTGCCATCCGTGTGAAAAATGAGGCCGTAGAATAATCGGTTTCGACGGGTCGTGGTGTTCGGAGGCCCGGCGCCGGTTCATCCAATTGGCGTCGACGGACTTGTATGCTAAACTCCTGTATCTCATGGACGGCACAACCGTTCATGGGTTGGCGTTTCGCCGTGGTGGCCCGAAAGCGGAACCTATCGCGTTTCGGGGAGTGCGGGGCCTTTATCTTTTTTTAAGAGGGGAGCCATGAACTTCCCTGGCCATACCGATTCACTCAATCGTCACCAGCAGCGACGCGAGGCCGGGGTGGCGACCGTCTCGGTCCTTTGCGGTACGGCCGGACTCGCGCTCGATGAGGGGCGGCGCTGGGCCGAGCAGGGGGGCCGGAGCGTCCTTCTGCTCGGTACGCCACAATTCGAGGGCATTCTTGAGGCCTGGGTGGATCACCTGTCCCCCGGGCGGGACCTCGGTCGCGACGCCATCGCGTGGTTGGCCCGGCACTCCGACCGATCCACCGTCGCCACCGCCTCGATCGAGGAGCTGGCTTCGCAATTACGACGGATGACTCCTTTCGAGCGGACAGCACTTTTTGATGCAACGCTTGCCGAGGCTTCCACGTCCTCCGCCGGGGCGGTCTGCTGCTGGCTGCTCGAGCGTTGGGCCCGCGGTGAGGCAATCGCCGGCCCCGGCCTGACGAGTCGACTCGGCGAGGCGTTCGCCAGGTTTGATGGCGCCGGGGGCTGCGAGCCGATTGTCGCGGCCTTGAGGGAACTGATTCCGCTGCCGCGCGATCCGGTCTTGCTGCTGGCTCGAGAGAATGAGGAAACGAGGTCCGCCGCCTGGGTCGAGGCGGCCGCGCAGAGCCTCTCGCGAATCGCATTGTGGCAGCCGACCGTGCCGACGCTCCTGGCGCTCGAGGCGGGTGAACTCGACGATTACGGCCGACGCGCACCCGAGTCGCGAGCGAAGGCTTTGATCCGGTCGGGGGTGATCGCGGTCCGTGGGGTCGGCGAAGCTGAGATCGTCCGCCGGCTCGATTCCGAAGCCGTTCCCGAGGCGACCGCACGCCTCAGCGGTTCGGTTCGGCGGCTTGTCGCCGACGGGGCTTCAAGCGGGCTCGTCAGCCTTTTTGTGGAAGCGGCCAGGGCCGCCAAGGCGGTCAGCGCTCACTCCAGCGAAGAGGGAAACGACCCGGCTCGCAGCGCCGCCGAGCGTTTCTTGTTCGAGCGGTTGAGTTCGTTGCCGGCGACGGCCGGCCTGTTTGAGCTCAACGTCGCGCTCGACTTTCGGTTCGGCCCGTCGCGGGCCATGGAAGTCGATCTGTTCGCTCGCAGTTTGGGACTCGCGGTCGAGATCGACGGTTACTACCACTTCCAGGATCTCGACGCTTACCGCCGCGACCGGCGGAAGGACTTCGAGCTTCAGAAGCGGGGCTACCTGGTCGTTCGTGTCCTGGCCGAGGACGTTGTGGCTCGGCTCGAAGACGTGTTGGGCATCATCCTGGAAGCGGTCGCGTCCCGTGGCGGACGCAACACCCATCGACAGAGAGGCGAGGCATCATGAGCGGAAGCGAACAGACCGCGTTCCCACCGGTCGGCCAACTGCTCCTGGCGCGGTTGCTCGTCGCGGGCGAGAAGGGGGCCACCGGCGCCGAGATCAAGAAGGCCCTCGAACCCCTCGTCGGGCACCGTTGGGCCGGCGCGGCGTTGACCGAGCAGCTTAGGCAGACGCTCGCCGATTTCGAGGCGGCCGGCCTGGCCGTCCTGGTCCGTAAGGGGAAGACCGAGCGTGGCACGCTGACGACCGAGGGACGCCGGCGGGCGCTCGAGGTCATCGGCCTCGACCAACTTCCTCCCAAGACGACCTGGGACAAGGTCAAGAAGACCTACCTGGCGGCCCGCGCCCTCGGACTCACCACGCCGCCGACGGGGCCGGCCGCCACCCGGTTCGGCGGCGAACCGGGCTTCAAGGCCGTGCTCCTCAAGACGCAGTTCGTCCTGCCGCTCGGCGATTACCCCGCCATTCAAGAGGCTCTCGACGCCCTCGCCTGGACGCTCCTCGGCCTCGAACCAGGGCCGAAATTCACGGTCAAGGCGGTGCAAGCGGCCCTGATCCTCCGTGAGCTGGGCCACCTCGGCAAGCTCGGCCCCAAGCCCGACCCCGGGAAAGAAGTCGCCAAGCTCCTGGCCCGAGAAGTCGGCGCCCGGCAATCGGGCAAGGATGAACTCCGTCTCGCCGCCATCCGCCGCTGGGTCGACGGCGACTTGGCGACCGCTCCCTTGGCCCCGCTCGAAGCTCCGGTGCCGCCGCCAAGCGTTCCTGAGAATGAGGAAGGGACGATCGCACTCGACTTGCCTGCGTTCGCGCGGCGGGTGGTCGAGGCAGCCCGCTCGAGCCCCACCGGTCGCTTCGGCGCTGATAAGGTCTTCGTCGGTCACGTCTGGTCGGGCCTGCGGGACCAACCCGCCTTCGCGGCGATGGGGCCGGATGAGTTCAAACGCCGACTTGCCGAGGCCAACAACGCCCGGTTGCTCGACCTGAGCCGGGCGGACATGGTCGAGGCGATGGACCCGGAAGACGTCCGACTCTCGGAAGTCCCTTACCTCGGCGCCACCTTCCACTTCATCAGAATTTGACAAAAAATAGGGACCTCCGCGATGCCCGAGACGGCGACCCCTTCCGATCCCCGAGCCCCCGAGACTGGCATGGGACCACCGATCGACGCCCGGATCAACGCGTTCTGCTCTCCCGAGCACTCGGAGGTCTTCCACGCGATCGCCTCTCGCAGCGACATCTGGAAGGACGACCCCTTCGACGTGGAGACGATCCACGAGGAAGCACGCACCACCTTTCAGCGGCTGGTCCACCGCGCCACGAGCGCTTCGGGACCGTCGTCCGGGCGGATTCTCTTGCTTCAAGGTGAGGCCGGGAGCGGCAAGACCCACTTGATGCGCGCCTTCCGCAACTGGGCGCACACGGGGGGACGGGGCTACTGCGGTTACATGCAGATGACCTCATCCACGAGCCATTACGGCCGGTATGTTCTGAACAACCTGATCGACTCGCTCGACCAGACCTACGACCAACGCGTCGGGGAGACCTCGGGCCTGATGCGGCTCTCGACCATGATCGCCGAGAGTCCGAAAGGGGTCTCTGTCGACCGGGTCGACCAGATTCGCAACGACGAGCTCGATCACGGCTGCCTGGCGAAGCTGGTCGACGCCCTGGCCGACCAGGTCGTGATGGACGACCGGTTCAATAACGTGGACATCGACCTTGTGCGCGCACTGCTCTTCTTGCAGGCGAACGACCCACGCGTCAAGAGCCGGGTCCTCAAGTACCTCCGTTGCGAAAAACTCTCGGATCACGACCGCTTCATCCTCGGCGGGATGGTCGCGCGTGACTACGACGATGCCCCCCAGTGGCTCATCCAGCGCCTGGGCGAGCTGATGGCCAACGTCGGCTCGGTCCCACTCATCCTCTGTGTCGATCAGCTTGAAGATATCTACAACCTTGATGAAGCCCCGGTGCGGTTTCGGCGGGCGATGGCCACGCTCTGCGACCTCGTGAGCCGGACCCCTTCGGCGATTGTGGTGATCTCCTGTCTTGAAGAATTCTACACGTTGCTCAAGGGGGGGCTCACCAAGTCGCTCGTCGACCGGATCGAGAAGGACCCCGCACCGATCCAACTGAAAGGGACCCGCGAAGAGGACGAGATCGTCGAGATCGTCTCCCACCGGCTGAGGTATCTCTTTGATTCGCTCGATGCCCCGTTCCAGGACGATACGCCGACCTTTCCATTTGCGCCGGCTTACCTTCAGAAGCTTGCCGGCATGCGGACCCGCGATGTCCTCGAACGTTGCCAGGAGTATCGCGAGCGGTGTATCGCCGCGGAAAAACTCGTCGACCTCGAGGGTGACGTCGACAACCTCCGGCCGGTTCCGCCCGATCGCGAGCGGGAACGAATCAGCACGACCCACCTGGAGCAATCCTGGAACGATTTCCGATCCGAGCTCACCGGGGACACCCCGACCGAAGACCCCGCGCTCGCGACACTCCTGGCCGAGGCGATAAAAGATTGCTCGAACGAGATTGAGACCGGCCACTGGTTCGAGACCGAGGCGGACAAGCGGTTCGTCGCCGTCGAAGCGCATGCCGCCGATAACAGCGTGACCCTTCTCGTCGTCGGCGTCTGCAACGGCACGGCTAAGGGGGGATACCTCGGCAGGCTGATCACCGAGGTGGTCGAGCGGGCCGGAGGGAACAAGCCGGTCATCGTGCGATCGACGGCTTTTCCGGCCAACCCGAACGCCGTCGTCTCCAAGCAGATCGGCGAACTGATCACGCGCGGGGGCCGCCGCGTCGTGGTCGAGGATTCCGACTGGCGGACGATGGCCGCCTTCCGGCAGTTCCGCAAGCACCATCACAAAGACCCGGCCTTCAGCGCCTGGCTCCGGGAAGAGAAACCGTTGAGCCGACTGAAGTCGCTCCGGGCGATCCTTGATCTGGATCATATCAATACAGCTCAGACTCCGAAGTCCGAGGTCAGACCCGTTCTCGGCAAGCCAACAAAGCCGGTCGAGCCGTCTTCAGCGAAATCGGTCGCCAGGCCCCGCGTGGAAGCGACTCCGCTGGGGCCGATCGCCGTCGGCCTGACCACCGACCGGGCCAAGGGGGCGGTGACCCTGGAGGCTACGGAGCTGACCCGTCACGCCGCCTTCCTCGGGGGACGGGGAGCGGCAAGACGACCGTGGCGCTTGGTCTCATCGAGCAACTCCTGCTGCGCGGGATCCCGGCGGTTTTGGTCGATCGCAAGGGGGACCTCTGCGGGTACGCGAGCGAAGCCGCCTGGTCCCGCCCGCTCGCCGACGCAGCCTTGGTCGAGCGGCGGCAGCGGCTCCGCGACCGGGTTGAGGTCGCGATCTATACGCCGGGGAATCCGAAAGGGCGCCCGTTGTCGATCGCGATCGCCCCGGCCGGGCTCGGGCAGTCCGGCTCGTTCGAGCGGAGCCAGATCGCCCGTTATGCCGCGTCCGCGCTGGCGGGGATGATGAACTACGGCACCCGAGGGACCGACCCGGCCCGTCAGGCGATTCTGGCGAACGCGATCGACCTGCTCGCCCAGTTGGAGCCGGGGGGCTCGATCTCGTTGCCGGGTCTGATCGAATACATCGCCGAGAAGGACGCCGGCCTAGTGAACGCGGTCGGCCGACTCGATATCAAGCTGTTCGAACGCCTGGTTCAGGACCTGGAGACGTTGCGTTTGACCCGGGGCGAGTTCCTGGCCGCGCGGGGCGAGCCGATCGAGGCGGAGGCGCTGCTCGGGCTTGGCCGGTACGCGGTCCCGGGCAAGACCCGGCTGAGCGTCATCAGCACCAAGTTCCTTGGCGCCACCCAGGACGTCCAGTTCTGGGTCTCGCAACTGCTGGTCGAGATGGGCCGCTGGTCGAGCCGGTCCCCCTCGGGCCAGTTGCAGGCGGTCCTCATGTTCGATGAGGCTGACCTCTATCTTCCCGCGACGCGCCAGCCCCCCACAAAAGAGCCGATGGAGGACCTCTTAAAGCGGGCCAGGTCCGCCGGCCTCGGCCTGTTTCTGGCCACCCAGAGCCCGGGCGATTTCGACTACAAATGCCGCGACAACATCCGCAACTGGTTCGTCGGCCGCGTCAAGGAGCCGACCGCCCTGGCCAAGATGAAGCCGATGCTGAGCGATTGCCGCGTCGACGTCACCGACCGTCTCGCCACCCAGGAACCGGGCGAATTCCACCTGCTCCGCGACGGAGCGGTCACCAGCCTTCGAGCCGACCTGGCCGCGGTACTCCCCGAGCAACTCCCGGAAGATGAGATCCTCCAGCTCGCCCATCACACCCTGGGGGGCGAGCCTCAGAAGAAATATCCTATGGGTTGAAATCTGATGTTGTGATTTCTTGTAGGGTGGGCACGGCCCACCATGGAATCGACGTGAGAAAGGGGACCGCGCGCGATCCGCTCCCCTTTTGGTGGAAACGCAACAACGACCCGCCAAAGAGCGAGGAATCCCCCTCGTTCCCACGGTCCCCCGTGGGAACGAGTCGCGAGAGGCTTCCTAGAGCGGTTCTCCTTTGCATTGCGCACGGCGGAGGAAAAAGGGGACTGGCTCCCGGCCCCTGAGCCCTTGAATCTCGCCAAACGCTTTGGAGGCCGGGTGCCTTGTATGTTTCACCAGGGGGCGACTCGCCGCGATAGACCGTCAGTGCCTTGGCCATCTTAGGCCGTGGGACAGCTTGGTCGTCGCGGTGAGCTCTCCCGGACTTGAGCCCGAACAGTCGCCCGGATCATTCCGGATCTGCAAGGCAGGGCCACGCCGGGATGTCGTCATCCGGACCTCAAGGAGATCTCTCATGTCAGCCACCCCCTGCTTCGTCGGGATCGACGTTTCCAAGGCCCACCTCGACGTCGCCTCGCGGCCCGATGGGCAGGAATTCCGCTTGGCCAACACGGCCGAAGGGATCGCCTCGCTCGTGGATCGACTCAAACTCCTCGGCCCCACCTTGATCCTGCTGGAGGCCACCGGCGGCCAGGAGTGGGCCGCGGCGGTGGCCTTGGCCGAGGCCAAGTTGCCGGTCCGGATCGTCGAGCCGGGCCGGGTCCGTCACTTCGCGCGATCGATCGGCCAGCACTCCAAGACCGACGCCCTTGATGCGCGGGTGCTGGCCCATTACGCCGACGCCGTCCGCCCCGAGGCGCGCGAACTTCCCGACCAGGAGACCCGCGACCTCCAGGCTTTGCTGGATCGGCGTCGTCAACTAGTGAACATGCGAGTCTCCGAGCAGAATCGGCTCCAGCAGGGGCCGACCGCCGCGGTCCAGGCCGACCTGAAGGCCCACATCGCCTACCTCTCCGGCCAGATCAAGGCGATGGACCAAGCCGTCGGCAAGGCGATCGAGGCCAAGGCCGATTGGAAGCTCCGCGACGAGGTGCTGCGGAGCATCCCGGGGGTCGGGCCGCAGACCTCGCGGAGCCTGTTGGGGCTGCTTCCCGAGCTGGGCAAGCTGACCGGCAAGCAGGTCTCGGCGTTGGCGGGGCTGGCCCCGCGTGCCCGCGACAGCGGGACGGTCAAGGGGGCCCGGACGATCTTCGGCGGCCGTGCCGAGGTCCGCACGGCGTTGTACATGGCCTCGGTCTCGGCGATGCGATTCAACCCCGACCTCAAGGCGTTTTACAAGCGGCTCCGCGAGAGCGGTAAGGCGGCCAAAGTCGCCCTGGTCGCGGTCTCTCGGAAGCTGCTGACCATCGCCAACGCGATGATCCGCGACATGACACCATGGACGCCTACAAAAACGTGCGCCCCGGTGTGATCTGCGACCACGCACCTTGACAACAAACACAGTCGCTGTCCCCTTTTTCCGTGCGCCAGCCGGTCGGGAACCGCTCTAGCCCTGGATTGGGTCGTTGAAACGAAATGCCGTCGGAGCTTCGTGCGGATTGGAATTGAGGACTGCGATGACGAGTTGGAAGCGAACAATCCCCTTTCGTGTTGATATCGTGGGTGTCATCGAGATCCTTGGCTCCGCCCTCTATAGCAGGCCCGAATCGGCGGTTCGCGAATTAATCCAAAATGCCCACGACGCGATCGTGCGTCGGCGGAGGTCGGACCTTGGCTATCAAGGTCGGATCGACATCGAGCAGGATCGGGCCGAGCACACCCTTCGGTTCCATGACGACGGCATCGGGCTCTCGGCCGAGGAGGCCGAGACCTACCTGAGCACCCTCGGAATCGGCATCACGGGTCTGATCCGGGGCCGTGGGGCCGCGGCGCCTGTCGAAGCGTCCCAGGGAACCGACGGCAACCTGATCGGCATGTTCGGCGTCGGTCTCTTCAGCGCCTTCATGCTGGCCGACCGGGTCGTCGTCGAGAGCCGCAAGGCCGAGGACGGCGAGAGCGTGCGCTGGGAGGCCGGACCGGGGAGTGAGATCGAGCTGTCGAACACCACGAGGGAACGACCCGGCACGACGGTGACGCTCTTCCTGAAGCCCGAGCACTCTCGGCTCGCCGAACAGCCCGAGTTCCTTGAGGCAATCATCAAGGAGTATGCCGACTTTCTTCAGATTCCGATCCACCTGAACGGCTCCAACGCCCGCGCGAACCAGATTAACTCGGGGTGGTTCGACCCGACGCCGGACAGCGACGCGATCGAACTGGAGTTGGAGGCTCACTTCGGCGAAACGCCCCTCGACGTGATCCCGATCCGCCGCGACCAACCCACGGCGATCGCCGGTGCGCTCTACGTGACGACGCGGCGGACGCCCGGTTTCGCGGGCGAATCGGTGGTCACGGCCACCGTGAGGCGGATGGTGATCTCCCGGAAAATCCAAGGGCTCCTGCCCGAGTGGGCTCCTTTCTTGCGAGGGGTCCTCGAAGTCAACCGATGCACCCCGACGCTCAGCCGCGAGGACCTTGTCCGCGATGACGCGTTCAGCCAGGTGCGGGCGACCCTTGAAGACCTGCTCTATGAGCATCTCGAGCGCCAGGCCCTTGAAGACAGGGCGCGGCTGGAATCGGTCCTGGCCTGGCACCGGTACACGCTCGCCGGCGCCGCGTTGACCGAGCGTCGGCTGCGCGACTTGCTCCGCCGGACCTATCGGTTTCCCACCTCGCAAGGCCTCCTCACGTTCGACCAGGTCATCGAGCGGAGTGAGGCCGACCCTCTCTTCGAGGCCGAGGCGCGCCAGGTCATCTGGTACAACACCGATCGCCGTCAGGAAGGGTGGGTCAATACTCTCTTTGCCGGATATCCTGTCCCCTGTGTTCATGCCTTGCGGAGCTTCGAGGAGTCGCTGCTGGCGACCATGACGGCCGACAACACGAGCGCGGGTGAGGCGGTCGACCTGCGTCTGGCCAGTCCTGGTTCCCCTGGATTCGCGATGGCCGTTCTCGGGGTGACCGAGCTCGAAGAGGTCTCGGCGGAGTGGCAAGATTTCCTCGGGGCCGACGCCAAGATCCTGTCCGCCTCGTTCCGCGAGGACCGGCCGGTGATGGCCTTTCTCAACGAACGCTCCGAGCTCCTGAAGACCCTCGACGACCTGAAGAAATCCGAGGCGATCCCCTCGGGGTTTCAGAGGATGATCGACGCCCATCTCGGGAATAGCCCGGTCGGACACAACGAGGTGCTCTTGAACCGCGACCACCGACTCGTCGCCCGCGCCTTGTCTCAACCCACGTCCGCGCCCCTGGCGAGCACGCTCCGGCTGCTGGTGAGCCATGCGCTGGCGTCCGCCGGCGCTTCCCCGACCCGGACCACCCTCCGGCGGCAAGCCGACGACCTCGACTGGATCGCCGACGCCTTGTGGGGACGTCAGCCCTGACCTGCCGACTTGTCCTGAACCGATCCGAGGATTTTCGCCGATGAACGCCGACGAACCGATTCACGATGATCCGGCCGACACACTCGCCGCCCTTGAGAGAGCCAAGCACGAGGCGATCGCACGCTGCCACGATCGCACGGCCACCCGGCTGGCCGCCGAGCTCAAGCGCGCGGCCAAGGCCGCACGCCGACTCGATCCGTACGTCTGGGCGCTGCACACGTTGATGAACCACGCCAAGGACCTGCTCGACCCCGAACCGGGCCGGGAAGCGGCCATCGAGTTGATCGCGATCCTGGAGAGCGAGGAGCTCGCGCGGCAGATTCAGCCGGACATTGACTCCGCCGAGTATGAGTCGCTGGTCTCCCAGGTCTCGTCCTGCGCCTACGACGGTCTTGGCCATGCCACGGCGTCCGCGCGCGGCTACAACTCCGAGGGAGTCCACGACACGATCGCCGAGGGCATCCAGGTCTGCCGCCGAACCGGCAAGCTGGAGTGCATCCACTGCTTCCGCGAATATGCCTCCGACGTCTTCCGGGCCTCCGACGACCTGGAGATGGCGCTCCATCACGCCCGACACGTGGCGGTCAACGGCAACCAACGCGAGGGCTTTGACCGCCGCTGGGCCGGTGCCTCCGAAGAGGCCGGCATCCTCATCATCGCGGGTCGGATCGACGCCGCCGAGGCGGCCGCGCTTCGGTCCTTGGACCTCGCCGAGAGCTACCACAATCCGATCAGTGCGCGTCTCTTAACCCATCAACTCCTCGAGACGATCCGCCTCTTGAACGGGCGGGACGAGCCGTCCCCGAGCGGGCAAGTGGCAGGCGACGAGACGACGACCGACTTCCCCCCCGCGGACGAATGGCCCAAACTCCACCTCCGTCAAACGATGATTTCGGCCCTTCGCTCCTGTCTCGTTGGCGAGCCGGCGGCGGCCATTTCGTTGCTGACGACCTGGGACCGGCGGCTGACTGACCGTCAATGTCGGGTCGAATGGTTCGAAGTCAGGCTCCGGCTCATCGCCGCGTACCTCCTCGCGGGGGATCAGGAACGAGTGGCGGGACTGGCGCGACAACTGGAGTCGAAGGCCCGCGAGTCACGCGACTGGTTGACGCTCCGCCGCCTCTCCAGGCTCCTCGACCCCAAGATCCCGGTATCGCCGATCGCCCCGGCCGGTCCGCTCACCATCGGGTCGGCCACCGACTTGGCTCCGGCAGTGATAGCGACCGACGAGCCAGCCGCCACGGCGGCTCCGGAGTCACCCACGCCGACGCCCACGCCACTTGGCGAGGCGCTCGACGCGCTCACGGCCGCTTTGGAGCAGGAGCAGGACGACCCTGATGTCCGAAGCAGGAGCCTCAACGCTCTTCTCGGCTTCGGACCGGACGTGGCCACGCATCCGGAGGACGTTGCCCGCATGCTCCACTTCGCTCGGTTTATCTGCGACGATCCCGCCGTTGCGTCGCGGGTTTGGGACTGGGCCGAGGCGATCGCGTCCCCGTTCCCCAGGGAGGCGGTGGTCCTCAACCTACTCGCCGCGCTTGGGCATTCGCTGAGAATCGACGACGATTCGTCCGTGGCCGACCGGATTGACGCGGAGCGAATCGAACAACTTTTTCGGCATTCCCTCGACCTGGACCCGAATCACACGCGCAACTATGGCCGGGCCGCGATCTATTACCGCCAGGCCGGTCAGCTGAGCGAAGCGGAGCGTTGTCTGGCACGCTGGCTTCGGCTCGACCGTAGTAATCCCCATGCCTCGCTCTGGCTGGCCGAGATCTACGAGCGTTCGGATCGATCGCGCGACGCCCTCGCGGTTCTCGACATGGCGTTGCGCGCGGGGACGGACGCCCCCGAAGTCGCCTGGCAAGCGGCGCTTCTCGCCCATTCGCTCGAGCAGAATGAAGTCCTCCTGACGTATCTCGACCAGTTCGAGAAGGTCGCGCCCGGTGGGACTTGGAGCCACTATTATCGAGCCAGCGGCCTCCTCCGGCTTGGTCGGGCCGTCGACGCGATAGCGGCGCTTGTCGAGGAGGAGCGGAGGATCGAAGGCGGAGTGCTTCACGTCCTGATCCTGCGAGCCTGCGCTTTGAGTCTGCTCGGCCGGTTGGAGGATTTCCGGAACCAGTTGACAGAGGTCATGGCGGTGCGGCTCGCGGGAGTCGACTACCTCACGCATTCCGGCCTGGTGAACCTCTTCAGCCGCCTCTGGGATGCCGCCAAGGTCTTGCCGGAAGAGGATTCGTTACGCGGAGTGCTCGTCAACCGGCTTCTGGCCACGGGGCTCGCGCCCAATGAACTGTTCGATGGACCTCGGCGCGCGAACCCAACCGCCGAAGGGCTGAACTTTTATGGAGTCGTGGTCGTTCAGCCCCTCGATGAACGTTGGCGCGACTTCGACGGTTGCCTGGCAGGTGAGGAAGAGTGGACCGGCTATCGCATTCCCTGGGGCGTTCTGGCGTCGGACGAAGCCGAGGCCAGCCGGATCGCGCTCCACTGGCAGGCACCTTGCTACCCCCTTGAGGCCAGTCTCGAGAGCGTCGAGCTCCGGGACGAGGGGTATACCGACCACCCCGGGATGGTCTGGCAAGGAATGCGATCGTCGTTGCCGGCGTCGGAGTAACCGTCGGACAAAAGTTCGCCCGTTTCAATCGAGTCCGAACGCCTGGTCCAGTTCGGAGATCACGGCGTCGGGCATCCGATGGATCGTCCCTTTGTTGAGGGCGAATCCGTTGATCATCGCCTCGGCGGTCGACTCGAGGACTTCGAGCCGGTCGAACGCAACTCCAACGGGGCGCTCCCACGATGGCAATCGATGGCCTCCACTTTTGCGGTTCTTCGGCGGGAAGGTAACACTGAAGATGAAGGGGATGTGCCAACGAGCCGTGGATCGTGGCCAGGATTGGCTCCCCCCTTTCGCCGCCGGTGAATTTTTGCGTGGAATTTTTCGTCGGACTGACACCGAGCCAAGCGTCATTGATTGGCCGTCCGTCGCAAATAAACTCGAAAGTTGACAGAGATTGGCTAAGCAAATGTGTCAGTACTAAAAAGGTGCTGGTGTTTGAAGCGGATTCTTGCAAACGATTGATTTCTAGAAAACAATTGGTTTGGGTTTTTGTTATGACGATTCCTGTGCCATGAGCTTAGTGTTTGGCGATTTCGGGCAATTCGTCACGTCAGATGACACGTGGAGATCCATTGCCAAAGAACAGTGGAGGTATGGACTCTGTCGTGATGTCGACGGTACCGGTGCCCGCCGCGATCTGGATGTGAGAGCCTTGGTGCTAGAAAACCATGGAGGGGTCGTTCTGCACTGCGAGGGGCCGGTAATTGTCATCAACTGACGTGGGTTGGGAGGCCGAGTTCGCATAAATCAGGGAAGTGGTCTGGGGTCAATCTCACACAAGCTCAGTCCCATTGCTCCTTCTGAGACAGGAATGTTCCTGTTTGCTGAAATTCGGTAGTTTTGTGAAACGAGGAGATTTGAGAAATGAGTAAATCAAGATCTTCAGCTGCTGAGCCTATCACCAACGAAGAGTTGGCGGAGGCTCTCCAAGTCATTGCGCAAGCGGCCCAGGCCCAGGCCGCGTCCACGGTGCAGATTATGCAGTTTATGCAGCAAATGAGTGAGATGATGCGGCAGGCTCAGGCCGGTGGGCAGGATGGCCTCGGCGGCGTAACCTTGGCGACGTCACGGATAACCATATGGGAGGATGACCCCTTTAGCGAGGAGTCCCCCACCAGGAATCCGACGCTCTCCCCGACGATCGCCGTCCAGGTCCCGGTCAACAATAACACCTTGCTCCAGACTCGGATCACGGAGCCGGCTGTAACTCCGGGCGAGTACTCCCCTGGAACCGCCAACTTCCGGTTCTGGGTTGCTGCCGAGGCTTTGGCCCGAGGGATCAACTTCTGGGCTGGACTGTTGCCCTCTGGAACGCAATGGACGACTGTCAACAAACCGATGGGGGTGGGGCTGGACTCCGGAGACGATCTCAACGCATTCTACAGCCGTACCGCGGGTCTGCGGTTCTTCCATAGGGTTGTTCGGAATGTTGCCATCTTCTCGGCGGAGAGTGCCGACGTGGTCTGTCACGAACTCGGACATGCCATCCTGGACGCTCTCCGGCCGCAGTTGTTTGACGCGGCCAGCCTGGAGGTCGCCGCATTTCACGAGTCTTTCGGAGATATGAGCGGAATCCTCTCTTCTCTCCAGCTCCCGACTCTTCGTCGGAAGGTGTTGGAGGAGACGAACGGGCGGCTAAACACCAACTCCCGGCTGTCCCGGCTGGCCGAACAGCTTGGGTGGGGGATCCGACAGCTTTCTTCCACAGCCGTGGATCAGGACTCGTTGCGGAACGCGGCCAACCGGTTTTCCTACCAGGACCCCCGGCTGCTCCCGGCACGTGCGCCGGCAAGTCAACTCTCATCGGAGTCGCATTCCTTCTCTCGCGTCTTCACCGGGGCGTTCCTTGATATCCTGGCCCGAATGTTGAGTGCCGTCGGACCGCCGAGCGAGCAATCGCTCCAAACGGTCAGCCGGGATATGGGCCAGCTCCTGGTGAACGGGATCCGGACGGCTCCGATCACTCCGGGATATTACAGCCAGGTGGCGGCCGCCATGATCCAGGCCGACCGGGTGCTGTTTGAAGGCCGCTACCGGACTGCGCTCGCTACCGGGTTCATCCGGCGCGGCATTTTGGCCGCGGACTCCCTGTCAATGTTGGAGGATGCCCCACTTCCTAAAATGGCAGCCACGGTCGCAGCAGGCAATGGACACAGTGTTCTGACGTACGGCGACGACGACGACGCGCACACCCGAGCGGCTGAAGACGCCCCGGCCTTGCCGACTCGGAGCGTGACGACCCTGTCCGGCCTCACGATCAAGGTTCATGCCCCAGCTGAACCCCCGCGGTTCACGGTCGCCTCTTCGGTGGCTGTTGATGACGGAAAGGATCGCACAGCGGTCGACGATGCGGCCGCTTTCGTCAATGAGCTGATGCAATTCGGTCGGATCGATGTTGCACCCATCCAGGGAGGTGCCGCTGCCGCGATGCACGATCTCCCCGTCGTGGACGACGGGTCACGGAAGAGCCATACGCTGGTCCGCGACGAGCATGGGGCGATCGTCCTCAAGCGGCTCTATTTCGACTGCGGCCTCCATGAGTGTGACCACGGGTGCTGAGACGCATCCGGGATTCGTGTTCCCGAGGTTGAAAATCCTGTGCGAGGATATGCTGTCGAGGTAGGATGAGAGCCGAGGCAGGGGCCGCTAAGCCGACTGCCTCGGCCAATACATCCCGAGAGGGAACCTACCATGGCTAAGAAATCACCTCGACCGTCGTCTCAGCCCGCCCCCCAACCGCGGGGCAAGTCCGCTCAACTCGACCTGTCTGACGCCATCCACGCATTGCGCGAGGCGACTCGAACGCTTGCCGCGTCAGCCGTCCCCCCCACCCCGGATTCACCACTACCGGCTTCGACTCCGTCGGCCGGTTCCTCGCTCCCTGACTTTATTGCCACGGTGGTCGGAGGGAATCAGCCAGGGAACACGCTGCCCCCTTCCACCGCGATTGAGGAGGATTCTGACGCCCGAACATTCTACGAGCATTTAGAACAAAACGGCCAATTGGCAGACGTAACCGACGATACCGATCTCTCGACACTTTCTCCTCGAGTCACACACGTCCGCAGACGCGATGGGACGATCGAGCGTATCGGTTTTTCTGGAGCCTGAGAGCCTTACAGCGGTTTACCTTGTGTTCGCTCACATCCGGGTGGCTGGAGTCTCGGATCCCGGGGCGCTCGCATGATTGTAGCTGGGGTCTCCGACCCCGGTGCGAAGGCCCAAAGACCGGGGTCGAAGCCCCCACCCACAGAGAGCGAACACGTTCAGAACCCGTCCGCCATCCGACGGTAAACTGCTGTAGCGAAACGCATTCGACCAATGCGGATCAGTGACTTGTCACTGGTCTCGCTCATGAAATATGAACTTGATTGTGAATCAGGGACTCGCGGTTGGGTCGCGGACGAAAAGAAATCAGTCCAGCCCGAACGCTTGGTTCAACTCGGAGATCACGGCGTCGGGCATCCGATGGATCGTCCCTTTGTTGAGGGCGAATCCGTTGATCATCGCCTCGGCGGTCGACTCGAGGACTTCGAGCCGGTCGAACGCGTCGAGGACGCTGGAGCCGCAAACCTGGACGCCGTCGTTCTCGAAGATCAGGACCGGGTCGCGCAGGGAGGTCAGACCGGCCAGTTCGCGGCCGTCGCCCTGCGGGATGCCGTAGGGGATTCGGCGGACGTCGCGGAGGAAGATATAGCTTTCAGGGATCGTACGCGGGTCGAGGGTGGTCGCCGTCGCGCTGAAGGCGGTGGCGTTCACCGGGTATGCGTTGACGATCGAGTGGATCTTGGGATGGCCTTGATAGATCGCCTCATGATTGCGGACCGCGGAGCTCGGCGTCTTGCCCGCTTCGGTGGCCCCTTTGTGAACCAGGACGATCGCGTCGGGGTCGAGGATGTTGCGGTCGACCCGGTGGGGGGTGATCAGGAACGAATCCTCGTCGAGGCGGGCCGAGAATGCGCCTTCGGTACTGATCATCAACCGTTGCTGATAACTGCGGCGGACAAACTCGCAGAGTTGCCGACGCAGCTCTTTCTCCCGGCTCGTGGCCGGCCCCGGCTGGAAGGATGGGGCAGGGGAGTCGGCCGAGGGCGAGGCCTCGGGCCGGCGTCCGGCCTGCTCGTCGTCAAGGTAACGGACTTCGCCGAGCAGGCTTGCCTTGATGATCGTCTTGGCGGTGAATTCGAGGGTCTCGAACCGTTCGAAGGCCTCCTGGAGATTCGAGCCGGCGGTCACGACGCCGTGGTTCTCGAGCACCACGCAGTCGGACCCCGCCGCGAACGTCTGGGCGATGTTGGCTCCGAGCGCCTTGCTGCCAGGGAGCGCGTAGGGGGCGAAGCCCGCCGCGCCGCAGATCTGGCGGGCCTGGGGGAGTAGGCGGGTGTCGGGCGTGCGCTGGCAGATGCTGAAGGCGACGAGCGCGACCGGATGCGCGTGGACGATCCCTCGGGCGTCGGGCCGCGCCTCATAGATGGCGCGGTGGAACGGGAGCTCGGACGAGGGGGGATGCGGACCGTCGACGGTTCCGTCCGCGCGAACGTGGACGATGTCCTCGCGGCGCAGGCTTCCTTTGTCGACCCGGGCGGGGGTGATCCAGAGGTCGCCCACTTCGTCCCGGATCGAGAGGTTCCCGCCGGACGTGGTCGTCATCCGATAGCGGTAGATCCGCTCCATCGCACGCATGATCTCGTCACGCGGGTGGACTAGGTCGCGCTGGCGGCTCATCGTGGGGGCCCTTAGCTTTGTTGGGAGTCGCGAATGGCTTTGGGGTGGCTGAGGCCGTTTTCGGACCTCAGCCACCCCAGACGTGAACGCTCCAACAGGAGAAGCTTTCTCGACGTGTAAGAGTCTTCTCCCGTTTTCAGCCGCGCTTCATCAATTCTTCAGGGGCTTGATGTCGATCTCGCGGAACTCGACCGGTTCGTTGTGGCCGGCGAAGCCGAAGTGGCCCGAGGTGCGGTCCTTGCCAGGGTGAGGGGAGTTGGCCATGTACTCGGTCACCTTGCTCACGTCGGCGTCCACGATCACGTTCCCGTTCAGCTCGACTTTGATGTGGGGGCCTTTGACGGTCACTTCCTGGAAGTTCCACTCGCCCACGGGGCGGAGGTAGCCACGCTTGGCCGCTACGATTCCGTAGACCGAGCCATGGTACTGCCGGGGATCGAGCTTGGCGTACTGGTCGGACGTATCGTCAAGCACTTGCAATTCGCACATGCCGGCATAGGCGGCGTTGTCCGACGGGTTGGTGCCCGGGTAGCGGATCGCCAGCCCGTTGTTGCCCCCCGCCGGGAGGCGGAACTGGACGCGAGCGACGAAGTCGGAGAGGGCATCCTTGTGGAAGAGAACGCCTCCCTTGTGCGGCTTGCAGCGAATGGCGCCGTCGACGACTTCGTAGTTGTTCGCTGCCCCGGCCCAGCCTTCGAGCGTCTTCCCGTCGAAGATCGCGGTGAAGCCTTTGTTGCCCTGCTCGGAGAGGATCTTATTGGCCTCGGCGGCCGGGATTTCGCGGAGGAAGATGTTCCGCCAGCGGATCTCGCCGCCGTGGGTCTGAAGCTGGATCGGGCCGCGGGCGAACAGGGGCAAGGCGCGGTCCCAGAAGTTTTCCATCTGGGCGTGGTCGACGACGAGCTTGTCGTTGAGGTAGACCGTGATCCGGGCTCCGACCAGGATGATCCGGAAGTGGTTCCACTCGCCGAACGGCTTGTCGGCCACCACGAGCGGGTCGCGGCCCGGCGCCTTGTCACTGTTGTTGAACAGGCCGCCCGATCCCTTGAGGCCGCCGATCTTGCTGCTCGGGCCTTCCGGGGTGTTGTCCCAGATCTGGACTTGGGGGGTGCCGCGGAGGTAGATCCCGCTGTCCGCCTTGGGGACGGTCTTGTAGTCGATCAGCAACTCGAAGTCGCCATAGTCTTTGTCGGTGGTCAGGTAAGCCCCATGGCCGTCATTGACGAGGTCGTCTCCCTGGACGCTCCAGTGTTTCTTGGCGTCTTCGGTCCACTCGGCGATCTGCTTTGTCCGTGCTTCCTCGCTCATGGCGGCGAGGGTGCGCGGGTCGAAGTGAGGCATTCCGTGCCAACCGCTCAGGTCTTTGCCGTTGAACAGGGCCGTGAACCCCTTGGGGGCCACGTTGAGGTCTTCCGCGGCCCGCGTTAGGCCAGGCGCGGTGAGAAGGGTGGCGACGCAGGCCGCCAGCGGGAGGAGAGCAGTGGGTCGGAACTTCATGGGAGAATCCAAAAGCCTCGTGTGGTGGGAATCGAGACTGGAGCCGACTGAGCGGGACCACGACTGTCAACGCGATCCGGAGGACTGACCGAGGCGTGATCGGTTCGGGGGAGTCGGAACCTGTTGTCTCCGGCGGTCTTAAGTCGAGGGCTCCGGCCACTTGGCTCCGGTTTCTGGGAATCAGGCCAGTTCGGGAGGGCGATTGTAACGCGCGCCGATCGCCGAGTCAGGAAGGTCCTGCCGACCGTTTCTGGGGCGCCCGAAAAAAAGGAAAGGCTGAGCCCGAGCGCCTGAACGAACCCTCCACGCCAAAGCGTGGAACGAGGCCAGGAACCGATCAGGGAATGGAACGAATCCGGGGGCGATGGATCAGTAGGCGTCGCTGCTGATGACTTCGCCGCCGGCACGGGTGGCCAGGGCGGCCCAGGTCGGCTGGTTGATGGAGTCCTTGATGAACCGCACCGAGCCGTCGCCGAAGAGGACGTTGACGCCGCCGGAGTGTCGGCTGCGGGCGGTTTTCCAGCCGTAGTCGCTACCCCGGAGGCAGTCGTAGGTCTTGCTGTTGGGGGTGAGGAAGTGGGTGTAGAGCATGTTGCGCATGTCACCCTGGATCCAACCGCGGTTCCGCCAGCCGGAGTAGCGCGTCGGGACCTGGCATTCGCTGAGGCTCAGCGGCAAGTAGTTCGTGATCGGCGTGAACGGAATCTCAGTCTGGACGTTGATCGGGGTGGGCGAGCCCGGCTTGGGAATATCGAAGCTGCCGGGGCCGAGCACGCTCTCGCTGATGAGGGCGGTCTGGCTCGACCCGTCGCTGACGTGGGCCAAACTCACCGACGAGTTGTAGAAGAAGGTGCCGTTGGGGTTGCCCCAGAGGGCCGATCCGCCATTGTTCTGACCGTCGCCGGCGCAGCCCATGTAGTTTCCCGGGGCGAAACCCGGTTGCACCGTCTGCCCCGTGTCGCTGGGACAGAGAAATAGCGCGACCTTCAGGGCGAAAACCGTGGTGTTGGGCAGGGTCGCGGCCCCCACCTCATCGAAGACGGGGAAGTCAAAGTTCAACGCGTGATAGACCTGCGTCTGCTCCAGGAACGGCGAGAGCATGGCCAGGACCGAGTAGCGGTAGTGTTCGCCACCGGCGCCGCGGAGGACCCAGTAGTTGTTCGAGGGTGCGACAATCGCGCCGAACGGGAACCGCCCCATCGTGTCGTGATAGTTGTGCAGCGCGATCCCCAACTGCTTGAGGTTGTTGACGCACTGGGAGCGGCGGGCTGCCTCGCGCGCCGCCTGGACGGCCGGCAATAGCAGGGCGATCAAGATCGCAATGATCGCGATCACGACCAGGAGCTCGATCAGTGTGAATCCTCGGCGTCGCATACGAATTTGATCCTTCACCAGAGGGGGCGGTGTGAAGATTTTTATAATCGTAATACCGCGCGATCGAGGGGTTGGCAAGGGGGCGAGGGAACTTTTTGCATTCGTTCAGGCGAATGGGGAGCTTGTTGTTCTGGTGTCAAGAAGATTGGATGTAAGCGAAGTGTTTGGTGTTTGTGCGTAAGCGAGCCTAAAGGCGAGCGAGAACATTCCCGCTCGCCTGGAAAGTTTCAACGACCCGCCAGAGAGCGAGGAATCCCCCTCGTTCCCACGGTCCTCCGTGGGAACGAGTAACGAGAGGCTTCCTCGCCCTGGATCGGGTCGTTGGAAAGTTTCAAGCGATGATGGCCTTGGGTCACTTCGCCTCGGCGACCGGGATGGCGAAGGTCGCCACGTAGGACTCGACGTCGAAGGCTTGGCGGTCCCCCGGCGCGGAGTCGAACTTGTACGTCACGTTGAGGACCCAGGTGCCGGGTTCGGGCAGCTCGAGCGCGACGCGACCTTCGGAGTCGGTCTCGGCCGCGGTCTCCGGGAGGCCGTCCGGGCTCAGCGTGGTGCTTGCCGCGTCGACCTTCACGCCGGCCAGCGGCTTTCCTTGGAACAGGACGCGGGCCTTGACCGGCTGGTCGGCCGAGAAACCCTGGTTACCGAGCGGGCTTTCGACGACGATCTCCAGCTTGTGCCCGAGCGGTGCAGGCGACTTCGCCGAGGATTCGCCGCAGAGGATCAACGCCTTCGAGTACTGGTGCCCTTTCGTGCCGAGGATCAGCTTTCCTCCCTCCGGCAGCTTGAGCTCGCTCTTGGGGACCCGGGCGAACGCCTGCTTTCCCGACGCGTCGGTATACGTGGAATAGACCAGGGGCTTGCGGGCGGTCGCCGCCTGGTAGAGGCCTGGCTCGTCGAACATGACCTCGTTGGCGTGAAGCGACTTGCCGGAGATCCGCAGCGGCTTGACCGACCCGGTCGGGGTGTGGAGCTGAAGCAGAGCCAGGGCCTCGGCGTCAATCAACTCGTCGACCGGCAGGAGGTGTCCGTAGCTCAGGAAGACCGTTCCCTTCTCGCCTTGCCCAATCACGGGGCGATTGACGAGCACGCGCAAGGTATGGGCCTGGGTGGCGAGGGCGGTTGCCAGGACCAGCCCCAGTGAGAGCAGCAGGGGGCGTTTGATCGAATTCATGAAAGTCCTCGGTTCTCGGGGGAGGGGGAAAGCGAGGGGCCGGGCGAGGCAACTCGCCCGGCCGATGGAAAAAAAACAACGATCCGCCAATGGGCTAAAAACCAGTAGGATTTGGGTGTTTCTGCAAAAGGTTTACCCGAAAAGAGTTGCGTCGCCGCGTCGGCTGCAAGACATGAAAGGATAACGACTTGTTGCGTCTGCTCTTTTCAGTTGGTTTTTAGCCCATTGGCGGATCGTTGAAAAAAAAGGGGAGTCAACGCAGTCGTTCGAGGGCCTGCCGCGCGGCCTGCGCCGCGACCGGATCGAAGGCGGGGTTGATCTTGAGGACCTGCGACAGGAGCCGCTTTGCATCCTCGCGGTGGCCGAGGGCCTGAGCGATCGACCCCGCGTGGTAGAGCACCAGCGGGTCGCGGATTCCCAGCTCAAGCGCGGGTCGGAGGATCTCCGAAGCGCGAGCATGTTCGCCGCGGCGGTGGAGGACCCAGGCAAGAGTGTCGCGGGCGTAGACGTCGGGGCCATCGTTGTAGGCGGCCTCGGCCAGCGTGAGGGCCTCGTCGGACGACTCGCCGCGGTCGATCAGGATCAGGACCCGCGCGCGGCGGTGGGCTGGCTTCTTCTCGGAGAGACGCAAGGCCCGGTCGAAGTGGCGGCGGGCCGTCTTCGGATCGTTTTTGGCGAGGAAGAAGGCGGCGAGGCTGGCGACGCTGGCCGGGTCGTCCGATCGCGCGGCGACCCCCCGCCAGGTGCGCTCGGCCCGGGCGTTGTCCCCCTTCGCCGCGTAGACCTGCGCCAGGCCGGCGGTGGCTCCGGCGGCGAACATTCGCGGGTCGGTTTCGTCGTGCGGGATTCCCAACTCATGGAGCTTCGCGTGGGCCTGGTTGACCAGCGACACCGCTTTGTGAAACTGCTCCTTCGCCGGGTCGAGCCGGCCGGCTCGGAAGGACAGCTCGCCGAGCCGCGTCCGGGATTCCGCCAGGGCGCTGGCACCTTCGACCGTCTCGGTCGAGGCGAGTGACTTGCCTTTCGCTTCGACGGCATCGGTCATGAGTTGGAGCGCCCGGTCGAGATCGCCTTGCGCCTCCGCGGAGCGAGCGAGAAGCTCGAGGGAGACCGGGTCGGCCTTGCTGACCTCTGGCTTGGCGAGAGTCGCCTCGGCCTCGCGGTAGCGGCCGTTGCCCAGATAGGCCTTTGCCAGCAGGGTGCGTGCCTCAAGGTCATTCGCGGCCGTCGGTGAAATTGGTTCGAGGAGGGCGAGCGCTTCGCGATATCGCCCCGCATCGAGCAACTTCGCCGCATCGCGTGCCGGCGAATTAGGCTCGACGGCCGGGCAGGGTGTACCAAACGCGATCATCGCCAGAATTGAAAAAAAGAGGCTTGTATGGTTTTGTTTGATGGTCATTGGGGTCTGCCTATCGTGAATATGAGTGTTAGCCGACCACTGGATAGCGGCGCATCGCGGCGAGGCCGAGCGAGCCGACGACCACAGTGGGGAGGACCAGCCCCGCAAGGCCGACCGAGGCGCGGGCGGCGACTGCGCCGAGCGGCTCTTCACGGAACGCAAAGGCCGGGATCCGAGCCAGGTCGTTGCGGCGGATCAACTCGCCCGCGAGGATCTTGGGGCGGAAATAGGCGCGCCAGCCACCGTGGAACTGATCGACCTGTGCGGCGAAGTGCGTGTACCGCGCTGAGCCCGTGCCCGCCACGTCCTGAAGTGCCTCCAGCGTGGCGATCGCGGGCGAGAGGAAGCGGAGCCGGTCGACGAGCCGTTGCTGATGTCCTAACTGGGTCTCGAAGCGGCTCAAGACTGCGGCGACCCCCGCTTCGGAGGCTTCCTGAACGGCCAGTGACTGGATGGCGAACTCGCTCGCCTCAGCCTTTCCGCGGGCCAGCTCGGGGTGGGCTTCGAGGAACTTGGCGTTGAGCTTGGGCCCGTCGGCCTTCGCCTGGTCGGAGGCCTCGCGCACGGCCTGGATCAACTCGATCCGTGACGGCACCGGGTAGGCGACTCGAACCAGCAACGACGCCATGGCCGGCACGACCGCGACGAGCAAGAACCAGGTCCCGGCCAGCGCCAACGCGTTGGTCGCCGAGCTTCGTCCCAGCGCATTGACCGCCACGGCCAGCGCAAACCAGAACGCCCCGTAAGCGGCGACCACGGCCAGCCAGAGGCCCAGTCGTGTCAGGCCGTCGCCCGTGGTCGGACCGCCGGCCAGGAGGTAACCCCCGATCGAGATCGCGACCGCGAGGCCGACCACGGCGAGCCCGCGCGCCAGCACCTTGCCCAGGACGAGCGTCCGCCGGCCCACGGGCTGCGAGAGTACCATCACCAGCGTCCCTTGCTCCTTCTCGCCCGACAGCAGGTTATAGCCGAGGGCGAGGATCACGAGCGGATAGAGCACGACCACCACAAACCCGAGGTCGAACCGCCCTGACATCAGGTGGGTCGGATTCTCGATCTCGTCATGAGCGAGGGCCGACTGGCGGTTCGCCGTCGTCACCAGCGCGTAGTACGGGTAGAGGTCGCTCTGGCCGATCACCAGCGACGCCAGCGGCCCCGGTGGCATGGCGGCGTAGCGGGTCCCGAGCGATAAGCCCACCTGATCGGCCGGAAGGCCCGGCCCGTAGCCGGGCGAGGCCAGGCGGGTTCGCAGGTCGTGATAACGCGCGGACTCTTCGCGAGCGGCCGCGTTCAGGGTCGCACGCTGGAAGGTCGCCCACGTGACGCCGTTGAAGACGCCGTAGCCGACGACGACCGCAAGGAGGATTCCAACGGCCAGGAGCGTCCGGTCCACCGCCAGCAGTCGGACCTCATGCCGCATGATTCTTCTGAGGAGCATTGCGGGGCCTTGATCGAAGAAGAATTCAGTCGACCCGCAGCGTTCGGGTCGATCGGCGAACCAAGCCGGTGGCCACGATCAGCCACAACAGCAACGACGACCAGGCGAGGCTTTGACGCGTGAGCGTTGAGCGCAAGCCCGGTGGTTGATAGCGGAATTCCGGCATGCTTTTCCAGAGCTCGGGGCCCGCCTGGTACATGAAGCCCAGGTCGGCCCCGTTGCGTTCGAGGTCGACGTTCAGGGCCCGGACCAGCTCGCGGCGATAGGCCTCGGCCGAGTCGGCGAAGTCGCGAGCCCGGGCGTTGTCGGTCCCGGCCAGGGCCATCGACAACTCGCGAATCGCGAGGGTGGGGAACACGAAGCCGAGGGCTTTCCGCAACGAGTCTTGCCCCTCGAATGCCTTCCAGAGGGCTCCGTAGTGGCGATCGAAGACGGAGTTGCCGTATTCCTCGCCCGCCTGGAGCGCGATCCCTTGAAAGTTGATCGGCAGGTCTTCCACGGTCTCGACGTTGTACTTTTTCAGTGTGTCTTGCTTGAGCCGTTCGATCCGCGCGTCTTCCGGGTCGTGGCCATCAACGCCTGCCTTGATGTCGCGGCGAATCGCGTCGGCGAACTGGAGCGCCGAGGGCGTCGGGACCGCGCGACGCGCCAGGTCGGTTACCAGACGAGGGGCGACCATCGCGTTCACGATCCAGAAGCTCAGGAGCACGATCAGGGCGACCCGCGAGGAACCGGCGAGTGCCGAGACGAGGAGCGAGACGGCGAGGAAGATCCCCAGGTAAATCGCGTAGCCGGCGAACAGGGTGAGCGAGTGCGGCCAGGTCCGCGCGGCCTCCGGTCCCCCCAGGACCACCACCGCCACGCCCAGGGCCACGGCCGGCGCGGCGATCAGCCCCAAGGCCACCGTGAGCCCCAGTGCCTTGCCGGCGACGAGCGTTCTTGGCCGGACGCCGAGGCTCATCAACTGCCGGAGCGTCCCCTGTTCTCGCTCGCCGGCGATGGCCGGAAACGCCAGGAAGATGATCAAGAGAGGCATGAGCATTTGAAGCACCGACGCGGCGGTGAGCTCGCCGAACCGCTGCAACGCGGTTGCGTCGCGGGCCGGCCGGTTGCCCACCTCGTTGCGGCGATGCGCCTCGAGGTGGACCGAGACGCCGGTGTAGGGGTCGACCCCCGGGTCGACGAACGCCAGCGGCGGCTTGGGCTTGAACACGTAGAGGCCGTAGTGTGCCGCGGCGTGCGGGTTCTTCTCCTCCTGGTCGTCGAAATGCTCTCGGGCTTCGACCTGCGCCCGGTCGTGCTCGTCGCGGAGCTCGCACCAACTGCGCCAGCTCACGGCCGTCGCGGCCACCAGCAGCACCGTGACGATCGCCGCCGACCAGCGGAACCGGCCGTCGCGGATCAGGTCGCAGAATTCTTTGCGCGCAATGCGAAGGATCATGAATCGCCACCCCGCCAGACCGTTACGATTGATGCAAAAACAGAATCAATCGTGCATGTGTTCCAGGTAGATGCGTTCGAGGTCGGCGTGCCCGACCTCGTCGGTTTCCAGGCTGGCGACCATTCGTCCTCGCTTCATGATCCCGACCCGCGTGCCGGTCTCTTTGGCGTGGAACAGGTCGTGCGTGGCCATCAGCACGGCGACGCCTCGGTCACGCAGCGTGCGGAGCAGGTTCGCGAACTCGTTGGAGGCCTTCGGGTCGAGGCCCGAGGTCGGCTCGTCGAGCAGGAGCGACTCGGCATGTTTCGCCAGGGCGATCGCGATCCCGACCTTCTGCCGCATCCCCTTCGAGTACGTCCCGACCCGTCGCTCGGCCGCCTCCTCGGGGAGCCCGGACTGGCGGAGGAACTCGCGCAAGTCGGTCGGCGAGTACTCATCGTGACCGGCCAGCGCCGCGAAGTACGCCAGGTTCTCGAGACCCGAGAGGTTTTTATAGAGCATCACCGTTTCGGGGATGTAGGCGACGTACTTCTTGGTCTCCAAGGGGTTGGCAACCACGTCGAGCCCTCGGATCGTGACGGTTCCCGAGGTCGGCGCGATGAAGTTCAGAAACAGGTTGATCGTCGTCGTCTTGCCGGCGCCGTTGGCCCCCAGCAAGCAGAAGATTTCGCCCGCCCGCACCGAGAGGTCGAGCGAATCCAGGGCTGTGAACCCGTTGTACGACTTCGTGAGCGACCGGGCTTCAAGCATGAGCGAGGCAACTCCATCGGGGGGGACTGTTGCGAACAGGATGGTTTTGCCAGAGGCGGCCACACGATAGCCTTGAATCGTCGGCTCGTTGACCGGTTTTCGGGGTCGGGGGTGTACCTCGAACGGATGCGACCGATGCCACTCGACGAGTTTGCCACCGAGACCACGCGGTCAAACGTTTGGGTTACGATTGCGGAAATCGTAATACTGTCCGAAAGGATGATGATAGACGGCCGCCAACCCGGTTGCAAGGGGCGATCGTCGGCCATTTTTCGGGGGTTGAACAAGGGCTCGATTCTCCCGGTATCCGGGTCGATGCCCGTGAGATTCGGCCCCTTCTTGTGCGAATTGCATCGCCCGCACGCGACGCACAGGTTCTCGGGCTCATCCGAGCCGCCGTGCTGCTTCGCGGTGATGTGCTCGATGTGGAAGCCGATGAAGGGCTGGCCCCTTGCGGAAGGCGGCAATATTCGCAACGACCCTCGGCTCGCTGCCTCACGAATCTGCGGGTGCCAGCATTCATTTACGAGTTCGGCTGCTTGGCGGGCACGGAGCGGGCTTTTGCCTGGAGGATGGCAATCACGTCGAAGGCATCGATGTAGGCGGTGTACTTAGCCCGTTCCTCGTCGGTCAGCTCTCCCTCGTTGGACTTGTCGGCCAATTCATCGATTCGAGCCTGAACATCGGGTACGGCCCGAAGTCCCGCCAGTTCGCGAGCGAACGAGAGGGGCATCATCTGCCCGACGGGCTCGAGGAGCTGCGAGAGTACGTCGGGGTGTGGTGAATCTGGCTCATGGGGTCCTGCTCCTCAGCGATGCGTCTTCCGAGCCTCCAGGACATCACCGGTGAAGGGGCCTGGCACGCACGTTGTTGCGTCGGAAGGTTTTGAGGGAGTTGGCTCGTGTCGTACCCATGAGTTATCGGCCCATCGCTCGGGTGATTACGACTAGAGCGCCTCACAGTTGCATAGCATACGCCGCACGGTCCTGGAACCATCCGGCGATGTTTTCGGGGGTGACGTCATGCAAGGCCGAACCGAACGCCGCATAGACCGTCTCCTTCGTTCGCGCCGCCGCCGACCTCATCGCACCCTTGACCTTCGAAAACATCTCCTCAATCGGTGTCAGGTCCGGACTCCACGGCGGCAACGGCACCACCTCCGCTCCGGCCGTCTCGACGGCCTCGATCGCATCTTCCGACTGGTGCGGCTTGAGATTGTCCCAGATCACCACGTCCCCCGACTTCAACTCCGGGACCAACACCTGTTCCACGTAGGCCTCGAACACGTCGGTGTTGGTGGCGCCCGGGAAGGCCAACGTCGCCGTCACCCCGGAGAGGCCCATCCCGCTGGTCAGCGTGATCGAATCCCAGTGCCCGGGCGTCGTGGAGTAGACGCGTTCTCCCACCGGGGCGCGGCCGTAAGTCCGGGTCATCGCCGTGTTGGCCCCGCATTCGTCCACGAAAACCAGGCGTTTCGGGTCCACGCCAGCGAGTCGCTCGCAGAATTCGCGCCGCTGCTCCTGGACGTCCGGGCGGTCCTGCTCCTGGGCACGGGGCACCTTCTTCTTGCGCGGCAGCCCCAATTGGCTCAAGGCGCGCGAGATGGTCATCAGGCAGCACGAGAGGCCGAGTCGTTGGCGGCATTCCTCGAGTGTGGCATCGGGTTGCTGGCGGATCAATTCTCGAAGCCGTTCCAAGTCCTCGGACCCGAGCACGGCGGGGTTGCCACCGCCGTGCGGTCTGGGTTCGACCGAGCCGGTCGTGCGATGGAGTTGGAGCAAGCGTGTGACGAAGGAGATACTGACCAGGAACCGGTTCGCGATCTGGCGTACCGACCCGTCACCGCGCTGGATCGTCTCGAGGACCCGCAGTCGGAGATCTTGAGAATAGGGTGTCATCGGCCACCTCCTAACTCAGATCTCCTTTCAAATGGCGTGCCATCCAACTGTTAGGCGCTCTAACGGGCCCGGTCAGGACCGTTCGGCTCGCTCCTCCTCAATGATGGCCTGGGCCATCGACCCCGGAATCCGAGACGTCTCCTGATTAAGCCTCGCTCATGATGCTCTCGACGTCGCGTCGTCCGTGGAGGATGCGGAGCACGACGATGGTATCCATGTGAGGGCGAAAAAACGCGACGTAGGGACGCACCACGACGCATCGGAGTCCGGGAGAAATCTCTTCGCGGAGTCGCCCGGTCTCTGGGAATGCGGCTTTCGAGCGGCACGCGTCGAGGATTTTTCGATGGATCCGATTCGCCGTCCGCTCGTCCCTCGCATCGGCGATGGTCGCCCAAATCTCGGCCAGGTCGTCTTTGGCTTCGTCGGTGAGTAAGGGCTCTTTCATCGAGACTTCGATGCCTTCTTCGCCGCGAGTCGCTGTCGACCTTTCGTCTTGGCCTCTTCCAAAGTCGCCTCGTTGAACGGCGACACCTGACCCCGGTCGGCCTGGTCGATGCCGACCTGAATCTCGCGTCGAAGCTCGATGAGCTTCCGTTGATGAAGCTCCTCCTTCTCCTTCAAGAGCCTGAGCCCTTCGCGGATGACCTCGCTTGCCGAGTGGTACATCCCGCTCTGGACTTTGCCGTCCACGTACTTTTCAAGCTCCGGGGTCAGTGAGACGTTCATGGGCTGGGTTCCCTGGGGAAACAATCGGTTTTTCGAAGCGTACACCCGATAACAGTAAATAACAATTTTAGTTATTCAGCAAAGGTCGTCGGCCCTTCGGGCTGACGTTCCGGCAGAGGGGTGTTAGCTTGGCCTGGATGCGAAACCTCAAACCTCGATGACTACGTCAAAGCCACCGAAATCGGCTCCTACGCGTACTGCCCGGAAGCCTGGCGACTTGGCGACGGCTTGAGGCTTCGCTCAAGCAATGAATTCAACCTCAGACGGAGCGAGCAAACGCACGTCGAGACCGCGAAGGTCGAGCTGCGAAGTCAGTCGGCGAGCCGTGCCGGGTGGGTGCTGCTCATCGTTGCGGGGCTCATCCTGCTCGCCATCGTTCTCTTCTACAGTGCTGGCCGATGAGGGAGCAGCTCCTCCTCGTCGCCCTGGTGCTCGCCTTCCTGGGAGCACTGCTCCTCTGGTGGTCCGCTCGTGCACGAGAGGGGATGGGTTTGGGCTCCGGTGAGACAATCGCCCTCGACAATCAAGAGCTGGTCTCGGAGCGGTTAAAGCTCATCGGGCGTCCCGACCGCATCGTGCGGGAGGATGGCGGTTTGATTCCCGAGGAGGGGAAGCCGTCCGCGAAACGGGTCTATCCGGGGCACCGCCTCCAGCTCGGGGCCTATCTCCTCTTGATGGAGGAGGAGTTCGGAGAGCGGCCGCCGTACGGCGTGGTCGTGATTCGAGACGGCGAGAGGGGTCGAGTCGAGAACACCGAAGCCCTTCGCGAGGAAGTGCTCGCGGTTGCCGAGAAGAATTCGAGAGCATTCGGACAAAACTCAACGACGAGATATGCGTGAGGCAACCCGTCTGGAAGTGTCGTGCCTGCGGCCAGCGGGGGAACTGTCGGCAAGCCGGCTCGCGAGCCCGATTGTGCGAGAGCAGCCTACAGTCTTGGGCCGCGTCGTCGACGAATCTGCTGCTCGGGAGCTTGCCCCGATGGCTTCTCAGGGGCCTCGGGACTCAGCTTCTCCCGCCGTTCGAGTGCGAGGGCCTTTTGCAACCTCGAGGCGTCGACGAGGTCCTGCGGCTTTCCCGCCGCGAGGTTGGCGGCGAGGAGCTTCTCCAGGCTCGGGAAGTTCGCCTCGACCTCTCCGAAGCGGAACACCTTCTTCGAGGCCCAACACTCGTTGAATTCGACGCCGTCGATGCTTTTAAGGATGTCGATTCGGTTGGGGGAGGCCACGCCGATGGTCAGGAAGGAGTCCCTCTCTGTGAAAAACCCCTCCGAAATGCTGACTGACCATCGGGGATCCATACTCCTTCAGGGCCGCATAAACGAGCTTCGCGTTCTCGGCGGTGCGATTGACCCAGACGTCGAGGTCTTTGGTCGCCCGAGGTTCTGTGTGGACACCCAGGGCGTGGCCGCCGATGACGAGATACTCGACCCTCCACTTGTTGAGGAGTTCGAGCAGATCCTTCAGGTCTTTGCTGAGGGAATCAGCCACGGAGGGTAGGCTCCGCGGCCTCGGAGCGACGGAGGACGGGGTGAATCTCGACGTGACTGCGGTCGATACGCTGGGCCTCGGGGTCCATGCCGCGAGCGAGGAACCACAGGTCGAGCATCTCGTAAATGGCGTCCCAGACGGCTGTGGGGCCGAGCTGCCGCCAATGGAGGATGCTCTCTTCAAGGAGCATCTCTCCGGCTTCGGGGCCACGTATTGTAAATGCGGACCTGCATGTCCTGCCTGGGGCTCATTCCGGTCTTCTCCTCGCTACGGTGGTCTGTTCAGGGTAGCACGAATCGAAGAGGCAAGCACGCAGGATTCAACCTTGTGACGGGCTACGAGTCGCTCATGGCTTCGGTCCTCGCGGAGTATTCCATCGAGGCGATGCACTCCGACGAGTTCATTGTGAACCTTTGGAGTGAATCCCCCGATGCCGTACTCGAAGCGGTACGTGGGCAGAGGGCGAATCCGCAGAAATCGGCGGAAGTACTCCTCGCCATGCTGGAGAAGTGCGGCCTCTCCGAGACGGTCGCTCGCATGCGTGCCCAAAGCAGCGAAAAGTGAAATCTAAGTAGTAATAAGAGTTCTGAGTTCAGCTGCACGAGCAGAAACAGAAGACAGGCTTACATGTGGCTCTGTGCTGCTATGAAGAAGGTGTCGAACTGTTTTGTCGTTAAATGTCATTTTTGAAAGGTTGTATGTTTTGACCAATTCAGGCCAGCGAGAAGCTGGCTTCCCGCCGTAGTTGAGCTTGTCGAGCAAAGTCTTGTCGCGTGGAAGGCATTCGTTGATGTAATACTCCCACTGTTCAGGCCTTAGCATTGTCAGCAGATTGGTGGCGTATTGAATGGCAGTCCAGGATTGCCCGTAGGAGTTGCCCAGCCATACAGCGAGCGTGGCCTCTATGCACTTTCCGAATGCTGGTTTAGGTATGGTCGTACCCAGGCTTGCAAGGTTGGACATCGGAGCCGCCTCGTTGTGAAAGTTGTTGATGCCAAAATGGGCGTCCAAAACTTTCGCCGCTGCATCGATGAAAGTGTTCGACCGTAACGACTCCGGCACGTAGTCAAAGCCGTGAACGCTTGTCAAAGCCCGCTTCAGACCGGCAGTGGCGGGGCGGTTTCCTGCGGAATTGACCTCTGCGTACGCTTGGCCGACCTGCCATTTTTCCTGAGTTTTGAGCTTGTCCCATAAGATGGGAACTATCAGTGTCGTGTTACCGACCGCGTGCTCAAGAGCGGCTCCTTTATCCGTCTTGACGAGTGAAAGTAGTGCGGTGACCGTCGTTCGGATAAAAAAGTAAGGGGATGATTTGATTGTTTGGACTTCGCTGTCTGTCGCGTTGAAAGAACGTTCGGACAAAGACTTGCGGAATTCAACAAAATGAATGGCGTTCTCGAATCTGGCCTTGCCAAGAATGCTTGTGATGCAAGCCTTCAATAGAGATAAGGCCTCCTCTCGCTCCATCGACTCGTACGTATCGCCTGTGAATTCGAGATTTGCGAAATGCGTGACAATTTCAAGCGAATGTTTTAGACGCATCGATTGAGTCGTCGTCACCAGACCCAAGTCTTCGGCCAGCGATATGGCCTCGATGTCGCTGATGGAAGTAGAGGGGTCTGATTCGTCAATGAAGTCCGAGCGACCGAGCATCTCCCCGACAAACTCCATGCCCAGCGTCGCCAACTGCCTCTTCAGGGCGGCGGAAGCTTTGGCCCAGACGAAGGTCGCCACCATCTCATAGCTTTCAGAATCGAATCCGGCAGCGATTGATTTTTGGTCTCTTGGCGAAAGAGTAGGCGTCGCATAACGCAGCACATCTGTCGGTGTGGAAGTTCCTGCTGGAATGACGACAAGGTCTGTCGGCTGCCACACGGTAATCTCGTGGTTGTCGCTCATGATTCCCCTCCCGCACATTCCGTATCGCCATCCTGAGACCTGAATAGAGCGGCCATCAACGTAACATTCGTGCGATTCCGCATAAGCTCATAGGTGCGCCGACGCCCGCCACCTTTTTCGGCAAGAGCCTTCTTTTCCGCGTCGTCCGGCTTCAAGAAGACGCGGAATGCACGTAGCGTCCCATCGGCACCGAACACCACGACGCCGTCACTGTTGACCATACCCTCCAGTAAAACCTCTGACGCCTGTAGTTCTGCAAGGGCGATAGCGGTCCTCTCTGTAATGGCTCTGGAGTATCTAGCGGCTAAATCAACCACGGGACTTAGCCAGGTTCCTGCGTCCAGTGTGTGGTCGTGTGATTTGAGTGTGGACGACGAGTCGACTACCGCGAGGAGAGTACCATGTGAGTGGAGAAGTTTGTCTGTCATTAGGCTTTTGAGGTATGGGACAAATCCAGCCCGCCTGTCGTCTGCTATCTGGCTGGCAGCAATGCAAGCAAATTTGGAAACGTGGTCGGAGAGCGTGGATTTTGAGGCCGGTGATGAGGTGAACGATACCGTGTATGTGCGATGTTTACTGATGAGGAGTTCAACCACGAGGTGTCCTCTGTTTCGTATCATCAGCACAGGAGAAGTTGGCTCCATGTCGGCTAGCGACTCTTCCGCACTGAGAGCGACAGAGTGGATTTGGGACCGGAAAATGCCATATTGGAATTCAGGTGGGGTCGTCCAAGTGATGAATACTGACCATCCTTCGGTCGCCAGTCCAGCACTGTTTTTCAGAATGTCTTTTGCGGAGTCGGGCGAGTAATTCGACGTTCCTAGGGTGATGCGGTCGGCACCTGGGGCTATCGCCGTGAGTGTATCGAGATTATTAAAAATATAGATTTGAGGAAATAACGGGGTGTTCTCCTCGCGATACGATGAGAGTAAGCAGACGATGTCTCTTACAAGTGCTTATGTTATTATGTACGCGAATCCCGTGGCCTGTACGAACTCTTGTAGATGACCTTGGAGCGATTCACGTATTGAAAAAGCCGTCAGCATACCAGGTGTCCATTTGTGTCGTTGTCCGCTCGATTTCAGCGAGCGTGATTTCGTCGTCGGTTCGGTCGTAGAGCTGTGTCGTCTTGGTGCTCGCGTGGCCTGCGATTTTCCGGGCTTTCTCGATGTTGCCTCCTGAAGCCATGAGCGCGGTGACTCCCGTCGCCCGGAACGAGTGGTTGCAGAGCTTGTGCGTGAGGCCGACCTCGGCCACTCTCCGCTTCACCATCCCCCATGCGTCGTTTCGCCGAAGCGACGTCGCTTTCAACTCGCCGCTCCTGCGGTTGCCCGCACGAAAAAGCGGCCCTCGCTTGTCGCCCTCGATTCTCGCAGATTGGATGTAGGCATCAAGGTGCTCCTCCGCTTTATGATGCACCAGCACCTCCAGACGCCTCCCGCCCTTCTTGTGGAGCCTGAGCCGCCACTTCTTCCCGTTCGCATAGTAGTCGTCCACGGTCAGCGAGAGAGTCGCTGAGATGCGGGCGAACGAGTAGGTCATCACGGCGATGAGGGCTCTATCCCTGAGCCCCAAGAGAGTTGAAGGCTCGATGCTCGTGAGAAGCGTTCGAGTGTCCTCGGCCGAGAGATACGGCGTCAGCCCCTTCGAGACGACGTGCTTCAGGCCACTCACGGAAGCTGCGGGGTTCACCGGGATGATTTGTCCGGTCACCATCCAGTCGAGCAGCATCTTGATGGCGGCTAGGTGTTGCTTGACCGTGGGCTTCTACCTGGTGGCACCCAGCTTCTCGACGTAGGCGGCGACGGCGACGGGTTCGAGCGTTTGAAGAGTGAGCTTGCGGTCCGTATACCACCTTAGGAACTGAGCAACGGGCTGGGTGTAGGCCGCTCGCGTGTTGGGGTTCCGAATCTGAGCGGTGAAGAACTCGATGAAGCGTCTCCCGGCCCGGTCGCCCTCCTGGGCGATGAGGGCGGGCAGGACGATTCCGCCGCCTCTATGCTGGACAAGCTCTCCGCTCATCACTCGACTCTAAGGATCGATCGGACGAGCCGCATCGTCGGGGGTTTCGACGGTGAGGACGAGCTGTCGCTCTTCGTTGAAACAGATATCGACGATGCGGCACCCTCGCAACTCATTAGCGGGCAGCTTGTCACCGAGAAAGTAGAACGCCTGTTGGCCCCCAATCTCGGGGTTTTCATCGAAGTCGATGTAGAACGAGCAGCGTCTCATTTTGCCGGTCCCTCTCAGGTCTTTGAATGCACGCATGTTTTGCCCGATTTTTGCCGGAAAGAAAGGGCGTTATGTCCTGTAATCGGGCCATGGGGCCAGGGGGATGGGGGCCTGTACGAATCCGCCGGCTTCCGGCCGGAACCATGTTGGCATCAAATTGAATGCATTCAGGTTCATCCGGCGGAAGCTCACGCAGCCCGGGAAACATCGATACTGCATTATTCAACCAATTTGTATCTCGTCTCGTGGATCGCCAGGATCTTCAGTTTGAAGAATTCCTTGTCGCGAAACCCATAGGCTTGGCGCTTCATTGTCTTGATCTTGCCAACCCCATGCGAACCAGGGTTTTGTTAGACGCTCTTAAGACTGGACCAGATTTTGGGGGGCAGGCCATACGTTAACCTGTTTCTCAACAACCTTCTCTCTCTCCTCCGCGTCTCCGCGTGAATCGATTTTCGCGTCGAGCCCAATGCGCTGCGAGGGGGGCGGGCGTCATCCGCCGGCCCCCCTCGCATCAGGTTCGTATTGCAGAACGGGCGATCGTGCGCTCAGGAGAGGGACCAGCCCTTGCGGGGCTCGCGGCGGATGAACGGCTCGGCTTCGGGAGCGTTCGGGGCGTAGACCTTTTCCGAGTCCCACTCGAGCTTTTTGCCGGTGCGATAGGCGACGTTGCCCAGGTGGTTCGCCTCGGTGAGCCAGCCGGCGTACTCGAAGTTGCTCATCGTCGGTGAGCCGGTCTTACAGGCTGCCACCCATTCGGCCCAGTGGCCGATCGACTTGGGGATGAACGGCTCGGGGGGCTTGAAGTCGACGAAGTCTTTCTCAGGGAGGAGCTTGTGCTTGCCGTAGTCGGCCAGGATCATTCCCTTGGAGCCGATGAATAGCATGCCGTTGTCCCACTTGGGGATCCCGCCATCGGTCCAGATCTTCGGCTTGTCCTCGCCCTGATACCAGGTCAAGGCCACGGCGGGCAGGTCGCCGCGAGCGTCATATTCGTATTTGGCGTGCATTGAGGCCGGGGCGATCTCGGGGTGGGGCGGCGGGCCGAACGCTTCGATGGTCCGAGGCGCCTGGAGCTTGAGGGCCCAGAATGGCAGGTCGTTCCAGTGGCTCCCCAAATCGCTCATCGTGCCGTTGCCGAAATCCCACCAGCGATACCACTTGGGCCCGGGGAAATAGGCGTCGGCGAACGGCCGGTTGGGCGCGGGGCCGATCCAGAGGTCCCAGTCCAGGCCGGTCGGGATCTTCGAGGATTCGCGGGGCCGTTCCACGGTCGAGAGCCCGCCGAGATCGAGCGTCTTCGCCTTCTCCGGATCTTGCCAGCCCCAGGCCCGCGAGACCCAGACGTGAACTTCGCTCACCGGGCCGATGGCGTTGGTTTGAACCAGTTCGATGACGCGGCGGAAGTTATCGCTGGCGTGCATCTGGTTGCCCATCTGCGTTGCCACCTTGGCTTTGGCGGCGGCCAGGCGGATGACCCGAGCCTCGGCGATGTTGTACGTCAGCGGCTTTTCGCAGTAAACGTGCTTGCCGAGTTGGAGGGCCGGCAGCGTGGCATAGGCGTGGGTGTGCTCGGCCGTGCTCACGACCACCGCGTCGAAGTCTTTGGCGTGGTCGTAGACTCTGCGGAAATCCGCGAACTTTTTGGCTTTGGGGAAGGTCAGTGCGGCCTTGGCGACCGCCGGCTCATAGACGTCGCAGAGCACCACGATGTTCTCGCCGGAGAACTGGTCGAGGTTGTGGGCCCCTCGGCCGCCGGTGGCGATCATGGCGATGTTGAGCTTCTCGTTCAGGTTCCGGCCCCGAACGACGGCGGGAGCGGCGAACGCCCCGAGCGCCGTGCCTGCCACGACCTGAGCGAACTGGCGGCGTGTGGGCTGAGACTTCGGCTGTTCGGCCGACGAGGAAGAGGTCTGGTCCATTGAGCTGGCTCCAGTTTGACCCGTTCGAACCGCGTGACCCAAAGGGGCGGGCTCCCGCCCCTCTCGCGTCCCACATGATGGACCGCGCCTCGACCGGTCGCAAGCCCTTAGTGCTCGGACCCGCGCGGGACCGCCTTGGCCTGTGACGCACGGGTTCCGTACTCGGAACCCGTGCGGGAACCGCTTGGTCCGTGGCACCCAGACAGAGCCCCCTCGTTTCCCCGGATGTCGGTCATGCCAGGGCTTCTAGCGTCTCCCAACGCTCATAGGCCAGGGCCAGGTCGCGTTCCAGGGTTTCGAGCTGCTCCTTGGCCACGGCGATCTCGCCGCCATCCTTGCGGTAGAAGGCGGGATCGGCCATTGTTTCGTGGAGCGCCCGTTGCGCCTCCTCCAACTGATGGATCCGCTTGGGGAGGTCGTCCAGTTCCCGTCGTTCCTTGCCGTTCAGCTTGCGGGGCCGCTCGGGCGGAGCGTTCTCCTTGGTCGGGGTGGAGCTGGCTCGTTCCTTGGGGTCGGCCGGTTTCTCGGTCGGTCGCTGTCTGAGGTAGTCGTCGTAGCCGCCGTCGTACTCCTTGACCTGGCCGTCGGCCTCGATCGCCAGGGTGCTGGTCACGACGTCGTTGAGGAAGGCCCGGTCGTGGCTCACCATCAGCACTGTCCCTTGATACTCGACGATCAGGCTCTCGAGCAGCTCGAGGGTCTCGATGTCGAGGTCGTTGGTCGGCTCGTCGAGCACGAGCACGTTCGAGGGCTTGGTGAACAGCTTGGCCAGGAGCAGGCGGCTCCGTTCCCCTCCGGAAAGCACCCGGGCCAGGCTTCGCGATCGCTCGGGTGGGAAGAGAAAGTCTTGGAGGTAGCCGATGATGTGCCGGGACTGGCCGTTGATCGTGATCGTGTCGTAGCCGTCGGAGACGTTCTCCTGAACCGTCTTCTCCTCGTCGATCGTGGCTTTCAACTGGTCGAAGTAGGCGACTTCGAGGTTGGTCCCCTGACGGACCGTTCCCGCTTGCGGCTCCGATTGCCCGAGCAGGAGTCGAATGAGCGTCGTCTTGCCCGAGCCGTTGGGGCCGATGATCCCGACCTTATCGCCGCGCATGATGGTGGTCGTCAGGTCGCGGATCACCGTGCGGTCGCCGTAGCCGGCGCTGGCCCCTTTGGCCTCGATCACGAGGCTGCCCGACCGGTCGGCCTCCTGGACCTGCATTTTCGCCGCGCCCGAGCGTTCCCGCCGCCGTTGCCGGGCGTCGCGCATCGCCTTCAAGGCCCGCACTCGTCCTTCGTTCCGGGTCCGCCGCGCCTCGACCCCCTTGCGGATCCAGACTTCCTCCTGGGCGAGCCGCTTGTCGAAGAGGGCATTTTGCTTGCTCTCCGCGTTGAGAACCTCTTCTCTACGCAGGAGGAACGTCGGGTAGTCGCAGGCCCAGTCATGAAGCGCCCCGCGGTCGAGCTCGACGATCCGGGTCGCCAACCGCTCCAGGAACACGCGGTCGTGGGTCACGAAGATCAAGGTGCCGCCGAACCGGAGCAAGAAGTCTTCTACCCAGCGAATCGACTCGATGTCGAGGTGGTTCGTCGGCTCGTCGAGCAGCAGGATATCGGGCTCGGCCACCAGGGCCTTCGCCAGCAAGACCCGGCGCTTCATCCCCGAGGAGAGCGCCTCGAATCGAGCGTCGGGGTCCAGCCCCATCCGCGAGATGATCGTGTCGACCCGATAGTCGACCCCGTGCCCCGGGTCGTCGAGGCCACCGGAAACCTCCTCGGCGACCGTTTTTTCCTTGGCCCGGGGAACTTCCTGCGGGAGCCGCGCAATCCGCAGCCCTTGCTGGCGGATGACCTCTCCCTCGTCCGCTTGCAGTTCTCCCTCGATCACCCGCAGCAGCGTGCTCTTTCCTTCACCGTTGCGTCCGAGCAGACAGAGTCGCTCGCCCCGCTCAACCTGGATGCTGACCTGATCGAGCAGCCGAGGACCACCGAAGGCCAGGCTGACGTCTCGCAAGCTGAGTAATGCCATGGATCCTCTTGCCATCAACGGTCGAGCGACCCTCGTCGGCCTGACTCCGAGATGGGTCGCGCAGATCGGTCGTTAATGGCCAACGTAACAAAGGAAGTGCCCAAAGATCGAGGCGAACTCTTCGGGACACACAAAAAAAGGGGTCGTGGACCCTTGTCTCACCCCTCGGACCTTGACCGGGAATACCTTCTCCAAGGCGAAAATGGTGCTCCTGCAGGGGCCGCACTCGACGGGACCTCGGGACCACTCGGTCGTTGGTCCTCTCGCAGTGGGGGCCGTCCTTACCCTTGGCCCCAGAGCTGACGCTGCCGCCAGAGGATTTCCTTCGAGGCCAGGGCAGACCGCTCGCTGGCCTGGAGGCCGGTTCGAGCAACCTTTCGGATGATGAACGAATCGGTCGGCGTCTCGCAGGGAACAGCCGGTCGGCCTTCCCGGCCGTGAGGGCTCACGCAGGTACTGGTAGGTTTGAGCATCCCCTTGGATCACGCGAGACTTGTCTGCCAAGCGTCGAGAACTTTCTGGATCATCGACTTCCGTATCGATAACGGAGTCCTGCAGATCCTCGACGACGTGCCCCTCAGTATTTCGTAAACAATGACATGTGGGCGGGGCATGGCACCAGTATAATCAATATAGTTGAAATGGAAGAAGATTTTGCCTCGCTGGTCTGACGAGGGGCGTTGAGGGCGAACCCGGAGCCTCGCGACCGATCGTCGCGTTGGGGAAGAGGAAATCGATTCCGAATATCCCGGATTGCGATTTCGACGGATACGAAAAGACGAAGCGAAGTCGTACGCCCTCTGAGGGAACAGGCGGTGGCACCTTTCATCGGCAGGTCGGTTCGACGATGGGTCGTGCGAGACCCGGAAGGGATCTGCTGGCTTTGGCCCCCGAGGCGAAATTGTGTGACCAGCACGAACTGTTTCGGGCGACTCAGGACCTCGGTCTGGTCCCGGGGAATGACAAGGATATGTAAGATTTGCCATTCGGAACCGAAGGCAGGTGCCATGTGACCGCGGAACACGTTCGGCTTGAGGAGGCCAACGAGCGGAAGGTCCCCTGGAAGGCGTGGGGGCCGTATCTTAGCGAGCGGCAGTGGGGGACCGTGCGCGAAGACTACAGCGAGAGCGGCGACGCCTGGAACGACTTCACCCACGACCAGGCCCGCTCGCGTGCCTATCGCTGGGGGGAAGACGGCTTGGCGGGGATCTCCGACGATCAGCAGCGGCTCTGCTTCGCGCTGGCCCTCTGGAACGGGAAGGATCCGATTCTCAAGGAACGCCTGTTCGGCCTGACCAATAGCGAGAGCAATCACGGAGAGGACGTCAAGGAGTACTACTTCTACCTCGACAATACTCCGACCCATTCGTACATGAAATATCTCTATAAGTACCCGCAGGGGACGTTTCCCTACGGCGACCTTGTCGAGACCGGGCACCGCCGGGGTCGGGATGAGTTCGAGTACGAGCTGCTCGACACGGGCGTGTTCGATGAGGATCGCTACTGGGATGTGTTCGTGGAGTATGCCAAGGCGTCTCCGCAGGACATTTTGGTCGCGATCAGCGTGTACAACCGCGGCCCGGAGCCGGCCCTCCTGCACGTACTGCCCACCCTCTGGTTCCGGAACCAGTGGTCCTGGCATGATCGCCCCGACCGCCCGCGCCTCCAGCAGGTTGCCGGCACCGGCGCAAGCATCATCCGGGCCGTCGACAGCAAGCTGGGGGAACGATACCTCCATTGCGAGGGGGATGTCCCCCTGCTTTTCACCGAGAACGAAACGAACACACAGCGGATCTTCGGTGTCGCGAACCGGAACCCGTACGTCAAGGACAGCATCGATCAGTGCGTCGTCCACGGCCTCGACGGTGCCGTGAATCCGGAGAAGACCGGGACCAAGGCGGCGGCCCATTATCGCCTGACGGTCGGCCCCGGCGAATGCCGGGTGATCCGGCTCCGGCTGTCCGACGTCGCGCCCTCGGCCGTGCCCCAGGGCAACGGCGACGGCCCGTTCGGCGATCGCTTCGATGCGATCATTCGGACGAGGCACGCCGAGGCGGACGAGTTCTACGCCGCCCTGATTCCTCGCTCATTGGACGCCGACGCTGCCAACGTGATGCGCCAGGCGCTGGCGGGGATGCTGTGGTCCAAGCAGTTCTACCATTACGACGTCGACAAGTGGCTCGAGGAACGCGGGTCCGACCCATTCCAGGCAACGCGGAAGGCCTCCCCGCGCAACGAACACTGGCATCATATGTATAATGGCGACATTATCTCGATGCCGGACAAGTGGGAGTACCCCTGGTACGCCGCGTGGGACCTCGCCTTCCACGTCCTCGCGCTGACGCTCGTCGACCCGGACTTCGGCAAGCAGCAACTGAAGCTGATGCTGCACGAGCGGTACATCCACCCGAACGGCCAGATCCCGGCCTACGAGTGGAACTTCGGCGATGTCAACCCGCCGGTGCACGCCTGGTCCACCATCTTCACCTACCGTCTCGAAGCGGCACAACGCGGGGAGGGAGACAAGGATTGGCTCAAGAGCAGCTTTCAGAAGCTGCTGCTGAACTTCACCTGGTGGGTCAACCGCAAGGATCGGACGGGGCGAAACGTCTTCGAGGGGGGCTTCCTGGGCCTCGACAACATCGGGGTCTTCGACCGCAATGCGCCGTTGCCGACCGGTGGGTGTCTCGAACAGGCGGACGGTACCGCCTGGATGGCCTTGTACTGCCAGAACATGCTCGAGATCTCCGTCGAACTGGCGAAGACGGATCCGGACTATGGGGAGATGGCACTCAAGTTCGTCGAGCATTTTCTGTGGATCGCCTCGTCGATGGCGCACCTGGGTGAGGACACGGGGATGTGGGATGAGGAGGACGGCTTCTTCTACGACGTCCTTCGGCTGCCCGACGGCCAGGCACGGCGACTGAAGGTCCGGTCCATGGTCGGCCTCCTCCCACTCTGCGCCGCCACGACGATGGAGGGGGAGTTACTGGCCAGGTATCCCGAGCTCGGGGAGCGGTTCCAGTGGTTCCTCGAGTCCCGGCCCGAGCTCTATGCTGCGATCCACGATCCGACGAAGCCCGGCGTCGCGGGGCGACGGCTCGGGTCCATTCTGGACGAGGTGAAGCTCCGCCGGGTCCTGTCGAAGATGCTCGACGAGAAGGAGTTCTTGAGCCTGTACGGGATCCGCTCCCTGTCACGCTATCACGCCGACCATCCCTATGTGATCTCCGCGGGGGGGCAGGATTACAAAGTGGCCTACCTCCCTGCCGAGTCCGACACTGGCATGTTCGGGGGCAACTCGAACTGGCGCGGCCCGATCTGGATGCCGGTGAACGCCCTGATCATCCGCGCCTTGCTGCACTATTACCTCTACTATGGCGACGGATTCACCGTCGAATGTCCCACCGGATCCGGTCGCCGGATGACCTTGTATCAGGTGGCCGAGGAGCTCTCCCGGCGCCTGTCCGCCCTCTACCTGAGGGGCCCGGACGGCCGCCGTCCGGTCTACGGCGGTTCGCGGAAGTTCCAGGAGGACCCGCACTGGCGTGATTATCTGCTGTTCTACGAGTACTTCCACGGCGACAATGGGGCCGGGCTCGGGGCGAGCCACCAGACCGGCTGGACCGGGGTCCTCGCTCGCCTCATGCACCTCTTCGCGACCCTTACACCCGAAGAGGCCCTGGCAGGCGGCAAGGCCTCCTATTTCAAGATGACCGCGACTGAGCGAAACGGCCCGAGGGCGCACGCCCCCAAGGTCGGCGGGTGATCAATTAGTATAGACGTGAAGAAATGAAAATATTCTGATGAAAAAGGTCCAGGGTTCGTCCCGGTCCGGCCCGTCCCCCGCGATCGAGAGTATCCCGTCCACGGGGACCGATCACTCACTGGCGGAACTCCGTCAAATGGACAAACGCCTCCGAGAGAACGGCCCATTCGCTACGAACGCATGATGCGGAGTCCCTTCACCTGGTATCGCGGCGCGGTGCTCAACATGGCTGCGGACCCGGCAACCACGCCGGTGTCCGGTCCGCTCCGCCGATCAGAGCGAGCGCGATGACGAGGGGGCCACAGGGCCGGTTTGATGAAGCGCACGGCCTATTCAGGGCCTGAGTATTCAATCAAAGAATAAGGATAAAGCGATGGGTGACGCCCTCATCAAGCTGCTGAACGTCATCGCCCTCATGGCGATGATGTTGTCGATCGGGCTGACGGTGAAGTACGAGCAAGTGGTGGCCTCGATCAGGCAGACCCGTCTGGTCGCACTGGCGCTCTTGGCCAATTTCGTGCTGATACCTTTGATCACAGTCGGTCTGCTCGCCGGCTTTCAGGCCCAGCCTTTGGTCTCGGCGGGATTTCTCATCCTTGCCGTTTGCCCCGGCGCACCCGTCGGACCACCCTTGGCCGCTATCGCCAAGGGGAACGTCGCGGTCGCAACCGGCCTGATGGTCATCCTGGCGGCCTTGTCCGCGGTACTCTCCCCGGCACTACTGAGCATTCTCCTGGCCCGGATTTCGCCCGAGGGCAACCTCCACGCCGACTATCTGGCGATCGTCCAGAGCTTGCTGATCACCCAATTGCTGCCCCTGGGCTTGGGGCTGGCGATCCACCACTGGGCACCCTGGTTCACACGAGGGGTCGTCAAACCGATTGGCATCCTGGCGAATGTTTTGCTTCTTGGCCTGGTCGGACTGATTGTGGCCGTCCAGCATGAAACCTTGGCGGCCATCCGGTTCCGCGGTTGGGCGGGGATGATCCTTCTCCTGCTCGCTAGCCTGGGAATCGGCTGGGGCTGTGGGGGGCGCGATCTCTCCAATCGGAAAGCTTTGGCCACGACCACTGCAACTCGCAACCTGGCCGTGGGACTGGTGATCGCCGGCGGCAACTTCGCGGGCACTCCGGCTGTCACCGCCGTGGTTGCCTACGGGCTCGTCTCCATTGTCGGCGCATTGGGTTGTGCCCTGCTGCTCGGTAGGTACGTCGCTATCGAACCCAAAAATGCCCATATCAGGCCATAAAGCCGGATCGCCGCGAACGGATCCTGGTTGTGGTGATTCCTGAAGCTGAAACCAATAAATTGTCAGGGTTTGATCATTCCGCAAATAGTCTGAGGCGGAGCGAGAAAAACATGGACCGCGGCGGCCCGATCGATCTCTTCACGATCTGGGAAGTCTTCCTGGCCACCGTGGCGGTGGTTCTGCTCTCGATCGAGGGGGGATTCCGTCTTGGGCAGTATCGGCGTCGGCGTTCGGAATCGGAGGATCGGCCGCCGGTCGGCGAGATGGTGGCGGCCACTCTCGCGTTACTCGCGTTCCTGCTCGCATTCACGTTCGGCCTGGCCGCTTCGCGCTTTGATGTGCGACGGGGGCTGGTCATTGATGAGGCAAATGCGATTGGCACGACCTACTTGCGTGCGGCGTTGCTCCCCGAGCCCCATCGAACGGAGGTCCGAGCCCTCCTCGGCGAATACGTGGACGTGCGTCTGCAGGCCGTCGAGACGGGGAAGCTGGCCCGGAGCATCCGCCGATCCGAGGAGTTGCACGCTCGGCTCTGGGCTCATGCGGTCGCCGTTGGAGAGAAAGACCCCCGCTCGATCGTCGTGGGCTTGTTCATCGGGTCGCTGAACGAAGTGATCGACCTCCACACCAAGCGCCTCTCACTCGGGGTGGGGAATCGGATCCCCGGGACCATTTGGGCGGCGCTCTATTTCGTGGCGATTCTTGGCACCTCGGTGATGGGATACCATTCCGGGTTGGCCGCCGCAGGGAGGTCGCTGGCGATGCTCGCGCTTGTTCTTGCCTTCTCGGCGGTCATGACGTTGATCGCCGACCTTGACCGCCCCCAGGAAGGGATGCTTCGAGTGAGTCAACAAGCGATGACGGATCTCCGCCATTCGTTCACGGAGAAGCGTCCATGAACCGGGGAGCGCCCTGGGCACGTCTTCCGTCTCGGGCGAATTCCGACCGGGACACCCACCGATGGCGGGTCCCCGAAGACAGATCCCCACCCCCCTGGTCGTCGATAATGGCCATGGGGCCATTCCATTCGACCAGGTCCTGGTTGGGGGGGGCCGCCATTCCGGATCCGACGTCCGCAACGAATCGGCCCGGGTCTCCCGGCGGTACGGCTTGCCTTGGCAAGAATCGCGAGGAGGGCTTCGGCACGTTCCTACTCGATCCCGTAGGACCGAGGCGCCTGCCGCCACGATTCCATGGCTTCGCCTGTGACCGGATCCCGGTCGGGGATCGGCAAGGTCGCGATCCGCAAGATCGCGTCCCGGGTTTCCGCCGCGGACGCCTGGTCGTCGCGGACCAGATCCCAACTGCGGCCTTCGGGGTAGCCTCCGACAATGAACAGATCGCTCGACTCGCCGATCTGGATGTGCGACACGCCGGCGGCCATCACGAGGACATCGCCCGCCGAGAGCCTCACTTCAGGGCCGCCTTCACCGCCGAGCCGCAGGTCCGAGTACCCACGCGCGAAGCCAAGCACCTCGTGCGTGGTCGAATGATAATGATAGTAGTTGTAAACCGCGGGCTCACGCCAGTTATTCAGCCAGTTGTTCCGCCTGAAGGTGGCTTCGATCACGTCGGTAAGGTCGACGCCAGGATCGGCCTTGATCGCGGCCCGGTAAATGAGCACGGGAAAGCGACTGTTGGGCGCGTTCCCATTGGGCTTCAACTCCAGCGTTTCGAGACGGGGACCGCCTTCAGCCATGACTTTGCCTCATTGAGCGTCGGGAGAAAACGGCTCATTCTAGGTCTGGGCTTCGCTCATGCAACCAAAATCGGTTCCCGATTCCCGGGGGTCGAGATTGACGGCGATTGAGGGTATGCGTGTTTTTATGACTGCCGATGTTTTTGATGCGTGTGTGGGTTAGGTTTGTTGGGCTGAGGGCATCGACTCGCCCAGGCAAGGGCAAGGCGTTCAGGACGGGGTGCGTCCGACGCGCAGGTGGAGTTTCCATTGCACGGCACGTCTCGCGCGTCGGCCGCGTCTCCAGGTCGCGGCGATGCGCTTCAACTGGGCGGAGACGAACTCGACGGCCTCCGGGTCGTCTTCGGAGTCGGTGATCGCCTGCCAGGTGCGCAGGTGGCCGATCAAGGAGTCCAGGGACCAGGTCTCCTCGGCCACGAACTCGGGGGCGCGGAGCTCGAGGAACGGGAACCGGAGGTGGAGGTAGCTGTCGTCGAGCTCGCGGCGGTCGGGGGGCCAGTAGGAGGCCAAACACGGGGCGTCGTAGAGTTCGTTGATCATCCTGTCGAGCTGGCCCTGGTCGACGACCGGGAGGTCGTGGCACCAGACCGCGAGGACACCGCCGGGAACGAGGACGCGCCTGGCTTCGGCATAGAACGAATCGAGGTCGAAGCAGTGAACCGCCTGGGCCGCCGTCAGTAAGTCGACCGAAGCATCGTCGAGACCGCTCCGCTCGGCGGGCTCGCGACGAAACTCGACGCCCGGGTAGGGGTCGACGATCGCGATCTGCTTGTCTGACGCGTCGGTTGCGATCACCTGGCCAAAGTGGGCGGCCAGTCCCCGGGCGGCCTGGCCACCACTGCCGGTGCCGCAGTCCCAGGCCCGCTCCTTGCGGGCGGCCAGGGACGCGAGATAACGGAACAGGGATTCGGGATACCTTGGGCTGTACTGCTTATACCGAGCGGCAACCACCCCGAAGAACTCGTCTGCGTCACGGTGCGGCATTCCACGGAACTCACAACGGGGCTTGGATCCGGCGCTAAGCGTGGTCTGAACTATCTCCGACCTGGCCCGAGACTGCAACCCTTTTGGCGGATCCTTTACCCCTCTCTTGCCCGTCACGAAGGGGCCGGCTAGTGTCGTCTCTCGCGGTCACAGGCCTTCACGAATCCCAAGGCGACGGGACGACCCCAACCTCATGGCCACGATCCAAAGCGATCTTCCGTTCAATCCCTCGCCGGGCGATGTCGGGAGCCGAGGGAGCGGGCTTGAACTCTTGCGGGCGGTCGTCCTCGGCGCGATGGCCGGCGGCCTGGGGTGGGGGATTCGCGGGCAGTACGGCCATGAGACCGGCGCGATGATCGCCGGGGTCCTGATCGGGTTCGTGCTGGTGCTTCTGTTCATTCCCCGCGCGACCTCGCTCCAGGGGGCTCGGGCGGTGGCGCTGACTGCCGTCGGCATTGCCTTCGGGGGGTCGATGACGTACGGCCAGACCGTCGGACTGACTCACAACCCGTTCTTCGTCGGCAACTGGGCGGCGCTGCGCTGGGGGATGCTCGGGCTCTTCCTCAAAGGGGGAATCTGGTTTGGGTTCGCCGGCGCCTTCCTCGGCATCGGGCTGAGTGGGAAGCGGTGGCGCCCGTGTGAGATGCTGAGATTACTGGTGGCGATGATGGGCCTGATTCTCGTGGGCGTGCGGGTCTTGAACCGGCCGTTCGACCCCGCGCACCGGATCTTGCCGCCCCTCTATTTCTCGTTCGACTGGTACTGGCAGCCGAACGCAGGGGCGGAGCTGAAGCCGAGGCCGGAAGTCTGGGGTGGCTTGCTGTTCGCCCTGGCCGGGCTGACCGCCTATGCCCAGTGGGTCCGCCGCGACCGGCTCGCGCGCAACCTGACCGCCGTCGGCTTCCTCGCGGGGGGGCTTGGGTTCAGTCTCGGCCAGTGCATCCAGGCATTCCATGGATGGAATCGAGAAATGTTCCAATCAGGCGTCTTGCAGACGGTGGAGACGTACACCAACTGGTGGAACATGATGGAGACCACCTTCGGAGCGATCGGCGGCGGCGGGCTCGCGCTCGGCCTCTGGTGGAACCGTCGGCTGATTTTGGAAGAGGCCTCGGGGGATCAGGTGTCAATCTCGCCCCCTTGGGAGTTCGTGATGGTGGCCGCCCACCTGATCCTGCTCGTCGGGGCGGAGTTCCACCTGATTCCAGGCCTGGATTATTTTCTGGCGTTCGGCCCGTGCATGGCGGTAGTGGCCCTCCCCGGAATCGTGGGCGGGCGGTACTGGCCCTCCCTCTTTGCGCTCCCGATCGTGGCCGTGCCGATCGCAGGCAAGACACTGCTGGCACTCTCCTACAAGGAGCAGGTGGTTTCACGCCCGCTCGGCTGGGGCCTTCTCGTGGCGTTACCGCTTGGCCTGACGCTGTGGGTGGCGTTCTGGCTGGTTCGGAGGGGAAGGGCAGGGCAGTCGGCCGCGCGATCCGCGGCTACGGGCTTGCTGCTGACCACCTGGCTCTATTTCGCGCTGAACTTCGCGTTTTTCCGGTGGCCCTGGCCTTGGGCCGAGTGGACCATGCGCACGCCCAACGCGCTCATTTTTGCGGTCTGCGCAGTCGGTCTGACCACTGCGGCGGTGGCGCTGAGATCGTCCGGAGACGGGGGGCAAGCGGAGGAGTCTCCCGGCGAATCCCCTACGGGCGTGCCGCCGGGGTGACACCCAAGCGGTCATCGATTCGGCGCTGGCAGGAGGTCAATGCCGGAATGGTCCGCCCGGACGCGCAGGCGAATACAGCGGATACCGTTGTTTTTCGCATCCTCGGTCCGGTGGCTGCCGGTCGCGATAGACGTGATGAAGAGCGACCCGTCGGGGAGTCCCATCGCCTTGCCGTAACCGGCGGACGCATGCCAGTAGCCCGCGTTGAAGCCGACGAGCCACACGCCATTTTTGAGCCGGATCGGCGACTCCCAGCCCACGAAACCGCCGTAACCGGGGAAGTGATCGGGCTGATTGACTCCCACCCCGACGATGATTCCACGGCAGTCTTCGGGTTTCCGCTTGGAATCGCCGTTTTCGATGACTTTGACCCGAGGATGCGGGGCTCGCTCCTGTTCGCGGGAGTTTGACGGTGGTGGCTCGCCTTGCGCCAGGGCAGCAAGGTCACCCAGGAACGAGATCGAGACGATGACTGTAAAAAATATCAAGGTTCGTGGACGAGGTGATAAATAAATTATCGTTATGCGATAATGGCTTGATGTTGTTGCTGCGTTTGAGGGGGCGACGGACTAACCCGGCGAAGTGCGCCCCTGGGATTGGACCAGTACCATCGTCAATACTGGCCATCCAGGAGCCTCCTTACAATGCCTAAACGCCGTCGCCGGCCACCGCGGTCCAATCAGCTTCTCCTCTGGACACGAGACCTCGGCCCGTATCCAATGAAGCGGCCAGTCCAAGCCCAGGCGCGGTTCCGGCGGTGCGGGGCCACACTCATCCGGGGAATTCCGGCTGGATGAAGTCGGTCGTCGCTCTGCTCCGAATTGCCCGACGGAGGGTCCGGAACTTGGCTAGACATTGATGTTTGTGTGTTGTGGTGTTGAGTGATTTGATGTTACGTCCTGGAGCGGTTCATGTCCGATGTCGAGGACGTTCTGATCGCCACGGCCGGCAAGGCTTTTCGACTGACTCGATTCTACGGCGAGGTGTATGAGGCGGAGCCGGCCGACGTCTCCGAGATCCCGTTCGTCTCAGTCTCGGACTATCACCGGGCGGCCGGCCTGCTCGACTGCGTCGTCGACCGGGAGGCGATGATCGGGACCTTGCCGCCGTATTTCAAGGACGCGAGCCGGTTCCCGTTCACCGTCCCCGAGGACGAGGCCGAGCTCGTGCTCAGGCAACGGCGGATCGTCCGGGCGTTGCACGATCTTGGCGTCGACTTCGGCGCGTCCCCGCGATTCCTGATCGTGGCCGACGGGCGGCGCGGGCCGTTCGCCTGCGAACTCGCCAAGGGGATCTACTGGGAGGGGTTCCAGGCTTCCGTGACCTTCCTGAACGGAGCGGGCGACGATCTCCGGGAGGACGTCGCCATCCACGATCCCGACTATGTTGTGCTGACGAGCCGCCGACATCTGCGCCATGCGCTCGAGCGGCCGCGACACACGGTGATGCTCGTCGAGCATTGCGGCGATCGCCCGATCGACGATCTCGAATACCCTTCGCTGCTCTACGCCGACGAGGTCGACCTCATCGGATCGCGTGCGGCCGGCCGGCCCGTGTACGACTATGACGCGGAACAACTGCTGATCGAGGTCGACCCGGCGTCCCTCCTCTCGCACGTCAGCAAGCTGCAATTCACGTGTTTCCCACTCGTCCGTTACGGCCTCGGTCAGCGCCTGCCGACGGCAAATGCCCCGAAGAAGGAAGCCTCATGATGGTCCGGTTTCATCGTCATGAGGACGGGTCGGTGAGCCTCCTCGGGACGCGCGAGCGCGACCTCGATCGGATGAGGCGATTCTTCGCGCGGCTTTACCGCGAATTCGGCCACTACCGGGCCGTCATGGATGGCTCGGGGTTGCTCCCGGAGGATTCACCCATCGAGGTCCTCGGCCGGTTCCCGCACACGAGCCGGGAGGACTATCGCGACATCCTCCAGCCCGAGGCGCTCTCGCGGCTCAGCGGCGACCGATTTGTCTGCGATTACAGCTCGGGATCCACCGGCCGATGTGTCCTGCGGCTGGCGACCCCGGCCGACGAGCTCGCCGAGCAGGCGATCACCGCGCGGGTCTTCCGCAGGGCCGGGATGCGGGGCGGGGATACGTTCGTCTGCGCCGACGTCGGATTTCCCGAGATCTACGACTTCTACTTCCGGGCCGCGAGGGACGTCGGGGTCCGGCGGGCGACCTTCCTCCACCTCAATCGCGATTACGGGCGGTCGCTGAAGCCAATTCGAGGCCTCGCGCCGGACGTATTCCTCACACTACCGAGCCTCCTGGTCCGGTCCTGGCCCCACCTGCGGTCGGTCTGGCCCCGCCGCCGGTCGCCCATCCGTTCCCTCATCTCCATGGGCGAGCCGATGCACCCCGAGTTCAGGAGGGAGATCGCCGAAACGCTCGGCTGCCGCGTCTATTCCTTCTATGGAACCACCGAGACCGGCGGGTTGGCCGGCGAGTGTGACTGCGGGGCAGGGGACCACTTCGATCCGACTCTGATCGGCGCGACGATCGCCCGGCCGGAATTCGTCGACGATCAGACGGTGCAGGGCGAGCTCTACTTGACGACCTGGCACCTCCGCGACCACCCCGTCGTGAAATATCGCGTCGGCGACGTGGTCCGGGTCACGACCCGGCCGTGCGGGTGCGGAGAGGCCTCTCCCCGGCTGACCGTCGTCGAGCGCACCCACGAGGGTTTCGTGCTCGCCGGCATGAAACTCCGCTATCAAACCATCCTCGACGCCTTGAATCGGGTCGCCGGGGACCTCGGCCTGCTCGCGATCACCCTCAGCGACCTCCCCGAGTCGGAGGGGCATACCCTCATGCGGATCGACCTCCCGGATCGGTTGGCGCCGCTCGAACGCGAGCTCCTGGACGTCCTGAGATACGAGATCTTCGAACTGGACGACCTCTACCAGTTCGGGCTCGTGCGCTTCCAGTTGGACTTCCACACCGACGAGGCGTTCGACCGGCGCAAGGTCCGCCGCGTGACCGATCGACGTCGCTACCTGGGCGACGACTCGTGGGAGGACGCCGATGGTTCGTCGCCGGATCGGACACCCGGCGGCCTCTGACCTTGAGCAGTGCCGGCCGATCCGGGAATCCGATGCCCTTGCCATGGTCGAGCAGGCCCACTAGGGTGGGAAGATCGGGACTCGAGTGAATTCCGCAATTTGCCCGGCCGGCGTGTCCGCCGGGGCGGGTCTCGAGATCAGCGAGTACGCCTTGGTCCGGGAGTCCGCCCGTGTGTGCCTATGCCAAGACCGCGCCCGGCGAGACGTTGACCTACCGTCCGCCCGACCTGCAACGGTACGCAGGGGAGCAGTTCTGCCTCCGGATCACGCCGGAGGACCTCGATCTCGATCGCTGCTTCTTCGTCTACCTCGACGAGCGGTTCGAGGGCTATTCCCTCCGCAAGCTGTTCCAGACCTACTTTTTCGCCCCCGGGCCCGAGCAGGAGGCCGAGATGGCATCCTGGCTGGAGCCGTGGCTGCACATGGACCCGATGCTGCCGAAGAAACGCATGCTCCTCCGGCAAATGTTCGCCAAGGTGCGCGAGCATTCGGGCAAGGTGCTGTTTTACATCAATCACGGGCCCGGTCCCCTCAACCCCGATGACACCGTCCGCAGCCATCTTGGGACCAGCGTGTTCGACGACGGCAGCTTCGACGACAAGATCCTGGACGTAGTGATCGAGTTCTACGCCGACGACGAGCCCCTGCCCGAGCTGGATCAGTGGGCACGGTTCGACCCGATCGACACCTCGCCCGCCGGTGCCGGTGCGGGTGCGTGGGCGGGTGCAGGCGCGGCAGGACCCGCCGCGGACTTCAATCGGAGGAGCATCTTCGGCACACTGGGCATGCTCATGATCGCCATGTTGAGCTTGCCCTTCCTGTTGTTCAGTTGCAGGGGGGGAAGAGGTGGCAATCCCCGACGTGGCTTCGGGGGAGGTGGCTTCGGGGGAGGGATGCTCTAAATTGACAGGCCGGTTCGAATTCGTCCTCATCGACCCCGTCCGGGACTCGTCCCTGAAGATCGCCATACCCCATGCCTGTCGGGTCCGGACCCTCGGGGACCTGTTCTCGTTCTATCGCTTCGCTGATCTTGAGACGCTCGCCTCCGCCTCCGCCTCCGCCTCGGCAGGGCAACTCCTCGAGCTGAGACGATACGCGGACAGCCTGTTCCTCCTCACGGACGGGGGAGCCCTGGGCGAGCTCGACCCCGACCTCCGGTTCAAGATCGGCGGCCGGGCGTGCGATCTGGATCATCGGTTCGACGGCGCGACTGCCGCCGGCCCGATCCCGATCGAGATCGACCGATCCCACACGGGCTATACCCGGAATTGGCCGGCCTACCTGTCGCGGCGCTGGGGACTCAGGGCCGACGCCTTTTCGGAATTCGTCGAATCCGTCGTCGAGGAGGCCTACGGCCGGGAGGCCGGGACTGTCCTGCGGCTCGACGCCCCTGACCGGGTCCGCCGCTTCCTCACCGCGGTCGCGGGACGGATCCATGCCGCTCCTTACGAGACCTATTCCCGCTACCTCGAGCCTTGCTCGCCGTTCAGGGGCTGCGATCAGACCCTCGATCGGATCCTCGAAGGCGACGGGGGCAACTGCGCCGAGAAGGCCATGGCGCTCTATCTCGTCGCGCACGCCTACGGGATCCAGGCCGAGGTCGTCCTCGGGGGCGAAGAGGCCGTGGGGAGCTTCCCCTATCGTACCCTCCGGTCGATCCTCGACCGGCGCACGTTTGACTTCGCGGGCACCCAGGACGCGCAGCGCTACTGGCAGCACTACGCCATCCTCTGCCGGTTGGCCGGAGACGCCGAGGAGCACCTGTTCTGCGATGTCGCGGGGTCGAACATCCCGTTCCTCTGCCTGTGCACCGAGGAGGCCTCGGCGTACCTAAACCCGGCGTGCAGGAAGGCAATCCGGGTCGCCATCACCCTCGAACCGATCCGGCTCTATTACCACAGGCTCGCACGCCGCCAGGACTTGCCCCTGGATCTCTACTACGCCATGGAGCACTTCATCGAGTCGATCGATGTGATCCAGACGGTCGACAACGAACTCGGCCTCCTGCACACCGGCGACTATTGGGTCGGCGCGGTCGCCTACCGCGGCCGACGCGAGCTTGGCCGTATCATGGGCGAATACGAACGATTCGTCGGTCGGGCGGGCTTCGACGCGCGAGCCGACCTCTGTTTCACCCGGAACTTGATCTCGGCCCGACATCCCCTCCTCGAGCAGTTCCTCGGTGCCTACCCACGCGGGGCCAGCCGGATCAACGCGGCCGACACACGGATCCGGCAGCGTATCCGTTCCGCGGATCCTCACCTCGAAACGTGTTATGTCATTGTCAACCTGAAGAAGAAGGCCGTCCGATCGTAGGCCAGGGCGGGTGCCAGCCGCCGGACGGCCCGATCATGAGCCGCTGCAACGATTGGCGCTGCAACGGTGCGTCATTTGCCCGAAATGATGGTGATCGTTGCAAAAGATGGGCTTGTGATTCGACTTGATTCGATGTGAGGAACGAGTATCCTCCATGCCCCCGAGCCGGGTGGCCCGCGATCCGAAACAGGCGGGATCAGGACTGACGCCCGGCTCGTTCCGCATCGCGAGGCAGGGACGTCCCCATGAACATCTTGAGGCTCTCGCTGATCTTGATCGTTTTGGTGCTCGGATCGCCGGCGCTGCCGGCTCAGACCTCCGACCCCAAAGCCCCCACTATCGAACTCCCCCCACTCCCCGCTCTGACCCCCGACCCCAAAACTGCCGACACTCCCGCCGCCCCCGCCCCCGCTGCCGAGTACGCCGGTGCGAAGCCGAGTGAGGCCGCGCGCTGGAATAACCGTACGACGCCGCGCAAGATGTTGGAGACGTTCTACTTCGCGATCACGGGCTATGACCGCTCACCCAGCCTGATCGTCAATGCGATCGACTGCCTCGACCTGAACGGCCTCGACCCCGAGATGCGCGAGCGGGACGCCGCGCTGCTCGCCCATCAACTTGAATTCATCCTGAATCGCCAAGGGATCCCACTCTACTCAGTCCCCGATCACTCCGAAGGGGACCGGGTGGTGCTGGACGAGGTGGGGGGACAGCCGATTGCGTTGGCGAAGCAGGCTGACGGCCTCTGGCAGTTTGACTCGACCACGGTTGGGCGGATTGGGCGATTGAGGAAGCTTGCTTCCGCCGGGCAACATGAGGCGCAAGAGGCCCGGTCGAAAATGGCCGAGGGGCGGACCGATCCGGCCGCGACGATTCGCACGTTCGCCGGGGCCGCGATGGGTCGGCGCGACTTCGCGGCGGCCGCACGGTGCCTGGACCTTCGCGACATCCCGTCCAAGCTCCGCGCCACCGAGGGCGCGAAGATGGCGCGGAAGCTCGCGTTCGTGATGCAGCGGTGTGGGTTCATGTTCTCACAAGAGGTCCCCAACGACCCGGAAGGCTATCGCTACGTCTGGCACTCCAACCATCGCGGGCGGATCATGCTGGAGCGGGTCCGACTTCCCGAAGGGCAGGACGCCTGGCTGTTCACACGCGGTAGCCTGCGCAACCTCGATGCGCTGGTCGAGGGGTTTCGCGCCAGGACGCCCGACCCACGCTACGCCACCATCGGCGTGGTGATCGGTGAGGACGTTCTGGTCACCGACCGCGAGGCGAAGGTGCCGCCGCCGGCGGGCGTGCCGGCCGGGCTGGGCTCGCCCCGAAAGACGCTCCGCCTGTTTCTCGAGTCGATGGACGAGCTGGAGTTCGACGGCGATCGGTCGCGGGACTTGCTCGCCTGCCTCGAACTCGACTCGCTGGCGCCTGAGATTCGCACCAGCATGGGGCTGCGGCTGGCCGCCAAGCTCGAAGCGGTCTTGCACCGGCTCCGCGTCGATTTGATGTCGGTCGCCGACACCTGGGAGGCGGACTCGCTGGTCCTCGGTCGCGACACCGATTGGCAGGTCACCCTGGCTCGAAGCAAGGATGGCGCCTGGCGATTCGACCGTGAGACCGTGTCCCGCGTGCCCGACCTGTTCGAGCGGCTCACCCCCGAGGAGAAGACGGCCCGCGAACGGCGGTCGAACTTTCACTCGGCACAACAGGTCATGCGAACCCTTCTGCATGCCTCTGACAATGGCGATCTCGATCTGGCGGCCCGCTGCCTCGACCTCGACGGCGTGCCTCAGGGCGCCCGTGAAGAGCTGGGCACGATCCTCGCCTACAAGCTCAAGTTCGTTCTTGACCGGATCGGCCGAGTGGCGGTGGAGGAACTCCCATCCGAGGCCGACGGCCCCCGGTATCACTATTACCGTGGCCCGTTGGGGCGGATCGACCTGGTAAGACGCTCCGAAGAGCCTCGCCTCGGCGACTGGCAGTTCTCACGCGAGACGGTCGCGCGGATCGAGTCGATGTTCCGCGGCCTGGCCGATCGCCCGGTCGACGCGACCTTGTCACGCGAGCGGGCGGTGACGGCGATCCCCTCGATCCGGGTGGTTCCCTCGCTCTGGCTTCGCCATCAGTTGCCCGCCTGGCTCCGTGGCCCTGCGCCGGGGCTCGACCTCTATCAGTGGGTCGGCCTGGCAATCGCCCTGCTGACCTGCGGGGTCGCGTCGTGGTTGGGGCTCCAGGTCATCGAGCGGTTGGCCTGCCGCGCCCTGCGTTGGGGCGGGTTCGACCTCGATCGCGAGCTGGTCGCCAGCAAATTGCGGCCCCTCTCGTTCCAGCTCGGCCTGATCTGCCTCTACCACCTTCTCCGGTTGCTCGACCTGCCCGCGGCCGTCGTCGGGGCCACGATTCCGGCCGTGAAAGTGGTCTGGATCGGCCTGCTGGGCTGGACGGCCTTCCGCCTGATCGACCTGGGAATGATCCTCTACGCCCGGAGCGAGCGGCTGCACGACCGCCGCAGCCTCAGCGACATGATCGTGCCGACGGCCGCCAACGGCATGAAGCTGGCCGTGCTGGTGGTGGTGGCCTCCTGTCAGGTCTACCTGATCGGCAGCCGCGAGACCCTCACCCAGCTTCTCGCCGGGCTCGGTTTGGTCGGTTTGGCCGCGTCGCTCGCGGCCCAGGACACCCTCAAGAACTTCTTCGGAACCCTTCTGCTGATCGGCGAGCATCCGTTCCGCATCGGCGAACATGTCGCGGTCCAGAACGTGGAAGGAACGGTCGAGAGCGTCGGCTTCCGCTCGACCCGGCTGCGCACCTTCGAGGACTCGTTGCTCACGATCCCCAACTCAGTCATGGCCGCCGCCCTGATCGACAACCGAGGCGCCCGAACCTGCCGACGCTTCCGCACCACCATCTCGCTGGCCTACGGCACGCCGACTGACAAACTCGTCGCCTTGCGTGACGCCCTGAGGGCGTTCGCGGCGAGCCAGCAGCCCCGGTTCATCCCCGACAAGATCGAGATTCATATCGGTGGCCTGAGTGCAAGCTGCGTGGAGCTTTTCATCCAGCTCTTCTTCCGAGTGCCTTCCTTCACCGAGGAAATGGCCTGCCGCGACGAGCTGAGTCGGGAGATCCTGGTGCAGGCCGAGCGTCTTGGCGTCGAGCTCGCCTTCCCGACCCAGACGATCCACCTGGCCAGCTCCGGCGCCGAGCCCACGCCGGGCCCTCGGATGTCGAAGCCGTTCGGTCGCGAACGCCCGGAGGCCTCGCGGCACGGGATCAGCTTCCCCGCCAGTGGGTTCTCCACTTCGACCGATTGACCGACCGTCCCCCGCGACCCGAATAAGGATACGATCCTCGCGAGCGGCCCTGATCCGCTTGCGGGGATCGTTCTCGTTCCATCATGGTCGCATGTTGATTCCTTCGCTTGCTCCCTTGCGTTGTGCCAGGGCACTCGGTAGTTTAACAAAAATATGACTGTGATTGATGGGCGTCGGAGACCAACACGCTTGATCTCGCCGTTCTGATTCCTGAAAACCTACGCACACGCCAAGCTTTTCGTCTCTTCGCATGCCGACGCTCGCTGAGAGCACCACCGACTCGCAGACACCATCATTCCTCCCGGCGCACCGAACCCGGCACGGCCCCTCCGACGGCGGGGTGATGCAATGCGCAAGCCGCATCGTGATCCGATCCGGGTGAAGTCACGGGGATATCCGGAGGCCAGGATCATGAAGTCGAGCCGACGCGACGCGTTCACCCTGATCGAACTGCTCGTAGTGATTGCGATTATTGCCGTCCTGATCGCCTTACTTCTCCCCGCGGTGCAGGCGGCGCGCGAGGCCGCCCGGCGGATGCAGTGCGTGAACAACCTCAAGCAGCTCGGCCTGGCGCTGCACAACTATCATGGTGTGAACGATCGGTTCCCCATCGGCGTCGGTCGCAACCCGCTCACCGGAACGAGCATGATCGACCCGATTACGAACCTGCCCACGACCTTCAAGCAGCCGTTTGTGGTGGGCCTGTTGCCGTACTATGAACAGCAGAGTGCTTACAATGCTTATAATATGAACCTGGTCTTTAATACTCCCGACAATCTGACCACACGCACCGTCCGCCTGGCGATCTATCAGTGCCCGTCCGATACCCCGCAAGTCTTCGGCCAACTCGCCGGCGCCGCGAATGACCCGAGGGACCCGAAGGGGAACTACGGCCCGAACTGGGGAACGAAGGAATACTGGGACCAGGGGTTCGGGACCAAGGTGGCGGCGGCTCCGTTCTACATGAGCTATGGGGCCAGTTTCGCCGAAATCATCGATGGGACCAGCAACACGCTGGCGATGTTGGAGATGCGTCAGACCCCCTCACCCAGCGGGAATCCGCAAGCCACTGACCGCCGCGGCCGGCTCTGGAATGACGACAGTGCCTGCTATCAGGTCTCGACCCGGTTCGGACCCAACAGCCGTCTGCCGGACCTCAGCGTTTGCGTTCACGACCCTGGGCAAGGCATCCCTTGTATCAACGACACCGACTCCACGCACTCCTTGACGTTCTACATGGGCGCCCGCAGCCGGCACCCGGGCGGCGTCAATGGCCTGCTCTGCGACGGCTCGGTCCGCTACTTCAAGGACTCGATCGCGCTGCCCCCTTGGCAAGGGCTGAGCACCATGCGGGGCGGGGAGGTGATCTCCAGTGACCAGTACTGATTCGTTTCGCACGGTCAGGGGTCGGCCGTCGGTGGCGCTTGGTCTCGCACTCCTCATCGCGTCGGTCGCCGGGTGCGGCGGCTCGTCGGCCGACGGCTTCTCAAGGTTCCCGGTCGAGGGCACGGTCACGCTCGACGGGAAACCACTCAACACCGGCACGATCAGCTTCAACGCGCTCCAGCAAGGCGCCTCGGCCTCGGGCCCGATCGCCGATGGGGCGTTCCGGCTCGCCGATGCCGACGGCCTTAGCCCCGGCCCCTATCGCGTCGAGATCTACAGCCTCCAGCCCACGGGGAAGAAGGTCCCGCATGCCGACGACCCGGGGATGCTGGTCGACGCGACGGTCAACGTCGTCCCCAAGTCGTACAACATCAACTCGGTACTCAAGGCCGAGATTCCCTCCGGGGGACCGAAGGAGCCGTTGTCCTTCCCGCTGGTCAGCCCGCCCGCCAAACCACTGAAGCGGTAACCGAGCCGCCTGCCGTCCGGGGACCAAACACCGGACGGCTCGACCTGGGGTGGAGGGGACAATAGATTTGCGGGTGTTGATGGGATCAGTCATGCATGTGGCTGAGGTAGAGTCGCTCCAAATCGGCGTGACCGATCTCGTCGGTGCGCATCGTGTCAACCAATTGACCTTGTTTCATGATCCCGAATCGGGTGCCCGACTCCTTGGCGCGGAAGAGGTCGTGGGTGGCCATGAGGACTGCGACGCCCGCATCACTGAGCTGTTCGAGCAGTCCCGAGAACTCGTTGGAGGCCTTCGGGTCCAGGCCGGAGGTCGGTTCGTCGAGCAGGAGTGCCTCGGCCTCCTTGGCCAGGGCGATTGCGATTCCCACCTTTTGACGCATCCCTTTCGAGTACGTCGAGACCCGCCGACTCGTTGCCTGGGCCGGCAGCCCGGAACGAGTGAGGAAGTCGGCCAGATTCTCGCGAGAATAATGACCTTTACCGGCCAGGGTGGCAAAGTATTCCAGGTTTTCCAGGCCCGAGAAGTTTTTATAGAGCATGACCTGCTCAGGGATGTAGGACAGGTATCGCTTGGTCTCGAGCGGGTTCTCAACCACATCCAGCCCCTTGACGCGAACCGTCCCCGAGGTCGGCTGGATGAAGTTGAGGAAGAGGTTGATGGTCGTCGTCTTGCCCGCACCGTTGCCCCCCAGGAGGCAGAACACCTCCCCGGGCTCGATTGTGAGGGTGAGTCGGTCGAGGGCGAGCTGCCCGTCGTAACGCTTCGTCAGACCGATCGCTTCAAGCATCGAACAGGTCTCGTTGAGGGAAATAAAGGGGGCGAATCCAAGGATTCACGAAAATGCAAATTCAAGACGTCGTGATGGGACTGCGCAAGCGAACCAACCCGACGACGTAGAGAGTCGCGGTCCAGGAACCGAGGATTAGAAAGCTCCGCCCGAGCTGCGTCGGGTGAAGTCGTTGCCCGAGGTCAAGCCCGCTGTAGCTCGGTAGGCGGTCGTAGTCGTCCAGGATCAGATCGTCTCGGGTCATCATCTTCGGACGCAGATAATCCATGAACTCGGTGTGGTACTGCTCGGCGAGCGCCGTGAACTCGAGGTGATGTGTGAGGCTGGTCCCGGCGAGGTCGTCCATCGCCGCCTTGACGGCGAGGGCCGGGGAGAGGGACTGCCACAGCCCCGCGAATCGGACCTGATCCGTAATCCGATCGCGATGACGCTGGAGGACGGGCCGCATCTGCCGATCGACTTCGAACCCGATCACGTTCCAACGCATTTGGCCATAGGGATCTGCTTGCTTGTTCGGCCGTTCCAGCTCGGGATGGTCGCGATAGTATTGATCGAGGAGTTCCCGGCCCTTCTTCTCGGCTTCGGCGTTGACTTCGCGCTCGAAGGTAATGAGCTCGGCTCGAGGGGGGGGCGGTGAAGCGAAGGCGGCCCCTTTGCTGATCGCGGCCGGGACGACGATGACCATCCCAATCCAGCAGGCCATCAGGGCGATCGCGTGGGCAATCGACGAGCCGCCGAGCGTGTTCAAAGTCAGAGCCAGCCCCCCCCAGAGCGCACCGTAGACGAGGACGAGCGCGGCCCAAACTGTGAACCGGGCCGCCGTCGCAGGATTGAGAAGGTTCGTCCCCCCCGCGAGCAGCCCTAGCGCGGACACGCCGACGACCAGGGACACCGGCACGCCGACGCGGACAAGGAGCCTGGCCAGGACAACCTGGAGATAGGGAGTCGGCTGAGAGAGCGTCAAGGCCAGGACGCCTCGCTCGCGGTCCGTCGAGATCAGGTCGTGGTTGAGCACGAGCAGGACCAACGGGAAGAGAGCGACAGCCAGCGAGGCGAGGTCGAAGGGCCCGGTCGCGAGCTGGAACGGGTTGATGATGTCTTCACGCTCGAAATTGGTCCGCTTCGATCGCGCCGTGATTTTGAGGCGGTCCGGCCAGAGGTCGCTATGGCCGATCGAGAGGGGAGCAAGCGGCGCCGGGGGAAGTAACGCATTCCAGAGCGCCCCGAAATAGGCGAGCGACGTCGGCAACTTCGCGATCACGCGCACGGTCTTCGCGTGCGACTTCTCATGGTCGTTCAGCGAGCGGCCCGCGATTTGTTCGAGATCGGTCTGATCCGTGAAGGCCGAGCGGAGGAACTTGTGGTTCTCGATCTCCTTGGCTCGAAACTGATCGATGACGGCCCGGCGTTCACCAGACCACGACAAGCCCACGCCGAAGGCGAGCCCCGTGAGCACGGCCAGAATCGCCAGCGTCAATCCGAAGGACCGTTCGGCTGCCGCGAGCCGCCATTCCCATTTGACTAAATGAAAGAAATGCGGAAGTGTTGAGTGCATGCCAATCGACTCCAGCACTGAGGGGGGGGGCACCGTTTACAAGGCGGGCGAGAGCGGAATGCCCCTCGCATTGCATTCAAGTGGAGGAATCGAGGGAACCAGCTCTGATTCAGCCCCGATGTGTGGCGCATGACAGTTCGGGATCGTTCGCCGAGTCCCATGCTTTCTACCAAGCGGGGCGGCCCGAGGTTTCTCAGGGCAGCCCGCTGGAGACCCGCCCAGGACGCTCATTCGCCCTGAAAGGCGGTCGAACGGGGGACGCCCACCGGGGCCGAGGGGTGTGGGCTTTATCCTCCCCCGAGTTAGGCTATCCTGTTGTGTGTTTGGAGTGGAGACATGACGAATAAATTGTTCATTGTTCATTGTTCGGGGTTACTGGGGTCGCCACGTCGGGGCGGATACCGGCGCGAGCGTGGGTAACTCGGCGGTAGGCCTCTCTATTCGTCGTTCTGAATCCGGGGTTTGGCCGTAAGGGCGAGGCCGGCTGAGAGGACGAACCAGGCCTGGAGCAGGATGAGCCCGGGGGCGGAGTTACGGGCGGCCCAGGTCCAGTCAGGCATTCGATAGCGGAACGTATCCACCGACTCCCACAGGTCTCGGCCGGCCTGCCCGCCTTCCTCCGTCGGCCCCGCCGGCTTCTGGCGGGCGAGGGCTTCATTCATCGCCCGAATGAGGCCGCGACGATACGTCTCTGCGGCCCGGCTGAATCGCTCATGGTGCGGCCGGTCGGTCCCCGTCAGCGACATCGAGGCCATCCGGATCGCGAGAAAGGGCGACGCCCAGGCGCAACTCCCCACGACCTGGTCCTGGCGGCCGAAGATCGCCTCGAGGGATGCGTTGGCTTCATCGTGGAGTTTGTCCGTGAATTCTTCGGAGGCCTGCATCATGACGCCCTCGAAGTTGATCGGGAGGTCTTGCTTCCGCTTGACCTGATATTTCGCCAGGTACTTGGCCTCCAGCTCATTGACCATCGCGCGGACCGGATTCTCACCTTTGGCGTTGAAGCGGGCGGCGCGGTTGGACTTCTGCTCGAGCTCCTCCTGCGTGGGGAGGGGATGGAGGCGGCTTGCCGACTCGTTCGCCAAGCGGGGCACGAGCAGCGTCGACGTCGCCCAGACGGCGATGAGAAGGATGAGGGCCACCTTGGAGGACTTTGCCCGAGCAGAGACGGCCAGGGTGAAGCCGATCCACCCTCCCAGGTAGGCCGCGTAGCCGAACGCGAGTAGGCCCGCCCGGATCACGATATCTGAGGGCGAGCCTCCATCCTCCGTAGTCGTGAGGACCCAGCCAAAGATCGGGGCGAGTGGCGCGATGATGAGCCCGACCACCGCCAGGATCGCGATCGATTTGCCGAGGACCAGCGTTCGGTTCGGGATCCCGAGGCTGAGCACGAGGGGAAGCGTCCCTCGCTCACGCTCTCCGGAAACGGCCGAGAAGCCGAGCAGGATAACGACCAGAGGGAGCACGACCTGGAGCATGAGGGCCGTGGTCGAGGCGTCGAATCGCAACGAGTCCGTCGCGTCCGCGGCCGGTCGGTTTGCCAGGCGATGCTGATGATGCGCCTCGATCCTGACGGTTGTTCCCAGGTAGGGGTCGAGTCCGGGGTCGAAGAAGGCCAAGGGGGGCTTCGGCTTGAACAGGAAGATGCCGTGATGGGCTGCGCCGTGGGGATCGCGCTGGCCTTGATTCAGCCAGTTCTCCCGCGCGGCGTGCTGCGACTGGCGCTGGACGTTACCGAGCCGCCGCGATTCGTACCCGCCGATCGCGAGGACGCCAACGAGCAGAACCGGGACGACGGCGACCGACCGGCATAGCCGTTGATCGCGGGAAAGCTCGCGCAGTTCTTTGCCGACTACCTTCCAGAGCATAGGGGATCTCGTTCCTCGATATCGATCATGCAAAAAATGAGGCCGCGTGATCGGGAGGGGGACGCTCAGGAAACCTGTTCCGAAGGGGGAGAGGTGGCCGGATAGCCAACCCGGCTGGCGGCGAGACCGGCGGCAACCACGCCGATCATCGACCAGGCCAACGCGACGGCCCTCCGCTCCGGGATCAATTGCTCGACATAGATCCAGGGGGAGAACCAGGCGAGCAGCGGAGGATAGAGGACACCCCAGGCAAGGCCGCCTGCCCCTGCTCGGGCCACGGCGCGGCGGCCTTCTGTCGGATCCGAGCACCTGAAGCCAGCTGCTATACCGGCCGCGATCCCCAGCACGGCCCAGACGAGACCGTGGATGATCGAGGCCAGGGCGAGGTCCTGGTCGCCGACTCCGCGGAGGCCGAAGGAGGCGAATCCCACCGCGCCCGCCAAGGCGCCGAGTGCGAGACCGACCAGGCCGGCCTTCGACATGCCGGTGATCGTTGCTCGACGGATCGACTTGGCTCGGGGCGTCGCGAGGTAGGATGTGCCACCCAGCGCCAGTCCCATCAGGCCCAGGCCGAGCGACGCTCTGGCCAATTTCTGCCGGCGGAACAAGGTTTCCAGCCGGATCGCAACCGACGGTAGGGGAGCCTCGCCCGATTTGGCAATGGCCTGGTCGGCGAACGTGAACGACTGCTCGGTCGCCACCAACAATACCCAAGCGAACGCCCCTCCGAGGCCGATGCCCAACAGCGAGGACCAGACTCCGCCCTTGTTCCTCGCGTTCCTCATCGCGCCTCCCCCGCCGTCACGACGGATCTCCTCATCACCACAGAGCCTTGCACCTTGTCGATCCCGATCATTTCGGGGCGAGATCGCCGTATTCCAATTCGAGACGTTCCTGGCGAATCCGCTTCTCTCTCTCGCTGAGCCCAGGCGGATTCTTCTTCTGTTGCTCGTACTCTTCCCGGCGTTGTTCATCCTGTTTCGCGATGATCCCCGGAGAAGGTCCGCACCCGCTCGTATGCCCCAGCGTGAGCAGTAGGAATCCGAGGCGCCAGTTTGTGCTGTTCGCAGTCATGCTCATGCCTCGCTCGGTTCCGATGGAAGTGCCGCCGACTTCAGGGGCGAGGCGACGTCACCACTGGTCTCCACCGATGCTTTCCCCGCCGTTGTTCGATCCCAGGGCCCACCAGACTCTCGGGTCGATCGTCTGTTTCGCGAACCGGACGGAGCCGTCGCCCATCAAGGTGTTGACTCCCCCCGAGTGGGCGCTGCTCGCGGTGGATCCGCCGTCGCCGTCCCATTCGTGGACGTTGTCGGCCCAGTCTGAGCTATTCGGGAAGTAGCACGACTTCTGGTTCGGGGTCATGAGGTGATTGTAGGTGTTGTGGTTGGAGACATATCCATCGAGCCATTGAGCGCCCACACGAATCGATGCGGCCCATCGGTCGCTCAGGGGCAGGGCCTGGCAGCGCGCGGCCAGGGAGACGAGGGTTTCCGGCGCGGTGTTTGCGAGCCAACGATAGACGACTCGGGTATCGGGGACGCTGGTGTCCAGGTAGAGCAGGCCGTCGTTCTTGAGCCGTTCGCTGTAGGCGACGGTGTTGGAGAGACCGTCGCTGACCGTTGCGGGGGTGATCTTGATCCTCGGGTCGGACCTGGCCGCCGCGAACCGCTCGGTCGCCATGTCATAGTCGAGGGAGACCAATCCATTGGGCTTCGGCCAGGCGGTGTCGCTCATGGTCCGTTCGCCGTTGACACCGGTTGCGTTCCGGGGCCAGCCGAAGTTGCCGACGTAGCTCAGGTTGCCGAAAATCCTTGGGCTGGGGAGCAGCTCGTTGCGGCGGTTCTTCACCGGATCGGAGGGGCAGAGGAAGACGGCGATCGTCGCCTCTCTCGCCGTCCGGTTGCCCGAGTGCCCTGAATAGACGTATGCGTTTGGGTCGGAGAGAATGATTCCGTTGGCGACTGTCGGGTCGATGTAGGGGAGCATTCGGGTCTGCGCGGTGTAGTACGTGGCGGCCGGGTCGTTGGCGGGGAAGAAACCGTGGGTGTCGAGATGGTTGTGCATCGCCAACCCGATTTGCTTGAGGTGGTTCGTGCATTGGGCCCTCCGCGCCGCCTCGCGGGCTGCCTGGACCGCGGGAAGCAGGAGCCCGATAAGGATCGCGATGATGGCGATGACCACCAAGAGTTCGATCAGTGTAAAGCCGTTCCGTCTCATCATCTTCACCTTGCGTGTCAATATTTATTGAAAGGGAAGGGGAACAGCCATCGATTTAGGGGAGAACCTTGTCGATGCCGAGCGTCTCGGCTACGTCCACGGGTTACACTATCATTTGTGCCGGCCAACGTTCTTTCGTTCCCACTCTGCTGCTTTTCGTCCCTCGCGCCCTAATCATGCCCCGCTTGGGTCGCTTCTCCTGGGACCGCGGGCGTCCCGCCTACGGTCCCAGGGGATATCGGAAAAGGAATCCACACGTGATGCAGACCCCGCGGGGGCGACCGTCAGTGCCAGCCCGACGCGTTCGACGGGCACCCTTTAGGGGCTGCGAATTATTCGGATTGGATTATGTTTCGTTCTCAAGGGGCTTGCGCCCTTGGTTAGGAACAGTTGCCCGTAGGGGCGGCTCGGAGGAGCGCTCGATCGCCGATTCGAGAGCAGAGCCTCCTCCTCGGCCTCGGCGCTCCGTATGATATGGCCCTGACGAACTTCCCCGGTGTGGACCATGCTTGCATGGCGGGCCACGGCGAGAAGACGGCACCTACGACACCCACCTTCGCGGAGTACCGCCGGATGACGTGTGACTCAGAGAGAAGTCGAAGCCGACCCCGTTCTCGGCTTGGACTGACGCTTGGAACGTGGCTTTTGGGTCTCCTGTCACCGGCCCTGGCCTTGGCGCAAACGCCGCCGGGTCAAGGTAATCCGCTTCAGTCGGGCAAGGCCGACGACGGGAAGGCCTTGTTCTCGCGAGAGAATCTGGTCGCCTGGTGCATCGTCCCGTTTGATTCCAAGAAGCGCGGGCCCGAAGAGCGGGCGGCGATGCTCGAGCGGCTTGGGTTCAAGCGGTTCGCCTACGACTGGCGGGCCGAGCATATTCCGACGTTCGACGCGGAGATCGAGGCCCTCAAAAAGCATGGTGTGGCGCTCGATGCGTTCTGGGTGGCGCCCGGGGAGCTGAATCACGAGTCGAAGCTCATTCTCGACGTGCTCAAGCGCCACAAGATCAAGGTGCAGCTCTGGGTGCTCCTGGACTTCGGGGCCGACAAGGTCTCGGGGGCCGAGCAGGACCGGCGGGTCGAGGCGGCCGTGGCGAAGCTCCGGCCCCTCGCCGAGGCGGCCCAGGCGATTGGGTGCACGCTGGCGCTCTACAACCACGGCGGTTGGTTCGGCGAGCCCGAAAATCAGCTGGCGATCATCGACCGGCTCAAGCGGGACGGCGTGACCAACGTCGGGATCGTCTACAACTTGCACCACGGGCACGCTCACGTGGCGCGGTTCCGGGAGCTTCTCGCCTTGATGAAACCCCACTTGCTGGGGTTGAACCTCAACGGCATGGGCCCCGAGGGGGATGCGAACGGGCGAAAAATTCTGCCGCTCGGTCAGGGAGCCTTCGACCTCGACCTGCTTCGGACGATCCGCGATAGCGGCTACGGCGGCCCGATCGGGATCCTCGGCCATACCCAGGACGACGCCGAGGAACGGCTCAAAGACAACCTCGACGGTCTCGACTGGCTTCTGCCCCAACTCGAAGGGAAGCCGGCCGGCCCGCGGCCGACTCCGCGCACGCCGGTCCCGGGCCTGCCGCCGCAACCGAAGGTCTCGGACGCGGACCGGCGGACCATGGACACGCTCATCGCCGAGTCGCGCGCGCAGGGCGATCCCAGGCGGGGGGCCGAGGTGTTCGCCGCCGCGCAGTTCGGCTGCCTCTCGTGCCACAAGGTCGGCGAGCAAGGGGGAGCGATCGGCCCTGAGCTGACGAAAGCGGGGGTCTGCCTGACCCCCGAGCAGATCGTCGAGTCGGTGCTCTGGCCCAAGCGCCAGGTCAAGGATGGATACAACGCAACCGTCGTGGCGACCACCCAGGGCACCCTGATCCAAGGGTACATCCAGTTCGATACCGAGCGCGAGCTTGGCCTCCGCGAGGCGACCTCGGGGAAGACGCTTCGCCTGGCGAAGACCGACGTCGAGGGGATGAAGGAGCAGGGGACCCTCATGCCCGAGGGTTTGGCCGAAGCGATGACCACCCGTCAGCGCCTCGACCTGGTCTGCTTCTTGATGACGCTCGGCCTGCCCGGCGATGCCAAGGCCACCGCAATCCTCAAACAGTCGCACGCTCCTGCAAAATTTACTTATGAGAAAGGGCCTATCGCACCTGAGCTCTGGCCCAACCGGGACCACGCCGTGAACCGGGATCGGATCTATGACTTCTACGCGAAGGAAGCCGAATCCTTCGCGAAGCAGCCGGAAATCCCGCCGCTCTTGCCGGCGTTTCCGGGCCTCGACGGTGGCCGCGACGGCCACTGGGGGAACCAGAACGACGACACCTGGATCGACGGCCGCTGGAACAAGACCGACCTGGGGTCGGTGCTCAGCGGGGTCTTTCGAGGGGCGGGGGTGACGGTCCCCAAGGGGGTCTGCGTCCGCCTGGGCGAGCGCGGGGAGTTGGCAGCCTGCTTCAATCCTCAGACGCTCAACTATGAAGCGGTCTGGCAGGGGGGCTTCGTGACGATCTCGCCCCGCCGCCACGGCCTGCTTGAAGGGCTGACCCTGGAGGGAACACCGCTCGAGCGTCCTGCCGGCAAGAAGCCTGACGAACCGTTCGTCTACCATGGGTTCTACCGCCATGGGAAGCGGGTCGTCTTCTCGTATCGCGTCGGTGACGTGGAGCTGCTCGACGCCCCCTGGGTCGAGGAGGGCCGGTTCTCCCGCGTCGTGGCGCCGGCCGCCACGCATCCGTTGGCCGCGCTGGTGCGCGGCGGGCCGCCGCAGTGGCGGCAAGTGCTCGAGACCAAGGGGGCGCGAGGGGAGACCCGGCCCTATGCCGTCGACACGATCGAGGTGCCGTTCAAGAATCCGTGGAATGCCTTGATGTTCTTCGGCGACCACGACTTCCTCGCCGATGGTACGGCCTTCCTCTGCACGATGACCGGCGACGTCTGGCGCGTCGATGGGATCGACGGTTCGCTCGCTTCGGTCCGCTGGCGACGCGTCGCCTCGGGGCTCCACCATGCCCTTGGCCTCGTGATCGCCGAGGACCAGATCTACGTCCTCGGCCGCGACCAGATCACCCGGCTGCACGACCTCAATCACGACGGTGAAATCGATTTTTATGAGTGCGTGAGCAATGCTTATGAAACCTCGGCGGCTGGCCACGACTTCATCGCCGGCCTTCAGCGCGACCCGGCCGGCCGATTCTACACGGCGTCGGGCAACCAGGGCCTGATCCGGGTCGACCCCAACGGCAAAGACGTCGCGGTGCTGGCGACCGGCTTCCGCAACCCCGACGGCCTTGGCCTTTCCCCCGAAGGGGTGCTCACCGTGCCCTGCTCGGAAGGGGACTGGACCCCGGCCTCGATGATCTGCGAGATTCGCCCCGGTGGTTTCTACGGCTATGGCGGCCCCAAAGGGGGACTCCCGCCCGACTTGCCGCTGGTCTACATGCCTCGTGGCCTGGACAACTCGAGCGGCGGCCAGGTCACCGTTCCCGACGACCGCTGGGGACCGCTCAAAGGGCAGATGATCCACCTGTCGCATGGGTCCGGCACCCATTTCCTCCTGCTTCGCGACCAGGTCGACGGCCAGCCCCAAGGCGCTGCTGTCCCGCTCCCCGGCGACTTCCTCTCGGGCGTCCATCGCGCCCGGTTCAACCCCAAGGATGGTCAGCTCTATCTCTCCGGCATGACCGGTTGGGGCACGTACACGCCGGCCGACGGCTCATTTCAGCGGGTTCGCTACACCGGCGATCCGGTCCAGTTGCCGGTCGAGCTCCATGCCCGCGAGAACGGAATGCTCGTCACCTTTTCCTCGCCCGTCGATCGAGCGGTGGTTGAGTCGCCGGAGAACCGGTTCGCCCAGGCGTGGAACTATCGCTACGGGCCGGGCTATGGCTCACAAGAATTCTCACCCCATCACCCGAGCATGCCTGGACACGATGCGCTGACGATCCGCTCGGTCACGCTCCTTGAGGATGGACGATCCCTCTTCCTCGAGATCCCCGACTTGCAGCCCGTGAATCAGCTTCACCTGCACCTTCGAGTCGATGCGTCGCGGCCGGTCGACCTGTTCGCCACGGTCCACAAGCTTGGGACTCCGTTCACGGGCATCCCCGGCTATCGTCCGGTTTCGAAGGTCATCGCGGCCCACCCGATCCTGAGCGACCTCGCGCTCGCGACCCACGCGAAGCCGAACCCGTGGGGCAGGAAGAACCCGAATGCGCGACCGATCGTTCTCGAGGCGGGGAAGAATCTGACGTTCGTTCCCGCGTCGTTCGAGGTTCAGGCGGGCGAAATGGTTCAATTGACGTTCAAAAACCCGGATGTGGTTCCCCATAACTGGGCCTTGATCCGGCCGGACTCGCTGCCTCGGATCGGCGAGCTGGTCAACAAGATCATCGCCGAGCCCGACGCGGTCGCACGCCACTACATTCCCAAGTCGGACGACGTCCTGGTTTATGCTGATATGGTCGCTCCCCAGGATCAGTTCATCATCTCGTTCCAAGCCCCGGCCGAGAAAGGGCGCTATCCGTACGTCTGCACGTTTCCCGGCCACTGGATGGTGATGAATGGGGTTATGATTGTAAAGTGAGGCAATAAGCGACACTGTAGCAAGGAGACCGGGTTGATGGATCTGGGTGGCCCGGACAACTTGCTTGTCCGGGTCGCGAAGCGACAAGAGGCTTTGGGTTTGGCCCGGCCCGAGCGAAAGTCGCGGCCGACCGGACGCCTCTTGCGGCTTCGCCGCCCGGACAAGCAAGTTGTCCGGGCCACTCGGCCACTGGATGGTGATGCATGGGGTCATGTTTGTAAAATGATACCGCGGACGAACGTGGTATGTCGATCCGAGACGAGACCTACCGTCGGCGCAAGCCTCTCGCTTGGGGGGCGGACGATGCGTTATACTCCGGGGTGCCGCTGGCCAAGCCCTGGCGGTCGCATGAGGCGGCATCCCCAACCCCACCCACCTTTTTTTGCGTAAACGGTTGCTAACCATGCACTGTACGCCCCCTTCGCCGATTTTCACCGAAAATCGGCGCAACCGGCTTTCTGCGAGCGGTCTTGCTGCCAGCCTGGGTGCCACGGGTCCCCGTCGGCGTCAGGTGCCGTCGGCTGCGTTCGTCCTGGCTATGGTGTTCGTACACGTGTCCGGGGGAGGAGCGTTGGCTGGCGACCCGCCGGCCCGGCCGATCGACTTCAACCGGGAGATCCGGCCGATCCTGTCGAACGCTTGCTTCACGTGCCACGGGCCGGATGCCGCCAAGCGGAAGGGGGTCACGAAGCCACTCCGCCTCGACAACGAGGCCGGGGCGTTCGCCGACCTCGGGGGGTATGCGGCCATCGTTCGAGGCGATCCCGCCGAGAGCGAGCTGATTCAGCGGATCCTCTCCGACGACCCGATCGAGAAGATGCCGCCGCCGCAGCACGGCAAAACGCTCGCACCGAAAGAAATCGAACTGCTGAACGAATGGGTCCGGCAAGGTGCCCCCTATGCCAAGCACTGGTCGTACGCCAAGCCGGTCAGGCCGCCGCTGCCCAAGGTGAATGACACCGCCTGGCCGAGGAACGCGGTCGACGACTTCATTCTCGCTCGCCTGGAACGCGAAAAGCTCAAGCCCAGGGCCGAGGCCGACCGGTTCACCCTGATCCGCCGGCTGAGCCTTGACCTGACCGGGCTACCGCCGACTCTTGAAGAAGTCAACGCATTCGTTAATGACACAAGCCCTGACGCCTACGACCAGCTCGTTACCCGCTTGCTCGATCGGCAGACCTACGGCGAGCACTGGGCCCGGATGTGGCTCGACCTGGCCCGCTACGCCGACTCGGCTGGCTATGCCGACGACCCGCCGCGGATGATCTGGGCCTATCGCGACTACGTCATTCGGTCGCTCAACGCGAATAAGCCGTTCGACCGATTCACGATCGAACAGCTCGCGGGCGACCTCCTGCCGAACCCGACCGAAGAGCAGCTCATCGCGACCGCCTTCCACCGCAACACGCTGACCAACAACGAAGGCGGGACCAACGACGAGGAGTTCCGCAACGTCGCCGTCGTCGACCGGGTCAATACGACGATGGCCGTCTGGATGGGGACGACGATCGCCTGCGCCCAGTGTCACGACCATAAATATGATCCACTCACCCAAGAAGAATACTTCAAGCTCTTCGCGTTTTTTAACAACACCCAGGACCGCGACCTCAAGGACGAGAGTCCGCTGATCTCGTTCTTCACCGACGACCAAAAACAGCGCAAGGCGACCTTGGAACGCGAAATCATCGCCCTCAAGCAGACGCTCGACACACCGACTCCCGAACTGCTCGCCAGCCAGCAACGGTGGGAAGATGCGTTCCCGACCGAGCTGCGCTGGAAGCCGCTCCGGCCCGCTGGCATGAAGCCGCGAAGCGCGGCCAAGCTTTCCCTGCTCGACGATCAATCGGTCCTGGTGGAATCGGCCGGGGCGAACACCGACGTTTATACGTTGAAGCTGGCCGCGGACGGGGGACGACTCAGTGCGCTGAGGCTCGAGACCTTGCCGCACGAGACGCTTCCTGACCGTGGGCCCGGGCATGCGCCGGGGGGGAACTTCATGATCTCCCGGGTCCTGGCGTCGGTCACGCCGCCCGGGGACGGCAAGCCGGCCGGCCGGTTCGTGCGGGTCGAAAACCCGGGGCCAGAGAAGATCCTTTCGCTGGCCGAAGTGCAAATCTTCCGCGGCTCGGAAAACGTGGCGTCGCGGGGCGAGGCCACGCAGAGCAGCACCGGATTCGAGGGCCCGCCCCGGTTGGCGATCGACGGCAACACCAACGGTGACTACACCGAGGGCAAGTCGACGACTCATACCGAGGTCTCGAACAGTCCCTGGTGGGAGCTGGACCTGAAGCAGACGCAACCGGTCGACCGGATCGCGATTTGGAACCGGACGGATCACGGCTTGCACACGCGACTCAGTGGTGCTCGGGTCAGCTTACTCGACGAGAAGCGGGAACCGGTCTGGACGCAGGTGGTGGAGACGGCCCCACAGCCGAGTGCGGAGTTCTCGCTCAGCAAAGCCAGAGACATCACCTTCGTGGCGGCTCTCAGCGATGATCCGGAGACCTCGGCGACCGCGGCCGATGTTTTGAACAACCAGAAGGTGGCCACTCAAGGCTGGGGACCGGGGGGAACGGCCGGGCATCCCCGCGCCTTGACGCTCCTGACTGCGGCCCCACTCGCGATTGAGCCCGGTTCGACGCTGACCGTTACCATTGAACAGGTCTCCAAGCGAGCGAAGCACACGCTCGGCCGGTTCCGGCTCCTGGTCTCCGACGACGAACGCGCGGGGGAACTCGCGCGGACGCCAGAGAATGTGCTGGCCGTTCTGAGGACACCACGAGCAGACCGCACTGACGCTCAGCGCCAAGACCTGGCCCGGCACTACCGGGCCCTGGTCGCGCCCGAGTTGAAGGTCCCGCGCGAGCGGCTCGCGGCGGTCGAGAAAGAGCACGCCGCGATCAAGCCCGAAACGAGCGTGCCGGTCCAGCGCGAGCTCGCCAAGGCGGACCGCCGCAAGACGAAGCTTCAGCGGCGTGGCAACTATCTCGACCAGGGGCAAGAGATCGTCGAAGGGGTTCCCGCCACGTTCCCGCCGCTCCCGGAGGGGGTGCCGGTCGACCGGCTGGCGCTGGCACGCTGGTTGGTGGCCGAGGAAAACCCGATGACGGCCCGGGTGATCGCCAATCGCTGCTGGGAGCAAATCTTTGGGGCCGGTCTGGTCCTGACGAGTGAAGAGTTCGGCTCGCAAGGGGAGCCACCGACCCATCCCGAGCTGCTCGACTGGCTGGCGGTCGAGCTGGTTCGCGGTGGCTGGGACTTGAAGGGGTTCATCAAGCTGCTGGTGACCTCGGCGGCCTATCGGCAAGACTCGCGGGTCGACCCCGAGTTGCTCGACCGCGACCCGGAGAACCAGCTCCTTTCGCGCGGGCCTCGGTTCCGGCTCTCGGCCGAGATGATCCGCGACCAGTCGCTGGCGGTGAGCGGCCTACTCAGTCCCAAGATGTATGGACCGCCGGTCAAGCCGCCGCAGCCGTCGTCGGGTCTGGCCGCCGCGTTCGGCGGAGGGATCGACTGGACGACCAGCCCGGGGGCCGACAAGTATCGTCGCGGGCTTTACACGACCTGGAGACGCTCCAACCCCTATCCTTCGATGGCGACCTTCGACGCCCCCAATCGCGAGGTCTGCATCGTGCGGCGGATGCGGACGAACACGCCGCTCCAGGCACTCGTCACCCTGAACGATCCGGTCTACATCGAGGCGGCCCAGGCCCTGGCGCGGCGGATCGCCGCGCGGGGCGGGACGGCCGCCGAGAAGGTTCAGTTTGGGTTCCAGCTCTGCCTGTCCCGGCCCCCGACGGATGCCGAAGTCGAGCGTTTGGTCCGGCTCTATGAAACCACACGTGCGCCGTTCACCAAGGATCTCAAGCGGGCCAATGACCTCGCCGCCAACCCGCTCGGGCCGGTGCCGGCCGGCTCCGACGTCGCGGAGCTGGCTGCCTGGACGGTCGTCGGTAACGTGCTTTTGAACCTGGATGAAATGCTCATGAAACGTTAAATGGATTGGGATGCTCCTCGCCGCTCTCGTCGTTTCGCGTTCCAGGACAATTCTCACTCTGAGCCGCCTTGGGGGAACGTTTGATGGATCCTCGACTCGAACGACTCCAGCACATCACGCGCCGGCACTTCTTCAAGGAGAGCCAGGTGGGCCTGGGCGCGATCGGGCTGTCGTCACTGCTGGCCGGCGATGCGCCGGGGGCGAGTGTGGCATCCAAGGTTGTGGATCCCCTGGCTCCGCGGCTGCCGCACTTCGCGCCCAAGGCGAAGCGGGTGATCTACCTCCACCTGACCGGGTCGCCGCCGCACCTCGACCTGTTCGACTACAAGCCTGAGTTGGCCAAGCGGGACGGGCAAGATTGCCCCGACACGTTCTTGAAGGGGAAGATGTTCGCGTTCACCTCGGGAACGCCCAAATTGCTGGGGACCCGACGCAAATTTGCCCAGTACGGCGACGGGGGAGTCTGGATGTCGGACGCCATCCCGCACCTCCAGACGGTGGCCGACGACGTCTGCGTGATCCGGTCGATGAATACCGACCAGTTCAACCATGCGCCCGCGGAGTTGCTGCTCTATACCGGTTCCCCGCGCTCGGGTCGCCCTTCGCTCGGAGCCTGGACGACCTACGGGCTCGGGACGGAGAACGAGAACCTCCCCGGATATGTCGTCTTGATCTCGAGTGGAGTTCAGCCTAACGGCGGGAATAGCTCGTTCGGCAGCGGTTTTCTCCCCTCGGTATTCCAGGGGGTGCAGTGCCGCTCGAAGGGGGATCCGGTCCTCTATGCCTCCGACCCCTCGGGGATGGATCGCACGCTCCGGCGGGAGAGTCTCGATGCGCTCCGAGACCTCAACGAGATCCAGGCGAAGGAGCTGGGGCATCCTGAGACGCTCACGCGGATCGCGCAATATGAGCTCGCGTTTCGGATGCAGACGTCGGTGCCTGAGGTGATGGACATTGGTCGCGAACCGCAATGGATGCTCGATGCGTACGGGGCCAAGCCGGGGGCGTCGAGCTTTGCCAACAACTGTCTGCTGGCCCGTCGCCTGGTCGAGCAGGGGGTTCGGTACGTCCAGCTCTTCGACTGGGGCTGGGATTTCCACGGCACGAGCGCTGACCAGGATATCGTCGGCGGCCTCACGAATAAGTGTGCCACGATGGATCGGCCGGTCGCGGCCTTGATCAATGACCTGAAATCACGTGGCCTTCTGGACGAGACCCTGATCATCTGGGGCGGCGAGTTTGGCCGGACCCCGTTCCGCGAGGGGCGCACCGCCACCAGCTCCCTGCTGGGGCGCGACCACTTCCCCGACTGCTTCTCAATGATGATGGCCGGCGCCGGCGTGAAGCCAGGGTTCATGTATGGCGAGTCGGACGAGCTTGGGTTCAGCGTCGCTCGCGACAAGGTTCATATCCACGACCTCCAGGCCACGATCCTCCACCTGCTCGGGTTCGACCATGAGCGTCTGACGTATCGCTTCCAGGGACGTGACTATCGGCTGACCGACGTGCATGGGCATGTGGTCAAAGATGTCCTGGTGTAAGGAGTCTGCTTGCTTGTTGGTGCCGTTGAGCCCTGGCGTTCGGTGCTTGAATGGCAATGGTCGCGGTCTTCCCCAGGGTGTCACGGGTTGAGTCCAACTTGTGGCACCCGAGGCAAGTCAATCCCTCCCCCCCACCCCTTGGTAGATGAATCGTATTTGCACGCATGAGGGTGTGTTTCACGACCTCGTTTGGTTCATTGGAGAGATCGAGTGCCTTTCTTCCCACAGCGATGTTCACGGGGCGTATCGTCCCTGGTCTTCATGATGGTCGCCGGCTTTGCCGCCCACGGATCGCCATCCCGGGGGGCCGACAAGTCGGACCGTGAATTCACCCAGAAGCCTGAGGTCGCTCCGTCCCAGGTCCGGGGCCAGGCCAAGGAAGCGCCCAAGCTGAACCCGGCGCCGGACAAGCTGAAGCAAGGCCCGGCGCCGACCTGGATCTGGGGGGCGAAAGCCGACTCCCGCTATTTCCTGCGGAAGGAGTTCGCCGGCGATGCGAAAACAGCCTGGCTCAAAGCGACTTGCGACAACAGCATGGTGCTCTTCCTCAACGGGAAAAAGCTCGCCCAGAGTGGGGAATGGGAGACGCCGGTCGAGCTGGAAGTTCACGACCTGCTGCGCCCGGGCCTGAACGAGATCGTCGCTCAGGTCGACAACGAAGGCGGGTCGGCCGGGTTTGTGTTCAAGCTTGCCCTGACCATGCCCGATGGAAGCACGCGCTACGTCGTCTCCGACGCGAGCTGGACCGCGGCCGACCGCCGCAGCGCCAAGACCGGGGAGGCGGTCCAGACCCATGGAACGATGGGCGTGGGCCCTTGGAATGACGTCTTCTCCAAGCCGTCCGGCCTCGCGTCGACGACCCGCGACGTGTTTGAGCTCTTGCCCGGGTTCCAGGCCGAGCGGCTCTTCACGGTCCCGCGCGATACGCTGGGCTCGTGGGTTTCGATCACCGTCGACAACAAGGGACGGCTCATCACCAGCGACCAGGGAGACAAGGGACTCTGCCGGATCACTCCTGCTCCCATCGGCAGCGATCAGCCCACGAGGGTCGAGCGGCTCGACGTCAAGATCAGTGGAGCGCACGGCCTCCTCTACGCGTTCGATAGCCTTTATCTCTCGGTCAACGACGGGCCGAAGAGCGGCCTCTATCGGGCCCGGGACACGGACAGCGACGACCAGTTCGACCAGGTGGTGAAGCTGGCCGAGATCCTGGGCGCGGGGGAGCACGGGCCGCACGGCTTGCGGCTCTCGCACGACGGCAAGTCGATCCTGATCGTCTGCGGCAACCATACCAAGCTCCCCGCGAACGTCCACGAAGGGGGCGTGCCTCACGACTGGAGTGAGGATCACTTGCTCCCTCGTCAATGGGACGCCAACGGCCACGCGCGGGGGATCCTCGCTCCGGGCGGGTACATCGCCAAGACCGACCCCGACGGCAAGAGCTTCGAGATTCTCAGCAGCGGCTGTCGCAACGCCTATGACTTCGACCTCAACCAGGAAGGGGAACTCTTCGCCTACGACTCGGACATGGAGTGGGATATCGGCATGCCTTGGTATCGCCCCACCCGGGTGGTCCACGCGACCGACGGCAGCGAATTCGGCTGGCGGAGCGGGACCGGCAAGTGGCCGGTGAGCTACCTCGACAGCCTCCCTCCCATGATCAACATCGGCCCCGGCTCGCCGGTCGGCGTCACGTTTGGCTACGGCGCCAAGTTCCCGGCCAAGTACCAGAAGGCGCTCTACATCCTCGACTGGACCTTCGGCACGATCCGGGCGCTTCACCTCGAGCCAGACGGTGCGAGCTACCAGGCCAAGTCGGAGGAATTCGTCTCCCGCACCCCACTGCCGCTGACCGACGCGACGATCGGACCCGACGGCGCCTTTTACTTCACGGTCGGCGGGCGCGGGACCCAGTCGGAACTCTTCCGCGTCTCGTACGTCGGCAACGAGCCGACCAACCGGTCCGACGCCCCCGACCCTCGGTTCGCGGAGTTGCGGACCCTGAGGCGGAGCCTCGAGCAGTACCACCACCGCGCGGCCGAACCGGCCAAGGCCGTGGCGTACATCCTCCCTTATCTCGGACATGCCGATCGCTTCATCCGGTTCGCCGCGCGGATCGCGCTGGAACATCAAGACGTGACGCTCTGGCAGAAGCAGGTGCTGGCCGAGCGGTCGCCCGAAGCGTTGATGACGGGAATTGTCGGTCTGGCTCGCAAGGGCGACAAGGCGCACCAGCCCGATCTGATCAAGGCGCTCGCTCGGCTCAATTTCAATGCGCTCGACGAGGCGAAGCAGCTCGACCTGCTACGGACCTGGTCCCTGGTCTTCATCCGAATGGGTGAGCCCAGTCCCGAGTTGGCCTCCCGATTGGCGAAACAGTTCGACAGCGTCTTCCCGGGCAAGTCCGAGCTGCTGAACCGCGAGCTGGCCAACATGCTCGTCTACCTCAAGTCGCCGACGATTGCCGCCAAGTTGATTGCCCTGATGAAGCAAGAGCGGGGAGCGGAGACGACCGAGTCCGCCGACCTGCTCGCACGCAACCCCGGCTACGGCGGAACGATCGCGCGGATGCAGGCCAATCGGCCCGATGCGCAAAAGATTCACTATGCGTTTGCGCTCCGGAATCTGCGTGAAGGATGGACGCTCGACGAGCGGAAGTTCTACTTCCAGTGGCTCGAGACCGCGCGCAAGTGGAGCGGAGGCGCGAGCTATCAGGGGTTCATCAATAATATTGATAAGGACGCATTCGAGAACGCGTCCGAGTCCGAGCGTCTGGCCGTGGAAGCCGCGGGGGCCCGCAAGCCGTTCCGCCTCAAGGAGCTTCCCAAGCCCAAGGGCCCCGGCCAGCATTGGGACCTCAACGCGGTGCTCGGGTTGAGCCCGGCCCGCCTCTCCGGCCGTAACTTCGCGCAAGGGCAGAAGATGTTTTCCGCGGCCCGCTGCGTCCTCTGCCACCGGTTCGGCGGCGAAGGGGGCGCCACCGGCCCTGACCTGACCCAGGCCGCCGGCCGATTCAGTCTCAAGGACCTGACCGAGGCGATCGTCGAGCCGAGCAAGGTGATTTCGGACCAGTATCGCGCCACGGTGATTGCCACCAACGCGGGCAAGGTTCACACGGGCCGGATCGTCAGCGAGTCGGACAAGTCGTACACGATGGTCGTCGACCCCGAAGATCCGACCAAGGTCGTTGAGATTCCCAAAGCCGACGTGGAGGAACAGGCCCCCTCGAAGGCTTCGCTGATGCCCGACAAACTGCTCGACACGCTCAGCCCCAACGAGGTGCTCGACCTGCTGGCCTATCTCCTCTCGCGCGGCGAGGCCAACGACCCGATGTTCCGGAAGTAAGCGGGCCCGCTCTCTGCCTCTCCAAGGCCGATTCGGTGGTGGGCTGTGCCCACCATCGCGATTCTTTGTGCCAAAAAGACGCGGATCTTAACCACGAATCACACGAATGACACGAATGAATTTAAATTTAAAAAACAATTGCAATTAACGATTGTTTTTTGAGTGATTCGTGTCATTCGTTTGATTCGTGGTTAAAATTCTTTGTTTTCTCTTGGTTAGTTTGATCCATTTGAGTGAATTCGGTTGCCAATTGCTGTCGATTCTATAGAATCGTGGGGGTGTTCTGCAGAATCTGGTTGCGTTGGATCGCTGGTTTCGCTACGATTTAAGAGGGACGGGTTCGTTTCGAGGTCGCGGGTGCGCGCTGGAATCGAGGGGCCTGTTCCGTTTCATTGAGTCGAGTGACGTCCGGAACCTGATGCCTGCCCACCGATACGGATGTGGGGTTCGCGAGGATCGGCTCAAGATCCTTGTTTCTTACCTTCCGCGCCGTGTCGTACACTCAAGACCAGCGACACTTCGTCCTTCTTTTTCACTGTGCGGGGCCAGGTCTCGGTTTGGCCTGAGTAAAGAAGTGGGACGGGACGAGGTCAGCAACCCAGCCAGTCTCTCCGCTTGAGAATGAATTCACGAGGGCCGCTCATGAGCCGTCGAATCGGGGCCGAGAACTCGGGTCATACCAGGAATCGGGCCGTTGCCGCCGCACTCCTCTGGCCGCTCTTACTCGGGATGGGGGCCGCCCCCGGTGCGTCAGCCCAAGCCAAGCGGCGGCCGATCGAATTCAATCGCGAGATCCGGTCGATCCTCTCCGAGAACTGCTTCGCGTGCCATGGGCCTGACAAGAGCCATCGCAAGGCCGACCTCCGCCTCGATCTCCGCGAGGCGGCGCTGGAGAAAGAGGCGTTCGTTCCCGGGAAGCCCGAGGAGAGCGAGGTCATTTCTCGAGTCTTCAGCACAGCACCAGACGAGGTGATGCCCCCGCCTCAGTCGCACAAGACGCTCACCACCGCACAGAAAGACTTGCTCAGACGATGGGTTGAGGACGGGGCCGAGTATCAACCGCACTGGGCTTATGTCATCCCCCAACGCCCCGAGGTCCCGGCCGTCAAGCAAGCGGGCTCGGTTCGTGGCCCGATCGATGCGTTTATCCTTCGTACGCTGGAGTCGAAGGGGATCAATCCGTCGCTCGAGGCCGATCGGCGCACTTTGCTGAGGCGTCTCAGTCTCGACCTCACCGGCTTGCCCCCCACGCCAGCCGAGGTCCAGGCCTACGTCTCTGATGACGACCCGAAAGCCTACGAACGGCAAGTCGATCGCCTGCTCGACTCCCCGCACTATGGCGAGCGGATGGCCGTCCCCTGGCTCGACCTGGTGCGGTTTACCGACACGGTCGGCTATCATGGCGATCAGAATCAGCGGATCTTTCCGTATCGGGATTACGTGGTCGACGCGTTCAATCGCAACCTGCCGTTCGACCAGTTCACCGTCGAGCAACTGGCCGGTGACCTGCTCCCCAGCCCGACTCCCCGGCAGCTTGTCGCCACCGGTTTCAATCGCTTGAACATGATGACCCGCGAGGGGGGCGCCCAGCCCAACGAGTACCTGGCCAAATATGCCGCCGATCGGGTGCGCACGGTGGCGATTACCTGGCTCGGCTCGACTCTGGGATGCGCGGAGTGTCATGATCATAAGTTTGATCCATTCACGACCAAAGACTTCTATAGCCTGAGCGCTTTCTTCGCGGATGTGAAGCAATGGGGTGTCTACTCCGACTACGGCTACACCCCGAACCCCGAACTCAAGGGCTGGACCAACGACTATCCGTTCCCCCCTGAGATCGAGGTGGAAAGCTCGTACCTGGTGCGGCGGCGTGAACGGCTCGAGCAGCGGATCGAGCAAGTGGTGACGCGGTCCGCCGAAAAGTTGGCGTCCACTGCCGACGCGCAGCAGGCATTCGAGGCCTGGCGGAACGCGAGCCTTCAGTTCCTCGCGAAGTGGCCGGCAACCTGGGCGGTGGCTCCGGCGATCGCGGACGACAGCGACGAGGCCGTGGCCCAGGCGGATGGGAGCTTCCTCCTGAGTGGCTCAGCGAAGGAAAAGGCGAAAACGAATAAGAAAGTCAAAGATGACTTTGGTTTTCGATTGAAGCCAGGACCCGGTTGGTTGGCCTCGATTCGCCTGGAAGTGCTCCCGCACGCAAGCTACGGCGGATCGATCGTGCGGGGCGGTGCGGAAACCACGACCATCCAACTTACGGCGAAGGTCAAGTCGGCCAAGACCGGAAAAGAGACCGGGCTGACGTTCGCGTATGCCGACGCCGATCACAAGGATGAGCGTTACGCCAACGGCGCTGCGTTGCTCGGGGTGAAGGCGGCCTGGAAGACCTCGACTCGGGATCGCAAGTCTCCGCAAACCTCCGTCTGGCGGCTCACCCAGCCGATCCGACTGGCCGAAGGGGACGAGCTGATCGTCACCGTCAAGAGCGACGGCGCGGGCTGTGTTCGGCTTGCGGTCTCGCCGTTCGGGTACGACGACCCCAGGGAGCGAAGGCTCGGCACGCTGCTGGCGGCCGCCCTTCGAACGGCGCCCGAGGCGCGGACTTCGGAGCAGTCGTCGCTGTTGCAAGCTGCCTACCTGGATGGCACCGGCTGGGATTCCGCGGCCCTGGCCGAGGTCAACGGGCTCAGGCAGGACGTCGAGGAATGCCGTGGCGGCCGTGCCTTCAGCATGATCACCGAGGCTCAAAAGCCGAGGCCGATGCGCGTGCTGGGACGCGGCAACTGGCAGGACGAGAGCGGCGCGATCGTCGTGCCGAGCGTCCCCGGCTTCCTCCCACAACCCGCGAATCCCGAAGGCCGCCGGCTCACGCGGCTCGACCTCGCCCGCTGGCTCACCGCTCCGGAGAATCCGCTGACGGCCCGCGTTTTCGTCAACCGCCTCTGGAAGCAATTCTTCGGCATCGGCATCAGCAGTGTCATGGAAGATGTGGGAGCGCAGGGCGAATGGCCCGTCCATCCCGAATTGCTCGACTGGCTGGCCGTCGAATTTCGCGAGAGTGGCTGGGACGTCAAGCACGTTGTGAAACTGATGGTGATGTCGGCAACTTACCAGCAAGATTCGCGACTCCGGCCCGACCTGGCCGAGATCGACCCGGACAACCGCCTGCTTGCCTGGCATTCCCCGCGCCGGCTCGAGGCCGAGTTCGTCCGCGATAACGCCCTGGCCGTCGCCGGGCTCCTCAACCTCGAGATCGGCGGCCCGAGCGCTCACCCCTATCAACCCGAGGGGTACTATGCCAACCTGCAGTTTCCCGACCGGGTGTACAGGGCCGACGACGATCTGAGGCAGTATCGCCGCGGCGTTTACACCCACTGGCAGCGCACCTTCATGCACCCGATGCTGGCCAACTTCGACGCTCCCTCACGCGAGGAATGCACCGCCTCCCGGCCGCTCGCCAACACGCCGCAGCAGGCCTTGACGCTACTCAACGACCCGACGTTTGTGGAGGCGGCCCGTGTTCTGGCCGTGTCGCTCGTGACGGCAAAGGAGGAGTCGGACGACCAACGGATGGACCGTCTCTTTCGCAAAGTCCTGGCGCGGCCGGCCCGCGCTGGGGAGACGCGCTCGCTCTTGACCTTCCTGAACTCGCAGCGCAGCCTCTACGCCAGTCGGCCCGACGACGCCAAGAAACTGCTTCATGTCGGCCTGGCCCCAGTGCCGCCGGGCCTCAACGAGCGCGAAGCCGCGGCCTGGACGAGCGTCTGCCGGGTTGTCCTCAACCTCAATGAGACCATTACGCGGTATTAATGTGGGTGGGGATATGTTGATTGGTTAGACGCTGCCCTGGGCTACCTTTGGCCGCCCTTTCGGGGCTAAACCGGCGAGAGTCTACTTGTCATTTGTTTGAATTTAGCCCCAACGGGGCGGTCCAAGGAAGCCCAGGGCAACGCCCTGGGGAATCAATATGTTCGTGTTTGAGAGCCCTGAAAGGGCGACCTAATGGGGCATGCCAGCACGACCGGCGTCACCAGGTTATCGCTCGGATTAGGACGCCCTTGCAGGGCTTGTGAAGTTGGATATGACGATTTCCCGGGGCGTTGCCCCGGGCTTCCTTGGGCCGCCCCGTTGGGGCTAAGACCGGCGAGAGCGTGCGTATCGCGTCGGTAAACCGCTGTAGGAATCGGTCCAGTGAGATAGGTGCTAAAGACCATGACTCACGACATTAACGCATGTCAGCGGAGCTTGTCGCGACGGACCTTCCTCGGTCGTTCCGCCTACGGTTTGGGAGGGTTGGCGCTCTCGAGCTTGCTCGAGCCGCAACTGCACGCGGCGCCCGCGGCGAATTCCGCGGGGCGCTGGCAGGGGGTGGTTCGTCCGCCGCACCTGCCGGTGAAAGCGAAGCGGGTGATTCACTTGTGCATGGCCGGGGGGCCATCCCAGTTTGAGTCCTTTGACTATAAGCCTGAGTTGAAGCGGCTCGACGGCAAGCCGTTCCCCGAGTCGTTTACCAAGGGCCAGCAACTCGCGCAGTTGCAGAATGCCGCGCTCACCGCACGCGGGTCGTTTGTCGACTTCCGCAAGTATGGTCAATCCGGTCAGGAGGTCTCGGACCTCTTCCCGAACATTGCCCGTGTTGCCGACGACATTTGCATTGTCCGATCGATGCAGACGGAGCAGATCAACCACGACCCGGCTCATGCATTCATGAACAGTGGGTCGATCATCAAGGGGCGGCCGAGCATGGGCTCCTGGCTGCTCTACGGCTTGGGGTCGGAGGCGGAGGACCTGCCGGGGTTCATCGTGCTCACCTCCTCGGGCAAAACGGGGCTTCAGCCGGTCTCCGCGCGACAGTGGTCGGCGGGCTTCTTGCCGAGTAAGTTTCAGGGGATCCTCTTCCAGTCGAAGGGGGATGCCGTGCACTACATCGGGAATCCCGAGGGCGTCTGCCAGAGCGCCCAGCGCCAGGTGGTCGAGGAGGTCAACCGGCTCAACGGTCTGCTCGCCGAGGATCGCCTCGACCCGGAGATCCAGACCCGGATCAGCCAGTACGAGATGGCGTTCCGGATGCAGTCGTCCGTGCCCGAGCTCACCGATTTCGCGAGCGAGCCGGCCCACATGCTCGACCTCTATGGTGTCAAGCATCCTGGCGATGGCAGCTTCGCCTCGAACTGTCTACTCGCCCGCCGGCTCGCCGAGCGCGGGGTGCGGTTCATCCAGCTCTATCACCGCGCCTGGGACCATCACGGGAACATCGAACCCGGCATGCGATCGGCCGCCGAGGATGTTGACCGTCCCAGCGCCGCACTCGTGAAAGACCTCAAACAACGTGGTATGCTTGACGAGACCCTGATCATCTGGGGCGGCGAGTTTGGCCGGACCCCGATGGGGCAGGGGACCGGCCGGGACCACCATATCCTCGGCTTCTCCCTCTGGATGGCCGGCGGAGGAATCCAAGGGGGCCTGACCCACGGCGCCAGCGATGAACTCGGCTACCGCGCCGTCGAGGACGTGGTCCACGTGCGTGACTTTCATGCCACCTTGCTGCACCTCTGTGGGATCGACCACCGCCGGCTCTCTTTCAAGTATCAAGGGCTCGACGTGCATCTCACAGGTGTTGAACCGGCCAAGGTGGTCAAAAAGATTCTCGTTTAGCAAGATGTGTGCACTTTTATCTCCATCTCGGCGCCCTGTTGCCGTCGGGTATGGTGATACCCGATAATAAGCTGAGATCAGGCCAGTTTGACCTGGCCTTTGGCTTTATCGATTCGATCGTCAGGGTCGCTCCATGAGACAAAATCTCTCGTTCCGGTTCGCCGCCGGGCTGATCGCCCTCGGTTTCGTCGTGTCGTCGGGGTTTGCGGCCGATCCGAAATCGGTGGACTTCGCCCATGACATCGTGCCGCTGATCAAGGATCGGTGCGCCAAGTGCCACACCAATGGAACGTACAAGGGGTCGTTCTCGCTGGACACGCGTCAGGCGACGCTCAAGTCAAAGGCGGTGGTCCCCGGCAAGAGCGAGGAGAGCGAGCTGGTCGCTCGGCTTTTGAGCGACGACCCTGAAGAACAGATGCCCCCCAAGGGGAAGGGGGAGCGGCTCACGGTGGCGGAGGTGGCCCTGTTTCGAGGTTGGATCGACCAGGGGATGCGCTGGGAAGAAGGATTTACGTTCAAGCAGGGGACTTACGTCGCCCCCTTGAAGCTGAAGCAGGTCGAACTTCCCCCCGCCCGGGACGGTCGCGACCACCCGATCGATCGGATCGTCGACGCCAATCTCGCCGAGCATCAGGTCGCTCGGCCGCCTGCGATTGATGACGCCACGTTTCTGCGGCGGATCGACCTTGACCTCAGCGGGATCTTACCCAAGCCCGAGGCGCTCGAAGCCTTCCTGAACGATTCGAGCGGCGACAAACGGGCGCGTCAGGCCCGTCGCCTGCTCGATGACAAGGAAGTTTACGCCGAACACTGGCTGACGTTCTGGAACGACCTGCTCCGCAACGACTACAAAGGGACCGGCTACATCGACGGCGGTCGCAAGCAGATCACCGGCTGGCTCTATCAATCGTTGGTTGAGAACACGCCGTTCGACCGGTTCGTCTACGAGCTGATCAGCCCCACGGCCGAGTCGGAGGGGTTCATCAACGGTATCAAGTGGCGCGGGCGGGTCAACGCCAGCCAGGTGCCCGAGATCCAGTTCTCACAGAACGTGTCGCAGGTCTTCTTTGGCATCAACATGAAGTGTGCTTCCTGCCACGATAGCTTTATCGACCGCTGGAAGCTCGACGACGCCTATGGCCTGGCCGCGATCATCGCCGAGCAACCGCTGGAAATTCACCGGTGCGATAAGCCGACCGGCCGGATGGCCGAGCCGAAGTTCATGTGGCCCGAGCTCGGATCGATCGATCCCTCGTTGTCGAAGTCGGAACGCCTGGCGCAACTGGCCCGGCTCGTGACCGACAAAGACAACGGCCGATTCTCGCGGACGATCGCCAACCGGATCTGGCAGCGCTTGATGGGCCGTGGGATCGTCCACCCGGTCGACGTCATGGCCAACGAGCCCTGGAGTGAAGACCTGCTCGACTACCTGGCCGGCTACCTCGTCGACCACAAATACGACCTCAAAGCGCTGATCGAGCACATTGTGACCGCGCAGACCTACCAGTCGCGTCCGGCCGTGCTGAAGAGCGAGGCTTTGGGGGATGATGACTACGTTTTCCGAGGCCCCGAGGTCCGGCGGATGACGGCCGAGCAGTATCTCGACGCCGTGTGGGCGATCACAGGCGCTGGGCCGAGCAAGCCGGATGCGCCGGTGAAGGGGGCCGCGGCCCGGGCGGCCGAGTCCAAGGCTCGTCCCAAGGTACGGGCCTCGATGGTCAATTCCGACCTGCTGATGAGGTCGCTCGGCCGCCCGAACCGCGAGCAGGTCGTGACGACGCGCGGCGACGTGCTGACGACCTTGCAGGCCCTCGATCTGTCCAACGGCCAGATCTTGACCGACCTCGTGACCCAAGGGGCCGCCAACCTGCTCAAGGCGCAGCCCGAGGCCACCGCCGATCATTGGATCGAGTCGATCTATCTACAGTCCCTCAGCCGCCGTCCGAGTGACGGTGAGCTCACGACCGCCCGCGAGCTGGTTGGCTTGCCTGCCACGCCGGAGGGGCTGGCCGACTTGTTGTGGGTGGTGTTCGTGCTCCCCGAATTCCAGTTGATTCGTTGAAGAATTAAAGAGGACTGTCATGGGACACCGTTTCGATGACGATCGCCACCCGAGCCGTCGCGAATTTCTTCAAGGGGTGAGCGCGGCCACCTTGGCGGCCCTGGCGATGGGCGAGCCCCGGTTCGTCCGGGGCGAGGAGCCGGTCCAGCAGCCCACGCCCACGGCCGACACCTGCATCGTGCTCTGGATGGCCGGGGGGATGGCCGCGCCCGAGACGTTCGACCCCAAGCGGTATACTCCGTTCGAGGTCGGCGTCCCGTCCGAGAAAATTCTCTGCACGTTTCCAAGCATTGATACGGCCGTCGACAACATCAAGATCTCCCAGGGACTCGAAGAGATCGCCAAGGTCATGGACCGGGCGACCTTGATCCGAGGGCACGTGGTTGCCGATCTGGGCAACATCCTCCACTCGCGCCACCAGTACCACTGGCACACCGGCTATGTTCCGCCCCAGACGGTTGCCGCGCCCCACATCGGCGCCTGGATGGCGAAGGTCCTGGGGCCGAAGAACCCGGCGATCCCCGCGTTCCTCAACATCGGTCAGCGACTCGAGGGGCACGGCGAGTCGGAGGAACTGAAGGCGTTCACGACGGCCGGGTTCCTCGGAAGCGAATACGGCCCGTTCAACCTGCCGTACCCGCTCGACGCCGTCGCGGCGGTCCGTCCCCCCAAGGGGATGTCGCGCGACCGGTTCGCGAACCGTGAGCGTCACCTCAAGGCGTTGATCGCGCAGAGCCCGCTCGGTGAGCTGGCGAGCGACTACCACCAGGAGTCGATCGTCCGCGCCTTCGAGAACGCGCATCGGCTCCTCAACTCGCCCCATCGGGACGCCTTCGACCTGACCAAGGAGCCGAAGGAGAGCTTCGAGAAATACAACACGGGCCGGTTCGGCCAAGGTTGCCTGCTCGCCCGCCGCTTGACCGAAGCCGGCGCACGGTACATCGAGGTGACGACCGAGTATGTGCCGTTCGTGAGCTGGGATACGCACGAGAACGGCCACACGACCGCCGAGGAAATGAAGAAGTCGATCGACCGACCGATCGCGCAGTTGATCCTCGACCTCGAAGAACGGGGTTTGCTCGACCGGACCCTGATCGTTCTGGCCAGCGAGTTCAGCCGCGACATGATGGTCGAAGGGGTTCCTGGCAGCACCGCGAAAGACCAGTCGCGGGCCTCGTCCGACGTCATGAAGGAGATGAAGCACTACGGCCTCCACCGGCACTTCACCGGCTCCGGGTCCGTTGTCATGTTCGGCGGCGGGATGAAGAAAGGGTTCCTTCACGGCGAGACCGCTCCCGAGCGTCCGTTGCTCACGGTCAAAGACCCCGTCTCGATCTCCGACCTGCACGCGACCATCTTCACGGCCATGGGGATCTCGCCCAAGACCGCGTTCGACGTCGAGAAACGCCCGTTCTATGCGACCGAGGACGGCAAGGGTGTGGCCGTCAAACCCTTGTTTGCCTGATCTGGCAATACCTGATGGACCGTGCCTAGAGCGGTTCCCGACCGGCTGGCGCACGGAAAAAGGGGACAGGCACCCGGCCTCCAAAGCGTTTGGTGAAATTCAAGGGCTCAGGGGCCGGGAGCCAGTCCCCTTTTTCCTCCGCTGTGCGCAATGCAAAGGAGAACCGCTCTAAGCGATGAGAGGGCACGGCCCACCAGGCGATTCGTTGTTGACGTGGATCAGGCTCTGACTCGGCGTACCACGGCCGATTGGTTCGGGTTGAGAAATAACCAGGCGATGCTGCCGGCCAGGTAGATGGCGGCGAACATGTAGAGGACCCAATCCCAGTTGCCGTTGGTCGCTCGAATGTGGGCGATCAGGTATCCGACGGCGATCGGGCAGGCGATGGCTCCGATGTTGCCCGACATGTTCATGATGGCAAAACCGAGCGCGGTGTGCCGGCCGCTGATGTCCATGGTGGCGGCCCAGGTGGTGGGCGAGGCCAGGCCGGAGAGCAAGGCACCTAGCGAAAGCATGGCGACGGCCGCGAGCGGATTGTTGACGAACGTCGCTGCCAGGGTGGCGAGGGCGCACGTTCCCAGCGAGAAGGCGGCCACGCCACTCCGGCTCAGCCAACGGCTACCGGTCCTGACGAGGATGACGTCGACGACCGGGCCGCCCAGGAAGCTGCCGACCACGACCCCGGCCAGGGGGAGCATGCTCAGGTCGCCGGCCCGCGAGGTCGCGACGCCGAAACCCTGCTCAAGGTAGGCGGGGAACCAGGTGATGAACAGGGCGTAGCCGAACGCCCGGAAGAATGCCTGGATGCAAAGCGCCCACATGCTTACGCTCAATGCCATGCTCATTAGCACCGCACCGAACGAGGTCACCTCAACGGTGCTCTTGTCCTTCGCGTGCGTAGCGACGTCGGCAAGGTCGAGCTCCGGGTCGTGGAGCCGCGACCGGATCGGAGCGACCTCGCGAATCAGTTTGAGTTCCGCGAGGTTGACGCCCGAGTGTTCGGCGGGCGTGTTGCGGAACCAGAGGGCGAAGGCCACCGCCCAGACCACGCCGACCAGCGCGTAGACCTCGAACGCGCCTCGCCAGCCGAGCGGGTCGAGGAGGCGGACGGTCAGGCCGCTGGCGATGACCGCTCCGACCGACATCGAGCCGGTGATCACCGCGCCCGCGGTCCCTCGGCGCGATTCGGGGAACCAGTCGGCCAGCGCCTTGATGATCACGGCGAACAAACCGGCCTGGGCGGCTCCCATGGCGATCCGCGACCATCGGAGCACTTCATACGACGGTGCCAGGGCCGAGGCCAAGGTCATCAGTGACCAGAGCAGCGCGAACGTCGTGAGCGTGATCCGGGCCCCGATCCGGCCCCCCAGCCAGCCTCCGGGGATTTGCAGCCAGATGTAGCCCATGAAGAAGCCGCCCAGGACATAGCCCATCTGGACGGCGTCGAGCTGGAGATCGGCCTGGATGGTCGTGGCCGCCGTGGAGATGCTCGCGCGGGTCAGGTACGACACGATCGCCGCGCCGGCGAGCATGGCAAGTACCCCCCAGCGGACGTTCGTCGGGCGCTCGGAAAGCGGACTCGTCGTCGGCTCAGGCTCAGGGGGGTCGTAGGGGGATTGCGAAGTGGTCGTAATTCAGGCCTCCAGAAAGCGGTTGAGGACGTTCGAGGTGATCCGTGACACATGGTCGTCGACCAGCACCGCACTCGTCCAGGTGATCGAGCCGGCGGAAAAGACGGCCCCGCCGCCGTCCGCCTCATAATAAGCGAGGTCGGCCCCTCCCTCGTCGGGGTTGAGCCCCTTCGCGAGCCGGACGACCCCTGCGGGTGAGCTCGGCGAGACCTTGTCGGTCTCATGCCCCGAGGCCCCCCCTGCGCAACGCATGTGCAAGCTGTTCTGGCCGAAGACATCGCCTGTTTTCAGACCTGTGCCGGCATAGATCCAATGCGCGGCGTTTGAGACCCGGAACGGGGCGGAAGTCATGATCCCCTTTTCGTCGTAGACGACCCCGAGCAGGTTGGCCTCCGACTCGCCACGCATGTGGAACCGGCTCTCGAGCCCCAGGCGGATCAGTTCGCGGGCGTCGCCGTTTTGATAGATGACGGCCGAGGGTTCGACCAGGTCGACCTCGCAGTTGATCCCATTCCCCCCCAGGTACATCAACCGCCCGCCGCGCTGATGGACCCAGGCTTTGACCCGGTCGTACATCTTCCGCGTCCAGTATTCCGGATGCGTGCTGATGATCAGAACTTTGTAAGCGTCGAGGTTGAGGACCCCCGAATCGAGCTGGGTCTCGGCATAATAGTCGTACGCGAACCGGTTCTTTTCGAGCCAGCCCAGGAGCCGCCACTCGGCGGGTGCCAGGTGGCAGGCCGCGCGGCCTTCGATCGGGTCGGTCACCTTTTCGGTCTCGGCAATGTGGTTGATCGCCTCGGGCCGCTCGAAGGAGAGGGGGGCGTAGTAGTCGCCGGCGTAGGTGACGTTCTCGGGGTCGGTGTACCGCCTCAGTTCGAGCCGAGAATTGACGATCGGGGTGGGAGGCAACTGGTCGGGGTTGATGTAGTTGCTCCGGCCACCGAAGCTGTTATAAGCATTCCAGGAGATGTTTGAGGCGAGCACCGCCACCGGGGCCGAGGGGGCGGCGGGGGCCACGATCCAGGGGAACGAGAACTCCGCGCCTCGGGCGGTGTGGGCGTGGAAGTAGTAGAGCCCGGACCGCTCCGGGGCGTCGACGTACTGCTTATGATGCGGGCTCGTATACCCTTGCTTGTTCCACTCCGCGCCGGTCTGGCTGAAATCACCGTCGGGCGTGATCTGCATCGTGGCGCGAGGGCCGTGCTCGTCGAACCAGCCGAGATTACGGATGAATTCCTTTTCGAGTCCGTACCGCCAGAGCCCGAGTTTGTACGGCTCGACCGAGTGGACCCGAAACTCCGACTTCTCGCCCGACTGGACCCACTTCGGCCAGGCGTAGCCGAGCAGGCCGTCGGTCAGCAGTCGGAACTGGACGGGTGGCCCCCCTCCCAGCTTGACTTGCACACTCTTCGAGCCATAGCCCGGTTTGGCGAGCGTGACCTTGTACGAACCGGGCTTGAGGTCGACATGAACCGAGCCGGAGGCACGCGAGCGGGTCTCGAACGAACCCGACTCGTTCTCGAACTCCAGGAGCACGTCGGGAAGAGCGACGTAGCGTTCATCACTCACGTAGCCGATCAGCATTGCAAAGCCCCAGCGCGATTGCCGCAGCGCCGGGTTTGGAAAACGACGATCATCGCTTCTGCTTCCCCGCCGAGCGTCTCGAAGACCAAGGACATCCAGCCTGCCCGCCGCAATCTTCGACGGAATCGAATTGTGACAGGTCGCACGCCCTCGCTCCAGCGGTTACCGGTCCGGAATCCGCTTGCGGCGGCTTCGCTGCGTTTCTTCTCGGGTGGGCATGGCCCACCAGTCTTGTCTTGGAGGGGAGGCCCCAGCCTTCCACCACCCCAAGAAAGCGGCAGGCTGAAGCCTACGCTCCAGGAGAAGATGAAGATGGTGGGCCGTGCCCACCCTACGAAAACAAATTCTCAGGCGAGCAAGCCTTGAACGACTCGCGCCGGCTGGCCGTCGACCAACGAGCCGTTGCCGTTGGGGCGTTTGAAGACGAGGGTTTGGTGGTCGAGGCCGAACAGGTTGAGGAGGGTGGCGTGGTAGTCGGAGTGGGTCACGACGTCGTCGACGGCCTTGTGGCCGAGCTCGTCGGTCGCGCCGTGGACGTGGCCCGCTTTGAAGCCGCCGCCGGCGAGCCACATGCTGAAGCCATAGGTGTTATGGTCGCGGCCGACGTTCTTCTCGTTCTGGACGACGGGCAGGCGGCCCATCTCGCCGCCCCAAGCCACCACGGTCGAGTCGAGCAGCCCGCGCTGTTGCAGGTCGCGAACGAGGGCGGCCGAGGGCTGGTCGACCTTGTGGCACATCGCCGGCAACTGCTTGAGGATGCCGCCGTGATGGTCCCAGTTCTGGTTGCCGGTGCAGACCTGGACGAACCGGACGCCACGCTCGACCAGGCGTCTGGCGATCAGGCAGCGGGTGCCGAACTCGCGGGAAGCCGGGTCGTCGAGGCCGTAGAGCGTTTGCGTCGCGGCCGACTCCCCGGAGATGTCGAGCGCTTCCTTGGCGGCCGTCTGCATCCGCGCGGCCAGCTCGTAGCTGGAGATCCGCGCGGCCAGGTCTTGCTCGCCGGGCCGCGCTTCGAGATGGTCCCGGTTGAACCGGTCGAGATAGTCTAGATAGCGGCGCTGGACGCCTCCCGCTAAATGAGGCGGAGGATCGAGGTTGGGGATTCGAGGCTCGGTGGGGCGGATCACGGTCCCCTGATAGAGCGAAGGGAGCCAGCCCCCTGTCCAGTTATCGACCCCGATGACCGGGAGACCACCGGGATCGGTCAGGACGCAGTAGGCGGGGAGGTTCTGGCCCTCGGTGCCCAAGGCATAAGTGAGCCACGCTCCCAGGACTGGCCGGCCCGCCGCGATTCGTCCGCCATTCAGCGCATTGATGGACTGGCCATGGTTGTTCACGCCAGTCTGCATCGATCGGACCAGGGTGATCTCGTCGGCAATTCCGCCCAGGCCGGGGAGCAGCTCGCTGAGCTCCATCCCGCATTGCCCGTGGCGCTGGAATTTCCAGGGGCTGCCCAGGAGTTTGGCGCTCGCCTGGCCGGCGTTGTCGTATTTGATGTCGCCGGTGAAGCTCGTACCATTTCGCTTGGTGAGCTCGGGCTTGGGGTCGAACAGGTCGAGGTGGCTCGGCCCCCCTTGCATGAACAAGGAGATCATGGCGCGGGCGCGTGGCGGCGCGGGCGGAGTCTTGGGGGTCAGGTCATAGACCGGCCGCACAAAGTCGGGCTTGGCCGGGGCGGCTAGGGCCCCTTCCTGATTCAAGAGCCAGGTCAAGGCTAACGAGCCGATCCCCATGCTCTGCCGGGCCAGGAAGTGGCGCCGCGATGAGACCTCGAAAGTATTGTCCGACATGGCTCCTCCCCCCCCCTTTCCGCGTCAATCCACGTAGAGAAATGCGTTGGAGCTGAACAAGGCCTGGCAGAAAGTGGCCAGGGCCTGGTGGGCCGGATCGGCCTTCTTGCTCGGCTTGGCGTTGCGGGTGGCGGCAAAATCCGCTTGCTGGTCGGCCAGGAAGCGCACGGCCGATTCGACCTGTTCCGGGGCGGGTTCGAGGGCCAGAGCCAGTCTCCAGGCGAGCTCGACTCGCGCCTTTGGAGCGTCGCCCGCTTCGTGGGCGACTCGGCCGGCGAAGGTCTCGGCCTGTTGCACCACGAAATCGTTATTCATCATCATGAGTGATTGTGGGGCGACGGTCGAGCTCGTCCGCCGTTCGCAATTGGGCGTCATCGGCGGTGCATCGAAGGTTTCCAGGAGGCCGAGCGGGAGGCTGCGGCGGACCTGGATGTACAGGCTCCGACGCCACTCCTCGGCACCCAACGAGGCACGCTGGCTGACGGGGCGGCCCGCTGCATCACGGTTGTCAATGCCGACGATGACCTGCCCCGCCTCGTCGATGGCGACCGGAACGGGGGGACCGTACATCGTGGGCGTGAGCTGACCGCTCACGGCCAGCATGGCGTCGCGGACCGCCTCGGCCTCGAGGCGACGGACCGGCATCCGACCGAAGAGCCGGTCGTCGGGATCGATCGCCTCCAGCTTCGGCTCGCGCCGGGACGATTGGCGGTAGGCGGTTGAGGTCAGGATCAACCGATGCAGTTTTTTGAGCGACCAGCCGTTGCTCATGAATTCATCAGCGAGCCAGTCGAGCAAGGCGGGATGCGAGGGGCGGTCGCCGAGCATGCCGAAGTCGCCCGGCGTGTTCACGATCCCCCGCCCGAAATGGTGCAGCCAGACCCGGTTGACCAGCACCCGAGCGACGAGCGGGTGCTTGCCGTTGGTCAGGTGACGCGCGTAGGCGAGCCGCCGCCCCGAGGTTGGGAGGGCGGGATCGTCGACCGGAATGTCCGGGGTCTCCGAGGCCGCGGTCAGTACGACCAGTTCCCCCGGTTGGACGGCCTGGCGGGGCTGCTGGATGTCGCCGCGGAAGAACAGGTGCGTGGTCGGGATCTGTCCCGGCACCTCGGTCAGGGCGTGCACGAAGTCTTCGGCGGGCCGTTTTTCGCGGGCCTTCGCCACCTGGCTGGCGAAATCCTTGGTCAGAGCGGCGAACGCTTTCGCGTCGTAGAGGCTGACGTTTCCGGGCGAGACGTTCAGCCGCGGGTAGGTCTTGAGCCACTGCTTCTGCGCGGCGGTCCGTTTCGCCGCGGGGGTGTCGCGGGCCTCGCGAAGCTCGCCACGCAACTCCTCAGGTGCCTCGGCCAGCTCTTGGTCGAAGACCTTCTGGACCAGGACCGCGAGCGCCTTGGCCCGCTCGCTGTCGATCGCCTTGACCTCGGTGTCGACGCTCGCGGCGCGGCTGCGTTCGTCGGCCGTCCAGAGCGAGACCAAGCGGGCCGCGGGCGGTCGCCAGTTCTCCGGGTTGTAGGCCGGCTCGAAGAGGGCTCGGAACCGGTAATAATCGTCCGCCGGAATCGGGTCGTAGCGGTGGGCGTGGCACTGGGCGCAGCCGACGGTCAGGCCGAGCAGTGACGTCGAGACGATCTTGATCGTCTCGGCGATCGTGTCGTTGCGGGCCAGGGCCTGCTCGGCCTCCGGATCGCTGCTGCCGTCGGGCGCCATCCGGAGGAACCCGGTCGCCACCAGCTTGTCGACCGCATCGGGAGCGAGGTCCTGGTAGGGGGGAGTGAGCATCTCGTCCCCCGCCAATTGCTCGCGGATCAACGTGTCCCAGGGCCGGTCGAGGTTGAGCGACCGGACCAGGTAGTCACGGTATTTGTAAGCATATTTCCGCTCCGCGTCCTTGGCGGAATAACCGTCGCTGTCGGCGTACCCGGCCACGTCCAGCCAGTGCCGGGCCCAGCGCTCGCCGTAACGGGGCGAGGCGAGCAGCCGGTCGACCAGCCGCTCGTAAGCGTTGCTGTCTTCGTCGGTCAGGAAGCGATCGACTTCCGCCGGGGTAGGGGGGAGTCCCGTGAGTGTGAACGTGACCCGACGGATCAAGGTTCGCTTGTCAGCCTCCGGGGCGAATTGGAGGTTTTCCTTCTCGAGTGGTTCGAGCAAGAACGCGTCGATCGGGACCCGGACCCGCGCTTGATTTTGGACGCGTGGCGGATCGGTGCGGCGGATGGGCTGGAATGACCAGAACGCCTTTTCCTCGTCGGTCGGCTCGACGCCCGGCGCGAGCTTTGCGGGTTCGGGCCGCGCGGTGACCGCTCCTTGATCGATCCAGGCGGCGATGAGTTCCTTATCTTTGGCCGAGAGCTTCTTGTCGAGCGGCGGCATCTCTTCGTCGTCGATCCGCTGCCAGAGAAAGCTCTCTTGATGGTTGCCGGGGACGAGCGCCTCGCCGGAAACTCCCCCTTGCTTCATCAAGCGGACCAAGCGAAGGTCGAGCTTGCCCTTGGGCTTCTCTTCCTCACCGTGGCACTGAAAGCAGTGCGCCTTGAGGATCGGCCGGACATCCTGCTCGTACGTCAGCCGTCGACTCTCGGGTTCCGAGGCGCTGACGCGGGGAGGAAGTGCCAAAGCCAGCGCCAACAAGAGGAGCCAACGTGTCATCATCACCGTGGACTCCGGCGGCCAAGGGGCCGCATTACGGTGGGAAGGTTGCAACCGTAAGAGTCAAACCAAGGTGCAATCAGGGCAGGGCGGGTGGTTCGAACGTCGATTTCGTGGAATCGACCGGACGGACCTCGTTTAACAATAGTCGAACCTCCCGGGGCATGCAAGAGAGTCCGGCTGGCGTTTTTGGCCTCTCCTTTTTCCTTCCCTATTCCCCCCTGGGACGCCCGCGGTCCCAGGGGAATTGAAATGAATCGATTAATCAACTAGTCAAGTGGTGTGAATGCTGTTGGGCGTAAAGCTGATTCACCAAAGACAGGGAGCTTACGCTCCCCGCTCGCCTATCAGGCGAGCGAACAATTACTTGGCGTTCGGTTCGTCGACGACGACGTGGAGTCTTGCAACCGCCTTGGCGCCTTGGCGGTTGGCGCGCTCGACGCGGACGAGATAATGACCGGGCTTGGCGAACGGGTGGGTCAGGATCGCATAGCCGTCTTTGGCGAGCGGCTTGACGGTGCCGTCGGAGTGGCTTGTGACGGCCGGGGTGCCGTCGCCGAAATCCCAGGTTTCTTCGCCGTCGGTGGTTCGAAACGTCCGTACCTTGAAGGTGACTGGCTCGCCCGGCTTGATCCCGGTCGTGGGCATGAATGAGGCGTGGATGGTAGGCGGAAGCTGGTCCGGGTTCGAGCGGTCGAGCACCTGGACGATGGCGAAGTCGTAGTCGACGTGGCCCTGACGATCGGTCACTTTGAGAATCTCGGTGTACGCACCAGGACGATCGTAGACGTGCTCAACTTTTGGTCCATTGATGGAGGTGCCATCGCTCAACGTCCATTCATAACGGGCGAGGCTCCCTGAACGGCTCCATGACTTGGTGCCGTCGAGGGTGACCGGCTCACCGGTCCAACTGAGCCGATGAGGTCGGGCCACGGCTACGAGGTCGGGCTTTTGCTCGCGCTGAGCGGCTTGCCAGAGGTAGGCGTAGCCTTCCTCGGTGCCCCAACGGCCGGATGGCTGCTGGCTCTTGATCTCGAAATGGAGGTGGGACCAGCCGCCGCTCGCCCCTTCTTTGCCGAGAACGCCGATCTTCTGCCCTTTGCGAACCGACGCCCCTGGGGTGATCGCCGGGTCGATCGATTGGAGATGACTGTAGCGGTAGTACCAGCCTTGGGGATCGACCAGGTAGACGACGTCATAGCGTGGGCGGGCCGGCGTATCCTGGAAGCCCGGTGTGAGCGTGGTCCCGGCGCTGGCGACGAAGCCATCGGTCGCCGCCACGACGTCGACAAGGCCCTCTGCGCCGCCGATGTCCAGGCCGCTGTGATAGTAAATCTTCTTGACGTCGGGCTTCTCGCCGCCATCGACATAGACGGGTTCGTTGGCCATTTGCGTGCTCGTGGCGAACCAGCGCTGGCGGACCGGGTAGCTGAAGGCCGTCGGATCGATCCAAGGTGATTTTGCCGGCCAGAGCCGGATCCGGGCATCCTTCTCGAGCGCCCACGAGTCTTCGCCGCTGTTGCCGCGGCATCCCCCCGTGATCGGGCAATCCACCTGCACGCCTCCGGCGGGAACCGGCAAGTTGTAGTTGCCCGTGGCGAGGGTGACAGGCTTGCCATTGACCTCGACTTTGACCTGGGCGCCACGCACGGCCTGGCGGATCGGGTCGCGGTCTTCCTTGAGGTCGATCAGCTTGACGGTTGCCTCCTTGCCGTCGGCGAGCGTAACCACCGCCGATTCGCCCACGGAGAGGTCAACCACCCGAACCAGAGGCTCCGTCGTGGGCCGGGGCGGGCCGGGCTTCAGGGACAACTTCGCGTTCGCGTCCTGGGCTTGGTAGGCCTTGGTGCTCAACCGGTAGGCCGCGGCGACCTGCTCCGGCGACAAGGGGCGTCCGGCCGGGTCGACCGACGCGGCGATTGTGAGCGGGCGAGGTGCGACGAGCGCCGCCAGGTCGGGCAGGTCGTAATCGACGAGGGCGCCGGGGACAGTGTTGGAGAGCTGGTCACGCGTGATCGGTGTCCGCACGATGTCGGACCAAGAGGTAATCGCGCTGTCAAGCGAAAGGGCGTTGATCCTTGGTTCGAGTGCCGTGGCATGAAGGGCGATCGGGCCGGCCGTCCCCTGGCCGATCAGGGCGATCCCGTCTTGATACTCAGCGGCGACGGCACCAATCACGGAGAGCAGGTCGCCCACGCGTTGCCCGAGCAGAGGGCGGCCGAGGTTGATCGCGAGGAACGCCTCCTTCGAATCCACGCCGAATGGCCCCGACTTCGTGCTGGGAGCGGTCTCGCCCATTCCCCGGAGGCCCACAATCAAAACGGGATTCCCTGACTTGGCCAGGGGCTCGCTCTGATGCCCCAGGGCCAGGCTCTCGCGTTTGTCGTCTCCAACGACGACAGTCAGGCGCTTGCCTTCCCCTGTCTTCTCAGGAATGAGGAGCAGAGCGGGCACCTTGATCCCGGGTTCGGTTGTGAACACAAGCTTGCGGATCGTGTAGCCAGACCGTTTGAGTGCCTCACCCCGTTCTTCGCGATCGGCGGGCGTGATCGAGTCGCGGAGGCCAATCCGCCGGCGCACCTGGGCGAGCCGGGTGGCCTTGTCTTGTTTCGCTTGCGATTGCTCGCGGCGCCGGGCGAGTTCGTCGGCGTGCTCGATGTTGAGGTCGAAGACCGACTTGCCGTGAAAGCTGCTCAAGACCTGGCCGGTCTCGGTGCATTGAAGCTGCGCGTCGGTTGCGATCGCGAAGTCGCTCTCGACCGGGGCATCATCAATCTTCAAGAGCCAGCGCCTCAGCCAGCGGGTCGCGGCCTCGCGCCTTGGCTTGGTGAAGCCGTGGGGTTCGTCCGACTCGAACAGGTCGACCCGTTCGCCGAAGCCGAGCCGGCCGTAGACCAGCTTCACCTCACGAAAGGTATCCCAGCTTCCCTGGATGTCGAAGAAGTCACGCGTGCCGACCGAGAAGAGGGTCGGCTTGGGAGCGCGGAGGATCGCATAGTCGCCGTGGTCCATGCCGAAGGCGACCTGGCCGGTGATGTTTTGCTCGGCGTCTTGCGGGCCGATCGTGCTGAAGAGCCGGTCGAGCGAGGTGAGATAGCACGACGGCGCGGCCACGGCGATCCGGTCGTCGAGGGCCATCAGGTAGGCCGTCAAGGTGCCGCCTCCCGAGTTCCCCGTGCAGCCGAGTCGCTTCGGGTCGACCTCGGGGCGCGAGGCGAGGTAGTCGAGGCTTCGAATGCCGTCCCAGATCCGGTAGGACGCCAGCGAGCGGCCGACGAGTAATGACCCGATCCCGGCCATGGTATGCTCGGTGGTGCTTCCTAGAATCGCAGCTTTCCCCTGGTCGTCGAGCAGTTGGAGCCTCTCCCCCTGGCCGATCGGGTCGTAGCAGAGCGCGGCCATGCCGTTCTTTGCCAGGGAAATGCAAATGCGCTGATAAGTGTCGCCCGCCTTGCCGTTCTGGCTGTGGCCGCAAGGGACCAGGACTCCCGGAACGGGTGAGTCCGTCGTGGGCAAGTAGAGCACCCCCGTGACGTGGTGACCGGGCCGGCTCTCGTAGACCAGACGCTCGACGCGGTAGCCGTCGCGCGGGTCGGTGGCGACGACGCGGGCGTTGAGCGGCGTCTTCTCGGGCAGGTCGCCCAGCGCCTCGAGGAACTTGGCACGGATCTCCGTCTGCCGCTGGCGGACCGCCTCGGGCGTCTGCAAGCCGGCGACCGTCTTGCGTCGCGCTTCGAGAAGTTCGTGGGCTTGGCGCTCCAAGGCTCGGTAGAGCATGGTTCGAGGCTGCTCGTCGGACTTGAGCACGGTGCCGATGTCCTCGGCCCGAAGCGGGCCGGCCCCGAGGACGATCCAGACGCCGAGGACCAGGCAGAATCGAGAACAGATCGAAGAGTCGGCAGGTTTCATGTCCGCGGCTCCCAGGAGGCTGTCAGGCCGGTACGGCACGATTTTGGCCACGTTTGCGTCGTTTGCCAAAGGGGCAAGAGGCGGGATTGTCGTCGAGACGGCTCGTCTCTTGTGGTGTGGACGGCTTGCCACAATAATCGGTCCGATCCGTCGGGGAAATCCTTTGCTCCCGAAGCGCCTTCGAAAAAGGATTCTCCAAACGAGACTGTAGCAAGGATACCGGGATCTCGTTCCCACGCTCTGCGTGGGAACGAGTTTTTGTCGCGAGTTTCGGCCTCCGGAGCAGACAGAAGGCCCGGTTTCCTTGCGACAGACTTCTCCAAACCGCTCGACGACCTCGGCTCGCACCGTCTGAGAAAAATCGCGACGAGCCCGTCCGCCTTATGAGGCGATTGGTTATTGATGATATTTAATAAGAGGAAGATGAATGAATCTTGAAGTTCTTGCGATCGTGGTCTCGTTGGCCCTTTTGATGGTGCTGGCCTACCGGGGGTTCCCGGTGATCATCTTTGCCCCGATCTGTGCGCTGCTGGCGGTCGGGCTTTCGGGGAGGGCGCTCCTGCCGAGCTATACCGAGACGTTCATGACGGCCGCGACCGGTTACATTCGCTCGTTCTTCCCACTCTTCTTGATGGGCGCGATCTTTGGCAAGTTGATGGAGACGAATGGGTCGGCCGCGGCCATCGCTGGGTCGATTGCCGGGTTACTGGGGGCGCGGCGGGCGATCCTGGCCGTCGTGCTCGCCTGTGCGGTGCTGACCTACGGCGGGGTCTCGCTCTTCGTCGTGGCGTTCGCCGTCTATCCGTTTGCCTCGGCCTTGTTCCGCGAGGCGGATATCCCCAAGCGGCTGATCCCGGGGGCGATTGCGTTGGGGGCGTTCACGCTCACGATGGATGCGCTGCCGGGTTCGCCGCAGATTCAGAACCTGATTCCCACCCGCTTTTTTGGAACCGATACCTACGCCGGGCCGGTGGTCGGCATCATCGGGGGCGTGTTGGTGCTTCTGGGCGGCCTCTTCTGGCTTGACCGTCGTCGCGCGATGGCGGCCGCCGCGGGCGAGGGGTACGGCACGGGGCATCGCAATGAACCGGAGGTCGGGTCGAACGAAGGGCGGCCCCCCTTGTTCGTCGCCTTGATCCCCCTGGGCCTGGTCTTGGGGGCGAACTTCGTTCTGAGCCGGACGGCGTGGTCGGTCGCGAACTGGTATCCCGATGCGGTGCTTCATCGCGACTTTCCCGCGGTCAACGTCGCGGCTTCGGCACCGACCTGGGCCTTGATCGTGGCCCTGGCGCTGGGGATTACCGCCGCTTTGGCGATCAACCCAAAGCGCTGGAAGGACCGGTTCTCGGGAACCCTCACCGCCGCCACCTCGGGCGCTCTGCTCGCGATCTTCAACACGGCGTCGGAGGTGGGATTCGGTAACGTCGTCAAGACCTTGCCCGGCTTCTTCGTGATCCGGGACAGCGTCTTCCTCGTGAGCCGTCACGTCCTCGTGGCCGAGGCGGTTGCCGTCAACGTGCTGGCCGGGATCACCGGGTCGGCCTCGGGGGGGCTCTCGATCGCCCTGGAGGTGATGGGCGCACGCTACCTGGAACTGGCCCGAGCCCAGGGGATCAGCCCTGAGCTGCTCCATCGGATTGCGTCGATGGCGTCCGGCGGTATGGACACCCTCCCGCACAACGGCGCGGTGATTACCTTGCTGGCGATCACCGGCTTGACACACCGCCAATCCTATCCCGATATCTTTGCGATCACCATCCTCAAGACCGTAACCGTGTTCGCCATGGCGTTCGGAGTCTCGGCGTTCCACGGGGGCTGATTTACAAAAGAGGCAGAGCGCCTGCCCGCTACGGTTACGATGGCAAGGGGAGCCCCCCGGATCGCTCGCTGGGAAGCCCGTCGACGCCGGTGGGGAAGATGTTGTAGAATATAAATTCAACGCAGGCCGCTTGCCGACACCTCCCTGAGGGTTGCGATCGCCACAGCCTGGGGGCCAGCTCCCACGGGGCTTCGGCAACGCAACGGGGAGCCTGCCTCTTCCTCCATATAACAAACCTCGACGGACGTGTCAGCCGTATCAAAATTCATCCGACGACGATGGGACAGGCCATGCGAACCATGCTGACGACGATGCCTGCCAGTCTGCTCGCGACGGGGTGGCTCGCCATCGCCGTTTCGGTGGCGCAAGGGGGAGACGGAGACCCGCGGTTCAACCGCGACGTCCGTCCGGTCCTCGCCGAAACCTGCTTTCGCTGCCATGGGCCGGGGGTCAAAAAAGCGGGTCTGCGGCTCGATCAGCGCGAGGCGGCCCTCAAGCCGACCGAGAGTGGCGAGATTCCGATCGTCCCGGGCAAGACGGACGAGAGTGAGCTCATCCGCCGGATTTTCAGCGAAGACGAGAGTGAGGTCATGCCTCCTCCGAGCGCGAAGAAGCCGTTGACCCTCGAGCAAAAGAATCTGCTGAAGCAGTGGGTGGAGCTCGGCGCACCCTACGAGGCTCACTGGTCGTACACCGCCCCGGTCAAGGACCAGGCACCACGCCCGCAGAAGGGGGCCAGCGCAGGCGCAGGGAACCCGATCGACGCGTTCATTGCCGACCGGCTCCAGCGCGACGGCTTATCGATGACGCCCGAGGCCGATAAGGAAACCCTGATCCGTCGCGTCGCGTTCACGCTCACCGGGCTGCCGCCGACGCCCCGCGAGGTGGATGCGTTCCTGGGTGATTCCTCGTCGAAGGCTTATGAAAACATGGTGGAACGCTATCTCTTCTCGCCGCGGTACGGCGAGGAGATGGCCCGCCACTGGCTCGACGTCGCCCGCTATGCCGATACCCATGGACTCCACCTTGATAACGAACGGCAGATGTGGCACTACCGCGACTGGGTGGTCAAGTCGTTCAACGACAACCAGCCGTTTGATCGGTTCACGATCGAACAACTGGCGGGGGATTTGCTCCCGGAACCGACGCCCGACCAACTGATCGCGACCGGCTTCAACCGGTGCGGGGTGACGACCAGCGAGGGGGGCTCGATCGACGCCGAGTGGTACTTTCGCAACGCTGTGGAACGTGTCAGCACGATGGCCGAGACCTGGATGGGAATGACGGCCGGTTGCGCCGTCTGCCATGACCACAAGTTCGACCCGCTCTCGGCGAAGGAGTTCTACTCGCTCTACGCCTTTTTCTACTCGGCGGCGGGCCCCGCGATGGACGGGAACGCCCTGCTGCATGAGCCGACTTTGAAGTTGCCGACACCGCGGCAAAAGGGGACGCTCGCGGAGCTCGATGCGCGGCTCGCGGAAGTTCGCCAGGAGCTGGACCGACAACGTCAAGCGCTCGCCTATCGCGACCCCGCCGAAACGGCCAAGCCGGTTGGTGCGGATCAGGCGGCCTCGAAACCGTCGGCGGAGGGGGTCGACCCTCGGGCGAACGACCCGAACCAGTCGTTCCGCGCCTGGTCGAAACTAGGGGGAGTGACCGAAGCAAAGTCCGCCCCGGCCGGGATTCAGGCGCTGCTCAAGAAGGCCCATGCCGGTCCCTTGCCTCCGGCGGAAGAGTCGTCTCTTCGCGCTTACTACCTCGAGAATGTCTGCGAAGCGACCAAGGGGCCGTTCAAGCCGCTGCTCGAGCAGGTGACCGCCTTGACAAAGGAACGCACCGAGCTGGACGCTCAGATCGTCGCTACTTACATTTTCAAAGATCTGGATAAGCCACGCGACGCGTTTGTCATGCTTCGCGGCCAGTACGACGCGCCGGGAACCAAGGTCGAGCCCGGCACCCCCGCCGTCTTGCCCCCGCTCCACCGTGGCGGGACGGGCACTCGTGCCACGCGCCTCGACCTCGCGAACTGGCTGGTGTCGCCGGAGCATCCGCTGACGGGGCGCGTGACCGTGAACCGGTTCTGGCAGCAACTCTTCGGCACCGGACTCGTCAAAACCGCCTTCGACTTCGGCACGCAAGGGGAACCACCGAGCCACCCCGAGTTGCTCGACTGGCTCGCCGTCTCGTTCCGGGAGAGCGGCTGGGACGTCAAGGCGCTCGTCCGGCTGATGGTGAACTCGGCGACGTTCCGCCAGTCGTCGCGGATCACGCCTGACCTCTTGAAACGCGACCCGGAGAACCGGCTCTACGCTCGCGGCCCGCGGTACCGACTCGACGCCGAGCAGATTCGCGACAATGCCCTGTTCGTGTCCGGGCTGGTCAACTTTGAAATGGGGGGCAGGGGAGTGCGGCCCTATCAGCCGCCCAACATCTGGGAGCCGGTTGCCTTCACGGGGTCGAACACGCGCTCCTATCAGCCGGACACGGGCGCCGCGGTCTATCGCCGGAGCCTGTATACGTTCATGAAGCGGACAGCGCCGCCGCCGTTCCTGACGAACTTCGATGCGCCGAACCGCGAGGCGTTCTGCACCCGCCGTGAGCGGAGCAACACCCCGCTCCAGGCGTTGCAACTGATGAACGACGTGCAGCACTTCGAAGCGGCCCGCGCTCTTGCCGAACAGATGATGAGCGACGGCGGCGCGACGCCCGCCGACCGGATCCGCCACGGCTTCCGTCTGGTGCTGGCCCGCCGGCCGGAAGCGGAGGAGCTCAGCACCCTTGAAGATCAGTTCGGCAAGCACCTCGCCCGGTTCGTCCGCGATCCCGAAGCGGCGAAAAAGGTCGTTCACGTCGGCAACACACCATCGCGGGCGACACTGCCTGAGCTCGAGCTGGCCGCCTACGCACTCGTGGCCAATACGCTTCTCAACCTGGATGAGACGGTGACCAAGAACTGATCTGGTCTCGCCGTTGATGTCGATCTGAGATCATCGCCCGCCCGACTTAAATCTCTGCCCGAGGTCCTGGCGCATGAACCCGCTCTTCGAATACCAGCAGCAACAGAACCGCCGTCAGTTCTTCGGCGACGTGGGGCTCCGTGCCGGTGGGATCGCCCTGGGAATGCTCCTGGGTGAGTCGGCCGCACGAGCCGCCGCAACCGATCGGATCCAACCCGCGCGGGCCGACCTGCCGCACTTTCCGCCCAAGGCCAAGTCGCTCATTTATCTTCACATGAACGGTGGCCCGTCCCAGCTCGACCTCTGGGACTACAAGCCGCAGCTTCAAAAACACTTCGAGAGCGACCTCCCCGCGAGTATCCGCAACGGCCAGCGGATCACGACGATGACCAGCGGCCAGACCCGGTTCCCCGTCGCCCCCTCGAAGTTCGCCTTCCGGCAAGCCGGAGAGTGCGGGACCTGGATCAGCGAGCTCCTGCCGCATACCGCGCGGATCGTCGATGAGATCGCCTTGATCAAGTCGGTGCACACGAACGCGATCAATCACGACCCCGCCTGCACGTTCGTCATGACCGGCAGTGAGATCCCGGGCAAGCCGAGCGTCGGCTCGTGGCTCTCGTACGGCCTCGGGAGCGAGAGCAACGACCTCCCTGCCTTCGTCGCGTTCACGCCGACGTTTCCGAAGTCGGGCAACGGCCAGGCGCTGTTCACGCGGATGTGGAGCAGTGGCTTCCTGCCGACCACGCACAACGGCGTTGCGCTCCGCGGAACGGGGGACCCGGTTCTCTACCTTCAGAACCCGTCGGGCGTCACCGGCGACGATCGCCGCGCCATGCTCGATGCGCTGGGCAAGCTCAACAACCGCCAGCTCGAACGGTTCGGCGATCCCGAGACCCGAACGCGGATCGCCCAGTACGAGATGGCCTTCCGGATGCAGTCGAGCGTGCCCGAGCTCGTGGACGTTTCCAAGGAACCGGCGCACATCCTCGACCTCTACGGCCCGAACGTGCAGACGCCCGGCACCTTCGCCCACAGCGCCTTGATGGCGCGTCGGCTTGTCGAGCGCGGAGTGCGCGCGGTGCAGATCCTCCATCGCGGCTGGGACCAGCACTCGGTGCTTCCGATGGCGCTGGGGAACCAGTGCCTCGACACCGACCAGGCCACCGCGGCGCTCGTCCTCGACCTCAAGCAGCGCGGCTTGCTCGACGACACCCTCGTCGTGTGGGGAGGCGAGTTCGGTCGCACCGTCTATTCTCAGGGGACGCTCACGAAAGACGACTACGGCCGCGACCATCATCCCCGGAACTTCTGCATGTGGATGGCCGGGGGGGGAATCAAGAAAGGGATTGTCGTCGGCGAAACCGACGACTTCAGCTACAACGTGGTGGACGAGCCGGTGCACGTCAACGACCTCAACGCCACGATCCTCCATTGCATGGGAATCGACCACGAACGGTTCACATACAAGTTCCAGGGCCTCGATCAGCGCCTGACCGGCGTCGAACCCGCGAAGGCCGTCGCCAAACTGCTCGCCTGATCACAATATATCAAAAGGCGAGCAGGGGCTGATTGCTCCTTCGCTTTCCTCTTCATATCGCGAGCCAAAGGCGAGCGAATTCTTCGCGCTCAGGGCGTAAACGCTTTCAAGGCCGCGGCCTCATGGTCGTGGATCTCGACATACTTGCTGAGGCCGATGATATCGGCCCCGACGCGAACGTCGGGGTCGAGTTCACAGAGCTTGATTTGCTGCCCGGTCGCGTTGGCCCCGTTCATCAGCTTGGCGAGGACGGCGAACCCGGTGCTGCTGAGGAAGCGGACATGGCGGAAGTTGAGCAGGAGCCGCTGCGCCCATTCCTGGCCGGCCACGGTGCTCAACTCGGCGCCGAGTTCGAGAGCCAGGTCGGGGCCACGCAGGTCCTTGCTCGTAATCTCGACGACTGCAACATCGTTGACCATGCTTACGTCGATATGTTTAAAATCAGCGGTAGCCATTCTAGAGACCTTTCTCGGGCAGTCGAACGCAGGGATCCGGTTTAGCGGGCAGTCTTGAGGAACTGGACCGCGTCGATGATGACGTGGCCCGTCGTCCCCTCGTTGAGGATTTCCACGGCCGCCTTGTCATTGAGGTCGAAAGTGCCGATTCGGACGAACGGCTCGTCCGACTTCGGTGGCCCTTTCTTCTGGTCGAGTGTGACGCGGGCGATCCCGTTCGCGTGGTGGATTCGGATCGGGATCGCCGAGGCGCGATTGTCGTTCGCCGTGTAGGCGACCCGGACTTCATATCGGCCTGGTTCCAGCTTGGCGCGGAAGGTGGCCGACTTTTTGCCTTTATCGGTGTTGCCGTCATGGCGGTAGCCGGCGCCGACGAACGGACCGACGACCGAGCTGGTGCCCCAGTTTCCGGTGAGCTCGGCCGCTTCGTCATCGACGACGACTCCGGGGAGCGATTGGGTCGAGAGCACTTGTCGTGCGGTGCGGGGCAGGTCGAGCACCTGGTGGTCGGCCAGCAGTCTGCGCTGGAGCGGGGCGTAGTCAACGTCTTGGACCCCGGTGCCGGCATCGATCGCGGCGGCGGCCGCGGTGGCCGCGGACTGGCCGAGGATCAGGAAGACCGGCTCCATCCGGATCGAGCCGTAGGCGATGTGCGACGACGAGAGGCAGACCGGCACGAGCAAGTTGGTGCACTCGGCGGCCTTCGGCACAATGGCGCGGTAGCTGATCGGGTACGGGCCACCGGGGCTGACCTGGATGTCTCCTTCGTTGCGGGCCTGGCCATTCGCATCGACATAACGCTGGACGTGATGTGAATCCATGTTGTAGGAACCCATCCCGATCGGCTCGGGCGTCGGCTCGGTCCCTTGCAGGTGGCGTTCGGTCATCACGAAATCGGTGACCATCCGCCTCGCTTCGCGGACGTAGATCTGGTGCGGCCAGTGGCCGTTGTCGGTGAACTCGTCCTTGGGAAGACCCCAGCGGCTCATCGCGGTGCGGATCGGCTCGGGAACCCCGGGATCGTTGGCGATGTAGTACATCAGCCCCTTCTGATAGAGCTCATGTTCCTTGATGATCTCCCGGCGCCGGTCGTACGACCCTTCCGGGTAATCGTAGTTCATCCCGATGTTGTCGGTCGAGAAACCACCGTGGTTGTTCGTGTCGGTCTTATGATTGGGGACCGGGTCGAACTTGTTGAAGACCCCTTTCCAGCCGGTCCGGAGGTAGCGGCCGAGCAGTTCGTACTGCTTCGGGTCGTATCCGTTCGGCTTCTCGAACGGGATTCGGTTCCCGTCGTCGTCGGTCAGGCACATCCGGAAGCAGTAAGCCTGGATCCGGTTGTCCGCTTCGCCATCCTGGCCCGGCGAACCCGCGTGGATCCGGGGGAGCAGGCCGCTCGAGGGGTCGCCGGGGACGACATAAGGGTCGACGGGCTTCTCGAACTGGTGGCTGACCGCGCGACGGGTCTGGACGCCGTTCATCGTCTCTCCATACTTCGCGTTCGCCTCGCGTCCGACGGTAAATGAGACGCCGGCCGCGGCCATCAGGTCCCCCTCGTAGGTGGCGTCGATGAAGACCTTGCCACGATAAGTCTTGCCGCTCAGCGTGCGGATCGCGACGATCTTCGTCCCTTCCTTCGTGACCCCTTTTTCGCGGTCGAGCCATTCGTTGCGCACGACCGGGATTTTCGATTCGGCGACCAGCTCTTCGAAAACTTTCTCGGCGATATGAGGCTCGAACGCCCAGATCGCGTCCTCCTTGCGGTGATAAAGGCGATAATCCTCGGGTTTCTGCTGCTTCCAGTTCTCCGGCTTGTCATAGTGGGCCTTGATGCGGCGATAATACTCGAGCGCCAGGCCGCCGACCGCTTCCTTGCGGCCGCTGTCGGTCCAGCCGAGCCCGCCACTCGTCAACCCGCCAAGGTGCACCTCGGGCGCGACGACGACGACCGACTTGCCCATCCGCGTGGCTTGCACCGCCGCGCTGATGCCGGCGGAAGTCCCCCCGTAGACGACCACGTCATAGGGGTCACGGACGGGTTCATCAGGTTGCGGCGCGGCGATAACCGCGCAAAGCAGCAGAGCGTACATCGGCAACAAACCTCGACATTTGGAGTTTCAGGCCCCCGTGGGGGGAGAGGGCAGGGTCGACCGGTTCCGGGGAAAGCAACGGCGGATCGCCTTTGTCACATTGAGGTTACAGGCGGAGCTAGGCCGAGGCAATCGTGAGTGCCCTTGAATCGGCGATTCGCCGCCTTTTGACCGAGCGTCGAAGCGATTCCAGAGGTCGGAACGCTTGCCCTTTGGTCCTTACCGATACCGTTCGGACGATGATGTCATTGACGGTCTTGGTTTTGACCGTGGCCGAGAGGGGACCGCATTCGCGGGTTCCGGATGCCATGGCGTCTGATTCAACGGTTCCAAGTCTCGAACACTTGACCCACCCCAAGCGATCATTGCGGGGCGCTTCAACGAAGCTCATCTCTTGGTTCTCGCAACGGCTCACGAGAGTTTGGAGTCTCTTTATGAAGCGACCTGAGCGGAATGCGGGATTGTCGTGGCTCTCCTCGTATGGCAAGCGCTGGTGGGACGGCTTCAGTCTCGTTTTTACCACGATGTGTGCGTTTGCGGTCGTACTCTTGCCGTTTCGACTGTGGGACCACCTGGAGAAACAATACGGAGCCGATTTTTAATGACTTACTTATGTTCATGTCGCGTAGATCGTGCTTGGTGGCCCGCCGTTTTTTAGCATGATTTTCCGCGCTCTGAACTTTGAGCGTTCGAGAGCCGGAGAGCCCGGAATTTGACGACGGTGTTCCGGGAACCGTCCAAGAAGCTTAGCTGTTCATAAGGCGTCGCGTGTTAAATTATCGCATGGTTAAGAATTGAAAGGTTGTCGGCATGAGCGAAAGAAATTCCCGGCGACGGTCATGAGGTCGACGAAGGCTGGACAACCCCGCAGGCCCGGCAGATACTGGGCTCACCCCCTCTCTGCCTGGAGACTCTCCGATGCGAGCCACGATGTTCGTTCTGGTTGCGGGACTGGCTTTCCGATCCGCCGACACACGCGCTGACGACCCGCCGAAGGGCTGGGAGTTCACTGGCCGGACGCAGGCCACCGCCGTCGATGTACGGGCGCGGGTGACGGGCCACCTGACCCGGGTTGCGGTCCGTGAGGGGGATGCGGTCGCGGCAGGGGATTTGCTAGCCGAGATCGACCCGCGGGTGTACCGGCTTGATCTGGAGGCGGCCAAGGCTCGGCTGATGATGGCCGAGGCCAAGATGCAGGTGGCCAAGATCAAGGCCGCCAACACCAGGAGTTTGCTGGAGAAGAAGGTGATCAGCCAGGACGAGCTGGTCCTGCACGCGGCGGTGGAAGCGGAGGCGGAAGCCTCACTCATCGTCGCGAAGGTGGAGGTGCAGCGGGCGGAACTGATCCTGTCGTGGACGCGGGTCACTGCCCCTTTCAAGGGCCGGGTGAGCCAGATCCAGGCCAACGAGGGCAGCCTCGTCACCGCCGACCAGATGCACATCCTGACGGTCGTGGCCACCGAACCGCTGTATGTGACGTTCAAGGTGCCCGAGGCCATCGTTTTGCAATTACGCCGCGACGGGCTGTCCGAACCGGGTAAGCTGGTCGTGGCGGTCGCGTTCGCCAACGAAGAGGGATACCCTCACCTGGCGGAGCTGAACCTGATCGATCCGGAGGTCGATCCGAGGACCGCGACCGTGCGGTTCCGGGCCACGGTCCCAAATCCGAAGGGGCTCCTCTCGCCCGGGATGTCCGCCCGCGTTCACCTCACCCCTGCACCCAAATCGTGAAGGCGATGCGACCTGGCGCGGGGCGAAGTGGCGAGGCATCGGTCGATCCTCCGAGGGGGGGCTTGGCGGGAACGCCGTCATGCTGATGCCCTGCGACTCGAGGACGTGACGGGCATTTTCAGCGATCTCAAATCGCGATTCACTCCGTCACGCGCAAAGGCCGCCTGTCGAACCCGTGGTAGCGGGTGCCCTGGTATGTCAGCACTCCCTCATCCCCCTCCACGAGCAGGCCGTACTCTGCATCGGAGATGCCGAACTCCACTCGTTCGCCGGATTTCATCTCGAACGTGGTGAAGTAGTACGTCCTGACCCGCCCGTGGGAATGCATGTGGGAATGCGAATGGGACATCCCGCCTCGCACGTCGCTCCGCTTTGCCACGATGCGGGCGGGCACCGCCTGGACCGGCAGGCTGTTGTTGCGCGACCACTCCGCGAGCCCGGTGACGGCTTGGTAAGCGATGGTGCCGATGACAAGTACGAAAACCGCGCCGATGAAAAGCGGAACGAGCACGAACGGATCCATCAGGCAACCTCCGGCTGCGTTCAAGGGATGGGCGATTTTTGCGAGGGCAGGGGAGCCCGCGCCAGGGTGGACAGGAAGCCGTAGCGGGATTCTACTCGGGCGGTGTTCGTTTGGCCAGAGACGTGAGACGAGTCGCAGATTGGGGACTCAGAGTCTGTCTCGCAAGCTCAGGGTGAACCGGTAAATGAAGGATGTTTGGGGGCCACGAGTTCCGTACTCGGAACCCGTGCGCGCCAGGCCCAGAAGGCATTCCCACTTCACCTGCGTCTTGAAACGATTCCGGATTCGGAGCGATTGCCCCTCAGTGCCAACCGAATACAATACGGGCATCATGATTGAATCGGCCTGGGTCGTATCGACCTTGGCCGAGACGGGGGGCTCTGTCGCCTGGCAGAGGGCCGCGGCCGGACCCAGGATGACGGCAAGCCAACGGTCAGGCGCTCAACGATGGCCATGTCCCCGTGAAATTCAAAAACTTGGCGATGTGTTGGAGCTAAGATGATTCCGTCGGATGCGAGTAGGGGCGTGTCGTTGGTATCTTCGCTTGGCAAGCTCTGGTGGGACGGCTTTAGCCTCGTTTTCACCACTATGTGCGCAGCGACGGGGGTTGCTTTGCCCTTTCGCATCTTGTACCACCTGGAGCTACGGTTGGGAGGTGTGACTCCATGGCTTGGGGGTATGAACGTCGCGTTGCTGGTTTTGGGCGGCCCCCTGATCTTTCGTACGGTTTTCCGCGCACTGAATTACAAACGACCAAGAAACGAGAGACTGTAGTCACGATCCCGGGCTCTCGTTTCCACGCTCGGCGTGGGAATGCCGTCTGCGACGCTCCGCGTCGTCTTGTCTTCCCCGGCGGGCGGGGCCGCAGAGCGTGGGAACGAGTTTCTCCCGCGAAGTTCGGCCTCCGGGGCAGACAGACGGCCCGGTTTCCTGGCGACAGACTCAGAAACGAAGTGACTGAAATTTGAAGATTATTCATGAATGATGAAATGATGATTCTTGTTCGCTGATTGATTAAGAAGCATTTGTGATGATTGAGTGTAGGGCCTGTGCTGTTTTGTCTTGGAGGCAGCGTACCCGCGATAAAATCACGAGAAGACCTCAAAAGGGAGAGCTTCGCTCATGCTCGGTGCGTTGACCTGTCTCGTATTGGCCCTGGTTGCTCCCGGTGAGGGCCAGCCGGGCGCGGACTCGCGCGATGGCAGGCCCAATGTCCTCTTGATCGCGGTCGACGACCTCAACGATTGGGTCGGCTGCCTGGGTGGGCACCCGCAAGCGCAGACGCCGAACATCGATCGGCTCGCCCGGCGCGGCACGCTCTTCACGAACGCACATTGCCAGGCGCCGCTCTGCAATCCGTCACGATCGAGCGTGTTGACGGGGCTCCGGCCGTCGACCACGGGGATTTATTCGCTCCAGCCGGGCCTTCGCGCGGTGGAGGCGCTCAAGGATCAGGTCACGCTCCCCCAGGCTCTCGCGGCGCAAGGGTACTCGACCTTCTGTGCGGGCAAGATCTTTCACGACGGGGCCATTCCTCCCCGCGATCACGCGCAGGAATTTCAGGTTTGGGCGGTGACCGGAGGGATGCCGTTCCCACCCCACAAGTTCGTCGAGACCCCCGATCCGATCAAAGCGATGGATTGGGGCCCTGTTTCTGGGAAGGATGAAGATCAGGCCGATTGGAAGAGCGCCGACGCCGCCATTGCGCGGTTGCAGTCGCCCCCGCCGGGCAAGCCATTCTTCGTCGCGGTCGGCTTTCGCTTGCCGCACGTCCCTTGCTTCGCCACCCCGCGCTGGTTCGACCTCTACCCCGACGACGAAACGCTCGTCATGCCCCCGGTGAAAGACGGCGATCGCGACGACGTGCCTGAATTCTCCTGGTACCTCCACTGGAAGCTCCCCGAGCCGCGCCTGTCCTGGTTGCTCGAGGCCAAGCAGTGGCGCCCGCTCGTACGCTCTTACCTCGCGAGCATCAGCTTCATGGACAGCCAGGTCGGCCGCGTACTCGATGCGCTCGAGGCGAGCGGCCAGGCCGATCGAACGGTCGTGGTGCTCTGGTCCGACCACGGCTGGCACCTGGGGGAAAAAGGGATCACCGGCAAAAACACCTTGTGGGAGCGGTCGACCCGCGTCCCGCTCATTTTCGCCGGCCCCGGCATCGGAGCCGGCGCCCGCTCTGCCCGGCCAGTCGAGTTGCTCGACCTCTATCCGACCCTCGTCTCGCTTTGCGGACTTACCGAACGCCCGGGACTCGAAGGCCACAGCCTCACGCCTCAGTTGAAAGACGCCTCCGCGCCTCGGGCCTGGCCGGCGATCACGACCCACAACCAAGACAATCACGCGATTCGCACTGAGCACTGGCGATTCATCCGCTACGCCGACGGTTCCGAGGAACTCTACGATCACCGATCCGACCCGAACGAGTGGTCGAATCTCGCCAACGACCCGCAACACGCCGAACTCAAACGCGAGCTCGCGGGCTGGCTCCCCAAACGGAACGAACCCCCCGCCCCCGGGAGCTTCGCGAGGTTGCTCACGAAGGTGAACGGTGTCTGGACCTGGGAACGCAAGCCGATCATCCCGGCCGAGAAGAATCCCTGATGTCTTGAGCCTGACCCGGTTTGGCCGTAGAACAATGAGGAAGGGTCGGGTGGGCGGTGTGCCCCCTTTGTCAGCAAGTCGCGTATGACGACGCGTGGGTCGTCCCGCCTTGCATGGGATCCCGTCCGCGTGTCGAGAGCGTATCTCCATGTGCAGAGTACTACCCAATAGCAGGCCCGCTCGCACCCTTGAGCGACTCGGGGCCTTCTTGATCGTCTGCGGTTCCCTGATGGCAGCGCCGCCGCCGCGTGTGGTGGCCGCGGAGCCTACCAAGCAACCTAATATCCTGTTCATCTTCTCGGACGATCACGCGTACCAGGCGATCAGCGCCTACAACGATCCCCGCAAGCTGATCGAAACCCCCAATATCGACCGGATCGCCACAGAAGGTATGCGGTTCGACCGTTGTGTCGTACCCAACTCGATTTGCGGTCCCAGCCGCGCGACCGTGCTCACGGGGAAATACAGTCATGCCAACGGGTTTTATAACAACTCGGGCAGCCGGTTCGACGGCTCGCAGACGACCGTGGCCAAGCTGTTGAAGGGGGCGGGCTACCAGACGGCCGTCGTCGGCAAGTGGCACCTGGTGAGCGATCCGACCGGGTTCGATTACTGGCACATTCTGCCGGGGCAGGGGGTCTACTACAACCCGCCGATGATCGACAACGGAACGCGCGTGAAGCATGAGGGGTACACGACCGATATCATCACCGACCTCACGATCGACTGGCTCAAGAAGCGGGACAAATCGAAGCCATTCCTGATGATGAGCCAGCACAAGGCCCCCCACCGTGAGTGGGCCCCCGCGCTCCGGCACCTCGGGCACGACAACGACCGAAACTATCCCGCGCCTGCGACGCTGTTCGACGACTACGCCGGCCGGGGCAAGGCCGAGCATGACCAGGACATGACGATCGCCAAGACGATGACGGCGAAGGACCTCAAGTTCGAGGCCCCTCCGCAACTGACCCCCGACCAACGCCAGGCCTGGGATGCCTACTATGCGCCACGGAACCAGGCGTTCGAGAAGGCCGACCTCAAGGGGGACGACCTGGTCCGCTGGAAATACAACCGCTACATGCACGACTATCTCGCCTGCATCAAGGCCGTCGATGAGAGCGTCGGGCGGTTGCTGAAGTATCTCGAGGACGAGGGGCTGGCTGAGAACACGATCGTCGTCTATGCGGCCGATCAGGGCTTCTATCTCGGAGAGCACGGCTGGTTTGACAAGCGCTGGATCTTCGAGGAATCGTTGCGGACGCCGTTCATGGTGCGTTGGCCCGGTGTGACCAAGCCCGGGAGCGTGAACACCGACCTCGTCTCGAACCTCGACTTCGCCGAGACCTTCCTTGAAGCCGCGGGCCAGCCTGTTCCGGCCGAGATGCAAGGAAAGAGCCTGGTCTCCGTGCTCAAGGGACGTACGCCCGAAGATTGGCGGAAGAGTTTTTATTATCACTACTACGAGTATCCCGGCCCCCACAACGTGCGCCGGCACTATGGCGTGGTGACCGATCGGTACAAGCTCGTCCGCTTCTACGGTCCCGACGTGGATGAGTGGGAACTCTTCGACCTCAAGGAAGATCCGCAAGAGCTGCGGAGCGTCCACGGCCAGGCCGGCTACACCGAGATCCAGAAAGAACTCGAGCAAGAGCTGGCCCGCCTCCGCAAGGAACTCAACGTCACCGAGCAGGACCCGCCCGAATCGGTCATCCGCCCGGCCACACCGAAGGCCGCGGCCAAGAAGCAGGCTCGTTGACACTCATCACACACCGCGTCGTCCCCGGAATTCGTCCGGGATCGTAGGGCGGGCACGGCCCACCAGGTGATGCGATTTTTATCAACAACATGCCATCGAGCTAAGAATCCCCCTCGTTCCCACGGTCCTCCGTGGGAATGCCGTCCCCGACGCTCCGCGTCGTCTGGCCCTCGCAAGCCGAGGACGCAGAGCGTCCCAGACTTCATTCCCACGGGGGACCGTGGGAACGAGTCGCGAGCGGCTTCCTCGCCCTGGATCGGGTCGTTGATTTTTATGAGTTTTGTGGCATTGTGGTCCGTGCCTTCTCAAAGAAGGACATGGCATTGATCTCCATGTAAAAAGGTATATAGAGAGTGGTGATGATGATGATGATGATGAAATCTTGTTTTCGATATCGTGCCATCTCAATCTTTTTGCTGTTGTGCATCAGCGTCTCCGTGGCGATCGGCGCCGAGGCGACGAAGCTCGATCCCGCCCGCGCCAAGAGCGAGCCAGGCTCGGCGACCTTGTGGTACGACATTCGCGACCTGGGGGTCGAGGGGCAGGGCTGGGAGGAGACCAAGAGTCCGTTTGACCGGCTCCCCGCGAAGGCCGAAGCAGTCGTGCGGAAGCCGGTCTGGGACTTGTCCCGAGACTCGGCCGGGCTCTGCGTCCGCTTTGTCACCGACGCGCCGACGATCGAGGCGCGTTGGACGCTGAACAAGGCCTTGCTGGCGATGCCCCACATGCCCGCCACGGGAGTGAGCGGGCTCGACCTCTATGCACGAGCCGACGATGGGAAGTGGCGATGGTTGGCGGTCGGCCAACCTAAGGTCTCACCCACGAACGCCGTAAAGCTGGTTACCGGCCTTCCCAACGGCCCACGCGAGTTTTTGCTCTATCTGCCGCTCTATAACGGGGTCTCGTCGGTCGAGCTCGGGATTTCCAAGGACCACCAGATCGCCCGGGCGGAACCTCGCACTGTGGAGTTGCGGAAACCGATCCTCTTCTACGGCACATCGATCACCCAAGGCGGCTGCGCTTCGCGTCCGGGAATGGTCCACACGGCGATCCTCGGCCGTCAGCTCAACCGGCCCGTCATCAACCTCGGCTTTTCGGGCAACGGCAAGATGGAGCCCGAGCTCGCCGACCTGCTGGCCGAACTCGATCCGGCCGTCTATGTTCTCGATTGTCTTCCCAACATGAGTTCCAAGGACGTCGAAGAACGGGTCGAGCCATTCGTGCATAAGCTCCGCAAGGCGCATCCCGACACGCCGATCGTCCTGGCCGAGGACCGGAACTATACCAGCGGGTTCATTCTGACCTCACCCCGCGAGCATAATGAACGCAATCACGCCGCGCTGCGGATCGCGTACGAGCACCTGGTCGCCGCGGGCGTGAAGGGCCTGCACTATCTTCCGGCCGACCTGCAGATCGGCAGCGACGGCGAGGGGACCGTGGACGGCTCACACCCGACCGATCTCGGCTTCATGCGGATGGCCGAGACCTTTGGCGCGGTCCTCGGGCCGATCCTCGGCAAATAGGCTGCAACGAAGGTCCCATGAGGGGACGATTTTGACTCTCGCATCTCCGTGACAAGCCTAGTGGCCGCATGCCATCGCGCTTCCCTCGCAAGCGAAACGCCTATCCCCTCCGATCCACCCGAAACGGGAACTGAGCGGGGAGTCTGGGTGTCACGGAGCCCAAGTCCGGGACCCGTGGTACTCAGCCTCCCCTTTGCTTAGGAACGGGACGCAAATCACTTCCCGATTTCAGAACGATTCACGGACATGCCCCGCTACGCCGTTAATACTTATATGAGAATCTAAAACTGCAAAACAAGCTTATGTCTTGAATACGCCTCGGGCTATTTGGTTTAAATTCAGCCCCAACGGGGCGGTCCAAGGAAGCCCAGGGCAACGCCCTGGGGGTTCAACCACGACGCTTAGCAGCCCTGAAAGGGCGACTTAAAAGGTTATATCAGAACGACCTACATCGCAAGTCCGCCGCTCGAACTAGGCCGCCCTTACAGGGCTATGCTATTTAAACGTGTCGATTTCCCGGTGCGTTGCCCCGGGCTACCTTGGGCCGCCCCTTTGGGGCTGAAACCGGCGAGAGCGTGCGCCACTCGACGGTAAACCGCTGTAGGTCTCGCCCCGGCCTACCTTCGTGGGGTTAGACTCGGGAAGTGATTTACGTCCCGTTCCTTAGTGATCGACAACGATTTGCGGGTTTCCGTCCACGTGGGACTGCGACTCAATCAAATTTAAAAAGCGACGGACTGCCTGATACCACTCATCCATTTTTGTGTGGCAATCGCCAATTTGATAGAATCGTGCCTGTTGGCAGTTGGCAATCTAGGCGCAGCAATCGCTGATTTGATAGAATCGCGACTGCTTGACCGCCAATAATTTCAGAAGATGAATCGGGGCGTTCGCGATCTGGAGACTCCCTGTCTCTTGCGTGCTCGTTTGCGCCTCATGCGCTAAATCAAATTGAATGATGCCGATATTGTTAATTCAATTATAGTGGCATCATTATCTGTTTGTGTCACGATCGATTCCTTTGTCAAGGAGCATCGAATGCGCCGGCGTGGATTCACATTGATCGAATTGTTGGTCGTCATCGCGATCATTGCCGTTCTGATTGCCTTGCTCTTGCCGGCGGTTCAGGCGGCGCGGGAGGCGGCCCGCCGTTCCCAATGTATCAACAACCTCAAGCAAATCGGTTTGGCCACCCACAACTACATCTCGGTGAACAATGTCTTTCCGCTTGGCGATCTGTACCCCTCTGGCTCGAACCAGACGGGGGTGAACGGGATCAAAGCCAACGGCAACAGCACGTATAGCTACGGCTGGACGCTCAGTATCGCGCCTCAGATGGAACAGCAGGCCGTTTTCAACGCGTACAATTTCTGCTTTTCCTTCTCCGACGCCACTGGGTCGACGGCCACCAACTCCACGGTCACCTATAACCAACTCGCCGGCTTGCTCTGCCCGTCCGAGAACTCGCCGGGGCGGCCGCAGGCCCCCTATGCGACGCTCAGTTATGTGGGCAATATTGGTGGCTCGGGGGCGATCCGAGTCTTCTCGGGGACGATTATCAGCCCCACCTTCAAGACCGGCGCGTTCGCGAGCGGAGTTTCCCCAATCAACACCATCGGGGTTGAGTCCGTGACTGATGGACTGAGTAACACGGCGATGTTCAGCGAGCGGCTGACGGGCGTCCCCGACAACGCCGCCGTCTACCGAAGCGATACGAATAACGCGAAACGCGCCATGTTCCAATCCAATCAGAATGCGACGATCAATTCCAACGATGTTGCTGGGGCCCTGGCCGTCATGAATGGCTGTAAGGCTTTGCCGCCGACCGCCAAGGCGGTCACCTCGTATCGCAACGGGCAGATCTGGATTATCGCCCACCCTTGGGCGACCGTCTTCAACCGCTACAACCATCTCGGGACCCCGAACACGATCTCGTGCGAGTCGAGCAGCAATACCGGCACTGTCAATGGGGCCGGCCAAGGTGGAGCGCTTGCGACCGTGCCACCGACGAGCAACCACTCCGGTGGGGTCAATATGGCCCTGGCGGATGGTTCGGTACGGTTCATCAAGGACTCCGTCAACCTTCAGGCTTGGTGGGCACTTGGCACCCGTGATGGCGGCGAAGTCGTCAGCGCTGATTCCTACTGAGGGGCGATCCGCAAGATTTGTTGAGGGCGAGGTCCTCAGGGCTCGGTCGCCCTGATCCGCGGTCAACGCGTGCCCCCCGCATTCCTCCCATTAACCCGAGAGTGATCCTCAATGTTGCGCACCGCAACCCGTTGGTCTTTCGTGCTCGCGGCATGTCTCTTCTTTGGTTGTGGACCGGCGGGCGGTATTCAGCCGGGAATCCCGTCCGACACCACGCCTGCCGTTCCGTCGAATCCCACGCCCGATATGGCCCCCAATCCGGCACCAACCAAGATATAAACTGATAGCGTCGGGAGAGCCGGTCGGTCCGACGCCCGCCGGCGCGTCGTCGAGCCCACCCGAACCGCCCAGCCAAGAGGCCGTTGCAAGACGCCAGCTTGGCGAGGGCGGTTTACTTTCGGGGTGCACACACAAGGAAGGGACACGGGTTCGAGCGGTTCGTTGGCTGATGGCGCGTGGTGCCTGTCCCAACGGTTCGACGAAATCTTCCAGACCGAGAAGCGAGCCATCATCAGCGCGGATCGTCCTCTTGGGCTTTGGACCCTGCGGGCTTCGGGGTGCCGGCGGCCGCGATCCGTTTCTCCCAGCCGACGGGCTGCGTCCAGGCCTGCTCGACCTGGTTGGCGAACGCGGGGTTCTCGGGTGGTTTCGACGAGCTGACGATGGCCCGCACGTAGAGTTCGTTGCCGGTTAACTCGTAGCGGGCCTTGGTCCCTTCGACGGTGGCCAGGACCCGGCCCACGTCGTCCGAGTACCGCTGGGTCACTCCGAGGTCTTTGCCCGCCTTGTCGGTCATCGGCTTGCGGGTGCGGTCATACCCTTCCAGGGTGCCGACGAACTCGGTGGTGTACTGGGCATCGCCATCGGGCTCGATTTCCAGTTCCAGGCTCTGGCTCTCGGGCGAATAGCGGACGTCGCGCAAGGTGACGCCGCTGGAGGCGTAGAAGTCGCGCGACTCGATCGCGAGGATGATCGACTCCGGTGTCAGGTGCCGCGAACGCACCATGATCCAGCCGCGGCCCGGCGAGGCCTCCGCTTGGCCGAAGTAGTTGTGAGAGTCGTCGGTGCCCAGGCCGGAGACAGGCGCCTCGTTCATCTCGCCGATCCGTAGGGTGTTCACGATGTCCCACATCCGATCGATCCCCACATGCGTCGCGTCGCCCAGGTGATTGACTCCCGGATGGCCGTTGTAGACTTCGAAGAACCGCTCCTTCGTCACCATCGCCAACTCTTCGCCGGTGATCCCATACTGGAAGTTCGGGTGGTTGACGTGCCCCAAGATGGGCCGGCCCAGCCGTTCCCCCTGCTTCTGCATGGCGTCCAGGTTGTTCTTCATCACCTCCACGACGCTTTTTCCCCCCTGGGGCGCGATCAGCTCCAGCACGTTGCTGGCGTTCATGTGGATTGGCTTTTTCTCGAAGTGGTCGGTCAGCTCTTCCCCCTGGATCATCAAGAATCGTCCGGGCTGTTCGAGCAGGGCACGAAACTCACTGAGGGGCTTGAGCCGGACTTGGCGGTCGCCTTTGACCGTGCGGGTCTCGACCCACGAGGCGCCGAACCGCTCGCGATAGCGTGCGAATCCGTCGTTTTTGGCCTTTGCGTTGACCTTGGCCACGCTCACCCACTTCGGGCCCTGGCTGAGGATGTTGTGGTCGGAGAGGGCGAGAAAGTTATAGCCGTGCCGGACATACCAGTCGGCGATCATTTCAGGATAGTCGTTTCCATCACTCCAGAGGGTGTGCGTGTGGAGGTTCCCCTTGTACCAGGTGAGGGGCGGGTCGGAGACCACCAGGTCGCTCGGCCTGGGTCGCGTTTGACCGTCGCCCGCGAATGCCAAAGTTGTGAGTCCGAGAACGGTAATTGCAGAATAGCAAAAACGAGTCATATGCGAATTCCAGTGCGAAAACCGGGAGGTCAATCTCGGCCTGTTCCCATGGTTCTTGATTGAATGATCTTATGAAACGGTGGCTCGGACATCCCATGGTCCGGGCCACCTCGCCCAATCTTGAGGAGGCATCGGGAGAATTCAGGTCAGACTTCGACCCCGATCCCGGCCCCTGCTTTTCGCGCCGGGACGTGGATCGTGTCCAGCCTGTTTTGGCCCGTTCGTTCCCGGGATCGATCAGGGCTTGATCTGGACGTGGAACCCGGCGGCGTTCAGGGCGTTGACCACCTCGGCGGCGTTGAAGTCGCCGGTCACCTCGAAGTCGGCCTCCTTCGGCTTCACGGTGTTGCCGCTGACGCCGGCGACGCTCTTGACCGCTCCCTGGATGGCGTTGCCACAGGACTTGCAGCAGTTGTGCAGGTTCGTCAGCGCAAGGCTTTTGACCTTGCCGGTCGGCACATTGGTTTCTTTCTTGATCGAGAGCGTGCTGCTCGCGATGTCGCCGTGGTAGCCGGCCGCCGCCAGGGCGTCGATGGCCGTTTGCGCGGCCTGGTCGTTGGTGGCGGTCAGCGTTACCGTCTTCTGCTTGCGGTCACTGACCTGGCTGACGCCGTCGAGGCCCTTCAAGGCCGTGACCACACCCTTTTCGCAGGCGCCACAGCAGAGGTGGACACCTTTGATCTCCACCTTGGTCTCAGCGTGTGCCACGTTCCCCACGCTCGAGAGGCTCAGCAGGCTCGTCGCCACCATCCCTAAAAACAGTCGCATGCGATTGCTCCGAATCCGACCGCCCGGTTTCCCGCTTCAAGGGCCGCGATCGGCGATCGCGCGTCATCAGAAGTCCCTTGAATGAACGCGGGCGCATGTTGGAATCACCCAACATCGCGAACGAGATTACCCGATGGCCCGCGCTCGCGACAGGATTCTCCCCATCGGAACCGTCTGAGCTCAGGGGGAGCTTTCCCCTCGGTTCACCCACGCGACAGACCGTGATCGCCCGGCCGCAACGGTCGTGGAAGCAGTGAAGGTCTCGGCGAATTTCGACGGTTGGGCTTGTGGTGGGATTCCCGACGGTTGTGCCGGCTGCGTGACGGCAAGATCGCGTTGTCGTTTGGAAGGGTTGGCGGGTGGAATTCGACCAGGTGGGCCGGCGGTACGTGGGGCTGACTTAGAGCGAATTGACTCTCTCCAAGTGATTACCAAATGGGTTTTTAGCTTTCCTCAACGTGACGATCGTTCTGAGGTTGAGGGTTTTTATACGGCTCCACGCATTGACTTGACCGGATTTGGCGCTAAGGTGGGCAGTGGTGATGATATCGAGAAAACTGCTTTCAAGATCGGCGATTCCCCCTGTCGATGAGCGCTCTGTGGCGGGCCGTCGTACTGCTCAGCGTGATGCCGGCCCCGGGCTCTCGCTCCGAAGGGTCATTTCCATGAAGACTGATGGTAAGATGCGTCGGGGCTTCAGAGTCCACTCGAAACGAGTGGGCTCGATCCGGCCGGGCATCGAGGCGCTGGAACGTCGGGAATTGCAGGCGGCGTTAGGTTCCGCGGTCGTTTTGGACTCGCTCTCAACCCTCGACTCTCAGGGGGTGACGGTCGAATATGACGTGTTGAACGCGGATCACGGCCAGCCGTTCGAGCTGGGCATTTATCGTTCGTCGGACGACCGGTTTGATGCAGGCGACCAGACGGTGGCGACCTTGATGGTCGGCGGGCCGGGCACGCCGGCTCGCGACGACCTGGGGGCCGCGCCGCTGGCGGAGGGGCACCACCGGCTCACGCTCGCGTTGCTCGGTGGCCTTCCCCCCACGCCGGAGCAGCCGTATGTGCTCGCCGTCGCCGACCCATCGCGAGCCCTGAGCGGGGGCGCCGAGGGCGAGAACACGGTGGCGTTCCGGAAGTATACGATCGGCGTGCTGACCCACGGCGGGTTCCAGACCATGTCGTGGAAAGATCGCGGGGCGCCCTGGGCGCTCCAGATGGCGAAATCACTCCAGGCCCAAGGGTACGACGCGGTCATTCCCTATAATTGGGTCGCCGAGAGCCGGACGCCGGGCGCGGCGGCGAAGCAAGGACCGCGGGTGGCCCGGCTCGTCGAGCTCGCGGCGAATCAGGCGCCCGCAGGGGAACCCGTCGACGTCCACTTCATCGGCCACAGCGAAGGGACCGTGGTCAACAGCGTGGCGATCCGCTACCTGGAGAAGAACGAGCCGGAGTCACTCGCCCGAGGCTTCATGAAGGCCACCCTGCTCGACCCCCACGCGGCGAATAACAACGCCCCCGGCGGTCGCCAGTACAGCGTCTCAAAGGGGCTGATCGGCGACCTGGCCCGGTGGATCATGGACGGCTATCAGAAGAAGGCCAAAGATCCGTTGCCGGTCGTCTGGGACAATGTCGACGCGGCCGACGTCTACTATCAGCGCACGCCGATCTCCGCGGCGAAGGGCTCGAATAATGGGATCTACAACCTTTGGGGCCAGGTGCCGGTCCCGGTTCAGGGCGACACGCCGGTCCGCTACTACAACTTAACCGGGGTTGGGATTAGCCATACGGGATATGTGAATGTCGTGGATTGGTATCAGGTGCATGTCGTGCCGACCCTGGGCGAGAATTCCCCGTTTACCGACCCGAGTTTGTTGAGCGGTGAGCCCGCACCGGGTTCCGACGCCACGCAGGTGCGAACCCCGACCTTTCAAGGGACGGCCGCGCCTGGGACCCGGCTGAGCTTACGCGCCGCGCCTCGCGCATCATCGCAGCCGATCGTCCTTGGTGATGTGGTCGCCGACGCGGATGGTAAGTGGTCCTTGACCAGCCGGCCGTTGCCGGACGGACGGTATCACGTCCGTGCCAAGGGAGTGGCCGTCGCTGACCCGAAATGGCCCCGGGTGCTGGTCATTCCCAAGACGACGATCGGGACGATCACCGTCGACGCTCATTGAACCCCAAAAAAAATGACCGCGTCCCTCTCACCCCCTCGGCCGCATGGGATCGCGGCCGAGGGGGTGGATGGTTCGCGGGTTTCGCGTTGCGGAACGCGCCAACGAGTCTGGCGTGCGGCTCAAAACTCTCGGTTTCTCACGATCCCCGGCTGGGGCACGGCGTAGAGGCCGTTGGGGCCCTTCTGGAGCGGGGCGGGGGAGTCGAGCGTGAGCTGGTCGACGTACGGGGCGAACTCATGTTCGCAGTTGAGCATTTCATCAAAGGTGACGACCTGACCGGTGTGGCAGGCCATCCGGCCCATTGAGGTGACGAGGCTGGCCTCGGCGCCTCGCTTGACCTCGTTGTACGGCTTGTCATTCCGGATCGCGTCGATCAGGTGGTCCCACTCGAGCTGGTACGGGTTGGCCTCGGGTTGGGGGGCGGACCAGACGAGATCTTTGCGGGTGACCTTCTGCCCCTTGTAGATCCGGCACTTGGCGGGCGAGTGGCCTGAGGTCGAGATCACCGCCGAGCCCTTCGAGCCGTGCGCGTAGCTGGCGAACTCCTGGTGGCAGCCGGTGATGTTCCGACCTTCGAGGAAGAACTTGGTGCCGTCGTCGAAGGTGTACTCGACGGAGTAGGTGTCAAAGTTCTGATCGATGTTGTCTTCGCGATAGGTGCGTGCTCCGCTCCCTTTCGCGCTGACCGGCCAGGCATCCTTCATCCAGCAGCATTCGTCGATGTTGTGGATCAGGAAGTCGCTATAGCAGCCGCCGCTCGCCCAGAGGAAGCCGTGGAACCGCTTGATCTGGTACATCAGCTCGCTGATGTCGTCGGGCTTGGGGCCGGTGAACGCCGTGCCGACCGGCCCGGTCTGGCGGTAGGCCCGGAGCGTGAGCACGTCGCCGATCTCGCCGTTCTTGATCCGGTCGAAGAGCTCGGTGCGCGCCGCACAGTGACGGCACATCAGGCCGACGCCGACCTTGAGGTTCTTCTTGACCGATTCCTCGCCCAAGGCAAGCATTCGGCGCGTGCTCGGCCCATCGACGGTGACCGGCTTCTCCATGAAGACGTTGAGGTTGCGGGCGATCGCCTCGGTGAACTGGACCCAGCGGAAGGCGGGGGGGGTGGCCATGATCGCCACGTCACCCGGCTCGAGACATTCCATCGCCTTCTTGTAGGCGTCGAATCCGATGAACTTGCGGTCGTTAGGGACGTCCACCGTGTTGGTCTTGCTCGCGTCGGCAAACTCTTTCGTGAGTTGGTCGTGAGCGCGGTCGAGCTTGTCCTGGAAGACGTCGGCCATGGCTACGAGCTTGATCGGTCCCTTCTGGACCGACAGGGCGTTCGCCGCCGCGCCTGTGCCTCGTCCGCCGCAGCCGATCAAGGCCACCTTGATGGTATTGTTCTCGCCAGCGTGCACGCTGGGGATGGCAATCCCGGCCAGGGCTGAGGTCGCGGCCGCTATCCGGCCCGTGTCCTTGAGGAATTCGCGACGAGACGTCCCACCCTTCGGTTCGGTCATGGAGAGGGTCCTTCGGCAGGGAAATCAGGGGTTCGTGCGAATCCACGAGAGGAGTCGCGATCAAGGGGGGGAGCCACGGATCGACCCGCTACAGCAAATCGTCAGCGTGGAAGCCGGCTCCCGGTCATGGGGTAGGCTGGGGCGTCGACTGCCTCATCATCAGAAAGTCGCGCTCGCCCGCCCACGGGGAGCGAGCCTATTCATCAGCCTAACAAACCCGCGACGATCCGCAAGTGGGCTGATGCGTGATCGTTCGGCATACCGCTTGCCCAAGGGCCGCTGGACCGCCTCGACCGGACGCCGCCGGGGCCGGCCGTCCCTGGCCTGCGAGTCCTAAAAATCTAAGGTTGGCATAATCGCTTTGTTTAGCTCGATCGTCGGTCAAAAAGCTTGCACAGATTCGATTTTTTTGTTGACAGTTTCGGGTGGCACTTGGAAAATGCAAGCGCAATAGAAAGTGGACTGGTCTGGTGCGAGACCACTCGCACGCAATCACGCTTGTTCACGTTGGGGGCGGGTCGGCTCGACGGGTAACGTCGGAGCGGATCGAGTTCATCCCAATCTGTTGTCTGCAACGATTACCATCGGACGGAGAGGGATCGCGATGCGGCGTTCCTACCATTTTCGCGTTGGATGGTATGAATTGTGATCATTTCGATTTAAGTGAGTCCGTAAGTTTTTAAGTTCGAGCTGCCGATGTCCGCCTGTTGGCGAAGGAGCCAGAGCGATGGAAAATCGCTTCGACCTTTCCTGGGATTCATTTCCCAATGATGGGGCGTCCGCCCCGGTCGCAGTTCCGACGGCCGTCGATCCTGACGAGTATGATGAACTCTTCCGCGCCTGGTGTCAGGAACGGCGTGAGAGTATCGAGTTAAAACTTTGTCTCGACGAAGCGGTGCGGCTACTTAAGCATTTGTTTGCCAAAGGGGAGGTCACCTCGGAGTGCCGCCGCCGGGCGAAGCAGTTACTCCTGGCAATCAAGAATACCGAGCACGGTCCGTGATCGGGTCGACCGACCAGGCCTCAGGCTCTTAAATAATCAAAGGTTGTCACGGCCGGGCCGCTTGGGTGGTTCCCGGCCATCTTCGTTTTTTTGGGGGTCGGTCGCACTCGATTCTCCCCGACAAGGCTCCAGGGCGGACTCCCCCGTGAGACCAACTCGGGTGCAGCCGAGTGGCGAGGGAGATCGACGTGGAGCCGCGCGAGGGAATCAGCCCTGGTAGGTGAGGGTGAAGTCGTGGAACTTGACCTTCTTGGGAGTCTCGCCGAGGGCGGAGAAGAGGGTGAGCAGTAAGTCGCCGAACGCCTCGGTGCGGACGCTATAAAAGTTATGCTTGGCTTCCCGGCGCGCCTCGATGAGGCCGGAGACGCGCAGGAGCGCCAGGTGGTGGCTCACGGCGGGCTGGCTCTGGCCGAGCCGGGTGCACAGGTCGGTGACGTGAAGTTCCTGGTTCTGGACCAGGTAAAAAAGGATCCGGAGTCGCGTCTCATCTCCGAGCAGCCGGGACACTTGAACCAGTTCCCGGATCGCGTCTTCGAAGACCCGATTCGCCTCGGTTGACCCGTTGCGGGACTCTCCCTCTCGCTTGACGGACTTTGCCATGATGTCTCAGCGACTCCCCTTCGTTGTTGGTGAATAGCACGCAGTGCGAAAGGGAGCAGCAGAAGTCATACCGAAAAAGCAGATTCTTTGGAGAAAGATTGAGATTAACTGTGTGCGAAGGATTTCATGGTCATGAGCCATGGGACGCGTGCGTGCGCGAGCCCGCTCGTGACGGTTGAGGTTCGCGCGAATTTGTCGGGGCGCTGACTGCGGGGGGCTCAGGTTGGTTGGGTCTCGAGCGGTGGGCAGGGGAGCAACAGCCGGATCGCTTTCTTGTCGATCTTGCCGATGCTCGTTTTGGGTAGCACCGTCACGAGATGGACATCCTCGGGTTTGGGGAGTTGCCAACGGGCGAACTTGCGGCCGAGCAGGGCGATGACATCCTCGGGATCCACCGGCGCTGCGAGTTCGTTGCGCATGACTAAGAAAAGGACCGGCAACTCGTCGCACGCATCGTCGGGCCGGCCCACCACCGCGGCCTCGAGGACCCCCGGATGCGCCAGGGCCTCGTTTTCCATGTCGACGCTGGAAATCCATTCCCCTTTGCGTTTGATCAGATCTTTCTTGCGGTCGGCGATTTGCATGTAGCCCCGCTCATCCATCGTCGCCATGTCCCCGGTTCGGAACCAGCCGTCGGAGGTGAAGGAGGCATCGGCTTCCGGATTCTCATAGTATGCGCTGGCGACCCAGGGGCCTTGCACGACCAACTCGCCCACGTGCTGGCCGTCCCAGGGAAGATCCAGGCCGGTGTCATCGAGTATTCGGGCCTCGAACGTGACGACAGGGATGCCTTGCTTGACCTGGACCTGGAGCCGTTCGGTTTCGGTCCAGCCGACCATGGCCGACTTGAGCCGAGACATCGTGCCGACGGGGGAGGTCTCGGTCATCCCCCAGCCTTGAACGACGTTGATCCCAAAATCCTGCGCGAATCCCTCGATCAAGGTCCGAGGGGCGGCGGCTCCGCCGACGAACAGGGTGTGTAACCGCGAGAGGTTGTGCCGGTTCTCTTTGAGGTATTGGTAGAGCCGGTTCCAGATGAGGGGGATGCCGACGGCGATGGTGACCTGCTCGGCCTCGAGAAGCTCGGCGAGCGGGCGGTCGAGCACGAGCGGACCGGGAAAAACCTGCGTCGCCCCGGCCAGGGCGCTGGAGTAGGGGAGGCCCCAGGCGTTGACATGAAACATTGGCACGACCGGGAGCACGACCTCGCGCTCGCTGACGGCCGAGCAATCGACCATGCATCCGGCCATCGCGTGCAGGTAGGTTGAGCGATGGCTGTAGAGCACCCCCTTGGGTTCGCCGGTCGTTCCCGAAGTGTAGCAGAGCCCAGCGGCCGTGTTCTCGTCGAATTGGGGGAACGCTTCGTGGTCGCTGGCGGCCTCCATCAATTGCTCGTAGTCCACCCAGGGGGTAGGCAAGTCGGCCGGCTCGGGGCCGCGCTCGTCCATGAGGATGTAGCGTTCGACCGACGGCAACTCGGGTTGCAGACCCGCGAGCAGGCCCGCCAGGGCGCGGTCCGCGAAGATGACGCGATCTTGCGCGTGGTTGAAAATGTATCGAAGTTGGTCGCGATGGAGCCGGAGGTTGACCGTATGGAGGACCGCCCCGAGGCAAGGAACGGCAAAGTAAAGCTCGAGGTGGCGACGGTGGTTCCAGGAAAAGGTGGCGACCCGGTCTCCCGGCTTGATTCCGAGGTCACGCAGCACATTCATGAGCCGGACCACCCGCGCGTGCAACTGGCCGTAGTTCGAGCGGTGGATCGATTCATCCTCGAACCGGCTGACGATCTCCTTCTCGGGGAAGTAGCGAGCCGCTCGCTTCAAGATGCCCGAGATGACCAGAGGACAATCCATCATCAGGCCGTTCATCACGCATCTCCGAGGTCGGTTTCTTGACGACAGTCAAAGCGATTCATGCAACGGATGTGTGAGGATAATCGGGCGGTGGCCCGGATGCTATCCGACAGCGGAAAACAATCGTGGCTTCTCGACTCGGCCCAAGTGGCTCTTTTGCCGGGCCGGTTCCACGGCACTTGGAAGCCTTATTCATGAAGTTTGATGGTTTTTAACGTTAATGGATTTGGAATTGTAGAAAATGTGGAATGTCTAAATGATTGATTGTGAAAATGGATTACGGACAGGCGGTGCGGTTGCGGTCCCAGGAGGGGGCTCTCGGTTTTCGCGAGACTGTCGCAAGGATCCCGGGATCTCGTTCCCACGCTCTGCGTGGGAATGCCGTCTGCGACGCACCGCGTCGTCTTCCCTGGCGGGCGGGTCCGCCATCGGAGAGGCTTGAGCCTCACCGCTTGGCGGCTGGCGTGGGGTCGGTTATCGTTCGAGGTCGATCCGTGGGTGAAGGTCGCGCTTGCCAACCAACCAGAAAGGACAGACCTCATGAAGATTCAAGCCATGGGCCTGGGATTGATCCTCACGCTCGGCACCTCGATGGCGATCGCTTTCGAAGCCCAAGCGCCTCGAACGCTCGACGTCTGGCCGGGCCCCGCACCCGGAGAGGTCGGTTCGATCGGTGAGGAGCAGGCCAAGAAGAAGGCCGATGGGACGACCGTCACGAGCCTGACCAACGTGACGAAGCCGACGATTACGCTCTACCGGCCGGAGGCGTCAAAGAACAGCGGGGTCGCGATCCTCGTTTGCCCGGGGGGCGGGTATCGGAACCTGGCCTGGGACCACGAAGGGGAGCAGGTGGCGCGTTGGCTCAATGAGATCGGGGTCACGGCAGCCTTGCTCAAGTATCGGGTTCCGCGCAGGGAGGGCACCCCGGACAGTCAGCCTCCTCCGCAGGCGCTCATGGACGCCCAGCGTGCCCTGAGCCTGATTCGCAGCAATGCCGCCGACTGGGGGATCGACGCGAAGCGAATCGGCATCCTCGGCTTCTCCGCCGGCGGGCACCTTGGCGCCTGGGCCGCGACCAATGCCGATCAGCGCGGCTACGAACCAATCGACGCGGTCGATCGCGTCGATTGCCGCCCTGATTTCGCGGCCCTGATCTATTCGGGGGGAGTCATCAAGAAGGGGGCAAGCGAGCTGACGCCCGAGATTCGCGTGACCTCGCTGACGCCGCCGATGTTCCTGGTCCATGCCAGCAACGATAACGTGAGCCCGGAGAACAGCGTCCAGCTCTATCTCGCCCTGAAACGGGCCGGCGTGCCGGCCGAGATGCACCTCTATGCCACGGGAGGCCACGGCTTCGGCATGCGGCCGAGCGAACACCCCAGTTCCACCTGGCCGCAACGGTGCGAGGATTGGCTCCGTGCCCAGGGGATCCTCAAGGCGGATAAGACGCGTTGATGAGAATGTTTGCCCTTGGTCGCGGTTGCGGTCATCAGGGCCCGCTGTGTGCTGACGTCTCGCCCTCGGTTCCAGGGCGAGACGACTGTGTTCTCGCCCGGGCAAGGTGCATCAACCGGAGCGCCTCCGCCTTGGACTTTCGACCGAGCTCGCGGGCGAGTTTCGCCTCTTGAACCGCCCGCAATTGCGCTTGCCTGACCTGCTCCCACCCGCGAATCGCTCGGGAGAGCGGGTAAAGCAGGAGAGCACAGCCTGCAACCGCGATCATCAACGATCGCAAATTGAGCCGAAATCGACGAGGTGGCACGGCCTCCAACATCTTTTGGGTCTCCTTGGTCCGTGTCGCTCTCCCATCATACCGTCGGGGCCGGAGTGATTGAACTCGACCGGAAACTTCGCCGCTCAGCGCCTGGTATCGACTGAGGATGTCTCGATCGGAGATCGAGATCAAAACAAAGGGAGGTTGTGATCGTGAGGGAGTTTCGGTCGACGCTGTTCGTCACGCAGAGGATCACCCCCAAACGTATCAAACATTGTTCGTGGCTTCTCGCGGTCGTGGTTCTGATCTGGCTGGTCGGTTCCCTGGTGGTGGCCCATCGACTGACCCGGCGTCGTCGCGCTCCCTTCGCCGAGCCGGCCCCGACCGTGGCCTGGGGAGCGTTCGAGTCGACCCGGCTCTCGACTCGAGACGGACAGAAGCTCGGGGCCTGGTATGCGGAGGGGAAGGAGGAAGCGGCTTCGGTCCTGCTGCTGCACGGCAACGGAGGCCGCCGCGGGAACTGCCTCGATCGGGCTCAGATCTTTGCGGCCGAAGGCTGCTCGGTGCTTTTGATCACGCTCCGGGCTCACGGTGACTCCACGGGGCAGATCAATGATATTGGCCTCAGCGCTCGCCACGACGTGGTCGCCGCTGTCGATTTCCTCGAGCGACGTCGGCCAGGCCGGCCGGTGGTCGTGCTCGGAACCTCGATGGGCGCGGCGGCGGCGATCTTCGCGTCCGGAGAACTCGCTCATCGGGTCAGCGGTTATATTCTGGAAAGTCCCTATGAGCATTTGAGGAGAGCCGTGCGGAACCGCACCGAAACTGCGCTGCCGCCGCTCCTGGATTGGGTCGCCTACCAGGGCCTTCTGCTCGCCTCTTACGTCGTCCTTCCCGACTTGGACGCGATTTCGCCGGTCAAGTCCATTGAAGGCATCCCACCCGACGTACCCGTCCTGATCCTTGCGGGGGGAGCCGACCGTAAAGCACGTCCTCAGGAAGCCAAGGCGCTCCACCGCCGCGTGAAGTCTCACGGCCGGCTGATCCTGTTCGAGAAGGCCGGCCATCTCAATTTCCTCGAGACGGACGGCACGCGCTATCGCCGTTCGCTGATCGACTTCGTTCACTCGCTCAAACCTGGGACGACGTGATTCTGATCCTCGTCTCGCACAGGGTTGTTGAAGCTATGTCGAACCCGTGATGTCTTTATCGGTAATTTGCGATTTCCCGTTGGGTGGGCACGGCTACCCCAACGGGAATCGTTGGACCGACGATGACGGCCGCGGTTGGCTCAGGCGAGGATCTCGCGGATCGGTTTGCCGAGGTCGATCTCGAGCCGTTTCTGGCCGGGGACTTCGAGGCGCCGGGGGTCGAGGCCGAGTTGATGCATGACGGTGGCGTGGATGTCGGTGACGTAGTGGCGATTTTCGACGGCGTGGAAGCCGAGCTCATCAGTGGCGCCGTGGACGACGCCCCCTTTGATTCCGCCGCCGGCGAGCCAGACCGAGAATCCGAAGGGGTGATGGTCGCGGCCGTCGGCCCCTTGGGCGCCGGGGGTGCGGCCGAACTCGCTCGCCCAGACGACCAGGGTTTCGTCGAGCAGTCCTCGCCTCTTCAAGTCTTTGATCAAGCCGGCGATCGGGGCGTCGACCTGGCCGCAGAGCTGGGTATGGCCGGCGCGGAGGTTGCTGTGCGCGTCCCACGCCCCGGCGCCGCCATTGGCGCCGTGGAAGATCTGAACGAACCGGACGCCGCGCTCGACCATCCGTCGCGCGGCCAGGCACTGGCGACCGAACGGCCGGGTGGCGTCCTGGTCGAGGCCGTAGAGGGCCTGGGTTTCGGGACGTTCGTTGTCGAACCGGACGACCTCGGGAACCGCCAACTGCATCCGGGCCGCCAGTTCATACGACCGGATCCGGGCCCGCAAGGCAGGATCGTCCGGATAGCGCACGGCGGACATCTGGTTGAGCCGACCGAGCAGCGCAAACTCTTGCGCCTGCTCTTCGCGGTAGATCTCCGGCCCGGGCGAGGCGAACGGGAGGGGATCGTCGGGGTTGGCTTCCAGGCGGACCCCGTCATGCTCGGGGCCGAGGTAGCTGCCGCCGTGCCCCGCCATGCCGCCGCAGCAGTCGGCCAGGGGATCGCCGAGGACCACGAAGCTGGGCAGGTCGTCGTTCAACGAGCCGAGTCCGTAGTGAATCCACGAGCCGATGGTCGGGAACGGGCCTTCAAGCGCGTGCCGGCCGGTGTGGAACTGGAGCTGGGCGCCGTGGTCGTTGTCGGTCGTCCACATCGAGCGGACGACGGCGATGTCGTCGATACAGCCGCCGACGTTCGACCACCAGTCGCTGACCTCGATCCCGCTCTGGCCCCGCTTGCGGAACCCGTTCTGGAGCGGATAGATCTTGGGCTGGATGGCATGGTTGCCGGCGACGAACTCGCGGAGGTTCTTCTTGTTGTACGGCGAGTCGAGCACGCTGTTCAGCGGCGTCTCGGCGATCGTCTTGCCGGCGTACTTGGTCAGGCTCGGCTTGGGGTCGAACCCTTCGACGTGGCTGACCCCGCCCACCATGAAGAGCCAGATGACATTCTTGGCCTTGGGGGCAAAATGCGGCAGACCGTTGGGCGGAGCCCAACCGCCGCCGATCTCCTCGGCGCGGGTGACGCCGTCGCGATTGAGCATGGCGCTGAGGACCAGGCCAGTGAAACCGAACCCGAGGTCGGCGAGGAAGGCGCGCCGGGGGGTTCGACCGCAGCTCGGATCGCCTGAGTGTTTGGACACCGTCATCGGTAAGTTCCCTCGGGGATCCTGGATCGACTCGCTCGATCGTAGCGTCGGCGGGGAGTCGGGACAAGCAATACCGTCAGTTCTCGGCCTTGGTCACCGTGGTCTCCTCGGCCAGGAAACGCTCCAAAGGGGGGCGTTTGAGGTGGTGTCCCGCAGCCTGCTGATAGGCGTTGGCCACGGCCAGCAAGGTCGTTTCGCCGTAGAGGCGGCCGGTGAACGTGATCGAGCCGGGGGCGTCGCGCCCCTGGCGACTCGCGAACGTGTCGGGCAGGACGGCGGTCGGGTGGCCGGTCAGGTTGGTGATCTCGAGGTCTTCGCCATCACCGACGTAGAGGTCGACGGTCTCCATCAGTCGCGCCATCGATCGCATCAGGAGCGAGCGGACCCGGGCGGCGCGGAGGTACTCGACCGCGGGGGTGAACTGCCCCTGGATAAACGCGGCCGGCCAGGTGTTCAGACCTTCCGTGACATGTTTACGGGTCAGTTCGTCGAACACGGCGGCCGCCTCGGTACGAAGCATCAGTGAGACGGCCGAGGCGGGATAGTCGTCGGGCAGCGCGATCGGAACCAGGGTGACGCCCAGTTCGCGGAGAATTTTCAGGTCCTCGCGTTTGTCGACGGGGCGGTCGGACTTCTCGAAGTACCCCACCTTGAGCCCGCGGAGGGCCACTCGGGGGGCCAGGCGAACGGATGATCGACGGCGCTCGGGTCGAGGCCGTCGAACCCGTGGATCGCGTCGAGCACCAAGGCACAGTCTTCCATCGAGCGGGCGATCGGGCCGAGCTTATCCATCGACCAGGAGAGGGACATACAGCCATGCCGGCTGACCCTCCCGAACGTCGGGCGCAGCCCCGATGCGCCACAGGCCTTGCACGGGGAAACGATGCTCCCGAGCGTCTCGCTGCCGATTGCGAACCCGACCAGGCCGGCCGCGACCGAAGCGGCGGACCCGGCCGACGAGCCGCTCGACCCGCGGCGCGGGTCCCAAGGGCTGCGCGTCATGCCGCCGAACCAGCGGTCTCCCTGGGCGAGGGCTCCGAGCGTGAGCTTGGCGACGAGCACCGCCCCCGCCTCCTCCAACCGCGCGGCCACGGTGGCCTTCTCATCGATCACGCGATCCTTGAACGGAGTCGCCCCCCAACTCGTCGGATAGCCCGGATAGGCGATCAGGTCCTTGGCTCCCCACGGGATCCCGTGCAAGGGCCCGCGATAAATCCCGGCAGCCAGCTCGGCGTCGGCCTTGGCCGCTTGCTTCAATGCGAGTGCTTCAGTCAGCGTGACCACGCACTTCAAGAGGGGGTCGAACCGTTTGAGCCGGTCGATGTAGAGAGTCGTCAGCTCGGTCGCGCTGACTTGCCGGGTGCGGAGCAAGGCCGAGAGTTCCGTCACCGGTAGGAACGCCAGAGCCTCGTCGGAATCGGGACGTTTGGGAGCCTGCCATTCGGTCGGACTGGCCTGGTTGCGGCGGACCCCTTCGGAAGGGCGAAGCCCCGGGGCCGGCACGAACGAGAGGGCCGGCGGGACGTCGTAGTCGACCTCGACCGCGCGGAGCGTTTTGAACGCGTCGAGGCTTCTCTGCACTGAGCGGGCCGCGGTCTTGCGCTCTTCGTCGGTCAGCTCCAGGCCGGCGATCCACTCGGCCTGCTTGATCATCTCCGGCGAGACTTTTCCCGCCTCGTCAGCCTGGACCGCCAGGGCGCGACGGAACGTGGCCGTGCCGATCCCGAGTGCCGCCAGGGCTTTCAATGTCGCCCGTCGGGTCGATCCTTCACGGATGTCGTTGGAGTTCCTCGCAGTCGCTTCTGAGGAACGACCTGGGACACTTGGGGTCTCGTGGGGCATGGAGGTCTCGTTTCGTCCGAGGTGGGAGAAGTGCGGTACGCGACTCATGGATTTGTACTTTCCGGATCGCCTGGCGCCCGATCGAAAAAATGGGCAAGCTCTCGCCGGATGGTGTGCGCCATCGGACGAACTCAAAGAAAGAATTGAAGATTTTGACCACGAATAACACGAATGACACGAATGGAAGCAATGACTGGGGATTCAAATTGCCAAAAAACATGTTGAGTTTCGTTGGCGTTCATTCGTGTCATTGAATTCATTCGTGGCTAAGTCTTCTCTGCTGGGAAGCACCTCATCCTCTGGGCGTGACCTCGCGATCTTGTTCGCTGTTTCAAACGGCGTAGTGGGTTGCCACTTTTTGGACGGCCGCGGCCAGGCTCAGGACGTAGTCCTCGCTCATCCCCTCGTGAATCGTGATCCGGACGCCAGTCTTGAGGATCGCTTCCGCTTCGGGGCAGGAGACCTTGGCGTAGTCCATCGTGGTCAGGCCGAGCTCTTTCACGGGCCAGCGGCCGGCGAAGAAGCCATGTTTCTGGAAGACAGGGTTGCCGTAGAGCGGCACGGGAATGTATCCCGCCGAGGCGGGAACGCCTTCCGCGGCCAGGGCCTTGACGAATTCGGCTCGATCGCACTTGAAGGCTTCGGGCCGGAGGCGGAACATCAAGAACCAGTATGTCGAGCGGTCGTCGGCATGGATCTGGTGGGGCTCGATTCCGGGAGCGCCGGCGAGCTTGGCGTTGAGCCGATTGCCGAGCTGTGAACGCTTCTCCGCGATCCCTTCCACCCGCGTGAGCTGGGCGGCGGCGAATCCGGCTTGCGGCTCGCTCATCCGGTAATTCGTGGCGAAGACCTCGAACAGGCCCCCTTTGGCGAGTCGGTCCATTCCTTTGTCGCCGAACCGCTGGAGGAGCGGGCCGAACCGGGGGTCGCTCGAGGCGACCACGCCCCCTTCGCCGCTGGTGACGTGCTTGGCGGCTTGCAGTGAGAAGCAGCCGATATGTCCGACCGTGCCGATCGGCTTGCCGCGGAATTTGGCCCCCCAGGCCTGGGCGCAGTCCTCGATGAGGACCAGGTTGTGCTGGTCGGCCAACGTTTTCAGGGCGTGCATGTCGCACGGGTTGCCGGCCAGGTGAACGGCGATGATCGCCTTGGTCTTGGGCGTGATCCGCTGCGCCACGTCTTCGGGATCGAGGTTGTACGTGTTCCGCCCCAGGTCGGCGAAGACGGGGACGGCCTGCTGGTAGATGGTGCCGATCACGGTGCCAATGTCGGAGATCGGGCTGGTGATGACCTCGTCCCCCGGCTCGATCCCGGCCGCCGCGACGGCGATGTGCAAGGCCGCGGTGCCGGACGAGCAGGTCATCACGTGCTCAAGCGGGCAGGTCTGCCGGAACCGATCGATCAGCAAGGTCGTCTGCGGCCCCTTCCAATAGAACATGTTCGCTTGATCGATGAGGGCATTCATCTGCTCGCGTTCGGGCTCGCCCCAGCGGACATGCTTGGGCATGGCCCCTTGCACGGCCTTTGGCCCTCCTTGCAACGCGAGTCGCTCGGATGGGGTCGCCTCTTCCTGACCGTATAGCTTGGCGGCCCCCATGGCACCCGAGGTCGCGGCGAGGAACTGGCGGCGAGAGAAAGGATTCTTGGGTGTCATGGCAGAAATCCTGTTCAGATGTTTTGTTGTGGACTCGTCGGTTCAACGCGCCGCGGGAATCAATTGCCGCGCGTTTTGCTCCTGGATCGCCCGCAATTGAGCCGGGGTCAGGTCCGACTCTTTGAGTTTCAGGAGGGCCGACTCGAAGTAGAGGTAAGGCGCATGGGACCCGAAGAGAACACGATCGACGGGCACCTCCTCGAGCAGGCTCGCCACGCCACCGGCACCTTCACGTGAGGAGAGATCCACCGAGACGTCGCCGGCCCTGACCACCTTTTGAAGCGCTGGCCCGCGAATGACGCTCAGTGAGTTCAGCAAGAGCAGACGAATGCCTGGAATCGTTTCGATCACCGCCACGAGCGGGGCCGGGTTGACCGGGGCGACCCGGAATGCGTGGTGCATCATCCGTTCGTCCTCCATCTGGAGGCAGAGCGCGACCACCAGGTTGCGCTTGGTCGCCAGCGCGAGGAGTTGGGCGAACGCCGGGTGGTCGAGTGCATACCCGTGGTAGTTCGGGTGGAGCCGGATCCCCGGCATCCCGTGCTCCTCCACGCATCGCCGGAGATCCTCTTCCCAGTCGGGCTGGGCTGGATTGACCGACCCAAACGGAACGAGGCGGATGCCGGACTGGGCACGACACTCGTGGGCCAGGCGCGCGTTAACGCTGGCCAGATCCTTGTGGAGCAGGCCGTCATAGCTGCCGGCCCAGGCCTCGACCACGCCCTGGCCGCTCAGTGTCGCCACGAGCCGGGCCGGGTCATCGTGAGGCACGCGGCGGGTTGGCCAGCGCGAGAGATTCACGTTGGCGTCGATGATACGAGGCGTCACAGTCGGACCCCCTTCGCCTGGAGGATCGGCCCGAGCAGCCGCTTGAGGTTGCCCGCGAGAATCAGTTTCTTGGCCGCATCAGGAATGTCGGCCCCATGCACCTTGGCGAGTTGCGACGCAAAGCTCCGTCCACCGGCGTCGCTGCCGTAGATCACGCGCTCCGCGCCGAGCTCGCGCACCGCCATTTCGGTGATCCCGGCCACCGGGTCTCCGCCAGCCAGGTCCGCCGCCACATTCGGTCGCGCCCGGATGGCCCGGATTCCCAATTCCCAATCCCCCCCGGTATGCCCGCAGATCAGCGTGGCCTTGGGATGCCGACCTGCCAGGGCCGCGAGATCCATCGGAGTCGACTCTCCCGGGAGGTTTCCCGTGGCTTTGATCCAGGTATGCTGAAAAATAACGGCGTTGAGCTCCGCCGCTCGCTCGACGATCGGATCCAACTCCGGGGCGTCCGCATGCTGCGCCACCCAGAGCTTGACGCCGACCATGGGGCCGTCGCGCACGCAACGGTCGAGCTCGGCGAGGCTCTCCTTGACGTGTTTCGGGTTGAGATAGACAAACCCGAACGCCCGGTGGTGCCAGTGACTCAACGCCTGGAGGACTTCGTCGTTCTGCTTGCGGAAATCGTCGGGGGAGGGGTCGTACGACCAGTTCATCCCCATGTAGACGCAAATTCGGGCAATCCCCATCCGGTCGGCGTACTTGATGAGCTGAACCATGCGCTCATCGGGTGTCCGGCCGGGAACCCCGGAGAGATGGCAGTGTAGATCCCAGACCTCCACAGGTTCTCCTTTGTAGTCGTCGATTGTTCCCAGGCAGACGAGGGCGTACAGTCACCGATGCGGCGCTGTCCGATCGTACGAAGCGATGCCTACCCTTACAAGAAAAAGAACGACAAATCCATGCCGAGGAGGCGCTGCCCGATCGTACGAAGCGGTACTTTCGCTCTTGGAGGGTCGGCTACAGTCTGCCTCCCTCTTTTTCGAGATTTTGGCAGGCTGAAGCCGACCCTCCGAGGATAATCGGGAAGGTCATACCGTCGGCCGACAAGAAACTGGAGTCGTGCCGAGGTGATTCCATGCGGATTACGACCTCAGGAGGCAGGGTTCTCCTCGAACGCGAAGGGAATCTGGAACGGGCCGAGCTCTCGGGCCTCAAGCTGTCCGATGCCCATTTCGCTCATGAATTCCTCGTCGGCGCGAACCTGACGAGCGCGATACTTATAGGTGCCAACTTTGATGAGGCGGATTTGTCGGACGCATGCCTCGTGGATGCTTTGATGTCCGGAGCATTTTTGATGTCCGCAAAATGCGATAATACAAACATGAGAGGTGCTGACCTCTACTGGGCTCTGGGGTTCCAGGCGTCGTTTCGCGGCGCCGATCTGACCGGAGCGGATTTTCGAGGGGCGGACTTGCAGGAAGCCGACTTTACGGGAGCAAGCCTTGAGCAGGCCAACTTCGGCAGAGACAACCTCAATGGCTCGACTAAGCAGGTGGACATGGTCTTCCATAACATCGAATGATGTGCAAAGCCTGGGTGCCACGCAACGTCGATTACTGATGCCTCATCCTACTGCACTCATGTGCTTGTTTAGCAAGGCTTTCTGTTCCTGAGTCAGGGTGTGGAGCACAGGCGGTTTCGGCGGCTTATGCGGTTTGCGACGAGGCCACTTGCGTGTGGCTTTCGGGCTCTTCTGCTTCCGGCACCCGGCGCGGCAGCCCGCGAGTCGCTTGTGGTAACACTTGGCCTTGGGTTTCACGGCCGCGTCGATCTCCTTGCGGATCTCGATCAGAACTTTGCGGGGGCTGATCACTGGGCCATCGGTCGCCGACGCCGACGCCGACGCCGGCCGAAGCGCCAGGTCGGCATGCGCCAGGAGGATCTGCGTGGCCAGCAGTGACAACTCGGCCTCGCGATGCACCAAGGCCACCGTGCGGCTAGCGAGTTTCAATTTATTGATTATACGCTTGTATGTGCGAAATAGTCCTTCATTACGCCATCTCCAGCGGTAGAATTTGGCGGCCGTCGCCGCCGACATCCGGGCTGGGTCGAGGACGTCGGTCAGGAGCCAGACGTCGCGTTTGACCGACCCCTTACCCTTGCCCTTGGCCGGGATCCGGATCAAGCGGCATTGGATCGGCGCTTCCCCTTTCTTCTGGACATAGTTCGGCCAGTACAAGACAGGGCCTTCGGTCCAATCCTCCAGGTTCGCCACTTCGAGGGTGTAGAGGTCGACCCGCGACGACATCCGGAACAGGAACGATCGCTTGACACCGAGGATCGCCCGGACCAGATCGAAGCCCATATAAGCGGCGTCGCAGACGATCAGGGCCTCGGGCGAGAGGGTGGCGAGCAAGTGCCTCAAATGCTCTTGCTCGGCCGCGGTGCCCGGGCCGAGTCGCCACGACCAAAGCAGTCCCGTGGGCAAGTGGACGAACGCCGTCAGCCAGACGTTGGGGGCCGCGTCGTTCTTGCCGGCCTGCCCGAGTCCCCGTTCCAACTCGGGGGTGCGGGGGCACTCGATCCGCGAGCCGTCGCAGCCCATCGGCTCGAAGCCGTCGACAATCCGCCGCGACCCCAGTCGGGCGTGGATCTGTTGCCGAACCCCCGCGGCCAACGCCCTGAGTTGTCGCATGGGGACGCGTCGCATCGCTTTCTGGAAGCCGACGAGGGTCTTTCCCGGGCGTCTTCGCGACTCATGGCAGGCGACGTAGTATCCCCGGGCCTTCTCAAACCTCTCGGACTCGGAGTCGCCGGTGGCCCAGGTCATGGCGAGCATGACCACGACCAGTGGCTGGAGATCCCACCGCGGCGCCGACCGCCTTTGAGGAACAACCCCTCGGGCTTGCTTCCAGACCGTCGGGGTGAGAAACTGTCGGACATAGCCGATCAACGACTGCGGTTGCTGCAAGCCTTGCAGCGTCCGAGCTGCCTTCATCGCCGTTCTTCCTCAATCCAGGTGAGTGCCGGTTGCTAGCCGCACCCATCATGACGAAGAACGGCGATTTTTTGCCCCCCCTTCTCTCGAACGAACCGCAGCCACGGAGCGGCAGTAATTCTCTGGTCCGGTGAGAGTTACATCCGTTGTTGACGACGCCGAGTTACTGACGTTGGGTGCCACGGGTTGTACTCAACCCGTGAGCCAAAAACCTGGGTAATCGCTCACGGGTTGGGTACAACCCGTGGCACCCAGTGGGCTTTGCATCCCCGAGGTCACCCATCAGAAAATCAAAGGAAACCGAGACCAACGGCTTAGCGTTCAAGGAACCAACTTTAGCGAGACGGACCTGAAAACAGCCCTCTTGGAAGGGGCCTTGTATGACTCACGAACACGCTTCCCCGAGGGATTCAACCCGAAGACGAGAGGCATGATCTTTCGTGAGCAAATCAATTAAACATGGAATTTAAATAAATAAAATTTGTGATTTGAGGTTACGAAAATGGATAGGCAAAAGCTCACGCCAAGAGATCTCAAATGCAAATGGATTGCTGCTCGATTGCTCATGGTGTTCGGGGCCCTTGGGCTGGCGGGTTATGCTCTTAGCTCGGAGGCTGGGAAACCGCTGGCCTGGCTCCTGGTCGTGGGCATCCTTTTTCTTTTCATGGGCCATCAGGAGCAAATGGAACGGCTCAAAGATCGGGTTGTGCAGTTAGAGAAGGCGAACCGGGTTTCCCTCGATGCCCACCAACGACATTTGGACGCTTGGGCCAGGTTCAAGGGACCGGAAAGTCAGGACGTGGCCGAGGCCCTTCATCGCTTCGCGCTTCTCAATGACGAATTGGGCAAGCCTGGGGAAGCAGAACCACTCTACCAGCGGGCGTTGAGCCTTTGGGAGAAGACGCTGGGAGCTGAGAGCGAGGAGGTGGCGGGGTGCCGCTCCAATTTGGCGATCCTCTACCTCGATCAAGGGCGGTTCGAGGAGGCCGAACCGTTATTTCAACAAGCCCTGGCGGTCCGCGAAAAAGTGCTGGGAGCCGATCATTCTGAAGTCGCGATCAGTCTCACCAATCTGGCCTCGTATTACCAGGCGCGGGGCAACTTCTCCGAGGCTGAGCGACTCCAGCAGCGGGTGATATCGATCTGGGAGAATGTGTGGGCTTCCGATCATCCTGATCTCATCACCCCTTTGGAATTTCACGCGAGTTTGCTTCGAAGAACCAAACGATACTCGGAGGCGCGGTCGGTTGAAAAACGGATCAAGGCGATCCGTGAAAAGCAAATGGGGCGATAACCGCCCAGTCTATAAAAGTCAACGACCCGCCATGGAGCGAGGATTCACCCTCGTTCCCACGGTCCTCCGTGGGAATGCCGTCCCCGACGGTCCGCGTCGTCTGGCAGGCCTTTTCCCCCATTCTGGCGGCTCATCCCGCGTTTGGGGGTGGCCAGGATCGGAGGAGTTCCCGATAGTGGAGATCGTTTTCGAATGGCTGCGTTTGCGCTATGATCGTGTCATAGCTCGCCATGCTTGTGGCGGTTCGCAGGCTGTTGGTATAACGGGCCATCCCGGCGCGATGGCGGCGGTTTCTGACACGATCGTAGCGGCGGGCGTGGTGACCATTCCGCGGCGATCGGGTTGCAAACGATGCGAACCGTCGTCGCTCCCGAGTCCGGCTCGTTTTGTTCGCAGTGCGGTGTGGCACCAAGGTGGGGTGCCCCCGAGTCACAGGAGTGTTCGCAATGAGGCAATTGCTGTTAGGTCTGGCATGGGTGGTGGGTGGTGCGGTTTCTCAGGCGGGGGCTCAGACGCCGCCCAAGGTCGTGGTGACGGGCCTGACGAACCCGGAGTCGGTGGTGGTGAACTCGCAAGGGCAGGTTTTCGTCACGGTCATCGGCGAGCGCGAACGCGATGGCGACGGCGCCGTGCTGAAGATTGAACAGGGCAGGGCCGTGCCGTTCGCCTCGGGTCTCGACGACCCGAAGGGGCTGGTGGCTCACGAACAATGGCTGTACGTGGCCGACAAGACGCGGGTCTGGCGGATCGATGGGAAGGGCAAGGCGGAAGTCTTCGCCCCCGCCTCGGCGTTCCCAACGCCCCCGTTGTACTTCAACGACTTGGCCGTGGATGTGGAGAGCGGGACGCTCTATGTCAGTGACTCGGGAAACCGCAAGGGGGAAGGCGGGGCGGTCTTTCGGATCTCGCCGAAGGGGGTCGTGAGCCGGGTTCTCGACAAGACCCAGTTTCCGAAGCTCCACACACCGAACGGCTTGCTGCTCGATGGGGCGTCGCATCTGCTCCTGACCGATTTCGGCACGGGCGTGGTCTATCGGATCAAGCTGGCCGATCATTCGGTCGAGCCGATCGCCGACGGCCTTGGGGCTCCCGACGGGCTCGCCTGGGACCAGTTCGGGCGTCTCTTCGTGACCGACTGGAAGGGCGGCCGGGTGTTCGTCATTGCGCGACCCGGGGCCAAGCCCGTACTTCTCGCCCAGGGCCTCAAGAACGCGGCCGACCTCACGGTCGTATCCGCCACCAAGCGGCTTTTGGTTCCCGACATGGGTGGGGGCACGGTGGTCGAGGTGCCAATCACCGTCCCGGGCGCTGAGGTTAACGAAGAACCGCTTCCCTTGAAAACGGCGGTTGCGTTCCCCGACCTGCAGTGGGCTGGTTGGAAGGGCGAGACCGAGGACGGCCTGGTCCATACTTTGCGGCCGGTCGTTCTGACGCATGCCGGCGATGGCTCGAACCGCGTCTTCGTCGCCACCCAGCACGGCGTGATCCACGCGTTCGCCAACGATCAGAAGGCGACCCAGACTACCCGTTTCCTCGATATCCAGGATCGCGTTTCCTACAAGGACGAGACCAACGAGGAAGGCTTCCTGGGGCTCGCGTTTCATCCGAAATTCAAGGAAAATGGATATTTTTACGTTTTCTACACGCCGAAGTCGGAGAAGCTGACGAATATCGTCTCGCGGTTCCAGGTCCGCAAGGACGACCCCACCCAGGCTGACCCGACCTCCGAACTGGAAATCATTCGGTTCACCAAGCCTTACTGGAACCATGACGGTGGCACGATCGTCTTCGGGCCGGACGGCTTCCTCTACCTCACGCATGGCGACGGAGGCGCAGGGAACGACCCCCACGAGAACGGCCAGAATCTGAAGACCCTGCTCGGTAAGGTCCTCCGGATTGATGTTGACCACAAGGAAGGCGGCAAGAACTACGCGATCCCCAAGGACAATCCGTTCGTCTCCCAGGCCGACGTCCGTCCCGAGATCTGGGCCTATGGAATTCGCAACATCTGGCGGATGGCATTCGACCGCAAGACCGGCTGGCTCTGGGCGGGTGAGGTCGGTCAGAACCTCTGGGAAGAAATCGACATCATCACCAAGGGGGGGAACTATGGGTGGAACCTCCGTGAGTCGCTGCATCCGTTCGGCGCCAAGGGCGTCGGCCCTCGGCCCGACTTGATCGACCCGATCTGGGAGTACTCCCATCATGACACGGGCAAGTCGATCACCGGGGGCACCGTCTATCGCGGTTCTCGCCTGCCGGAGTTGGATGGGGCCTACCTCTACGCCGATTACGTGACCGGACGCCTTTGGGCCCTGCGTTATGATGAGTCCCAGCGCCGCGTCGTCGAGAACCGCTCGATCCCGTCGCCCGGCTTGCCCGTCCTGTCGTTCGGGCAGGACGAACAAGGGGAGGTTTACTTCCTGACCACCACCAACACCGGTCAGGGAATCTATTGGCTCACGAAGTGATCGAGTGACGATATCAATGCCTTATCGCTCCGTACTTACGGAGCCTGAGGACTTCTTGGGTGGCCCGGACAATCCGTTTCCGGGCCACCCTTTTTCGTTGGCTTGTGTGGCATGAAAGCGAAAACCGCGACCACCTTTTGAGGGCCTCTGATCCTCCGTTGTCGAGACGATGGGGCGTTATTGGTGAGCTATCGAATCCGTGGGTGGTTGCGTGGATTTTTTTTGGAGGGGAGGGCGAGGCCGAGTCTGGTTCCGGAATCGATGAGGGGCGTCGATCTCGAATGGTTCATCGGCTCTTCTTGATCGTCTCACGCTTTCGCATGAACTTTCCGCCCTGCGATTGCGCCGACGTGTTTTGGGTGGGCACGCGGGAAAAACGACCCGTTTCGGACTTGAGAAAAGGGGCCCCTCTTGACTAGTTGACCGATCAGTCTAGTATTGGCAACATGAGTGAAACGCGAACAAAGCGACCGCCTGTCGCGACCCGGACAGCCTTGATCACGGCGGGAACGCACCTGATCTTGGAGAAGGGGTACAACAATTGTGGCCTGGAGGAGATCCTCAAGGAAGCGAAGGTTCACAAAGGTTCGTTCTATCATTTCTTCAAGAGCAAGGAAGACTTCGGGCTGCACGTCGTCGCCGAATACGCCGCAATGCGGATGGCGAGTCTTGACGAGCAACTTAATAATACCGAGGTAAGGCCGCTGGCTCGGCTCCGTCGGTTTTTCGAGTTGGCGGCGCTTCGGCATCAGTCGCTGGGGTATCGAAAAGGTTGTCTCTTCGGCAACCTGGGCCAGGAGATGGCTGACCACAGCGAGGTCTTCCGGACACGACTTGAAGAGGTGCTGACCGAGTACCGGGCGAAGATCGCTCGCTGTTTCCGCGAGGCCCAGCAGGTTGGCGACCTGCGCGCTGACTTCGACGCGGACCGACTGGCCGGGTTCTGCCTGAACAGTTGGGAAGGGGCCATCCTCCGCATGAAGGTCGCCAAGAGCTATGAGCCTCTCGACGACTTCCTCTTCGTGATGTTCGAGACTGTTCTCAAGAGCAGCTCTCCCTCGGACACACGTCCCGTTTGACACGGGTCGTCGGGCTTCGGCCCCGGCCTTTTTTTGATTGATTTTCAACGCCTACCCTTGGCCTGTGCGGCGCCACGGCACGATCGATCATCGATCGCGTCCGCCGCTCCTCAGGAAGGTTTCGCTCCCCCATGTGGATCGTACGTCTCGCACTGCGACGGCCGTATACGTTCGTCGTGATGTCGCTTTTGATCGCCGTGCTCAGTGGCGTGACGCTCTTGCGCATGCCAATCGACATTTTTCCGGAGATCAACATCCCGGTGGTTGCCGTGGTGTGGACCTATCCCGGCATGTCGCCCGATGAGATGGAGAAGCGAATCGTCACGATTCACGAGCGGGCGATGACGACCACGGTCAACGACATCGAGCATATCGAGTCGCAGAGCCTGTCCGGCGTGAGCGTGATCAAGGTCTTCTTCCAGCCCGGCGCCAAGATCGAAGCCGCGGTGGCCCAGGTCAACGCGATCAGTAACGCGGTCCTCCGCGTCCTGCCGCCGGGGATCACGCCCCCGTTCATCATCCGCTTCAGTGCGTCGAACGTCCCGATCCTTCAGGTGGGCGTCGGTGGGGACGGGCTCTCGGAGCAGCAGCTCTACGACATGGGCCAGAACTTTATCCGGACCAGGCTAGCGACGGTCCAAGGGGCGCAAATCCCGCTGCCGTTGGGGGGCAAGCCCCGCCAGGTCATGGTCGACCTCGACCCCGATGCGCTCTATGCGAACAACCTTTCACCCTCCGACATCTCGCTCGCGATCAATGCCCAGAATTTGATCTTGCCCGCCGGAAACGCCAAGATCGGGCCTCGGGATTACCAGGTCCAGCTCAACAGCAGTCCCGACGTGCTCGAGGCACTTAACGACCTGCCGATCCGCCACGTCGGAGGCGCGACGATCCATATCCGCGACGTCGCCCAGGTCCGCGACGGGGCGGCCGTGCAGTCGAACATCGTCGTCAAGGACGGCCAGCGCGGCAGCTTGCTGACCATCCTCAAGGCGGGAGGCGCTTCCACGCTTGACATCGTGGCTCGAGTCAAGGCCGCGATGCCCTTGATCAAGGCGAGCTTGCCCGATGCGCTCAAGATCGACTTTCTGTTCGACCAGTCGGTCTTTGTCCGCCACTCGATCGAGGGGGTGTTGCACGAGGCGGCGATCGCGGCCGTGCTCACGGGTCTGATGATCCTGCTTTTCCTGGGAAGTTGGCGGAGCACCTTGATCGTCACGATCTCGATTCCGTTGTCGATCATGATCTCGATCTTGATCCTGTCGGCCCTCGGGCACACGATCAACACGATGACCTTGGGCGGTCTGTCGCTGGCGGTCGGGATCCTCGTGGACGACGCGACGGTCGAGATCGAGAACATACACCGCAACCTGGCGATGGGGAAACCGTTGAAACGCGCGATCCTCGACGGGGCCGAGCAGATCGCCGTGCCTGCCTTCGTCTCGACGCTGGCGATCTGCATCGTGTTCATCCCCGTGACGTTCCTCTCGGGGGCGGCCCAGTCGTTGTTCACGCCCTTGGGAATGGCGGTCGCCTTCGCCATGATGGCGTCTTACTTCCTGTCTCGTACCCTGGTGCCGACGATGATCAACGGCATGCTCGGTAAGGAAGTGGAGCTCTACCGCCAGAACGCGCACGAGCTCGAGGAAGAAGGGATCCACGTCGAGTACACGCCCGAGCTCGATGCGTTCGGTCAGCCGAAGCCTCCGGCCAAGGGCGACATCTTCTGGCGGATCCATCGCGCGTTCAACCATCAGTTCGAGAAGGTCCGGGGTCTCTACACCGCGATGCTCGACTGGGCGCTCGAGCATCGCGCCTTGGTCTGCTTGGGCTTTGCCTCATTCGTGGGGGGCACCTCGCTTCTGTTCGGCGAGTTGGGGCAGGACTTCTTTCCGACGGTGGACGCCGGCCAGATCCGGATGCACATCCGGGCGCCGTCCGGGACCCGACTGGAAGAGACCGAGAAGCTGTTCACTCGGGTCGAGGAGGTGGTTCGCAAGACGATCCCGCCCCACGAGGTGGCCACGATCCTGAGTAACATCGGCCTCCCCGCCAACGGCATCAATCTCGCGTTCGGCGACTCGGCCACGGTGGGCTCGGCGGACGGCGAGATGTTGATCGCGCTTCATGAACATCACGGCTCAACTCCCGAATACGTTGCCAAGCTCAGAAAGCTTCTGAGTCACGACTTCCCCGAGGCCACCTTCTTCTACCAGCCGGCCGATATCGTGGGCCAGATTCTCAACTTCGGGCTGGCCGCGCCGATCGATATTCAGATCAGTGGGAACCGACGTGATGAAAATTACAAGGTCGCTCGCGAGATCGAGAAGGAGGTCGCCAAGATCCCAGGGGCGGTGGACGTCCACCTGCACCAGATTGTCGACGCCCCGATGCTCCAGGTGAACGTCGACCGGACGCGGGCCGATCAGGTGGGACTGAGCCAGCGCGACGTCGCGAACAGTTTGCTCGTCACGCTCGCCTCGAGCGGCCAGGTTGCGCCGAACTACTGGATCGACCCCAAGAACGGAGTCAACTACCCGGTCGCCGTTCAGACCCCCCAGCGTCTGATCGACTCGATTGAGGCCTTGAACAACACTCCGATTGTCGCGCCGGGCGCCTCGGCGAACTCGGCCCAACTGCTCACCAACGTGGCGGACGTCGATCGTGGCGTGACGGCGGCGGTGGTGAACCATTACAACGTCCAGCCTGTCTTCGACGTGTACGCCAGCGTGCAAGGCCGCGACCTGGGGGGCGTCGCGGCCGACCTCGATCGGGTGATCGAGAAGATCGCCGGCCCGGTCGATCCGCTGACCGGGATCCGGACGAAACTGCCCAAGGGATCGAACCTGATCCTCCGCGGGCAGGTGGAGAGCATGAAGTCGTCATTCAAGGGGTTGGCGTTCGGGCTCGTCTTCGCGGTCCTGCTCGTTTACCTGCTGATGGTCGTGAACTTCCAGTCCTGGCTCGACCCGTTCATCATCCTCTGGGCGTTGCCGGGGGCCGTCGCCGGGATCATCTGGATGCTCTACGCGACTCAGACGACGATCAACGTCCCTTCGCTCATGGGAGCGATCATGTGTATTGGTGTCGCGACGGCCAACAGCATCTTGATGGTGACCTTCGCCAACGGCCGGCGTCTCCAAGGCGACGACGCCCGCACCGCCGCGCTGGCCGCGGGTCGGACCCGGTTCCGCCCCGTCTTGATGACCGCCCTGGCGATGATTATCGGCATGCTGCCGATGTCCCTGGGCATGGGCGAAGGGGGCGAGCAGAACGCCCCACTCGGCCGAGCGGTCATCGGTGGCCTGAGCGTGGCAACTCTCGCCACCTTGTTCTTTGTTCCGGTTATTTACAGCCTGCTGCGGCGCAAGCCGCCCATCGTTCAGACAGACGAGGATTGAGCCCATGACCACGGTGAACCTCACGCCGGACCAGACGCTGCCGGGCGTTAGCGTCCCTTCCGAGCATCCCAGGCCCGCCCGTTCCTGGAAGCCCCTCTTCGCCGTCTTCGGCCTGCTCGTCCTGTGCGGAGCGGTGTTAGGTGGCCTCTTTACCGTTGGCCGACGGCCCCGGCAAGAGCAACGGACCACCCTTTATGCCGAGACGGCCGAGGCGATCGCGAGCCGGCCTCGGGTCCAGATTTCGGTCCCGTTTCGGCGTGACAAGCCGGCGGATCTGACGCTTCCAGGCGAAATCCGCGCATTTCAAGACACCAACATTTTTGCTCGGACCGATGGGTACGTCAAACGCTACCTTGTGGACATCGGCGACAAGGTCGAGGCGGGGGCGCTGTTGGCCGAGATCGATACTCCTGAGCTTGACCAGGAGCTTAAGCAGGCCCAGGCGCTTCTGGCCCAGTCGAAGGCTAACCGCCAACTCGCCGAGTCGCGGCTCGAGCTGGCCGGGCTCACCCTCAGACGCTCCCAGCAACTCAATAGTCGAGGGGCCGAGACCCGGCAAGTTCTTGACGAGTTCACCGCGGAATTCAAGGTGGCCGAGGCGACGCTCCTGACCGCCGCGGCCGATATCGAAGCCAAGGCCGCCAGCGCCAACCGGCTGGCCGAGCTTCAAAAATTCCAGAAGGTCTTCGCCCCCTTCCGCGGCGTCATCACCGAGCGAAACATCGACACCGGCGCGCTCATCAGCTCGGGCTCCAGCCAGCCGCTCTACCGGATCGCGCAGACCGATAAGCTCAAGGTCTATGTCAACGTGCCGCAAGCGAACGCAATCGGCATCAAAGCAGGCCAGCATGCCGAGGTCTTGGTACGTGAACAGGCCAACCGGAAATTCGTCGGCAACGTGACGCGAACCTCCGGGGCGATCGAGACCCGGTCGAGAACCTTGCTCACCGAGGTTGTCCTCCCCAACGAGAAGGGCGAGCTCTACGCGGGCATGTACGTGAGGGTCCGCTTCGACGAGGCAGGGGGCCGCCCGCTGCTGATCCCGGCCACCACCCTGGTGATCAATACCCTCGGCACCCGCGTCGCGATTGTGGGCCCGGACGACGCGTTGCACTACCAGGAGGTTCAGCTCGGACGCGACTACGGCCAAGACGTCGAGATCCTCCAGGGCCTTTCGGGCACCGAACGGCTGATTCAGAATCCCACCGAGAATCTTGTCGAAGGCGTGAAAGTCGAGCCGACCGAACCCGCTCTGAAGACCGCCGCGTTGATTGGGGCCGGCGCGATCGCCGCGAAGACCACGGCCCGGCAGTAAAGCTTCGCCGAAGCCGTGATGAATTCATCAATGCTTTGCGATCGATCGGCGGTCCGGATCGGATTCATTCCGTCGGGTGGGTACGGCCCACCTGACGGGAATCGTTGGACCCACGATGACGCCAGGGCCGATTGCGCCGAAGCAGGGGGAAACGGGTTCGGCGAAGCTTGACTTAGGAGTGGGAATGGGTAAAGTCGCTGTCGCAGGCCGTTGGCCATGCGGCTTGAAATCAGATTGCCGTTTTGAGCGAATGCTGTTTCTGGATCAGAGCGGCGATGCCTGAACATCCGCCGGACCTTGGTTCTCGAGGTCTTGTCCTCCGATAACGGTCGGTCGGTCGTTCGGTTCTGGTGGTGGTTCGCTTTGGAGTTGCTCCATGCGGTTGCCGGCTACCTGCCTGAATCGCCTGGTTGCCGTTGCGGCTCTTGGCCTCATCGTATTTGCCGTAAGGCTTGGCAGAATTGACGGCGGGCCGCGGTTCGCCAGGTTGGGCGCGGCGCCTCGATGTCGGGCGGTCAGTCACCAGGTCTTGATTGACCCCAACACGCACTCATCGATCAACCTGTTGAACCTTGAGACGGGTGGGATCGAACGCATCTCGGTCGGCCGGCCGGATACGTTCGCGTACTCCGTCTGTTCTCCCTGGCGGGACGGGCTGGGGCGGATGCATCTCGTCGCCCAATGGCGCGGCTATGATGAAAACGGCGGCTGGGCCGCGGGTCTGGCGCGGTACGCGCTCCCCGGCGGCGAGGTGCTCGATCGCGTCACGCTCGATGTGCCGTCGACCGGCCCGCCCTGCTGGTCGCCGGACCTGTTGGCGACGATCCTGTTCGCGGGGACCGACGGGCGGCTTTACTGCCTTGGCTTCAGCCACCAGGGCGACTTCAGGCGGCCTGGAGGGCACGTTCCGGCCCCTCATCCACTGGCCTGGAAAAACCCGCTTCGCGGCGCCACCGTGGTTCGGATTCTGGATCCGACCTGGCCGACTGATCCGAGGCTGGGGAGGACGCTCCTTGTCTCGATGGCAGTCCGGGAAGATGAAGATGCGGTCGGCAGGGCGAACCCGGAATTGCCGCAGTTGTGGTGGCTCCGGCTTTGCGCCGATGGCCTGGCGATCGAGTCGGCGGGACGGCTCGTTCAACCATCGCTCGAGCATTCCGCCTTGCCGATTCAAGAAGAACGCATGGCCCGCATTTCCACGACTCCCGACGGTGGCTTGGTCCTGGCCTTTCTGGTCCGTCATGTCGGGCGCACCGACCTCCAGTTGCGACTGGCGACGGTGGCCCACGACGAGGAAACAGGAACGCTCCAGGTTGATGGGTCGGAGGTGGTCGCGTTGGCTGAGGGGCTCGCTTGCAGCCCCCCGGTTTTCTCCGAAGACGGTCGATGGGTCTACGCCACGGTCAAACGCGGCTTAGAGGAGGTTCAGGCCGAAACACCCGTGCGGGTCAAGCGATATTCCGTCGGCGATGCGCTGCGCAAGCCGTCGATTACGGGGCGTCCTTGTACGTTTCTCGGTTTCGCCCCACGAGAATGGGAGCCCTCACACGTTGATGGGAACCGAGGCTGCGAGGCCTGTGGAGAGGCTGAGCTTCCTCTCCAGTGGAGGACCTGTCCCGCATCCACTCCGCCGTTGAGCAAACGCGGGTGATCCTGACAAGTGGTCGGACAATTGGCTCTCAGTCAGCTTGCCTTGCCTTGATTTCCATTCCTTCGTAGGCGTTGACAACCTCGACGACGGCGACCGTGAAGGCCCGGATCGTCGTTCCCTCGGGAAGGCTTGCTCGATACTGCTGGAAGTCGGCGTTCGCGTCGTCCCAATCGGTGAACACGAGCGCGAAGTCGGACAGGTGGGCGAGGGTGCCGATGGGGCTGGTGTACCATTCCGCCGGGTCGTTGAGCGTGGTGTCATCCAAGAGAGTGGGGATCTTCCCGTCCGGGGTGACGACCGCGTAGAACTCGAAACTGCCGTCGAGGTCTCCGAAATCCGTCATCATCATGCCTCCCGCTCTGTGGTCGTTTGTCCTCTCGACGAGAGGGAAGCCAACAGTCTCTCATAAGCTTACCGTTTTTGCACGGAGCGGGGGACAAGTTGACGCGGTTCGCTGCTGCCCGGTTTGAGGCTTCATCTGTCAGACGATCCGGTCCGCCATAGACTTACCGCGGAGTCGCAACGGGTTGAGCACGCGGTTCGGCTCAACCTGGCGTTGCCAACCCGCCGGCTCGCGGGAACGCTTGCCAGCAAGATGATGTCATTAAACCCGCGCAATCCGACGGTAAACCGCTATGAAAAAACATTTATGGGGATATCGTCATTCAAACAAACGAGTTGAATTTGCTCGTTTTTGGCTTTCCAAGTTTGAATGGCGACGGGAATGTCACAGCAAATGGCATCCACCCCGAGTCCGACGGCGAGCTGGTAATCTTGCAGAGTGTGCCCCGGCCAGCCATTGACGAGGAGTCCCGCGTTCTGGGCTTCGCGGACCGCGGCTCGGCTTGTTCCTTCCATTCGGCAGCCGATCCGTTTCACCCCAAGCTTCTGCGCCTGCTTGATGAATTCCGGAGAACAGGGGCCACCGGTGATCAACAGCAGATCGGCATTGGCATCCAGGCCCTTGACAATCTTCAGAGGCCGTTCATCAAACGAAGTGAAAATGTAAAATGATCCTTTCGGCTGGCGGGCCACGACGGTCTCGTGCAGTTTCCGGCAATACTCCTCCAGTCGTGCGTCCGGGTACAGCTCCTTGTTGCCGGTCTTCATTTCCAGCTCGAGGTAAATTCCGGGTTTGTCGGCGAGAAAGGAGAGGAGTTCATCCAGAAACAGGAAGCCTTGGCCTTTTTTCTTCGTCGTGATCGTGCGTAACTCGGCGGCCGTTTTGTGTTCCACCGACCCGGTCGCGTTGTGGGTGCGGTCGAGCTTGTCATCGTGCAGAATGACCAGTTCACCATCCTTGGTCATGCGGACGTCGGTCTCGAACCCGCGTAACCCTTTTTCATAGCTGCCCCGAAAACCCTCCATCGTGTTTTCTTCGAACTCGAACGCACCACCTCGGTGAGCGTAGAGAAGTCCCTTTTCCTGCGCGGTGGCCTGACCAACCGCTCCGAACAACCCGCCAGCCACCAGGATGAACGCAAACCAGAGCCGAGTTCTCATCGTACTTGCTTTTCCTTTTGGTTCGTGTGCCGTCCGCTTGCCTTGACGGAAGGCCTACCCTTTCGAAGGATAGCAGAAGCGTTGACCGTTCGAAATGGCCCGCTGAATGCCACGGGGTTGGCGTTCCCGACGGGGCGTCGGTTTAGTAGTTGTGATATGAATTAATGGGGTTGTATTGACTGGAATGCGGGTGGGGCGGTTCGGAGTGATGGGAACAAATGTTTGGAAAAGGTGGGGTTGCGAGAGCACATCCTGGCCGATCGATCAATTGCGTTGGCCCGGAGAACCAGCAAATCCCGCCAACAGTCGTGTTTACGACTGTTGGCGGGATTGATTCTGCGATCGGTCTCTCTTATTTGACCCGCTCGATCGCGGGTGGTTTCCAACTGCCGTCGAGGATCGCCTGCTTCGGCCAGTACAGCCGCATGAACAGGTTGAACGAATCCTTCGGGGCAGGCAGCCAATTCGGCTCTCTGTCCTTCCCAGGGGACTCGTTCTGGAAGGAGAGGGTGAGTGACCCGTCCTCGTTGAACTGGAGTTTGTCCCGATTCCCAATGGCGTACCGATCGATCGGGTTATCGACAAAGAATTGCTTTGAGTTGTACATGGTAATGGACCAGAATGCTTCAACCGGAGGGAGTTGGCCCCTTGGGAAGTGAATCGTGTATCGGTTCGCGCCGCTGAGTGGTTTCCCGTCCGAGTCAACCTTTGCATGCGGGTAGATCGCGTCGTCGGGGAGATTGGCACCCAGGCCCACCAGCGCGACGACCGCTCGGAACTGGTAATTCGTTCCGTACCGACCGATGTCCATCATCATGTCCCAACCGTTGACCAGCTTCCCTTGCGGCTTCTTCGCCTCGGCGATGATCGAGTCTCGTCCCGCTGATACCCCCCGTTCGAGTCCCTTCGCCACCCCTTCGTCGAGTTTTGCTGGGACGAACGGCTTGCCGGGCACGACCCCGATTTTGGCGAGATTTTCGACCATCTCCTTGTCGGCCGCCGCTGGCGGGTTGTCCCTTAATAGGTCCGCCAGCCGGCCGAAAAATGCGGCGGCATCCATTTTTGCGACCTGCTCGACAGGTGGCGTCTTGGCATCGACCTTCGGGTTCACCGGCTCGTCGGCCGGCGGATTGTCGTTCTTCCCCCAGGCGGATAGCGGGATGAGCTTGTACTGAGCCTTGAGTGCGCAGACGGCCGCGAAGTCCGATTTGCCGTCGGTCTGTGTGCGACCGATGATCCACACCAAGCTCGTCGGTGACTTGATCTCCGTCACTGCGTCCGGGACCTTGCCGGTGAAGTTCGGGCCGACGATTGCATAGGCGCCCTTCTTGTTGCCGGTCGTGCGCGTGCCGGGAGAGGCGAATACATTGGTCCACCCATCGAGCATCTGCATCAGGTAGTACCGATCACCCATATCCGGCAGGATCAAGACGAGCGGCTCTTTCGAGAGGTCGAGCCAAGAAAAAGAGTACAAGGTGTCTGCGTTCGGGCTGACCACGCTGGTGAAGGTGGCGTCTGGGAATTCCTTGGAGTCGTTGAACTGGTTGATTGGCGCTGCCGTCGTGGTCGGCTTCGGAACTGCAGTCATGACTTGCCGGCTGATGTCCATGAGGACCAGGGGGTAACCGTAGACGTAGGCTTCGGTCGCGAGCTGAGCGGCCTCTGCTTCGGTGAGTTTGCCCGGCAGATCAGCGGCTGTGGCGGACGCCAGCCACGCGAACAGCGTGCCGGCAAATAGCATCGTCGGGGCGGTCAGAAGCACAGGCGTTCGCATGGTGTCATCTCCTGGAGTTCGCTCTCTGGCAATCTCGAAGTCGAGGTCTGATAATGGGAACAATCGTCAGGGTTGATTCTGCCCATGCGGCGTGGAATCGCCACGATCCATGCTTGTTTGTACCGCCGAATGCGCAACTACGGCAAGGGATTACAGCAAATGGAAGAAAAACGCCCCATCCAAGCCACACTCAATTTGAACTAAGGAACGGGACGCAAATCACTTCCCGATTTCAGAACGATTCACGGACGTGCCCGCTATGTCGTTAACCCTTTATGCGACTCTATGGCCGCAAACAGCCTTATGTCTTGAATGCGCCATGGACTATTTGGTTTGAATTCAGCCCCAACGGGGCGGCCCAAGAAAGCCCAGGGCAACGCCCTGGGGACTCGTTCACGAGAATGAGCAGCCCTGAAAGGGCGACTTAAAAGGTTGTACCAGAACGACCTACATCGCAATGCTGCCGCTCGGACTAGGCCGCCCTTACATGGCTCTCAAGTATGATCATGTCGATTTCCCGGGGCGTTGCCCCGGGCTACCTTGGGCCGCCCCGTTGGGGCTGAAACCGGCGAGAGCGTGCGCCACTCGACGGTAAATCGCTGTCGGTCTCGCCCCAGCCTACTTTCGTGGGGTTAGACTCGGGAAGTGATTTGCGTCCCGTTCCTTAGTGTTCATACACGAAAAAGCCCGGGACTTAAACCAGAAAAGCCCTTCGGTCTGATGACCGAAGGGCTTTTCTGGATAACATAGTCGGGGCGGCGGGATTTGAACCCACGACCTCTAGACCCCCAGTCTAGCGCGCTAGCCAAACTGCGCTACGCCCCGATGATTTGCAGGCAACCTCATGTTGTGAAAAGAAAAAAAGGTGTGCGGTTGTTTACCGCAAACCTTGATTCTTGCGATCCTTCACTCAGTAAGTCGGGGCGGCGGGATTTGAACCCACGACCTCTAGACCCCCAGTCTAGCGCGCTAGCCAAACTGCGCTACGCCCCGAATTCTTGCAGACGACTGCGTGTTGAGTCGGTATTATAGAGGGGGGAACGGATCTGTCAATGCAGTACCGAGAGGAATTACGTCGTGCACTTCGCGGATCGCTTGAATGCAGCCGTAAAGCGAGTGGGAACCCCGATCTGTGTGGGGATCGATCCGCGGCCTGAGGACCTGCCACCGGAGTTTCTCGACAAGTTCCCGGGCGATCGGCCGGGAGTGGCGGAATCGCTCCGTGTGTTCGGGAGTGGCGTTGTCGATGTGGTCGCTCCGCTCGTGCCGATCGTCAAATTCCAGGCGGCGTTCTACGAGGCGTATGGACCCGAAGGGGTGGGGGCGCTTCACGCCACCGCGCAGTACGCCCAGGAAAAAGGACTTCTCGTCCTGATCGACGGTAAGCGGAACGACATTGGTTCCACGGCCGACGCCTATGCTCGGGCCTATCTCGGCAAGGTTCCCGTGGGCGAGAAGTTCGAGCCTGCCTGGCACGCCGACGGGCTGACGGTCAATCCGTACCTCGGGAGCGATGGGATCTCCCCGTTCGTCAAAGTGGCTGCACGCGAGGGGAAGGGACTCTACGTCCTCGTCCGGACGAGCAACGCCTCGGCCGGTGAGTTCCAGGACCTGGTCGCCGGCGGGAAGGCGATCTACCAGCATGTCGCCGAACGCTTGGCGCAATGGGCCGAGCCGTACCGAGGCGAGTCCGGGTATAGCCTGCTCGGCGCGGTCGTGGGGGCAACCTATCCCGATCAGCTCGCCGAACTGCGGGCGGCTCTGCCCGGCATCCCGTTCTTGGTGCCAGGTTACGGCACCCAGGGAGGCTCCTCCAAAGACGTCGCTCCCGCATTCGATGCCGACGGTCTCGGTGCGATTATCAACAATTCACGCGGACTCACCTACGCCTACAGCCGACCCGCCGCTCGTGCCAAGTACGGCACCGATTGGCAAGCGGCGATCGAAGGGGCCGTCCACGAGATGATCGACGACCTCGCCGGCAATACGAACGCGGGCAAGCTCCGCCCGCCCGCCGCGGAGTGAGCTGAGCGTTGTCTACGAGGGGAAGGTCGGCTTGCTTGTTTTTTTCGATCCTCAGGCGAGCGGGGAGCGTGAGCTCCCTGTCTTTCGAGGTCGGATGAGGACAGGGAGCTCACCCTCCCCACTCGCCTGGATGAAATCCGAACGGCCGGCCTGAGCCCGTTCAACGGTCGGTTCAATCAGAGAAGGTCGGCGAGGAGTGGCAAGATTTCCGCGGCCTTGCCCTGCAGGACGAGGTCGACCTCGTCGCTGATGGGAGTGGGCTCGAGATTGATTTCGATCACGGTACTTCCCGCGCCTTGGGCGGTGGCGACAAGTCCGGCGGCGGGGTAGACGACCGCGCTGGTGCCGACAACCAGGAGAAGCCGAGTGTGGCGGACGGCCGTTTCGGCGGCCTCCCACACGTCGGGCGGGAGTGTCTCGCCAAACCAGACGACGCCCGGGCGGAGGAGCTGGCCGCACGCCTCGCAATGGGGCAGGGGGGCGAGCGTCTTTCCCACGCTGTCAAAAGTTTGCGCACAGCCGGTGCAGCGGACGTCGAAAAGGTTGCCGTGCAACTCGAGAACGTCGCGACTCCCGGCGCGCTGATGGAGCCGGTCCACGTTCTGGGTCACTAGCGTGAGGCTGGTCAGATTGCTGGCGAATTTCGTGAGTGCCCGATGTCCGGGATTGGGCTCGGCCCGCGTAACCAGTTCGCGGCGCCAGTTGTAGAACTCCCAGACGAGCTCGGGATTGGCGGCGAACGCCTGAGGAGTGGCGAGGCTCATCGGGTCGCGCCCGTTCCAGAGCCCTCCCAACCCCCGAAACGTCGGGATCCCGCTCTCGGCCGAGATCCCCGCGCCGGTCAGGACCGCGACTTGGCTCGCTTGGGCCATGAGTCGCGCTGCGTTCTTGAGTTCATTCATGACGGAATCTTAGAACTCAGGCAGGCTGCCCCGCTTGACGCCTCGAGCGATCATCAGTGCCCCGGTGCCGAGCAGGGTGAAGGGCATTCCCATCATGAACAGGACACTCCAGTTATAGCCGTTCTTCATGTTGGCCACTTCGCTCGGCTGCGCGGCGACCGCTTCCTTGCAGTTGGGACAAGCCGAAAGGTCGGCTGAAAGCCCCAAAACCAAGACGAGGACCGGGAGAACTCTGCCTACATGTCGCATCCGGCGGCTCCCTGGCAACAACGACCCTTAGCCGATTCAGAAAACCTCAAACTGATAATCACTTACGTATTCTAAGCCGGCCCGCCCCCCGGGTCAATTCCATCGCCCACCCGGCCGAGCATCGACCGCACCCGAAAAAATGGAGCAGTCCGGCGGGCGATGACGCTTTGCACGTGCCAACTCCCGATGCGGATCGTAATAAGAATAACCTCGAGGGAACGGAGTCTCTCGAGGGTCCTAATAGTTGATTAACTCGATCTGGATGGTAGCGTTAAAGGAAGTTAGTGCGAAGTTCGTCCTGGGGTCTTGTCGATCTTATCAAAGTCGGCCTTCGTTTCCGGGGGTCGTCCACTTGATCTTCCAGAGTGAGGGATCGCGTCGATGAATGCCAAACTGTTTGCGGGTTTCGTGCTCGCGGTCATGGCGTTGGGTGCGGCTCCGGAGTCGAACGGGGACTTGCCCAAGCTCCAGGGACGGTGGGAGACGAAGGTCGGGCTTCGCAAGGCGACGGTCGTCTCGATCGAGATCAAAGGGAATGCGGTGTTGGCCACGATCGCGACGCCACAGGGGCGGAAGATTCAGGCGGACGGAGAGTTGAAGATCGATGAGACGGCGACGCCCAAGGCGTTGGATTGGGTGAAATTCACCACGATCGACGGCGAAGAGGTGCCCGAGATGCACGCGATCTATCGCCTTGAAGAGGGGCGGCTCTATATCCGAAGCGGTGGATTCAACGATGACCGCCCGACCGCTTTCGACGCCGGCGAAGGCGTCTGGGCGAACGTCCTGGTCTTTCAGCGCCCGGCGAGTTGACGCCGGGCCGGTGACGGGCGAGGAAGCGGTTTTCCTCACGATCAGAAACGTCATGTCTGCATTTCGCAGCCCTGCGGGGGCGACCGTCATGCGCCGAGGGGTGGTTCAGACGGTGGAACCTCCGGGGCTGAGCAGGCCCCGCCCGTCCCAAAAAAACGGCGTGGGCTTTTCATTTCTGACTCTCAGTCGCCGGAGATCAGGGATGGGGCCTCGCTACGGCGAGGGCGGACGGCGCCCTTGAGTTGGCAGAGGGCACTGGCTGCGTAGGCTCCGATCACGAGGAGCATCAGGGCGGAGTTGCCGGTGGCCATGCCGATGTACTCGCAGAATCCACCGATCATCGCCCCCACCAGGTTGGCGCCGAAGAGCGCTCCAGGAGTGAGTGTGCCTCGAAACGTGGTCGAGAAGATCAGGCCGGCGAAGAAGATCGGCAAGGGGACGACCAGGAGCGCCCACGCAACGCGATTCATGAGGGGCTGAGAAAGCACGAATTCATGGGGGACATAGTAGAGGATGAGCAAGGCGGCAAAGAGGGGGACGTACAAGAGAAGAGAGAAACGGATCTTGCTGGCAAGCATGTTTGCGGCGAGCACCATCACGAGCACCCCCGCAACGACGATCGTGGTCACCAGCCAGGTGGATCCGAAGTAGAGCGAGCAGTCTCCGATGCTCTTCGTCTCCAGAAGCAGGAACCCGAGTCCCAGGAAGAGGAAGTGGGCATCGTTCACTCCCCAGCGTTCACTTCGGAGCCGGACGATACTCGCCAAGGAGATCGCGAGGTTCGCCCCGATGACCAGGAGATAGTCCCCCGGAATCGTCTTGGACTGTAAGTAGAGGAACGGCCAGTCGTCGGTGGCCGGTTCGATCTTCGAGAACCGGGCGAGGTCGTAGCGAAGGTGGTTGAATCGACCGAACCGCGAGACGGGTTCGATCGTCGTCTTTGCCTTCAGCGCACAGACGATGAGTTGGCCGCCGTCCATGTAGACGATCGGGGTCGTCCCCGTTGCATTCGCAACCATGAGAATGATCTTTTCCGCCAGCCAGGGGCGTGCCACCGCGAACGAGAGAGAGCATCCCGCCGTCATTGAGGAGGCGATAGGCGGTCCGAAGGCTCTCGACGGTGTAGGTGAAGCCGTCGAGTCTCAGGTTGCTCATCGACGTGAAGAGGGCCTGGGAGTCAAGGAAGCCGAAGACGACCAGGTCGTAGCCCGGGCGCGCGTTCTGGAGGAAGGCCCTGGCGTCGTTGACGTGAACGCTCACGCGTGGGTCGTCGTAGCAACCCGCGGCGTTATCCCTGCGCGAGAGCTCGATGAGCTTCGGGTCGATGTCCACCGCGTCGACGGTTCGGGCCCCTGACAGGAGCGCGGCTTCCATGTCCATCCCCCCGCCGGCGCCGAGAACGGCGACCCGCGTCCGACCCGTCGCCAGTGTGTAGGGGAGCAGGTACTGATCGCGAAGATAACGGACGAGCCTCGCTTGCGGGGCGTCGGGCGCGTAGCGCTCGAGGTCGATCGTACCGTGCATCTGGTAGAAGTCTTGGTTGACGCTCACCGAGTAGATCGGCGGGTTCCGCATCGTCCGCAAGTCCGCGGGCGGGGGAGGAACGATTGCGGCAGGCTGATTCGGGTCGTGGACGGTGATGTAGTAGTAGGGCGACCAGATCGCTCCCGAAGGGTTTGACCAGGCCAACGCGCCCAGGCAGACGAGCACGGTGGGCACGTTCCAGATCCAGTGCTTGCGCGCTGAGAGGGCCAGCACGACGATCAGGATGGCGGCCATCCCGAGCACCGGGGAAAAAAAGAGGAACGAGAAGAGGCCGAAGCTGAGCGTGCCCGTGAGACTTCCGAGCAGGTCCCAGGTGTAGGCCCGCAGCGTGGGCAGCCTGCCGAAGAGTTCGCCGATCTGTTCACCGAGGGGAATGAAGAGAACGGCATTGGCGAGGAAGACCCCAATCAGGGTCAGATAGTTCATCGCCGTGCTCCCCGCGGCGAAGAAGCGGATCTCGCTCCCACTGTCCGGCAAGGTGGCGGTTCGGCAGAGGAGCAGGACCCCGATGTTGCCGGCAACGAGGAGGGGGAACCATCGAAACAGGTTCCACCTCCGGCTCGATGTCAGCGCCCCCCAACCCAGCCCCAGGAAGGAACTGACGAGCAGCAAGTTGGCATAGTAGGCCACCAGTCGCACGACCGAAGGCGCCCATCGGATCAGCAACAGTTCGAGAAAGAGGGCGATGAAGGACATCGCGAACAGTCTTCGGGCGCATGCCCGAGCGGTTGCAGCGTCATCCTTGGCGGGGGGCACCTCGGTAGACATGGGCAGGTATCCAACGATCGGTCGAAGGAAGAACGTGGTCAGCCGTGGGGAAACTGATAGAGCATCAAATAGATGATGACGCCCGTGATCGAGACATAGAGCCAGAGAGGAAAGGTAACCTTGGCGATCCGCGCGTGGCGCTCGAACTGGCGGCGCAGGGCGCGGACCAGGGTGATCGCGATCAAGGGGACGATCGCCGCCGCCAGAACCACGTGCGAGAGCAGGATCGTGAAGTAGAGCGTCCGAATCGGCCCGATGCCGCGGAACGGGACGCCTCCGCCGATTTCATAGTGGTAGACCAGGTAGCAGATCAGGAAAAGGGTCGAAACGGCGACGCAACAGGACATGCAAACCGCGTGAGCCTGGACGCGGCCGCGGCGAATCAAGGCCCAGCCGAGCAGGAGAAGCACGCCGGAGGTCGCGTTCAAGGTCGCGTTCACCGCGGGGAGCTGACGGGCCCAGGCGGGTCCTTTGGGGGGGGCCGGGGCCAGTTGCTTGGCTCTCGCCGTCAGGGCGTCGAGCGTGGCGCGATTGGTCGTGTCGAAGTAGCCGATGACCTTGTTGCCGGGTGCGACCAGGGCCAGCCGGTCGCTGTGCGAGATCGCCTCGGCCCCGGCCTCGACTTCGCTGGGGCTGGCGTCGGCCAGGCCGAGCTTGAACCGGTCGAGAACCAGAGACTTGACCTCGGCTTTGGGACCGGTCAGGAACCACCAGCGATTCGGGTCGGCTTTGAACGTTTTCGCATAATTGGCGAGCACCTCGGGCGTGTCGCGTTCGGGGTCGACCGAGAGACTGACAAGCTGCACCGAGGTGTCGGCGAGCTTCTCTTGAAGGCCCTTCATGACCCCTGTGATCCGGGGGCACGAGAGCGGACAGTGGGTGAAGATGAAGGAAGCCACCCAGACCCGACCGGCCAGGTCCGCCTCGGTGATCGATTTTCCCGATCGCTCTGTGAGCTGGAATTGCCCGAGCTCGAACGGGTGATCGCTGAGGTCGTGCCCGGCGGGCGCGGGGGTGGCGGTGCGTCGCGCGGCCGCGAGGCAGAGTCCGGCCGACACGAGGACAGTTCCCAGGAGCACGGAGAGGCCGAGGCGGTAGGAAGCATCCACGGTGGGCGGGCCATTTGCGGTTGGAGGAGGGGAAGGAGACGTGTTTTGTTGTTGCTATTGTTATTAGATTCAAGCGAATCGCGAACGATTGCCGACCCGGCCCGTCCCCCTCTTTTTTTCAAGGGAGTACGGACGGGGTCGGCTCCTGATCGATTAGCCGACCGGCTTCGATGCCCGAAGAATCGAGACGGCGGCCCCGGGCTGGACCGGGGTGGTCTCAACCCCTTCGAGGTCGGGGTTCTCTTCGGTCACGGGTTGCATGGCGACGTCAGGGAAGAGGGCGAGGGTCAGGACCATCGCCAGGATGCTCGCCGGGATCAGCATGGCGTAGACCCACTTCCCCTCAAACTTGAGGTGCATGAAGTAGAGCCCGACCAGGGTCGCCTTGATGATCGCCATCGACATCAGGCCGAGTACCAGGACGATAAACGCGTGGTTGGCGAAGATCGACGCGTAGAAGTATTCGCTGAGGGTAAAGACGATCAGGATCAGGAAGATCTTGATGTACTGTGAAAAATGCGACTCGACGGCCATCTCCTGCTCGTGAGTCAGGTTCGTGTTGGACATTGGCGTGCTCCCCTATGACATCGCGGAATCCGCGGACGAGGTCCGCCGTTTCCGATCAGATCAGATCCAAGGTCGATCAGATGAGGTAAACGACGGTGAACAGGAGGATCCAGACCAGGTCAACGAAGTGCCAGTAGAGGCCGACCAGTTCGACCGGGCTGTAGTGGTCCTTCCGGAACGACCCGGTGAGCGCGGATTTCAGGGTGAGGCAGGCGAGCATGATCACCCCGCCGGCGACGTGGGCCCCATGGAACCCGGTCATCGTGAAGAAGCAGGAGGCGAAGATGCTGACGCTCGGGCGGAAGTGTCCCGTGGCGCTGATGCCCGGCGGGTAGTGGTGTCCGAACATCAACTGGTAATATTCGTAAACCTGAATGCTGAGGAACCCCGCCCCGATCAGTGTGGTGGCCGCCAGCCAGAGCGTTCCCTTTTTGCGTTCGTCACGCTGAAAGCTACTGAGAGCGAAGACCATCGTCACTGATGAGCAAATGAGCAGGAACGTGTTGGCCGCGGTCAGGTCGATGCTCAGCGGGTTGGTCATGAAGTCATACGGCTTCGGCCAGTTGAAGAAGGCGAGTGGCACGATCGAGGTCGTGGCGCCGACGCCGTCGAGCTCGTCGTGAACCTTCTGGGCCTTTTCGGGCGCGACGCCGAAGAGGACTCCGGCCGGCAGCGAGTGGACCAGGTGTTCGGCCTGCTCGTGCTTGAACTCCTTGGTCAGCTCGTCCTTGAGCTTGTTCGCCTTGGCGTCGTCGGGCTCCCTGCGTTCGATCGCCAGCAGCCGCTTGCCGAGCTCCTCGGTCTGATACTTGTCGAAGGTCGTGTTCCGCTCGAGGATCTCCACGACCTCTTCATGATTCGGGCCGACGGCCTTCAGGATCACGCCCTGGGCATTCTTATTGACCGTGCTGAGGTCGGTGGTGGTGGCGGGCGGAAACAGGTTCGAGAACGAGGAGGGCGGGCTGCCGGCTCTCAGGACGATATACGACCCGATCAGGCCGGTGAAGAACATGATCTCGGTGGCCAAGAACAGCCACATCGCCACCTTGCCGGGAGAGACAGGCGGGTGCTGGACGGCCGTTCGGGCGGCCGGCGTCTTGTGGCCGGCAAGCTCGGAGCTGTTCGGAGGATCAGCGACGTGTGCCATCTCTCAACCTCGGTAGAAGAAAAACCATTAGAGAGCACGAAGACACGAGCGAAGAGAACGATGCTCAGAACTTTGGGTCCGGATCCCCTTTTTCCCTCGTCGCTTCGTGCCTTTTATAGGGTGCAGAGTCGGGCGTTTCGTCAGGTCAGGCCGGTAACGGGTTCAAGAGCAGGAGCAGCAGGATCGCCGGCAGATAAACGAACGAGGCCCACATCAACCGGCGGGCCGACTGATCCGAGACCCCCGCCCAGAAGCGGACCGAGTAGTGCAGGTAATAGATCGCCAGGGCCAACGCCCCGGTGAAGTAAACCGGGCCAGCCAGGCCGATCGTCGCCGGGAGGAGGCTGGCCGGAACCAGGGCCAAGGCGTAGCTGGCCGCTTGCCGGCCGGTCATCACGCCATCGGGGTCGACCACCGGCAGCATCTTATGCCCCCCCTGGCGTAGTCCTCACGATAGATCCAGGCGATCGCCAGGAAGTGGGGAAACTGCCAGAGGAAGACGATCAGGAACAGGGCCCACGCCTCGATGCCGAGCCGGCCGGTGGCCGCGGCCCAGCCGATCACCGGGGGAAGCGCTCCCGGGATGGCGCCGACGGCCGTATTCAAGGTTGTGACTGGCTTGAGCGGGGTGTAGACGCAGACGTAGAGCACGAAGGTCAAGAGCGCCACGCCCGCGGCGATGAGGTTGGTGGCGACCACCAGGATCGCGACCCCGGCGAACGCGATCAGAGCGCCGAAGAGGGCGGCCTCACGCGGCGCGAGCCGGCCACTGGGCAGCGGCCGGCCGGCCGTTCGCCTCATCAAGACGTCGCGGCGCCGTTCCAGATACTGGTTCCAGGCACTGGCGCCCGAGGCGACCATGCCGGTCCCGAGCAGTGTCAGCAAAAGGGTGGACGGGTGTGAGGAGCCACGGGCGCCGAGCACGAACCCGGCCGCCACGGTGGCCAAAACCAAGGTGGCGACCCGGAGCTTGGCCAGGGCGGCGTACGCGGCGAGCCGACCTCGGACATCGGCCATGGCCGTCTCAGTCGACGATTCGGCCAGACCCGGCCGGGCGAAAGACACCGCGGTCTTCAAGCGACTACCTCCAAACCAGGAGCGGACTGGCTCGACCAACCCGGCGCTTTGTGCGCTGGGGTCAGGTGCCGGTACGCTCGGAAAGTCAAAACAACCGACGTTGCAAGGAGCAAGGCTCCGTTCGCTTGGTGTCCGGTTCGGACCATCGCCTGGAGGATCGTGACCGTCCGCGGGATCCCGTCAAACGGCCGAAGCATCCACCAAGAGGCGACCCCCAGGACGACTTGGAGCATCACCACGAGTGCCATCGCTCGCGCGGACGGAACCAACTCAGGGAGCGCGCCGCGGTTCCGTTCAACCCGCCAGGCGAGCATCGCGGCGTGGCCCCAAACCGCAAAACCGAGCAAGGCATGAGTCAGGAGTGACGCCGACGCCATCCAGGGGAAGTGGCGCAGCCAGGCGCCGACCGCGATTTGCGCGGCCACCAGAAAGAGAGTCACCGCCGACCGGCGTCGCAAATGCGACGAATCGACCGTCGGTGTCGTGCTCGTGATCCAATCGCGTCCTGTGAGGACGCAGAGGCTGACCATCAGTGCGAAGAAGGCTTGCGCGGTGACGCCGTGGACCGCGGCCAAGACGGTCGAGTTCTGGGTGACGCGCGTGCCCCCCAAGACCCCTTGGCCGATCACCGTCACCAGCGCGAGGACCCCGAGCCATTTCATCGACCGCCGCGGTTCGGCGGCCAAGAACCAGATGGCCAGAATCAGAGTCGTGAACCCGACCGCGGCGCCGTAGAGCCGGTGGGTATGTTCAACGCGAACGCCGAAGGGAGCGTTCCAGAAATCATAGAGGAACATGTTGATGCCGAACGTGGTCGGCCAGTCGGGCACGGCCATGCCGACGCGGTAGGTGGTCACCGACCCCCCGACGAAGATCAGGGGCCATGTGAACACGGCCGCGACCACGGCCACCCAATGGGGACCGGGCTTGTACGCCGGCGCGGACGCAGATCGGATCGGGTTGAGACGGTCGTTGGCCATGGAGGATCGATCGAACTCGCGTACGGAAGTAATCCATCAGTGCTGGCGTGTCGCACACACCCTGAGGTAACGGACCGGGCGCCCTCGCGGTTCGCTTTGGAGTCGAGGATCGCCCGGTATCGAATCAACTGTGCCGGCGGATCAGGCCATGACCGGGTCGAGTGGGCCGGCCTCGGCCGGCCGGGGCATCGTCTGCGGCAAGAAGTCGTCAGGCAGGCCGGGGACGCTGAACTCGTAGGCCGGGTGGTAAACCGTCGGGATCGTCGCGAAGTTATAGTGCGGCGGCGGCGAGTCGGTGGCCCACTCGAGCGAGTTGGCCTTCCAAGGGTTGGGCCCGGCCTTCGGGCCGGCGACCATGCTGTAGAAGAAGTTGATCGCGAACGGGATCTGCGCCAGACCCAAGCCAAAGGCGCTGTAGGTCATGATCACGTTCAAGTGGCGGAGGCTCGGGGTGTTCAGGTAGGGGAACGCCGAGAAGTCCGCGTAGCGGCGTGGCATGCCGTGCATGCCCACGATGTGCATCAGGAAGAAGGTGCCGTTGAAGAAGATAAAGCTCAAGAAGAAGTGGACCTTGCCCCACCGTTCATTGAGCATCCGGCCGAACATCTTCGGGAACCAGTAGTAGATGGCCGCGAAGATGCCGAAGGTGGCGCCACCGAAGAGGACGTAGTGAATGTGGGCCACGATGAAGTAGGTGTCGTGGATGTGCATGTCGACCGGGGTGGCCGCCATGAAGATTCCGGACAGCCCGCCGATGACGAACATCGCCACGAACGCCATGGCGTTGAGCATCGCCGTGGTGAGCTGGAGCCGTCCGCCCCACATCGTGCCCAACCAGTTGAACACCTTCACGGCCGAGGGGAGGGCGATCATCATCGTCGAAAGCATGAACGTGGCCCCGAGGGCGGGGTTCATGCCCGACTGGAACATATGGTGTCCCCAAACGATGAAGCCGAGCCCGGCGATTCCGGCGATCGCGAAGACCATCGGCTTGTAGCCGAAGAGCGGCTTACGCGAGAAAGTTGCGATCACGTCCGAGACGAATCCCATCGCCGGCAGGATCATGATGTAGACGGCCGGATGGGAGTAGAACCAGAAGAGGTGCTGCCACATCAGGGTCTGGCCGCCGCCCACCACCGGCGGGGCGTTGGCCACGCTCCAGCCGACCGGGCTGAAGAAGTTGGTGCCGGCGGTCCGGTCGAGCAACTGCATCACCAGGGCCGAGGTCAGAACCGGGAGCGCGAACGCTTGGAGGATTGCCGTGATGAACAAGGCCCAGACCGTCATCGGCATCCGGAACATTTTCATTCCGGGAGCGCGAAGCATGATCACGGTTGTGATGTAGTTGATCGATCCCATCAACGACGAGACGCCGGCGAACAAGATCGCGATCAGCCACCAGGTTTGCCCGTTCAGCGACCCGGGGGTCGACCAGCGAGCGACGGTCAGGACCGGGTAAGAGGTCCAGCCGGCCTCGGGCGATCCCCCCTCGACATAGAACGAGTACATGATCGCGACCATCGCGAACGGCATCGCCCAGTATGAGAACATGTTCAGCTTCGGGAAGGCCATGTCCCGGGCGCCGATCATGAGCGGGATCAGGAAGTTGCCGAACGCACCCGTCAGGAGCGGGATGACCACGAAGAAGATCATGATCGACGCGTGCATCGTGAACAGCTTGTTGAAATATTCCGGCGGCATCCGGTAGCCGAGCGCGGGGCTGGACCAGAGCGACTTGCTCAAGATCGGGATCGGCGACCAGGGCCAGGCCAGTTGCCAGCGGACCGCCATCGCCAGGAGGCCGCCGAGGACGAAGAAGATCAGGCCCGAAATCAAGAATTGGATGCCGATCACTTTGTGATCGGTCGAGAACACATATTTGGTGAGGATGTTGCTGGGGGCCGGGTGAATGTGGTCTTCGTGTCCGTGCGATTCGGCAGTATGACCGTGCCCGTTGCCGGCGTGTTGTGCGCTCATCGTGGATTCACCTCTCCCTGAGGGCCGCCGACCGCCGCGAGCTGGCTGACGTTTTGCGCGTCGATGGCTCTCTTCATCCAGTCGTCGAACTCCGACTGGTTTTCATGGACGGTTACGTTGCCCCTCATCTTGTAATGGCCCCAGCCACAAAGCTCTGCGCAGGCCAGGTCGTAACTCCCCGCGCGGTCCGCGTCGAACCAGACCGGGATGCTCAGACCGGGCACGGCGTCTTGCTTGATCCGCATCTGCGGCAAGAAGAACGAGTGGAGCACGTCGGACGACTTCAGGTGGATCAACGTGGTCTTGCCCTTCACGAAGTGCAAGTCGTTGACCAGGTGAAGGTCATCGGGCGTGTGGAGCCGGCCGTCGGGGCCGGGATACCGCATCACCCACTGGAACTGCCGCGCAGTGACCTCGGCCAGCGCTTGCACCTTGGGGGCGTTGCTGCGGAACTTGATATCGGCCCACGTCCCCATCTGGTAGAGCGCGATGAACACCAGAATCGCCGCCGGGATGATCGTCCAGACCACCTCGAGGCTCTGGCTGCCGTGGAAGTAAGTCGCCTTACGAACCGGCCGGCCTTCACTATCGGTTTGATCCGCGAAGCGGAAAGTCACCCAGACCAAGGCGACCTGCGTGCCGATGAACGTGATGCCCGTGATCACCAGGATGATGATGAACAGGCTGTCGATCTCGCGACCGAAGGTTGAGATCGTGTGATACGGCTCGCTCGGGCTGTTCGGCAACCACCAGTCCGGGTTGAACGGCGCATAAACAAATGCGCCAATACAAAACAGCGCGGCCAGTGCAAACAGCAGACTCCAATAACGCACGGAAACGCTCCCTTGATCGAGCTTCGAGTGCGAGAGGTCGGAGAGCGGCGGTGGCGTCCGACTCGAAACGATCCGGATTCATGAATTCAGGTTCAACGTGTGGTCATGGCTCGCTCGGCACGACTCACCAACTCGGCAACAACTCGGGGAATGACTCTCTTCAGATCCGAACCAGAGGATGCTCCGGCGCGCTCCTCAACGCTGGGCCACGGCCGGCTTGGCCGGGGTCGCGTTGGCGGGAACCGCCCCCTCGAGCAGCTTCGGTTCGTAAGGCAGGGCGAGGACGAAGTTCACGACATCCCAGATTTCGTCCGCCTCGAGCGTGGGGTAGTGACCCGGCATCTTGGCGCCCGTGATCCCCTTGGCGATTCGCCAGTAAATGTCGAGCGGTCGCCGGCCCCCCTTGAACACGCCCCGATTGAGGTTGTTCGGTCGGAGCGGGTTTCCCCAGTCGTCGAGCGAGTTCTTCCACTGCTCACGAATCTCTTTGCGGTAGTTCTGGAGCCGCTCTTCTTGGAGGCTCGGATCCCCGCCGAAGACCACGTCGTTGAAGACGTCTTGAGCGACGAAGCTCACGCCGTTGCCCAACGCTTGGGGACCATGGCAGCCGACGCAGTCGACGCTGTTCCCCTTGCGGGATTTGTGGCCCAAGAACAGGTCGCGACCCCGGAGGATACTCTGCCGGGTGGCCGGCGTCCGCGCCACCGGCGGGTTGAACACCTGGGCTTCGACCGATGTCCACTTGTTGATGACGTTCTTCACGACCCCGTCAACGACTTCATCCGAGAGCGCCTCGGGATCGTTCTCATCGGCGATCGAGGCCTCGTCGATCAGGCCCAGTTCGGTCTCGCCCCGCATGCTGAGGAAGATCGCGTAGTCGAGGACTTGTTCGATTTCGCCGTCGGACATCAGCGAGTCGAACGCCGGCATCGAAGTGCCGTGCAGGCCGTCGCGAATCGTCCGTCGCAGGTCGTCCCGAGTCGGCTTGGCGCCGTTGGGTGTGGAGGTGAACTTGAACTTGCCCGGCCGGTAGTCGCGGGGCCGGGGGTAGAGGAAGTCGGCGGTCGGGCCATTGCCCGCTCCGGTGACGCCGTGGCAGTGCAGGCAATGGCGGCGATAGAGCGCATAGCCGCCATCCTGTCGCTCTTTGACAGGGGGCTGGCCTGGTTCCGCCGCGCGGAGCACATAGATTTGTTTCGGTCGCGCTTCCACGCTTTCGCCGACGGCGATCAGGTTCGCCAGGCGGCGACCTCCCGAGGGCAGGCCGGAGCCCGGTGGAACGTGAATTTCTTGGGGGTTCGGCCCGAACTGCTTGGCCAGTCCTTTACGAACCCCATCTTGGAGCTTGGGCTTCCCGGCGAGGTTGGCCTTGGTCTTGTCGGCCAACTCCCGGGTCAGAGCCTCGGATTCCTCGTACTGCAACGGGCCGGGATTGAAGGAGCCTCCGCATCCGGCCAGTGCCAACGAACCGACGATCCAAGCGAGACGAAACCGCGAAGTCACGCGCCAACCCTCCCTACGCGGGCATTCCCGTACGACCCCCAGAACCCTCGAACCTCTGCGGTTACGAGGGAATTTCTCCCGCTCGATTCGGATCAGAGTGAGGCCGAGCCGGACACGCAAGAGCATCTCAAGCGGATGCTAGTGTCCCAGTGGCGAGGGCAAAAGTTGTGAATGGTTGAGGATGGCTTCCGCAGTCGCCGCGTCCTGACCATCCCAAGAATATGGCTCATCGGCCATCCGCTTATGTTAGCCGTCCACCGAATCGCCTACAAGGTCCCGTGCTATTTCGTTGTTTTCGGTCTTTGCAGAAATTATGACAATTATGAAATTGCCAGAGCTTCAGCGCGCGGCTGGATTTTTTGGTTGATTTTGCCGATTTCTGAAGATGTGCGTACTTCCACCCGACGAGTCCCACCGCCGCCTGCCCGGCGCCGGTCCCGTTTCGGTTACGACCACCGCTGGTGGGGCGAAACCGAAGGGACGGCTGTCGAGGATCGTCGTTCCTACTGGACGCTCACACGCAGGCCGCTTCCCTGCCTCGCCTTTGTCACGCCGATTTTGCTGACCTATGAATTCGGGGTGCTCTGGCTGGGAGGCAAGTCGGCCGCTTCGTATCGGACAGGCGCCGACGCCTGGATGCGACACGTCCTGGCCGGCGTGGGCCTGACCGATCATTGGTTCCTCCCGTTCTGTCTGATCATCGCCTTACTCGCCTGGCATGCCACCAACCCGCGTGACTGGAAGTTCAGACCGTCCTCGCTGATGGGCATGGCCTTTGAGAGTGTGCTCCTGGCGGTTGCCTTGGTGGGCCTGAGTCGGGTCGTCGATATTGGGTTCACTTGCTTGGAGCATGCCCCCACGGTGGTCTCGCTGGGGGCGGAGCCGTCGGCTCAGGTGCATCCCGCCGCGCCTCTGATTGGGTTCCTCGGTGCCGGTGTCTATGAAGAAGCGCTGTTCCGCCTCGCCCTCGTCCCCTTCTTTTTCGGCGTCCTCCGACTGTTGCAGACGCCGACCGTCCTGGCAAGCTCGATCGCGGTGACCACGTCGGCCTTGCTCTTTTCCCTGGCACACCACGCCGGAAGCCCCGGCGAAACCTTCACCTGGTTCGCCTTCATTTTCCGCTGGCTGGCCGGGGTTTATTTCGCCTGGGTCTTCGTGGTCCGCGGGTTCGGCGTCGCGGTCGGCACGCATTCTGCTTATGATGTGCTGGTGGGTTGGATCGGCTGGCACTTATAGGTCGATGACGCGTGTGCGGAACGGGGGCGGCGTGCGGATCATTCACCTTTCCGACATCCACGTTTGGCGGTATGCGTTCAACCCGCTCCGGCTGTTGAACAAGCGGGCGGTCGGCATGTTCAGCCTGCTCGCGGGGCGCGCCGGCAGGTTTCGCCTGGAGCGGCTGCACGAGGTCGTCACGCGGGTCGTTGGCCTGGCTCCCGATCATGTGCTGATCACGGGCGATCTGAGCACGACCGCCCTGGCCGACGAGTTTCGGGAAGCGCGGTCGGCGTTGGCCGAGCTCCTCCTCGACTCGACCCGGGTGACGGTGATCCCGGGCAACCACGATCGCTACACGACCGGTTCGGTGCGCTATCGCCTGTTCGAGGAATGGTTCGGGATGTTCTCACCTCCCGGGCCTTACCCCTGGCTTCGCCCGCTCGACGACGAGACCGCGATCCTCGGCCTGGACGCCACCCGGTCGCACCTCTCGGCCCGTGGTTATCTTCCCACGGAGCAACTGGATCGGGCCCGCGCGCTGACGGGCGGGTCGACCGCGTTGCCGAAGCGATTGATTGTCGCCTGTCATTATCCCGTGGTCGCGCCGGCCCCTTACGCGGTCGAGCTCGAGCCCAAGCGGATGACGAACGCGGTCGAGGTCTCCGACTGGCTGGCGACGATCGGCAGGCACCTCTATTGTTGCGGGCACGTGCATGCGGCCTGGGCGTTCGTCCCCGAGGCCTTGCCCGATCAGCTCTGCCTGAATGCAGGCGCGCCGCTGCTCCGCGATCCGACCGGCCACCGCCCGCCCGGATTTCTTCAGATCGAGCTCGAGGGGAACGAGGTGACCACGATCCACCATGCCTGGACGGGCCATGAGTGGTCGACTCGTCTGCTCTCTCAGACCCCGGATTTCTTCCGCGCGCAGCTTCACCCAACCCCGGTTCAGGATGATCTCTGCAACCGTTTGAGGCGAGCGGAGAGCTGATCGCTCTCTGGCGTCCGGTCGACTTGTTTGCCCGGGCTCGAAGACAGGAAGCTTACGCTCCCCGCTCGCCCTTTGGGGGGCGAGCGGGGAGGGGCAGGCTGATTACTTGGCTGCGCCGATGTGGAGTTGAGCGCGAGCTCGGGAGATCGCCTTGTCCTTTTCGGCTTGTTCGAAGTCGGTTGCGGCCCGTTGAACCTGGGCCTGCTCGAGTTCGCGGGCGGCGGCCGCGGTATCGAGCTTGGCGGCGGGAATGGCACGGTTGGTGAGCACGGTCACCACATCGTCACGGACTTCGGCGAAGCCGCCGTCAATGAAGTAGCGCTGGGTGATCCCGTCGCTCTTGGTGCGCAACTCGCCGTAGCCGAGCCGGCCGATCAAGGGAGATCGGCCGGGGAGGATACCGAGTTCGCCGTCGTAGAGCGGCAGGACGACGAAGTCGACGAGTTGGTCGAACAGCGTGCGTTCCGGGGTGACGACCACGCACTGGAGCCGGTCGCCCTGTTTCTTGCCGGTCTTATTGACCGGCTCCATCGTCTCGTGGGTAGCCATCGCGAGGCACGCTCCTGGAAAATCCGCAACGGGGTCGACTGCGCTCAGCGCGCCATTCGCTTGGCTTGTTCTTCGGCCTGATCCACCGAGCCGACGTAGAGGAAGGCCCCTTCGGGGAGGTGGTCCCACTTGCCGTCGCAGATTTCCTGGAAGCTGCGGATCGTATCGGCGAGCGGCGTGTACTGACCGGCCTTGTTCGTGAACGGCTCGGCCACGAAGAAGGGCTGCGAGAAGAACCGCTCGAGCCGGCGAGCGCGATGGACGATCGTCTTATCCTCTTCGGACAGTTCGTCGACGCCGAGGATCGCGATGATGTCGCGAAGCTCGCGATAGCGCTGGAGGATCGACTGGACCCGGCGGGCGACGTCGTAGTGCTCTTGGCCGATGTACTGGGCGTCGAGAATACGCGAGGTCGAGCCGAGCGGGTCGACCGCCGGGAAGATTCCCTTTTCGGCGATCGAGCGCTGGAGCACGATGAAGGCGTCGAGGAAGCCGAAGGTCGTGGCGGGGGCCGGGTCGGTGTAGTCGTCGGCCGGAACGTAGACGGCCTGGACCGAGGTGATGGCTCCCTTGCTAGTCGATGTGATCCGCTCTTGCAGAGCACCCATCTCGCTCGCCAGGGTCGGCTGGTAGCCCACGTTCGACGGCATTCGGCCGAGGAGCGCGGAGACTTCGCTACCGGCCTGGCTGAACCGGAAGATGTTGTCGATGAAGAGCAGGGTATCGGCACCGGTCGAGTCGCGGAACCACTCGGCCATGGTCAAGGCCGAGAGAGCGACGCGAAGGCGGGCGCCGGGGGGCTCGTTCATCTGGCCGAAGCACATCACGGTGCTATCGATGACCGACTTGCCGGTGGCCCCGATCTTGGTGTCCTGCATTTCGAGCCAGAGGTCGTTCCCTTCGCGGGTCCGCTCGCCGACCCCGGCGAACACGGAGTAGCCGCTATGGACCTTGGCGATACGAGCGATCAGCTCGGTGAGGATGACCGTCTTGCCCAGCCCCGCGCCTCCGAAGAGGCCGATCTTGCCGCCGCGGACGAACGGCGTCAGCAGGTCGACGACCTTGATACCGGTCTCGAAGACTTCGGTCTTGGGCGACAACGAGTCGAATGCCGGGGGAGTGCGGTGGATCGGCCAGTGCTCGGAGGTCGGCACCGGGCCGCGACCGTCGATCGGCTTGCCCAGCAGGTTGAACACCCGCCCGAGCGTTTCCTTGCCGACGGGGACGGAGACCGGTCCACCGGTGTCGACCACGGCCATCCCGCGGACCAGGCCGTCGGTCGAGCCCAGGGCCACGCAACGCACCCGGTTCCCGCCGAGTTGCTGCTGGACCTCTCCGGTCAAGCTGATCCGGACACCCTTTTGTTCGGAATCAACCGTCAAGGCGTTGTAGATGTTGGGCAAGTGCCCATCCTCGAACTCGACGTCGAACGTCGAGCCGATCACCTGGGAAATCCGTCCATATGCAGTCGCGGTGGCCATTGGGCTATCCCCTGTCGGGTAGTTGATCATCAGGGATTCACCACAACGACCCTGAGATCCACGACGCAGGGATGAAGCAGACTTTCGTCTATTGCGTCGTTGTGGTGAGTTGAGTTCATCTTCTTATTCGAGAGCCGCGGCACCGCCGATAAGCTCGGCCAGTTCGCGAGTGATCTGCGCCTGTCGGGCACGATTGTAGAGCCGGGTCAGCGACTTGATCATGTCGTCGGCGTTTTCGGTCGCCCCTCGCATGGCGACCATCCGCGCGATCTGTTCGCTGACGGCCGCGTCGAGGAAGCACTTGAAGAGCCGGACCTTGAACGAGACCGGCACGATCTCCTCGAGAATGCTCTTGGAGTCGGGCAAGAACTCGTAGGGGACAGCCTGGGCCTTCGAGGTCGCGGCCGGGCCGCCGATCGATGTCACCGGCTTCGCCTGACGAACCGACGCGGTGGCTTCCGCAACCTGCGCCGTGGTCATCGGCAAGAGGGTTTGAACGACCGCCGTCTGGCGGGAACTGGTGACGAACTGGGTGTAGGAGACGTCGAGTCGATCGATCTCTCCCTTGATGTACATCCCAATGTACTTGTTGGCCAGCGCCTCGATCTCGTCGAATTGGGGCCGGTCTTCAAACTGAGTGTACGAGGTTGCGGCCGGGGTGCCGCGGAACCGGAAGTAGTTGATCCCGCGCTTGCCAGCCACTTCCAAGGTGGTCGGGATCCCTTCCGCCTCGTTGTCCTGGAGGACCCGAGTGGCGACCCGCAGGACGTTGCCGTTGTAACCGCCGGCCAGACCTCGGTTGCTGGAGAGAACCAGGAGGAGCGAGCGACGCACCGGCTCGCGCACCTCGAGCAACGGGTGCGAGACGTCGAGCGAGGTGGCACCGAGGTTGGCCACCAGCTCGGCAATTTTGCGCGTGTACGCCTCGGCCTCGGTGGCGCGATCGAGCGCCTTCTTGAACCGGGCGGTGGCGATCAGCTCCATCGTCCGGGTGATCTTGCGAATGTTTTGCACCGACTTGCGGCGCTTGACGATCGCTCGGGCCTTGGCCATCGGTGGGTCTCGTGGAAGCTGGGATGATCCGCTAAGAATTCAGGGAGTCGATTTCCGGCTGCGGTGGAGACTCCGAAACGAGTCTTCACCGCAGCCGGTCACCGAACCGTATCCGTCCGGAAGCAATCGTCGTCAGGCCCCTGCGCCGGCCAGAGCCGGCGTCTTCGAGGCGGACGGGCGATAAAGCGCCTTGAACTCAGTCAGCGCCGCCTTCAGGTCCACGATGATCGCGTCGGAGAGCTTCTGCTCTTTGTCGAGGCGAGTCCGGACGCCCGAGCGATGGTCGCGGACGAACGCCAGGAACTCCTGCTCCCAACGGGAGACCTCTTTGATCGGCACGTCGTCGAGGTAACCTTCGGAGCCGGCGAACAGGCTCATCGCCTGGTCGATCGCCTCCATCGGCTGATACTGCGGCTGCTTGAGCAGTTCGACCATGCGATAACCGCGATCGAGCTGCTGCTGAGTCGCCTTGTCGAGCTCGGTGCCGAGCTGAGCGAACGCCTCCAGTTCACGGAAGGCCGCCAGGTCGAGCCGCAAGCTTCCCGCCACCTTCTTCATGGCCGGAATCTGGGCTTTGCCACCGACCCGGGAGACGCTGATGCCGACGTCGACAGCGGGACGAACCCCCGCGAAGAAGAGGTCGGGCTGGAGGTAGATCTGGCCGTCGGTGATCGAGATCACGTTGGTCGGGATGTAGGCGGAGACCTCCCCTTCCAGCGTCTCGATCAAGGGCAGGGCGGTGAGCGAGCCACCGGAGGTCGTCGTTTTCACGACCTTATGCCCTTGCGCGTACTGTGCCTTGAGGTCGTGCTTGGCCTCTTCCAGGCCCGGAACGCCAAGGTAGACCTTCTTGTTGACTCCCCACTCCTCCGTGACCGTTTCGGTCTCGGTGGGCGCGTGGTCGGGGACGATCACGTATTTGTTGGCCAGCTTCGCCGAGCGCTCCAGGAGCCGGGAGTGCGCGTAGAAGACGTCGCCGGGGTACGCTTCGCGACCCGGCGGGCGGCGGAGCAAAAGGGAGATTTCGCGGTAGGAGACGGCCTGCTTCGACAAGTCGTCATAGACGACCAGGGTCGCGCCCCCCTTCTCGTACATGAAGTACTCGGCCATGGCACAGCCGGCGTACGGGGCGATGTACTGGAGCGGAGACGGGTCGCTGGCACCGGCCGAGACGACGATCGTGTAGTCCATGGCGCCGTGGCGGCGGAGCACGTCGACCAGGGCGGCCGTCGTCGATTCCTTCTGGGAAACGGCGACATAGACGCAGATGACGCCCTTGCCCTTTTGGTTGAGGATCGCGTCGATCGCAATGGCGGTTTTCCCCGTCTTGCGGTCGCCGATGATCAACTCACGCTGACCGCGGCCGATCGGGGTCATGGCGTCGATCGCCTTGATCCCGGTCTGCATCGGCTCTTCGACGGGCTGACGATCGACGATCCCGGGGGCCGGCGATTCGACGAGCCGGGACTTGTCGGTGACGATCGGTCCCTTATTGTCGATCGGCTCGCCGAGCGGGTTGACGACGCGGCCGATCAGGGCCTCGCCCACGGGAACGCGGAGCAACTGCCCGGTCGCGGTGACGGTCTCGCCTTCGTGGATCGTGGTGTAATCCCCGAGGATGATCACGCCGACCGACGATTCCTCGAGGTTGAGCGCCATTCCCTTCACGCCGTTATCGAACGCGACCATCTCGCCGGTCATCACGCCCGAGAGGCCGTGGATCCGCGCGATGCCGTCGCCAACCTCGAGCACGCGGCCGACCTCGGTCCGGGTGACCTGGGCCTGGAACTGCTCGATCTCACTCTGAATCACTGAAGTGATTTCGTCGGCTTTGAATTTCATGCGTCTTTCCTTCGATCAGTCGTTGGCGAAGCTGTTCGAGGCGGTTGCGGATCGAGGCGTCGTACACGTCGTCGTCGAGCTGGATGACCATGCCACCGATCAGGGACGGGTCGACTTCGAGCTGGACGAGAGGCGTCGCGCTGAGCATTCGGCCGAGATGTTCGCGGAGCGCGTCTTGCTGGGCGTCGTCGAGCGGAACCGCGGTCCGGACCAGGACCGGCCGGCGGTTCTGCCGCTTGTCCCAGAGGGCCCGGGCGGCCTTGACGGTGGCGCCCAGGGACCCGAAGCGGCCGTGGCGGTTGAGCACACGGAGGAAGTTGATGACCGTCGGGTGGACCCGACCCTCGAACACGGAAACGAGGGTCCGGTCCTTGTCGGCGGGCGAGACGAGCGGCGAGGCCAGCACGGCGGCGAACTCCGTGTCGGGCCCGAGCACCTCGTTGAAGATCGCATCGAGCTCGTCGAGGATCTCGTCAACCTGCCCCGCGTTCTGGGCGGCGTTGACCAGCGCTTCGGAGTAGGACCGCGTCACCTGGGGGACGTCTTCGAGGACCGTCCCGTGGACCGACGGAGTCGCGGCGGTGTCTGCGGCGGTCATGCGGAGTGGCTCCCCTGACCGTTGCCCAACACCGGCAGCTCGCTCATCGCGGAAGCGACGAGGCGGCGGTGGTCGTCACCGCTGAGGTCCTTGGCAAGCACCTTGCCCGCGACCGAGACTGCCAGGTCGGCCGTCTTGGTCCAGATCTCGGAAAGCGCGTGGTCGCGTGCCGTCTCGATTTCGTGGCGGGCGCGCTTCTGCTCGACCTCGGCTTCGGCTCGCGCTTTCTGGATGATCTCCTCGGCGGTGGCGCGGGCCTGGGTCCGTGCTTCTTCGATCAGGGCGCGAGCCGAGGCCTCGGCCTCGGCCACCTGACGTCGATGTTCCGCGAGCAGCTTCTCCGCTTCGTTGCGAGCGCGCTCGGTGTCGAGCAACACGTGCTCGAGGTGCTCTTCACGCTGGTGGAGCGCCAACAAGAGCGGCTTCCAGGCAAATTTGCCCAGAACAAACAAGAGTCCCAGGAAAACGACAACCGTCCAGATCGCCACGGACGGCTGGGGTTCGAGAATATTGGGCTTGGCTTCCCCGTGACCCGAGGGAGCATGCGCCTCGCCCGCCCCCGCGGCCGCACTATCATGAGCGCGAACCTCGGTGTTGTGGGCTTCAGCGGGTTTGGGGGTATCGGCCGCCCGGGCGAGCGGTCCGAATGCCAAGGCCATCAAGGCAATGGCCGCAATCAGTTGCCGGGGCATGGATGAGGACCTCGTGAATGGTTCAGTGCGACCCGCCCACGACCGAGAAGGCCGGGGGAGACGACCGGATGACCCTCGACACAGGTCGAGAGCCACCGGTCCGACGGCTCGTGGTCCGAACGTTCCGCCGATCGTTCGCTCAGTACGTTTGCAGCAAGATGATGATCAACGCGAAGAAGGTCACACCTTCGATCAGCGCGGCCGAGATGATCATCGCCGTCTGGATGTTGCCGGCCGTTTCGGGCTGACGAGCCATGCTCTCGACGGCCGACTTGGTCAGGCTGCCGATCCCGTAGGCGGCACCCATGATCACGAGGGCGACACCGATGGCCCGGAGATCCGCGAACGGAGCACTCGGGGCCCGGACCGGCTCGGGAGCCGTCTGGGCGGACGCGGAACCCTGAGCAAGCAGCAGCAGACCGAAGGCGAGGACGGCGGACTTAACGAATTTCATCGGACCTTTGTCTCCTAGATGGTCTCACATGAGGGGAGAATCTGCGGTTGCCGTGTCCGGCCCGCCGTGTTGAAAGGGGCGGCGCGCCGAAATCAGCTTCCGCCCCGGGTGACACGACCACCCGTACGACCGCACTTGCCCCGGCTCAGTGCGGGTGAACCGCCGAGCCGATAAACAACGCGGACAAGAAGGTGAAAATGTACGCTTGCAAGAACGCAACGAACATTTCGAGAAGGCTCAGGAGGATCAAGCCGAAGACGCTTGCCCCCATCACCGGCCAGAAGATGAATCCTTGGGCCATGATGATAAACCCAAGGATCACCGCCAGCACGACGTGCCCGGCGAACATATTCGCAAACAATCGAACCGCCAGCACGACGTGGCGAATCAAGAGGCCCGCCACTTCGATCACGAACATCAAGCCCCAGAGTGGCGGCTTGAGCCACCAAGGGACGTCCAGGTGCGGCACGATTCCAATCCAGAATCCAGCCACCCCCATCTCACGCATCCCGGCCAGAACCACCGTGCCGAGCGTCATCAAGGCCAGGACCGCGGTGACGTTGATATTCCCCGTCGCCGACGCCATGCCCGGGACCAGGCCCAGCAGGTTGTTGAACAGGATGAAGAAAAACAGGGTCCAGAGATAAGGGAGAAACTTGTCGGCTCCGTGCCCGCCGATCGCGGGCCTCGCGACCTGGTCGCGAATAAACAGGAGCAGGGCTTCGAAGAGATTCACGAACCAACCACGCGACACCGGAGTCTTGCGGATCTGGCGGACCACCAGAGGCAGGATCAGCAGCATCAATATCGCGGCGACCACCTCGGTGACCATGAACCGCGTGATCTGCAGACCGGCGATCCGCGGTAGCTCCATCTCCAGCGAATAAGTCGGACCTTGCCAGTGAGGGAATTCCAGACTGGGATGGTCGACAACGTGGCTGAGTGGACTGTGACCGTGCTCAGGCATGGCTGCTTTGATCCTGTTCTCTCATCAATCCGCGACAGCGATCGACACGTCACCGAGACTGGCCAGGGCGAACCAATCCGCCCAGTCAGCCCGTCCGTCCGGCTTCCCCCTCGACTTCAGGGAAAGCGTTGCTTGATCATCGGGATCCTTCGCGAGCGATCCGGAGGAGGTGCATCATTCCGACCGCAAAACCCAAGACCGCCCCAATTAGGGTGGCCAGGGGGCTGGTTCGCCACCAGCGGTCGAGTCCCGCACCCATCAATGGAGGGAGCGCGAACTCCAACCCGATGGTGGAGATTCGGGAAGCCCACTGGATTCCGACGGACAGTCTCGAGCGTGGTTCAGGCTGGTTCACAAGCGCCTCCCGCGCCCTTCCATCTCAGGACGGAGGGCGAGACCCCGAACGATTTCGATCAGCCGGGAGACCTCGCAGCAGTGGCGAACCAACGTTTCGAGAATATTTATACCCGCCCCATTTGCCCTGTCAACCGTCCACAGGCAATCTTCGAGAAATTTTTCACAATGTCATCGATTGTGTTGTGGCAACAGGTTTTGGGGAGTTCGCGAACCCCCACGGTTGGGGGGCGGGCCGGTTCGTTCGGAATGTTACAGATTTCGGGATTTGTCCACGGGCGGACACTGAGAGGGGATTTTTGTTTGACAGCAGAGGTGGGATTTGTTATGACCTACGAAGCGAGTTGCTAGGTATTAGTCCGGTATGAGCCAGAGTGGGGACCTGCATATGATGTCACCCTTGCGCTCCGGATCCGATCAACGTGAAAGGCGGCCTCTTCCCGTAACCTGACGGGCGAGAGAGTCGCCTTTTATTCGTTTGATGGGCCTCCGAACGCGGGCGTTGGTGGCATCGCCTCTCTCCTTTTCGTGGCTGACTGGACGGTTCCTCAGTCCGGGAGGCATGGAGTTTTCCGGATCGGCTCACTCAGGGATGATCCACGCGTTCCTTGTCCGAATCCGCGTTCCCTCAGCAACACCGCGGATAGAGACGGAGTGGCCCGCATGACCGTCGATACGCTCAAGGACTGCAATAAGAAGTATCTGGCGCAATTGGCCAAAGATCAAGGGATTGTCGGGTGGCATGCGATGCGCAAAGATCAACTGATCAAGGCGTTATCCGTCCCTGCCACAACGCCGAAGAAGTCGGCAGGCAAGTCCGCGGTAAAATCGGTTCCGTCAGTGGAGATCAATCCGAACGCGTCGCGCAAAATGCCCGCGCCTTCAACCCCCGCCCGTCCGTTGACGGTCGTCCCGCCTCGGTCCCTCGACCACGCCTGCGTGAAGGACCGGATCATCGCCATGGTCCGCGATCCGTACTGGCTGCATGCTTACTGGGAGTTGAGTCGTTCGACGCTGGCCCGGGCCCAGGCGGCACTCGGGCAGGACTGGCACACGGCCCGGCCGATCCTTCGGGTCGTGGATGTGACCAGTGAAGATACGACCTCGGCATCGGAACGTCATGTCCGCGACATCGAGATTCACGGGGGGGTGAACAACTGGTACATCGACGTCACTTCGCCCCCGCGGGCGTATCGAATTGACATTGGCTACCTGGCTCGTCGGGGCAAGTTCTTTGTCCTGGCGCGATCGAACGTCGTCAGCACTCCCAAGGCGGGTGTTTCCGACGTGTTGGACGAGAACTGGGCCAGCGTGCAGGAGCAGTTCCAGAAGATCTACAGTCAATCGGGGGGGAACGCGAGTCACCCCGCCGGGACTAACGATCTGCGGGACTTGTTCGAGGAGCGACTGCGGCGGCCGATGCAGGGCCTCTCGCTCCAGAGTCTCGGCACGGGGGCGTTGGCGTCGCTCGGGCGCGATTTTCACTTCGAGATCGACGCGGAGCTGATCGTCTACGGCACCACCGAACCGAATGCTCGGGTCACGCTCCAGGGAGAGCCGGTGCAGCTGCGGCCTGACGGGACCTTTACCGTTCGGTTCAGCCTCCCCGACTCTCGGCAGATCATCCCGGCGGTCGCCGCCAGCCCCGACGGGGTTGAAGAGCGGACGATCGTGTTGGCCGTCGAGCGGAACACCAAGGAGTTGGAGCCGATGATTCACGACGGCAACGAACTCTGAGACTCGTCGGCGACCGCGTTTGATGCGATCGCCTTCACGACGACACCTCGCGGCCCGCGCCGAGCACCCTTTGCTCGACGCGGGCCGCGTGGTGTTTTCCAGGGATCGAGCGTCGCGGCCTCACGAACCAGAGGGGCCGTGGCACCAAGCCCGGCGCGGAGTCAAACGGAAATCATCCCTCCCCTTTTACCAATCCTCGATGGTCCCGCTTTCCTCGTCACCGTACAATTCCCCTTGGGATGAAAACAGGATCCGAGAACCGCGGCCCAAGACAGGGGAGGCGCATCGATTGAGCAAGGACATCACGCCCATCCTGACTGGCTGGGAGCATGACCCGGACGAAATGCAGGTCCGGATCGTGACGGGAGACGACGGCCGCGACAAGATCCAGATGCGGATGGACCTCGGTCTGCTTCAGATGGAAATGTCGGGTCGGCCCGATGGCCGGAGACCCGACGATCACGAGTCGCTGCTGGAACTCTACGAGGCCCGCTCCTCAGCCGACGACTTCTCCCTCGACATCGCCGCCTGCGCGGCCCTGATGCAGGAGGGGAGACAGTATTATCAGCGTTATCTTGCGGCGTTCCATCTCCAGCGGTACGACCTGGTGGTGCGGGACACCGACCGGAACCTCCGCCTTTTTGCCTTCGTGGTCCGGCATGCGTCGCGCCCGCGGGACAAGATCGAGTTCGACCAATACCGACCCTACGTGATGATGATGCGGACCCGCGCCCTGGCGCTGGACGCGCTCGCGAAGAACGACTCCTCCCAGGCGATCGTACAAATCGACGAAGGGATCGAGGGGATCCGTGAGTTCCTCAAAGACTACGAGCAGTCGGACCACGAGGCCGAATGCATGGAGTTGGGCTTCCTGATCCGTTGGAAACGCGACATCGAGAGCAACCGCCCTCGAGGTCCCCTGGAACGACTGGAGCAGCAGCTCGAGCTGGCGGTGGCCCTGGAAGACTATGAAGAGGCCGCCCGGATCCGCGACCAACTCGTGCGCCTTCGAGGGACCGAGATCGCCTCGTCTGAGCCGCATCCCTAGACCCGTCTTGGCGACCAGCGAGCTCCCCGCTCGCCTTACGGGCGAGCGAATCATCGAAATCCTGGTGTTCTGTTTCCACGATGGGGGGCGAGCGGGCGGTCGGGTCGTTTTCGTCCTCTTTCTGCTTGAAGGCGAGGTCAGTCGCGGCTAGACTAAGCCTGTCTGGTCTCGGCTGGACATGCCTCTGCCATGTACGAGAAGGGGTGTACTTTTGGCGAACCAATGAAAACCCGTTGGGAGCCGATTCAATACCTCTGGGCTTGTCCCTGAAGGTCTAAGGCGCCCACTTGAACTGCGGGTTCTCAAAAGCGCTCCGACGGCATTGCGGTGGAGGCCAACCTAATCGTGCCCGTGGTTACTTCCGGGATTCCGGACGTGATCGCGGGCCGATTCTTTTTTCCCTCGGTCAGGACGTTAAGGCCATGGATCTCCGGGCGCGGAAGCGAGAACTCCGCAAGGCGATGGTCGAGCGGATCCTGGCACTCGACCCGGCGGATCGACGGACTCATGAGGCGAACCTCGCCGCGCGATTCACGAGTCTTCCAGGGTTCGCCGCCGCAAAGTCGGTCTTGCTCTACGCCACGGCCTTTCCCGAAGAGATCGCGACTCAGTCGATGTTGGAGGTCGCGCTGGAGCAGGGCAAGCACCTGGTCTGTCCCCGCGTCGATCGAGTCCAACGGCGACTCCGGCTCTACCGGGTCGGGGACCTCAACACCGATTTCAAACGTGGGATGCTCGGGATTCCCGAGCCGCACGACGGCTGCCCCGAGGTCGAACCGGAACAGGTCGACTGGGTTCTCGTCCCAGGGCTTGCATTTGATGCCCGCGGGTATCGGATCGGTCGAGGAGCGGGGCACTACGACCGCTTGCTGCCGACCCTTCGACACGACGTGCCGCGCTGGGCGCTCGCGTTCGATTGCCAGATGGTCGATGCGCTGCCCGTCGAGCCTCATGACGTGTCGCTCGACGGCGTCGTCTCACCAGGGACGACCGTCGTCTGTCCTCGACCCGAGGACACGGGGGCGAATCCCGTGTGGCGGGACGACGATTCCGATCGCGCTTGAATCAGGTCGCGAGCGGGGCCTGGTTCCACCGCCGCCGGCAAGCCAGGGCCGCGCTGAGGACGACAGCGATTCCGAAGGCGTGCAGTCCCCAGCCGAGCGCGAGGCCCTTAGGTGCGATCCGCAACTCGAGACGGCCCTGGGAATCGGCCCGTGCCACGAACGGTTTCGTCCACTCCGCGCATTTCTGGTTCGGGAACGCGAACGCGCCGTTGATCCGCCACCATGAGCCGGGATTCTGGTTGATCTCGACCACTTGCCCCGGCCGCGTCCGATACACGATTCGATTCGGACTCCAGAACTCGGTGGTCAGAGGCGCATCGTCGTTGGTCCAGGCCTCGCCTCGGTAACGGGTGTGGCCCTGCCAGAGCCGGGCGGTCGGTAGGTTGCGGTCGTAGCCGAGCAGGGGTTGATAGCCCCGGACGATCCCGTAGCCTCGGAGGACGGCCGCGAATCCGAGACCGTTCTCGACGTTCACCAACGTGGCGGTGGGGGGGCCTGGAAAGAGCGACTCCACCGGCTCGACGCTCGAGGCGACCGCGAAAATCTGATGGCCGTAGCCAATCAGATCGGCCGCGATCATGATGACCAGGCCCGCGGCCAGAGCGCGGTGGAACGCGTTCCCCTGAGTCCGCCACCGGGCGAGGACGCTTGCGGCCGAGAGGCCAAGCCCGAGCATGGCGGGAATCCGCCATCGGGTCACGACGTGCATGGTGGAGAAAACCGGTCCTTGCGCCAGCCAGTAGCTCGGATGGGTCCAGCGGATCGAGCCGATGGCCAACCAGAGACCGAGGAAGGTCAGCGTGTGCCACCACCGCCAGCCGTGAATCAGGCTGATCAGGGCCAGGAGGAGGACGGCCGGCCCGACGTAGCAGGCGGACTCCCAGAAGTAGGTCGAGGTGGCGGCCTTGAGGACGGCCGGCCCCGGCTTGTAGAGCATCCAGTCGAGGACCTCGCCGACCGAGGCGTCGAACGACGACTGCCACTTCCGCGGAAAGTCGGCTAACACGAGCGCGGTGGTGGCCAGCCGCCAGCCGGCCAGGGCGAGCCCGACGCCAACCGCCGCGACGGTATGCCACACGAGTCGGCCGCGAAGCGGTCCTGGCTGGACGCGCAAGGCGCGAATCCAGACGAGCCCGGCGAGAAGCAAGCCGTAGAGGGTGGGATACTGGATTCCGCTGAGCACCGCGAAGGCGGCCCAGAAGCCGAGCCAGAGGCCATCCCGGAACCGGTGGCCGATCCGGAATGCGGAGAGGAGGAGCCAGGGCAGAGCGCAATAGCTCATCGGGATGAAGTGCCCGGCGACCGTGTAGACGAGCACGCCGCCATTGACCCCGTAGATCAGGGCCGCCGCGGCCGCCGCCCAGGGCTCGCGGAACCAGGTCCAGGCGAGCCGGCGCGCCCCCTCGACGGCGATCATCAGGTCGATCACGGTAGCCAGATGCAGCCCCGTCGACGTTCCGAGCAGCAAAACCAGGGGCGTGGCGATCGAGAAGACGCCACACTGCGGGTCGCTCGCCAGGGGGAAGCCGCCCCGGCACCACGGGGTCCACCAGGGAAACTGGTGCGCGACGAGGATCACCCGCCGGATGCTCTCAAATTTTTCGAGGAAATAGTCCCAATCCCCGAAGCCGAGGTTTTCGGGATGACTGAGCAGGGGCACCGCCAATGAGGCGACCGCGATCTGCAAGGCCCAGGGCAGCCAGACGCTCGAGCGGTCGGCACCGGCTTCGCGGGACGGGGCCGGCCAGGCGTCCCCGGGCTTTACGGTCAGAAGGCGGCGGAACCCCAGCGCCAGGATCGTCAGGAAAATGGCCTGCCCCATTCGCTTTCGCGTGGGCCAAGGGATGACCATGAATAGGTCGAAGAGTAACGGTCCGAGCAGAATCGCCAGCGCGACGAGCGCCAGAATCGCCAGCGGCCAGCGCGAACTTGGCCCTGGACGCTTTCGCAGGACTGCGAGCAGCGAAGGACCAATCGCCATAGCAACAACTCTCGGAAAGGCCGCGAGGAGGACGCGCCGACAGGGGAGGGGAAAGATCGTTCCCCAGGGTGGACCCGTCTATTGTTTCAACTCGGAGACGGGACCACCAGAGCAACCTGACCTGACCCCCATCAGACGGCTTGCCTCAGCGATTCGTGTGTCGCGGTCACACCGTCACTTGGCCTCGACTTCGACGCGCGGTGGCTTGGCATACGCCTGGAATTCGGCGGGCAGGTTGGCCGCAGCCGTGTCGCCGGCGTGGAGAATCAGGCGGTAGCGGAACCGGATCGACTCCCCGTTCGGGAGCACGTACTCGCCGGACCGCGGCTGGCCGAAGTCGTGCCAACCGAACGGATTGGCGGCGAAGAGGCCGTAGGTCCGGACGTGCCAGGTGGTCGGATAGCGGAAGCTATCGGGGTGGTTCAGGATCGCAATTCCGACCGTCTTCCCTTCCACCGGGCCCGTGTAGTCGACCCAGGGGGAGGCCTTGCCCCAGGCTCCGTCGTCGGTGAGCCCCTCGGCGTTGACGATCTTGCCCCCGGCGTTGGTCTTGCTCTTCACGTCCATGCTCGAGGCGACTCGGAGTCCGAACATCCCCTCCTTCGTGTCGCCGAAGGTCACCGGACCGTCGGTCGCCTTCAGGGTCACGTCGAAGTCGATGACCCGATTCTTCCCGAGCCCGTAGAAGCCGACCACGCGTTCGTCTTCGAGCACCTTCTTGCCATCGGGCCCGACCCAATCGTCGGTCGTCCGGATCACGGCGGCGAGCTGGCCATTGTGAACGATGGTGCGCGCGGTTTCCTTGATCGATCCGAACTTGGGATTGGGTTTGTTCTTCGGGTCGGAAGCCCAGAAATCGAAGCCGTTCACATTTCCATGTGTAAAAAACAACGACCGTTGATGGGGGTGATCCTCATCTTCCCCTTTGACCACCTTCATGGGGTAGGCCCGGGTGTAGGAGGCGCCGGTCGGTCCGATGACGGGAAAGTAGTATGGTTTGAACGGCTCACCGCTGATGTAAGTCGCAAACGGTTGACCGCCGGTCTCGATGGGAATCTCATTGGCCTTGAGGCGGTCAGGGGCGATGGCTTGGCCCGACTCGGTCGCTTCACGCCCCGAGATCGTGTAGGAGCCGGTGCCGTCGGCCTCGGCGCGGTCGGTCGTCAGGGCGATGAACGTCTTACCCGCCGATTCGAAGACCTCGGCCGGTGAGGCCGTGCCATTGTCGCCCTGCTTCAGGGTGTAGAGGCCCGGAGGGAGCGTTCCCTTGAGCTCGGCGACCACGAAACGGCCGGCGCCACTCGCTCCGTTCGCATGAATCACGACGGGCCGATTGACGATCGAACGAGGCGAGGCGTCCGCCGCGCTGGCCGGCCTCCCCGAAAGCAGGGCCAGAGCCCAGCCGAGTACCGCGAGTGGGGTGTACCGCGTCGAGGCAGTCATGGGACGACTCCGAGGTTCGAGGCGTTTGCAGATCGTGACACCCCTCGCCGATCGCCGCCGACTACCGGGTCGGAGCGTTTGCGACGACCCCTGCCATCGGCATCGCGGGCATTGCAACGATTTTCGGTGGTGGTCGGCGAGCCGTGTCCCATTGAGTGGTTCCGCGATACGTCGTAATCGCCCATGGAGCCGGTTGCAAGGGAAAAGCCCCAAGGATTCCTAAGCCTTGTGGACGTCGGGACGGCGATGCGGCCTCGGCGGAGCGCGGGAAACCCCGTCAAGAAGGAACTGAAACCCACAAATGAAGCGGGGCGGAACGGTTTTCACCGTCCCGCCCCGCTGCATGATTTGGAGTGCGGAAGCTCAAGTTCAGGGCCATTCCCACGGGGAAAGGAACTTACTTCTTCTCGGTCGCGGTGGTCGACTTCGACTTGATATCGAAGTCCATCACCGGTTCCTCAGCGGTCACTTCACGCTCGAAGTTACCTTCGAGTGTTGCGGACGCCGGATCATTCTTCTTCTTCGCGTCGGGTGCCGATGCCGAGAGCTGTGCCATGAACGGGTCGTCCTTGAACGATTCGTTCGTGCTCGCGGGTGGAGGAGGGACCTTGAGGACCGCGACCTGAAACTTACCAGCCGCCACTCCCGGTTGGTCGCGGGTCATGAGCTGATACTTCCCGTCGGGTCCACTCTCGGCGGTCGCCGGCTGGGCGAGAGCGTTCGACGGTTCCGGGGTAAAAATTACGCTCGCCCCTTCGACGGGCTTGCCGTTGTTCGTGACTGTACCACTGATGGGAAGCAGTTTCGGGCCCGATTCGCCACAACCGCTCAACAACACGGCCATGGCGGCCATGATCATTCGTCGCATTATTGTCCTCGTCAAATCAAGTCGTGATTCGTTCGGGGCGGCGAACAGAATGTCTTGAGTGGCTTCGACCACGAATGGGGCCGAAGTCACCCAGCCCCCTTGGTGATGGTCAATAAGCATCAGCGCTAATAATTTCACCATTTCGCATGGTGTGAAGTGCACACCATGTGTAGGGATTGATCGAGTTCTTGATGAAACGGACGCTGCCGTCGGCGAAGGCTACGTTGATACCGCCGGAGTGGGTGCTACTGAAGGTCCAGGCATACCCCAGTTTCTTGGGGTTGTTCGCCGGGGACACGAGCCGGGGGAGAGCCGGTGCGTTGGGAAGCGTGTACAGGAAATTGTCGGCAACGCCGCCCGGGTAGACCATGCCGTGGGTCGAGGTCCACATACCTTGTCCCCACCATGCACCATAATCGGGGTTCGTCTTCTCGTGCCTGGATTCGCCGACAAACACGGTATTGCTGGTGCCGTCTTTGATGGATGCGAGGGAGGTCGACCAATCGGTTCCCGAGAAAACTCCTTCATCCACCGGACGTCCACTCGCCCAATTGCGGGCGTTGTAGGTCTCGTAGTACTGGCTGGCGGCGAGTAGGTAACTGGTGCGAACCGCATTGTTGGCGGGATAGGCCGCGGAGGTCGACGTATAGGGAGCCGGGGTGATGTCGGACGGACAGAGGTAGCTGGCCACCATGGAGCAGGTGACCGTGGTGTTGCTCAGGTAAGCGCTCGTGCCCCCGACCAAAACCTTATTGACTCCCGAGTTGACCGCGTTGGTCGACGGGAGGCTGAAGTTGTATGCGTTGTAGAGCGCCGTCTGCTCCAGAAAGCTCAGGATCATGGTGTGGGCCGTGGTATTCAACACGAGCCCCTGGCCACCGGCGTCGTTGGAGACCGCCAAGGTGCCCGCCGAAAAAATTTTCGCCGGCGGTAACCCGCCGTTTGAGCTCTCGTAATTGTGCATGGCCAGGCCGATCTGCTTCAGGTTATTCACGCACTGCGACCGGCGTGCGGCTTCCCGGGCGGCTTGGACGGCAGGCAAGAGAAGCGCGATCAAGACGGCGATGATTGCGATGACGACCAACAGCTCGATGAGCGTAAAAGCATGGCGTTTCTTCATGAATCGAATCCTTGGAGCGAGAGATGTTAGCGACTGATCAGTAACGAAACAAATACCGTGAAGACGACAGGGAACGAGAAACCCGATCAGGGAGTGAAGGCGTGCCCTGAAAGGTATAAAAACATAAATGAAAATGCGAAGGGGGGATTGTTTTAGACTTGATATTCCGCTGGGCAAGATCGAAGTGGCGCTCGACGGCGTCGTCTCACCCACTCGGTTGCAACACAAAACCAGGAAGGTGGAAGCAAGAACAGCGATTCCGTGTCACCTACTTTCGATCATCAGCGGATTGATACACGCCACTGTAGCGGTCGAGGTTGCCATGTGGATAGACTAGATTTACAGTAAATCTCTCGAACCCGTTATTCGTCTCAGGCTAATGAAATCAAGGTTGACCGAGGCCCCCCTCATCAAATGGCCTTTGAACACTTGAATTGAGGAGCACACCCAGGGGAGAGCCATTTTTTCATTAAGCGATCAAGGGGTGCAGGGTGGCCCATGAATGTTTCCGCTGGTTATGGCGGCCAGTGGCTTTCCGTGACGTTTTTGAGGCAGGTACTCCTGGCCACGATGCGCGGCGAAGCGATCACGCGGGCGAAGTCGAGCATGCCGTCCTGGTTCTCGAGGTTGACTCCGGGGCCGCTTGGGCCGGCGGATCGAGGCGTCTTGCTCGGGAGCTTTGGCGGGATAAGTGATCCATGTTTGTGGGTATTTGGGCGGATGAATCTTTTCGGGATCATTTGGCTTGGATCCGAATGCCGCTCCCTTGAGCCCTTCGCCACCCGAATGGACGTCCACAACGGCTTTTGCGTTGAAGCGGGGAGTGGTCCAGGCTTATACTAATAAGGAGGGCAAACGGGAATCCGGGCTCGTCCGGCGTCCTGCTTATGCCTCGAGGAATTCGAACTGGCGAGTCGGAAGTCGGGCGGGGAACGCTCGAGACGGCAGCCATGACGGTTGAAGACGCTGTCGGCTCGGGTGATGGTCCTTTCGGGGGGACCCGGGCACGCCTTGTTGTGGATTTCGGCGCAAGGGGAGAGCCTGTTCTAGGCAAAAGCGATGGCTAAGCGGCTTTATGTGGGAAACCTTGGCTTTTCGGTGACCTCGGAAGAACTCCAGGCCCTCTTCGAGTCGTTTGGAGCGGTCTCCACCTCTCAGGTTGTCGACGATCGCGAAACGGGTCGAAGCCGTGGCTTCGCGTTTGTCGAGATGGTCAACGACGCCGAAGGCGATGCCGCGATCCAAGGTCTGGACGGCAGTGACTTTCAGGGGCGCCGGCTCAACATCAGCGAAGCGCGGCCTCGAACGCCCGGAGGTGGCGGCGGTGGGGCTGGTCCCCGACTGGGTGGGACCCGAGGTGGCGGGTATGGGGGTGGTGGCGGCGGGTATGGTGGCGGGAGCCGGGCCTATTGATCGAGACGGTAAGGAGAGAAGCATGCTGGGGAAACGCGTCGGGCATTCCGAGAGCCGTTGCCCTGGCCATTGATTGTTTCGCCGACACGTATCACGAACCGCCATGTCCGGAACCTCTTATGACTGACGCGAACCTGCAACGCCAAGAACTGAAGCAACGCGTGGAAGCGGTCCTCGATGAGCACGTTCGGCCGAACCTTCGGGCCGACGGGGGCGACCTCGAACTGGTCGACATCGACGAGGACAATATCGTGCAAGTTCGATTGCAAGGGGCGTGCCAGGGCTGCTCGTCGGCCTCGTATACGTTGACCATGGGGGTCGAGGCGACCCTGAAGTCACACGTCCCTGAGATTCGGTTTATCGAGGCCGTGCTTTGAGTTGCGTGGTTCTCGGGTCTCGATCTCACGATCCGCGAAACTTGAGTGGCTTCTCTTGCGCTCGGGCGGTTTTGCTTGCGGGTTGTTCATGCTTGCTTTGTTTGTTGGCAATATTTTTGAAGTTGGTTGTCGAAAATGGTTGACTCTTGGATTTGGCCACGCGCCGCTTACATCCACATTCCTTTTTGTGCCCATAAATGTGGCTATTGTGACTTTGCTTCGCTCGCTGGCGTCGACCATTTGGCCGACCGCTACCTCACCGCCCTGGAGAGTGAGATGGCGAGGATGGGGACTCCCCAACCGGTGGAGACCATCTTTGTGGGGGGCGGGACGCCGACTCGGCTCGACGCGGGTCAGTTGCGGCGGTTGCTGGCGATGATCGGGCGCTGGTTTCTCTTGGAGCCAGGCGGGGAATGGACGGTCGAGGCGAACCCGGGGACACTCGATGAGGAAAAGGCCGACGTCCTGGCGGCGGGCGGGGTCAACCGGGTGAGTCTGGGAGCGCAGTCGTTCCAGCCGGCCTTGCTGCAGGCCCTGGAGCGGAATCATGCCCCCGAAGAGGTGGCGCGAGCGCTCGACTTGATCCGGCCGCGATTCCCGTACTGGTCGTTCGACCTCATCTTCGGCGTGCCCGGCTCCACGCTCCCGCTCTGGGAGGCGGACCTCGAAACGGCCCTGTCGCTCGGACCGGCCCATCTATCGTGCTACGGCCTCGTCTACGAGAAGGGCACGGCGCTCTGGAAGCAGTGGCAGGCCGGCCAGGTGCGCGAGGTCGACGAAGAAGCCGAACGGGCGATGTACGAGCACACCATCGACCGCTTGCGGCAGGCTGGGTTGCTGATGTACGAAATCTCCAACTTTGCACGCCCTGGCCACGAGTCGCGGCACAACCTCATCTACTGGGCGAACGACGCCTACTTCGGGGTCGGCGTGGGGGCGGCCCGCTACGTTGACGGCATCCGTTCGGTGAACACACGCGATCTGCCGGCGTACCTGCGACGGATTGAAGAGGGGCGGGAGGCGACCGGGCCCACCGAATCGCTGGAACCGGAGGCCCATGCGCGCGAGACGGCCGTCCTGATGCTGAGGCGGACCATCGCCGGTATCGATCGCTCAGACTTTGCGCGGCGAACGGGCTTCGACCTTGACGAACTTGCGGGTCCCACACTCAAAAAGTATGTGGGGAGGGGCCTGCTCGAAGAGGACGGTAACCGGGTGCGCTTCACTCGAGAGGGCCTGTTCCTGGCCGACAGCGTGCTCTGCGAGTTGGTTTGAGCGGACTTGCCGGCTTGGGCTTTGATTTTCAGGCGAGCGGGCTCCAATGAATCCCGTCGGGTGGGCACGGCCCACCCGACGGGCGATTTTCGCTCCAGAACGCGACATCGACGGGTCAGAGTTTGCGGAGTTGGTCGGCCCGGGCGGCGAGCTTGATGACGGCGGCCTGGAAGAGACCGCGTGTGTTCGCGCCCGCGGATCGGTAGGCTTCGGTGAACCCTTCCGCTTGCGTCCAGTTGATGACTTCCATCACCTGCTTGGACATCAGCGAGAGCATCTCATCGATGGTGGGGGCCGCCGAGGGGACGGGGTCAGAGAGCGCAACGGCCTTGGAGTCGGCATCTTGCCAGGGGGCCAGGCCGGTCGGCTCTCGCGATACCGCGGGCATCGGCGACGTGGCGTCGTCCCAAGGGGGGGCGTCGCTTTCGCGGCCCCCTCGGTCGCGCGGGTCGTCCTGCTGGGCGCTCGACTTACCCTTGGGCAGGTGCTCGTTCGGATCTTTGGGGAGACCGGCCGAGGAATAGGTCTTTCCGTCCGCTCCGACCCGACCGGGGTTGTTCGGGATCTGGTTGCCCTCGATCAGGCTGCGCCGCGTCTTGGCGACCAGTTCCCGGCTCACTCCCAGTTCCTCGGCCATCCGCCGATCGGACCAGTCGTGATGGAGCCGAAGTTTGACGTCGACGGCTCGCCGACGCTCGGAGCGGGTTAACGGCAAGCCGTGGAACAGGTTAACGCTGGAAACGAAGTCGAGTGCCTCTTCGAACGACCCCTCGACGATCTCTGCCTTGATCGTCCTTCGCCCGAGTGTGATGGCCGAGGCATGGCGGTGGAACCCGTCCGCGACCAACCAACGCCCGTCGATCTCGTAGACGGTGATCGGTGGCAGTCGATCCCAGGATTCGGCATAACGTTCGACTGTGAAGTCGTCGAGCCGGTCACGCAAATTCAGATTCGGGTCGAGGACCAACTCGTCCAACGGCAATTCGCGAATGTTCATCACGGTCCCTCTCCTCAACAAGTTGATCCTGTCCCGCTCCTCTGAATCTGTTCTGGATCCTCCTGTCGGCTTATCATCGGCCTGGTCGATGCTCGTCTTGCGGAAAATGTATTGAATGCGGGATTTAAGAAACCAAGGGGGTTCAGGAGATGCGGGTTGTTCTCACAGGGGCAAGCGGTCAGCTTGGGTCGACTCTTCTCGTTCAACTGGTCGAGGGCGGGCATGAGGTCCGGGCCTGGAGCGGCTCCGAGGTCGGGACGCGCGGGCCGATTTCCTTGCGGCCCGTGGACCTGACCGAGGAGCAGGCGGTGGCGCGGGAGTTGTCGGACGCGGATCCCGAGGTCGTGATCCATACGGCGGCGCTGAGTTCGGCCGAGGCGGTACGTCGCGACCCGGTTCGTGGGCGCGCTGTCAACACCGAGGCGACCGCGCGGTTGGCGGCTTGGTGCGCGGAGCACGATCGTCGGATCGTGTACACGTCGACCGACCTGGTCTTCGACGGTTCGAGGTCGTGGTCTCGCGAAGACGATCCCGCCGAACCGATCCTGGCCTACGGGCGGACGAAGCATGACGCCGAACCCGCCGTCCTGGCGGTGCTTCGCGGACTGGTGGTGCGGATGAGCCTCATGTATGGACCGTCGCGGTCGGGACGCGCGAGTTACTACGAGCGGACGATCGCGGGACTTCGTGAGGGGACGCCGCAAGCGTTTTTTGAGGATGAGTACCGCACCCCGCTCGACCTCGAGAGCGCGGCGCGGATTTTGGTCCATCTGGCCGAGTCGGAGGTTCGGGGCCTGCTCCATGTTGCCGGGCCTGAGCGGGTCAGCCGTTTCGACCTGGTGCGTCGCCAGGCGATCGCGCTCGGGTTGGATCCCGCGCTGGTGGTCGCGAACCGCCAAGCGGATCTGACGTTCGCCGAGCCTCGCCCCGTCGACGTCTCGCTCGACACCTCAAAGTTGAGGAATCTCTTTCCCGACTTGCACCTCCCGAAGATTGAGGAGGCGGTCATGACTTATCGTTGATGAGTATTGAAACACCGACCGAGGTCGTCGTGTATTGAATTGGGTGAGAAGACTGGGGTGAGTCATGGCCGCGTTTGAGCGATCGGGAGGCCTTTTGATGCGACGATGGTTGGGATCCTCTGGAATGGCGCTGGTGATGGGGATGTCGGGAGGGGCGGCTACCGCTGCCGAGGCCCCGACCTATCATCGCGAGGTCGTCCGGATTCTCCAGAAGCACTGTCAGGACTGTCATCGGCCGGGGCAGGTGGCTCCCTTCTCGCTTCTGCACTACGATCAGGCGCGGAAGCGTGGGGCCGACCTGGCGGCCGTGACCGCTGACCGAAAAATGCCCCCGTGGCATGCCTCGAGCAAAGAGGGGGGGCCGTTCCGAGACGCCCGCGTGTTGTCTCAGGACGAGATTGCCACCCTGGGCCGTTGGGCCGAGGCCGGTTGTCCCGAGGGGGCCGTCGCCGACGCCCCCGCGCCGCGGACCTGGGAGTCGGATTGGTCGTTGGGCACTCCCGACCTGGTTCTCAAGGCCACCGAGAGCTATACGCTCGACGCCGAGGGCCAGGACGAGCTCCGCGTCTTCGTCTTACCGACCGGCTTGACCGAAGGCCGGTGGGTGGCCGCCGTCGACTTCCTCCCGGGGAACCCGAAAATCGTCCACCACGTCCTGGCCGCGTTCGACGTGCGAGGCGCGGCGAAGAAACTCGATGAAGCCGATCCGAAGCCCGGCTACAAGGCGTTCGGCGGGTTTGGCATGATCCCGTCGGGAGGGCTTGGGGGCTGGTCGCCGGGCAAGGTGGCTCTCCCCTTACCTGATGGGGTCGGCCGCTATCTTCCGGCCGGTTCCGACGTTTTGCTTCAGGTCCATTATCATCGCAGCGGCAAGGTTGAGTCGGACAACACGTCGATCGGTCTCTACTTCGCCAAGCATGAGGTCGACAAGCAGGTACGGGGAGCTCGGATCATGCCCCCGTCACCCGGACTGTTCAGACGCCCGACGCTCTTGATCCCGGCGGGTGATGCTCACTACGAGATCAGCGGCACTCAAACAATCAATGAGGATTCGCATCTTATTGCCATTACGCCTCACATGCATTGGCTTGGCAAAGATTTCTTGATGAAAGCGATCCGCCCTGATGGGTCGACCGTGACCTTGATCCGGATCGATCAATGGGACTTCAACTGGCAAGGGGCTTACGACTTTGCGACGCCGGTCCCTCTCCCCAAGGGAACCCGGATCGAGATGAAGGCCCACTTCGACAACTCGGCCGAGAACTCGGCCAATCCCACCTCGCCCCCGGTCGCCGTTCACTGGGGTGAGCAAACGACTGATGAGATGTGCATTGGTTTCCTTCAGATGACCGTCGACGACGAGCACCGCAAGAACCAGCCGCCGCCTCGGTTCGCCCTCCCGACGGCTGACCGGCTCTCGAAGGAAGAAAAGCCGTAGTCCGCCCGGCAGACTCCTTTCAGGAGCGTTCCGAGAGTCGAGATGGTCGGCCTTTGGGACCTTACTAACCTGCGCAACGAGGGGGACTGGCGCGAGCCAGTCCCCCTCGTTTGTTTGCGTCGGCTTTCTCGTTACATCCACAGGTCAGGGTTCGTCGACGACGACCGCGGCCCCGTTGCGAGAGAAGACCCAGTAGGCGGGCAGGCCGAGGACGACGATCAAGAGCCCGGCCATCGACTCGGCGGGCGTCGCACGGAGCATGTCGGCCATGAGCAAGAGCGAGGCCATGAGGAAGAGCAGGGGGGTGAACGGGTATCCCCAGGCGCGATAGGGACGAGGCATGTCGGGCCGCTTCTTGCGGAGGACGAACACGCTCCCGATCGCCAGCATGTTGAACATGTTGGCGCCGAAGATGACGTAGGTGTAGAGGAGTTTATAAAGCGGGGTCTGGTTCAACTTGGTCCAGACGGAGACGATGAAGGTGGGGAGACCGCTGTCCGGGCCGGGGGCGGGCGCGACGATGAGCACCGTGCCGATGACCGTGAGCATGATCGCCCAGGTCCCTTGCGCGATGATCGCGTTGGACGGGGTTTGGAATCGAGGATGAATCCGGCAAATCCGCATCGGGAACAGGCCGTCGCGCGCCATCGCGAAGTAGGCCCGGGGACCGGTCAGGGCATTGCCGTTGAGTGAGATAAAAGTGGAACACATCACCAAGAATGAGATCGCCAAGACCCCATTGTTTCCGAGGAGCCGGTAACAGTAGAGCGCGGCGACGGCCTTGTCTCCTCGCTTGACGTCGGCCAGGGCGGCGATATCGGGAAGGGGCAGGACGAAGTGGTAGGCGAGTGTCATCGCCAGGTAGAGTGCGATCAAAGCCCCCATCCCGAGCACCAAGGCTTTCGGGATGTTCCGCCCCGGGTCCCGGACCTCTTCGGCGAGTGAGGTCAGGTTGACCCAGCCGTCATAGGCCCAGAGCACGCCGACCATCGCGGCCATCATCCCGCCCAGGAGCGAGAGGTTCAGAGCCGGGGGGAAGAGCGGGGTCAGGTTGGCGGATTTGCCGCCGCCGAGCACGAGCGGCAGCATGATCAGGGTGATCAGGCCGCCGACCTTCAGCGCCGTACCCGCGACCTGGACTCGGCCACCGATCGCGGTCCCCAGGACGTTGATCGTGGTCACGACCGCGATCGCGGTGACCGCGGCCCCGGCCTGCCAGATCTGGTCGCGGATGTTGCCGGGCGCCGGAGCGAGGTGTGCGAAGTAGGTGGCGAACGCCGCGGCCAGCGTCGCCATCGAGCCCGTTCTCATGATCAGGAACTCGGTCCAGCCGAACAGAAAGGCGGGCAATGCGCCATAGGCGGCGCGGAGGTAGACGTAGAGTCCCCCCGCGCGGGGGATCATCGCCCCGAGTTCGGCCAGCGTCATCGCGCCCGCCAGGCTGAACATGCCCCCGATCACCCAGACGAGCACGATGCCCGAGATGTTCGGGACGTCGCGCGCGACTTGCGCCGGAACGATGAAGATGCCTGAACCGATCACGGAACCAACGATGACGCAGAGCGCCTGAACCGGGCCAAGCACCCTGGGCAGCTTGGTGAATTCCCTGGTTGTCGTCTCACTCATCCGGGAAGTGTCCTTTGTCTCGCAGAAGACCGGCGGGGTAGGAAAGAGAGGTGGATCAAGGAAGGATCGCGAACGCGAACCTGGACGTTTATGGTTTGGCGGCCGATTCCGCGTCTTTCATGGCCATCGTCGCGGCGTCGATCCGTTCGACGAGCGCGGCGACTTGGCTGGTCAGCATTTCGGTGTTGCTGGAGGCAATTGCCTGGCGAACGCCGGGGAGTGGCCAGCAGGCGTAGCCGGTGGTGAGCCCGGGGGCGTAGACCGAGTGCTTGAACCAGGGGCGGTCGGGGAGCCCGTTCTTGAGCAGGAACGCGCGTTCGACCCGGCTCAAGGCGTCATTGAGCCGAGAGAGCCGCTCGGCCGTTGCCCCTTCATCCGCGGCCACGACGGCCGCCTGGCGATCAAGCGACTTCGCCTGGGCCGCAAACCGGGCGATCGACTGGCTGAGCTCGGACACGCCTTTGAACCGAAACGGCGGCTTGCTCGGATCGGCGCTGGAGGCGCGGGCCTTTCGCTCGACCATCCGCCTGAGCTCGTCGAGATGTTCGCCGAGCACTTCCGCATACGGGGTGAAGGTCAAGGGGACGACGTTGGCCGCCGCCGCGCGCATGACGAACACGGTGTAGAGTCGCGCGGCCATCGTGTGGGTGAGGAATTCAGGATCGCCCTGCGTCTCCATCCAGTGGAAGTTGTCGTAGATCGAATGATAGACGCCATAGCGACCGCTGAAGCCGACGTCGATCGCGGGGATGCCGAGATGGTCGAGGAACGCAGTGTAGTCGGAGCCGGAACCGAGCGGATCCATCTGGGGAGAGAACCGTGGCGCAACGGAGCCATCTCGGTGCGAATCCTTCTCGGCTTCGGGCGTGGCGAGGTCGACCGGTGCCTGGCTGATCCAGCGTGCCCGTTTGCGCTCGACCCAGCTCTTGCGGAGCGATCGCCCGGTGCGGAGATCCGTCACCGCGTCGGCGGAGTCGAGCAGGAGGTCGCGGAGCGACGGAACGCCGTCCACGTCAAGCTCCGTACCGGCGACCGCCGAATCCACGTTGAGCATCAACACCGCCTTCTCGTCGAGCGTTTTCTCATGCTCTTCGGCCCATTCGGTCGAACCGACCAGGCCGTACTCTTCAGCGTCCCAACTAGCATAAACAATCGTTCGTCTTGGCTTCCAGCCGTTCTTGACGGCGGTCCCGAGAGCCCGGCACATCTCGAGCGTCGCGGCCGACCCGCTTCCCGGATCGACGGCGCCGTAGACCCAGGCGTCGCGATGGTTGCCGACCAGCACCCAGCGATCGGGTTCGACCTCCCCTTTGAGCTTGGCGACCACGTTCCAGATCGTTCGGAGCTGATAGTCCATCGTGGTTGAGAAGTTCACTTCAGCCGGTCCTGGTCCGACGTGGTAGGCAAACGGCAGCCCGCCTTGCCAGCCCACCGGGACGTTGTCGCCGGCCAGGGCCTCGAGGATCGGCCGGGCGGCGTCGTAGCTGATCGGCAGCGCCGGGATGCTCGCGAAATAGTCGTCGCGGACCAGGCCGGTTTCCTTCTCCCAGGCATCGCCGGCGTGGCGCAACTCAGGGGAGATGATGCCCGTGGGATTCGGGGTGGCGTTGAGCGGAAAGCCGTTACGAGCATCGAACGGGAGTCGCTTGGCCCCCTTGATGGACGGCCCGTTCGGGGTTGAGGGGTCTCCCGGCCCGAGCGAGAGGAACTGTACGCTGCCGCGCTGGATCGCCGAGCCGGGCCGGAAGGGGCCGTCGGGGTAGACGTCTCCCTTGGCATAGCCGTCGTCGGCGGGGTCGGAATAGATCAAGAGTCCCACGGCACCGCGCTTCTGGGCGTTGCGCACCTTCAGGCCGCGGAAGATTTCGCCGTACCGCGCCAGGACGATCTTGCCTCGGACCTCGATGCCCAGCCTGTCGAGGGTGTCAAAGTCCTCCGGTCGGGCATAGTTGGCATACACCACCTGGGCGTTGGCGGTTCCCGAGGCGCCATAGCCATGGAAGGCGGGGAATGCTTGCTCGCTAGCCGAGTCTTTGTCGGTTTTGACGAAGGCCTCAAGCACGGGCAGTTTTTGTCGGTTGGGGCGGATGAGCTCGAGGCTGGTGCCGTAGACCTCGTCGTTGGCGAGTCGCGAGTTCTCGGGATAGTTGAGCAGGACCTCATATTCGACGATGCTGGCGTCCCAGCCCCATTCTTGCAGTTTATCGCGAACGAAGCGGGCCGTCTTGTGGTCGGCGGGGGTCCCCGCGACGTGCGGCTCTTCGGTGAGCGTGCGGAGCCAGGCGCGGGCATGGGCGGGCGTGGGAACGGCCAACGCACGGGTTTCGGCCTCGAGCTCGGTCGCGCGCCGCGCGGACGAGAAGCCGAGGGGCGAGGACGAACGCTCCTGCTCTTGCCCAAATCCCGCGAATCCCGACGTCAACACGATTGCGACGGTACCCAATACGGCCTGAGTCGTACGTCGCAACATAAAAACCAACCTCCTGGATATTGATGCTTGACAGACTCTGGGGGCAAGTCCAAACTCAGAGCGTGGTCGGCTGCCGTTGGTCTGCGAGAATACGCGGACTTGATGCGCGAAACCAGACCCCAGCTTGTAAACCCGACCGACAGCGCGGTTTCGAGTCGACAACCCGAGAGATTCGCATCAATGCCCGTCGTGTCAAGTGCCTCCACTCGGCTCGCACAGGCCGCCGTTTCTCCGCGGGTGGGCTATCCCTCTCTGGTTCCACGTTGCGATCCCGGCTCGGTCGATCCGGCGAGCGCATACGAATTGTCCACATCGACCAGCGCGGCCATTTTCCGGCAACTTCCGAGGACCGGCTCCGGCCTCGCCTGTTCCTGACGTCGGAGGCGACGTTGGGGTAGAAGGGGGAATCTCCTCATGGCATTGTCGTTCACCGTCGGTGGAACCCGAGGGACCTTCGAGGAATCGTTCGCCAACGAGGTCGCTGGGGTTCTCGACCATGCCTTTGGCGCGGAGGGCGATTGGGAGGGGGTGCCTCCTTGCCATTTCGGCGAACTCGCGGAGGCTGGCTGGACCGATCTCCAGACGCGCGCCGTCGAGCTGCTTGGCGCCGATGCGGTCGTAAACCTGCTGGCCCTGGGCCAGGATGGCCGGGGTGTCTATCTCCCGGCCAACGTGCGGACCGTCTCGTTGCCGCTGTCGGCGGGGGCGGCCTTGCAGTGTGCGAGCCTGCCCGGGCTCCGTCAAGAATTAGCGGAATTGGCCGGGCGCTGGGATCTGGCGCTCGACGATGAGGCCCTCAAGGAGCTGCTGAACGTCCATCGCGACCCCGATGACGGCTGGGTGGCTGATGCCCCCGAGATTCGTGCCTTCGCCCGGCTCGCCCTGGCCGCCAATGAGGCTGTACGTCGCGATTGCCCACTCTGGCTGGTTGGCTGATTCTTCGACTTCGTGCTTCAAGAAGTCAGGGAGCCGATGCTCCACTTCGCTCGCCCGTAAGGCGAGCGAAGTGCATCGGCAGCCTGTTCGTCGTTTAGAGCGTGAAGTGGAACGTCTTGGTGATGAGCCGCCAGAGCCACCAGCCGAGGGTGTGCGTGCCGCCGTCGATCTTGGCGAAGCCGCGGAGCCCGGGTTGGAGGGCCAGGTTAGAGTTATCCAGGGGGATGATGACCTCATAGACCGCGGTCAACGGTTTGGCCTGGTTCGTCTTGGGGTCCTGCTTGGTCGCGATCTCGCCGCCGGCGAGGTTTGAGAGCTCGGGAGAAATCTCTTCGCTGTTCCGCTTGGAGATCTCGCCGACGTGGCTCTTGAAGGTGAGCTCGGAGTCGCCATAAATCTTCAGCCAGGTGCGGCGGCCGAGCTTGACGAGGTCGATGTCCCCCTGGTCGAGGATCATGTGGGCCTCGAGGCGATGGGGGTCGGCCACTTCACAGAACGGCTTGCCGGGCTTGAGCCACTGACCGACCGTCTCGGGATGGGGGACGCCCATGACCCGACCGTCACGATGCGCGACCAGGGTCAGCTTGCCGAGTTGGTCGACCACTTTGCCGATGACCGGTTCGAGGTCGGTGGCCATCTGCTCGAACTGTCTCGACTGGGCCCGATTACTTGGGTCGGAGCCGCGACCGAACCAGACCGCCTTGATGAAGTTGACCCCTTGCTGCTCCTGCAACTGCATCCGTTCGCGAACCTTCTCCGGGTTGGAGAGAATCGCGAGCTCGTCGCCCGCTTTGACCGGCTGGCCGTCTCGGACCTTCAGTTCAACCAGCCGGCCGGGAACTTCGGCGTAGACTTCCTCGGGATTGGCCGCCGTCAGGACTAACGTCCCCTGAACCCGTAACGGCGTCGGGATCAGAAGGACTCCGGCGAGGATGGCGATGGCCGCCACCGCGAAGCCGGCCGCTCTTGCCTTTTTCACCTTGCGCATCCTCCCCGGGGTGCGGACGAACTTGAACATCTGGTAGATGGGCATGCCCACGAGCGGAACCAGCGACCCGATCGCCATGATCGCGCTGATTGAGCCGAGCTTGTACGGTTGCAGGAACTTGTAGAGGAAGAACAAGATGCTGAACGTCACGATCCAGCGGTAAATATAGCTGGCGACGGCATAGGTAACGAAGAGTGACCGCCGTGATCGGGGCATGTAGCTCTGGACCGGCACTTCCAGCCCGAGCACCTTCTCCTGGAACAGGTAAGTGAAAAACTGCGTGCTCTTGATCCGCAAGTTGGGGATTTCGAGCCAGTCGGCCATGACGTAGTAGCCGTCATACCGGAGCAGCGGGTTGGCATTGAACAGGATCGTGTTCACCGAGCAGATGAACATCGTTGCCAAGCTGAGGCTATTCAAGAGTCCTTGTTCGGTGTTCCACCAGACGAACGTGGCGAGGCTCGCCAGGAAGCACTCGACGTAGATGCCGGCCGCCGAGATCCAGATCCGTTTCCACTTGCTGGGTAGGAGCCAGCTATCGGTCACGTCGCAATAGAGGGCCGGGGTAAGGACGAGGAAGAGCATCCCCATCTCGTGGACCTCGCCGCCGAAATGCTTCGCCGTCAGGCCGTGACCGAACTCGTGGATGATCTTGATGATCGCCAGACTACACCAGAAGTAGAAGATGGTCGACCAGTTGAAGAAGCTCTGGAAGTCGGGCAGGCGGGCGCTGAAGGTGGACCACTGGCTGGCCACCAGGGTCAGCGCGGCGAGCATCATCCCCACGCTGAACGTGATGAAGTAGGGGGTGAAGAGCCAGCGGAAGTAGGGGTACATCCCGGTCAGCATCTTTTCCGGGTCGACGACCGGGATCTTGATGTAGAGGATGTTGGCGATGAACTGCCAGACCTTCTTCCACTGGTTCTTGCGTCGACGGCGGATCAGCACCTTGGCCTGGTCGGGGCTGTCGATCTGGGCGAGCCCCGCCTCGTGCAACTGGGCGGTGAACCGAATCAGGTCCTCGATCGAGATCGTCTGGGGACGATACTTGCGTTCGAAGGCCCGTTTGACGTCCTGGAGGTTGGTCTTGCCGTCGAACTGCTGGAGCAGGAAGTATTCCTCGATCTTGAATCGAAAATACTTCAGCGCGATCGGGTCTTTGATGACGTAGTGCGTCATCCCCTCATAGAACTGGGGCTGAACGATCAGGTCGGGCCGGAGCTTGACCTGGAGGTGCTCGGCGGCCTGCCCCATCGGGGCTGCTGTAGGTACCTGAGAGGGAGCGGAACTCATCGGCCGGCGGCCCTCGACTCGGGTCGGTTGTGGGACGTTCTACGAGCGATCGGCATTGGCATCGGGTCGACTCGCATCAAATCAAGCCATGGCTCGAAGCCAATGGGTGGCGATGGGTCGTGTGAGTTTTCAGAGTCAAGGAGGTCGTTCAGCGTCCGAGGCCCACCGGGGTCCTGGATCCGACCGTGGGGTTGGCTGCGCCGCCTTCGGTGCCGAGCAGGATCGTCATCGACGCCTTGGCGCCGGGGCGGAGCTCATGGTCCGGATTGTCGAACTCGGCGTAGATCCGAACCGCGACCTCGGCGATCGGCTGGATCTGTGGGTCGACGAAGGTGATCTTGCCACGGAATCGCTTCTTTTCGATGGGCGCTCCGCCGAGTTTTTGCTGGAGCTCGACGATCTGCCCCTCTTTGACCCGGTAGGCATATTCGAGCGGGATGTAGGCCCAGGCGCGGAGCTTGTCGAGGTTGCCCAGGCGGACGACCGCCTCGTTGGCCCGCACGCTTTCGCCGGGGCCCTTGATCCGCTCGATCACGATGCCGTCGAAGGGAGCCCGGATCGTGTGCTCGTCGAGCGCCTGCCTCGCCAACAAGAGATCGGCCTCGTCGAGCTTTTGCTTTTCGATGGCCTCATTCTTCATCTCTTGGGCGACTTTGACCTCGGCCTCGGCCTTGCGCATCTCTTCGAGCGAGACCATTCCCGGATTGCGCTGATTGAGCCGCGCGTTCGTCGCGACGATGGCCAAGGCCAGCTCGCGCTGGGCTTCGGCCTTATTCTTGGCGGCCACGTTCGTCACCAACAGCTCGGCTTTTTTGACCGTTAAGTCGGCGATCTCCTTGTGGAGAACCCCGATCGGCTTGCCTTTCTGGGCGAGCATGCCGTTCTGGAGCTCCATCGTATCGATGACCCCTTCACGGAGCGCGGCCACGTCCGACTTCTCGATCCAGTCGATCGTGGCGTCGTGGACGGGCAGGGTATCGCCGGCTCGCGATGCCGGCGCCGGGACCTGGGCAGTCGAGGCGATCGAAAGAACGGTGACGAACCCCGCGGCCAGCGCGGCGACTTTTTTCGGGAAGAGCATGGCGAGCCTCCGGGAGATAATGGGCGTAAATATCGAGTCGGCAGCGGGGGTTGCGATCGACCGCGGATGGCCCTGTCCGTCCGTTCCGACGGGAAGGAAGAGACGCGAGCACCACGCGATCGGTCGTCAGTCAGCCCCCACTGCGGAGGGCGTCAACGCAAGAACGGCCAGCGGAACAGGACGGTTTCGTAGAACACGTGGACGACGTCACGAAGCATGACGTAGGCGAGGCGTGCCTTTCCGCAATCAATCCGGGCTCGGACCTCGGCTCCCGGGCGGAGGGCCTGGTTCCGTGAGAGGAAGTCTTTCTGGACGTCCTGGCTGAACCCGACGGTCACCTTGACGACGTGCTTCGTCTCGACGAGTTCCGCCTTCGACCCGATCCGCACGACGTAGCCGGGATAGCGGTGCTCGGGGTCGGTGGCCGTGACGAAGTAGGCTTGCAGTCGCGAGCCGACCGGCTTCTTGCCGTCCTTGATCTCGGCCTCGAGCCGGCTTTGGGAGTCGAGCACCGGCCCCATGTCATCGTCGGGCACCTCGACCTCAAGGACCCACTCCCCCTCGGTGGAGGCGACCGCGACCAACTCCTGACCGATTTCGACGGGACGACCGAGCAGGTTTTTGCGAACCTCCCAGGTCGTGACGATCCCGTCTTGAGGCGATCGGACCTTCATCTCTTCGAGTTGCTCGTTGATGCTCTCGATTTGTTCCTGGGCGGACTTGGCCGTGATCGTAGCCGCCGACTGCTGGGCTCTGATCTGATATCTTTCGGATTCGGGCGCCGTGATGGACTTCTGGGCCTGGTTCCCGAGAAAGAGAACGTCACTCTCCGCCTTCTGCTTCTCGGCCATGAGTTCCTTGAGCCGACGCTCCAACTCCTTGCTCTCGAGCCGAACGAGGAGGTCTCCCTTGCGGACGGACTGACTGTGCTCGACCGGCACTTCGACCACGATCCCGGCGGTCGGTGCGTAGACGTTGTGCCGGTTTTCGGGCAAGAGTGAGCCTCGCCCTTCGATCGTCAGCTTCCAGGGGACGAACGTGAGGACGGCGATCAGGCCGACCACCGCGACCAGGACGCCGATGATCTTGGCCAGGGTTCGCCCGCGGAAGAACCGCCAAGGGGAGCCCATCAGCTTGAGCATCGGCAAGAGGAAGATCTTGTCGTGTTCCTGTGCGTTCCAGAGCGCGGTGGAGGCGTGGCGCGAGACCACCTCGGTCCGGGCGTGCGCATCGGTCGGCGCCATCTCGTCGCCGATCTGCTCGGCGACCAGGCAGCCGAACGGGACCTTCTCCTTGCCTTGTTCGGGCTCGGGCTTATGCAGCAAGGTGACGATGACGGCCTTTGATCCCGACTCGTCGACGTACATTTCGAGGGCGTCGCGGATGTCGGGGGCAAACCCCTCCGTGTTGCCCGTATAAACCAGGTCCTCGCCCGATCGGATGACGACCTTGCAGAGCCGGGTCAGCTCTCGGATCAGGTTGGCCCGTTGCTCGACGACTTCCTGGCCGCTGACCGCCTCGACCATGATCCGGCCGCCGATCTTGGCGGCGACGCTGAGCCGGTCGCAGCCGACGAGCCGTTTGCCGTCGTTGGCGATCGCGTAGGCGGTCTCCTTCAGGTCGAGCGAGCCGTGGATCTGGTGGGTGAACCCTTCGAGCTGGTTCCAGAGCCGCTGCTGCGACATCATCTGTCGCATCTGGCGGTTCTTGAGGTAGTTGCCCGCCAGGTCGCAAAGGTCGCTGACGAATCGGAGCGTGCTTTTCTGAGTGGCCGCGCGCCGGGTCGGATCCATCAGGATCTCGATCAGGCCGACGACCTGCCGGTCGACCATCAACGGGGCGATGATCAACGAGAACGTCGTGGGGTTGCCGGCGTTTGGCTGCCCCTCGATTGTCGCTCCCGGCGGGATAATTTGGGGCTGGGAGGCCTGGATCATGCAACCCAAGAGCGCGTCGTGGGGTTGCGTGCGGACCCGGCCGTCGAGGAGGCCCGTGAGCCGGAATTCAAGCTGGTGTTGCAGCTTGATGCTGCCTTTTCCGTCCAGCAGCCAGAATGCTCCGCCCGAGGCCGCGACCGCCGCAACGGCACGGTTGAGGAACTCGACGTAGAACTCAGGCGGTTGAATGTCCGACTCGGCGAGATCGGCGATCTCGGCCACCAGCTTGCGGATCTGGTTCTTTGTCTGCTCAAGCAGACCAGGATCAATCGTTTCTTCCGGCATGGTGGGTCCCGGTTTTGAACGCCAGAGTCCGAATCATCGAGTCGCCAATCGCCGCGCCTGGCTCGACGATGCTCAGTCAAAAGGGAATCGTCCGCTCGCGGCGCATGCGGCACACAGGCAACGGGACGGCGAGCCGGGAAACCTTCCTAAGAATTTTTTTCGTCAAGTGGACACCTGGTTCCCGTGCCGAATCCGTGTCTCTCCGAATCCGTTGGATTTCTCGAAATGGCTCATGCGATTCCCAATAGCAACAGGCGAGTGGGGATTCCCTGTCAGAACGTGTCCGCGGCGATAAAGTGAAGCTCCCTTCTAAGAAACTTCGCCGTCGTGCGTCATCAGAGCTGTACGGAAACCGTCCCAGTCCGAGCGAAGCCGATGCCTGGCCAGCCAAGTTCCGCAGACAATGGACCCTGGGTCCGTGCCGCCGTCGCCCGCTTCGAGGCGCCCCTGACGCTGTACGCCACGCGTCTGCTGGGGGATGCCGACGCGGCGCGCGACGTCGTTCAGGAAACGTTCCTCCGCCTGTGTGTCCAGGATCGCGCGGCGATTGACTCGCGACTTGCCGAGTGGCTCTTCACGGTCTGCCGCAACCGTGCCCTGGACGTCCTGAGGAAGGAGAGTCGTATGACTCGCTTGAGCGACGAACAGGTTCATCATTGCGCCAGTGCCGACCCAAGTCCCCCAGACGTCGCGGAACACCGCGAGTCGGCCGCACGGGTTCTCGACTTGGTCGAGACGTTGCCTCCCAACCAGCGTGAGGTCATCCGTCTCAAGTTTCAAAATGGGTTCTCCTACCAGGAGATCAGTCGAATTAGCGGCCACAGCGTGACCAACGTCGGCTACTTGCTGCATGTCGGTCTGAAATCCCTCCGCAACCAACTGCTCGACGGCCAGCCGGCCGAAGCCACTTCGTGAAGGAGTCCGTCATGACATTCGATGCCAGTGATCCCCGGCTGACCGCCTACGCGCTGGGCGAACTCGACGGCTCGGAGCGGGCGGAAGTCGAAGCCCTCCTTGCCGAGAATCCGCCGGCTCGCCAGTACGTCGCGGAGATTCGCGACACTGCGCAATTACTCACGGATCAATTTCGGAGCGAGACCAGCCCCGGCCTCGCCGCCGAGCACCTCCAGGCCATCGAAGTCGGCCTCCAGCCCAAGCCGACGCGTCGATCGCTCCCCCGCTGGGTCCCCTTGGCCGCCGCGGCCTGCCTGCTCGGTGGTATCACGATCGCTGCTTGGGTCGCGAGCCGCTCGACTGTCAGCCGAATCGCGCTGGCGATGAAGGACGAGCCTTTGCCCCACTACGCGTCACGTGGTAAACCGCGCGTGCCGGATCTCTCGTTCCCCGCTCCCTCCGCGCCCGTGACCGCGCCGGTCGCTCCGACCACAGCCAACGACTTCTCGATCGCACCGGGAGGAGATCGGGAACTGCGCGATGCGGCCACGGTGGCTTTGGCCCCGGTTTCGGCCCTTGGCAAGCGGAGCGACTCGGGCGAAGCCGCGCCTCTTCCGATGCTGTCAGGTGCCGAGAGCAACGCTCTCGCCAGGCAGGAAGCGGTTTCGTCGGAAATGTTGGTCAAGGATCAGCAGGGACCGCCGCTCGAAGCCGCGCCCACGGGGCGTTTTCAAGGCGACGGTCTCGCCGCGCAAGACGAGATTCGGGCCAAGGCTCCGACGCCGCTTGCCTTGCTGTCCCGAGAGAAGGAATCCCATCAGCCGTTGCCAAGTGAATCTCGGGGCACCACCCATCAGCCGTTCCCAAGTGAATCTCGGGTCGCCCAACTGTCTCAAAATGGTTCGGCTTCCCCCGAGGCCAAGCTGTCGCCGCCAGCGGCTTCGAGTTCACCCCTGCCGTTCGTCGAGGCGGCGCAACTCGCCAGCAGTGATCCGACCACCCAGACTGAGCGGGCGGGCATCAAATCCCCCGAAAGCTTCAAGAAGCTGACTGCGGACCGGCGACGAATGAGCTCCCCGGCCAAGCCATTGGTCGCGCTGTCCCAAGGCCAATCTGTTGGTGGAATGGGCGGTGGGATGGGAGGTATGGGGGGCATGGGCTTGGCTGGTATGCCAAGTCAAAGCCCGGCTTCCCACCAGCCGCAGTCCGGAAATTCGCCGTTCTTGGGTGCTCAGCCTCAGGGTGTTGACTCGCAGCAGAAGCTCGGTGAGTCAATGAACCAGTTGCATCGAGGAAAAGTCGATCTTGGGGCAATCGTTTTGGATTCGAGGGGCTTTGAGGGAATGGTCCGCCCGGAAGCTGGAGTTGCCGGCGACAAGGTCAAACAGGATTTGCATGGGTTCGACCCGAAATCTTCGCCTGCCGCCCCTGCGCCGGCAGACGCGGAAGTCTACGCTCGCGTGGTGGACAACCCGTTCGTCCAGGTAGCCGCCGAGTCGCTTTCGACGTTCTCGGTCGACGTGGACACGGCGAGCTATGCAAATGTGCGGCGGTTTCTCGGGCAAGGTGTCATGCCTCCCAAGAACGCGGTCCGAATCGAGGAGCTCCTGAACTATTTTCCGTACGACGACCCGCCGCCGTCGGCCTCGAGCAAGGACCCGTTCTCGGTCCGGGTTGAGGTTGCCGACTGCCCCTGGAACGCCAAGCATCGTCTGGCCCGGATTGGGATCAAAGGACGGCCGATCGATCAGGACAAGCGGCCGCCGAGCAACCTCGTCTTCCTGGCCGATGTCTCCGGCTCGATGGATCACCCCAACAAGCTCCCGCTCTTGCAGTCGTCATTGCAGACTTTGGTGGAGCAGCTCGGCGAGAACGACCGAGTGGCGATCGTCGTCTACGCCGGCGCCTCGGGCCTGCACCTGCGCTCGACCTCCTGCCTTCACAAGGCGGAGATCCTCTCCTCGATCGCCCAGCTCCGGGCCGGTGGATCGACCAACGGCGGGGCCGGCATTCAGCTCGCTTACGACACGGCCACCGAGAATTTCATCAAGGGAGGGACGAACCGCGTCATCCTGGCCACCGACGGCGACTTCAACGTGGGGATCGTCGACGACGCCAAGCTGACCGAATTGATCCAGGCGAAGGCGAAAAGCGGCGTCTTCCTGAGCGTGCTCGGCTTCGGCATGGGCAACCTCAAGGACGGCAAGCTCGAAAAGCTCGCTGACAAGGGCAACGGCCACTACGCCTACATCGACGGACCGAAGGAGGCCGAGAAGGTCCTCGTCCAGGAGATGGGGTCGACCCTCGTCACCATCGCCAAGGACGTCAAGATCCAGGTCGAGTTCAACCCAGGTAAGGTCGACGCCTACCGGCTGATCGGCTACGAAGACCGGCTCTTGAAGAAGGAAGACTTCAACAACGACCGCAAGGATGCCGGTGAGATCGGCGCGGGGCACCACGTCACGGCTCTCTATGAGATCGTGCCCGGGGGGACGAACAAGAACGGCACCGCGGTCGACCCGCTCGTGTTTCAGAAGACGGAGAAACCGAAGGAGCCACGGAATGAACTCCTCCTGGTGAAACTGCGGTACAAGCGTCCCGACGAAGATCAGAGCCAGTTGCTCGAATCGTTTGTGACGGATGAGGGGACCGAATACGCCCGGGCCTCCGACGACTTCAAGTTCGCCGGTGCCGTGGCGGGCTTCGGGATGCTCCTGCGGGGCTCGCCGCATAAGGGAACCCTGACGTATGCCGGGGTGGTGGAGCTGGCCACCTCCGCGCTGGGCAAGGACCCCTCGGGTTACCGGGCCGAATTTCTTGGCCTGGTGAAAAAGGCCCAGGAACTCAGCCGCTGAGGCCCGTCCCATTCGTGTGGTCTCGTCGTTCGGTCGGTTGGTCCGAACGACGGGGCTTCGCGGAGGATCAGGGCCTGGATGGGTGGGCCGAGGGCACGCGACGACGAAGAACGCTCAACCAGGGATCGGGGGAGCGTGTAGAATGGAGTGGGCCTCGTCATCATCAGGTGACGAGGTGCCCGGACTCATCGTTGTTGCGGAAAAGGAAGGGATCCGAAGTGGCCGACAGTGACCTTGACCTGGTGACGGGGGGAACGGGTCTCCTGGGGAGCCACATTGCCGAGCAACTCGTCGCGCGAGGCCGGAGAGTACGGGCCTTGGTCCGCGCGGGGAGCGCCACGTCGTTCTTGGAGTCACTGGGCGTCGAGATTATCCGCGGGAATCTGACCGACCCGTCGGCGTGTGCCCGCGCCACCCAGGGGGTCGCCGTGGTTTACCACGCGGCCGCCAAGGTGGGTGATTGGGGCCGCTGGTCCCAATTTCAGACGGACTGCATCGATGCGACCCGGAACCTGGCCACGGCCGCGAGCGCGGCGGGGGTTGGCCGGTTCCTCCATATCAGCTCCACCAGCGCCTATGGGCATCCCCACGATCAAGTCGAGCCGATCGACGAGACGGCGGCCATGGGACAGAACGTCTGGGTCTGGGACCCGTACACCCGAAGCAAGGTCGAGTGCGAGCGGCTCCTCTGGCAGTTGGCCGAGTCGGGTCGACTCGCGGTGACGGTGATCCGCCCGAGTTGGCTCTATGGCGAACGTGACCGGACCACCGTCGCGCGGCTGGTCGACCGGCTGCGGAGGGGGAAGGTGCCGATGATCGGCCGAGGGGACAACCCGCTGAGCGCGGTGTATGCCGGAATTGTGGCCGACGCCGCCATCCTCGCCTCAGGTGACCCTGGTTCGGCCGGCGAAGCCTACAACATCACTAACCAGGGCCGGATCACCCAGCGCGAGTTCCTCAACCTGTTCGCCGAGGCCTGCAATGCCCCTCGGGTCGTGAAACGGGTTCCCTATCGCGCGGTCTACTCCGCCGCCTTCCTGCTCGAAGCCCACGGCCGTCTGACCCGCCGCCCGCGCCCACCCCTCATCACCCGCTACGCCACCTGGCTGATGGGCCGTGAGCTCGAATACAGCACCGAGAAAGCCCGGACCCGGCTCGGCTGGGAACCCTCGTTGAGCTACCGTGCGAGTATCGAACGGTCGGTCCGCTGGTATCTCGAGCACGAAGCGGCGGCCGCAAAAGTCGCTCAGTTCGCCTGATCTGTGTTTTTGCGTCATATTGCCCGACTTCTCGATTCTGCGGATCCGAATTCATTCAACCGGCCCCTTGTCGGTCCCTTTCGCTTTAGTCATCATGAAAATGTGCGGGTCAGGCCATGAATGCGGGCTCTCGAAATGGGTGCGATTGAGGCACCGATTGCGGCGCCCGGAGTGGTCTTAGCCTGGTCGATGCCAGGCTTGCCAGACCCGTCTCGAACCTTGCGAGGGGCACCGTATGAAGCGGTATTGGGCGATGGGTTGGGTCACGGCGCTCGCCGTGACGGCCGGATTCAGCGGCCTGCGGGCCGACGATGAGAGACCAAGACTAGCCGGCGCGACGAAGAGCGACGACTCGGAAAAGAAGTTCCGCGACTTCGCCGACGTCACCAAGGGATCCGAGAAGATCGACGGCTTTCTCACGCTCCACCACAAGGACGATCATCTCTACGCCGAGATCAAGCCGAACCAGTTCAATCAGCCGATGCTCGCGCCCATCGCGATCGCACGCGGCATGGCGATGGCCGGCCAGCCCTTGAATTTCGGTGACGAATGGGTCCTCGTCTTCAAGCGGGTGGGCGACAAGGTCCAGCTCATTCGCCGCAACATCCACTACAAGGCCCCCGCCGGCACCCCGCTGGATAAGGCGGTCAAGCAGAACTATACCGACTCGGTCCTGATGGCCTTGCCCATCCTTAGCATCAACCATGCCGGCGGCCAGAGCGTCGTGATCGACCTGTCCGACATCTTCTTCTCCGACTTCGCTCAGCTCGGCTTCGGCTCGCTCGATCGGAACCGGACCCACTGGCACAAGATCAAGGGGTTTCCGAATAACGTCGAGCTCGAGGTCGAGGCGACCTTCGGCAACTTCGGCCGTTCCTCGATGTCCAACGATGATGGCGTAGCTGACGGCCGTGGGCGCACGATCGTGATTCACTACAGCTTGGCGAAGCTGCCGGAACACGGCTACAAGCCGCGGTACGCGGATAACCGCGTCGGCTACTTCCTGAGCGCTCTGAAAGACTTCGGCCTGAAAGACCCGGACACCAACTTCGTGCGCCAGGTCAACCGCTGGCGGATCGAGAAGTCGGACCCCAAGGCCAAGCTCTCCCCGCCCAAGAAGCAGCTCATCTGGTACGTGGAAGACACCGTTCCGCTTGAGTACCGCCCGTTCGTCGAGGCCGGGATTCTGGAGTGGAACAAGGCGTTCGAGAAGATTGGCATCAGCAACGCATTGGCGGTCCGCTGGCAAGAGGATGGTCGCGACGACTTTGATCCCGAGGATATCAACTACTGCACCTTCCGCTGGATCACCACCAGCAACCCGTTCGCCATGTCCTGCTTACGGGCGAACCCTTTGACCGGCGAAATGATTGATGGCGACGTCATCTTCGACGCCAGCTGGATCCATTACTGGAAAGAACAGTATGCCTTCCTGACGGGCACCCTGCCGGCGACCGGTCTTGGGGATGCCCAGACCACGACCCTGGACATCGGCCAGGTGATCAGCCCGATCATGGCGGCCAAGCAGGGATTCGGTCTGCCGGTGACTCTGCCGTCCCGCCTCCCGGGAATCGGCTCCGCGCTCGTCGGGACCGACATCCCCGAGGCCGTTCCGGCCGAGTGGTCCGGCCTCCAGAAGCAATTGAGGAAGCGGCAGGGATCGGGCCAGTTCTCGTCCTGTCAGTACAGCCTCGGGATGCACCACGAGATGGGGCTGGCCGCCATCAGTCTGGCGGCGGTTGCGAATGCCGACAAGGATACAGATAAAGTCACGGACAAAGACGATAAGGATAAAGATAAGGACAAGGACAAAGAGAAAGCAAAAGACGAGGCCAAGCTTCCCGACGAACTCTTGGGGCAGTTGATCAAGGAAGTCGTGATGCACGAGGTCGGTCACTCGCTCGGCCTGCGGCACAACTTCAAGGCGAGCTCGATGCTCACCGCCGACCAGTTGAACGACACGTCGATCACCCGGGTCAAGGGGCAGGCCGGGAGCGTGATGGACTACAACCCGATTAACATCGCGCCCAAGGGCCAGAAGCAGGGCGATTTCGTGACGACCACGATCGGCCCTTATGACTACTGGGCGATCGAGTACGCCTACGCGCATCTTGATGGGGACGAAGCCGAAGGGTTGAAGAAGATCGCGGCCCGGTCGCCCGAAGGGGACCTGGTGTTCGCGACCGATGAAGATATGTATCTTGCCAATGATCCGCTGGTGAACGTCTATGACCTCGGGTCGGACACCTTGCGGTTCGCCAAGGAGCGGATCACGCTCGCCTCGCAACTGCTCAAAGACCTGGATGGCAAGGTGGTCAAGGACGGTGAGTCCTGGGCGCGCGTCCGGAGCGCTTTCAACACGCTGCTCAACCAGTGGGGCAACGCGTCCCACTTGGCCTCGTCGTACATCGGCGGCCAGTCGGTCTCGCGCGACCACAAGGGGAGCAAGGGGGAACGTGACCCGATCACACCGATCAAGGGGGCCAAGCAGCGTGAGGCCTTGACCTTCGTGACCGAGCAGATCCTCAGCGACAAGGCGTTCCAGTTCTCGCCGGCCCTGCTGCGCCGGCTGACCGCCGAACGCTGGTATCACTGGGGCAGCGACTCGCTGGCTTCGGGGGGCGCGGCCGACTACCCGATCAATCAGCGGATCCTGGCGATCCAGAAGATCGTCCTCAGCCAGTGCTTCGACGCCGGCGTCCTGTCGCGGCTCCAGAACCAGGAGATCGAGGCTGACTCAGGTAGCCAGCCGCTGAAAATGGCCGAGGTCTTCAGCGTCCTGACCGACGGCGTCTGGGCCGAATTGGCCGTACCGGCCGAGAAAGGCGAGGGCAAAGCCCAGGAGTTGGCCCTTTCGACCATCCGCCGCAACCTGCAACGCGAGCACCTGCGGCGGCTCTGCACCCTGGTGCTGGGAAGCCGCCGGAGTCCGTATGAGGACATGTATGCGTTCATTAGCTTCTCCGGCGGTGGCTCGGTTCCGGCCGATGCCCGAAGCCTCGCCCGGTTCCATCTGAAGGAGATCAGCAGTCGGATCGGCAAGGCGCTCGACCAAAAGGATGTGACGATCGACGACACGAGCCGGGCCCACCTTGAGGAGTGCCGTCACAAGATCGGCAAGGTCCTCGACGCCGGGATCGAGTCCAACGAGCCCTGATGATCGTGGAGCTGCGTCCCGTCCGCGAGACCCGGAACGGAATCGGCCCGGCCTTCACCATGTGGAGGCCGGGCCATAACATTGGTTGATTTTTGGGTTTTCCCGGACCAGACCCTCGGCCATTTTGGCAAGGCGCGATTTTCCATGAGCGTGACCATGCGTGACGTGGCGAAACAGGCAGGGGTTTCGCTTCAGAGCGTCTCGAACGTGCTGAACGGCCGGACCTCACAGATGCGTGAGGAGACCCGTCAGCGGATCCTTCAGTCGATCCGCGACCTGAGCTATCAGCCCAATGTGCAGGCCCGCGGTTTGCGGCTGCAACGGACCAAGACGGTGGCGTTCCTGACCATCGACCCCGCGGTGCGGTTTCTCTCCGACCCGTTCCACGTGGCGATCCTGAGCGGGATGGTGGACACGCTGCGTCAGCAGGATTACGGCCTGCTGGTGCAGGGGTTCCATCCCGACCAGGCGGGAGGTAAGTTCCGCCGCCTGGTGCATCAGCGTCGGTTCGATGGTGCGGTGGTCCACCTGTCCGGCTCTCCGGAACGTCGTGCGGAGCATATCGAGGAGATCGCGAGCACGGGTTGTCCGTTCGTGCTGATTGAGGACCGGGCGGAGGCCGCGACGGTCGGCTGCGTGCTGGCGGACGACCGTGGGGGGGCGGGTGCGGCGGTGTCGTTGCTCCAGGGTGAAGGTCACGAGCGGATCGGTTTCCTCGCGACCGACCGACATTGGCCTGCGGTGGAGAAGCGGATCGCGGGTTACGAGGAGGCGATTCGTGCGGGGGGAGGGAGCTGGAGTGAGGTCTGGGGAGTGGAGCGTGAGACGGTGGAGGGAGCGCGGAGCCGAGTGGAGGCGGTGCTCCGTGCCGACCCAAGCGTAACGGCGATTCTGTGCGCCAACGACGTGCTTGCGGTGGGTGCGATCCAGGCGGGGAAGCAACTCGGTCGGAAGATCCCGACGAGCCTGGCGATCATCGGGTTTGATGACTTCGACTTCGCGCCGTACGTGGATCCGCCGCTGACGACCGTGGCGTTGCCCGGAGTCGAGATGGGGGGCCGGGCCGCGGAATTGCTACTGAGCTACATCAAGAACGGCAAGTTCGAGGTGGCCGAGGTCGTCTTCCCCACCAAGCTGATCCGCCGCGGTAGTGCTTGATGTGCTGATCCATCCATGCGGCCCTCACCTTTCTCACTGTCATAATGCATAAGCCGTTGGATCGATCTTGGGACGTGAAAATCGACAAATCTTCCGGTAGAGAACTTGACGGCCATGGGTTCGCCTCTTAAGTTCTCTTTAACGATAAAGTGCGGCGAAAAACCGGTGAGTATCCGAATTCACCCGCGTCGTGGCTTGAGAGAAACTTTTGCGGATCTCCGCCACTCACCCATGAGTCGCCCGACGCCCCTTCCGCCGGGCGGCCCGAAGTCGCCCTGAGGCGGGAACACTTGGTCCGCGTGCCAATCCTTTGCCGTGCCTGCGGTGACGATGTCCCCGGCTTTCGATGAGGCGTTCTGAATTACAGCCGACTTCCGACGGAGATCTTCAACTCTCCGACCGTTCGACCCCTCCGCCCATCGCATCGGTTGGCGGGAAACGATGGAGATTCACCGGGATGCGTGCTGCCCTTGCCCCCCTGACCGTCCTCGGGTTTGCTCTGGTCGCTACGACGACGCTGGCCGATGAGACGGTGGACTATGCCAAGCAAATCAAGCCGATCTTCGCGGGCCGGTGCTACGCCTGCCACGGCACCCTCAAGCAGAAGAGCAAGCTCCGCACCGATTCGGTGAAGTCCCTGATCAAGGGGGGGGACAGTGGGCCGGTGATCGAGCTCGGCAAGAGCGAGGAAAGCCTCTTAATCGACCGGATCACGGAAGAGGGGAAAGGGCGGATGCCTCCCCCGGGAGATGGCGAGGCGTTGAGCGCCGAGCAGGTCGCCTTGATCAAAACATGGATTGACCAGGGGGCCGTCGCCCCTGCCGACGATGCGCCTGAACCCGACCCGCGCGACCACTGGGCCTTCCGCGCTCCGGTCCGTCCCTCGGTTCCAGCCCGCGATGGCACGCGCCCCGGCAATCCGATCGACGCCTTCCTCGCCGCGGGTTGGAAGGCGAACGGATTGACCCCGCAACCCTCGGCCTTGAAAGGCCTGTTGCAGCGTCGGGTCTACCTCGACCTGACCGGCGTTCCCCCTACGGCCGAGGATCAGGCCGCGTTCCTAAGCGACGATTCGCCCGACGCCTACGCGGTGATGGTCGATCGCCTCCTCGCCGGCAAGCCGTATGCCGAGCGGTGGGGACGACACTGGATGGACATCTGGCGATACAGCGATTGGTGGGGGTTGGGTGCCGAGCTCCGCAATAGTCAGAAACATATCTGGCACTGGCGGGATTGGATCATCGAGTCGCTGGATGCCGACAAGGGCTATGACCAGATGGTCCGGGAGATGATCGCCGCTGATGAGTTGACTCCCAACGATCCCGAACGGCTTCGCGCCACCGGGTTCCTTGCCCGCAACTACTTCAAGTTCAACCGCAACACCTGGCTCGAAGAGGTCGTCGAGCACACCGGCAAGGCTTTCCTGGGCTTGACCTTTAACTGTGCGAAGTGCCACGACCACAAATTCGACCCGATCAGCCATAACGAGTATTATCAATTCCGCGCCTTCTTCGAGCCCTATCAGGTCCGGACCGACCAACTTCCCGGCGAGCTCGATTTCGAGAAGGGGGACTCCCCCGCGCCTTTGACAGCAACCTCGATACCCCGACCTATCGGTTCGATCGCGGAAATGAAGCCCATCCGCTGAAAGCTCAGCCGCTCAAGCCGGGGATTCCGGCATTGCTGGCCTGGGCGGATCTGGAAATCAAGCCCGTGACGCTTCCGCTGGAAGCTTCCCGGCCCGGGTTGCGTCCGTTCGTGCTCGAAGACCAGCTTCGGGCCGCGAACGCCCGGGTTGCCACCGCTCGGGCGGCCTTGGCAAACTCAAGGGACCAACTGGCCGCGGCTGAGGCGGATAAGTCGTCGGTCACCGCCAGCGGGGCCGACGTCGCGGGGAGCTACAGCCTTCGCGACAACTTCGCCGGGGCGCGCCCCGCCGACTGGGAGACGACGGCCGGGCATTGGGAATATAAGAACGGCAAGCTCCTCCAGGAGAATCCGGCCGAGATCCGGTCCGTCTATCGGACCAAGGCGAATCATCCGACCGATTTCCGGGCGAGCCTCCGGTTCACCATCACCGGCGGCGAACCGTGGCGGTCGGTCGGTTTGAGTTTTGACTCGGCCGAGGGCCGCGAAGTTCTCGTCTATCTGAGCGCCCATGCCGGCGGACCCAAGCTGCAAGTCGCCTACCAGCAAGCGGGCAACTACTCCTATCCGCCGGGAGCGGCTCTGGGGCGGCCGATCAAGGTCGGCGAACCGTATGAGCTGACCGTGAGCGTGCGAGGGCCTCTGGTGAACGTCGCGATCAACGGCGCGCATGCGCTGGCCTACCGCCTGCCCGTCGACCGGGCTCCCGGCGCGGTCTCGCTCGTCACTTTTGCGGCGCAGGCGGAATTCACGTCGATCGAGCTGGCCCCTCTTCCTCCCGGAGAAAAGCTCGTTGCGGGCGATTCGCCTTTGTACAAGGGAGAAACGCCGGTCGCGCAAGCCAAGGCCGCCGTGGCGCTCGCGGAGAAAGTCCTCGCGACCGCCTTGGCCCAGCCGGAAGCCTTGCAGGCACGGGCCGTCGCCGATCGCGCTCGCCATCGCCAGACCCCGGCCGAGGATGCGAAGGCACTGGCCATCAAGGCGGCACACGCGGAACGGCACGAAGCGTTAGCCAAGGCCGAGGAAGAACTCGCACGCATCGAGTTGCAGGCCGATGCCAAGGCGCAAGATGCGGAAGCCAACCGCAAGAAGCACGAGGCCGCGACCGTCGCCCTGGCCGCAGCCCGCAAGGCGTTCGACACGGAGAGTGAGGAGTACACCCCGCTCCGCGGCGCGGTGAAGGCGGCCGAATCGCCCACCGACAAAGACGCTCCGAACGTCCTGACCTTCCCCACCACGAGCACCGGCCGTCGCACCGCGCTGGCGAACTGGTTGACCGACCGGAAGAACCCGCTCACGGCCCGCGTCGCGGTCAATCATATCTGGACACGTCACTTCGGCAAGCCGCTGGTGACAACCGTGTTCGACTTCGGTCGCAAGGGGGCGCAGCCGACCCATTCCGAGTTGCTCGACTGGTTGGCCGTCGATTTCATGGAGAATGGCTGGAGCATGAAACGGCTCCACCGGATGATCGTCCTCTCCGACGCCTATCGCCGCAGTTCCTCAAGCCTCGGCGCCAACTCCGCCACCCTGGCCGCCGACCCGGAAAACCGGTTCTATTGGCGGATGAACCCGGTCCGGATGGAGGCGCAGGTTGTCCGCGACAGCCTCTTTCATCTCGCCGGCGAATTGTCCGATCAGGTGGGCGGTCCGCCGGTCCCACAGACCGATCCGATGTCTCCCCGGCGAAGCCTTTATTTCGTGCATTCGCACAACGACCACAACAAGTTCCTCTCCACCTTCGACGATGCCAGCGTGCAGGACTGCTACCGCCGGGGCGAGAGCGTCGTTCCCGTGCAGGCGCTGGCGCTCTGGAACAGCCGCCTTGCACAGACCATGGCGGCGAAAATCACGAACCGACTGAACACCCGGCTCGGCGACGCTACCGACGCCAAGTTTGCCGCCGAGGCGTTCCGGATGCTCCTGGGCACCACTCCGACCGTCGCGGAACGCTCGGCGTGCGAGCAAGCCCTCACCGATCTGAAGTCGCTGTTGGAAAAGCGTGGCGCCAGCCATCCCGGTGACCGCGCCCGCGAGATCCTCGTGCAGTCGTTGCTCAACCACAACGACTTCATCACCATCCGATGACAACGGACGCGCGAACCATGCCAGACCCAAGCCATCCACGCGGAGGCTCCTGCCCAGGAGTCCACCGCCGCCGTTTCCTCGCCGACATGGGGATGGGGTTCACCGGCCTCGCCCTCGGGGCCATGCTCCAGCGTGACGGCGTTGCTCGCGGTTCTGACGGCGTCTGGACGCCCCCCAACGGCCGTCCTCACTTCCCCGCCAAGGCCAAGTCGGTCATCTGGCTCTTCATGAACGGCGGCGTCAGCCACATGGAGACCTTTGACCCGAAGCCAGAATTGAACAAGTACGCGGGCAAGACGATCGCCGAGACCCCTTACCAGGGGACACAGGACCCGAAGAAGCTCGCCCTCGCCCGCGTCGTCGTCGTGAATGATGCCAACGGCCAGTCGCGGACCAAGCTTTATCCGCTCCAGATCGGCTTCAAGAAGTACGGCCAGAGCGGGATTGAGGTCAGCGACTGGTTGCCGCACATCGGCGGCTGCATCGACGATCTCGCCGTCGTTCGCTCAATGTACACGACGGACAACAACCACGGCGCCCAGACGCAATTTCACTCGGGCCGTCACATGCTCGACGGCGAGTTCCCCAACCTCGGGGCGTGGGCTCACTACGGGCTCGGTTCGCTCAACGACAATTTACCCCAGTATGTTTCGATGGGCGTCCGGGAATACTGGAACAAGAGCGACGGCCATTACCTCGGCCCGGCGCACGACGCGATTCCGATCCGGATCGATCCCGCCAACCCGCTCGATTACGGCCGCCCCGAGATGGATATCGCCGACGCCGAGCAGCGACTCGGCTTCGGGTTGGTCGATCGCCTGGATCGGCTCCGCGCTGTCGAGTATCCCGACGACCCGACCCTGACCGCGCGGATCAAGGCCTATGAGCTGGCCTACCGGATGCAAGGGTCGCTTCCCGAGGTGATCGACTTCCGCGGCGAGACCGCCGAGACCCAGCAACTCTACGGCCTTGACGACCCGAAGACGAAGGACTTCGGGGCACAGATGCTGGCTTGTCGGCGGCTGGTCGAGCGCGGAGTCCGGTTTGTCCAGGTGCAGGACGGCGGCGGCGGGGCAGGGGCCTGGGATGCCCACGGTGCCTTGAGGGCCAACCACACCGAGAACTGTCGACGCATCGACAAGCCGATCGCCGGGCTCCTGACCGACCTAAAGCGCCGCGGACTCCTCGACGAGACGATCGTGGTCTTCGGCACCGAGTTCGGCAGGACCCCGGGCTCGCAAGGGAGCGACGGCCGCGATCACCACATCTACGGCTTCTCCGTCTGGATGGCCGGCGGTGGGATCAAAGGGGGCGTGGTCCATGGCGCCACCGACGAGATCGGCTTCCACGCTGAAGAGAATCGCCACTACGTTACCGACGTCCACGCGACCATCCTCCACCTCTTGGGCCTGGACAGCCGCAAGTTGGAGATCCCCGGGCGCAAGCGTCTGGAGATCGATCACGGTCAGCCCATTCGCCAAATCTTGGCGTAGGGCCAGCCTGAGCAGGTGGACATTGTCTTCCCTGATATTTGATGATGTGCAAGCTTTGGGTGCCACGGGTTGTACTCAACCCGTGAGCCAAAAACCTGGGTAATCGCTCATGGGTTGAGTACAACCTGTGGCACTCGGTGGGCTTTGCATCCCCGAGGTCACCCATCAGAAAATCAAAGAAAACCGAGACCAACGGCTTAGGATCACGCTCAGCCCTTTGCTTCTGAGCCCCAACCGGGCGGCCGAACGGATCCTACTAACCGGAGCAATTCTCTCAGACTCATCGCTCGGATTCGGCCGCCCGTTTTAGTTAATTGAAATATGCTGAGGGTATAAATTGAATGGGTGGTGCCTCGGGCAGGCTTAGATGCGTCCCGTTGGGGCTGAAACCTCGGGAATAGGCCTCGGCACAATGGCAAGGCGCGATTTTCCATGAGCGTGACCCTACGTGACGTGGCGAAACAGGCAGGGGTTTCGCTTCAGAGCGTCTCGAACGTGCTGAACGGCCGAACCTCGCAGATGCGCGAGGAGACCCGTCAGCGGATCCTCGAGTCGATCCGCGATCTGAGCTATCAGCCCAATGTGCAGGCCCGCGGTTTGCGGCTGCAACGGACCAAGACGGTGGCGTTCCTGACCATCGACCCGGCGGTGCGGTTTCTCTCCGACCCGTTCCACGTGGCGATCCTGAGCGGGATGGTGGACACGCTGCGTCAGCAGGATTACGGCCTGCTGGTGCAGGGGTTCCATCCCGACCAGGCGGGAGGTAAGTTCCGCCGCCTGGTGCATCAGCGTCGGTTCGATGGTGCGGTGGTCCACCTGTCCGGCTCTCCGGAACGTCGTGCGGAGCATATCGAGGAGATCGCGAGCACGGGTTGTCCGTTCGTGCTGATTGAGGACCGGGCGGAGGCCGCGACGGTCGGCTGCGTGCTGGCGGACGACCGTGGGGGGGCGGGTGCGGCGGTGTCGTTGCTCCAGGGTGAAGGTCACGAGCGGATCGGTTTCCTCGCGACCGACCGACATTGGCCTGCGGTGGAGAAGCGGATCGCGGGTTACGAGGAGGCGATTCGTGCGGGGGGAGGGAGCTGGAGTGAGGTCTGGGGAGTGGAGCGTGAGACGGTGGAGGGAGCGCGGAGCCGAGTGGAGGCGGTGCTCCGTGCCGACCCAAGCGTAACGGCGATTCTGTGCGCCAACGACGTGCTTGCGGTGGGTGCGATCCAGGCGGGGAAGCAACTCGGTCGGAAGATCCCGACGAGCCTGGCGATCATCGGGTTTGATGACTTCGACTTCGCGCCGTACGTGGATCCGCCGCTGACGACCGTGGCGTTGCTCGGAGTCGAGATGGGGGGCCGGGCCGCGGAATTGCTACTGAGCTACATCAAGAACGGCAAGTTCGAGGTTGCCGAGGTCGTCTTCCCCACCAAGTTGATCCATCGCGGCAGTGCGTGAGGAAACTAAACATCCATGCAACATTCATTGTGTGAACCCATCTTGAGGATTCACCTTCGCGATCGACCTCGCGACGTGAAAATCGACAAATCTTCCAATATAGAACTTGACGGCCATTGGCTCGTCTCTTAATTTCTCTTTAACGATAAAGTGCAGGCAATAGCCCGGTGGCGGCTGGCTTTCACCGTGTCGTTACTCGAGAGGAACCTTTCGCATCCCTCCTTCTCACGGGCTGAGGACTCACACCCGTGAAATCATTGCCCGGTGTCACTTCCGCCGGGCCGCCGTCTCGAGGGAGACCATTCGTGGACTCCTGGATGTCGTGTCGTTCCTGAACGGTCTGGATTTCCCCATCCAGTGCCGAAGGAGGCACGGCCCGAATCGCTTGGTCTGAGTTCGCGGCCGAAAACCCGTCGGTTTGCGGCCTGGGCATTCTTTATCGGAGGCGAATTGACATGGACTCCTCGCTCGGCGGCAAGTGCCGGCGACTGTCGACTGGGATTGTCGTCCTCGCCTGGTTCGGGGGTTGCGGCGGTGCGGGCGATGACCTGCCGCGCCAGGAGATCTCGGGGAGCGTCATCCTCCAAGGGACGCCGCTCTCGGAAGGGATGATCCAATTTCGGCCTGAGACCAATCAGGGGACGTTCGTCAGCGCGGCGATCCGGGATGGAAAGTATGCGATCCCGCGCCACGAGGGACCGGTCGCGGGAGGGTATCGGGTGATTATCACCAGTCCGCCGAAATCAACGGCCGCAGCTTCCGAGAGCGGCCCGGGCAAGGCTCCGCCGTCCCCTCCGGACCTCATCCCCAAGAAGTACAATGCCTCGAGTACGCTGAACGCCGAGGTGAAAGTCGGACAACCGAACTCGTTTGATTTCGATTTGAAGAAGTGAGTGAACAGGAACGTAACCATCATGCCGTCATGAAGAGAGGGGTCTTGTTATGGAACGCCGGTGTCGTGGATTCACGCTGATCGAGCTGCTGGTCGTCATCGCCATCATCGCCGTTCTGATCGCGCTGTTGCTCCCCGCCGTCCAGGCGGCGCGCGAGGCCGCGAGGCGAGCGCAATGCGTCAACAACATGAAGCAGGTCGGGATCGCAATGCACAATTATCACACCACGATCAACTCGCTCCCTCCCGGCAAGAGCGACTGTTGCTGGGGGTCGTGGATGGTCTTCATTCTGCCGTATGTCGAGCAGCAAAGTCTTCAGAATAGCTATAATTTCTCGTTCTCGCCGAGCTACAACGTCGGCCAGACCACCTATTACTTCGGCGCCATCCAGACCACGGTCACCAATCGGAGGATCGGCACTATGACCTGTCCGAGTGACACGCCGAACGCGCCTGCGTTTGATGTCACCTCGCACAGCTACGCGGTGAATTACGGCAATACGGCGATGGAGGAGCAGGCGGAGCTGAACGGGATCCGCCACGGCGGTGCCCCGTTTGCGAACATCTATGGCAAGCCTGGTGCCTTTAGTTTCGCCGACATCCCGGATGGCCTGAGCAACACCCTCCTCGCCTCCGAGGTGATCATGGGGCAGGGGACCGACCTCCGCGGATTCACCTGGTGGGGTGATGCCGCGGGCTTCTCAACCTATCTTCCACCCAATAGCACCGCCCCCGACGTCATCTACTCTTCGGATTATTGCAAGAGCGGTTATATGCGCAATCCTCCGTGCATCTTCCCCGATTCCACCGCCCAGCCTCGCATGTTCGCCTCGCGCGGCCGGCATCCCGGCGGAGTGAACTCCCTCTTTGGCGACGGCAGCGTGAAGTTCATCAAGAACACGATCAACAGCGTGACCTGGATGAGCGTCAGCACGACCAAAGGGGGCGAGATCGTTAGCGCTGACGCCTACTGAATTGGAAACGCCCAAGCCACCCGGGAGACGCCCTCGTCCTGGCGCGGTAGCATCTTCCGGGTGGCAATCTAATCAGCAGGCGGACATGGTCTGCCTTTGGATGGTGCGTGGCACCCGGCAGTCGATGCAAGGCCGCGGTCATCTCTTCGGTTCATCAAGGCTCACCGTGCCCATCTGCATAAGGCGATCAAGTCATCATCCCGGGGGGCTGGTTTGGAGCAAGACGCAAATTTGAGTGGAGCGACGGGTGTTGCGAGCCTTGTAACCGATGAGGATGTCCTCCTCCAAGATCGGTCCGCCGCTGCCGGCGCGTCGGGGGTTCGCCATCTGATTCTGATCTGGCTCTGCGTCGCCACGACGATCGCCTACATCGATCGCGGCTGTCTGAGCGTGGCTGAGAAGCTCATCCGCGCCGACCTCGGGCTGACCGAGTCGCAGATGGGGCTGGTGATGAGCGCCTTCTTTCTGGCCTATGCGCTGTTTCAGATGCCCGCCGCGGGGTTGGACCATGCTTGGGGGGCTCGGCGTGCCCTCCCCGTTTTCGCCGCGGCCTGGTCGCTGGCCACCGGGCTCTGTGGGGCCACGCACGGGGTTGTCTTACTGCTGGTGGCGCGGTTCTCGATGGGCGTCGCCGAAGCGGGGATCTTCCCCTCTTCCACGGGGGTGCTGAGCCGCTGGTACCCCGTCTCGCGACGCGCCTGGGTCAGCGGGATCCTGACCAGCTTCATGGGCGTCGGTGGGGGCATCGGCGCGGCCTTGACAGGGTTCATCCTGGTCTATGTTTCCTGGCGTTGGATGTTCTTGCTTTACGCCGTGCCAGGGCTGATCTGGGCGCTCGGGTTCGCGCTCTGGTTCCGCAACAACCCCTGCGAACATCCCTCGGTCAACCCGGCGGAGCTCGCCTTGATCTCCGCAGGGGCAAAAAGAACGGATCAACAGGTCGTTGGTCCGATCGCCTGGCGTACCCTCTTGGCCAATCGGGCGGTCCTCGGCCTGGTCTTACAGCAGTTCTTCCGCGCCGCCGCGGCCATCTTCTACCTGAGTTGGTTCCCGACCTATTTGCGCGAAACCAGAGGCGTGGGCGTTTGGGAAGCGGGCCTGCTCACGAGCCTTCCGCACTGGACAACCATGCTCGGCTGCCTGGCTGGAGGCTGGCTCTCGGATCGGGTCCTGGCGAGGACGGGAAGTCTCCGGCTCGCCCGCCAGGGAGTTTCCGTGGTCAGCATGCTGGTGGCGACCCTCCTGATTGGCCTCGCTTATCCGATCGCCGATGCCCGACTGGCCGTGCTCGTTCTGAGTATCGGGGCGTTCGCCGCCGCCCTGGCCGGGCCCTGTGCTTATGCGCTGACGATGGACCTGGGAGGACGTAACACTCCGCAAGTCTTCGGGATTATGAACACGTCTGGGGCGATTGGCTCGATCCTTTTCCCCATCATTGTTCCCAAGCTTGTCGTGATCACGGGGTCCTGGGATGCCGTCCTCACGTTCTTCGCCGCGATCCATATCGTGGCCGGAGCGTGCTGGCTCATCTTCGACGCCGACCGCGACACCATCTGACTTCACGGACCGATCATGAAGCCGACTCCCCTGGAAACTCCGCAAAGCCTCTGTTCGTTCGGCGTGGCCCGAGGCGACGTTACCCCCCCGGTGGGGATCTATCACCGGATGTGGGGGGCCGCCTCTCATGAACGGTCCACCGGGGTGCATCGACCGCTCACGGCCACCGCGGCTTTCATCGCTCCGCCGAACCAACCGTCGGCGGGCATCGTCTTGGTGGCGCTCGACCATTGCCTGCTCTGGGACCTCGAGGCTCAAAAGGTCCTCGACATTGTCGCGGCGCGGGCCGGGATCGCGCGCGAGCAATTGCTGGTTGCCTTCTCGCACACGCATGCGGCCGGCCTGATGGATACCGGACGCGCGGACCGCCCCGGGGGCGACCTCATCGCCCCCTACCTCGCCGATCTCGCCGAGCGCCTGGCGTGCCTTGTCGCCGAAGCGATGGCCCAAGCCGAGCCGACCACGCTCTGCTACGGGCTGGGCCGGTGCAACCTGGCCGCCCATCGCGACACCTTCGATGAGGCCGGCGGTCGGTTCGTCTGCGGGTTCAATCCCGATGGCCCCGCCGATGACACTCTCATGCTTGTCCGCGCCACCAGCGCCGAGGGCCGGACGCTCGCCACGATGGTCAACTATGCTTGCCACCCGACCACCCTGGCCTGGCAGAATACGCTGATCAGCCCCGACTTCCCCGGGGCGATGCGCGAGGTTGTCGAACAGGCCACCGGCGCCCCTTGCCTGTTCTTGCAGGGGGCCTCGGGAGAACTCGGGCCGCGTGAAGGCTTCGTTGGCGATCCGGCCGTCGCCGATCGCAACGGCCGGCAACTCGGGCACGCCGCGCTCTCGGCGTTTGAAGCGATGCCGCCGCCACGGACCCGATTCGAGTACGCGGGACCGGTCGAGTCGGGGGCGGTTATCGGCACCTGGCGTCACGCCCCGCTCGATGCCAATCGCCTCCGCGACCTGGAAGTATGGGACCTGAAGCGCTGGTCCGTCGACCTCTCCTACCGCCCCGACCTTCCCACGGCCGAATCCACACGTGAGGACCGCACCCGCTGGGAGCGCGAAGAGCAAGCCGCCCTGGCTCGTGACGATCGCGCCCGGGCCGCCGAATGCCGGGCCTTCGTCGAGCGGATGGACCGGCAACTCGTCCGGATCGGCAACCTTTCACCCGGACCCACCTTCCCGTTCGACGTTTTGCTCTGGAAGACCGGCGGCGCTGTCTGGCTGGCCGTCGGGGCCGAACATTACCAACACTTGCAGGTCGAGCTGCGGCGCCGGAGCCCCCATGCGGCCATCGTGGTGCTGACCCTGGTCAATGGTTGGCAACCGGGTTATTTGCCCACGGCGTCCGCCTACGATCGCGGGATCTATCAGGCCGACGTGGCCGTGCTGGCCGCTGGTTCGTTAGAGTTGCTGACCGAAACCATCGCTGCCCAGATCGCCGAGTGGTTCCCCACCTGAAGTGGCGAGCCACCGTAGTCGATATTCCTTTCGCCCTGGAGGGTATCGACGCTGGGCTCCCCACCCTGACGGAGTCTGAGTCGTCCGTTCCGGGTGATGCGAATCAAAGAGAGATTTTATGAAAATTACAAAGATTGAAACGTTTGTTTGTCATGCGCGGATGCGAAACTGGATCTTCGTCAAGGTCCAGACGGACCAAGCCGGGCTCTACGGCTGGGGCGAGGCGACCCTGGAGTGGCATACCCGCGCCGTGGTGGGGGCGATCGAAGACATCTCGCAGCTCTTGATTGGCGAAGACCCCACGCGGGTTGAGCACCTCTGGCAGATGATGTATCGCCAGCATTTCTGGCACGGCAACGGGATCGTGCGCGGGACGGCGATTAGCGGGATCGACCTGGCCCTCTGGGATATCGTCGGCAAGATCCACGGGGTTCCCTGCCACAAGCTCTGGGGAGGGGCGGTCCGCGACTACATCCGGCTTTATTGCCACCTCGGCGGCGGCCGGATGGAAGACTTCTATCAGACCGACCCCGCCGACGCCCGTCGGTTCGGCGATCTGGCCCAACGCGCGGTCGCAGAGGGCTTCACCGCCTTCAAGTCGATGGCTGTTCCTGAAACCATGCCGCTCGAAGGGCTCCGCCCCTTGAAGTACGCCGAGGCCTGCGTCAAGGCGATGCGCGACGCGGTCGGCGACGACATCGACATCATGGTCGACTGCCACGCCCGCCCTTCTCCTCGGATGGGCCTGCGTTTTGCCAAGGTCCTCGAGCCGTACGGGCTCTACTTCTTCGAGGAGCCCTGCTGGCCCGAGACCATTGAGGACATCGCCCTCATCCAGCGGTCCGTGTCGACCCCGATCGCGACCGGCGAACGCCTCGTCTCGCAGCACGCCTTCCGCGAGTTGCTGGAACGTCGCGCCTGCAGCGTCCTCCAACCCGACATCACCCACTGTGGCGGCCTCTCCGAAGCCAGGCGGATCGCCGCGATGGCCGAGGCTTACCGGGTCTCCCTCGCTCCGCATAACCCGCAAGGACCCGTCAGCACCGCTGCTTCGCTCGAGCTCGGATTCGCAACGCCGTCCTACATCATCTGCGAAGCTGTGCTCGACGACGTCCCCTGGCGTTCCGAAGTCGTCCGCGAGGGTTTCACCATCGAGCCCAAGGGACGCATCGTCTACCCCAACACGCTCCCCGGACTGGGGGTCGAAATCGACGAGGAAGCGATCAAGAAACACCCCTTCGAACAGGAAGTCCTCCTCCGGACCTTCTATCGAGACGGCAGCGTCGGCGACTGGTGAACGCCTGGGATGCAGTGGGGCAGACGCCACGGTCCGAATCGACTCGACGCCGGCTGGAGTGGAGGGCGTCGAGTCGAACGGCTGCAAGTAAAGACACTTGGAAAGACGTACATTCAGGAGGTCAGGAATGCGTTGGCTTCGGCTTCGCGCTCTGATGTACTGGGTTGTTGTCGTCGCCCTGGTGCTCGCCCTCTGGATCCAGCACGAGCGAGCGAAGGTTCGAGAGGCCCATCTCAGGTCTGCGCTCCGGACGGCACGCAACCATGCCAACGGAGTGATCTTGGCCGAGCTCGATAAGCCCGTGAACATGCCGTTTGACACCGGAACGACGCTCGCGGGCCTGGTCTCCCATGTGAAGCGCTCGACCGGCTGGGTCGCGACGGATACGTGGTACACCAAGCAGGTCTTCCGCCGGGAGTACGGCCCGTTGCAGAACGGGATCCCCTTCTACGTCGATCCGGTGGCTCTGGCGGAAGTTGGTGTGACGATGCAAACTCCAATCACGATCGCCTCACGCGGCGTGCCGCTCAAGAACTCGCTTCGTTCGGTGCTTGGCGAGGTCGGCCTGGGTTACCACGTCAAGGATGGGCTCCTTTTCATCACCACAAAAGACGACGCCGAGGAGGCCAGCCAGGCGGACCCGATGTCGGACGACATGGTCCCGTAGGGGCCGCGATTGCGGCCCCTACGGGAATCCCAACGTTCAAAACGGCGGCGGTGCATCGCCGGTCGGGTTCGGTCCCGGGGTGGTTCCGCCCGGCGCCGCGGGCTTGGGCGGTGGCTCGAAGGCATTGCCCGGTCCTTCGACGGCGAGAACGCAGCGGAATCCCAGGAAGGGGAGACGCTGGTCGAATTTCATCCCTTCACGTTTGGTGACGGTCCAGCTCTTCGAGCCCCCTTTGACCGCGAGTTGAAAGGTTCGTGGCACGATGGTCGGGCCGGTCGGGTCGGAGAGCTGCTGGTTCTTGACCAGCACGTAGTACCGGGAGTCGTACCAGTCCTTGGTCCATTCCCAGGCATTGCCGGCCATGTCGTGCGCTCCGAAGGGGGAAATGTCGTCGGCGTACGACATGATCGGTTCGATCTGTCGGGCTTTGCGCGACTTCGCCCACTCGGGCGGATCATTGCCCCAGGGATAAATTCGCCCATCAGGGCCACGGGCCGCCATCTCCCACTGGGCTTCGGTGGGGAGCCGCTTGCCGGCCCAGGTGGCGAAATCTTTCGCCTCCTTGGCGTTGACCATCACCACCGGATTATCGACGGACGTCGGTGCAATCGTCGCTTCGCGTGCCAGCGCCCGGACCCGGTCGGTTCGCCGGCCGACCTCCTTCTCGAAGAGGTCGAATTGGCGGACACTCACCTCATGCTGATCGATGTAATACGTCGAGAGGAAGACGCGATGCGCAGGGCGTTCGGCCGCCTCACCGTCGTCATTTCCCATCAGGAACTCGCCACCAGGGACCAGGACCATGGGGGCACCATCTCGATCACCGACGATTTCCAACGCCCAGCCCGACTCGTGGGCCTGAGTCCCCGGGCGGGAGTGAAAGCCCTTGGGTAACGGGCGACCGACCGGAGGCGCGATCTTCTCGGGAGCGTTGGCTTCCCCACCTCGAGCCGGTTCCGCGGGGTTCGCCGGGTAGATGATGGCGACCTCGGCCGAATTTCCTTGCGGGGCCGTCGGCGCAGTCGCATCGACCACCTTGGGTGCTGGCTTTGGCGCAGCTGGCTTCGGCGCGGTGGGGTTGGCAACAACGACGGGCCGGTCGATGAAGAGGGGCAGGTTCTTCGCCGGCCGCCCCAGCGCCTCCTTCGCCTCTCTGGCTGCGTTGGTGTTCGGATAGGCGGCCACGACCCGTTCGAGCAAGGAGATCGCCAGCTTCGCGTCCCCTTTCTTGGCGGTCTCGCGTGCGCGCTCCAACAGGCTATTCGCTTCCTGCTCGAGGGCTTGTGGGTTCTGCGGCGGATTTGGGTTGTCGACGACGGGGATGTCGGTGTCGGGAGTATCCCCGCCCGAGAGACTGGGCAGGTAAGTGCGGATCGTCATGAACCCGGCGACCACAAACACGGCGAGCAGGGTGCCTCCGATGAGGATCCGGACTCTCTGCCGCGCCTCGTAGGTGTCGAAGGTCGGCGTCTCCTCGACGAGCGCTTTCTTGGTCACATCGGAATCGTCGGAACTGGCTTTCCGCTCCCGCGGCTTCGACTTGGCGGCCGGTTCCTTCTCGCTCAGTTTCCGGACGGTGCCGGCCCGCTCAATACCGCCCCCCTCGGGCCGGCGACCGGTCGAACCCGACGGTGCCGGTTTCGTCTCGTTCGCCTTTGTCTTCACTTTCTCAGTGGAGGCCGACGCGGCTTCCTTCCGCTTGGAACGCTTCAATTCCTCAGGATCCGGAGCCGCTTTCCAGAGGCGAGGCAGAGGCGCCGGTGGCGGAGCGGAGGGACCCGAACCGCGCGATCGTCCGTGCCCGGGAGGAGACTCCTCGCTCGCGTCGTCCAGCCCTGGGCTGAGACTCTCGTGCTCCTCCTCAGGGTCAACAGAATCGTCGCCGGCCAGTCCGTAGACCTCATCGTCGGCGTTCGAATCATCCGGTCGATTCGGTCGGGGATGCTCGAACTCAGCCATGCGATCGCTCCTAAGTGATGAGCGAGCCTGGGGAAAAAAAGGGGACCGAGATGAGTCGATAGCGTCTCGATCTTACTCTATCACAGTATCGCCCGGCCCAGTGCCGGACAAGAGGAACAACCCCGCATCCTTGGTTGCAATGGCCGTTGCGACTGGCTGAGACGAATTTGCATATTTTACGTTGATGTCCGGATGGGTGGCCGCAGTGGCTTGAGACCGGGGTCGAGTCACTGCGCCCCGAGGTCCTTTGGCCCCAGGCCGCGGCCGGAGCCCGATCGCCAAGCGGGGCGCTGGCACTGCCCCCTTGTGAGCGCCAACACCCTTCCTCCTCCCCCCCTGGGACCGCGGGCGTCCCGCCCGCTCTTGAATTGACTTCAATGGAATTGAATGGAATTGCGGGCGGGTCGCCCGCGGTCCCAGGGAATCCCATCGATTCAAGCAAGACAGGAGCAGGTGGGACTGCCGCGGCCATTCATTCCCAGAGAATCGAGGAAGGCCATGTTCGCCGGCTTCATTTTGACCTCATTCGCCCGAGAGGCAGAAGCAGGATGATGAGAGTTGTACGTCCGCGTCGCTCCACTGCTTTTCCCACCGTGCTCGGACCTCCTTCGCTTCCTTGTCCTTGTTCTGGGCCTCAAGGGTCCGCATCAGTCCGAACAGGGCCCATCCGTTGTGGGGCAGCCGCTTCAGATCTTCGCGGTAGACGGCTTCTGCCTGTCCGAGACGTCCCGACTTCAGGAGTGCCGCGCCGAGCACGTGCCGCACCGGCATGATCCAGTCGGGCGGCTCGTCGTACTTGAGGGCGTCCTCGGCCCGGACCGCCTGCTCCAACGCAGCGAAGGCGGCCTCCTCGTTTCCCTCGCGATAGAGGATTTCTCCCGCGAGCAGGGGTTCGGCGACGTCGAGGAGCGCGGAGCCCGTGCTGTTGCCGAAGCGGGCGTCCGCCGGGACTCGGGTTCGGGCCAAGGCGAACTCCTTCTGCGCTTCGCGGGCCCGCTCGATCCGATCGGTGGCGGCGAACGCTACGCCTCGGGCCGCGTGCCGGAGTGCCCGGGCGATCGGGAACGCCGCCTCCGGCTCCGGAGCCGCCAGAATCTCGTCCCACCGGCCGAACCGCATTCGCACCTCCAGCGGCATGGCAAAGATTCCGTCGGCGATCGCCGCGTTCTCGCGTGCCCACTCGATCGGCATGTCGGCCAGCATGGCGTCGATCGTACGGATGGCCTTCCGGCTCTCGCCCCGCATCAGGGCGGCGTAGGCCAGCAAATGCTGGTTATGGAGCATGTAGAGCCGGTAAAACCCTTGAGTCGGCCGGATCGCTCGGTAAGCCTGATCGGCCGCGATCGCGCGTTCGTTCGTCTCGGCCGCTTCCTTCCACCGGCCGAGCCGCACGTCGATGTGCGACGGCATGTGGACCAGGTGGGGGAGTCCCGGTTGCAAGAAGCGCAACCGATCGGCGGCCGGCAACGCTTTCTCGGGATGGGGCGAGGCCTCGACCGCATGGATGTAGAGGTGGCAGGCGAGCGGATGGTCCGGCTGGATCGCCAGCGTCTCCTCAAGGGTTTTGACCACCAGGTCGGTGCCCGGCTGAGCCGCTCCGTTGGCCTGCCAAAGGTCCCAAGGCCGGAGATCCATCAGGGCCTCGGCGTATATCGCGCCCACATCCGGATCCCTGGGATGGTCTCGCCAGACCGATTCCATCGCCGTGGCATACGCCTGATCGAGAACCTTGCGATCCTCCGGCGGTTTCTCCGCATACCGCTGGGACGCCGCCTCGATCAATGCCTGCTCCACCGCACTCGCCGTTTGCCTGTGCGACCGCGCTTGCTCGATCGCTCGCGACGCGGCGATGCCTCGCTCCTCGGGCACGACCGGGTTATTGATGTGCGGCCCATTGGCCATCGCGAGTCCCCACCACGCCATGGCGCATGCGGGGTCGAGCTCTGTCGCCTGCCGGAACGAGCGAATCGCCTCGTCGTGGTTGAACGCCGAGAGAAACGCAAACCCCTGATCGAAGTAGCGTTGCGCCTCGGGTGAGTCGGTCGTGATCTTGCGCCCATGAGTTCCCAGTCCCTCGAAGATCGGCTCGCGGGGAAGAGGGGCTACGAACCCCGCGCCCGTTCCGATCGCGATCAAGGTCAGCAGTGCGGGGAGGAGCGCCTTCGGACGTCCGTGACTCCACATCGAAACTCCGCGAAAAAAAGGAGTGAAGGGGGGGGCAGCCTCCCTTAATCATAGGCTGTCGCATCCTCAACGTTAACCGTGAGGGCCTCCTCGAAACGACCTGCGCGTGCCGGGGCGCAGGCGACTGACGTACCGGACTTGAAGTGCGAGGCCGCCTGCATCTTGCGGCCGAGTGGATCGAGAACGTAGAAGGAGGACCGGAGGTATGGGCCAACCCCTGTGTGATGGGGTGTCCTTGTGAGGTGCTTGGACCTCCGGCTTGCCCCCTGATTCACGCGGAGACGCGGAGGAGAGGGAGAGGAGGTCGTTGATAAATCGGCCAACGGAGCGATTGATTTTGACCGATGGATCCATCCTCGCCCTGTGGGGCCCAGTTACAAAGTCGGAACTCGCTGTCTCCTTCATTCGCGAAAGGTATTGCTGATGCGGTATTGCTCTTGGCTTCTGGTCGTGTTTATGGCTTCCGTTTCCCTCGGGGCCGAAGACGGCTTCGTCGCGCTGGTCAAGGGAGACGACCCCGCGCAGTTCGACCTGATCGGGATCGACCCCGATGCCTTGAAGATCGTCAATGGCGAAATCAAGGTCATGGGGAAACCCCACGGCTACTTCGTGACAAAAGCAATCTATCGAGATTATGTGCTGAAATGTGATTGGATTTACGAACGACCGGAAGGTCTGGCCGATGATGCCAAGTTCGACGGGAACAGTGGCCTTTTCCTCCATGTTCAGAAGCCGCACAAGGTCTGGCCCAAGTCGATCGAGGTCCAGCTCATGAACGCCGACTCCGGGAACCTCTTCGCCATCTTCGGAGCCAAGTTTACCGGATCCAAGGATGCCCAGGCCCAAAAGAAGGCGATCAAGCCGGTCGGCCAGTGGAACCACCTCGAAGTGACCTGCCAGAATGGCCGAATCACGTCCACAATCAATGGAGTCGAAGTGAGCCGGGGCACCGGGGCTTCGCCCGACAGCGGTCAGATCGGCTGGCAATGCGAAGGCACACCGATCCAATTTCGGAGGATCATGATCAAGGAACTCAAGGGCGACTAATCGACGAGCAGGATGGGATGGCCCTCTGTCCGGGAGGTCTTTTCCGTAGTCCAGTCGTTGGAAAAGATTGTGGGGGCGAAAAAGCACGGCGGAGGATGCAGCGACTTGTGTATTGTGGAAATGTATTAACTTGGGAATTAAGAGTTATGTAATGAAAAACGAGGCAAAAATTGCTTGCATGTCGGTAAGTATGCCGCTAGCCTGGATTTCTCACCAGGGATTGAATCGGGCTGCCTTGCGTGTCATAGGTGGAATTGCGACAACCACTTTTGACACCGAACCAAGGCAGCCCGATGGCTACAGAGTGTAACTCGACTTACCTCGACTTTTCCATCCTCGGTCACCGCCAAGTGCTCGCCGATTTTGACGGTGGCGTCATCTCTTCTGATGGCGGCGCACTCCTACTGCGACAGACCGAAGCCCGCACCGCGATCATCCGCCAGTTCGCCGCCTGCTTTACGGACCATCGCGAGCCCGACCTCATCGAGCACCCCTTGGAACACCTCGTCGCCCAGCGGGTCTACGGCCTGGCTTTGGGCTACGAAGACCTCAACGACCACGACGATCTCCGCCGCGATCCCTTACTGGCCACCGTCGTCGGCAAGACCGATCCCACCGGACAGGACCGGCCACGGCTCCGCGATCGCGGCAAGCCGCTGGCTGGCAAGAGCACCCTCAACCGCTTGGAACTGACCCCTGTCGGGGCCGACGGACAGAGCCGTTACAAGAAGATCACCTGTCAGACCCATGAGGTCGAACGGCTCTTCGTTACCCTCTTTCTTCAGGCCCACAGCCGACCCCCCGAGCGGATCGTTTTGGACCTCGACGCCACCGACGACACGGTCCATGGCCGCCAACTTGGCCGCTTCTTCCACGGCTACTACAAGGGATACTGCTATCTCCCGCTCTACATCTTCTGCGGCGACCACCTGCTCTGTGCCCGGCTGCGTCCCTCCGACATTGATGCCAGCGCCGGCTCGGTGAAGTACCTCCAGCGGATCGTCTCGCAGATCCGCCAGGCGTGGCCTCAGGTGAAGATCCTGATCCGCGCCGACAGCGGGTTCTGCCGCGAGGAGATCCTCCGATGGTGTGAAGACAACGGCGTGGATTACCTGATCGGCCTGGCCAAGAACACCCGGCTGACGGCAGCAATCGCGACCGAATTGGCCGAAGCGCGACAGCAATTCGAGGCGACGAAACAGCCGGCGCGGGTCTTCGCCGAATTGCGTTATCAAACGCAGAAGACTTGGAGCCGAGAGCGTCGGGTAGTGGCCAAGGCCGAGCATCTGGGCAAGGGAGCCAACCCGCGGTTCGTGGTCACGTCGCTCTCGGCGGAGGAACGAGCGGCGCAGCCGCTGTACGAGCAAGACTACTGTGGTCGCGGTGAGATGGAGAACCGGATCAAGGAGCAGCAACTGCATCTGTTCGCCGATCGGACCAGTGCCCACACGATGCGTGCCAACCAGATCCGGCTGTTCTTCTCCTCAATCGCCTACGTGCTGCTGGAGGCCTTGCGGCGGTTGGGGCTGGCGGGAACGTCAATGGCTGAAGCGCAGTGCCAGACGATCCGGCTGAAACTCTTGAAGATCGGGGCGTTGGTCCGTGTGACGGTTCGCAAGGTGTGGGTGAAGTTCTCGAGCGGTTGCCCGTATGCGGAGGTGTTCCGGCGTGTGCACGCCAACTTAGCGCGGTCGGATCCCAGGATCCAGAGGTGCTGAACCGAGGAGACGCAGTTCAACAAGGCGGAGAATACCCCTCCCGAACGAGGGGGTAAGGATCGGGGTGCGCTCCCGCCTGAGCGTGGAGGCCTGAGGAACTGGGTTTGCACCGCCCTGAAGAGGTCCGACCGGGTCCAAGCCAACGTGAAGAGCGGGCGAAAGACCCCGTGGGTCGCGAGTGGCGGGGGCGAGCGGTCGAAATCGTCGAGCGATCGGACCCCGAATGAATAGGGTGAGAAATCGCGGCTAGGGCATTGGTGCATGCTTCGACTTGAATGGGGTTTCAGGGGTATGAACGCTTCATCGATTCGCGCATAGACGGAGCCTCGGGTCTTGGTTAAGAAGACCGAGGCGAAGTCGTTGCGCAGCGGAGCCCGGGGCCTGGGCGGGCGATGCCAAGGGCGTACTTGGAGATGGAGTGGCTGAATCGACGTCCGGATTCCTGGGGGCGGACGTCAGTGATCCTTCTGGAATTGGCCGATTCGTTCGAGGAAGGCTTTGTTGCTGGGGAACTTGCCCATTTGCCGGACGAGTGATTCCATGGCTTCGGTGGGCTTGAGTTCCGAGAGGCTGCGGCGGAGCAGGTTGACGCGGCCGAGCGTTTCCGCGTCGAGCAGTCGCTCTTCCTTGCGGGTGCCCGATTGCTGGATGTCGATCGCCGGCCAGACGCGACGGTCGGACAGGCGGCGGTCGAGGACGACCTCCATGTTGCCGGTCCCCTTGAACTCCTGGAAGATGAGTTCGTCCATCCGGCTGCCGGTGTCGATCAGGGCGGTGGCCAGGACGGTGAGCGAGCCCCCTTCGTCGAAGGTCCGCGCGGCGCCGAAGAGCCGTTTGGGAACGTCCATCGCCTTGATGTCCATCCCGCCCGACATGGTTCGGCCCGAGTTGGACCCTTTGTTATAGGCCCGGGCGAGCCGCGTCAGGCTGTCGAGGAGGATCAGGACTTGCCCTCCCGTCTCGGCGATCCGCTTGGCGCGATCGACCGTCAACTGGGCGAGCCGGATGTGCTCCTCGGTGGAGTGGTCCGAGGACGAGGCAATGACCTCCCCTTGGATCGTCCGGCGCATGTCGGTCACTTCTTCGGGCCGCTCGTCGATCAGCAGGACGAAGAGGGTGAGCTCGGGGTGATTCTTGGTGACGGAGGCGGCCAGTTGTTGCAGAAGGATCGTCTTGCCGGTCCGCGGCGGGGCCACAATCAGGCCGCGCTGGCCTTTGCCGATCGGCGTGAGCAGGTCCATCACGCGCATCCCGAGGGGTTCGGGACCGACTTCGAGATGAATCCGTTCGAACGGGTCGATCGCGGTCAGGTCGTCGAAGCCCCGAAGCCCGAGGTACTGGTCGGGCGTTCGGCCTTCAATTTCCGTGAGTTCGGCGAGGCGGAGCGATTCTCCCCGCTTGGCCGGACCCTCGACCCGACCGGTCAGTCGCACCCCTTGGCGGAGCTGGAACTTGGTCAGCAGGGGAGAACCAACGTAAACGTCGTTCGTCCCCACCTTGTAGTTCCGCGCGGGGTCGCGGAGGAAGCCGTACCCCTTGGGGTGCATCTCCAAGACACCGGAACAGGATTGTTCGGCCATGCTCATGGCAATCGCTCGGAGTAAATGGGGAAGGCAATCGATGCGATTCAAACGGTGGCAGGTGCCGTGCCGTCCGGCACGACGAAAGTCGCGGGCAATCGATCGGGTGGAAATTCCAATGAGGGTGACGGAACCTCTCGGTCAGGAGATCATCCCCGATGATCCGGCCGTCGGTCGGGTGGAAGGAGGGATCATCCGTTGAGACGAAGCCCAAGAGAGGTGTTGGCAGGTTGAAACGTTCCCTCAGGTTTCCACCCTGCAAGGCACGGAAAGGATTCGTCTCGGCTATCAAACATACAAGGCGGCTGCCTGGTCGTCCATGCCGAAACCGCGAGAATAAACCTTAGGAACGCCACACACGACGCTTGTACCCATCAAAAATGATCGGGAAGCCGGCGGTTTGCCCGGGAAGCGAACGCGTTGAATCGGTCGTTTCGATTGTCGCGCGGATCGGTTTGGACCGGCCTTGGTGAGAGACTGGTTTGCAAGGGATCCGATCGTATAGTGAAATCCTCCGTCGCGTAAACGCGACGGCTTCCTACGAGGAACTTGCGAGGTTGCGGTTACCACGATGACGACTCAAACGAGCCACCTTCGGTTCCCCGCTTTCGGCGCCAGAGCGCCCGGGCGGTGTCACGCCGCCCACGCCAGAGGGGCATGCCCCTCTGGCAGCGAGGTTCCGGGCCGCGTTTAGGTCGGCGTTGAGCCGATACCCGCACGCTTTGCAGGCGAACGCCGCCTGCTTGGTCCGGTTACCTCGTTCTGTGTGTCCGCATCGGGAGCACCGTTGGCTAGTATGCCTCGGGTCCTCCGCGATCACGGTAACGCCGCAGGCCGCCGCCTTGTAGGTGATGAACTGCAAGAGTTGTGCGAAGGTCCAGCCGGAGAGCATCCGGTTGATCTTCGCCGTCCCTTTGCAACGTTCGCGGATTCCGGTCAGGTTTTCGACGTGGAGGATGCCGCTGGCTTTCGCTACGGTGTCCACGATCTCGCGACTGACCTTGTGGTTATGGTTCGTCGCCCAGAGGTACTCTCGCCCCTTGGAGCGCTTGACCATGCCCACTTTGCGTTTCGCCTGCAAGGCTTGGCGATAGCGGAAGTAGCGGCTCCGGGTGTACCGGAGCGGCTTGCCGTCGAAGAACTTTGCGACTCCGGGGCCTGCCAGGACGGCGAGCTGGGCAAGGCCGAGATCCAATCCGAAATGCGGACGCTCGCGATCGGGCACCGGAACATCCGGCGACTTGACGGCGAGCATCAAAAACCAATCGTCTCCCTTGCGAACAAGCTCCGAGACACCGTGAGGGAGTTTCACGCGTTCGGCAAAACACGACGGAATCAACACAGGGAGCCAAAGAAATCCGTCGGGTGTGGTGATACGGACCACGGATTTGTCGGGGAAGATCCGCAGGTTCTCGGCGGCAAGCCGCAACGGCAGCGTCCGTCGAAACGTCGGCGGGTTCGATCGGCGGTCACGTTTTTTGCGTTCCAGGTGCGCGCGGTAGGCGGCGACGGCCTTGTCTCTTGCTTGCTGGATTGTCGAGGCAGGGAGATGAAACAACTCCCTTGCTTCCCTGTAACAATCGCGATGAATCACAGTCGTGTTCGTCGTTTTCAACGTCTCGATGCGACCCCAGTGAAACCGAACGCAAACGGTGAATATCTCAGACAACGATAAAAGGCGAGTCGCCTTGTTGTTGTTGAGAGATCGAAGCTTGAGTTTCAAAACACCGGTTTGCATAGGCGAATCATGGTGTTCTCGTGTTCTCTAGTCAAGACAGGAGCGGCGATTCCCCCGACAGCTAAAGCAGACGGTCCCCTCGCCGAATTTTGATGGAACCCCTATGATGACGATTCCAGAGACGCCCGATCCTCTCCAAGGGTTGATCAGCCAGGACTTGCATGCGGAAAATTCAACTCAAGAAGGTCGCCGATCAACGGCTCGTCGAGCGGTTCGGCCTCGACCTCAACGAATCGCAGCGCATGGCCGCATTCGCGCCCGACGGCGCGAACCTGATCCTGGCCGGCCCCGGCTCGGGGAAGACGCGGGTGATCACCTATCGCGTCGCCTATCTGATCGCCAAGGGGGTTCCACCCGAGTCAATCCTCCTGGTCACGTTCACCCGCCGGGCCGCGCGCGAGATGGTCGGACGCCTCGAGTCGCTGATCGGACCCCATGCGTCGCGAGTTTGGGCGGGGACGTTTCATCATGTCGGCAATCGCATTCTCCGACGCTCGGCCTCATTGCTCGGGTACGGGGCGAACTTCACCATTCTCGACAGTGAGGATCAACTCGACCTGATTCGCCTGGCGATGGACGATGCCGGACTCTTCGGCACCGGCAAGATGGCGCCGAAGCCGGCCCTGGTGCAGCACCTCCTGAGCTTTGTCTTCAACGTCGGCCGCCCTCTGGCCGAGGTCCTCGCCGAGCGCCATCCCGACTTTGCGACCTGGCGCCCCCAGCTCGAGAAGGCGGCCGAAGCCTATGCCAGTCGCAAACGCGCGGCCAATTCCATGGATTACGACGACCTGCTCGGACAGTGGGGACGCCTGATCCGCGAGTTTCCCGACGAACTGGCCGCGCAAGGGCGAATGTTTCGCCACATCCTGATCGACGAAATGCAGGACACGAATATCGTGCAGGTCGCCCTGGTCGAGGCGATCGCGCGGGCCGGTTCCGGCAACCTGACTGCCGTGGGCGACGATGCGCAGTCGATCTACCGGTTCCGGGGGGCGAACTACGACAACATCCTCAAGTTCCCGGACCGCCATCCGGGAGCGAAGCTGTTCCAGCTCGAGGTCAATTACCGGTCAACCCCCGAGATCGTCGCCTTCACCAATGCGTCGATCGCCCACAATCACTCCGGGTTTCCCAAGACCCTGGTCTCGGCCCGCTCGGCGGGGGTTCGGCCGATTGCGGTCCCCACGGCCGACGCCTATGAGGAGGCGGAATTTCTCTGCCAGCAGATCCTCGAGTGCCACGAGCAAGGCGTGGCCTTGAACCGAATGGCGGTGCTTTATCGCAACCACCACGACAGTATTCTGCTCCAGGCCGAGCTTGTGGCGCGTGGCATTCAGTACACGGTCCGGAGTGGTCTGAGATTCTTCGAGCAGGCGCATATCAAGGATGCGCTCGCCTATTTTCGGATCCTGGTCAACCCGCGCGATGATGCGGCCTGGCGCCGCGTGCTCCTTCTCTTGCCGGGGATCGGGCAGGTCAAGGCCGCCTCGATCTGCGACCATCTCGCGCGGGCTGCTGATCCGCTGGCGCTGCTCGCGACGGCCGAGACGATGGCCCTGTTGCCTGCCAAAAGCAAGGGGTTCTTCGCCGGACTGGTGGCCGACCTGAACAAGATCAGGGCGTCCGGCCCGGAGACTAACCCGGCCGCGGCGATCGCGGCGCTGCTGGAGGGCGGCTACCCCGCGACCCTCCGCGTCAAGTATGACCGTCCCGAAAACCGGATCGCCGACATCGAGCAGCTCGGCGTACTCGCGGCGCGGTACGAGAGTCTCGAGCGTTTGATCGCCGAGCTCCTGCTGGCTGGCGACGTCTACGGCATGGACACGCTCGCCGAGGGGGACAGCACGGCGGAAATCCTCGTCCTGAGCACGATCCACCAGGCCAAAGGGCTGGAGTGGTCGCGTGTTTTCGTCCCTCGCCTGATCGAGGATAGCTTTCCGAACTACCGGGCCTTGGGAGAGCCGGGGGGCGAGGAGGAGGAACGTCGGATCTTCTACGTCGCGGTCACCCGCGCCATGGATGAGCTCTACCTGACCTACCCCCTTCTGATCTCCCGGGGAGGACGAGGCCCCAGCGTGGTCGCCTCGCCGAGCCGCTTCCTGACCGAGATCGACTCGGCCTTGTACGAGCCGGTTCTCCTGGAGACCGAGTTCGATGCCGGTTGGATCCGCCCGGACCAAGCCGGTCACGACCGATTCTGAGCCCGTGATGCCATGGATCCGAGGGTTCTTGTCGCCCGTTCACCCAGGAGGAACCGGCTCCGATTCACCTTGTCGTGCAAGGGCGGGTCTGGCAGCTTAATAGGCCGAGAATAATCCTGGCCAAGCTCACCGGAGCGCGCATGGACCCGCAGCCGCCCGACTCGTTGACCTCATCCGACGATGAGACTCCCGAAGCGCTCCTCGAGGCGTTCCGCGCTCACCCCGAGTGGACCGAACGCCAGCGTGACGAACAGTTGGATCGATTGATCGAACGAGTGCCGGCCGATCGCCTGCTCGTCGCCGCCCGCGCGCGGATGGCCAACCTCAGCGGAACCGAGGGCGAGGTCATCCTCCGGATCATTGAGGCGCACGCGACCCCGGAACTGCTCCGTGAGTTGGGGGCGGCCCTGGTCGCCCAGCCTCATCTTTCTCCCGAGCGGACCTGGGAGGTAGTGACGCTGCTCGAAGGGGCGGAACTGCTCGATGAGTTCCCCGAGCTCATTGCACGCGCGGAGGAACTCGAGGAACTGCTCGACGAGGAAGGGTCGCTCGAGCAACTGGCCGAGCAACTGGAAGGGGATCCCGAGGGGACCTGGCTGGCACTTCAGGGGCTCGGAGCCGTGGAACCCGAGATTCGGCCCCAGATCATCGAAGGCTTGGCCCAAGGACCGATTGGCCCGGGGTTGGCCGAATTCCTCCGGCTCCTCTGCTTCGCGCACGATCCTCCGACTCGGGCCGCCGCGCTCGACGCCTTGGCCCAGCCCAGCGAAAATCAGGAGCACCTGGTCACGGTCTGGGAGTCGATCGCGGCCGACCACCCCGACGCCGAGGTTGTGGCCCGGGCCCAGGACTGGCTGGCGGGCCGCTCCCGCTCCCAGCCCAAGGTGGACGTCCCCGCGGTTCAGGAGGCGACGACGGCGATTCAGGCCGAGTCGAGTATCGCCCGGTCGCTGGTCACCGGCCTCGACGGCCGAGGGCGGGGGACGATCGTGCTCGCCACCTATCGGGGTGGCTCACTCGCCGCCGCGGCCTTCGTCTGCGACGTGACCCAAGGGGTTTGCGACGTGATCGGCCAGGCCGATCTCGACTCGCCGCGCGAAGCCGGCCTCTTCGAGCAACTCGTGGAGCAGACCGATCTCGAAATCGTCGAGGACGTTCCCGAACTGGCGCTCCGCCTCCTGGGGGGAAGCGTCTTGCTCTGCGGCCGCTCGACGCCCCCCACGCTTCGCTACTGGCTCGAGGCCACGATGCCGCCTGGCTTCCGTGCTCTGCCGTTCCCCGCGCCATTCCCGGGGTGGGATCCCTCGGTGCTCCGCTATGACGAGATGCCCGACCGCGCCCAGGCCGTGCTCGATGCCTGCCCGAACTGGCTCGATCACTCGCCCTTGACCTACGAATTGGCCGAGGAAATCGCGCTTCGCGAGGGAGGAGAGGCGTTGCCCGACCCCAGGCGAGACGCGGGCGCCTATCGGTTCCTGTTCGAGCACCGGCTGTTCGGTCAGCTTGAGCTCTACCGTCGGATGCTTTACTGGATGGCCTCATTCTGGCAGGCGGCCGGCCGCGAATACCTCGGCCAATCGGCGCTGGCGTTGGCCGGCCAGCTCTCCGATGCGCAACATTCTGTTCCCAGCCATCCGTTTACGGTTGCGCTGAGTACCCGGAGCTTGAAAACCGCCCAGGACAATCTCAGAGAGGGGATCGATCCGCGCCGAAAACCTCGGTCGATGGAAGCGTGACGCGTCTCGCCACAGTGGTCGGGGCGAGACGCATCACATCGATCAGGTCAGTGGTGACTCCGCGGTTGAAGGTAGGTCCCGCGGTCGGCGGATCTCGTGAGCTACGTCTCAGTTGAGCGGCTGAGACGGCACTCACTGGCCCCGCGAAGTCGTTACTTCTTGGCCGACTTCGCCGAAATGGGTGCGGCGGGTGCGGCTGCGGACTTGGCCGATGCGCCTTTCTTTTTCTCGTCGATCTTCTTCTGCTTGTTCTTGTCTTTCGGTGCCTTGTCGCCCATGGCAGCTCTCTCCCTACTCGAGGAAGTGACGGGAACCGATATGTAGAAGCCGTACCGCAAGCTGCGGTGTAACGACTCAACCTTAGAATGGTCGTAAAGTTGATTCGGATTCAAGAGGGAATTGCGGAAAATTTTCGACGAAATCGCCGCTTGGTCGCGTTTTGACGATTGGTGGTTCGGTCGCCTGAGGAAATCGCCTCCGGGCGAGCGGGGAACGGCTCGCTCCCTGCCATCGAATTGGCTCCCACGCGATCCCCTCAAAGGTGAGCAATCCGCTCCCTGTCGTCGGATTGGCTCCAATCCGAAGCCCCGATCAGACAGGGAGCGATCCGCTTTTCGCTCGCCTTTCCAGGCGAGCGAGGTTCAGATTGGTTCGTAGCAGGCCCGGGTTGGGTTGCGGCATTCGGCCCGTTCGACGAAATCATCGTCGGGCCCGAATCCCTTCATGGTTTGCAGGCACCAGAAGATGGTGTTGTCATAGTCAGGGTGCGAGTCGTTTTCAACGACGTCGGTGTAGACGTACATCCCTTTATTCCGCAGGTGGCGGCAAGGGATCGACGACACCACCGGGAGTTCGTTCGGATCGCCGTCGGACATAGTTGTTCAGACCTCCTCCCAGTACCGGTTCCCGGCCGCAGCGAGCAGGGCACGCTTGACGGCGGTGTTGGTGAGGGTGACCTTGTAGCCGTTCATCGACAACGGTTTGGCCGCGGCGACGGCGGCCGCACCGGCGGCGCCCGCGGTCTCCAACGTGATCGTCTTGCCCACGATCGCCTTCTCGGCCTCCTCGCTGCGATAGGGGATCGGCGCGACCCCCGCGAGGATCACCCGCGCCTTGGAGACCTTGCCGCCGTCCAGGGTGAGATTGACCGAGGCGAGCACCAGCGGCCAGTCGTGTGCCTGCTTCTGTCGCGCCTCGTACGAGGCGTTCTTCCCCTTGGCCGCCGGGATGGTGACCTTGGTCAGCACCTCGCCGGGTGCGACCGTCAACTCGCGGTCCCCATCGCTCTTGGGAATCTGGTAGAGGTCCTCGACCTTGACCGTTCGTTCTCCCTTGGGCCCGACGATCGTCGCCTGGGCCCCGAGGGCGATCAAGGGCGCGGCGAGGCTCGACGGGTTGACGAAGAGGGCGTCGCCATCGGTCAGGAAGATGGCGTGGTGGCGGTTGTCCCCGGCGCGGACCAGGCTCTTGCCATCCTTGAGGGCGAGCAGGCCGTTGCCGGCGCGGAAGTACCAGCAGCGGGGGCGCTGAAGCAGGTTGCCGCCGACCGAGGCCATGTTGCGGATTTGCGGGGTGCCGACCTCGAGCGTGGCCTGCCAGAGGGCAGGGTAGGCCTCGCGGAGGCCCTTGTGATCGAGCACGTCGGCGAGGAGCGTCCCGGCGCCGAGGGTCAGGCCGTCGCTGGTCGCGCTGCCCGAGATGCCCGCCAGCGTCTTCACGTCTTTGAGATAGACGACGCGCGCGGGGTCGGACACGTAGTCCTTCAAGCGGCAGAGCAGGTCGGTGCCGCCCGAGAGCGCTTCACTCTTGGGAGTGGCGAGGAGCTTGAGCGCGTCCTCGATGCTCGCGGGGGCGGCGTAATCAAAAGCATTCATCGGTCACGCCTCCCCATTCTTTGAAGACTTCATGGCCAGGGCGTTGAGCACGTTCCGGGGGGACATCGGCCATTCGGCGACCCGAACGCCGATGGCATTGGTCACGGCGTTGGCGATCGCCGCGGCCGTCGAGACCGTGGGGGGCTCGCCCACGCCGATCACTCCGCGTTGCTTTTGGTCGTACGGTTCGTAGCACCGCACGATGATCTCCGGGATGTCGGAGGCGCCGGCGATCTTGTACATTTCCATGTCGGGGTTGAGCATGACGCCGGTGGTCGGGTCCATCACGCGCTCCTCGAAGAGCCCGTAATTGAGGCCGCCGATCACGCCACCGTAAACCTGGCTCTCCCAGGTCTGCTTGTCGATGACCAGGCCGGTGTCCTGAATCGCGACGATCTTGTTGACCCGGACCACGCCGGTTTCAATGTCCACCGACACGTCCGCGAACTGGCAGCCGCCGACGCCCGAGGAGGCGAGGCTCTGGTCGAACTCGCCGATGACCGAGATGGGCATCATGCCGAGCTTGCGGCACGCGTCCTTCCAGGACATCTTGACCTCGCCCTTGACCAGCAGCTTGCCGCCGGCCAGCGAAAGGTCATCGGGGGTGGCGTTGAGCGTGGGGGCGAGCTTGGCGAAGAGCGCGTCGCGGGCTTTGATCGCGGCCTGATAGGTCGGCGGGCTCATCGACGGCGTGGTCGTCGATCCTCCCGAGCCTTGTCCCGGCGGGAATGTCGAGTTGCCGATATTCGAATGGATCTCGGTCGGTTCCAGGCCGAGCACCTCGGCGGCGATGATCGCTAGCACGGTCCGGGCGCCGGTGCCGATGTCTTGCGTGGCGCTCTTGACCTCGACGGAGCCGTCGGGGCTGATCGTACAGTTCACCTGGTTGCCGGCCACTCCGCGGCCGCCCCAGGTATGCAAGGCCATCCCGAGGCCGCGCTTGATCGGCCCCTTGCCATTCGTCCCGCGCGGCTTGCGGTTGCTCCAGCCGATCAGGTCAGCCCCGATCTTGACCTCGGCCTCGTAGACCGGCTTGAGGTCCGGCTTCTGATCGGCGGGGAGATTCTTGAGCCGGAACTCGAGCGGGTCGATCCCGATCTTGTCGGCCAGGTCGTCCATGGCCGCTTCCATGATCGAGCAGCCTTGGGGGTGGCCGGGAGCGCGCATCGCGCGGACCTTGCCGGCATTGACGAAGACTTCGGTGTGGCCGCGGGAACTATTAGGAATTTCGTAGATATAAGGGAGTGGGAACTGCGATCCGCCTCCGAGTCCCCCGGTCCCGTGGGTCTCGGCGATCATGGAGACGATCTTGCCGTCCTTCGTCGCACCGAGCACGACATGGCCCGAGGCGCTCGGCCGATTGCCGGCCGCCAGGTGTTCCTGGATCCGGTCGAGGAACATCCGGACCGGTCGTCCCCCCGCCTTCTGAGAAAGCTCGGCGGCGGCCAGACCCCAGATGTCGGCCCCGAACTTGGAGCCGAAGCCTCCGCCCATCACCTCGGTCAGGACGGTGACGTTCGACGTCGGGACGTTGAACTTGCCCGCGAGTTCGCCGGCCACGGTGCGAACGCTCTGGGTGCTCGCCCAGGCGACGAGCTTGTCCTCGCTTTCCCACTTGGCCGTCAGCCCGTGGGTCTCCAGGCAGACGTGGGTGATCACCGGCAACGAATAAGTCGCCTCGATCGTCACGTCGGCCGTCTTCATCGCCTCATCGGGTTTCCCTCGCGTGATGGCGCGGGCCTTGCGGGTGTTCCCCCCCTTGACGATCTCGGGCGCCTCCGGGGCCATCGACTGGGCCTCGGTGACGACGTGGGGGAGGATCTCGTACTCGACCTTGATGGCGCGGGCGGCGTCGCGGGCCTGCTCCTCGGTCTCGGCGGCCACGGCGGCGATGTCGTCGCCCTGGTACTGGACCTTCTTGCCCGCCCCGGTGATCACGAGCACGGCCTTCACGCCCGGCAGCTTCTCGGCGGCCGAGGTGTCGATCGAGACGATCGTGGCATTGGCGTGAGGGCTATAGAGGATCGTGCCGAAGAGCATCCCTTGGGGATGCATGTCGGAAGGGTATTTTGCCTTGCCCGACGCCTTGGCCATGCCATCGAGCCGGGGGATTCGGGTGTTGATTAGTCGCGGATTCTCGGGCCAACTCGCCATCGGTCAGGCTCCTTTCATGGCTTTCGCCGCGGCGAGGGCCGCCTGGAAGACGCCAATGTAGGTGCCGCAGCGGCAGATGTTGCCGTCGAGGCCACGCTTGATCTCTTCGAGCGTCGGCTCTTTGCCCTTGTTCTTATCGAGGTACGACTTGCACGCGGTGACGAATCCAGGAGTGCAGTAGCCGCACATCAAGGCATCGTTCTGGTGGAACGCGTGCGCGACGCTCGACTCGCCGGTGTCGAAGCTCTCCAGGGTCTCGATCGTCTTGCCCTGGCAGGAGACCGCCAAGGTGGTGCACGAGTAGACCGGAGCGCCGTCGATGATCGCCGTGCAGGCCCCGCAACTGGCGCGGTCGCAGACCCGCTTGGGGCCGGTGACGTCCAGCCGGTTTCGCAAGGTGTCGAGCAGGGTGCTCCGCGGCTCCACGGTGCAAGTCTTGGCCTCGCCGTTGACTTGCAGCGTGAGCTTGACTTCGCCGGATAGTACCTTCGGCTCTGCCGCTTCAGCCGCCTGCGCCTCCTCGAGCGCGGTGGTGGCCTGGGCCGTCAGCACGGCCGAGGCCGCCGCGAGACCGGACCCCCGCAGGAAGTCGCGGCGGCTAGGCCCTGACGGGCCCCCCTGGTTTCTGGGATCGTGTTCTGTCATCGCGCGAATCTCCCAGGATCATGGCAACCCCCGCCCGACCGACCGGCGAGGCTAGACGCACAGCCCGAGCGTGAACGCTGAACTATCTCAGCCCCACCATCGCTTCGCAAGCACCCACCGCGCCTGTCTTCAACCTTTTCTCATGACAGAGAATGGCTGATGGCAAGACTTTGCGATTTGTCGCGGGGAGATCCGCGGGTTAGGTAAAGCGGAGCTCAGTCTCCGATGCATCCATGAGCTTATGCTCGCGAATGGCAGAGCGTGGTCGCGGTCGGTGACCCGGTCAGGGCGACTCGACGGTGACCTCGGTCTTGACCGAGTTCGCGATGAAGCAGGCGTGGTGCGCCTGCTCATGCAGAAGGCGGAGCTCGTCGGCGGTCGGCGTCTTCTCACCGCCAAAGGTCAGTTCCGGGCGGAGCGTCACCCGAACGATCGCCAGGCGGCCCGCGTCGTCCTTGGCGAGCACGCCCACGGCGCGATCGACGTAGCCGTCCACCACGTACCGCTTCTTGGCGGCAATCGCAAGAAACGTGAGCATGTGGCAACTTGAGAGGCTGGCGACGAACGCCTCCTCGGGATCGACGCAGGATTCATTTCCGAGATAGGCAGGGGCCGCCGAGGCCCTGACGGTGATCCCCGCATCGAACGTCCAGTCGTGGTCCCGGTTGTAGTTCTCGTAGGCGAAGTCGGGTGTTTCCCGCTTCCAGGCGATGGTGACTGTATGCTCCGACATCGTGCTCGAACTCCTTGAGAAACCTAAAGAGGTCAATCAAAAGCGGTGCTTCGTCGAGGATGACCGTCCGTGGGGCGCCATCGGTTCCGGTCGCATTCCGCCTCCCTCAAGATGGGTTCTGGAGGCGCGAGTGCCTTGATCGCGAGCGTATTATAACGGTCGCAAGCCGAGGACTCCTGAGCCCACACAAACCAAAAGAAAAAGGACCCCGAACTCTTTCGAGCTCCGAGGCCCCCAGTTCAGAACCGGATCCAGGTGCGCCGTACCGAGTTACTATTACTTGTCGCCCACCTCAACCACGACGGACTCGATTTTGCCGGCATAAGCGGAGGGAGATTCGTAGGGACCGACGGGCCCGTTTGCATCGCGGCCCACTTCGAGGCCATCGACTGGCATTCGGGGCACAAGCTTACCCGGCACAGGGTCAGCGGCCGGCTTGCCGTCGACCTCGAGCGAGAGCGTTCCCTTCGGGGCCAGTCGGGCGATGACCGTATGCTCGCCCGTGGTCAATTCGGGGCCGACGACCCGGGAGGTGCTTTCGCCGGCTCGGACCAGGAAATGCGGTCGACCGGATTTCACGAACAGGGTGAAGCCGTTGACGGTTCCTCCCTGAGCGACGATGACGCCATCCGCCTGCGTTTCACTTGTTTGGAACCGGGCGCTGAGCGTGAACGGCTGACCGACGATGGCCGGGGCCTGGGAACGCTCGAGTCGATCGCCCGCCTTGAGGGCGAAGTGACGCTCCCGGCTGAGGCTTCCCTGGGTGGATTCCTCGGCCCGCCAGGCACCCAGCGGCAAGACGTCGGCCCGCGCGGCGTAGGCATCCCACTTGGCGGCCAACGCCTTGACCCGGTCGGGCTGTGCGGTGGCCAGGTTATTCTGCTCCGTCCGATCGACCGAGATGTCGTACAGCTCCCAAGGCTCGTTCTCCTTGGCCACGAGCTTCCACTTCCCCTCGCGAACCGCGCGGTTGCCTTCGTGTTCCCAGAAAATCGGCTGAGTTCGGTCCAATGGGGCCCCGTTGAACGCGGGACGCAGGCTCACCCCTTCGCGCGGCTTGATGCGCTGGCCGTCCACTTCGGTCGGATAGTCGGCGTTGGCGAGGTCGACGCAGGTGGCCATGATGTCGATCAGGTGGCTCGGCTGTCGCTCGAACCGACCCGCGCGATCGCGGCGAATTCCCGAGGGCCAGTGGGCGATCAAGGGAGTCGAGATTCCCCCTTCGTGGGTCCAGTGCTTGTATTCCCGGAACGGGGTGTTGCTCACGTTCGCCCAACCCCGACCGTAGGCAATGTAGGTGTCGGCCGGGCCGGGCAAGACCCCGGGGCCCGTCTTGACCCAGCGGCCGTCGCGCGTCTGCATCGGCGGCGAAGTCTTGGTTTGCAACTGGTCGGGGCCCAGCGGTTTCAGGTCGGCAGGTCCGTCGCCGTTAGCCGAGCGCCCGGTGTTCTCCGCGCAGCCGCCGTTGTCCTGCAAGAACAGGATAAGCGTCTTGTCGAGCTGCCCACTCGCTTTCAACTGGCCCACGATCCGCCCGATCCCCGCGTCCATCGTGTCGACCATGGCGGCGTAGACCTCCTTGCAGCGCGCCTCCCATGCCTTGTCCTTGACGTCTTCCCAGTTGTCGGACCCGGGGGAAAGCGCGGAGTCGGCCGCGATCAGGCCGCTCTCCTTCATCCGGCGAAGCCGCGCTTCGCGTCCCTCGGTGTACCCGGCGTCGAACCGACCTTTGTACTTGGCGATCGCCTGCTCGGGCGCTTGCATCGGCCAGTGAGCCGCAGTGTAGGCGACGTACAGGAAGAACGGCTTTTGGGGCGATTCCGCCCCGTGCTGCTGCAAGTACTTCACGGCGTTATCGGAAATCGCGTCGGTGTAATAATAGGAGTCGGGCGTGTACTCGGGGTCGTTCGCGACGGTGATGACATTGTTTTGCCGGCAGAGGGTGCCCGGGTCGTAGTAGTTCCCCGCCCCTGCGATCGTGCCATAAAACTTCTCGAACCCACGGCCGAGCGGCCACGAGGCCCGATCGGCGTTCGCGTCGATCAATCGCGTGACGTGCCACTTCCCGCACATATAGGTGCGATAGCCCGCCGGCCGAAGCGCCTCGGCGATCGTAACCGACTGCCGGTTCAAGACTCCGCGGTAGCCGTCATGCCCGCGGTCATTCATCATGTGCCCGATCCCCGCCTGGTGCGGGTACAAGCCGGTCAAGAGCGAGGCCCGGGTCGGGCAGCATCGTGCGTTATTGTAGAACTGAGTGAATCGAACCCCGTTCGAAGCGAGTGCGTCGAGATTCGGAGTCGCGATCTCCCCGCCGTAACAGCCCAGGTCGGAATACCCCATGTCATCGCTCATGATCACGAGGATGTTGGGCCGAGAGTCGTCGGCTGCCGAGGCCGGGGCCGCGGCAAGACCGATTCCCCCCAGCCCGAGGCAGGTCAGAACCAAACCAGACCGAAATCCGCGCATCTCAACCCCTGAAGTTAACGACCGATGAGCCACCATGGTGCAAAACGACCCGACGGCGAGGCGCATCAAGATCGCCGGGGTCATACTCGACAAATCTTATCGAATTCGTGATGGTTGCAAAAGGCTCGATCGCGACGCCTGCGATTGAGTGCGAGTTGGCCCCCGGAACCCATAAACTCTGCTAGGATGCCCTCGAATACCGCCATTTCCCTTGAGGACTGTTTGCCATGATGACCTCCCTTCTTAGTCGTAAAGATCGCCTGATCCGGATCGACCCGCGGGAAGCGGACGACCTCATTGCCCTGCTCCAGTTGGTGGGAATCCCGTGTGGGGCGCCAACCGCAGGGTCGCAACCCGGCGAGGTGTGCATCCCGTTGCCCAGCACCGTGGGAGATGCCGAGTTGGGGCGTGCTGAGGCGATCCTCCTGGAATTCAACCGGATGCGTTCCACCCGAGCGATGCACCACGCGCAAGATAACTGACCGCGGGTTTACGACGGCGGGTAACGTTTCGTGTGGGGTGGGCAACAAAGCCACCAGGCTTTACCGGAGAGGGTAGGGGGGGGCCGTCCGCCCCTCGAGAAGCCGATGGTTTGAATCCATGCTTGCGGATTCCCGTTGGACACGCTCCAAACTCGGCCTGATGGGCTTTCCCATTCAAGGGCGAAACCTGGTGGGCCGTGTCCACCCGACAAGAGGGAGCAGGCGGGCGGACACGTGGTCGCCGCCCTCGGTTCGCGAAAAGGGGAGCGATTCGGCAGTGGAGTGTTGACCTTCGGAGCCAACCTGCTATTATCTCCCTTGTCGCCTGTGTCACCACGGGTGACAACGAAACGGCCGGCTGACCTGGCGGCGGGAAACCGACGACCAAGACAGCGGGCCGCGATGTTGTCGGTAGGGTCGGCCGGCGTGACACGCCTTCACAGGCAAGTCGCTCCGGCCAATTGCTTCGGCGGCAGCTTCGTTCTTTGACAATCCGGTCGATCGTGGTTCTTGTGGTTAAAGAGAACCTTTGAGGGAAGCCGGCGTGGAGCCGTTTGAGTCGTCTCGACCCCGTTTGGTTGGAGGTCGAATCGCGACGGAGACGGATCCAACAGCCAACAGCACGAGGGAGCAGGGGCTTGCCCCGGTGCCCTCGAGCTGCGACCAGTTAGCAAATTCCTCAACCCTTTGGAAGGTGAGGACCGGATCTTCGGCTCTTCGGAGTCGGGGAGACGACCAATCTCGAAGGGTTTGATCCTGGCTCAGAATGAACGTTGGCGGCGTGGATTAGGCATGCAAGTCGAACGGGCCGCAAGGCCAGTGGCGCAAGGGTGAGTAAGGCGACGGTAACCAACCCCAAGATTGGGTATAGCCGCGGGAAACCGCGGGTAATCCCCAGCGACGCAACGACACCGGCATCGGTGTTTTGCCAAAGCTTCGGCGTCTTGGGACGGGCTGTCGTGGTATTAGCTTGTTGGCGGGGTAATGGCCCACCAAGGCTGCGATGCCTACCGGGCGTGCGAGCGTGGCCCGGCACACTGGGACTGAGACACTGCCCAGACTCCTACGGGAGGCTGCAGTCGAGAATCTTCGGCAATGGGCGCAAGCCTGACCGAGCGACGCCGCGTGGAGGATGAAGGCCTTCGGGTTGTAAACTCCTGTCGAGGGGGAAAAAGGGTCGAAAGGCCTTGATTGATCCCTGGAGGAAGCACGGGCTAAGTTCGTGCCAGCAGCCGCGGTAAGACGAACCGTGCGAACGTTATTCGGAATCATTGGGCTTAAAGCGCGTGTAGGCGGATTCGTGCGTCTGTCGCTGAAATCCCCCGGCTCAACCGGGGAAGGGGCGCGGATACGACGAGTCTGGAGGGGCATAGGGGGACCTGGAACTTCCGGTGGAGCGGTGAAATGCGTTGAGATCGGAAGGAACGCCCGTGGCGAAAGCGAGGTCCTGGATGCCTACTGACGCTGAGACGCGAAAGCCAGGGGAGCGAACGGGATTAGATACCCCGGTAGTCCTGGCCGTAAACGATGGGTACTGGATAGGGGGCTCGCCGATGGGCTCCCTGTCGTAGGGAAACCGTGAAGTACCCCGCCTGGGGAGTATGGTCGCAAGGCTGAAACTCAAAGGAATTGACGGGGGCTCACACAAGCGGTGGAGTATGTGGCTTAATTCGAGGCTACGCGCAAAACCTTATCCCAGGCTTGACATGCACGGATTAGCCGGCGGAAACGTCGGTGAGGCCGCAAGGTACAACGTGCACAGGTGCTGCATGGCTGTCGTCAGCTCGTGCCGTGAGGTGTTGGGTTAAGTCCCCTAACGAGCGAAACCCCTGTGTCTAGTTGCCAGCACGTAACGGTGGGAACTCTAGACAGACCGCCGGCGTTAAGCCGGAGGAAGGCGGGGATGACGTCAAGTCCTCATGGCCCTTATGCTTGGGGCTGCACACGTACTACAATGGGGCGGACAGAGCGTTGCTAGGCTGCAAAGTCACGCTAATCGCAAAAACCGTTCCTCAGTTCGGATTGCGGGCTGCAACCCGCCCGCATGAAGCTGGAATCGCTAGTAATCGCGGATCAGCATGCCGCGGTGAATGTGTTCCTGAGCCTTGTACACACCGCCCGTCAAGCCACCAAAGCGGGGGGCATCCGAAGTCGCCGGAGCCGCAAGGCAGGCGCCGAAGATGAAACCCGTGATGGGGACTAAGTCGTAACAAGGTAACCGTAGGGGAACCTGCGGTTGGATCACCTCCTTTCTAAGGATTTTTCTTAGAAAATCTCGGCTCTGAGGATCGTTCGACGTGGCTTCGGTCACAATGACGATTCAAGAAGGGCCGCATCGGCACCGTCTCCTTGATCAGATGGTATTTACGCCGGCTTCCCACGAAGGTTCTCGAACCACACACACGATCGACCAGGGAGGGGACCCCTCATCCGAGGGGTCCTTTCGCTTTCTTCCGTTTGCGTTGCACTGCTGGGTGCGGGGCGGGACCGTACGCGGTTTCGCCCCCTGGCCAGCGGCCAGTGCGGATTCTCAGGAGGGAACTTCAAGGCTTCGGCCTTGCGGGTCCGTCGTGGGAGTTCGGTCAGCTCTTTTTCAATTCGGTGGTTAGATCACGCAAGTGAGAACCGCAAACGAAGTGGTCGTGGCAGACCAAAGTAGAAGAATCTCTCCACAATACAGTGGAACCCTTACGGATGCGTGAGAGTCGCTTGCTGCGAAGCAACCGACCTCACATTGGGATCGTTACCCAAGTGAGAGTGACTCCTGCGTCGCGAGACGCTGGGCACTCGATCGAAGAGAGATCGGGGACTGACCCCTCGCCAGTCTGGCCGTCGAGTTTCTTTTGGGAAACCGCGGCGTCCGGATCGGCGTGGTCAAGCTCCTAAGGGCACGGGGGGGATGCCTAGGCGTCATCAGAGAGACAGGCGTGGAAGGCTGCGATAGGTCCAGGGGAGTTGCCCAACGAACGTCGATCCTGGAATGCCTGTAGAGACCCGGGGAACTGAAACATCTCAGTACCCGGAGGAAAGGAAATCAACCGAGACTCCCTCAGTAGCGGCGAGCGAACGGGGATCAGCCTAAACCGAGTGGGACACCACTCGGGGTCGTGGGGCCGATAACATGGGATGAGTGAGCGTCAGCTGAAGTCTCCTGGAACGGAGCGCCAGAGCGGGTGATAGCCCCGTAAGCGACGATGCAACCTCCCCTCTTCGGTACCCGAGTAGGGTCGGGCACGTGAAACCCGGCCTGAATCGGCGGGGACCATCCCGCAAGGCTAAGCACTCGATGACGACCGATAGCGAACCCAGTAGGGCGACCGAACGGTGGGAAGAACCCCGATGAGGGGAGGAGACTGAACCTGAAACCCCGTGCCTACAAGCGGTGGGAGCGCGATGTCTCTTCGGAGACCGCGTGACCGCGTGCCTTTTGCATAATGATCCGGCGAGTTACTGTATCCGGCCCCAGGTTAACCCCTTCAGGGGGGGAGCCGTAGCGAAAGCGAGTCTTCATCGGGCGCCATAGTCGGGTGCAGTAGACGCGAAACCAGGTGAACTACCCATGGGCAGGTTGAAGCGACCCTAACCGGTCGTGGAGGACCGAACCCACCAGTGTTGAAAAACTGGGGGAGGACCCGTGGGGAGGAGTGAAAGTCTTATCAAACCTGGAGATAGCTCGTTCTCTCCGAAATGGCTTTAGGGCCAGCCTCGGGACATATCACGCGGGGGTAGAGCGACGGAATTCGGTAGGGGGGCTTCCCGCCTACCCTCCGAAACCCAACTCCGAATACCGCGTGACGGACCCCGGGAGTCAGAACGTGGGGGATAAGCTTCACGTTCAAAAGGGAAACAACCCAGACCGCCGACCAAGGCCCCCAAATCGACGCTCAGTGGCAAAGGAAGTGGGATCGCGGTGACAGCCGGGATGTTGGCTTAGAAGCAGCCATCATTTCAAAAGTGCGTAACAGCTTACCGGTCGAGCCATCCCGCGCCGAAAATGACGGGGACTAAGCGTCGTGCCGCAGTCGCGGATCAGGTCAAACTGATGGTAGGAGAGCGTCGCCCACCGCAACGAAGCAGAATGGAAACGATCTGTGGAGCGTGGGCGAGTGCGAATGCCGGAACGAGTAACGACAAGACAGGTGGGAAGCCTGTCCGCCGAAAGCACAAGGTTTCCTGGGGAAGGTCAATCCGCCCAGGGTCAGTCGGGACCTAAGGCGAGGCCCAAGGGCGTAGCCGATGGACAGACGGTTAATATTCCGCCACCCGATGGTAAGGTTGAACGACAGAGGACGCCGGTTTCAGTCAGGTCGGGGTGCTAGAATACTCCGTGCCGCAAGGCCGACAGCATTCGATCTGGAAGCCTGATGCCAAGCCGGCCACGAAAAGCCCTGTCGGGACGAACCATCCGGCCCGTACCGCAATCCGACACAGGTGTGCTAGGCGAGTATCCGAAGGCGTTCGGGAGAACCCTCGTGAAGGAACTCGGCAAAATGACCCCGTACCTTCGGTATAAGGGGTGCTCTCCGTAAGGAGAGCCGCAGAGAATCGGCTCTAGCGACTGTTTATCAAAAACACAGGACTCTGCCAACTCGCAAGAGGACGTATAGAGTCTGACGCCTGCTCGGTGTCGGTAGGTTAAGGGAGCCGATGAGGCGTAAGCTGAAGTTGGCGACCGAAGCCCCGATAAACGGCGGCCGTAACTATGACGGTCCTAAGGTAGCGAAGTTCCTTGTCGGGTAAGTTCCGACCTGCATGAATGGCGTAACGACTGGAGCACTGTCTCCACGAGGGACCCGGTGAAACTGTAGCCGTGGTGAAGATGCCACGTACCCGCGGTCAGACGGAAAGACCCCGTGAACCTTTACTGCAGGTTGGCATTGGGTCAGCGTCCTTTCTGTGTAGCATAGGTGGGAGGCCGTGATCCGGCGGCGCCAGCCGTCGGGGAGCCATCGGTGAAATACCACCCTGAAATGACTCTGATCCTCACCGGTCCGTAGCCCGGACCGGGACCATGCTCATCGGGCAGTTTGACTGGGGCGGTCTCCTCCCAAAGAGTAACGGAGGAGTGCAATGGTACCCTCGGCCAGGTCGGCAATCTGGCAACATGAGCGCAAACGTAGAAGGGTGCCTGACTGCGAGACCCATCAGTCGAGCAGGGACGAAAGTCGGCGTTAGTGATCCGGCGGTGCTGGATGGAAAGGCCGTCGCTCAACAGATAAAAGGTACTCCGGGGATAACAGGCTGATCTCCCCCGAGCGTCCATAGCGGCGGGGAGGTTTGGCACCTCGATGTCGGCTCATCGCATCCTGGGGCTGGAGAAGGTCCCAAGGGTTTGGCTGTTCGCCAATGAAAGCGGTACGCGAGCTGGGTTCAGACCGTCGTGAGACAGGTCGGTCCCTATCTGCCGTGGGCGTAGGAAACTTGCGAAGGGTCTCCCCTAGTACGAGAGGATTGGGGAGGACCGACCTCTGGTGTACCGGCTGTTCCGCTCGGGGCATCGCCGGGTAGCTAGGTCGGGAAAGGATAAGCGCTGAAGGCATCTAAGCGCGAAGCCCTCTTCAAGACGAGGTTTCCAGCACGCAAGTGCGAAGGCTCCTGGAAGACGACCAGGTCGATAGGCCGGGAGTGCACGGCGAGTGATCGCCGCAGCCGACCGGTCCTAACAGCCGATCGCTTGACCACCCCGATCCGTCCGCCGGCTCCCTTGATCGGGACTCGAATCGGACAGGAATCAGGGTTGCATCATTCACCGATCGCATTCGATCGATCACACGGCGACGGATCCCATCCAATACGGGGACCACGCGTCGTGAAGAGACTCGAAGACGGTTGGTCATGCCCATCGAAACGCGCGGTTTGAGCTTGCGTGATGACCACACGAATCTGAACGACTGACACGTGCTCGGCAGGCTTGATCGCTTGCCGAGTGCTTTTCCGGCGAACATACTGACGGGGTCCCACCCGTTCCCATTCCGAACACGGCCGTTAAGCCCGTCAGGCCCATGATAGTGCCTTTGGCGCGAAAGTCGGTGATCGCCGGAATCCTTCAGCAACGCCCCGATCCTTCTTCATTGAAGGGTCGGGGCGTTTTTTATTGCGCGCTGGTTTGTGTGAAGCATTTCGCTCGCCCGTAAGGCGAGCGAATCCCGCCCGCGGTCCCAGGAAGCTCATGGCGGGAAACCCTAAGCACGTGGACCTGGTCTTGCTTTGCATTGAATCATGTACAAGCCCTGGGTGCCACGGGTTGTACCCCACCCGTGAGCCAAAAGCCCAGGCGATCGTTCACGGATTGAGTACAACCCGTGGCACCCAACGTCAGTAACTCGGCGTCGTCAACAACGGATGTAACTCTCACCGGACCAGAGAATTACTGCCGCTCCGTGGCTGCGGTTCGTTCGAGAGAAGGGGGGGCAAAAAATCGCCGTTCTTCGTCATGATGGGTGCGGCTAGCAACCGGCACTCACCTGGATTGAGGAAGAACGGCGATGAAGGCAGCTCGGACGCTGCAAGGCTTGCAGCAACCGCAGTCGTTGATCGGCTATGTCCGACAGTTTCTCACCCCGACGGTCTGGAAGCAAGCCCGAGGGGTTGTTCCTCAAAGGCGGTCGGCGCCGCGGTGGGATCTCCAGCCACTGGTCGTGGTCATGCTCGCCATGACCTGGGCCACCGGCGACTCCGAGTCCGAGAGGTTTGAGAAGGCCCGGGGATACTACGTCGCCTGCCATGAGTCGCGAAGACGCCCGGGAAAGACCCTCGTCGGCTTCCAGAAAGCGATGCGACGCGTCCCCATGCGACAACTCAGGGCGTTGGCCGCGGGGGTTCGGCAACAGATCCACGCCCGACTGGGGTCGCGGCGGATTGTCGACGGCTTCGAGCCGATGGGCTGCGACGGCTCGCGGATCGAGTGCCCCCGCACCCCCGAGTTGGAACGGGGACTCGGGCAGGCCGGCAAGAACGACGCGGCCCCCAACGTCTGGCTGACGGCGTTCGTCCACTTGCCCACGGGACTGCTTTGGTCGTGGCGACTCGGCCCGGGCACCGCGGCCGAGCAAGAGCATTTGAGGCACTTGCTCGCCACCCTCTCGCCCGAGGCCCTGATCGTCTGCGACGCCGCTTATATGGGCTTCGATCTGGTCCGGGCGATCCTCGGTGTCAAGCGATCGTTCCTGTTCCGGATGTCGTCGCGGGTCGACCTCTACACCCTCGAAGTGGCGAACCTGGAGGATTGGACCGAAGGCCCTGTCTTGTACTGGCCGAACTATGTCCAGAAGAAAGGGGAAGCGCCGATCCAATGCCGCTTGATCCGGATCCCGGCCAAGGGCAAGGGTAAGGGGTCGGTCAAACGCGACGTCTGGCTCCTGACCGACGTCCTCGACCCAGCCCGGATGTCGGCGGCGACGGCCGCCAAATTCTACCGCTGGAGATGGCGTAATGAAGGACTATTTCGCACATACAAGCGTATAATCAATAAATTGAAACTCGCTAGCCGCACGGTGGCCTTGGTGCATCGCGAGGCCGAGTTGTCACTGCTGGCCACGCAGATCCTCCTGGCGCATGCCGACCTGGCGCTTCGGCCGGCGTCGGCGTCGGCGACCGATGGCCCAGTGATCAGCCCCCGCAAAGTTCTGATCGAGATCCGCAAGGAGATCGACGCGGCCGTGAAACCCAAGGCCAAGTGTTACCACAAGCGACTCGCGGGCTGCCGCGCCGGGTGCCGGAAGCAGAAGAGCCCGAAAGCCACACGCAAGTGGCCTCGTCGCAAACCGCATAAGCCGCCGAAACCGCCTGTGCTCCACACCCTGACTCAGGAACAGAAAGCCTTGCTAAACAAGCACATGAGTGCAGTAGGATGAGGCATCAGTAATCGACGTTGCGTGGCACCCAACGGCGATTGCAACACCGCGGTCGCCCATCAGAAAACCAAAGAAACCCGAAACCAACGGCTTAGCGAGTGGTTTTGCGGAGGGGAACAGGGAGCTGACGCTCCCCGCTCGCCTTACGGGCGAGCGAATTCTTGAAGTGACCTGTCTTGTCCACGTTGAGGCTCGAACCGACCGGGGCTTGCCAGTTCGATCATGGGCTGATCGGTAGGTCGAGTCGGGGGCCCCACTCGTTCCACGAACCATCATAGTTGGTCAAGTTGGTATAGCCGAGGCGCGCCAGATTGAACAGGACGACGGTAGCGGCGACGCCCCCGTTGCAGTAGGCGATCGTCGGTTTCTCGGGGACGACGCCACGCTCGACCATGCGGCGGCGGATTTCGTCAAGGGGGAGGAAGCCCCCTTCCGGGTCGAAGAAGAGCTCGCGAGGAACGTGGACGGCGCCCGGGATATGGCCCCCGCGCGGCCCTCGACGTTTGGCACCGGTGAACTGGCCGGCGTCGCGGGCATCTAGGAGTTGGAGCCCGGGCGATTCGAGCCGGGCCAGGACCTTGGCGGCCGTGGTGCGCCACGAGGGACGGACCCGGGGCTCGAACTGTGCACGAGAGACGGTGACCGGTCCCGTCTCGACTTCACGTTCCTCCTCGATCCAGCGGTTCCAGCCGCCGTCGAGAACGCTCACTGCGTCATGGCCGTAGTAGGTCAACGCCCACCAGAGTCGGGTGGCGAACTGCCCCCCATGTTGTCGACGGCGATGACATGGGTCGACTCGTCGACCCCGCGCTCGGCCATGATTTGGGCGAATCGTTCCGGAAGAGCGATCTGGGCCGGGACGGGGTCGTCGGGATCAATGATATCTTTGGTCCAGTCGACGTAGACCGCCCCCGGAATGTGGCCGGCGAGGTATTCGTCGATCGCACCGCGATAGGTCGCCTCCTCGACCCCCGGCTCGAGGGGGCGCGTGGTGACGGAGCCGCGAACGTCGATCACGCGAACGTTCGGGTCGTGAATATGGTCTTCCAGCCAGTCGGTCGTGACGAGCAGGTCGTGGGGCATGGTCGAGGTTCCCTGGCGAGGGGGCGTGGCGAACACGTAAGATCAGAAGAGGGTATCGCGCGTCGTGTGTCTTTGGGAACGGCCGTTTTCGCCTCGTCGGATTCAAACGGCGATCGCTGGAAGTGGCCAGGACGGGAGAGGCGGGTCGATGATCAGGACGTGGGAGGCGCGGGGCCGGATGGTAGTGGCCGATCGAGTGCCTCGGGTGATGGGGATCGTCAACGTCACGCCCGACAGCTTCTCCGACGGCGGTCGCGCTGAGACGCTCGATGACGCGGTGGAGCAGGGTGTTCGCCTCGTCCACGAGGGGGCGGCGATTCTCGACATCGGCGGCGAATCGAGCCGGCCGGGCTCCGAGCCGGTCTCCCTCGAGGAGGAGTTGCGGCGCGTCGTCCCCGTGGTCGAGGCCTTGGCAACGCGGGTGGACGTCCCGATTTCGGTCGATACGACCAAAGCCGAAGTGGCTCGCCAGGCATTACAGGCGGGGGCGGCGATCGTCAACGACATCAGTGCGCTCGGCTCGGATCCGGAGCTCACGCGTGTGGTCGTCGAGGCGGGTGCGGGGGTCGTGCTCATGCACATGCAAGGGGTGCCCCGTACGATGCAGGCCGACCCGCGCTATAATGACGTGGTCGGGGAGGTGCTCGAGTTCCTCGAACGTCGGATCGCCTGGGCCGAGGCCATCGGGATCCCACGCGCGCGGATCGCGATTGACCCGGGGATCGGGTTTGGTAAGACGGTCGAGCATAACCTGTTGATCTTGCGGAACATCGATCGCTTTGCCAACCTGGGCTGTGTCGTCCTGATCGGAACGTCGCGCAAAGGGGTGCTCGGAGTGTTAACCGGGCGACCGGTGGGGGAGCGAGGGGCGGCGACCGTGGCCTCATCGCTTGCGGCCGGAGTGGGAGGGGCCAGCGTCGTTCGGGTCCACGACGTTGCGCCGATGGTTGATGCGATCAAGGTCTGGACCGCCATTCGAGGCTGGGACGAGGTACGATGAGCCAGGTAATCGAGGTCGACCAACTGTTGCAGGATTCTCGGGAGCTCGCCGACCGGGCGAAGGCCGCCGCCCGTCGGATGGCGATCGTCTCGGGAGCGGCGAAGGACGCCTGGCTGAAGCGTTCGGCGCAAGCGCTCGTCGAGCGTGCGGCGGAGGTCATCGAGGCCAACGCTCGCGACATCGCCGCGGCTCCAGGCTATGGGCTGACCGCCGCGGCGATCGATCGCCTGACTCTGAACCCGAAGCGAATCGAAGAGATGGCCAAGGGGCTCCTCGAAATCGCCGCACAGACCGACCCGATCGGCGAGGTGATCACCTCGAGCCGGCGCCCGAACGGCCTGCAAGTGACCCAGGTTCGGGTCCCCTTGGGCGTGATCTTCATGATCTACGAGAGCCGGCCCAACGTCACGCTCGACGCGGCCGCGCTCTGCGTCAAGAGCGGCAACGCAGCCATCCTGAGGGGGGGGAAGGAGGCGATCCACTCCAATCGCGCCTTGCACCGGGTGCTTGCCGACGAGTTGGCCTCGTGCGGTCTGCCGGAAGCGGCCGTGCAGCTTGTGCCCACGACCGACCGCGCCGTGGTCGGGCATTTGCTCCGGATGCCGGACAGGATCGACCTGGCGATTCCGCGAGGGGGTGAGAGCCTGATTCGCCGGGTGGTCGACGAAGCCGAGATGCCGGTCTTGAAGCACTATCAGGGGAACTGCCACATCTATGTCGATGCCGAGGTCGACCAGGCGATGGCGGTCCGGATCGTCGTGAACGCCAAGACGCAACGGCCCGGCGTCTGTAACGCCGCCGAGACCTTGCTCGTCCACCGTGACGTGGCCGCGAGCTTCCTCCCGCGCGTGGCTGAGGCCCTGATTGCGCAGGGGGTCGAGCTGCGTGGGGACGAATCGAGCCGTCAGATCGTTCCGATCATGTCGGTGGCCGAGCCGAGTGACTGGGATACCGAATACCTCGAGAAGATCCTGGCGATCGGCGTGGTCGACTCGATCGATGCGGCGATGACCCACATTGCGCGTCATGGCTCGGGGCATACCGAGGCGATTTTGACCCGCGACCTGGCCTCGGCTCGGCGGTTTGTGGACGAGGTGGACAGCTCGGCGGTGGTCGTGAACGCGAGCACGCGGTTCAACGACGGCGGGCAACTTGGCCTGGGTGCGGAGATCGGCATCAGCACCGACAAGTATCACGCCCGCGGTCCTTGCGGCTTGCGCGAATTGACCAGCACCAAGTGGGTCGTCTATGGCGACGGCCAGATCCGCGAGTGAGCCGAAGAACCTTCGCGCTTCGTCTTGGTTCGGAGCGTCTCCCCGCTATTGAGAAACCCGGTCGCGCGGTGGCGACCGGGTTTCTTGTCGAACGGGAAACGAAGTCGGTTCAGCTTCAGCCGTTGGGGCCTCGTGACAGGTCGTCGAAGACGGCCTTTTTGTAGTCTTCGTTCTTGGCCGGGCTGGACTCGGTGGGACCGCGGTTCGCGGTGGCCATATAGTAGAGCACCAGGAGCAGGATCGACCCACCGACCGCCGAGGCCCAGGTCATCAGGCTCCCCGAGGTGTCGAACCCCATCGCGCGGCCGATGAAGCCGCCCGTGAGTGCGCCGCCGATGCCGAGCAACATCGTCCAGAGCCAGTTCATTGGGTCACGGCCCGGGTGCAGCAGTCTTGCGATCGCTCCGGCCACCAGGCCGAATACGGCCCAGCCGATGATGTCGCCAATACCCATGGGTAAGTCTCCTGAGTTGAACGGGAGTGAGCGGGGTCAACGGTCATAAGAGCGGTTCAAAAGCTTGCCCGCGATCACTCCGACCAGGGCGGCGACGAGGGGCTTGCTGAGCCATCGCACGAAGAACGGCTTATCGGCGACGACTCGCTTGAACACCTCGGGATGGTTCTGTCGCGAATATTCCGCGAGCTTGGCGACGTCGTCGGGGCTGGCCTGGTTGGGGTCGCCCGAGCCCAGGCCGAGCATCTTCTGGAGCCATGACGGCGCCAACCCACGCTGTTGCAACTCGCTCATCAAGTCTTGGACGATCTCGGCGCGTTCGCTGGGCTGCATCTTTTCGGCGGCCGCGCGAAACTGGGGTGCGGCCTGCTCGGAGGAGAGCCGTTCGGGGTGAAACGTCTCGCCCACACCCGCCTCCACGTCGCCCCGCGGGGCCCGCGTGGAGAAATTGTCGAAATGCTCGAAGCGATCTTCGTCGTCGTCATTGCCACTACCGCCACCGCCGCCACCGGAACCCTTGGACAATTGCTCGAAGACGGCGGACTTGTAATCCTGATTGCCCCACTGCGGCATCTTGGGCCTCCACTTGCCTGAAGCTTTGGGTGACGTGTTCACTTTTCCCAGCTAAGACGGCCGTCCGCGCTCATCCGGGCCCTGCCGATCTTTTCCCCCTCGGGGTCGAAGACCGTGGCCATCAGCTCGCGGCGGGGGAATTCTTTCATCGCCCCTTCGAGGAGCGAGCGCGTCAACTCGGGCACATCGGTCGGCCTCGTTTCGCGCGTGACGCCGAACCAGAGTCGGCCGTGCCGTTCGAGGTCGGCCTGAACGTAGCGGAGATAGGTCTTGCCATGCTCTTCCGCCCACTCCGCGAAATTCCGGTCTGCCTGGGTCGAGCCACCGCGCGTCAGAGGGGCGGCCGAGGCCGGTCGATCGCGCTCCGCGGTGTTGCGGTTCGCCGTGTCGTCCGACTGTGCGGTGTCGTCGCGCCGGGTTGCCGATTCCCCTTCATGAGCAATGCGATATTGCACCCCGTGATCGGGGTGATAGATCGCCTTGAGGATCGGGGCGCCGCTGGGGTCGTACATTGACAGCGTGAGCGGCTGGCCCGGGAAATCCTTGCGGGCCCCCGCCATCAGGCTCTTGGTCAGGGGGAGTGTGTCGTCCGGGGTGACCGAGTTGTCGAGCTCGACCCGGATTTGGCCCCCCACCTTGGCGTTGACCGAGGCCTGGCGAACCATCCCGCCCGAGTTCTTTCGGAGGAACTCGGCGAATCGACGGTCATCGGCCGTCACTCCCGAGAAGCGGGCCTGGTCCTGGTCGACCGAGGCGGCATCGCGTCGCGACGAGACCGGCGGCAGTCCGGGGCGCTGAGAGGTCCGATACGCGGAGTCTCGTGCCGGGGCCGGAGCCGAAGGAGCCGGAGCGCAACCCGGCATAGCGCAGGCGAAGACAACCAGGGCGTTGAGAATACGTCGGCTCAAGGTGGTCTACCTCCTGGAAGTCGGGGATGAAACACGTCTCAATGTCAAAGCAAACGATGTGCCGGATTGATCGTGTTCTGAATCGAGCCCCACGCCGTGGCGATCCCACTTGCCTGGTGAGGAGTGAGATCGGCCGCGGGATCCAAAAGGCCAAGGCAGGGGGGAGAGTCGGGTGGGCACGGTCTACCCGGTTTCGCCTTTCAGAAGGAAGGGTTATCCACCCTGGCCAAGTCTTCTGTCGCATGGCTTGGTGGGCGGTGCCTACTTGAGAGGAGGCTTACCTGACAAGAGAACGTCGAAGACGGTGGGCCGTGCCCACCCGACGAGAGGCCGACTCATGGACTCAGGCCGCCAGGGCAATGCTCAGGGAAATCGAGACAAGGGCTAGGAGAGCGGGAGGTGTCGATTCGTAATTTTAAAAGAATGAGCGATTTGATATTTTTATGTGATTATGGTCGAGGGGGGGAGGCTCTTCCACTCACCATCGATTCCCCACGGTCGGTCTTTTCGTCGCCCCGTCTCCTAGGAGGAGTCGGGGCGAATCCGATCGGAAGGACTGGTTCAATGGCCGATCTGCTGGGCCTTTTTGACCAGCCCGAGGAATTCGGCCCGATAGCCCAAGGCATCTTGACCCATCGCCGAGCTGGCCAGTTCGTGAACGCCGGCGAAGGTCAGGGTTCCTTTGTCGGGCGAACCGCGCAGGAGCATTCCGAAGGCGGCCACCGCGCCGGCGAATTTGAAGTCGTCCGAGGCGCGGGCGTACTCGGTTCCCTTGTCGGTCACGCCGCGCTCCAGGAGCCGGCTTTTCTCCTCTTCCGGCAGCTTGTAGCGGAGCTTGACGGTGAGGCATTCGTCGCTGCTGGTTTTCGACCCCTCGGCTTGCTGGTACTTCAACGGATCGACGGTGGGCAGGCCGATTTCCTTGCCGGGAGGGACGAGCTCATAGAGAGCGGTGACGTGGTGCCCCGCGCCGATCTCACCGGCATCCTTGCGGTCGTCATTGAAGTCTTCCTTCGCCAAGAGCCGGTTCTCGTAGCCGATGAGGCGATAGGCACCGACCTTGTTGGGGTTGAACTCGACCTGGATCTTGACGTCCTTGGCGATGGTCACGAGGGTGGAGCTCAGCTCCTGGACGAGGACCTTTTCGGCCTCCTTGGCGCTGTCGATGTAGGCGTAGTTTCCGTTGCCTTTATCGGCGAGCTTTTCGAGGTTGGCGTCCTTGAGGTTGCCCATGCCGAAGCCGAGCACACTCAAGAAGACGCCGCTCTTGGCTTTCTGCTCGATCAGGCGAATCAGGTCGCCCTCGCTGGAAATTCCGACGTTGAAGTCACCGTCGGTGGCGAGGAGCACCCGGTTCGATCCCCCGCGGATGAAGTGGGCCACCGCCGTGTCGTAGGCGAGTTGGATGCCAGCTCCACCGTTGGTGGAACCGCCGGACTGGAGTTGTTCCAGGGCCGAGAGGATCACCTGCTTATCGAGGCAGGAGGTCGATGGAAGCACCAGCCCCGAGGCGCCTGCGTAGACAACGATCGCGACCCGGTCGTTCTCGCCGAGTTGTTCGACCAGTCGTTGCAACGAGGTTTTCAGGAGCGGAAGCTTGTTGGCATCCTGCATCGAACCGGAGACGTCGATGAGAAAGACCAGGTTGCTCAAGGGCCGCTTGTCCTGCGGGATCGGTCGTCCCTTGATGCCGATCCGGGCGAGCCGATGCGCTGCGTTCCAGGGACAGCCGGCGACCTCGACCCGGACCGAGAAGGGGGCGTCACCGGTCGGCGCGGGGTCATCGTAGGCGAAGTAATTCAAGAGTTCCTCGATCCGGACCGCATCTTTGGGAGGCATCATTCCCTGTCCCAAAAAGCGGCGTACATTCGCGTAGCTGGCCGTGTCCACGTCGATCGAGAACGTCGACAAGGGGGTTTGGGTGACCCGGAGGAACGGGTTGTCCTCAATCCGGCTGTAGGCCTCGGCCGTCGCCGTTTTTTCGGCTTCGGACGGCTTCGGATCGGGCGATTTGATGCCGGCCGCAAGGTCCATCTTGCCGGCCATACCCACGCTCATGCCGTCCATTCCAGGCGATTGAGGGGCCGCGGCACTCTCTTGAGGCAACGCACTGGAAAGGGACCGCCGTGTCGGAGCGCCCGCAGCGGGCGTCGGTTCCGCAGCCACCCCGGCGGCGGGGGCGATTTCCGCCTTGTCTTGAGCCTGGTTGGCACAACCTTGGAGTGACGCTCCAATCATGACCACGAGTCCGACGATCGCCCACCCGTGGCGGGATGCCTGGGACTTGCACATGAGACGAGTTCCTCGGTGAGACATGGATCGACCCTTCCGGCTTAGACGAGCCGGCGAACGCGAGGTTCCTTGGGGATCACGTGCCGAGGGAGGAATCCCTTAGGGCAGGGGGCGTGATTTTCGTTGGCCGAGAGGGAATGGGAGAGGAATGGCTGGTTTGGGAGGATTGCGCATTCGGAATCGCTTTTTGGATTCCGGGGACCTCACCTTCTCAGCCAGCCAGCCAGCCGATCCATCAAGAACACGGGCCGATCGCCCGTGGTCCCAGGGAGCGGATTCGATCGAGGTGTCGGATTAATCTTTTCCTTCGCCGGCGGACCAGGGCTCCTCCATCATGTCGACGATCTGGGTGGCGAGATTTTGGGCGACCCGATAGAACGCGGTCAGGGTGGATTCGCCGAGTTCGGGGGCGAAATAGACCATTTCGGAGACGAGGGTTGGGTCGCGGTTTCGCTCGTAGTCGAGCGGTGGGTTGTGGACCCAGTTGACCGAGACCTGCATGGTCGCCGTAAGCTGGCGCGGCAGGTTTTCCGGGTTTTCCACCATGATGTTCTTGTCGGCGTAGTTGACCGTCCCTTCGAGGATGGTGTCGGCATCCTCAAGGCGGCTGACGACCTTATAGGGGGTCCGCTTCTCGATCTCCTTCTGCACCAGTTCGGTGAGTTGGAGTTGGACGTCGCGGCGAAACGAGACCGAGCGGAACAGCGGCACGTAGACGGTCCGCACGTTGGTGTCGTAGGGGGCACGGAGCGAGTAACCGCAGCCAGCCTGCCCGGCGAGGGTCAGCGCTAACAATTGGAGGACGCCGCGTCGCGTCGGACCTGGATCGGGGATTGGATTTCGCATGAGACAGACCCTCCTTGGCGGCCGGTGTCGGGACGTTCTTCCTGAACGACCTCGATTAGTTCATTCCACCGGGTCCACCCATCATGCCCATGCCGGGCATACCGCCCATTGCGCCGTTGGCCCCGGGTCCGCTGCTGAAGGGATCCACACTGCCGGGAGCCGTCATGATCTTGCTGGGGAGCGATTCCTTGCGGGGCATCTTGGCGAGTGAGGCGAGTTCGGTCTTGGACTTGGCGGCCCATTCGCTCTTGGGCCACTTGTGGCGCACCTTGCCGAACATATATTCGGCGGAGGCCACTTTGCCGGTCCGTTTGTAGTAGGCGGCGATGAGGTAGTTGCGCTCGGCCTCTTGGTCGTTGATCAGGTCGAGGGTGTGGTAGAGCTTTTCGGTGTTCTCGGGGCGGTCGGGGAACGTGACCATGGTCTGCTTGATCATCTCACGGGCTTTATCGAGGTCGCTCGCGTCGTATTCGGGGCCGATGTAGTTCTTCATCCGTGCGTCGATACTGGCGAGTTGGGCCCGCTGGAGGTAGGGGCTCTTGGGGTGGTCGGTGGTGAGCTGGTCGTAGTGCATGGCGGCCAGTTCGTAGTCGCCCGTGCGCATATGCTCATCGGCAATTCGGAGCACGGCGTCGTCGGAGAGGGGGCCGTCCGGGTCGTGCTGGCGAACATGCTCGAGAGCGCGGAGGGCGTGGCCGTGGGCGTCGATCATGGGGCGTTGGCCGGTGAATCGGCCGGTCCAGGGAAGTTTCTGTTCGGGCTTGGCTTTAGGATCGTCCTCGGCGAGCCAGGTCTGGGCGATGGCGTACTCACGATCGACGAGTTTGCCGCGATAGAGGGTGCCGGGGTAATCCTTGATGAGGATCTCGAAGTTGTCTTCGGCCGACACGTACTTCCCGCGCTGAAACAGGGTCTCGGCCAGGTAGAATTGCCCCTTCTCTCCCCAGGGGGTTCCCTTCCGGTCCTTCGCGAGCTGTTTGAAGGCGGCCTCGGCTTCGACGAGCTTCCCTTGGTGGAAGAGGCGTTCGGCGGCCTCGAACTCGGCGTCCGCCTTGGGGTTGGACGGGGCCTGCATCGGCTTCCATCCGTTGGAGCCGAGGACGAGTGGTGAGCGTGCCTTGCCCGAGGCGTCACCGGTGGGGCCGCCGACTTTGGGCGTGAGCCAACGCGCCATCAGGTTGCGATCGTCGCCGAGCTCTTCCTTGGTGGGGCCTTTGGAGAGGGAGGAGTCGGTCCCCATCCGCCAGGTGTTCCAGGTGCTACAGCCGGAGGTCGCCAGAAGGGCCGCCACGGCGGCCCAGAGCCGAACGATCGGCAGGCAGCGGGGGGCGTATTGCTGGTTCACCATGGCCATCAGGTCAGGCTCCGAGATAGGGCAGAAGACGGGGGCGACGGCCTAGCTGATGACTGACGAGGTTACCCACGGTCGTCCGGACCGGGGCCAGGCTCGCGGGGCTGGCGTCGAGTTCGCGCCAGCCACCGCCGGGACTGGCCAGCACGCGGATCGCTTCCAGGGTCCGACCCGAGAGCGTGGCCACGTGCGGTTGTCCGGGCCGGCACAACGGGCAGAGCACTCCGCCCGTCGCCAGTCCGAAGGCGAATGCGTCCCCTCGGCCCTCGACCGGCACGCCGCAATGCGCGCAGGCCTCGAGGGTCGGCATCAGTCCCAGTTCGCGCAGGCAAGCCAGCTCGAACCGGAGCAAACGCCGGGACCGCGACTCGGAGTCGCCCAGATGCCGCAACGTAATCGTCGCCGCGTCGAACAGTCTCGGGTGTGAATCATGGAAGTCGGTCAGGTCCGACAGGATTTCGGCGATGTAGTAGCCGGCATACAGGGCCGCCAGGTCGCGGCGAAGTGACGCAAAGCGTTCGACGGGCGCGGCCTCGGTAACCAAGTCCAACGCGTCGGACGCCTTGTGCAGCAACACGATATCGGAAACGCCGAGGAGGTCAAGCCCACCCTGGAACGGCGACTTCAGCCGGCGCGCTCCCTTGGCCAGGGCCGAGACCTTTCCGAGCTCGCGCGTGAACAGGGTCACGACCGAGCTGGTCTCGAAGACGTCCACCGATCGGACGATCAACCCCAGAGTTCGGACGGCGGCCACGCGCGTGACTCCGGGAATTCGAGGAGACCCACCACGGGAGACAGAGAAACCACGAAACGAAATGGAACGCAAAGATTCGTCAATGAATTGACGTTTTGAATCGCTTGCTCTCGGATTTCATCTCGTGTTTGTTCCGAGCGTTCCGTGGGGGAAGCCTCGCTTAGATTCCCACCGCCGCGGCCGGCTGGAGGTCGAGCCGGAGCCGCCGGATCGAGTGGTCGGCCACTTCCACCACGGTGAACTCGACCCCGTCGTAGCGGAATGAGGCGCCTGGCTCGGGCAGTCGCCCCAGCGCGTGGAACGCCAGCCCCCCCAAGGTCAGAAAGTCCGCGTCGGTGGGAAGGTGGAGGCCCAGCCGTTCGTTCAGGAGTTCCAGGGTGATCGTCGCCACAACCTCGTATTTCTTCCCCCCCAGGGGATGGATGGGGTCGATCAAGGTGGGGACGTCATGCTCGTCGTCGATGGCTCCGACGAGTTGTTCGAGGAGGTCTTCGAGGGTGACGAGGCCCGCCACACCGCCGTACTCATCGAGCACGATGGCGAGCTGGATCCGCCGCGAGCGAAACTCCTCGAGCAGTTCGAGGGCGTTCTTGGTCTCCGGCACGCAGTAAGCCGGCCGGACGAGTTTCCGCGCGACGATTTTCTCGGGGTCCCTGCCGTCGGTCATGATCGGGAACAGGTCTTTGGCGTAGAGAATTCCCACGATGTCGTCGCGGTTCTCGCCGAACATCGGGATCCGACTTTTGCCCGTCTCGCGGAAGACCTGGGCCGCCGCTCGGGCCGTGATCGCTGAGGGCAGGGCCACCATCGACGACCGCGGGGTCATGATCTCGGAGACGTCGCGACGCGTGAGCTCGACCACGTTGTGCAGCAGCTCGTGGGCTAACTCGGGGAGGTCGGGCTCACTGCCGTCATGATGCTCGCTGTCGGCCGGGATCTCGACCTCGACGCTGGTCGGCCGGGGCGCGGAGTCGCCGGGGTTGGCGAGCCGGAACGCGATGGTTTCGACCATCCGCGACCCGAACGTCAAGGGGCTGGTCAGGGTCCGGAGCGCGGCCGCGAACGGCCAGAGCCGGACGATGACCGCTTCGGCAAAAACACGGCCGACGACCCCGGCCAGGACGTAGCCCGCCGCGCCGACCGAGAGGGCGATCGCGAAGACGGCCTCGACCGCCATGTTCGGCGCCACCTGATCCGCGGTCACCCCGAGTAAGGCAGCCAGCAACAGCCCCGTCACCACGGCCAGCGTCTCTGCGCCCCGCTCGGTCCGCTCGTCGAAATCCGCGACGTCATCGGCCAGCGCGGCCAGGCCGCGATCCGAGCACAGCGCCTCGAGCCGGCTTGGCGAGTAGGTGCGGAGCGCCCTCGCCAGCGTGACCGAGAGGAGGTGCAGGGCGAGAACGAAGAATCCCAGGAGCAGAGTCCAACCCAAGTTTAGACCGCCCACCGCACACTCTCCCGTTCCAGTTCACTGACCTCGGCCGGGCCGACCAGCGGGAACGTGTTGGTCAAGCCCTCGGCGGTCAGAATCTCGTCCTCGCGACGCCGAATTCGTGTCCGATCTTCGGGCGTTTGATCGTCATAACCACACAAGTGAAGCAAACCATGGACCACATAGAGCGCCAGCTCGGCGCGCGGGTCGGTTCCCGCCTGTCGCGCGGTCACCGCCGCCATTTCGGCGGAGACCACGAGCTCACCGGCCAGCGGCAGCTCGCCGGGCTCGGAGAGCGGAAACGTAATCACGTCGGTGGGCCAGTTGTGGCCCAGGTGACGATCGTTGAGCGTGTGGATCGCGCGGTCGTCCACCAGGACGATCGAGATCTCGGCTTGCCTCACCCCTTCGCCGAGCAAGACGCGGCCAGCCAGGCCTCGGAGTGTCTCGGGATCGATGGTGAGATGCCCTTGGGTGTTGCTAATCGTGATTTCCGTATAAGGTTGAATGATAATATCGTCGGCCATCAGGCGGTCCGTTGTTCCGGGTATTTGACGCGACCGTGGTAGATTCCGATCAAGGACTTGATCAGGCTCTCCCGGATCTCGCCGATTTCTCGCAGGGTCAGGCCACATTCGTCGAATTGGCCGTCGCGCAATCGTTTTTCAATGAGGTCACGAACCAAGCCTTCGATTCGTCCCGGCGTGGGCTCGGACAGGGTTCGGCTGGCGCTTTCGACCGCGTCGGCGACCATCAAGATGCCGGCTTCCTTGCTCTGAGGTTTGGGGCCGGGGTAGCGAAACGCCCGTTCCTGAACGGCCGCCGCATCGGGGTTACCGTCGTTGCGCCGGTTGGCCTCGTGGTAGAAGTACTCGACCAGGGTCGTCCCGTGGTGTTGCTCGATCAGGTCGATGATCCGCTCGGGGAGGTGATGCTGCCGCCCGAGGTCGACGCCGTCCTTGACGTGGCCGATGATGATCAGGGTGCTCATCGCCGGGGCAAGATTGGCGTGTCGATTGGCGGCTCCCGCCTGGTTCTCGACGAAATAGTGCGGTTTGAGCATCTTGCCGATGTCATGAAAATAGGCGCCGATGCGAACGAGTAAGGCATGGGCACCGATTCGCTCGGCCGCACTCTCGGCAATCGCGCCGACGGTGATCGAGTGGTTGTGCGTGCCGGGGGCGCGACGGACCAGTTCCTGAAGCAGGGGGTGGGTAATGTCCCCCAGCTCAAGCAGGCTGATCCCGGTGACGATCCCGAACGAGTTTTCGACGAACGGCAGACTGCCGCCGAGGAAAAAGCCGGCCATCAGACCCCAGCCGGCGCGCCAGAAGCTGTCGCTGGCGATCAGGCCGATCGGTTCGTTCTGCCACATCCCGGTGGCCCAGGTCAGCAGAAAGTAGCCCAGGGCGGCCGTGGCGCCGACCTTGATGAGTTTGGTCCGGGTTCGCACCTCATTGAGCGTGAGCACCCCCGCCGCGGTCCCTCCCATGACGACCAGAAAATGGTCGATCCCGGTCCCGAGCGCCAGGCTGGTCAGGAGACAGAGCGCGAACGTCACCATCAACGCGAAGTGCGGGTTGTAGGCGATGGCGATGATCATCGCCGCAATCGCCACCGGAATCAGCTCGGCATCCCAGGGTTGCATCGCCAGCAGGCGGACCAGGCCGATCGCCGCCACGACCAGGCCGCAGAGCGCGGCGACCCGATTCAGCTCACAGGCGACGGCCGGTTCGTGGCGAACGACGTAGTAGCCGATCAGCGCGAACAAGGCGGCGACGAGCAAGATCATCGAACTGACGCGACGGATCCGGCCGCCGATGCCGAGCGTTCCACTGGCCTTGTCGTGTTCGAGGCGGAGTAAAATGAGCTGCTCCTCCTCGATCTTCTGGTCCTGATCGAGGAGGACGTCCCCCTGGCGGTACGTGTCGTAGACGTCCTCGACCCGGCCCCGAGCGAGCTCGCGCTGGGTTGTGGTGTATGGCTCTTCGTAAGTCAGGGTGGGCGTGCCCGCGAGTTTCTCTGCGATCAACTGAAATAAGAGCGGGCCGACCCTGGGATCGCCGAAGGCGGTGACGAAGTCTTTGTAGACGGGGCCTTCGGGCTTGGCCACGCGTTCGGGAACGACCCGCTCGCGCGGGACCCGATGCGATTGCTTGGCGTTTTGTCCCGGTCCGCGCACGGCGAGGGTCCGGCTCGATTCCTCGTGCCGGGGCAGGGTGTCGTAACCGAGCACGCCATCGCGGAGCAACGGGGCGAACGCTTTGGCGATCTGCAAATGAAGCGCGTCGCGGCGTTCGGGGGTGTCGGTGGCCGCCTTGAGCTCTTCGAACGTCTCGTTCCTGAGTCTCCAGCTCGCTCGCAAGTTCTCGGGCAAGGCGTCGAGGCTCGACGCCTTGGCGATGGCGATCATGAGGTCGTCGAGCCGTTCGGCCAGGTCGCGAATCGGCGCGGGGTCGTTGACCATCGAGGGGGGGACCTGGTCGACCTCGGCTTGACGCTCGGTATTCGTCTTTTTCTGGTTGAGTCGTTTGAACTCAGGAACGTTGACGCGGACTTCGCGGGTCGGTCGCTGGCCGATCCGGAACGTGAAGGGGGGGCCGGATCCATGAACGATGGCGGCGGTCGCGAGAACGGCTACGCCCACGATCGCCAGCCTGGCCAGGCGATCTCGCTGCCTGGCCACGCGTCCTTGCTGGAGGGCGATCGGATTGGTCGGCCGGAGTTGGGCCCGGGTGAGTTTGGACCGACGTTTACCAAAGCTCATGGAAGCATCTCGAACACGCGTGGTCAACGGGGCCGAGCCCCATCCCACGCCGGAACGCGCCGGGCCAACGCTGGCACGGCTTCAGCGTGACCTGGGCGGTCACGCTTCGCCTCATTCCTTGGCGGGTCGGCCATCGTCCGCAAGGGGAGACGGCTCAACGCGGGGTCCCGCGTTTGGTCTCGCCTCTGTCCCTGCGTCCTTCGCCGACTCCGAACCTTCATAAGCTTCGACGATCGCCTGCACAAGAGGGTGCCGAACGATGTCGGATTTGTCGAGCCAGATCACACCAATACCGGGGACCGATTTCAAGCGATCCACCGCGTCAGCCAATCCACTGACGATTTCCGGCGGCAAGTCGACCTGCGTGATGTCGCCCGTCACCACGATCCGGGCATTTTGGCCCATCCGCGTCAGGAACATCTTCATCTGGGGGACGGTTGCATTCTGCCCCTCGTCGAGAATTATCACCGCGTCGTTGAGCGTTCGCCCGCGCATGTAGGCGAGCGGGGCGATTTCGATCAGGTCATTGCCCATGTAGCGGCGGATCTGATCATAATCCATCAAGTCGTGCAGCGCGTCGAGCAAGGGACGGAGGTACGGATTGATCTTCGCTTCCAGGTCGCCCGGGAGAAAGCCAAGATGCTCACCGGCCTCGACCGCCGGTCGGACCAGCACGATCTTCTTGATTTGTCCGCGTCTGAGCGCTGAGACGGCCTGAGCGACGGCGAGATAAGTCTTTCCGGTGCCGGCCGGTCCGACGCAGAAGACCAACTCATTCTCTTTCAAGGACCGCAAATATCGCCCTTGGCCCTCGGTTCGCGGCCGGACGATCTGTTTCCCTTCGCGAATCTCGACCGGGTTCGCCCGATCGGACTCAGTCACATTCAGCGACGCGTCAATCGCGTCGGCCACTTCGTCGCTCGTGATGGCAAGTTTCCGGCGATACAAGTCACGCAGTTGTTCGAAGACCTGACGGGCCAACTCAACGCGTTCGCTGTCCCCCTCGACTCGGACCTCACCGTGGCGCGCGACCACCTTGACCCTCAGGGCGTCACGCACCTGTCGCAGGTACTGATCCCGGCTGCCGAAGACGGCGAGCTCTTCTTCGTGTCCGCTCAGGCTAATCGTAACTTCCGGCATACCTTGCCCTTCGTCGGCACAAACCGTGCCGGGAGAACCGCAATCGTTCGATTTTCCCGGAACCACGACTCGCCGAGCAATGGATCCTATTATGGATGAGTTCCGTGGAAAAACGCAATGTCCCGTCAGCCGCATCGGGCCGTCCCAGCCTGAGACTCGGTTTTAAGCCGGTCACCCTTGAGGGATGGTCGGTTCCAATCGACCCGGTAATCCCAGACTTCCCCAACCGCCTGCCAGGGGAGCACTTGATTCTTGAGTTGTGGCGAATCGGCATCACTGATTACGAGACACAAGATGCGGAGGTTCGGTTACCGTTTGATCACACAAGGGAAAGGCGAGAGCGCCGAGGAGCCTGCGACCTCCACAGCCTTGGCTCTGGATTTGGTCACAACTTTGAGTGCCCCTTGGCGGTGAGGATCGATCGGGAACTGCCGGGCAGGGCCAATCTGACCAGGCACCCAAACCGAGCAAGGCGGAGAGTTTAGAGCGTCCATCGGGATCGGCAATCAAACGGTTGTTTTGTCTAGGTTGCTCAAACAACCCCGTTTACATGTCTGTGACTGGACTCTGGTTTCAAGGCCCGAACGCGAGCCAGTAGGCGAAGGCCACCGGGGCGGCGAAGAGGAGTGAGTCAATCACGTCGAGGACGCCGCCGAAGCCCGGGACGGCGGCTGAGGCATCCTTGCGAGCGCATTCGCGTTTGATCATTGACTCCATCAGGTCGCCGAATTGCGCGGCGGAGCTGACGATGACGCCGAAGCCGACCGCTACGGCCCATCCTAATGTCGGCACATGAAGCAGGTAGCGCGCCACGGCCGCGGTGATCAACGCGGCACCCACTCCGAAGAGCAGGCCGCCGATTGCACCCTCGATCGTTTTGTTCGGGCTGATCCGAGGCCAGAGCTTGTGTCGTCCGGCAATTCGACCGACCGTGTAGGCCCCGGTATCGGCCCCTTTGGAAGTCGCGACCAAGAACGCGAGGGGTAAAATGCCATGATAGGGACCGTGGAACCAGCGTAACTGGATCATGAAGCTACCGAGCAATCCCAGGTAGGCGACGGCGAAGGTCGACCCGGCGATTCTCGCGACCGTGTCGCCCGGTTTATGGCGTTGAAGGCTCTGGACGACGAACGCCCCCATGACGACCCCAACGAACGCCATGAGCGGCCAGCCGAGGTCGTTGACCGGTCCCAACGGGTCGTAGCTTCCCAAGAGATCGCCATGCGCGGACGTGGCGAGGAAATGGCTCGTCACGTGGGGAGCCCAGTTGGCGAACACCAGGGTCATGATCCCCGCGAATACCGTGTTGCCCGAAGGCTTGATCGTGGTGTTGCTCAGGAGCGCAACCAACTCCAGGCTCGCCGTCCCCATCACGATCAAGGCGAGGACGAACCAGACGGGGAACCAAGGGGCGAACCACTCGTCCAGGCAGAGCACCAGCAGGAGCGCCCCGACCATCGAGAATCCGAACACGAGGCGGGTGCTGAGCATGGTGGGCTTTATTTAAATGAAAGAGGGTGTGGGGGGTGAGTTGTCGTGAACTTAAGTGTTGTGTGTCGGATGGTGTCTTGTAGGGTGGGCACGGCCCACCTGGTATCGCCTTCGCGAAGTCAAATGACCTGGTGGGCCGTGCCCACCCTACAAGAGTCAGGCCGGCTTCTCTCGCACGCTCTAAGCTAAGTTCATAGCCTATCTCGGGCGAGAAGCAAGAGCCGAGTCCGTTCTCCGTACGTAACAACTCCGATGTGCGAATGGCTGAGCTACCGCGTGGCCTTGGGAGCGGCCGGACTCCGCGCCTGGCTGGCCTCCGGCGGCGACGGGAGGCCGCCGAACTTCCGCTCTCGGGACGCGAACGCATGGCAGGCGGCGAGGAGGTCGTCGCCGCGGAACTCAGGCCAAAGGACGTCGGTGACCCAGATTTCCGCGTAGGAAATCTGCCAGAGCAAAAAATTGCTCAGGCGCATCTCGCCGGCAGTCCGGATCAGGAGGTCCGGGTCGAGCATCCCATGGGTTGCCAGGTAGGTGGCGAACCGCGCCTCGTCGACTTGTTCGGGCTCAAGCGTTCCGGAGCGGACGTCTTCGGCCAAGCGGCGCGCGGCGTCGGCGATCTCGGTGCGTCCCCCATAGTTGACGGCCAGGCAGAGGGTCATGCCTGTGTTCTCGGACGTCTCCTCCACCGTGCGGTCGAACTCCTCGAGCACTGCGCTGGGGAGGCCCTCACGCCGGCCGATCATCTTGAGCCGGACGTTCTGATCCATCAACTCGGCCCGCTCCACCTTGAGGAAGTGGCGGAGCAGCCGGAGCAGGAAGGTGAGCTCGCGAGGCGGGCGTTTCCAGTTTTCGATCGACAGGCAGTAGAGCGTAATCTGGTCGAGGCCGAGGCGACACCCTTCCTCGACCACCGCACGGACGCTCTGGATGCCGCGGCGATGGCCGACGATGCGGGCGCGTCCGCGGTTCTGAGCCCAGCGGCCGTTGCCGTCCATGATGATCGCGACGTGCCTGGGCAGTTGCTCGGACGTCAACCCGAGCGCGGAGATCCGCGCCAGCCCTTCCTCCGAGATCGAGACGTTCGCCATGTTGAAATTACGATCCGGTGCCGTTTCAAAGGAAAAGACGCAACGCGCTGACAGAGCACGAACCGGACCGGCGCCGGGAAAACGTCAAGACTTCGCGTTCGGACGGAAACAGAAACGAAAACTCGAACGCGAAGCAGACAACGCATCCCGCCGCCGCACGGTCATTGCGAGGGGCCAATTCAAACGCGAGGCGCATCGTTACCCAGGATAATCGTCTGCCGCCGCTCAGGGCCGACTGAGACGATCGAAACCGGAACCCCGATCTGCTTCGTGAGGTAGGCGACGTAGTTCCGCGCCTCGACGGGCAGGTCGGACCAGGTGCGCACTCCGGTCAGGTCGGAGTCCCACCCGGGGAGGGTCTCATAGACCGGGCGGCACCGCTCGAGGTCGGACAAATGGCCAGGCATCTCGGCCACCTTGCGGCCCGACTCGTCCTCGTAGGCGACGGCGACCTGCAGTTCGGGAATCCCGCTCAGCACGTCCAGCAACATCAGCGAAATCTCGGTCGAGCCGCTGACCCGGGCCGAGTACCGCGCGGCCACGGCATCGAACCAGCCGCAACGTCGGGGGCGGCCGGTCACCGTGCCGTATTCCCGCCCCACCTTGCGGATCCGCTCACCCACTTCGTTGTCTTGCTCGGTCGGGAACGGGCCGCCGCCGACCCGGGTGGTGTAGGCCTTGACGACGCCGATCCAGCGGTCGATGTGCCGGGTCGGGATCCCCGAACCCGCCGCAATCCCCGCCGCGCTACTGTTGGAGCTGGTCACATACGGGTAGCTGCCGTGATCGACGTCCAGCAACGATCCTTGCGCCCCCTCGAAGAGGAGCCGCTTCCCCTGGCCGATCGCGTGGTGCAGCCAGGTCGTCGTGTCTCTGACGTAGGGACGGAGCCGCTCGGCGTAGCCGAGGTATTCTTCCGCGACCGCCCCCGCCTCGATCGGCTCGTAGTCGGGAAGCATCGCCAACAGGAGCCGGTTCTTGAAGGCGACGATCCGCTCGATATGCTCGCGGAACCGCTCCGGGTGGTAGAGGTCGCCGACGCGAACCCCGTGGACCCGGCCCACCTTGTCCTTATAGCAAGGCCCGATCCCGCGCCTGGTCGTGCCGAGGTGGTCGGCCGCGGAGGCCGACTCCTCAGTCAGCCGTTCCTCGGCCATGTGGTAAGGCAGGATCACATGAGCCCGGTCGCTGACGTGCAGGCGGCTGCCCATCTCAACCCCTTGGGCCGCCAGGGTCTCAATTTCCTTGAGAAGGGCGGGGGGGTGGATCACGACGCCATTGCCGATCACCCCTTCGGTCCCCGGGCGAAGGATCCCGGTCGGGATCAGCGACAGCTTGTACGTCACTCCGTCGGCGACGACCGTGTGCCCCGCGTTCGCGCCACCTTGGTAGCGGACGACGGCATCGTGCTGGTCACAGAGCAGGTCGACGATCTTTCCCTTGGCCTCGTCTCCCCATTGAAGGCCTACTACGCAAGTCGAAGCCACGGCACGTCGTCTCCGGTCTCGGCGAACAGGCGCCCGTCTCAGATCGGGTCGGGTCGCTTTGGAACGCAAAGATTCAAGGTAACGCCCTCAGGCCGGCTCCGTCAACCGCGTGACGAAGCGGAAGCCTGGGAAGACGTCGTAAATTGGGCAAATCAGATAAAGGCAGACTTTCGGTTATCTCATCATTTCGCGGAACTGGGCGAACAGGTACTGGCTATCGTGCGGGCCCGCCGAGGATTCTGGGTGGTACTGCACGCTGAAAACGGGAAGTTGGCGATGCCGAAGGCCTTCCAGCGTCTGGTCGTTCAGGTTGACGTGGCTGGCCACCACGTCGGCCGGGAGGGTGCTCGGGTCGACGGCGAACCCATGGTTCTGGGTCGTGATCTCGACCTTGCCGGTGGACTCGTTGCGGACCGGATGGTTTGCCCCGCGGTGGCCGAACTTGAGTTTGAACGTCGAGGCGCCGAAGGCCTGGCCGAGGAGTTGGTGGCCGAGACAGATGCCGAAAATCGGGATCCCTTTCGACTCCGCCGCCGACTGGATCAGGGTCTTGAGCGTGGCCGTCGCCTCGGCCAGGGCGCCGGGGTCTCCGGGGCCGTTGGAGAGGAAAATTCCATCCGGTTTGTGGTCGAGGATTTCGTTCGCGGTGGCCGAGCCGGGGACGATGGTGACCCGGCAGCCGGTGTCGACCAGGTGGCGGGGAATATTCCACTTCATGCCGAAGTCGAGGGCGACCACATGCGGCTTCGGTTCGGAACCGGCTCGGGTCGCCGATTCTTCGACGGATGTGGGGAGCGCAAACGAGGCGTTCAGTCCCGGTTCCCAGGGGCTCGACGTGTGGGGCATGACCTCACGAGCCAGGTCGCGTCCGACCAGGCCGGGGCTGGCCTTGGCCTTGGCGACCAGGCGGGCATCGTCCTGGTCGGTGGTCGAGAGAATCCCTTTCATCGCGCCTTGTTCGCGGGTCAAGCGGACCAGAGCGCGGGTGTCGATCCCCTCGATGCCGATGACGTTGTGTTCGGCGAGATAGGCGTCGAGCGATCCCCCAGCACGGTAGTTGCTGACCACCCGGCTGAGCTCGCGAATCACGAATCCGCGGACCCAGGGCCGGCCGCTCTCGGCATCCTGGTCGTTGACCCCGTAGTTGCCGATCAGCGGGTAGGTCATCGTCACGATCTGGCCGTGATACGACGGGTCGGTCAAGATCTCCTGGTAGCCGGTCATGCTCGTGTTGAAGACGACCTCGCCATCAACCTCGCCGCGGGCTCCGAAGGCCCGACCTGTGTAAACCGTGCCGTCTTCCAACGCAAGCTTCGCGATGTCCATGGGATTCGCTGGGTGCTCCCCGAAAATTCGGTGCCAAGAAGATCGTCAGTCAAGTTCGGCCGGGACCCAACTTTCCGCGACGCCGCGCGCGGCAACGTCTAGTATACAGGCCGTTCGTGGTCGGAGACCAGCCTTGCTCGAAGACGTTCCCTTTATGGTCGACCGTGGAACCAGTCGCCGAGCGGCTCGGAGCGGCCCTTCGCGGCCAGTCCGAGGGCCGCGACGTTGACCGCGATCACGCACGTTGCCAGGGCGGCGGCCAAGGATGGGGCGTCATCGGGTTGGTCGGCCAGGCGAAGAATCCCCGGCGCGACCGGCCGGTTTTCCACGGTCGGGGTCAGGATCAGCGCGGGGGAGAGGCTCGTCGTCGCTAAGACCAAGGTCAACAGGAGCACGCCGGGGGGCACGCCGAACCAGCCGGCCAATCCCGCGCGGTGGGCCTGCCGCTCGGTCGCCCCGAGGGTGATCGCCGCGTCGGTCAGTTGGCCAAGCGACCAACGCCCAACCTGCCGCGAGACGAGGATCAGAGGCGACTGGCACGCGGCCGCCACCGCCAGGAGGAGCAGGGGTCCCGGCGTTCGATCGAGGTCGAGGCCGTTTCTGAGGACGGAAAATCCGACGATCAGAAATCCGGGCCGCTCGCCGATCCGGAGCCAGTCGACCGCGAGTTGGAGGAGTCCTCCGAGTGCCAGTGCGCCGACCCCGATCGTAAGCGGCGGGAATGCGTCCGGCCACGCCGCCAGGCGAGCGACGCTTCGCCGTCGCCCTGCCCAGACGCTCAGCGAACGCGCGGCCACCAGGTTGATCGCCACCACCGCCAGGCCCAGTGCGAGGGAGTTGAGGACGAGCCGATGCGACTCCCCCTGATTGAGCCGATGTATGAACGCGGTGATCGACAGGGATCGGCTCTTGGCTGAAGTTCCTGAAGCGGAGGAAAAGGCGGAGCCGATCAGGGCCCAGACCGGCAGCCAGGCCAGGATTAGGCCTGCGGTGAGGAGCCCGAGAAAAACCGCCGTGCGAGGCCAACTCGAATCCTCCGCGCGGGCGATCGGCGGCCCCGGCGGCAACGCGCTCGGGCGGCCGCCCCACCAGTTCAGCAACAACCGGCCCACCATTGCGATACCGACGGCCTCAAGGGCAAGCACCGCCGCGCGGGGCATGGGATCGAGCCCCGAAGCCGCCTCAATGATCTGAAAGGCCAACGTCCGTCGCAGCCCCAGCACGAGCGGTGCGCCGGGCTCGACCAGGGCCAGGGTGAATACGGCCCCCGCGGCTCGCAGCGCGTAGGGGCGGACCGGAGGCCAGATCAACTCCCACCAGATCCGGAATCGGCCGGCTCCGGTCTGTCGCGCCGCGTCGATCCAACTCGGTTCCACCCGATCCAAGGCCGACGCCGTGGCCAGTGCAACCAGGGCGACCCCGCTGGTCATCTCGGCCCAGATCCAGCAGATCCAACTTAATTGGGAACCGGCCGGGCCGTCGACGACGAGGTGAGCCCCGAAGAGCAGTCGCAGCCCAAGCGCCGTGAACAGGGGAGAGACGATCACCGGTGCCAGAACCAGTGCGGCCAGTGGCCCTCTCCCCCAGAATCGCCACCCGGTCAATAGCCGCGCCAGCCCAACCCCCAGGACCAGCGACCCGAGCGTAATGACGAACGCCCCCAGCACACTGTTCAACGACGCCAGTCGTACAAACGGATCGAGCACCGCCAGCGCAAACGGGAAGACGGTGGGCCGGACCACGCCTCCCGGCCCCTGATCGACGAACGCCGCGGGCACGAGTGCCACGACCGGAGTCAGAAGGATCAACCAGAGCGCGAGGCCTGCGACTCGCCCTGTCCGACGGAGAAGACCCATGCAGACATTCCTCTTCGATGCAACCTGTTCGACCGTCGTCATCGTACCATAGCGGGCACGATTGGGGTCGCGCCGAGGGGCTGGATCTTGCGGGTTTCGTCGCGGTTGATGGGTTTCACCATTTGGCGATCAGCCGAGTTCCCGGATCGGCGAACCGTGTGGGAGGAGCGCGATGGGGCGACCGGCGGTGTCGGGCAAGGTCTGGGTCGGATCGATTCCGAGGAATCGGTACCACGTGGCCAGAAGGTCGCTGGGGTGAAATCGGCGATCCTTCGGCTCTTCTCCTTTATGGGTTGTGGAACCGATCACCTGGCCCATCGGCATGCCGCCCCCGGCCATCAAGACCGACATCGCGGCCCCCCAGTGCTCGCGGCCGGGCTGACCGTTGAAGTTGGAGAGCCTGGGCGTGCGACCCATCTCGCCCATGACGACCACGAGCGTCTCCTGGTTCATGCCTCGCGCGTGGAGATCCTCGATCAAGGCGGAAACCGCCTGGTCGAGCACGGGCAGCCGAATCTCCATTTGTTCGAAGATGTTCCAGACGCTGGCATGGTCGTCCCAGGAAAAGGCCTTCTGGCCCGGGACGTTGGGGAAGTCGACCGTGACGAGCCGGACGCCGGACTCGACCAGGCGGCGGGCCAGCAAGCAGCGCTGGCCGACGACGTTGCGGCCGAAACGATCGCGGAGCCTGGGATCCTCGCGGCTGAGGTCAAACGCCTCGCGGGCGGCCGAGCCTTCCAGCAAATCCAGGGCTTGTTGTTGATAGATGTCCAGTGCATTGACGGTTCCCGAGTCATCTCCACCTGGTGGCGGCTGGCCGAGGGAGGTCAGCAATTGGCTCCGGCGCGCGAGCCGGATGCGCTGGGCGGCGTTGAGCGAGAGGCTCGGAACGTGGAAGTTCGCCGCGCCGGGGTCGGCCGTCACCTGGAATGGCCCCGATGCCGGTCCGAGGTGACCTCCTCCCGCGTAGCGCATGTCCGGCAGTGCGACCCACTGCGGCAGGCCGGGGAGGCGACTTGGCAAGAGCTTCTGGGCCGCGTTGAAGATGAATGGATACTTGGGGGTGAATGGAGGCGTCTCCAGCAACTCGCCCGTATACCCGGTCAGAACGGTGTGGGTGCTGTTGACATGCCCGGGGCTATCGTGGGCAACCGAGCGGATCAAGGCGTATTTGTCGGCAATCCGAGCCAGTTGCGGCAACTTCTCGCTGATCGCGATCCCCGGCACATTGGTCGGGATCGGCCGAAACGTGCCTCGATACTCCTCGGGAGCGTCCGGCTTGAGGTCGAACGTCTCCATGTGACTGGGACCGCCCCAGAGCCAGACCACAATGATCGAGGGGCCGCGGGAGGGTGCTCGACCCGTTGCCGACGCTGCGGACTCGAGCCGGAGTAGGTCGGCGATTCCCAGCGTCGAGAGCCCGGTCAGCGATGCTCGCAGGAACGACCGGCGCGGCAACGCCCCCGGACAGGTCGCGCGATTCGCGGAGGCGTGGGGCATGGTGCGCTCCTTGGTGCCGAGGGAGATTGGGTCTAACCGCGGTTCCTTGGCCTGGTGATGTTCCCAGCGTCATCAATCCTCGAACAGTTGTCCGGCCAGTTTGAGATCATAACATCCCCTGGTCCTCTCGCAAGATCCGCAAAAAGGAGGGATGACTCTCCCGTGCCTCTTCTGCATGCGGATCGATGTTTGTGATTTGTAGGTAAATGCAACGGTAAAGTTGATTGAAATCAATGGTGGATTGAATCGGTGGTTACCCTCGGCCCACCGAACTCTATCGGTCAGCGGCCGGTTGAACTTCGTGCGGCAGTGGGTCGGGTCCGGGACTCGACTCCCAGCCCGCGACGTCGCATTCCCAGAGGCCCGGCCCTGGCGTGTGTTTGTTGGCCGAGATCCAGGCATCGAACTCGCCTCAGGCGGTGCCGGGACACTGTCCGCGCCGACTTCGTGGCGGGCATCGGATCCCGGTTCGCAAATCAGGCAGAATCAAATACTTCGACGGCAGGGCATGATCCGTGCTCAGTGCTGAATTTAACATCGAGAGGCCGCCAAGCTCCCGTGGAACTTGGCGGCCTCTGGAGTCAGGCAACCGGAGTGATCTCGATGGATTGCCGTTGGAAAGCCATCACGGCGAACCGGCACGCCAAGCCATCAATCGGTCAACTCGAAGTCGAACGTATTCGACTCGCCCGGGGCGACCTCGACGCTGAGTTTTGAGGTTTCGGGGGAAAAGTACTTGCGAGGAATGAGCGGGTCGCCTGTTCCTTGCATATCCTCGGGGAGCATACTGGCCGCTTTTTTGGCGGGGATCGGCTTGTCCGGTCCGCGGGAGACGACGGAGATCTTGTGGCTTCCGGCGTACGCCCCATCTTTCGGGGCGAAGGTGCCGAGTTGGTAGCGGCCATCGGAATCGAGCGGGCTCTGAGCCGCTCGGGCGCCCGACTTGTCGGGGGTGAAGTAGATTTCCCCTTGGGTTACGGGCTGACCTTTATAGGTGACCCGTCCCCGGACACTGTTTAAGCCTGGTTCCCCACCACCGCAACCGGCCAGTCCGATCGAGAACGCGAGAATTAGGCCAGCCGCCGTCCTCACGGTAATGCCTTTGTCGAAATCAACACGCATCAAAACACCCTTGTCTCTGTTGTCGTGGCTCCATTCCTGAATTGGGTCGGCAATAAAGGTATCAATAGGCGTCGGCACTGATGACTTCGCCCCCCCTGCGGCTGCCCAAGGCGTTATACGTTCTCTGGTCGATGGTCTGCTTGATGAAACGGACCGAGCCGTCCGCCATCCCGAAGTTTGCTCCGCCGGAGTGGAAGCTTGAGAAGCCTCGGCCAGTCCAGCTATTGGCCTTGGCGTAGGCCGAGTCACGAAGACACCTTTGGAGTGTCCAGTTCATCGGCAGGCATGTGCCGTTGGTGGCTCCCGTGCTTGTGAACCAGACGGAACTTTGCGAGCGGACAACCGACGCGACCTCGCCGAGAGCGAACGTGTTGCTCAGGCCATCGGTGATCGACGCGAAGGTCACGGCTGACGATACACTTCGATAATCGAACATGCCCCGATGGTTTGGTCCCGAGCCATAAGCACCGGTTGGGGACAAGCAGTCGGCCATCGGTGTTTCGGTAGCCGATCCCGTTGCGTTGCATCCACCACAGCCATAGCGCAGGCCCGATCCGGCTGTGTCATAGGGGCTGGACACGCTATTGTTGTAGCCGTCGCCGTAGCTCCCCGTGTAGTTGTTGAGCATGCCGTTTTGCAGGCCCGCTACCGGATCATCCTTCGTGCTTGGCCCGCCGATACAGGCGACGTTGGGCGTCGTCCGATCGTTTCTCAACTGGTTTCCGTTCGGATCACTCGGACAAAAGAACGAGTTAATCACGATCCGCCGCACGGTCGACATCGATTGGCAATCACAACTGTCCGAGAAATTGATCGCGTTAAACAGAGCACCCTGTTCGAGCTGATTGAGGACCATAGGCAGCCATCCCCACCCCTTCGCTTCCGGGGTGCCGAATCCTCCGCTGTAGGGATAACTCCCCACTGTTCCGATGTAATTGTGTAGCGAAAGATTGATCTGCTTCAAATTGTTGACGCATTGCATGCGTCGTGCCGCCTCACGGGCCGCCTGCACGGCCGGCAGCAAGAGTGCAATCAGGACGGCGATGATGGCAATGACAACCAAGAGTTCGATCAGGGTGAAGCCCTGACGCAAGCAAGAAAAAAGAGGATCGTCGCTTTTTCGAATCGATCGAGGCATTAATAACCTCCGCGGCAATGCACGCTAAAAAAATGAACGTTCTCGATAAGAATTGGCGCAATTCATAGAGCGAACCGAGGACGAAGAGACATCGTCCGATGAACGACCGTGGCGATCGGCCACAGCTGTGGGCTCGCATGATATGAGCAGCGATGGAAACTATTCCTACTCAGAAGAATCGTGGCGAAGCAATCATGCTCTTCACGTTTTCTACACAATTCATTTCTTGAAGCGGAGACTTAGCGGATTGGGTGACTTGGTGGCTCTAGCGCGTTCAGGACCGACATCGTCGTCAGTGGCTTTGGATTTTCAAGAACGCAAGCGATTCATCCTGATTCGATGACGATCACGGGAGGGGAAAGTTTGCGGATTCAAAAGCTTTGGATGGGTGGAGCGGTGGCTGGGCGGATTTGTCAGTCACCGTAAGGTTGCCGCGAGCAAGGATGCGCGACGCGATGCGTCCAGGCCGTCGCGGTTGCCGGATAAATCGGCACGGCATGGGGTATTTGGAAGTCGCCAAGGAGGAGCACGCGGGATCGGTCGTCTCGAACGGTCGAGACTAGGGGGCCTTGGGGATGGCGTATTTGCCTTGGAGCACGACGACGAGTTCGGCCGGGATTGAGAAGGTGAGGCTCTGCCCTTCGCGGAGGTTTTGCGACTGGCATTGGAGGGCCAAGGCGACGACGGGCCAATCGCCGGGGCCTCGAAGGTGGACTTGGCGGACTTCGCCCAGGAATATGAGGCGCTCGACGGTCGCGGCGAATCGGTTCGACCCCGGCGCGGGAGTCGGTAGCCAGGCACCTAAAGAGGGCAAGGCGGGAAACTTGGGTGATTCGTCAAGTCTCGCGACTGAGCACCCATCTTTGCCGAATCTCCCAGATATCCCGATTGAAGTGTGTGGCTGTTTGTCCCTCACGATTGGGGTCTCACCGAGGGGCTGGTTTTCTCGCGTTTCGTCTCGAGTGATGGGACTCGTCATTTGCGATCTGCCGAGTTCTCGGATCGGCGAGCCGTGCGAGAGGATCTCGTCGAGTCGGGCAAGGGCTGTGCCGGATCGACCTCGAGGAAGTGATACCCCATGGCGACTACGAGCGCGCCTCGGTTCCGTCGTGCGATTTGCGGCGGTAGGGGGGGAGATGGTACGCGTCATTTTGACGCCGAGGGAGATAAGGGCGACCCGACGGTCCCTGGCCCGATGACATTCGCGACCTTACCCTCGATCGAGAGAGCGCCTGGCCCTGTTTGAGATCATAACATTCCCCGGTCGGCTCGCAAGATTCGCCATTTTGATCCTTCCTGTGTATGGGCAGGCCATCGCTCGTGCAAATCAGCCCGAACGATCCGCGCCTGACGTTTTGGCTCTGTCTCGTTCCCCGGGGGCGGAGCCGAAGGGACACCGAGTTCGTGTTCAGACGACGATCCAGACCCGTGACGTCAGATCTCGCGTGAATCTTGACCGATCCCTTGTCAGTGTCAGAGAAACCAGATATCCTGCAATCCGATAGCCAATGAATGGGAAGCATACATGTCTGTGCTAAGAAGTGTTGGTATTGTCAATAAGATGCGACCACTTGGCATAGACTTCCCACGAGACTCAGGCATGGCCGAACAGGAGTGCGTTCGCCCTCATTTCTCGCCGACCATCGTCCTTTTCGGCCTCGCGATTCCACGGACCTTTGGTTTCGCGAGGCCGTCGCGGAGCGGGCTTCCGAATCGGCTGTGCCCGGCGGGGCCGCCGATCAGGCGAATCTCGATCTCCTCAGCTACGAAAATCCGATCCAGCAGTCTCTGGGGTGGGCCGCTCTGATCGATTCGAGGGATTGCGGGCAGTTTCGCGAGTGTACCGTCCCCTCCCCCCCTCCTTCTTGGATTGCCCGGAAACCTCCAACTTCGCGACGCCGACAGCACACCGCGGTTCACAACCTGCACTTGCACCTGCAACAGGAATGTCCCGATGGCAACCGTCCCACTCGCGCACTCGAACATCCTCCTGATCCGCCACGCCGAGAAACCGGATCGTGGCCCCGACCTCTCGCCCGCGGGCCAGGCCCGCGCCCGGGCCTACGTCGGTTATTTCAAAAACTATACGCTTGTGGGGGCGAACTCAGGCACTCCCATCCGGTTCACGCACCTTATTGCGGCGGCGGACTCGCCCGAGAGCAAACGCCCTTCGCAGACGATCGCGCCCCTGGCCTCGTCGCTTGGGCTGGCGGTTGAGAAAAAATTCGAAGACAGCGAATACCAAGCCCTGGCCGCACACCTGATGGACAAGGAGAAATTCGCGAATTCCGACATCCTGATCTGCTGGCATCACGAACGCCTCCTGCCGCTCGCCGGTGCGCTCGGCGTCGACGCCGGTGCGCTTCCCGCCTCGTCGGCCTGGCCCGATGGCTGGCCGGACGACGTCTTCGGTTGGCTCCTTCAGGTCAGTTATGACGCCGACGGCGGCGTCATCGCGGGCCGCACTGTCTGCATCAACGAACACCTGACCGACGACGACCTTCGGTCCCCGCCGGGCGATTCCCTTCCTTTGGGCTGACCTCCCCCCATCAGCCCCGGCCCACTGCGGGCGATTGGCAGAATTTTGCCAAGTGATCCCCGTGCCGGACAATCATGCCATTGGGTGCTGGGATCGTGCTGCAAATCAATGGGTATAGTTCTGTTAGGTGTAAGTTGATAGCGAATTGAAAAAAAGGGGCTGAAAATGCACGGTATTCCCCACCTCCCGCCGGGGCAGGGCACCCCCGTCAATTCCTCGCGGTTCAGCAAGCCACGCAGGCCGTTCGGCGATCCGGTGGCGTCAACGAAGAGCACACCTCGCTTCATTCCGCCGCCGTTTACGAACTTTCAGAATCTCTCGCTCCCGCTCGACGTTGTGCTGCGCAGCTCTGAGGAGGAGAAACGGATCGAGGCCGCGGGCAAGCTCGTCTTCCACTGTGTCGGTGACACCGGTGGGATTCACGGCACGGCCGCTCAGGAGGCCATTGCCCATGCGATGGAGGCGCAGATCCAGTCGGCGGCCACGCCCGACCGAGCCGCTTTCTTCTACCATTTGGGGGATGTCGTCTATTTCAACGGTCTGCGTGAGCTCTACGAGGTCCAGTTCTACGATCCCTACAAGTATTACCCGGCCCCGATCTTTGCGATCCCCGGCAACCACGACGGCGACACGATCACCAGGCCGGGCGATGAGCCGGACCACGAGACGACGCTCGCCGGCTTCCTCGAGAACTTTTGCGCCTCGTCGCCCAAGCATGTTTCGACGTATCGCGAGACGATGACTCAGCCGTATGTCTACTGGACACTCGAGGCCCCGTTCGCGACGATCATTGGTCTCTATTCCAATGTTGACGGCAGCCTCGACGGTCGCGGGACGATTGAGCAGCAACGCTGGTTCGAGGGGCAAATACGCTCCGCCCCGGCCGAGAAATGTCTGATCGTGGCCGTTCATCATCCTCCCTATTCGCTCGACGCCGACCACGGCGGGTCTCCCGCGATCCTTGCCGCTGTCGAACGCGCCAGCAGCGTCGCCGGGCGATGGCCCGACGCGGTCTTCTCGGGGCATGTCCATAACTACCAACGCTTCACCCGCGTTGTTGAGGAGAGGAAGATCCCCTTCGTCGTCGCCGGGGCCGGCGGCTACGCCGATCAGCCCAAGGCCCTGCATCAACTCCAACTCGATATGGCACGCCATCCCATCCCCGCGGGGAGGCCGTTCCAGACCACCGCCGCGGGGGTGGTCCTGGAGTGCTACCAGGAAACGAATCCAGGCTTCCTGCGGATCAGCATCGACGCTGACACTCTGACGGGCGAGTACTTTCTCGTCCCCTTCGACGATCCGCCACCCGACCAGCCGGTGGACAGCTTTCGGCTGAACTGGAAGACGCACCAACTGGTAGACCGCCCGGCCTCGGCCGCCCACGTCGCGCCAGCCTCTTCTGGTCATGGACACGCCAAGCCTCGCGGCAAGTGACTCGAACGATCGAGAGATCATCTCGGGGGGCCTCAATTCTCTGCATCGTTGATGTGACCGACCCATCGCTTGAACCAAAAGAAATGAGGAAGCCATGGCGCTTACGTACGGATTCGTCAAGTGCAAGGTGGCGGGCGACCCGCAACTGAAGTCGAGCCCTCGTCCTCACGAAATTCAGTATCATCTCCATGCCGCGCTTGATGTCGCGTCGCGTGGGGGTGGGGCGCCGGAAAAATGGGACATCGCGATCAACGTCGGGACGAGTGACTCCGACGACCTGCTCAGGTACAGGCTCATTTTCGACTTCCAGTCCGCTCTTCGGGACACACTCAAAGAGGCGACTCCCGGATTCCATGACCTGACCGGGAGCACGGGTCCGCCGGCGCTCGACTTCCTCCGTGGCGACGTCCTCAAGGCGACTGGGCCGTGGCGCAACAGTGACGTCATGGACGGCACCGGGCACCCCGAGCCCACGGCGACGCTCTCGAGGCTACTTCTGAACGCGAAAACGAATCAATACGACGTCTACGTCTTCGGCCGCACCTACAAGAGCGGGGGCCTTGGAATCCATGACATCCATATGAACCAGGGTTCGAGGGCTCCGTTTTTAAACAACGGTGTCGACGATCGAAATGACCACAACGATATCTGGCAGGACGGAGCGGTCCTGGTGGATCTCGGCACCGACCAATGGGCCGGATACTTTACCGCATTCACCCAGCAAACGGTCCCCACCAACAACGTCGGCAATCCCGAATCCGGCAGCCACCCGATTGGGGACTCCGACCCGGGCGGCATGGTCGCTCGGTAACTCGGCAACGTCCGATGATTTGATCGGAGACAGGAGCAGGCTCCGGTGTCGCGGTTTACCGGCGGATGGCGCACCAATCAGGGAGTCTGATCTTGCTTGGTGCGGAACATCAGGAGAGGCCGCCGAGGTCCAGGGGAACTTGGCGGCCCACGGAGTGATCTCAACGTTGCTGTGGATGTGAGCCTTGAAAAAAAAGGTGACTTGGCAGTTCCGGTTCGCTGGTTGATCGCGTCCTTGATGAATTGCACCGACCCGTCGGCCAGCAGCATGATGGGTGAGCCGGCTCGTGAATTCAGAGCGGGGCGAGAGCGTGCCCTGGGTAGGCGTAAGGGGGCTGGCACCGAAGGCAGGGACGTATTGAAGCTTTGACGGTCGGGGTCGCCGGGTGGATCGGCATGGCAACGGTAGCAACACGTACCGGTTCGGGCTGGAGCCCGTCGCCAAGGGGGGCGTTGGGGCGTTCGGTGGTCCCGGCCGGTCGCGTTGGATCAGACGTTCTTGGGGATGGCGTATTTGCCTTGGAGCACGACGACGAGTTCGGCCGGGATTGAGAAGGTGAGGCTCTGCCCTTCGCGGAGGTTTTGCGACTGGCATTGGAGGGCCAAGGCGACGACGGGCCAATCGCCGGGGCCTCGAAGGTGGACTTGGCGGACTTCGCCCAGGAATACGAGGCGCTCGACGGTCGCGGCGAATCGGTTCGATCCCGGCGGGATGGTTGTGCCGACGGACACGGCTTCCGGGCGGATCGAGACGGTGACGGGTGACCCGGCCGGCAAGGGACCGTTCAAGCTCTGGCCGACCATCCGGCCGAACGGGGTGCGGACGACGACCTCGCCCCGACTGTCGGCCGACTCGACCTGGCCTTGCACCAGGTTGGTCGGACCGAGAAAGCGGGCGACGAACGTGTCGGCGGGACGGTTATAGACCTCGTGCGCCGGTCCGACTTGAACCACCTTCCCCAGATCCATCACCGCCAGGCGGTCGGCCACGGACAGGGCTTCCTTCGCATTTTGAGTGAGGACGAGGGTGGTGATCTCGGTCTCGGCGTGGATCCGGCGGATCTCGTCGCGGAACTCCTCGCGCACCCGGCTCTCGAGTCGCGCCAACGGTTCGTCGAGGATCAGGAGTTGGGGCCGAACCGCCAGGGCCCGCGCCAGCGCCACGCGCTGACGCTGGAGGCTTGTGAGGTGGCCGGGTCGTTTCTCGGCCAGGCTATCGATCCGCAACGCGCCCATGGCTTCCGCGACCCGTTCCAGACGCTCCGCGCGGGGCATCCGCTGGACTTTCAGGCCGTAACCGATGTTCTCCGCCACGCTCAATCGCGGCCAGAGCGCATCGTCCTGGAACACGAGGCCGACCTTGCGTTCCTGAGGAGGGATGACGTTCATCACCCGGTCGTCGAAGAAGATTTCGCCATCATCGAGCGTGTCCAGACCGGTCACGAGCCGGGCGAGCGTCGACTTGCCCGCCCCGGTCGGACCGAGCAGGAACGTGAGCTCGCCCGGAGGGATTTCGAGCGAGGCCCCATCGACCACGGCGACTCGATCGTAGCGCTTGGTCAGACCTTCGAGGGTGACCCGGATCATGGCTTCAATCCTGTTGCTGTACGTGTGACCCGCCGGTAACGCTGGCGAGACCACGCGGTCCACTCAGCACGGAGCCAGGCCCGGAATCGAGGCTCACGCGCCAGGCGGCCATCCGCCGCGTGGGCAATCTCTTCCAATAACGCGCCGTCCACCAGTCGCTTCGGGCCCAGCCAGCTTCGTGAGAGCCAGGCGCGGAGCTCGGCGTCGGGGGCGAGTTGCTCGATGAGCGTTTGCACCAGGACCTCGGCATTGTCCCCTTCCAGCTTCTCGATCGAGGCCGGGGGCCACGGGGGCGCTTGCGTCAACCACATCGCCGCGCGGGCCGGCGATTTGGCACGGTTCAAGGTCGCCCAGGCGGTCCAGAGTTCCTCCTGAGCGTCGACCAGCGTCGCGCCCAGGAGGTCGGCCAGGAGCGAGTCGACCTCGAAATCCGCCGCCGGATCCTCGGCCTGTGGCTTCTCGGCTCGGCCTGTCTCGTTCAGGAACTGAATGAACAGCTGGGGGAGCTGTCGAGGACCAGGCCCCGCGACAATTCCGGCCCCCTCGATCCAGTCGGGTGCTTCAGGGGCCGGGAGGAACCGGACCGAACCGGACCGAACCGCGACGTCGAGGGCAACCGCCGGGGTCGCCTCTGCCTCCCCTCGTTCGACGGCCGCCAGCGCCGAGCCGCTTTGCCTGCCGATCCGCCGGGAGTTACCGGCACTCTGGACCAGCCGCGCGTAGCCTTCGGCCCAGGTTCCGGAGCTGAGTTCCCCCTTCGCCCAGGCCAGCGCGACCGGGTCGTGGCGCGGGTCGTCGAACGTCAATTGAGGAGGTCGGCTGGAAGCGGGCGGTTGCGCCGCGATGGGTGGGTTGGTCGCGGTTTTTGGCGAGGAATCGACCCCGCTCGGCCTGACCGCCCAACCCATCGGCGAGCGGTGGACGTTGTTCCAGAGGCGTGGCTCGGGGCCATCGATCGGGGCCAGCTTCCCGAGCTTCGCCAGCCGCCGATAGCTCGACGGCGGTCCGCCCAACACGATGTCAGGCGCGGGGGGGCGGGGATCCCAGCGTCCGCGGCGGGGCTGGACCACCCGGGAAAGGTCGAGGCCCCGCTCGATGGTGAGCCAATCGATCTTGATCCCCGTTCCAAACGGCTCCGGATCTGTCTTGGTCACGAGCCAGCGTTCGAACGCCTCGTCGAGCTGACTTCGCTCGGCCTGCGACCACGAGGTCGCGATCGTCAGGGAACCCGACTGACCGGGGATCCGAACGCAGCCGAACAGACCGAGGGATGCCCCTAGTAGCACCCCTCCGAAACTGAGAAGGCGGACGGCTCGGCGGCTCAAGTCGTTGACTCACTCAAAGTGGTAGAATAAAGGAGCCGTCGTATTGCTTTGTTTTTGTCTTGGCGATATGCCGACGGGCTGGCCGGGGTCTGAACCAGGTCCCCAGCCAGCCGTCCGTGACCAAAGGACTCTTGTAGGGTGGGCACGGCCCACCATGCCGTTTGATTCGCGGCTTGGTGGGCATGGGTGCCCGTTTCAGGAGATTTAAGGGCGAACGCTGGTGGGCCGTGCTCACCCTACGGGACGCTTACTCCGAAGGGCGATCCCCCAGGGTGATTTTGAGGGTTTCCTCTTTCTCGCCGCGCTTGACGACGACGTCCACCACGTCCCCCGGCTTGTAGCGGCCGAGGCTTTCGGTGTAGTCGTAAATCGTGGCGACCGGTTTGCCGCCGAAGCCCACGACGATATCGTTGGCCTTGAGGCCTCCCTTTTCGGCGGGGCTCCCTTCGCGGACGCCCGAGAGCTTGACGCCCTTGATGCTGTCGTCATAGTCGGGGATCGAGCCGAGGTAGGCGGAGATCGAGACCCGGCCCGGGTCGACGCCACCGCCGTGGCCCCCTTTCCGCACGACCTTGGTGAATTCAGGACGCTGGGGACGGCGGACGAGGTCGAGCAGGAGGAGTTCCGAGAAGTCGGCGATTCGCGACATCCCGGCGAAGTTGATCCGATCGGTGTCGTCGCTCGGGCGATGATAGTCGCGATGGGTCCCGGTGAACGCAAACAGGACGGGGATATCCTTCAAGTAAAAGGACTGCTGATCGCTGGGGCCGAGGCCTTCCGCAACTTTCTTGAGGGTGAAGCCGGCGGACTGGGCCAAGGCGTCGACCAAGCCCTCGGCTCCAGGTGTGGTGCCGGTGCCGTAGATGGTCAGTTCCTGTTTGTCGTTGAGCCGGCCGACCATGTCAAAGTTGACCATCATGATCGTGGATTTGAGCGGATAGAGCGGGTGCTCGACATAGTGCTTCGACCCGAGCAAGCCCCGCTCTTCTCCCGAGAACGCCATGAAGACGACGCGACGGGGCAGGGGGTCGGTGCGACGCGCCAGCCGGCGGGCCATTTCGAGGACCATCGCCGTGCCGGAGGCGTTGTCGTCGGCCCCGTTGTGAATGTCCTTCGAGAGGAAGGCGAGCGAGCCCGAGAACAGGCCGCCACGGCCGAGGTGGTCGTAATGGGCGCCGATGACGATCGTTTCCTCGGCGAGCGGCCCCGAACCTTCAAGGACGCCGACCACGTTCTTGGTCTCGAGGTCCTTGCGCTCGATCTCGACCTGGGCGTCGACTTTCCAACCCTTCAACTCGCGCGACCGGGGCTTGAGGTCGGAGTCGATCTCTTTCTCAAGCGCCTCGAGGCTGGGTTGCTCGGCATCGGCCAGCAACCGGTCGGCGAATTCACGCGTGACCGTCAGAAAGGGGAGCGTGGAGTTCGGTTCGGTGCCCGCTGCGCCGAAGGAGAGCAGCTCATCATTCTTTCCCTTGAGGGAGTACGCGTCATTGACGAGCAAGACTGCGGCAGCGCCGTGCTGGAACGCGTTGGTGGCCTTGTGGCGGAAGGACGCGAAGCTGGAATCGCGTTTGCCGTCGAACGGGCTGTCGTCCTTATCCTGCCGCGGTTCGCGGCGGATCAGGAGAACCACCTTCCCCTTGACGTTGAGGCCATCGTAGTCGTCGTAGTCGAGCTTCCGCGCGTTGTCTTTGGCCGAGATCCCATACCCGGCGAAGACCAGAGGCACTTCCTTGAGCGTTCCCCCCGTCCCAATGGCCAGCGGTCGGAAGTCGCGCTTCGGGTCGGCCTTGAGCGACTTCCCGCCAGGACCGGTCAGGCTGAGGTCGAGCGGCGTTCCCAGCGTGGGCGAACCACTGATCGAGAACGACTGAAAATAGCCGTCGGACTCGGCGGCCGGCTTGAGACCGATCGCCTTGAATTCGCCGGCGATGTAATCGGCTGCCGCCTCGATCCCTTGGGTACCGGGGCCCCGGCCTTCCCTGGCGTCGTCCGCCAGGTAAGAAACGTCGGACTTGAGCCGGAGCTCGGCCGGATTCGGGATGAGCTCGCCGGCGTGCACGGCCTGCCACGAACAAGCCAGGGCCAGGATCGCCGGCGCGAGCGCCGGTCGCATGACTCGGTGACGGATGGAAACGTGCATTCCAGAAGGCCCTTCGAGGGTGATGACCGGTGGGCGAGACCAACGTCCTCGGCCAACGCACGCCGAAACCTCGGCGCATAACACTGAGAATGATTCTCAGCCGTTGAGCGCAACGCGTCAAGCGCTCCCCGGCACACTCGGGGCTCGACCTGTCCTCGCCTTGAGTTTCCCACGGCCAAGCGTTGCGGACTCGACCTGGTTCCGATAAGGTGAATTCTTACGGACTGTGACAATTGTCTTGTACTTGCGACGGGGTGTAGTCGAGTGACGGACGATCTGACCGGCCGCTGGGCGGACTTGCTGGTCGACTATTGCTTGCGAGTGGCGCCGGGCGAGAAGATCCTGATCGCGTCGGAGCTGGAGGCGCGGCCGTTGGTCGAGGCCTGCTATCGGGCGGTGGTCTTGCGGGGGGCGGACCCGATCGTGCGGCTCGACCTGCCGGGCTTGAGCGAGTTCTACCTCCAGAACGCGACCGAGGCGCAGCTTGCCGCGGTGCCGCCGGTGGCCTTGTACGAGGCTCAGACGATCGACGGTCGGATCAGGATCTCGGCCGAGAGCGACACGCGGTCGATGAGTCGGATCGACCCCGCTCGGCAAGCGATCGTCGACAAGGCACGCGACCCGATCCGGCGGGCCGCCAGCCGGAAACGCTGGGTCTTGACCCAGTATCCGACTTTGGCCTATGCGAACGACGCGGGAATGAGCTTGGCCGACTATGAGGCTTACGTCACGTCGTCGATGTTCCTCGACCGACCGGACCCGGTCGGGGCCTGGCAAGCTCTCGGCCGTCGGCAGGCGGGACTGATCGCGTTCATGGCAGGGGTCAAGACGATCCGGATCGAGGCGGACGGAACCGATTTGACCTTGTCGGTCGCCGGCCGGACCTGGATCAACTCGGACGGTCGGCGGAACATGCCCTCGGGCGAAATCTTCACGGGGCCCATCGAAACGAGTGCGACCGGGCGGCTCCGCTGTGGATTTCCAGTCTGCCGCGGTGGGCGTGAGCTCGTCGGCATCGCGTTGGAGTTTGCCGAGGGACGAGTCGTCTCGGCCCGCGCGGAGGAGGGGGAGGACTACCTGCTCTCGATGCTCGACCTCGACGAAGGAGCCCGCCGTTTGGGGGAGCTCGGTCTGGGCCTGAACCCGGGGATCGATCGGTTCACCGGCAGCATCCTCTACGACGAAAAGATCGGCGGCACCGTCCATCTCGCCCTGGGCCAGAGCTATCCCGAGACGGGGGGGACCAACGAGTCGACCCTCCACTGGGACCTGATCGTCGACACGCGCACGGGCGGTCGAATCACGGCCGACGGGCGGGTCGTGATGGAAAACGGGACCTGGCACGTCGGTTCGGACGCCTGAGTTGAGAATCAACCGGTGCGGGGTGGTGCGGCTGGTCGACGAGGGAGTCGGCCACCCGTTCGGGGCAATGATGAACGGTCTCATGAGCCAAGGAGCAACCGACATGCGAATCGGGATGGCGGCTGTAGCGTTCTTGGGCCTGATGGTCATGGTCTCTGACACGAACGCGCAGACGGGCGATGCTGCGTTGCGCGATCGGGTGCTCCAACTCGTCGACCGGCTCGGAGCGCCCAAGATGGAGGCGCGGAAGGCGGCCGAGGAGGCCCTGATCAAGCTCGGACCGCGGATTCTCCCGCTCCTGCCCGAGGCGGGCAAAGCGAAGAAAGACGCCCGAGCGGAGGGGGTCGAACGGGTTCGCGCGGCCCTGTCGGAGACGCAGAATCAGGATCCGACCAACCTCGGCGCGTCCAAGGTCACGATCAAGGGGCAGGGGATCCGCCTGACCGAGGTGCTCAAGGCGCTCCAGACGCAGTCGGGCAACGTGCTGACCGACCTCCGGGAACAGGAAGGGGCCGAGGTCACCAACCCGGCGCTCGACCTCGACCTCACGGACAAGCCGTTCCTCGAAGCGCTCGACGAGATTGCCCGGAAGGCGGAGATCACCCCCAACTTCTATACAGGGGACGGATCGATCGGCCTGATGGCCGGGATTCCTCCTTCGACGTACCGCGTCTTGTACAACGGCCCGTTCCGGATCACGCTCCGCCAGATTGGCGCCCTCCGCGACTTCCAGGCCGATACGAAGACCGCCAACGTCCAGTTCGAGGTGGCCTGGGAACCCCGACTTCGGCCCATGCTCCTGGCGCTGAAGGCCGACGAGCTCTCGATCGTCGATGACATGGGCAAGAAGGTCGAGCCCCAAGTCATGGCCGAATCCACTGATGTCCCGCTCCGCCCGGACAACCCCGTCGCTGAGCTGAATCTCAACCTGGATGCCCCGGATCGAGCGGCCAATAAGCTGTCCTCCTTGAAGGTCAAAGCCGACATCACGATCCCGGCAGGCCTGAAAACCTTCCGATTTCCCAGCCTCGCCGCCGAGAACGTGACCAAGAAGGAAGGCGAGATTGCGGTCACGCTCAACGGGACGGAAGTCGACGAGCAAGTTTGGAAGGTCAACGTGGAACTCGCCTACCCCAGCGGTGGGGCGGCGTTCGAGAGCTATCGGCAGGGCCTTTTTAACAATCGCCTCTGGCTCCAGAAGGCCGACGGCTCTCGGTTCGAGCACAATGGCGGCTTCTCCAATAATGCGGCCGAAGGGGGAAAAATCGGCTTCGAATACCTCTTCGTCGATGCCCCCGGTAAACCGGCCGATTACCAGCTCGTCTACGAAACCCCGAGCAAGGTATTGACGCTCCCGCTCGAATTCGAGTTCAAGGATGTGCCCTTGCCTTGATAGGAATGGAGTCGATCGGCCCGGACCGGGTGGGGGGACCGGGCCAATCGTTCCCTGCTTTTTTTACGTTTTGTTCAGGCGAGGTCGAAGAGGAGCAGCTCCGCCGGTTGACCGGCCTCGAGTTCGACGACTTGGGTGTCGCTGAACGCCGCGCCGTCGCCGGCCTGAAGCTCCGTATTCTCCAGTTTCACCGTGCCTCGGGCGACTTGCAGCCAGGCATGACGGCCCGGTTCGAGGTCGAAGCGAACCGAGGCACCGGCGTCGAGCTTCGCCATCCAGAGCCGGGCGTCCTGGTGAATCACGAGCGAACCGTCACGCCCGTCGCCGGAGGCGACGAGCCGCCAGGCTCCCCGCGGCTCATCCAGGTCGAACGACTTCTGCTCATAGCTCGGCTCGTACCCCTTCCGGTCGGGGCGGAGCCAGATCTGAAGCAGATGGAGCGGCTCGTCCTTCGACGGGTTGGCCTCGCTATGGAGAATGCCGGTTCCGGCCGACATCCGTTGCAACTCTCCCGGGCGGATCACCGACCCATTGCCGAGGCTGTCGCGGTGGGCCACCGCACCCTCGAGCACGTAGGTGAGGATTTCCATGTCGCGATGGCCATGCTCGCCGAACCCTTGGCCCGCCTCAATCCAGTCTTCGTTCAAGACCCGAAGCGCTCGGAAGCCCATCTGGAGCGGGTCGACGTAATCGCCGAACGAGAAGGTGTGATAGGTATCGAGCCACCCATGTTGACGATGGCCTCGCTCGGCTGACCTTCGGATCGCAACCATGAGACTGTCCTCCTCATACGGATCGATGTCGTTGGACCCTTCGAATCGAATTTCACGCTTTCAGGAACCGCTCGTTACCTTTTATCCCAGACGCTTTCTCTCGCTTTTCAACCTGCATTCACGCCGTCGTGCTCTTGCGCGGCGACCGGTCGGACCCATGAGCCCACCGTCAGGCGGCCCGGACCAAGCAGGCCGATTCCGACGAGGAGGACGGCCAGGACCAGGGGATATTCCATCCCACCGTTCTGCACGCTGAGGCCGCGACTGCGGACGGCAAACGTTGCCACGGTCATCGTGACGACGAGCAAGGCGGCCGAAATCCGTGTTCCCACCCCCGCCAGCAGCGCCAGGCCGCCGAAAAACTCGGCCGAGCCCGCCAGCACCGCATTGACCATGGGGAATGGGACCCCAAGGCCATCAAGAAACCCTGAGAAACCCGTGAGCCCCGGCCCGCCGAACATGCCAAAAAGCTTCTGAGCCCCATGACCGACGAACACCACCCCCAGCGCACCCCGAATCACGAACCGGCCAAGCTCCGCACTCCAGACGCCTTGATCGCCAGCCGACATTGGATTGCCCTCGAAACAATGATTGTTGAAACAGCTAAATGGCCAAGTGGTAAGGAGGAAGACGTGGTGCTGAGCCGTACGTCGTTCCTCCTTCGTTAACCAAATGTACGTTGAAACAATTAACGTGTCAACAGGCAGTCGGGATTTCGCCTCGAATGCGAGGATTCGATTCGTTCGCACGTTCTGGAAGTGGGGGCAAGCGCAGAGCCGCGTAGGCCTCGCTGTCGGAGAGAGCTCCGAGGCGCGCGAGGCCGGCGGACTTCGGGGTGATGACCGACTTCGATTCAGGTTTCGTCCAGGTGAACTCGCCTCTCGAGTTCTTTTTCGTAACCCCAGATCAGGCCGTTGAGATAATTCCTTCGCCACGAAGAGAGGATAGCGAGGAAACTCCGGCGTTTTTGCTTCGCTCGTTCGAGGTTCGCCTGAATGAACGGGGTTGGGGCCGCGGTATCCCAGTGAGCCTCGAGCAGACCTTGGTCCCATGGACTCCGGTTCTGGCTCAGGAATTCGATCAGGTAGCTCCAGGTTGTATTTCGCCCGTAGTCGTTCGTTCTCGACATTGTCGAAACCGCCATTCCTGCCGTGGGAGAATGGATCCATCCCAATGGGGCCGCTCCCGTTTCATCTGGCCCATCGAGATCCCGAAACGTCTCCATAGACAGACGCGACCTCGCGTTCGACTTCACCTTCGACTCTGGCTTCTTCCGCGAAACTGAGGACGACGAGTGCAGGTTTCCGAATGCTTCTGTTTCGAGTCAATCGCAGTACTCAACGCACGCTTCAAAGGGTTCGTTCCGTTGGCCGGAGGGGCCAGTCCGGTAAGCCGTTCGTTCCCCAACCCGTTCACAGGGGCGCTCGCAAGTGGTGACGCAGTGAGCTTCGATCGAGTTTACCCATATCGGTGAGACAAATTCGTCTCAAATCGCCAAGAAAAATCGACGAAGCCTGTCACGAGCTGCAGATTTCCTTCGATTTTGATCGCTCTCGATTCGCCCTTCACCTTGAGAAGGCCCGCGATCTGTAGTCTTAGTTCGCTGCAGTTGGGGCAAACCGGTTCAGGGAAACTTTACCAGGAGATTCTTGTCGGGTCGGTTTCAGCCGGTCAGCACGGGGAGAAAAGGGGAAGTGTGGATGTTGCTTCGCAAGCCGGAAATGGCACGGCCCGAGCGGGTCGTTCGATCCATCGGATTGGTGTGAGCGGGGGGGATTTACCCTCGGGGGCGAAGCAATCCGGGCAATGCCGAGCCCTATCTAATAAAGTAAAGTCGCTTCAAAACGAAGAAACCCCTGGGGGACCAGGGGTTCTCAACCGCATTCGATCAGAGGCGCCGCCCGGATTCGAACCGGGGGTGGAGGTTTTGCAGACCTCTGCCTTACCACTTGGCTACGGCGCCTTACCGCGAAGGGACGTATAATACCGCCAGAGTGGCGGCTCGGCAAGTCGGGTTTTGATGAAGTTCAAAAGTAATCGGCGAACTCGAAGATTAGAAAATTTTAAGGGAAGGCCTTGCCAAATTCGGAGCGAGTCAGATAATAAAGGGGCAAGTAACGGACTCACCACACTCATTGCTGAAGTGAAGTCTCGCTCAAATGCAATTTTTACCGACCCTCATCACTGCTCTCGCGCTTCTCATGCCCGGAACGGGTATTGAGGCTGAGCGGTCGGTCGGTCTTGATGTTTTGAGCGTAACTTGGGCCACAACGAGCTACGAGCCTTCGCTACTGATTCATAGTCCCGCCGATTCACCTTCACCGTATCGCTTGTTGATTGAGGGTCTAGATGAGACCGCTCTCGGCGAGCAGGAATCGAATGAGATCGACTGTTCGACAACAGTCTCTCAGATCGTTTTCGGTGAAAACACCTTTCCCACTCTCCTTATGAGCTTCTCCTCGCCGCAAATTCTGCTTGCGAGGCCTCCGCTCGTCTTCTCCATTCTTCGCTGCTGAGATCCGTCTCACGCATCGTTCACGCCGCTTCCAGTCGACGGCTCGCTGTTGCTCTCAACATCTTCTGTTGAGGAGGGCCAGCCCGAAGTGGAACTTGTTAATGCGCGTACTGTGTCGTCACGGCGGCTAGCCAGGCGATGATCATGACTCCAAATCAGTGGTCTCAAGTGGTGCTGACCTCTTGGTGCGCTGGTGGTTCATTGGGGTGACACGCATTGGGTAATCAAACGTCTGCCGATCTCCAGCATCGTTGGTGGTCTGGTTGCGTTGATTTGACCGGTGAGTTGTTTCGTCCACAGAACAGAGCTTGTTTCATTGTCCATGTGATGGAGCCGTTGCTCGTTAATGCTGTCTTGCGTCGCGAAATGAAATGGATTTCAGCCAGTATGTCGCGTTTTTGCGTGAGGCTCATGAGCGGCCCGAGGATCCCGGCCTATGGACCGGCTGATGCCCCCGGGGGGGAAGGCATATTGCTTGCCGTGGGCTGGGATCCCCGGGCCGCTGAAATCGAGTCAGTTGCAGATATCGCAGGTTTTTGTTTGGAGCATAGCGGCCCGAGGATCCCGGCCTATGGACCGGCTGATGCCCCCGGGGGGGAAGGCACTTTGCTTGCCGTGGGCTGGGATCCCCGGGCCGCTGAATCTGTTGAAGGCAGAGTGGGAGGAGTGGTTGACTCTGTGAGTAGCGGCCCGAGGATCCCGGCCTATGGACCGGCTGGTGCTCCCGGGGGGGAAGGCACTTTGCTTGCCGTGGGCTGGGATCCCCGGGCCGCTAAAACCGAGTTAGTTGCAGATATCGCAGGTTTTTGTTTGGAGCATAGCGGCCCGAGGATCCCGGCCTATGGACCGGCTGGTGCCCCCGGGGGGGAAGGCACTTTGCTTGCCGTGGGCTGGGATCCCCGGGCCGCTAAAACCGAGTTAGTTGCAGATATCGCAGGTTTTTGTTTGGAGCATAGCGGCCCGAGGATCCCGGCCTATGGACCGGCTGATGCCCCCGGGGGGGAAGGCACTTTGCTTGCCGTGGGCTGGGATCCCCGGGCCGCTGAATCTGTTGAAGGCAGAGTGGGAGGAGTGGTTGACTCTGTGAGTAGCGGCCCGAGGATCCCGGCCTATGGACCGGCTGGTGCTCCCGGGGGGGAAGGCACTTTGCTTGCCGTGGGCTGGGATCCCCGGGCCGCTAAAACCGAGTTAGTTGCAGATATCGCAGGTTTTTGTTTGGAGCATAGCGGCCCGAGGATCCCGGCCTATGGACCGGCTGATGCCCCCGGGGGGGAAGGCACTTTGCTTGCCGTGGGCTGGGATCCCCGGGCCGCTGAATCTGTTGAAGGCAGAGTGGGAGGAGTGGTTGACTCTGTGAGTAGCGGCCCGAGGATCCCGGCCTATGGACCGGCTGGTGCTCCCGGGGGGGAAGGCACTTTGCTTGCCGTGGGCTGGGATCCCCGGGCCGCTTGTTTTGACAATCGTCCATCGAAGGGCGGTTCGCGGAACCCGGCCTCTCTGGTGGCTTCACGTTCCCGGGGGGGAAAACGTGGAGCTGTCGGTGGGTCGGGTTCCGCGGGCCGCTCCTCAAACCAGACAACGAGACTTGGCCGACGAAAAGGCGGTCCGCGGGGCCCGGCCTATGGGGCTATCTCACGTCCCCGGGGGGGAAGACGTGAGTTCTCCTGTAGGTCGGGTCCCCGGACCGCCTTGGCCTGACCGATTTGGGTGGCGCAGCCCCACCGTCGGTCGATGGGGAATGCCTCGGGATGATGTGCGGGGCCCGGGTTTGGCCCCAACTCAACCCGTGCGCCGATCACTCGGGCTCCCGCTCAACTCAGGGAGCCGCTTCAGCCCTGGGACCGCGGGCGTCCCGCCCACGTTTCCTGCATAGGATCTTCGATTGTCTCGTTGTCCCACGTGGATTTATGAGTCGGGTCCGCGATTGCGGACCTGACAAAACACAGGGTGGTTACGCTCTCGAGCCGATTCCATGGTGGGCCGTGTCCACCCTACAAAAGGCAGGGAGCATACGCTCTCAAGCGAGTCGGGTCAGGAACCTGCTTGGCTCGAGTTCGATCTAGCAACAATTGAGGCCTTGTGTCATAGAGTCACTTGTCGCTGTGCCATCCCGGCCGGCCCATGGATGGCACACGCGGAGGCCTTAATCGCGGTGGGATCGGTTTGCGGGGTGGGTAAAACCGCCACTCAACGGCACGAAAATCACTCGCCGTCGGTCTCGAGTGCCGAGACGAGGCCGCGAAGGCTTTCGTTATGGGGTTCGAGCTTGAGCGCACGACGCAAGGTTTTGAGTGCTTCACCACTCTGTCCGAGCTGGATCTGGCACTGCGCCATGCCCGACAGCGCTCCGAAGTGATACGGGTTGAGTTCCAGGACGCGGCGGCAATCGGTCACGCTCTCGTCGAAATGTCCGAGGAGAAAGTGGGCGAGGGCACGCTGATTGTAGGCTTCGGCAAACTTGGGACTGCGGTCGATCAATTGGGTGGCCAGGTTGATCGCCTCGTCGGTTCGCTGCCTGGCGATCAGCTTGCTCACCTGTTCGAGAGTCTTGTTATTCTCGTCGGTGTCGGCGCGAAACCAGATTGCCCACAGGGCATCGCTTGCCATCCGCCGCACGGTCAGGTCGTTGTCACGCAGCGCCTGGGCGACCGATGCGTTGCACTGAAACGTACCGTACAGGCCGAGTGCCAGGAGCGCTGCGCGGCGGGATTGGGTGTTTCCCGACTCGATTAGTCGACAGAGCGACCCTTCCGTATAGCGTGTCGAGACCGATTGACGGTAGTGCTCGATGTCCTGCTCACGCAAGAACGTTTCGTAATAGGTGACCAATAACGACCCGGTGTGCGGTTCCAACATGCCGGGGGCTCCTGAGCGGGGGGAGACGGTCGAGACGCCGGCCGGTGCGGTCGCGGGAACCGCCACCAGGGCCATGGCAAGCGCCAACACTGGCGCAAACGACGAACCGGCGACCGCCGTCGAAAGCGGATGGCAGGCATTCGCCGACCGGTCGAACCTGAGAGCGGTCTCGATGGTTCGGGACTGTCGATAAGCCATGCGCTGATCTCCAATCCAGAAGGCGGGAGGGACGATCTCTCTCGCGCTGGAGGCCGTTGGTCACGGGGTCTGGCCGGCCAGGAGAGAGTATCGGCAACTTTGGCGAGTGTATCAGGCGTTCTGACGGTGGGCCAGAGCCTGATGTTGCCTCTTTATTGAGTTGTTGTCAACGAGCGAGCGACGCGGATCGTCTCACGGGGCGACGATTGGTGCGTTTGGCCCCGGTCCCGCCCCGTCGTTGCACGGGGTCAGGGTGAGGACGTCGCGAATCGAAAACTGCCGGGCTCGGCCGTCTTGGTCGGATTCCGCCAGGGTTAAGCCACGCCTCAAATCCAGGTCAACGAGGCGGCCGACATGAGAACCGGAGGGGGTGGCGACTTCGACCATCTGGCCCAAATGTTCGCTCCGGTCGCGCCAGGCGGGATTCAGGGCGTCGGGACCGAGCGACCAGCCGCGATCGTACCATGCGTCGAGCCGCCGAATCAGAGCGCGAACCAGTTCGGATCGATCCACGGTTTCACCCATGAGGATCCGAAGCGAGGTGGCCGTTTCGTGAAGTTCCGTGGGGAAGTCGGCCTGGGAGAGATTTGCATTGAGCCCGATGCCGATCACTGCGCCCTCACCGCGTTCGACGAGAATCCCGGCGATCTTCCGTCCCGCGATCCGCACGTCGTTGGGCCACTTGATCCGTGCGTCGAGCCCGGTCCAGGCGGCGACGACCTCGGCCACCGCGACGGCCCCGAGCGCGGTGAGCCAGCCCGCCTCGGCCAGACTCTCGGACGGGAAGAGCAGGACCGACATCAAGAGGGACGAACCCGTAGGCGCCACCCATTGCCTTCCGCGTCGGCCTCGACCGGCCGTCTGCTCCTCGGCCAAGATCACGAGCCCTTCGTTCGCCTTGGACGCGGCGGCATTGGCGGCCAGGTCGTTGGTGCTGATGACCCGGTTCCAGACCGCAATCCTGCGGCCGACTCGTCGTGTTCCGAGCTCGTGCTCGATCTGGTCGGGACAGAGCCGCGCGGCCGGCCCGCGATAGGCGACGCCGCGGTAGGGATGACTCTCGAGCACGAATCCGAATCTCTCCAACTCATCCAGATCAGTTTGCACCGAGTCGAACGCCTCCCCATCCCCTAATTCGGCGATGGAGACGAAGGCGCCCTGGGCGTCGCGAAGACGGTGGAGGAGAGGAATATTCACGACGACTGTCACCCGCGGCAGCTACGAAATCAGGAAGAGAAACCGACCGTTCTCGCGTGTGGGGAACGAAGCAATCAACGTTTCGACCCGCTCGAAACGGGCGGGGGATCGGTCTCGAAGTCGAGACCGATATCGAGCGCCGGTGCCGAATGGGTCAAGGCCCCCACGCTGATCCGGTCGACACCCGTCCGGGCCAACTGGCGAACCGTGGCCAGGGTGATGCCGCCGGATGCCTCTAAAAGAACCTGGGGCGCTCGGGCGTTACGCCTCCGGACGGACTCGGCCAGCGACTCCGGACCGAGGTTGTCCACCAGAATGATGTCGGGTTGGCACGCGAGGGCCTGATCGAGTTGCTCCAGGGTATCGACCTCGATCTCGATCGTCGTCCCGGCAGGCGCGTGCGTACGTGCGGTGGCAATGGCCAGGCTGATCGGGTCCCCTTGTTCGGCGAGCCAGGCGAGGTGGTTGTCCTTGATCAAGACCGCGTCGTAGAGCCCGATGCGATGGTTCCGGCCCCCGCCGCAACGGACTGCGTATTTCTCCAAGGCACGCCAACCCGGTGTCGTCTTGCGGGTGTCGAGGATCACGGCCGACGTGTCGGCAACCTCGGCGACGAACCGGGCCGTCAGGGTGGCGATCCCGCTCAGACGCTGAAGGAAGTTCAAGGCGGTCCGTTCCATGGCAAGCATGGCGCGCATCGGCCCGGCGATGGACGCGATGGCGTCGCCCGGCCCGACGAGGTCACCGTCCTGGACGAGCGGTTTGAACCAAGTCGGCAACCCGAATCGCAGGGCCGCCAGTTGGAGAACGGGGATCCCGGCGATGACCCCTTCCTTGCGCGCGACGAACTGCGCGGCGCCTCGGCCGTGGGCCGGGATGATCGCGTCGGCCGTCAAGTCGCCAATCCCGCCGAGGTCCTCCGCGTAGGCCAGATCCATGAGGGTTTCGGCGTTGCGCCTCGCGGCGGGGTCGAACTCGACGGCTGCCATTGGGACGGAAACTCCGTGGACCTGAGCCCGGCTGATACCGGACTCTTTATTGCAGCCCCGAAGAGGCGACCGTCAAATGCGATGGCTGGCTCTGACGGTCGCCCCTTCGGGGCTTCAGGAAATCAATCAGTCGAATATTCCCCAGTGGCTTGTGCCCCTGGCTCTGAACGGTTGCCCCTTCGGGGCTGCAACGGACCCGCTAACCGACTTCAGAGACTGTCGCCACGTTACTGGGTTCTCAGCCCGGCCCCGGGTGGCCGGACTCCATCAAGCCGGTGCCCTTGCTAGAGTATCGAATTATGGGGCCAACGAGGAGACCTCGGCAAGCGATGTTCCTTTACTGGGTTTTGGGCTTCCGCCCTCCGCTGGCCCTGGCTTTCGACTTGGCCTTGGACTTGGCACTGGTGGCCTGGGCCGAGGCGATCGGTCGAGCAGGGCCGCCGTCCTGGCTCGACCGGAGTTGGAGGATCCGGTCGCGCAGGGCCGCCGCGCGCTCGAACTCGAGGTTCTCGGCGGCGGCAAGCATCTCGGCCTCGAGCTCGTTGAGGTATTCCTCGGTGGCGTCGGTCGTCTCGTCGCGGCCGACCGCCTTGCGGGTCTCGACCTTGGCCTGCATCTCTTCTTCGATGCCACGTCGGATCGACTTGATGATCGATTCGGGGGTGATGCCGTGCTCGGCGTTATAGGCGAGCTGCAAGGCGCGCCGGCGATTGGTCTCGTCCAGGGCCCGCTGCATCGACTGCGTCACCTTGTCGGCGTAGAGCACGACCTCGGCGTTGACGTGCCGGGCGGCGCGACCGATCGTCTGGATCAGTGAGGTCTCACTCCGGAGGAACCCTTCTTTGTCGGCGTCGAGGATGCAGACCATCGAGACTTCGGGCAGGTCGAGCCCTTCGCGGAGCAGGTTGACCCCGATCAGGGTGTCGAACGCCCCTTCGCGGAGTTCGCGGAGGATCGTCATTCGTTCGATGGCGTTGAGCTCGGAGTGCAACCACTTACAGCGCAGGCCTTGCTCCTTCATGAACCGCGAGAGATCCTCGGCCAGCCGTTTCGTGAGGGTCGTGACCAGGACTCGCTCACCCCGAGCGGCCCGCGTGCGGACCTCGGCCACGAGCGCGGGGACCTGGCCCCGCGCGGGCTCGATCCGCACGACCGGATCGATCAGGCCGGTCGGGCGAATCACCTGCTCGACGATCTCGCCCCCCGACATCGCCACTTCATAGTCACCGGGGGTCGCCGAGACGTAGACGCGCGAGCCGAGCTTCAACTCCCACTCGTCGAACCGGAGCGGTCGGTTGTCCAGGGCGCTCGGGAGGCGAAAGCCGTGCTCCACGAGGGTGCTCTTGCGGCTGAAATCCCCGGCGAACATCCCACGGATCTGGGGGACGCTGACGTGCGACTCGTCGATGAAGAGGAGGCTGTCGGGCGGGAAGAAGTCGAGCAGGGTGTTCGGGGTCTCGCCCGCTTTCTTGCCGGCGAGCGGCCGGCTGTAGTTTTCGATCCCCGAGCAGTAGCCGACCTCCAGGAGCATTTCGAGGTCGTAACGGGTTCGCGCTTCGAGCCGTTGCGCTTCGAGGAGCTTCCCTTGATCGCGGAGCGTTTTGAGCCGGTCCTTGAGCTCCTCCTGGATCCGTTCGACGGCCCCCTGGATCCGGTCCTCCGGCAAGACGAAGTGCTTGGCCGGGTAGATGTACATGTCGTCTTTTTTCTCGATGACCGAGCCGGTGAGCGGGTCGATCACGGAGAGGGTTTCGATTTCGTCGCCGAAGAGCTCGATCCGGAAGGCGATCTCCTCGTAGGCCGGCCAGATCTCAACGACGTCGCCCCGGACCCGGAACTTGCCGCGTTCGAAGCTGATGTCGTTGCGGTCGTACTGGATATCCACCAGCCGGAGGAGCATCTCGTCGCGGTCGATGTTTTCGCCCACCTTGAGGCGGACCATCATTTTGCGGTAGTCCTCGGGGGAACCGAGGCCATAGATGCACGAGACGCTGGCGATGACGATCACGTCGTTCCGGCTGACCAAGGCGCTGGTGGCCGCCAGGCGGAGCCGCTCGATCTCGTCGTTGATCGAGGCGTCCTTCTCGATATAGATGTCGCGTTGGGGGATGTAGGCTTCGGGTTGATAGTAGTCGTAGTAACTGACGAAGTAGCGGACGGCGTTGTGGGGGAAGAACTCTTTGAACTCGCCGTAAAGCTGCGCCGCGAGAGTTTTGTTGTGCGACATGACGAGGGCCGGGCGATTCATCTGGGCGATCACGTTCGCCATTGTGAATGTTTTGCCCGAGCCGGTCACGCCGAGGAGCGTCTGGTGCTTGTGCCCGTCGCGCAGCCCTTGCGTCAGCTCTGCGATCGCCTTGGGCTGGTCTCCGGCCGGTTGATAGGGGGACGCCAACTGGAAATCAGGCATGGGAATCCGTTCAACGAGCGTTATGGGCCATGGAAGGAGCCGTTGCCAGCGAGCGGTCGGCGGCTTGGAGGTTCGTGGGATCGATTCGGAGATGAGGTTGAAGTGCCTTGATCGTGGCCGGCCCCAACCCGCGGACCCGGGCCTCGAGGTCGTCGATCGATCGGAACGGTGCCTGCGCTCGCGCCACGACGATCCGGCCGACGAGCGAAGGACCGAGCCGTGGCAGAGCCATCAGGACCGGCGCCGGGGCGGTGTTCGGGTCGACGATCAACGGAGGCAATGGCGCCGGGGCGTCCTCTCCCCGTGGCGCGGCGACGAGCAAGCCGATGGCGCTGACCATCGTCGATACGATCAGCAGACCGCGAACCGGGGCGGTCCATCCCCAGAGCGGCCTCGAGGTTGCCGAGGGCATGCCGGTTCTCCTGATCCCCCGGCGCAGGGCACGAGGCAGACGTTCACGAATTCAAAGGATTATAGACGGCCCGTCAGCTCCGCTCAAGGGGCCGAGCGTCGGGACTCCGTGCCGCCTTGCCTTCGGTTCGCGGTCAACGGGAATTCCTCAGTTCGATTTGCTTGAGGGCGTCGCGGGCGGCCATGACGTCGAGCCCGTGCCCTTGGCCGTTGATCACCACGTCTTGCAACGCGGGGACGCTTTTGAGGGTTCCAATCGCTTGCAAGATCCGACAGACATCCATCCGGGCGAAGCCGTCGTGGTGCGTCAGGCCGCGGAGCACGGCCTCCTCGGCCGACGGTCCGATCGCCTTGAGTGCCTCGGCGGCTTTACCGCGGTCATTGGAGGTCATCAAGTAGTCGATCAGCGCCTCGGCCGCCTTCGGGTCGCGGAGTTCCTTGAGCGCGTCAAGGATCGCCCAGCGGACGTTGAATGCGGGGTCCTTGAGGACTTTAAGCAACGCCGGGGTGGAATCGACCCCACCCCAGACCGCCAGTGTTTTGGCGGCATCCGATCGGCAGAAGCCATCGGGGTCGGTGAGCAAGGGCTCGACCGCCTTGGCAATCTCGTCGCGCCGGTCGTTCGGCGGTGCGTTTTTGAGTCGTCCCAACGCCATTTTGCGGAAATGGGGGTTGGGCGACTTCAAGTCGGCAAGGGCCTGGTCCGTGAAGTCTCCCAGGACGACCCGGGGCTGAGCCGGGGCGACGGGGGGTGTGGGGGTCGGCATCGGCATCGGGTGCGGGAAATTCGGGCCGGGCCCTGCTGGCCTCCAGGGAGCGGGGGGGCGGGCGAAGCCGGGCCGCTCGGGTGGCCAGTGGTTCTCGGGAGCGCCCGCGACCTTCGGTTTGGGCTCATCCACCAGGAGATTGAAGATATCCGGGTCGATGGCGCTCGCCCCGGAGAGCAGCATGCCCCCGGTAAAGGAGACGAAGAAGGCTTCCTTCGTATGCTCCCAGCGGGAAAAAACATAGTAAAGAATGTAGAGTGGCATGAATGAACAGCAGAGGCCGTAGCTCGGCCCTTCGCGGAAGGCGACGACCAGGCAGCCGATGGCGCCGGAGATCGATAAGGTGTAGGCGACGAACGCCAGGGCGATCCAGGCAGGATTCAGTTCGGCCGCATGCCGCATCCAGATTTGCCGAGCGATGGCGAAACCGAAGAACGCCCCTAGAAGGAACACCCAGAAGGGGATGGTCGCGAAGTTGCTGAGTCCCGAATTCGTGTGCCGGCTGCGCTTCCTCGCCGCGGGCTTGGGCCGTTGCGGCAGGAGTTCATCGAGATCGGGCTCGTCGCTTGTTGAGGGCTGCTTCTGCCACGGTTCGTCATCAAAGTCGTAAGGGTCGCCATCGCGAGCGAAGGCCCGGGCCGAGGACTTGGGACGCGACGATGGCGCGCGTCTTGGAGCGGCGGCATTGTCGTCCGATTCCCGCGAGGTCGCTGGCGCGAACCCGCTCGCCGGTCGATCGTTCGGGATGGCGAACACGTGGCCGCACTGTTTGCACTTGCAGCGTTTGCCGGCCAGCTCGTTCCCGACCACGAAGTCCTTGCCGCATCGTTCGCACTGGAATGCGATGGACATCAGTCTCGTCCTCTGGACCTGGATCAGGAAAAAGCGGATCCGCCGAACGTGATGCGATGTGGGGTGGGCGGCGGCGACGCAACAAAAATCATAATCAGTGGCCTCGTGAATAAGAAGTCGCTTGCAGTGTGATTTCTCGATTCGAGTCCGCCCTCGCCGATTCCAGGGTGGGTTCGATTCCGCGCTGAGCGACCAACGGACACCGGGGTGGGACTTGGCATGGCGGGGGACTTCGCGTTATAGTCAAAAAATGAAGGTGGTGCGGGTCTGCACACTCCAGTAAGGAGATGGCCCGGCACGGGTGGACAAGGATGGGGTGAGACCGATGCCGACAACCTTCCGATGGCGGGCGGTCGTGTCGCTGACCATGCTCGCGCTAGGGACGTTCGGGACCATGACGGCGTTTGGCCAAGGCGAGGCCGAATCGCTGTCGGCGAGCTTTCGCAAGGCGGCCCAACGCGTTTTGCCCGGGGTGGTGACGGTTCGCCCGATCGGCAGGCCCAGTCCCTTCGAGGGGAATGGGCGTGGGGGACCCTTTCCACCCGGCATGGCTCCCGACGGCCCGCCCCCTGAGCGGGTGGGTGGCGGCTCGGGCGTTGTGATCGACGCCGAGAACGGCTACATCCTGACCAACGACCATGTCGTGCAAGGGAGCTCGCGCGTCGTTGTGGTCCTCGAAGACGGCCGGGAACGGCCGGTCTCCCAGGTCCGCCGCGACCCCAAGAGCGACCTGGCGCTGTTGATTATTGATGGCAAGGGACTGTCGCCGGCCGATTGGGGCGACTCTGGATCGCTCGAGATCGGCGACTGGGTCCTGGCGGTCGGGCAGCCTTTCGGCCTCTCCGGGACGGTCACGGCGGGCATCGTCAGCGGCAAGGGACGTGGGATCGGCGTGGCGATGTACGAGGATCTGATCCAGACGGATGCCGCGATCAACCCGGGCAATTCCGGCGGCCCCTTGATCAACCTGAAAGGGGAGATCGTCGGGATCAACACGGCGATCAAGACGACGGGCGGGGGCTACGAGGGGGTTGGGTTCGCGATCCCGGCCGCGCGAGCGCGGCGGGTCGCGACCGACCTGGTCGAGCACGGCCGGGTCCGTCGCGCCTACCTCGGGATTCAGATCGGCCCCGTCGATCAGGACCGGAGCGAGCAGCTCGACCAGTTCCGTGCGGTGGCGATCAACGGGGTTTCGCCGGACAGCCCGGCCGCCGCGGCGGGCCTGATCCGGGGTGATGCCATCCTCCGGCTCGAAGGCAAGCCGATTGCCGGTCCCGGAGCGCTCCAGGCGGCGATCGAGTTCGCACCCATCGACCAGCCACTGAGCTTGACGATCGATCGCGATGGCGAGCGGAAAGAGGTCCAAGTGACCCCCAAACCTCAGCCCGAGTCGTTCGGCTTGCCTGAGACGCCCGCCCGTCCCGAACCGCCCGGTCGTCCTGAGTTGCCGGTGCGACCCGGTTCGGAGCCCCCTCTGGAATTTGGCCCGGGAGCCTATCGGTTCCGTGGCCGCCCACCGGTCCCGCGCCCCGCTACCCCCGCGCCTCCGGCGGAACTTGACGAACCGAGGGAGACCGGTTTTCGGACCAACGCCACCCGGTTCGCAAACCTCGGACTTCGACTTCGCGAGTCCGCTTTGGAACGGGACCGGCGGTTCCGACCGGATCGCACCCAACACGGACTGATCATCGTCGACGTCGAGCAGGACGGACCGGCCGACCATGGCGGCTTGGAGGCTGGCATGGTCATCACCCGGGTGGCCGACCATGACGTGAAAAGTCTCGACGACTTCCGCAAGGCCCTCGCCGAAGGCCGGCCCGGGCAAGACCTCGTGATTCGAATCTTGAAGGGAACGAAGGCCGAGATCCGCCTGATTCCGCAACAATCTGAATCGAAATCCAAGGAATCGGTGTCGCCTGGACGCGAGCCCGAGTCTGCAACTCATTGACTGACCGACCCATTGACTGACTGACTGAGATCGCGACCAGACGCGGGGCAAACCACCTCCTCTAACCGCCCCCGTCCACGGACCGGACCATTGACCTCAAGAATGAGTGACGAAGGAGGGGGTTCCATGAAACGTCGTATCCTCGTGGTGGATGACACGCCACTGATACGTGAGCATCTTCGCGTGATTCTCGAGATGGACGGCTTTGAGGTCGAGACGGCCAGCGACGGTCGTTCCGCCTTGGCTTGCGTCCGTGAACGGATCTTCCATCTCGTCATCACCGACCTCCGCATGCCCGACATGAGTGGCATCGAGTTGCTGACGGCGGTGCGCGCCGAAAAGCTGCCGTTCGGGTCATCGTCCTCACCGGTCACGGCGACACCCAGGTGGCGCTCGACGTGATGAAGGCGGGGGCGGACGACTTCGTCACCAAGCCGTACGAGCCCGATCACTTGCGGTATCTCGTCCAGCGGATCCTCGAACGGCGGCGGTTGATCGACGAGCTTCAACAGCTTCGCATGCAGATGCGCGAGGATTACAGCTTCCATAATATGGTCTCCAAGAGCCCGAAGATGCGGAAAGTCTTCGACCTGATCAAGCAGGTCGGTCCGCTCGGCTCGACGGTCTTGGTCTACGGCGAGACGGGGACCGGCAAGGAGCTGGTCGCCCAGGCGATCCATGCCGCCGACACCCGCCGCCAGGGACCGTTCGTCGCCCTGAACTGCGCCGTCTTGCATGACTCGCTGCTGGAGAGCGAGCTGTTCGGCCACGAACGAGGCTCGTTCACCGGCGCGGATAAGCGCAAGAAAGGGCGGTTCGAGCACGCCGACAACGGCACCCTCTTCCTCGACGAAGTGGGCGACGTTTCTCCCGCGATGCAGGCCAAGCTGCTCCGCGTTCTCCAGTCCGGCACGTTCGAGCGGGTCGGCGGGACCGAGACCCTGAAGGTGGACGTCCGGATCGTCGCTGCGAGCAACAAGCGGCTTGAGGAGGAAGTCAAGGCGGGCCGGTTCCGCTCCGACCTCTTCTACCGCTTGAACGTGATCCGGGTCGACCTGCCCGCGCTTCGCGAGCGGCCCGAGGACATCCCGCTCCTGGCGATGCACTTCCTTGAGAAGTTCAAGCCGATGAGCACCCCGCCGGTCACCGAGATCGACACGGAGGCCATGCAAGCGCTCATCGACCACACCTGGCCGGGGCACATCCGCGAGCTCGAGAACGCGATCAAGGCCGCGGTGGCGATGGCCGACGGCTCAATCATCCACCGCGACGCGCTACCGCCCGCCGTCGCCCCCCGCACCCGCAAACCGATCAATATGAGTCCGTTGATCGATATCGAACGCCCCCTCCCTGACCTGACCACCGACCTGATTGGCCGCGTCGAACGCGACTACTTCGTCCGCCTCCTGGCCCAGTACCGCGGCAACGTCGCCCGCTGTGCCAAGCACAGCGGCCTGTCGCGGCGGAGCGTCACCCAAAAGCTGCAAAAGTATGAGCTCGACCGCACTCGTTTCAAAGACGCGGCGTTTGTCGAACCCGTCGAGGGGTGATCGACGGCCTCGGGTGGGAACTTGGCTGTCGAATTCTCGTCAGTCCATTTCCCACTACAGCCTGGCCTCGAACGGTCTCGATGCCGGCCGGCCTTGCGGGGCAGAGGCCAACCCGTCGTAGTCCGATTCGGCGATACCGAGGCACTCCTGAACCCTGGACCGAGACCTCGGGCCCACCTGGCATGGACCTTGGGGCTGTGCTCGACTACACTCACCGCCCCCCCTTCATCATCTGCCCCCCCATATCATCATCTCTGGAGGAAGTGAGACGCGTCCGCCCGTCGGACCGGGCGGAAGATCGACCCCTGCCGCCTCATGAGAAGGAGTTCCAATGAGCTGGTCGAGAATCTCCCGTCGAGCGTTCCTGCCTGGTCAGACTCCCACCCCCGTCTGGGCTTTGATCCTGTTCGCCGTTTACCCGATGACGGCGGTCGCCGAACCGGCGCAGACCGTTCCCTCGGATGGGCTGGCCGTCTATGTTGAGTACGACGGTCTCGCGACTCACGGCGATGCCTGGAAGGCCACCGCGGCCTACGCGATGTTCGAACAAACACCCGCCGGCGCGATGACGGCCGACATCGCGCGTCAGGTCGTCGACCGACTGCTCAGGTCCCTGCCCGACCCGAAGCCGAGTGGGGCCGAGCTGCTCTCCCTTCAGGAACAGATTCAGCGCCAGGGCTTCGCCCTGGGGCTCTATGACGAGGCCGATCTCGGGGCATCCTGCGTCGTCGTCCTCAACGGCTTCGGCCGCGGAGAAGGCCGCGAGTGGGCCAGCCGGCTGATTCGGATTGCGACCCGGCCGGGTTCGGAGGCGAACGACGGTATTGCCGTCTCCTCACGTATCCGGGGGCGCGAGATCTTCCAGGTCAATGGTCGCGCCCGGGCGATCCAGGTCCCCGGCGTTCCGTTCTTACCCGAGGCACCCGAAGCGATCGAGAAGTCCTCGTTCGATGCCCTGGCGTGGTGGTTCGAGGGGGACGACCTCATCGTCGTCGTCGGACCCACCGCACTGAACGCCGACGGGGCGAAGAACGACGCCACCAGGCCGCATCCATTGCGAATCGCCTCGGTGATCGACGCGATCCAGGCGAAGGTGTCGAGCGTCTTGACCCACCCCGGCCGTGCCGCCGCCCTGGCTGAGGGCCAGGACGTCAAGGGCTTCGAGTCCGACGGATTATTCTTTGTCGAAGCGGACAAGGCGCAGCGGCTGTATTCCCGGCACTCGAAATGGGCCGGCCGCGACGATGATCCGGACGAGGGGCAGACCTTGCCGGCGGGCAAATCCACCCACGATGACGTCGAGTTTTTTGCTCCGCTCCCCGTACTTGAATCCCTCGAAGCGAACCCCCGGCGCTCGCAGTTGAGGGAGCTGGGCCTCGATCTGACCGAGCGAGCGAATCCTCCTGTCGAAGACCTCCCGAAGGTTGCATCGACGCCACCGAACGCGTTGGCATCTCCGCCGCCGCTCCCGGATGAACTCTTGAAGCCGCAGGACGCCGGGCGCGATCCGGCCGTGTCGAAGACCGGCACGATCGCGGGACCCACGTCTCAGGAGAAGACGAAGGACCCTGTGAGCACGGCCAAGGCCCTCCTCGGGCTGGACGGAATCACGCGGGTCGTCGGCCGCTGGGGGTTCCAGGACAAGGCGTTCTTGACCGCGGTTCGGGTCGAGGCGCCCGCACCGCGCCGGGGATTGATGGCGATGCTCAATCAGGCCGGCTTCCGCAAGGACCGTTTGCCGCCAATCCCACGGGGTGCGCGGAACGTCATGATCGGGTCGTTCGACGCCGTCAAGGCCTACGATGCAGGGCGCTCCGAGTGGAGCAAAGGACCCCAGCTCGGCGGCGTCGCGGAGGCCGCTCGTAAATTCTCAAAGGCAGCCGACCTCCTCGTGTTCGAGACGACCGGCCAGCGGCTCCGTGAAGCGATTCTCGGCCACTTTGGGTCGACCTGGTGCCTCTATTCAGCGCCGGCTCGCCAAGAGGACAAGTCCGACCCGCAGACTCCGATCCTCTTGGTCGAGGTTGACGACGCCAAGGCGTTCGCTAAGGTGCTCGACGCGCTGGCGACCCGCATCAACGCTTTCCTCTGCCCCCCGGAGAACCGGAAAGACGGAAAATCCGCCGACGGCCTTCCGGCGGTCCTCGCGCTGGAGCCTCTACCGGCACCCGATCGGGGTTACCGCCTGACCACGCCGGCCGGGATCGTTTCGTGGCTGGGTGAGGGGCAGCAGCCGACGATCCAGGTGGGCGAGTCCTACGTCGCCTTCGCCGCCAATCCGGACCTCACGCGCGCGGCCCTGGCCACGGCGTCCCAGCCTGCTGCGGAGCGATGGACCCCGTCCGGCGAGCTGACCAAGGCATTCGAGTGCCTGCCGGCGGAGCTGACGTCATTGACCGTCGGTGATCCGGATAACTCGACCTGGCCGACGATATTCGTCTACTTGCCCAAGCTGGTCCAGCACATGGCAAGTATCTTCGATGCCACCAAGGACGATCGTCCCGGAACGGCGTGGGGTCCGAGGCTCCTCGGCATGCTCGGCGTCCCCCAGGCTGATGGGTTCCGACTGCGGATCCAGCCCGCCAACCAGCCCAAGGCCGAGGCTCTGAAGGCCCAGCTCTTCCCGAGCGTGCTGGCCACCTCAGTCGACGACCGCGGCATCCGCTTCATCGCCCGTGAGGCGATTCCCTTCGCCTGCTCCGGGCCCGGATTCCGTTGCTACGGAAATACTCCAGGTAGGTTGGCGCTGGTGATCGGGCTGAGGCCCTTTCTGTTCCCTTGCTTCTATGTGCAATTGAAATATTCTCCCCAGAAGCCAGGAGTGAATTACCTGCTCGGAATGAAATGGAAGTTTGCCACCAATGCGGTGGCCAACGATTGATTCTGCCCCGGCGTGGTTCAACGGCCCCAGGGCGACCCGGCGAGGAAGTCGACTTTGTGCGGCTCCTGGCCCAGTACCTCTGGCCGTTGTCATGTTGCCGCCATCATTTCAGGGATCTGGGTATTCGCCAAGGGGCTTGGGAGGGAGGTCCCGACGTGCGATTTGCCCCGAGACCGGGCAGACGAGAGCCTACGATTGTAGGCTCTCTTCGTTCTCTGTGGGGTGGGCTCAAAATCTGCGTGGACAACGATTCGATGACACGCGTATACTATCGAGTCAATTGAACAGTTGGCCGAGCTTGCAGGACTTCTCCCTGACTTGAGGACCCACCACGGATGGCCACGACGGACATTGTGATCCGCGGCGCTCGCGAACATAACCTCCGCGACGTCTCGCTCAACCTCCCTCGCGGTTCCTTGATCTGCTTCACGGGGGTCTCGGGCTCGGGCAAAAGCTCACTGGCCTTTGATACGCTTTATGCCGAGGGGCAAAGACGTTACGTCGAAAGCCTCTCGAGCTACGCGCGCCAGTTCCTCGGCCAGATGCCCAAGCCCGAGGTCGATCGGATTGATGGGCTGAGCCCGTCGATCTCGATTCAGCAGAAGACCGGGGGGCGGAACCCCCGGAGTACCGTCGGCACGATCACCGAGATCAACGACTATCTCCGGGTCCTGTTTGCGCGGGTGGGGCAGGGGCATTGTCCCAAGTGCGACCGGCCGGTCGCGGCGCAAACACGTGAGCAGATTATCGCCCGCGTGCTCGACTTGCCCGACGGCACCGCGTATAGCATCCTCGCGCCGGTCGTTCGCGGCCAGAAGGGGGAGTATAAAGACCTGTTCGGCGAACTGGCGCGGGCCGGCTATATGCGCGCTCGGGTCAACGGGCAGGTCTTCGCGCTCTCCGATAACCTGTCGCTCGATCGCCAGACGAAACACCATATCGAGGTCGTGATCGATCGGCTCAAGGCGGGGCCGGCGGTCCGGCCCAGGCTTGCCGAGGCGATCGAGTCGGCGCTGAAGCTTGGTGAAGGGACGGTCATCGTCACGCGGGACGGACAAGCGGATCTGCTGCTCTCGTCGCATTACGCGTGTGCTTCGTGTGGCCTGAGTTTCGACCCTCCCAGTCCGCAACTCTTCAGCTTCAACAGTCCACAAGGGATGTGCACCTCCTGTGACGGGCTCGGAGTCCGCCACGACTTTGACCCCAGCCTACTCGTGCCCGACCCCTCGCTCTCGGTCTGGAAGGGAGCGATCGAGCCGCTCGGTCCGATCAGCGGGGTGGGGAAGTGGCGAAGGCACTTGTTCGAGGGGGTCGCCGCCAACGTGGAGGCGGACGAGGATGGGCCTCCCAAGGGGACGATGCTCAAGGGCCCTTGGGGCGAGCTCGACCCACGCTGGCAGAACGCCTGGCTTCACGGCCTGGGCGACCGGATCATCGTTCACCGCTGGAAGAGTCGGAAGAAGAACTGGTCGCATACCGGGACCTGGGACGGGGTGGCCACCGACTTGATGGCCAAGTACCGGAGCGCCAACGGCAGCCCGATCCGCTCCAAGCTCGAACCGTACATGCGGAGCATGACCTGTCCCGAATGCCAGGGAGCGCGGCTCAACCCGAGAGCCCGCGCGGTGCGCGTCGGCGGGACGACCATGGTCGAGCTTGGCTCCATGCCGATCGGCCAGGCCGCGCAGTTTTTCGACGCCCTGGCCGGAGAGGAGAACGGAACGCCCGTCGTGCCGCTCGACGGCCTCTCGCGGACGATTGCCGATGAGTTGCTCAAGGAGATTCGCGGGCGGCTCGGGTTCTTGACCAATGTCGGCCTCCACTACCTGGCCCTCGATCGCGCGGCACCGACGCTCTCCGGCGGCGAGGCGCAGCGGATCCGGCTGGCCAGCCAGGTCGGCGCCGGCCTCGTCGGCGTGCTCTACATTCTCGATGAACCCTCGATCGGCCTGCATCCGCGCGACAACGACCGGCTCATCGCCACGCTTCAGCGGCTCCGCGACGTGGGCAACACGGTCATCGTCGTCGAGCACGACGAAGACACGATGCGCGCGGCGGACCACCTGGTGGACTTCGGACCCGGGCCAGGAGTGAAAGGGGGAGAGGTCGTCGCCGAGGGGTCGATCGCCAAACTCGCCGCGGCCCCCGCGAGCCTGACCGGCCAGTACCTCTCGGGACGCCGGGCGATCGAGGTCCCCAAGACGCGGAGGATGCCGGACGGTCGTGTCTTGAAGGTGGTCGGAGCGCGCCAGCACAACCTGCGGGGGATCGACGTCGAGATCCCGCTCGGCCTGTTCGTCTGCGTGACGGGCGTGAGCGGTTCGGGCAAGAGCTCGCTGATCGGAGATATCCTTCGCGATACCCTGGCCCGCGACCTCAACGGCGCGATCACCGAGCCGGGGGCCCACGACCGGATCGAGGGGGTTGAGCATATCGACAAGATCATTGATATCGATCAGTCTCCGATCGGCCGCACCCCGCGCTCGAACCCGGCGACCTACATCAAACTGTTCGACCTGATTCGCGACCTCTACACCCGGCTCCCCGACGCCAAGGCTCGCGGTTACAAGGCGGGCCGCTTCAGCTTCAACGTCGAAGGGGGGCGGTGCGAGGCCTGTCAGGGGAACGGGTCGAATCGCCTCGAGATGGACTTCCTCGCCGACGTTTGGGTGACCTGTCCGGTCTGCGAAGGGAAGCGGTTCAACCGCGAGACCTTGCATGTCCGGTTCAAAGGGAAGAGCATCAGCGACGTGCTCGAAATGGACGTTCAGGAAGCGCTCGAGCACTTCGTCAACGTCCCGAAGATCGCCGGCATGTTGCAGACCTTGCACGACGTCGGGCTCGACTATCTCAAGCTCGGCCAGGCCTCGCCGACCCTCTCCGGTGGCGAGGCGCAGCGGATCAAGCTGGCGCGCGAGCTGGTCAAGCGCGGGACCGGGCGGACCCTCTATATCCTCGACGAGCCGACCACCGGCTTGCACTTCGAGGACGTTCGCAAGCTCCTTGAAGTCCTCCACGGCTTCACCGTGCTTGGCAACACGGTCGTCGTGATCGAGCACAACCTCGACGTGATCAAGACGGCCGACTGGTTGATCGACCTCGGGCCCGAGGGGGGAGCCGGCGGCGGCCAGGTGGTTGCCGAAGGGGCTCCCGAACAGGTGGCGCTCGTGGCCGGTAGTCACACCGGCGTGGCCCTGGCGAAGGTTCTCAATCCGAAGAAGCTGGCGCTGTCGAAGAAGTCGGGGCTGGCGAAACGAGGTAAGCGGAAGTCGTCGGAGGAAGGGCTGGACACGATTTCCGTCCGAGGCGCCCGGCAGCATAACCTCAAAGGGATCGACGTCGACCTGCCCCGGCACAAGATGACGGTTTGCAGCGGCCCCAGCGGGTCGGGTAAGAGCTCGTTCGCCATCGACACGCTCTACGCCGAAGGCCAGCGGCGCTACGTTGAGAGCCTTTCAAGCTACGCCCGCCAGTTCCTCGCGCCGTTGCAGAAGCCCAAGGTCGAGCGGATCAGCGGGCTCTCGCCGGCTGTCAGCATCGAGCAGAAGACGACGAGCAAGAGCCCGCGGTCGACGGTCGGCACGGTCACCGAGATCCATGACTATCTGCGGATCTTGATGGCTCGGCTGGGGCAGCCCTATTGCCCGAGCTGCGGGCTGGCCATCGGTACGCAGTCGGCCGACGAGATCGTCGAGAAGATCCTCCACCTTCCCGAGGGGACGAAGATTTTCGTGATGGCCCCGGTCGAGCGCCGGGATGGCGAACAGTACGATGCACTCTGGGATGAGCTGCGGGCGACCGGATTCTCGCGGGTCCGGGTCGACGGCAAGTCGGTGAGCCTCGACACGCCTCCGAAGTTGAGCCATCGCCGGAAGCATCGGATCGAGGTCGTCATCGATCGGGCCGTCGTTCGTCGTTCGACTCGATCACGCCTGGCCGACTCGGTCGAGTCCGCGCTCGACCTGGGCAAGGGAGTCGCCCTGATCGCGCGGGTGGGCGAAGAGGCGAACGAGCTCAACTGGCCGGTCGACCGCTACAGTCAGCATCGCTCGTGCGATGGTTGCGGGCGAAGCTTCGAGGAGTTGTCGCCGCACCACTTCTCGTTCAATAGCCCGCTCGGCTGGTGCCCTGTCTGCGAAGGGCTCGGCATCCAGCATGGCGCGAACCCGGCGGTCCTGATCCCCGATAGCCGTCGCAGCCTGCGCCAGGGGGCGGTCGTCGTCTGGCCCGATTTCGGTGCTAACCCGCTCTTCGGTCGGATGATCGCGGCCCTGACGGAGACGCTGGGCATCGACCTCGACGTCCCGTTTGACGATCTCGAAGGCCGGCATCGGCGCACGATCCTTCACGGGGCAGGGGACGCCTGGTTCAAAGTCTCGGAGGCCGCCGGTCAACCGCCTTTTTCGTTCCAGTACAAGGGGCTCTTCCCGGCGATCGAGGAGGCGGGGCGCGTCTCGTTCGTCTATCGGTTCAAGCTGCAAGGGATGGTCGACGACGTGCCTTGCGCGTCGTGCATGGGGGCGCGGCTCCGCGATGACGCGGCGGCGGTCCGGTTCCATGACTTCACGCTCGACCAGATTGGTCAGTGGCCGCTCGGCCGCGCGTCGACCTTCTTCAAGAACCTGAAGTTGAGCGCGGACGAGAAGCATATCGCTGGCGACCTGATCCGCGAGATTCGCGACCGCCTGAAATTCCTGGTCGACGTGGGGCTCGACTACCTGAGTCTGGGACGAGGGACCCCGACTCTCTCCGGTGGAGAGAGCCAGCGAATCCGGCTCGCCAGCCAGATCGGCAGCGGCCTGACCGGTGTGCTCTACGTGCTCGACGAACCCACCATCGGGCTCCACCCGCGCGACAACGCCCGGCTGCTGACGGCTTTGCGGCACCTTCGCGACCTGGGCAATACCTTGGTCCTGGTCGAGCACGACCGGGAGGTCATCGAGGCGGCGGACTACCTTGTCGACTTCGGACCGGGCTCGGGCTCCGGCGGTGGCGAAGTCACCGGCGCAGGGACTCCGGCGAAGGTCAAGACGATCAAGAAGTCGCTCACCGGCCAGTACTTGAGCGGCAAAACGGCGATCCCGGTCCCGACGAACCGTCGCCCGGCCGACGGCCCGTCGCTCTGGGTCCGAGGCGCCCGGCACCACAACCTCAAGAACATCGACGTGGCGTTCCCGATCGGGATCGTGACCGTTGTGACCGGCGTCAGTGGCTCGGGCAAGAGCTCGCTCGTGGAAGACATCCTCTGGAAGGCGGTGGCCAAGACTTTGCACCGCGCCCAGGTGACACCCGGAGCGCACGACGCGATCGAGGGCTTGACCCTGGTCGACAAGGTGATCAGCGTCGATCAGACCCCGCTCGGGAGCACGCCGACCTCGACGCCCGGTACATATTCCGGGGTCTTCGACCTGATTCGCGAACTGTACGCCAAACTCCCCGAGTCCAAGGTCCGCGGCTTCACCTCGAGACGGTTTAGCTTCAACCAGGCGGGGGGCCGTTGCGAAGCCTGCGAAGGGGCCGGGCAGAGGCGGATCGAGATGCATTTCTTGCCCGACGTCTGGGTCACCTGCGAAGCCTGCGGCGGTGCGCGTTATACGCCCGAGACGCTTGCGGTCAAGTTCCGGGGCAAAACGATTGCCGACGTGCTCGAGATGAACGTCGACGCGGCGCTCGAACTGTTCGACAGTGTGCCCAAGATCAAACGGATCTTGCAGACCTTGCATGACGTCGGCATCGGTTACATCCCGCTCGGCCAGTCGGCGCCGACGCTTTCGGGGGGCGAGGCGCAACGGGTGAAACTGGCCGCCGAGTTGGCCCGGCCGAATACGGGAAAGACGCTCTACATTCTTGATGAACCAACGACCGGCCTCCATCTGGACGACGTACGTAAGCTTCTCGACGTGGTTCACCGGCTGGCCGACCTGGGCAACACGGTCGTAATCATCGAGCACAACCTCGAAGTGATCAAGACGGCCGACTGGTTGATCGACATCGGTCCCGAAGCGGGGGGCGCGGGGGGGGAAATCGTGGCGGCCGGCCCCCCCGAAACGATCGCCGAGACGAAGGGCTGTCTCACCGGCCTGATTCTCAAGGGGCTCCTGGCGGCCGGCCCCTACGCCGAGCGCCCGAAGTACGACCCCAAGGCCGCGGCCCGCAAGGCGCTGGCCGAAACCAAAAAGGCCGCGGCCGCCGCCGCCCTGGTCGAACTCAATAACGTGGTCAAGCCCCCCTGGGAGCTCGACGGCCGTCGTTGGCATACGCTCGATCGGGTCGGGCGCAGCGGGCGCCCCGCGCGTTGGGACGGGCGAATCCTCGAGCGGATCGTCGACCGAATCCAGGAACTGGGCGAGTTCTTGCCCACCGACTGGTCGCAGCGCACGGCCGTCCGGATCCTCGCCGACACGGGGATCACGCTCCCCTTCTTCCACGCCCTGACCAGCAGCGAGTGGATCGTCACGCTCCGGTTCAACGTCGGGCGCAACACCTTCAAGCCCACGACGTTAACCAGGGAACTCGGGTTGCTGCCGTTCCACGAAGGCGCCACGCCCGTGCACAGCCAGGCGGATCGGCTGATCGTGAGCAACCAAGGAGCGACCCAGGAAGTCGTCCTGACCTGTCACTCCGCCTCAGACCTGGAGACCCCGGCGTTCGACGCGTTCCTGGTCAAAGCCGTCGCTTCCTACGGGCGGATCGGTGAGTCCGGCAGTCTGATCAAGGCGAGCGAATTGCCCTGACCTCGGTTCGGCTCTGCTCCGCACCGAGCTATCGCCGATGACCGCGAGAACCGGCCACGCCACGTCGCGCGGGGATAAACCTGCTCGGAGCACGAGTTCACCGGGTCTCCGAACGCCGGAACCGCGTCCGATCCGATTGGGATAAGCACTCCGTTGATCATCAATCGGAGCCGTGTGCCAAGCCGACTTCAAGGAGACGCCGGGATGGCGAAGATCGGTCCCTTTAGCTTGGGATGGATCTTGGCACGCGTCGCATCGGGCGGGCGATGAGTGCAGTGCTACCGAGCGCGGCCGAAATCGCGTCGATGTCCGCTTGCCGGAGGTCGAGGTTGAGGACGACCACGACCTCCGGCAATGGCGCTTAATCTTATTGGTTTACTTAATTATTTATGCGGACTTAGGGTCGAGGCTTACAGGAATTGTTTAAATAAATAAGGGCGTTTTATTAGGAATCTTAGCGGTGGCCGGCTTATCGGAGTGCTAAATATCGTTTTAAAATATGACCGGCCTGGATTCTGGCACGAAGTCAGCCAAAACGGCGTCGGCCTTATTTTAATTACTTATCGCAAATCCTGCTTAATAAAACCGCAAACGCATTGCGGTTGGCTGTTTTACCGAGGAGGACCGGAGGGAGTGCGTTTCGTTTTGCACTCGTTTCAGGTCTCTGCTAACTCCTAGGCACGGTTTCCATCCGGTTTTGAACCACGGAGGTGCAAAAATTCTGGAAATACTCAAAAAGGGGTCGGGTTGACTGCCGGATGGGCGGGGATTTCCGCCTTGCTTGGGAGCTACGGGGGATTGCCGTTGGGAAATTCGCCGGCGGAGCCATGGACTTAAAATGAAAAGGCAGTTAGGGTTCCGGCGAACTTGACGTCATTGTCCGGCGGAGTCGGGGGGGATAGGGGTGGGTCGACCGTGGTGTTCGGGATGGCGAACGGCGTGGGAAAAACCGGTTTCGACTCGGCAGGTCGGCGGTGTTGAGGCGCGTCGACGCGCGATGCTGGCCTTTTCGAGTTGGGGCGGGTTGGCGTATGATTTTCCTTGTGAAGGATGGAGGACCGCCGCGACCTTAGCCGGGTGTTGAGCGGAACGAACTTCCAGACTGGCTCCGTGAGGCCCCGAAGGCTCCCATGACCCGACGCACCCGAGGCCGAGAGATTGCATTACAGGTCCTCTATCAGACGGAGCAAAATCCGGGGCTCCCTCCCCAGGAGATCCGTCGCTTCGTGGAGCGTCGCTTGCGGGGCGACAAGAAGCTCTGTGAATTCGCCGAGGCGCTGATTGCCGGGGTCCATGCCAATCAACCTCGGATTGACGAACTGATTTCCGCGGTGGCCGAGAACTGGCGGCTCGACCGGATGGCGGCGATCGACCGCAACATCTTGCGGCTCGGTGCGTTCGAGTTGCTCTACTGCGACGACGTACCCACCAAGGTCGCGATCAACGAATCGCTGGAGTTGGCCAAGCGGTACAGCACCGCCCAGTCGAGTCGATTCGTCAACGGGATCCTGGACCGGCTGCAAGCCGCCGAGCTCGCCTCCCGGGCGACTCCCGTGATCGAGGCCGTACCGGCACCGCTCGCCACGCCTCCGGTGGAACCCGGCCCGGTTCAGACCGAGACCTTGGTCTCGCCCGAGCCTTTGCCTGAAACTGTTCCCGTGGTGGGCGAACCTGCGGATTCGTCGGTGGTTCCCGCTCCCGAGGTGCCCGAGACACAACCCGAAGAACCGCCCGTCGATCCGAAGCCGACCGAGGAGTGAGCTCCACTCCCGACTCGTCCTGATCACACCGTCTCTGAAGTGGGAGACTCGCCGTGACTTGGCAGCCCGTGCTCGTCATGATGACCGGACTTCTCGCCGCAATGGGAACCGAGGCCGAGGACGTCGAGGCCGAGACGAAGAAGTTTCAGGGAGTTTGGGTCCTCGTCTCGACCGAGACTGACGGTCAAGTGGTCGCGTCGGAGTCGCTCAAGGGCCGCGACGTTCGGATGATCTTTGAAGACGATCGGGTAATCGCCAAGATGGGGGAGAAGTCACTCTCCCTCGGCACGTTCAAGCTCGATCCCTCACGGACACCTCGATGGTACGATCGCATTTACTCCGACGGCACTCCCAGGCGTGGGATCTATCGCCTGGAGGGGGACAGTTTGACGATTTGCCTCGCAGGCCTCGGCAAGGACCGGCCGCCTGGTTTTGGCACCAAGCAGGGCGACGGTCTCTCGCTGCTCGTCTACCAGCGTGAAAAACCGTAATCAGCGCCCAGGAACCCCGCGGACGCGAACGCGGACTCTGAAACGGCCAACGGCCCCGCCGCTCCGGTCGACCCGCCCCCCGGCGGCGGATCTCCATATCCACACCACGCATTCCGACGGCGTCTGCTCTCCCTGCGAGGTGGTGATCGCGGCGGCCAACATCGGCTTGTCCGCCCTGGCGATTACCGATCACGATACGCTCTCTGCCCAAACCGTGGCTCGGCCCGAGGCGACCCGGCTTGGCCTGGAGCTTGTGGGCGGGATCGAGCTCACCGCGGAATTCGAGGGCCGCGAGGTCCACATCCTCGGTCACTTCGTCCGCGACGACGAACCGGCCCTGGTTGCGGCGACAGCGACACTGCGCCGTGACCGCGTTCAACGCCTGAAGGGGATGGTGGATCGACTCGCCGACCTCGGCCTTTCGGTGGACCTGACCGTGCTGGGCCGGGCCTTCCCTCGCGCGACCCTGGGACGCCGCCACCTGGCCGAGTGGCTGGTACGGACGGGACAAGTCGCGGGCCACCGTGAGGCGTTCACCCGTTACCTGGGTGACGACGGCCCCGCGCACGTCCCCAAGCCGCGACTCGCGGCGGGCCTGGCGATCGCCTTGATCCAGGGCGCGGGCGGGGTTGCCGGTCTGGCGCACCCGCCCTATGATCTGCGGGAACTGACGCTTCGCGGCCTGGTCGATGCCGGTCTCGGCTCCCTGGAAGTGGCAGGGCATGGGATCGACGCCCGGCGCGGCCAGCGGTTGCGCGACTGGGCCGATCGCCACCAACTGGTGCCGATCGCCGGTTCCGACTTCCATGCCGGGGATCGTCCCGGCCGCTGGATCGGCTCGATCACCACGCCGGGCGCCGACCTCGAACGGCTCAGGGAGCGCGCGGCCAGTGTCCCCCTCCCGCCGGCGGGCGGTTCAGGGTCGCCAAGCGACCGGGAGGCCAGCGCCGAGGGACGCTGCCTCGCTGCATCCGATGAGATCGATAGAATAGAGAGAACTCTCGCTGAGGGATAGCATGGCGATCAAGGGGCTCCTCGACCGATTTCGCAAGGGACTGTCCAGGACAGCCCAGCTTTTCAATATTCGCTCATGGTTCGGACGCAAGGTCGACCAGTCGTTCCTGGATGACCTCGAGGCGCGGTTGATCCAGGCCGACGTGGGTGTGAAGGCGACCCAACGGATCGTCGATCGGGTGCGCGAGGCGTATCGCGATAAGACGGCCGACGAGGACCTCCTGAACTTCGTCAAAGCCGAGCTCAAGGCGCTTCTGGTGGATCCCAGGCCGGGGACTTTGGCGGTCTCAGCCACCAAGCCGACGGTCTATCTGATCGCGGGCGTGAACGGCTCGGGCAAGACCACGTCGATCGCCAAGCTCGCCCAGCGGCTCAAGGACGACGGCAAGACGATCCTCCTGGCGGCGTGTGACACCTTCCGCGCGGCGGCGGCCGACCAGTTGACCATCTGGGCCAACCGCTCCGGATCCGACATCGTCAAAGGAGCCCCTGGCGCTGACCCGGCGAGCGTGGCGCACGACGCCTGCGACCGCGCCCTGGCCCGCGGGTCCGACATCTTGATCGTCGATACGGCCGGCCGCCTCCATACGCAGTCGCACCTGATGCGTGAGTTGGAGAAGGTCCGCGGAGTCCTCCAACGAAAGATTTCGGGGGCGCCTCACGAGGTCCTGCTCGTGCTCGACGCCACCAATGGCCAGAACGCGATCCGCCAGGCCGAGGTGTTCACCAAGAGCATTGGCTGCACTGGGGTGATCCTGACGAAGCTCGACGGCACTGCCAAGGGAGGGATCGTCGTCGCCGTCCGCCAGACGATCGACCTGCCCGTCAAATTTATCGGGGTCGGCGAGGGCCTCGATGACCTCCAACCGTTCGACGCCGACACGTTCGTGGAGTCGCTCTTCACGTAATGCGACCTTCGTCTCCGTCGCCTTCCCTGGTTCCCCGCGCGGAACCCGGAAACCCTCGGTCGGACGCTCCAAAGATATCCGTGATGAAGTCGTCATCCATTTACGACAGATTCTCTCCCGTGAGGTGGGCACGACCCACCATCCCGATCTCCTTGTCAAAAGCGAGGTCAAGATGGTGGTTCATGCCCACCTCACGGGAAGTTTTTTTGGACCCCCGAAGCCGCCGAAGTCGGGGACGAAGCGTCAGACCGCTTCGTTTTCGAGCGTTCTTGAGTCCGCCTCGAGACTGGGGTCATTGGAACCGGAAGGCCCCGGAGTGAACTCCGGCCCGGACGTAGACGATGAGGCTCTGCTGCATCTCTTGGACCATGGCCGCACCCGAGCCATCGCGGACTCCGGTGTAGATGGTTTCATTCTCCTGCCAGGTGGGAAGGAGTTGGGCGTGCCCGAAGGGGATACGAGTGGAGAGTTGGCTGACGCGCGCGGCAAACTGACTGGCGTTTTGTGTCTTGAAGTAGTTGCCCGCCGCTTGGTTAAGCTGTTGCATGACACTGTTGAATGTGTTGTTGGTCAAGACCGGCACGAACGAAGAAGGGGCGGCTTTGGCTTCGAGGGATTCAACCTGAAGCTGAGTCTGACGTCGCGGCTTTCTCATCGGTGTCATCCTTTCGTCCTGGGTCTGTCATGGTTCCGCGTGAAGTGGAGAAACCGGAGTTGGGAGATCTGAGAGTGGACTTCTGATCCACAGGTGAGGATTTGCCGCTATACTGCCAATCCCGATAGGAGGATAGGGCGGGATCGTGCCGGCCCTCCCTCGGTCATGGCCCCTGGGGCGGCGCACACCTCGTGTCGCCACGGAGCCCGATCCTCCGTCCAGGCCATCCTCGATTGTAGCGCAGTCGAACCGTGCGAGCAACGACTTCCCGTAACTGAGACGGCGGCCTGAACTCACTCGCGGGTGGATCTCCACTGAATACGCCAAGGACGATGTTTGGACGTTAGTATGGTTGAGTGAATGAAGTCTGTGAGTCAACCTTTTAACACGTGACGGAGCGCCGCCTTCTCCCAAGCTTCGAGCCACCCGTCGTGGGGAACCCAGGGGCTGGTCAGAGGCTCGCCTGGAGCGTGCGAAGGCAGGAGCAAGAACGGAGCCGCCACTCCTATCAAGTGGCCGGAGTGAGGACGCCTTGCAGAGTTTTGCCAAATCAGAAATTGGCGAGCTAAGACGTGTTTAAGAAATTGTATTGATTGTTGGAGTGATCCCGTAGGGTGGGCACGGCCCACCATTCCGATCTCCTTGTTAAAAGGGAGGTCAGGATGGTGGGTCATGCCCACTCTGCGGGAACTTTTTTGGACCGCCGAAGCCGCCGAAGTCGGGGGCGAAGTATCAGACCGCTTGGTTTTCGAACGCTTTTGAGTCCGCGTCGAGGGTGGGATCATTGGAACCGGAAGGCCCCGGAGCGGACTCCGGCCCGGACGTAGACGATGAGGCTCTGCTGCATCTCTTGGACCATGGCCGCACCCGAGCCGTCACGGGTCCCAGTGTAGATGGTTTCATTCTGCTGCCAGGTGGGGAGGAGTTGCGTGTGTCCGAACGGAATACGCGTGGAGAGCTGGCTGACTCGCGCGGCAAACTGACTGGCGTTTTGCGTCTTGGAGTAGTTGCCCGCCGCTTGGTTAAGTTGTTGCATGACATTATTGAACGTATTCTGAGTCAAGACCGGCACGAACGAAGAAGGGGCGGCTTTGGCTTCGAGGGATTCAACCTGAAGCTGAGTCTGACGTCGCGGCTTTTTCATCGATGTCATCCTTTCATCCTGGGCTTACCGTCGTTTCAATCAGGAATTGGCAAGGAGGATGAGGGGTCGACCGCTCGCGATGAGGGCCGATCCCGCTTGGTCGAGCCTTCGTGGATCAAGCTTGGGCCAGCCTCTTGCCCGGACGACTCGCGCGACCGACAAGCGTTGGGGGGCCGACTCCGTTCGTGACGCCGTTGTCACTCGGTGCCAGGACAACACCGACTGCCCTTGGGAGCTCTCATCACACCGTTCGACGCGGTGTTCCTCCTATGAGGGAAAGACGCAATCGCAGACCCGATTAGCCGAATTTTGTTATCATTGTAGTTAAATATTGGGATGTATGCGTAGTGTAACAAAATAGGGGTTCTTGACAAGCGAGAATCGGATGGATTACTTATTGGGAGGAGTTTGGTGTTTTTAGCGAAGATTCGCTGTCGGGCACCGATGCTGGTGCGGCCCTGAGACGCAGTCGGGACAGGACCCGAAACAATCATGGCGGCGACTCCGTGGCGCCACGTCATTCGGTCGGTGCGCCCCGGCCGCGGATCGTCGGGTTCCTGACCTGCAGTGCAATCATGGTGCGTTGCGTGCTTTTGAAGCCAACCCATTTCTAAACAAACGGAGAAAGGCGCGATAGGTCCGAATTCGCTTGATGGTCTGTCGGGTTCCGTTTCTCGAAATTAGCGGAGGCTCGTCAATGAACATCCGTGATGATACGGCCCTGGGACGTTACCTTGCGTTGGCGCGAAGCGGCGATATTGCGGCGCGTGGGCACTTGTTGGAGCTCTACCGCGACTATCTCCACCTGACGGGGCGCTCCCTGATTGGTCAGGCGCTGCGAGCGAAGCTCGATCCCTCTGACGTCGTGCAGGAAACGTTTCTCAAGGCGCATCGCGAATTCGGCCAATTCCTCGGTGAAGGGGAGCCGGAACTGGTCGCTTGGCTTCGTCGCATTCTGATTCGCACCCTGATCGATCAGTCGCGGTATCACCGATCGCAATCGCGCCATCATGGCCGGCAGGAGTCGCTCGAACGAGCCAACGTGGGTGTGCGACACGCCTTGGCGGACACGGGCCTCTCTCCCTGCGCCATTGCCATCGATCACGAGCAGGCGGTTTTGATCGCCGAGGCGCTCGAGCATCTCCCGGAGGATTACCGCGAGGTCTTCGTTCTCCGCAACGTGGAGCAGATTCCCATCGAGGAGATCGCGGCCCGGATGGGCCGGTCGACCAACGCGGTCCGCAAATTGTGGACGCGGGCGATGCTGGCCCTCAGGCAGGCTCTGGAGGGCGTCCGATGAGCCCCGATCCGCTTCCGCCAAGGTTCTTCGCTGCCGCCAATCCATGTGGCGATGCGTTTAGGGAGTTGTATTGGGATTCCGATTTGGATGCCGATGAGAATGGAGATTGGGATGTGGACGTCGCCCGGGTCCTCGAGCCCTTTCTGGCCGCCGTCGAAGCCGGCCAACCGGCCGACCCGGCGCGACTGTTGGCCGAGAACCCGGCGATCGCCGGCCGGTTAAGGGCTTGTCTTGAGGTCTTGCGGATCGCCATGGGACCCGCCGACGGCGACGCACGGTCCGGTTCCCGAGCATTGCGCCCGGCTTCCGCGTCCGACCTGGAGTGGGATCAGAGTTTCGGCCCGCTGTTCCACGAACATGACCTGTCGGGATCGCACCTGGGCGATTACGAGTTGCTCGACGAGATCGCCCGGGGGGGCATGGGCGTGATCTACCGCGCCCGGCAGCGGAGCCTCAATCGGCTCGTCGCGCTCAAGACGATCGATTCCGGTGTCTGGGCCTCGGCCAAGAATTTGCAGCGGTTTCGGATCGAGGCTGAGGCGATGGCCCGGCTCGATCATCCCCAGATCGTGCCGATCTACGAGGTCGGGGAGTTTGCGGGGACCTGCTATTTCAGCATGCGCCTGCTCGAGGGTGGGAGCCTGGCCGATCACCTGCCAGGCTATGCCGCCGATCCTCGGGCCGCGGCGATTCTGTTGGCGGAGGTCGCGCGCGCGGTCCATCATGCCCATCAGCGCGGAGTGCTTCACCGCGACTTGAAGCCTTCGAATATCTTGCTCGATTCCGAGGGCCGGCCGCAGATCGCCGACTTTGGCCTGGCCAAGCGGTTCGGTGTCGAAGCCGACCTGACGATCTCGGGGATGGTCGTCGGAACCCCGGCCTACATGGCGCCCGAGCAGGCTGGGGGACACCGCGCAGACGTGACCGTCGCGAGTGATGTCTATGGCCTCGGGGCCATCTTCTATGCCATGTTCACCGGGAAGGCTCCCATCGCCGGCGAGAGCCTCTCGGATATCCTCGTGGGGCTCCGAGAGCGACTGCCGGTCTCGCCACGGAGTCTGAATCGGCGGGTCGACCGGGCCCTCGAGGCGATCTGCCTGAAGTGCCTCGAGAAGGAGCCGAGGCGGCGTTACGGCTCGGCCGAAGCGCTCGCGGCCGATCTGGACCGTTACCTCGCGGGCCAACCGATCCAGGCCCGCCACTACGGCCTCGTTCAGGCGGTCTTATTCCGCGCCCGTTCTCCGCAACAGATCCCGCTCGCGGGGCTCTTCGCAGTCGGTCTCGGGCTGGCGATGCTCGTCCGGGCGTCGACCGGTTTCGCCTTGCTCGGCATTGGCCTGATCGAAGTGGACCACCCTCGCCAACTCACGTTCCACCTCGCCCGCTGGACGGTTGGGTTCGGCATCCCGCTGATCGGGATCGGCTGGTCCACGCTTCAGAACCGGGCCTGGTCGCTCTGGGCCGGCGTCCTCCTCTCCATGTCGACACTGCTGCTCCTGTCCGGCCACCTGCTCGGTATTCTGGCGATCGACACGGGGGGCCTCAACGACCATGACAGTCCGTCGGTGCGGTTCGAGGCCGATGCCCTCCTCCTGATTCTTTCCCTGATGCTTCTCTCCTCCTTTCTGCTGGCCCTTTCCGCCTGGTATTCGACCGGGGGAGCGCGCCCGCCGGTGTCCCGTTAAGGATGCCATCGGCGAGGATCGCTCAGTGCCGCGGGCAGATACTGGCAGTCAGAAAGGTCTGGTCGGCCTCGTCTTGTAGAGACAACCCTGATACCTCTATCGCCAAATCATTCCTTCAAGTGGTCGGCTTGAGACGCGAGAGTCCGAAGGAGGTTGTGAACGGCCTCGGTCGACCAGTCTTTTCCCCCTTGAGCCCGGCCGATTTGGCGGCCTTCGGGGTCGATCAGCACCGCGCAGGGGAGAGTTTGCACGTCGTACTGGATCCGGGCCAGGCCGGTCTGATCGACGAATAAGGGGAGGTGCTTGGTTCGCGTGCGCGCGACTTCGCGGACGAGGGCGGCGTCGGGTTCGTCGACGCAGATGGGAAGGACGGCGAGCTTGGCGGTGGCGAACTCCCTCGCAAGCTGATCTAAGGAGGGGAGTTCGTCCATGCAAGGGGCGCAGGTGGTTCCCCAGAAGACGAGGAGGATCGCTTTCCCTTGGTCCTGATCGAGGGTGCGTTTTCGGCCGTCGAGTGTTTCGAAAGTCAGCGGCGATGCGGCGATCGCGGGCTCGATCGGTTCAAACCCCGCACCGCGCAAGAGTGCCTTTTGGGACTCGCTGGCTTCGGTTTCCCGGGGCGGTGGCCCGAGCGATCGCACGTAGTCGACCACCGCGTCGAGTTCTTGAGAGGAGAGGAGCTGGCTCCAACCGGTCATCGCGGTGCCGGGAATTCCTTGGAGGATCACGGAGCGGATCGCCTCGGGGGTCTCTCCGTGCGCCCGGGGACGGCTGGCAAGATCGCGTGGGGGAGGGCGAAGTGCGACGGCGTCGGGACCATCGCCCCGCCCCTCGGGGCCGTGGCAGCGGGCGCAGTGAACCTGGTACGCCAGTCTCCCTCTCTTGAATTGGACAAGACTCGAGTCGGGCGGTGGGACCAGGCTCGCCCGCGTTCTGGTTTCAAGGTCCGGTTGAGGTTCAGAGGAGGGGGGCTCCATCCCCCCTCGAATCGACCATGCCAAACCCGCGAAGAGGAACATCATCCCCAGGCTGAGGGCCGCCCACGCGAGGAGTCGCGCGACCGATTTAACGGACGCGGTTCCCTGGGGTCCGAGCGTCTCGGGACCGTCGGCGTGGGCGAGTCCCTCAAGCGATGATGGGCTCATCGGCGGTTAGGCTCCGTGGGGGCGAGCCGGACCATGACGACCTGCTTGCCCTCGGTGTCGAGTTCATTCCAGGCGACGAAGACGTCGCCTCCCGGGCTGACGGCGAGCGCTGGGTTGAGCTGAAACGCCCCGGCATGCGGTGCCAGAGCCCGGGCGGGACCGAACTCACCGTCTGCCTGGGAGGAAGCGTACATGATCGCCCGGCCCCCGCCCGACAACGGTGCGGTGTGCGCGTGCCCACCGTGCCCGCCAGCGCTTGCGCCTGCGACCGTGGCTACGGGGGCGGGGTCGAGGCTTTCGTCCCAGACGGCGTGCAAGGTGCCCGACGAGTCGGCGATGAGCTTGGGGTGTCCTTGCGCCCCCTTCGATCCTGGGCTCAACTCGCGCGGCGTGAATTGAAGCGACGGGAGCTCCGAGCTGGCGGCGTAGACCCGGTTCTTGCCCGAATGGGCGTCCATCCAGAGCAGGTGAAGCCGATCGCCGCTCAACGCCAGGGAAGGGCCATCGTGCGGGCAGCCCTCGAATTTCCAGTGCTCCGAGGTGACCGGCACCGGAGCGGCGAACGTGGCCTTTTCGCCGGGTTCGGAACGGGAAATGTGGATGTCGCGGTATCCCGAGTCGTTGTTGCGAAAGGCGACGAAGGTGGAACCTTGCGTCGAGCGCGCCACCGCGAGGTCGCAGCAGGGGCAGATCCCCTTGCCGTCGGGACCGGCGAACACGAGTTCCTCGGTCGCGAACATGTTTGCCGCTTTGTTCCCGAGGGAGAGAAACGGCTGCTGGCCCTGGTTTCGGCCGTCGAGCCAGGAGGCGCAGAGGGTTCCATCGGCGCCGGTCGAGAGCGAGGTGAAGCCGGGGCGCACGGCCTTGTCGCCGTGGACGCTGACCGGTTCCGCGAAGGTCGTGCCGCCATCGGTCGAGCGCGCGACCAGGTAGCGAACTTCGGGACCGCCGTTGACGGCCTCGACCCAACCGAGCCAGAGCGCTCCGGCGCTCGCGGTGAGGCGAGGCAGAACGTGGGTCGAGAAGGTCATCGTCTTGCCGGGCGACTTCGACTGGAATTTATAGATCGGGACCTTCCGCCAGGGGACGGGAGGAGCGAAGTTCGTTCCCCCGTCGGAGGAACGGAGCAGGTAGATCGTGCGTTCGAGGTCGCCGGTCTGCGAGGCCCAGGCGACGACCACGTGGCCCTGGTCGTCGACCGCGACGGCCGGAGTCTCGCGATCGGCCTGGATATCTTCGGGCCGCAGGACGTAGCGGCGCTCGACCTCGACCGGCGGCGTCTTCTTGGCGGCCGTTGCGCTCGCCGGTGGGGCAGGGGCAGGAGCCGTGTGGGATCGTACGCCGAACGCCATCCACCCCATGGCGAAACCGCCGGCCGCAAGCAGGGCCACGGCCAGAATGATTGACTTGGTCATGATCGACTCCGATGCATAAGCGAAGGTTGAGGGGACCGGCTCCGACTTCGGCTCAATAGTCCGAGCTCGAGACAACCTCACCACCCCCTCGGGTCGCGATCGCTCGCCATGAGATGATATTGACACTGTCCTTGACGAACTGAACATGGCCGTCGCAGAACAAGGTATTGACCCCGCCCGAATGCAGGCTACGGGCGGCCGTCAGGGCGGCGGCTCGACCCGAGTTCGTGCAGTCGGGAATGCGACTGTTAGGTGTGTTGAAGTGGTTGGATGCGGCCATGACGAAACTTCCGCGTGCCCATTCGCGGCCACGATCCCCGGTCCACTGGGTCGGGGCGAGGCAGGCGGCGGGGGAGAGTGGGGCGGAGCTCGTCAGGAACTCGGCGAACTGCCGGGTCCGGTCCTCAGGCGTGGCGCCACTGTTGTTCCGGCCCGACCCCTTGACCGTCTCGCCAAAGGCGACCGTATTGCTGAGGCCGTCGACGATGTCGGCGATCCGGACACAACTCGTGTCATAGAAGACGCCATCGGGAGCCGGGAATCCGGCGACGACCTTGAAGCTGCCGCCGTTGGTGGTGCCGGTCCCCGCGCAGGCCACGTAGTTGGTGGCGCCGAAGTCGGGGCTGATCCGCTCGACTCCATCGCTCGGGCAGAGGAAAATCTTGAGGGCCGTTGAGACCACGGTGGTGTTCGGGGCGTTGGTCAGGCCCCCCGAGGCGCTCAGGTCGACCGATGGGAAGTTGAAGTTGAGCGCATTGTATTGGTTGGTTCCTTCCATCGTGGTCAAGAGCTGTGACAGCGATGACCAGACGTTGGGATAGTTGGTGCGGCCCGAAGGAAAGGCACCTTTGGAACTTTCGTAGTTATGCAGAGCGATCCCGATCTGCTTCAGGTTGCTCACACACTGCAACCGCCGGGCCGCTTCGCGGGCCGCCTGGACGGCGGGGAGGAGCAGGGCGATCAGGACCGCGATGATCGCGATCACGACCAATAATTCAATCAATGTAAAACCACGACGGCGCATTCGCGCACTCCGATCAGCCTGAAGGAAGGAGACGCAGCGCACATCGTCCATTCGCGAATGCACGCCGGTCGCAAGTCGGTTCCCGTTCACAACGAAGACAGCAAGAGGATCGCGGCGGGTCGATGCCCTCAAAGCGCATCGACCGGACCGACATCGATCGATCTGAGTGTCTGGAGATCAGGCGGGAACGCAGCCTTCAGGGGGATCGTCGAGGCGTGAGGCGAGGAGGGCCGAGCGGAGCGTGTCTGCGTGGGAAAGGGGGGACGGAACGCCGAGGCTCGGTCGGAGCACCGTTTCCTCGGTCAGCGTGACCGCCTTGCCCATGGTCAGCCCGGTCGCGGACGTGGGAAGACCCTCGCCACCGCCGCAGGGAGCCGAACTGACACAAGGTCCGGTGCTGGGTTGGACTGAGTCGGTTGCCAGCGGTTTGGAGCTGGGTCGAGCCGGAGGAGTCGGCTTCGACTTGGCCGGCGAGCAGCAACATGAGGTTAAGCCACGGCACGACTTACACTGGCAACGGTGACCGTCGGCAACCGCCACGTGTGGGGAACCGGCAGTGACGGTGGCCCCCGAGGTGGTCGTCCCTGCTCCCGCGGCCAGCCCGAGGACCAGCAGGATCATCACGATCGTGTCGTGAGACCTGAGGCGGCTTCGGGTCGTTCGAGGTCGAACAGGCACGGCGATCGAGCCTTTTGCGAACGAGGGTGGGCAAGTCGATCCGGTTGTCGGTCGAAGCAGCAATCGTCCCGGGTCGGGCGGGATGTGTCAAGACTCTACCCGCCACTTGGAGTGACGGCCGTCGAAGAAACGCGAACATGATCAATGATGTTACATGTTCAAAAAAGGAACAGGAAGCATGAAGGCATGCTGCTCGTAGAGACTCCAGATCCCTTGCCAGGCCGTGTATTGGGTGAAGAAGACGATCAGGGCGTAGGCCAGGCCGGTCGCGAACATGGCGAGCCGACTTGTCCAGCGGAAGAACCAGTGACGCACCTGTTCGCGGCGCCCGGAACGGGCGTAGGCCCACCCTGTGAGGGTTCGAGCCGGGAAAATGAACCCGAGAAAGACAAGGCTGGGGAGCCAGGCGGTCTCGCGGGGAATCATTTCGATCTTGAGCAGATAGAGCGGGATCGCGAACGTGAGGGTCAGGAAGGCCGCCACGGCGAACGCCCAGGGGGCGCGCCGGAAGCGTTCACGCACCTCGCGATATTCGAAGAGCGCGGCAAACCGGTTCTCGGCGGCAAACCGCATCTGGAGGAACGGAAGCGCCAGGGAGACGATCGCCAATAACAACCCGCCCAGGATCCCGATCAGGGGGAAGCGTCGTCCCAACGCGATCAAGCTGACAGGAACCAGGAGCCAGGCCATCGTGCCAACCAACCCGAGGAGGCCGAGCCGGAAGTAGTAAGGAAAATGCAAGGCGGTGACGAAGTCCCAAACCTCGTCGCGGGCCGATGCGTAAATGCCACCCCGGCGCACTCTTCGGACGAGCCAGAGCGGGGTCGTGAACGGCCAGAAAAAATAACGAAGCTTGCCGCCTCGCGCACAGGCCGTCAACATATGGAGAACCATCAGCGCGGCGAGGATCAGCAGCCCCACCCGCCATCGCCGTGCGATCGGACCACCCGGATCGACGAGCTCGGCCGCCGCGGTCCAGGAGGCGATGACCTGGAGCGGCAAGAGCATCAGCGAGCAACCGATCACCATGCTTCCCAGACGGGCCGCCCGGCGGACCCCGATGAGCGCATCGCGCAATCGCCCGGTGCGGGCCACCCGCCCTCCCGATTCGAGCAGGTAGCCGAAGCTGAGCAGTTGCAGGATCGGTGTGGCCGACAGGATCGCGAGGCCGATGACGAGTGCGAATCCGCCAAACAGCCATTCGCTCGCCGAGCCGATCCCGTCCCGAACGCGTCGGATCAGGCCCGGCTTCGGGGTCAATGTCTTGAGGTAGGCCGGATCGCCCATGGCAGCACCGACTTCGAGCCCATTGGCATCGGCGGACTCGCTCGGCATCGTCGGAATCAAAACGCTGTTCATGCCAGGAACTACAGTCGATTCAAGGTCCTGGTTTCAAAAAAACCGAATCGGGGAATCGGGCCGGATTGCTGAAACGTTTCGGTCGCTGGGGTGGTAACTCATTCCGAACGGAGCAGAGCAAGGAGGGCCGATCGATGTGGGCTCGGAACATCCTTTTCATTGCGCTGATGCTCGGCGGTGCCGCTGCTCTGCGTGCCAATTTTTTTCCGCCTCGATCCTCCGGCCCCACGAAGATGCGCACCAGGGCCGCGGTCTCGCCTGAGGTCGTGGCTCTGGTCGATCGATTCTTTCGGCAACAGTGGACCGAGGAAGGGCTGTTGCCTGCCAAGCGAGCGTCCGAGTTGACGATCCTCCGAAGGATCGAACTGGCGCTGACCGGGTCGATCCCGTCGCTCGAGGAGATCCGCCGCTTTGAGGCCGGGCCGCCCGGCCAGCGCCTGGAAGTCCGGCTCGAGGGGCTGTTGCGCGACCGGCGCACTTCCGATTATCTGGCGGAGCGGCTGGCGCGGACGTATGTGGGGACCGAGGGCGGACCGTTCCTCGTCTATCGACGACGGCGATTTCTCACCTGGCTGAGCGACCAGTTACTTGCCAACCGGCCGTACGACCAGTTGGTCCGTGAGCTCATCGCCGCGAACGGGATCTGGACCGACCAGCCGGCCACGAACTTTGTGACCGTCACTTATGATCCGGAGACGAAGCGTCCCGATGCCGAGCGACTGGCCGGTCGGACGGCCCGCGCATTTTTGGGCGTCCGGCTCGATTGTGCTCAGTGCCACGACCATCCGTTCCAGCCCTGGAAACAGTCGGACTTCCAGGGTCTGGCCGCCTTCTTCGGTCAGGTCGGCTCCGGCTTCACCGGGATCCGCGACCGATCGACCAAGTATGAGGTCACCAACCGCAAGACCGGCCACCTTGAAACGATCGACCCCCACGTCCCGTTCCTTCCCGAACTACGGCCGACCGAAGGGCCACTTCGTTCGCAACTGGCGCGCTGGGTCACCGACCGCAAGAACGCGAACTTCCCTCGGGCGACCGTCAACCGTGTCTGGGCGCTGATGTTTGGCCGAGCGCTGGTGGAGCCGATCGATGATCTTCCCTCCGAAAGCGAACTCCCTCCCGTCTTGATCGAACTGGCCAACGACTTCGTGGCGCACGGGTACGACCTGCAACGGCTGATCCGCCTGATCGCGGCCACCGAGGTCTTCCAGCTTGAGAGTGCGTCCGAGGGCGATGTCAGTGAGCCGCAGGAACAGGGCTGGGCCGTCTTTCCAATCACCCGACTCCGTCCCGAACAGATCGTCGGCGGGGTCATTCAGGCCGGCTCCCTCGCCACGATCGACAGCGATTCGCCGATTCTGGTCCGGCTGGCCCGCTCGATCGGTGAACGCGACTTCGTGAACCGTTACGGCGACACCGGCGAAGACGAGTTCGACGCGGGCCGCGGCACGATTCCCCAGCGCCTCTTGATGATGAACGGCGAGTTAGTCCAGGACAAAACCAAGGACTCCCTCTTCAACGCCGCGCGGCGGGTCGGTTCACTGGCCCCCACCGATCGGGCGGCGGTGGAAGTCGCTTACCTGACCGTGTTGACCAGGCGGCCCACCGCCGACGAGTCGACCCACTTCGAGACTCGGCTCGCGGGCACCCGGGGCGACGAGCGAAGCCAGCGGATGACCGACTTCTTCTGGAGCTTGCTCAACGCCACGGAATTTTCCTGGAATCATTGACGTCCCCCCGCTTTCGATTTTCGGCCCGATCCTTTTCCCTCCCCCTGGGACCGAGGGCGTCCCGCCCGCAATTGGATTTTCTTTGTGTCTGCATTTGTTTATGTGATTCCATTCAAGAGCGGGAGGGTCGCCCGCGGTCCCATGGGCGTTCTTTTTGGACTCGAGCCGGCCCCCGGCGATTACTGACATGACCGACTCCTAGGCGCTGGCCTGAGCCCAACCGTCCCCCTATGCTGGGGAATTCGACGGCTCTGGCGCCTCGACCACGAGCGCAACGGGTGGGCCGGCCCTGTTGACCTTCCGCAGCCGAGTTCCTTCCGCTTGGCCTGGCGAGTCAACAACCTTTGGAAAGGACCGATCAATGAGTGGGATGGTCTTGAACGCCTGGGTTCGTCAGGTCCGCAGTCTGACCGTGGGTTCCTGTGGCCTGCTGCTCGCCATCCTCGGTGTGGCCGGACCCGCGCTGGGGCAGGCACGAACCGCCGAGCGGGTTGCGGGGAAGCCTCAGTTTCGCGCCGGGGCGTTCGCCAGCAACATCACGCCGCCACTTGGCGAGCCGATCGTCGGCAACTTTGAGATCCCGCTGGCCACTCACATCCACGACGAACTGCACGCGCGGTGCCTGGTCCTTGACGATGGGAAGACGCGGCTTGCTTTCGCGATTTGCGACAACGTGGGAATTCCGCGTGAGGTCTTCGACGCCGCCAAGAAGCTGGTCCAGGAGACGACTGGAATTCCCGGCGATCACATTTTGATGTCGGCAACCCATTCGCATTCAGCGACCAGTGCGCGAGGGAAGAACGCGGTTGTCGCTGACAAGGAACTCGCGGCGTACCAGCAGTTCCTCGTTCGGCGGATCGCCGATGGGATTCGTCAGGCGGCTAATAACCTGGCCCCCGCACAGATCGGCTGGGGAGCGGTTGACGTGCCCTCCCAGGTTTTCAACCGGCGCTGGCATTTGAAGCCGGGCACCCCGAACCCGAACCCGTTCGGCGGTGAGGACAAGGTCAAGATGAATCCGGGAAGTGGCGCGGCGACTCTGCTCGAACCGGCCGGCCCGACCGATCCTCAAGTCTCGTTCCTCTCCCTCCGCACCCCCGACGGTCGGCCGATTGCCCTGCTGGCGAACTACTCGCTCCACTACGTGGGGGGCGTCCCCTTCGGTCATGTCTCGGCCGACTACTTCGCCGTCTTCGCCGACCGCATGCAGCAGCTTTTGAAGGCCGATCGGCTCGAGCCTCCGTTCGTCGGGATCATGTCGAACGGCACCAGCGGCGATGTCAACAACATCAACTTCCGCACGAAGGGAGCGCCGAAAGCCCCTTATCAAAAGATGCGTGAAGTGGCCGATGAGGTCGCGGCCGCCGTGTTCAAGGGACACCAGTCGATCGTGTTTCACGACTGGGTCGAACTCGGTGCCGCTCAACGCGAACTGACCCTGGGGGTTCGGAAGCCAACCGAGGCGCAACGAGACTATGCACTCAAAGTCCTGGCCAAGCCGGCAGACGCCAAGCCGACCGGCCCCCACGAACGGGCCTACGCCGATCGCGTCTTGCTGCTGAACGAATCCCCCTCCGAGGTCAAGGTGCTCCTCCAAACCTTCCGCCTCGGCGACCTCGGGATCGCCGCCATTCCGTTCGAGGTGTTCACCGAGAGCGGGCTCGAGATCAAGCAGAAGAGTCCGTTCAAGTCGAGCTTCACCATCGAGCTCGCCAACGGTTCCTACGGCTACCTGCCCACCCCTCGCCATCACGCGCTCGGCGGTTACGAGACCTGGATGGGAACGAATAAGGTCGAGGTCGAAGCCTCCGAGAAGATCGTGAAAACGCTTCTTGACCTGTTTGTGGGACTCAAGAACAGCGGGACATCGTCAACTCAGTAACTGAAATCAGCACCTCTTGCAAGGCGATGTCTGAGTAACGCGATTGAGTCTCTTGCAGTTTACCAACGAATTGCACTCGCGACCGCTGGTTCTCCAGCGGTCTGCTGAAGCGTTCCACACGCTGTCGCCGGTTTTAGCCCCAACGGGGCGGCCTAAGAAAGCCCGGGGCAACGCCCCGGGGAAATCGTATGTTTGAATCTAAGAGCCCTGTAAGGGCGGCCTAATCCGGGGCGATGGACCTGGGTTGATTGGTCTGGTTGGGGGGGGCCGTTGAGACATAAAGTGGACCCCAAAGGTCGGTCCTTGTCGAGTAACTCGTTAGGATGGCTTGACCGACCGGGCTCGGCTCAATCGAAAACTGGCAGACTTGACTCCAAGCCGGCGCACCAACTGGCGAGCGCTTACCATTTTCGGCTTAACGTGGCGAATTGATCAGCAGATGCTTTGCATGTTTGGGATATTGAAGACAATGGCGGTCTGGATTGAATCGTCGTCCCAATGAGCCTGGTCAACCAATTTGTTGACGGCCCCATCCTGTGCTGTTATCTATGGGAGAGCTTCCAATCGTCGTTCTACTCATATGAAGTCCGAATGGTCGTGACGGGGCGGATCGAAGCCGGCCGCTTCGGAGACGGTTTGGGGCGTGCGAACTTCCAAGTCGCGAGGTTTTCACGACGGCCAGGTCGGCCTGACTCAAGCCCTTCTCCTTCCGCTTGAAAGCCCGAATCGTGCGGCCCGCATCAAGCGTCGATCCGACTTGGTCGCGACCGAGGGCGTTCCCCGCGCATCCGCGACCCTCCGCCTCTAGTTTCCCCCTCGCTTTGATCCAGGAGAGGAAACATCATGAGAGCTACTGATCGTCGTCTCGACCGCCGGTCCTCGACTCGAAGGAAGCCTCGGCTCTTGGTCTGCGAGCCGCTCGAGGCCCGCCGCCTGCTCGCCAATGTCAACGGCATCGCCACGACGGGCGTCTACGACGAGAACGTCGTCGACCCCAATACGGTCGACTTCGTCGCGACCGGCTCGAGCCTGACGAATACCCAGTTCGCCAGCCAGGTGGCGTCGGCCTTTGGGCAGGACATGGGCGGGGTGATCGCCGGGGGGCTCGGCGTGCTGTACAATTACGGCAGCACGCAGGCCAAGACGATGATCCTCGAACCCACCGACGGTACGAACTGGGGGATCGGCACGGGCTATCATATCTCGGGCACAAGCGGGTTCGCAACCTCCGCGCCGTACAACTTGCTCTCGATGAACTTCCTCCAGATCGAGAATGCCTCGCCTGACGAGCACGTCGTGACCTTCGGCCTGACCGCCTTGTCGATCACGGGGCGCGACTACGGCACCGTCACATTGACCGGCCGGCTGGCCGGCGGCGGCACGGCGAGCGCCTCGCGGCCGATCAACAACGCGACGGGGGCGGGCGACACGTTCTTCGCCCTGAGCGCGCCGGCGGGCGACTATTTCACCGGGTTTGCCCTCAGCTATAGCGGGGCCGTCTTCGGCACGCCCGACACCCGGCTCTGGTTCGACGACCTCGGCTTCATCACGGCCCCGGTGAACCGGGCGAACAACCTGGCGCCGGTCGCGAACGACGACTCGTACAACACCCCACAGAACCAGACGCTCGCCATCGGTGGCGCAGGCGTGCTGGCGAACGACTTCGACCCCGACGGCAACCCGCTCTCGACGATCCTGGTGAGCGGGCCGGCCCACGGCTCCCTGCTTTTGAATCCCGAAGGGGCGTTCTGGTACACCCCCACGACGGGCTATACCGGGCCGGACAGCTTCACCTACAAGGCGTTCGATACCCAGGACGCGTCGAACGTCGCCACGGTGAACCTCAACGTCACCCCGCCCAACCGCCCACCGGTCGCCCTCAACGACAGCTACGCGGTCATCAAGAACCAACCCCTGACCGTCGCTGCCCCCGGGGTCCTCGGGAATGACAGCGACCCCGACGGCAACCCGATTTCAACCGTCCTGGTGAGTAGCCCGGCCCACGGAACCCTTGCCCTCGCCGCCAACGGCTCGTTCACCTACACGCCGGCCGGCAACTACGTCGGCGCCGACAGCTTCACCTATCGGGCCAGCGACGGCTCGCTCAGCTCGAACCTCGCGACGGTGAGCCTGAAAGTTTCCGACCCCAACGCTCCCCCGGTGGCCAACAACGACTCGTTCACGATGAGGTGGAATACGTCGTTGAACATCCAGGCGGCCGGCGTCCTGGCCAACGACACCGACCCGAACGGCTTGCCGCTCACCGCCGTCAACCCCACCCAGCCCGCGCATGGAACGTTGACCCTGAACGCCAACGGCTCGTTCACCTACATGCCCAACGCCGGCTACTTCGGCATCGACAGCTTCACCTACCAGGCCAGCGACGGCACCTTGGCCTCGAACGTCGCGACCGTGAACATCACCATTCAGCAGGTGTTCGCCAGGCCCACGGCCGTCGCCGACCGCTACACGACGCAGGAGAATACCCCCCTGACCGTCGCCGCGCCCGGAGTGCTGGCCAATGACAGCGACCCGAACGGGTTGCCGCTCACGCCGATCGTGACCTCGTCCACAACGCACGGAACCCTGACGGTCAACGGCGACGGCTCGTTGACCTATGTGCCCGCCAAGAATTTCTACGGTACCGACAGCTTCAACTACTACGTGACCGACGGCAAGGCGACCAGTCTCTACGTGACCGACACAATCACCGTCGCACACGTCAACCAGCCTCCTGTGGCCAACAGCGACGGTTACTCGGTGGATGAGAATTCGTCACTCACCACAGCGGCGGCACAGACGGATGTGACGATGGTCAGCCAGCCGGGCGACTTCGTCGGTGCGGGTCAGACCTACAACTTCGGCACGAGCAACAGCACGATCGGCGCCACCGTGATGAGTGGCGGCGTCTATACCAACACGGTCGCCATCAGCGTGTCGACGCCCGGCGGCGAGTATTGGACCCTCCACTTCGCCGCGCCCAACCAGGCCAGGCTCCTGCCGGGCGTCTACAACGGCGCCACGCGCTGGCCGTTCCAAAGCACCAATACCCCGGGCCTTGACGTCAGCGGCGACGGCCGAGGGAGCAACAACCTGTTCGGCTCGTTCACCGTGACCCAGGCGCTCTATGACGCCAGCGGCAACATCGTGGCCTTCGCGGCCTCGTTCGAACAGCATTCGGAAAGTCCGACGGCGCCCGCTCTGACCGGCCAGGTGGCCTATCGTGCTTCGTTCGACAAGCCCGAGGGGGTCCTCTTCAACGATACCGACCCCGACGGCGACCCCCTCCGCGCGTCCGTCGTCGCGGGTCCAAGCCACGGCTCCCTGGCGTTCCACGCCGACGGCTCGTTCACCTACACCCCCAATGCCAACTACTATGGGGCCGATCAGTTCTCGTACCAGGCCAACGACGGCGCGCTCAACAGCAACGTGGCCACCGTGTCGCTGACCGTGAATAAGGTCGATCAGGCCCCCGTGAGCGTTCCGGACAGCTACACCGCACTGGAAAACACGCTGCTGAACGTCGCTGCCGCCGCTGGCGTCCTGGTCAACGACAGCGATCCCGAAGCCGACCCGCTCACGGTCGCCCTCGTCTCGGGCCCGGTGCACGGCACCTTGACGCTCAACCCTGACGGCTCGTTCTCCTACATGCCCGGAACCAACTTCTTCGGGCCCGACCAGTTCTCCTACAAGGCCAACGACGGCACGCTCGATGGCAACGTCGCCACGGTCTCGATCACCGTCAACCACGTCAACCAGCCCCCGGTCGCCAGTGATGACAGCTACACGCTCAACGAGAACGAGGTGATCGCGACCAACGCGCCCGGAATTCTCGCCAACGATACCGACCCCGACGGCGACCCCTTGATGGCCCTTCTCCTCAGCGCTCCATCACACGGCACCCTCTCGCTCAGCCCTTCCGGCTCGTTTTCGTACCGAGCCGACGCGAACTACGTCGGCGCGGACTCGTTCACCTACCAGGCCTTCGACGGCAGCCTGAAAAGTACGCCAGCGACGGTCCGCTTGCTCATTAACCGGATTAACCAGCCCCCGCTGGCTCAGGATGACCAATTTACAATCGCTGAGAACAACAACATCGGAGTGGGCATCCCCGGTGTTCTGTTGAACGACGTCAGTCCGAACCATGAGCCGCTGACCGCCACGCTGGTCGCCGGTCCTTCGCATGGCACCCTGACGTTCTCCAGTGATGGTGGATTCAGCTATGCTCCTGCAACGGATTTCTTCGGTGTCGACACCTTCACATATTCTGCGTCTGATCTCCAGTCGACGAGCAGCCCGGCCACGGTGACGATCAACGTCGTTCGCCGGAACCAGCCCCCGGTCGCCAACGACGATCGCTACACGATCAACGAGAACCAGCAGATCGGGGTCGGAGCCCCGGGCGTGCTCGGCAACGACACCAGCCCGAACCTCGAGCCGCTGACCGCCACACTCGTCGCGCAGCCCGCGCACGGCACGGTCTCATTCAGCAGCTCTGGCGCATTTACCTACGCCGCTGCCCCGAACTTCTACGGCACGGATACGTTCACCTACACCGCGTCCGACCGCGTGCTCACCAGCGGCCCGGCGACCGTGACGATCACCGTCAACCACGTCAATCAGCCGCCGGTCGCCTTGGACGACAGCTACTCCACGAACGAAAACACCCCGCTCGACATCGGAGCTCCGGGCGTCCTGGCCAACGATTACGACCCGGACAATGACCCGATCAGCCCGTTGATCGTCGCCGGGCCGCTGCACGGGAGCTTGACGCTCAACAGCGACGGCTCCTTCCGTTATCTGCCCGCCGCGAACTATTTCGGGCCCGACGACTTCACCTACCAGGTCAGCGACGGCGCGCTGACGAGCGCGGCGGCGACCGTTCACCTGACGGTCAACCACGTCAACCAGCCCCCGGTCGCTCTGGCCGACTCGTTCAGCGTCAGGAAGAACGGCAGCCTCACCATAATCGCCCCGGGCGTGTTGGCCAACGACCTTGATCCGAACGGCACCCCCCTGGTCGCCACTCTCGTGACGGGGCCCAGCCACGGCGCGCTCACGCTGAAGGCCGACGGTTCGTTCACCTATCGGCCGAAGAAGAATTACACGGGGACGGACTCGTTCACCTACACGGCCCGCGATGCGACCTTGGCCTCCAATCCGGCGGTGGTCATGATCAACGTTCTCAACCTCAAGTCCAACGCGAACCTCCAGGCGCAAGCGTCCGCCCCCGACTCTCGAGCCTCCTCCCTCGCTCTCGGTCAGAACTCCCTCGCCCCGGACTCAATCGAGCTTGTCCCGGTCGTCGCGCCCCAGATCGCACTCGACGATTCCATGCTCTGGGACGTCGCGGCGACCAACCTCCTCGACGCCAAATCCAAGAGCCGCTCGAAGCCTGTCTGACCTGGCGTGGGTCGTCCATCGTCGACCGTCATCCTTCGATGGCCTGGGTGCATTCAGGTCGACCCTTTTTGAGAGAGGCTGAGGTTGCCGCGCAGCCTCAGCCTCTCTTTTTTGTGAGCGCTCGCGAGTTGGTGCGCCGGCTTGGAGTCAAGTCTGCCAGTCTTCGATTGAACCGGGCCCGGTCAGTCAAGCCACCGGGAGATTGAGCGGGAGATTGAGTAGCCCGGGAGATTGAGGGAGATTGAGTAGCCAGGCACCTTAGTTGGGGGAGGTTGGGAACTTCAGTGAAGATAGGAGCTCGGTCGTTGCGCTAGATGAATTCGCCAGATTTCCCGCATTGCCCTCTTTGGGAGCCTGGCCACCGTTTCACGAGATCAAGCAGAAGAGTCCGTTCAAACCGAGCTTCACCATCGAGCTCGCCAACGGTTCCTACGGCTACCTGCCCACCCCTCGCCATCACGCGCTCGGCGGTTACGAGACCTGGATGGGAACGAATAAGGTCGAAGTCTCCGAGAAGATCGTGAAAACGCTTCTTGACCTGTTTGTGGGACTCAAGAACAGCGGGACATCGTCAACTCAGTAACTGAAATCAGCACCTCTTGCAAGGCGATGTCTGAGTAACGCGATTGAGTCTCTCGCAGTTTACCAACGAATTGCACTCGCGACACGGCCAGCGCACATCAAATTGCTTGAAATCAAGGGTTTTCTGCGAATTCTGTCGTAGAAAATCGGCTTCTTCTGAGGCCAAACGGCCGACTTTTCCCTGGAAACATGGGCAATTTGATGTGCGCTGGCCGTGCACTCGCGACCGCTGGTTCTCCAGCGGTTTGCTGACGCGTTGCGCACGCTGTCGCCGGTTTTACTGAAAGTCATATAAGTAATGTCCGCAATTTGCAGCCCCGGAGGGGCGACCGTCAATAGTTCTACAGCATCACTTCGATCTTCACCTTTGTGTTTGGTCGACGCAATAATAGAGGGTGAGGTAACGAACGGGCCTGCTCGTGGGATCTGACCGCTTTTCGGAGTTATGGTCATGACCACGGAAGAACTGCTCGCCGCGGCTCGAAACTTAGTTCACCTCCATGGGCGATTCGCACCACTCTTTGGCCGTGCGGAGCCTCGTAACCACTCTCGGATCTACATTTGCGGGCTCATCCAGAATCGAGGACGCAAGAGTGTCGAGCGAATGGCGCTCGATGGGGCCCACCTGGCTGGAGAGCCCAAGTCCCAAGCCAAGGTCCTTGCCATGCAAGGTTTCCTTACCGACTCCCCTTGGTCGCAGTCTGAGGTGCAACGCGAGATCCAAGCCGTCTTCGTCGAGCGGTTGGTGCCCTCGACGTCCCAATGGTCGGTGGGCAGCGTGGGCGTGATTGATGAATCCGGCTTCGTCAAACACGGTGAACACAGTGTGGGTGTCGCTCGCCAGCACTGCGGCCGGATGGGCAAAGTCGAGAACTGCCAGGTGGGGGTCTTTCTGGTCGGCGTGACCCCGGCCGGATCGGCCTTGCTGGACCACCAACTGTACCTGCCCCAGGAATGGTTTGAGGTGGAGCGGCCTCAACCGAAGCGGGCCCCCAAGTCGAAGACCAACCGGCCGCAACCTCCCCCGAAGCTGACCCCCGAACAGCGGCTGGCGAGGGAGCAACAACTTCAAGCACGGCGCAGTAAGGCCCGCATCCCAACCACGGTGAAATTCGCGACCAAACCTCAGTTGGCCGCGACACTGATCGCACGCTGCACGGTGCCGTTGAACTGGATCACGGCCGACGACCTCTATGGCCGCAACCAAGCCTTTCTGGAGGCGTTGGAGGGACGAAAGCAACGCTACGTCGTGGAGGTGCCGGGCTTCACTCGCGTGTGGATTGAGGCCCCGGAGCGATGTCAGGGGCCTGGTGCGGCTGGCCGCCGTCCCTCTAAGTCGATTGAACATGAATTCATTCAGCGATTGGATGACCTGGCGAAAAGCCTGCCGCCGGAGGCCTGGAAGATCCTCACGTTGCGCGAAGGAAGCAAGGGACCGCTGGCGTTCAAGTTCGCGCGGATTCGCGTTTGGGCGGTTCGCGATCGCAAAGCGGGGCCGCCGATCTGGGCGATGATCCAGCAATCGCTGGGGCCAAAGCCGACGACGCGTTACTGGGTCTCCAACGCCTCGGAAGAGACCCGACTGGAGGCGCTGGCGGAGGTGGCTGGCTGCCGGTGGCGGGTGGAAGAAACGTTTCAGGATGCCAAGACCCATCTGGGGATGGCGGACTACGAGGCGCGGGCGTGGACGAGTTGGCATCACCACATGAGCCTGGTGGCGTTGGCGCACTTGTACGTGACATTGACTCGCCAGGAGCAGCGAGAGTCGGAGCCGACGTTGACCTTGGACATGGCGATCCTGATGCTCGAGGCGAGTCTGCCGCGGCCTACGCTGAACGAGGAAGAGGCGGCGGAACTGATCAAGTACCATGTGGAGCGGAACAAGGCGGCCCATCAATCGCACCGAAAGACGTGGCTGGAGAACCATCCGGAAGTGCCCAGTTAAGTGATGCTGTAGAAATAGCCAGGGGCGCAAGCCCCTGGGAATCATGTTCAAACCAGGAATTTTTCAGGCCCGAAGGGGCGACCGTGAATCGCCGAAGCCTGACGCGGACGGTCGCCCCTTCGGGGCTGCAAAGACATCATTTAAGCTTGTCTCGTTACCAGGGGCTTGCGCCCCCTGGCTATGAACGGTCGCCCCTCCGGGGCTGCAAAAAAACGGACTTTACTTTCCTGACTCTCAGTAGCCCCAACGGGGCGCCTCAGGAAGCCCTGTTGGGGCTGAGAATCGGGATGGATGGGTTGCTTTGAGGATCCCGAATTCATTCCCCCCAAATCCGTGACGGTCAGGAAAATTTCGGCATGATCTCTCGTGCGAATCGCCGCAACTGCTCCTTGCCGCCGGAAAGCTGCAGTAGTACATATTCCGTACCCGCCTTGTTCAAAGCCGTGAGCATTGCGTAAATTTCCTCCGGCGTTCCGTAAAGTGCGTTGGACTCCGTTGCGCCCACAGTGTTGGCGTAAGCGAGAACATGAGAACCCGCGTTGCTGCCAGGCCCTCGCGATGCCGCGACCGGAGGTATTGTCGAAAGTCGTGGATGGAGGAAATGAAAAGGGCGGCGTACCCTTGGTGAAGTCTCACCCACACCAAACTTGCCAACAAGGCAAAGGAGTACGCCACCGTGAGTCAGTCTACCTCCGAGATCCGGATCTTGCCATTGGCCGGAAGCCATGATGTCCTGACCGAAGTCCTTCGCAACGGAGCCCGTGAGATGCTCGCCAGGGCCATCGAGGCCGAGGTCGCCGCCTGGATCGACGACCACGCTCATCTCAAGGACGAGGCCGGACGTCGCCAGGTCGTCCGCAACGGCTCCCACCCCGAGCGGACCATCCTCACCGGCTTGGGACCGATCGACGTCAAGCAACCCCGAGTCCAGGACCGACGCCCCCCTGAATCCCGAGAGACGTTCACTCCGGCAGTCCTGCCGCCCTACCTCCGGCGGACCAAGAGCCTGGACGAGTTGATCCCCTGGCTCTACCTCAAAGGCATCAGCACCGGCGACTTCCCCGAGGCTCTCAAGGCAATCCTCGGCCCGGACGCCCCGGGACTGTCGGCGAACACCGTGACGAGGCTCAAGTCGGCCTGGGAGGAGGAACATCGAACCTGGAGTCAGCGGTCCTTGAAGGGGAAGCAGTACGTTTATGTCTGGGCCGATGGCGTGCACTTCAACATCCGCTTGGAGGAAGGGCGGCAGTGCATCCTGGTGCTGATGGGGGCGACCGCCGACGGCAAGAAGGAGCTGATTGCCATCGCCGACGGCTATCGGGAGAGCGAGCAATCCTGGAAGGAGTTGCTACTGGACTGCAAGGCCCGTGGCCTGGAAGTCGAGCCTCACCTGGCAATCGGCGACGGTGCCTTGGGCTTCTGGAAGGCGATGCGTCAGGTGTGGGACACGACGAAGGAGCAGCGTTGCTGGGTGCACAAGACGGCGAACGTGCTGGACAAGTTGCCCAAGGGGAGCCAGGCGAAGGCCAAGGGGATGCTCCACGAGATCGACTTGGCGGAGAGCCGCGAGAAGGCGGTGAAGGCGTTTGACCTGTTCGTGAAGACGTACGAGGCGAAGTACCCGAAGGCGACGGAGTGCCTGTCAAAGGATCGAGATGTGCTGCTGACGTTCTACGACTTCCCGGCGGAGCAGTGGCTGCACATCCGGACGACGAACCCGATCGAGTCGACGTTCTCGACGGTGCGTCTGAGGCACAACAAGACGAAGGGGAGCGGGAGTCGGACGGCGTGCCTGACGATGGTCTACAAGCTGATGGAGAGTGCATCAAAGAGTTGGCGATCGTTGAATGGATCGGAGCTTTTGAGGGAGGTGATCGCTGGGGTCATCTTCGAGGACGGAGTGAAGAAAACCACCGCCGCCTGAAATTCTCCATCCACGAAGATTGACAATACCTCCCGCGACCGTGCGCTGGGTGTATTGCGCTTGTCGGGCGAGCGCTGCTGCTTTGTCGGCCTTGTCGTTCGCGATGTAGAGTTGGCGCGCCACCGCGACCTGCATGGGATCGAAGGTGTAGCCCTTGGCTTCGCGTTCGGAGCGATAGAGTGCGATGCGTTCGCCAATCGCGTCTGGCCCGGCATATTGATCGAGCATCAGATTGAATCCGTTGGCCGCGGCGCGGCGGATCGACGCTGGGCTTGCGGCGGCGACCCAGAACGGCGGATGGGGGGACTGTGCGGTCGGCGGTTCGACCACAATCTCCTCGAACTGCCAGAAACGGCCGTGATGGGAGAAACGCGAACGCGAGGTCCAGGAGCGCCTAATGACTGCGATCGCCTCCTCAAAACGCGCCTCCGCTTCCTCCTGGGAAATGCCGAACCCGTTGAATTCGCTGTGCCGGTAACCCTTGCCGACGCCGAAATCGAGTCGGCCGTTGGAAATGAGGTCGAGCGTCGCCGCCTGCTCGGCCAGCAAGATCGGGTGATGCCATGGCAGCACGATCACCGCGGTGCCGAGCCGCAATCGGGTTGTTCTCATCGCGAGGCAGGTGAGCAAGGTGAGCGGGGCCGAGACCTGATTCCAGCCGGTGAAATGGTGCTCGACCGAAAAGCTCGAATAGTAGCCAAGCGCCTCCGCCTCGACATTGAGCTCGAGATAGTCCCGAAACCCCTGCCCGGTTTCCGGACCAAGTTCATTGCTGTTGGCTTGCGCCGAACAGAGCAGACCAAAACGCATTGTCAACTCCCTTTTCTCTTGACCGACTCCGCACCATCCACCTGGGCTGGCTCCTCCGAATCAGTGACACGAGTTCCTGGTTCTTGGTTCGTTCTTGTCGATTGGTTGTATCGGCAAATTTAAATGATAGAAAGCATGCATGAATCTCATTCCCACGCTCTGCGTGGGAATGCCGTCTTCGACGCTCCGCGTCGTCTTCCCCGGCGGGTAAGGCCGCCGAGCGTGGGAACGCGTTTCTCCCGCGAATTTCGGCCTCCGGGGCAGGCCGTCGGCCCGGTTCCCTTGCGACAGACTCGAAGTTTGGCGTCAATCCTCGCGAAACCAACGCGCCAGTGGGAGGTGTGGATTTGGCGTCGATTGACATGCCATGTTACGAAACTCTTGACTCTTTGCGACCTTCCACTTGCGATTACTCCTAATTGCTTCGTAGAATCGACCCTCGCATCGGCTCAACAGGTCATAGCGACATGACTGTTGGCTCCACCGTGGCTTTGCTTTCCATTGCTGAGGGGCAGGATCAACGACCCACTCACTTCACCCTCGGCGACCTGAGAGTGTGTCGTTCGGTGCGATCGTTCCGACGTTGGGGTAGGGGGGCGGCGGTGGATTGAGAGGCAAATCGAACCGCGATTCCTCTGCGACGAAACGGGAAGTTGTCAGCGAATATGCGCATGTTGCGATTTGTTGCATCGCAAAAAAGGCGAAGCCTACCTCCACTTCGGACAAGCTCTGAGGGAGCCCTCCATGAACGTCGTCGCACGCCGATCCGGATTCACGCTGATCGAGTTGCTGGTGGTGATCGCGATCATTGCTGTCTTGATGGCGCTTTTACTTCCGGCCGTCCAGGCGGCGCGCGAGGCGGCCCGGCGGATGCAGTGCACCAACAACCTCAAGCAGCTTGGCCTCGGGCTCATGAATTACGAGACCGTCAACGGGGCCTATCCGCCGAAGTCAATTCAGACGGGGATCGGCACGAACGTTCCCGACACGGCGTTCGACTGGGGGACCAGTGCCCGGCTCCTACCCTTCATGGAGCAGGGGGCGATCTTCAACAGTATCAATTTCAGCTTCAAGTATCTGGCCCCGGCCGAGGCAACGGTTGGGAGCATGACCTTGAACGTCTTGCTCTGTCCCAGCGAACCGAGGCAAGAGGCCATCCTCTTTCGAGGCTACTACTATGGCGTGAACAGCTACGCCTGGTGCGTCGGAAATTGGTATGTTTATGGCGGCATGAACGGCCCACCGACTCAGAGCGCCTTCGCCACCAACCTGAGCCGCCGGGTCGCCGACATCCTCGACGGCACGAGCCAGACCCTGTTCGCGTCCGAGGTCAAGACGTATCAGCCGCAGTTGCGTCATTGCTTTCCCGAGGGGAGCGGAGGCACCTTCCCCTCCCTGAGCAATCCGACAAGCATGCTCGACCCGGCCGCGTCGCGCGCCCTCATCGTTTCGTCGTTCGGCCAGTGCCAGATGATCGCCGAGGGACATACGCGCTGGGTCAAGGGGGACAGTTATCACGGCGGATTCACCACCGTCCTCCCTCCGAACACAGCGGTGATCGGGCCGGGGAATCTCGACCTCGACCTGGCGTCTATCGACGAGGATGATGGGGGCCCAACCTATGCGGCGATCACAGCCCGGAGCTACCACCCGAGCGGGGTGAATGCCCTCTTCGGGGATGGCCGTGTGCAGTTCCTCAAGAGCACGATCAATCACCAGGCCTGGCGGGCTCTGGGCACCATCGGCGGCGGCGAAATCGTGAGTAGCGACAGCTACTGATTGGGATCGAACCGATGCTGGTGGCGGTTGTTTCCAGTGGTTTACCGACGTGATGCACACGCTTTCGCCGGTTTTAGCCCCATCGGGGCGGCCCAATGTAGCCCGGGGCAACGCCCCGGGAAATCGACATGCTTGTGCTTAATAGCCCTGAAAGGGCGACCGAGTCCGAGCGATAGCCTCACTACGTAGGTCTCGGTGGGCTCACACCTTAGGTCTCCCTTTCAGGGCTTCCGTTCCTCGTGATCGAATCCCCAGGGCGTTGCCCTGGGCTTCCTTGGGTCGCCCCGTTGGGGCTGAATTCGGACAAGGAATTTCTAAAACTGATCAGTTGATTGTGAATTAGCCGTGATCCATACTCTATCCGACGGTTAACCGCTGTACGTTGGGTCGGGGTGGTCGCTGGAACTTCGCCGGCCCGCGATTTCCCGCCTACGATTCATCGAGGATCGGCCCGTGCGCATCGATCAGATGGTGGATGGCTCCTGCCACGGCCCCTTGTTGTTTGCTCCAACGCGCGCGGAGGATGCGACAGTCGGCGAGCGAGGGGGCGAGGGTCCTGCGCTGGGTGAGCTTGCAGACGGTCTCGAATAAGTCGGCACGGACATCGAACAGTCGCCCATGGACGAGGAGGGTCGAGGGATTCCAAAGGTTGATCGCCGCGGCGATGGCGATTGCGAGATATTCGCAAACCTTTTGAAGTTCACGTTCGGCGATGGGGTTGCCTTCGCGGATCAAACGCTTCACGTCCTCGAGACTCACCACCTGGCCGACTTGTTCGGATATGCCGCGGGTGAGCGCGGAATCGGTGGCCAGCGTTTCCAGGCATCCCCGATTGCCGCAGCCGCAAACGGGACCGTCGAGCGCGACTGTGACGTGTCCCAACTCACCGGCCAAGCCGCTGTGCCCTTCCATCAGACGGCCGTCCATGACGACGCCGACACCGAGCCCGGTGCTGATTTCGAGCATGACGAAATCATCGAGAGGCTCGGGGGCGCTATACATCCGCTCGCCGAGGCAAAGCGCCTGCGTTTCTTGATACATCACGCAGGCGAGGCCTAAGCGCTGACTCAGGTCCTCCGCGGGCGAATGGCCGTCGGTCAAGTGCAGGTTGGGTGACAACATCGCCCGGCCGGTGCGGCTGTTGATGAGTCCGGGGGTGCTGATCCCCAGGCCTAACGTTTTGACCCCTGGCCGCGAAATCAGGTGGGTCGCAACCTCGGAAATTCGTGCGAGCAACGCCTCATAAGTGTCGGGTGTGGGGAACTCGACCCGTCCTGCCTCATGAATCGTACCGTCGAGACCGGCCGAGACCATGGTGCATCGGGAGGAGTCGAGCACCACCCCGATCACTTGCGCCCGGTCGCGCGCGAGTCTCATCAGGGTTCCCGGCCGACCCGGCGCCCTTTGGATCGAATCGCCCTCTTCCAACAATCCCGACTCGAGCAGGGAGACCACGGCTTTCGCCACCGTCGGTGCGCTAATGCCGGAGATCCTGGTGAGGTGCGCCCGCGTGCAAGGACCATGATCGCGAAGAACCTCGAGGACTCTTCGGACGGTCATTCGACGCAGGAGTTGCGGTTGAATCATCGACGACATGACGGTGGTTGCGCTCAAGAATTTGTGAAAGCCAATTCAAGCGATGATGTCATGGACCACCTGGCCCGCCACGTCGGTCAGGCGCTGGTCGCGACCTTCGTGGAAGTAGGTCAGCATCTCGTGGTTCAGACCCAGCAAATGGAGAATCGTGGCATGGATGTCATGAAGGTGGACCTTGTTGAGCACGGCTTCAAAACCGAAATCATCGGTCTCACCGTACGCGACTCCTCCCTTGACCCCGCCGCCGGCCATCCACATGGAGAAGCCGTACGGGTTGTGGTTGCGGCCTTTTTCCCCTGGTCCTTCGCTGAACGGCATCCGCCCGAACTCACCGCCCCAGACCACTAACGTGGTCTCGAGCAGGCCCCGCTGTTGGAGGTCGGTGAGCAGCGCGGCGATTGGTTGGTCGACTTCCGCCGCATGCCGCGAATGATTGGCCTCGATGTCCGTATGGGCGTCCCAGGTGTCATCGAGATGGCCGCCACCGGAGTAGAGCTGGACGAACCGGACCCCGCGTTCCACGAGGCGCCGCGCGACCAGACAGTTCCGGCCGAATTCATCGGTCGGCTGTTGGCCCACGCCGTACATCCGCTTCGTGTTCTCATTCTCCTGAGCGAGGTCGACGGCCTCAGGCGCTTCCGCCTGCATCCGGTAGGCAAGCTCGTACGAAGCCGCGCGGGCGGCCAGTTCATGGCCTCCCGGACGCGAATCAAGGTGCTCATGATTCAGGCGAGCGAGCAGGTCGAGCTGTTCGCGCTGGGGCTTTCCGTTGAGGTAGTCGGGACCGCGTAAGTCGAGGATCGGATTCCCGGTGGGTCGAAACAAGGTTCCTTGAAACCCGGCGGGCATGAAGCCGCTCGTCCAGTTGGGCTGGCCGCTGATCGGGCCTCCGCGCTTGTCGAGAATGACGACATAGCCCGGCATGTTTTGATTTTCATTCCCCAGGCCGTAGACCGCCCAACTCCCCAGTGACGGCCGGCCGATGAACGTCTTGCCCGTGTTCATCGCCACGAGGGCCGAACCATGCGCATGGCTATCGGTGTGGCACGACCGAATCACGGCGAGTTTGTCGGCGTGGTCGCGAACCCGGGGGAAATAGTCGGAGATCAACAGGCCGCTTTGGCCGCCGGGCCGGAATTTGCGAAAGGCAGGGGTCAGGTAGCCCACTTTGCGGCCGCCGGAATTGATGAACTTCTTGTCGGTGGGGAGCGGTTGGCCAGCGTACTTTTCCAGGATCGGCTTCGGGTCGAACGTATCCACCTGGCTCGGCCCGCCATTCATCATCAGGAAGATGACGTTGCGGGCCGTCCCGGGGAAATGCCCAGGTCGAGGAGCAAGCGAGTTCTTGTCGATCTCGCCCGCCGCCGCCGGCCTCGGAACAAATCCATCGAGCGCCAGCAGGCTCGCCAACGCGGTGCCGGCAAAACCGCCACCCATTTCCCAGAGGAACTCGCGGCGCGATTGGCCGCACGGGAAGAGCCGTTTCTCGCTCATCATCGGGCTCCTAACGCGTTCGCGTTCAGTCGACAAACATGAATTCGTTGCTGTTCATCAAAACGTGGCAGAGCGAAGCGAGGGCAAGCGTGCCGGCTTCCGGGTGATCACGAAACTGAATGGATTGCCGCTCGAGGTGTTCAAGGGCCGCCGCCAACTCGGTCTTGGTCGGAGAACGAGCGAGGACGCGCCGCCAGGCTCCTTCGACGCTCGCGGCTCGATCTTGGCTCGCGGTCGCGAGGACGAGCTCGGCCACGCGCCGACTCTGCTCGTGAACGAACGCCCCGTTGAGCAAGGCCAACGCTTGGGGAGCGACGACGCTGATGTCACGTTCACCGCAGGGCAAGGTGGTATCGCATGCGTCAAACGTCGTCATAAGCGGATGGATCAAGCTGCGGCGCGAATACATGTAGAGGCTGCGTCGGCCTTGTTCGCTCGCGGGCGAGGGGGTCGCATGAGTCTTGATATTGGACAGGCCGTCAAGCGCTTCCGGATTGATGACCGGCCGGAAGCTCGGGCCGCCGACTCGCAGGTCGAGTTGACCGCTCACGGATAAGATCGCGTCGCGAAGCGCCTCGGCGTCTTGCCTCCGGCGGATTGCCCGCCAAACCAGGCGGTTGTCCGCGTCTTTCTTGGAGTAGGACTCATGGTTGGGATGGACCGTGGCTTGTTGGTAGGCCTGCGAGGTCATCATCAGGAAGTGAATGGGTTTCGACTTCCAACCACCGCGGACAAACGCGTCGGCCAGCCAGTCGAGGAGTTCCGGGTGCGATGGCTTTTGGCCATTGAACCCGAAATTGTCCGAGGAACTGACAAGGCCATGGCCGAAGTGATGCTGCCAGAGTCGATTCACCGCCACGCGCGGGGTGAGCGGATTGCTCGGGTCGGTGATCCAGTTCGCGAGTTGTCGCCGGCGCTCGGTGGTTTTGGATTGCGCGGAGGGGGGATGAAACGGCTTGTCCAGGCTCGGAATCATCGAGAGGACGCCCGGCGGTACGACGGGGCCGGGGCGACTGAGCTCCCCCTTATGCAGCAGGTGGAACGCGGGCGGGTCGCGCGTTACGTCGGTCCAGCCGAGCACGTCATACCCCAGCTCTTCCCGGCTCGGGCCCCCCAGGAGCGCGCCCGTTCGCGGTTCGATCGGCCCGGGCCAGAACGCGGCGGCCAGGCGATAATAATCGGTCTGCGGGATCGGGTCGAACTTGTGATCGTGACAGCGCGCACACTTCACCGTCATGCCCAGGAACGCTGTGCTCGTGACGTGAACGAGATCTTCCAATCGCTCATACTTGTAGTCTTGAGGATCATTGGGCTCATCGTTCCAGGTGCCCAGCCGCAAGAACCCGGTCGCGACGACCGTTTGCTCGTCACGGTCGGGAAGCTCGTCGCCCGCGAGCTGTTCTTGAACGAATCGATCGTAAGGCTTGTCTTCATTGAGCGCGCGGACGACCCAATCGCGGTACTTCCAGGCCCCCGGCTTTTCTTGGTCGCGCTCGTAGCCGCTGGTTTCGGCATACCGCGCGAGATCGAGCCAGTACCGCCCCCAGCGCTCGCCATAGTGCGGTGATTCGAGCAGCCTCGTGATCAAATTCTCATAAGCTAACGGCGTCTCATCGCGCACGAACTCGTCCACCTCGTGGGCGCTGGGGGGCAGGCCGAGTAAATCAAACGAGGCGCGGCGGATCAATTGGCGGCGATCGGCGCGGGGAGCGGGACTCAATCCCTCGGCTTCCAACTTTGCGAGAATGAAGGCGTCGATCGGGTTCTTGACCCAATAGGCCTGGTTTGTCGTGGGCACACTGGGCCGTTCCAGCGGATGGAGCGACCACCAGTCGCGCCCCGCACGTACTGCGGTCGTCTTCTCGTCGCGGTCGAGCTTTCGACCGGCCGGCCAGGGGGCGCCTGCTGCGATCCAGGCACGCAACGTGGCGATTTCCGGCTCGGAGAGCTTCTGGGAGTGCCCTTGGCGTTTCGGGGGCATCTCGCCATCCACCACCCGCTCGAGGAGCAGGCTTTCCTCGGGTTTTCCCCCGACGATCGCCTCGCCACTCTCCCCGCCACGCTTCAACGATTCGATCCTTGTCAGGACCAAGCCACCCAATGCCCCGGCCTCGTTATGGCATTCGAGGCAACGCATGATAAAAATCGGCGCAACCTGACGATCGAAATCCGGCCCCTCCCCACTCCTCGACGTTCCACTGAGGGCGACCACGCCGACGGCAGCCATCCCGATGGCTCGAAGCCCGGCGAGCACACGGCCCACTCTCCCCGTTGTACGCCTCATGGATCCTCTCCCGAGAATGGGCCGCACTCCAATCGTGCAACGGACCACATCACCACGCCGTCAGATAGTTAAGAAACGTTATTAACTAAGGGTGACCCTAAAAACCTTGAGTGAGGAAGTCAAGGGGTGAGGGCCAGGCTTGTGGTTTGTCGACGGGAGTTCGCTCGCTGACTGCCGTCATTTTCGGGGAGGGTGAAACCGGGAAGTGATTGCCTGGGTAGTTCTGGATAAGCCGAATTTGGGAATGCTCCAGGAAATTTGGCGGGACTGACTGGTCGGATCGTTTAAGTAAATGGGACGGGTGCCCCGTCGTCAGCATGGAGGTCCCATGGAAGATCGGCAGGGCTTGGTTCCCGAACATGGCCATCGGTCGCGACGGGACGAGAGTCTCGTTTTTCCGGGGCGTCGGGACTTTTTGAGGTTTGCCGGGCTGGCGGGGTTGAGCTGGTTGACCCCGGTCGGCCACCTGTTGGCCGCGCAGGCGGAGGCGCGTCGGCAACCGGCGCAGTCGGTGATCCTGATCTGGTTGGCCGGTGGTCCGAGCCAGCTCGAGACATTCGATCCCCACCCGGGCAAGCGGATTGCGGGCGGAACCCAGGCGATCGCGACGGCCGTCAAGGGGGTCCAGCTTGCCCAGGGCTATGAGCGGCTGGCCGAGGTGATGACGTCGGTCGCGCTGGTCCGCTCGCTCGTGAGCCAGGAGGGGGATCACGAGCGCGGAACCTACTTCATGAAGAATGGATATCGGCCCGACCCGACTGTTGAGCATCCTTCGATTGGGGCCATCTGCTGCCACGAACTCCCCTCGGGGGGACCGGCATTCCCCGGCACATCTCGATCCTGCCGGGCCAGTGGCCGGGTCGAGGCGGTTTCCTCGGGGGGGAATACGACGCCTTCAAAGCGGGCGACCCGCTCCAACCGTTGCCCGACGTGACCTCGAAGGTCTCGCCGCGGCGTGAGGCCCAGCGCGCGATCGACCTGGAGGTCGTCGAGCGCGCGTTCCGGCGGGGGCGGCAAGGCCCGGTCGCGGCGACCTTGCATCGCGAGACGATCGAGCGAGCCCGGGTCATGATGACGTCGGCCCAGTTGAAGGCGTTCGACGTCAAGCAGGAACCCGCCGCGATCCGTGAGGGCTATGGCGACACCCCGTTCGGGCGGGCCTGCCTGGCCGCCAGGCGCCTGACCGAGGTCGGGGTCCGCTGCGTGGAAGTCACCTTGAACGGCTGGGATACGCATGTTAACAACCATGCGACCCACCGCAAACTCGCGGGCGAGCTCGACCCGGCCCTCAGCGCCTTGATTCGCGATCTGAAGGAGCGGGGGACGCTCGACCGGACGGTCGTTCTCTGTACCGGGGAGTTTGGCCGGACCCCCAAGGTCAACCTGGCCGGCGGCCGGGACCACTGGCCGAACGGATTCAGCCTGGCGATCGCCGGTGGCGGGATCCGCGGCGGGCAGGTGATTGGCGAGACCGATCCTGAAGGGGTCAAAAACCCGACGCAACCGACTCCGGTCGCTGACATTCACGCCACCATCCTGAAGGCGGTCGGGCTCGAGCCCCACAAGGAGAACGTCTCTCCGGTTGGCCGGCCGATCCGCTTGAGTCAGGGGACGTCGATCGGGACTCTCTTGTCCTGATCCATCCCCCCCGGGGTGAGGTGCTCGCGACGCTGCGAGCACGTCGCCCCGGTATTCAGCGTGCACGCACGTAGGGCCGGATTTCCGCGAGCCGCTTTTCGCCGATCCCTTCGACGCGAACCAGGTCGTCGACCGTTCGATAGGGCCGGCCCTTGACGATCCGATCGGCGAGGACTTGACCGATCCCGGGGATCTTCCGGAGCTGGGTCTTGCTCGCCTTGTTGATGTTGATCAGACCCAAGGTCGGCGTCGGCTTGGCGTGGCGATCGCTCCGGGCTCGACTGCGCCTGCGCGGGTCGAAACCGGACCAACCGGTCGAAACATCGGGGTGAGTGAAGACTTGCCAGTGGAGGCCGTCGCTCCGGATCGTCACGGTCCCGTCTCGGTCGGTACGGAGCAGGGGGATGTCGTACCGGGCCAGGAGCTCCACGGTCTCGGGGTGAGGATGGTGGTAGTCGTTATTCTTGCCCAGGCTGGCCACGGCGACGCGGGGGCGGACCAGGTCGAGCCAACGGGCGTCGGTTCCGTTGCGGCTGCCGTGATGGGCCAGCTTCAAAACGGTGGAATCCGCGCATAAGTTCGGCGCGGTGCGTTCCCACCACCGCCGCTCTTGAGTTTGTGCGTCGCCCGCAAGCAGCACCGAGAATCGGCCGTAGTCGACCCGGATCCCGACGCTATTGTTGTTTTCTTCCCTGGGGTCGTTCGGCGCCTGGGGGAAGATCGTGAGCACGACGGTGCCGAGCTCAATCTTTCGAGGCTCCGGCGTGGGGCCGATCGCCGGGATCCCCCGATCGCGCACGAGCCGGAGCAGCTTCAAGTAGGGCTCGCTCGTGTGCGATGACGACGAGGCCAGAAAGAACCGAGGGCGGAACGCGCGGATGACCTCGTCCATGCCGCCATAGTGATCGGCGTGGTGGTGGCTGACGACGACGAGGTCAAGCGAGCTCACGCCTTGTTGTTCAAGCGTTGACACGATGTTTGCGGATGGACCGGCGTCGATCAGGGCGGTCTTCCCTTCGGGAGAACGAATCAGAATTGCGTCGCCCTGGCCGACGTCAAGGATCGAGACGGTGACCGTCCCTGGCAGGGCGTGGGGGGGCGTCGGCGCGGCGCAGGATGCGATCGGAAGGCAGAGGCAGACGGCGACGACAACGCGGGAGACGAACCTCATAGCTTGATGTCTCCACCCGGGTCGGTGGCTTTCAGCTCCGCCTGGATCGCCTTGGTCTGGTCGGCCAGTTGTCGGGTGGCCTGGACGTCTCGGGCGAGCGAGAGCGACAGCACGTCTCCGGGGCGAGCCGCCTTGGGGAGGAGCCGTTTCGGGAGGTTGATTGCCGTGCCGTCGTCGGTCAGGAGCACGGCGATCTCCTGCCTCTCCCCTTCGAGGCGGTCGAACGATAGGCGGGTCTTCACGTCGTGATCCTCGCGGTCGACTGGTGGCTCACGTTCTTGACTCAATGGATGACCGTGAACCGGCCGTCGGGGTGTGCCACGGCGGTTGGCAGGCCCCAGACAGGGATTCCCCCTTCAAGGCGTCCCGATTCTCGGGTCGCCCGTCCCTCCGGGTCGAAGATCCGCCAGGCGAGGGCTCCGCCACGTTGCCAGCCGGTCCCCTCGGCCCAGACGAGGAGGGTTTCTCCTTGGGCATTCACGGCCAGGGCCGGGTGCTTGCGCTGGCCTTCACCGGGCGGCGCGATCGGTGGCGCGACGGCGCCGGTCTGCGGGTCGATGCGGGCGAAAGCGACTTGCCCCATCGTCTCCCAGGCGGCGACCACGCCCGAAGGGCCCTCAACGAGGGCCGCACTGCTCATCGGACAGGCCGCGACTCGCCAGGGTTGGAGTGACGTCGCTCGGAAGTGGGCACCGTGATCGGCTGACCGAAGCAGGATCATGTCTCGATTCATTTTGTCGCTGACGGCGCGGTAGAGCGAATAGAGTGTTCCCTGGGAATCGACGAGGGCTTTGGTGCCGCAGCACGCACAGGCGCCGGCGTTTCGCGCCATGACGGGTTCCTCGGGTGCGAAGGTCACCCCATCATCCTTGGATCGGGCGATCCAGACGCGACGTCCTTTCTCTCCGTCGGGGTCGGCGGCGAGTCGACCGTGCCAGGCGACATAGACTGTCCCGGCGGTGTCGGCGGCCACCGTTCCTCCTCCGTCGAGGCCAAAGGTCTGCCTCATCAAGTTGCGCTCGGGCTCGAAGCCCTGGCCCGAACTCTGCGAACGGGTATAGAGCATCGGCGCCCCTTCGATTGGGTTGGCCGGCCGCGCCGCGGAGGAACCGTTCCAGGCCACATGGATGCGCCCCCCCTGACCCAAGGCGATTTGCGCTCCTCGGATCGTGCCGGCCGCCACCGCGCTCCCGTCCTGGCGGTTGACCCGGATCGGTGGAGCGAACTCGGTCGTTCCGGGCTGGCTCCGTACGTAAAAGAGGTCCCCCCCGGTCGGCGGGCCCTTGAAGTAGATGAGGTGAACGACCCGTTGGGAGTCGCAAACGGCTTGGGGCTGGATTCCGCTGGCCGGCGTCTTGACCAGGGTCACCCGCCCGCTCTGGCCGAGCGTGGAAGAGGTTGATGCCATGAGGAGGAAGGCGACGACGAGGTTTCGTAAGTGCTGGGAGATCCCCGCCATTGTTGCTCCTCATTGGTTCGCGTGAAGGAGGATCGAAACAATGGTCCTCATCGTACTCGGCAAAGAGGAGGGAGGCGAAGGACTTGGAGAAGATCGCCATGGAGGAAAGAAAACCGTCGAAGCCGCCCGTTCGGGCGGCTTGTTTTGTGCAAGCCAAGTTCCTGTCGCCGATATGCGGCCATGGACTTCAGGGCGATAATCCCGAACCGCGGACAAGTGGCATCGATCGACACTGCATGCGATGATTTTGCTGATCTGAGCCCTGGCAAGGTTGCGAGAGGGAACCTCGCCGACCACACTTGCATTTTGGATCCCCTGATCTCGCTCTCAAGGAGCCTCGTTCATGATCCGCTTCCCCCTGTTCGCAGCCATGGTATTCGCCATCGGACTTCCAACCAACGCCCAATCGCCGGTCAAGGTGTTCCACAAGACCGTGAAGATCGGTGACCTGGACATCTTCTACCGCGAGGCGGGGCCGAAGGATGCCCCCACGATTCTGCTGCTCCATGGATTCCCGACCAGCTCGCAGATGTTCCGCATGCTGATCCCCGCGCTGGGGGACAAGTATCACGTGCTCGCCCCGGACTATCCCGGCTACGGCCACAGTTCGATGCCGATGCACGACAAGTTCACCTACACCTTCGACAACCTGGCGAAGGTGATCGACGAGTTCACCGAGAAGCTCGGCCTGACGAAGTACGCCATTTACGTCCAGGACTACGGCGCCCCGGTCGGCTACAGGCTCGCGGTCAAGCACCCGGAGCGGATCACCGCCATCGTGGTCCAGAACGGCAACGCCTACGACGAGGGCCTCGACAACGACTTCTGGAAGCCGATCAAGGCGTACTGGAAGGAGCCGAAGAGCAAGGAAAAGCGAGATGCCATTCGTGGGCTGGTCACCTACGAGGCAACCAAGTGGCAGTACATGACCGGGGCGAAGAATCCGGAGCTCGTGAGCCCTGATGGGGCGGCCCACGACCAGTTCCTCCTCGACCGCAAGGGGAACGACGAGATTCAGCTCGACCTCTTCCTTAGCTACGGTAGCAACCCGCCGCTCTACCCGAGTTGGCAGGAGTATTTCCGCAAGTACCAGCCGCCGATGCTGATCGCCTGGGGCAAGAACGACCAGATTTTCCCGCCCGCCGGGGCCGAACCCTACAAGCGGGACCTGAAGACGTTGGAGTACCACCTCATCGACGCCGGTCACTTCGCCCTGGAGACCAACGGCGACGAGATCGCCAAACTGATCAGGGAGTTCCTCGACAAACACGTCAAGAAATAACCCGAACGTCAGCGAGGAATGGCGAGCTGGACTTCAACGAGAGTGATACCGAGCTGGTTCATCATCGACCCCCAGAACGATGTCTTGAGCTCGGCGACGGTTACAAGGCTACAACTTCATCGCCAACGCGGTCCTGACCACTCGAGGCGGTGAGCGCGATGCGTGAGACAATCGCCTCCCATCGAAGCCGACTCCTGAAATCCTCGCGATGTCCGATCGGTGGCAACGAGGTTTCATGGCTTCGCTCCCGAGCGATTGATCTCGACGATGACGTGCTTCATGAGCGGCTGGTCACTCTGTGGGCTGGAGTCGCCGATGGGGCAGAGCACGTTCAGCTCGGGCATATAGCCCATCGACGACCCGGGCGGCAGGTCATAGGGGATGGCCCGATAGCCCCGGACCTGGCGAGTCGAGCCGTCCTTGGCGAAGCTCGTGATGTCGACCAGGTCAAACTTCGCCAACCCACGCTCCTTCATATCCTCGGCGTTCATGAAGACCAGCGTCCGCAAGTTCTTCACCCCCCGGTAGCGGTCGTCGTCCGAGTAGATCGTCGTGTTCCACTGGTCGTGCGACCGCATCGTCCCCAGCAGGAGCCGTCCTCCGACGGGCGCGACGTCGGCCAGCGGCGCGGTGGAGAAGTTGGCCTTCCCGGTGTCGGTGAGGAAGACCAGTTCGCGGGCCGGCTGCTTGAGCCGGAAGCCGAGCGGCTGGCGGACCCGGCGGTTGAAGTCCTCGAAACCGGCGATTGCCTCGGCCATCTTGTCGCGGATGAGGTCGTACTCGACCGCGTAGTCGGCCCAGGGGGTCTTCGAGTTTGGGAGGGAGGCCGTCGCCAACCCGGCGATGATCGCGACTTCCGAACGCGGGTGGGGCGAGCGGGCCTCCTTCATTCCGAAGGAAAGGTGGACCATGCTCATCGAGTCCTCGACGGTGATTCCCTGCAGGCCATTCCTGCCGTGGTCCTTCTCGGTCCGTCCCAGGCAGGGCAGGATGAGGGCGTCGCGCCCATGGACGATGTGGCTGCGATTCAATTTGGTGCTCACATGAACCGTCAGGTCGCAGTTCCGGAGCGCCGGGAAGGTGGAGGCCGGGTCGGGGGCGGCCCGGGCGAAGTTGCCGCCCATGCCGACGAAGACCTTCACCTCGCCGCGGATCATCGCCGGGATGACGCGGACGGTGTCGAGCCCGGGGGCCCGGGGCGAGGTGATCCCGCAGGCCTGGTCCATGCGGGCGAGCCAGTCCTCGCCGGGCCGGTGGTCGATGCCGCAGGTGCGGTTCCCTTGCACGTTCGAGTGCCCGCGGATCGGGCAGGGGCCGGCCCCCTCGCGGCCGATGTTGCCTCGCATCAGCAAGACGTTGACGATCTCGCGGATCGTATCGCACGCGTGCTCCTGCTGGGTCAGGCCCAGGCACCAGCCGATGATCGCCGAGCGTGACTTACGGTAGACCTCCGCCATCTCCCGGATCTTGGGCTCCGGCAGCCCGGATTGCCGCTCGATCTCGCGCCACGGGGTCGCCTCGACCACGGATCGGTAGGCATCGAACCCGGCGGTGTGCCGCTCGATGAACTGGCGGTCGATCGCCTTGGGGTCGGACTTCTCGCACTCGAACAGGTGTTTGGCGACGCCCCTCATCAGCGCCAGGTCTCCCGCGATCCGGGGCTGGACGTTGAGCGTGCTCGTCCGCGTCGATTGGAAGGTGGCCATACGGAGGATGTCGTGCGGCACGATCGTGCGGCGCGCGGCGGCCTCAACAAGCGGGTTGACGTGGATGATGCTTGCCCCACGACGAGAGGCCTCGGCCAGGGAGGTCAGCATCCGAGGTGCGTTCGAGGCTGCGTTCACTCCCATGATGATCAGGCAGTCGGTCTTCTGCCAGTCGACCAGGTCGCACGTTCCCTTGCCGGTACCGACGGCGGCCTGCATCGCCCGGCCGCTGGCCTCGTGGCACATGTTCGAGCAGTCGGGCAGGTTATTGGTGCCCAACTCGCGCGCCCAAAGCTGGTAGAGGAAGGTCGCCTCGTTGCTCAGACGCCCCGACGTGTAGAAGGCAGCCTGATTTGGGTCGTCCAACCCCCGGAGGTGGTTGCCGACCAGGGCAAACGCGTCTTCCCACGACACGGGGACATATTTGTCGCTCTCGGCGTCGTATTGCATCGGGTCAGTGAGACGGCCCTGGTCCTCCAAGGCGAAGTCGCTCCAGGTCGCCAGTTCGGAGACTGTGTGGGCCGCGAAGAAGTCGGGCGTCGTCTTCTTCTTGGTCAGCTCCCATGTCGCGTGCTTGATACCGTTCTCACAGATGTCCATGGTCAGGCCGTGCCGGTCGTCGGGCCAGGCGCAACCGGGGCAGTCGTATCCCCCGTTCTCGTGGTTCATCTTGAAGACGACGCGGGTGCCGTCGATCAGTTCGTGCTGCTTGAGCAGGACCTGGCCGACGCTGATCGCGGCCCCCCAGCCGGCGGCCGGGTGGTGAGAGTCCTCCTGCGAGAATTTGCCGCCCGCGTTGGGGCCGAACCCGACCGCGGACTCAGATGAGCTGCTCTCTGATCCAGGCTTCTCCGGCATTGTGCGCCTCTCTTTCATGGGCGGCCTCGCAGGCGTCGATCACGAATCTCCCCGAGTCGCTCGTTCTCCCTCACGATGTCGTTTCACCGGCCCGTGACCAAACCATAATCAGTGAAAACTTAATATAATAATGTTTGTGTTTATTGCTTGCCATTGCTGCCCATGTGGATCGTCGGATAGTCGGTGTAGCCTCTCTCATCGCCGCCGTACAAGGTGGTGAGGTCCAGCGGGTTGAGGGGGCTGTCGCGGGCGAATCGCTCCACCAGATCGGGGTTTGCAATATACGGACGACCGAAGACGATCGCATCGGCGCGGCCCGAGGCGAGCGCCTGCTGGCCGGTCTGTCGGTTGAATCCGCCGACGGCGAGGAGTGTTCCGTGGTAGGCCGCGCGCATGAGGTCGACCGGTCTGAGCCCCGGCATCGAACCCCCTCGCGAGTAGCCGGAGTCGTAGCCGACGTGGAGGTACGCGAGTCGAAAAGGGGCAAGCGACTGGGCGACGTGGGTGAACGTCCCTATCGGGTCGTCGTCCTCCATCTCGTTGACCGTGAAGCCGGGGGCGATCTTGACCCCAACGCGTTCGCCGCCTCGCACGCCCGCCACGGCGTCGACGACTTCCAGCAGGAATCTGGCACGGTTCTCGACAGATCCCCCGTAGCGGTCGGTCCGACGGTTCGATCCGCTGACCAGGAACTGGTTGGGCAGGTAGCCGGTGGCGGCGTGGATCTCGACGCCATCGAAGCCGGCGTCGACCGCCAACTCGGCGGCACGGCGATATTCCGCGACGACGCCGGGGATCTCTTCTGTCTCGATGGCGCGGGGTGTCTCGAACGCCACCTTGCCGGCGAAAGTATGGACGAGGCCGGAGAGCCGGATGGCCGACGGTGCGACCGGCAGGGCGTTGCCGGGAAGCAACGAAGAATGCGAGACTCGCCCAGCGTGCATGAGCTGGACGAAGATCCGGCCGCCGGCCTGGTGGACGACGTCGGTCACCTTCCGCCAGGCCGCAGCCTGCTCGGAATTGTGGAGGCCGGGGCAATACGTGTAGCCCCGGCCCATCGGGCTCGGGTGCGTCCCCTCCGTCAGGATCAGTCCGGCCGTCGCCCGCTGCGCATAGTAACTCACCATCAGGTCGGTCGGGACGCACCGCGCGTCGGCTCGGAGGCGAGTCAAGGGTGACATCACGATCCGATTGGGCAGCGTGATCGGGCCTAAATTCAACGGCCGGAAGAGTATGTCACCGTCCACCATGGGGGGACCCTCACTTTCTCTCGAAGAAATTTCGGTGCGTTCCTTTCCGTGAGCGTGGGATTATAGTGGCCCCTCCAATGCCTGGACCAAAAAAACGACGATCCTTCGCGACGCTTTCCTCAGGCCGTCGTACCGCTGGATTTTCTTTAGACCGTCCCGCGGTCTCGGAGCCCAGCGACGAGATGCAGGAGCGGAATCAGGCAGTTCGCCAGTTTTAGATCGTCCCGAATTTCGCAGACCACGGCCTTGGGTCTACGGGATGATATTCATCTCCCTCACCCTGGTGGACTGCCGTGGAAAGCTCACATGCGTGTCGAGGCAGTCCGCAAAGCCGGCCCGGCGAATCTTGATCGGTCATAGGCCGGTCATCGCCAGATACTTCAGTGGGTAGACTGGAGAGGTTTTAGAGAGAACGGCCACACGACTACCAACCGCAATGAACTACCCAGTGTCCCTGTCATGCCCCGTCTAGAGCGCCTCACCGTTGCATAGCATACGCCGCACGGTCCTGGAACCATCCGGCGATGTTTTCGGGGGTCACGTCATGTAAGGCCGAACCGAACGCCGCATAGACCGCCTCCGTCGTTCGGGCCGCCGCCGTCCTCATCGCCCCCTTGACCTTCGAGAACATCTCCTCAATCGGCGTCAGGTCTGGACTCCACGGCGGCAACGGCACCACCTCCGCTCCGGCCGTCTCGACGGCCTCGATCGCATCTTCCGACTGGTGCGGCTTGAGATTGTCCCAGATCACCACGTCCCCCGGCTTCAAATCCGGGACCAACACCTGTTCCACGTAGCCCTCGAACACGTCGGTGTTGGTGGCCCCCGGGAAGGCCAACGTCGCCGTCACCCCGGAGAGGTGCATCCCGCTGGTCAGCGTGATCGACTCCCAGTGCCCGGGCGTCGTGGCGTAGACGCGCTGGCCCACCGGGGCGCGGCCATAAGTCCGGGTCATCGCCGTGTTGGCCCCGCATTCGTCCACGAAAACCAGGCGTATCGGGTCCACGCCAGCGAGTCGCTCGCAGAATTCTCGCCGCTGCTCCTGGACGTCCGGGCGGTCCTGCCTCTGGGCACAGGGCCCCTTCTTCTTGCGTGGCAGCCCCAATTTGCTCAGGGCGTGCGAGATGGTCATCAGGCTGTACGAGAGGCCGAGTCGTTGGCGGCATTCCTCGAGCGTGGCATCGGGCTGGTGGCGGATCAATTCCCGAAGCCGTTCCAGGTCCTCGGACCCGAGCACGGCGGGATTGCCACCGCCGTGCGGTCTGGGTTCGACCGAGCCGGTTGTGCGATGGAGTTGGAGCAAGCGTGTGACGAAGGAGAGACTGACCAGGAACCGGTTCGCGATCTGGCGTACCGATCCGTCACCGCGCTGGATCGTCTCGAGGACCCGCTGTCGGAGATCTTGAGAAGAGGGTGTCATCGGCCACCTCCTTGCCGCGACTTCCTTTCAAACCGCGCGCCATTCAACTGTTCGGCGCTCTAGACCGACTTTTCGTATTCGATAGCCCAAGGGGTTGACGAACACCCCAAAATTACCTGGATGGACTAACTTACCAGCCACCAGGAGTTCACACGTCATGCCGGGCCAGGCGGCCAAGATCACCATTACCGAGTGCCAGCAGGAAATCCTTCGGACTTTGTCCCGTGCCACCACGGCACCCTCGCGACTCCGGCAACGCGCCTCGATCATCCTGATGGGCTTCGACGGCCTTCGCAATCAAGAGATCGCCGAGGCGGTCGGTCTGGTCCACCGCCAGGTCGGACGCTGGCGACGACGCTGGGCCAACGCTTGGGAGAAACTGATCAACATCGAATGCTGCGAGACTCGCGCCAAACTGCGCCATGCGATTGAAGCCGTCCTCACCGACGAACCACGCCCCGGCGCCCCCAGCAAGTTCACCCCAGAGCAGGTCACCCAGATCTTGGCGATCGCTTGTGAGCCGCCTGAGAAGTCGGGCCGACCGATCACCCACTGGACCGCTCGGGAACTGGCCGATGAGGTCGTCAAACGCGGCATTGTGGTATCGATCTCATCGTCCCAGGTGAGCCGTTACCTGGATGAGGCCGCCTTGCAGCCCCACAAGAGCCGGTATTGGCTCAACACCACGGAGAAGGATCCTCAACGTTTTGAGGAGCAAGTCAAGACGGTCTGTGACACGTACCTCATGGCGTCGGAGCGGGAGCGGAACGATGCGACCCACACCGTTTGCATTGATGAGATGACCGGTCTCCAGGCGCTGGAGCGGATCGCTCCCACCAAGGGGATGATCGCAGAGAAGTGCGAACGGATCGAGTTTGAGTATATCCGACACGGGACGTTATGCCTGATCGGCAACTTCGAAGTAACGACCGGAAAGATGCTCACTCAAACGATTGGCCCGACGCGAACCGAGGCGGACTTCGTCCGTCACATCGAGCAGACGTTGACTCTGGACCCGGAGGGATCGTGGGTATTTATAGCGGACAACTTGAACATTCATTGCACGGAAAGCCTGGTGAATCAGATTGCCGTGGCGTGTGAAATCCCCCTGGAATTGGGCAAAAAAGGTAAACGTGGGGTGCTGAAGTCGGTGGCGAGCCGGCAAGCGTTCTTGTCGGACACAAGTCATCGGATTCGATTTGTATATCTTCCGAAGCACAGCTCGTGGCTGAACCAGATCGAGGTGATCTTCGGAGTGATCATGCGAAAGGTGATTCGTCGCGGTTCGTTCACGTCGGTGAATGATCTGCAATCAAAGCTGTTGAACTTCCTTACCTATTTCAACAAGGTATTCGCGAAGCCGTTTCGCTGGACCTACACGGGTCGTCCGCTGATGAAGTCAGCGGCGTAAAAACAGAGAAGATGGGAGGCCCCGGGATGTTGGCCTCTTCATTAGCCTTCAAAAACGAAAAGTCGGTCTAGGTGCCTGGCTGGCGATCCTCAAAATCTAATCGGACTTCAGCTTGCCTTTTACAGGTGAATCAATCCCTAACTGTGTCTAAATTGATTGGAATCGTTTTTATGAGGAGCAAATTAGGAAAACTTGTGAGGAAACGCTTTGAGGTCGGTTTGAAGCAAGCTTTGCCTCAGTTCCTTCCTGCGACCGACCCGATACCTGCCGGTTGGCGCCTTTTTCCGATGGCAGGTGAGCCCGGTTTTCTCGGCATACGTGCTTCTGGGTGTCGGCCGCTTCGATGAATTCACAGTCGAGGGAGCATGGTCATGCGATGGCCGGCTTCCGGACCATATCCCGCTCGGGACTCCCGTCGATTACCCCGCACTTGGAATCGAACGTGACCAACCCGTGGAGAACCGATTTCGTTTTCGACTTGGGCAGCTTTGGGACCCTGGAGCCGACAAGTGGTGGGTGCTCGCTCCGAGTCCCACGCTCCATGACCATTACAGACGCATGGAACTATTATCGCAAGGTGTGCTTGAGGAAGATCCGCCGATTGAAGAAGCCATCGTCAAGGTCGAACCGTTGGTTAACGAAGTCATCATCCGGATCAAACTGTATGCCGTTCTTTGTTTTTTGGAGATTGCAAAAGGATTTGAGTGTGACAAAGAAGCTATCTGAGTTGGTGGACATGGGGTCAGGAAATGAGGGAATGCGTGATGCTTGGTGTGGTCTGTGTGACATGTGGCCAGTCTAGGTGCCTGGCCGCGGAGCCCCCGTCCGATAAGGCTCGCCCAAGGATTAGTCGTTATACCGCATTTCAGGTTTCAATTTTTGACTTCTGAAACCTTGCCGCCTACACTTGCTCCTGTCCGCACAGGATAAGGAGCCAAACGATGAGTAAGAATCCCCAGTCCTAAAGGGCGGGGCTTTCCGGCTGGGAGTTAACTCCCGCCAGTTCTAAGTTCAAGTTTCGCATAAACAGGGACGGATCGGGAGCGGCCCGAGGCCTGTTATCGACCCCGGCGACCCCTTGATCAAGTGCGAGTGAGGGCCGAAATCTCCGGCCGATGTCGGCTCAGCCCGCGCGGCTGAGAAACTCGGTGAGCTGCGCAATCCAGGCTTTTAGGTCATACCGGTTGGATAGCGCTCCCTCGGTTTTCTCCTCATAGCTGACCCGCCTCAAGGTCGTCAGCAGGTCGGCAAACGAGGCCTCTTGCTTCTTCGGATACCACGGGCGGACCGGAAAACGAAGAAATCGATGACCGGTCTGGTGGAACCAAACCACCACCAAGCTGTAGAGAAACAACGCCATCGGCGCGGTTCGCTCGATGGCCTTGGGGAGGCGATTGGCGGGATCCTCGAGGCCGAGAAGTTGCTTGGTATTTTCAAAAGTACATTCGATTGCCCAACGGTACGAGTAGGCCGAGAGAATCTGCGGGACGGTCCAATCGAGCTTGGTGCAGTAGAACATCTGATCGGGACGTTTCCCCTGGAGGTCACGCACCAAGACGATCGTCAGGAGTCGGTCCTTGCCGGCCTTGTAGTAGAGGGCCTGGATCGTCTTGACCGCCAAGCTGGCATGGAGCCCGAACTGGTCAAAGTCGTGTGGGGTCCAGGGTTGATTCGCATCCTCGGCCCACTCCTTCATGCCGGGGAGGCGCTGGCCTTTCTTGCGGGGCGCCCCTTTGGATTTCTCCTCCTTGGGAGGCGCTGGCTCATAGAGGGCCCCCTTGGGATGGACATGGCTAATGAGATGGACCGTGGGCGGAAGTTGGCCGAGGATGCTCTGGCCCCCATAGGCGCTGTCGCCGGTGATGACGATCTCGTCGTCGGGGAACCAGTCCGCCGCCAAGTGGATCAATTCCATCGCGAGTTCGGGGCGGGTGCGATGATTGGGATCGGGCTTTGCCTTTTTCTTTTTCTGGTTCTTTTTGCCCTTGGTTAAGCCTTGGCGGTTGACATAGAGCCGCATGGCGATGGGCAAGGCAAAGACTTTGGTCGGTGCCCAGAACGGGTGGACGACGATCAGGCAGAGGACGACCCAGTCGTGTCCCCAACTGACGAGAGCTTTGGCTCGACTGGAGATGAGTGGGTCGTAGTGCATGCCGGCGCCGTAGAGGGTGAGTCCGCGTTTTCGGCAGAGGGTGTCGTCGACGGCCCAGTAAAAAGTGGCGCCCGGTGCGAGGATGGAGACGACAAGCTTGGCCAGGGACATCGAGAAGTGATCGAGGTCCCAAGCGGCATGGCTGAAGAAGCGATGGAAGCGTGACCAATGTCCGATGCCAACCTGGCCGCTGGAGAAGATGAGTTCGGTAATATAGCGGTGGCGATTCGAGAGGATCCAGCCGGAGGCGATCAAGGTGAAGGTGTGGAAGGAGGGATTGGTGAAGACGGGTGTGAATTGCTGTAGCAAGAGGAGGAAGGAGGGTGTAAGTTCCATGGGTCGGCGTCCTGTGTCAGGGGAAATTGTTCGGTGTAAGGCCCAAACAATTTGCCAAAAACTGACAGAGACGCCGACGTTTTTTTTGGAGCCCTATTGAATCTACAAGTCGGAATTTGACATTTGGGAAAAGTGCGAAACTTGAACTAAGGCCATCTTACGGGTGGCCTGAGCCCGGATATTCCGGGCGGCGTTTTGGTCCGCGTTCGCACGATGGCCGCACGACACGCAGAGGAATTTCGCTTGGCTCGTTCGGTTCTCTCGACAACAGTGGCCGCACTCGTGGCACATCCGGGACGTGTTGCGTGGATCCACGGTCACAACGGGCACGCCTGCGAGCGTGGCTTTGTACGCGAGAAACGCCACGAGTTGGCCGAACGACCAAGTGGAGAGCCGGTTACGCGCGTCTTTGCCCCAAGCCGGTTGTGCTTTTTCCTGGTCCTCTCGACCGGCCTGCCGCTGTGCTCGTTGCCGTCGCTATCCGTGGCGATGTTGGCAATTCCCAGGTCGATGCCGAGGAAGTCGGTGGTGGGAATCGGTGTTCCATCGGCCACGTCCACGGTCACCAACAAGAACCACTTACCGTCCTTGCGGAGCACCAGATCGGCCTGCCCCTTGGCGTTGGTGAACTGCTCGGTCTGGTACCTCCCCATCACGAACGGCACGACAACACGACCCTCCAAGGTCAGGAGGCTGACTCGGTCGGCCTCCTTGAACGACATCATCCGTGGGTCGAACGGCATCGCGGTGTGCTTGCGGAAGTGGGGCCGCTTGGTCTTGTCCCGCTTGTACGCTTCGCAGACCTGGGCGATACACCGCACGGCCATCTGGGCCGAGAGGCCGAATCGCTCGCGGAGCAAGGCGTAGTGCGTCTTCTGGAGCTCAGTCTTGTTACTGACTTTGATCGCGAACGCTTCCCCGGCCAACCATTCGGCGGCTTCGTTGAACCGCTCGACTGTCGCCTTGAGGGGCGCGGAGTGGGTCTTGTCGGGGAAGAGTTGGGTCTGCAATGTCAGTTTCATATCCCAATCACAGGCAGTTCAGGTCGCTAAGTCAAGAGGCTAGCATGAACAAAGACACACGCGATTCCTCCGCGCGGCTAAAGCCGGGGGGCTTCCTCGCTAATTCTGGTGAAGCTACGCTCGGCGGCCGGTTCACATTCCCCGGCACGTCATTGACCGTCCAACGGATGGGCTACGGCGCGATGCAACTGGCCGGCCCCGGAGTCTGGGGGCCACCCAAGGACCCGGACGGTGCCGTCGCCGTGGTCCGCCAGGCCGTCGCGGCCGGCGTCAACCACATTGATACCAGTGACTTCTATGGCCCGCACGTCACCAACCAGATCCTCCGGCAGGCGCTGCACCCGTACCCCGCGGGACTGGTGATCGTCACCAAGCTCGGGGGCCGCCGACCTCCCGACAAGTCGTGGCAGCCGGCCATCTCGCCCCAAGAGCTGACTGACGGCGTCCACGACAACCTCCGCAACCTGGGCCTGGACGCACTCGACGTCGTCAACTACCGTGTGATGGGGGCGGGGCACGGCCCCGAGGAGGGGTCCATCGCCGCGCAGGTGACGGTGCTGGCCGACCTCAAACGCCAGGGGCTGATCCACCACATCGGCCTGAGCAACGTCACGGCCACCCAGGTGGCCGAGGCGCAGGCGATCACCGAGGTCGTGTGCGTGCAGAACCACTACAACCTGGCCCACCGCCACGACGACGCCCTGATTGACGACCTGGCCCGGCAGGGCATCGCCTACGTGCCGTTCTTCCCCCTCGGCGGGTTCTCGCCGCTGCAGTCGTCCACCCTGTCGTCGGTCGCGGGCCGACTCGGGGCCACGCCGATGCAGGTTGCGCTGGCATGGCTGCTGCACCGGTCGCCCAACATCCTGCTGATCCCCGGCACGTCGTCGGTCGCCCACCTCCGCGAGAACCTGGCCTCCGCTCAGTTGCCGCTTTCGCCGGAAACCCTGGCGGAGTTGGACGGGATCGGGACGGCGAACCACGGATTGTGACAGGCTCTCCGGTTGATCCAGCGTGTCGAGAGGTCTCCATGTCCCCCGCTGACGCCCCGTTAACCCGCGATCGGATTCTGGCCGCTGCCGAAGAGATCATCCGGCGGTACGGTCCGGCCAAGGCGACCGTTGTGGACGTGGCCCGGGCCTTGGGCGTGAGCCACACGGCCGTCTACCGGCACGTGGCGACCAAGGCCGAGCTACGGGACCTGGTCGTCGGGCGGTGGGTGGAGGAGACCATGCCCCCGCTTCGGGCCATCGCCGCCCTGTCGGACCCGGCCCCGCAGCGGTTACGGAGACTGATCGACGCCCTGGTCGCCGTCAAACGCCGCCGGGCCGCCGACGACCCGGAGCTGTTCTTAGCCTATCGGACGCTGGGGGCCGACGCCCAGTCCGTCGTCGCCGCCCACGTCGACGAGTTGGTCGGTCTGGTCGCGCTGGTCATCGGCTCCGGCATGCAAGAAGGCACATTCCGCAATGTCGACCCCGTGGCCGCCGGCCGGGCGGTGCTGGTCGCGACGTCCCGGTTCCACCACCCGGCCCATGCCGCCGAGTGGTCCGACCCGGCCATTGGTGTGGCATACAACGACGTGTGGAATTTGCTGATGGATGGGCTCTGCCCGGCGAAGATCCCCGGTTAGAGTCCGCGGTTACCGTTCGGTCGACGCGTTGCCGCGGTTGGGAGCCGAGGCGCATCGGGGTGAGTTGTCGGACACGGAGAGCGGGGCCGAAACTTCACTTACAAAGCCGGGCCGAGTGGTCTAGATCGTGGGGACCATTCAGGGTTCCCGGCGCCGAATCGTCGGCGAAGTGTCGGGACGAGGGGCGAAGGCCCCTGGAAGGATACGAGATCCCTCATGAGTCGAACCGGACCGGCCGTCGGAACGCAAGGTTCCCGGCCGATCCGGTCGCTGGATGACGCGATCAAAATCCCCTGGAGAGGTCAGTGATCCGGCTTGGCGGACCGCAGCGGTGGGGCGATGTTCGTTGCCTTCAAAGCGGAGTCGAGGTCGTGGCTCTCGTGACCCGGCTTTGGCTCGGCCTTGGCACGGGCCGGACTCTCCAGGCAACTCGGGCAGAGGATCGTCTGCTTGGCCGTGGGGGTGGCCCAGTGGTCGGATTCCTTCTGCTTCCTGAGGATTTCGCACGCCGGGCATTTGGAGTTTGCCGCCACCGCGGGTGATGGGGTGGCGAGGGGCAGGGGAGGAGGCAACTCAGCCGACGTCCCGAAAACACTCGGGTCGATTTGGAGGGGCGGCAGTGGCGGTTCGTCCGGCCCCGTGGCATCGGTTTGCCCGTGCGATGATTGCGGGCCCGCCTGGCCTGGCAGTGGAATCTTCGTTTCCGCGGAAGCGGCGTTCAAGTCATCGGCTTGGGGCGGGGAGCCCGGCTTGGAAGGAGTCGGCGGGGAAGTGCCCGCGTCCTCGAACGGGGAGCCGGGATTCTCCACTTTCGGCGTTTTCGTCGGTACGGCCGGCTCGTTCGCGAGCTCAGCCAGTGGCGGCAGCGGGTCCGGCATTTCGGCCGGCGGTGGCGACTGGCTCGGGTCTGCGGGCAACGCCGGCGACTGGCTCGGGAGCTCGGCGAGCGTTGCCGGCGCACTCGGCAGCTCAACGGCGGCGGGCGGTTCGGCCGGTCTCGCCGGATTGCCCGGCATCTCGGGCAGGGCCGGGGGATCGGCCAGAAGGTCGACGGCCCCTGGGGATTGGCTTGGCATCTCCGCCAGAGCCGGGGGTTGGCTCGGCGTTTCATCAGCCTGAGCCGGCAGTTCGAGGGCCGCGGCCGGTTGGCTGGTTGGCTCGGCCGGAGTGGGGGGCTCCGCCGGGAGCTCGGCCGGTTGCGTCGGTGTCGGTGGGAGCTCGACTGGCGGCGTCGGCTCCGTGAGTGAGGGAGTGGCGGTTGCCGACACCGCGGGCGATTGGGACTGGACCGCAATCGGTGCGATGGGCGGACTTGGGGCTTCAGACAAGGCCGGCGGCGGGCTCTCGACCTCCGGTTGCGACTCCGTCAGCGACTTGGCGGCGCGGACTGGGGAGATCGGCATGGCAATCGCCGTACGCTTGTTCGCCTCGTTTTTGAGGTTGGGAACCGAGGCCGGCTCGCCTCGCTTTGGCAGGTCGATCTTGGTCAGACCGCAGGCGGAGACCAGGTCCATCGGGCCTTGCACCGCGGGAGCGCTGAGTGGGGCTTGATTTTTAGGAGTGACGACGCGAGCCTGGGGGAGCGGGATCTGAGTCGGTTTGGAGACGGATTCCGCGGGACCACGAGACTGTTGTCGAGCGTGCGTCTCGGCGGGCTGAGCGAAAAGGGCCGGCCGCTCTGCCGTCTGACCCGTGATCGGATCCGGCGGAGCGACTCTTGACTCCCGGCTGGCCGCGAGCAATCCGCTCGGCAACGGACTTTCGCCATGCGACGACCGGGGCGTGGTCGACTTGGTCAGATGGGGGCCGTACGTGCTCGAGTCGCGGTAGGTCGCCAGGAAAAGATCATCAAGACTTGAAGCGTAGCCGCCGTCCGTCTTGATCGCAACCGGCGCGATCGGCGCTGGCTTGCGGCCTGCCGTGGTGGCGGCGGTCGCGGTTGCCGATCCCGAGGTCGATGCCGAGTAGGGGATCGGGGCCGGGCCCAACAGCGTCCCATCGGAACCGGCCGGTAGGCGGAGCATGTCCCGCCCGCAACCCAAGTTGGAACCGAGGGTCAGGAAGCCGAGGACGGCAAGTTGCCTGCAGCGGTTCCGTCGCCGCTCCGGCCTGTCGTCGTGACGTTTCTTGGTCATCGTCATTGCTCGACTTCCCCGGACATCCCGTCCAGCTCTGTTACCATGAAGTCCGCCTATGGCAGAGGATTGTGGTCCGACGACCACTCCTTTCGGCCTATGGCTGATATCGGTTTTATGGATTGCAAGGATTAAGCTGATCTGCGTGAAAATGCTCGTTCGCAGGATTGTCTCGGCTGGCTGGCTTCGGCTCCAGGCGCGTTGAAGGCAACGGGAACCGCGTTTCGTGACGACGAGAGCACGACACCACCATCGGTCGGGTCGGGGCCGATTTGAGGTGGTGGAACCCCCTTTTCTTTCCGACGACGAAATTGTTTGACGAATGTCGGGGCTATGATTAACGTGAAATTATGGGAATCGAATGTAAGGGATGGGTCGAGGGCGTGACTTCGAGGGACGCCTAAGACGATGGCCTACGGATTGGGGATCAAACGACGCATATCTTTGTGCCGACGATCACTGGATTCGACATTGCAGGCTGGAACCAGCAGGCCGAAGCAACCGGGGGCGACTTTTTCGAGTTCCAGGAAGTCTCCCGGGGGTGTTTGGCCGTGACCGTGGCCGACGTCTGCGGCCGGGGTGCTGGCGCCGCGGCGGTGGCCGACGAGTGCCGAGCCGCGGTGCATGAGGCCTTCGAATCGATCGGTGAGCCCGCTCGGGTCGCCGAGCGGGTCAACCGTCGGCTTTTCGCCGGTCGGCCTCCGGAACGGTTTGTGACCGCCTTCTTCGGGTTGCTCGATCTCAACGCACACCAGCTCAACTATATTTCCGCCGGGCATGGCCCGACCTGGTTCTATTCCAGCGCGTTGAACAGCCTTCGCGAACTCGAGGTCCACGGATACCCCCTCGCTCTCATGATCGAGGAATCGTTTGATGTGGCCGGCATGACCCAGTTCGCCCCGGGCGACTTCGTGGCGATTGTGACCGACGGTTTTTTCGAGTGGCTCGATCTCCAAGGCGAATGCTTTGGGACGCAGCGACTATGCGCTCAGATCCTCCGCGATCGCGACCGGTCGGCCGCTGAGATTATCAGTGGGCTTCGCACCGCGCTTCTCTCGTTCGCCAACGGAGTCCCCCAGCGGGACGATCTGACCGCGGTCGTGATCAAGCGAGTGAGCTGAGCGAGCTAAGCCGTTCGTAGGTCGTTGTTCCGCGAACCCTCAGGCTCGCTTGCAGCGTACGAAGTGTACGGCTACGATCGTGAGGCGGTCGGGCATCGATTTCAGGAGCGAGGGCGAAGGTTGGACCGGCATGGGGCCGGGGCCTCCGGTTCTCGAAAGCGTAGGGAACGGGCGCGTTTGCGATGGAAAAGACGACGTTCCGCTATCAGCCGATCTGCTCGGCTCCGCATTGCAGCGCTATCGCCGTCTACAAGGTGGCGGCCCCCTGGAGCAACGGCAAGAGCCGTGAGTTGAAGAATTACGGCCTGGCCTGCGAGGCGCATCGCGACTCGCAACTTGCGCTGGCCCAACTCCATCGCCAGGGCCTGAAACTCGCCGAGGGAGAAACGATCGGGCCGGTCGGTCTCTACGAACTGGCCGCGGGGCAGCGCGACGCCGAATTGACCCGGCTTCCTGACCACTAGGATCTCAGGGCGCGAGGCTTGCCTCCTCTCTTTCTCCAGGGACGGAACCCTTTATCATGCCAAGAAGGCTTTCGATCGTGGCTCGCTGGGCCTGTCGGGCGGGGGCCATGCTGGCCGCTCTGATCGTCTCCGCCGACGCAACCGCCGGTGAAGCCGCCGGCGCGAAGCGGATTCACAACCTCTTTGCCCAGTTTGAACTTCCCGATCACTGGGAAACGAAGTTCTGGGCGGATCCCAATGCCAAGGCGCTGTTGACGCTCGACACGAAGGCGCTGGCGGAGCTTGTCCCGGTGCAGGCGGGCATCCGCCATACGCGCTGCCCCGCCTGTGACGCGACCGAGGCGAGCAACTCACTGACCTGGTCGGTCAGCCGTCCGAAGGTTCTGACCTGCCGTCACTGCCAGGTGACCGTTCCGAATGAGACCTATCCCGCCAAGGACGAGAAAGAGAAGAAGGTCCCTGAAGACGTGGTGCAAGTCTTGCACGGGGTCTCACACCACTACCCTTACCACGTCGTGGAACCCGCCAAGCAACGCTACCCCGACGAGAAGCTCTACCTGGCGGCCAAGCGCGACTATGAAGCCCGCGAGTTTCTGGCGAAAGCGGCCCTCTATGCGGCGGTCCGCTACCACGAGCAACCGGCCGAGTCGAAAGATCCCGCGCTCGTCCGTTTGGCCTCCGTGCTGATCCTCCGGTTTGCCCAGGTCTATCCTGCGTACGCGACCCATTTTGACCAGCCTCTCTCTCCCAAGGTGTTTCAGCAGGCCGATTTACCGCCCCCCTATCGGCGCGGTTACCAGACGGGAAAGTGGGACTGGACGGCCAGCCTCGACGTGCCGTTGAACCTGCTGATCGCCTACGCCCTGATCCGTGACCAACCCGCGCTCCTCGAGGCGGGGCGAAGCCTGAACGATGCCCATCCGGCACGAACCATCGAGCGTGACCTGTTTCGGGCCTCGGCCGAGTTCGTCCGGCTCCAGCGCGAGGAATACAGCGAGGTCTCGCTGCACGCCTATCGCGGCCTCCTCGCCGCCGGCAGGCTCCTGGACGATCCGCAGTTGATCGGCGAGGCCGTCAAGCGGCTCGACGGGTTTTCCGAACGAGGCTTCTACTACGATGGCTTCTGGCGCCAAGGGGACGCCGCGGCCCATCGTCGGATCTTGAGCGTGTTCGACGGTTGGATCGACCGCTTGCTGGCTGGATATCCCGAGACTCCTCGGCCCCTCGAACTCACGAGCGGGCCCAACGCCGCGCCGGCGGGGGAGATCGGGGCGTTGCCGATGCTCGCTCTGGCCCGTCGGGCCGGTTCGGCGGCGTTGACTGATCCGCGGGTTCCCGAGATCCAGCAGGTGTCGTGGCCGGCGGCGATCGCGGCGCCCGGGACGCGCCGTCCATCGCTTCTGGGGGGAGTGGGGCTCGCTCGGCTCGCCATCGGTGAGAAAGGGGGGGCGCTCGACCTGGAAGTTCGTGGTCAGGACAACATCGGTGCTCCCCACTTCCAGCGTCAGGCGTTACGCCTGGCCGTCGGCGGTCAGCTCGTCCTCGGCGATCTCGACGAACAGGCTCCCACCGTGACGGGATGGGACCGAGCGACCGCGAGTCATAACACGGTCGTCGTCGACGGCCTGAATCAGCGCGAGTCTCTGGGCAAAGCCTCGGAACCTGCCCTTGGGGGCGACTTTCTCTTCTTTGCGGCCGATCCGGACTTCCAGGTTCTCAGCCTCGACGATCCTCGCGCCTATCCGCAATCGACCACCCGGTATCGCCAGACGCTGGTGGCGGCCGCGGGGTCGCCCAGTAGCTATGCCGTATCCGTGTTCGAGGTCCATGGCGGGCTTCAGCACGATCAGCTCTTCCATGCGGCGTCGGGCTCCCGCGCCCGCTGGCGGCTCTCGGTGGCGATGGGGGCCGGACCGGCGTCGTTGCTCCCCGAGTCGATCCCGTACGTGCCGTCGGCACGGGCGGAGGATGGCCGCTGGTTCGTCCAGGCGTATGGCGAGTTCGCGCCGCTGGCTCAAGTTCACCTGACCCGCCCGGCGATCGCCTGGCTGGGCTCATCGGGTGCGCCCGGGGTTCGGCTCCACTTGCTCGGTCCGACCCCGGTTGAGGTCATCACGGCGAACAGTCCCGACCCGGCCACCGGCGCAGCGCGCGCGAATGCCGAGGATTCCGGCCGCGCCGGCCTGGTGGTTCGCCACCGTTCACCGGACGGCTCGACCTTGAAGACGACCTTCGTCACGCTATTTGAGCCAACCGGCTCGGTCACTCCGCTCACGAGAGTGGGCCGGGTCGCCTCTTCGCCGGAGACCGTTGTCGTCTACGTTGAATCGGCCGGAGGGACCGAGCATCTGGTCATCAACCTCGCGCCCGGGACGACGCAGACGGTCGAGCTGACGCATGGCCAAACGCTCAGGACCGACGGTCTGGTCGTTCGGGTTTCCCCCCGTGGGTTGGTGCTGGCGGGAGGCACGTTCGCCGAGTCGGCCGGTCTGCGGGTCGAGCAGCAACCGTCGACCGGAGCAATCACGGGCGTCGTGCGTCATGCCTCCGGGGCGGGTCGAGGCTGGTTTGAGTCCGACCAGGCCCTCCGCGACGATGGGCACATGCAGGGTCGCACGATCCTGATTCGCCACGGCAATGATGTCACGCGAGCATGGACATTGCAGCAGGTCGAAAACATGAACCGGGGCTCGAGACTCTACGTGCTCGAGGAGCCTGGATTCGCACTCGAAACGAAGTCGTCGGCCGAGGCGCGGTATTACCAGTTCCCGCGAATCTCGGCGCCTGGCCCGCATCAGTTCCGCGTCTCGAAAATCACGAGGACCCCGGCGCCTCAAGAGGGACCTAAGTGATTCGTAGGTTTTTGCCTCTAGGCTGTTGACATTCCTGGTGGAACGGTTATTTTTATCGATGTCGGTCGTGTAAGCAATACCCGATCACGCCTCTCCGACCGACCGAGGCATCGGCTTCGATTATTCGGCCTCTTCTCTGTTCCGGCCCTATCGATCTGTATTCATACGGATCGATGGGGTTTTTTCTTTTTCCCGGAACAACGGCCGCTTTCACCCGCAATGAACCTGGTTTGAACCGATGCTCGCTCGGTTCATGGGTCCCAGGCACGAGTGCATCCCTGCACTCGATGCGGCCGATTGGTGATACGGTCCGGAATCGGCCGGCTTAGCCCCAACGCCAACTCCAGGTCGATTGGCCCTTGGGTAAGCTGACCGACCAGCTCAGCCGGCTGATTCGCGGCTCGTAGCTGGGGGGGAGGCTCTCGGGGGCGGATTGCCAAGGGCCGAGCTCGGTGAGGCCGGGGCAGGTGAGCGCGGCGTGGAACGTGATCGGGTGCTTCAGGTCTACCGTCAGGCTCAGGTGGTGGACCGTGCCTCCGATCGGCCGTTCGAGCCGGAAGGAGACCTCTCCGCAGGGGAAGGTCTGGGTCAGGCCGAGATGAGGCCAAGAGCTGGGCAGGGCCGGGTCGAGGTCGAGCCGCCGTTCCACGTGGTTGTAGTCGAGCCGGGCGAAGTCGAGCATGGTCTCGACGAGCATCGCATGGAGCCCCCAGACGCCCGAGGCCACGCCCGGTACGTAGCGGGGGGTGTCGTTAGGGCGGAGCACCGGCCGGAGCATCAAGCCCAACGGGAGCATTCGGCCGAGGGTTCCGTCGGTCATCGCCAGCGCTCGGTTCCAGTGCCGGACCTGCCCGGTCTCACGGCCGAGCTGGACCAGGTAGCGTGCGGCCCAGAGGGTCGCAAGGCTCGAGAGATCGTGGCTGTGCGACTCGCTGGGCGCCACGCTGGCCTTGGGAATCGAGGCGTCGAGTGACCAGCGGGCCAGGGCGTTGGAATCGGCGCCCACGGCGTTGAGGCGGAGGATCGCTTCGGCCGACCGGACCATCCTTGGGTCCGACGCGGTGAGAAGACCGAACGGGACGACGAGCCCGAGCACGCTCACGTCCAGGGCCTTCGAATGCTCAATCAGCATCTCCGGCCGGTTGGTCCAGAGCCCGCGCAAAGTCGAGAGCCGTCGTGCTTCCAGGAACCGACCGGTCTCGGTGTCGATCAGGCCGGGGCCGTCATCCCGGTCGGATTCCGCCTGGCCGTCGCCGAGGATGCCGGTCTCCCAGATTCGCTCCGCCAACGTCCGCCAACTTTTCGCTTGCTCGGGGTGATCGAGCATCTCGGCCAGCCGAGCAGCGGCCCGGAGGCCGGCCACGACACAACCGTTGGAATAGAGGAAGGCCCCGAATCGATGGTCCCAGATGCCGGCCGAGCTGATCAGGCTGAGGTCTTCGATCCAGCTCAGGCCGGGGTGTCCCGACTTCCCCGCGCAGACCATCGCGGCTTGCTCGATCATCGGCCACATGGAGGCGACGAAGTCGTGGTCGCCGGTGCGGAGGTAGTAGCGTTCCAGGCCCCAAGGGATCATGGCCGTCTGATCGACGGCGGGGGTTTCCCACTCCGGTCCCCCGTCGATCGTGTATTTCTGGAACCAGTAGGAGTACGGCCGGTTTTGCCCCCGGACGTGAGAGAGCCACTCGTAGATCCCTCGGCCGATCGAAGGGTGGCCCAGCCGCTCCATCGTGTCGGCGGTCCACATGGCGTCGCGCGGCCAACAGTACGCGCTCAGACCACGATCGAAGCCCGAGGCGATCGCGCCCCAGAACGCGTCGGAGTGAAGGGCCGCGGCCAATGCCGATCGGCGCAAGCTCACGGCATAGGTAGGTTTGGGGAAATTCAGGCTAGGCAAGACTTCGGTGAACGCGTCCCATTCCTGGCATGTCGACTGTTCGACCTGGTCGAGATCGGCGGAGCGGAACCAGGCGAGGGCCGGTCGCAGCCAGTGTTCGAAGGTCCCGGGGTCGCCGCGCCAGCCGGTAAACGCGGCGCTGACCAGCAGGTCGACCGTGACCGTCTCGCCGGCGGGCAGGTCGATCCTCCGGAGCAGGATCGCCTCGTTCGCGCCGGTCGGCTCGCAATGGACGTCGCCGCGATCGTCGAGAGCGACGGCAAACTCGACCGTCGCGTCGCGGGCGAACTTGCGGTTGGCGTGTCCGTGGCCGCGATTGGTGGCCAAGAGGGTGCGGTCACCGTCGTGCCAGCTCAGGCCCGGCTCGCCGATGCCGCCATTGACCTCGGCCTGGATGTAGACCCCGAACAACGCGCGGAGCGGCTCGGGGCCGTCGTTCTTGATCCGGAATCGCTTGAGGTACTGGCCCGGCGACTCGGTGCCTCCCGCCGTTCTGGGAAGGCTTTTGGCCATGGCCACGAAGTCGGTCACCAGCACGCGGATCGGTCCGGTCCGCGAGTTCAGCTCGGTCATCAGCAGGTTGGTGGCGCCGAGGTAGTGCTGGAACGATTCCCAGGAGAGCCGCTCGGTGAACCAGTCGAGCCGGCGCCCCACAGCCAGGCCCCCCACGATCGCGCGAAAGTGGGAGCGGCTCTGCGGGATGTCCCCCTCGGCGGGGCGGACGTCGGAGTGGAGCCCGACGGTCGGGAAGTAGACGTCGTAGGTGGAACCGCGCGAGTCGACCCGGACCGTCATCATCCGGTTGCCGACCAGGCCCTCGGGTCCCATGGCCACGATCTCGGCCGCCTCGGTCCGGTCGGGCATATTGGGGCGGACAACCGTGTCTTGGGGCGGACTGTAGACCGTCTCCGACCCTTCTTGTCGCGCCGCGGATCGGTAGTGGAGGCGAACCCCGACCGCCTGAGGCGGCACCGGGACATGCCAGAGGCTGTTCACCCCTTTATTCTCGATCCAATACGCAGGGAGCGGGCCCAGCGGCAGATCGTCGGCCGAAATCTCGAGCCAGACGACTTGGTTGGCCTCAATCGGGTGCGTACCGATGACGACCGCTGACCACAGCCCCGCGCGGACCGGGCCACCATGCCGTCCCTTTGCCGCCGCCTCGATCCAGGTCGCCACCATGTTTGAGATCGCCTCGTGCCCCCGCGAACCGGCCCCGGACAAAGGACTTTCTGCCCAACGCCCCTGAATCAAGGCGCTTGATTGTGAAGCTTCTCGCCAGTTGCGCCAAGGGCTGGGTCCGCTCGGCGCTGGCCTTTGCCAATTGGGGGGACATTCCCACGAGGCGTCCGACTACAATCGCAGGTCGCGAAATCAGGGCCGGACCGGATCCTAGGTCCCAAAAAAAATGAAGGGGAGCATGTGTATTCAAGTTTCAATGCCCGGGCGTTGGGTCTGACGCTTTCGACTCGAGAAACGATCGATTTGGCTGCTGCGGCCGGTTTTGGTGGGGTCGACTTTCTGATGCGTGAGCTGCGGGCCGAGGCGGTCGACCCGAAAGTGGTGCGGTCGCGTCTGGACGATCTGGGGCTCCGAGCGGGCGCTTGGTCCCTCCCCGTCGACTGGCGAGGCGATGCCGACCGGTTTACGCACGACTTGGAGCAGCTCTCCCGATATGCCGAAGCCGCCGCGGTGCTGGGCGCCGTTCGAACCGGGACCTGGGTGTTGCCTGAGCAGCTTGCCCTCACGGGACCCGATGGCGGCCGACCCACGTCATCCAAACTCGCCGCCACCGTGGAGCTGCACGTCCAGCGGCTCGGCGCGATCGCTCGGGTGCTCGCCAATCACGGCGTCAGGCTTGGCCTGGAAGTGATCGGCGTCGAGTCATTTCGCTCGGGGCGCGAAGTCCCCTTCGTCACTCGGCTGTCGGAGCTTGATCGACAGCTTGGCGTGCTTTGGCAAGAATCGGCAAATTTCGGAATTCTCCTCGACGGATTCCACCTCTATGCGGGAGGCGAGGCGATTGAGGCGGGGTTTGCGTGGGGGGTGGATCAAATTGTCTGGGTGCACGTCGCCGATTTGCCCGCGTCGGCTCCATCGGATCGTGCGGCGATCCAGGATCACGACCGGGGTCTACCGGGAGAAAACGGAGCCATTGACACCGCACAGCTCCTCAAGCGGCTGGCGGAGGCAGGCTATTCCGGTCCGGTGACAGCCGAACCAGGGGCAAAATGTCGATCAATCGAGGGTCGATCCGCCCAGGAAATCGCACGACTCGTTGCGTCGGCCATGACTGCGGTCTGGCCGCAACCAACACCGTGACCCACCGTCACGGCGTCATCCCGGAAGCTCAGCGGTTCAGTGCCGACACCGGCTCATTGGCGACGGCCACCGTCTTGCCACCACGAACCGGCGCGATCTCTTCGCGATAGACCGGAACTTCATGGGGAGCCTCGATACCGATCCGAATCTGGTTGCGGTCAATCTTGACCACCGTGACGACAATGTTGTCACCGATCACGATCTTTTCGCCAAGCTTCCTGCTCAAAACCAGCATGGGAAATCTCCCGCTCGTGGTGGAATGCCCGATGTCGAATCCCTCTTGACGGCCGTTGCCGGTTTGAGGCTCTGTCTACGTTATAAAGCATTCTCTGTGCCAAGGGGGCTTCGGCGCAAGCGGATTCGGTTCTAAAGGTCAATGAAATCTAGGGTTCGGTGGATTTCGGTGGATTCGGGTTGCCAATCGAACCACCGAACCAATTGTCAACATTGCCGCCCTTTCTTAGTTCACTATTGTAAAAATGGGAGGCGAAGGTGCCACTTCGCTCCTCGAAAAATGTCAAGGGAAATTAGAGTCAGGCGCCGAAGACCGACTCGAGTGCCTTCCGCATGACATCGGGGTTGGGTTCATGTCCTGACCACAAGCGTATGCCAATGATTCCCTGGTTGACGAGCATCCCAAGGCCGTCGAGGACCCGGCAGCCCCTGGTTTCCGCCTCGCGAACCAGCCACGTCCGCGGTGGATTCGGGATCACGTCGCTGACGATCATGCCGGGTCGGAGAGTACTGAGGTCAATCGGGACCTGGGCTTCGACATCCGGATAGAGGCCGATCGAAGTGGCGTTGACCACCAGATCCGTCCCTTCCGGGACTTGGTACCGCGCTTCCCAATCAGAAAAGGTGGTGGGAACCCCGGTCTTCTCGCGGATCAGGGCGGTGAGCACCTGACCACGATCCCGATCCCGGTTCACAATGGTCACCTGTGCAGCGCCCGCCAGGGCCAACTCGACCCCGATGGCCCGCGCCGCCCCCCCCGCGCCCATGACCACCGCTCGAAGGCCGGCGATGGGTCTAACCTCCTGCACCGACTGGAGAAACCCCTTGCCGTCGGTGTTGTCGCCAACCCACTCGCCCGCCTGGTTGATCACGCAGTTCACCGCGCCGATTTTCTCGGCGGCCGGACTGAGCCGATCGAGGTGTTCGATAACGGCAACTTTGTGCGGAATGGTTAGGTTTAGCCCTCGCCAGTTCATCGCCCGCGCGCCGCGAACCGCGGCGCCGAGATCCTCGGGGCGGACTTCGACGGTGAGGTAGCGCCAGTCGAGGCCCATCGCGGCGAAGGCGGGTTCGATCATGGCTTGAGTGGGGTTCTCGGCGACCGGGAAGCCGAAAACCCCGACCAGCTCCTGCTTGAACGAACGCGGCGTGCTCAAGAGACTTCCTCCGAATTGTTGCGGTCGTGAGAATGGTTCGATACGATCGCGAGGATCAATTCACCTTCAGATTCACAAGACCATGACCTTAACCGATCGGCCGGCGGGAAGCGATTTCCCGGCTGAGCGGCGGAAGAAAGCCGAATGATCGTACTGGCCGACGTGACGCAGCACTACGGGGTGCGGCCCGTGCTCCGTGGGATCAACCTCCCGATCGAGCGGGGAGAGGTGGTCGTGGTGCTCGGTCCCAACGGGATGGGCAAGACCACGTTGCTGGGCGTGATGGGGGGCGTGCTCTCGCCCCAGCGCGGGCCCGTCGTCAAGGCCGGGTGAGGCGCAACGGCCTGAAGCCGATGGCGTCGGCGGCGACGCACTGGTAGCGGATCCCGCGCACGTCGCCCTGGACAGCGAGCGACCATTGCCCTTGGATGTGGAGGTGGCCGTAGAGGCAGGCGGTGACCCCGGCCTGTTCGAACCGAGCGACGCAAGGGCCGGGCCGGCGATGCTGGTCGAACGGGGGGTAGTGCCAGAGCACGTAGAGCGGTTCGCCATTCTCCCGGAGCGGCGCGGCTTGTTCGAGCGCTCGGTCGAGGGTGGCCAGCGCGGCCTCGGAGGCGGCGACGAGTTTGGGGTCTTCGTCGTCCTCCAGCGGTACGGGAGCGCCTCGGGTGCCGCAGATGACGACACCGTGGGTCTTCACGGCATCACCATCGACGGCCAGGAGCGACTTACGGAGCATCGGCCGGATCTTCTCGACGTCGTTCCACCAGGTGTCGTGGTTGCCGGGGGCGAGGACTTTCGTCCCGGGCAGGCGGTCGAGCCAGTTGAGGTCGGGCTGAAGGTCGCGGTGGTTGCGCGCCATCGACAGGTCGCCGGGCAGGAGCACGAGATCGGCCGGGCGGACCACCGACCGCCACTCACGCTCGATTTTGGCGACGTGATCGCGCCAGCGCTCGGCGTAGCGCTCCCGGCGGTCGGGCTGAGCGAACGAGAGGTGGAGGTCGGCAATCGCCCAGACGATCATGACGGGTTGATCTCGTGGAGTCCGGCGCGTTCGCCGACGAAGGGGTTCGATTGCTTCTCGTTGGCGACGGTCGTGATGGGGCCGTGGCCGGGAAGCACCATCGTGGCGTTGGGCAGGTTAAAGAGCTTGGCCCGGATGCCGGCGATCAGTTGCGGGCCATTGCCCCCCAGGTCAGTTCGACCGACCGAGCCAGCGAAGAGCACGTCGCCTCCGAAAACGAACGGCGGGTCGAACTGGTCGCAGACGAAGACGACCGAACCAGGGCTGTGGCCGGGGATCTCGCGGACCTCCAACGAAAAACCGGCCACCTCGAGCCGTTCACCGTCGGCCACGAGCTGGTCGGCGGGGGACTGGTCAGCGGGAAGCCGAACGCCTCGCTGAGGTTGGCCTGGGGGTCGTTGAGGAGTGCGGCGTCGTTGCGGCCGATGATCAGGGGGGCGTCGGGAAAAACCTGCTTCATCTTGGCATTGCCCGCGATATGATCGACGTGGCCGTGGGTGTTCAAGATCGCCGTCAGCCGCAACCCCTGTCGGGCCAGGAGCTCAAGGATCGACTCGGGGTCAAATCCAGGGTCAATCACCAGGGCGTCCGACTGGCCGGGACGCCAGGCAACATAGGACATCTCGCCGAACGGGGCCGACTGAATCGATTCAATGGTGTACTCCGTTGAGGCCATGCTTGCTTCCTTGTCGTTTGAAAAAAACGGGCACTCGCGAACCAGGCGCGCTTGTAATTTCGCGCAGACAACCGCAAAAAATACAAGATCGCGCTTGCGAGCGTTGCCCCATGGACTTCGAGTCACCCTCGAGTGCGGATTATCCGATGATGGGAGGGAGCGAACGATCCGGCATGGTTGTGGCTTGGGAATTGCATGCCAAAATTGCACGGCAGGCCAATCCCACCAAGTCTTGACATCATCTGACTGATTGCTCGACGAAACCGGACTTCTCAACACGCTGCACCGGCAACGCTCGGCGCATGCCTTTGCGCTTTCGCTGTCCGAGCCGCCAGAGATCGATCGATCATAGAGGAAGACCCATGATCCCGAAACCGAGACCGCGGTTAGTCCTCACGGATCGGGGCCAGGCATGGAAAGGGCGGAGTCTGGCCACGCTGGCCGCCGCCCTCGGATTGTCGGCGACGGTGTGGGCGGGCGCGGATCGGGGCGGGTGGGAATTGCCGCCCGGCACCCTCCTGTATTCGACGGCCGAGGCGCCCCGTGAATACCGGGGCCCGCGTCCCACCCTTCAACTCGCGATGACCGATCCCACGGCCGCCACTTCGCGAGCGGAACATCGCTTCGACTCCGAACTCGTTCGGGCCCAGAATCAGGCAACCGAGTCCAATGCGGTCGCCCCCTCCACCGCGAGCGAGGCGGCGAACGCGCACGCGAAGGAGAAAGTCAGCGACAAGGAGAAGGAAGAGGTCCCCCGCGTCGCCAGCGCGGCTGGCCGAGCGCGGCCTCAGGGCCTGGACCATAAACCAGGATCGGCCGCGTCGCTCTCACCCTTGGCGGCTGAGGCTGAGGTCTCCCACGACCCGATCGTCATCGCCAAGCAGGCGATTGCCGACTGCCAGGATCGGTACAATAAGATTCAGGATTATACGTGCACGTTTCATAAGCGTGAGCGGATCGACGGTCGGCTCACGCAGCCCTTCATCATGGCGATGAAGTCGCGGACGCAGCCTCACAGCATCTACTTCAAGTTTCAGCGGCCCAAGAAGGGGCGTGAGGCGATTTACGTCGCGGGACGCCACGACGGCAAGATTGTCGTGCACGACGTGGGTTTGGGGAAACTGATCGCCGGGACGATGAATCTCGATCCCAAGGGGTCGATGGCGATGGAGGAGAATCGTCACCCCGTGACCGAAGCCGGCATCGGCGCGCTGATCGCGAGTGTGGCACGGCACTGGGCGATCGAGCTGACCCCGGGCGAGTCGCGCGTGACGATTCACAAGAATCTCCGGGTCGCCAATCACCCTTGTACGATGATCGAGTCGGTCCATCCTGAGAAGCATCCCAGTTACATGTTCCACATGGTCAAGCTCTACATCGATCACGAGCATGGCCTGCCGATACGGTTCGAGGCCTACGACTGGCCCAAGCGGCCCGGGGCGGCTCCGGAACTGGTCGAAGAATACAGCTATCTGAACTTGCGAACCAACGTCGGGCTTCACGACCGTGACTTTGACGCGACCAATCCGCAGTACTCTTACGGGCGATTTTGAAGCGATTCGGGTGGTGAACCTTCGAACGATCGGCCGGCCCGGCGCGGGTTGGCCGATCGTTTTTTTGGTGGCGCGGAGCCGGAGCGATTAATCCGCACAATCCTCACGAGTCTGCCGTGGTCTGGCCGATATCTAACGTCGGTGAGGCTCGGTGAGGGGGGGCGCCGGAAGGGGGCCGCCTCTCGGACGAGGGTTGGGCACGGAGCGGGTGTGGTGCGAGGGACGAGCGTGTTGAACCGGTTTCGGCCTGCGGAAGCGGCCTTGGCAGGTAACAGACCCTTCGCTAGAATCCGCCTCGCCTCGGGGGCTAAGGCCCGGTTCCTCTGGTTCCAGCGGACTGGGAGTTCCTGGGCCGGGGCGTCCCTTCCAGCTTGACCACTCGCGCCGAAGATGATGCGGGTCAGATTTCGCCGACCGCCCCCGCCGCGGGGGATGGTCTCCGTCCGTCCGTTCCATGGAAGGAGAGGCTCGATGAGCACGGTCCCGACCACTAAGGCTCAGGTCCGCGTCCATATTCGCTGGATGATCCGTCGTGACATGCCCGAGGTACTGGCCATCGAGCACGCCAGCTTCGAATATCCCTGGTGCGAGGAGGAATTCCTCCGTGTGCTCAGGCAGCGAAATTGCATCGGCATGGTGGCCGAATACGGCGAGCGCGTTGTCGGGTTCATGATCTACGAGCTGCACAAGAACCGGCTCCACGTGCTCGACTTCGCTACCCACCCCGAGTTTCGCCGCCAAGGGGTGGGCCAACAGATGGTCGCCAAGCTGGTCGGCAAGCTTTCCAGCCACCGTCGAACCCGGATCGCGCTCAGCGTTCGGGAGACCAACCTCGTGGGACAGTTGTTCTTTCGGATCCAGGGCTTCCGGGCCATGGAAGTCGTCCGCGAGCACTACATGGACACGGCCGAGGATGCCTATGTCATGCAGTACTTGCTCGACGAATCGGTGCTCGACGAGCCGATGCCGACGAACCGGATCGCCAAACAGTACGAGAACTGATCGAGCCCGCTCGATGGCTCTCGACTCCAGAATACTCGCGCGGCCCGCGCGGGCCAGTCCCCCTGGCCCGCGTGGGCCGTTCGGTCATGGTCCCCGTGTCCGTTGAGAATCCGATGGCTCCAAGGCCGTCGATTCGCGATAATCCCAAGGGAACACCACGATCGGCCTGGTCCCGCGAGATCCCTCTGATTCTCATGACTGACATACCCGATGACCTCGAGGGCCTGACTCCAGGCTCAACCTCGCCATCGCTTTCGCCCTCCCCCTCGGCTCAAGAACGCGGGGAGAGCGGCCCCTCCCGTCGAACGGTCTCCAACCACCGGACGCCTGATCTCGCCGCCATGGCCCCTTGGCTCCAGGCCGGATTTCTGGCGATTGGCCTACTTTCGGCCCTCGGCAGCAGCTCGGCTCTGATCAACGGCCCCGCGCTCCCCAGGTCGGTGAAGCTCTCGTTGATCCTTGAGGCGCTCACCCGGGTTTGCGCCCTGACCCTGATCGGCTGGCTGATCGCCCAACTCGTGCGGGTGCTGGCAACCGCGCTCGATGCCCACGCGAGCCGCGTGGAAACCGCCGAGTCGGCCGAGCGTCTGGTGATTTCCGCGCTGGGCCGACTGGCTGAGGTCCTCGAGCGCTCGGCGACTCTCGCTCCGTCGTTCGTCCCGGTTCCGGCGAACCCCGCGACCGAGATCGGCAAGGCGATCCAGGAGGCCAAGTGGGACCACGCCGGGACCTTGATCCGGGAGTTCATCGCGACCCATCCCGGCGAACCCGACGGGCCCCGGCTCACCCGGGAGTTCGAGACCGCGCGGGCGCTCGAGGCCCGCGGCCTGCGCGGCAAGCTTGACGCGGCGCGCGAGGCCAATGACCCCGACCGTGTCCTCGAGCTCCGCGACGCGCTCCGGCCGCTCCTTGACGAGGAGGCCCTCCTCGCTCTCGACCTGGATCTGACCCGGTGGCTGATGGCCCTGATCCAGAAGCGGCTCCGCACCGGGACGATTCGGGTCGACGTGGTCGAGCTCGCGACCAAGGTGGCCGAGCGGTTCGACCACACTTCGGAAGGAGCGAGCCTTCGCGCCTCACTCCCGACCCTCCGGCGCTGTGCCGGGCTTTGCGCTCGCTGCGGCAAACCCTATACCGGGATCGACGACGCTTGCCCCGAATGCCTGACGACCCCGTCCTTCCCTTCCTTCGGAACCGAATTCGATCCGGCGCCGGAATCGGCCGAAGACGAGGATCCGGATTCCACCGCTTTTTTGGACGATTCGGTATAATAGCGCCAATCCGAGTTCCGTTTTGGAGCCTTTGGACCCGCGAACCGGGGTTTTTCGAAATTCCCGAGTGTTCCTGGACCACCCAGCTTGACCAGGTGCGGAACGTCGGATAGGGATAAAGTGAGACTTTCCTATTCGGTTCGCAACTTAAGTCGTCGGCAACGGGAAAGGAGCGGGCCAATGTCCCGCCGTATCGTACTGAGCTGTATCTTCCTGGCTCTGATGGGCACCACGGTTCGTGCTCAGATTCCGATTTCTCGCGATCTTCTGCCCACACGCACCGCGCTGGGGCGCGTCGGGCTTGAGCGGAACTGGATGGCCGCTGTTCCGATGGAGCCGACCGAAAAGCTCCTCGAGATCAGCATGGCGGACAACCTGATCTTCGCCCAGACCGACCACGCCGGTTTCCATACGTTCGACTCCGAGTCCGGCCGTCTCCTCTGGTCGGCGCACCTGGGACGCCAATTGCGCGATGCCTTCCCGGCGTCGGTCAATTCGCGACTGGTCTTCGTGACCAACTCCAACTTGCTCTATGCCCTGGACCGCCACACGGGGCGGACGGTTTGGGTCGAGAACCTTTCGGTCTTGCCCTCAAGCCCGACGGCCTGCGACGAAGGGCAGGTGATGGTGGGGCTGAGCACGGGAATGCTCCGGTCTTTCAGCTTGTACCTCAAGGACGCAAAGGGTGTGGTCGTCAAGGACGCGAAGGGCCAGCCGGTGCTTTCTCCCCAGGCCTTGTTCGCCTCGAACTGGCAAACCTCCGGCCCGCTGAAGTCACGGCCCATCCCCGCGGGTCGGATGGTCGTGTTCGGTGGTCATGACGGTCGGGCCTACGTCGCTTTGACCGATACGCCCAAGATGCTCTATCGAATCGCCACCGGTGGCGCGATCGAGGCGCCGATCTCGTTCTTTGGCGCGAGGACCTTCCTGATCCCGTCGGCGGATCAAAATGTCTACTCGGTCGACCTGTTCACCGCGACGGTGATGTGGACGTTCTCGGCCGGGGCACCGGTGCTCCAGGAACCGTTGGTTGCGGATCGGGACGTCTATGTCGTCAATACCTCAGGGGTGCTCAACGCGGTCGACATTGGCAAGGGGAGCGCCCGGTGGTCGACCTCAACCCATGGCGGCCGCCTGATGGCGGTGACTGAAAAGCGAATTTATTTGGAATCGTACGATGAAGACCTTTTCATCGTGGATCGCGAATCGGGCCGGATCGTCGCTGACCCGCGATCGACCTACACCCGCGCGGGGGTCAACCTTCGATCGTACGACCTCAGCCTGACGAACACGATAAACGACCGGCTCTACCTGGCCTCGTCGACGGGCCTGATCTTTAGCCTGCGCGAGATCGGCCAGACGAAGCCCCGGTTGCTCCGCGATCCGAAGGCGCCCAAGTTCGGAAGCATTCCCCCCGAGGGAGTTCCGATGGAACCACCTTCCGGGATCACAGCTCCTTCGATCCTCGACTTGCACGTGCCGGCGGACGAGGCGAAGCCGGCTGCGGCTCCGGACGGTGAACCTGATCCGGCTCCCGAAGAGAAGTAAGTGTTGCTCTGAACTCTGTTTGACTTGTTGAATTTCCGCTGGGTGGTCGCCAAGTCCGAACTCCGGCCTCAACCGGAGTTGGTACTTGCGACCACCCTTGTCGCGTTGTCTGAGAACCGTCGGAGTGAAACGAGGGTCGAATGCACGAGATCGTACCAGTCCGCCGGGCTTTGTTGAGTGTCAGCGATAAAACGGGTCTGATCGAACTGGCTCGCGTTCTGGCGGGGCAAGGGGTCCACCTGCTGGCCAGTGGCGGGACCCGAACCGCCCTGACCGAGGCGGGACTCGAGGTGACCGAGGTCTCCGCCTATACCGGCCAGCCCGAGATCCTGGGCGGGCGGGTCAAGACCCTCCACCCGAAGCTCCACGGCGGGATTCTGGCGCGCCGGGAGATCGCCGAGGACCTCGCCGCCCTCGAAGCGCAAGGGATCGAGCCGATTGACCTGGTCGTGGTCAATCTCTATCCGTTCGAGGCGACGGTCGCGCGGGCCGGCGTCACGTTCGAGGAGGCCGTCGAAAACATCGACATCGGCGGCCCGAGCCTGATCCGAGGGGCCGCCAAGAACCACGCCCACGTGGCGGTGCTCACCGACGCCGATCAGTACGAAAGCCTGGCCAAGTCGCTCCAGGACCAAGGGGGGACCACCCTCGACCAGCGCAAGGCGTTCGCGCTCGCCGCCTTCGCCAAATGCGCCCGCTACGATCAGGCGATTGCCGAGTACCTCGGGCAAGTGGTGGGGCCGGTTGAAGGTGGGACCGAGGCCTTCCCTCCGATCCTCAACCCTCGATTCGAACGAAGAACGGTCCTTCGCTACGGGGAGAACCCGCATCAGCGCGCGGCCTTCTATGTCGAGCCCGGGACCGTTGGCCCCAACCTCGCGACGGCCCAGTCGATCCACGGTAAGGAGCTGTCGTACAACAACCTCCTCGACCTCGACAGCGCCTTGCGGCTGATCCGCCTGTTCGCCGAACCGGCCGCGACGATCCTCAAGCACAACAACCCCTGTGGCGCGGCCATCGCCGACAATCTGGCCGAAGCCTTCGAGCTCGCCTACGAAGGTGACCCCGTCAGCGCCTTCGGTGGAATCGTCGGCCTGAATCGCCGGCTCGACCGCGCGACCGCCGAACGGCTCTGTGTCCCTGGCCGTTTCATTGAAGCGATCGTGGCCCCTGGCTACGACCCCGACGCCCTCGCCCTGCTGACCACCAAGCCCACCTGGAAGAACAGCGTTCGCCTACTCGACCTGGGCGGCCCCATTGGCCCCGATTCGCCCGCTCCGGCCGGGTTCGACCTCCGTCGCGTCGAAGGCGGAATGCTCGTCCAGGATTGGGACACCATGGAAGCGGACCCCGCCTCCGGGACGGTCCCGACCCAGCGCACTCCGACTCCCGCCGAGCGTGTGTCGCTCGGTTTTGCCTGGCGGATCTGTCAGTCGGTCCGCTCGAATGCGATCGTTCTCGTCCGCGACCGGCAACTCGTCGGCGTCGGCGCGGGTCAGATGAGCCGACTCGATTCCGTCCGGATCGCCGTCACCAAGGCAGGGGACCGAGCGCAAGGAGCCGTCCTCGCCTCCGACGCCTTTTTCCCGTTCCGCGACGGCCCTGATACGGCCGCGTCGGCCGGCGTGACGGCCCTGATCCAACCAGGCGGCTCGAAGCGCGACAACGAAACTTTGGCCGCCTGCGACGAGCATCAAATGGCCATGATCCTGACCGGCCGCCGCCACTTCCGCCATTGATTGGCGTGCCGCAATAAGCCGCCGCCAGGCAGGCGGACCGGTGAAATCAGCCATGGCCAGCCGCGGAACAGACCCGTGGCTGGCCGTTGCTTTTTCAACGATCCGCAAAAGGGCGAATACTTCCAGAAAAAATCGGGTCATCTCCGTCGGCTTGTTGTGCCGGCCATTGAGACGGGGTGAGCGTTTCGAGGCTGCCGGGCAAGTCTCTGGCGCAATCCCAAGAATCACCGAGTTTTTAAACACTGTCGCAAGGACACCGGGTTGATGGATCGGGGTGGTCCGGGGCCAGCCGGGTGAATAACCCGGTAACGAGGCGACAGTCTCAGTTATTAGCGCTTTTTCGGATCGTAGTTTCGTCTCGTGGGGCGGACCGCGAGAGCCGTCGGACTGACAGGATGACCTGATCTTGTCCGTTCACGGCCGCGGATCGATAATCGTGCGGGATGACGAGGCCAGGCGCCCTCCTGTGAGCCGGCCTCGTTCCGGTCCCGAGAGGCAGGCTCGCCATGAAATCACCGATCGTTGCCGCCATCGTCGCGCTCCTCGCATCGCCGGTTCCGGCGGCCGAGGGCCCCAGCGAGTCGCCCACCGTGCCTCGGCCGGCGATCGTGTCGGCGTCCGAATGGGGCTCGAAACCGCAGCCGATCGCGGACGCACGCAAGCAGACGCCGAAATACGTGACGATCCACCATGCCGGCGTACTCTGGGAGGCCAAGGTCGCGCCCGTTGTGTTCGTACGGAACATGCAGTCCTGGGGCCAGAAGGAAAAGGGCTGGCCCGATCTGCCCTACCACTTCCTGATCGCTCCCGATGGTACCATCTTCGAAGGCCGGCCGCCGTCCTATGAGCCTGAGTCGAACACGAAGTATCCCCTGTCGGGGAACATCGGTGTCGAGATGATGGGCGACTTCGGGCGGCAGCGTCCCGACCCGCGACAGATCGCGTCCTGCGTCAAGCTCACGGCCTGGCTTTGCCACCACTACCGCCTCGATCCGGCGCAAGTCCGTGGCCACAAAGACGCCGCGCCGGGCCTGACCGATTGCCCCGGCAAGGACTTCGACCGCTACCTGAAAAACGGCCAACTCCGCCGGTGGGTCGAGGAGATGCTCGCAGGGAATGCTCCCGCAATCGACCCCGGCCCGCCCTTGCCCGACGGGCCGACGAAACCGATCCCGGCAACCGTCCCGGTAAATTAAGAGATATTTGGAAACTGTTGCCACGGTGCTGGATTTTCCGCCCACGCAACCCGGATTCATTGACCCGGCGATCTTGCTACAGTTTCGCATTGGCTGCCCCGAAGGGGCGACCGTTCATCGCCAGAGTACAAGTCGCTTGTGGATAGTCTGCACATGTGTAAGCTGTAGCAAGGATGCCGGGATCTCGTTCCCACGCTCTGCGTGCGAATGCCGTGTGCGACGCTCCGCGTCGTCTTGTCTTCCCCGGCGGGTGGGGCCGCTGAGCGGCCAGAACGGCATTTGCACGCCGAACGTGGGAACGAGTTTCCCCCACGAATTTCGGCCTCCGGGGCCGACAGACGGCCCGTCTTCTTTGCGACAGACTCCATCGCTTGTGTTCTTTAGCCCCGAAGGGGCGGCCGTCAGAGCCAGCCTTCGCATTTCACGGTCCGGACTGAATCGCTCAGTCGAAACGTCGGTGGCCCTCCCTTCAACGCCTCAACTCCCGCCGCGCTGATCCTCGTTCCACGCACATCGAATGTGGGCTTTCAGCCCGATGAACGCCGGTAAGCCCGCGTCCGCGATCGGCCTGCCCGTAATCTAAAAGGCATGGAGATTCGTGAGTTCCGAGAGCCTGATTAAACCAGCATTGCGGATCAGGCCTCTCCATCTCAACAACCGCTGGGAGTGGCGGTTGGAAGGGGACTTGAAACCTGATGCGAACTGTGTTAAGACGCTTAATACAGTTAGCCAGGATCGTCCTTCGTGGTGGGGAAGCATTTCCTCCTCAATGGCGGGAGGGAGTGCCGGTCTGAGGAGGCGAGAAACCAGAGACCAGTTTTTTTGAAACAATTAATAAAGGCAACCTAGGTGGTCTCATGCATTATGAAATCATCAGTGCAAGCCGGCTGCCGATTTATCAGCAATTGGTGCAGCAGGTGCGTGAGGCGATCGCTCGTGGCGACCTGAAGCCTGAGGAGCGGTTGCCCTCGGTGCGCCAGCTTTCGCGAGATCTCGTGATTAATCCCAACACGGTCGCCCGGGCTTATACCGAGCTCGAGCGCGAGGGCTTGGTCACCAATCGCCCGGGGCGTGGGGTGTTCGTTGCCGAGCCGAAGGACGAGTTGACCAAGGAGGCGCGGCGGCAGCGGTTGTTCGAAAGCCTCGACAAGTTTCTTACGGAAGCCGTGCATCTGGGGTTTTCGGAGGAGGAAGTCTCACGGCTTGTTGCCACACGATCGCGACAGTTTCAATGGAATCCCGCGAAGTCGGCATCGAAGTGAGCAGAAAGGCTTTTTCATGACACATGCTATTGTGAAAGAGCGACTCACGAAATATTACGGATCGCGGTGCGTGGTCAACAGCCTGAGCCTGCGGGTTCCGGCCGGGTCCGTCTATGGTTTTTTGGGGCGAAACGGCGCCGGCAAGTCGACGACGATCAAGATGCTCCTGGGGATGGTCCAACCCAACTACGGCCGGGTGGAGCTCCTCGGGCACGAGGTCGCCACTTTGCCCCCCGCGATGAGGGCCCGCATCGCCTACCTGGCGGAGGGACATCCCCTCTACGGTTGGATGACGGTCGCCGAAGCCGTGCGGTTTTGCCGCGCGTTTCATGCGGACCGTTGGAATCAGCCGTTGCTCGACCAGATTCTCGACCACTTCGAGATTCCCGCGCGAGCGAAACTTCGGCGGTTGTCAAACGGCCAGCGCGCCAACGTCGCCCTGGCCCTCGCGATCGCTCCCGATCCCGACTTGCTCATTCTGGACGACCCGACGCTGGGACTTGACACGGTCGCACGCCGCGACTTCTTGATGTCGATGATCCATCTGGTTCAGCGCCAGGGGAGGACGATCCTCTTCAGCTCCCATATCCTGGCCGACGTCGAGCGCGTCGCCGATCGGATCGGCATCCTGGTCGATGGCGTGCTCCGCGCCGACTGTCCTACCGAACACTTCAAGGAAAGCGTCAGCAAGCTGGTGCTCGAGTTCTCGGGTCGGCCGCCGACGTTTCCCGGCTGTTCAGGGCTCGTGCAGGCCTGGGAAGTGGGCCACCGACTCGAGCTTGTCATCGTCAACTTCGGCGATGAACAGCGTCAGGTCGTCGAATCGCTCGCGCCGCTCACCTGGGACGTCGTGGGCCTGAACCTGGAAGACGCGTTCGTCGACTACACCCGCGGGCCCCGGCGATCGCTGCCCGTTTTTGGTGAGGAATTCGCTCTCGGTCAAGAGAGCACCAGCGATCGAGGAGCGGCATAATCATGATCGCACGCAAAAACTCTCTGCTGCGCCAGTCGCTACTGGCGGCGACCCTCGCGGTCGGATTCGGCACCCTCTGGTTTGTGCTCACGCTCTGGCTCGGCACCTCGATTCTGAGGGCATGGCCGGGGTGGAATCAACCTCCTTTCGAAAACCTCGTGGTCAAGTCCGATGGCACGCCGCTCATCGAAAGCATCCCGTCTGAGAACATGAGTTTAGCGACGTATCGTGATATTAAAGGAGTGAGGTGTGATGCCGTGGGGAGAAATGAGCGGAGCCCGACGATGTACATGTCCGGAGGGCTCGAGACCTCTGGGGCCCTTTCCCAATCGTTGGGCTGGGAGCGCAGGATCAAAGTCTTTGTGGACGAGCGTGAGCCAACTGCCAATTGGTACTTCGTGCACGACGGCAAGCAGGAGGGGGGCGGCTACTTCGTCGGCTACGAGTCCGAGAGCAACCGGCGGATCGGTTTCATCGGCCGCTCCGGCTTTCGCTCGCATTCCGTGCCGACGGACGAGCAGATTCGCGTGCGAGGTGCGTTGGTCAAGTCCAATTTGTTCTGGAGCTCGGCGCCGGTTTCGATCGATTCGGGGCGGATGTCGATGATGCGACCCGATCCTCGGGATCTGCCGCCGCGATTGGTCTATGTGCCGTCCGGAAACCGCCTGCGACTTGTCGACCTTGCCGCGCGGACGATCGCGACTGCCGCTGGTATCGGTCGCGGTTCCTGCCTTCTTCGCTTATCTCATCCCAAATTGGTGGCTCGTCGGCTTGCCACTCCTCTTGCTCGTGGCGGCGACGCTTGTCAGCGATATCCTCTGGGAAAGCGAAACCCGCGATTTCTGAGACCTCGATGGTTCCTGCTCGTGCCGTGGGGAGGCCTCCCAACTGGGGGAACGCCCCGGGGCTGTTGCCGACTTCCTCTGCGATCGAAGTCGGCGCGAACAGCGTGCGGGATTGGAACACCGGTCGAGAGCCGTGAGCGAGCGAATCAGTAGGGAAAACAGACAGGGCCCGTCGCGGAACTGATCCGCGACGGGCCCTGTCATTGTGGTTGGGAAGCACACGAGCACGGCCGTTTCAGGATCAACGATGACCCCCGCCATGGCCGCCACCAGCATGGCCGCCACCAGCATGGCCGCCACCGCCATGGCTCATTCCGCCACCGCTGAAGCCTCCTGCATGTCCCATTCCCCCGCCGCCGAAGCCGCCGGGATGGCCGCCGGGATGGCCGCCCCCGCCGCCGAACCCTCCTGCGTGTCCCATCGCGCCACCGTTGAAGCCGCCGGGATGGCCGCCGCCGACGTTTCCGGGATGGTGCGCGGGAGCCGAGGCTCCAAACCCCCCTGCGCCACCGAACTGATGGGCCGCTCCCCCCAAGGCCTGATGTTGGGGCATGCCTCCTCCACGGTGAGCCGGGATTCCTCCCAGTGAACCCATCCCCTGGTTGAGGCCTTGAGCTCGGTTGAGATTCGCGTTCCCCCCAAAGTTGTTTCCACCACCATTCAAACCATGGTGGACAGGAATTCCCGCACCGTTGCCCAAGCCAGGCTGCCCGCCGTTGTGCAACGCATTGGCGTTGAGGCCGTTGACGTTGCCGTTGTGTCGCAACGCATTGGCATTGAGGCCGTTGTGATTGGCCCCGTTGTTGTGCATTGCGTTGAGGCCATTGAGGTTGGCCCCGTTGTTGTGCATTGCGTTAAGGCCATTGAGGTTGGCCCCGTTGTGTCGCGACGCATTGGCATTGAGGCCGTTGAAATTCGCCCCGTTGTTATGGATCGCATTGGCATTGAGGCCATTGTGGTTTGCGCCGTTGCGATGCAATCCATTCGCCCCCAAGCCATTGAGATTTCCGCCGTTCTGGTTCAGGCCACCCAACGATGAACCAATGTGCGAACCATTGAGATTCGCCGCGTTGTGGTGAGGCCCTGACGTGCTCGAGGTAAACACGGGACGCGCGGCGGTGTGGACGCGGGAGGCGTGATTCACGCCATTAAAGCCTGTATTCCAGTTCGACCCACCTAACCCCGACCGACCATGCTGCGTTTGCGCGGCATTGTGGAATGGACTGGCGAAGGGTCGTGATGACGGCGGCGCGATCACCCCGTTGCGATGACCCCCCATGACGCCGGCATGGTTACCCAATCCTTGATTTCGACCCGCGCCGATCGCATGAACATTGCGGATGTTGTTATTCACGAACCGTGAATTGGGCGAGGGGATCGAAATGTTGTTGCGGCCGTTTCCCCCATGACCGTTTCCCCATTGGCCATTTCCCCACTGGCCATTTCCCCATTGGCCATTTCCCCATTGACCATTTCCCCAGTGCCCGTTGCCCACATGGTGGTTCCCATGGGGGTTAAATGGAAAGTTGTTACGATGATGGAAGCCAGGGCGGCCAAAACCACCGAATCCGCCGAATCCACCAAAACCACCGAACAAGGGGAAGCCGAAGCCGCCGAAACCAAGCCCAAAAGGAGAGCCGAAGCCGCCGAATCCAAACGGAGAGCCGAATCCTCCGAGGCCGCCGAATCCAAAGGGCGAACCGAATCCTCCGAGGCCGCCGAACCCAAAGGGCGAGCCGAATCCTCCGAGGCCGCCGAACCCTCCGTAGCCCAAGCCGCCGAATCCTCCGTAGCCAAGGCCGCCGAATCCTCCGTAGCCCAGGCCGCCGAATCCTCCGTAGCCCAGGCCCCCGTAACCGAACCCGCCGATCGGGTAGTTGATCGCGGACATGTAGGGATATCCGAGCGTCCCGTAGAAGGGATAGTCGAGATAACCGTAGTAGGGCGAGAGCGTGCCGTACGCCGCGTAGCCGTAGTAGCTGCCGTTCGTGTCGTAGTAACAGCCGGGATAGCCGTCGTAGTTGGCGTTCGGCCGTCCGAAGGCGCCGTAGAGCAGTCCATAGCTCTGAGGCGAAATCTGGGTGTAGGGCTGATAAACGGTATTGCCGTTCCGAGCGGACGGATCGACTGAGGCCGGGGCGAACAGAGTCCCTCGGTCGTCGAGCGTCCGATCCCAGTAACCTTCCTGGAACGTCCACCCCTCGGGTTGGCGAACCCACTGTGCGGGGACCCACGACCAGCCTTCCTGGACCTTGGCCCAGAAGCCCGGCTTCCAGAGGACGCCGTCGCCGTCGGGGAAATACTGGCCGGGCACGTAGAAGTGGTCAGCGCCTGGCGATTCGCCGGGTTGATCGGGAGGATGATCGGCCGGCGGACCATCCTTGCGGAAGTCGAGCCGATCGGTCTTTCGTTCGCTCCAGAATCCGGCCACCCGGTACCAACCCTGGTCGTCGCGCTTCCAGTAGCCATTGACCCAGAACCGGCCGGGAGGTGGCACGCGCCAGGTCCCCGTTACCCAGACGAAGTCCTTGCGGCCATCGTCCCAGTCCCAGTACCCTTCGACCCATTGCGCGTTCGGGTTGGGGGCTTCGACCCCGGGGCGCTCGACGATGGGCGCGGGGGGCGCTTTCTCGACCCGATCGGGATCACCGTCTTTGGCGGGCGAGATAAACGCTTCGTGGACTGGCCCGTCGGTCAGTGCCTTGACGGGTCCCCCTTCATCCGCCGCTGGTTTTGGAGCCGGCTCGACGGCATTGCCCGGAGCCGCTTCGCCTGGAGGCAGAGCGCCTGGGGGCGGAGGCGGCGGGACGTCCGGACCGGCGACAGCCGCTTCGGGGCCGGGCTGCGGTGCGATGAGGGCAGGCTCCTGCGGTAACGGGTCAGCAGCCTGCGCGGCCACCGCGGAATGGGATTCCTCAGTCCATGGCAGGAGGGCCAAACAGAGGCCAAGCCCCATGGCAAGTCGGCATTTCATCGGTCGCACTCCGCCAGGCGGATGATTCAGCATCAAGGGGGTCTGTTAAGTTATACGAGGCTTGGCCAGAAAATCGCTAAAGTTGCCTAGAATTTCTCGACCCATCCCCGTTCAAGAGCCCCTTTGTCAATTCTCGCAAGAGGATATCAACAGGATCCCCTCTACCAAAGATGCCGCGCGAACCGGAGTCAGCGCGGCATTTTGGCTCAGAGGATGTCGATAAGTTTGCTTAAATTCCCTTTATTCGGTGTTTCCGGATCAAACCGATCGAAAGAGGGGGAGCGGTTCAAACCCCGCCCCCACGGCCTGACGGCTCGGGCACGCGAGCCAGGTCTCGAGCAGTGACGCGTAGACCCGCCGAAAGTCGGTGTGGTGGTTCAGGTCGCCGTCCTCAAGGTCTTCGAGACTGGGGTGCGGCCCGATCAGGCCCGCCGTCTTGACCGGTCCGACCACGAACAGAGGCGCGGCGGCTCCATGATCGGTGCCCCCCGAGGCATTTTCCGCGACGCGTCGCCCAAACTCGCTGAAGGTCAGCAGCGCGACCCGGTCTGCCTGGCCAGAGCCGGCCAGGTCTTTGTGAAACGCCGCGATCGAGTCGGAAAGCTCGGTCAGGAGTGCAGCGTGCGTGCCGAGTTGGTTCGCATGCGTATCGAAGCCGTCGAGCGCGGTATAGAAAATCCGCGTTCCAAACCCGGCTTTGACGATCTGGGCAATCAGTTCGAGACGGCGGGCCAGGCCATAATTCGGATACGACGATTTCCCGGCCGCGGGCTGAATGACCTGCTCGAGGCGCTTGCTGGAGTCATAGGCGGTGAGCGTGCTCCGTCTCATGAAACCGAGCAGAGGATCGTCGGCCGCCCGATCGAGGCGAGCGACCTGATCGAGGGCCGCGCGCATTGTCCGCTGGTCCCCGGCGTCGCCGGCAAGCTGAAGGCGATATTGCTCGAGCCGTTCCAGGGAAGGGGCTTCCGAGTGCTTGGCCTTTAAGGCCAGCGGCAAGCCGCGGTTGCCGACGTGGAGCGCCGTCGCGTCGCGACCGGTCGGGCGGGGCAGCGCGTCGATCGTCCGGCCGAGCCACCCGGTTTCGAGCGCTCCCTCCTCGCGCCGGGCCGACTCCCAGATCTCCATCGACCGAAAGTGCGAGCGGTCGGGGTTGGGGTAGCCGACCCCCTGGACCACCGCAAGTCGTCCCTCCTCGAGCAGCTTGGCCATCCCTCCCATCGCGGGGTGGAGACCCACCTCTTTGCTGATCTTGTGGATCTGTCCTGAAGGCAGTCGTAACACGCGCCGGTGCCTGGCATAGCCGTCGAGGCCGTGCGGGACCACGGTATTCAGGCCGTCGTTACCGCCTATCAACTGGACGACCACGAGCACCCGGTCGTTCGCCTCCGCGCTGGCCCCGTGGGCCGATCGGGCGAGAAAGGCCGGAACGGTGGTCGAACCCATCGAAACCAGGGTGCTGGCAGCCAGGGACGATTTCAGGAAGGCGCGGCGGTGGGATCGCATCGGTCAGGATCCTCGAGTCAGGGGGTGGCGATGGACGTCGCGGTTATCGTGAAAAATGCGAAATTGTTTGTATGATTAAGCAAGTTGATATTCGGGCGAAGTGAGGATGGTTGCCGCGATCTCCTTGGGGGCGACCTTGGCCGAAACGCGTTCGCGGAGCTTGCGGTCGAACGCGTCTTGCACCAGCAGGTCGATCAGGAAGTCGCAAGCTTCGCGTGAGGTCGTCGCTCCATGGAGCGCGGCCAACTCCTGGGGGTTCAGCCGCTTGCCGAGCGCGGCGTCCTGATCGGAGAGGAGGGCCAGGGCGAAGTTGGCTCGGGCGAGCATGGTGGTCGAGTTGGCCCAGGAGGCGCCGCCGTCCCAGCCCGCGACGCTGGGCGGGGCGTAGAGGTTCTGGCCCATTTGTCCGCAGGCCTGGGCCAGGGCGTCGGCCTGGACCGTCGGCTTGAGAACTTCGAGCGCCCGGATCGTCCCGATCGTGAATTCGACCGGGCTCTTCACGCGACGGCGGCGGACCGCCGTGGTGTGGAAAAGGTTCGACCGGAGGATCGTCTTCAAAGGAACGCGGATGTCGTAGCCTGACGCGCGAAACGGTTCGGCCAGTGACGCGATCAAGGCGGCGGGAATCGGGTCGACCTCGGTCACGAACTGGCGGATGAGTTTCTCGCAGAGGAACTCCGCGCAGGCGGCCTGGTCGAGCAGGATCGGGGCGATGTCGTCCCCTTGAAGGAGGCCGGCGCGACCGAGCACCTGCTTCGTGCCGAGGTCGTGCTCGCCCTGGATCACCTGGAATCGGTCGCGGACGACGAACCAGCCGGTGAAGGCGCGGGCCGCTTCCTGGACGTCCTTCTCGGTGTAATGGCCCCGGCCGAGCGTGAACAGTTCCATCACTTCGCGGGCGTAGTTCTCGTTTGGTCGCGCTTTGCGGTTCTCGGTCGAGTCAAGCCAGATCAGCATAGCTGGATCCTTGCCGATGGCCGAGAGCAACGTCTTGAAGTCGCCAAGGGCGTGCGACCGAAGCAGATCGTTCTGGCGCTGCATCAAGAGTGAATTCTTGACTTTGCCGTGTGAGGTCGCGAAGTGGTTGTGCCAGAAGAGGGTCATCCGCTCACGGAGTGGGTGCGGCGTGAAGACCATCCGGTAGAGCCAGATTCCTTGCAGACGCGCCAGGCTGGCCCCTTCGGCAAGTTGCCCGGACATGGCGTCGAGCATTGCGTCGAAGGCAGGGGCCGGTTGGCCGTCACCGGCGGTCGGCTCGCCCTCGATCAGGCGATCGACGCTCGCGTCCGGCCCGTCGCTGAGGTCACGCTGAAGGACCGACCAGGAGGGGGCGAAGCCGGCCCGTCGGTGAAGATGTCCCACGCGGGCCAGGTCCCAACGATCCTTGGAGTCGGGATCCCAGGGTGCCCAGGCCCGCGCGGGATCGGTGAGCAGCGGCGGTGAGTTCATCGGGTCCTCGAGGCTCCAGAGAGGGGAGGGGGGCTGTAAAAGATAACAAATTCGGATTTGATCTCATCTTGTATCCAGGGGCTTGCGCCCCTTGGACACGAACGTTCGCCCTTTCGGGGCTGCAATGAGAGACTGTAGCAAAGTAAACCGGGATCTCGTTCCCACGCAGCGCGTGGGAATGCCGTCCGCGACGTCTTCTTCGGCGGGTGGGGGGGGCCGCAGAGCGGCCAGGACGGCATTCCCATGCAGCGTGTGGGAACGAGCTTCTCTCGCGAATTTCAGCCTCCGGGGCCGACAGACGGCCCGGTTTCCTTGCGGCAGACTCTGCAATGATTAGTTCGCGAGGTCGAGATTGAGCTTGAGTCGTACGACCTCGGCGCTGTCCTGGACCGAGAGTCGGGCGAGTCCCAGGTAGCGAAGGAGTTGGGTCAGCACCGAGATTTCGTGCTCGGCTTGCGTCTTATTATGCCCTTTCTCAAGCATGTTTTGCATGACGAGGCGGGACTTGTTGATCTCGACGAGATCGGCCAGCTCGCGGCCGTTGGCTTCGACCATCAGCGTTCTGTCCTCGGGCTTTGCCGGTGTCTTGAAGGTCTGGATCAGGTCGCGCGCCAGGCTCACGCTCGAACTCAGAATGAAGCGGTTTTCAACCTGAGCGATCGCCGGGCTGAAGTTGTGTCGCGAATGGACCGGTTCCTTGGCGTCGGCGGGAGTTTTGGGGAGCATGTAGCGAGCGGTCGAAATCGTGACGTCCGCAACGGTCTCCGAACCCAGCTCCAGCGGCGGTGATTTCGACTGAACTCCTCCCAGGTTGATGAGGCCGACGATCGACTGAAAGGCCACCTTGAGACGTTGGGGGAAGTCGTTGTCGCCCGGCTTCAAGTCAACGACGAGCGCGAACGCAGGCAGTTTCATGTCGGGAACCGGTTTCAAGCTCGAATGGTCTTGCCGGGCGATCACCAATCTCCATTCGTCGCCCAGGGCTCCGAGCACGTCCGTGCCGAAGTCACGGGCACCGAAGAACTGCCCCGCGACGCCGTCGAGCTTGGCGAGCCCTTGCACGACCTCGGGAGGGAAGAGGTCGGCACGCGCTTCCCAGACACTCGCCAGATCACGCCAAAGGCTCAGGCTTGCGATGGTGCCGGGAGGATTGACCGGCTGCGTCGCGCCTCGCCCCTGGGGAGGAACGAACCCTTTCAAGGCGTCGGGGTAGCCCGATGGCGGGGTGGGCAAGGTGAGTTCCGCGGCCAGGCCGGCATCGGTCCACGACAAGGCCGCCGAGGCCCAGTCGGCCTTTCGGATCACCTCGAGCCATGACCCGAAGAGAAAGGTTGCCGGTAGCTTGGGATCTCCCTTGAAGGCGAATCGCTTCGGATCGAGCTCCCGGAGGCGGTCGAGCCGGACGAGGCCCCAGGCTTGCCGATCGCCCGCTTGCTCTCGTCTTGCCTTCCAGGTGGCGTCGTCGGCCAGGGACGCGCCCGCCTCTGCGCCATCCAGGACGCGATCGATCACCTGCTGGAGGGTTTTCAAGCGGTCGACGATGACCAGCTTGCCCTCGACGATTGCGTAGGCCCCATGGCCCGGTTCGTAGCCGGTGATCCCGCGATAGTCCGTCGACTGGATCGGATCCGCTTTTCCTTGGGAGTTGGCTTTCTCTCGCGCTCGGTCGAGGATCGTCTGATTGGTGCGCGTCAAGAATGCGGGATCGGTGGGCGTCACGATCAAGATCGGTCGTGCCGACTTGCCCGGCTCGCCTTCGACGGCCAGAACGATCCCTCCCCCCGTCAGGTCGCGCAGGCCTTGTTGCCAGGTGGTGCCGAGTTGCTTCGACACGTGCTCAAGCTCGGCGATGGCTTGCTTGTAGGTCTTGCTCCGGGTCGTTTGCACATAGCCAGGCAGCGCCGTGAGGGCATTCTGATATTTGTCACTGAGCAATTGATCGAGCAGCGGTGAGGCGTGGGACAACTCAAGGTAGATCGCCGCGTCTCCCGCGATCCAGCGCGAGGCGTGACCCCCATCAGCCCCCAACGAGGTCGACACACCCCACGCGAGCCAGAGTCCGGCAAACCCACAAACAATCCCAAAGCGCATGCGTTGGCCCAGTCGAGGCATCGGCGCAACCTCCACTCAGTGAAGAACGTTCCACTCGTCCCTGATTCGGATCTGTTACCTCTCCCCCTCTCGGCCGGTTTCAAAGTTCCCGAGATTGGGCTGGTGCCTGCTGTCAACCCATGGTAGCGTGGATGCAATCTGTTGGTTCGATTGTCCAAACCACCGATTCGGTGTTAAGATCTCCAGGTGGCGTCATCATCCAAGGACGGCGCGACGACTTGCCTCCGCTCGTTCCTTTGGCGGTTTTCCAAGGACAGACCATGAAAGCCGAACTCGTTCCCGATAATGGGGATCCGCCGATTGTGATCGACCGGGATCTCACGGTCGTGGGTCGTCGGGGCTTTTGCGACGTCACGATCGATGATCCCAGCTTGTCGAAGCGGCATTGCGTGCTGGTGAAGACGGACGGCCTGTTGGTGGTCCGCGACCTGGGGAGCACCAATGGAACGAAGGTCAAGGGGCAGAAGATTCGTTGGGCCGCGTTGTTGCCCGACGATCGACTGACCTTGGGTGGGTATAAGATGCGGGTCTATCTGGGACCTGACAGTGCGCCCGGCCCTTCGGAGAAGGCGCAACGAGGTCCTTCGGCGCGGGCCTCGACCCCGACGGGGAGCGCGAAGGGGCGGGACAAAGCCGCATCAGGTTTCGCGGCGCCCTCACCGCTGGGGATTCCCACGGTCAAGCCGTCCGCCTCGTGGCCGGTCGATCCGGACGAGGAAGCGGGGGGGACGAGCGGGAGTTGGCGCGAGCAGATGGGGTCGCTTGCCGAAAAAGATGATATTATCATCGAATTGGATTGAATGTCCTGGGAACGTCTCCTTTTTTACGTTTATGCTTGTTTGGGACGTGAGACGAAGGTTAATCGATGTTGGCGTGACGATGAGTTTGTGCACTCAGCCAGAGCCGCACATAATGCCGACGGCGCCCGGGGTCGGGGTGATCCTCAAACGCGGTGCGGTTATGGAGTGTCCAGCGATTGTTGGCGAAGAACATGTCGCCGGGGCGGAGCATGAACTCAACCCGAAGCTCCGGCCGGTTCAAAACCTGGTCGAGGGCGTCGAGCGCCTCGGTCTGTGCGGGTGAGAGGGGCTCGCCGGCTTTCTCGTGACCGACCTCGATCCAAGTCCGCAGGTAGCGGTAGATGAGTCCGCTCCTGTCTGTCGTGATGACGGGGCGGAGCGCCGTGGGCGACTCGCCCGGTCGGATACCGCCCCGGCGATCGACGTGGAACGCCTCAGCCAAGGTCCGTAACGAGTCAGGCGCGGACGCGGCAAGCTCGGCCTCGACCGTGTAGCCGCTCACGAGTTGGCTCAAGCCGCCCGACTTTGCCGGATTCAGGCAGAGCAGGCCGACGTAGTCCACCACCTCGTCGTCGAACGAGGCGTCGGTGTGATAGGTGCTCTCGGCGTTGGTGACGGAAAAGCGCGCCCCCTGGCCGATCGTCCGCCCTGTGTCGCGGACGTCGTAAAGCCGAACCCCCTCGACATTCTGCACCACGGGAGCACCCAGAAGCTGGCCCACAATCCAGTAGAGAGCGCTCCGGGCCTCGGGGGGTAAATCGGCCCCGGCGGGAGCTTCGATCACGGCAAACCCACGGCCCCGCTCCAGGTGGTCGAGGACCCCGGCGAACAGAGGGGCCCATGCCAGGCGGTCGGCCTCGTCGAGTGCGGTCCCGACCCGTCGAGTGCTCCCCCGGGCGAGCGCGACAAGCGCGTCGGCAAGGTCCGGAGGGAACGGGATGCGCCAAGCCGTTTCTGGTCCCACATCATCCCTGCGCCAGGCTCGTGGGTCGACTACGATGTCCGGCGACCTGGAATCCGCCATTTGGAATCAACTCCTCCGCTAAAAAAAGCGATTTTCAGGACGATGTCACGCTCTCGTTTGTTGTGCCGGAGGTCGGTCGGGGCTTCACCCGGGGCGAGCCGTGGACGATGGAAGCACGTTGAGCCGCACGAGAACCATAACGATCACTGACTAATTCGGTCAAGATTGTCTGGTTTGCTTCTGGTCCTCTCGATCGGAATCAATACGCCTTGATCTCACGGTCGGTTCTGGCCACACTATTGTCAATTCTCGATTAGCCCGGTCGGGATTGCGAATTGCGAGGTGGATTGAAATGATCCGACGATGGAACTCGACGGTGGGTTGGCTCACCAACCTCTACCTGGCGTCAGTCGTGGTCGTGGCCGGGTGCAGTGGCGGGGGCGGCGATGGTGCGCAAACCGAAGTAACGATCGGCTATCAGAAGACGGGGTCGTTGAATCTCTTGAGGCTACGGGGTGGGCTGGAACCCGCGCTGGCGAGGCTCAAGGCTCGAGTGAAGTGGGTCGGATTCTCTGCGGGGCCGCAACTGCTGGAGGCGTTGAACGCCGGGAGCATCGACTTCGGTCACACCGGCGACGCCCCGCCGATCCTGGCCCAAGCGGCCGGGGTGCCATTTGTGTACGTGGGCTGCGAGCCGGCGCGGCCTCGAGCGGAGGCGATTCTTGTACCCGCCGACTCGGCCTTGAAATCGGTGGCCGAGTTGAAAGGGAAGCGGATCGCGCTCAATAAGGGCTCGAATGTTCATAATCTCCTGGTCCGCGCCCTGGAACGTGCCGGTGTCCGCTACGACGAGGTCCGTCCCGTCTTTCTTCCTCCGTCCGACGCGCGCGCAGCGTTTGAAGGGGGGAGCGTCGACGCCTGGGCGGCATGGGACCCGTACTATGCCGAGGCCGAAGCCCATGCGAACGCACGGGTACTCTCCGACGGTGACGGCCTCGTGGCCAACCGCGAATTCCTGATCGCCACCCGCGCGTTCGCCCGCGACCACCCCGAGGTGATCGCCGCGATCCTCGACGGTCTCGGAGGACAGGCCGACTGGACGCGGTCCCACCTCGACGAGGTCGCGCGCCTCTTCGGGAACGAGATCGGGCTGGACATCGGGACGATGCGCCGGGTGATCGACCGCAAGGCGTTCGGCCTCGCTCCGATGGATCGTGAGGTTGTCGCCGAGCAACAGCGCGTTGCCGACCTCTTTGCCGAGCTCGGCCTGATCCCGGCGAAGCTCAGCGTCCGCGAGGCGGTGCTTGCGCCTACCACCACGAACTCATCGCAAGGGGCCGGCGGATGACGAGAGTCACGAGACAAGGGTCGAGGAACCGGTTCCAACCCGGCGCGGTGGTGTCGCGATGACCCTGATTCGAGCCCGACCACGCCGTTCCGTACCGCTCCTCGATTTCGAGACGGCCGAGCCGGCCCCGTCGCGCTGGCTTGACCGGCTGATCCCTTGGCTGGTCCCCGCGCTCGTGGTGGGGGCCTGGCAGGTCGTGTCGAGCCTCGGCTGGCTTCCGTCTCGGCTCCTACCGTCGCCCCTGAGTGTCGTCCGCGCGGCGGTCCGACTGACGGCCTCGGGAGAGTTGCCCTGGCACGTCGCCGTCAGCACGCGACGGGCCACGTTCGGGTTCGCGATCGGCGGTGGGATCGGGCTTGCGCTCGGGTTCTTGAATGGCCTCTCGCGGACGGCGGACCGCTTGTTTGACACGACGCTCCAGATGGCGCGGGCGGTCCCGCACCTCGCCCTGATCCCGCTCGTGATCCTTTGGCTCGGGATCGGCGAGACGGCCAAGGTGGCCCTCGTCGCTTTGGGAGTCGTCTTCCCGCTTTATTTGAACACGTTGCACGGCCTGAAGGGACTCGACCCGCGACTGACCGAGCTCGGGCGGGTCCATGGTCTTGGCCGCTGGCAGATGCTGCGGCGGATCCTGCTCCCCGGGGCCTTGCCGTCGATTTTGGTCGGACTGCGGTACGGACTCGGGCTAATGTGGTTGACTCTGATCGTTGCCGAGACCGTTTCGGCCGACGCGGGGATCGGCTACCTGGCAATGAACGCGCGTGAGTTTCTCCAAGCCGATGTGGTCCTGCTCTCGATCGTCCTCTATGCGCTCCTGGGCAAGCTCGCTGACTCAGCCACGCGCTGGCTCGAGCGACGACTGCTTCCCTGGCATCCGAGTCTACGATCGCGTTGATGTTCATGGTGAAAATACAAGGGGGCGGGTGTGGTCTGTGGAGTGCGACTGGAGATCCGGGGTCTCTGCCACCGCTACGGCGGTCGCGCCGTGCTGCGCGACCTCGACCTTGAGGTTGACCCCGGTGAGTTCGTCGCCGTGGTTGGCCGAAGCGGTTCAGGCAAGACGACGCTCCTGCGGCTGTTGGCGGGCCTGGAAAACCCGACTCGCGGGGCGATCCTTCAAGATGGCTCGCCGTTGACTGGTTTGAACCGGCGGGTCCGTCTCATGTTTCAGGATGCCCGTCTCTTGCCCTGGGATCGCGTTGCTGGGAACGTTGGCCTTGGACTGCCGGTCGAACAGGTCGGTCGAGTGAACTGGGCGCTGAAGCAGGTCGGGTTGGAGGACCGAGCCGAGGATTGGCCTCGCACCCTTTCCGGAGGCCAGCAGCAACGGGTTGCTCTCGCCCGCGCGCTCGCGGGGTCCCCTGGCTTATTGCTCCTGGACGAACCCCTCGGGGCGCTCGATGCCCTGACGCGGATCGAGATGCAAGCCCTGGTCGAGCAGGTCTGGAAAGCGTCGGGATTCACCGGAGTTCTCGTCACCCACGATGTCGAGGAAGCCGTCACCTTGGCCGACCGCGTGATCATCGTCGACCAAGGCCGGATTACCTCGGAGACCCGAATCCCTCTGCCCAGGCCTCGCCGCCGCGACTCCCCGGAGTACGCCGGACTCGTCGAGCAGATTCTCAGGCAGGTACTTAATAAGAATACCGAAACTTTTACCTATGAGTAATCCCTGTAACGAAGTGCAGGGATATCTTGTTGGTTAAATGGTGCAATGCATTGAAAGAGAGCCGATGAGCGGAAGTCCGGGTTGTTGGCCACGGGCTCATTTCTCACCCGTGGCACACCGTAGTCGATGCAAGGCGGCGTTCCTCCCTCAGGAAATCAGGGTAAACCGTGTTCATCGGCTTAGCCGAGGGGGATGGCTTGCGCACCGTAGATCGCCGCGACCTCTCCGCTCGGCAGGACGAAGACGCCTCCAAGCACCACGTGGTCGACGACCAGCCCGAGATTCAAATGGTGGACGGTCGCCGGGAAGCCACCGGCCGTGATTCCGAGGCAGGCCTCGAGGTGTCGGGGCGCCTCGCATCGTTGATCGGACGTGGGGACCTCGACGATGGTACCGTCCGTGAGCGGGATCGCTTTGCGGCGCTTTCTCCTTCGGTAGATGACCGCAATCATGCCGGCGGGAGAGTGACGGCGAAGCTCTACAATCGCGGACACTTCCCCGGATGCATTCACTTTCGATGTCGTGTCGTCCATCTCACAAGCTCCCCACGGGACGAGTCATTCTGCCGGGCTTCCCTTGCTTTCGTCCCAGACGGGATGGCCCCGGTTTCGAGTGTAATGTGTATGGAGATGTTCCTGTGTCGGGGGTCGCAGTTGAGCCGATCCATGCCACTGATGCCGGATCTCCGGAGATCGAGTCGGCCGAGATCGAACCGAGTGCGACTCACCCCATTGAGGCGTTCTCCCGGTACGCACAATGGAAATAAGCAATCGGCGTGCCAGGACTTTCGGATTGAGTGTAACCCATTGAATAGAAAGTGGTTGTGGAAAATGGGGTCGCGGGTGGGTTTGAGGAGGCGGGGGGAGGCGTCATGCGAATTGCACGATCGGTTCTGGCGGGCTGCACGACGAGATTGGGTCGCGTAAGCGATCAGGGCTCGAGGTTGTTTGTGTGAAAGGATGTGGTCGGTTTTGTGATTTGGGCGTCGGATTCTGATGAATTGCCAACGGCGATTCATGCCATTGGGTTTGGTTTCATGGCATTGAGCCATTTTGCTGGCCGGTGCGGTGCGGCAACGAAAACGGACGCGCGCTCCCCGGTAAGAACCAGGGAGCGGGCGTCCGGCGGGGATTCAAAACGAATCGCAGGCGGGGGCGGAAGGGGTCGGGCGTGGCCGGTTCCCCTTCCTTCGCCATGGAACGCGAGCTCAAATATCGTCGGTTCGCGGGCGACGCAAGTCGCGCCGAAGCGGCGGGTTATTGAGGTGTTCGAGCTGGCGGGCGTCGTGGGGGTCCAGTCGGCTCGCCTGCCGGTTTTCGCGTTGAATGGCCTCGTACACTTCTTGTCGGTGCACGGAGATTTCGATGGGGGCCGCGATCCCCAATCGAACCTTGTCGCCCCGGATATCGACCACGGTAATGACAATGTCATCACCAATGATAATGCTTTCGTCGCGGTGTCGGGACAGAACCAGCATCTTCTAGGCTCCTTCCTCCTGCCAACGAGATTCGTGACCGTCCCTGATCACGTTGCCCGGGCGCTCGGTTACCACGACGGGGCTTTCGACGACTGGGATGGCACGTCGCCGTTTGCGATAGTGACTGCTCGTCGGGTCACGCCGTCGCACGGAGCGGCGACGGACCAGGCAGCAGCGTGGGCGCAGGGGCTTGACTCGGGTCGAGCGGATACCGTACCGCATAGCGACTGGAGGTCAGCACCAGTTGCCGGCCAAGCCGACGGACCGGGTTGAACACCAGAGGCCCTTGGAGGTTGACCGTGAGGCCACCCCCCTCGCCGCGGTTGAGGATCACGTAGATGAGCGCCGAACGCTCTTCGTCCAGCTCCAGGGCCGTCCGGTCACCAGGACGGAGTTCGATTCGGTAATCGCTGACCGCCAAGGGGGGGGCGACCAACCCGAAGGCCAAATCTGGCGCGGTCACACTTTGCAACCACGACAGGCCGGCCACCACCGGATCGGGGAGATGAATGAACTGCGTGAATGTACGGAACCCGACCAATCCCTCAGGAATTCGGATCAGCTCCGAGTCTGAGGCCTGAATCAGGCCGAAGCGGGTCGTGACGATGTTCACTTCCTGTTTACCTCCTTGAACGGCAGGTTGGGGCAGAACCCCGACCCGACGCGACACCTAGGCGCCTCCGACCAGATTGAGCTGACCCCCGAGGGAGTCAAATCAGCGGCCGTCCTGATTAGGGCCGTTTCGCCTCGGCCAGAGCCGTTGAACGCGGCCACGACGCATCCCGCGGACACTCCATACCCCGACCCAGCGGCTTCCACCGTGATCCCGAGGCTGGTTTGACCGACCGTAGTATCGTCGCGCCAACGCGCCGAAACTCAGTCCAGGACTTCGGAAAACGCGATCCGCCGCCCTGTTGGAATGACTGGGCCGGTCAGTCCGTTTGTAGCGATCAGAGTCGGCCTGTTGACGGCCCCGCGTCACAACCGTTCCGAAGCTTAAGCGGAGTTGCCGGCGAACCGGAAATGGTTAGCGGCTCGCGGTTTTCGACTCCACCACAACGGCCGGCGGTTCGGCAAAATCGCGCCAAAGCCTCGGGTTGAGTTTGGAGTCGGGCCGCCCGTCGTGAATCACCACGCGGTAGCGGAAAACGGTGGGCGCGGTCGGGCTGATCGTGACCGTGACGTCGTGGCCGGGCACGTAGCAAAAGAAGGGGAGCAGGATCGGGTGGATCCGAGCGACGGTCGGGTGGTTGACGTTCGTCGGATGGTCGAGGATCATCGCCCCCCCGTACCGGTCCGACCCCGCCTCGACGGGACCCGTCAAGTCGACCCAGCGCGCGGCCTTCTGGTCGCCGCCCAGGCGGTTCAAGCCTTCGCTGGTCAGGACGTCGAGCGGCCCCTTGACGAACGGCTCAGGGCCTCGGTAAGCCATCCCGCCGTAGCGGTACGGCAAGAGTTCCATCGGTTCGTCCGTCGCTTGTTGCGTCGCAGTCAGGTCGAAGACCCAGTATGGGCTTTCCGGAATGTCGTAGGCTTCAATCCGCCACTGCTCGTTCAGAACGGTCCCGGCGCCTTTGGCCTGCCACTTGTGATGGCTCTCGATCCGAGCGGTCACCGGCCCCGCCTCCACGCGGTCGAGCCGGTCGAAGGCGATTTTTCCGCTCCCACTCTGAAAATTCCAGAAGTCGGGATGAAACGTGCCGACCTGGGTCTTCGTGTAGGCGAGAAAAAATCCGCGATGGTGGGTGTGATGGGGCGAGAAGTCCCCGGTAATCAGCGCTCCGGAGGGTGTGTAAGCCGGGTGGATGTAGGCGTCGCGGGTCTGGAGCGGTGGATAGTCCGGGTGCGAGACCGGGCGCGTGTTGTATTGAAACACCGGGCGGTCGCGGTTCTTGAGTACGATCGCACCGGCCGCCGGGTCCGACAGCGTCCACGGATTTGCCGCGTTGGCCGCTCCGTCGGGAGCCGCCTGGAATCGACGTTCGGTCCCCGCGGCTGTTTTTCCCCTCAAGATCCAGGTGAGTCGGACCGAAGACCCCGACTCGCGCGGCAGGGCTTCAACCTGGGCCACGAAGGGATCGAGGGTCGTGCCATCCTCGCGGATTTCCTGCAACCCGAATGGCTGCGGACCCGTTGCGATCGCCGGCGCCTTGGCGAGCAGGGCGTCGCCCCGGGCTCCCTGAAGGTCGATCCTGACCGGGGTGTCGACGCGGTCGTGGTCCCCCGCGCGGACCACCACGACCCATGACTCATCGCCGATCGAGTCTGTCGCGGTGCCCAGTGCCGTCGCCAGGATGGCAGCCAGGAGGGTGTAAGTCGTCGGTGCCATGAGTCAGGAGGCCTCCGTCGCGAGGAGCGAGTCACGGTGAGCGAGAGGGCGGTGGTTTGCAATGTCGACGGACGTGACGGGCGGTTGCGCGGTCACGACCGGTAGTTCTCTTCCAGTCCCCAGAGCCGTTGGAGCTGGCGATCGCGCTTGCCTTGCTCGAACCGGTAGATGGCGATCTCCTCAATCGTCTCACCCGGCGAGGGCTGATAGGCTTGCTGCCGCTCCTCGGCGTCGCGGAACACCGGACCGAGATGGTCCGCGCAGGCAAATCCGTAAGTCTTCAGTTCCGAAAAGCTCCCGCCGCTCCAGTGCGAGGCGACCTTGTAGGTGGCTGCTTCCCGGCACGTGGGCATCGAACAGTGAACGTGTGTGGTCGACATGGCCGCTCTCCTCAACAAGACGAAGGACCGAGTCGGACTCGGTGATGATGAACGCCCGATCGATCGAGAGAGGAAGAGACCACCGGACCGTTCCTTGCAAAACCAGCGATTCGAAACCAGAGTATGACGAACCGGCAAGAAAGAATTAAGGGCCTATTCCTTGAAAGGGTGAATCCCTGAACGACTCCGTGGTTCCGGCCTGGCCGAGTGGACCTTGGAGAGCCGGCGCGAACCTGAAGGCTGTCCCGCGGCAAACTGGGGATGGGGGCTGGGCCGCCGTCGGGGAATCGGTCTCCATTGATCGGGAGCGAAAGACGATGGGTGTTGGATTCTTTTTGACGGGGCGTTACGAAGTTCAACCCGAGGAAACCAATCCCGAAGCGTGGCTGGTCCGCGTCACGTCCTGGATCAGGGATCACGGGAACGAATTCCTGGAGGGCGTCCGCATCGGTCAGGACCACGAGGGGAAGCCGACCGCCTTTGCGAGTTTGCACCCTTCCGCCGAGGAGGTCGCGTTGATTGTCCCGGAGCCGGGTCGGGTCGTCGCCTCGGGCAAAACCTCCACCGTGGGACCGGGATACCACATCGTCGTCGCTGATTTCATGCGCCGACTGGGGGAGGCGGTGGGGATTGTCTGGGATGGGCCGGACGACGAGGCAGGGACCGGTGATGAAACCGGTTATTTCCACGAAGGTGACGAGACCGCCGTGGAAACCGAGTTCCTCCAGTGGCTCCGCCAGGTTGCCTCAATCGTCGCCGAGAAGCTGTCGGAGGACTATCAGGAGATGATGGTCTCGATGCCGATCGGGCATCGCTACCCAGGCCACGGCCCTTTGATCACACCGCTTGGTCCTCGTACCCTCGAATGGGTTCAGGCCGTCGCCAGCGACCCCACGCAGGGAATCGACCTTTTCCCCTGGTGGTCCAAGGAACGTGACGCCCGCTTTTTTCTGGGCAGGGCGCTCTGCCGGATCTGGAAGGAGGTCCGGTGGCGCACCCCCTTGACGGAGGTCGAGGCAACACTCCTTATGAGCGTGCATCGCGATCTTGCCCGGGCCCACGATCTCGACCCCTCGCTCGACTACCCCTGGCGGGAATGGGAGGAACTGATCGATTATCTTGAGGAGTTTCATGATGATCCGTCAATTGTGCGGGCCGACCTGGTGCAGGCTGTGACCCACAACGCGGCCAAGGCGCCCGAGAGCCGTCGAATCGGCTATCGGCGGTTGCCGGTCGAAGTGGAACTGACGGGGGGTTGGTCGATCAAGGTCCCGGGTGCGATGTCTGAAGAGTGGGACGAGAACGGGACCTGGAGCGGTTGGGATGGACAGCGGACCGTCTGGTTTTCGTCATGCACCATGACCAAGCATGACGGCAGTAAACCGTCGGCCGCCGAAATCCTCGCCGACGCGTCACAGCCCGATGGGCCGTTGCTGGAGTCCCAGGAGCCGCCGGTGCTCGGAACAGCCGTATTCGCAGCCTACGAAGAGGAGGGAAGGCGGTTGTGGCAATTGAGCGGCCGATCCGCCGTTGAAGGGGGACTCGGGATTTGCAATATTTTCGTTGAGGACGAAACGGAACGCGATTGGGCTGAGTCGGTCTGGCGGTCACTCCGGCATACCTGAATCATCGCGAGAAACTGACCCCATACGCAGGCCGATCGGACACTGATGCGAATCCCTCGTGTGCAATTCACGATCGGGCAAATCCTGCTCATTCCCGCTTTGATCGGCGTGCTTCTTGGCGCGGGAATCAACTTGGAGCGGCGAGGGTCTCGGCTCGTTGACTTCGAATATCCCTGTCTGATTATGAACGAGCCACTCGAAAATCCTCAGAAACTTATGAGTTTTGAAGAGGGTTTGATTACACTTGAAGACGGCAGGATCTTCGAGCTTGTCTTCGACAATGGCAAGTTGACTCATTGGGATCCTGCGCTCGAACTTCAGGCCGAGACCGATGGGGCTTTCTCGGTTTACAATAGTGTGGGGCTTCGGTACTGCGGTAACCGTAGCCGACAAAAACGTCCATGGATTTGCATTCCACTGTTTCCCCGAACTGTACAGAAATACTATCGCCAACTGGCCGGTCGTGCCCGGCTTGTGAAGGATTCCAGGCCACCGTCTCAAGGCGAGTAGCGTCAGACTTTCGTCTGGTACCATCTTTGATCCCCGTTCAAACCCCGTTGGACCACGAGAAGGGCGGATAATGTAGCAAGGGCACCGGGTTGATGGGTCATCCGTGGTGGGGGGCCGGACAACTTCACGTTCTGGTCGATTACTCCCCAGGTTTCGAGAGACTGAGTGGCCAGAGAGTTTTCTGCGTCTTGAAGGATCCTGTCGAAGTTTGATCGAGGTCATCCACTGGCTGTCAGCATTTATATGATGTTGTGGTTGCTTATTCCCGAATTCTGGTCGCCTTAGCTATGATGTTGCTTTGATAAAATGGGGTAATTGTGAAAAGTAATCCGATGGTCTTAGAATGGAAATCGGTAGAAAAAAATTGTGTTTATTGGTATGGAAAGACCAAAACTCGCTTCTCCTCGCAGGTCGGAGCAAGCACGACAGCCGGTCTTTTTGTGTGGATCATCTTACACGAGGATTTCGTAGGTGCAGTTCACGGAGAGGAAGTGGTCACCGTGGAGGCTGGAAAAAACCAGGCTCAGAATTGGCTATACTCATTCGCCAAACCCATTTCAATCGACAGCTAGGCGGCCCTACGTTCTGTGGTTCGGGCCACCCGAGAAGACTTCTGAGACATGAGGCGACTGCCGAGAGGTTGCGCAGTCTGGCGGTATGACTTGCGCCAAGATCTTGGGGATCAGCCGTGGATTCGATGGGCCGGCCCTGGCCTGTGTCGTGCGCTCTTTCCGTCACACCGCGGTCTCTGGTTGGGACGCGGGGATGGGGCGAGGGCGGACATTGCGTAAAATTGTTTCGCTAAGTTCAGAACTCAAATCGAGTTCGTCTCGTAAAAAAACCGGGGAATTCCTGATGCTTAGGCACGCGAATGGGACCTATGCTCTAGGAGACGGCGGCGGCATTGGGTTCCTTTTTCCGTGTGGCATGCGATAACGAGTGTCACGCGAGCTTCCGCGTGCTCGTACATTTCGGAAGCGAGCGGGGATTGCGCACCCAGTGAAACGGATCGATGAAACGACCACGTCGAACCTCAATTCTCCGGAGCGATCCGGTCGAAGTGGGGGGCCCGTGGATGACGCGATTGATCTCATGGCAGAGACTCAACTCAACCCGCCGACGACCACTGAAGGTGGTTGGGCCGCACCACTCGAACGGATGATCCCCACGGTCGACTCCGAATCGGGCCCTGCGCCGATCGCGATTCTTCATGAGAGCGATCACACGCGAGTGCTCCGCTTGACCCTGCCGAATCGGTCGCCCGATCGCCTGATCGTGAAGGAGATGTTCGGTCCGCGCGCGAAGGCGCGGTGGCGGCACGAGCGGGGAATCCTCGAGCGATTGGCGGGTGTCTGCGGGGTGCCGCAACTGGCACCCTCGGCAGAATATGCGAATGCGAACGCCCTCGCGATGGAGGATATGGCCGGCGTGTCGTTGGCGGAGGCGATCCGCGTTGGTCGGATGACAATGCCCGAACTGGTGGAATTCGCGGTGGGGCTGACGCGGATCGTCGCGGCCCTGCATCGCCGCCGCGTGGTTCACAAGGACATCAACCCGGCCAATATCCTGCTCGCGGGGCCGGGTCGTCGGCCATTGCTGATCGACTTCGACCTCGCCACCACGTTCGCCGAGGAGCGGCCGGGCTTCGTCCACCATCGCGAGATCTCAGGCACGTTGGCCTATCTCGCCCCCGAGCAGACCGGCCGGACGGGCAGGGCCGTGGATCGGCGGGCCGACCTCTACTCGCTGGGCGCGACCCTCTACGAGTTGGCGGTCGGTCAGCCCCCGTTCGTGGGCACCGACCCGCTCCAGTTGATCCGCGACCACCTGGTACGTGTGCCGACGCCGCCGGCCGAACGGAACCCGCTCGTTCCGAGGGCGCTGTCCGAGATCATCATGCGCTTGCTTGAGAAGGAGCCCGATCGGCGCTACCAGTGTGCCGAGGGCCTGGCGGACGACCTTGCCCGGTTGCGCGAGATCCAGACGCGGGGAGAGGACGGCACTTTTCCGTTGGGGGAACGCGACTTTCCGATCCGGCTCTCCCCTCCCTCCCGGCTCATTGGCCGGGAGCCCGAGATCGAGGCGTTGCGCAAGGCCTTCGAGGGCATCGGTGACGACCGGGCGCGCGGCGTGCTGATTTCCGGGGCGCCGGGCGTTGGCAAGACCGTACTGATCGACGAGCTTCGGCCGATGGTGACGGCGCGTCGGGGCTTGTTCGTGGCCGGGAAGTTTGAACAGTATCACCGCGATGCGACCACGGGGGCGGTGTCGCAGGCTTTGCATGCCCTCGGCCGCCTCCTGCTGGCCGAACCGGAGCGGGAACTCGTCGACCACCGGGCGCGGATCCTCCACGCTTTGGGACCCAATGCCGGCATGATCACGGCGGTCGTGCCGGAGTTTGCGCTCTTGCTCGGGGCGGAGCCCGAGATCAGTCCGGGCGATCCGGTCGAGGCCGAGGCACGGTTGCGCCAGGCGGTGCTGGAATTGCTGCGGGCCGTCGCTTCTCCGGCCCGGCCCGTGGTCATGGTCCTTGACGGCCTGCAATGGGCTGGGCCGACGACGATCCGCTTTCTCGACGCCGTGTTGGCGGATGAAACGCTGCGCGGCGTGTTGATCGTGGGAGCCTATCGCGATGCGGAGGTCGAGGCGGCTCATCCGCTCGCGCCGATGCTCTCCCGATGGGAACGGCTGGACGTGGCGCCGTTACGGCTGAGGTTGGAGAACTTGCCGCTGGCCGACCTGGGAACGCTCCTGGAGGAGATGCTGCGACTGCGGCCGTCCGAGGCAATCCGACTGGCCGCCGTGATTGGCGATCGGACCGGAGGCAATCCGTACGACACCGTGGAGCTGGTCAACGCACTCCGGCAAGACGGTGCGCTGATTCTGGGCCCTGAGGGGTGGGGCTGGAACGAAGCCACGGTCCGGCGTTTCGTCGGGCGGAGTGAAGTGGTGGACCTGCTGGCGGCACGCATCGACCGGCTGCCAGTCGAGTCGGCGGAATTGCTCGAGACGATGGCCTGTCTCGCCGGCGAGGTGGGACTCGACCTGCTGGAGGCGGCCAGCGGTCTGACCGCGTCGGCGTTGGAAGCGCGGCTCGCGCCGCCGCTCGAGGATGGGCTTCTGGTGTTGGATCATGGCGATCCCAGCCTGATTTTCGAACGCACCGGCGCGGTGCGGTTTCGCCATGACCGCGTGCAGCAGGCCGCTTATCGACGCCTCGACCCCTCGGAGCGGCTTGCCGTCCACCTCGACCTGGCGCGGCGGCTGGTGACGTTTCCCAACCATAGTATCGATGCGGCGGATCAATACTTGCCGGCCGTCGAGGCGATCCACGACCCGGACGAACGCCGTCGGGTCGCCGGTCTGTTCCGTGAGGCGGCCGCGCGTGCTCGCCTCGTGAGCAACCATGTCACCTCGGATCACTTTCTCGAGGCCGCCATGGTGATGCTTGGCCCCTTGGGGAGCGTCGCCGATCAGGACACGCTCGCGGACCTGGAGTTCGAGCGGCATGCGGCGTTGTCCAGCCTCGGCTGCCTCGACGAGGCCGACAGTCTCTACCGCTCGATCGAACGCCGTGGCCATGACCCGGTCGACCTGGCCAAGGCGACCTGTGTCCAGATTGGGAGCCTGTCCCATCGCGGTCGATCGCGCGAAGCCTTGGAGCTTGGGCTCGACCTGCTGCGGCGACTCGGGGCGCGCACCGTGGGGCCGAATGTTGAGGCGGATCTCGCGCAGGGAGCGGATGCGTTTTGGCGCTGGGCCGGAGCGGACGCGAGTCGGGACGAGCGCACCTGGTCGGAAACGTACGACCCCCGCGTGTTCGCCATCGCCAGGCTCATCAACCGGATGATGCCGGCAGCCTACTTCTGCGATCGGATGCTCCAGGCTTGGTTGGTGCTCGAGGGCCAGCGGCTCTGGGTTGAGCACGGTCCTTGCCCCCCCTTGATCTGTCCGTTGGGACACGCCAGCCTGGTCACCTTCCTGCTGCGAGGAGACTATCGCGCCGGCTACCAGGCGGTGCGGCACGTCCTGGCGGTGGGCGAAGCCCTCGGTTTCCAGACGGAAACCGCCCAGGCACGCTTCCTGTTCGCGATTCATAACGCGCATTGGTTCGAGCCCTTGGAGAATGACCTCCAGTATGCCCACCAGGCTCGCGAGGATTTGATGCAGGGCGGTGACCTGCAATTCGCCTGCTTCACCTACGTCCCCGCAATCTGGACCCTGTTCGAGTGCGGGCCGACCCTCGATCGTCACGCGGCCGAGATCGAGTCGGCGATTGCCCTGGCCGAGCGAATCGGCAACGTCCAATCCCTGGCCGGTTTCGTCACATCCCGGCAGATGTCGCGCTCGCTGCGCGGCGAGACCGATGCGCCGGGCGTCTTTTCGGGACCCTCGTTCGACGAGGCCGAGCATCTCGCCAGCATGGTCCGCAACCCGGTCTCTACGTGCTATTTCCATGTGAGTCGGGCATTATCGGCCGCCTTGTTCAATGACGAGCCGGAGCTGGCCCGGCAAGCCGCCCTGGCGGTGTCGATGCTGGCCAACATCGAAGGCGCCTATGCCGTTGCCCTGGTGCATTGGCTTCAGGCGCTTGCCTGGGCGAATCGCGCCCGGACGGCCCAGCCGGAAGCGCGGGCCGCGAGCCTCGTCGAGCTTGATGAGTGCCGAGACTGGCTGGCTCGTCGCGCCGCAGATGCGCCGGGCAACTTCCTCCACATGCTGCGGCTGGTCGAGGCCGAGCGGGCCTGGGCCGTCGGCGACTTTCAGGGGGCCGCTTCTGCGTTCGATGCAGCGCAACATGAGGTCTCGACTCGACAGCGTCCCTGGCATCGCGCGTTCATCGCCGAACGGGCCGCTCGGTTCCATCTCGCACACGGCCTCGAACACGCCGGTGGCAAGCTGCTGGCCAAAGCGAGGCGGCTCTATGGGGCGTGGGGGGCGACCGCGAAGGTGCGCGAGCTCGAGCAGAATTACCCCTTCCTGCGGACCGTCGACAGTCCCCGAAAACAGGGCGATTCACCCGGCAGCAGTGGTGTCTCCGCCGATGCGATCGACATGCTGGCGATCCTCCGCGCTTCGCAAACGCTGAGCTCGGAGACCAGCCTCGATCGGATCAAGACTCGAGTCGGCGAATTGCTTGGCGCCATGACCGGCGCGACCAAGGTGCTGGTTGTGTTGCGCGACGACGATTCCGAGGGATGGTGCCTTCCCTCGGCAGGCGAGGACGGGGGGCCGATCCCGGTGGACGAGGCCGGCACGCGGGGCCTGCTCCCGCTCTCGGCGTTCCACTATGCCGAGCGAACCCGGGAACCGTTGCTCGTGGAAGACGCGACGCGCGACGACCGCTTCGCACGCGATCCCTACATCGCCGCCCTCGACTGCTGCTCGCTGCTCCTGGTCCCGATCTCGAGCCAGGGCGTCCTTCGCGCGATCCTGATGCTGGAGAACCGGCTGAGTCGAGGCGCGTTCTCGGCCAGCGGGATGGACGCGGTCATGCTGATCGCCGGTCAGCTCGCGGTGTCACTGGACAATGCGCGGCTCTATGCCTCGCTCGAACGCAAGGTGGCCGATCGGACCGAGGCTCTGGGGGCGGCGAACCGCCGATTGGAGGCGCTGAGCGTCACCGATTCGCTCACCGGATTGGCCAATCGACGTCGGTTCGATGAGGTCCTTGCGGCCGAGTGGCAGCGGGCGGAGCGGTCCCGGATCTCGCTCGGTGCGGCGATGATCGACATCGACCATTTCAAGCTGTACAACGACCGGTATGGTCACCTCGCCGGTGACGCCTGCCTCCGTCGGGTCGCCGAAGCTCTGGAGGGGAGTATCCGTCAGGGCACCGATTGGGTGGCCCGCTACGGTGGCGAAGAATTCGCATTGATCCTGCCGGACGCTAACATCGCCATCACGCGGGAGGTCGCCGAGCGAGCCTGCACCGCAGTCGCCGCGCTGCGAATTCCCCACGAGGGGGCGGCCCGCGGGATCGTGACCGTCAGCATCGGGATCGCCGCGATTGCGCCATCTCCATGGGCCACCGCCGAGCAACTCCTTGAGGCCGCCGACGTGGCGCTGTATCAAGCCAAGAACAATGGCCGAAACCAGGTTGCATCGTGATGTTTGGCTTCGATAAATGGTTTGGGGGTTGGTTTTATTGGATTTGTTGAGTGCTGTGTTGCTGTTGTTTTGCTTGGTTTAAGCACGTGGGCTCAAGAAGGTTCGAGAAAGAAGTGGCCCCACAATCGGGCCCGCTCCTCATTGGGTCGTTCAAGACGAACCCGACCCCATTTTTTTGCAAGTGCTCGGCAGATGGTGCGCGTCGATGCCCTCGGTCAAGGACATCCGGGTCGACCGTCGGGTTCTTTGTCGAAGTTTCGAGTCGAGATCGGTCCGCCTAAGCCCCGTCCTTTGCCTGGACGCAGGCCATCTGCCGAGCGCTTACAAAAAAATGGTCTTTGCGAGGCAAAGCCCGGGGGAAATCGTTGAAATTTGGGGGAAGGCCCCAAGAGCCGAGATGCGAGTCGGGAATCCACAAGCACTTACGCACACCGCAACCGGCTCCGTGAGCGACGGCCCCGCTTGACGGCCTGTCCCCATTTATCTAAGATCTGGGTTGACCTGCTCATTTCACCTCACAGGTCAACGGTACATCCCGCCGAAGCATCGATCGGCAGGGAGCATGATAGGAACCGTGATTCGCCTTCGGCGGGCGACGACACTCAGGGCCGAGTTCGAGCGGTCCTTCGGCACGGACAGCGATCCCGACGGCCGCACGAACGACCTCACGGTGCCAAGCTATCGGGGCAGGGTCCGGGTCCGCCGGGGTCGGGAGGGAGGTCCAGCTATGCCGATGTATGAGTTCGAGTGCGCCGACTGCTCGAAGACCTTCGACGAGAAGGAGACCTTTGAGGAGCATGACCGGCACAAGGAGATCCGGTGCCCGCACTGCGGCGGCACCAACGTCCATCAACTCGTGACGCCGACCGGCGTCAAAACGTCCAAGAAGTCGTGAGGCTTCCTCGGCGATCAGGGAGGGAGCGATCCACCCTGGCCCGCCTGGGACACCGATCCGCTCCACCATCGTCCCGATCGAGTCAAGCCAACGGAACGGTCTGGAGGAGGATTTTCGTGTTGCTGTGAATGGGACAACTTTCTCGGAGCCCTGAGCCCAGGAGGTATGTCATGAACTGGGGTCAATCCCGAGGCAAGCTCAAGGAGACGTGGGGGCGGTTGACCGCCTCAATGACTCACAGGAGGACGCCCAGAGGCGTCCAATCGAGAGATCGACTCAGCGGGAGGAAGGAGGACGCCATGCAGGTCCGAGAGATCATGACCGGCGACCCCATCTGCTGCACTCGGGAGACCGGCCTGCCCGAGGTGGCCCGCATGATGGTCGAGCACGACTGCGGGGTGATCCCCGTGGTCGAGAGCCGAGAGAACAGGAGGCCGGTGGGCGTGATCACCGACCGGGACATCACCTGCCGGTCGGTGGCGATGCGAAGGAATCCGCTGGAGATGACGGCGGGCGACTGTATGACTCCGACGGCGATGACCGCCCGGCCGGAGACCAGTCTGGAAGACTGTGAGCGGCTGATGGAGGAGAAGCAGATCCGCCGCATCGTGGTGGTGGATGAGCGAGGCAGCTGCTGCGGCCTGGTGGCGCAGGCGGACATCGCCCGGAAAGCGACCGAGCATGACGTGGCCGAAGTCGTCAGGGAAGTCTCCCGACCTACGGCGACGGCCTCTCATCGATAGCGACTTCCCGGCCCCCCTGGGGCCGGCGTCTCCGTGGCCCGCTTCGCCGTGCGGGCCATGGCATTCCGGGGGTGCGGCCACGCTGGATTTGCGGAGGGAGCCGGAGGAGCAAACTGCTCCCGGCACATGGAGGAGGCCCCGTGACAAGGGCAGGCGAGGGCAATCACCAGGTAGCACCTGGCGGCTTCGTCCACCCCGAAGGCGGGAAAGGGGTCAGGATCGAATGGTACGAGTTTAAGAGCGGGCGTGCACTGGTTTTGGTTGCAAAAACAGTGTACAGGAGCCTGAAAAGGTACTGTACGGAATCCTTATCCTCGTGCCATTCGAACCTGACCCCATTTTTAAATCAGATCCTAGTAGGATTTCACTTCAAAAAGCGATGATCCAAGTCGGTCGTCGATGGTCCGCTCGAGGGAGGCACGGCGATCGTTGTTGCGGTAAACCGACCGCGCCAGCTCGACGAACCGGGGCCCGAAATCTCCCGACCGCTCGCAGGCCCGGAGCGCTTCCTCGCTCAGCCAGATCGCTTCATTGATCGTTTTCAGCTCGACCCTCAGTGATCTTGTCGATCAGGTCGCCTGGAGAGATCTCCACCGCGATCGGGCGAACGGGGGGCACGAGTTTCTCACGCAATGCGTTCGCCATCCGTTCGAAGACCTCATCCCACCTCGTATTTGCGGACCTCCGAAAGAGGCGTGTGGTGGGATACCAGGGGCTATCTTCCCGCTCCACCATCCAGCGAGTCCGGCAGCGCGACCCAGACGGGGGCTCCCATCGCGCCGGGATGTGGGCGAGGGAGGTTTTGAGGATCCTCGGCACGCTCATGAGGGGGAGCCTGAACGTCGTGCGAGGGCAAGGGATCCCCGTGCGCGATCAGGCGATCGTGTGTGTGATGAAGTCTGTCTGACGTCGGATTCTGTGCACTTCGGGTTGACGAGGATTCGTGATGCGACCGAGGAAGAATCGGCTCAGCCGATCGCGCGGAGGATGGCGGTGGTGGCACCGCGGGTCGTCGCCAGGCCCTTGAGGTCGGCGGTCCGCGCTTCGCCCGAGGCGAGCGCCGCGGTCACCGCCAGTTCGATCCGTCGCGCGGCCGCGGCTGGGGCGGGGTCGTGGTGGGTGTCGGCCAGATGGTCGAGCATCATGACGACCGAGAGGATGGCGGCCAACGGGTTGGCCACCCCCATCCCGGCCAGGTCGGGAGCCGTGCCGTGGCACGGTTGGAAGACCGCGTGCCGCTCGCCCAGGTCGGCCGAAGGAGCGACGCCGAGGCCGCCGATTAGCCCGGCCGTGAGGTCCGAAAGGATGTCGCCCAGGAGGTTCTCAGTCACCAGCACGTCGAATCGTTCGGGCCGCCTGACCAGTTCCATCGCGGCCGCATCCACATAGAGGTGGTCGGCGGCCACGTCGGGGTATTGAGCGGCCACCTCATCAAACACCTTTCGAAAAAAGGCGAACGAGCGGAGGATGTTCGCCTTGTCGACGCACGTGACCCGGGGCTGAGCCCGGCCGCGACGGCGCGCCCTGCGGAACGCCGAGTGGACGACGCGCTCGGTTCCCCGACGTGTGATCACTTGAGTGTCAGTCGCAAGCTGGTCGCCGAGGACGATCCCGCCTCCGAGCGAAGCGAAGATCCCCTCGGTGCTCTCGCGCACGACGACGAGGTCGATCGCCGGATCACCCGCGAGCGCTCCGGCGACGCCTTCCAGGCGTTTTGCGGGACGGATGCCGGCGTAGAGGTCGAGCTCGATCCGCAGAGTAACTTGCGGAATGATCTCGGTGCCGTCCGGATAGCGGACGTCCGGCAAACCGCAGGCGCCGAGCAGAATCGCGTCGGCCGCGCGGCAGGCCGCCAGCGTCGACGCGGGGAGTGCTTCGCCACACTCGAGGTACGTCCCGGCTCCGGCGGGAGCCTCAATGAGTTCGACTCCGAATCCAGCGCCCACCCGTCTCACCTCATCGAGAATTTCGAGTGCGCTGGCGATCACTTCGGGGCCGATCCCATCCCCCCTGACGACGGCAATTCGATAGGTCTTCATCGCTCGCCCCGCACTGGAACCGTTCTCGCTCGAGCCAAAGTCGAAGCGATTACAATGCCAGACCCGAAGCCAATCGGCCAGATGCCAATCGGTCGGGTTCCTGGAAACGCCGGCTGCCTTAATCGTGCGGTTCAGTAGCGGTGAAAGGCGTAAGCGGGGTTGGCCGGATCGAAGTCGAGGGACGAGAGCGGGACGCCGAGCTTGAGGTCGTCGTAGACGTAGCGTTCGGCCAACGAGAGCTGTTCTTCACGACCGGGCTCAGGCCAGTCGTAGTTGCTGATTTTGAGCGGGATCCGCGACTCGACGTCGTAGAGGACCTCGACGTAATAAAACGGCCGCGAGCCGTTCTTGTTGAGGTGGCGATGAACGGAGCGGAGCCAGGGGCGGCCGTCGTCGTCGGTGATCCGGTCGAGGATGGTGATCGCCTCGTGGTCTTTGAGGTCGAGGCGACGAAACTCAATCAGCTTATCGTTCAGGTTGCTGAGGCCCGCTTCGGTGATGGAGTGGCGCGTTTCGGCCATGGCCAGCGGGTGGTCGGGGGGGACGGCCAATCGAGGCACGAGCCAGCGCGAGACGCCGGTCGAGTGGGCGATCACCTTGTTCTCGTGATGGCCCTCGGCGTAGACCACCTCTTTCCCTGCCTGCGGGTTCAGGAACTTGAAGTAGACGGCGAAGGGACGCTGGCGAACCTTCATCGCCAGGGTCTGCTCGGCGCCGAGAACTCCGCGGAGCCGTTCCGTTTTCCGGAACGTGGCGGTGTAGCCGTCAATGCGATCGAGTCGCTTGCCGACATCGAGCAGCGTCTCGAGCAGGAGCGTTTTCGCGGGTTCCCCATCGAGTGGGTGATCGGGCCAGGCGGGCGGTCCCTGGGGCAGAGTGGGGGTTGAGGCGGATTTTGCCGGATCGGCGATCGGTCTGGTATGAGAGCCGGGCGGGAGGTTTGTTTCGATATCCTCAAGGGGCGCCGTCAGCCACCAACTCGTGCCCGCAAGGCCGGCAATCGGGACGAAGCACAGGAGACTCCAACGCCAGCGGTTGGATCGCACGCGAGATGGGCTCACGATTGGGCTTGCCGCCATGCCAACAGCTCCAATGTCGCGGTCTCGAAGAATTATGTCGGATAGGTGGTGGGGAACCCTGTGCGCGGAGGATTCCTTAGGTGAGCTTATCGACCAGTGTTCGCAAAAAGTTGAGGTTCGTCAATCGATTTGGTCTCGATTCGCGAGAGCGACGGTCACGATCCCGTGGTCGGGGCCGCCGAGTGAATTGACCGATCTGGGACCGGGTGTCTAGGATAGGACAATCCCGGTGTCTTTGGGACCGGGTTTCATTTTAGAATCGACAGACGCGGCCATCGATCGTCGCACGGCAACCGACCGGCTCTCGGAGGAGAATACTCGCACCATGACACAGATCGAAAAGGCGCGACAGGGGACCGTGACACCCGAGATGGAGTATGTCGCCGGCCGCGAGAATCTGGAACCCGAGTTGGTCCGGTCGGAGGTGGCGCGGGGGAGGATGGTCATCCCCGCCAACATCGTCCACTTGAAGCAGGGTCTTCAGCCGATGGGGATCGGCATCAAGGCCAAATGCAAGATCAACGCCAACATCGGCAACTCGGCGGTCACCTCCGACATCGACAACGAGCTGGCCAAGCTCAAGATGGCCGTCGACCTGGGCGCCGATACGGTGATGGACCTCTCGACCGGAGGCAACATCAACGCGATTCGCGACGCGATCGTCGCGGCCAGCCCGGTCCCGATCGGAACCGTGCCGCTCTACCAGGCGATCCAGCAGGTGAAGCACGTTGAGGACCTCACCGAGCAGGACTTGCTCGACGTGGTCGAGCACCAGGCGAAGCACGGGGTCGACTACATGACCCTGCACGCCGGGATCCGCCGCGAGTACATCGCCCTGACCGCGCACCGGATCACCGGCATCGTGTCGCGCGGCGGTTCTTTGATGGCGCAGTGGATGATGGCGCACAAGAAGGAGAATCCGCTCTTCACCCGGTTCGACGACCTCTGCGACATCATGCGGCACTACGACGTCACCTGGAGCCTGGGGGACAGCCTCCGCCCCGGTTCGATCGCCGACGCCTCCGACGCCGCCCAGTTCGCGGAATTGAAGACGTTGGGCGAATTGACCCGTCGCGCGTGGGCACGCGGCTGCCAGGTGATGGTGGAGGGTCCCGGGCACATTCCGATGGACCAGATCGCCATGAACATGGAGAAGCAGGCGATCGAGTGCAGCGAGGCGCCGTTCTACGTCCTCGGCCCGCTCGTGACCGATATCGCGCCCGGCTACGATCACATCACCTCGGCGATCGGCGCGGCCCTGGCGGGCTGGCATGGCGCGAGCATGCTCTGCTACGTCACTCCCAAGGAACACCTCGGCCTGCCCGAAGTCGAAGACGTCCGCCAAGGGGTGATCGCCTATAAGATCGCCGCGCACGCCGCCGACCTCGCCCGTCACCGCCCGGGTGCCCGCGACCGCGACGACGCCTTGAGCCGAGCCCGTTACTCGTTCGACTGGGAGCAACAGTTCGCGCTCTCGCTCGATCCCGAGACCGCCCGGCGGATGCACGACGAGACGCTGCCCCAGGATGCCTTCAAAACCGCCGCCTTCTGCAGCATGTGCGGTCCCAAGTTCTGCTCGATGCGAATCACCGAAGACCTGCGTAAGCACGCCCTCGAGGCCGCCTCGCTCGTGCAGCTCGGCGAACCCGAGCCCGCGGGCGCGAGGAACTGAACCTCCCTCGAGTTCGGCTCCGGGGCGGTAAAACGCTGAGGCAAGCGAACTCGTGCGGTTTCGAAGGTTGGTAACAAGGGCACGGCTCACCCCTCTTGAGGGATGGTGAGCCGTGCCTTTGCCCGATTCATAAAAGGAGCAGTCCATGCATTGGCAAGACCGCATCATTGTGGACCCGGCCATTCTGACCGGGAAGCCCGTCATCAAAGGCACTCGGATGGCCGTCGAGTTCATCCTCGAACTTCTCGCCGAAGGCTGGAGTTACGAACAGATTGAGCAGAACTATCCTTCTCTGACCGACGACGACATCCAGGCAGCCCTCCACTATGCTGCCGATGCTTTGAAGCGGGAACGGGTCTACCCTCTGGCGGTTTGACGTGACGAAGCTCCTGGCCAATGTAAACGTCGCTGCTGCCGTGGTCTCTGCCCTCCGGGCCGACAGCCACGATGTCGTTTGGATCAAGGAACTCGGCCGAGGCTCCACCGACGATGTGGTGTTGGCAATGGCACTCGCGGAGAACCGAGTGTCCTCCTGACCTTCGACAAGGACTTCGGAGAACTTGCGTTCCACCTGGGTCGCCTCGCCACACCCGGCGTAATCCTCCTCCGTCCTCGACTTCGGTCCCCTGACTACCTGGTGCGTTTCGCCCAAGCCGTTCTCGCTCAAGGCCACACCTGGGAAGGTCACTTCGCGGTCGCCGAGGAAGGCCGACTACGAATTGTCCCTCTTCCAACTCCTTAAAAGTGAGTATCGACGAAATCTATGCCAGCCGACCTCTCGAAAAGCCTGGTGATCGGGATCTCGTCCAGGGCCTTGTTCAACCTGGAAGAATCGAACGCCGTCTTCGAGAAAAACGGAGAGGTCGCCTATGGCAAGCTCCAGCATGCCTTTGAAGATCAGATATTTAAGGCGGCAACCGCCGCGTCTAAGTTCAAGTTTCGCACTTTTCCCAAATGTCAAATTCCGACTTGTAGATTCAATAGGGCTCCAAAAAAAACGTCGGCGTCTCTGTCAGTTTTTGGCAAATTGTTTGGGCCTTACACCGAACAATTTCCCCTGACACAGGACGCCGACCCATGGAACTTACACCCTCCTTCCTCCTCTTGCTACAGCAATTCACACCCGTCTTCACCAATCCCTCCTTCCACACCTTCACCTTGATCGCCTCCGGCTGGATCCTCTCGAATCGCCACCGCTATATTACCGAACTCATCTTCTCCAGCGGCCAGGTTGGCATCGGACATTGGTCACGCTTCCATCGCTTCTTCAGCCATGCCGCTTGGGACCTCGATCACTTCTCGATGTCCCTGGCCAAGCTTGTCGTCTCCATCCTCGCACCGGGCGCCACTTTTTACTGGGCCGTCGACGACACCCTCTGCCGAAAACGCGGACTCACCCTCTACGGCGCCGGCATGCACTACGACCCACTCATCTCCAGTCGAGCCAAAGCTCTCGTCAGTTGGGGACACGACTGGGTCGTCCTCTGCCTGATCGTCGTCCACCCGTTCTGGGCACCGACCAAAGTCTTTGCCTTGCCCATCGCCATGCGGCTCTATGTCAACCGCCAAGGCTTAACCAAGGGCAAAAAGAACCAGAAAAAGAAAAAGGCAAAGCCCGATCCCAATCATCGCACCCGCCCCGAACTCGCGATGGAATTGATCCACTTGGCGGCGGACTGGTTCCCCGACGACGAGATCGTCATCACCGGCGACAGCGCCTATGGGGGCCAGAGCATCCTCGGCCAACTTCCGCCCACGGTCCATCTCATTAGCCATGTCCATCCCAAGGGGGCCCTCTATGAGCCAGCGCCTCCCAAGGAGGAGAAATCCAAAGGGGCGCCCCGCAAGAAAGGCCAGCGCCTCCCCGGCATGAAGGAGTGGGCCGAGGATGCGAATCAACCCTGGACCCCACACGACTTTGACCAGTTCGGGCTCCATGCCAGCTTGGCGGTCAAGACGATCCAGGCCCTCTACTACAAGGCCGGCAAGGACCGACTCCTGACGATCGTCTTGGTGCGTGACCTCCAGGGGAAACGTCCCGATCAGATGTTCTACTGCACCAAGCTCGATTGGACCGTCCCGCAGATTCTCTCGGCCTACTCGTACCGTTGGGCAATCGAATGTACTTTTGAAAATACCAAGCAACTTCTCGGCCTCGAGGATCCCGCCAATCGCCTCCCCAAGGCCATCGAGCGAACCGCGCCGATGGCGTTGTTTCTCTACAGCTTGGTGGTGGTTTGGTTCCACCAGACCGGTCATCGATTTCTTCGTTTTCCGGTCCGCCCGTGGTATCCGAAGAAGCAAGAGGCCTCGTTTGCCGACCTGCTGACGACCTTGAGGCGGGTCAGCTATGAGGAGAAAACCGAGGGAGCGCTATCCAACCGGTATGACCTAAAAGCCTGGATTGCGCAGCTCACCGAGTTTCTCAGCCGCGCGGGCTGAGCCGACATCGGCCGGAGATTTCGGCCCTCACTCGCACTTGATCAAGGGGTCGCCGGGGTCGATAACAGGCCTCGGGCCGCTCCCGATCCGTCCCTGTTTATGCGAAACTTGAACTAAGGTGCTGAGCAATCCGAATTCGACAAAGGCCGAGAAGACGGCCGCCGCGTCGTCGCTGCCCCAGGAGGGCAAGGCTAAGTGATTCCGCGGTCGCGCAGCGAAAAGCCCCTCTCGTTGTGAAAAGGGGCTCAATTCGTCGCATTGTATTGTGTTGCGTCGATCGATCAATCGATCGGGTCTTGTCAGCTCGCCTTCGCCAGCGAGAGGGGGACCCGGTTCCAGGTGGCCGCCGCGGTGGTGAAGGCCTCGATGAGCTGCATGTCGAGGGAAATATTCCCTTCGTTTTCGGGGTGCCACTGCACGCCGACAACCCACCAGCCCTTTTCTCGGCCTTCGTAGGCTTCGATCAATCCATCAGGGGCGAGCGCACCGGTCCGGAAGTTCGGGGCGAGCTTGCGGATCCCCTGGTGGTGGTAGCTGTTGACGCGGATCTCACCCGGGCCGTAGATCTCTTCCAGCCGGGTGCCCGGCTCCATGATCACGGTGTGTCGGTGGACGCCGCCCTGGAGGTCGCGGTGGGGGATACCCCGAGGCATATCTTCGGGTAAGTGGAGGTAGATTCCACCGCCGTTGACGACGTTCAACTCTTGCATCCCGAGGCCGATCCCGAGCACGGGCATCCGCATCTGCTGGATCAGTTTGCAGAGCATGCGGTCGGACGCTTCACGCCGTTCGGGCATGACCGTCACGGCAGGGTGGGGCGAGAGGCCCATCTTCTTGGGGTCGAGGTCGTCCCCGCCGGTCAAGAGCACGCCGTCGAGCTGCTCGAGGATCGGTGCGAGGTCGTGCTCCTTGATGAGCGGCGGAATCATCACGGGAAGCGCGTTGGCGGAAAGGATGCAGTCGAAGTAGCCACTGTGCATGTAGCTGTGCGGGGTGCGGCCCTTGGTCGTGGCGCGATAGTCAGTGTTGATCCCGATCAGAGGTCGGTCTTTCATGGCGGGCTTCCTTCCTTGCGTTGCGTTGGCGTCAGCGAAATCCATTCGATGACCATCCCGGGGCGCTTCCACGATCCACCGTGAACCGCGGAGTTCGACGAGCCAAGCCGGGGCGTCTGCCAGTGCGCGACGATGCCGTCAGACGGCGATCGGCGCGTCCGCAATTTTCCCGTGATCTCCAAGCACAACCGCAGGGACGCGGACCCTGAGGGATGTGCGAAGACCAAATCAAATTGTCCAGGTCTCAGTAGGTGTGACGCGAGAGTGGAAGTAAATTCGTGCTGATCGTCGTGCCTTTGTGTCAGGCAGTGCGACCGAGTCTAGCCGCGACTTGAGGCTTACTCAAGAAAAATCCACGGTTTTCCGGCTGTTTGCCCGACTTTTTCGGGTTCCAGGGCTTTGGGGAAGCCAGGGTTACGGATCCTTGTAAACCTTGCCAAGCCGTACTGTTCAAACATCTCGGTGTCCGCGATCAGGGCGCGTGGGCTGCCCCTTTTTTGAGAATCCCAGGGCGCGTTTCTGGCCCAAACGCGATCGGCCCCGGAAGAAAGTTCCGGGGCCGATGTCGGCGCTACCCTCGTGTTTTCGATTCAGGACCCGCGGGCCAGGTCCCAAGCCTCAGTGAGGGGCCTTTTTTCCAGCGGCCGCTTTCGCCTCGGGGGAGGTGGGTTTGGCCACGAAGTAATCGTTCTTGAGATACCGGACGAGCATGTTGACGTCGTTCGCGGCGAGTTGCTCGCTGGTGAACGCGGGCATCTGATCCTTGGTTTCGAGGTAGCCGTACAGGTCGAGAGCGCCCGGCTTGTGGATCATCCGGGTGATCCACTGCGGTGAGCCCCAGGCGAACAGCTTGGGGGCGTCGCGATAGCCGCCCTCACCGATGCCTTCCGTCACGAGATGGCATTGCTTGCAGTCTTTGTTGAAGACGACCAGGCCGGGGTGCTCGGCGACCCCGGGGCTTTCGACCCACTCTTCCGGAGTCATGTCGGCCGGGATCTCGGCGAACGAGGCGACGAACCGGGCGACGTCGTCGAGCTCTTGCTTGGTGAGCTTCGACCCCTTCTTCCACTCGGCCATCCCGTCGCATTGCGGGACCTTACCGAAGTAGGCGTCCGCTCGCGGGTTCTCGAGGAGGCCGCGGATCCAGGTGTAGGAGCCGTAGTCCTTGAGGTCGGAGGCCACCTGCGGCGTCGAGACCGGTTGGCCCTTGCTGTCGCTCGAGAGCTGTCCCTTACCATCGAAGTAGTGGCAGCTCAGGCACTTCTTCTCGAGCACGGCGCGGCCGTGGGTCAGCGGGTCATGGCGGAGGACATAGGCGGCCCCTTCGGGAGGAACGCCGATTTCGCTGGCCAGCAAGATCGCCCGCTGGCGGGCCTCATCGGCCTTGACCCGGTCGGCCTGGAAGCTTTCGTTCGCGGCGTCGGACCGCATTGCTTCCACGGTCAGGAAGCCGCCGCCGCCGACCAGCGCGAACACGAAGCAGCAGGCCAAGAAGTGGGCCAGCTTGCGCGGGAGGATCCGGTCGAAGAGGGGGAGCAGGAGCAGGACCACCATGATCGCGGTCGGGATGATGATGGTGCCGATCATCTCACGATTGCCAGGAAAGTACTTGAGCATCTGGAAAAGTGAGAGGAAGTACCACTCGGGTCGCGCCGGGTAGTTGGCGCTGGAGGGATCGGCGGGAGCGTCGAGATTGGCGCCCCCCTCGCTGACCACGAGGTAGACCAGGACGCCGAAGACGGCGAGGCTGGCGACGCTGTCCATGAACAACTGTTCGGGCCAGAACGTTCCGCGCCCGAGCTTCTCGGCATTCCGCGGGGGAGTCAGGCCGTGCCGTCGAAACAGGGCGACGTGCGCGAACAGGCAGAGGAAGAAGAGGGTCGGCAGAACCCCGACGTGGAGGCCGAAGAACCGGGTGATCGTCTGGTTGCCGTACTGGGTGCCGCCCACGACGATCTTCTGGATGGCGGGACCGAGCACCGGCGCTCCGCCCGAGATATTGGTGGCGACCTTGGTGGCCCAGTAGCCTTTCTGGTCCCAGGGGAGCAGGTAGCCGGTCAGGCTGAAGCCGAGTGTGAGAAACATCAGGGCCATGCCGAACCACCAGTTAACCTCACGCGGCTTGCGGTACGCTCCCGCCCAGAGCACTTGAAGCAAGTGCATCGCCAGGAGAACGACCATCGCCTGCGATCCGAAGTGATGGATCCCCCGGATAAACCAGCCTGCATACATCTTGTTGCTGATGTAAAAGACGCTTCCCCAGGCCGTTGAGGATGACGGGCTGTAAGACAGCATCAACAGCAGGCCGGTCGCCAGTTGGATCATGAAGGTCGTGCTCAAGGCCGAGCCGAACACGTACCGCCAGCGCGCGCCACCGGGAATCGGCTCCTCGAGCGCTTCGTGCACGAGGGCCTTGTAACCGGTCCGATTGTCAAGCCAGTTGGTGAGTTTGTTAAACAAGGGGGATCTGCTCCTCGGACTGGGCCCGGAACCGCTGAAACTTGACCTGGATCTTCGGGTCTTTATCGTTCGAGAGCGTGACTTCGAGCCCATCCATCGGGCGCGGCGGGATCTTGTTCGTCGCCTTGCCGCAGAGGTCGAAGCTGCTGGTGTGGCACGGACAGAAGAAGCTCTGGCCGTCCTCCCCGAGACTCACCGCGCAGCCCAGGTGGGGACACTCGGACGAGAGCGCGATCACCGTCTCCTTCGAGTTGCAAGGGGGCTGGCGGACCAGCCAGACCGAGCTGATCGCTTCCTTGGGATAGTTCACCCAGGCGTCTTGCCGTTGCTCGATGATCGGGACCGACATGGGGACGCCCACTTTGAGGTCGCTGAGCTTCGCGACCTCCTGGAACGCCCCCGCCTCGTCCTTTTTCTTGAAGATTGGATCCAGGAGGTAGGCAACCCCTGGTATGGCCAGACCGAGGCCGACAAGGTTGCCCACCACGACGGTGCCGTAGCGGTAGAAATCACGACGGTTCATCAGGGGAACTCCAGCGACGACGAGGCGGGTTCGACCAACGGGGCAGGGGGGGAGCGGTCCGAATCGCTTGGGATCAGCGGGCTTCGGACCGCTATCGTTCGATCTTCGCTCGAAACAGGAGGGAGGCAGCCGACTGACTGACTGACTAGCTAACGATACAATACAATCTAAAGCAATGCGTGACTTTATGCGATGTTCAAGGTCTGCTGGACCGCGGCCAGGACCCGTTCGATGCTCTCGGAGAGTGGGTCGGGCAACGTGGCTCCGGCCGCCGCGCGGTGGCCGCCGCCGCCGAAGAGACCGGCCAGGCGGGCGCAGTCCATGCCCTGGCGAGATCGGATGCTCAGTTTGATTCCACCGTGCGTCTGCTCGAAGAAGAGCAGGCCGACCTCGACCCCTTTGAGGCTCACCGTGAAATCGATGAGGTCTTCGGTGTCCTGGGGGATCGCGCCCGACCGCTCAACGCTCTCGCGCGTCACGGTCGCATAGGCGATCCGGCCGTCTTCGACGGTTTTTAGACCCGAGAGGGTCTCGCCCATCAGGCGGAGCCGGCCCAGGCTGCTGCGTTCAAACAACTGGCGATAAATCTCGTTGATCGGGGCACCCGCCTCAACGAGGTCCGCCACGGTGCGCAAGGTGTCGGGCTTGGTGTTCGGGTGATGGAACCAGCCGGTGTCCATCGCGATCGCGGTCAGCAGGCCGGTCGCCACCTCTTTCGTGAACTTGGCGCCCAACGCCTTCGTGGCCTGGACCACCAACGTTCCCGTCGCCTCGGCCGTCGTGTCCTTGAGAAAGAGCGCCCCGAGGTCATCCTGGCTGACGTGGTGGTCGATCACCACGCGGGGGCCTTTGAAGTCGCGGATCAAGTCCGCCATGTCGCCCAGTTGGCTCCAGGCCGAGAGGTCGAGGATGATCGCAACTTCGCGGTCCGCCAGGTCAGGCTGACCCGCCAGGCTGCCGAAGTGCTCGAAGAAATCCCCTTGCGGATCGAGGAAGTCGTATCGGGGAGGGGTCCGGCTTGAGTTGACGACTCGGACATCCTTCCCTTTTTGCCGAAGTAACCCGGCCATGCCGACTTCCGACCCCAGTGCGTCGCCATCGGGGCGGACATGCGTGGTCAGGAGAAATCGGTCATGGGTCTCGATCAAATCGGCAAGGGGGGTCCAGTCGATGCTCATATCGGGACTCAGGCGGGTGTCGAACTCCTGTCAGCCCCTCATCTTAGCGAACGGCAGACCCCCCCCGCAACCCATTCGAGACTTCTCTCCGGACCCTCGACCGATGTGTCGGATTTCAACCTGTCTCGAAGTGGATCGACGCGGAAGGGAGAATTCCGACAGGCGGCCTGGGAGCCGGATAGTGTCACCCCGCCGGTGGAATGCCGATCCGGCCAGAGTGCGAGATGAGTGGGTGGCCGACACGGACCGGGAGTGGGATTGAGAGCGGATCGGGTACCCGGGACGGGGGGAACCGCTCCTGGGATCCCGATCAAACGATTGGGGCACCCAGTTTGTGGGTGCCCCAATGGCGGAGGCCTCGGTCCTTGGAGAGACCCGATCGGGTCGGGAGCCGGGAGCGATTCTCCTCAGTCATGAACCCCACGTCTGAAGACGGGGGGCTTGCCAGTAGCCTCTTCCGGGATTCGACCCCCGGCGTCAACAGCCCCGACATTAGGTCGCACGACTTCGACCCAGTCATCGATACCTGAGTGTGCTGTTGGCTCCCCGGGGGGGAGTGCCGTCAGGTAGTGTACAGATTGTCTCGCATGGATTTGCCTCATGCAAGAGCGATTCACGCGATTCCTCCCCACGACTCAAGTCGGGGGCTGCCTCGCTAGTTTTGGTGAGGATGCGATCCAGGCGGCAACTTCATTAGCCCCGGCGCGACTCACGATCCTCGTGATGTCGGCCGTGACCACGAGAGCCCTGCTCTTTCTTGCTCTTGCTCTTCTCGCCGCGGCACTGACGATCCTCGCCACCGCGACGGCCGTGGGCCTCGCCCTTCTCGCTATGTTTGGTCAACTCGACCTTGCCTCGGCGTGCTTCACCGCTCCGTTGCTTGCCATTGCCTCGGCGATGCTCGTGCTTGGCCACACTTCGGTGCTCGCCATCACCCCTGCGGTGTTCGTGCTTGGCCACACTTCGGTGCTCGCCATCACCCCTGCGGTGTTCGTGCTTGGCTTCGCCTCGTTGCTTGCCATCGCCCCTGCGGTGTTCGTGCTTGGCTTCGCCTCGTTGCTTGTCATCGCCCCGACGATGCTCGTGCTTGGCTTCGCCTTGGGGTTTGCCATCGCGACTCGCGTGGGAACGGGCTTGGTCGCGGTCACGTGACCCGTGCTCGCGTCGCACTCCTCGTTCGCGGCCCCCATCTCGGTGAGCCTTGCTTTGATGCGAACGGGCGTCCCGTTCGCGGTCACCATCTCGGTGACCTTCGTCGGCCGTCGCGGCGCCCCCGCAGAGACCAGTCAGAGCCACCATCAGCGCGGCCACTCTCAATACCATGGACATAGGATTACTCCCTGGCTGAAGTGCATGAACGTCGGTCTTTTCCCCTAAATCACTAATAGCGTCAACGCGGGCAAGGATGGCCTTGAAAAGAGAATGCGACGTTGGGGTATTCAGCAAAATGTTTGGAATTGATTAAAATGAAGCGGGTGGCGCACGGTAATCCATGGGGGGGCACGTGTGGGGCCTTGTACGTCTGGACCCCATGTGGCTCAAGGAGTCAGCGGGCTTCTTGGGCGTTGTTCGTGGTCGCGAAGCGACAAGTGGCGTTCCGCGAGTTCAGGCCGTTCGCTTGGCGACGTCTTTTTTTTGCGAACGTCTTGTGGCTCCGCTACATTCGAGGGTAAATCGCTGGAGGAGCCGTGAGAGCAGGGGTCCAGTGGGTGGCCTCGGCCTAAGCACGTGGACCTGAGCTTACTTTGTATTGAATTATGTGCAAATTATTGATGCAGCCCGTGGCACCCAACGGCGATTGCATCACCACGGTCGCCCGTCAGAAAATCAAAGAAAACCGAGACCAACGGCTTGGCATCCCTTTTGGCAAGCGTGGTGGATCGTTCGAGGCCGGGGGCGAAACCTGGTGGGCCGCGCCTGCCCTACAAGAGTCGGATTGGCTTCTCGTGCGCGCCATTTACCTGGCTTGCTCGATCTCTGATCCCACTGAAAGTCAGTCGCGCAGGTTGTTGGCCGGCTCGGCAGGGAGGTGGGCAAGCCGGTGCCGTTTGTGCTGCGCCGTGGCAATGTGGCAATTCGGAAGCGTCGGTTGAACTTATCAGGCTAATATGAGACACTTACCGACCTGCCCTGGACTCTTTGTTTCGTACCCGCCGACCCACCTGCCAATTTACCCACCAAACTGCCCACTCCAAACGGCTTGAAAAACTTGAGGATACCCATGCGTAACGTCTATAGCGGCGTGATTTGGTTCATGCTGATCTCGGGGGCCCTTTTCGCCGTTGCTTCGCAGGTGGAACGCCCGGAAGAGATGCCGCGACCTGAGTCGGCGCCGGGGACCGTGATAGGCCACCCGAAGGATTGTCTGGCCTGCAAAACTCAGAAGCGAGGGCAAGCGTTGCCCGACGAGATTGATGAAAAGACCGTCTGGTTGGGGTGCGCCGACAACCGCCCGGCCCGGCGCTGAAGCCTGAATCGAGCCGGCCCGGTGGCGGCTGCCGGAGTCAGAGGATTTCGAGGATCGCGGACCCCGGCGCTGGGGCCCGCCGATCCGCAAGGGGGAAGGGGTCAGGTCGTGTACGCATCGACCCGGAACCGAGCGATATTGTCGCGGATCCAGGCGATCGTCTCATCGAGTGCCTGGTCGAGCGAATATTGCGGCGACCATCCCCAGAGTTCCTTGGCGAGGTTCGTTCCGGCCAAGAGTCGGCCGACCTCGCTGGCCGCGGGGCGGACCCGTTCCGAATCGGTCTCGACCCGGATCGGTGTCCCGAGCCGCGCGGCGATCCGCTCGACCAACTCCCCGATCGAGACGTCGTCGCCCCGGCCGATGTTGACCACCTGGCCGAGCGCTGCGTCACATCCGGCGATGGCCACGAACCCCGAGACCGTATCCTTGACGTAGGTGAGGTCGCGGCGGGGATCGAGGCTCCCCAGACGAATCACCGGGCGCGTGAGTGCCTGGCTGATGATCGTCGGGATGATCGCCCGCGCCGACTGGCGAGGTCCGAACGTGTTGAACGGTCGGAGAATCGTGACGGGCAACCCGAACGCGCGATGATAGCTTTCGCCCAAGGCGTCGGCCGCGATTTTCGTGGCGGCATAGGGGGACTGACCCCGTAACGGGTGCCGTTCGTCAATCGGCACGACCTGCGCGGTGCCGTACACTTCGGAGGTCGACGTCAACACGACCCGTTCCAGCGCTCCGCTCGCGCGGCACGCGTCGAGCACGTGCGCGGTGCCCAGGACATTCGTCTGCACCACGTCGTACGGGTTCTGGTACGAGTACGGGATCGCGATCAAGGCACCGAGGTGGAACACCCAGGCTCGCCCCTCAACGGCTTTGCGGACCGCCTCCGGATCCTTCAAGTCACCACGGTGCACCTCGAGAGCTCCCGCGATCTCGGACGGAAGACCGTCGAGGTGCCCACGCTCATCCCGGCCGTTGTACCGGGTCAAGACCCGCACCTGGTGGCCATCACGGACCAGACGTTCGGTCAGGTGACTTCCGATGAACCCCCCCGCACCTGTCACCAAAACCGTCTTGCCCATCGCAGGCCACTCCTTGGGATCGAATCGAACTCAGCGCTCTATTCCTGACGGAACCCGCCGTCATCCTACGGATTTCCGCTCATCGAGCAACGCGAAATCACCTCCGTCGCTCGGCTTCGCGGGCGCTCGTTGGGGATCGGCTCCATAGGAATCTCTGCCTGAATCCCCCGAAACCCCTAAAGGAACGCGTCTGCCCTGTCGATATTGTTTGACACCGAAGGATCAATGGGTCACCACGGACGACTTCAGACGACCCCATTGAACGGATCAAACTGCAATGACGACGCTACAATATCGCGGAGAACGACCGATGGTGCTGCGCCTGATCTTAGTCGGGCTGGTCATCGGACTCGGTCTGAGCATGCCGCCTCGACGTGACCTGGATACGCTGAGCCGCTCCGCGCAACACTGGGTCAACGACCGCCTCGCGGAATGGGATCCGCAAACCACGTCGGACCAGGGGGTGTATGTTCTCGTCGACGACCCCGCCGAGACTTCGCTTCCGTTGTCTGCTCCGGCGCTCACGCTGGTCTCGGACGAGGAATTTGCCGGCGTGGTCGACGATTCGGTCGCCCTGTTCGCTCAAGATGTGCTTGCGGCGACGACTCGGGAAATGGACCAACTCGTCAAGAGCAGCGACCAACTGGCGGTTTCGGATCCGTCGAAATCCCTGGCGATCGACCTGCCCACTGAACCGGCCGCGCTTCAGAGTGAGGAGGCCAATCCTCTCGACTTGATCGAGCTCGTGTTCGAGGGTTGGGCCGAGGCCATGCCCCTGAGCATGCCGGTCGAATGGGTCGAGGCGAATGAGTCCAATCCCCTCGACCTGGCGTTTGAGGAACTGATCGAGACCACGGTGACCCAATTCGACCAGGACGCCTCCGCGCTCGCCGCCCTGACGCTCGAGATCCACCAAGACCGGGATCCGGGTGAGGCCGCTGCTTTGGACCGGAGCTCCGATGGGAATGAAGCCGCGACCGTGGCCACCGTCGCGACCGGGCGAGGCGAGAATCGACTGACGAACGCCGTCCGCCTGACGCGTGAGGCGGTCGTTGCCTGGGCAAGCCTGATCCACGGCCCCGCCGTCGTCACCATCTCGCGCTGAGGGAATGGATCAGTTGCCCGCCGATGACAGAGACGGAGACGACCCGGTGCCCGCGTGGCCCCGGGTCGTTTTTTTTTTGGGGGGGGGGGGTTCTGTCGGATCATTCCGAGGGCGCGGCCTCAGGTGATCTTCGGTGGGGAGCCGTTTGACCCATCGGAGTAAGGCGTGGAGTCGTCGATCCCCGGGATCAGCTTGAGGGCAAGCATTTTACGGTAGCCGAGTTCGTTGGCGACCTTGAGCACTTCGCCGCAGGTGGGATACGAGCGGCCCGATTGCATCTTGAAGTGCTGCATCGCATTCATGAACTCGATCTCGTCGTCAGTATACTGCTTCTCGAAGGTGGTCGGATCGATCCGCCTTCGCCGTTCTTTCTTGACCCGTCCTTCGGGGGGACTGCTCGGAGGATTCGCCGTTGGCGTCGCGTGGGCCCCTGTCTTACGAGTGTGCTGCGGGGGGCCACTCCGACGGTCGTGCAGAATCGCGTCTTCCGGGATGGCGGGTGGATCGAATTTCTTCGCCGTGGACGGCGTCTTTTTCTTAGGGCGATCAGACATGACCAATTCTCTGTTCTCCCCTGACTGAGGCGGGGTCGTTTCGATCGCTCGGAGGCGACTCGCCGAGTGAAGCTGATTTCGAGGAATCGCCGTCTGTTTGGAATCGATGGACCCTATCCTTCAGCCGTCGCACCCTCACGCCGAGTGATGGATCGGGATTTGCTCTAACTGTTGATAGAACATCCCTCTAAGGCTGTCAAAAGCGATCGCGGTTCGGCACGTTGACAATCGGCATCGTGGTGGTGGCGACGGGCCGCTGGCCGATTTCGGGCCACCCCGATTTGGAGCAGGGGATGACTTGTGCCTCAAGGTGTTCTATGTGGCATAATAAGAGAAACCGTAGGAGAACGGTCGCAACCTTGCTCTCGACTTGATTTTGGTCCCGCCGGCGCTCGGTGAGCCTTCATCGATCCGGCTGGTCCTCCGTGGTGGAATCGAATCCGATTTGCTGAGTCACGGTCGTTCTCTTTTGATGACAATGACGCATCCCCACGCTCGTACCGGACGTAAGGCCGGGATCCCCTTCTGGAGACGAACAATCATGTCCCAAACCGCGAGGATGTGGAGAGGTCTCGGGCCGTTGACATTGAGCGGCCTGCTCTTAACCGGTGTCTCGTCACGAGCCGCCGACACGCCGCCGTTGCCGAAGCAGCTCACCGAGCTCGGCCGACAGGCATTGGCGCAGGGTGCGTCCGAGCAGGCGAAGTCCTTCTACCGCAAGGCGCTTGAACTCGACCCCCGCAACGACCAAGCCAAGCGGGCATTGGCCCGGATCCAGGTCGCATTCCAGGCCCCGCCGGACGCGCCGCCCGCTGAGGCCCCCCCTGCCATTTCCGCCGAGGCCCCGCCCCCCGCGCCGGTTCCAGCAGGCACCGAGGCCGCCGCTGATCGCCAGCCCCAGGCCACGCTCGAAGAAGCGGCCCGCGTTGCCGACGTCGTTCGCCAGCAGCTCGTCGCCGACATCAATCAGCGGCTTCAGGCCGCTCGCGAGCTGGTCAATGGCGGACAACCCGAGGCCGCGCTCACCACGCTTCGCCTGGCACAGACTGTGGCACGAGCGGCCACCGACGTCCCCGAATCGGTCCGCAACGACCTCGATCGACGGATCCAGTCGCAGATCCTCTCCACCGTCCGCGCCGAAGAGCGGATCGTCCAGGAGCAGGCCGAGCGGCTCCGCCGTGAGGCCTCCGCCGACCAGCGGATCCGGGCGCTCGACCTCGTCGAACGCAATCAGGCGACCGTCAGCGTGATGATGGTCCAGTTCGACAGCCTGATGGCCCAGGGGACGTATAATATCCTCTACAATGGTGGCATGGGTGACATCGGGATCGCCACCGCTCCGTTCTACGAGGCGCGGATGCTCGCCCAGAAGGCCCGGGCCTTGGTCCCCAACGATCCGACCCCCCGCGCCGGCGTGATGGTGGCCGAGATGGTGGGCTTCCTCGCCCAGGAGCTGGCGTTTGAGCAGCTCAAAGAGTTCCGCTTCATGCTCTCGCTCCAGGACGTCGATCGCGCGGCGGTGCCGTTCCCCGATACGATTACGCTCGAGTATCCCGACGCCAACCAGTGGCGTACCTTGTCGGAAAAGCGAATCCGTCGCTACGGCCGCGCGGTCGACTTGCTCGATCGCGACGTGAAAACCAAGTCGATTCTGGCCAAGTTGGATGATCCGATCTCGATGTCGTTCGGCAACGAAACGCCGCTCGAAGACGTCCTGAAGTACATCAAGAGCGCGACCACGGGCGCCAACGACAACGGGATCCCGATCTACGTCGACCCGGTCGGCCTCCAAGAGGCTGAGAAGACGATGACCTCGCCCGTGACGTTGGACCTGGAGGGGGTGCCGCTCAAGACCACCCTTCGGCTGATGCTCAAGCAACTCGGCCTGACCTACACGGTGAAGGACGGCTTGCTGACGATCACGAACGAAGACTCCGAAGACCAGCCGACCGAAATCCGCGTCTACCCGGTGGCCGACCTGGCGATCATCCCGCTCTCGCTCATGGGTGGCGGTATGGGCGGTGGTATGGGCGGCGGCATGGGCGGTATGGGCGGTGGTATGGGCGGCGGCATGATGGGCGGTATGGGCGGTGGTATGGGCGGCGGCATGGGCGGTGGTATGGGTGGCATGGGCGGCATGATGTCCGTCCCCGCGACCGATCCCGCGCAGTCGGCTGACTCGGCCGGTGCCTTCTCGCAAAAAAAAAGCAGCTAATTGAGGCGGCCCAGCCCGCTCCCTCAACGGTTCAACCTTCCCGGGACCAGCGTGGCGTCAAGTCACCTGGTCCCGGTGGCGTTTCCTCCCCGCGCACTTCGTCGGGGAAGCCTAATCGCGATGCCCCGCTGACGATCGCCCCCGCTCAGCCTTCGGCGGCCCCTGCCGGTTTGATCCCGATCGCCCCCGCGGCCAAGGGGAGCGTGAAAACCCAGAAGAAGTCGGCGAGCACGTTTCAATATTGGAAAAACTACTATCGAACGCATCGCGAAACGTCCAACGATCTCAAGGAGAAGGTTACGCTTCTCAACTTCAACCAGAAGAGTCAGGACGTCGAGGCGGTTCTCAGGGGCTTCTTGGCCTACCACAGCAAGGATGCCGAGCCCTGGATGTATGAGGCGCTCGCCCTCGCGATCAAGATGAACAAGGGGCCTGAAAAGGACTTCAAAACCTCCCTGGGGTATGCGGCCGACATGGCGCAACGGAGCCACAACCCGAACCACCTCGTGAGCGTGGCCGATATGATGCTCTTGAACGGCGAATACGACCGGGTCGGAACGCTCCTGGACGAAGCGGCCGAGAAGATCCCCCACCGGTCCGAACCCTTGATCATGATGATCAACCTGGCTCAGAAGACGAAGGATCCGGAACGGATGGCGATGGCCATCGAAAAACTCTTCTCCCTGGGCTGGCCCGGCTTCGATGAGAAGGTGCGTCGCGAGGCCCGACAACAGGCGGAGACCCTGGCCAAGAGCCTGCGGGAGGAGGGACGAACCCCCGAGTCTGAGACCCTCTTGACGCGTGTGACCGAGGCCGAGTTCCGCGACGTCTTCGTCAGGCTGACCTGGACCGGTGATGCTAGCCTCGGCCTGATGGTGGAAGAACCACTCGGCGCCACCGCTCGCGACGTTGCGCCTCGAACCGTCTTCGGGGGCGCAATCATCAAGGGAGGCTATGGCTTACATCCGGAGAGCGTTTACGTCTGTCCGCGCGGCTTCGACGGCGATTACACGATCCGGATCGAGACGATCTATAACAACCCCGACAAGCCCGCCCTCGAGGCGACCCTCGAAATGATCACCCACGAGGGGACTGCCGACGAGAAGAAGGAGACCAAGACGATCCGGGTCAGCAAGACGCCGGACCCGGTGGTCGTCCACTTGAAGGGAGGGCATCGCAAAAACGTAATGCCGTTCCTCGCTCCCCCGACGTTGCCCCCGGCCGATCAAACCAAGGGAACGTCGAAAGATTCCGATAAGCCGAGCGGCGCGACCCGCCCGGCGCCGGAAACCTCGAAGGCGATCGAGGTCGAGCCGGCGCGGCCGGCTGAGGTCAAAGAACGCCCGCGGTGATCTCGGTCAGGGCGTTCAGGAACGTGGCGATCTCCTCGTCCGTGGTGAACGGACCGGGGCTGACACGGAGGGTACCGTCCGGGAAGGTGCCCAGGGCTCGGTGGATGTAAGGAGCACAGTGCAGGCCGGGCCGCACGGCGATCTCGAAGCTGGTGTCGAGGATCGAGCCGAGGTCTTGGGGGGTGAGTGCCTCGGGAACGACGAGCGAAAGGGCTCCGACATGCGACGCCGGGTCCCACCGCCCGGTGATTCGCCAGCCTTCGGTCCCCTCGGCCCAATCGACGACGCGTTGGAGCAACGCGACCTCATGGCGGCGGATCTCCTCGACCCCGCGCTTGGCGACCCAGGCGAGGCCCGCGGCGAGGCCCGCAACGCCGAGCACGTTGGGCGTTCCCCCTTCGAGCAGGTAGGGGAGGACGCTCGGCTGGGTCTCGCTCGACGAATCACCGCCGGTCCCCCCCTCGCGCCAGGCACGAGGGTTGGCTCGCGGCCCGACGTAGAGGGCCCCCGTGCCCGTCGGTCCGTAGAGCGACTTGTGCCCGGGAAAGGCGAGAAAGTCGATCGGTGTGGCCCGCAGGTCGATCGCGACCACGCCGGCCGACTGCGCGGCGTCGACCAGGAACAGGGCGTTCGCCTCGCGGACGATCGGGGCGATCGCTTCGATCGGCTGGACGGTTCCCAGGACGTTGGACGCATGGGTCAAGGCCACCAGCGCCGTCTTCGGCGTCAGCGCCTTGCGAACGGCCTCCGGATCGAGATAGCCGCCTTCCGAAGCGAGCCGGGTCAGGGTGATCACTCCGGCCTTCTCGAGCGCACACAACGGCCGGCTGATCGAGTTATGCTCCAGATCCGACGTGATGACATGATCGCCCGGCTTCACGCTCCCTTTGATCGCCAGGTTCAGCCCATCGGTACAGTTGAGCGTGAAGATCCAGCGGTCGGGGCTTTCGCCTCGAAAGAACTGGTTGAGGGCGTGCCGCGTGTCATCCAACGTGCGCTCGGCGGCGACGGCCATCCGGTGCCCGGCCCGCCCGGGGTTGGCCAGGTTCGTCCGAGCGAACGTGTCGAGAGCCTGGTAGACCGGCTCGGGCTTCGGAAAACTGGTGGCGGCGTTGTCGAGGTAGATCATGATCGGATCCGATCTCAGGAGGGCTTTCACCACAGAGACATTTTTGGCGTCAAAAGAATGATTGGTTGAAGCGACTCGGGATGGTCAGGGAAAGTACGACTGCGAGGCCTTGCCAAGGGGCAGGGTCGCCGTGGCTCCGATGGGCGGCCGAGCCTAGCTAGGGGGCAGAACGTATTATGAAAAAAATGATCTTATGTGTGTGTTACAGCCCTGGAGGGGCGGCCGTTCTTAGCCAGGGGCGCAAGCCCCTGGGAAATACTCGACATGTTTGCACGTTGCTGCCCCGGAGAGGCGACCGTCAGGACCCAGCACCGGCCTTGTGACGGTCGCGTTCTCCTGGGTTGGTCCGGAAGTGTCAGCTCCCGACGAACTGGGCATAAAGCGAACGCGCCTTGGCGATATCGTTGGTTCCCTTGATGATGGCCCGGCCGTCGGGGAAGACGGTGAATTCATGGCCCTCGGTGGCGAACCGGAGCATGAATGCGTTGTGCCGGATCTCGCCCAGGGCGGCGAGTCGCGTCGCCATCTCGGCGAAGTTCAGGGGCTCCGAGCGGCGGGTGGCGATCTGCACGGCGTTGCGCCCGCAGAGGGTCGTCGTGTGCGAGCCGAGCGCACCGTCGAGCCACTCGAACTTGCGCTGATTGCAACAGGGACAGTCGACCTTGCCCAGCAGGCCGGCCACCTTGAGGCGGCGGAACGACCACTCCCAGAGGTCGACCATGATCAGCTCGGTATTGAGTGCATCGTGCGCTCCGCTGAGCAGCTTGATCGCTTCGACGGCCTCGAACGAGGCGATCACGGCGACCGCCGGACCGAGCACGCCGGCCGTCTCGCAGGTGGGCGTCATGCCGGGCGGCGGGCTGGTTTCGATCAGGCAACGGATGCAAGGGGTCTTGCCCGGGATGACCGTCATGGTCTGGCCTTCGCTGCCGATCACGCCGCCGAAGATCCAGGGCTTGTTGAGTTTGACCGCCGCGTCGTTGATCAGGTAGCGGGTCTCGAAGTTATCGGTGCCGTCGAGGATCAGGTCGGCATCGCCCACCAGGTCGAGGATGTTGGTGTGGTCGATGTCGGTGACGACCGGCTCGATCGTGACTGCGCTGTTGATTTGACGCAGCTTACGCGCGGCCGCTTCGGCCTTGGGCAGGTTGTCGGCCACGTCCTGTTCGTCGAAGAGGATTTGCCGCTGGAGATTGTGCGTCTCGATGAAGTCGCGATCGACGATCCGGATATGGCCCACCCCCGCACGAACGAGGTGGTTGGCCAGGACGGTGCCGAGGGCGCCACAGCCACAGATCGTGACCCGGCTCGCCATCAGCTTGCGTTGTCCCGCCTCACCGAGCGCGGGGAAACGGACCTGACGGCTATAGCGATCGAGCGGGTCGGCTACGTCGGAAGACATTGGGAAATTCCTGGTCGCGGTCGTCCGCTAAAGGGGGGCGCGCTCTTGAAGAGATGGAACGATGACAATTCGCTGTCGCGTTCACTGCCCCAGGATACGGCCTTGGTCAAGAACGCGAACCCAGAGGCCGGGAGCTCACGAGTCCGCTGAGGATGGCGTGTCGAAGTACTTCGCCTCGCCTGGTCCGGAGAGCAGGGCAGGGTGGGCCATCCGGGCTCATCCCCCATCGTCGATCCGTGTGGGAGTCTCGAGGAAGGGGATGTGGCCCGAATCGAACCGAACCGAATCGAATCGGCGGCTGCCGCTGAGTATTCGGCCGAAGCCGATTGCTCAGCCGCCCGCGACCGCCGGGATGATGTCGACGACGTCTTTTTCGACGACGGGGGTGGCCAGGTCGTCGAGGTAACGGATGTCTTCGTTATTCACGTAGACGTTGACGTATTGCTGAAGCGCCCCGGTGCCGTCAAAGATCCGTTTCTGGAATTCGGGATACCGCGATCCGAGGTCGCTGAGGACTTCTGCCACGGTCGTTCCCTGGGCTTCGATCCGGGCTTGGCCGCCGGTGTGAGGACGCAACGGAGTGGGGATCGTAACGACCGACATAGTTCCTATCCTTCGCTTCTGAAATAAAGGCGTTGAGGCACGGCGGACATTCAAGTGAGGGCGAACGGCGTCCGTCATCCCGCGTGGGATGACGGACGACCTTCCTCATTCTACGGAGGGTGTCGAGCGGCGGCTGAGGTCAGGTCAGGCCTCGGTGGTGACCAGCTCCGGCGACTCGGCCCCGACCAGGGCCTCGAATTCCGCCAGGCTCGGCTTGATGACGACCGGGCGGGCGATCTTGTCGATCAGGGCCTCTTGCGTCTTGAGGCCGTTGCCCGTGATGCAGAGCACGGTCGAGGCGTCGCGGTCGATCTTGCCTTGGGCGATCAGCTTTCGGGCCACGGCGACGGTTACACCGCCGGCGGTCTCGGCCCAGATCCCCTCGGTCTCGGCCAGGAGCCGCATCGAGTCGACGATCGCGTCGTCATCGACGTCTTCGCTCCAGCCGCCGGTGTCGCGGATCAACTGCGAGGCGAAGTAGCCGTCGGCCGGGTCGCCGATCGCGAGGCTCTTGGCGATTGTGTCCGGGTTGCGGACCGGCTTGACCCGGAGTGCGTCGGTCTTGACCGTGTTCGCGATCGGGTTGCAGCCGGTGGCTTGCGCTCCGTACATCTTGGTGTTGACCGGCCCCGAGACCAGGCCGAGTCGCTCGAGTTCCTTGAACGACTTAAAGATCTTGCCGATCAGGCTGCCGCCGGCCATCGGCACGACGACCTGGTCAGGGATCCGCCAGCCCATATCCTCGGCGATCTCGAAGCCCATCGACTTCGACCCCTCGGCGTAGAACGGGCGGAGGTTGACGTTGACGAACCCCCAGCCGAACCGAAAGGCGATCTGCGAGCAGAGGCGGTTGACGTGGTCGTAATTCCCTTGGATCGCGATCACCTTGGCCCCGTAGATCGTGGCGCCGAGGACTTTGCCCTGCTCGAGGTTGTCGGGGATCAGGACGTAGGCATTCAATCCCGCGGCGGCCGCATTGGCCGCGACGCTGCCGGCCAGGTTGCCCGTCGAGGCGCATCCGACCGTCTCAAACCCAAGCTCGACCGCCTTCGACAACGCGACGGCGACGACGCGGTCTTTGAACGAGAGCGAAGGGTGGTTGACGGCGTCATTCTTGATATAGAGCTCGCGGAGCCCGAGCGCCTTGGCGAGGCGGTCGGCCCGGATCAAGGGGGTGCCGCCCACGTGTCGGCCGACGGTCGGCTCGCCGTCCACGGGGAGCAGCTCGCGATAGCGCCACATCGTCCTGGGGCGTGATTCAATCGCCTGCCTGGTGAAGGACTTCGCGACCGCTTCGTAGTTGTACGCGACTTCGAGCGGGCCGAAGTCCTCGGTACAGAAGTTGAGAGCTTCCTTGGGGTAGACCTTACCGCAGAGACGACACTTCAGCCCGCTGACGAATTCTCCAGACACCGGCGATTCTCCTGTAACTCCGGCCCGACTCGCGGTCAGGCGAGTCCAAATAAGGACGGAGAGTCGAGGACGAACGACCCCTCAAATAAAGCGAGTGGGCGTCCCGGTGCGCGGCATCCAGAGTCACTGAAGAGAAGATGGAAGTGAGGATAAGGCAGGTCGTTGGCGAGAGACGTGGCTAGGCACGCCATCACCGAAGACTATCTTATCTGTCCCATCTGCGAGTCGAACCGTTTCCGGCTCGGACCACGCTGGGGCAGGAGTTAGCACCAGCATCCACCAATTGGTAGACCGGTTGCTGTGGCGTCGCAGGGCCCGTCCCTCAGCCACTCTGGATAAGATGCGCACCAAATTGTGAATGATGAACTCTACAAGGCAAACCCGCATCTCGTCAAGCGAAAACCGGTTGGCCCCCGCCGCTTTTTTTTCTAGGATGGGGAGAGCGGGTCAAGGGTTCCCGACCTGGGCCGCGGTCCCTCCCAAGGAGAGCGGCTGGGAGGGGCGTGGCCCTGGACTGCGTCCTCACCGCGGGAAGACAGGGAGCGGATCGCTCCCTGTCCCTCCATTTCAATGCCGATCCCTGGTGTTCCCTGGGACCGCGGGCATCCCGCCCGCATCCGGTCCGAAGCCAACCCCCACTCACTGTACCAAGCATCTGGAAACTGAAAAATTTGCATTTGTGCAAGTTCTTGAGCCGCTTCAGGATGGTTGTCGATCCAACTCAGGACGTTCGTGGCCACGAGACGTGAGATGATATCCGGCAGCTCCGAGCTTCCAATCCGCGTTTTAATGCAGCCTCCCCAGACCACATTCGGGTAAATGACCGACATCAGGGCGACGATCACGTTCCGTCCGCGTTTCGGGCTGCGGCGGAGCTTGAGTTTCTCGTGAATCTGGCCAAAGGCATCTTTTGAACAACCCGAAAAGGCCATCGTCAACGTCCATAAGAGGGCGTTTTCGGATGGCCTCAACGGTCATTAAATCCGTGGGATCGGTCGCTTCGGCCATGCGCGTTCACGACGTCGTCGTGCCTCGATCGTTTCGTTTCAGGAGAATTTGGACGTGCGGCGGATGATAATATTTCAGAATAAAACTAGAAAATGATTGCATGATTTTATGTTGTTTTGCACGAGAGACGGGTCCTTGGTGACCAGTCGTGCGATCGCTTCCAGATCACCGGTGACCGCCCCGCGGAAGAGATCCGATGCCTCCGAACCGATCCCGGTCGACCACTTCCACAATTCGTTTCGCTTGAGTTCGTCGGGTTGGATCACGGTTGGTGTGCTCCATGGGATTCGAGCAGGGCATCGACTTCGGGATAGCCCGATGGGTAGGCAACCCCTGCCACCGATGCACCCGCACGCAGCAGCGTGGCGACCGACTCGGGCGAGCGCCGATGCGTCCAGTGCGAGTCGACACACGCTTTCACGGCGAGCGCGAGTGCGGTGTGACCGTCACCGTCCGGTGCATCAACCGTCGCACCTCGGCCGATCAAGAACGTCACGGTGTCGTGCCGAGCCCTCCACGCGGCCACGTGAAGCGCCGTGCTGTTCGGCGCGACACCGAAGTAGCCGTCGCCCGGCGCGTGCAATGTGCTGATACCAACACCCAGGTCGAGGAGCCTTCGAACGCCTTCGGTGTTCCCGTTGCCGGCGAACTCCGCGACCACCTCGCCCCCCTCGGCGATCAACTCGCTGACGAGGTTTGGTTCCTCATTCGTGAGCGAACGGATGGCGTCGTCGTCGCTTCGGGCACATGCCGCAATCAGGCGATCGACGCCGTGCAGTTCGATCGGAATGCGTCGTCGTTCCAAGAGGTCGAGCACATCAGCCCGGCCTCTTCGCGCCGCGAGAGCCACCGATGATCGGGATGGCCCTCGGCGGCCGTGCCCCGAGTCTCCGCGGATCGCCGGGTCGGCTCCGTGATCGAGCAACACTTCAATGATCTCGAGTGCGTTGTCGCTGAGGAGGGCGTTGTGCAACGCCGTCTTGCCCCAGTGCGTCAGTCGGTTTGGCGCGACGCCCTGCTCGAGGAGCCACTGGATCGCCTCGAAGTGGTGGCAGTCCGTTTTGCGAAGGAGGAGGGTGGCGAGGCTTTCGTCGTTGAGTCTACCGCTCTCGACCAGGGCTTTCAGCACGCCCATCTCATCGCTCTCGGGCGCGTGATACGGAGTCTCGCCGTCGTTGGGATCGGCACCACGCTCGAGGAGGAGGCGTGTCAGCCCCTCGTGGTGGGCGACCCCCGCCGCGCCGTAGAGGACGCTTTCCCACTCGGGCTTGGGCTGTTCGTGGCGTGCGAACCAGCCGCTGTTCGGGCTGGCGCCGGCATCGAGCAGCGCGGTCGCCGTCTGCACGAACCCGTCCGAACGCGCGGCGTCGAGTCGGAGATAGCGCGAGAAACAAAGGTACGTCAACGGATCCCAACCGCGCGGGCCCCCCTTCGCCGTGGCGTTGCCGCGATCGATTGCGAGAAACCTGCGCACGGTGGCGACTTCCCCAAGCACGGCCGCGGCGAAGATGTTGTGGCCCGCGACTTCGGGCTGTGCGCTCAGAATCGCTTGGGCCTCGTCGAGAGTTCCCGAAGTGTGGCCGCAGTCGAGCGGAGCGCATGCTGCCTCAATAAATGCCGCCACGGAATCGTCGATTCCGGTCATCCGGTTTCCCCTCCTTTTTTAAGATTGGTATGCGTAGGATAAACCCTGTCCTGGGGTCGTTCCAGAACCAATCCGCGAGGAACGCTGGGGACGAAACCACCTTGTCGTGAGGGTGGGAATGGACCCGAAATCGGGCGCCGGGTGAGTTGTGACGAAGCTCGTTTTCTGAGCGTCAATGGGATCGGGAGACGAAGTGGATCTGTCAGGCCGGGTGCCTTGATGCGCTTGGATGATCAGCTTTGTGTGTCAGTGACGAGTTGACGCATGCGGATGAGCTTTCCATCGCGGAAGGTATGAAACTGCACCCATTGGATGTCGTATCTCTGGCCGGTCACAAGATTTCGGCCCCGTTCGCACCCCGCAGCGACCACGGTGTCCCCTTGGGCGACAACCGACTGCAAAACGGGTTGCTGCTCCTCCACCATCGCGTAGTTGTTCCGGACTGCCTCGGCCACCTTCTGACGGCTCTGCCAAGAGCCGAGATAGGGTACGGTCGATGTTCCGAGGATCTCGATGCCGACGTCTTCGGCCAGCATGTTCACAAAAGCCGTAAAATTCCCCTGTGCAATCGCTCGATACAAGGACTGGAGAACCAACACGTTGCCGGCCTCGACTTTCTTGTCCATCACTTTCGGATCACCCTCACTGAAGGCATCCGGAAACCGATCGATGAAAGCCGTAACGATGGCATCGCTCATGATTCGATTTCTCCTCGGCTCATGTCTTCGATGGGTCGGATTCACGTGTTTTAACGTGACATGCTTGTAGGGTGCAATCCAAAAACTTGCGATACTCGTTAGTATGATTCAGGACGGTAAGAGGTGAGGGACGCTTCCGTCCACCTCCCTGGGGCACTCCGCGATCGCGGTTTACCTCTGGGATACCGATTCGGCGAGACTGTCGCCACGTTACCGGGTGCCCCGGATCCACCAACCCGGTGCCTTTGCTCCAGTGTCGACCTGTGAGTCTGTCGCAAGGAAACCGGGCCGCCTGTCTGCCCCGGAGGCCGAAATTCGCGGGAGAAACGAGATCCCGGTATCCTTGCTACAGCCTCCAATGAAGCGGGAATTCCTCGCCTCACCTCATCGCGGCGGGTTGCGGGCTGAACGCAACTCGTTGTGTCCTAAGGCGATACTTGCTGGCTAGGAATGGAATTGCACGATGCTCAAAGAATCCATGGCAGATCGCCAACTTGGCTGGCGGAAGCGGGAGGTTAGGATCTTGCATGGATGCGCAGGATATGTAATAAAGGGACTCCCTCTCTCACGGGGGAGAACCATGTCGAGAGCTCAAGCTTCTTGCAGAACCATTCTTAAGGTGGTTTCCGGCATGGTGTTGACAACGTGCAACGGAATGGATTCACACCATCGAGACGAGTAAGATGATGGAACGTCAGACATCCTCACTAATCCGGAAGCTCATCCGTCGCTCAGGCTTAGAGATCTCTTGGGCGGATCGCTCCCGACACTGCTTTCACTCTAGCGGTTACCTCCGCCATAATGCTCGACGTCTCGAGCACCTCGCCAGCCTGCTGCTGCCAGTGGGTGGGAAGTCGGTACTCGAGGTGGGCGCAGGTATTGGGGATCACTCGAATTATTTTCTGGACCGAGACTGCCAGGTCACGATCACCGAGGCACGCGACGAGAACCTCCGGCACCTGAAAAATCGGTTTCCGGAATCCGATGTTCGCTTCCTCGACATGGAAGATCCGAAATTAGACTTACCGCCGTTTGAAGTTGTCCACTGCTACGGGTTGCTCTACCACCTCGCGGACCCGGTGCGTGCGATCGAGTTCTTGGCCGAAAAATGTTCCGGGATGCTCCTCCTGGAAACGTGTGTCTCCTTCGGTGATCTGGCTGAGATCCGCCGCGTCTCGGAAAGTCGCCGCGATCCGACGCAGGCGGTTTCGGGTACCGGTTGCCGACCCACCCGGCGCTGGCTGTTCGAGAAGTTGACAAGTCTTTTTCCGCATGTCTACGTCCCGACCACGCAGCCGAACCACGAAGAATTTCCGCTCGACTGGACCTCTCCGGAAACGTTCCCGTCCGGACCGAGCCGAGCGGTCTTCGTGGCCTCCCGCCAGGCGATCGCGAGTGACGTCCTCAGCACGACCCTCATGGATCGGCAGACCAGGCACCCTTGATCTTGCCGGTATGCTGAATCGATAAAGCATTGGTTGATAAGAGAAATGGTTGTGTTTCATGGGTTCCGGATTCGGAGCCCGTGAAATACCAGCCCGTTCCTCTCCAGGTAGGTCATGATGGCCGGGACCTGGAGATCGACCCCCGTCGTTGCCTCGGCGTGTGGATTCCGCAGCCGTTTGGCGATGCGGACCTGTTCTTCAATGTCTTCAGAGTGGGCGGCGATGTGCTCTGCGTAACGCTTGTCTCGATCGACTCGATTGCCTCGGCTTGCGGGATGGACTCGCCTCTGATGACGTAGCCGATCTCCCGGTTGTCCTCGCCATACTCGCCGTCCCACTCCTTCGGGCGGGTTTTCCGTTACTGGAGCCCGCCGGCCCGCCCCATTATCGTTTCGACCACCCACGAGGGCATCGTCACAATCCACATGTGCCTGGATTGACGACGGTTGCCGCCTGCAGAACCTCCAGCACGTCCCGTGGGTCGCAGCCGTAGATTCCCGCCCCCGACGCTTCGTTGGCCTCGACGACCGCAGGGCCGACGCCTCGGATGACCCCAGCGTCGAGGACCAGTGCGGGCGGGAGATCCACGCGGGGGTCGGCGAGCAGTCGGTCCATCAGGCCCCTCGTCGTCGCCGCCAACTCGGGCTCGATGACCCATTCGTCGCCGCCCCTGGCCAAGACTCCGTCCAGCCAGTAGGGGGACCAGGCGTGAATCCGACGGTCCCGCACGAAAAAGCGGAACTCGGCGATCCATTCGACCGGCTCGGAAGCCAGAACCGGGTCGTCGTCGGGCATCTCGGTCAATTCGGAGCCGCTGGCGTAGACCTTGGCCGGGAACGACTTCTGGTTGGGCGGCTTGAGGAACACCGGGCCGGGGAGTGTCCGGGCCTCTGCGGCGGTCATCAAGCGTACCGCTCTTCCGACGTACTCCCGAGGCAGCTTGATGAGAAAGTCTTCCGGCGGCTCGATCACTGACAGCCCAAGCGACTCGGCGACCGCCGTGTTGAACAGCGGTTCGGCGAAGAGGACCGGCTCCTCGGGCTCGAAGTCCTCGGGGCACCGCCAACTCGCCAGCCGCATCACGTCCCAGCCGAGGGCGATGGCCGCTCGCCGCAGCTTGATCGAGTCGTCGGAATATCGTGGTGAGAGGATCAGCGTCGGCATTAGCACTCCGATTGGCTCGATCCCGTTTGACTCGTCGGCGTGGCAGCAGGGGATCCCACAATGATGGACCCACACGATCGGTCCAGAGTTCGCATTGGGACTCAGAGAATCGCATCCGAAATCGCGTTTCCTGAGATACCCAGACGCGAGGCTGCCGCGACATTGGAAGGGACTTTGTCCACTGGAGGTTGAGTCGATGTTTGCTCTGTGGCGGAATGCTGCGGACAATCCCGCAACCTGCCTCGGTGAATCGTGTAAGCGGGCTTGCGATGGATCGCTCGATTTGAGGAAGATGCGCGATGATCCAGGGCGATCAATCTTGACCGGCTTTGCGTCGAACACAGAATGTCTCGTCTAGGAGCGAGGGTTGGGACTCGAACTCAAGGAAGGATGGCCATGCGTCTACGAATACCCCTCGTGCCCATAGCGATTCGCGTTCAATGCGAGCGACGGCCTTTAGGCCCACTTCGTCCACAGTTGTCGGTGTTGGGGCTTTTGATCATTACCGCGTTAATCGCTGGATACATGACACGAGTCACGTTGCCGGAGAGGAAGAAACGCTTTCAAATCGCCGATCAAGTGATCAGCGATCAAATCGCGTTATTCCTGAGGGCTGCTGAGGGGGAGAGGGCACGGGAACGTGAGATCAGACGTAGACTCAAGGGATGTCTGGCAGCCGCCGAAAAGGAAGAAAACGAGGCGAAGCAGTGGGCAGAGGGATCGGAAAAGCGACAAATTCACGCTCGCCTAGCCCAAGATTGGATCAAAGCCGCACGGAATGTGCCAATGCCGTTTGCGGATCTCGCGGCCCGCAAGGCGCTTGCTCTTGAACGGCGTGCGGAAGAACTTCGGAAAGGCCAACGTCAATCAGCAGAAGGGATTGCTTATATCGAGAGCCTTGCCCGAAGTGCGGAGAAATTGCCTGATACTCCAGAGTGGCAACGACTGGAGTTGGCCCCCCAGCTAGAGTTATTGAAGAGCGAGAAGATGTCAGAGCAAGAGGCGAAACTCGTGAAAACTTTTCTCGCCTCGAAACATCGAGGAAGCATGTCAGGACGATGAGGCCACAGCTTTAGAGAGAGTTCTCGTTCATCCCGACAAGTTTGCGTGGGCCCTCCGGCCAATAACCGCGTGGGCAAACCGCTGTGAGCAAGCGTCAATCCGGCCATCCGTCTCCGAGGCGGATCGGATCCACGGATGCGACCCATCAGCCCTCCTCAACCGGTCCCGTCTCCCAGCCCGCCTCGGCGAATGCCCGCTCGACCGCGTCGAACAATTCGGGCGGGTCGTTCATGACCGCCATTTCGAAGGTGGCAAACACCGCGACGCCCTCCTCGACCGTGAAGTTGAGGGTCGATTCCAAACCGTCGAACACCACCCAGTGTCCCCATTCGTCCGCTTCCTCGCGGCAAGGATACCCCGTCGCGGTCAGTTGTTGGACGTGATCGGAGACCGAGCGGCGCGGGCATGCGTCCGGGGCCACGAAATAGGCTTCTCCACCCATTGAAGGTCGACCTCGCCGCTTCGGAGGTATTGACATGAGCAGGAAATGCCCACGTGCTTGTGGGGGCTTTCCCCTCCCCACAGGAGCGTGCTGGCTAACGTGACCGTTGTCCCCCACCTCCGCACCATACCCGTTTATTACACCTCTTGCAAAGTCCCTGCCCGACGGGCGGCAAGATCGGGCGGCGCTAGGCTACCCTCACCCGTCAGGTCCGTACCATCGCCTCCATGCGGGGCGGCTTCTCCGATGTCACGGAGCAGACGTCGGACAACGGTACGATTTCCGGTCCTGCCCAATTACAGGGCCGGTGGATTGGTTTGTCTGAGGGTTAGCACCCGTCGGGATCAGCGAGATGTGTTCGATCTCCCGTGTTTTCATGCGCATGGGCCACAAGCCCAAGCTTATGGGCCGCCCGGACCTCTTGTTGGCCGTAGTCGCGAAGCGACAAGTGGCGTTCCGTACGCTCCACGCGGGTCGCTCGATGGTTCGGTCTCGCGTCACTCACTGGTGGCTGGGCCCTCACGGACACCAAGTTGCCTGGCCATCCACCCAAGAAATCCTCTGACTCCTTGCCTGCTCTGAGATCCAGGGTCGATGCCTCTCCCCATGATTTCCGTGCGCCACGCGACGGCAGACCGCTGTAAGGTTAACGAACTTCTGCAAACAGTAACCTTGCGACATTTTTGAACACCCGATCGAACCGCACCATTCCCCACGTTCCAGGACGTGTCCATTTCTCAGGAGTATGCTGTTGTTTCTTGATTGACTGAGTGCTAGCATGCATTTACTTAATTCTGAGTGCACAGCCCATTCGAGGTTGGTGTGGGTCGCGTTCAGCGACCGGCCGATCAGGCACGGAAAGGGGGATGGCATGCGTTCACGTCTTCGCGCTGGCTTTACGCTGATTGAGTTGCTGGTTGTGATTGCGATCATCGGGGTCTTGGTCGGATTAATGTTACCGGCGGTAAGTTCGGCCCGTGCGGCGGCGCGGCGGGCGAAGTGTCAGAGTAATCTCCGGCAGGTTGGCCTCGGGCTCCTTGGGTTCTTGAATGCATTCAACAAGTTTCCCAATGCCGGTACCTTCGCGGAGAATCCCGATGTGAATCTGGGGGACCCGACTGATCCGGACCATCCGTCCTGGATCTGGACGTCGATCTCACAGCCGGGGAGCCTCACCAAGAACAACCCGATGCTTTCCAACTGGGTGGTGGAGGTCCTGCCGTATATCGACAGCAAGGATCTTGCAAATGCATGGAGACATGAGCAGAATTATTTGAGTTCAGCGACGACGAAGCAGGGAATGCCGTCGAACTTAAAGTCGTCGTCAACCAATCTTGACATTTTGGTTTGTCCTGATGACACGACGCTTCAGACGTCGCAGGGGAACCTCAGTTATGTCGTCAACGGCGGCTTCGCCCGCTGGCATGCCGAGCCCCTTTCTTGGACGGGGCACAAGTTCGATGGTGATCTGTCGGGCGGGAACGGGGGGATCGCCGCCTGGGGGCCACAGGCGCCGGACGTCGGCAAGCGGACGAATTGGGGGCTGAATCAGAGCACCTGCAAGAAACTGGGGGTGATGTTTCTGGGGACGGCGAAGGGGGGATACCCCTGGGACATTCAAACGAGCCCGGTCAACCTCGAGGATGGGGCGAGCGCGACTCTGTTGGCGAGTGAGAACATGCTGGTCGGCAGTTCCACAGGCTCACCCGTCTTGGGGGGCTGATGACGAACTGGGCATGCCCATTGCCCAACTTCTGCATGTTCACCGCCTCGGATAACGTGTGCGGCAGTGCCAGCACCCCGGATTGCACAAGCGGCGGTCTGGCCGCGTCCGCGGACGCTGATGGCCCTGGATGGGCTTTGGCCAATCAGGACGGCTCGTACGAGAACATCAACGGCGGATACCGACTGACGATCGAGGGGACGTTCCCCTATCTCTTGAGCAACCATTCCGGGGGCGTGAACGCGGTCTTCTGTGACGGCTCGATGCGATTCCTCAAGAGCTCGATCGCCGGCAGCGTCTACGCCAAGCTCGTCACTCCGGCCGGGAGCAAACTCCCTTACTGGTGCACTCAAATGCCACTCAGTCAGGATGCGTTCACTCAGTAGCGGAGGCGAACCCGTCAGACCCAGGTGCGTGAAAGCATGATCTGAACTAACGGTGTCAGATCATGCTTTTTTGTTGGATTAATTTCGGAGTGATTATGAGAAATGTTGTTTGATCATTGCTCGGAGGAACGCGAGCGACTCGGCCATCTCGCCCATTCCGTTCATCCCATCCTCGATACTGATCCAGCCGCAATAGTCATGCTCGGCCAGGATGGTGAAGATTGTGGGGTAATCATTTAATCCTTTGCCGGTCACTCCATGGAGCAGGTTGGGCGAGTAGCCGAGCGTGCCGTCGGCCTGGCGGAGCTCGTCGAGCGTCGTCCCCTTGGCGAGGTAGCGATCGCTGGCGTGCATGCTCACCACGCGATCGGCGACGGCCCGCAAGAGCTCGATCGGGTCGTCGCCGGCGACGATCGCGTTCGACGGGTCGTACTGCACGCCGAAGTGCCGGCGCTCGGGGATCGCTTTGACCAGGTCGAGGAAGACATCCTGCTTCTGGGCGAACTCGGGGTAGCGCCAGAAGCCGTCCTTGTAGTGGTTTTCCAGGCCGAGCACGACGTCGTGCTCCCGAGCGACCGGCAAGAGTTCCTCGATGCAGGCGACGACCCACTCCAGCCCTTGTTCACGGCCGACTTGGGGGTAGCGTTGACCCGAAAGCACCCGGCAGACGGTGCCGGGGCCGCCGAGCCGTCTCGTCACTCGGATCAGGGCGGCTTCCCGGTCGATGGCCCGCCGCCTGGCGTCGGCGTCGGGATTGGTGAAGTCGGGCGAGCAGCAGAGCATGGGCATGGCGAAGCCAGCCTCGCGGATCGCGTCGCCCACGCGGTCGATGTAGGCGTCGTCCAGGCTGGTGAAGAAGCCGTCGTACATCTCAAGACCGTCGGCGTCGAGCGATCGCGCCTCGGCGATCCAGTCGAAGACTGTCATCGAGCGCTGGCCGGCGATCTCGTCGAGGTAGCATTTCGGGAATGCGGAAATTTTCGGGGGCACGGAGAGCCTCTCCTTGGAGGACGGCCGGATCGCGAACCGGCTCAGGCGAGGATGGCCGCGATCGGCCGGCCTTCGGGCACGACGGTGAAGGGGCGTCGGAACTGGTCGTAGAGGAGGAGATCGGCTGGAATCCCGAGGCACTGGTAGATCGTGGCGATGATCTCGGCCGGGGTGACGGGGTCGAGGTGCGGGCGGGCACCAATCTTGTCGCTGGCGCCATGGACGTGGCCCGCCTTGATCCCGCCGCCGGCGAGGAACAGGCTGTAGCCGAAGTTCCAGTGGTCACGGCCCGCCGCGGGGTTGATCTTGGGACTCCGCCCGAACTCGCCCATGACGACGACCAGCGTACGGTCGAGCCGGCCCCGCGACTGGAGGTCGTCGAGCAGCGACGAGAGCGCGGCATCGAGTTGCGGGAGCAAGGTGTTCTTGAGGGTCTTGAAGTTGTTGCCGTGGGTGTCCCAGGTGGCGTTGGCGTCGGGCGCCCAGGAGATGCTGGCGACCCGGACGCCGGCCTCGACCAGTCTGCGGGCGAGCAGCACGCTCTGGCCGTAGATGTTCCGGCCGTAGCGGTCGCGGATTCGCGGGTCCTCGCGGTCGATCCGGAACGCGTCCTGGGCCGTCGGCGCGGTGAGCAAGTCGTACGCCCGCGCGCGAAAACCGTCGACGTCACGGAGCCGCGGGTCACGTTCGTACCCCGCCGGGGTGCCGAGCACATTGTCGAGCCGTTTCCGGCTCGCGAACCGCGCCAGGTCGACACCCGCCGGGTGCGAGAGCTCGGGCATTGCGAAGTCAGGCGAGTTCGGATCCTTGAGGACGAAGAGCGGGTCGTGCGTCCGCCCGAGCCAGCCGCCGAAGAATCCAGGCTGGGGCGGTCCCCCCGCGCCCTCGGCGGTGATATACGGCATCGCGACGAACGGGACGATCCCGGTCTCGGGCGGCCGGTGGAGTCCGACAACCGATCCGATCGCCGGGTTGTCGGTCGGCTGGGCTCGTCCGCCGACCTCACCGCGGTCGTGCCCGGTCAGGCCGGTATAGACGGCCGCCCCGTGCGAGTTGTTCACGCTGTGGTGCGCGGAGCGGATCAGGGTTCCCAGGTGCACCTGGCGGGCGAACAGGGGCAGGTGCTCGGAAACCTGGACACCGGGCAGACTCGACGCGATCGGCCGGAACTCGCCGCGGATCTCGGCCGGCGCATCGGGCTTCATGTCCCACATGTCGAGGTGGCTGGGCCCGCCGTTCAAGAAAATCAGGATGCAGGAGTCGGCCGTCGGCGTCACCTGATCCTGGGGACGAGCGCGACGCCGTGCCCGGGGGGCGGCTCCCGCCTCGGCGCGGAGTAGGTCGGTCAGGCCGAGCCCGAGCGCCAGGCTGGAGCCGATCTCGATCATCTCGCGGCGAGAAACCCGACCAGGGCCGGGGCAAGGGCTTGGCGATGGTTGGGACACGACCGACCTCCGCGTCTGATCTCGGCTTCACTGTTTAATACTTGCCGGATCTTAAACCGGGCCGCACGTGGTGTCGAGGTGGTCGGTCCTGGCAGACTTGGAATCGGGCGGTCGTTTCCCGCGGTTTTCTTCGTGATTCCCAACATCGGGGCCGGTTGTAGGCTGGAAGAGACGTGGTCTGATTTCGATTCGCTCGCCTTGGGGGGCGAGCGAATCGAGCGGGCGGGGCCGTTCGTTCGGCTTAGCGTGTGAAGGTCAAGCCGGGGGCCTTGGCTCCGGCGCCTGGGGGGGCGAAGACGAATTTGTCGGGGCCGGACTGCGTGACCTTGCCGACCAGCGGGGGGCCGTCGGTATGGAGCAGGGCGAGCGTTCCGTCCTTGAATTCCGCGTGGCCCTCAAGGGACTGTTTCTGACCCTTGTTATCGATGTCCCAGGTGAAGGCGCCGTCTTCCTTGAGCGTCAGGGCGACGGAGACGTCGGGCGTCGGCTGGGCCTTCCACGTTCCGGCCATCGCGGCTGGCGGAGGGGGAGGGGGGCTTGTCGGGGCCGGCTCCGTGGCGGTCGAGGAGGGCGTGGTTGCGGCGGGTGAGGTTGAAGGCGGTTGTTCTGGGACCTGGGCCGGTGTTGCTGCGGCGACCTGAGGCTGAGGCTCGGGGTTGGCGGGCTTCCGGAGCGCCTTGACGAACGACGCCGAGAGTTGGTCCTTGGGCTGAAGTAGAGTGACCTGTACGAATTGGTCCAAGGCCTCGTCGTTGTGTCCCTCAACCATGTAATGGTCCGCCAGGAGGAACCGGCCGGCCGGTGAGTTGGGGTTGGCCGTGACGTACGCTTCCAGGTTGCGGAGCTGGTGGGTGTAGGTGTCGACGTCGGGGTAGAGCCCGACGAGCGTGGACCAGTTCCACCCCGGTCCGGCCGTGAGCACGGCGTATTCGACGGCCGCGGCTTCGTCGTATCGCTGGAGAGCGAACAGGGCCAGAGCGCGGAATTCGTGGACCACCGGGACGTTGGGAGTCTGCTTGATCACTTGATCGGCCAGTTCGACCGCTCGCGCGTAGTCGCCGGCCTGGAAGGCGTCGCGCGCGGCCGCGAAAATCTGCTCGGTGCTGGTGGCGATCGACGGGTCGGGAGCGGCGGCAACGACGTTGATCGGCTGCGAGTAGTCGAAGACGACGGCCGACGTTGCGGGCTGAGTCACGACCAACGTCGAGGCGTAAGGGTTCGCATAGTCACTGTAGAGCCAGTCGCTGGCCACCGAGCCGAGCCCCCAGTCGGTATAGTCGCTGGCGCCCCAAGTCGGGACGACGTAATTCATTCCATAGCCGACGGTCGGAGAGCCAAACCCGCCATAGCCGAGTGCGCTGTTTGAGACACCAAACGCGGTGCCGAGCCCAAACGAGGTCAGTGCCCCCGCGCCAAAACCGGTCAAGAACCCGGAGCCCCCACCCCAGTTGCCGCGGTACCAGTTGCCGTAGTAGGGGGAGGACCAGCCGCTGTTGCCGCCCCAGCCACCACCCCCCCAACCTCCGCCGCCCCAGCCACCGCCACCGCCACCGCCCCAGCCACCACCGCCCCAGCCACCACCGCCGGTCACGGTGTTCACGTTGTTGTTGATGATCGTCGGGGCGCCTCCGTAACCCGAAGAATAGCCTCCGCCGCCGAAGTTGTTGTTGACGAAGCTGTTGCTGACGGAATTGGTCCGGCTGACGATCCCGAGGTTGTCGCCGATCTGTCCGAAATTGCCGGAACCAATGTTGTTGCCCGATCCGGCCCAGGGGCGGTTGTTGATGTTACCGCCGCCAAAACCGGGGCGATTGCCGCCGCCGAGCCAGGGATTCTGGACCCCACCGCCGCCCTGTCCCGGGCGGTTGCCCCAGCCCTGTCCTGGGCGATTGCCGCCGGCAAGCCAAGGATTCTGAACGCCACCGCCGCCTTGTCCGGGACGGTTGCCCCAACCTTGGCCGGGCCGGTTACCTCCGGCGAGCCAGGGATTCTGAACGCCACCGCCGCCTTGTCCCGGTCGGTTACCACCGGGGAATCCAGGCCTCTGGACACCGCCGCCACCTTGTCCTGGTCGGTTACCGCCGGCGAATCCGGGGAATCCAGGGCGCTGGACCCCGCCGCCGCCTTGTCCTGGTCGGTTACCACCGGGGAATCCGGGGAATCCGGGACGCTGGACCCCGCCGCCGCCTTGTCCTGGTCGGTTACCACCGGGGAATCCGGGGAATCCGGGGCGCTGGACCCCGCCGCCGCCTTGTCCTGGGCGATTACCACCGGGGAATCCGGGGAATCCAGGGCGCTGGACACCCCCGCCGCCTTGTCCCGGTCGATTGCCTCCCGGAAAACCGGCTCCCGGTCCTGGCCGGTTACCACCGCCGAAGTTGGGCCGGGACATACCGCCCGGGTTGCCGGCGAAATTGGGGCGGGTCATGTTGCCAGGGGACGGGCGGGTCATTCCGCCCATGGCGGGCCGGTTGACGGGCATGGAGGGTCTGGTCATGCCTCCACCGCCTTGCATGGGACGAGCCATGCCGCCTCCCCCCGCGGGGCGTCCGCCGCCAGCACCCCCGGGGCGCCCCCCACCGCCACGACGTTGGGCGTGAGCCAGGTCGGGATTGGCGAAGAAGGCGGTTATTGCGGCAAGCAAGAGGATGGTCTGCCGAGAATTAAACATGGACATCCTCGAGAGGTGATGTGAAGCCGTTGGGTGTGCGGATACGCAACAAGGCTGATTTTGTGGCCTCCCGGCGGCTTGCTCAGGGGCCTGAGCAAGCCACCGGGAGGAGGATGACGTGGTCGGACGGGCCGCGTTACTTTTCCGGCTTGCCGGTCGCGGCGGGCTGAGGCTCAAGTCGAGCATGAGGCAGAGCCGGTTTCCGAACCATCACGACGTCGGCGATGTCGGGCGCGAGCTGGCCACCGATGATCCGGTCGATCGAGCTGGATTTCACCACATCCTTATTCAGGATGGTGTGGATCTGGGTGGCCGAGTTGGGCTGGCCGTCGTGACGAGTGCCCTGAGCCTTGACGATCCACTGGTTCTCGGCGGTCCGCGTCCAGAGTCCTTCGCCGTGTCCCCCCTCGGAGGAGAAGACCCACGACTTGATCTGAGTGGTCTGGGGATCCCAGCCGATGAACATTGTGCCCGAGGAGGCCTTCTCGCCCTGGATCTCGATACTGTACGTGCGGATCAGAAAGCTTTTGTTGTCGGCCCAGCGAATGCTTGAGCTGACCTTATTGTCGCCGCTCTCGTCCACCCAGTCACCGACCATCCACTCGAGCTCCTTGAGCCGTTCGTAGGGGGTGATGTCTCCGCCAGGAGCGGCGTACTCGCGAATCTCGGCGAGCCGCCACTTGCCCTCTTGGAGGATCGTCAGCACGCTAAAACGGGTGAATTCGTTGGCGTCGCCGGTGCCCGACGAGAGTCGCGACATGCCCTCGACCCGCGCCACATCGGCGGTGAGGAAGCGAATGGATTCGATGGTGCACTCGAGCTTGACCCCCGGAACGTTCTCAAGCTCCTCGGCGTACATCATGCCAATGTCCGATTGGCCGCGCGTCTCGGACCCGGAAGGTTCGACGACCACGGCGTCGGCGGTCAACAGTTCGGTCAGCGCCTCGACGTCGTGGACGTTGAAAGCCTTGGCAAACGCCTGAACTTGTTCACGGATCGCGGCCTCCTTGGGGTTGGAGACTGGGGCAGCCGCAGGTGCGGATGCGGATGCGGGGGCGGTTGCGGGGGCGGGAGTGGCGGCGGGCTCTGCCTTCGCATCGGTCGGTTGGGCCTGCGGCGGTGAGTCACCCGAGGCCATCACCATACCGGCGCAGGTCAGGGCCAGCGCTGCGAGCCAGGTCATGCGCGTTCTCATAGCGGCTTGCCTCATAAGAAGGTGGACATGAAGCTGGGCTGGCGTTGCCAAGCCGGCAACGCCGGACCGCGGTGACCGATCGAGATGAGGATGTGTCTAACCTACCGAGGATCGAGATCCAGGGTCAACCTCTCAGGGGCGAAGGCGGATATCAGCAATTTTCGATTCGCGCGGGAAATCAAGCGACAGGTTGTTCCCTGACGCTCCCGCTCACCTGAGTCGTGGGCGCGGGGCCGGTTCTCAAGGAATGACTCTCCCGCCGTTCGCGATCACCGGAAGGGCCGCCGAATAAGTGATCCTTATGGTCCGTCCTGCCGTAGAATAGGGGTGGCGGGAGGCGTTCTGATCTCGCTTACCTCCCGTTCTCGGAGGGCTCGTCGATGGCCTCAATGACTGCAAGTCGTGATGCGACCTCGACCTCGATCGAACACCGAGCGCGCGAAATCGGCCGCGTGCTGTTCGCCAAGGTCGGGGGCGGACCCAAGCCCTGGGAACGCGGGTGGTGGGATGACCGCATGATGAACCTGACGCTGGGCGACCCCCTAGTCAAGGTCCAGCTCTTCCGGTTCATTGACGCGATGCCCGTGCTCAAAACCCCGACGGCGATCCGCCGGCACCTGGTGGAATATCTGGATGAGGCGGGAGATCGGGTCCCCTGGTGGCTTCGACTCGCGGTTGCGCTGGCCCCGGCGGGAACCCTGGGAGAACGTGCCTTAGCGGGGATCGCCCGGTTCGGGGCGACCCATATGGCACGGCGGTTCATTGCCGGCGCAACCCCCGACGAGGCGCTCAAGACGGTTCTCGCCCTGCGGCGGCAGCGGATCGCGTTCACGGCGGACCTCCTGGGAGAGGCCGTGATCAGCGAGCACGAGGCCGAACGCTATCAGCAGACCTGTCTCGACTTGATTCGCGGCCTGGCTCGCCCGTTGGGCGTCGAACCGGAGATACCACAAATCGACCGCGATCACCGCGGGTCGATTCCTCGCGTGAACCTGTCTTTGAAACTGACGAGCCTGACGGCCCGCTTCGATGCGCTTTACGACCATTCGACGCTTTACCGCGTGGCCCGTCGGCTCCGCCCGATCTTGCGGACCGCACGCGATCTGGGCGCCTATGTCCATGTGGATATGGAACAGTACGCCCACAAGGATTTGACGCTGGCGATCTTCAAGTCGGTGCTCTCCGAGCCGGAGTTTCGCGACTGGCCCGATGTCGGCATCGTCATTCAAGGGTATTTGACCGAGACGGAGGCCGACCTGGGATCGCTGCTCGACTGGGTCAAGCAGCGGGGCACTCCGATCACGGTCCGGCTCGTCAAGGGGGCGTACTGGGACTACGAGGTGGTCCTGGCCCGCCAACTCGGCTGGCCGATCCCGGTCTATCTCCACAAGTGGCAGACCGACGCCTGTTACGAGCGTTCCGCCCGCTTTCTGATGGAGCACCACGAACAGTTGCGCCCGGCCCTGGGCAGCCACAACGTGCGGAGCCTGGCGCTGGCGATGGCGGCCGCCGAGACGTATCACGTGCCGGATGATTCCTACGAGATCCAGATGCTCCACGGCATGGGCGAGCCGATTCAGCGTGCCTTGGTGGCCGACGGCAAGCGGGTTCGTGTCTACACCCCGTATGGCGCAATGCTCCCCGGCATGGCCTACTTGGTGCGGCGACTGCTGGAAAATACGTCGAACGAGTCGTTCCTGAAGGCCAGCTTCACCGACCATGCTCAGGTCGAGGAGCTCTTGCGCGATCCCGAGGAGGTCGGAGCCATGTGGGGCCGGAACCAGCCTTCCCAACGCAAGCCCGGGTCGTTGACCGCGAACGCGGCGGCGCCGGTTTTGACACCGTTTCAGAACGAGCCGCCGACCGACTTCACTCGGCCCGAGGCCCGCGCTGCGATGAGCGAAGCGCTTCGCGTGGTTCGCGGTCAGTTCGGCCGGGTCTACCCGCTGGTTCTGAACGGTCGCGCGGTCGCCACCGGGACTGAGTTCACCTCGACCGACCCCAGCGAGACCGCTTCGGTTGTCGGCCGATTCGTTCAGGCTCGCCCCGAGGATGCTCGCCAGGCGATCGCGATCGCGCGGGAACGACTTGCGGCGTGGTCGGCTACCCCCGCCGCGGACCGCGCCTCGGTCCTCCTCAAAGCGGCTGCGCTCATGCGTGCGAAGCGCTCGGAAATCTCGGCCTGGGAAGTCTACGAGTGTGGCAAGCCCTGGCGCGAGGCCGACGGGGACGTCGCCGAGGCGATCGATTTCTGCGAATTCTACGCCCGCGAGATGATCCGGTTGGCGGAGGGGAAACACCGCGACGTTCCGGGCGAGACCAATGCCATCGAGCGGATCGCCCGCGGAGTCGTGGCCGTGATCCCGCCTTGGAACTTCCCGCTGGCGATTCCGACCGGGATGACGGTCGCCGCCCTGGTCGCGGGAAACACGGTGGTGCTCAAGCCGAGCGAGCGTGCCCCGAGGATCGCGCTGCTGCTGGGCGAACTGCTTCGCGAAGCTGGCCTTCCCGAGGGGGTGCTGACCGTTTTGCCCGGTTTCGGCGACGTCGGCAAAGCCCTCGTGGATGACCCGCGGGTGGCACTGATCGCATTCACCGGGTCGCGCGATGTGGGTCTCGAGATCAACCGCAAGGCGGCCGAGCCGGCGCACGGGCAGAACCATGTCAAGCGGGTGATCGCCGAGATGGGGGGAAAGAACGCGATCATCGTCGACGATGACTCCGACCTCGACGAGGCGGTCGTCGGCGTCTTGCAGAGCGCCTTTGGCTACGCGGGGCAGAAGTGCTCGGCCTGCTCGCGCGTGATCGTCCTCGACGGCGTTTACGACGCCTTCGTCGCGCGGCTCGTCGATGCCGCCCGCGCCTTGCCCGTCGGCCCGGCCGACAACCCGGACACCGCGGTCGGCCCTGTGATCGACGCCAAGGCCCGCGTGCGGGTCGAAGGCTACAAGACGATCGCCGAGGGGGAAGGCGATGTTGTCTTGTCGGTCGATGTGGGCCCACTGGTGGCGCGAGGGAACTACGTCGGACCGCTGATCGTCGCCGGGGTCCACCCCGACGCCAGAATCGCCCAGGAGGAGGTGTTCGGACCCGTCCTCGCCGTCCTCCGAGCGAGCGATCTCAACGATGCGCTTCGGATCGCCAACGGCACGGTTTACGCCCTGACCGGTGGACTCTATTCGCGGAGCCCGGCGAACATCGACCGCGTCAAACGCGAGTTCCGGGTGGGTAACCTCTACGTGAACCGGCCGATCACCGGCGCACTCGTCGATCGCCAGCCGTTCGGTGGCTTCCAACTCTCGGGCATCGGCACCAAGGCCGGCGGGACCGACTACCTGCTCGAGTTCCTCCTGACCCGCACCATCACCGAGAATACGATGAGGCGTGGGTTCGCCCCTGAGTCCGACGGAGCCTCGACGGCGGCAACTCCAACCAATGAGGCGGCTCTCGGCGTCTGAGCCTCGGCGTTCCGGCCGTAATTCAATCGAGTCGTTGGATTGAAACTGTGGGCGGGATGCCCCGCTCCCCCCTCTGATTCACAAAAGTGAGGGCAGAGCGGGGGAGCGGGGCCAGTCTTCACCCGGCTTTGCGATGCGAATTGCGACGTTGACGCGGGCTCGTCGCCAGTGCGAACCGGGTCCGAATCGGCGATTCGATCGCTTCGTAGTCGCGGTAGCGCATCCGTACCCCCTCGTGGCGGGAGTTTCCCACGAATACGATCTCAGAGCTGCCCGACAAGCTGGCGTCGACCAGGGTCGTCAGCCCGTATAACCGGCCAAACGGCGGCAACGCCCCTCGTTCGCAGTCGCCGAAGATCCGCTCGACCTCGTCCTCGGTCGCGATCCGAGGCGATTGGCCATGAAGCGCTTGCGTCAGTCGCTCCATATCGATCCGTGCGGTCGCCGGCAGGACCGCCAAGACGTAGGCCCCTCCCGTACCGACCAATACCCCTTTGGCGACGAACCGGCCGGAAACGTGAACGGTTTGCGCCAGCTTGGACGCCGAAGGGGCCGGTGGGTGCAGCAGCGTCTCGAACCAGACGTGACGGCTCTGGAGATAGTCGCGGATACACATGGGTGGAGGCCTCTAAGGATTGGGAGGATATCCACAGTATAAAGCACATAGTTAAAATGGGAAATTTGAATCGAAAAAATTGAGTAGATAAATTGCAGGGTGAGTCTTGCGGGTTGCGGGAGGGGGTATGAGGGAGAATCCGCGAATTGTTGAAGAATATTGGTTGAGGCGAGGCAGCCGTGAGATATGATAAGTGATGGGTTCGTGACGGACTGGATGATCGCCACGGCGCTTGGTTTGATGGAAACATCAAATCGAGGGCATGCCGTAGAGGAAAGTCCGGACTCCGTAGGGCGCGGTGGTGGGTAACGCCCACCGCCCGATTGATCTCGGGAAGGGAAAGTGCCACAGAAAACAGACCGCCACGGCGAACTTCGGTTCGCTGGGGTAAGGGTGAAACGGTGAGGTAAGAGCTCACCAGCAGGTCGGGTGACCGGCTTGGCTTGGCAAACCCCACTGGGAGCAAGACCAAATAAGGGAGCAACGTTGCCGGACTGACCGCAAGGGAGGGCCGGCGGCGGCGGATTTGCCCGATCCGGATGACTTCCGGGTAGGTCGCTAGAGGCGCCGGGCAACCGGCGTCCCAGAGAAATGATCATCCGGGGACGTTCGCGTCCCCGACAGAATCCGGCTTACAGGTTCGTCACGATCCCACCTTTATACGATTCGATGACGCTTTGACGAAAATTCCGTTCACGAAACCGGTCGGCGGCCGTGAACCGTCAGGCGCTCTGAGTGGGCCTGACTCGCGTCGAGAAACTCTGAACCGAACTGAATTGCCCCTGCGATTCCCGAGATGATCCCTTGTCTCACCAATCCTTACCTGCTATGATGGATGCATCGGGTCAAGTGCTCAATGCCTCCGAACTTCGCCCCTTACCGGGCGGGGAGGAGCAGGATATGGATACGGAAATGGTGGTCACGGGCGCAATCATCGATTCTTGGGTCGAACCTTCCGGCGCATTACGGGATGCGTCGCGTCTGGTCTTGCAGGTGGCACCGCTGGGCCGCCCCAAGGATCTCATGATCGTCGAGGCGGAAGCCTCGCTCGTCCCGGATCGAGGCTGGCTCGAGGACCTGGGTGAGAACCTTTGTCACGGCAGTCCGGTCGCCGCGGTGGGGCGTTTGACGCTCGGCGGGTTCTTCTCGGCCACGCAGATTCATCTCGCACGCTGAGGTCCGTCCGGATCGCACTCCCGCCGGTCTTCACCGCGACTCAGGTTCCTCCTGGGTCCGTGTTGATGGCCAATTCGCTTTTATTTAAGCTCGATGCTCGCGGCGGTCCAGGGCGGCAGCATTCGCCAAAAGGAGCCGGTCGTCGAGAGATCGATGCTGCGATGCGCTCGGCCTTGGCGTGATCGCAGGGCCAACGATTTTCGTAGCGTGGGCACGGCCCACCTCTGAACCTTCTCGTTGGCAAGGAGATCGGGATGGTGGGCCGTGCCCACGCTACGGGAAGTCCGCGATTGCGGACCATCCCTCATGGGTTATCATCGCGGATCCCACCTCCAACGAGGCCAACATTGAAGATGGTCCGCAATCGCGGACGCTACGGGAGGACTCCGTGCCGTGCGCGCACCTTGGCGCGAGCGAGGCCCGGGGCGGATTCGCCCGGGGGCTGAGTTCGGCTCGGCTCGGGGAACGAACCGGGGGGCTGCGGAGGACGGGCAAAATTTACTGTAAGTTTTATCTCAGAAATGAGATGCGTTACGAATTCCGTGTGGCCATGGGGTTTTGATTCCGGAGTGCCCCCTTGACCCGACGCGCCAATACCTCTACAAAATCTTGAGGTTAAGCCGATTGAGGATCTCGGCTGACTCGGGCACCGTGGCTGAGGAGTCTCGCCCGACGACGTTGTCGAATGCGCCTGGGCTAGGCGAAGGGGCTTTCGAGCCCACTCTCATTGATCCGCCCTCCTCGGGATTCCGATTCCCATGTCACAGACATATCGAAGTCCGCGGTATTACCGTCGCGGACTCTGGTCGCGTTTGGTTGAGGGCCTTCGCTATGGTGGCGGGCTCGGCCAATGGTCTTGGCTGCTCCATCGCGTGACCGGACTGGGTATTTTGCTTTACCTGGTCGCGCACATTACCGACACCTTCTTCGTCGTCGTGAACCCAGCCTGGTATGACCATACCATGGCGCTCTACGGCGGCACGATGTCGGGCCAGTACTACTGGCCGATCCGCTGGGCGTTTCGGCTCGGTGAATTGGGGCTGATCGCTTGCGTCCTCTTCCATTCGCTCAACGGCATTCGCGTGGTGCTGTTCGACTTCTGGCCGAAGGGGGTGCAGTACCAGCGACAGATTTTCCTCTTCGTGGTGGTCGCCTTCTGGGCGATCATGATTCCGGTGGCGATCTGGGTCCTCTTGCCGTTGTTGAAGGCGCCTGAGTACGAGAGCCTGCCGGAGCCGGTGATCACCTCGGCGCGAATTGAGACGGACAAGGGAACGATTCAGCCGCGACTTTCGATCGGCTGAGGTTTCGCCGGTTGGCATCGAGACAGAGTTTTAAAGTGAAGGGGACCATGGTGGCAAGTTCGGGTCGAGGTCGGCGGGTGAAACCGAGCGGTGGATTCGAACTGGGCGCGTGGTATTTCATGCGGATCTCGGGCCTAACGCTGGTCTTGCTGGCGCTCGGTCACCTGTTCATCGTCCACATCCTCTTCAATGTCGAGACGATCAATTACGCCTTCGTCGCGGATCGCTGGACCAAGCCCGGCAGCGGCTTCTTCTGGCGGCTCTGGGACCTGGCGATGGTCGTCCTCGCAGTGATCCACGGCCTCAACGGCCTCCGCCAGATCCTCGACGAGTACATCGTCCGGCCTGGCCGACGCGTGATTGTTCATACCCTGATCTGGACCGTCGCGACGGTCCTGGTGGGTATGGGCAGCTACGCGATTCTCATGTTCGAGAAGGACCAAGAGTACATCAAGGCGCATCCCCGCAAGGGACAGTCTCAGACGGTCACCGCTTCGGTCGCTCCCCGCGGCCGTTGACGGCCGAGTGGCGTTCGGGCCTGACACCAAGGGCGGGGATCGATCGTCCTCGCACCAATAAGACCATGAATTATCACAGGTTCGACTGCATCATCGTGGGCGCCGGCGGCGCGGGTATGATGGCCGCGCTGGAGTCGAGCAAGCACGTCGGTACGGCCGTCGTGAGCAAGCTCTATCCGACGAGGTCGCACACCGGGGCCGCCCAGGGGGGGATCGCCGCGGCGCTCTCCAACCTTGAGGACGACTCGTGGGAGAACCACGCCTACGACACGATCAAGGGGGGCGACTTCCTCGTTGATCAGACCGCCGCCGAGATCCTCTGTCGCGAGGCGGTCGACTGCATCTACGACCTGGAGCACATGGGTCTCCCGTTTGACCGTACGGCCGACGGGCGGATCTCCCAGCGCCGATTCGGCGGGCACACCAAGCCGAACCCGAAATACGACCCGAGCGCTGAGCCTGGCACCGAGGCGGCCAAGCCGCGGATCCCGGTCATGCGCGCTTGCCATGCGGCCGACCGCACCGGCCACATGATCCTCCAGACGCTCTATCAGCAGTGCATCAAACAAGGGGTGACCTTCTTTGATGAGTACCACATGCTGGATCTCATCATGGAGGATGGCGAGTGCCGTGGGATCGTGGCGATCGAGATCGCCACGGGAGAGCTCCACACCTTCCACGCCAAGAGCGTGCTCCTGGCCACGGGCGGCTTCGGCCGGATGTTCAAGGTCTCGTCCAACGCCTTCGCCCTGACCGGCGACGGCCCAGCGATCGCCTACCGCCACGGCCTCCCCCTGGAGGACATGGAGTTCTACCAGTTCCATCCGACCGGGATCTATCGGCTCGGGATCTTGCTGAGCGAGGCCTGCCGCGGTGACGGCGGCGTGATGTTCAACGGGAAGGGGGAACGCTTCATGGAAGTGTACGCCCCCAACTTGAAGGACCTCGCCAGCCGCGACGTCTGCTCGCGATCGATCTATCAAGAAGTCCGCGCGGGTCGAGGGGTCGGCGGTAAGGACTTCGTCTACCTCGACATTCGGGCCGAGACGATCAACAAGTACAAGACCAGCCCCACCGGGGCGACCGTCGATAGCGCCTGGGTCGAGAAGCGGCTGCCCGACATCATCGACTTCGCCCGGACCTACCTCGGCGTCGACCCGATCAAGGAACCGATGCCGATCCAGCCGACTGCCCACTACGCGATGGGGGGGATTCCGACCGACGTTCACGGCCAGGTCCTTCGCGACTCCGCCGGCACGGTCGTCCCCGGCCTCTTCTCCGCGGGGGAAAGCGCCTGTGTGAGCGTCCACGGCGGCAACCGGCTCGGCACGAATAGCCTCGTCGACCTCGTCGTGTTCGGCCGTCGGGCCGGCCGCGCGATGGCGCAGCACGCCTTGCACCGTCAGTTCGAGCCGCTCCCGGCCAACCCGCAGGCCGCCACGGCCGCGGCCGTCGAGGCGCTCTTGGCGCGACCGCGCGGCGAGCCCTGGGTCCGGATCCGCGACGAAATGCAGCAGACCATGATGGATGACTGCGGCGTCTACCGGACCGCCGAGGGCTTGACCCGGGCCCGCGATAAGATCGCCGCACTCAAAGTCCGCTACGGTTCGATCGGTGTCGCCGACAAGGGGTCGGTCTTCAACACGGGACTGCTCGAGGTCCTCGAGCTGGGCTGCCTGCTCGATCTGGCCGAAGCGACCGTGGCCTGCGCCCTGGCGCGGAAGGAGAGCCGAGGCGGGCACTCCCGCGAGGACTTCCCCGACCGCGACGATGCCAACTTCTTCAAGCACAGCCTTGTCTATTCGGCCGGCGTGAGCGAAACACGCGTCGAGTATAAGGATGTCGACGTCATTATGGTCGAGAAGAACGGCGAGCTGGTGACCAAGTACCCGCTGGAAATTCGGAAATACTGATCGGTCGAGGACTCGCGGACACGGATCAGAGGATAAAGACATGGTCGCCAATGCAGAGTCTCGCACCCTCACGGTCAAGATCAAGCGGTACAACCCGGAGAGCGACGCCCCGCCCCGGTGGGAGGAGTTCCGGGTCGCCGCCGATCCGATGGACCGTGTGCTCGACGTGCTCCAGAACGTCAAGTGGGAGCAGGACGAGACCCTCGGCCTGAGGCGCTCGTGCGCTCACGGCGTCTGCGGATCCGACGCGATGCGGATCAACGGGACGAACGGTCTTGCCTGCAAGATCTTGGTCAAGAACCTGAAGGGTGACACGCTCACGATCGAGCCGATCCTCGGCCTGCCGGTCATCAAAGACCTGATCGTGGATATGAAGCCGTTCTTTGATCACTATAAGTCAGTTCTCCCGTTCCTGATGAATGACGACCCGGCCCCGACGACCGAGCGACTGCAGTCGCCCGAGCAGCGGGCTCGGTTCGACGACTCGACCAAGTGCATCCTCTGCGCCTGCTGCACCACCGCCTGCCCGCCGTTCTGGGGCGATCAGAACTACGTGGGCCCCGCCGCGATCGTCAACGCGCACCGGTTCATCTTTGACTCCCGCGATCAGGGGGCGGCCGAGCGGCTGGACATCCTCAATGACACCGAGGGGGTCTGGCGCTGCCGGACCGTGTTCAACTGCACGAGCGCCTGCCCGCGCGATATCAAGGTGACCCAGGCCATTCAAGAGGTCAAGCGAGCGATGCTGACCGGTAGCATCGACTTCGAGGGGGCCGCCGAATAACGAGAACGAAGGCCTGATCGACGACGTCGATGTCGGCTGGCCGGCGCGCTCCCTTTGTGCGAATCGATCCATCTGCTTCGTATGGAGGAGCGTCGCCAATGGCTGCTCGGCTTCTACGTTGGTCGTTGATCGTCGGAATTGGGTTCGGGGCGGCAGCCGTCTCTGCGACTGCGAGGGGGGGCGAGCCGCTCGAGCCGCGCGTCGAGGAAATCCTCAAGACGAAGGGTTTTGAAGGCGGGCACTGGGGCATCCTGGTCGTGGACGGGACGACCGGTAAGACCGTTTATGAGCATAATGCCGACCAGATGTTCTGCCCGGCGTCGGTCACCAAGCTTTTCAGCACAGCGGCGGCCCTCAGCGACCTGGGCGCGGATTTCCGGTTCCAGACCCCTGTCGTCCGGCGCGGAGAGGTGAAGGACGGGGTCCTCCAAGGGGACCTGATCCTGGTGACCCGGGGCGACCTCTGCATGGGCGGACGGACCGGCCCCGAGGGCAAGTTCCTCTTCCGCGATAACGACCACACCTATTCCGACGGTCACTTCGACGGTGAGATCGTCCCGTCCGACCCGCTGGCCGCCCTCGACCACCTGGCCCGTGCGGTCCAGGGCGCCGGGATCAAGACGATCACCGGAGACGTCCTGGTCGACGAGCGGTTCTTCGAGTCGACGTCGAGCACGGGGAGTGGCCCGACCCGTGTCGGCCCGACCGTGATCAACGACAATGTGATCGACATCGTGGTCACGCCGGCGGGCTCGGCGGGAGAACCGGCGGAAGTCCGCTTGATCCCGGAAACCGCGTTCGCCTCGGCGGACATCCAGGTCGATACGGTCGAATCGGCCCAGCCGCCTCGGCTGACGGTTCGCGCGGTGGGTCCGCGTCAGTTCTCGGTCCGCGGCCAATTGCCGGCCGGCCACAAGCCCGTGGTCAAGGTTTACGAAGTGGAGGAGCCGGCCGCCTTCGCCCGCACGCTTTTCATCGAACGGTTGCGGCGACGTGGGGTACAGGTCGCCGCATCCGCGATCGGTGACAACCATGTCGCGAACCTGCCCACGACCGCGGAGGTCGCCAAGCTGGCCAAGGTGGCCGAGTACACTTCGCCGCCGTTGCGCGAGTATCTCCGCGTGATCCTCAAGGTGAGCCACAACCTTCACGCCAGTACCCTCCCGCTCTTGATCGCGGCGCATCATGGAGAGCGGACGCTCGCTGAGGGGCTCCGGCGCGAAGGCGAGCTCCTCAAAAAGCTCGGAGTGCCGATCGAGACCATCTCGTTCGGCGGCGGCGCGGGCGGAGATCGGGCCGATCTGGTCACCCCGCGCGCCACGGTCGCCTTACTCCGAGCGATGGCGGCACGCCCCGACTTTCCCGCCTACGACGCGGCCTTACCGGTGCTCGGCCGTGACGGCACCCTGGCCAAGGCCGTCTCCGCCGAAAGCCCGGCACGGGGCCACGCACGCGCCAAGACCGGCACTTTCTGGCTCGAGAGCGGCTTGACCGGCCAGTCCGTCCTGACAAGCAAGGCCCTCGCCGGCTACATGGAGACCACCACGGGACGTCCGCTCGTGTTCGCGTTCTTCCTCAACGAAGTCGCTCTCGACGCGAGTGGTCTCCAAGTGTCCGAGGCGACCGCGAAGGCGGGACGCCTCCTTGGCTCGTTATGCGAGGTTTTCTATCGCTCGGACGAGCCCAAGACCCCTTCCCCCGCGCCCGCCGTCTCCGGTCCGTAAACCGCCTCGGACTACTGAGGGCCAACGCCGAGCCATGCCTCGGCTGTTGGCCTCAAATCGCCAACCACCGATCCAATCAAGACGGAGAGGCTTGGACCTGCCGACGATCTCCCGCTGTGTATCGACCGGTCGCTTGCCCGCGATCGAGCGATTCAGGTCTGTCGAGTAAGCCTGGTTACGCGACCTCGAGCGCCATGAGCGAATAGGGTCCCTCGAGGTGGAGCAGGTTGTCGAGGATCCACCGGTGGGGGCGACGACTCGAAGCGCGGGAGGATTACGCCGCTGAAGAAGGACGCCGATGGCCAACCCGTCAGGCACCCTCGGGGCGATCCAGCGGCTTTGGAAAGTGGTCCACACAATCCGGGAATGACTCCTCGAACACGTGTCGCCATTCCTGCTCCGGCCTGCCTGAGATGTCTCTCATCTCGGTATAAAGCCGTAAAAGCTGATCTCGGGTCAGGCAGAGGTCGAGATGCTCCAGCCACGACGGCTCACACCAAAACATGCCGCCTTGCTCCAGGTCACGGGCCATGACGGAGGTGATGAACTCCCGCGCCCGATCAACCTCCCACGCGTTCCGAGCCCAACCGACGTGTAATTCCTCACCCTTCAAGAAGCGATCGATCTCGGGGAATACGTACGGCTCGGGGAGTCGGCTCACAATCTTCGGGAAGGCCCGCTCGAATTCTTCCCGCCATTCCTCCTCGAACCTGTGCGACTGATCGCGGATGTCTATGTAGAGTTGGACAAGCTGCTCGTTGCTCAGCGATCTTGCCAGCAGATCGAGGTGGTCAGCCCCGTGAGCCAGTTCGCCGATTTTGCTGACCATGCGGGACAAGCCGTAGGTCAGGTTTGCACGGATTTCCGAGTGACCCCATGCTTCAGCCATCCACTCCGTCGGGAAGTCCCGAGCGGGCATGGAGTACAGCTTGTCGTAGAACTTTGACGTGTCCATATTGCGGGGTGCCTCGAATTGAGTTGAAGAGGAATGTGGAAGAGGCCATCGCATCAAATTTGGTTAGTGACTTTCGATAATCCGAGGCCAAGCGAGTATGTTTTGCTTCAGACGGAAATGGAGAGACGCCCCACCCGAGTTATACTAAAACTCGGCAGGAGTCACGAATGGCCAGGCACCCCATTTGAGGAAAACAGGAGGCATGGGCAACCTGCTCGGGTGTCCACATGGGCCGCTGCGTTGTTTAATCCCTCCAAGCTTCCCTGTTGAAGTGCCTGACGACTTAGCCCTCCCCCACCAGAGAGCGAGGAATGCCCCTCGTTCCCACGGTCCCCCGTGGGAATGCCGTCCCCGACGCTCCGCGTCGTCTGGCCTTCGCAAGCCGAGGACGCCGAGCGTTCCAGACTTCGTTCCCACGGGGGACCGTGGGAACGAGTCGCGAGCGACTTCCTAGCCCTGTGTCGGGTCGGTGTTTTGTTGGAATTACATGTTAAAATAAATAAGAAAAATTTAAAAATTAAGATTTGTAAATAATCAATATTGTTAATCGTTAAAAAACGTAAAAACTAAACATATTAAAAGAAAAAATAAAAGTGGTAATATTATGTAGCGGGATATTTTATTTGTTGTTAGTGTGGAAATTTTCACGGATTTTGAAATCGTGTCTTTGATGTGGGATGCTTGCCTCGAGAGAACAGGGCTATCGAATTCCTGGCCGAACGGCAAGAGCAGCAACTTACAATGCGGTATGTGGGCTGGTATGATCCGTTGCCGCTTTTTGCCTTCCTGCCCGAATGAGCATGGATTCGTCGTCGACGGTCATGCCTGATCTTTATATGCCAAAAACAAGGACAAGCAAGATGACAATGTCTTGCCGTGCTGGATTAATTCTGTTGGCTCTGCTCGCTTTGCATCCTGGCCGTGTCACGGCCCAGGAGGTGAAGTGGCGCGACGCGGCGACTTTCGAGATCGAGGGCAGGGGGTGGGCCAAGACCTCGGGCCCGTTTGACCGGCTTCCGGATTCCGCCAAGAGCAAGGTGACTCAATTGGCCTGGGACCTGAGCAAGGAGAGCGCTGGCGTCTGTATTCGATTCGTCACCGACGCGTCGGCGGTCAGCGTGCGGTGGTCGCTCACGAGCGGGTCGCTCGCCATGCCCCACATGGCCGCGACCGGGGTCAGCGGCGTCGATCTGTACGCCCGATCGGCTGACGGCTCGTGGCGGTTCGTCGGCAACGGCAGGCCGCACAAGCAGGAGGGCAATCTCGGCAAGTTCGAATTCCCGGAAGGCCCCAAGACTCGGCGCGAGTGCCTGCTGTATCTGCCCGTGTACAACGGCACGAAATCGCTCGAGATCGGCGCGGCACCGGACGCGATTTTAGAAAAGGCGCCGCCGCGTCCCGAAACCCTGCGCCAGCCGGTCGTCGTCTATGGAACGTCGATCGTCCAGGGGGGCTGCGCCTCGCGGCCGGGGATGGTCTGGACCTCCATTCTGGGCCGGATGCTCGATCGGCCCATAATCAACCTGGGGTTCTCGTCCGCGGGCACGATGGAGGTGCCCGTGGCCGAGCCGCTCGCCGAGCTCGACCCGGCGGCCTACGTGATCGACTGCACCTGGAACATGGGCGACAGCGCAGAAGTGTATCGGGATCGCGTCACCAAGCTCGTGCAGACAATCCGCAAGGCACGCCCCGATACCCCCATCATCTTCGTGGGCCAGTCGCTGTTTCGGCCGGAGGGGCACCCCACGGACCTCACCCGAAGGCTGGAGGCCGCAGTTCAGTCCGTTCAGAAGGAGGGGGGCAAGGGTGTTATCCTCGTTCCAGGCAGAGACCTGATCGGCGACGACGGCGAGGCGACTGTGGACGGTGTCCACCTCACGGACATCGGGATGGCCCGGCAGGCGCTTGCGTTGCTTCCCATCGTCAGGGAGGCCGTGAGCGGGCCGACGAAGCCTCATGTCTACATCGATACCGACACGGCGAACGAGATCGACGATCCGTACGCAGTCTTTCGCGCCCTGGTCGCCCCGGAATTCCAGGTCGTCGGCCTGTCCTCAATGAGTTGGGGAGGCAATCCCGACTTTGCCGCCGGCACGCGCAAGAGCCAGAAGATGAACGAGGACGTGCTTGCGCTGATGCAGCTCACGGACCGTATTTCGCATCCGCTGGGGGCGCTGAGTCCGATGCCGGACGCGTCCAAACCTGTTGATTCGCCCGCCGCAAGAGACATCATCGCCAAGGCGAAGGAGTTGCCGGTTGGTGAAAAGCTCCAGGTCTTCGTGCTCGGGGCGTACACGAACGTCGCGTCCGCACTGCTGCTCGACCCGAGCCTCAAGGACAAGTTGGCCGTCCATGTGATGGGGTACAACTTCGTTGACGGCCGGCTCAAGACCGACGAGTTCAACTGCCAGGGCGACCTCAACGCCGCCTCCTACCTCCTCAAAAGCGGCGTTGAACTGTACGCGATGCCGGCCAATATCCTCTGGGGCTTCCTCTGGACCAAGGCCGACGTGGACGCGCACTTCAAAGGTAAGGAAGGAGTCCGCGACTATCTGGTCAAGCGGTGGGAGGCCCACGCCCCGAACGACCCCAGGCGCATCCTGTGGGACATCGCCGTGTTTGAAGCGATCTTGCGTCCGAAACTGGCGATCCGGACCGAGGTCGTTCTCGAGGGCTCCCGAATTCAGGTCTGGACCAAGGTCGACGGCAAGGCCATGCAGGCCGACTACTGGGCTGCGACGCAGCCGAGCAAGATCGAGCCGGTGCCCGCGCCCTCACCAACACCTGCAGCCGTTACGTCGAAGCCGCAAGCGCCACCCGAACCGATCGTGATTTCCAAGGGTAAAGAAGCGTATGGGTATCAAGCCTTTCCCGATGCCTGCCGGCTGAAAAACGGCGACATCGTTGCGGCTTTCTATGCCGGCTATACCCACGTCTCACTCGCCGCCGACGATTTTCCGCTCGGGGGCCGCCTCTGCATCGTTCGCTCGTCCGACGAGGGACGCACCTGGACGGAGCCGGCCGTTTTGTTCGACGATGAGGATGACAATCGCGACCCTCACCTCGCGCAACTCGATGATGGCTCGCTGATCTGCACCTTCTTCTCGATTGCGGAAAAGGACCACAAGCGTCTGAAGAGCTTCAAGGACCCGAAACTCTTCGACCAGGTGCGGAAAGACAGTGGCGTCCAGATGATCACGAGCCGCGACAACGGCAAGACGTGGGACACCAAGGCACGCTCGGTTTTCCCGGATTGGGTCTGCTCCGCTCCGGTCCGCCAGCTTCCGGACGGCACCTGCGTGCTGGGTCTTTACCGCGGAGATGAAAAAACAGGTCTCAGCATCGCCGGTACCGCGCGTTCGACCGACCGCGGTCTGACCTGGGAAACGCCCGTTGCGATCAAAGCTCCGCCCGGCATCGGACTGAATGCCGAGACCGACGTCATCCGCCTCAACGATGGCCGACTCTATGCGGCAATGCGTTCCTTCACGGACGATATGTACGATGCGATCAGTGATGACGAGGCCAAGTCTTGGTCGGAGGCCAAGAAAGCGGGCTTCCCAGCCCATGCGCCGCATCTGACCCGGCTCGGCACCGGCGCGATCATTCTGAGCCATCGCCTTCCAAAAACAGCGATTCATGTCAGCGGCAACGACACGAAAACATGGAAAGGGCCATTTCCAATCGATTCGTGCATCGGCGCATACACCGCGACGGTCGAGTTAAAGGATGGCAGCGTCCTGATCGTTTATTATACCGAGGGCGGAGGCAGCGTCATCCGGGCCCGTCGATTCAAGCTCAACGCGGATGGGATCGAGTTCCTGCCCCTCTAAACGAAGAAGACGACGTCCCCCTGTTTCGATCAGCAGGGCGAACCGCTCTGGGAGGGTGCGAGCCATGCGTGTCCCGTACTTCCGTGTCTTGGAAAGGACGATCAAATCGATGAGTGTTGATGTTCGTGCTTTGTTGGGTCTGGTGATTCTGTGTGCCGTCAGTCTTGGCCACGCCGCGGCGTCGGAGCTGCAGTGGAAAGATGCGACGTCGCTTGAGATCGAAGGAAAGGGTTGGGCGAAGACCGCCGGTCCGTTCGATCGGCTGCCGGATTCCGCTCAGCCTAAGGTCAATGAAGTCGCCAGGGCTCAAAGTAAGGATAGCGCCGGCATTTGCATTCGCTTTGTGACGGAAGCCCCCTCGGTCAGCGTGCGATGGTCGCTGAGGAACGTCGCGCTGGACATGCCGCATATGCCCGCGACCGGATGCAGCGGCCTGGATCTTTATTCCCGGGTCGGCTCTGGCGCGTGGCGGTTTGTCGGGAACTGCAGGCCGGGCAAGCAGGAAGGCAATCTCGCGTCGATTGAGTTTGCCGACGGCGGTAAGGCGAACCGCGAGTGCCTGCTGTACCTTCCTCTGTACAACGGCACCACCTCGCTGGAAATCGGGGTGCCGCCGGGAAGTCATCTGGACAAACCCCCCGCGCGTCCCGACGCTTTGCGCAAGCCGATCGTGATCTATGGGACATCCATCACGCAAGGCGGGTGCGCGTCGCGACCGGGGATGGTCTGGACCTCCATTCTGGGCCGGATGCTCGACCGGCCGGTGATCAACCTGGGGTTTTCCGCCTCCGGCGATATGGCCGCGCCCGTGGGCGAAGTTTTGGCCGAGCTGGATCCGGCGGTCTATCTCATCGACTGCGCGTGGAACATGGGGGATTCGCAGGATGTGTACTTTGCCCGCACCACTCAGCTCGTGCAGACCCTTCGGAAGGCGCATCCGGTCACGCCGATCCTTTTCATCGGGCAGTCGCTGATCCGACCGGAGGCGCATCCCACGGAGCTCACCCGGAGGCAGGAAGTCGCGGTGCAGCGTCTGCAGAAGGAGGGTGTCGAGGGACTCATGATGATCGGCGGGACGGACCTCATCGGTACCGATGGCGAAGGGACCGTCGACGGGGTTCACTACAACGACATCGGGATGCAGCGCCAGGCTCAGTACCTGTTTCCGATCGTCAGCAAGGTCTTGAGCGAGCCGACGACGACTACGTCGGCGAAACCACGCGTCTACATCGACACCGACATGGCGGCCGAGGTCGATGACCCATATGCCGTGTTTCGCGCCCTGGTCGCGCCGGAGCTGAACGTCGTCGGCTTGTCCGCAATGGGTTGGGACGGTCCGCTTGACTTCGTGACGAACACGCACGCGAGTCAGAAGATGAACGAGGAAGTGCTCGCGATCCTGAAACTGACCGATCGGGTGTCACATCCGATCGGTTCGCTGCATGCGATGAAGGACGCGACCACGCCGGTCGAGTCACCCGCGGCGCGGGACATCATTGCCAAGGCGAAAGAAACGCCGGCCGGTCAAAAGCTTCACCTGTTCACGCTCGGGGCCTACACGACGGTGGCCTCCGCGCTCTTGATTGACCCAAGCATCAAGGACAAGGTTGCGGTTTATGTGATGGGATATCTCTACAAGGACGGGCGGCTGATCCCGGATGAGTCCAACACGATGGGTGACCTGCATGCCGCGGGCCATCTCCTCAAGTGCGGTGTTGAACTTCACGTCATGCCGAACACCTCGCTCCGCAAATTCCAGTGGTCCAAGGCCGACATGGATTCCCATTTCAAAGGCCGGCCCGGGGTTCCCGACAAGGCCAGCGCGCATAGCTGTACGGTTTAGGCGGTCTAGCGCGAGAGGATTCAACTCGATATCCTGAGATACGGTTTTCGTGATCGCCTGCCTCGACACTTGGCGCGTGGAGGTTGGACACGGACCGAACTCAGGATCTCGTCTCATGGCCAAGTTTGTCGACGTGGCTTCGATCGGTTCCTACTTCGAATCGCTCTCCGATCCCCGTCATACACGCAATCGCAAGCACTTGCTGGTCGATATCGCCGTCATTGCGGTCTGCGCCGTCATCTGTGGCTGCGATGGACCCACCGCCATCCATCGATGGGCCAAGAACCGAGAATCCTGGCTGGCCCTGCATCTCACTCTGCCCAACGGCATCCCCTCCCGGGACTGCATCCGACGCTTGCTCATGACGCTCAAGCCCGAAGCGTTTCAACGCGTCTTTCAAGCCTGGATCTGTGAGGCGATTCCGGTCGACGTCAACAATCCCCACCGTCTCGTCGCCATCGACGGCAAGGCTTGTCGCGGGTCGCACGACAAGGCCAAAGGCCTCGGCAATCTCCACATTGTCAGCGCCTGGGCCAGCGAGGAGGGCATCGCACTGGGCCAGGTCGCCACCGACGCCAAGTCCAACGAGATCACGGCGATACCGCAACTCCTCAACCAGATCGACCTCGCCGGTACGCTCATTACGATCGACGCGATGGGCTGCCAGAAAGAGATCGTCAAGCAGATCGTCACTGGCAAGGGCGACTGCGTGATCGCCGTCAAAGACAACCAGCCGAAGCTTGCAGCAGCGATCCAGTCGTTCTTTTCCGACCACATGGAACGCGACCTGGAAGACCTCCGGTATCAATATCACGAGACCCGCGATGACGGGCACGGCCGCATCGACGAACGGGCCTATCTTCTGGCCAAGGTGCCCAGTGATTTCGCCCCGGGGAAAGAGTGGCCGTGGGTCAAAGCGATCGGCTATTCGGTGCGAGTCACGCGGCATGCCGACGGTACGGAGTCGGAGGAGATGCGTTACTATCTGAGCACTTGCGATCTCAGTGGCAAGCGGTTCGGCGAAGCGGTGCGCGGACACTGGGGCATCGAGTCGATGCATTGGGTCCTGGATGTCAACTTTCGCGAGGACGAGCACCGCACTCGCGAGCGAACTTTGGGGAACAATTTGAGCTGGCTTCGGCGGTTCGCCGTGACGCTCCTGAAGCGTCATCCCGACAAGGATAGTCTTCGCGGCAAGATGATGTCCTGTATGATCAATACGGACTATCTTACACAAGTTCTTTCATTGCAGCCACTTTGATATGCGCTGGCCTTGGGGTTCCCGACTACCTCATCAAGCGGTGGGAAGCGTACTCCCCGAACGATGCCCAGCGCACCGTGTGGGACATCGCCGTGTTCGAGGCTTACCTGCGTCCCAAATTGGCGACCGAGACGCAGGTCGTTCAGGATGGCGTGACGATCCATGTCTGGACGGCCGTTGATATCCCAGGCATGAAGGCCGACTACTGGGCCGCGACGAAGTCGGAATGAATGATCCGATCTGTAAAGGATTGCCGTACGTCGAAAAGGATAAAGCACTGTCCGTTTCAGCGGTCTACCGTCTGTTGGCCTTCGCCCTGAGGTTGGAGACCCCAGCGACAATGACGCCGCCTGTTCTGAGCGTTCTCTGTCGCCGGGGTCCGTGCCCCCTGGTCTGTTGGCTTTCGACCCGGGGTCGGAGACCCCAGCGACAAGGACGTGAGCGACTCGAGGGCAAACCGCTGTCATTCCACGAAAGTTGTCTGGGGCGAGACCCCGCCTCCTTGGCTCATCCGTGATTCGGTTCTGGAATCGGGAAGTGCTTGCTTGTTGAGTCGTTCCGCGTGGCGGAGTCAGCGATCTGGGCTGCGTTCGGCATCTTGGGACGGCCATCGGGAAGTGATTTGCGTCCCGTTCCGAATTGCTCCTCAAAACGACAGGACGTCTATGACTGTGACGAAAACCGATTGCGCGGCGTTATCGCAAAAAAACACGATCTCAATATCATAGACTGAGCCATCGCCCGATACCGCACGTAGGACTTGCGTTCTCATCTGTCCTGATGGAGTGGGAGCGTGAGCTACTGTGTCCAAGAAATCATCAACCGATTGTTTGGCATTGTTTGGAAGACTTGCTCGTGCGGTCGCAGCGTCGGGAGCAAGTTGAATGTCATAGGGCATTCTACGCTTCCGACCGCTGAATCATCTGGAGCGATGATGATCTACCGGCTGTAATATCTTCGGTGCCTTTTCGAATCGCAGAGGGATCGATATCAAAACGCCGCTTGCCGTCTTCCCCGTAGATTCGCCCCTGGGAGTCGACTGTAATCGTCTGAGACTTGTTTTCTCGCTTTGGTTCGGCAGCGGCCAATCGGCGGGCGAGCTGGAAAATGGACCTTTGTTTAGCCTGAACGTTCCAGGCTTCGGCTTTCTCAAAGACCTGGTTTGCGGCATCGATTACCGAGGGAGGCAACTCGATAGGATGTGAGAGCTTGCTCCATGTAAGTAGCACATCAGTCGCGTGCGACAAGCTTTCAAGAAGCATCCTCGTGCATTCGCGAGTATCATCATCCACTTCTGTTTTCTGGGGATCGCTTTCCTCTCCGCACTCCTGGATCAGACTCTGAACGTTTATGGCCCAAATCAGAAGGGTATAAAGGAGGTGGTGTTCCTTCCACGCAAGCGATGGAACATCATTTTTCTCGTCAACATCGTCGGGTGAGAAAATTGACCAAGTTCTTTTGTACGCGAGGTATTGGAGGATATCTGGCGATGGAAAGTGTGCGAGCATTTCAGTTCCCCACCTCGGGCGGAGTGCCTTCTGTTGGCTACAGCCATTGTCGGCGATCTGTCGCCTTAAATCAAGTCAGGCCCTGGTCTTGTTTCGAGGGACACGCGGTTGCCGTCCGAATTTTTGTGGTTTGCTGATCTGCTGCTCGTGGATCGATCAGCACCCGCTTCAGGTGGGCATTGTCCTTGTCCACATGCGAGTCGACCGACCCATCCGCATGCCCCATCAGGGCCGCGATGGTGAGGTGACCGTGCCCCTGGATCAGCTTCCTGGTCACCGGTATCCCGACCAGAATTCCCATGACCATGACGACCTTGCCAGGGCGAATCGGGCTGTGAGCGACTTCTCGTCGGACCATTCCCAGAGGATTGCCACATCGATTAGCCCCTTGGGAACGGGACGTAAATCGCTTCCTGATGGACGCTCCGAGATACCGAGCGCAACCCGATCGCTTACTGCGCTGCGTGCGCGGCTCGGTTTAAGAAAATGGGTTGCTTACCCTTCGGTGAGTTGACGGACGGGTTCGACCCTCCGGGGTCCGGGTCGGCCGTTCCTCCTCAACGCATCAAGCACTCACCCGGTTGCGGCCCGCGCGTTTCGCGGAGTAGAGTTGCAAGTCGGCGAGCCGGATCAGCTCCTCCGGCTCGAGCGGTTCGTTCCGGACCACCGTGGCCACGCCCAGGCTGATTGTGACCTGGAAGCGACGTCCCTCGGATTCGAACGGGTGGAGTTCCACGGCCCGGCGCAGCTTCTCGGCAATCTCGATCGCGTCGTGCCGGGAGGTCTCGCTCAGGACCACGGCGAACTCCTCTCCGCCGTAACGGGCCAGCAAATCATATTTGCGGACGTTCGGCCTCAGGCAGAGCGAAAGCTCGCGCAGGGCCAGGTCGCCTGCCAGGTGGCCCATGGTGTCGTTGATGGTCTTGAAGTGGTCCACGTCGATCAGGATTAGCGCCAGTGGGCGTTCATGGCGAGTGGAACGGTCGATCTCGCGCTCGAGGTGATCGAGCAAGTAACGTTTGTTGTGCGTCCCGGTCAGGCCATCGAGGATGGCCATCCGGTACAGTTCTTCGTGGTATTCCGCCTCCACGTTACCGCCGGCCAGGAACCGGAACAGGCAGGTGCCCAGGCGGACGTAATCACCATCGGTCAACTTGGTCCGGTTCGCTGGAACATTGTTGACGAACGTGCCGTTGGTGCTCTGGAGGTCGGTGATCCGATAGCCTCCAGCGGTCGATTCCAGGCGTGAGTGGCGGCGAGAGATGGACGGGTCATGGACCGTGATGTCGCAATCATCGTCACGACCGAGGATGGCGTCCTTCTCGTTGAGCGGGTGGCGCGTGCCGATGGTCAGTCCGGTCGGATAAATCTGGATCAGGCAGGCATCTTTGTTGGAAGGAGACGTGGGCCGGGTCACAACCACGGGCCGTGTCACCAATCGACTATCGGTGGGATTATCGCTGGGCACGATGCACTTCCTTCTCCAGAATCGCCCTTCTCAGCCGATCATCGTCTCTCGATCCAACGACGGGGCGAGCGAGCCAGGGCACGCGCCCAGCCATTATAGCGCAGGGTGGGGGGAGAGGAAAATGGGCGGAATCTGATCAATTAGAATGTTGTGATGATTTGCTGGGTTTGGATTGGGCCGCATTGGCCAAGATTGCCTGGAATCGGGGATCCTGTCTGATTGCGGTCAGGTCGGGATCGTTATCGGCCGTCAGCTCGGTCCCGAGTTCCAACGCTTTCTTCAAGAGGTCGAGTGCCTTGTCGATCGCTCGGGGATCTGGGTTGCCTCGCGCAGCCAGGGCGGAGACGCAGGCGGCCGTGTAGACCGAGTCGCCGGAGTCGGGCTCATGCTCGAGGCACCACTCGACGTCGCGGTTGGCTCGCTCGTGATCGTTGAGCCGGGCCAGGACCACCGCGCGACTGCGCCTGGCTTGGGTGAATCTCGGGTCCGAGTCGAGGGTTCGACTGAAAAAATCAAGGGCTGTGTCGAGCTGGCCATCGCTCATCGCCAGCATGGCACGGCCGTAGAGGGCCTGGGGGTGACGTGGGGCGTCGCGGAGGACTTCGTCGAACGCTGCCGTCGCGGCTGCGGGCACCCGGTTGGCCACGGCGAAGCCGTACGTCCAGAGGAAGCGAGTGCGCTCGGCACCAGGACCGGGCGCGACCCGGTCGAACGCCTCGCGAAATTCAAAGTCGGCCTCGACGTGACGTGCCAACGCTTCCAAGGCGATCCCTCGGCCGGCATGGATCACCGCGGTTCCTTTGGCCAGCGCCAGGGCTGCGTCGAAATCGGCCAGGGCGGGGGTGTACTGCCTGAGCTCGAGGTGGGCGAGCCCCCGGTTGGTCAGGGCCGCCACAAACTGTGGGGCTCGTTCCAGCGCGGCGGTGTAGTCGGCGATGGCCTCCACCTTCATCCCGCTCCGGTCGAGCACGTGGCCACGATTGAAGTAGCTCCAGGGATGTTCCGGCCAGAGTCCCGTGCCGATCCCGAAGTCTCGGACGGCCAGAATCCGTTCGCCCAGCTCCATATGACAGATCCCGCGTTGGATCACCGACCAGTAATGCCGCGGATTCAAGCGGAGCGCCTCACCCAGCTCGGTCACCGCATTTCGATAGCCCGCAATTGTCCGCGTGCGGGCATGTGAGATTGCCAGGAGATAGTGGTCGCGGGCCGATGTGGGCTGGATTTGATCGGCCAGGCGCTGAGCGGTTTTCGCCTCGTCGTGGTTGCCGAGTTGGTCGAGGTAGGCCGCGCGGTCGAGCCAGAGCGCTTTGGAGCGCTTGAGGCCGTGGAGGGCCTCCGCCCTATCGAGCAGGGCGAGCGCTGCTTGCAATTCTCGAGGGTCGTTCGGGGCGAGCCGGACCCTGGCCCCCGCCAGCAGGAGCAGCAGCTCCCGACGATCCTCCGCAAGCGTGAGCCGCTCGGCCGGGGCAAGTCGGACCCAGTCGGGATGCTCTTGCGCGGACCGCCCATCCGCGAGGGCGTAGAGGGCCAGAGTCTGTTCGCAGACGGCGATCCCCTGACGAAGGTGAGTGTCGTCGCCCAGGATCGTGTTAACGAGGCCCTGGCACTGGAGAACCCCGGAGTCGTGGGCACGTTTTCGGTCCCGCGCCTGGGCTTCCATCAAGCGCGTTCGGGTTTCGGCCAGGTGGGTTTGCGCTCCGAGAAACGCCCAGCCAACGGCCAGAAAAAGGACCAACGAAACCGCCGAGACCGAGCTAAATGTGAGCAGTCGTGGATTCCGGCGGAAGAACTTCCGGACGCGCTCCACCCGGCTCAATTCGGGGGCGTAGGTCAAAGGGCGATCGTGAAGGAATTGACGGAGGTCGGCCGCCAGGTGGCCCGCCTGCTGATAGCGCTTGGCCGGGTCGGGCTCGAGGCAGCGGCGGACGACGCTCTCCAGGCTCCAAGGGATGTCCGGGCGGCACTGTCTGAGCGAAGGGATCCCCTTGCTCCGGTCGGCTACCATGGCCTCGAGCTGAGCGGTCGGGACCGAGTAGCTCCCGTCGCGCGCGAAGGGGCGTTGGCCGCTCATTGCCTCGACGAGGACCATGCCGAGCGAGTAGATATCCGACCGCCTGTCGACCGCCTGGAATTGATCCAAGGTGCAGAGGGAGAGCGCGCGAAGGTGCTCCGGGGCGGCGTAGGCGACGGTCCCGCCCAGCAGCATGTGATCGGCGTCGGAGGTCGCGTCGATCGAGACGTTGAAGTCGAGCAGGAGCGGTTGCCCCTCGGCACTCAGCAAGATGTTGGACGGTTTGATATCTCGGTGGATGACCCCACGTTGATGGGCATGGTCAAGGCCTTCGGCAAGTTGGGCCACGACCCAGGCAACCGCCTGGATGTATCCGAGGCTCTCCATCAGGGTGAACGGCGTGCTGGGTTCGCTCGGTCGTTCCCGCGCGCTGAGCCGGCTCCCACTTCGGGGCTCAAAGGCTTCTCCCCAGGCTTCGGACGCGGGCGAGCCAACGGCTTTCAGGGCTCCGACCAACTGGTCGCCACGGGTCGGCCGTTCCTGGCCGGACCAAAGTTGCTCCAGGACGCTGGAGAGATTGGCGCCTCCGAAGTAGGGCATGCATACGGCCCGGAGCCCGGTCCTGGAATCCTCGTGGACCGAGTAAATCGGCACGATGTTGGTGTGCTGCAACCGCGATAAGGTCTGGGGCTCGATCCCCTCGATGCCCGAGATCTTCAGCACTACCGGCCGATCGGCCAGGTCGGCCTGCTGAGCCACGAACACCCGCGCGAACGCCCCTTGTCCCAGGAGATGGGACAAGTGAAATCCAAAGAGGACATCCCCCGCCTGGATGAGTTCCAGCCGGTTGCCGGTGAACGGTGGTCGGCCGCGTCGCGCGACGAGCGTGTCGTGCGGCCGGAACGGCGCGGTGGCCCGGTCACCATTCGCGGCGGCGGCCCATTCCGCCGCGTCAGGAGCCGCTTCGACATCATGTCGCCGATGCGCGTGGGCCGGCGATGCCTCGGCCGCCGACTCCGGAGCATCGTCCCGCGGCTGGCGGTGGAGCCGCGTACGCTCGGCCGTCGGCGCTCGGACACACAGTGTCTGGGCATCATCCTTGGGGGCAATCGGGTCGCTCATGCCGATCTCGTACCTCGGTGAGCCCGCCTCGGCTCCAATCTCACCGCCCGCGTAAGTCCGCGCTGCTTGGCCGATCGATTTCGCCTGGGGCGTTGACGCCGGTCCCCCAGGGCTTCTCCGCCACCAGGTCATTTGCCGGGATCACTGCCGAGCGACGCACGGCTCAACCAGCGGGGTCTGAACGACTCCCAATACCTGAGGTACGCGAGGCTCGACAGGCCGGTGATCGCCAGCAAGGCCCATCCCAGCTTCCAGGAGGGATGGACCTCGGCTCGGTCTTCATGTTCGGAGCGAGTCGCGGCGCTGGTGCCGGCCGGTCCGGCGGCTTCCGGATCGGTTCCCAGGTTGTCGTCCCCGGCTGGCACGGGAACAGGGGCCGGCTCGGCCGTTGCCTCAACGGGGACGACGGCACGTTCCGCGGCCTTCGCCGCGGCCAAGGGCTGACTCACGACCGTCGGCGCGTTGAGCTCCGGAGTCCGTGTCTCAAGGCCGCTTCCAGCCATGGGCCGGTGAGTGTCGAAATGGTCGGGATCCGGAGCCCAAGGAACGGGCGTTTGGGGCACAATCCCCTTGAATCCGGCGGAGTGCGTGCGAATTGCGTTCCCCTGCTCGAGACGAGGGGACACCTGGCCGGTCGCGACCTCGGAGGGAACTGTGGGCGCGAGGCCGAGCACCATCGGCGTCCGCAGGGCCACGCCCTGGCTCGAGAAGGTGGAACCGGCCATGACGACAACCGACGTGGGCACGGCCCGCCCGGGTTGCGTGGCCCGTTCCGGTTCGATCCGGCTTGCGCCACCCACCGGCTGGAAGGCCAAGACCGACAGATCCGTGGAGGATGAGATTGCGGCCGCCGGCTTGTTCTGGAATGGGGGCGTGATGGCGGGCGTCCCCCCGCCCGGCGGTCTGTCGATCATCACGGGAGCCGAGCTGTTGCCCGGGGATGTCGGATCGTGGATCGAGATGCCGCTACCCGTGCCGGGTTGGTTCGGCAGCGGGGGGGCATCATGACCGACGATGGGGCGATCACCTCCCGAGGTTTCGCCCTCTTCTCCGTCGTCAGGAGGGGAAATCGGAATTCGGCTATAGGGGGACACGGCCAAGGAGTCGGAGCTGGTGTCGGGGCTGAGGAAGAGGTTCAAGACATACGGGCCCGTGCCCCCGCCCATGAAGTTGCTATGCGAAATGCTGGGATCATAACCCCAAGGATTCCCCGACGAGACGGCGAGGTAGTAGTCTCCCGCATCCAGGTCAGCGACCATGGTCGTGTCGCGCAACTGGGGCAGGAAGTCACGGTCGGAGCTGGGGACGAGATTGTAGAGGAGAGCCGTGACGTCGAGGAGTTCGAGCGGTTCCGTCGCGGCATTGCGTCGGTAGAGACGCAAGCCGGCGCCCAGGGGGGAGCCGATCCGACCGGCAAACACGTCGGCCGCGAACCGGTGCGGTCCCGGCCCGTTCAGCCGAAAATGGTAGAGGTCGACATCATTCCCGAGGTCGAATCGCCAGGAAAAGTCGTTGGGATCCAGGGGGGTTGCAGGATTGTAGTAGGGATCGTCGCCGATTGCGCCCTCGACCCGAATGGGCGCCGACGAAGTCAGGTCGCCCAGTTCATCGGCTCCCGCCGGTGTATCGTTGGCAGGTCCGCCGAGACTGCTGTTGCCCTCGATTCCAACCACTTGAAACCGGAAAATCGAATCCTGGCCGGCTAGGTGCAAGTGGTCGCTTCCCAGAGGAGTCCCATCGACGCCGGTCAGCCCCAGACCGCCAGTTCCGGCGAGGACGACCCGGTAGAACCCAGGAGCAAGGGGGGCCGCGGGGGAAAGTTGGAGTTCACAAGCGGAAGTTGAGAAGGTCAGGTCGGCCAGGGGGATGACCTGGGTCCCCTCGGTGCTGAACGTTCCGTCGGGGCTGTACGCCAGTTGGACGGTCCGGCCCGCTTCGATCGTGGACGGATCGAGCGGACGGCTCAGATCGATCCGAATCACGAGCGGAGCACGGGTCAGCGAGGCCTCGGGGGCGGGATCGCTGGACAAGACCGAAGGCCCATCCGTGGACGCCGAGCCCGCATCAATGGCACTGAAGCTCAGAGCGAACTCGCCCGTGGCGCCGGGCAGCCCGGTGTGGGCCACGACCGGACTAAAGATTTCATTCCCCGCGCCGCTGACAGCCAGGTTGTAGGTGCCGGGGCCGATGATCCGATCGATCGCGGCGACCCCGTCCCCCTCGTTCGCAACGGCCAAATCGAGCCGGCGAAGCCCTTGTGGGTTTGTGAAGTCCACAAAATCGAGGTCCGTATTGAACAGGCTGAGGGCGCCTCGGAACGAAGAGTCGGGCTGCGCGGCTTCGAGCCGTAAGGTCACTCGGGCAGGACGATCGAGCACGAAGCGATACCATTCGACATCCCCTGCGCCTGCGTCATCCGCGCTCAGGGTTCCGTGCCGCGTGATCGCGGGGGTCGCCCAGAGATCACCCAGGTCCAGGGCCTGATCGGAGGTCTGGTTCGGCGAGTCGAACGTCGGTTCGTCGACGGCTGGGTCCCCGAACGAACTGGGGACTCGCCTCGCTTCGAGTGATTCGAACCGTGGCGTCGTGGCGGTCATTTGTCTCCGACGTGACCCGGCCCGAGACCGGGCGTCACGCAGAACTTGCGGTTTCGGCTGGCCGGTGTGCATCTGTGGAAACATCTTCCTGAATTGGCCCACTCCGGAGCAACGTCGCTCGGAGACCTCGGGCCGGCAACCACGGCGACCCGAGCAGACAACGACTGGACCCGGCCGTTCGCAGCAAACCTGCTGATCTCGGAGCCGTCGATCCTGCCGCGGACTTTTCCTTCTAAGAAGGTTACACCATGTTTTTCAATCGTGTGCGATTTCTCCTGAACTTTCAGAGTCGGGACACTCGTGCCCGTTCAACATGCAAGGAAAAGCGTGAGCTTAGGGTTCATTCGGCACGAGTTCACCAGTGGGATCATTCCCGAACGTTTGGAAAGCATCGGACGGAGCCTGGTTCGGGTCTGGTCGCCTTGGGGTGGTTTTGTGGAGTTCGCGACGCGGGTTGTGGCGAGCGTCCGGTCGCGATCCCGAACGCGAAGGGTTTGGTCTGGAGGCTTTAAGTTAGCCATTTTGGTGAGACGATGAGTGGCTTCACGGTCTCGAGTGTGCGTGCGTAGGACGGTGGCACGCGACGTATTGGCTCACTCTGCTTGCCTGCCGGTCAAGCGGGCCGTTGCGCTCCGCCCGTGCCGTGCCGAGAGCCAAGCCCGTTGGTCCGGAGTCGATGAACAAAAGAGGTTCGTCGCGGTCGTCAAATCGGTCAGTGGTGGCTCCGGAAAGCACGAAAAAGTTGAGAGTGTCGCCACCTTGCCGGGTTTTTCGCCCGCCCCAGGCCACCTGGATTCATCCCCCCTGGTGCCGTTGCAATAGGGACCGTAGTCCGAGGAATATTGAATTTTTCATTATTCAAAACATTGTGAATTTTTGCATTGAATTGGATTTGCAATCGTGAAAAAATGTTGAATTGTTATTTGTCGAAACCTGGGCGAAGTCAGGAGGTGCGGCACGATCGCAATGGGAAGGCAGAGCCGTCAGGTTTGGTTTGGTTGGCCAGGAAAATGGCAGGGTATAGGCAATGTTGTTAAGTGTGTGTTTGATCGATGTCTGTTGGTGGATGCAGGTTTCTTAAAAGCAACAAAAATATTGGCCTGTTAAAACAATGGATATCCTGTTTATCATGGTCGATTACTTCTCCGGCCGGTATTGGGTAGGGCTGAAATCGGCACCGCGCCGGACCCTAACCCTTCGAGTTGGAGAAGGGGGGCCATGTCATGAGCTTGAAATCTCACCTCTTGTTGACGGCCACTCGTGCTCGTGGGGTCGTCGGTATGCTCCTCGTGCTGACCGTGATGGCGACGCCCGCGCTGGCTTGGGATCATCACGGTCACCACAGAGACAACTGCTGCGACGACAGAGACGGGTGCGGTCCACCGATCAGCGCGCCCGAGATCGATCTCGGCTCGATGCTCGGGGGGATGACTCTTTTGGTGGGCGGGGCCTTCATCCTCGCGGATCGACGTTGTCGGAGTAAGCCGCGGGTCGGGCTCAACTGACCAACCAACGGACACCTCGTCGCACCTGGAATGTTGGGGTGTCCCGGGGACCTCGGAATGGGGCCGTGACCGCCAAGAGTTCTCGACTGCGGGACTCCTTGGACTTCACCCTGGCCACGACCCCATGGATGTGTCTCGGCTGGAAACCGGGAGGTGCTGGGCCAATCGGCCGGGTTCCCCTCTTCATCGTCCCAATCTGCGGGGGCGAGCGAACCGGATTGAGCGCCCGGGCCTTGGCTGTGGAGGGCCTTGTGACGTGATGGCAAATGTCCGGCTCACCGATCCTTGTGATACTCTGCTTGCGGCCCCCGCCTCCCCCCTGACCGGAACCCGGTTCGGCGGCCTCATGATCCTCCTCGTTGCCGAGGGGGTGCTCCTCGCCGTCCGCTATCACTGGACTGTCGTCGACGAGGAGCGACTGCAGGCGATTCGATTGTTAGTCGAGCCGGCCTTGCCGGCGGCGCTGGCGACCGCGATTTTCAGCACCTCGCTTCGGCGGGGCCAATCCCGGAAGACGCCCGAACCGCAACGCTCATCCCTCCCTCGGTGGCCGTTCCTGCTCGCCCACCTGCTTGCCTTTGTGAGCTTCGCCCGGGCGGTCGCCTATCTCGTGGCTGGGGACTTGGCCACGTCGCCCTATCCCGATGCCTGGGTGGTCGCCCGGCTGTTCGGCGATCCCTGGTCGCTTCCCCTTCGGACGTACTGGATCGGGGGCACGATGCTTCTGGGGGTGGTGGTACTGTTTCTCTGGGAGGCGACTGTTTTCCCCCTCCCTCATCGGCGCCGCCAGTGGGGGAGTTGGCAGGGATGGGAGCCTTTGCTGGGTGGAATCACGATCGGGGGCGCGATCATCGCCACCGGTTGGATCACGCGAGGCGCCTGGAAGGGACTCGGTGGGATAACACTCTGGACAGTGCATCATATGTTGGGGTTGATTTTTCGGGATGTCGTCTATCGGGTGCCCGACGGAGTGGTCGGCACCCCCGCCTTCACCGTCTGGATCGCCCCGGCATGTTCAGGGTACGAGGGGATCGGCCTGGTCCTGATTTTCCTCGGCACTTATCTCTGGCTCGACCGCCGCAACCTCCGGTTTCCGCGGGCCCTCTTGTTACTGCCGATCGGCGCGGCGGTGATGTGGTTCGCCAACGCGATTCGCATCACGGCCTTGGTGGCGGTCGGCGTCTGGGTGTCGCCGAAGGTGGCCGGCCAGGGCTTTCACGTGCAAGCGGGATGGCTTGCGCTCAACGTCGTGGCCTTGGGGTTGGTTGGGGTGGCGCAATGGACTCGGTTCGCCCAGGCTCGGCCGGAAAAAGTGGGAGACTCGCCCGCCACCGCCGCCTATCTGGTCCCGCTGCTCGCCTTGGTGGCGACCGGGATGATCACCCGCGCGCTCTCCGATGGTTTTGATTCACTCTATCCGCTGCGCGTGCTGGTGGCGGTTGCGGCTCTGGTCTACTTTCGGCGGGCTTACGTCGGACTGCGCTGGTCCTGGTCCTGGCCCGCGTTCGCGCTGGGTTGTCTGGTGTTTCTCCTCTGGGTGGCGGTGGAGCCGTCCGGTGGCGGTACGGGCGGCGGCACTCCCGAGGCCTTGGCGGGCCTGTCGCGAGCGTGGGCTGTGGCCTGGCTGATCGGGCGTGTGGTTGGATCCGGTTTGGTGGTGCCGCTGGCTGAGGAGTTGGCGTTCCGCGGCTACCTGGTTCGCCGCCTAATCGGGGCCGACTTCGAAGCCGTCTCGCCCAGCCGGCTCACCTGGTCGTCGTTGCTGATCTCGTCGGCCTTGTTCGGGGCGCTCCACGGTCATTGGCTCGCCGGAACGGCGGCCGGCGCGGCGTACGCCCTGGCCCAGCGGCAGCGCGGGCAGTTGGGCGACGCGGTCCTGGCGCACGCGACGACAAACGGCCTTCTGGCGGCCTACGCCCTGGCGACCGGAAACTGGTCGTCGTGGTCCTGACAGGCCGCCGCAATCGACGTGGCGCACAAAGCAACTGTGTCACACGATTGGTTTGATTCGATTCAGTTCGTTGAATTCCCCTGGGACCGCGGGCGTCCCGCCCGCATTTCAATTTCAATTTCAATCCAAGAGCGGGCGGGCGCCCGCGGTCCCAGGGGAATTGAATGAATTGAAGCGTGGGCGGGGCCCCACGATCCCAGGGGTGAGTCCCGTGCGTCATTTTATCGTATCAACCCACTTCTCACATACCCAGGCCGGCCGTATGCTGATCCGGGGCGCGGGCCGTCTGCGCCGACCACCCTCTCCCCCGATCGTGAGGCGATCCTATGAAGTGGTTCCTCGGAGCGGCGCTCGTCGCGGTGTTTGCAGTCGCGGGCGGCAGTGTGCGGGCCGATGAGCAGGAGGCCAAGGCCATCATCGAAAAGGCGATCAAAGCCGTGGGCGGCGAAGAAAAGCTGGGCAACGCCGAGGCGGCCACCTGGAAGACCCGGGGCAAGATGACCTTCAACGACAATACGAACGACTTCAACAGCCAGGTGACGGTTCAAGGGGTCGATCACTCCCGGTCGGAGTTCGAGGGCGAGTTCAACGGCAACGCGATCAAGGGCGTGACCGTGCTGGCCGGCGACAAGGGGTGGCGGAAGTTCGGCGACAACCTGAACGAGTTGGAGGGGAACGCCCTCGCCAACCAGAAGCGGACGGTTTACCTCCAGGTCATTCCGGGAAACTTGGTGTTGCTGAAGGCCAAGGGCTTCAAGGCCGAGTCGACGGGCGAGGAGAAGGTTGGCGACAAGTCGGCCGCCGTGCTGAAGGTGACGGCTCCGGACGGCAAGGACTTCAAGCTCTTCTTTGACAAGGAGAGCGGCTTGCCGGTGAAGTTGGTGGCGACGGTGGCCGGCTTCCAAGGTGGTGAGTTCACCCAGGAGACAACGTTCGACGCTTACAAAGACTTTGGTGGGCTGAAGAAGGCCACGAAGATCGAGAGCAAACGCGACGGCCAGCGGTTCCTCGAACAGGAGGTCACGGACTACAAGGTCTTGGACAAGGTGGATCCGGCCACGTTCGACGAGCCGAAGTGAGGTCGAAGTCACCGAGTCATCATCGAGACGCCCGGCACTTCCCTCATGGTGGGTGCCGGGCGTTCCTTATTAGGATTCGTTTCTCATCAAGTGATTCTCTATTAACACCGTGCCCAACTCTTGGGCCTTGGGCGACCGGCACCCGAGCGATCCCCCACCGGTCGCTTTCGTCGCGACTTACCTCAGCGCCACGCATTCCGAAAGTCGGCGCTCGATCTCGGCGAGCACCCGGGCATATTCGACGCCGTTGATGCCTCCGTATTGCGACTGGAGTTCGGCGGCCGTCAGGTTTTCGGGAAGATCAGCGGCTTCCGGGAAGACGGCGTCGATCGGGAATTCGACCGCCGGCCGGGCTTGCATCGCCCGCGCTGAGTCAAGATTATATGGCGAGGCGCGGGCGAGCAGAATCCCTGCCCGGTTGGCGGCGAGATCGCTGAACGAGAATCCCGTGCCGCCATCTTCCGCATCAAGGGCCTCTTTCAGTAGGCCGATCTTGCCGCTTGTCCCCTCGCAGGCAATGAGCGCGATTGCGGCACTGACAAAAAAGTGTTTTGTCCAATCGCCGCGGCCACGCAAGGTGATGCCTGTCAAATGACGCCCGGCGAGCGCGCTGAGCCGGTCGTCGAGCACCGGTCTTCGTCGATTGACCGATTCAACAGTGGCAACCCAAGGGACGATTCGTCAATACGTCCACGATCTCGTCGGAGTTGGCCAACCGGTCCCTCCTGCAGATCCGGCCAAGGTTCGCGCCCCTGCGTTCCGAAGCGACAGAAGTCCCAACTCGTGAACGCGTACGGAATTGAAATGTTAAGGCATGAACAGGAAAATGGTTTTGGATTTTGAGTCAATTGGATGTAACGGGGAGGACGGCAAAGCGATGGAAATCTTGTGCAGCGGCGGCCCTACCATTGACCGGAAGTTTCTTTACGATGAAGAGCAGACGCTGATCGCTCCGTAGGCGAGAAAGCAACGCGGCGGTGAAAGTCCGCGCGTCCGACCGAGAGACGGGACCAATGACGGATCGGAGGCTGGCCATGGCAGAAAGAACGGGAGATGATCCGCACGAATTGAGCCGCTTCGTGGATGCTCAAGTCGTTGATTACGACCAGGCCCTCGCCGAGATCAAGAGCGGGCTCAAGCGTTCGCACTGGATCTGGTACATCTTCCCGCAGATCGAGGGGCTGGGGTTCAGTTCGATGTCCCGACGCTATGCGATCAAGTCCGTCGCCGAGGCCAGGGCGTACCTGGATCACCCACTGCTCGGGCAACGTCTGGTCGAGTGCGCCGAGGCGGCCTTGGCAGTCGAGGGGCGGTCGGCATCCGAGATCTTCGGTACGCCCGACGACATGAAGCTGAAGTCTTGCGCGACCCTGTTCGAGAACGTTTCGCCCACGGATTCGGTCTTCGCCCGCTTGCTCGACAAGTATTTCAAGGGCGAACGGGACGGCAAGACGCTTCAGCTTATCGGAACCGTGTCGGGTGATTGAGCCGCCTACCCAACTCAGCCGTCAGTGGCCCGACCACTCAACTCAGGCCTTCACTTGGAGTTTGTTCGCGAGGTAGAGCCGCGTCATGTCTCGCAGTTCCGTCGCCACCCCCGGGTCGTCCGCGAATTCCTTCATGGCCTTCATGTTGTTCAGCAGGATCACCGCCATGTGCTCGGCCGTCTCGGGGGGATCTGAGGCGATCGGAGCGTCAGGGTCCGGGCGATGCGCGTGAGGGCCGCATCACGGAACTCCTGCCGCTTTGCCGAGAATTCGGCTCGGGCCTCCAGCAGAGCACGCATGGCCTTCGACTCCCCCTGGATCTCGACCAACAAAGAGACCAGGGCGTCCGCCAGCGACTCGTTCGTCATCGCACTGACCTCGCGATCGATCCTGGTGAAAGCCTCGTCGACGATTCCGCCATAGCGCTGGATTAAGGCGTCGGCGAGCACTTCCTTGTTCGGGAAGAAGTGGTAGAGCGAGCCGACCAGCGCACCGGCCCGTGAGGCGATCTCCGCCATCGTCGCGGCCTCAAAGCCCCGCTCGGCGATCACGGTGGCGGCCGCCTCCATCAGAGCGGCGACACGCTCCTTACCGGGCCGACGCTGGGGTTCCAGAGCACCACGCCCCGAGCGGGGCCTTGACTTATTTGAGGCCATAGTCAATTATTCCGTTGCTTGAGTCATTGCTCAAATAGTCTAGCGGGAAGTTTCGTTTTTGTCACCTCAGGCGGTTGGGCGTGCGACGAAGTCCTGGCTTTAGGACAGAAAGATCGCCCCCACGCCCCCAACGGAAATGGAGGTTTCATGCAGTCAGAGAGACGTTGGTATCACGATATTGCTTACTTCTTCGGCGGCGTCTTCCTCGCCAACACGATCCCCCACCTGGTGGCTGGCATGTCGGGCAGCCCGTTCCAGACCCCGTTCGCAACGCCGCCGGGGAAGGGCCTATCCTCGGCGACGGTCAACGTCCTGTGGGGGATGTTCAACCTGGTCGTGGCGTACCTGTTGGTCGTCCGGGTCGGTCGCTTCGAACTGCGCCGGACGAGGGACGTCATTGTCCTGGGACTCGGGGCGCTCCTCATTGCGCTGAATCTCGCACGTCACTTCGGCGCGTTGCACGGCGGTAACCTCTGATGGAATCAAACGGAGATCATCATGACCACTCAGCAGAAGCCGATTCCGTCGAAATTCGGATTCATTTCGACCGCCGAGGAAGTGCTCGGAGGTCAAGACCTCTCCGGCAAGACCGTCATTGTCACCGGCGGCTATGCCGGACTCGGGCTTGAGACGACGCGCGTCCTGAGCGAGGCAGGCGCAACCGTGATCGTGCCCGCACGCTCGGCTGAGAGAGCCCGCGCCAATCTCGCAGGCTTGCCACGAGTCGAACTTGGGGCCCTCGACCTTTTGAACCCGGAGTCGATCGACGCCTTCGCGGAAGGTTTCCTCGCCAGCGGCCGGCCGCTCGACCTGCTGATCAACAACGCCGGTATCATGGCGTGCCCGCTCGCGCGCGACAGCCGCGGGAATGAAAGCCAGTTCTCGGCGAACCATCTCGGCCATTTCCAGCTCACGCTCCGGCTCTGGCCCGCACTGATCCATGCCGGCGGGGCACGGGTCATCTCGCTGACGTCACGCGGCCATCGCTTCTCCGAGGTCGTTTTCGACGACCCGAATTTCGATCGCCGGCCTTACGACAAGTGGAAGGCCTACGGCCAGTCCAAGACCGCCAACGCCCTGTTCGCCATGGGCCTCGACCGGCGCGGCGAGGCGCAAGGCGTTCGGGCCTTCTCGGTGCATCCCGGCGGCATCCTGACCGATTTGACACGTCACCTCACCATGGACGACCTGAAGGGCTTCAGCCTGTCCCGCCAGCCTGATGGCAGCCTCCTCCAAGATCCGGGGAGCGATCGCCGATTCAAGGACATCCCGAAGGGGGCGGCGACGACGATCTGGTGCGCGACCAGCCCGCAGCTCGACGGCATGGGCGGCGTCTATTGCGAGGATTGCGACATCGCCGAGGTGATCCAAGGCGATATGACGGTCCAAACGGGCATGGCCCCCTACGCGTGCGACCTCGAGCTGGCAGAAAAACTCTGGACATTGAGCGAAGCGTTGACCTGCGTGCGAATCTGAATCCGAAACCCGCAAGTTTGCCGAGCCTCCGCGAAACACGAACCCATTCATCAAACGAAGGGGAAAGGGAATCAAAGGGTTCGTTGCTCGTAAAGCTTCGCCGAACCCGTTTCCCCCTGGTTCGACGCGATCGGCCGAGGTGTCATCCCGAGTCCAACGATTCCGGGAGCAAGTGGCCAGGCACTTCGATCCAGGCCCCCCCCGATTTACCCGCTTTGGGTGCCTGACCATTGATTCAGTTTAGTAGACGATTGTAGTTGTTTGTGTGTTGTTGGTGTGAGAAATCAGAGTTGGAATGCGAACCTTCGACGTTCATCCCGGCTCTCAGAATGTGGAGGGTGGTGCAGATAAGGGTTACTTAGGCTGTTAACCTCGTGGTCGCGGGTTCGAGTCCCGCCCGGCAGATCGACCTGCCGGTAGCTCAGTTGGTAGAGCACGTACGTTCCTTTATCGTCTCTTCCCCCTCCGCTTGAACCATCGTGCGGGGGTGCAGGATCGGCATACTTTGTGTAACAGGTTCGAATCCTGTATCGACGCAAGTCGATTCGCTCAATGGGTCGAGCAAAAGTCCCGAAAGGGAATGCTGATTCGAACCTTCCCCGCACGGTTTCCGCAACAGGGTGGTGGTGCAGGATCGGGTTACTTTTTGGTAGACACCGGCTTGCCGGTGGCGGGTCCAAACCCCGCGAGCCCCTTTCCGGTTCTACTCCGCCCGCTTTTGATGTGGGTGTTTTTATGGCTACGCTGAACCGACTCCCAAAGATTTTCACCCATGAAGGCGCTCCCGCCGCCCGAATCGACTCGCTGGCTCAGCTCGAACGCTCCGTCATGTCCTGCCTGCTCTGGGAGTCAGAGTTCTACGAGGGCGGCCAGACCATCGGCCAGCGGATTGCGGAGCTGGTGAAAGTGATCCCCGCTGAAGATGTCGCTCGCGTCGCCATTGAGGCCAAGGAAGAGATGCGCCTCCGCCATGTTCCGCTCCTGCTCGCTCGCGAGCTGATGCGGACCAAGGATGGCCGCACGCAGGCCAAGGGTCTGTTCCCTCGCGTCGTTCTCCGGCCCGACGACATCGCCGAGTTTCTGTCCATCTACTGGAAGGACAACCAGGACGAGCCGCTGGCCAAGCAGGTCAAGCGTGGGCTGGGCGACTCTTTCCGTAAGTTCGACGAGTACCAACTGGCCAAGTACAACGGCGGCCAGAAGGCGGTGAAGCTGCGCGACGCCCTGCGAATCACCCGTCCCAAGCCTGCCGACGAGGCTCAGGCCGAGTTGTGGCGCAAGCTTGTCAAGGGCGAGCTGGCTACGCCGGATACCTGGGAAGTCGAGCTTTCCAAGGGGGGTGACAAGAAGGCCTCGTGGTCGCGGCTGCTCGCTGAGAACAATCTGGGCGGTCTGGCCATGCTTCGCAACGTCCGAAACATGACCAAGGCAGGCGTGGCCGACGAGGATATCCGTGCTGGAATTCGTGGTGTGAAGGCCGGACGACTCCTGCCGATCAACTTCATCGCCGCGGCGCGGCACAACCCTCAGTTCGAGCCCGAGTTGGAGGCCAAATTCTTCGAGTGCTTCGCTGAAAAGGAGAAGATCGCGGGTCGCACCATCATCCTGGTGGATATTTCGCCATCGATGGCGGCCAGGCTATCTGCACGGTCGGAGCAGTCTCGAATGGATGTGGGTTGCTCGCTTGCCATGATTGCTCGTGAGATGTTCATCGACGTTCGGATCTTCAGCTTTTCCAACCAGCGCATCGAGGTCCCTACTCGTCGTGGCTTCGGCCTTCGTGACGCGATCCTGAACTCCCAGCCGAGCAACGGGACCTTGTTGGGGGCTGCATTGAAGGGGTTGCCGCAGCACGATCGTCTCATCGTTCTCACGGACGAGCAGAGCCAGGACGGCGTCCCCCAGAGGAAGGGCTACTTGATCAACGTCGCGAGCAACCAGAACGGTGTGGGCTACGGCCAGTGGGTTCACATCGACGGCTGGTCAGATAAGGTGCTCGATTATATCGTCAAGTACGAATCGAATGTCGCCCCGTGAACTTCGCAGCATATGCGACTCTCTGAACGACGAACCCGGAACGGAGGCCAGCCGAGCTTGCAAAATGGCTCGGCTGGTCGTCCCGTACCATGCGCCGGAAGTTGGCGGGGGATTCGGCTTTTGATGGGGATGAGGCGCTAGCCGTCTTGGGCCTCCGTCATTTCGCCAGGCGGGCTTGCTCGAGACGATCAGGTCGGACGGCGAACACGGCGGGGCCGACCTGGATGGTCCGGTAGCCTCGCCTCGGCAGGAACTGAGAAAGGGCAGCCACCTGGCCCGCCGTGTAGGAGACCATCCGCCAGTCGCCCGCGATGGCCACGACGGCGGGAGGATGGGCCTCCAACTCCTGGAGGAACCGGCCCGGGGCGACGTTCTCCCGATAGGTCGGCAGCCTCGACAGGATGCGTTCCGAGTCGAACCCGCCAGGGTCCGAGGTGTTGAACCAGACGAAGAAGGTGTCGAGCCGGTCGATCGGGTGGAGCGGTGGCGATCCGATCACTCGGTCCTCGGGGGCCGCGACCTGGTTCATCCAGCGGATCCGCTCTTCTTGCAACCGGGCCTCGTCCTGGTGGGACCAATCCAGGGCCGACTGGACCGTCCCGAATCCGGTTGCCACGCACGCCGCGAGGAACGCGACCATCCGGGCCCGCCCCAGCCAGGTCGAAGACCCCTGGCCGAGGTCCCCGAGGTAGGTGGAGGCGAACAGGAACCAGGGCGCGAAATACTGTTTGTAGGGATAGGCGACGAGTATGGCCTGCGCCGACAGCCAGGCGAACAAGGCCGTCTCATAAGCCCCGGGCCAGGCCTTCCGGCGGAGCCGATCGATCGCCCAGGCGATGACCCCGGCGAGCGTCAGCCACGCGAGCGCCTTCTGCTGGAGGATGCCCTGGGCCAGGCCGAGATGGAAGCTCGCGTTGGATCCCGAGACGGCATGATATCGGACCAGCAACTCGAACATGCGGCCGAAGTCGATTCCCTGCGACGTCAGGAAGAGGACGAAAAGGCCGACGGCAACACCGACCCCCGCCGAGTAGGCCAGGATGGACCGGAATACCCGCCGGGGCGTCCTCAAGGAACCTGTCTGTCCGAACGCGACGACCAGCGCCGGCAAGATCGTCAGCTTGGGGCAGAACAGCAGGGTGGCGATCCCAGTGAGGATCCCAACCTCGAAGTCGCGGTAGGAACGATCGGGGGCAAGCCGTCGATGGCGGTAGAGGCTCCAGGCCGCGAGGGCATAACCCCACCCGTCGATCCGGAATTCCACGAGGTACTGGAGGACGGCGGGATGAAACGCCACGACGGCCAGACCGAGCCAGGCCCATCGCCGCCCGGTACCCACCAGGGACGCCCCGAGGGCCGCAAGACCCCCGAGGAACAGCAAGTTGCCCACCGCCGCCACGCCCCGGAGCGTCTGGAGAATGTCGACGGGAGCCAGGCCCCGAACCAGCGGACCCAGCAGCGCGAAATAAGGGGGATGACATTCGAAGAAGTCGTTATACGGGCGGAGTCCTTGCGAGGCCAGCCAGGCCGAGTGGGCGCGAGTGACCTCGTCATAATCGTACCCCAGCATCCGTAGACCTACCGCCCAGGCCCCGAGTCCGCAGGCGATCGTCAGCGTCAGCGACGCGACCTCGAGCCGGACGATCGGACTCCGGGACGGTCGGGGTGAGTCGAGGGCCGCGGTCTCGGTCGTGGGTTGTTGGGTCATTTCGGGCAATACCGGTCTCCGTTCTCGGCCAATAAGGGAGCGCCCAACCCGTCGGACCCGCAAGGGTCGAGGCGGAGGCCTCCCTCGTCGAAGAGCCGATCGCGGCGGAGGCCCCAGCGATGGAGTCGATATCGCCAGGCGGTCTCGAGCACGCCCAGCCCGTAGATCACCGATCGCCGGAACCCGATCGAGGAGGCCTCGGCGAAGTAGCGCGTCGGGCACGAGACCTCGCCGATCCGGAAGCCCGAGGCAATGATCTGGGCGAGCATCTGGTTGTCGAAGACGAAGTCGTCGGAGTTCTCGCCCAGAGGGAGCCGCTCCAGGACCTCCCTCGAGAACGCCCGGTAGCCGGTATGGAACTCGGAGAGCTTGGAACCCATCAACACATTCTGGGCCAGCGTGAGCATCCTGTTGAAATAATACTTATAGGTTGGCATCCCGCCGGATCGGGCCTGCCCGCCCAGGATCCGGCTGCCGATCACGCAGTCGTAGACGCCCGACGTGATCATCGTGGCCATGGCCGGAATCAGGAGCGGGGTGTACTGGTAGTCGGGGTGGACCATCACGACAATGTCGGCGCCGAGTCGCAAGGCTTCGAGGTAGCAGGTCTTCTGGTTCCCGCCATAACCCCGATTCCGGGGATGGACCAGAACCCGAAGGCCGAGCCTTCGGGCCACCTCCACGGTTCGATCCCGGCTGGCGTCGTCCACCAGGATGACCTCGTCGACCAGTCTCCGGTCGATCTCCTGGTAGGTCCGGACCAGGGTCGCCTCGGCGTTATAGGCCGGCATCACGACGACGATCTTCTTGCGGTTATACATCGTCGTGCGTTGATCCTTCGCCGGCCCGGGCGCACACGATCAGCGTCCCGCCCTGCCCGATCCGGCTCTCGACCCATGCCGGCAGGGCCGCGAGCCCCGAGAGGCCCAGGCCGGCGACGACCTGGAACCGGCCGAAGCGGCTGGTCGTCTCGCGGGGCCGCCCGGACGCCGCCTTGAAGAATTCATTGCGGCCTCCGAGCCAACGGTTCAGAAGGCTTTGCGACCAGCCGATCACGTCGTACTCCCACTCCCCCTGGAAGGTTCCGGCGACCCGGAAGCCCGCCGCCTCGAACGTCCTCGCCAGCGCGCTCGGCGTGAAATGGGACAGGTGCCGTGGGATGTCCAGGTGGATCCAGGAGGCGCCGGTCGCCCTTGCCTGCCACGAGCCAAAATTGGGCACCGCCGCCAACACGACGCCCCTCGGCTTCATCCAACGCCTGAGGTCGCCCAGGGCCCCGACCGGGTCCTCAAGATGCTCCAGGACGTGCCAGAGCGTCGCGCAGTCGAACCGCATCCCCTCGTCCAGCTCAGCAAGGCTCGAGACCACGGGCAGGCCGTCCCGGACCGGCTCCCGGCCATGCCGCTCGATCCCCCGGCCGTTCCACCCGCGAGCGCGAGCCTCGGCCAAGAAGCTGCCGTCGCCGCAACCGAAGTCCAGTAGCCACCGACCTGCCCCCGCGCTCGGCTCTGCCCCCTGTCCCACGATGCGCTCGACGATCCGGAGCCGCCGGCGCAGGCACAACCGGGCCGTCAGCCCGTGCCGTCCCCCGTAATACGACGCCCCGTAGTAAGGAGCCAGGTCGGCCGGAACCGGCACGGTACGCCCCAGGCCGCAACGCGGGCATGCGTCGACCCCAAACCTCGCTCCTGTCTCCTCCGCCTCGATTTCCCGGAATCTCTCCCGCAGGTTGAGAGAACAGAGGGGGCAAGGGCCTCCAGCCACATAGGTCGCGATCGATCCTCCGGACCAGACCTCGCTCGCCATGAGTCGTTGACTCTATGAGTGTAATGAATTTGGAATTAACATAACAAACCACATCCTAGAACCCTGGTCAAGTAGGAGGTGAGCAATTGGCCAGGCACCTTATTGGTTTTTCGACCCTCCTGTCTGGGAGAATGCTCGACTGAGGATTGTGATTGTCAGAGAACTGCTGTCACCCTACTTAATTGTCGAAATAACCTTGGTCCAGCTCGCGATCCCAGAGTTCATCCGTCCTTGAATCCGCTCCCGATGACTCCCTTAAGGGCCAGGCACCTTGTTTGGGTGTGCTGAGAGATTTAGAGAAGCTGGGTGCATGGCTGCAGACCCCGTTGTACTGTCCAAGCCCCCTGATTCACCTCCCCCCACCCCTTTTTTTTGGGGGGGGGGGGGGGGGGGGGGCTGGCCACCGACTCCGTCTCAATTCCAACTGTCAAGACGCTTGCTGCCGAAGATCGGTTCAAAGCAAACCTTCATTGGCGTTGATGACGGTCTCTGTTAATGTCGGGGAGCATCGGCTCGACCGATCCCTTGCCTGTCCCGGATCGGAGGGGGTAATCGATCGCACGACAAAAGGGGTGTAGATGAGTTGGGAACCCGTGATCAGGCAGTCGGGCGAGGGTGAGAAGATCCTTTTCAAGATCGGCTTGATGACCTTCAAGGTCTCGTCTGCCCAGACCAATGGCCATTTCATGATCAGTGAGACCGAGTTACCGCCGAAGGCAAGTGTGGAACCACACCATCACCCCGAAGCCGAGGTCTTCTACATCCTCAGCGGCCAGTTCATCTTTTATGTCAGCGACATGAACCGACCGACCCCGTGCGGCCCCGGAGCGTTCGTCTGCGTTCCCCCTCACGTCCTCCATGCCTTCGCGAATTCGGGGGATTCCTCGGGTCGAATCCTTGGCCTTATGATGCCTGGCGGGTCTGACGGCCTGGAGAGCTTCTTCAGACAGGTCGGCGTGCCGGTGGTTTGGGACAAGGACGTTCCGGACCTCAACCAGCCCGTCGAGCATCTTCAGGCGGTAATAGCAGAACGCAAGGGCGGGAACCGACCCGAGTCCGTCCCGGCCTCTGGTTAAAGCCGAGAGGAGCGGCCCATTACCCTGCTTCCCGCCAAAGGTCGGCGACGTTGATGGGCTTCTGCATGAGGGCTTCCGGATGGAGGTCCTCAATCTACCTCTCCTGGCGGGCATCATCCGTACCTGTGCAGGTGCAAGTGGCCAGGCACTTAATTAGGGAGGGTTGAGAGATTTAGGGATGCTGAGTGCGGTGCAGGTGCAAGTGGCCAGGCACTTAATTAGGGAGGGTTGAGAGATTTAGGGATGCTGAGTGCGTGACTGCGGACAGGGTTCACTATTCAGGCCTCCCCACCTTGGGTGTCTGGCTACCGACTCCATAATAAACTGCCCAGAATCCCTTTCGTGCCTGTCTTGGGTGCCTGGCCTCGGATCCACATGGAGAAACCATCTGGAGGGTCATATCAAGGCGAAGTCAGTTAGATGTTCTCGGCGCTGTCGACTGCAGTTATTTGCAGGTAAAATCCGATCTTCGGCCGGAGCGTTAAGCACGGGGATTGAAGCGTTGTCGACTCAGGGTTCGGAATCTCGTTCGGGAGCGTCGGGCAGAAGAGCGGCTTCCGCAGTGTTTTCGGCATCAGGAGCGAGGCCACATGGGTTCTGCGATCTGGATCGAGATCGTAAGCGCTCGAAATAGCCAGTCTTGTGCCGCCTGATAGCCTGGAAGACGGACCATTTTGTTCGTCCTCCGGAGTCAGAAGATGCCACGTGCCGCCAATCCTGCCCTCCCAGTCCTCTGGCGTCGGCGACTGCAACAGCAGTCCGACAGCGGTCTCACCATCGGCCAGTTCTGCCACGGCCAAGGGATCTCGACCGCGTCTTTCCACGCTTGGAAGCGACGCCTCGCCTCGGATTCGCCTGGCCCTGTCCCCTCTCCGGCTCGCGAACCGGCATTCGTGCCGGTCATCCTCGCCGCCGCCCCCGAGTCGCGATCCGGCGATTCCGCTGAATTCCTCACCATCCGACTCCCCGACGGCGGACGAATCCTCCTGCCCATCGCCGCGGGCGACGAACTCGTCTGCCGGGTCGTCGAGACCGTCGCCCGCGTCGCGGCGAGGATGGAGGACACCTCATGTTGAGCGTCCCACACACCGTGCGGATCCTCCTTCACGCCGACTCCGTCGACCTCAGAAAAAGCTTTGACGGGCTCTCGGGAATCGTCAGCCAAGCCTTCCCTCAGGAGGAGCTCCTCTCCGGCCATCTCTTCCTCTTCCTGAATCGCCGACGTGATCGCATCAAGATCCTCTACTGGAATGTCGATGGCCTGGCGATCTGGTACTATCGCCTCGAAGCCGGCTCGTTCCAGGTCCCCCTCCGGCCCTCCTCCGACGCCCCGATCGAACTCCGGTCCGCCCAACTCGCCATGCTCCTGGGCGGCATCGACCTGGGGAACGCCCAGCAACGAAAACGATACCGGAGGCCTGAGAAAAACAGGGAGAATCCCGGGAAAACCACTTGAAATCAGAGGTGAGCATGCGATAATTCAAGTGATGACTATTCCTCTCGGTCGAAATGCCCAATCCGGCCCCGAATCGCCCGCGTCGCCGCCAGTCTCTGGCGACGCGGCCCCTCCCGTCGATGCGATGCAGCAACGGATCCAGGACCTGCTCGCCGCACTCGATCAAGCCACCAGGGCCAATGAGGAGTTGGCGCAAGAGAACGACCGCCTGCGCCAGGAGTTGGAGCGGTACCGCCGCTATGTCTACGGGCGACGTAGCGAACGATGCGACGATCCCGGACAAGGTCATCTCTTCGCGTTCGGCGAGGACCTCGAGGTGACTCCCGAGGCCGAACCGGAGGCCCCGACGCCGGCCGCTCCGAGGAAGTCCCGGCCATCGCGGACGCTGGATTTCAGCCGCCTGCCCCAGGTCCGCATCGAACATGACGTGCCCGAGGCGGACAAGACTTGCTCATGCTGCGGCCGGTCCAAGGCACGCATCGGCGAGGATGAGCGGCGTGAGCTCGAATTCATCCCGGCTCGCCTGGAGGTCCGGGTCCACGTCCTTCCCAAGTACGCGTGCTCGCACTGCCACGACGGTGTGAAAAGCCCCGACGGACCGGAGCGGCCGCTCCCGGGGTGCATCGCGGGAGCGGGTCTGCTTTCGCAATTGCTGATTTCCAAGTTTATCGATCACTTGACCCTGTACCGCTTCGAGGACATCTCGGTTCGCTACGGTTTGCACCTGCCGCGTGCGACGCTGTGCGATTGGGTCCGCAAGGCCGCCGAGTTGATGGGGCCGCTCTACGACCTCCAGAAGCAGCTCGTGCTCCAATCTCCGGTGATCTGGACCGATGACACCCCCGTCAAGGCGCTGGGCGGCGAGGCTCCCGGGAGCCTGACGACACGGTTCTGGCTCTATCATGGGGACGAGGATCATTCCTACGACGTGTACGACCATACGGCGAGTCGCAAACGCGACGGGCCGGCGACGTTCCTCGCCGGCTTCGCGGGTTATCTTCAGGCTGACGCATATGCCGGATATGACGGACTCTATCTCGGGTCGCCTTCGGCGATCCTTGAAGTCGCTTGCTGGGCGCACGCCCGCCGCAAGTTCTACGATGCGCGGTCGTCGTCGCCGGGGAACGCGGGTTTGATCCTGGAAGCGATCCGCCGGTTATACGACGTGGAGGATCGCGCCCGAGGGTTGTCCGTTGAGGCGAGACAGGCCCTGCGTGCGCAAGAAGCGGTGCCGATCCTGGAACGGCTTCGAGGGGACCTCGATCGGCTTGCGGACCAGTCGCTGCCGAAATCGGCGTTGGGCCAGGCTCTGACCTATGCGCGGAATCAGTGGAAGGCGTTGTGCCGCTACACCGAGGACGGCCGGCTGACGATCGACAACAACGTGGCGGAGCGTCGCCTCCGCGACCAAGCCATCGGCCGGAAGAATTGGTTGTTCCTGGGGAATGTGGATGCGGGACCGCGAGCGGCGGTGTTGAGCACGATAGTGGCAGGGGCGAAGCGTCATCGTCTGGAGCCGTGGGCCTACGTCAAGGACGTGCTGATGACGCTGAGCGTGGCCCCGGAACGAGTCGAGGACCTCTTGCCCGATCGGTGGGCTCGGAACCATCCGGGACACGTGCTGACGCATCGCCTGGAGGAATCACGTGAGCGGGCACGGCGTCGCGACGCAAAACGAGCGGATCGTCGCAAGCGGAAGTGATCCAAGGGCGGTCCGATGCGCGGAGTGACGGGAGTGCCAATCGCGGCCTCCCCCCTGGGAATCTCGAGCGCTTACTCGAGATCCGCTGTCGTCCATTCAAGGAGACGGCCGACGACTGCTGTAAGATGATGCGTCTATCGGACGAACTGGATCTGCTAACAAAGGCGCTTGCTGTCCCTGAGCTTTCATGTTATTTCGATTGGACAGAGATGTCTACCGCTGCGGATTCCGAAATGGCGCAAATGGAGTATTTCGAGGGTTTACGCGAGGAAGAGCCGGGCCTCGAAATCCGAGATATTACAGGTGAACCGCTCTCCGTTCGAGATCAAACTGGCGAATGGTTTGACTCGGTTCAGGGATTGAGAACAATGCAGGCTCTCCGTGGTTACCTTGAAAATAACCGCGATGCCATCAAGTTGCCCACGCATTCGGCACAGGATTTCGAACGATATCACAGGGAACTTTTGGAGGAATTCCAGCTCTGCGAGCGGTTCCTCCAAGAAGCCGTTGAATCTGGTCAGCAGTTTCGGTTGGTCATTGTGCCGTAGTCTGCCACTCGATATGCAATTTTGCTAACATGTATATCTTAATGATGTTTGGGTGAAAGCCTCGGGCGTTTACGAGCTTGTTCGCGGTTTGCCGATGGACAGGCTTGACTGCCGGGCGATGCAGGCTCAAGGGCAACGATGATATTATCCAGTTCGTGCACCCTGTGCGCGCATTGAGTCATCCTGAAAGGAGCGTCAGTACGTTCTGGACCGCGGGCGAGAGTGCTCTTCTGTCGTACGATCGCGTCACCCACACACCGTGGTCAGAGAAGGCGATCAGGACGATCGGGCCGGGTTTGAAACCTGCATTGGAAGGCGGGAGTGATGTGATGATTTGCTTCACCCGGTCGAGCGACGGCGCGGGGAAGGGGCGGGCATATCGCCAAGCACTTCAGTGGGGAGTTTTGGGAGGTTTCGGGAGAATAGCCAAAAAGCCGACCCCAATAAATTGCCCAGAATCCCTGTCGTGCCCATCCTGAGTGTCTGGCCACTAGTAGTCCTCCGACTCCAGGCGATCAAGAAATCGGCGGTTTACGTCAACACCTTCGCCACAATTAGTGCAAACAGCACAAAAACGACCAGAACGAAGCATGCAATTAGAAGGTACGCGGACAAATGTCCAATAAATCCATCAGCCGTAAGCGAATTAATAGCAAAAATGGCTATGATCAAAAATAAAATAAAAAAACATCCGGATATTACGTATTTCATTCTCTCCTCACTCATTTCCCAAAAGCCAAGCGTCCTTGCCAGATACTAGCTCAGAAGTCAGGTTGCCGGCCGAGTCTCACTATTTCCTATACCTGACCATCCGGGTGTGGGGCGAAGCCCCACCTTAACACCAATGGATTTAGTCAATAATACCGCGAGGAGATTCGAGGACCGCAACCAAAGCGAGCGAGGGACGCGACCCTGGGATGAACACTGCGTCAGCAGGCGTATATATTGTGTCTGTTTGCATGTCAAGATTTAATCAAATTGGAGGTTCGTCAATATGGTCGCTGATTGCACAATATGGGGCATTTCTCCTCGTCGGTTGTTGTCCCGTCTGGATGGGTCGAATGTGTATGTGTTGGATTTAGTTGTTTTTTGTGTTTAATGATGAGTTTGGACGCGTTCCTCGGTGCCCTCGAGCCATGGGGCGGCCTCGGGTGGCGTGTTGCCACCCGAGGCTCGTTGCGACCCAAGGAATTCGCTGGCCACGTCTTGCTGATCAACTTCAGCAGGCGTGTCGGATTGGCTTTGGAAGAACCGTTACTCGTCGACCCCGCGGTTGCATGATTCGACGGCGGGCGGAGGGGCAGGTTGGGTCGAGAGTTTGGGATTCGGGGGAGTTCGCGAGGGGGGATCGAACCGAGGGAACTCGATCGGGGTCAGGGAGATTCGGCCGGATGAGTCGAAGCCCGAGTGGACCCGCAGCTCGTGGCGGGGCAGGGGGATCTCGATCCCCTCGGCGGTGAATCGGCGCTGAATTTGGGCGAAGAGGCGGTGGCGAACGCGGGCGCCAAGGCTTGGGTCGGGCACATGGACGTGGAGTACGAAGTTCAGCGCCGAGTCGCTGAAGTCCTCCATGAACGCGACGGGGACCGGGTTTCGTAGGACGTCGGCGTCTTCGCGCGCGATGTTCAGGAGTTGGTCGGCGACGCGGTCAGGATCGGTTCCGTGCGCGATCTTCATCCGGATCGAGACGCGGATGATCCGGTCTTTGAGGGTCCAGTTGACCAGGTCGCTGGTGATGAAGGCTCGGTTCGGAACGATGATGCTCAGGTTTTCACCGTTGGTGATGGTGGTGGCGCGGATATTGATGAATTCCACCTTGCCGGTCATTCCCGAGACCGTGACGGTATCACCGACGCGGATCGGCCGTTCGAGCAGGAGGATGATCCCGCAGACGAAGTTCGAGACGATCTCCTGCAAGCCGAACCCGAGGCCGACACCCAGGGCCGCCAGGACCACGCCGATCTTCTCCATGCCGAGATGGATCGCCGAGAGGCCGGACAGCACGCCGATCCCCAGCACGACGTAACGGCAGAGGGTCACGACCGCGAAGCGGACACCGGGATCGTCACGCATTCGCGGGAAGACGACGAGCGCGAACAGCGTGCTCATGTGTTTCCAGAGCGCCAGGGTCAGGGCGATGGCCAGGGCAAACTTGGTGAAGTCACCGACCCGGACCGGCGGCGTGGCGGAGTCGATATTCCAGAGCGGTTGCGACCCGATGAAGCGGAAGAAGGCCCAGTCGATGTCCCAGATCCAGGCGGCCAGCACCAGCGCCAGCACCGGGGTCAGATAAGCGGTAATCTGGCGGAGCCGGAGTGCCAGGTCGTCTGGCATGGTCGCGTCAATGGGGGCCTCGATCCCGAGCTGGGCGTTGCCCACCCGAATCCAACGCCAGGCGTGGTGGTCGATCGCGGTGAGGACCATGCGGTAGACGCAGAAGCAGATGCTGAGCACGACCAGGCCCTGGCCGGCCCCCAGCGCCAGTCGGCGCGCGGAGTGGCTGTAGCCCGCGCCATCGAGGATGATCACCCCGCCGATCGCGGCGAGCACCGACCAGCAGAGGGTGCGTCGTCGCTTGGTCAGCCAACCGAGCCGGGTGGGGAATTGCTGGAGCCACTGAATCAAGGGCGAGCGACCCCGGGCCAGTCGGAAGACGACGCCCCACACGATGAGCTCGAACACCAGGCCGAGGATTTGGCCGAGCGATCCGGACGCGACCGGCCGCCCTTCGGGAGTGAGCCAGCCTCGGGTCAGGAGCCACGACGGCAAGAGCAGCGGGACTCCCGCCGCAAGCAGCGCGAGGACGGTCGTGCAGAGCTGGCGGGTCACCTCCGCCGGCACTTTCAAGGTTTCTTCGGCCCAGCCTTTGGGGCGGAGCATCCAACGGACCAGGCCGGCGATAAACGCGGGGGGGGCCAGCATCGCCAGGCCGTAGGCGACCGGCACGGCCAGGGTCCGCGGCCAGGCCGCCTGCCGCGCGGTGTAGGCCATCAGGCATATGTAGCTCGGCAGGATCGCCGAGTAGGCGATGCTGACCAGGATCCCTCGCCAGACCACGATCCCGGCGCCGAGGCGTTGGGTCTCCCCTGACATGCGGAGGAGCCGTTTGCGGAGCCGGAGCAGGGGCAAGACGAGGATCAGGAGGCCGAGCAGACCACAGACGAATTCCACGGAGACCCGGCCCCAGAGTTGGCGATCGCCCGCCTCTTGGGCCAGCCGGATCAGCGACTTGCCCACGAGGAACGTCTCGCGTTTTGCCTGCACGAGGGTGGCCAGTCCGACCGGCTCCTGGTCGCGCAACCAAAAGATATGGGTGCGGATGAAGCCGTACTGGTCGTCGAGCGCGCGGAGCCGGCGGACCACCTGGGCGTGAGTCTGCTCGGCCCGCCTGGCGAGCTTTTCGAGCACGACCCGGTTCCGTGCCAGCAGGAGCTCGTGTTGCCGATCGAGGTCCGCGAACAGCGCGGTGGCTTCCGACCAGCGCGACTTGGGGATCTGCTCGAGCAGGGTCTCGTGTTCGTATTCGTCGTTACGCCGGTCGTTGAACTGGTCGAGTTCCACGCTGGTCAGGGCGTTATCGTAATGGGTCGACCACCATGCGGCTTGCTTCAGGTCCTGGCTTGCGATCTTCGCACGTTGTGGGCCAATGAGGCGGAAGTCGTTATTCAGGCGGAGGGCGTCGAGTTGGCTGATGAGGTCATCGTCGAGCAGTCGTTTGATGTTCTCGAAGTCGGTGACCGCGCGATCGGCCAGGCTCGTTTGTTCTTCCAGCGAGGGGGACGAGCTCGAAGCGAGCGCCTTTTCGTACCGCAGGGCCTCGGCCTCGAGTTCGAGCAGGGCCGCCTTGGCGCGGCTCTGATACCGCGCGAGCGGATCGACCGTTTTCGCGGCGCGCGCTTGTTCGCTGGCCGCGTCCCGCTTGAGTTGGTCTTCTTGGCGGTCGGTTAAAAACTTGTAGCGTGCCTGCATCAGCTCAAGCGTCTTGGACGCTTTCCGGACGTGCGCCCCGCAAACCTGCTGATCGAGGACTTCAAGGTCGGTCAACTTTGACTGGAGGGCAATCTTGGCTTCCTGGGCCTGGAGCCGATTATTCTCGACCCGGGTCTCCCAGCCGATGTTGGCCAGGCGCTCGGAGGCGAGCAAACGCTCGTCATCGGTTTTGGCGTCGGCCAGTTCGGCCTCGCGTTCCGTCTGACGCGGGGGCAGGGCCGCGACCCGCTGCTGGATCGCGTCGCGCTCCGCCTGCAGGGCCGTGAGGGGGTGCGCTGACTTTCTTGCCGCGTTCGATTGGAATTTGTCGAGCCGCGCCTGCCACTTCTTGAGGTCGTTCTTGGCGCCATCGATGGCCTCATTCATCTCCGCCAGGATCGCGTTCGAGGCGACCTTGTCGGTTGCTTTGCGGAAGACCGAGGGGAGCAAGTCGTCGGGCTGTTCGACCGCCTGCTTGAGCTGCGCGGTGATCCGCTCCAGGTCGGTCTTCCATTCGGCGGCCTGGCTCTCAGGGGTCTTCTTGGGGTTCTTCGCCTCGTTGAGTGCCTTGGCGGCTTCTTCCATGGCCGCCAGGAGGGCGATCCGATCCTCGAGCACGACCTTGAGGGCCTTGGTCGAGGAGGGGGCCTCTTTCTCGGAGAGCTTACCCAGCTTGTCGAGACGCTCCTTGGTCTCGGTGAGGACCTTCGCGGCCTCAGCCAACTCGGGATCGGGCTCGGCGGGGGGGGAGGGCGGAGAGAGGGCCGCCGCCGCGGGAGGGACAGGCGTGGCCGGAGCCGGCTCGCCGCCCCGAGTCGAGCCGGGAATCCAGAGCACGCCGAAGGCCACCGCCAGGCATCCTGCCCAGGTCGCACGCATCCTTTGGCTCGCTTTCGAATTCGCGTGTCGCATCGTACGGATTGGGCCCTTGACCGATCCAAACGTTCCATTTCAATGGATCGATCCAGGGGCCGGTAAGCTAGCTCAAAGTCGACAAAGCGACAAGGTGAAAACCGGGGTGGACATGAGTCGGGCTTGACCACACGGGCCATGTCTCTATCATTCAATCACTCGCGATAATTATGTCGTACCCGGACCTTGGGTGCGCCTCCGTCCCCAACACTCCTTGCCTGCACGTAAGTTGGTTCGAGGCATGGGGTCCGCGTCTGCAATGGACGCGATTTCGACGGTTACGCTCCCTCCGTTATATTAAGGAATTCGGTTAATCTATGGGCTTCCAACCCCGCTTGGCCCTGGCGACCCCCGCGTCTGGGCCGGAGCCTTCGCCGGCGAGCCTGGCGTGGCTTGCCGGCCTGACCGATCGGCGCTGGCGAGTCCAACACTTTCGATCACGGGCCTGTCCGTTCGGGACCGAGGCGGTCGGACAGGTCACGGGGCTTCCTGGCCGGCACCTTGATGCCTGGCTGATGCCCGACGACGTCTGTCGCCGCCTTTTCTTGCGAGGGGCGCGGCAAGCCGACCTCTGTTTAGTCGAAGGGACGCTGGAGGAGCCGACAGCGCCTCTCGAGAGTGCGCAGCACGATCGACCCGGGGGACTCGCGCCGATTGCCGAGGCCCTCGACCTTCCGGTCGTGGCCCTGGTCTCCTGCCTGCCGTTGGATCAATTTCATCTGCCCCACCTGCCCGCGGGCGTGGATGCGGTGCTGCTCGACGGCCTGGAGAACCCCGACGATTACGAGGCGTACCGCAACCTGGTCACTCTGATGGCGCGGAAGCCGGTCCTCGGCGCGGTCGAAGCGCTCCCCGAAGTGCGGGCCGCGATCCGGCAATCGCCTCGGGACCAGCCCCTGGACGACGACCTGTTCCGCAAGCTGGGGGCGAGCTTTCTGCGGTTCGCTGACCTCGGGGCGATCCGAAACCTGGCACAGAGCCGGCCGTTCCCCTCCGTCTCGGCCGAGCCCGAGCCGTTGCCCTACCGTCGATTTCGGGTCGCCTACGCGCAGGACGAGGCGTTTGGGTCTTATTTCCCCGACACGCTCGAAGCACTCGAGGCCCTGGGGGCGGAGCTTGTCGAGTTCTCGCCACTCCGGGACGAGTCGCTGCCCGAGGCGATCGACCTGGTCATGATCGGCTGCGGGTTCCCGGACCGGCATGCCGACGCCCTGACCGAGAACCTCAGCCTGATCGCGGCGCTTCGGTCGCACGTCTGCCGAGGGCAACGGATCTATTCCGAAGGAGGAGGGACGGCCTATCTCGGTCGCACCATGATCCTCGGAGATCGCCGGGTGCCGGGCGCCGGGATCTTGCCGTTCGACGCCGAGGTTCGGGCGATCCCCCGACTGCCGATGCCGGTCACACGGACCTTGACCCGCGACGGTTGGCTCGGGCCCAAGGGAACGACCGTGCGGGGCTACAAGTCGGGGCGTTGGCGTCTGCTGCCCGGGGCCGATCCGTTGGATTGCCCCAGTTGCTTCGGAACGCTCACGACGCAGGGGGACATTTCCTATCATCATCACGCGATCGGCAGTTTAGTTCACCTTCATCTGGGGGCGCTCCCCGAAGTCGTTGCGGCCTTCGCCGGTCCGCATCGAGCGTCGCTCACCTTGCCGTTCGCCCGCCCTTGATCGAATCGGCCACAACGAATGAACCCAAGAAAAAAGACGGGGAGGGAGCCGGAGCGACGGCTTCCTCCCCGTCTTTTTTTTCTTGGGTTGGACCGGCTCAGCGGATCTTCTCGATGCGCTGGCGTTCGGCTTCGATCACGGGTTCGGCCGGGGTGTCTTTCAGCCGGCGGCCCATGGCGATCAGCATGGCTCGCCACGCGGCGCGGTGGGTCGGGGAATCGGCGAGCACACTCATTCGGCCGGTGATTTGCTCGAGGATGTCGGGCGGTCGCTCCGAGCGAATCAAGTCGCTCCAGACCCGTTCGGCCCTGGCGAACTCCCTGCGCTTCAGGTAGTGCTCCAACATCAGGAACTGGCAGGTCTCCAGGATCCGCGTGACGGCCGGGGAACGCTCGGCCGTCGGAATCAGGGCGAGCAGGGTGCCCAACTCGCCCGGCTGGTTCTTCTGGAGCAGTGCGTCCGCCAAGAGGGCGTCGAAAAAGGGCGTCAAGCCCGGCCCGAGTTGGGGCCGTTGGATCGCCGTGAGGACTTCGGCGAGGTTGGCGCGGGGCGATCCACCGGACGCGTGCTCGAGCTGGGCGACCGCCGTTTGGACGGCCCAGATCAGTCGAGCGTCGTTCGAGGCATCGGCCGCGGGCTGAGGCGTCGCGGCATAGCGAGGCCAGGAGGCGGCGGCCGGCCAGTCCTTCGGGGCGAGCCGGGAGGGCGAGGGCCGGGTTGCCGACTTCACCTGGTAGAGCGGATCGCCGAGGAAGACCAGCTTCCACGGTTCGCCACGCGCCTCAAAAGGCGACTGGCGCATCGCGGCGACCAAGGGCATTCCCGCCTCGATGAGCGTCGCGACGAGCTCGGGGGTCCGGAATGCGGGAAGGAACGGCTCGTGTATCGAGCCGAAGAAGACGAAGGCGCCGTTGGCGAGCCAGCGCCCCGCGACCGTGTTCGGGTCGTTCGGTTCGGCGGCCGAGAAGCTGTGGATCATCAGGACGGCCGCCGGTTCGGTCTGCGGCACGTCCCCCACCAGGCCGTAGCCTCCCACCAGGCCGAACCGGTTCGGTTCCCCGTGACTGTTGATCATGACGAGACCGGAGCGATTGACCGGGTCGAAGGTCTGGTGCCATCCCGCGAGATTGGCGCGATCGCCCGAGCGGTGGGTGACCGGCAGGAGCCGGGCGAGGCTTTTCGAGGCTCCGCGCATCGCATAGGGGGCCCAGTTCCGCTCCTTCTCATCGTATGTGTTCATGAGAAGGGCCGATTTCGGCTCGAGGAACAGGCTACACATCGCCCGGTAGACGCTGGCGGAGGCATCGCCGATGAGCCGGCCGCCAAACGCCCAGCGCATCCGGCCGCCGCCCGATCTCCCGATCAAGTCATCGAACGCCTTGGGGCCTTCCTGGGCCGACACTGGGTTGTATCGGTACGGCCAGTCACCCGCCAGGGTCACGAAGTCGCAGTCGTCCCCCAGCCCCCGAAAGTTCGGGATGCAATCCGCGACCTTGGACTCGAGCGACGCGGCAAGCTTGCTCGCCTCATCGCTTGTGAGGACGTCTCCAAACCGGGGCTCGACGTCACAGCGGAGGATCGGTTGAAATCGCCCCGCGGCCAGAGCCACCGCGCCGGCCAGCGAGGGGCTGTCTGGTTCGGAAAGGACGACGCCCGGTGGAGTTGCGCCCAACTCCTTGGGGACCACGTTTCCCGCGAAGGGGGCGGGATCTTGCTCGTTCTGTTTGCTCCAGGCATGCCCGACGGCATGGAGGACCCGAGTCCAGACCTGATCGTTGGGGATTGCCTCGGCCTTGCGAGGAAACCGCACGATGCGGGCGGGTTGAAATGCGCGGAGGAATTTGAACGAGAGTTCGATGTCGTCGATCAGGATCGGGAAGTAGTGTTCCTGATCCCAGGTCGCGATCGCTTCGAGGAAGGTTGCGAAGTCGGGGACCAGGCAGACCTGGTCGACCACGAGCCGGTTGGGGCCGGGCCGCTTTTGCCAGCGGGAAGCGGCGGTTCGGAGTTCGTCGATCCCGTTGGGCGGTCGTCCGTTGAACGAGTTTGGGGCTTGCCCCAGAGTCACCGCGGGAATCAGGGCGAGTAAGCTGAGGCACGCAAGGATCGGCGAATGCCAGGTCGGCCGGGTCATCAAGGCTCCTTCCCCCGGTCAATGGTGTGGAGGCCGGCGGAAAGAACGGTTATACTGGATTCGGTGGGCGTGGCACCAGTTCATCGTTCTCGATCGAACCTGAATGTGTTTACGCAGGTTCCGCGCCGATAAGGAATTTGTACTGATGAAAAAAGGTGGCATCCTCAACCCGGCGATCTGTTCGTTGCTGGCCGAGCTGGGACACATGGACGAATTACTCATCGTGGATGCCGGTTACCCCCTTCCTCCCGATGGACACGTGATCGACCTGACTCTGACGCCGGGGATTCCGCGGTTCCTCGACGTGCTTCGCGCCGTGGCGGAAGAACTCGTGATCGAATCGATTACCGTCGCCAGCGAGATCACGGAATTCAGCCCGAAGCTGTATCAGGAGATCCTCAAAATCGTCGGCGACGTGGATGTCGACGAGATTCCGCATCATGAGTTCAAGGAACAATCACTGGGGGTCAAGGGGATCATCCGGACGGCGGAGTTCACGCCCTACGCGAACGTCCGCCTCCTTTCCGGCTCTGCGTTCTAAGACGAAGTGAAGTCAAACCGTCAGGGGGAACCGGCCGGCAGTTCGGGGACCGCGACACCCAGTTGCTCGGCCAGTTCCGCCAGCTTGGCCCAGTGTGCGTCTTCAAGCGGGACGCCTTCGGCCGACCGTTGCTTGAGGGTCTTGCGCTCGGGGTCACCCGGTAAGAGGATGGCCTCGACGCCGGCTGCGCGTGGGGTATTCCGCACGTAGTCGGCCACCTGGGTCGACTCGCGGACCAAGGCGTCGCGGCCCGAGAACCGCTCGGGGTCGAGGACGAGGAAGACGACGTTGTTCCCCTTGACCGGGGGGGCGTCAGGGTGGCTCGACCGCCCTCCCGAGAGCCCACCCGACAGCATGTCGAGCACGAGACTCAGGCCGAATCCCTTGTAGGCCTGCGTTCCTCCCATGGGGAGGATCGACCCGAGCGGCTTCTCATAGAGCACCGACGGATCGGTGGTGGGGCGTCCTTGCGGGTCGAGGAGCCACCCTTCGGGGACCGGTCTCTGGTTGATGTGGTAGACCCGGACCTTCCCCTCCGCGACCACGCTGGTGCCGAAATCGAGCACGACCGGTTCGTGGTCGGTCGGCACGGAGGCACAGAGGGGGTTCGTGCCGAGGCGGGGCTCGAGCCCGCCGGGAGGGGCGACGCGCTGACCGGCGCCACAGTTATTGACCGTGGCGAGCAGGACGAGTCCCTCGTCGGCCGCCCGTTCGGCATACTCGCCGAGGCGGCCGATGTGGCCGCAGTCGCGCGCGGTGCCCGCCGCCAGTCCGAGCATCTTGGCGCGGGGCATGATCAGGTTCAAGAGTCGATGCGCCTGCACCTGGCCAAGGCCCCATTGGCCGTCGCAGACGACGACCGCGGGGGTTTCGCTCACGACTTTGAGCGGGACACCGATCCGGTACGCTTCATTCTTCAGGAAATCGACGTACTGGGGGACCCGCATCACGCCGTGCGAGTCGTGGCCGCGGAGGTTGGCGCCTACCAAGCTCCGGGCGACCGTCGCCGACTCATTTTCTGGGACCCCTACCGCCGTGAAGAGACGGGTGACAAACGCGGTCAGGGTATCCGCGGCGAAACTGGGCATCTCGGAAGCTCCGGGGGTGCGTGACAACGAATCCGAATCTTACGCGACCGACGGACATTTGCAATCCTGCGCCGTTCGCGATCGAATGGTTGCAAGTCCGGGCTCCGCGCCCGCTTCCCTCTCTTCGACGCTCAAAGGCACGAGGTTTTCCCAATCATGGCGTACCGGGTCAGCACCGAGGCACGCGGCGGTGGCAAGGTCTACACCCTGCACGATGACGCAACGGGTTCGTCCGCGTCGATCTTGCCCTCTTACGGCTTCAACCTGTTCGACCTCCGGCTCCCGGTCGCCGGCCAGGTCCGTCCGGTGATCGTGTCGGAGGCCAACTGGGCCGATCAGCCGCGCAACCCGGCCCGCAACGGAGTTCCGATCCTCTTTCCGTATCCCAACCGGGTTCGGGACGCGACGTTTCAGTTTCATGGAAAAACCTTTCGGCTGCCGGTCGGCCTCGCTCCCAACGCCATCCATGGCTTCGCGCTCGACGCCCCCTGGGAGGTGATCGAAGAGAAGGCAGACGCGTCGGCGGCCTCGTTGACGGGGCGCTATCAGATTTCCCGGGCGACTCCCAAAATGCTCGAGAACTGGCCGACGGATGCCGTCCTGGAGGTCCGCTACGCACTCGCCGGCCGGACCCTCACGATGACGATCACAGTCAATAACCCGACGGCCAGCGAGCTGCCGTACGGGTTCGGGATTCACCCGTACTTCCGTCTTCCCCTGGCACCCGGTGGCGGTTCGGAGCAGACGCAAGTCATTCTCCCTGCCTCGAAGGAGTGGGTGCTCGAGCAGTTCCTGCCGACCGGGGAACGGCGCGAGGTCGAGGCCCGGGTCGATTTCCGCAAAGGGCAACCTCGAAAAGGGTTGCAACTCGACGACGTCCTGACCGGGCTCGCGTTCGAGGGCGACCGTTGCGTCTGCCGGCTCGTCGACCAGAACCTGGCCGCGGAGTTCCGACTGAGCTTCGATCGCAACTTCCGGGAACTGGTCGTGTATACGCCGCCCCGCGAGGACGACGTGATCTCGCTGGAGCCCTATACCCAGACCACCGACGCGATCAACCTGGCGAGCAAGGGCGTCGACGGCGGGCTGAGGATCTTGGAGCACGGCGGCCATGAGGAGATGACGATCGTCATGGAGACGGTGGGGTAAACGACAGTCCAAAAGGGGCATTGCGCGTCGCGCCGGTCCTTTTCCGGATTTGGTGATGCGTCCCCGCGCCGGTCTCGCCTATGATGGAGTCGTCAAAGGGACTTGGAAGGGCCGTCGATTCAAGGGGGCGATGCCCGGGTTGCCCTCAATTCTTGAGTGGCGACGCGATGGCCTGGTTCCTGTCTTTGAAGGTCGACTCGCTGTCGTTGGGAGCGATCATGGAGCCGCGCGAGCCGGCTATTTCAGACGAACTTCAAGGCTTGCGGATCGATATCCTCCGACAAGCCTTGGAGATCTACCTCGTTCAGGCCTACCCGGCGGGCTCACCTCCCGAGGTGGTCCGTCGTCGCCTGGAGTGGCCCTCGGACGTGGAGCCGTTGGCGCTCCTGACGCGTGCTCCGTTCGAACGCGTGGATTCCGCGGCAGGCGGAGGCGGAGGGTCGCCGATCTATGCGCTTCGGTTGGGCAACCTCCGCTACCCGCATATGAAGCTGCAAATCCAGCCTTGGCCCAACGAAGCCGGCTTCATGCTCTCGGTCAATACCCACGACCAGGTGCTGGCGATCGACCCGGCTTCGAGCGACGCTCAGGCGTTTCGCGACCTCCAGGCCGAGAACCAGCGACTCAAGGAAGCGATCGAGGCGGCCTGGGATAAGGCGGGACTGCCCACCTTCCTGAGTTACCTCAGACGCTACATCGAAGCGCGAGCGGGAGCGGACCATCACGCGCCCCCTTGTCCCGAAACTCCGGAGCCAAGGCCCGGGGCTGACGTGACCGAGCCACACGCCTAGCGTGGCGATCTCAGTGAACCGGCGGCGTTCGGTATCACCGAGCGTCCGCCTTCGACCGCTGACTCCGCGACACGGCTCGGCTCATGACGATCCAGGGATCCCATCCCTCAAAATGAGCCAGGCTTAGACCGGAGCGGAGGTGACGAGCTCGGCCGGAACGCCGCGCGGGATGATGAAGGCGAACGTGGAGCCTTCCCCGAGCGCGCTCGCGACCTCGATGGTCCCGCCGTGGAGTTCAACGAAGGTCTTGACCAGGCAGAGGCCCAGCCCCATCCCTCGCTTGCCGAACTGATAGTCACCCGACGAGTGGTGCATCGTGTCGAAGCTGGTGAAGAAGGGCTCGAAGAGATGCGGGCAATCGGACTCCTCGATCCCGATACCGGGGTCGGCGACCTCGAACCGGACCTGATCGGGGCCGTGGGGGCCGGCCGCGATTCGGAGCGCTCCGCCGTCGGGAGTGAACTTGATGGCGTTGATCAAGAGGTTCGTCAAGATGTCGGCAAACTTCGCCGCGTCAACCTGGGCGATGCCGAGTTCGGGATCGAGGACGAGCGTCACGGATTGCCCGCGCGCTTCGAGGTAGGGGTGCAAGCCCGCGACGACTTCGCGAACCAACGGCTCGAGTACGGTCGGCTCGAGCGAAAGCGTGTGGCCGAACTGACCACTGCGGACCAGCTTGAGCAATCGCTCGACCGTGCCCGCAAGGCGTTTGCCCGCCCCTTGGATCCGCTCGACCCAGCCTTTTTCGGTGGGAGTCGCGTTCGGACCCTGGGACATCTTCCAGAGCTCGGTCATCCCCAGCACGACCGCCACCGGGGTGTTCAACTCGTGGCTGGCCACTTCGATGAACGCGGCCTTGAGGCGGTTCGCCTCGACGAGTTGGCGGTTGGTCAGTTGCAACTGGTCGACCAATCGCGCCTTCTCGACGATCAGGTTGTGCTGGTCGACCGCCTGGCGAATCACCGACTCGAGCTCGATCGGATCCCACGGCTTGGCGATATAGCGAAAGATGTTTCCCTCGTTGATCGCGTCAACGACGGCGCGGATGTCGGCGTAGGCGGTGAACAGGAGCCGGGTCGCGTCGGGGCGGATCAGCCTGGCCTGATGGAGCAGCTCCACGCCCGACATCTCGGGCATCCGCTGGTCGGACATCACGACGTGGATCTCTTCGGTCGACTCCAAGACTTTGAGGGCGTCGGCCCCGCGGCGGCAGGTGAGAACTTGGTAGTCCAGCCGCAGGAGGTCGTGGACCGATCGGAGCACTTCGGGCTCATCGTCGACGACCAGGAGGGTGGGCAGCGTCGGGTTCATCGGTGGACCGTTTGGAAACGTCGCGCGGAGCGTCGCATCAGTCGGGATCCCGCGGATTGAACTGCTTGATCAGGGTCACTTCGTTGCCTGCGTCATTATAGCGCAACTCATCGACCATCCCCTTGCAGATCATGAGTCCGAACCCCCCGGCGCGGAGGCCGAGTTTATCGCGGACGTCGAGGTGCGAGAACGGGTCGTCCGGAATCGCGGCGTGGGGCAGGTTGTTGAGGTCGAACCCGGATCCTTGGTCGCGAACCTCGATCTCGATCCGTTCGTCGAAGATCCGGTAGATGATGTTGACCAGGCGGTCCGACTGGTGGCGGTTGCCCCATTCAATCGCGTTCTGGGCGATCTCCATGACGGCCTGGCGCAACTGCATGACCTGGTCGTTATCGAGCGGGGTCGACTTGCAGAGGCTCATCAAGAAGTCGTTCAGGTCTTGGAGCAGGGTAATCTCGCTGTTCAACTCGACGTGGATTTCCCCTTGCATCTTCTCGAGCTCGAGATCGGCCCGCCAGGCGCGTGCGGCCTTGATGGCGTCGAACAGCTCCTGCATCCCGTACGGCTTGGTGAGGTAAGCGTTGGCCCCCACGCGGAAGCCCCTGAGCCGGTTCTCGGAACCGCCCAAGGCCGTGAGCATGACCACGGGAGTCAACATCGTGGCGCGATCGCTCCGGAGCCGGCGGCAGACGTCGAACCCGTTGATGTCCGGAAGCATCAGGTCGAGCAGGACCACGTCCGGGTCGAGCCGTCGGGCCATCTCGAGCCCCGACTCGCCAGTTTCGGCGACAATCGGCACATAGTCATACAGGCGGAGCAGTCGTGCCACCATCTCCGCCTGATCAGGGTGATCTTCAACGATCAGGGCCGTGCCCATTGGATCCGTTCCCTCGCCAACCCGAGTCGAACTGGACGGTCGATTCCCGACCCGCCCCGTTCCTAGACGTGCAACTCCACGACATCGGCCTCGTGGAGCTCATGGTCGCGTTTGACCGTCTGCCCTTCGAAGACCCCCGTACCCCACACCTTCGCGAATTTCAATGATTGCTCGAAGTCGCGATGAATCTCCCTTGCCAAGTCGAGGACCGTGCCTCCAATGGGAATGGTGAACGGCTTGGTGCGGTCGACCGGCTTGCCGGGCAATTTGGTGTAAACCCGCATCACACCCAGTAAATCGTACGAGGCGAGCCTCAGATCGTCCAGGCCCTCCCCCCGCTCGAGGGAGATCGGCAAAATCGGAAACTTGGGCGCAAACCATTCTTTCAGCACGTCGAGCCGGTCGTCGGCCCCCTCGGCGTCGGTCTTGTTGGCGACCATCAGCGTCTTGACGTGCTGGATCGTCTCGTCCTCGACGTCGAACGGGAGCGTCCCCACCAGCTCGGTATGGACGTAGGCGAGCCGGGCCAGGGCCACCTCGGTATCATCGGCCACGTCGTCGCTGCCCAGGTCGGCAACCAGGATCGCGGCGTCGGCCGAGCGAATCAGACTGGGCACCCAGGGCTCGAAGAAGTCGGCCGAGATCGGCGGCAGGTCGACGAGCTGGATCCGGACATCCTGGTAGAACATGATGCCGGGGTAGGGGGCTCGGGTGGTAAACGGATAAGGAGCCACCTCGGGCTTGGCATTGGTCAGGGCCGCCAGCAATGCGCTCTTGCCCGCGTTGGGAGCACCCACCAAGACGATTTGGCCTGCCCCCTCGCGCGGCACGCGATGGCTCACTCCCCCCTTCTTGCCTCCGGCTTTCCCCCCTTCGATCTCATCCTTCGCCCGGCTGATCTTCTGCTTCAGATCGGACTGAAGCTTTTCCGTTCCCTTATGCTTGGGCAGGAGGCGAAACATCTCGCGGAGCTTTTCCAGCCGCTCCGCCGGGCTCACCGCCTTGCGAAACTCCTCCTCGGCTTTGCTGTATTGGGGAGGAAGGTTGGCGGGCATTTGCGGCGTGTGCTCCTGTAGTCAGTCCAGCCACCGGCCTGCGCAACCTAGCGAGAATAGCGCTGCAAATCAAGTCCGCAATGCCTCCGGTGATCGTCGGCAACGTCGTCGCATCAGCGGAGCATGGAGGTGACGACCTAACGAGTGACCCTTGCATCGACCCTGACGAACGTCGAGTGGACGTCTTCGTCAGGGGCAGGATCTACGCCTGTGAGGCTCGAGCTTCAGTTCAGCCAGGCTAGGGGGCTCGCTCCATTCATCCAGATGCCCAAACGTCCTCCAGTTACCGATCCTTGGAACGCCGGTTGTCGAGCGACGATTCCGCGGCGCGACTGTCACACTCCGATCGTTGCCGCTCTGAGGATGCGGAAGGCGGCGCAGACGTCCGAGGCCAGACGCGCGGCTTCGCCGTAGACGTAGGTAGACCACCGCTCCATGGTCGAGCAGGTCCCACGCATGGCTGTTGTATTGAGTGTTGCGCAAATTTAAATCTGTCGTTTGTGGTCGCGTTCTCCATGTCTCGGGAATGGAGTGAAGGGCGATTCTTTGCTTCGGCGAGATTCCAAGTCATGGGCCACCTCCCAAATCAGCGAGACAGTCTAGCCATCATGACTCATCTGTAAAGGATTGGCAAAGCATGATCGCCTCACCGAGGTTGTCAACCTGGCTCTCACCGAGGGGCCTCAGACCATCACGCGACGAAACGACACCGTCGTCGTCATCTCGGCTGCCGAGTTCGCGAAGCTCGCGGGCAAGCGACCCGGCTTTAAGGAGTACCTCAGCCAGGGAGAATCCTTCGAAGGTCTTGAGCTGACGCGTGACCAATGTCCAAGCCGAGACGTCCCTCTATGAAAGGCCTGCTCGATACCTGCACTCTCGCCGAGCTTCGCAATCCCGATTGGTGAAGTCTGGAAGTGGTCAAGCCGTTGGAAACAGCGACGAGGACAGGGGATGAAAAGTGTTTCGGAACGGGCTGGCTATCCGTTCTCGGGGCCCAACTCGGAATCTAAATCACGGTGGCCGTGAATTACGCGGACGATTTCGACACCGCCGTCAAACGGACGATAGAATATCAAGTGTTTATTGAAGCCGGACACACGCCAAACGCGGATTTCGGTATGGGCCGGATTCTTCGATTTGCGAAGTACCCCGACGCCCGAATTGCGAGCCAGGAAGGTGAATGTCTCGGCCGCTGCGTCATAAAAACGAAGGGCGACCTCAAGACTTACTTCTTCGTAAGGTATGCCGCCAGGTTATCGAGGTCTTGGTCTGCCGCCGGAAGCATAACGTAACGCGGCGTCACTTCCCGTTCGCCTTGGAGAGCCGTTCAGCGAGTTTCCGTTTCTTGGCTTCCCAATAATCCGGCGTCACCTCGATCGCCTCGCCGGAGTTGAGGCCCTCGAGTAGCAGGGTATCAATCCGCTCTTCGAGCCGGTTTTTCTGGTCCGCTCGAATCAACTCGCGGATGTACTCACTCACGCTGCTATAGCCGCCGACGGCGACCCGCTCCTGAACGAAGGTCTTCAGGGACTCAGGCAGGGCGATGTTCATGGTATCCATTGGGCGGTACTCCTCATTCCGAGAATCTACCACGATTGGCAAAAATTGGCAATGGATTGCCAGCATATTGGCTGCGCAAACGAGGAAAGGGGGGTGGCTCGGCCCGTTATCCAGAGGCCTCTATGACTTTCTTGTGCCGATTGTTAGAGGGCGGTTCGTCGGAAAGAGGGGGGCAAATCGCCAGGCCCTTCGGTGAGGGAGGGATGGGAGGTTGGACGAAAATGGTTGGATGATTGCTGGTCTCGCTGAGCGGTTCAGATTCCCTGCCTCGCTCCTTTTGGGTGCCTGCCCGCGGACGGCACGCATCCACTATTACGATATAAATATAAATAGAATAATTAATTAAGTTGTGTTTTGAATTCAATGATTTATGTCATTCGTGGTTGAAATCTTAAGAGAGTCGGGCGATATGGCTACGGATCGATCACCTCGCCCCCCGCGATCGAATTGAGGGAAATCCAATTCGCGGGGTTGATCGTGTCCTTGACGAAGCGGACCGAGCCATCGCCGTACAGGGCGTTGATCCCTCCAGGGTGGCGGCTTCGGGCGCCTGCGAAGCCACTGGCCATGTCACCGCTGAAGATGCAAGGGAGCTTCCGGCCCGGCTCGTCGGTGCAGAACCAGGGGACGATCAATTCGTCCCCGGTGGCGCCTGAATGATAAAAATCCGTGAACTGGTTGGGGGTGAACCGGGTGATGTAGGACCCCGCACCGGAGGTGGTCGTCCAGATCGTGCCGCGAATGTCGTTGCCGCTCCCCTGGACGATTTCGCCGAGGAAGACGGTGTTGCTCAGGCCGTCCAGGACCGACCCCAGCGTCAGGTTGCCGGCGTGACCGAACGCCGAGGGCAAGAACGGGATCGTTTTTCCGTTCACGGTCACCGACTGCTGGCCCCACTGGGTGTTTCCCCAGTTGACCGCGTAATTCCCCTTGGTGAAGACCACGGGACTGAATGCGGCGAGCGGCGGCGGCGCGAGGGCGGTCGAGAATTGGTAGCTCATCGCGCTGTCGCTGGGGCACTGGAACAGGCCGATCTTATTCCGCACGACGGTGCTGTTCGGAAAGAGCCCCCCGAAGTTCTGGCCTTCCGCACCGAGGTTGAAATTGAAGGCGTCATAGAGCGGCTGTTGCTCGAACTGGGGAAGCATCAAGATGAACCAAGGGGTATTTTGGCAGTGGCCGTCGATGTTCAGCCCGCAGCCGAACGCGTCCGGCTTCCAGATCCGCCCCGGCGGGAGGGCGTTGGTGGCGGCGTGGTAGTTGTGAACGCCGATGCCAATCTGCTTCAAGTTGTTGACGCATTGCACCCGCCTCGCCGCCTCGCGGGCCGCCTGCACGGCGGGCAGCAAAAGCGCGATCAGCACGCCAATGATCGCGATCACCACCAGCAATTCGATCAGCGTGAATGCACGACTCGGCGCAGTTCGTCCGGCACCGAGAAGACCAGGGGCACCGCCGCCAGTTCCGAGCGTCGTCACGCGGTTCATGAGGGATCCCCACTCGTCGGTTCAAACTCGGGTCGATGTGAGCCCTGCCTCGTCGCGAACCGAAATCTGAAATGGGGGGGCCTGTCGACGTCGACAGCGTGCTCGAAGCGCCTCCCTCCATCCATTAGCGTTGTTTCGCGTTGTGAATCAAGACGATAACAAACGAAAAACAACAGGAAATCACGATTGACTTGCGAGAGCAGAATCGCTGGACCAGCGCGCCGGGTTCCGGCAGCACCGCCTCCAGGGGATCGCCGCGAATTTCGTGATGAACTATGGTCCGTGCCGCTTGGCCTGGGCGACTTGCCATGGTATGAACGCCTTGTGGGGCGATTGCGGGTTCAGTGAAACGGACTGGGCTCGACCAGCTCCGTCCGGAAATTCGGAGTCCACGCGATGTCGATCTCATTCAACTGTGAATGCGGCAAGCCTCTGAAATCCAAGGAAGAGATGGCGGGGCGGAAGACCAAATGCCCCCATTGCGGGGCGATTCTGACGATCCCCGGTACACTCGTCCGGGCCGCGACCGCGCCCAGGGTCGAGTCGGCCAACCCGGCCCACCCCGATGCCCTGAGAGTCGAGGGGCTGGACTGGACGAGTCCCGAAGCGTCGGCGACAGCGACGGTGACCGCAATCGCGACCGAGTCGGCCTCGGCCTCGGCTATGGCGACGACCCCAGCTTCGGGCGTCGACTCGTTGAGGCGGCCGGATCTTCCCCGTCCGGACGACGGATCGAAGCAGTACAAGGTGCTCGGCCAGCGGGACCACAGCGCCTCGGGAAAGCTCAACTTCGCGAGCATGGAAGCGACTCTCAACGAGCAGGCCCATCACGGCTGGGTCATGAAGGCGGCGTTTGTGGTCAACGTTCCAGGCCATTCGGGCAGTCATGACGAGGTGGTCCTGATCCTCGAACGGTAGCGGCCCCCGATCTCGATCCGGGCTCGGCGATGCTGAAGGCAGCCCCAAGCCGCGAAGGCCGTGCCTTGCGCGGCCTTCGGCACGTCCCGCGTGGCATGATCATGAAACCCGCCACCGGCTGAGGGTCTGGTCACCAGGATTGATGAGTCTCCAGGCTCGATAAGGCGTGGTCCTGTTCAGGGACGGATTGCTTTCGGACTCAACCTCAACGGATTCGCCCACCCGATGTGCGCAGATTCTTTCGATCGGCGGGAAGGATTTCAGCCCGATCGGGCATGTCTCAGTGAGACAACGGATGGGAGGGGCCAATGGCGATGAGGGAGTCTTCGGCTGTGATGCCGCATCTTCGCACCGTGCTCGGCTTCGGAGCGGTCGGCAGTGCGTGCGACGCTCAACTGTTGGAACGGTTTCACGATCACTCCGGCAAGCCTGAGGCCGAGGTCGCGTTTGCCGTGTTGGTGGCGCGGCACGGCCCGATGGTTTGGGGCGTTTGCCGGCGGGTACTGCGTGATCCCGACGATGTGGCCGACGCCTTTCAGGCCACGTTTCTGGTCTTGGTGCGTAAGGCGGGATCGGTGCGGGTCGAAGACTCGCTCGGGCGCTGGCTCTATGGGGTCAGTCGCCGGGTGGCCGCCAAAGCGCGAGCCGAGCGAGCACGGCGATCACGTCGCGAAAAAAGGGGGCCGGGGGGCGAGCCGGCGGTGGCGGACTGGCCTCACGATGCCGAGCGCCGGGAGTTGCTCGCGGCGATCGATGAGGAAGTCGAACGGCTCCCGGGACCATTCCGAGCCGCGGTTGAACTCTGTGATCTGGGGGGCCTGACCCACGAGGCCGCGGCCTGGCAGCTTGGCTGTCCGGTGGGGACCATCGAGAGTCGGCTCGCTCGAGGCCGGAAACGACTGCGGGAGCGACTCGCCCAGCGCGGTCTCGCGCCCTTGGTCGTCGGCCTCGAGAACTTGCTCCCTCCAGGGGTGCCGGAGTCGTTGTCTCATGCCACCGTCGCGGTCGCCATGCAAAATGCGATCGTCTCGACCTCCGCCGTGATCCTGGTCGAATCCGCAATCAAGGAGATGACGATGAGAAAATTGATGACGATGGCGCTCGGTTTCGGGGCGATTGCCGCCTGCGGCCTGGGGGTGGCTTTCGGCCCTCGAGTGATGGCCGAAAATGAACGACCGAAGCCAGTGTCACGTCCTCACGCGGCTGCTGAACAGTCGAGTCGGCAAACCGCGTTGAAGCTCCAGCCCCCCGCGCGAGTCAAGCCTGGGGATACTCTGACGATCGAAGTCCTTCAAGCATTGCCAGGACGTCCGATCACAGGGGACCGTGTCGTGCGTCCTGATGGGACGATCTCGTTGGGGTTTTACGGCGATCTTGAGGTGGCCGGATTGAATCGGTATGAGATTAAGACAAAACTTGTGAATTATTTGAGAAACTTCTTGGCCGATGATTTTCTCGGCCTTTGGAGAGATGAGTTGGGCGATCTCGAGAATCCCGACGACGTTAAGCGGATACCAGTCGAGCCCAAGGATTCCCACCGTGTCTTCGTGGACGATACTCCGATTTATACCTCGCCACCGGTCGTTCCCCTTGCCATTGCCGGCGGGCCACCCAGGGTTCAGCCTGGAGATCGATTGCTCATCGAAGTCCTGAAGCCAATCCAGGGTCGTCCGATCGCCGGTGAGCGCGTGGTACGCCCTGATGGGACGATCTCACTCGGTTTTTATGGTGATGTCCAAGTGGCCGGTTTGTCTCGTCGAGAGATCAAGGAGAGGCTCGTCGGTCACCTCCGCCGGTTTCTCCCCAGTGAGGATCTCGGCCTGACTCGCAAAGATCCCCGGTCCGGTCGGTTACTCAATGTTGCCCCGGCGGACTCCGATCATGTCTTCGTCGACGAGGGCATCAACTTCGAAGCTGCGATACGCAAGCACTCCTCGGGGACGGCTGGAGCGAAGCTTGACCGAATTCTCCAATCACTTGACGAGCTCAAGAGTCCAGGCTCCGCAGGTGAACGGCCCGAATCCGAGATCGCTCAGCGCCTGGGTGACCACGATCGAAGGCTCGGAGAGATCGAATCGAAGCTCGACCGCCTGATCCAGGCGATTGAGGGTCTCAAATGATCGGTTGTAAATTTGAACGAAGCATTGGTAGTTAATGATTGTGTGTGCAGGTGATCGAGGATTGTGAGGACGGAAGCCGCGAGGCGGCCGGGCAGGCGGAGGGGGCGAGCGGTTCGGTTCTCCCCGCCTTTGTCCCTCAAATCTTCGTCACCCGCCTCGGTTTGACCTCCTCCGAGTCGATCAACCAAACCGGGATCCCCGCCTCGAGGCAACGTCGGACGCGGTCCTTGGTTTCTCGGCTCCCCGCCAGGTCGCGATGGACCGCGATTGCCAACTCGGCGCCGAGGTCGACCATCTCCTGGCTTCGGATCGGTCCTGCTTTCCGCCCATGCTTTTCCCAGTCCGGCTCGTGAACCTCGGTCGCGAGTTCCTGCTCGCGGGCCGCGAGTTCGAAGGACAGGTCGACCCCCTTGGCTCCACCGTGGACGATCACCAGTTCCGGGCCGTACCGAGCGGTCAATCGCGTCACAATCGCTTCGGCGATGCCGAGGCAGGCCCACTCCCGATCGCCAGTGACGAGAACTCGAAAAGGCATTGGTGAATGCTCCTGGAACGGGCTCATGGGTGCTGCTGGGCCCTGGGTTCGGGTTCGGGCGCGGCATTCTTGGGAATCGTCGTCTCCTCCCCGGAGGATTCCGAGATCATCAATCGGAACAAAGGCTTTGCGGGAGCTTTGATGGGAGCGGGGACCCTTTCGCCGAGCGCCTTGATGCGCTCAGTGGCCGTCTTCGCCTCATCGGAGTCGTCGTGATGGATGACGATCTCATGATAAAAACCCAACGCCCCCGCCTTTTTGCCGAGTTTTTCCAGATTCAGGCCCGACTTCAGCAGGGTCGCGGCTCTCGGGTCCCCGATCCCTCGGACGATGGGTGAGACCTTGGCCGGATGAAATAGAAACTGTCGCTCAACCCAGACAAGGCGATCCTTGTTGGGACCTTCGTTCAGCCGGACTCGTGCGGCGGTTCGAGGAGTCTTCGAGGTCGCGAGGTCCTTGTGGCTCACGAACTTGACGCGTGTCCCCGCCCTGATTTTCGTGGTGCTGCCTTCGGCGTCGAGCTCGGCGAGGGTCACTTTATCGCGAAAGGCATTCGCGTACTTGATCCATGAGGCTTCGTCCTTGGCGGCAATGACATCATTCCAAGTTTGACGCGCCGGATCGAAGTCGCCTACTTGGCAAAGGTCTCCAACCTTCGGCTTGAAACGCGGGTTTGGAGCGAATGATTGGGCCTCGGCCGTGAGCGCGACGCACGGGAGCGTGACGAGCACAAGACGAATCAGCCGTTTCATCGGAATTCCTCTTTATTGGGATTCATGAGGAAGCGGATTCAATGGTCGTCTTGGGCAACGTACCAGAGTGAGTGCCCCAGCCCGACTTCGCTGAGAAAGCCGATGTCGTCGAAGTCACCCATCGGTTCGGGGAGCGCACCGCTGCCGTAGAATCCGACGACGACCGTATCGTTTCGGGCCGGGTCGGCGTCGCGCAGGCGGTTGGCGTAGGCGATGTCGCCTCCGAACCCGCAGACTCCGGGGGCGGACCGGCTCATGAAATATTCGCTCGGCTGGCCTGGCTGGGTGTAGTACCGCCGGTGCAGCCAACCACCGCCCCACTCAGGGGCGCCGGTCTGCATCGAGACGATCTGCTGGGCCCACGGGTCACGGGCCCGGCTGACTCGGTTGTCCATCTCGTAGGTCCCGCCGCCGAAGTGGAACAGTCGACCGTCGGGGCCCAACCCGCGCTCGGGCGCCCAAAGCAGGATCGGCCGGTGGGGGGCGAACGAACCTGGGATCGGTTCGCGGCCCGTCACGCGGAAATCCTTCCCGGGGCGACCCTCGAGTCGGTGGATGAACGTCCGCGTGTCCCCGTCTCGCGGTCCGTCCATGGTCGCCACCCACAACGGCGCGAGGCCCTTCCGGACCGCACCGGCCGTCGCGGCGACCGGGACCAGGCTCGTCAACGGCGTCGCTTCCTCACGGCCAACCGTTGGGGACGCCCCGGCGGTCCCCAGCACTCGGACCCCAATCGGCTGATCCGGCGACCTCCAGAGAAGCAGCACCAGGCGGCTGCCGAGGGCCGCCAGCGTGGGCTCTGCTCCTTGACTCGTTGGGATCGCGGTCGCGGGACCGACCGAGGGATTCCCGGCCGGGTCCAGCGCCACGCGGCGCAGGCGGATTCCCGCTTTGGTCGGGTACGCGACCCATGTCGCTCCCCCGGCGTAGGCCGCGGACGGGTCGCCCGTCACGCCCGACTGTTCGACGGTCAGCTCCTTCGACCACCGCGCACCATCCTGGTCCCGATCCTTCCCGACCCAGACCCGGAGCACCAGTTCCCCGGGCCGTTCGGGCGCGAGTCCGGCCGCGTCGGGGGAGGCTCGCGGCGATTCGGGGGCGGGCCGTCCGAAGATCAGGAGTAGCCGCTCACTGGCCCCAGGTGCGTGAGTGACCAGTACCGGGGCGGTCGCCGCTCGCCCGACCTCGTAACGCGGGCCGACGTCAGTCCCGTGGCTGTAGTTGACGTCGGCAGTCACCCCTTCCTCGCCAAAAAGGCCGTTCCAGTTCCAGTCGATCAGCGTCTCCTTTCCCGCCGGTCTCAACCGGAAGTGGTACGGCGGCCCATTGAGGAACGCGACCTGCTTGATCGGAAGCGGCAGCCGCTCCGACAGGCACCGCTCGTTCAGCGCGGTCCTTCCCAGCGAACCGTCCGAGAATCGCTTCTCCTCGGGGCGGTCGTTGAACCCGTTCTGATAGCAATAACTCATCATGCTGGCGTAGGTGAGGCTGTTGTGCGACTGGAAGCCGTCGTGGTTCAGACCGAGCTGGTGGCCGAGCTCATGCGACATGACGTCCTGAACTTGCGGGTTGGTTGTGAACCGACCGTTGTCGCCCATCATCTTCGCCACCCCGAATCCGGGGTCCCCCGGCGCGCCGCAGAACATGGTGTGGACGACGCCGCGGTGGGACCGCGGTGGATAGCGGGCGTCGAATCGGCGGAGCACGTCGTCGAACTCGCCGCGCGGGGTGGGGTCGCGGTAAATGGCGTGCAGGGCGATGCCCTGCGAGCCGTCGCGGTTTTTGACCGGCAGTGACGCGAAGTAACGGACGGTGACGTCAACCTCCGCGCGGAGCAGCTTGATGTCGACGTTCTCGAACCGTTCGACCTCGACGATCAAGTCCTTGCGTCCCGGCTTGCAGCCGAGGGCCGGCAGGTCGAGCCCGCCCGGACGGACCGCACCGGACTTCCAGGCGTCCAGCAAGCCGTCGCCATCGGAACTGAGAAACCCTTGGGCCGGGTCAGTCGCGAGCGAGGCGAAGTGGATAAGCACGTCGTGGCCCGTGCCCGTGCCCGAGTCGGACGTGGATCGTTGGCGGATGAGGTCGTCTCGTCCATTCCCGTCGACGTCGGCCATCCGCCAGCGGAGGTCTCCGCGGGCCTGCTCGGGGCCGGGCAGGGCCGGCAAGTCGACCGCGTTCGCGGGGTCGCCCGCGACCAGCAGCCGCCGGCCCAGGATGATGTCGGCGGTCTTCGCGCCCCGAAACCGGCCCACGGCCATGCGGTCGTCGGCCCCGGCCTTGAGCAGCGGGGAGGAGTCCTCCAGGCGGATTGGCCCACCGGCATCGAATCGGAGTCGGGCGCGGCGGAGGTCGCCGGTTTGGTCGATCCAGACGAGGCTGGCCCGCGAATCGTCGCCGAACCGGCCGACCTCGAGTTGGCGTACCGCCGACAGTAGGTCGCCGACCGGCCTGATCGCGAAGCGGACGCTCGCCCCGTTGTTGCCCTGCTCGTTGATCAAGACGTGGAGCCGGCCACGCGCCCCCCGGATGAGGATGTCGGAGTGGCCGTCGCCGTCAAGGTCGGCGGCATAGGCGTGGGCGGGGCCCTCGGGGATCTCGCTTGCCGGGAATCGAGCGGCCGTCTGATCGCTCGTGAACCGGCTGGTCCCCGGGGCCATCCCGGAGGCGACCTGGACCGAGCCGTCATCGAGAACGACGAGGAGGTCGGCCGCACCTGGCCGGGTGAATGGGCCGAACGTGGCCGCCCGGGGGGCGCGGCCGAACGGTGGGCGGGCGCGGATCGGGTGAAATGGCTTGCCCAACACCGAGGTCCGCGCGATCTCGGAGGCGCCGTCGCCGTCTTGTAAGGCAACGAGATCGGCGCGGCCGTCGCCGTCGGCATCGCCCGCCAAGAGGTCCCAGTTGCCGACCGCCCAGTGGTTGGTCCAAATCTGCGGAGCGCTCAGGCTCAGGGCAGTCACCTCGTCGGCCCCGCTGGCCCCGCTGAGCAGCAGGAGGATGGTCCCGGTCAGCCTGATCGGCCACTGATGTCGGCTCATAACGGGTTCTTACCTATGTTGCCCGCCGATGAAGGGTCGAGGCATCCGGACCACGAGCCCTGGGACGGAACCGGATCTCGGCATCCCCGACGCCCCCAAGCAATGCCAACGATTGCAGCGTTGCTTGATTGGGAGGTCGTGTCGGGGTGTTCAAGCCCTCGGACTGACTCTATCATGATTACCATCGCAGATTGAATCCAGCAGAATGAACCTTTTCGACTTGCACACCCAGGGGTGATCTTATGATGCGGGAACGGTTCGCATCTCAAGCGGATGGACAGCCGGTATCAGACGCATCCGCACGGGGAACGGGGCTGGCGCGAAGCGCGAGCCTGGGGGGCGTTGTCGGCTTCCTCGTCTGGATCGGCATCGGTATCGGTCCGGCCTGGGCGCAATCGGCGGCCGAACCCAAAGCCGAATCCCCAAAGTCGGAGCCAGACGGCGCCCCGCGACTGATCAAAGGGCATACCGACTGGGTCTGGGGTCTCGCCCTTTCGCCCGACGGTAAGAAGCTGGTCACAGGCGCGGGGGCCAAGGATCACACGGCCCGCGTCTGGGACTTTGCCACGGGGGTCGAGCAGCAACGGCTCAACGTGCGAGGGGCCGTTTATAGCGTCGTGCTCCTGCCCGGCGGTCGCCGGGCCGCCGTCGGATGCGAGGATGGTTTTATCTATCTGTTCGACACCGAGAATGGAAAGTTGCTCGGCCGCCTTCAAGGGCACAAAGGCGAGGTGTTCAGTCTGTCGTTATCGCGGGATGGGCAGGTCCTGGCCAGCGGCAGCCAGGACGGCACTGCGCGACTCTGGGACCCGGCACAAGGGGGCGAGCTCCTTCGTCTCAAGGTCTCGGGACGGGAGGTCCGGGCCGTGTCATTCTCCCGCGACGGCCACTGGCTCCTGACCGGTGACTTCGACTCCTTGGGCCGGCTCTGGGACACGACGACCGGGCAAGAGGTCGTCCGCTACGAAGGGCACACCAGGGCCGTCGCCTGCGTGGCCTTCACGCCCAACGGTCGCCAGGTCGTTACCGGGAGCCACGATAAGTCGGTCCGACTCTGGGACACGGAGAGCGGGCGCGAGCTTGGCAACTTCGACGGTGTGGACGACCAGGTGTACGACGTCGCCGTCTCCCCGGACGGCCGCCGGGTCGCCGCCGGACTGGGCAATAAGAAGATCCTGCTCTGGGACGTCGCCCATGGAAAGCAGCTCGCGTCCTATAGCGTCAAGGAGGGGGGCGTCTTGAAGCTCCTCTTTACCCCCGACGGACGCAAACTCGTGGCCGGCTGTGGCGACGGCTCCGTCTGGATCGGCAACCTCCCCGCGAAGTTCCCGGGCGAAACCGCGTCCTCGACCAGCGAGAAGCCGCGCGGCAAGAGCCGGACGAAGAAGGGCAAACCGTGACACTGCTGTCGCGACCGTCAGTCGCGCGGCGACCTTGCAGCCCCGGAGGGGTGACCGTCGGAGCCAGCCTTCGCATATGACGGTCGCCACTTCGGGGCTGCAACATTAAATTTAGATTTGCTCTCGTCTTGCTTCCAGGGGCTTGCGCCCCTGGCCAAGCGCGGACCTAGACTTTCTTTGTATTGAGATATGCGTAAGCCTTGGGTGCCACGGGTTGTACCCAACCCGTGATCCAAAAACCCAGGCTATCGTTCACGGGTTGAGTACAACCCGTGGCACCCAACGGCGATTGCATCACCGCGGTCACCTATCAGAAAATCAAAGAAAACTGAGACCAATTGCTTACCTTAGTTCAAGTTTCGCATAAACAGGGACGGATCGGGAGCGGCCCGAGGCCTGTTATCGACCCCGGCGACCCCTTGATCAAGTGCGAGTGAGGGCCGAAATCTCCGGCCGATGTCGGCTCAGCCCGCGCGGCTGAGAAACTCGGTGAGCTGCGCAATCCAGGCTTTTAGGTCATACCGGTTGGATAGCGCTCCCTCGGTTTTCTCCTCATAGCTGACCCGCCTCAAGGTCGTCAGCAGGTCGGCAAACGAGGCCTCTTGCTTCTTCGGATACCACGGGCGGACCGGAAAACGAAGAAATCGATGACCGGTCTGGTGGAACCAAACCACCACCAAGCTGTAGAGAAACAACGCCATCGGCGCGGTTCGCTCGATGGCCTTGGGGAGGCGATTGGCGGGATCCTCGAGGCCGAGAAGTTGCTTGGTATTTTCAAAAGTACATTCGATTGCCCAACGGTACGAGTAGGCCGAGAGAATCTGCGGGACGGTCCAATCGAGCTTGGTGCAGTAGAACATCTGATCGGGACGTTTCCCCTGGAGGTCACGCACCAAGACGATCGTCAGGAGTCGGTCCTTGCCGGCCTTGTAGTAGAGGGCCTGGATCGTCTTGACCGCCAAGCTGGCATGGAGCCCGAACTGGTCAAAGTCGTGTGGGGTCCAGGGTTGATTCGCATCCTCGGCCCACTCCTTCATGCCGGGGAGGCGCTGGCCTTTCTTGCGGGGCGCCCCTTTGGATTTCTCCTCCTTGGGAGGCGCTGGCTCATAGAGGGCCCCCTTGGGATGGACATGGCTAATGAGATGGACCGTGGGCGGAAGTTGGCCGAGGATGCTCTGGCCCCCATAGGCGCTGTCGCCGGTGATGACGATCTCGTCGTCGGGGAACCAGTCCGCCGCCAAGTGGATCAATTCCATCGCGAGTTCGGGGCGGGTGCGATGATTGGGATCGGGCTTTGCCTTTTTCTTTTTCTGGTTCTTTTTGCCCTTGGTTAAGCCTTGGCGGTTGACATAGAGCCGCATGGCGATGGGCAAGGCAAAGACTTTGGTCGGTGCCCAGAACGGGTGGACGACGATCAGGCAGAGGACGACCCAGTCGTGTCCCCAACTGACGAGAGCTTTGGCTCGACTGGAGATGAGTGGGTCGTAGTGCATGCCGGCGCCGTAGAGGGTGAGTCCGCGTTTTCGGCAGAGGGTGTCGTCGACGGCCCAGTAAAAAGTGGCGCCCGGTGCGAGGATGGAGACGACAAGCTTGGCCAGGGACATCGAGAAGTGATCGAGGTCCCAAGCGGCATGGCTGAAGAAGCGATGGAAGCGTGACCAATGTCCGATGCCAACCTGGCCGCTGGAGAAGATGAGTTCGGTAATATAGCGGTGGCGATTCGAGAGGATCCAGCCGGAGGCGATCAAGGTGAAGGTGTGGAAGGAGGGATTGGTGAAGACGGGTGTGAATTGCTGTAGCAAGAGGAGGAAGGAGGGTGTAAGTTCCATGGGTCGGCGTCCTGTGTCAGGGGAAATTGTTCGGTGTAAGGCCCAAACAATTTGCCAAAAACTGACAGAGACGCCGACGTTTTTTTTGGAGCCCTATTGAATCTACAAGTCGGAATTTGACATTTGGGAAAAGTGCGAAACTTGAACTTAGGAACGGTCGTCGCTCCAGGGCTGCAACGGACCCGCTAGAGCGCCTCACAGTTGCATAGCATACGCCGCACGGTCCTGGAACCATCCGGCGATGTTTTCGGGGGTGACGTCATGCAAGGCCGAACCGAACGCCGCATAGACCGTCTCCTTCGTTCGCGCCGCCGCCGACCTCATCGCACCCTTGACCTTCGAAAACATCTCCTCAATCGGTGTCAGGTCCGGACTCCACGGCGGCAACGGCACCACCTCCGCTCCGGCCGTCTCGACGGCCTCGATCGCATCTTCCGACTGGTGCGGCTTGAGATTGTCCCAGATCACCACGTCCCCCGACTTCAACTCCGGGACCAACACCTGTTCCACGTAGGCCTCGAACACGTCGGTGTTGGTGGCGCCCGGGAAGGCCAACGTCGCCGTCACCCCGGAGAGGCGCATCCCGCTGGTCAGCGTGATCGAATCCCAGTGCCCGGGCGTCGTGGAGTAGACGCGTTCTCCCACCGGGGCGCGGCCGTAAGTCCGGGTCATCGCCGTGTTGGCCCCGCATTCGTCCACGAAAACCAGGCGTTTCGGGTCCACGCCAGCGAGTCGCTCGCAGAATTCGCGCCGCTGCTCCTGGACGTCCGGGCGGTCCTGCTCCTGGGCACGGGGCACCTTCTTCTTGCGTGGCAGCCCCAATTGGCTCAAGGCGCGCGAGATGGTCATCAGGCAGCACGAGAGGCCGAGTCGTTGGCGGCATTCCTCGAGTGTGGCATCGGGTTGCTGGCGGATCAATTCTCGAAGCCGTTCCAAGTCCTCGGACCCGAGCACGGCGGGGTTGCCACCGCCGTGCGGTCTGGGTTCGACCGAGCCGGTCGTGCGATGGAGTTGGAGCAAGCGTGTGACGAAGGAGATACTGACCAGGAACCGTTTCGCGATCTGGCGTACCGACCCGTCACCGCGCTGGATCGTCTCGAGGACCCGCAGTCGGAGATCTTGAGAATAGGGTGTCATCGGCCACCTCCTAACTCAGATCTCCTTTCAAATGGCGTGCCATCCAACTGTTAGGCGCTCTAACCGACTTCAGACACTGTCGCCACGTTACCGGGTTTTCCGCCCGGACCCGGGTGGTCCGGATCTATCCACCCGGCGCCTTGGCCACAGTGTCCATTGATCATACCTTTGTCAGGGCTTGGCGGAGGCGGTCTTCGTCGCCGCAGGCTGTGCGGGGGGCTCGATCTTGCGGATGACCTGGGCGTTCTGGCCGTTCCAGACGAAGAGGACGCTGTCGGCGCCACCGGCGGCGATGCGGCTGCCGTCTTTGGAGACGGCGACGCTGAAGACATAATCGCTCGGGCCACTGAAGGTGCGGAGCACGGCACCGCTGCCGCCGACCCGGCGCCGGCGCTGGCCTTTGGCGGCGGCTTCGGCATTGGTGGTGACGTTCCAGAAGCGGACGAGGTTGTCGCCCGAGGCGCCGGCGACTTCGCTCTTGCCGGGCACCCAGCGGACGGCCGTGATTTGCTTGCCGGCCGGCGGAAGCGTCAAGAGTTGCTCGCCCGAGTCAAAATCCCAGACCTTGATGACATTATCTGCGCCTCCCGAGACGAGTTCCTCGCCGTCGGCCTTCCAGTCGACGGCCAGGACGTGATGGGTGTGCCCCTCGAACGATTTCAGCTCCTTGCCGTCGGCCACATTCGTGACCTTGAGGAACTTGTCGGCCGCGCCCGAGGCGAGCTTGGTGCCGTCGGGGCTGAACCGGACGCCGAAGACGGTGTCGGAGTGGAGCGAGTCGAGTGCGCGCACCAGGGTGGCCTGCTCGACGTCCCAGATCTTGATCTCGCCCGACCGCGACGGTTCGCCACCGCCGGCGGCGAGGAGCTTGCCGTCGGGGCTGAAGTCGATCGAGAGGACCCGGAAGACGTGTGGTGTGAGCGGCTTCATCTCGGACCAAGTACCCTCGAAGGCCCAGGTTTTCAAGGTCTTGTCGGCCGAGGCCGAGACGAGTGAACCATCACTCGAGAAGGCGACCTTGAGGATCGGCTGGATCGCGGCGTTGTCGGGCGCGGAGTGGCCGAACGCGATCACGCCACGGCCGTCGGCGGTGTCCCAGACCTTGAGGCCACCGTCTCCCCCGGCGGTGACCACGCGATCGCCCTTGGGGGCAAAGCCGACCGCTTCGATTGGCCCGTTGTGGCCGGTGAGCGTCGTGCGGAGTGTCCCGGTGGCGAGGTCGAACAGGCGGGCATTCTTGTCGGCCGAACCCGTCAGGAGCGTCTTGCCGTCGGGGCTGACGGCGACGGTCAGGACCGGACCGGAGTGCTGGCCCTCGATCGACCGCGACGGCTTGCCATCCGCGACGGTCCAGAACCGGACCGTCGCATCGTCGCCGCCGGTGATGAGGAGCTGGCCGTCAGGCGTCACGGCCACGGTCTGAACCGGGCCGTTGTGGCCTGTGAGGACCAACGGATCGGTGAGCTTGACCTCGTCGGGGGTTTTCGCGGCCTGGAGGTCGGCTTCGGTGGGGAGCGTCCAGATCCGCGCGGAGCCGTCGGACGAGGCGGAGGCGAGCCGCGTGCCGTCGGGGAGGTATGCGAGGCCGTTGACAGGTCCCGTGTGCCCCTTCAGAGTGGCGGTGAGCTTGCCGTCGGCGGCATTCATCAGGCGGACGCTGTTGTCCTGGCCGCCGAGCGCGAGCGTTTTGCCGTCGGGCGAAAGCGCAATCGCCTGAACGGGTGCAGGGGCGTTCATCTGACGGACGAGTTTGCCGTCGGCCAGGTTCCAGACTCGGACCGTTTTATCGGGGGCGGCGGAGAAGGCGGTCTTGCCTTCGCCCGAAACGGCGAGCGCCTTGACGGGCTCGGTGTGCCCGGCAAGCGTCTTGTCGAGGCCGCCGCTCGGGACGTTCCAGAGCGTGACCACTTGATAGCTGCCGGCCGCCAGCCGCTTGCCGTCGGGGCTGAACCGGACCGACTGGATGATGTCTTTGTGGCCGCCGAGCGAGGCGATCTCGAGCCCCGAGGCGGCGTCGTAGACTTGCACCACGTTCGCCCGACCGGCGACGACTCGCTCGCCGCTGGCTGTCATGTCGACGGCGACGATCGGCTGGACACCCGGCGGCAGGGTGCCGAGCTCGATGGTTTTGGGCGTCTCTTCGGACGAGTCGTCCTTGGCGCCCGCGTCGATCCAGACTTTGATCAAGCCGAGCTCGGCGGACGTGAGCGGTTCATTGCCCTTCTTGTCCTTCGGCGGCATGACCGGTTCGACCCGATGCGCGGCCATCTTGAACAGGAGGCTTTCCTCGGCCTTCCCCGGCACGATCGCGGGGCCATGCTTGCCCCCTTTGAGCATCCCGGCCACCTCTTCGATGTCGAGCTTGCTCTCGGCCAGGGCCGCGCTATGACAGCCGACGCATTTGTTGGCGAGGATATCAGCAACATCATTGGCGTAGCTGATCGGCTCGGTCCGGGTCGGGACCGTCACCGGGATTGGCGTGGGGGCAGGGGCGGGAGCGTCGGCGGCCAGCAAGAGCAGGGCGACGAGGCAAAGGGCGTAACGCATTGGGATCTCTCTCCTCTGTCGGATGCGAGCGGCGTGAGACTTACGCCCTTATTTGCCAAGAGTCAGGACCAGCGGTTCATCCACCTCGATCGGCTCTCCCCGGACCGTCGCGACCGCGCGAACGGCCACTCCGGCCCCGGCGCCGACGGGGCTGTCGGCGGCCGCCTGGACCACGAACTTGGCCGTCGTCTGGCTGGCGCTGATCGTCACCGGCGGGGCCGAAAGCTTCAGGGCAGGGGGGGCGACGAGGGTCACGGTCAGGTTGTCGGCGAACCCACCGAGGCGGGCGATTGTCAGGTCCACTTCCAGGGTACCCCCTTGTTTGAGGGCTCCCCCTTGATTGTTCACCGTCAAGGTCAACGGCGCGGGGCGGACCACCAGCCGGATTGCGTTCGAGGGTTCGTTCAGAGTGATATTCGACTTTGTCTTCGCGTTCGGATCCTTACTGAACGGGAAGGGGCCGGTGCCTCGAACGAGGAACGTGTATTCGCCGGGCGCGACGGTCTTGGCCACAAAGAGCGGGAGAGTGCCGGTCGTCTCCGTCTTGGCGATGGTGGCGGTCCCATTGACGACGTTGGCGGGCAAGTCGGCGGCGGTGACGGTAACGGACTCGGCAAACGCGTTCCGTCGCGCCACCGCCAGGGCCAGGTTGAGCTGATGGCCTTGGGCCACGATGACGGTTTGGGGCGAGGCGGTGAGCGTCAGCGGGCCGGCTTCGACCACGGCCAGGACGAACCCACGACTCACTCGCGCGGGGGCCATGGTTGGGGTCGCTGCATTCCCCGGAGGCCAGATCATGGTTCCGGCGATCGCCGGGTGAGCGAGGTCCGGCCCAAGCTTGGTTGCCCCCGAGAAGTAACTGAGCTCCTCCTTGCGGTCGCCGAATCGGCTTCGTCCGACGAGCTGGACGGTGCCGACGCGAGGCTTGGCCGACTCCTCGGCCTCGAAGACGACCGGGGCCACGACCTGGCCCGCGGCGATCGTCACGGGCTCGCAGCGCACGCCGGGCGGCAAGTCGCGTGCCTCCACGCGGATCGGGCCGGCAAAGCCATCGGTCCGCCACGCCACCACGGTCGCGGTCGCTCTCCCCCCCGCGGCGATTGTCAACGAGTCAACCAGAGTGGCGCTGGCCGGAACCACGAAGAGCCGGAAATCGGGGCGTTCGGGGCGGATGTTGAGCCGGTAGACCAGCCTTGGGTCACCGCGTTGCGAGGAGTAGAGGTCGTTGACGACCACCTGGTAGGTGCCATCCTCGGGAACCTGCCAGCGGAGCGAGGCATCCACCGAGCCGACCCCGAACCGCGCTCCGCCCCCTTGGTCGGGCGTGTCCTCGGCCGAGCCCAGATCTTTCGGCGGGGCCTTATCGACGACCTGCTGGATCAGGAACGCCGGATCGGCGGGAGAACCGAGTCGCTCCGCCGTGGCCTCGATCCACCAGACTTCGCCCTTGCGCGCGGGGAATCGGTAGATGTCGCTGTCATTGGGAGCGCCGAAGCTGCCGGAGATGTCGCAGGGGAGCGTCACCGGCTGGGCGTGACCGTCGTCGTTGTTCGGCTCCGCCTCGAGCACGACCGGATCGGTGGCCTCGGCGATGAACAACGCGTTCGACGTTCCCGACGGCAGCGTGATAGCGTATTCGAACCCCCGGCGCGGGGCGGCCGGAGATGGGAAGAAGCGGAGCGAAGGGGCCAACGGATCGATTTCGCCCGAGGCGGGGGGCGTGATCGTGACGGTCTTCCGTTCGATCGGCCGCCCATCGATCCGCAAGTCGGGGGCGGGCGTTCCCCCGAGGTTGCGCCCGATCAGCGTGAACGAGGTGGGAACGCCGGGCGTGGCGACCGTGGGGAGAATCGCGTCGAGATGGGGGCCGTCGCTCAAGGTCAGGCGGTAGGAGTGGTCGGCCGAGCCTCCATAAACGACGTCGTGGACCTTGATATGGTAGCGGCCGTCGACGGGCAAGGTCAGGTCGAGGAACGGGTCGACCCCCAGCGCGTCGCGGCATTCCGCCAGCACTCGTCCGTCGGCGTTGAGCAGGTGGATCGTGGCGTCGAGCCGACTCTCGAGCCGTTCGGCGGTCAGTTCGATCAGCAACCGCTGGCCCGCCTTGCCGTCGAATCCGAAGACGTCGACATCGGCCGCGGTGATCAGGCCGTTGATGACCGAATTAAGTGCGATGACGTTGGCCTGACTGACCACGTTATTGGGCTCGGTCTCCACCGACTCGGGCCGGTCACCCAGAACGAACGTGCGGGGATTGGTCACTCCGTAGCTGCCGACGGCGCGGAGGTCGTGGTGGCCGACCGGGGTGCCGGGCGCGGCGACGACCCGAAACGTCGCTCCTTTGAGATGGAACGCCCGGAGCCCGGGATGATCGAACCAGAGGGTATGGACCCCTTCGAGGTCGGTTCCGTTGAGCGTGACGTCGACCGACTCGCCGACGCGGCCGCCGAGTCGAGAGAGGCTGTTGAGTTTGGCCTGGGGCCACTGGGCATGGACCGGCCTTGGGGATCCGAGCATCCCGAACAGCAGGACGATCAGAGTCGCGGAACGGAGGGGGGTGGTCATGGCCGCTCTCGAGGGCAGGGGCCTTGGCATCGTATCAACGGGCATCCGTTGATGGCAGGTAAGAGCGCAGGCAAACGATGAAGATGGCGGGCGCGGCTTATCCGCGGAGGAGTTCGGCGATGGGCTGGCCCTGATTGAGAACCGCCAGGGGACGGCCGGCTTCGTTGGGGAACTCCGCGGCGGGATCGATACCGAGGACGTGATAAACTGTACGGAGCAGGTCTTCGGGACGCAAGGGGCGATCCGTCGGCGCCTCCCCCTTCGCGTTGGTTGCTCCCACGGCTTGTCCGGTTCTGAGCCCGCCTCCCGCAATGAGAGCACTCATGCAGCCGGGCCAGTGGTCGCGTCCGCCCGTCCCGTTCACTCGCGGTGTGCGGCCGAATTCGCCCCAGACGACGAGCAGCACGTTCTGGTCGAGACCGCGATCGTGGAGGTCCTCAACCAGGCTGGCGATCGCCGCGTCGAGCGGCGGAAGCTGCTTACGGCACTGGGCGGCAACCTGGGAGTGGTGATCCCAGCCCCCGTCCGTGACCGTCACGAAGGTGACCCCGGCCTCGACCAGCCGGCGGGCGAGTAAGCAAGCCTGACCGATCGAGGTCCGGCCGTAGCGGTCGCGTATCTTTGATTCTTCGCGAGACAGGTCGAAGGCCCGACGCGCGGCCGGTCCGGTGACCATTGCGTAGGCCTCGGCCGTGAACCGGTCGATCCCTTCCATCATCCCCGAGGCATCGCGGCGACGGTCGAGCCGGTCGAGCTTGGCGAGCAAGTCGCGGCGGTCGTCGAGCCGGTCGAGCGAGAGGCCCTCGGGGGGCGCCAGGTTCGCGACTTTGGCCGTTGTGGCCGGGTCGCCATCGAGCGAGAACGGATTGAAGCCGGGGCCGAGATACGCGGCCTGCCCGAACCGAGGCGTTCGCGGGATCCCGGCGTAAGCCGGCAGCCCCGGCCGTCGCGCCCCGAGCACCCGGGCCGCGATCGAACCGGAACTCGGCCGCTCGTTGCCGCGCGGGGTCGCGTCGCTGGACGGATACCCTGTCATGACCCAATGCGTTCCGCCCGAGTGGTCGGAGGTCGTGTGGTGCAGGCTTCGTAAAATCGCCAGCTTGTCCATCACCCGCGCCTGGCGTGGAAAGAGCTCGCAGAAAGCGATCCCGGGGACCGCGGTCGGAATCGCCCGGAACTCGCCGCGGAACTCGGCCGGTGCATTGGGTTTCGGGTCGTAGGTCTCGATCTGGGACGGCCCGCCATCGAGGATCACCTGAATGACGGCCGTCTCGTTGCTCCGGTCGAGGCCACTTGCGCTGGCAAGGCGTGGAAACCCGGTCAACCCGGCCAGTGCGAGCCCCCCGGCGCGAAGGATGCTCCGTCGGCTCACCCCGGCGCAGGTCCTGTCGTACCCCCCGAACACCTCGATCATGAGTAGTGCCCCTCAACATCGAGCCGACCGCTTCGCCCAGCTTACCCGAGCCCGTTGCCGACGCCAATCGCACTCGGAGCGAGGACGTTCTCGCAGCGCAGCGGAGTAAGCGATCGGGTTACGCTCGGTATCTCGGATCGTCAATCTGTAACCGCTTACTCCGCTGCGCTGGGTGCCACGGGTTGTACTCACAATAGTGTCCGGGATTCCTGATGGCGAGGAGGCTTTTCGTCAGGACATCCCAGAATAATTCGATTTGAACAGCCTTGCAGCCGCCTCCTTCGGTTTGGAGGGCGATCCCGGCGCATGCCGCGGCATGACCTCGTCCGCAGCGCGTGGACGGGCCCTGATCGCTTATTTGGGTTTTTCGGCACGCTTCCGCGCAACGCGGTCACGCTGTAATTGGCACTGACGCTCCCGCTCGCGAAGGATCGGCATGATCTCGTCCATCGTCGCCGTTCCGTTGGCCACCATTCCCAGCAGGCTAAACATATACTTGCTGGGGCGATTTCCTGTATGGATGCACATGAGCGTGACGCCGATCACGGCGACGTAGAAGCTCAACAGCACACCCTCGCGGCTGTGACTGATCAGATGATCGAACCGGGCGTAGCTTTTCAGCCAGCGGAAAAACAGTTCAACTTGCCATCTATGACGATATAATACTCCGATGATTGATGCGTCAGGCTCGAGCAGGGTCGTCAAGAGGTAGACCGGATTCTCGGGGTCATCCTTGGGGACGCTGACCACTTCGCGAAGGACGATGCCCAGCGGTTTGCGATGCGTCGAGCCGGGAAAACGGACCAGTCGATCGGAGATGACGTCCGCGTCGCGGGCCTCTTGGGTGAGTTCCCTCGTCTCGGTCGTCTCGAGGTTGGGGGTGCGTTCTCCGGGTTTCCGGAACCGCATCACGAAATCCGCCGCCGGTTCTACGTGGGCCTTGATCAGCTTGAAGCTGAAGATCCCCCGGTCGTAGAGATGGATCGCCCCGGGGGTGATGGAGTACGCGGCGGTGGTCGCCTCGCTCTGGCCGGCCTCGGGGACGACGATCAGCTCGGGGAGCCAGGTTTGGGCATCGACATGGAAGTCGAGGCGAGCGCCGGTCTTGCCGCCGCGGCGGCGGACGCTCCAGGCCACTGAGGCGGCGGCATGAAGGAAGGTGCCATCGACGGCGAGGACCTGGCGGTGAAGCGAGCTCAGGGGATCGGCGGCCTGGTTCGGGTTGGGACTGGGCTTGAGAACGTTGCGTCGGAGCTGATCGAGGATCGGCTGCAAGCGAGTGTGGTCGGCCAACTTATTGAAGTCGGAGAGGGTGCTTTTGCAGAGTTTCTGGATCGAGAGGAATTTTTGGGCTTGTCGGGTTTGGCTGAAATCCTCGCTCGTCCTGAGGGTCCGCAGAGTGGGGTTGAAGAAGGCCAGGAGCATGGCAACGAAGACGTCGTCGAGGAAGAGGTCGCGGTTGCCATGGGGGTCCTGGTCGCGAAGTTGTGCGATGAGCCGTTCGATCGAATGGATGTGCTTGGCCCCGACCACTTGATCGGGCCAGATGGGCAAATCACGAGAGAGCCACCCCGGTGCCCCGACCCGTTCAGGTCGCTGGGAAGGGGGAGTGTCAACCAGGGGTGGTTTCTTGGCCGCCATGACGAATACTGTGGCCGACCGTAACCAAAAGCGCAAGCGAAGATTTGATGAAGGTCAATCCCGGACACTATTGTGAGTCCAACCCGTGGCACCCAGCGGCCTTTACATCCCCGCGATTACCTATCAGAAAATCAGAGAAAACCGAGACCGACGGCTTAGTTGCCGATTCTTGTTGATGTTTGTTTCAAGTATGTCGAGTTGTTTCAGTCGAGTGGCTCGCGCCGCCTTAAGGGAGGCCGGTATGCCCAGGCCCGTCATGACCCGATTGAATGGGGCATGAGGACAACGCATCGGACTTCATTCTCCTGGGTCGGTTTGTCGGGAGTCTCTTGCAATGCCATCGCCATCCCCGGGTATGGATCCGTACCTTGGGACCCTCGACGCTGGCCCGACGTTCATCACCGCATTATCTCGATCGCCAGCGAAATCCTCGGCTCGCTTCTTCGGCCCAAATATTTGGTCCGTATCGAAGAACGTGTCTATATCTCCGATGAAACCGACCCAGGGCGTTCGGGCAACATTCCCGAAATTCTCATTGGGATGAGACCCGGAGGGGACGCCAGGCCATGGGAAACCGGTGGAGACATCGCGGTTGACGTCGCCGAACCGATTGTGGCCACCACGCTCTTTGCGGAAGACATCCACGAGGCCCGGCTGGAAATCATCGATCGCGAACGGCGACACCTGGTGACCGTGATCGAGGTGGTGAGCCCCTCCAACAAGGTTTCCGGATCGCAGGGCCGACTGAGCTTCGACCGGAAAAGGCGAGAAGTCTTGAACTCACCGAGCCATTGGGTGGAAATCGACCTCCTACGCGGCGGTCCCCCCCAACCTATTCGTAAAATTATTCAGCCATGCGAATGCATGGTGCACATTTCACGTCAAGAGTCACGCCCCAAAGGACTCCTCTGGCCGATCCGGCTGTCGCAGCGACTCTCCAAAGTGACAATCCCCCTTCACGCCGGTGATCCCGACGTGCCGTTGGATCTCCAAGCCGTGTTGGATGTCGCCTACGAGCGGGCCAACTACGACCTGGAGATTGACTACCGGACCGAGCCAATCCCCCCTCTCGACCGCGAGTGGGACGAATGGAGTCAACGCCTGCTCCAAGAGAGAGGATTGCGTCAGCCGAAAGATTCTGTGCAATTTTATTGCATGTTTATGTGTAAATTAACAACGGCCCGATCCAGGGCTAGGAAGCCGCTCGCGACTCGATCCCACGGTCCCCCGTGGGAATGAAGTCTGGGACGCTCCGCGTCCTCGGCTTGCGACGGCCAGACGACGCGGAGCGTCGGGGAGTGCGCCTGTAATTGCATTGAATCCGCAGGGTGTGAGTTCCTGCCGAAGTGTTCTGGCACTTCGTAACCGAGGGTAACTGCGTCGCCGCGAGGCGGGGTGGGAAGCAACCGTAGGTGAACGATCAGTCCGTAACGCAAGTAAACTCGATTCGGCCGACTGTCGTGGCGAGCCTGCTCCTCGATGGCGAAGCCCAATTGACGCATGGCCCCTCAGAAAGGGCGTCCACAGTGATGTGGTCCGGTAAGACCGACGCACAAAACCCCAGAATGGCGTCGGGACGACAGTAGGTTGTTGGAGACGGAATGATCGGAAGGTTCGATGACGAAACACAGGGAGACCTGGACCTCGCCAAAGCCGGTGTTCATTGTCCCTGATAAGGATACGAAGAGCCGGGGGTCCAGGAGTCAGAGCACCCATAGTAGCGCAGAAGCCGGGTAACTCCGGTGGAGCGAAGGGGTGCAGGGAGGTGGAGACGCGATGTCCGATGCGAAGGAATTCCCACTGGAGGCAGTGCCCGCGAGGGCTAGGCGCGCCAGAGAGATCCCGATCCCATGGGTCTGGGTCGAACCGACGGTCTGGACGGAGCGGATGTTGACGGCCCTCATCGAGGGGGTCAAAGGTGGAGTCTGGTATAGCCTGATGGACAAGGTCCACCCGCAACGCGCCCTGTATACGGCATACTCTCGAGTCGCCGCCAACGAGGGTGCCGCGGGCGTGGACCACGTGACCGTGACGATGTTCGAGGACCGCCTGGAAGAGAACCTGAAGGATCTCAGCGACGCCCTGCGTACGGGAACCTACCGTCCGCAAGCGATCCGCCGACACTGGATTCCCAAACCAGGAAACCAGGAGAAGCGTCCGCTCGGGATTCCCACCGTCCGCGACCGGGTGGTCCAGACGGCACTCCGGCAGGTGTTGGAACCGATCTTCGAGCGTGACTTCGCCGCGCACAGCTACGGCTTTCGCCCCGGCAGGGGATGCAAGGACGCGCTGCGGCGGGTGGACGAGCTGCTTAAAGGCGGATTCACCCATGTGGTAGATGCCGACTTGAAGAGCGATTTCGACACGATCCCCCACGACCGCCTGCTGGCGCTGGTCGCCAAGAAGGTAGCGGACGGGAAGGTGCTGAACTTGATCGACGCGTTCCTGCACCAGGGCGTCCTCGACGACCTGGAGGTATCGACGCCCGAACAGGGGACGCCGCAGGGTGCGGTGATCAGCCCGCTGTTGAGCAACATCTACCTTGATCCGCTCGACCACCTGATGGCCGAATCGGGTTTCGAGATGGTGCGCTACGCGGACGACGTCGTGATCCTGTGTCGAAGCTCGGAGGAAGCGGCCCAAGCGATGGCGGTGGTGCAGGAGTGGACGGCCTCGGCCGGCCTGACCCTGCATCCCACCAAGACGCGGATCATCGCCGTCAGGACCGAAAGCTTCGACTTCCTGGGCTACCGGTTTGAGGACGGCACACGCCGCCCGCGACCGAAGAGCCTGGACAAGTTCAAGGAGACGGTCCGGACGAAGACCACGCGTACGACCGGGGGCAGCCTCTCCGCGATCATCGCTAGCCTCAACCCAACGCTTCGTGGCTGGTTTGAATACTTCAAGCACAGCCACAAGTGGACGTTTGAACGACTCGACGGCTGGATCCGCATGCGTCTGCGGAGTCTGCTCCGTAAACGGATGAAGAAACGAGGCCGCGGTCGTGGCACCGACCATCAACGTTGGCCCAACGCCTTCTTTGCCGACCATGGACTTTTCAGCTTGGAACGAGCCCATGAGTTAGCCAGTCAATCCTCTTTGAGGTAAAACCACCAACGGGAAAGCCGTATGCGGGAGATCCGCCCGTACGGTTTGGAGGGAGGGGGAGCGTAATCCGCTCTCCCTACCCCTATCGGCATTCCCACGGAGGACCGTGGGAACGAGGGGGATGCCTCGCTCGATGGCGGGTGGCTGGTCGTTGGAAATGAATGCCGCCTTCACTCGCCTCCCTGACGATAGTGGCGTGCCTATGCGTGAAGCGATGTCGTTCACGCTCACTTGGATGGCGATCCTTTTTTACTCGTGCCTGGCCTTCGTTGCACTCCTCTTAAGGAGCGATACTCCGGCCGCAATCTGGGAGAGGCCAACGACCCAGATCAGGCTCATCCACCTCACCATCGCACCGGGATTCGTCAACAGTGTGCTTCCGTCCGCTTGGCGGATCACGAAGCTTGCTCCCAGTGCCCGTTCCTCTCCGATCCAATGAATCAGCACCTGCATCGCATCTTCTGAACCCCAGAGCAGGACGAGGCCTCCGATGGTGCTCAGAAGTCCCACCAAACTACCCAGAATTCGAGGAATGATGGGATTGAGAATCATGACTGTGCCTATTTCTCTGGCTTTTCAGCAGAATCAGTGGGGGAAGCAGGCGCAGAGCGAGAAGAGAATTGGCCTTTTCGAGAGCGGTCACATAGCTTCTGAGTATCGGCTTTTACCCGACTCGAGACAAGCTGTGTCCGCACGTCAAGCGGCTTGGGACTGGAGGCGATGAGCCAACGCTCCAATCCGCGAGTTCCCTCGGTCAGTGGGATCCGGCCGGGGCCTTCCAAGAGTCTGGCAAGCCTTGTTTTGTCTCACGGAGTCGCAGGTTCGCAGGTGGCCACTCGGCCCCCCCATTGAGGCAACCCCTTCTTCCCCGAACCTCCCAAGCCTCCCCCCTGAAGAGCCTGGCCACTCGGACCCACTCCCAAGCCTCCCCCCTGAAGAGCCTGGCCACTCGGACCTTCGCTCGCGGACCTTCGCTCGGACCCCACTCGGACCCTACTCGGCCCCTCCCTCGGACCCCGGACCTGGCCATTCGAACCAACTGGACCTCGGACCAACTCGGACGACTTGGACCTACCCTCGGACCTACGGATTCTCGGAAAAAGACCCGACCGCGCTACGGCCTGCCGGCACTACTCCATTGGGAAGGCGAGGGTCGTCCATCGGTTCTTCGCCGCGAGAGGCAAGGACGTCCAGCCGTTGTCGTTGTTCGGCCACCGCGCGTACTCACGTCGCGGAACGGCGCTCGGGACGATTCTCAAGAAAGCGTTTCGTCGTTGGATCGGGCTCGACGCTGGCAAGGCTGGAGTCCTGCCCAACACAATTAAGGAGCAAGACGATGACCTTGAACATTCACGACCATGATCAACCAGCGCAACCCCCAGCGCCCGCGGGCACGCCGTCGGCCGGAGAGCGTGCCGGCCACACGTTGGGCCGTCGTTCGTTTCTGCGACGAGGAGTGGCTGCGGCCGGAACGGTGTCCGCCGGCGTCACGTTGCTGGGCGCTCAACGCGAGGCCCTCGCCCAATGGCACAGCGGCAGTCTCTTTCCGGGAGATGCCGCCATTCTCAGGTTCCTCGCGGCGTTGGAACTCATCGAGGCCGACCTCTGGCAACAGTACAACGAACTGGCGGGCATCCAGGGCGACAACGTGCCCGGCGGGTCCGGGAACAAGGCCTTCACGGATGCCGTCGCGTTGCTCGACACCGACATGGCTCAATATATTCACGATAACACCGAAGACGAGATTACCCACGAGCAGTTCCTCAACGCCTACCTCATGGCGTTCGGGGCGCCGCCGGCCAATCTCGACGCGTTTCGGCACCTGCCGAGCAGCAAGGCGACCGGCGCCCAGCAGATCGGCCGGCTCACCAACCTCACGCAGCTCACGGTGGACACCAGCTGGTGGACCCGATACCGCAACCCCGACAAGAACCCGGACCTCGACCCAACTTTCGTGTTTGCCCCAGTCATCCCGGGCCTGTTGAACGGGCAATTCACGGCCATTCCGAGAACCAATGCCGACCTCATGAACGACGACCACCTCAAGGCCATCGCCTTCACGGCGGGGTTTCACTTTGCGACGATCGAGCAGGGAGGGTCCAGCCTCTACCCGTCGCTGGCCCAGAGGGTGACACACCCCGAGGTCCTCAGGATCTTGCTCAGCATTGGTCCGACGGAGACGATGCATTTCCAGACGTGGCACGACAAGGCGGGAAACGCGACTCCGGTGACCGACCCCACCAACGGTCTGACGTTCCCGGACCTCTCGACCACCACGGAGGAGCTTTTCCAGAAGAACAAGATCATGCCGGAACCCACCCCGTTCCTGAGCCACCACCTCCCGCGCTGTTCGATCATCCGGCCGACCGAGACCCGAGGGGCTGCAATGGGGGCGCTGAGCTTTCTGACAGCAATGGGGCTCTTCCGCGGCCAGCCTCCCGCATTCTTCCACTACATGCGAGGGCTTGCCGTACAAGCGGACGCGGCCCGGCGCGGATCCGATCACCTCGAGGACGACTGAAGCGTGGCTCATGCCAATGAGGCTGTGATCAACCTAGATGTTTCATATGAATGTTGATTTCATCGTGCGGGACCTCGCCCGGGTCTCCTGAACACGCCTTGGGCACGGGCCGGATCCCCGTGCCCATTGGAAAACGGCGTGGGGCGGTCGGCACGCCGGAGGCCATCCAAACGCGTCGACGACCCCCCTTCGGCTCGTCGTCGGCCGGCCGGCCGCTCTTACTTCACGGCGAACCAACCGTGCTCCTCTCGGCTCAACGCCACTCCAATCCGCCCACGGCGAACGCTCATCCCGCGTCCATCGGCTCTTCCCCGACTCGAGACAAAGTGAGTCCGCACGTCAAGCGGACTGGGACTGGGGGGCATGAGCCGGCGCTCCGATCCGCGAGTCGTCCCAGTCAGTGGGATCCGGCCGGGGACTTCCAAGAGTCTGGCAAGCCTTGTTTTGTCTCACGGAGAATCTCAAGGATCGCTTCGCGGTCTTCCAACGCCAGGACCGGGTCGTCCTTCTTGGTCCCCTGACCGTTGAGGATTTCCCAGAGACGTTGATAGACGTAGTCCCTCACGGCGTCGGGAAGCGAGTCGAAGGCGCGGGAATAGATCAGGTAGCTGCACGGGTACCGGAAGATCCGGGTCTTGAGGTCGAAGTCGCGGAGCGACCGGCCCTTCGAGTCGCGGGGGCCGCGGGCGGCGAAGTCGGTCGTGAAGGAAGAGGTGCCTTCGATGGGGTCGGTCAGGCGGATCTCATCGCGGAAGAGCATATAATGGACCACGGCCTCGCCGACGCTCCGGATCCGGGACCGGGCGCTGCTGGACTCCTGATCGAGCGGCTCACCCAGGGCTTTGTTGAATTCTTTCTCATAGTCAAGCGCCATGCGCGTTTCCACACCCGCGCGGGCCAGGCGGTTGAGCATGCCGACCTGGTGCTCGAGAACCATCAACGCAACAATGTCACTATGGGGCGTCGGATAGAATGACGTGGTGAATCGCTCCTTGAGGTCGACCACGTTGACCCCGTCGGTATTGTCGATCTCCTCGGGCCTTCTCGGTCCTCGACTGATCATGTTCCCCATGTGCGTTTGCCGGCCGCTGGTGCCGGTCACATACCAGCCTCCCCAGCGCTCGGCGAGCGGGCTCGTGTGATCGGTGCGGAACGTGCCACTGGCCAGGAGCGGTAACCCCTGGCGGTCCACGAAGACGGAACGGACCAGGTGGCCGGGAATCCCTTGATTGGTCGAGGAACTATGGCAGAGCAGGCAGGACTCGGTCTGTCGCTCCGGGCCGGCCTTCTCTTCACGCGTTTGCTCGAGCGTATAGTAGGTGGTGCCGATCGCGTCGTCGACGGCCGAGATTTCAATGACCTGGCCGCGGAGGCAGAAGCCGACCATCACCTCATCATTGAAGTAGATCGCGCGCGGCGTCTTGGGCGAGATCCGCTCGCGTTGCAGGCTCGTCTTCGAGAAAACGAGGACTTGGGACGACTCCGGGATGTCGAGCGCACGGAGCAGTGACCGTAAGTACCCGTGCTCCGTCGCGAACTCGAGCTTCGTCGCTCCCGTGGCAAGCCGCTCCTTGAGCTGCGTGACCGCGTTGCGCGGTTCCGACGAGCTGTAGTGAATCGGGGCACGCTCAATGTCCTGGCCGGAGACCGTGGTCCCGGCCGCGAACGCCGCTAACCCAACCAGCAGGACGCGGAGTCCTCGCCGGGGCGCGACCGTTACCAACAACTGACGCACCGCCGAAGGTCGGGCACTTGCTGCCATCGTTCACCCTCATCCATGGCTTCTCGACATCCACGGACCGATTTGTGCAGAATTCTCGAATCGATGGTAGGATGTCTCGGCTGGGAATGCGACTTTTAATCTGCATTGAGAATCCATATTATAGGGTCGGGGCCGTTTGTCAACCTGTGGTCGAGTTGCTGAGGCGTCTCCGTGCATCTGACTCAATTCTCCGACTACAGTTTGCGGCTGGTGATCTACCTGGCCTGTCACCCCGGGCAAGTGGTCTCGGTCGACGAGATCAGCCGGGCGTTTGGGATCTCGAGGCATCATCTGGTGAAGGTGGTGCAGACGGTCACCGAGCTTGGGGTGGTCGAGTCTCAGCGGGGACGGGGCGGCGGGATGCGGCTTGCGATGAACCCGGCCGAGATCAACATCGGCTGGTTGATCCGGCACACCGAGCCCCATTTCCACCTCGTGGAATGCTTCGATCCCGAGACGAATACCTGCCCGATTTCGCCCTCCTGCGGGTTGAAAGGGGCGCTTCAACGCGCCCAGCAGGCTTTTCTAGCGGTCCTTGACGAGTATACCCTCGACCAGTTCATGACGCGGCGAGCTGATCTGGTCGTTTTGCTTGGGGACTACTTGGAGCAACACGGCAGAGGCGACGTACCAAGAGGCGATCACTGATTGAAGAGAAATTCCTTGGTGTTGATCAAGGTCCAGATCAGGTCTTCGTAGGCCTGGCGAACTCGGCCCTCGGGTCGTAAGCGGTTGATGTGGGCCAGGCAGACGGCTTGTTCGGCGTCGGACGGGGGGCGGGAGAGGGCGACCCGATAGAGCGAAGCGATCTTGGCGCGATCGGGTCGGGGATCGTTCGCCAGGAGCGCTGCGCGGCCTTCATCGGCACTGAGCTGGCGTTGCAGGGTCGGGGAGTTCAGCAGGAGGAGGCTCTGCGAGAGGCTTGGGTCGGTCACGCGCTCGCATTCGCAGACGCTTTCACGTTTGGGGCGACCGAAGGTCTCGAGCAGAGCTGAGGCGTACCCGTCGTCGGGAAGCTGGGTCGCCCGGAAGTTGCGGGGCAGGCCTTCGAAAGGGTCGGGACTTCCCGTCACGGTGCCGATGGCGTCGAGCAAGACTTCGGCGGGGAGCCGGCGCGGGGCATATCGGGCGTAGTTCTGGCGGTCGCGCTCGTTACCCGGGGTGGGGAGGCTCGAGCGATCGTAAGCGCGGCTGGTCGCCATCAGGCGGAGGAGTTGTTTCAGGTCATGGCCGTGGCGGACGAAGTCGGCGGCCAGGAAGTCGAGCAGCTCGGGGTTGGAAGGCGGGTTGCTGGCGCGCATGTCGTCCTCGGGCTCGAAGAGTCCTCGGCCGAAGAGGTGCTTCCAGTAGCGGTTGACGATCGCACGGGCGAGGAACGGGTTGTCGGGTCGGCGGAGCCAGTTGGCCAACTCTTCCCTGGGGTCGTGGTGCGGGCCGAGGTTGGGCTGCTCGGATCCGCCGAGCACGCGAGGCGCATAGGTTTTGCCGGTCAGAGGGTCGGTCGCCTGGCCCTCGGGGAGGACGAAGATCCGCGGGGTCACGGGGTCGGGCCCGGGCTTGCGGCCGACCCGGGCGAAGTGGGCGGCGAAGCCGTAATAATCATCCTGGCCCCAAGATTCAAACGGATGATGATGACAGCGGGCGCATTGGAGCCGGACCCCGAGGAAGAGTTGGGCGGTATCATCAACCTGCTCCTCGAGCGTTTTTGCGTGCCGGAACCAGACGACGGGGGGGGACGCCGCGGAATCGCCTTTCGCCGTCAGGATCGCGGCCGCGAACTGGTCGTAAGGCAAGTTCTCGGCCAGGGCCTCGCGGATCCAGGCATGGAACGCGAACGTCCCGGGTTGGGAGAGCGCGCCGAGGCTCCGCTTGTTCCGCAGGATGGCCGACCACTTCATCGCGAACAGGTCGGAGTATTCAGGGCGGTCGAGGAGCCGGTCGACCCACTGGGCCCGCTTACTCGGGTCGTGGCTGGCCTCGAACGCGGCGACTTCGCCCGGGTCAGGCAGGATCCCGCAGAGGTCGAGTGCCGACCGGCGCGCGAACTCGGCGTCCGTGCAGGTTGCGCTCGGGGGGATGCCCAACTCGCGGAGTTTGCCAAAGATCAAGGGGTCGATGGGATTGGTCGACGGAGGTGCGTCCCAGGGGGTGGGGTGATCAAGCCGCGGGACGATGAGGCGGGCGACCGCCACTTGCCCCCCGAACCGGGCCATGATCGCGGCCTCTCCGACGCCGTCGAGCACTGCGACCCGCCCCGATTCATCGACGGCGGCCAGGTCGAGTGCGTTCGACTGGTACTGCGCCAGGTGGGTGACGTCGGCCTCGGAACCGTCGCTGAGCTGGGCGGTCACGCGGAGTTGCTGTGTCCGTTTGGGCTCGATCCGCCGGCGCGCCGGGGTGACTTCGATTTTGAGGACTGAGGGACCCTGAGTGGGGTCGTAGGGCATCCCTTGCGCGATCCAGCGGGCGAGGGTTCGGTATTCGGGAGAATCCCTCGCAAATTTTCGGCCGCCGCCGTGGCCGAGCTCCGCCGTCGGTTTGCGGAGGAGCAGGCTCGCCGCCGGCGCGGCGGGAAAGACCCGGCGCCCTCGGCTGTCGCGGACCAGGCTCTCATAGTCGAACCGAGGGTCCGAGCCGAGCAGGCTGAGCCGAAATCCGTTCTGTCCGCTCGCCTTGCCGTGGCAGGCGCCGGAGTTGCATCCTTGTCTCGCAAGGATCGGCATGACTTCCGCGGTGAATGAGACCGGCCGGCGGTCGGCGAAGTCGTCCACCACGACCCGAACGCTTGCAGAATCCCCTTCATGATCGATCGTGATCCTGGCTTCGCCCGCGCCGGTCGGTCGGACTCGTCCCTGGCGGTCAACCACCGCGACCGCAGGGTTGAGGCTCTTGAAGTGCAACGAGCCGTCGTGAGTCAGGTCGCTCATCGGCCGATCGCTACCGCTCGTTTTCGAAACGAGGATTTGGGCCCGGCGATCGGACCCGAGGAGCTGGATTTCCGCGGGCTCGACGACGAGGCTTGCCGGGCAAGCCGGCAGGGCGAGCGCGTGCAGCAACAGCCATTCGAGAACGAGACAGGATATCGCGTTGCGTCCGGCGATGCTCATCCCGGCAATGTGCCGCGCCTCGGGCCGCTTGGCAATGGGAACCGGCCTGGCCCGGCCGGTTCGGGACGATCGCACGGAGGAACTCCCGGGAGATTCCGTGCGCGCAACTAGCCGGCTTCCCCTACAATGGGGCAAGTGGTGAATGATCTCAGACAGAGGACGAGTGTTCCTCGGGTCCCCTGGCCGTCTGTCGTTGTCTTTCGGAGAGGTCGAGTCCGATGTCCTATCAATTCTCGAAGATCGAGGATGCCCTTCAGGCCATGTCCGAGGGGCGCGTGGTCATCGTGGTCGACGACGAAAGCCGTGAGAACGAGGGCGATTTCGTTGCCGCGGCCGAGCGGATCACGCCTGAGACGGTCGAGTTCATGATCACGGAGGGACGCGGGCAGTTGTGCGTTCCGATCATGCCCGACCTGGCCAAGCGGCTCGATCTGAATCCGATGGTCGAGACGAACACCGCGCCGCACGGCTGCTCGTTCACGGTCATGGTCGACCACAAGACGTGCCGCACCGGCATCAGTGCCGAGGAGCGGGCGCGGACGATCCGCGCGATCGTCGATCCGACGACTCGACCGACCGACCTGGTCCGTCCCGGGCACGTCCCGGCCCTGATCGCCAAGGAGGGGGGAGTGCTCCGCCGCGCGGGGCACACCGAGGCCACGGTGGACCTGGCTCGCCTGGCCGGTCTCGCTCCGGCGGGGGTGCTGATCGAGATCCTCGACGGGACCGGCGTCGCCAGCCGCGAGCGGCTCCACGAGATCGCCGCCAAATTCAACCTGCCGATCGTCTCAATCGAGATGCTGATCGGTTATCGCAGGCGCCGGGAGAAACTGGTGCATCGCCTGGCCGAGGCCGAGCTCCCTTCCCGCTACGGCAAGGGGCGGGTCATCGGCTACGGGGTCAAGCACGAGCCCGAGAACAACCCGATCGTGTTCGCGATGGGCGACCTGCTCTCGGTCGAGGCGCCCCTGGTGCGGATCCACTCGTCGTGCTTCACCGGCGACTTGCTCGACTCGCTGCGCTGCGACTGCGGCGACCAGCTCCACCTCGCCCTGGAAATGATCGGCCGCGAAGGGGTGGGGGCCTTGCTCTACCTGCCGCAGGAGGGGCGAGGCATCGGCCTGATCGAGAAGTTCAAGGCGTATGAGCTTCAAGACCAGGGGATGGATACCGTCGAGGCCAACCAGGCACTCGGCTTTCCGGCCGATCCCCGCGACTATGGCGTGGGACTGCAAATCCTCCAGGATCTCGGCCTGACCAAGGTTCGGCTCTTGACGAACAACCCCAAGAAAGTTGATGCCTTCGTCATCCAGGGGCATGGCCTCCAGGTGGTCGACCAGGTGCCGATCATCGCTCCCGAAGCGTCGGAGCGAACCAAGTATCTGGACACCAAGCGCGATAAAATGGGCCATTTGCTGCCGACTGGCGAACGGAATGGACCGCGCTGATTGGAGGAAAAGGGGGCGGAGAGCGCTCCGGCCGGCTGGTTTCGGGGTTGCTCTTCGTGCGAGAATCAGGTTTTGTTCCTCCTTGCGAGCGGGCTCAGGCCCGGGCGAAGAGAAGAGTCGTTGGTCCGAATTACCCGAAGGACATACCGTCGTGCATTCTTTCTCACCCCGAACCATGCTCTGCGGGCTGGCCTGTCTGGTGGCGCTGGCTGGTGGAGCGGCGAAGGCGGCCCATGCCGAGGCCCCTCCGGCCGATCCCAAGGCGAAGCAACTGCTCGACGAGGTGATCAAGACGTACAAGGGGCTGACCTCGTACGCGGATCAAGGGAAGTTCGTGCTCAACATCAGCGAGAACGGCAAGCCGAAGAACCAATCTTCACCGCTTCGCTTGACGATCGCACGCCCGAACAAGGTCGATTTCGACGCCGGCCTGGTCCGGTTGGTCAGCGACGGCAAGACCCTCACCACGTCGGTCGAGCCGCTCAAGCAGTACCTCACGGCCGACGCTCCCAAGGCGATCAGCTTCGAGACGTTCCGCCAGGGGCCGGCCGGTTCGGCCATCTTCGGCGGGCCGACCGGTCCGCCGATGCTCATCCTCTTGAACCTGCTGGTCGGCGAGGATCCGGCGAAGGTCATTGAGGAACTCGACGCAACGCTCAAGTTCGGTCCGGAGCGCAAGGACGGCCTGTCGCTCATGCTCGACCGCAAGGAAGGGCCCGACTTCGAGATGGTGGTCGACCCGGAAACGAAACTCCTCAAGAAGATCAACCTGGTGATCGACCCGGAAATCTTGGCCAAGACCGCCGCGGGCGGGTCCAAGATCACGATCGATCAGTTCGGCTGGGACGCCGGTACGGTCTCGACCAAGGCCGCCGCCGCCGATGCCTTCGCGTTCGCTCCGCCCAAGGAGTTCAAGAAGGTCGACTCGTTCGCGCAAGCCAATGCGGAGGATCCCAGCGCGGTCGCCCAGCAACTCGTGGGCAAGGCTGCCCCCGACTTCACCCTGACGGTTCTCGACGGTGCCAAGACCAGGACCGTCTCCAAGGCCGACCTCGCGGGCAAAGTGGTTCTGCTCGACTTCTGGGCGACCTGGTGCGGCCCGTGCATCAAGGAGCTTCCCGAGGTCCAGAAGATGATCGAAGGCTACGCCAAGGACAACAAGGACGTGGTCATCGTCGCGCTCAGCCAGGACGAAGAACCGCGCGAGCTTCCCGAGCTCCGCAAGCATGTCGAGAAGACGCTCGAGGAGAAGAAGGTGGTTCTGACCGGCACCAAGGTCGGCCTGATCGCCCTCGACCCCACGCAAGCGATCGGCAACGCCTTCAAGGTCCAGGCGATCCCGACGCTCGTCATCCTCGACGGCAAGGGAATCGTTCAGGCCGCGTACGTCGGTCAGCAGACCGGTGAGACCCTCAGCAAGGACATCGACGCCCTGCTGGCGGGAAAGTCGCTTCTCAAAGAGAAGGCCGAAGCGGCCGCCACCAAGAAGGACTGATCCTTCGCGATCGTCTCATCTGAACATTCAATCGTTCACCGCGATTTGGCCGGGAACCGACGCAAGAGTCGGTCTCCCGGCCCTTTTTTTTCAACGACCCGATACAGGGCTAGGAAGTCTGGGACGCTCTGCATCCTTGGCTTTCGCGGGCCAGACGACGCGGAGCGTCGGGGAGTGCGCCTGTAATTGCATTGAATCCGCAGGGTGTGAGTTCCTGCCGAAGTGTTCTGGCACTTCGTAACCGAGGGTAACTGCGTCGCCGCGAGGCGGGGTGGGAAGCAACCGTAGGTGAACGATCAGTCCGTAACGCAAGTAAACTCGATTCGGCCGACTGTCGTGGCGAGCCTGCTCCTCGATGGCGAAGCCCAATTGACGCATGGCCCCTCAGAAAGGGCGTCCACAGTGATGTGGTCCGGTAAGACCGACGCACAAAACCCCAGAATGGCGTCGGGACGACAGTAGGTTGTTGGAGACGGAATGATCGGAAGGTTCGATGACGAAACACAGGGAGACCTGGACCTCGCCAAAGCCGGTGTTCATTGTCCCTGATAAGGATACGAAGAGCCGGGGGTCCAGGAGTCAGAGCACCCATAGTAGCGCAGAAGCCGGGTAACTCCGGTGGAGCGAAGGGGTGCAGGGAGGTGGAGACGCGATGTCCGATGCGAAGGAATTCCCACTGGAGGCAGTGCCCGCGAGGGCTAGGCGCGCCAGAGAGATCCCGATCCCATGGGTCTGGGTCGAACCGACGGTCTGGACGGAGCGGATGTTGACGGCCCTCATCGAGGGGGTCAAAGGTGGAGTCTGGTATAGCCTGATGGACAAGGTCCACCCGCAACGCGCCCTGTATACGGCATACTCTCGAGTCGCCGCCAACGAGGGTGCCGCGGGCGTGGACCACGTGACCGTGACGATGTTCGAGGACCGCCTGGAAGAGAACCTGAAGGATCTCAGCGACGCCCTGCGTACGGGAACCTACCGTCCGCAAGCGATCCGCCGACACTGGATTCCCAAACCAGGAAACCAGGAGAAGCGTCCGCTCGGGATTCCCACCGTCCGCGACCGGGTGGTCCAGACGGCACTCCGGCAGGTGTTGGAACCGATCTTCGAGCGTGACTTCGCCGCGCACAGCTACGGCTTTCGCCCCGGCAGGGGATGCAAGGACGCGCTGCGGCGGGTGGAGGAGCTGCTTAAAGGCGGATTCACCCATGTGGTAGACGCCGACTTGAAGAGCGATTTCGACACGATCCCCCACGACCGCCTGCTGGCGCTGGTCGCCAAGAAGGTAGCGGACGGGAAGGTGCTGAACTTGATCGACGCGTTCCTGCACCAGGGCGTCCTCGACGACCTGGAGGTATCGACGCCCGAACAGGGGACGCCGCAGGGTGCGGTGATCAGCCCGCTGTTGAGCAACATCTACCTTGATCCGCTCGACCACCTGATGGCCGAATCGGGTTTCGAGATGGTGCGCTACGCGGACGACGTCGTGATCCTGTGTCGAAGCTCGGAGGAAGCGGCCCAAGCGATGGCGGTGGTGCAGGAGTGGACGGCCTCGGCCGGCCTGACCCTGCATCCCACCAAGACGCGGATCATCGCCGTCAGGACCGAAAGCTTCGACTTCCTGGGCTACCGGTTTGAGGACGGCACACGCCGCCCGCGACCGAAGAGCCTGGACAAGTTCAAGGAGACGGTCCGGACGAAGACCACGCGTACGACCGGGGGCAGCCTCTCCGCGATCATCGCTAGCCTCAACCCAACGCTTCGTGGCTGGTTTGAATACTTCAAGCACAGCCACAAGTGGACGTTTGAACGACTCGACGGCTGGATCCGCATGCGTCTGCGGAGTCTGCTCCGTAAACGGATGAAGAAACGAGGCCGCGGTCGTGGCACCGACCATCAACGTTGGCCCAACGCCTTCTTTGCCGACCATGGACTTTTCAGCTTGGAACGAGCCCATGAGTTAGCCAGTCAATCCTCTTTGAGGTAAAACCACCAACGGGAAAGCCGTATGCGGGAGATCCGCCCGTACGGTTTGGAGGGAGGGGGAGCGTAATCCGCTCTCCCTACCCCTATCGGCATTCCCACGGAGGACCGTGGGAACGAGGGCGATTCCTCGCTCGATGGCGGGTCGTAGATCGAAAATGGTCCGCAAGAGCGAACCCTACGAGAGAGATTTATGAATCGTCGCATGCATGCTATGGATTATTGTTTTGTTCTATGAATAGAGGTGTGAAGTTTTGCAAATCGAGAGTCGGCAGAGTTCTCTCGGAGTCGGCTCTTATTTCCTTTGGATTCCGTCGAGCGGTTCGAGGTCACGAACCGTGATGAGCTGCGCTCGGAGCGACTCATTGTAATGAACGCTTCCTCGGACGCCGACATTCCGCGCGGTCAGCCGTGATGGATCGAGCCCGGCCGGGATGTTCAGGTAGGCGATTGCCGTCCCCTTGGGGCCGATCAGGGCGAAGACCTTCTGGCCGTCGACCTTGTGGGATGACGGTTGGATCATCCCCTTGGCGTCGTAGGGACGCTGCTGCGGCTCCTCGGCCCTGGCGAGTCGTCGCAAGTAGAGGGCAATCTTGCGGTCACGGTTTCGGCTCTTTTCCAGGATCGCCTCAAACTTTCGAGCGGATTCCGCGGCCGCTTCATGGCGCGCGACCAGGTCGAGACGCGCCTGGATCGCCTGGTTCGAGGCCGAGTCGGTGGCCCGTTTGAGCAGGGCCTCATAGCGCAGGCGGATCGAATCGAGCCGCCAGTGCTCGATCGAGTCACGAAGGATCGCGCGATGGCTCAACTCGATCCGCGCGATCTCCGCCGCGATCTCCGGAGGAGGGTCGGGCAGGGATCCCACCGCCGCGAAGCCGGCCTGCGTCTCCTGAGCGGGTTCGGCGGCATTTTTTGTGGCGGAGTCCCATTCGACCCCCTCCGCGCGGATGTGGCGGACATCGCGCGCCAGGGGAGCGATGGCACGCCAGGTCTTCTTGCCGAAGGTCAGGGGGGGCCGATCGATGAGCCGAACCTTCTGATCGCGCGACAGCGACCCGTGCGGCGGCCCTGGCAGCTTGGCGTCGGGAATGCCCGAGCGCACCTGCGTTTGCGACACGTCGACCTTCGCTACGCCGAGGCCCACCGGAGGGTCGATCGCTGATTGCTCGATCCAGAGGAACGAGCCGGGCGGGGGCTCGATCGTCAGCCAGCCGTCGTTGTCGACCGCGCGCACGACCACCCGGTCTCCCTGCTGGAGCTGCCCCGAGGCCACCGAGCGATCGTCCGGCTCGTCGAAGACGTCGAGCTCGGGCGCGATCACGACGGCGGCTCTGGGCAGGTCGGCAGCGGAGCCGGCCGGTCCCATCACCAGCAAGCCGAGCACTAGCGCGGCGAATCGCGGGTCGTACCAAGGCAACGAACATTCCTCCCGAATCCGAGCGGGAGCCGAGAGATAAGATAGGTCAAGCCGGGGTGATAGCCGAGAATGGGAGGTGCGTCAAGCCGAAGGTCCGCAGTCTCGACGGCCCCGTAGGTGTCGCGATAAGCTGAACAGGCTGGGAGCCTCGATCCGCCCCGACTCTTCTCTTTGGAATTTGCGCGATGACGATTCCGCACGACGCCGGCCACCCCCTCCATCGTCCGAGGCGGCTTCGCGGCCATTCCCGGCTCCGCGACCTGGTCCGTGAGCATCGGCTCACCGTCGATGACCTGATCTATCCCTTGTTCATCTACCACGGCACGAACCTCCGCAGAGAGATCGGCTCGATGCCCGGCCAGTACCAGCTCTCGCTCGACCGGCTCGGCGAGGCGGTGGCCGAGGTCGTCGAGCTCGGGATTCCTTCCGTCCTCCTGTTCGGAATTCCCGAGCACAAGGACGCCCTGGGGTCGGCCGCCTCGCAGGATCGGGGAATCGTCCAGGAAGCGGTCCGGCTCATCAAGCGGCAGGCCCCCGAGCTGCTCGTGATCACCGACGTCTGCTTCTGCGAGTACACCGACCACGGCCATTGCGGTCCACTGACCGAGACGGCGGGGCGGGTCGACGTCGACAACGACGCCACCTTGCCGCTGCTGGCCGAGCAAGCGGTCAGCCATGCGCGGGCCGGGGCCGATGTGATCGCCCCCTCGGGGATGATGGACGGCATGGTCGCTGCGATCCGCTCCGGACTCGACGGCGCGGGGTTCCCCGGGGTGCCGATCCTCTCGTACGCGGCCAAGTTCGCCAGCGCCTACTACGGCCCGTTTCGCGAGGCCGCCGAGAGCACCCCTTCGTTCGGCGATCGGCGGACCTACCAGATGGATTCCGCCAACAGCGACGAGGCGATCCGCGAGGTCGCGCTCGACCTGGCCGAAGGGGCCGACATGGTCATGGTCAAGCCGGCCTTGGCCTACATGGACATCGTGCGCCGGGTCAAGGACGAGTTCCGGGTGCCGGTCGCCGTCTACAATGTCTCGGGCGAATACGCGATGGTCAAAGCCGCCGCCGCCAACGGCTGGGTCGACGAGAAGCGGATCGTGCTCGAGACCCTCACCGGCTTCAAACGCGCAGGGGCTGATATGATTATCACCTATCACGCACTCGACGCGGCGCGGTGGCTCCGCGAGGCTTGATCCTGACCGCGGAAGCGACTGAATCGCCAGCCTCGGCTCTTTGTTGACGGCTTGGCGGTAGTCGGGGTGGCTGGGGCGATCGTTCGCGGCCTCAGCCACCCGGTAGGCTAGCCGATCGGGCTGTTGGCTGTCACAGTGGTTCTCGACCGGTTCCGGGTGAGTCATCCCGCGGAGCCGAGCAGGGCGAACCAGCAGGCCATCGAGGCGGGCTCGGGGACCGGTTAAGGCCGGTCAAGTCCGGACGCAAACGTGGCGCTGTAGCCCGCATCGACAACTGAGGTACCGTCGGAAAGAGTGAGGTCATCCAACCCAAGTGTGAGGTTGTCGTACCGGATGGACGACTCCTGGTTGCTCCACAGGTAGGCCTTTGCGCTCGCCTTGATTTAGCCGTTTGATGTTGCGCATTCGCCGCGACGCCATGGAGCCGGGAGGGATGATCGATGCCCTTGAATCGAAGATTCGGTAACACCCCTTTGGGACTGATGGTCGCCATCGTCTGTATTGCGCTCTTGCTTGCCATTCTGAAGCATGGCATCCAGTCTTGGGGGCGGAGTGAATTACTTACGTTGAACATCGGGATTCTCGTGCTCGCCTCGATCCCGATGGCGATCTATGGACCGAGCCACCGCCGGGCCTTCTGGGACGGGTTTGCCTGCTTCGGCTGGGTCTACTTGATTGTGACTCTTGGTCCTGCTCCATGGGATGCCTCGGCCGAGCCACCTCCTCTGCCAACCACTCAATTCTTCGACTCACTCTATCCTCGGATCTATCCCAACGTCCGATTGCAACTCCGTCGCGAAGAACCCTGGGACTTGGAATTCAGGCTCACTCAGCATCGTTTGCGGTATCAACAATCGTGCCATGCGATTGCGAGTCTTCTCTTCGGACTCCTCGGTGGAATTATGCTCAAGATCCTTGCCGCTCGCCGTGAATAGAGGCAGAGGCTTGCCATCGGCGAACGACGACCAGGCGGCGTGGATCGTTCACCTCAGCTGTGAATTGATTGAGCCTTGTCAGCAGAATCCGTTAGCCGGCTTTTCCTCGTCAAATTCTTCAACTGCCGCGGCATCGAATTGATTCGAGACGCCTCGAGATGAGGAGGCGAGCAATTCGTGGGGTTGTGGCAAGAGGCCCGAATTTCCACGGTGACGATCTATTGGGGGGCTAGCAGACTTGGTAGCCTTGAGAGATTGATGGTAGCTCCCGTTCCTTGGGAACGTTCGCTCCTGTGAAGGTCATGCATCGAGGAGTGGCGGAGCCGTTGCTCGCTGAATTTTATTGCATCCGTCCCCGATCTCCTGGGCCATTGATTGTTGGTGCAGCGACGATCGATCGATATTCCGACGGCGTGCCTACCACGCCCGAACTGTGAGCCCGATACGACCATGGAACCGAAGACTCCGGCGACGTCGAAGCCCGAATACGACCTTTCCCGCAGCCACGCGGCGTTCGTTCGCGCCTGCAAGGTGATTCCTGGCGGGGTCAACAGCCCGGCGCGGGCGTTTGGGGCGGTCGGCGGCGAGCCGCCGTTCATGGCCCGCGCGGAGGGGGCTTACCTTTACGACATCGACGGACATCAGTACATCGACTACATCGGCTCGTGGGGGCCGATGATCCTCGGACATGCCCACCCGACCGTCCGGGAAGCGGTGGTCGAGGCACTCGAGCACGGGTCGAGCTTCGGGGCGCCGACGACGCGCGAGGTCGACATTGCCGAGGCGGTCGTCGCGGCCGTGCCGTCGATCGAGAAGGTTCGGTTTGTGTCGTCGGGGACCGAGGCGACGATGTCGGCCATTCGCGTGGCGCGGGGCGTCACCGGGCGGAACAAGATCGTCAAGATGACGGGGCACTATCACGGACATGTCGATGCCCTGCTCGTTCAGGCCGGGTCGGCCGCGACGACGCTCGGTTTTCCCAACAGCCCGGGAGTCACTCCGGGCGCGATTGAGGATACGATCCTCTGCCCGTTCAATAACGCCTCGGCAGTCGCCGCCGCGTTCGACCAGTTCCCAGGTCAGATTGCGGCGGTCATCCTCGAGCCGGTGGCGGGGAACATGGGGCTCGTCCCCCCGCGGCCCGGCTACCTCGAGAAGCTGCGCGAGATGACCCGGACGCAGGGTGCGATGCTCGTGTTCGATGAGGTCATGACCGGCTTCCGCCTCGCGTTCGGAGGCGCCCAGGAGCGGTTCGCGATCGATCCCGACATGACTGCGCTGGGCAAAATCATCGGCGGCGGGCTGCCGGCGGCGGCGTACGGGGCGAAGTCGTCGGTGATGGACTTCGTCTCACCGGCCGGGCCGATCTATCAGGCGGGGACGCTCTCGGGCAACCCGCTGGCGATGGCCGCCGGGCTGGCGACTGTCGAGATGCTCCGCGAGTCCCCCCCTTACGAGCGGCTCGAGGCGATCTCGGCCCGGCTCGAGGACGGCTTGCGGCGGGCGGCCAGCGATGCGAAGGTCCCTCACGTCGTTCAGCGCGTCGGTAGCATGCTGACCCTCTTCTTCAACCAAGGCCCGGTTCACGACTACGAGGACGCCAAGCGGAGCGACACCGCCTTGTTCGGCCGTTTTTTCTGGGAGATGCTGGCGCGCGGGGTCTACCTGCCTTGCAGTCAGTTCGAGGCGGCCTTCATCTCGGCGGCGCACACCGAGGCCGACATCGATCACACGGTTGACGCGGCCAGGGATGCCCTCCGCGCGATCGTCGGTTGAACGGCTGGCGGTGTCTCGCCTCCTTCGATCTTATCGCCCGTAGCGGATGACGATCTCCTGGCCGTCTTGCAGGAGCAGGTTGCCGAACTGCTGGCTGGGTCGGCCGTCGACCGTCATCGTGATTTTCTCGCCGCGGCGGGCGGTATGGCCGAGGATCGTTTTCTTACTGAACGGCTGTCCCCAGATCGTGAAGAAGTCGCGGAGCTTGAACGGCATCTGCTGGGGCGACTCGACGTGGAGTGTTCCGTCGGGAGCGTGCGTATGGATCGGCAGGGCGCCGTTGGGCTGGATCCCGACACCGGCCGGGATTGTCTGGGCCTGGCCGTTGATCACGATCGACAGGTGAGGGTGGATGTGCTCAGCAAGCGTGGTGCCCTCGGCGACCGGCGTGAGCAGGAACGCGCGGGTGACCTTGGTTGCGCTGAGCAGAGTTCGCCCTTCCAGGCAATCGAATTGCGGACTGTGCCGGACCGTGCTCATGTCGTTCCTCGACGTCTTGAATAGAATGCGGGACGCTCACGGTCCCTGGAGACTCAAGGTCGTCCTTGGGTCGTACAACCCTGATTATCGGTCGGCTGTTCAGGACCCGAATCTCGCGTCGAAGACAAGTTTTCAATGATTCAAGTCATTGCGGGCGATTGCCGAGAGGCTTGCGTTGACAGGTCCGGCGGTTCCGGCTAAAGTTCCGCCGCACGTCGCGACTTGCCGCGACGGGACGGTTGCGAAGCCGAAACACCCATACGACTAGGCCACAGAGAAGACTTCCGCTCCGCCTCGTTTGACGGCGGTCTGGGCACGTGCTCGGGCGATCCCAAGGACGGGGACGCATTCCGGCACGGGTCCGAATTTTGACGGGCGAGGGTGGATCATGGACGATGTCCCCGCCGGTCCGGCGTACCCGGAGCCGCGGAGGCCGCCGCTTTCGGTCGTGATCCCCGTGCATAACGGAGGTCTCGACTTCGAGCGCTGCCTCCGGCGGCTTCGTGAATCGGACCAAGCTGACTTTGAATTAATCGTCGTCGATGACGGTTCAGCCGACAATTCGGCCGCCCTGGCCGAGTCGTATGGCGCTATTGTTGTTCGCCACGAGACCGCGCTAGGACCCGCGGCCGCACGGAACCTCGGAGCGCACACCGCGACGGCTTCGATCATCTTCTTCCTCGACGCCGACGTCGCCGTTCATCGGCAGACGCTGTCTCGGGCCGTGAGCCGATTCGAAGCCGACCCAAACCTTTCCGCCCTCTTCGGTTCGTATGATGATGCGCCAACGCATCCGGGGGTGATCAGTCAGTTCCGCAACCTCCTCCACCACTTCGTCCACCAGCAGGGCGAGTTCGTTGCCGAGGCCAGGCCCGCACGCACGTTCTGGACCGGCTGTGGCGCGATCCGACGCCAGGACTTCCTCGACCTCGGGGGCTTCGACCCGCACCTCTACCGCCGCCCCGCCATTGAGGACATCGAATTCGGCTATCGCCTGACCCGTGCCGGTTGCCAGGTCATCCTCGCTCGCGACGTTCAGGCCACGCACCTCAAGCGTTGGTCGCTCGGCTCCGTCATCAAGACCGATATCTTTCAGCGCGGCGTTCCTTGGATGCTGCTGATGAAGCGGTCGGGCATCGTCGAGACCGACCTCAACGTCAAGAACGACCAGAAGCTTTGCGTCGCCGCGGCCGGGCTCATGACCTTGGCCATGCTTGCCGCGCCCTGGCGTCCGGAATTGCTCGGCATCGTCGTCGTTTGCTTGGCTCTGATTGTGAGCATGAATCGGCAGTTTTACCGGTTCCTGGCGCGGCGACGTGGCTGGCTGTTCGCGGTCGCCTCGCTCTCGCTCCATTATTTGTATTACTGTTGCTGCGGCCTTTCCGTCGTGATTGCCCTGGCACTCTGGCATATCTCGGTTCGACGTTCGTCTGCGACCGCGCCGCAGCTCAATCCGAACTCCGGGGTTCGCCGCGACTTCGCCACAGGTGCGGGGACAGGGACAACGTCGCCAAGACCGAGCAAGAAACAGGCAAGGAGGCCCTCGCGATGGACAAACCGGTGAATGTGGCCGTCGTCCGGAGCGACAACCGCCGCGGGGCCGCCGCCCAGGCGCTTGCGCTGATTGCCGATGACCTTCGTGCGTGCGTGACCCCCGAAGTCCTGGTCAAGCCGAACCTCGTCAGCCATCGGTATCAGCTTCCTTCAACGCATGCCGACATCCTCTCGGCGACACTCGACGCCCTGTTCGCCGCGGGAGCGCGTCATGCCACCGTGGCCGAGGGGGCCAGTGACGCGACGGCCGGGTTTGCCCGGTTCGGCTACCAACGCGAAACGTTCGGCCGACCGGTCGACTTCCTCGACCTCAATCGCGATGAGAACGCGTGGGAGCCGATCGAGCTGACCGGCGTCGACGGCAGCACGCGGGTCGCTCGGCTTTCGCATACGATCGACGCCGCGACCTGCCGGGTTTCGCTCGCCCTGGCCAAGACGCACGTCACCGCGATGGCCACCTTCAGCCTCAAAAACATGCTCTCCAGCATCCACCTCGCCGACCGGATCATGATGCACGGTCATGCCGCGGGGGGGAACGGATATCGCGGCTGGAAAAAGTGGGTCGTCGACTTCCTCAAACAAGACAACTTGGTCGTCAATCGGCTGACCCGACTGATGGGCCGCGTCAAGAACGCGCGGACCGTCTTGCGCGGGCTGGCCGGACGCGACACGTTCGAGGCGCTCTCGGCGGCCGATCTCGCCTACCTCCACTCGGTCGCGGCGATGAACCGCAACCTCGTGGCGCTGGCCAAGCGGGTGAAACCCCACGTCAGTGTGGTTGATGCGTTCACGGCCATGCATCGCGAAGGACCGAAGCACGGTACCCCCGTGCGGCTCGGCATCGTAATCGCGGGGACCGACGCCGTCGCGGTTGACGCCGTGGCAGCCGCCGTGATGGGCTTCGACCCGCTGCAAATCGGTTATCTACGCTATGCCCAGGACGCCGGGCTGGGCGTCGCCGACCTGGCGGCGATCAACGTCCTCGGCGATCCGATCGCTCAGGTCAAGCGATCGCTCGTGCCGCACTCGAACCACGTGGTCCAGCGTCACTGGGATCGGCTGTCGACCTCGGTTTATCGAGGGCCGCACGGCAGTAGGGCCCATTGCCCCGGGAAGGTCGGCTCGTCATGATGCGAGTCGACGACGAGACTGGGCCTCAGGCGACGGTGAATCAGGCGGGTCGCCAAGCGGGCTCGCCCACGGTGTCCGTGGTGGTCGCCTCGATCGAGGCGAGCGTGACGATTGCCGCGAGCCTGGCCCGGTTCGTTGAAGAAGCCGGCATGCAGGGTGAAGTGATACTTGTCGATGCATCGCGTGATGGAACCGCCGATCGGGCTCGCGACCGCTTTCCCGGTCTGCGGATCCTCCGCAAGCCACCCGGCAGGTTGGCCCCCGAGCTTTGGCGCGACGGCCTGAATGCGTCCGATGCGCCTCTCGTCGCGTTCTCGACGGCGCAGATGATCCCGGCTCGCGGTTGGCTCGAGTCCTTGCGTGGATGCCTCGAATCGACCGGGGCCGCGGCCGTCGGGGGCCCGATCGATCCCGCTCCACGGCTCTCCGCCGTCGATCGGGCGGTCTATCTTTTGCGCTATGTGAATTATTTGAAGCCACTTCCGAGCGTGGCGCAGACCGAGCCTCCCGGCGACAACGCGCTCTATCGCCGCGATGCGCTCGTGGGGCTCGAAACGGTCTGGGAGGCTGGGTTCTGGGAGGTTGAGATCCACCGTCGGCTTCGCGACCGAGGCGCGACGCTGGGGATGGCCAACGAGGCCGTGGTCGAGTTTCAGGGGGGAGGAGGCCTGGGCTTGGCCTTGCGCCAGCGCAGGGACCACGCCAGGCATTACGGGGCGGCGCGAGGGGGGCGGATGACGCGAGCCGAGCGGTTGATGCGTTCGGCCGCTGCGCCTCTGGTCCCGGCGCTTTTGATTCGGCGGATTACCGCGGCTTTGGCCCAGCGCGGTCGAGGGATTGGGCCTTGGCTGTCGGCCCTGCCTTCCTTGTCGCTCTTGCTGGCGGCCTGGTCGGCGGGCGAGACAACGGGAACGTGGTTGGGACCCCCCGCGCGAGGGCGGACGGTCGCATGACGAACGACTGAAGGCGTCTACTCAGAGGAGGCGGGCATGGAAGCCAACGGGCTCGGAGTGGGATTCCTGGTGGTGGGGGCGGGGTTCCTCGGAGCGCAGCGCGCGGCCGCGATCATGGCGGCGCGAGGCTGCCGGCTCGTCGCGGTTCATGACGCCAACGCCGAAGTCGCCAAGGTTGTTGGCCGCCAGCACGGGGTCCGCGTCGTCGCCGACTACGCCTCCGCGCTGTCGTGGGATGAAGTCGACGCCGTCGTGATCGCCACGCCGCACGCCGACCACTTCGAGCAGGCGCGCATGGCCCTGGAGGCCGGTAAGTGGGTTCTCTGCGAGAAGCCGCTCACCGTCCGGCCGGAAGATGCGCTCCAGCTTGCCCTCCACGCCGATGAGCTTCAACTCCGCCTGGCCACGGGTCTGAATCATCGCTTCTATCCGCCGATCCGTGACGCCTTGACCCTGGTCGGCGACTGGGCGATCGGCCGGGTTGAAAGTGTGACGGCCGAGATTGGCCACATGGCCTCCGCCGATTTTCTCCGGAGCTGGCACACCGACGTCTCCCGGTCGGGGGGAGGCACGCTGATGGACAACGGTCCGCATGCCTGCGACCTGATCCGCCGCTTCCTGGGCGAAGTGGTGGCCGCGCGGGGAAGCACGGGCAATCCGTTGGGCTTGCCCGAGGGGTGCGAGTCGGAGGCCACCGCCTCGTTCCGCGGCCACGATCGAGGGACCGCGGAGGTTCGCTCCTCCTGGGCCCTTCCCAAAGGCTACTTGACGATCGACATCCGCGGGACCGAGGGCCGATTGCATGTCGAGACCGCCCCTTGGAAGCTGACCGGCGTGCTCGAAACCGGCCGGCGGATCACCAAGCGGTATCTGGCGGAGCGCGTCTCCGAACGGCGGTTCCGCGGGCTCTTCGGCTGTGAGCGATCACTTGTTCGTGAGATGGAAGCGTTCGTCACCGAGCCGGCGGGGGCACAGCCCCGGTTGGAAGCGACCGGTTGGGACGGCTGTCGCGTGACCGAGATGATCGACGCGGTCTACCGCTCGAGCGCGTTGGGCCATGAAATCCCACTCGAAGAACGGCTGGTCCCGATTCCGGCCGACGAGCGGGTTGGCGTGTCTCAGGAGCGCTGGGGATGAGGGCCGGCGGCTTGCCGATCCTGACCTATCACGCGTTTGACACGTCGGGAAGCGTCACCGCGACCGATCCCGCCTGGTTCGCCGAGACGCTTTCGGCACTGACCCGTGCGGGCTTCCAGGCGGTGGACCTTGCGTCCTGGATTGCTCGCGGCCGTCCCGTGGTCGAGCGCGGATACGCCCTGACGATCGACGACGGGCTCCAATCGATCTTCGAGGTGGCCGATGTGGTGGCCCGGCACCGAGCCACCGCGACCGTCTTCCTGGTCACAGATCGGATCGGCGGCGACAACGCCTGGCAGGGCCAGCCCGCGGACGTTCCTCGAGGACCGTTGCTTTCCTGGTCCGAGCTCGAATCGTTGGAGCCGCTCGGATTCCGGTTCGCCGCGCACGGGCGCACCCACGTGCCGCTCGACCGCTGCGATGACCGACAACTCGACGACGAGCTACGCGGGGCCCGCAACGCGATCGAACAACGTCTCGGTCGCCCTTGCCCTCTGTTCGCCTACCCGTATGGTCGGGCGACCCCGAGGATCCGCCAGGCCGCTCGGCGTCACTTCGCCGCGGCCTTCGGCACCCGGCTCGATACGGCCAATCACGAACAGGATCTCCATCAAGTTTCGCGGATCGACGCCTACTATCTCCGCTCGCGTCGCGTTCTCGATCGTCTGGTCACCGGCCGACTCCAAGGCTGGCTCCGGATGAGGCGCACCTTGCGGGAAGGGCGGGGGGCCATGACTTATCCCTTCTCCTGGAGACTTGCCTGAGAGCATGGATGAGCATGTGTTTTTAGGGTGGGCGCGGCCCACCAGGTCTTTTGACTGACAAGTGGCTTTGGACGGAGCGGGGAACCCTTCTTTTCTCGGGGGTGAATCAAGGTGGGCCGTGCCCACCCTGCAAGAGTCAGGCTAGCTTCTCACACACGTTTTTCGCGAACTCCACTCTTGGGAATCCGCAGAAGTCCACGGGAATCTCGAAGCTTAATGGATCATCATCATTGGGTCGAACAAGGCACGACGCTCGCATGCCCGGCTTGCCGAGGGATGCTGCTCGACCGTACCGAGGGGCCGGTCTGCATCGACTGCTCACGCTCGTTTCCGCGGGTGGCGGGGTTGGTCGATCTCCGGCTGAATTCGGACCGCTACCTCGACCTCGAGGCCGAGCGGGCGAAGGCCGAGCGGCTGCACCTGTTGGAGCCCGAGACGGACTTGCGGGGCCTGGCGGAGGCGTACTACGCGATCACCGATGATGTGCTCGATGCGCGTCGCGGTCGGTTCTTGCGGCACATCGCCGGGGCCGAGGCCCGCGGTGAAGCGCTCGCCGCGCGGTTGCCGCGCGAGGGCTCGATCCTTGAGGTCGGCTGCGGCACCGGGGGCCTGCTCGTGCCGGCCTTGCGGTCGGGACGGTCGATCGAAGGGGTGGATATTGCGTCGCGGTGGCTGGTGGTGGCGAGGAGACGGCTGGCCGATCGAGGGCTGACGGGAACGCTCGTCGTTGCTTCGGCCGAGCGCCTTCCCTGGTCCGACGGCCAGTTCGACGCAGTGGTTGCCGATAGCCTGATCGAGCATCTCGACGACCCGGCGCAAGCCTTGCGAGAGTGGGTCCGCGTGCTCCGTCCCGGGGGTCGCCTGATCGTCTGGTCCCCCAACCGCTTCACGATCACGACTGACCCGCATGTCGGGCTCTGGGGCCTGGGCTGGCTGCCGAGAACCTGGGTTCCCGGCTACTTGCGGCTGCGGCGGCGCCAGGTTTGGCCGCCGCGCACCCTCTCGGCCCACGAGGCAGGAAAACTCGCTCGGGCGGCCGGCCTGCAGAGGGTCGAAGTTGACGTGCCGGGCGTGCCCGAACACTGGGCCCGTACGCTCCCCGTGCGCCAGCGACGCGCGATCCGGGTCTATTCCGCGGCGCGGAAGTTCGGTCTCACGCGGGCCGTCCTTCGCGCCATCGGCCCGCTCTGGGAGCTGACTGCGACCAAAGGGGAGGCGGCATGACCACGACGGCTCGCCTTGCGAGTGCCGCCGATCGTGTCGGCCGGAAGGCTCCGAAGCCAGCGTCCCGGCGTCCGAAAGGGCTGCGCTGGGTGCTCGTGGCGGAGTTGCTGGCCAACTTTCTCGGTTTCGCCGTGATGGTTCACCTGGCGAGGCGCCTGGGCCCGGCGAGCTTCGCCCGGTTGGAGTACGCCGCGGCCGTCGCGGCCTGGCTCCTGGTGGTGGTGCGCGGAGGGGTGGACGTCATCGTCTATCGCGAGGCCGCGCGCCGGCCTTCGCTGATTCGACCACTCACTGATGTTTTGATTGGTCTGCGCGGGTTGGCCGCATTGACCGGTTATGCGTTGGTACTGGGCTTGGCCTTGCTGGCCGGTCCCGAGCGTGGCCCGGTCGTGGCGATCGCCGGCCTGATCTTGTTCCCTTCGGCGTGGGTCACCGATGTCGGCCTGCGCGTCTCGGGGCGTTTCGGCTGGATTGCCCTGGCACAAGGGGTGCGGTCCTTGGCCTATGTGGGCCTCGCGGTGAGCCTGGTCCGGAACCCGGGCGATCTCCCGCGGGCGGCCTGGTGCCTGGTTTTCGCCGAAGTCGCGGGCACGATCGTTCCGTTGGCCTGGCATTCGTGCCAACTCGGCTGGCCCCGCATCCGCTTCCGAAAAAAGGCCTGGATCGTCGTGGCTCACCGAGGCGCCATTGCGGGTGTGACCCGGTTCGGCCGGGTCAGTCTCTATGGAGCCGACTTGCTGGTGCTCGGCTGGTGGGCCAGCGCGGAGCTTGGCTCGTACGCCGCTGCGCGGCGAATCGTCTTTGGGTTCGTCGCCTTGGGGCTCGTCCTTCCGGCGTCGCTGGCGCCCGCGATCGCGCGGCAATGGGCGGGCGGGGCGAATCTGGCCCGCGGCTTGATCGAGGATTCGCTGGTCCGAATCTGGGTGCTCAGCCTTCCCGCCGTACTCGTGCTGATGGTCATGGCGGGGCGCTGGATGCCGCTTTTGTTCGGCGAGCGCTATCGAGGGGGCGGCCCCTGGCTCGTCTTGATCGCGGCGCGGTTGCCCTGGCTGTTGACGGCGAGTTTCATCCAGGCGTCTCTGACCGCGTGCCGCCGCGAGTCCTGGGTTTTCGACCAGACGGTCGGTCTTGTGCTCTTGGCCCTGGTTTTGGTGCCCGCCGCGGCCGTCTTGGCGGGTCCTTGGGGAGTGGGCTGGGCCTTGCTCGCCATCGAAATCATCGCGGCGGTCGGCGGCTTGCGGATGCTGGCCAAGCTCGGTTTGTCGCCCCGGTGGTATCTCTGGCGGCATCGCTTGCGAGGGCTCTTGCCATGACGGCCGTTCTGACGATCGAACAACCGGCCTACTTCGATCGGCTTGCCGAAGTCGAGGCCGCGCACTGGTGGTCGCGTGGAATGTGGCGGCTCGGGGCCCACTGGCTGGACGCCGCGCTGCGCGGTTGCCAGGGACTGGCCGCGCTCGACGTCGGCTGTGGCACGGGGCAAACGGCGCTCCGGCTGGCCTGCCGACCCGAAGTCGGTTCCGTCGTGGGACTCGACCCCAGCGCCGAGGCCCTTGCTCATGCCCGGCGGCGGCACACCTTCCCCTTGGTCCGAGGGAGCGCCCTCGACTTGCCGTTTAACGATTCAAAGTTTGATGTCATTACGTGTTTTGATGTCTTGCAGCATCTCCCTCAAGACGGTGATCGTCGCGCGGTGGGCGAACTGCACCGGGTGCTCGCGCCTGGTGGAGTGGCGCTGGTGCGTTCGAACGCCCAGGGGTGGACCTCGGCGTCTCCCGCGGTTGAGGGAGGGTACAGACTTGGCGACCTCGTGAAGCTTTTTGAGGCCTCCGGGTTCACGGTCAGGCACGCGACCCATGCGAACTGCCTTCCCGCCTTGGTTCAGGAGTTGCGCGGTCGCCTGGCCCGGCCGGGTCGAGGTGGGCCGAGCAGCCATCCCTCGGGGGGCGGTCTCAAAATTCAGTTGCCGCACCCGTGGGTGAACCGGGTGATGGGCGGTGTCGCCACCGCCGAGGCGGTGGTCGCGGGGCGATTGAGTACGCGGTTGCCGTTCGGACATAGCACGATGCTTTTGGTGTCTCGCCGTCACGATTGAGAGCCTGTTTACCCTCGAATTGCCTACGTCTGGATGGCCGCTGATCCACCCGAACGTAAGTTGCTGTCGGAACGGTCGTCCCTTCGGGGTCCAAGCCATCCAGCCAAAGCGGAGGTCTTCGCCATGCGAGTCGGAATCGATGGAAGCTGCCTGGCGAACCGACGCGGGTTTGGTCGCTTTGCCCGACAGGTCCTGGACGCGCTGGCGGATTTGCCAAACCCGTATGAGATCGTCGTGTTCATCGATCGACCCTCGGCGGCAAACGTCTCAGTCCCCGATGGTTTCGAGACGGTCTTGGTTGACGTGGGCGAGGCGCCGACCAGCGCGGCATCCGCGGCCGGTCGGCGGCGGGTCCGCGACATGCTCGCGATGGGCAAGGCGGTGGCGGGCGCGGGCATCGACCTGATCTATTTTCCGGCGACCTACACGTTCTTCCCTGTCTGGAACGTCAAGCATGTCGTGGTCACGATGCACGACACCCTGGCACTCGCCCACCCTGAGCTTGTTTTTCCAACCTGGCAAGGGCGGTTCTCCTGGATGCTCAAGGAGCATGCCGCCGCCTGTTGGGCCGATCGGATCGTCACCGTTTCGGAGTCAGCCCGCCGTGACCTGATCGCCTGGTTCCGTCTCCCGGCGGAGAAGGTCTGCGTGGTGAGCGAGGGGCCGGACGCCGAGTTTTGGCCTCGGCCCCAAGGTCCGGAATCGGACGCGGTCCTGGCCCGCCACGGGCTCGCGCCGGGGACCCGTTACGTGCTCTATGTCGGGGGATTGAGCCCTCATAAAAACCTATCACGGCTGATCGAAGCGTTCGCCAGCGGCGCTCCCGCGGATGTGCGACTGGTTCTGGTCGGCGACACCGGCGACGTGTTCCACACCCACGTCCCCGAATTGCGGGCGGCGGTCGAGCGGTTCGGGCTGGACGGCCGAGTCCACTTCACCGGGTTCGTCCCTGACGAGGACCTGGCTTATCTCTACAGCCGAGCCTACGTGCTGGCCCAGCCTTCGTTGATGGAAGGGTTCGGCCTGCCTCCGGTCGAGGCCATGGCCTGCGGCACTCCGGTGATCTCGAGCACGGCCGGTTCTTTGCCCGAAGTGGTCGGCGATGCGGGCATCTTTTTTGACCCGACCGAGGTGGCCGCGATCGCCGGCGCCGTGCGCGGGATCTTCGAGGACCAGGCCGGGCGCGACGCGTTGGCGCACACGGCCTTTCGCCGGGCGTCTCAGTTCACCTGGGCGAACTCCGCCCGGGCCTTGCTCGCGGCGTTCGGAGAATTCGACCCGGGATGGGATCCGCGGCAGACCGAATCGATTCTCCATCTGAGCCATCGGACGCCGCGCAGCCTTCGCGGCGATGCGCAGCAGGCGCTGGTCGAGGCGCAATTTCCGGTTTCCGAGCACTGACGATAAGCCAGTGCACGTGTTCAAGACCAAGTTTAAGCAAGCGACATCGAGGACGGATCGGTCCCCCCCTTTATTGGAAACCAGGCCCTTGTAGGGACCGAGGCCCCGGTTTCATGAGACGTTCGGAGGAAGCCGCCATGAAATTCTGCATGCTCACGACCTTCTTTGGCAGCCACAGCTTTGGAGGCGACGCCGCCTTCGTCGACCGGCTGTCGCGGGCCCTGGCGCGGCAGGGGCACGAGGTCCATGTGATCCACTGTCGCGACGCCTTCGAGGCGTCGCGCGGCGACCAGACTCCGCGTCCTTACTCGGCTCCGCCGGGCGTGGTGATCCACCCGCTCGAGAGCCGGGCCGGTGTGTTGTCCCCCTTGGCCACGCACCAGACCGGGCGGCCGTTGTTCAAGGCCCGGGCGATCGGCCGCCTGCTGCATGACATTCGCCCGGACGTCGTCCACTTTCACAACCTTTCGCTGATCGGCGGGCCCGGTCTGCTCCAGATCCCCGCCCCGGGCGCCATCAAGTTCATGACGGCCCACGAGCACTGGCTCGTCTGCCCGTTACACGTTCTCTGGAAGCATGACCAGAGCGTCTGCGAGCGGAGCGAGTGCGTCCGCTGTTGCGTGAAGTCGCTCCGGCCGCCCCAGCTCTGGCGTATGACCCCGCTCCTGGACCGATCGCTGCGTCATCTCGATGCCTTGATCTGCCCCAGTCTTTCGACCCGGCGCGAGCACGCCCGGCGCGGGATCGTGGCCCGGATGATGCACCTGCCCTACTTCTTGCCCCACGACTATACGGGAATGCCGGCCGCCGCCACGCCCACGCCCGCCCGGCCGTATGTTGCCGCGGCTGGCCGGCTCGAGAAGATCAAGGGGTTTCAGGACGTGATCGAGGCGATGCGACGCCTGCCGGGCCTGGACCTGCGGATCGCCGGCTCGGGCCAGTACGAGGCTGAGCTTCGGGAGCAGGCACGCGGTCTGGACAACGTCCTCTTCGAGGGCCGGCTCGATGCCGCCAACGTCGCGGCCTTGTTTCGAGGGGCACGCGCCGTCGCGGTTCCCTCCCTGGTCTATGAAACGTTCGGCTACGTCGTGCTCGAAGCCTTTGCCGAGCGTGCTCCGGTGGTCGTACGCAACCTGGGTGCCCTACCTGAACTGGTCGCCGAGAGCGGCGGCGGACTCGTCTTCGACTCACCCGATGGGCTGGTCGAGGCCTTGGGCAAACTCGCGAGCGACGACGACCTGAGACGAACCCTGGGTGAGAACGGCCATCGGTCCCGTCACGGGATCTGGTCCGAGTCCGAGCATCTTGACCGCTACCTTGCACTGATCGACGAGCATCAGCAACGCCATCGCGAACGCCAACGCACCGGCCCCGCACTCGCGCGGGCCGTGGCCGCCGTCAAGCGACGAGAGCCGGTCTTGCTCCCCGAGGAGGCGTTTGAGCCTGTTCGGTGATGGGGGAGAGAACACGCAAGAGGATTCGTATCAAGATTTGTTGCTTTGTAGGGTGGGCACGGCCCACCAGGTTTTTGGGAATGGGCGAGGCGGTCTCACCCTCCAAGGCAACGTGCTCACCCGTTCCGCGGAGTGAGCGCCGCGGCCCTGATGAGTTCGTCTTTGACTTCGTGGGCGAACCGAGCCCGACTGAACTGCGCGACGTGATCGAAGCCCCGGGCAATCCGCGTCCGCCGCTCCTCCTCGTTGGTTGCGAGGACCCGTAACGCCAGGGCCATGGCGGGTGCGTCTGCCGAGTCGAGATACCAGGGGGCGTCTCCGCCCGCTTCGATCAGGGCACTGTTGCGGAGCGTCACGACCGGGCAACCGCTGGCAAGCGCTTCGACGACGGGCAGACCGAAGCCTTCGTAGTCGGACGGATAGAGCAGGGCGATGGCCCCGGCCAATAGGCCGCGGAGAGTTTCTTCCGAGACGTGCCCGGCGCGAATCGTGCCGTCGGCCGGGCCCGGCAAGTCGCCCGGGTCGTCGGGCCCGACGAAGACGAGCCGGTGGCCGGGGTGTTCGCGTCGGTGGCTGGCGAAGGCCTTGAGGATCGCGGGGACGTTGCGTCGGCGTGACCGTTTGCCGATAAAGAGAAAATAGGGAGAGGTTTCCACGCCCACGTGTCGGCGTGCCTCGATCACTTCCGAGGAGTGGTGGGGCAGGGGGCGGAACTCGGGTTCGGGGCCGGGATAGGTCACCCGGATCCGCTCCGGGGGGACGCCGTGGACGCGGGCCACGTCGTCGGCAGTCGCCTGCGAAGGGACGAGGATCCGGTCGGCCCGCCGCGCGGCCAGGCGGTATCGCCAGCCGAACCGCCAGCGCACGAGCCGAGGGAAGCTCTCGGGAACGACCCAGGGCAGGGTGTCGTAGATGACCAGCACCGTCCGACCCCGCCAGGGCAACGGCATGAGGTTGGCGGGCGCGAATAAGAGGTCGTCGGGGCGGAGCTCGCGCGCGAGTCCGAACCATTCCCAGCCGAGGCCCGACCAGCGCTCACCGACCACCTTGGAGACGAGGCCGTCGATCCGGGGAACGCGGTTCCGTCCCCCGGGTTCGCGCAGAACGACCAGCGTCTCCGCCATGGGGAGACCGGTCAGGGCCCACTCGGCAAGGAGGCTCTCAAGGCAACGGCCCACCCCCGTCCGCTCCTCCGTGAGCCGCTGGCCATCGATCACCAGACGCATCGTCTTGGGTTCCTTGGTCTTTGGGCGTTCTCCGTCGGTTCGGATTGTCCAGTTTTCCTCAAGATCCGCCAGTCGAACCGGCCGGATGATGAGCGGTCTCGGTTCTTTTTGGGGAATTCGAGTGGTTTGCGAAATTGCGGTTCGCCTCTTTGGCGGAGCATGCTACAATCCTTCGGTTGGAAAAAAAACGAAGGGTACACCCCACCGGCTTGAGGCCGAGATCCTACCTCGCGAGCCATCTGCCCGTTGGTCTCTTTGCGCTGTCTCATCTTTTCGCACTCGGTTTGTTGCCGGTGCGGACTTCTTTGGCGCGACAAGGCCGACAACTACGCAAGCCGCGTCCGAGAACGGACAACCGTTAGTGTTGTCCCGTCCGCGCCACAAGTCGGGGTGAGAAGGAGTTAAGTTTGCAGAAGACGACGACTGGGACCTCGACAGTAACAGCATCTGAGGGGTTCCCCGCGCTGGGTGTCAGCGAGTTGACTTTGAAGGCGTTGGACCGCGCTGGCTTCAATGAGCCGAGCCCGATTCAGCAAGCGATGATCGCTCAAGCGATTGCCGGCCGAGATTGCCTGGGCAATGCTCCGACCGGAACGGGCAAGACCGCCGCGTTCTTGGTCCCGATCTTGGAAAAGGTCGACGAGAACGACCGTCGGGTGCAGGCCCTGATCTTGGCGCCGACGCGTGAGCTGGTCATCCAGATCAGCCGAGAGTTCGAGAAGCTTTCCTACGGGCGACGGGTCCGGGGCGTGGCGGTGGTCGGCGGCGAGCCGATTCTTCGCCAGCAGCGGATGCTGGGTGCGGGATGTCAGGTGGTCGTGGCCACCCCGGGACGTTTGATGGATCTGATGGCCCGTCACGCGATCCGGCTCGACAAGGTGCAGATGGTCGTCCTCGACGAGGCGGACCAGATGCTCGACATCGGATTCCGGCCCGCCGTTGAGACGATTCTCAAGTCGGTGCCGAAGACGCGGCAAACGTTGTTACTTTCGGCAACGATGCCTCCCGAGGTTCGCGAACTGGCGCAGACCTACCTGGTCGATCCGGTCGACGTCCGGCTCATCCGAGAAGATGAAGACGCGACGATCCCGGCGATCCGCCAGTCGTACCTGATGGTGGCCGCCGAGCGGAAGTTCGAGTTGCTCATCAAGCTGCTTCGCCGTGAGGCGCCGCCGCGAGCGATCGTGTTCTGCCGAACCAAGCGTGGAGCCGACCGGGTGGGCATGTTGCTCCGCTCCGAGGGGCTGCTCGCCGACACGATGCACGGCAACCTGAGCCAGGCGCAGCGCAACCGGGTCCTTCAAGGGTTCCGATCGGGCCGCCTGACGATCCTGGTTGCCACCGACGTTGTCGGCCGTGGCATCGACGTTCGTGGGGTCTCGCACGTCGTGAATTTCGACCTGCCCGAGGATCCGACGCACTACGTTCACCGGATCGGCCGAACCGGCCGGATGGGGAGCGACGGTGTGGCCTTCTCCTTGGTGCTGCCCGACCAGGGCAAGCTGCTCGATCAGATCGAGCGCTGCATTTCGCGAGAATTGGAAGCCGATCAGGTCGAGGGAGTGCCGGCGCCGCCCCGACCTTACTTCCGCCCTCAGCCCCGCCAAGGTGGTTTCCGCCGCGGTCCTGGTCCCCGACATAACAACGGGAACGGGAATGGCAACGGCAATGGGAATGGCAACGGCAATGGAAACGGTGGTGGCCGGTTCCCGCGTCGCGCCGTCTCTTCGTCGCAGGGCCTCCGCCGTCGCCGTGATCGCGAGCCCCAGGGCGCAGGTCGTGGTTGAGCTTGAGCGGACGGCATGACGAGCGTTCACAAAGACCCGCGGACGAGAGGGAAACCTCTTGTCCGCGGGTTCTTTTTTTTTCATGGATTCGGAAAGCGCGGTCCTCGCCGGAACGCATTCCCAATATTTTCGTGAACGCCGCGAAAAAAAATGTAGCAGTCACGCCTCCCAGAGACACTACTTGGCGAAGGCCCACAGTACGGGAGCGGGAGAGGAAGTGCGGATGCCGGCGAAACTGACGAGTGGGATCGCGCGGGACCTGGAGACGCTGTTCGAGACCGGCCTCAGCGGCGACTGGACTGACGGCCAGCTCCTGGAACAGTTTCGATCCGGACCTGGTCCGACCGCCGAGGCCGCCTTCGCCGCGCTGATTCGCCGGCACGGGCCGATGGTCTTGCGCGTCTGCCGCGGCGTCTTGAACGACGAGCACGACGCCCAGGACGCGTTTCAGGCCACGTTTCTCGTCCTGGTGCGGAAGGCCGGATCGATCCGCAATCGCCTCTCGGTGGCGAGCTGGCTGTACGGGGTGGCGCACCGTGTCGCTTCGCGGGCCAAGGTTGACCTGGCCCGACGACGAACTCATGAACGCCGAGCGGCCGCGCTGATCAAAGAGTCACAGAACGACCTGGCGAGCGGCGTTCGGGCCGAGCAAGCGGTCCTGGACGAAGAGGTCCACCGGCTCCCAGAAAAGTACCGTGCCTTGCTCGTGCTCTGCTACCTCGAGGGACTGACCCAGGACCAGGCGGCCGCATCCCTCGGCTGGCCGTCAGGGACAGTCCGAGGGCGGCTCTTCCGGGCGCGCGAACTCCTGCGGTCACGCCTGTCACGCCGTGGTTTTGTGCTACCCGCGGGGGTTATGACGGCTGGGATCGCACCCCGGGAGGATGCGGTCGCCCCCGCGATCCTCTTTGGCTCGACGTCCCGCGCCATCCTGCTTGCCGCCTCGGGGAATTCCACGGCCCCCGGCGCGGTCTCCGAGTCCGTCGTCGCCCTGGCCGGCGCGACTTTGAAGGCCATGTCCGTCGCCGGGATCAAATCCGCGCTCGTCCTGTTCGGCCTTGGCCTCGCCACGGCCTCGATTGCGGGACTGGCGGTGCAATTCGGACCGTCCCCGCGCCTGCCGATTCCTGTCAGGCTCGAGAAGCCCGCAATCGCAGTTGCGCCCGTTCCCACGCCGGTCGTCGTACCGACACCCAGGCCGGTTCCGTTGGTCATCGCTCGTCCCGAGTCTAAGACGCCTCCTTCCGCGCCAGGAGCGGTTTCCCCGGTCATCGCCAATCGTGGTTCGGTGGCCGTCGGATACCCGCTCGAGAACATCGAGATCGACGGCGGACTCGCGGATTGGCCCAAGGACAGGATTCGCTACCCGGTTCAGAAGCTTTTCGAGGGGACGGGATTCGCCGACCTGGGAGGCGCCGACCTCGCAACGAGTCCCGACCTCAGCCCGTCGTTTTCGGTCGGCTATAACCTGAGGCAACAGCTCATCTACTTGGCCGTGGTCGTCCGTGACGACAAGCTGGTCATCGGCCACACCAGTCATATGGATACCGACGCCGTCGAGGTCTACATCGATGGCCTCAGGAGCGAGCGGCGGGTCTCGAGTACGGTATCCAATCCCTTTTGGGACTCCGTCGGCCTCTCGGACCTTCCCGTTCAGCAGTACATCGCGATCCCAGGTCCGGGGAAAATCTACGGGACGAAGTATGACACCAACCCGATTGTGATGGCCGGTGACGTCAAGAAGACCCGAACGAAAATGGCCTTTCGCCGTGTCGGGGACGTGACGACCTACGAGTGGGCGATTCAGCCGTTCGACCGGTACCCCGACCAGCCGACCCATTTGGAGGTGGGGAAACGGATCGGTTTCGACCTGGCCGTGGCCGACAAAGACGTCCCCGCGACGTCGCATCAAGGGATGAACGAGCCTCCCGCCGATCGCCTGGTTTGGGCCTACTGGGGGCCTTGGTGGACGGGTATTAAAGTGTTCAATGCCGGTAACCTCGGGGAATTGATCCTCGCCGCTCCACGATGAAGGAGCGTGACAGTCAGGGGACAACGGACGCTAGGTCCGCCCTGAACCCCGCTCCTCCAAGATTGTTGACGTTCGCTGTTCGACCTCGGCCCTGGGCCACCGAGGGGGATTCTACGTCCGCCCTCGATTTCCTCGAAAAAGGAGCCATTGATGATCCTCAAGACGCTCCCGCAGCGACCCGGCTCTGGGGTCTTGACGAGCAAGGTCCTTGTCCATCTCGGTGGCTGGATCTGCGGCGCAGCCTTGCTCTACTGGGTCGCCTCGCAGGCCGGGCCGCGGACCGGGACCGCGATCGTCCATGTCACCGAGCCCGATGTGGCCGTCAGCGTCGGTAGCCAGATGTTTCGGGTCGACGCCAGCATCCACGAACCGCTCGTCTGCGACCTCCCGGCCGGAGAGCACCGGCTCAAAATGATGCGGGGCACGACCGTGCTTTACGACGAGACCTTCTCGATTGTTGGGGGCGAGGAACACGTGCTCACCACCTGGAGGGCGCCGACCGAGAGCGCCCGCGGAGCTGAGAATCGAACCCCAGGGCAGCCCGAACCGATCTCGCCCGAGTAATCGCTTTGGGTCGTCCTGCCTGAGTGAGTCTGGGGCGAGCGAACCGCTCGCGGCGAATCACCTGACTTCATGAATCCAACCGTGGGCCTGCGGCTCGGATGGCGGGCTCGACGTCGTTGAACCGGGTGAAGTTTTTGCGGAACAGTTGGGCGAGACGCGTCGCCTGGGTGTCGTAGGCGGCACGATCGGGCCAGGCAGCGCGTGGGTCGAGGATCTCGTTCAGCACGCCGGGGCAGGCCGTCGGATACTCGAGTCCGAAGATCGGATCGACTGCGAAGGACACGTGGCGCGTCGTTCCTCCCAGGACGGCGTCGACCAGGGCGCGGGTATGCCGGAGCGCGATCCGTCGCCCTTGGCCGTACCCCCCTCCGGTCCAACCCGTGTTCAGCAGCCAGGCTTCCACCTTATGCCGCCGCATCTTGGCACCGAGCAGGTCGGCGTAGCGATTCGGCGGCAGGGTCATGAAGGGGGCGCCGAAGCAGGCGCTGAAGACGGCCGACGGATCCTGGCTGAGCCCCCGCTCGGTCCCGGCAACCTTGGCCGTGTAGCCGGAGAGAAAGTGATACATCGCCTGTTCCGGCGTGAGCCGAGACAAAGGGGGGAGCACCCCGAAGGCGTCGCAGGTCAGAAAGATGATCCGGCGGGGATGTCCTCCTTGTCCCCCTGGCACGTGGTTCGGAATCGACTCGATCGGATAGGCTGCGCGGGTGTTCTCGGTCAGGGACGCATCGGCGAAGTCGGGAACCCGGGTTTTGGGGTCGAGCACGACGTTTTCGAGCACCGTGCCGAACCGGATCGCCTCATAGATCTCGGGCTCGTTGAGCCGGTCGAGGCGAATGCACTTGGCGTAGCACCCCCCTTCAAAGTTGAAGACCCCGTCATCGCCCCAGCCATGCTCGTCATCGCCGATCAAGGCGCGAATCGGATCGGCGGAGAGGGTCGTCTTGCCCGTGCCCGAGAGTCCGAAGAAGAGCGCGACGTCGCCGGTGTCTCCCACGTTGGCCGAGCAGTGCATCGAGAGCACGCCCTGGCGCGGGAGCAGGTAGTTGAGGATCGAGAAGACTGACTTCTTGATTTCCCCGGCATACTGAGTGCCGCCAATCAGCACCAGCCGTTTCGCGAAGTTCAGGACGATGAAGACCTCGCTTCGAGTGCCGTCCCGGTCGGGAACCGCCAGGAAATCGGGGGCCGCGATGATCGTGAACTCGGGTCGGTGGCCGGCGAGCTCCGCGGTCGTGGGCCGGACGAAGAGCTGGTGGGCGAACAGGGCGTGGTATGCCCGCTCGCAGATGACCCGGATTGGCAGGCGATGGGTGGGGTCAGTCCCCCCAAACGAGTCCTGGATCCAGACTTCGCGTCCTTCGAGGTGGGCGATCAGGCGGCGATGAAGCGCATCGAACCGGTCGGGATCAAAGGGAAAGTTCACCTCTCCCCAGTCGATCTCGGACTCGCTCGACGGCTCCCGGACAATAAACTTGTCTTTCGGGGACCGGCCGGTGTACTTCCCGGTCTTGAACACCAGGGCCCCTTGGTCCGACAGCTCCCCTTCGCCGCGTCTCAGGGCGTGCTCGGCGAGCACGGCTTGCGAGGCGTTCCAGTGCTGGGGCCCAAGGCCTCGCCATCCCTGGGCTTCCAGGGTCAAACGGCCTGTTTCGGCCGTCGTTCGATCGGATGGGGCGTCCATCGAGCCTTGATCCCATTTGAAGGTGACAACCCAAGGGCGGGGCCTCCCGTGCCTCGACCCCGCCTCATCATCCTTCGTAACATGGCCCGCGCGGTTCGGCAAGGGTAGGCGCTGACCATGTCGATTCTTCGCACTCGGAATTCCGGTGTCGCTGAGCAGGCTCGCACCCGTCGGTGGCGATTCGGCGGGCCTGCTCGAAGCCGCGCTCGCCGCGGATGGATCGGAAGGTCGTTGCTCCTTGGCGGTCGAGCCGGGGAGTCGCGAATGCCAAGGCAACGAATCATTTGATGTCGATTTGAATAGACGTGTTGCCGGTGGGCGGAATGACGACCTCGAGACCGGAATTCTCGGGCTGGGAGTATTTCTCGGGAATGAGATACTTCGGCACGGAGTCGCCCCCTTTCGTCGGCACGTCCTCGGTCGAGATGACGCCGACCCGGTGCTTGCCCGCGACAGCGCCGTCGCCGTCGTTGTAGGTGGTGAGGGTGAAACTGCCGTCCTTGATGATCCCGGTCGCGGGCCGCCCCGTGTCGGGCAGGAAATACATCGTTCCTTGACTTACGGGGTTACCCTTGTAGGTCACTTTACCGGCCGCGGCGACCGCCGGTAGCTCATTCTTGTCTCGACCTCCACACCCTGAAACGGCGACCCACGCCCCCGCCAACACCAGCACGAAACCACGATGATCAGACCAACGCACCAACACCTTCATGTCGTTCCCCTGGCCGCTTCACGGCGGAATTTGATTGGACTCGATCCGGTCGGACGATATGGTACGCCGAGTTCGTGAACGCGGCGAGGCTTGGGTGGAACTTGAAACCTCGGAAACCAGGGTGGAACAGCACTCCGGCTCGCGCGAGCCGCGAGCCGGAGGAGAATCCCTTGGGGGTTTTCGGGTCGAGACACGGGTCGTTCCACTCACGATGGGAACGCGCCGGTTGCTGAAATCAAGATAGCGAACAATAGATCAATAGCTATCGGAGCTGATGACCTCGCCGTCCGCGCGTGAGGAGAGGGCTTGGTAGGTGGCGAGGTTGATCGAGTTCTTGATGAACCGGACCGAGCCGTCGACGAAGAGGAAATTGGCCCCGCCCGAGTGGCGGCTGCCGAAAGCATTGTTCATTCCACAGGGATTGCCTCCCGACGCCAACCCGCTACTCGGCAGGGTATTCAGCGGGTTCCGGGTCGTCCGGAAGTTCGAGCCGAGACGGAGGGTAACGGTCCAGACGTTGAACTGGTTCTTGGCGCCCGTGCACTTGCCGACTTGGGTGCCATACCAGGAACCGTCGTTGTCGTAGGTTGTCTCGCCGACCGCGAAGGTGTTGCTGCTACCGTCGGTGAAGCTGCGAATGCGATGCGGGACACCGTAGTCGGCGAAGCCGTTGTTGAAGTGTTTGATGTCGGTCGTGGCATACATGCCGTAGGAATCCGCGCCGGAGTTGGCGCCTCCGAGGGATCCCGCGCACGACGAGTACGACGAGGGTGCCAGATTCGCGAGGTGCGGGATGTCGTTCCGTCCCGAAGTCAAAGTGGAAAAGAGGGGTTGCTGCCGGCCGTCGCTCGGGCAAACAAAGACCGACAGCGTGGTCGACGCCACGGTGGACTGCGCCAGCGGGAGGCACGAAGCGGCGTAGACGCCACTGACGCCCGGATCGTTGAACGTGAGCAGGAAGTTCCAGGCATTGGCAAGCGGCTGCTGCTCGAGTTGTGGCAAGACGGAGACCCAAAGGCTCATGGCGTTGGAGTCGTTATTGCCCGAGTCGCTGCCCGGACGGGCACTGGGGAAGGTGCCCCCGACGTCAAGGTAGTTGTGTAGGGCCAGCCCCATCTGCTTCAGGTTGTTGGAGCATTGACTCCGCCTCGCTGCCTCGCGTGCCGCCTGCACGGCCGGCAGGAGCAGGGCAATCAAAACCGCGATGATCGCGATCACCACAAGAAGTTCGATGAGCGTGAATCCGCGACGACTCATGTCTATAAGCTCCGGTAAAACAGAGATAAAGCCCTGAGGAATGACGTGTGGTTCAAGTCTCGGAACGGAGAATGAGAATCAATAGGCGTCGGCGCTGATCACCTCGCCGTTCGCCCTGGTGCCGAGCGACCACCATGTATTCCGATTGACGGTGTTCTTGATGAACTTGACGCTGCCGTCACCCATCAGGACGTTAACCCCTCCGGAGTGGTAGCTGTCTGCCTCACCAAACGTCGATGCCGACCCTGAGCCATTGCCGGAGCAGTAGGACCATTTCGAGGAGTTGGGCATGGCCAAGGTGTTGAAGAGCGTGAAGGCCATCGAACCGTGGATCCAGTTCTTCCCTCGCTGGGCATCGATCGTGGCCGAACGGTTTTGCCAGGCCGAGTCGCACGACGCCAGTGCCGTGATGACCGCGTTGGGATTGGTCCAAGCATCGGCAAACTCGCCGGCGGCCGCGCCCGCGACGTTCGTGAGGCCGATGTTGATCTGGCCCAGAATGGATTTCGGGTTTCCCACGGTCGACTCGGAAAATGCGATCGTGTTCGATGTTCCATCCAGCATGTCCCGAAGTCCGTAAACCCGTTGGTAGGCAAATAAGCCGGTCGTCGTCAGGCTCGACATGACGGGGGGGGCCGGCCAGGTGGACGTATTCGCATTCGTCAGGTTGGAGGTGGTGCCGACGGAGCCGAAGTAGTTATTGCAATTGATGTAGGCCTCGGCCGAATTCACGTCGGAGGGACAGAGAAAGACCGAGACCTGGGCATTCATTGCCGTGCTCTGGATGGGATACTGTGGCGTCCCCGTCCCTTCGTCGATCCCCCAACTGAAGTTGATCGAATTGTAGATCGCATTCTGCTCCAACTGGGGCAAGAGGGCCGCGTGGGCACTGATCCCTTGTTTGGAAGTGTAGGTGCCGGGCATCCCGGTCAGGCAGTTTCCCGAACCCATGGGAAGCGAGCCGTTGATGTCATGATAGTTGTGCATGGCGAGGCCAAGCTGTTTCAAATTATTAACGCATTGGGACCGCCGCGCCGCTTCGCGGGCGGCCTGGACGGCCGGCAGGAGCAGCGCGATCAGGACCGCGATGATCGCGATCACGACCAACAATTCAATCAACGTAAAACCACGACGATACATGATGAAACTTCCCCTCTCTCGGTAGGCCGAATCAGCAAAAACGAATAAAATGAACGGAATGGCGCTGAGCCAAGTCCAGGACGTGTCTCCCCCGCCCGAGAGGATTCACGGGTCGTTGGTTCGCCCTGAAATTGTGGAAATCCGCCACGACGAAACACGGATGTGCTACGACGTGCCGAGACGTTGTCCCGGGTCTGATAATTAAAATTGAGACGGCACGATCAAACGGGACAGGCTGGATCTTCTTCGAAACATCAGGATAGCGCGGATCGATACGAGTTTCAAGACAGGTGATTTCGAATTTGCTTGAATTGTCCTGTGTACTGATCACTGGTCGACTTGGGGGCTGAGTCGCGTGCATTTTCATCGATTCCAATCACTTGGAGCGATTGGGAGTCCTGGGATCGAACTCACGTCGACTTGATCCTGGCATATCTCGTGAAGGAATCCCTGGCAAACCAGGGAATCATTCCGATCGCTCAGGGCCTAAGGTTTACTCTGTCAATCACTTCCGTTTGCCCGTCGGGGCGTGGCCCGGTGGCGAAGCCAGGCGATTCCGGGCTACGCTCGACGTTGGTTCGGCCCCCAAGGCTCGCCTCGTCTCGCCCTTGCCGAGCGATCAGGAACCGATTTCCCGCTTCGTCCTTGGTGGTGATTTTCAGACATGGATGCAGGGGTGAAATGAAGCGGCCATGAAGTCCTGAGTCGCTTCCGACCATTGCCGTTCATGAGGCGTTGGGGTTCGGCTTCGTGAAGCTTTGGTCACTTGGAGACGCGCCCGGGCCGAGAACGAGCAATCACGATCGCCTGGGCAAGCCGGACCCGAGCGTTGAGTGAAACCGAGCGATGGGAGGTGAGGCCTGCGAGCGGGAGGGGGTCGGTGGTGAGCAGGGCGAGGAGGACCGCGGCCGAGGCATCACCGCCGGGGGCCTCGATCGCGCGGGCCAAGGCGTCCTTGGCGTGGCGTCGCGCCTCGGGGTCGTTCGCTTCGTCGAGCCACCAGGCGCCCCATTCCCGCCGAACCGCGGGGTCGTCGGGCTGAGAACGGAGGAGTCCCTCAAGTCTGCGCCGGCTCTCCGCTCGGGTCTCAGGTAGCTGCCTGAGCCAGCGTGCGCGAATGATTTGCGGGATCTCCCCTGCGTGGCGGGGGCCGTTCAGGCGATTCAGGACGAGAGCAGCGAGGCGGTCGTGGACCGGGCCTTCGGCCAGCAGGGTCGTGACCCGAGCGCTGGGGCCTTCGCCAAGCGCTCGGACGTCGTCCAGGGCGTTGATCGCCGGCTCGAGGCTTCCTTCGGCCAGAAAAGCTAACGCCAGTTCGATTTCCGCGTGCCCCCAACGATCAGGGGTCGGATCGACCATGGGCCGCCACGCAAGGGCGGCGGCCGGGAGGACCAGCAGGCAGACTCGCCAACCCAGTCCCCGCCACTGTCGTCGAGCGAGTCGGCGGCCCATGTCGACCGCCCCCGCTGCGCCCAGGAGCGCCAGACCTGGAAACCAAGGGATGCGGTAACGACCCACAACAAAGAAGAGAGCGGTTGTCCCCAGGCCCGCCCCCGTAGAGAGGATCAGGAAGCTCCAGAACGGTGTCCGCTCTTCCCGCCCCAGGCCCAAGCTGAGGGCGGCCAATGGGAGCAACGTGCCGAAGCTGATCACTCCCCAGGACAGGTGGGGGACCGCGACCAGACGGACGAATTCGAAGTCCTGGTTGTCGGGAATCTCGAAGTTGTGCGCCAGCAGGCCGATCTTGGCCGCGAGTAAGCGGAGCGATGCGGCTGGGGCGTCCCACCAACGTTTCAGCCCTTGGTCGAGCCAGAACCGGGAGACGCCCGTGTGGCTCAATCGCCGACCGGAGCGGCGGGTGGCCTCCTCGGCGAAGTCGTCCGCCTCGTGCGCCGGGTTCGCCTCGACGAAAGGGGGGGCCACATAGGTCCCGGTGGCCTCGGGGCCGTTGCCGATGTAGAAGTTGGCCCCCCCTTGCCAGGTGGTCAGGATCAGCTCGGTCGGCCGGGAGACGACGGCATTGACGATGGTGGCAGGCGCGATGGCGAGCGCGAACCCGAGCAGAAAGAGCAGGGCCTTGGCGCGGCGGCGGCCCACGGTCAGGTGGCGAGAGTCCGCCAGCAGCCACCAGATCGCACCCAGAGGGGCGAGGACGAGGGCATTGGCGCGGAGGAGGCTCACGATTCCCCAGGCCAGACCCGAACCGGTCGCTCTCCAAGCCCGGCCAGCCGGATTCGCGGCCCATGCCGTCAAACCAAGCGCGATCGCCGCGCCGAGCGCGGCCAGGCTCTCCTTCTCCAACAGTCCGTCGGTGAAGATCAACGGGCCGCACGCCGCGCAAAGGAGGCCGGCCACCCTCCCTTCAACGGGTCCGAAACCGAGGCGGCCCGCCCCGTATACCGCCAACGGCGTGAGCGCACCGAGACAGGCCAGCGCGACTCGAAGACTTGAGACCTCCGTCCCAACCACCCGCATCAATCCCGCGAGCAAATAAGGGTAGAGAGGGTCCTGGTAGAACGGCCGATCGGGGAGCCATGCCCCGTTGAGAATCGCCTGCGCCCGGGTCCAATAGGCCCCTTCATCCACCCAGGGGAGCCGGCCGAGCGGGTGTGCCACGAAGTCTCGGACAACCGTGCCCCGCAATACCAAACTCAGAAGGACAATCGCCAACGGCCAGCCGATCGCGGCGACGCGGGCCGACTGAGATCGTACGTGTCCCGTCGGCAAGGTCGGGGATTGGCTCATCTGGGGTCGACCTGGAGATGATGGAAATCCGTCTTGGGTTCGGAATCGGAGCTGCGCCTTGGACTGGGAACGAAAGGGATTCAGCCATCGACGGCGTTGCGAACCGATGGGTGTGGTGTCGTGGTTCGCCGTTGCTCGGCCAGCGCGAAGACTCGATCGACCAGCCTGTCCGCGAGCGTGCCGCCGGATTGGAGGGTTTCCGGCGGATGCTCGGGGCGGACGAGGTGGACGGTGTGCTGGCCGTCGCGGAGCGTTTGCAGGTCGTTGGCGACGGTCAGGTCCGCGCGATTGGCCAGGCAGGCGGCCTCGGCTTCTGCGAGCAAGTCGGGCAGGGGGACGCGGGACAGGAGCTTGAAGCCGACGAGGAAGAGGCGAGGGGACCAGTCGCGGACCGATCGGATCACTTTCGGGGTGCGCAAGGCGTGGATGATGATCGACTCGGCCTGAGAGTTGAGCTTGCCCGGAATCGGTCTGGGCTCGAAGTCGGAGACGGCCATCGCCAGGAAGGCGACGTCAATCGATTGGTTGCGGAGGACGCGTTCCAGACTTGCGGCATATTCGGCCACGGTTCCCTCGGCCAAGGGGACCAGGTGGAGCTGATCGGCGACCGAGCGCCACTCGCGCTGGAGCGCGGCGAGCCGCGCCTGCTCCGCCTCGGGGTCGGTCGTGTTGAGATCGAACTGCGCCTGGCGTTTGTAGGGAAGCTGCGCCGCGGGGGTGTGGATGTGCCAGACCGACGCCCCGTGTTTCAGACAGGCCTCGGCGATCATTGCCGAAAACCGGCCCGACGAGACATTGGCAAGGTGGCGGACGTCATCGATCGGTGCGATCGTTCCTCCGCCGGTCACAACCACGTTCATCGGCCCTGACTCTCCTCTCTTGCTGGAAACTCGGACGCTGGCTAGCTTGTTTTGTGGTCAATCGCGATTCGAGTGCGACGATTCTCACCCCGCGCCGAGCTGTTAAAACGATGCCGACAACCTCACCGCACGACCCCAAGGCCCGTGAGCTCTTTGACGAGATGACACGCTGGCCGATCTTCGATCCCCATTCGCATATCGACCCGGCTCGGCCCGCCGCGCGGAACTTCGACGAAGTCTTGGGGTATCACTACTATACCGAACTCGCCCACTCGGCGGGGATGCCCTCTGAGTTCGTCGCGCCGAGTCTCGACCCCGAGACACGGGTCCGGAACCTGGCCGGCTACCTCGATCGGATTGACAACACCGTCCAGTATTCGTGGTTGCTGGAAATTGCCAAGACGTTTCACGACTTCCCCCACGATCGGATCACGCCCCAGAACATCGGCGAACTCTACGACCGCGCCGAGCGCTCGACCAGCAGCAGCGGCGCGGCGTGGGACCATGAGGTCTGGAAGAAATCGCAGCTCGAAGCGGTCTTTCTGACCAACGAATTCGACGATCCGCTCGAAGGCTGGGATCCTCAGAAATACGTCCCTTGCCTACGGACCGACGACCTGGTTCTGAAGCTCCACGAGCCGACGACCGTCGATCGGCTCCGCCGTGCCACGAATGTCGACGTTCAGGATTATGCCACGCTCCGCCAGGCGATCGGCGTTCTCTTCGAACGGTTCGTCAAGCGGGGGGCGCGGGCGTGCGCGATCAGTCTTCCCCCGGACTTTGCCCCCTATCGCGCCACCGCCAAGCGTGCCGTGACCCCTGTCAGACGCGCGCTCCATCAGATGGACCAGCGGCCCGATGAGCACGATGAGGTGAGGCAGGTCGTCTTCTGGACTCTGGCGGAGTTCTGCGCCGAGTTCCGGCTGCCGTTCGACCTGATGATCGGCCCGATCCGCAATGTTTATCCGGCGGGAGTCGCCGGGGGCCGCGACTTGTTCGACCGCCGGGTCAGCCTGCACGGCTACCGCGAGTTGTTCAACCACTTCTCCGGGGTCACGTTCCCGGTCTCGACCCTTTCGCCCGACGCGGGGGGTGAGCTGGTGGCCTACTCCTGGATCTTTCCGAACGTGGTTCCGATGGGGCACTGGTGGTACTCGAACATCCCGGCCTACATCGCCGCCGACCTGCGGGCCCGGCTCCAGGCGGTCCCCAAGGTCAAGCAGGTGGGGTACTACTCCGACGCCTACAAGCTCGAGTTCGTGTTGCCTAAATTCAACATGTTCCGACGCGTTCTGGCCGAGACGCTGGCCGACGACGCTGTTCGGGGCCAGGGATGGTCGATCGATCGGGCCCTCGAGCTCGCCCGATTGATTTTGCTCGAAAACCCGAAGCGAATTTTCGGACGGGCGGGGGCGTTGTCCTGAACGGTTGATTTGACCCGGAGCGGAACGCGGGGAATGATTCCATTAACAAGAAAGGGTGGGCTCGAATGTCGATCGACTCGACGGTATCACCCTTTCTCCAGGGGCCTCCGGCATTAGCGGCAGGCCCTCAAGGAATGGCACCCATGATGCGACCACGCTTCGAATATCGGCTTTCGGCGGCAGTGACTCTGGGCCTCGCCCTGGGCTTGCCGATCTCCGCGACGGCTCAGGTCCCCAGCGGCCCCGGCCTCTCCTCAGGGTCGGGAGCAGGGACGGGGACGGGAACCTCCTCCGCAATCGAGCGGAATCCCACGGGTTCGATCTCAGGGGTGGGTCCCAACCGCCCGGTCGGAGTCGAAGCGGGAGGCCTTGTCCCGTCCACCGGGTACGTGCCTCTGTTGCCTCCCGGCGCCAGCGTTCCGCTCGGCCCGGGGGCGAACGTGACTTTTCCGGACAACGAAGACCTCTTCTCGTTCTCGAGCTTCTCCCAGGAGTCGGGCCGAACCAATCCTCCCAACCTCAGCCAAGTCCAGCCGCGGGAGCTCGAATTTGCACGGTCGATCAGCGATCCGGCCGAGCGCAGCCTGACCCTGAACAAGGTCGCGAGCGTGGCCGTCTTCGGCAACCAACTGCACCTGGCGCATCGGGCCTTGGGCGAAGCGGCGGCCGCCGCGCTGACGATTCCCGACCGTACGGTCCATGACCTTCGGCTCATCGCCGTCATCACGGGGTTGAATAACCTGAGCGAGGCACTGCTTCGCGACGGAAAAATGGATCTGAGCATCCCCGAGTTCAACGACACCGCGTCGCCGCTCCCGAAATCGGCCGACGTCGATCGTGAGACTCTGATCAGTCGAGCCGAGCTCGAGTGGAGTCGTGCCGCTTTCCTGGCGAATCGAATCTACAACCCGACCTACCATACCGAGATGCTCTATCGGGTGGTCGAAACTCAGTCGTTCGGGAGTCAGACGATCGTCAACGAATTCCCTCATTCGGAGGCCAAAGACGACAAGGACGCGGGCAATCCCACCAAGGTTCACCCGCTTGACGCCCATGCCGACCAGATTATGGTCAAGGCGTCCGAGGTCGCCCGGCTGATCAATCGTCCGGTCTGGCGGGATCGGGCCCTGGTGGCGGTGGCGACCGCGGCGGCCCACTCGAAGCAGTATTCCCGCGGTCTCCAGGTCGCCCAGCTCATCCCACAGCCTGAAGTGCGGACCGACGCCTTGGTCAAAATCGCCGAGTCCCAGGCGCGGGGGAATGACCCGGACGGTGCCACCGCGACTTACCACGAGGCTGCGAATGCGGTCTCGTCAATCCCGCTCGACGATCCCCGGGCGATCCTGGCCGGCGTCCTGATCGACAACCTGATCTCGGTCGGTCGGTTCGAGGATGCACGACGACTGGTCGTGTTGTATCCCGACGAGCCGCGACGACTCATCGCCCTCGGTGCCATCGCCGAGTCGCAGGGTTTCCGAGGCGCATCCGAGTCGGCCATCGAATGGATCGGCAAGGAGATTCCCAAGGAGCACCAGCCGGTCCTCTATCGCAAGCTCAGGTTCGGTATCCTCGCGGCGATCGAGCAGAACCGGAGCCGCGACATGTCGAGCCGCGATCGTTGAATTGAACGGCCGTAGTGACTGAAGGGCGAATGGGGCTTGAGCCGGCGGCGATCCGGCTCAAGCCTTTTTCTTTTTTTGCGTTTTTGGGGTCAGGGTGAGCGAAAAAAAATCGTTTCATCGCGTCGGAAAGAACGGTCCATAGCGTTCCTTCGCGGCGCGAATTCCCGCGTGAACCGCGTGGATATCAAAGCCGAGGACGAACATCCGGCAGCCCCAGCCGCGCATTCGCTCGGCGTACTCTCCCCCCCGCGGCACGATTCCCCACGGTTTGCCCGCGTCAGCGCAGGCGCGGGCGATTTTTTCGATGGTCTCGAGACAGCGGGGATGCTCGAATTCGCCGGGCACGCCCAGGACCTGGCTAATATCGGCCGGCCCGACAAAGAGCAGGTCGACGTCCGGGATGGCGGCGATCTCGGCGACCGACGCGATCGCGCTGGCGGTCTCGATCTGAATTCCAACGAACGTCTCGGCGTTGGCGTGGGCGGCATACTCACCGATCGGGGTGAGGCCGAACCGGCCGTCGCGGTTCCCACCGTTCATGCCACGCTCGCCGCGGGGCCAGAATTTGGCCCAGCGAACCGCCTGTTCGGCCTCCTCCGGCGAGCGAACCATGCTGACCATGACTCCCCCCGCGCCGGCTTCCAGCGGCCTCATGATCGAGGCGTAGTCGGTGGCCGGAAGCCGGACGAAGTGGTCCATGCCATAGGCCTTGGCCGCGAGGGTCGCCAGCTCGATCTCCTTCATGCCGATGCCGGCATGCTCGACATCGAGCCAGAGGGCGTCGAAGTCGCCGTGCTCACCGATGATTTCGATCAGCTTGGGGCTGAGCAACTGCCCGACGCCGAACATGCGGACCACTTGCCCCTGGGCAAGGAGTTCTTTGATCCGTCGCATCCGTCACTTCCTTCGCGAGGGTCGATTCTTCACAATCAGGCGGGCCGGGGCCGCGGGCTCTGGGCGATCCTGAGGGGTCGGCTCGCCCCGAATAACCGGGCCCTGACCTTGGGCCGACGGTTGAACCTACCCGGCCGATCGGCCATAACCAAGGGGTTGCTCCCTGGAAAGCGGACGTGCACGCGGGTCAATCTTGGTCTCGAGGGACCTTGAACTCCGCCTCTGGATCCGCAGCGGTTCGCCGCCGTCCCCGATTTTTTTTTGATCTCTCCCTTCGGATCGTTCCGTCACTTGCGAGAGGAAACGGTTGATGTCGTCTGCCTTCAAGGTGGTGATCACTGACTTTCTGGACGAGACTTCGATTGAGGCTCCGATTTTGGGCGACCTCGCCCAGGTCGAGCTGGCCCGCGCCACTGATGAAGCGAGCCTGGCCCGCTTTCTTCCCGGGGCGGACGCGCTGATCACCTATCACGAGATCGCGTTGCTGGGCGAGTCCACGTTTGCGAACGCTCCGCAGTGTAAGTGCATCGTTCGCGCTGGGGTTGGCTACAACAACGTCGACCGGACCGCGGCCGCCCGTCACGGCGTGATCGTGTGCAACGTCCCCGACTACGGCACTGAGGAAGTGGCCGATCACGCGATCATGTTCCTGCTCGCCTTGGCTCGGCAACTCGTTCCATCGCATGAGGCGATCCGCGCGGGGGGCTGGGACTATCGGACCGTGTTGGGGACGCCTCGCCTGCGTGGCAAGACGCTCGGCCTGGTTGGCTGCGGCCGGATCGGCACCGCGACCGCCCTGCGCGCCAAGGCGTTTGGCCTGGACGTTCTGTTCTATGACCCGCTCGTGCCCCAAGGCGTCGACAAGGCGCTCGGGATCCGCCGGGCCCACCGGCTGGAGGAGCTGCTGGAACAGAGCGATTACGTGAGCCTCCACTGCTATCTGGACGCGACGACCCATCACTTGATCGACGCCCGGGCGTTGGCCTCGTTGCGGCCCGGAGCGCTCCTGATCAACACCGCGAGGGGGCCGGTCGTCGACCAGGTCGCGCTCCTGGAGGCACTCGAATCCGGCCAGCTCGGGGGGGCCGGCATCGACGTCGTCGAACGCGAGCCGCTCGACGACGAGCGGCTGCGACACCACCCCCGCGTGCTCCTCACACCGCACTCGGCGTTCTACAGCGTCGAGGGTTTTGTCGAATTACGGACCAAAGCGGCCGAGGAAGTCCGCCGCGTGCTGCTCGGTGAACCTGTCCGCAACTCAGTCTCTCTATGAGGGTTAGAGCACTCGGACGACGTGTTCATGCCTGTTCGGGAAAAATTTCGACACTGATTTTGATTTTGCGCGAACATCCCTGGCCGCTATGATGTCTAAGACCGCATGCTGGGGGAGCGACTCTCATCAGGTCGCTCCCTTAGGATCCATCGACCGCCGGGCGTGTTGCCCGGCGGATATGAGAAATCGGGAGCTCTGACGGACCTTCAGGACTCGTCAAAAGACAGGGACGGATCGAACGTCCCGCACTCGCGATGGCCGCCCTCTCCCGGGACGGCCCGCACGGCGACCAGACTGGTCGCCTCACTTCAACAGCCCGCCGTTTGAAGGCGGATGTGAGGGTCTCGCCATGTTGAACCGCACGAACCGGACGCAGTCGGCCAATCTGAATGGGCTGAACCTCGGCACGCGGTCGCTCGCCGTCACGGCGAACATCAACACCGGCGATCTCCAGACCCTGCGCACCCGCCACGTCCATCGTGTCGTTATGCGCGACGGAATGCACGGATCTCTACCTTCCTCGATTTCCCTTTCGAGAGGCGAGATTCCGGTAATTCCAGGCTCACGCCCCGTACCGTCGTGGCTCGTACAGAGTCGCTCGGTCAGGCCGTGGGGCGAGTTCGCCGCCGAGATGTTTACCCGGGCCGACAGGACGTGTCGGCAGGGTGATTCCGTGGCCTTCTCCCTCGAACGGGTTCTGGATCAACCAGGACCGGACCGTTCGAAACGCGATTGCAAGCCGGTGACAACCTCAACCGGTAAGCGATCGAAGGTGGAGAAGCGTTCCGGATTGACCTCGGCTCGAGCTGCCCTTGCGACCGGCGCCGCGATACTCGCGGCATCGGGAGGGTGAGCGCCAACCTCCGGCTCATTATCGTTGGAACGCCTTCGAACGCTTGCGACAGTGTCGGTCGCCGGTTTCGAGGAGTCACTCCAGCCCACTGAGTTGGCGGTCGGCTTCGTGCGGACGACCCATGTTGCCCCCTCGCAACGGGTACCGCGCCCCAGCCGTCTCCGTCGGCCGCCGTGTGTAGGCGAGCGACACCCTAGCCGTCCCGCCCTTGGTGCGCGTATCGCGCCCCCAGGTTCCGGGGAATCACGGCCGAGTGTTCGCCCCTCCGCCCGTCGACGCCTGATTCGTGGACTGCGGTGGTCGATCGTAGCGTAAAAAAAGGCCCTTGACCGTACGCGGCTTAGCTACGATCGCCCCTGGACCCCAGAGGAATGGGGAGCGATCAAACGTGCTGGCGACTTTGCAGAATCTCACGGTCCGGGATGAACCTTGGACCGATCTGGCGATACTGGTTCGGCGCGCCCAAGAGGGCGACCGCGCCGCATTTGGCGAACTGGTCGAACAGTTCCAGCGCACCGTCCACGCAATCTGCCTGCGGCGGCTGGGCAATCCGAGCGAGGCGCTCGAGTTGACTCAGGAAGTCTTCCTCCACGTCCTGCGGCGGCTCGACCAGCTCCGTGAGCCCGAGCGGTTCGCCGGCTGGCTGCGGCAGGTCGCGGTCCGGATGGCGATCAACCGCGCCACCCGGCGCAGCGTGCCGCCGAGCGTGGAAACCAGCGTGCTCGAAGGCGCCGGCGAACAGCGCGAGGCTCCCCTCGACGAACTGATCAGCCGTGAACGGGCTCATCGGCTCTGGGAGGCCCTCGACCGGCTCAAGGCCATCGATCGCGAGGCGTTGGTGGCGTTCTACATCCACGGCCAATCGTTGATCGAGATCGCGGAGCAACTCGCGGTGCCGATCGGGACCATCAAGCGGCGGTTGCACACCGCCCGGAAGCGACTGAAGGCCGAGCTCCAAGCGAGCGTCGCCGACGCCGAGGAGTGGGGCGATCAATCCGGCGACGATGAGGAAGCGGCCGCCCTGGTCGGCTCACGGACCGAGGAATCAACTCTCTGGTGATTCGACACTCGGGGCGAACATCAAGTTCGCCCCGAGGGGGTCGATCGCCGGTGATACGTCTCGAGCTCACGCGAGTATCGCGCCACCCGGAGCTTGAGGAGTCCGAAATCAAACCAGGCCAGGGTCACGACCGGCAGCAGCAACACTCCCGCCAAGACCACCCCGACGTCGGGGCGCCGGAAAGCCGTGAATAAGGCGATGAAGATGAGTGCCAATCCCGCCGGCACCGCGGTGAGCATCCAGGTGACGCGCCGGTACTTCGCCACCTGTTGCTCGATCGGCTCGACCCCCAGCCGAATTCTCCCGAGCTTGCGCCGCCAGTAACGCTCGCGTGCCTGCCACTCCGCCTCGGTGGTTGATCGATGTTCGGGGATATTCGCTTCCATCGCAAAATCTCTTTTGTGGATGGACAGGAGCCCACCATTGAAAATAAAAACAACAACACGAAACATGATCTCTTGAATGATGGTTTGTGGCCACCTTACCAAGAGAATTCGGATCCATTCTTTCCGTCTCGCGGGGGAGGCACGGCCCCCCTTGCTTTCTCCTGGCGGCAGAGCACAAGGGAGCGAGGCGCCCCCGGCAAGGGAGGGGGGACAAAGTTCGTGGGTAGGTTGCTCCCGACCCTTGCCTTTGAATTGTAAGCGAAGCCGCGCGATGTGCCTACGAACCCCTGTTTTTGTCGCCCGGGCGGGGGGGCCGAGAGATCCCAAGATGGCGATTGTTGGGAATCTTTGGTTGAGGGGGCTTGGGTGATTTGACGATAGAAAGTATAACCCTTAAGGTTCTAGGAGATTCGGTGAGCGGGCCCGGACATTCGTCTCTATCTCCCGAGACGAGTTTCGAGGTCGGTCTTTACCGGTTTCTCACCTCAATCTGCGCCGACCAAGATCGGGCTCCGGCTTCGGCCGTGAGACGCCGCCCCCGGTTTTGTTCACGCGATCCTGAGCGACGTTGCTGATCGGGACGAGCTTCCCGGGGTTCGGTTTGCGCGCCCCAACTCGGTCCGAGCAGAATGGCTCAGGAAGGGACTGGCTCGAGATCAGTCACGACCCCCTGGATCAACTCGGGAGAGGCGGCATGTCCGAGGACGATAAGACGTGTGAGCACGTCACCGATCCGGCTCAGCAGAGCGAAGGCACGGCGATGCTTCGTCTGGCCCTGGTGAGTACCCCCCGTTCGGGCAATACCTGGACCCGTGAGCTGCTGGGATCGCTCTACGAGCTCGAGCAGATCCCGGTTCATCATCCGGAAGAGATCGATTGGGAGAATCTTCCCAGGCGCTGTGTGATCCAGATCCACTGGTATCCGAAAGACGAGTTTCTCGACTCGCTCCAACGCTACGGAGTGCGGGTTGCGGTGCTGGCCCGGCATCCGCTCGACGTTTTGATGTCATGGTTGAACTATGTTTATTATGTTCACCAAGAGGGGTATTGCCCCGGTGGGGGAGAATGCCTCGACTGCGCGATCGTGGGGGTCCATCCCCGGAGCGCTGCGTTTTTGGAATGGACCCGATCCGAATACGCCCGCTGTTTCTTGTTCCATAGCCCGGCATGGTGGAATCGGCCGGATGTCCTGCGGATTCGCTACGAGGATCTCGTTGCCGACGCCCAGGGTGCTCTGGAGCGGCTCGTCCCTGAGATTGGCGACCCGCCGCGAAAATCGATCGCTGAGGTGGTCGACGCCAACGCGATCGGCCGCAAGAAGCCGGGGCAAGAGGTCTGGCACTTCCACTACTGGCAGGGTCAGCCCGGTCTCTGGCGGAGTCTGATCCCGGCGGCCGAAGCCCGCGCGATCGCGCAATCGATTCCCGAGCCGTTTGAGACGCTGGGCTATCCATGCGACCCGGACGAGCAGCTCGAACCGATTGCGGCCGATCGCAACTGGAACCGCCTCCAGCTTGACTCGACCCGCGAGCACCTGCGATTGGAGCGGTCGAAGCACCGCAAGACCATCAAGGACCTGCTGGAAGCGAGCCAGAACCTGGAGCGGATCCAGGTTGAGCTCGAGGCGAAGAGCCAAGAGGTCGTCCCGGTCGAGACGGTCCCGCTCGTGCTCGCCCGACGCTTGAAACGGGTGGCCCAGCGCGTCTGTGGGATCAGCTCGGAGAGCGGGGCCTGAGACGAGGCATCCGCCCAGGGGCCATCGCTGCTGGATATGCTTTTGCGAGCGTCTCGACCAGTGCATGAAACGCCCTGGTCGAGACGAGATTACGCTCAGGCCAGTTCGCGGAGTCGTTTGACGAACTCCACGGCCGCTTCCGGCGACAGGCTGGCCGGGTCGACTTTGCGAAGCTCTTCGAGCAACGGGTCGGGCAGGGCGGCGAAGAGGCTGCCGGTCAGGGCTCGGCCTGACTTCACCTTGCGGATCGGGCCGGCCGGCGGGCCGGGGTCGGGGCCGTGCTGCTTCTCGAGGAAAGCGAGGATCTCGCGGGAACGCTCGAGCACCGGGGTGGGCACGCCGGCCAGGCGGGCGACGTGGATTCCGTAGCTCTGGTCGGCGCCTCCGGGGACGATCCGGTGGAGGAAGACGATCTCCCCTTCGCTCTCGCGGACCGCGACGTTCGCGTTGCGGAGCCTTGGTTTGGTCTTTTCAAGCTCGACGAGCTCGTGATAGTGGGTGGCGAACAGGGTGCGGCATCCCACCACGTCGTGCAGGTGCTCGGTGATCGCCCAGGCCAGGGAGATGCCGTCGAAGGTGCTGGTGCCGCGGCCGATCTCGTCGAGGATCACCAGGCTGTTTGCCGTGGCATTGTTGAGGATGTTGGCGGTCTCGGTCATCTCGACCATGAACGTGCTCTGCCCCCGGCTGAGCTCGTCTGTGGCGCCGACGCGGGCGAAGAGGCGGTCGACGACCCCGATCCGGGCGCGTCGGGCCGGGACGAAACTGCCGATCTGCGCCAGGATCGTGAGCAGGGCCACCTGGCGGATGAAGGTGCTCTTACCCGCCATGTTCGGCCCGGTGATCAAGACGATCGTGCCGTCTTTGGGGCTGAGCCGGGTGTCGTTCGGGACGAAGTCGCCCGGCGGCATTAGAACGTCGAGCACCGGGTGGCGACCCACCTCGATTTCGAGGGCCGGCTCGGCCACCATTTCGGGGCGACAGTAACCGTGCCGCGCGGCCAGCTCGGCGAGTGCGGAGAGCACGTCGACCTGGGCCAGGACGGCCCCCGCCTGGATTAGCCTGGGCGCCTCGGCCGCAACCCGGTCACGAAGGGTCGTAAAGAGTTCATATTCGAGTTCGTTTGCCCGATCCTCGGCGCGGAGGACCTTGTCTTCGTACTCCTTGAGCTCGGGAGTGATGTAGCGCTCGGCGTTCTTGACCGTCTGCTTGCGGATGAAGTCGGGGGGGACCTTCGAACCTTGCGCGTGGCTAATCTCGATATAATAGCCAAAGACTTTGTTGAACCCAACCTTGAGGTTCGCGATCCCGGTCCGGCGGACCTGCTCGGACTGGAACCGGGCGATCCATGACTTCCCGCCCCGGGCGATCTCGCGGAGTTCGTCGAGGTCGGGGTGGTAGCCCTCGCGGATCAGGCCCCCTTCCTTGATCGTGAGCGGTGGGTCGTCGACCAGGGCGGCCTCGATCGCGGCCCGGACTTCCGGGCAGAGCTCGAGCGCGGCCTCGAGCTGGTTGAGCCGCTTCGAGATGCGGGCGGTCAGCCGCGCCCGGATCTTGGGGAGGAGGGCGAGGGTCCGGGCCAGGGCGCCCAGGTCGCGTGGGGTGGCGCGGCCGGTTCCGACCCGCGCTGAGAGTCGCTCGAGGTCGTAGGCCTGGCCGAGGGAGGCGCGCAGGTCGCTCCGCAGCAGCGAGTCGCCGAGCAGTTCGCCGACCGCCTCGTGACGCTCGGCGATCGGTTCGAGGTGGGTCAAGGGGGAGGTGAGCCAGTCGGCCAGCAGCCGGGCCCCCATGGGCGTGCTGCTCCGGTCGATGACCTGGAGGAGCGAGCCGTCGCGCTTGCCGTCCCGCAAGGTCCGGGTTAGCTCGAGGCTCCGGCGGGTCATTTCGTCGAGTGCCAGGACATCGGCCCGGCGATAGGGCGTCAACCGCGTCAGGTGTCCGAGCGAAGACTTCTGGGTATCGCGGAGATAGGCGACCAAGGCTCCGGCGGCGGCGGCCTCGGGGGCCTGGTCGTCGATGCCGAACCCGGCCAGGGTCGTGATGCCGAAGTGCTCGTTGAGGGTGTTCCGCGCTTGCTCCAGCACGAAATCCCACGAGGGCCGCGCGGTGATCGTCGGTCCCAGGTGGGTTCGCAAGGTGCGGACCCAAGGCGCGTCGAGGCTGGTCTCCGAGATCAAGGTCTCGGCCGGGTTGAGCCGGGCCATCTCGTCGGTCAGTTCGGTCCGCGAGACGCCGGTGAGCGAGAACCGGCCGGTCGAGAGCTCCACCCAGGCCAGGCCGAGCTTGCCCGCGGACTCGACGACGGCCGCCAGGTAGTTGGCGCTCTTCGGATCAAGTAACGCCTCGTCGGTCAGGGTGCCCGGTGTTACCACCCGGACCACCTCGCGCTTGACGAGGCCCTTGGCCTGTTTCGGGTCTTCAACCTGCTCGCAAACCGCCGCGCGCTGACCGGCCTGGACGAGCTTGGCCAGGTACGACTCCAGGGCGGGGTGAGGGAAGCCCGCCATCGGGACGGCGTTCGGCCCCTTGTCGCGTGCGGTCAGGGCGAGGCCGAGCAGGGGGGCGGCCCGCTCGGCATCCTCACCGAACATCTCGTAGAAGTCGCCCATGCGGAACAGCAAGATTGCATCGGGATCGCGAGCCTTGAGCTCGCGATACTGCTGCATCATCGGCGTGAGAGTCGGATCACTCATGACGTGAGGCTGTCGACACCAGTGAGGAGGGAAGGAGTACGGGTTGGCTCTTTTTTTTTCGATCCCGCACGCGAGGAACACGAACGGCCGGGTCGGCCGCCGTTTGGCCAACGGGCCCACGACGGCGGCCGACCCGGCCGCTCATTCATTTTTTTGGTTCAGTCACGCGACGACGCGACGAATCCAGAAAGGGTCTGGCCGGCCGCGTCGTCGAGATTTTAATATTTGTCGAGTGCCGACTGTTCTTCGGGGTAAATCTCAAAAACCTGGTCGAGACGGGTGATTCGGAAGACCTCGAGAAGGTCGGGGTGGATGCAGCAGAGCTTGAGCTTGCCCTTGACCGCGCCCACCTTCTTCTTGAGATTGATCAGCTTGCCCAGCGCGGCGCTCGAGAGATACTGAACGTTGCCGAAGTTGAGCAAGAGCTGCTTGTGTCCCTCGTCTTCGACCAAGCTGTAGAGCTGGTCACCCACTTCCTGAATGTTCTCTTCGGTGACGATCTTGGTGTCGACGAAACTGACCACCGTGACCCCGTCGATGTTTTCCAGGCGAAGGTGACGACGAGAGGCTTGCGACATCGGGCAGACTCCTGATCCAGGATCGGAACCGCACTCCACCAGGCCGAGGTGGGTCTACTCTTCAAAAGGCCGGTCCCGCAGGCGGGCCGCTCGGGGGTAAGACCGGATCACAACCGGCCGGACGACCGAGGCAGGATCCGAGGCATCTCATAACACTTACCACAATATGGCGCGGAATCAAGAGAGCACCTATTCGGGACGCCCCCCGTTCTGTCGCTTTTTTCCCACCATCCCCGATTGTTGGCGCCATTGGACGTCGCAACGCTACGGTCCGCACGGGGGGGACGCCGACCTCTTTTTGGAAATGATCCTCGCTCCAACCCGCGCCGGCTTGCACGGTTTCCGTTACAATCGTGGCTGGCGAGCCGGGAAGTCGCGGGGTTCTGTTTCTCCGCCGACTTTGACCGGCTCAGCGAGGAGTCGACTGATGGCGACCTTGGAGTCGTTCCCGAATCAATTTCCCGATCGCGAATACGAGATCGAGATCACTTGCCCCGAGTTCACGGCGGTCTGCCCGATTACGGGCCAACCCGACTTTGGCACGATCATTGTTACCTATGTCCCCGCCGCGACGTGCATTGAACTCAAAAGCTTGAAACTGTACCTTTTCAGCTTCCGCAACCGGGGAATCTTCTACGAGCATTCCATCAACACGATGCTCGATGACCTGGTCGCTGCGTGTCAACCGCGCCGGATGCGCGTGGTCGGCAACTTCACGCCCCGTGGGGGGATCTCGTCGCGGATCACCGCCCAATACGAGGCACAATCGCCCTCCAAGGCGTAGTGTCTTTTGCGGAGCGAAGGCGAGGGTGGGTGAACCCGGAGAGGCAACCTTGCGATGCAACCAGCAATCCTGACGCTGACGACCGATTTCGGAAGCGAGGGAGTGTACGTGGCGGCGGTCAAGGGAGTGATCCTGGGATTGGCCTACCACACGCAATTCGTCGACGTGACCCACACCATCTCGCCGCAGAACATCCTTGAGGGGGCGTTCGTCCTCTCGGGGCTGATCGACGTCTTTCCGAAGGGGACGGTGCATCTGGCCGTGGTCGACCCCGGGGTCGGAACCGACCGCCGCCTGATCGTTGCCTTGGTGGCCGACCACTGGTTCGTGCTTCCCGACAACGGCCTGCTGAGCGCGGTGACGCGCGATCGTCAGCCGAGCGGGGTCTGGGAAATCGCCAACCCGGCGTTTCGCCGGGTCCCCGTCTCGTCGACCTTTCACGGGCGCGACATCCTGGCGCCGGCCGCCGCGCACCTCCTGGTCGGTGGCGACCCCGCCGAGCTCGGCCCCGTGCGCACGAAATTCATCACGCTCCGCAACTTCGAGGCGGTCGAGCACGAGACCGGTTTCGTCGGTGAAGTGATCCTCCGCGATTCGTTCGGCAACCTGATCACGAACATCGAGGCGAAGCGGCTCGGCGACTTGTCCCGGAAGGACTGGACGATCGAAGTGGCCGGAGCCCGGATCGAAGGACTGGGGCGCACCTATGCCGACGAGAGCCCCGGCACTCTGGTGGCCCTCCCCGGGAGTTCGGGCTGGATCGAGATCTCGATTGTCAATGGCGACGCCGGACGGCATCTGACGGCGGGGCCTGGCACCACCGTCTGGATGAAGCATCAATCCAAAGTTACCACGCCCGGCGAGGCGCTCCGCCGCGGCCAACCAATCAGCGAATGATGACCCCTGAAACACTCCGACATTGGGATCGTGACCACCTCTGGCATCCGTTCACCGCGCTGACCGATTGGGAGGCGGCGGAACCGCTGGTCATCGACCGCGCCGAAGGGGTCTACCTGTTCGACGTCCAGGGCCGGCGCTATCTCGACGGCGTCAGCTCGCTCTGGTGCAACGTCCACGGGCACCGCCACCCGACCCTCGACGCCGCGCTTCGCGACCAGATCGACAAGGTCGCCCATACGACGCTCCTGGGTCTCAGCCACCCCACGGCCATCGAGCTGGCGCGTCGGCTGGCCGAGATTACGCCCGAGGGCCTGACCCGGGTCTTCTTCTCCGACGACGGCGCGACGGCCGTGGAAGTCGCCCTCAAGATGGCGTTCCAATACTGGCGCCAAAAGCCCGAGCCCGAGCCGAAGCGAACGCGATTCGTGGCGCTTGGCGGCGCTTACCACGGGGACACGCTCGGCGACGTGAGCGTGGGCGGGGTCGATCGGTTCCACGCGATGTTCGGCCCCTTGCTCTTCCCCAGCCTGCGGGTCCCCAGTCCGCATTGCTATCGCTGCCCGCTCGAACTGCAACAACCGAGCTGCGCACTCGCCTGCCTGAACGCGGTCGACCGGGTTCTGGCCGAGCATCCCGGCGAGGTCGCCGCGATCGTGGTCGAGCCGCTGGTGCAGGGCGCCGCGGGGATGATCGTCCACCCCGACGGATACTTGCGCGGACTCCGAGAACTGAGCCGGGCCCATGGCACGCTCCTGATCGCCGACGAAGTGGCGGTCGGCTTCGGCCGGACCGGAACCCTCTTCGCCTGCGAGCAGGAGCAGGTCAGCCCCGACATCCTCTGTCTGGCGAAGGGGTTGACCGGTGGTTACCTCCCGCTGGCGGCGACGCTCACGACCGAGGCGATCTACTCGGCCTTCCGGGGGACCTACGCCGAGGGGAAGACGTTCTACCACGGTCATACCTACGGCGGGAATCCGCTCGGGGCGGCCGTGGCCCTGGCCTGCCTGCGTGTCTTTGAAGAGGAACAGACTCTCGTCAACCTGGTGCCCAAGGTCGACCGGCTGGCGGACCGGCTGGCGGCGTTCCGCGAACTTCCCCACGTGGGCGATGCCCGCCAGCGTGGTTTGATCGCGGGCATTGAGCTGGTCGCCGACAAACCGTCGAAGACCGCTTATCCGTGGACCGAGCAGGTCGGCACTCGCGTCTGCATGAGAGCACGCGACTTCGGTCTGCTCGTTCGTCCACTGGGGGATGTTCTCGTCATCATGCCTCCCCTGACGATTAGCCTGGAGCAAATCGACGAGATGCTCGACATTCTGATCCAGTGCGTGACCGAGATTACGGAGGGTTTGGCGTGAGGGTGCTTCCCGGACTCTTCGTCGTCGGCACCGACACCGGCGTGGGCAAGACGCGGGTGGCCGCCGCGATTGCACGGATCCTGACCGGGCAAGGCCGTCGCGTCGGGGTTCTCAAGCCCGTGGCGACGGGCGCCGTGCGGCGGGGCGATGGCTGGGAGTGCGAGGACGGCGACGCCTTGATCCGCGCGGTCGGCGGCGCGATCCCGCTCGAACGCGTGGTGCCGCTCGTGTTCGAGGAACCGTTGGCCCCGTCCGTGGCGGCCCGGCGCCTGGGAACTCCCCTTGCGTCTGACACGGTGGTTCAAACGGTGCGTGAAGCCCTCGATTGGTGGTCCGAGCGAGCCGACGTCATGGTGGTCGAGGGGGTGGGTGGGTTGCTCGCCCCGTTGGCGGAGCGGATGACCGTGGTCGACCTGGCCGAAGCGCTCGACTATCCGCTCCTGATCGTGGCTCGGAGGGGGCTGGGGACCTTGAACCACACGCTGATGACGGTCGAGTGTGCGCAACGCCGCGGCCTTCGCGTGGCCGGGATCGTGCTCAACCGCGCTGAACCGGGGGGTGCGGTCGACGACCTCGCGGAAGCGACCAATGCCGAGGAACTCGCGCGATACGTCGGCGCGATCGGCATCCTCGGCGAGCTCGCCTTCGAACCTGACGAGGAATCATTTGCAATCGCCCTCGCAAGCATGGAGTGGTATGATCGATTCGAAAGGCCAAGACATCGGGCTCTGATCGCTGAGGGGGCGACTCCCCGTTGAGGCGTTTTGAGGAGAGCGAGCGATGAGCAGTGAGACCCATGATCCCGCGCTCGGCGCGCCCCGGTCTGACGCCTCCCCCCCCGGGCCGCTCGGCTCGGGAGATTCGCTGGCGATCGAGCGAGGGAATGACCCCGCGATCGCGCTACCTCCCTACTCGAGCAGCAGTGGCGATGAGCTCAACGCGCTGCTGGCCGAATCGATCACCCAGCCCGCGCCCGACCCCTTCCTCGGAGCCTTCACGACGGAGCCGGAGAAGCGTCCCGCCGCTGAGGCGGAGTCGCCCGCTGATCCTGCCGCGCCAAGCGCTCCCACCCCCTCCTCGTCCTCGACGCCATCCGAAGCGTCGTTGGCCGTGGAATCGGAGTCCCCCCGCCTCGATCCCGAGCTTCTCGAGTTCCCTCCGGACCTCGATGCGCCGAAGGACGAGGAGACCTCGACGGAACCCGACCCTGCCGGATCGTTCGATGCGCTCTCGGCGCTCGCGTCCCTCACCGATCCGACTCCGGCCGAGCCCGCACTGGAGTTCCCGGCCCCACTGACGACCGAGGCCGTCGAGCCATTCCTCGCGAAGGCGAAGGTCGGCGATTCCGAACCGGACGATGAAGAGGAAGAGGAAGAAGACGGCGAGCTTCCCCACCGTGGGAGGTCGTGGCCGACCCTCTTGCTGTTCAGTTATGCCAGCGCGGTGACGCTCGGCCTGCTCTGGGTCCTCTTTAGCGGCCGCAAGCTGCGCGAAGGGGAGGAGCCGGACCTCTTCCCGGCAAGCGAGAACCGGCTTGATCCCGGCCGACGTGCCGACCAGTCGCGCAAGTGGGTCCCGCCGCAGCCCATCGCCGCGGACCACCTGGCCACGTTGGGCCAACTGATCCGAATCGGGTCACTGGAGGTCACACCCCTGGAGATTGCGTCGGGATCGGTCGAACTGGAACAGGCTTTCAACGAGCGCGCACACCGCCGTGGTGGATCCGGGGTCCTCAAACTCAAGCTCAAACTCAAGAACATCTCCACGGATGCGATCTTTGTACCGCTTGACGAAGCGTTCATCCGCGACCGCGACCGCGGAGGGCCGGATAGTTTCATCGAAACGGCCAAGGGCGGACCGATCGCGATGTATCCTCTGGCGGTCGAGAGCGAGTGGTCGATTCGCGGTCAATCGTTCAAAGAGCTCCAACCTGGCGAGGCCGTCGAAGCCCTGCTCGTCAGTGCGCCGGAAGCCTCCGACCACCTGTCCCCTCCGATGACCTGGCGCGTCCGGCTCCGGACCGGGATCGACCGGACCGATACGCTCGGTGTTCGTTTCCGTCCGGAAGAGATTCGCCCAGGCTCGTGAGTGAAGTCAGTTCACTTCGCCTAAACCGATCGTGCGAACATTTGAATGTTCCCACAGTCGAGACAACGTCGTGCGCGGAGACTGCTGCCAAACCGAAAAGCTTTTTGCAAAAGAGAAGCCTCGTCGGGAATAAAGTTGATCCCCTGGGCGCGGAGAATGCCCCAGGAGTAGGAACGGCCGCCGCAGGTCGGACAAGGGAGTTCGTTTCTCTTTCTCGTCTCTTCTGAGATCATTGATTTGCCTCTGAAGCGGTTCGTTTCCGAATGGCGTACGGCCCATTAGGATCGAGCCAACCGCTCTGAACGGGCCTGGAAGTCGCTCGCATCGAGCCCAGGCCTATGGCGTTCCAGGGACCGACCTTACCGTCCGGCCCAGCGGGCGACCTCCGGTGTATACCGATCACCCGCCGCCGTACCAGGCGCGAACGCGGTGTTCAGTCGGGCCAATTCCTCGGGGCTCAGGTCCAGCTCCACGGCGATGCGATTCTCATTGAGGTGGGTCCGCCGCTTCATGCCCGGAATGGGGATGACGCGCTCGCCTCGGGAAAGGACCCAGGCGAGGGCGACCTGAGCGGTGGTCTTGCCATGGCCTCTGGCGATCTCCTCCAGAGGCTGGAGGAGGGCGACGTTGCGGGCCAGGTTTTCCGCGGTGAACCGAGGGTTGTTCGCCCGCCAGTCGTCGGCTGCGATCCGTTCTCGGCCCGTTACCGCCCCGGTCAAGAAGCCGCGTCCGAGGGGGCTGAAGGGCACGAAGGCGATGCCCAACTGTTCGCAGGCCGGCATCACTGTCGTTTCCGGCTCACGGGTCCAGAGGGAATACTCCGACTGGAGGGCGGTGATCGGGTGGACGGCGTGGGCGCGGCGCAGCGTGGCCTCGGAGACCTCCGAGAGGCCGAGGAACCGAACCTTACCGGCGGCGACCAGTTCGGCCATGCCACCGATCGACTCCTCGACTGGGACGTCGGGGTCAACCCGATGGAGGTAGTAGAGGTCGATGACGTCGATTTGCAGTCGTGCCAGGCTCGCCTCACAGGCCGAGCGGATGCGGTCGGGACGTCCATCGACACCGACGGCTGTCTTACCGTCCGGACCCACTCGCTTGACCCACCCCGTCTTGGTTGCCAGGATGTAATCGTTGCGGCGGCCCGCCAGGGCCCGTCCAACCAGCAATTCATTGTGGCCATCGTCGCCGTAGGAGTCGGCGGTATCGATGAGGTTCACGCCGGTGTCGAGAGCGTGACGCAAGGTCGCCGCGGCCTCGCCTTCGTCCGCCGGGCCGTAAGAGCCGGACATCCCCCAGCAGCCGAGACCGATCGCCGAGACTTCTACGCCGCGCACGCCCAGTTCTCTTCGTTTCATGGCGAGCTCCGATCGTGAACGGTTATCGTTAGACTGAGGTCCGCGTTCCAGGCCCATCGCAATCCCGAGCCGGGAATCCGCTTGAACCCTCGAAGCCGAAGTCCACCGCCCTTGGCGACTCAATGACGGGCCTCAAACAAGTTCGGCCTGCCTGATTATCCGAGCCTCGGTCGTAAATGCAATCAAGAGCTCGAACTCGACGCGAGCATGTTTCCGAACACTTCAGTCACTTCGGAAACGACCCCCCAGGTGCTCCCAGCCCCTCCGCTCCGGCCGGTCAACTCGACTTGAAACGTAAAGCTTTGCCGAACTCATCATGCTGAGAGCTGACGAAGTCGAGCGTGGCCGAGAACGCGTTGGCGCCGGCGGTCACGAGTGTGATAAGGAGACAAGCGGTGGACATCGGACCCTCGAACCGTCGCTCCGTTGCATGGATTGGTAATGTCGAGGGTTGGCTTGGTGACGCAGGTCAAATTAATCCGCAACTCCGACGATCTGGTGAAGATGCGCGGGGGTCTCCGCCTCCTGGATCATGAAATCCGCCACGTCTGCGCGCGAGATCACGTGACCGGGCAGTTCGCCGTCGGCAATTCGGTAGCCGCGAGTGAGCGCGCCATTGGTCAGACGTGGCGGCCGTACGATCGTCCAGGCCAACTCATCTTTCATGATTTCCCGCTCCATGGCCGCCATGTCCGGCGCCATGAACCGGAACAGGGTGGGTTTGAGGAGTGCTCCCAGGATCCCAATCTTTCGAAAGAGAAAGGCCGCCGAGACAATTTGGACGCGCCGGACTCCGCACTCCTCCATGGCCGAGGCCAAGGTGCGGCCGAAGTCGCGACGCAGCGTGGTGGTTCGGATCGTCGTGGGTCCAAACGCAGAGAGCACGGCATCATGTTCGGCCAGGGATCGAGCCATGGCGCCGACGTTGAACAAATCGCCACGCACCAAGTTGAGTTGCTTGTGCGGCGCGATCTTGTGAGGCGACCGGACGTACGCGGTCAACTCGTGACCACGCTCGAGGCCGATCCGCACCAGATGCTGGCCGATTCCACCCGTGGCACCGATAATGAACAGACGCATCATTCTCCCCCGGTTAAACTCGTGATTCACCCGGTTGTTACGCCATCCTGCGGCAATCCCTGGAATCGATACGCTACGGTATCGTAGCTGTCGAAAGTGGTCAGGTCAATGACAAAGAACGAACCCAGTGAAGCGATGGCGGACGATGGGGACAGTCGGGTCCAGCGGTCGAGGAAGACCGTGTTGGCCGCGACCCTTCAATTGCTGGCCGAGGCAGGGTTCAGCGGTGTGAGTGTTGATGAAGTCTCCAGGCGTTCGGGGGTTGCCAAGACGACCATCTATCGGCATTGGCCTTCGCGCGCGGCGTTGCTGCTCGAGGCCTGCTCGAATTTGGGGGCCAAGTCGCAGGTCCCCGACACCGGAACTTTGAAGGGGGACCTGACGGCCGTGGTCACGCAGTTCGCGGGCCGGTTGCGCTCGGACCGCTGGGCGACCATCCTGCCCTCCGTGATTGACGCCGCGGAGCGAGATCCCGAATTGGCGGAGGTCCACACCCGCCTCCATGCCGGCTTCATGGCGCCCTTATACACCATCATCGCGCGTGCCCAGGAGCGAGGCGAGTTGTCAGGCGACTGCGATCCCTCCACACTGGTCGCATCGGTCGTGGGACCGCTCTACTATCGACGCTGGTTCGACCGCCAGCCATTGGACGAGACATTCGTGAAAAGCATTGTCGACAATGTCCTCGACCGACCCACTCGACCAGGTCAAAGCTGAGGTGTTCGAAATCTGGTGGGTGTAACTACCCACTCCGGCGCTCTGGCTATCGCCGAAAATGATTAATCAGCAGTAGTTAGGGATTTTCATGATGGCGGATGGGGCTCGAAATCGCCCTCACGACGCGGTATATTTACGATTGTTAATCATGTCCAAGTGTGTGCCACATCGAAGCGAGTTTGCATCCATGTTCGCTCGCGTCGCCACTGCTGTCAAGCGTTCGCCATTGCCCGCCCCCGAACAGCGAGGGATCGAGGTCAGGACGAAGGCCGGGACAGACCGTCATCGAGGGGGCAGGGGAGTGCGGTCCGTCCTGGAATGGCCTTTATGTTCGGTTGCGACTTTTGTACCATCCGGCGCATCCAGCTCAGCCATTGCGATCCCTATGGATTGGAGAGGTCCGTTGTGAGAACGCTGGACGCCGAGTCTATGGGATTCCAGACGACGAGCCGGTCGCTCTCTCGTCGCTCCCTGGTGGGAGCATCGGCCAACTTTCTACCCCCGCATCGAGCAGTCACGAGCCTCAGCCTTCTCCGCTTTGGTTGCTCGCCGCGACGGGTACCAATCGAAAAAGATTCGGCCCTAGCGGCTTAGCGAGAAGTCGTTTAATTAGCTTGGGCCAGTACGGATCTCGGAATGAGGACCCTGGTCTCTTGACTCCGGGGAGCTTATCTTGAACAGTCATCAATACGATGAATTTCTGGAACGTTATGTTGGCAAATTTCTTGATTCTACACATGATGTCTTGCTTGTGAGAAGGGCGATACATTGTAAATCTCAGGCTTAGTTCATTTAGCGAACGCCGGATGAGCAACAAGTCGTTCAAGATTAATCGTCCGTCCAACAGTATACGGAACTCCAAGCACAATCGCCTTTTATTTAACCGGATCCAAGGTGTTTGCTTATATGCGCTCTCATGAAATTCTGATGCCTTTCGTCGGTTTCGTTGTCGTGCTGTCCGGGGTGATCCAACCCGGTACAGCTTTCGCGGATGACGATCTTAAGTCACAGTTGATAGATGTCTTAACTTCACAATGGTCGTCACGAGAACCAGTTGAATTTACCGAGATCGACGTCATAAAAAGTGAGGCTAGTGGGGTTACAACTGGTTCCGTAACATGCGAATTTCAGATCGCGTTTGACCTCAAAGGCCGGTTTAGCTTTAAATCTTTTAGTGATTTTGGGACTCAAAAACATCAAATGGATTTACACCTTGTCGAAGACGGCAGATATCAATACAAAATCGATTATTTTAAATATGATCAAAAATCGATACTTGTCAACTCTGTTCGTTTCCGCAAACAAGCCAGTACCGTTAATCACTACGACGCCAACAATATGACCGCCTTGCTATGGCTCCTGATTCCCGGAGGGCGGCCACCTTATCTCCATGTCATTGAGTCAACATCGATTCGGCGTGAGGCTGGCCCGGATTATCCTCAACCGCTCGTGGTTGTAGAATCATCGCATCGGGGCGGCCCTATCGAAATCTATCTGGATCCTGGATTGCGTTATGCGATTCGCAAGGTGAAAACAAAAAACGGCGCGTTTTTGTGGGAAGTCTCGGACTTTAAACAGCTCGATGGCTACTGGTTCCCATTCCACGGCAAGTCCGAGGTACGATTAAAGAGTGGTCCTACAGAAACGCTGTCACAAACACACTTCACGGTGACCGACGCCGCAATTAACAAGCCCCTACGGTATTCGTCGTTCTCTCCCCCAGAGCTTACAGAAGGAGCCGTGAGGGTAGATGGAACAAGTGGACAGACTCGACTTCAGGGTGACATTGCGTATCGTAGGTTACTCCAAAAAGAATTCGAGGCAAGACGCTTAAGTCAAGCGAATAGTAAGACATCGACAAAACCAAGAGTTCAAAGCAGCCGACCTCTTGTTAGGATGCAAGGGATATTGGCTATTTTGTCCTGCTCTATTATTGTCATCGCCGTTCGGCTCCGTAAGAGAGCATAGAAGATGCCATGCCTTTTGCATATCCAAACCAACCGGTGATCATCTCATGCTTGGTAGCTGTTCACGACCCGACCGGGCACGGTGCGACGATTGACACGACGATGGCGGGCGGGAAGCTGGTTTCGGGTTCTTCGCGGCATTGGCGGAGTTTGAGCGTGAGCTGATCGTGGAGCGGACGCGCGCGGGGATGGCGGCGGCGCGAGCCCGTGGCAGGAACGGCGGCTGCCCTTACCAGATGACGGCGGCGAAGCTGCGGCTGGCGGTGGCGTCGATGGGAAAGCCGGAGACGAAGGTGGGTGAGCTGTGTGCGGAGTTGGGGATCACCCGGCAGACACTTTATCGCCACGTCAGCCCGGACGGGACGATCCGGCAGGATGGCCGCAAGCTGCTACAGACCAAACGGACATGATCCCGGAATGAAGAGCCGCACGGATCAGACACACAAACAGCCGCGACGCATCCGGTCGATGCGGTGCGATGAGCCGACCCACTCTTCGGGGATCCCACCATGCGACTGCCCCGGTTGACAAGTCGTCAAGTGATGACCTACGGGTCTGTCGCTGTTTGCCTGCTGGGCCTCATGACCTGGCTAATCGGGGCCATCGGCCGTGCGAGGGAGGGAGCCCGTTCCGCCCAATGCGTCGGCAATCTCCAACAACTCGGCCTTGCCCTGCTCAACTACGAATCGGCCTACGGTTCCCTGCCGCCCGCCTACGTCGCCGATGCCCGCGGCAAGCCTTTGTATAGCTGGCGCGTGATCTTGATGGCCTATCTGGAGAGAGAGGATGGGTGGAACGATCGCCAGCTCACGACGAAGTTCCGGTTCGACGAAGCCTGGGATAGCCCGAGCAATCGCAAGCTCCACGCCATGCGGCCGCCGAACTTCTTCTGCCCGAGCCATCTGGAGAGCGCGGAGAGAGGATTCACGAGCTTCGTCGCCGTGGTCGGATCGAGGACCCTCTTTCCCGCTCATGGCGAGGTGAGACATCTGGCCGAGGTCCGCGATGATCCGAAGACGACCTTGATGCTCGTGGAGTCCGAGAACTCCTCGATCCACTGGATGGAGCCGCGGGACCTGGCCTGGGATCGGATGAGCTTTCAGGTCAATGATCGATCCAAGCCGAGTATTTCGAGTGAGCATCGAATCGGATCATACCCCGGGCCGCACGTCCTCACGGCGGATGATGGCATCGCGACTCTGTCGGACGAGATGCCTCCGGCTTACATCAAGGCACTGCTCATGATCGACGACGGCGCGAAGGCCACCCTTCGGCAAGGCCCTTGGCGGAAGTAAGTCTCTACCGCGAAGCGGTTTAGTCCAATGCCACTTATTTCCCGCTAACCCCGCGGTAGTGTACGAGCGGATAACTCAGGGTTGGTGTTGGACAAAATGTCAGGGGCGATCCGAGGATATCGGCCGTCGAGGAGCGAAGACCATGAAACGGGTTCGGCTGAGCACGCTCCTGCTTCTGGTGATCATCGTCGCCCTGATCATGACCTTGGCGATGCAAGGCCGCAGGGCCGGGCAACGCGAGGCAGAACTGGACGCGAAAATCAAGAAATTGGAAGATTATCATGATATGCTCGGATGGCATGAGGCGAACGAAGACAGGATTCGTCAGCATCGACCCATTCAAGGCGTTGAGGGACATCCGGCCATCGAGCCGATGGAAATCATCGAGAGGGGGAAGCGATAGGAAATCCCCCGGTGTCAGTTCAGGTTTCGGACCAGAGAAATCTGAACTGAATCGGGTTTCTTCCCGGCGTAACGAGGAGTCACGGATCTGCCGCTGGCACAAGGCCACCGGGGAGTTTCCCTCGCGGCGGCCGAGGCTGAATTCGAGTTAGGCCCCCGGGTCGGGTTGGGCGGGAGGTATCGACGATGCTCACCGAGCAAGAAGTACGCGAGATGTCAGCACGCTGTAAGTGGACGGTCCTGCTCGCGATGGCTTGCGCGATCGGGGCGGTGTTTCTCTACCTCGTCGGTGTGGGTTACTTCCGCGAGTCTCTGACCTCGTTGGCCGAGAACTTGTTCGGTGATACGGCCCGCGACCTCACTCCGATCTCCTTGATCCTCCCCGCGTTCGCCATCTTCCTCCTCCCGAGTTGCCTCGCGGCCCAATACGCCGGTCGCTTCAAGACGGCGTGTCCATCGTGCAATCAGGATATCTCGTGCCGGTCCGACCGAGTGATCGCTACGCGGTGCTGCCCCGCGTGCGGCGAGCGAATCCTCGAGGGCGGGCGGACTCACTCCGCTGCCGTCTACAATCGCTATCTGACACTTCGGTCGCGTCATTTTCTCAAGTATTGGTTCTGGGCTTGGCCCGCTTTCGGCGGATTGGTCATGATGTGGCAGTTGTTCAACCGGTCGGCGTTCCAGCAATGTCCGCATTGTTTGTGGACCGCTCCATTGATTGGCACGGCCGCGGCCGGATGGGCGTGGCTCCGCACCTTGGAACGTCGTTACATCCCGCAATTGCTGGCATCAGTCGTTCTCCTCGGTCTCGGAGTTGCCTCGTTTTGGCGGGATTTTTAGACGATGACGGCCTCCAAGGTCCCACTGCGGGAACGGTGAAAAACAGTTGCAGTAGAATTAAGATCCCCATCGGCGATTTAAATTGCCGTTATTTTTTGTTGTTTGACAGGTCTTACGAGGCGGGCACATTAGTTGTCGGGGTAAAGTTTGCGATAATGTCGATCAGTTCTCGGAGCTCGGAGTCAGCCAGGGGCGAGGCGGGAAGTTCGAGCGCGTCGGCGAACTTGGTCCGATCGGCGTCGGCCAGGAAGGTGAGAAGTTGCGCTGCGTGCTCGGGACCGATCGCATTGATCAAGCTGGGATCGTTGGCGAGCTCCTCGGTGGTCTTGGCCAGCCAGGAGGCGCCGAAGGTTTCCGCCATCGATTCGCGGATCGAGCGCGACCAGGCGATCATTCGCTCCCGCGGTGAGTCGGCACCCTCCACCGGGACGATGGGGGGTGGGTTCGTGGCCGGTGTCGCACGCTTTCGGCGCCGGCGTCTCCTGACAAGGAATGCCGAGACGAGGAAAGCGAACGCCAACACCACCGCGATTTCGAACCAAGGCGGCGATTCGGCCAGGGGATCGGGTCCGAGGTTGGGGCGAGGGGGGGTGTAGACGGTCTTGGCTTCGGGGTTCACGACTCGCCCCGCCGGTTTGCCCGGCCCGTGAAGAACTGAATCAAGGGGCCGATGGGGTCGTCGGTGGTGGAGATCTCGTAGCCGGTCAGGCCGGCTGCCGAGCACCAACGACGGTGATCGGCCCGGCGCTTTTCGGCGGCCTCGGCGTAGGCGGCGCGAACGCGGGCCGAGCTTGTGTCGATGATCCGCCGGGTGCCGAGCTCGGCGTCTTCGAGAGCGACCAGGCCGGCGCTCGGCAGCGTCTCCTCGCGCGGATCGACCAACCGCAGCGCGACTACTTCGTGCCGTCGCGAGGCCTGCCGCCAGATGCCGACCGGCTCCGGGGTGAGGAAGTCGCTGAGAACGACGATGAACGCCCGCCGCGCTGACCGACGGAGCCGCGAGAGGCCGACCGCGAGGGAGGTCCGCCGCGAGCTGGCCGGGGTCGCGACCAGAGCGCGGACCACGCGGGCGAGGTGTCGGGTGCCGCCACCGGGAGGGAGCTCCGCCTCGATGCGGTCGCTCACCAGGGCCAGGCCCACCCGATCGCCGTTCTGGATGGCCGCGGTTGCCAGCAGGGCGGCGGCCTGCGACGCTCGGTCGGCCTTGGTTTTTCCGTCGGGACCGAACCGGAGGCTGGCCGAAACATCGACGAGGAGCCAGAGAACCAGCGATCGCTCTTCAACGAACCGCCGGACGTAGGGCCGCCCTTGCCGCGCGGTGACGTTCCAGTCGAGATGACGGACATCGTCGCCCGGCTCGTACGCTCGCAACTCGGCGAACGTGAGCCCGATCCCCGGCCGCGCTCCGTGATAGGCCCCGGAGAGCATCGAGACCGCGCCCGGGCGGACCCGAAACCGCAGCCGACGCGATTGCCGAACGATCGCCGCCGCGTCCAGTGACGACGATCGGGACGGTTCCGGTTTCTTGGTGCCAAAGGGCCAGATCATGGCTCGTCGAGTCGCGTCAAGGACAGGGACATGGTCATGGGGTCACGGTCACTCGGGAACGAACGACCTCGGGAACGAGCGACGCCTTGCCGTTCGCTTGGGCTTCGTCGAACGTCCAGCGGATCCGGACCTCCCAGCGTCGCGACTCGTCGCCCCGCACGAACCAGTGAGGGATCACCGCCGAACTCTGGTAGACCCCTTCGAAACCCCCCTCACTCTGGCTGACCGTCTCGATCGGGAAGCACCAGAGGCCTGCCGGGTTCGACCACTGGAGCTGAACCGAGAGGTCGAGCCATTCGTCCACCAACTCCAGCGCGTCGGTTCGGGCCAGGTCGAGCCGCGTGTCGAGCATCCCGAGCCGGCCGCCCGCCCCGTCGCGGAAGTAGCGGTCACCGGCGCGGCCGGCCATCGCCGCGAAGTTCATCTCGACGGCGAAGTGGAGTGTGGTGTCGAGCGGAAGCTCCTCCAGGACGTAGTGAACCTCAAGGCTCGAGGAGTCTGCGCTCAGCTCGATCGTCTTGCGGATCTGGATCCGGTGCCCCTCCGCCCAGCCGGGACGGTCCATGATCAGGGCGACACGATCGGCGGTCCGTTGGACGCGGGAGTGGTAAGCACCCACGAGGAAGTCCCCTTGCTCGACGTCCTGGCATTCCACCAGTTCCTGGAGCGTGACGTCCTTCGCGTAGAAATGATCGACGAGGCCCTTGCGAGGATGCCGGTCGTAGACCAAGAGCCGGTCGAGTCCCTCCTGCTTCATCACGAGCCGGTCACTGATGATCGCCGGCCCGTCGTAATGGCCGGTGCCGGACTGCGCGGCGGCGGCAATCACCCCGTGGTAGGCCTCGGGGCGGCGGTCGAGCGTGGCCAGCAAGTTGGTCAGCACGCGCCGGTCGTCGAGCTCGTAGATGTGTCCCCCCGTCGCGGGGCGGACGTAGGCGACGAGCCGGTCGTTCTCGAGGCGAACCTCCTGCCGAGCGTCGAGGTTGAAGTCGGCCACATCGAGCGAAACGCGCGGGCCTGCCTTGCCCTCGGCGTCATCCAAGGCGTTGTGAGACGCGATCAGGCTACGATAGATCGCGTTCCGGAGGTGGGGGAGGTAGAGCCCGCCGAACGCGCCGTGCCAGTACGGGCAGTTGCACTGGCCTCGGTAGAGCTCTTGCCGCGCCACGTCGAGATAGTCGGGATCGACGGCCGGGTTCGCCTCGGCGAGGGCGAGCCGGCGCGACAGCTCGAGCATCCGGGCGTACATCTCGTCGCTCTCGGAATAACGCGCTTTGAAGTTTCGCCAGTTACCCCCCGCGCGGAGGAACGGCTTGAGCCGTTCGGTGCCCGGATCGTTCGCGGTCTGGCGGATCGACTCCTGGTAGGCGGTCAACCGGGACGCGGGCAGGGCCCACTCGGTCATCTCGCGGTAGGAGCTGTCGGGCAAGTAGATTTTGCCCAAGGGGAGCGTCTCGTCGACGGCCCGCGCCAGGGTTGTCGGCTCGATCCAATCGCGGTTGCCGGCGATCATGTCGCAGAACCGGCGGAGCCAGCCGCGGGTGTAGACGTGGTCATGGGTGTCAGGCCAGGAGCCGAACTTTTCGCCGTCATCGGCGAAGACGACGGTCGAGCCGGGGTGATGGTCGGCCAGATGCCGGAGGAATTCGTAGGTGGCGTGCGGCTCCTGGAACGGGATCGTGTAGCGGAGCCGCTCCGCGCCTGGAAAGACCTTGAGGAGCCGGCCTTCGTCTTCCGTGAGGTAATAGCCGAAGAGTTCTGACTCGCTCAGCCCGGCGCGCTGGAAGTGGAAGTCGTCGAGAATCGTGTACTCGATGCCCGCCTCGGCCAGGGCGAGGACGAGGTGCTGTTCCCAGACGCGCTCCGGCATCCAGATGCCGCGAATGGTGGCGCCGAGGAGGTCGTTCAGGTAGCTCGAATAGGCGCGGATCTGCCCCACCCGGTCGCGGTGGGGGATCATGGTCATGATCGGTTCGTAGAAGCCGCCGCCGAGGATCTCGACCCGACCGGTTTCCACCAACGCGCGAACCCGGGCGATGTACTCGGGCTTGCGCTCGGCCAGCCACTCCAGGAGCGGCCCCGAGGTATGCAACGCGAACGGGATTTCGGGGTAGCCTTCCAGAACGTCCAGGAACGGCAGGTAGCTATCGCGGTAGGCTCCCTCGAAGACGCCGTCGAAATTGCCCACGGGCTGGTGGTTGTGCAAGGCGAGGATCAGGCGGACAGCGGACATGGGAAGCCCTCTTGGCAGTCAGCGGCCGTGTGTGGCGAGCGATTCCATCCTCGCAGAAGCCTCCCCCGATCGCCAATCCCGATTGTCGGGACCGCCGATCGATTCCGGAGGCCGATTGGCGACAATTGAGAAGGGGGCCGGTTTGGCCCCTTTCGACCCCTCAAGCAAGGCCGGTCCCCAGATTCATCAGGGGCGTCGGCGTTTGGGGATACTCGGTCTCGCGCAGGAAGGCGGCTGCGTCTTCGGGGGGAACCGGGTTGATGTAGAAGCCCGATCCCCACTCGAACCCGGCGACCTTGGAGAGCCGGGGGATGATCTCGATGTGCCAGTGGTAATGAGGCAGTTCTTGGTGGTCGAACGGCGAGGTATGGATGATGTAGTTGTAGGCGGGGTTGTCCAACGCCAGCTCGAGCTTGCCGAGGACCTGCCGCAGCACGGTCGCGAGGTCGTCGACCCCTTGCTTCGGGATGTTCTCGAAGTGGCTCGAATGGGTCTTGGGGACGATCCAGGTCTCAAACGGGAAGCGGCTCGCGTACGGGCAAAAGGCGGTGAAGTGCGAGGTGTCGAGCACGATCCGCTTCTCGGTGGAGAGCTCTTGTTGGACCATGTCGCAGTAGATACAACGCCCACGGTAGTTGAAGAACTCGAGGGAGCCGGTCATCTCCTCCCAGACCGAGATCGGCACGATCGGGGTGACGATCAACTGGCTGTGAGTGTGCTCCAGGCTGGCGCCCGCGGCCGATCCCACGTTCTTAAAGAGCATGCCGTGGACCAGCCGCGAATCCTTTTTGAGGTCGACCAGCCGATCGCGGTAGACCCAAAGGATCTCGCGAACGTTCTCTTCGGGGAGCTCGGGGAGACTGATGTGGTGTTGAGGACTCTCGATGATGACCTCGTGGGCGCCGACGCCCGCCATCTTGTCGTAGATCCCCTCACCACGCTTGTTCAGGTTCCCCTCGATCTTCAACGCGGGGAACTTGTTGGGGACGACCCGGATCCGCCAACCGGGCCCATTGGGCCGGGTCCCACGTTCGCGATAGGCGACGATCTCGGGCGGTGTCTTGTCCTCGTTGCCTTCGCAGAACGGGCAGAAGCTCGCCTCGGCCTGCAACTGCGCCTCGCCACTGAAGTCGTGAGGTCGCTTTGCCCGCTCGTGCGCGATGATCACCCAGCGACCGACGATCGGATCCTTACGCAGTTCGGGCATTTTGAGCCTCCTCTCACTAGACGTTGAGCAATCCTGGGGAGCTTCGAGCGTGGGGGCGCTGGTGTCTTGTAGGGTGGGCACGGCCCACCAAGCCTTTTGACTTCTCGAAGGCGAAACCTGGTGGGCCGTGCCCACCCTACAAGAGTCAGCCCGGGTTTTCACGCATGCGATCCGAGGTTCATCCGGCAAGCCTTTGGATCTTGGCCGGGCTGGGCGAGGTTCGCCATCCGGTGGGACCTCAGACTTGCCACAAAATACGTTCGAAGTCGGGAGTCGGGACGGACAACTCGAAGATGCCCTCGCGTGGTGCTCGATCGAGGCTCGACTCGCCTTCGATCAACTCGACGTAGAACCGAATCGGGTCGTCGGCGCGAAGTCCGAGGCGACCGAACGGGACGGCCAACTCGAGGATCTTGCCGGTCGCGGCCTCCACGGTCGTTCCGTTGCTGGAGGGCTGGCCGGCGTGGTTGATCCGGGCCGTCGGCCTGGGGAGCGATGGATTCTCGACCACGATCTCCCACTCGGCCGGATCGACAAACCCGACGCGAAGCTGGCTCACCTCGGCCAGTCGCTCGCTGGCGGGGCCGCCATCGGTATCGACCCGGATCAGGAGCCGATCGGCGCTGAACCCGAACCAGATGGTGTGAAGCGGTCCGCGCGTGACGAGGGCCATCGTCCCCCGCTCATTGCCGCAAAGGTAGCGAGCGGCATTGATCCACTCGAAGTAGGACGAGCGGCCGTCGACCTTCACGTTGAGGAAGCTGGTGGGCTGATCGTGGATCGGCCGGTGGCTCACCGCCTGGGAGATCGGCGTGAACAGGCTGCCGGGAGGGTCTTGGGCCAGCAAGGTATAGACGTTCCGCAGGTGCTTGCGGAACAGGTGATCGAACAGGGCGTCGAGAGCGCTCGAGTGATCGTCGCCGTACCACCAGAACCAGTCGGAGCCTTCGGCGATGTAGATTTCGTCCCAGGCCCGCGCCAGGATCTCGGAGCCGTGTCGGCCGGTCTCGACCTCGCGGACGAGGAACTCCCGGGTGGCATGGAGGGCGTCCCAGGCGCGGTTGTCCTCGGGGTGGCCGATCCAGATCGCGAAGTTGTGGCTGATCCAGCTCCCCGAGAAGAGCCGAGGGAGCGAGTCGGCCGGAGGGTGGGCGCGGAGGAACTCGCCCACGGTCACCGGCTTGACCCGGGAGTCACGGGCCGCGCTCTGATAGAGCGAGCGGAGGAACGAGACGCCGCCGTCGGGGTAGTACTCCCAGCAGTTTTCGCCGTCGAGAATCACGGGGACGAGGGTGGCCGGATTCTGGCGGCAAGCGTCACCGATTGCGTGGAGCTTGCCGAGGAAGTCGCTGGCGGCGGCCGGGCCGGGACTACGTTGATAGTGGAATCCGACCTGGTCGGACATCGAGTGGTCGCGGAAGACGATGCCGAGCTCGCTCCCTTGCTCGGCCACCTTCCAGGCGCGGTAGAGGAGTTCGGGGTGGCGGACGTGGCCGCGGCTATCGCGGCCGACCTTGCCGTGGGTCGAGGCGCCGAGGATTTCTTCGTCGGTGGCGATCCACTCGATGCCGTGGCGTTCCAGCAGCGGAATCATCGCCTGACAGACCGACCCCTCGCTCGGCCACATCCCGCGGGGCCGCTCGCCGAAATGCTTCTGGTGGCTCTCGACGGCCCGTTTCACGTGAACCTCGGCGTCGTCGAGGTAGCCGTCGCGATAGCCGGGCAGGTTCACGTCGGGCATGGCCTCGCGGGCCAGCCGCTTGTCGAAGAGCAGGGGGATGATCGGGTGGTAAAAGGGGGTCGTGGTGAGCTCGACCTGACCGCGGTCGGCGAGCTTGCGGTGGAGTGGAATGATCTGTGCGAGGAGTTCACGCTGTTTGTCCAGCAGCCACTGCTTGTCGTCCTCGGTGTAGCGTCTGCCCTTGGCCTTGAACTCGGCGAGCTCGGGGTCTTTCTCGAACAGGATCGGGTGCATCCAGCTCAGGTTCGACCAGACTTGCAGGTCGCGGAGGTCGCGTTCGCGGAACCGGGGGAGCGCCTGCTCGGCGGAATCGACCCCGAGTCCGCGCTGGTGGTAGAGTTCGTTGTAGCGCGGGTGCGGGCGGATCATGGCGTCGGCATGAGCCATGAAGAAGTTGTCGAGCAGGTAGAGCGCATCGTCATGGTCCATCCCGTCGGCCGGAAGCCGCGAGACGCGAAGGTGCTTGTCGGTCGCGCCCTGCACGTAGGCTTCAACCTGCACGAGTAAGCTCGGGACCAGATTGATCGTGCAGCGAAACTCGGGCACTTCCTCAAGGTGAAGCGCCATGCCCAGATAGTCTTTCGTGCCGTGGAGTCGGACCCAGGGCATCGGGTTTTCACCGGCGACGTCGTCAGGATAGTAAGGCTGGTGTTGGTGCCACATCAGGGCCAGGGAGACGGTAGGCATGACGCGTCCTTAAATTACTTCTGACTGAGGTCGAACGACGAAAACCCGATCAGGCCGGCGCGATCCTCCGACCTCTGCCGGGGTTCATCGCTCGGGATCGAGCTTCCTCCCTGGGCGTCTCAGCATTCTCGTTGGAAATTCTCATTGTCATGCGTCGTTGAAAATGAGCCACGGCATCGCGAACAAATCGGGTGGTTCGGGCGACAATGCGACAGGCGATCGAATGGTCCGGATTCGACCCCAACCTTGAGGGTTTCGGCCGGAGTCCTCGGAGCGGATCGAGAGCCGAACCTTGCCTTGGCTCACCCAAGGGATCGAGGGGAAATGGGCATCAAGGACCGATTCACTTCGTTGAAGCTTGACCCGTCTTAATCAGGCCGTCGATCCAATCCAGGTCGCCGTGACTCCGTTCTCCCCGGGTCGACCGTTCCGGCATCGTCACTCCATTGGTCATCGGCCACTTCGACCGTTAGAACCCAATCTTTTTGACGGACGAGCCTGTCATCATACTCCAGACAAAGAAATTTTGGAGTGTTCGGGGCATGATGTCAAATGGAGGGGGGGGAGGCCTCGGCAGACTTCGCCCCTTGATAAGAATGCCGGTCCGCTCGGTCGATGCCCAAACGGGGGGATCGCCTTGAGTACGAGCCCGAGTCCGACTGGCCCAACCGACGAAATTGAGCCGGTGCCTTTTTCGAATCAGGCGGGCGTTTGCCGCCAATTCCAACCGGCGCGGCGCCACGACCAGAACAAAAATCACGCTCTGACGTAAGTCGCAACCTGTTCGTGGTTTGCGGTGACTTAGTGAACGTGTGAACGGGCGTTGGTGTTGGCAGAATGTGGAAGGAGCGAAAGAAGGGGCGTCCGGCAGATCGAGTTCATTCCATGAATGTGTTCACATTACCCACACACTACGACTGTCATCGTCACATTTTTTTACTTGAATGTCGCCGAAGCTCTTAGTAGGGTTAAGCCACTTCAACTCGGCAGGGACGCACCAAGAGAGTGGTACGGAGGCCCCCCTATGCGCAGAATCACGGAGCTAGACGCGATTCGCGGGCTCGCGGCGATGTCGGTGATGATCTACCATCTGAAACCGCAGGCGTTCGCTCTCCATGGGGTCCGTGTCGACCTCTTCTTCATCCTATCCGGCTATCTCCTAACATCGATCATTCTTAAAAAAGGAGATGGGGTTGGCTTTCTGTTCACCTTCTCGGTGCGGCGTTGGCTACGAATTTGGCCGATTTATTATATTGCGGTCATCCTTTTGATCTTGGTGAATCCTTGGCTTCCCAAGTCGTTCCCGATGGATGGACTCCCTTACTACTTGACTTTTACGCAGAACATCACGCGATATTGGTCGGACGCGATTCCGGCATTCAGTTGGTATTTTGAACATACCTGGAGCCTCGCGCTTGAAGAGCAGTTTTTCTTCTTCTGGCCGATCATGGTGCTCCTCCTGGGCCGGCGTCGGCTCATCCCCGTATCCGTGGCGCTTGTTGTCATGTCCGTGATCATGCGAAGCGTTGGATTTCATTGGTGGCTGCTCCTGGCACGCTGCGATGGATTTGCGTTCGGGTCGATGTTGGCCGTGATCTTTATCGAGCGTGAGCAGGTGGAGCGGCATCGAGACAAGATCCAACTCGGCCTGAGCCTCACCTGTTTATTCGCAGTTGCCTGTGCGGCGACGACAACCGCCACCACGCTTGGAATGAATTTCGGTGAGATGTCGTTATTGCCCTCACTCATGATCCTCTCGTGGAACTTGCTTTACTTCAGTCTCATCGGGCTCGTCATCCTCAATACGGGCCATCCCAGCCTTCGTATTTTACGTGATAGTCGCCTGGGTTATCTCGGGAAGGTCAGTTACGGGATTTACCTGTTCCATTCATTCGTCTTCATTCTGATCTGGGCGCTCGCCCGGCATCTGAATTTGGGCGAACCACTTTGGCTGGATGTCGTTAAAGTGGGAGTGACCATCGCTGTCGCGTCGGTCTCCTGGCATTGGATCGAACAACCGATCGCGAATCTGAAAGAACGGTTCCGCTACGGTGGGCCGACCCCGAGACCGCTTGCTCAGTCCCTCAACGCTTCGCGGTTCAGTGGAATCAGGGCCTGACCGCGGCCGCGACTTGTCCCGCAACGAAAATACCCCGGCGGCCGCGGATGCGGCGACCGGGGTATTCGACCAGAGTCCACCCACTCGATCCCACTGGCAAGTGGGGCGAGTCCGAGAATCGACTCTTGGCTCAGTTGGCAAGGGCTTCTTCGTAGGCCTCGGACGACGTTGCGTGGATCGACTGGAGCTTCCGGCACGCCTCCCCATGGGCCAGCGTCACCTGTTCGGCGTCCCAGTCCACCATTCTGCCCGGAAATTCTTGCAGCTTCGCCCAACTGTTGAGGTACTTCAAAAGCCCGACCGAGTAGCGCTGTTCCTGGTCCTTCGTCCATGCGAAGAGCGCCTTGCCCGTGCGGGGTGGCCCGCCATTGCCGCCATGAGCGGTGGCAGTGGCCGTCGCTGACCGAGCCGGTGACGGCGCCGGCTGCGGTTGCGGCTCGGGGGCAGGAACGGCCTGCTCGATTCCGGGTGTCCGCTCTTGCACGAAGGCGGGAACGCCGTCACGGTACAGGTAACGGGCCACTCCGAACTTGACGGCGGCCCGCTTGAATCCGTCGGAGTAGCCCGACTTGTCGTCGTCGCCCGAGTCGGCCATTCCGGCGTAACCGCCGGCGTCCGACTTGGTCAAGGTCGACCCATCGGGCAGCCGGATGGTCAACTCGCACATGACGCTGTTTTCACCCGGCACGTAACGATCCCACCAGTTCTCGGGGCCGAGCACGGTGTCGAGTCGATTCATCACGGTTCGCGCCGTGATGTAGTGGAGCTGGCGGCCGCTCTGCGAGCGGAGCTTGAGTTCGTGGGAATCGAAGGGTGCGGCGAGGGCCGCAAATAAGTCGGGATGCTGAGTCATGGCTGACGCCCCCCGGAGGATCGGGCGGGCGCGATTTCAATCGCCCCGCCGCCCTCGACTGGTATCAAACACCGGGTGCAAGGACGACGCCTCGGGAGTCAAACACCGAAACGCCGTCGCCCGATCGATCCCGGTGACGCACGCGGGTTCGATCGGACAACGGCATTCTATTCGATCGCCGTTCAGTTTACAAGCGTACACTGAACGAATGTTCGGAATTTTCGGAGAGCGCGACCAGGGTGGTGTTTGCGGGCTGGGTGAACAGGGCCGCGGCCTTGGTCGTGAATTCGTAGCGTTGGAGGATCAGGACGAGCAGGAGGCATCCGAGGACCATGGCCCCGAGGGCGACGCCTAGCAGGGCAACGAAGATGTCGCTTCGCGGGGACTGGACAAAGACGCCAGGGCGACCGGCAGCTCGGGCTCCCCCGCTAGCTCCGCGGGCCGCTGCGGAACGTGGACGAGACAATGTCGCCCTCCTTTATCTTTTTGCCTTGGACGGTTCCCGGTGCGACCACCACGCCCACGGCACGGTCCGGGTCGACGGAAACGATGCGCACCTTGCCGAGATACTCAGACTTCGGCTTCAGCCTCCAGAGGAACAGCTCGTGGCCCACGACCAGGCCGTCGTCCGATCCGATCGTCAATTCGACCCGATTGCTCTGGTCGACCCGAGCGACCTCGCCGTGGACGGCGGGGGGGCTTTCCAGCCCCTTGACCTGGGTGATGTCGTCCGAAAGGCCATGTTGCCGCAGCAACGACGAGAACTTGGCCGAGGTCTCGCGGAGCACGTCGGCATTGTTCTTGGCGACGTCACGTTCGCGAGTGAGGATCCGGATCTGGTCGTTCAATTCCGCTTGCTTGAGCTTGAAGTCGTTGGCCTGCTTTTCGACCTCCAGCTTCTGTTCGCGAAGTCGTTGCGCTTCGTTGCGGCTATGCTCGGCCTCTTCGAGCGCGCTCTTGGCGTTGGTCTGGGCGGTGGCGACTTCGCCACGGGCCGCCGTGGCCTCGCCGCGAATCGTCTCGATGTCCGCCGTGAGCTGAGCAATCGTGTTGTCCAGCCGCTTGACCGCCTCTTTGTGCTCGGTTTGGGCCTTCGCAAAGTCGCCTTCAAGAGTCTTGACGGCCGTGGTTGCGTCCGAGTTTTTCTTCTGAAGTTCGGCAACCTGGGCCTTGGCCTTCGTGGTCGCTTCCTTCCAGTTCGTGGCGGTGGTGAAGACCACCGTCGAGATGCCGAGGAACATCAGCGAGAAGGCCATGATGACGATCACGAGGATCTTGCCGACGAACGTCATGGTCCCATCCTAAGCAGGTCTTGGAGAAGACGGTCGGCCGTGTACCCCTTGCGTCGTGCCGCCACGAGTCAAGCGCGGGGAAGGGGACAGAGACCGTGCGGGTCCGGGAAGTGGAGTCCGGCCAATAGGTGCAACCCGGATAGGTCGTACCATTGACATTTCTTTGTTTATTTTACAGGGCCGAGTCCGGGGCCGGCAAGAATCATTGCGGAACGATTCTTCTCTCCGCTCCCCGGTTTCGAACACGACTAAACTTACCCGATGAATCCGGGTCTGACAAGCAAGGAGGCTTGGTGAATTTGGGTTAGGCGGATCGGCGGGACCGGACCGTTTGCAAAAGCCAGGCCGGGATCAACCCGAGGGTGAGGGTGAGGCAGGCGATTCCGAGCCAGTCGCCCCACTCTGAGTAGAGGGCGACCCGGTCGTCGAGCGGCACGGTGACGGAGAGAACGTCCTCCGTGATCTTCGGCAACGCGGCGATCACCCGACCATTGCCGTCCACCAGCGCCGACACTCCGGTATTGACCGCACGCGCCAGCGGCACCCGGTTCTCGATCGCGCGAAACACGCTGATCGCGAGATGGATATCGTGTTCGGAGGATCCCCGGAACCAACCGTCGTTGGAAATGTTGAGCACGAAGTCGGGCTGCTTGGTTCCTTGCCCTTGGAAGAACCGGCGCACGAGGTGGGGGATGGTGTCTTCAAAGCAGATGGCCGTGGCAAACCGGAACCGGCCGAGTTCGAACCAGGCCGGCTTCGTACCGAATGAGAGGATCGGGATCGAGGCGTCTCGGTAGGGAGTCAAGACGGTCAGCCAGGGGAAGAGGTTGACGAGCGGGATATACTCGCCAAACGGGACGAGATGGATCTTGGCGTAGCGCTGAATCGCCTTGATTTTCGGCTCATACAGGATCGCCGCATTGAGCTTGGCAAAGCCGGACGCCTGGAAATCGTAGAGCGTGCTCCCCACGAGCATGGGGACCCGGATCTGATCGGTCCAGCTCTGGAGTCGGAATTCGGAATCGCGCTCCCAGTCGCTCCAGAACTCCCGGCCCCTCTTCGGGTCCAGCCCCCTCGCTTGGCGCTCAAAGCCCGAATCGCTGAGCTGGGAATCACGGACGACATAGGGTAAGGGGTAGGCGGTTTCGGGCCAGACGATGAGGTCAAGCCGTTTGTTCTCCCGGAGTGCTCGCTCCACCAGCGTCCGGTACGTCTCAAGAATTTGGTAGGGGTCGCCGGAAGTCTTCCGTGACTGCTCGAGGTTCGACTGGAGTAGGGCGAGCCTCGGGCCGTCCTGGAATCGGGCGGTCGCGATCCGAAACGTCCCGTATCCGGCCGTGGCTCCGAGTGCGCCCAGAACGATCAGGGCGCGAACGAGCTGAGGCCGGGCGAGCCGGTCGCCCCGCGGCGTCGACTCGAGGAGCGGCACCGTGCGGAGATCGACCAGCCAGGCGTTCACCAGGGCAATGAGCACGCTCACGCCCAGCGCCCCGGTCATGTCCGCGATCTGGATCAAGGGGAGCGCGCGGTGCTGGGTATGGGCCAGATAGTACCAAGGAAATCCGGTGAGGATGTGGGCGCGGACGAACTCGAGCCCCACCCAGATCAGCGGGGCCGCCACCATCAGCGGGATCCTGAGTCGGAGCACGGACAGTCGCGCCAGGAGCAGAAACCCAGGCCACCAGACCGAAAGTGCCAGCGCCATCACCATCCAGGCCAGCCAGGCGTCACTGTCCGTCAGTCGGACCCACTGGATCGAGAGGACCCAGAACAGCATTCCTCCGGTCCAGGCGCCGAAGTAGATTGAACGGCGCGACCGCTGACTTTTGATCAGCAGGAACAAGGGGACGAGCGCCCCCCAGGCCAGCCAACTCCAGTCGGTCGGTAAGAACGAAAACCAGAGGAGCATCGCCGAGAAGAATGCGAGCACGACGGGGTGGCGATCCGACGAGGACGACAGCGTCGACGAGTCGACGGTCTTCGGATTTGCCGCCGTGGGTGCTTCGGTCGTCGACATTGGATCGTTCCCCCCTAGAGCGAAGGCCGTGGAAGGCTCGCCGTTCCCTCTGGCCGGTTGGTTGCGGCTCGCCTTCGCCCTTCTGAGGACAGATTCGCTCGCCAGGCTTGGACATTACCGCCCGAGCCTGAGTTGGTTTGGTGGTCGACCACGGGCGAACTTTTGCTTTTGGTTTCGAAGGCGAAAGGGAACCGGGTTCACTCGCCTCGGCGGAGGATCGGGCGCAAGGCGATCGTGCCGGCGGATGCTAACCCAAGTGGAGGAACTCGACAACCTCGCCCGCCTGGTAGTGCCGATCGCCCGCCGCGAACACCGCGAAACCGTCGGCCTGGGCGACCGTCCTCAGGTCGGCCGAGCCAGCCCAATCGAGCGGTTCGATCGCCGCCTCGGCGGCCGCGGACTCCGCCGACAACCGAGCCGGAAAATAAGTGGGTCGATCGCTCGAGTGAACAAACGCTCGAGCCAGCCGTCGTCGGCTCATCAGCGGTAGGCTTTCCGCTCGCTGGGACGCAAGGGCCAGGAGCGCGGGGCGAACGAAGAGCAGAAATCCGACGATCCCGCTGACCGGGTTCCCAGGAAGGCCGAAGACGAGTGCTCCCGGGGCGTCGCCGCGCGGAGGTCCGACGCCGAACCAGAGTGGTTTGCCGGGTTTGACCCGGACCTTGTGGAACACACGAGTGACGCCGAGGCTCGCGAGCGCCTCGGGGACCAGGTCGCGGTTACCGGCCGAGACCCCTCCCGTGATCGTCAGGACATCGAAATTCAGTCCGCGCTCCAGCAGCGAGCGAAGGCCCGCCGGTTCATCAGGCGCGATGGGGAACGTGCGGACCTCGGCCCCCGTCGCCCCCGTCAGCGCCTGCAGCATCACCGCGTTGGAATTGCGGATCTGCCCCGGCCCCGGGACGACGTCCGGCTCGACCAGCTCGTCGCCCGTTGGCACGATCGCGACGCGAGGACGAGGGAACACGAGAACCTTCGCCCGGCCGACGGAGGCGAGCAGCCCGAGCTTAGGCGCATTGAGCGGCTCTCCCTTCCGGAGCACGACGTCGCCGGCCCGCATCTCCCGACCGCGTAGCAGGCGGTTCTGCCCGGGCCGGACGAGTCCGCCCTCAAGCAGGACATCGGCACCGTCCCGTCGCGTCTTCTCCACCATGATGACCGCGTCCGCGTCCGGGGGCAGAGGGGCCCCGGTCATGATCGCGGCCGCCTCGCCGGGGGCGAGCGCTCGGGTCGGAGTCCGGCCGGCGACGATTTCCTCGCCGACCGCGAGCCGGCACTCACCGGCGACCAGGTCACTCGCGCGCACCGCATAACCGTCGACCAGGGCCTTGTCGAACGGGGGAAGGTCGAGGTCGGCCGTCACGTCTTCGGCGAGCACGCACCCGAGCGCTTCGGCGAGCACGCAAGGCCGAGGTTTGAGGTGGGCGGCCCGTTCGCGGATCGCGTGGAGCGCTTCGTCGACGGTGAGCAGGCGATCGATTTCGGTCCCCATTTTGCGGGTCACTCGGCGAAGGTCAAGTCGGGGCGGAGCCAGGATCCCACGGATTCAACGGCTAATGAAGTTCCTGAGCAGTTGCGTTCCATCCTGGGTCAGGAAGCTCTCGGGATGGTACTGCACGCCTTCCATCGGGTACGTCTTGTGGCGGACCCCCATGATCTCCCCAGCATCGGTCCAGGCGACGACCTCGAGCGACTCGGGGACGGTGTCGGGCTGGATCAGCAGGCTGTGATAGCGCGTGGCCTGGAACGGGTTCGGCAGTCCCAGGTAGACGCCTTTGCCGTCGTGGTGGATCAGGGACGTCTTGCCGTGCATGATCCGTTCGGCCCGCACGACCTTGGCTCCGAGGGTGTGGCCGATGCATTGGTGGCCGAGGCAGACGCCGAGCAACGGGATCGTGGGCGCGAACCGTTCGACCACGGCGTTGGAGATCCCGGCTTCGAGGGGCGTGCAAGGACCGGGTGAGATGATGATATGGGTCGGCCGTTTCGCCTCGATCTCATCGAGCGTGATCTGGTCGTTGCGGACGACGAGCAGGTCCAGGCTGGGGTCGATCTCCCCCAGGCGCTGAACGAGGTTGTAGGTGAACGAGTCGTAGTTGTCGATCAGGACAATCATGCCGGATCCAACGAAGCGGCGGCGGCCGACGACCGGGAGGACGCCCTCACGGCACGACCGTCATCCTAGGATCGTAACGGGTTTCCGGCGGATTCGGAAGGGAAACCAGTGGGGAAAACCCGTCTCGAGGCCCGTGGCGCGTGTAGAGTTTCTACGGCTGAGCCTAGGGCGAGGGCGGGGCGATCGGCTGCGCGCCGCGATGCTCGGGTATTTTGACCGATCCGCGGGCATTGGGCTCGCCCCGGTCGGGCACGGAGGTGGAAGATCATGTCCACGATCGTCACGTTGACACTGGCCTTGGCGATGAGTTCGACCGGCGGACACTTCTCCGGCGGGGGGCGGATCCTGCCGCCGCAGCCAGGGTTGGGGGCGGGCTTCCCCAACGGCAACCCGGATGGCTACGGTTATATCGACTACGGGACTTATTTGCCTCTGGGGGCGGACCGAACCGCCGACTGGTATTTCCAGCGTCAGTTCGCGGTTCCTCCCAATCAGATGTTCCTGCCAACCTACTACAATGCCTATGTAACGCGTGGTCAGCGCTTTATCCCCTACTCGGGCTGTGGGGGATGCCACCCCTTGGGCGGTCCGCCGATCGCGTCGGCCAATACCCCGCTCCATCCCTACCAACTGACGATCGGGTCGGGTCCGCGCGTTCCGGTGCCGAGCTTCACCGGGCGGGTCGAAGCGCCTCCGGTCAACTCCGGCGGCACCGGCCTGACTCCCTGAGCCTCAACGACGAGCGCGCTCGAATCCCAAGGGGGGCTTACCCCACGGATGACCCGGTTCTCGGAACGGAATATCATTCGGCGTGCGTCTCGCCTCGAATGGCTCGGGAAAAGGCTCGTTCTGTCCGACCTGTCGCGTGAGGAAAACATCCGTAGCCCCTTCTTGCCAAACGACCTTCGAGTTCCTTACGATGGCGGCTCATGGTTTCGGCCCGGAATTTTTCGGGCTGAAACCTTCGCTTTTCGGGGGCGCGGGAGAAAGGCGAAAATTCTGAAAAAACGCCTGACCCTGTGAACCGTTTCGAATTGGACAGCGTAGCGTCCAATATGGCTGACCCATCCACGAAGGGGACAGCGCTTCGTGGTCTCGCGGTTTTTCGACTTATCAATTTGTTTTTTTGACGTTTACGACCGCGGACCGCATGGTCACCTTCGGCCGTCGATCGGTTTTGACTCGCCGGACTCGCTCTTCCTGATTCCTTTTTTCCTGTCTTTAATCACAAGGCGCCCGCGTGATGAGCCGTGATGTCATCATCGAGACACGGAATCTGACCAAGGTCTATCGCGACTTCTGGGGACGCCCCAAGGTTCAGGCGCTCAAGGCGCTCGACCTGCAAGTCCATCAGGGCGAGATCTTCGGTCTGCTTGGGCCCAACGGATCGGGCAAGACGACGACGATGAAGTTGCTCCTGGGTCTGCTCTTCCCCACCGAAGGGGAAGCGTTGATCTTCAACGAGCCGACGACGAACGTCGCCAAGAACGAACGGATCGGCTACCTCCCCGAGGAGTCGTATCTCTACAAGTTCTTGAACGCCGAGGAGACGCTTCACTTCTACGGGCGACTCTTCAAGATCTCGGCCGCCGAGCGGACCAAGCGGGTGGGCCGGCTGATTGACATGGTTGGCTTGAACTCCGCCAAGCATCGCCAACTCCGCGAGTACTCCAAGGGCATGCAGCGGCGGATCGGGCTCGCTCAGGCCCTGATCAACAACCCCGAACTGATCTTGCTCGACGAGCCGACCTCGGGCCTGGACCCGATCGGCACGGCGGAGATCAAGGAGTTGATCCGCGACCTGCGGGCTCAGGGGAAGACGATCGTTCTCTCGGGCCACTTGCTGGCCGACATGCAGGATATCTGCGACCGAATCGCGATCCTCCATCGCGGCGAGCTCAAAGAGCTGGGCAAGGTTGCCGACCTGTTGACGGTTCAGGACGTGACCCAGATCAAGACGAAGGATCTGCCCGAGGCGGCCCTGCACGAGATTCGCGACGTGATCGCACGCCACGGCGGCGAACTCCTGGCGGTGGATCATCCGACCACCACCCTCGAAGAGCTCTTCCTGCGCATTGTCCGTGAGAGCGACCTGCACCCGGGCCGGCGCCGCGTGGCCGAGCCGCCCACCCGGAGCGGTTCCTCCTCGCCCGACGAACTCGCCGGGTCGTCCTCCAAGCCCTGATCGCCATCCGTTCTCGATTCCCAACGGTTGGCGTCCGATTCCCTCGACCGGTACATGCGGCTCGACTCTTGCTCGACTTTTGGATCAACACTCGATCGAACCACTCAAGGGATCGAGCCGGCCGAAAAAATTAAGGGAAGACGCTCCAGCGCGGCTGGCGGCGTGACCCGTCACCGTTCGGCCGGCGACCCCTGATTCCATTCTTCGCAAGATACCTCATCCCCGGCTCGGCCTCGGATATTGCCCCGGCGCCCCAGGAGCTTTTCCAACGATGTCCCTGCTCTTATCACTTCCTGTGCTTTGGTCGCAGGTGCTCCTTCCGGGGGTTCCGGAGGGGTGGCGGGCGGTCATGCTCTGGCTGCTCCTCCTCGGCGAACCCGCCTTTACACAGCCCGGCCTGCTTGGCGGACTGATCACCTGGATCAAGATCATCAGCCTGTTCTGTCTGCTCGGCTGGGTGGTCTCCTGGGTCTCGATCGCGCTCAAGGAACGGACCGCCGCGCGCGGAAATTGGCTCGATATCGTCGCCGTGGTGGCCTTGATCGGCTGCGTGGCCGCGATGGTCTTCCATGTGATGCAGTCCACCGGACGGATCACCCAGGTTTACAAGGTCGGCCCGATTTCCGTCGTGACGCTGCTGGCGATCATTTGCGGGGTCGTGATCTTCCTCTGGGTTGAGACCACCCTTTGGAAGACGATCGGCAAGCTCGGACGCGGGGGGGATCTCGCGGTGCTCGCCGGTGTCCACGTCGCCCTGCTCCTGGGGCTGGGCGTGGGCCTGATCCTTCAGCGGGCGAGCCTGAGCATGCCGGCCATGGAGGGGCAGGCCACGGCGACCTGGCAAGAGGGGATCAGCTACGGCGCCCGCCTGAGCGCCACGTACATGGGCTATGTGGTCCTGCTTCGGGTGATCGCCATCGTTTTTCGTGAGGTCATCGCGGTTCGCTTTCGCCGGCTCTATTCGATCGCACTGATCACGGTCACCGAGTCGAACCGGAGGATGTGGGCGCCTTATGTCGTGATCACGGTCTTCCTGGTGGTCCTGGCGTTCACCCACTGGTTCCTCACGCCGCCACGGCCCGCCGAGATGGGGCGCCTGTTCGTCGGCACACTCTCGCTGCTCTGCTCGTTGCTGCTGACGGTGATGGTCACGCTCTTGACCCCGCTGAGCTTGCCGACCGACATCCAGCAGCAGACGATCTACACGGTCGTCTCCAAGCCGGTACGTCGGATCGAGCTGATCTGGGGCCGGATGATCGGATTCATGGCGATCGTCACGGTCCTCGTGCTCATCTTCGGCGGAATCAGCCTGCTCTATCTCAAACGAACGGTCGGTGGGACGATCGCGGCGACGGAAGCCCGCGCGGTCAAGGAAGCGAAGCGCAAGAATTTCGCTCAGGCGAACCACCTGAAGGAAGAGGCGAATCAGCTTCGCACCCGAATGTCGGCCCGCGAGCCGGTTTTGGGCTCGCTCACGTTCCTTGACTCGAAAGGGGCTCCTCACCTTCAGGGGATCGACGTCGGGCAGGAGCAAACCCGGCGAAGTCACATCGAAGGGGCCACCCCCGCCAGCGCGATCTGGCAGTACGGCGTGCTTCGCGACCCCTATGACGCCCAATTGGTCCTCGATCGCCGAATCCCGGTCGATCGCCTGCTCAAGTCCGACTCGATCGAGGCCTGGCTCGATCGCGGGGAGCTTTTGAAGACCCAGATCATCGTGGCCGAGCAGTCGCAGGCGTCGGGTAAACTGTCCCCCGCGGAGGCACAACGGCTCACCACGTCCTTGGCCCGCGATCGCGATGAGCTCAAGAACGTTGAGAGCGCCTACGCCAAGATGAAGGCCGAGGCCGACGACCTCCAGAACCGGGCTCGGACCGCCGAAAAGGCGGGGCAAGCCACCGAGGCCGAGTCGCTCCGGAAGCAGGCCTTGGATTTGCATTCGCTGCCGGTCCCGGTCGAGATGACGTTCAACGTCTACCGGACCACGAAGGGGCGGATTGGCGACCCGGTCCTGGCCGAAATGGTGGTCACGAACCCCCACTCGAGCCAGAAGCCGATCGTCAAAATCTTCCCGATCCGGGAATACTACACCAACGTTGAATACCTGCCGCCCGAGATCCTGGCGGGTTCGCGGGGCGATCTGCGGGTCGAGATCCGCTGCCTGAGCCCGACTCAATACCTGGGCATGGCCGAGAGTGACCTGTTCATCCGGGCCACTGCCGGGCAGTTTGGGCCCAACTATATGAAGGGTCTGTTCGGGATCTGGCTCCAGGCGATGGTCCTGACGGCGATCGGTGTGTTTGCCGGCACGTTCCTGAGCTGGCCGGTGGCGCTTCTGACGACGATCGCGTTCTTCGTGGCCGGCCAGGTCGCGTTCGCCTTCCTCGTCGACCTGAGCCGGCAGAGCCTGCTGGGTGGCGGGCCGTTTGAATCGCTGATCCGCCTGCTGACCCACGATAATCAAATGTCGGAGCTGGCCCCGACCCTGGCGGTGGTGACGGCCAAGACGTTCGACTCAATCGTCATGCCGGTCATGTCGCGTCTGGTCTACATCGTTCCCAACTTCGCCGCGCTCGACGTCAGCAACACCGTGGCCGACGGCTTCGAGGTCCGCTGGTCGCTGCTGGCGGCGAACCTGCTGCTGGCCCTGGCTTATGCCTTGCCCTTCTCCATCGCCGGATATTTCATCCTGAAGAACCGGGAGGTCGCCGCATGAGGTCCAACCTGAGTCGCAAGATTATTTACGGCCTGATCATCGTCGCCATCCTTGGCGCGATGATCCCGTACACCGACTGGCTCAAGGGAGTCAAGAAGAACAAGGACCTCGGCGAGGCGGCAATCGGCCAGGTCGATACCGGCAGCTTCATGCTCAAGCTTGCCTTGCTCGGCGGAGCGCGCGGCATCGCGGCCAACGTCCTCTGGACCCGTGCCGAGGAACTCAAGCGCGAGCACGACTGGGATCGGATGAAGGCGACGATCGACCTGATCACGAAGCTCCAGCCCCACTTCTTGTCGGTCTGGACCTTCCAAGGGTGGAACCTCGCCTACAACGTGTCGGTCGAGTGGGATGCTCCCGAAGACAAGTATGACTGGATCAAGAAGGGCATTCAGTTCCTTGAAGACGGCGTCAAGAAGAATAGCCGCTCGCCCGACCTGATCTGGGACACCGCCTGGACCTACTACCACAAGCTCGGCTTTGCCGACGAGAGCATCATTCTTCGCCGCCTCTTCCGCGACGATGACGATGAGGACTTCAAGAAGTACATCGACTACTCCGACCCGCAGCAGCCCTTGATCGTCGGCAACGACAACTTCAAGCTCGGCTTCGGCTGGTTCAGTCGCGCCGTCGCCCTGGTGGATGAGGGAGCGTCCCGACTCCAAGCAGGAACCCGCGACGTCGAACTCGTCGACCCGTCTCCCCAGCGCAAAGGTCGCCCCGGCGACCTCGCGTTCCGCTCGATGCCCGCCCACGCCCAGACGCGGTATGCCGCCGGCCTGGAGAAGGCGAGCATCCTGGACATCCCCGCCACCTTCGGCGAGGTCGCCAAGAACGAGTGGGCCAAGGCGCTCATCGAGTGGGAGAAGTTCGGCACTTATACGTTCATGACGCCGAATCAGACCAAGGATAAGACCGGCAAGCTGGTCGACGAACCGGTTCAGATCGACGATATCTTCCAGCCCAAGAAGTACGCCGAGATCTCCGAGAACGCGCGATACTGGACGAACCGCTGGGCCGACCAGATGAACTACCCTTACTGGAAAGACCGCTCGATGGCCGAAATGACCAACGAGGGCGTCCAGGCCCGCCAGCTCTTTTACGAGGGAACGATCGCTTACAAGAAAGGCGATCCCGAACTGGCGGCCAAGAAATTCCGCGAAGGTCTGGACGTCTGGGAGTTGCTCTTGAAAGAGCACCCCCAATACCAGAGCGACAAATTCAACGAGAAGGACACGGGCCTGATCGTCAAGCGCTACGTCCGGTCGCTCAAGCAGCTTGGCGAACCTGAGCCTGAAGTCTTCCCGTTTAAGGCACTCCTCCAGGCCGCCGAGCAGGATACGTCGGTCGATCCGTTCGACGCCAACGAAATGCTTGGCCCAGCCTCCGATGGCTCGAAGGAGAGCCGAACGGGCGGAGCGACCGCCGCCCCCGCCTCCGCCCCCTCGCCGAAGTGAAGCCTCGGCGCTCCCCTCGTCCTTGCTCCCGCAATCGGGAGCAAGGATTCGTGGGAGGGTTGCTACAATGGGTCGCGGGGAAACCCGCGACCTTCTGATGGGTGAACGGCCGATGCCCTATCGTGGGGCTCGGCCTTCCCTTTTTTTTTCTTTCTTCCAGACTCTGGACGGACCGCCTCCAGGCGATCGACCGGCGGGAGTCTTCGGTTTTCACGGCCGGCCTCGAGGGTGAATCCCAATCACCGACCCAGAGCCGATCGTTGAACTCCACTCACAGGGAAAGCAGCCACCGCTATGAACCTCGACGCCGGCCGCACGATTCGGGTAGGACACAGCCCCGACTCGGATGACGCGTTCATGTTTTATGCACTGACTCAGGACAAGCTCGATACCGAAGGGCTGCACTTCGTCCACCAGCTCGAAGACATCGAGACCCTGAACCGACGCGCCTTGAACGGTGAGCTCGAAGTTTCTGCCGTGAGCATTCACGCGTTCGCGCATCTGGCCGATCGCTACGCCCTGCTGGCGTCGGGTTCGAGCATGGGGGACCGCTACGGCCCGACCGTGATCACCCGCGAGCCGGCCACCCTCGACGACCTCCGCACCAAGACGATCGCGATCCCAGGGCGGCTGACCACAGCCTACCTGACGCTCCAGCTCCTGCTCGGCAAGGACGTCGCGGTCACGGTCATGCCGTTCGACCAGATCCTGCCGGCCGTGGCCGAGGGCCGGGTCGACGCCGGCTTGATCATTCACGAAGGCCAGCTCTATTACGGCGATCGCGGACTCCACAAGGTGGTCGACCTGGGGCAGTGGTGGTTCGAGGAGACCGGCCTGCCCCTTCCCCTCGGAGGCAACGTCGTTCGGAAAGACCTGGGTGACGAGCTCGTCGTGACGATTGCCAGGCTCCTCAAGGAGAGCATCGTTTACGCCCTCGAGCATCGCCCGGAGGCCCTCGAGTACGCCCTTCAGTACGCACGCGATCTCGACCCGGCCCTGGCCGACCGGTTCGTCGGGATGTACGTCAATGACTGGACCGTCGACTACGGACCGAAGGGCCGTGAGGCCGTTCGCACCTTGCTCGCGCGCGCGGCCGAGGCGGGGCTGATTCCGGCCGGGCTCGACGTCCAGTTCGTGGGCTGATTGGACGGGGAGGGGCCCCTTGACCGCCTGAGTCGAGGGGCCGCCAGCGTCAGGTTGAAACCGGCTCTCCGTAACGAGATGATAGAAAAAAGAGAAGAGGGTGGTCGCGATGTCCCCCGCGCGGCCACCGTTGAGAACTTCGGACCAAGGTTGAATTCAAGATGCCCAACAGCTTCAATTCTCTCACCACGTTCAAGGTGGATGACCACTCGTTCCGGATGTACAAGCTCGGCGCCCTCAAGGCGGCCGGTCTTGATGTGTCACACCTGCCTTTCTCTTTGAAGATCCTCCTGGAAAACCTTCTACGCAACGAAGACGGCACCACGGTCACCGCGGAAGACATCGAGTCGTTGGCGAAGTGGGATCCCAAGGCGATCCCGTCCCGCGAGATCGCGTTCCGGCCGAGCCGCGTTCTACTCCAAGATTTCACCGGCGTCCCGGCCGTCGTCGACCTCGCCGCGATGCGCGACGCCATGAAGCGCATGGGGGGCGATCCCAGGAAGATCAACCCGCTCCAGCCCGTGGAACTCGTCATCGACCACTCGGTGCAAGTCGACGAGGCCGGAACCCCTCGCGCGTTCCTGACCAACGCCGAGCTCGAATTCCAGCGGAACCGTGAGCGGTACGCGTTCCTCCGCTGGGGTCAGAATGGGTTCAAGAACTTCCGCGTGGTTCCCCCCGACACCGGCATCGTCCACCAGGTCAACGTCGAGTACCTCGCTCGCGTCGTCTTCAGCTCCGACGACGTCGACAATACCGAGACGGCCGGCGCAGCGCTCACCTATCCCGACACGCTGGTCGGTACCGACTCGCACACTACCATGATCAACGGCCTGGGCGTCCTTGGCTGGGGCGTCGGCGGGATCGAGGCCGAGGCGGCGATGCTCGGCCAGCCGGTTTCGATGCTCGTGCCCCAGGTCATCGGCTTCAAGTTCACCGGGACGCTCCCCGAAGGGGCGACCGCGACCGACCTCGTCCTGACCGTGACCGAGATGCTCCGCCGCAAGGGGGTGGTCGGCAAGTTCGTGGAATACTACGGCGCTGGCCTGGCCAATCTGCCTCTGGCCGACCGGGCGACCATCGCCAACATGGCCCCCGAGTACGGGGCGACCTGCGGGATCTTCCCGGTCGACGCCGAGACGCTCCGCTACCTCGAGCTCTCCGGCCGTCCCGCTCCGCTCATCCGGCTCGTCGAGACTTACTGTCGGGAACAAGGGCTCTTCCACGAGCCGGGGACTCCCGAGGCGGTCTACTCCGATACGCTCGAGCTCGACCTCTCGACCGTCGAACCCAGCCTGGCCGGTCCCAAGCGCCCGCAGGACCGCGTGCCCTTGCGGTCCGCGAAGGCCGGTTGGCAGACCGCGCTCAACCAGATGCTCGAGAGTCGGCCCGCCTCGTCCAAGGCCAAGGCCGGCGCTTCGCTGAGCCCCGAACACAAGAGTGAGACCCGGCTCGAAGGTGAAGGCGGGGGCGGCACCGCGGTCGGCGTCGAGGACCCGACGGCCCCGGCGGCGGCGTACAGTCCGCTCCGCTCGGGCTACATCACGAACGGCTCGGTCGTGATCGCGGCGATCACGAGTTGCACGAATACGTCGAATCCGTCAGTCATGGTAGCGGCCGGTCTGCTTGCCAAGAAGGCCGTCGAACGGCATCTTTCGACCAAGCCATGGGTCAAGGCGAGCCTCGCTCCCGGTTCCAAGGTCGTGACCGACTACCTTCACGACGCCGGGCTCGACGTCTACCTCGATAAACTCCGGTTCAACCTCGTCGGCTACGGCTGCACGACCTGCATCGGCAACTCGGGGCCGCTCTCGCTGGAAATCTCCAAGGCGATCCATGACGATGACCTCGTCACGGCGGCCGTCCTGTCGGGTAACCGCAACTTCGAGGGGCGGATCAACTCGGAAGTCCGCGCCAACTATCTCGCCTCTCCCCCCTTGGTCGTGGCCTACGCCCTGGCCGGCACGATGGACATCGACCTGGCGACCGAGCCGCTCGGCGATGACCAGCACGGCAAGCCGGTCTACCTGAAGGATATCTGGCCGACCCAACGCGAGGTCCAGGACACGATCCTCAAGTCGGTCCGCTCCGAGATGTTCCGCAAGCAGTACGGCGAGGTCTTCCAGGGCGACGCGCAGTGGAACTCGCTGCCGATTCCCCAAGGGGACCTTTACGAGTGGGACGACAACTCCACCTACGTTAAGAATCCCCCTTACTTCGTCGGCATGCCCGACCAGCCGGCCCCGATCACCGAGATCAAGGGCGCACGGGCGTTGGCCGTGCTCGGCGATAGCATCACGACCGACCACATCTCGCCGGCCGGCTCGATCAAGGTGCAGAGCCCGGCGGGGAAGTACCTGATGGAGCACGGCGTGCACGTCGCCGACTTCAACTCGTACGGCTCGCGACGCGGCAACCACGAGGTCATGGTCCGCGGGACGTTCGCCAACGTCCGCCTGAAGAACAAGCTCGCGCCCGGGACTGAAGGGGGCTTCACCCGCTACCTGCCCGATGGCGACGTGACCTCGATCTTCGAAGCGTCGGAACGTTACGAGGCCGCGGGCGTTCCCTTGGTCATCCTGGCGGGCAAGGAGTACGGCTCAGGGTCGTCGCGCGACTGGGCGGCCAAGGGGCCGAAGCTGCTCGGGGTCCGGGTCGTGATCGCCGAGAGCTACGAGCGGATCCATCGCTCGAACCTGGTCGGCATGGGCATTCTCCCGCTTCAATTCGGCGCGGGGGACAACGTGGAGAGTCTCGGCCTGACCGGGGAAGAGATCTTCGCGATCGAGGGGCTCGCCGAGGGAATCGCCAACGGCTTTGCCAATGGTCGCGAGGTGAAAGTCGTGGCGCAACGGGCCGACGGCCAAACCCACCACTTCACCGCCACGGTCCGGATCGACACGCCCCAAGAGATCCGCTACTATGAACACGGCGGGATCCTCCCTTACGTGCTCCGACAGTTGCTGTCGGGCCGCGAGGAAGTTCCGGCCGCGAGCTGAACCTGATCGTGGGTCGCTCCCTGATTGCAGGGAGCGATTTCGCTTGGTTGAGCCTTCGCCGACTTGGCCCGGCCGAAAAAGTCGGGTCTCGTCGGAGCGGGAATCGCACGCTCGAGAGAGGGACTCGACCTCACTTAACCTGAAGGTCGATCCTCCTTTAAGGCGCAATCCCTTCCGACCCCCCCGAAAGTTTTCCGGCCCTGCCTGGAACAAAATACCGCCTTTTAGGTAAGATGATTCGGTCGAAGTCTTTCTAGCGATCCACCTCTCCGCGGACAGTTGAGAGGGCACGGATGTTCGCAGTGCTCGCCAGGTTGGTCAAGGAGGCGGCGCTTCGTGGTTGGCGAGCCGCGCCCCCAACCACGGGGTGGTCCCCAAACCCCCTCGATCCCGGCGTCGAGTCGATACCGCCTCGCGTTGCCACGCCGATTCGCGATGTTCCACGGCAACCGCCCGGCCTCCGATCCAATCAGGAGTCGTACGACATGTCCCAGTTGCAGACCGAAACCAAGCCCGTGGTCAGCCGAAACCAGGCGCTTGGTTGGCTGCGGCAGATGATGACGATCCGCCGGTTCGAGGAACGGGCGGAGATGATGTACCAGAGGCAGAAGATCGGTGGCTTCTTCCACCAATACAGCGGCCAGGAGCCGGTGGCCGTCGGTTCGATCGGGGTGCTCCGCGAGGATGATTACATCATCACCGCGTACCGCGATCACGGCCATGCCCTGGCGCGCGGGATGACGGCCAACGCGGCGATGGCCGAATTGCTCGGCAAGGCCACGGGCTGCTCACGCGGCAAGGGCGGCTCGATGCACTTCTTCGACGCCGAGAAGGGCTTCATGGGCGGCCACGCGATCGTCGGCAGCCACGTCCCGCTGGCCGCCGGGTTTGCCTTCGCGGCCCAGTATCGGGGCACCGATCAGGTGGCCCTTTGCTACTTTGGCGACGGTGCCATCAATCAAGGGGCCTTCCACGAAGCGCTCAACATGGCCGCCATGTGGAAGCTCCCCGTCATCTATATCGTCGAGAACAACGGCTACGCGATGGGGACGTCGCTGGAGCGCTCGTCGGCGGTAACCGACCTGACGATCCGGGGCGGAACCGCTTACGGGATCCCCGGGATCTCGATCAACGGCAACGACATCGAGTTGATGGCCAAGACCACCCTCAATGCCGTCAACCGCGCCCGGGCGGGCGAGGGGCCGACGTTCATCGACGCGCAGACCTACCGTTATAAAGGCCACTCGATTAGCGACCCGGCCAAGTATCGGCTCAAAGAAGAACTCGACGAGGCCCACCGCAACGATCCGATTCTCGTCTACCAGGCCGTGCTCAAGGATCGCGGCTGGATCGACGACGAGACGATCGAGCGGTTCGCCGAGGAAATCAAGCACGAGATCGAGGCGAGCATCGAGTTCGCCGAGCAGAGTGAAGAGCCGACGGCCGACGCGCTGTATCAGGACGTGACCGTGGCCCCGTTCATCCCTCAGGAGTGACCATGTCCGTTCTTGCCTATCGCGAAGCCCTGAACCAGGCGATGACCGAGGAAATGGAGCGGGACGACCGCGTCTTCCTGATGGGAGAAGAGGTCGCCCAGTACGACGGTGCGTACAAGGTCAGCCAGGGCATGCTCAAGAAGTTCGGGGCCCGCCGGATTGTGGACGCGCCGATCTCGGAGGGGGGGTTCTCCGGGATCGGGATCGGGGCCGCGATGGTCGGTCTCCGGCCGATCATCGAGTTCATGACGTTCAGCTTCAGCCTGGTGGCGATCGACCAGATCGTCAACAACGCCGCCAACATGCGCTACATGAGCGGTGGCCAGTTCGCCGTGCCGATCGTGTTCCGCGGGAGCTCGGGCATGGCCGGCTGCCTGGCGGCCACCCACTCGCACCGGCTCGAGGCCTGGTACGCCCAGGTCCCCGGGCTCACCGTGATCTTGCCGGCCACTCCCGCCGACGCCAAGGGGCTGCTCAAGAGTGCGATCCGGTCGGACGACCCGGTCGTCTTCATCGAGCATGAAAACCTCTACGGCGACAAGGGAGAGGTGCCCGACGGCGAGCACTTGGTCCCGATCGGGAAGGCCGATATCAAGCGTCCGGGCTCGGACGTGACCTTGATCACCTATTCCCGGTCGCTCAAGACGACCCTCGCGGCCGCCGAGAAGCTGGCCGAGGACGGGATCGACGCCGAAGTGATCGACCTTCGGACGATCCGCCCGCTCGACATGGACACGCTGCTCGGCTCGGTCCTCAAGACCCACCGCGCCGTGATCGTCGAGGAAGATTGGCCCTACTGCGGCCTGGGTGCGGGAATTTCCGACCGGATCATGCAGGTCGCCTTCGACGAATTGGACGCCCCGATCCGCCGCGTCTTCACGAAAGACGCACCCATCCCCTACAACCGAGCGCTCGAAGCGTCGATGCTGCCAACGGTTGCGCGGATCGTGGATTCGGTGAACGACGTGCTCTACAAGAAGTGACTCGACCGGTTCTCGGCCGCCCATCGCGGCCGAGAACTCGGCCCCTCCTTGAACCGCACCCCATAATACGACTATTGCGGCGGGCCTGTTTCACCAAGCAGGCCCGAGCCGTATCGATCCAAATCTGGGGCGAAGCGATCGATCTCGCCCATTGACTCTAGGAATGCGACGACGGCGACAGCCGGGGAGATCATCCTGTGCCCATCGAAGTGACGATGCCCAAGCTCAGCCCCACGATGGAGAGCGGGGTCCTCAGCCAGTGGCTGGTCAAGGTCGGCGACCAGGTCAAAGAAGGTGATCTTCTGGCCGACATCGAGACCGACAAGGCCACCATGCCGATGAAGGCGTTCGACGACGGGATCGTCGCACACCTCGACTACGCCGTCGGCGACGAGATTCAGCTCGGCGATCGGGTCCTGGTCCTCGCCCGCAAGGGAGAAGACGCCAAGCAGGTCGCGGCGGGCCTGGTGGGCAAGAAGGCCGCCGGTGCTGCCTCCAAGCCCCAACCCGCGACGAATGGCGCGGGCAGCAATGGCCAGGACGCGCACGAAGCGACCGAGGCCGTGACCGTGGCGGCTCAGGGCAGCGCAAGCCAAGGCGGCCGGATCAAGTCGAGTCCGCTGGCGCGGAAGATCGCGGCGGCCTCGCAGGTCGACCTCGGGAGCGTTCCCGGGAGCGGACCCGGCGGCCGGGTGGTTCGGAATGACGTGGAGCTCTTCCTCAAGTCACGTGGTTCAGCCGCCTCGCCCACGGCGCGGTTGGCCGCACCGACCCAGACGCACGCCGCCGAGCGGATTCCTCACACGAGGATGCGCAAGACGATCGCCCAGCGCATGGTCGAGGCCAAAAAGGTCGCTCCCGAAATTCACGTGACCGTGGATATCCGGGCCGACGCCCTCGTGGCGGTCCGCGAGCAATTGAACAAGCAGCTCGCTCCCGAGAAGATCAAGCTCTCTCTGGGCGACTTCGTCACCAAGGGGGTCGCCCTGGCCCTCCGCCGTCACCCCGGCGTCAACGCCTCGTACGAGCCCGACGCGATCGTCCGCCACGGCGAGGTCAACGTTGGGATCGCCGTCGCGCTCGATGGGGGCCTGATCGTTCCCGTGCTTCGCAATGCCGACACGCTCGGTCTCCGCGAAGTCCGGCTCGGTAGCGACGCACTCGTGCAGGCAGCTCGGAGCAACAAGCTCTCACCCGAGCAGATGAGTGGCGGGACGTTCACGATCAGCAACCTCGGGATGTATGGCGTCCGTCAGTTCGACGCCATCTTGAATCTTCCCGAAGTCGCCATTCTCGCCGTCGGGGCCGCCGAGAAGAGGCCCGTCGTTCAGGGGGATTCGCTGGTGATTGGCACGGTGATGACCGTGACCCTCACTGCCGACCACCGCGCCGTCGATGGTGCCTTGGCCGCCGAGTTCCTCCGGACTCTGAAGGGTTTCCTCGAAGAACCAGCGTCGATGCTCCTCTAAGGCCCAGATCGATCTCAGTCGGGCGCGCGAGCCACGTCGTTTCCCTTCGGGGAGAATGGCGTGGCTCACACGCATGATCGGGAGCCGCTCGTTTTCCCTCGAAGGTTTTCATGGCATACGACTACGACATTGTGGTGATCGGTGGCGGTCCGGCGGGCTATGCGGCAGCGATTCGTGCCGCGCAGCTCAAGAAGCGGGTCCTTTGCGTGGAACGCGACAAGCTGGGGGGGATCTGCCTCAACTGGGGCTGTATCCCGACCAAGGCGTTGCTGACCAACGCTCACCTCGTCGACCTCATCAAGAACCACGGCAAGACGTTCGGTTACAGTGGGGAGGCCACCTGGGACTTCTCGCAGATGATCGCGCGCAGTCGCGGCGTTGCCAGCAAGCTGAACAAAGGTATTGAAGGCCTGTTCCGTAAATATAAGGTGGCGTCCAAGCTGGGCACCGCCAAGGTGATCGCGCCCAACACGGTGCAGGTCGGCGACGAGAAGATCACGGCCGAGTCGATCGTGGTCTCGACCGGCGTGCGGCCTCGTCCCCTGCCCGGGGCCGAGTTCGACGGCAAGACGATCCTCTCGTACAAAGAGGCGATGAGCCTGCCCAAGCAGCCCAAGTCGATGCTCATCATCGGCGCCGGCCCGATCGGCCTCGAGTTCGGTTACTTCTACAACGCGATCGGCACCCAGGTGACGGTTGTCGAACTGTTGGATCGAATCTTGCCGGGCGAGGACGAAGAGGTCTCTCAGGGCCTCCGCGAAAGCCTGACCAAGCGTGGCTTGACGATCCACACCAGCTCGAAGACCGGCAAGGTCGAGAAGACCGCCAACGGCGTCAAGGTCGAGGTCGAGACACCCAAGGGCAAGCAAGTCATCGAGGCCGAGACGATGCTCGTCTCGATCGGCGTGCTCGGCAATGTCGAGAATCTGTTTGCCGACAGCCTGAAGGTCGAGCTCTTCAAGAACCACATCAAGGTCGACCCCAAGAACGGCTACCAGACCAACGTCAAAGGCATCTACGCGGTGGGCGACATCATCGGCCCCCCCTGGTTGGCCCACGTTGCGCACCATGAGGCGATCTGCTGCATCGAGCGGCTCTGCGGCCATGCCGATCACACGGTCGACTACACGAATGTCCCGGGCTGCACCTACACCGATCCCGGCGTCGCGAGCGTCGGCCTGACCGAGAAGGCCGCGCGCGAAGCGGGGCACGAAGTCCGGGTCGGCCGGTTCCCGTTCTTCGCCAGCGGTCGTGCCGTCGCGTCCGACGAGACCGAAGGCTTCGTCAAGCTCATCTTCGACGCCAAGTACGGCGAACTGCTGGGCGCTCACCTGCTCGGTTCGCAAGCGACCGAGTTGATCGCCGAGCTCGTCATGGCCAAGAAGCTCGAGGCGACCGAGGAAGAGATCATCCAGGCCATGCACCCCCACCCGACCTACTCCGAAGCCGTGATGGAAGCGGCGGCCCAGGGGCTGGGAGCATCCGTCCACATTTGATGGGATGACGGAACGACCAGGCCGGAACGCATGAGTGGTCCGCCGATTGAGTTTCATGTCGGGCCGGCCGAGCGCTTTCAGAAGCCCGGCCGGCCCGTCGTGTTGGGTGGGCATGGCCCTCCATCTTTGTCCTCGCTTCGACAGCGATTTTCGCTCGCGTTGTGCACAAGGCGAGGAAAGAGGGGTGGCCCTGGCAACAGAACAGGTTGTCCTCAACCCGTGAGCAGAGGCCTGGGATTTGGGCTTACGGATTGGGTACGATTCGTGGCGTCCAGGGTCTGTGTGTGTGTTTGTGAAAATGCATGTTGAAATCTATTTGTTTTTGTCGATCCATTGGTGCCACATCGTACGGTAGGCATTTTCGAGGTTTTTCGTCCAGGTCTGGCCGTCGCCCATGGGCGAACAGTTCATCCTGGTGCGCATCGTGCGCCGAAGCTCGGCCAGATGGGTGCGATCGCTTGCGAATCGCTGGGCGATGTCGAGATACTGCTGAGGGGTTTCCGCGATCCAGTCGTTCAGGCCGAGGCAGGTCAAGACGCTGGCCGTCATGCGCCCCGCGTGGCGATTGCCTCGAAGGGTGACGATCGGCACGCCCATCCAGACCGACTCACAGGCGGTCGTGTGTCCGCTCCAGGGAAAGACATCGAGCGAGATGTCGATATCCTGATAGATCTGGTAGTGGTTGCCTCCCCCCTCGACGATGTTCCGGAGTTCGAGCCGGTCCGCGGTGATCCCTTGCGCCCGGAAGAAGGCTTCGATTTCTTCCTTGCGTTGCCCTCGTAGGTTATTGCGATAGAGCAGGAGTCGTGCGGTCGGAATCGACCTGAGCAGTTCGGCCCAGAGTTCGAGGACTCGCGAATTCAGCTTCGGGAGTTTATGAAGCGACCCGAACGTGACGCCTTGAGCCTGGAGTGCCGGGAGCGGATTGACTTCGGGGGCTTCCTCCGGCGGAGAGTAGCAACAGAAGACGTCGGGCAGGTGATACGGGATCTCGCTCGACCAGGTTGGATCGTCGGGCGGGTCGGCGATGGCATCCGTGAGCAAGTAGTCGATTGTGGCGAGGCCGGTGGTGTTCGGGTAGCCGAGATAGGTGACCTGAATCGGCGCCGGCTTATGGGCAAACAGGCCCATCCGGTGGCGTGCGGTGTGGCCGGAGAGATCCACCAGGATGTCGAGCCGATCGCGCTGGATCAATTCGGCCACTTGTTCGTCATTCATGCCGTAGATCGGTCTCCAGGCGTCCGAGAGCGACTCGAGCTCCGCGGTCATGGCGTCGGGGGCGGTGACTTCGGAGTAACCGATCGGTTCGACCTGGCGGCGATCGTGGTGCCTGAGGACGTGTCTGAGGAAATAGGCCACCGGGTGGACCCGGAAGTCGGCCGAGACGTAGCCGACCCGGAGCGGACGATCTCGCGCTCGGTCGTGAGCCGAGCTCAGTTCGATCGTCGGGGCGTCCTCCTGCTGGCGCAAGCCCCAGCGGCGGTGTTCCGCGAGTAGGGTTTCGGGATCGGCCTCGGGGTCGTAGTTCAGGCCGTAGAGATAGCTGCTTTGCACCGGCCGGGAGTTGGGATCAACCCGCTCGGCCTCGCGGTAAGCCGCCAATGCCTCGGCGATATGCCCTTTCTCGATGAGGACGAAGCCGAGGTTGACGAGGGCCTCGGTCCGGTTCGGGTCGAGCCGGACCGCCTCGCGACTGCACGCCTCAGCCTCATCGAGCTTGCCGAACTTGCCGAGGACGCTCGTCAGGTTGACGTAAGGATCGACGAACTCCGGTTTGAGCTCGATCGCGCGGCGGTAGTTCGCCTCAGCCTCGGTGAGCCGTCCCCGCTCGCTGAGCGCAAACGCGAGGTTGTGGTGGGCCTCCGGCGAGTCGGGGGCGAGGGTGATCGCTTGCCGACACTGGGATTCGGATTCCTCGAATCGCCCCAAACGCGAGAGCACGCTTCCCAGGTTGTAGTAGGCCTCGACGAACCGGGGATCGAGCCGGAGGGCTGCGTGGAAGCAGGTGATGGCCTCATCCCACGTCCCCTTCTTCTCGAGGATGACCCCGAGGTTGTTGTGCGCCCCGGCGAAGCTCGGATCGAGCCGAACGGCTTCCCGGCCGCTCGTGACCGCCTCGTCGAGTCTCCCCATTTGCTTGAGCACCACGCTCATGTTGCTGTAGGCGCCTGGGAATTCGGGGCGGAGCCGAATGGCGGCCTGGTACTGCGCGACGGCCTCGTCGAACTGGCCGGTCATTTCGAGGAGGAGGCCGAGGTCATTGAGGGTCTCGGGAATCTCGGGCTTGATCTGGAGGACCCGCTGGAGCGAACGGATCGCTTCGTCCCACCGCCCTTGCTTCCGCAGGAGTACACCCAGGTGGCGATGGGCGTCCGCGAGGTCGGGCTTGAGCTCGACCACCCGGTGATCGCAGGCGATCGCCTCGTCGAGTCGTCCCAGGCGTTCGAACGTGACGGCCAGGTTTTTATACGCGTCGAGCGAGTTGGGTTGGAGCTGAACCGCGAGTCGAAAGCAGCGAACCGCGTCCTCGAGCGATCCGGCCTGGGCCCAGACGATCCCGAGCTGATTCTGGGCGTCGACATGATCGGGCTGGAGCCGGAGCGTCTGCTGGAACGCCCCCCGCGCCTCGGTCAGGTTGCCGAGTCCGTGGCAGGCCACACCCAGCAGATACCAGGCCGGGACATGCGAAGGCTCGGCCTGAAGAACCTGCCGGTAGGCCAGCTCTGCCTGAGCCACCCGGCCCTCCTGGTGGGCCAGCTTCGCCCGTTCAAACAGGCTCTCGATCGTTGCCATGGATGGTCCGTCCCTCTCACTCACCGTTCCGTGCGTCTGGTCCCGCCCACCAAGACGGAATCGGCCCCCACTATCGCGTTTTTTGAGACCCGTGATCGACACTCCCCGTCGGGTAAGGGGGACCACCACCCCGCGATCGCCGGAGCGAGTGGAACCTCCGACCCTGCCTCCACGGCTCGTTGAAGTTGCGGCGGATGTCTTCGGCCTCGGAAATCGGCACGTCGCCCGCATTTTTATCACAGATCCGCCATCCGCAGCTATCGGAACCCCAAGGCCGATCTGTTGAGTGGGCGACCCGACAAGCGAGAATCTCTGATTGGGCCTCTGCCCGGCTCATCATGAACCTTGCGAGCGTTGACTCCCTTGAGGAGTTGAGGAGGCTTCGCAAGCTGGCGTCGTCGTCTCGCTGATGTATCCTTGAATATCCGACCAAGCTCACGACGCCGGGGGATCAAGAGGGTTGCGGATCCCCTTGCTCCGGGGTGTCGTTTCTCAGATTCGAAGAGGGGTATGAGATGCGTCCGGTTTGGTTGATCGAGGCCGGCGTCTACGGGGCCGAGGTCGAGCCCTTGCAGGCCGAGATCCGCCGGCAGGGGATGACGGCCGATTTCGTGCCGCATCGGGCGCTGAAAAAGGGCTCCGAGGTCGTCGTCGAGGGACGGCCGCTCGGCCCAGAGGACTGCGTCATCGGATATGGGACCTACCCTTCGCGCGGCAGATCCAGTTGCATCGTCGTTGGCTCCCCGGGGCCTGGTGCAGTCCGGAGAACCTGGATTGCGCCACGTATTATGCTTATTTCGGCAAATTTCTCCTCAGTCAGAACTATGCCATCATGCCCGGCATCGAGGCGACTCGTCAGAGCGCCTGGTTGTTCTCGGCCTTTGGGAGGGATGGCGCCTTGTTCGTCCGCCCGACGGGGTGTCACAAGCTATTCGTAGGCCGGTGTGCCACGAAGGATTCTTTCGCCAGCGCACTGGCCCCCTCCCGGTACGACCCAACGACCCTCGTCGTCATCGCGGCACCCAGGCCGATCGCCCGGGAGTGGCGATTGATCGTGTCGGGGGATCGCGTGATCGGGGCCAGTCAATATGCCGTGGAGGGGGCACGCGGCATTGCTCCGGGTTCCCCCGGTGAGGTCCGCGAATTCGCCGAGGCCATGCTCGCGGAAGTGCGCTGGCGACCCGACCCGATCTTTATGCTGGATATCTGCGAGTCGGACGGTCGGCTCTGGCTGGTCGAATTGAATAGTTTCAGTTGCTCATGGCTGTACCAGTCCGACTTGGCTGAGGTGGTGGCCGAAGCGAGCGAACTGGCGGCCCAGGCGTGGGCGAAGCGCCTTTCGTAGTCCATTGACGAACGCCCGGTCGGAGGACGTTCCCCGAGCCCTTTCGGAGATGGGCTGGACAAGACAAGACCGCGGACACGCCATGATCGCTGGGTGCAACAAGTTGTACACAAGCCGTGAGCCAAAAACCCAGGCGATCCTTCACGGGTTGAGTCCAACCCGTGGCACCCAACGGCGATTGCAGCACCGCGGTCACCGATCAGAAAATCAAAGAAAGCCGAGACCAACGGCTTCGGTGCCAGTCCCTGTTCGCCGTTGACCGCCTCTCTTTAGACTCGGTCTGATATCTTACCGCGGCGGAAATGCGCCTTCCTCGATCAGCCCATCCCTGAGTTCGACTCGGTATTCGTCGTTGATGCGAAGCAGGGCGACAGTAACGCGGCCTACCGGCGTGCGGCCCAGGAGATAAGCCCCTTGCCAGAGGAAATGCCTTGCCCATTTGTGGCGGCGGGTGTTAAACAGCGGCGTCAACTTGCGTGTTTTCGGGTCCAGGCTGCCGATATCCGACCCCTTAAATGAGTTGCAGTAATAGCAACTTAAACATGAATTGTTGGTGGCCGTCGGCCCGCCGTGCTTGCGGGCGATGACATGGTCGATCTCAAAGCTGGCGTCGTCCGCCACTTGGGGCATCTGACAATATTCACAGCAATCCATCGCCCGCTGCCAAATCAGTCGCGTTAATGCGGCGTCCATGCGATCAGGTTTTCGGGTGATTCTGAAGCTTTACGCCGAGGGTGCGCCGGGCTTTGGATTTCAGGATGGAAAGCAGTGTGGTGGCCTTGCCGTATGCGTGCATTTCCTCCTTCTCGGCGGGTGACAGGGACTCGTCTTGATTCCGCACCGCCAAGTCGTGCATCCGGGTTTTATCCCGCTCGCTGACATGGAGATCGAGAATATAGCGTGCCAGATCCTTGGGAAGTTGGCCATTCTCGTTACCGAGGATACGGGCCAGGATCGTCACTTCGTTCTCGCTGGCATCGCGGGTCGCGGTGGCCATGGGTATTCCTCTGCATAAGTGCTGTCTGGAAGAGAGTATAGCACTTTAGCTCTCACGGAGAAACAGGGACGGTGCCGGGCGCCTCAGGCTGTCCGAATTTCCGGCGAGGCCTCATTTCGAAGCTCAATCGAGAATCGGCCCCATCCTGGTCCCGTCTCGTGATCGTCGGATTTTGTGGGTATCCCGGCGATGCCGGTCGCCCCTTTCTCCCCGTCGGTACGGTCGGCGTCGGATGCGCGGTAGGAAGTCGTTCCTCATCTTCCACTCAAAGGCCAATCGTAATAGACTGAAATTTCATTGTGCACTTGTTGAGTTCAGCGATTATCGCCCCTGGCTATGGAGGTACGGTCGTCCCTTCGGGGCTACGAAATGCGGACACCCCATGATCGCGCTGGACCAATGCGGCGGCGGCCGTCTTGGTCTCCGCGTCAGCTCACGGTACGGTTCCTGGCGCTTCCGGGTCGAAAATCAACCGTCAAGGGAGCGTGTGGGGCGGTTCGCCCACGGCGCGGGACCAGGGCTGTTCGCGACTGGCACGCCAGGCGTAGCTGCCTCGGGGGAGGTCGGCGAGTTCGAGGAGGCTGGGATCGAACTGGGTCATCTCGCCCAGATCCACGACGAGCGCATTCTCCTCAAGGACATGCTCGCCGTCCAGGAACTGCCAGGATCCATCGTCGTCGTCATGCGTGACCAGCAATAATTCCGACTCGCCACGAAGGATGCGGTCGAGGGTGATGACTTCGGTGCTCTCGTCGTCGGTGAACGTCCAACCGGTGTTCATGTCCAATTACCCGGCTCTTGAAGAGGGAACGGGCCACCCCTCGTTCGTCAGAAATCCCCAAAGCGCTGGCCCTTCCTGAGAAATCTCACTCCCGAGATCATAACGAATGTCGCGACGTGTATCAGTAGGACTTCGCCGCAAGAATTCGTCGTCGTTTCCCCAGGTCCACGTGACGCCCTTCAAAGCCGTGTCCGAGTGTTGTGTGCGGGGCAGGGCCTGGCGTTTTTGATCCGCGGCATCACGTCTTCCATGAGCCGTTGCACGCTGTCGCAGACCCGTTCATGGGACAGCCCGGCCCACCGGACCTCGACGTTGGCCACGTCGAAGGGCGACTGCTCGTGCAACCTGAGGAGTTGCCGCGCCACGGTCTCAGGGCCGCCGACGATGAAGTTAATCGGGTGAGCGCACAACGCTTCCGGATTGGCGGGTTCGCGGGTCTCGGCGGGAATCTTCCCCTCCTGGCGGAACCGTCGCCAGAGCGTCCGCAACGCCGGCTCCACGCGAGCGAAGGCGGTGGCATCGTCCGGGCCGACGAAGACCGGGCGGTTGGCTGCCACGAGCCCCGCGCCACCCGCCGCGCGATAGGCAGAGCAGTAGTCTCGATACTGCTCGGGTGTGCGCAGGTGAGAGAAAAGCATGTTGAAGCCAAGATCTCCGGCAATCCGTGCTGAGCCGAGGCTGTTGACCGCGACCCAGCAGCGGCCCGCCAAGCTCGCCGAGGGGACCGGCAGCGTGCGGTGCGGAGGCACGGAGAAGGCGTGTGGAGTGGTTCCAGACCAATCTCCGCTCCAGGCCGACTGGATCACGCGCAACGCCTCCGCGAACCGGGCTTGCCGCTCCCGGTCGTCGGCTACCGCGGAGCCGAACAAGGCCGACTCCTCGGGCGTGCTCCCACTGCCAAACCCGACCGCCATCCGCCCTCCCGTGAGGATGTCCGCTACGGCCACCTGCTCGGCGACGTCGAGCGGGTGATGGAGGTTGAGGCAGATGATCGCGGTCCCGAGGCGGATTTCTTGTGTCTGGCCGGCCAGGTGCAATGCCATGAGCAAAGGCGTGGGCAGGTGCCCCTGGTGCGCGTGGGCGTGGTGCTCGGAGAACCAGGCGTAGCGCACCCCGAGCCGATCGGCCCGGCGGACCAGGTCGGTCACTTCGGTAAAGATCGCCTCCGAGGGGCCGTCCAGTGGCCCTTCGAGGTGGTCGGTGAGCCCAATCGTGAACATGCGCGGGAGGATCCTCAAAGGTTCGATTCGTTGGCAGCCGCGGTGGCCAGCCTCGGGAGTGAAGTCCCTCGTTGTTCAATGCCGATACCCGCTGTTCCCTCGGACCGCGGGCGTCCCGTCCCCAAACCACTTGACGGATCTTCTCCGCCTCGAACGTGTTCGTGTCTTACTCCGTGTCGGAGATTGGCCGGACCTCCTCGATCGAGACGCCGAGCTTTTTCATGAAGCCTTCGAGGAAATGGAGGTAGCCCTGAGGATGGAGAGTCTGAGAACGCCAGAGATCGAGGGAATGGAGAATCGTCCTCAGAACCCCGATCAGGTCGTCACGACCGGGCATTTCCCCTTTCTCCTCCAGGATTTCCCAGTTTCGGCGGATGCTCTCAATGACTAACTCCTCTTCGTTCCCTTCGACGACGGTGATCACGTTGGATTTGAAGAAGTGCGGGAGCGGCCCTTTGCGCATCTGAATCACCATCCGTTCGATCGCCGCCTCGATCAGGTCGTCGGTCAACTCACGACCGCAGATGACATACGACTCGTAGATGCCGACCTCGGTCCGAAATAGAATCGGTGCGAATTCTTCGGTTTTGTATTTCCGTCCCGAGTAGGCGAGCTTCTCGTGCTTGCCGGTCCGCTCGGCACGTTGCTTGAGCTTGGCTTTGCGCTTCTGGTCGTGGCTCAGTCGGTCGCGCTTGCCCACCAAACACCTCCACGTTCTGAACCCAGAGGATTCCGATGCGTTCTCGCGGGCTGCGAGTCGTCCGCCGTCGCGCGAGTTTCGGGACCACGAGATCTGCTTTTAAACTAGCGATCGAAGTGGGAAAGCTCCATGAGGGAGATTCCCTCGCGGGACGAGTGGAGCCGGTTCACGTCGCCCGATCGTGTAACACTTACGCCTCCGAACCACACATTCTTGGAAGGCACGGAACACCTCGGGGCAGACAAAGCCAGGCGCTTGATCGCGCGGGCGAGCGTCGCCGCAGTCGACCGCAATCGCTTCCAAGTTCCCCCTTGACATCCGTCAGTGCTTGGCTACGATAAAACCAGATCTAGAAAACCAAAACTCAAGCGGTGGGGACGATCGCTGTCGCCTTGAGTCCTTGGGTACAGCTCGATCGTCACGAACCTGACGCGATCCCGCACTGGGGGCGGCCGTGCCGCTGCGCCCTTTTGTCGGGAGCGGAATGGAGGAACCGACACGATGGCCCGTCCGCCCGCGAAGGAGCTCACCGAGCGTGAGCTCCAGCTTATGCACACGTTTTGGAGCAGGGGGGGGACTCCGGCAACGGTGGCCGAGATCCGCGATGCCCTGGCGGCCACCGGGCTCGAGCTGGCTTATACCACGGTCGCCACGGTAGTCCGGATCTTGGCCGATAAGGGGTTCCTCCGCCAGACCAACGCTGACCGGCCGTTCCTCTATGTGGCTGACCGGTCTTATGAAGATGTTTCGCGAAGTCTCTTGGGGGAAGTTCTCGATCGGGTCTTTCGGGGCTCGCGTGAGATCTTGCTCGTCAGGCTGCTCGAGCAGGAGCGGCTGGGCGAGCGCGAACGCGAGCGGCTTCGCGCGATTCTCGATGAAGGGAAAGCTCCCGAGGACCAGCCGAAGAAGGGACGGAAGCCATGAACGACCTCGGTGGCCTTTTGGTCGAAGCCACAGCACGCGTCACCGCGCTCGCGGCCGTCGGCGTCGCGCTCGTCCTGCTCCTCCGCCGGCGGGGACCCGCGGCGGGTGTGCTGGTCACGATGACGACGCTGCTGGGCCTGGTCGCTGTCTCCGTCTCGTCGCTCTCTCCCTGGCCGCGGTTCTGGTCGATCGACGTGGGGACCACGGCTCCCTCCGCTCCGCGCTCGGACGTGGCCGTGAGCCGCCCACTGACGACACCGACGGTGGTGCCCGAGGCGCCGAAATCTCCCCAGGTGAGCGACACGCGGCTCAATGACTTCGCCCGGGAATTTGTCCGGGACCTCCAGAGCCTCGGGATCCGCCCCGTCCCCGAGGCCGCGAGCCGATGGCAGTGGCCGGCCTGGTTTGCGGCGGCACTGCTCGCGGCGTCGGGCTTAGGGATCGCTCGGCTTGCTCTGGCGTTGCGGGCGGTGGCCTCCCTCCGGCGCGGGAGCCGACCGATCGCCGACGCCCGGTTGTGCGACGAGGTGGAGCGGTTGCGACTCGAGTCCGGGTGCTCGCGCCCGGTCGAGCTCCGCGCGACCGATGACCTGACCACGCCGGCCACCATCGGTTGGCGACGACCGGTGCTGCTGCTGCCCTCGGATTGGCGCGACTGGGACGAGCACGAGCGGCGGGCGGTGCTGGCGCATGAATTGGGACACATCCACCGAGGTGATTACATGCTCGGTCTCTGGGCTCAGGTGTGCCTGGCCGTCCACGTCTATCACCCGTTGGCGCACTGGCTGGCGGCCCGGCTCCGGCTCGAGCAGGAACTGGCGGCCGACGCCTGGGGCGCGCGTCTCTCGGGGGGCAATCGCCCCTACCTCGAGGCCCTCGCCCGATTGGCGCTCCGACGTTCGGGCACGCTCGAGTCGTCACTGGCCGCCTGGCCTGCTCGTCCTTTCCTTCCGACCCGTGGGACTTTGCTCAGGAGGATCGACATGCTTCGTGAAGCTGACCCGAACCCGCTCCGGACCCACGCGCTCCCGCTGATCGGGCGCGTCCTCACCGTCGCCGCCCTCGCGGTCGTCGGCCTGCTCGTCGCCGGCATCCGCGGCCCTGCCACGACCGCTCTCGCCCAGCAGAAGGCGACTCGACTCGAAGTGGCCGTCGATCAGGTCGAACCGGACGATGCCGGCACGGATGTTTTCGACCTCTCGCATGCTCCCGTCAACACGATGATGGCCGTTGTCGGCAAGCCGGCCGAGATCCTCCGTCGGCCCGAGTTCCAGCCGGTCGCCGCCCTGCTCAATGACCCACACGAGCGTCTGTGGGCGGGTTCGCCCAACCTCAAAGCGGACGAAGTCGAGAGTATGACCGTGCTCATCCTCCGCGCTCGGGAGGGTGGCGGGACCCCTGGTACGCCGAATCCTCCGACCGTGATCTTGCACTCGACCAAGCCACAGGACTGGAAGGCCGTCGCCAAGTCGTTTGTGAAACGCCCCGAGGTGGTCCAGTTCGACGGCAGCTCTTATACACGTTCGATGGGGGCTCCCAATGACTCGGGGGTTTTCACACCCGACGATCGCACGATCGTCATTGGTTCGGAGGATGCCCTCAAACAGGTAATCACCTCTCGCAAGGGTGGCCCGAGCCGACATGCCTGGGACGGTGCCTGGTCGCGTGTGAAGAAGGGGCAGATCGCGTTTGCCTTCGACCCCATCTGGGTGCTCGCTCAAATGGGGCCAGGGGTGCCGTCGCCGCTTTTCGACGGCATCATTGGCCTGTTTCCCCCACTCCTCGACTCGGCCACGGCCTACGCTGTTGGACTCGACTCGGACAATGGGCTTGGCCTCGACCTGGTCGCGACCTGCTCCTCGGACGACGGGACCAAGCGAGTCAGTGAGATGCTCCAGGCGGTGATCACCTTGGCTAAGAACGCGCTACCGGGCCTCCGGCGGGAAGTCCTCGCCCAGCCTGACCCGACGCGGGAATCATCGCTCAGGCTGTTCGGCTTGGCGGAGCAGCTTCTGGCCAACGCGCGGACCGAGGTTGTGGGGGACAACCGGGTCGTGAGTCTCCATGCCAGGAGTGATGGCGATCTGGCCGGAGTGGTACCGCTCTTCCTGACGGCGGGAACTGCTTCACGGTCCGCCGCGCGACGGGCTCAGAGCCAAAACAATTTGAAGCAACTCCTCCTGGCGATGCACAACTATGCCGATACCCATGGTCACCTGCCCCCGGCCGTCATCCGGCCCGACGATGGCAAGCCCCCCTATAGCTGGCGGGTTGCCATTCTGCCCTTCATCGATCAGAACGATCTTTTCAAGAAGTACAACTTCAACGAGCCGTGGGATAGCGTCTCGAATCGGAAGCTGATTGAGAAAATGCCCGCGATCTATCGATACCCGTCTGACGAGTCCGGCAACAATGCCTACTTCGTGGTGACCGGTGAGCCGACGCTGTTCCCACCGGGCAACCCCGGGGTGAAGTTTGCGGAAGTGTTTGACGGACTCTCAAACACGATCATGGTCGTCGAGGCGAAACGCGAGATTCCCTGGACCAAGCCCGAGGATCTCGCATACGACCCGGCCAAGCCGATGCCCGAGTTCGGCGGATTCACTAAGGAGGGAGGCAATTCCGGGTTCGCCGATGGCTCGGTCCGTTTCATCTCGACGCGGCTCGATCCTCAATTGCTGAAGGCACTCCTGAGTCGAGCAGGGGGTGAGGTCGTCAGACTCAACGACGACCACTCAAACCCCATCCCCGCGACTCTCGACATCCCGACACAGCCGCCAACGGCCACGCCACTGAAACGTTGAGCTCGACCTGATTGCGGCATGTCCTGTCCGACCAGTCCTGGGATTGTGGCCGGCGCCGCCATCCCAGGACTGGTGTGGGGAAAAAGTGCCAGGAGCCGTTGTTCCCTAGTTATCGACGTTCCCTAGTTGTCGACATGTCGTCGGTGGTTTCGGTTCTCAACAAGTGGCTACTCCTCCAGACTGGGGAGCGGCCTGGGGGCTGGTATCACCCGTTGAACGGTGACACCCACCTTTTTCACGAAGCCTTCGATGAAATGGAGGTAGCCCTGGGGATGCAAGGTCTGAGAACGCCAGATCTCGATCGAATTCAGGATGGTTCGGAGGATCCCGATCAGGTCGTTCCGTCCGGGTAACTCCCCGGCCTCGTCCAGGTATCGCCAGTTCCGTCGGATGTTGGCGATGATCAGATCTTCCTCGCCCCCATCGGTGATGGTCACCTCGTCGGACTCGGATTCCGGAGGGAGCGACCCGTCCCGCATCTGAATCACGAGTTGCTCGATCGCTGCTTCGACGTCGTCGTCGGTCAGCTTGAAGTCGCACATCACATACGACTCGTAGATGCCGACCTCCGTACGTAAGAAGATCGGCGCGTTCTCGTCGGTCTTGTACTTCTTGCCCGAGTAGGCGAGCGGCTCATGCTTCCGAGACCGCTCGGCACGCTTCTTGAGCTTGGCCTTGCGTTTCTGGTTGTGACTCGGCTTGGCCATCAAGCACCTCCCTCTCCCTGACGTGGCTCTGCGTCGTGATCCCCGAGGTCTTTTCATTTGCCACCGGCAATCCGACTGCGAAGCGATGCTTGTTGTCGTGTAGGCTTTCACGACCAGCAACCCGAAAAGAGGGCCGCTAAAGCCTACCCTACAAAGCATCCTGAGGACTTCGCAATCCTCCTGCTCAGGACGCGCAACGAAAACCCACGGGTTGCCGGCGCTCCGGCAAATCCGTGGGTTGGTTGTGAGGGCAGAGTGGGGCAGGGGCCTTGGCTTACTCAGCCGTGGATGGCGCGGCGATCGACGGCCATGGCGGCTTCGCGGACGGCTTCGGAGAGGGTGGGGTGGGCGTGGGAGATCCGCGCGATGTCCTCGGCGCTGCCGGCGAACTCCATGATCGTGACCGCCTCGGCGATCAGGTCCGAAGCGCGGGGGCCGAAGATGTGGACGCCCAGGACCCGGTCGGTCTTCGCGTCGGCGAGGATCTTGACGATCCCTTCGGACTCGTCCATCGCCTTGGCGCGGCCGTTGGGGAGGAACGGATACTTGCCCACCTTGTACTCGAGCTTCTGCTCCTTGGCCTGCTCTTCAGTGATCCCGACGCTCGCCATCTCGGGCCAGGTGTAGATCACGCTCGGGATCGTGTTGTAGTCGACGTGCCCGGCCTTACCGGCGAGGATCTCGGCAAACGCGACCCCTTCGTCCTCCGCCTTGTGGGCGAGCATCGGTCCGTCCACCAGGTCGCCGATGGCCGAGATCGTCGGCACGTTCGTGCGGTAGTGGGCGTCGATCGGGACCTTGCCGGTCTTGGGGTCGACGGTGACGCCCGCTTCGACCAGGCCGAGCCCTTCGGTGTGCGGCCGACGGCCGACGGCGACGAGGACCCGGTCGCAAGGGACCGTGAGGACCTGGCCGTCTTTCGTCTCGGCGGTGACGGTGACGCGGTCCCCTTCGACCTTCGCGCCTGTGACCTTGGTCTCGAGGTGGAACTCGAGGCCTTGTTTGATCAGGCTCTTGTGGAGCAAGGTGCCCACCTCGAGGTCGGCCATCGGCACGATCCGAGGGAGGAACTCGATGACCGTGACCTTGGCGCCCAGCCGCTTCCAGACCGAGCCGAGCTCCAGGCCGATGTAACCGCCGCCCACCACCACCAGGTGTTCGGGGACGCGGTCGAACGTCAGGGCTTCGGTCGAGCTGACGATCGTCTTCCCGTTGAACGGGATAAACGGCAGGTTCACCGGTGCACTTCCGGTGGCGAGCAGGATGTGCTTAGCTTCCAGCGTGGTCTCCGCGCCCTTGGCGTCGCGGACCACCACCGTCTCGCCTGAGGTCACGCGGGCGGTGCCGAAGACCGGTTCGATCTTGTTCTTCTTGAACAGGAACTTGATCCCTTCGGTCAGGCTCTTGACGACCGTGTCTTTGCGGGCAAGCATCGCCGGGAGGTCGAGCCCGATCGCATCGACCTTGATTCCGTGCTTGGCGAACTTGGTCTGCGCCAGGTGGTAGAGCTCGCTGGAATCCAAAAGCGCTTTGCTCGGGATGCAGCCGATGTTCAGACAGGTCCCGCCCAGCGACTCGCGTTTCTCGACGCAAGCCACCTTCATCCCGAGCTGCGCCGCGCGGATCGCGGCCACGTAGCCCCCGGGGCCGGAACCAATCACAACCAGGTCGTAGCGATTTGACTCGGGAGCCATTAACGTTCCTTCACTCGCAAAGGGAGCAGACGAGAGACGTGGAAAGACGTTGGGGCGCGTAACGAAGCGGCGGGGGGTGATCGTTTCGTTTCACCCCCCGCCGCATATCGTGACGAACCTCAGATTTCCAGCATCAGCCGTTCGGGATTCTCAATGCATTCTTTGATGCGAACGAGGAAGCTGACCGCCTCGCGACCATCGACGATGCGGTGGTCGTAGGAGAGCGCCAGGTACATCATCGGGCGGATCACGACCTGGTCATCGATGGCCACGGGCCGTTTCTGGATCGAGTGCATCCCGAGGATTCCGCTCTGCGGCGGATTCAGGATGGGCGTCGACAGGAGGGATCCGAAGACGCCGCCGTTGGTGATCGTGAACGTGCCGCCCTGGAGGTCACTGACCGCCATCGTCCCTTCGCGGGCCTTGACGGCGTAGGCGCCGATCGCCTTCTCGATCCCGGCGAACGTGAGCCGGTCGGCATCCCGGATGACCGGGACCATCAGCCCCCGTTCGGTGCTGACGGCCACGCCGATGTCGTAGGCGTTGTGGAGGACGATCTCGTTGCCGTCGATCCGGCCGTTGACCGCCGGGAACGCCTTCAAGGCCTCGACCGCCGCCTTGAGGAAGAACGACATGAACCCGAGGGCCACGCCGTGCTTGGTCTTGAACGTGTCCTTATAACGCGCCCGCAGGTCCATGACCCGCGACATGTCCGCCTCGTTGAACGTGGTCAGGATCGCGGCGGTCTGCTGCGCTTCGACCAGGCGCTGGGCGATCTTCTGGCGGATCCCGGACATGCGCTTGCGCGTCTCGCGCGGCAGCCCCGAGGTGGTTGCCGGCCCGTTGGTGAGCGCGGCCGGGGCCGCGGCTGGCGCACCGGACGGGGCCGCCGGTTCGCCGGGGGTCGCCGCGACGTGCGCCAGGACGTCCCCCTTCGTGATCCGTCCTCCTCGGCCCGTTCCGTCGACCTGGTTGGGATCGACGTTCTCCTCGGCGACGATCCGTCGCACGGCCGGCGAGAGCGTCACCGCCGCGCCTCCGTTGGCCGTGGCCGGAGCGGTGGCGGCCTTGGGGGGAGCGACCGCAGACTTGGAGTCGGCCGGCGGCTTGGGAGCGGCGACCGCCGCCGCGGCCGAGGGCTGGCCCTCGGGGTCGATGGTGCCGACCGTGGCGCCGATGTCCACGGTCTCGCCCTCGGCGACGTTGATTTTCAGGACGCCCGAGGCGGAGGCGGGCACGACGTTATTCGCCTTGTCGGTCTCGAGCTCGAACAAGGGTTCGCCCGCTTTGACGGCCGAACCGTCGGCCTTGAGCCAGCGTGACAGGATCCCTTCGGAAATGGACTCGCCGACTCCCGGCACGGTAATGGCGACGGCGGGCATCTCAGCTCACTCCTTGCTTAAGCGACAGGGCGACGGCGGGACGGACCGGATGAGCGTGGACCAGGTGGGGGATCGCCGACCCGATCGCGGCTTCGACCAGCTCGTTTTGTTCCCGTTCGTGGACCGAGTGCGATCCGGTCGCGGGACTGGCGCTGGCGTCGCGACCGACGTATTGGAACGGGAAACCCATCAGTTCTTGGAGCCGAGGCGCGACGAACGTCCAGGCCCCCATGTTCTGCGACTCTTCCTGGGCCCAAACCCACTCGCGGACGTTCTTGTACCGCGAGAGCGCGGCCTTCAGGGCTTCTTCGGGCCAGGGGTAGAGCTGTTCGAGTCGGACGATTGCGACGTCACGCGTCTTGCCCACTTCCTCGCGCTTGGCGATCAGGTCGTAGTAGACCTTGCCGCCGCAGACCACCACCCGGCGAATCCGCTCGGGGTCGGCGGCGGGGTCGTCGATCGCTTCGTAGAAACGATTCGAGACGAGTTCATCCACCGGCGAGACGGCCAGTTTGTGACGCAGCAGGCTCTTGGGCGTCATCACGATCAAGGGCTTGCGGAAATTACGGCGGACCTGCCGGCGGAGCACGTGGAAGTACTGCGCGGGGGTCGAGGGGGTCACGACCTGAATGTTGTCCTCAGCGCAGAGCTGGAGGAAACGTTCGAGCCGGGCGCTGGAGTGTTCCGGTCCTTGCCCTTCGTAGCCGTGCGGCAAGAGCATGACCAGGCCGCTGGCGCGCCCCCACTTCGACTCGGCCGAGGCGATGAACTGGTCGATGATGACCTGTGCACCGTTGGCGAAGTCGCCGAACTGAGCCTCCCAGAGGATCAGCATATGAGGTTCGTCGAGCGAGTAGCCGTAGTCGAACCCGAGCACGGCGGACTCGGAGAGCAGGCTGTCGTAGATGCAGATCTCCGCCTGCTCGGCCGCCAGGTTTTTGAGCGGGTAGTAGCGCTCTCCGGTCTGGCCGTCGACGATGACCGCGTGTCGCTGGCTGAACGTGCCACGACGGCTGTCCTGGCCGCTGAGCCGCACCGGGGTGTTTTCGATCAGGAGTGACCCGAAGGCGAGCGACTCGGCAAACGCCCAGTCGACTCCCCCCTTGGCCTCCATGACCTTGACCCGGTTGCCGTAGATCCGCTCGATCTTCGGGTTGACGGCGAATCCGGCGGGGACGACCGCCATCGCCGTCGTCATCTGCGCGAGCGTATCGTACGGGATGCCCGTCTCGGTGGGCGCGAACGAGTAGTGGGGGGTGAATCCTTGCCAGTGCGAGCCGAACCCGGGCTGCAACGGCTTGGGGGTACTCTGCCCCTCGTGGACTTCCTTGTAGACCTCTTCCATCTTGTCGCGGAAGGTCTCGGCGATGGTCTCGACCTCGTCGGTCGAGAGCTCGCCGATCATCACGAGGTTCTCGGTGTAGAGCTCGCGGATGCTCATCCGGTCCTTGATTTTGCCGTACATCAAGGGCTGGGTGAACGCCGGCTCGTCCCCTTCGTTGTGGCCGTGGCGGCGGTAGCAAACCATGTCGATCACGACGTCCTGGCCAAACGTCTCGCGGAACTCGAGCGCGAGCTCGGCCACGTAGACGACGGCCTCGGGGTCTTCACCGTTGACGTGGAAGATCGGCACTTCGATCATCTTCGCAACGTCGGTGCAATAGCGGGTCGAGCGGCCCTCGCTGGGGGCGGTGGTGAACCCGATCTGATTGTTCACGACGATGTGAATCGTGCCGCCGGTGCGATAGCCGGGCAACTGCGACAGATTCAAGGTTTCGGGCACGAGCCCTTGGCCGGCGAACGCGGCGTCGCCGTGGATCAGGATCGGCAGGCCGAGCTTGCGGTCGCGGTCCTTGAAACGGCGTTGCTTGGCGCGAACTCGACCTTCGACGACCGGGTTGACGGCCTCGAGGTGGCTCGGGTTGGGGGTCAACGAGAGGTGGATCGAATGCTTGTCGGTCGTGACGTGGTCGGCCGAGAAGCCCAGGTGGTATTTGACGTCGCCGTCGCCGCCGACGGTCTCCGGCATGTTCCCTTCGAACTCGCTGAAGATCATGCCGTAGGGCTTGTTGAGGATGTTCGCCAGGACGTTGAGCCGTCCTCGGTGGGGCATCCCCATGACGATTTCGCGGACGCCGAATTTCGACGATCCCTCGATGATCGAGTCGAGTAGGGGGATGAGCATTTCCCCCCCTTCGAGCGAGAACCGCTTCTGGCCGATGTAGTGGCTGTGCAGGAACGACTCGAAGAGTTCCGCCGCGTTGAGCTTGAGGACGATCCGCCGCTTCTTGCGGAGGTCGAAGTTCGGCCGGTTGCGGTTCGGTTCCATCCGCGACTGAAGCCAGCGACGGACTTCAACATTGCGGATATGCATGTATTCGACGCCGATTTTGCGACAATACGTCTCGCGAAGGACCGCGATCAGTTCGCGCAGCGTCGAGTGAGGGGGGTCGCTGAGTTTGTTGTAAAAGGGCTTATCGAGATCGGCCGAGGAGAGGCCGAACGCGGCAAGGTCGAGCAATTCGTGCGAGTCGCGTGCGGGGTTGAGCTTCAAGGGGTCGAGGTCGGCCAGGTAATGACCGATCTCGCGGTAGGCGTCGATTAATCGGGTGACCGCGGCCTGAGCCCGCGCGGCATCCAGATCGACGTCGGCCCGGGCCATTCCGTCACCGGATTGGCCGAGCTCATAGCCCTCGAAGAAGAGCCGCCACGATTCATCAACCGAGGCGGGGTCGGTCCGCCAGCGCTGGTAGTTACCCTCGATAAGATCGAGATTCCACCGGTTCGCGACCGTCGAGCGATTCATTGGAAAAGATCCCTAGTTGGGCCCGGCGCATGGCCTGACCCGTTGCCGAATTGGCAATCCAGGACGATGGTCGGTCTCGCGGAAAAACGCGACGACACGCATGATCTCAGCATAACCCAAAGGGTCCTGGGCCCAAACCCCTATCCGTTCTCTTTTTCTCAGGATACGCACCCTGGGCAAACGGATCGATATCCATGCCAATTTGAGGCCGTGCTGAGTCAAAAACCCGGATGTTCGTGAACTCACTTTGGGGCCGCAGGTATACATTCGGCGGAACTCTCCCCGAGGTTTGAAGAAGGCTGATAAAACTCCTATAACCGCTCGATCCAGGCAGCATCAGCGAACTTGGCGGCGCGGAGCTCACGAATCAGATCTTCAGGAGGAATCACGAGTTCGGGAGGACGATGGGCCGGCAACCAGGCGCCGGTGACGGCTTCGATCAGTTTTTCGCGAGTGAGCGGGAGGTTGGTCAGGAAGTCCTCATGCGTGCGTTGGCCGCGGTAGGGGGGCTGACGGCGAGGAAGTCCAGTATAGCGGGGGACCAGGTGGAGTGGGAAGTCGTATAGGATCGATGCGTGGACCAGAAAGTGATTGCGCAGCCGGCGCTGGGCACTGCCCGAGAATTTGCGGAGATCGAGGGTCAGGTCGCCTGAACCGAGGACTTCGACGGCCGGCCCGCGCGCCCGGATCGCGTCGGCCAGGCGGTCGAGGACGAACCGCTGCGCCACGTCCACGGCCGTCAGGCCGGGGGCGACGTCGATCGCCAGCACGACCGACACGTTCAGGGCGCCCGGCCCGATGACGACAGTGCCTCCGCCGCTCGCGCGGCGCGCGATTGCCACGCCATCGGCCTTGCAGGCGTCGACCAGGACGTCGTCGTGGAGGCGTCCCGAGGCGCCGAGCACGACGGCCAGGGTCGGCGACTCCCAGATCCTCAGGGAGGCGCCGGCCGCGCGCTCCTCGGCGGCGACCAGCAGGGCTTCGTCGAGCGCCAAGTTGCTGGCGATTTCGGGCAAGGTCAGGTCGAGGTAGCGCATCGCGACGGCAAGGCCCAGGAGAAGCGAAAGCGAACGCCCCGGCCTTCCCGTGAGTCCGCGGGAAGGCCGGGGCCGAATGGATTGGCGTTCCGAATCAGAAGTCGAGGTCGGTGGGGCGGATCAGAAGCCGTCTTCCTCGACGCGGAAGACGTCGTGGCACTTGGTGCAGCTCTGGCTCACCGGGCTGTACGCCGACTTGGCCTGCTCAGCGTTCGTTTTGGTGTCGCTCACCTTGACGTGGAACTTCTCGAGTTCCTTGGTGAACGCGTCGCTCAGTTCGGCCCACTGCTTCTCGGCATCCTTGACGTTCTTGGCCTTCTTGACCGCGTCCTTGGAGAGCTCCTTCGCGTCTTTGGAGAGCTTGACGAGCTCTTCGACCAGGGCCGGCAGTTCCTTTTGGGCCTTGGCGTAGTTCACCTTGCTGCGCGTCGCCTTTTTGATGGCGCCATTCTTGACGTTGACCTTTTCCATCAGATCGTGGAGCGGTCCACCTTCGTCGGCAACCGAGAGGCCGGCGACCAGAGCGCTGAACGAGAACATTGTGGCGATGGCAACGATCCACTTTCGATTCATGACTTCTGGCTCCTCGTCGTTTTTTCGGGAAAGAACCGATGGCGGCGGGAGGGCCGCTCAATCCACGGCCCAAGCGTGCGGAAGGCTCAAAGATATCCCTCGCCGTCAGCCCGATCAAGCGCGTACAGTGGTATTGCCCACGAGAGGTGCTCGGCGGATCCAATGCGCCGCGTACTGGTGGTACAATGGGTGGGGAGCGCTTTGTAAGAACTGCCCGGTTCCTGAGCGCGATCCGAAGCCAAATCAGTCAGGGCACGCTCCGTTGACCGGGCGTACACCTGGACGACCCCAAAGCCCCGCGGAAGTTTTATGTCCGAGTCGATCGATTACCGGGCCGCTGGCGTTGACCTCGATACCTACGAGGAAACAATGGCCCAGCTCCCCCCTTTGCTGAAACGGACCTACCCGCTGACTCCCGCGCGGGTGATCGAGTGGAAGGACGGGTTCGCCGGTCTGTTCCGGCTCGATGCCAAGATCGGGCTCCTGACGCGCACCTACCGCGACCCGGTGCTCGTTGCCTCGACCGACGGTGTCGGCACCAAGCTGAAGCTGGCGTTCGCCACCGGCCGGCACGCGACGGTCGGAATCGACCTGGTGGCGATGTCAGTCAATGACTGCCTCTGCGCCGGGGCCGAACCGCTCCTGTTCCTCGACTACGTGGCCATGAGCAAAGACGACCCCAAGCTGACGCGCGACGTCGTCCAGGGGATCAGCGACGGCTGCATCGAGGCCGAATGTGCCTTGCTCGGCGGCGAGACCGCGATCCTTCCCGACTTCTACAAGGCCGGCGAGTACGACCTGGCCGGGTTCTGCCTCGGGGTCGTCGAGCGCAAGCACATCCTCGACGGCAAGGAAATTCGGCCGGGCGACAAGGTGATCGGTCTCGCCAGCTCGGGCCTCCACTCCAATGGCTACAGCCTGGCGCGGAAGATCGGGCTCGAAGCGGCCGGCCTTGAGCCCGACTCGTTCGTGCCCGAACTCGGGCGCACGGTTGCCGACGAATTCCTCGAGCCGACCCGGATTTACGTGCGGGCCATGAAGACGGTTTACCGCCACTATCGCGTTAAGCGGATCGTCCACGGCATCGCGCACATCACCGGTGGCGGCCTGGTCGACAACACCCCGCGGATTCTGCCCGAAGGCTGCTCGGTCCGGCTCCGACGCGGCTCGTGGGACGTCCCCAAGGTCTTCCCCTGGCTCCAGAAGATCGGCAACGTTCCCGAGGCCGAAATGGATCGGGTCTTCAATATGGGGATCGGCCTGGTGATGGTCGTCGCTGACTACTATGCCGACGCGATCGCGCGGTACGTCACGTCCGAGGCGAAAATTCCGGCCTGGGTGATCGGCGAGGTTGTGAAGGGCGACCGGACGGTGGAGTGGGCCTGACCGAGCCGCTGGGACGGTCGACTTGCTCCCGACCGTCCCAATGCTTGCAACCGGTCGCGGGCGCCCGTAGCATCGGCATTCCTCGACCTGACGGATTGGTCCCCTTTCCCCGTTGCCAAGAGACATTGACGATGCGCCATCTTCTCGGGGTCGGTCTGGCCCTCCTGGTTTGCTGTCCATTCTCGGCTCGCGGCGACGAACCCGCGCCTGTCCCCCTCGCGAACGGGGTGCGTGGTCTGGTGACGCTAGCTCCGAGCAAGGTCGAGATGGACGGCCGGCTCCGCGAGTGGTCGCAAGCCTTCTGCACCCCGCTCAGCTACAACCACAAGGCGGTCGAGAACCGCGCGGCGCAGTTCTTCTATATGTGGGACGACGAGGCCCTGTACATCGGCCTCCGTTGTCTCGACAAGATGCAGGCCAACCCCGCTCCTCTCTCGGCAACCTATAACGGGGACGCCGTCGAGTTTTATCTCGACACCCGCCCTGGTGCAGCGCTCCGAGGAAAAGAGTGGACCCCTGGCGCCATCCATTTCTACTACTCGCCGTTCGAAGGGGCCGAGGTCAAGCCGCGCTGGGTGATGCGGGACCGAATCGCCACCAGCGACACCGTGTTGAAGGGCGTTGAGATCGCCGCGTCGAGCGACGCCGACGGCTATGAGTGCGAGTTCAAGCTACCTTGGGCCAATTTTCCCGAGTTTTCGCCCAAGCTTGGAGCCGTTCTCGCCCTCGACGCCGAGCTCTGCAGCGGCGACGGCAAGTTGCGAGTCGATCGCACCTTCGCATACGGCTCGCCGCTCTCGGTCCAGCAGCCGGCCTCGCAAGGCAAGGTCGAGCTGGTGAAGGCGTTCGACCCGGACTACCTGAGCGTCGTCGGCCCCGCGAGCTTCCCGTTCTGGGTCGATACGCCTTGGGTCCAGCCGGAACGGGCGCAAGTGCAAGCGGTCGTGGCGATCCCCCCGGCGTTCACGGAGATTGTCGGCCAGGTTGAGATTCGGATCCATGACACCGAGGGAAAGGTGGTCAAAACGATCCCGGCCGAGATCGAGGCGTTTGGTCCCAAGGACAGTTCGTTCGTGCGGGCCATCGCTCGGTGGTCGATCGATGATTTCGCGCCCAACACCTACTTTGCCACCGCTCGGATCGCCGCGCGAACCGACAAAACCCTGACGACCGTGGCCCCTCGAATGGTCGCGGAGGCGATTGTTCAGGGGCGTTGATCGGAATCGTTCGCTACTCCGCCGTAAGGGTCTCCCCTCTTTTCCACCTCCAGCGGTTTACGTTCGGGCGACCACGGTTCGAGCGATCTGGGTGGTTAGGGTGATCCAGGGCGTGTCGATTCGGTCACGCCAAGCGCTCTGGACCATCAGATGTCAATCGGGCCACGGGCACTGTGCCGCACAAAGTGCAGGTAGACGGTATCGCCTGGATGGAGAATAAGACGCGGTAAACCCCCTTGCGGCGGCCGTAGACCATCCGCTGGAGGTGATGCCTTGCTGTTCGGATTCCTCCTCAGCGATGGGATGGCGTTCGGGGAAAGTGCGCAGCTTGGCGATCGCTTTTTCCAGGCCCACATACCAGGGGACGGAGGGGATATTGATTCCTGTGGCGTGGCGACCCGTCGCTCCGCGATCCGGCCTGGGTCGATCGAGTGAACGAACCCATCTCGGCGTCCGACTTGCAGAGGCTTCGGGAATCGGTCGCCCGAGAACGCCCGTTCGGTGGCAAGGAGTGAACCCGCCAAACGGCGTAAGCGCTTGGGCTCGAGTCGACCCTCCGAAACCGAGGACGGCCGCGGAAACAGTAAATTCGCTCCGTCCCTTTTCGGCCGCCGGGCGCAAAGACGTAATTAGCTCGCCAATCCGTATGTCAGGAGACTCTGGCAATTACATCCGTGAAGTCGACGTCGGCGAGCTTGTTGGAAAACTCCCAGTGAACAAGGGAGGCACGCCCACCAGCGTGATTACCGTTATCACGGACGTGAAAGGTAACCTTGTGAATACGTTCCCTGGCAGATTGGGGAGAAAGGCAGCGCTTTGATGATGACGATAATTCTTGAGAACCAGGAGGGGGATGTTCTGGCCAAAACTGCCGCACCGGGCAATGAGGAGTATTTGTGCCAGGACGATCCAAGTTTTCCGCTGCTCTTTCAATTCAGCACATCTAGCTATGATTGTTTTGCGGCAACCGACATGCCAGAATTGATTCGTGAACTGAAAAGGCTTCAGTCAATATTAAATGATGAGCTCAGTATAAAATGTATCGATTACGTTGTGGAATTGGCAGGCATGTGCCATTCGTTGCCTGGATCAACTTTGACATTTACGCCTTTCGAAGATGTCATGGAATCCTAGAGCGCCTCACAGTTGCATAGCATACGCCGCACGGTCCTGGAACCATCCGGCGATGTTTTCGGGGGTGACGTCATGCAAGGCCGAACCGAACGCCGCATAGACCGTCTCCTTCGTTCGCGCCGCCGCCGACCTCATCGCACCCTTGACCTTCGAAAACATCTCCTCAATCGGTGTCAGGTCCGGACTCCACGGCGGCAACGGCACCACCTCCGCTCCGGCCGTCTCGACGGCCTCGATCGCATCTTCCGACTGGTGCGGCTTGAGATTGTCCCAGATCACCACGTCCCCCGACTTCAACTCCGGGACCAACACCTGTTCCACGTAGGCCTCGAACACGTCGGTGTTGGTGGCGCCCGGGAAGGCCAACGTCGCCGTCACCCCGGAGAGGCGCATCCCGCTGGTCAGCGTGATCGAATCCCAGTGCCCGGGCGTCGTGGAGTAGACGCGTTCTCCCACCGGGGCGCGGCCGTAAGTCCGGGTCATCGCCGTGTTGGCCCCGCATTCGTCCACGAAAACCAGGCGTTTCGGGTCCACGCCAGCGAGTCGCTCGCAGAATTCGCGCCGCTGCTCCTGGACGTCCGGGCGGTCCTGCTCCTGGGCACGGGGCACCTTCTTCTTGCGTGGCAGCCCCAATTGGCTCAAGGCGCGCGAGATGGTCATCAGGCAGCACGAGAGGCCGAGTCGTTGGCGGCATTCCTCGAGTGTGGCATCGGGTTGCTGGCGGATCAATTCTCGAAGCCGTTCCAAGTCCTCGGACCCGAGCACGGCGGGGTTGCCACCGCCGTGCGGTCTGGGTTCGACCGAGCCGGTCGTGCGATGGAGTTGGAGCAAGCGTGTGACGAAGGAGATACTGACCAGGAACCGTTTCGCGATCTGGCGTACCGACCCGTCACCGCGCTGGATCGTCTCGAGGACCCGCAGTCGGAGATCTTGAGAATAGGGTGTCATCGGCCACCTCCTAACTCAGATCTCCTTTCAAATGGCGTGCCATCCAACTGTTAGGCGCTCTAGTTCTCTAAATAATGTGTAGAGAATCGTTGGGAGCCATGTCAGACCAGGACGTCGAGCATCGCCCACCTACCGTCTTGTACCCACTCGGCCTGGCCGCTCGAGGCGATGTCTCCCTTTGTTTGCCTATGTCCCCCTGGTATGTAGCAAATCAGAGAGAATAACTCTTAACTCTCTGGCTCATAAAGACTTCCATAGTAGGAGTGGGATTTCTTCCCGGTCCTTTCTTGGAGGTCCATTCGCATGGCAACTCGCACTGCTTCCAGGCGGCATCGTCGCTCCCACGAGATTCAGAAGCCTACGGGAACCTTGCATCCCCGAGTGCAAGCCGTGGGCCCAGAACGGTTTGGGATCGTCAGCATCGATTGCGCCAAGGCACGATCCAAGTTCCTGCTGGCCGATTTCTATGGGACGGTCCTGCTCCCTCCCACGGTCATCAACCACGATCGCGGGGGGGTCGAGGCAGCGATTCATGCGGTCCACGAGGCGGCTCAGCGGCTTCGGCTCGGGGTGGTGATCGTCGTGGTCGAACGCACGGGGCGGTTTCACCTGCCGGTCCAGGCCGCGTTCCAGGCGGCTGGCTTTGAGGTCCGGATCGTCCATCCCTTCGCCACCAAGCAATTTCGCCAGCCCGCCGATCCCGGCAATAAAACCGATGACACCGACCTCTCCGCCATCCATCGCGCGGCGGTCAACAGTTTCGGACTCCTCGAGCACGAACCCGACCCCCTCTACGCTGACCTCCAACTCCTGGCTCGTCATCGCCGCGATCTTGTCACCAAGAACGTCACACTTCGAAACCAAATTCACGACCATTTTCAATTGATTATGCCAGGGTTTAGTGCGGTCATTGATCCGTTTGACAGCCCACTGCCGCTCTGGATCGTCAAGAACTTGCAATCGGCCGACGCGATTCTCGAGGTCGGTGTCCTCGGGCTCCTCAGGCGGCTTCGTGAGGCGGGATTCCATCCGCATCTGAAGACCGTCGAGAAGATCGTCGCCTGGTCCAAGGCGGCTCCCGCACAACATTCGCAATCGCCAAGTCATCTGCGGTTGCTCATGTCACTTGATGGAGATCGGATGACCAAGCTTGAGGCCATCCGGACCGTCGAAGGGGATCTCGCCGGGTTCCTGGCTCGCACCCCCTACGTGCTGTTGCTGGGAATTCCGGGGATCAACGTGGCGACCGCCGCCGAGTTCGCTGGCGAGATGGGGCCGATCGGCCGTTATCCCAAAGCCCGTTCGATCACCGGCCGCGCCGGGCTGTTTCCCTCGCGGTATCAAAGCGACACCGTCGACCGGAGCAACGGGGCGTTGGTGCGCCGCGGCAATCACTCGCTCCGCGAAGTGATCCTCCGGATCGCCGACAATTTGATCACATGTAATGATTATTTCAGGATCCAAGCCGCCAAGTGGCGATTGAGTGGCAAGGATCCGCGCGACATCCATGTCAAGGTCGGCGGACGATTCTGCCGGATCGCCTACCAGATGGTGGCGGGGCAATCGGTCTACCGCCACCCGAGCTGTCAGCATCGGCATTATGTTCTTGAAAAACTGATCAAATTTTTGAACGAACACAATGTTGATTGTGCACGTACTATGTTGATCTTGGATTCGGCGGTGTGCCAGCTTCCCCGATCGGAGCATCGGTCGGAGGCGGTCCCGCTGACCGAGGAACTGTCGCGGCCCCGGTCGAAGCGGGGAACCGGTCCGCAACTTTTGGGCGAGATTCTCCCCGCGGTCTTGGCGAAGCTGGGGGTGAATTTGCTACCATCGAGCGTGTCAGGGGAGCCTGATCCCACAGAGTGACGACCCGGCCGAGGGACCGAATAACGTCGAATGTCCCCGTGGCGCAAAGCCGTGGTTAAAGCGTGGCGCTCTGTCCGATCACCAACGTCGGATCCGGCTGTGTGGGGTCACTCCCCTGATATTCAATAGTGTCCGGGATTCCTGATGGCGAGGAGGCTTTTCGTCAGGACATCCCAGAATAATTCGATTTGAACAGCCTTGCAGCCGCCTCCTTCGGTTTGGAGGGCGATCCCGGCGCATGCCGCGGCATGACCTCGTCCGCAGCGCGTGGACGGGCCCTGATCGCTTATTTGGGTTTTTCGGCACGCTTCCGCGCAACGCGGTCACGCTGTAATTGGCACTGACGCTCCCGCTCGCGAAGGATCGGCATGATCTCGTCCATCGTCGCCGTTCCGTTGGCCACCATTCCCAGCAGACTAAACATATACTTGCTGGGGCGATTCCCTGTATGGATGTACATGAGCGTGACGCCGATCACGGCGACGTAGAAGCTCAACAGCACACCCTCGCGGCTGTGACTGATCAGATGATCGAACCGCGCGTAGCTTTTCAGCCAGCGGAAAAACAGTTCAACTTGCCATCTATGACGATATAATACTCCGATAATTGATGCGTCGGGCTCGAGCAGGGTCGTCAAGAGGTAGACCGGATTCTCGGGGTCATCCTTGGGGACGATGACCACTTCGCGAAGGACGATGCCCAGCGGTTTGCGATGCGTCGAGCCGGGAAAACGGACCAGTCGATCGGAGATGACGTCCGCGTCGCGGGCCTCTTGGGTGAGTTCCCTCGTCTCGGTCGTCTCGAGGTTGGGGGTGCGTTCTCCGGGTTTCCGGAACCGCATCACGAAATCCGCCGCCGGTTCTACGTGGGCCTTGATCAGCTTGAAGCTGAAGATCCCCCGGTCGTAGAGATGGATCGCCCCGGGGGTGATGGAGTACGCGGCGGTGGTCGCCTCGCTCTGGCCGGCCTCGGGGACGACGATCAGCTCGGGGAGCCAGGTTTGGGCATCGACATGGAAGTCGAGGCGAGCGCCGGTCTTGCCGCCGCGGCGGCGGACGCTCCAGGCCACTGAGGCGGCGGCATGAAGGAAGGTGCCATCGACGGCGAGGACCTGGCGGTGAAGCGAGCTCAGGGGATCGGCGGCCTGGTTCGGGTTGGGACTGGGCTTGAGAACGTTGCGTCGGAGCTGATCGAGGATCGGCTGCAAGCGAGTGTGGTCGGCCAACTTATTGAAGTCGGAGAGGGTGCTTTTGCAGAGTTTCTGGATCGAGAGGAATTTTTGGGCTTGTCGGGTTTGGCTGAAATCCTCGCTCGTCCTGAGGGTCCGCAGAGTGGGGTTGAAGAAGGCCAGGAGCATGGCAACGAAGACGTCGTCGAGGAAGAGGTCGCGGTTGCCATGGGGGTCCTGGTCGCGAAGTTGTGCGATGAGCCGTTCGATCGAATGGATGTGCTTGGCCCCGACCACTTGATCGGGCCAGATGGGCAAATCACGAGAGAGCCACCCCGGTGCCCCGACCCGTTCAGGTCGCTGGGAAGGGGGAGTGTCAACCAGGGGTGGTTTCTTGGCCGCCATGACGAATACTGTGGCCGACCGTAACCAAAAGCGCAAGCGAAGATTTGATGAAGGTCAATCCCGGACACTATTGCTGATATTACCAGTGTGGCGAGCGTGATCTGCAGCGACAGAGATGGTCCATCGGCCCGCGGTTCGTCCCCGGAATCTGAACAAACCGCCAGTATTCCTGGCCGGGACGGGGCCACTTCGTCCCCAGGCTGCCCGCCCTCGTTTTGACCGATTCCTACATGGCTGTCTTTATTCGCCCATGAATGGCAACATTCCCGTGCAGTTCTGAGGGGAGGGGGTGACGGCGACGTCACCTCCTTACCCGACCCCCGGGGAGCAATCCCCGGTGCGACCCGGCCACTACATAGAATGCGTGACGGCAAGCGTTTGCTCGATGCAGTGCATGTCCTTGTGCGCTCTGGGTGCAGATTCAGTTAGCTACGAAACTTTAATTGCTCCCGTACTTGCAGGATCAAATCCCACTGGCCATTGCGTAAAATCATCGTATTTGGAACCATTGAAATTTGCGGATTTTATATCCGTGCATTTCATGTTCGCCCCAAACAGGGTCGAGTTCCTAAAATCAGCTCCTTCGACATCAACATCCGACAAATCCGCATCACTCAAGTCTGCTTGTGAAAAATTGGCAAAAATAGCCCGTGATCGAGTAAATTGGGCACCTCGGCAGTCGGCCCCAACGAGCCAAGCATTGATCAGCGTGCAATTCGTCAAATTCGCTGCTCGAAGCACCGAACGATCCAAAGAGGCCGACCTAAGATCGGAATCAACGAAGCTTGCTTGAGTAAGGTCTTCACCGTCCAAGACCGCTTGGTGGAGATTGAGACGCTCTAAGTTTGCGCCCGCTAGCCTGTCAGCGTGAATCGTGACATGCGCCCCCGTATTGCATTTGATTTGAAACGTGTGATTCATCTGTTGCCCCAGTCCTTTGGAGAGAACTTGAACTGGTCCCAAGGAACGATGCGAGAGGGATCACCCCCCGGCCAATCTTGAATGGGCGGATTCTTTCCGAAAAGCCTGCCAGCAATGTATCGGTGGACGCCATCAACTATCACACCGTAATCGTTATCAACATTGATGGGCGGAGGTACATCCTCAGCCTCCAGTCTGCGGACATATCGCTCGATAACGGGAATTGAAGCTCCGCCTGACTGCTGAGAGTGCAATTCAGCACCTTGCATGGCTTGTCTAATGGTCTTCTCATTGACTTCGATTGGATTGGGTTTTGTATTGTTTGGAGCAGGACAGGTCTGACGGCTCGGCATTCGACCCGGACGATTGCCGCCAGGGTTGGGCTTGAAGAATGGTCCGGTGGGTCCAAGCTGCAAACCGGTATCCCATCCGCTCCAAAAGGCACCTCTCAACGTGGTATCGGGCGGTGACGTCAATGCCCCCAAGCGCCACCTACTCCGTCTAGAATTCCTCCGAAACTGCTTCCTGACTCGGCCCCAATCCCAAATCCTGCCACGGCTCCTGGGGGGCCTAATACTACCCCTCCCGCCACCGTATCTGCCACTCCCCAGGTCACTCCTCCTGATATCGCTCCACCAGCCCCACCTCCGAGTCCACCCGCCCCAATCACGCCGAGGGACTGGCCGTATGCTCCGACTGTATTTCCCACCCCGCCCCAACTTGGGGTCCAGTTCCAGGGCCACACGTAGCCCTGGCCCCCGAGGTGGAAGTCGGCCAACCCGGACGGGTCGACTTTGCCGGTCGGCCCGTTGCCGACGTAGCGGTAGAGGTTGGCGTCGCCTGCCGCGAACCCGATCGGGTCTTCCTGGGTCCAGCGGCCCAGCGCCGCATCATAGTAGCGGGCTCGGTGGTACTGCAATCCCGTCGCGGCGTCGAGCTCGCGGCCGGTGAACTTGAACCGGTCCCCGGCTGACGGGTTGGATTCGGCCGTGACGCGGCCAAAGCTGTCGTAGACGACGTGGTCGATCACCGTGCCCGCTGTGTTGGCCAGATCGCGGATCGAGCCCAGGCGGTCGGCCAGATACCACGCGGTGGCACCGGTGGCGTCGGTCCGGGCCAGGAGCATGTCGACGGCCGGGCCGTGCAGGTAGCGGGTCCGCAGCGTCCCGGCGGTCGGCGAACAAAGGGGGACATAGGCGAACAAAGGGGGACATAGCGATTATCGACAACTGTCGATAATCGCTATGTCCCCCTTTGTTCGCCCCTTTATTCGCTCTGGCGAGAGGACGATCGCAGATCTTACCGTTGAGGAGGCACTAGCCAGAGACTTCTCCTGAACTCAGCCTCCGTTGATTCTTTGTATTCAAGATAAAGTGCAACTGCATCAGAAAGAATACTTAAAGGCAACGACGGGTCGAGTCGAACGAAATCATGACTTTGATCGTTCCACGGCTCTTTTCCGAGCGGGAACAAATAAATCGACGGAGGTGTAATATCGAGTTCGTAAAAAAGATCGTCTTCGTCTCCAAAATTTATGCCGAGCCGATCCGTCGAGGATCGCAAACTAATACAACCTGCCAGAGTGTATTCTGCGCCATTGGCACAATGTGTCAACATGGAGCCTTCGGCAAGTACTTGCTGGATTCCTCTGATCCACTTGTCCTGGGAATTCAGACTTGGGTCGAGTTCATTTACGTGTATGTCGACAATTTGTCCTGGCGTAACCATGCATGCATGGTTAGATATCCATCTATTGATGTTTTTGCGCATGGATTACGTACTCATTTCGGGATGTTGATCCAGCCGTTTCCTTTCAGCCAATCTTTTTCTGCATTCGAGAGTTGCCGGCCACCATGTTTCCAGGAACCATCAATGTTGAGCGCTGATCCATCATCCAAATGGACGTGCGTCTGCTCACCCTTGATCTTTCCGATGTCCACTCGTTCTATCGATTTCGGTGCCTGGCCGTTCTGAATCGCCTTATTCATCTGGTTCGGGCTGATTTGCTTCGTCGCAGCCGTCGGCTTTGTTGGTAAATTCCCAAGGTCACGTTGAGACGGCTTTGATCCAGATACCAACTCGTCGATTTTGTCCCTGTATCTCTTTGGAGTCGGACAAAGGTCATCAACCTTGCCGCCAATTTTCCCCAGCTTGGCGGCCTTGCCGATGCCCGGCCCGCTGACTACGCCGAGCGCCGCACTACCCGCCTCCGCAGCGGCCAGCAGGCTTCCGCCCGTATCCTTGCTGACGAAGCTGCCTCCTCGCTGGTGGACACCACCCATGGACGGGGCGTTGGCAGCCTCGAGAGCCTCGAAAGGGCTCATCCCGTAGCCCGCTGTCACGCGGCCGTTTGCCTGATGGCCTGCGAAATCGCTATTAATGTTACTCCCAGCTGCCGCAAGGCCGTCCAAATCGACGATCCATCCAAGCGTGTTGTCCAGGAGACTCCAGCCGAACCCTCCTACAAAGGCCCCTGTGGGTGATGCCCAACCACCGGGGGGAGTGCTTTGGGAAGGGGCACCTGCAGCTAGCCCCAGGGGGTCGGTGGCGTTGGTCGGCCCATTGCCGACGTAGCGGTAAAGGTTGGCGTCACCGGCCGCGAAGCCGATCGGGTCCTCCTGCGTCCAGCGGCCCAGTGCCGCATCATAGTAGCGGGCCCGGTGGTACTGCAATCCCGTCGCGGTGTCGAGCTCGCGGCCGGTGAACTTGAACCGGTCCCCGGCCGACGGGTTGGTCTCGGCCGTGACGCGGCCGAAGCTGTCGTAGGCGACGTGGTCGATCACCGTGCCCGCCGTGTTGGCCAGGTCGTGGACCGTGCCCAGGCGGTCGGTCAGGTACCATGCGGTGGTCCCGGCGGCGTCGGTCCGGGCCAGGAGCATGTCGACGGCCGGGCCGTGCAGGTAGCGGGTCTTCAGCGTGCCGGCGGCGTCGAAGTCGGCGTAGGGGTTGACGCCGTCGTAGGCCGTCCAGGACTGCACCGGGGCGGCGGCCCCGGCGCCGTCGGCGTCGACGACAATGCCGATGCGGCGGTCGAACGCGTCGTAGGTGTAGGTCGCCTGCATCACGACGACGCCGCCGGCGTTCTTGCGGGTGACGGCGGTGAGGCGGTTGCGGTGGTCGTAGGCGTAGGTGGTCACGGCGCCGCTGGCCGTCTCGGTCCGGGCCGTGAGGTTCCCCTCGGCGTCGTAGATCAGGGTCGATCCGGGCGCCTGCTCGAGGCGGTTGCCGGTGCCGGTGACGTAGCCGGGCAGGGTCCGGTTGCCGTTGAGGTCGTAGCTGTAGCCTTCGGAGCGGGCCCCGCCGACGCCGGTGAGCTGGCCGGTGTCGTCATAGGTGTAGTTGAACGCCCCCTCGGCGTTGGTCTCGGTGGTGAGCCGGCTGGCGGCGTCATAGCCATACGTGTACGAGGCCAGGGTCGCGCCGCCGGCGACCTGGTGGATCAGGGTGGTGAGCCGGTCGAGCGCGTCGTAGGCGAAGCTGGAGTTGACGGCCGTGCCCGTGCCGCCGAGGGTGCGTGCGAGCGCGGTGAGGCGGCTGTCGGCGTCGTAACTGAAGCCGACCTGGGGGCCGATGTGGGACCCGAGCGATCGGGCGATCGTGGTGAGGCGATCGAGGGCGTCGTAGGCGAAGGTGGTGACCCCAGGGCCGGCCCAGCCGGTGCCGGCGAGGTTGTCGGCCAGGCGGGTGCGGTTGCCGACGGCGTCGTAGCCGGAGGTGAGGGTGAGGCCGGGCTGGCCGGTGGCGGCGCCTGAGGTGGTGGCGGTCGTCTGGCGGCCGAGGTTGTCGTAGGTGAAGGTCAGGGTGGCGTCGGGGTCGGCGATCCCGAGGAGCTGGCTGGCGGCGTCGTAGGTCGAGGTGAACGTCCGGAGCGTGTTGCCGGCGCCGTCGAGCCAGCGTTCGTTGGTACGGCGGCCGAGACCGTCGTAGGCGAATGCGGTGCGACGGCCGAGCCGATCGGTGACGCCGGTGAGTTGGTCGGCGGCGTCGTAGGCAAGGGTCGTGGCGAGTCCGCGAGGGTCGAGGATCGCCGTGAGCCGGTCGAGAGCGTCATAGCTGAAGGTCGTGCGATTGCCCAGCGGGTCGGTGACGGCGGTGCGGTTGCTCACCGCATCGTAGGCGTAGCGGGTCAGGCCGGAACGGGGATCGGCGACCGTGACGAGGCGGTCGAGACCGTCGTAGGTGGAGGTGGTGGTCTTGCCCAGCGTGTCGGTGACGGCGGTGAGGTTGCTCACCGCATCGTAGGCGTAGCGGGTCAGGCCGGAATGGGGATCGGTGACCGTGACGAGCCGGTCGAGGCGGTCGTAGGCAAAGGTGGTGGTCTTGTTCAGCGGGTCGGTGACGGCGATGCGGTTGCCGACCGCGTCGTAGGCGTAGCGGGTCACCGGCGCGGTCAGCGGCCCGACCCCGTCAGGGTCGGGGGCGGTGATCGTGGTCAAGCGATCGCGCAGGTCATAGGCGAAGGTCGAGGTCCGCCCCAGCGGGTCGAGGGTGGTCGCGAGCCGGCCCAGATTGTCGTAAGTGAAGATTGACACCGGCGCGGTGAGCGGGCCGGCGCCGTCGGGGTCGGGGGCCGTGACCTTGATGAGCTGACCGGCCGCGTCGTACTCGGAGGTGGTGACCCGGTTGAGGGGGTCGGTGACCGTGGTCGGCCGGCCGACGGCGTCATAGCTGTAGACCGTCACGGGGGAAGCGAGCGGGCCGGCGCCATCGGGATCGGGAGCGGTGATCGTGGTCAGGCGGTCGCGGACGTCGTAGGCGAAGGAGGTGATCCGCCCGAGGGGGTCGGTCGTGGACGTCAGCCGGCCCAGGTTGTCGTAGCCGTAGCTGGTCACCGGTGCGGTCAGCGGGCCGGCGCCGTCGGGGTCGGGACCGACCACCGAGGCGAGCCGGCCGGCCGGGTCGTAGTTGGAGGTGGTGACCCGGCCCAGCGGGTCGGTGAGGCTGGTCAGGCGGTCCTCGGCGTCGTAGGCGTAGCGGGTCACCGGCGCGGTGAGCGGACCGGCGCCGTCGGGGTCGGGCGCCGTGACGCTCGCCAGTCGTCCCGCCGGGTCGTACTGGTAGGTGGTGACCCGCCCCAGCGGGTCGGTCTCGGTCGTCAGCCGGCCCGCGGCATCATAGGTGGCGAAGGACCGCGGTGCGGCCTGCCCGAAGCCGTAGTAATTGCCGGGCGCCGGCAGGTCGTTGGGCTCGCCGAGGGAGATCGGCTGGCCTTGACCGGCGAGGAACAATTGGCCGGTGCTCGGCCGGTAGGTGGCGAGGTCAGCCGTGCCGTCGCCGTTGTAGTCGGCCGCCGCAGGCCGGTCTTGGGACCCGCCGTAGGAGATCGGCTGGGCTTGACCGGCGATGAACCATTGGCCGGTGCTTGGCTGGTAGACGGCAAGGTCGGCCTTGCCGTCGCCGTCGTAGTCGGCCGCCGCCGGCAGGCCGTTGGGCCCGCCGAAGGAAACCGGCTGGGCTTGACCGGCGATGAACCATTGGCCGGTGCTTGGCTGGTAGACGGCGAGGTCAACCTTGCCGTCGCCGTCGAAATCGGCCGGCGCCGGCAGGTCGTTGGGCCCGCCGAAGGAGATCGGCTGGCCTTGACCGGCGATGAACCATTGGCCGGTGCTCGGCCGGTACACGGCGAGGTCGGTCTTGCCGTCGCCGTCGTAGTCGGCCGGCGCCGGCAGGTCGTTGGGGATGCCGAAGGAGGTGGGGACGCCGGAGAAAGGGGCGATGAACCATTGGCCGGTGCTCGGCCGATAGACGGCGAGGTCGGCCTTGCCGTCGCCGTCGTAGTCGGCCGCCGCCGGCAGGCCGTTGGGCCCGCCGAGGGAGATCGGCTGGGCTTGGCCGGCGATGAACCATTGGCCGGTGCTCGGCCGGTAGGTGGCGAAGTCGGCCGTGCCGTCGCCGTTGTAGTCGGCCGGTGCCGGCCGGTCTTGGGACCCACCGAAGGAGATCGGCTGGGCTTGACCGGCGATGAACCATTGGCCGGTGCTCGGCCGGTAGACAGCGAGATCCGCGGTGCCGTCGCCGTTGTAGTCGGCCGGCGCCGGCAGGTCGTTGGGCCCGCCGAAGGAAACCGGCTGGGCTTGACCGGCAAAGAACCATTGGCCGGTGCTTGGCCGGTAGACAGCGAGGTCAGCGATACCGTCGCCGTTGTAGTCGGCCGCCGCGGGCAGGTCGTTGGACCCGCCGTAGGTGATCGGCTGGGCTTGACCGGCGAAGAACCATTGGCCGGTGCTCGGTCGGTAGACGGCAAGGTCGGGCTTGCCGTCGCCGTTGTAGTCGGCCACCGCGGGCAGGTCGTTGGACCCGCCGTAGGCGATGGGGGAGGCGGGGGCGCCGGAGGGAGCGGTGATCAACCACTGGCCGGTGCTCGGCCGGTAGACGGCCGGGTCGGCCGTGCCGGCGCCGTCGGGGTCCGACTGAGTGGTGCCGGTCTGACGGCCCATCGCGTCGTACTGATAGTAGGTGATGCGGCCCAACTCGTCGGTTTCCCGGATCAGGTCGTCGGCCGCGTTGTAGGCGAACTTCTGCGTGGCGCCCCCTGGCAAGGTGATCGTCGTCAGACGCCCCTTGCTGTCGTAGGTGAACCCCGTCGTCGGCGCCAGCAACGGGCCGGCTCCGTCGGGGTCGGGACGGGTGACGCTCGTCAGGTTGCCCCGGCTGTCGTAGCTGGAGGTCGTCACCCGGCCCAGCGGGTCGGTCTCGGTGAGTCGGTTGCCCCGGCCGTCGAGCGTGTAGGTCGTGGTCCGCCCGGTCTCATCGCGATAGCTCAACGGCTGGCTGAACGTGGGGTCGTAGGTCCAGACGCGGGTGGACAGGTCCGGCAGGGTCATGCCGGTCAGGTTGCCCCGGCCGTCGTAGGCGAAGGTCGTCACCGGCGCGGTCAGGGGGCCGCCGGGGCCGTCAGGGTCCGGCCCGGTGATCTTGAGGACCCGGCCGTGGGCGTCCCGCTCGTATTGGGTGACGTTGCCCAGGGGATCGACCTCCTCGGTGACGTAGCCGAAGCGGTCGGTGGTGAGGGTGGTGGTGCGGTGGGTGGCGTCGACGACGGTGGCCTTAGCGGCGCTGGGCAGCGCCATCGGCGCCGGGTTGGCCGCGGTGCCCACACCGGTCGTGGGGTCGACGAGCCCCCGGATCGCGATCGGGGTCACCTGCTGCGCATCGAGGCCGGAGCGGGCCATCGAGAGCACCCTCAGCGAGGAGGGGTCGTAGGTGAACGTGGTGACCCGGCCCGTCGCGTCGTGGCTCGCGGTCATCAGGCCGTTGTCGTCGTAGGCGAAGGTCGAGACCGAGGAGGTCAGCGGGCCGGCGCCGTCGGGGTCGACCTGGGTGATCGACGTCAGCCGGCGGCCGATATAGCCGTAGGTGGTCACTCGGCCGGCGTAGTCGCGCATCGCCTGCAGCAGGCCGCCGCTGTAGGTGTAGGTGGCGACCCGGCCGTAGGGATCGGTGGCCTGCCCGAGCTCTCCGGCTACACCGTCGCCGTCGCCGTCGACATAGGCATAGGTCGTCGCGTTGCCGTTGCGATCGACGCGCGCCGTGAGGAGGCCGCTGGCGTTGAATTCGCTACGGCCGCCATCCTTGTGCGTCAGGACCCATCCGCCCGCTCCCGCGTGAGCCAGCCGCGAGGAGCTCCCCTCCGGGGTGATGTAGCCGCCCGCCCCGTCGTCGGCGAACCAGCCGGCGGTGGCGTCGCCGCGGATCAGCGCCACGCCGCCGGCGGCGGGCACGATCCGGTCGAGGTCGCCGATCCACCACCGATTGCCGTACGGGCTGTCGATCCGGTTGAAGATCTCCCTCGCGCCGGTGATCGTGTAGGTCGAGAGCTCTGAGCCGAAGGAGGCCTCGAGGTCGATCGCGTAGTCATAGTGGCCGGTGGGCAGCGCCGAGGCGTTGACCTGCATCACGAAGAGGACGGTCTGGCCGGGGACCAGGCCGGCGGTGCTGTAGTGGATCGGGGTGCCGACGATGCCGCCGAAGTTGAGCGTGGCCACGATCTTGTCGGGGACGGGGCCGCTGTCCGGTAGAGTCCACTCGACGGAGACGATCGGATGGGGATTGGTGTGGTTCGAGTAGTCCGGTCGGGGGGCCTCGCAGAAGGGCTGGCCGTTGCCCGAGGGAGAGTAGTCCATCTGCCCGGTCTGCGGGTTGATGCCGGGGGTAGGACAGGGGGGGGCACCAATGTTGAGGGGCGGCTGGTCGTAGGGCGACATCGGGCCCATGGGCCCATTGTCGCGATCGCGGTTGTTGTCCGTCGTCGGCCGGCCGCGGTTGCTATCGTTGTCGGCGATGGTGACCGTCGCCGGATTGCCGACCACGGTGTAGCCATAGCTGGGCCGCGGCTTGAGGGTCACCTTGACCGTCTCGTCTAACTCCTTCAAGGTGTCGTGCTTGGGAGTGACGTCGATCGTGACGCTGGTCTGCCCGACCGGAATGGTCACGGTGCCCGCCAGCGTGGTGTAATCGGTGCCGGCCGTCGCGGTCCCGCTGACGGTATACTCGACGGTCAGCGAGCTCGAGGTGTCGCCGGTGCGCGTGATCGTGAACCGGCCCTTGTCCGGATTGGCCTGGGTCGTGTTATTGGGCTCGGCCGCCTTGGGGTCGGTTGCCTCGATGCGGACTTCCGCCGGCTGTGGCTCCGACGTATCATTATCGTGGATCGTGACCGAGAAGCTCGGGGCGCTCGGTTGGACTAAATAGTCGTTGGGGCGATGCTCGATCGACAGCACGACAGTCTCGTCGTCCTCGTCCAATGCGTCATCGATCGGGGTGATCTCTACATATGCATCACTCGAACCGCCAGGAATGGTGACGCTACGTGCTATGGATTGGTAGTCCAAGCCCTCCGTCGCGGTCCCGCTGATGGTATAATAAATCGTTACCGGGCCTTCTCCATTGACGATCCAAAAATGGAAGGCGGCGGTGTCGGCTGGCCCGGTTTGCGTCTCAGAGCCGTTGCTGTAGGGGCCGTAGTCTACCGTCGGCACCGTCAAGAGTTGCCGGACCTCCAAGGCCTGGATCAGGGGAGGAAGGCCATGGCGCGATCGGTCAATACGGCGGGAAGCCGGGCGGCGGGGGCGTCGCACAGTGCAGTCCTCACGTGGGGGGAGCCCAGCCCGGCGGCGCAAAAGGGCGGCCCGGGGGTGGGACACGAGGGGCCATTTAGATTCGGTTATCGTCGATTCAGATATCGTCGATGAGGGAAATATTCGAGAGGTAGCCATATCATCAGGGACCATCCCGGCTTGCACTGCCGGGATGGTCTTCGGACGATGCGGCTCCGCATCAAGGTCGGAGTTTAGGTGTGTCCCCCGAGGGATTGCAAGATCCTCCCCGGTGGATTCTCCCCAATTTGGCCGAAATCGGGTGGGAAGCCGATTTGAAATGATGACCTAGTAGTTTCTTACATAATGCGCTTACGTCATTTATTGAACACATCGAGTCGAGCGAAAAAAATCCTTCGCTATCCCCTGGGAAAAATCATCGTCTTGGCCGGGCAGACCGTCGTCCTTCCATCGGCAGAAAAATCTAAGACTGCCATACGGGTTTCGAGACCGGGATCTGAACGCGTAGCTTCATCAGCCTCGCTGGCTGACGAGGTTGTGGGAGACATTTGACCAGACGACCGCTTGGCCAAGAGGCCACCTCTGTCGTGGGTACTGATCACCCTGCGCCATAGTTTGGTTCATCAGGAGAGCGACCCCACGCTGCCGAATCAGGCGTTCGGTGACCCGACAGAGCGCCACGCTTTTTGCCAAGGCTTTGAAACCACCACGGGGACGGAAGGCGTTGTTCGGCTCCCTGGGCCATCGTGCGGTGGGGCGGGTCGGTGCGGAGGGTTTGCTGGTCGTTGAGGTCCTCATAGCCGACGGCGAGGATGATGATCCGCTGAGTGAGCATGGACTTCTGGTCGTGGATGACAGTGGGAAGCCAGCGAGGGTCGGGAATGGCTTGGTCGAGGACGTCGAGGAGTCCGAGTCGTTGGCCGACCTCGCGAAGCAAGAGGATGTCGGCGTCGGAGGTGAGCCGTCCCCCCCCCCCTGAAAATCGGCGACGACCGCTTGGGAGCCGAGCCTAGAAAAGTCGAGGGTCTCGCGGTTACAGTGTGTCGTAGCGACGACCTCGCATTTTGAGGGTGTGGGGTGTCGTTAATCTCTATTTTCCAAAATGTTTCGGCTGACGCGCAACTCATTTTTTTTCGGAGATCGGATGAAATATCCGGGCTAAGGTCCGTACTCGGACCCCGGTGCGCGGTCCATCATGAAGACCGGGGGCCAAGGGACTGCAGACACCCAGACGTGAGCCACTCGAGGGTAAATCGCAGTCGGATCGGGAATCATTGCGGCGGGTTAGCTTTTTCGCGTCTCCGAATCGTATAATAGCGTGAGCCGTCGCGCCCCCTCACGTCTGTCCCAAGGGAGTCCGCATCCATGGCCTCGAGCACGCAGCCATACGGCAAGATGCTGGACTACGAGCAATACATCGACCATCAGCTCAGCAGGACACGGTCGCGGATCAAGATGACCGACCTGTTGACCGCGAGCCTGATGCTGGTGGCGTCGGCGATTGCGCTCTTGTTTGTGGAGGTGGTGCTCGACCACGCGTTTGGTCTGCCGATCTGGCTGCGGCGGATTGTCTTGTTCACCGGGGTGACGGCGGGGCTCGTGTTTACGGTCCTGCGAATTGTGTTTCCGCTGATCGGCCGGGTCAACGGGTTCTACGCGGCGAAGACGATCGAGGAGTCTGACCCCGCGTTCAAGAATAGCTTGATCAGTTATCTCGACCTGAAACGGCATCGGAGCGAGATTTCGAAGGCGGCGATGACGGCGATCGAGGCCAAGGCGGTCAACGACCTGACCGGCATCGAGATCGACGCCGTCGTCAATCAGCGCAGGCTGATCCAGGTCGCCTATACGCTGTCCGCCGTCCTCGTTCTGTTTTGTCTCTATGCGTTTCTGACGCCGAAGAGCATCTTCGACTCGACCAAGCGGGCGCTCCTGGCGGACGTGGTCCGACCGACCAACACCCGGCTGATGAATATCAAGCCGGGGGACGACCCGGAACTCTCCAAGGTTGTGGCTGGGAGTCACGTCTCCTTCTTCGTGGACGTCTCTCAGGGGCTTCGACCCGACCGCGTGCTGCTCCACTACAGCGTTGATGGTGGCAAGTTCTACACGGTCCAAGAGTTTACGCCGGGAACGAACCGTTACGACCCCTGGCAAACCGCGCTTCGTAACGTCCAGCAGAGCATCGACTACTATCTGACGGGGGGCGACGCCGAATCGCTGAAGTATCACGTCGAGGTGACGCCCGCCCCGATGGTGACGTCGGTCTCGATCGACTACGACTTCCCCCGCTACCTCAAGCTCGATCGCCGCCCCGGGATCGAGGGAGGGAACGTCGAGGCGATCGAAGGGACGATCGTGACCGTGCACGCGCGGACGAACGAGCCCGCGCGCTCGGCCGCGCTCTCGTTCACCAAGGCCGATGCGGTTGCGATGGAGGTGGCCTCGTCGGACCCGAAAGAGTTGGTCGGCAAGTTCAAGGTCGACAAGTCGGGCAGTTACACGATCAAGTTCCGGACGAGCGGCGGTCAGATGAACCCTGACCCGGTGGTCCATGACATTATCGCGTTGCCCGACCTCGCTCCGACCGCGTCGTTCGAAAAGCCCGAGACGCCGGAGATCGAGGTTGCGAGCAACGTGCAGGTCCCGTTGGTGATGAAGGCCAGCGACGACCATGGCGTCAAGGACGTCACGCTCCACGTCCACCAGAAAGGGGAGACGCTGCTCTCGAAGAACTTGCTCGAGCAGCGACCCCCGACCACCAGCTTCCGAGGGACCGAGCTGCTCGACCTGACCTCGTGGAAGGTGGAGCCGGGTACGGAACTGGAATACTGGCTCACGGTCCGCGACACCAAGGAGCCGCAGTCGAACCGGTTCGAGACCGCGCGGCAGAAGATCAAGATCGGCGCTCCGCTCCCTCCGAGCGAGAAGAAACAAGCGGATCAGAAGGCCCAGGAAGCGAAGCGACAGGACGAGCAGCAGCAGAAGACCGCCGCCGAGAACCCCGATCCCGAGTCGTCGGAGCCGGCACCTCGACCCCGGCCGGACCAAGAGCAAGAGCCGCGCGACCGCGGTGAAGGTGCTGACTCTCAAAACGCGCGTGCGAACGACCAGCCAGGTACGCAGAAAGAGGACAGGGGAACCGTCGACTCGACCGACGGCCAGGGACAGAAAGCCGACCCACGCGAACCGCGTCCGATGTCCCCGGAGGACCTCAAAAAGCTTCGTGACCTGCAAAAATCACTCGGGATGGATCGGCCGAAGTCGTCCAACGGATCAGGCAGCGGCACGGACAACACGAAACCGTCGTCGGCGAATCCGAGCCCGCCCCGGACTGGTCAGACTTCGAGCCCACCGCAGACCGGTTCGAACGGAGCTCGAGAGCCTGTTTCTCCGGCAACGCCACCGCAGACGGGATCGTCAAATTCTTCGCCATCGGACAACACGCAGCCACCCCGCGGCGATGCTTCCGATGTCGTGCGTGGTAATATGTCGAATCCGCCCTCGGACTCGGCACCTCAACCGAATGTCAACTCGAAGCCAAATGCGACGGATGGTCAGCAGTCCAACGGCGCGTCGAAGCCAAATGGCCCGCAGCCCAACGGCACGTCGAAGCCAAATGCGACCGATGGTCAGCAGCCCAACGGCGCGTCGAAGCCGAATGCGACGGATGGTCAGCAGCCTAACGGCGCGTCGAAGCCAAATGCGACCGATGGTCAGCAGCCTAACGGCGCGTCGAAGCCAGATGGTCAGCAGCCCAACGGCGCGTCGAAGCCAAATGCGACCGATGGTCAGCAGCCCAACGGCGCGTCGAAGCCAAATGGCCCGCAGCCCAACGGCACGTCGAAGCCAAATGCGACCGATGGTCAGCAGCCCAACGGCGCGTCGAAGCCGAATGCGACGGATGGTCAGCAGCCTAACGGCGCGTCGAAGCCAAATGCGACCGATGGTCAGCAGCCTAACGGCGCGTCGAAGCCAGATGGTCAGCAGCCCAACGGCGCGTCGAAGCCAAATGGCCCGCAGCCCAACGGCACGTCGAAGCCAAATGCGACCGATGGTCAGCAGCCCAACGGCGCGTCGAAGCCGAATGCGACGGATGGTCAGCAGCCCAACGGCGCGTCGAAGCCAAATGCGACGGATGGTCAGCAGCCTAACGGCGCGTCGAAGCCAAATGGCCCGCAGCCCAACGGCACGTCGAAGCCAAATGCGACCGATGGTCAGCAGCCCAACGGCGCGTCGAAGCCGAATGCGACGGATGGTCAGCAGCCTAACGGCGCGTCGAAGCCAAATGCGACCGATGGTCAGCAGCCCAACGGCGCGTCGAAGCCAAATGCGACCGATGGTCAGCAGCCCAACGGCGCGTCGAAGCCGAATGCGACGGATGGTCAGCAGCCTAACGGCGCGTCGAAGCCGAATGGCCCGCAGCCCAACGGCACGTCGAAGCCAAATGCGACCGATGGTCAGCAGCCCAACGGCGCGTCGAAGCCGAATGCGACCGATGGTCAGCAGCCTAACGGCGCGTCGAAGCCAAATGCGACCGATGGTCAGCAGCCCAACGGCGCGTCGAAGCCAAATGGCCCGCAGCCCAACGGCACGTCGAAGCCAAATGCGACCGATGGTCAGCAGCCCAACGGCGCGTCGAAGCCGAATGCGACGGATGGTCAGCAGCCTAACGGCGCGTCGAAGCCAAATGCGACCGATGGTCAGCAGCCCAACGGCGCGTCGAAGCCGAATGCGACGGATGGTCAGCAGCCTAACGGCGCGTCGAAGCCAAATGCGACCGATGGTCAGCAGCCCAACGGCGCGTCGAAGCCAGATGGTCAGCAGCCCAACGGCGCGTCGAAGCCAAATGCGACCGATGGTCAGCAGCCCAACGGCGCGTCGAAGCCGAATGCGACGGATGGTCAGCAGCCTAACGGCGCGTCGAAGCCAAATGCGACCGATGGTCAGCAGCCCAACGGCGCGTCGAAGCCGAATGCGACCGATGGTCAGCAGCCCAACGGCATGTCGAAGCCGAATGCGACGGATGGTCAGCAGCCTAACGGCGCGTCGAAGCCGAATGGCCCGCAGCCCAACGGCGCGTCGAAGCCAAATGCGACCGATGGTCAGCAGCCCAACGGCGCGTCGAAGCCGAATGCGACGGATGGTCAGCAGCCCAACGGTGCCGCGAAGCCCAATACATCCGAAGCAGAGCGAGCGGCCGAGAAGCCTCAGACCGATGGTCGGAATGCACGCCCGCAAACCAAACCAGATGAGGAGGGGCGTCCGGGCCGACAAGAGGCTCCTAACCAGACGGATCCATCAACTCGTCCATCTAACGCGATGGATCAGCAGAAGGCCGCGACCGACCGAAGTTCGGAATCGCCTTCGACCAAGGACGGGCAATCCAAAACGCAGAAAGACGCGACCGATAAGGCCACGGCGACGACCAAGAAGTCTGACCAAGCCAAGAATCGTCCGCAGCCCGAATCGACCAAGAAGGCTCAACAGAAGACTGTGACCAAGAAGGATCAGGAGAAGGCCGCTTCCAAGGACGAGCAAGCCAAGAAGCCAGAGGACAAGGGTCCAAAATACGAGATCCCGAAGAAAGAGCAGGAGAAGAAGAAGGCCGAACGCAAGCCGCAGCGGCCTGAGGAAGAGCCGGCGCCGCCCGAGCAGCGACAGCCCGATCCGCAACAGCAGCCTGCTTCGCCACCCCAGCCGCCTCAGACTCAGTCTGCTCCCCCGAGCCCTGCTGGTGGCCAGTCCTCCTCGAGCGGCTCGCCCGAAAGCCAGTCTGGAACGCAATCCAATCCAGGTTCCTCGCCCGGCAGCCCGTCGTCGTCGGGCGGCAAGGAAGGGTCGAATCCGGGGCCGGGCTCTTCACCCGGCAGCCCGTCGTCGTTGGGCGGCAAGGAAGGGTCGAATCCGGGGCCAGGCTCTTCACCCGGCAACTCGCCTTCCGCAGGTGGCCAGCCAGGTCCAGGCTCCTCGCCCGGCAGTCCGTCGTCGTCGGGCGGCAAGGAAGGGTCGAATCCGGGGCCGGGCTCCTCGCCCGGCAACTCGCCTTCCGCAGGTGGCCAGCCAGGTCCAGGCTCCTCGCCCGGCAGTCCGTCGTCGTCGGGCGGCAAGGAAGGGTCGAATCCGGGGCCGGGCTCCTCGCCCGGCAACTCGCCTTCCACAGGTGGAAAGCCAGGTTCGCAACCGGGTTCGGGGGCTTCCTCGGGCAACTCGCCCTCGTCGGGTAATCCGACGCGGCCCGATGCTTCGCCGAACCCGAAGGATGTCCCGACGAATCCTCAAGGGAACGCAGGGCAGGGGGCGGAGCAGCGGGGTTCGATGAATTCGGGAACTCAGAAAACAGGGACGGATTCAAACGCCCCGCCACGCACGGGTGATGGCCAGCGATCGGGTGAGCCCGCGCCTCCTAACGATGCCCCTTCGCAGGGATCGGAGCGCAATGGAGAAGGGGCGACCGGCACTCCCACCCAGGGAACGGCCGGGCCGGGCCAAAAGCGTGAGTCAGCGGGCCAACCCTCGGGCGAGCCGAGCCAGGAAGGTGGCCAAGGGGACTCGCAGGATCGGCAGAAGGGGCCGGCAGGCGGCAAGGGGGGGGCACCACTCCGTCGGGTGGCGGACGAGCGGCCCCCGGGGATGCCGGCGAGCCGATGGCTCCCTCGACCAAGGATCAAGGCGAACTCCCGCCTCGCGCGGAAACACCCCCTGCGAACTCGGCCGAGACCGTCGCTCCTGACGTACCTCAGACCGACCTCGTCCTCAACAAGCTTGAAGATCTCCTCAAGCGAAATCAGGTCACTCCGGAACTCGAGCAAGCGACCGGGATGTCTCGCGAGGAGATGGAGCAGTTCGTGACGAAGATGAAGAAGCTCGAAAAGGCTCCCACCGGCCCCGGCCGTGAGATTCAGGTCAAGCCGGGTGTCGACCGGAAGTTCGACCCGAACCGGACGCTGCCCGACCTGAGCCCGAACGCTCGTCTGGGCACCCGCACCGATCGTGCTCGCGGAAGCATTGCCCAAGATGAGCTTCGCGATAACCTTCAAGGGGCGCGCTTCGAGGTTCCCCGCGAACTGCGGCCCGGCTTCGAAGCCTTTAAGAGCAGTCTCTCGCGACCGAAGTCGCGCCGGCCCGCGGCCACGAGCCCCAGCGGCGAGTAACCTTTGGTCGGGCCGATGATGATCAGTGATCGATGGGCAGGGAGGCGTTCGGCTTCTCCTGCCTGCCCATCGCCTCATGGTAATGGCACTTATGCGTGAGACTCCCATGGCCGCCCCGCTCGATCTGCCCCGCCGCTACCTCGTTGGCTTCGACCCGCGGGAGTTGCCCCATCACTTTGCGGATGTCCTGATCATCGGCGGCGGTGTCGCCGGGATGCGGACTGCGCTCGGGATCGACGAGCCCCACCGGGTCCTCGTCGTCACCAAGGACGAGGTTCGCGAGAGCAACAGCAGCTACGCCCAGGGCGGCATCGCGGGAGTGCTCGACCCTGAGGACCACTTCGAGGACCACATCGCCGACACGCTGGCCGCCGGCAAGGGCCTCTGCGATCCCGAGGTCGTCGCGATGGTCGTTCGCGAAGCGCCGCGGCGGATCGCGGAGCTGATCGAGTGGGGAACCCACTTCGACGAGGTCGATGGCCAGGTGGCGCTTACTCGCGAAGGGGGGCACTCGCACCCCCGAATCGTCCATGCGCTCGGGGACGCGACCGGCCTGGAGGTCATGCGGGCCGTGATCCTCAAGGCGAGCGCCCGAGCGAACACGCGGATCTGGCAGAACAGCTTCACGATCGACCTGCTCACGCACGAGGGGCGGTGCCGAGGGGCCTTGGTCTGGGATCGCAGGCGCGGGCCTGCCTTGGTCTGGGCCCGGGCGGTCATGCTTGCGACGGGAGGAGCCGGCCAGCTCTATCGCGAGACGACCAACCCCGCGATCGCCACGGCCGACGGCCACGCGCTGGCCTATCGCGCGGGGGCCGAGCTCCGCGACATGGAATTCATGCAGTTCCACCCGACGGTGCTCTACATCGCCGGCTCGGCGCGCCACCTACTGACCGAGGCGCTTCGCGGGGAGGGGGCGTATCTCCGCGACCGCAATGGCCGCAGGTTCATGCCCGAATATCACCCGCTTGCCGAACTCGCTCCCCGCGACGACGTCTCGCGCGCGATCACCGAGCAAATGGCCAAGACCCGGCACCCGAGCGTCTATCTCGATCTTTCGCATCTGGATGCCGCCTACATCCGCCGCCGGTTCCCAGGGATCGACCGCCTCTGCCGCGGCTTCGACCTGGATATGACCCGCGACCTGATCCCGGTCCGCCCCGGCGCCCACTACATGATCGGTGGCGTGACGATCGACGACGACGGCCGGACCACGCTCCCCGGCCTCTGGGCCGCCGGAGAAGTCACCAGCTCCGGCCTCCACGGCGCCAATCGCCTGGCCTCAAACAGCCTGCTCGAAGGCCTCGTCCACGGCGCCCGCGCTGCCGAGGATATCGTGCGGATGCTCGAGAGCGAAGGCCCGGCCCGCCTCGAAGTCCCCCCCATCGCCGGCGCTCCGGTCGAGGGCGGCCACGAAACCCTCGACCTCGCCGACATCCGCGACTCGTTGCGCTCCCTGATGTGGCGGTCGGTCGGCATCACCCGCGATGCTGCCGGCTTGGCCGAAGCCGCCGAGCAGGTCGAGTTCTGGCGCCGATACGTCCTCGGTCATGCCTTCACCGACCCCGCCGGGTGGACCATGCAAAACATGCTGATGGTGGCACGTTTAATGATTGCCGCCGCGAGCCAGCGTGAAGAGTCGCGTGGCGTCCACACCCGGAGTGATTTTCCCAACCCCGACCCCGCCTGGGTCCGGCATATCGCCTTGCGCGTCCCTTCTCTCGAGATCGAAGGGATCAACCACGCGATCGCGACGGCTGCTCACGAGGTTTGACTTGGTGGTTGCAAACGATCATGCGACCTGGGGAAGGAAGAGCCGCACGACGCTTCCTTCCCTGTTCCTTAACCTTGAGCGAGCTGCTTCCTCATCATGGAACACCGTGAAGGAAACGGGTCATCGAATTTCTCACTCGGGACACTCGAGGATACCAGACTCGGCGACCAAATTCTCTTGCGTTTCTTACTCGGAGTTGTGAGACTGGAATATCGTAATCGTTGGATGACTTAATGAAGGACAACGCGGCCGTGCCGGGGGGCACTTAGTTCCTTAGAGAGTCACCGGACGTGTTCGTACGCCGGACATCGACGATCGAGCACATCGAGGTTTTTCGCTTTCGAGTATGCGGGATGGCTTCCGCTACGAGGAGCGAACGTGTTGGACGAATCCACCTCGCCAACTCCGTAAGCGATCGATGGGAGCGAACCATGGGTTCGATCTTGCTCGTCGTGCTGATCATATTGCTTGTGGGTGGCTTGCCACAGTGGAATTACAGCCGAGGCTGGGGATATGGTCCCAACGGCGGCTTGGGGCTGGTGCTGGGGATCGTTCTGATCCTCCTGCCTCTTGGGTACATCCCGCGTGGTTTCTAAGCGAAGTGGGTGTGCCTCAGCTCCGGTGGCTTGGTCGCCGCACCCCTATCATGACAGCGATTTCTGACGCCCAAACTCCGTCGCCGCCGTGTTTCGACCTGAGGTCGAGGACACCTCAAAAAAACAGCAAGGGAGATCCCATCATGGCGATGTTCGGACAGTACAAGCTCTCGGACGCGATGCGCCAATCCCGTCGCAAGGTCGGTGGCGAGAAAGGCGGCCGTTCGGTGGTGACCCACGAGACTGCCGCCGAGCAGATCCGGGAGGGTAAAGAGAGCGAGGAGGCCGCCGATGCCGGGGTGCGCAACCGGGATCGAATGGTCGACATCGGCCGTGGCAACCAACAAGCGGGACGCCAGGGGCAATGATGTCCATTCACGGAGGCTCGTCATAAACTGGGATCAAATCGCAGGAGACTGGAAGTAGTTCACTGACAAGGCCAAGGAACGGTGGGCAAGCTGACCGACAACGACCTCACGACCATCACCGGCCAGCGCAACCAACTGGCCGGACTCTTGCCGCAAAGGAACGGCTATGCCAAGGACCAGGCGGAAAGAGAAGTCGACGAGTTCTCGCGGGCGCTGAAGCCGTAAGCGTCACTCGGCTGCTGGGCATGGCAGCTCCTGATTGAGGGTCGTGGTCAACCTGACTCCAGGATGGCCACGGAAGCAATGATCCGGAACCCAATGACCCCGATGGAGACGAGTACGATGCAGACCGCAACGAAGCACGCCGCAAGTGAACATCATCACATGGCCGCCGCTCACCATGCGGCCGCCGCTCATCACCACTTGGAGGCGGCCCACCATCACGATGTGGGCGAGCACGAAGCCGCTAAGAAGCATGCCGAAACCGCGCACGAGCACGGCGAGCACGCTCATAAGGCCGCAGCCACCGCGCACGAGCATTCGAGCAAATGAGGCTTCGCCTCGAGTACCCACGTTCCACCTCCTCCGCCGGAAGCCATTCTTGGGGAATTGTCGCTCTCCGGTGGAGTGAGGACAAATCTGGGTGACCTGCGGCACTTGAGCCATGGCGGCCCGTGATCTCACCGGCGCAGTTTTCAGCGAGCGTGGTGTCGATGTCGCTCGGCATTAACCTCTCGTGGTCAATGATCGCTCCGCCTGGCCATCGCCCTTTGAGCCGTGATCGTGGAGAAGGTCCGCGACGTCGTTGGACTCGATGCGAGCCTGCCGGAGAACGCAATCGTGAGGAGGCGGGTTGGGAATCGTTATTTCAGTCCAAGGGTTTCGCACCAAATCGGGCTTGTGCCACAATGATAAGGCTTTTTGTCTTCAAAAACCTTTAACATCTGCTCGAATGTTCTGCAGTCTCTTCCCTCTTTCCTAAAGCCAGCAATGGCTTGATGTTGCCAGAGCACAGCCGAGTTGAAATCGCCGGATTCCGCGTAAGCAACCGCGAGGATCAACGGGACAACCGTTTCGTTGTAATCCGTTAATTCCTTGGCTCGTGTTGATACCCTCAGTGCGGCCGCGACCGCTTTACGACCATCGCGGATCCGTGGATCAGGGGCGGTGGCCCAAACCCACGCTCGCATCATGTCAGCGAAAGGGGTGAGACGAGTTTCCAGTCGCGCTGCCTCTTCTAGATCAGAAAACAGATGATCATAGTTTTGTTTTGATAGCCATGCCCCGGAACGGTCGTAATAGACGAAAGCACGATACTCTGGCGCACGCTGAATTGCCTCGGAATAGTCATCCAAAGCGAGGTCGAGATCGCCTTTCTTCCGGCGCGCACTGGCTCGCGCTAAATAGACCACACCGAGCTCTGGGGAGAGCCGCAACGCCTCATCGCAATCTTCGATTGCACCCACGTAATCCTTCAATTCCTTCCGCACTTCGGCTCGATTGAGGTAAAAAGCGGCGGTTTTCGGATCGATCCGGATCGCTTCGCAGATGTCTTGCAAGGCACGCTTGTAGTCCTTCTTCTCTTTCCAGAACATTCCACGATTGCTTTGAGCCATTGCGCTCTGGGGATCGAGTTGGAAGCCAGCCTTGTAGTCGGCCAAGATGAGATCATCATCCTTCGACAATCTCTTCAGGACATAGGCGCGGTTAAAATAGAGTTTGGCACATGTGGGGTCGAGGGTGATGGCCTCAGTATAGTCCGCATTTGCCTGCTCTAGCATTCCTGTAGACTCAAAAAAGTAGCCGCGAAGTTTAAGCGCTTCTGCGGATTTCGGGGCAATTCGGATCGCCACGTCGAAGTCTTTCCGAGCGGCCTCGAAGTCCTTGAGCGTGAATCGCGAATAGCCTCTGTCGGCGTACGCCGCGGCAAATGCAGAATCGAGTTGGATCGCTTCCGAAAAGTCGGCGATTGCGTGCACGTTATCGCCATTGGCGGAGCGGGTACGTCCACGGTGATAGTAGGTTTCTGCCTTGCCAGGGTCGTTCTTCAAGACCTCAGTCAGATAGGCAGTCGCCTTGTCGAGGGGGACCACTTCGAGGCGTTTGGCCCACCCCTTGAGGTTCTCATACTCGGCGACCAACCAAATCCAGTCGCCTTGCACTCGCTCGACGTGATAGACATGAAACTTTCGCCCTACAGGGACAACCTGTCTGGCGACCCTTAAGTTTGTGTCAAGCGACTTGAAGACCACACATTCCACACCGGCCGGTCGATCTGCCGAGTCCGCGGTTGCCTCGGATCTCATCGAAGTGAGAATTGCAAAAACTACCGATGCGATCAAACGACAGGCGACGCTGAACATCCCCCTCATAAAGACCTCCTGAGCCATGAGACTCTTGTGCCTTCTGGATTCACGACGATTTCGATCCATCGAGGTGGGGCGCGGGGGACATATACAACAACGCCGAAAACCCCGCAAGGCAGGTTGCGTTGTCGGATCAGGTGTTTGCCCCCATGCTGTGCATGTGGCCCAGATTCGCGGTCGGGAGCCGAAAAGGGGCCGATGCAATCGTGTTCCCCAGTGGCTTTGGCTCCGCCCTGGGGTACGTTATCATGGTCCGACAGGGGGGGATGACCGAAGGGCCGACGAAGCGGTCGCCCGGCATGGGGAAGGTTCCCGATGGATCTGCTCAACTTGACGGGTTCTCACTTCTTGAATTTCTATCTCTGCCTCATGTCTGGAGCCGTTGTTATGGCGGCGGTACTCCGGTGGGGGGCACGCTCCCCTTCTGACGACCCGGGCATCGAGACCATGGACCTCGATCCGTACGAAGTCGCGTACCTCTCCGGAGGCGATGAGCCGGCCGCGGATGCCGCAATCGCGAGCTTGGTTCAGCGTGGGGCGGTGTCGGTCAACCCTGCCCGCAGGACGATCAAGGCGGAAGGTTCCCTGCCGCGCAGGCTCCACTCGGTTGAGCGAGCCGTCGCGCCGGATCCAACGTTCGCCATGGAAGCTGAGCGGACGATCGCGGCAGCCCGACAGGCCGCGAAGCCGGCGCTGGAGGGAACCCGAAAACGTTTGGTTATGCTTGGCTTGCTGCTGGATAACGGCCCGGCCCGGATTGCCCGTTGGCTGCCGACGTTGCCTCTGCTTGCGGTGTTACTGCTCGGGCTGGCCAAGATCCAGGTGGGTCTCGCGCGTGGCAAGCCCGTCTCCTACCTGGTCGCGCTCTGCCTGGTCACGGCGCTCGTCGGGATCGGCTTTGGGTTTGTGCGCCCGTGTCGCTCACGGAGGGGGGACTCGGTGCTGAAACAGCTCCGCCGTCAGAACGCTGCGCTGCGGTTGACCGGCTCGCGGCGGGCGGCGAAATTGGCGAATCATGATCTGACGCTGGCCGTGGCCCTGTTTGGCACGGGGATCCTGGTCGGTGGACCCTTGAATGATCTGAGGACGGCCCTGGCACCTCCCCCGAGCCTCGGGGGAGGCGGCAGCGGAGGAGCCGACTGTGGTGGAGGAGGATGTGGAGGCGGCGACGGCGGTGGCGGTGGCGGTGGGAGCGGTTGTGGGGGATGCGGGGGCGGAGACTGATGAGTACCGGGCGATCACCACTCGGTCTGGGACTCGGCTGGCGCCCTGAACTGGCGTTGTTGATCGAACGCCATCGCGACTTGCAGTTTGTCGAGGTCCTTGCCGAAGACCTCGACGCCTCGGGTTCGCTCCCGGTTCCGATTGAACAACTCCGCGAGCGGGGCGTCACCGTCATCCCGCACGGAGTGACCCTCTCGCTCGGCGGTGCCGAGCCGCTCGACCGCAGGTGGCTGGAGGCGTTGGGACGACTGGCAACGCGGCTCGGAGCCCCCTTGGTCAGCGAGCATATTGCATTCGTTCGCGCCGGCGGGATTGAAGCGGGGCACCTCCTGCCGTTGCCCCGCACGCACGCGATGCTGGACCTGCTCGTCGCGAACGTGCGTTTGGCCCAGGAAGCGTTGCCGGTCCCGCTTGCCCTGGAGAACGTGGCGACCTTGCTGGAGTGGCCCCACCCCGAGATGGACGAGGCGACCTTTCTTGCGGAAGTGCTGGAACGCACCGGCGCCTTGCTCCTGCTCGATATCGCCAACGTCCACGCCAACGCGCGGAACCACGGCTGGGATCCGCTTGCGTACCTCGATCGACTCCCACTCGATCGGGTCGCGTACGTCCACGTCGCCGGTGGCGTCGAGCGCGAGGGGTTCTACCACGATACACACGCCCACCCGATCGCTCCCCCGGTCCTCGACCTTCTCGAAGCCTTGGCGGCCCGAACGGCCCTGCCCGGCGTTCTGCTCGAGCGCGATGATCGCTTCCCCTCCGACGCGGAAGTCGCGTCGGAATTGAACGCAATCCAAGCCGCCGTCCTGCGAGGGGAAAACCGGAGGAGACAAGGTGTCACTTGATCCGCGCGAGCGCCTGGCTGTCCAGCAGGCTGAGCTCGTTCGAGCCCTGACCGGCCAGGTCGGACCTCCCGAAGCTTTTATCCCGGGACAGGTCCGAACGGCGGCCCTGGCTCTGGCGCGGAAACGGGCCCGGTCCGTGGCGCGGGCGTGGCCCTCTCTGGTCGAAACCCTGGGGCCAGGTTTCGAGCCTTGCTTTGCGTCGTACGCCACCGAGGCGCCGCTGCCCCGTCGTGGAGGACCGTTGGCGGATGGACGCAACTTCGTCCGGTCCCTCGATCGCCAGGGCAAGCTCTCCGACCTCGCGCGGCTCGAAGCGTTGTCGGTCGACCTCCACTACGCCTCGCGATCGGTGGGACTGGTCGCACGCCGCGGTCCTTCGCTGGCGATCGCCCTTCTCAGGCACCCACGCCGGCTGATCCTGGCCGCACGGTGGCCGGGCCTCCGGGCTCGACGGATTGCCGTACCTCTCGGGCGTAGGATGGCTCATAAATGAACGTCGGTGGAAATGACGAAGGTCTTGGGGCCTCAGGTACTGTCGCTACGTTATCGGGGCTTCTGCCCAGATCCATCAACCCTGCGTCATTGTCACAGTGTCAAAAGAACCAGCCCATGCGAAGGCCCAAAGACAGGGAGCTGATCGCGCTCTCTGTCTTCCGACGGACGAAGAGCCCCCAGTCACGTGGCGACAACCTCGACTAGAGGTCAAATGACCTCTTCAGCGAGGACGGCATTCTCATCCTCTTGCTCCGACTCATCACCTTCATCGTCGAACGGGAGACGGGATTGGTACGCAGACTCGGATTCCGTCCAACGCTTTCTGAATTCCGGGTCGACCTGCATCTGTCGCTCGAGGGCGAGCGAATCGCGGTAGTCCCTGGCCTCGGCCGCCATCGTCCATTTTACCTCAGGTGCCAGTTCCTCGATTACGGCGCGGATATCTTGGAGTTTCAAGCGAAAGAATTCCTTGCGGCGATTGACCTTGTTGACCTGATTTTGCAGGAAGCGACGGTGTAGGGCCGCCTCGAGTGCGGGCGCGTCTTCCGAGCGGATCATGGCATGGACGTCAAACGCAAATGGGACGCTTGCGTCGCCCAGTTCCTTGACGCGGTCCAACGGCTCCAGCCTACGCGTCAGGCCGATCTTATAGACGTCGTCCCCGAACGAGCCGATGTTCGAGATCACATAGACATTCCCACGCTTCGTTTGTTGGGCCATTGAGATCGCACGCTGATTTTTTTCTTCGGCCGTCCGTAGCTTTTCCGCGAGATCCTGGAGCTGCGCCTCGTACTTCACCCGGTCTTCGGCGTTGGCCATCTCGTATTCCAGGCGGGCTCGTTCGATAGCCTTCGTGATGGTCTCTTCTTCACGTTCGGATTGCTTGATCGCTCTCTCGATTTCCTTGCGTGCCCTCTCATCCTCACGGATTTGTTCACGGATCGCCCGCTGTTCTTCACGCTGCTTCTCCTTCACCCGCTGGACCGCCACGGTCCATTTCAGTTCCTCCAGCCTGGCGTCCAAGAATTCCTCGTGGATTCTCGCGTTCTTGAAGACCTCCCCGTTGTGGTTGGCGAGTGCGTACACGTCCCTAATTTCCTGGATCAGTTTGCCCTGATTGGCGGGCTTGAGCCTGGCGAGGATCGAGTCGACCTTGCCGTTGAAAGCGCCCAGGACAAAACTGATGGCATACTCCCTCTTCCACCCCTCGGGATAGTTGCAGGTGGCGGCAACTCCTCCTTTCTCCATGATTCTCGTCCGGTCCCGAGCGATTTTGAGCCGTTCGCCTGCCTTGTGGAACCCAAATTCCTCGGCCAGTTCATCAATCACGTGGGAGGCAGGCACCATGTAAGTGTTCGCGTAGCCGCTTACGACGTTCTGCATCGCCGTGGCTGTGGCCTCGTAGAATTCTTGCCGCTTCAACGCCTCATAGGCCTTGCTGCCAATCTCATGAGCCCGCGTCTCGGCTTTTTCCCGAATCTCCAAGGCGTAGGTTGTGGCTCGATTGAGAGTGTCATCGACCTTTTGGGTTTTCTCTTTTGCCTCCTTCCTCGCCTGGGAGGCAATCTGCTTCGCTTCCTTCGTGGCGGCTTCGATGAGACCTTGGGCCTGCAATTCCGAAGTCCTGAAAGTTTCCTTCGCCGCCGCCGCACTCTTCTCGATTTCGGTCGTAATCCGCTGCTTTAGGGTATTGGCCTCGCGAGTCGCCGTCTGCACGATCTCAAATGCCTGCTGCTGGGCTTCGTTCGCCCTGGCAGCGATCTCGGCTTCGAGTTTCTTCGACCTTTCAAGAATATTGGGTACGTGTCGAAGCTTTTCAAGTTTTGCTAATTCACTCCTCAAGGCCACAACTTCGGCCGAATCGCTGGCATCCTGCTCTTGGATCTCGGCCTCCAAGGCGGCGACCCGGGTAACCAGTTCACTCTTACTGATGAGAGCGTAGACGGCTAATCCAATCGATACGAGGACGACCAGTCCAGCAACGACGTAAAACATGGTAATACTCCGGTGTATCGGGGCGGAGAAGGCGCGAGAAGATGATAGCGTATAAGAAGGGCTTGCTTGTAAGCAAGAGGTGAGGGAGGAATGCGGACGACAATAAAATTGATAAAAAACAACAACTGTAAATTGATTGATTTGGCAAATGATGGTGAAATAACAATTTGGATCGTTCTGCAGATTGGTGGGAAATGGGGCCGATTCCTGCCCTTCAGAGCGATACCAAGCTTAACTGGGAATAGTGGATTGAGGTTTTGCACCGGTCCGGATGTAGCCGGATGGTCCGACGTCACGTGCTATCAGGTCGCTGGGGCGTCGGGTATCGACCGACCGGCCGTAACCGCCTCGCAGGCCGAGGAGGATGTGGCCGCTGAAGACCGCAACCGGCACCGTGCCCAGGAGCAGGCAGGTCAGCGCGTGCGCCCGCCCTGGTCCGAGGATCAGCCGACGCGTGGCGGCCCCCGCCAGGAGGACCGAGGCGACCGCCAGTGCGGTCAACAAGGCCGACACCGGCAGGTAATGCGGGTGCCCGGCGCGTCCGCGCACCATCGCCGCCAGCAGTGCGAGCAAACCGAGCCAGAAAGCCCAGACCGCGACGGCCAGTCGGGAAAGCCGGCCAGTCCGCCTCATGAACGATGCCCCCGATCGCCCTGACAGAAGTGCCGTTCAACGCACGCTGATTCTGTCAGGGACGATTGTCGGAGGCAAGAGGGGGCGGCGACAGCAGGCCGAGAATCAGGGCGCGCTCACGGCGAGTGCCGCGAGTTTCGGCGGGGCGTCGAATGGGGCCGTCACTGGCTTCACCAGGCTATTGTCATGGGCCAAGGTGCCCGCCGCGCCGACGAAGAAACTGGCTCCCTCGGCGACTTGAAGGTTGAAGACCGGCTGGACCTGGTCGGTCACGACCGACTGGACTCGCGCCGTGCCGTTGAGGGTGCGGAGCGGATCGCCGGGCTGCAAGTCGCGGGCCATGACCCAGCCTTGCCCCGCCTTCCAGAACCGGTGGATGGTGGTGGCGACGATCGGCTCCAGTTCGCCTTCGAGCGCGATCCGCAAGGTCGCTCCAGGGGGGTTGTGGAGGACGACCAGCACGGGCTGATAGCTCAGCGCCCCGGTCTGCACGTCCTGAGTCAGGACCTGGTCGCCCACCTGGATCGTCTCGATCGGCCGCGGGCCGGCCAGGGTGCGGACCGGTGTTCCCGCCTTGAAGCAATTATGGTGGAATTGGGCGCCGCCGGGTGAGAACGTGCTGGAGACCGACGTCGTGGTCGACGACGGACCGCTCTGCTTCAGGGTCGGTGTGGCAACCCCCTCGGGGATGTAGCCAAGCGGAATATTCTCCACGAATGTCGGCACCGGCTGGGACTGCGGCGACTTGTACGCATAGCCGAGTTGGTCGACCCACCACCCGGTCCAGGACTGGGGATCCTCGCCGAAGTCTTCTCCCGTCACCCCCCGAAGGACCTGGGTCGCCCGATCGTTGAGGCGGCCGACGACGGCGTTGTAGTCGTCGACGACCTGGATGTCGTTGCGCTGTTGCTGCCGGGCAATGAGTGCCGCCGTCTGGTATTGGAGCATCAGTTGACCGATCGGGATCTGGATCGAGTAGTCGACGGGCGTGGTTGTGGTCTCGGTGGTCGTCGTTGACCGGCTCGCGCCCACGGTGAACCGTCGAGGATTGAGGCCGGCACGTTGGACGGCGGCGACCACCGCCGCGGGGGCGGGACCGAGGTTCCCCTGAGACTCAAATCGGCTCACCTGTTTGGTCTCGATCGTTGAGCCGAGGAAGCGCTGAATGACCGGCAACCCGGCCGGGTCGTAGGTGACCAATTCACCGGGGAAGAGCGGGATGTTGGGCATCGGCGGCGGGGCGTAGAGCCGCTGGACGTTGAACCGCTCTCCTGCGACGAACAGGACTCCGGGCGCGCCCGGCCCGCCGACCGGTCGAACCTCGTACTTGACCCGTTTGCGCAACAGGGCGATGACCGAGGCGAGGTACTCGCGCGTGTCGCGGCCCCGGAGCGTCTCGGTCGCCGAGCGGCGCACTTCCGCCGAGTCGCTGAAGACGGCCAGGAGCGCCAGGTCGCGCGAGGCCCGGGACGTATCGATCTGGCCGAGCAGTTGTACGGCCCTGGCCTGGCCCCGCTCATTGCCGCTCCCCTCGACGAAGACCGCCCAGATCGACGGGACGGCGTAGGGGTCGGTCACCGCCGCGAGCGCCCGCTCGGCCTCTTCCCACTTGGTCTTATCCGTCAGAGCGTTGCGCCACCGGGTCAGCAGGGGTTTCCAGCGTGCATCGCCCTTCTTCTGGGCTTCCCGCTCCTCCTTCTCGGCGGCGATTTGCGTCTCGGTCATCCAGCGCCCTTGGTGCTTCTTGCAGCCGAGGCGTTTCCACGCCGCGTCCCGGCTCGGGTCCAGCCGCACGACGGCCGCGAGGTGGGCCGACGCCTCGGCTTTCAGCCCATGCGCTTCGCACCAGAGCGCCAGCCGCCACTGGGCCTCCGCGGTGTGGGCCGCCTGCTCGCGCCTGGCGTTGTATTCCGCCAACGCGGCGTTGAGCGCGGGATCGTTTTTGACGTGCTCACCCACCGTCTCGGGTCGTTGCCAGCGGCCTCGGTAGGCCACCAGGCCCATCAGACCGCGCGCCATCGCGTGGGACGGGTCGTTCAAGACGGCCAGGGCCAGGTGCCGGACCCGCTCGGCCTGAAGGCCGTGCGCTTCGCACCAGAGCGCCAGCCTGACGTGGGCGTCGGGGTCGTGCCCCACTCCGGCCTTCGCGGTTTCGTACGCGGCAAAATCAGGAGCCGTGAGGGTTTCCCCTCCGGGACCGGCCGTGAGCAGGGCGGATCCGAGCAACAGCGTGGAGATCATGGCGATCGCTCCGAAGTTCGGTGAGAGCGAGTCAGCGAGCACGGAACGAAAGTCAATCCCGAGGAAGCAAGTCGGCTCGAGATCGACTCCGCCACGGACAGCCTGCTCTCAATGGAGAGTCTGGGGGTGGGGAGCAAACCTAACGAAGAAAACCCAGATTCTGTGCCGATTCTCAGCGGACGCCCGGCTCAAGAGGTCGTCGAACGCGTCTGATTTCGGGGAGGACGAGGTGGGTCGGCCGCTTCAGTGCAGTTCCGAAAGTTTTCGGTAGGAGGCGCCGACCTGAACCGGAGGGTCGAGCCAGCGGGTCTTGGGAATGACTCGGGGGGTGTAGCCTTCGAGCCGCTCGGGACGGAAGCAGACAATGCGGTCGAGCTTCTCGGCGATCAGCGGGTTGGCCGAGGCCTCCAGAATCGCCATCACCGAGGCGTCGTCGCGGAGCAGGTCGTCCTTCCGCAACAGGCCGATCCGTAACGCTTCGCGAAGGGCATCGGCAAATTCATTATAGATATAAGCTTCGGTAGGGCTCGCCCACCAGTCGCGATTCATCCGGGCATAGGCCGCGGTGGCTTCGCGGGCGACCTCCGCGTTGGTGAACACGATGGTCCGGTCGATCACGGTGAGATGGGCGAGGAAGCGAGCCACCGTCTCAGGCGCGGCTGCGCCACAGGCCAGGCCGTCGCGAAAGAAGTAGTCGAGCCGATCGGCGCAGAGCCAGGGGAGCGGCCGTTCCAAAAGCGGATAGATCGAGTCGTCGTAGAACTCGGCCGGCCTGTACCCGAGGGTTTTCAGTGCGGCCACGAGGTCGGGTCGTTCGAGAAATTCGGGTTTGAGCCCTTCATGATGATCCTGCTCGACCGAGGAAACAATGAAATCGACCGCATGGGAAAAGGCGGTGTGCGAGATGTCGTGGAGCAGGCCGGCCACCTGCTCGCGGCGATCGGCGCCGAGGCGTCGCAAGAGGAGGTAAACCCCCAGGCTATGCTCGCTCCGGGTCACTTTCTTGAAGGGAAAGGCGTACGCCGAGGGGCCCGCCTGCTTGATTCCCCGCAAGCGTTGGAAGGTGGGGCATGCGATCAAGGCGACCACGTCCGGGTCATCGATCGTCACCTCGCCGTAAACCCTGTCAATCAGATGCATCAAAACCTCTTGGTGGGTCAGCGCGACGAGCGGCCGGGACGTCGCCTGGTCCCATTATGAGGATCGGTTGAATAGGATGCGAGACCAACGAGGGGGAACCGCCCCGTCCCCACTCCCGACCGGAAAGCCCCGCCCGTACCGCACCCATGGGTGAGTTCCCCTCGACCGCGATCGCCCCAAAAAAGTTCCACCCGCGCATTGACTTGTCGGGACCAGCTTGGCACACTGAGTTCGGCTATGAGACTGAGTCTCAATTCGGCTCGCGGTTGAAAAGGCGAGCTCCCCCGTTGAGATGAGAGTCAAGCCTTTCGCTGCAGGGTGAGTTTCCTCCCACCGACTCCGCTTGCTCGGGACGATGGCTGGCAGGTGTCGCCTCGTTTCGCTTTGACAGATTCTTTGAGACTGGGCTTTGTCCCGGTGGTCGCTCTCGGGATGTCAGACGAATCCCATTGGGGACTTCTCGCTGATCCCTCGAGCTTACTTCACCCGGTGATACGGCAAAATTTGGAGCCATGTTTCATGCGACGTTCCGGTTCACGAGCGTTCACTCTCATCGAGTTGTTGGTGGTGATCGCGATCATTGCGGTCCTGATCGCGTTGCTCTTGCCCGCGGTCCAGGCAGCTCGTGAGGCGGCTCGCCGCATTCAATGCACGAACAATCTCAAGCAACTTGGCCTGGCGCTGGCCAACTACGAGGGGTCGCAGAGTGTGCTTCCCCCCTCGGTCGTGGTGGCGAATAACGGGGCCGGTTTCTGGTCGAACGGCTGGAGTGCCCATGCTCGTCTGCTGCCCTACATCGAGCAGGCCTCGTCGTTCAACTCGATCAATTTTACCTTTGCCTACTCGATCGCCGACAACACGACCGTGGCTCGGCTTACGATCGCTGGCTTCATCTGCCCGAGCGAAGTGCGTCCCGAGCCCAAGACGTCGGCCACGAGCCAATACGGGGTGGCGAACTACAACTGGAACGTGGGCGACTGGTACGTTTTCGGCGGGATCGGCACGTCCGGGAATCGCGGCGCATTCGGGGCCAACCGGAGCCGGCGCCTGGCCGACTTCACCGACGGCCTGAGCAATACGGTCGTGGCCTCGGAAGTCAAAACCTATCAGGGCGTGCTCTCGTCGTGCACGATCGCGTCCGTGCTGGAACCGAATAAGATTCCTTCTCCCAATGCCGACCCCTACTCGGCCGTGCCTGAGTATACGTCGGGTTGCACCTTGAAACTGACCGCACACGCCGAGTGGGTTGACGGTGCGGCACTCGAAACCGGGTTCACGACCGCCTGGCCGCCGAACAAGGTCATCAAAGGGGGCTCGCCCCCCATCGACGTCGATCTCGTCGGCGTGGGCGAGAAGAGTGGCGGCCCCACTTACGCGGCGATCATCTCCCGGAGCTACCACCCCGGCGGCGTGAATTCGCTCTTCGGCGACGGCTCTGTTCGGTTCATGAAGAGCACGGTGAATGGAACGACCTGGCGTGCCCTCGGTTCGGTCGGGTCGGGTGAAGTCATTAGCGCCGATTCTTACTGAGACACGGTCTCCGTTGCGGTCAGGATGAACCAGCAGGGCGAGCGCCCCGATCCGCCAACCGAGCGGACCTGGGCTCTTGCCATTTTTTTTGGGTGTTTCTGAATCAATTATCGCCGCGAGGGGAGTGCTCATTCCGGCCGGTCGGATGCGAAATCCGCACGGTTCGCAGGCCGGCGACGCGGTCGGCCTGCGCGAGCTTGGCCCCACTCGACCCCGCTCACGGGAACAGCCAAGCGAATGGTTCGGCACGCGTCGATACGGTACAACTCGATTGACATCGTCGATCGCGATCCCCTATAGTTTGGGGGGATCGACGCGATTGCATGCTCCTTTCTTACCGCGTCTCCTCCGCGACCCGCGTGCTGCAACGGATGTGCCGCAACGTTTGAATTTTCCCGTTCACGAGAGAACCGGCTGATGCAGGAACCCGAGCCGTTCCTACCTCCCGAGCGCTCCGACCCTACCAGCTTGTGGCAGGCTCCCGGATCGACGCCCAAGCCGGGACGGGGGGACCAGACCCAGCCGACCGTTCTCAGCGGATCGACCGCGCACCGGATGCGGGTGCTGGGGGCCGTCACGCCGGCCACGCTCCCGCTGCCTGGTGAGCACATTGATTCCTTTGAGCTCGAGGACGCGATCGGCGTCGGTGGTATGGGGGCGGTCTTCCGCGCGCTCGACGCGCGGCTCGATCGTCATGTCGCCTTGAAGATTCTTCCTCCCGAGCAGGCGGGCGATTCGGAAGTTGTCCAACGGTTTTATCAAGAAGGGCGCGCCGCCGCCCGGCTCGATAACGAGAATATCGCGCGGGTCTACACGATCGGCCACGACGATCGGTATCACTATATCGCCTTCGAGTACATCGAAGGCACGACGATCCGCCAGCGGGTCGAGCGCAACGGTCCGCTCCCGATCAGCGAAGCGATCAACTTTACGTTGCAGATCGCCGGCGCCCTGGTGCATGCCTCCGAACGCGGGGTCGTTCATCGCGACATCAAGCCGTCGAACATCATCGTCACTCCCCAAGGGCGAGCCAAACTCGTCGACATGGGGTTGGCCCGCCGGTTCGAGCGCGGGGGCGACGACGGCCTGACCCAGAGCGGAATGACCCTGGGCACGTTCGACTACATCAGCCCTGAACAGGCCCGCGACCCACGTGACGTCGACGTCCGGAGCGATCTTTATTCGCTCGGGTGCACGCTTTTTCACATGCTTACGGGGCGACCTCCCTTCCCCGATGGAACGGTGCTTCAGAAGCTGCTCCAGCATCAGGAGGACCAGCCTCCCGACGTGCGCGAGCTCAACCCGGACGTTCCTCAGGACCTGGCGAGCATTCTTGTCAAGTTGATGGCCAAGGATCGCGACCGGCGGTATCAGACGCCCGAGCAACTCGTCCGCGACTTGCTGACCGTCGCCGGGGCGCTCGGGTTGCGGTCGGTGAGCCCCGAGGGCTTGGTCTGGATGTCCGCCGCGCGTCCGCCCGGCTGGGAGCGGCACCTGGTCTGGGGGCTGCCCGCCGTCGCGCTCGCGCTGGTCGTCCTGGGCCTGGTCTGGTGGGGCCAAGAGGCTGGTCTTCCCCACGCGCGTCCCACGGCCGAGGGGGACGGGAAGTTGGCCGGCACCGCCGGGGTGCGTCGGCCGTCGAATCCGTCGCAGCCGCCGGTTTCGCCGACTCCCGCCGGTCCCACGGAGGCTGCGGCTCTGGTGGCGGCCGAGGGGGCGGATCCGCGGCCGCGCGAGCTCACGGTCGATTCCGGTGATGACCTCCTCAAGGTTCTGGCGAACGCGCCGCCACGATCGATCGTGGTCCTAGCCGACGATGGACCCTATCTGATCGGCGATCGGGGGGAGGATCTTTCCACGCTCCGGCTGCTCCAACGCGACCTGATCCTCAAGGCGGGGCCACGGGCTCATCCCGAGATTCGCCTCGCGCACGGGACCGACGCGTCGAGCGACGCCCCCGCGGCGCTCTTCGACTTCGTCGGCGGACGCGTCACCCTGGAGGGACTCGTTTTTATCCTCGAGCCGGGCGACCGGGAGGACTCGCTCGCGGCGGTTCGCACCCAGGATACGGAACTGACGGTGCGCCGCTGCCTGTTCCGAAGACGAGGGGAGCGGCTCTGGTGGGGACGACTCGCCGCGCTCGAGGCGAGAGGGAACTGGTCGAGTAGTGAACGCCCCTCCGCGGTCACGATGAGCGGCTGTCACTTCGACGGTGGGCAAGTGGGCGTTCTGGCCAGCGGGCCGGCCGACATCACCCTCCGTGACTGCACGATGGCGGGCACCGACCCCGCGGTCTGGTTTGAAAACGGCAAAGCCTCGAGGCCGGTGCAGGCCGAGCTCCGGCTCCAACACGTCAGCATCGCCGCCGGCGAAGGACCAATCTTCCGGTTCGAGGGAACCGCGCCTCGGATTCGAATCGACGATTCTTTGATGGCCCCGGCACGGGATGGCGAGGCCACCTTGGTCTCCACCGACAATCCGGCCAATCTTGATTGGCGAGGTCGGAGTAACCTCTACAGCAGGATCGGCATTTTTCTGCAGCCGACGGGCTCGCGGCCCCCGCGCGAGCCGATCCGGGACTGGTCGACCTGGGAGGGTTCGTCGGCGGATCTCCGTGAGTCGGACTCGGTCACCGGACGTGCCCGGGTCTGGGAGGAAGCGGATCCCGTCCAGGCGTCTTCACGCGACGTTCAGAATCCGATGCGGGCGTTCCGTCTCCTTGCGACCCACGCGGGATCGCCCGCTCTGGGGGCGCGTCTCGATCCGGCGGGAGCGACGGCCTCAGGTATCAAGGTCGTCACCAACGTGCCTGACATGCGTCGCGAGTCCTCGTCGCCCGGCATCCGCCGCGACCCGCCCGCTTCGACGAAGCCTGATCTCCCGGTCCCGGCGCCGAGTCAAACGGCTGACCCACCACCCACCCGGCCGTCGACCAGCCCCACCACGGTTTCGACGGAGATCGCTTCGGGCTCAAAGCCCAAGCTCAACCTGAGCGGGATGCCCGAGATTCCCCTGATGCCCCCCATGGATCAGGAGCCGATGCCGATTCGAACCGGCAATGGATCGGAACCGCGGCCGGTGGACGAGGCGAGCCCCGCGGTCGTGGTCCCGAAACCGAATCCCGCGGAGTCCGACTCAGCGATTTTGCGAACGGCCGATCAGTTCCTCAACGCCTTGAACCAGCCGGGCGCCATGGGGGGCACGCTCCGGCTGGCGGCCGACGCCGACTGGGAACTGCCCAGGGCCACGATCCGAGGCAATGTGCGATGGGTCTTGCGGGCTGAGCCGGGAACGACTCGGCCGCGGATTCGCTTCCGCCCCTCGCCGGCCGACCCCAAGACGCCGACGGCCCGGTCGGTCTGGATGGAGCTGCACTCGGGATCGCTCCAACTGGATGGGATCGATCTCGTTCTGGCTCAGGAGGATGCGCCTCGGATTGGTCGCTGGGCCGTGTTTGGAGTCTGGGGGGGGCCGACCTCGGTTTGACTCACTGCACGGTTACGGTCGAGGGGGATGAGGTGGATTCGGCGATCATCGTGATTCCGGCGGATGAGAACGAGGCCGAGGAAGGGGTCGTCGGCGCTGAACCGTCGGCGGCGGTGATCCGGACCACGGACAGCTTGCTTCGCTCGGGGGGCGATGTGGTCGACGTGGCCGCCGGGCATCGGCTCGAGCTGGAGTTGGACAATATGGTCGTTTCGGCCGGCGGGAGTCTCGTCCACGCGCATGGTCTTCCTCGGGGAGTGACCTCCGAACCGATTCGGATCTCACTGACTCAGGTGACCGCGCGGACGGCCGGGGGACTCGTTCAACTTGAGAGTGCAGGGGGGGAGCCCGAACTGCCGATCGCCGACGTTCGCGTCCGCGACTCGATCCTCGCCACCACGTCCAAAGGGGCGCCTTTGTTTCGGGTGGATGGTCAGGATTCGCTTTCGGCCCTGCGTGACCGCATCAAGTGGGAAGGGCATGGCGTCGCCTATCACCAGATCAATGCCTACCGCCGTGACCAGTCCGCGCAGGTCGGTTCGGTGCCTACGATCTACGATCGCTCGTCGTGGGTGGTCGCGATCGGCACCAAAGAGGCCGATCCGTTCCACGGGGATGTCAAGTTTCTCCAGGATTGGGATCCGGAACGGACCGCCTGGACCCTCAACCGCGATGACGTTCGGCTGGCGCGCGATAGCCCCTCGCCTCGCGCGGGGGCCGACCTCGATACGATTCCAAACGTGGCGCCCAGCGAGCCCTGAGACTTAATCTCGAATCGTTTGAATCCTTGCAGACTCAATGTCCTCATGGTTTTGTGCTGTTTGAAGGTCGAGCTCTTAAATGGTGGGTTATGTTTCCCCTCCGGGAATCATTGGGCCTTCCACGATCTCCTGTTTGGTAATGCTGATATTGTGATGCGAGGTTCTTGTGCGTGCCAGCCCCGAAATGGCGAGCGTCAGAGCCGGCCTACGCGTTTGACGATCGCCCCTTCGGGCCGCAAGGCACCCGCAAACCGGTGAACGCTTCACGGTAATCGCTCGAAATCACCAGTCTTGTGCCGCCTGATAACCTGGAAGACGGACCACTTCGTTCGTGATCTGGTGCCACACGATGCCTCGAGCCGCCGATCCCGCCTTGGAACTCCTCTGACGACGACTGGACGCTGTCGCCGCGTTACCGGGTTTTTCGCACGGGTCCATCAACCCGGTGCCGTTGCCAAAGTGTCAACCGAGCCAGCCCATGCGAAGGCCCAAAGACAGGGAGCGTGAGCTCCCTGTCTTCCGACTGACGAACAGCCCCCGGTCACGTGGCGACAGTCTCGTGAATGGCCCTATATCGTCCTATTTGTCGATCTCCCCGTAGCCGGTCCTCGGGTTCCAGGCCGGCAGTTTCGCGACCGAGAAAACCTCGCGGGCGAGATCATCGAGCGTGGCGCACTTGGCGGCCAAGGGCGGTGAGAGGACGTTGGCGGCGTCGGCGGCGGCGCGGGGGCACGCGTAACTTGTCCCCATCCTCCCTCCCCGCCTGTATTGGACGAGGTGCGCCAGGCGGGGGGCCGATACTGGAGTATGACTCCCATAGTCGCCGACCGGGCCGCGTGAGGAGCGGGCCCAGGGCTTATTCGTCCCAGTGATACCCGAGACGCAGAGCACCTCGGGAGCACTGGCAGGTACACAGATCGTGCCCGATGATCCGCCCTCGATAAATGCGCTCTGCGACCCGCCGCCGACGACGATCCATGCTCCGACAGTGATGTCGACCGTGCTCTCCAGGGTGAACTCGATGTCGAGCGTTGGGAGCGCCGCGCCCCCCGCATTGCTCAGGGCCAGGGCCGCGCAATTCATGTTCCCTTTGCATCGGGCGTGCATCAGCGTCTCGCAGAGGACGCCGGTCGGTGAGGCGGCCGCTCGAGTCATCGTCGTCTTCGGCCGCGACGAGTTGATGCGGACCGGCGTGGCGAAAACCGGCTTCCCACTCCGCTCTGACACCGCAGCCGCAATCGAGAGCGCGGCGCCGGTGATCTCTTCCCACCAGAACTCTACGAGGAGCTCCGGGCCGTGGGAGGGCCCGGTCTGGAGACGGAGGAAGTCGCGGAGGTCGGCCGTTAACTCGAGACGTCCGGCGATGCCGCTCAGGCCATCGTTGCCGGCGGCGGCGTGGAAATAGCGGGAGGAAGACGGCGAGAAGTGGCTGGCGATATACTCCTCCAGCGGCGAGTCGCCGTTGTGCGGCCCGACATGCGTACCGAGCGACATCGTGATGACGGCCGGCTCGGAATGTTTCTTGATCGCGAGCAAGAGGTCGTCGAGGGCATCGAGCAGCTCGACGGCTCCGGCGTGCTTGAAGCACGTGCTCCCGACCGGCGCGGTCGGCGGCGTGAAGAGCGAGGCGAGGAATCGCGTTTGGGAGATCTTTCCGTGGCCGTCGAGCCGCTCAAGGAGAATCTTAAGAACCGCCAGGGCGTGGTCCGACATCTCCAGGTCGGTGGTCCGGGCGTGGACTAGCTTCCCCCCGAAGTCCTCCGGAGAGCTCCCGTGAACAGTCTTGCCGCTGTCGACCATCGCCACGGTGACTGCGACGGTCCCGGTCGCCGCGTTTTTGATCAGACTCTGGCAGTCGGAGACGAGCGTGCCCCCAGACGACTGTCTTTTGACCCGAGTCCCGAGGTCTACGTACTCCTGCTTGGCCGCAACCTCTTTCCGGTCGCGCATGAAGCCGACAAGCAGGTCCACCGGGAGCCGCCCCCAGAAGAAGGAGCCCGCGGGTGAATCGGAGTGGGAGATGCGAATTCGGTCGCCGAAGTAGTCCAACGCCGTCGCCGGGTTCGACGTCCGGGCGACGACCGGAATCTCGGGGTTCGTTGGGGATGGGAACCGTTGGAGCGATTCGTGCAGCCGGTCGATGAGCTCCCCCATCCCAGCATACGATTTGTCGCTCCGCAAGTGCTCCGAAGTGGCCCAGACGCTGTGGAGCACCATCGAAACAAGACTCGGGGTGATCATCGGCCGCCTCCCGATCGAGGGCCCGTGACGATGGAGATGACGCCGGATCAGGCCGTGTCCTTGAGGACTAAATGCCGCGACTTGAAGCGAAGCGTGTCGCCCTTCTCGTCGATCCAATCCTTGTTCCGGAGCACTTCAAGCAGGTCTTCGAATTTCTCGTCAGTTTCGAGGGTCTGCTCGAGCTCGTCGATCATCGGCTTGGAGATAAAGATATACCACGGCAGGACTTGCTCGCCGCCAAGGCGAATGAAGTCTTGGAGGTTCTTCTTGAATTCGCCGACCGGGATCCCTTCCTCGGAGCGGGAGAGGACCACGCAGGCAACGTACTCCGCGCCGCCCATGTGCTCGCGCAGGGCGTCGAGCGTGGCGACGACGAGCGTGAAAGCATCGGAGGCGAGGCCCATCAACGTCGCTGGTGAAAGGTCGCCGGTGAGCTTGATCTTCTCGGCGGTAAAGTAGATCTTCGCCGTCGTCCAGGCTGCCTTGAAGGCCTTGGAGACATTGATGCGGAAATTTATCCCGAAGCCGAGCGCCTTATCGTAGTCGGTACCCTCGCCGACCCTCTCGACCGCGTTATGCCAGGCCGTCTGGAGTTCGGCTTGCACGTCTGACGGCAGCGGATCGACCGTCGCGTCGCTCATGGGCGGCACCCTCACTCGGATTCATGATATTGAGAGCCATTCCTCAATTATGACTAGATGAAGTGGCTGATGGCAATGGGCGATCCAGCCTCAGTCGTTCGGGAATTGGGAGTCGAAGGAGCGTCAGGGCGTGACAGCCTCAAGCGACTCCATGAAAATGACTTGTGCCAAACCCATGTCTCACGGAGGGTGCGATGCACATGTCCACCAGCAGCCTGACACCCGCCCAAGTCTTTCGCTACGCCGTTTTGGCATTCCAGCCCCACCTGAAACTTTCCATGCCAAGGGGGTCGCCGCCGCAAGGATCAATCAGTTCCCTGACCGACACCTGCCAGCGACTTCGCGGTGTCCCCGACGAGCATGTCGTCGCAATCCGAAGTGATCCCAGGGCGGGCCGACGTGGGGAGTGGTGGCAATCGGAATTGTGCCCCCCCGCTGGAAATCTCGAGCGCTTACACTTCACGTGCATGACGATTCTGCCCCGCTCTCGCTCGAAGGCCGAGGAGAACGGTCGGGCAAGGGGGCGAGGAGTTCTCCGAGAGCCTGCCTCGCCGCCGTGGGATCATTGGCTTCGAGGGCCTTGAGTGCCTGACTGAGGTGTCGCACCTGTCCGGGGCGGAACGGGACGCCGGCTCCGGGGGGAGGCGGTTCGGGGACGAGTCGGCGGGCGATCGCTGAGCCGAGCGGTTCGATCCCGTCGCCACGCTCAGCCGAAACGGACAGGGCCTGAGCCTGGGCCAGGACTTCGGTCTGCTCCGGATCCCAGGCGGCCGGAAGGTCGCATTTATTGACGACGATCAAGGTTTGCTTGTGCGACTCGATGAGCCGGCGGTCGGAATCGGTCAGGGGCTCGGAGCGGTCGAGGACGAGCAAGACTAGGTCGGCTTCTTTCTGCCGGGCGCGGGCCAGGGCGATGCCTGAGGCTTCGATCATGTCGTCCGAGGAGCGAAGCCCCGCCGTATCCGCGAGCTCAACGGGCCAGCCGTCGAGTGCGGTCCGCACGGTGACGACATCACGCGTGGTCCCCGGCGTTGGCGCGACGATCGCCCGTTCGTAGCCAGCCAGGGCGTTGAGGAGCCGGCTCTTGCCGACGTTCGGCCGCCCTGAGAGGACGACGCGCCAGCCTGAGACCAGTCTCAGACCGAGGTCCGAGCGGTGGAGCCACGTTTTCACGGCTTCGGCGCACGACTGCGGATCCGTCCCGAGCCGTTCGATGCAGCCCCGGATTTCGACCTCGAATGCTCCTTGGGCCTGTTCGAGCAAGATCTCGGCCGTCCGGGTCGTCTGCGCCCGCATCAGATCGACGTCGGCCTCAGCCGCGACGGCGGACCGTGAGGCGTGTCGAATCCAGGCCACCGGTTGCCGGCGCTCGGCTCCCTCGGTTTCCAGGGCGTTGACAACCAAGGCCAGCGCCGCCGAACCGCCGTGGCAGTGGATCTCGACCTCAGGCGGGTTCGCTGAGACCACGACGGCCACGACCTCGTCCCCAAGATCCGCTCCGACACGCCCGAACCGCAGCCGGCCCGGAGCCGACTGGGCCAGCGAACTGCCCCGGATCGGGCGAAACGCTCGGTTGGCGACATCGATCGCTTGCGGTCCCCAGACTCGCACGACCGCAATCGCGCCACGCCCCTCGGGGGTCAGGACACAGACGCGGGCGACTGGCGAACGGGGGATTGGGCTCATCGCAACCTCGAGAGAACTCGCGGAGACTCGCTAGGCAAACGGCCTCACCGGAATTGGCCTGAGATTAGGCGAAGGGAATGCTTGGTCGAACCCGAATTTCCCTACTTCGACGTCAATACCGGGGCAAGCATTGAAGAATTTAATCACGAATAACACGAATGGATTTAATAAAAATGATTGATTTTAAAGAGATTGTTGGTTTTGTTTGTTCTGTTGATTTGATTAATTATTCGTGTCATTCGTGTCATTCGTGGTTAAATTCTTTAAATTTTGGCTTATTTGGGACAAGGAGATGGCGATGGGGGCCTGTGCTGTGTCCACTCGACGGGGCGGATCCGAGCCACATCGCGATACGATCGTGAATGGGGTATGGCTTTATAACGGGTTCGGTGAAGGTTTCCATGCGAAGGCCACCTGGGCCAGGCCGTTAAGCACGAGGTCGGGAACGACGACGGCTCCCTCCCAGGCGATTGGGGAGGCGAGGATCGAGGCGTCGCCGCCGGTCCAGACGAGCCAAGGGGTCGGCGTCAGTCCTACGGCTTGTCGCGTGAGCAATTCTCGGATCGCCCCGACGACTCCCCAGAACAGGCCGGCTTCCAGCGCCGGTCGAGTCGACCGACCCCAAGGGGGCGGGGCCTCGCACGGGATAATCAGGGGGAGCTGCGCGGTGAGGAGGTGGAGTGCCCGGGAGGAAAGGGCGAGGCCGGGGGCGATGGCCCCGCCTTGCCAGACGCCGTCAGGGCCAACGCGCTCCACCGTGATCGCCGTCCCGCACGAGACGATCAGCCCGGGGCGTCCGGAGGGGTGCATGGCGACTGCCGCCCCCACCGCGAGCGCCCGGTCGGCCCCTGCGGTCTCAGGCGCATCGAGCTGGTGCCTGGTCGGTACTTCGGCCGCCGAGCGATACCAGGTCGTCTCGCGAATGTTCCGGTCGGCCAGAAAGGCCGCGAACTGCTCCGCGACCGGGGGATTGACGGTAGTGATCGCCCACTCGGAGGAGCGTTGCGCGGGATTCCAGCGCAACCAGGCCCCTGCCCAAGCCTCGGGGTCGTCGTTCGGAAGGGCGAGGGACTCGACCACGTTCCCGGTCCGATCGACGCGGCCCCACTTGAGCCGGGAGTTGCCCAGGTCGGCGACGATGCGAAGCACGACGCTTATCCGTCCTGGTTCTGGTCTGCCGTCTCAAGCGGAGCGTCAGCCGGTTCGGGGATTTCATCCAGGCGGTCGACGAGGTGGTGGATCAGGGCCGGAATTCCCTGCCCGGTCACGGCCGAGATTGAAAGGACGTCACGGCCAATCGCTTCGGCGAACCGGACTCGCGACTCCTCCGCCCCTGTCAGGTCCATCTTGGTCACGACCAGAATCTCCGGTCGATTCGCCAACTCAGGGCTGTAACGCTCGAGTTCCTGGCGGATGGTCCGATAATTGGCGATCGGGTCGGAGCCGTCACTGGGAGCGACGTCCACGAGGTGAACGAGGAGGCGGGTCCGCTCGACATGCCGAAGGAACTCGTGCCCGAGTCCGTGGCCTTCGTGGGCGCCTTCGATCAGCCCTGGGATGTCGGCCACGACGAAACCGTGGTCGGGGCCGGCCTGGACCATTCCGAGGTTGGGATACTTGGTCGTGAACGGGTAGTCGGCGATTTCGGGATGGGCCCGCGAAATCCGCGAGAGCAGGGTCGACTTACCCGCGTTGGGGAGACCGACCAAGCCGATATCGGCGATGACTTTCAGTTCCAGTGAGATCCAACGTTCCTCGCCCGGTAGCCCTTCCTCATGCTGCCGCGGGGCGCGGTTGGTGCTCGACTTGTAGTGCGCGTTGCCGAATCCGCCTCGACCTCCCTGGGCCACGGCCACGAAGTCTCCGACCTCTTTCAGGTCGCGCAGCAGGTGGCCGCGGTCCCGGTCCTTGATGATCGTGCCCGGCGGCACCTCGATCACCTTGTCCTCCGCGCACCGACCCGTACAACCGGAGCCTTGGCCGTGATCACCACGGTCGGCCTTCCAATGCCGCTGGTGCGACAAGTGGGCGAGGTTGGTTATCCCCTGAACGGCGCGGAGGATGACGCTGCCGCCATGTCCTCCGTCGCCACCGTTCGGGCCACCCCGAGGCACGTATTTTTCACGGCGGAAACTCACGCAGCCGTTTCCGCCGTCGCCGCCTCGAACGTAAATCGTCACCCGATCCACAAACATTGCTATTCCCGTCGCAAACGAAAGCCGTGCTCAGTTCTGAGCGGCGGCTGTGGCGAGGGGGACGACATTGATCCGACGTCCCTCCTGGTCAAACTTGATCTTGCCGTCGATCAGCGAGAAGATGGTCCAGTCGCGGCCGACCCCGACGTTCTTCCCCGGGCGCCATTTGGTGCCCATCTGGCGGCAGATGATGCTACCGGGCTTGGCGAGCTGACCACCGTACAACTTGATGCCGAGCATCTTCGGATTCGAGTCGCGACCGTTACGACTGGAACCCTGCCCCTTCTTGTGAGCCATCGCGTCACTTTCCTTCGTTTCTTGGCATGTCACGCTCGAGGTACGAGCCGGATCCACTGAGCCCGACTCAATACTCCGCCGCCCAAACGAGGGATTGTAGCCGGAGAGTCGGCACGGCGGCAAGGGAAGTTCGAGCAAGGTTCATGCTGCCCTGAACGCTTGGCTGCGGAATCGCGCTTGCCCCTCGGGTGATAATCTTCCAGGATGGTGGACTGGGAGACGCACAACTTAGGAGACAAGCATGGCGGTCGGGGCGAAAAAAGCAGTCGTTCTTCTGAGCGGAGGGCTGGATTCGGCGACGGCGGTTGCCGAGGCGAAGGCGGCCGGGTTCGAGGTCTATGCGCTGACGATTCTCTATGGGCAACGGCACGTGGTGGAGCGTGACGCCGCCAGGCGGGTCGCGAAGGCGCTTGGGGTGACTCGCTACGTCGAGCAGACGATCGACCTTCGCGCGTTCGGGGCCAGCGCCCTGACCGATGAGATCGCGGTGCCCAAAGACCGCCCGGCTGAGGATATGGCCTCGGGAATCCCGATCACCTATGTCCCCGCACGCAACACGGTTTTCTTATCCCTGGCCCTGGCCTGGGCCGAGGCGCTCGGTGCGTTCGACCTCTTCATCGGCGTGAATTGCGTCGATTACTCGGGTTACCCCGACTGCCGCCCCGATTTTTTGAAGGCGTTTGAGACTCTCGCCAACCTGGCGACCCGCGCGGGGGTCGAGGGGACCGGCCGATTTGTGATCCACGCTCCGTTGCTGACCATGACCAAGGAGCAGATCATTACCCGAGGTCGGGAGCTTGGGGTCGATTTCGGACTCACGCACAGTTGCTATGACCCCACGCCTGAGGGTCTCGCCTGTGGACGCTGTGATGCCTGCTCACTCCGGCTCGCGGCTTTTGCCGGGCTCGGGCTGACCGACCCGGTTCGCTACCAGTAAGAAGTCAGTCGCGGACGCCTTCATCCTCGTTCATCAGGGGACGAGTCGTCCGCGACCCGAGGTCACCAGTAGATCCACTCGTAGGGTGGCTCGAGGAGCTGGATTTCCCGCTCGCTCAGATTGCGATCGTCGCCGCGACGGATGAAGTCGATTCGCAGAGTCTTGTGCCGGACGGTCGGTTTCCCGCCATCGGGCGCGGGGAGGAGCTGATAGCCGTCCGAAAGACCGCGGACGTAGATTTTGAAGCCGTCGGCCTTGGGGTCGACGCCTTCCCAGACGGCTGTGCCAAACACGGCGTCGTCGATCCCGACCTTCGTGCTCGGCGGGATCGTGCCCATGATGTTGACCGCGCCCAGCAACGGGATGGACGGGTCTTCCCGGGCTTCGATAATTGGGACCGCCTGGGGCAAGACCGTGTCCTCGTACCGTTTCCCGGTATCGGTCACCAGGGTGAACTGCGGAACGAACACCTGCGGCTTGCCGGAGTGGTTGACCACCCGGTAATACAGGTAATGAACCTGTCTTCGCCCCTTGCCCGGAATTTCGGTCGTGATCAACCGAACCGGTTTGAACGCGAAATCGAGGACCCAGATCCCCTCTTTGTCGCGTGGCAGGAGCGAGGCATCCACCATCTGCACGTTAAAGCTGGGCGCACCCCGGCGCACCGGCACCGTGCGTAACGGCGGAAGTTTGAAGTCGGGGATGGGCGCAGGCTGCTCAAGGACCTCCTTGGCACCCTCATCGCCTTTTTGCGGCGGATCGGCAGGAACGGGTGCCTCGGGCTTGACTTTTGCTTGATCATCCTGTGCCCGGGCCGAAGACAAGCCCAGCGCCACGACAGCCAAAGCAATCGACACCACTCGAATCAGTTCGGTGGACACGGGCCATTCTCCCCAGCGTCGGTGGGTTGTGCTGATGGGCGACGAAGAGGACGAAAATGCGAGAGGATCATCCATTGAGGTCATCTTAACCTAACAGGAGCCCGGCGGTTCCGTCAAGACGACCTCACTGGTTTTTGGGGGATCACGTAGCTTGAGCGGTTTAGGTGAATTGGCCGTTGCGGATTCGGGTCCTCGAGCCGAAATCCTTCGTCGCTCTTGGGTTGAATCCTCGTCCCGGATTCTTACAATGGGGCCGCATCGAGGCGGAGCTTAGAACCGGATCGAGGCTGCGCCCTACCTATTGATGAAGGGACTTCGGACGATGCGCTTGGTCGTGCCGGTCGCCGTCACCGTGTTGGTTGGGTTATTCTCATGTGGGGCGCACCGCGGGGGAGCGGCCGAGGTTATCGGGTTGAAGGACGGGCACGAGGTCACCGGCGAGGTGGTTGCCGAGAAGCCCAACGCGCTCTACGTCGACCTCGGATTTGATATCCTGCGGATTCCCCGCGATCAGGTGGTCCGGCGGGGGAAGCCCGGCGCCGCGGACCCCGCGACACTTTTGGCTCACGAGCCCGAGACCGAAGCGAGCGGTTTCTTCACGTTGGGGCCGCTTCGCCCCGCACCGGTCAAGGAACTGGTGGCGAAGTTTGGCGAGGCCGTCGTCTCGATCGAGACTCCCTCGGGCAAAGGCTCAGGGTTCATCATCAATGATGATGGATATGCGGTCACGAATCATCACGTGATTCACGGGGAAACCCGGATCTCGGCGGTGCTCTACCAGAATGTGGCGAGCGGATTGGCCCGGCGGCGGATTGAGAACGTCGAGATCGTGGCCTTGAATCCGTTCGTGGATCTGGCGCTTTTGAAACTGCCGGCCCAGAAGGATTTGAAACTTAGTCACGTGGTGCTGGGTAGTCTGGACGACCTGAATGCCGGGGATGGCGTGTTCGCGGTGGGCAACCCGCTCGGTCTGGAGCGGAGTGTGTCCCAAGGGATTGTGAGCACGCGGAACCGGAATTTCGAGGGTCAGATCTATCTTCAGACCGACGCGGCCATCAACCCCGGTAATTCGGGGGGGCCGCTGTTCAACTTGCGGGGCGAGGTGATCGGCGTCACCAACATGAAAGCGACGCAGGGTGACAACCTCGGTTTCGCGATCCCAATTTATTACGTGAAGGACTTTCTCCGAAACCGCGACGCGTTCTCGTTTGATAAAGAGAATCCGAATACCGGTTATCGCTACCTCGACCCGCCGCGCCGGCTTCGCGTGGGCGATCCGCCGCGGGCGCTCGAGGTTTCTGCCCAGGAGAAGGTCTCGGCGACTGGAGCGCCCGAACGTTCCGAGGTTCCGTGAGAGGATAAAACCGAGGAGCCGGGGGAAGGCATTGGATCCCGCGACTTCGGCTCGTCGTCCTGGTCTGACTGCGAAACAACGTGCCCCAACTCGCCTAGTGATGGGAGAGGTGGGGGGATTGGCGTGGCAAGGTCCCTCCGCCGGTGCGCCGGGGGGTGGAGTTCGAGTGGAAACGGAGTTTTCAGCAATGCATACCCCGAAGCGGGCGGCTTTCCGCCTCGCCCTGGCCGGCTGGGTCGGCCTGGCTGGTCTGTCGCTCGTGGCGGCCCAGAGCCGGGCCGCGACGCCCCCGGAAAAGGTCTACCCGGATTCGACGATCGCCTTCTTGAAGGTTAACGACGCCACCGCCTTACGCGAGTCGTTCAAGCAGAGCCAGTTCGGCCAGCTCTGGAACGACACGGGCCTGAAGTCGTGGCGCGAGGATTTCGCGGAACGGCTCAATGAGGCCGGCAAGTCGTTGAAAGCCAAGATCGGCGTCACGTATCAGGAGCTGCTCCAGCTGCCCCAGGGGCCGGTCTCGATCGCCGTCGTTCGGCGCGAGGATCCCAAGCTTCCCGTCGCGATCCTGATCACGGCTGACGCCGGCAAGAACACCTCGAAGTTGAACGAAGTGTTGGCCAAGGCGACCCAGCAGAGTGAGCAGGCCGGCTCCAAGGTTGCCACCGAGACGTTCAAGGGGGCGACGCTGCATGTGATCCAGCCGCCGCCGTCCAAGGACAAGCCGAAGGATGACGCCAAGGACGATCGGCCCGAGCCTCCCGTCGTTTGGACCAACCAAGGGACCGTCTTCATCATCGGCAGCGACGTCGATGCGACGAAGGACCTGTTGGCCAATGCCGAAGGCCGAACCAACTCGCTCGAGAGCGTGGACTCCTACGCCCAGACCCAGAAGAAGATCGGGGCGGACGCCCAGGTTTCCTGGTTCGTCGACCTCGCCAAGGTCATCAAGCTGGCGGCACAGGGAGCCGCGGCCCAGAACAAGGGCAACGCCGCCCAGACGCAGCAGGTCGAGGCCATCATCCAGATGACCGGTCTCAACGGCCTGAAGGCCGCGGCGGGCAGCTTCACGCTCAACAAAGGGAACTTCGACAGCCTGACCAAGACCTACGTTTACGCCCCGGGCGCCCCGCAAGGTCTGCTCAAGATCTTCTCGTTGCCGCGCGTGAACCTCCGCCCCGAGAGCTGGGTTCCGGCCACCGTCGCCAGCTACCAGACCTGGAGCTGGGACCTCGATAACGCCTACACCGCGATCAACGACGTGGTGAACATGATCCAGCCCGGGATGCTCCAGGTGCTCGAGCAGCAGCTCGTGGGCCCCAACGGGGGCGAGCCCTTGAAGTTCCAGAACGACATCTTCGGTCCGCTCGGCGACCGGATCACCCTGATCAGCGACTTCAAGAAGCCGATCAAGGAAGACAACCAGCGGATGGTCCTGGGGGTCGCCCTCGAGGACGCCAAGGCCTTCCAAAGCACGCTCAACAAGCTGATCGGCATTGCCGGCGGTGCGCCCAAGAAGCGTGAGTTCCAGGGCACGACGATCTACGACTTTGAGATCCCCGACGTTCCCAACAACGCGAACCTCGGCAACGCTCGCCAGTTCAAGGGGCCGATCAGCGTCGCGGTCGCCAAGAACACGGTGTTCGTCTCGAGCGAGCCGACCCTGCTCGAGTTGGTCCTCCGCGGTGGCGGACCCTCCCTGGCCGATAGCCCGGACTACCAGGCCGTCGCCAAGGAGATTCCCGAGAAGGCGAGCACCCTCTCCTTCGTTCGCCCCGAGGAGCAGGCTCGTCTTTCCTACGACATGGTCAAGAGCGGCCAGTTCGAGAAAGCCCTGCAAGGCTCTGCGGTGGCGGGCGGCCCCGACCTCGGGAACATTGGCAAGTTGATCGACAAGGACAAGCTTCCTGACTTCTCGATCTTCGCCAAGTACCTCTCCCAAGGGGGTAGCTACGGTGTCCAAGAGGAAGACGGCTTCAGCGTGACGGGCTTCTCGCTCCGGAAAGCGAATCCCTGACGTCGTTGTCGAATCGATTCTGAATGCGGTTGTAAACCCAGGGCGGCGAGCTGATTTCGATCAGCTCGCCGCCTTTTGCGTTTCAGGCGTCGAGGTTCAGGCGGGTCGAGCCACTGCCCCGTTCCTTGGGTGCGTCCGGTGATTCTGGACTTTTCGGTTCAAGCCGGGCAATCGTTACGTCCGAATAAAGGAAGACAGGCATCAATGAGAAGTGCGCTGGGCGTGCGCGTCCGGCTCGGGCAGTTCGATCGAGGCGCAGGGAGGTGCCGGATGTTTGACCGGACTTGGGGCGGATCGTTTCTGGGGAGCCGAGAAACCCGTGATGGGGAAACCCGCCAGGTCGGCCGGAGGCATCGTCCACAGCTCGAATCGTTGGAAGAGCGCCAACTGCTCGCGGCCTCGCTGGCTCCGCTCCCGGATATCTCGGTGTCGGCCAACCTTGGCTCCCAGGTCCCTCTCGACGGCAGCGCCAGCGGCGCCGCGTCGCAGAGTTTCACCGTCACGTCGAGTAATCCCGACATTCCGGCGAGTGTTGCGGTCGGCAAGTTCTTGACCCTCACCGTGACGCACGAGAAGGCCGCCGGCGATCCCAATGATGTTCTCATCAGTAACCGACCGATCACTTATCAACTCTTTGATGACTTGACTCCCTTGACGGCCGGCAAGATCGAGTCATTTGTCCAGATGAACCCGCCCTTTTATACGGGTAAGAATTTTCACCGAGTGGCTTCCGGCTTCCCCACGGCCAATGACTTCATCATCCAAGGGGGCTCGCTGAGCGGGACCGGGTCGGGCTTCAGCGGGATTGCGGGCAACCCCTTTGTCGACGAGTTTGTTCAGCAGTTGAGCTTCTCGAATAAGTATCAACTCGCCATGGCCAACTCCGGGCCGGATACCAACGATACCCAGTTCTTCATGACCACCGGTGTTCCGCAATTCCTCAACTTCAAGCACACGGTCTTCGGCCAGGTGGTCTCGGGCTTCAGCACGGTCGACGACTTGACCAAGGTGGCGGTCGGCGGGACCGACGGCACCACCCCTGATAGCCCGATCCTGATCAATAGCGCGGCCCTGACCACCGAGAATCCCAACGGTGTGATCCATGTGGATACCACCAAGGCGAAGGCCGGCGAGACCTCGGTGATCACGGTGACCGCCACCGATCCGGCGACCCACACGACAGCAACCCAGACGTTCAAGGTCACCGTGGCTGCCCCTACGCAGAATTCACGTGCCTTCATCCAGCAGTTGCCGTTCCCGACCCAAGTCGTGACGACCACTCCGGGCACCGCGGCGCAACCGGCGGTCGTTTACACCCAGACCGTCGCGGAGAATCAGAAGAATATCTTCAAGATTCCCGCCGTCGATCCTGAAGGCGACAAGCTGACCTACATCGTCAAGGGGGGCGTGTCGACTTCGACAGGGGTCGCGACCTTCACGGACATTCCGGCGACCCAGGCCACCGCGACCGTTGATCAGAATACCGGCATTGTCACGGTCACGCCCGTGCAAGGCTTCAATGGACCGATCAACATGCTGGTCGGCGTCCGCGACCAGACCAATCGTGGTTCGTCGAGCGAGACGATCGATAGCCCATCCAACTTCAGCTACCATCAGATCATTCTGAACGTGAGCGGGGCCACGCCGGTCGCACTGACGCCGATCGCCTTGCCGGTCACGCAGACGGTGGCCGCCGCGAGCCCAACGACCGTCCAACTCAAGGGGGTCAGCGCCAACCCGTCGACCTCGACCGGCCTGACCTACAGTCTGGTCTCGCAGCCCACGCATGGCGCGATCTCTCAGTTCGACGCCACCAAGGGAACGTTCGTCTACACGGCCGCACCCAACTTCGAGGGAACGGATACCCTCCAGTACACGGTGACCGACCACGGCACGGGGACCACGGATCTGACTAGCCCGGCGGCGACCGTGAACCTCACGATCACCCAAGCGGCCACCGGTACGGTGCGGCAGATCGGTAACGTTCTGGTGGTCACCCCCGCGCCTCGGACCGACGGCGGGACCAACGTCATCTCGGTCACGCAGATCAACGACGCGACCAACGCGGCCAATGACAAGATCCAGGTCACGATCAACGGAGTGATCGACCAGACCCAACCCCTGGTCAACGACCTCGACCGCATCGTCGTCTATGGCTCCAAGGCGAGCGATCGGATCACGATCGACCCGAGCGTTGACTCGTTCATGCGTGTGACCCTCGACGGCGGTCACGGCGGCGTCAACGTCCTCCAGGCCGGATCGGGCTTCACGCGTGAACATGGCTGGTTCGGGGCCAACACCCTCAAGGGAGGCGCTGGCCCGAACGTCCTGATTGGCCGCGAGGGGCACGTCAAGTTCAGGCCGACGGCGACGACCGCCGTCATGTTCGCTGGCCGGGGCCACGCGCCTCGGAAGCATCATCACACCACCCCGCCGACCGGCACCTTCTTCAAGAATGTCAATGGTCGGATCGTTCCCGTCGATACTCCGACCGCACGGCCGAGCCATCAATCGGGAAACCTCACGGCTCAACGGCAACTCGGACAAGCTCAACTGAGAGCCACGATGCGGAAGAACCTGACCTCCAAGGTGCATAAGAACCAGGGCGGATCAGGGACTCAGGCGTAATCAAGACGCCTGCCCGTTCTCTTGCGAGGCGGCTTTCGGAGCCGCCTTCGTCTTGTCCCTCTCCCTCTCTCACTCTCACTCTCGTCCTCAAGGCGTCCGACGAAGGCCGTCATGGTTGGGGCGTTTCCGAGCCGAAGTCGTCTCGGAAGCGCCGATGCGGGAGCCTGTGATGGCTTCACCGCGGACAGCTCCGAAACGGGCCGAAACAGCCATGAAATCCACGTCCCGCACCAAGGGACCGTGGATTATGACGCTGGCCAGGGGCCGATTCCGCCGCACCGCGCCACCATTCCGCTTGCGCAACCGATCCGACGACACTTCGCGCCCACCCCGTGGGAAATCCCTTGCCGACATGCAGGATGGCGAATGCGTGTCGCCGCGATCGGCACGTCCTATGGCGAGGTGACGACGCGGCATTGCCCCGGCTCATCGGTCGGATTCATATTGGTACGAGATTTGCACCTTGGTCGCCTCGTGCTTATTGACCTCACTCGCCGATCGGCGGGTCGAGCGGTCAATAAACGGAGGTCCGTGATGAAGTCGCTTTTGAGTTGGATAGCCGACCCTTGCGTTCACTTGGTCTTGATCGGGCTGGCGTTTTTTCACTTGGCAACGATGTCGAAATCGGAATCAAAACCGGTAGATGAAGATGTTGTGATATGCCGCCGATGTGATAGGTCGCATTTGGCCGATGCGATCTGCCCGGCAATCGCCTCGAAGCTTGAGCCCATTCGTGTGCACGACTGAGGCTGGCGGGACCGCCTGATCCTTCGGTACGTGGTCGGGGTGGCTTGTTGCGATCGGTCTATCAGCCTGGGTCGCTCTGCTGGTATGATCGACTCACCCAATGTCCGGAGCCACTCCTCCCGAAGCTATGACTCCCCTTCCAATCGACGCTCATCTTGCCGAAATCGTCGCGCGCACGCGGGAGCGTCGGAGCCTTGTCCTCGTGGCGCCGCCGGGTGCGGGCAAGACCACACGGGTACCGGTCGCGCTCGTCAAGGCGGGGGTCTTGTCGCCCGAGCATCCCGCGCTCGTTTTGCTCCAGCCAAGGCGGGTCGCAGCTCGGGCCGCCGCCGATCGGATCGCCGCCGAGAACGGATGGACGCTGGGCGAGGAAGTGGGTTATCAGATCCGGTTCGAACGGAAGTACGGACCGAGGACACGGATTCGCGTCCTGACCGAGGGAATTCTCAACCGTCGGCTGATCGCCGATCCGTTCCTCGAAGGGATCGGCGCGGTGGTGCTCGACGAGTTCCACGAGCGGAGCCTCCACACCGATCTGGCCCTGGCCTTGCTCCGTGAAATCCGCGACACGGTCCGTGACGACCTGGTGATCGTGGTCATGTCCGCCACGATGGATGCCGAGCCGGTCTCGCGTTTCCTGGCCGACTCTCCGGTGATGCATGTGGAGGGCCGGACCTTCCCGGTCGAGGTCAGTTATCGCCCGACGGTCCGCCCATCATCCGCCGAGGCCGTCGTTGCGGCCGTGGAGGAGGCGTTGGCGGCGGGCGACGATCAGGGCGACATCCTCGTCTTTCTTCCCGGGGCGGAGGAAATCCGCAGGGCAGGGGCCCGGCTCGGCCCGTTGGCTGCGCAGCAAGGCCTGCTGGTTCTGCCGCTCCACGGCGGGCTCTCGACGGAGGAGCAACGGCGGCCTCTCTGCCCGAGCGAGCGCCGCAAGTTGGTCCTCGCAACCAACATCGCCGAGACCTCGCTGACCATCGACGGCGTGCGGACGGTCATCGATTGTGGCCTGGCCCGATTCGCCAGCGTCGATCCCCAGCGCGGGCTCGACCGGCTCGAACTAGGGCGGATCAGCCGGGCGTCGGCGACCCAACGGGCGGGGCGTGCGGGGCGGACATCCCCCGGGCGTTGCCTGAGACTCTGGTCCGAGCGCGAGCATCGTGGTCTCGCTGAGGCCGACCTCCCCGAAATCCACCGGGTCGACCTGTGCGGGACCGCACTCGTGCTCCACGCCTGGGGGCAGGCCGATCCTCGTGGCTTCGGCTGGTATGACCCGCCCACCGAACAACGCCTCAGTGCGGCCGAAGACCTGCTCACCTGGCTCGGTGCCCGCGACGCCTTGGGCCGGATCACACCGCTCGGCCGGCAGATGCTTGAGCTCCCCGTCCACCCGCGACTCGGTCGCCTGCTGATCGCCGCCGCCTTTGACGGCTTCGTTCGCCAGGGGGCGGCACTGGCGGCCTTGCTCTCCGAAAAGGATATTCTCTCGTTCCAGCCCGGCGCCGCGGGCCCTCGGGTCTCCGGTCGCGGTTCGTCCGATCTCCTCGTTCGCCTCGATCTCCTGGCTCAGGCCGAGCAAGCGCGGTTCTCCCCGGGGCTGCGCGACCGCGGCTTGGATCCCGGAGCGGCACGCCGAGTCGCTCAGATTCGCGATGACCTGGTGCGGACCAGCCGGCGACTTCCCGGCGCTCGCGAATCGTGGAACGAGGAACCTGATGAAGAACTGATGCTGCGTTGGGTCGCCCTCGCCTATCCCGATCGGGTGGTACGCCGCCGAGGGAGTGAAGTGACCGGTGTCATGGTCGGCGGTCGGGGGGTCAGGCTGGCGCCCGAGTCGGTCGTGCGGGACGCGGAGTTTTTTGTCGCGCTCGACCCGCGCGAGGACCGCCGCGGTGGGACGAGCGAGGCCCGAGTCCGGCTCGCAAGCGCTCTCTCGCTTGACTGGCTCGAGGAATTGTTCCCCGACGCCGTTCGCCGCGAGCGTGTGGTTCGGTTCGACGAGGAACGACAGAAGCCGGTCGGAGTGAACACGCTCTCCTATCGCGGCCTCCCCCTGCGTGAGGACCGCAACGCCCCCGTCGCTCCGGCGGAGGCGTCGCGAGCGCTTGCCGAGTTTCTTCAACCGCGTGCGGCGGCATTCTTCCAGGAAGATGAACCGGCCGCCGCTTGGCTGGCCCGCCTCGAATTTCTCAGGCAGACGCTGCCCGACCTTGATGCCCCCGTCATCGATGATGGGGTTCTGGCCGAGATCCTCGCCGAAGCGTGTGCCGGCAAGCGCTCGGTCGACGAGCTGAAACGGGGCCAACTCCTTCCATTACTCAAGGGTCGGCTCACCTACGCCCAGAGTCAGTCGCTCGACGAGCTTGCTCCCGAAGCCCTCGTCGTCCCGAGCGGCAATCGGATCCGCCTGACCTACGAGCCGGGCCGACCGCCGGTCTTGGCCGTGCGCCTCCAGGAACTCTTCGGCTGGACCGAAACTCCGCGCGTCGCCAGGAAGCGGGTCGCCGTTCTCCTGCATTTGCTCGGGCCGAATTACCGCCCGGTGCAGGTGACCGAAGACCTCAGCAGCTTTTGGGCGACCGCTTACTTTCAGGTCCGCAAGGACCTCCGGGCCCGCTACCCGAAGCATTCCTGGCCCGACGACCCCCTGACGGCGCGGGCCGAGGCGAAAGGAAGTCGGCGATCGTGAGTCGGTGCCTTCGCCTCAATCGGGGCGGCCGTCGAGCAGCAGCCTCACAGGAATTCTCTGTCTGGGTTTCCCGGCGACGGTCTGCTTCAGGTTGACACTCCCCACGCCTGACGGCGGGGGATTCTCAGTTCAACGTGGACCGCCTTCAATAAGAAGGTCTTACACCCACTCCCTGAGCGTTTGGAGGCCGAAGCCCCCCGTTCCTGTGTGCCCCACAGTACGTATCTGACGAAGACGTCTCTCGACGTTTCCGACAGCGTCGAGATGGGGATGACTTGGTTCTCGCCACCCCAGACGCTTTCTGTCGCTTCAAAGTTTTACGCCGGGAAGGATGTTCTCCCGGCAACCGGCAACTTTGAGTTGTCAAAGAGCGGTCCTCGAAAGGACGATTCAAGAATGCGAAGTGTCTGTTCAGACGTCAAGCAGATTCACGCCTTATATCCCCACGACTGAAGTCGGGGGGGACGGCCAATTTTGATAAGGGTTGACCGGCCTGTATCGAATGATTCGTGCGATCGACGACGCCGATCCATTTCTGGCTTTGCCCGAAGGCCCGATCGAGACGAAAGGAGGAACATGACCAGGAGGTTGATGAACGAGGAGGAGTGTTGATGCGCACGTTATTCGGGGCCTTGGGAATCGCGCTCTGTGCAACCTGGGTCACGGAGGCCCGATCCGATGACGGCGTGGTCCGCTCATCGAATGCGGAGCGAATCCCCCAGAACGCCGCGAAGGTCAGCGACTTCTGTGCGCATCTGGACCGGAATATTGAAGGGTTCCTGACCCCACCGTACCGCGACACCAACCTACTTTACGGTTATTACGATCATGCCGTTGGTCGAGGTCCGGCCATTACCCTCGGCTCGCGGACCCTGATGCCGGGGTTTCGTGGGTACGGACTTCTCGGCAGTCCGGGGTATGGGATCGGGGTACGGCCGACATCCGCCATCGATCTGAAACACTTCAACGGTGGCCCTTGGTATCATAAGTTCCAGCGACAATATCTCGCTCCACCGGGAGTGAATTTTGATCCCGGGACCCCGCGCCGACGCTTCTGACCACTCATGTGATGGCAGCCACTTTCGTCTTTGCAATTGACCTTGCCTCTGGATCCTCTGTCGCTGGGTTGCCTTGTTTCGTGCCGCATTCAAGTCCTGCTAAATTCGGCTTAAACCTCAAGAGCGATTCAGTCGTTACCGATTACCATTGAGACGAGATCCGAGAAATTAGGCTCGATCGAATTTAAGCGATTGCGCCACCGTCCGCGCCTGGAATGGGAAGTGGCGGTGGTGCCCATCCGGATGAACGGGTAAGGTCCCGACTTCGCTTGGCGAAACTCCGTGGACGTGGAGAATCCGACCCGCGCCGGCCAGACCGCGGATCTGGATCCACCTCGTATCCGAGGTTGGCAATCAGGTTTTCGGGACGACCGGCGTCGGAACAGTGGATGGTGAGTGTTCATGCGCCACGAGAAACGGGGGGTCTCGAAACAGGTCTGGTTCCTCGGTCTCGAGATCGTGTTGGTCACCCTATTGGCATTGGGATTGATTCGGTCGACCTTCGTTCCCCGAGGTCAGGATCAGACCAACAACGTCGGGTTGGAACCGCCCCTTCGAGAGCGGGAAAGGGCGGCACTCCTCGAACCGTCCCTGAGCCAGGTGGCCGACGACGCGATGGTCCGGGCGGGCCTTACAACGGAATCGTCCTCGGTGCCTTTGTCCCCCGATCCGCTCGCGGCGAGTGGTTCCCCGGCGGTCCCCGCTGCCATGTCCCTCGGTGCACGACTGCCCGATCCTTCAACTCCGGCTGGAACCCACGCGTTTGGCGCCCGCCCGGAGCTGGTGCAGGCCCTTCCCGGGCTCGAGCCGCTGAAATCGACGACCACAACGCCGGAAATGAGCCTTCCGGACGCGATCGAGCGCACGCCGCGGGCTGACGATCGCCTCACGCTTCGCGCTGAGGATCAGGACGTTCGCCAGGTGCTCGCCCTGCTCAGCCGGCAATCGGGCGTGAACATCCTTGTGTCCCCGGCCGTTCAGGGACGGATCCGGCTCGACCTCCAGGACGTCACGTTCAAGCAGGGCCTCGACGCGATTGCGCGACTGGCCAATCTTGGCGTCAAGGAGGACAAGGGCCTGGTCTACGTGTATTCCGGCCAGGAACTGAGCGAGATGAAGGCCAAGGAGCGGGAGCCGGTGGTGAGGGTCTATCACCTCAACTACATCCGTGCGTCCGACCTCCAGGCGATGATCCGGCCGTTCCTCAGCCCGGAGGCCTCAGTCACGACTACCCCACCCGCGTCGCAAGGCCTTAAAGGGGCCGGGAGCAGAGTCACAGGGGCGGGCGGTGCCGCCGCCGGAGGATTGGGATCAGGATCAGGGGCGGGGTCGGGCAGTCCGAATACGACGGGGGGGCCGTTAGGCTTGGGGGGGAGTGGTGCGTTGACGGCCGGTGGTGGCGTCGCCGGCACCTCCGACACCGGGGGGAACTCACTCTCGTTGCACGACATCGTCATCGTACGCGATTATCCCGAGAACCTTACGACCGTCGACGAGGTGGTGCGCCGGATCGACGTCCAACCGCCCCAGGTGCTGATCGAAGCGGTAATCCTCAGCGTCCAGCTCAACAACACCCAGTCGTTGGGCATCAATTTCTCGGTGGTGGACAACATTCAGCATAAGGCCTTGGTCAGCGGCTCAGGAGCCCTGATCAACGCGGCGGCTGGGTTCACTCCCGCGCGTGTTTTAGCGGCGGCTCCCTTACCCTCGCCCTTCACTCGCCTCCAGCATGGACAATTGATACCAGGTTACACGGGATCCGATTCCGGACTGAAGTTCGGTTTCATCAACCATAACGTGTCGGGCTTCATTGAGGCCATCGAAGCCCTGAACAAGACCAACATCCTGGCGAGTCCGCGCGTCCTCGTCCTGAACAAGCAGCGGGCGGAGATTCAACTTGGTCAGCGACTTGGTTTTAAGAACACGGTGACGAATCTGACCAGCTCGCTGCAGACCGTGGAGTTCCTGAGCATCGGCACTCTCCTGACGCTCCGACCGTTCGTTTCCAACGACGGAATGATCCGCATGGAAGTCCATCCCGAGAAGAGCACCGGGGCGCTCGATTCGCAGGGCATTCCGCAGACGAACACCTCGGAGGTGACCACCAACATCATGGTTCCCGACGGGGCGACGATCGTCATCGGAGGTCTGATCGACGATCAGGACGAGATCGTCGAAGAGGGGATCCCGGGCCTGAATCGGATCCCGGTTCTGGGCGCGGCGTTCCGGACGCGGCGAACGAGGAGCGTGAAGAACGAGTTGATCGTGCTCTTGACTCCCCGGATCATCCACCGTGGCGGCTTGCCCGATCCGGAAGTCGGCCTTCCCCCAAGGGCGAAATGGGAATCCCCAACTCGGGCCCGATGCCCGGCCCCGCGGTGCCGCCAGCGGAATTGCTCGTGGTGCCCCCGGGCCTCGAGCCGGCCGGCCCGGCCGGCCCGGCCGGGGATACGTACCAGCTCCCGCCGTCATCCGTGCCGGCTCCCTCGCCGATCGGGGGAGCTCGGCCGTCGCTCGAGCCGTCGTCGGGCTCGTCGTTGCCGGACACCCCACCGTTGCCGCCACTCCCCATGCCGCCGCCATCGGAATCCGAATCGCCACAGGCGGGGACGCCCGGGCATCCTGTCCCCTCACACGATTTCGGTCCGGCACCGACCCCGGGCGATCCCGTTCCCCGACGCTATTTTGACCCGGCACCGACCACGCGGGCCGCGACTCGGCGCCAGGTGACTCGTGATCCGGCCACCGTCACCGCCTCTCTGGCCCCGTCTGAACCAGGGACGGCACCGCTGACGAGGAAGGGTTTCCCGCATCGGGTTCGCGCTGGCGAGGACTTTGCCTCCATCTCCCGGTACTATTACGGAACACCGAAGCACGCCGCCGCACTCTGGATTGCGAACCGCCAACGGGTTGCTGCCCCGGACGCACTTCGCCCCGGGCTCGAAATCGTCGTGCCGCCCGCCCAGTTGCTCCCGGCGGCGGAGCATCCCGAGCGAGACCGGGAGCAGACTCCGCTCCCGGCCAAGCGATCGGTCATTCCGGAGGGTGAGCGTGATCCGACCGGCCAACCTGGCGGGGTCGAGCCTGCGAAGCCAAGCCGAGCGGGGCCGAAGGCGAACGCCCTCGATCCGGGTTCACGATCCCGGTCGGGCAACCATTCCCCCGGTTTTCTCAATCGGTTCCAGGTCCAGGAATTGGCGTCCTGGCCGGTCCCTCCCGGTGTGTCCCGGGAGGAAGCGTTGAAGAACCACGGCGGCGACCCGGTCCGAGGAATGCTCCAGCGTTTTGCCCCGAAGCGAGCGGACACGTCTCGGGCGGAAGCAACCGCCCCTGTTCCGCCGCCTTCCTCTTCCTCCCCACCCCCGGCCGTGGCGATCCGGCCTTCCCTTGGGCTCCGGCTTTTTGGGGCGGGCCGGAAATCGTCGCAGGCGATGCCCGACGCGGGTGCCTCCAAACGCTGAGTGTTGCGTCTCGTCATCGCGACGCAGGCCATTGCCGACTTTGGGCATCATCCCCGTGTGCGAAACGCCACGTGATGCTGTCGAATCGCTTTATGATCCCGCCGCGGTTTGACAGCCCCACATCGACGACATACACCTCTCGAGGAGATCGAGACCCGTCCGAGACAATGCTCTCGAATGTCGCAACATTTCATCATGGGATTTCTCATAGGATGTGCGATCTGGTGGGTCTCACCATGAACCAGAGCCGGTGATTGGTCGATCCGGCTCTGTTCGTGATTTCAAGAATCAACTTGGCCAATTGATAGACATCTAGGAGAAGAACAAATGTTAGGTCAAAAGCGAAAGGTTTCTCGCGGGTTCACCCTGGTCGAACTTGCCGTGGTCGTGGTCATCATCGGCGTGCTGGCGGCCTTCGGCGTGCCGCGGTTCCTCCAGTCGGTGGAACGGTCGAAAGCCTCTGAAGCGTTTGCCTATCTCTCGGCCGTCCGCACGGCGCAGGAGCGGTATCACGCCCGTGAAGGTACCTATGCGAGTGCGATCACCGAGCTCGACATCCAGGTGCCGACCCCGAAATACTTCACAGTGGGGACGATTGCGGCAGGCACCACCGGTACCTCGCCCACCCTCGAGAACTCCTGGACGTTAACCTTGACGCGAGCCGGTGCATCGGCCGGCTACGGCGCTTATAAGGTCACCTACACCGACCAAGGGTATGATACGGGGAGCGATATTCCCGCCGCAATCAGCCCGTTCGCCCAGCCGACCGGCACGACCACCCCCTGAATTCCATAATCACGGCCCGGATGACAAACCGGTCGGCTACGCGTTCCGCCCCCGCCCCGATCGACGCTCGGTCGGGGCGGTGGGCGGCTTGCATCTGGAGGCGATACAAGGTTTCGCGTTGGGGAACCGATTGGAATGAAAAAGCTGCTGGGTAAATTGGCCACCGGACGGGCCATCGGACTCATGATCGGCCATCGTGAACTCGTCCTGAGCCAGGTCGCGTTCACTCCGATCGGGCCGCTCGAGATGGGACGCCGGACCGAGCCGATTGAGGGCGACACGATCGACGTCGTGATTCCCCGCATCCTGGCACCGGTGCTCGAGAGTGAAGCCTGGAAGAACGCACCGATCGCGATTGGTTTGCCGGTGCTCAGCGTTTTCTTCTCGACGCGGCCGATCAAGTCGATCAACCTTGACGCGGCGCCCCAGATCTTGCTCCACGAGGTGCTCCGGTCGTCGAACCTGGTGATCGACGATATGGACGTGGATATGATCAAGAGCCAGCCTGGCAAGCTTCCGGTCGCCAGCATCATCGCGACCCGCAAGAAATACCTGGCGCCGATCCTCCACGGCTTGGAAAAGTGCGGCGTACGACCATCGCAGGTCGAGCCCGCGCCCTTCGCTCTTCTGAGGGCCGCGATCCGCCGCCATCGGACGGATCGGGGCACGAAATCTTCGTTGCGGATCTTCCTCGGCGCCGAGAGCGGGCTTGCGATGCTGACGGCTCAGGACCAACCCCTGGCCTGGCGATACTTCGAGATGCTGGAGGGCGAGGAGGCCACGGCGGTCGTCTCGAGCGTCCGATCGCTACGTACCCTGAGCCGCTATTATGGGGTCGATACGCCTCCCGACCTCGTCTGGGTGCATGGCCGTCCGGAACTGCTCCACCTCGATGATACCCCACAGTGGCGCGAGACCCATCTCCGAATGCAGCGATTCGATGGGCCCGGCTTCAACGCGGCTGACACGGCCTTCGGTCTGGCCATGGGTTGCCATGCCGAGGCCAAGGGGCTCAACCTTGCCCGCTCGATGCGCCCCCGCGATTCCCTGCTTCGGCTGCTCCCCCTGGGGCAGATCGGTCTCCTGGTGGTCACCATGGCGATGGCCACGGTGTTTCTCCAGTCGGGTCAGGATGAACTCAAACGAAATCTTTACGCAGTGCAAACCGCTCTGATCAATCATAAATGGATGAAGAATCACTCGGTCGCTGATCTTGAAAAAGAGAAAGCCAGCCAGACGATTCGAGCCAAGGCGATTCAGCAATACCTCGGCACTCGGATCTTCTGGACCGACTGCCTCCGCGAAATCAGTACCCCGTTGCCGTCCACGATGACCGTCAGCACGGTCAGTGGGCATTGCAAACTCGGCGATACGAAGCGTGATATGACCAACGATCGCCTGCTTGCCTTGAACATGCACGCCCCCATTACCGGCAACGGGGTCGTGCCCGCCGAGATCGATACCTATCTGGCTGCGATGCGATCGAGCCAGGTGATCCGCAAGGCTCTGCCCCAGATCAAGCTCTCCGCGCTGCGATGGGGAACCAATGGGCGTACCTACCGCCCCTTCGTCGCCTTCACCGTCACCTGTCAGGCCGAGACCAAGAAGAAACCCAAAGCCAAGGTAGGCAAGTCCTAAGCCGGTCCGCGTGCCGGCGGAAAACTCCCATGAGCCAACGTACCCCCCCGAGTTCCCGATACAAGGTCTGGTTCGAGAGCATCCTGCGGAGCCCGTTCAAGCTCCGGGCCGTCGTCGGCGCGACTTTGCTCGGCACCTGGTACTTCGTCCTCTACCAGCCCATCGTCGCGCAGATATCAACAATGACCCAGCGACTGAATACCGACCGGAAACGGCTCGAACTGGCCACGACGATCGAGGACCTCCAGCTCTTGACCCGCCGGTTTCAAGAGAAGGTGACGCAATCTTCGGATCAGAACGAGGTCGTCCAGTATCTCATGGGAGGGATCCGGCAACGCCCGATCAAGCTGGTCTCCCTCGTTCCCATGTCGACGTCCGAGCTGGGAGACTACAGGCTCGTCCAGGTGTCCATCTCCGTTGAAGGGAGCTACACCAATATGGAAGCTCTGATGCGTTGGATCGAGGCCGACCCCCACCTGTTCCGGATCGAGCAGTTTCAGTTCGGGCTGGCCCGGACTCAGTCGACTTCCAAGCCGGACGGTCTCTACAGCCTGAACCTGACCGTAGTGGGCATCTTCGGATGAACAACCATGGCGTCGAATCTCCTTGTACTGAAGTTCATCCCGTTGCTCGCCGTCGTCGCGGCTGTCGGTTGGTGCGTGTGGCCCTACGTCGACTCGCCCCCGATTCCTCAACCGACGATGTCCGAAGTGCTCGAAACCGAGGCTCGTCTGTTCAATCTCAGCCTCGAGCCTGCGGCCGGGCGCAACCCGTTTGTGGCCCTGGACGGACCAGAGGCAGAACCGGCGGAGCGATCGCAAACCAGGGGTGAGGTCCGTTCCTTGACAGCGGAGCAAGGGCCGAAGGCGACCGATCAGGGGGGCAACGCCGGTGCAAACGGTTCGAGCCCACAGGAGGCCGCGCACCATTGGAACCTTGGCGCCACGCTGGTCCATGGCCGTCGTCGCGCGGCGGTCATCAACGGGCGGATCTACCTCCTCGGCGAGATGGTGGCCGCGACGTCCCCCGACGGCGACCCCGCACGACTCGACCGGATTGAACGCGACCTCGTCTTCCTCCGGATCAAGGACCGACCCCGCCCGGTCGTCCTGGCTTACGCAGGCGTCGCCTCACCCCAAGTGCCCTCAGGACCAGCTCCCGGTGCGGCAATGAACGCCGCCGCCCCGGCCAAATCGGAGGTCGGCGCGGACCTTAGCCGGCTTCTCTTGGATGGGAAAGCCGCATCGATCCTTGATGTTATTAAGTCATTAGGCCTGGGAGGCCTCGCTCCGTGAACGCCGCCGCACCCGTAAACGGTCACTCATTGACCATCCAGTTGCTGCTGGATCGGGAGATCATCGACCACAAGAAGCTCCGCGAGTTCCGCACTCGCGTCGGTGAGTTGACGGTGCATGAGCTCATCAAGTCGGGCCTGGCCACGGACCAGCAGATTGCCCAGACGTATGCTCAACACCTTGTGCTCCCTCTGGTCACTGAAGAAACCCAGGGGGGGGCTCCGCCGCCCGAGCTGGCGCGACTGCTTCCCGAGAAGCTCTGTCGCGACCAGTTGGTCGTCCCGCTTGCGGTGCTCGGCGAACAGCTCGACCTGGCGATCGTGACTCCCGACGCCATGCTCGTCATCGACGAGATCCAACTTTTGACCGGCCTTCGGGTTCGGCCCAGAATCGCGGCGTTGTCGGTCGCTGAGACCTGGCTCGACCGACTGTTCAACGAAACGCACGCAACCGATGGGTTTATTCCCGGCACCGAGGAATTCGAGCAGATTGATTCGGACCAGGGCGAGGAAGACGACGAAGACGATACGATCCTCCACCTGGACCAGCCCCCTCCACCGGGCCGCAACGGCCGGGTCATCCGGATGGTCAACCAGATCCTCGACCAGGCGATCCGCTCCGGGGCCAGCGACATCCACCTCGAGCCATTTGAGGATAACTGCCGGATCAGGCTCCGGATCGACGGCCGGCTTCAGGAGATGCCGCCGATGCCGCGGTCGACGTTCACGATGGTGCTCTCACGGTTCAAGATCCTGGCCAAGATGGATATCGCCGAGAAACGGATCCCCCAGGACGGCGCAATCGGCTTGAAGAGCGGTGAGCGTCGGATCGACCTCCGTGTCAGCACGGTGCCGGCGATCGTCGGTGAGAAAATGGTTATGCGACTGCTGGACAAGGGGAACATCCCGCTCGACCTGACCACGCTTGGGCTCGACGAGCGTCAGGCCAGCGACCTGATCGAGTCGATCCATCTGCCCCATGGCCTGATGCTTGTCACGGGCCCCACCGGCAGCGGCAAGAGCACAACTCTTTATGCCTGCCTGAACCTGCTCAATGAGGTCCACTCCAACATTTGTACCGTCGAGGACCCGGTCGAATACAAATTCCGGGGAATGAACCAGATCCAGGTCAAGGGCCAGATCGGCTTGACCTTCGCCACGGCGCTTCGGTCGTTCTTGCGGCAGGACCCCGACATCATCATGGTCGGCGAAGTCCGTGACCAGGAGACGGCGGAAATCTGTCTCCGGGCCGCCTTGACCGGCCACTTCGTGCTCTCGACGCTGCACACCAATGACGCATTGGCCGCCGTCAATCGTCTCCAGGACATGGGGATCGAGCCGTTCCTGCTGGCCTCCACGTTGCGCGTCCTCGAGGCCCAGCGGCTGGTCCGCCGGCTCTGTCCCGAGTGCAAGGAACCGTACGCCTGCGAGAAGGAACTGGCCCTGCGCCATGGCCTCGAGCCGGGCGAGACGCTCTACCGGCCCCGGGGCTGCGCGAAGTGCAGGGAGTCAGGTTACAAGGGGCGAGTCGGTGTCTTCGAGGTCATCCGGATCACCCCGGAGATGGCCCGCTTGATCCAGAAACGGACGCCGCTGCCCGATCTCCGCGCCTCGGCCCGTGATCAAGGCATGAAACTGTTGATCGACAGCGCCATCGATAAGGCACGCAAGGGCGTGACCAGCCTCGAAAATGCCTTGAGCGTTGCGATCGGCGACCAGGACTGACCCCCAGAGAACGGCACGGCCCCCATGAGCTACGACACCTGGATCACCGCCCACGCGCGGGTCGCTACCAAGAAGCACAAGCGGCTGAAGCTTGATGACATCATGAGTTTTTTTCAGCAACTGGCGACCCTGGTAACCGCAGGCATGCCGCTCTTGCAGGCGATCGAGCTCTCCGCCCAGCAGACCGAAAGTCTCAAGCTCCAACGGGTCCTCGAGGAGATCGGCGCGAGTATCGAGGCCGGGAACTCATTCTTCGCGGCCGCGGCGAATTATCCCGATGTGTTCGAGCATGCCTGGATCGAAATGATCCGCACCGGCGAGATCACCGGCAAGATGAGTTATGTCCTGGTGGAGCTGAACAAGCAGGTCCGCGACTCCCGCGACACCCGCCGCAAGGTCAGTGGGGCCTTGATGTATCCCATGGTCCTCCTCTGCGTGGCCTGCTTGGCGATCACGGCCATGCTCTGGTTCGTTGTCCCGACCTTCACGAAGATGTTCGATGAGATGGGGGCCGAACTTCCTCAGATTACCCAGATGGTGGTGAACCTCTCAAACTTCGTGGTCAGTTACGGGTACTTTCTGGCGGGCGGGGCGATCCTCGTCGTGGTCGCGTTCCGGAGGTACATGGCAACCGAGCGTGGCCGACGGACGATCAGCGGGTTTCTGATCGTCGTGCCGACGATCGGCGACATGATGGTTCAGATGATGATGTATCGTTTCTCGTCGAGCCTGGCCCTTCTGCTCAAGAGCGGGGTACCCATGCTCGAGACGATGGAGACCCTGCGCGGGATCTTCGACCATACCCCGATTTACCGCGATGCGCTGGCCCATGTTCAGTTCCGGATCGCGTCGGGACACCCCCTGGCGGCCTCGCTCGAGGAGACCGGGTTGTTCACGAACATGATTATCAGCACCGTTCGCACCGGAGAAGAAACGGGTCAGCTCGCGAACGTCATGGAACAAATTGCGCCCTATTATAAAGAGAAGATGGAGATACTGATTACCCGGGTCTCGAAGATGCTCGAGCCGATCATCATCGTTGGCATGGGCACGGGAGTCGCATTTATGATGCTGTCGATTTATATGCCGATGTTCGAAATGTCGGGGAAGGTCAAATGACCGTGGCGGGAATACGAAGGCCACGAGGGACGCAGCGACGCGAAGCCGACGGGCCGGCGGGGAGTCGTGGCTTCAGCCTGCTCGAAGTCATGGTGGTCGTCACGATCATGGGCGTGTTCGCGGCCATCGCCGCGCCCTCGTTCCGCCGTGCAGTGGAACGATCGCACGCGGACATGGCCGCGGCCAACCTCCAGACGGTCTGGGTTGCTCAGCGGTTCTATCGGCTCGACCACGGCAACTATGCCCCGGACCTGGCGACACTCGAAGCCGCACAGCTTGTCGAACCGACGGTCCGGATGGCGTCCACGCCCTATACTTACGCGATCCTCTCAACCGAGGCCTCGACCTTCACGGCCACGGCCACACGGGTTGGCAGTAACGTCTGGTCCGGAACCCTGACCCTCGACCAGGATGGTCAGATCGCGGGCGTCATCAACGAGCAAGGCATTCCGACGATCGCCCCGGGCTACCTCTTCACCAAGGGATGAACATGAGAACCGCTTGCCGCATGACCGCGGGTGTGCGACCCGGCGGCGCACGACGAATCGGGCTGACCTATCTCGAGATTATCGTGTCCATGGCTGTGCTGGGGGTCACCTTGTCCGGGCTGTCGGCGACGGTCGCCACCCGCCTGCGGCTGGTCGAGGCGCTGGAGCAACGTGCCTACTTGCTCGTTCCCCAATCGGCGACCCTTCGGCTCGACACGTTCGACGCTCGGACGGGTGAATTCTCGGCGGTCTGTCTTTTGGATGACTCCAGGTCCGACGTCACCGGACCCGCTCAGCGCTGGGCGACGCGGCTCGGAGTTGCCGTCCTGGCTTTGCCCGATGCACGGCCCGATCGGCGTGGGACGACCCGGTTCCCGATCGAGATCGGGCCGCGCTTTACTCTCCAGTTCGATGCAACGCCTGCCACTTATGAACACGTTTACGATCTCAAGCTCGACGGCCTGATCGACGATGGCGTTGAGGCCCGCGCGACCGTGGTGCTCTCGACCGCCGAGGGACCATGAGGAACGCAACACCTCGGCCCTTGGGACGACGTAAGGGCTTCTCGCTCGTCGAGTTGATGGTCGCCTGCGTGATTTCCGTGGGCCTGATCGCGATCATGGTCTCGATGACCGCCTCTTTCGAACGGAGTGCTTCCGAGGTGATCGCACGCTGTGAGCTGGCCCAGGAAGCGGATTTCGCCATGGCTCGGCTTGCTGATGACCTCCGAGGCTTCAGCTCGACTCGGCCGGAAACACGCACTCTGTTCATGGCACCCGAGGAGCTCCAACTCATCTTCGGCGACCGGACGATCACCTACTCGGTTCAGAATGAGACCCTCATTCGCTCAGTGGACCCTGGGGCGGAGCCCGATCTGATCGTGGCCCATCACCTCCAGCATCTCCAGGCCTTGCGCATCGATCCACAAGAACCAATATTCAAATTTTCACTGACCTTCGCCTTGCCGTTTCGCGAACAACGTGCCACCCCTCTTGTTCTGGAGCGATCTTATCACCTCATTGCGGTGCTTCCATGAAACGTGTTGAAAAACGCCGGGGTGCGGTCCTGGCGATCGTCATTATCTTCAGTACGATGGTCCTTGCAACCTGGGCGCTGGCGAGCCGCCGGACGCTTGCCCTGGTCCGTCTCAAGGAACAACTGGTCCGGCGTGAGACGCGGGCGGAAGAAAAAGCGCGGCGTTGCTTTGCCTTGGCGTTCGGCCTCGCCTTGCTGGAGACCGGGAGCCCGCCTGTCCCGGAGGGCGAACCGGCCTACCTCTGCGAGACGTCGATCCTCAGTGGCGATGGCACCGAGCGAACCTACCTGCTCCGGTTCGAACGGATCGAGGAAACCCGATGGACCGTCCGTGCGCGTTTGGCCGTTCTCGGGGACCCCGGCAATCTTCCGAGGCCGACGCGGTTCCCGGCCGCCGCGCCCGAGCGTCCTCCCCGTCCGTAATCGAGTGAACATCAACCGCTATGCTCCGCAATTCCATCGTGGCGACCTGACGAGATCCGCAACCGAATCATCCCTACCCTCGTGGCGACTCCGATGACGAGACACGACCCCGAACGGCGACAGCGGCCAACCCGATGGTGGGATGTTTTCCACACGGCCGGCCGCCGCTCTCACTTCCGTCGGTCCAGCGATCTCGAGGCGTCGCGTTATCCCATCGTCGATCGGCACGATGCCACAACCGGAGTCCTCGTTGTCCTCGTGCTCCTGTTCACCCTTGCCGACGGCGTTCTGACTCTGCTGCTGCTCGATCACTCGTACGAAGAGGCGAACCCGCTCATGGCCTATCTGGTCGAGCGCGGACCGCTCTGGTTTCTTGCCGGCAAGTATCTCCTGACCGCGATCGGCCTGGCCGTGTTCCTGGTCTTGAAGTACTACCGTCTGTTCGGGACCCGGCTTCGCCTGGGCCACTGCATTCCGATCCTTGCGGTCCTGTACGTGGTGCTACTGGTCTATCAACTGTCCATCTTCAGGATGATGCGGATTGCTCAGCAACCCTCCGGCTCCACCCCCGGCCTGGCGCGAGTCGGGCCGCGTCGGGACAGTCGCGCTCCCCTCACAAAACCCGACCGAAGCCGCAAAGAAGTCATCGAATGAACGGACACCGGCTTCTCGTTGGACCTGCGAGGTATGGGGGGCCCTCTTCGGTGCCTGACCTTTCGGTTTGCCTCTGATTCACGCGGAGACGCGGAGCGGAGAGAGGACAGGAAGTTGTTGATCGATCAGCCGACGGAAAGGTTCATGTTAACCGATGGATCCACAATCGCCCCCGTGATCTCATCGGACTCGATTATGTTCGTCTCCCTCCGCGTTCTCCGTGTTTCCGCGTGAATCAGTCTTCCGATTCAGCGATGAGTGACGGCCCATCCTCATCGAAGAAACCGGTCATCCCGCAAAGAGGGAGCGGAGCGGCTGGCCTTCCGCGAGCGGATAGGGTCGCCCGGACAAGTCTCGGACTTCGGATTTGGGTTCGAGGCCGAAGCGCCAGAGCAGGGTGGCGGCAAGGTCGCCCGGCGAGACGCCGTCGAGATCGGGATAGGCGCCGAGCTTGTCGCTGGCGCCGTAGACGGTGCCGCCGCGGACACCGCCGCCCGCCAGCACTGCACTGTAGCAGTGGGGCCAGTGGTCGCGGCCCCCTTGAGCGTTCAGTTTCGGGGTCCGACCGAACTCCCCCAGTGCGATCACGAGCGTCGAGTCGAGCAGGCCGCGGCGGGTCAGGTCCTCGATCAAGGTGGCGAAGGCCCGATCGGCCGGCGGGAGCAGGTCGTTTTTGAGGCGAGGGAAGACGTCCTGGTGGGCGTCCCAGTTGGCGACCTGACCGTTGGTCTCGTGGTCGTTCACGGTCACGAAGCGGACGCCCGCTTCGACCAGCCGGCGCGCCAGCAGCAGGCTCTGGCCGTGCTTGGTGCGACCGTACTGGTCACGGAGCTTGGGGTCCTCGTTGTCGAGTCGAAAGGCGCGGCGGACGGCGTCGGAGTGGAGCAGTCGAACTGCTTTCTCGCGATAGGCGTCGAGGTCGTGGGTGGGGGTTGCCCGTTCCACCTGCTGAAGCATCGCTTCGCGGTGGCCGAGTCGGTCGAGCGAGACGTTCCCCGGCAGTTCGAGCTCGTCGAGCCGGAAGTCGGGCGCGTTCGGGTCGGATGTGACTTGGAACGGATCGTGCGCCGAGCCGAGAAAGCCGGCGACCTGGCCCGGCAGCTTGACCACGTTGTGCATCACGTGCGGCAAGGCCACGAACGTCGGTAAGCCAGGGCGCTCGAGCAGCTCATGACTCAAGACCGACCCGAGGCAGGGAGGGTCGTTGCGATCGTTCGCCAGGAGCTCGAGGTCGCCTTTCGCGGGCGAGCGGCCGCTGAGCGCGGCGAAGGCGGCCGCGTTGTGATTGGTCATCGGATGGTGCAGGCTGCGGATGATCGCCAGCCGGTCGACGACCCGCGCTGAGTGCGGCAGGTGCTCGCTGACCTGGATCCCGGGCACGTTGGTCGCGATCGACCGAAACTCGCCGCGGACCTCGCGCGGTGCGTTTGGCTTCATGTCCCAGGTATCGAGGTGGCTTGGGCCGCCGTAGTAGAAGATCAGGATGCAGGACCGGAGCGGGGTGAACGAGAGACGGCCAGGCGCCGGCGGATTATTGGCCCGGAGTCGCCGTGCGAAGTTCAGCCCGAGCACGCCCAGGCCGCCGCCGAGGAGCAGGCGACGGCGATCCAGGGAGAGGCTTGGGGGGCGTCCCGGTTCATCATGGTCCCGGCTCATGGGAGCATGCCTCCGTCGCGGTGAGTCGCGTCGACGATGGGCTAGGCGCCACGCCTGTCCCATCGTCGGCGGGAGTGTTTAGCTAAGGTTTAACAGGTTTGCCTTGCGAATTCTAGCGGGTGAGGCCGCTCATCGTCTGGAATCCGATTCGCGGAGGTTTCAGGAACAGGTTTTTGATCGTTGATGCTTTGGTTTATTTTGATGCATGGATCGAATGGGCGTGCGATGGACCGTCAGGATTCGAGTCGGGTGAAATCTCGGAGAGCAGGGGGGGCATCGGACAGTCGAGTGAGTCGGCGATGGCGCGGAGCAACTCGGCTTCGGCGATCGTCACGAGGCCGTCGGCGGCGATGCAGGTTGCGCAGGCATCGAGGACGAGCTTCTTGATCGGAGGCGAGGCCAGCGCCAGGCGGTCGAGCGTCCGATCAATCGCGACCATCGAGCAATCCTCGATCGGTGCCAGGCTCACGTCCTGAGGCGGAAGCCCGAGGGCGCGGATGCCCTGGGCGAAGTCCTGAACGGCCTCGGCTTCGCTTCGGCCACCGAGTCGGGACAACGTCGAGAGCACCCGAATACAGTCGTTGACCAGGGGCCGGAGCGACTGGAACCGGACCACGGTGGGGGGGCGCTGCTCGAAGTGGTTATCGAGATGACGCAACAGCATGCGTTGGAGGGTGAATTCGAAGAGACTTCGCTTCTGGTCGGCCCGAATCAAGGGGTCGATCCGATCGCGAAACGACTGGTACTGGCGGGTCGAGAGTTGCCGAAGCGCGGGAATCGCCAGGTCGGCCAGCGGCAACCGAGCGCGCTCATCCAGCGAGTCGACCAGCGGGGCGACGCGTAAGACCTCTTCGGCGGTCCCGGGCTCGGTCTGGTCGGCGACGATCTGGATCTGGCGGTCGCGGATGGCGGGATCCTGGTCGAGCAGGAGGGCGTAGACCACGGCACGCGCTCCGAACGGTTCGCGGGCCGTGGCGGCCAGGTCTTCAGGGAGTGATTTGATCAGCGCCGAGGCGAATGCGACGTGGGCGCCGCTCGTGGTGCCGACCGAGGCCACGGCCCGCCTGGGATCGAGCGAGATTTCGGCCCGACCCCGCCTGAGGTTGGGGGTGAGCGCACTCTGGCTGGCAAGATCCGGGGCGAACCGCGGGAGCGGAGGACCGCGCCGATCGTCCTTGGCGACGGGGACAACCTCGTCGGCGTCGATCATTGGGAAGGTCCCATCGAAGCTGGGATCGATCCGTTTGATCCGCTCGGCCAGGGGAGGGTGGGTCGCCATCGCTTCGGTCCAGAACGAGACGCCTGGTCCGAAGAACATATGGCAAGCTTGCTCGGCGTTCTGGTTCTGGATCCGGGAACCGGAGGCGAGGCCGCCGATTTTCTTGAGCGCCCCGGCGATTCCGTCCGGATTCCGGGTGAACTGCACCGCCGAGGCGTCGGCCAGGAACTCGCGCTGACGTGAGATCGCGCTTTTGATCAGCCGGCCGAAGAAGACACCGACATAGCCGACGGCCATCAATCCCACGCCCAGCAAGAACATTGCCATCGCCCCGCCGTCGCCTTTACCGTCCTCCTTGCTCCGCGACCGGCTTGACGACGAGCTGTTGCCCATGACCCGCATGATCGTGTAACCGATCAGGGCGATGAGCAAGATGCCGTGCAGCAGGCCGATCAGGCGAAGGTTGAGTCTCATATCCCCGTTGAGAATATGACTGAACTCGTGGGCGATGACTCCTTGGAGCTCGTCGCGATTCAAGTGGTCGAGGCTCCCTTGGCTGACGGCGATCACGGCGTCGCCGGGTTCGTGTCCCGCGGCGAAGGCGTTGATGGACGTTTCCTCGGGGAGCACATAGACGCTGGGCACGGGAGTCCCCGAAGCGATCGCCATCTCCTCGACGACGTTCAGGAGCCGCCGCTGCGCGGGGGTCGCGGCGCCTGGGTTGACGAGCTCGCCGCCCAGGAGCCGGGCGATGGCCGCTCCTCCTTCCCGGAGCGTGGCGATCTTGTAGAGGCTCCCCGCGAGGATCACGATGCCGACGAACGCGGAGACGAGCGCGAGCCGCTCCCAGTCCCAGAGCTGGCCGATGCCGTCTTGCCCCTTCGTCGAGGCGATCAGGCAGGCCGTTGCTACGCCGTAGACGGCCAGGATGATCAGGACCACCGCGACGATGAAGTAGCCGATCAAGAGGCTGGTGCGCTTCCTTGCGACGAGCTGATGATCGAAGAAGTCGGTGGCCATCGGATCGCGATTCTCGGGGGAAGGTGAGGGAAGTGGAATCACTCAGCAAGGGGGACGTATCGGCGGCGCTCGGACCGGACGGACGGTTAACGCCCCGCTGGTCCGAGCGCGGCAATCCTGACTCAGGCGAACGAGACCCGAGGCGCTTGCCGTTCGGTCTCGGTTTCCACCTGAAAGAGGTGGGCTTCCGTGAAGTTGAGGAAGTTGGCCACGACGATGGTCGGGAACGTCTCACGCTGGGTGTTGTACTGCATGACGGCGTCGTTGTACGCCTGCCGCGCGAACGCCACCTTGTTCTCGGTCGAGCTGAGCTCCTCCTGGAGCGAGAGCATGTTCTGGTTGGCCTTGAGGTCAGGGTAGGCTTCGGAGAGGGCGAAGAGCCGTCCGAGCGCACCGTTGAGCTGCGACTCGGCGGCCGAGAGGCTCGTCATGGCCGTGGCGTCACCCGGGTTCGCGGCGGCGTTCCGACCCGCGGTCGCGGCCGAGTTCCTGGCCTGGATGACCGCCTCGAGCGTGCCGGATTCGTGCTTCATGTACCCTTTGACCGCCTCGACGAGGTTCGGGATCAGGTCGTATCGGCGTTTCAACTGGACGTCGATCTGGCTGAACGCATTTTTGAACCGATTCCGAAGCGTCACGAGCCGGTTATAGGTTGCGATCACGAAGAGCGCCAGCACGATAAACAGCACGACCCCGATGCCCAAGGCACCGAGCAGGATGGTTTCCGTGGAGGACAAGGCCCAGAGCACGTTCATGATCACGCCCCTCTATCCTTCTGCGAGATCGCACGGTGACGACGGTGGACGATCCACACACTTCAATGGTCGGCTTCGGACGAAGCGCATCCGAGTCGGAGTGTTGCTCGTCATTGGTGCCCAAGCTACCCCGCTGGTCGCGGGGTCGCAATGAGTCGATAGTCGTTTCGTATCCCAGCGTCGAATATTGAGTTGAGGTTGAGCCCTCGTCCTCTGAACTTTTCGTCACCCGTTGCGAGACAGCCCCTGCGCCGCGATCTTAGAGACTGTCCCATAAGCCGGGTTAGACCGCTGTTCGGGAGTGGAACTCGGCATCCACTTTCGAGGGCTCGAGTCGGTGGACCATCAATTGGATCATGGCCAGTTTGACAAACGACTCCGACGACAGCACGCTCTTCTCCCGGTCCTTGGACAGGCGGCGGCATCGGCCCAACCAGGCGAACGTCCGCTCGACCGTCCATCGAATCGGTAGCTTCACCCAGCCTTTGGAGCCCTCGGGGCGGCGGACGATGATCAGATCCCACTTCGCGTGCTCGTCGACCCACTCGTAGAGATTGAAGTTATGATACTTCGAATCGGCGAACATCCGAGCGACCTTGCTGATCGGCTGGCCCTCCAACCGGGCGAACAGTTCGGTTGCCGCTACGCCGTCGTCGACGGAGGCGGCCGTCACCAGGACGGCCAGCAGCAAACCCATGCTGTCGACGACGATATGACGTTTCCGACCGTCCACGTTCTTGGCGTTGTCGCGGCCCCGCTCCTCGCCGCCGGAGGTCGTGTCGACCGACTGGCTGTTGAAGTGGTCCCCAATGTCCAGACCACTCGGCCCGGTTTTTAAGTTATGCTTCGGCCCCGCTCTCCCCTCTCAAGGCCCGACCGGCTCGGCACGCAATCGGTGGCCGGAACGAACGTGGGACTCCACCCCGCTCTCCCCTCTCAAGGCCCGACCGGTTCGGCCCCATGGTAGACCTCGGCGGGCGTGCGATAGGCCAAGCTCTGATGCAATCGCTCGTGGTTGTAAAACGCAAACCACCTTTCAAGGCCGGCTTCCAGCTCTCTGGCACTGCAATATGCTTTCAAATAAATGCCCTCGTATTTAAGAGGCCGCCACAGCCGCTCGACGAACACATTGTCCAACGCCCTCCCGCGTCCGTCCATGCTCACGGCGATCCCTTCCGCCTCAAGCCGGCCGGTGAAGGCCCGCGCCGTGAATTGCACGCCCTGGTCGGTGTTGAAGATCTCGGGGCGTCCTCCCTCCAACGCCGCGTCCAACGCCTCCAGGCAGAACCGGCCGTCGAGCGTGTTCGACAGCCGCCAAGAGAGCACGAACCGGCTGTGCCAGTCGATCACCGCCGCCAGGAACATGAAGCCCTGGTTGAGCGGGAGGTACGTCACGTCGGTGGACCAAACCTGATTGCGTCGCTCGATCGTCAGGTCGCGAAGCAAGTACGGGTAAACCTTGTGGTCAGGGTTCCGCGTCGTGGTTCGAGGCCCGGGATGAAGCGCCTCCAGACCCATCAATTCCATCAGGCGGCTCACGCGTTTGCGGTTGACCTCCTCTCCTTGCCTCGTCAGCCAGGCCGTCATGCGGCGGCTGCCGTAGAACGGCGTCTTGAGATATTGCTCGTCGATCCGCCTCATCAGGCTCAGGTTCTCGAGGGTCTCCGTCGCCGGCTCGTAGTAGAAACTCGACCGATTGAGTCCCAGCAGCTCACATTGGCGACGAACACTCAATTGAGGATGCATGGATTCGATTAAGGCTCGTTTGGCCTCGACCTCACAAGGCAGATTTTTTTTTCACCCAGGCCAGCTCCATTTGGAGCCGCCCGATCTGCTCGTACAATTCGGTCTGGAGCTTCTCGTGGTCGGGCCGACGGGCGGCCGACCCGTTCTCGAAGAGGCCCTCCAGGCCATCGAGGAGTTGCTTCTTCCACTGGCTGATCTGCACCGGGTGGATCTGGTGCTGCTTGGCCAGTTCGGAGATCGTCTTGTCCTGCTTGGCAGCTTCCAAGGCGACCTTCGCCTTGAACGCCGCCGAGTGTCGCTTGCGGATTTGTCCCATGCTTCGCCCTCGGTAAGACCTCCCTCAATGATAACTTACCGAGTGGTCCGAAATCTGGGGGCCACTATAACCGTAACGCTTTGGACACAAGACCCCGCCGGTCGAACTCCATCTTGAGTGGGGTCGACGGTGACCAGGCCCCTAAATTCGGCCGAGGCCGTGACAGCTCGCTGATTTTTACTGAGTCTCCCAGGCCTCTCAACTGAGGTGTCTGGCGAATCAATCCCGATCCAAGCATGAGGCTCGAGCCGCGAGCCTCGCACGTTCAGGACGATTCTTCGGGCAAACCGTTCGAGCCTCGGTTCGGGTCGAGGTGAACGTGGGTGGCTCCCTTCGGCCCGCGGAGCTCGATGACCCGATCGGCCCGGTTCTGCGTCAGGAAGGCGGTCAGGTCGACTCCCATGTCGCGAAGCGACGCGAGGTGTTCACGCTGCTGGGCATCGCGCTGGGCGTGGAGCTGCTGGCGGAGATCGGCGTCGAGCTGACCCTGTTGCCGCTCGAAGCTCATGCGCGCCTCCCGGTCGGTGAGGCTCGCTTCCTGCTTCTTTCGGGCCAGCTCGAGGTCGTGCTCGACCTCGGACGTTTGCTCGTGCCGCCGCTTGCCGGCCCGGTGCATCTGGCTGTCGAGCTTGAAGTTCTCGAGGTCCTGCGCTTGCTGCTCGGTCGCTCGCTCCAGTTGGAGCCTCGTCCGCGCCTCGATCGCCTGATCGTGCATGAGCTGGAGCCGCTCGGGAGCGCCGTAGCCGCGGTAGACAACCTTGTTGAGCCGATAGCCGCACTGGGTCGCGCGTCCCGTAAGCTGGCGATAGGTCGCCAGCTCGTTGAGCTTGTCGGTATTCCGCTTGAACGACTCGAAGTCATGGCGGGAGGTGAAGTCGACGACGTCGCTGGTGGCTGCGTTCACGAAGTCGCCGATCGGGTCATGGGTCGTCTCCAGCATGGTCGTGATGTCGAGCAGCTCGAAGAAGATCATCAGGCGGATTGTGAGCACGGCGTCGTCCGCAGTCCGCACGTCAGTGACGTCGTGGTACATCTGGTCCGGCATCAGCCAGAGCTTTTGAAAGACCAGGCCGCCGGGCACCTTGCGGGCTCCCTGGGACCCGCCGTCCGAGGAGTGCCACGCGAACGTGTGCAGCCACTCGCCGGGCCGCGGCGTAAACAGCGTCGGACCGTTCTCGATCCGCCGCTGGACGGTGCTCGTCCCTTCCTTGCTGCTGTAGACGACCACCGCCTCCTTGGCTGCCACCTGGAGCGCTTCCTGGCGTGTCACCTCTTGATGGATCCGGGGATCGAACCAGACTTCGGCCGGTCCGGGCTGGTGTTCCTGCCGGCCGTCGCGGAAGCGAACGATGAGGTAATCGCCCGGGTGGGCGACGAAGTGCTGCATCGGCCTGAAGATGTTCTTGCCGCGCCAGACGCGTTTCGGCCCCACGATGACGTCCATCGTCCCGTTGGGACGCCGCATCAGGACGCGCTGGCCTTCTTCGATAACATAGGTGAACACGCCTGGATCTCCCACGGAACGAGTCGGATCGAGACCGGTCGGACCCGCGGCGGCAGGAGCGGGTCGGGGTTGCTCCCACTTGGAAACGGGAACAGGCGAACGGGACGCGGCCGCGCCACCCGTCGACCCCACTTCAGCGATGGCGGTGTCACAGAACTCTTGCAACATCGAGTCGACCGACTCCGACTCACCTCGGCTGCCGTAGTAGCGTTCGATCAGGGCGAGGATCCGCTCACGGGGGTACGGGATGAGCTGGATCTTCTTGGCCAGGACGAAGGTGAGCTTGTCAGCCAGGGCGATATCGAGGGGATCCACCGTCGCGACGACCAGGGTCTCTCCGCGCAACTTGACGGGGATCGCCAGAGTTTCTCGGGCGAGCGATTCGGGGAACAGCTCGATCAGCTTCCGCGGAATGGAGGGTTCGTGAACGTGGCCGTGCCGCACCGACGGCGCATCGGACGACCTGAGCTCGGCGTCATTCAGCGCTCCGCGTGCCCGGAGATAGCGGTATTCCATAACCTTGCTTTGATCGACTCGATTTCGTGCGGGAGATCGAGTGTTTGGATCCACACAAACAACACCACCTTGCACCCTTGCCATGCTAGCCTATGGCTTTGAGGCAAGCGAGAGTCCAGTTTCCCGGCCTAGGCTTGTCGGTTTCCCCGTTTCGGCGGTTGAAACGATCTTGGTGCTCAGGCTGCTACAGTGAATAACACAACGGTGGCAAGCTCCCAAAGAGGGTAAGACAGGAGGTCTGGCGAATTCGGCTGAGCCGGCAACAGTTTGCCCATCTTTGCTGAATCTCCCAGGCCTCTTAACTGGGGTGCCTGGCGACTCAATCCTGGCTACACAATCCGATACCCTTGGTATGATTCCGACGTCGAACGAGCCGAAGAAACGCCCCATCTTCTTTATAAAAAGGAGTTCAAGTGTCTTTTCAAGCCTACCTGGCCAACATCAAAACGAAAACCGGCAAAGGGCCGGATGACTTCAGAAAGCTCGCCGAGGAGAAGGGCTTCATGTCAGACGGTAAGCTCCGCGCCGACATCAAGGCAGGCCAGGTGGTCACCTGGCTCAAGGAGGATTTCGAGCTTGGTCACGGCCATGCCATGGCCATCGTGGCGGTGCTGAAGGGCACGAAGCAGGAAGGCGACGAATCGTCTGGTTGATGTGGACGGTTCTCCAGGGAGATGCATAGGGGCCGAGACGATCGCTGTGGATACCGTAATCCCGCCGAGGTCGAAGCGTATGGCGGCCGATAATGTCGTCCCACGCATCGGGATTCGAACACTAAAAGGGGGGGATGCTTCGCCTGGGCATGACGCGTGAGAAAGCTCAACCCCTACTCGGCCGGGACATACAGGGGCACGAGTATGACTTCACGGTTATGAACATGAGCCTATGGCGGCTGCACGTTAGATCTGCATTGTGATCAAAAGTGCGTGTGTTGACGCATCAACCTCTATGCCTCGGGAGTACTGTGACTCCAAGACGATCGCTCGCATGCGCGAGTGGAGCGGGTTGCCTCCGCTTCCCGATCCAGAGGCCTGACCCGCCCCGGCGGCACTCACTCCCTCGCTTGCGGCGACTGAGTCCGAAGTCAAACCAGAGCGGCGATGGCCGAGTGCGCCGCGTTCATTGAGGCAGCCCGGTTATCGCTCATGGCCAGGCCTTCGGCCCGCACGACGCGGATGTCGGTGATTCCGAGGAATCCGAACAGGATCCGCAGGTAGGGCTCCTGGTGATCGAACGACCCCATCGGCGTCTCGGAACCGTACAGCCCGCCCCTTGTGGAGACGATGATCACCTTCTTGCTGCCAGCGAGCCCTTCGACACCTTGCGGGCCGTATTTGAACGTCTGACCGGCGACGGTGATGCGGTCGATCCACGATTTGAGCTGGCTGGGGATCGTGAAGTTGTACATCGGAGCGCCGACGACAACGATGTCGGAAGCGAGGAACTCCGCCAGTGCCGCCTGCCCGAGCGCCACATCCCGCTGCAACTCCGGCGGCAAGTCGAGGCCCGTACCTTGCGCTGCGCCGAGGTGCCCGCCCGAGATGTGCCCCAGGGGATCGGCGGCCAGGTCGCGGTAAACGACCGTAAGGCCAGGTACGAGCCGAAGCTCCGCCTCGACGACTTCGGCCGTGAGCTGGCGGCTGGCGGAGTTGGCGCCCAGGATGCTCGAATCGACGTGGAGAAGTTGCATCTGACCTCCTGAAATGGTTTGATTTCAGACAGTCAAAAATTGAACTGTCTGGTCAAATAAAAAGGCTCAGTCCTCATCCTCGTTGAACGTGTCGTCGATGCGGCAGAGCAACTCGTGCAGGGTCTTCTGCTCCGCCTGCGTCAGGCCCTTGAGCACGCGGCCCGTCATGGCCATGTGCTCGGGCAGGATCTCACCGAGCTTCTGCTTACCGGCGGGGGTCATGTAGAGCCGGTGAAAGCGCTGGTCATCCGGGTCCGATCGGCGTTCGATCAGACCGGTGCCCTCCATCTTCTGGACCATCACGCAGATGTTGCCCTTCGTCAGCAACAGGCGTTCGGCCAGGTCCTGCTGGCTGATGCCCTCCCCATGGTTAAGGCAGAGCAACACCTCGAGTTGGGGGAGCGAGAGGCCGTGACGCTTGGCCAACTGCCCCCCTCTTGCGGTCATCCGGCCGAAGATGCGGATGAGCGTGGTCAACGCCGCATGCCCGCGATGTTCCGCTGGCACGTCGTGACCGCTGAGGATTCGCAGCTTGTTTTTACGTCCTGGCTCCATTGGTTCGATTTTAAACTGTCTTGCGGGGATGTCAAGGGAGGCCGTTCGACTTTGCCTGCCCTGACTCCCGGCGCTCCGGATCCGGCACTTTCAACCCCCGAAATCGTCCCTATGCCCGAGATCGTCGATGAGCCCGGCCTTCTGGGTCGGGTGCCAACTCAGCCGTTGCTGAGTCAGTGCGCTTGACGCTGGCATATCCATCCCAGCGAAGAACTCAAGCCAGCCGAAGTGACTGGCGGCCTCCTCGAGGGACAGGGCGACGACCGGAATCCTCAAGCCCCGGCCGATCGCCTCCGCGATCTCTCGGGCCGGAACGCCCTCCTCGGCGACCGCGTGATACCTTGCCCCAGCCGTTCCCTTCTCGAGCGCCAGCCTGGAGAGAAGCGCGGCATCGCGCCGGTGCACTGCGGGCCAGCGGTCGAGCCCGTCACCGACGTAAGTCGAGACGCTCTTTTCGCGAGCGACGGTGATCGAGTAGGTGGCGAGGCCTTGCTTGAACGGATCATGGACCTGCGGCAGGCGCACCACCGCCATGCGACCACCACGCGCCGCGAGCGTCTCTGCCGCGAATTCCGGCGATTCCATTGCGGTCATCTGTCTATCGCTCGGCTACGAGTCCGAAAGCGCCTTCAGCACGGCCTTCAAGAGGCTTATGGGCTGTTGTTCACCGCGGCAATATCGCCGTGGCCGGAACTTGGCTACCGCTTCGCCTTAGCGAGGGGAAGGGAGTGGGCGACCCCTACCCAGCGCGACGGTGGCCCAGCTCCAAAAGAGGGCAAGACGGGGAACCTGGCGAATTCAGCCGAGCCGGCCACGGCTCGCCCAGCATTGCTGAGTCTCCCAAACCTCTTGTATTGAGGTGCCTGGCTACTCAATGCTCTCGGTCACTCATCTAAACTGAATCACCCATGCGCCCCAGTTGAGGTGCCTGGCTATGACTATGCCTGGAAAGTTTGGGAGATTTAGCAGAACTGTGAATTTGTCCGTGAGTCTTGGCAACTTACTCAAGTCTCACGGTTTGCCCTGTTTGAGTGCATGGCCACTGACTCACCCTGACTCACCCCCCCTCCTGCTAAGAGAAGTGCGTGGTGGCCACGGAGGATCGTCGGGCGATCATCGGGTTACTCGGGGTCGCTGGGCTGGATGAGCTGCTACCGGAGAGGTGAACGCATCGCAAGAAGTTAGCCCTCCTCTCCGCTACAAGCCCATCGCTTCAGGATTCGAGCGAAAGGCGGCCAGCCTCGCGGACATTCTCACCTTGGTCACGAGCGAGTCTAAACCTAGGAAGCAGAATGTGGTCACCCTGACGGAGGCCGGGGGCACCAGGCATTGGATCAACGGCTCCTGGAGCAGAGAGGGTATCTCTGTCAGAACGACTGGGTTTGGGTAATTCCCTGGGTTTTCAAGCTGCTGTTCCTTCGATAACTTCCAGAAGCACGCCTTCTGCTCTTTTGTGCGATTCGCGGCGTAAGTGTAAGGCCCCATCGGCATCCGGATCTCTGGATTGGCGAGTTCGCACATCTCCATCAGGGCGTCAGCATCTTCGAAACACGCCCGTTGCTCTTTGGAGGAGTATCCCAGCGAACGTTGCCAAAAGGCTGGCCAGAAGGGCAAGGCCAGCGCATATCAAAGTGGCTGCAATGAAAGAACTTGTGTAAGATAGTCCGTATTGATCATACAGGACATCATCTTGCCGCGAAGACTATCCTTGTCGGGATGACGCTTCAGGAGCGTCACGGCGAACCGCCGAAGCCAGCTCAAATTGTTCCCCAAAGTTCGCTCGCGAGTGCGGTGCTCGTCCTCGCGAAAGTTGACATCCAGGACCCAATGCATCGACTCGATGCCCCAGTGTCCGCGCACCGCTTCGCCGAACCGCTTGCCACTGAGATCGCAAGTGCTCAGATAGTAACGCATCTCCTCCGACTCCGTACCGTCGGCATGCCGCGTGACTCGCACCGAATAGCCGATCGCTTTGACCCACGGCCACTCTTTCCCCGGGGCGAAATCACTGGGCACCTTGGCCAGAAGATAGGCCCGTTCGTCGATGCGGCCGTGCCCGTCATCGCGGGTCTCGTGATATTGATACCGGAGGTCTTCCAGGTCGCGTTCCATGTGGTCGGAAAAGAACGACTGGATCGCTGCTGCAAGCTTCGGCTGGTTGTCTTTGACGGCGATCACGCAGTCGCCCTTGCCAGTGACGATCTGCTTGACGATCTCTTTCTGGCAGCCCATCGCGTCGATCGTAATGAGCGTACCGGCGAGGTCGATCTGGTTGAGGAGTTGCGGTATCGCCGTGATCTCGTTGGACTTGGCGTCGGTGGCGACCTGGCCCAGTGCGATGCCCTCCTCGCTGGCCCAGGCGCTGACAATGTGGAGATTGCCGAGGCCTTTGGCCTTGTCGTGCGACCCGCGACAAGCCTTGCCGTCGATGGCGACGAGACGGTGGGGATTGTTGACGTCGACCGGAATCGCCTCACAGATCCAGGCTTGAAAGACGCGTTGAAACGCTTCGGGCTTGAGCGTCATGAGCAAGCGTCGGATGCAGTCCCGGGAGGGGATGCCGTTGGGCAGAGTGAGATGCAGGGCCAGCCAGGATTCTCGGTTCTTGGCCCATCGATGGATGGCGGTGGGTCCATCGCAGCCACAGATGACGGCGCAGACCGCAATGACGGCGATATCGACCAGCAAGTGCTTGCGATTGCGTGTATGACGGGGATCGGAGAGCGATTCGAAGTAGGAACCGATCGAAGCCACGTCGACAAACTTGGCCATGAGACGAGATCCTGAGTTCGGTCCGTGTCCAACCTCCACGCGCCAAGTGTCGAGGCAGGCGATCACGAAAACCGTATCTCAGGATATCGAGTTGAATCCTCTCGCGCTAGACCGCCTAAACCGTACAGCTATGCGCGCTGGCCTTGGCCAGAAGGGCCGGTTTCTTATGCCCACGACCCAGGCGGGGCCATTGCCCCTCTTTAGAATGAACGAGTGCAAGTGCGGTACGCCGTAGCGGTGGGCCTGCCAGGCAGCGACCGTTAGATGCAGGGCGAGGCCGGAGCAGAGGACGATGACCATCATCTGCTTGATCGTGAAGGCTGGAAGCCGCATGTATCCTCCGTGTTGGTTGGCCGCTCTGTGGGGCATTTTATCCCAGCAGTTCAATTTGGGCGATGCCTGACGGCCCGGGCTGTCCGCGGTGGGGAGAGGCTAACCATTCGGGCGTCCCGGCAAGTGCCGGCGGTTCCCCTCCGCTGTTCGCTCGATCGAGCGAAGGGAGGGGCTTCTCCGGGATATCTAACCCAGCACCATTCCCCTAAGGAGGTGAGCCATGACTTACGACGAAGCAATGAAACTGGTGGATCGGGATCGCGATTGGCTGATTCGGCGAGCGGGCTGGGACCGGATGATGGCGGTGTCGCTCATTGAGAAAGATTTTAATGATGAAGATGCCGAAGGATGAGTGTCAGTTGGTCCGGGAGAAGTGGTTTGGGAAGGCGATATGATTGCTGCCCGCTGGGAGCTGGATAATGCGGAAGGAACGCCTACAGGGACTTGGGGAATCTTCAAGCCTGGAATTGAGCGCGTAAAAGGGGTTCTCCCGCAGTCTTGATGATCACAGCCCTTCTTCGGCCCGGAACGACTTGGTGAACCCCTTGAAAACAAGGATTACCGCACCGGTTGGTTGCCTTCGATCATCAAAAGTGCGGGAGAACCCCTTTTACGCGTTCAGTTCCAGAAGGCGACGGCTCCCGAGTTCACGTCCTTCTCAACGAGTCGGAGGCGGTCTTCCATCGGCCCATTCTCAGAAGAAAACAAAAATGTTTTCATGAGAAAAAATGTTTATTTAATTGTGCTGTAGCATGAGCATCGATTCGGCGGATCCGGGCCACCCGGGGCTGGGCGGAAAACCTGGTAATGTGGCGACAGTCTCGTCTCATCGACGCTTCCAGGGGACGGTCCCCTTGTCACGAGGTTGCGGTACTACTGCGTTTGGTTGGTCCTCAAAAATGAAGGTTGTATGTCCTGGTGTTCCGTCTCGCCGTCAGGCAACCAGACGCAGAGGAGGCTCGAACTTGCGCAGGCTAAGGCATACGTTATCAATGCCAACTCCGGCATGTGGAGCCGGTTGGCGAGCGATGTGGTCAAGGCCACGAGGATGCCGCCGATGCCCCAGGTTACGCCCATCGTGATCGAGCTGGCGATTCGCTGACCCTCGGGCATCAATCGCTGGCCGTAGCTGACCAGGATCGGCATGGTCGCTCCCAGGAGGAAGCCCCCGATCGAGACGCTCAGGACGAGCGCTTGGACGTTGACGAACGGGCAGATCCCGATCAGCGGGGCGACGACGAGCGGGAGTTGCCAGAGCACTCGTCGTTCCATTCCGCGACGCACGAACAAGGCGCACCCTAGGCTCCCGGCGCCGATGCCCCCCAGGAAGGTCGACTGGACGATGCCGATGAAGTCGTTCGAGTTTCCCCTTGCCTTCAGGAGGTACGAAAGCGCGAGCGGGACCCCCAAGGCGGGTAGGACCCGCAAGATTCCAATCGCAAGGACCATCGTGAGCGCTGGGCCGCGACCGCGCACCAGGTCCGCGAGTGGAACCACGGGCCGTGCTTGCTCCGGTTTGGCGACGCGCGCGGGATCACGCAGGCCGAGGACCAGGAGGCCGAGAATCGGCAATCCCCAGATCAGGCTCCAGACGAGGGCGGGCAAGCCGAAATGGGTGGTGATGACGCCGCTGTAGATCGGCCCCGCCGCCTGGCCCAGGTAGCCGCCCACCGCGAAGACGGACATCGCTCGGCTCCGGTCGTGGGGAGCGCACGAGCCGGCGAGTGCGGCGGCTTCGGGGTGGAAGGCGGCGATGCCCAGGCCGCCCACGATCAAGAGCGTGCTGAGCGCCGCGAGGTTGGCTGCCAGGCCGATCAGGCTGAGGCAGAGCAAACCCACGGCGGGGCCGACCCAGAGGAGCCACCCTCGAGGACGTCGATCGCCCCAGTAGCCGAATCCGAGTTGACTGACCGAGGTGGCCAAGCCCCAGAGCACGTAGGCCCACTGGATCGAGCCGTCCTGGAGCGCCAGGCTGCGCTGAAGGTCGGGCCAGAGGGGCTGAACGAAGGCCGCAAACGCATCAACGAGTCCGTGCACCAAAGTCAAGACGATCAAGACGCGAGGCAGCGATTTCAAGCGTGCCCCGCTTCCGCTTTCACTTGACTGTTGGTTGTCTCGATCGCGCTTGGTTTGACCCCGCGCACGATTGCCCGGAAGCAATCGATCCGGAGCGCTCCGCCGGTCATGAGGGTGGGGTGGAAGCCGCGAATCCCCGGGTTGGCGAGCAGTCGCGTTCGCACGTCGGCTTTGGAGAGGGCAGGGGTGCCCCGGTCAAACCATTCGTCGAAGTCGAGCGTGAACCGTTCCTCGACCATCCGGACGTCGATCAGGCCGGCCTCACCGAAGAGGTCGACGAGGTCGCCTGCCGTCAGGTTGCGGGTGTGCGTCTTGTCGCGGCCGCGTTCGAGCTCTTCGTGAAGCGCGGAGCGGTCGGGATCGAGGTCGGTCGTGTGATCGCTGAGCACGAGAATTCCGCCGGGGCGGAGCAGCGCAACTTGGCGGGCGATGAACCCTGGCTGGTCATCGACGTGATGGAGCACGTAACGCGAGACGGCCGCGTCGAACGGGCCGCCGAGCGAAGGGTCGGTGACGGACAGCCGTTCGAATCGGGCACGGTTGCCGAAGGCTGCACAGCGACGGCGGGCGCGGGCGATCATTTCCGTGGAGAGGTCGACCCCGACGACACGATGCCCTGCGTTCAGGAAGGCCTCGGCGACCAGGCCCGGCCCGCAGCCGGCATCGAGCACCAGGCAATCCGCCGCCAGGTCGGCCTCGCGAACCAACCGCGCGAGCGCTGCGGGATCGCTCTGGACGGGGGCGAATTCGAACTTTTCTGCCTGGCCATCGAAGGCGGAAGCCAGCGCCTGATTGTGCTCGGACATCAACGGGTCTCGAAAAAATGATTGAGAAACCGGCGGCTCAGTCGGTGGATTTCGAGGCGAGTGAAGCTTCCCTATTGTTGGCTTCACGTCCATGCTTGGAAGAAATCAACGCGACTGGTAGACGATCGAGCCGCCGACCATGGTCCAGAGGACCTCGGTGGTCTTCAAGTCATTTTCGGGGCAGGTCAAGGGGTCACGATCCACCAGGATGAGGTCGGCGAGCTTGCCCGGTTCGATGGAGCCTTTGCGATGCTCCTCGAAGTGGAGCCGGGCATTGTTGATTGTGTAGAACCGGATCGCCTCGGCACGTGTCAGTTTTTGGTCGGGGTTGAAGACGCCGATTCCCTCAGCCTGGCGGGTGACGGCGATCCAGATTCCGAGCCAAGGGTCCCAGGGGTTGGTGGCTCCTAGGGCATCAAGGCGGATCATATGATCGCTGCCGCCGCCGATTGTCAGGCCGGCGTCGAGCCACTTGCGGTATGGGTGGAACCAGGCCATGCGCTTGGGCCCGAGGACCTCGAGCAGGGTGCGAGTGTCGAGGCCGAGCCAGGCGGGCTGGATGTCGGCACCGACACCGAGGTCGACGCAGCGTTGCAGGTTCTCGGCCGTTGTGAAATTGGCGTGTGTGATCAGCCAGCGGCGGCCGCGGATTCCGACCGTTCGGTCGGCCCGGTCGTAGGCCAGCAGCAGTTCATCCATGGCCGCCTCGCCGGCCGCGTGCGCGGTCATTTGCCAATCCCGCCGCGCCGCTTCCTCGGCGATGATCGCCAGCATTTTCGGTTCGACGAACAACTGGCCGCGGTAGTCGGGTTCGGTAATCTGGTAAGTGGGCCCCACGCCCCATGGTTCGCGCATCGCAGCGGTACCGTTGAGCATTCCACCATCAAGGAATACTTTCATCGGGCCGATCCGGACCCAATCGTCGCCGACACCGCTCGGCCCGTTGGGCTCGTTCTCGGTGGCGTACCCCGCCAGGTCGTTGAGCTTCTTGACGATCTTGTCGCGATCTTCGAAGGGGGGTGTGAGGATCCGGGTGGCATTGACCCGGACGGTCAATTCCCCATCGTCGCGGAGCCGTCGGTAGAGCCGGAGCGCGGGGCCGCTCGCCCCTCGGTCGGCGATACTGGTCAGGCCCCGCGTGTTGTAGCGGCGGAACAGGTCCTTGACGCGTGCGCTGTCCGGCTCACCGTCGTCGGAATAGGCGTCGCGCGGCAGCCCTTTGAGGACCGAGTAGGCATTGCGGAGCATGCCCGTCGGTTCGTTCGTTTCGGGGTCCTTGACGATCGTTCCCGCCGGTGGGTCGGGCGTGTCCTGGGTGATCCCCGAGAGCGTCAGCGCCTTGGAATTCACGACCCCCGCGGGGCCCCCTTGGTGGAGCACCGGATGGTCGGGAGCGATTGCGTCGAGCTCGGCCCGGGTCGGGAACCGGCGCTCGCGGAGCCGCGTCGGGAACGCGTAGCGCACGACGATCCATGTGCCCTTTTTTTGGGTGTTGACTCTTTCGGTAATATAAGTCTTGATATCGTTGAGTGAAGCGAATGAAGGGATCGGGTGATCCTTCTCGCTCGACGCCGCGCCGAGCGGGTGGACGTGGCTGTCGTAGAGACCGGGCAAGAGCGCCTTGCCTCCCGCGTCGATCTTTCGCGTCATCGGCCCCGCCAAGGCGTCGACCTCGGCGTTGGTGCCGACCGCCACGATCCGGTTTCCCTTGAGCGCCACGGCCTCGGCGATTCGGTCATCACGATCGACGGTGATGACCTTGGCATTGCGGATGATCGCGTCCGGCTTGCCGTTGTCTGCCGCTGCCGCCCTCGCCTCCGCTCCCGCGGTGTGAACCAGGGCTGAGCTGAGAAGAAGTCCCTGCGCCACCGCAAGGATCGGTCGGTGTCCGGAAAAGGAAAGGTTCATGAAATCCTCGTGGAACGGGCCTTGTGCCCGACGGTCATCGGATGCGAAGAGGCGCGTGCGACTCCGTCTCAGTCTTCGACCGCCTCCGCCAAGATCGCCTTGTAGGCGCGACGCGCCTTGTCATAAGCCGCGGTGGCCGCCTCGCGTTCGTTGGCCCGGATCGCTCGCTCTTTCCGCGACCAGCACTGATCGACGCTTTTGAGGCACCATTCGGCCGATTTCTTCGATGCGCGGATGGGCTTGCCGCCGACCGGGACGAACACTGGGTTCGTGTGCGAGGTCGGATAAATCCGCAGCGCAATCCAACTCGATCGTTCGATCGCGACGTCGAATGAGACGTCCCGGAACGATCCGTCGGCCACGATTTCCGTCCGGGCGACGGGAAGGCCGTTGACGACGACCTCCACGGGGACGGTTCGCCCCGCCCCGATCCGGGCGCGTTCGACGTCCCAGTACGGTTGCACGTCGAGCGGCTTGCTCCGCAGGGCCTCGAGCGCGGGGGTGAGCGTGGGCTCGAGGTAGGCGGCCACCCGGGCCGACACCTTGACCGTCCCTGGTTTTGTCAGCGGTCGCTCACTTCCCGACTCGCCCACGGCGACGTCATCCACCCGGAAGTCGACCAGGTGGCTCTTGCCGTCCGAGACGTAGGAGCGGCCGAGCTTGATCCCGTCAACCCAGCGGTCGAAGTCGAGTTTGCCGTCGGCGAGCTTGACGTAAGCGCGACCGAGGCCGACACGCGCGTCGTAGATGCAGGGGAAGTCGGTCTCGCCGCTGATCGGGACTCGGTAGCCGCAGTTGAGCGTGTGGTACCAGATATTGAGCTCCCAGGGGGCGGGCGTGTCGACGGCGGAAAGGAAGTCGACTGCGTCGTGGACGACATCCACGATGTATTCGTTCGCCCCGATGCCGTCGAACGGAGGGACGTCGTAGGAGGGAAGTTTGCCGTCGGCCGTCCGCAAGCCCCAGCCCGAGTGGGAGAAGCCGACGACACCCCCTTGAGTCTTTCCCCAGATCAGCACCGGTAGGTCCCAGCTCGGCCACTCTTCGATTCGGGTGGTGTTGGGATAGTCGTCCTCCTTCAGTCGCAACAGACAGAGATGGCCGGCGTGCGACGAAGGGAACCCAGAGACTTCGATATCATAGCGCATCAGGTGGTCGGGGGTCGAGAGCGGGTGGAGTTTGCCATCGAAGTTTGCCTTCTGAGCGTACCAGCACGGCCCCCAGCTCAAGACGCATCCGACGTTGAGGTCTTCACCCAGGATCTGCCGCATCATCGACTCGGGGCCGACCCCCTCGGTTGGGCTCTCGTAGTGGCTGCAACCGGCCGCATGAATGTGGTGGTCTCCCGAGAACCAGTTCAATTTGGCGAGGTGCGCCCACCGCTTGAGTGGAAACGACTCGCGGTGCGACTCCGCGTGAGGGACTGTGATCGACTTTTTGAGCGTCAGGTACTCGGGACCGCGGCTGACTTCGACCGAATAGGTCCCCGGCGCCAGCAGGACGGTTTCGCCCGACTGGCGGTAGACTTGCGGGTGGAAGAAGAAGTCAGGTGCCAGCCGGCGGGTCTGTGACGGATAGACGCGTCCCTGCGCGTCGCGGAACAGGAACGAGGCAGTGACCGGCCGGCCGTCATCGCTGTCGTGATCGTCCTGGACGTCCAGGGTCACCGGCACCGCAGGCGCGCACTGGAAAAGGATGTCGAGGTCGCTACGAAGGCCGAGATCCTGCGACCCCTGCCCGACGTCGAACCGGAGCTTGGCCTCGCGGCGGCCGGAGTCGCGACTCGCGATCTGGAGCACACGATACTCCAGCGCCAAGCCCGAGAGGGGCCGGAGCATTGGCCGATCCTCGAACATGGCGAAATCGAGCCAGCGCTGAACGACGTCGGCCGGAGCGACCGAGGGCTTCGGGTCGGGTTTGCCCGACGATCGCCGGTACACGGGGGCGGCGTTCGGGCTCTGCGCCTTGAGGGGAGCGGTCACGCCCGCCTCGTTCTGGACCTTGACCAGGAAAACGCGCCAGCCGTGCTGGACCAGGTTGGCGGTGGCGGGACCTCGCGTGGCCTTGACTCGGCTCTCCGGGTTGATGGTGACGCCGAGCAGGCAGAGTGGGTCAAGGATCTCCTGGATCTCGCGAATCGCCTGGGCCTGGTCGGAACCATTGAGCACGCGTTCCAACTGGGCTTTAAGCCCGGGAGGGAGCGGCTGCCCCAACAGGTCAAAAGCTTCAACGATCCGGCGGACTTGCGCGGAGAGGGGCTGGAATTCGACCTCGTCCACCCGGGGCAACGGGTCGGCGCGGGTCGGCGCGACCGTTCCGGCGAGGAGGATCAGGAGCGAACCCAGGGGGCGGGAGCGACGCCAAACGGAGAGAAGCGACATCGTCGAACTCCGTTGATCCAAAGAAGAAAAGCGAAAGAACCGCCGCGGATTGGGAGCGAGGGCATCCGCCTGGCCGATTCTCTTGGTCTAACCGGTCGGTCCTCACCATACAATGGCCGACTCGCGCTTCCCCTCGAAGCGGCAAACTGCGATTGCCGGGTTCCCCCACTTGGGTTATGGTCCCTCGCCTGTCGGCCTGAGAATCGGAGTGGTGCGGAGAACCCTGGCCGTTGGGTCGGGAGCGTTCCGGAACTATCATTCCGCCCGGCACGAACACTCCGGGAGATCAAGGGAGGATTGCCCCATGAAGCGCAGTCGCGTCCGCCTGCGGAGGCTGGTCCCGCTGGCCTTTCTCTTGATTCCCCCGCTGTTTTGGGCCACCGTCCTGGCGGTCACGCCCACCGAATGGGCCCGGACGCGAATCCTGGCTCTGATCGAGGAAGAGACCGGTCGGCCGATCCGCCTGGGTGGCCTGAAGCTGGGCGTGTGTGGAGGGGTCTATCTCCGTGACCTGGAGATTGGCACCACCGGATCCACCACGGACCCATGGTTCAAGGCGGCCTCGGCCCGGATCGACGTCAGCGTGCTTCAGCTCCTGGCCGGGCATCTGGAACCGAGCAAGATCGAGGTGAGCGGCCTCGCCTTGCGGGTGCTCCGCCGCGACGACGGCACGTTGGAGCTGGCGGACCTGCTGATGCGGGCACCGACCAAGCCACGGTCCTCGGCGGTCGACTCCACCGAAGCCCCCGCGGCGCTCGACATCCTGCTTTGCGATGGGCAGATCACGATTATCGACGAACCGAGCCGGACCCATCTGAACCTGACCAAGATTCAGGGGCATGTCGCCTGGCAAGGGCGACAGTTGAACATTCAGCACCTCCAAGGCAGTCTCAACGGCGGGATCCTCGAGTTGGCCCTCGCGCTCGACCGCACCACGAAGGAGCCTGTCTTCGAATCGCGGATTCGCGCCCATAACGTCGAGCTCGACCAGGGGTCGAATACCCTGGTTTACTTGCTCCCGATCCTCGCCGGCACGACCGATGTCGGCGCCATGGACGGTCGGCTCGACGCCAACCTCTATGTGAAGGGGCAAGGGGCAACCCATGAATCCCTGCAACGTTCATTGACGGGGCAGGGGAGCATCCTCGTCGATTCGATCGCCCTCGAACGGTCGCGCTTCTTTGTGGAACTCAAAAATTTGATCGACCTGCCGGACACGGTGCAAGTCGGTTCCGTAAAGAGCGACTTCACGATTCAACGGGGCCGCGTCGCGACGGACAACCTGACCCTCGAGATTGCGAATCTGCCGATCGTTATGGCTGGTTGGACCGACTTCGACGGTAAACTCGACTACCAGGTTCGCTCCGATAGTCTCACCGACCGACTTCCCGATCAGGCCCGTGAGCTGCTCGGCGAACTGTCGATCGATACCCGCGACCTCTCCGCACTCCGGGTCCGCGGCACCTTGCAGGCGATGCAACTCTCCGTCGCTCCCGGGTTACTGGGCCAATCGGGAGCCTCCGGCGGTCGAGGGGCCGAACGCGAGCGACTGCGTGACCTTGGCCGCCGCATGCGCGAGCGGATTCTGCGCTGAGCCGCACCTCCTCACCGCTCCGGCTTCGAGCGAGTCGCTCAAGGGGTTGCCTCGGCTCTTTTTTTCGGATGATCGAGCAGGATGGCGAAACTGCGATGAGTACGCCGTTCGGGTGTGCTGCCGCTGGGTCGTCAATCCTCGTAAGCTTGATTCCCCCCGGAGCGTTGATTACAATCCGGAGTGTGGAATAAGGACATTCGCCTGATCGTTTTGGAAGGAGCCAAACGTTGCCCAGGCGTCTTTGGATCGCGGCTCTGAGCGTTTGGCCGGGAATGCCCCAAGTGTGGTCAGGACAAGAAGTTCTGGGGCTGATCCTGGGCATTACGTTTGCGGCGATCTTGAACTTCGCGATGGTGGCCCGGTTCATTTGGACCGAGTCGTTCGCGTCGGGTTGGCCCGATTTCTTCGCGGCCTTGGCGATTTGCCACTGGCTGACGAGTTTAGGATACACGCTTTGGTGGGTCTGGCTGTGCCATCCGGAACGGCATCGTGCCGAGATCGACCATCTGTTTCGCGAAGCGATGGAATACTATCTGCAGGGACATTGGAATGAGGCGCGGAGACGTTACGAGCGGATCTTGTCCATGGATGAGACGGACGCCGACACGTTCATGCAGCTCGGAACGCTCTACGTCCGGGTGGAGCAGCCCGTCTTGGCCCGGCGGGCATTCCGTCAGTGTCTCGAGCTCGAGGGGGGGGCCAAATGGCGTTGGGAAATTCAGCAGTCCTTGACCCGAATCGGCGAGGGATCCTCCTCGTGAGTTCGGGGCCTTGTTGACGGCATGGTCTCGCTCATGGTTCCTTGGTCAACGGTAGGCGGAGAACGGGATTCGTGATCGGAGCCCGAGTCGTCGATCCCGGCTCTTTGTGCCTTTTTTTTCGGAGTCGATGCCCAGGCCATCTATAATGGAGTGAGCCACCGGCGGAGTTCGGAGGTAAAGCGCGGCGCTAACGGGTGGTCAGACCACCCCTCGGAACCGTTGCGAGACGGGCCGGGATGGAATGGCGTCGCGTGGATTGGGCTGACCTGCTTGATGAACGTTTGACACCCTTGGTCCGTATTATTGCTCGGGACGTTTTGAGCAGGCCCTGAACCGGGGTGTCCCGGTAGAACCGTCGGAGTCGACCGCATGTATGAACGCTTCACCGATCGTGCCCGCAAGGTGATGCAGCTTGCGAACCAGGAGGCGCAGCGCTTTAACCACGAGTACGTCGGCACAGAACACGTCCTGCTCGGCCTGATCAAGGAGGGCAGCGGCGTTGCCGCGAATGTCCTGAAAAACCTGGATGTCGACCTCAGAAAGATTCGCAATGAGGTCGAGAAAATCGTTCAGGCTGGACCGGACATGGTCACGATGGGCAAGCTGCCCCAGACGCCTCGGGCCAAGAAGGTCATCGAGTACGCGATCGAAGAAGCTCGCAACCTGAATCATAATTACGTGGGGACCGAACACTTACTGCTTGGCCTGTTGCGCGAGCAGGAGGGTGTGGCCGCTCAAGTTCTGATGAACTTGAACCTGAAGCTGGACGAAGTGCGCGAGGAGGTGCTCAACTTGCTCGGTCACGGGATGGACGCTGGCGGCGGTGAAGGGGAACGCGCCGCAGGCGCAAAAGGCAGTAAATCCAAGACTCCGGCCTTGGATTCGTTTGGCCGCGACCTGACCGATCTAGCCCGGCAAGGGAAGCTGGATCCGGTCATCGGTCGCCAAAATGAAATCGAGCGGGTGGTCCAGATCCTCTCGCGACGCCAGAAGAACAACCCCGTCCTCCTTGGTGAGGCCGGTGTTGGCAAGACGGCGATCGTCGAAGGCCTCGCGCAGATGATCATCGACGGCAACGTCCCCGAGTTGCTGCGTGATCGACGGATCGTGGTCCTCGACCTGGCCATGATGGTGGCCGGTACCAAGTACCGCGGCCAGTTCGAAGAGCGCATCAAGGCGGTCATGAACGAGGTCCGTCGCGCCAAGAATACGATCTTGTTCATCGACGAGTTGCACACCCTGGTCGGTGCCGGCGGCGCCGAGGGGGCCATCGACGCGTCCAACGTCCTGAAACCGGCGCTGGCCCGCGGCGAGGTCCAGTGCATCGGCGCGACGACGCTCGACGAGTACCGCAAGTACATCGAGAAGGACGGTGCGCTGGAGCGCCGCTTCCAGACGATCATCGTCGAGCCGCCGTCCAAGAGCGAGGCGTTGGAGATCCTCCGCGGTCTCCGCGACCGCTACGAGGCGCACCACCGCGTCCAGATCACCGACGAGGCCCTCGAGGCGTCGATCGAGCTCTCCGACCGGTACATCACCGGCCGTTGCCTGCCGGATAAGGCCATCGACGTCGTCGACGAGGCCGGTGCCCGCGTCCGCCTCAAGGCGATGACCCGGCCCCCGGACCTCAAGGAGCTCGACGACCAGATCGAACGGCTCAACCAGGACAAGGAAGAGGCGGTCGCCAACCAAGACTTCGAGCGCGCCGCCGCCCTCCGCGACCAGGCCGACAAGCTCAAGAAGAAGAAAGAGACGATCAATCGCGAGTGGCGCGAGCGCTCCAAGGAAGTGGACGGGACGGTCGACGAAGAAGTCGTCGCCGAGGTCATCAGCAAGATGACCGGGATCCCGCTCACGCGGCTTGAGGCCGAGGAAACCGGCCGGCTCCTCCGCATGGAAGAGGAGATCCAGAAGAAGGTCATCTCCCAGACCGAGGCGATCAAGCGGATCAGCCAGGCGGTGCGCCGCAGCCGGTCCGGCTTGAAGGATCCGAAACGGCCGATCGGCTGCTTCATCTTCGCCGGGCCGACCGGTGTCGGTAAGACCTTGCTCGCCAAGGCGCTTGCCGAGTTCATGTTCGGTGATTCCGACGCCTTGATTCAGATCGACATGTCGGAATACATGGAGAAGCACAACGTTTCGCGGCTGATCGGCGCCCCTCCGGGCTACGTCGGCTACGAAGAGGGGGGCCAGCTCACCGAGAAGATCCGCCGCCGCCCCTACGCGGTGGTCTTGCTCGACGAGATCGAGAAGGCGCACCCCGACGTTTACAACATGCTCCTCCAGATCATGGAAGAGGGCCGGCTGACCGACAGCTTTGGCCGCAACGTCGACTTCAAGAACACGATCATCATCATGACCACCAACGCCGGGGCCGAAGCGACCTCGACGACCAATATCTTCGGGTTCGACCGTGGCCGCGACGACGCCGCCACCTACGAGACCATGAAGGATCGGCTCAAGGTGGCCATCGAGAAGTACTTCCGTCCCGAGTTCCTCAACCGACTCGACGACGTCATCGTGTTCCACTCGCTGAACAAGGACAACCTCAAGCAGATCGTCGACATCGAGCTGGCCAAGGTCCGCAGCCGGCTGGCCGATCGCGGTCTGGCGCTCGTGCTCACCGACGAGGCCAAGGACTACTTGATCGTCAAGGGATACAACCCCGACTACGGGGCGCGTCCGTTGCGGCGGTCGATCGAGAACTACATCGAGGATCCGCTCAGCGAAGAGATCCTTCGCGGTACGTTCAAGGGCAAGGACACGATCACCGTCATCCTCGAGGGTGACGATGAGTCGAAGAAGCTCAAGTTCGATGCCACGACCAAAAACGAGTCGAAGGACCTGGCCGGCGTGGGCGGCGGCTCGCCGCCCGCGACCGAGTCGAAAGGATCCTGACCGGTTCGTCTCCGCTTGAACGGAACGACCAAGCTCACAACGGGGTGGAAACGGTGCAACACCGTTTCCACCCCGTTTTTTTTCAACGATCCGCCAATGGGCTAAAAACCAGTAGGATTTGGGTGTTTCTGCAAAAGGTTTACCCGAAAAGAGTTGCGTCGCTGCGTCGACTGCAAACCATGACAGGATAACGACTTGCTGCGTCCGCTCTTTTCAGTTGGTTTTTAGCCCATTGGCGGATCGTTGTTTTTTTTTCGACCCCTCCCCAGTTGATACGCCGATTGAGCGATCGATCGGCATGGCGTATCGGGCTGGAACTGATCGTTTCGGCAGCCTCCGAACACGACGCCACCATTGCCCGGTCGTTGTCACTCTCGACCTGCGTTCCACCCATCCGAAAGTCGCAACCAGGTCGTGAGTTCGAACCGGAGCAGCGACAACTCGGGCAACTCCCGAGGAAGTCGCACTTCGACCGATCCCGAATTTGTTTTTGCAATCCCGAAGCGGCGATCGTCAAACGCGTAGGCCGGTTCTGACGGTCGCTCTTTCAGCGTTGAATTATTTAGAAGTGTGGAATATTCGCTGTTGACTTGTGTTCATAGTTGTCGGCAGGTCGGGGATCGATGTGTCGGAATGTGAACAAGGACTACATCGTCTGGATGTGGGGGGCATCACGGCCTGCCGCCGTGGCGGAAACTCGGTCATCGACCTGAGCCGCAACGACCTGATCTCCAATGCCCGCGACAGGTTTGAGTCGAGACGATTTTCATCGATGCCGACGTGGGGTCCGAACCGGGTCGGATCACCGTAGCGCTTGCCGCGCCTCGGTGACCATTCGGATCAAGGCCCCGTTTTCGGACCGGTTCGCGAGGCTCTGGGCTTCCTCGAGTAAGGTCGCGCTTCGCTCGACCTGTTTCGCTCGGCGTTCGAGGTCGGCGGCGAGGAGCAGGAGGCGGACCTGGTCGGGCGGTTCGCCGTGCTGGCGAACCAGGGCGAGGGCGCGGGTGAGCGTGGAGGCGGCCGTGGTCCAGTCCTTGGCGAGGCTGTGGCCGCGGGCCAGGACTACCAGGGCATCGATCTCGCCGGTCGGCTCCTCGGCGGTCTGGAATGCGGCCGCGGCGCGGCGGGCCAGATCGCGGGCGGCGGGCAAGTCGCCCAGGTCGGTCCGGATTCCGGCGAGGAACTGGAGATCATCCCCGACGAGGGCGTGCGCTTCGAGTCGCTGGTGGGCTTCGGCCGCCCGCTCCACGCGGGCGATGGCGACGTCAGGCAGGTCGAGGTCCATCAGAGCGTCGCCCAGGAGCCGGTCCAGGGCCGCGGCCTCACGATCGTCGCCCAGGGCCAGGTACAACTCACGGGCCTCACTGAGCCACTCGGCGGCCGGCCCTGGTGTGTCGCGGAGCAGGTCGCCCCGCCCCATCTGGGCGAGAGCGGCGGCCTTGCGCTTGGGGTCGTCCAGGAGTTGCGCCAACTCCAGGGAACGCTCGAGGTGTTTCGAGGCGGGTTCGACTTCCCCCTGTTCGATCAGCGCGTACGCCAGGAGCAATCGCGCGTCGGCCTCATGGTCGCGATCGATCGCCTGGGAGAGCAGGGGGAGGGACCGCGTCAGCGACTCGACCCCGGCCTTCGCCTGGTCGAGATGGAGTTGGGCCTGCCCGATCAGGAGCCAGTCATAGCCCTCGAATCCGCGATCGTCACGCTTGCTGTCGAGGGTGCGGGCGGCGTTCCAGGCGTGGATGGCCGCTTCGAGGTCGCCAAGCCGTTCGTGACAGCAGCCGATCGCCCGCGCGGCGTAGGCCTCGTAGCGGAGGTCGCCAAGCTTGGCCCGCGAGCTGCGCTCCGCCTCGTAGAGGGGGAGCGCGGCCGCGAAGTCCCCCTCCTTGAAGAGCCGGTCGGCCTCGGCGGCCTGACCCCTCGCCTCCGCTTCCACTTGATCCCGGGCCGGCTCGTCGCCTCGCGCGGTGGCCCCGAGGAGCCCGGTCAGAAGCACCACGGTCCACACGGTGAGGGACGTGTTCGATCGCATGGAGCGGAGGCCCTTGGTCTCAACGTTTCGTCTTGATCCCGTAGTCGACCTTGTAGATCGGCGGCGCGGGCTCGCCTTGAGTCACGGATTGACCGAGCGGGGAGGGAGTTCGCCCCTTCCGCTTGAATCGATAGCGATCGAGGATGACGACGAAGGCGGGTACCAAGATCGGACGGACCAAAAACGTGTCGAGCAGAACGCCGAGACCGAGTGCAAACCCGAGTTCTCGAAGTGCGGTCAGGCTCCCCGTGAGCATCGAACCGAAGGTGCCGGCCATGATCAGACCGCAGGAACTGATGATTCCGCCCGTATGGGCGATCGCCAACCGCGTTCCCTCGACGATCCCGTGCCGTTTCTCTTCCTCGATCACCCGTGACATCAGGAAGATGTTGTAATCTTCGCCCACGGCCACCAAAATCACGAAGAGGAAGAAGCCGACCTTCCAGTCGAGCCCGACCCATGGGTCGGGGCCATGGTGCAACGCCTTGAAGACAAGTTCCGTGATACCGAGCGAGGCGAGGTAGCCGAGGATGACGGTCACGATCAGGTAGAGGCAGATTCCAGGACGTCGCAGCAAGAGAACCAAGATGACGTAGACGCCCAAGGTGACCAGCACGTACATCCGGCGCTCGTCGTTGGTCGTCACCTTCTTGAGGTCGTTAACGGCGGCCGAAGCCCCGGCCAATCCCACGGCAGATGCCCCTTCAAGGGTTCCGCCCGTCTTGATTTCCCGATGCACCATCGCGTAGGCCGTCTCGAGAGCTCGCAGGGCATGCTCGGAGAACGGGTCGGTATCGAAGACGACGTCGATCTTGGTGGTCTGGTTGCGGTCAGCCTTTGTCATCGGGTTCATGCTGACGTAGCGCGCATCCACGGCTGGCTTGATCGCGCGTTCCATGTAACGCTCGATCACGCTCTTCTCGGAGTCGGGGACCGGGGGTGTCCCTAACGGCTGAGTGATCGAGCGGACCTCGGCGACGTTGGGAATCCGCACGAGTTTCTGGGTGAGCTCGCCGACCTTGGCACGGCCGGCGTCGGACCGGAAGTCCAGTTTCGGATGGTGGATGAGGAGCGTCGTGGGACTCAACTCGCCGACAGCGAAGTAGCGCTGGACGATCTTGGCGCCGACGACGCTGTCTTGATCGGGGTTGAGGTCGGCCAACTGGCTGTAGTTGGGCTTGGTTCGTGCCCCGACGACGGCCAGGGGGGTCAACGCGATCACGCAGAGGGCGAGGATCCGAACCGGGTACTTCACCACCAGGTCGGCCACGGTCATCCAGAAGCCGGCGAGCGGAACCTGTTCGAGACTCTCTTGCTCGCGGTCGGCCCCCCGGGTGTGGTGCGGCTGCCGGAACGGCCAGAAGACCGCGGCCCGGAGCCAGTGGAGCAGGACCGGCGCAAGCGTGAGTGCGGCGAACAAGGCGATCGCCAGGCTGAGCGCGATCGCCGGGCCGGTGTATTGGATCTTCGCGAACGAGGAGTACCAGAGCATGCCGAGGCCGACGATGACCGTCCCGGCGCTTGCCACCAGGGCGCCGCCGACCTGACTGATCGCCTCGCGTAAGGCGTCGTCACGTGACCGCCCCTTGACCAGTTCTTCACGGTAGCGGGCGATCAGGAAGAGGCAGTAGTCGGTCCCCGCTCCAAAGAGAACGACAATCACGAACACGTTTGTGATGTTGATCACCTGGAAGTTCAAGCCAGGCAGCTTGGTCAGCAGTGCGATCGACATCATCGACGCCCAGACCGACAGCGCAATCGTCAGGAGCGGAATGAACGCAAGCAAGGGAGAGCGATAGACGATCAACAAGATCACGACCACCAAGGCGATCGTGGCGTGGGTTGTGTTTGCGATGCTTTCGTTCGAGGCGTTGTTCATGTCATGACCGACCACGGCCGACCCGGTGAGGGCCAGGGTGAGGCCGGTCGGTGGTGGCGGGAGGGTCTTCAGGTCGTCCTTGATTTTCTCGACGGCCACCCGGGTCGACTTTGCCAGGTAGGTTCCGTTGAGCGACGCGATCGTCAGCGCGGCTTGCCCGGTTCCGTCTTTGCTGGTACCGACGAGTCGCTTGCCGATGACCGGGCTGCGGTAGGTCTCAACCTTTTTGATCCCCGTCGTCGGTTCGTTTTCACGAATCCGGTTCATGGTGGTGATCAACTGGTCGACGAACGCATAGTCTTCCTTATTGAGGTGCCCCTGCCTGCGCTCGGAGATGATGACCACCTGCGAACTCGAAGCGTCGCGGGGGAAACCCCGTTCGAGCAATTCCTGCCCGACCACGCTGGGATAGCCGGGCGGAAAGAAGCGAACATCGTCGTCCTTGCTGACCTGGTCCCACGATGGGGCGACGGTCCGCAGCAGGGCGAGGAACGCCACCCAGCCCAGAACGACGATCCAACCTCGCCGAATGACCAGGTTCGCGATCGATTCAAACATAGAGAAATTTCACATTCATAAAGCGGAAACGGATGGCGATTCCGGCGACGCGTCGAGCCGTTGGCTCATCCCTGCGCCCAGCCGCCGATCGCTCCTAACTTCCAACCACGGAACATAATGAAACGATCCCCCCCTGTCAAAGCCATTTACCGGGGGGAAGTGTGCCGGCTGGCGGGGTGGCCCACCGTTGTGGTAAATGGGGGGGACTTGCCTTGCGCCCTAAGATAAATTATTCCAGGCCGAGCGGAAGTCCGCCGGTGTGTTCGATCGGTTTTGTGAGGATCGCATTTTCCGTGCCCGCATCATCTGTTCGCAACCTGTCTCGCCAGTGGGTTGATCGTCTGGCCATCTACCGTCGCCACCGGAACGACGAACATCTCGAAGCTCTGGTCGAAGAAGCGCTCCGCTTCACTGGTTTCCACTTGGAAAATGATCTTTCCGGTTCCGAGTATTGGTCGAAGGCGCCGCTGGCGCGACGAGTCGCTGTGCTTTTGTTCTTGGTCGATCGCGGCGTGGCGGTTCGGACCATGTCGCAGGGTCGCCGGGTGTTCGAGTTGATCGAGACTGCGGAAGCGTGGGTTGCCTGCCAGGAAGAGTTGGCTCCCTACCGGGTCGCGACCCTCGAGTTGATCGCCGCACTTCGCCGTGAGCAATCGCGCCGCTCACGCCCCTCTTTCTCCTGATCCCGTTCCATTACGCTTGTCGTGCAACAAACTCCTCGGAATCTGCCGAGCACCGTCCGTCGCGTTGAGCTGCCGCTTGAGTTGGCTCGACGCGCGGTTTAGGATGCCGAAGCGGTCCGGGGAGCGTTCCGTTTCCGCGCCCCGAACTTGGCCAATTTCTCGTGCCACGAGCTCGGTGGGGATGAATGACGATGCGCAACGCCCGATGCCTAGCCCTGGCGGTTCCGGTCCTGGCCACCCTCGCGGTCATCTCGGCCGTGGCCCGGGGCGCCTCGGATTCGACGCGCCAAGAGAAAGCGATCACGCTGTTTAATGGAAAAGACCTGGCGGGCTGGCATACGTTCATCAGGCATCCCAAGGCGAAGGGCGAGGTCGACCCGCGCACCGATCCCAACGGCGTCTTCAAGGTCGAGGACGGGGTCATCCACGTCTCGGGCGAGGAGTTCGGCTGCCTGACGACCGACAACGAATACGAAAACTACCGGCTGACGGTCGAATTCAAGTGGGGTGCCAAGAAGTGGCCGCCCCGCGAAAATGTGGTTCGTGACTCGGGAATTTTGGTCCACTGCGTCGGGCCCGATAAGGTCTGGAACAAGTCAATCGAGTGCCAGATCCAGGAACACGACTGCGGCGACTTCTGGATGGTGGACGGCACGACGCTCGTCGTGGATGGCAAGACCGAGACCCGATTCAAGAAGAAGAAACAAGACGGCGAGAAGCCGACCGGTGAATGGAACACCGTCGAGGTGATCTGCGACGGCAACAAGGTGACCAACATCGTCAACGGCCTGGTCGTCAACGAAGGGACCGAAGCCAGCGTCACCAAGGGAAAGATTCTGCTCCAGTCCGAAGGCGCAGAGGTCTATTACCGCAATCTCACGCTCACCCCACTCACGAAGTAGCACGGGCGGCCCGGCTTGGCGAACTTGCCAACGGAACCTGTCTTCATTTCGATGACGTCTTCCCTGGGACCTCTGGCGCCCCGCCCGCATTCTAATTTCATCGGAAAACCAGCAATGTGATCGCATGCAAATGTGGCAGAAATGCTTTGTGTTTGATGTTGTTGGTGAATAAAGTGGAATTGTGTTGTGGAATCATGTTTCGCTAGCTGTACGGGGCCCTCTGGAACAAAAGCCTCGGCCTCGTCGTCGATCCTCGGGCTTTGCCCTTTCGATGCCGGTACCGAATCGAGTTTCGGGGGCTCAACTCTGCCAGGTGGTCGATGACATCGGCGAGTCAGGCACTTCCGTTGGGAGGTCTGGGGAAATGGTTGCTTGGCCGCCGACCCCGAGGGATTAAGGTCGGTCAGGCTGTCGACCGTCTCACGAATTATCGTGATTGTTTGAGTTGAATGTTGTAAGATTTGTGTGCGAATTGATTATTGGATGTCTGTGGGGTTTTCGGCCCTTGGCGCCGTCGGTGCCCCAGCTTCCCTGTTCGGAGCATCAAGCGGAGGCCTCACCGCTGGTCGCATTTGAAACGGTTATCGGACCGCATCACCTGGGCGAGATTTTTCCGGCGGTTTTGGCGAGAATGAATGGAGATAGTAGGATAAGAACAGGGAAGAGTAGCTATGAGATGGTTAGAGTGGTGACCCGGCCAAGCGACCGAATCAGGTCGACCGTCTCCGTGATGCCCTGTCGGACCAACAACGTCGGATCCGAATGTGTGGGGTCGCTCTCCTGAGCTGACCAGGATGGCGAACGTGATCGGCAGCGACCGGGAGTTGGCCCAGCAGCCCGCAGGTCGTTCCCGGTGTTTGAATAAACCGGCCGTGCCCCTCGTTGGATCGTGGCCGCTCCGTTCCTACGCCGCCCACCCAGCTTGACGGTTTTCTCCAGGGTTTGCTAAGGCCCGGGCGTGCCCATTCTCCTAGACGCGATGCGTTCAGAGTGCACGTTGGGCCGATTCCGGTTCAAGGTTGGCGGAGTATGTTGGCGGCGAGCGGCCTCGAGTTTCGATAGATCTGTGACCCGGGGCTTTCGGGTGACCGATCGGGAGCCCTTTGAGTGGGCAATTCCTTATCCGGGCCGGTCTCTCGGTGCCGGGATTTTGAATGGATGGAAACGAAGCCGTGGGCAGAGCAGCGGACGCGGGCCGACTCGATGACGAGTGGGACCTGGAGGCGTCGGCCGTTCCCGGTTGCCTCGAAGTCTTGGAGTTTTGTTGATGGTCATGGACGAAACGAAGGTGTTGCCGACGGCTCCGACGAAGCGGTCGGGGCGGTTCCGGACACTCTTGCGAGCGACCCTGGTCGTGGTCGGTCTGCTGATCGCAGCTGTGGGAGGCGGAGTCTTCTATGCGTTGGCGTTCCCACCTCGGTATCCGGTGCGAGATGTGGAGCTCCGGGTTGAGTCGTCCCCCGAGCGTGTGGCGCGTGGGAAAGCGCTTGCCTCGACGTTGGAATGCGTCATCTGTCACTCCAACCCGGCGACGGGTCGGCTGACCGGTCGCCGGCTCGCGGAGATTCCCAGCGCATTGAGCCCGGCCGCCTATACCGCGAACATCACCCGGGACGTCAAGACGGGGATCGGGGCCTGGAGCGACGGGGAGCTCGTCGCCTTCCTGCGGACCGGCGTCAATCGCCAAGGGCGGCTGGCTCCTCCCTGGATGCCTCGCCTCCCTCGGCTGGCGGATGAGGATTTGTTCGACCTCTTGGCCTACCTCCGGTCCGACGATCCCGCGGTCGAGGCCACCACGGCGAGCCCGCAGACAGGTTCGCTCTCGATCCTTGGGAAAATCTTGATGCGTTACGCTTGGCGGCCGATGGCGTATCCCGCGGCCCCGATCGTGGCGCCTGCGCTCTCGGACCGCGTGGCGTATGGTCGCTATGTGGTCCAGGCCAAGGGGAGTTGCTTTGGCTGCCACTCGGCCAACTTCATGAAACTCGACGAACAGCAGCCGGAGCGCTCGGACGGGTATCTCGGCGGTGGGAACGAAGTTTACGACGCGGCGGGGTCGATCGTGATTTCGGCCAACCTGACCCCCGACCGTGAGACCGGGATCGGCCGCTGGAGCGAGGCGGAATTTGTCCGGGCCGTTCGCGAGGGGCTTCGACCCGACGGCACGCCAGTCCGAGGGCCGATGCAACTCTACAAGGAGCTGTCCGAAGCGGAGGTGGGAGCCGTCTACGCCTATTTGCAGACGGTCCCGCCGCTCCACAGACCGCGGCCCACCACGGACGCTCCGAAGGCGATCACGGCGTCAGCCGAGGCCAGTTCTGATCGCGCCGCCACTCTTAAGGGCCGTGCGCTCTACGAACGCTACGGATGCCGGTCGTGTCACGGTGATACCGGGGTCGATATCGGCGACTTGCGCCAGGCGGACAACAAGTATGCAACCGATGCCGAGATCGAGGCCTGGATCCGCCACCCCGAAGCATTCAAGCCTGGGACGAAGATGCCCGCGTTCGGCAACGTCATCGCCTCCGATGATTTCCCACCCTTGATCGCTTACGTTCGCCAACTCGGCCGGCGTTCGAAGCCGTAAATGATCGACTTGCTGCCGGTCCCCACTCCTTCTCACCTCACCCGACCAGGGAGCCGTCGTTCGCTCCTTGGGACCACATGACGGGGGCCGGCTGTTCTGCTTCATCCGGAAAGCGATGGGGTCTCCGAATGACCTGAGACCAGAAATTCAGAGGCTGTAGGTCGGGGTCGGGCTCGATTCATTGAGGACTCCGGCCAAGGTGCCGCACGCCGCCTGGATGTCGGCTCCGCCGGAGTAGCGTCGTGCGACCGGTTGACCGACGTACTGCGTCAGGCTGTCGCGAAACGCCGCCATCTCGGCCGCGGTGGGGGGAGGAAGCGACCGGTCGGGTCGGTCACGTCGATCAGGTCGAGACGCACGGGCGTGTCGCCGATCAACGCTCCGAGTGCTTTCGCATCGTCTTGCCCGACGTTCTCGCCCGAGATGCAGACATAGGAGAGCATGACCCGGTCTCGTCGCGACTGGGCGTGGCGGCGGGCCGCCGCCATCAGTTCGGCCACAGGTGTCCGCGCCGCGATCGGAACGAGGCGGGCCCGTTTCTCGTCGGTGGCGGCTCCCAGGCTGATCGAGAGCCGGAACTTGTGCCCCTCGGCTGTGAATCGGTCGATCTCGGGAACGAGGCCGACGGTGCTGATCGTGATCGCCTTGGCGGAGACCTGGCCGCCATGAGGACAGCGCAGGAGCTCGGCCGCGGTGATGACCCGGTCATAGTTGAGGAAGGGCTCGCCCATCCCCATGAAAACGACCCCGGTCACCCGCCGCCCTTGGGAACGCGCTCGATCGCGGGCCTGAACCCACTGGTCGAGGATCTCCCAGCTCGCGAGATTGCGTCGTTTCTCCATCTTTGCGGTGGCGCAGAAGACGCAGCCCATGGCGCAGCCGACCTGGGAGGAGAGGCAGAGGCTGACGGCCCCCGGGCGATGGAGCGGAATCAGGACGGTTTCCAGGGCCAGGCCGTCGTGGGTCAGAAAGCGGATCTTCTCGAAGCCATCGTGAGTTGAGGTGACGACTCGATCTTGGATAAGGCGGGGTAACGTACCGATGGCGTCGCTCAGGCGGCGCGGGACCTGGAACGAGCGACCCCAGACGGCCGGGTCGTGGATTCCCTGACCGAGCACGGCCGAGAGCAGGCGGCGTGCGGCCAAATCGTTGGCGCCGAGCCGCTGCGCGTGGTCTCGAAGTGCTTCCGGTCGGAGTTCGCGTGGGTCGAGCACGTTTGTCCTTCAAAATCTCGGAAAAATGTGGTCGACGTCCGTTTGCTTCCTTTTACACTAGCGAGCAGACGGACCTTTCGCCAAGTGAAAGACGGACCCGTGACGTTCTGCTGATGGGAGGCCCCGGGGTTGAAAAAAATGCGGGCCGATCGATTTCTGGAGCCAACCTTCTGGCTTGTTGGTTCGTAACAAGGGAAACCACGAGCTGAGACCTCTTCTTAAGACTTAGGGAACGGCTCGGATTTCGTTTGTTTTATTGCATCCAAAGTGAATCGATTCGAAGGAGATGAATCCAGCATGAAACGCAATGTGATTGCGTGGGCGGCACTTGCCGTTTCGACCGCGGCTTTGGTGAACTCGCAGAATCTCACCCGACAGGTCCCGGCCGCACCGAAGATGCCTGCTGAGAGTCAGAAGACGGCTCGTGCGCTTTCCGAGGCATTCGCTTCGGTCGCGGAGTATACCAAGCCGTCCGTCGTGCAGATCAGTGTGCAACGCAAGGTGGCAAGTTCGCCTCGCGCCTTGGGTAACGGACGTGGACTCCCCCCGGTATGCGAGGCACGACCCCCAAGGATCTGGAGGACCTCCTCCGGGAAATGCAGAAGCGATTCGGTCCTGAAGGGGGCCTTGAACCCCAGCAGTTCGGTGGCATTGCTCAGGGGACCGGATCTGGATTCGTTTATGACGACCAGGGCCACATCTTGACCAACAACCACGTGGTCGCGGACGCCGGTAAGATTGTCGTCAAGTTCCATGACGGCGTCGAGGCACCCGCTCGGGTCATCGGCACCGACCCCAAGTCGGACCTCGCCGTGATCAAGGTGGAAAACACGAGCTACCCCGCGCTGGCCAAGGGCGATAGCTCCAAGGTTCGCGTCGGCGAGATGGTGATGGCGGTCGGTTCTCCGTTCGGCCTGAGCCAGACCGTGACCACAGGGATCGTCTCGGCCACCGAGCGTGATAACCTCGGCATTAACGCCACGAACGACGCTTACGAGTCATTCCTCCAGACCGACGCTTCGATCAATCCGGGGAACTCGGGTGGACCGCTCGTTGACATGGACGGACGGGTGATCGGCATCAACTCGGCGATCATGAGCGGAGGCCGAGGGGGATTCGGAGGCGGTGGAGGCGGCAACGACGGTGTCGGCTTCGCGATTCCGATCGACCTGGCCTCAAACGTGGCCGACAAGCTCATCAAGGACGGCAAGGTGAGCCGGGCCCGAATCGGGGTCGCAATCGGTAACTTGTCGCCCGCCGAAGCCAAGATCTTGGGGATCGATCCCAAGACGAAGGGGGCCTTGGTCCAGCAAGTCGTTCCCGGCGGCCCTGGCGATAAGGCGGGGCTGAAGCAAGGCGACGTGATCGTCGGCTTCAACAATCACCCGGTTGTCAGCGTTCCTAACTTCCGGCTGAACGTGGCGGCCAGCGAGATTGGCAAGCCCTACGCCTTGACCTATTTCCGCGACGGAAAAGAACACTCCGCCAACGTCGTTCTCGGCTCGGCTGACGCCGTTCTCTTCGATGTGGAGAAGGAAACCGCGGCCCCCGAGAAGCCGGCGGTCGAAGAGGCACCGAAGACCGCTATCAAAGACTTTGGCCTTGAGGTTCAGCCCTTGACGGAGGAACTGGCCAAGGGGCTTGGTCTGAAAGAGGCCGACGGCTTGCTCATCACGTCCGTCAAAGAAGACTCCCCGGCCTCGGCCAAGGGCCTGGAAGCAGGGATGGTCATCACCCAGGTGATTCGTGACAAGAAGATCCAGCCGGTGAAGGGGGTCAAGGAGTTCCAGGAACTCTCCGAGAAGTCGGACGACCTGATGATCTTCATCAAGTCGGAGAAGATTCCGGGGGCGTTCGTCACCTTGAGCAAGCTCAAGAAAGACTGACCTGATCCGGAGCGACCGGACTCCAGGGATGGGATCGCTCCCTCCTTGACCGGTAACACCTGGTGAAAAATCGGAGGGGCCGGCGCGGGAGAGTGAATCTCTCACGCCGGCCCCGCGATGTTTATCGATCATCCGGACGGGCCCGTGATCGGGCGGTAAGTCGGGGTGCATGTCACGGGAATCGGCGGGGCGTCCTGGTGGCAAGACTGAGTATCGACCAAAACCCCCTTGAGGTTGCGGAAAAAAAAGACCGAGGTTCGGTCGCCGAGGGATTCGGCGAGCAAATCAAGGTTGCGCCGGGATGCGTCGAAGGCGTCAGTTCGTTATAGTTAAAGTCGGGACAACATACACGTCGAGCGCGGATCACGACCCCGGGTCGGATCCGCAAGGGCCGCCCCTGGACCGCGGCGCGGGCGGCCCTTTACGGACTCGCGAGGAAGCCTGGCGCGATGAGCGATCCTACGACCAATCCTGACTCGGTCGAATTTGAAGATATCGAATTTGCACCGCGTGTCCGCGGCCTGCCGCCCTACCTGTTCGGCAAGATCAACGAACTGAAGTACCGCAAGCGCCGCGATGGCATCGACGTCATCGACCTTGGGATGGGAAATCCAACCGATCCCCCCGAGGAATGGGTCGTCGACAAGCTCTGCGAAGCGGCTCGAGACTCGAGAAACCACCGGTACAGCGTCGCGTCGGGGGTCTACAACCTTCGCCGCGAGGTGGCCGTGAGGTACGAGTCTCGGTTCGGAGTCAGTCTCGACCCGGATCACGAAGTGGTGGCGACGATCGGTTCGAAAGAAGGGTTCAGCCACATGTGCTTGGCCCTGCTCGGGCCAGGCGACACGGCGTTGGTGCCGGCGCCGAGCTTCCCGATTCACGTCCATGCGATTGCCTTGGCGTCGGCGAATGTCATCGCCCTGGACGTCCGTGATTCGCAGGCCTTCCTGGCGAATGTGGCGCGGGTCTGCGAGAGCCTGTTCCCCAGGCCGAAGATCCTCGTCCTCAACTATCCCCACAACCCGACCGCCACGGTTGTGGATCGCGCCTTCTTCGAGGAGATCGTGGCGCTGGCCAAGAAGTATCACTTCTTCGTGATCAGCGACTTCGCCTACGGCGATATCAGCTTTGACGGCTGGCAGGCCCCCAGCTTCCTCTCCGTCCCGGGCGCCAAGGACGTGGGTTGTGAATTCACGACCATGTCCAAGGGCTACAACATGGCGGGTTGGCGGGTTGGGTTTGCTGCGGGCAACCGCCAGATGCTCAATGCCTTGAAGGCGATCAAGGGTTACTACGACTACGGCATTTTTCAGGCGGTGCAGATCGCGGCGATCGTGGCCCTCAGGCACGGCGAACCCGGCCGCCTGGCCCAGGTGGCCGAGTATCAGATGCGCCGGGACGTGTTGGTCGACAGTTTGAACCGGCTCGGTTGGCAGGTCGAACGCCCGAAGGCCAGCATGTTCGTCTGGGCGGCCATCCCCGAGCCCTGGCGGTCGAAAATGGGCTCGATCGACTTCGCGATGAAGCTCTTGGAGGAAGCGGAGGTTGCCGTCAGCCCAGGACGTGGGTTCGGCGAGGCGGGCGAAGGATACCTCCGACTTGCCCTGATCGAAAATGAACAGCGACTTCGGCAAGCCGTCCGACAGATCGGTCGCTGCCTGAAGCCGGAGAAGGCCGTCAGCTAGGCCGGTCCCCGGATCGGTTGCAAGGCCCTGGGGCCGCGGGCGCTTTTGCCCGCTGCTTCTTGCTCTCTCAAAGGCAAGAAGGGTCCCAGGCCTCCGAACTCTGCGCCAGTCCGGTCACCGGTCGCGACGCGAGTGTCGTAACGAACGTTCGCGGAGCCGTCTCCGCCTTGTGCGTCTTGCTCTCAAGCGAAGCCGGCACGAACGCGACGTCTCGGGAGGTGTTTCATGATCGACTGCGCCTATTGCCAACGCCCCTTGATTTGCGACGGTTGTCAAACGCCGTACCTGCCGCCTTCGCAGGAATACTACGAGGCGCTGTCCCGCCCCGAGATCCCGCTCCACTGCCCCAATTGCGAGCAGATTGTGGTCTGCCACTGGTGCAAGACCCCCTACGATGGGCAGGGGGACGAGGTGGACGAGGAGTCGGAAGCGTGAGGACAGCCCAAGTCGCTGGACCTGGGCTTCCTTGAAATTCAATGATGTGCAAGCCTTGGGTGCTACGGGTTGGGTCCAACCCGTGGCACCCAGCGGCCGTTGCATATTGCTGCGGTTGCCCATCAGAAAATCAAAAATCGCCGAGACCAACGGCCTAGGCGTTCGTTCGGTTCTGCGGATCCTGGGACGGGGTCACGTTCAGATTTCGTGAGGGGGGCGCGGGATCGATGCGTCCGAAGATCATCCGCCCCGCGCTGGTCTGGAGGACGCTGGTGACGGTGAGACGGATGGTCTCACCCAGGTGATAACCGCCTTGCTCGGCGACGATCATCGTGCCGTCGTCGAGGTATCCAATTCCCTGCCCGGGCTCTTCACCGCGTTTGAGCAGTTTGACGGTGAGTGCCTCTCCCGGCAGGACGATTGGCTTGAGCGCGTTCGCCAGGTCGTTGAGGTTGATCACTTCAACCCCTTGGAGCTTGGCGATTTTGTTCAGGTTATAGTCGTTGGTGACCACCTTGCCACCAAGATGTTTGGCGAGCACGACGAGTCGTTGATCGACTTCGCGGATTCCGGCGAGTTCGGGGATCTCGGAGTCGTGGATCTTGACCTCGACTCCGGTGGATTTCTGGAGCCGATTGAGAATGTCCAGGCCGCGCCGGCCTCGGTTTCGTCGTAGCTTGTCCGAACTGTCGGCGATGCCCTGCAACTCTTGGAGCACGAACCGAGGGACGATCAAGGGCTGGTCGATCACCTTCGTCTCGGCCACGTCGGCGATCCGTCCATCGATCACCACGGAGGTATCGAGGACGAGGGGACGCGATCCCTTGACTTCCTTCGAGAATTCCACATAAGGAATAATGAACCGGAAATCATCTTTGGTCTGGAGCAAGGTACTGACGCAGATGTAGCAGATGCAGATCATCATGAACCCGGTCACGCTGTTGCGCACCAGGGGCATGAGGTAGAGGTCCAGCGACGGCTGCAACGCGTTCTGAATGAGGTCGCTGAGCAAGACCCCGACGATGATGCCAAAGTAAATGGCGGAAATCGTCTGGATCCGCTTGCGCGGCGTCAGGATGTCGATGACCATGATGACGATCGCCCCGACCAACAGCCCCACGAAGACCAGGTAGGGGTTGGCCATCTGGTTTTCACCGACGGTCCGTGCGATACGGACGGCCATTCCGGCAACGACCAGGACGAACAGGGCACGGATCATATATAAAAGCATGGCCAATTACCTTTCCCAACATGGCCTGAAATACTTGCTTAAGACGAATGAATCACGAGCGAGATCGGAACCTGCCCAGTTGGCTCAAGGCTCGAGGACGTCCGCCAGTTCCGCCGCCAATCGATCGTAGAATTCCAACAGGCTTTCGACGATCACTTTGGCATGACCCAGGACCGGCATGAAATTCGTATCACCGTCCCACCGCGGCACCACATGCCAGTGGAGGTGGCCCGGAAGGCCTGCGCCGGCCGACTTTCCCTGATTCAACCCCACGTTATAACCGTGCGGCCGCAGCATCCGGTCGAGGATGCTGATCATCGTGCGAACCGTTTCGATCGGTTCGGTGAGGTCGGGCCCCGACAACTCGCCCAGCGTCCCGCGATGGACCAAGGGCGCCACGAGCAGATGGCCGTTGTTATAGGGGAACCGATTCAGGACCACGACCGAATGCGCTCCCCGCCAGACCAGCAGGTTCTCGCGATCGTCGCGGCTGGAAATCCCCCGGCAGAGAAAACAACCGGGATCGGTATCGACCTCGGTCGAAGCCGAAGCCTCGCGGATATACTGAGCGCGCCAGGGAGCCCAGAGCCGATCCATAACGCCACCACGTCCCGCCCTTGGCACCAGGAGACCCACAACCGTCCCCACGCCAAACCAGACGGCGCACAACGACCGTCACGCGGCACGGGACACCCCAGAGTGGAATGATGATACCACTCCGGAGATCGTTTGTCGCGACCCCAGTCTCCATTTCCCAGAGCTTTTGTGGACGGATTTCGCCAAAGTAGACCAGTGTCGCCGGTGGGATCGTCCGGTACGGCCGATTTGCGAACCACTCCACTGGTAACAACTTGGGTCGGTCTTCCCCCTCCCTCCTTACCCCCGGTCACGCTCGAACCTACGATCAGCGCCTGGTCGGAACGTCTCTCCGAATTCATTCAGCGAAGGGTTTGCCGCTCCCAAAGTGGGTACATCCGCGCCCAGGCACGGCCGGCAACTTGCTCGTTGGGGACGAGAACCAATCCCCCGGTACCGGGACGCCGATGCGAGCCGGCATTGGGAGTCATCAGAACATGTCCCGACGGCACGACAAAAGCAAGTTCGTCGGGCGTTGATGTGAACCGGAGCGATGCGACATCCCGCACCTGTTTGCCGGCGACTCGCAGCCGATTGCGGGACCATTCCACTTCCTCGCCGGCGCGTGCCACCACACGCCCCACGTGGGTATCGCCCCAGGGAGAGAACCGGAGCCAAACCCAGTCGCCGTCACGCGGCGCTTGTGCCCGAAACGCCCAGTAATTGACCAGATAACCGTCCACCCCCGAGACCCCGTCCATCGCCGGCCAGGCCACCAGGGTCGCCAGCAAAACGGTCGGGGTGTAGACCCCCAACGCCAGCCCCCCCGAGGCTGACAGCAGGGGCATCCAACGCCCGAACCCGGGGAACGCGCTCTGCCGGAGGACATCCACGGCCGAGACCACATGCGTTCCAAACGCAAAGGCCAACAGCGCCAGGCCCATCCGCGTGCCCCACGAAAAAACCCCCACCCCCATCGCCATCGCGAACGAACCGAAGAAAACCGCCGCCCGCTCCCGCTGCCGCCACGTCCACTGAACATATCCCGGAATCAAAATCTTCAGCCCGGCGCGCGACGTCCCCCGCGGCTCGTGAGCCCCAGGCCGTACCTCCCGTACTCCCGTTCGACCCCCCGAGCCCATCACACTTCGCTCCTTGAACTCGAATGATCAGGGATGACAACGCCAAATCGTGCCGATTTGGAATCGTGAGACGCGGCCGCTCGATTTAGTCTGACATCCGTCAGAGAGTTCTGCAAGGGCCTGAAAATCAGGTTCTTGATTTAGGGAACTCCGCACCGCTGTCGTGATATCAGCGATGTCGGAGTTTGATTTGGCCCATCAATGAGTGGTTCGCTTTGGTTTTCGAAAAATTGAGCGGGAAGTGACCCGCTCTTGGGGAAATCTAGAGGATCCCATGGTCGCGAAAGACTTGCGCCAGGGGGATGCCGGCGCGGAGCGCTTCGCGGGTGGTGTTTTCACCGGAGAGCTTGGTCCAAGCTCGCTCCAAAACTTCGTTCTCGACCTGTTTCGGGACGATCACCACGCCGTCCGCGTCTCCGAAGACGAGGTCGCCCGGATGGATCGGGATCCCGTCGATCATCACGGGAACATCATAGTCGACGACGATTCCCCGCCCGCAGGAATCATAGGGACGTCGGCCAGTGCAGAAGACCGGAAATCCCATCGCCTGGATTTGCCGGGAGTCGCGCACCAGGCCGTCGATCAGAGCGCCTCGGCCCCCGCGGGCCAAGCTGGCCGTCGAGAGCAGTTCGCCCCATGGCACGATCGCGTGCGAGCGGTCGACCGCCATAATGAAGACATCGCCGGCCTGGAGCGAGTCGACGGCCGCGATCTCCTTGTCGTAAGGGCGGGGCGGAACATGAAACATCGGCGCCCAGACGGTCGTTTTGGCGCGGCCGACAAGGACCAGCGACTCGTCGAGCGGCCGGATATCGGCCCCGAGTGCCCGATCGCGGAACCCCGCGGCATCGCAGGCATCACTCAGTAAACCGGAGTAGAGAGACCGTGCGACCCAGTCGAGTCGCGCCTTGTCGTCGGCGAAGTGGGGGAGTGTCATGGCAAGCTCGGACCATTGGGGTTGAAACCGGGCGATTGGCGAGATTCGGGGCGAATTCGCCCCCTCCGCGGGAAAAGCGTACGCCAGGCGGCTTGAAAAATCGATGACCGAGTGCGTCCCCGACTCGCCGGGCGGAGCGGCCCTCCCCAATGAACAAGACTTGCCGCGCTACGTATGATCGATGTACAATGGTAGGATGAGTCGTGTGGGATCGGACTTGATTGTTTCTCCGAACCTGATACGATATTCTGCCTTTGACCTTGGGTTCTCCTCGGGCTCTGCTTGTGCTCCACACCGATTCGGATTGAAATCCTCGGCCGGTCCACTTGGTGTGCCTCCCAGTCAGAAATTCCGGCCACCCCTTCGACTCGTCCTGGAACGGCGGGTTGAGCCATCCCCGGCCTCATTTAAGACCGGTTTCTCTCAGGCCAAAGGGCGTTCCACCCTTTGCGACGCGATCGCGACAACAACTACTATGGAAAACCTTCGCAACGTCCGGAACATCGGGATTTCGGCCCACATCGACTCTGGTAAAACAACGCTCACCGAGCGAGTCTTGTACTACGCCGGCCGGATCCACGTCATCAAGGAAGTGCGTGGCGAAGGTGCGGTCATGGACCACATGGAGTTGGAGAAGGAACGAGGGATCACGATCACCTCGGCCGCCACGACCGTGCACTGGGGCGACAAAAAGGTCAATATTATTGACACGCCCGGCCACGTCGATTTCACGGTCGAGGTCGAGCGGTCGCTCCGCGTTCTCGACGGCGCTGTGCTCGTTCTCTGCGCCGTCGCCGGGGTGCAGTCCCAGTCGATCACCGTTGACCGCCAGATGAAGCGGTACGCCGTTCCCCGGCTGGCGTTCATCAACAAGATGGACCGCACCGGCGCCAACGCGCCCAATGTCATCGCGCAGCTCGAGAGCAAGCTTGGTTTGACGGTTGTACCCCTGCAAATCCAGATCGGCTCGGAATCGAACTTCCAAGGGATCGTCGACCTGATCAACCGTCAGGCCGTCTACTTCGACGGCGAGAAGGGGGACACGGTTCGTCGTGAGCCCGTTCCGGCGGAATTGGTCGACGCCACCGAGCGTGCCCGCCAGGTGATGCTCGAAGCCCTCTCGCTCGTCTCCGACGAGCTTATGGAACTGCTGCTCGAAGAGCAGGAAGTTCCCATCGACTTGATCCACAAGACGATCCGCGAAGGGACGATCGCGCAGCGGATTTGCCCCGTGCTCATCGGCACCGCTTATAAGAACAAGGGGGTCCAGCTCCTGCTTGACGCGGTCAGTGAGTACCTCCCGAGCCCGCTCGATCGCGAGATCCACGCCAAGGACAATAACGACGGGATGGCCGAGGTGGCGCTCGCCCCCGACGCCGAACTTCCCCTCGTCGCGATGGCGTTCAAGCTCGTCGAAGAGGCGTTCGGCCAGGTCACCTACATGCGGATCTATCAGGGCACCCTCCGCAAGGGGGAGTTCTACCTCAACGCGCGTCAGCGCAAGAAAGCCCGGATCAGCCGAATCCTTCGCGTCCATGCCGACCAGAAGGAAGACATCGACGCGGCCGGTGCCGGCGATATCGTCGCGGTCATGGGGCTCGAGTGCGCGACTGGCGACACGTACTGCGCCGAGGGGACGAACGTCTCGCTCGAAAGCATCTACGCTGCCGAACCGGTCATCGACCTGTCGATCATCCCGACCAAGCGGGCCGACTACGACAAGCTGTCGAAGGCCTTGAATCGGTTCATGCGTGAAGACCCGACGTTCCGGGTCCACGTCGACCCCGAGACGAGCGAGACGATCATCTCGGGCATGGGTGAGTTGCACCTGGAAATCTATGTCGAGCGGATCCGCCGCGAGTACAAGGTGGACTGCACCGTCGGCGCGCCCAAGGTCAGCTACCGCGAGTCGCCGACCCAGTCGACTCCGTACAACTACAAGCACCGCAAGCAGACCGGTGGTTCGGGTCAGTTCGCCCACATCGTCGGCGTCTTGGAGCCGCTGGGGGCCGAGTCGGCCGAATCGTTCGTCTTCGAGAACAAGGTCACCGGCGGGCGCATTCCGAGCGAGTACATCCCGTCGGTCGAGAAGGGCTTCCGCGACTCGTTGAGCAAGGGGCCGGTCGCCGGCTTCGAGGTCATCGGCGTCAAGATGGTGCTCAACGACGGCTCCTATCACGACGTCGACTCGTCGGACATGGCGTTCCAGATCTGTGCTCGCGACTGCTTCCGCGAGACGTTCCGCAAGTCGGCCCCGGTGTTGCTGGAGCCGATCATGAAGGTTGAGGTGGAGACGCCGACCGAGTTCCAGGGACCGGTCACCGGCCAGGTCTCCTCGAAGCGTGGCGTGATTCTCGGAACCGAGAGCCGCCAAGGGTTCGCGGTGATCTTGGCCGAAGTTCCCCTCTCCGAAATGTTCGGCTACTCCAACGACCTGCGGAGCATGACCCAAGGCAAGGGGAGCTTCAGCATGGAGTTCCTCAAATACCAGAAGGTCCCCGCCCGGCTCCAGGAAGACATCGTCAAGAAGGCCGCGCTCGAGAAGGCATCCGCCTAATCGGCCCGAGCCGAGCCTTCCTCGCGACGCTCCGATCACGTGATCGACGACTCAAGACGCCCGGGTCCCTTTTTTTCTACCAAAGAAAAGGGGCTCGGGCGTTCTGTATGATCCGGGTGAACGCAACGCGAGAGCGGCGCCGGGTCCATCGCGTGAGACATTCGGGCTTGAGCCAAGTCGGTTTCGGTGCAATGATTTGAGGACGCTGGTTCTGGATCATCCAACCGTCGTTGCTTGACCCCTCGGTTCCCCGTTGTTTGGGGATTTGATCGCCACCGCTCGCTCGCCGCATCCCTTCGCTCATGAGTTTTGTCCATCAGGCTGAGTTCGATGGAGCGCGGATGGCGAGGCATGCTTCGATTGGAATCCGTCGTCGAAAGGACACCGAGGGATGCGAGTCTTGATCACGGGGGGGCCGGCTTCATCGGCTCCCATCTCTGCGAGGCCTACCTTGAACGCGGCGACGAGGTCCTCGTTCTCGACGACCTTTCCACCGGCAGCATCGAAAACATTCGCCATCTCCGTAGCCATCCGCACTTCCACTACACGGTCGATAGCGTTCACAACCATCCGATCGTGGCGGAGCTCGTCGACCAGTGCGACGTGATCGTCCACCTGGCCGCGGCGGTCGGGGTCAAGCTGATCGTGGAGAGTCCGGTCCGGACGATCGAGACCAACGTCCACGGCACCGAGGTCGTGCTCGCCCACGCGAACAAGAAGAAGAAGAAGGTGCTGATCGCGTCGACCTCCGAGGTCTACGGGCTGAGCACCCAGGTTCCGTTCCGCGAGGACGGCAACCTCGTGATGGGGGCCACGAACAAAGGACGCTGGAGTTACGCCTGCTCGAAGGCGATCGACGAGTTTCTCGCCCTCGCCTACTGGCGTGAAAAGCAGTTACCCACGGTGGTCGTCCGCCTCTTCAACACGGTTGGGCCCCGTCAGGTCGGGCAATACGGCATGGTGATCCCGTCGTTCGTCAAGCAGGCGCTCGCGGGCCGGCCGATCACCGTCTTCGGCGACGGCACCCAGACTCGCTGTTTTGCTCATGTTGCCGACGTTGTTGCCGCCTTGGTGAAGCTTGTCGACCATCCCTCGGCCGTCGGCCAGGTGTACAACATCGGTTCCAGTGAAGAGATCTCGATCGGAGCGCTGGCGAACCTGGTCAAAACGCTGAGCGGCTCGAACTCGGAGATCGTGCACATCCCGTATGGGGAAGCCTACGAAGCGGGGTTCGAGGACATGCCTCGTCGTGTCCCCGACGTCTCCAAACTCAGCGCACTCATCGACTTCCGCCCGGAGCGGTCGCTCGAGTCGATCCTCGAGGCGGTTATCGCCTTCCACCGTGGCCTGTCCGCGAGCACCATCCCCCCTCAGGTCCGTTCAACCCAGAGCCAGGCCTAAACCGTTCCCTCCCTCTCACTCCCCCCCTCTGGGACGCCTTCGGTCCCAGGGGAGGAAGCCAAGCCAATGGAAGGGCAGGTGGGTGGCCGCGGCCCAGGACGGCCCCATTTCGCCGCTGGGAGCCGGGGCCTCTCGTGACGCTGTCCGCCGGCCACGAGGGCTGGGCTGGTCGCGTCTTGACGCTCAGATCTGGAATCGTTAATCTGTGTCGTTTCATGAGTTTACGAACAATCACGGTGCATCGCGCGGGCCTGGGAACGCACGTGGCGGTCACCGGGGGAATGTCGCAGCGACCGAGGAGCTTGTAAAACCGATGTCCGATTCGCAGAAGTTTGTTTATTCGTTTGGTGGTGGCAAGGCCGACGGCAAGGCAGAAATGAAGACCCTGCTCGGCGGCAAAGGGGCCAACCTGGCCGAGATGAGCGTGCTTGGAATTCCCGTCCCCCCGGGCTTCACGATCACCACCGAGGTCTGCGCTGCCTACTACGAGGGCGACAAGAAGCTGCCCGAAGCGGTGAAGCCGCAGGTTCAGGCCGCGATCGCGGAAATGGAGAAGCTGGTTGGCACCAAACTGGGTGATCCGGCCAACCCGCTGCTGGTCAGCGTTCGCTCGGGTGCCGCGCTGTCGATGCCCGGAATGATGAACACGATTTTGAACCTTGGCTTGTCCGACGCCGTCGTTGAGGGCATGGCCAAGAAGACGGGCAACCCCCGGTTCGCCTACGACGGCTATCGCCGCCTGATCGACATGTTCGGCTCGACCGCCATGGGCGTCGATCATGAGCACTTCGAGCACGAGCTCGAGGCGTTGAAGCAGGCCAAGGGGGTCAAGAACGACACCGACCTCAGCGCCGACGACTTGAAGGTCCTCGTCGAGAAGTACAAGGCCGTCTACAAGGCCCACACCGGCTCCGACTTCCCCCAAGACCCGATCGAGCAGCTCTGGGCGTCCATCATGGCCGTCTTCAATAGCTGGATGGGCAAGAAGGCCGTCGAGTACCGCCGGATCGAGCGGATCAGCGGACTGAAGGGGACCGCCGTCAACGTCCAGGCGATGGTCTTCGGCAACATGGGCAGCAACTCGGGCACCGGCGTCGCCTTCACCCGCGACCCGAACACAGGCGCCGACGAGTTCTACGGCGACTACCTGATCAACGCCCAGGGCGAAGACGTCGTCGCCGGCATCCGGACCCCCGAGCCGATCGCTCAGCTCGACCAGGAGATGCCCAAGGTCTACGAGCAACTGCTCGGGATCCGCAAGACGCTCGAGTCGCACTACAAGGAAATGCAGGACATCGAGTTCACCGTCCAGGACGGTACGCTCTACATGCTCCAGACCCGCTCCGGCAAGCGAACCGGCTCGGCGGCGGTCCGGATCGCGGTCGAAATGGTCAAGGAAGGTCTGATCGACCAGAAGACGGCCCTCCAGCGCGTCAACCCGGAGAGCCTGAACCACCTGCTCTTGCCTCAGCTCGACCCCAAGGCCAAGGATAAGCCGGTCGCGCAAGGCATTGCCGCCAGCCCGGGTGCGGCGTCCGGCAAGGTGGTCCTCTCGGCCGAGGCGGCCGTCGCCCATGCCGAAGCTCACCCCGACGTGAAGATCCTCCTCGTCCGCAAAGAGACGAGCCCCGAAGACGTCGCCGGCATGCACCTGGCGTCCGGGATCCTCACCTCGACCGGCGGCAAGGCGAGCCACGCCGCGGTCGTCGCCCGAGGCTGGGGCAAGCCCTGCGTCGTCGGCTGCGAAGCGGTCCGCATCGACGAGAAGACCGGAACCGTCCGGATCGGCGAGCACACGGTCAAGGCCGGTGACTACCTCACGATCAACGGCACGACCGGCGACGTCATGATCGGCCAGGTCGCCACGGTCGCCCCCTCGATCTCGGGACACTTCGCCGAATTGATGGAGTGGGCCGACAAGATCCGGACCTTGAAGGTCCGCACCAACGCCGATACGCCCATCGACTCGGCCAAGGCCCGCGAGTTCGGCGCTGAGGGGATTGGCCTCTGCCGGACCGAGCACATGTTCTTCGGCGATCAGCGGATCACCGCGATGCGGAAGATGATCGTCGCCGACGACGTCGAAGGGCGCAAGGCCGCCCTGGCCGAGCTCGAGCCGTTCCAGAAGGCGGACTTCGTCGGCATCTTCGAGGCGATGGACGGTCTCCCCGTGACCATCCGCCTCCTGGACCCGCCCTTGCACGAGTTCCTCCCCCACGACGACAAGGGGCAGGCCGAGGTCGCCAAGCAACTCGGCGTGACCGCCCAGAAGGTCAAGGACCGGGTCGAGCAGCTCCACGAGTTCAACCCGATGCTCGGGTTCCGCGGCTGCCGCCTGCCGATCGTCTACCCCGAGATCGGCGACATGCAGGTCCGCGCGATCATCGAGGCCGCCATCGAGGTCAAGAAGAAGGGGAAATCGGTCCTCCCCGAAATCATGATCCCCTTGGTCGGCACGGTCGAAGAGCTCGTCTTTGTCAAGACGCGCGCCATCGCCGAGGCCGAAGCGGTCATGAAGCAGGAGGGGACCAAGGTCGACTATCTGATCGGCACCATGATCGAGGTCCCTCGGGCCGCCCTGACCGCCGACAAGATCGCCGAGGAGGCCGAGTTCTTCTCGTTCGGCACCAACGACCTGACCCAGATGACGTTCGGCTTCAGCCGGGACGACATCAAGGGATTCATGCCGACCTACCTCCGCGAGAAGATCCTCCCGGTCGACCCGTTCCAGACCCTCGACGCCAACGGCGTGGGCCAGCTCATCGAGATCGGCGTCGCCAAGGGCCGCAAGGCGCGCAAGGAAAAGGCCGGCGAGCACCTCAAGGTCGGGATCTGCGGCGAGCACGGCGGCGACCCCGAGAGCGTCGCCTTCTGTCACGTTGTGGGCATGGACTACGTTTCCTGCTCCCCCTACCGCGTCCCCATCGCCCGGCTCGCGGCCGCCCAGGCCGTCCTGGCGGAAGGCAAGACGATTAGCCGCGATCGTTGATCACGTTTGAGCCTTCTCCACTTTTGTAATCCTCAAGGCCGTCCGAGCCCCGCTCGGCCGGCCTTTTTTTTCTCTGCCGCAAGGAAATCGGGCCGTCTGGCTGCCCCGGGGGCCGAAATTCGCGGGAGAAACTCGTTCCCACGGTCCCCCATGGGAATGCAGTCTTGGACGCTCTGCGTCCTCGGCTTGCGAGGGCCAGACGACGCTGAGCGTCGGGGATGGCATTCCCACGGGGGACCGCTATGCCTTACCCACAAGTTGAATCCGTCTAAAGGCTAAGCCAGAAGTAACATCGGGCAGAATTTGCTGATTTTTCCGAATTAAACGATTAATGATTTGACCGATCTGCGGCTGAATTCCTCGGCGTTTTTTGCCGTTCGCTACTGACGACTCCTCCCGGGCGACTCCGAAAGTCTTCGGTTTTAGAGACGCAATGCCTTGTCGGTTAGAAGATTGCGACTTGTGGGTAAGGCATAGCGGGGGACCGTGGGAACGAGGATGATTCCTCGCTCGATGGCGGGTCGTTGATTCACTTTGCCTTACCGGCTTGCCCCGACGTGGTCTAAATGCACGCGCCATGCCAATTGTCGGGATTGACGGGGTTTTACTTATTGGTGGCAGGCGGTCATGGCTCCATGATACGAGGCCTTCTTTTTCTCTCGGGGTTGCTTGTCGTCGTCGCAGGGCTGTGGTAACGTTGAATTTATCGATTTCGTCATCTCTTTCATGCGATCGACTTATGCTGGGTGCCGCCCGTACGTGACCCTCGACTTTTGACTGTTTGCGGATCCGACGTTCCCCCACACACAGACTTTCGCACGAACCCCCAAAGGTCAGGATCGCACGCCCTGGTCGCCCCTCCCAAAAGGGGCTGACTTCGGACATGCTCCCGACACGCTCGCTGGTTTTCCGGAGCCTCACTCCCATGGCGAAGCAAGGCCGAGAATGGACCGACATCCTGGTCAAGCGCGGTGTCATCGGACCCGATCAGATGCGGGAAGCGCAAGCGATGAATCACCTTCCCGTGGAGGAGGCGCTGGTCAAACTCGGCTATGCCGGGGTTGACGAGATCATGAAGGCCAAGGCCGAACAGCACGGCATGGCGTTCATCGAACTCCGCGAAATCGAGATCCCCCCGTCCGTGATCGAGTTGGTGCCCGAGTCGCTCGCCCGCGAAAACATCGTGATGCCCTTGTCGCAAGAAAGTGGCGCGATCAAGGTCATCATGCACGACCCCAACGCCTTCGAGACGATCGACAAGCTCCGCTTCGTCTTGAACCGCGAGATCGAGGTCGCCCTCGCCCCCAAAGAAGCGATCGTCGAGGCCATCAACCGCTACTACGGCGGCTCGTCGACCGAAACCGAGTCGGTCGACTCCATGCTCCAAGAGTTCACCGACACCGCCATCGACTTCTCCGAAGACGTCGGTAGCGGCAAGACGGGCAGCGGCACCATCGGCCTGGAAGAAGGCGACGCCCCGGTCATCCGGCTCGTCCACCTGATCATCCAGGAAGCCGTGAACATGCGCGCTTCGGATATCCACATCGAGCCGTTCGCCGACCGCGTCCGGATCCGCTACCGGATCGACGGCGTCTGCATGGAACGTGACTCTCCGCCCAAGCGACTCCACGGCTCGATCGTCAGCCGTATCAAGATCATGGGCTCGATGGACATCGCCGAGAAGCGCCGGCCCCAGGACGGCCGAATCAAAATGCACGCCGCCGGCAAGGACATCGACTTGCGGGTCAGCGTCCTCCCCACCAGCCACGGCCAGTCCGTCGTCATGCGGATCCTCGACCGCGAAAACATCAAGGTCGGCCTCCGCGACCTCGGGTTCGGCGAAGAGGACTGGAAACGGTTCTCAGGGATGATCAAACGCCCCAACGGGATTTTGCTCGTCACCGGACCCACCGGCTCCGGCAAGACCACCACCCTCTACGCCGCACTCAACGAACTGAACCGACCGGACGTGAAAATCATCACGGCCGAAGACCCGGTCGAATACTACCTGCCAGGCGTCAACCAGTGCGAGGTCCGCGCCAAGATCGGGATGACGTTTGCACGCATCATTCGAGCCATGCTCCGACAGAACCCGAACATCCTCCTGGTCGGCGAAATCCGCGACGAAGAGACCGCCAACACCGCGATTCAGGCCTCGCTGACGGGACACTTGGTTTTTAGTACATTACACACGAACGATGCGCCCAGCGCTGTAACGAGACTGGTCGATATCGGGGTGCAGCCGTTCCTCGTGGCCAGTTCGGTCATGGCGATCATGGCGCAACGTTTGGTCCGCAAAGTCTGTCCCAAATGTCGGGTTCGCTACGAGCCCCCCGCGCACGTTTTGCAGGGGATCGGGCTCAAGCCCGAGATCGCCAAGAAGGCCAACTTCATGAAGGGCAAGGGGTGCACCCACTGCAATAAATCGGGGTACCGCGGCCGCATGGGGATCTACGAGCTGTTGACCATGACCAGCCAGATCCGCGACATGACGTTCAAGGGCGATTCCACCCAGAATCTCCGCAGAATGGCCCGAAAACAGGGGATGCGCACCCTCTTCGAGGACGGTATGGTCAAGGCCCTCAAGGGGCTCACCACCATCGACGAGATCATGCGGATCACCCAGCACGACAGCGCGGCCGCTCCCACGAAATGACCCCGCGCGCCCTCCCTCCGGGGAAGGCGCGAGCGTTGTGGGGACGACCGGAAACGGGGGGGACCGCGGCGGCGTTGGACGTCGCCGCCGACCGCGTTTTCGGTCCCCCAAACGACCCTTTTTCGCGCAACGCGGCGGGTCGGACCGACGCCCTTCCCTTGATTCGGGCGCCGGAATACTGGAATAATGACCGTGGCGGAAGGGTGAGTTGCGATCGCCGTAAAGCCCTGAACCCTGGCTCTTATTTCGGTGGACACCTGGTTGTTGAGACTTAGTCAAGACCCCCTGGATTGCGGACGGGCCACCTGGCCCGAGCCGGGGGCGAGCTCCACCGAGGCGATTCGGGAGGGTTGATACGGCGATGGGTACGCTGCTCATTGATAAGCTGTTGCAGACGGTGGTCCAGCAGAAGGCCAGCGACTTGCACTTGACCGTGGGGAGCCAGCCGATGCTCCGACTCCATGGTCACATGCGCCCGCTGGCGACCAAGGTCCTCGAGTCGGCCGACACCTCCGCGCTCATGAAGAGCATCACCCCTGAACGCTGCCAGCAGGAGCTTCAGGAAGTGGGTGGGTGCGACTTCGGGTTCGCCTTCGGTGAGATGGCCCGGTTCCGCGTCGCCGTCTTCAAACAGCGCGGCAATATCGGGCTGGTGCTCCGGCGGATCCCGAACGAGTTCCTCACGTTCCAGCAGCTCGGTCTGCCGGCGGTGATGGAAGACCTGATCACCCGGCCGCGTGGCCTGATCCTCGTGACCGGGCCGACCGGCTCGGGCAAGACGACCAGCCTCGCGAGCATGATCAACTGGATCAACGATAACCTCGACCGCCACATCATCACGATCGAAGACCCGATCGAGTACTTCCACAAGCACAAGAAGTCGCTGGTCAATCAGCGCGAGATCGGCATCGACGTCCCCGACTTCCCCGAGGCGATCCGACGCGCCTTGCGGATGGACCCCGACTGTATCCTCGTCGGCGAAATGCGTGACCTGGCGACGATCTCGGCCGCCGTCACCGCCGCCGAAACCGGCCACATCGTCTTCGGCACCCTGCACACCAACTCGGCCGAAGGTACGGTGAACCGAATCATCGACGTGTTCCCCAAGGAGCAGCAGGACCAGATCCGCACCCAACTCTCGGTCGCGATCATCGGCGTGCTCGCCCAGGCCCTCGTGCCTCGCAAACCCAAGGGACTGGTCGCCGCCTACGAGATGCTCGTCGTCACGCCGGCAATCTCCAACCTGATCCGCGAAAACAAGACGTACCGCATCGACTCGTCGATCCAGACCGGGCGCAAGCACGGCATGATCTTGCTCGACGACAGCCTCTTCAACCTCTGGCGCCAAGGGCTGGTTGAAGAAGAGGAACTGTACGTCAAGGCTCGCAAGGTCAACGAGCTCCGCGAACGGGTCGAAAACGCCAAGAAGGGAGTCTTCGACGACGAAGAAGACGCCGACGAAGACACCGATCCCAAGAAATAATCAAAAAAATCCGAGGGCGTGTCACGTCGCTCGGACTGATCCGTATGTTGTTGGGTTGTTGTGGGTTGCGGCGGACCGACGTCCTTCCTCCCAGGGGAGCCTCGCTCCCGACCGTGGTCCGTCGCCGTCTCGCTCGCGATTTGCTGGCTCGGCCCGTTCTGGGCCGGGCCTTCGTCCGAACGTTTCTTAACGCATCAAAACAATCCGGTCCGAATTCGTTTTCGGGGCGTGGCCCATCGGGGCTGCTTCGGAGAGGGTGGGATTGATTCATGGCACGCCGACTCGGTCAGATCCTGGTGGACATGGGCTACCTCGACGAGGAGAAGCTCTGGTCGTTGCTTGAAGAGCAGAAACGTTCGAGCAATGAGCTGATCGGCAAGGTGGCGATCCGGCTTGGCTTGGTCAAGGAAGAACATGTCCTCAAAGCGCTCGGTGAACAACTGGGCATGAAGGTCATGAAGCTCGCCGAGGCGACGATCCCGTCGGAGCTCACCGAGCTGGTCAACGAGACCATGGCCACGGCGTTCAAGGTGGTGCCGGTCTCGCAGAACAAGAAGGACAAGAGCGTCACCGTCGCGATGGCGGAACCGCAGAACCCGTCGACGCTCGACAGCATTCGCCAGTTCCTCGGGGTCGAGGTCAAGGGGGCGATCGCCACCGAGGCCGACGTGATGGCCGCCATCGAACGGCTCTACGCCGGCCACCAAGAGTCGATCGAGGACGTCGTCAAGCAGATCGAGTCGGACAAGGGCCTGTCGCAGTATTCCAACCGGAACCAGAACACGATCGACCTCGAGGCGATCGAGGAGATGGCCGACGCCGCGCCGGTGCGGAAACTGTTGAACATGGTTTTGCTCCTGTCGATCAAGGACAAGGCGTCCGACATCCACTTCGAGCCGTTCGAGGAAGAGTACAAGATGCGTTATCGGGTGGACGGCGTGCTCTACGAGCTCGTGCCGCCCCCGCGCCACCTTGCGCCCGCGATCGCGAGCCGCATCAAAGTCATGGCGAACCTCGATATCGCCGAACGGCGCCTCCCCCAGGACGGTCGAATTGAGCTCGCCATCGGCGGCAACTCGGTCGACATCCGGGTCTCCACCTTGCCGACGCTCTTCGGTGAAAGCGTGGTCCTCCGGATCCTCGACCGGACGGTCGTGCAGCTCGACCTGAACAAGATCGGCATGCCGGCCGACACGCTCGTCCAGTGGCGCGAGCTCTGCCACCGTCCCAACGGGATCGTCCTGGTGACCGGGCCGACCTCGTCGGGCAAGACGACCACGCTCTACGCTACGCTCAACGAGCTCAACGAGGTGACCGAGAAGATCATCACCACGGAAGAGCCGGTCGAGTACGACATCGACGGCCTGATCCAGGTGCCGATCAACAGCGAAATCGGCGTGACCTTCGCCGCCTGCCTGCGGGCGATCCTCCGCCAGGACCCGGATAAGATCCTGGTCGGCGAGACCCGCGACCTCGAGACCGCCGAGATCGCGATTCAGGCCTCGCTCACCGGGCACGTCGTGTTCACGACCTTGCACACCAACGACGCCCCGTCGGCGATCACCCGGCTCCGCGACATGGGGCTGCCGACCTTCTTGATCACGGCGACGATTCAAGGCGTGCTGGCGCAACGGCTCGTCCGGAAGATCTGCACCAACTGCCGGACCGAGTTCCAGCCCAGCCAGGAGGTCGCCATGGAGCTGGGGATGACCACCTCGGAGGCGACGACCAAGAAGTTCTTCTACGGCAAAGGGTGCGACCGGTGCAACAACACCGGCTACAAGGGCCGCATGGGGGTCTACGAGCTGCTCATCATGAATGACGTGCTCCGGGAGATGGTCGTGGCCGAGACCTCGCTCGACGACTTCCGAGGCGCCTGTCGCAAGTACGGCATGCGGACGCTCCGCGAGTCGGGCCTGTACGCGATCCATTCCGGCCTGACTTCGGTCGAGGAAATTCTTCGCGAAACCATGCTCGACGAGGTCTGACCGCGGGCGAACCCCTCGCGTCCGGCGAACCGGTCGAAATCCCGCGGGGCGAGGGAACGAAACCGGGCGCGGCGGAGTCGAAGTAGGGCGGCCTTCGGGGCCGCCGGATCCGCGAGCAAGAATAGGTATGTGAACGTGTCCGGCCTTCATCGCCTTCGAGATCTTTCCTCCGCGAGACACGAGAGCCACTCTTCGAGACAGGGGAACGACGATGCCAACCTATTCGTATGAGGCGATGGATCACACGGGGCGCGAGGTCAAGGATACGATCAATGCCTCGACCCAGGAAGAAGCGCAGCAACTGATCCGCCAAAAGGGCTTCTTCGTCACCAAGATCTCGGAGCGCTCGGAAAAGAAGGCGAAGAAGACGGCCGCCAAGAAGAAGGGCGGCAAGAAGGGCAAGAAGAAGTCGTTCACGATCGGCAAGATCAGCACCAAGCAGCTCTGTACGTTCACCCGTCAGCTCTCGACCCTGCAGGACGCCGGTCTGCCGATCTTGCGGAGCTTGCGGATCCTGGAAGGTCAGTGCAAGCCGGGCGTGCTCAAGAACGCGCTCAGCGAGGTGGTCGAGGATATCGAGAGCGGCCAGACCCTCTCCGAAGCGTTCGCCAAGCACCCCAAGGCGTTCGACAAGCTCTACTGCAACATGATCAAGGCCGGTGAGGCGGGCGGTGCCCTCGAGGCGATCCTGCAGCGTCTGGCGGACTTCAAGGAAAAGAGCCAGACGCTCAAACGTCGAATCAAGTCGGCGATGGTCTATCCGATCGTCGTCATCTTCGTCGCGTGCGTGATCGTCGGCTTCATTCTTTACTTCATCATCCCCAAGTTTGAAGCGATCTTCGACGACTTCGGCGTGCCCCTGCCGGCGATGACCGTGTTCCTGATCGAGGCCAGCCACTTCCTCATCAAGTACTTCTATATCGTCTTCCTCACGCCCCTCTTTATCTGGATCTTCTTGAAGCTGCTCTACCGCAACAAGACGGGGGCGTACGTCTGCGACCGGATCTTGCTGATGATTCCGGTCATGGGCCAGATCGTCGAGAAGTCGACCGTGGCGCGGACGATGCGGACCCTGGGCACCCTGGTCCAGTCGGGCGTACCGATCCTCGAGTCGCTGAGCATCGTGAAGGAAACGGCGGGCAACGCCGTGTTCGAGCGGGCGTTCACCCGAATTTATGACAGCATTCGTGAAGGTGAATCGATTTCCCAGCCGCTCCGCGAGTCACGAGTGGTCGACGACATCGTTGTCAATATGATCGACGTCGGTGAAGAGACCGGCGACCTTGACACGATGCTCAACAAGATCGCCGACAACTACGAGGAAGAGGTTGAGGCCCTGGTCGACAGCCTCGTGAGCCTGCTCGAGCCGATCATGATCGTGACCTTGGGCGGCATCGTCGGCTTCATCGTCATCGCCTTGTTCTTGCCCTTGGTGACCCTGATTACCAAACTCTCGGGCTGAGCCGCGACTCTGGCCCGATCGCGAAAACAACGAGAACGCACGCCGGTCGGATCGACCGCACCCACCGGCCCGCGCTCTCGGTGCAGCCCGACCGGCGGAATGATGGCAAGTTATCTAGTGATGTCGAAGTGAGAAACGACGGCACGACCTTGAGATCAACAGCGACCCCGTGACCCGGAGACTGACCCGATGAGAAGACGGACGCGCTCGAACGCCCCCAACCCCCGGCTCGGCTTCACCATGATCGAGCTCCTCGTCGTCATCGTGATTCTCGGCATGCTGGTCGGCCTGCTGGTTCCGGCTGTGATGCGTGCCGTGAGCACCGCCAAGGATGCGGCGGTCGCCGCCGAAATCCGGGCCATGGGGCAGGCCCTTGCTGATTTTAAATCAAAGTATGGCGAGTACCCGCCGAGTCGAATTATCGTGAGTGAGAATGGTGACTATTCCTCGGTCACGTTTCCCGTCACTTCTCCTCCCACTCCCGCGACTCAACTCGTTCCGCGGACGCTGAGCTATTTTCGAAGATTTTGGCCGCGAATGCAATTCAACACATCGGGGGCGGCGGGGGCAGCGTCTGGTCTCACCGCGACCAACTTCTATGATATCAACGGTAATGGAAACATCGATTCTCCCTATGTTTTGACCGGTCCTGAGTGTCTCGTGCTGTTTCTTGGGGGAGTAGCCCAATCGGCCAGTGGTGGCCAAGGATGGTCGGTCATCGGATTCTCTAAGAATCCCACCAACCCGTTCCAAAATTCCGTGATGTCTTCGAATCGAACGGTTCCGCTGTTCGAGTTCACCGGCTCCCGGCTGGTTGGCAATACGCGGAATCCTTCAACGTCGGGTTCGTTCCCCGGTTATGTTGATACGATGGGATCGCCCCGTGAACTCCGGTTGTATTGCTACTTCTCTGCGTATGGCGGGGCTGGCTACGATCCTGATGACGTCAATTTTGATGAGAGTAACTCGTCTGAAAATTTCAGCCCGATCAAAGGCGGATTCAAGGCGTCGAACGCAGCAACGCCATCGACTTACCCCCCCGTCGGGAACCTCATTTCCTCGCCAGCCCCGAATCCGTACACGACCGACCCGCCGGTGCCCACGAATGGGACGGGAAACTCGTCGGGCGCTGCGAAATCTCCCGCCTGGCAAAACGCATTGACGTACCAGATCATCTCTGCGGGAAACGATGGCCTCTTTGGGATCGGCGGTCAGTACTTGGCCAATGGGAATGAACGGCTGCCTTTCGTCGACGGGTCAGGCGCCTACACCGCGAACTCGTTGCAGACCTGGCAGGCCAATGTGGATGTCACTTCCCAGCCGATTGCTAGTATTGGGACAGATGTGCGGGCGCGAGAGAAGGATAACGTGACCAATTTCTCGCCTGGCAAGCTCGACTAATCGGGAGTAGAGGCGTTACCTGTCACGTTGCGAATGGGTTGGGGAAGAGGAGGGCTGCATGCGAATTCAGGAACGGCAACATCCGAGGTCAGGCTTCACACTGGTCGAGATCCTCGTCGTTTTGGCCATCATCCTCCTGGCGTCGCTCGTGGCGATTCCCACGCTCGTGACGACTCTCAATGGTCGCCAGATCACCGATGCGGCCCGGATTTTCACGGGATCGCTCGTTGGGATTCGGGATTCCGCGGCCAGGTATAACTCCCCCCGGGGGATGCGACTGCTGCCCGATCCTACGCTGACGATTCCGGCACCGGGCCAGCCAGGAGCCGGTTCGCTGCAACTCTGCTACAACCGGATGATTCCGATCGAGCCAGCGGGAGACTTCTCCCAAGGCATGGTCTCGATCGGGCCCCAATTGCAAAACGCAATATCTCAGACTGGCTTTCCTCCAGCCTATGCGTTTCCCGATCAGGCGAATATCGCCGGGGGAACGTATCTGTTCCCGAACTCTCCTACTCCGCCCTACGTGCTCATGATCGAGGAGTCGCCGTTTGCTGGAGGTTTCGTCACTCCACTCGGTCAGCCGAATTCCCCAACAAACTGGTACTGGACAATCCGGGTGGGAGACAAGATCAAGATCGGCGGGTCGGGTCGAGCCTACACGATCGTCGGTCCTTGCACGATCAACCCGTGGGCGTCGGCCGCGAGCGGCTTTCAGGGCAATCCCGAATTGTTCGTGAACGTCGGGCCGCCAGGCACAACGACCCCACTTGAGCGGACCTACTACACGCCAACGGTTGGTCCTCCGGCTGGATTCGCAATTGCGACGAAGGCCCGTCCTGAATTCCTGTTCCTCGTCAACGGCGAAGATGACGACAAAGACGGGTACGTTGACGAGGGGTTCGACGGCCAAAACAACAACAAAATTTCGCCGCCGAACAAACCTGTCGGCACAATCGACGGCAGGTTGCCCACGGATAACTTGTTCACGGACGAGCCATTCGAGTGGGAACCGGAAGCGTGGAGTGGCTCCCTTGCGGCGAACATTCTCATTGATGCACCGGCAATCGCGTCAACGAATTCTCCGTCCGTCGATTGGGTAACCAGCAAGTTCCAGCAGGGAACGCATGATGTTCCCTACATCATCCAGCGACGCCCCGTCCCGAGTTCAGGCGCACGAGAGATTGTGCTTCCGGCCGGCATGGTAATTGACGCGACAACCTGGAACACCACGCAGGAGCGGTCTCGGATTCCAATTGAGCCTGGTTCGCTCTATTGCGATGTGATGGTGGATACGAGTGGCCATTACATTCCAACGACTCAGTATTCTGCACCGACGTCGGCCGATCCTCTCCCGTTCCTTCACTTCTGGCTTACGGATCGGAACGATGTTTATCCTCGAGGCTCCATCTGGGGAAGGACCGGGAGCACCCCTAATCAAAACCCCAGCGATCCCACGACGGGAGTTTACACCTACTACGAGCTCCCGATGACTACGGATGCGCTCGCAGCCGATACCACGAACGCGGGTTTTGACGTGGCGGGACCTGGGAATTACCCGCCGTCCGGTACGCCGACAGCCCCGGTGCTCAAGTACGATCGTCGTCTTGTGACAATGTTCACGACAAACGGCCTAGTCGTCACAAACACGATCGAGTCAGTCCCCCGCCTATTCATTACTGGTGCGACTCAACAGCCTCTCGTGTTTGGTGAAGGGTTCAAGACGTCTGACGTTGGCTATCCCTTTCTGAAGGCTCAACAGGGACTGAGGGAGGCTCGATAATGATCCTGCGCAAGCCGCGAGAGCGGACGGGCATCACGTTGACCGAGATCTTGATCTCGATCCTGATCCTGGGCATTGGGATGGTCTCCTTGGCCACCCTTTTCCCACTCGGCATGCTCAGGCTTCGCGACGCCAACCGACTCTCTCGCTCGGGTACTCTGACCGAGTCGGCCACGGGCGACCTGGAAGCGCGTGATCTTCTGAACAAGCAATCGTTCCTGAACTCGAACCACAGCCCTTGGTATACGCTACCGGCCTATACGCCTTGGCCCTACGATCCGTGGGTCCAGGACACGTCGAGTTTCAGGGCCGACCCGATCACTACGGGCGGGGCATACCGTGGGAACGGATCATATGACCCGCTCCTGCAAAACGCGCCACCCCACAACGTGAAGCCACCGAACGGATTCGTGCCCGGCCCCGGACTTCCCGTTGCCTACGATCCGCTCTACCGGCAACAGACTGGCGTCTATCCCGGTGTGGCGGGTGGTCCGGAGGCCCGGTTCGCGTCCGGCATTGGCGTCGTTCGGAATGATCCCAACGGCGTCAACAGTACCAATCCGAGTGCCCACGGGCTCCAACGGCTCACGAACTTCAGCCCGTTCCTACCCGTGTGGAACCCCTACTCGAATGCCGTTCCCGACATTTTCGTGTCGCCTGAAGATATCGTTCTTCAGTCGGAGAAGGGAACGTCGACGAGCGCGGGAGTCTTCAGCCCGATCGTCCCTGACCTCTCGATGGGGACCAATGCCGTCACCGGCATGTTGGCTCCGCAGAACGATTGGAAGTATTCGTGGATGTTCACTGGTCAGCAGGCCGACTGTACGAATGGCTCGGTCTTCGTCGGTGACATCGTCATCTTCGAGAACCGGCCCTTCGGGGTCGACTCCGGGGTTGTAGCGGGCGAGACTGTTGTCGAAGCGATCTTTGGCTACACAAGCAACGTGAAAGGTGCCACGGCCACCGCAACGCGAGGGTATGGGCTGACTGCGAACCGCGCCGTGCTCCTCCGCTGGCCTGTTTCGATGGTGGACCCTGAGATTCGTGTCGGGAACTGGATCGCGGACGTTACATACGAGCGAAGTGCGGCTGAGGACCTCCAGCGAAGGTATACGAGTCCGTCGGGCGGGAGTGCGGGGAACTACTACCCCTACCAACGGTGCTTCTGGTATCAGATCGCCAAACGGACCCAGGCAGCATCGGCCGTGAATTCCTTTGCCGGCGATGCGGCTGCGGGCATGCGAGAGATGACGGTTTGGGTAAGCACTCCGTTGCGGGCATTCACCCTCCTTAACACGTCCGATGGCTCTCCTTATCACGTCAATGCAGCCTTGGTGTCGCCCTACGTTATCAACGTATTTCCAAGGACGATCTACACGCGCTGAGCACCGGCTGGCGCCGCCGCCAGTGAGTCCGCTTCGAGGGAGAGTTCCGTCATGCGTAACCGATTCCCGCGCCCATGTTCGCCGCGTCGAGGCGTGACCCTCATCGAGATGCTCGTCGCCGTGATGTTGCTGGTCCTGATGATGACCGTGATCGTCACGATCTTCACCTCGGCGACAGGTGCGGTCTCGGGGCTGCAAGTATTCCACCAACTCGACGGCGATCTCCGTCAGCTCGACATCACGATCCGCACCGATCTCAATGGGCTTACTGCAAAGGTAACCCCGCCGATCAATCCCAACGACAACCTTGGCTATCTCGAGATCGGCGAGAACGCTTTCGCCGACCTCCAGAACGAGGACACCGACGACTACATTCGGTTCACCGCCAAGGCTCCTGATGGACAGCCATTCAAGGGTCGGATCTGGTTGGGCGCGACCAACACCACGGCAAATCAGCCTGTGTTGATGACGAGCCAGTATGCCGAGATCATCTACTTTCTCCGAAACGGCAACCTCTATCGCCGCGTTTTCCTCGTTGCCCCTGAGAAGCAGGATGCGGTGAATACCGCGTGGAAGAACGCGACGTCCGGCGGGACCTTGCCGCTCGCGTTTTATCCGTCCATTTTCGGCGGCACCCTCAGCACGAGTTGGCTGGGGGTGAACGACCTTTCGGCCCGCCCCTCGGCTACGGGCGTCCCAGGCAGCATGTCGACTCTCTATCCGATCCAGCTTAACACGCTTGGCGATTTGACAAACCGTCAGAACCGCGCCTTCTATCAACGTTATGGGAACGACTTTACCAACAATCTGGGAGTGGCGGGGGGCGACGGCATTGCGGACGATAATAACCCTGACGCGGTCCCGAACATCGTCGGTGACGGGGTCACCGACTATCCTCCGACGCTCTACTACGGCATGCCCGCCTCCTCACTGCTGTTTGAAGCCACGACGGCGGCTCGGGTTGCCTCGACCGAAACTCTGGCGTTCCCTTACTTGTTTCCAGGAGCCTATTCAGTCCCCGACTCCTCGGCTTACTCCGGTTCGCTGACTGGCTCGGGATGGATTCATTCCACTGACCCCAGTCCCAATCCAGCGTTCGCCAACGCGCTAGACCAACTCTCCCGGATCAATCACTCGCCACTCGCGAGCGGTGATAGCCTGAATCCACCTGCATCGACGAGTACTCAGACCTGGTGGGGGTTTCCGACTTGGCGTGAGACGATGCTACCCCGCTGGACTGACCCGAGTGTCCAGGTGAGCTCCGGCAGTCAACCCGATGGTCTTCATCCATTCGTTGCCACTGCTAATCCAGCGGCCGGCGCCAATGCTACGAACATGGGTTTGAATTTTCTACCGCCGATGACCTCTGCCTATCGTGTTACACCTCAGGATTATACCGACGGTCTTGGAACAGCATTGACCGGCACATCAAGTTCTCTCTGGCTCTCATGCTGGGATGACGACTTGATTATGACAGGTGTGCGAAGCTTTGACATCAAGGTCTTCGATAATTCCTTTCCTGGCTATGTCGACCTGGGGTGGGGAGACGACCTGAGGCTCCAACCTATCACGTCACCCACCGGGGCTGCGAAGACCTTCCTTAGCCAGGCGAACGGAGCCCAGTTCACTACTCAGACCTTGCCTGTGACTTACTGGAATACCGGAGCGTTCGATACTCTGACGCAAACCTTCGCTCATGAAGGCCGCATGCCGCCGCTCTACAATGATCTCCGGATTGATGCCCAGTTTCCGAATCCGTTCTATCCAGCGATTACTTATCCGCTTGTCTCAAGTACCTACAACGGAAACGTGGGCGACGCCAACGCGGCCGTGATGCGGTTGAGGCGAGTTTGGGATAGCTGGTCGACCGACTACACCCGGGTTCCTGCCACGGGGTTCGATCCGACGACGAAGTTGCCGGTGGGTCCTCCCTGGTCACCGCCGATTTACCCGTCCTATCCGGCACCCTATCCGGCGCCGATGCGTGGAATCCAGATCCAGATCCGGGTGGTTGACCCCCGGAACGAACGAGTCAAGACGTTGACAATCCGTCAAGATTTCAGCGAAAAGCTGTGATCGAATCGAGAGGGAAAGGGGATCTCCTCCCATGTTTGCTACCTTCCCACGGACTCGCATCCAGCGCCGGGGTGTTGTCCTGATCTTGGTTCTCGGCATGCTTGGCCTACTGGCGCTGATCGGCGTGACGTTCGCGACGTTCAGCGGCCAGGTCAAGGTCAACTCCCGGAACTTCTCGCAGGCCCAGAACTGGCCCGAGTCCTCAGAGATGATGGACTATGCGCTGGCTCAACTGATCGATGATACCGACAACCCTCAGTCGGCAATCCGGGGGCATAGCCTCAAGAATGACATGTACGGCAATGATGCGAGATACAACTCGGCGTTGTCGAGCAATCCGGCGAACGGGGTACCCTTCCAGATCACTGCGGTCACTCCGATACCTACCACGGTTCCTCCATCTACGTTCGTTAATGTTCTTGATGTTGATGGGACATCTCATCAAGTCGCTGTGGATGGGTTGATCCAGATCGCCACGAACATCGCCGCACCTGAACCCGCGCTTTATGGGTATAACTTCACGCGATGGATCATGAAGTTCCCTCCCGTGGTGGACAACGCCGCGACCCCTGTCGCCGCCTACTACGTCGGAGAGACTCATGAGATTTTGGCTGATGTCAATATATCTGGACTTCGAGTTTTCTACGTCGCCCCGCACGACAATTCCTATGGATCGACCACTGACGTGATGCCCACGCCAGTGGTGCCGACGGAAGCACCGGTGGCGCCCACTTATTTCTCTCAAGCACCGACAATTCCGTACCCCCTTCCCGTCTCGTTCCCGGCTGGCTCGTATACGCCGGACGGCACACCTACGAATCCTCCGATCCAGAACTATAATTATTACAACTACAACTATGTAAGTAATGCCGTGACTACGGGGCCTGGGCAAAGCACGCTGATCGGGCTCAACTGGCGATATACGAATAGGAATGCGGCTAGTCTGCCGGCCAATTTCACGCTCGACGGCCGTTTTCTCCATGCGTTCAACGGGCCGGGAGTTTCGGCTCTCAACCCTGTGCTGAGCGATCTCACGCTCAATCTTGCCGCGGCCGATGCCGCGGCCCTGTCCAACCGAGGAATGGCTCAGTTCGGGAATTTTCGGACCAACGGGAACATCCTCGCGGGCAACTTTGCGACGAACCCATTCCAGACGTCGTCGGCTTACGGCTCGCCCACCAACCTTGGTTGCGGGATGGATGAGGACTACGACGCTTGCGATCTCGAGAACTGGTTCCTCGCCATGCAGAGCGGCGACAGCCAGATCATGATCCCGTCGTTCCACCGCCCTGGGATTCTTGTTTACGACTCCATAGTAAAGGATCCGATCACAGGCGTGGCTCCGTACGATGACTGGAAGAGCAAGAACGTCTTCTCGGCGTCGAAGATTCTCCGTCCTCGGGCTGTGGATGGGCACGACGCCAACACCTTCAAACCGCTTTATCCCAACGCGAGTGGGAAAATCACCTATGACGTGGATAACGATGGTGACGGCACGACCGACTCCGTCTGGCTTGACCTCGGTTATCCCCCACGACGGAATACGGATGGGCGATTGTTTAAGCCGTTGTTCGCGTTCATGATCATCGGTTTGAATGGCCGGATTCCGCTTAATACCGCGGGTAACCTTCAGCTCCGTACGCTCCTTGATCCTGTGACGGGAACGTATGGCTTGCCGATGGGAGCGCACGCGTCAAGCAAGGGGTTCTCACCTTCGGAGATCGACCCGACTTATGCGCTTCAAAATGCGTTCATTGAGGGTTCGACGGGGACGACGGCGCTTTATGCTCCGCTCGATAACGCAGGAACGAGTGTTGCGGGTAGGCTGACCGCCCCAGGGGTCTATCTCGCCGGTGACAACTCGGACAACTCCGGTGCTTACACCAATAGCCAGTGGTGGGGGAATGCCGGGGTGCCGGTCAGTCTGACTCAACTGCGCAACCTTCTGGCGGGAACTCGCTCGCCGGCCGTATACAAGAATGCGATGGGAATCGACGTCCCGCTCAGCGATGACCAGAATTTCGTCGTAGTCAACGGCAAGCCGATGTACTTGCCTAACGGTGTCATGGACATCGCGGATGTGATTCATACTGGTCCGCCTCCCTATTCCACAACGACAAGCGATCCGATCGCCGGCCGTTGGGGCGAGCCGGCCGACCAGCCGATCGCATTGACGGGGCCTGCCGTGGCTTCGACGGTGCCACAACTCCCGGGTTGGCCCTTTCTGCCGCCGACCTACTACTATCAAAACCAGGTCCGCGCGGGGGTCTCGGGCCAGTGGGTTGGCACCGCACCTCGGTACGGTGACGCCCGCGACGACAACTACAACGCGTTCGACTGGTATCCGTCCAATTTGACGGGTGCCACGACTCCGACGAATAGCGTTGGAGGGGCCGTGATCACTACGCTCGGCGAAAATGCCGACTTCCTGGATCCGAGCGGTTCGTTGGCGCTTCCGGTGGAGCGTCTGCGTCGGTTCGTGACCCCGATCGACGTCATGGGGGACGGACTTGTCAATAACTTCAAGACGCCTGTTGGCACGACTGTTACGCTTCCCATTGGGGCCGACGACTACGGGCGCGTCGCCTTTCTCAAGCATTTCCGTCCACCCGGACTGTTGCTGGCGACACCGCCTGGACTAGCTCTGCCGACTGCGCCCTTGGTGGCGACCGCGCCGGGGACGCCGACGAGTTTCATCTGGTATCCTTACGGCAGCAACTCCTACTGGGAACAGGGCATCGGAAAACCCGCCCCTCCCCTGAATAAGACCCCCGTGAGTGGTCAGATCGTTCCGGTGGATTTGACCAACAATCTTTACCGTGGTTTTGAATCGTACCGAAGGCCGCTCATCCCCGCCGGGCTTAGCACGGTCCTGATGGGAGGGATGCCGTCCAACAATATTCCGCCGCTGAGCCCGCCGAATGATCCCTGGGTTCCGACTTACGATCAGTTTGTCAACACAAGTAATTCGTCGGCAAATCTCAACGAAGCCGATGAGATGCAGTTGTACAATCCCCACCCGGCGGACCAGCCGTTCGGTGCGGCCGACCTGGAGTGGCTTTATCGTCAGCAAGACACCGACGGGGTGTCATTGGCGAGCCGGTTGAAGGACCTGGCCCCGGTCAGTTTCACGAATCCGAGAGACGGGAGTCGCCGTCGTCGCCTCTTCTCCATCGAGAGTTGGGAACCCACCAACTTCGTCTGGGCGCACGACAATCCGGCGAACGACCTGGAATGGCCGACCGTCACTTCGGTCAACGCCCCATATGGTAACACCTGGTTTTATGCCTCGCCGAAAACGTTGGCTTCATCGTCCATCGTGTACCCGTCGATGGAGAACGCCAACCTCAGCACCGAGAGCTTTCTCAGGAGTCAGAGGGCGACGTTCTACGACGCGAATGCCGCAAGCACGGCCTACACAGTTCCGCGGAAACTTCCGTCGTTGGCGCATCGCGATCGTAAGATCAACCTCAACTTCCCACTGCCGATCTCGAACCGCTACGACGAACCGGTCCGGCAAAAGTGGATTCGCGAGACTTATCAACTGCTCAAGCAAATTCTTCCCCCCAAGGCGGTCGATACGCCTGAAGAGCTTGCCCAACTGAGCCAGTACGTGGTCAACATCATCGACTTCCGCGATCCCGATGGCACGGCGACCCGGTTCGTCAATACCGACGTTTACTACACGAAGGCCGCTGTGGCGACTCCGGGCCCGACGCAAGGCCCGGCGACCTTGGCGTTCACACCGTCGGGAGGAGTCGGTAACGCCTCGCTCGGGCCGCCGTGGCGTACGAATCCGACCAGCACGCCTCCCCCCGACTATTCGCCGCTCTACGACAACGTGAACTCGCCATACCTCGTCCAGTACGGCATGGAGTACAACCCGGTCGCTATTACCGAGGTTCTCGCCCTCAACTACACCTCGAAGACCACGGGGGCATTGGCGCCGCGGATGTGGGTCGAGCTTGCCAACACGCTCACGGTCCCGGCCGCCGGCCCCATGTCCGACCCGACGGCCTGTAACCTGAGTCTCGACGGCTGGGATTTCATTATCCTTCCCGACGACCCCACCGGTCGTCCCGACCCGTTCACGGGACAGCTCCCGCTCACGACATTGCCGCAGACCATCATCCCTCCCGCGTCGATTCAGGGTGTCACGACTTCAGATCAGCAAATCATGAGTGGGATCACGGTCGATCCTGGTGGACTCACCACTCCGATCCCTGCCATTCCTGCCTCGGGCACTCCCACCGGCTACTTGATTCAAGACAGGGCGCCCAACGCCGATGATTCGATTACGAAGGCGGCCGATGCGACCATCGACCTGGTCGGGAAGACGATGTTGACGTCGGCCACCCCTGGTCAGTTTTACTGGCTCTATCTCCGTCGTCCGGCGAACCCGTTCGATACGACCTACGATCCCGCTCGTCCCAATGAGAACCGGGTGGTCGTCGACGCCTTTCGATTTATCTATAACACTTCGAAGGGCGTGGGCTCGCCCCCGGGCGATACAGTGACCGGGTCTCCGGCCGCTGGTGATCTCTTTTCGATGCAGCGGTTGCAACCGTTCCGGGGTGGCCACGCAGTGGCACCGATCCCGGCGTTGGCTCCGGGGGTTGCGCCGAATTATTGTTTGACTGCTTACGGTTACTCCGAGCAGACCTCGCGTGCTACGAGCGCTGCAAACAGTGTCAAAATGAAATACGGTATGGCGGACCTCACGGGAGACATCTATAACACGCTCGGAACGGTGGCTGGGGGTGCGACCAACGACTATGACTGGGAGTATTTCCAGTTCAACGACCGCGACTTCACCAGTGTGGCCGAACTTCTGATGGTTCCCGGGTGTCCTCCCGGACTGTTCACCAAGCAATTCGTGGAAGTCTCCTCTAACCTTGTGGGCGTTCCACCTCTCGTGACCCCTCCCCTGGCTGGCTTCTTGACGGGTATGGAGACATTGCCATCCGTCTACAAGAAGCCGACAACGGCCCCAGCGGCTGGTAGCCCTCTGCCGCCACCCGTGGGTACTGCGATGATGACGGCTCCGACGACGTCTCAGCCGCGTACCTTCCCCTATCTCATGGACGAATTCTTCTACACGGCACAGTCGGAACCCGCTCCCCCCTATCTGCCGACCGCGGCCACTGTGCCGGTGGCTGGGCAGTGGCCCGATCCCGCGTCCGGACCGGCGCCGATCCATCAACCTTCCAATTTCAATCCCAGCTTCCCCATCACCGCCGTGGGCACGCCCGATCCCCTCCTCTCTGCAATTCCGCATTACATCGGGGGGCCGAGTCAAGCCGGTTGGTTCCGGATGTTCGAGTTCCTCGACGTTCCCAGCCCGGCCAATGGCTCGATTGGTACGGTCGCGCAGGGGACGAACTACGACTGGGCCCGACAGGATCTCAAGCCCGGCCTACTCAATATCAACCTGATCGCGGACGAAGAAGTCTTCTTCTCCGTGATGAGCGAGTCGTGGCTGAAAACCCTGGGGTACGTTCGTAACATCGCCGCAGCCCCCTACTCACCGGGCCAGGAAGACCTGGACAACATGGGGGACACTCGCCTTAACGTTCAACAGATCTCGGATGCGAACACGCCCCTCGCGGTGACCCAGGTCAATTTCTATGGTACGCCAACTAGCACCGTTCAGATGGCGAATCAGGGTTTCATGGCGCTCGACCCGCTCCTGAGCTTTACTAACGGGGTACCGTACTTCGGCAACCGGATGAAGGCCGCGTTCAGCGACTTCCTCAAGTTGAGGCATGGCGGCTCGGGCTACCTGTTTGCTCACCAGTCCGGCAACGTGGGCGATCCCAACACGACGTTGAGCACCACGCAGTTGGCGGCGGAGCGCCCGTACCACTCGTTTGCGTATCCAGATATCAATTATACTCTGATGCGGCCAGCCACCCTTCCGCCGACGACTTCGACCCCCTACGCTCCTTGGTTGCCGTCGTGGGCGAAATACGTGGCCAACCGCGACCAGTTCGACGCACTGGCGCCTTTCCCGACCTACATCGGTGATCCGGGCGTGAAGAATCCTTACCTCTTTACGCAAAACAACCCGGTACAGCCCCCACCGATTCCGCCTCGACGTCTGTTCCAACTCCCCGATGTCTGGGGCAACATTGCGATTGGTATGCCCCCGGCCGGCGGGTTGACGATCTATCCGTCGAACGCGTCCCCTTGGATGACCGCCTACCCAGTGGGTGGAACAAAAGTATTCTCGGGTGATCCGTACATCAACTGGCAGAACCCGAATAGTACCTCGATCGTGACCAATAACCTCGTGAATGTCGTGAGCGACATCTCGGCGTACCCAAGCACGGCGCTCCCAAATATCCTGCTGGGCGTCCCAACCCCTGCGGTCGTTCCGAACTTCTACCTGGGAGCGAATACCACGGGGGCCCAGAATGACAACCGCCAGCACCCTGCTTTCCGGTACGACTGGTTGCACAAAGTCACAAATTTGACAACCGTCCGTACCCACCAGTACGCGGTCTGGATTACCGTCGGATTTTTTGAGGTCACCAAGCAAGGGGATCCGGCGTTGGGCAACACCGCTCCTGATCTCGCTCACGATCATCTTGGAGCGGAGCTGAATATCCAGAACGGTACGAACATCCGTTACCGCTCGTTCTTTATCATCGATCGCACCCGCGCGGTGGGCTTCAGCCCGCAGGCGCCGGGGAACTTCCGCGAGTGCATTGTCTATCGCCAGCCAATCGAATGATCGATTGACAACCTGTCGAGGTGGGTGCCGCCTGCGGATGGCGTTCGGCGGCACTTGCCAGGTTGGAAATGGGAAGTCCCTTGTCCTGGGGGACGCGCAGTCGCTAGAATATGAGGTCAACTCCCGTCGTCCTTACCGCGCCAGTCAGAAAGGACCCCTTTATGCTTCACCGCCGACGCCAACGTCTTGGTTTTACGCTGATTGAGTTGCTGGTGGTTATCAGCATCATCGGCGTCCTGGTTGGGCTGCTGCTACCAGCGGTCAACGCCGCACGCGAAGCGGGCCGCCGGACCCAGTGCGTCAACAACATGCGGAACCTCGGTCTGGCCCTGATCAACTTTGCGTCGTCCAAGAATTCGTTCCCGAACGCCGGAACGTTCAATGAGACGGCGACGACCGGCCTCGTCGCGGATTCGACGATTACCAATTCCTTGTCGGCCACGGCGTCCACGCAGGTGACGAACTGGCTGTCGAATTGGGTGGTGGACATCTTGCCCTATCTCGACCAGCAGGATCTTGCCAATGCGTGGGATCATACACTGCCCTACTATTACCCAACGAGTAACATCACGGGGCAACCCGCGAATCTGTCGATTGGCAACAACGCTCTTGGGGTCCTGCGCTGCCCTGACGACACCTCGGCCCAACCTGGCCAAGGGAACCTGAGCTATGTGGTCAACGGTGGCTTTTCGCTTTTCCACGGCTCTTCCACCAGCTTTACGGCCGGCCTACCGAACTCGGCCACCCCGGCTCCTGGCTTTGTGGCGTTGGATTGGGGGCAACCCGTGGCGCAGCGGCTCGGTGTGATGTTCCTCGGCACGTCGGCAGGTAGTTTCCCTTGGGATGCCAAAACCACGCCCAGCGGCATCACCGACGGTGCCAGTAACACGCTCCTAATCAGTGAGAATACCTTGGCCGGTTTCGATACTGGCGGTACGTATTCTGGTGGCAAAGCCACCAATTGGGCCTGCCCCCTTCCGAACTACTGTATGTTCATCGGCTCGCCTAACGTTTGTGGGACGGCCACGGCTGGTGCATCGCTGAAATGCGGGGCGTCTAACACGCTGAACGCGTACGTGACACCGGCGACGCCGAATGACAGTAGCACCTTATGGAAGCAGGCCAATGCCAATAGCGCCACCAACGGCGATTACATCAACGGTGGTCAGAATGCGGTGATCAAGGGGTCATACCCCTTCTCGAACAGCGGTCACCCCTCTGGCTGCAACATGGTCTTCTGCGGCGGTGAGGCCCGGTTCATTAGCTCGACCATCGATGGGACGGTCTATGCCAAGATGATCACACCGGCGGGTAGCAAGCTGCCCCTCGGGATTCGCCAGTTGCCGCTCAGCCAGGACGCCTTCGCGAACTGATCTTTGTTCTGTTCGGGACGACGGGAGTCGTTGGCGTCGCGGAATGGCGCGGGAGATTGCCCACCAGGGGGCGGCCGGAAGGCCGTCTCAAGGTGGGTTTTTTTGTTGCGCGGAGGTTGGGGTGGTCCAGGCTGTACGTCACAGGCAAGCGGGGATTGTGGGTGGGGGATGGACGACTGGACGTTCGCCTCTCAGGCCGAGTGGGGGAGGGGCGCTTCCAGGCTTGGTGACTTTGATATGAGGCGGGCGGAAGACAGGGAGCTGACGCTCCCCGCTCGCCTTTAAGAGGCGAGCGAAAGCAGGAAGGGGGGGGAGTTCGCCGGTTGGGAGGGTGGTACGAGGGGGGAGTGGCCTGGTTTTGGTGTGGTTCTGAAAAATGTTTCAGATGGGCGCGGGAAGATCCGGGGTTGCGGGTTCCCGTTAACTCGGGTACAAGGCCTCGCACATGTCGCCGTCGAACTCAAGCTGGCCCCATGGAAGGGAACGGCTTGGACCCGGAAGGTTTGCGATCCGCACTTCGCATGCACGCGGGGTTGGGTTGGAGATCCACTCAGGGAGCTCCATTCCACACGTCTGTCTTGTCTGTTCCGGGAAGAATCGGCTTCGCCATACGAAATGCCGTCCCGACCACTTGCCTCTCTCTCAGCCAGGTGGTTGCGGCGACTCGACTTCTCTCTTATCGGTTCGGGGACAATTCTCACATGACACGCGGCGTCATGATGGTTCCGCCGGTGCCAAGGAAGGCCCCGGCGGCTCGAGCAGCCAGACTCGGGGCGTTCCTTCGGATTGTCCTCGCACTGGCCTTCGTTGCGCAAGCCTTTGCTCCGGCCCAACTCGCTTGGGCCGCCAAGGAAAACGCGCTCCCCGAAGGGCCCATTGTCGAGGTCCGTGTCGAGGGGAACGTCTCGATCACCTCCGACCAGGTCCGCGCCAAAATCCTCAGTCGGGAAGGGAGTCAGCTCGATCAGGATCGGATCGACGCCGACATCCAGACGTTGCTCGGGACCAAGTGGTTCTCCGACGTCTCCCCCTACTTCGACAAGTCCACCGACGGCAAGGGATTCATCCTCACCTTCGTCGTCAGGGAGCTCCCCGTCCTCTCCCACGTCGAGTTCCGAGGGCTCAAGCACCTCAAGCTCAAAGACGTTGAGGAGAACACGGGGCTCAAGAAGGGGAACCGAGCCGACGCGGCCCGCACCCAGCTCGCGGTCGACCAGATCCGCCGGCTCTATGCCGAAAAGGGGTACGACTCGGCCGAGGTCACGCTGCTCGAAGGGGGAGAACGCGGCCAGACTCGGGTCGTGATGCAGATCTTCGAGGGCGAGAAGCACACGGTCGGCGGGATCGACTTCGTCGGCAACGTCTTCTCCACCGACGCGACGCTACGGACCAAGATCACCAGCAAGGTCGCGATCCTCGGCCTGATCGGTGGCAAGTACCACCGCGATAACCTCGAGGAGGACGTCCGCAAGCTCACGGAATACTATCAAGGGCAGGGGTTTGTGGAGGTGAAGGTCACACCCGTGACCCGGCCTGGCTCCAGCCTCGGTGACTTGCGGATCACCTACGTCATCTCGGAAGGGACCCGGTACAAGGTCCGCAACGTCGAGTTCAAGGGGAACAAGAAGCTCTCGACGGCCAAGCTCAAGGAAGGGTTGCTGCTCCACTCGGGCCAGCCCATCCTCGACACGCTCAAAGAGACTGACCGCAAGAACTTGATGACGAAATACTATGAGATTGGCTGCATCCAGACGATGATCCGGCCCGAGCCCAAGTACACCGAGGTGCCGGGCGTCGTCGACCTCGTCTACGAGATCGAGGAAGGGGAACCCTATCTCCTGGGTGACCTGATCATCCGAGGCAATGATCGGACCAAGGACAAGGTCATCCGCCGCGAGGCACTGATGGCCGGGTTCCTGCCCGGCGAAGTGCTCAACCTCAACCGGATGGACACGTTCAAGCAGCGGTTGGGGAACACGGGATACTTCGTCATGTCGCCCGAGATGGGCGGCAAGCCGATCGACATGAAGATCATCAATCACCGGCCCGCCGAGCGGCCGTACGGGGATGGAATGATCCCCGACCTGACCGACGGCGCGACGACCCGGATGCAGGACCCCGGTCCCGAGCCCCCTGCGCTTCCTCCGCCGGTGCTGGCGGACCCGCCGGCCGACACCGGCCCGGGTGGTCTCGAGCCGTTCGGAGCGGGGGGACGTTCGCTCCGCCGCCCGACGTCCCGCCGATCGACGTTCCGTCGAACCCGCTTGCGCCGGCCCCCATAATCGTGCCGCCCGGCGCGGGCCCTGCGAGCGGTGTGCCGAGCACGGTGTCCCCGACTCCTCCGATCGGAGCGGGTGAGCCGCCCGGGATGGAGCCGAGCATTCCCGGCATGAACATGACCGACGTCGGGCCCGACCGTCAGGACCCGTTCCCAAACCGATCGTTTGCCGACGTCGTGACCTCGGTCAGCGAAGCCCCTACCGGCCGGTTCATGGCCGGCATCGGGGCCAGCGGATTCCAGGGGCTCAACGGTAGCCTGACGATCACCGAGAAGAACTTCGACATTTTTAACGTCCCGCGCAACCTGGATGACATCACCAGCGGCAAGGCGTTTCGGGGCGCTGGGCAGGATTTTCAGGTCTCGCTGATGGCGGGCACCCTGATCAACCGGTTCACGGTCAGCTTGCGTGACCCGTACCTCTTCGACCTGCCGATCGGCGGCGGTGCCTCGGGCTACCTGTTCCAGCGCGTTTATCCCGACTGGACGGAGAGCCGCGGTGGCGGCCGGTTCTCGCTCGGCCGGCAGTTCGGCACCTCAACGTATGCCGACGTGGCGTTCCGGATCGAGGACGTCAACTTCAACGGCTATCGGACCCCGGCCCCGGCCGAGTACCTGGCGGCGACCGGTCATACGACGCTCGCCACCCTGCGCCCGACCTTGCGGTACGATAACCGGAACTCGCCGTTCCTGCCGAATAAAGGGCAGTACCTCGAACTCTCGTTCGAGCAAGGATGGGGTTCGTTCACGTATCCGAAAGCCGAGATCGAGGGTCGAACTTACTTCACGACCGGCTCACGCCCCGATGGTTCCGGCCCGCGGATCCTCTCGTTCCGCGGCCACTTCGGCGTCACCGGCCGAGACACGCCGGTCTACGAGCGGTTCTTCGCCGGTTACCTGGGCAGCCTTCGCGGCTTCCAGTACCGCGGTGTCGGCCCGCACGTCCTCGGCTCGAACATCGGCGGTACGATGATGGCGATCGGCTCGGTTGAGTATATGTTCCCGCTGATCGCGAGCGATGCGCTTCGCCAGGTCGTCTTCACCGACTTCGGTACCGTGGAGAATGGGTACAGCTTCACCAACGTCCGTGCCTCGGTCGGCACCGGCCTCCGCCTGACCCTCCCCCAGTTCGGCCCGCTCCCGATCTCGATCGACCTCGCCTTCCCCGTCGCCAAGGCCCCCGGCGATAAGGTCAACTACTTCAACTTCTCGATCGGTGCCGTCTATTGATGATCGTTGGGATTCGCTCGCCGTACAGCGGATTCCCGACGCGATGCGCACGCTCTCATCGGTGCAACCGGCCTGCCACCGTACAGGTCAGGAAGTGCGGGGAGGACGGTTCACCGAACTTGTAGCGACTTCGACCTATCACGTGTGCCTCGGAATGAGCCGACGACGCGGAGCGTCGAAGACGGCATTCCCACGCGGAGCGTGGGAACGAGGGAATGCGGGAACGAGGGTATAAATCGATTCGGTATTCGCTCGCCTTACAAGGGCGAGCGAAATCAATAGATGATCAAGCTGGAGACTTCGCACGGCTCGAGCATTTCCCGGCCCTTCAGGAAGCTGAGCTCGACGACGAAGGCGCAAGCGACCACCTCTGCGCCGGTTTGCTGGACCAGGTCGTGGCAGGCCCGCATGGTGCCGCCGGTGGCGAGGACGTCGTCCAGCAGCAGGACTCGCTGGCCCGGGCCGACGGCGTCGTCGTGCATCTCGAGCCGATCGGTGCCGTACTCGAGGGCGTACTCGAGGGAGACGGTCTGATACGGGAGCTTGCCCGGCTTGCGGATCGGCACGAACGCGACGCCCAACGCGAGCGCCAGCGGCGCTCCGAAGATGAAGCCACGCGCTTCGGCCGCGGCCACGGCGTCGATCTTGCGTCCCGCGAACTGCTCCGCGAGCTGGTCGATGACCGCGCGGAAGACCTTGGGCGCGCTCAGTAACGGGGTGATGTCCTTGAACAGGATGCCGGGCTTGGGGAAGTCAGGGACGTCGCGGATCCAGTCGCGCGGGTCGATGGAGGCCAGTGCGGACATTGCGAGTCAAGCTCCGGAGGCAGCGAAAGAAGGCGGGCAAGGGGAGAGGAGAGCCCCCTTTCCCCAGGTCCATTACCCTCAATCCTACCTCGAAACCGCTTCCACGGCACGCGTAAGCGGTGGCTCTCCGCGAGAATCTGGGATCCTCGGGCGTGAAGTTATGAGGGCGGGACGATCAAGGCATGAACGAGTCGAGGTCGGAGGCGGACTGCCTGAGGGCGGCGGGATCGGACGGACTGTTTTGCCGACCGGCTCGGCCTGCTTCGTCCCCGCCGGCTTCAGAAGTGAGCGGGAGCTTGATCCCGATGAACTCGGTCCCGCCGCGGATCGTCCCCCCTTGAATCGGGCCGACTCCGCCGACGTACGTGTCCTTGGCGCTTGAGGTGGCCAGGATCGTTCCCGAGCTCCAGACGAACTGGCCGCTGGCGCGGTCATAAGCGAACAGGGCGAGCTTGGCCATCCCTTGCTGGTTGCTCTTCTTGATGAACGGCATCTCGGGGATCGTCCCCGCCGGGATCCCGGGGAGGGTGGGGGGGACGGCGGTCTGAGGGATGCCAATTAAGAGGTTATGCTCGTCGGTGCCGTACACACCGACCCGCGCCTCGACGATCCATTGCGCCTGTTCGGCCTTGGTTCGCAACAGGACGCCCTGGGTGAGCATCGACTGGCGGAGGCTGGAGACGACCCAGCCTTGGTCGACGGCCGTGATATTGGTGGTGTCGAGGAAGACAGGGACACCGGTCAGCGGCCGGAAGTCGATTTTCTGAAGCGCGGAGTCCCAGGCATTGGTGAGCAGAAGCTGCTCGGTGCCGGTTCGGGGCGTGTTGGTCGTTTTGACGGTCCCGCAACCGTGGACCGCGGCGAGTCCGAGAGCCATGAGCGAGCGGACCAGGCGTCCCGCTCCCTTCGCATTCTTCGACATGGTCTCATGCCTCGCACTTCGGAACCTTCAACGGATGAGCCCGCTGTCGACGATCAGGGCCGGAAGGAAGTGACGTATCTTGATGAGACCGTAGCAAGGATACCGGGATCTCGTTCCCACGCTCTGCGCTATGCCTTACCCACAAGTCGCAATCTTCTAACCGACAAGGCATTGCGTCTCTAAAACCGAAGACTTTCGGAGTCGCCCGGGAGGAGTCGCCAGTAGCGAACGGCAAAAAACGCCGAGGAATTCAGCTGTAGATCGGTCAAATCGTTAATCGTTTAATTCGGAAAAATCAGCGAATTCTGCCCGATGTAACTTCTGGCTAAGCCTTTAGACGGATTCAACTTGTGGGTAAGGTATAGCGCTCTGCGTGGGAATGCCGTCTTCGACGCTCCGCGTCGTCTTCCCCGGCGGGTGGCGCCGCAGAGCGGCCAGAACGGCAAAGCCGAGGACGCAGAGCGTCCAAGACTTCATTCCCACGGGGGACCGTGGGAACGAGTCGCGAGAGGCTTCCTAGCCCTGGATCGGGTCGTAGAACAAAAAGCCGCGCCCCTGTCCGTTTCTTTTCCCTCGCGATGAAGGAGTCGGGCAAGGGCGCGTTGGATTGAGGGAGCGATCCAATCAACGCTTGACGGGAGCTCGCTTGAGCGATTCCACCTGATTGACGACGTCGGCCGAGGCGGCGGCGGGAGTCGGCAGCTTGGGCGCGTTGGCCTGAGCGGCCTTCGGCTGGGCCCCCGCCTGATCCTGGGCGCCGCTCGGGTCGCTCATCAATTGGACGTTGGCGTCGAGCTGATTGTCGGGCAGCTTCTCGTTGGCGAGCTTGACGTGTCCGGTCAGCTTGTTGTCGATCGAGGCGGAATCCATCAGGTCGCCGAAGGTCGTGGTCATCGCCTCCTTGAGCTTGACCTCGTAGATCATGTCATAAACGTTCTTGCGGATCCGTTCATCCTTGGGGTTGGCGTTCTTGTTGCCTTCGATGATCCCCTCGCGCTTGAGGATGATCCAGGTCGATTCGGCCACCTGAATCGGCCCGGTGAAATCACCGTCCTTGGGCTTGTGCGAGGGGTCCTTGTCCAGGGTATCGCCGTCGACCAGTTGGCGGAACGCCGCGTCGGAGACGTTTCGGGGATGGGCGTGCCGGGAGATCGGCTCGGCGAGCAGGCCACCGAGCGACCGACTGCCTGCGTCCATCGAACGCTCCTGGGCGAGCTTCTCGAACCCGCCCGGGTTCTTGCGGAGCTCTTCCCAGATTCCCTGGGCCGCGGGGAGCTTGTCGACCATGATCAGGCGGCAGCGAATCTTCTCGCCGTACTGGGCCTCGAACGAATCACGCATGTCTTCGGCGGTAATCTGCACCCGGTTGTTGGCCAGCTTACGGAGCGCCAGGGCCGGATAAATGATATCGCGGGCGTACTGGGTCGGGCTGATGTTCCGCTCCTTGGCGAGCGTCCTCAGCCAGGCTTCGCGGCCGACGTGGGCGACGTTCTGGGCGACGTTCTCGATTTCGTTGTCGATCTCGACGGCCGTCACTTCCAGCTTCTTGGCTCGGAGCGCCTGGTCGATCAGGCTGCGGGCGATCAGGGTGTCGAGGATCTCCTCCCCTTGTCGCGCAACGCATTCGTCGGCCAGTTGCTGCCGGCTGATCTTCTGGCCGTTGACCGTGGCGATCGCATCTTCCGGGTTGACCGGGATCCGCGTCATCTCGAGCTTAGGGACGTCGTCTTGCTTGTAGGCGGCGGGCGGGGCCTGGTCCTTGCTCGGAGCCGCCTCGGCTTTTTTCGCCGGTTTCCCTCGACCGAGGAAACCATCGGCTATTGCCTCGGAATGATCAAAGGCCCCGACAGAGGCCAGGGTGAACAACATCGCTTGGCTCACTCGACCGCGCGTCCATGCGACCATTGCGAAGCATCTCCTTCAGCCGTTGGGGCCGTGCCGGAAAAGATTCATTCAAGTTCCGGAACATATCGGCCGGGACTCTAGACGGTCGTGCCGATTCGGTCAACCTCGCTTTTTCCACGCGGTCGATCGATCGACGGCCGCCACGCTCGCGCCTGGGGAGCCCGTCCGCCTTCGAGACGCGGCTCAGCGCGTCGTGCTAAGATGGTTCCCGCCAGAGGATGACGTTGATAGGAGCGATGGACATGGACACCGGGTGGAGGGGCGTGATGCGAGGGATGGGCCGGGTGAGTGGCGGGCTGGTGTTGGCCTTGATTGCGCTACTTGCGTTGATTAGCGATGCGCGCGGTCAGATCTTCTCCAAACACGTCGTCGTCTCTCAGGAGGGACATGCGTCGGACGTCGGCCGCGACGTGATGCGAAACGGCGGCAACGCGTTCGACGCGGCCGTGGCGACCGCGTTCGCGCTGGCGGTGACGCATCCGTCGGCGGGCAACCTCGGGGGCGGTGGCTTCCTGGTCGCCTATCGCGCCGAGAGTCGCGAAGTGCTCACGTTCGACTTCCGCGAGATGGCGCCGCAAGCCGCGGACTCAAAAATGTACCTCGGCCCCAACGGCCTCCCGGTCCCCCACCATCGCGCCGGGGCGAAAGCGGCCGGCGTCCCGGGGACGGTGCGTGGGCTCGGCCTGATCCATGCCCGGATCGGCAAGTTGCCCTGGCCCGACCTGGTCCGTCCCGCCGCCCGGCTCGCTCGCGAGGGGTTCCCCGTCTCCGAAACCCTCGCCAAGTCGCTCAACCAGCAACTCTTCTCGAAAGGCCGCCTTGAGCCCGGCGGCAAGGACGACCTGGGGCCGGGCTCGGACCGGCTCGCCGGTTTCCCGGAGTCGATCGAAGCGTTCGCCAAGCCGGACCGCACCCCCTGGCAGGCCGGCGAGCGGCTCACTCAGCGCGACCTGGCCGACACGCTCGACCGGATCGCCAACGAGGGCCCGGACGAGTTCTACAAGGGCCGCACCGCGCAAATCCTGGCGAGCTACATGACCGAGCATGGCGGCCTGGTGACGCTCGACGACTTGAAGGCGTATCGGGCCCGGGAACGTGCGCCGATCCACTCGACGTTCCGCGGCTTCGACGTCTACGGCATGGGCCCCCCCGCCTCCGGTGGAATTCTCCTGGCCGAGATGCTCAACATCCTCGAGCGCTTTGACCTCAAGGCCGACGGCCCGCAAGCGCCTCAGACCTTGCAACGCGTGACCGAGGCGATGCGCCGCGGCTTCTTCACCCGGGCGACCGAGATCGCCGACCCCGACTTCGTGAACGTGCCAGTCGCCAAGCTGATCTCGAAGGCCTACGCCGACGAGCTCGCCCGCTCGATCACCGACCGCGCCACGCCGAGCGCCGAGCTCGCCCCGTTCCCGGTGCTCTCGGCGGAGGGGAGTGACACCACCCACCTCTCGACGATCGACGGCGACGGCAACGCCGCCTCACTGACTTATACCTTGGAAGAAGGGTACGGCTCGAAGGCGGTGGTCGCGGGGGCCGGCTTCCTGCTCAACAACGAGATGGGGGATTTCAACCTCGTGCCCGGCCGGACCGACTCCCGGGGCCGGATCGGCACGCCGGCGAATCTGATCGAACCCCGAAAGCGCATGCTGAGCTCGCAGACGCCGACGATCATCTTGAAAGAGGGTCAAGTTCGGCTCGTCACGGGTTCGCCTGGCGGCCGTACCATTCCCAACACCGTGTTGTGGGTCGTGCTCAACAACCTCGAGTTTCAACTCGAGCCGAGAGAGTCGGTCGATGCGGTCCGAACTCATCACGCCTGGTTCCCCGATCTGGTGGCCCTGGAAGGGAACACCTGGCCGGTGGCGACGCGCGCGGCCTTGGAGAAGTTGGGCTATCGTTTGCGCCTTGGAGGAATCCAAGGCGATGCGCACACGATCGCCGTCGACCCCACGACGGGCCGCCGCCACGGTGTTGCCGACCGCCGTCGAGAGACCTCACGCGCCTCGGGGGACTAGCCCTAGCCGAGCCAGGCGGGTTGAGCCTGACAGGTGCGTCGGAGAACGGCCGCCTGAGCCGAGCGATTGGACTCAGGGCGGCGGCCGTGCGCACTTGCGTTCGGTGTTGATGGTCAATGTTCCGAAACCCTCGAAGAACTGGCTCAGTTTTTCCGAGTTGGAGAAAAATCGCGGTGAGGTTGGCCTAAAAACTCGATGAATACGTAGTGAATGAGGAGTGTGGGTTGCGATGGGCCGGAGTGACTTCGGTCATTGACGGCTCACGATGGTGCGAGATCACGAATCGAGCCTTGAGTTCGCATGAAGGTGTCTCGGTGCGGCGAGCGCTGCATCATGGGGAGTCGACTCCAATGTCCCAGGGGTTGAGGTCAGTGAGTCCGACAATCTTGCTTCGCATCAGCGACGGAACGTTTCACATGCATCGTTCCTTCAACGATTTCAATCAGGCCGTCTTCAGCGCCGAGGCGTACGCGGGGGCTGGATTCTCGGTCTCGATGATCTCGGCGACCGGTCGATTCCTGATGGGATTCGACTCGCGTGGCGAGCGAGTCGCGGTGTAAAGCCAGCGCCGGTCCCTTCCCAAGAGTCCGCCCCGCCGAGGGCGGGCGCATCGAGCCTACCGTTTGGTAGGCTCTTTGCTTTTTCGCGGCGACCCGCTAAATTCATTGATTCGAGGGATGGCGCTTGCTCGCCGAGTTCCCTGGCACAACGGCACAATTCCTGAGAGACGGGACTCCTTCGTTGTGGTAAGTTGACAAGGAACGCGTGGAAGGGGAGAGATTCGTCGTCAAGACGATCGCTCGATCCACCACCAACGAGCCGGCGTGGCGGAATGGCAGACGCAGAGGACTTAAAATCCTCAGGGGGGTAACCCCCGTGCCGGTTCAAGTCCGGCCGCCGGTATTGACTTGCGACGATTGCCAGGCGGCGTTACCATAGGTTTGGTAACGATTTGGTAACGGACCGGGCGTCGGGTTGGAGTGGCATTGCCCCCTTGAAGGAGGGCCAATGGCCGCGATCCAGGAACGAAACGGCAGCTACCGCGTGCTCTTCCGCCGCCACGGGAAGCAGCACGCCTTCAAGCTGGGCCGAGTCGGCGAGGCCGAGGCGAAGGCCAAGGCTGATCAGGTTGATTATCTCTTGATGCGACTCGATCAGGGCTTGCTCACCCTCCCCCCGGGTGTGGACATCGTCGAGTTCGTCCGCCACGACGGCACCATCCCCGTTACCAACGGCGAGCCCGTGGTAGCACGAAACGCCCCCACGCTGGCCTCCCTCCGCGACCGCTATCTCGAAACCCACGGCAACGGGTCGCTGGAGCACCACACGCTCCGGGGCATCAACCGCCATTTCAAGCACCTCGTGAGGCTCCTCGGGGACGGCTTCCCGATCCGGGAATTGTCACTGGGCGATCTGCAAGGTTACGTGGACAAGCGGGCGAAGGCGAAGGGCAGGAGGGGGCTGCTCAACCCGGTCACGATCAAGAAGGAAATCGTCACCCTCCGCACCGCCTGGAACTGGGGCGTGCGGATGAAGATCGTCGCGGGAAGGTATCCCTACGATGGCCTGCGGTATCCCAAGAGCGATGAAAAGCCGCCGTTCATGACCAGGACAGAGATCGAGCGTCAACTTCCCGGCCTCACCGAGGAGAAGGCGGGCGAGCTCTACGAATCGCTCTATCTTACGCGGGTGGAAATCGCCAGCCTGCTCGCATACATCCGCGACCACGCGGCCCATCCCTGGATTCATCCGATGGCGGCGACCGCCTGTCACACCGGGGCCAGGAAAGGCGAAATGCTCAGGATGAAGATCGGTGACGTGGACTTCGCCGCCGGGGTCGTCATCGTGAGAGAAAAGAAGCGTGCCCATGACCGCCGGACCACGCGGCGAATCCCACTTTCCACCGAGCTGGCGGAAATCCTCAAGCAATGGCTGGAAGTTCACCCCGGCGGGTCGCTGCTGTTCGCCCATGCCGAGCATGTCGAGCACAGCAAGAAGCGAAGCCTGACAACCGGGCATCAGTCGAAAGGCAGGCTGGGGTCAAAGGCCGCGAGGCAGGCGACGGTTTCCGAACGCGAAAAGCCAGGGCTCCTCCCCCTAACCGAGGATGAATGTCACTGGCATTTCAAGCAGACCCTGAAGGTTTCGGAGTGGGGAGTTATCCGGGGGCTCCACGTCTGCCGTCACAGCTTCATCAGCGCCTGTGCGGCGGAGGGCATCGATCAACGGTTTATCGATGAATGGGCTGGTCATTCGACGGAAGAACAGCGGCGGCGGTATCGGCACCTTGTCCCCAGCCTTCAGAACGATAAGCTGAAGAGCGTGTTCGGCTGATGAGGTTTCCCATGCATCTGCCTGGTGAAGAAAGTAGCCGTTCACAGTCTGGGATTGAAAGTTGCCGATGACGGCACTATACCTTGATCATGACGAGTTCGCTGCCCATCCCCGATGAACTCTGGTCCCAGGTGCCGCCCGAAGCTCAGGCGGCCCTCGCAGCCTTGTTTCTCGGGATGTAGCAGCGGATTCACGACCTCGAAATTCGAGCCACCGACCTCGAGGCCAGACTCAAGCTCAACTCCACCAACTCGCACAAGCCCCCCTCGTTCGACTTCATCGGAGCCAAGCGAAAGCCACCGGCTCCTCCCACCGGCAAGAAACGCGGCGGTCAGCCCAAACATCGCAAGGCCTACCGCGCTTTGGCCCCCCCGAGAACGTTCGCGAGACCTTCATCTGTAAGCCGACCACCTACCGATGATGTGGTCATGGCCTCCTCGGCGAGGATCCCACGCCGCTGTTCCATCAGGTCGCCGAACTGCCCAGGGTCGTACCGATTGTCGATGAGTATCGGCTCCATCGCCTGGCCTGCCCCGACTGCGGGGAGACGATCTGCGGGACTTTACCACCGGGTGTCCCCCGCGGTAGTTTCGGGCCGTATTTGCAGGCGGTACTTGCCGTGTTTTCGGGAGCCTACCGGCTGAGCAAGCGGCAGATCCAGCAACTCTCCGCCGACCTCTTCGGGCTGTCGATCTCCATCGGGATGATCTCCAAGCTGGAGCGTCGCAGTGCCGCAATCCTGGAAACCCCGTATCACGAACTGGCGGTCTCGGTCCCCTCCGCTGAGGCGGCGAACATCGACGAGACCTCGTGGCGGAAAGACCGGATCAAGGTCTGGCTGTGGGTGACCGTGACGCGACTCGCCACTGTCTTCACGATCGCCTGACACCGCTCGCGCGAGGTGGCCGAAGCGTTGTCGGGGGGGCGATCCGGATCAGGTGGTCGGCCGCGATCGGTTCAGTGCCTACGCGTGGATCGCGGCCCGGTGGCGGCAGATTTGTTGGGCTCATCTGCGCCGCGATTTTCAGGCGATGATCGATCGTGAGGGCGATGGGAAACCGATCGGTGAAAGGTTGTTGAAGCAGTCGCATCAGCTGTCCCACCACTGGCATCGGGTGCGTGACGGGACTCTGGATTGGGAAACGTTCGGCGCCGAGATGGTTCGGCTGTGTCGTGAGGTTTATCAAGCCTTATAAGACGGGTCGAAGTGCGGGGGCGCCAAGACCTCGGCGACGTGCGTTGAGATCCTCAATGTGGAAGAGGGGCTGTGGACGTTTGCGCGGGTGCCGGGGATCGAACCGACGAACAACGCGGCGGAGCGCGCTGCGATTTGCGGTGATCTGGCGCCGGATCAGTGGAGGGACGGATAGCGAGCAAGGCAGCCGTTTCGTGGAGCGGACCCGGAGCGTGGTCGCGACTTGCCTTCAGCAAGGACGCAACGTGCTGGATTGCCTGACCTTGTTCTTCGAGGCCGAGCATCGAGGACAACCGATCCCCTCGCTCCTGCCGACCTGCCAGCCAGAAACCAATGCCGTTTGATTGATTTCACCTCTCCCACCCTGTGAACGGCTACGACTTTTGGACCCGCACCGTCGTCATCACCAGCAAAGACGAAAACTTAACCAAGGCGCACGTGAGGTGTCTGGAAAGCCGCCTTCTCCAGATTGCTGCCCAAGCCAATCGCGCAGTGCTCGCCAACGGCACCGCCCCGCCGCTCCCGTCCCTGCCTGAACCAGACGTCGCGGACATGGAATACTTTCTCGGACAGCTCCGGCTCGTTCTGCCCGTGTTAGGATTCAACTTTATCCAGTCGCGGCCAGAGACAGGAATTGAGGCGTCCACCGCTCCCCACGGCGCTTCGTCCCCGGTCATCGTGATGAACCCGGTCGGTACAATCGCTCGCGCCAAGGAGATCGACAGCCAGTTCATCGTGTTGAAGGGCTCGACGGCCCGGAAGAAGGGTACACCCTCCTGGACCAGCTACAAGTTACTCCGTGATCAACTCATTGAGGATGGAAAACTTGCTGACGATGTTAACCCGTCACTCTTCGTGTTCACCGAGGACACCGAGTTCAACAGCCCCAGTGCGGCCGCAGCCGTCGTCGTCGGAACCAACCAGCGTGGTCCACTTGTCTGGCGAACCCAAGATGGCGTCATGACCTACAGAGACTGGCAGTTGGCGAAGCTCAAGCAGGCAGGAGTGAAGCTCCCCGGGGTATGAGACTCGTAAGCCCCGTTACGCAATGCGTGGAGTCCGAACGGAATCCCTACGAAAAGTATCGACAAACCACACGGTCGCGAGTTTAGGCCACGACTCGATGGTTTACCTCCGGTCCAGGGAACGGCGGAAGTCGCGAGCGAGACGATTGAGTCGTCATCCTGCTCATCAAGGAGCCGTCATCGATGATCGTTGGCTGAGGACGCTGTTACGGAACGAGCACCTCCTTCGAAGGATGCTGGGGCGGATTACGAGGAGTCGATCGATTCTGCTTTCAGGATCCGATGGCGGGGTTTTTAAGAACACTGGCATGAGAACATCATGAACGAACCAGCCATCCGTGAGCCGGAAGAAATCCGCAAAGCCTGTTCCCGCAAGCTCCGGCCGGTCCCGGTCAGCCCTCACTTCGAGGCCATCCTCGGCTGCCTGCTCTGTGAAGATTGGACTGTGCCCCGTTTGGTCGAGATGGTCATCACGCCGGACAGTCACTTGCTCGGTCGGTGCGAAGGCGAAGCTTCTTTCAAAACCTTTCTGGGCGCATCGGAAGACCTCCTGCGAAACATCCACGGGGTCGCCTCGGTCGCCGAACTCGACGGGGACGAGATCGGCTACCTGGTGGCGAAGGTGGTCGAGATCAAGCGGCAGAAGTAGCGAGATCGAACCTGAGAGTGCGGTCGAACGTTCGCGCTTCAGGACAGGAAGGATTCCACGACCTAATGTAAGCTATGGTCACGCTTGCCACCGTTTCGGAATCAGCATGACCCGTTCCCGGCCGTTGCAAAGGCGAGGTTGCCTTTCGCCACGACCCCACTCCGCACTCAATTTGGAGACGATCGATGCCGATCGTACTGCTCGCTGCTTGGGCCTCGTTCGCCGGCTACGGACTCTGGATCGCTTCGATCAAACGGAGGTCCCCCCTGGAGGGGATGCTACTCGGGTTGCTCCTCGGCCCCGTAGGCTGTCTCGTCGAGGCGAGCCGGCGTGAACGGTCGGCCGAGGAAGTCGAAGAGGAACAGATTCGCCACCAGGAGGAGGCCGAATCGAGGCTTCAGGAGGCGAAGGCGCGATCGGCCGACCTCGAAGTCGAGAACGCCCGGAGGCGACGGAAGGCCGAGGCCCTTGCCGAGGCTTCGAGGATCAGGCGAGCCGAATCGTTGGCCCGCTTCTCCGACTGGTTCGATCGGGTCATCCTGAAGTTCGGCTGGTATCAAGCACTTCCGGAGACGGCCCAACCCATCGTTGTAGGGCTGTTGATCGCCTCGCCGCTTGTCCTGGTCATCGTCGCTTTATTCAAAGGTTGAAGATGAATAAGAAGCTGATTCCGCCGCTGGTCGGCACGGTGCTCTCCTCCGTGCTCCTGCTCGCAGCGGGGATCGAGGGCACGGGCCGGGTCCGGCTCGATCCTCGAAATATCGATCTCAACAACAAGCTCGCCTCGTGTCCGTCGCACGAAATCGTCGGTGGCGATCTCCGGGTCGGCTACACGCCCACCGGCAACATCGTCTTCGACGTGCGGGCTTGCAAGGGCGATGCTCGCTTGATCGACTCGCTCCATCTCCTGATGCAGTTCGCCGCGAAGATCAAGCACTCGAAGTTCGACCACCTCTTGCTCGCGGGGGGCGGCGAAGAGGTCTACCGGCTTCCCAAGTCCGACCTCGACGAGCTGGCTGAGCAGTATGAGCTGGGAGCACGCATCTGGGCCTTCGACCACTGGCCCGAGCGGTTGCTCAAGCCAACGGGTGAGCGAGCCTTCGAGAGCTGGTCGGGCGGATTCCTGGGCGTGGCGTCTGCCCAGATGAAAGATCTCAGCGAAGCATTGAAGGCCTGGCTCGAGAAGGCGGCGACCACCTGACCCGGGCTGATGTGCGGCTCCGAACCGCACGCGACTCCGGCGAAAACAGGACGAGATCCGTGCATGGCGACGTCGGGCGGGCCACGATCGGGTTGTTCGCCGAGCGGATAGGCCAACGCCGCTCCAACCCATACTGCCGGATCGCGACCAGCGGGTCTCGTTTCGATCCGCCGAAGGCCGGTAACGTCGTTTTCGAGGCTTGGAACGTTGATGTGATCCGTGCCACGACCGGCTCGACGAAGGAACTCTCTTCCCAGATTCGATTCGATCCGATCCGATCCGCATCGAATTGACCGGACGGCATGTGAAATCCGAAGGTACTCCCTTCGTGCTCGGCAAATCGCACCAAGACTCGACCGTGCATGACGCCACGGCGTTCTCATCCATCCCGGTGAATTGCCCTCCTGGCACATCGACGATTAGTCACAATGTCGCGCCTCCCCCTTGAACACCTCCCGACCATGCCATTCGAGGTGATGCGGCTCCGGTTTCCAGTCGGGACGCTGCGGATCCCGGACCGGCCTCCCGTGATGTGCCATCAGGGCTTCCTGAAAGCCGGTCGTGCCGTTCGCCTGGTCGGAGACGAGCAGGATGCCCTCGCGGACGGTGAAGGCCCCGAGGTCGAACGTCTTGTGGTGCAGGACACAGAGGGAAAACCCGTTGTCTTCGGTCTCCGGACCGCCGGCCTGATGCCATCGGATATGGGCCGCATCCAGTGCGATGGACACCGAGCCGAGCCGCACGTCGAAGCCGCAGACGGCGCAGCGATACTCGTAGGCCTTGAGCACCCGCTGGCGGAAGGCCGGGTCGCGCTTGCGGCGGGTGACGGTCGTGGTCGTCTCCAGCGTCAGGCCGACCGCGCGGAGGATGTCCCGGTGCAGAGACTCAGGGAAGTGCCGCTCGAGGATCCGCCTGGCGATGGCGGCAACTAGACGGGGATCGGTGGAAAGAGCCGCCTGGACGTCAGGAGAGAATTCGGCCCGGACGTCGCGTGCCCGAAGCTCGCCGATGCGGGGGATGTCGCCGCCGGTCATGAGAGCCAGCCCAGACGGGGCGTGGACCGTCCATACGCCGTCGCGCTGGAGGTGCCAGAAGGGCCGTTCGGGATGGTCCGACTTCCGCGGCGCTCCGAATTCGCGCATCAGAGCGGTGAGGTCGGGCTCCGTCTGCCGGAATGCGACAACGGACTGGCCGCGCTGCCAGCGGCCGAGGGCATAGAGGATGAGCAGCGGCTTGTGCGTCGCGTTGGCCGCCCTGCTTCCAGATACTGAGGTCATTGAAGCGTTCGAGTATTGCGGCGTCCGACATCGTGCCTCCCGTCCCAGTCAGATTAACCGACATGCTGGGATCTGGCAACTTCAGGTGGATCATACTCTAAGTTAATCATCCATAGAAGCATTCAGCGTATCGGTGAGTTCGACGAAATTGTGATCGTATTTGGCCACGATTGCATTGACGAAAGCCTTGTTCTCCAGACTGCATTCGTTCCTGAGTTGCTCGACAAACTCAGGCCTAGAGATAGCTTCCCTCATGAGGGCAACGTTCGCCACGTACTTGTCCAATCCGGCAATACAGTAGAGCGAGAGGTTGAAGAATTCGACGAAAGGAACATTGTCAATGGTATAAGCAGGACGGCTCATGTCCTTCCACACGGCTTTGTACAGCCCATTCAGCGTAGCGAGATGCTTCCTGCTGATATCCCCGAGTTTCTTCTTGCTGAGATTGTGTGCGAACTCATTGCGTATGTTCCTGACACAATGGCATGTGGATGTTAATGCGATCGGTACGAGATTCAAGGCTTCGAGAAGCCTGATCTTCGATGAGAAGCCGAAAACGGACAGCTCGAGCAACCTGCCGTACTTCGGCAGAAAAATAGAGAGGATTTTGTCAATTCGATTCTCGACTACCAGCGCAGTAGTAATCGCCCTAAGACGTTCATCGGGGAGGCTTTCTGCCCAGGATTGCATCAATTCCGTGGATTCCGTGCTCATCTCTTCCGGAAGGAAAGGCTCATTGAAGAGGCTATCGCCCTTCTTCCCAGAATAAAGCTCATTGATGTCTAATGGACGATCCACAGAACAGGCCCCCTTCAGGTTTCGTCGGCTGTCATCCCTCAGTGCGATGTCGAACCGTCCGTACCCGTAACCGACTTTCCGATGTCAGCCTCTTCGCAAGCGGGGCAAAGTCCCCCGACAAAGGTGTTGCCCCTTCCACGGAAAGCGACACTGTCGCTCACGAGGCCGCTCCCTCCTTCGAAGATGTGGGAAACCTGCTGAAGGAACGTTTCACGATCGATGGCGTACATGCCGCCCCGTGCACCCTCGAATCCGCAATTCCAAGCGGCAAGGGCCTGCCCGTAGCGAATGGAGGACTCGAGCTCGTCCTTCTTCAATTCGATAAATCCTGCGGCTCCGGAGTGACCGCAGCAATCAATAATACCTGCGGTGCACCAATCCCCAGAGCCCGCCGTGTCTCGGACGACGTCCACTCTGAAAGCTTCCATTCTGATCCACTCGCCGCTACGTCCGTTTCTCAGGACTTTGCGATAGCGGAGCCCCGCCTCACCGAGAGTTTCGATCTGCAGGAGTGGGCTACGTGCCACGTTGACCTCCGGCAGCTCGCGGAGCCGTTCGTGAGAGTACTTCACGATGTGCGCGGTTTCCCACGCCTGGCGAAAGTGGAGCGCGTTTCCGACACTGGACGGCTCGAAAACGACAAGGCCGCCTCGATCGGCGCAGGACTTCGCGAGGATGATACTGGCCGGCGTGGCACGATCGAAGAAAAAGACCTGGACTGGCCCACTCTTCTGAGCGATCTCTTCCGCAACCGAGGAGAGAACGGACTTAAAGCCGGGGAATTGAATTCCGCAGTCGGGGCACCGCCATGAAAAGGAATGCCTAGGGATGTCGCCGGAGCCCCGGGTGATCCTCTCGAAGATCACAGGGGTGCTGCCGTCACGGGCGACGCTAACAAACTCGCCAGAGACGCCCCACTCCTTCAGATCCAAGAGAATACGGTCGGCAGCGTTCCCGGTACGGAGACGAGCGACAGGCTTGGCTTCCCAACCGAGGTACGCCAAGGCAATGAGAACATTGCCACATGTTCCGCCCGCCCATTGCTTTTGTGGTTCGCCGCTGACGTCGCTCATCACGATGTCGAGGGCCAGGAGGCCAGCGCCGAGAACGACCCCGCAAGGCTCAATCGGCTCGTGGACTGGCTGGTGAATCGTTGGTTTCATGATTCGGTTCCATCCGAATGAGTGGGCAATCCGTACGCCTCGCCGTGCAGCCAAATGTGTACCAGATCGCCTCGCGGGGCCCTCTGAACGTTGAGGACGGCGGGGGCGGCGCTGTATGCAAGCGACTCGACGAGCACCACGGCGAAGTCACGCTCCAGGGCAGCCATTAGCATCCCGAGAGCGAGCGCCTTACTTCCGACAGGTGAGAGGATGATCTGAGAGCCGCCCATTTCCTTGAATACCCGCTTCCTCGCGTCATCGATCACCAAGATCGTTCGATACAGGTCGACAGGGCTCTTCTCATGCGCGTAGACGAGATCTCGAGCATCGACCTGCCAGGATGACTCGAATAGGTCACCGTAATCTTCGATCAGTCTATCCGGGAAGCGAGGCGGCGTCGCCGGGAAGGGCAGGATCGGGCAGACGGCATGCGGCTCGACGAATTTGTGAACCAACTCCAGGACGGCACGCTTGCCCTGCCCAAGCTGGGGAATCCAGAGCTTAGCCGCGTTCGCGCACTCGTGGAGCCTCCACGTCCCCTGAAAACCATGCGGCGAACTAGACCGACTTTTCGTATTCGATAGCCCAAGGGGTTGACGAACACCCCAAAATTACCTGGATGGACTAACTTACCAGCCACCAGGAGTTCACACGTCATGCCGGGCCAGGCGGCCAAGATCACCATTACCGAGTGCCAGCAGGAAATCCTTCGGACTTTGTCCCGTGCCACCACGGCACCCTCGCGACTCCGGCAACGCGCCTCGATCATCCTGATGGGCTTCGACGGCCTTCGCAATCAAGAGATCGCCGAGGCGGTCGGTCTGGTCCACCGCCAGGTCGGACGCTGGCGACGACGCTGGGCCAACGCTTGGGAGAAACTGATCAACATCGAATGCTGCGAGACTCGCGCCAAACTGCGCCATGCGATTGAAGCCGTCCTCACCGACGAACCACGCCCCGGCGCCCCCAGCAAGTTCACCCCAGAGCAGGTCACCCAGATCTTGGCGATCGCTTGTGAGCCGCCTGAGAAGTCGGGCCGACCGATCACCCACTGGACCGCTCGGGAACTGGCCGATGAGGTCGTCAAACGCGGCATTGTGGTATCGATCTCATCGTCCCAGGTGAGCCGTTACCTGGATGAGGCCGCCTTGCAGCCCCACAAGAGCCGGTATTGGCTCAACACCACGGAGAAGGATCCTCAACGTTTTGAGGAGCAAGTCAAGACGGTCTGTGACACGTACCTCATGGCGTCGGAGCGGGAGCGGAACGATGCGACCCACACCGTTTGCATTGATGAGATGACCGGTCTCCAGGCGCTGGAGCGGATCGCTCCCACCAAGGGGATGATCGCAGAGAAGTGCGAACGGATCGAGTTTGAGTATATCCGACACGGGACGTTATGCCTGATCGGCAACTTCGAAGTAACGACCGGAAAGATGCTCACTCAAACGATTGGCCCGACGCGAACCGAGGCGGACTTCGTCCGTCACATCGAGCAGACGTTGACTCTGGACCCGGAGGGATCGTGGGTATTTATAGCGGACAACTTGAACATTCATTGCACGGAAAGCCTGGTGAATCAGATTGCCGTGGCGTGTGAAATCCCCCTGGAATTGGGCAAAAAAGGTAAACGTGGGGTGCTGAAGTCGGTGGCGAGCCGGCAAGCGTTCTTGTCGGACACAAGTCATCGGATTCGATTTGTATATCTTCCGAAGCACAGCTCGTGGCTGAACCAGATCGAGGTGATCTTCGGAGTGATCATGCGAAAGGTGATTCGTCGCGGTTCGTTCACGTCGGTGAATGATCTGCAATCAAAGCTGTTGAACTTCCTTACCTATTTCAACAAGGTATTCGCGAAGCCGTTTCGCTGGACCTACACGGGTCGTCCGCTGATGAAGTCAGCGGCGTAAAAACAGAGAAGATGGGAGGCCCCGGGATGTTGGCCTCTTCATTAGCCTTCAAAAACGAAAAGTCGGTCTAGGCTGGCCACAGTTCGTCGATTCGATGGCCCCATCGGTCGCGGGGTTGTCCAGGACGACTAGGTGGATGTTCATCGTTGAGCGTCGGCTCAACTCGTAGCAGTATTTCGTAATAGAGAAACAGATCCCGGCGGACAAGGCGCTGCAATCGATCACGAGATCGGTCAAGCCCTGGATCGAGAGTCGATTCCGCAGAAGATTGATGACCCTCCGACTGCCGACCGGAGCGTTGTCTACCGCATCAAAGATATCGAATTTCTCGATAAGCGCGCCGGGAATGAGTTCGCGTAGCCTTCGGTCATTTTCCTCCGCCGACGCGACGAGATTGCCATGAGGCGAGGGGCGCTCCTCTCGCAAAAAGAGCCCCCGAATTCGTCCAGCTGCAACCTGCGAAAGCGATTCGGCGACCTTCGCTGAGCGGGGATCGAAGCCGGCACCGGCGATGAGCCCGATCTGGCGATGAGGGGCCTTGAAGAAGTCGTCGATGAACCCTTCGGCCGCTGATGCCCGATGGCTCACGCAATGGTCCCATCTGAGGTTCCGCTTCATTAGGAAACCTCCTTCGTGAATTTACCGAGCTGTTCGGCCGTGCCCTCGATGAATCCGCCCCGCTTCAGCGTCAACCCATACTTCAGCAGGCCGACCCCGCCAAGCTCCAGTAGGCACCATTCCTTGTTCTTGCAGGAGTGGTTCGGCACTAGGGTGATGGCGTTGTAGGCGACCGCGAATTGCAGGGTCCGCGCGGTCTCCGGCGCGGTCGCGGCGAGAGTGTCGAACTCGGACTGATGGATGCCGAATGCGTTGGCGATCACCGCCCCGTTAGGCTCCATCGACTTCTTGAGGCATAGGTCGGCGATGCTCTTGACCACCCGCCTCACGGAACTTACCTGCGGATAGTCCCACTTGTCCATGATCCAAGCACCTCGTTCTCTGAGGAGCTTGTGCTGCATCGATGGCGTGAGCGAAGGAGCCTTCGAGCGGGCAAGTTGGGTGGCGACCGCCTCGACCAAGTCCGCCGACAGTCGCAGGAATAGCTCCGCATTCTCGGAGCTTGCATCGCAGAGGTTGTCGATCCCGAAGTAGTAAGGGTGGTCAAAGTCCCGGAAGAGTTGGAAGACCGCAGCCTCATAGACGGACGAGTTGGCGGCCACCGTGATCGAAGCCTCGGGCTCTTCGCCCTCGTCCCCGAAAAGGCTGGGACTCGATCGGCGGCGACGTACCCCGAACCGGTGCATCATGACGTGCGTCATTCCGAGAACAACGTCACGAGGCACGGGCGTCTTGTCCCCCCAGAACTCGCCGACCTGCTTCTCGAAATTCTCTCGCTGGGCTGCGGGAATCCGAAGGCGCTTTTGAGTGGCCGACACCCGATCTTCGAGTTCCCTGAGCTTGCCGGGGGTCAAACCAACTTCATCCTCCCGGAGCAGATTTCCGAGCACCGTCAGTCCCTTCTCGTTCAAGAGGGGCATGCGGCGGAGGTAACGCGTTGCCATGTCCTTCGCGAGGGCCCGGAATCGCTCCCGCTGCTTCCTGCGCCGCCCCGAACTCTGTAGGAGAATCGGCTCCGTATCGCGGCCGGAGGTCACTCCTGCGTATTCAGTCGGATCGGAGCGGTCCGCGATAGCCGCAGCGAGTGCCTCCTCGGGCAGGAGAACGTCGAATCTCGCGATGATCCATCTCGCGATCCTCAGCTCGCGTCTGACGAGGAAATGCTCGAAGGCCCGGAATTGCTCGGGGTGGAGGACGTGGGCGTCGTCGAAGATTGCGAGGGGGACGAGATCGCGGTAGATCGTCTCCGAGCCTTGCGTGATAGGCACCCGAATTCGGTCGATGTGATCGAAGGGCTTGTACGCTTCGCCTACCTCATCGAGGAGCGAAGCTTCCGGCGGGGCGACGAGCGCCGTCATCACCTTGTAAATCCGGTTCTCTACCTCTGCGGCGCGACGGAGCACGCTCTCCCCGGCGACTCCCCCGATCGTGTCCAAGACGGCCTGAGACTCCGGCCTAGTCACGAGCTGGACCTGATCGGGCGTGATCCCGGAGGCGCCGCGTAAATGCCGGAACCACCCTAGGACAGTCCTCGCTTGCAGCAGCGAGGCCATCAGGGTCGTCTTCACCTCATTGGAGTAAGGAAACTCCCAGAAATCCCGATAGTCGCTCTCCATCGGGAGGCGGCAACCCAGCACGAAAGGCTGCTCATCCCGGATGGCTCGGCACGCACTCAGAGCCGCAAACAGATCCTTGTGGCCGGTGAAGCTCTGATTCCTGAGTAACGTCTGGAGCGTGGGATATTCGAAGAGGCGGGCGAGCGTGGTCTTGCCGCTACCTGGCGTACCCCGAAGCTGCACAAGCCGGTCGTACAATGCCCCGTTGCTGCCCGGCGTTTGGAGGTAGAAGCTCACGGGCTCCGGGCTCACGATCGCCAGGAACGCCTCGTCGTCGCGCAAAAACTCAGTCGCTCGGCGAAGGAAGGGGTTTTCCACGGGGCCTTCTCCTGTGGCTAGACGTGCCGTTGGCGGCGACGGAACAATGGCCTCATCGCGTGCTTCTCATCCTTCTCTTCGGTCTCCGCCCAGAGGAGTGCGATCGAGTTATTCGGGGTGTTGTGGTCGAGGATCAGGGGCAGGCCACATTGTCCGAAACCGAACCTGGCGTTTCCTCCGCCTTTTTTCATATGCTCATTTTCAATGCTACCGTCATAGTAATCCTGAATCAGCTTCGCGAACTCAGGGTGGGTTTCGGGCGTAACCCGTGTCTCCGGCCCAAGGCTCATGCCCTGGCTGAAATCGATTTTCCCGAACCAACCAGATGCCCCGAAGCTTTGTCGCAGCTCCTCGCAGTGCGTCTGGACCTTCTCTTCAGATTTGTACGTTGAGATGTAATGGTGGACGCAGAGCGACCAGCCCTCTTCAAAGTGGGACTTCAGTACCTCGTCATTAGAAACGTCTTCCCAGAACCTCCAGAGCTTGCCCTTCCACCTCCCTTCCTCGTTCCGGAGGAGGGTCGTGCCGCTCGCCGTGAAATCGTCGACCAGGTAGACGATGGCGAATCTGTCGGCGGGGTCCTTCGTGACCTTGCGGAGGTCATTCAGCAGTTCGTCCCACTTTGCCTTGTTGATCCTGGGTGCGGTAACGATCTGCTCGTTGTTGATCATCCCGGCATTCGCCCTTCGGAAAATGTCGATCCTCCCCCCGTCGCTCAGCTCGATGAACAGGGTTTTTCGCAGCAACTTCTCGTATGTCTTCGTCGCCTCCGCGTTCGACCACACCTCGTACTGGGGGATGGCGTGGATCTCCGCGACCCGATTCAGCAACCGGGGCTGCACGGTCTCCGGGTAGAAAAGCTCGACGAGATGCCGCATTTCTGATGGGCTGATGAAGATGAGATCCTTGCGGATGAAATCGTAGGCGACGGCGCGGTCGGCTGGGGGAAATTGCTGCAACCAATCCGCAAGGGATTCGATGAATCGCATCCCGGCGAGGAAGTCCTGATAGTCGTCGTATTTCATCCGCGACATCAAGCGCAACCAGGCGAACTCTTTGCGGGCCGTGTCATCGTCCCAGGCCATGAGATTGCTGAGGCGTCCCAGGATGAAGTCCTGATTCATCGCCCGCTCCTTTTCAAAGGCATCGGGCCAAGTCGCAACCCCCCACGCGTCGCCTTGAGCCGGCGGATATACCCTAACGTCGCTTGCGCGCCGCGGTGTCCGGCAGGAGCGATGTTCCATCCGCCTCTCGGGTCCGGGGAAACCTCGTCGGCACTCAGCGCGTGGGCATGATCCAGCAGGGCGTAATCATTACCCGGCCATCGACCCCGATCGCCGATTCGCAAGACATGCTCTGATCCGGCGAGTTGCCTGACTTTCTCGACGACGGCAAGCTTGCTCGATTGAGGTGGCACGATATCAACCGAGTGGCCGGATCGGAGGGCGACAGCCTCGTTGCCGGCCAAGCCGAGCAGCACGGAATGAACGTATTCCCAGAGCGGCCCCGGGAAAAAACCCTCGGCCGGTTCGAGCGTAATCTGCTTGGAACGTATCGTCACCTTTGCCAGGCGGGAGATGAGGGGGTCGCGATCAAGCCTATCGACTACGTCTTTCAACTCGGGTCCGGCGACATCTGCGTCATCGGGGCAAGTATCGTCGCCGAGCATACCGATCTCGGCTCCGTTGTAATAGCCGATCACGACCCGATCCCAGAGCTTCTCGGGCAAGGCCTGCTGCAGGGACTTCCGAACAGACTTCCCCCGTCCGGTGGCGATTCCGATTCGGACCTGGCCGCGAAGGAGGCGGGCGAACTCGGCGGCCATCACCTCGGGCAGCGGGTCGAAGCGTTCCGACTCATGGCAGAGCGTCCCGTCGTAGTCCAAGGCAAGGCCGCAGAAGACCGTCTCGTAGAGCGCGGAACATGCGGCCTGATATGCCTGACGCCAATCGTCCAGGCGAGCGGTTCGTGTGAGATCGGCGACCTTCACGCGGGCCTTCCGTTCGATAATCAGTCGCTCTTCCCTCGGCAACGGGTCATCGTCTTGGGGAGCCTTGTAGACGTTCAAGTGGTAAATATCTCGGCCGAATGACGGAACGCCGGGGTCGCCCGGGTCGATGCCGCGTGATCGACCTACGCTCGCTGCGAGGAAAAAACCGCGAGCCATCGCGGACAGCCCCGCCAGCCAACCGGCGTAGGGCACATCGAGGCGTACGATCGGGACGTCTGGCGGGATGAGGGCGAGCATCGACTCGGCGATAGAACGATCGTCGTCGCAGATGATCGCCAAGACAGCCGAGCCGGTCCTTCGCTTTGCGATCCAGTGATGCCTGCCGTGCGCGAAATGGCGGTAGTCGGCCAACTGAACCGATCCAAGGGCGGCCTCTGTGAGCTTCGATTCGATGTCTACGGCTGCGGGTAGCGTCGACGGACCGTGCAGGACGATGAGCGTCTCCCGCTCCCAGAGCCCTCCGCATCGGTTGTCGATCTGGTCGGGGCGACTCCAGGATCTATCGCCGATGAGTTTGTCGAAAGACCGAGGCAGGGAAGATGCCGACGAACCAACTGATGCGGTATAAGCGCGAGCGAGGAGGACCGAGAACGCCAGGAGCGAGTTCACGGCCAGGAACCCATCCTTGCCGCAGGGTAAGACGAATTCGTGGAGGTCGACGAAGCGGTGTTTGGCGGCGAGCGAAGCCAACGGCGACTCCTGCGTCGCGCACCAGATCATCAGGCTCCTCGGCTCCTCCGAGACCAGATGGCGGAATGTGCCGAGGACGTCCGGGTTCTTGCCGCCTGCGGTGGGGATGAAAATCCCGAGGTCGCGGAGATCGGTCGGAGCCGAAACAAGTTGGAGCGGGGTCATGGCCTGGGCCATCCGCCGCGTATGGGCTCCATGCAAGGCGCAGGCGAAGTGGGCGGCAGTGTACGAGCCGCCCGATCCAGCAGCGATCAGGGGTAGATTACTCAACGCCCGGACCGAACGGATGACTCCGTCCAGGGGCAGCTGGGATGCCCACTCAAACGTTCCCGACAGGGAAGCAAGTTCTTCCGCAAAGGGTTTGCCCACAATCGGATTCCATGAGTGAGCGGGTTCACGTGGGGACCGGAAACACCGCGCTTCCATCAAGGAACCGTCTGAGCGTCACCCTCCCCGCCATTCATAGACTCAGCAGGCATCAGCCGCTCAGCCAAGGCGCATAACTATTGTATCGACCGCGAGAGCGTTCGACTTTGGGTGCATCGCCGCCTTTGATGGAATTTTGGACAGCGATCGAATTCGGTTAGTCGCGAGACAATCTCTTACTTCCTGTTTGACGCATTTTCTCCAAATTAACAGTGCCGTGTAGTTGTTCTCCCGACGCAGGTTCAATTCCTCCCGCCTCCAACCTCTCTTCCGGGACTGCCCTACCTCGGGCCAATTCCATGATCGCCGCCCTGACGGAAGGCGTCAGGCGGTGCCAGTTTCCACAAGCTCGCGGAGAGACTCGTCCTCCGGACACCCATCCGACAGGCTAACGCAGCTGTCTACGCAAGCGCAATCTAATAAACGGCTTGCGTCAACGGAGTCTCGAGTGCAATTCCCGCCGTCCCTTCGCTTTGCTCGTTTTCGAATTGCTGCTTGCGTCGATATTCCTGGAGGGATGGCCAAGGAGTGGTCAATCGCCTATTCGGAGGTGAAACCACCGCAGTGGTCGTAGAGAGAATCCAAAGCTCGCCCACGACGGGCAAAACCTGAACCCGCCGTCACGAAGCAGTGGCAGAGCATTCGTATCCATTGCGTTGCCTAGAGAGACGAACGTGACGAGCTGGGGGATGCCATACTCCACCCAACGTGCCGTCGATCGCTCCAAGCATTACGACCGACTCCCGTGTGTTCCTGACGCTTGGAGCGTTGTCGTCGCGAGTGGTTAACGACTCCGAAACCAACGCTGTCAAACTGGGGGATCTGGTCCAAGGTCAGGTAATCGTGATCGTTGACCGGGAAGTCGATGCCCTCAAGGAGGCGTCCAAGTCATGTTTCTTGAGCCACGGAACGGCCACCTTACGTGCGACGTGCTGGAATCCTCTAACGCCAGGACGACGACCTTGTCCGGGATCGGGTTCAGTGCGAGGGCAGGGGGACGGCGAGAGTGAGGTGATCCGCAGATTCCGCAAGAACATGGGACTGGTCCCTAAGATGAGAGGCCAAGTGACTCATGTCAAGGTGCCCACGTGGAGTGGACCAGTTTCCAGGAAGGAAAGTCTGTCACGGCGATGTAGCAACACTTTCGTCCTGGATCCTGTGACTCGACGGCCGACTTCGACCGGGACGACCGATACTTCCCAGCCAGAGCAGCGAGTTCGGCGCGATTAGATCCGCGGTCGATCGAGTCAGACCAAAACCTCTCACACTTCCCATCCCAAGAGGGATCGAGCGGGCGTGATCGCCCGCCGTTGCCTAAATATCTAGCTTAAACGTGTCATTATAAGAGTGGACAGCTAGCCATCAGGGCGGTGCCCAAGCCCTCGTCATCTGGTCGGCAAGGACCGGAAGGACGATCCGGCTTCTCCACACTCCACGTCGTCCCCCGGTTCCACTCTTGAAGGGAGATACGTTCATGAGCCACATCGTCACCATTGCCACGAAGGTCAAGGATCACAGCGCCGTCCTCGCCGCCTGCCAGCGACTGGAGTTGTCCGAACCGGTCCATGGCACCGCCACACTCTTCAGCAGCGAGGCATCTGGCCTGCTCGTCAAGCTGTCCGAATGGGTCTACCCGGTCGTCATTGACACGGTCACCGGTCAGGTCGCCTACGACAACTTTGAGGGATCGTGGGGCGACCCGAAGCAACTCGACCGCTTCTTGCAAATCTACGCTGTCGAGAAGGCCAAGCTGGAAGCGAGAAAGAAGGGCTATTCGGTCAGCGAGCAGTCCCTGAACGACGGCAGCATCAAGCTTCAGATCATCGAGGCCCGTTGAGCCCGTCGTATTCAAAACCGGATTTGAGATTGATCGCCTTTGCTTGGCGGATACGGCTCACGTCTCATTGACCCATCATCGAACCGGAGAGAACGACCATGCCCCGGATCATCGAGGTCACGGTGTCGCCACGCGGCGTGGCGACCGTGCAGACCACAGGGTTCACCGGCGCCGACTGCCTGGCCGCGAGTCGGTTCCTGGAGCAGGCTCTCGGCGTCACGACGACCGAGCGAAAGACCGCCGAGTTCTATCAGGGCCAGCAGGCCGAGCAATCCGTTCCTCAGGCCCAGTGATGAAGCCGACCCGACCCGCTTTTGAGTCGAAGCAACCGACGAAGATCGATTCCCGGTGACAGAAGTTGTAGATCTTTCTCTATTATTTCCCTCTCAGAATTCTGTGAGCCAGAAAGAACAGGAAAAGAAGTGCAACTACTGTCACTCCACCCTCGACTTGCTTGCGAACGGCTCGTCCCCATCCTCTGGGAGTCCGACGATGCCCGATGCCGACGTCCCGTCCCCGGCCCTGGCGCTGATCGAACTCATCGCCACGGCCATCCGCAACGAACTGGGCGCTGAGATCGACGCTTACCCCGGCCAGCGACAGCCCGAGCGGGCCGATCCCTTGAATCGGGCGTTCCGCGCGGTGGTCCGTGCAATTGTGCGCCATATCACCGGTCTCGATGTCTCGCCCGATCTCGTCTCACTGACTTTGCTCCAGGTCACCCAGCGTCGGTTGACGTCGGAGGGCTGGGATGAACGTCAGGTCCGATTCCTTATCGACCAGGAGCCGGGCCATCCCGATGACTGGTTGACGTTCCTGCTCCTGAGCTCCCGGCCCCAGATCGAACCCCTGCTTGATCCCGACGCTTCCAACCAGGTCTGATCGCCCGCCTGTCGTTCACTTCTCGATCACCCGATTCCCCCATCAACCCAGGAGCCCCTCATGACGCTCAGCGAGCGGTTGCAGGAACTGGTGCGCGCCGCGTTCAGCGGCATCTACGTCCAGTCGTTCGAGCACGACGACGCGATCATGGAGATCGCCCGCCTCTGTCGCGGCGAGGGCTGGAACCTCGCCACCTGGGACATCGACCGCGGCCTGTCCCTGGCCGGCCAGAACGAGATCAGCACCGCCGTCCCGGCGACCGATCCCCTGGCGGCGATTCGCGCCCTCGGGACCCTGGCCACGGCCGATGGCACGGTGCTCATCGTGCTCAGGAATTTCCATCGGTTCCTGAATTCGGTCGAGGTCGTCCAGGCCCTCGACTCGCAGATCAACGCCGGCAAGCAGAACCGGACGTTCGTCGTCATCCTCGCCCCGGTTGTGCAGATCCCGATCGAGCTGGAGCGGCAACTCGTCGTCGTGGAGCACGAGCTCCCCGACCGCGACCAGCTGCTCCGGATCGCCCGGGGCATCGCCACCGAGCCAGGTGAGTTGCCCGAGGGAGAACAGCTGGAACGCACTCTCACGGCCGCCGCCGGCATGACCCGGATGGAGGCGGAGAACGCGCTCAGCCTGGCCCTGGTCCGGCACGGCCGGGTCGTCCCCGACGTGATCTGGGACATGAAGGTGCAGGGGCTCAAGAAGTCCGGCCTCCTCGAGATGCACCGGGGGACCGAGACGTTCCACGGCCTAGGGGGCCTGGAGCACATGAAGTCTTTCTGCCTGCGGGCGTTGCGCAGTCGCTCGCGAAAAGCCGAGCCGCGGGGCATCCTGATCCTGGGCGTGCCCGGCACCGGCAAGTCGGAGTTCGCAAAGCGGCTGGGCAATGAGGTGGGATTTCCCACGATCCTCGTCGACCTCGGGCACCTGAAAGGAAGCCTGGTCGGCGAGAGTGAACGACGGACACGTCAGGCGCTGCGTCAGCTCTCGGCCACAGCGCGGAACATCGCATTCTTCGACGAGATCGAGAAGATGGCCTCGGGAGTCCAGTCCAGCGGCCAGTCCGACGGCGGCGTCTCCGCCGGCCAGTTCGGAAGTATTATCACATATATGTCCGATCATTCGGGCGAGTCGTTCTTCATCTTCACGGCGAACGACATCTCGAAGCTTCCCCCCGAGTTCACCAGGGCCGAACGGCTCGATGCGATCTTCTTCGTCGACCTCCCCGGTCCCAGCGAGAAGAGAGCGATCTGGGAGATTTACATCCAAACCTTCGAGCTCGATCCCGCTCAGCGAATGCCGCGCGACGATTCCTGGACCGGCGCCGAGATCAAGGCATGCTGCCGGCTGGCGTCCCTGCTCGATGTCCCGCTGATCGAGGCGGCGACCAACATCGTCCCGGTCGCCGTCACGGCGGGCGAGTCGATCGAGCGATTGCGGCAGTGGGCGTCGGGCCGCTGCCTCTGCGCCGATCGCCCCGGCCTGTTCACCCGCGGCGGCGACGTCACGGGCAAGACGGGCCGCAAAGTCAACCGCAGCGATCCCTCGGTCAACTGATCCGGATCGCAAGCACCTGATCACTAAAAAACAATGACCGAACAACAGGCTAAAAACAAGCGAAACGTCGAGATGCTATCGGAGGCTTGCCTGACAGTGTTTTTTCGAGGTTGAAGGCCGCAAACGCTTGCGGGTAAGCCTCTGGCGGACTCTCAAGAATCATCGAGTTTCTAGCCTGTTGTTCGGTCATTGCTAAAAAAAGGGCCGGTGGGGGAGAGCGATCTCCCTCTTCGGCCTTTTCGCATTTCTCCCCGTTCCTTCCCTCACGGGAGACCATGATGATGAGTACCGCGAGCTTGCTCGACCGGGCTGAGACCCAATCCCTGACCACGGCCACCACCCGGCTCCGGACCATGATGGCGGCCGTCCGCGTCTCATTCACCTGGTTCGGGGTGCAGAAGTCGCTCACACCCCAGCAGAAGGCGCAGGCCGCCGAGAGCTTCGACGCCGAGGGCCAGTTCCTCTCGGCGACCAAGAAGCTGATCGACACCAAGCATCCCGCGTTCCGCGCCGTCACCGCGATCCGCGGCAAGATCGACCAGTTCTGGAAGGGGCAAAGCCTGCCGTTCCCCGAACCGGGTGTGCGGCTGATCAAGCAGGATCAGCTCGAACCGTTCGCCCGCCAGATCGATGATCTCCGGGTCGAGCTGACCGACGCCGTCGCCGAGCTGGATCGCCACTTCGACGAGCTCAAGCGGGCGGCCCGGCAGCGGCTCGGATCGCTCTACAACAGCGACGATTATCCCGCCACCCTGGAGGGCCTGTTCGAGGTCGCCTACGACTTCCCGAGCGTCGAGCCTCCCGGCTATCTCGTGGCGTTGTCGCCCCAGCTCTACGAGCAGGAGCAGGCCCGGGTCTCGTCGCGGTTCGAGGAGGCGGTGCGACTGGCCGAGGAGGTGTTCCTGGGCGAGTTCGGCCGACTCGTGGCCCATCTTAGCGAACGGCTCAGCGGCAGCAACGACGATGGAACGACCAAGGTGTTTCGCGACTCGGCGATCACCAACCTCACCGAGTTTTTTCAGCGGTTCCAGCAGCTCAACGTCCGCTCCAATGCGCAGCTTGACGCGTTGGTGTCCGAAGCCCAGCAGATCGTGCGTGGGGTCGGCCCGCAACAGCTCCGGGACAGTGGCTCGCTCCGCCAGCGGGTCACATCGGATCTGACCCGGGTGCAGTCGGCACTCGACGACCTGCTGGTGGATCGACCGCGACGGCGGATCGTCCGCGGCGCCGTGCCGCGGGAGGAGTCGTGATGCAGCTCGTCGTCACGACGTCTGGTGAAGTTCGCTGCCTCTACACCGAGGTCATCGACCTGATGACCCTGGGTTCCCCGACCATCACCCGGGCCAGCCACGTCGAGCCCGACTCCGAAGGCCGCTGGCACGCCGACCTTCGCCCCGTGAACGGACCGGTGCTCGGTCCGTTCGAGCGGCGGGGCGAGGCGCTCGACGAGGAGCAGGCCTGGATCGAGGCCCACTGGCTCGGTCACGGCTCCTGAGACCGCTCTCGGCTTCTCTCGCCTCGATCGTCTACATCACCGTGATTCGTCGTCACTCGTCTATCCAACCTCAAACCAGGCCCCGCGCGTTGCAACCCGCGGGGCCCGAGGGGCTGCGCGGGCGCGACGCGCCTTCCCCCGGAAGGAACGTTCCATGACCCAGCGTCAGCTGGAGAGCGCCGTGGCCGACGCCACCGGCGAGTCCCTCGATCTGGTCCAGGATTTCGGCTTCAGTCTCGTCTCGCCCGATCGCGACGACCTCGAACCCGAAGACGTCGTCCTGGCGGTCGTATGTCCATCGTGTCGTCGCGCCGTCTCGTATCCCGGTCCGACTCGGGACGGCTCGCTCCCGCTGGCCGAATGTGTGCCCTGCGACCTCTACTTCGCGATCGAGTCCAACGCGATCCGTGTCGGCGTGGCGGAGTGATTGTCGCGGCCAGGGATGACTTCGAATCTGGATATCCCATGCCTCGCCGTCTCCGAGTCCGGGTGCGCTCCGCCGGACACCGTGACCGGCAGCCGATCCCGGCTCGTGCCGGACGGCATCGATCTTCGTTCACTCACTTTTTGAGGAGTTCGTCCCCATGATCACGATCACTCGCCATCAGGTCCGCCGCCTCCGTGGTGTCTTTCGTCGCCACGTTCTGGGAATCACTCACCGCGGCTCGATCCCGCCCATGGTCCTTTGCGCCGACGGGACGCAACTGCGGGCGCAATATCAGTACGCCACGCTTGCCATCGAATCGACGCTATCCCTGGCTTCCGCTTCGCAGGAGACGGTCGCGCTACCCCTGGAGGCGCTGGCCGAATTCGAGGGCCGCGACGACTCGTCCGTGGTGCTCGAGGCCCTTACGTCTGACCGGATCGTGGTCCGCTGGACGGACCATGGCGTCCCCCAGACGCGGGAGTATGCCGTCCCGGCACTCGACACCCTGAAACCGTTCCCCGCACCGCCCGCTGACTGGGCGACGCTTCCGGCCGGGATCCTCACGACCCTGGCCGAGGCGTCCGACACGGCATCGGAGGATGTCACCCGTTACGCCCTGAACTGCATCCAGCTCCGTGGTGGCCCCGGCGCGGTTGCCGCCACCGATGGCCACCAGCTCCTGATCCGCGGCGGCTTCCGTTTCCCCTGGACCGAGGATCTCCTGATTCGCGATTCGCTGCTCTTCTCCTGCCCGGCACTTCCCCAAGATCTGCCGGTTTCGATCTGCCGGACCGAATCTCACGTCGTGCTCGGAGACGGCCCCTGGACGCTGTTCCTGGAGATCCAGACCGGGGTGCGATTCCCGGCCCTGGACCACATCATCCCGGACACCACGGTGGCCGCTACTCGCTTGTGCCTCGATCCCGAGGATGCCCGCTTCCTGGGCCAGGCGCTCGACCGGCTGCCCGGTGCCGCCGAGTCGGACTCGCCGGTCACGCTGGAACTGAACGGCAAGGTCGCGATCCGGGCCCGGGGAGCGGATCAGGCGGCGGCGACCGAGCTGGTCCTGGCTCGCTCCGGTTACACCGGCGCTCCGGTCCGACTCAACACGAACCGGGAGTTCCTGAGCCGGGCGTTGCAGCTCGGATTCACCGAGATCGTGATAGTTGATGCCGGATCGCCGCTGGTCTGTCGCGATCGCGAGTTCGTCTTCTGCTGGCAACCGCTGGCGAAGGATTCGGCGATCGCGGCGAGCGACGACGCCATCCGGATCGAATCCTCCTCCGCGATCATCCCGACGTGCGTCAGCGACGAGAGGACATCCCCTCCCATCGTCAACCCGACGTCCATCAGCGACGAAGCGGGGCTGGCTCCGGGCGTCGAGGTCACCCGGATCGAATCCACCCCCAACATCGCCCCGACGTCCGCCCGCGAGGACATCCTACCTGAAGCGAGGATCGCCATGGGACCGACCAGAGCAACCACAAAGATTCACGAACCAACTCGCAGCAGCGCCGCGACGGAGAACCAGGACCCCGTCGGACTGTCGGCCTTGATCCAGGAGGCCGAATCGTTGTACCAGACGCTGACCGATGCCCGTTCACGGGCCGGCCGGCTGGTCGTCGCCCTGCGCCGGCATCGCCGCCGCGAACGACTCGTGAGTTCGACCCTGGCATCGATCCGGGCGCTGAAACTCCAGGACATCGCCGGATAGGCGATCGGTCGTTTTCGCACCTCCTCAACCGACTCAAGTCACTCCCCAACAACGAAGGAGATCCTCATGCCCCTGCGACTCAACGTCGGGGTCTCGAAGAAGCTCGGCCTGCCTGAATACTCGAGCGTCGGTGCGAGTTGCAACCTGGAGCTCGAGGTCGACTCGATGCTGATTCATACCGACCTCGACGGCCTGCACGAGCAGATTCGCGGTGCCTTCGTCACGGCCCGGCAGGCGGTCAACGACGAACTGGCCCGGTTGCAAACCCAGGCGGCCCTGGCGGTCGCCACTCACGCCGGAGCGACGAACGGGCGAGTCCATGGATCGGGGGCTTCCATCAACGAGGCACCAACGAAACCGAACGGAAGTCGTGTCCGGACCAACGGCACCGGCTCCCGGCCTCACTCCGCCAAGCCCGCGACCGCTAACCAGGTGCGCGCCATCGTCGCGATCGCCCAGCGGCAGCGCGCCGACCTGGAGGGCCTGTTACGCGACGAGTACCACGTGGAGCGGCCCGAAGACCTGTCGCTCGCCCAGGCCAGCGCGTTCATCGACCAGCTCAGGATCACCAGCGAAGTCTGAGCTCGCTCCCGTGATCTCGGCTCCATGCCTTCTAAGTTCAAGTTTCGCATAAACAGGGACGGATCGGGAGCGGCCCGAGGCCTGTTATCGACCCCGGCGACCCCTTGATCAAGTGCGAGTGAGGGCCGAAATCTCCGGCCGATGTCGGCTCAGCCCGCGCGGCTGAGAAACTCGGTGAGCTGCGCAATCCAGGCTTTTAGGTCATACCGGTTGGATAGCGCTCCCTCGGTTTTCTCCTCATAGCTGACCCGCCTCAAGGTCGTCAGCAGGTCGGCAAACGAGGCCTCTTGCTTCTTCGGATACCACGGGCGGACCGGAAAACGAAGAAATCGATGACCGGTCTGGTGGAACCAAACCACCACCAAGCTGTAGAGAAACAACGCCATCGGCGCGGTTCGCTCGATGGCCTTGGGGAGGCGATTGGCGGGATCCTCGAGGCCGAGAAGTTGCTTGGTATTTTCAAAAGTACATTCGATTGCCCAACGGTACGAGTAGGCCGAGAGAATCTGCGGGACGGTCCAATCGAGCTTGGTGCAGTAGAACATCTGATCGGGACGTTTCCCCTGGAGGTCACGCACCAAGACGATCGTCAGGAGTCGGTCCTTGCCGGCCTTGTAGTAGAGGGCCTGGATCGTCTTGACCGCCAAGCTGGCATGGAGCCCGAACTGGTCAAAGTCGTGTGGGGTCCAGGGTTGATTCGCATCCTCGGCCCACTCCTTCATGCCGGGGAGGCGCTGGCCTTTCTTGCGGGGCGCCCCTTTGGATTTCTCCTCCTTGGGAGGCGCTGGCTCATAGAGGGCCCCCTTGGGATGGACATGGCTAATGAGATGGACCGTGGGCGGAAGTTGGCCGAGGATGCTCTGGCCCCCATAGGCGCTGTCGCCGGTGATGACGATCTCGTCGTCGGGGAACCAGTCCGCCGCCAAGTGGATCAATTCCATCGCGAGTTCGGGGCGGGTGCGATGATTGGGATCGGGCTTTGCCTTTTTCTTTTTCTGGTTCTTTTTGCCCTTGGTTAAGCCTTGGCGGTTGACATAGAGCCGCATGGCGATGGGCAAGGCAAAGACTTTGGTCGGTGCCCAGAACGGGTGGACGACGATCAGGCAGAGGACGACCCAGTCGTGTCCCCAACTGACGAGAGCTTTGGCTCGACTGGAGATGAGTGGGTCGTAGTGCATGCCGGCGCCGTAGAGGGTGAGTCCGCGTTTTCGGCAGAGGGTGTCGTCGACGGCCCAGTAAAAAGTGGCGCCCGGTGCGAGGATGGAGACGACAAGCTTGGCCAGGGACATCGAGAAGTGATCGAGGTCCCAAGCGGCATGGCTGAAGAAGCGATGGAAGCGTGACCAATGTCCGATGCCAACCTGGCCGCTGGAGAAGATGAGTTCGGTAATATAGCGGTGGCGATTCGAGAGGATCCAGCCGGAGGCGATCAAGGTGAAGGTGTGGAAGGAGGGATTGGTGAAGACGGGTGTGAATTGCTGTAGCAAGAGGAGGAAGGAGGGTGTAAGTTCCATGGGTCGGCGTCCTGTGTCAGGGGAAATTGTTCGGTGTAAGGCCCAAACAATTTGCCAAAAACTGACAGAGACGCCGACGTTTTTTTTGGAGCCCTATTGAATCTACAAGTCGGAATTTGACATTTGGGAAAAGTGCGAAACTTGAACTAAGCTTCCCTCTCCAAACCATCATCATGAGCGAGGAGCGGTACATGCCACACAACCATCGTCATCAACGCGGACGTCGGCCAGGTCGTCGTCGGGGCGGGCCCGGCAGAAGGCCAACCAACGGCCTGTCGGCTCGTCACACCACTGCCGCGGGAGCGGTCATCCCTCACGGCTATACCGAGGGGGCCTGGGGTTCGTTCCACCGGGTGATCCTTCCGTTGCGGGGCCGGGACAAGCGGCTGTTCTTCAACCGCGTCAGCGACTGGGGCGTTGCCGCCGCAGGCCTGCTCGGCGCCATCATCGGCTTCGCCGCGCTGGGGGTGCTCGGCGCTTTCCTCGGCCTCGGGGGTGCCGTGATGCTCTGCGACCAGGCGATGGTCCGAGGTCGCTATATCCGCCGGTGAGGATTGGATGCCAGGCCGACGGCTGGGAGGACTCTCGTCCCGGTCATGATGTCCACGAGCCTGTGGCCCGAAGCTCGGTCGATCCACCGCACGATCCGGCAGCCTCCCTTCACGGGTGGGCGGCCGGTCGGGTGGGGATCGACCGTCTGGTTTTCGGCAGAAATCGCTACATCCTCGCCGCTTTTCTTTAGCCATCAGGAGGGAACTCAGGGGCGAGGGTGGTCAACGTCAAATTTTCCTAGCGCTCGCCAGTTGGTGCGCCGGGTTAGGCGGCTCGCCAAAATAACCTATCCAAAATATAGCGTGCCTAGTTAGCATGAACAATATGGCTGATTCTGACGCCAACATCATCTCCGAGAAGTACACGACACTCGCGCCGTTACTTGACGAGCGGGCACGGCGATTGTGGGCGGCCACCGAGGCACGGGCGATCGGATGGGGTGGCATATCGAGGGTTTCCGAGGCGACCGGATTGTCTCGCATCACGATTCGGACGGGTCTGGATGAACTGCACTCCACGCCCGATGAGCATCCCGAGAGGGTCCGCAAATTGGGAGGTGGCCGCAATGCCCTCGCTGACCATGACCCGAAGCTCCTCGATGCCCTGGAGACCCTGGTCGATCCGGCCACGCGAGGCGATCCGATGTCGCCCCTGCGATGGACCTCCAAGAGCGCCGACAAGCTGGCCAGGGAACTCGCAGCGAGTGGACATCCCGTCAGTGAGCGGACGGTCAACCGTTTGCTGCACGCCCTCGGGTATAGCCTCCAGTCCAACCGGAAGACCGTTGAGGGGAAGGATCATCCGGACCGGGATGCCCAGTTCCGTCATATCAACCGACGCGTGATGGCGTTCCAGCGGAGGGGCCAGCCCGTCGTCTCGGTGGACACCAAGAAGAAAGAACACGTGGGAAATTACCGGAATTCTGGCCGCGAATGGGAGCCCGAAGGCAGGCCGCGGCAGGTTAAGTCCAAGGATTTCCCCGACAAGAAACTGGGCAAGGTCATTCCGTACGGGGTCTACGACCCGACGGACAACACCGGTTGGGTCGGCGTGGGGATCGATCACGACACCGCCGAGTTTGCCGTCGAGACTCTGAGGCGATGGTGGAGGCGGATGGGAATTCGGGCCTACCCCGGCGCGAGCGAACTGCTGATCATGGCCGACGGCGGGGGCTCCAACGGGACCCGAAGTCGTCTCTGGAAATGGGAACTCCAGGGACTGGCCGACGAGATCGGGTTGAAGATTTCGGTGTGCCATTTCCCACCGGGGACCAGCAAGTGGAACAAGATTGAGCACCGGATGTTCTGCCACATCACCGAGAACTGGCGTGGTAGACCACTTGTGAGTCGCGAGGTCGTCGTGAACTTGATCGGGCACACGACGACGAAACAAGGGCTTTCGATCCATTCGGAGCTGGACACCACCACCTACCCGCTTGGGCAAAAAGTGACGGACGAGCAGATGGATAGTCTGCATATTAGGAAGGATAAGTTCCACGATGAGTGGAACTATACAATCACCCCAATTCCGAAACTATAAATTGTATATGTTATTTTGGCGAGCCTCCTTAGCGATCAAGCGGCCTCGCGAACCGGTTCTGGCATCGGTCGTTCGGGCAACTCACGAACGCGACGCCACTCGTCCAGTTCACCGTTCCGTCTGGCGGCTTCCAACGCGGCCAATGCCAATACACCCGACGGCGACCAGCTCATCCCACGGTGCTTGGGCGTCCGGCAGGAATTACTTTACCTGTATATCTGCTGTTTTTGGCTTGATGATAATGTCGTACTTGGGCAGTGCCGTTGAGCGTTGCAGGCGAGCCTCGTACGCTTTCATTTGTTTGGCGGGAACTCGAATACCGTTTGGATAATGGCCATCAAGGCATTTCACTGTCGGGTGCCGCCCTCTCCAGGTCATCCGCCTGGCGCATTGGAGAACGACCTCCAAGCTGTTCAGCAAGACTCCGTTCCACTTCTTCTCCAGCGCCGACCAACAACGTTCGATCGGATTGTATTTGCTGTGGTAGGGAGGATAGTACACCAAACGCACCTCCAACCCTGACCAGTCGGCGAACTGCACCATCCGTTTCAAGAATTGGGTCCGCCGCCCGGAGTTCTTCGGCCCGTTGTCCAGGTAGATCACCAGGCGTTTGATCGATCGGTGGGCCCGCTTGACCTGACGCCACCACATCTGCAAGGCATCCACCCAGGCATCGCTGGTCTCGTGCCATCCGAAGATGAGCATCAATGCTCCGGTCGCAACGCTCAGGATGCCGACGGGGACCAATTTCTCCTTCGCCGGGGGGTCATGATCCCAGCCCTTGGCCACCACGCCCTGCGCGTCGGTCCGGGTTTTTCCCCCCACGGACGTAATCGCCCAGGCTCACCTTCGCTTTGGTATCCATGGAGATCTCCAGCACTTCGGGATCGCCACGGACCTCGTCACGCACCTCCTGCACGTGGGCGAAGATCGCGTCGGTCTCCTCGGTCTTCTTTAGTGGCTTGCCCTTCTGGATCCGCTTGAGGCGGTAGTTCATGCGATTGAGGATGTCACGCATCGTGCGCTCGCTGGGCAACTCCGCCTTGGGGTAACCCTGATCGATCAAAGCCTGGCGCACCTCGGCGGCCGACAAATTCGTGTACCGACGTGACGACTGGAGTCCTGGGTCGGCGTAGGTGTGGGGTTCCACGACGGCGCGGATCAGGGCCGCCAGGCGCGGATCCTTCTCCTCGCTTCGCCTTCGACCGCGTGCGGCGAAGTTCTCCAGGCAGCGAACGCCCTGCTGGGACTCGTGCAGTCCCTTCTCGATCGTATCGCGTCCCCAGCCGAAACGTCGTTCGGCCAGTCGGGCACTGCCATGGCAAAGTTTGGTAGTCACCTCGGCCTGGAAGAGCCGGCGCTGATGTCCGGTGAGTCGTCGGGCCCCCGAGCGAAGCAGTGCATCAATGTGGTCGGCGGAGCCTTCCATGTTGAAGAACCTCCGTGCTGGAGAGTTGACAGTCCTGGATGTGTTCCCCTACCGTGCTTTTGCAAGCATAACTCCGAACACGGGTAGATTTCCAGATACCGGTCGCCTTGCAACGCTCCGACACCGCCCAGTCGTTGTACTTCTCCACCCGCGTGCTCGCGATCCATAACCCCGCCCGCTGCCGTTGCTCGTAGTCGGGGAGGTACGCTCGTCGTCTCTCCAGGTAGCCGATCAACTCCTCGACCGCGGCACGGTTCCTGACCCACTCCAAGGCATTTCGCAGCAGGCCGATTGCGGTCTCCACCTCTCCTCTCCACAACTGACCTAGCAATTCCTTCTCGAACGCGCGACGACGCTCCTTCGGCCCCCCCGCCAAACTCATCGATTCATAACAACGTTTCCGAAGGTGCCACCAGCAGAGCACCATCGCCCTGGACGAGATCCCCAGGCCCTCGAACCAGGTCCGAATCCAACGGGCCCCGTCGCGTAGGACCAGCAACCGACGCTTGGAATCGAGCACCCCTAACTCCAGCAGCAACGCCGAGACTTGCAACCACAGGCCCTCTGTCGTAGCCGCCGCCAAGCTGTACTGCAATCCGGCGACCAGCACCACCGCCGTGAACGTCCAGACCTCCTTACGGCCCGACGACGGCTGGGCCTTGGTCTTCACCTCATCGGGTTCGACGATCACGAATCCTTCGTCCACGGCGCGGGACTCGTCCTTGGCCACGGGGAACGCCGGCTCGCATCCGGCAAAGCCTGTGGCGATCCACTCGGCCTGGATCTGTTCCCACTCGGACTGGGCTTCCTCCGAGTCGTCCCAAGGCGGGTCGTCATCGATCAATCCGGTCATGGCGTCGGGATCGGCCGACGTCTCTCCGAGTTGGGCCAGTTGGGCCTCGGTGGCATTGGCCAGAGTGGCCCGGGCCCGCTCGTGTTGCGCCGCGATCAATCGTTCCCCCTCCTGATGCACGATGTCGATGATCGTGCTGGCCCCCAATAGAGCCGGATCTCCGGCGTACTGGCAGATGTCGGTCTGGCTCTGCCGCGTCGATTGATCGCTCATCTGGTCGCAGACGGCGTCGCGGAGATGGCCGGTGATCATGAGTTGGTGGGACGTGTTCCAGGCCTGAGTCGAGGGAACTTCGATCGTGCCATCCTTCTTGTGGAGGATTCGCGACCGTTTGACGGTGACCTCGCCGAAGATCGTCTTGAAAGTGAAGGAGCGTTTCCCCCTCTGCTGGATGCCGGCTTCGGCCTTGCCATGCCGCCGCTGGAGGACCAATTCCTGGTCGGCCTTCTCGATGAGGGCGCAGAAGAGTCGGCGTTGGACCTCGAGGCCGGCGGAATGGACAAAGGCTTCGATCTGATCAGGGAGATGCTCGTCCTGGAGCGGCATAGGCAAGGACATCTCGAGTGTGAGTTCCACCGAGAAGGTTTGGTCGATCCGGTTGACGGGACGGCACGTGATGGTAGTCTGAAGTCCGTCGGTGGTGCGCACGGTGTGTCTCCATACTGCTACTATGGGGAACCATCGTGCGTACCTTTTTATCCGTCGCGTTGAGAAAGTCACTCCCTTCGCGCAGAATGATCCCGAAGTCGCCTGCTCCAGCTTACGCATTGCCCCCATTGCCGCGCACCAACTGACGAGCGCCAGGCAAATTTTTGCGCATGACGCAGGAGGATTCCGAGTTGTGGTCCGCAGGATTCGTCAGACGTGGATTGCACAGACGAGTGGTTGGGGCGTGACAGCTGACCCCTCTGTATCTAGCGACCGATCGTCAGAAAATCCAGCTCGACTTGGGGGCAAGCAGATTCGCTCGCCGAGGTCAGAGGCACGCTCCTCCTCGATCCCCTCCCACCAGCGACGGCCACTTCGGTAACGGCAACCAGAACGGGCCGGGCGGTTCTGGCCGTATGCCGGGCAACTCGACCTGAGGCTGTCTCCGGGGATCAGCTGCGATCCTCACCGGGGTCAGATTGGCCTCGCGTTGGTGGGGCATTACGAACGCGTGGTCCGCTTCCTGAACCGCCGGGTTGCGAATTCACTCCTGCCAGAGATGACCGACAACTCGAGAGTGTTTGTGCTGGTGCCAGAGTCCAGAGGCATCGAGGTCAGGACCATGAAGGTCACGGGCGGGTCTCCCGCTTTCACCTTCGCTTCGCCCTCGAATTACCGGGGGGGGAGGGGAGGTTCTTCCTGTCGGGCCGGAGCCGAGCCTGTCCGCTGCTTTTCCACCCACAGATTCTGCGGGGGAGCCAGCATCAAGGGAGGCCACGATTGCGAGCCTCATCGCTCTTCCCCGAAAACAACCTTCATCGAACGGGCTCGAAAAGCAAGATTTATGAAGACGGTGACCACGATCCCTGTGAGTAATCCCCACGAAAAGACTCCCATCGCAGCGTCACTATATCCTCCAGTGAGATTCAATTCGGCCAGCGCCGATCCGAGTTCCCCCGTGAGGACGATACCAAATGCCATGCCCCCGACGAGTCGCTTTCCCCGAGGACGGTGCAGGAGAATTCCAATACCTGCCGGAACTTGCAACAGCGAGCAGTGACTCATGGGCACAATGAGGCCGGGGATCAGGTTGCCGATCGACGGCCCGTTCTCGGGCTGGTACAGGAGCACGGTCATCGAATAATAAATGAATAAGCATGCGGCGCGCCGTGAAAAGGTCTGGCTCTTCAGTGGGTGCAACTCCCACCCGGCTAACTCAGTCGCTCCAGCCGGTAGCTATCGAAGCGGTGGTGGAGGTAACGAAGCCGCCGGAGCCTTCGAGACAACGGGTCGTACAAGCGACTCGGCGAGTTCGCAGGCCGTAATGTGAGTGAACGTCGAGCAGGCCTCGAAAGCTTTAAAGTGGAAGCCGACCCGCCCGCATATCGGGGAAGGCCGCAGCCGCTGGGGAAATGAGGCTCACGCCTCGTGAAGCGACACAAAACCAGGGGTTCCACCGGGGTAATGACGACGGCATGCGAGCACACGGAGAACCGAGGCAACACGGGAAACCCCATCGGTGGGAGCGCGTGACTCCCAACTGGACGCCCGTGAGGGACAAGCCAGGCCGACCGGGGTGGCGGACAGGCTCGTAGTACCGATGAAGCCGGTTAACACCGGTGGAGGGAAGGGGCCTGAGTTCAAGACCGACGTCCGAAAGGGCACGAGAACCAGGAGATTGGCGTGAGCCTTGCACCTCCGGAAAAGGTTCGGAAACTCCAGGCGACGTTGCGCACCAAAGCGAAGGGATCGCCGGACTATCGCTTCTATCTGCTGTACGACAAGGTGTACCGTCGCGACATCTTGGCATTCGCCTTCGCCCGCTGCCGTTCCAACGGCGGCGTGCCGGGGATCGACGGCCAGACGTTCGCGGACATCAAGGCGTCTGGGGTCGAGGCGTGGCTCGACGAACTGGCGGAAGACTTGAGGAGGAAGACGTATCAGCCGGACCCTGTGAAGCGTGTTTACATTCTTAAATCGGATGGTAAGCAACGCCCGCTGGGAATTGGAATGCCAACAGCACACTACCCCCTCATCCCAACCCTCCTTGGGATTCGTCACCATCACCCATCCGCATCACCCGCTCCATGGGCAGAAGGTCGAGGTCGTCCAACTCCGCCGAGGGATCGATCCGGATCTCATCGTCCGACTTCCTGACGGGCACCATGCCGCCATCGCCATGAGCGGCACGGACTACGCCTCTCCTCCTGAGGGCGGGACCCCGCCCAGGCCGGATCATCTTCTCGATCTCGACGGACTCCGCCAGGCCCGCCTGCTTCTCGATCGCGTCGGTTGCCCTGCGACCGGTCACGCCCGCCAAACCCATTCGGCCACGCGCGGCACTCGATAAGATCATCCCCATCGATCTAACGTTGCCTGAATCGCTTGGGGAATTGCTCTTATGAGGCTTCAAGATTCTTTTCCTGTCCCAGTGATCGCGCCCGCCCACGTCTGGGAGGGGCTTACCGCCGATGCGCAGGCCGGCGCCATTCGACTGATGGCGAATCTGGCATCCAATCTCGTCGCCCGACACACGGAAACTACTCACCAGGAGTTCGTCCCATGCCACCACGACTCGCACCCCCAAAAATCCGACCGGAACATCTCGATCGCCAAGCCCTGATCTACGTCAGGCAGTCGACCCCCATGCAGGTGCGCGACAACATCGCCAGCACCGCTCGCCAATATGACCTGGCACGACGCGCCGAGCAATTTGGATGGCCCAAGGAACGCATCCACGTCATCGACCAGGATCAAGGGCACTCCGGGGCCTCGGCCCTCGGACGCGACGGCTTCCAGTACCTGATGGCCGAGGTCGGGCTCGGCCGTGCCGGCGCTGTCCTCAGCCTGGAGGCCTCGCGTCTGGCCCGTTCCTGCAGTGACTGGTATCGCCTCATCGAGATTTGCGGTCTGACCGATACACTCGTCATCGACGAGGATGGCGTTTATGATCCAACTCAGTACAACGACCGCCTGCTCTTGGGGATCAAAGGGACCATGAGCGAAGCCGAGCTGCATTGGATCCGCTCGCGGTTGCTGGGGGGCAAATTGGAGAAGGCCCGAACCGGCCAACTCCGCTCCCGGCCTCCCACCGGGCTGGTCTATGACCCCGCCGGCCAAACCGTCCTCGATCCCGACGAACAAGTGCAGCAGGCGCTCCGATTGGTCTTCGACACTTTCGAGCAGGTGGGTGCCGCGCTCGGGGTCGTCCAGTTTTTCGCCGCGAATCAGTTCAGCTTCCCCACCCGCCATTACGGGGGGAGTCGAGATGGTCAACTGACCTGGCGACCATTGGACCTCGGTCGTGTCCTGGCCATCCTCCACAATCCGACCTATACGGGCACCTACGTCTATGGACGGACCAAAACCCGCAACATCCTCTTGCCCGGCGAGGGGCCTCGGATCAAAGGCCGGACGCGTCGCGTTGTCGTCGAGGATTGGCCGTTCGTCCTCCACGACCACCATCCCGCCTATATCACCTGGGAGCAATTCCAGCGGAATCAACGACGGCTCCTTGAGAATTGCACATCCGATCATCAAGAGCGACGCGGGGCCCTCCGAGAAGGGGCAGCGCTGTTGCAAGGCCTCGTCCTTTGCGGGCGGTGTGGGCGGCGCATGACAATCCGTTACATGGACGACGGCAAGATTCCTTTGTACGAATGCAATCAGCTTCATAAGAATCGCGGAGAGAAGACCTGCCAATCGCTCCGCGGCGACCGAATTGATGCGGCGGTGGCCCGGGTCTTCCTGGAAGCCATGCGCCCGGCGCAACTGGAGGTGTCGATGGCCGCCATCGACCAGATCTCGCAGCAGGCGCGGAGGGCGGACCGCCAGTGGGACTTGATGGTGGAGCGGGCGAACTACGACGCGGAGTTGGCTCGGCGCCGGTTCCAGGCAGTCGATCCCGAAAATCGCTTGGTCGCCCGGACATTAGAGCGGGAATGGGAGGCGAGGCTGGCCGAGGTGGAGCGTCTGGAGAGGGAATCGGCCGCACGGCCCACACGGTTGACCCGCCTGGTCGATCCCGCGGAGCGTACCCGGATTCTGGCATTGGCGCAGGACCTGCCCGCGCTGTGGCAGGCCGAGACGACGACGCAGGTCGAGCGCAAGCAATTGCTCGGATTCTTGATCAAGGATGTCTGCTTGACACGGGCTGAGACGACGATCGAGGTGGCGATCCGCTGGCGCACGGAGGCCTGCACCCTCTTGAACATCCCTCGCCCGAAACGCTCTTGCGATGCTCGCCGGACCGACCCGGCGGTGCTCGCTCGCCTCCGCACCCTGGCGGCAGATCACCCGGACTGTCGGATCGCTCAAATCCTCGATCTGGAAGGATTCCGATCCGGGACAGGCCGCCCGTTCACAACGACCATTGTAAAACAAATCCGATATAGCTATTCAATTTCAAGTGGTTGTCCTGATCGGCCCGCGCCGTGTGCCGACGGCTACCGGGCGGATGGGCGTTGCACCGCAAGTGTCGCGGCAGCGCGGCTCAACGTGACGGTATCGACTATCGCGGATTGGTGTCAGTCGGGACACCTGGACGGTATCCAATCGACGTCCCACGGCGCCTGGTGGATCCAGTTGACGCCAGAGATTATCGCCCGCTTGCGCAAGCCTGCCCGTCGCTCCTGGACCCGGCGTTCAGCCTCGTGAATCAGGGAGAGGCCCATGGAAGGGCCGGACTTTCTTTACTCAATCCCCAACCCGTTTGCGAAGAGGTGCAGTATGAATGACACATCGGAACGATTCGAGACCGCGTGGTACAGATGGCTGTGGTTCTGGTCTTGGAGCCGATCTTCGAGGCAGACCTGGAGCCGGAACAACACGCCTATCGGGCCGAGCACAGTGCGTTGGACGCCGTCAAGGAGGTCCACGGACTGCTCAGCTCGGGGCATACGGAAGTCGTCGATGCGGACTTGTCGGGTTACTTCGATAGCATCCCTCATTCGGAACTGATGAAATCGGTCTCGCGTCGCGTCAGCGATCGGCATCTTTTGAAGCTGATCAAGATGTGGCTCGAAGCACCGGCGGAAGAAGTCGACGACCGAGGGCGGCGCCGTCGAACGACCCGCAACAAGGACGAAGGCCGGGGCAGCCCGCAAGGGTCTCCGATTTCGCCGTTGTTGGCGAATATTTGCATGCGTCGGTTTGTTCTGGGCTGGAAGGTATTGGGGCACGAGCGTCGTTTGGACGCTCACATCGTCAACTACGCCGATGATTTTGTGATCTGTTGCCGCGGCAGCGCCGACGAGGCGATGCGGGTGATGCGATCGATGATGTTGAGGCTGCGGCTGACGGTGAACGAGACCAAGACACGCCTGTGCCGCGTGCCACAGGAAAGCGTGACCTTCCTGAGTTATACGATCGGTTTGTGTCACTCCGCGCGGACGGGTCGCTCGTACATTGGTACAAAACCGTCCGCGAAGGCGATCGACAGCCTTAAGGCCAAGATCCACGTGTTGACCGAACGACGATGGCTGTGGACGACGGTCGAAGACCGGGTGGCGAAACTGAACCGGATGCTTCTGGGATGGTCGAACTACTTCTGTCTCGGGCCTGTCAGCCCGGCCTACCAAGCCATTGACCGCTACACGCGGCATCGGCTTCGCCAGTGGCTTCGCGGGAAGCATAAGTTGCAGAGTCGCGGAACGACACGATTCCCCGACGCGAGGCTTCATGACGAATTTGGCCTCATTCGCTTATGTGATCGCCCTCGAAGCTTTCCGTGGGCAAAGGGGTGAGTGCTTGTCCGAGAGCCGGATGCGGGAAAACCGCCCGTCCGGTTCGATGAGCGGGGAGTGGAAACGGGGCGTTCAGCTACCGCGCCACTCCTCGACTCTACTTGTTCATTCTGGGTGCTATGGCACCGACTTCGAGCTGCACCGGAAGTACGGCGGGTTCTCATTCAGAACAGGTCACTCATTCTTTCCCTCTACTGATGGATTCGCCTCGGATCGTCTTCCAACCAATCCTTCCAGACGATGCGTTTGATGCGACCGAGGTGCTCGTCACGGATTCTGCAGCCGGTCCGTCCTCGATCAAAAACAATCCAGCGAGTCCTGTGGATTGAGCGGAGTCACGGCGATCCCGGGCTCCCAGGTTCTTGCGAGCCCTATGGTGCTACGCCGTGCCGGATCGCGACTTGTTGCAATTCAGCCCAGGTCTCCTGAACTTGAGCCATCGCCCCATTCGCTTCGGAAATGGCTGGAATTATCGAGGAGCCGACGGTGAGAAATGACTTGAGGAACCCGTTAAGCCCTTCATTGCTCGACTTGACACGGGCCACCGCTGCCCAGGCTCCGACATGCTTCTTGTAGGAGGACTGAAAGTCACGCGGGCAACCTTCCAGGTCAATTCTGTCCATCTCGCCAGCGAGTTCTGCGACAATGGCCGAACCATCCCAATACTGATCCATCAGCCCGACTTTCTTCCCGATCCGTTCAGCAAGGATTCTGTCCTGATGGAAAACCCTCCGAATGGATTCTGCCTCTCCCGGACCGCGACGCCAGGCCAGGAAAACGGCTAATAAGCATGCGACGGCGAGCCCGCCCAGAAGGTAAGGTCTCGCGGTGACGAGCCTGCTTACCCTGTGAGCGAGGAGATGTCGAACGTCTGCCGCAATATCACCGACACGGGGAGGTGGTTTGGTCTCGTTCATGCCCAGCTTACCCTTCGCAATCAGATTGCCTGTCAGAATCCTGGGCCGCCAGGCCCACGTGGTGTTTCAAGACGACGTCGTACGGCGCCCTGAATTGGGGGAGTCAGGCAGCTCACAGCCTTCCCGGCGGTATCCTCAGGCCGGATACGACGATCCTTGTTCCTGTACCCTCACGAGAACTGGGATTTCGACTTGAAACTCACCATATGAACAGACAACGAACCGCTTGTGTTTGGGTTCGAAATGGCTCGTTTTGAGGCCGCCGCGGCCTTGCAGGAATCTCAGATCGCTCGTTTCAGCAGATCATAGAGTAACCCCTCGCTGTAAACAAGAGTTTACCGACAGAATGTTGCGGCTCGGCTACGCTTCCGGCCATGTTGGGAGAGGAGCTTCGCAAAGCACGTGAGCAGGCCGGGATGACCCAGGAACAACTGGCGTTCGAGTCAGGCTTGTCTCGGCCCTACATCAGCCAGCTCGAACACGACATGAAGTCGCCCCGGCTGGACACCTTCTTCTTGCTCTGTGACGCCCTGGGCATCTCGGCCGAGGAACTGATCGGAAGAATCGATAAGGACAGGCAGCCCCCACGCCGTTAGCCCAGGTCCTGTTATTTGACCGAAGAATCCTGAAAATCCATCGTCTCGAACAGATCGTTGTGCGGTCGGACGACGCTGGAAAAGTTCGTGATGCGGCTGGGCGCGGGGCCATCGAAAGTGTGCCCAAATTGCCCTGTGGCTCCTCTGCGAAGCGAAGCTACCGTCTCGATCGCGGACGGTTCGGTCAACTCGATGACATGGGGCGTGCCGACCCGGCATGGTCATTCTCTCGCGACGGCGGTGGTGATCCGGCCGATCTTCCGGGCTGGTTCCTCGACCGCTCCAGCAGGACTGTCCATCCCTCCGCGTTGGACGTCGGCGAGTCCGTCGAGGCGATAGCGCCGATTTCCACCACGCGGCCAGAGGGCGGCTAAAGCCGGGGCCTCGGCCGGCGAGAGTGCCGCCCCTCCGTATGTCTGGACTGCACTTCGAGAGCGAGGGGCGATCGCAGGAGCTCACCGACGAGGAGTGGGAAATCGCATGCTCCGTCGACGACGAGGCGTCGGATGCCCTCCCGGCCGCGGTGAAGATCGTCTCCGGGCTCCAGACCTCCTGCCAGAGATCCACGGGATCTAGCGGGCAGGAGAATTCGCGAAAGTCCAAGGTGCGCGGGCACGGCCCAGGGGCTGGCTGACGTCGCGGCCGCGTCGGGATGTCGTGTAACGGGGGCGTGAACGGATACCCTCGTAGCTCGGTGGCGTCCCATCCATGAGGGGTGTTTTACACGCCGGCGGGCCGAGAAGTTAGGGGGGCAGTCAAGGACCCGGTAATCTCATACATCGCAAAAACAACGGGCTTGTCGATCGCTGCAACCGGAGAGGAAACGCTGATCCTTGGCTCGATCACAACCGCAGGCGGAGGGAAGTCTAGCTTTGCTGCCTGGACCGGGATCGGAGCGAGGATCGCTCTGCCGGTGGCGGTCAGCGGCGGCTCAACGACCGGAGGAAATGGCGGGCCGGCTCGAATCAACCGGTGGGGTGGCTGGATCTCTACCGGGGCCTTCGCCACCACCGTCGGCTTTGGAGTCGACTCGCTGGGCGAGTTGACCGGTCCGAGGCACGATCGCACTATCGAAAAGCGGAGGGCAGCGGCGCCGAGTCGAGCGATGTTCCAGGAATAACCGCCGCGATCGGACTTCATCGTCCGACGACTTCCGGACTCGGCATCGCCAGGGACACCCCGTGGCCCCAGTGGGTGTCACGTCATACGCCGTGGCGTCCGCCGTCGTGAAGCTCTACACCAGTGGCCCGGATGTCCCAAATACCAGCTCGTCTCGTCCACGAAGGTTGCGGCGCTGGTGCGGAGCTTTGCAATCAATTGTTCATGCCGCATAGATTCAGTTGCTCCACGAAGAGAAACACCCGCGGGAATGGAACATCGGCCAAGGCCCCGAATCGAGAATCACTCGTGTGCCGGGCGTAGCCTGTGGCTGGCAAAGACAGTCCGCACCGAAAGCGTGCCGTCTGGCGTGGCGAACCGAGTGCCCCATGACCCGCGGCGTTGAGATCGAGCAGCATCCCACTCTCGTGGTTGCCCAGTTCACGAACCGGCGTCGGCAAGGCCGGCGTTCAGACCATCCCCTCGCATCGGTTGCAGTGGCCGCAATCCTCCTCCAACTCCTCGCCGAAGTAGGACAGGAGCGCGCGGGTCAGGCAGCCGCCCTCCTGAGCGAACTCCAGAACCTCGTGCATACGCGCAACGCCACGTTCCTCTCGTTCCTCGTAGCGGTCGACCATCGACTGGCGCAACTGGTCGAGCTTGATCCTGGACTGTAACCTCCGGTACCCTGCCGGGCACCGCGCACATTGAGCGTGAGATGACCGTGCAATTCGAGGTCGGTCAGCACCGAGATAATCCTCCGCCGGGGCACGTTGATCAACTCCGCAGTCTGATCGACGTCGAGAGTCTTCAAGTAACTTCCGCCGCGCGCCTCCGCAACGACCCGCCGGACCAAATCGGCGGACCCGTCCACCAGGTCCTTGAGAATCCTCTCGATCGGCCGCTCCAGGTGGAAGCTGTACTCGGCATACGATGAACCCGTCGCTTGCAGAATGCCGTCCAGCTCAAGGTACGTCAGCAGCGTCTGGACGACGGCCAGGCGCATCCCGTACCTGCGCGACAGCGAATGGACCGACACGTCGAATACCGGTCCGCGCTCGAGAACATCCTTCACGAGGACGGCGATTTCCTCGGCTGTCGGCGTGTCGCCAAAGTTAAAAGTTCTCCAGCGTCACGACGTCATCGGCGCACGCGAACATCTCACACTCGGCGGACCTCCCGTCGCGGCCGGCCCGGCCGATCTCATAGGCGTAGCTCTCCAGGCTCCTGGGCAGATTGAAATGGTACACGTACCGGATGTTGGCCTTCTCGATCCCCCTGCCGATGTCGCTCGTCGCCACCACTACCATGCCGTCGGAAGCCATCAAGGCCTCCTGGATCTCGTGGCGCTGTTCATCCTTCATGCTCGCGTGGTAGGGCGACGCGTCGAAGCCCTCGTCGGTCAGGAACTCGGCCAGCCCCTCGGCCGTCTTTCGTTGCGTGACGAACACGATCGTCGGTCCCGCGGGTCGGTCGCGCAGCCGCTCCTGGAGAAGCTCGCGGCGCTCGTCCGGGCGGCATGGCGTGATGTGCAGCTCCACGTTTTCTCGGTGGAAGCTCGCCTGGATGACATCCTCGTCGGCGATGCCAAAGGCATCGGCGATGTCGCGGGCGACCTGCGGGGTGGCGGTCGCGGTCAGCGCTAGGACGCGGCCCACGTCGAGCGACTCGGCTCGCTGGGCCAGGTTCAGATACACAGGGCGAAAATTGTGACTCCACTGGCTGATGCAGTGCGCATCATCGACCACCAGAAGCGAGACCTCCTGACGGGCCAGCGTGTGCAAGAACCGCTCGCTGGCCAACCGTTCGGGGGCGACGTAAAGCAGCTTGAGGCGGCCGGTGCGCAAGTCATCATAGACCAGTCGCTCCTCAGCGGCGTCCAGGCGGGAATCGAGCCGCGCCGCGGGGATGCCTCGCATTGTCAGGAAGTCGACCTGTTCCTTCATCAGGGCGATGAGCGGGCAGACGACGACGGTAAGCCCGTCGAGTAACAGTGCCGGCAACTGGTAGCAGAGGCTCTTTCCGCCGCCGGTCGGGAGGACAGCCAGGGTGGACCGGCCTTCCAGCACTCGGCGGATGATCGGCTTCTGTCCCTTGCGGAACTTGCCGAGCCCGAACGTCTTTTTGAGAACCTGTCGTGCGTCGTCGATGTCAAGCATGTTACCCGCTCCAGGGTGGTCGGTCGGGCCTGGTGCAGGTCCGACCTGAGGGGCGACCATCCTCTGAAAGGCGACTTGTCCGGTAAAGGCGAATGCGCCCAGCAGGACCTCCGGACCCCGTTGCGTCTCCAGTTTGGTCGACGAACCTGGACAACTCCGCGCCTCCGTGTCGCGTGGATCAACATCGACCATACTATGGAGCCAGGATGGGCGGCCTTTCGGCCGTGGCGTGAATTTCCGGCTCAGTGACCCCGGGGAGGGGAACCGCACGAATCCGCTCGCCCAGCCGCGCACGACTCCAGGCCCGTCGCTTGTCCGCGTGGATCAGGCGGTGCGACGGGCTGTCCGACGGCGAGTCCGACCGGTCCACAAGTTCCTCTTTCGGGCGCCCCCACGCCCACGACTCGGTCATGGTGAACGTCCACCGGCAGATGTGAGAGGCCCCGGCGTTCGTCCGCGAGACCCGCATCTGCCGCCGGCCGGCACCGACGATGCTCTTACAATCTCGGGGCGCAATAATCAGCGAGACGTGGGCGACGACCATCTCCCGGATGTCCGCGACCGAGTCTGACACGTCGGTGCGGAAGGACGCCATCTTGCCGGTCGGCTCGTCCATCAGCACCACCCTGATCGACCCGGCCGTCGGGTCGTCCGGTACGACGCGGGCCCCTGGACTCCGAGATCGAGGCCATCCACCAAGAGGTGGAAGCCCGCCACGGCAGCCCGCGCATCCACACCGAGTTGGTGGCGTGCGGCACGCCCTACTCCATGAACACCCCTGACACCTCGTCCGAGCGAGGCCCTCCGAGGTGGAGAGGGGCTCGGCCAGGCCCGAAGGTGCGATTCGGTCACCGTCCGAGTTCGCGCCTCGATCCCGACGTCACCAAGCGAGTTGCGGAAGTCCGGTTATCGAGACACCTGGGAATCTCGAGCACTTCCCTGCACGTCGCGAAACAGCCCGACGACAAAGCTTCGGACTCCGGGATGCAAGGTGCGGTATCCCGGAGAGGCCAGCAGGCAGTAGGCGACTTTCGTCTCGCTCTCGACACGCTGAATGACGCCCGAAGTTAGGATCGCTCGAGTGGAGACGCCGGCCGCTTCAATTGGGTAGTCCAAGAATCGGGGTCCACCATGACCCTCAAGATAGGAGCCGCACTCGTTGCTCTATGAGATTGCCAGACGTCGAGCGTCCTCGTCGAGCCAACGGTCGAGCTCAGGCCGACTTCGATCGTTACGCACGAACGCGGCGGCGGGGTGGTGATGGCTCGACAGGCAAGTCTTGCAACTGGCCGGTCGTCTTCCGCTCACCGACGAATTCCCGCAATGGGGCAACGATCGTGGGAAAGATCGGACCCTTGCAGTCGGAGTCGCCCGGATCCTTGTGCGGGGAAAAAGGTCCTGATCCGGCGAACGCCCCCCGCATCTCACGCCTCGTGGATCGCGTCGGAGTCGTCTTGGGGCTCCTCCCTATCGATCTCCGAGCCATCGCTCGCTTCATCGACGTTGGAGAATCCCACAAAAAGCAGGGCCGAGGTTCGGTAGGGGATCGTTCGCGGAAACCGACCACGCGCGTCATGGTGCCGGAAGAGCGGACGGGGTACGTCAACGCCCGGCCGGTAAGAATTAGCGAGGAGCCTCGCCATTGACCGCGCAAACCCGGGTAAGACCTTACCCATGTGTCTCTCCTCGGGTTTGCGAATGCCCTCACTCACAACGTAGACGCATTATGCCAGTTGACTGTGGTCATGCAATCAGGGCCCACGCGAGGCCCTGAAGGAGGTCCGGACCATCGAGATCGCCACGAACCGGTTGGTGTCGCCCGACCTCGCCCGGGCTTTCCGGATCCCCGGCCGTCCCGAATGGGCCACGATCCGCGACTGCGGGCGGCCAATGGAGCCGAGCCTCTCTCGAACGCTCTTCTATGACCGACGGCGCCCTGCTCGCCAAGCCCAAGGCTGGCCGGGTCGGATCGATGCGACGCGAAGGCGGACGAGGAACACTTCTCGACCACCCTTTCACGCCCCGTCTCGGGACGAGGCCCGGGCGGCCCCGGACCGCCTTCGGTCGGGACCCGACCGCGCATCGGACCTGGCGGGCGTCCTCTGGGCGACGATCAACACACGCGACTTCGTGCTGATCCACTGAAATGTTGCGGACGACCTTCGGAGGGCCGCCACGACGTCTCGTTCGGACTGGAGGACTAAACACCTGGTTGCGAGCTGGAACGACGGACACCTCGAACTCGTCCTTCGGGGCTCAACTGGGTCGCGAATACGCCCCGGGAGCATCGCGTTCCTCGCACGGCGAAAACGCATGGAGGCCAGCCAGGTGCGGAGAAATAGCCGCGGGAGCCATGCGTCTGAGCCCAGTCGGGGGGGCACCCCAACGATTTCCAACCTCCATCCTTGCTTCTGTTTCCGGACCACCCCGGCAATCGACTCCCGGTCGACCTCCGGACAGGGCCGTATCGGCCTTAATCTCGCCCCTGTAAAGCCCTCCCGATGTCCGTCCTCCGGAATGCCGGACGCCAAGCTCGCCCCGTCCTGCGAATCGTGTTTCCAGATTGCAGAGTCCGATCGGGGATTCGACCTCACGGAGCGGGGCCGCAAAGCGCGCACTCGGCGCGCACCAGTCGCGCACTTTGCGGGCCGTTTCCTGGTGCCAAGTACCTGAAAGTGGCATGGCAGACGGGCCACCCATCACATGGGGTCGGTTTCCGCCATGCAACAAGGCAGAGGTCGACCTGTCGGGTACGGCCGTGGGCGCCGGGAGCCCGTGTTCCGGACTTGTACCCGGGCGTGACGAACCATGTCCGCGGAGAGACCCCGGCATCGCCAAGGTGTCGATGAACATGAGAGAGGAGGCGTTCTCGATACGTCCAGGCTCGATCCCTCGATCGAACGACGGGAATGGGCACGGTCTGTCTGAAGTTGACGACCGGAAGAGGTCCTCGGCCGATGGGGTGAACGGTGGATTTCGCCCCGAAAGATCGGCATCCCCACCGGTCCCGGATTGGGAGATCCCCGGCTGCTGAGCCTTCAGACGCGGGAATACCGGCGTCGTCGCGCTCGCCCGGGTCGTCGGCCATCCGTTCGACGACGACGACGATGGGACCGCGCTCCCTCGCGGCGTGCGGATGCCGGACCCTGAAGCCGACCGCTGATTTCACCACGAGCTTGGCAGTCAACGCTCCGCTCGCCTGATCATGGCTCACGAGCCCGACACGTCCATCGTTCGGTTCCAGGTCGATGTCCCGACCAGGGGTCGATCTCGGATTCAGTTCGCGATCTCAATCTGCCAGCGTTCCCGAGTCGAAGGTGGCATGTCCCGACTTGAAGGTCCCGTCCGCATCCGTGTCCTCTCGGGCACGCGCATACGAGCGGGCTGAGGAGTAGGGCGACGATGGCACCGTTGACGTCACCACGACTCGCGAGTGCCGCACGGGTCGAAGGGAATATAGACGGTGTTGGCTGACCGATTTCTTCGAGGAGTTTGAGCGAGCCGTCAGGATTCGGGTCCCAAGCGGGGCTCGTATGGACGAGAGGTCAATGGGCAAGCCAATGACCGCTGAAAGTCGTTTGGCGTGATGCATGTCCGGATCGAGGCCGTCGTCGTCCCCTATTTTTGGTGCACCACCCGCATGCACCAGGTCCGGCACCGATCACAGACGGGTTCCACGACCAACAGCCGGTTGGGATGGTCTTCGGTGCCCGCAGGACACTTGGCGGTCCTGCTCAGGGGCACGCCACTACGATGAGGCAATGTGGCGGCCCTGAGGGGGTCGGCAAGGTCGACAATGCATTCCGGCGCCCCGACCGGCGATCCTTCGCACCTTCGTCACTCCGGGCAAATGATCGCGGCTGCGGCCTCTCCGGCGTCGGATCTAGGGTCATCGCTTCCAGTCGGGCCGGCGAGTTCGACCGCAGCCGTCTCCCGGCCGGGTAGGACCTCGTGCGTTGAGTGTCCAAAGTTATTCACCATGAGGGGTGAAGGGGAACGATCGTGAGCCAGTCTCGAAGGATGGCCCCCAGGACCGGCTAGGCGTCGAGTGTCGACGGCCCGACGACTCCTGTTCGATCAGGTAGGGGTCCGACTGCGTCGACTGCAGTGAGCATCCGTATGGATTGGACGTCAGTTATCGCTCGATCGGGGAGGGGCGAAAGGTGGCCCTCGATGTGTCGGTCTGAGTCAGGTGCGACGCGGACTCGATAGTCTCCACGACATCGAGCGATTGTGGGCACCGGATCTGGGTAAGGTCTTACTCCCCTTCCTGCTGGCCGATCGAGATGGCTGAGTCGCGCAGATCGCGCCGGTCGACCTCATACCTGGATCGACCATGAGGGCGCAACCACCATTCCGATCGAGGTGGGAGTTCTCGATCGAGCCGGTGAACCGCGAGCAAGTTCGGACGTTCGATGTGGGATGGCCTCCGAGGCGAGCCCGGACCGGGTCCCAGGGGCGAAAGCCGCCGGGCGCGAAGCACCGGGGGACTGGGGCCTTCGCTTCCACCTCGGAGGATCGGCGCACCCCACATTTATTGACCGGGGGCCAGCTCTCGACCGGCCTCATCCTCGAATGCGCCGTCTTCCTGCACTGTCGCGCGATGGCGTCAGGTCCGTCAAAACCACCGGCGAACCTTCTCCACCTCCCCGCGACCTAAGGATGACAGAGTCAACGAAGTCGGGCCGACGTGCCTCACGCCAGGCTTCCCCCAGACCGCGCCGCCATGTACTGGCCGTGATGTGCCGACGCACCAAGACCGAGGTGCGGGGGCATGAGGCTGCTCGTCCCAATGTTGGTTGGCGGATGAACAGGGTGGCATTGTCTCGTTTCGCCAGAAATGGTGGGCGGGCGGGTTGACAGATTGAGTAGATCGGGAGGCCCCGCCGTGGTGAGATGACATCCGACCAAGGGTATCACCATCACGGAAGGGCCTCCCATGTTCAAGTTATCGCCCCGCGTCTGGATCCTCAATGCCGCAGCCGTCCTTTCCGGCCAGCACGGTGCCGTCACTCAACAAGCCGAACAGGCCGGATGCAGCCGCGAAACCCTTTACGAGCATGCCCGCAAGGTCGAGCGGCGGCTTGTCGGTGGGCCCGCCGATGAACTCGTGGCCGAACTTCGCGCCGAGAATCTCCGGTTGCGTGAGGAACTCGACCGGCTCAGAGACGAAGCCCAAGACAGGGTCCTTATCGATAAGGCCAAACAACGACAACTGGCCACCACCGCGTTCGCTCTGGGCGTCAGCCTGCGCCAGATCGAGGAGCTCTTCGCGATCCTCCTGCCCGCCAAGGTAGTCCCCGACCATACGACCCTGGGGCGTTGGGTCCAGGACGCGGCCCGGCAAGCGGGCCGAATGCTGAAGGTCCTCGATCCGGCGTCTGCGTCCCGGGTGCGGACCCTTGCCGTGGACGAGATCTTTTTTGGGGGCGGCCGACCCTGGTTGGCATCGAGCCGGCGAGCATGACGGCCGTCTTCTGCCACAATGCGGCCGACCGCAAAGCCGAGACCTGGGCGAAACAACTGGAGCCCTTCGTGCACCTGGAGTTCGCCATCTCCGACGCCGCCAAGGGGATTGCCGCGGCGGTGGTCGAAGTCGCCCGAGTCCGTCACGACGATCCCTCGGCCGCGGCGTTGGAGCAGGGGTTGGACGTCTTTCATACCACGATGGAAGCCAAGCGGGTCCTGACCCAGCACTGGCGGCGTGCCGAGGCAGCGTGGGAGAAGGCGGAGACCGCCGACCTCGAAGTGGCGCGGTCGAAGCGGCGCGGGATCGACGCGCGGGGCGTGACCCAGACTGCCCGCGCCGCGTGGGGCCGGGCGATCGCGTCGTGGAAGCAGGTCGAGCGGCTCGAAACCGCCTGGAAGCGGGCTCATGCCGCGTTGGACCTGTTCGCCCCTGATGGTCGGCTCAACGACCGCGGCCGCGCCCAGGCCGAGATCGCCGCGGCGATTGGGGAACTGAGCGGCCCCGACTGGTCCAAGGTGCGGAACTTCCTGAATGACCGTCGGAGCCTGTCGTTCCTGGACCGGATGCACGGCCGTTTGGAGGCAGCCGAGCCGCGTCGCCAGTGGCGTGAGGCGATGGCCTGGCGATGGTGGCTCCGTCACCGCCGGACTCGGCCTGCGGACGCAGTGACGGCCTTGGTGCAAGCCGTGGCCCGGGACAGCGAACCGGACGAGGTGGAATCGGCTTCCTACGCTCGTGTCGCGGCGGTGCTTCGCGACACGTTCCGGGCCAGCAGCGCCGTGGAGTGTATGAACAGCGTGCTGCGGATGCAGCAGTCGCGTCATAAGGCGTCCGGCAAGAATTACTTTACCTGCATGTCTGCTGTTTTTGGCTTGATGATAATGTCGTATTTGGGCAGTGCCGTTGAGCGTTGCAGGCGAGCCTCGTACGCTTTCATTTGCTTGGCGGGAACTCGAATACCGTTTGGATAATGGCCATCAAGGCATTTCACTGTCGGGTGCCGCCCTTTCCAGGTCATCCGCCGGGCGCATTGGAGAACGACCTCCAAGCTGTTCAGTAAGACTCCGTTCCACTTCTTCTCCAGCGCCGACCAACACCGTTCGATCGGATTGTATTTGCTGTGGTAGGGAGGATAGTACACCAAGCGCACCTCCAGCCCTGACCAGTCGGCGAACTGCACCATCCGTTTCAAGAACTGGGTCCGCCGCCCGGAGTTCTTCGGCCCGTTGTCCAGGTAGATCACCAGGCGTTTGATCGATCGGTGGGCCCGCTTGACCTGACGCCACCACATCTGCAAGGCATCCACCCAGGCGTCGCTGGTCTCGTGCCATCCGAAGATGAGCATCAATGCCCCGGTCGCAACGCTCAGGATGCCGACGGGGACCAATTTCTCCTTCGCCGGGGGGTCATGATCCCAGCCCTTGGCCACCACGCCCTGCGCGTCGGTCCGGGTTTTTCCCCCCACGGACGTAATCGCCCAGGCTCACCTTCGCTTTGGTATCCATGGAGATCTCCAGCACTTCGGGATCGCCACGGACCTCGTCACGCACCTCCTGCACGTGGGCGAAGATCGCGTCGGTCTCCTCGGTCTTCTTCAGTGGCTTGCCCTTCTGGATCCGCTTGAGGCGGTAGTTCATGCGATTGAGGATGTCACGCATCGTGCGTTCGCTGGGCAACTCCGCCTTGGGATAACCCTGACCGATCAAAGCCTGACACACCTCGGCGGCCGACAAATTCGTGTACCGACGTGACGACTGGAGTCCTGGGTCGGCGTAGGTGTGGGGTTCCACGACGGCGCGGATCAGGGCCGCCAGGCGCGGATCCTTCTCCTCGCTTCGCCTTCGGCCGCGGGCGGCGAAGTTCTCCAGGCAGCGAACGCCCTGCTGGGACTCGTGCAGTCCCTTCTCGATCGTATCGCGTCCCCAGCCGAAACGTCGTTCGGCCAGTCGGGCACTGCCATGGCAAAGTTTGGTAGTCACCTCGGCCTGGAAGAGCCGGCGCTGATGTCCGGTGAGTCGTCGGGCCCCCGAGCGAAGCAGTGCATCAATGTGGTCGGCGGAGCCTTCCATGTTGAAGAACCTCCGTGCTGGAGAGTTGACAGTCTTGGATGTGTTCCCCTACCGTGCTTTTGCGAGCATAACTCCGAACACGGGTAGATTTCCAGATACCGGTCGCCTAAGCGAATGACGCAGCCGATGCTCGACCTCAAGCGGCTCTTCTGGAACTGTCATCCCTTCGGTTCCGGTCCCCGCAAAGACGTCTGTCCCTACCAGGCATTGGGACTCGAACTCCCCACACACGACTTCTGGGAGTTGCTCAACACCGACCCGACCGAATTGACGCAACAACTGTCAACTCAAGCAAATCCCGAATGAGACAGGGCCAACAGGGTAGGTACTAGTCTGGTCGTAAGGATAATGACCTCAGGAGTTTAGGTGTAGAATAGGGCGGTCAGGGTAGGTCACATGATAATCTTTCTCCCGGCGCATCTCCAAACGTCATAACAACGGTCATTTAGTGGATGTCTGGCAAGGTTTATGAAGTTACCTACCCTACCTGCCCTGTTACCTGTAAAGCTCCCCAAAAAATGGGATGGTGCATCATCGTTCTGTAACCCCCCCTCCCGCCTGGATGGGGTCTGGGCTTGAAGCGGCAGGCCATCGCCGCCCCCCTGGTAGGTCGCCAAACTCTTCAAGGAGCCAGACCGATGATGACCCACCAAGTGCAGACTCAACCCTGGACGCGATCATGGAACTCCTCGTCGAGCACGGCTTCGACGGCATCGCCCGGGCAGTCACCGTGCTCCTGAACGAGGTCATGAAGCTGGAGCGGATGCAGGCCTTGGGGGGTCGCTCTCTACCAGCTGTCCGAGAACGCGCCGGCCATGCCAACGAGTTCATGCCCAAGACCTTCCACACCCGGCTCGGGGGGCCCTCACCGTGTCGTTCTGCAACCCCGGGGGGGCGAGTTTTTTCCTTCGCCCCTGGAGAAGAGTGTCCGCCCCTGGAGAAGAGCATCCGCAGCGAGAGGGCGTGGAAGCTCGCCGTCACCGGGATAGGCGAGCAGGGCGACTCGACCCGCGAGGTGGCCGCCATCACCGAACAACTGTGTGGCCTGGAAGTCACCAGTGGCCAGATCAGCCGGGCCGCCGCCATGCTCGCTGACCAACTACGGAAGTGGCGGGACCGTCCCCTCGGCGGGACGTCCTCCCTGATCCTGGACGCCCGCTACGACAAGGTCTGCCACGGCGGCTCGCTCGTCTCTTGTGCGATCCTGATGGCCATCGGATCGACCCCGAAGGAAAGGAAACGATGATGGGCACGGCGTCTCGCTGTCGGAGGCCGAGGTCCACTGGCGGGAGTTCCTGGTGGGCTCGCAGGCCCGGGGCCTGCACGGGGTGAAGATGGTCGAGCCCGGCCCTCTACGCCCGTCTCTCGGGGTGCCGTGGCAGTGGTGCCCGTTCCAACTGATGAAGAAGGCCCTGGCGTTCCTCCCAGGGCCGTCGATTCGGCCCCAGTTGGTGGCAAGTCTGCGCGCGGTGTTCGGAACCCTGGACCGGCCCGAAGCCGAGCAGCAACTGGAAACCGCCGTGAAGAAGCGCCGGAAGAGTGCCTCGAAAGTCAGTGAGCGGCTGGAGGCGAATGTGCCCGAAGCTCCGACGATGTTCACCCTGCCGCCTGGGCGCCGGCGACGGTCGAGGACGTCGAACGTGCTGGAGCGCGTGTACGAGGAGATCAAGCGGCGGGCCAGTGCAGCCGGTCAGTTCACGAACGACGCATCGACCCTGCGGCTGGTCAGTACCGGTTTGATGGAGATCAGCGAAGACTGGGAGGCGAGCTGGAAGTCTCTGACGATGGGACCGGACCTGCGGCTCTTCAGACCGGGGATTTACAGAAGCGGTGTTGCATCATCATGATTGGATAAATAGGGCAGATGCGTCCTTGTCACCTACCCTGTCCGAGCGTCACGCGAATCTGTTCTCCGCTAAAACAAGCCCGCAGTCCGGGCGACCCCGTCACTCGTGCCCGAATCAGAATTGCGCGTATTTGTTGGCCCAAGAGCCGCCCTGGCCGTCGGTTCGTGGACGAAGCTTCATGCGTTTGCCGTCAACAGGAGCCTCCGAACCTCGCCACTCCCAACCTGGTCGGCCGTCCGACCGTTTCGGGATCAACTCGTCGATACCGAGTGTCTTGAGGTGGACCGTGGCCTTGTTCGTCTCGTAGCGATTCCGGGTCGCGGTCGAGAGCCATTCGGCGGCATCACACGAAGGGATGAAGACTCGCTCGAAGTCGGCCTTGTGGCCGCGGGCTTGCAATTCGTCGCGGAACTGGCCGGCCACGAGGTCCCGCTCGCTCGAGTCGGCATCGACCTCCTCTTGCCTGAGAAGGATCGCCTTCCGGCAATTATTGGGGGTTGACACCTTCGCCAGCACCTCGGCCTCCCACTCCGCCCACCGCGTCGTCGCGACGTAGCCTTTCTTGGCGTCCGACTGCAGGAACGCTTGAATGTCTCGGAGGATCGCCCATCGGTGCGTCTCGATGAACTCCCGAACCTTGCGCCCCCAGTCCTCGGAGTATTTCGGTCGAGCCAATTTGATGTTCACGACTCGCTGGGCCATGTCTTTGCTCAGGCTGGCGCCGTTGAGCGTGATCAACCACATGAGTGTATTGGGCCGTTGCCCCTCCCCGTGGTACATGTGGTGGCCGCTGATTACGGGCGACGTGATCAGATTCTCCAGGTCATCCCAGGAGAGCTTGAGCGATTTGACGTTGTCGAGACGGGCCACTCGCCTAGGTAGCGCGTCGGCGCTTAGCAGCCGTGTCTTGATTTTGTCGATATCACCATGAGTTGAGAAGTCGACGAAGCCGCCATAGAGTTGCCCGACCATCTCCGTGAGCGCGCTCTTGCCGACGCCGCGGCCCATCCCTCCCTGATCGTCGTCCGGTCCGGTGATGAGGAACGCGGGCCTGGCCCCCGGCTTCCCACCCCAGGCCGGAGTGGCCCACAGACTCTTCAGGAGATGTTTGTCTTCGGGGGTTGCCGGCCGAAAGAATCTAAGGAGCTCATCCAGGAAACTACCGTTAACTTTGGGCAACTCCGGGTGCAGATAGTAGACGCCTGGCATGGGCGGCCAGTGCGGAAAGGTCTCGACGGCCACGTACTCCTCGGCGTTCGTTTTCAGGTACTCGAAGAATCGCTCTTGGGTGATGCGGTCGGCACCTTTGTCCCAGATGACCCGGGCCTGGGAGTCGACCCACGCAAAGAGGCAAGTGGCGTTCTTCAGGTCGAGCGGACACCCGTTTGAACGGCGGGCGAAGAGGCGGTCGCCGATCCGCTTCGGCCATCCTCCATTAAGTGTTCTCAGTTCCTCTGCGATCTCCTCGATCGGCAAGCCGCGGCCGTCGGCATGGACGTTCGTCAGCTTCGGACGTTCATCCTCGACGTCGGCCTTGGAACTGTCGACTTCCAAGGCCGCGGCTACTTCCAGCAATCGCTCCTCCACGGCCGACTTTTCGACACGGAGCAATGCCGCGACCTTCTCGGCGAAGTCTGCGCGGGCCCTGCTGGCACTCAGGTTCAGGACGTCCTTGTGTCGCAACTCGCCGTCGAACCACACGCTCAGCGTGATCCTGGTCCTGGAGTTCTTCTGATACCTGAGTTCGAGGCCGACTCGGTTCGTGCCCGATTCCGCCTCTTTCGCCTTCTTCAACTTCTTGCCCATGTTGCAATTCCTTCAGTATTTGTTGATATCTCGAGGCACCAACAATGTGAAGCTGCCTCGCTTGCCTGTGGACACAAGGCCCCGTTCTGCGGCCAGGACCCGCGCAGGCACACGTTCCTGTGAGAAGGCCGACTCGATCGTCCTCGTCGCAGCATCCTGGTCTTCTCGACTCCAGGGTCCCGCCGCCTGCATCAGGAGTGGTAGGGCCTCTTCAAACTCGTAACCGCAGCCAACCATGTCGGCCGACGCGCGAAAGAGCCTGTCGTTCCAGCCCGGCTCGTCGGCGTACGTTCCTGCGAGGAATTCGCGAGTGGCCAGGCAGAATCCCGACTTGGCAGATTGCCCGGCCTGCTCGGAGCGCTGAATGTTTGACATGTGGCGCGTCCCGCTGACTGGTTTTTTTCTGGAACCTGAGTTCCTTGTGAGCTTGGACTCCCTGGCCTGCAACGCCTCCAGGATCGGTCCTGGAACCTCGAGCATGGGCACGTCGTCGAGCGACCTCCCCTCGGCCCAGCGATAGCGATTGCCGCTCTTGTGCAGGCTGGGTGGAGCGATCACAATCCCCCGGTATCCCCGGAACTCCAGGTTGCGATGCCATGGTGTGAACTTCGCGTTCGTTGGCAACGCGGGATGCTGGAAGTACAGGTGGTACTTGTGAGGCAGTCCGCTACCTGACAAGACCGTTGGCGTCGGAGGCAAGCCGCCGAGACGATCGACGAGGATCCTGTGAGCCTCCTCGCCGTCGCAATCCACGACGAAAAGGTTAAACGCTGGGCCGAGGACCAGGGCGATCCCCGCATCCGGGAAATCATCGATAAATCTGTATTTGATAACAGAACGAGATGGCGGCTGATTCTGGTAGCCCTTCCATTTGATGCACGGGCTTTTTGCACCCGGTTTCTGAGGAATCGGGCAGAAGCCCCGCTCGTGGTAGTCGAGGGCCTCGCACACGAGTGAGGAAGGGGGAGGCAAAGGCTCGCCCCACTGGCGACACTGGGCCTCGATCGACGAGTAAATACGGGCCAGCCTCCCCGCATACGACGGCGAAGCCAGGGAGGATAGTTCGCTGCAATCGGCAGGTTTGGATGTGTCGCCGCGCGAGACGGATTGACCGCCCGCTCGGCGTAGTGTACGATTGTGAGGCATCCTGATCGTGTCTCCAGGGCCCCGGACGGGTGGCTACCCCGTCCGGGGCTCATCTCGTTTGATGCGGGTTGGTCCACGTCGGACCGACCTCGTGGTTGCAAGAGACTTGACCAAAGCGGCCTGGAGATCCAGGCCAACTCAACCAGTGGTCTTTCCCGACTCCCCCGCGCGGCGAGGGGGACAATCGGTCGGGCTGACCAAGGGGAAGCGGAAGCTGTCCCTCCTGTCGCGATGTCCCATAAACTTGCTGAGTCGTCTTCGACACAAGATGGCTCACGGGACCACCCGGGCAGGAGGGCGTGAGTTGCCCTACGAATCGACTTATATCTTTCAACTCTTTGGCCACCTGCCCGGTGAACGTCGCGGCCAACCGCGCGAAAATCCACCAAGGCGATTCCGGTCCGGGTCTTGCCACCGCCAGTTGGAGACACTGGAGAACTGACAGCGGGTTGGATCCCCGGGGGCCCCCAGCACGATCCGGTCGGCCTCGCGTTGCTGATTGAGGGGCGATCGGCTCTCCAGGATCGCTACAAGGTTCTGAGGCGTAGGTCCGGCTCGTAGTCAGGCCTGTGATCAATGCTGGGAGTTGGTTCCGGCGGGGCGTTGGCGTGCCGGCATTCCACGCGGGGCCGAAGACACGCTTGAAGAGGTCTTCGACAGGGTGCCTCTCCTTGCGCTGCGGGTCCTCGAGCGTCACGATCGGAGCATTGAGGGCGGGATCGCGGCGTGGCGTCAGCAGACGGTGCGGCTTGCTAGTGTCCTGGAAACTCCGCCCACCGGAGTAGCAGGTCCGCTCCCTATTCATAAGATCTCTCCTCGAAAGTCAAGGAAGGTACATAGTCGGGACCAATTGCAAGCGGAGACCGAGCCTGGCCGGGTAAGATCTTACCCCGATGTTGGTCTGAGCCCCCAGTTCGATGCCTCGACACGGTTCTCGGAGATGCATACTTGACATCTGGCCTTGCTCCATGCGATCGGGGCGGCCGATGATGACCGTCGATCGACGCGAATGTCATGGGGCCAAGCAGGCGCGTCCGATGGCCTACGCGAGGATCAGAGCGATGGAGAGCCTCCTCGAATCCTTCAAGCCGCGCCAAGTCGACTTGGAGCAACGATGGGGCGAGTTGCAGGAGGAGATACTCCAGACCTGGATGCGTTCAAGACGGCGAGGAGAGCACCACGCGGGGAAGGGAGCCAACGTCGCAAAAGCCGCAGCTCTGGGTTCAATTCTCGATGACACCGACTGTCATTTCCGCGATCCGGGCGGCAAGTGAAGGGGCCCCTGGGAGCGTTCGGGATCCGGTCGAGGTTGTGCCGATCATGGGGCCATCGCTATCGTACCCGGCCGCATTCTCTCCGAATGCAATCTGGCCGGCGCGGAACAGGAGAAGGGGCAGGAACGATGACCACCGACGCAGCACCGCGGAATCTCGACGAACGCCTCGACCGCATCGAATCGATGCTGGCCGCGTTGATCGAGCGGCAGACGATCAGGGACTGGTATTCGACGGACGAGTTCGCCCGTCTCGTTAGCAAGGCCGAGTTCACCGTGCGCGAGTGGTGCAGATTGGGTCGCATTCATACCGAGAAGAGGCAGTCGGGCCGTGGCGCGCATTCGGCCTGGGTGATCTCCCACGCGGAGCTGCAGCGGTATCAAAAGAGCGGGCTGCTGCCGCAACATAAACAAATCGGCTGATGTTTAGTGCCAATGGCTCTATGGATGGAAGTGCTGGGTGCAACCAGCACCTTTTTGATAAAACAGAAAGGATAATACATTCTGTATTCTCCGCGGATTTTACAGCTTGAGATTGGGATATGGATTATCGGCAGTGGCCTTTTGGTACAGGGCTAGCGCGCATTTTGAGCAAACAAGGCAAACTGTAACGCTTGCGCCCTGGGCAATTTGTTTGTATACCTTTCTTGGGAGACTTTTTCGACAACGGCACGCAGCGGGTCAATCATGGCGGACATCCAGCGGATCGGCGTGGACGAGATCATTCGGCATTTCGCGGAGCTTGAGGACCCTCGCTCTACCATCAATCGGCATCATCCTCTGAGCAGCGTCATCGTCATTGCCCTGATGGCAGTGCTGGCCGGCGCCGCTGGGCCAACCGCGATCGCCAAGTGGGCCACACTCAAGCAGGTACTCCTCGTCAGAACGCTGGACTTGCCCCATGGAGTCCCACGAAAAGATGTCTTCCGACGTGTCCTGATGGTTCTCAAGCCCGCGATGTTTCAAGCTTGCTTTGCCAACTGGCTGCAGGCGTTGCGGGAGACAGCGACCGCGGAGACCGGCGTGGAACAACCGATCCTGGCGGTGGACGGCAAGACGTTGCGGCGGAGCCAGGATCGCAAGAACGGGCTGGGAGCCTTGCATTCGGTGAGCGTCTGGGCCAGCGAATTTGGACTGTCGCTGGGGCAAGTGGCCTGCGCCGAGAAATCCAACGAGATCACGGCGATTCCCGAATTACTGAGACTGGTGGACATAAAAGGGCGATCATCACGATCGACGCGATGGGGACGCAGAAGGCGATCGCCGCGCAGATCATCAAAGGCGAGGCGGATTATCTGTTGGCGGTGAAAGGGAACCAGGAGACGTTGTTTCAGGCCGTCATGGAATCGATCAACAAGGAGTGGGAGAACGATTTCGTCGATGTCAAGGCAGGTCAACTTCAGACCCGCGAGAAGGCGCACGGGCGTGAAGAAACCCGCACTTACATTCAAATGGCTGTGCCTACAGATTTGCCGGGGCTCGCGTTATGGGAGGGCATGAAGTCGATCGGTGTGGTGGTCTTGGATTGCGTGCGAAATGGGAAAACAACGAATGAAGTTCGTTATTACATCAGTAGCCTTGAGGTGAACTTAAAGCTGTTTTCTCGCGCAGTTCGAAGCCACTGGGGCATCGAGATCCCCCAGCCAGAAGACCCACGAAGCGATAACTTGTGCGCCCTCGGATGCGCCGGTTACCATCACGGCAGACGCCCTGTTGGCGTTGGCCGCGTGGAGCGACAGAATCTCTCAGGACCACGGAGGCACCTCATGCTTAACAGTGAATCCACCTGCGTCCCCCCCCGCGCTCGATTTCTCTGCCGACCCCACTGACCGAGATCTGGGCCCAACTCCCGCCAGATCGTCGGCGGAGGCTCCAACGTCTCCTCGCCGAACTTCTCGCTCGTCCCTTGGACACCAGCGCGGCTACGCCGGAGGAGGCAAGTCATGAACATCCTCTCGCGTGATGTGCCATCGTCCCCCAAGCTCAAGTCCTGCCATCTCGACCGGGCCGCGGTCGTCTACGTCCGGCAGTCAACACCCCAGCAGGTCCTCGAACATCAGGAATCCACCGCCCGTCAATATGCCTTGACCGATCGGGCCGTTGACTTGGGATGGCCGCGGCCTCAGGTCCAGGTGATCGACGACGACCTGGGTAAGAGCGGGCGATCGATCGAGGGCCGGCCGGGGTTCCAGCGGTTGCTCGCCGAAGTCGCGTTGGATCGGGTGGGGTTGATCCTCGGGCTCGAGATGAGCCGGCTGGCCCGGTCTTGCAAGGACTGGCACCACCTGATCGAGCTCTGCGCCCGGTTCCGGGTCCTGCTCGCCGACGCGGAATCGATCTACGATCCGACCGAGTATTCGGATCGCCTGTTGCTGGGGGTGACCGGCATGATGAATGAAACAGAACTGCATATTCTAAAACCAAGGATGCACCAGGGGAAATTGAACAAAGCTCGTCGCGGAGAGTTGGTGGTCGCTGTCCCGGTCGGGTACGTCAAGTCGTCAGCCGGAGAGGTCAGCTTGGACCCGGACGAGCAGGTCCAGGAGATCGTCCGCCTGGTCTTCGATCAGTTCGATCGCCAGGGGACGGTCCACGGGGTCCTCCGTCACTTGATCGCCTGCGACTTCCGGATGCCATTACGTCGGCGCGGTGGTCCCAACCGTGGGGAACTGGACTGGCGTCCCCCATGCCGGGAAACCGTCCGCCACATCCTCCGTCACCCGATTTATGCAGGCGCTTATATTTACGGAATTCGTCCAGTCGATCCGCGCCGCCGGAAGCCCGGCAGCCCCAAGAGCGGCCGCAGCAGCGGGCTGGCTGCGGAGCAGTGCCAGGTCTTCTTGAGGGACCGGTATTTACCCAGCGTACATCAGCTGGGAGCGATTCGAGGCGAACCAGACGCGGATGGCGGCGAACCGGTCGCGAGCCGAGTCGGCCGGCGCGGTCCGGGACGGGGCCGCCTTGCTGGCGGGCGTGGTTCGTTGCGGTCGATGGAGTCCGTCCGGTGGACTGCATCTGGAAGGCGGCGTGAAAACCGGTGATCATTCCCGTGATGGGGCTGACGGCCCTGTCCGGGAGATCACGCCATGCCTCGGGGCCATATCCTCGACCTCCGCTGGAACGCCCTCCTCAACGATTTCCGCCGTAGCGGCCTGACTCAGGCCGAGTTCTGCCAACGACGCGGAATCTCCATCCATTCCTTCCGAAAGCGCCTCTACCAGGCCCCCACCCCGAAGCCGACCCCCGCGAACCCTCGTTCCGCCGACGCTGCGGCCCACTTCATCCCCGTCACCATCCTCCCTGATCCCATCCCCGCCACCGCTCCCGTCCCACAGCCTCTCGAACTGATTCTTACCAGTGGCCGCCGAATCGCTGTCGCACCCGGCTTCGATCCCCAGACCCTCCGCCAACTTATCGCCCTCGTCGAGGAGCGACCATGTTCGGACTGAGCGCCGCCGTTCGTGTCTACCTCGCCAAAGAACCAGCCGATATGCGGAAGAGCTTCGACGGACTCTCCGCCCTGGTCGTGGGCGCCCTCGAACTCGATCCCCTCTCCGGCCACCTCTTCGTCTTCATCAACAAGCGACGGGATCGCATCAAGATCCTCTATTGGGACCGTGACGGTTTGGCCGTCTGGGCTAAGCGGCTTGAGAGCGGGACCTTCCGCCTTCCAGACGCCGCCGCGGGCCGCGTCGAGATGACCACCGCCGATCTCGCCGCGCTCCTGGCCGGCATCGACCTGAACACGGCCCGACGACGGCACCGCTACACGCGGCCCCTGACACCCCTCCAAAATTCGGAGAAAGTTTCGCCAACAAATGAGCACACGTCGACGTAGTCTAGGGTATGATCACCCCGGCCGATCCGCTCCCCGACGACCTCGAAACGGCCCATCAACTCATCCGCGAGTTGTTGGAGACGCTCGGCCAGCAGCTTCATCTCAACGCCAAGCTTGAGCATCAGCTCGAACAACTCCTCCGCCAGCGCTACGGCAGGAAGAGCGAGCGGGTCGACCCCGCTCAGCTCTTGCTCTTCGCTCAGGAAATCCTGGCGCAGGCCGAGGCCGAGGCCGAGCCCGAGCCCACGCCGCAACCCGGCCCGGCCCCCGAGTCCCCGCTCCCTCCGGGGGCGCCCCAGCCCAAGAAGAAGGGCCACGGCCGAAAGCCGCTCCCTGCGAGCCTGCCCCGCAAGCCGGTCCTCCACGACGTCCCCCCCGAACAACTCGCGTGTCCCGATTGCGGCACCGTGCGCCACCGCATCGGCGAGGAAGTCCGCGAGCAGCTCGAATACGTCCCTGCGTCGCTGATCGTGCTCCAGCACGTGCGGCCGAAATATGCATGCTCCGAATGCATGGCCAACGTGGTGATCGCCGAGCGGCTTCCCGAGCCGATCGAGAAGGGGCTCCCCGGCCCTGGACTGATGGCTCACGTGATTGCCAATAAGTATGCCGATCACTTGCCGCTCTATCGCCAGGAAGGCATCCTCCTTCGCCATGGAGTCGAGATCTCCCGGTCGACGATGTGCGACTGGATGGCCGTCGCCGCCGATTTGCTGGCGCCGATCGTGACGCTCATGATGACCAAGATCCTCGAGTCCCGGGTCGTCCAGACTGACGAAACACCGGTGAAGGTGCAGGATCACGAGGGCAAGGGGATCAAGACCGGACGGCTCTGGAACGTCATCGGCGACCACTACCATCGCCATGTCGTGTATCGTTACACGGAGGACCGAAAAGGCACCGGCCCGGCGGGGATCTTCAAGGACTACAAAGGCTATCTCCAAGCCGATGCCGCTTCGGTCTTCGACCAACTGTACTCCTCGGGAAAGATCATCGAGGTCGGGTGCATGATGCACGCGCGGCGAAAGTTTTATGAGGCCCGGACCAGCGACCCGCCGCGGGCGCACCAGGCGCTGGCGTGGATCAGATTGCTCTACGACGTGGAGCGAGAGGCCAAGGAGAAACTTGAGACCGTGGAGTACGAGGCGTTCGTCGCTGCCCGGCACGCGCTGCGGGGGGAGCGATCGCGTCCGATCTTCAAGCAGCTCCATGACTGGCTGGTCGCCGAGGCGCCGAAGGTGCTGCCGAAGAGCCCGATCGGCGAGGCGATCCAGTATGCGCTCAATCACTGGACGGCGCTTGAGCGTCCGCTGGAGGCGGGGTTCCTTGAACTTGATAACGGTGCATGTGAACGCGCATTCAAGCCAATCGCTCTTGGAAGAAAGAACTGGCTGTTCGTCGGCAGCGACCGCGGGGGCGAGACGGCGGCGGTGCTGATGAGCCTGTGCACGACGTGCAAGAACCTGGGGATCGACCCGCAGGCGTACCTTCGCGACGTGCTCGACCGGGTCAGCACACACCCGGCGCGTCGGATCGAGGAGTTGTTGCCCGACCGCTGGCAGGCGTTGCGCCAGGCGGGAGAAGCCGCCAAGGACTGACCCCCCACGCCCCGAGTTCGTCTCTGTCCCAGACGAGCTCGGGGCGATTGTGTGCGCCGCGCCCACAAAAGACATCGAAGCTGCGGTTCCCCGAATGCTTTCTCCAACCCAGCGTCTTCCCGACCGTGGGTCGCCCCCAGGGCGGCCGTTGCAACGTCGAAAGTGGATCCTCACAACGCGAAGGTGCCCAGGGGTTGAGCTGTCGTCAATCGCCACCCCCATGTGCGGCCTTGGTCTCCTGCACACCGAGCGCGTCCCCAGTGCCGCGGTCATCCCGGGCCCGGTACGGGCAGCGGGCAGGTCCGCCCCCTGGGCGACCGGACGGATGCTTGGTCCGCCGCACTCAGGGTGGCGGTCGGCGCCGGGGACCCGACCGAGAGGATGATGTTCCGCCCACGGACATGAACCCAAGGCTTGCCCGTGGCTCGTGCCCCGCGTTCGCCCGATGGCCGTTGCGTTCCGGACCCAGGCTTGCGCGGCCCCTGCGTTCACTTCAAGAGGGTGCCCCGAACATCATCCCGCGCCGTCGGCCCGTCTGAAAGACGTGGTTTACCGGACGGACACGTCGATGTGGGCATCGGATGTACGTGCGCTTCAGGCGGAGCGGGGGCTGCCCCACGTACGTCTGCAGTACGTTGCGGTCGGACTACGGCCTACCCCTGTGTCAATCGGCTTCGGCGATCGAGGTCGAGGCTTGGGTCGCCCAAGAGGTCCTGGGGGCCTTGCAACCGGCGGCCCTGGACGCCAGCCTCGAGGCCGCATCCCGGGTCGATGAACAGCGGCATCAGGTGATCCGCGACTGGGAGCGTCGGGTCGAGCGGGTGCGGTACGAAGCCGATCGAGCCGGCCGGCAGTACCAGGCCTGCGAGCCGGAGAATCGACTGGTGGGCCGTACCCTGGAGCGTCGCTGGGACGAGGCGTTGCAGGCCGTTCGGAAGGTGGAGGAGGACTTCGATCGCTTCCTCAGGGCGCAGCCGCGACAGTTGGGGGAGGCCGACCGGGAGCGGATCCGCCGCCTGGCCGCGGAAGTGCCGACCTTGTGGCATGCCGCGACGACGACGCACGTGGACCGAGGCCAGATCGTGAGGCTCCTCATCGACCGGGTGGTGCTCACTGTTGATTCAGGATGTGATCATGTCAAAGCACGAATCGAATGGGCCGGAGGGACGGTGCGGGAGCGGACGCTGCCCAGGGAAGTTTTTGGATATAAAAATCAACAACAATGGAAATTGCTTTCGGATCGACTCGCGGCACTGCACGGCCTGGGTGAGACGCCGAAGGTGATCGCGACGATCCTCGACCGGGAAAGCTTTCGGCCGCCGAAGCGGGCGACCCGGTTCACAGACGGGATCGTACGACGGTTGCTCCACGAACTGGGGCTGAGGCCCCGCGTGTCGCGCCAGACGGCGGCGGTCGTTCTGTCGTCGGGCGAAGTGTGGTTGCACGAGCTGGCGCAGACCCTGGCCGTATCGCCGCACACGCTGCACGGCTGGCGAAAGAAGGGCTGGATGCACTCGCGTCAGTTGGGTGGGCGTGGCGGCCCTTGGGCGGTGTGGGTCGACGCGACTGAGTTGGACCGCCTGCGGGCGTTGAAAGAATGCCCCCGACTCTGGAATCATCAGGAGCGGCTGGCCCGATTGCGAACGCCAGGGCCACGCAGCGACTGATCTTGTTCGTTCGATCTGAAGGGGGTCGAGGCGTATGGCTCGATCCCCCTTCACACAACTTGTTACCTGGAGGGCAGTATGACTGGTCCATCGAGAATTCCTTGCATTGGCAGTTAGACGTCACGTTCGGCGAGGATCAAAGTCGGATACGCAAAGGTCACGCCGACGCCAACTTTTCCATCGTCCGCCGCATGGCATTGAGCCTGCTCAAAAATGAGGAGAGCAAGAATCCGGGGGTGAAGTCGAAACGACTCGCCGCCGGCTGGAATGACGACTATCTCGAACAAGTGCTGTTTGGAACATGACTTATGGTGCAATCGCCCTGGGGATCAGCGAGAAGTCTCGTCAAAACAATGTCATTGCTTGTGGACTTTTAGCGTTTTCGCTTGTATGACCTGCCGAATAGTTTCTGCGAGCCTCTCCTCGAGTCCATCGCCAAGAATACGCTTGACTGCATCAATCCCCTCGCGGTTAATTATTTCCACACTTCGATACAATTCGATGCATGATTGAATTTCCTCGAACGTGCCTGCCAGCCAGCAGCCGGGCATGGGTTTGGAATAGATCACATACTTGCATTGCAAGAGCGATTCGAGGACCATCCGAGGCAGCCCATCGTGAAGTGACACCCTCAAGAGGCATCCAACCTGCGGATAAATCTCCTTCATGTCGTCGATCCAGCCAAAAACGCGTACGTTGTCATGCTCGCTGAAGCGCAGTCCATCTTCACATCCAACTACAATGAATCCAATGTCACGATTAACTCGAAATACGTGGTTTAACATTAATTCATTAAACAGAGACGCTTTATGGACTGGCATATAAACAAGAATGTCCCTGCCTGCGAGCCGAGGGCAGGACGTCGGCAAAATCTTGCTCAGATCGGGGCTCGATGGCAAGAAAACGGAGTTAATGCCGATGGATGCCAGTTCCTCGCACAGGTGGGGAGCCGCGGCGATGTTGAGAGTGACCAGGCAGTTGAGCGACCTTGCGAACCAACGATCGCTCGAATTCTCCAGGCAATTCATGACGTCGGTGCCTGCCCAACGTCGAATCAATGGCACGCCCACGAGCACACCGAAAAGAATTTTCGCCATTCGTCTGAACCCGAAACAACGGTATGTAATCAGAATCATTGCATCCGCTGCATTGACATATTTTATCCATGTTAATAGCGAGCAGGAATTGGTCTCTAGGTTTGTTTGAAACCCTTGTGTTCTTAGTATGCTAGCAAGTCGTGCTGTTGGTGAATCGGGCAGGGGTTTTTCGCCTATGAAGAGAACGTTCGGCTTGCGTTGAACCGATGCTGTGGCTGGTGACATCACTTGGCCTTCAGGTCTCGAGGATAAGGAGGCTCGCCAAAATAGCATATACAATTTATAGTTTCGGAATTGGGGTGATTGTATAGTTCCACTCATCGTGGAACTTATCCTTCCTAATATGCAGACTATCCATCTGCTCGTCCGTCACTTTTTGCCCAAGCGGGTAGGTGGTGGTGTCCAGCTCCGAATGGATCGAAAGCCCTTGTTTCGTCGTCGTGTGCCCGATCAAGTTCACGACGACCTCGCGACTCACAAGTGGTCTACCACGCCAGTTCTCGGTGATGTGGCAGAACATCCGGTGCTCAATCTTGTTCCACTTGCTGGTCCCCGGTGGGAAATGGCACACCGAAATCTTCAACCCGATCTCGTCGGCCAGTCCCTGGAGTTCCCATTTCCAGAGACGACTTCGGGTCCCGTTGGAGCCCCCGCCGTCGGCCATGATCAGCAGTTCGCTCGCGCCGGGGTAGGCCCGAATTCCCATCCGCCTCCACCATCGCCTCAGAGTCTCGACGGCAAACTCGGCGGTGTCGTGATCGATCCCCACGCCGACCCAACCGGTGTTGTCCGTCGGGTCGTAGACCCCGTACGGAATGACCTTGCCCAGTTTCTTGTCGGGGAAATCCTTGGACTTAACCTGCCGCGGCCTGCCTTCGGGCTCCCATTCGCGGCCAGAATTCCGGTAATTTCCCACGTGTTCTTTCTTCTTGGTGTCCACCGAGACGACGGGCTGGCCCCTCCGCTGGAACGCCATCACGCGTCGGTTGATATGACGGAACTGGGCATCCCGGTCCGGATGATCCTTCCCCTCAACGGTCTTCCGGTTGGACTGGAGGCTATACCCGAGGGCGTGCAGCAAACGGTTGACCGTCCGCTCACTGACGGGATGTCCACTCGCTGCGAGTTCCCTGGCCAGCTTGTCGGCGCTCTTGGAGGTCCATCGCAGGGGCGACATCGGATCGCCTCGCGTGGCCGGATCGACCAGGGTCTCCAGGGCATCGAGGAGCTTCGGGTCATGGTCAGCGAGGGCATTGCGGCCACCTCCCAATTTGCGGACCCTCTCGGGATGCTCATCGGGCGTGGAGTGCAGTTCATCCAGACCCGTCCGAATCGTGATGCGAGACAATCCGGTCGCCTCGGAAACCCTCGATATGCCACCCCATCCGATCGCCCGTGCCTCGGTGGCCGCCCACAATCGCCGTGCCCGCTCGTCAAGTAACGGCGCGAGTGTCGTGTACTTCTCGGAGATGATGTTGGCGTCAGAATCAGCCATATTGTTCATGCTAACTAGGCACGCTATATTTTGGATAGGTTATTTTGGCGAGCCGCCTAAGTGGAGTAAATGCTCCGGGTTCCTGCGGTGAAAGGGCGATTATGGGCTCTGACTGACGAATCATGAACCTTAAGGCCTTAGTAACTATCTCAGAACCCAACCGTCCCTCGCTACGTATTAACAACGCACGCAATTCCACTATTGAGGACGCAGGGATGAGACGGTCTCGAATACAGGTCGCACCGCTTCTTGATACTAGCTGGGAAATCGATAAACCGCTCTGGGAGCGGATCGAGCCGATTTTGTTGAAAGATGCTCCTCCAACGCCCAAGCCGAAAGGAGGACGTCCCCGCATTGACTGGCGAGCTGCGATCAATGGGATTATCTTCCGCATGCGCAGTGGATGCCAGTGGAACAAGTTGCCCGGCCGCTTCGGCGACGACGGTTCGGTGCACCGCTTGTTCCAGCGTTGGTATCGGAACGGCGTTTTCGAGAAGATCTGGGCGGTCTTGCTCGAGGAAGGCGACGAACTCGGGGCCGTCCATTGGAAGTGGCAGGCGGTCGACGGGATGCTGGGCAAAGCGCGCTTTGGGGGGGTAAAGTGGAAAAAAACGCTACGGATCGCGGCAAAAATGGCACCACGAAGAGACTCATGGTTGAATGCGACGGTGGCCCGTTGGGGGTCGTGATCGACGGGGCCAACATCCCGGACATGAAGCTCCTGGAAGCCACCATTGAGGCGGTCGTCGTCGAGCGTCCCGACGTGGAGGAGGTCGAGTAACATCTGAGTTTGGACAAAGGGTACGACAACCCCACCGGGCATGAGGTGGCCGCGGAAAACAAGTATGTCGCCCATATTCGTTCGATCCGGGACGACCGTCGTGAGTCGCGGCGACCCGGTCGGCAGAAGTCTCGGCGTTGGGTCGTCGAGCGAACGTTGGCGTGGCTCTCGAAGTGCCGGGCGATTCTGATCCGTTACGACAAGCATGCGGTCAACTACCTTGAGTTGATCCAACTGGCCTGTGGCTACTTGTGGAATCTGCGTATCCACAGAATCATTGCCTTTGCACTGTGTTGCTATAGTCGCGTAGTTATGCGTCGGAAGCAACGTTGTCACAGGCTTGCCTATCTGTTAATCCTGAGGGCACGTCATTGAAACGCAAACCGGTTCGTCATCAGGTCATGCCACCGTTATGGAGACATCCTCCATGACCGAGGACAAAGTGCACGCCATGGCCGAGCAACTGGTCCGTTTCTATAAGCGGTTTGCTCTCCTGTTCGGCAAGAAACAGGCCCAGGATCATGCCTACACCTACGCCAAGGGGCGCTTGGTCTGCCCCGAGCGAAAGAGCATCAAACCGATTGCCTTGAACGTCGGCGTCGGTCAGGTCTCGGCGCTGCAGAAGTTTATCAACATCGCCCCATGGGAACACGGAGAGGTTCAGGCCGTTTTCGCCGACAAATTGGTCCCGACCGCGATCGACAGCCCGATCAGAGTCGTCGGTGTGGTCGATGAGAGAGTCTTCACCGAGAAGGGCACTCACTGCGCCAGCGTGGCCCGTCAGTACAACGACCGGCTGGGCAAGGAAGACAACTGCCAGGTCGGAGTCATCCTGGTCGGGGTCACTCCGGGAAGTTCGGTCCTCCTGAATCACCAACTCTACTTGCCCGAGAGTTGGTGCGAGGACACTCGCGAGTCCCGGACGCGCCGCCAGAAGGTCCACATTCCCGACAACGTCGGTTTCCAGACCAAGCCTCAGATCACCGACGGGTTGATTTGCCAGATAGTGGCTTTGGGTATTATGCATTTGGACTAGATCACGGCCGACGAGGAGTAGGGCCGCAACGGCGAGTTCCTCGACCAGCTGGAACGACCTGAGCTGTGCTACGTCGTCGAGGTCCCTACCAAAACGACCGTATGGACCTAAAATCCGGCTTCGTGCATCCCACCCCAGGGAGACCGAGACCGCATCCCGACTCGGCCGAGCCGAGAGGCCGTGGCCAGCGTGGCCGAGGTCATCTCGACTCTGGAGACTGGGGCATGGCAGACGATTTAAATCAGGCAAAAGGCCAAGGAACCGCTCTGCTTCGAAATCGCGGCAGTATGGGTTTGGGCCGTCCGGCACCTCAAGCCTGGCCCTCCGGTGTGGCTGGTGGTACGTCGGTCCCTGGAACCGGTTCCCGAGGTCAAGTACTACGTCAGCAACGGCAGCCTGTCGACGAGCGTGGAGACCCTGGCGCGAGTGGCCAGCACGCGACACGAAGTCGAGGAGTACTTCGAGGATGGCAAGAGCTACTTGGGCATAGCGCAGTACGAGACGCGGTCGTAAGTCGGATGCCATCATTATAATAGTTTGCTAGCAAGATCGCATTTGTTTATCCCAATGACACGGTGCCAACTGGGAAAAAAACGCCGCAGCTGACGTTGGACCGGACGGAGCGATTGCTCCGGAGGGCGATCGAGGTCCCCGGATTTTCGCTGGGATTGGCATTGCTACTGGTGGAGTACCACATCCACCGCAACGAAGTCGCCCAATGGTCCCACACCAAGACCTGGATGGCTCGCTACAAAGTGGTCAAATTTATTCCGCTATAGATTTAGTAGTGTGCAAAGCAAATACCCCAAAAGTTGAGACTCCGTCGCGAAGCGAAGTAATCTTCCGTCATCCGGGGCGATGACGAGTGACTGCCCCTCATAAACCCGCATTGCCGCTCACTTCGCCGCCCGCTTTCGTGCCTGCCCCCCACCACACGGGGGGAGCGATACCGTTCTTAACGAACTGGACGTTTCCGTCTCCCATCAGAACATTCACGCCTCCAGGGTGCGCACTTGTGGCCGGGGTGATGTTCTGCGAATTCGACCAGTAACTGGGCATCCCGCCGAATCGACAACCGTTGAGCGGCATCCGAGAATCGTTGGGGGTCGTAACGGTATGGAAGAGTGTGTAACCCACACGCCCAGCGGCCCAGATCGCCCCGCGATCATCTCGGATGTTGGCCCCTACCTGGAACGCCTTCACGCAGTTCTCAATGCCCTGTGAGATGGCTGATGGGTTCGTCGAGGCGTCGTACAGAATCACCGAGGGGGAGGCGTCAAGGACCGCAACCACGACGTTACCCCGGTAAGAGTTTCCAGCACCCAGTCTCCCAACAATTGCCTCGGAGAAGGCGATGGTGTTAGAAGCACCATCGGTGCAGTGCGCCATGCTGTAGCACGTGTACCTCGCGAACAGACCTGTGGTTTCCTTGGGATTCCTTATGGTGGTCGTACCCAAGCTAGCGTGGTAGCTGCACATCCGACTTGCACCGGTGAAGGGGTCCGACGGGCAAAGGAGTGTGCCAACCAAAGTCGCAACGACTGTTCTGTTAACCACCGGGCCGAGACCCGTGTTATTCGGCCCAGCCTGGTCTGGGTTCCAAGAAAAATTCGCCGCGTTGAATAAATCGGCACGCTCCAGACCGGGGAGCATCTGCGAAATGGCACTCCAGCCGTTCCATGCCCGGTAGTCACCGGGCCCCCCGAAGGGGGCTTTGGTCATACCGGGGGGGAAAACATTCATCGCGGCATGGTATCCATGCATGGCCAGGCCTAGCTGTTTCAAATTGTTGATGCACTGGGCACGGCGAGAGGCCTCGCGTGCGGCCTGCACGGCCGGGAGGAGCAAGGCGGTGAGGAGGCCGATGATAGCAATGACCACCAACAATTCGATCACTGTAAAACCGCATCGGGATTGGGTGATTCTTTGCATTCGAAATCCTCACGTTCCAGTGGGAGGTCACACCGCTTGATTCGCGCACGTTCGCGAACCTGAATCACTCGTGGTCAAAATGTTCTGCCCGAAAACCTAATCGCATGGCAGTGCAATCGATCCGGAACGAGCAAGAACGGCAAACAAGATGAGTGCGCCGTGAGTTTTCCCAGCTCGCGCGGGGGTCATGAACTTGATGCCACCGAGTCTCCCTCCGGACTGCAGGACTTCGCCCAGATTCCCGACCGCAACGCGAAGAGAGTACGTGCTAACGCAAGCCACCGTCACGGGTCGCGCAGCAATAATCGAACCACAGATGGGACAGCAGTGGACCGACCGATTGCGCTCGAGCATCTACCATGAATTCTCCCCCATCGAAGGCATGCCAGGCCCTCCGAGAGCAAGACGAAGCAACACTGACCCCATCAGGCCATCGTCGGCGATCCGAATGGACCCTCGCGGCGAGTATTTCACTGTCGGATCCCCTGAGAGACGTAACCTTGTGCCTAAATGTCATGTTATTGTAGGACCACTGAATGATTTTTCCAACGCTTTTCCGTTATGACGCGCACAATTACCGCCGAGGCCGGCGGGCATCGTAATGCAGGAGCCAGACAGGATCGTTCTGGAACAAATCGCAATTATTGTGTTGGTATGATTGCATCAGGGTCCATCCATAATGTTTGGGATCCGGCTTCGTGCTTATGAGCCAAACCCCTGGCACGTCGAGGTTCGCAAGTCGGTCCTGGTCAATCACGTCGTCATCGCGGAAATAATGAGACCCAAAAGCCCGCTCGCCCTTTTTCCTGTCGATCACGAGCTTAGGCTTGAATTCGGCCCTCGCATAGTATGCCACCTTGAAGTACGTGTGTGGCGACATGCAAAATACCGGTTCCCCTTGTAGTTTCGCCTTCGCGACAAACCGGGTCGCCCTGCTGATCCCCTCAACCGGAACCGGACCGATGGTTTTCCAGCTATGGCCGTAGGATGCGAGTGCAATGAGGGCGATGGTGAGGGTCGCCGTCGAGCGGATGAAGCCGTTTGGTATCCGAGCGACTATGAATGCGAGGCCTGCAAGCCAGAACAATTGAGGAAACACTAAATAATAACCACTATAAATGTTACGCCTTGTTAATATCGAAACCGCGATGAGCACGGAAGCGGGAAAGATCCCCGAAACCAGCAAGAACCACCTACCCCAACCAGCGAGCACCACCAGAAGGACCTGGACACCTGCCAGTAAGGCCATCGTCAGCCAGGCGATCTCCCGAGGAGAAGACGGATGCACGTCAGGCGTGAAACAAAGCGCCTGTAATGTCTCGTAAGGGATTCTTGAGCCGGATAAAACAAACAAAGGAGGGCCACTGCGTTTCCAATGTTCAGCGCGTGAGTATGCGACCATGCATGGCGGAGCTATTGCAACAGCCAGGATAACAAGCGTGACCGTGGCTTTCCTCAAGCGGTCCCCCTTGTACTCACTTTGCGGTAAGGGCACGGCTGGCGACAGGTCCGGGTCTGCGGGGAGTCGGCCCGATTTTTTGTCCGATTGGATGCGCAGGAAGGCAACCGCCGTAACGAGTAGAGAGAGGATCGGAAGGATCGCGAGATAGTGGGTGTAGCAAGCCGCCGCGCCCAGAATCGATGCTGACACGAGGGGCCAGATCGATCTCGTGTCCTCTCGAAGAGAGCGGAGCAGGAGCCAGCCGGAAAACACCAGGCAACACGTCGCGAAAGTATACCCGCGAACGATCTGAGACAGATGAATGTGCAAGGGATTCAAAGCGACCAAGAAGGCCGCAAGGAGCGCCGCCCATTTGTCCCCTCGGCTCCAGGGCGTAATCTCGCCATCGAGACGATATAATGCGAGGATTATGAGGTATGTCCCCAAGATGGTGAGAGTGCCCATTAACGCCGCCAACGAGCGCAACGCGACCTCAGAATCACCCCAGCAGTTCGACCAGGCCTGTAGCGTGAGAAAAAAAAGTGGTGGATGCAACGCCCCGGGCGCCAGGCTTCTCCACAAGGTTTCTCCGGGGGAATACCTCAAGTAGTAGGCCGAGATCGCCTCATCAAGCCATAGGCTTTTGAAGCCGAGCGGGAAGAACCTCACGAATCCCCCCAGTGCTACCACACCTCCAATTAAAATTGTATCGATATATTTCACAGATGATATCCTCGTGAAACAAGAATGGACGAATCTAGAGCGCCTCACGATTGCATCGCGTACGTTGCACGCGATTTGAACCAACCAATGATATCTTGTTGCGCGGCTTCACTTAGGCCACGGCCGATTGCGGTCGTGAGCGTATCCGTCGTTCGGGCCGCCGCCGACTTCAGCGAGCCTTTCACTTTGGAGAACATTTCCTCGAGCGGTGAGTAATCCGGGCTTGAGGGCGGCAATGGGATCATTTTCTCGCCAACCCCCTTGACCGCCTTCACCACCGACTTCGCCTTGTGCGGCTTCAGGTTGTCCCAGATCACCACGTCGCCGGGATGCAGTTGCGGTGCTAACGCCTGTTCCACGTGGGCCTCGAACGTGGCTGTGTCCGTCGCCCCCTGGAGACAATCGGGGCCGTCACGCCCGAGATTCGGAGACCGCAGATGAGGGGCAGGGTCGTCCAGAAATTGGGGACCGCCCCATGCACGCACTCTCCTCGGGGGGCGCGGCCGTGAGTCCGGGTCATCGCTGTGTTCGTCCCGGTTTCGTCCACGAAAACCAGGTGTTTCGGCTCGATTCCCACCACCTTCTTGCGGAACGCCGATCGCTTGCGGCGGCCCTTGGGCGTGTCGTGTTGGGTGGCGTGGAGCACTTTCTTCTTCAGCGTGATCCGCAGATTTGTCAGAGTGCGTGAAATGGCCATGCAACTGCATCTGACTCCCAGACGATCGCGAGGTTTCTTGAGCGTGGCGTAGGGTTGTTCCTGGATCAACTTGCGGAGTCGTTCGATGTCGTTGGGGGCCAAGGGCGGGCCGTCGCCCGCCGTTGTGCGATCGGGGCTCGGCGGAGCCGGTCTGTCGGTACTGCTTCAAGAGACGTACGATTGTGGAGACGTTGACGAGAAACCGCTGGGTGATTTGACGCAACGAGCTTTCGCCGCGTGCCACGGTCTCGAGAATACGATCTCGAAGGTCTTGGGAATAGGGTCGCATGGGACACCTCCTGGGTCTATTTCTATTCTACCCAGGCGCAAGAGAAACGGTTAGCGCTCTAGATCAAGTCGCGTAGGATGGGGAGTGTCAGAGAGAGGCGGACTCAAGTCACTCAGTTAAAATGTAATACTACAACTTTATTCCTCGAAACGCAAACGCTCTGCACGTTTGCACTATTATCACCTCAACCAATCCGATCGCTACGCTTCACGCATTCCAGCTCTACCTCAAAGCCATCCATGGCAGGGGGCCTCGCCCCTAGACTATTCGGTGCAGGGTTGATACAAGTGCTGACAGCGCAATTTAACCGATTGGTAAAAAGTTCAGGGGGCTCGGGGCTACGTCTATCGGGGAGGCGTACAGGAAAGATTCATCGACGTTGTGAATGCTGATCGCGCCTGCTTCAAAATCGAAGTGAGTTACCGTGAGAGAAATCAATGCCGGAACCAAATAACGTCGAAATGATTCAAGGTCCGATTCTCGAATGGGGCGAACGTGGTCCTGCCACGAAACCTCTGGGCATGGCCGTATCACGCGATCCTGTGAAAGCCATGGGGCGGTCGGACCGGGCGTAAACAGCGGCGTCTGAGGCAGCGGACGGCGCTGCTGCGGCATCTCGAGGGTACTCGGGGAGGCGTTTGGTTTGGTGGATACAACCTCGGCCAAGAGCTCGTCTCCAGATATCTTGAATCGGATCGCAAAAATACACTGGCCGCGATCGGGAATTGGACCTACCCTGTCTCTGAGCGGAAGGCCGCGGGCAGCTGCTCTCTCACGGCTTTTGCAAGTTCAACACGTCGACGGGACACCGGAATTGACTTGCCATCAAGAGTCCGGCTTAACTCCAATAGCACAGTCTTGTGTGCCGGCTCGGAACGCTCCTCGGCCGGTAGTTACGGGGCACATCAGATCCCCAGCTGGAGGAACTCGCGGCAAACTAGGCTCCGTGAGGCGGAACACGGCCGGCTCAGCGAATCGCAACCTTCTCCAGGCGAAACGAAACCGGTATGGAACCCTTGGTCTTGGCCGTATATCTCTTCATCGCGAGATAACCGAATGGGACCGACATGACGGTAATCGCATTGATGAGCGTGATGATGACTGCCACCGCGATCATGCGGAACGGTCCGAGGGCCGTTTTCTGCCGTTTTTCAAGGCCTCTCCGCTGGAGAGCTTAACGCGATCTGTGACTCGGCTGAAGGAGGAGCGGAGCATGGACTTGTTGGGTAGTCCCATCGATTGACCGAATCCGAAGCCTACTCGAAAGGCCTTCTTGGAGACGCTTCGCAACGTCTTCCGGCAGGGATGTCGAACGATCGTATCAGCCGCGTAGATGATTGGGAAACCCGTGGCAGTCGCCCTCTGCCCAAACTCGTGGTCGCCGCCGGAAATCAACCGCTCCTCAAAAGCCCCGATACGATCGAAAACCTCGCGATGCACGAACAGGTTGGCCGTCGCGCCGAAGCCTTCACTTACGAAACGTCGCTGGCGAAGGAACCGCCCGGCGTCCACGAATTCGTTGATGGAGGGGAATTCGGAGTGCACAAGTTCAATCGACCCTGCGACGCGCGGCGCGGAAGTCAGCGCCTTGAGTCCCGCTTCGAGCCAGTTCGGGTCGGGACGTCCATCAGAGTCAGTGAATGCTAAGTTTTCAGAGCGGGCAGAGTTGAGTCCAACATTGCGCGCCGCGTACGATCCACGGCGATCATGGCAACAGAGGAACCGAACCCCCGCCCGACAATTCAGTGCCAGCCAGTCAAGCGATCCGTCGGTCGATCCATTATCAACGAAAATCACTTCGAACCGTCCTATCGGGAGAGATTGCCGCAGCAATGCGTCCAAGAGACCTGGCAGATCGTCCAACGCGTCGAGCACCGGAATGATGACTGAGATCACTGGCCCGTCCCCCGATTCTTCCATTGCATCAATATAACACATATGATGTTCCTGAACTCGTGTACTTCCGCACGCTTGCGTGATTCCTGACGTTCTGATTGCAGTCGTGCACCCAATCCCGATTAACGATGCGATTGTTTAATTCATTGTTCAATCCGAGGCACTCCTCAGGGGATTGACCTCGACGGCCGATTCCAGTCTTGCTATGACTAACCGGAATGAAGGCAGGGGAAGTGTGTTGCATGGAACTCTACTCTCGCCGAATCGTATGAGCGGTTTTCCAACAGACCAGTCTGCATATCGTGGGCCTTCCTCAAAGCGGATCGAGGAGAATAGCATTGGAGATAGTCGAGTCCTGCAGCGTCCGTTCGGGGTCATGGGATGCACTTGATCTGGGAGTCACGTATCACATCGAAAACCGTGAATAGTTTGGCAGGCTGCCCCGAAAACTGCTCGATCGCTATTTGCACATCTCTGATCCTGCATATGATCAGCGAGCCTGGAATCTAATCAGTTCAGTCGGTTCGTGTTCCGTCGTCGGTTATCACACGACCCCACCTTCCGACCCACGTCGGATCGGAAGGCGTTACCCGGCTTCGACGCTCCAAAGGGCGTTCTGACTGCTGCCCGGTGGCACGTCGTACCCCCGATGTTAGTTCGCATCGATATGCGGCTGGCAGTGGGATCGAAGAACTAAAAAGAGTGAAGCCGTAAAAGCCAACACACCAAATGTGAGACCCCTGTATCCAATCGGTTCTCCCTGCGAACCGAAGCAGCCACACGTGATATTCAAGCCTCGCCACAGCGAGATCGCTTGAACGGTGGTAAATACTCCCAGAAGCATGCTTCCGAGGAGCAGTGCACCCCGCTCCATAATATTCATCATCAGGGCCAGACCGAGTGCAAGCTCAAACCACGGCAATAGAATAGCCATGAACAGCCCGAGATAGGCACCAACGAGATCGTAGTCGTAGATGACCGTCAAAAACTCGTACGGCTGATAAAGTTTCCAAAAACTGCTCACCAACAAAACGCCTCCCAATGCAACTCGCAGGATGGAAGCCAGCGCAGAGATTCCATCCGTGGTAAGCAAGCTGAACTCTCCACGGACGAGACCAGTCCTAACGGCAGAGAAGTCTGACATGGTTTGCTCCTCAAAATGACTTGCCTTGGTTTTGCGTTAACTTTCGCGGTCCCGCATCTCGCCCTGTAATGCATCCGTATGCTCTTTCCAATTCATCCAGCCACCGTCGAAAATACTGAGATTCTCAAACCCAAGCTCGTGCAACTTCTTCCCAATGAGCTTACTGAATGGACATGTCAGGCTTTGGCAGTAGATTACGATTGGTGTGCGTGGGCCTACACGCGTGAGAAGCTGAGCGCATTGCGACGTTGTGGAATTAGGAGGAATGTTGATCGCTCGAGGCAAATGCCCACGCTCGTAATCTTCCAGAAAGCGGGCATCTACAAAAACGACGTCTCCGGCCTTCAGGTGTTTCGAAACTCGGGTTATGTTCACGTGATAAAAGGCGGTGAATACATAATGGGATTGAATTGATTCAATTGCCGGGTGGCTTGCCAGGAAACCTTGCGGGAGGAGGGCATTATAGCCCATCACGAGCAGTGTCGGGAGTGCCAACAAAACACCAGCTTGCTGTGCCGTCGCAAGGCTGTTCTTCAGAAACGAACTGGAGTGCTGAGAGAATGATCCGGCGATTCTCGCCTCAAGTTGCCTGAGAAACTTGAGGCAAATCAGCGCCAAGACGAGGTAGCAACCGTAGAGTACAACGGATACCGCATAATACATTGACGCGGAAATTGGTTTGTTAGAAACAACCAAACCATTCCCATCCCAGATTGCTCCGAGATCGGCTAGAGTGACCAATTGCATTGGCTTGAAACCGTCGCAGATCCGGGCCGTACCCTTCTCGATGCCCATGAAAAGGACCCAGTGATCGAAATCGCGGTTTCCAGGATCCGACTTAACATGCAAGAGCGTGGGATTCGTAACCACGCTCAGGCTTGTGGTGGTAGCATGGTAGAGTGGAAGTGTATAAAGGCCATTCTCCTTGGCCGCGAGGCGCAGTTCCGACAAGGAACTTCCTTTCTGGGTCCCAATATACCTTCGAACTACAAGAGACTCGAAGGGAAGATTCATGTCGAGCGAAAGCATCGCTCGGTGAAGGGATTGGATGCCGCAGTAAGTGGAATAAGTCTGCTGCGACGTCGAGATGCGAGTGTTCTTCGGAGGCACCTCTGCTCTGAGCGAACTGACGGAACTCAAAACGATAAACATGGTGATTATCATCAGGCGATGTGCGCGAGTGCCCTTGTATGGCCCGTGGTCAATTGTCAGCCTCATGGATTTCCATCCTGGGCGGGTACGGCATGAGATAGGCATGGCTCTGTTTCTCTCTAGGCTTTCCAACGTGAGAGCTGTTCTGTACCACCTGGGCCGCAATAAAGAAGGATATTGGGTTTGGCCCGGAGATCCTCGGATGATTTTCTCAGGCCGGATGCCTTAGTCGGTGGTGCGCATATGGGTGTAACTACCGGATTCAGTGGGGATTCAAGTCCTCAGTCGACTTTCCGTATCTCGTTACAGGCCAAAGATTTATCTGCGAATACCAAGTGCTCATGGCACGGTGATTTAAGTCGGAAGGGGACCAACTTTCGACTTATATTCTCAGTACCGTCCCAAGAACATTTGGCAGGACCCGGAACGTCCAGTGGTTTCAGAGGGTTTTGGGCCCGCGAGGCAGAACATCAATGGTCCTAAATGGTTGAGTGCCAAGCACGGTTGGATTGAATGTCTGGCTGAAGCGAGTAGTTACACCCTGCGGATATAGAGGGTGTCGAATGGTCACCCACGGAAATGCAGGAGCAGCTACTCTTTGCCGGACATGGGTTTCCTGGAGTGGAACCAAACATATAGACCGATCAAGATTGCCAAGACGATAATGGCAACCATGAGATTGAAGAGAGTGAAATTACTTTCGAACGAGCCTTTTGGGCCACTATAGTCATCAAATGCAACTTCAGCGTTTTTGCCGTCCCACCGATATTGAACACCACTTTCAGATTCATCCAAGAGATCGACTGTTGATCCTACAGGAAGGTCTGAATCAAAGGTGCCTGTTGCAAAAGTCGGACTAAAAAGAATGTCAGTTCGCTGATAAACATAAACGTCGTTGACGGTTTTGCCGCGATTCCGATATATGGATTCTGTATAACGCCCTTGTGTTGGGACAAAATGATCGCCAATCTTTTCGACACGAACATTATCTAGAACACTGAGACACCGAGTGATAGGGCGTAAATCATCGGCCTTGCCTGACGGAGACCATAGAGGTTGATGCGAGATTGCTGTGCCATTCCAGAGGTCGTTGCCCGTCCGATCTACGACAAACTTGACACAGGTGTAGCCAAAATCGGGTGCGATCCACATGGTGATGGTGCCGTATCGAGTACGGCCTTCGACGACTTCGCATGTGGATTCACTTATCGACTCCTGACTGCGCATCTTCGTTCCGGATGCGTCAAGCAGCATTTCCGCAATCCGCTTGCTGTCCGAACCTGCGACTTGTCCGTCGAGTGGGCCACCGTAAATGGCGGCTTCTAGAGATTGCTTGCCAAACTTGTCGCGCTCCTTCTTGGCAATGAGCCCCGACTTGGCAACCTCGGACCCTCGTCTAACCTGGTAGGTCGTGTAGTAATCGCTGTTCTCTAGCGTACGGAAAGAGTACGAGTTGTTTTGGCCAACGTCCAGGTATGAATGCGCCCCAGTGATGTTGAATCGGTTACTGTCGCGTTGAAGGAGGATCTCGGACCGTTGTTTTTTTGGGCGTTGATCGGGATAGTCCAACGTGATTTCAGTGGTGACTTTCATCGAGGAGCGGTCGACGGCCGACTGTGCCGCAATGCATCGTTTTAACAGGAGTTTCATGTCAGGTTTCATGTCCTGTCCGACCGCCAAGGAACAGGTTGCAAGGAAGGAGAACGTGGCGATCAGGGCGGACTTATTCACGATGGTGGGCCCTTTCGGAGCTGGAGGGTCTTTGATTCGTTAAGCGACAACGCTCGATGCCGCAGTTCACTGGCATTTCCAACAGCTTTGTAATTAGTCTGATTCGATCACTCAGTAGTCTTCCGATCAACGGTGAACGAGAGCCGAGGCCGCAAGGTGTGCTTGGCGCCTCGGCTGGGCTACGCAGTCACTAATGGAACCCGTCGCATCCCGAATGCTTAAGCGTTTGAGCCGATTATGTCACGGCCTTACTACTTCGTTATCACGTCTACCGTCCTCAACGTAAGACTAATGGGGGGTCGAAACATGCAGACATCAAGAGGAAGTCCGTGCGAAGCTGTGAAACTGTAGCAAGTCTCGAATAACCAATGTCTTGCGATGAACGATCTGCGGAGTCAACGAAACGGGCTACGCCGTGACGCTATGGCATCAGGAGCAAGAATACGTCGGTTCCGCGGTGCAACCCGAATTGCTACATTGCCCTGTACCCTGCGAGAAGCACTTCAGGGCACCGCTCCCACTACAATGGTCGTTGCTGCCTGTGCATTGGGTGTTGCCGGTACACTTAGTTGATTTCGTTGTGGAGCATTTGGTGCCACTCTGTGCGCCGCGAATCTCTGCGCGGGTTCCTGTGGCGGGAAGCATGGCATAGCCACAGAGTGCAATCGCGAGGATTGCGGGCGCCGTCCGAAGCTTGAGAATCATGGGTTTTCTCCATTAAGAAGTGCTGTGAAAGCAAGTTTCTCCCACGAGTTCGGATGTTGACAAGAAAGAGTGGCAATGGCAAGTAAAATCTGGCGTGATCCTGGATCCGGCATTTCCGGCGATTGGGAACGACCGTTGTAGGTCATTCGCTGACATGGAATTACGTGCGTTTGCTCTATCGCTTTTTTTTTGATTTTTGAACTGGCGCACGAGACGGAGCCACAGCTTTTCAAATTTCCGCCGATCGCAGGCGCGGGCATGTCGAAGGCGGCGACCCTCTGGACGGGCCTCGCTTCTCATTTCGGTTTCGAGGTTATATCTGAATGTTGCGGACGAAAAGGTGATGAGACCAGCTCGTCACTGGGATAACGCAAGACCTTCATCCGGCCGAAGTGGGCTAGAATCGCATGGCCATCCTCGCCGACTCGACAGGCGTACGCCTGCCGATTCCCTTGCGCAGTCGGGAGCCGGGATTCGTCGGGGCGTCGGCGGAACGGTCGACCCACTCGGAGGGGCTGTGGTCGCGGAGCCACTTGGGAGCGGCGACGGCCAGGCTGTTGAGTGCGTGGTGCAACGTCTCGATCGCGCAGCCTAACCGATTTGTGGCGAAAACGCGTGCCAGCACATGGGTTGAGTGGGTGCGTACCGACCGCGAGCCTTGAGCAGCCCCAAGGCTTTGCAGCGGGCCAGCAGCCTCTCGAGTCGGAGAGGACGGATGCGCCGAACCCCGGGTCGGTCAGTTCGAGGCCGAGGAGGTACTTCCAGTCGATCCTCGCGCGGACGGCATCAGCGGCCGGGTGGTCGGAGAGGTCCCCACGGAATTGAAGTACAGCCAACCGCCAAGGCTCGAGGGCCGGTTACCCTTCGAGGGGGTAGAGGTCGGCGAAGTCGGCGTCGTGGAAGAGGGTGCCGAGTTCGTCGCGGAGTCGGAGGTATGGATTCCCCTCGGGGAAGGCGAGACGGGCGACGCGGGCGGTATTTTCGAGGACGGGCGGGACAAGTCGGAGATCGAGCGACACGGAGCGACCTCAAGAAGCGCTGTTGCGACAGGGAGCATACTATCAAATTGTATGGGACTGCCGCCCTGGAGGGAATTCGCCAGCAGTATCACTTTTGGTGAAAAGGGGCCGCTCTCATGGCCGGGTGGGATAGGTGCGAGAAGATGCCCCTCGCGTTAGCTAGAGCGCCGAACAGTTGAATGGCACGGGGTTTGAGAGGAAGTCACGGTAAGGAGGTGGCCGATGACACCCTATTCTGAGGATCTCCGACAGCGGATCCTCGAGACGATCCAAGCGCGGTGACGGATCGGTACGCCAGTTCGCGAACCGGTTCCTGGTTAGTCTCCCCTTCGTCACATGCTTGCTCCAACTCCATCGCACGACCGGCTCGGTCGATCCCAGACCGCAGGGCGTTGGCAATCCCGCCGTGCTCGGGCCAGAGGGCCTGGAACGGCCTCGGGAATTGATCCGCCAGCAGCCCGATGCCACGCTCGGGGAATGCCGACAACGACTCGGCCTCTCGTGCAGCCTGATGACCATCTCGCGTGCCTTGAGCAATTTGGGGCTGCCGCGCAAGAAGAAGGTGCCCCGTGCCCAGGAGCAGCGCCGCGAATTCTGCGAGCGACTCGCTGGCGTGGACCCGGAACGCCTGGTTTTCGTGGACGAATGCGGGGCCAACACGGCGATGACCCGGACTTACGGCCGCGCCCCGGTGGGCCAGCGCGTCTACGCCACGACGCCCGGGCACTGGGAGTCGATCACGCTGACCAGCGGGATGCGCCTCTCCGGGGTGACGGCGACGCTGGCCTTCCCGGGTGCCACCAACACCGACGTGTTCGAGGCCTACGTGGAACAGGTGTTGGGCCCGGAGTTGAAGTCGGGAGACGCGGTGATCTGGGACAATCTCAAGCCGCACCTGTCGGAAGATGCAATCGAGGCCGTCGAGGGGCCGGAGCGGAGGTGGTACCATTGCCGCCGTGGAGTCCGGGCCTGCTCTGAAAATAGCGAGTTCCATTCTACTGAGTGGTAGCAAGTGTGCATTTCCATCGGTTCGGGGGCCGCCAAAATGGCGGCATGTCGGCTGACACCGATTGAGGAGATGTTTTCGAAGGTCAAGGGTGCGATGAGGCCGGCGGCGGCCCGAACGACGGAGGCGGTCTATGCGACGTTCGGTTCGGCCTTGCATGATGTGCCCCCAGAAAACATCGCCGGATGGTTCCAGGACCGTGCGGCGTATGCTATGCCACTGTGAGGCGCTCTAACAGCCGCCTCGCACGGGGTTCGGCTGCGGAAAGCGAACTCGCCGTCTCGCCACTTTGAGGCACCCTCACCGGCGGATATGCCAATGGCTTCAGGCCCAAGACACTCCACACTGGCTCGGGCCGCTGACCGTCGCCGTCCCCCAGGCTCACGGGGTCGAGTTTTACCCGTCCGCCCTGGAGGTTGGTGGCCGCAACGAGTGGGACGTGAAGCTGGCCGTCGCCGAGATGCACTTGCAGGGCGCCTCGACCCGCAAAGTGGCTGCCATCACCGAGCAACACTGCGGTCTGGAGGTCACCAGCACCCGGGTCAGCCGGGCCGCCGCCGCGCTCGACGACGAGTTGCAGATGTGGCGGGACCGTCCGCAGGGCCTTGATCCTCGACGCCCGCTACGAGGCCGCATCCCGTTGGAAGCGGCGGATCCTCGGCGGGTATCTGGGCGGTCCCCCGACTCGTCGCGCCCCTCAATGGCGCCCCTGCGGGTCCGCTTATAGACCCACCCTTGAATCGTTCCGGAATTGAGCCCGCTCCGCTGGCAGAACGCTGGCAGATTCAGCAATAGTGTCCGGGATCGATCTTCATCAAATCTTCTCTTGCGCTTTTGGGTACGGTCGGCCACAGTATTCGTCATGGCGGCCAAGAAACCACCCCTGGTTGGCACTCCCCCTTCCCAGCGACCCGAACGGGTCGGGGCGCCGGGGTGTCTCTCTCGTGATTTGCCCATCTGGCCCGATCAAGTGGTCGGGGCCAAGCACATCCATTCGATCGAACGGCTCATCGCACAACTTCGCGACCAGGACCCCCACGGCAATCGCGACCTCTTCCTCGACGACGTCTTCGTTGCCATGCTCCTGGCCTTCTTCAACCCCACTCTGCGGACCCTCAGGACGATCGAGGATTTCAGCCAAACCCGACAAGCCCAAAAATTCCTCTCGATCCAGAAACTCTGCGCAAGTTGAACTGTTTTTCCGCTGTCTGAAAAGCTACGCGCGGTTCGATCATCTGATCAGTCACAGCCGCGAGGGTGTGCTATTGAGCTTCTACGTCGCCGTGATCAGCGTCACGCTAATGCACATTCCTGCATGAAATCGCCCCAACAAGTATACGTTTAGCCTGCTGGGAATGGTGGCCAACGGGTCGGCGACGATGGACGAGATCATGCCGATCCTTCGCGAGCGGGAGCGTCAGTGCCAATTACAGCGTGACCGCGTTGCGTGGAAGCGTTCCGAAAAACCCAAATAAGTGATCAAGGCCCGTCCACGCGCTGCGGACGAGGTCACGCCGCTGCATGCGCCGGGATCGCCCTCGAAACCGAAGGAGGCGACTGCAAGGCTGTTCAACGCCGATTTCCGCGGCCGGGAAAAAAATCAACTTCGTTGGGCCCTAAACCCCTATTTTTTAGGCATTTGGCCATGTCCGGGCCCCCCGATCGTTGATTATTTACCCAGCCTATAGTAGCTCGGTCGGCTTCGTATCTGCATTCTCCGTAATGTGGCTATCCCGATGGATTACTCGCCTTCTTCGGGGTTTTCAAGGCCCTCGCCAAGCTCACGGCCGTTTCCCCCCTTTTTCGGCCCCGGTTTTAGGTGTACGCTCCGCAGTGGTTTCGGAGCAGAAAATAATCAACAACCGGGAGCACGCGTCATGGACGGAAGCCACGCCAGACAGTTCTTCCTGGAACCCAGCCAGACCTTCCAACGCCAATACGAAGCCCTTCGTGCGATCTGTGTCGATGACGAGCCGCTCGACCAGGTCGCCCGCAGATTCGGCTACAAACTCTCGACCCTGAGATCGCTGGCCAGTCGCCTGCGAGCCGATTGTCGTCGTGGTGTCGCACCCCCCTTTTTCTCCCCGACGGGCGTGGCCGACCTCTCGGATCCTCGACAAGCCAAGAACGGCCGTGCCCCGAAGTTCCGGACACCGCCGATTGTCGCAAACTGAATCTCACGACCGGCCGATCGATCCGCTCCCGCGTCGCGGGTGTCTTCCTCTTCCTGCCCCTCCTGGCTCAGCTCGGCTTCGATCGACTCGTCACCGAGGCGGGGTATCCCGCCTCGGAGATGGTCCCCGCAACGAGCGCATTGCTCGCGATGCTGGCCTTGAAACTGCTCGACAAGGAGCGACGCAGTCACATCGACGACTTCAACTGCGACGAAGCCCTCGGCCTATTCGCCGGCCTCAACATCCTGCCCAAGAAGTCGTTCGCTACCGATTACTCGTACCGCGTGGGCCGCGACCAGTAACGGGGCCTCTTGCAGGGGTGGGTCAAGGCCCTTGCGCCTGTGCTCTTCCCCGCGCCCGAAGGTTTCTCCCTCGACTTCCATCCGATCCCCTATCGTGGCGATCCCATGGCACTCGATCGCCATTATCTCCCGCTTCAGGGCAAGGCCGGGCCGAGCGTGTTGACGTTCTTCGCGCTCGAGCAGACGAGCCGTTGTTTGTGCTACGCCAACGCCTATCTGACCCGCGCCGATCAGCACGGTGAATTGATGCGATTCGTGGAATTCTGGCGTGGGGTCACCGGGTCGAACCCCAAGTGGCTCTACTTCGACAGTAAGGTGGTCGACTACCCCGAACTCTCGCGTCTCAATCAAAGCGTGATCTACTTCGTCACCATCCGCCGCCGCGGAGCGGCCATCGTCCGACGTCTGGAGGGGCTGCCCACGTCCGCCTGGAAGAGGGCTGTGATCGACACACCCAAGCGTTGTCATACGCAGATCAATTACATTGAGGAATCGGTTCGCCTTCGCGGCTACGAGGGGCCGATTCGTCAAGTTGCCGTCACTGGTCTGGGCCGCGACCGTCCCACCCTGTTCCTCTCAAACCACTTCGAGGAGACCCCACGTGAATTGATCATTCGCTACGTCGGCCGCAACCGGATCGAGGGTGGCTTGGGCGTCAGCGTGAACTTCTTCCACCACGACTGCCTGGCCAGCGAGGTGAGACTGAACGTCGACCTCGATGCCGCGCTGACCGTGATCGGCAACGGTTGCTACCGCTGGCTGGCGTCGCGTCTCTATGGGTTCGTGAAGGCCGACCCCAAGCAACTCTACCGTCGGTTCATCGAGACCGCAGGGACCGTGACGATCCAAAACGACCGCTTCATCGTCCAACTCGATCGGCGGAGTCACAACCCGATCCTCCGCGAAGCCGTGCTCGACCGCAATCAGAGCCCCATCCCGTGGCTCGGCCAGCGGACGATCGAATTCACCTACCGCTGACCACGACAGCCGTCCGAGGATTGATTTGTTTCGCGGCCGCCAGCCACGACAGTCGTCCGAGGATTGATTTATTTCGCGGCCTCGGAAATCGGCGTTCAATCGAATTATTCTGGGATGTCCTGACGAAAAGTCTCCTCGCCATCAGGAATCCCGGACACTATTGAGATTCAGGCCAGTGTCCTGCCACTCGTCGATTAAGGTCGCCCATTCGACCGTCGGACCCTCGCCATGCTCGCCCCTCCGAGATGGGAACATCGGTCGTTCCATCATCGGGGGCGAGCCGGGCCAAGAAAGGATGTGGACTACCGGACGGACTCAATCCTACTGCGCCTCGCCGCCTCAGCCGCGACTCACGGCTTGAGGGCCTCGGCTACTGCGATCTGCGTCTGCTCGCCTCGGAGGTCCCTGGCTAGGATCTTTCCGTCAGGGCCGATCAGGAAGGTCGCGGGGATGGCCGAGGCGCCGTAAGCGGAGACGAGGTCCGCGTCGGGTCCCGCAAACCCCTGAACCCACGAGAGTTTCAACTCCTTCACCAAGTCCGTCGCCATACTGGGCCGCTCGTCGAGACTGATCCCAAGGAGTGCGAACCTGGGGTTCTGACCGAATCGGTTCTGGAGAGTCACGAGGTTAGGCATCTCGCCCATGCAAGGACCACACCAGGTCGCCCAGAAATCGAGGAGTACGTACCGGCCCCGAAAATCGGCGAGCCTGAGATCCCGGCCTTCCAATGTCTTGATCGCGAAGTCCGGGGCGCGATCGCCGACCTGCAATGGACGATCCGCCTGAGTGACGGACTGGATCTCGCCCAACTCGAACGGCGCATTCGCCTCCCGGGCGTCCGCGGGTATGCGGAAGTCCTGCGCGTACTCGGACAGGAGACGTCCCCAGCCGCAGGAATTGGGCGGAGGTGGTTCGTGGAGGGAAATGTTCAGGCGGTAGTCGCCCGGCTTGAGGTCCAGCGCACGGAATTTGCCACCCTCGAGAAGCTCGACGCCCACGGTGACAGGCCGATTGTCCGTTGAGTCCTTGGGGATGATTTCCGCCTTGCGAATCATCCACTCGTCTGCATGCGGCAGCACCACCCGGCCGGTGACGAGACGGCCGCTCGCGCCGATCCGCAACTCGTGGGTCCGGCCGCTCTCGACGTCAACAGTCGCTCGTTCCAGGGGCCAGATGCGGCCTTCCACGCCGTTATTCAACCACTCGACCAGCTTGAGACGGCCGGGCATGACTCGAGGTAACTCAAATTTTCCGTCGGAATCGGTCTTTACATAACGTTGGTGCACGAGGCGTATCTCGCCCGACACGGGTGCTGAACCCTCTGGGTCGTGTGATTCAAGCACGAGGCCGGCCGCGGGCTTGCCGTCGATGGTCACCCTCCCCGATACGCGGGCCCACGCCTTCAGGAGCAGAGTGTTGCCGGCTTGAAGATCATCGCGTGAAACGAGCGCGAACCCAGCATCGGCCAGGACCAGCAGGGCGAAGTTCTCTCGTTGAGGGGGCATCACAAAACGTCCGTCGGCCCCAATCTTCACGGAAACGTTTCGTTCAAGTTCCCCCTCGGTGATGTCGTCGTTGCGGAGGTAAAGTTGATCGTTCCATCCGTCCCGATGAGACGGGACGAGACACACAAGTCCAACTCGAACCGCCGATCTGTCCGGCGCTTGAACTATCCCGCGGATCGGCTCCGCCCGGGTGAGGCGGAACGCGAAGCGATGCACTTTGCCGTCGGGCGAGAACGGATCGGAATCCTCCGACAGATACCCCTCGGCCTGAACGCGCAGGACTTGCCGATCGGTAGGCGCGGTCGACTCGTACTCGAACGCGCCGGGCGCCTTCTTGACGGTCCGATCAAGATCTGATTTGCGCAGCCAGACGAGCGAATCTTCGTGCTTCGGTGCTACAGCCATCGAAAGGGTGAACCGGGGGAGGGGCTGGCCGGTTTCACGGTCGGTGACCGTCCCTTTGACCACTGTCGGCCGGATGAGCATAACCTCATGGTCAACATTCGAAGCGAGCGTCAGGTTCTCCTTGGCGGCGAATCCCGCGGCGAAAACGTCGACGTGAACTCCGCGGGCTGGGGCGTCCTTCCATTCGAATCGACCATCGTCGTCCGTGGTCAGGTTCTCCACGATCGCCGAGGTGAAGCGCGAGCCTGCGGGTGTCTCGGGACCCGACCAGTAGGCGAAGATCCTGGCGTGCGCGATAGGATCACCGACGGGGTCGACGACGCGGCCCCGGAGGGAACGGGCCAGCTCGAGGACCAAGTCAGCTCGTGACGGCCCCTCGCCGACCCTCATTCGCTGAAGGGTCGGCCCGAAACCCGGAACGCGGGCGATCAGCGTTGCGAACGTCCCCGGCTGTATCCCCAGTACGAACTTACCCTTGGCATCCGTCTTCACCGGGGGGATTGCATTGCCCAAGCCTTGACCCACCCCATAGTAAACGTCGGCGTCGGCGACCGGCTGGCCGTTGGAGGCGAGAACGGTTCCCTGAATAGTCGTGCCGCGCCGGAGCCGTAGCACTGCCGAACCATCGCGCAAGGCGGAAAGCGGCCGGAAAGGCTCCAGGAGGAAATACGATCGATCGGTCAGACAAAGATGATGATAAATTGCGATTTCAACTGATTGCGGCTGTTCTGGCACATTTGTGAATGACCAGTGGCCATCCTGGTCCGTACGGGTGGATTGGTAGTTGATGTCCACCCGTTGTCCAGATTTCGCATACGTCTTAATGACTTTCAGCACCACCCCGGCACTAGCGAGAGGCTGACCACGCTCGTCGATCACTCGACCGCGGATCTTAGTCGCCCGCTCCATCTGGAACAGGAGATGCACTGGAGGAGCCGGCGAAGCCGGCCCTTGGATCCAGCGGTTGGTCAAAGGAACTAGGCCCTCGCCATGGACACTAATATTCCAGTAGCGTGCTTCCGGCTCATCGGACAGCGAATAGGCCGTGCGGGCGATGCCGTTCGCGTCTGTGGTCGCCTGCAACTTTTCACCATCGGACATCGTTAACTCGACCGACACGCCCGGGACGGGAGCATCGGTGATCAGGTCGCGGGTTTCGACCGTGAGTGGCAGCGACTGGGCGGCCGCCCCTGCCCTGGAGGTTCGTTGCGGCCAGCTTAGCATGAGTACGAGCAAGCCGAGGACTGCTAGCGTCTGTGGCTTCGACCTGAGGCCAAGAAAAACGCCGATCGGAAGGCCCAATCTCCACGTCCCACGCAAGCAAACGCGTCGATCTCGCGGGCCATGTCCCATTGTCAGGGTTGACATTTGCACTTCCATTTTCCAGGCCTTTCTCACGAAGGGCATCCCTCGAGCGTGTTATGATCTCCACCCGAAGAGCGGAGCCGCCTTTTGGAGCATCGGCAAGTTAAACGCGACGTAATGCAGTCCGGCGAGCGTCTCGGAGAGCCGCTCGTAGTCCTTCGCCAATCGCCGGAATCGTGCCGCCTAACCGAACGAGCGTTCAATCACCCAACGGCGCGGCAGCAAAACGAACCCATGCTTCGCATTGTCCTGTTTCACGATGTCGAGGATGATCCCGTGGTTCGCCGCCGCATCGAACGCGTCTTCGCCGGTGTAACCTTGGTCGACATACGCCACTTCGATCGTCTCGCCCGTAACGTCCTAGACCGCCTTGGCCAGCGTGTCGACCCGGGCCCGCTCCTGTTCATCGGCCGGTGTGACATGCCTTGCCAGTAGATGCCCGAGCGTATCGACGGCCATGTGGACTATGGCGCCCTAGCGTCGGTTGTACGCGTCGTAACCGGCTCCGCCACCGCTCTCGGGGGTCGACTGGATCGAGCGGCCGTCGAAGTCGTCGCGAAGGTTGTGGACGCATTGTCCGGCGTCCGCGGGCAAGCGACAAAGGTATGGGACGACGAACTGCCGTTCGGCGTCGGAAAATTCACTGGGGTAGGGCTTGTGGGTGACCACATCCTATCCTAATTATCAACAACTGGACTGAAGATCATGTATCGCTCTAAGCCCTCCGCATCACGGAATTGCCCACCCTGTCGTCCGCGAGACTTCCCGTCAAGTTGCATCCGGGGTCGTCCCTGCTCACGGCCTACAGCCGAGAACAAGTTTCATTTTACACGTCCGCAAGCCGTGTGACAAGTGTCCTACTTTTCCCGGACCGATCCAAGGTCCTCGTGCGTATCGAGGGATTCTCGTAGCCCATGATACGGAGGAATTCCCTGGACGTCGCGTCGAAAGCCGCGGCCCTCCATCGCAGCGCCATCTACCCACTCTGCCAGGCTACTCCCCGACTTTACGTGATATTGGTAATCGTTGTTTGTTGAAATCTGGCAGGTTTGCAAGTTCTACCTGAACGCCGCCGCGCTGCTTACTCCGGTCGGCAGCATCCATGAAATTGTAAATCTCGAGTGTCGCTTCGTAGGCGAGCGGCGGCATGCCCGTGCGGAAAAATCTCAGGATATCGACGAGCAACGGACGTATCCCGGCACGGCAACGGATCGGAACGATGCCCTTGGATCCAAACACTGTGCAGCCGTAACCTTGATGACCGCCGCGGATGCCCCGGAAGGTACCGACGCGACCATCCGCCCAGGTCCCGACCACCATGTCGGTCCCTTCGTTACTCACTCGGGTTACCCGCCGGCAACCGGAGCCCATCACGGTGAACAGGATCTCCACGCCGTGGATGCCGTACCAAAACAGGTCAGGATGGGTCTCCTCGAGGTCACAAGGGCTGTAGGCATCGCATCCGACGACCTCGCCTATCGTTCCACCTCGCAGTACCTGCGCCACCTCGGAGTAACGTAGCGAGGAGGAGGAAAAGACCGGGACTTGATGGTGCCAGGCCGCGGTGTAGATCGCGACGGCGTCGGCGAATGATCCGGCCACAGGCTTGTCGATGAAGACAGGCTTTCCGGATTCGAGCACCGGGATGACCTGCTCAAGGTGCATCCGGCCATCATTGGTTTCCAGAAATACCACGTCGACGTGTTCGAGCAATGCTTCTATGGAGTCGACGATTCTTATCCCTAGGCTCTGGACTTGGCTCGTGTACTCAGGGACACGGCTAACGCTCGAGGGTATGTCCGGGCTACCCTGGGGATACGCGGCGATGATGCGGCAGCCGGCGAGCTCCCTCCTCACCAGGGGATTGTTGAGCAGTTTTGCGAAGGCGACGGCATGCGAGGTATCCAGGCCGATGATCCCCGCGCGGAGATTCTTGTCCTTCGCGCGTATCCGCTTCCCCAAAGGTATCGTAACACCATGAAATCGCCTGGAAAGGCTCGATAGAATGCGGGCTCCGGTGGCCATGGTATTCGAGGATCCCTGGAGGGTGCGGGCAAGACCGGCTAGACGATGTTGTCCAGCGGTCGTCATTTGGAATTCAAGAGACTGGCGATGATCGCCACTTGCTTCCGGCGGTCGAACTGGTCGATCTCTCTCTCAACAATGGGGCATGAATCGGCAACGGAGGTGACGGAAAAGCGAGATAACGAAAGAACTGCGTTTGCAATTGCGATCGGGTCGTCGGGATCGCATACCCTGCCGAGTGCCCCGCTCTTCGCTATGATGTCGGCGATCGCGCTGTGCTGTGGGGCTAGTGCCAGGAGAGGGCGATCCACCCCGATGTATTCGAAGAGTTTCCCCGGCACTTGAAGTTCGGCCCCTTTCCCCGCGATTCCCACCACAAGGAGGATGTCGGACCCTTTCATACGCTGGAGCGCCTGCTGGTGGGGGAGCTCGCCCGTCACGAGCACCATCTCGTCCCCGCCATTTCTCTCGGCAATCTCTCGGAGGTGTTGACCTCGATAGAACGGAGGGCCAATCAACTGCAGGCACGGTACTCGTGCTCCCATCATCTCGCGCAGTGGGCGGAGTGCCTGAATGATTGGCTCGGGCCGGCGCGGACCATAGAAATAGCCGGCGTGCGTCAAGACCAGACGATCGTGGCCTACGGGCCTGACCGGTTCCAATTTGGCATAGTCGTCGGGATCGAATCCGTTCGGGATGGTCACGAACCGGGATGCCAGCGAACGATAACGCCGAACAAAGTCCTCTCGGACGGTCTCGCTGTTGCAGATCACCCGGTTTGCCGTGTTAACGACACGTTCCTCGAGCAACGCATCCAGGCGGTCCAACATTCGATGGGGATTGTTGCGAAAGGGGTTATTCCGCCAGGGATCTCGGAAATCGGCTACCCAAGGGAGTCCTGTGCGCCGCTTGATGATCATCCCGATCAGATGGGTCGTCAACGGAGGCGAAGTGGAGTAGATTGCGTCGCATTGGTGATGTTTTACCGCCCGGAGAGCTGCCCGGACCGCGAAGGGGAGCCATCCGATCGCCGGATCGGGCAACAGGAGCCTGCCCAGGAATCGATTTGCCCGCGAACCAGCCAATCCGGCCATGGTTAAGACGCGATTGGGTTGAGAGATCTGAGCGTTCGCATGATAGATTCGTTTTAAGTTGGCCGTCCACGAGGTGATCTCGGGGGCCAGGGTGCGATATACCGCCAAATCCTTCGGGAGGTCGTGCAGTAACGCTGGATCGGCCGGGAATGCGGGCTTCTGTACCGTGATGATGACCGGCTGCCAGCCGCAGGACGGCAGGTATCGGACCACGGCTCGTGTCCTGTGGGTTCCGCTGGCCGCCATGGGCGGGAAATGATAGGCGATAATTAATGCAGTTTTCATGGAACACGCGAATTCGAGGGATTACAAAAATAACTTCTTAAACGCCGTGAACCTAGTCGTTGGCGATTCGACCTGATCGGCCAGGAAGAGACCGGGCTCATTGGCCAAGGCCTTGACCATCTCATCGCGGAAGGACGTGCCATCAATGAGCAAGGAAGGTGCCTTGCCGACCAGTCCGCCGTGGGCGACCTGCCGATCGAGGAGTAGTCTCTCCATTGCCTGGAACCGGCGAGCGATGCCCGACCGGTGCCTGGGCACGCCGATCGTCCGCCGGACCCCCAGGGCATCGGTGACCGTGAATCGATCGGCAAAGGTGTTCATCAGGTAAGGGACTTGGACCAGGGCTTCGATCGCGTGGAAGGCGGTGTTAGCCGTAAGCCCGACGCCCAGCAACAGGATTTGGCCGTTGTGGTCGAGGACTCTCGCGTAAGGTGTTCCCTCACCACAGGGAGTCTGGGAATATTCATGATCAGCGATCAACCAACCGGCCAGGGGACCCATCGCTGCGACGGAATGCGTCGGATGCAGGCTTCGGACCACGCCGGGCATCCGACGGAACGTCTCGGGAATTGCCCCCACGCAGCTAGACGAAGTCCGGACATCGAAATCCCGACGTCCTGCTTCCATGATACGCCAACTGTGGGTGGGCAGGACGAGGGTGCCGCCCGGGCCGATCGCCTTGATCAGGGCCTCCAGCACCGCAGGGGCACCGTCCACCACGTAGCCCAAGGCCGACAGAGAGGAATGGACGAGAAGAATCCCCCCCGTCCGGACACCGAGGGCCCTTAGGTCGTTTTCGATCTGAGGCATGGTCAGCCAGGGCCGTACCAGGTGCCGGATCGCCCTTTGGACGACTCGCCGTTCCAGCCTCAGGATCTTGCTCGACAGATACATAAGCGACCAATCATGCTTGAGAGACGACTCCGGGCATCTCTAGATCGAACCCGTCAAGCTGTCCTTGAGGTGGGGCCGCGTCCCCCGGCCATGCGCTAGTAGGCGAGCCACCTTGCCGATGGCACGCGCGATCGAGGAGGTGTGGTGAACGCAGACCCGCGGACCCCATTCCAGGTACATGAGGCTCCGGACGTATTCCTTGAGGCCGGGGAATTCATCCGCGGCGGGAGCCTGGTAGGGAAACGCACTGAAGGGATAACGGCTTGTCCCGTAAGTCCTCTGGCATTTGATGACCTCGTGCTCGAAGAGAGGTCGCGTGAGGTATTCCCTCGAGACGCGGACACCCTCGACCCGGAGCGCGGTACAGAACTCGTCGGCGCTTACGCCCAGGCCCTCTTCATCAATGCCGAACGGATAGACCAACCATGAGTCGATCGTATCACCTTGCGCCACGGGCGGGAGGATACCCGAGATCGCCCCGAGCAGTCGCGTGAGACCATCTGCCGCTCGGCGTCGTGCATCCAGCGAATCCTTGAGCTTGCCCAGTTGGGCCAGGGCCACGGCCGCCTGGAGTTCGGTCATTCGATAATTCATCCCCAGGAAAGGATGTCGCCTGTCGCCTTGCGTGCGGTCCCAACCCTTGTCGGCGAACATCGCGGCACGAGTCACCAAATCGGTGCGATTCACCAAGGTCAACCCACCCTCTCCACAGGTCATCTGCTTGGACTGCTGGAGACTGAAGCAGCCGAAGTCCCCGAACGTCCCCACCTTCCTGCCCCTGTACGTGGCCCCATGGGCTTGAGAACAATCTTCGATGAGGGGGATCCTCTTTGCCTGGAGCAATTCACACAGGGGGTCCAGATCGGCCGGACGACCGAAGAAGTGGACCAGAATGACGGCCTTGGTGCGGGGCGAGATGCGCGCGCCAATGGTCTCGGCCGTCACGTTCCCCGTCTTTGGGTCGACGTCGGCGAAGACCGGCAGGCAGTTGGCAGCAAGGATTGGGATGACCGTCCCCATGTCCGTCAGGGGGGTCGTAATGACCTCGTCCCCAGGATCAAGATCGAGGGCGCCGAGGGCGACGTGGATGGCCGCGGTGCCGGAGGCCGACGCGACGGCAAAGGGGCTGCCATACCATGTGGCGAATTTCCGCTCGAGTGCGGGGACCATGTGGCCGCCGAGCCGATTCAAGCGACGGGAAGCGACGACGATCGTCAGGTTCAGCAATTCACGAATCCCGACCGTCGGTGCCAGGGAATACTGACGGGACATGGTCCTCGGGCCGCCGTTCAGCGCAAGCTGCCCGTGCTCATCATTCTCGAACGGAGCCTCGAAGTTTACGAGGGCGACCCCTCCAGCCTGCCTGGACGAGGATCCGGGAAAGTGCTGTCGGATGACGTCACCTTCGCTCCCCAGGGGCAAGTCGACGCGATCGCCGCCCTTCCTCGAGGACTCGTACAGTGCGAGAACGAGTTCCGCCGCCGTGGCACCGGGCTCGATTGCGGCGGAGTAGGTGCCTTGCCGCCCCTGCACCCAGCGAAGGAACTCCCGGAATTGCCTGCGCCTGCCCGAGGAACCGGGGGATTGTCGGATCGTCCGTTTGTCCCCGGTCACTTTGAGTTTCTCGGGGGTCAATTCTATGATTCCGCCCGTTCCTTCGATTGTGATCGCGAAAAAGGTCGGGGATAAGTCTCCCACCTGGAATTCGAAGCGAACCCCCCCGTCGAACTCGATGGATCCAGTAGCGCTGTCCTCTGCGGGGAGGCCGTGATCGAATCCCCCTCGCTCCCTCCAACAGCGGCACGCCACCCACAAGGCCGTTGGATCGCCCAGGAGGAACCGCACCGAATCCACGAGATGGGGGCCGTTATTGCCCACCGTGCTCTTTATGCAGCCCCGGACCAGGGTGACGCGGCCGATGCGACCAGCCCGAATGAGATCCGCAGCCGCGATAAACAGCGAGTTGAAGCGATATTGGTGCCCAATTCCCAGCTTGATCCCATGAGCCCGGCAGATCGACTCTACCCGCCGAATCTCGGGCATCTGCACGGCCAGCGGCTTCTCGCACAGGATTCCCTTAACCCCCGAAGCCGCAGCGTCTTCGACTAAGTCAGCATGAGAATCGGGCCATGTGCAGATGCTAACGACCTCCGGTCTTGCTCTTTCAAGCATTCGCCGATAATTCTGAAAGCCGCGCAGCCAGGGTCGTTCATCGAGGGCCTTGGAGAGGACGGTCGGGACACGATCGCTCACGGCGATGACTCGCGCGCGGCCGCTCTCCTCGTAGCCAAGCAGATGATTCGAACCGGCCGCCCCGCAGCCGATGACCCCCACGGTCAACGGAGAACGGAAGCCGGCCGTGTTGGAGTTTGCCATCCGGATCAGTCTGCGGAGACCGCTTTGGATCAGCGCTCCCATCGATGATGTCCTCAGAATACGGGAGGATCGCTCTTTCTCGAATATTCCGAGAAAAGGAAAAGCAAATCCTCTCCTGTTTTGTTCGTGAAGGCAATTCCAAAATAAGAAAGCAGTTGAAGTTGAAGATGGTCGCGGTGCGCACCAGGGACCTCGAGCGGTGCATTACGGGGGTCGCCCGCTCGATTACGAGCCCGAACCGCTCGGCTGGGTCGAAACCCGTGAGCGGGCGGACCGCTCCACGCCCTTCGGGAACGGGTGCATCGACGGCGAGAGACCTCCGGATCTGATGCTCGAGCCTGGCCCGGGCCTCTCCTCAAATAAGAAGTACCCGTGCCTCGAAACGATGTAGTCTCAGTTGCCACAGATTGGCCTCGATCCGTGCCGCAACCCTCGAGCGGAGCGTGGATCCCAAGGTGCGAAATCCGTGCAACCCAGACCCACCGGATTCACCGACTCGTCGACTCTTGCACGACGCAAGACCTGACGGATGATCCCCATGGTGGGAGGTTTACGCCCGACAAATGGGTCGTCCTTCCAATGAATCATACAATGCTAGGACTTCTGAAGTGCATCTTGTAATATTAAATTCGGAATCGAAAACCTGCTGAAATGATTTGTGTTGTGCGACTTGAGTCTTGCCGTCTCTCGCGGCGAGGATCGCCTCCGCCCAGGTCGAAGCCGCCGCCGCGAGTGAAATCCGCCGCACCAGGTCCGGCACGATGTCCAGCTCCAGGGTCAGGCAGTCGGATATCAGAAGGGGAAGACCGGCCGCCTGAGCCTCAATCCCCACCAGCGGCAATCCCTCCCACCAAGAGGGCAGCACAAAAACATCCATCGCGCCTCTCATCAATCGCGGCACATCAGCTCTCGATCCTGCGAAGATGACCCATCGCGACAGGCCGAGATCGGCAACCTTTGCCTCGATCTCTGGGCGAAGCTCACCCTCGCCGACAAGTAGCAACCGAAAGCCGGGCGCACGTCGGACCAGTTCAGCTGCAATCTCGATTAGAAGGTTGTGGTTCTTCTGTCGTACGAAGCGTCCAACGTGGCCGACGACGAATGCGTCGGTCGGGATACCCAGTTCAGAGCGGACGACGGTCCGATGGGTTTGATCCCCCCGGAAGGGCGTCAGATCGACGCCGCAGTGGAGCACGCGCCATCGCGGGTCGCGCCGCCAACTCGCCCCGTAAAGAGATGCGGCCGCCTCTTGACTGGCCGCCAAGCCCAGCGTCGCGTGACGATCAACCAAACGAATCATCGCAAGGCATCTAATCCTTCCGTAAAGATTCCGACGATAATAACGCACCAGATCATTATGGCAATGGGCCACGCGGACGGGCACCCCCGCCCAGGATGCGACCGTCAGCACCCACCCGCTGAATTCTCGCAGGTGACAGTGGACAACGTCGTAGGGGCCTTCGGATTGCAGGATCCGCCATAGGTTGTGCGTATACCCGAAAGGATTGATTCGTGGATGGACACAAGGGATGAGCCGGGCCCCCAGGGAACGTATCTCATCGTCATATTCACAAGCCATATCTGTATGGACAAGAAAGTCGAACTTGATTCGACAATCGCAGCCTCTCAGGAGGTGCATCAGCCAGGTCTCGACACCACCCCGGTGCATTTTTCCTACAACATGAAGGACACGCATCGGTCTTTACTCCTGCACGTCGCCACGGCCGAGCGGACGTCTGTTCAGCCGCGAGAGGCCGATCAGCAGCCGCTAGCGGAAACTGGCCCCATCTCGCTCCCGTGCCGCGAGTCCCGGCACATGTAGAAGCACAGGTGAATGAGGTTGTCTTCAGGTAAAATTGTACCGAACTCTCCCCGATGCAGGAAGGTAGGGACTAGCTTGGGGAAGTGCAGTGCGGCCGACGCAACCGATCTCTTCGGAGATGACCGGAGGAGGCGAGAGACTGCCGATCCACGATGGCGCCTCAGGGCAGCAACTACCAATCGGCACCGAGTCGAGGGAGTCAATGGACTTCGAAGCTGCCGAGTGAAGGGAATCACCGAGATCTTGCAGGTGTTGGGGACAAATAACGAAATTATGATAAATTTGTAGATCGTTCGCCGCGGTCGCGCTCGCTGAATCGGCGCGCGGCCGATCCGCGACGAAGGAGCCGGCGAGGCCGAACTTTTCATGCCCGTCTGCCCACTCGGGCCGTCCTTTCCTGCGGGTGTCGGCCGGGAGCCATTCCGATGGCCCTCGGAATTACGAGGGCCGCCCCGAGGTCGACCACCTCGACCCGACATAGATCAGGTCGCCGGGACCCTTGGGGATCCGTCCTGTCCCGAAGATGTCCGAGGGCAGTATCTCGAATGTCGTCGCCCCTTCGACGAGGTCCTGGGGGCCCTCAAGGTCGGATACCGCAATGGTGGTCAGGTAGACCCCGGGCAAGAGTGGGGCATGCAGTGTCTCGCAGACAACCTCGGATAGGCCCTGCATCCCATCGAACCACACATTTTGATCCCCAGTCGTGAGCCGAAATAATCGTTGTCCCGACTGGTTCGAGATTGAGATCTGGATTTGCGGCCTCCGCAACGCTCGGCGACAGCGGATCGTCAGCACGAACCGCAATCCCTCGCCCATGGAAACGATGCCGTCCCCTTCCCATCCCACAGGACCGACCTTGAGGGCCTCGACGCGGGCATCCCCTCTCCCGGAACGGTCGGATCGTGAGACAAGATCCTCCACGCTCTGCAACGCGAGCATCTCCGAGTAGACGGCAAGTGCCCCGGAGACGTCACCATCGAAGCAAGCGGTTCCCCGATCGATCACCAGGCAGCGGTCGCAGAGCGTCTGTACCGCGGCTAGATTGTGGCTCACCAGGAGGATCGTTCTGCCTTCGCGCGCGACCTGTCCGATCCGGCCGAGGCATTTTCTCTGGAATCCGAGATCCCCGACCGCCAGAACCTCGTCGACAAGGAGGATTTCAGCGTCGAGGTGCGCCGCAACAGCAAAGGCGAGCCGCAGATACATCCCGCTGGAGTAGCGCTTCACGGGCATGTCGAGAAACTGCTCAACCTGAGCGAAATCGACGATTCGGTCGAATTCGCGGGCAATCCTTCGCCTGCTCAGGCCTAGGAGACAGCCATTCAAGTAGATATTCTCCCGGCCAGTCAACTCGGGGTGGAACCCGGTGCCGACCTCAAGGAGGCTGCCGACACGTCCTCTGAGGTAGGCGCGACCCGAGGTCGGGCGGGTGACGCGGGAAAGGACTTTCAGAAGGGTCGACTTGCCGGCGCCGTTCCGACCAATGACCCCGACCACCTCGCCTGGTTTCACTTGAAAACTCACCCCCTTCAATGCCCAGAAGTCAGCGGTCCCGCTGGAAAGGGGGGATTTACTCAGACGGGCCCATGCCGTGGACGGGAGTCTCGACGCGACATCGCGAAGTGATCGATAATTGAAGCGACGGCCCTCCCCCGCACGGTCGATGGTATATCGCTTCATCAGGTCTTCGACGCAAATTGCGAAAGTCATTTCTCCCCCGGAAGCAAGTCTCAAATCACGTCTGCGAACGAATCCTCGACTTTACGAAAGTAGAGGCATCCTCCCAAGAAAATCAAGAGGATGCCGAGCGATGAAGTGGCGAGGTTCAACCACGGCACCGGTCCTCCCAAAATCGAGGCGCGAAACGCAGCGATCGGACCGGCCAGAGGGTTGAGTGCCTTGAATACACGGAACGAGACTTGTCTCAGTAAGCCACGTGATTCCCCGAGCGGTGCCTTCTTCCGACCAGTGATCAAAGCCTCGTGCTGGTCATGATGAGCGGACGTCATGGCTGGCCGTTCAGTGGCCACTTCCTGGACTTGTAGGTAGACGGTCGGAGTTGCGAACATCCAGAGCTGGATCAGAAACGGGATGGCGTAGCGGAAATCACGGTAGGCGACGTTCAGGGCCGCAAGGAGCGTTCCCACACCCAGGGCGGCCAGGATGAGGATCGCGAAAAACGCCGGTGCGAGCAACGCAATCAGACCGGGGACGATCCCATAGTATACCAGCAGTGCAATCAAGAGTACCGAGGCGATGATGGAGTCGACAATGGCAGCGCCCACGGCAGCAAACGGGACTGCCAACCGCGGGAAATAAACCTTGCTGATCAACCGCTCCGAGCTCACAACGCTGTTACCCGCAGCGGCGACCGCTGTGGCGAAGAACGTCCAGGCCAACAGCCCCGTGAAGACGAACAAGGGATAAGGCACATCCGTCGGACCCCCTCTCGCTCGTCCGAAAACGGTCACGCAAACGACCATCAGGAGTGCGGGTTGTAGCACGGCCCAGGCGGCGCCCAGGAAGGTTTGCTTGTACCTTACCTTAACATCGCGCCAGATGAGGAAGTAGAGTAATTCGGAGTGTTCAATCAATTCTGTGAAATTAACCAGCCGCCATCGCCCCGGCGGGGTGATGAGGGTGACGTCTCGATCCCTCAGCGCGGCGGCCCACGGATCCTCTGACGGACCTCCTGAACTGAGCCCTGAGATCCGGGACGGTGAGCCCACCAGGTGATTTGCTTCCACGTATCGGCCGTCCTCTCTCAATCAAAATCGTCTTAAGTTCAAACGACTATCCGTGAACCTGTCATGGTTCCGCGTGAAATGGGAAGACTGGGTTCGGAAGAGAAGACAAGGCGCACTTGAACAGATTATTTCAATTCGTCGCCTTCATGCCAATCGCGAATACAACAGACCGGGAAGGTATCGCGACGCGCCACTTCGGTCCTGGCCCCCGAGTCGGCGCCCGCGCCGTATCGCAACGCACCCTGTCCTTTGCCCAGGCCGTCCTTCATCATAGCGCTCCCCGCTGACCTGGACAATGGCCTCGAAGCGCGAGTTCATCCTGCCGACCGACCGGCAGCTCGTGCTGCTCTTCTCCTTCTTATCGAGAGTTGCCCAGATTGCGATCGTCAAAGTTGGTTTGCTCGCGTCCGGAAGGCCTGGCCGCGGTCGCGATGCAGCCGATCGCACTCCTGAATAAACCTCGTTGCAAGAATCAGCAGCAAGAAGGCCCGCGGTACAGCGACCGGCGAGTTCCACTACCCTCTGACACGATCGGTTCAGCGGGCGGATAGGAGCAACCGCTCGGTCGCGAGGTAGAGACGGAACACGTGCCAAAGGGGGCGCGCCACTGGAATTGCGTCGGGGCCGGCACCAGAAGCGATTGCGCGATCTTCTGACGTGTAATAATAGCGTGATCTTGGTCCTATCTGACAATCCCAAAATGGCTGTGATGGAGGCTCCTCAGAAAACAGAGGCCGCCACGAACCGGCGAAAGAGCAGTTCTCCTTGACCAAGGACTCGCTACACAGCAACGGTAAGCGGGGCCAGCAATGGAACGACCACCCTACGACCCTCAATGGCATCTTCTGAATGTCCTGGAGGTATTGTTATTCTTCTAAATAGCTCCTCGCAACAGGGAAAGCAGCGGGGTGACGAAATTTCGTCACTTGCCGTAAGAGGCTGGACCGTAGGACTTTCCCCGTTGCGAGGAGCTATTTAGGCTATGTCGGAAAACCGCTTTTGAACCCCGTCAGTTGACCTGCCTTCCAGAATTGTGTGTGCGGGCATACACATCAAGGAGGCAGTCAAGATGTTGCGGCATCGGGTCACGGATCAGCAATGGGAGATCATTCAGCACCTCTTCCCCCCACCCGCTCGCACGGGTCGACCCAGGAGGGACCGACGTGAAATCCTTGATGGCATCTTCTGGATCCTCCGGACCGGTGCTCCCTGGCGCGACCTGCCTGCTGAGTTTGGCCCATGGGCAACCGTATGGGACCTGTTTGATACCTGGAACCACGACGGAACGCTGGACGCGATCCTCAATCGACTGCGGGCTGCCGGCATCGACGTGGGCCTGGTGGATCGCCAGTTGTGGTGCATCGACGGGACAGTGATTCGCGCCGCCCGATGTGCCGGCGGGGGCGGCAAGGACGACGATCCCGAGGAGCCCTTGGATCACGCCCTGGGACGTTCTCGCGGCGGCTTCTCGACCAAGATCCATCTGCTCTGCGACGGTCATGGCCATCCCCTGGATTTCCATCTGACGCCCTGGCAGGCACACGAGGCGACGGCCTTGGTCCCGCTGTTGGAGGACGCCGAGGAGCATGTGGTCGATGGCGACGGTGAGCCGATCGCCTGGCCCGTCGCGTTGGCCGGCGACAAAGGGTGTCGGGCGGAGTGGATCGATGAATACTTGCTGGAAATGGGAATGACGCCAGTGATCCCGTCGAAGGAGAACGAAGATCGTTCCGCCCGACCGGTGGAATTCGACAAGTCGTTGTATCGTCGTCGGAGCATCGTGGAATGCCTGATCGGCTGGCTGAAGGAATGTCGCCGAATCTTCTCGCGGTTCGAGAAGACGGCCAAGAACTTTGGTGGCATGATCAAGATGGCGTTCATTCAACGCTATCTACGCCTGTGCTCTGGCTGACAGTTTTCCGGCATAGCCTAGGATTCGATCACTCAGTAGTCTTCCGATCAACGGTGAACGAGAGCCGAGGCCGCAAGGTGTGCTTGGCGCCTCGGCTGGGCTACGCAGTCACTAATGGAACCCGTCGCATCCCGAATGCTTAAGCGTTTGAGCCGATTATGTCACGGCCTTACTACTTCGTTATCACGTCTACCGTCCTCAACGTAAGACTAATGGGGGGTCGAACCATGCAGACATCAAGAGGAAGTCCGTGCGAAGCTGTGAAACTGTAGCAAGTCTCGAATAACGAATGACTTGCGATGAACGATCTGCGGAGTCAACGAAACGGGCTACGCCGTGACGCTATGGCATCAGGAGCAAGAAAACGTCGTTTCCGTGGTGCAACCCGGATTGGAACATTGCAATTCACCCTGCGAGAAGCACGTCAGGGCACCGCTCCCACTACAATGCTCGTTGAGGCCTGTGCATGCGCTGTTGCCGTCACACTTAGTTGATTTCGTTGTGGAGCATTTGCTGCCGCTCTGTGCGCCGCGAATCTCTACGCGGGTTCCCGTGGCGGGAAGCATGGCATAGCCACAGAGTGCAATCGCGAGGATTGCGGGCGCCGTCCGAAGCTTGAGAATCATGGGTTTGCTCCATTAAGAAGTGCTGTGAAATCAGGTTTCGCCCACGAGTTGGGATGTTGACAAGAAAGAGTGGCAAAGGCAAGTAAAATCTGGCGTGATCCTGGATCCGGCATTTCCGGCGCTTGGGAACGGCCCTCGTAGGTCATTCGCTGACATGGAATTACGTGCGTTTGCTCTATCGCTTTTTTTTGGTTTTTGGACTGGCGCACGAGACGGAGCCACAGCTTTTCAAATTTCCGCCAATCGCAGGGGCGGGCATGTCGAAGGCGGCGCCCCTCTGGAGGGGCCTCGCTTCTCATTTCGGTTTCGAGGTTATATCTGAATGTTGCGGACGAAAAGGTGATGAGACCAGTGTCACCAAACCCGTAAAACTGGGAGTTGGACTAAACCGCTCCGCGGTAGAGTTCTGAATCCCCACCCTCCGCACACGTCGACGGTCGTCCCTTGATCGAGCCTGTCTCGCCTCTGATTTTCGCCGCTTTCCTTCCCGATCCATAAGGCCCCGGGTGCCGACCTCGCACTCCCGTTGAGGCATGATGATGGTTCCCTCCCATCTCATCTCAACTGGAGCACGTCATGACACCGCTGCGACGCCGGATGATCGACGACATGCAACTCAGGAACCTCTCGCCCAGGACGATCGACGCCTACGCCATGCGGGTCGGCACCTTCGCCCGGTATTTCGGGCGGTCGCCCCAAGCACTCGGGGCTGACGAAGTCCGCACATACCTTCTCCACCTCATTCAAGAGAAACACGTCTCCTGGAGCGTCTACAACCAGACCGTCGCCGCTCTCAAGTTCCTCTACGAGGTGACCCTCCAACGCCACGGGGTCACGCAACGTATCCGCTACCCCAAGCAGCCCAAGAAACTTCCCACCGTACTCAGCATCCACGAGACCGAACGGTTCTTCGCCGCCATCATCGGGATCAAGCATCGTGCCATCCTCATGACCGCCTACGGCGCCGGCCTCCGGATCTCCGAGGTCGTCTCGCTCCGCCTCGACGACATCGACAGCCAGCGCATGGTCATCCGCATCCGACAGGCCAAGGGTCGTAAGGACCGCTACGTCATGCTCTCGCCGAGGCTGTTGACCCTCCTCCGCGAGTACTGGAAAGTCGCCAGGCCGGCCGAATGGCTCTTTCCCGGCGACGTCCCGGGACATCCCATCACCGGCAAGGCCGTGAATCAAATCTGCGTCCAGGCCGCACGCGCCGCGGGACTTGACAAGCACGTCACCGTTCACACGCTCCGACACAGTTTCGCCACCCACCTGTTCGAAGCCGGAACCGACATCCGGATCATCCAGAACCTCCTCGGACACCGTAACCTCAGGACCACCTTCCTCTACGCCCAAGTCTCACCCACTGCGGGAGAGACGACCCAAAGCCCCCTCGACCGGCTCACCCCAATCCCGGGGGAGCCCTAACCATGACCCGGCCCAGGCTCGAAGTGGCCGACATCTTTCGACAGCACGGAGAAGCTTTCCTCGATCGCTTCGGCCACGTGATCTCGCACGAACAACGCCGCGTCTTGCACGACATCACCGTTTGCCGGACCGCGGCGTTGGGCGGACACGTCGAGCAGTGCGACCAGTGCGGACACGAGCAGGTTGCCTACAACTCCTGCCGAAACCGACACTGTCCCAAGTGTCAGGCCGCCGCCGCTGCGGAATGGGTGGAGGCCAGGGAAGCGGAACTCTTGCCCGTCGACCAGTACTTCCACCTCGTCTTCACCCTGCCCGCGGCGCTCGGCCCGATCGCCTTGCAGAACCCAGGAGTGGTCTACGGCCTGCTCTTCCGGGCCGCCGCCGAGACCTTGCAGCAGGTCGCCGCCGACCCCATGCATCTCGGAGCCGAGATCGGCTTCCTGGCCATCCTCCACACTTGGGGGCAGAACCTCCAGCATCACCCCCACGTCCACTGCGTGATCCCCGGCGGCGGGATCTCCCTGGACGCGTCGCAATGGGTCGCGTGCCGGCCGGGATTCTTCCTGCCGGTCCGCATCCTCAGCCGCGTCTTCCGCGGCAAATTCCTGTCGTTGCTCCGGACCGCATTCGACCGGGGGCGGCTCGCCTTCCACGGCAAGCTCAGCCCCCTGGCCGACCCCACCGAATTTCAACGCCGACTCGCCGCCAGCGCCCGTACCGAATGGGTCGTCTACGCCAAACCACCTCATGGCGGACCGCAACAGGTGCTCAAGTACCTGGCACGTTACACTCACCGCGTTGCCATCAACAATCATCGGCTCATCGCCATGGAGGACGCCGCGGTGACGTTCCGCTGGAAGGACTATGTCCACGGTGGGAAGCGAAAGACGATGACCCTGAAGGCGGCCGAGTTCATCCGCCGTTTCCTCCTCCACGTCCTGCCGACCAGGTTCGTGCGGATCAGGCATTACGGCTTCCTGGCCAATCGGATGTGCTGGGAGAAGCTGCAACTGTGCCGCAGGTTGCTGGCCGCCGTAACGCCACCCGAACCCGTCGTGGTCGGACCCGCCTCCGAGCCGGAAGGGACCATCGAAGGGAAGCCCGTGGCGCATATCTGCCCCGTCTGTGGCGAGGGCCGGATGGTCATCGTGGAAGTCTTGAAAGCGATCCCTGCCGAGAGGCAGGGCCGGGTGAGACAGGAGCCAGCCCTCGAAAGGGCGGAATGCGACTCGTCCTGAACCTTGACAGTGTGGTGAGAAAGCCGTCTTCTGACCGCCGTCGTCCAGAACGCCTCCGGAGGTGACCGTGGATTCCCTGCCCGCCGGGCCCCAATTGGCTCTCTGACGTGTGAGGATGATGCCTGACCGGAGCCTCGGGAGCGTTGCCGGCATCACTCCCCGGCGGATCGCAATGGCTGACGGCCGTGATCACCCCGCGTGGGCAGACTCGCCCAGGGGCAGGCGCTTGATTCAATCTCCATAGCTGAGGCCGTGCCCGCGGCTCAGTCCAACCAGTTGTATCCGAAGTGCCGAGACGGCCCTTCGTGTGGGCCACACTCTGCCTGCGGCACTCCGGATACAACCCTCAGCGTTCGTCTGCTTCAACGATAACCCCTTTCAGATCGATGCTGTGGACCTTAACCTTCCACATAACGTCGCGTCCCACAATTTGCCTGAGCTTGGATTTGTATGCGGGAAGCTTCGACGACTCGAACTCTTTCTGCAGATCGTCGTTCAGCGGGTTTCTTGCGATCGCCTCCTTAGCGGGCAGGTACTTGAGCCGGAATGCGGTGGCCTCGTCGGCGATCCAGCGATAGGTCCGCTCTCGATCGTTGGCATCGAAGGCGGCCGCAGGCGGCGGCGGTGGGGGAGCTGGCGCTGGTTCCTGTGTTTGTGGCGCCAGCGCGGGCTTACTGATGACCGTCTCATCCTTTGAGCTGCAAGCAGTTCCGCAGAGGCTTGCCAAAACGAGATAGAAGGAAGGAGACGGTTTCATGGAAACCCTTTCGCTGTAAGGCGGTTGCGACGTCGCCCCTGTCATGTCACCTTATCATGGCGACGTACCACGAATCGAGATTATGCCCTCTTTATGATCGTCAAATGATGGATATCAGGATTTATTGAGGTAAGATCGTTCTATTATAAACCACTTCGACGACCTTGGCATCTGGAAGCAAGGCGACCAACGCGCCCCGCACAAGCCGCTGCTCGTGCTCTACGCCCTCGGGCGATGGCAGGCGGGACAGAAGGATATCTCCTTTCGCCAACTGGAGCCGGACCTGACCGCCCTGCTGCGGGAGTTCGGACCGCCACGGAAGTCGGACCACCCCGAGCAGCCGTTCTGGCGGCTCCAGCGTGACGGCGTCTGGACCGTTCACGCACCCGCCGGGCTGGAGACCAAAAAGGGTGCCGACATCCCCCGCGTCCCCGAGATGAGGTCGCACAACGTCTGGGCGGAGTTCTCCGGCGAGGTTCAGGCCGCTCTTTCCGCCGACCCAAATCTTGCCGCCGCAATCGCTATCCGAATCCTCGAACGGCACTTCCCCGAGTCCCTCCACCCCGACATCCTGAATGCGGTCGGCCTGACGCTGGAGACGACCGTCAGCCGCCGAAAGCGTGACCCGGCCTTCCGGCAGCGGGTGCTCAAGGCTTATGAATACCGCTGCGCCGTCTGCGGGCTCGACCTCCGGCTCGGTTCGGTGTCGATCGCCCTGGACGCCGCCCATATCCGCTGGCATCAGGCGGGCGGCCCCGAGACGGAGGACAACGGGTTCGCCTCTGTGTCCTGCATCACAAGACGTTCGACCTCGGGGCCTTCACAGTTCGCGAGGGTATCCTGCTGGTCTCGGACCAGGCCAATGGAACGACCGGCTTTCAGGAAGTCCTGATGGCACACCACGGCAAGCCGATCCGAGATGCCCAGCACCCCGACTGGAAGCCCGAGTCTCGCCATCTGGAATGGCACGGCCGCGAGGTGTTCAAGGGAAAAGCCAGGCATTGAGGGTTAGTGTCCAAACGCCGCGGCAAACGCCCATGTATGCGATGCCACCAGGGTGGTAAACATTCTGTATCCAGAAAGCAAAGTCTATTACTTGGCTGGTGAAAACTTTAGCTCGGTGTTTGGCTCCCGGTCCACGTCGGGTCTCGCACGCCAAGGCCATCCCGGAGCTCGTTCAGCATGCGCGCCTCCTCCTCGGTCACGACCCCGTCGGCCAAGGCGTCAGTGACTGCGGAACGGTAGCGTGCGGATTTGGATTCCTCCAGCAGGCTAGCGGCGCGGTCCGAGTCGATCTCCAGCACCTTGGCCAGGCGGTCGAGCTTGGTCTGCTCGATCTGGGTGATGATCCCGTCTTCTACGAAGCGATCCGCCATGCGACGGTACACCTCATCCGCAACCCGATCGGCCTCGGAGCGGGGCAAGTCGCCGTCCGCCACCAAGGCCGGGAAGTCGACTTGAGCCGCCGGACGATTCCTCAGTTCGCTCATGAGCATTGCGCGGAAGCGGGACCGGCGACCGGCCGCCTCCTCGTTGTGTCGAGCGCGACGAGATCGGAGTTGCTCGCCCGCTAACGCTGCCCCGCCGCAACCGCCGACAAGGAGCGTGCCGCAGAGAAACAGGTTGGCGGCCAGCCCGTGCGGGCCAGCGATTCGCACCAGCAGGCCGACCATGGGCAGCGAAAAGACCAGCCCCCAGGCGATCGGGACTCCCCACTCGGGCAGGTCCGAGACCCAGCGGAATGAGAGCGCCTCGAGGGTCGACCGGACCAAGGCTTTCGCCGGCTCTAGAAGCGGGGCCGGATCGTCGTCGAGCGACGGCAGGGCAGCCGGCAGAGGCGAAGGCGAATCGCGGGACTGTAAGTCCCGGATTCCCGCCTGGATCAGCCTCAGCATGTCATGGGCCCCGGAGGCCAGCGCCTCCGACGACGTCTGGAGGCTCATCCGCAGCCCGGAACGGGACGACAACGCGAGTGTGCCGTAGAGGACGACGGGGAGCTGGCAGTTGTTGGCAAACCGACGGTCTGGTCCCCCGTCCTTGTTCACGAACCGCCATGTCGTCCCCAAGACCCGGGCGTCGCGCGGGACGCTGCCATCCTCAATGAATTGGACCTGCCCGGCCTCGATCCGGAGGTCGAGGTACGGGACGGCGCGGACACCACCTCGGCCGAAGATCAGCAGCCGGTCGGGGAAGAAGTAGAGTTGCGTCCCCTCAACATCGAGGAAGCCGACCCGGGCATTGGTCTTAATGAACGACGGGGCACCCCATCCCACGTTGACCCGGCGGCGGCCCACCGAGGTCCCTGCGCCGGCATTACGTTTCCATTCCCCATGGACATGCTCCGTGTGTACCGACCAGACAACATGCGTCCGTTGGAAGGCGGCCAGTGTTTTGCTTCAGACGGAAATGGAGAGACGCCCCACCCGAGTTATACTAAAACTCGGCAGGAGTCTCACTATGCGAAAGATCCGAAAGAACTATACGCCTGTCGAGAAGGTCGCCATTCTCCGGCGTCACCTGATCGACCACGTCCCCATCTCCGACCTCTGCGATGAACTCCAACTCTCGCCCACGCTGTTCTACCTCTGGCAGAAGCAGTTCTTCGAGAACGGCCCCGCCGCCTTCGAACGCAAGAACGCCGCGCCCAACACCGACCACCTCCGCACTCCGCGACAAGCTCCAACGCAAGAACGAGGTCGTCGCGGAATTGATGGAGGAACATATCAAACTAAAAAAAGAGCTTGGGGAACTCTGACCGGGGCCTGGGTTCCCCATGATACCCGCGACTCCATCATCGACTTTGTGCGGCACTGGTCCCAACGCACTGAGATCCCCCTCAGGCGGTTCATCAATTGGCTCGGCATCGCCGCCAGCAAGTTCCATGACTGGAGGACTCGCTACGGCCTGGTCAACGAGCACAATGCGCTGGTCCCCCGCGACTGGTGGCTCGAACCTTGGGAGAAGCAAGCCGTCTTGGAGTTCCACGCCGCTCATCCCCTGGAAGGCTACCGCCGGCTCGCCTTCATGATGCTCGACGCCGATGTCGTCGCCGTGAGTCCCTCGAGCGTCTACCGAGTGCTTTGCGACGCCGGGCTGATGAAGCGTCATAGCAGCAAACCTTCACTCAAAGGAAAAGGCTTTCAGCAACCGCTCCGAGTGCATGAACACTGGCACGTCGACATCTCGTACATCAACGTCGCGGGGACGTTCTTCTACCTCTGTAGCCTCCTGAATGGCTGCAGCCGGTTCATCGTCCACTGGGAGATTCGCGAAAGGTAGCCGTTCACGACCCCAATACACTTACTGTGGTAGGCATCCCAGTTTTGCGCGCACTACCACCCATTTCGCGCAATGGGTGTTTTGCGAACGAATGGCTGAATTCCTTTCTGGACTCTCGGATCAGTTAGCGCATACCACTCCCTTCGATCTTGGCTGGCGTTCGCGTCGCATTCGTGACTTCCCGGTCTCTCGACCTTGCGTCTTAACCAATGCTGGCGACGTCAACCCACTCGCGTGAATCACGATTCCCAATCACTCACACTCGTCGCATCTCTGCTCTCAAGTCGGTGTTTCCAACGGTAAGAGCGATGGCGACGGCAGTCCGTTGAACCAATTCTCAACGCTTTCCTTCAGATAACCAAACACCGACCGGCCCTGTCCAGCACACGTGGCGATCGTCGTCCAAATCCGTTCGCTCCACCGCCGCCCGGTTTCGCTTCGCGTACCCTGCGTAATGTGGCGATCAATCACCACGAAGCGAATCGCTTGCTCCGCACGGTTGTTGGTCGGGTCCACCTCCGGCGTCGTGATAAACGTAAAAAACGCCGCACCGTGATTGCGAAATCGATTGGCCATGTTTTTCGCTTCCCGGGTCGGCGGCACGTCTGTCATGCCGGCGTTCAGCACCACGTCGCGGGCCGCATTCAGTTGCCTCTCAAAGTCCACCGCCGACAGTTCATCGCGGCGATGGATCACCGCGAACAACCCCTTCAACCCCTGGCGCAACCGCTCGCCGTAAGCCTTCGTCGCCGCGTCCGGCAACGTCGTCAGAAATTTCACGTCGCGGATCAAATGCGCCAAACAAAACTGAATCGTGATGTCGCATTCACGCATGAATCTCCGGTAAGCCGAGAAATAATCGCAACCGATCGTGCCCTCGAAATCGCGTCCGAGCAAATCCATCAGCACGTCGGCACTGCGATGCGGGTCGATCTTGAAAACCGTGTACAAGTCCGCTCGCAAGCACCATGTCCACCACAAATCCTTGTTGCACTTGTGGCCCGTTTCGTCGATGTTCAACACGCTCTCATCGGGCAGCAGGCGGAGCAATTCGTCATAGGGACCGTCCAGAGCTTCACTGACTTTGCGAATCGCATTGGCCAACGTGCTTCGCGCCAGAGTGACGCCGACACAATCGCGGAGAAACGTCCGGATCGTCGAAAACGAAGCGTGACACCCTCCTTTCATGAACGCGATGAGCGCCATGAGGTGCGGGCCGACCAAGCCGCCACGCTCGATTTTCAGTGGCGGCGACGCCCAGAATGGCATTCGACAGCAATCGCACCAGTACTCGGGGCAGGTGTGCTGTTCGATGGTCAACGGCGTCGTTTCGATGTCGACCTGTTGGACGACGCGCGGATTGGTGGGGTTGAGCCGCAAGGTGCCACCGCAACTGGGGCAGGCCTCGAGTGAGTGGGTCTCAAACTTAGTGACTTGCTCGGGCGTGAAGGGTTCGCGTTCGTGCTTGACGTGGCCGGGTTGACCACCGATGGAACGCTTTTGGCCATCGGAACGCTCGGGCGGCTTGGGCTTGACGATGTCCGAAGAGGGAGGCTTCGACGACGTCGCGGAAGTTTTCTTGGCTGCGGCCAACTGCTCGCGCACTCGCTTCAGTTCCGCTTCGAGTGACGCCACCTCGGTCGCAAGAACTTGGCACTGGGGGCACATGTCCGATGTAGATTTCATCGTTGAACTGTAACCGAGTTCAAGCCGAAAAGGCTAAATAGCTCCTTGCAACTGGGAAAGTCCTACGGTCCAGCCTCTTACGGCAAGTGACGAAATTTCGTCACCCCCGCTGCTTTCCCTGTTGCGAGGAGCTATTTAGATTGGGTCGTGAACGGCTACCGCGAAAGCATGACGGAGGCGGAAGTCGAGACGATCGTCCAGCGGGGCCGCGAACGCTTCCCCGGCGAGCGGCCCCGGATCATCTCGGACAACGGCCCCCAATTCATTGCCAAGGACTTCAAGGAGTTCATTCGGATCTGTGGAATGACTCACGTGAGAACATCACCGTATTATGCTCAGAGCAATGGGAAGATCGAGCGGTGGCACAAGACCCTGAAGGGCGAGTGCATCCGAGTCAAGACACCCCTGAGCCTGGAGGACGCGAGAAGGCTCGTCACCGAGTTCGTGGCCCATTACAACGAGATTCGCTTGCACAGTGCGATCGGCTACGTCGCGCCGGCGGACAAACTGGCCGGTCGCGACCAGGCAATCTTCGCCGAGCGGGACCGCAAGCTTGATGCGGCGAGAGAAAGGAGGAGAGCCGCCCGCGCGCAAGTTCAGCCCGCCGTCTGAGCGTGTGAACGTCGGTCGAAAAACGTAGCGCGCGCCGGTCTCCGATGTTCGGTCGAAAAGCGTAGCGCTCATGGATTCACTCGTGGCGTCTGGTACACCAAGGTGAACATTGTTTCGCCTCGATACCCCACGCGTCGCGAGGTCTATGGGTGTTCACACACATGCAAAACTGGGCCGAGATCCGCCGTCGCGTCCTCGTGGACAGGCAGAGCAAACGTTCCATCTGCCGCGAGTTCGATATCCACTGGGACACCCTCCAAAAGATCCTCCTCCATGACGAGCCTCCGGGCTATCGCAAAGCCAGGTCCCGCGCTCGTCCCAAGCTCGAACCGTTCTTGCCGGTCATTCATCAAATCCTTCAGGACGACCGCAAAGCTCCGAGGAAGCAGCGACACACCGTTCGTCGCATCTTCAAACGACTCAAAAATGAACATGGCTATCTTGGTGGATTAACCATGGTTCAAGGTGTCGTCCAGGACTGGCGGCAAGGGCAAGCCGAAGCCTTCATCCCCCTCGTGCACCGCCCCGGCGATGCTCAAGCGGATTTCGGACGTGCTGTCATCTGCATCGCCGGGCAATCCTGCACCGCCGCGATGTTCGTCATGACGCTCACTCATTCCGATGCGATCTTCTGCGCCCTCTTCCCGCGGGAATGCACGCTCGCCTTCCAGGAGGGACATCGCCTCGCCTTCGCCTGCTTCGGCGGCATTCCCCGTCGGATCACCTACGACAATACCCGGATCGCCGTGGCGCGGATCGTCGGCCAGCGGGGGGAGGCCGGGACGACCGAATTCCTCAGACTAAAAAGTCATTATCTGTTCGAGTCGCATTTTTGTCGAGTTCGTTCACCTAACGAAAAAGGACATGTCGAGTCACTCCTGGGCTACGCACGACGCAACTTCCTCGTGCCGGTCCCTGATGCCGATTCCTTCGCCGCGCTCAATGCACGCCTGGAGCAGGACTGCCGGAGCGACCTGGACCGCACGACGCGGGGCCAGACGCTGACCAACGGCCAACTCCTGGAGCAGGAGCGAGCCGCGCTGCTGGCCATGTCCGAGGAGCCTTTGAGCATCCGCCAGGTGGAGACGGTCCGGGCCAATTCGTTGTCGCTGGTGCGCTTCGACCGCAACGATTACTCCGTCCCGACTCGATACGCCCATCGGCGGCTGACCGTCGTGGCGGACGTGGAACGGGTGCGGGTGGAGTCGACCGAAACGATCGTCGCGGACCATCCGCGATCCTGGGATCGCGGTCGGACGATCTTCGATCCGGTCCATTACCTGGGCCTGCTGGAGCGGAAGCCCGGCGCGTTGGACTTCGCCCTGCCCCTGGAGGGCTGGGAGTTGCCGGAGTGCTTCGCCGCGCTCCGTCGCCGCCTGGCCGAGGACAGAGGGTCGCGGGGCCAGGTGGAGTACATTCGGGTCCTGCGGCTCCTGGAGCAAGCCACGCTCGAGGAGTTGACCGTGGCGGTCGAGCAGGCCTTGAGCCTGGAGGTCTCGGCGGCTGACGGGGTGCGATTGATCCTGGAACACCGGCGGGATCGGCCGACGGCGCCATTGGATCTGGAAGGCCGCCCCCAGTTGCAACGGGTGAGCGTTGCACCACCGGATCTGAGTGGCTACGGCTCGTTGTGTGGGGAGGTGCCGTCATGAGCAAGCCCAACTCGGCGCCAGGGGATTTGGTGCGTTTGAAGCCGATGCTTCGGTCATTGAAGCTGCCGACGATCGGGGCGGAATGCGAGAAGGTCGCCCGGCAGTGCGCGAGCGAACGGGTGGACCATCTGGGTTATCTGCCTCGAGTGTGCGAGTTGGAGATGATCGAACGGGAGCGTAAGGCGTCGGCGCGTCGGCTGAAGGACGCGCGGTTCCCGGCGGTGAAGACGCTGGGCGAGTTCGCGTTCTCGGCGCAGTCGGTGATCCCCGAGTTTGTGATCCGCGATCTTTCGCGATGTGGATATGTCGACAAGCGAGAGAATGTTCTGTTGATTGGTTCTTCGGGAACGGGGAAGACGCATCTGGCGACGTCGCTGGCGGTGGAGGCATGTCAGCGAGGCAAACGGGTGCGTTTCGTGCGGGCGACCGAGCTGGTCACGAGCTTGCTTGAGGCACGGGATCAACACCAACTGACGCGGTTGAAGGTCCAGCTGAGCAAACTGGACCTGTTGGTGCTCGACGAACTGGGCTATGTGCCGGCGAGCAAAGTGGGGGCCGAGTTGCTCTTTGATGTGATCAGTACAGAATATGAAAGAGCAAGCATGATTGTAACGACGAACCTGCCGTTCGAGCGTTGGCCGGAAGTCCTGTTGGACGCGAGCTTGACGGCGGCCGCGTTGGATCGACTGACGCACCGCTGCCACATTGTAGAAACGGGCAGTGAGAGTTATCGCCTCAAGGAGGCGAAGCGTCGTCTCGTCGCACCAGATAGCCTGAATCGCGAAAGGAGGGCATCGACCACTGGCCCAGTGAACGAAAGTCGAGTGCCTGAGCGGTCGTTCCCTGTGGACGCCCCGAGCTCAAACAGGTAACGTCTGTTTACCGGGCGCTACGTTTTTCAACCGGCGCGCGCTACGTTTTTCGACCGACGTTCACATCCTGGGCTGCATTCGGCATAAGTTGTTTGTTCTGAATGCGTTACTGGGTGTCCATGGTCCCGATCAGGTCGCCGTATTCGTATTTTCGTCGGTGGGAGCCCGAGGGCAACCTAAGTTGGCCACGGTCCCTACTTTTGAGCTTGAGGCGGGTAAGCAAAACGCGTTCCAGGACGCTCGATACTCTGCCGTGCGGGCGTGGCCACTACTCGCTCGTCAGGCCAGTACCCTGACGATCACCAAGGTTCGCCATTGCCGAATGACCAATCCTCGCGGTCGACGAAGACCAGACTGATGAAGACATCCTCGGGACGCACACTGAGCCGCCGATTTAATTCGTCGGCAAGGTAACGGAAGAAAGCAAGCTTCTGGTCCTTGGTATTTCCGACGGTGCTGGTCACCTGGACGTAGATGAGATCTGGCGATCGCTTGATGCCGAGGAAGTCAGGATCGTAGATGAAATTCGCCGGTGCATGTTCGCCGATGATCATGAAGCGGTCGCCATCCGGCGCCTTCAAGATGCCGACGATCCCCTCGTAAACGACGTCCGCCACAGTGGCTCGATACTCTGAGGGTTTCCCCTGGGCCAAATCGATTCGCGCAAACGGCATGAAAAGCTCCCTAGATAGCGTTTGCCCATCCGCGCGTTGCTTCACGGGACCTCAACCACGTCGAGCGGCCCGAACCATCTTACCCTGATTCTGCTGAGGAGCCAGAAGTCGCTATCGGTCCGCACCTAGCCCACCCCAATCCTCGTCATCCGCTCGGCAGAAATCAAAATCGACCGGCCGTCGACACCCGTGGTTCCCAGTGAGGCCGGTTCTTTCAACCGACGTGGGCCGGAGGAGAAAGGTTGGGATTTCTTGTCCTCGCAGGTCCGTTACCTATGATCCGTTAGAGTTCTCAATGGGCCGCGATATAACAGGATGGATGCGTGTCGTCGAGGGAGCCATGCTTGCAATGTCGATCAGCCGCTCTTCCTGCCTGACTCCGAGCGTCGAAAACCTCGAACCTCACCTGGCCCCGAGCGGCGTGGGCGGCCCAATCCTGGGATCGCTCGCAGCGGACCGGTCCGCCCTAATCGCGGACGCCTCCGGGATTTTGCAGCTTCTCCACAAGGTAGCGCAGTCGCAGAGAGCGACGGTTCGCGAGGCCCGTGAAATAGCGAGGGAAGCTCAGCACAACGTGATCGGTCAGCAAGCTGCCAAAATGCGGGAAGCTGCGAACTTGTCGCTCGCCTCCGGGATCGTTTCGGGGGTAGCTTCCATCGCCAGCGGCTTCGCGAACATCCAGCAATCTGCCCAACTGATACGGACCGAGCACCTCAAGCACACTCCCCCGATTGAGTTCGACTACGCCTTGGCCGAGCTGGATCACCGCATGGGGAAGACAAGCCAGGACCTCTCGAAGGTCGATGATCGAGCCTTACCGAACTTGACGCACAACATGGAGGCGATGATGCAAAAGGTGAGAGACCACATGGCTCAACTGGTCGCGGCCCAACGGGCAACGCTGGAGGCCATTACGAGAGGGCACCCCTAAGCCGTTGGTCTCGGTTTTCTTTGATTTTCTGATGGGTGATCGCGGGGATGCATAGCCCACTGGGTGCCACGGGTTGTACTCAACCCGTGAGCGATTGCCCGGGTTTTTGGCTCACGGGTTGAGTACAACCCGTGGTACCCAGGGCTTGTACATCATTTAATGTTAAGGAAGACCATGTCCACCTGCTTAGCGGCTGAGAGCCCGGCGAGATTGACTTGTCGCCATTCCCACAAAATTACTTCTCGACTCCTGGGCGGGTGGTGCGAGATCACGTTACCGGGCTTTGGCCTGAACCTCCAAACTTGTCACAGGCACCGGCCCGTCCCCAGCCATTAAGAGATCGCGCACAGGGTCGTCATGACGACCGTCTCGCCGACGCCCTTCATGGCTTCTTCCTGTTTCGATACGCGTGGAACTCATCCTGCACCCGGCCGAACATGTCAAAGTAGTTGATGGCACGGGCTTCGGCTTCGCGTTTCTCTTTGGCGAGCTTCGACGAACTGGCCTCCTCGTCGGTTAGGGCCTTCGCCACAATGGCAAGTTCGTTCTTGAGCCGGAGGATCTCCGCTCTCAACCTTAGCCTGTCCGAGACATGCCAATCGGACATCCTCTTGGTTGGCGAGTCAGTCATCGCTGGCCCCACCGGCCAACCCGCAATCAGAGCAAGGCACCGCCACGCCACGGTGCCGGTTGCTTTCACATCGAGGGCAGTCGGGGGGTGCCGGCATCAAGGGCTTCTGGTCGCTGAATCCGGTCATCATAGAAGTCCGCGTTACATCGGGTAATTCAACTTCGACGGTGTGACCGTTCTTGACCAGAGCCTTCCAGTACAGATCATGCGGTGTAATCAAATGGCCGCCCGGGTCGTTATTCCAAAGTTGTTCTGGAGTACCATTGTAAAGACCGGCGGCGATGACGTACTCGCACATTTCTTGGCCTGAAATCGCTGGGGGGCTCCTTGCCGTCCACGAAAATATCTCCTACCAGCATTTGCTTCCCCCATCTTTAAAATCGTTCGTCGGACGCCATACAGTGGTAGGGCCGTCTTCCGGTTGCAAAATAGGAACAACATTCTCCGCGCTAATCCACCTCAACGTCTTGAACCATTCGAGGAATTCCTCCTGCGGAAAGTGATTGAAGCCCGCCCCCGCAACCTACGTTCCGCACATCTCTGGTTCATTATCTCCGAATTTCCGGCGGCCTGCAATTTCAGCGATCGTAGGCCGTCGCCATGCCAAGCAGGTTCAGAATCTGGCGTTGCAACTTGGAGAGCTCGGTCGTGAATTCCACTGGCGCTTGCCCCTCCACGATCAGCTGATGACGCTGCACCTCCTCGAACAAATCAATCACCCGACGTGCCGTCGGGCGATGGCACGCTCGACCTTCCGGGTACAGAGGCACACTCTTCACACCATCGCGTTTCATCGCCGCACGCAGTTCCCGCTCCAGCAGCGCCTCGGTCAACAGGGCCAAGAAATAGACGCAAAGCAGCGACTGGATCCGCCCCACGTTCTGCAGGTACACGGGAGCCACTTCGAAGTCTGTCTTGAGTTGCGAAAACCGCTTCTCGATTACCGGCTGACGCTTGTATGCTAATAGCAATTCTTCCTCAGTAAGCAATAACTCGTTGGTGATTAGGGGAAAGACACCGTCGACGCACATTTCCGCCGCGAGAGCAACATGGTCGATGCGGTAAGTCAATGCGATGCGAACGGTCTCCTCTTTCACGTAGCGCGTCTTGTCGTTGGGACGGCCACGCCCCTCCTGACGGTAAGTTTCCTCCCGTTTTTCCACGACTTCGACTGTGATCCACCGGGCCAAGTCCCGCGGCTCCAGGATGGCCGCGACCGCCTCCTTGACCTTTCCGAGTTGGCGATAGCGGCTACGCGGCGAGCTGAGTTTTAACCGCAGTTCCGACAACGCCAGCAACGCACGCTCCACTTGCTGATGACGTGATGATGCGTCGACTTCCGCTTTCCGTGTGCTGTGACACCAGATCAGACGGTAGCCCTCGGCACTGAGGGTCGCCTGGTCGGCCACGCTGTAGCGTTCCAGGAGAACTCCCTTCTCATCCCGCTTCTCATGGATCGGCTTCCAGGTCACCTGGTCCTGGTACAACAACGCGCGGAATTCGCCATCTTCGGAGCGGGTACGAGGCAGGATGCTCAGGAATCGGCCGCCGTGCTGGTGCAGGTAAGCCATGTTCTCGGCGGTGGCGAGCTTGCAGTCGGCCACATAGAGAAAGTCCCGTCGCCCGGTCAACTGGCACAGCAGGTCCCAGGTGGCACGATGAGTGCGGTCGTCGGTGGTATTCCCGCTTTCGACGCGGAAGTGAACCGGTACGCCGCCATCGCGAGTGACGGTCAGGACGTAGAGCAGTTGTTTGAGGTCAGGGCGATGATCCTTGTTGTGCCCCCAGGTAATGGCCTGGGTCTTCTGGCCCCGCATCAGGTCCTCTTGGGCCGCCTCGCGATAGTCGCCGTGGAAGGTGATTGTGGTCGAGTCGTTATGGAGTTCGTCCAATGCGACGTTGAACTCCGCCACGGCATGGGTGGCGACGGCCAGGGTGAACGAGGGGACATTGGCGTCGAAGAGTCGGTCGAGACAACGTCCGACGCGGTCGTCGTTCCAGTGGGGCAGTTGGGCCGGGGTCAGAGCGAACCACTCGGCGGGGTGGCGACTCGCCCATTGGCCGACGCCATACATGGGTTCACGGGAGACGAGAAGGTTCTTGAGCAAGAGAAGGAGGCCGGTGGAGGTGGCGATCTTTTGGCGGGCATCCTCGGGGGGAAGGTATTGGCGGAGGAAGTCATCCAGTCGAAGTCGGCGGATGATCCGATCGAGGATGGGAAGGGCGCCGAGCCGGAAGGACTTGAGGGACTGACCGCCGGTGTGGGCCGCCTCGCCGGGACTGAGATCGGGAGCGGGATTCGACTGGCGCGGTCGTTTTTGTTCTGGCATGGACCATGGCCTCGAGAGGGATCAAATCGTCCTCGACATGCCCGCGATTGGCGACAGGCGTCGGGTTGTGATTCCCGTCGGCATGATTGTCCGAGAGTCGAGCGGGTCAAGGTGGAAAATTTTGTTGACTTGCAGAAATAATTACGCCTTGACGTAAGTCTAGGCCCGCAAGACTTACGTCAAAAGCGAATCCTCAAGTTTGACTCCGAAAGGAGGCAGGGAACGGTTGGGACATTGCCTTGCATGGGAAACAAGCGAAGAATCGATGGGGAACGATCACGATGGGTTGGCGGGACGAGGAGGCGTGATGTGAGCAAGTCAGTGGCGGAGATCATGGAAGGAGCGGGTCGCGGGAGCCAATACATCAGCGTATGCCAGAAATAGCAGGAGGTGAAAATTCCGAGAAATTGCAGGCGAGATGTGCGGAACGTATGCTCCAATGGCAAGCGGGAATGAATTCGCCCAAGACTATGCGGATCGGCGAAGATGGCCCCCCTCTGCATGTAGAGAGAATCAACGAGTGGCTGAGTGCCAACTATCGCGGTGGCACGCTGAAGATGCTGGAAGACTACACCGGCGGAAAAAAACGCCCCCAAATGAGCATTGCGGCATACGTTCCGCACATCTCGCCTGCAATTTCTCGGAATTTTCACCTCCTGCTATTTCTGGCATACGCTGATGTATTGGCTCCCGCGACCCGCTCCTTCCATGATCTCCGCCACTGACTTGCTCACATCACGCCTCCTCGTCCCGCCAACCCATCGTGATCGTTCCCCATCGATTCTTCGCTTGTTTCCCATGCAAGGCAATGTCCCAACCGTTCCCTGCCTCCTTTCGGAGTCAAACTTGAGGATTCGCTTTTGACGTAAGTCTTGCGGGCCTAGACTTACGTCAAGGCGTAATTATTTCTGCAAGTCAACAAAATTTTCCACCTTGACCCGCTCGACTCTCGGACAATCATGCCGACGGGAATCACAACCCGACGCCTGTCGCCAATCGCGGGCATGTCGAGGACGATTTGATCCCTCTCGAGGCCATGGTCCATGCCAGAACAAAAACGACCGCGCCAGTCGAATCCCGCTCCCGATCTCAGTCCCGGCGAGGCGGCCCACACCGGCGGTCAGTCCCTCAAGTCCTTCCGGCTCGGCGCCCTTCCCATCCTCGATCGGATCATCCGCCGACTTCGACTGGATGACTTCCTCCGCCAATACCTTCCCCCCGAGGATGCCCGCCAAAAGATCGCCACCTCCACCGGCCTCCTTCTCTTGCTCAAGAACCTTCTCGTCTCCCGTGAACCCATGTATGGCGTCGGCCAATGGGCGAGTCGCCACCCCGCCGAGTGGTTCGCTCTGACCCCGGCCCAACTGCCCCACTGGAACGACGACCGCGTCGGACGTTGTCTCGACCGACTCTTCGACGCCAATGTCCCCTCGTTCACCCTGGCCGTCGCCACCCATGCCGTGGCGGAGTTCAACGTCGCATTGGACGAACTCCATAACGACTCGACCACAATCACCTTCCACGGCGACTATCGCGAGGCGGCCCAAGAGGACCTGATGCGGGGCCAGAAGACCCAGGCCATTACCTGGGGGCACAACAAGGATCATCGCCCTGACCTCAAACAACTGCTCTACGTCCTGACCGTCACTCGCGATGGCGGCGTACCGGTTCACTTCCGCGTCGAAAGCGGGAATACCACCGACGACCGCACTCATCGTGCCACCTGGGACCTGCTGTGCCAGTTGACCGGGCGACGGGACTTTCTCTATGTGGCCGACTGCAAGCTCGCCACCGCCGAGAACATGGCTTACCTGCACCAGCACGGCGGCCGATTCCTGAGCATCCTGCCTCGTACCCGCTCCGAAGATGGCGAATTCCGCGCGTTGTTGTACCAGGACCAGGTGACCTGGAAGCCGATCCATGAGAAGCGGGATGAGAAGGGAGTTCTCCTGGAACGCTACAGCGTGGCCGACCAGGCGACCCTCAGTGCCGAGGGCTACCGTCTGATCTGGTGTCACAGCACACGGAAAGCGGAAGTCGACGCATCATCACGTCATCAGCAAGTGGAGCGTGCGTTGCTGGCGTTGTCGGAACTGCGGTTAAAACTCAGCTCGCCGCGTAGCCGCTATCGCCAACTCGGAAAGGTCAAGGAGGCGGTCGCGGCCATCCTGGAGCCGCGGGACTTGGCCCGGTGGATCACAGTCGAAGTCGTGGAAAAACGGGAGGAAACTTACCGTCAGGAGGGGCGTGGCCGTCCCAACGACAAGACGCGCTACGTGAAAGAGGAGACCGTTCGCATCGCATTGACTTACCGCATCGACCATGTTGCTCTCGCGGCGGAAATGTGCGTCGACGGTGTCTTTCCCCTAATCACCAACGAGTTATTGCTTACTGAGGAAGAATTGCTATTAGCATACAAGCGTCAGCCGGTAATCGAGAAGCGGTTTTCGCAACTCAAGACAGACTTCGAAGTGGCTCCCGTGTACCTGCAGAACGTGGGGCGGATCCAGTCGCTGCTTTGCGTCTATTTCTTGGCCCTGTTGACCGAGGCGCTGCTGGAGCGGGAACTGCGTGCGGCGATGAAACGCGATGGTGTGAAGAGTGTGCCTCTGTACCCGGAAGGTCGAGCGTGCCATCGCCCGACGGCACGTCGGGTGATTGATTTGTTCGAGGAGGTGCAGCGTCATCAGCTGATCGTGGAGGGGCAAGCGCCAGTGGAATTCACGACCGAGCTCTCCAAGTTGCAACGCCAGATTCTGAACCTGCTTGGCATGGCGACGGCCTACGATCGCTGAAATTGCAGGCCGCCGGAAATTCGGAGATAATGAACCAGAGATGTGCGGAACGTAGGTTGGAGTGCCCTTGAGATCAAGAATGGAAGGAGTCCATGGTGGCCTCATGCACAGTATTCCAGCCAAGTGAGCGCTTGAGAGCGGGATAGGAAGCGTGGCGCGCATTTTTCATAAGGAAGGCATCACATGGCAGCAACGATGCCTTCAAGGCGACGGGCTTCTCACTTGGGAAAGAACCCGCAGATGGGGCGGAGAAGGGGGGCCTGGCTCCGGAGCAGCGAACGATCACTACAAGGTGGCCATAATTTGCCAGGGGTCACGCACCGGGATTCAGTGTGTTCGTTGGGATATGGGCTGTAGATCCAACCAGCAGGGCGGCTGATCGGCTCGAGAATAGGACGGCCGTCAGGGGACATGGGGCCTTTTAGCGATAGAATAGGGGAGTTGATCGAAGACCGAAAACCCAAGGAGGCACGCCATGGGTACTCAGCATGAAGCGACCGCTTCCGGCGGTATTTCACTTGGCGGAACGGCGACCGCACGCATCGAGAGGAATCTCGGCATGACCCCCGAGGCCGACAAATTTCTCGGCGACTTGGCCAGCAGGTCGGGCTTGAGCGAGGGGGATGTGATCCGCTTGGCTCTCGGAATGTTCAGGACGGCGCTTGACGCCAAGCGGGATGGCAAGCATTTTGGCGTCGCCTCTTCACCCGAGGTTTTGGATATCGAACTCGTCGGCTTCTAAGGGGCATTCATGACTGCTCCCAAGCAGCCGAAGACGGTCGATCTTGCCGCGTTCAAAGAGGTTGGTGAGTTCTCGCTCAAATCGTCCGAAACGCCGGATGAGCATACATCCCGATTAACACGGGAAGAAGCCGAAGCTGACCACAAGCTTCGCATGCACGAAGCGGAGGAGACTCACAAGCGGAAGCTCAGCTTGTGAGTTCACGTCTTCGTGCTGGGTGTCGTCGGGGTCACCTTTCTGGTCAGCGCCTCCATCGCGGCGAAAGGCGATCCGAAGTCCGGGCTGACGGAAAAGGCGATGAACGTCATCACGGCCATCGTCGCCGGCGGAGTGGGCTTCATCACGGGTAAGGGGAGCAAGTAGGAGATGACCGACCTCCTGGCCGAAATCAGCCATCTGGTTGGTACTGTCCATCCCGGCGTACCTATCGCCGCCCGAAATGGTAACAATTTGGTAACAGGACTGGCCGTATCAGCCCAACGTGGCTACAATGAGCCAGGTGAATTCAATCACCATAACCACTTTGCAAATTAACGAGTTAACTGTCATTCCAACGCCACGCCAGCCCCACTCTCACGGCATACGCTGAGGACTTAAAATCCTCAGGGGGGTAACCCCCGTGCCGGTTCAAGTCCGGCCGCCGGTATTTATCGTCAGGACACGTCTGAAGGCGACAAGAGGCGTCTAAAGCCTCATCTTGCATGGCTTTACGGCTTGAAAATGCGCCGTCGCCGTACGGCCTTGCGCAAAGAAAAGCCCCGCGATCTCGCAAAGAATCGAGTGACGGGGCCAGGGTTGCGATACCGCGTGACGATCCAGAGTGACGATGGTTGCCGTGACTGCCCCAACGTCGTGCGATTTCCGATGGACTCAGTCGGATCGCTCCTGACGGCGACGGGAATGTACCAGGCATCCGGCTGCGGCGAGGCAAACCAGGGTCGCCGATGAGGGTTCGGGCACCGTCGACGCCGTCAAGGACGTGACCGTGCCGGTGAACATAGTCTGTGTGATGCCATCGTGGGCCCACGTAACGTTGAGAATCCCCTCCGAGAAGTTTGCGAGGCTCAGGGTGGACGTCGGTCCGTACGATCCATAAACAAGCCCGACCGGGTTCATCAATTGGAGTTCCGTGCGGAACCATCTCCCGTCGCCCGAAGAGGTAACCACCCCCATGATATCCATCCTCGACGCGGGAGGGTCATTGGACGTCACATTGAGAAAGGTCGAGCTCTTGACTTCTTCCCCACTTGCTGCAAACGTCATCGTCGGACTGCCGGAATAGGGGGGATCGAACGGCCGCGTGTAAGTGGCTGTGCTCCCCAAATAATCGCCTGGCTCCGCATTAGGGTCGTACGTGAAGGTGCCCGCGAATGGGGTCCCGGGAGCGAAGCCTGTCGAGGCATCAGCCGTGTTGATTGTGCCGGCGAATTGATATGTGATTGGGGCAGCGCGGGCCGCCGTGAGGTGACCGATCGCGAGCCAGAGGGCCGCCGTGTTCAACAAGACAACGAAAGGGCGGGGGGGCTTGCCGTTAACATCGGATCATCCATGATTCAAAACGGGATGCGTACACTACTGGTTGAGATCATCGCCGAAGCCGGTGTGGTATTCAACCCCAGTAATTACGGGGCCATTCCGTCCTCCAGCGGTTTGCCCTCGAGTTGCGCACGACTGGGTGGCTGGTGTCCGTACGCGGACCCGGTACGCGGGCCATCAGGAAAACCAGGGTCCGCGTACGGACACCAGCCACCCAGATCGCTTGACCTGTGGTCCATCCGAGCGCAAACCGCGAAAGTGCGGCTTTCCCATCGTCGCTGACGCTCTTGAGCCGGTACTCACGATGTCTCTGTATCACGCTGCGTCTTGAGCGCGACGGGATGTGTCCGAAAGGAAAGAGCACACAACCGCATGGGGAGAGCCGGGCTGCGTCTCAGAGAATCAATGGAAAAGACCGGCCAGCGGCTTGGAGCGATCGCCCTCCGGCTGACGCGTGGGACATGGGAGACGATTGCAACTCGCCCGAGATCGCCCACTCCGGGCTCAACCTCTTTGGGCGCGACCCCATCGAAAACCACTGTGGATGCTTGACGTCATGACCATGATCGTCGTCGGGAGCTGAACGTAGGTTTGCGCGGCGTGTCTTGAATCAAACGATTCTTAGCCATAAGCCTCAATAAGCCGATGGCATGTATCGTTGGTGGTCGTTATGTCGCGACTTGTAAGCTTGTGGAAACTTGGCGATCGAAGAACTCGACGTGGTAAGCCGTGATCTGGAGTTCGATTTGTTGGATCCTATCGTATTGTCACGTTATTTGTTGAACAATGGACGGATGCAATTCGGGCGTTGGAGCATTGCATTTGCTTTAGAAGGTATTACGATGATGGCGAACTCGCGGATCTGCAATCCTTGTTGCGAGTTACAAGGACAACGTTTGGCTGTTGGGCCTGGTCTCCGCTTTGCCAGGGCGTGTCGTACCCTGAACCTGGGCGAAGTTGCCGGCTGGGCAGGCGGATTGGACGTGATTCACTCCACGTCAAGAGTTCCCTCCATCCGTTCGAGCCATCATTGCAGGGAATCATGATATTGGTGTGCATGTCGTCAAAATGGGTTGGCGCATGCATTATGAGGATTGCAAACGCTTGCTCTGCAACATTGCCGTTTCCGAGGATTATGCCGTGGATCGGAACCTGATGGAGCGATTTTCCGAAGCCTGTGGCGCTGCCGGACCATTGCTTGTTGACGTCGAGGATGATGGGGCGGTCCACCGAGCGCGGCGAATCGTCCGCCAGCCGTTCTTGATTTGCGGGCGGCATCCTGATGCCGACGTGGAACTTCAGAATGAACAGGTCGGCCGACGCCACTGCTATGTGCAGACCGTGGGTGGGCGTCTGTTCGCCCTCGATCTCGGCTCCCGAGCGGGACTGGTCGTGGACGGAACCGAGTGCCGGGCGGGTTGGCTGGATGGGTTACGCGAGTTGCGACTGGGGCCGGTCGGGCTCAGGATGCGCGGGGGGGATGGACGGGAGCATGCTTCCCTCCCGGAGTCGCCGAGTCCGCTCTCGGCGGATTATGCGAAAACGCATCCGATGCCTGCGGTGACTCTTGAGGTCAGTAACGGGGGAGCCCGGCCGCAATCGTGGTCGATGAGTCGGGTCATGGTCCTCATCGGTCGCGCACCGACCTGTCAGCTAAGGCTTCACTCGCCCTTGGTTTCAGAGGTCCATTGCGCACTCTTGCGAACGAAGTCAGGAGTCTGGCTCATCGACCTCCTCTCGCACGGCGGGGTCTATGTGGATGACATGGCGACTCGCATCGCCTACCTGGCGGAGGGGGCGGAAATCGGCATCGGTCCGTTCACCGTTCGCATTCGCTATGACGCGGGGGGAGACAGTTTGGTCGCCGCGGAGTTGTCTGAGACAAGTCCGCATTTCGGCGATCTGCCGATTTGCGAGGATGATGCCGATCGGCTCGCTTCGCTCCAACCCTTCGAAGAACCGGCGTCGATGCCCGACCAGCTTCGGCAGGTTTTGATGATGTCGAGGGTCGTCGCCGCAATGCACCGCGATCATCGCGATGCGATGGACGAAGAGTTACGGGAGCTCAGAGGGCTTGCGGAGGAACTCCGCGGCCTGCGCGACGAGCTCTCATCGCGACGTGTTGCCACGCGGGACGTTGCGTCTCCGTTTGAGTCCTTGTTTGAGGATGGAGACGCGGAGTCGGCCGGCTTCCGTTGGCATGATGAGGTGGAGTCGATTCTCCGGAACGCGATGGAGGAGGTTCCCCCCTCGTTGGGGCGAGCGACCTCTCCGATGGATTCTCATGCTTTCGGACGAGTTGCCGACCATCGATCGCGGGCGGAGCCTGCCCGAGGTTCCCAACGCGATCCGCAGGTGCTCCATGCGATCGCCACGGAATTTCTCGCCGCCTACAGGCTGGAGAGCCGGAACCTGAGAGCGAAGCTGGTGAGAATCTTGCTCGGTTCGCATGACTCGGCGATGGACCTCACTCGTCCATCGCGCTGAGCCATTGGTTTCGCCCGACACGCCGGCCGTACGACGGGCTCAGGCCTTGCGGCCGGCGACTCGGCGCGGACGCTTCCGCGTGGTGCAGATGTCGATCACACGGCCATTTTCTTGAAGCGCCATATGAAACCGCTGCTCGCCCTCAAAGCGATGGAGGGTCATGTGGTACGCTTCGCTCGTCTTCGCCAGGTAAGGACGTTGCTCAGGGGAGGCGGGCGAGCGGAGCTTGCCCCATGACCCGTCACCCAGATAGAGGATGCCGTTGGCGTTCACCATCCCGTCTTTGAGAGGATGGGTTCGTTTGAACGTATGATCGTGGTGCTCGAGGACCACGTCGACGTTATGCCGCTCGAACAGAGGCACCCACTGGGTGCGGTTCAGCTCGCCGGTGCCGGCCTTGCCTCCCTCGGCCTCGAACTTCCGGAACGACGGGTAGGCCGGGACGTGGTTGACGGCGATCACGTGCGGCCGCTCGGCGCGCTCGGCCAGCACCTTGTCGAGCCAGGCGGTCTGCTCGCCGTCGATCGGAGCGATGTGCCCGGTATCCAGCAGGATCAGGCTCAGGTAGTCGCCGAAGTCGAGGGTGGCGAACGTGCGCTCGGCGTAGAGGCCGTCGTGGACGGCGAGGTAGAACGGGCTTTCCTTCCGCGTCTGGCCGTAGCTCCCTTTGACCTCGTGGTTGCCGATGCCGACGACCATCGGAATCAGCCGGCCCTCCGAGTCGATCATGTGCTGGCTGTAGTTGCGGAGAAAGCTCAGGCTTCGCTCAACGCTGGTCCCATTGTCATAGGCCAGGTCGCCACCGATGAGGGTGAACATCGGGTTCTGTTTGGCGGCCAGGATGTTGTTGGCGATCGCGTGTTGATTGACGTCGCAATCGCCGCCGGAGACGAACTGGAACGAGTCGGTCGCTTTGGCGGGCATCGTGCGGAAACGATGGACAGGCGATTGATTGTTGATCTGGAACTGGTATTCGGTTCCAGGCGTCAGTCCGGTCAACTCGGCCCGAAAGACCTTCAGGTTGGTCATCGGATAAGGGGATTGTTTCGTGGCGACCGTCTGGGACGCCACCGGTTTGCCGCGCTCCGCGCAGTCGACCGTCGCCCCTTCGGGTGCGGCCGGGGCGACCCACTGCACGGTCATGGTCGTCGTGGGGTCGCGCTGCCAGGTGAGGAAGAGGGTGTCGGGTCGGCCTTCGGCGTTCGCCTTCGAGTCGCGCTCCTGAGCCAGGAGTAATGTCCCCGTCGCGAACATCGACAGGCCGCCGAGGGTCGTGCTCATAAACGTGCGGCGATCGAGCGAATTCATGGCGGCTTTCCTACGGGAAGATGAGGAGCGCGAGCATGACCGAATCCTGAGAGGGTGTCCACCATACCCGAGGTCTGGCTCGGACGCAAAACGTCACCGGGCTTGGTTCGTGTTGGCGAATTCGCCCCGCCTCCTCCCTGAGGAAGAGATCGGGGCTGGGAGATCCCGGCTTGCCGCGATTGTCGAAAATGGGAAGGTATGGTAAGGTCCGCGACAGTCGGTTCCACGACGTGGAAGCCCAAGCAGGGCGGAAGTCGGTCACGACGAGAGCAGGGAGGCTCCGACGGTGAACGCGTCGGGACGATCAATCTGGTTCGTCGGCGACCTGGACGACCCCTGGGTGGTCGCGATCGTCGATGCGCTTCCTCGAGCCGTCCTGCGAGTCAACTGTGCGGGGGAATGGTCGGACGGCCTGCTCCACGAACTCCCCGATCCCGCGACGCTTGTCATTCATCGCACGCTCCTGACACGGCAAGATGCCGATCGGCTGGCCCGGCTGCGGAAGGATCGGGCGACTTCGCTCCGGGTGATCCTCTGCGTCGGGCCGCACGTCCGCTACGCCGACCTCTTGCGCTGGTCGGTCCTGGTGGACGTGGTCCTGCCCGAGGCCACCGCGCGTGAGACAATCGCTCGACACTTGGTCGGGAGCGTCGGCGTTGGCGTCGGTGAGGGCAGGGGGGACGGGCGAGGAACGACGCCCCGCCCTTCGATCGACGTCGTCAGCAGCAACTATGAGTTGCGCGAAGCGCTGGGCGACGTCTGTGCATCGGCCGGTTACCCGATCCGGAAAGCGGTCGACTGGAATGAAGTGGAACCGGGGGGCCTGGCGATTTGGGATGTCCCCGTCTTGGAACCTGACTGGGGTCGGACGTTGGCTCGGCGTGCTCAGGTCGGGACGGTCGTCGCCCTGATCGGCTTGGCCGATCGTGGGTTGGTCGGACAGGCCCGCGCGCAGGGGGCCTCGGCCTGTTTAGAGCTCCCTTGTGACCCGGCCGACTTGATCGACGTGCTCGACCGACTCGGTTCGTCCGCGCGGTCGGACCGCACGCACGAGGTGCCGCCGCCGCCCCGGGTGTTACGGCGGGGGCAGCAGAAGGTAGTGGTCGAACCGGGGAACGAAACTTACAATGAGTTGTGGCGTGTTCGGACCCGAGAGGCGGACTAGTCCGCCTCCCTTCATTTTCATGGATGGGATGGGCTTACAGACCGTCCGATGACTCGCCAATGGCCAAGGCTTCGTCCGCGCCCGTCGCGCCGGTCCGTGAACTGAAAGATCTGACCCGTCTGGTCCAGCGCGCCGACGGGTTCCCGGAGTTACTCGCCGCCCTCAAAAACGGGCGCAGTGGCACACTCGACGGCGCCTGGGGCTCTGCCGGCCCCCTCGCGGCCGCCGCCCTCGGTCTGCACGCGCCTCAAACTCTCGTGATCGTGCTGGCGCACGTCGGCGACGTCGATGACTTCCGCGATGACGTGGCGACCTTCGCCGGCATCACGCCCGAAGTCTTTCCCGCCTGGGAACGGCTCCCGCGCGAGGCGAACGTCGGCGATGAGGTGTTCGGCCGCCGACTCCAGGTCATCAAGCGGCTCTCCGGACCCGCCCCCCCTCGCTTGATCGTCGCGCCGTTCCAGGCGTTCTTGCAGCCGGTGCCGACCCCGGCCTTGCTCGCCCGCTCGTCGCGGACCATCCGGGTCGGCGATACGATCGCGATCGAGGAGTTGACGGCCTGGCTGGCAGCGCGCTCGTTGGCCCGCGCCGAGGTGGTCGAAGTGGCGGGGGAGTACAGCCTTCGTGGTGGAATTCTCGACATCTTTTCACCCGATTCCTCCGAGCCGGTTCGTATCGAGTTTTTCGGAGACGACGTCGAGTCGATCCGGCCGTTCGACCCCGAGACTCAGCGCTCGCTCGACCGTTGGGACTCGGTTACGCTGACCGTCTCCCCTTCGTTCGACGGCGACGATCCGACTGGCTTTGGCCATATCGCCGAGTACCTTCCCAAGGACGCCTGGGTGGCCTTGGTTGAACCGAACGACCTCAAGGAGGAGGGACGCCACTACCTCGGCCGGACCGACGACCCCCGCGGTCTCTACACGGTGGATAGTACGCTCTCACGCTTGTTCCAACGTCCCTCGATCACGCTTTCGACGCTCGCCGCCGACTCGCTCGAAACGACCTGCCACCTGCGGATCGAGAGTGTCGAACGCTTCTCCGGAGAACTGGCCAAGGTCAAGGTCGAGCTCGATAGCGCCTCGGGCGGCGATCGGGTTCTGATCGCCTGCCACAATGAGGCCGAGATCGAACGGCTCGGCGAGGTCTTTGCCGACACCGCGATCGCGCAGTCAGGGCGACTTCAGCTCACCGTGGGCCGGGTGCGGTCGGGGTTCCACCTGACCGACGCGAAGACGCTCGTGATCGGCGATCACGAGCTCTTCGCCCGGACCGACGTCCGCCGGCCGACGACCAAGCGGCGGTACGAGAGTCGAGCGATCGACAGTTTTCTCGACCTGAACGAGGGCGATCTGGTCGTTCACCTCAACCACGGGATCGCGCGCTATCGCGGTCTCCAGATGGTCGATCGAACGGCCGACCACACGGAAGAAACGCTGCTGCTCGAGTTTGCCGAAGGCACGAAAATGTTCGTGCCGATCGCCAAGATCGACCTGGTTCAGAAGTATGTCGGCGGCGGCAAAGGGGATCCTCCGCTCTCCAAGATCGGCTCCTCAGCCTGGGAGAAGCGGAAAAAACGCGTGGCCGACGCGGTGGTTGACCTCGCCGCCGAGCTGATCGACATCCAGGCCGCGCGGGCGAGCCAGCCGGGCATCGCCTATCCGGCCGAGGACAGCCACTGGATGGCCGAGTTCGAGGCCGCCTTTCCCTATCAGGAGACGCCCGACCAACTCTCGGCGATCGATTCGGTCAAGGAGGACATGGCAAAGAACCGGCCGATGGATCGCTTGATCTGCGGCGACGTCGGCTACGGTAAAACCGAGGTGGCGATTCGCGCAGCATTCAAGGCGGTGGATGGGGGCAAGCAGGTCGCCGTCTTGGTGCCGACGACCATCCTGGCCGAGCAGCACCTGCGCAGCTTCTCCGCGCGGATGGCCGAATTCCCGTTCGCGATCGAGGTTGTCAACCGGTTCCGCCCCAAGTCCGAGATCCGCAACGTCCTGAAACGGACCACGGCCGGTTCTGTCGATATTTTGATCGGGACCCACCGAATCGTTCAGAAGGATGTGGCGTTCAAGGATCTGGGCCTCGTCGTGATCGACGAAGAGCAGCGCTTCGGGGTCGAGGACAAGGAGTGGCTCAAGTCGCTCCGCTCGACGGTGGACGTGCTGACCCTCTCGGCCACCCCGATCCCACGCACCTTGCACATGAGCCTGCTCGGCATTCGCGACATCTCCAACCTGGAAACGCCCCCTCCCGACCGCAAGGCAATCGAGACCCGGATCCTCCGTTTCGATGCCGAGACGGTGAAACGGGCGATCCACCGCGAGCTCAACCGTGACGGCCAGGTTTACTTCGTCCATAACCGGGTCCACGACATCCAGAACGTGGCCGACCGAATCCAGGCGATCGTCCCCGAGGCCCGGATCACGATCGCGCACGGTCAGATGGGGGGCGAAGCGCTCGAGCGGACGATGCTCGCCTTCATCCGCCGCGACTTCGACATCCTGGTGGCGACCACGATCATCGAGTCGGGTCTGGATATCCCCAACGTCAACACGATCTTCATCAACGAGGCCGACAAGTACGGCCTGGCCGACTTGCACCAGCTCCGCGGGCGGGTCGGCCGGTACAAGCACCGCGCCTACGCTTATCTCCTGCTCGAGTCCGAGAAGCCGGTGACCCCGAACGCGGTCAAACGGCTCAAAGCGATCGAAGAGTTCACCGAGCTTGGGGCCGGCTTCAAGATCGCGTTACGCGACCTCGAGATCCGAGGCGCCGGGAACATTTTGGGCGCCGAGCAGTCGGGACATATTGAGAGTGTCGGATATGAGCTGTACTGCTCGCTGCTGGAATCGGCGGTCCGTGGCTTGACCAATCAGCCCGCGGAGGCGAAATACGACTGTTCGATCGAGCTTTCGTGGCGTGCCTACCTGCCGAAGGATTACGTCCCCGGCCCTCGAATGAAGGTCGAGCTCTACCGCCGCCTGGCCCGGCTCCGGAGCTTCGAGCGGCTGGCTGACTTCCGCCAAGAACTGATCGATCGCTTCGGCCCGTTGTCGACCCCCGCCGAGAACCTGATCGCCGAAGCCGAGCTCAGAATTTTGGCGGCACGGTGGCAGCTTGAACGGATCCACGTCGAGGACGAATACGTGGTCCTCACCTACCGGAATGCGAAGCGGATCGCCACCCTGGCCAAGCTTCATCCCGGGCGGGTTCGGGTGGTCGACGAGAAGACGGCGTACGTCCCGATCGAGGAGAAGCGGCCCCACGGCTCGGTGGTCGTCGGCCTGATCAAGCCGCTCTTGCGGGTTCCCTGAGACTTCGGCTGGGTCGAGACCCCGCCTCCGTGGCACATCCGTGAATCGTTCTGGAATCGGGAAGTGATTTGCGTTCCGTTCCTTGAGGCGCAATCGCCCGGGTCACGAAGTGAAGCGGCCACCGGGTTCAGTCCGCCGCCTGATCGGCTTTCTGGAAGATGGAAGCGAGCAGACGATCATGGTAAGAGAGAGTCTGTGAGTCGGCAGGGGACGATAGAATCGGACGGTCTGGATCCGGTTAATCTGACGGGCCGATGGGTCGGGTTCTGCCGCCACCGTTCGGAAGCGATGGGCTTCTGCCCGATTCCCGCGGAAATCCAGGACGGGCGACTCACAAGGTGAGTTGGACGACCAGGTCTTCCTTCGGTGCGTGCCACTCTGGCTTGTCCCTTGTTCACGCGGAGGGGAGAGTGGAGAGGAGGTTGTCAATCCGTCGGACAAAGGGGTGATCACGGTTGACCGATCGATCCACGATCGCCCCAGTCATCTCATCGAGCTCTATCCTGTCCTCCTCTTGCATACCCCCGCGGCTTCCGCGTCTCCGCGTGAGTCAGTCCTCCGGTCAAGCAATAAACATTAAAGTTGTAAAACTTGTTTGCGCGCAAGCGATAATAGGAGTGAATTGATGTTGTGTCAACGCGAACGCGGCCATGGCAGTTGGATCGTCTTGATCGCTCTGTCCGCAGTGAACGTGGTTGTTGTTCCCGCGTCGGCCCAGGATCTTCTGGGTGCGAAGGGGGCGATGCAACAGGTGCGGAAAGAGGCGGCAAAATCGACACCGGCGCAGGAAGCGGCGGAGCTGAGGAAGACGATTCGAACGCTGCCGAAGAAGTTGGAAATGCTGGCCCCGGCCGAGGCGGCAGCGGCCTGGCTGGCGATGTATGACGAATGGCAAGCGAAACCGCTGGCCGTTCGGGCGGAACAACAGCAGTTGCAGTTCAGCGAACTCTTCGACGCGCTACCGTCGCCCGAGGCGTGGCCCGAATTGGCGGCCTTGATCGATGCGCGTCCCGTCGCGGGAAACGACGAGGCCCAGATGCGAGCACTCGCACTGCGAATGCTGGGGCATCGGCTGACGAACCGAACGGATTTATTGAAGCAGGACCTCGAGCACGCCTTGAAATTTGTCGAGACACCAAAAAAACCGGGCGAAAACGAAAACGAAGGCGGGCAGGGGGCCAAGCTTGGAGGAGACTTCCGAGCCCGTGATGGCTTTGACGATTGGAGGCAGAATCTGCGGCGCGAACTCGTGCTGGTGAAACAGGAGGTTGATCCCCTCTCAGCGGTCGAGCAATTTCGCCTCGACTTGGTTTCACTCGACTTGGAGCAAGGTAGTTCTTTGACGGTCCCAGACCTGGTTCGCTTGATCGGACCGGAGGCGGCGACCCCGATGTTGGAGCAGGCGCTGCTGAAGAACGTCCAGCTCGAATTTCGCTCTCTTCGCGGTTTCGACCCGATCGAAGACGAGACCGTCAAGCTGGCTCGCGAGCTCGCGCGGAAACATTTGAAAGAGCTGACTCATCCGCACTGGGAATTGTGCCAATCGATTGATGCGAGCGATCTGTTTGAGGCGTTTGCCGCGATGCCCAAGTCCGCCGGCGCGTACTCCAATCAAGTCGATCGATCCGCAATCGCGGCTTACGTCGCCGGGTTAATCATCCGGGATCGTCCCAAGGACCTGGTCAAATACTTGACGGAATCGCCGAGCAAGGACGCCGGCACGCGGTCGGATCAAATCGCGATGTCGCTTCGATCTTCCATTGTGCCGCAACTGGAGCGTGCCGGTCACGCTCAGAAAGCCCATGCGTTCTTGGTCGAGGCGTTGAAGAGTCATCCCGAACTGCCACTCTGGGACACTTTCATCGAGTTATCGGCGCGGCTTGGTCAAAGCCCCGAGGCGCTCACCATTTTGGACTCGGCCTTGGCTCGCGACACCCTCTCGCCCGCGAAGCGACGATCGCTTCAGCAGGTTCGCGCCGATGCGCTGCTGGCCACGGATCGCATTGAAGACGGAGTGGCCCAATCGCTGAAACTGGCCGCCGATGACGGGGGCAACGGCGACTCATGGCAGGGAGGCCAATCGCGGTTGGGGCTGGCGTTGCGCGTGGCCGAAATCGGCCGGTTGCAGGAACGTGACGAGTGGCTCCGCCAGGGGACGGACCTCGCCGAGAAACTACTGTCCGATGAATCCCAGGGCGGTGACATTGCGGATCTCGTGGGTTTACTGATCGACGTGGGTCAATTGGCTCGCGCGGAGCGCCTGATCCTCAGTGACTTGGCCAAGCAGACGGCGGAAGAAAAGCCGATCGTACGATTCCAGCGCTCGCGCGATTTCGGCAACGATTCACCGCTCGAGCAACTGCTGCGGGTCTATGACAAGGCAGGCCGGGCCGCGGATGTCGTCACGCTGTTGGAGGAAGCTCCGTGGTGGAGTCAGACCGATATCGGCGAATTCCTGGTCGCGAATTCCACACTTCACGGCAAGCACGGCGAACGGCCGACGGTTCCGACACCGTTGATCGCGGCACGATCGCTCGTGGCTGTCGGGCGAACGGATGAGGCCCGTCGAATCGCCACCGCGATGGTGACCCAATGGCCGAGCTTCGATCCGGGCTGGCAGTTGGCGCTGGAGTTGACAGGCGACGAGTTCGCTCCGCTCGCCGAACGTGTGTTCGCGCGCGATCGATTCGAAGAGCGGCCGTTGATCTGGCTGGCGAAATTTCACCTCGATCGGGGTAACGTCGCCAAGAGTGAAGCGCTGGCCCGGCAGGCGATCGTGATCGATCCGTCGGACGGCGAGCAGGGACGCGGGGACCGGATGCGCGCCTACGCCGTCCTCGCGGAAGTCCTCAGGAAGCGAGGGGACGCCAAGACGGCCGCGATCTATGAGGGGGCGGTCAAGGCGATCCGCCTGGCGGAACGAGCCGACCAGTTCCATCAGGCCGGGATGCTCAGCCGCGGTATCCGGATGTATCGTGAGAGCCTCACCTATTTTGCGGACGCCTACTGCATCCAGTCGCGACTGGCCGTGCAACTCGCTCAATCAGGGGACCTCGAAGCCGCGTCGGAGCATTACAAGCGTGCGTTTGAACTGATGCCCGAGAGTTTTGGACGGGTCGAAAGCCACTGCTTCGGGTGCGAAGGCGTGTTCGGCGGCCTGATCGCCGAACAGATTGCCGAACAGGTGTTCATGAAACTCGTTGCCGCTGAGCCAGAGAACCCGCGAGTCCACTATTTGCTCGGCTACTTGCGCAAGTCGGAATCGCGTGACGCCGAAGCCGTGAAGTCGTTCCGCGAGGCTGTGCGGCTCGACCCGGATTACCTCAATGCCTGGCAAAAGTTGTTGAGCTTCGCCGACCCGGCTCTGACCGCCGAAGAGCGCGACCAAGCGACGTTCGAGGTGCTCCGCCTCGACCCGTTCGGCCGTCACCTCAGTGCTGACGTTTCCAGGCGGAATGAGAGCATCGACATTGCGAAGGTTCACGATCTGGCTCGCCTTTGGACCGTCCTGCGCGATCAGGCACGCTTGGTGTCGGCCGACCCGTCTTCACCCTTGTTCGAACTGAAGGCGGCCAAGGAGGCATTGGCCGAAGCCGAAACCAGACTCCGCGAGTCGGGCCTGGATGAGGACCAGTTCGGCCTGGAATTTGGTGCTCGCACCGGGCTCTCGTCGCACCGCACCCTGAACGCGATCGCGACCCTCATTCAGATCGCCGAACGCTGAGTCGAGCTCCGGTCGTTGCTGAGACCAACTGGGTCAGGAGCGAACGGTACAAGGTTGAGAGTAGGCACGGAGGGAAGGAAACAGGGACGTAGCTCGCTCGGAAGTCGGAAGGGCGGGGGTCAAAATTCAAAACGATGACTTTTTCTACCAGGCATCGCATCGACTCCCGTTCGCTTCGGGAATTGATTGCTTAGATGAACACTAAGGGAGATGCAATCAGTGCGTAACTATGAGAAGGAAATGGCAGAAGGGTGTCGAGGCGTCGCCAGGGTTGACGCATTTCGTGCATCACTTGTGTTGCTATGTTTTGGTTTTGTCGGCCTGCTGTCTTCGTGCAACTATGTGGCGCCGGAAGGCGAAGATAGTTGGCAAAATTATGTCGATGGTGGAATGTTTGTTACGGCATCGCCGTCGCTATCGCCAATTGGTGATCGCATGGTGTATGCGTCCGCCTGTACGGGGCATGGCGACATCTATGTCATGAACGGCACTTCCGTTGGCCCGGTTCGTTTGACCCACAACGACGATTTCGAGGCGTCGCCGATGTTCACGCCTGATGGCAAACGAATTGTATTTGCTCGCGAGCATGACAAGTTTCGCCATGTGTGGATTATGAATTCCAATGGATCGCACGAAAGCCAGCTTACACAAGGAGCTACGCTTGATGATCCACAGTCTTTGTCAAGCGACGGTCGCTATCTGCTGTTCAGTCGCTCGTTGTGGACAGGCGGCCTGGGAAGAACGTCGAAGATGTACTTGATGCGTATTGATGTAGTAGCCGGTAAGTCTATCCACGTGGGTGACATTGCGATTTTGTCTCCCGATTCTCGATTCGTCATTTATTCAGACGCAGGAGAACTTTGGCGGCTAGAATTGGATGGCAAGGAACGCAATCGCCGTCGGATATACGGGACAGGCTGGCCAACTGACACATCGGAAGATGGTAGATTGATCTTGATTATGCGACCGATTGCCGGGAAGGCATGGACCGGTGAGGAGGAGATTTGGGTGTTGGACACCGTTACAAAGAGCGAGAAGCTCCTGGGCATTGGTCATTCTGCGACTCTTTTCGGAGCGAATCGAGACAATGTTCTGTTTTTAGCGGGCGCTGACCAGATTCCCTATGTCACAACAATCGATGGCGGAATGACGAAACGCATTGATTGCCCATCAGGTTACAAAACAAGTGTTAGTGCGTCCTGGGATGGAAGAGGGGTGTTAGTAGGATCTTACGCAGCAGGTCAGAGGTCTGACTCCAGTGTTATCTTCATCGACTTCGAAGGACTGCGAGCCACCACGATTGCGTCGATTGCATGTGACGGTTCAACATTTCGATCGCCTTGAATTAGCCGATTGGATATTCGTCCCCGAGGCAAACTCCATCCGTGCGGGTTTGCTTAGTTCAAGTTTCGCACTTTTCCCAAATGTCAAATTCCGACTTGTAGATTCAATAGGGCTCCAAAAAAAACGTCGGCGTCTCTGTCAGTTTTTGGCAAATTGTTTGGGCCTTACACCGAACAATTTCCCCTGACACAGGACGCCGACCCATGGAACTTACACCCTCCTTCCTCCTCTTGCTACAGCAATTCACACCCGTCTTCACCAATCCCTCCTTCCACACCTTCACCTTGATCGCCTCCGGCTGGATCCTCTCGAATCGCCACCGCTATATTACCGAACTCATCTTCTCCAGCGGCCAGGTTGGCATCGGACATTGGTCACGCTTCCATCGCTTCTTCAGCCATGCCGCTTGGGACCTCGATCACTTCTCGATGTCCCTGGCCAAGCTTGTCGTCTCCATCCTCGCACCGGGCGCCACTTTTTACTGGGCCGTCGACGACACCCTCTGCCGAAAACGCGGACTCACCCTCTACGGCGCCGGCATGCACTACGACCCACTCATCTCCAGTCGAGCCAAAGCTCTCGTCAGTTGGGGACACGACTGGGTCGTCCTCTGCCTGATCGTCGTCCACCCGTTCTGGGCACCGACCAAAGTCTTTGCCTTGCCCATCGCCATGCGGCTCTATGTCAACCGCCAAGGCTTAACCAAGGGCAAAAAGAACCAGAAAAAGAAAAAGGCAAAGCCCGATCCCAATCATCGCACCCGCCCCGAACTCGCGATGGAATTGATCCACTTGGCGGCGGACTGGTTCCCCGACGACGAGATCGTCATCACCGGCGACAGCGCCTATGGGGGCCAGAGCATCCTCGGCCAACTTCCGCCCACGGTCCATCTCATTAGCCATGTCCATCCCAAGGGGGCCCTCTATGAGCCAGCGCCTCCCAAGGAGGAGAAATCCAAAGGGGCGCCCCGCAAGAAAGGCCAGCGCCTCCCCGGCATGAAGGAGTGGGCCGAGGATGCGAATCAACCCTGGACCCCACACGACTTTGACCAGTTCGGGCTCCATGCCAGCTTGGCGGTCAAGACGATCCAGGCCCTCTACTACAAGGCCGGCAAGGACCGACTCCTGACGATCGTCTTGGTGCGTGACCTCCAGGGGAAACGTCCCGATCAGATGTTCTACTGCACCAAGCTCGATTGGACCGTCCCGCAGATTCTCTCGGCCTACTCGTACCGTTGGGCAATCGAATGTACTTTTGAAAATACCAAGCAACTTCTCGGCCTCGAGGATCCCGCCAATCGCCTCCCCAAGGCCATCGAGCGAACCGCGCCGATGGCGTTGTTTCTCTACAGCTTGGTGGTGGTTTGGTTCCACCAGACCGGTCATCGATTTCTTCGTTTTCCGGTCCGCCCGTGGTATCCGAAGAAGCAAGAGGCCTCGTTTGCCGACCTGCTGACGACCTTGAGGCGGGTCAGCTATGAGGAGAAAACCGAGGGAGCGCTATCCAACCGGTATGACCTAAAAGCCTGGATTGCGCAGCTCACCGAGTTTCTCAGCCGCGCGGGCTGAGCCGACATCGGCCGGAGATTTCGGCCCTCACTCGCACTTGATCAAGGGGTCGCCGGGGTCGATAACAGGCCTCGGGCCGCTCCCGATCCGTCCCTGTTTATGCGAAACTTGAACTTAGTTAGAGTGTGTTATGAACTCCACACAACAGCGGAGCAGCTTTGTGGAGCACCAGGAAACCGAATGCGACGTAGTGCAGTTCCGCGAGCGTCTCGGATATTCGTTGGTAATCGCTCGCCAGACGGCGAAACTTCGCCGCCCGGCCAACGGAATGCTCAATTACCCAGTGTCTCGGCAAGAGAGCGAATCCCCGCGTTGCATCGGCCAGTCTGACGTCCTCTAACTTGATCCAGGTGCTCGGGTCGAGCACTGGACCGTGATCCGTGTGATCTGGTCCGTCCCCACCACCGGCACCAGATTCGGTCGGTCGATCGGATTCAGGGCAAAATGCGCTCTTGTCACCGATAAGTGTTGCGGCTAATCTGTCGCGGCCTATCCCTGCTCTGGCTGGTTCGAGCCGTCGCATTACAATGCATCTCCGGAAGCTTGCACGAACCTGTCGACACGAAATTCCCGACTTTTGGCCAGGAAGGCCGTCCGGAGTTTGCTTTGTTATTCCGAATCTCCAAGGATGGAGAATGCCGATGAACCGCCACGTCGTTGCCGGACTTCTCGGCCTGGCCCTGGCGGGCTGTGCTCAGAACCGCTCGGCCATTCCGGGTCGGGGGCCGTCCGCGGGGCCTGTGGGCCTCACGTCGTTCCCGTCGATTCATGAAACCATCAATCGTGAGAATCCGAAGTTCGATCCCCGGTCGTTGCGTGCCAGCGCGGCGACGCATGGGCCTGAGAACGGGATGATCCCTGGCCGGGGGTCGGATCCGCGCCGGCCCGACTCCGTGGCCGTTGCCCCCGCGATCGACTCGCCGGCCGCGCGGTTGCCTTCAACGAAGCTTCAGTTGGAAGCGGTTGAATCACCGAATTCTCTTTCAGCCAACGCTGCGTCCGGGGCGAATCCTCCGGACCTGGATGCCGCTCACCGGCACGACTTGCCGGCCGAACCGACGGCGGCTTCGCCCCCAGGCCCCGCGCCTGAAGCCTTGCTTCCGCCCGCGGTAGATGGCGGGCCCGACTTACTCTCGACGGCAGTTCCTCCGTCGGGTGCGGTCCCCGAGGCCGCGTCACCGTCGGCTCCCTCGGAACTCGCGCCGCCCGAGGTTGCCGCGCCCTCGCTGCCGGCTCCGGTCGAGGGAACGGGACCGGCGGAAGCGCCCGCGCCCCAGTCGCCCGAGACCCCCGCGGCGTCGGCTCCGGTTCCCGAGAATGCGCCCCCCGGGACGCCGTCTGAGCCCTCAGGCAGCCCACTTCCGCTCGATTCGGTACCGCCGATCGCGGTGCCGGCCGATCCCCCTGCGCCTGCGGCGGCTCCCGCACCGGCGCCCGCGGATCCGGCGACGATACCGCCGGCCTCCGAGGCCCCCTCAATGCCACCGCCCGCCTCTGAGGCCCCCTCGGAGATGCCTCCCCCGTTGGAATTGCCGTCCACTCCGCCGGCCTCGATGTCCGAACCGGCACCGAGCCCCGCGCCAGTCGGTGAACCCGGTGTGGGGGCGGAATTGCCGCAGGGCTCGCCGGAGCCGAGTGCGCCGGTCGCGCCCCCGATTCCCCCGATGCTGCCTCCGTCGCCCTCGGCCGAAACGCCAGGCGGCGACGTGCCGCCGAAGGTTGATTCCGCCTCGGTGGAGAAGATCGATCCTGCCGTCCAGCCGGTCGCGGCCGACTCGACGATGATTCGGTCGGAGATCCGGCCCCGCAACGCACAATCGGCCGGCAAGTGGGCCGCCAGGGTTGGTGACGAGGTGATCACCCTGAACGAGCTGAGGAAGGGCGTTGCGCAACGGCTCCAGGGAGTCGATCCCGCGCAGCCTCCCTCCGAACAGGAAGTGGAGATGGTGGCCGTCTCGGTCCTCCAGGAACTCATCGAACGGAGCATCGTCGTCCAGGAGGCGAAGCGCGAGCTGAAGAAACCCGAAGCCTTCAAAATGGTGATGGCGGATGCCGAAAAGAGTTGGCGGGCCGAGGAACTCGACCCCCTGTTGCGTAAGTATGCGGCTACGAATGAATACGAATTAAAACAAAAACTCAAAGATAAAGGTCAATCGCTCGATGATATGCGAGAAGCTTATTGCAGGTATCATCTCTCGCAAAGCTTCATGAAAGCGAAGATCGGGCCGAAGATGACGGTCTCGCTGCCCGAGATGCGCGAATACTACCTCGAGCATCTTCACGACTTTGACCGGCCCGCGCAAATCGTCTGGCGTGAAATTGTGATCGACTTCGACAAATGCAAGTCGCGCACCGAGGCACGCGCCAAGATCGACGCCCTGCTTGGGCGGCTCCGGCGTGGTGAGGACTTCGCGAAGTTGGCCGCGGCCGAATCGCACGGTCCCAATAAGGCCAAGGGCGGGATCTGGGAGACTTCTCCGGGCGGTTATGGGGTCGAGGTCGTCAACGCCGCACTCGAAGTGTTGCCGAATGGCCGGATCAGTCAGGTGATCGAGGCCCCGACGAGCTATCACATCGTCCGGGTTGAACAGCGCCGCGCCGCGGGCCCTGCCTCGTTTGCCGAGGTTGAAGTTCAAGATAAGATCAAGAGTACCATTTTCAATGATAAGATTCGCCGTGAGACCTCGGGCTTTGTCGCCAAGCTGCGGAAACAGACCCTGATCAGCACGATGTTCGACCCCCCCGATCGCGATCCGGCGACGATCCAGGCGGGAATGCCTCGCTGACCAGAAACCGATCCCGATTCACCTCCCTCTCTCCCCCCCCCTACACACCGCCGGGAACTCTCCGCCCGGCCCGACCATTTCTGGCTGAAAAGTCGGTCCCCTCGCGCTCCGGGCAAGTCCGACCTCGTCCCGCGCGTCGCGTGCGATGGCGCACCTCCTTGCCACTGAAGGGTGAGCAAGTCGTTGCGGAACTCGTGTGGCTTGGGTAGCATTCCTCAAGACTTTGATGCAGCCGGGCCAGTCGCGGTGGAAGTGTGAGGCCCTTGCACTTAACGGGGCGCGATCACCGATGGCCACGGCCTCTCTTAAACGGTCCGAAGATCCCCTGGACACGACGGTCCGGCTGATGACGCCGGAACGGATCGTATTCCAATATCCGCTGGCGGGTCCGTTTCGCCGGTACTTCGCGTATCTTCTTGACCTCGCGATCGTACTCGTCGCGGTCATCCTCACCACGATCGCACTTGTCGTGCTCTCACTTGGGTCGACGTCAGGGATCGGACCGATCTTTGTGGCCTATTTTGTGCTCATGTGGGGATACCGGGGCGTTTCTGAAGCCCTGTTCAACGGCCAGACCTTGGGGAAGCGGATGCTCGGGCTCCGCGTGGTCTCGGAGCGAGGCGTGCCGATCACAGGGGCCCAGGCCGTGCTCCGAAACCTAGTCGGCTCGCTCGACGGCACGGTCCCTTATTTCCTCCGACCCGACCTGACGAGCCTGCTGCTGCTGACCGGTCTGACGAGCATGCTCCTGACTCGGAAGTTCCAGCGGCTGGGCGACCTGGCTGCCGGCACCATGGTGGTGGTCGAGCAGCGTCGGAAACGGTCCGGATTGGTGCGGGTTGAGGAACCGGCGGTCGTTGCGCTGTTGCCCTGGCTTCCCCTGCGGGTGGAGGCGGGCCCCGAGCTGGCCCGAGCGCTCTCCGACTACGTCAATCATCGCGCCCGGTTGCCCCGCGCCCGGCGTGAAGAGATGGCCATGCACCTGGCGCGGCCGCTCAGCGTGCGTTACGGGTTGCCCGAGAACGTTCCGGCCGATGTCATCGTCTGCGCCTTCTATCATCGCGTGTTCGTTGGAGAGTGACGATGAGGGTCGCTGACCGTCTGGCCCAGCGCGAGGCCTCGTGGCGCGAGTTGGATACTCTGCTCGACGGACTCAACCGCCGCCGCCAGCTTCCCTCCGCCCGCGCGGCGGAGGTCGTACGGCTGGGAGAACTCTATCGCGCGGCCTGCACCGACCTGATGCTGGCGGAAACTCACGACCTGCCCCGCGAGACGGTGGCCTACCTTCACGCCCTGGTCGGGCGAGCGCACAATGCGGTCTATCGGGCGCAGGGGTTTCGCTTTGTCGACTGGGCGAACGCCCTGTTCGGTACGGCTCCGCGCCAACTCCGAGCCGATCCCGCGCTCCGAATCGCGGCCTTGGTCTTCTTCGGCAGCTTCTTGGTTTGCGCGCTCCTGGGGGCGGGACGTCCTGGGTTCGCAACGGCGGTGGTTGGCGAGTCGATGATCGAGATGATGGAGCAGTCTTACGCCGAGCCAATGGGGGCCGACCGTAAAGACGGGTTGAGTCGGAACGACACGATGATGGCGGGATTCTATATTCAGCATAACACCACCATTGGTCTTCAATGCTTCGCGTATGGTCTCTTGTTTGGCCTGGGAAGCCTGTATGAGCTGGTCTCGAACGGGGCGATTCTCGGGACGATATTCGGCCACATGGCGACCAGCCCGAGCGCCTCGAACTTTTATACGTTCGTGACAGCCCATGCGCCGTTTGAGCTGATGGCGATCGTCTTTTCCGGAGCGGCCGGGCTCCGGCTCGGCTATGGTTTGATCGACACTCAGGGACAGACCCGGCTGGGCTCGTTGCAGCGTGAGGCGCGACGGGCGCTTCCCACGGTGGGGGCGTCGGTCGTCTTGTTTTTGCTGGCGGCGTTTCTCGAAGGGTATGTTTCGGCGTCGGCTCTCCCTTATTCGGCCAAGGCGTCGATCGCGTTGGTCTGTGCCGGCCTGCTCGTCGCCTATCTCGCCCTTGGGGGGCGAAGGCGGGTCGTGGAACCCGATTGAGTCACGGTGGGGGTGGGGGTTGGCCTACGATCAGACCTTGGTACAAATCCGCGAACGCTCGTTTCTGGAGCTTCTCGACCTGGCCCTGGTCGTGCTTCGGCGTCGGCCGTTCACGATCGGATGCGCCGCGGTCGCGGGTGCGGCCCCGTTCGCGATTTTCAACGCCTGGCTCACCCGGGAGCAGGATCTTCCGTTCATCGGCTACCTGTTCGTGCTCGCGCTCGAGATCCCTTGGGCGACCGCTCCGCTCACGATCGTGCTCGGGGGCTTGATGTTCGCCGAACGCCGCTCGGTGGGACGCGTGCTCAAAACGATGATGCAGTCGTTCGTCTCGATGGTCCTGTTCCAGTTCATTCTCCGCGGCTTCTTGCTGGTCACGGTGCTTCTGATCCCGTTGATTCCGGTTCGAATGGCCTTTTTGAACGAGGTGATCCTGCTCGAACGCGGGCGGTGGCGGAATGCCCTTCGACGGAGCTCGACGCTCTGCGAACCGCGGGGCGGCGAGTTGCTGGGTCAATCGCTGGCGCAGTTCTGCTTCGGCACCTTGTTCGTGTTGGCCTTCTGGGCCGGTTCCGGAGCGTTGATCCAGGCCCTCTTCAGCAGCGAGCTGACCTGGGAGCCGACCTGGAACGACCTGGTAGGCCCTCGGTTCCACATCGCCATCTGGGTAGCGATCGAATTCTTCGCCATCGCCCGCTTCTTCAACTACATCGATCAGCGCATCCGCTTGGAAGGTTGGGAAGTCGAACTCCGACTTCGCGCGGTGGGACGTACTCTGGAGGATGCGAGACGATGGTGAGCCTGACGCTCTGGCTCATTCTGGGAGTCGCCGGCGCCGTGGGACCGGATTCGCAGCCCGACAGCGAAGCCGATCTCGCCGTGCGCGCTGCGCTCGGGCGCGGAGGATATCCCTGGTACAACGCGAAAACCGATTCGGTGATCCCGCTCTGGCCGCCGCAGCCAAGGTCGTTTCGCGGGTTCGATCGCTGGTTTGGCTGGCTGGGTCGGTTGCGGCTCGGGAGGCTCCATCTCGGCGAGCTCCTGATCATCGGCATGGTCATTCTGGCACTCTCGGTCCTGCTCGTCGTGCTCGTGGAGCTCTGGCGACGCTATCGGCCGATCTCGAGCGACTCCGAACCCGGGGTGACCTCGATCGCGAGGGCCAACCGGATCGAAGGGCTCCCCGCCGGCGTTCGCCCCGAGACCGATGATCCCTGGGCCGAGGCGGTGCGTTGGCGCGCGAGTGGAGACTACGCGAACGCGATCGTCTGTCTGTTCGCCCATCAGCTTCTGACGCTCCATCGGCTCCGCATCCTCCGCCTCAAACCAGGGCGAACCGGCCGGCAACTCGTCCGCGCCATCGACGATCCTCGATACCGAACGCCCGTCGACGCGACGCTCGGCCTTTTCGAGTCGGTCTACTACGGACACCTCACGCCGTCGCCCGAGGCCTTCGACGGGGTCTGGACGCAGGCCGAAGACTTTGAGCGGCTCGTGGCCGCGGGACCGGTCTCATGAACAAGCGGTCCTGGTTACGATCGACGTCGACGATTCTCCTGACCGTGGCGGTGCTGCTCCTCTCCGGATGCGCGACGCGACAGGTTGATACGAGCTACGGACGGGCCCGAGATCAAAGCATCAACGGCACGAGGACGCTCGTCGAACTTTTCAAGAACCAAGGACATACGGTGCGGACGGCGGTCCGACTCTCCGATGAGTTGGCCGATTGGGCCGACGTGATCGTCCGGATCGCGCCCTACTCGGGCCCCCCTGAGAAAGAGGAAGGGGACTGGTATTTCCATTGGTTGAGCCAGATCGGCGAGCGGCAGATGATTTATGTCGCGCGCGACTACGATGCGCTGGCCGACTACTGGCAGGAGACCATCGACCAGCTTCCCAAAGGGGGGGATCAAGCGCTCCGGGCACGCGCCGAGACGCTGCGCAATGAGGCGGCAAAGCAGGACGTGGGGGAGGGGGCCAGGCCCAAGGAGATCGCCCGTCCGGAAGAATGGTTTGCCGTGAACCCAGCTCCAGATCCGGCGACGACCTGCAAGACGCTCGATGGTTTCTGGAGCCAGGGGATTGACCCGGCCCGGGCGCGACTGCCGCGCCACGAGACGCTCAAGGTCGAGTCGGAGTCGGTCTTGCTCGAGGGGGATGGGAAACCCCTGGTCATCGACTGGACCCTGTTCAACGGAAGCAGTGTATTGGTCGCGGCCAACGGTTCCTTCCTCTTGAATGGAGCGTTACTCAATCACGCGCGTCGTACGCTGGCGATGCGGACCGTGGAGTGGGTGGGGGAGGACGCGCTGAACGTGGCGTTTGTCGAGGGCCGATACCTCCTCAACGGTCCCCCGGCGGCTCCGTCGGTGTTCGCCTTGCTGAAGATCTGGCCGTTCGGTTGGGTGGTGGCTCAGCTCTTGCTCCTGGGGCTGGTGGCCTGCCTGGCACGTGCGCCTCGGCTGGGGCGGCCTCGGCCGGATCCCCCCTCCGGTGAAGATCGACCGGTCGCTCATCCCGAAGCGATCGGCTCGCTGTTGGCCCGAATCGGCCAAGCCGCCGAGGCTCGGGCCTTGCTGGAAACGTATCGTCGCTGGCGCTTTCCCTCGAACCAGACGCGAGTCGGCCCGACCCCGGCCGCGCCCTTGCCCTCTGCGTCGGTCGACTCGACCGAGAAACCACTTCAACCCGGGTCTCTCACGCATGAATGACTTTGATTCTCCTGCCGAGTCCGAGATCCAATACCCTGATGAGCTGGCTGCCTCGGCCGCGTTCGAACCCCCGGAGCCGGGGTCTGAGAGGGCGTCAACGCCTGACTCCGGGCCCGTGGCGGCGTGGTCGAAGCGGATCGGGGCCGAGATCAACAAGGTCTTCATCGGTCAGGACCCGCTGGTGCGCGGGGTCATTGCCGCGCTCTTGGCCGAGGGGCACGTTTTGATCGAGAGCGTCCCCGGTCTCGGTAAGACGCTCCTGGTGCGGGCGCTGGGACGGGTCCTCGGGTGCTCCTTCAACCGGATCCAGTTCACTCCGGACTTGATGCCTTCCGACGTGACCGGTTCCCCCGTCTACGACGAACGGATCCATGATTTCCGGTTTCGTCCCGGCCCGGTCTTCACCCAGTTGCTGCTGGCGGACGAGATCAACCGCGCGCCTGCGAAGACGCACTCCGCGCTCCTCGAGATCATGCAGGAGACCCGCGTCACGATCGACGGAGTCGCGCATTCGATCGAACCCCCTTTTCTCGTCATGGCGACGCAAAACCCGATCGAGTCGGAAGGGACGTACAACCTTCCCGAGGCCCAACTCGACCGCTTCCTGTTCAAGCTCGTGGCCGACTATCCGAACCTGCACGAAGAGACCAACATCCTGCGACTGCACACGCGCGGGCTCGGCCCCGACGTGGCGCTGAGCCAGGACCTCGAGACAGTGACCGGACCCGACGAGATCCTGGCGATGCAGCGGCACTGCGCGGCGGTCCTCGTCGACGAACGCGTCCTCGGGTACATCGCGTCGCTGGTCCGAAAGACCCGCGAGTGGCCGACGTTTGCCCTGGGGGCGTCTCCGCGGGCCGGCGTCGCGATTCTCCGCGGTGCCCGTGCGATCGCGGCGCTCGAAGGACGTGACTTCGCCCTCCCCGACGACGTTCAGGAGGTGATTCTGCCTGCGCTCCGGCATCGGGTGATGCTGACGCCCGAGGCCGAAGTTGAGGGCCGAGGGGCCGATGAGCTGCTCACCGAACTGATCCGCTCGGTGGAGGTCCCCCTGCGATGATCTGGCCCGGCCGCGCGCTGGCCTTCTCCCTGCTGATCCCTGCACTGCTCTCCCTGGGCCTGTTCGTTTCCGACAGCCTGGGGCCAGCGGTCCTTGCGCTCGATCTCGTCGTCGGCCTCGTGGCGGTGGCCGATTTGGCCACGCTGATCGGCGCCGGGGCGTTCCGCGCCGAACGGCGCTGCGGGACGGTCAGTTCGCTGGGCGAAGCGCAGCAAGTCGAACTGAGCCTTTTCAATCTGGGTCGGCTTGGTCGGATCTTTCGAGCCCGCGATGACGTGCCCGATGCCTTCACCGCCGACCCTGCCGACTTCGTTGTGAGCGTCCCGGCTCGCGGGCGGGCCACGCTCTTGTACACGATCGTCCCCAAGCAAAGAGGGACCTATACGTTCTGCTCGGTGGATGCCTTGGTCTCGAGCCGCCTCGGGTTCTGGCAACGCGCTGTCTCATGGCCGGTAGAGACCGTCGTTCGGGTCTATCCCGACATCCGCCAGATCGGCCGCTACACCGTGCTGGCCCGCCGCGATAAGCTCAGCACGATGGGTGTGCGCCGGACCCGCCGACTGGGGACGGATAACGAGTTCGAGCGGCTCCGCGACTACACCGAGGGGGATGAGCCGAGGCACATGGACTGGCGGGCGACCGCGCGACGACGCAAGCTCACCGTGCGCGCCCACCAGGTCAACCAGAGTCAACGATTGATCTTTCTCATCGACTGCGGTCGGATGATGGCCGGGGATACGGGGCAGGGGCTCTCGCCCTTGGACCATGCGCTGAACTCGATGCTCATGCTCGCGCATATTGCCTTGATCCGAGGCGACCAGGTGGGCCTGCTCGCCTTTTCCGACCGCGTGCTCGCCTATGTCCCTCCCAACGGAGGGGCCAAGCGGGTCAAGCGGCTGGTGCACAGCGTGCACAACATCTTTCCCGAGATGGTGGAGTCGAGGTACGACCGCGTCTTCGTCGAGCTCGAGAAGCGTTGCCGTAAGCGATCGCTCGTCGTCATGATGACGAACCTCTTCGACGACGTGAATGCCCAGATCATCGGCGACCATCTGGCCAACGTTGTGGGGCGTCATCTGCCCTTGGGCGTGTTCCTCCGCGACCACGACATCTTTGCCCTGGCCGACAATGCGCCGAACCAGGGGCTCGGCCTCTATCAAGGAGCCGCCGCGGCCGCCCTACTCAACTGGCGAGAGCGGGCGCTTTCCTCCCTGAGAACCCGCGGCGTCATGACACTCGACCTCTTCCCCAACGAGTTGACAGCACCCCTGATCAATCAATATCTTCAGATCAAGGCCCGCCACTTACTCTAAAGCGGTTGGCCTGTGCATTGCATCCGAGCCAAGAATTCGAGGAGAGCGGCATTGGCACCGTCTCGTCGTGATTCGTTTTTAGCCCCAACAGGGCGGCCCAAGGAAGCCCAGGCAAAGCCCTGGGGATTCGGTCACCAAGGTTCCAAAGCCCTGCAGGGGCGGCCTAACCGGTTACCCTGGCCAGGCCGACCAGCCCAGGTCGATCATTCGGATTAGACTACTCTTGTATGGCTATTGCGTGCAAATATGTTGATTTGATGTGGTATTGCCTCGGGCTACTTTGGGCTGCCCCGTTGGGGCTAAAAACGGTGGCAGCGTGCGCAACGCGTTTGCAAACCATTGTAATCAATGCGAGACGAAACCAGCCTCGATCTTTCCAGAGTTCGTCTCATAAATAAGTGATGAGCATCAATTTTTCTTGTCACACGTCCCAATACGGAAAGGAATTCACCCTTGTCGTCGTTTGATCCCTCTTCGACGCAGGAGTCTCTGAATCCCTACGCCGCTCCGCTCGCCGACCTCGGAGCCGTCGAAACTGAGCGAGCTGGGGACGATTCCGAGGCGGAAATCGTTCGTCGGCTCTACCTCGGCCATGAAGCCGCGGTGAAATCCGTCGGATCGCTTCATTATTTTGGCGCATTCCTCGGCGCGATGGGCGTCATGGGAGTGGCGGTTGTCATGACGTATTCGGTTCAACGAGATCCGCAGTTGCCCACGTTCGCCGTGTTGGCCGTCTATGGCGGAATGACCGTAGTGAACTTCGGGCTGGGTTACGGCCTCCGCCATTTGCAGAGTTGGGCGCGATGGACGGAAACCGCATTCTTGCTGCTCGGTGTGCTCAGCATGGTCGCGGTGATGATCGGCCTGTATTTCACGGGTCACGGTGGACTCGTGGTGACCTATCTCTTCGTGCTCCTGATCTATTTCTACGTCCTCTACCTCTTACTCTCGCCGAAGGGGACGATGGTCTTTTCGCCCGGCTACTCTGCCATTATCGAAAAGACTCCGCACGTGAAGTACAAGACGAGCCGGATCGTCAGGATTGCGGTTGCGATCTTCCTTGGCTTGATCGTCCTCGGGGTCATCCTCGGCGTGATCGGCACAATCTTCGGGGACGTGAAAGTGAAGTCATGACGCTCGATCCACGTGCCCCACGTTCCGGGTGGCCGGCCGTCGGAAATTAGCGCGGCGGTGCCGTGTCGGCGGGGCTTTCGGCGGCAGGGATCGATTCGTTTTTCAACGCGCCGGTTGGGTTTGTGGAGAGCTTTTCGAGAAAGTCGACCACCGAGGGATCGTCCCATTGCGCGGACCCAACCTCGGAGACGACGACCCGCCCGTCAGGCGCGATTACGAACGTGGCCGGGATTCCCTCGGTCGCGAACGCGGGCGGAATATCGCTTGCCATGAGGATGGTCATGGGCCAGTTCTTGCCTTTCAAGAACGAGCGGACCACCTCGGGTGACTCATCGGTGGAGACGCAGAGAAAGGCGACATCCTTGAGCCGGGGGTTGCCGGCCAGGTTGGCGATCGCGGGGAGCTCCGCCACGCAGGGCGGGCACCAGGTTGCCCAGACATTCAGGAAAATCGTTTTCCCCTGATATTTCTCGAGGGGGACGGAGCCCCCCGCAAGGTCGTGGAGACTCCAGCCATACGCCGCCACGCTCGCTGGAATCGGTGCCTTGAGCTCAGGCACCGACAAATTGCCGCTGCCCGAGCGCGGGCCGAAGAGGAGCAGGAACACAATCCAGGCGGTCGCCAGGCTCGCCGTCACGATCAACCAGGTCCGAGCAGGCGTGGGTTTGGATTCGTTCATCGTTCGATTGACCGCAAGTCCTGGAATGATTTCATGTTCCTAACTCCTCTTTCACATTCTCTCAGTCATCGCCACGGGTGGCGGCGACCGGGGCGAGCAGGTTTTCGACGGGGGCGTAGTCGTCGGTCAAGATGATGCCACGCGACCGGATCTCGACCTGGCGCTGATCTTCCTTGCCGAACGGTTTCGGTTCAAAGAGCTGGTCGCTCTGGAAGAACTTGGGGTCGTCGTCCTGGCTACCCAGATCCTTGATCAGGTCATCGAGCGGCTGCTTCGAGGCGACCACCACGAACGTTTCACGCAGTCCCGATCCCGGCGTGTTATCGGTTCCAAAAATATACACATGCGGGAAGGTGAGCTTGGCGGTTTTCACCCAGGCCCCGAGGAATCCGCCGTAGCCGAGAGCACGTTTCTGCTCGTCGCGTTCGACCTGGGCTTTGGCATCGGCCCCGGTGATCTCGTCTTTCGCGATCTTGGTGCGCGCTTTCTCCTTGGAAATTTCGTCGGACTCGTAGGCATCGATGATGTTGATCATGTAGATGCCGTTCGGGGACATCATCTTGGCGATCTTGTCGTTGAACTGCTTGGTCGTCAGGTGCCAGGGGACGGAGAAGTCATTGAAGGCGTCGCCGAAGACGAGGTCATATTGCTTGTTGTTCTGGTTGCGCTCGACGAACTGGCGGGCGTCACCCCAGGTGGTCTTGATCGTCGTGTCTTCCGGGAGGCCCAACGCCATGTGGTTGGCCCGCGTGACGGCGGGGTCGATCTCGGCGACGTCCACCTCGGCCCCGGGATAGGTGTGTTGCATGTAGCGCTGGAAGGTGTAGGCACCGCCGCCGAGGAAGAGGTTGTTGAGCGGGGTCGACTTCGCCTTGGCCGCGTCGTTCTCCTTCTTTTTGGCCTGGGCCTGGCGATGGGCTACCAGGGCGTAGATGTGCTCGTAGTCGTAGTCGAGCCGCTCCGGGTGGCCGAGGATGAAGTAGCCGTGAATCAGGTTGTCGAGGACGAGCGTGCGTTTCTGGCCCTCGGCGTCGGGTTCGTTGGTCACCTTGATAAAGTAGTAGTCGCTTTCATCGATCCAGGCGATTGCGTCCTCGGATGTGGCCGGGTTGCCGATCTCCTCGCGAATGCCCCACTGAAGCCCCTGCTTCTGGAACCAAGGTGCGGGGAAAAACGCGATCACGCAGAGCCCGAGGGGAATCCCAGCCCAGGCGGCGTGCCAGACCGAGCCGAGCGAGGTCGCCGCGAACGCGAGTGCCGCCGCCAGAACGAGCAGGACTCCCTTGCTCCCCATGGTGTCGATCAGGACGAACCCGGTCAGGAACGTGCCGAGGATGCTCCCGACCATGCCCCAGGCATAGACCTGGCCAATCGCCGTACCGGTCCGCTTGCTCCCGCGCAGCCGCTCGACGGCGAGCTTGGCGACGACCGGGCTGACCGTCCCCATCGCGACCGAGGGGAGGAAGAACACGGCAAAGACCGCGAGCAAGACCCGCGCGGGCCATTGCAGGTGGACTTCAGCGCCACCGGGCAAAGTCAACTTGCTGACCGAGATCGGCAGGCTCAGAATGGCCTTGCTATCCCCGTCCATCCATTTTTTGGCGGCCCATTGCGGTGGCGTTTCCAAAAGCAGGATGCTCAGCGTCAGGACCGAGGCCACCAAGAAGAGCCAGCTCGCCTGCTTCTCGCGCTGGATGTAATCGGCGATTTTACCGCCGAGCAGGTTGCCCAGGCTCAAGCCGCCCAGGAGGACGCCGATGATGCTCGTCCAGCCGTAAATGCTCGACCCGAGGTGGCGCGTGACCAACCGGCCCGCCACCATCTCGAGCGACATGAACGCCAGGCTGGCCACGAACGAGAGGACTGCCAGGTCGGCGAGGCTCGTCTTGCCGGCGGTTCCCTCGTGGCCCGTACCGATCACGTCGGACGCGGCCTCAACCGCGCTCGCGCGTCGCGCTTCCAGGAGCCGGCGGACGCCGATGATCGCCAGCGCGACCGAGAGGACGTGTCCACCCAGGGCGAGCGGATTGATCGGGATCGACCCGAGCGTGATGCCGTGAACCGGAATCAACCGGACCAAGGGAGCAATCGACCCGAGCCCGAGCAGCGCGGCGGTCAGCAGACCGACCCCCGTGCCAATCGGCGTCCCGATCAAGGCGGCCGCCAGCAGGGCGAGGGCCGCCGCCACGATGGTGACGATCGTGGAGATCGGCGCCAGGTACATCAGGATGAAACCGGCGAGGAACGTCCCGACGATCGACCCGACCGCGCCAAAGAAATAGACGTCGCCAATCGCGCTGCCGGCCTTTCTCGACTGCTCGACGGCCATCTTGGCGACGACCGGCCCGATCATCCCTAGCACGGTGGCCGGGATCAGGAAGTCGAGCGTGACGACCACGACCGTGCGGAGGTTCCACGGCATCGACTCGAGGCCGGGGGTCAGGCCGACCACCGCATTCATCCAGAGGCAGCTCAAAGTCAGGAACGCTCCGAGCGCGTACAAGGGACCGACCGCTTTGGAAGGATCCACCCGGTCCGCCAGGCGTCCACCCAGGACGTTGCCCAGACAGATTCCACCGAGCATGATGCCGATCACGCTCGTCCAGACGCTGAGCGAGGCCCCGACATGGGTCGCCACGAGCCGGCTGGCCACCAGCTCCAGGATCATGATGCAGAGACTGCTCAGGAACGAGAGAAGATAGGGTAGCAATCGAATGACGAGGCCCATCATGCGGGGGCAACTCCTGGATGCGACAGTCCGACTCGTTGTAAATACAAGGCAGGTCCACGATATCCGACGGAGAGAAGGCCGACAACCAGTTACCGTTACCGCACCGCGTCGGCCCGAAACGAAGGGAAGTCACGTCTCCAACGTCGGTCTTTCTGAAGGCGAATGAAACTTTTAGGTGAGCGAAGCCATGACGGTATGCAGACCGTGCCGGGCCCGTTTCGCCTCATCGGGATTTTCGAGGCGTTTTTTCCAAAGACGAAGAGGTTGCTCTTCGCGGCGATCCGAAGAGAATAGCATCGTGAATCCACTTCCAGCCGCTACCCATCGAACCGGTCGCTCCATGATTCTCTGTGTCACTCTGAACCCTTGCCTCGATAAGACCTTGACCGTCCCCGCCTGGCAGCCCGGCGACTCGGTGCGCGGACAATCCGTGCGCGAGGTGGTCGGCGGCAAGGGGAACAACGTGGCCCGCGCACTGAAGCGCCTGGGCCGAACGGCCCGCCCGGTCACGTTCCTGGGAGGGCCGGTGGGCGACCACTGTGCCGCCTTGCTCCAGCGCGACGACGGCCTCGACCCGTTGATTACCTCCACCGAGGCGCTCACCCGCGTTATCCTGACGGTGCGGACCGAGCACTCCCCACTCCAGACTGCCTTCTTCGACCCCGATCCGGCCGTCACCGTGACCGAAGCCGAGGCCCTGTTTCATCGCGTCGAGGGGGCGCTGGCCGAGGGGACCGTGACCGCGCTGACCCTCTCGGGATCGAGCCCGGCGCCGGTCACCCACGGCCTCTACAGCGACCTGATCGCCCTGGCCCGATCGCGGCGGATTCCGGTCTTCCTCGACACCTACGGCCCGGCCCTCGAAGCGATCTGGGGGTTCTGGCCCGAAGTCATCCAGCTCAACCGGCGCGAGGCCGCGCTCCATCTCCGCAAGCCGACCGTCACCGACGCCGACGTACTCGGCATGCTCGAGAGCTGGTCGCGCCACGGGGTGCGCTACGGCCTCGTCACCGACGGCCCAGGCCCCGTCTTGATCCGGCACCGCAACACGATCTTCCGCGCGACCCCGCCTTCGATCGACGCAGTGAACCCGATCGGCTCGGGCGATTGCCTGCTCGCAGGCTTGGCCGATGCCTGGCTGTCGGGTCTCGACCCCGAAGCGACGCTTCGCCACGCAGTGGGTTCGGCCGTGGCGAATGCCCTGGTCTGGGATGCGGGGGCGATCGACCCCGAGGAAGTGAAGCGCCAGGGAGAGGCCGTCGAGATCGCCGTGTTGGATTGATCCGACGGAGTTACGCACGCTTTCAGAATGATGCTTCGATGCGGCCGGGATGCTTGAAGTCCGAAGCGGATTCTGCGTCCCGGCCATGAGGTTAGGTCATTGGAAGCTGCCACCCTTGTCTGGTGCCGGTTTCAATCGCTCCTGATCGAGTCGCCATCCTTCCGCCTTGAGCTTTTTGATTTCATTGAGGGTCTTGAGCATATCCACCAGTTCACTCGCTTCGTCGGGCGTGAGCTCACCCCGCTCCGCCTTGCTCTCCAAGTTGGTGAGGGGGTTGTCTTCATCGTCCTCGTTGGAGATGAAGAGCACCCCATCCTTGACCTTGTAAGCGAGCCCGATTTGACGAAGCAGGAGAGAGAGGGTGGTTTTGAGCGGTACTCCCTTCAGGTCGATGGTTACCGGCGAGGTCATCGTCCTTTCGGCCGTCTGCAGGCCGACTGGGTCGACGTAGATCGGGATTCCCTTTCCCTTGGGACCCGCCAATGTGGAATTGATGTGCTTGAGAATATCTTCAAGAGGCGTTTCGTCGCTGAAAACCATGTCGATCGGTTCCTCGAGCTTTTCAAGGAGGGCCTTCGACTTGGGATCTTCATCGGACCGTTTTGGCCCGGGGCGAGGGCCGGGTACTGGTCCTTCTGAGTCGGTTTTTGCCCGGGCCAACATCTGGTTGGCCTCTTGCTGGTAGTATTCCACCTGGAGGAGCAGGTTATTCTTCGCCGCACTTGGCTCGAGACGGATCACAATTTCCCTCAGAGTACGCATGCGGCCAAGATGGTCCGAGAGGGCTTCGGCCCGCTGGGCGGCCGTCTGGTTCGAGTCGTTCAAGATCGCTTTTGACCAATGGATGAGGCTAGTGAGCTTGGCCCCAGCCGGGTCATCCTTACCTCTGAGTTCTTCTTGAAAAATCTGGTTGGCCAGTTGGCTTTGCGACTTGGCCTGGGAGTGACGCTCCGGGTCGAGGTTTGGCCTCTCAACCGCCTTGACTTCGTGACCGGCGGGTGACGAGGCTGCCTTCTCCGCTGCCTGGTCATCTTGACCTCGGATTTTCAGCGTCTCTCCGATCACGGGTTCGGCCGGACGTTCTTCGTTCGACGGCTGGGCGACGACGCCTACGCTTCCAGCCAGAAACCCCAGAATCAACAGGGCCGCTGTTGTGGTTCTCAGTTTGGTCCAGAACATCGTTGTAAGCACCCCTTCCAGGAGAGCGGCCACCGAAGCCGAGACCATCCCGGCCGTGATCGGGCCAGCCGCCACTTTCATGGCTGTTGCCACCGTAGTCGCACGTAGGGTTTCGGGGACGACGGCCAACGACTTGCGCGACAGCGTCGTGGCCGTGAGGGCAAGGGCGAGGCTGAGGCCACGGCGGATGAGCCTTACCTTCAAGAGTTCGCGAGCCCGGACGAGCCGGCCTTTGACAGTGCCCAAGGGCCATTGGAGTTGGTTGGCCGCCTCTTCGTGGGTGAATCCTTCGAGGTGGCAGAGCACGATCGGTGCGCGGTACTTCGTGGGCAGGCGGCCCAGCTCCTCGTCGAGAAGCGGCCCAAGCTCAAAAGTGGTGACGTCCGTTTCGGGAGCCACGGGGGGAGTCGCCATACTGGGCTCACGCCACCGCCGTTGCGCCGCCTCGGACCGTGCTCGCAGCGCCACGCGATGGGCGACGCCGTAGAGCCAGTGGCCGATCGCGTCGCGCTCGCCCAGCGAGTTCGCTCGTCGCACGAGGACGAGGAATGTGGCCTGGAAGGCATCATCAACGTCGTTCGGATCGACGAGCAGGCGACGACAGACCCCGAGGACCATCGGCCCGTGACGCGCCACGATCGCTTCAAAGGCGACTTCATCCCGATCGTTTAGGTACCGGCTAAGCAGTTGCCATTCCGACAGGCCCGCAACCGTCCCTCGGCCGAAGAGTCGACCGAGCTGGTGCAGGACTGCGCCTTGGTGCGCGCTGGCCATTTGAGTGGAACCCCTCTGCCCTCGACAGGTCTTCCCATAATGCGGGAACGAGGGCCTTGGGATACAACTTTTTTTGGGGAATTCTGAGGCGAGCCGGGAACGCACGCTCCCGCTCGCCTTGGGAGGGCAGAAGACAGGGAGCACGCCAACGTGGGATCGTCGATTCAGAGCTGGGTTTCGGCGATCTCGATCGCCTTGAGCAGCCCGCGCGCCTTGTTGATCGTCTCTTCGTATTCGTCGGCGGGGACGCTGTCGTAGACCACGCCGCCCCCGGCCTGGACGTAGGCGGTCGTCCCCTTGAGCACCAGGGTTCGCAGCGCGATGCAGGTGTCCATATTGCCGGTGAAGTCGATGTAGCCGACCGCGCCGGCGTACGGACCGCGTTTTTGCGGCTCGACCTCGTCGATGATCTGCATGGCGCGAACCTTGGGCGCGCCCGAGACCGTTCCGGCCGGCAGGCCGGCGCGCAGGGCATCGAAGGCCGTCTTGCCCGCGCTCAGCCGGCCGGTCACGTTTGACGTGATGTGCATGACGTGCGAGTAGCGCTCGACCTTCATGACGTCGGACAACTGAACCGTCGTGAAGTCGGCCACCCGGCCCACGTCGTTCCGGCCCAGGTCCACGAGCATGATATGCTCGGCGCGCTCCTTGGGATCGTTCAAGAGCTCCTCGGCCAGCGCCTGATCCTCGGCCTCGTCCTTGCCGCGCCGGCGCGTTCCGGCCAACGGGCGGATTGTGACGGTGGAATCTTCGACCCGGACGAGAATTTCCGGCGAGCTGCCGATCAGGCAGAAGTCGCCGAACGGGAGATAAAACAGGAAGGGGCTCGGATTGACGACCCGGAGTACGCGATAGATGTCGAAAGGGGCGGCCGTCGTCTCGAGCTGAAACCGCTGACTGGGCACCACCTGGAAAATATCGCCCGCCTTGATGTATTCCTGGCAGTGGCGGACGACCTGCTCGTACCCTTCGCGTGTGAAGTTCGACTGGGGCGTCAGCCGCAACGGGCCGTCGGTCTCGATGTCGCGGACCGTCAACTCGGGCCCCGGCTGGGCAAGGCGGGCGGCCAGTTCGTCGACTCGGGCGCAGGCCTGGTCGTAGGCGGCGCGGAGGTCGCTCTTGGGGCCGGCCGCGACGTCGGCATGGGCGACGACCAGGATCGTCTTGCGGATGTGGTCGAAGAGGACCATCCGGTTGTAGAAGGCGAACAAGAGGTCGGGCAGTCCGCGGTCATCGGGCGGGCCGTTCGGGAGTCGCTCGGTGTAGCGGACCGCGTCGTAGGCGGCGTAGCCGACCGCTCCCCCCGCGAACCGGGGAAGACCCGGGAGCTGGACCGCCCGATAGCGTTCGAGCAGGCCTTGGAGGTTCTCGAACGGATTTTCCGACGTGAGCCGGAGCGCATTCTCGGGAGCGACGGTCTCGGTGATCGTGACCTCGGTCCCGCGCGCCTCGAACGTCAGATAAGGCTCGGTGCCGAGGAAACTGAACCGGCCGACTTTCTCGCCGCCGATCACGCTCTCGAACAAAAACGAAGGGGCTGATCGCTCGATCCGATGGAAGGCCGAGACCGGAGTCAGGCCGTCACCCATCAGTTGGCGATAGACCGGAACGCATGGCGCCTGTTCGGCCAAGCGACAAAATTCTTCGAAAGAAGGACGGTGGGGGCCCATAACCTTCGCTTGCTCGCCCGGACCGGTCTGTCGTGCCCCGAGTCCTCAACGTGATGCTCGTTCGCGCGATCCCGGCCGCACCGATCCGGGCTGGCCGAGGCGTTTGATCTTAGCAGCCAGGGGGCGGATAGGCAAGTCGTCCGCCCTCCGATCGGTCGCGGGTCGGCGGGACCGCCCCCTTGTCCAAAAGCCTTTTGATGTCAAGATTTAACGCGTAACCGTTTAACAGGGGCGAAGGGCTTGCTCGGGGGGCTGGGTTGCTTGACACCCCGGATGGCCGAATTACAATAGGATTCAGCGGAGCCCCGTGTCCGCGGAAGTCGAGTGCAACCGGTCCGCGGCGATCGACCGCGGACCAGGGGCAAAGGTCGTCGGCAACCGGTCGGGGTCGGTGGAGATTGCCAGATGAAATGCCAGAAATGTGCCAAGCCGGCCACGTTTCATATCACCGACATCGAACGGGGAAAACCTCGCGAATATCACTTTTGCGATGAGCATGCGCGCCAGCACCTGACCCCGGTCGAGGAAGCGCAGGAGCCGGCTCCGATGAGCGAGCTGGCCAAGAAGTTGATCGTCAGCGGAACCGGATCCGCTCGTGAGTCGTCTCCGGCCGACCGCCAGGCTTGTCCGATCTGCCAGATCACCTTCTTGGAGTTCCGCAACTCGGGCCGGCTCGGTTGTCCCTACGATTACGAAGTTTTTCGCGACGAGTTGATGCCTCTCCTCGAGAATATCCACGATGAGACGCGGCACTCGGGAAAGGTTCCGAAACGCGCACCCCGGAATAGTCAGCAGCAGACGACGTTGATTCAATTGCGGAACGACTTGAAACGTGCCGTCGCGGCCGAAGATTATGAAACGGCGGCGCATGTGCGTGACAAGATCAAGTCGATCGAGCACGAACAGGGGCGTTGAGAACCGCCTCGTCGGATGGATGGTCGACTCATGACGTGTCAGCACTGTCAGGACGAAGCGACGGTCCATCTGACCGAGACGGTCGATGGCCAGCGCCGTGAACTTCACCTGTGCGTGGCCTGCGCCCGCGAGGCGGGCGTGGCCTTGCCCGAGTCCGCTCCGAGCCTGGCGCTCGATGCGGTCATTCAGAGTCTGATTGTGACGAATGTAGGCGAGTTGGTGGGCGAGCTCGCCAGTCTGACTTGTCCCGACTGTGGCCTTAAGTTCATGGAATTCCGAGCCAAAGGCCGGCTCGGATGTCCCCACGACTATCGCGTGTTCGCGCGGGGCCTGCTCCCCTTGATCAGCCGTACGCACGGTGCGACGCGGCATGTGGGCAAGGTGGCGCGGAGGCGTCCGGCTGAGAGCGAGCGGCTCCGGCTCCGGACCCAATTGCGAGACGCGATCGCCCGCGAAGATTATGAGCTGGCCGCGCGGCTGCGCGACCAGCTCCGCCCCAAGGACGCCGACGCATGAATCTGGATGACTTGACGAGAAACTCCGGCGAGTGGCTTCGTGGCACGGGCCCCGAAAGCGATATCGTCATGTGCTCGCGCATTCGACTGGCGCGCAACCTAGCCGACTTTCCCTTCAGCAACCGCGCGAGCCGGGGCGAGAAGACCGAGATCGAGGGAAACTTTAAGTCCTGCCTGACCACGGCCGGCCTCGACCTGTCTTACTTCGACGTCAACAACATGACGTCGCTCGACCGCCAATTCCTCGTCGAGCGCCAGCTCGTCTCGCGCGAACTCGCCAACGGCGAAGGAGCCCGGGGCGTCGCGATCGGGCCGCTGGAAAACATCTCGATCATGGTCAATGAGGAAGACCACCTGCGGATCCAGGTCATGCTCTCGGGCCTGTCGCTCCACGAGGTCTGGGACCGGATCAACCGGCTCGATGACCAGCTCGAAGAATATCTCGCCTACGCCTACAGCGCCCAGCTCGGCTACCTCACCGCCTGCCCGACCAACGTCGGCACCGGAATTCGGGTGGGCGTGATGCTTCACCTCCCCGCCTTGGTCCAGACCAAGCAGATTGATAAGGTCTTCCGGGCCCTCCAGAAAATCAACCTGGCGGTTCGCGGCCTCTACGGCGAAGGAACCCAAGCGTTCGGCGACTTCTACCAGATCTCGAACCAGCAGACCCTCGGCAAGAGCGAGCTGGAATTGATTCGGATCCTCACTGATGTCGTCCCGCAAGTCATTCAGTATGAGAGGACCGCCCGCCAAGTCCTCATGAATGAGCGGCGACAACACCTCCACGACCAGGTGAGCCGGGCCTACGGCGTCCTCAAAACCGCGCACACGATCTCGAGCGAAGAGACGATGCTCCTCCTCTCGAGCGTGCGGATGGGGATCAACCTCGGCCTGATCGACGACCTCGAGATCGCCACCGTCAACGAGCTCTTCATCCAGACTCAGCCCGCCTATCTCCAGAAAATCCAAGGGACGGAACTGGGAGTGGAGGAGCGAAACGTCGCCCGCGCCTCGTACCTTCGAAGCCGTTTGTCGAACGGCCGGCACGTGGAACCCGAATGAGCGACCGCTCGTTGTCGACCGATCCTTTCCAACACTCACTCACTCTCCTCTGGGTATTGTAACCTAGACTTTTCTCTGAGAGCCGGGCCTGTGCGCAGTCGACCGATTCGATTCGCGACGCCCGCAATGCGCTTTGAGTCGTCGAAGGCCGGCCTTCCCAGGGGATAGGTGTGATCGCATTCAGCTTTCAAGTCGAGCCGCACGTGGTCCTGGAAGTGACACCTGAGGCCACGCTCCGGGAAATCCACGAGGCCTACCGACGCCAAGCCAAGAAGCATCACCCAGATACCGGCGGAACGGCTTGGGCGTTTCGGATCGTGTCCCAGGCATACGAGGTTTTAAGCACGGCACGGCTGGAGCAGGCGAGCCGCCGGGTGACCGAGGCGGAAGCGCGGTCACGCTCGCCCCGGCCCGAATCCGCGACCACCGCGGCTCAGAACGAGCACGAAGAGGCCCCGAATCAACCGACGGACCCCAGGCGACGGGTCGGCGTCGAGAAGCTCTGGGTGCGCTACGAGTCGGAACCGCTCTGGTTGATCCAGGACCCGATGCGCGATGAGCATTCCCTGAGCTGTTCACTCAATTTCAAGTGGCCCGACCCCTCGTTCGAACGCGTGCCGGTGGAATCCGCGGAGGTTGAGCCAATCCTCAATCAACTGGCGGGGGTCTTCGAGGCGATGTGCGGTAAGACGACGGTTGATACGTCTCGAATCCGGATCAATGACGATTCCTTTACCGGTTGGCTGAGCTATTCTTCGGGCGAAAAGGCGGTTGCGGCCTACCAGTTACTCCAAGAAATGCTTCTGAGTTATGGGTTTGCCGTTCGGAAATGGGATCGTGATCTGCTGATTCCTCACACCTGGATCTGACCGCCATTCTGCCCGCGGGTTGGGTGGGTGGCCGTTTGCCTGCCGAGGCGAAACCTGGTGGGCCGTGCCTACCCTACAAGATAGATCGTTATATAGACACGGCTCGACAGTGGGATTTCAGCCGGACTGCCCCTGCATCTTGGCCATGATCGGGGCGATGATCTGCTCGGGAACGAATCGGCCGAGCGAGGATGCTCCGCCGTAACGGGCGATCTGTTTGATGAGTGAGCTCGAGACGTGCGAGTATTCGCCGTCGGCCATGAGGAAGACGGTCTCGACGAACGGGTCGAGCCGGTTGTTCGTCAAGGACATCCCGAACTCATATTCCATGTCGGACAGCGTGCGAACCCCGCGCAAGATCACCCGTGCGCCGATCCGACGGACGAACTGGACGGTCAGCTCTTCGAACGACTCGACCGAAACGTTCGGGAATGAGGCGACGATGTCCCGCGCCAGGGCCACGCGCTCGTCGATGCTGAAGAGTGAGGCTTTGTTCGGGTTGACGCCGATTCCGATGACCACGTGCTCGAAAAGGAGACGGCCGCGGCGGATCACGTCGAGGTGCCCGAGCGTGAGCGGGTCAAAGGTGCCGGTGAACACGGCCGTGCGCGACGGGTCGGAAGTTCGCGGAGTCATGATCATCTTGGGTTGGAGGAATGAGGGAAAGACCAGCGGTTCGGCTCACCCCGAGGCGCGGGCCTGACTCGAGACGAGTCCGATTCGGAGCCGTTCGAGGTCGGCATCATTATTATAAACATGCGGACTGATTCGGAGGCGTCCCCGCCGCGAGGCCACCGCAATTCCGTCGGCGCGGAGCCGACGAACGACCGCGTCGGGGTCGATCCCCTCGCGCTCGAGGGCCACGATCCCCGAAAGGTCGTCCGCGCGGGGCGAGCCGTAGACCTGCCAGCCGGCCGATCGGGCCAGCTCCCGGACGGCCTCGGCTCGCTCGAGGATGCGTTCCGAGACCGCCTCCTTGCCAAGCTCCATGATCAGGCTCAGGCTTGCGCCGAAGGCTTGAAGACCCGGCATGCTAAATGAGCCCCCTTCCCACCGTTCCGCACTCGGTTTCAAGGTGAAGTTGAATCCGGGGGTGTTGAAGGAGTTGACCACGCTGTGCCAGCCGACGCCTAGGGGGCGAAGCCGGTCGATCCAGTCGCGGCGCACGTAGAGCAGGCCCGCTCCCTCGGGACCGAAGAGCCACTTGTGGCCGTCGGCCGCGAGGAAGTCGATCGGCGTCCGCTTCACGTCGATGACCAACGGGCCGAGCCCCTGGATCGCGTCGACGAAGAAGGCGATCCCGCGTGCCTTGCAGAGCTCGGCGAGGGCGTCGAGGTCATTCCGGTAGCCCGAGGCAAATTCGACGTGGCTGATGGTCAAGAGCCGGGTCGAGTCGTCGATCGCCGCGGCCAGGTCACGTGCCCAGACCCGACCGTCGCGGCTCGGGACGGTGCGCAGCTCCACGCCTCGGCTCGCCAGGTTCATCCAGGGGTAAATATTCGATGGGTATTCCTCGGCCGCGGTGACGACGTTGTCGCCATTGCGCCAGGGGAAACCCTCGGCGATCAGGCCGATGCCGTGGGTGGTGCTGTTGACGAAGGCGATCTCATCGACCTCGGCATTGATCAACTCGGCGATCTGGCGGCGGGTCGTCCCGAGTTTGCGCTCCCAATCGAGCCAGTGGATCACCCCGTTCTGTTCCTGGTCGTCGGCCCAGGCTCGCAGGACGTTGCCCGTGCGACGCGGAATCGGTGCCACCGCCGCGTGGTCGAAGTAGGCCCAACGCTCGGTAATGGGGAACTCGGCCGCTCTCAGGGATTCCCAATCCAAGGGCTGATGACTCCGAACGATCCTGTCGACCGGGTTGAAAACTCTCGACAAGCCTAACGATCGGCGGCCGGACGCACCATCCCCGACTCTTTCTCAAAATCAACGCTCAAGAGCTTGTGAGGGCGTCGATCAGCCGAGAGATGTCCTCATCGTGGTGGGCCGCGGAGAGGCCGATGCGGAGCCGAGCGGTCCCATCGGGGACGGTCGGGGGCCGGATCGCCGGGATCAGGAAGCCCCGGTCTCGGAGTCGCTCGGCCAGTTCCAAGGTTTTTTGCGGGGAACCGATCAGGACCGGCACGATGGGGCCGGCCGACGCACCCACGTCGAGGCCGCTGGCCATGAGGGCTTGGCGAAGCCTGAGGCTCATGGCATGGAGCCGTTCCCGGCGCCACGGTTCCGCTCGTGCGATTGCGAGAGCCTGACTCGCGGCGGCCGCGGCAGGGGGGGGCAGGGCCGTCGAATAGATCAGCGGACGGGCGCGATTGATCAGCCAGTCGATCAGCCGTTGCGAACCCGTGACGAACCCTCCCACTGACCCCAGGGCCTTCGAGAGCGTGCCCACCCGGATCGTCACCCGTTCGGCCACGCCGCAAGCGGCGGCCGAGCCTCGGCCGTCGGGACCGAACACGCCGGTCCCGTGCGCTTCGTCGACGAGCAGCATGGCCTCGAACCGGTCGGCGAGGTCGGCGAGGTCGGCGAGCGGAGCCAGGTCGCCATCCATGCTGAAGACGCCGTCGGTGGCGATCAAGGAGCGGCGAAACCGCCCTCGATCCCGCTGCAAGATCGTGCCGAGCCGGTTCGCATCGTTGTGGGGGTAGACCCGAAGCCGGGCACCTGCGAGCCGGGCCCCGTCGATCAGGCAGGCATGGTTGAGGCGATCGACGTAGACGGCGTCGTCGGGGCCGACCAAGGCCGTGATCGTGCCCAGGTTTGCGGCGAAGCCGGAGGGGAACAGGGTGACCGCTTCGGTCTGTTCGAACGCTGTCAGGTCCGCGCAGAGCGATTGGTGGGCGTCGCTCCAGCCGGTCACGAGGGGAGAGGCCCCCGCCCCCCAGCCTTGCGCCTCGGCGGTCCGGACCGCGGCCGCGATGACGCGGGGATCGGTCGCCAAACCGAGGTAGTCGTTGGAGCCGAAGTTCACCAGCCAACGACCGTCGCGCTCTTGCCGGCCGGGAGTGGCGGTCCCGTGAGGCACGAGCGTTCGGGCGAGCCCACGCTGGCTCCAATCGGCCGATTCGGCGTCGATCCAGGCGAGTGGATCAGCCATAGGGTTGCTCCCTCGGTCGTCGAGCGGGGGTCTCGGGTTGCCGGAGCAGGGCCGCCGCGAGGTGGCCGCCGAACCCAATCGAAAGCTTGAGCGCCGAGCGAATGGGCGTCGCGCGGCCGGTATGGGGCGTGCCGTCGAGGTCGCACGCCGGGTCAGGATCGTTCAGGTTCAGGGTCGGCGGAACAAAGCCGTCTCGGATCGCCAGGCAGGTGATTGCCAACTCCACGGCCCCCGCCGCTCCCAGCAGGTGGCCGATCTGGCTCTTGTTGGCCGAGCAGGCGACGCGGTCGGCATGGGGGCCGAGAGCCAGCCGGAGCGCCCGGCACTCGATCGGGTCGTTGATCCGAGTGGCCGTGCCGTGAACGTTGATATAATCGAGCTCCGAGGCTGAGACCCCCGATTGCGCGAGCGCCCGGCCGATCAAGGCCGCCAAGCCGGCCGGGTCGGGGTTCATCGTCGTCTCGTGGTAGGCGTCGGCCCCGAGCGCACCGCCGGCGACTTCGGCATAAGGGAGAACGCCTCGTGCCTGGGCGTGGTCAGCCCGTTCGAGGACGAGGATGGCTCCCCCTTCGCCAACGACGAACCCCGATCGCGCCTGGTCCCAGGGGCGTGCCGCCTGAGTCGGATCTCCGTCGGAGCGGGCCAGGACCCCCATCCTCCGAAATGCGCCCAGGAGCAACGGTTGCAGCGAGGCGTCGGCACTGCCGGCGAGCGCGACGTCGCAGACGCCGTTGCGGATCAATTCCGCCCCCTGGAGGACGGCGACCAGGCCGGTGGCGCAGGCGGCGACCGGCGCCAGGCAAGGGCCGCGCAGGCCATGCCGCGCGGCGACCCGACTTGCGCCGGCGTTGGGCCAACAGAGGTGTTCCCAGATCCATGAATCTGCGGGACCGTCTGCGAACTCGGCTCGATCTCGCCCGCCTCGAGCGAGCCGGGCAAAGTTCTCCATGCAGCCTTTGCTCAAGCCGATCAAGGTGGCGACCCGGTCGGAATCGACGATGAGCGCTCGCCCGGGTTCCGCATGCCGCGAAATCAGGCGGGCATCGTTGAGGGCTTCAGTCGCGGTCTGCTCGACGATTGAGAGCGTCCGTCCCTGGGGCCCGATCGTGCGGTCGTCTTCAAGGAGCGGGCATCCCACGGCGGGACGGCCCCCCGCCGAGAGCGCCTCGGCGAGTGGACGGGCGGCGCTGCAACCGGCTCGGAGCGCACTCCAGGTCGACTCGCGATCGACCCCCAGGCCGGTCCACAAGCCGATGCCGGTGACGACGACCTTGGCTGCGCTCGGAGTTGGGCTTGGAGACACGGAAGAACGCCCCGCGGGGCCAGGCTCAGGAGCCGAGCAAAGAAAAAACCATCAAAAAAATAGGTTTACGTGAATTGTAGGGTGGGCACGGCCCACCATCTTCGTCTTCGCGCACCAGGAAGCCAGGGAGCGCTCAGCGCCCCGCGGAATATTCCTGGTGAGCGAGCGGTGGGCTGTTCCCCTCAATCTCCCAGGCGGATTCCTTGGTGGGCCGTGCCCACCCTCCAAGAGAAACCATCCCGGGAGCGATCCATGGGGCGAATCAGCCGGCGTGGACCTGGTCGGCGGTCATTTCGAGGGGCCGCGGGGTCAACCCGAGGCGTTCGAAGAGGATCCGGTCGCGGTCGACCTTGGGGTTGGGGGTGGTGAGCAGCTTGTCGCCCGCGAAGATCGAGTTGGCCCCGGCGAGGAAACAGAGCGCCTGGTCGGTCTCGCTCATGTCGACCCGGCCGGCCGAGAGCCGGACCATGGACTCGGGCATCAGGATCCGGGCGGTCGCGATCGTGCGGACCATCTCCCAGATATCGACCCGCGGCCGGTCGGCGAGCGGCGTGCCCTCGACGGCGACCAGGGCGTTTACCGGAACCGACTCAGGGGGCTCGGGGAGCGTGGCCAAGGTGTGGAGCAGGCCGATCCGGTCGTCCTCGGTTTCTCCCATCCCCACGATGCCGCCGCAGCAGACCGAGATCCCGGCATCGCGCACGTGCCCGAGCGTCTGCAACCGATCTTCATAGGTCCGGGTCGAGATGATCCGATCGTAGAATTCCTGCGAGCTGTCGAGGTTGTGGTTGTAGGCGTCGAGACCCGCCTCTTTCAGCCGTTTCGCTTGATCTTCGCTGAGCATCCCGAGGGTGCAGCAGGCTTCCATCTCCAGCGTCTTGATGCCGCGGACCATCTCCAAGACCTGGTCGAATTGGGCGTTGTCCCGCACTTCACGCCAGGCGGCGCCGATACAGAACCGGGTCGCACCATCGTCCTTGGCGCGACGGGCCGCGGTCAGGACGTCGCCCACGGCCATCAACGGCTGGGCCTCGACGGCCGTGTGATACCGGGCGGCTTGCGGACAGTAGCCGCAATCCTCGGGGCAACCCCCCGTCTTCACCGACAGGAGCACGCAGACCTGCACGTGCGAAGGGTCGTGGTGCTTGCGGTGAACTGCCGCGGCGCGAAAGATCAGGTCGAGGACCGGGGTCCGATAGATCTCCGCGACCTCGGCGAGCGAGAGGGAAGGATTGGTGACCGGCATCGTTCAAAGGATCCAGGGGTCATCGAAATCATCGAAAGCAGACATGACGATGAGAACTGATCTCAGTCGGCCGCTTTGAACCGGGAAACGAGCGAGGTCGGGGTGCCCTAGGTTCCGTGCACGGAACTTTTGTTCCTCGGCCCCGGTACCCGGCTGACGCTCTTGATTCGTGGTGATCGGCTGTTCGATCCGCCCAGAACCGAGATCGTCTCTCAACGGCGAGCGGACTTGCCAACGACGAACAGGGCCAGGAACGCGAGGATCGCCGTGGCGATGTAACCGTCAACCGGGCGGCCGGACGCCTCTCCCTCCGCGCCCGCGGGGGCTGGCTCCTGGGCGGTCACGGGCCTTGGTGCCACGGCGAGACCGAAGGTGGCCGCCAGGAAGAGCGTGGCACACAAGCGGGAGAATCGAATCATTGGTCACGCTCCTTGAGTGGTTTGGGACGCCTGGGAGCCTCGATCGTCATCGGCAGCCATTCTTGCAACGGACGGACGCGGCGGCGGAACGCGGCTCGGGCCATGGCCACCGCCTTCCAGGCCGGCCCTCGCGACCGCAGGTGGGCGATGTAATCGTCCAGCCCGACGGCCCAGAAGCGATAGTCCAACCCACGGAACTCGAAGGCGCCGTTCTCTCGAGGAAGCGGGAACGGTTGCAGCGGCTCCGCGTAAGCGAAGGTCAAGATCGCCCGAAACCCGGGGCCGAACATCTCCTGCCAGCTCGTCAGCCCGCTGAGATCGTCCGTGGTCACCCAGTTTTCCCAAGGCCTCCGACCCTTTGCGTTCTTGCCGCGCTTGCCTTTCACTTCGACCACGAGGTTGGGACCACATCGAGGATACAGCAGAAAGTCAGGGTTTTTAACCCCCCCGTCGCCGAAAAAGGCGCGCTTCGCCTCATCCACGGCCACGCAGGGGATCCGGATCGACCGGATATAGGCCTCGAACGCCGCCTCGTAATGGTTGGAGCGATTGGCCATCGAGGTCTCGGCCGTCCGGTGATGAATTAGTTCAGCGTGACGATGGGAAGTAATGGGCCGCCCGCGTTCGCCTTGCTTGCTCGACGGCGCGGAGGCAGGACGGCCTCGGCATATTCCCACACCTGCTCGGGGGTCTCAAAGACTTTCTCGAAGGTCCAGTCGGTGTCGTACTCGCACTCGTCGGTCGTATAACTCTGGCAGACCTTCGGCCGGCTGAGATAGATCTTGCAACGGTTGTCCGCCGCCAGGTACTTGCACTTGCTCATCACGACGATGAACCAGTCCCCTTTTTCGACATAGACCAAGGTCTGTCCGTGGGCCAAGTACCAGCGAATCGCGTCGTAATCGTCCCAGGTGGTGGGAACGTCGAGCGGTACGGTGAAGTAGCGACAGCACTTGCCATAGCAGTGGTCGCAGAGGCAGGTGCCGGGAACCACGTCCTCCCGTCGGACTTTATTCTTCTTCACGGCACGTCAGCCTCTTCCTCAATCCACTCAACGGCCGCCGTCGCTTCGTCTACCGGCCAGTTCCTCCATGATACCAGGCCGCGCGCAAGGCGGCCACATGGGACTCGTTGGACCCGCAACACCCGCCCACCATGACCGGCGCCAGGGCCAGGAGCGCGGCGGCCTCCCGGGCGAACGATGCGGGACTGGCCATGACCTCGCCCGGAAACCCCACGCTCGGTTTGACGATTAGCGGGAGACCGGTGACCTGCCTCAGCGACTCGGCGATTCGAAGGGCCGATTTCATGCCGACCACGCAGTTCAGGCCGACGGCCGAGGCGCCGCGGTCGGCAAGCCGACACACGGCCTCGCGAGGGGACTCGGGCCAGGCGAACAGACTGACCAAAAGCGGCACGGACGAGCTCGGAGCCACTTCCCCGAGCGCGACCTCGGCCTGGTCGAGGCGGTGGGTCTCAAACAGCAGGCCATCGACCCCGGCGTCGACCAGAACCTCGGCCTGTTCGCGATAGGACCTGGGGGCTTCGGCTGCCATCGGGCTGATCGAGCCGACCACGAAACCGTTGGTGCCTGCCTCTCGACGTGCCAGTTCCACGGCCCGCCGGTTGATCGTCGCGAACTCGTCGGCCCGGCCGAACCGGCTGAGCCAGTTGCGGTTGGCGCCAAACGTGTTGGTCAGCAGAACCTCGGCACCGGCCGCGATGTCGCGGCGATGGATCGCGGCGATGACTTCGGGCACCGAGAGGTTCCAGAGTGCGGGGTCGTCGTCGGCGAGCCGGAGCCCCTGTTCTCCCACCAGCCGCGTCCCCATGGCGGCGTCGAGCAGCAACGGACCACGTGTCATGGCGGCGCGGAACCGGTCAGTCATGAGCCTTGGGCCGGTTGCGATACTTGACGCTGACGCGAACCAGGAACCGATGTTCTTCATCGGTCAGGGCATGCCGGCCTTCGCGATGAAGTTTCTCGAGAATCTCATCCATCCGCCGTTCCTCGGCGGCCTCGCGGGCTTGTCTCCGTTGCCGGCGGAGGTCGGAACGCCGACGCCTCCACCGCTTGATCGCGCTTTCTCGGTAAGGTCGGACCTTGGCGGCGTTCGCCTCCAGGCTGGTGTAGCCTTCGGAGAAGTCGTAGCCGAAAACGCCATCCTCGAAGTAGCCGCCGTCATCCATCAGCTTGACCTCCGAGCGAACGATGAGTTCAATCGGAATCGCCAGCGAGATCAGGAGCAAGCCGTCCGGGTGCGCCGAGACGACCCGGATCACGCCGATAACCACCAAGAGGGCCGCGCAGGTGTGGGCCGTCCAGACGCCGTAATACCCGTCTCGCGCGTGGTTGACCGAGGAATTCGCCAAAAAGAGGCGAAACAGCCGGCCCCCATCGAACGGAAGGGCGGGGATCAGGTTGATGACCATCATCACGTAATTCAGATAGCCAAACCAACCGAGCCACCACAACGGCTTGAACGGGGCTGCCGGCAGGTTCGTGGCGAGCAGCAGCGGCGCACCCGAATCATGGACATTGCCAAACGGGTTCCAGACGAACTGGGCATTGAAGATCGCGAGGATCAGGGCGGTGAGAATCGCCATCGAGGCGTTCGCCAACGGACCGGCCAGCACCACCAGGATGTGGTCGGGCGATCGCGTGACACTCGGCTGGCAGGCCATGTTACCCAGCGGCCAAAGCTGGATTTCCTCGGGAGGTTCGCCGCCGGTCCAGGCCGCCACCATCGCGTGTGCGAGCTCGTGAATGACCAACGCGACCAGGAGCAGTGAAATCCAGGCCGCGGTCGCCAGAAAACGTGGTTCCTGGGCGATGAGGGCGTTGAGCAGGACAACGACAACAAAGACGACCAGGAATATGTGCAGGCGAACCTGGGTTCCAAACCAACGGCCCAGGTTGATAGGCGCCCAAATTAAGGGGTCGGTCATCATTGGCCACCCAGACCGGGTTGCGGACGGGGGATGGACATTCCTTCCACATCACCTGGATTATACTGTAGCAGCCGGCGAGTCAACCCGCAACGCAACCGGGCGTCAACACTCGGCGATCATCTTGACGATACAGGATGAGAGACTTGCAACCCCTGGGCCGGTGAAGGAAACCTCGACGTGGCCTCATCATCTATTTCGATCGAACCGGAGTCGCGAGTGCTCGTGGAGCTTGGTCCACGCTCGTACGTGGTTCAAGTGGTCAGCGGGCGGCAGGATGCGTTCGCGGCGTTCGCTCGCTCGGCCCTGGACGCCACCTGGGCGGGCCGGTCGTGCCGGCGGGCGCTCTTGGTGACCGACCGGAACGTCGCACCGCTGGAAGGCCCGTTTCGCGCGGCGCTGGAAAACCTCGGGATCGCGACTTCACTGGCGGTGATGCCTCCCGGTGAGTCCACCAAGTCGCTCGACTGCGCCGCTGACCTGTTTGATGAACTGGTGAGAATCCGGGCCGACCGCCATACCGTGGTGGTGGCGTTGGGCGGAGGGGTCATCGGCGACCTGGCCGGGTTCGTCGCGGCGAGCTACGCCCGCGGACTCCCGTTGCTCATGGTCCCGACCACCTTGTTGGCCCAGGTGGACAGTTCGGTCGGCGGCAAGGTGGGGGTCAACCACCCTCGGGCCAAAAATATCATCGGCGCCTTTCACCAGCCGGTCGCCGTCTGGATCGACACCGAGAGCCTGCGCACGCTCTCCGACCGCGAGTATCGGTGCGGCCTGGCCGAGGTCATCAAGTACGGCGTGATCCTCGACGCCGACTTCTTCTCGTTCCTGGAACAGTCGGTCGACGCGATCCTGGCCCGCGAACCCGCGGCGCTGCGCCATATCGTCGCGCACAGTTGCCAGCTCAAGGCCGACGTTGTTTCCAAGGACGAACGCGAAGAGACCGGCCTCCGCGCGGTGCTCAACTACGGCCACACCGTCGCCCACGCCATCGAATCGGTCGCGGGATACGGGGGCCGCTACCATCACGGCGAGGCCGTCGCCGTGGGCATGGTAGTCGAAACTCGGCTCGCGGAACACCTGGGTTGGGTCGACTCGGCAACCACCGAACGGGTCGAAACCCTCGTCAAACGTTACGGCCTTCCAGTCTCGGCCCCCGAACTTGATCGCGATGCGCTCATTGAGGCGATGACAAGGGACAAGAAAAATCAGAAGGGGAAGATCCGCTTCGTCCTGCCCCGCACGATCGGCCGCGTTGAACTGACCGATGCCCCTTCCGAGGCGGATGTGCGCAAGGCACTCATCGACGCCTAATCCAAGCGGGTGCGAGCCGGTGTTTTGTCAGGGGGCACGGTCCACCAGGCTGTTTGGCGAGTGGGTGGGACGGCGAGGGTTCCCACTCGTTCTCGGGGGCGAAACCTGGTGGGCCGTGCCCACCTTACAAGAAAAAAGCGTCGTGAGGAGGGCACCACCTCGAGTCAGGGAACATGTCTATTCGGACAGTCGTTCGCTCGCTACCATTGGGCCGTGACTCCTCTCCTCAAAGCATGACCAAAGCCGGCGCGAGGCCGAATCCATGACCGACTCGGAGCTTCGCGACCTGGTCTGCCTGACAATGGTCGCGGGCGTGGGACCGCACACCAGCCGACAACTGCTCGAACGCTTTGGAACGGCGGGACGGGTGCTCAACGCCTCGGTCTCGACCCTGCGCGACGTGCAGGGGATCGGCCCCAAGATTGCCGACCGGATTGCGACGGCCCGACGTGACCACGATGCAGGGGCTGAACTCGAGCGTTGCCGTCGCGAGGGCGTTCAGGTGGTGACCTCGAACGATCCGCTCTATCCCCCGCCGTTGCAAGATATTCCCGATCCCCCCTTTTTGCTCTATATCAAAGGGACTTACGAACCGCGTGATCCACTGGCGATTGCCCTGGTGGGCTCAAGGCGTTGTACCCCCTACGGGATGCGGGTCGCGGAACGGCTGGGCGCTTCGCTGGCCCGGGTCGGGATTACCGTGGTCTCGGGCCTGGCGCGAGGGATCGATGCGGCTGCGCATCGCGGAGCGCTCAAGGCGGGCGGGCGAACGCTGGCCGTCATGGCCAACGGCCTCGGCGGGGTCTATCCGCCGGAGCACGAGGATCTCGCCGCCCAAATTGCCGGGGCGGGCGCGGTGATCAGTGAAATGCCGATGGGGCAGGGGCCGCTCGCCGGATTGTTCCCTCAGCGGAATCGGATCATTTCAGGACTCTGCCTGGGAGTCGTCGTGATCGAGGCCACCCCACGCAGCGGTTCGCTGTCCACGGCGCACCACGCGATGGAGCAGAACCGCGACGTCTTCGCCGTCCCCGGACCCGTCGACAGCCTTTCCAGCCACGGCTGCCACCGGCTGATCCGCGACGGTGCGCGGCTCGTCGAGACGGTCGACGACATCCTTGAGGAACTCGGCCCGTTGGTGCGTGAAATTCGCCCATCGTCGGCGGAGACCCCGGTCCGCCATCCCGCCGAATTGACGCTGTCCGACCTGGAGCGATCCCTCCTGGGCCAGCTCGACGACCATCCCACCGCCGTCGATGAACTGATCGGCAGGACCGGCCTGGTGGCCTCGCAGGTGCTCGCCACTCTGAGCGTTCTCGAGATGAGACGGCTGGTGCGTCGGTTGCCCGGGCACCAGTTCGTCCGCGCCTGAAAGCCAAAATGCGGAGTAGGAAGCCGGTGAGCCCACGCTCCTCAGAGTTCCTGAGATCGGCGTTAGCTTTGGTCGAGGCGAGGGTTGAGCCAGGCGACGATGTCGGCGAACACTTGCTCGCGGCCGATTTCGTTCAGCGGCTCATGGAGCATCTCGGGGTAGATCCGCAGCGTCTTGTCGGCGCTGGCGATCCGTTCGAAGACGAGGCGTGATGGCTCGGGGTCGATGACCTGGTCGCGGCCGCCGAGCATCATCAGCAACGGCACCTGGAACTCGGCGGCACGGTCGATCAGGAGTTGCCCCCCTTCCACCATCCCGAAGAAGAGCGGGGCACTGATCCGGCTATGCCGGAGTGGGTCGGTCTCGTGCTCGCGTCTCATGGCGGGATCGCTCGTGAGGATCGCGGCGTTTAACTTCGCGCCGAGCGTGACGGACGGTGCGAATCGGAGGAGGAGCCGCCCGATCAAGAGCTTGAGGCGGGCCACGTGAGTCGCCAGCTTGATGGAAGGGTTGGAAACGATGACCCCGTCCAGAGCGGCGTCGGGATCGAGCGCGAGTCGGAGCGCGAGCTGGCCGCCGTTGGAGTGGCCGAGGAGAAACGTCGGTAGACTGGGTTGGTCCTGACGTGTCCAGTCGACGGCGGCGCGGAGGTCGGAGATCAGATCTTCGTAGCGGCCCACGACCCCGCGACGACCGGGGCTGCGGCCGTGCCCGCGAAGGTCGGGCGAGAGGATATCGAGCTCCAGCGCGGGTCCCAATGCCTCGGCGACGTGGCGGTAGCAGCCGCCGTGTTCGCCGAACCCGTGGGAGATAACCAGCACCCCGCGTGGGTTTGGCCGGGTCCAATGCCAGCCTCGCAGCGTCAGGCCGTCGGGGGTCGCGATCGCCACGTCGCGCGGCGGTGATTGCGTCGTCATCATCGGGCGTTCTCGCTGACGGGACCGTATCGACCGAACGGTTCTCAAGCAGGCCCGTGGCCGGTTTCTCCTCAAGCCTTAATTCTTATTTTCGGCGTCCGGCGGCCCATTGTTCAGTGCGGGTGATCGCGTCGGTCCTGGGCGGCGGTCCAAGCTTCGGTAGGTGGGCATGGCCCGATCGATCCGATCGGGCCATGCCGAGGGCGAGCGCTTGGTTTCCGACTTCGCGATCAGCTCTTTTTGAGGGTACTGACCGCCTCACGGACGGCGGCGAGACAGGCTCGCAGGTCCGCGACCGGGTTCAGGACGTTCTCTTCGTACTCGAGAGCCAGGCAATACTGGTAGTCGAGCCCGGCGAGAACTTTCAGCAACTCGGCGGTGCGCAGGTCGCCGTGGCCGAGCACGGTGAACTTCATCCGTTCCGTGACGTCCTTGGCCGCCTTATTCTCTTTGACGTCTTTCAGGTGGACGCCGTAGATTCGCTTACCGAAGACTTCGGCGGCGCGAACGGGGTCTTCGTTTGACCGGAGGAAGTGGCCGGTGTCGATGCAGCAGCCAATTTTGGGGTGGTGATTCTTGATCGTCGCGGCAATCGTATCGATCAGGGCGTAGTGGTGTCCCGGACCATGGTTGTGGATGCCGACACCCACGCCGTACTCCTCGACCAATTTGTCGAGGCTGTCGAAACTGTCCAGGGCGGGATCCGCCGACAGGTAGCCGAAATCCATGGCCTTGGCGTACTCAAAGAATTTGCGGTTGGCCTCATGGTCTTTCGTGAATGGGATGACGCCGTAACCAATCACCGAGACCCCGTGGGCCGCCGACTTCTTTTTGTAGCCGGCGATTTCGTCCGCGGACGCGACGATGGGGAAATGGGCGGGATAGGCTTCCCAGTGGTGCAGGCCCAGATCCTTGGTAATCGCCAGCGCTTTTTCGACGTCCGGTTTTCCGTTGGCCATGTAGCCTCGGAGCGAGTAGCTTTGCAGGCCCATCTTGAACGGGCCGTACGGCCCTTCGGCGGCACTGGGGGCGGCCTTCACTTGGGTGTGAAGCGCCAGGGCGCCGGCCGCGGCCAGACCGGCCGTCAGGAGCTCTCGCCGTGTCAGCTCTCGCGAAATGTCTGATCGCATGGTCGGTTCCCCCTGGAATCGTGGAGGTCTCGAGTCGCACACACGGCTCTCGAGGTGCCTCGGATTCATTTCGTGGCATTTTGGCCCGAAGCTATCCGAAGGGGAGGCTCGGTTCCAGACCCTGACCTAGATTTGATTTCGTGATCGACCCGGGTCGTTGGTCGCTCTTGAGCGCACGTGGTCGACCTGGCTACCATGAAGGCTCATTCGTTCCCATTTAACCTCATTCTCTGTCAACGTCGATGGGAGGACTCTCCATGACGTCCGACACCAAGGTGCTCGGGATCCTGACGCCCACGGGCGGCGGGGACCCCATCTCGTTGCTCAAGGCCGAAGTCGTCGTTGGCCGCCGGGCCTCCTGCGACATCAGTCTTGACTTCACCAATGTCTCGGGTAAACACTGCGTCTTGCGGCTCGTGAACAGCGTCTGGCACATTCGCGATCTCGGCAGCACCAACGGGACGACCGTCAATGGGTCGCAAATCGCGAGCGAGCACAGCATCATGCCCGACGATGAGTTGGGCATCGCCACCCACTTTTTCACGATCGACTATGAGCCAGGCGGTCCCGTGGGCATCTTCAGCAAGGATCAACTCCTTGACGAAGAGATCTCGGAGACCAAGAAGCGGCATTCGCTGATGGAATTGGCCGGCCTCGATACCGATGACAACAAGCCGAAGCATCGGAGCCGAGCCACCCACGCTCCCGAAACGATCGAGCGGGTCTCGGCCGACGAGGCCGACTTCGACGACGTCCTGCCCGAGGACTTCAAAATCGCCCCTGCGCCGATGATTGAAGCCAACGACGACGACTTCCTCAAATTGATCCAAGAGGACGTTGAGAAGTTGAAACCTTGATCGAATGAGCGCTTGCCGATTCCGGCAAGTGTGGATGCCGGCCGGATGCGAGCGCGTACTCGGCCGGCATCACGTGACACCAAGAACCCGGCGCACTTCAGCGGGGGAGGTCAGCCCCTCCTCGATCGCGTGTCGAGCGCGCGCCCAGAGGTCGATCATCCCGGCTTCGACCGCCAACCGGCCGAGCCGTTCCACGTCGGTGCGTGCCAGGATCGCGGTCCCGAGCGCGTTCGACTCGGGGACGAGCATCTCGGCCAGGACCATCCGCCCGCGGTAGCCGGTCCCGCCGCAGAGGTCGCATCCCTCGGGCAAGCAGGCCCGCGCGACCGCGAGGCCGAGCAGGTGCGTGGGGTTCGTGGTTGCGCGGGCGCAGGTGCAAAGCTTGCGGACGAGCCGCTGGCTGACGATCGCGAGCGTGCCGCTGCGGAGCAGGTACGGCTCGATCCCCATGTCGGAGAGCCGGCCGATCACGCCCGCCGCGCTCCCGGCGTGGAACGTGGTCAGGACCAGATGGCCGGTGAGCGACGCCTGGAACGCCATTTCGGCGGTGGCCGGGTCACGGATTTCCCCGACCACGATCACCTCGGGATCCTGCCGCAACAGGGAGCGGAGCCCGGTCTCGAGCGTGAACCCCGCCGCGTGATTGACCTGAGACTGGGCGACACCGGCGACCGGCACTTCGATCGGATCCTCGAGCGTGGCCAGGTTCCTTCGGCCTTCGGTCGAGGCCACGAGCTCGCGGAGGCAGGCGTAGATCGTGGTCGTCTTGCCGCTTCCTGCCGGCCCACTGAGGATGATCGCTCCCGAGGTTGCCCCGAGGAGCCGCCTGAGCGTCTCCTGAATCTCGGCCGGCAACTGCAAGTCGTCGAGCCGAAGGTAGCGCCCGGAGGCGGCGAAGAGACGGATGACGGCCTTCTCGCCGTAGAGCGTTGGGAAGAGGCTCAGACGCATCTCAACATCGCCCGGCGCGGCCCGGATCCGACCTTCCTGCGGGACGTCGGTCCGATAGGTCAGCAGGTCCGCCAGCACCTTGAGCCGCGCGATCACGTTGGCGGCCACCCCGAGCGGCAGGTTCCCCCCCGGTTGCAAGACGCCGTCGATCCGCCAGCGGATCTCGAGTCCGTCGGCCGTCGGCTGCAAGTGAGCATCGCTCGCGCCCAGCGCCCGGGCTTCGGCCAAGATCAGGTCGACGACCTCGGTGGCGTACGACGGACGCCCAGGCACTTTGGCCGCAAGGTCCTCAAGGAATTTTCGGCTGGGCAACGTCAACGACGCCATCGCCTTTGGTCCTCTCGCCACGGTCCCACAAGCCGGCCGCCAAGTTCGTGGTTCATCCTAACGGATTCGGATCTCAATGTCGAAGCGTGGCAACCGGTTGCGGGCGACCTTCAAGGCTGAGGAGGGCCGGCCGCCTGATCCGGTACGGTTCGCTTGCGGCGCGACCGCTCCCTACCCGCGCTCAGGTCGTTCGGGTACAGTCTCGCGGGACAGGATCCAGTGGATCAGCCCCCACGTTTAAACGGGACTGAGAGAGTTTACCATGATAAATGGTGCCGATATCCTGGTTGATGGGCTGTTCCGACATGGATTCCGACACCTCTTCGGGATGCCGGGTTCCCATTCGACCTCGATTTACGATGCGCTCCGCCGCCAGGGCTCGATCGCCACGATTCTGACGCGCAACGAGCAGGCCGGCGCGTTTGCCGCCGACGGCTACGCCCGAGTGACCGGCAGGCCGGGCCTGGTCTGCACGACGGCCGGTCCCGGTGCGACCAACGCGCTGACAGGGGTCGCCGAGTGCTGGGCCGACTCGGTGCCAATCCTGCTGCTCGCCGGACAGGTCAATGCCGATCGCATTCATCAGGAATGTGGGGCCTATCATGAGATTGACCTGGAGTCGATCTTCCGGCCGGTGACCAAGTGGTGCGGCACCGTCTGCAACGTCGATGACATTTCCGCGATGCTCGTTCAGGCGTCCGAGGCGATGAGTCGTGGCCGACCGCGCCCCACGGCGCTCTTCCTGCCCCAGGATCTCATGCGGGAAGAACGACCGGCCTCCACCTCCGTGAGTGTCGCGGCGGCTCCGACCCCCGCGGTTGAGTTGCCGACCGCGGCGATCGCCGAGGCCGTCGCGTTGCTCCGTGATTCCCAACGACCGATCATCCTGGCCGGAGGAGGCGCGCTCTGGGCGGGGGCGGCGGCCGAGGTTCGCGCCGTTGCCGAACGCCTCGGCGCGCCGGTCGTCACCTCGCTCAACGGGAAGGGGATTCTCGACGAGCGCGATCCCTACTCGCTGGGACACGCCCGCTCGGCACGCGCCAAGGAAGCCTTGCACCACGCGGATGCGATGCTCGCGATCGGTTGCCGATTCACCGAGGTGATGACCGACTGGAGACGCATGCCGGTTCCGGCGAACCTGGTCCAAATCGACGTCGACTCCGATCAGATTGGCATGAACCACCCGGTTGCCGTCGGCATCGAGGCCGACGCGAAGGCCGCGCTCACGGAGCTCCTTCGGGAGTTACCCGAGGGACAACGAACCGGCGGCTGGGACGCGATCTGGGAACAGGCGCGGGCAGCGCGGCCCGCGCGTCCCGAATGGCTGATCGAGACGCTCCGCGCGGTTTTGCCTGACGCCATTCCCGTCTTCTCGGACGCTTGCGAAATGGGCTACCGGCTGCACACGGATTGGACCTCGTACGGACCACGGCGCCTTTTCTATCCCTCCAACTATATCACGCTCGGATGGGGATTTCCCGCGGCCCTCGGCGCCGCCGTGGCACGTGAAGGCGCGCCCGTGGTCTCCGTCAGCGGCGATGGCGGCTTTCTGATGACCGCCCAGGAACTCGCGACGGCGACCCGATACCAACTCCCCGTGATCGCGATCGTTCACAACGATTCCAGCTACGGTGCGATCAAGAACATCCAGAAACGGGTCCATGAGGAAAGATATCTCGACGTCGAGCTGAACAACCCCGACTTTCTCAAGCTGGCCGACGCGTTCGGCGTCCCCGCCGCTCGGGCCAACGACGCCGCCGCGCTGAGGGAGGCCGTCACCGCGGCCCTCGAGCGTCAGGGGCCAACCCTGATCGAGGTTCCCGACCGCTGGAGATCGTTCCGAAGCTGACGGTGTGCTTGGCATGATGCATCGGTGGGAACGCGGCCGAATCCGGGGCAATCCGGTTTGCCTTCGCCCGCGGATCGGCGGGAAGTGGCGTTGACAGGTCGGCTCGACTTTTCGATAGTAGCGACCGACGGGTTCGCTCAGGTGACGATCGGTTTCGGTGCGGCTTTGGCCGTCAATCCGAACGTCATTGGGCCATGGAAAGAGGTCCCTGTCGCCACAGAATATGCAACAGAGATCAGCCGCAAGGACGAGGCCCCGGCGCTGAGTACACGTCTCGCCTTGCCGCCCGCCCCTTCACTTGATCACGTTTTAAACACCGCGAATCATCAGCACCCAAGGATGGACTTCCCATGCGCATCCTCGTCACCGGCGGCGCCGGCTATGTTGGCTCGACTCTCGTCCCCATGCTCCTGGAACAGGGGCACAGCGTGCGGGTCTATGACTCGCTCAAGTTCGGCGGCCAGGGACTCCTCCCTTGCTGCCAGCACCGGTCCTTCGAGCTGATCAAAGGGGACGTCACCGACGAAGCCGGGGTCAAGAAGGCCCTCGATGGTGTCGACGCGGTCGTCCACCTCGCCGCGATCGTCGGCTACCCGGCCTGCAAGAAAGAGCCGCAGTTGGCCCAGGCGACCAACGTCGACGGCACCCGCACCCTGCTCAATCTGCGGAAGCCCGACCAGAAGGTCATCTTCGCGTCGACCGGCAGCATCTACGGCGCCGTGCCCGACTACATCTGCAACGAGAAGACCCCGCGCGCTCCGATCACGCTCTACGGTGAGACCAAGGCGACCGCCGAGCAGATGGTGCTCGACGCCGGCAACGGGATCGCCTACCGCTACGCGACCGCCTTCGGCGTCAGCAACCGGATGCGGCTCGACCTGATGCCCAACGACTTCACCTACCAGGCGGTGAAGAACAAGAGCCTGATCGTCTACCAAGGCGGGTTCAAGCGGACCTTCGTCCACGTCCGCGACATGGCCCGTTCGATGATCTTCGCCCTGGAGAAGTGGGACACGGTCAAGGACGACGTCTACAACGTCGGCCACGAGACCATGAACTTCACCAAGGAAGACGTGGCGCGGAAGATCCTCGAACATGTCGACTTCTACCTCCACTTCGCCGAGTTCGGCAGCGACGCCGATCAGCGGAATTACGAAGTCTCGTACGAGAAGATTCGCGCCAAGGGGTTCGAGACCACGGTCGATCTGGACCGCGGCATCGCCGAGCTGGTCCGCGCCGCCCAGTTGATCGAGTTCCAGAACCCGTTCGCCAACGTCTAAGTCGGTGGACCAGGTCTTTCTTGATATGGAATGATCTGTAAGCCCGGGTGCCACGGGTTGGACTCAACCCGTGAGCCCAAAGCCTGGGCGGTCGCTCACGGGTTGAGTCCAACCCGTGGCACCCAGCGGTTTTTGCATCGCGACCACGGTCGCCGATTTAAGAGAATCAAAGAAAACCGCGACCAACGGCTTAGCGGTTTTCGATCGGTTGGATCAATGGCGGAGCGCTCTGAGTGGCTGGGGTCCGTACTTGGCCCCCGGTCTTCTGGCCCACGCACCGGGCGGGGTCCGAGAACGGACCCCAGCCATCCCGAAGTGCGAAACTCGAGCGTCAACCGCTCGAATCGACGATGATGCTTTCGACGCAAGGCATGCACCAAAGCGAGACAGGACCTCAGGGAGGACGGACACCGATGCAAGGCTTCTGGTCGGACAAGCGCGTGACGGTTACGGGGGGGGCGGGGTTCCTCGGCCAGCATCTTGTCAAGCGGCTCGAGGGGTTGGGGGCCAAGGTCTTCGTTCCTCGCCAGCGTGACTATAACCTGACGACGCTCGAAGCCTGCCTGAGGTGCCTTCTCGAGCATCCTTGCGACATGCTCTTCCACACCGCCGCCTATTACGGCGGGATTGGAATCAACGTCGCCGAGCCGGCCAAGCTCTATTACTCGAACTTGGTCATGGGCGCGAACCTGATGGAGGCCGCCCGCCTGGCCAAGGTCAATAAGTTCGTCGCCATCGGCACGGCCTGTAGCTATCCCGGCTACCTTGAGGGGAACCTCAAGGAAGAGGATCTCTGGGCCGGTCCCTGCCACGCGAGCGTGGTGAACTACGGCCTGACCAAGAAGATGATGGCCGTGCAGGCCCAGGCGTACAAGCGGCAGTACGGCCTCGACTCGATCCACCTGATCCTGACCAACCTGTACGGCCCGGGTGACTCGTACAACCCCGATCGCTCGCACGTGGTGGCGGCCCTGGTCCGCAAGTGGGTCGACGCGGAGCTGAACAAGTCACCGAGCCTCGAGGTTTGGGGCACGGGCAAGCCGATCCGCGAATTCATTTATGTTGAAGACTGTGCAGACGCGATCGTGCTGGCGGCGGAGAAGTACGACGACGCGGCCATGCCGTTGAATATCGGTACGGGCATCGGCACGTCGATTCGGGAGCTGGTTGAGACGATCAACACGGTGACCGGCTACGCGGGCCAGGTCGTCTGGAATGCCGACAAGCCCGATGGCGCGGCCAAGAAGGTCCTGGACGTGACCCGGATGACACAGGCGCTCGATGGCTGGATTGCGCCGACCGACTTGTCGTCCGGCCTGGCTAAGACGATTGCCTGGTACCGGGCCAACAAGGCCCAGGCGGACACCAAGTGGTGAAAGCATGGTTCAGAAGGGCTTTCGGCGTTTTCGCGCGAGGTCGAGAAGCCTCGCCGCGCGCTCGTGAAATGGCCGGCTCCGGTTCCCGGCAGCTTGGGGGGGAAGACACGCCCCCTCTTCAGTCCGGGCGGCTCCTGTTCGTCAACCAGTACTACTGGCCCGACCACGCGTCCACCGCGCAGCATCTGGCCGATCTGGTCGAGTCGCTGGCGGCCGACGGCTATGAGTGCCACGTCCTCTGCGGGCAGGGGGGGTACAAGCCGGGCACGCCGCGTCCTCCCGCGTTCGAGGTCCACAACGGCGTCCAGATTCATCGGGTGCCGACGACTTCGCTGGGCCGGCGCAGCACGCTGACCCGGATGATCGACTACCTGAGTTTCTACGCGCGAGCGATGGCCTCGGGGCTGACCATGCCCCGGTTCGACGTGGTCGTGACCCTGAGCACGCCGCCGATCATCGGGCTCATCGGCACGCTGTTGAGGCGCTTCAAGGGAACGCGGCACGTCTACTGGAGCATGGACCTCCATCCCGACGCGAGCTTGGCCCTGGGCCGGATGTCGCGTCGCAACCCGATCGTGGCCGCACTCGCCGCTCTGAGTGACTTAGTCTATCGCCAGGCCGATACGGTCGTCGTGCTCGGTCCTTACATGGCCGACCGGATCGCGGCCAAACGGGTCCATCGAGATCGCCTGGTCACGGTGCCGGTCTGGAGCCGTCGCGAAGAGATTTACCCGATGCCTCGCTTCGGGCATCCGCTTCGGGCCGAGCTCGGGCTGTCGGACAAGTTCGTCGCGATGTATTCCGGCAATCTCGGCCTGGCGCATTCGTTCGAGGAATTCCTCGGCGCGGCCCGGCGACTCCGCGAGTGCTCGAACATCGTCTTTCTCTTCGTGGGGGCCGGACCTCGTCTCGTCGAGGTGCGCTCGGCGAAGGAGACCGAGGGGTTGGACAACATCCGGCTCCTCGACTATTTCCCGAGGGAACAGTTGCACGCGTCTCTCTCCATCGCCGATGTCCACTTGATCTCGATGCGTCGGGAGATGACGGGCATCGTGGTTCCGGGAAAGCTCTACGGGGCCATGGCTTCGGGGCGACCTGCGATTTTCGTCGGGCCCGAACATAGCGAATCGGCGGATACGATTCGTGAGGCGGGCTGTGGTCTGACGCTTCGCCTGGGAGATGTTGACGGCCTGGTCGACGCGCTGAGCGGGCTTGCCTCCGACCCCGACCGGGCCGATCGGATGGGCCAACTCGCCCGCGCGGCCTTCCTCGATTCGCACGAGCGGGCGACTTGCTGTGCCCGGTGGAACGAGGTCATCCGCGACCTGATCCCCACGCCTCAGCCGGCTCATGACCCGCGCCCGGTGGCCGCACAGGTCGCCGGCGGATCGGCCTGACGTTCGATGACGTGGGTCGTTCGGGCCCTCGTCGAACGAGCCCGACAGGATGAAAAAAAAGAGAGGACTTTCGTGTCGAACTTCCAGACTCTGATCGCCACTCTGATCCTGACCGCGGTGACCGCCTCGGCGGTCGCCGCCCAGGAACCGAAGAGTCCGACCGTCGCGGCGCTCCAGGACAAGCACGATCGCGCCTTGCTTCAAGACCTGAAGCTCTACATCAATGAACATCCAAAAGCCGAGGATGTTGAACAGGCCTACATGCTCCTCTTCAATAAGGCCATCGAGCACGACTGGTTCGCTGAGCACGAGGCGATCGCGGCCCGATACCTGGCCGATCAGCCCGACGGCCCGATTCAATCGCTCGCACGGATTGTTAGCACGATGTCCCGCGCCCAGGCTGGAAAGTATGCCGAAGCCCTGGGACGCTACAAGGAACTGATGCGCGGGCTTGGCAAAGACGACCAAGAAGAGTTCGCCGCGAACTTTACCGACACCCTGGCCAACGCCGCGACGGCCGCGGGGGAATACTCGGTCGCGCGTCAGGTTTACGAGACCTTGCTGGAACGGTATGGCGAGAGCCCGACGTTGCGGCAGAAGATTCAGAGCGACCTGAGCCGGCTCGACAAGGTGAATAAGCCGGCCCCCGACGCCGCGGTCAAGGACGTCAAGGGAGCGCCGTTGCGGCTCGCCGACCTCAAGGGTAAGTACGTCCTGGTCGACTTCTGGGCGACCTGGTGTGCCCCTTGCATCGCCGAGCTGCCGAACGTCCAAGAGGCGTACGCAAAATATCATGGCGGCGGGTTCGAGGTTGTGGGCGTCAGCCTTGATGAAACGAAGACGGCGCTTCTCGACTTCGTCAAGGCGCGGAACATCCCGTGGCGGCAAGTCCATAACTCCAGCAGTGGCGGCGACCTTGTCGAGGCCTTCGGCGTAAACTCGATCCCGGCCACGTTCCTGATCGACCCCGAAGGCACGATCATTCGCCTGGAACTGCGCGGGCCCGCTCTCGATCAAGCGTTGGCCAAGCTCATCAAGACCCCGGCGGTGACCCAGCGGGCCGGCCTGCCCGTGCGTTGAATTTTCCGGGATTTCCCCTGTGGCTCTGAACGATTGCCGTTTTGGGATTGCTCAGGGTAGAGCCTCATTGAACCCATTGTGAAATCATCAATGATTCATGATCGGTTCGCGGCGAGAATCGAATTCCTCCCGTAGAGTGGGCACGGCCCACCATCCTGATCTCCTTGCCAAATGGGAGGTTAAGATGGTGGGCCGTGCCCACCCTACGGGAAGATTCCGCCATGCCTGACCCGCAATCAGGGCCGGTCGGTTCCCCGCAGGACGGTGTAGTTTCCATTCAGCCAGTCCAGCAAGCCATTCACATACCATGGCGAGAATCGGCGGTCGCTCGGGCCGCCGGGGAGTGTGGTCTGCATCTCGTCGGTGGCCAGGTCGGTGACGAAGCGGTACGACGGGCCGCAGGCGATCCGGCGCCCTTGGGCGCGGAGCCACTGACCTTGATGGACGGTCGCCCGGCCTCCCTTGAGTGGGATCGGGCCGCGATCGAAGCCGAGAATCGTCGGCAACTTGGAGCCGAGGATGAGATGCTCCAGCTTCATCCCGCGAGAGTCGCCGTAGCGTTGCGGTTCGAGGCTGAGGACTCGAGCGAGGGCCGTCGCATAGAGTTCGTGACGCGGTCGGCTGCCGAACCAGAGGGAATGCTCGGAGAGGAGGACGGCGTCGAAGGCGCCGTAGTATTCGGCCATCAGGGTCGTCTCGTCGAGCAGATGGTTCACGACCGGGACGCCCAGGTGGGTGCGCGGGTGCTGCGTGACGTGCTGACCACCGAAGACGGCTTGGAGTAACTCCCGGTAAAGCTGTTCGAACAGGTAGGCGCCGCGCGAGTCGTCATGATAGGCGAGATCCCAGTCGAGGAGGATCTGCCGGTTCTCCCCCGGTTCGGCGGCGTCGAGCAGCGGCCGAAGGATGGCCATGAATCGTTCGGCCTGGGTGGAGTGCACATCAAACTGTAACGTCTTCATGTCTTCGAGTGTGAACGGCCCCGGACGGGAGAGTTCGGCCCGGATTCGCTCGGCGCGATAGGGAGCGACGCACAGGCTAATTGGTTTAAGCTTGCCATACCGGTTCAGGTTATCGTTGGCGGTCGCCAGATAGCCCTCGGGCGGGTTGACGCATTGGGGCAAATCCTCGGTTGCGGCGAACCCGCGCCAGTCGTTCTCAGGCTCCCAGCCGGGCAAAGGGACGAGCCCCGAGGTTCCCGGCCGACGGAGCGGCATCTTGCCCGCCATCTGGTAGCCGATGTTTCCGTCCCGGTCAGCGAGCAGCCAATTCCATGAAGAGTTGCAGAGATGCCTTAAGTTCGCCCGTCCCTCATCAACGGATCGAGCCTCGAACATTCCCAGGATCGCCTCGAGCGACATCGCGCCGGTCTGTTCGCCACACGACCAGCGGGTGGTGAGGTAATGGCCTGGTTTGTGGGGGTCTCCGGCTAAGGTGCCGTGGTCGTTCTCATGATACTGAACCGCGACTGGCGGGTTCCGTTTGCGCTGGATCGTTTCTTCGCGGACTCGAAACGGGAACCAGTCCTGGCCGCGACGATACTGCCCGTCGCGACAGTCTTCGATCCAGGAATCGACGCAGTCCATGAACGCGTAGGTGACGGTCCAGGCCACGTCGGGGTTGCGTCCGATGACGATGCCGGGGATACCGGGGATCGAGCCCCCCATGGCGTAGCGCAGGGCCCCCTCCTGGGAGGTCCAACGGAGCACTGCCTCGTACCAGAAGGCGGGGAGCCGGTTGACCTGCAAATGCGGGTCGTTGCAGGCGATTGGCCGGCCTGAACGGGTTTTCGTTCCGGCCACGACCCAGTTGTTCGAGGCCATCGCCGCGGGGAGCCCCGGCACCTGCCAGAGGGCTTCGGGCACGATCCGCTCCTGAAGCTGAACGCGACGCAACGCCTCCTCGTCCAGCCCCTCGAGCTGTCCCGGAAACAGCTCTTCGAGCAAGCGCCGGCTGATGCCATTCTGCACGCACTCGATGATCCAGCGTTCGATCTCGTTCTGGCTGATCGCGAGTGCGACGTAGCCGATCACCTTGGCCATGAGATAGACGTCGGCAAAGGTCCAGGGGTCGTCCCTGGACGTTCCGCCGAGGACCCGAAGCTCCCAGGGGACGCCAAGCTCTTCGAAGGCGAGGTTCACGCCCTGGTCGTACGCCTCGTTCCCCTGTTGCACGCGAGGTGTTAGCGCCGCGGTTTGCTCGGCGGCGTCGCCACAGAAGTTGAGGCGGCGGAAGAAGCGATCGATCTCGAGCATCGCCTCGCTGTCACGGAGCCGCTCGCAGGCCTGCCCGCGTCCGAAAATCCGGACCAGTCGCATCTGAAGTCCACGGTCGCGCCCATGGCAATATCCGAGCCCGAGCAAGGCGTCGTCGGCAGTTTCGGCCGTGATCTGGGCGATCCCTTTTTCAGTCCGCTCGATTCGGATCGGACCGGCATTGCCTCGGAGCATCGAGCGCTCTTGGCTCATCGCATTTTCCTCGTGATCCCGGCGTGGCCGAACCCGGAAGTGGATTCGGCCAATGACCTACCCGAAGCAATTTGGAGGCCGTGTCTGCAGAATGATTCTATTCCGCGCGAGGGTCAATCGAGTCGATTTCCCCAGGGCCGAGTCGATTTGGTTGATTTAAGCGTTCGAGCGAGGTGGGAACCGCGCTTGTCGCAAAGGGGGACATCGGTTACATTCCGCGCCGTGTGTGAGTGTGGATCCTCGAGACTATCGATCCGTCTCTTGACGGAGGCATCAGGAGTATACGCACGCGCCGGGTTCCCCTCCTGGACTTGTCCTGCCGAGACAGATCGGGTGACGTTGGACAAGGATGGACGACGTGATCGGGGTGGGGGCACGGAATGGTGAGGCCGGTTGAATCCGCGGAATCGCGAAGAGATCGCACGGGCTGGACCCGTTTCCGCTCGACGCGAGTGATCAAGCGAAGATCGCTGATCTCGACGGTGTCTCTCTTCTTGTCGACGGATTCGAGGGGCGTTGATCCAAGGAGGGATCATATGCAGCCGAGTAGAGTTCGAGTGCGGCTTGCGATTGCAGGGCTCGCCTTGGCCGTGGCCCTGGGGATCGAGCCGCACCCAACGGCTGCGGCTCAGTCCCCCCCCTCTGCGAAGGGGCCGCCGGTCATCTATCAAAAGGCGCGATCCTTTCGCGTTCCGTTCCAGATCAATCCCGATGAGCGTGCGCGACGACGCGAGCTCCAACTCTGGGGCTCCGACGACCAGGGACGTCATTGGAAGCAGCAAGGGGTGACCACCCCCGATCGGCCCGCGTTCACCTTCAACGCCGAACACGACGGCGAGTATTGGCTTGCCGTCCGGTCCGTGGACTCGCAGGGGCGGCTCATTCCGGCCGACGATGCGCGGATCGAGCCGAGCATGAAGATCGTCGTCGATACGACGCCGCCGTCGATTGTGCTCGAGCCGCTGGTCCGGAGCGCGAGCCTGGCCTCGGTGCGCTGGGAGGTCCGCGATGACTATCCCGATATCCATCCGCCGGTCCTCGAATACCAGGTGGAGGGACAAAAAGTATGGCGCCCGGTCCCGATCGACTCGCACGAGGCGCCCGGGGTTGTGACCTGGGATTCCGGCGTCGCTCAGCCGCTGCATATCCGTGCCACGGCGCTCGACATTGCGGGGAATAAGTCGGAAAAGATCCTTATTCTTGGATCGAGCAAGCCAGGACCATCGGTGGTAACCGCGCCCGCTTCGGCGAACACGAACGAGCCCCAGCCCGCGTCCGCTCCCCAACTCGACCGGGCTCAGGATTCGGCGTCCCCGGTCGACCCGATTTCGATGGCGGCTTTACCAGGGGGCTTGCCGCCCCGTCAGTCATCCGCCCAGGCGGAAAGCCAGACGCTCCCAAGGCCAGGCGATGCCAAGGGACTCCCTGGGAATCGGGATTTCCAACCGGAACCCCAACGAGCCGTGGCCCCGATTCTGGCTTCGGCTCAGGACATTGCCCACCTCTCTTCGGTTCCCGTACCCGCCTCCATGCCCGCTCCGGTGGCCGTCGAGCCGCACGCCGACGGGACCGCATCGTCGGTTGCGACGGGCGACGGGGCTCCCTTCGCCACGCAAATTGCATCCGCGCCGCTTTCGCTGGAGTCGCTGGCAAGTCCCCCGGTCGGAGTCGGAGACAAGGGGACTCGTGAAGCACCGGCTCCAGGCCACGACGTTCCCCAGGGAGCGGGCCTCGAGCAACCGGTGCCGCCATTGCAGACCTCGAAGGCTCAGGCTCCCTTGGATCTCGGAACCGATCCCGGCGTTGGAATGGCTGCCTTGACGAGACGCGCCGACGCACTCACTCCGTCCGCGGCTTCGGCACCCCACGCGACCAACACGCTCAAGGTGCCTGGACCTCAGTTCCTTCTTGACTACGCAGTCGACCGCGCCGGTCCTGACGGCCGGCCCGCGGTTGTCGAGATCTGGGTCACCGAGGATGGCGGTAAGACTTGGAGCAAGCAGGGCAAGGACCCCGATCGCGTCTCGCCGATCCAGGTGGACCTCAAGACGGCCGGTCTCTTTGGAATCAGCCTGATCGCCCGCGACGCCGATGGCCTGGGTGACAAGCCCCCCGCGCCCGGAGACGTGCCGAAGATGTGGATCGAGGTCGCGGCCCAAGCTCCGGCTCCGGCTCCGGCTCAGACCCCGCGCCCCTCTCGATCCTCGAGCTTACTCCAACGGGCACTCCGTCGCTGAGCCCACCACCGATCGGTTGCGAGCGTCGATTTCCCAGGGACCGCGGGCCCTCCGCCCACGGTTCCCGGGAAATCGTCGCGGTTTATAACGGCCCGGACCCCGATCGAGCAGCCCGCCACAATCAGGGCCGCTCCACCGTTCCCTTGGTCGTTTGTTCACGACGAACCGGATCCGAATCGGTACGAGATAAATCGCGGATGCACACGGGTTCTCGTCGCAAAATCCCTTCCCTATTGGTCACTTTGAGTCTATTAATGTCTTGATTTTTCGTGTTTCTGGGCAACACGCACGATGGCCTATAACCTTTGGCTGGAAAAGACTCCCGAAGGGTGCTAGGATCGAATTAGATTCCTTTTAGCACTTCAAGAGGTAGGCCATGAATCTTGACCGCGACATCCATTCGCTGACCGATTTCAAGAAGAATACTCCCGACTTCCTCAAGCAGTTGAAGGATACGGGTGAGCCAGTGGTCCTCACCATCAACGGTAAGGCCGAACTCGTGGTGCAGGATGCCGTGTCTTACCAAAAATTGCTCGATTTGGCGGAAGAGGCCAAGGTGATCGAGGGCATCCGCCGGGGCTTAGATGATGTTGTCGCCGGGAGGACGAGCAGTCTGGACGAGTTTAAGGAACACGTCAGGGCAAAGCACGGGATTACCGTGTGATGTATCGGATTTCGATCACCGCCCAGGCCCAAGCTGAAGCCGACGCCGCGTATGCTTGGATGTACGAGCATATCTCACCGATCTTCGCCGAAAAGTGGTATCAACAACTGTTCGAGAACATCGAGACGCTTACACGCCATCCCAACCGTTGCCCCATCGCTTCAGAAAGTCACAAATTTCCCGTCGAAATCCGCGAGTTGCTTTACGGCAGGTCAAAGCACAGCAAACATCGCATTCTATTCACCGTAGCTGATGACGTGGTTCAAATCCTCTACGTCCGCCACACCGCCCGCGACGAGGAAGAGTCGTAATTATGATGCTAAGGACACTCCAAGAGTGTTCGGCACTCCGTTTGCTCTGCGAGTTTCGACCCGAGCATCTGCCTGTCGGCGGGGTGGGAATGGCAAAGGGAAAAATATTGCAGCTCTATGACTTGATGCGGTTTACGTAAACGGGATAAACCTAACGAGCGAGCTCTTTGTGGGGGAGGGCTGAGGTCACGCTATAGATCGTCTCCTCGAGCTTGAGGAAATCGACCGGCTTGGTCAGGTGTTCGGAGAAGCCCGCGGCCTTGCTCATCTGGACATCGTCGTCGGAGCCGAACCCGCTGAGCGCGATGCCGGGGAACTCGAGGCCGCCACCCAGGCGTTGCATCAGTTCAAGTCCGCTGCCGTCGGGTAGTTCAATGTCGCTGATGACCAGGTCGAAGGTATCTTCCTGCGCGACTTCGAGCGCCCCCCACATGCAATCGGCCGTGTAGACCTTGTGCTGGTGTTGCGCCAGGATCCAGGAGAGGTAGCGGAGGGTCTCCTTGTTGTCCTCGACCAAGAGGATCTTCAACGGGCGGTGCGTCGAGCTTGTCCTCAAGGAAGGCGTGGGGGCTTGCGCCACGGGGGCGAGGGCGGGGACGGTGGCGAGCTCGAGCGTGAAGTTGGCTCCCTGGTCCTTACCCGCGCTGTAGGCCGAGAGCCGGCCGCCGTGGGCCGTGACGACCGATCGACTGATCGCCAGCCCGAGTCCGAGGCCGCCGAACCTCCGCCGGGTCGCGGAATCGCCTTGCTCGAATGCGTCGAAAATCTTCGGCAAGGTATGCGGCTCGATGCCGATGCCGGTATCGCTGACCTCGACGACGAACCGCGCCGCGGTGGCGTTCGGAAACGGGTCGGCATGGAACGAACGAATGGACAGGCTGCCCCCGCGCGGCGTGAACTTGACCGCGTTTTTGATCAGGTTCCAGAAGACTTGCTGGAGCCGAGCGGGGTCGCCGTCGACGTGGTGTTCGCCGGCGGCGAGTTCCAGACTGAGCTGGAGTTCGTTGGCGCGGATATCGTCGCGGCAAATTTCCAGGGCCTGCTGGATCAGTGCGTGCGCGTTGACGTTTTCGCGGTTGAGGTCGAGCTTGCCTCGGCTGATGCGGGTGATGTCGAGCAGGTCGTCGATCAACCGGGCTTCGAGTTGGACGTTCCGCCGCGTGAGCTCGAGCATCGTGCGGATCTCGGCGGGGGTGTCCGGTTCCTCGAGCATTGCGGTGGCCATGAGCAGAACCGGCGTCAAGGGGGTCCGCAACTCGTGGCTGAGCATCGCGAGGAACTGGTCCTTGGCCCGGCTGGCGGATTCGGCGGCCTCCTTCGCCTCCTGCAAGGCGGCCTCGGACCGCTTTCGCTCCGTCAGATCGAGCGCGAAGCCGATCCAGGTCTTGGGATAGCGTTCGAGTGCCGCGGCGCCGATCAGGACCGGGACAAGCTCGCCGTCCTTCCGGGTGAACTGCTTCTCATAGGGAACGCAGGCCCCCGAGGCCCAGAGCTCGTTGGTGGCCTGCTGGTCGAGTTCCATGAATTCGGGAGGGGTCATGTCGGACCAGCGCACCTGGCCGAGGTTGAGATCTTCCCGGGTGTAGCCGACCATCCTCAAGAAGGCGTCGTTGGCTTCAAGCACATCGCCGGAGAGGTCGGCGGTGATGATCCCGATGATATTCGACTCGACCAGGCGACCATGGCGTGCTTCGCTGATCTGAAGCGCGCGCAAGGCCTTGTCGAGGTCGCGTTCCAATCGCTTGCGTTCGGTCACTTCTTCGACGACCGCGAGCAGTCCGACCACCTCGCCGCGATCGTTGGTCACCGGGCTGGTGGTGACGGTCGCCCAGAGCCGTGAGCCGTCGCTCCGGCGGAATCGCAGGTCCTGCTGGTCGCTGTGTTCGTGGTCGCGGCGGGTGAGGTCCTGGGCCGATCGAATCCGAAACCCGTCGACGAGGAACTCACGAAAATCCTCGCCGAGGAGTTCGCGCTGCGCATAACCGAGCATCTCGGCCAACCGGTTGTTGACGTAGGTGGTGCGCCAGTCGTTGTCGAAGACCCAGAAACCTTCGCGGGCCGTTTCCAGCAGCTTCCGGTTCCATTCTTCATTGCGGCTCCGCAACGCTTCGGCGAGCCGGTGGGACAAGGCGAACCGCGTCAGAAAGTAGCAGCTCAGGAGGAAGACGCCGAGCCGGATCCCGTGCATCGGTTCGATCCGGATCGAATGGTTCATCGCCAAGGAATTGGCAAAAACGACGATCGCCGAGAAGACCGCGGCCATCGTCCCTTGCCGGAGGCCGCCGTACCACGTGTTAAAAGTGACCGCCAAGAGCAGAACGCAGAGCCGTATCTGAGCATCGACGAAGGGAGACAGTATCGACACAATCAGAACGGCGAGAAAGACGGCGGCCTGCTGGAGCGAGAAGGGACGTGCGGCTTCCTGCATAATGTCTAACTCGGATCGAACCGTAGCGCGCCGTTGGGGAAGATCTCGCAAGACAGAAGGGGGGGTGGCCCAAACCAAAGTTGCCGGCCACGAATGACGCGCCACTTGGATGAGCTGCCTCAACCGAGAGTCAGCCTGGTTTGTCATAAGTATCTTCTACGTCCCCCTATCACTCTGTCAAGGACGTCCCCTGAGACCAGGGGCTCCCTCCTCAGGGATGTCAACCGCACGTCTTGAAACCGCGATTTGTCGATCACTTGCTCCGGTTCCTTCAGAACCGGTCGGATGGGCGAGCGCTTGGAACGACGGGAGCGTTCCATGAGTATGCCGGTATTACGACGCTTTCAATCCTCGTATTTGAGCCTCCGTCGGGTCAACTTTCAAGTCATAAAAGAGTTATAGTGCGCGTTTTTGCCCCGTGTTCCCCTCTACTGGGAACCTTGTCAACGAGGCGGTCGCAGGTCTGATCCGCTTCGGGGCGGCACGATTCCGGACGGGGTCGAATCCGGCGCCGAATCCTGATCGCGATCCTCAATGCCGTCGGTGGTTCGGACCTCGAACGCTCGCAAAAAAAGAACCATGAGATTTGGCGCCTGTTTGTTCCTGACCTAGGCTGGCCTCAGGGTTTTCCGCATTGGAATCTTCCCCGTCGGCGGAACAGGATACGCCGTCATTGAACCGGAATCGTTCGCTCGCGTCGATCGGATTGCGGTCGGACCGCCGGGATCCCCAATTGACTCAAGGAGAGAGTATGAGGCTCGTCCGTCGTCAAAATCTGCCGCGTGACAAATCGAGTTCGACTTGTCCCGACGCTCCCGCGACTCTCGAGTCCCTCCAGGTCACGGCCGGTCCGATGCTTTGCCGGCTCCACATCTGGACCGAGCAGGAGTGGGAAGCCCTGGCCGACCGCGATCGCCCGATCGAGTCGGTCCATGTGCTCGGTCTTGGCTGGGTCGGGGCCCTGCCTATCGGATGCATGAATTAGACGCTCACGCTGAGCGATTGCCCAAAAATGCCGCCTCTGCGAGTTTTTAGGCTCGGCCGCGGGTCGGAAACGGGGCGAGTGAGAAAAGTTGGTGAAATTGTTCCGGTCTACAGGTCAATTTAAAAATCCATTCTAAGCTGTTCTTATCAGGAACGCGACGCATGGAATGGACTTTGGGGAGGATGGAGTCTCGGGACCGGTTGACTCTGCCGTGGTCGATTCGGGCGAACGCGCCTGGCCAGGGCAACCCCACGCAGGAGCTTTCACGTGGCTCGGCTCGCGACAGCCAAGAAACCGGCCGCCAGCGTTTCGACTTCCCAAGCCACTGAGCTGGGCTCCCCTCCTCGGAATCCCAGGCGAGTTCCGGCGGCCCGCGTCTCCAAGTCGACCCGCACCGCCATTCCTGCTCTGGCCGTCGCGCCGGTCTTGGATCACTGCCAAACACCAAGCCTGGAATCCGAATTCATGCAGGCCATGCAGGAATACAAGAAGCGGAGTGGCCGAATGTTCCCGACCTGGAGCGAGGTCCTCGAAGTGCTCCAGAGTCTCGGCTATCGAAAAATCGAAGCAGCAGGGAGCGCGGACGCTCCTCGTCTCACGTTAATCTGACCCGGTTTTGCCTGCTTGGCGTGAATGCTCACCTCCCGCGGTTTTTCTTCGAGCGTCGGATGGCCCACGCCACGCTCTTCCTTTTCGTCGCCCTGATCGAGATAATGGCAATGCAACGGGGGAGGGAATCGTCACCCTTCGCCCCTTGAACTCCTGGCGATCGGTCCAGTGTGAGAAGGATGGGTCTATGTTCGGCCTGAAGACGAGTCTCGCCGCGTTTGCCCTCCTCGGTGCGATTGGCACGTCGGCCCAGGCGCAAGGCGTGGTGCCAGGTGGCTGGTCGGCACAGTTTGGTTATCAGCCGATCGGTGGTTCCAGCTTTGTCAGTGGCTCAGGTTCGGGCTACGGGGGCTACGGCTACGGCGCGGGATACGGCGGCGCCGGCTATGGCGGCTACGGTTCTTACCCGATGGGTGGGACTTCTCAGGCGGGATTCGGGCCAGCGGGCTTGTCACAAGCGATGCCCGCCGCGCAGCCCGGTTTTTCAAACAGTCAGGTTCTGGGCCTGTCACCGGGAATGCCTCAAACCTCGAACGGTACCGACCCGCTGCTCGGGGCGATCCACCGGTCCGTGCGGCGATCAAAGCGCCGATAAGTCGACGGCTTGAGACTGGCAACGCCTGGGGGATCGCCTCTTCCTCGTTCGTCCTTTGCCTCGGCGGCGAGCCACGTGACCGTTCGTGAGTGCGGTGTTGTTGCCGAACGCCACTTCATGGAACTCCTCTCCTTCCCCTCGGGCCGATCCTCGCTAAACTGGGTCGCGGCCGTGGCGTACGAGCACTGTTCGGGCCGGGGGTGTGAGTCGGATGATCGTGACCGAAGGATTGACCAAGCGTTATGGCGCCGTCACGGCGCTGGCCGATTTGTCGATGACGGTTCGTCGCGGTGAAGTCTTCGGACTCTTGGGGCCAAACGGGTCGGGCAAGACAACGACGATCCGGCTCCTGCTGGGGCTCCTCAAGCCGAGCTCCGGCTGGGCGACCGTGGGCGGGCATCACTGCTGGTCCGACAGCCTCGAGGTCCGCCGCCTGGTCACCTACCTTCCGGGCGAGTTGCGGATGTTCGGGTCGATGTCCGGCCTGGGGATGCTCCGATACCTCTCCGACCTCCGGGGCGGTGACGCGCTCGATCGTGCCGTAGCACTTGCCGAGCGGGTCATGAGGCTCGACCTGAGACGCAAAGTCCGCACGTATTCCACCGGGATGAAGCAGAAGTTGGCGCTGGCGCAAGCGTTCTCGGACCCGGTCGAGATCCTGATCCTCGACGAGCCCACCTCCGCCCTCGATCCGTCGGCCCGCGCCGAGGTCCTCGACCTGGTCCGTCAGGCCCGTGACGTGCAGAAACAGACCGTGGTCTTTTCGGGCCACGTGCTCTCCGAGGTCGAGGAGGTCTCCGACCGTGTCGCGATCATGCGCGAGGGCCGGCTCCTTCACCTTGAGGATATGCACGAGCGTCGTTCGCTTCGGATGGTCTTGCTCCGGTTCGCCGAGGGCGTTGCCCCCAGCTTTCCCGATGAACTCGAGTTGACGGTGCGGGAGCGAAACGGTTCCACCTGCCTCCTGGAACATCGCGGCAGGATCGGCACTCTTCTGAGTTGGCTGAGCCGCAGTCCGATCGAGGATGTCGCCATCGGCACCGACGACCTTCGCAGTCTCTACGAGCAATATCACAGCCCCGTGCCCGCCGATTCGGAGGTCCCGACGCGATGACCCCGTTCTTGGCCCTGGTCCGCAAGCATCTCGCCGAGTCTCGCTGGTTGCTCGGCCTCACGGCCACGGCCCTCTTCGCCTTGAGCTGGCTGACGGTTGTGATCACGTCTTTGACCGAGGCCCGGGTGCGTAAATCGATGGGGGGCTCGCACGGGCTGCGCGGGCTCGCGTTCCGGAGCGTCGAAGGCCCGGTTCGCGAACTGGCCTCGGTGGCGTTCGAGGTGGCCTGGTGGAATCATCCCTTTATCCTCATCAACGTCTTACTCTGGGCGATCGCTCGAGGGTCGGCCGCCGTGGCCCTGGAGATTGAGCGGGGGACGCTGGATATGACCTTGTCTCGCCCCGTCTCGCGATTCTCTTACCTCGCTTCCCAGGTTCTGGTCGGGGTTTCAGGGATCGTTCTCCTTTGCTTCGCGATGGTGATGGGGAACCTGCTCGCGGGCCGTTTTTATCGGGTGGAGACCCCGCCGACGCTGCTGATTCTCACCCGCCCCGCGTTGAATCTCGCGGCGCTGGGGTTGGCGGTCTACGGATACACGCTACTCTTCTCGGCGATCGATAGCGTTCGCTGGCGACCGAACCTGATCGGGTCGGTGCTGACCCTGACCAGCTTCGTCATGCTCGTGATCGCGAATGTGCCCGTGCTCGAAGGCTGGAAGTGGCTGGGAAATGGGTCGATCTTCAAGGCCTACGACCCTGTCTCGGCGGCCGTCACCGGCCGCGACCTGGCATTCAACGCGACGGTTCTCGGCGCGATCGGTCTTGCGGGTATCGTCCTGGGCTTCGTGGGCTTCCTGCGCCGCGACCTACCGGCCAACAGTTAATCGAATCTTCGCGCGAACAGACTGTCCGTGTGCTCATTTCGGTACATTCCGCGTGGTCGGGCCATAGCGGTTGAATCGGGCGTATCGGCAGAGTTCATGGATCGCCTCGACGGTCGCGATGGCTTCGCGCTCGCGGTTCGTCAGCGCGGGTTCCAGCCGAAACGTCCAGCGGAGCTTTTGAGGCGCTCCGGCCAATCGGTAGATGAAGGTCAGCTCGGTCGGCCGGAGCCGATGATCGACGACCAAAGCGCGGAGCGCTTCGAGCCTCGGGAATGGGGGAAGGTCCCGCGGATCGCGCACCGCGTCCATCTTGGCCAGTGCCACTAACGTGGCGTGGATCGACGCCAGGCGGGCCTCGTCGGGTTCGGGCACGCCATCACCCTCCACCTCGATTGTGGGGCTGGTCAGCCGGAGCCGGTGGGCCGCGGGGTCGTACGACGTCGAGAAACGGGGATCGATCAAGTCGCGGCTCATCGCGGCCGCGATCTGGTTCCCCTTGCCCCCTTGCGCCTCGCGCTTGGTCGACGCGGCCGCGATCGCGTCGTGCAGCTTGTTCGTGTACTCATCGAGTTTTTTGAGGGAGATTTCCGATCGGATCTTCCGCTTGAGATCGATCATTTCCAGACGCCCCGCGCTGGGGTCATGGATCATCACCTCCAACGGAGGGCCAGGATTGAAAAGGAAGGCCCGTCCCTTGTGGACCACCAGTTCGGTCGTGCTGATCGGCTCTTTGGCGACGCCGTACATGGCGATCACCAGCTTGTAGTCGGCCGGGCCCACTGGACTTGGTGGAGTTGAGGTAGGCTGATCGTCGCCGCCGGCCCCCAGTGCCAGCACCGCGGCCATGGCCATTGCGGTCCGCATCCGCATCGTTTCCCGTCCCCGCAAATAGGATGTCGTCGCTCGCTCCGGGTTGGCTGTCCCCCCGGGCTAGCCCGCCTCCATGTCCCGACCCCATCATCGTATCCCACGGCCTGGCCACCTGCCAACGCTTTGGCACGCGCCGGACGATTCTCGCGAGGGGCCCACTTGACGGCCTCTTACAGTTGTGGTGAAATGGTCTTTCACAAATGTCATAGCTCTGAAATGAGGTTGTGATGGCGGAATCGGCGAGCGAGCTGCCGGGGGGGAGAACGATCTCGCTTGGCCATCTGATCGCGTTGAATGACGAGATGGCCGCACTGACTCGAGCGGGCCTGCCATTGGAGCGCGGTTTGCGCGACGTGGGTCGCGACCTGTCAGGAGGCTTGAGCGCGGCCATGCTCCGGTTATCAGCCCGGATGGATCAGGGGGAAGGGTTATCGGAAGCGCTGGCGGCGGAGCGAGAAGGGTTTCCTCCCATCTATCGGGCCGTGGTCGAGGCGGGGATCCGGGCGGGTCGGTTGCCAGCGGCCCTGGAAAGTCTGGCCGGCTTTGTCCGCAGCTATAGCGATGCGCGTCGGACCATCGGATTGGCGTTCTGGTATCCGATGATCGTCCTGGGCGTGGCCTACACCCTCTTTGTCTTGATGGTCACCCAGATGGTGCCCCGATTCTTGGATGCCTTCGAGTCGTTGGAAGTCGCCGTTCCGTGGAGTGTGCAGGCGCTTGGGGCGGTCGGCGCAACGGCCCTATACTGGGGGCCGATCTTGCCGTTGGTGCTCGTCGGTCTGGCGGTCGGGTGGGTCTGGACGGGGAGAGCATCGGCTTTTCCCTCGAGCGGGGCGCGCTCCCCTCTGCGTTGGTTTCCCTGGATGCGGACGATGATCGCCAATGCCGAGGCGGCCAACTTCGCTCAACTGCTCTCGATCTTGATCGCGCATGGAGTTCCCTATCATCAGGCGGTCCGACTCGCCTCGGAGGCCTCGGGAGATCCCCGACTTCTGGCCGCGGGACGCGAGGTGGCGGCCGCCGTGGAACGGGGTGACCTCCGGGTCTTGGCGGGCGAAGCCCGCGGAATTCCGCCGTTGCTGCGCTGGATTTTGAGCTCGGGACAAGGGCAGGGCCGCCTCGCCGAGTCGCTCGGTCTGATTGCAGCCATCTATCGCAAACGCGCCTTGTATCAGGCCGAGAAACTCAAGGTCTTTCTGCCGACGGTGATGCTGCTGACCATCGGGCTCTCGGCGACTTTGCTCTATGCCCTGACGTTTTTTGTGCCGATGGCGGCGTTGCTCCGCGGCCTGGCCGTGCCCGTCAACTGATCGGGCGGGAGCGCGGTTTTCGGATGATTTTGGCGGTTCGGTCCGGCAGGTTCCATACGTCTGCGATTGGGAAGACATCCCTATCGGATCATGGGGGAGACCAAGCTGGTGGCCGTTGACGCGGCCGCGAGACCATCGTTATGACGAAACCATCAGAGGAAACCAACGGGTCGCATGGTCGCTTGTCGAGCGATGATGTCGCTCAACTGACCGGCCACATTGCCAGCCTGACGTCGGCCGGGATGCCGCTGGCCTCAGGGGTGCGTGCCCTCGCAGAAGAGATCCCGAGTCGCCGGCTTCGCGCGGTGCTCAACCGCCTGGCCGATCAACTCGAGTCGGGTGCCTCGCTTGAGACGGCGATCGAGCGGCAAGGAGATCGGCTCCCGCCCCACCTGCGGGGCCTTGTGGTCGCTGGGACGCGGTCGGGAAAGCTGGGCGATGTGCTCGGTCGATTCGCGGGTTATGCCAACATTGGATCGGACCTGAGACGTTCGCTCTGGTTGCGGCTCGCCTACCCGACGTTTACGATCGCGTTGGCGGTCGTCGTCTTCGTGTTCGTCTGTGTCGTGTTGGTCACCGGCTTCTCGCGAATCTTCCAAGATTTCGGCATGCCGATTCCCGTCCTGACCGGGATCGTCTTTCAGGTCGCCAAGGCCGTCGACCGGGCCTGGCTACCGCTCTTGCAAGGTCTGATCGGGCTGGCCGTGCTCGGCGTGATCGCGTCGCTCGTGCTTCGAACCGACGTCCGACGGAGCCTGGCCTGGGTCATCCCGTTGATCGGTCCGGTCTGGCATCTCAGCGATCTCGCCGAGTTCTCTCATCTGCTCGCACTGCTCCTGGAGAGCGAGGTCCCCTTGCGTGAGGCGTTGCCGATGGCGGGGGCGGCGGTGCGCAACAGCGAGATCGCATCAGGAACGAAACAGGCGGCGCAAGAGATTGCGGAAGGTCGATCGCTGGCGCTGGCCCTGACTCGACCGTCGCTCTTTCCACACGGGTTTGCGCGGATCATCGATTGGGCCGAGAAGCACCGTGGAATGCCCGAGGCGCTCCACATGGCCGGCGAGATGTTCGAAGCCCAGGCGCGGAGTCAGGCTTCGTTCGTCAGTACCGTCTGTGGCATCCTGGCGATCTGGTCGATCCTCTGCGGCATCGTGGTCGTGGTCGTGGCCATCTTCTTTCCGTTGATCTCGTTGATCAATCGCTTGTCAGGCTAAGGACCGTAAAGTCGGTTCCGTTCGCTTGTGGAGAACCAGGTGAGTTCCAACACCTTGATCGACGAGCTTCCGCCCAAGCAGGATTTGCCGTTCGACGGCAAGGCCGGGCGCTGGCGGATGGGGATGCGGCATCTGCTCAGCGCGGTTTTCTACAGTGCCTTGGTCTGTTGGCTCCTGACCCTGGTCGCCCCGCTCTTGGTCGGCAGCCTGATCGCGATCGTGGCGGCGTTCATCGCCCTGGTGACCATCGTGTCCCGGCGGCGATCGACGCAGCAGGACGCATTGGTGGCAATCATCGCCGTCGCCGCGGAACGTGAGATGCCGCTGGCGCCCGCCTTGGATGCCGTCTCCGACCAGTTCACGGGAGGGTATCAGCGCAAGGTTCGGGCCCTGGCGCATTACCTGAAGGCAGGGGTTCCGCTCCCCGAAGCGCTCGATCGTGTGCCCGGCACCTTGCCGATCGAGAGCGAAATCCTGGCGCGGGTCGGGAGCGTGGTCGGGAACCTGGCCGGGGCCTTGCGCGAGGCGGGGGCGACCCGGTTCGAGGTCAAGCCAGTCTGGAACGCGATCGCGGGACGAATCGGTTATTTCTTGTATGTTTTCTACGTGATCCAGATCGTGAGCGGGTTTCTCTGTTACTTCATCGTGCCCAAGCTCGAGGCGATTCTCTACGATTTTGGGGTGACTCCGCCGTGGCCGACTCAGATCGTCATCCAGTCGGGCCAGGTCCTCGGGCACTTTGGGGGGCTCTACGCGCTCCTCCTGCTGTTTGAGACGGCGGTGTTGCTGGTGCTGTTGTTGAGTTTCACCGGCTGGTCGCGACTCAAGGTTCCGCTGGTCGACCGGTTCCTGGTCCGCAAGCACTCCGCCCTGATTCTCCGGTCGCTCGCCTGGGTCGTTGAGGCCGGTTACCCGATCACGCGCGGGCTCGAGCTCTTCATGGGCTGGTATCCCTCGAAATGGGTCCGAGAACGTCTGGGACGCGTCATTCAGGACGTCAATCACGGCACCGACTGGGTGGATTCGCTGACGCATCACGGCCTGCTCCTCAAGCCCGATGCGTCGGTGTTGGAGTCGGCGCGGCGGGCGGGAAACCTCCCTTGGGCGCTCCGAGAGACGGCGCTGAGTGGCGAACGCCGCCTGGCCTATCGTCTTCAACTCGTGCTGCAACTGCTGACCCCGATTGTTCTGCTCGCGCTCGGCCTGTTGGTCGCCTTGTTGGCGGTGGCCTATTTTGCTCCGCTGATCGTGATCATAGAGAGGTTGATGTGATGATCTTAGGTCGCGCCAGGGCGTTTACCGGCCGCAGGGCATTCACGATGGTGGAGGTCGCGATCACGTCGTTGCTCTTGGTGATCGCGATGACGGTGACGTTGCAAGTTCTGGGTTGGGTCGCCGCCGAGCGTCGGTCGGTGGACCGTCGTCAGTGTGCGATCCGCGAGTCGGCCAACCTCATGGAACGACTGACCGCCCGCCCCTGGGACGAATTGACCGCGGTGGCCTTGAAGGAGATCAAGCTCTCTGAGCCGGCCGCGCGAACCTTGCCGGGCGCGGAGTTGAGCGTGACCGCGGACGAGAAGACGGAGTCGGGTGGTTCCAAGCGGCTCTCCTTACGACTTCGCTGGCGCAACCGCGCCGGTGGCTGGGAGGCGCCCGTGCGGCTGAGCGCCTGGACTTACCGAGGCGGGAGGCAACGATGAGGCGGAAGCGACGGCCTGGGTATGTGATCGTCGAATTGATGCTTGTGATGAGTGCGCTGGTGATCATCTTCGGGGTTTGCGTCGTCCTGATGCACGGGCTCATGAAGTTGGATCGCGCGGGTCGTGCTCATCTGGCCGAGGCGTCCAGTCGCGACCGGCTCGCCCGCCAATTCCGCGTCGATGTCCGGTCGGCGTCTCGCTCGAAGCCGGGCCTCGAGGATCCGACCCCTTCGGACCATCTTGAGCTGGATCGTCCCGATGGCCATGTGATCGAGTATCGCGTCCATAAAGGGCGGATCGTGCGTGACGAGCACGACAAAGGCGGCCAAGTTTTCAGTCACGAGGCCTATCGGCTTCCCTCGCGAGCGCTTCCTCGGTTTCAATTTCGCCAGGACGAGAAGGCGTTGTTTGTGCTCCTGCAATGGAACCTGGAAACGGCCCGAGAGGGAACGCGATCGTCCGACCCCGGCTCTGAGGCCCTCTTGGGCAAGGACCTTCGATTCGCCGACACGCAGGGGAGTGCACGATGAGATCGGTCAGCCGAGCGCAGGGATCGAAGTCGTCTGAGGCTCGAGTCCGGCGGAGCCCGTTGCGTCGGGGGTCCATCACGGTCTTCGTACTGGTCTGTCTGGTCGCGATCACCATGATCTGCGGAGTCTTACTGCGGATTGGGCTGGCCGAGCGGCAGCGGATCCGCGCGGAGGAGCGCAGGCTCCAGGCCGATTGGTTGGTCGAATCGGGCCTGGAACGCGCTGTGGCGCGACTGGCTGAGTCCAAAGGTGAATATCAAGGAGAAACCTGGGAGGTTTCGCCGACCGACCTGGGAGGCCGTGATTCCGGGCGGGTGACGATCGCGGTGGAGGCCCCCAAGGAGGAGTCGGGCCAGCGTCGGGTGCGGGTCCAGGCCGACTATCCCCACGACGCAACCGCACGCGTCCGACTCCGTAAAGCGTTGACGGTCGTGATCAAGCCGGGATCGACGAGTGAAATGCCATGAGTCGACATGTTGGCAATCCTCGTGGTTACACCATGGTCGAAGTGCTGGTCGTCATCTGCCTCATCGGCGGCATGATCGCTTTGCTGCTCCCCGCGATCGTGGGGGGGCGAGAGCTGGCCAGACGGACCCGATGTGTCAATAACTTGAAGCAACTGAGCCTGGCGATGCATAACCACCACAACACCCATGAGGTCTTTCCGCCGGGGGTTGTCAACCTCAACGGGCCGATCAGGAACGAACCGGTCGGCTATCACCACAGTTGGGTTGTGCCGTTGCTTCCGTTCATGGAGCAAGCCAGCATCGCGGGCCGCGGAGCCGACCGGCTAGGAATTTACGAGCCGAACAACAGTGGTATGCGCGCGGTCCAAGTCACAACGCTCCTCTGTCCGTCCGATCCCGGACCCCTCAAACGCAACGATGGCATTTCGGAAAACAGCTACGCGGGATGTCACCACGAGGTTGAGATGCCGATCGACGTTGCGAATCACGGTGTCCTCTTTCTCAACAGCCGGATCCGCTATGAAGACATTGAGGATGGCCTTTCCACGACCCTGATGCTCGGCGAGAAGCTTCGAAACGGTTTCGACCTCGGCTGGGCCTCGGGCACGCGCGCCACGCTCCGAAATACCGGCAGCCCGATCAATTCCGGCGACCTGCTTTACGCGAAGTCGAGCCCCAGATCGTGGAGCGACGGTACGAAGATCATCGACTCGGACAAGTTACCGGATCCGACGAACCCGTATCTGGTCGGAGGGTTCGGGAGTCTGCATTCGCGAGGCGCGAACTTTGCTTTTTGCGACGGCTCGGTCCGGTTCCTCAGCGAGACCATCGATCGACGAGGTTATCAGAGTCTGGGCCACCGCGCCGACGGAGACCTGATCGACTCCTCGAAACCCTGAACTCTGACTGAAATGGATTTGGAAACGATCGCCATTCCGGACGCAGTCGGCCACCGTTCGCGACAGCGTTCCTTGATCGAACGACCCCTTCCCGAGGCTGGAGAGAGACGATGCGCCGACCGACTCGTAATCATCGGGGTTTCACGCTGATCGAACTGCTCGTGGTGATCGCGATCATCGCGGTGTTGATCGCCTTGCTGCTACCGGCCATCCAGGCGGCACGCGAGGCCGCCCGACGGTCGCAATGCGTCAACAACCTGATGCAGCTCAGCATTGCGCTACAGAACTACGAATCCGCGTTCGAGGTCCTTCCGCCGGGGGTCGTCAACCCCACCGGACCGATCCAGAATGTTGCCAAGGGCTATCATATCAGTTGGACCGTGCAGATCCTGCCGTTCATCGAACAGAAAAGCCTGTTCAAGCATATCGACTTCAAGACGGGTGCCTATGATGCAACCAATCTCACCGTACGGTCGATCACGGTCCGCTCGTTCCTCTGTCCCTCGGACGGAGGGGCCAGAGGGGGGGCGTTAACGAATGCAGCGGCGCCGAACAATTATGTCGCCTGTCACAATGGTGTGGAGGCGCCGATTGCTGCCAACAACAACGGGGTTTTCTACCTGAACAGCAGCGTACGCTATGAGGACATTCCCGACGGTAGCTCTCAAACGATTTTCTTGAGCGAAAAGCTCTTGAGCAATACCGATCTGGGGTGGATCTCCGGCACCTCCTCGACGCTCCGGAACACGGGGACTTCGCCCAACGGCGTGAACCGAGGGCTGGCGAAGCTCCCGGTTCCCCCGGCAGGCCTGGAGGATGGGGCCGCGTCGGGAGGTGCCGATACCGCCGGAGCAGGGGCTGGAGCTGCCGGGGCCGCGGCTGAGGACAACCCGAGCCTGATCGTCGGTGGCTTTAGCAGCCGGCATTCCGGAGGCATCAATTGTGCATTCGGTGATGGTTCGGTTCGGTTCGTTAAGGACTCAGTCAGCGCGAAGGTCTTTGAATCGCTCGGGAACCGTGCCGATGGGGAATTGATCAGCGACGAAGAATATTGAGAGTTGAGAATTTGGTGGTTTTGTGGCCGATCCGAGCCGACATGGGCCGCGAAACCACACACCAGAATCTGACGGCGACTCGCCAAGGGCCGATACGTTATGATCGGGCATTAGGATTGCTCCCGGTCGTCTTGTCGCTGGAGGTGACTGTGTGTGGGATCGTCGGCTATACAGGAGTGCACGAGGCCAGCCCGGTCCTGGTGGCCGGCTTGCGTCGTCTGGAATACCGCGGCTACGATAGCGCGGGGGTTGCGATCGTCTCCGAGGGGCGGGTGGTCGTGCGCAAGCGCGCGGGCCGGGTTCGCACCCTTGAGGAGGCGCTCGATCAGGAGCCCGCGGCCGGGAGTTGCGGGATCAGCCATACGCGTTGGGCCACGCACGGGCCCGCCAACGACCGGAACGCGCATCCGCACATGGGCGGGAGGGCAGGGGCAGGGGCGGTGGCGGTCGTCCACAACGGGGTGATCGAGAACCACGCCACGCTGCGGGCCGAACTCACGGCCGACGGATTTACGTTTCTCAGTCAGACCGACACCGAGGTCATCGCCCACCTGATCGCCCGCGAGCTTGGAGACGGCGACGGCCTGTTCCAGGCGGTCCAACGCGCGTTGCCCCAACTGGAAGGGACCTACGGTCTGGCGGTCATCAGCGCTCGCTGCCCCGGCCAGGTCATTGGGGCCCGGTTGGGAAGTCCCCTCGTGATTGGACTGGGAGAGGGCGAGCACTTTCTGGCAAGCGATGCCTTGGCCATCGCGCCTCATACGGCGAAGGTCGCCTATCTCCAGGATGGCGAAGTGGTTCGGCTCGGTCCCGACGACTTCGAGATCCGTCATCGGGAACGCGGGTCGATCACCCCACGAATCGACCGGATCGATTGGAAGCCCGATGCGGTGGAGCTGGGCGGCCACGCCCACTACATGCTCAAGGAGATTCACGAGCAGCCCGAGACGGTCCACGATGCTTGTCGGGGCCGGCTCCGGCACGCGGAGGCCACCGCGCACTTCGGCGGCTTGAACATGACGCCGCGGCAACTCCGCCGGGTGCGCCGGGTTGTCTTTGCCGCCTGTGGAACGAGCTGGCACGCCGCGCTCGTGGGCGAGTACCTGATCGAGCGGCTGGCCCACCTCCCGGTCGAGGTCGAGTACGCCAGCGAGTTCCGCTACCGCAACGCACCGCTCGACGATCGGACGCTGGTGTTCGTCCTCAGCCAGTCGGGCGAGACCGCCGATACGCTCGGAGCGCTTCGGGAGTCGAAACGACAAGGACACCCCACGCTCGCGATCGTGAATACGGTGGGGAGCACGATTGCGCGCGAAGCGACCGGCGGAATTTTCCTCCATTGCGGCCCGGAGGTGGGGGTGGCCAGCACCAAGGCGTTCACCGCGCAGGTCGCCGTGCTCACGCTGTTGGCGATTCATCTGGGCCGGCTTCGTCACCTCTCCTTCACCGACGGCCTGGCCGCGATCGAGGCGATCGAGTCGATCCCCCGGGCACTTGGGGACGTCCTCGCCAAGTCCGAGCCGGCGATCCGCGCGGCGGCCGAGCGGATTGCGCCCGCGAAGAGCGTGCTTTACCTCGGCCGGGACTTGCACTTCCCCGTTGCGCTCGAAGGGGCCCTGAAGCTCAAGGAAATTAGCTACATCCACGCGGAGGGTTATCCGACGGCCGAGATGAAGCACGGCCCGATCGCCTTGGTCGACCGCGAGACGCCCTGCGTGTTCGTCGCTCCTCGCGGCGTGCTCCACGCCAAGACCTTGAGCAACGTCGAAGAAGTCCGCGCCCGCCATGGCACGATCATCGCGGTCGGGACCGAGGGGGACGAGTCGCTCGAATCCATCTCTGATATCTTCTTGCCGATCCCCGACGTTCCCGAGATCGTTCAGCCGTTGCTCGCGGTCGTTCCGCTCCAGCTCCTTGCCTACCAGGTGGCCTTGCTCCGCGGCTGTGATATCGACAAGCCGCGTAACCTGGCCAAGAGTGTCACCGTCGAATGATCGCGACGCGGGAGGAGGGGAGGTGGATCGGTCAACCGACGCATTCTGGAAGGCAGGAACTCGCCGGATTGCCTGGGCCTTTGAGGATGGTCCCCGACCGGGTTGTTGGGGATGGAAGTCGTGTCGGTTAGGCTTGAGCCTGCCGTCCTTTTGGGGACGGGCAGGCACAAATCCACCCGATCAGGCTTCGGGACGCCCCGAGGCTGACCCAGGCATCAACCCGGTTCGGAATCCGACGCATCGAGCCCGAGCACCCGGCAGGTCTCAGCGTACACTGCGTCGTAGGACTGCTCGCCGTTGACACTCCGGAACTGGTCCGGGGCATGATTCCGATAGTAGTCGAGGATCGGCAGTCCATGCTTGTTATAGATTTGCTGCCTCACCTCGATGACGTCGGCCGTATCGTCGGGCCGTTGCTCGAGTGCCGCGCCGTCGCGATCGCAACGCTCGGGGACTCGCGGCGGCTGGTTGACGAGGTGGTAGGTCGATCCGCAGACGGGGCAGACTCGCCGGCCCGTCATTCGCTTGACCGCGGCCTGATGACTCACGGCGATCTCGAGATAACAGTCGATCCGAAAATTCAAAGCGTGTTCAAATTTGGCAAGGATCGGCACTTGCCCCATGGTCCGGGGGAAGCCGTCGAACAGGAGTCGATCGGTCCCGGGAGCCTTGAGGGTTTGCTCGAGGAGTTCGCTGATCAGGGAGTCGGGGACGAGATTGCCCCCTTTGATGAGCTGTTCGGCGCGAACTCCGAGCGAGTCGCCTCTGCGGATCGCGTTGCGGAGCAGTTCCCCCGTGCGGATCAACTGGAACCCATGGTCAGCACCCAGTTGTTCGGCCAGACTACTCTTGCCGCTCCCGGGCCTGCCGAAAATCACCACGTGGCTTGGGGGGACCTTCCAGGACAAACGACCACCTCCTCACGACCTTGTTGGGATTCAAAACCAGACGCTGCGCTGCATCCGTTATACGAATTCGACGACTCGAGGCCAATCCCGCCACCGGCCTGAGCCTTTGCTCGTTGAGGATCCCGGTCCGTTGGGGACGGGGCGAGAGCCGGGGCTGGGGCTAGGACGATTTGCTGTTGCTCGACTCACGATGCTGGCGTTGACCCCTCTTCGGAAAGGGGCGGCGTGACGACACCAGACCGCCAGGATTCTGTGCATGCTTCCCGGACCTGTCTTCAATGCCGAGCTGCTGACCACCGCGCGGCGGACGCGCTACTTTGTCGTGCGCTTCATCTACGGTGCGATTCTCCTCTATTTCATCTGGCGGAACGATCCCGACCATGGGGCCTGGGGCTTCCGGAGGACTGCGGGCGAGCTTTCGATTCGGGAAATGGCTCGGCTCGGCTGGGCCCTGTTCCTCACGATCCTGATCGTCCAGTCGGTCGCGGTCCTGTTGTTGACACCGACCCTGGTGGCGGGGGTGATCGCCGAGGAGCGGCAGCGGAAAACGCTGCACTACCTGCTGGCGAGCCGGCTCTCGAGCGGAGAGATCATCCTCGGGAAGCTCGCGGCGCGAATGCTTCACCTGGGAGTGTTCGTGGCCATCGGCCTGCCGATCACCAGCTTGTTGAGCCTGTTCGGCGGCGTGGATCCGAATCTTGTTTTGCTGAGCTTCGCCGTGACAGCGACGACCGCGTTTTTCCTCGCCGCCCTTTCGATCCTCGTCTCAACGCACGCGCGTCGGCCACGCGAAGCGATCTCTCTCGTTTATTTGCTTGAATTTTGCTGGTTGTTCGGGCCGACTTTCATTCAGATTTTGATGCCGATGGGCGGACCTCGGTGGGTGCAGCTCTACGAATGGATTAAGCCGATCAACGAGTGGATTGCGCCCACAAGTCCGTTCGCGTTTGCTCGGGGCGGCGCTTTGAATGCGAGCGCAATACTCGATCTTTTTGGCTGGATGATGGGGTTGCAGGCCGCCTATGGAATCCTGTTCGTCGTAATCGCCTTATTGCGGTTGCGAGGAATCAATCGGCGGGATGGAGAGGGACGTCTTACGGCACGGTTTGCGGCTTTTCGTCACGGTCGACGGTTGTTGCCTCGGCCCGAGTGCGGTGACGATGCGATGATGTGGAAAGAACGGTACGTTTCGCGCACCAATCTGGTCACGAAGATTGCCGTCATCGTGATCGTGTTTGCCGTCCTCTGTGGCCTTGGCTATTTGACCTACGACTTCGGAAAACCCGCGTTCGTGGAACTGGCTGCGAACGGCTATGGCCCTTTCCACAGCGACCCGGCTCGACGCGAGTTCAATGGGTACCTTCGTGTTGTCTGCACCTTGATGTACGTCCTTTTGGCCATGGCGGTTGCCAGTTCGGCATCGAGTGGTCTGACCAGCGAGCGCGAGGAAGACACCTGGATTAGCCTGGTCGCAACGCCGCTGGACGGCCTGGAGATCATTCGTGCCAAGATGGTCGGGGCACTCTGGGCCCAGCGATGGCTGGTGGGAGTGCTGGTCCTCCACTGGCTCATCGGGCTTGCGGCCGGATCGATCCATCCGCTCGGCGTTTTGGCGGTGGCGCTGGAGACCATGGTTTACCTCTGGTTTGCCGTGGCCCTGGGCACCTACTACTCTTTGCGGTCCAAGACGTCGGCCCGCGCTCTGGTCGCGACGATCGGCACCATGATCCTGGTCAACGGAGCGTACTTGATGTGTTGCATTCCGTCGTGGACCTCGAATTGGCTGCAATCCGTCGGAGTAACGCCGATGGTCGAGGCGATCTCCCTGTTCTCGTTCGCCGACTTCCGCGACCTCTCCCTCGGCAGGGTCCGAGGAAGAGGGTCGTGGGAGAGCGTCGAAATGATCGCGGCTGGGTTCGTTAGCGTCCTCTGCTATACCGTCGCCGCGCTGGTCTTGACGCTTCGGGCCCTGGATCGGTTCGACATTGAGGCGGGGCGACCGAGTCGGGAGGACGCGATCCCGCCCGCGACGCTGATGGCGTTTGACGACGTCAGTGAGGAAAAAGAGGTCGGCGATCGTCAGGATGAAATTCTGTCGTAGGCCGGCGATCGGAGCTTGGCGAGCCACGAGAATGGTGGTCTACGCAGGGAATTCGCAAACCCGACTCGTCGCGTCAGATCCGGTGGGCACGGTCCCTCATCTTCGTCATTGCTTTGAGCGGTCCGGCGGAAGGCGGACCGAACAAAGCAATGTGTCGCGGAAACGCGATTGCAACTCAGAAACGTCATGCGCACATTTTAAAATAATGCACTCATTGGCAGTCCCGCAGGGGTGACCGTTCATAGGGTTTGGACAGGTAGTCCTCGGCCCCTTGCTGGATGCAACGGACGACGGCCTGAATCTCGTCGAGCCCGGAGATCATGATGACCGGGATCTCGCGGAGCCGAGAGGCCCCCTTCATGCGTTCGAGGACCTCGTGGCCATTCATCTCGGGCATCATCAGGTCGAGGAGCACGAGGTCGAACGGCGTGCTCTCGAGCAGCCCCAACGCCTCACGTCCATCCCCCGCGGTGGTGGCGCGGTGACCGAGGCTCGCGACGAGGGCCCGGGTTGGTGGCCACGCGTCTGAAGGGGGTAAGGCGGGGAATCTGGAAAACCGATCGCGGTCAGGGACCAGGCGTCCATCTCCACTGGGTTTCCCAGACTTCCCCATTGAAGTGCCTGGCTATTCCTTGACGCTGGGGCTGAGCGCTCGCTCCGGGACCTTGGAGTGATCGCCCGGAAGGTGTCGTGCGGGAACAAGACCGAGCGGGGAAAGAGAGCCTGAGAGCGTTTGACGAGCCTGGCAGCGACCTGCCAGAAGCGCGGTCATGACTTCGTCTACTGGCTGGCCTGGTGCCTGCCCCTGAACGCCCCCGTCATACCCATCCCCCGGGCCCGCTAAATACGAACGACCCGCCAGTGATGTCTCATGATCCCCTCCCGAGGCGATCTGCCTCGGGCAGAGGATAGGGACAATGTCGAGAGCCCGCTGGGATCAGCGGGAAGGACGGGACTCCGACGCCATCCGGAGGAGGCGGATCAGGCAGAACTTGTCATTTGCGATTAGACCATTGAGCGGACGTTCGCCTGGCTGGGGCGGAATCGGCGACTGAGCAAGGACTATGAGCGGCAGCCGGAGTCAAGCGAAGCTCTAATCCATATCGCAATGATTCATCTCATGCTCCGGCGCCTTGAGACCAAGTAGCTATGGCTTTTCGTGCACCATTTCAGTCACCACCGGGGAGAGTGATGGCTGAGAACTCCGGCGCCACGTCCCGAACGCGAGCAAGCTCCCTTCAATGATACCGCGCCCTGACGAACCCATCCGGGCGCGGTATTCTGACATGCCCAACTCGGCCGTCGGGGATCGGGCGGGAGTGCCCGGCCGAGCATAGCGTGCGGCCTTGTTGCTTTGATCCGGCCGTATGTGAGCAAAACTCCGCCAGCCAGGGCGGTCGGCCCTGGCGGCTGGCCCGTCATAAACACATGACCGTCTCGGCGGCGATCGATATCCTCGGCAAGGACTTGCCACGGTTGAAGGTCGAGCGAGAAGGGTAAGAATCCTACCGACAAAAACTTCCGTTCCGTCCACTCTTGACGGCCACAGGTCCAGGTTCGAAAATGAGCCACCTTGGGACACGTGTAAGAGGCGTGGGCCGACCTTCGCCTCGACCGGCTCCTCCTTGGATTCAGGACCGAGCGATGCCCTGGGAGTTCCCCAAGCCCCGCCTCAGCCTCCGGATGCTGATCGTCCTGGTCGCTTTTTCGGCCATCGCGATCTGGGCCTGGCTCTTCTTCCTCAGCCCGACCCGGCGCTTCACCCGGCAATTACAGGCCCAGCAGCCGGCCTATCAGCGACGCGAGGCCGCGATGGGGCTCGGATATGGAATCCCGCCCTGGGAGTCCGGGGAAGCGATCGGCGTCCTACTCCGGGCGATGAACGATCCCAACCCCCGGGTGCGCGAATGCGTTGCGGCCGGTCTCGGTGCGCATGGGAGAAGAGCGGAGTCTGCCATTCCAAGTCTCGTTGCCCTCTTGAGTGACCAGGACTGGGGGGTCCGGTTCACGGCAGCCGCAGCTCTGGGGGCGGTGATCGGCCCGGATGGCGACGGCCACGATATCGCGATGCTCGTCTTGGCCCGCGCCCTACAGGACCAAAACGTCGAGGTCCGCCTCTCGGCCGCCCGGTCCCTGATCGATAACGGGGAATTCAAGGAATCCGCCGCGACGCTTGCCGTGATCATGGGGGGCACTGAGGATCACCTGCGCTCGCAAATCCGCCTGGTACGATCCCGTCTCGGCGCTAACACGAGGCTCCTGATCCCCGGCCTCGCCACCGCCCTGAGAGACAAGGATGTGCGAACCCGCAAGGGAGCGCTCGAACTCCTGCTCGAGATCGCCCCGCCATCGACGGTCAGGGCAGCCCTCCGAGTCGCTCGCCGGGAGGGTGACCCGGACATCCGGCAGTGGGCTTCGGAGAAATTAGAACGCCTGACGCCTGCCACGGATTCAGATCCCGAGTGAGTACAGTGATTCTGTTCAGATTTGGACGCTCGAGGAGGTGTGGTCGGCGGGCGGGATAGTGAGAATATTGAACATTTCGGGACGCCCCACCCTCAAGGCGTCTTCCAACAGCTCTGCCATCGGTTCCCCTCCTCCGGGCCACCAGAGTAGCTTAACTGGTGGTCCGAATTCTGGGGTCCACTATACAGCCGGTTCGTGCTCTCTTGGCGGCTGTCGAACACGCTCGACGGTCGGTTCTGCCTGGAGGCGTTGAATGCGGCGTTGGAGGGAGGACGCCCCGAGATCTTCAACACCGACCAGGGCGTGCAGTTCACGGCGCGGGCCTTCACCGGCCGGCTTGAGGCGGAAGGGATCGCCGTGAGCATGGACGGACGCGGGAGGGCGTTGGACAACGTGTTCGTCGAGCGGCTGTGGCGGTCTCTTAAATACGAGGACATTTATTTGAAAGCCTATCGCAGTGTCAGAGAGCTGGAAGCCGGCCTTGAAGGGTGGTTTGCGTTTTACAACCACGAGCGTTTGCACCAGAGCTTGGCCTATCGCACGCCCGCCGAGGTCTACCATGGGGCCGAACCGGTCGGGCCTTGAGAGGGGAGAGCGGGGTGGAGTCCCACGTTCGTTCCGGCCACCGATTGCGTGCCGAGCCGGTCGGGCCTTGAGAGGGGAGAGCGGGGCCGAAGCATAACTTAAAAACCGGGCCGAGTGGTCTGGACATTGGGGACCACTTCAGAAGCTGTGGGCGCCGATCTTGGTGACGATGCCGTCCTGTTTGGCCCGACGTCAAATCATTCGCCAGACGTAGGCAAAAGGGAACGGATTGTGGCCGGGATCGTAGCCGGTATTCGATGCGATGTTGCGTAGGCTAGCACGGCTGGAAAGGAGTTATCTGGCCGAATGTCGCCGACAAACGTTTGATTTGTATACGTTTGTTCCTATCGCCGTGTCATGGCCATTTACAAAATTCGACAGATCTCAAAAAAGAGATTGATTGGCTTCTCACGATACGCTAAGGTAAGCTCGCTCCTGCTGAGATTGCGTCTCAATCTTAATTGCCGATCTCGCTCCCACCGCGAACGGACGGAATCAGACGTTGGCCACCCGCGTTAACTGGGGATTATCTAAATGTCACAATTGTACGCGTAGTCCGTTCGTATTACTGTTAATGCGTATTTTTACGATTGTTATAAATGCAATTACTGATACGCTCAATTTCATCGTGTTGGACGTACGCGAGTGGTGCGTAAGCCGCACTGTCGTAACAGTATCCGCCAACTCGGCCTAGCCTTGCTCTCTTCGCGAGTTTAACGCTAAAGCGACTACCAACTGATAGGATCCAGTTCATCCACACACACTATCCGGATTTTGAACATTGGTTTCCTCAATTTTGGATATTCGCCCATGTTATCCTTAATCGACCTGTAATCTAATTCTCTGCGCGTTTGGCTTCGTTGGCCAAGCTGATCAGCCTCGGTTTTCTGACTGTCACTGAGAGGAGAAACGCGATGAGACACATCCTGTTTGCAGGTCTGACGATGGCTTCTCTTGCAATCACGGCATTTGCATCGTCGGCACCGGTCGGGCGTCTTGTTAGTCAAGATGAAGCAGCCGGCATACACGGGGCACAGTGTGTTTGGGTCAAGGATGGCGGCTTCAACTCGTGTGGCTCGACACATATTACGTGTCTGTCATGCGCATCCGGATACGGCTGGAGCGACGGCCTCAAAAACGCGCCAGATGGAGGAGATACTGATGATGCCCCAATCGTCCTCCTTTGTTCATGCGGAGGGTCATCCTACTACATCACGAACCCAAGCTGCGCATCCTCTCGGTAATCATTAAATGGTTGCAGGCAGCGACAATAAGGCGAAATGAAAACGCAAATCTGGGCGCGGGAGGCTCATAGGATTATCGGAAAATTCGGCGAAGCGAGGTGGATTGGTCGGTAGTTCAACAAAAACTACGACCAACCCATGAATATCAGAAATGAAGTATGCCAAGTCGAATCACGTTGCTTTGCTAATCCTATGCCGCAACCCCGTTCGCAACTTCAACAGAAGTCGTCGCTCGCCAGGTACCATTGGAGGTCCGGTCCGACTCAAGGAAGTCGGACCGGATCAGTCTTCGCAGCAATCTCAAATTGCGTGAATCGCACTAATAACCGCAGCATGACCAGCTGACGTTCCAACAAAACATGAATGAACTGCTGGAACGGAACTAAGTTTCGGCATGGATTGCATGCCCATAGGACGACTGACATGTCCAGACGGTTTTTGTTAAGGACTCTACTCGAGTAAGCTGGACTGTTGGGCATCAATACGGAAAAACTTGACAATTTTGCTTTGAACGAATGCGACAACACAAGGATTACATATGCCATTGTTGAAACACCTCAAGCAAACACAAATAAGACTGAATTCACGCCTCTCCAAGTTTGCCGATGCAACATGCGTGCATTTGATTGATTTGTCTGTATTGCGAAAGTTGACGCGTGCATGTATGGCAGTCGTCACGATCACGCTTGTTTTCTTTACAAGGCCCGTGTTTTCACAACACGGAGCCCCCTTTAGAGATGCCCAAGGCCATATCCGCAATCAAAAATTCGATGATGATCCCGATGTTCGCGAACAGCTCGGAAAACCAATGGCTTACAACCCAGACCCAAAAATAATTACTCCGGACTATCTCCGACTGGAAAAGCCTCTCCAGGAAGCTGTTCGATGCGGGCCGAATGCATTGTATGTGCTTTTGCGCACATATTCAATCCATGCATTGTATTCAAAAGTGCTTAGTGCCTGCCGCCTCACTGAGAAGGGCACAACAATGGAAACATTATCTTCAACGGCAAATCGCTTCGGTCTTAAATGCTCCATACGTCAAATGACGCCTGAGCAACTCTCTACACTCACAGTGCCAGTTATTGTCCATATGTACCGATTGCCGGATCGTCCAGGGGGCGCAGACGATCATTTTACCGTTTTCTTTGGAAAAGCCGACGATTCGTACCGTGTGATCGATACAAGAGATGGGACAGAGATCGCCATTCCAAAGGGGAGTTTCGTGAGAAGCTTTTCGGGATATTGCCTTGTTCCCGACTCTCCAACATCCATAAACAGTTTTTTTGTATGCTCTGTTGTTGCATTACTATTGATTACATGGGCAAATATCTACTTTATATCGAAAGCAAGGTGATATGCCATGATTACTTTGTTGGACAGGGTAAAATGTTTTGCACGCACGTATGCCGTGCTTCTTGGTTGTGTATTCGTCGCGACTAGCATCGCGCTTCTGTTTGCTCTGAGAAATCATGAGAGGTCGCGTCAACAATCGCTATCCTTCAAAACGCCCGACACTATTGTTCGCATTCGCGAACGACCGCTTCAAGCAATCGTTTATCCATTCGCTTTTTCTCGTTCGATCACTCCCGCAGCCTTGGAACGCGCAATGAACGTCGCGCGACCTCGATTCAAGTTAAAACGACTTCCAGTTCCATTGGTCTTACACGCACTACGCCTTTGGGGATCGAACACTAAATGTCAAGTTTTGACAGTTGACAGCAATAAGCCGTCATGGACTGATGGCCCGAAACTTGCGGACATCTTATTGAACGACAAATCGTTTGTAGGAAATTCATCATATGTGATGCAGCATTATTTAGAAAGAAGTCGTTGGGGTATCCAAGTCGCAACCGATGCTGAACTCCGAGAATCAGGCGCTAGAGCAGCGTCTCATGTCGGAAAGTTTCACGATACCATGGCTCGAATTGGCATGTCGTCTTCAACACGTCTTTACTTGCACGACGGAACAACGGCAACACTCGGCGATGCTATCGTTGACGAGGCAGTGCGATATCATGTCGATGGTGAGATTGAATGGAGTTCACAGGCATTGTTTAGCTATGTCAGTTCTTCGAGATGGGTCGACCGCTACGGTCAAGTTGTCGATAAGGAGAGAATTGTTCTTAATCTTCTGGATAAAGATCTTGGCACTGGGAGCTGTCATGGAATGCATGTGCCTATGGCACTTGCAACGGCGCTAAATATTCATGGCCAGATGCCATTCTTGTCCTCTTCGACAGTAAATTTGGTTCGATCCCGATTGCAGTCGTACGCTCGTCTGCTCGAATCGTCCCAAGACAATGATGGATCATGGAAACCTCTTTGGTATGCGAAGAATTCTTCAACGGATCATGGAGGCGTATACAAACACCCCTTGGTGCGTCAGCTCGACGTTGTAGGGCATCATATGGAGTGGCTGATTATTTGCCCTCCTGAGTTACGGCCTCACGATCACGTGCTTAATCGCAGTGTTATGTTTATAATTAATCGTATGCCAGAAATTGATGATACCGTTTTGAACGATTGGCATCATTATCTGCCGATCAGCCATGCTGCCCGGGTACTTCGTGTCGCTTTTATCGATGTCATGTGCAAATCCGGAACCGATCTTGTTAAGTTAGACGCGTCCCTTCTGGGAAGTGCTAAAGAATAGGCTCTGCTTGCGGACCTAGGGTCAAAAATATTCGGGTGGTGGTCACTCGATTGTACTTCGGTTCAATTGCAATATGCCTACGAATGGTGAGTGACCAAGGGCGGTTGCCATCCTCAACATCCATCAAAACGCGGTTATTCGGTTGAATAATGCGTTTTAGAAAGAGTACGTTTATGACGGGGTTTCGCTATTGTTTGCAACGGGTTTTTCACGCTCAAACCATGTTTTTCATGATGCTAGCGTTTGCCGTTGGCGCCGATGAAAACGCGACTCGTCAAGGAGAGAGATCACGTCCTGCGACATTGTCGCTCGAGGAGATTTTGCTAGGCATGGATGCACATGCTGCCAAAGTGAACGATATGCCATTCTGGGAGTTAATTTACGACCACGAGAGGCATTATACAAATCCGCTACCGCAGTATGCTGGCTATTATCCAAAGCTCCGAATTACGAATGCTAAATCCCGAGACAAGCTATTCCTGAAGAAAGAATATTATGATAAGCAAGCGACGGTTACTGCCATTTGGGCAGATGGGGTGTCAGTGGTCCACGAGGGGAGGGTAAGAACAATTACCCCTGACCTTTATGTGTCATTTGTTGAATTTTTTCTAATTACTGACGCAATGTTTATCGACATTTACGATAAACTGGAATTTAAGTCGCCAACAATGCGACAGATGCTAGGAACCGCGTCCCCATCGGAGGCGAAATTCTTTCTACTTCCACGAGAGATCCGTTATGATTTGGCTCACTATCGAATTCGGCCCAATCTCGAAACTATTGATGGGCATGAGTGCCACGTCCTGGAGTACCCAGGAAAGGATGTAGTTTGGGTTGACGCTGGAAGCGATTACATTGTGCTCCAACGTCATAATTTTCAATCACCCACTACTCTTCTCTATTCAATACAGAATCTTGGATACACGGAATATCGGCCTGGATTTTGGATACCCGCGAAAACGATCAAGCGAATCTATTTGAGTATCTACGATGATAGTGATGCCAAAGGACAAGAGCACAATGACGAGGTGAACACGTTGGTGTCGGTAAATACAAGTGGCGAGCGTACGATGCAAAGTTATTTTATGCCGCCAAAATTAAATGTAAGGGATATGGTTGATGATCAAGTTCGCGGTATGTCATATCGAATTCAACCTGATGGCGTCAAACATTTTGATGATGCTGCAAGTCGAATTGATAAAACAATGAGGATTTGTGTGCGCAGAACAGGTGCAAAATATTTGAAGGGTGCGTTTGTAGGAGCAGTATTGGTAGGAAATGTGCTGCTGGTTATTCGGCGCCAGCGACAGTCGACTGGAAGTTGGCATGCAACCGCATGATAAGCAGTGCATGGGAACGTCCGTCGGTTTGGTTGTCACGTTATGTTGGACTCGCGCATTCGATGATATTGGCAGACAGTGTTAATAATGCTTGCCGACATTCCCAATTCGTTTAGGAAGTGTCGCTACCAACGGAGATCACCGTATGCGGTTGAACTCAAAAGTGTTGCCACTGAATGGCTTCACGCTGATTGAGATGTTAGTGGTGGTAGTGATCACCGGCTTACTTTTCGCGATCTTGCTGCCAGCTGTCCAGCGTGCCCGCGAGGCCGCCCGCCGCCTTCAATGCACAAACAACCTCAAGCAAATCGGTGTCGCCGTTCAAATCCATCAAACGTCGCATGGTGAATTTCCACCTGGTTATACCGTCAAGCACGATAAGATTACGCCAGGGTGGGGTTGGGCGTTTTATCTGCTGAATAGCATGGAGCAAGAAAATATTTACAATGCAGCGAATCTAGTGATACCGATGGCGCTTTCTCCCTTTCAAGTGACCGTGACGAGAAGCCAGATTAACACATACCTTTGTCCAAGCGAAAACAATAGCGAAAAAATCAATATGGGGTTCACCAATAAGCCAAAAAAGGCATTTGAGGATTATGCGCCAAGCCAATACGTTGGGTCGGCTGGATTTATGCAGATATACAAGCACAATAAAGGCGCAGCAATGGAGATTGATGGTTCAGGAACTGGTGTGTTCTATATGAACAGCCATATTGGGCCAAAAGATATCGGCGATGGACTTAGTCATACGCTCATGGTCGGGGAAAGATCACGCACGGTTTCCGATGCCGTTTGGGCAGGCGTTTTCGCTTCAGTTTACAACCGATTTTGCACAAAGACCAAATGGACAGTCCAGTCTTGCACTTCCTCGGCTTTTATGGTGCTTGGGAGGGCATCCGCGCCTTTTGCCGATTACTCGGAAGACGTTCCGACTCATTATACGCCCGGTGCAAATGGTATTGGTTCTGACAGCTTTTCGAGCAGTCACGGAGATGGGGCTAATTTTGTATTTGCTGACGGCTCATCAAAATTCATTCGTTCCACAGTCCAAGCTCAGGTTTTTCGCTCTTTATCTTCGCGAGCCGGCGGAGAGGTCATCGGTGCTGATGATTTTTAGGGAAAGTGGGGGAGGCGTATTTAAAAATCGTTTCACCTCGCAGTGCTTTGTTATGAGGTATTTTCGGTTCGTTTAGCGATCGTCTCGAACGTTAGTTGCTGAACGATCAATGACGTTGTTGACGCTTGTTGTGCGGTCATTGATCAGCACAGAGTCGAACTCGGGATTCCGGCCATCGACGACGTCCAAATTATCGTTTGAGACCTATTCAGTCTGGAATGGCCAGATCGGGCGAAATGTTGCAAGCGATCATGGACGCATCCCAATGCGTGCCATCCGCTCACAAGAATCAGGCGGACCCCAAAAATGCACGCACTCGCACAGTCGAAAAAAATTGCTGCGTTTACACTCATTGAGGTGTTGGTGGTCGTGGCCATCATCGGTTTACTCGTGGCGATTCTGCTTCCGGCTGTCCAGGCCGCCCGCGAGTCCGCCCGCCGCCTCCAATGCACGAACAATCTTAAACAAGTCGGGATTGCGCTACATGCGTATCACGACACCACTAGAATGCTCCCTGCCGGTGTCGTGTTTGGCAAATCGTGGACTGAAAACAGCGCTCCGGCGTCAGGATGGGGTTGGGCGTGTGCAATTTTGAACGGATTAGAGCAAAGTGCGATCTACAATGCTATTAATTTTCATCAGCCGCTCGCTATGATCGATGCAAATCATTCCGTCATACAACTTCGGGTATCGAGTTTTCTCTGCCCGAGTTCTTACGATGATGGGCCTGCGTCGTCCGGCTTTATAAAATCTAATATTGTTGGCCTCAATCAGCTAGCCCCCAGCCAATATGTCGCATCTTCAGGCGAGATTTTTACTGGAGCGAAGGCCGCAGGCAAAGGAGGAAAGCGCATTCAAGTAAGCGATGGAAACGGTGTTTTGTTCGTTGACAGTCATGTAGGGTTGCGCGATGTTTCCGACGGATTATCGTCTACACTGTTGATCGGTGAGCGTTCGCGGAAGGTCGCTGACGCGACTTGGGTTGGGGTCGGCTCGCCCTCGGCTCTGTTTTGTACTAAAGTATCATGGCCGGTTCGGGCCTGCGTTCCCGCCGTGTTCATGGTACTTGGACGTACCGGACCTCCGTCCGATTTCTACTTAGGAGATTTCCAGAGTACCAGTACTCCAAACGCACCGAACTCCGGACCGGACGGATTCAGTAGTGCGCACAACGATGGATGCAACTTTCTGCTGTGCGACGGATCTGTTCGGTTCATCAAGAGTGGGATTGCACCGACCGTGTTTCAAGCATTGGCGACTCGCGCCGGCGCCGAAGTTATAAGTAATGAACAATATTAAAGTTGTTGGAAGGCAACTTGAGTGTGGGGTTGATGGTTGGTTAGCTTGCTCCGCAACCTGGTGTGGCGAGATCCTGCGGTATCGTCTCTGGATTCCCGTTAGTTCGGAGCAGGGGGGTGGAACACGGCCAGCGCACATCAAATTGCCCATGTTTCCAGGGAAAAGTCGGCCGTTTGGCCTCAGAAGAAGCCGATTTTCTACGACAGAATTCGCAGAAAACCCTTGATTTCAAGCAATTTGATGTGCGCTGGCCGTGGGGGGTGGAACCAATCAGTCTGGGACTAGAGCCCAGCCTATAGGCAGTGATCTTGTCGACCACATATCTGATCGGCTGTGAGAAAGCGTCAAGAGGTTTACGAAATGGCGAGCGAACGTTCGGGGCTGGTTAGTATCGAAGTTCTGGCCGGCGTTGGAATATGGTCAACAAGTGGTAAACGCAACAGTATAGCCTTTGCCCGTTATCGAGCCGAACCGCTTCGCATTCGCGTCGACCGCCTCAGTTAAAGCCGGATTTTCTCGACCTCGTCGAGGGTGACCTGGTCGTTGGTGCGGTCGTAGAGCTTGGTCTTCCGGGGGCTGGCATGTGCGGCCATCTGCTGGGCCTTTTCCAGGGTGCCGTCGTGCTCGAGGTAGTTGGTGATGCCGGTGGCGCGGAAGCTATGGCAGCCGATTTTGGTGGCAATTCCGGCGTGTGCGTCCGGCGGACCACGTCCCCCTTGGCAATTGGCCGAGGGGCCTTGGCCAATTTGGTGACCGTCGGTTGGAACCCCACGCGGTGTCATGATCCGGCGTCAGCAGACGCGACGCGCTCTTCAACCCGTGTCGAGCCTGGCCCGAACTCCGCGGTGGGAGCGTGCCGCGTTTCGAGTGCCGGCGGGAGCCGTTGTCAGCTCGGGGAACCGTCGGCGATGGGACCCTCTGGGGTCGCCGGAGGATCGGCGACTTGGGGAGGCGACCAACGATCGGGGAGAAGGTCGGCCAGATTCTCTTTGGGAAGGGTCGGCAACCGGGACAGCACGTCACGCAAGTAGACGAACGGGTCATGACCGTGACGCTGGCAACTCGACACCACGCTGAATAACACAGCCATCGTCTTCCCGCCGGTCTCACTGCCGGTGAAAAGCCAATTCTTTCGTCCAGTCGCAATCGTTTTCATGTGTTGCTCGGCTACGTTGTTGTCGATCGAAAGGTAGCCCGAGCTGGTGTACCGTTTCAACGCCTCCCAGTGGTTCTCCATGTAACCGATTGCGCCTCCCATCGGACTCTTGGGGAGCACCTGCGGTCGCTCCTCCTTCAGCCACTTCTCGAGGCGCTCCCAAACTGACACCGCCCGCTCCTGGCGGACCCGCAGCCGAATCGCGGCCCGCGTCGGCTCGTCGGCGTCCTCGGGCAGCTTGGCGAGCTCCGCTTTGATCTCCTTCTCGATCGCGTAGAGCTGGCGGTAGTAGGCCAGGGCCGTACTCGCTCGCGCCAGGTCCGTCTTCTGCGCCTCGACGAACTTGCGGCGGGCGTGGGCGTTGCAACCCACCTCCACGACGTTGCCGCCCGCGTAGATGCCGTCGTAGCCGCTGAAGGCATCAGCCTGCAAATAACCGCGAAAACCCTTGAGAAACAGACTCGGACCGTCTCGCTTGCGGCTCCTCGTGAAATCAAAAACATTGTAAGGATAAAGATAATCGCCGAAGTAGATCCAGAGCCGGGCCAAGGCCTTAATCTTTCGCTCCGAGTCCCGCAGCTTCACCGAGGTGTCGTCGGTGTGAATCGTGCCGCACAACAGGATCAATGTCTTCATCAGGTCGTAGAGCGGCTTGAGAGTTTGGGCGGCGCCGGCCATCCAGTCGCAGAGGGTTGAGCGTGACAGCTCCACCCCTTGCCGGGCCAGGCGGCGTTCCTGGCGATGGAGCGGAATATGATCGGCATACTTTTCCGTGATCACATGAGCGAGCAATCCCGGTCCAGGCAAGCCCTTGGAGATCGGCTGGGCTGGCTTGCCGGCGGTGACGACTTGACCTTCGCAGTGCGGGCAGGCGTAAATGCAGCGCACGTGCTCGACCACGAACAGGGTCGCCGGCACGTAGTCGAGCTGCTCGCTGCGTTCGGCGCTGATCTGGGCCCGGGTCTCGCCGCATTGCGGACAGCGGCGTTCGGCTTCGGTCAACTCATAGACCCGAGGCTCGCGGCGGAGGTCCTTGGGCAAGGGCCTGCGGCCGTGGGGGCGTGCCTTCTTCGCGGGGGTCGCTCCCGGTTCGGACTCGGGTGGGACCGCGTCGCCGGTGGCCGCGGGTTCCGGTTCCGGGGCGAGCGGCTCGAAGGCGTCGGGGATGAGCAGCGGCTGATTGGGGTCGAAGCGTTCGGTGCGTGGGCCGTAGATCCGCCGCAAGAGGAGGTCAAGGCGATGCTGCAATTCCTCGTTCTGACGCCGTGTGTCGCGGAGGGCGGCGAGCAGTTCGATGATCATCTGCTGGAGGAAGGCGGGATCACTGGGCAACGTCGCCGTGGGATCGGCAGGGGTCTCAGGGGTGATGGGGCGGGCGTCTGCGCTCATGCCCTCTTAGACGTATGAGGTCCTTATATTATTCGATGATTCTTCGGAAAAACACCGCGGCCGGCCGGGGACTCACACCGTGGCTCTGGGGACGGGTCGGTGATAGCGTTTGCCGCGTTTCACGCTCGAGAGGTCGATCCCTTCGAGGAGCATGACGAGGTCCGCGGCGCGGACCTCGAGGCGTGGCTGAGCCTCCAGAGTCGGCGGAAAGCGGAAGGTGCCGGCTTCCAATCGCTTGTACCAGATCGCGTATCCGTCCTCTTCCCAGATCAAGAGCTTGATGCGATCGGCGGCCTTGTTGCGGAAGACGAAGACGTCTCCCGAGAGCGGATCGCCCTGGAGCCCTTCGCGGACCAGGGCCGCCAAACTGTCGAACGATTTTCGCAGATCGACCGGCTGCGCCGCGAGCCAGATCCGGACGGTCGGAGCCAAGCTCACCATGACCGTCCTCCGGCTTCGAGCAGTTCAACGACTTGCACGAGGGTCTGGGGGTCGAACCCGGCCCCGACCCGCAAGCAGCGTCCGTTGGCCAGTACGACCTCGATGCTCCCGGCGGGCGACTCAGCCTTGTCGGCGAGCACATGCACAGGAAGAAACGCGGGCTTGGGCTGGTCGCGCCGCTGAAGTTCCCTCCGCCACCAATAAAACGACGGCGCACTCACGCCCTCGGCCAGGCAGAACGCCCGGACCGACAGTCCACTCCGCTTTCACCGGGCCAGAACCAGCCGCCAGTACGGCTCCCGCCCGTTTCTCGATCCTGCCACTCGGCCCATCGTTCACCCCCTTTCGGCCATGCTCCGATCGTAGCATGGGCCACAAGAAGGGGTTCATCGGACGCACACTTATATTCCCCTTATGGGGCAGCCTCTAAGACCGGGATTGCCAGCGGCGCGGCCGGCTCGCCGGGCCGCTAAGCACGTGGACCTGGTCTTACTAGGTATTGAATTATGTGCAAGCAATGTGTGCCACGAGTTGTACCCAACCCGTGAGCCAAAAACCCAGGCGATCGTTCACGGGTTGGGTACAACCCGTGGCACCCAACGGCGATTGCATCTCCACGGTCGCCCATCAGAAAATCAAAGAAAACCGAGACCAACGGCTTAGGTGCGTCGGTTCGACAACACCGACTCGCCCTTCGAGCTTGCCTTTGATCCCACGGCGACTGGATCGGCTATTACGCTGCATAAACTTGTTGTGTTCAATGTGTTTTGCAGATTTTACACTGTGAAGAATGGAAGAGTGAGCATAGTTAAGCTATGCAAAAGACGTAAGTCAAAAATTCAAATTGGAAGTTGCAACTGTTCGCGCATAGACTAAAAATCGACTCTTGGTTTGTCCTTCGGCTGATTTGCCTTTGACGGCTTGGAGGGTGGGTGACAACATGGCTCCTCCGCGAAGCCGAAGGGATTTACAATCAAGGAGATTGAGCGGGAGGCCGTGGAGGCGGAGAGAAATCTTGAGGCACCCGGTCACAAAACCACCCCTCTCGATCGTCCTTGTTGTCGAACGGCAGGCTCGACCCATTCAAGATCGGGAGGAATGGCCATGATTCGGACCCTTTTGACGCTCGCGGCAGGGATCGGTCTCGGAGTTGTCGGCATGGCCGCGGCCCACGACGATGGCGAGAAAGTGGTTACCCTTTCGGAGCGGAACATCGTTGAGAAGTTGGACGGCAAGGAGGCGAAGGCGACGGTCGTGGAAGTGACGCTGGAACCGGGCCAGGCGGGCGTTGCCCACCGCCACCCGGGACCGGGATTTGGGTACGTCTTGGAAGGTGAGTATGAGTGGGCTGTCGACGACCAGCCCGCCAAGGTTCTCAAGGTGGGGGAGACGTTTTACGAGCCGACCGGATGCCTGCATCGGGTGTCGAAGAACCCGTCCGCGAAGGGAAGAACCCGCATCCTTGCCGTGGTTTTGCTCCCGCGGGAGGCCGATCAGATCGCCATCCCCGAGCCGCGGAAGTCACTTCAATGAGGGCGGCGTACCATGCACCCCGCGCCGGATCCATTGGCCGAACACCTCGGGGGTACCATGACCGATTTGAACGGGCAGCGGCCGCGGCTGATGTCGGTTGCGTACCGGATGCTGGGAAGCGTAGCGGACGCTGAGGACGCCGTCCAGGACGCGTTTCTGCGGCTTCAGACGGCGGGGGCGGTCACCTCACCTGAAGGCTTCCTCGTCCGGACCACCACCCGGTTGTGCATCGACCGGCTACGAACCCGTCGGCGGGTGGAATATATCGGCCCTTGGGTGCCCGAACCGGTGGAGACTCGGGGCCGGGATTCGGCCCTGGGTGAGTCCCTCACGCAGGCGTTCCTGCTTCTCCTCGAGAGGCTGAGCCCGGATGAGCGGGCGGCGTTCCTGCTCCGCACTGTGTTTGACTACGAGTACGCGGAGGTCGGGGAGGTGCTCGAAAAATCCGAGGCGACCGTCCGGCAACTCGTCAGCCGCGCCCGCCGGCGTCTCGGCCTGGAGGGGGAATCGCGGTTCCGGGCCACTTCGACTCAGGCGAACGGCTTGGCCGAGCGATTCGTCACGGCTTGCCGGTCCGGGGACCTGAAGGCGATCGAGGCGATGATGACCGAGAACGTGACGGTCCACTCCGACGGCGGCGGCAAGGCCTCGGCCGCGCGGAGAGTGATCGAAGGACGGGACCGATCGGCCAGGTTTCTGGCCGGGGTATTCCGCAAGCGGCTTCGGACCTGCGAATTGCATCTGACGGAAGTCAACGGTGGACCTGGTGTGTTGTTCATCCATGACGGGAAAGTTAACGATGTTGTATCTCTGAGCCTCGGGGAGAGCGTTCAGGCCGTTTACATCACCGTCAACCCGGACAAGCTGGTTCGGTGGTCGGTGGCCGAAATCGATTAGGTCGGCCGTCCAGGACAAGGTACTCACACAGACGAGGAGATTTGGCATGAAGATCGTGGTGATCGGGGGCAGCGGGCTCATCGGCAGCAAACTCGTGAACGAGCTTCGACAGCGTGGCCATGCGGTCGTGGCGGCGTCGCCCTCGTCGGGCGTCAACACGCTCACGGGGGAAGGGCTTGCCGAGGCGCTTGCAGACGCACAGGTCGTTGTCGATGTGGCGAATTCGCCTTCGTTTGAAGACAAGGCGGTTCTGGAATTCTTCGGGACGACGGGGCGGAATCTCCTGGGTGCGGAGGCGGCCGCTGGCGTGGGGCATCACATCGCGCTGTCGGTTGTGGGAACCGAACGTCTTTTGGCGAGCGGTTACTTCCGAGCGAAGATGGCCCAGGAAGCACTGATCAAGGCCTCCAAGATCCCCTATACGATCGTCCGCTCGACCCAGTTCTTCGAGTTCGTGGGCGGCATCGCCCAATCGGCGACCGACGCCGGCACCGTTCGCCTGTCACCTGCCCTGGTGCAGCCGATCGTGTCGGATGACGTCGCGCTCGCACTTGCCGACGTCGCGGTCCAGGAACCGCGGAACGGCACGGTCGAGCTGGCGGGGCCGGACCCCATCCGCCTCGACGAGCTCGTCCGTCGCTATTTGAGCGCAAAGCGCGACGCACGGACCGTGATCACAGACGTCCACGCTCGCTATTTTGGTACGGAGTTGAACGACCAGAGCCTAACCCCCGGCGCCAACCCACGGATTGGAGCGATGCATTTCGATGACTGGCTTGCCCGCTCCGTGGCTCAGGGATAACACGGTCGGAAAGACAGGGAGCTGAAACCCCCTGTCTTTCCCTGCAAAAGCCGAGCACCGTGGCTCGCTGGGACCGCGGGCGAACCACCCTCACATCGGGGATCGACTTCGCTTAGAGTCCTTCGACCCGGCCGGTACTGTCCCCGAACTGATCCACCGGCGCACCCATCCGGTCGAGCAGCGAGAGGTAGAGGTTATTCAGCGGCGTGTTGTGCGCGACCTTGAAGTGGCGGCCGGTCTGAAGCGAACCGCCCCCCTTGCCGGCCACGAGGATCGGCAGGTCGTCGTGGTTGTGCCGGTTCCCATCGCTGATTCCGCTGCCGTAGACGATCATCGAGTTGTCGAGCAGAGTGCCTTCCCCCTCCTTGATCGCCTTGAGCTTACCCAAGACATAGGCGAACTGGCTGACGTGAAGATGATTAATCTTTTTGATTTTCTCATGCTTCTTGGCGTCGCCACCGTGGTGCGAGAGGTCGTGGTGGCCTTCGGGAACGTCGATGAACGGATAGCTCCGGTTGCTCCCTTCGTTGGCAAACATGAAGGTGCTGATCCGGGTCACGTCGCCCTGGAACGCGAGGACCATCAGGTCGCACATCAATCGGACGTGCTCCTGGAAGTCGCGTGGAACACCCGCGGGCCTGGCGAATTGGGGAAGGTCGCCACTGGTCTGGTTGGAAGCGGTGTCGACGCGGCGCTCGATTTCTCGGACGGCCGTCAGGTACTCCTCGACCTTGCGCTGGTCGGAGATACCGAGGCGGCCCTTGAGGGTGGCGGCATCTTCGGAAACGTAGTCGAGGATGCTCTTCTTGTAGAAGGCGCGGCGAGCGCGTGAGGCGGCGGAGCCGGTGGCGTTCTGGCTGGTGAAGAGCCGGTCGAAGACGAGCCGGGGGTTGACCTCCTTGGCCATCGGTGTCGATTCGGTGCGCCAGGAGATGTTGGACGAGTACGCGCAACTGTAGCCGCTGTCGCAATTGCCCGACTGGGCACCGCGATCGATTCCGAGCTCGAGCGAGGGGAAGCGGGTTTGTCCGCCCACCTTGATCGCGGCGATCTGGTCGACCGAGACCCCGGCGCGGATGTTTGCTCCGTCCGTCTTCACCGGGTGGCAACCGGTCAGGAACGTGGAAAGCGCCCGCGCATGGTCGCCGCCGCCATCCCCCAGGGCAAATCCGTTTTTCTGAGCGAGGCCGCTGACAACGAGGAGATCGTCCTTGAACGCGGCGACGGGTTCCAGAATATAAGGGAACGTGAAATCGGTGCCGACCTCTTTGGGAGTCCAGTCGGCCATGTGGGCGCCGTTGGGCACGTAGAAGAAGGCCATCCGCAATGGGGCCGCTTTGCCGGCGCCGGCGGCACCCGCCGGCGTGGCCAGCGCCGGGAGGCTGCTCATGGCCTCGAGCCAGGGGAGCGCGATCGCCGTTCCAAGCCCGCGCAACACGGTTCGACGCGAGATCTGTTTTGCGGTTCTCATCGTCCGGCTCCCCGATTTTTCCGTTTCTGGAATGGATCGCTTTTGACGATCTCGAGCACCAGTCTCGAGAACTTGGATTGATCCGAGCCCGTCGTATCCACAATCTTGTCGATCGCGCACTTGTCAGGATCTTCAATCCCGCGGCCAATGGCGAAGGTCAACATTTTTTCCGCCAGGCAACGCGTGAAGTTCTTCTCACGCGTTTTGAGGATCGCCTTGAGTCCTTCCGGGCCTTGGAACGATTGTCCCGAGGGGAGCGACCCCGAACTGTCGACCGGGAAAGCTCCGTCCTTGTCGCGCCAGGCGCCGATGGCATCGAAGTTCTCGAAGGCGAACCCGAGCGGGTCCATCCGGGCGTGGCAGGACGCGCAGCTTGGATTGGCACGATGCTGCTCCATGCGCTGGCGCAGGCTGCCTGTGAGGACCGTGGACGGGTCTTCCTTCAATTCGGGCACGTCCGGCGGTGGGGGAGGAGGCGGGGTCCCGAGGATTTGCTCGAGGATCCACTTGCCTCGTTTCACGGGCGAGGTTCGCGTCGGGTTCGAGGTCACCGTCAAGATGCTCGCCTGCGTGAGCAGGCCGCCGCGCTGGGTGCCTTCGCTCAGGGAGACCCGACGGAACTCATTCCCCTTGACCCCGTTGATGCCGTAGTGGGCCGCGAGCCGTTCGTTGAGGAAGGTGTAATCGGCGTCGAGAAAGTCGAGCACGCTCCGATCCTCGCGCATCACCGCTTCAAAGAACAACTCCGTTTCCTTCAGCATGGCGGCGCGAAGCGGTTCGTCAAACTTGGGGAATTGCTTGGGGTCGGGGTTCACCGTCTTGAGGTTGCGGATCTGGAGCCACTGATCCGCGAAGTTTTCAACCAGCGCCTTGGCCTTGGGGTCGAGGAGCATCCGGCGGACCTGCTTCTCGAGGTGATCCCCTTCGCGCAGCTTGCCTTCGGTTGCGAGTTGCCAAAGCTCGTCGTCGGGAATGCTACTGTAGAGAAAATAAGAGAGACGTGACGCCAGCTCGAACTCGTTGATCGGATGCGTGCGTGTGAATTGGGTCTTATCGCTTTTTTCGAGACGAGGATCGATCTCGACCCGGAAGAGGAACTGGGGAGAAACGAGGACCGCCTCGAGCGCGAGCTGGATTCCACGTTCGAACGAATCGCCGCTCTGTTCGGCCAGGTCGACGAACTTGACCAGCCGAGCGAGTTCGCCGGGCGTGATCGGGCGTCGGTAGGCCCGGCTGGCGAATCGTTCGAGGATCGCCCGAACGCAGTCGTCTCTCGTCGCTTTCGTCGGTGTTTGGAAGATGATTTTCTGATGCGACGCCGGCAAGGGAGCGTTCGCCGCGCCGGCCGTCCCCTGGATCTCGAGAAAGTCGACGACCAAGTTGCGGTCGCGGCGCTTCGGGTCCTCGGCCTTGGGTTCATAGAAGTCGTTGATGAAGGCGACCGAAAGGCGCCTCGCGCCCTCGCTCAAGGGGAGCTTGACCTCGTAGACCTCGGGGTTCCCCACCTCGGCGGTCACCTCGACCGTCTTGATCACCTTGCCGTCGACCTGAAAGGCCATTCGAGCCGGCTCAGGCCCCGCCTGCTGGCCGAACGCGCGAACCCGGAACAGGTACTCACCGCCCCTCGGGCAGGGGAACGTGACGGCGATCTCGCCGGTCGAGGCGAGCATCCGGGCCCAGTCGTCGTACCGACTTCCTCCCGCGTCAGGCTCGAGCTCCTCAGCCTCCCACGTTTTCATCAACGCGCTGGAGTCCGAATCGGCGACGATCGCCTGCTCGACGATGGACTCGGCCGCCGCCAAATACTGTTCCATCAAGATCGGTGGCAGAGTCAGCACATCACCGATATTGTCGAACCCATAACCGACGTCGTCGGAAGGGAAATCCTCGGCGGCGCGGAAGTCGCGGCCGAACAGGTCGCGAATCGTATTGTTATATTCGGACCGATTGAGGCGACGGAGCGTCACCCGCCCTGGATCACTCTCTTTGCCACAGTCCAGCTTCTCCAGCCGCGCGTCGATCCAGCCGGTCAGGAGCTCAACCTCCGCCTTGGACGGCCGCGGCTTCCCCTCCGGTGGCATGTCACCGGACTCGATGTTCTCGATGACGAGTTGCCAGACCTTCTGGTTTGCAACGAGCGACGCCTCATCGGTCAACTTCGCGAGGTTCACACCCCCCTTGGGCTTCTTGTCGCCGTGGCAGTTGATGCAGTACTTGGCAAGCAAGGGGGTGATCTGGCCCGAGAACGAGGCCTCCGACGACTCTGGCGGTTTCTTCGTCTCAGCCCCCACCGAGGTTGAGACCAAGGAAATCAGGCCGAGCATGATCAAAGCGGCGGGGCGATTCGGGCGCGCAAGGAGCGGGGTTGAACGTCGTCGCATGAATGACCCTCGGGCAGGCAGCGAAGGCGGGCTCGCAATCAAAGATTCTACCAAAATTAAACTTGGCGTTCGAGCTGGGGAGTTCAAAAATTTTCGCGGAGGTTGGATTGATCGATCGGGGCGGTTTGGTTCGGCAAGAGAGGGGGTGAACCGACTGAGTCGTCGTTACCCCTGATGTCTGTTATCGGGTCGTTTATGGGGTCAGGATGAAGGCGCGACGGTGAACCGAAGGCGTTCCCTGAATTGCCGCTGGTCGGCGGGCACGGGCTGCATCAAGAGCCAGCGGGCCGCGGGATCGCCGCTGATCTTGGGGTCGGATAACCGTTGCGGATCCGGGGCCCGGAGGGTGGCTCGCGCCTTGCCGATGGTCCAGGATGTCTCCCCGTTCGGCGGATGTTCGAGCAGCGCTGGGGTGTATCCATCGGGAACCCCGGACACGGTGACTTGTCGATCCCACCCGCCGGTCACGGGCTCGATCTGTTCGCGAACCAGGACTTTCGCGTCGTTCGGCCCGTGGAGGGTGTAGGTGAACGCGACGTTCGCGGCTTCGAAGTTCACCTCTTGGAGGCTGCCGAACCGCTCGCGGATCTCGGTGGGGAAGACGGCAAGGCGGTCGGACCCGACGAAGACGATCGGTGGTTGCCGGTTCGGAGCCACCCAGAGCGATTCGCCCTCGGGATGCCATTCCCAGAGCCGGCCCGACTTGGTCCGGGAGAGAAACCCACCCCGCCACCAGGAGAGCCAGGTCAGGCGGTCGGCATCGAAGAGGAGCGAGTGGTCGTTCTTGAGGCCGATCGCCAGGGCGCGGGGGATGTACTGGGTTTCCGGGGCCTCGGGCAGGAGCACCATGTCGCGCACGACCAAGGCGCGGTCGCCCTCGCGTTTGAGGACCTCACGGGCGCCGGCCGAGGCGACATCGGCGAGCGAGCCGCTGGCGAGCAGCCGCCAGATCTGGTTGAGCTGGTCGTCGAGCGTGCCGGGGAGCGTCTCGATCGGCTTGGCAAACTGGGGCATCGGGGTCCCAGCGATGATCCGTTGCGGGTTGGCGATCCAGCGATGGAAGTAGCGATCGGCCATGCGGCGATGGGCAAGGGCGAGGTCCGGGCCCAGGGTTTCGGGTTCACCACCGGGCGGGATCCGGCCGGCCAACACGTGGCAGGAGATGCAGCCGAATCCGCGCTGACCGATCAGTTGGGTGGCAGCCTCGGTTGCGGGAGCGTCGAGCCGAGCGACCTGGTTCGGGGGATCAGGTTCCGTTCGCATCCGGTCGTGAACCTGGAGAAAGGCGACGATCGCGTCGGCCTCACCGGGTTCGAACGCGAACGTCGGCATCCGGACCGAGAGCCAAGGTCGGGCGTTGGGCGCGGTCGATCGGACCGATTTCCCGAGATAATCGGGGCGGAGTTTGTCGCCGACGGCCGTCAGGTTGGGGGGAGTGAGCGTCCCCTTGAGGCCGCCGAGGTCGGGGTCTTCCGCCAGTAAGGAGGCGATCCGCCCGCCGAGTTCCTCGCCGCCTCGCCCGTCTCGCGCGTGGCAGCCCAGGCAATTGAGTCTCCGGATCGAATCGTCGGTGAGGGTCTGTCGACTGGTCGGCGCGGGGGTAGTCGGCAGGTTGGCGAGGAATTCGCGGAGCGCCCGTCTCTGGTCCTCGGACAGCGAGAAGTGAGGGATGAGCGGGCCGCTCGGTTCGACCGCGAGGCAGCCGGCGTCCGGTTTTGAATCGGCGGTGAGCTTGAGGTCGGCTCGGTTCGGCTTCAACCCTGGGATCGTGTGGCAAGCCACACAGCGGGCTGTTTCGACGATCCGCAGGCCGCGCGCGGCGTCGCCATCCAGGCTGGGAGCGGGACGGGGCAGGGGGGCTTGATCGGCGGTCCCGAGGTAGGCCGCCAGATGAGCCGCCTCGTCGACGGTCAGCCGGAGCTCATGGCGATGCTTCACGACCGTTTTGTTGGCCCGGGCGGGGCCGAGGAATGCGGTCAGCCACTTCACCGACCGCTTGCGGGGGAGGTCGGACAGGTCGGGCGCGGCCGGCGCGCGCGAAGGAGCCTCTCCCTTGGTATGGCAGCCGAGGCAGCCAAGCGACCGAAAGAGCAGGCGGCCTCGAGCCTGGGTGGCGACATTGAGTGCCATCCTGGCTTCCGGGGTAACCGCGAACGATTTTGGAGCAATGCTCACCAGGTAAGCGCGGAGATCCGCGGACTCGGCCGCGGAGAATCCATGACCAAACGACGGCATCCGGCTGCCGGGGCGAACCGCGTTCGGATTGCGGAGCCAGGCGTCGAGCCAGGCTGCGTCGATCGCTCGGCCCGCGTCGGTGAGCGGCGGTCCTAGGTTCGGGTGGAACGGGAGGTCGAGAATCCGGTGGCAATTGGCGCAGCCGATCCGATCGGCGAGTCGTCGCCCTTCCTCGAACCGATCCGGTTCCAGCCGTTTGCTGGAGTCGTGGTAGAAGAGCCGCGCGGGGACCGGCTCACGGCCGAAGCCCGGGCCTTCCCAATCGAGCGCGACGTATGCCTCCCCCTGGCGGTGGCGATACTCCAGGGTGATCGGCGAGAAGCCGGCCGGGAGGTCGATCGGCTCGGCTTTCTGGGTTTCGCCCGCGCCCTTCAGGGCCACCCGTCCGGCGACCTTGAGCTCGATCGCCCCGTCGCTTCGCGCCTGGAATCGATGAACCCCGGGGCTTTGAATCAGGATCAAACCTTCCCAGCGGCCGTCGAACTCCGTCGCCGGGATTCGAGCGTCGGGGGACGCGGAGCCCCAATGCGCGTTGAGGTCGCCCACGATTTGCCTGACCACGGGCTGAGGCGCGTTCGCGGGCGAGAACGAGGCCAACAGGCCGGGACGTTCCGTCTCGAGCTCATCCTCTTGGTTGGCCGCCCGAGCGCGAGCCGTCGACCCTAGGCTCAGGCAGACCAAGAGAAGGAGGAGGCAGCGTCGAACGCAATTCGGAGGCATCGGGCGGGGTCTCTCGGAGGGCGCGTTACGGCTGGCTGTTCGCTCACGAGCAGAGCAAGTTTACGAGTCGCGGCGACGATCCGCAAGGAACCGCCAAGAGCCGGAGCCCCTCCCGTTTGGGAAGGACTCCGGCTCTCGGAAGATCGATGTTCGGGGCGATGCGCGGAGTCGGCGTTCAATCAGCGAGCACCAGGCTGAGCGGCGGGGGGAGCGCCTGAGGTGACTCCCCCGGTGGCAACACCCGTGATCGACGAGTTGATCGTCTTGACCGATCGTGCGGCGAAGCTGTACTGGAGGACCGAGTTCACCACGGTCTGGAACGGTGCGGCGATCCGGTCGATGAAGATCGTGGCACGGACGATCGGGTCGCGATAGACCATGAGGCGGTCGCCCGGCATCAACTGGTAGTTGGTCGTCGGGTCCCCCGCGCTGACGATGGCGGCGAGGTTCACCGGCAGGACCTGCTGACAGCACGCTCCCGGAGGAGCCGGCCGGACGAGCCGGATATTCTGGGGAGCGGCGGTCGCGATCAGGCCGCCCGCATAGTTGATCGCATCGAGCACCGTCTCATTGCCCGTGATCGGCATTCGACCGGGCGCGGCGACGTCGCCCTGGACGTAATAGACTTTGCTGTTGTAGGCGGTGATATCGACGAAGACGCGATCCGAATCCTTGGGATCGACGGGCACCTGCTTGTCGTCGTCCGGATCCTCGGGATCGCCTGGGTCGAGTCTCCAAAGACCGAGGTAGTCGTCGGAAACGTACTGGCGCAGGTGGAGGACGATCTTTTCCTTGATCTCCACCGTCGTCAGGCCGGCCACGTAGACCTCGCCGTAGAAGCCGAGGGAGATTTTGCCGTCCGGCTTGACCAGACGTTCGCCGGAGATCGGCCGTCCCGGAAGGGCCTCCAGGACCTCGACCAAGAGGAGGTCGGGGGGTTCCACGACGTACTCCGGCATGGAGACCTTGGTGAATTCCACCGGAATATTGCTGCTTGCAATTTTTTCTTCCGGCGTCCTGACCGTCTGACAGCCGCATGACACTAGGGCGGCTAAGGTCATCAACCAGCCGATCCGTCGGTGTCCGAACCCATTGAGACCCATACGAGACTCCCTTCCCATCGCCCCAGGACCCGCTTTTGAAGACGACCGACAACATGCCGGCCGCGACCCTGCCATCGCAGCCCAGCATTCGCGGGCCAGGGTCCGTTGTCATCCCGACATCGATTCGAGAGTCGCCGACTGCGTTCCTGCATCATCGGCCTTGACATGACATAAGATCGGCAACGAAGACTCCAACCTTCAGGCGGAAATTCATTCTTCTCCGTTAGCGACCCTTCGATCGGTTATATCGGGACGCACGGTTGAAGTAGCGACCCGCCCCCGTCTCAGGCTGGTAGCTCCGATTGAAGAACTGGGACGCGCCCGCCCCCGGTCGGTCGGTGGCCCGTCGGTCGTCCACCGGTTGGGGAGTCACCGGCTTCGCGGCGCGGGGATCGGGCCGCACTCCGCTCAATCTGCCGGCGCCAATGCCGCCGGTCTGTTGCTGGGCCGCGAATAAGTAGAGCGCGGCGTTGCCCTGGATCGGTTGCTGAGTCATGTACGGGTTCAAGAACGGATTGGTATAAGGATTCGCGTAGGGGTTGGCATACATCCCCGCATAAGGCGAGGCCCCGCCCCCCCCGACCCCGGCAGCGGCCGCCTGGGCGTGCGCCAGCCGAGGCGCCACGCCGCAACCCAGTGCCAGTACCAGGGCCAAACTTTGCCCGAAACGCCCCATGATCCACCTCCTCGGCGAGCTGATTCCCAATCCTGCCGCGATGCTCCGCCCGCGGTTCCCACTGACTATCCCATCGGCCAGCTCAGGCTTGCTCGTTGATCCTTTGCCAATTCCGGAGGTCAGGGACGCGCCGGATTGACGACCGACCCGGCCGTTGCGACTGGTCTGCTAAGGAGCGCTGTCGGTCGGGCGAACGGTTGCGAAATCCTTATAAACCTATTTTTCGTCAACTGCGTCAAATGCGGAGTTTATGCAAACTCTCTATTTTCTCTTCAGCGATTCGTAAACACGATCCGATCGAAGACAACACTGTCCCGCAGTGAGGAGTGCTTAACGAAATGGATTCGTGGCGTTCCAAGCTCCAACCGCAACCCGCGAGGCGAGGATGCTGACAAAATCATGGAGGCGACTACGGTCGCCAGCGGCGTGGGCGTTCTTGTTGATCATGGGTGCACCGATGCTCGCGGAGGCGCAGCAGGGGGGCTTGTTCCCGCTCGCGCCGATCAAACGCCAGCGGGTTCCCTGTAACCAAGAGAATCCGGTCTACGGCCTGTACCGCCACGAGTATTTTGGGTACCACCCGACCTGCTGGCGGAAGTTTCCGGCCGGCTGGGGTTGCCCGTCACCCGAGGCGCCGGACGCGGCGGCCAGTTTCCAGAAGCGACCGCGCGACCCGGCCATGCCGTTGACGCCGGATGATTTCGGGGGACCGGGCCGAGATCGCGAACCGATGGGAGGGGAAGAGCCTGAGGGGCCGGCCGGTCCCGACGACACCAATCTGCCCCCGCTCCCTCAAGGTGGGGTGCGTCGGCCGTTCCAGATCGATCGCGACAAGCCGGATTCCGGACCGGCTCCGCGCCAGGCACCCCCGGCGGGGCCGAACACCAATCCGCTGGACTTGCTGGCTCCTCCCGCCACTGGCCCGGCGGAGCGGTCGTCGAATCCGCCGATGCCCGATCTCCCACCGGTGACCGAATCCGCCGATCCGGCCGCCGGGTCGGGGCCGGTCGAATCCCCGCTCCTCGCGCTTCCCGATCCCGCGGACTCCGCCCCCGCGAATCGCGTCCAGGGCTCGCTGACCGCGCCCAATCCGGCCATCGGACCGGGCGCCTCGAATTTCTCGCAGCCCGCGCCGCGGCAGGCCCCCCGTCGCGTTAGCTTGCTGGGCGGCCTCTTCGGCGGCATGGCCAAGACCCGTCGTTGAGTGGATCGGACCGGTTCTCGTCGGTTGATTTGATCGGATTTCCACCCTCCGCGAGACGTTCCCGACCGGGAACGTCTCGCGGTTTGCTCGTTGGTTTGCGGTCTCGGAGGATCGGTTTTCCCCCTCAAGTCCCGACTTGCGCGGTGAAAGCCATGCAAAGCCACCCGCGAAATTTTACAATTAACGAGGGGTCGAGGACGAATAACGCTATCGATGCCCGGTCCACCCTCGGTTCGCTGGCAACTCCCAAAGGATCCGTACCGCATGCGAACGGCCCGATGGCTCGCTCCTCTCGTGTTGGCGGCGATCGCGCTGGGCGCGGCGGCCTGGCTGTTCACGTCCGTCGGTGAAATGCACGATCGACTGGCGAAGCATTCGTCCTGGCTCGCCCTCGTCTTCCTCGGAATCGCCGGTTTCCTGGCGGTGCTCGCCGGCCTGTCCGCGGCCCGCCTGTTCTGGAAATTGGGACGCTCCGAGGCGCCCCCGGCGAAGGCGCCGGAAGACATTGTCCGCGCGGCCGAAATTCAGGCCGAGCGGGCGGAAGGGGTCATCAATCACGTCCGCGATGATTTGGCCAAGGCACGGCTTCAGAGCGAGCTCTCCGAACTCCGCTCCGATCGCCAGCGCCGGACTTTCCATCTGGTCGTGTTCGGCACGGGGTCGGCCGGCAAGACGTCGTTGATCAACGCCCTCCTCGGGCAACACGTCGGCAAGACCGAGCCCATCATGGGGACAACCCGGCGGGGCGAAGTCTTCACCCATACCATCGACGGGGTCGACGGGACCGTTTCGCTCACCGATACTCCGGGCCTCTCCGAAATTGGAGCGGGGGGGGCGGTGCGCGAGGCCGAAGCGCGAGACCTCGCCGCGCGGGCCGACCTGCTCCTGTTCGTCGTCGATCACGACCTGGTCCGTTCCGAATATGAGCCGATGTCCGCGCTCGCCCGTCAGGGCAAACGCTCGATCGTGGCGCTGAACAAGCAGGACCGACTCGTGGAGGCCGACCGCGACGCGATCCTCGACAAGCTTCGCGAGCGGTTGGCCGGGATCGTCGCCGCCGAGGACGTGGTGGCGATCTCGGCGTCACCCCGTCCGACTCCCGTACGGATCAAGAACAGCGACGGTACGGTGCAGACGGTCCTCGAGGTCGAGGAACCGGAGATCGGCCCGCTTCAGGATCGCATCGCCGTGGTCCTCGGCCGCGAGGGCGATGCGCTTCGCGCGGGCAACCTGCTCTTGAGGGCGCACCTGCTCAGCCAGAAGGCCAAGGTGCAGGTCGGTCGCGAGCGCGATCAGAGCGCCCAGGCCGTGATCGACAAGTTCCAGTGGGTCACGGCGGGGGCCGTCTTCGCCAACCCCATCCCCGCGCTCGACCTGATGGCCGCCGGCGCGGTCCAGTTCCAGATGATCTCCGAGTTGGCGACCGTTTACGGCGTCGAGATCTCGAGCTCGCACGTCAAGATGATCGGCTCGCAGATGGTCCAGATGGTCCTGAAGCTCGGTCTCGTCGAGGCCTCGACATCGTTGATCGCGGGCCTGTTCAAGTCATCACTGGTCGGTTATGCGGCCGGAGGCGCCGTGCAGGCGGTCTCGATGGCCTATTTGTCCCATGTTTCGGGGCACGCCTTCGCCGAATACTTTGCCAAGGGACAGTCGTGGGGGGATGGCGGGATGCAGGCTGCCCTGATCCGCCAGTTTGACCTCAACAGCCGTACGGAGTTTCTCCAGGAGTTCGCCAAGCAGGCTCTCGACCGGGTCGTGAATCGAGCGACGAAAGGGGCGAAGCAATCTGCGGGCAAGGACTCGTAACCGAGGCGGGCCGGGGTCTGACACGGCGAGACAGGGAAACGTTGATGAAAGAATTTCTGTATGTGATCATCGATTTTTATGGAAAATGCTGGGCCATTCGCGAGGGCGAGGCCGAGCGGCTTCCGGGATTGCCGAGCTTGCTCAATGCAGGGTGGCGTCCGCTTCGCGAGACTCCGTTCCCTCAGAGTGAGGGGAGCGACCCCTGCATCTTGATCCTCCTCGAGCAAGTTTGAGCCTCAGCGCGGAAAGGCGAGCGCCGCAACCATGGGATTATTCCCCAACGAGCATGAGACGATCGATGGTGTCGGCCGAGCGTTGCGCTCGGGGCGGCGGTCGTGCGTCGAGGTGCTCGAACAATGCCTGGATCGGATCGCGGAATGGGAACCACGGATCAAGGCGTGGGTGACCGTGGATCGCAACGGAGCGCTCGAGCAGGCTCGTCTCCTGGACGAGGAACTGCGGTCCGGGCGCTGTCGAGGTGCGCTCCACGGGATTCCGATCGGCGTCAAGGACATTATCGATGTGGCCGGGATGCCTACGGCGGCCGGTTTCCGCCCGTGGTCGGGGAGGGTCGCCGGGAACGACGCGGGAATCGTCGCCAGTCTTCGGACGGCGGGAGCGGTGATCCTCGGCAAGACGGTGACGACCCAGTTCGCCTGGATTGATCCGCCCGTCACGCGGAACCCATGGAACCTCGAACGGACGCCGGGAGGCTCGTCGAGCGGCTCGGCGGCCGCGGTCGCCGCCGGCATGTGCCTTGGTGCGCTCGGCACCCAGACGGGGGGCTCGATTATCCGCCCCTCCTCGTTCTGCGGGGTCGCCGGACTCAAGCCCACTTTCACCGGGCCGATGGACGGGATTGTCCCCTTCGCCCCTCACCTCGACCACCCGGGACCGATCGCGCGAAGCGTGCGTGACCTCGGTCTGATCTTCATGGAATTTTTCCGCCTGGAAGAGGCGGTGACTCCGCCGTTGTCGGGCTGCGATGAGGTGGAAAACCTGCTCGCCAAGACGTTCGCCCCGCTCACCCGGCCACCGCGACTCGGCCGGCTGCGCGGACCGTTCGAGAATCGCGCTGACGCCGTCATGCGCGCGGCCTTCGATCGAGCCGTCGATGCCCTCAAGGCGGCCGGGGCTGAGGTCACGGATGTCGCGGACCTTTTCGATTTCGACGAAGTGACCCGCAACCATCGCCTGATCATGGCGGCCGAAGCGGCCGCGGAGCATGCCGGTCGGCTGGCGGGCAATCCTGCCGACTACAAACCGATGATCCGTGCCTTGATCGAAGAGGGGAACGCGATCACGGCGACCGCCTACATCGAAGCGAGGCGGCACCAAGAGGAGCTGCGTGCGAACCTCTTTACTCGCGCCGATGGGTTCGATGCGCTGGTGACACCGGCGACGCTTGGCGCCGCCCCCGATCCTTCGACAACCGGCAGCCCGGCGTTCAATTCGCCCTGGAGCTTTACCGGGGCGCCCGCGCTCTCGTTTCCGATCGATCTCTCACCCGATGGCATGCCGCTGGCGTTGCAACTCGTCGAGCCGCGGTTGCTTCGGGAATGCGACCTGTTCGAGACGGCCCAGTGGTGCGAGGATGTCGTTCGTTCTGCGTTCCGAAGAAGGGGGAACTGAGCGATGTCGACCCTCGACCCACCAACCGGCGACGACGCTTCGTTCTCTCCAGACGACCCGGAGCTCGCCTCGATGCTCGAAGAGCTTGACGTCAACCGGCGAGACGAGATCGTCGAGAAAGCACGCGAGAGCCTTGAGGAAACTCTGAAGGGGATGAACCTCACCCCCGCCGAAGAGCATGCGCTCGGCGACGAGTTGCGTCAGCTTCGCGAACTTGGCCAGAAGCTCGATGAGAACACGGTCGAAATCGCGGCGTTCGGCATGGTCAGCCGCGGCAAGTCGTCGGTCCTCAACGCCCTGCTGGGGCATGAGGTGTTCAAAGTCGGCACCACGCACGGGACGACCGTGTCGCGGACGTCGCAGCGTTGGGAGCATTCGGCCACGTCCCAACACCCCGGACTCGAAGGTGCTCGGCTCGTCTTGGTGGATACGCCGGGCATCGACGAGGTGGGGGGGGAGGTCCGCGAATCGCTGGCACGCGAGGTCGCGCGGCACGCCGACCTGATCCTCTTCATCGTCTCCAGCGACATGCAGCGCTGTGAGATCGAAGCCCTCTCCCAGCTCCGCCAGGTCCAGAAGCCGATCATCCTGGTGTTCAACCAGATCGACCGCTACCCCGAGACCGACCGCGACCAGATCTACGAGAAGATCAAGGATGAGCGGATCCGTAACCTGATCCGCCCCGAAGACGTCGTCATGACCGCGGCCCGGCCCGACCCGTACAAGGTGAAGCTTCAACTCCCCGACGGTACGACCACTATCCAGTGGGAGCGTCCCGCCCCCGTGATCGAACCGCTCAAGCTCCGAATCCTCGACGTCCTGGAACGCGAAGGCAAGGCGCTCGTCGCGCTCAATACGTTGCTCCTCGCGGGCGATCTCCATGAAGAGATCGTGGCGCACAAGCTGCGGATCCGGGATGACGCGGCGAACCGCTTGATCTGGAACTTCGCGCTGGCCAAGGGAGCGGCGGTCGCCCTCAATCCGATCCCAATCGCCGACATGGCGGGGGGCCTGGCCGTCGACGTGGGAATGATCGTCGCCTTGAGCAAGGTGTATGGGATCCCGTTGACCAAGAAGACCGCGTCCAGTCTGGTCAAGGACATGATGCTCGCCCTCGGCGCTTTGGGGGCCGTCGAAATTGTGACGAGGCTGGTGGCGGGGGGCGTCAAATCCTCACTGGCCGGGCTGTCGATCCTGAGTGGTGGTCTGGCGATTCCCCTCACCGCGCTCGGCTATGGAGCCATCGGGCTGGCCCAAGGAGCCACCGCCTCGACGACCTCTTATGTTCTTGGTCATGGCGCGAAGCATTACCTCAAGCAAGGGTGCCAGTGGGGCCCCCGCGGGATCAAGACGGTCATCCACCAGATTCTGGCCGAAGCCAAGACCGACTCGGTGATCGACCGGCTTCGCGAGGACCTGAAACAGCGAGTCACGGGATGATCGAAACTGTTACGGCCCGCTGGAAGGTCGTCGCGCTCGGGTTGGCCATCACGCTCATGATCGGCGGAGCCGTGGTCTTGATGGCGATCCAGACCCGGCCCACGCGCGAGGCCGTGGCCGCGTACACCGCGCTTTTCACCGCGGCCAATCGCCAAGACATTGAGGCCGCGACACGGCTTTGCTCCGCGCGTTACTTACGGATTCACCCGTTGAGGCCCGCGGACGAAGGGGGGATCGTGGGGCTCCCCCGCAATATCCACAAGAATTTCCAGGCCTGGCGGCAAGGTCCGAACATCTGGGTTTGTCCGACCAACCGCGTTGGACCTGTCTATCAATTCGTCCGCGAGCGAGACGCCTGGCGATTTGACGGGCCAGTGGGCCTGCTCCGTGGTCGCGGTGAGTTTTTCCCCCTGTCCGACTTGACCGACGAGGGCGCACCCAGCCTCGACGAGCCCCCAGCGAACCCGGCCCAACCGGACTAACGCCTCTCCGTTTTCCCCTCGGTCGCGTTCCCCTGGGTCGGCGGATGCCCCACCTGCATTTTCTGAACCTGGGACCGCGGGCGTCCCGCCCGCCATTCGATTCAACCTCGTCGGGTGTCTTACTACCGGGATCTTGTTTTGCCGGCTTGGTCCTCAAGCCGCCCGAAAATTCTGATCTTGCCAGGCCAGTCTGATCCGGAGAAAGTGACCCGCGCATCGACTAGTCACTCTGAATCAAGACGTTCCACGAGAAGGATCTCCCACCCATGCCGGTCATCCTCCTGTCACTGCTGATCAGCCTACCAACCCTTGACGACGGAGGCAGAACGCCCAGTCGAACCGCGGTCGAGGAGGCCCATCAACTCCTCGCCGGAACCTGGACCGTCGTTTCGGCCGTGGACGACGGCGAACGCATTGGGGCCGAGTTGATCCGGCAAAAGTTGGCCGCGAACGGCGAGGTGGAGATCTTCTCGCAAACGATTCAGATCGTGAGTCCCGAAACCGGCGAGAAAAAGTCCTGGATCTTTCGGCTCGACATCAGCCAGTCGCCCCATAGGATCGAGTTCATCACCAATGACGACCGGGTCCTTCGGGGCGTCTACAGGTTCGACAACGACACCTTGATTGTTTGCGTTCCGTTTGATGACGACACCAAACGGGCCGATGCTTTCGACGCCCCCGCAAACTCGGGCCTGATTCGGCTGGAGTTGAAGCCCAAGGCCAGCCCGGTCGCCCTCCAGCCCACCGCAAAAATCGCCAGCGCGACGCCGACCGCCCCCCCACGCGCCACCGATGCGGAGATCCGACGCCAGCACGAGCTCCTTTCCGGCGACTGGTCGATTCTCTCGATCCGCAACAACGGCGACGATTACAATGCCGACCTGATCCGCCAGAAGATCGCCGAGAACAACCGACTACACATCGGCTGGCAGGGGCTCTATCTCACGAACCCGAGGACGCAAGCCAAGCAGTCCTACACCATGCGGCTCGATCCGTCGCGCACACCGCACACGATCGACGTGACCAACAAGTTCGACGACTTACTCCACGGAATCTATCGATTCGACGGCGACCTTCTGACCATCTGCCTGAACAAGCGTGAAGGCCTGCCGACCCCTGACCAGTTCGACGCTCCGAGCGGTTCATACCGTGTGCTCTATCGCTTGAAAATGGCTCCGCCGATCGAACAAGTCACGGCGGCGGCAACTCCGCCCCCTTCCCCCACGGATGAGGCGGCCGAGCAGAGAGAGAAGGTGCGGAAACTCCTCGTGGGCTCCTGGCGCTATACCGATGGCAAAGGCACCGTCACCACGGTAATCCGGGCCGATGGCAGTTTCGTCTTCACCCGCGTCCGAACCCGCAAACGCCTCTTCGAGCCGCTTACGGTGACCAGTTGGGGATCCTGGAATTTTACCGGGAACCTCCTGAACATCACGATCAATCGATCCACCGACCTCCTTCTTGCACGCAACTCCTATGTGGCCAGGATCCAGTCGATCGGCGACTCGACGATGGTCGCTTCAGACATCTTCGGCGAGCTTCAGACCTTCCAGCGGCTCCGCTGAGCGGCCCCCCGTCTGCTTGCGTGCTTTCTCCGCGACGCGACGCGATGTCGAGCGGCCGATTGAATCCGCCGCTCGGCAACCACCGCCCTTCCCACCACCGCGCGCCCGCCGCGTACCTCTCCTCCGGCGTAAAGCTTCACCGAACCCGTTTTCTCCCCTTTTTCGGCGCGATCGCCAGTGGCGTTATTGATCGTTGGATGGGCTTCACGCAGGGGTTCACCGGACGCACACCCTGCTTCCACCCTGTTCCTGGTCCCTCGGTTCCTTGCAGCCGATACGATCGCGCAATCCAGGTCCTCAATTGGAGGACTGGTTTTGCTCCTCGGAAAGAATCAGGGGGAATACTAAAGTCGGCGGGAAAAAAGATCGATAACTGATCTGGTACTTCATGCCCACTCCTAGTAAAAGGGGCCAACCGCGGTGAACGCGATCCCCTCCGTTCTCGGAACAGACCTGGCCGGAGGCCGTGGTCTGACAAAGCGCAGGGATGTCGCGATTACTACGGCACCGGTGGACGAACCGCGATATACGCCGGTTTTGTCTGTCGGGACGCGGTCCGCCATGATGGCGTTCCGTGGGGTCCTCGACGCGAGGACCACCCAAGGAAGGGTCGGGGTTCGTCCCTGGCACGTCTCTCACCCACGCATACAGCATCATCTTCTATGGGTTGGTCGGTCCGCCTTGGCGGACGCGATGCGTCGCCGTCTCGTTGCTTCAAGCCAACGCTTGGGCCGGGTCGCGCTGACGGATTGCACCTCCCACTCGCATCGAACGATTCCGACATCGGTGAGTGTCCCTCCTCGCTCCGTGACGCGAGACACCGACCTTGAACGGTCTCACCCGGCCCACCCCCCCGTGCCCGGCGTTTGGCCGTCTTGGCGGAAAGGAGTCCGTGCGGCATGAATATCGCTGCCTTGCTGATCGCCCTCATCACCACGCCGAATCTCGACGAGACTCGCTCGCCGATCCTGCTCGACTTCCAGGCCTCCTGGTGCGGGCCCTGCCAGCAAATGCGGCCGGCCATCAAGCAATTGATCGATAACGGCTACCCAGTCAAAGAAATCGATATCGATAAGTCTCCCGATTTCGCCGCGAAGTATCGGGTTGACGCCGTTCCCACGTTCATCGTGATCGATGGCGATGGGCAAGAACTGGCCCGGTCGAAGGGGGCGCAATCGGCCGGAAAGCTGGCCGCGCTTTACCTCAAGGCGAAGGCCCAGGTCCAGGCGGCTCCTCCCAGCGACGATGGCGTGGGCCGGCAGGTCGAACAAGTCCGCGACGACTCGCAGGATCGCGCTCCCGCGGTCGATCCGGACGAGCGGAGTCAGGCTTTTTCCGATAACCCTGAACCCTGGAAGACCGTCGTCCGGATCAAGGTCCAAGGGGGGAATGGCACGATCGGCTTCGGCTCGGGCACGATCATTCACAGTACCGCTGAAGAGTCGATTATTCTGACTTGTGCTCACATTTTTAAGGTTGAGGGGCGAGCGCCGACGACTCCGGCGAACTTCCGGCTTCCGGTGACAGTCGACCTGTTCGACGGCGTCCTTCACAGCAAAGAGGAGCCGCGGGTCCATTTCGTCGAGACCGTCAAGGCCGAGACGATGGACTACGACTTTGATCGTGATGTCGGCCTCATCCGGATCCGGCCGGGGCGCCGGCTGCCGGCTTCGAGGGTCGTTCCACCATCGTGGGCCGCGAAACCTCGGATGAAAATGTTTACCGTCGGCTGCTCCGAGGGAAACGACGCCACGGCTTGGAGCACCACGATCATTCAATCAGGGGTGTCGCTTTTCAAGAACTCGGTTTATGAAGCGACCGAGTGCAATTATGCTCCGAAGCAGGGACGTTCAGGAGGAGGGCTCTATACCGAGCAGGGGTATCTCGCGGGGGTTTGCGACTTTGCCGAGCCCCAGGGTAAACGTGGTTTCTATGCCACGCCCCGTTCGATCTACAATATCCTCGGCCGAAACGATTTGACGACCCTCTACTTGCCCGCCAAGCAGCCAGGTGGAGCGCTTTTGGCTTCCAATCGTCCGAATCCAAGGGGCTCTCGTCCCCCTTCGATTGCTCGGGCCCAGTCGCCCGATCCCGACGATTCGAGCAAGGTCATGATGCCGCCTCCCGAAATGCTCGGAATCAAAGCTCCTCTGGTCGCCCAGCGTGAGACCCCGAAAGGCGCGGCCAAGAACTCCTGGCATTCGATGAGCACCGATCTCAAGATGGCTCCGGACGTGAATAACGACACGTTCCAGGAGCCAGCCGGGCCGGCCACGGCCTTCGTCCCCGAGAACCGAAACGCCGCGGAAAATCGCATCAAAGGGAAGTGGCGGGCTGTTCAGTCGGCACCCGCGCCGATGATCTCCGACGCGGCGGCACGTTGAAGGGGCACCTTCCACCGGTGGCGCCGACCAGGTCGGCGTCGAACCGCTCGGTGTTGCCTCATTTATGAATATTGAGGACGGGTTCCCAGCCGGCAGGGGGGCCACCGAGCAACAGTCGTTCGCACCGGGGGACATAGAGCCGACTCGGTTCGTCGCCGCCCGGTCTCTGGGAATCGGCCAGTAGAAAGAGATCGCGAGCCAGGTCGAAGTCGTTGCGTTCGAACGCGTCGAGTGCGCGTTGAAACGTGCTGATGAAACTGGTATCTCCTTCCGTGTCGAGGTCGAACGCCTCATAGACGTTCACGGGAGCCGCTTTGCCGGCAACCCGGATCCGGCCCCAACGGCGCCAGGCGAGGTCGGATCGGCCGGTGCAGAGCATAATCGTGTGTTCGCAGAACAGGTTCTTCGTCCCGCACTGGCCGCTCGCCGGCTCGAGCCGAGCCGCCAGGTTGACGGCGTCGCCCAGGATCGTATACGACAGCCGGGCGCTGGTGCCAAAGGCGCCGATCAGGCAATCGTTGCCCGACGCGCCGCCGATTTTCACGCGGTGGAAGTAGGGGTCATCGAGCTCCGCCAGGGCGCGGGTGCTCGCCAGGGCGGCACGGACCGATCGGTAAGCATGATCGGCCGGCTCGCCGTTCACGAGCGGGCCGCCCCGAAAGCTCATGACCGCGTCGCCGATGAACTTGTCGATGATCAGGTCGTACTTGACGATTTCGTTGACCAGACGATCCATGGCCGCTTCCAGGTGCGCTGAGAGGCGATCGGGATCGTGGGCCAGGCCCTCGCACGTCTTGGTGAAGCCGACGAAATCCATGAACAGGATCGTGGCCGGCATCCGGCTCTTCTGGACGTACGAGTGGGGATCGATCAGAAACCGTTCGGACACTTGTTTGGGCAGGGCCAGATTGAGCAGTCCGCGCAATTGCGTCTGGGTGACGTCGAGCTGGTGGTAAGCGATAATGTACATAAGGAAGAGCATCGAGGTCATCATTCCGAGGATCACGAAGAATTCGACCTCATCGGACCGCTCTTCGACGGGCTCCATATCGAAGTAGGCCGTCTGGTGCTGACCGTCGATCACCAGTTCCCGGCTGAAAAAACGGTCGTCGCTCCCCGGCAGCGTGAGGCTTCCGCCGAGTGCTTTCAATGTGGCTGAGCTCACGTTGCCCTTCACCTCGGAATCGATCCGGGCAATGAAGTTGTTCTCCATGTGCTTGCGAGACAATACGATGAAAAGTAAGACCGTGACGGTCATTCCGATCAGGCCGAGATTCATCGAGTGATGAACGGCCTTTTCTTTCTGGCCCGCCGAGGCGTCCTTGACGAACTGATCGAACGCCGGGATCGAGCGGAGCGCCCGGAGGATTCGCAAGCCGCGCAGGATCCGGAGAATCCGGAACCCGCGAACGAACCGGACGGCCCGGATCGGTTTCACGCCGATGGCGATTGCATCGATCAAGGGGAGGCAACTGATGAGGTCGATCATGAACCAGGGGGTCTGGACGTACGACATGCCGTAGACCCGGAGCTTCAAGAGCAGGTCGACCACGAAGATGCCGTCGATGAGCAGGGAAAAACCCAGCCAGGTCGTCCGCCAATCGCCGAGGCCTCGCAGCAGGTCGAAGAGGTAAACCAGGATCGTGAGGATCGCCAGCGCGAGCAGGGGCTTGTCCAGCACCTCGATCCACCGCTCTCCTCGATTTGTCGACGTTTTTTTCTGAGTCATCGGTCGGTGGATGTCCGGCGGTAAGTTTGCCACGGAAGACCTCGAAACGAATCGGAGAGACGCCGGATCTCAAGTCAATGCCGGCGTCGAGTGCCGACCAGGGAAATCGCGTGTGACCATCCTAGCCGAACTGACTGCTTCAATTGACAGGCTAGGGAGGGTCGGTACAATTGTCGCTTCAAGCGTTGTGGCGGTCGAGATGCCGCCGCGCGCCAACTTCGTCACTCCGCGTGAGTCAACGATGTTGGCCCCGCTTTCAGCCGGCGGCTCCATGGAGGATAACGTTGATGGCCCGCGTTCGCCGCCTCGCTCTCCCGGTCCTTATCGTGACGATGCTTGGCGGACTGCTTCCGTCAGGATCGCAGGGCCAGCCGCAGCCGACCGTCCGCGTCGAGTCGAGCGCGACCGAACCAGGGCCCAAAACGGCGAATTCGCCCGAGAAACGGAAGTCCGCGACCCCCAAAAAGAGCGAGGGAATCGGCCGGGGAAGCATGCTTGGCTTCTTCTCGCGGTCCAACCCGATGCTCTGGCTCCTCGGCCTCTGCTCGATCGTCACGCTTGGGTTCACACTCGAACGGATGGTGGCGCTTCGTCGCGAACGCGTGATTCCGCGGGACTTCGTCAATCGTTTCCTCGAGCGGCTCGCGGGCGGAAAGCTCGACCGTGACCGCGCCGCCGAGCTTTGCCGGGCCAATGACAGCGCGGTGGCTCGTGTCTTCGCGATGGTCATCAATTCGTGGGGCCAGCCCGCGGCGACGATTCGCCAGGCGCTCGGCTACGACGCCGCCGGAGAGGTCGCAGACCTGAAACGAAATGTGCGGGTGCTCAACGGCACGGCCACGCTCGCCCCGTTGCTCGGGTTGCTGGGAACGGTCATCGGCATGATCCAGTCGTTCGATGCCCTTGGAGGCCGGGTCGGACCCGCGAAAGGGGAAGCACTGGCGCAGGGGATCAGCCTCGCCTTGGTCGCCACGGCGCTCGGTCTGGCGATCGCCATCGTCTCGGTCACGGCGTACTACTATCTGCTGAACCGGGTCGACCTGTTGGTTCGCGAGCTCGATGACAATGCGCGGAAGGTGATCGACCTGGTTTCGGCTGAATCGCTTCGGCCAACCACCGATCGACGAACGCCCCTGACCCCGCCCGGCGACCTGGCGCGTCACGAGTCGCGCGCTCACTAATTCCCAATCGATCGAGCCGCGCTCGCGCACGGAAACCCTCGTCCGATCGAACCCGAATCATCCCGACACGCGGAGGCACGCCCTCGATGCTCTCGGACCGCCTTCAGGCCGACGAGTTGCCCCATGTCAACATGACGCCGATGGTGGACGTCGTGCTCTGCTTGCTCGTCTTTTTCATCGCGGCCACCCGGCTGTACGATTGGGATGAGAACGAGTTCGTCGTCAGCGTGCCGCAGGTTTCCGACGCCAGTCCGCTGACCGCCGCGCCCGACGACTTGATGTTGACCATTATTCGGCCCGGAATCGTCGCGGTGGGTGACACCACTCACGACCTGCCGACACTGGCCAAGGTGCTTCAGCAGTCGCGCGAACGGTATGAGGATCAAGGGGTCGTGATTCGCGGTGACGCCGCCTTGAACTATCAGGATCTGGCCGACGTCCTCTCGGTCTGCGACGGGGCCGGGATCCATAATGTGCGGCTCCCGGTCCGGCCTCGTGGGGATGAGTCCGCAACAAATTGAAGTCGCGGACGCTTGAGACGTTGGGAACGCATGCTCTGAAGCGTGGGCCGAACGTCGCGCCGCCCGGTCTCGGTGGACGCTGGAGAAAACGTCCGTTCCCTTCGTTCGATCACGGCGCTGCCTGTCCTCGCGCCCGTTGGATTCTGCCTCAAACCAGCGGGGATTCAACCCCGTGACCTTCATTCTTCAAGAGATGCCCGAATGGATTTTCTGCAGCAAGTGATTCACACGCTCTTGCACCTTAGCCCCGACACGATGAATGAGTTGGCTCATGGGGTTGGGCACTGGCTCTATGTCGTACTCTTCTTGATCGTCTTCGCCGAGACGGGCTTGGTGGCGACTCCGTTTCTGCCCGGCGATTCCCTGCTCTTCGCGGTGGGAGCGGTGGCGGCCAATTCCAACTCGCCGATCAGCCTGTCACTCACGGCCGTCCTTTTGATCGTGGCCGCGATTCTGGGTGACGCCGTCAATTATGCGGTGGGGTATTACATCGGCCCGAAGGTCTTCTCACGCGAGAACTCGTGGCTCCTCAACAAGAAGCACCTCGCTGAGGCGCAGCATTTCTACGAGCAGTACGGCGGCAAGACGATTATCCTGGCGCGGTTCGTGCCCATCGTCCGCACGTTCGCCCCGTTCGTCGCCGGCATCGGGCGAATGAACTACGCCAAGTTCGCGGTGTTCAACATCACCGGCGCGGTGGCCTGGGTGCTTTCGTTCCTGGTGAGCGGTTGGTGGTTCGGCGGTCGTGAGGTGGTTCAGAAGAACTTCAAGCTCGTGATCGCCGCCATCATTGTCATCTCGATCCTCCCCGCGGTGATCGAGGTGGCTCGAAATAAGTTGCGCCGGGAACAGCGTGGGCGGGACGATACGGATGTGCTGAACTAAGCGAACGGAAGTGGGCGAACCCTTGAGCGGACGAGTCCGAAGGAATGACTTACTTCGACTTCTGTTCGAGGGCCCGCTCCAAGTCATCGAGCGGCATGGAATTGAGATTTCCACCGAGCAGCGCGCTGAGCTGCAGGCCGACCAGGGCCTCACTTGGGCTCTTGCCGTCCAGCACCATATTCAAATAAGGTTCGGCACCGACGAGAACCGCTCGGGGCTTACCATGAACGGTGAGCACATAGCGGACGGTATCGTTCTCGAGCTCGCGGAGAATACCCGGTAGGTTTTGGTGCAATTCCCTACTGCCGATAATTCGCACCGGCGAATCGGGTGACTTGTCTACCATGAGTCGCGGCCTCCACCCGGGAAGGGGCGTTTGCCCACGTGAGGCCCGTATCTAACTCCGCGAACGCGGAAGGAAGCGATCGAGATGATCGAAGAGCCGACACGAACCAAGAAAAAACGGCAGGTTCAAGAAAAACCTGCCGAAGCGAGTGGAGGATAGGGGACTTGAACCCCTGACCTCTTGCATGCCATGCAAGCGCTCTCCCAACTGAGCTAATCCCCCGCTTTTCTTCTCTTCACTTTTCATTGTCAGTCGCTGTGTCGCACTGACGGAGGTTAATTTATCAGGGCATGGGGCCCGTGTCAACGATCTGGTACGAATATTGTCTCGATTACGGACTTTTTCCTCGGAACTGACCTGAAAAGGCGGGCAATGCGCAACGAGACGACCGCAAACTTTGTTCTTACCAACGATGATGGCTGGGATGCGCCCGGTCTTGTGGCGCTTCGCGAGGCGGCCCAGCAGTGGGGATCGTGTCGGGTGGTCGCGCCCAGCGGGCCGTACTCGGGCTGTGGTCACCGGGTCACCACGCACGAGCCAATCACGGTTCGTGTCGGTCCCGAGGGGCAACAGATCGTCGACGGGACCCCCGCCGATTGCGTCCGGCTCGCGCTTCACCACCTTGTGCCCGAAGTCAGCTGGATTCTTTCGGGGATCAATGCGGGGGGAACCTGGGAACCGACATCTATCATTCAGGGACGGTCGCCGCGGTTCGCGAAGGGGTGCTCCATGGCGTGCCCGGGATCGCCCTCTCCCACTACATTGCCCGGGGCCGTCCCCTCGATTGGGCGCGCGCCTCGCGCTGGGCGGTCGACGTTCTTCGCGTCCTCCTGGCGAAGCCCTGGGAACCGGGGACGTTTTGGAACGTCAACCTCCCCCACCCTGAGCCCGGGGGGCCGGACCCGGCGATCGTCTTTTGTGCGCTCGATCCGTCGCCCTTACCGCTTCGCTATCGGGTCGTGGAGGAGGGCGCCACGTATTCAGGTGACTATCAGACGCGTGCTCGCCGCCCGTCGCGCGACGTCGACGTCTGCTTCGGCGGCCGGATCTCGGTCACTTTGATCCGGCTGGACGGTCTAGCTCCCGAGGAGTCTGGCCATGGACTGGTGTTCGATGGCGGCGAGGGGTCATAATAAGAGGGAGAGCGACCCAGCCCGTCGGCTGGGCTTGCGGATCATCACTCATTTTTATCAGAGAACGGCGCCGATTCCGGCGCGGAGGCGTGTCGATGTTGATGAGGCGTTGGTTCACCCTGGGGATTGTCTGCCTGGCTGTCTGTGGCTGCGAGCCACCGGCGGCGATCGTTTCCTCCGCACCGCCGGGCACCGATCCCCTTCGTAAGCTCCCTGACTCGGAGAAGAACACGCCCGCGGAAGCGTTGGGAGAACAGGCCGCCGCGGCGCGTCCCGGGGCGAAGGCCGATGCCAAGTCGACGGAGGCCGCCGCAATCCCCGCCGCGGTCCCGACAGCCAAGGGAGAAACCAAGACGACGGCGTCCGGCGTGAAGTACGAAACCCTCACGGAAGGGACCGGAGCCGAGGCCAAATCCGGTCAGATGGTCTCGGTGCACTATACGGGCACCCTGGAGAACGGCAATAAATTCGACAGTTCCCGCGACCGCGGAGTGCCGTTCGAGTTCACGATCGGACAAGGAAATGTCATCCGTGGCTGGGACGAGGCGATCCCTGGCATGAAGGTCGGCGAGCGACGCAAACTGACGATCCCCGCGAGCGCAGGCTATGGGACGCGGGCTCAGGAGTCGATTCCTCCGAACTCGACCCTGATCTTCGATGTCGAGCTGGTCGGGATTAAATGACCAAGGGGGATTCTCGACTTCCTCCGAGATTCCGATCGCCTCGGTGTGAGCCGGCAAGTCGGCCCCTGATCGGGGCCTTGGGACGTGATGAATTCGCTTGGTCGGCTTGAGCCTGCCTTAAACTTCAAAGAGTGGTGGCAGGCTGAAGTCGACGCTTCCATCGAACCATAAAATGCAGGCGCGGGCCCTGGCTGGGATTCAGTAGTGGAACCCGTTGGCCCGAACATGAACCAGGGGTTCGGCCGCGAGGTCAAGGAGGTCGCCGGCGATGATTCGGCCGAGGAAGACCCGATGGTCTTCGCCGCTGATCTGGCCGGCGACTTCGACATCAAGGTAGGCCAGCGCCGAGGCCAGGACGGGACCGCCTTGGGCGTCGTCACGGAGCGCCAGTCCCTCAAAGGCATTGGCATCGGGTTCGAACCCACGGCCGAAATGCCGGATCAACGCCTTGCTCCCCGTGGCGAGTTGATTCAAGGTGAATCGGCCGCTGGCTTCGATCCAGTCACCCACGAAGCGATCGCGCTTGACCGCGACGGTGAGCATCGGCGGGTCGAAGCCCGCTTGCTGGACCCAACTGGCGAGCATCCCGGTGGACTGAGCGCCGTGGCGGACGGTGAGAATATAGAGCCCGCTGGGGATTCGGCCCAGCGATTGGCTCAAACCAGTCCCTTCGGGACGAAGATGATCCGCCATGGTGATTGGTCTCTTGGCGTTGAGTCGCGCCGGCAGGCTCCCCAATCCGAGGGAGTGGGCGGGTGGCGACGGAGTGCTTCAGATCCGAAAAAGAGGGGAGCGATCCCGAGGGATTGCTCCGGCCGCGGTCTTGAGCTAAGTTCGTTTGAGATCACACGTCCGCGCGACTTAATAGACTCGTCGCGCAAACCTCGATTCGCCCCGAGGGGACCACACCCACGCTGCTCCAACCCGACCCTTGGTCCACGATAACCCATTCCCTCGGGCGGGCAATCCGCCACGATCATTGAGGAAACGCATGGCAGACGTGTCGAGCAAGCCGAAGCTGAGCGAGATGAAGTATCGGATCGTGAGCCCACTGGGCAATGGGGCAGGGAGCACGATTCTCCTGATTAGCGATAAGACGGCGGGAGGCAAGCGTTACGCCCTCAAGGTCGTGAAGCGACAGGACGCCGACGACGACATCTATATCGCCCAGGCTCGCGTCGAATACGAGGCGGCTCAGAAGCTCAATCACCCCGCGATCGCCAAGATCTATGACATCCGGACCAAACGCTCTTGGTTCCGCCTGTCCGGGGTCGAGCTGCTGATGGAGTACGTCGACGGGAAAACGCTCGACGAACTGGAAGCCCCGGCGATGGATCAGCTCATCCTGGTGTTCAACCAGGTGGTCTCCGCGCTCACCCACATGCATCGTCGCGGGGTCTACCACGGTGACCTGAAGCCGTCCAACATCATGCTTTCCAAGACCGGTCAAGTCAAACTGATCGATTTCGGCACGGCCTGGATCAAGGGCGAGGAGAAGAACCGGATCCAGGGAACCCCCCAGTTCATCGCGCCCGAGCAGGTGGCGGAGCGGATCGTCGATGAACGGACCGATATCTACAACCTCGGCGCGACCATGTATCGCATGTTCACGGGCCGTTTCGTCCAGCAGGGGCTGCCGAAAACCGGTGAATCCGGTTCCCGGAAAATCGCCTCGCCGATCCAGATCAATCCCAACATCCCCGGCACGCTGAACGAAACGATCATGGCCTGCCTGGAGATCAGTCCCGAACGCCGGCCCGCCGGTATGTTCGAGATCAAGAACCAGTTGGCGGCCGTCGCCAAATACCTGGGCCTTAAGGAAGTCGATCTGAAGGGGGCCGAGGACGAGGAGTTTTAGGTGGAGTCGGCGATTCGGCAAAACCTTGAGGGGTGTGCCGTCGGTTCGTCGCATCGTCGCCCGCTATTTTTCTGACCTGTCCGCTCGTCATGACGCGATCCTGTGGTCAAGCCGACCTTGCCAGTTCGCTCAGGCGCGTCTACCATGAACCGGGTTCGGCGGGGGCTACCGCCACTACGTCCTGCTCGTCTTCGCCTGGCAAGGAGCCCATGCAGTACAATCCCTCCAATCCGCTGATCGTGCAGGGCGACCGCACGGTCCTCTTGGAAGTCGACAACCCGTTGCACGCCGAGGCCCGCGATGCGATCGCGCCGTTCGCGGAGCTGGAGAAGAGTCCCGAGCACATTCACACGTATCGCCTGACCTCCCTGTCGCTCTGGAACGCCGCGGCCGCCGGGATGACCGCCGATGCGATGATCGAGGCGCTGGGGATTTACAGCAAGTTTCCCCTGCCGCCGAACCTCGGCACCGATCTCCGAGAACTGGTCAGCCGTTACGGCCGAGTGACCCTCAGGCGGGTCGACGGAGCGCTTCGGATGGTCACGGCTGACCAGGCTCTGCTCGAGGAGCTGGCCCGCCAGAAAGGGGTTCGCGACTTCCTCGGCGAGCGGATCGACGCGACGAGCTTCGTGATCGACGACGCATTTCGAGGGATGCTCAAGCAGGCACTGATCGGAGTCGGTTACCCGGCCGAGGACCTGGCCGGCTATGCCGAGGGTGCAGACCTTGCCGTCGAGCTACGTACGATCGGCCGAAACGGGCTCCCGTTCAAGGTGCGCGACTACCAGCAGGGGGCGGTCGACGCCTTTCACGCCGGCGGAGATGCACGCGGCGGTTCGGGGGTCATCGTCCTACCCTGCGGCGCGGGCAAGACGATCGTCGGGCTCACGGCCCTGGCCGCGCTCAAGAAGAACACGCTCGTCCTGACCACCAGCACCACGGCCGTCGAGCAGTGGAAACGCGAGATCCTCGACAAGACGGACCTCGACGACTCGATGGTGGCCACCTACACCGGTGACTCGAAGGCGATCGCGCCCGTCACCCTGGCCACCTACCAGATCGTCACCTATCGACCCAAGAAGGATGGCGACTTCCCGCATTTTTCCCTGTTCAACCAGCGGGACTGGGGCCTGATCATCTACGACGAGGTCCACTTGCTTCCCGCTCCGGTGTTCCGGGTCACGGCCGACATCCAGGCACGCCGTCGTCTCGGTCTGACCGCGACGCTCGTCCGCGAGGATAACCGCGAGGAAGACGTCTTCAGCCTGATCGGACCCAAGAAGTTCGACGTGCCGTGGCGGGTCCTCGAGTCCAAGGGGTGGATCGCCGAAGCCCAGTGTCACGAAGTCCGGCTGGGACTGCCCGGCGACGCCCGGATGGAGTATGCGGTGGCCGAGTGGCGCGACAAGTTCCGCCTGGCGAGCGAGAACCCGTCGAAGGATGACCTGGTCGCGATGCTGCTCGACGAGCACGATGGGCCCGACGATCGCGTCTTGGTGATCGGCCAGTATCTCAAGCAGCTTCGCCGAATCGCCGCGCGGTTTGAGGTGCCACTGATTACCGGGCAAACGTCCAACTCCGAACGGGAAGACTTGTACGGTCGGTTCCGTCGCGGCGACATCCGCCGGCTCGTCCTCTCAAAGGTCGGCAACTTCGCGATCGACCTGCCCGACGCCAACGTGATGATCCAGGTTTCGGGCACGTTCGGCAGCCGCCAGGAAGAAGCCCAGAGACTGGGCCGGATCCTTCGACCCAAGGAAGGGGAGGTTCCCGCCAGTTTCTATTCGCTGGTGACTCGCGACACGCGCGAGATGGATTTTGCGCACCATCGTCAGCTTTTCCTCACCGAACAAGGGTATAGCTACGAGATTCTCGACGAATCCGATATCGTTGCCCGCGCTTCGGCGTCCTCGAACTCCTAGTGCCATCGATCGGTCCTGGGGCCGATCGGGCCTCAGGATCGGCGTGGTGTCGGCGGAGGGAAGGGTTTCCTCCGAAGACTGATTTATATAAGTTAAAATTCTTTTGGGAGAGCCAGCGATGCCTGCCCCGTCCGCGCGAATCCCAGTCAAGCTCCACAAGCATGTGGCCCTGATCCGCACTGCGGAACCGGTCCTCGCGGAGGAGTTGCTGGCGCGGAAAACGCTGGCTCGCATGGTCGCGGGACGGCTCTCCGAGACCGTGCTGCTGGTCCATTCTGAAGAGGAAGAGGGCATTATCGAGGAGCTGCGGCGGATGGGGCATACCCCTCGAGTCGTTCGCTGAGGGTAACGCGACGATGGTCGATGATGCTCCGGACTGGGAAGAAAACGAATCGACGACTTCCGAGGGCGCCGTACTGGTGCCCGTGGTCGTTACCCCCCCGTTAACCGCCTACCTGCGTGCGCTCGAGCGTTACGAGGGGCTCCGGCTCTACGAGATTCACCGAGCGCTCGGTCTGGCCGACCCAGGAGCGAAACCTCGGGCCCTGGCCGGGATCATCACCGAACGGCTGGCGGAACCGCGGTTCGCCGAGCGGATTCTGGCCACGCTCGAACTCGGTCCGCGGTTGGCGACCAGCCTGTTCATGCTCACGGAGACCACGTCGTGGTCCCTGAACGGGCTCTTCCATGCGCTCAGTTGCCTCGGGGTAGAGCCCACCCCAACGGTGCACCGACTGCTTGAGCTCGGTCTGGTGGCGATCGAGCTGGCGGAAGGCAATTTCACCAATGACCTCGCGCGATTGATCGAACGAGGCGCCGTGGGCGGAGCGCGGTTCCTCGCGCATCCTTCGGTGCTCAGTGCTTCACGGACGGTCCTTCCCGAGCCGCCGCTCACGGCTTATTCAGGAACGGTCAACCGGATTCGTGAGACCGACGGACTCGAACCGATTTTGCGGTTGGCCGCGGTCTGGCAGCGCGTCGACGAAGGCCCGTTGCGACGCACCCAACACGGGACGCTCTACAAGCGAGATCGGGACCGGCTCGAGGACGATCCCGTGCTCGCCGGGCCGATCGCCGATGCTTTGGAGCCGCTCCCCGACATGGCGGCCTTCTGGTTGGCCCTGTCCCGTGGTGTCAGCCTGCTGATCGACGAGGAGAACAGCGATCGTGTCGTGGCGGCCCCGCCTGACTTCTGGGCCGAGAATGCGATTCACTTGCCGCAGATGGTGGCCACGCGCTGGCTTGCGCTGCGGACCTGGCACGAGCAGGGGGGGATCCAGCAGGAAGGGAGCACGGTGGAACTGGCGCTACCCTACCTCAGGCCGGTTGTCCTGCTCTGGCTTGCCACCCTGGCCGAAGGCGAATGGGTCGCGATCGCCGATTTCGATGCCCGGCTTCGCGAGTACTTGCCCGACTGGGATCGCGCCGGCTTCTTGGAAGAGCCGGCGGCAAATCCCGCGGCGCGGGCCAAGGCGCTCCGCGCCGCCAAGTCCGCCCGCCCCGCGCGAGAAAGTCGGACCGAAGGAACAGGGGCGGAGCCCGCGGTTCTCGAGTCGCTCCTGCTTGGCGCGGCGTACCAGCTCGGCCTCGTCAGGGCCGCCGTGGACGGGTCGGCGGACGGCCGGGCGATTGTTCAGCTCTCCGCGCTCGGCCGGTACATCCTGGCGCTCGGGCCGCCACCACCGCCCCGTCCCACGTTCGAGCACTTCCTCTACGTTCAGCCCAACTTCGAGATCATCGCGTATCGCCAGGGGTTGACCCCCCCTTTGATCGGCCAGTTCAGCCGGTTCGCCCTCTGGTCGCAGGTCGGAGCCGCCCTGGAACTCAAGCTGACCGCGGAATCAGTCTATCGCGGGCTCGAAGGGGGACTCAGTCCGCCAGAAATGCTCGACCGCCTGGCGCGACATAGCCAGCGAGTCCTTCCTGCCGGCGTTTCCGAAGCCGTACGCACCTGGGCAGGTCGTCGCGAGCGTATTACCTACTACGCATCGGCGACGCTCGTCGAATTTGCCACCAAGGACGACCTGGAGAAGGCGCTCGCCCAGTGGCCCGAGTCGGCTGGCGCGGCGCCGATCGCGATCTCCGACCGCCTTTTGCTCGTCGAGGACGACTCGTCGATCCCGTTTCAGCGGCTCCGACTCGCCGGCGCTCGCGATTATCGTCGCTCGCCGGAGTCCTGCCTCGAAGTCGAAGCCGATGGTGTCACCCTCTCGCTCGACCTGAGTCGATCCGACCTTCTTGTCGACGCGGAACTCGTCCGGTTCGCCGACGAGCTCCCTCTCGATCCGGCCACCGGGACCCCTGGCAACCCGCGGCGTCGGTTCGTGATTTCACCCGCCTCGATTGCCCGCGGCGCGGCCAACGGGATGACGTCCTCCACCTTGTCGCACTGGTTCGCCCGCCGGACGGACGTCGACACCCCCCCGCCGTCCGCTTACTTCTTTTGGCGAATCAGCAGCGCATCGCTCCGCTCAACACGAGCCGCCCCCTCGTCCTCCACGCCCCCTCGGCCGACCTCATCGACGGCCTGGTCCAACACCCGAGCACGCGCAGCCACCTCGGCGAACGCCTGGGACCGACCTCCGTGGTCGTCCCCGACGAGGAGCTCGAGGCGTTCCGGATCGCTCTCGACCGCCTCGGCCTCACGATCGCCGATCCCGTGACCGCGAAGGAAGCCGAGATTACCAGTCGTCCGGCCGCGGTGAGCCCCCGTGCGCCCAAGAGGAAGTGAGCATCGGTGGAGTCTGTCCACTTACGTATGTGAACGAACTCGAGTGCCGCGGAATGAATTTCGCACGCGGCACCCCCCCGCATTCTTGCTTCCGTTCGCCGAAAGCCGCTCGAAACGCCCAAGCCAACCCAGCCCCAAGGGACTTCGTGGCTCTGAATCCTCGATCATCTCAATAGCCGTCGAAGCGCTTTGCCGGAAACGCTTCGGGGGACCTCGGGGACGAATTCCACTGCCCGAGGGAGCTTGAAGGCGGCAAGTTCGGGCCGCAAGTAGTCCAGGACACCTTCGGGGGTCCAGGCGTGGTCGGGTTTCAGGGCGACATACGCTTTGACGACCTCGCCGAGGTCCGGGTCGGGGATGCCGATGACCACGGCGTCGGCGACGGCGGGGTGTCGGTGGAGGACCTCCTCGACGTCGCGCGGATAGACCTTCGCGCCTCCGACGTTGATCATGTCCTTCACGCGATCGACGATGAAGACGTAGCCGTCCTGGTCGATTCTTGCGACGTCGCCGGTCTTGAACCAGCCGTCGGCGGTGAAGACTTCGGCCGTGAGCGCGGGCTGTCCATAATAACCGGCCGCGATCGCCGTTCCCCAGGCCCAGAGTTCACCCACGGCGCCTGGCGGGACCGTTTCGCCCTCGGCGTCGACCACCTTGAGGATCGTGTCGCCCATGGCTCGGCCGCACGAGCCGGGCCGCATCTCGGTGTGCGGGGTGGTCGTGATGACCGGGCTGGTCTCGGTCAGACCGTAGGACTCAGCGTAGCCCACCTTCCAGCTCCGCCGCATCGTCTCGATCAACTCCAGCGGCATCGGTGCCGCGGCACAGTGGACGACGCGCAGGCTGTCCAGATTGCGGTGCGGGAAACTCGGGGATTTGCTCATGTAGTTGATCATGGTCGCAACGCCGAGCAGGATCGTGGGACGGGTTGCTTCGATCAGTTCGAGCATGGGCTCAGTGCGGTATCTCCGCGGCACGATGGCGGTCGCACCCACGACGAAGACGCTCAGCAGCCCGTTGATCAAGCCCCAACTGTGGAACAGGGGGGCGGCGATCAGGAGTCGGTCGTCGACCGTGTAGTGAATTCGTGCGAAGTTGATGGCGTTGTCGATGAGATTGCGGTGCGAGAGCATGACCCCCTTGGCAAATCCGGTCGTCCCCGAGGTGTAGAGCAGGTTCGCCAGCGCTTCCGGTGCCAATTCGAGCGTCTCAAACTGGCTTGAGGTCTCTGCCAAGGCCGCGTCGAACGATTTGAGTTCGGGGTCTTCGGCTTCGTGCTCGGCGACATGGCCCGTCACCAGCGTCAGGCGTGTCCCGAGCCCAGTGCGGACGGGTTCGAGCGATTCCCAGCGCGTCGGGTCGGTCAGGAGGAGAATCGCCTTCGAGTCAGAGACGACGAGTCGAACTTCCTCGGGTTTGAGCGAGGCGTTGACCACGTTGGGAACGACTCCGGCCTTCAACGCCCCGAAGTAAGCGATGATCAATTCGGGGCAACTTTCGAGAAAAATCGCGATCACGTCACCCTGGCGGACCCCGTGTTGACTCAGGAGGTTCGCGAACTGCCCGGTCAGGCGTTCGAGCTCCTGATAACTAACGGACTGCCCCTCGAACACAAACGCAGGGTGGTTGGGACGCTCGAGAGCGGCTTCAGTCAGCAGCGTGGCGACGTTCATGATTCCTCTTCACTCGTCCGGCCCGGCCGACCACCTTCCTTTAGGACGCGTCAGCTCAAGTGCGTCCATGAACTCACATCTTTTCAGGAGGTGCAACCAAGGAGTGGGAAAAAAAGTGGGGCGGCTCCGGATCACGAGCGGGTGAACTCATTCATTCTGGGACCTTACGGTGGTCGCACGATTCGATTACGATGCCTGGCACAATGGCTATCGGCGTGTCGCACCTGAAATCAGGTCGATTCCGATGGCGAAAGTTTTCTCAATTGAACAGGCCGAGGGACAACATCGTGTCGACGACCAAACGAACGAAGCTCCGACCGGAGATGATCGCGCTGTCCGCCCTCACGCTGGCGCTTGGTCTTGGCTGGGCGTTGCGAGAGTACGCATTCGCACAAGAGAAGGCTGCCGTTAAATCACAAACGGTGACGCTCGATCAGGTCAAGATGAACGACTATAGCGACCGAGGCAAGCAGGTCGGCAAGGTTGGGATCTACGTGGATGGGGACGCTCCGAGGAGTTCCAAGTTCGTAACCGGGCGTTTCGTCCTGGACCCGGGGCAGACGCCACACGTCCCTCATACACACGTCGAGGAAGAGGTCATGATCATCGAAAGCGGTCATGGTGACATCTTCTGCGATGGCAAGACGACCAAGGTCGGGCCGGGATCGGTCATGTTCACCACTCCGAACGACCCTCACGGGATCGTCAACACCGGCAAGACGCCACTGGTCTTCTACTTCATCAAGTGGGAAGCGAAGGCCAAGAATTGATCGTTGCGATCCGGGTGCCATAGATTCGATTGGATCCGGGAGGCTGGTCGTCTCGACTTCGAGATCCGAGTCGAGCGTCATGGGCAGGGCAGTCCCGAACGAAGTCGAGACCACCAACCCTCCCAGGCATGGTGTCGAGTGGATCAGGGGTAACTCGAAAATTGAAGTCCCCCCATCGAAGGGGCCACGTGCGCAAAGACGAGGGTTCCGTCGAAGATTGTCTGCGCTCAATGTTTTGGTTCGGTGAAAGGCTTGCCACGTCGAACCCCCGCTTGCGACTTCTTCGCTCGATCGGTCGCAGGGGCATCATCAACCTTTGAACGTGTGGATCCTCAACCTTCTCAAGAACGACGAGCTCGACCGTAGTTTGGCAAGTCGCTCCTGGTTGAACTGGTTCTCATTGATGTCGATTGAGATGAGGCTTTTTAAGCCCTGTAACCGTATCAGCCCGGCTTCCGTGACGCAAGTTGCCCTGAGCGAAAGGGACTTGAGCTCTGGCATTTTGGCCAGAGACGCCATGCCGGCGTCAGTAATTTTTGTTTCGCTCAAATCGAGCTGTTGAAGCTTTTGGCACCCTTCGATCTCCGTCAACCCCTGGTCAGTGACGCCGGTGCCACTGAGATCCAAGAGTTGAAGGCTTTTTAATACTACAGCGCTAAGTCGTATCCCATTTGCATCGGGGCAACTCTGTGAGTTTGATGCCCAACTCATGCAGCCTTCGCCTTGTCCGCTTGGTGTGGCACCGCTGTGCCACGGCGTTTCGACGTTGCGCCCGCTCGATCTCTTCGGAGGTTCGCTCCAGTAGCTTCCGCGGAGCACTCAGCCCCAACCACCAGAATGGGATCAACGCCGCTACTGCGGTGTGTACCTGGCACTCCGTCAGGCCCAGGTTTTTCCCCCCCGAACTCCTGTCGCATCCGCGACAGGAACAGGTAGCTCAGGCAACTCAGGATCAGGTGGCGTTTGAGCCCCTGGTAGCGTCGGCCCTCGTACTGATCCAGCCCGATCTCGGACTTCTGGTCTTCGAAGCAGCGCTCGACTCGCCACCGCGAAAATGCGACGAGCAACAGCACCTGCACCGACGTCTCCTCGGGGGCGTCGCCGACGAAGAACTTCAACTCCGCCGGGTTCAAGACGTCGCGGGCGGCGACCAGGTGCAGCGGCTCGCCCGGCAACCCGTCCGCGCCCACGGGGGAAAACCGCAGGTGCTTGACTTCCCAGACCATCGGCCCCTTGTGCCCGTCCTTGACCCGCCACCGGACCCAGGGCTGGTTGCGAAACCCGTCCTGATCGAGCATCGCCTCGACCCGCCGGGCCGGCGCACTGCCGCTCGCCAGGCGAGGTGTCTTGCGGCCGCGGCCCCGCCCGTGCTTACGATACTTCCGGGTGACGACACGCGGTGCCTTGATCCAGCCCATGAAGCTCCGTGGCACCTCACCGACGTACTTCTGGCTGCGGCCCCTCAACCCCCGCAGGAACTCGGGCTTACTGCCGTAGCCCTCGTCGAAGGTCACCCAGTCGAAGTGCAGACCGTTGGTGATGGCGCGGTCGTAGAGTTCCAGGGCGATCGTCCACTTGGGCCGGTAAACCATGGCGTCGGGGATGCCAGCCTCCCGGCAGCGGTCGCGGTCAGAGGACCAGGACTCCGGCAGGTACAATTCGCCGTCGAGCAGGCAGTGAAAGCCGTCGCGGGCGTAGGCGAGGTGGACCGTGACGATGCAGTTCTCCTTCTTGCCGACGGAGCCGCACCACTGCCGCTGCACGCCGGGGGTCTTGTTCCCCTTCTTGACGTCGCTGGTCTCGTCGAAGACGCCGATCGCGTTGGGGCCGGCGTGCTCGTCGCGGACGATGTGCTGGAGCCGGTCGCGCGCCCGGTCCTGGTCCCAGCAGTGCTGGCTGAGGAACTCCTGCAGGGTCCTGACGGGGACGCCGGCATTGATGGCGATCGGCTCGACACTCTTTTCGGGGATGTCCGAGAGTTGCCCGGAGACGTACACCGGCAAATGGGACCGCGTGTCCTTGCGCGGGAAGCAGTCATCGAACCGCTTGAGGAACTTGTTCAGCGCGGGTTTGAGCTTGCGGATCTGTGGGATATCCATACTCGTCCCTCCATAAACCATGAAGGCGAGCATACTTTCGCAATGGCTGGCGGATCAAGACGGTACAACTTGGCGCTGTAGTATTAAGTTCCTGAGATGAACGAGCCCCGCGTCGGTGATGCCAGTATTTGTGAGATAGAGATGTTTAAGATTAGCCAATGTTGTGAGATAAAATAGCCCGGCATCATGGACCTGCGTCCTTGCCAGGTTGAGCGCTGTCAACGCTGGTAAATTCTGGACCCCGGCCAATCCCACGTCGGTAATTCCAGTGCGACTCAGTGTGAGAGTACGCAATTTCGTGAAGTTGCTACCTAGCCCCAAGGGGCCAAGATCGGTGAGTCCTGGTTGATCTCCCAGGGTTAACCCAATGAGGTTATGCAACCCGGCAAGATGCACTAAACCCTTGGTGGTTACCTTTCCATTTTTCGATCTTAGTGCACCAGATATGACCAATTCCTGGAGTTTTGTGAGGCCCTTCAGCGAAACCAGGCCTTGGTCAGTCAGCCTTGAATCTTCCAAGGAGAGGTGTTTGAGTTGAGTGAGATACCTCAGGTTGACGAGTCCTACGTCGGTGACTCCAGGGCCTTCGAGATCAAGGCTTTCGACATGGCTTATTCCGCGGAGGTGGATAAGACCGGCGCCGATCTGCGATGAATCCTGGATATAAAGTTTCTTCAGCCGGTTCAGTGCTTCGAAGGCCGTCATCGTGGCCGCTGTCGGCCGTTGCTGCGGGGACATAAAGTAGACGTAGACGACCTCCTGGAAGTACTCGTCCCCAAACAACCCCCTCAGCCAGGCTGGGGCCCAAGGTTTCGTGTCGTTAACGTATTGATAGTCGTACTCGACTTCTCCTCCCGCAGCCTTGATCAGGGCAACAGTTCGCCTTTGTTGGTTCGCCCGGTTACTCCTCCAGCCTATGAGAATGGCTGTGACCAGGACCAGCAGAAGCACCGTCCGGATGCTGAGAGTCAACCGCCGCGGCTTTGGACCTTCGAAGGGCGTGGTCATGTTAGACCCCGAAATCACGAGTCTGTCGCAAGGAAACCGCGCCTTCTGTCTGCCCCGGAGGCCGAAATTTGCGGGAGAAGCTCGTTCCCATGCCGAGCGTGGGAACGAGATCCCGGTCTGCTTGCGACAGTCTCGTAAAGTGAAATCTTTCCCCGTCACACGGACAGACGGCCCGTGCGACGGGGAAAGTCGCTACCTGTTGGTGATTTCCTGGTAGAAACCCCAAGGTGCGGCGGCTGGCGATCAGCTCATTTTCAAGAGCTTGTTCATTCGCTCAACGATGTCGCTCAAGTCTTTTTTGGGCACTTCGGCGGTGATCCACCCTTCGTAGCCCACCTCGATCAGCGCGGCACGCACCTCGGCCCAGTCGATTTCCCCTTCACCGAGAAGGTAGCTGAATCGTCGGTCCTTCTTGTATTCCTTGATGTGAATCTTGAGGATTCGCTTGCCGAGCTCGCGGATCCATTCTTGCGGGTAGCCGAACTCGACCACGTTGCCGACGTCGAAGTAGGCGCCGACCCAGGGGCTCTCGAACTCGTCGATGTAGCGTGCGAATTCGACCGGGCTGAGCAGGAACTTGTTCCAGACCTCTTCAATGGCGATCTTGATCCCGTGCTTCTCGGCGTCCGGGATCAGCTTGCGGATGTTCGCCTGCGACCGCTTGTAGGCGTCGCGATAGGAGATATCTTTGGTGACAACAGCCGGCACGACCAGGACGGTCGTTCCGCCGTACGCCTTGCAGTCGACCATCTCCTGGCGGATGGCTTCCAGGCCGATCTCCACGACCTTGGGGTCGGGGTCGGAAAGCGTATGCTGCCAGTGCTTCGTTCCGCTGACACCATGGATGATCAATCCGGTCTTGTCGCGGGCGCGGAGCACTTCGTCGCGGTCGAGCTCGTTGGGGCTGAGCAGTTCAACCCCTTGGAATCCGGCGGCCTTGAGGGCTTCGAAGTCGGGAAGGATGGGACCCTTGGTGGTCCCGAGCATGAACCCTTTCTTCCAGGCGGGAGTGGCTCCGTCCGCCGCAAGGGCCGGCACTCCCATCGTCGCGGCGGCGATCGTGGCTCCCGTGCCTTTCAAAAACGACCTGCGGTCGATCATCGTCAGCGCTCCTCCGCTCAGACTCTGGAATTGTCGTCCCCCGGGATCGCCCCGGGGGACTACCAGAATAGGAGGAGAGAGACGACCAATCTAGTCGGTCGTGATTCTCACCCCGGGCCGGCCAGTTCCGTGAGCTTGATGTCGAGCAACTCACCGACGAGTGCGGGGTCGGCCTTGCCTCCGGTCTGCTTCATGACCTGGCCGCGGAGAAACCCTTTGACCGCCTCGGGCTTCTTCTTGCCCCCCTTGAGGTCTTCGACGGCCTTGGGGTTGGCTTGCAGGGCCGCCTCGACAGCCGCGGCAATGGCGTCACGGTCGGAAACCATGCCATAGCCGCCGGCCGCGATGATCTTCTCGACCGGGTCGCCGGTTTCGATCAAGGCGGCAAGAACCTCGCGCCCTTGGTTCGTGTTCAGCTCCTTGCGCTTGACCCGGTTGATCAAGTCGGCCAGGACATCGGGGGTCACGGGGAACTCGGCGAGGGTCTGTTTCTTCTCCTTGATGATCCGCAGGACCTCCTGCTGGATCCAGTTACTCGCCAGCTTGTATTCGTCGGTCGCCTTGGCGACGGCGTCGAAATAGTCGGCCACATCCTCGCCTTGCTCGACCAGGACGTTGGCGTCGTAGGCTGAGAGACCGAAATCGGTCTCGAACCGCTGCCGGCGTCGGGCCGGGAGCTCGCCGATCGAGGCGCGAACGCGGGCGATCCAGGCCTCATCGACGACCACGGGCACGAGGTCGGGCTCGGGGAAGTAGCGATAGTCGGCCGCGCTCTCCTTGCGGCGCTGGGGCTTGGTCGCGCCGTCGGGTTCGCTCCAGCCTCGAGTCTCCTTGTGGGCGTCGTGGATCGTCAGGCCGTCTTCTTTCCACTGGCGGAACTGCCGCTCCGCTTCGTAGGCCAGGGCCCGTTCCACCGATCGGAAACTGTTCAGGTTCTTGATTTCGACAATCGGCGTGGCCACCGTCTTGCCGTCGACGTCGATGTGCAGGTTGACGTTCGCATCGCAACGCAGGCTCCCCTCCTGCATCTCGCAGTCGGAGACGCCCAGGTAGCGGAGCGTGAGCCGGAGCTCTTCCAGCAGGGCCTTGGCGTCTTGCGGGTTGCGGAGGTCGGGCTCGGTCACGATCTCCATGAGCGGGATGCCCGCGCGGTTCAAGTCGACTTCCGAGAACCCGGAGTTGCCGTGAGTGAGCTTGCCCGTATCCTCTTCGAGGTGAACGCGCGTCAGGCGGCACCGACCCCCGCCCGAGCCATCCTTCTGGACCGGGATTTCGAGCCAGCCGTGCTGGCTGAACGGGAGGTCATACTGGCTGATCTGATAGTTCTTGGGGAGGTCGGGATAGTAGTAGTTCTTGCGGTCCCACTTGGTGAACGGCGTGATCTCGGCGTTGAGCGCGACGGCCGTCTTGAGCGCGAGTTCGAACGCCTTGCCGTTCATGACGGGCAAGGTCCCGGGGAGTCCGAGCGAGACCGGGTCGGTCTGGGTGTTCGGCGGAAGCCCGAACTCGGTCCCGCACGACGAGAACATCTTGCTCTCGGTGTGAAGTTGGACGTGGACTTCCAGGCCGATGATGATCGTGTAATCCATGTGCCGCCTGCCTTGGAATCAATCGCTTCGTTGTTCGGGTTGAGGAGGAGCCGGGAGTCATCGCGCGGTCGTTGGTCGTCGCGTGTGCCAGTCGGTCGAGCGCTCGAAGACGCGGGCGGTTCGCAGGAGGTTCTCCTCGGCGAACGCCGGCGCGAGCAACTGGAGACCGATCGGCAGACCCGAAGCGGTGGCGCCGCAGGGGATGCTCAAGCCGGGGATTCCGGCCAGGTTGGCCGTGATCGTGTAGATGTCGGACAGGTACATGGCCAACGGGTCGGCCGTCCGCTCGCCGAGCTTGAAGGCGGCGGTGGGCGAGGTGGGGCCGATCAGCACGTCGACCTCTTTGAAGGCGGTGTCGAAGTCGTTGCGGATCAAGCGCCTGACCTTCAGGGCCTGGTTGTAGTACTGGTCGGCATAGCCGGCCGAGAGCGCGAACGTGCCGAGCATGATCCGCCGCTTGACCTCGGCTCCGAAGCCTTCGGCCCGGCTGGCCATCATCATCCGGATCAAGGGGGGCAAGTCTTCCTCGCCGGGGAACTTCGCCGAGAAATCCTCGGCGCGGTGGCCGTAGATGGTGCCGTCGTAGCGTGAGAGATTGCTCGAGCACTCGGCGGGTGCCACCAGGTAGTAGGCGGGGACGCCGAACTTGGAGTGCGGGAGCGAAACCTCTTTGATCGTGGCCCCGGCCTTCTCGTAGACGCGGATCGCCTCGCAAACGGCCCCCTCGACCTCGGGGTCGAGCCCTTCGCTGAAGAACTCACGGACGATGCCGATTCGCAGGGTTTCCGGCGGCGTTTCCAGCGTGGCCGAGTAGTCGGGCACCGGCGTATCGACGCTCGTCGAGTCATGCGGGTCGCGTCCCGAGATGACTTTCAGCAAGAGGGCGGCGTCGGCCAGGTCATGCGCGAACGGACCGACCTGGTCGAGCGAGCTGGCGTACGCGATCAAGCCGTAGCGGCTCACTCGGCCGTAGGAGGGCTTGAGGCCGACCACGCCGCAGAGCGCGGCCGGCTGGCGGATCGAGCCGCCCGTGTCGGTGCCGAGGGACAATGGGGCGAGGTCGGCGGCGATGGCGACGGCCGAGCCTCCTGACGATCCCCCGGGGATTCGCTCCTCGTCCCACGGGTTGCGGGTGGGTCCGTAGGCGCTGTTCTCGGTGGACGACCCCATGGCGAACTCGTCCATGTTCGTCTTGCCGAACAGGATCGCGCCGGCCGTCTTGAGTCGGGCGATGACGGTGGCGTCGTAGGGGGGCGGAAGTTTTCGAGCATCCGGCTCCCGCAGGTGGTCGGCTCACCGTTGACGCAGAGCACGTCTTTGATGGCGACCGGCAATCCGCCGAGGGGGCCGACCGGCTCACCGGCCTGTCGTCGCGCGTCGATCGCCTTGGCCTGGGCGAGCACGGCGTCGCGATCGAGGTGGACGAACGCGTTGAGCCGTTCGAGCTCGTCAACGCGTTGCAGGTAGCCGCCGACGAGTTCCTCGGAGGTGATTTTCCCCGCGTTCAACTGGGCGATCCATTCGCATGCGGTCGTGCGAGTCAGGTCCATCAGCGGTCGATCCTGGGGGCGGGGTGAAGGAGATTGAGCGATGAACGACAAGTCGCTTATTCGAGCACGGCCGGCACGAGGAAGCTGTCGATGTTCCGCTTGGGGGCGTTCGCCAACGCATCCTCTTTCGAGAGGGCAGGTCCGCGCACGTCCTCGCGGAAGACGTTGCGAACCTCGACGCCGTGCGCCAGCGGCTCGACGTTGGTCGTATCCAGTTCCTGGAGCTGTGCCACAAACTCCACGATCGAGTTGAGCTGACCGGTGAACGTTTCCAGTTCGGCCGGACTCAACCGCAGCCGGGCGAGCAGGGCGACCTGGGCCACCTCGTTGATCGACAACGCCATGGGCCGACGAGTCCTCAGAAAAAAAGAGGGATCGATCGCGGCGCCGGGCCTACCCTTTGGGGGTGGGTCTGAGTCGGTCCGCGTCGTCCGGAATGTTCGGGCCGCGGCGTTCCCCATTCCCAAAACCAAAAATGGGCCGCCGATACGACGTCAGTGTGCCAGATCGACGGCGATCCTTCAAGGTTCGCGATCTCGGCGCGGTCGACGTTTGTTTGACGCCGACCGACAACCTCATCTATGATTTTCGCTGGCCCGTGAGGGGTCACGACGTTGGTGTCTTCTCACTCGAAGGTAGAGTCACATCATGATTCAGGGTCCAGTCGCGATCATCTTGGCGGCCGGTCACGGCAAGCGGATGAAGTCGGAAAAGGCCAAGGTGCTCCACGAGGTTTGCGGTCAGCCGATGATTCATTACGTGGTCGAGGCCGCGCGCCAGGCGGGGGCCAAGACGATCATCGTCGTGGTCGGCTATGGCGCCGATCAGGTCCGGGCGGCCCTGGCCGACGAGCCCGATATTCTCTTTGCTACTCAGACCCGCCAACTCGGCACCGGCGATGCCGTGAAAGCCTGCCACACGATCCTCAAGGATTACCAGGGGCCCGCCCTGGTCTTGGTGGGAGATGAACCGCTCATCCGCCCTCAACCGCTTGCCGATCTCCTCCATCGCCAGCATGAGGACGCGGCGGCCTGCCTGCTCGGGACCGCCATTGTTCCCGACCCCACCGGCTTCGGGCGCATCCTGCGCGACTCGGCGGGCCGGTTCCTCCGCATCGTCGAGCAACGCGACTGTAACGCGGAAGAAAGGGTCATCGCCGAAGTCAACCCGAGCTGCTACGTGTTCGATCTCCCGGGCCTCTGGGACGCCCTTGACAAGCTCGATACCAGCAACGCCCAGGGCGAATACTACCTGACCGACGCCCCCTCGTGGCTCCAGTCGATGGGTCGGAAAGTGGTCGCGCTCCCGGTCCTCGACGCCGACGACATCCTGGGCGTCAATACCCGGCAGCACCTGGCGCAGGCCCACGCCATCATGCAGGCGAGGATCCAGGATCACTGGATGACCGAAGGGGTCAGTATCGTTGACCCGCGCAACACGTACATCGACGGGCGCGTCACGATCGGACCCGACTCGGTGGTCTTCCCCTTTTCAGTGATCAGTGGGACGGTGAAAATCGGTTCCCAATGCCGGATCGGCCCCTTCGCCCATCTCCGCGACGGGACGGTGCTGGATGACGGAGTCGAAGTGGGCGCTTTCGTGGAAGTGAACCGCTCTCATTTCGAGGCCGGAGCCCGGGCCCGGCACCTGGCCTACCTCGGTGACGCTCAGGTCGGGTCAAATGCCAACATCGGCGCGACCGCCGTGACGGCGAACTTCGATGGTCGTGACAAGCACCGAACGACCATCGGCGCCAATGCCATGATCGGGTCGGGAGCGATTCTGGTGGCGCCGGTGACGATCGGGGCAGGGGCCACCATCGGCGCCAACGCCGTGGTCACCAAGGGCCAGGACGTGGCCGGCGGCCAGACCGTCGCCGGAATTCCCGCGCGTCCGCTGCCGAACCGGTGAGGTCTGGAGAAAACTGAATCCCACCCGTCGGACGGGCACGGCCCATCATCCCTAACTCCCTACCAAATGGGGGGTAAGATGGTGGGCCGTGGGCCCTGTCCGGGACTTTCTCACCGCCGAGGCCAGGACCAGTGAACAGCGCGGACACTTTGGGCGGCCAAGGCTGCCCGAGGAGCCGAAGCAAGGCTCTGCCGGAGAAGGACTTCCGCGCCACCTACTGCCTACGCGACCACTGCTGAAACTGTCCGCGGTTGTCCACCCTCGCTGAGAAAGTCCCCCCTGCCCACTACGGGAATCGTTGGACCCGCGATGACGCCACAACCGAACGAGTAGGGTTCGCTATTGCGGACCATCGGTCATCTTCGTGGCCCCCACTTCCAACGAGGCCGGGTGAGGAAACGGGGTCGCAGCTAGTTTTCGGTCCGCGACTCAGGTTTACGGACTTTTGGCGGTCGGCCCTCCGGACGACGGGTGTGCTCCAGGCTCAACTCGCTCGCCTTCTGCTTGACCCACTCGTCGGCGCCGTAAGGCCGGCTTCTCTCGAGGCTCGCGTGCAAGCGCTTCCGTTCCTGGGCGCTCAGCGCGGCGTTGACCCGATCGGTCCAGTCCACCGGACATTCGATTGGCCAGGCCGATAAGAGGGCTTTGAGCGGATCCGCTCCGTGCCTCCTCACCGACAGACGACTCCAGCGCCACAGTTCGGCCCGCTCGACCAACCCGGCCGCCTGCGGATTCCGCTCGATGATCGCAGCACGGTCAAAAGATGCTCGTCGCACTGAACCGGGAACCTCTTGAAACGTCCCTGGTAGAGGGGCCCATATCCCACGGTCCGGTGGGCAACTCTCCAACGCATCGCGTGGGTATGCGTGAGCCAGCGGAAGAACTCGGTCAATTGCCCGTCTTCCTCGGGCCAGACGAGGAAGTGCCAATGGTTGGACAAGACGGCGAAAGCCAAGATCCGGATCGGGTGGCGCTGGTGCGCCTCACTCATGACGCGCTGGAACGCCTCGAAGTCGGCGTCCTTGGCGAACAGGTGCCTCTTCCCCGCCGATCGATTCAGGACGTGATAAACGAACCCGCCAGGTGCGACTCGCGCTGTTCTTGGCATAAGGCGGGAGGATCCCCGAATTCCGAGGACGACGTCAATACTAGCTGCGTCCCCGTTTCTTGCCCCCGCGATGCCGCCCGGCCCCCCCAAGAAGCCCTCAGCCGCCTGCACGCCGATCAGCTCGGCCATTCGTCGGCGACGGTTGAATTGCAATCGAAGAGATTTTCTCTACAATGAGGGGACGAAACCACTCGTATGCTTGGCTCCGTTGGGAAAATGAAAAGGCAGAAATTCGAATGGGTAGGATCTTCGAAAAACGCAAAGAGTCGATCTTCAAAACCGCCGCTCAAAAATCAAAGCTCTATTCCAAGTACGGAAAACAATTGTACATGGCCGCCAAGAATGGTGTGCCCGACCCGGAAGCCAATCCGACTCTGCGCAGCCTCGTCGAAAGAGCCAAGCGCGATAATGTCGCGAGCCATGTGATTGAAAAGGCGATCCAGAAAGCGGCTGGCACGGGGGGCGAGGATTTCCAAGCCGCGCGTTATGAGGGGTTTGGTCCCGGCGGCTCCTTACTCATTGTCGAATGCTTGACCGACAACAGTACTCGTACCATCTCCGATGTCCGCAGTTGTTTCTACAAGACCGGGTCCAAATTGGCTGCCAATGGATCCGTTGTGATGTCTTTTGATCACTTGGCAGTACTTTCCTTCAATGGTGACGACGAGGAGAAAGTGATTGAGGCGATGTTCGCTGCGGACGTTGCCGTCGAAGAGGTCGAATGCGAGGATGGCACCGTTACGATCTTCGCCCCTCCCGTCGAGTTCTACAAAGCGAAAACGGCCTTGCTCGAGGCGTTCCCCGGCCTCGAGCTGGAAATCCAGGAAATCAGATTTCTTCCGCAGGCAAGCAAGATTCTCAGCGGGGAAGATTTGGGCTTGTTTGAAAGATTGCTAGGCATGCTCAACGATTTCGATGACGTGCAGGAAATCTTCCACAATATTGTCCTTCCCAGCTAACCCATGTCCAGGTCGGTCACTCGGTGCGCTCGCCGTTTGATCGTGATACCGTCGTCCCGCATCTCATGCAGATATCCATAACATACACTTCCCTAATAAGAAGCTTCCGCAAATCCGCAGCCTCGATTCCGCTCGCGTTTTTGAACTTGAACCCTGTATTTATCGCAGGGTACACGCCAGATGGTGATCCCCAAAGCTCCCAAGAATCCGAGAGTTCACGTAGGGTGCGGGATCTGGCGAAGCCTATTTTTCCCTTCCACACTGCGATACTTGCAATCCGTTAGAGTCAGCAATTCTCTTGTTGTCTCACGCGGATTTGACGTCGCGGAAGTTTAGGATGAGTAGGGGCCGCGATTGCGGTCCATCCGTCATGGGTCATCATAGCGGACGACCCCCCCCAACGATGCCGCGATCGAGGATTGTCCGCAAGCAAGGAGCCTACGGCCGAGGTCGTGGAAAAGACTGCCATACTGGTTTTGAGACGGGGAGCTGAGCGCGTACCTTCATCGGCCTCGCCGAATGGCGAGGTTGCAGGAGACATTTGACCAGGCAACCGCTGGGTCAAGGGACCACCTTTGCCGTGCGTACTGATCACGCTTCGCCATACTGGTTCATCAGGGGAGCGACCCCACGCTGCCGTATCAGGCGTTCGGTGATCCGACAGAGCGCCACGCTTTATTGCCAAGGCTTTCAAACAGCCACGGTGACAGAAGGCGTTGTTCGGCTCCCTGGGCCCTCGCGGTCACGTGAGGTCGGCCTCCCCCTTCGACTGCGATTCTACCATCGGCACCCCCAGTCTGAGCAACACTTCGGGAAGGATCTCACCCAGCCGACACGGCCCGGATCGGCGTCGGCTCGGAACCTGGGTCATCGCGGCCTTCAGCGGCACGGCTTCCGCGCCGCGCTCGGCGAGCGGGATCCACCCCGCGGCGGCGCCCAGGTCGCGCAGGACCTGATCCATTGCTGTTTCATGTTCAACATAAAACGTGCTCAATTTCTCAATAACACAATGCCTTTCGCGACAGCTCGGATGGCGGAACACCTGCCTTCCGGCCACCATCCGGTAGGCGATTCGGCAGAACCGCTTCGCGGCCCACACGCACATGAGACGGCGATTCACGCCCGCCTGGTTCCAGCCGGCGTACAACCCCCGGAAATACGAGTTGCACTGCAGCAGGTTGTCCGCGATCTGAAGGATCGCGTACCGCAAGGCGTGATTGGCCTGATGGACCAAGGGACCGTTGCAGCGATCGACCGTGTCGCTCTGGTAGCGTGCCGGGAACAGTCCCGCGCGGCCCGTGATCGCCCGGTCGCTGGGGGAGTTCTCGATCGGCCCCATCTCGCCGGCGAACTCGGCGGCGCTGACCACGTTGATCCCGGGGATGCTCATCAGGAGCACGTAGGGGGTCTGGACCAGGCCCGCCGCCAGATCACGTTCCAGGGACCGGATCGCCTGGAGCCTGGCGAGGCGTTCTTCATCCAGGTTTTTAAATATTGTCTTGTGAATATCCGCAAGTTCAGTGCCCTCAGGGGCCTGATCGGCCCAGGCCAGGATCCGCACCAGGCTGCGGCGTTGATAGCGCACGGACTGGGCCTTGAGGATCGCTGCCAATCCCTCGAGGCCGAGGTCCCGAATCTCCTGGACCGAGCTGACCTGTCGCGCGATCACGCGGGCCGGTTCGTGGTCGAAGAGGTTGCCGACCGCCGCGGAGAGGCCGGGCAGGAGGGCGTCGAGCTCGACATGGATTTGATTGCGGAGGGTGGCGTTCTTCCGCACGAGGTCGCGACGGTGTCGCGAAAGCAACTGAATGCGATGATATGTAAGATCGCGTTTCGGTTCGATCAGGCCGAAGCCATTGACGGCCGCGCGATGGATGGCGTTCAGGTCGGTGTCGTCGGTCTTGTTCTGGGGGTCGGCGGGGAGGCGGAATTGCCCGCTCGTCAGCGGATGAACGATCCGGGTCTCGAACCCGGCGGCGGTGAAGGCGCGCTGGATGGGCCGGTGATAGACGCCAGTTTGCTCGATGGCGATGATGACATCGCGGAGGTCATGAGTCGCGATCGCTTGCCGGAGCGCGGCGATGGCGTTGTCGAAGCCTTGACGGGAGTGTTCGACGGTGGTGGGGGGGACGAGGATGCGGCCGTAGAAGTCGGCGAGCATCCCTTTGGACCGGGCCTTGGCACAATCGACGGCGACGATGCCGAAATGCTCTGGGCCGGCCTTGAGGACCCTGGGATGAAGGACCCCGGAGGGCTTGGCGACCGAGGAGAGGCGATGGGGACGGCGGGTTCTTCGCGGGGCTGTGGTGGTCATACGGACACCTCAACGGGATCGGAACGGGAAGGTCCCAAAACCGCAGAGTAGTCCGGAATGCTGAGAGAAAAGAGATCTCTCTCAGATTACACCTACATACCAGGGGACGGAGGGAATTATCAATTCGAATTGAGTTATGAAGCGGATTATAATATTCCCTCCGTCCCCTTTTTCGCTCCGGGTTGAATGACGTCGAGCCCTTCCAAGAGAGCGACGTCGATTAACCGCTGGTCGGAGCAAACGAAGTGGTCGAGCGGGAATGAGCGGTGGAGATGGAGGGCGACCGACAGTTGAATCGCATCCATGGCTCGGAGCTGGCGGCTCATCGCGTGCTTGTCGATGAGGTCCCCGGCGAATTGGAAATGGGCGTTCAGGACTCGAATGGGTCGGATGGCCTGGCTTCGGATGTCGCTCAGGAACTTCTTCCGGAGATTTCCGTAATCGGTGATTGAGAAGACACCGGTCCTCACCTTGCCAGCGAAGCCCGAGAGCATCTCGACGGCAGCGAGCCGGGAGATGAAGACGTCCGGACTATCCTGGCCAAGGAGTTGGCGCACAACCTCCGAGCCTGCCTCGGTGTGGTAATTCTTCACGAGCGAGCTGGTATCGAAATAAAGCCGGGCCATCAGAATCTCTCGGCTCGCTCATCCTCGATGATGGCTTCGGCCATCGAGCCCGGGATTTTCGCGGTCGCGGCGAGCACTTCATCGAGGGTGATGGAGTCATCCCCCTCGCGGGCACAATACGCTTCGAATTCGAGGTCAATCAGGTCTTCGAGGGCAGGATTCGACTCTCGGACCTTCATGGCCTTCAGGGCTGCGACCATCACCGCCTCTTCCGAGGGATATTGGCCGGTCTCGATTTTCTTTTCGACCCAACGCTTGAGGTCGGATGTCAGTGGCAAGCTCATCGATTTGGCTCCGAGTTGTCTTCCAGGTCGTTTACCACGAACACGTAATTTAGTACTACGGTTTTTCCTACAACCTACGTTCCGCACGTCTCTGGTTCATTATCTCCAAGTTTCCGGCGGTCTGCAATTTCAGCGATTGAAGTGATCCCCAATGTCCAGACCACTCGGCCCGGTTTTTAAGTGGTGCTTTGGCCCCGCTCTCCCCTCTCAAGGCCCGACCGGCTCGGCACCATGGTAGACCTCGGCGGCGTCCGATAGGCCAAGCTCTGGTGCAAACGCTCGTGGTTGTAAAATGCAAACCACCTTTCAAGGCCGGCTTCCAACTCTCTGGCAATACAATATGCTTTTAAATAAATGTTCTCGTGCTTAAGAGACCGCCGCAGCCGCTCGACGAACACGTTGTCCAACCCCCTCCCGCGTCCGTCCATGATCACCGCGATCCCTTTCGCCTCAAGCCGGCCGGTGAAGGACCGCGCCGTGAACTGCACGCCCTGGTCGGTGTTGAAGATCTCGGGGCGTAACGCCGCGTCCAACGCCTCCAGGCAGAACCGGCCGTTGAGCGTGTTCGACAGCCGCCAAGAGAGCACGAAGCGGACTTGACGTCGCGGAAGTTTAGGATGAGTAGGTGCTGCGATAGCGGACCATCCGTCATGGGTTATCATCGCGGACGACACCCCCGACGATGCCGCGATCGATGATTGTCCGCAATCACGGTGCCTACGGCCGTCGAGCTCCGTCATCCGACTGACTCCTCAAAAGGCCTTCCGGCTTTCGAGGAGGAGGGTCACTGGTCCGTCGTTGACGAGCTCGACCTTCATCATAGCGCGGAAGACACCGGTGGCGACGTTGAGCCCGGTGGCGGCGACTCGATCGACGAAGTACCGATAGAGTCGGTCGGCTTCGGTCGGGTCGGCGGCCTCGGTGAAGCTAGGACGGCGACCACCGCGGCAGTCGCCGAGCAGGGTGAACTGGCTGACGACGAGGATGCTGCCCCCCGTTTCGGCGACGCTGAGATTCATCTTGCCTTGAGCGTCCTCGAAGGCGCGGAGGTTGACGACCTTGTCGGCCAGCCGGTCGGCATCGTCGTCGCAATCGCCCTTGGCCACACCGAGGAGGACGAGCCAGCCGGGCCCGATCTCACCGACCCGCTCGCCTTCAACGTCGACCGAAGCCCGAGTCACTCGTTGCAAGACCGCACGCATTCCCCTGTTTCTCCGTATCACAGAAAAAGCTGGCCTTGAGGCACTATACCACCGGTTCGAGGCCGGGCCAGGACCCCACTTTCAATAGGTGTGGCCGATTTCGCCTTTCGGTGGTAGGCTGACAGCGATAAGTCGGTGCGCAGGCCGAGTTGGGGTTTCGGCTCGTGACGGGAGGCGTCGGAGGCGCTTGTTGACGTGTCGAAACATGTTCGCCTGCGGGTTGGTGTGGTGGGTTTGGGCCGGCTCTGGGAGGCGCGGCACAAGCCGGCCCTGATGCGGCTGCGGGACCGGTTCCAGGTGACGGCCCTTTACGATCAGGTTCTCCGGCGCGCCGAGATCGAGGCGGCCCAGCTAGGCTGCGCGGCGGTCGAGGGGCTGACAGCCCTGATCGAACGTTCGGACGTCGACGTGGTCTATCTGCTCACGCCGCAGTGGTTCGGACTCCATCCGATCGAGATCGCGTGTGCCTGCCGGAAGCCGGTCTATTGTGCCTTGCCGCTGGCGAGTGAACCCGAGGAACTCGAGGCCTTGGCGGCGCTGGTGGAGGCGAGCGGCATCGCGTTCATGCCCGAATTCGCCCGACGATTCTATCCGGCCACGCTTCGGCTCCGGGAATTGCTCGCCACTTCGCTGGGACCACCGCGACTGATCCTCGGCCAGAATCGCCTATTCGGGTTCGATCGGTACGGCCAGCCCGGTCCGACGAATCAGATTGCCCCGGCCCCCTTGATGATCGATCCGGGGAGCTACCTCCTGGACTGGTGCTGCTTCCTCTTCCAGGCCGAGCCGACCAAGGTGCAAGGCTTCGAGGGGACGATCATTCCCACCGGGAGCGAGAAGGGGGCTGGTCCCGACTTCGAGAGCTTCGTGGCCGAGTTCGCCGATGGGGCAATGGTCCAAATCTCGTTCGGGCGGTATGATCGAGCCATCTGGGGAGAGGCAAGCCGGTTCTTGCCGCAGCCTGGTTTCCAGGTCTACGCCGAGCGTGGCGCGGCCTGGCTGGAACTCCCCGAGCGCATCCAGTGGTCGGCCGCCGACGGCACTCACGAGGAACGCCTGCCGCTGGAGCCGACTGTCGGTGACGTGCTCAACGAGCAGTTTCACCGACTCGTTCAGGGCGAGCCCTCGCTCGCTCCCACTATTCGGGATGCCCTCTCCGTCGCCCGACGGGTGAGCGACCTGAGGCAAAGTCAGCGCGAGCATCGCATGATCGTCCGACCGCCGCGCGTCTGAGGAGCCGTTCCAACGGATGGACCCGAACATCGCGATGCCCAACCATGACCATGACCAGTCCGTCGGAGCTGCCGGCCTCATCCGTTCGGGACCCGCCTCGCGCTGGTGTCTCGCCACGGTGGTTTTGGCCGGACTCCTGGGGCTCGGCTTACTGGCCGATTCGATGTATGCGAGCTCGGCCACTTACGACGAGGTGATCTACCTCAGAGTGGCCGCCCAGTGGTGGCGGACCGGGGCGCAGGAAGAGATGACCCGAATGGGGTCTCCGCTTCTCTTCTGGAAACTCCAGCAGGCCCCTTTGCTCTGGATCCTCGACCATTCGGGACATCGCGACTGGGTCGACGCGCCCCTCGAACATCAGAGCCAACTGCTCCCGCTCGCTCGCCTCAGCTCGCTCTGGATCTGGGCCGTCGCCTGGGGTCTGACGGTGGTTTGGAGCCGCTGGCTCTACGGTCCCAGGGCGATGGCGCTGGCCGCCTGGCTCTTTGTGCTCAGCCCCAACCTGCTGGCGCACGGGGCCTTGATTACCATGGAGATGCCACTCACCGCCTGCACGACCGGCATGTTCTTACTCTTCTGGAGATTCCTCCAGACCGGCGACCGACGCGCCTTCTGGGCGACGGCCGCCCTGGGCGGGCTCGCCTGGTCGTGCAAATATACGACGGTGATCGTTCCGCCGATGCTCGGCTTGGTTTGGTGGATTGACCGGTGGCGGAGCGGCGAGCGCCAACCCGCGCGGTTGACGTTCGCCGTGGCGCGAGGAATGGTCGGCTTCCTCGTGGTCATGGGACTCACGAACCTGGTCGTCACCGGCTTCGCCGTGCTCCCGCTCGGAACGCCTCAGGCCGAACATCGCAAGCTCAAGCAGGTCGTGGGCGCGACCCTTCGGCCCTGGGTTGACCCTGCGATGCACCTGCCGATTCCTGAGGAACTGGTCGGGTTTGCCAACCAACTGGTTCGCCAGCGGGAAGGAGGGCCGAGCTATCTCTTCGGCGAACGGCGGATGACCGGATGGTGGTACTACTATTTCGTGGCCTTGGCCGTGAAGGTCCCCCTGACGGTTGGGCTGCTCCTGCTGGGCCGCGGGCTCTTGTGTGGACCGATCGCCGCGAACAATCGATCATGGATGCTCCCGACGATCATGGCCACGTTCATGGCGATCACGGCGGCCGGCTCATCACGGAACTACGGCCTTCGTTACCTGCTCCCGCTGGCCCCGCTGGCGATCGTCTGGGTCTCGGGACTCGCCGAGGGGCGACGATGGGCACGCACCTTGGCGGTACTCGGGGTGCTCGGACAGGCCGGCGCCGTGTTTGGCGTTCATCCCCACGAGCTCACCTACTTCAACCGAATCGCCGGCGGGCCGACCGGAGGCCGGCGGATCCTGGCCGACTCCAACCTCGACTGGGGGCAAGGTCTCAAGTCGTTGGTTCGACTGCAACGCGCGGATCCCGCCATGGCCGACCTGACCCTCTACTACTTCGGTGATACCGACCCCCGGCACTATGGCGTCGCAGGCACAAGCTATGTGCTCAACGCCGTGTCGGTGCCACCCAACCTTCCGGCCAAACTGAGTGCCAAGACCGCTTTTCTTGCGGTCTCGGCCTCACTTCAGTGGGGGCCCTGGGGGCCCGAAGCCTATTTCCAAAAACTCAGAGGCCTGACGCCGGTCCGAATGACCGACGACCAAACGATCGCGATCTACCGGGTTCGCGACCTGCCTGATTCGCGCGAGTGACCGGGCCACAGCATATTTCGCTCGCAGGTCAACAACCGAGACGATGGATTTAGGAATGTTTATTTCCGAATCTGTACGCCATTGCTGACGACGCATTGCCCCGCCTTGTAAACGGAGCGTGGTTTCGGCACTGACACAACGGCTTCAGGAATATGCTCAGCAGTGAGTGTGACGAAATCCGCGCTTGCGCCGACGCGTAAGCCGTAGTCGCTCAGACCAAGCGCCTTCGCACCTTCCTCGGTCACGAGTTCGAAGGCCACTCCGAGTTCCTCGTCCGTATAGAACCCCGAGCGGTAACCGATCATCATGGCACGCCCCAGCATGTCGCCGTCTCCATAGGGCCACCAGGAGTCGCGGATATTGTCGCTGCCGCTAAAGACCGTGACACCCGCCTGTCGCAATTCCATGACTGGCGGAAACGGATGGGAGCCGGGCGCATTGGTCATGATCGCCACCCCTGCCGCGGCAAGCGTGTGCGCGGTACGACGGAGAACGTCGATGGGCACCTCGCCGAGGGCGTACGCGTGGCTGACGGCGACCTTGCCCTGGAGGCCCAGGGCACGCGTCCGCGCCGCGATTTCCTCCAGGACGAAGATACCCAGCTGATTCGGTTCATGCAGATGAATATCGACGCCGACACCTCGTTTTTCGGCGATTCCGAAGACGACGTCGAGATGCGCCTTGGTATCCCGGTCGAATGAAGCGGGGTCGAGACCACCGATCAGGTCACAGCCGAGGTCGAACGCGGCGTCGAGCAATTGGGCCGTACCGGGGCAGGTGATGATGCCGCTCTGCGGGAAGGCGACAAGTTGGATGTCGATCCGATCGCGATATTCCTCGCGGACGGCCAGGATCGTCTCCAGGGATTTCAACCCAACGCTTGCGTCGACCATTACATGACTACGCATCTGGGTCGTGCCGTTGGAGATGCAGAGATCCAGTTGATTCCGGGCACGCTCGTCCATCGGCGCCGCGGCGGCCATGTCCTGACGCTGGATTTCGACCCGCTCGCGGACATCGAAGCCAGCGGTACATGGCTTGTGGGATTTCCAGGTGTCGCCGTACAAACTGATGTCGAGATGAATGTGGCCTTCGACGAAGCCTGGAACCACAAGTGCGCCGCCGAGATCCACGACGTTACGGGCCGACGTTCCGACGTCCGCATCCCGCCCGATCGCCACGAACTTGCCATTTTTGACGACAAGGGCCGAAGGTGTTCCATCGACGAGCTTGGCGCCTCGAAAGATTGTGTCGGCATTCTGCATCTTCGATGCTCCGTATTGCGATCACCCATCAGACGACTTCCAGCGGTTTCCCCTCGAGTGGCTCACGTCTGGGTGGCTGGGATCCGGACTCGGCCCCCGGTCTTCCTAATGGCTCTCGCAACGGGGTCCGAGCATGGAGTACAGACCCGCCACCCAGATTGCTCGACCTGGGGTTGACCCGAACTACGACCAGTTCCTGGCCTCCCAAAGGGTCAATATAGGTCGAGGCCGCGTGACAGGCGATCCTCGAGGCCGTCGGCGGCTTCGGCGATGCGGCGAACCAGGCCGCTTGCATCGAGATGTTCGGCCGACTCAGTGGCGAGGTTCTCGATGACGACGAAATACTCTTCGCCGCGAAGCACCTTGATCGCGAAATGCCCCTCGACGCTTCGCGCGTTGAGTTTGAGGAGGATCCTGGTGTCGCGGTCATTGGCGGGGCCGCAGACCGAGACGAGCGAGAGGATCGAACGGCCTTCGGGATCGGTGCCCGCGTAGCCGAGGTAGACGGCCTGTTGGCGGTCGAGTTGCAAGGGGACGGTCAACCGCCAGCCGTGGCTCGAGGGACTGGCCTCGAAGCCACAGCGTTGCGCGATCTCTTGAATCAGGCGGGACGCATCGGCGTCGGCCGGCTCGGGGGCTTCGTAAGGGCCGAGCGCATCGAGGCCGGCTTCGACGTCGGGGGCCGTCGCTCCCAGCGGGAGCCCACAACCCACGCAGAAACGGTTGGAGTAATGATTGCCCAACGTGCAGCGGGCGCAGGCGATGGTCGACGACGACATTGGAGTGAGACGCTCCCCGCTCGACGAACAAAGAAAAAAAAGGGGAGGGAAGCCGCCACCGAGGGTTGCGAAGGTGGCGACTCTCCCCGTCTGGTCAGGAACCGTGGTAGAGCGCGGAGCTTACTTGGATTCGGCCTTCATCGACGCCAGCAGTTCGTCGAACCCTTTGGTCGCGGCGGTGACGGTCTTGTCGGGGCCGACAAGCTTGAGAAAGTAACCGGTTCCCCCGGTCTGGACGATTCCACCGAGGAGCCGGAAGTTCGGCTTATCGTTCGCTTGCGGGCTGCCAGGGGTGAGCGGGGCGATATAATGGCCGGCGATTTCGACCCGCGTCACCTCGACATTCTTGCCCTTGACGACCTTCTTGTCGACCTTGGGAAGGTTTCCGCCCTCCTCCTTGAACTGAGTCCGCCAGCGCTTGATGTTGTCGTCGACTCCGCCCGCACCTCCAGGAAATGCGAACAGAACGAGCTCGGCCGGTTCGTCGTCTCCCTTGACGGGCGCAACACTCATCTGGGCCCGGCGCATCGCGTTGCCCGGCTTGGTCGACTTCCAGGAGCCGGGCGCCTGGAACGTCAACCCTCCCGCGTCGATGGTCTGGGGCGGGGCGTCGGCCCCGAGGCTGGTCAAGACCACTGCGATCGAGCCCAGTGCGATGCGTCTGAGGAGGCTGCTGCGGATTGGCATATCTCTGGCTCCCTTGGCTTGTTCCATGACCTGACCGTTCTCGGCCTGATTCGAACCCCCGCCGCTCGCTTGCGACCGCCGAGGGGCGCGACTACGATGCGAAGGTCGTCGACTCTTTTACCCGGACGCTCTATCTTTTGGATTCGCGGAGGATGATCCCGTGCGTACCCGTCGATTTCTGCTCTGGACCGTGGCCCTGGTTTGCCTTGCGAGCAATCCGGCCCTGGCCCAGAAGAAGGTTCCCAAAGGGGTGAAGGCCACCCGGATCCTCCTGCTGACTGGGGGCGCCCGTAACCATCACGGATACCGCGACCAGGCATTCTACCTTGCCGGCGTCCTGGAAGACACCGGTCGCTACGAGGTGACGCTCGCCGAGGATGCGTCGATCCTCGAAACCCCCGCGATGAAGAAATACGACCTTCTGATCGTCAACGCTGACCGTCGCGACGAGGAATTCAAATTCACCTTGGATCAACAGAAGGCTCTTCTTGACTACGTCAAGGCAGGGCATGGTTACGTGTCGATCCATGGGGCCGATAACGCCGCGCCCGACTGGATCCCCGAGTGGCGCGAGATGCTCGGCGGGGTTTTCTCGCACGTCGGTCTTCCGGATTCGAAGACGAAGAAGGCGACGTTCAAGATCAGGATCGTCAAGACCGACGATCCGATCATGCGCGGAGTCAGCGACTTTGATATCAAGGATGAGCTTTACTATCACATGCAAATGCAAAAAGGGGTCGAGCCTCTGGCCACGACCGACCATGACGGCGGTACCTGGCCGGTCGCCTGGACGCGAACCTACGGCGACGGTCGGGTTTTCCACACCCCGCTCGGCCATCGTGATTTCGGCCCGGGCAAGGACGACCCCCTGCGCGACCCGAACTTGCTGAAGATGGTCGTTCAAGGCATCGACTGGGTCGCGACAGGAAAGTAAACCGTCGATCGGAGGACCCGGGACAAGTCGTGAAGAGGCGACCGTTGGCCAGTGGCCTTCGCTCGCCTTTTTTAACAACCGTGGCTTCCGGGTTCAGCCCAGGGTCACCTCGATCCGCGCCATCTCGTGGGGCGTCAGATCGATGAGGATGGAATCATCCTCGATCGGGAGGTCGACGACCAACTCGTGGTGAAAGTCGGTCTGGCGGGCCCAGACCGGGTTGCGGAAGAGGCGGAGGCGGCAGCGGACCGGGCGGCCGGCGGTCTCGAAGAGGTGGAAGACGACCCCCCAGCCGTGATTGTCCCCCGTGTTCTCCAGCGGCTCGACCCGGGTGGCCGCGACGGACTTGTTGTCGAGTTGGAAGAGCCAGCCGGTCGGCCCGGTCTTGGGGGGGCCCGACTCGGTCGGGACGACGAGCGCGGGGGCGATGAAGTCCATCGAGGCGTGGAACGGGTGCTCGAGGTCGAGCACGACGCCCAGGCGGAAGGTCCGCTCGGTTTCGCGACCGGCAATCAAGAGGGTGTCGAGCATCCGTTGGCCGTGCCGCCGTTGGTGGGCCAGGCTGCCGAACAAGAGTGCGGTACGCTGACGTCGGGTCGAGATGTCGAACGCGTCGGGCGTCTCCGGCCGATCGGCCTCGGTGATCTCGGGCGAGGAGAAGCAGGTGCGCCTGAGCATCGAATTGGGGTCGGGCCAGGCCCAGCGGCAGGCCAGGTTCTCAGCCCAGGGGTCGGCCTGCGCGATCCGCGCCAGCCAATCGGGATCGAGGTCGCTGAGGGTGACGTCGAGCTCGAGGATCGGCCGGCCGGTCCAGAGCCGATAACGTTGGGTAAACGACGCGAGCCGGCGGTCGTCACGCGGGTCGACGATGACCCCGCGGGAAATCGCCTGGACGAGGGCGGGGCCACCATACTCGACCTCGAACGACTCCCCGCGCATCTTGGTGCTAACCGGGCTGCCGTCCGCCGCCACCAACCCCGATACGACGAGTTGCTGGCCGAGCCGCGCAACCTCTTCGGTGGGGGTCCTGATGCTCCGGATTCCCCCGGTCGCGGAATCGATTTCCACCGCGATCGACTCGTTGCCAAGCAGCCGGCCGCGAACCGAGAGCGCGCCCGTCGGCATGGGGGCGGCGGCCAGGTCGGCGTCACGCGGGACCCAGGCGTAGCCATAGGCCGGGAGGTCAACGACCGCCCAGACTCCCTCCTCGGTGAACTGCGCGGCCCGGAGCGGTCCTTCGGGGCGGAGGTCAAGCGCAGCGTCGGGCAACAAGACAGCGGCCCGTCGCGCCACACCCAGCGGATTGAGCACGAAGTAACCGGGGCGTGACTCCGACGTCTCCCCTTGAATCGCAACCGCTAACCGGTTGGCCGCGATCGGTTCCTCACGCTCGAGCGAGGCGCGTGCCTCGTCGATCCGGCCGGTCTCGAGCGCCGTTTCTAGGTCGGAGGTTGAGACCTTGCCGGCCTCCGCCTCAGTCGGGTCAGGTGCGGTGCCGAGCACGGCCCGCTCCAGGGCGTGGGTGGCATTGAGGGCATCGAGCCGAGCGCGGAGCCGGGCGTGGATCGCCTTGCGGGAGATCGGCCGGTCATCACGTCGGGCCACCGCCTGAGACAGGTAAGGGGTCACATACTCGTCGTGCTCGGGCCGGAACGTCTCGAACGGGCGATCGGTCAGGTGGAAGTAGTCATTGAGCGTGACCCAACGCGCCAGGACCGGTGAGAAGGCGCTCACCCTCCGCAGGTCGAGGTACCACGCGGCGACCGGGTTCGGCCAGTGAACGAACGGGAGGGTTGCGACGTGGTCTTCCTTCATCGAGCTCGCCAGCCGCCAGGGGATGAACGCCCCCTGCGCCGCCCTGTCCGCGCCCAAGGGGGGGCGGGTCAGAGTCTCCAGGTTCGTGCCGTCGGGCCCTTCCCAGAGCCGTTTCGCTTCGGGCCGGATCGGGAATCGACCGGCGTCGAACCCGACGTGGACGGTGAACCGGAACCCGAACCGCTTCGCGAGCTGGGGCAATTCCGGGTAGAGGCTGAAGCGTCGCCTGACGAGCGTCTCGACGTTGCGGTCGTCGAGGTGGCGGCGATAGACCTCCGCGCCTCGGCGGAACTGCCAGAGGACCGACTCCATCGGCAGCAGCGGTTCCTCAGACTCGGTGTATGACCCACCGACAACGTCGGCCCACCCTTCGGTGATCGCCTCGCGAATCGAGGCGATGGCTTCGGGGTCACTGTCGGCGAGCGTCTCGACGGCCAAGGCCGGCGCCACGAAAGTCACCGGCGCTCGAGCCTGGAGCGCGGCGGTGAATGAGCCGGGGGGTGTCGAAGGATCGACCAGGCAGAGATCGACAACGTATGCATCGACCGGATAGAACCGCTCGCGCGCCTGAGTGAGCAACTCGAACGCGGCGCGCAGCCGGTTGGTGGCCGCCGGGTGGTCTCCCTGGCACCATGCCTGTGCACCGGCGAGCACCTCGCGTTCGAGGCTCTCGGTGTCCAGACCGTCGGAGTGTCCCATCGCGATCGTCAGGTCGCGGAGCATCCAACGGGCGGTCCCGAGCGCGTGGTAGTTGTTGGCCGCGGTCGTGAGGCCTTCGTCTTCGGTGTCGAGGGCCGGTTCGACGGCTTCGATCCGCGTGAGGAGGTCGCGGACCAGGGCGAGCCGGTCGGTCCCCCCCTCGAGCAGGATTGTTCCGGCGTCTTCAGCCTGCGTCTGGTAGCCCGAGGGCAGGCGATCGAGAACTCCGGCCGCCACCACGCGCAGCTCGTGCGGGCCGGGTGCGGAGGGGGAGTCGATCGACTCGATCCGCGGCAACTTGCGTGCTTGGGCCAGCAGCGCCGGGTGCCAGAGCGCGGAGAGGGCGCACCAGGTCCCGAGCGCTTCGGCGTCGGAAAGGTTCGCCGGCGGCTCGACCCCGTCGTGGGCGACCAGGGCGATCAGCGACCATTGTCCTCCCTCGGGGGCCGGCGGGGACGGAGCCTCGGATTGCGGCTCCGCCGACTCGGGAGAGGGCATACTCATACGATCAAGCTCCGAGTTCGGTTTTCAGGTCGCGGACCTCGGCCGCCAGGGCCTCGATCGTTTTCCGCAGAACGTCAAGCTCCGCGCGAAGCGCAGTCGTCTCGGCGACCCAGGCGGGAGGGGAAGGTTCCGAGCGAACAGCCGCGTGCCGCACGGGTCGCTCGTCTTCGTCACCGGCAATGGCGGCTTGCGCGAAGGCCGTGCGAACTTTCTCGAATTCTTGCGGAGGGTACAAGCCATGGGTGACCATGACCCCCCGCTTTTGCCCCGGTGGGGACAGGTTGATGACCAGGTCGCGCGCCGCCAACGCTTCGAGCACGACTTGCAAGGCCGGTAAATCGGGGAACGGTTCCATCCGGCTGGCGCGCGAGCGGAGGTCGCCCTCGGTTTGCGGTCCACGGAGCAGCAGTTCGGCGACGACCGCCAGCTCGACCTTACTCACCTTGAGCCAGTCGTAGAGGGTGTGCTTCCAGCGGACGACACGCCCCCCCGCTTCGACCATGATGACCGCCCCCTTGTGCCGAAGATCTTGCAAGATATCTTCGACGTCGTCGGCGTCGTAGTCGGTCACCGGGTCGCGGTTCGACTTCTGGTTGCAGCCGGTCACGATCGCGGCGATGGTCAGGGGGTAATACTCCGGGGTTGTCTTGGCCTTCTCGACCAAGACACCCAAGACCCGTCGCTCTCGAGGCGAAAGGGGGACCCAGGTGCGCTCAACGACCGGGGAACTCATCACGAACCCTCATCGATCGGGGGGGAAGCGATCGTCGTCAGCGGCGGAACCAAGGGAAGGAGGCCTCCGACGGCCTGTTGTATGTCCCTTTGTTGAACCGTTGGAGGCGATCGCGTCAGGGAAATCTCAGCGTCTCTCAACAGCGGGACGCAACGAATGGGAACGATGACCTCATCGTAGCCGCGATCTCACGGGGTTCAAGCACCCAGTCGGCCGATCGGGCTGGCTGTCAGAGTCGCTTGAGCCGTTCGGCGGTCGCGAGAAACTTGGGGCCGGGCTCATACGCGGGGTCGGGCCAGATGGTCAGGAAGCCACGGTAGTTGATCTCTTCAAACCCTCCGAGATACTCTTCCCAGTCAAGGCTGTTGGGGGGGAACCCGTCTCCACGCGACCGGAACACGGTGACGTTGGTTCCGGCGGACGCGGCGTCATTGAGGTAGGCGTGCGCAACCCAGGGGCCCAGAGCGCGGGTCGTCTCCATGGGATCGAACCCACGAACGAGCAAGCTCGCCGGATCAATGCTGGCGGCCACCCCGATCGTATCGAGCCCGTCGAGGATCGGCCGCAGCGCCGCGCCCGGCTCCGTCCCGGTTTCGACGGTGAAGCGGATCCCTCGGTGATCGGCCCGTCGGCTCAGTTCCCGGAGCGCTCCGATCCAGGTTTCGCGCCGCGTCGCATCGGTCTCGGGGGGCAACTCGCCCATCCGGGCCAGGACCAGGCGGGCTCCGAGCTCAAACGCCATGGCAAACGCGCCCTCCGCTCGTCGCAGCCGGTCTTCGAGCTGGTCGGTCGTATCAAACGGACGGCGCGTGGGCAAGCCCACGGCGACGAGCGAAAGCTCGACCGAACGGAGCATCTGCCGGAGATCACGCCGGCCTGTCTCCGAGAGCCGTTCAGGCGCGAGGTCGCCGACGGCATCCAAGACGACCCCCTTGGCCCCAAGCGTGGCGGCCTCGCGGATCTGTTCCCTGATCGGTCGGCCGGGATTAAGCCGAAGTCCCAGCGGAGAGCGGATCATCGTGGGTCGTTCCTTCTCATTCTCATTGAGCCGAAGTCGAAGCGGGGCCGGTCCCTTGGTGAGGCCGGGTCGGAACGCCGTTGGGATTCCGCAACTCGAGGCTTCACGAGGACTCCCATTCCTAACAGCATGCTCTTTGCTTTGTTGGGCCGCAAGGCGAGCAGGGGCCATCTTGTCGATCGCGAAAGGTATTAAGTGTTAAGTTCGACGCGATGTCGGGGAAAACTCGAGTTGGAGAACCGGTGGAGGCGAGGGCGATTCTCCAGCCACTTCGACGAGCAGGAGTTGAGGCTCCTTCGTTTTGATTGGTAGCCAAAAGTCGATCCACTCCGAATCGTCTCTCATGGCGAGGGTTCTCACCGCAATTCCCAGGAAAAGCGCCGTTATCGAGGCCCGGCCGGTTGGGGTATGATGGGGCGATCATCGTCGGCCCCCACTTGAATCATGCCTTGAGGAGTTCGTGGCGATCGCCTCCCAGATTCCCCTCCATTGCCGGCTTTCGGATTGTTCCGCCGAACGGCTTGCGCTTCTGATCGGATCGTGGAGCCAGCCGGCACTGCTCGAGAGCGGCCCTGGCTTTGGTGAGGCCGGTCGCTGGAGCTTTTATACCGCCCGGCCGCGGCTTGTCTTCGAGGTCAACGGCGACTGCTGGACGTTAAGGACCGGCTCTGACCTCCAATCCGGACAGGGCGATGTCCTCCAACCGCTCGAGATGCTGCTCAACCGGTTTGATCTGGCGGATCCGGCGACCGACCCGGAGGCCGGCGCTCCGCCGTTTCACGGGGGACTCGTCGGGTTCATCGGCTACGATTTCGCCCCGAGACTCGAACGGCTCCCTCGCCATGCCGCACCTGAATCGCGGATGGCCGATCTTCGGTTCGTGCTCTATGACACGGTGGTGACGGTCGACCATGCGACGGGCGCCCTGGACCTTTGGGCCCACGACTTTCTGGGCGAAGGGGACGCCGCGCGAGCACGACGGCTCGAGGCCTGGCGGAGCGAGCTCGAGGGTCCTGGCACTCCGCCACGCCCTCGGCCCTCGGTGCTCGGCCCCGTGCAGGGCGATGTTGCGCGTGGCGACTATCTTGAGGCCGTCGGTCGGGTCCTCGAGTACATTGCGGCGGGGGACGTTTTTCAGATCAACCTATCGCAACGGTTCGTGGCGCGGGGGGCGCCCGAACCGCTCGATCTCTACCTTCGGCTCAAAGCGCGGAGTCCCGCTCCGTTCGCGGCCTATCTTCAGTGGGACGACCTGGCCGTCATCAGCGCCAGCCCCGAATGGTTTTACCAGACGCGGGGTGACCGCCTGATCACAAAGCCGATCAAGGGGACACGCCCACGCGGCAAGACCGTCGAGGAGGATCTCCGGTTGGCTCAAGAGCTCGCCGCGAGCGAGAAGGACAGGGCCGAGCTCACGATGATCGTCGACCTCGAGCGGAACGACCTGGGACGGGTCTGCCGGTTCGGCTCGGTTCAGGTCAGTGAACCGTTGACGATCGAGAGCTTTGCTCAGGTTCACCACTTGGTCGCCACCGTCGAGGGCCAACTGCGAGCCGACGCCGGGCCGATCGACGTGGTCCGTGCGCTCTTTCCCGGAGGATCGATCACCGGCGCTCCCAAGATCCGTGCCATGGAGATCATCGACGAGCTGGAACCGACGCGACGTAGCCTCTACACGGGGGCCATCGGCTACTTCGGTCGAGGTGGTTCGAGCGGGTTCAACATCGCGATCAGGACGTTGCTGGTGGAAGGGGACCAGGTCAGCTACCAGGTCGGCGGTGGGATCGTCGCCGACTCGAGTCCCGAGGCGGAGTACCGCGAGACGCTCGACAAGGGCCGCGCGCTACGCGAAGTGCTTGAGGGCGAGGGGGCCGACCGATGATCTGGGTTGACGGCCGGATTGTTCCGGACCAAGCGCTGACGATCAGTGTGCTCGATCGCACGTTCGAGCATGGTCTGGGCCTGTTCGAGACGTTGCGGACCTGGCAGGGGAGCGCACCACTGCTCGATCGCCACCTGGCGCGGCTCACGAAGTCGGCCAAGGAGCTTGGTCTTCCCCTCGAGCCATCGGCCTTGCCCGACCGTGCCGCGGTCGCCCGACTGCTCGAAGCCAATGGGCACGGTGGGGACGCCGCGCTCCGGCTGACCTTGTCGGGGGGCCTCTCCGACGCCCTCGGGTCGATGCTCTGGATGCGGTCGGCCCCCTTGCCGCCGCCGATGATCGCCGGACCCGGAGCCGTCGTTGATTTTGGATCATGGTGGGTCGATCCGACCGATCTGTTGCTCCGGCATAAAACGTTGAACTATTGGCGGCGGCGATCGGCCTACCAGTCGGCCCGGGAGCGGGGCTTCGACGAGATTCTGAGCGTGAGTGCCGGCCTGAATCTCTGGGAAGGGAGTCGGACGAACCTATTTCTGGTCGTGGGAGATGAGCTCGTCACTCCCGCGCTCGACGGACCGATCGTGCCGGGAATCATGCGAAGCTTGGTGCTGGAGTTGGCGGAGTCGTTGGCGCTGAGGACTCGTGAGGTCACGACCCTCGAACCCAACGAACTGCCAGAGGCCCGCGAGGTCTTTTTGACGAACTCGGTTCGCGGGTTGATTCCGGTGGCGCGGATCGGCGACCTGGCCTGGGACGTGCCGGGTCCGCGGACCGTCCGCCTCAAGAATTTGCTGTCCGAGTGGCTAACCGAAGGAGGAACGAGACCATGAGCACCAGCACCGTTGCGGAGGTCGCCCGCTGGCTCGACGCATTCGCTCCTTTGAGCCTTGCCGAATCGTGGGATAACGTGGGCCTGCTCTGGGGAGATCCGGCCACCGAGGTGAGCCGAGTCATGACCTGCCTGACCGTGACGCCGCGGACGGCACGCGAGGCGATCGACAACCGGGCCGAGCTGATTGTGAGCCATCACCCGGTCTTGTTTCGCCCGGTCAAACGCGTCCGGGCCGACGATCGCGAGACCGGTATGCTCTGGGATCTGGCACGCGCCGGGGTCTCGATCGCCAGCCCCCATACGGCGTTCGACAACACGCAAGGGGGGATCAACGACGGGCTTGCCGGCCGGCTCGGTTTGCTCGATGTCGGACCGCTCCGTCCGTCACCGGCTTCGGCGACATTCAAGATCGTCGTCTTTGCGCCTCGGGAGAGTTGCGATTCGATTCTCTCGGCGGCATTCGCGGCGGGCGCGGGTAAGATCGGCGCCTATGACGAATGCTCGTTCACGAGCGCGGGGCAGGGCACGTTTTTCGGCACCGAGGGGAGCCAACCGACGGTCGGTCAGTCGGGCCGGCGGGAGACGGTCCGTGAGCGCCGGATCGAGCTCGTCTGTCCGTCGGCGGAGCTCACCGCGGTCCTTGGCGTCATCCGCAGCGTCCACCCATACGAAGAGCCCGCCACGGATGTTTATCCGCTTCACCCGGGTGAGTCGGGTCAAGGCGCCGGACGCGTCGGTCGGCTGGTCTCGGCGACGACCCTCGGCAAATTCGCGGAATGGATCGGCCAGACACTGGCGGCTCCGGGCGTGCAGTTCGTGGGTCCGGCGGACCGGCGTGTCGAGCGGGTGGCCATCGTCTGCGGAGCCGGTGACGACTTCATCGGCGATGCCGTCCGGTGCCGGGCCGACGTCCTCCTGACCGGTGAGGCGCGTTACCACCGTACCCTTGAGGCGGAATCGGTCGGCATCGGCCTGGTCGTCGCGGGACATCACGCGACCGAACGGCCGGGCGTCGAGGACCTGGCGATCCGGATCGCCGCCGCGTTCCCCGCGCTCGAGGTCTGGCCCAGCCGTCAAGAGACCGATCCGATCAGGACGATCGATTAACCGAGGGCGGAGACCAAAAAAAATCCCCCAGGAAAGACCTGGGGGATGAAAGAAAAGACCGAGAGCCTTGTCTCGGACAATCCAACTCGAGAGCAATGCGAAGCGCCTCGCTCGGAGCTCAGGCTTCGGTTTCGCTTTCAACCTCAGTTTCGGTTTCGGTCTCGATGTCCGTTTCGACTTCGGTCTCACTATCGCTTTCGACCGCCTCGGAGCTGGGAGCGGCGGCGACGACTTCGCTCGCCTCGGCGGCGCTGGCCTTACCACCGCGGGTGGCGGGAACGGCGAGGTAAGTCTGGTGTTCCCAGGTCCCGGCCCAGGCCTGTCCGGCCCAGCGCTGGAGGGAGATGGCTCGGACCGTGGGACGATCCTCGTCACGGATGACTTCGCCCCAGGCTCCGGCATAGGCGGCGCGAACCTGGGAGGAACTCTCACCCACGCAAAGAAGTCGTTCGCCACCGGGAGCCAAGCAGGCAACGGCTCGCCAATCCTGGGCGCCGGTTGATTCTGACATACTCATTTTTCAAGGAATCCCCGCCCGCCGCCCGCGTACAGGGCTGACACCAACTTGTGTCGGAACCCAACGAGTCACCGGGACTTTAATGGACCAAGTGCGGAATCACGTTTTGGATTTCATTCAGAAACGGTAATGGCGATTCGATGGATTCGTCAGAAAGGTTTGGTGCCTCGCAACCCGCCCCCTACTGCGAATAGTATGCCTTGAAAAATCCCCAGGCAACTCGAACCAGTCCATCGGAGTTCCCGAGGTAGGCAAGATTGAAGTCGGTGCCGCGGGCGGCGAATTACCCAATGAGGAGATGCCGGGGGGGTATGTCACCAGGAACCGCGATGCAAACCGGCGTAAAAGCTCACAAAAAGGCGGGACCGATCATCAATCTCGACAACGAATTGTACCCGTCGCTATGACCCATGGCGAATGAATTCCGCGAAAATTCCCAAGAAGAACGCCGTCCGCACACGCTTGATAGTCGTTCACGACGAAGCGGCGTTTGTTCGATTTGAATCGAGTCGATTCCCAAAAAGGGGCATCCGGAAGCCCCGGATGCGCGGTCCCTTTCAACGGGCCGGAGGGTGGGATGCCCTCAGCGGTTTCCGGTTTGCAAGAGCACCTTGCCGTGGCGGCCGACCTGTTCGGCCTCGCGGACGGCGTCGCCGATCGCGTCGATCGGGAACGACTTGCCGATCTCGGTGGCAAGTACGTCGGCGCGGATCAGGTTGGCGATTTCGCGAAACAGGCGCAAGGCGCTGGGGATGCTCCGCTCGCGCATCCAGTGGCCCAGCCAGAATCCTTCGACGACGCGCTTGCCGGCGATCATCAATCGTGGGTCGATCTGGAGCGGTTGCTGCGAGAGTGTGCCGTAAACGAGCATCCGTCCGTCGGCAGCGAGCGATTGGAAGACTCCGGTCCCGGTCTCTCCGCCCACCGGGTCGATCGCGTACTTCACCCCATCGGAGCCGACAATTTTGCGGACCTGGGTGTCGATCGGGCCGTCGGAGGACGAGATCACGGCATCACCGCCGAGCGCTTGCAGCTCGGCCATCGCTTCGCGGCGTCGCACCACATTGATCGTCTTGAAACCGTCGTGCCGCCCCAGTTTGATCATCATTCGCCCCAGCACCGAGCCCGCGGCCGACTGAAGCAGCCATTCCCCCTTCGGGACCACGAGGACGTGCCGCGCCATGGCCAGCACCGTGGCCGGATTGACGAAGAAGGAGGCGACCTGCTCGTCAGGGATGTCGTTGGCAACCGGCCGCGCCTGGCGCGCTGGGATGACGGCGTACTCGGCCCAATTGCCCCCTTTATGGTTGATGACTGTAACCCGTTTCCCCTTGACCAGCCAACCGAGCAGGCCCGACCCGACCTTATCCACCACCCCGACCCCCTCGAAGCCAGGGGTGGACGGCAAGCTCGGGAGCACGCCGTAGCGGCCACGAACCACCAACAAGTCGGACGGATTGACCGGGCTGGCGATCATCCGCACCCGGACCTCGCCCGGCCCCGGCTCTGGAATCGGCACTTCCCGCACCCGAAGGACTTCGGAGGGCTCGCCGAACTGTTCAAATACGACGGCTTTCATTGGGTCTGTCTCATCATTCGACGGATGCAAGCGGCTCCGTAACGGCCGCACGGCGGTTCGCCGTTTACGATATCCACCCTATCACATCCGGGAAACGTGCCGACGACTCGAGCTCGTTTCGTCGTCCGCCGATCGGTCGAATCCATCGGTGAGTTCGACTTCGACTTTGGGAGCTTCCCTTGCAACGGCGGTCTTACGGGATTAGGATCAATCGGAGGCGACGACGTTTGTCATTTCCTCGGTGTGCGGCTTTCCCGATCGGCGGAGAGGGAGTGCGACTCATGACCCGTCGGGGACATGGCTGGAACGCGTTCTTGTGCGTCTGCCTCGGCGTTTCGGGGTGTGCGAAGAGCACAACCCCCCCCGCGGGGCCGACGTCGTCGGTGACTCCCACGGCAAGGATCAAGAAGACGACCCCCACGGGGGCGCTCTGCGACGTACCGAGCCTCTCGCGAGCGAAATTCGCCGCGAGTGCTGCGCCGTCGTTCCAACTGACCCCGGCGAGCGTGACGCTCAAGCCGGGGGATCCGGGGTGGCAACTTCTCGTCGACCGGACTGGGGCGGTGAATGCTGCCACCGACACCTCGTCACGCTTCACCTGGACGGTGGAGCCCGCCGGGGTCGTGACGGTGGATTCGGGAGGGTATTTAGAGCCGGTGGGGACCGGCGAAGCCACCGTCACCGCGAGCCTGGCGGGGGCGAAGGCCACGGCTAAGGTCAAGGTCGACGCCGATTCCGACCGTGGATGGGACTTCGGCGAGGACGTGGTGCCGATCTTCACCCGAGCCGGCTGTAACACGGGGGCCTGCCACGGCAAGGGGGGCGGTCAGAACGGCTTTCACCTCTCCCTCTTCGGGTACGATCCGGTGGCCGACCACCAGGCATTGACCCGGGACGCGGCAGGGCGCAGGCTTTCCTTGTTCAACCCGTCGCAGAGTCTCATGCTTCAGAAGGCGACCGGGCTCACGCCCCATGGAGGCGGTCCTCGCTTCTCGGTCCGGTCGCCTGAGTATCAGACCTTGCTGAGCTGGGTGGCCGCCGGCGCACCGATGCATCGCGGGACCACCCACGGAGCGCTGACGCGCCTGGCCGTGGAACCGAACAACGTTCGCCTGGAAGAACCGGGGACGCAACAGGTCCGAGTGATCGCGTCCTATGCCGACGGCCACCAGCGCGACGTGACGCGGTTGTCGACGGTCCGAGTCAACGATGATTCGGCCGCCAGCATCGACGCCAAAGGGAAGGTGGCCCTGCTACGGCGGGCCGAGACCGACCTGATTGTGCGCTACCAGTCGCAGGTTGTCAGCATCAGGCTCGCGACGGTCATCAACCCGGAGTTGAAGTTCGACTTCGCCGCACTGCCGCGGTCGAATTTCATCGACGACGAGCTCATCAAACGGCTGGAATCGCTCAAGGTTCCCCCCAGTCCGCCGGCGAGCGATTCGTTGTTTCTGCGCCGGGTTTCGCTCGACTTGACCGGTGAACAGCCGTCGGTCGAGCAGATCCGCCGGTTCATGGCGGATGAGGATCCCGACAAACGCGCCAAGCTCGTCGATCGCCTGCTGGCGAATCGCGATTTCGTGCGGTTCTGGCGGATCAAGCTCGGTGACCTCCTGCAAATCAGCACGGCCCGGCTCGGGAACGGGGCCACCCGCTACCAGACCTGGATCGATGCGCGGCTCGCCGAGAACACGCCTTGGGACGTGATCGTGCGTACCTTGCTGACCGCCACGGGGAAGCCCGAGGATTATGACGGCGGTCCCGCCAACTACGCGCTCGACGGCCCCGACGCCATGACCCAGGCCGAACAGACCGCCCAGCGCTTCCTGGCGCTTCGCTTGCGGTGTGCGCAATGCCACGACCACCCGTTCGACGTCTGGACCCAGGACGATTATTTCGGCCTGGCCGCCTGCTTCGCAAAGGTCCAGCGGAGTGGAGGCGGAGGCGGGGGCATGATGGGCAAGACCGTCGTCAGGATTAATCCCGAGGGCCAAGTTGAACATATCAGGACTAAGAAACCGGCCGAGCCGCGGCTGCTGAACCAGAAACGGGTCGAGGTGGCGAAGGATGAGGATCCTCGGAAAGCGCTGGCCGACTGGATCACCGCTCCCGATAACCCCTACTTCGCCCGCGCGATGGCCAACTGGGTCTGGGCGCAGTTCTTCGGCAAGGGGTTGGCCGATCCGCCCGACGATTTGAGCCGGTCGAATCCCCCGGTCCATCCTGAACTGCTCGATGCCCTCGGTAAGCACTTCGTTGCGCACAAGTTCGATCTTCGCGACCTGGTGCGAACGGTGGTGATGTCGCGTGCCTACGGCAGCTCGTCGGCCACGATCCCCGGCAACGAACGGGACACGCGCTTGTTCTCGCATCACCTGCCCCGCCCGTTGAGTGCGCACCAGATGGCGGATGCCTTGGCTCAGGTCACCGACGTGGTGAATCGCTACCCGAACCGGGCGGCGGGGACTCGGGCGATCGATGTGACGGACCCGGCCACCACGAGCACGATCCTCGAGACCTTCGGCCGTTGCGCTCGGACCAACGGCTGTTCGTCGGTTTCGACCCCCTCGCTGAGTCTGCGGCAATCGCTCCTGATGATCGGCGGGGACGTGATCGAGGGGAAGGTCTCGCACCTCAACGGCTATCTGGCGAACCTCCTCGACCTGCAGCCCGAGCCCGAGGAGATCGTCGAGAACCTGTATCTACGGACGCTCTGTCGCCCCCCGACCGCCGAGGAGTCGTCGCACTGGGTGGCCGAGCTCAAGCAGGCCACCTCCATGCGCGAGACGGCCGAGGACCTGTTCTGGGCCTTGCTCGGCTCGCGTGAGTTTGCCTTCAATCATTGAGGCTTGTTCCTTTACGTTCTTTTTTTCATTCCCTGAACCGACCAATCGTCCCCGGGGAGTCTCGACCATGTCTCACTCCGCGAACCAAGGTCCGTGCCGCGGTCCGAGCCGACGCGACATGTTGCGAGCCGGTCTTTTCGGCGTTTCGGGGCTCGGACTCGGCGACTTGCTTCGACTTCGCGCGCTCTCTTCCGAGTCGGTAGGGCAGGGGACCGAGCGGGCGAGCAACTGCATCCTGATCTGGCTGGCGGGGGGCGCTTCGCATCTGGATACGTTTGATCCCAAGCCCGATGCTCCCGTCAATGTCCGCGGGGAGTTCAAGCCGATCGACACGGCGGTGCCCGGGCTCAAGATCAGCGAAGTCTTCCCGAAGTTCGCCACGATGATGGACCGTGTGACCTTGATCCGGAGCGTCACGTCACCCGAGGCCGACCACGATCGGGCCGCGCACCATCTTCTGACCGGGTATCGGCCGTCGACTTCCGTCGTCTATCCGAGCTACGGCAGCGTGGTGGCCAAGGCCCGCGAGGCGAAACGAGGGCTGTTGCCGCCGTACGTCGCGGTCCCCGACGCCCCGCTTTTTTCGTCGAGCGGCTACCTGACCCCGGCCTACGACCCGTTCGCGGTCACAGGCGATCCCAATCAGGCGAACTTTCGGGTGAGTAACCTGACACCCCCGGACCGGGTGACGCTCGACCGGCTCCGCCGGCGCCGCTCGATGGTCAAAACGCTCGACGCCTTCGCGCACGAAGTGGCGACGACCCCCTTGACCGACAGTCGCGATCAGTTCGCCGACCAGGCGTACGACCTCTTGACCTCGAGTGCCGCGCAAGCGGCCTTCCGGCTCGACAACGAACCGGAGTACGTGCGGACCCGGTACGGCCGCACTCCACTCGGGCAGTCTTGCCTGCTGGCTCGTCGCTTGGTGGAAGCGGGCGTCTCGTTCGTCACGCTCAACGATCGGGGGATGGGCCCGCTCGGCTGGGACACCCATCAACAGAACTTCCCGACCATCAAGAACACGCTGGCGCCGCCGCTCGATCAGGGGCTGTCAGCGTTGTTGCAGGATCTTGAGGAGCGTGGCTTGCTCGACCGTACGCTCGTCGTCTTGATGGGGGAGTTCGGTCGTACACCGAAGATCAACGGCAACGCGGGGCGCGACCATCATGGCCGGGCCAATTGCGCTGTGCTGGCGGGTGCCGGTCTGCCGCGCGGCCTCGTCCTGGGCAAGACCGATGCAGGCGGCGATGCCCCGGCCGACCAGCCGGTCACGCCCTCCGACCTTGCCGCCACGATCTACACCGCACTTGGCATCGACCCCAACCTGCAATTTGAAACGCCGGATGGCCGGCCGATCCGACTCGTCGACGGCGGCAATGCGCCTCGCGAATTGCTCTGACGCCGGTCGGCGAACCTGGCGTGAGATTAAAACCAAGGACGCTTCACCAACCAGGCGACGACCGTGACGAATCCGATGAATACCAGGCTCAGCGTGAGGAGGAGGACGCCGGCGATCCCAACCAGGAAGAGGACGGAAGACCTTGATGAGGCCGTCTCGTTGCGCCGCCTTTGCTCGGCGACTTGCTGAAGTAGTTTGATATTGCGTGTATTGGCTTTGAAGGCGACGTCGAAGAGATCGCCGACCAGCGGGATCGACCCCAGCGCGGTATCGAGCAAGACATTCGCGGCCATCCGGGCCGCGACCGGCTTGGGAACGCGATAGCGTTTGAAGGCCACCAACACAAGGCCCACTTGCACGATCCCGGTGAGCAAGTCTCCACCCACGGGAAGTAACCCCAACAGCGCGTCGAGGCCGACTCGGATTTTCGTTCCGGGGATCTGGAAGGCCCGATCCATCAGCCAGGCGAGCTGTTCGAGGCCCTCCATACCGGGTTGTTGCAAGCGTTGGGGCTCGATCGTCGGTTTGAGCGATGGCAGGGTCGTTCCCCCCTTTAATACGTTCGGTCGGTGGAAAAAGAACGAGGTCGGACGATGAACTCCCCCGACCTCGACCCTTGGACGCGTGCGCCGTTCATTTTTTTTCACGAAACGCAACACGATTCATGGCCTTTAAGAGATCGGGTGCGTTCTCGAGGCAAAAAAGCCCATGGCGAGCAACAGGATCGCGCCGATGATCGAAAAGATCCAGCCCGCCGGTTGATAAGGCGACGTCCCGAACTTGAGCACGTACGCAAGACCGCCGCCAAGCAACGACCCGGTGATGCCGAGCAACATCGTCCCGAGCGTCCCCATCGCATCCTGGCCCGGGTGCAGGAGCCGGGCGATACCCCCCGCGATCAACCCAAAGACGATCCAGCCAATCACGCTCATCATGGTGAACTCCTTTTTTGGTTCGCCTGCGTCGGTGATCGAATCGACGTCGGACACCGTCCTCAGGACGGCCTACGTAAGCACTATCTTGCAGACTCCATGCCAATGGTTCGCGATTGTGGTCGTGGGGTACTGGGCCGGAGAGCCGTTGCGACTCGTGCGGATTCCTGCTCTGATCGAGAGCGCGAAATCGTTGCCTGCTGACGAGCGGTCAGCCTCATCATCTGTACGCTTTTTGACTCGAGTCATACGCCATGGCCAGCGCCCGGAATCAATCGCTCTCATTCACCGACATCGTGGAGACCAGCGACGCCGCGACCCTCGAGGTGCAGTCGAAAGCGGAGGGGCCGGTGGGGTCGCTTCCACTCACCGATGAGATGCTTCGCCATTGGCCCTCGGGCGACCTGTTTGGACTCAGCCAAAATGCGGGGATGGGCTGGAGCGCCGGCGAGGTGGACCGCGACCCGTTCCTGATCCTGAGCACTCAAGGGGGCCTGCGCGCACCGGACGGAACCCCGATCGCCCTCGGGTATCACACGGGGCACTGGGAGATCGGTCTGCTCGTTCAGGAGGCGGCCGAGGAGCTCACCAAGCTCGGCAAAGCGCCATTTGCCGGGATGGTCTCCGATCCGTGCGACGGCCGCACCCAGGGAACTCCTGGGATGATGGACAGCCTGCCCTACCGCAACGACGCGGCGATCGTGTTTCGGCGCTTGATTCGCTCGTTGCCGAGGCGGAAGGGCGTGCTCGGGATCGCGACCTGTGACAAGGGCCTCCCCGCGATGCTCCTGGGCCTGGCCGGAACTGGCCACCTGCCCGGCGTCCTGGTGCCGGGCGGAGTGACGCTCCCCCCCCGCGACGGGGAAGATGCCGGTAAGGTCCAGTCGATCGGTGCGCGGTACTCGCACGGCGAATTGACCTTGATGGAGGCCGCTGAACTCGGTTGCCGCGCGTGCGCCAGCCCAGGAGGGGGTTGCCAGTTCCTGGGCACCGCCGCCACGGCCCAGGTGGTGGCCGAAGCGCTCGGCCTCGCCTTGCCGCACTCGGCCCTCTCCCCCTCGGGTCAGCCAATCTGGCGGGACATGGCACGCCGATCGGCCAGAGCGCTGGTGGCCCTGGCGGCGCGCGGGACGACCACGCGCGACATCCTCAGCGAGGCCTCGATCCGGAACGCGATGACCGTCCATGCCGCGTTCGGCGGCTCGACCAACCTCTTGCTCCACATCCCGGCGATCGCCTTTGCCGCCGGCCTGCCTCGCCCGACGGTCGAGGACTGGCACGCGATCAACGTCAAGGTCCCGCGCCTGGTCAGCGTGCTGCCCAACGGGCCCCATTACCACCCGACGGTTCGCGCCTTTCTGGCGGGCGGGGTCCCCGAGGTCATGCTCCACCTCCGTGCCTTGGGCCTGCTCGACGAGACCGCGATGACGGTGACGGGTGAGCCACTCGGACGCGTCCTCGACTGGTGGCAAGCGAGCGAGCGCCGGACCCAACTCCGTGAGCGACTCGTCACCTTGGACGGCGTCGACCCGGAGGACGTGATCATGGACCCGCCGCGGGCCCGTCAGTACGGTCTGACCAGCACCGTCACCTTCCCGAGGGGCAACCTCGCTCCCGAAGGGTCGGTCATCAAAAGCACCGCGATCGACCCGACGGTGGTCGATCCCGACGGTGTTTACCGCAAGACGGGACCGGCGCGCGTCTTCACCCGCGAGCACGACGCGATTGCCGCCATCAAAGGGCAGGGGGCTCATCCCTTGAAGGCGGGCGATGTCCTCGTCTTGATCGGACGAGGCCCGATGGGGGCCGGTATGGAGGAGATTTACCAGATCACCTCGGCGCTCAAGCACCTCTCCTTCGGCAAGGAGATCGCCGTGCTGACCGACGCGCGGTTCTCGGGCGTCTCGACGGGCGCCTGCATCGGCCATATCGGTCCCGAGGCTCTGGCCGGCGGGCCGATCGGCCGAGTCCGCGACGGCGACCTGATCCGGATCGTCGTCGATCGGGTTCGCCTCGAAGGCACGGTCGACCTGGTGGGCGCGGATGGGGTGGAGTTCGATCGCCTGGAAGGCCGTCGAATTCTTTCCGAACGCTCAGCTCATCCGAACCTTTCGCCCGATCCCGAACTCCCCGATGACACCCGGCTCTGGGCCGCCTTGCAGTCGGTCGGTGGAGGAACCTGGGGCGGTTGCGTCTACGACCCCGACGCGATCATCGCCGCGCTTCAGGCAGGGACGGCGAACCGCCTGAACCTGACTGCCGTCGAGAAGACCAGCTAATGGCCGCGACCGCGCGAATTTGATTCATTGATGTGATGCTGTCTTTTAATATGTTCTCAATTCACGGCCTCTGGCCGTGCGGCCCGAACAGCTTCGAGCGATCCGGCGTGCATTCTCACGGGTTTGGGGACACCAACTGACCACTTCGGCATTGAGTGACCCCTCGCCCTGGAGTCGCGATTGGTGCTCCGCAATCACCGAATTCCGCAGGCATGTCGCCAAAATCATTATCAGGAATCGTTTTCCTAAAGATGCGATGGCGAAAAATAAGGGATGAAGACAGGGTCGGTTCCTCTCGCCTCTTCTGCCTTCTCGCCGGTTAATGCGACTTTGGATGGACCGGACGAGGCGGCTCCGCGAATCGGTGGTTTCTCAATCGGGAAATCCTGCTTTAAATAGTGCGAGCGATCACCACGCAGCCTCTAAAGAAAGCGAGTGATTCGAGAAAACGACATGCTTGTCAATTCAATTTGTTAGCCATGTTCTTGTTGGCTATGATCTGCCGAATCTAATCCTTCGCTCACGGTGAAACGGCGTTGTTTTGCCGTGTCCTAAAATTGAAGCGAAGATTACGACATTAATCACGAAGGGCAGCGAGGTTCCCAAGGCTGTCCCCCCCCGCGTTAAGAGCCTTAGTGCCCCGTCACGGCTTGATTTTAGGGTTGCCGAGGCGGATTTGGCCATTCTTTCGTGGCCGAACCCTTACCTACGACCCCAAATTCTAGCGTTGACGCAGCCCTAGGCATAATCGTTGCCACGAATTCAGGTCGAGTGTTCGTCGAGCCATCGCCGTAACCCGTGATCGGTCCACATCCACTCAAATGGATGAGCAAAATGTCGGTTGGACGCCGATCAGGAGTCGTTGATGTGAATGATGGGTTCATGCCGACTCATTCACGACCCTCGTTTCAAATAGCGGTGTCACATCGTGTGCGAGTGCGACTTATGAATCATTGCTTGGCCAGGCGTTAGCGTTGGCGAAGCACCGAAGGACCTTCTCGGCCCGCTCCTTGAACCGAGCATTGAGCCGGCCCGTCCTCCGGTAGCGGGTGCGCGGGTGGCGTTCGCCTACTCATGGACGACCTCAGGAGTCCTACTGAGATAGATCCAGTGGAGTTTCATACGAGCATTGGCGACGCGGTGACCGATTCGACGCCCTCCCGTTCGACGGCGCGACTGGTCAACAGGTTGGCAGTCCAGCGGGCCTGGCCTTCCGGTGCGTTTGAGCGGGCCGGGGTGAGATCATTGCCTTCTGCTTGCCGTCCAGCCTGGCCCGGGCTCCGCTCCGAGGCTTGTCATGTGAAGAGCCGCCCCCAATTCATCGCGGGCGAACCACAGCGGTGCGGGTGTGTGACACCACCGTCACGACTTCTGGCATCGTCCGCTAGGTCAGCGGGCGCACAGCGAAAGGTGCATGGGATGGCCGAAATCGCCTCCGCGCTCCGCTCGAGCGGCTCCCTGATCGGAAACGGAACGCCGGATTGGCAAGGAGGTGACGGTCTAAAGATCTCGTCTACGGTAGTTTGATCGGAATGAAAAGGACTGGGCAGAATGATCGCCCGGATCCAGGAATGCGTTGGGGGTAATACGTTTTGTTGGATTTCGCACGTGATGCCATGGGGGGCATGTGGTGGGATCCTGACTTTACCCTGGGGGTTCGACTCCGAAACGGAGCAACGGCGACTATCTCTTCGTCAACGATCTCGAGAGGAGCCTATTTTATGAACCGGTTTTTGCAATCGACTCTGACAGTGATTTCGGCGGCGGCCATCCTGAGCCTGATGACAACTCGGTCTGCGGATGCCAGTCTCTCGCTCGGAATCAAGGTCGGTAGCAACGCGACGACGGACGTCACGTCGTACTTAGGGGGCCAAGGCGGCGGGAATTTTTCCTTCCACGTCGGCTCTTCCTACGATCTTTACCTCGTCCTCGACCTGTCCGGATCAGTGGTGGGCACTTCCGCCACAGGTACGGGGCTCGGTAGCTCGAGAATTGCGATCAAGGTTGCGATCTCCGACAACTCGCCCGGCGGTACCGTAGCCCAGTTGTTCAATCAGACGACCGATCTGCGAACCAACGGAGGTGGGGGACCGATCAGCAGCGTCACGATTACGGCCACTGAAAACAACTACAACTTGCCGAGCGGCTCTGTGATCCTCAACAGTCTCTTTTCGAATACCGGTGGGGGAGGTAACTCCGACGCTGGATACACAAGTTCCGTCATCCAGGGAGTTTCGACGCTGGCCTCTGTCACCGGGACCGGCGACTCTAGCCCCTTCTCCGTCAGCGGGACGTACTCGCTGCAGAGCGTGACATCCTACACCAATCTTAACGCCAACGAATCGTTTACAACGAACGGTCAGACGAAGCTCACCGGACTGGCCGCAGTCCCTGAACCGTCGACGGTGACCCTCGCCCTGTCGGGCCTCGGTATCCTCGGCTTCGCAGGGTTACGCCGCCGCAGGGCATTGCAGGCTTCGGCCTGAGCGGCCACGGGAGACTTCGGGAAGTTCAGACCCCCTTGGGCCACTCCCGAGAGGATTGAGCGTCAGCGCCCCGGATTGAGTTGACTACCAAGTCAATCCGGGGCCTTTTTGATGCGCCATCGCTTCGCCCCAGAATCCCCCACCGTCGGCACAAGCTGTTTTGTTCTCTGCGTCGTTGGAGGGGGGCGCAAGTGTCCACTCCCCCCAGATTCGTGACGGTCAGTCAATTCACCTGAAAACTCAGGTTTTGGGGACTGAACTGGGGGACGCAGTGGGCCATTTGCTCTTAGCCTCTGCTCGAGAAATTGGGGGCTGGGTCGACTACCGCGATGATTCACTCGCTTGAACCGAGCCGCGCACGCAGCGCAGTAAGCGATCTCACCGCGCTCGGTATCACGGGACATCAGTCCGTGAACGATTACCCCGTCGCACTGCGTGCGCGGCTCGGTTGGAGAAGGCTCGGCTCAAGAAGATCCGACCGCGCTCGGTGTTTCGTAACAAAATTGTATAATTGCGTATTGGTATGTTTGCGTCATCTTGTCAAGTCGCGATTGGTCGCGTTATTCAAGCGTTTTGGCGATGTGCTTGAGTCTCGTCGACCGGTCGAATCCGCCAGCCGACACCGAGCACCTCGCATTGGAGACCCCGCTCGCGGCAGACCGCTTGGACCGCCTGGCGGACACTCTCCCAATTCCAGTCGTCGCCGATGATCCGAGCCTGTGGGAACAGATCGAGCGTGCTTGAAAGGTCGGCACGTACCGCTTCGTACGAGTGGTCGGCGTCGATGAAGATGACGTCGGGCCGTAGGCCGGCGGCGGCGACTTCTTGGAGGCCCTCGACCGACGAGCGGCGAACCGGGATCACCCGGTCGCGATAGAGCCAGCACTCGGCGAGGAAGGTTTCGTAGAGCCGAGGGAGCCAGGCGACCAATTCAGGGTCGTTCGCCATTTCGGGGCTCCCGCGCCAGTGATCGATCGCGATGACGATCGCGGCCGGGGCGTGGTCGGTGAGAAATCGGGTGGATCGGCCGGTGAACGAGCCGACTTCCACGATCACCCGAGCGTCCTCCGGGATGGTCCGTTCTAACACCTCGCGGGTCGAGGGAAACAACCAGTTGCGAATCGGCGGCGGTGGCACCTCGGGCTTCTTGTCGGGCCAAGGGTGGCGAGCGACGAACGCCCGCGCGGCCGGATCGGCAAGATCGGCCAGGCCGGGCGGATCGACCTGGCCCCCGTCGCGAAAGTTGAGGGTGAATGTGGGGAACCGAGGTCGGTCGATCCCCGCGTCCTCCCAACCGTACCGGTAGGTTCCGATGTGCCAGAGCCGGATCGTCGTGTCGGCGTAAATCTTGAATCCGCAGTCGCGCGCCCGTTGGCAGAACGCGTAGTCTTCCGCCAGGTACCAGGACCCATCGTGGTGCGGGCGGATCATCGGCAGGAAGAACGGGATCATCGGTTTTCCGAACTGTTCGTTCGTGGTCGGCAACACCAGCTCGCGCTGGACCTTCAGGTAGGCCTCCCGGCGGACGAGCAGGAACCCCGTGGCCGCGTAGAGCAATTCGACGAGGTTGCCCTCCTGGCCGAAGACCGTCGACGACGTTCCCGGCATCATGTGACAGGCGAGCGAGTGCTTCCCCTTCTGGGGATAGATTCCGCAGACGATCGGCAGGTGATGGCGGCGAAGTTTCTCCACGTCATTGGGGTCGAACGCGATGTCGGAGTCGATCCAGAGGGTCTCCTCAAACCCCTCGAGCAGCGCCTCGGTGGCGAGCACGTTCCGCGCCTGGTCGATCTGCGAGAAGCCGCCGACGCGACGCACCGGATAGCCCCGTCGCTCGAGTTCCTTGAGACTCTGGTCGCAGTCATGCTGGATGAAGCTTGCAAACGGCACGAGGACGATGCACCGTTGCGGATCGAGCGGGTTCGGGTACGGATGAGGCGGAGGCTCAGGGGCCGGATGGACCCTTACGCTCGGACTCTTCCCCGTGACCACCACCTGGTCGGACCAAGGGAATCCACAAAACGCGAGCAGGTCCAGGACCCCTGCCGCGGTCGTGAGCTGCTCGGTGTCGACGACCCGGAATTGCTCCGGAAACCGCCGGCTCCACTCGTCCGCGATCGCATAGTACTCGGCCCAGTACCGTCGGATGCCCGACTCGCGATCGGCGACGTCATACTTGGGAAAAGTCCTCGACCAGAGCAGGTGATGCTCGAACGGAGGCCGCGGCTGTTCGGACCAATGGTCGATCGGCGTCCGTGGGTTCTGGTTCAACGCGGCCAGGAAGCCGGCGACGATCTCGTCGGCGGGGCGCTTGAGGCAGACCATGCGCATCGTCGGGTCGAAGGCGACGGCTTGCTCGACATACGGCAGATAAAACGACGCCACGTCGCCGATGAACCGGTCCGGCGTGGTGGCGAGCAGTCTCGTCAGCCGGTCGCGGACTCCGGGCGCTCCCTCAACCCGGTTCCACGGCAGCAGCGGAGGCTGCTGGCAGGTGACGTGGGTGGAGGGCTGCCGCCCGAGGATTTCCGAGAAGAGTTCGAGACCGCACTGGCCGGCGCCGAGTCCCAATATGATTTGTCGAGCCATGGTCGAAATCAATGACTGTTGATGTTGTGACTGGCGAAAAGGGGAATCCGGTCGATGGTGCCAGGGATCGGGTTGTCGCGACGAGGAATTCGAAAAGCCACGCAGGCCTGGAGTCGGACGTTCCCAAGAGTACGAATTGAGGAGAGCGGTCGCAAGGGACGCGGTCCATATCCGAGCGTTGGCAACCGCCTGTCACTCGACGTGCGAGCCCGCCGTCCGACTCGTGGTCGATCCGGCATGTCCTCAATGAGTGCCGGCTCCGCCCCACCGCCACGATGCACTCAAAGTGCCATGAATGAAATCGACGGCATTCTTGAGTTTTGCGAGGTTTATCCGGTTTAATGAGAATGGGAATTCTGGCCGGCCTCGAGATTATTGCATGTCATGGCTTGCTGGGTTGCGGGATAATTCGGTCGTGCCGACGTCACGGCTTGCCCTGGTGAGACGTTCATTCTTGCGTCTTCTTCCGCTCGCGAGCCGGTCGGTTGCTTGTCGATGTTGACGCCGGGGGTTTTTCGGAGTTCGCGGTAAGAGAGAGTGGTTGGCCCTCCAAGAGTCGAATTTTTTACGAGATTCATTTATGCTTTCTTTTTACGACTGGCGTAACAACCCCTCCGAATCGAAAAATTTGAAGCGGGACCGACCGCGTCGCGTTCTGGGGCACACGGCGAGGTTCGAGTCGCTCGAGCATCGGTGCCTGCTCTCATTCCTGGATATCACGGCTTCCAGCACCTCCTCCGCCGGCCCGCTGACGTATACCGAGTCCACAGGGGTGGGGACGACCAACGAGCTGTCGATCGTTTCCAGCGGTGCGGTCGGCAGTTATACGATTACCGATCTGTCCCAAACGATCGGCCTGTCGGACTCGGCCATCTCACTCGGATGGACCGGCGCTGGCACCAATACGGTGACCGGCCCAGCCTCCTCCGTGACCAGCCTGGCGATTTCCTCGAGCAACAGTCAGGTCAACAACCTGACGATCGGATCCATTGATGCCCCCACGGTGGTCACCGGGTTTGATGCCGTCAATGTCGGCACCACTCCGGGGGGTACTTCGACTCTCCAAGGGATTCGCCAGCCGTTGACCATTGGCGTCCAGCCGGGGCAGACGACGCCGACATCGTTGACGCTCGACGATTCGGGCGGCACCGTCGGGCGGAATTGGACGGTCAATCCCACCTCGGTCTCGGGGGGGTCGCCTGCGCTGATTGGTTGGACTCCGGGGCAGATCGGCCAGTTGTCCATCCGGGGCGGGAGCGGGGGCAACGCGTTCACCGTCAACAACACGAGCGCGGCGACGAGCATCAACCCGGGGGTCGGAACCGATACGGTCGAGATTCTTGGGACCACGAGCAGCCTGGCGATCGACGGCAGCGGGGCGTCCTCGACGACGCCCGCCGATGCGATCCACGTCGTGCTCGGGCCGGCAATTGGCGGAGCGTTGAGCTTTCTGGGTAATGCGCGGAATATGAACCTGGTCCTTGATGGGACGAACACGAAGGCCAATGTCACCGCAACGCTCGCTCAGGGACTGATTTCCGGACTGATGGCCCAGCCGATCCAGTTCCAGAGCACGAGTCTCGCCCGGTTGAGTTACCTAGGCGGTTCCGGCGCCGATACGCTGACTGTCGACTTCTCGGGCGGGAACCCGATTCCCTCGGGCTCCGGCCTGGTCTACAACGGCAACGCCGGGATCAACGCGTTGGTGCTGAAGGGCGGATCGTTCACGGACGAAACGTATGGGGCGAGTAATTCCACCGACGGGTTCATTTCTCTGACGGACACCCGGATTCAAGCGAACTCATTCATTCAATTCCTCAACCTGAGTCCGATCCTCGACACGGTTCCCGCGACCAATTTCACCTTCGTTGCGCCGACCAGCGCGGTCGCCTTGAACGTGGTCAACGGGCCGCTCGTTCAGGGAGTTCAGACGACGGAGATCAACAGTGGTGATACCCCGGTAGGTTTCGAACTGATCGATTTTGCCAACAAGACGAATGTCCAGCTCAACCTGACTCGCGACGGGTCGGTGTCTGGGCTTGGTCAGGTGATTACCTTGAATACGCCCACCGCGGCGGCTGGGCTCGCCTCGCTGACGATCCTCTCGAGCGAAGTCGCGGACCAGATTCGCGTCTTGGCGACGGCTCCAGGGGTGGCGACCGCCATCAACTCAGGGGGGGGCAATGACCAGTTCACGGTTCTCCCCTCGGGCTTGGGGTCTGGGGGCCTTCTGCTCGACGGGGGAACCGGTACCGACACCCTGAGCATTGATGCGGGCGGAGGAACCGTGAAGTTTACGGGGACGACCGTCACCATTGCGAATTTCCCCACGATCACGTTGGCCAATATTGAACAGGTCAACATTGTCAACGCCGCCAATCCGCCGGTGACCCCGATCCCGACCACGATCAGCGGTGAGGCGGGGATTCCGTTGACGAACACGGGCGTCGGCCAGTTCTCCGACTCCGATACCAGGGAACCGGCCAGCAACTTCACCGCGACGATCGATTGGGGAGACGGCACGGCCCCGACGTCGGGGACGGTCACCCAAACGAGCAGCTCCACCGGTTCGACGTTCGAGGTGCTTGGTTCCCATACGTACCAGAACCCCGGTAATTTTCCGGTCAACGTGAACGTCGCCGACCAACCGAACACGACGACCACAATCCTCAGCGGCGTCACGTTCACCGTCACCGACGTCGGCGGCAGCGTGACCACGATCCACAGCACCGCGCTGATTGCTTCCTCGGTCCTCGTGGTGACTCCGTTGCCGATCACGGTGACTGAGGATCAGGCGTTCACGAAGCCACTCGTTTCGTTCACCCCCAGCTTTGTGCTGGGGAATGCGTTACTCGCGGCGGAAACGGGCTTTACCGCGGTCATCAACTGGGGCGATGGGACGGCCCCCTCGGCGGGAACGGTCGTTCCTGACGGGGAGGGGAGCTTCCTGGTCAACGGGTCACATCTCTATCTGAGAGAGACGGCTCCGGGGGTTCCCTATATTGTGACGGTGGTGATCCAGGATCCCCAAGGGGTCATGACGACGGTCCGGACCACTGCCACCGTTCTCTCGAACGACATCGTCACGACCGATGCGGACAGCGGGCCGGGTTCGCTCCGGTTCGTGATCGACGATGTCAACGCGGATCAGATCCCGACGACGATCACCTTCAATATCCCAGGCGCGGGGCCGCATCGGATTTCTCCGCTCACTCCCTTGCCTTTGATCGCGTACCCGGTCTTCATCGACGGGTCGAGTCAGCCCGGTTTCCAAGGGGAACCGCTCATCGAGATCAACGGGAGCCTTGCGGGGGCCGGAGTCGACGGTTTGACGCTTGCCGGTGGCCACTCCACGGTGCAGTCGTTGGTGATCAACGGGTTCGCCGGGATCGGCCTGCTGCTCGAGGGGGCCGGAGGCAACCGGGTCGTGGGCAATCGGATCGGCACCGACCTCTCCGGTACCCAGGCGATCGGCAACGGGGACGGCATCCAGATCCAGAACATCACCGGCAATACGATCGGTGGTCTGACGCGGGCGGAACGCAACATCATCTCGGGCAACCGCGGCGTCGGCATTTACCTGGTCGGTCCTGGTTCGGTGTTCAACCACGTGATGGGTAATTATGTCGGTACGGATGTCACGGGGACGGCGTCGGTGCCGAACTTCCAAGGGGTGGTCATGCTGGGCTCAGCCCAGAACCTGATCGGCGGTGACACGCCCGGGATGGGCAACCTGATCTCGGGCAATGCGTCGGTGGGGATCCAGATCTTCAATGATGCGACGGTCTTCAACGGCCAACCGATGTTCAACCCTCCAGGCGTTGCGACCGGGAACGTGATCCAGGGGAACCTGATCGGTACGGATGCCCTCGGGACGGGCCGGCTCGGCAATGCTCAGGGGATCTTCGTCAACGACGCGTCGGGTAACCTGATCGGCGGGAGCACCCCGGGCGCTGGGAACGTCATCTCCGGGAATCGATCGATCGGGATCCAGATCCTCGGTGACAACGCGACGAACAACGCGATCCTCGGCAATTTCATCGGGACCAATCGCGTGGGGACTCGCGGGCTGGGCAACTCGTTCGGAGTGTTCCTCTACTCGGGACCGGGGAACTTCGTGGCGCCCGCCTCCGCGCCCGCAGGCAATGATATTCGATTCAACACCTCGGGAGGGGTGCAGGTTCGTGAGTTGTCGGAAGGGCCGCAGGTTGAGCGGGTCGGCCTGGTCTCGGGGGCGTCGGCGGGCACGGTGAACGGCCTCGGGGTGATCTTCACCACCTATCTCGATGCTCAACGCGCGATGAATCCGGCCAATTACGTCATCACAACGATCCGGCGGAACTCGCGCTTTGGAGCGCGGATTCCGGTGGCGAACGTCTTTTACGACGATATTTACCGGACCGTCACGGTGACTTTCGCCAGGCCGGTCCCTCGAAACACGGCATTCCGCCTCCGCGTGGTTGGAACCGCGCCCGGCGGCCTGACCGACAAGGCGGGCAACTTCCTGGACGGCAACGATGGTGGCGTGCGCGTGAGAACCGGGTCCGACTATCAGGCGACCTTCATCCAGGGGGTCCAGGTACAAACCGCAGCGTCCGCCTCGTCGGCTCCGACCCGCGGGAGGAAAACGCTCCACCGAGGACCGAGAGGGGTCTAACGCCGAGGCCGGGATTCCCACCTCGAACTGAGGTGGGAGCGGGGGCCCGTCGGGAACTGCCAATCGGCCGGCCCGGCTGGTGGAATTGGACCTGGTGGCATCCCGATCAGCGGGTCACCAGGTCCGATTCCACCGGCCGGGCCGGCCGTACTCGGGGAAGGTGTTGTTGCGTGCTCGGATCCGGTTGGGATCAGAAGAAGGTGTTGAACAGGAGCATGGCTTCGATGTTGAACGGTCGCGGCCCTGTGACCGGTTCGACCACGCCGAACGAGAGGACCGAGTTGTTCTTGAAGAAGACGTTCAAGCCTTCGGTCAATCCGACCACTTGGCTCGTCGCCATGATGTCTCTGCGATCGAACGGGTTATTATGATTGAACGCCACGTTGACGTGGCTTTCGATCGTAGGCGCGATCGACCGGATGAAGCCGTTCGGGTTGGGGTTACGATAGAGGAAGTAACCGAGCGAGAAGTCTTGGTACAAGAGCGTCACGTCACGCGAACTGGTTGGGACATCGACCGAAGTGAAGTTGATGGCGTAGAGGTTGCCCCAGGTCCACTGTCCCGCGATGAACGGCTGCAAGTTGGTGTAGTGCAGCCCTCGAAGGTAGTTGGCTCCGCCGAACGTGGCCGGACCTGTGGGCATGGTGATTGCCAACCCGGTCGAGATCACCCGACCTTGTTCCCGGTCGATCCAGAGCGCGTACTTGACGAAGGCGGTGAGGTCGCCGAGCGAGGTGCTCGTCGATCCGAGGTTGCGGATCGAGCTATTGGCGGTCAACGTATTGAGCGGAAGCCGCATGCCGAACGACGCATTCTTATCGAAAAACGTTTTCTCGAACCCGAAGACGTGGCGATAGGCCTGGATGTCCGAGAGCGGGACGTTGAACCGTTTGTTGATGGCGCCGTTGACGTCGTCGAAGAAGTTGAAACTATAAGTGATCCGATCGACGGGCATCGGCGTTTGATTGTCGGCGATTTTGAAGTTACGTACGCTCGGCACGAAAGCGGCGGACTTCATTCGCTCGGAGGGAAAGCGAGTCGGTCGATTCGGTGGCTCGGGGGGGGGCGGCGGTACGAAGCCCGGTCGAGTGGATTGAAGGATCGCCAAGCGGGAGACCGGCGCCACGTCGCCGAACATATTCAGTGCGCCTTGCGGCTCGCTCAGACCCCCTCCCAATCCCGACGACGGGGCGGGAGGCGTGGCCGCAGTCGCACCCGGCGGGGTCGCTCCCTCGGCGCCGGTGGGCGGGGTCGCTCCCTCGGCGCCGGTGGGCGGGGTCGCTCCCTCGGCGCCGGCGGGCGGGGCTGCTCCCTCGGCCGGTGGGAACTGACTCGCCCCGGGACCACCCATCGAGGGCTGGGTTGACGGACCGACCGGCAAGGGCTCGCCGGGACGAGGCATCGCCATCGGGTTGTAACCGGCCGATGGCGGGGCCATCATCGGAGAATAAGGGATCGGGGCGGGCATCGGCATGGTGGCCGGGCAGGAATGGCCCGACGACGCGAAGTACCGGACGGATTGTCCGCACCGCTGACAGCTCGACGATCGGGTGCGCCAGGGCCACTCGAAGGCCGGGGCCGGAATGGCCGCAGAAAACGCGAGGGCTGATAGCCCAAGGGTTAGGATCCTATTTCGACGTTTCCTCATCGGAATGAGTTCCCCCGTACCCCTGAACCCAGGTGGTCGGTATTAGTTTCGACCTCGTGCCACAGTAATTACCCGAAACCCGGCCTCCGCGTCGGGAGGTTGGGATTATGCTAGAATAATCGGTCGAAGCAGTGGTTCTGATGACTCTTTTGTTGCCAATTGTTAAGGCAAGTCCGTGCGGAAGCATCGGTCGGAATCGGGGAGCTGTGTCACACCCCTATGAGCGGGACAGTAGAATCTGCGATGCGAAACCAGGCGCCGGCTCTCGAACCACGAAGGTATTCCAAGGGGATGAGTTGAGCGTGCCACACCGGCGTGGGCATGAGTCGACGCATCTCAGGTCAACCTCGGGGAGAATTCTCACCGAGGGGAGTGGAATCAGCTTGATGTACCGACACCGACATTGTTGGATTCGTGGCGGAGCCTTGTTCCTGATCTCCGCCGTCTGGGGGGGGCGGGCCGAGGCCCAGGCCAATCTCGGGGACATCACCCAGCCGATTCCGGTCGTCAATAGCGGAGGCCACTCGGCGCCGGTGCGCTCGTTGATCTTCACGGCGGCCGACGGTTCGACGATCCTCTCCGGCGGGATGGACAAGGTCGTCAACGTCTGGAATCTCGGCGATCCCCGGCCTCGGCTTGTGCGGACGATTCGGCCGCGGATCTGGCGGGGCTACGCCGGCTCGATCTACGCCATGGCGCTCTCGCCCGCGGCCGACGCGCGCGGTCAAAAACTCCTGGCCGTCGCCGGCATCGGAGTCGACAGCAACCGGGCCGAGATCAACCTGTTTCGGTTCCCGGGGTTGGAGCATGGGACGACCGGGGAGGTCGATTCTCAGCTCCCGTCGGGGCCACCCCGGGGCCACGGCATGAGCGTCATGTGCCTCTCCTTTGATCCGACGGGGCAGTTCCTGGCCTCCGGGAGCAATGACGCCACGGTCCGTATCTGGGGTCTGCAAACCCGAACCACCACGTCGGTGTTGACCGGGCACAAAGGTCCGGTCAATACCTTGGCCTACACTCCCAGCGGCCGCCGGCTCGTCACCGGAGGGGCCGATGGCTTGCTCAACCTCTGGGATGTCGCCCGAGGCGCGATCATCGCCACCGCGCGGCCGAACCCTGCCCGGCAGAATCCGGCCGATCCCGCCGGAGACGCCATCAATGCGTTGGTGGTCAGTCCCAAAGGGACCTGGGTGGTGATCGGGCGGGAAAATGGGGACCTGGTCCGCTTTGACCTGGCGAACCTGGCGAACGAGACCTTGCTTCCCCGAGGGGAGAACGGCCAAGGGGCCGTCGAGGCACTGGCGGTCAGCCACGACGGGAACCAGCTGGTGTCGAGCGTCCTCAGCCATCGTCTCGTCCGCTCTTCGGATCTTCCGAGCGTCGAGTGCGACGTGGAATTACGGACGATGCCCCAAGGGGCCGTCACGTCGAGGTTGGCTCGCGTCTCGAACCTGGTCAATGCCTGCACCTTCAGTCCCGACGATAAGCGGCTGGCGTTCGCGGGGGGGGACACGCAAGGGATTACGATTCGTGAGCTCGCCGATCCGAATCGGCCGCCGATCGAACTGGCAGGGCAGGGGAGCAGTATCTGGGATCTCGGGTTCGGCCCGGACGGCCGCACGGTCGGCTTCTCGCGGAGTCGCCCCGACCTCCCTGGGCCGGCGCCGAAGTATGAGGATTTCGACCTCAGAGGTCAGCGCGTGACGTTGTTCGATCGCGGGGAACTCAGCCGAGCCGTTTCCACGCTCGACGGTTGGAAGGTTCAACCGATCGATCCGTACACGCTCGACTTGAGGAACGCCCAGGGCCAAGGCTATCGGCTCAAGCTCGATCCCAACACCGACCGGCGCTGGTGGTCGTACAGCTTCATCCCCAAGAGCCCGACCCACCCGCTGCCGATGCTGGCCGTCGGTTCGGAAGTCGGCGTCATCTTCTTCCGGCTCCAAGATGGTGCGCGGACGCGGATCTATGCCGGGCACAGCGGACCGGTTTATAGCTTGGCACCCTCGCCTGACGGTGTCTGGCTGGCCACCGGGTCGGCCGATCAGACGGTCCGTTTCTGGCGGCTGGCGGGTTGCGACACACTGCCACCCCTCGGCGCTCGCTTCGACACGGCGGCCGGCGGCCAGATTTCCGTAGCCGCGGTGGAACCGAGGAGCTTTGCCGAGGTCATGGACCTGCATGTCGGCGATCAGGTCCAGAAGCTCTACATCGCGGCCAAGGAGACGTCTGAGATCGGCCAACTGGACAAGGTGCTCCCCAACACCAAGATCGAGTTCGTGGTGCTTCGGGCCGGCAAGCGGGTCGAGTTGATCACGACCAAACGCGATGCCCCCGCCATCTCCCTCTTCCCCGCCCTCGATCGCGAGTGGGTCCTTTGGACTCCGCGCGGCTATTACGACACCTCGGCCATCGGCGACCGCAAGTATCTCGGCTGGCACCGCAACCGCCTCGCCCCGACCGAGTCGACCGACTACTTTTCGTTCGACAACTTCGAGAAAGAGCTGAGAAAGCCGAGCGAGCTCGACCGCCTGCTCCAGACGGCCGACCTGGGAGCGTTCGACCCCGCGCCGGGTGAACCGGCTCCGTTGCGTCAGCCGGAACAGATCGTGGCCGAAGACCGGCTGCCTCGCCTGGAGATTCTCGGCCTGGCGCGGCCCGGGTTCGAACCGCTCGTCGTCGGGGGTGGGGGCGGGGCGGTGCCGATCCGGGTCCATGCCACCACCGAGGATGGTGTCGCGGGGCGCGGCTTGATCAGTGCGCTTCGCGTGCTGGTCGACAGCGGCAAGGTCAGCGAGCTTTTGTTCGACCCGCCGATCGCCGCCGTCGACCGCGAGTTGACGGTCAACGTGAACCCTGGGATTCACAAGGTGAGCGTGGTTGCGGTCAACAGTCTCGCGAAGGAGCGAACCAACGTTTTCGAGGTGATCGCTCCGGAACCTCCGAAACCGGTTGAGGAGGCGCCCCCTCGGCTGGTCGTGCTGGCGATTGGGGCCGACCGTTTCGGAACGGGCGATTCGGGTCTGCCGCGGATTCCGTTCGCCACGGAAGATACCCGTGACGTCGCGGCCTTCCTCGGCGCACCGGGTGGCGCGTCACGGTTCCAACGCGTGGATGTCCGCCCGATCCTCGGGGCAGACGCCACCACGGAGCGGATCCTTGCGGCATTCAAGACCCTCGATGACGAACGCGATCAGGGGAAACTCGGCCAGGGGGACAGCGTCTTCGTCACGATCGACTCCCACTTCCTGACCCATGGCAAGGACGCGACGATCCTGGCCGCCGATAGCACCCTCCGCACGGCGGCGACGGCGTCGATTTCCACCACGGTCATTGCCGAGACGCTCGGCCAGCTTGCCGACTATGGCTGCACCGTGATGCTCATGCTCGATACGCTCCACGAGAAACGGCCGGCGCCCCCTCAGACGAATCGCGGCCTGAACGAGTGGGCGCGGCTGCTCTATCGCCGCAACGTCATTACGATGGTCTCCTCGATTCATGGGCCGAGCCAGTCCGTCGTCTCGCGCGGCCACGGTGCATTTGCCGTCGGCATTCTCGACTCGCTGAACGTCCAGGGTCGCTCCCGGTTGACCAGCGAAGCCGATCGTCCGCTGACCCTCTTCGACTTCCAGGACCGTGTCGCGCGCAACGTGCAAGGCGTGACCAATCGCCAGCAGCACGCCCGCTGCTACATCCCCGACGCGATCGCGAGCCAGACGGCCATCTTCGACCCCCCTGCGCGAAGCCAGCCCCGGCGGCTCCGTGCGGCGAGTGAATAGAGAGGCGGGCCAGATCACAAGTGTCCGGCGAAGGCAATGCTTGAGGCGGCTTGGTCCTCGCTCGCCTTACAAAGGCGAGCGGGGAGCTGATCGCTCCCTGTCTTCCGCCGGACGAAGCGCCCTCGCTATTGAGTTTCGGGGACGTTGTCCTGGGCTTTCTTGGGCTGCCCCGTTGGGGCTGAAATCGGCGGGAGTATGCGAACTCGTCGGCAAACCGCTCTAAGTATGTGGAAATAGTCTTCTTTAGTATTGAATAATATGCAAGCCCACTGGGTTTTGCATCCCCGCGGTCACCCATCAGAAAATCAAAGAAAACCGAGACCAACGGCTTAGGCTCTGTTTGAGAAATGGGTTCGAGTTCGTCAGGAACGACCAAAGGAGGAGCAATCCCGACTGTCGGGCCGCGGCTTCCTGCGAACCGAGCCGCGCACGCAGCGCAGCGGAGTAAGCGATCGGGTTGCGCCCGGCATGTCGGGACGTCAGTCCTGTGACGGCTTACTCCGCTGCGCTGCGTGCGCGGCTCGGTTTGAGCGAAGATCATCGCCAGAGTTGGACCAGACCCAATTTCTCAAACAAAGCCTGGTCGAGTGCCACGGAGCCGATGATTTATCGAAATATCGTTGTCTTTGGTGATTTCTGATGAAACCGCATGGCCCCAGCGGCGGTCACCTGGGTGTGGGAGAGGTCCAGGGTCTGGAGCTCCCGGAGTCCCTCCAGCCGGGCGAGACCGACATCGGTCACCCGCGAGCGGCTGAGGACGAGCGTCTGAAGCTTGGTCAGCTCCTTCATGTGGGTGAGTTCGGCGTCGGTCACTCTCGTCCGCGAGAGGTCGATCATTTCGAGGGTCGAACAACCTTTCAAGGAAGCCAAACCAGCGTCGCCGACTCGGGTTGAGGAGATATCCAGAGCTTGCAGTCGGCTCAGATCCGTCAGGGAGGTCAGACCGACGCTTGTCACGTTCGTTCCGGAGAGGCGAAGCGACCGAAGCGTGGTCAACCCCTTCAGATGGGCGAGTCCCGCGTCGGCGATCTTCGTGCCCGAAAGGTCGAGCGTTTCGAGGGCGACCAAGCCCTCGAGGTGGGCCAGCCCGACATCACCGAGCTTGGTTCCCGCGAGGTTGAGCTCTTGGAGCCGCCCCAGCCTCGCCAAGGGGGACAGGCCGGCGCTGGTCACGCGGGTCTTCGAGAGGTCGAGCACTTTGAGCCCAACCAAGCCCTCCAGGCCCGCGCCGGCGACCCTGGTCTCGGACAGTCGCAGGGTTTTGAGCTTCTTCAGTCCATTCAAGCGGGCGAACGCGGCGTCGGTGATCTGGGTGCCCTGCAAGTCGAGAGTCTCGAGCCGGCCAAGTCGGGCGAGATGAATGAGGCCCGCATCGCCCACCCGAACGCGGGCCAGGAAGAGATGCTGCAGGTTCGCTAAACCATTCAAGTGAGCGAGCCCCGCGTCAGTCACGGCGCACTGGGTGATCACCAGGGTCTCGATGGTCGGGAGCGCCTTGAGCGGGGCGAGGTCGGCATTGGTGACACCAGGATGGCCGAGGAGGACGCGGACGACCGCCCCCGCCGGTTGGTTCCCCTCTCGTTCGACCCTGCCCGAGAGCCGCTCGATCTCGGCGACGGCGCGCAGTTCCATCGACGAGGGTCGCGTAGCGACGGATTGGCGCTCTTGCGATCGCGCTTGGGGGCTGGCGTTCACCAACGTCAAGCTGAATAGGGCCGCGAGGGTTCGCCACAAGCCCCTCGGAGCGGAGGAGGGGATCAGAGCCCGGCGTTCAGCACCGTCTCGATCGGCATTGCTGGGTCGAAACACGGGGGAGTACCGCTAGCTGAAGATGGCTTCGAAATGTGCGACGTCGGTTTGGGGGCCGATCGGTGCCAGGAAGAGGTCGAGGATGCCGAACCTGCAGTGCTGGACTCGGGAGAGACCTTGCTCCAGGCGGGAATCGACCGGACCCCGGAAGACGACCGAGAACGGAGTCCGAGCGGCCAGGCCCGGAACGGGGACGAGCTGCGGCCGCAAGAGCTTCGCCTCGATCAACGTTAAGGAGAGGGGAGGGGCCGATTCCGGCTTGGCCAAGAATGATTCCCCCACAAGAGGCGAGAAGTCTTGGCAGGTCAAAGCGTCCAGTCTGAATACCCGGATTTCACTTGCGATGGGCTCCTCGGCAAGCGTGGTTGGCCTTAGATTCGAAGGCCAGGTCGAACCGATCAGGCCAGCCATCCCCAAGTCGGAGAGGCCCGTCAAGAACGTCCGACGACAGATGGGTCGCGGTCGCATCATGGTCGTCCTGCTTCCTGACATACGGCGGCGACGCGTCCTTGGAATCGAAGCCTGGATAGGTAGGGTCCAACCTCGAACGACCGGCCGAGTCGCATCTCTATGTGGAAATTGTCAAATTGTGGTTGCACTTCTTAATTTAGGGTTGTTGTCGCGTCTTGATTGTCCACGAGCTCACGGGCCTGTCAAGGATCGAAGTCGGAAAGTTCGCCGGAGTGGGTTCGAGCCGGGGGCGAATCCTTCCTTGTTGAAATGTGCCGAACCACGAAATTCCGTTATGTCCGCAGCCTTCAAGGGAAAAAACTTCCTCAAGTTATCTTTGGTACTTGACTCTACAGAATGATTGACGTTAACTGCGAGCTTATCTTGTCGCGGCGAATTTTCGAGCACCTCTGGGTGCGGATTGTCAATCACCGCCACCGGCGATAAAAAAATAAGATGTCGCGATGAAAAACATGTCGGGTAAGGTGACGCATGAGCGATCGGCTCTCAATCTCCGATTTCATGGGGCACGTCGACCCGTTGTTCCGGGTCATCCGAGAGACCGGCGAGACGGTGGAACTCCGACTCATCGAGGCCAAGCCGCTCAGGTTGCATAACGCGCCCCCCGCGGCGGGGGAACGGGAGCCATTCTCCCTGATCTTCCGGGGGCCGTTTCAGGTCGGCCTTCCGCAACAGATCCATTCCCTGAAGCACGAAGCGTTTGGCGAGCTCACCTTGTTCCTGGTGCCGCTCGGCGCGGAGGGAGACCCGGAAGGGACCCACTATCAGGCGGTCTTCAACTAGGCGGAATTGGGAACGGTGAGGACGTTGAGCGGCGTCGCTCGACCACGGTCTTGAGGCACCGGAGCGCGAGACATGGAACCATTCCTCGGCGAGATTGGGCTCGTCGCCTTCAATTTCGCGCCCCGGGGCTGGGCGTTCTGCAACGGCCAGATCCTGCCGATCAACCAGAACCAGGCGTTGTTCTCACTGCTCGGGACGACCTTCGGAGGCAACGGGGTCACCACCTTCGCCCTCCCTGACTTGCGGAGCCGGATCCCTGTCCACTCGGGCCAGGGGCCCGGTCTGAGCAACTACAGCTTGGGGGAGACTGGGGGGGCCGAGGCGGTCGCGCTGACGGTTGCTCAACTTCCCAGCCACTCCCATGCGGCGCAAGGAGGCTCGGGAGTCGGCAGCAGCGTCGGTCCCGCGGGTCAGGTCTGGGCCGGCTCGGCGATCAACAGCACGCCGTATCGCTCGGGAGGCGTTCCCACCGCAACCATGATACCCGGGTCGATCACCGCGACGGGAGGCGGTCAGGCCCATGAGAACCGGCAGCCGTACCTCGTCGTGAACTTCGTCATCGCTCTGGTGGGAGTCTTCCCGAGTCGGGACTGAAGTTCGGCGGCGGTCGCGCCGCTGCGATGCCAGAGCGCTTGCCAACCCACCGGAGATCCTCGGATGGACGAGCCGTTCCTCGCGTACATTGCCCTGGTCGCGTTCAACTTTGCGCCTGTGGGCTGGGCCATTTGCAACGGGCAGCTCTTGTCGATCGCCGAATATAATGCGTTGTACACGCTCCTGGGAACGACCTATGGGGGCGACGGGATTACGACCTTCGCGCTTCCCGACTTGCGCGGTCGCGTGCCGATTCACAATGGCCAGGGGCCCGGTCTGAGCGCCTACAATCTGGGGCAGCGAAGCGGGGCTGAGGAAATCACCCTCAATCCGAACCAGATCGCCAGTCATGATCATGTGCCACAGTGCACCACGGAGCCAGGCAACAGCGCAGGCCCCGGCGGTGCGGTCTGGGCGAGCACCTCCGGCGACAATCTCTACGCCGCGTCAGCCCCCGCCGCCGCGATGGCGGTGCAGGCGATCGGTTCGGTCGGTGGGGGCCAGCCCCACGAGAACCGGCAGCCCTACCTGGGCTTCAACTACATCATTGCTCTGAATGGCTTGTTCCCCACCCAGAACTGACGTCCCTGGGGGCTCCGAGGGGGCGTCAACGCCCACACCCGGTGGAGGAGTGTCCATGCTGAATCCGTTCCTCGGTCAGATTCTGGCCGTTCCGTACAACTTCGCCCCGCGGGGCTGGGCCCTGTGCAACGGCCAGATCCTGCCGATCAGCCAGAACACCGCGCTGTTCTCACTTCTGGGGACGACCTACGGCGGGAACGGTCAATCGACCTTCGCTCTGCCCGACTTACGGGGCCGTGTGCCGATCAACGCGGGCCAAGGCCCTGGCCTGAGCGACTACAGCATGGGCGAGGCCGACGGGTCGGAAGCCGTCACTCTCCCCTTGGCCGGCTTGCCGAGCCACTCCCATGGCGCGGTCGGCTTCGCCCGTCGTGGCCGCGCCTCGTCCCCCGCCGGCGCCGCCTGGGCCGCCTCGTCCGCGGGCGATACGACCTATACCGGTGGGGCGGGGGCCAACGCCCCGATGTCCCCCGTATCGACCTCAGTCGCCGGGAGCGACCAGGGGCATGAGAACCGGCAGCCGTACCTCGCCCTGAATTTTATCATCGCCCTGCAGGGAATTTTCCCGGCCCGGGGCTAGCCGGCATCATTCGGCGGCGGACCTTCTCGTTCGCGAACCGGAACGGCACTGATGGGCTCCCCGTCAGTTCCTCTCGCCCCTTTGGTAAGATTTGGGCGCGACTTCGCGTGAGTCTGGTGAACGAACGATCGATTGTGGATGATCCGGGCTCGGGGCAGAAAAACGGTCGATGAATCAACCCCGTCCGCATTCAACCCCGGACCCTCGCGATCAGGTGATCGGTTGCGCGGTCTCGGGCGCCTTCCCCCAGTGGCTCAGCGAGGCGGGGGGCACACTGGCCCTGACGACCTACCAGGCCGGCAAGGTGGGGCTGATTGGCTGGGATGGGCGGCAGGTCACCCTGCTCTTTCGCGACTTCGACAAGCCGATGGGACTGGCCAGGGACGGCTCGCGGCTTCTGCTCGCCACCCGCAATCAACTCTTTATGTTTGCCGACGCACCCCTCCTGGCCAACGACTTTCAGGAGCATCGCCGTGGCGCTTATGACGCCCTCTACCTGCCACGGGTCGCCTATTTCACCGGCGACCTGAACGTCCACGACGTGGCCTTCGGCGCCGAGGCGCTCTGGATGGTGAATACGCGGTTTTCCTGCCTGGCCTCGCCGAGCCGTGACTACAATTTCGTGCCTCAGTGGCGTCCGCCGTTCGTCACGGCGACGGTGCCCGAAGACCGTTGCCACCTCAATGGATTGGCGATGGCCGAGGGGCGACCCAAGTTCGTGACCGCGTTGGGCCAGTCCGACGCCGTGGGGGGCTGGAGGTCGAACAAGGCGTCGGGGGGAGTCGTCGTCGATGTGGAGACCAACACGGTCGTCCTCCGCGGCCTGAGCATGCCCCATTCGCCCCGCCTCCACGACGGTGCGCTCTGGGTCCTCAATTCGGGGGCCGGCGAACTCTGGCGGGTCGATCCGGCGACCTTCCGACACGACGTCGTCTGCACCCTGCCCGGATACTTGCGGGGTCTCTGCCTGGTCGGGCCGTTCGCCCTGGTGGGCCTGAGCATGATCCGCGAGACCCACATCTTCGGCGGTCTGCCGGTCCAGACGCGGCACCCCCGGCTTCATTGTGGAGTGGCCGTGGTCGACCTGCGGACGGGACGCGAGGTGGGCCGGCTCGACTTCACGTCCGGTTGCACTGAATTGTTCGATGTCTGCTTCCTCCCCGGTGTCACTCGCCCCATGATCCTCCATCTCGGCAAGGACGAGACCCAGCAAGCGTTCACCACGCCCGATTTTTCTTACTGGCTTCGTCCCAGCGCCTTGATCCCCGATCCCGAACCGCGCGGCTGATCGCTGGACAAACCTCCCGATTGAACGCCACGCGTGCCCGACCGTGGCCTTGGGGGCCGCCGGATGGATTCCACCCCGTCCGTGCTCGGTCCCACGGCGTTCTGCTCGCTCGGTGGAAATCCGCGGCGGTCGCGAATCTCGAGCACGATCGCATTCAGCGGCAGGATCGATAGAACCTGTTGGACTGAAATCTGAAATCGTTTGTAAGAGTCCGTATTGATGTGCTAGATTAATCGTTGATAGCGTGTTGTCGCGAATGTGGCGACTTCTCCACGCCCACTGCGCCGGGATTGGGGGCGAGACCGGCCCGCGGATTTACCGTGCGGCCCATCACCGAGCCATCGTCTGGAACCAGGGACACGCTCATGCGCCTGCCGAAGCTTCCGTCCGTTCGCTCGCCTGGCCGCCCGGCGCGCCGTCGGCCCGTGCATCTCTTGATCGAGTCCCTGGAAGACCGCCTGCAACTTTCTCTCGCGGCGTCCGGCTCGGAGTTCCACGTCAATACCGCGGTTGCCAACGAGCAAAAATTTCCCGCCGTGGCAATGGACCCCAACGGCGATTTCGTGGTGGCCTGGCAGGGGGGGACGGATTTCTCAGGGCCCGATCCGTTCGATATCTTCATCCAACGGTACAACTCGGTGGGCACGCCCCAGGGAGGCGAGGTCCGGGTCAACACGACCACGGGCGACGTCCAAGCGAACCCGGCGGTGGCGATGGACGCCAGCGGGGACTTCGTCGTCACCTGGGAGAGCTACACCGGCGCAAGCGCCTACGATATTTTCGCCCAGCGATTTAGCGCGGCCGGCGTACCCCAGGGGGGGGAGTTCCGCGTGAACACGACCACCGCGAACGACCAAACGAACAGTGCCGTGGCGATGAACCCCGACGGCGACTTCGTCGTCACTTGGGTGAACGGTTCCGGTGCCAATGCCGATGTGCACTTCCAGCGTTACAACGCCTCGGGGACGCCGCAAGGGAGCGAGACCGTCGCCAACACGACGACTGCGGGAGCTCAGCTCAGCCCGTCCGTGGGGATAGATTCCGCGGGCAAATTCGTCATCGTCTGGCAGGACAGCAGTGGAAGGGACGGCAACCTCAATGGGGTCGTCGGCCGCCGATTCGACGCCTCGGGAGCGGCGATCACAGGCGAGTTCGTTGTCAACACCACCACGACCGGCCGCCAGGATTTCCCTTCGATCGCAATGAACGCGTCGGGCAACTTCTTCGTCACCTGGAGGGCCGATGGCGTCGGCGCGGACGATATCTTCGCCCGGGGGTTCAACGCCTCGGGAGTGGCGCTCGGCAATGACTTCCGGGTCAACACGACCACCGCGAACTCACAGACCCTACCGGCCGTGGCGATCGACCCCCAGGGCAACGCCCTGGTCGTCTGGCAGAGTGCCCTGGGGCAGGACGGTAGCGGCGACGGCGTCTACGCCCAGCAGTTCGGCCCCACCGGCGTGCCCTCGGGAAGCGAGTTCCGCGTCAACTCCACCGTCGCCGGCAACCAGAATCAGCCCGCGGTGGCGGTGGACGCCACTGGCCGTGCCATCGTTGTCTGGCAAGACCAGGATCAGGAGGGGGCGGGTAACGGCTATGGCATCTATGCCCAGCGTTATCAGCCCGTCAACGTCGCACCGACGCTCGCCTCCCTCTCTAATGTGAGCTTGCAGGCGAACTCCGGGGCACAGACGGTCAACCTGACCGGAATTTCGGCGGGTCCCGGTGAGACGCAGGCCCTCACGATCACGGCGACCTCCAGCAACCCAGGCCTGATCCCCGATCCCACGGTCTCGTACACCAGTCCCAACGCCACCGGCTCGCTCTCGTTCACTCCGGCGGCCAACCAATCGGGCACCGCAACCATTACAGTGACCGTCACCGACGATGGCGGCACTGTCAACGGCGGCGTCAACACGTTCGCACACTCTTTCACGGTGACAATCACCGCCGCCAATCGTGCGCCGACGCTCGACGCGATCAATGACCCGGCGGCGATTCTCGAAGACGCCGCGACGCAAACGATCAACCTGAGCGGCATCACGGCGGGCCTCGGTGAGTCGCAAACGCTGACAGTGACGGCGACCTCCAACAACCCGGGGCTGATCCCCAATCCGACGGTCAGCTATACGAGCCCCAACGGCACCGGTTCGCTGGGCTATACGCCGGTCGCCAATGCCAGCGGGACGGCGATCATCACGGTCACGGTGACGGACAACGGCGGCACGGCCAACGGCGGCCTCAACACGATCACCCGTATCTTCACCGTGACGGTTACCGCGGTGAACGACGCACCGACGCTCGACCCGATCAATGACCCGGCGCCGATCCTTGAGGACGCCGGGGCGCAGACGATCAACTTGACGGGCATCACGGCGGGTCCCGGTGAAATTCAGACGTTGACGATCACGGCGACGTCAAGTAACCCGGGCCTGATCCCCAATCCGACGGTCTCGTACACGAGTTCCGACGCCATCGGTTCCCTGAGCTATACGCCGGTCGCCAATGTGAGTGGGACAGCCACCATCACCGTCACCGTATCGGATGATGGTGGCACAGCTGACGGCGGAATCAACACATTCACACGCACGTTTGTCGTGACGATCACCGCGGTGAATGATGCGCCGACGCTCGACCCGATCCCCGACCCAGCCGCGATTCTCGATGACGCTGGCGCCCAGACGATCAACCTGAGTGGGATTTCGGCAGGTACTGGCGAGTCGCAAACGCTGACGGTGTCGGCGATCTCCAGCAACCCGGGGCTGATCCCCAATCCAACGGTCTCGTACACGAGCCCGAACGCCACTGGCTCACTGAGCTATACGCCCGCGGCCAATGCCAGCGGGACAGCCACCATTACGGTCACCGTGATGGATAACGGCGGCACGGCCAACGGCGGTCTCAATATGGTCACTCACACCTTCACCGTGACGGTGACCGCGGTGAACGACGCGCCGACGCTTGACCCGATCACTGACCCGACGTCGATTCTCGAAGACGCCGGGGCGCAGGCGATCAACCTGAGCGGCATCTCGGCGGGTCCGAGTGAGTCGCAGACGTTGACGATCACGGCGACGTCCAGTAACCCGGGGCTGATCGCCGATCCGACGGTCTCGTACACGAGCCCGAACGCTATCGGTTCGCTGAGCTATACGCCCGCTGTGAATGCGAGCGGGACGGCGACCATCACCGTCACGGTGACGGACAACGGCGGCACGGCTAACGGCGGAATCAACACGTTCACACGCACCTTCACGGTGACGGTCATGGCAGTGAACGACGCGCCGACGCTCGACCCGATCTCCGACCCGGCGCCGATCCTCGAAGACGCCGGGGTTCAGACGATCAACCTGACGGGCATCACGGCGGGCCCGAGTGAGTCGCAGACGTTGACGATCACGGCGACGTCGAGCAACCCGGGGCTGATCGCCGATCCGACGGTCTCGTACACGAGCCCCAACGCCACCGGTTCGCTGAGCTATACGCCCGTTGCCAATGCCAGCGGGACGGCGATCATCACGGTGACCGTGACGGATGATGGCGGCACGGCCGATGGTGGCCACAGCGTGACGACACGGACTTTCACCGTGGTCGTCAACGCGGTCAATGATGCACCTAGCTTCACGGGGGGATCCGACCAGACGGTTTATGCCGGCAGCGGACCGCAGGGCGTCCTCGGGTGGGCTACGAACCTTCGCACGGGTCCACTCGATGAGGCCGGTCAACGCCTTGATTTCCTCGTCACCAATGACAACCCCGGTTTGTTTGCCGTCGCTCCATCGATCGCGCCCGATGGCGGCTTGACCTTCACACCCGGGAACGACGTCAGTGGGACAGCGACCGTGACCGTCCGATTGCATGACGATGGCGGCACGGCCAGTGGAGGCGTGGATACCTCCGCCACGCTAACGTTCACCGTGACCGTGGTCCCTCGGCCGGTGGTGTTGAGCGGTAACCTGAGCTTCGAGAGCGATACGGGCACCTCACACAGCGATGGGATCACCAACGATCCTTCGCCTGAGTTCACCGGCGCGGCGACGCCCGGCTCGCTCGTCCTCGTCTTCGCCCGGACGACGGACCAGTCCGCCCCCACTGTGTTGGGAGCCGCGCGGGCGGGGGCCGACGGAATCTGGCGACTCAACTCGATCGCACTGGCCGACGGAACCTATTTCCTCAGCGCGAATGCCTCGGGCGCGAGTGGTGCCACGGGACCCTTGAAGGCGCTCGGAGCGATCACCGTCGACACCGTCGCTCCGCGCATCCTTTTCGCGCGGCTCCGGCCGAGGGCAGGCAGGGTGCTCCTTGCCCTCCAGGACGACCGTTCCGGGCTCGATCAAAGCAGTGTGAGCGCGACGACTCACTACATCGCGGCGCGCGTCAGGCCGATGCGGTCGAGATCCATTCCTGTGACCAACATCATCATGTCCGGAAGTGGGGTTCCGACGATGTCCGAGTTTGCGACCGTGGTCGTGAACGGCGGCCGCAGACTCCCAAGATCCGCCCGGATCTTCCTGGAGGTCCGGTCGGGCGGGATCGCCGATGTCGCGGGCAACGCACTCGATGGTGAATTCCGCGGCACCTGGCCGTCCGGCGATGGCACTCCCGGCGGCAATTTCGCGGCCCGACTCCGCCTCAATCGAATCAGGCCCCTTGGGCCGAGGCCGCTCAGCTCGGGGGCCGTCGGAGTGAGCGCATCGTCGATCACGAGAGGTTCAATTCCGGCAGGTCCCCACAAGCATCTCGCGGGTCGATAACAGGTCTCGCTTGCTGAAGCATCCATTACGGAAATGGATAACACTAAACGAGTTTCATTCACGGCCAAGTGGCGATACAGTAGAAAGAGTTTGCCTGGGTCTTGATGATCGCCGCCAGTGGATGCGGGTATGTGAATTCATTTGGTGTGTTAAGGGGGCCCGGCCGGGGCCGCGGGAGAACCCGCCGGTGGCGATTGGTCGACAACCGTGCGCGTCCCTTGGGGCATGCGAAGGTCCTCGGGGGAGGGCGACTTGATCCCAGTCGGTAGACGCCCTTCGGAGCCTGCGGCGGCCGAGCTCAAACGGCCCCGGCGCCAGCTGACCGGCATGCGCGCGCTGATCACCCTGGTTGCGTGTTGCGGACTGATCCTGTGGGCCGCCCGCGTGGTCTGGGAGTACCGAGACCCTACCCTCGCCGAGGATAAGGCGGTCCAAGCCCGTGCGCTCCGCGCGCTTGGTTCGCGGAAGGCGACCGAGCGGGTGGATGCGATTCAAGTCCTTGCACGGCTTCATTTCGCCGACAGTGCGAGCGCGATCCGCCCCCTCACCCCGATGCTGGGGGACGAGGATTCCGCCGTCCGTGCCGCGGCGGTCGAGGCGCTGGGCCCGATCGGCTCCCGTGCGGTCCAGGTCGGCTTGGACCCAGACGCCGTCCGCGCCGCGGTGTCGGCGCTGATCCGCGTGTTGAAGGACCCGGACCCCGGCCTGCGGAGGGCGGCGGTGGCCACCCTCGGGACCATGAGCTCCACGAAGCCCGAGACCAGCGCCGGCCCCCAGGTGGGACCTCCGCCAACCCTTCCCGGCGGAAAGACCATGGGACCCGCGTCGGCGCTCCCGACCCCGGTCGATCGCGTGGCGGTGATCGCCGCTTTCACCGAGGCGCTCGGCGATCGGGAGGCGGCCGTTCGCGGCGAGGCCATCGTCGCCCTGGCCTCCGCGTGTTCGGCGGGCGACCCGCCGGAGTCGCTCGCCGCGGGCCTTGGGGATGAATCGGCCGAGAATCGGAAGGCGACCGTCAGGGCCCTGGCCCGGTTTCGGCGCGGCCTCGATCCCTGGATTCCGCGCCTGCTCCGGATCGCGGAGCACGACGACGACCGATCGGTCCGCGCGGCGACCGTGGGCGTTCTGGGCGGGCTGACCGGGCCGCCCGGGGCCACGGCGGCGGCCGTCCCGACCTTGATCGAGGCCCTGGGGAGCCGCGACCCGCGGGTCAGGGCGGCAGTCGCGGAGGGCCTCTACCGGTTCGGGCCCGAGGCCGCGGCGGCCATCCCCGCGCTGCTTCGCGTGTTCACGGAGCCGATCGACGGAGCGGGAGGGAGAGCAGGGGCCGGCTCCGCCAACGACAGCAGAGCCCTGAGCGGGGTGGCCGCCGCGGCATTAGGGAAGATCGCACCCGGTTCGGCGTCGGCCAAAGGGGTCGTCACGGCGTTGACTGAAGTGGTGCGCTCGGGCCAAGGCGCCCGGCAGGCCCAGGCGGCCGCGGCGCTGGCCCAATTCGGACCGGCCGCCGCGCCGGCCATCCCTGCCCTCGTTCGGATGGCGAGGGAGGCCGGCCCGACCCACGCCCCCGAAAGCGAAAACGAGCAAGCGGCGGCCTGGGCCCTGGGAAAGATCGCCCCGGGCACGCCGGCGGTCGACGAGGCGGTCGCGGCCCTGGAGGACGTCCTCCGGTCGCGTCAGGCCCCGTCCCGCGTCGCGGCGGTCGAAGCGCTAGGGCGGCTCGGGCCGAATGCCGCGACCTGCCTCCCCATGCTCCGTGCACTCCGCGAGGACCCGGACGCCGAAGTCAGGCGGGCCGTCAAACACGCACTCGCTGTGCTTGTACTGGGCGACGAGGGCAAGCTGTAGCCGATTGAACGATTGTAAATCATGCCGACATGGAAAGGACGAAAAAGGGACGGAGCGGGATGGCGGGAAGAGAGTCAATGCCCCTTCGCCGGCAACGACTTGCGCAGAACTGCTCGTGATTTTGGTTGGGACTGTCGCTTACCTCTGCGATGACATGAGGCGATGGAGCCGGCGATCAATGGCGCGTCGCCTGAAGGATTCGAATCGCTCAGGAGGCGTCGTTCGCGACCGTTTCGGAACGGCCCATGCGACTGGATTTGGTGGGTTGGCTGTGCATGGCTCCGGAGGTCTCGGTCGCAGCCTCCCTCGCGGAGTCGATCCGGACGTTGGCCGGGACGGCGGCGGTGGTTCGGGTCGACATGCCGAGGATCCGTTTGACGGCCCGGGCACTCCTGGGATGGCGAAGTGAGGCACACCGCAAGGCGCAGGCAAGCCAGGCACGTGCCAGCTCGAGCTCGCGTTGGAGAACGTCCGAAGGGGACTGGCGTGGGGCGTCGGGGGCGAGCGTGTCCGCCTCGTAGCCATGCGCAACCAGCCACTTATCGCAGAGCCGGGAAAGGATGGCACGCTGACCGGGGGTCGCGTGGGTCCGCCAGTTGCCGGGCCGCCCCTCGCGGAGGTGGTTCCAGTGCAGCAGGGTCTTCTGATCGTAATACTGCAAGTTCGACGGGTCGCTGAGGTCGACCCCTTGAGCTTGCAGTTGTTCGACCAGTTCGAGCGTCCGGCGGCGATTGGTCTGGAACGAGTACTCACCCGCCACTTCAACCGCTTCTTCGCGGCTGATCGGCAAGCCGAGGTGGGCTCCCAGCTCGAGGACGCCGGTCACCGGGTCTTCGACCAGGTTCTCATAACCTTGAACGATGACGCCGGGCTGCTTCGACCAGAACCGGTCGTTGGCGAAGATCTGGTGGATCATCCCTTGGCGAACGAGGAGCTCGAAGCTCACGCCCCGCTTGTGCATCAGCGAGAAGACGACGTCGCGGACGTCGCGATAGGCGTAAACCGCGATCGCCTGCCGATCGGCAATGGCCCGGGAAAAGCTTCGATCCCCTTCATGCGACTTCAGGACGCTCCAGCCCGCGTCCTGCTCGCCGGCTCGATACTTGGCGGTGAACTCCTCGCCGGTCAAGTAGCCGAGGCGCTCACCCCCCCGGTGCTTATCGAGGAGGTGCGTGATCACCTCGTATTGCCACGTCGAGCAGGCGCGGTACATGCCGGCACACAGGACGTACATTTTTGCAATCCTTCATGCTAGCCGAGGCCGTAAAACGGCCTCGGCCCGATTGGGGGGCGCAGCGACAATAGTTTTCGTATCGACCGCGCGGAAGGTTGCAATCAAATCTATTTCTCGCTTTTCAGCGAAGATTCCTCATTTTCGGGCTTTGCGGGGGCCGGCAACTCGAGCAATGGGAAAGAAACGACCGAACCCTGGAGCTGCGCGTTCTGCGTAAGGTTGGCAGTCGGGCGAAACAGGGTGGCCTGGGCGTTTGCGCCCGTTCGCATGACGAGCTGCGGGAAGTTGGCGGCAAGCCGGGGCACGGTCAAGCTGGTGTACCACCGCAGTTCGTCGGTCGTGATCATTCCATCGCGGTTCTTGTCGGCGGACGGCAACTCGTTGAAGAGCGTGAGCCCGGGGATGGTTTCGAGGTTGGGGTCGCCCATGCCTTTCAGGAGCGCGTAGGTCATCAACCCGTGTGCGAGCGCGGCCACTTCGCCGGCCGGCTCGCCACGTCGGGCGGCGAGGAGGTAGGCGGTCTTGGCGCGGTGCGCTTGGGTGTCGACCAACTCTTGAATCATGCGGACTCCCGGGTCGTCCCGGATCGCCTCGGCCTGGCAGGCATCGATCATCACGACGCGTTGCAGGGCCCCAAGGCGCGACAGGTTTCGATAGACGGCAACATACGGGAGGACGCTTTTGGAGGCGAGATCAAGTGCGGCCAATCCCTGCTTCGGCCTCCCCGTTTTGGGGTCGACGTTGAAAAATGGAAAAGAGGGGAGAAGGAGGTGGAATTGGCCGTTCAGCGTGTCGGCGTGGCCGGCCAGGAAGATGGCGACGGTGTCCTCGGGGCGGGTTTTCACCCGGTCGCGAATCTTGGTGAAGGCCTCGTCGACCTTCGCCTCGGTCACGTCGGCGTTGGTCAGGACGATCTGGAGGCCCGGGGTACCCGACGCGCGGTTGCCGCTCTTTTCGAGGTAGTCGGAGAGGTCGACGGCATCGCGGTCGGCGAACTGGAGGGCGTGCCCCTTGTCATCGTAGTGGCTGACCCCGACGGCCAGGATGTGGATTTGCCCCGGGGTGTCCGGACCATCAAAGCGGATCTCGATCGTTTCGGAGCGGCCCTCAACCTCGGTGGAGTCGGGCCGGCCGGCCATGACGTGGAACCGGTTCAGGCCGTGGCGGAGCTTGATCGGAGCGGTGACGACTTGCCGCTTCGCGTCGGGGCTGAGGTCGGCGCCGGAGAGGACGGGAACGCCGTTCTGGTAGAGCCGCAAGTTTGTGACATCGGGCTCGGCCACCGAGATCTTCAGTTGCGTGAGCCGCTGGGCGGCCACCGGTTCAGGGGGCGGATCGATCGTCAGCCGCGGGGGCTGGCGGCGCGGGGGGGCGGGGGCCTTGGGATGGCTCCCTTGGCGGAGCTGATCGGTCAGCTTGAACACGTGGAAGCGGTCGTAGACTTGTTCGAGGGTGAGGATCACCTTGTTGTCGAACCAGGTGACCTGGCTTTCGCCGCCGATCGAGCAGTCGAAGAGGCCGTCGGGGGTGTAGGCGACCCAGTCGCTCGACCCTTGCTGGGCCGAGAGGGTTCCGAGCAGCGAGCGTTCGTCAGGCTTCCAGAGCCGAATCGTGGTGTCGTCGCTGCCGCTGGCGATGATCCGGCTGTTGGGCCAGGCGACCAAGGCATTGACTTGCTCGGAGTGCTGCGGCACCGGTTCCAGTCGCAGTCGCCGCTGAGGCTGGCTCGCTTCCCAGAGCCAGACCGACTTGTCGGCGCCTGCCGCCGCGATCCAACGGCCGTCGGGCGTAAAGGTCACCGCGAGGATCGCGTGGCCGAGACTCCCCAGGTCGATGGGCCGGGCGTCGCCGTCCCAGAGGAAGAGCTGGCCGTCGATGCCACCCCCCACCACCTTGCGAGGCGTCGTGGGCGAAAGCTGGGCCGCGGTGATCGGCACCGGGTCGCCCGACTTGGGGTCGGTCATCGTGTAGGTGGCCACTGGCGCTTGGGCCGCGTCGATGTTCTCGCGGTCCCAGACTTTGACCGACCCATCCTCGCTCGCGGTGAGCCAATGCCGGGAGTCACCGGAGAAGCCGACCGAAGTGATCGGGTGGGGATCGAGGTGGCCGCGAACGGTCTGGACGAGGGTTCCGCTCGACGCTTCCCAGAGGCAGGCGATCGGCCCCTCCAGGCTCCCGGCCGCAATCCAGTGGCCGTCGGGAGAGAGGGCGAGCTTGCCGAACCGTTGCGGGGTGGCTTCGGGTCGTTTGAAGACCGTCGGCAGGATCCGGTTCTCCTCGCGATCGATGACGACGATCTCCCCGTCCTTCTCGGCGGTCAGGTAAACCCGGCTGCCATCCGGTGAGAGCACGCCCGCGATCCAGTCACCATCAAGGGAATTGAGGCTCCGCCCGTTCTCGAGGTCCCAGACTTGCGCCTGCCGGTCCTGGCTGACTTGGAGGAGGTAGCGGCCGTCGCCCGAGACGCTCAGGCTGGCGACCTGGCCGCGGCGGGCGGGGACGGGCGGACGCTGGTGGCCGTCGGGGAGGTTCCAGGTTCGGAGCCCGCCGTCCTTGTCGCCCGAGACGAGCTTGCGGCCGTCCGGCGCGAAGGCGAACGTGGTGGTCTGCCCCTTCGTTCCGACATTCTCAAGAGGGAGTAACTCGGCGGGCTTCGGCCCGGTGAGCTGCCAGAGCCGCAAGGCGCCGGTGGCCGTGCAGGCGGCCAGCCATTGCCCGTCCTTCGAGAAGGCGACCAAGTTGGCGTTGTCGGGGAGTGCCAGGGTTTGCTCGGCGGGAGCCGTCGCATCGACGGTCAGAACGCGCAGTTCCTTGCCCGAGGCGACCGCGATCTGGTTCGAGGGCGAAATGGCCAGGGCATCAACGCCGGCCCCGGTCTTTTGTTTCAGGGCTTCCTTGGTTCCATTGGCATCCCAGACCAAGAATTGGCCACGGTCGTCGCCCATTGCGACCAGGCCGCCGTTGGTCGCCAGCCGACGGCTCGTGACGATCCCGCCAGGGCCGTCGATGGTTGCCAGCGGTTTTCCGCCGGGTCCGAGGAGCGCGACCTTGCCGTCGTCCTCCGCGATGGCCAGCGCAACCGGCCCCGGGCCGCTGGCCGTGGCGATTCCGGTGCTCTGGTTGGAGAGGAGGCGGTTTTGCCCGGCCGGATCGTCCGCGTTACGGAGCCAGCTCTTGCCGTCCATGTCGAGCGAGGCGATCAGGTTGCTCTCGAGCAGGAAGTTGACCTGATCGACGCCGCGCTCATGCGGCGGTGCGGGGGCGACCTCGCCTTGCTTGATGAGGTCATAAACCCGCAACCAACCTGAGCCGTCGCCGCTGGCCAGGCGATCGCCGCGGGCGTTCAAGCCCAGGCTGGTGACGCCGACCATGTGGTACGCGAGCGACCGGAGCAGCTTCCGATCCGAGACCGACCAGATCTTCACGGTCGAATCCTGCGCCCCTGAGATCATCCGCGTGCCGTCACTGCTGAAGGCGAGGGCGGAGACCGCACCTGCGTGCCCGCGTTGGAGCAAGAGCTCGCGTTTCAGGAGGCTTGCCTGGCGGACGGTCGAGGCCCAGAGGTCGAGCCCCGGGTCAATCCCGCCGAGCGTGCGGAAGCCCTGGTCGGCGAGCGTCTGGTTTTGCTGAAGCCGGTCGAGCGACGCGAGCAGGTTGTTGGGACGTTCCGGGGTGCCGAGTGAATCGATCAGGGCCGCGGTGAACGGGCTCAAGGCGCCGACTCGTGTCGCCTCGACCGCCGGCTTGCCGTCGGCGGCCAGCCAGGCGGTCACGCCGGGCCAGCGCACGAGCTTTTGAAGCAGCGGGGTGGCCGACGGGGTCTGTTTCGACTTCGGGTCGATCCGCTCGCCACGACCGAGCAAGGAGGTGTCGAGCCAGCAGACCACCGGACTCTGGCCGGTGGCCGCCAAATCATCGATCGCCTCGTCGAGGGCCCAGCTGGTTTTGTCCCACTGAAGCCGACGGGCGTCGATCGGGAGCAGGTACTCACGTCCGGGGCTGCCCGGTGGGGCCTCGGCGCTGGGGGGCAGGCCCAGCGCGTGCCCTGCGAAGTAGATGACCACCGAATCGTCGGGCCGGACCCGTGCGGGGAGCCAGGTCTTGAACGCCCAGTTGAGGTTGGCGAGGGTTGGCAGTACCCCGTCGGGATTTTTCCCCTTCGTCGGCTCGGCCGCGCCTCGTTCGTCCATCACGAGCACGTTGTCCGCACTCCAGCCCGCCGTCTCGCCAAACCAGGTGGCCACAGCGCGGGCGGCTCGCGCCGCTCCATGACACGACGGGATCGTGTTGTCGCGATACTGGTCGATCCCAATGGCGACGACCCAGACTTGCGGGGTCTTGGACGCTTGTTCCTGCTTCTGAGGAAGCGAAACGTCGGAGCGCTTCTCGACCACCGCGGGGGGTGTCGGGCGTGGTTTCATGGAGATGCGAGCGGCGACGATCGCGATCCCGGCCACACCGAGAGCCGCGATGGAGATCACCAGGGCGCGGGCGGGAGAACGAGGCGTAGATTTCATTGGGGCCCGATTGCAAAGGGGGAAGATTGAATCGCAGCCGTCGGTTTCAGGGCTTCGGCCACTCGATGACGACGCGGAATCCCAGGTCTTCGGCGGTCTGATCCTCGGCCAGTTCGGACGTCGTCTGATCGTCCGTCTCGGGTCGTCTCGGCCGTGTCGTGCGCGTCCGGTCGCTCCAGACCGCAAAGGAGCCGCCACGAATCACATACTGCAGTGATCCCGTGTTTGGGACAGTCGTGACGACCGGATTCTTGATCGGGTCGGTGGAACTGGCATAGGGAGCCCAAACATCCCGGCACCATTCACGGACGTTGCCGGTCAGATCGACGATTCCTTGCTCGGTCCGATCCTTTTGATAAGCTCCGACCATGGACGTTGGGATCGGGCCAAGTTGGCCGATGCTGTCCACGTTCGCCATGCTCAGGCTGGGCTTGGGCTCGGTTCCCCAGACATAGGGATTCGGCTTGCCGCGCGAACGGGCGGCGTACTCCCATTCGGCCTCGGTCGGCAGCCGGCCGCCGACCCACCTGGCGTATTTCTCCGCCAGTTCCCGCGTGACCCCGGTCGCCGGATAAAGTGTGGGGTAATTGCCACTGCGATCGATCCGTTGGCAGGCCCTCGTCCAACGCTTCGGTCGATCCGCCTCTTTGACATGGTTCGCAATGAAATAGGCTTCCAGCTCGCCGTTGGTGACCTCGGTCTCCTGCAGGTAGTAGTCGGAGAGCACGACGCGATGGGCCGGCTGATCCTCGTCGTTCGGACCGGCCGAACTGTCGAATCCGTCATTGCCCATTTTGAACTCGCCCCCCTCAAGGAGGATGAACTTCGTCTTGTCGCTCTGGCGAACGATCAGGCTTGGATGGCCGTTGACGATCCTCGCGCCTTCGGCGGCCACATAGCCTTTGGGGAGACCAGGGGCCAAGCCGGGGACGCCTCGGCGGGGGAAAAATACGAATGCAGCCAACCCCAAGCTGGCGAGAACCACGACGATCAGACTCATTGGGAGGAGTCGCCTGCGCTGCGCTCGACCCGAAGGGGGAGCCTCGACGACGAGCGCGGGATGCCCCCAGTCCGTCGAGTCCAGGCCCGCCGAAGGCTTCGTCGCCTTGGGGATCCCGTAGCCTTGGGTCGGCGGCGAAGGCAGGTTGGGGTATTGGTAGGGGACGCGATCGGCGTCCTCGGTCAGCGCCTGGGTGCGGACGTCTCCGGAGGGGTCAACCAGGCCCTTCCTTGGAGTCGCGGGCGTTCGCTTGGTTGGTAGCGGGTGAGTCGGATCGCGCTCGGTTTGAAGCAGGGCGTGGGGGCCCTCGTCAAGGTATCCCGCCGGGAGCGCGGCCCGGAACTGCTCGAACAGCTCGAGTGCGGTCTGAGGGCGTTCGTCCGGGTTTTTGGCAAGGCAGCGGGCAACGACCGCCTCGACTTCGGCCGGAACGTGGCAGTCGGGGTTGCGTTCGACGAATGGCGGAGGAAGTGTGTAGAGATGATCGTAAACTAAACGGGTGATCGGGCCGGTGAACGGTCGGTGGCCGGTCATCATCTCGTAGAGGATGACCCCCACTGAGTAGATGTCGCTCCGGCCGTCGATCGCGCCGCCGCTGGCCTGTTCAGGGCTGGTGTACGGCGCCGAGCCCAGGAAGCTGCCGGTGTGGGTATGGACGTCCGCCGTGTCCGACTCGGCCTCAAGGATCTTGGCGATGCCGAAGTCGAGCACCTTCAGTTGCTCGCGACCGACCGGGCGGCCTTCCAGGAGCATGAGGTTGGCGGGCTTGAGGTCGCGATGGACGATCTTTTGATGATGGGCCTCTTCGAGCACGTCGCAGAGCTGCTCGAGGATCCGCGCGATCCAGTCGAGCGGCATGGGGACACCGGGGGTCATCGCCTTGTTCAGGCTCTGGCCGCGGATGTATTCCATCTCGATGAACGCGGCGTCACGCGCCATCCGGGCGTCGTGGACCACCACGGCATGGGGATGCGAGAGCCGCGCCATCACGCGCGCCTCGCGTTTGAATCGGGCCTGAGCCTGAGGATCGAAGGCGATGCCCGAGACGATCAGCTTCAAGGCCCGGAGCGTGTCGAGCTCCAGGTGCTTGACCAGCCAGACGGTCCCCATCCCGCCTTCGCCCAGGAGCTTTTCCGCGAGGTAGCGGCCGAACAGGACCTGGCCGGGCTGGAGCGTCCCTTGAACGCCGATCGATTCGTCCGAAGACTCCATGCCCGATGAAGGGAATGGCTGCGATTCGGCGCCGGAGAGCGAGCCGAACGCCGGGATCGTCCCTTCGATCGGCATGAATGAGGCCCGCGGGGGCGACGTCGGTACCGTCCCCGCGCCTTCGGCCCAGGTGCCGAACGGGCCGGCTTGAGTCGAGCTGGAGCCTTGCGACTCGTCGTCGGGCTTTTCGTCAGGATGGCTCGGTCCCTGCGTCATGAAGGTCGCCTCACTGCAGTGCGTCTCCGGGCCATCGTCTGGGAATCAACGTCGAGGTCGATGAATTCGGCTGAGCCTGTCTGCTTACGACTCGATTCTAGCCTGTCGCCCCATCGATCGGCCAGAATCGGCAATTCCCCGGCGAACGAAACGACGACGTCTCACCAGGCGAGTTGAGCGGGAAAGAACTCGGCGATCAGGTCTTTGTAGTACGGGGTCAAGGCGGCGACATCGGGGCGATCGTGCCCTTTGGAGTAGAGGTCGAACGGGTTGAACGCGCGCACCCAACTGAGTTTCCTTCGGTCATGCTCGTTCATCAGGTGGTTGTACTGATTCTCATGGTGCCAGGCATAGAAGGAGTGATAGCGGATCATCGCCAGCCCCTCCTCCGGCAGGTAATCCTTGACGACGTGGTAGAGGTACTCGTCATGGCCCCAGGAGAGGTGGACCTGGTCGAGCCCGCAGCCCTCGGCATAGATTCCGTGGCGGGTCCGATACTCGGGCACGGCCGAATCCGGATTCTCCGCGAAATACTCGGAGAAGACGATCTTGTCGGAATAACGGCAGCCGACCGGGAAGGTGTCGCCGACGACCGCCCATTGCGGCTCGCCGTAAAGACAGAGGATCTTGCCGAGGTCATGGATCAGGCCCGTCAGCACAAACCAGCGGGGATGGCCCGCGGCCCGGATCGCCTCGGAGGTCTGCATCAGGTGCTCGATCTGCGAGAAATCGGCGTCGGGATCGCTCTCGTCGACGAGCGTGTTGAGGAACTCCATCGCCTCCCAGATCCCCATGGATCGACGCGACTTGGCGAGGAACTCCTGCTTCTTCTCGAGAACGAAGCCCAGCGTCTGGTGACGATGATTGAGCTGATAAAACTCGCGAACCCCCGCGCGCACGTTCTCCCGGTAGTCACGAAACGTCGATTGCGGACCGGTCTCGTCCCGTGCGCTCACCTGATGCACGGACTCCCAATCGTCAAGGTCTGCTAGGGGACGATTCGTGGTCTCGGAAGCGCGCGACTCTCCCATGATCGGTTTCCCTTTTTTTTCTGATTGGGCGAGCGTCTCGCTCGAAAATGGGGGATCCATTGACTCCACTTGATTCTACACGGAAGTCCCAACGGGGTAACGGCCAACTCCTTTCCCGGAGAAACCCGACTCCGGTGGGGTGTGAGTTGAAGCCTCCGCCGAGCGTACCTACTCTCAAGGGGGCGATCACCGTTCCCTTGAGGTTCGGCGATCCCCTCGGCCTTCCTTCCGCTTGCGGCTCCCTGGGATCGGGGTCAATCGAGAACTCTCTCTCCGACATTCGTCTCATCAGGGGGGGCACAGTTGACCGCTGCGCGGGAACCTGGAGCGTGGTCAAGGATCTGAGTGGTTTACAGCATGGGTTGACCGGGCTACCATGAATTTGAACAACCAATTCTTTCACGTTCGCGGCGCGGGGCCGTCCCCAAGAGCGGCCCTCCCGGTTTCGTCCTGCTTACGAAAGGGCATTTCATGGGACAGGCGATCGTCAATCCGGACGAGCTCCGGCGGTTCGCGACGCAGTTGCGGCAGTTCAACAACGACCTGCTCGCACAGATGACCGTGCTCCATGGCCAGCTCGCCGGCCTCGGCCAGTCGTGGCGGGATCGCGAACATGACAAGTTCGTCGAGGAATTCGAACAGACGCTTCAAGTGGTCGCCCGCTTCGTCGATTCGACGAATCAACATGTCCCATTCCTGATGCGCAAGGCCGATCGCGTGGAAGAGTACTTGCAGCAGCGTTAACGCCGACGAGGGGCGATCCCAAATGAGCCAGGCCAACGTCCGCTCCACCGACGCGATCAAGCAATTCAAGGTCGCACTGCTCACGTATGCGGAGGACGCCCGCATCGCGCTCGGTTCGATGGAAATGGAGATTCGCCAGGTCCGCAACTGGCTCGAACGCGACCAGTACACCTACTGGACCGCCCAGATCAAGCGTGCCAAGGAGAAAATCTCCGAGGCGCGAACCGAGCTGAATCGCAAACGCCTTTCTCAGTCGAACAGCGATGCCGTCTCCGACAGCGACCAGAAGGAAGCCCTCCGGATCGCCAAGCTAAGGCTGGAAGAGGCTGAGGATAAGGTTGAACGGATCAAAAGATGGGGACCTATCTTCGAGCATGCCCTGTCCGAGTATCACAGCCAGTCGCAGCCCTTGAGCGATAAACTTTCCGGCGGCCTGGTCGGTTCACTGGCCTTGCTGGAGCGGATGATCGTGGCGCTCGAAGAGTACGCGGCCCTTCAAGCACCTGCGGCGCCCACGCTTCCGCCGACCTCTTCCGTGGACTCGATCGCACCCCCTTCCAGCGTGACGGAACCCGGGCCGAGTACTGTCGCGTCTGGGGACGATCGTCCCGCCGTCGCACCCGGGAGCGCAGGGCAACGGCCGGCAGAAACCGCCGACGGCGCAGGATCTGCAGAAGTGAATTCTCCAACGAGCGTGGAACCGTCTGGGGAAGAGACGACTCGTCCCCCGTCCTGAACCAATTCCGTTCGGCTCGCGTACAATCTAACGGGCCGACTGACGCGAGGGAATCGATCATGAGCGCAGGTTCCGCCAGGCTGGCCTTCACCCAGAAGGCGCTCCGCGAGCGCTGGGATGATGTGAAGCAACAGTGGAGCGACCAGGTCTCGCGAGATTTCGAGAAGAACCATCTCCTTCCGCTCGACCACCAAACGTCGTCGGCGATTCGGGCGATGGATAAGATCGCCGAGGTGCTTCACAAGATACGCCAGGACTGCTCTTGAATCGTCCGGATGTTGGTGATCCCCGCAACTCTTCTCTGACCGTCCCGATTCCGGACGCTCGAACCACAGGTTTGTCCATCATGCCTCATTCGTCCCTGGTCGAACGAGAAGTCGAAGCGCTGCGGACTCTGGAACGGATCGCGGCCGAGCGTGCCCGTAGGGAGCTGGAGACGGAGCAAGGGCATAAGAACCAGGTCGAGATTGAGGAGCATGCCTTCCAGAAGGCCTTGGAGAAAGTGACGAAGGCCGCCAAGTCGGAGATCGAAGCGACCGAGATTCGTTATCAATCGGTTCGCAACGAGCTCCGGACGCGGTTCGAGACGGAGCGGAAAGAGGTTGAGGCGGAGTTCGCCGCGGTCCGTAACAAGACCGCGGCCTGGTATCGCTCGGCCACGAAGGCGGCGAAACGGGAGTACGAAGAAACGCGCTGGCAGGTCCTCGCGGTGTTCGAGGCGGCCAAAGACTCGGCGGTCAAGCTCCACAAGGAACGCGCGGCGGAGCTGAACGCCGAGCTCGGTCTTTTGCAGACGATCAAGGACGAGGCGGAACATCCGCTCGAATCCTGCCGCTCATTCTTCCCACGCGCGGACGCGACGAGCGGCGAGGTCGTGGTGCCTCCCGCGGAAAACCCACTGCCCGAGTTGCAGGAGCGCTTGAAGCGGGCCGAGGAACAGCTCGTTCCACTGATGAAGCTGACGCTGCCCAAGTTTCTCAAGCTCCAGCAGTTCGTCTGGCCGTTTTTGATCCTTGGCTTCGCCGCCGCTTACCCGCTGGGGGTGACGCTCGGCTGGGCGACCGGGCTGGCCGTTGATGCCGGTGCAGTGATCGCGATTGCGGTCACGTTCTGGTTCTGGCTCGCCACCGTGGCCCGACGTCAGGTCGGTCGCTTCTACCCCCCGTTTCGCCAGACCCTGGACGAAGCGGAGGCTTTCGCCCTCCAGGCCCAGAGCTGGGTCAACGCGGCCTTTGAACGGCACAAGGCGGAGGTGGAAGCACGTCGCGAGCACGATACCGTCGCGGCCGACGAGAAATTCGCCAAGTTCACGGCCGAGAGCGAGCAGCGCCGCGAGCGGGAAACCCGTGAGGCTGAGGAGAAATATCCTCCCCTCCTCAAAGATATCGAAGCCCGCCACGCCGAGACGCGTCAGCAGGCTGACGAGCGTTATCCCCGCCGGCTCGCCGACCTCAAGGAACGGCTGGAACGCGATACCGCTCAGCTTCAAGAGAACCATCGCGTCGAGAAAGAGTCGACCCAAGCGGCCTATGTGAACGCCTGGAAGCAGCTTGTCGACCGTTGGAAAGCCGGGCTTGCCGAGGTGCAAGCGACCGTTGCCGAGGTCAATGAGGTCTGCAACCAGCTCTTCCTCGACTGGCACCAGGTTGACCCGACCGGATGGGAACCGCCCAAGGCCGTTCCCCCCGCGCTTCGGTTCGGGGAGTTCGAGTTCGACCTCGCCCAGATCCCCCAAGGGCTTTCCAGTGACCCGCGCCTGAAGCCCGACGGCCCCACCCGTTTCAGTCTGCCCGCCTTGCTCCCGTTCCCGGTGGAAGGGTCGATTCTGCTCAAGGTCCATGACTCCGGCAAGGCCGAGGCCGCGCGGGTGCTGCAGGCGATGATGCTGCGCTACCTGACTTCGCTTCCCGCCGGTAAGGTCCGCTTCACGATCATCGACCCCGTCGGACTCGGTGAAAACTATGCGGCCTTCATGCACCTGGGTGACTATCACGAACTGCTGGTCAATAGCCGGATCTGGACCGAAACGCCTCATATCGAACAGCGCCTGGCCGACCTCCAGGCGCACATGGAAAATGTAATTCAGAAGTACTTGCGCAACGAGTTCAAGACGATTGAGGAATACAACGTTCACGCCGGTGAAGTCGCCGAGCCGTTCCGGGTGCTGGTGGTGGCGAATTTCCCGGCGAACTTCAATGAGTCGGCCGCGCGTCGGCTCATGAGCATCGCCAGCAGCGGTGCGCGTTGCGGCGTCTATACGTTGATCTCGGTCGACATCAAACAGGCGCTCCCTTCCGGCTGCCAGTTGAAGGATCTCGAATCCCTCTGCATGAACCTGAACTGGCGGGAAGGGCGGTTGCAGTGGAAGGATCCCGAGTTCGCGAAGTTCCCGCTGAAGCTCGATGCGCCGCCCGATCCGGAGACGTTCACGAAGCTCTTGCACGTGGTCGGCGACCGCGCCCGCGACGCCAATCGCGTCGAGGTTCCGTTTGAGTTCATCGCTCCGTCCCCCGAAGAATATTGGACCAGCAGCAGCGCCAAGGGGATCGACGTGCCGCTCGGCCGGGCAGGGGCCACCAAGCTGCAACATCTCCGGCTCGGTCGGGGAACATCTCAACACGTTCTGATCGCGGGCAAGACGGGGTCGGGTAAATCCACCTTGCTCCATGCCTTGATCACAAACGCAGCGCTCCGCTACAGCCCCGACGAACTCGAGCTTTACCTGATCGACTTCAAGAAAGGCGTTGAGTTCAAGGTCTATGCCACGCTCCAGTTGCCCCACGCGCGTGTCATCGCCGTGGAGAGCGAGCGTGAATTCGGCCTGAGCGTGCTTCAGCGTCTCGACGGTGAGCTCAAACTGCGAGGCGACCAGTTCCGCGACCTCGGTGTTCAGGACCTCAACGGGTATCGCCAGGTGGCCGGTCAACCTCCGCTTCCGCGGATCTTGTTCATCGTCGACGAGTTCCAGGAATTCTTCGTCGAAGACGACAAGATCGCCCAGGACACGGCCCTCTTGCTCGATCGCCTGGTGCGCCAGGGTCGTGCGTTCGGGATTCACGTTCACCTGGGCTCGCAGACCTTGGGAGGCGCGTTCTCGCTGGCGCGGAGCACCCTGGGCCAGATGGCGGTCCGGATCGCGCTCCAGTGCAGCGAGTCGGACGCCCACCTGATCTTGAGCGACGACAACTCGGCCGCTCGTCTGCTGACCAGGCCGGGCGAGGCGATCTACAACGATGCCAACGGCATGGTGGAAGGGAACAACTTCTTTCAGGTCGTCTGGCTCCCCGACGAGCGCCGCGAGGAGTACCTCAAGACGATCAAGAAACTGGCGGACGATCAGAATCGGCCTCCCGCTGCGCAGATCGTCTTCGAGGGGAACTTACCCGCGGTCGCGGCCCAGAATCACCTGCTCGGCCGACTCTTGCAAGCGCCGGCGTGGCCCGAGCCTCCCAAGGCCGATTTCGCCTGGCTCGGCGACGCGATCGCCATCAAGGACCCGACGGCCGCGGTCTTCCGGCCCCAGAGCGGCAGCAACCTTCTGATCGTCGGGCAGAACGATGCCGCGGCCCTCGGGATGATTTCGACGGCCATGATCAGCCTCGCCGCGCAACATGCGCCGGCCGATGGTGACGGTGGTGGTGGTCAAGGGGTTCAGTTCTACCTCTTCGACGGCACCCCGGCCGACTCGAGGAATGCGGGTCTGCTCGGCCGGCTCGACGGCGTGTTCCCGCACGCCGTGCGCGACGTCGCCTGGCGCGACATGTCCGCCGTGATCGGCGAACTCGCGGCCGAGGTCGAGCGGCGTCAGAAGGAGGCTGGGGAGGCCCCGGGCCTCTACTTGATCGTCAACGACCTCCAGCGGTTTCGCGACCTGCGAAAGGGCGAGGATGATTTCGGCTTCTCACGCTACGGCGAGGAGAAAGCGACCCCGCCCTCGAAGCTCTTCGTCAACATCCTCCGCGACGGCCCCCCGGTCGGGGTCCACACGATCGTCTGGTGCGACAGCCTCAATAACCTCAACCGGACCTTCGACCGCCAGTCGTTGCGTGAGTTCGAGGTCCGCGTCCTCTTCCAGATGAGCGCCAACGATTCGAGCACCTTGATCGACTCTCCCGCGGCCGGAAAGCTCGGTGCCCACCGTGCGCTCTTCTTCAGCGAAGAAGAAGGCCGGCTCGAAAAGTTCCGCCCCTACGGCCTCCCCACCGACGACTGGCTGGCCACGATCCGGCGGCAATTGCACGGGAGACAACTCCCTGTGGAAACGAACTCCCATCCCACGCACGAATTCACATCCGAGAGCACCGAAACCGCTGAGGCCTGAGGCCACGGTGACGGCGCATCTTGACCTTCAGGTCCGTGGTTGTTTCGGCCTGGGATATGAAGTGCTGAACATTTTCCGGCGTTTGGGTGATCAGGGCGCGTTCTGATCATCCAAACGCCGGTCGATCCTCACGAACGGAACAGGGGGAGGGGCTCGAAGGCCTTTCCCAGCGCGGCCTTGGCCGGCAGGTTCAACCAACGCTCCAGCACGGTTGCGTAGACGCGACGGAAGTCGATCGCGTGTTCGGGGTCTCCCGCTTTCAGATGCGCGAGGTCGGGGTACGGTCCATGCAGGCCACCTTGTACGGGCTGGCCGAGGAGGAAGACCGGTGCCGCGGTGCCGTGGTCGGTGCCGGCGCTGGCGTTCTCGCGGAGGCGGCGGCCGAATTCGGAGAAGACGAGCACTGTGATCCGGTCACCGTCGCCGGAGCGGTCGAGGTCGGTCAGAAATGCCTGGACCGAGCCGCTCAGCTCGCGCAGTTGGCCGGAGTGCTGATTGAGCTGCTCGGCGTGGGTATCGAAGCCACCGAGCTGGGCGTAGTAGATCGGTGTCGACAGCCCGGCGCGGATCAGGCGGGCGATCAGGCGCAGACGCTGGGCCAGGCTGTAGGAGTCGGGGTAATTGGCCGCGTCGTCGTTGCGGACGACCTTCTCGAGCCGGGCGCTGCTGGCGTACGAGACCACGGTGCTGCGCGCCACGAACTGGAGCAGCGGGTTCTCCGCCCTCCCGGCCTGACCGGCAATGTGGTCGAGGGCCGCGCGCTGCTCGTCGGCTCCGTCGGTCTTGGATACCCCCAGGCGTCGGCGGAACTGCTCGACCGTCGCTAGGGAGGGAACGTACTGCTGTCCCCCGCTCAGCGCCCGAGGCAGTGCCGACGTAGCGATGTGCAGGGCCGGGGCGTCACCGCCCGAGGCCGCCGGGCCGGCGTCGATGGCCCGGGCGAGCCACCCTGGTTCCTCACGGCCCGGTTCGAGTCGTGCCGTCTGCCAGATGGCCATCGACTCGAAGTGCGACCGGTTCGGGTTGGGATAACCGACCGACTGCACGATCGCCAGCCGGCCGTCTTCATGGAGCTTCGCGAAACCGTCGAGCGACGGGTGCAGCCCGACCTGCGCGTCGATCGGCCTGAGATCCTTGGCCTTCAAGGCGAGCTTCGGCCGGCTCTTGTGGTAGATGTCGTCGCCGTGAGGGACGACTGTATTCAGGCCGTCGTTACCGCCGTCGAGTTGAATGACGACGAGGATCCGGCCGTCGGCGTCGTGCGCTGGGCCGTTGGCCAGCGCGTGCGCAGATCGGGCCAGAAAGGTCGGTACGGTCGTGCCGCAGGCCAGGAGCGTGGAACTTCCCAGGCCCAGGCGGAGCATTTCGCGTCGGGTCGTTGTCACGGTCGAATTCTCCTTGCCGTCAGGCGAGCTGGAATTCCGGGCAATGGAGCAGTCGCTGCAGACACTTTCGCAGGCCGGCGGTGTCACCATCGCGGCCGGCGGCCAGGATCAGGTCCCTGGCATCATGGACGAGGTCTCCCTGAAGCAGCAGGTTGACGAACCGACCGGCCGCCTCACCCGGTTTCACGCGGTGGGCGTCGGCCCAGGCGACCGGGTCGAAAGCGGGCATGCCGTAATCGGGGTTGCCCCAGATGACGTCGGTCGCCCAGTTGAGACGCTCGAGCAGTGTGCTGCTGTTGATCCAGGTCTTTCCCCCTTCCCACCCCTTCACGTTCGGAGGCGCGAAGAGCTCCTGACCCTGCCGGCCGCAGGCCGTGGCCGTGGCCAGCAAGCTGACTTTCGGGCGGGGGACCTCCAGCATCCGCAACAGGCCGATCGTGTAATCCACGGGCGACTTGACCCGACGCCGGTACGCCGCCGCCGAATAGAAATGTCTCGATTGAAGAATGACTTCCAGCACCCGACGGATCGAGAATCCACTCGACCGCAACGTCTCGGCCAGCGGCTCGATCAGCTCCGGCTCGGGATCGGCCTCCTCGGCCACAAACGCGCGATAGAGCTTCCCCGCCAGGTGGCGGGCCGCCTCGGGCCGCTCCAAGGCGATTCGCACTACGTCGTCGGCCATCCAGGTCCCGGTCTGGCCCAGGATGGTCTTGGAGCCACCGTCGTGCACCTCCTCCTCGAACGTGAACCGGGGGTTTGCATTGTCGTGCGTCCTCCGTCCTCCCTCGGGCGCCCAGCCGGTGAAGGCGCGGGCGGCCTCGCGGATGTCGAGCTCGGAATAGGCGCCCTGCCCAAGCGTAAACAGCTCGAGGAACTCGCGGGCGTAGTTCTCGTTCGGCCGTTCGCGCTTGCTGGTCCCGCCGTCGAGCCAGACGAGCATGGCCGGATCGGCGGTCATCGCCCCGAGCAGTCCTGCGAAGTCGCCGAGTGCCCGCTCGCGCAGGGCCTCCACCTGTGTGGCCATGGCGCTGACGCTGTCGACCTTCGTCAGGCTGGTGGCAAAGTGGCCGTGCCAGATGAGAGTCAACCGCTCCCGCAGCGGGTCGGAGCCGAAGAGCATCCGATAGAGCCAGTACGCCCGCAGCCGCCTCGGGTCAGTCGAGCCGACGGCACCCGTGCGCAAGCCCTCGCGGACCGCTCGCTCATCCTCCGACGGGTCGAGTGGATTGAAGAATCGCCCGACGCTCTCGGCCGGCCCCGCCGCCACGTCGCGCTGCAGCTCGGCCCAGTTCGCCCCGAAGCCGGCCGCCCGGTGCAGATGGGCGACCTTGCGCAGGTCCCACGGGTCGTCCGGGCTGGGCTCGAACGGAGCCCACGCATTCTCGCCGATCCTCGTCATGGCCTCACCTCGCTCGGTCGACGTTGCGGATCACCAGGTCGCCGAGGTCCCGCGCCTCGCCTGGCTTTACCGTGAACTCGATCTGCGTCTTCACCGGCTTGTTCTGGACGATGACGCGGTAGGTTGCCCCAGGGATCAGGGTTGGGAACGTCATCCGACCCTCGGCGTCGGTGATCAGCTCACGGTAGCGCTCTCGGTCGAGGTTGGAGACATGGAAAGAGTCGGCCATCAGTGGGCTTTTCCTCTGCTCGTTGACGACGCCGGGAGTGAGATCCGCGAACGAGGCCCCGGGCGTCAGCACGACCTCGAGGTGCGCCGGACTGAGCCCGGGCGGCAGGGGCTTACCCTGCTCGCCAACGAACCGGACGGTGCCCGACCCACAGGGCTGCAGCATGACTTCCAGGTCCGGTCCGGCCTGCTTGCCGGAGAGCTCGACGACCGCGCCCCGCTGGAGCTTGGCATCCAGAAAGAACACCGGAGCGGACGAGTCGGGGTCGCAGCCCGCCAATTCGAAGCGGCCCCCACGTGTCGGCATCACGCGCTGACCGAAATTGATGGTCATCTGGGACAGCGTCAGATACCAGCGACTGAACAATACCGCGTCGCGCACCGGTTGCCCGTCCGTACCGACGAGGTGACCGCGTACGGTCGCACCCCGGCGCAACTTCAGGTCGAGATCGACCGGGCCGTCATCGGGTTTCAGATCGAGCTTCCGCAGGGCATCGGGATAATGCCGTGTGTTCGGCCAGATGAGCTCTCCGTGCAGCTCCGCGGCCGAGATCGCTTCGTGGAGGTAGTCGGTCGTCGGACCTCTGATCAGCAAGTAGCCGGGCCCCGGCATCACGCCCAGTCGGAAGGTGCCGTCGGCGGCCGTGATCGCCTTTTGTTCGTCGCCGTTGAACCAGGCGGCGGCGTCCTTGATGAAATAGGGATTGTTCCGCTCGTGGGCCTGGTACGTGACAATCGCGCCGGCGACCGGCTGGCCGGTGCCGGCCTCGGTCACGCGGCCGCGCACCAGGACCCCGCGCGGTAGAGCGAAATCCGCGTGGGAGCTGACCGAGTCTCCCGGGACCACGAGCTCACTTCTCAGCAGGTACGCCTCGGTCCCCTCGCGAGGTGGGTAGACCTCCAACCGGATTGAGCCGCTGGGCGCTGCCTCGAGTCGGTACAGCCCGTCATCGCCGATTGTCACCTCGGCCTCGCCCATGAATTGTCCCATACCTCGCTTTGCGGACATGCTCCGAGCACGGACATGCGCACCGACCGCCGAGGAGCCCCCTTTGCCGAGCGTCACGCGACCCTCGACGATGTGGGCTCGTCCGAGCGCAAGTGTGGCGGAGCGAACGTCGGCCTTGGTCCGGAGCCACAACCGCTGGTTGCCAAACCCGGCCGCGCGGACTTGAATGGCGACCGAATGGCCGGGGCCGATACCTCGAAGGGTGAACCGACCGTCCGCGTCGGTGATCGATCTGAGGGCCAGGGTGGGTAACGCGTCGGTGGTGAGCGTATCAGGGCTCAGACCCTGGCCACCCGAGGAAGGATAGGCGTCGTGCAGGCGGACCTCCGCGCCAGCGAGCGGCGAGCCCTCCAGGTCGACGATCCTTACCTCCACGGGCTGCTCGGCCTGGAGCCGGGTCGGCTCCCCGATCGGACTGGCCAGGTCGGTCAGCGTTCGTGCCGTGAACCCCGTGCCGCGAGCCGTAGTGACGAGGAGCAAGCCGTCGTCGGTTTTCACCGGGACGTCGGGCAGATGGATTCGATACTGGCCCTGGGCGTCGCTCTGGCCCTGGCCGAGCACCTCGGCCGTCGTCGGGTTCTCCATCGGGCTTCGCGACGATAGCCGTGACAGGAACAGGATCACGGCCGCCCCTTCGACGGGCTTGCCGTCGGGCCCGACTACCAGGCCGGACACGACCGGGCCCGGCACCTCCCGAGCCACCAGCCGCACCGCAGTGAGCGTGGCCGACATTCCCAGCACCGCCAATAGACACGCGGTCATCAGCCACCGCGCCGGCGCCCGCCGGTTACGCCGCCCGTCGAGAATTGCCAGGAGTCGCCGCTCCAGACCCGAGGGCCTCGCCATTGCCATCGCCATCGCCGCCGGGGCCAGCGCCGGCGCGGGCCGGAGCGACCGCGCCACCCCGAGGAGCTGGGCCGCGTAGTCCGACGGCCGCTCGCCCGCCTCCAGCACGAGGTCGTCACACGCCTGTTCGCGTTCGGACATCAGCCGCGAGGCCGCCCACCAGGCCAGCGGGTTGAACCAGTAGACCGCGCAGGCCGCCAGCCCCAGCCATTGCGTCAGGCAATCGCGGCGCAGTACGTGCGCCAGTTCGTGCATCAGGACTGCGCGTCGGCGTTCGGCCGGCCACGCGTCGGCCTCCACCGGTAGGAGCACCACCGGCCGCAGCACGCCGCAAGTCAACGGCATGGCCGCCGGCCCGCCGCGGAGCAGTCTCACGTGCCTGGTCAGTCCCAGCCGCCCGGCTGCCTCCCCGACCTCGTCCATCCAGAGCTGATCGGTGATGCGTTCCGCCCTTCGACCCAGCCGCCAGACGGCCACCCAGCCGATCGCACACCAGGCGAGCACCGCCACCGTCCCGGTGCTCCAGACCGCCAACAGCCACATTGCCAAGCCTTGCGACCGGGTCAATCTGACCGCAGGAGGCTTCATTCGCGAAGTCGGTTCAAGGCGATCCAGGGCCCGCCGCGTCTCCGCACTCAGATCCGTCTCCGCGTCTGAGGCGATCACCGCGACTGCCGCAGGATCAGCCTGTCGCTCCTCGGATGCCGAGTTCGCCTTTGTCGCCGATGCCCCTGCCGGTGTCGACAGGATCGGCAGCCCCCAAGGCGGCAGAGTGAGGGCCAGCGGCAGCAACGCCAAGGCACCGGCCAGGCCGAGGCCCCAGACCATGTGCCGCGTCGCCGCGGCCCGCCTCTTCATTCCGATTGCCAACAGGCCGGTGCCGGCCAGCACGCCTGCGGCTTTCGCCGCGCAGGCCAGCCCTGCCATCAGGCAGTCGGTTCCCCCTGAGCTCAGAAGTCTCAACGGATCGTCCATTGCCTTGGCTCCCCCCACCTTGATCGAGTCCACTCCCGGGCAGGCCGCTCTCCGCGGCTCAGCCACCGTCCGTCTTCACGTGTACATCACCCAGGTCGGTCGTCCGTCCCGCCTTAACCGTGAACTTACGTGTTATTGAAAAATGTGCAGTTGTTGTGGATTTTTATGGATATGGTCGATGGATTGCCCCGGGAACCTGCATGGGTAGTGTGACAAGCCCCGCGCGGTTCGATCTTGGAGTCTCCCCGTAGTTCACCCGGCCCACGTTGGCATAGATCTCCTCGACGGCCGCGAGCATGGTCCGTTCCTCCTCGGTGAGTGACTCACCGTCGTAGTCGGTGCCGGGACACTGCGTGCCATGATGTTGAGGCTCAACAGGCCTTTCGCCACGGGCTTGGCTTGCTCGTCGAAGATCCGCGCGATCGCGGTCCCACAGGGCTGGAGCCGGACGGTCAAGAAACCGCCGGCCGCCATCGCGGCGGTGACCTCGAGCGTGGCTCCCCATCCGGTTTTAGAATCCAGAGATGAAGTTTCGCCTCGACGCGGAGGCACGTCGAAAGGCCGCGTCCACGAGGACCGCGGCGGTCAGGACGAGCGTGGCTCTCAGCAAGATGCCGAGCGCAAGGGCCTGCCAGTATCCGGATCCGGACAGGGTCGGGATGAGGTCGAGGAGCGAGTCCATGGTCAGCGTTCCTCCTTTCGCGCCTGGTCGATCAGACGAGCGAGCCGGTCGAGGTCCTCATCGGTGAGCTTGGAGCCAGGCTCACCGAGCAATGCTGCGACGGCCTGAGCCGTCGAGCCGTCGAAGAACGTCTGCACGAGTTGGCTGAGGGCCGACCGCCGCGCCTTGTCGCGGGGCACCGTCGGCAGAAACACGTAACGCGGGCCGTCCTGCTCGTGCCGCAGGTGTCCCTTCTCCTCCAGGATCCGCAGCAGAGCCCGGACGGAGGAATAGCTGGGCGGGTCGGGAAGCGCCTCCTGGACCTCGGCCGCCGTCGCCCGGCCCCGCCGATAGATGACGTCCATGATCTGCCGCTCCCGGCGACTGAGCGGGTCATTCGCAGGCCTGGCCATCGGTTCCAATCTCCCCTCAAAAGCTGCGAAATCCCCCTCCAGGCCGGTCAACCAGCTCCGGATGGGTTTATGCTAAAAAATCAGCAATCTGCTAAAAGATTAGCAGGCAACGAGGCTCTGTCAAGGACATATTGCTGAATTTCTCGCGTGTTGGGCTTGCGCCTCTGTGTTGCGGCCGGCCCTCATGGGTGAGGCCCGCCGTGGATTGATCGGAGTGTGCGCGGGTGTGTCGATGGGCGGGCAGGTTCGGAAGGTGTTGCAGAGGCCCTGTACATCGAACCTGGAAGACGGTTCGGTACGATCGCGTTCGTTCAAAGACTCCCCAAGCAGGGGACGATGGGTGTTCCCGAGCCGACTGGAGATCGTGGACAGATTAGTTGGCAGTTGCGAATATGACTAATATCGATGTTTGCTTTTTGATTATTTTGTGTCATCCCGTGAGGAATCCTGCACGATTGGAATCGTTTTTTGATCAGGTCGCGCAGTTCCTCCACGATCCCACGCCCAGCACCGAAGAAGGCGTAATGCTAACGCAGGACGGCGCGCTCGGCAGAATCGCGGTGGACATCACCGAGCCGCCCCCCCCCGAGCACCGCCGCATGCAACAGAAACGTGAGGTTTGCGTTGTAGAGCAGCACGAGCGACAGGACCGAGGAGGCGGCTGCCAGTCGGGTGCGGCTCTGCTCCAGGTGGGCCTCGTAGATCACCGCATGGACTGACCAACGCCCAAGCCCGTCCAATTCCAGCATCCCCCATCCAGCAGATCCGCCAGCATCCCCGACAGCGCATGGCCCCTCGAGACTCCACGACGCATCCACGTCGGCCCTCGGTTGTCCGATCGTAGCGGCGGCGCGAGAAAGCGGGCGAAGAAGCTCAAATCGGTCTTGGACGGCCCGAGCCGGTGCTGGATGTTATGAGGCAGGCTGAGGTAATAGTCTTGGAGGTCGACCTTGATGACGTAGAGGGGGCGGTTCGGGTAGGCTGCCCGCGCCAGTTGGACCTCGGCGTGGACCAAGAGAACCGCCTGGTTGATCTCGCCATAGTCCCCTCGTAGTCACTCCCTCTATCCCGTTCGGCCGCGCTATTGTCAATCGCCGTGTGCCGGTGATCAAGTGAGCGATATCATGTCGTCCGGATCCGAGCGTTTGCTCGATTACGGACGCCGGGATTCAGTGTACCCGGCCTTCGAGGCGATCACGGAGGCAGAGTCGAACTCGGAGCTTTGGCTGGCCGTTCCACCTCACCACTCCCAATAATCAAAATTGTTGTTATTTGTGGTTTGAAGTATACTGTCGGTCATTCTTTCGTTTCCCTCGGGAACCTGATCCATGAATGTCTCACTGATGCCGGAGCTTGAACAGTACGTGAACGGCAATGTTCAGAGCGGCTTGTACCACACGGCAAGTGAGGTTTGATTGCACTGGACGCCAGAGTCGTACGGATCGAAATAGGCAGAGGCCCTAATGAACATCAGCTTCGAGATTCCCCACGACATCGAGCAGCAAATTCGCCCCCATGGAAGCGACTTGAACGATAAGGCCCGCGAAGCGTTCTTGGTCGAAATGTACCGCGAGCACGAGATAACCCATCGTCAACTCGGGGAGGCTCTCGGCCTGGAGCGATATGAGACCGACGGCTTGCTCAAGAAGTACGGCGTCGGGCTCGATCTGAGCGTCGAGGAGATGAAAGCCGCGTCGGGAATGCTCCGCGATGCGAGACCCGTATGATCGTCGTCTCCGACACCACGCCGCTCAACTATCTCGTCCTCTACCTCGACAACGCCCGCGGAGGCTCACCCCATCGAGAGCCTTTCCTTCGGGGCGAAGACGCATCATCGAAATCCGCTTCTCTTATGCGATCGGCTGAGCCTGGGAAACGGCGGGACTCCTGCGCCTGGCCAAGATCGCGCGTGAGGTGCCTTTGCCCCCCATGAGGAGCAGCGTCGCTGGATGAGGGCCGCGGGGCTTCCATTGGGCGCGGAGGGCCTCGGGGCGCAGGTCGGTACCCTTGGTCTTGATTTCCAGCGGGCCGAGCTTTCTTGCAGTCACGAGCTTGCCGATGGTTTTGAGGTCGAGGGGGAGGATCTCGAGGACTTCAAAGCACGCGAGAAATGGCGAATCGATCGGTTCGGGCCCGGTCAGAAAGTCGATGCCAGGGGCGCAGCGTGCCAGGCCATTCGCGGCGGCGAAGCTGTCGAGCAGTCCCGAACGGCCGAGGGCGGGGTCGGGATCGTAGACCCAGGCCAAGGGACTTGCGATCGGAACCAGCGGGTTGCGAGGTCCATCCTGGTCGGTCCACGAGACGGCTTCAGGAAGTCGGGTCGCGCGGCGGCGGCAGGTCGCGAGCGCCCCGAACCAGACCGTGGCTTCCTTGCACTCGCCCCCCAAGCTGATCAGTTCCAACTCGCATGGCTGTTCACCGAAATGAGTCACGAAGTCACTCGCCGGGCCGAGCTTGATCGCGCCGCCACGGACGCGCCCCGGTAGCGCTTGGAGAAACTCCAGGCCGGGCGAGTAACCGAGTAATTCACGGGCGCGTTTGGCACTCCCCTGGCGACGGTCGGGGTCGACGTGGACGAGCGATTGACTTCGATACGCGATTCGCTCGACCTGGGCCCGAATCACGTCCACTCGGTCCGCGACGTCATAGACATGAGCGTTCCAGCGGGTCCGTCGGCACATCCCCTGGTCGGCGTCGACGGCAACAACCTGGGCTTCGCTGGCGAGGGCCAGGGTATCGCCACCAATCCCGCAGCAGAGATCGAGCACGTGCGACCCGCGGAACCGTTCGGCCTTGTGCCGCGCGACGGTTTCGGTGGTGGCCTGCTCGAGGCCGACCGGCTCGAACCACATGGCCTCGGCTCGACTGAACTTGGCCTTTCCACGGGACCGGCCCACGGCGAGGCGGACCGCCGCCGCGACGTGCTCGGGCGTGGCCCCCCGACGCCAGCGCTGGAGCTCGGTGGGGCCGTAGGTGGAGGTCATCGCGACCTCCTGAAGGAGCGCACGCCCCGGATCCGTGGTCAGGACCCAGGCCTCAGCGTCCGCGTCGCTCGTCTGCCGCATCGCATTCCCTCTCGTGAAACAAGCCCTCACTGGGTTAGAATAACCGATTCCACAAAGAAGCACGGAGAGAAGAGCTCGGTTTGTAACGCGTTCTTGGATCAGTCCGCCGTTCCCGTCTTTGAAGTTCCCCCGATCTCCTGGAATGATTCGTGATGCAAGATGTCGTGGCGCCCTCGATTGTTCGCGAGCCGTTGATGCTAGGAAACGTTGCCATTCCCTCGCGGTTCTTCCTCGCGCCTCTGGCGGGATACACGAGCATGGCGTTCCGCCTGGCCGTCCGTGAGTGCGGCGGTCTGGGCATGGCGACGACCGACCTGGTCAACGCGCGCTCGATCCTCGAGCGGCGCAGGCGATCCTTTGAGCTTGCCGAGACCTGCCCTCAAGATCAGCCGATGTCGATCCAGATCTACGGCCACGTGATCTCCGAGATGCAGGAGGCCGCGCGCTGGGCCGTGGACCAAGGTGCGTCCCTCGTTGATATTAATATGGGATGCCCGGTCAACAAGGTGGTCAAAACGGGGGGCGGGTCGGCCCTGATGTGTCAGGCCGACTCGGCGACTGCGCTGGTCGCGAGTGTCGTGAACGCGGTGAACGTTCCGGTCACCGTCAAGATGCGCCTGGGCTGGGATGCGGAGACTCTCTCGGCACCCAACCTGGCCCGCGAGTTCGAGAAGGTCGGCGTGGCCGGCGTGATCATCCACGGGCGCACGCGTGAACAAGGCTTCCGGGGGAGCGTCGATCGTTCGGGGATCCGGGCGGTGGTCGAAGCCGTCGAGAAAATGCCGATCGTGGGTAACGGTGATATCCGCACGCTCGCCGACGCCGCCACCACATTCCGTGAGACCGGCTGCGCGGCGATCTCGATCGGTCGCGGGGCGCTCTCGAACCCGTTCCTGTTCCGTCAGCTCGCCCACTGGGCCGAGCATGGCACCCCTGGGCCCGAACCGTCCTTCGAGGATCGAGTCGACCTGATGTCACGTCACTTCCATGGCCTTGTGGATGGCCGTGGTGAGCGGCTCGCCTGCCTCCAGTTCCGCAAGATCATCAAGTGGTACAGCCACTCGATCCGCCCACCAAAGGCCCTCTATCATCGCCTGATCAACCTCGCCAGCGCAGATCTCTTTGACGAGACCGTCGCGGCGATCCGCCAGGCCGGCCCGGCCTCACCGCTCCCGGGACACTTCGAGCCGAAAGTCCCGGTTCCCACGGGACCGATTGATAAGTGGTAATTTATTCCAGAGTTGGTCGGAGTACACGCGACCAGTAGAATTCAAAATTCAATAAGGGGTGACGTCGGCTCCCGATGGCCGGCGTTGATCCGTCGGGGTCTTTTCCTCAGGGGGGACGACCGTTGAGTAGCCTCAAAGAGTTTCTGAAGAAGCAGGCTCAAGAGCAAAGCGCCAGCGCTGATGAGCGCGAAGCAGCCCGTGATGAATGGGTTGAGGCGGTCGATCGACTTGTGACGCGGTTGACCGACTGGCTTCGAGAGGCGGATTCCGATACGGTGCTGAAAATTGAGCCTACGGTCCATCGGATTCGCGAACCAAGGCTTGGGAGTTACGAGGCGAAAGGGCTCCTGATCACACTCGGAGCTCGAGAGATCGGCCTCGTACCGGTTGCCCGATACTCGATTGGCTCAATTGTCGGTGACGCCCACGGCGAAACCATCCGACATGGCCGGCTCGATCTGACGAATATTGAAAAAAAGTACATGCTCTATCGCGGAAAGCGTGAACAGGAAGATTTCTGGGTGATCGTCGACGATCGTGACTATGCGGCGAAACCACTCGACCAAACAAGCTTCGAGGCTGCGATTCAGAGCATGCTGGAATGATCACCCTCAAAGAAGCTTGGGTGTGGTATCTCGAGACGCGGAAGCTCCTGCGACTGATGCGTAGATTCGCCTCTCATTATTGGGACCAGCTCCCTTGGGCCGACGCGTTGGAGAAGGACGAACTGTTCCGTACTCAGGAAGGCCCTCCACTCGTCGATTCCGCGGGCTCGAGTCTCGATCAACTTGATGATCTCGCCATCGTGGTCCTCTTTTCTGCCTTCGAGTCGCAGGTGCGAAGTCGCGTTCTCCTTGATGTCGAGGATGAGATCAAGCAACTGAAACATCCTGCTCTCCAATCCGCCGGAAAAAACGTGGAACATGAGCTGAGCCGGGGCAGTTTTCACCGGGTACTCAGTGCGCTCAGCCCTATCGATCACGATCTCGTGGAACAGGTTTGGCAAGTCAGGCACTACCGAAATTAGGTCTCTCATGGGAAGCGAGGTCCCGCCCCGTTCGCACTTGAGCCAAAGGCTGCATTCGTGCGTCTCAACACCTTCTTGGAGGTCCTTGAACGCGATTCGCTATAGGGTTCGACTTCATTTCTCTCTGCGCCCCCGAAGTTGGGCGTTAGGGATCGCGGTTCGAGGGGAGTTCCCGTCGAGGCGGTCGCTTGTAAGCCCATGGACCCGGCCCTTTAATCGTTCGCGACTTGTGTGACGAATCGAACGCGTAGTCCCTGGGGTTTGGCAGATCCAAGATCATTCCGCCACTGAGGTCCCGCCCATGAGCGTGCCGCTCGCACCCATCCTTCGACTCCGAGAACTCGCCCTGGCGCTTCCCGAAGCGCATGAAGTGGAGGCCTGGGGTGAGCCCACGTTCCGCGTGCGGAACAAAATTTTCGCGATGCACGCCGACCCGGACAACCACCATGGCAAGGGACGCCCCGCCGTCTGGGTGAAGGCCGCGGCGGGGGTTCAGGAGAGTATGGTGGCGGCCGCGCCTGATTGCTTCTTCCGACCCCCGTATCTGGGGCCGAAGGGCTGGGTTGGCGTCTGGCTCGACGGCGTCGTCGACTGGGAGGATGTGGCGGAATTCGTGCAAGACTCGTATCGGCTCATCGCGCCCAAACGGCTGAGCGCCCGACTCAGTTCGGAGGCCGAGTCGGACGACTGAACCCGTGGTTTCGAGCCCCGCGTTGAAGGCGCGATCGATCCGCCGAGCCTTGGTCTCTCCAAAGAGGTCCACGGGTGGCGGTCGCTTGTATGCCCATGGACCCGGCCCTTAAAATGACGGGAGACGACGCGCCCGCGCGCTCACGACGCGTGGGTGTTCCCAATCTCCGCGAGAACAGGGAGTGCGACCAATGGCGACTGCCACGGAAACGCGACGCACCACGCGACGGGCGCTTCAGACGAAGCTTTTGATCGACGGCAAGTGGCGCGACAGTCTGAGCGGCAAGACGTTCGACACGGTCAATCCGGCGACGGAGGAGGTCATCGCCCAGGTCGCCGAGGGCGATGCCGCCGACATTGATCTGGCGGTCAAGGCGGCTCGCAAGGCGTTTGATTCCGGCCCCTGGCGGAAGATGGACGCTCGCGACCGCGGCCGAATCATGAACCGGTTCGCCGACCTGATCGAAGAGAATATCGACGAGCTGGCTGAGCTCGAGACCCTGGACAACGGCAAGCCGATCGGCGAGAGCCGCCATGCCGACCTTCCCTTGGTGATCGACTGCTTCCGTTACTACGCCGGTTGGGCGGATAAGATCGGCGGCCAGACCGTGCCGATCCGAGGGAATTTCTTCTGCTATACCAAGCGCGAGCCGATCGGGGTCGCGGGGCAGATCATCCCTTGGAACTTCCCGATGCTGATGGTCGCCTGGAAGTGGGGCCCCGCCTTGGCCGCGGGCTGTACGGTGGTGCTCAAGCCCGCCGAGCAGACCCCATTGAGCGCGCTTCGGCTGGGTGAACTGGCACTCGAGGCCGGCTTCCCCGCGGGGGTCGTTAACATCGTCCCCGGGTTCGGCGAGACCGCGGGCGCGGCCCTGGTCGCGCACCCGGGGGTGGACAAGATCGCCTTCACCGGTGAGGGACGCACGGCCCAGCTCATCATGCGCTCGGCGGCCGAGACGCTCAAGCGGATCACGTTCGAGCTCGGCGGAAAGAGCCCCAACATCGTGTTTGCCGACGCGGATCTCGACGCCGCCATCGAGGGAGCCGTGCTCGGGCTCTACCTCAACCAGGGCCAGTGCTGCTGCGCGGGGAGCCGGCTGTTCGTCCAGGAGTCGGTCTACGACCAATTCGTCGATCGGCTGGCGGCGAAGGTCAACGACCGCAAGCTCGGTGATCCGTTCGATCCCGCGACCCAGCAGGGGCCGCAAGTGGACAAGGCCCAGTTCGACAAGATCCTGTCGTACATCGCCAAAGGGCGCGAACAAGGAGCGCGTTGCGTCACCGGGGGCGAGCGGCACGGCGACAAGGGCTTCTTCATCAAGCCGACGATCTTCGCCGACGTAAAGGACGACATGGCGATCGCCTGCGACGAGATCTTCGGGCCGGTCTTGTCCGTGATCAAATTCAAGGAAGTCGACGAGGTGATCGAGCGCGCCAACACGACCGACTTCGGCCTGGCCGCCGCCGTCTGGACCCGCGATATCGGCAAGGCGCACGCCATCGCCGACCGGGTTCGTGCCGGCACCGTCTGGGTGAACTGCTACGACGTGTTCGATGCCGCCGCCCCGTTCGGCGGGTTCAAGCGAAGCGGGATCGGCCGCGAGCTCGGCGAGAAGGCGCTCGATAACTACACCGAGGTCAAGACGGTGACCGTCGCGCTTGATTGAAAGAACCAATCAAAACGGGTGAATACGCTTCTTCCGCTCGCCTTGCAAAGGCGAGCGGGGAGCTTTCGCTCCCCGCTCGCCGCTTGGGATATGGGCTCGCCTTGGACGATTATTGGGCGAGCCAAGGAGCGATGGCACCGGCCTCGGGTAGCTTGATCAGGCTGACGCTGAGGATCGCCGGGTTCTTCTTGAGTTCTTCGAGCGCCTCGGCGGGGGGAACGCTATCGAGGTTGACGACACCGATGGCTTCTCCGCCCGGCTGTTCGCGACCCACGTTCATCTGGGCGATGTTCACGTTGTGGCGGCCGAACGTGGTGCCGATGAAGCCGATCAAGCCTGGCACGTCTTTATGGGTAAAGACGAGCAGGTTGCCGTCGAGGTGGGCATCGAGCCGGTACGGGCCGAGGCGGATCAAGCGGACGAATTCCTTGCCGAACAAGGTTCCGGCCGCGATGTACTGCTTCTTCTCGGTGACCACTTCGGTCTGGATCAAGGTGCCGAAATCGCCGGGGTCGGTCGTCTTCTCTTCGACGATCGTAATCCCGCGCTCTTTGGCCAGGATCTCGGCGTTGACGAGGTTGACCTGGTCTTCGAGCGCTGACTCCATCCAGCCGGCCGCGAAGCTCGCGGTGATCAGCCGGGTGTTCTTGCTCGCGACCTCGCCGCGGTAGCGGACGGTCGCGCTCTTGACGGTCCCCCGGTCCATCTGCGAGTGGAGCATGCCCAGGCGGCGGCCGAGGTCGAGATAGAGCCGCATCTCGTCGAGTTCGGCCCGGTCGAGGGTCGGCATGTTGACCGCGAACCGGATCTGGCCGCTCTGGAAGTAGTCGGACAAGAGGCGGGCGGCCTCAACGGCAACCGAAACTTGCGCTTCTTCGGTCGAGGCACCGAGGTGCGGGGTCACGAGGACCTGGGGGTGGGTGACGAGCGGATTGTCGGCCGGCGGGGGCTCGGGGTCAAACGCGTCGATGGCGGCCCCGGCGATCTTACCGGCGGTCAGCGCCTCGGCCAGAGCGGCCTCGTCGATCAATCCACCACGGGCACAGTTGATGATCCGAACATTCGGCTTCATCTTGGCCAGCTCGTTCGGCCCGATCAGGTTGCGGGTCTCGGCCGAGAGGGGGGTGTGGATCGTGATGTAGTCGCAACGGCCCCACAGTTCGTCGAGCGGGGAGATGCTTTCGATCCCGAGCTCGGCGGCCCGCTCGGCGGAGAGGAAGGGGTCGAAACCGACCACCTTCATGTCGAACCCTTGCGCTCGCTTGGCGACGGCCAGGCCGACCCTGCCCAGGCCGACGATGCCGAGCGTCTTGCCGCCGAGCTGCGTGCCGGTGAACTTGTTCCGATCCCAGCGGCCGGCCTTGAGGCTATCGTTCGCCTTGGCCACGTTGCGCGACAGGGCGAGCATCAACGCCATCGTGTGCTCGGCCGTCGAGACCGTGTTGCCGCCCGGGGTGTTCATGACCACGATCCCTTGGCGGGTCGCGGCCGGAACGTCGATGTTGTCAACACCGACCCCCGCGCGGACGATCACCTTGAGCCGGGTCTGATCCTGCAAGACTTCGGCCGTCAGTTGGGTGCCCGACCGGATCACGATTCCGTCGGCTTCCTTCAACGCTTCGCGAAGGCCCTTGGGGTCGAGCTTCGTGTTGACGACCACCTCGAGCCCGGGCTCGGCTCGGAGCAGCTCCAGACCCTCTTCCGCCAGCTTATCAGTCACCAGAACGCGATAAGACACCTTCAAACACTCCGATGGTCGGGCGTGTGAGACACGCAAACAAAGGTTGGCGTGTCACCCACGCCCCTTGGAAAATTATTTGCTGACAGCGGCGGGTTTGTGCCCGAGAATCACCTGCTGCGCGGCCGTCACCGCGGCGCCCGGCGTGAGCTTGTAGCCGAGGTTGTGAAGGACCAACTCGAGGGCCGCGAGCCCGGCGACGACGTCGATTTCGTCGGTGTAGCCCATGTGCCCGATCCGGATGATCTGGCCCTTGATCTTGCCCTGGCCGCCGACGGTCGTCAGGCCGAAGTGGTCCACGAGCCCCTTGCGGATGTCGCCATCCTTGAGCCCGTCCGGAACGCGGAAGGCGGTGAGCCCTTCGGCCGGGGAGGAGCTGTACAACTCGAGACCGAGCGCCTGAACTCCGGCCTGGCAAGCCGCGCTCATGAGCCGATGGCGGGTCCAGACGTTCTCCAGGCCCTCTTCCTTGATCCGCCGCAATGCGGTGCGAAGCGCGAGAATCAGGGTGTGGGCCGGGGTGAACGGCGTGTCGAACTCCTTCATCTTCTTGCGAGCCGACTTCAGGTTGAAGTAGAAGCTCTTCGAGTCGAACGCGTCGATCTTGGCCCAGGCCTTGGGGCTGACCGAGACGAAGGCGAGACCGGGCGGAAGCATGAACGCCTTCTGCGACCCAGCGCAGAGCAGGTCGATGCCCCAGGCGTCGGCGCGGCACTCCATCGCTCCGACCCCGGAGATCCCGTCCACGGCGAACAAGGCGGGCGTCTGGGCGACGATCTTGCCGATCGCCTCGATCGGGTGGCCGGTGCCGGTCGACGTCTCACTGAGCGTGCCCATCACGCAGGCGGTGTCCGGGTGCTGCTTGAGCGCCTCGGCGACCTGCGCCGGGTCGACCGGCTGGCCCCACTCGGTATCGAGCATCACCGCGTTGATCCCGAACGCCTTGCAGATGTCGCCCCAACGCGCGGCGAAGTGGCCGGCGTTGAGCACCAAGGCTTTGCCGCCAGGGGGGACCGAGTTGACCGTGACCGCCTCCATGGCTCCCGTCCCGGAGGCGGTCAGGATCAGAACATCGTTCTGAGTTTGAAAGACCTCCTTCAAGCCGGCGGCCACTTCCACGATCACCTGCTTGGCCTCGGCCGAGCGGTGATGGATCACGGGACGGGCCAACTCGAGCAGCACATCTTCGGGCACCGAGGACGGTCCCGGAGTCATCAAACGCGGCTTCTGCATCGCACCTGGTCCTTCGCTTCAAGCCAGACGGGAACCAAAGAGAACATAGTCTACTGTCCGAAACCCATTCCGGGGAAGACGCTTCGCGCGTGAGACCGACCCGGTCGCTCACTCAACGGGATGAGGCGGCCCGTGGGCATCGGCCCTGTTTCCGTAAACCGCCGTTTTCTCAAACACCGTGGAATCGATAATTTCGAGGCTGCCGTCCGGATTGAGGCGGCGGAAGAAGCAGGAGCGATAGCCTTCGTGGCAGGCGCCCCCGACTTGCCGGGCCTTGACGAGGACCACGTCGGCGTCGCAATCGATCTGAACCGACTCGACGTACTGCACGTGCCCCGAGGTGCCTCCCTTGTGCCACGAGGCGCGTCGCGATCGCGAATAGAAATGGGTCTGGCCGGTCGCGAGGGTTTGCCGGAGCGCCTCGAGGTCCATCCAGGCCATCATGAGGACTTCGTGGTTCTCGGCATCCTGGACGATCGCCGGAATCAGGCCGTCGGCCGTCCATTTGAGAGTCGAGAGCAGGTCGGTTTCGGGGGACTGAGAACTCATGACAAGCGCTCGCGCAATTCGGTCGGGTCCAATGGGGCAGGTGAGAGACCAATCCGAAATCCCAACATTCGGGGTCCGTCATCAGGGAGCCGAGGTGTCCGTCGTTTCTTCCCGGGAGAGGCTCCGGGCTCGTGCGATGTTGAGGGGGTCACCTTCGCGGTCCGCCCGCTCCTTCGCGAGCTCGAGGAGCGGCCCGGCATGCTCGGCATGGCCGTTCAGCAGGAGGTCTTCCACGGCGTCGAGCAGTTGCGACGTTTCGAGGCCCCCCTCACTGAGCAGAGTCCGATACTGAGCGGACGCGGCGTCGGGGTCGCCGGTTCGCGCATGGATCTCCGCATCCCAGATGTCGTAGGTCCGGCGATCGCGGCCGCCGTGGGTCGCTCGACCACGCTCGAGCCATCGCTGGGCCTCCCTCGGGTTGTCGACGCGGATCGCCTCCCGGACCAGGACGGCAAACAGGTCCGGATTCACCACGCGCGAGGAATCCATGCCGGGTGCCTTGAGGAGTTGGGCCGCGATCCGCGCCGTCCGTCGATCGTCGCCGAACGCGGTGGCCGAGAGATAGGCTTCGGCCAGGCTCGGCCCTGTCAACGGCTCGAGAACGAGGCGATCGAGGTCGTCCTCGCTCATGCAGGACGGGTCGTCCAGGTCGACCGAGGCGGGATTGTCGAGTTCGAGTCCGAGCCGGCGACGAAGCCGATCGAAGGGATAGCCCTGGTAGAGGATCGCGGTCCGCGGCCTGGCGCCGAGCTGCTCGCGCATCCGGACCACCGCGGTGAGCCGGACCCGCGCGACCGGGTCACCGGCCTTGGCGGCGCGACTCGCCTGGAGCGGGCTGAGGTCGCCGAGCCCATGACGAGGCAGATGAATCCAGAAATCCTCATAAAACCGTTCCACCGCTTCGCGAGCGAGCCGACCCTCGGTCTCGTCATCGAGCGCCTCGGGGCGGCGAAAGGTCCAGACCGCCGCGTCGGCCAGCGTGAGGGGCAGGGGGGCGGCCTCGCGGACGATTTCACGCTGCAAGTCGCCAATCGCCTGAAGCAAGGGGGCGCGGACCCGTTCGAGGGCCAGGGGATCGGGACTCGAGAGCCTGAGCGATTGCGGTGTGATGATGACCGTGGCCAGGACGCGTGGAACGTCGGAGAGCGTGAGCCACGACACGGGCTCGGGCATCGGCCGATCGAGCCACTCGAAAACCTGGGCGCTGGGGAATTGAGAGACGCCCGTGATCGGGTCGCGCGGCCCCGGCTTTTTCTGAAGCGTCGGACAGCCGTGGATGAGCCGGGGCGTGTCCTGGTCCGACCAGGGGACGACCCAGGCGAACCGAAGGTCGTCGGCCAAGGTCTCCGCGCCTGCGCCCTGACGGAGGACCTCCGCGAGCGTCCAGGCGGCGACCGCTTTTTCGGGGTCGTCGGCGGTCCGGAGCTGCACCACGCGATCGAGGCAAGAGATCGCCTCCCCGTTCCGGCCGATCCAGGCGAGGCAGAGCGCGCGGTTGAACCAGGCGGCCGCGTCGGCCGGGTCATCGATCGAGAGCGAGGCGAAGAGGTCGGCCGCCTTGGCCAGATCCTCCAGGTCGCCGCCCCGGATCAGGGAGTCCCACCGCGACCGTTTCTCGGGATCGTCAGGGGCCTGGAACCGATGCTCGACGCGTGCGGCCACCGGCAGGTCGGATGCCGACTCGAGACAGGCCAGGGCTTCGCGGGCTTGGGGTAACTCGGGGACGATCCGGAGCGCGCGTTGCCAAGCCGCCCAGGCCGCCAGAGGCCGCTGGAGTTGCAGATGGTTCCAGCCTTCGTGAACCAAGGTGAGCGCCCGGTCCGTCTCAATCGAGGACGGGGGCCGATCCTGGCCAGACGTTTCAGACACTTCAGTCGGTTCCCTGAAAACGATGGAAGCTTCTCCCTTCCGCAGAAGGGAGGCGGATCCTCGGACCAAGTTCGCCCGCCCTATGACAGTCGCCCCGCCCCGGCCCGATTGGGCCGAGGACGGGGACGTGTTGCGACGAACGGCGGCGTCGTTAGGATGAGGCGTAGGGCCGGACAGCCTTAGCGACCGGGGATGATCAACTTGGGCCTGTCTCCCCCCTCGGGAGCGCCCCCCGATCCCGATCCGGGCGTCCAGAGTCCCCCTCCGCCGCCCGTGGACTGGTCGGGGGTCCAGATCTCACCCTTGGTCGCCGAGACTCCCAGTCGGCCCGATGCAGTGGTCACCCGCGGCCCGTATTCCGCCATGATCATCTGGAGCGGACGCGAGTCGAGAATGAAGTCGCCCGGTTTGTCGGGGTTGGGCGTGAGCCGAACCAGCCCCATCTCGAGCAAGTTGAGCATGACCGCTTGGGTCGCTTCGGGATTGCCGGCGTACCGCTCCAGGACCACGGCCAGGTCGGGCACCCAGGCTTCGGGAGACTTCTCCCTGGCCTTGATCCGGACCTCGACCATGTCCCACATCGGTGCGTAGGCGGCCCGCTTCGAAACCGGGTCGGCCTGGCGCCCCTTGCGGACCCACTCGAACGCCTCGTCCGGCCGGTCGTTGCCGGCGACGAGCAAGGCAAGGTCGGAGAAGAGGGCGAACGGCTCGACGTTGGCCTGCTCCCAGAGATGGGGACGCTCGATGAGGACGCGAGCGGCCTTTTCGACGACCGCGTCGAGCGCGAACTGTCGGGCACGCCAGTAGAGCTTCGTCAATCGGTCGTCGTCGAGGCGTTCCGCGGGGATCAGGCCGAGCCGGGCCAGGTGGACGGTCTCGATCGTGACCGTCTCCGGATCGAGCTCCGGCTCAGGCGCGAGGCCGAGAGTGGCGCGGAGGGCGGTGAAGTCAACCGAATCGCGCCAGAGGGTGCGGGTGAACTCCAGTTGGCAGAGCGCGGCGCGAAGGGGCACGACCGCGTTACCGGCCTTGGCGGCCTCCAGGGGAGTGCGGCCTTTCAGGTAGGCCATCGGAGTTTTGGGCCAGACGTCGCGGATCAAGGCCGCACCCTGCTCACGCTCGAGCCGGACCCGTTCATCCCGATCGATATCGTCGGGGAGTCGCCACTCCCACGACAGTGCCAGACCGGTTTTCCCCACCTTGTCGAGCACGTTTGTTTTGGGATGCGCGGGGCGAATGCCCCCTTCCGCGAGCGTGGTGAATCGTTCGATCTGGCCGTCGAGCCGGCCATCGTCGTAAGTTTCGATCCCGGCGATTTCCTGGCCCACGAACACGCGGCCGACGAACCGGGGGATCTCCTCGATCTTGAGGCCGCTCTTGGTCTGCAGCTTGGGACGGTCGAGGAAGCCGAAATTCGCGACTTCAGGCGAATCCGGGGCGTCGGGATCGATCGGCCCCACGTCGCCTTCGTCGACGGTCGGATCGTCGCGAAGCGCCTTGAGCAACCGGTTGCGATCGCTCACCGGCCAGATCAATTGGACTTGCTCCACCTGATCGTCCGCGGTCAGCGAGTCGAGCTCCTGGCAAAGGGCTTCGAGATCGACCGCCTCGTCCGTGTTCCCCATCCGCGCGATCGCGCGGCGCAAGCCGTCGACGGCTCCCTCGTCGTCGGCGATCCAGAGGCGGCACAACCCGGCATTCCAGTCGGCTTCGAGACTGGCCCCTTTCTCCTCCGAGAGAATCTCAAAGGCCGAGGCGGCCGCGGCCCAGAGTCCCCCCTCGGCCCAGTCCAACGCCTCGTTGAACCGTGTCTGGGTGGATTCCGGTAGACTTTGCGGGGCCTTCAACTCGTACGACGACTTGAGACAGGGCGAGATCGAGACGTCCCGTTGGATCGCCCCGATGCTCTGAACGATTTCTTCGGTCGGTCCGTTGAGGTCGACCGCCAGGCCGAAGTGCCGGATCGCCGCCGGATACTGGGTGAACCGGACCAGGGTGCTGGCGACGAAACTCACCAGGGAGGCCAGTGATGCGCGCTCGGCGACCGGGAAAGACGACAGGATCTGCTGGAGCTGGAGGCAGCCCTCGGCGGGTCCTTCGGTCGCAATCACCAGACGGGCGAGCAGGGTCAAGGCTCCGAAATGCTTCGGATTCTTGTCGAGCACGAGCCGGAGAGAGGCCTTGGCCGAGTCGGCCTGTCCCAGGCGAATCTGGTAGAGGGCTTTACGGGTCAAGAGCCATGCGTTGTCGGCTTCCTTCCGAAGTCCCTCGTCGAGGACCTGGACTGCGGCCTCGATCTGGCCACTTTCGAAGAGACGCTGGGCCCGCTCGGCCTGGTTCTCGACTTTGTGGCAGCACCACTTGAATTTTTGGCCGCTTCCGCACGGACAAGGGGCATACGGTTCAACCACCGCCATCGCTTGCGTCCCTCGAGATTGAAGTCGCCTTGCTCAACCGATCACAGTAGCAGAGTCTCGATTCGTTCGTCTATCCTGCCCGCAGTTTGCGAGCCGGGATATGACACCGATCGGCTATCGAGTCGGGTTCGTGGCGCCGAGGCGTCCCAACGGGCTCGCTCACTTCGGTCTTGCCATTCCGTATCGATGGATTCAGAGGCCTGGTGACGGGTGGTCGCCACCGGCACCGTCGTTCGCTTCGCCGACCTGGCCGACTTCGACGACGTCCTCAAGCTCAAGTGGATCCGTCCCGATTTTTTTTTGCGAAGGCCGATAGAGCAGGCAGCCGGCGACGATCGTGATCATCCCTCCCCAGAAGAGCCATTCCGGCATCTCCTCACCCAGATACTTGGCGGTGTGGAGGCCACTGACGACGAGCTTCAACCCGATCCAGGCGACGAGATAGTACGCACCGCTCGCCAATCCCTTGAACCGCTCCAAGAGAATGATGAAGTAGCCGGCGACGTAGCGCATCGTGATGATGCCGAGGATCCCGCCCGTGTAGACAATGGTTAATTGGAGCCAAGAGGGATAGTGCTTGGGAGCCATGGCGACCGCCGCAACGATCGAGTCGATCGAAAATGCGATATCGGCGAACTCGACGGCCACCACGGTCGCCCAGAAGCCGCGTCCGAACCGCGACGTCTTTACGAGATGCGGATCGTCCTCGTTGGTCGTGAAATGCGAGATCGCCAGATAGAGGAGATAAAGGCCGCCAGCGACCTTGAAGTGCCAGAACCTGAGCAGAGCCGCGGAGAGCACCACCGCGATCAGGCGGAACACGAAGGCTCCGAGAATCCCGTAGCGGAGGGCACGCTTCTGTTCGTCCTTCGGCAGGTGGCGAACCATCACCGCCAAGACCAAGGCGTTATCCGCGCTCAGCAAGCCTTCGAGGAACACGAGCGCGACAATAGTGCCCGCGATCTGAGGGAGATTCTCCAGGAAGAAATCCATACGCGAGCCTCCGAGAAACGGCGAGGTGAGCGCGGTACCTTCCGACCGCACCCATCGGCTGGGTGGGCGCCGCAGGGCGAGGGCGACGAGTCAGTGGGTCGTGGGGCAGGTCGCTCAAAACAGCTAATCTATCACATCTTACGAGATGGGGCGACCCACCACTGCGAACCAAAAGCTCCGTCACGCCCGTCGTCAATCAGGCCGTCCGAACCGACCGGAGGTGATTCGAGCACATTCGTGTTAAGATTCAGGAGATTTCCGGAGGCCGTTTGGGGAAAGCTCTCGAGGAGCAAGCCTGATGATGCGGCACGCCTGGGTTCGGACCGCGATCGCCTTGATGTTCGCGCTGGCGGGCTGGACCGCGGACGCGGCGGCTCAGAATCCCAAATCGAAGGTCCGTGACGTCGAGCCCAAGGTTCTTCCCGCCGACTCGCCGGCTTCGAACTCCTCGTCTGAGTTCCTTCGCAAGCCGGGAGAAGATCGATACGACCCCAACGGCAACGACTGGCGCGATGTTCCTCCTTGGAAACAGACGTCCTTTTTCGGCATTCGTGCCAAGGGTCAGTTGTTCATCTACGTCGTCGATTGCTCGGGGAGCATGATCGACGAAGACCGCCTCATCCGCGCCAAGCGTGAGCTACGCCGGAGCGTGCTGGCTTTGCAGCATCCCCAGCGGTTCAAGGTTGTCTTCTATAACGACCAGGTCGTGCCGATGCCGGGCGACTTGCCCCGCTCGGCCGACCTCAACTCCAAGAGCCAGTTGGTTCATTGGCTCCGGCTGATCGAACCGGACGGCGAGACCGACCCGCGAGGGGCGATGGGCCTGGCACTCTCACTGCGGCCCGACGCCGTCTTTCTGCTCTCGGACGGCGAGTTTCCCGACGGGACCGTTGAGGCGATCGCCCGCAAGAACGGGCGGAAGATCCCGATCCACTGCGTCGACCTGAGCAGCGGCACCGGGGGCGATCAACTTCAACGGATCGCCCGCGACAGCGGTGGCCAGTATCGCTGGCGGCCCCAAGTCGATGGACCTTGAGAGCGCCGATCTCACGGTCGCCAGCGATTGCCAGGCCTCCCGGTTCAGAACGCGTCGGCGCTGATCACCTCACCGCCCCGCCGTGTTGTCAGGGCCTGGAACACCCCCTGTGGGATCTTCGGGTCGAGCACGTACGCGGTGTTCTGTCCCCCTGAGACCACGGCCAGGACGGCGCCGGTTTGCGGGTTGACCGGCCACGAGTTGATCGAATCCTTGAGAAACCGTACCGAACCGTCGGTGAAGGCGACGTTGACCCCGCCGGGGTGCATGCTCGAGAACGAGTCGGTCAGGGCGTTGCTTGCGGAACCAGTCGACGTCGTCGTTGTGAGCTTTCGCAGGGGGTTGATCGGGTAGAGAGAGGTAATCAAGGCATCGCCGTAGTAGGCGTCGAACCACCAGTGCCATTCCTGACGCCCGATCAGGGGGAGGATCGAGTGCGCCCGCTCACCGACCAGAATGGTGTTGCTCGTGCCATCGGTGATCTCGGCGAGCTTGGTGGCGCTGTTGGTGTAGAAGATCCCGGTCGCGGCGGCGCGAAAGTCCGTGTTGGTATTCGGCGAGGCGGTTCCCCGGGTCCAGTTGAACCATAGTCCGGCGTTGGTGGCGTAGCTCGAAAAGAGGACCCTCACGTTCGTCGTGATGTCCTGGATCGAGCCGTGATAGTCCTGCACCCCGGCTTCCCCATCGCTGGGGCAGATTAATGCGCCAATACCGATCCGGTGGACGGTCAAATGACTTGCACGGTAGATGTTGCGTGAGAAGTTGACGGAGTTGTAGACCGCCTGCTGCTCCAGGAACGGCAAGGCCGCGACGAACGGACTGTGGTTGATGTTAATCAACGTGCTCCGGTCCGTGTAGACCATCGTCGGGGCACCCATTGGGAAGCAACTGTTGGTTCCCTCATAGTTATGCAATGCCAGCGCGAGTTGCTTGAGATTGTTGTTGCACTGCATGCGGCGGGCAGCCTCACGCGCCGCCTGAACCGCGGGGAGCAGCAGGCCAATCAAGACGGCGATGATCGCGATCACCACAAGAAGTTCGATCAACGTGAAGCCGCCGGGTTGTTGCGCGAGCCGGCTGGGACGGGAGCGGTCAACGGGGGGTCTCATGACTGCCTCCAGAGCTGGGGGGATTCGAATTCAATAAGGGTTGGGCGGATTTGGCACCTGTTAGCGGTTCTGGGATGTCTGTGCGGGTGAGGTGTCGTCGAAGCGTTTCTTGGCCAAGTCCTGAGCGGATGACTCCGGACCGCTGCCAGCAGTGGCCGGGTTGGTGGCCGCCTCGTTCGAGCCGCAGCCCAAGAATGTCATGCAGGCGAGCAGGAGTCCCAATAACACCATGACACCGGCTCGGGAAGACGAACGACATACGAACTTGCTCATTTTTACTCCTTTGGAGATGGCAAACCTCCCTGGCGGAAGGACGCGTCGCGGGCACCGGGAGAGACTCCCCGGGCAGGCTGATCTTCCCGTAGCGAGGGGAGCAACGCCGAGAGGCCGACTGGAAGCGGAGATGAGTCCTGTCAAGGCTTGCCGTGGGGAGACGGCTGGCTGGAGTTGAGATGCGCTCGGAATCGAGATAACTTTACCCATTGCGCTGGGGATAAGCAAGAGATTGCATTCAGCGTTTATGGCCGTGGTTTGAAGGCCTTGTCGATCACTGGCATTTCTTTTCGCCGATCCCTGTTGGGAGCTGGTCATTTGTCTGCGAAGGTGAGCGGCTGGGCCAGCAAACCCGGTTCATCGTCGGGGCAAGTCGTCTGCGCCAAGAAATCGAACGAAATCACGGAAATACCTGTTTCATTTGAGGTTGATGAGGTTCCCAAAGAACCATCAGGACGATTGAGCCGATCAAGAAGAGCGGAGTGGGTGATGATCGGGCGTTGAATCGCGATATTTGTGGAATGAAAAGCGTTGAAATCGAGGATCGGTAATAGCTCGCTGGGATCAGGCCAAGGAAATGAGCTAAGGCATGGGCATGCAGAGATGCAAAGTGATGTTTAAATGTAGGTGTTTTCAGCGGTTCATGGGTTATTGAAGGTTGCCCCTGACTGGTCGGGTGTGCCGCCCGCATGCTCTCAGCGACCCTCGGTCAACCTCGCATCGAAGTTCGTTCGTTGGAGTGGGTGGCCCTGATCAATGGTCGGGTCCAACTTGCCTTGTCGTCAGCCCCCTTAGGTCGCTCGCCGTGGAAACAACGGGCCTGGTGCGAGTCGGGCTTGGCGGCCCCGACTAGGGACTTGTCGCCCGCCGCGCACTGAACTTCGAAGTGGCCCTGCTCGGCGACGTGGGCGGCCACCGCCTTAGTTCAAGTTTCGCACTTTTCCCAAATGTCAAATTCCGACTTGTAGATTCAATAGGGCTCCAAAAAAAACGTCGGCGTCTCTGTCAGTTTTTGGCAAATTGTTTGGGCCTTACACCGAACAATTTCCCCTGACACAGGACGCCGACCCATGGAACTTACACCCTCCTTCCTCCTCTTGCTACAGCAATTCACACCCGTCTTCACCAATCCCTCCTTCCACACCTTCACCTTGATCGCCTCCGGCTGGATCCTCTCGAATCGCCACCGCTATATTACCGAACTCATCTTCTCCAGCGGCCAGGTTGGCATCGGACATTGGTCACGCTTCCATCGCTTCTTCAGCCATGCCGCTTGGGACCTCGATCACTTCTCGATGTCCCTGGCCAAGCTTGTCGTCTCCATCCTCGCACCGGGCGCCACTTTTTACTGGGCCGTCGACGACACCCTCTGCCGAAAACGCGGACTCACCCTCTACGGCGCCGGCATGCACTACGACCCACTCATCTCCAGTCGAGCCAAAGCTCTCGTCAGTTGGGGACACGACTGGGTCGTCCTCTGCCTGATCGTCGTCCACCCGTTCTGGGCACCGACCAAAGTCTTTGCCTTGCCCATCGCCATGCGGCTCTATGTCAACCGCCAAGGCTTAACCAAGGGCAAAAAGAACCAGAAAAAGAAAAAGGCAAAGCCCGATCCCAATCATCGCACCCGCCCCGAACTCGCGATGGAATTGATCCACTTGGCGGCGGACTGGTTCCCCGACGACGAGATCGTCATCACCGGCGACAGCGCCTATGGGGGCCAGAGCATCCTCGGCCAACTTCCGCCCACGGTCCATCTCATTAGCCATGTCCATCCCAAGGGGGCCCTCTATGAGCCAGCGCCTCCCAAGGAGGAGAAATCCAAAGGGGCGCCCCGCAAGAAAGGCCAGCGCCTCCCCGGCATGAAGGAGTGGGCCGAGGATGCGAATCAACCCTGGACCCCACACGACTTTGACCAGTTCGGGCTCCATGCCAGCTTGGCGGTCAAGACGATCCAGGCCCTCTACTACAAGGCCGGCAAGGACCGACTCCTGACGATCGTCTTGGTGCGTGACCTCCAGGGGAAACGTCCCGATCAGATGTTCTACTGCACCAAGCTCGATTGGACCGTCCCGCAGATTCTCTCGGCCTACTCGTACCGTTGGGCAATCGAATGTACTTTTGAAAATACCAAGCAACTTCTCGGCCTCGAGGATCCCGCCAATCGCCTCCCCAAGGCCATCGAGCGAACCGCGCCGATGGCGTTGTTTCTCTACAGCTTGGTGGTGGTTTGGTTCCACCAGACCGGTCATCGATTTCTTCGTTTTCCGGTCCGCCCGTGGTATCCGAAGAAGCAAGAGGCCTCGTTTGCCGACCTGCTGACGACCTTGAGGCGGGTCAGCTATGAGGAGAAAACCGAGGGAGCGCTATCCAACCGGTATGACCTAAAAGCCTGGATTGCGCAGCTCACCGAGTTTCTCAGCCGCGCGGGCTGAGCCGACATCGGCCGGAGATTTCGGCCCTCACTCGCACTTGATCAAGGGGTCGCCGGGGTCGATAACAGGCCTCGGGCCGCTCCCGATCCGTCCCTGTTTATGCGAAACTTGAACTTAGAGACTGTCCCATAAGGGGAACAAACGAGCACTGAGCGACGTAGAAGTGGTATGAGAACCCACCATTACCCCAGCGACGTCACCGACGAGCAGTGGGCCTTGATCGAGCCGCATCTCCCGCCTGCGCCCCTCGGCGGACGGCCTCGTAAGACCGACCTGCGGGACGTCGTCGATGCCATCTTCTACATCCTCCGCACCGGTTGCCAGTGGCGATACCTCCCTGTGGACTTCCCGCCCAAGAGCACCGTCTGGCGGTATTTCAATGAGTGGCGGCACGATGGAACTTTCGACAAAATCCACGACCTACTTCGTCGTAAAGTCCGCACGGTAGAGAAGCCTTACCACCCCCGCACCTCGGCGAGTGTCGACAGCCAGTCGGTCGACACCACCTCCGGTGGCGAGGAGCGGGGCCGCGACAACGCCAAGAACGTCGATGGTCGGAAACGCCACATTGTGGTGGACAGTATGGGTTTGCTGCTGGCCGTTCTGGTGACGGCCGCCGATGTCGACGACGCCAAGGGGGCGACCGAACTGTTCACTCGGCTGGACGGCCAACCGATGAGCAAAGTCGTACGGATGTACGCCGACTCGAAGTATCATAACTTCGATCTCTACGCTTGGGTCCAGGAGCACGAGCAATGGGAATTGACCATCGTGCGACGTCCCAAGGATGCCAAGGGTTGGGTGCTCCTGCCAATTCGCTGGACGGTCGAGCGGACGTTCGCGTGGCTCGGCCGATGTCGACGCTTGAGCAAGGACCGTGAAAAGAGCGTCCTGTCGTCGGAGTCGTTTGTCAAATTGGCCATGATCCAATTGATGCTCAATCGACTCAAGCCCTCGACAGCGGACGCCGAGTTCCACTACCGAAAATCGGCCTAACCCTGCTTATGGGACAGTCTCTTAGCCACCAGTAGCGAGATCCAGGCATGCCGCTTGAAGTGTGTGCTCCGAACCGGAAACCGGTTGAGGCCCAAACGAGAGACGAACGTGGTGGCGTGGGCGTGGAGGTAAGGTGGTCAGCCGCTTGGTCACCACTATCATCATCACTGCAAGCGACCTGTTGGGGGATCTCGATGGGGTGGCCGGGACCCCGCGGTGACAGGCCCAACTCACTCTGGCGGCGGATTGAGATAGTGAGTTTAATCAGGTCGCGGAGCGGGGGGAAGGAAGCGGCGAACGGCGTGGTCGGATGAGCCACGGACTGAGCCTCGTGCGGGTTGCAAGACACGTGGCTTCCAGTCTTTGCAAACGAATCGTGGTCCAGACCATGTGCATCGGCGAATCTTCAGAAGGCCTCAATGGGTGATTCGTCTTCGCGCAGCCTCAAGGCCTCAAGGCCTCAAGCGGCCCTGCGCGAGACCGAATCATCAAGCAATAAGTTTGGGCCAAGGCGTTCGCGCACAGGTATCGAGTACGGAAGCGCGTTGCACCCGGACCTTGCTTCCTCGTTCCCAGGGCTTGTGTCTCTGGCCACCTACGGTCGCTCCCTCAAGATGAAGAGGAGTGACGAATCTGGGGATCGGCAGGTCTTCGGATGTGAATGGATGTGAGGGCCAGGACGCTCGCGCTGGGTCAGGCGATACGGACGGTAAGGGTTGGCGAACCCGCGGCGGCAACACGTCGAGTCGATGGATCGTTGGCGGGCTCCGTACCGGAGTCCGCGTTATCGACGTGCCGCCGCTGCGTTTGCATGTTCGGGGGCTTATGTTCTGAGATGCGGTGGACTACTGGCCCGCGGAGACGGATCCGGCCGGACTCCCACGGATCGCCATGCCTTCGGGTAAGGGCCGAGCGGCCACCGTGTAGCCGCGGGAGTGGAGGTCGTCACGGAGCTTGCGGTAGAGGGCGAAACCGTCGGGATAGACCCACATCGTGATCGTGGCCCGCGACGGGGTCAGGCGATTGATGGTGAGGGCATACTGCGAGATGGGCTGGCGGGTTCGCTCGTAGGTTTCGCCGCGTCCCTCGAACTCAGGGACGATCTCCCAGCCGCGAAGGTCGAAGTTGAGGCCGTGCCGTTCCATCAACTCCTCGATACCGTTGGGCATGGCTCGCCCGAGGACGTACTCGAGTGAGAATGCGCCTACGGGTCCGACCCTCGAGTCCACGACCCGCGAACTCTCGGACAAGCGGATCCGGAGTTGGGCGTCGGCCTTGACGAGTTCCATGAGCCGATCGAGGTCGATGAAGGCCACCCGGTCGCGGCGGACCTCAAAATGATATTCGTTGCCTCCGCTCGGCTTGGCAACCGGATTCTTCTCGATCAACGACTTCGCTTTGGGACGGGGAGCCTGGGCCACCTTCCCCAACTCTGCTTTCAGGCGGTCACGCTCGGCCTGGAGGAATCCGCCTCGAGCGGTGACGCTGGCGAGCTGGGCACTCGGATCGCGGACTCGGAGCGCTAGCTTCCGGTTTTTCGAAGCCTCGAGGGCGGCCTGGGTGGTGGCCTCGGCAAGACGCTTTGCCGCGTCCTCCGCGCGGGCCTCGGCGCGAGCCCGGTCGCGGCTCGTGGCGTCGATCTGCTCCTCCGCGCGGGCCACCGCCGCTCGATCCAGCGGCTTCGATGCGGGGACAGGCGCGGGAGCGGCGACAGGGGCCGGTTTTGGCTTTGGCTTTGGCTTTGGCTTGGGGGCTGCCACTTGCGCCGGGGGAGGAGCGATGGCGGTCGCGACCGCAACCGAGGCCTCGATTCGCGCCGGCGGGGCCGCCGGCTTGGTTCCGGTTCGGACGAGGACCAGAAGCATGATGACCGTGCCCAATAGGCCGACGAGGTTGACCATGATCCCGCGATAGGACTCGGTCTCGACCACCACTCTCTCGTTGCTCTTCGTGCGGTCTCCCATCAGAACCGCTCCCTTGGCAAGAAGTCGAGCACCCGGGTATCGGCCACCTGGAGGATGGTCGGCCACTGAATGCCGGAGATGACCGTCACGCGGCGGGCGTCGCGGTAGGTTTCGCCGCCGCCGGGTTCGACCAGGAACCGGATCGTGGGCTTGGGTCGAATCATCGGGTCCACCTGTTGACGGAGCCGGACGATCGTCTTCAACGACGTGGTGAAGATCGGCTCCTTCCCTTTGAGCGCTTTAAGCGAGACGGTGTATCCGCCCGGATGAATGACCACCCCAGTCGGTCCGCAGGCGACGACGATTTCCATCGGCACCTCGATCCTCAATGGGGCGCGGGAGCCCGGCGAGGGCTCGCCCGCTCCCTGGGAGCGGCCGCCGGCCACTCCTCCCGACGACCCGCTTGTGGCCGTTCCGGACGCGGTCCCTGACCCGGACGAGCCGGACGAGGACCCGCCGCTTTGGCCGCCACTCTGGCCACCGCCTGGCCGTTGTCCCGCGCCTTGCCCGCCGCCCTGTCCTCCGCCTTGGTGGTCGGCGAAACCCGATGCGTTCTCGCTCTCCTCGGGCGGAGCGCCCGGTTCTCCCGGCAAGAGGCCGCGCGGGCGAAACGGTGCCCCTTCACCGGGTTGCCGACCCATCAACGAGACACCATCCAGCTTCGAGACGTCGTCCGGATGGGGCGGGGCCGACGCGGTCCGTTCCCCTTGCCCAACAGTTCCTCCCGGGGTGGGCACATTCACTCCGAATGGGAGCTCCGACTGGGGACCCGTATTGTTCGCGCCGGTCCGTCCGGATCCGGCGAACGATCCCGCCGTGTTTTCCGCCTGGGGACCGTTGTTGTTCGAGCGAGAACGTCTGGACCCGGCGAACGATCCGGTCGGGCTTTCCGCCTGGGGACCACCGGTATGGTTCGAGCCAGCCCGTCCGGAGCCATCGAAGGATCCCGAGGGAGCGCCTGGGCTGCCACGATCAACCGGCCCCCCCGTCGCCGGCATCATGCCCGGTCGATCGATCGAACCGCCGAGTGGCGGCAGCATTCCTGGAGTGGCCGCCGATCCTGCCGCTTGGTTTCGCGCCTGTCCGATCCCGCGTCCAAACTCGCCGGCGCGGTCGGGGTCGGCGAACCCTCGGCTTCGAGAAGAAGAGGATGTTCCCCGATCGCCGGGCATACCGAGGTCGCCGAGTGAGACGCCGGAGCCCGAGAGACGACCCCCGCCCGAGGTTCGTCGGCCGCCTCCTTCCGACGGGACCCCGTCCCCTTCACTCGAGCCGGCGGAACCGGTCGGCCAGCGGTAATCATCGATGTTGTGCCCCTGCCTGCCCCCTTCACCCGAACCCGATCGAGACGAGGAGCGTGCCCCCGAGTTTCCGGCCATGGCGAGTGCGGGGAATGGGCTCAGCTTGGGCGATCCATCCCACTCGTCCGGATGATCGAGGTTCGGATAGTCAATCTCCATGTCTTGATCGACAAGCTCGTAACCGAATGCGATTCCCAGCGATTCGAGGCGGGCGCGAGCATCGTAGAAGGGGCGGATGCCATCGGGGCGGACGACGAAGAAGATGTAAGGGACGGTTGGGGCCCCGTCGGGACCGGTCACGCCCTGGATCCGGGTGAGTTCGCGAACGACCGCGATCAAGAGCGGGCTGGAGCGGGCGCCGAGCAGTGCGGAGAGATCGAGCAGGTTGAAGGTTGGTCCTCCCGGCTGGATCGTGGCGTTGCCGTTGTGGCACTCGATCACGATCGGCCGCCGCCAGGTGCCGTTTGGTGCTCGGTTGGGGAGTACCGCATAGCTGGACCGGGTTTGCGCCTTCATCAAGGCGGCCTTGGAGGAATCGAGCTCTTGGGCGAGGACGTCACGCTCCATCGCCAGTGCGTCGGCTTCCTGCTCGAGGGAGCGAACCCGACCGGCGATCGAGTCGATCTGGCCGCGAATCAGTTGCTCGCGACGCTTCCAGCGCTGCGATTCCGCCAACGCCGCCTTGATCGAACGTTCGAGGGCCTCCGCCTTGCGATCGGCGGCCTGGGCCGCGAGCAATTGCTTGGCCTCTTCGGCACCCAATCGGGCCAGGGCGGTTCGGGTCGGATCTTCCAGCGGAGCTGCCGGCAGTGCAATTGGCACCGGTGCCGGCGTTGGCTCCGGCTCCGGCTCGGGTGGCGCGGGCGACGGCGGAACCAGGACCGGAGATCGGATGGTTGTGTTCGCGGCCAGTGGAGGCGCCGCATGGGTCGGCGCTCTTTTCCTCAGGCTCGTTGCACGGCGGTGCATCGAGATGATGAGGAACGATGTGCCGGCCAGGCTAGCCAGGATCAGGCACACCGGGAGTAGCTCGGACCCAATCCTCAGGCGAGGGCGAGTCATCAGAACTGGCCTCCCGTACCCCTTTTTTGTTCTCCAGGGTCCCCGGCTGGGCTAACCCGGAGCTGACTTCGGGTCCAGAGCTCCGTCTGGACCCGCAGCGCATCCTGCGCAAGCAGTAGGATTGATCGGCTCGACAGGCCGCGCGGCTTGAACGAGTCGTCAACGATGAGCGCTGGTCGCCCCGCTCCGGATCAGGACGACGCGGGATGAACCACGCCGCTGGGCCGAATTGCGGGGGAGGGGGGAGTCTTCTCGGGGGGGTGGGAAACGACTGTGCGATCGGCCACCCGATGGATGATCCGAGTCGTGGAATGTCCTTGAACGAGGGGGATCAGAACGAGTGTTCCTCCCGCCGCCTCAACTTCTGCCCGGCCAACCACCTGGTCGGGGCGGTAGTCACCCCCTTTGACGAGCACGTCGGGCTGGATCGCCTCGATCAAGGCGAGCGGGGTATCCTCGTCGAACACCACCACGGCATCCACGCATTCGAGTGCGGCCAGCAGCTCGGCCCGGGCGTCCTCGGGGTTGATCGGCCGTTCTTGGCCCTTCAGCCGGCGCACGCTTGCGTCGGAATTGATCCCGACCACGAGGAAATCGCCCAGCGTGGCCGCCTCTCTGAGCAAGCGGGCATGGCCGATGTGGAGCAAGTCGAAGCAGCCGTTCGTGAAGACGACCCGCTGCCCGGCCTGTCGCCGCCTGCGAACGTCGGCTACGAGCGATTCGAGTCCGAGCCGCTTATCTCCCTCGGCGCGATGGTGATCGATCAGGTCCCCCAGGATCTCTTCGCGGGAGAGCAGGGCGACCCCAATCTTCTCGACCTCGAGTCCTCCGGCCACGTTACCGAGCGCGGCCGCTTCATCGTAGTCGGCCCGGCTGGCGAGGCAGAGTCCGACGACCGAGAGGACCATGTCCCCCGCGCCGGTGATATCGTAGACCTGGCGGGGGCGGGTGGGCACGATTTCCGAGCGTCCGTCCGCGCGAACCAGGGCCATCCCGTCCCGGTCGAGGGTGACGAGCACCGCCTCCATATCGAGCGTTTCCACCAGTCGCCGGCCCACCTCAATCGCGTCCTCGGGGCTGGTGATCGTCATCCCGGTGGCGAGCTGCGCCTCGAGGCGGTTCGGGGTCATGCAGTGGACCCAGTGGTATTTCGAATAATCCGACGAGCGGATCGGGTCGGCGATCACGCGGACCCCGAGGCTCCGGCAGGCTGCGATCAGCCTGCGAAGCAAGGAGGGCGTACAGACCCCTTTGTCGTAATCGGAGATCAGGACGATGTCGGAATTCTTGACGGCTTCCGGAATACTGGTGTCGAGCGCGGCTTCGATTGACGGGGGGATCGGGTCGCGGGTCTCGTAGTCGACCCGGATCATCTGCTGGGGATGCCGATCCTGGGCCCGCCCGATATAGCGTTCCTTGAGGGTCGTCGGTCGGTCGTCGAGCTCGAGGACCAGCCGATCGTCGATCCCGCGGTCGGCGAGCAGCCGTCGGACCAAGCTGGCCTCAAGGTCACGTCCGACCACCCCCATCAAGCAGACGTCGGCCCCGAGTGCGCTGAGCATGGTCGCCACGCTGGCCGCGCCGCCGAGTCTGTGCTCGCGGTAGTCCGCACGGAGCAGGGGGACGGGCGCTTCCTGGCTGATGCGTTCGGCATCGCCCCAGATATAACGGTCGAGGATCAGGTCGCCGACGACGAGGATACGCGGGTGGCCGAGCGTTTCGACTCGCCTGATCAGATCAAACGCCATCGCGTGGTCCTCCATGACCGTCGCTTTCCGTTTCCGTCTCGGGCATCCCGCTCGCACGTGCCGAAGCGCGTTGCCAATCCCTTTGCGGCAAGGCGGGTGCCGTCAGCCCACAGCGTATCGCGCCCGAGAATCGCGTCAAGCCGGCTTTCACCAAGGCGATGCGGCCGATGCGGCCGCGGCCGATCTCCGGCGATCCCTCGCACCCCGAGGGTGAAGTTCTAAGATGACGTCAGGCGGAGGAATCGTTAGAATTGATTTTATGAAAAGGAGGGATTTGCCATGGACACGCAGCAATTGCTCCGTTGGGTCGATCAGCCGGAGACCCACCAGAAGGTCGTCGGCGAATACGAGGGGAGCTATGCCCTGGGGGTGACGAGTGATCCGCCCGCCTTCCTCTTGCGGGTGGAGCCGAAGGATATTGGCCGATTCCCCAAAAGCGTGACGCTGGATGGGGTGAATGTGCCGGTGATCGTGCACGGCGGCTTTGTCCAGCCTCGCCATTTAAAGGGTTGAGCACGGGGGTGACCTCTGGATTCGACACTCGGTAAGAGATATACCAGGTCCTCGTTCTGTTACAACCACGAACGAGGACTCGCGAAATGGGTGTGCCTTTTCACGTCTGCAAGGAATCGCTCGATCTGGCCGTGGATGACCTGTTCGATGCCGATCCCCAGATCCAGGCTGTAGGAATCGCACGGCACGAGAACGCCTTCGGATTCAAAGCCGTTAAGAACACCGCCAAGATTGTCGCCAACGCGGCGGCGAGTCACGCCAAAAGGATACCCAAGACCATAAAAAAGGTCCCGGTAGTCATCGATAGCGTGACGTCGGATATCGAACCACACCTGATGACGCCGCATCCTCTGGCGGCGAGCTTCATCCCGGAACAGCAACAGCACCGCCCGCTCGCTTGCGGCCTCCAGGTCCAGAATGTCGATGACGACGATCGTCAACGTCAGGCGGGGGCCTTGGGGCAAAACTTGATCATTATAGGAACTTTGGGCTGCTTTGTTCGACGCGTCAGCGGGCAAGTCGCGGTTTTGTCAAACAATCATGTGCTGGCCGGTGAAAATCGAGGGCAGAAGGGAACGGACAGGATTCTCCAACCGGGCAACCTGACGTTCGCCGCCAATCAACATATCGCGACCCTGACCGATTTCGTCGTCCTTCAACCGAGCCCCGCTAACGCTCGGCCGGCGAAGGGAAACGTGGTATATAACTCTGTGGATGCGGCGGTTGCCGATGTGGAGCAATCGATCCCGTTTACGCAGGCCTTCCTGCCGACCCGTTCTCTACCGGGACCGCACGGGACCGCTTCGCCGAAGGTGGGAGACCGTGTGTTCAAGGTAGGGCGCACCACCGGTTTGACCCATGGCACGATCACGGCAGTTGGCATTGTGGTCGGACCGATCGCCTACGACCCTGGAAATTGCTGGTTTAACCAGCAATTCGAAATTGTCGGCGATAACGGCATCCTCTTCTCCGACCACGGCGATTCCGGCTCCGTGATCGTGAGCACCACCGGCGAAGTGATCGGGCTGCTCTACGCGGGTAACGGAACGCAAACCTATGCCTGTCCTATCGACAAGGTCCTGATTGATTTGAATTGCTCGCTGGTTTGATTCACTCCGCTGAGAGAAGAGCATCGGTCTGGTTCGCCCGCCGCGATTGAGGGGCAGAAAAGCCATGCGCCTGAAGTCCTCCGGGCGTGCGTTTTTGTTTTTGCAGTCCCGAAGCGACTGTGTTGAATACCGGGGTTCTCGTTCTTGAACGGTCTTCGGCGACGGAAACCCCCGGTTTTCAACACGATCGCTTTGGGTTCTGAGAACCTCATCGGGGCGACCGTTCATCGCCCGTGATGCAAGTCCCTGGAATTCATGAGAGATGGTGAATTGGGTTTGGTTTATGAAAATATGCGTGCTGCAGCTGACCTCCCGGGAACTTCTCGGGGCTGGCTTGGAACATCCCGAAGGGACTGGATTTAAACAAGCGACTCCGCGGTGTGTTCAGAATTGGCGTCTCGGATAGCATGATCGGTGCGCCATCCGACGATAAATGATTGTAGGCTCGTGTCCTGAGTGAGAACTCCGCCGTCGGATGGAATGGTCGGCGCTGGTTCCACGGGTTTTCCACGGCGGGTAGGAGTCAGAAGTTGCCCTCATGGTCCCGGACGGATCCACCACTGGGATAACCTGTCCGCGAAGAGCGTCAACGATTGTTTCGGTGCTGTGACCATCGCTCGCTCTTTCTTTGATGGATCCATTTGTCAAGTTCAGGGTCGGAAGCCTCCTGTCCTGGGCGACGTGGGCCGTAGGCTGCAGGGATCAGCGGGTAAAGGTTAGCCCTGGGTCTCCCGCCCCGGTCCCGACCATGCGGAAGTTCCACTTGTCGTCGGCCTGCCACGCGATGCGACCGACCAGGGCTCCCCCCTCCCCCGACTGTGCGAGCGTAAGCACGTTGTCACCCAGTGTCCACTTACCGGCAAGCGGGTGAGATTTGCCCTTGGAGTCCACCGTCCAGGTGAAATCCCCGTCGTCCGCGACGTTCAGCCGGATGGTCGTGTCATTGTTCGGTCGCGCGGTCCAGTTGCCGGGCAGCCTGCCTGGCTTGACCGGGGTCTCCGCCGTTGTCGTGGGAGGCGTCGGCGCCGACATGCCGGGCTTCGTGCCGGGCTTGGAGAACTGCCGGACGAGCTGTGCGGAGAGCGTGTCCTGGGGCGCCAAGGCCACGACCTCCTTGAGCCGGGCCACGGCGGCGTCGATGTGCCCCTGGGTCAGGTAGTGATAGGCCAGGACGAACTGACCGGCCGTCGAGGTTGTGTTGGTTCTGACGAAGGTCTCCAGGGCGCGGAGCTGCGCCGTGTAGACGTCGATGCTCGGGTAGAGGCCGGCCATGGTCGTCCAGTCCCAGCCGGGGCCGACGGCCAGGACCGCGTAGAGCGGCCCCGCGGCGAGGTCATACTTCCCGACCGCGAACAGGACCAGGGCCCGGAACTCGTGGAGGGTCGCGTCGTTCGGGAGGACCTTCAGCGCCTCGTCGGTCAGCCGCAGTGCGCCGGCGTAGTCGCCGGAGCGGAACGCCTCGCGGGCGGCGTCGAACTTGGCGACGGCGGGGTCGGCAACCTGCGCGGGGGGCGGGGCCGTCTGGGTGTCGATCGGCTGGCTGTAGTCGTAGGCCAGTGCGGGGACGCTGACGGTCTGAGGTTCGCCGCCGGCGACCGTCTGCTCGATGACGATCGGCTGCGCGATGGCGGTTTCCGTGTAGTAGGGGTTCCCGTAGCTGGCATAGCCCCAGTCGTAGAACGACGAGCCGAGGGCCCAGGCGGTTACGCCGACCGCGGCGCCGGCGGCGAACCGGCCCCAACCCCAGGAGTTGTTGTCGTGGTAGCCGTGCCAGTAACCGTTGGCCCATCCCTGATGGTATCCCCAGTAGGCGCCCCGCCAGTTGTTGTAGGCGGGCGGTCGGACCCCGTAGCCCGGGTCGACACCCATTCCAGCCAGGTTGTCCTGGCGGATTCCCCCGACGTTGACATCGCCCCGATTGATCGTGTTGCCGCTGCCGACGATCGGGCGGTTATCGATGCCCGGGCGGTTCCCGATGCCGCCGATCCCACCGGGGCGGTTATCGATGCCCGGGCGGTTCCCGATGCCGCCGACCCCACCGGGGCGGTTATCGATGCCCGGGCGGTTCCCGATGCCGCCGATCCCACCGGGGCGGTTATCGATGCCCGGGCGGTTCCCGATGCCGCCGACCCCACCGGGGCGGTTGTCGATGCCCGGGCGGTTCCCGATGCCGCCGATCCCACCGGGGCGGTTATCGATGCCCGGTCGGTTTCCGAGCTGTGGGCCTCCAGGTCGGCCGCCGCCGACCTGCGGGCCTCCAGGCCGGCCGCCGCCGACCTGCGGGCCTCCAGGCCGGCCTACGCCAGGCGACGGACGTGGGGTTGGCCTCGGGGCGCTAACGGCAGGGCTGCGGCTGAAGCCACCCCCACCGCGCGGCATCCCCCCGCCAAAACCGCCTCCGCCTCCGCCGCCGCGAAATCCTCCACCCCCGCCGCCGCGGCCACCTCCTCCACGTCCTCCGCGGGCGAAGACCACCGGGAGACTGGATGCGAGCAGGAGCATGATGATAATCAGGAATCCTCGACCGACTCGGGATGCCATGGGCCACCTCCGGGGAGATCGTGTCGTGTCTCGGTGACTCGGACGTACGGACGAAGTTGCATGTTTACTTACTTGCCGGGGTTCGGCGGACGGCGGACTACGGTGAAGCGGTCCGTGTCGGGGATCACCTCTCCGCCGATCGTCCGGTCGAACGTCTCCCAGAGGAGCCGGTCCTTGCCGAGGATGGTGATCGCGGTCGTGGCCGAGACGGCCTGCCCGTCCGAACGCACACCCGTCACCTTGATGACCCAGCGGTCGCCGTCGCGTGACATCAGCCCCTCGGCGAACCCGCCCCTGTCGTCGAAGACCCACGTGCGGAACTGCCTGCGCTGGGCGTCCCAACCGATGCGCTGGGTGCCGCTCAGGGCGATGCGCCCCTCGATCTTGATGTCGAAGTCGCGGAGCAGGAAGTTGCCGTCCTTCGACCACGTGCAAGTGGTCTGAACGACCGCGTCATCGCTCTCGTTGACCCACTCGCCGAGCATCCACTCGAGCTCCAGGAGTTGGTCGTGTGGGTCCTCGTCGGGGGGCTCGTCGCGGATCCGCGCGTGGAGCCAGCGGCCGCCCTGGCGGGCGTAGATCACGCTGTACCGGTTGGTGACCGGCGGTGCGTCGGCCCCGGTCGACAGCGACGCCGTGCCCTCCTCGATCGCGAGGTCCGTCCCGAGGAATCGCAGCGAGTCGGAGTCGAAGGTGAGCTCGTCGCCCTTGCTCTGCTCGAAGATGCCTGCGAACCGCTTGACGATCGCGTCGCGTCCCCGCGTGACGGTGCCGTCCCCGTCCTCGATTTCGGCGTCCGCGGTGAAAAGCGCACCGAAGGCCTTCGCGTCCTTCTCGTTGTAAGCCTGGATGAACGAGGCGAGCAGGTCGCCAATCGCACGGACGTCGGCCTCCCTCTCCTGGGGGGCCGCATCAGGCGATGCCGGCGCCGGGGCCGGCCGGTCCTGGGCCGCGACCAGGCCCAGCGTTGCCGAGAGTGCCAAGACCACCAAGAACGTCGCATACGCTTTCATGGTTGATGACTCCAGCGGGTCGGTCTGCGCTGTCAGCGACGGTGACGATGCATGAGCCCGAACGATTCGCGGTCCGGGGTCGGGTTGCGAAAGGAGCGGAACACTGCGGTCTCTTGTAAGCGAGCATCGCGAAGAACGTTCGTTCGGTCGGTCATCTCAAGGCATCATTTGCTTGAAACTAAACTATTCAGAAGTGAGCTGACGTCTCGCCTCGGCCAGTTGCTCCCGCTTTTCGTTGGTCACCTCGGGATACTTCAGGTCCAGCGATCGGATCGTGGTCGTGACGACGTCGGCGACGATGGCCCGGGTGACCCACTTGTGGTCGGCCGGGACGACGTACCACGGGGCCCATTTGGTGCTGGTCGCCGCCAGGCAGTCCGAATACGCCCGCATGTACTGACCCCAATGGGCCCGCTCGGCCAGGTCGGACGCGGAGAACTTCCAGTGCTTGTCCGGGCGGTCGAGCCGCTCGAGGAACCGCCGCTTCTGCTCCTCCTTCGACACGTTCAGGAAAAATTTGAGCACGACCGTCCCATTACGGACCAAGTGCCGCTCGAAGGCATTGATGTCCTTGTAGCGTTGGCTCCAGAACTTCGCGCCAAACGACTTGGCGGAAAGGTGCTGGGCCGTCAACAACTCGGGGTGGACCTTCACGACGAGGACGTCCTCGTAGTAGGACCGATTGAAGATCCCGATCCGCCCGCGCTCGGGCAGGCACTTCATGTAGCGCCAGAGGAAGGTGTGATCCAGTTCCTCGGCCGACGGCTTCTTGAAGCTGAACACCTGGCAGCCCTGGGGATTGACCCCGGACATGACGTGCTTGATCGTCCCGTCCTTGCCGGCCGCGTCCATCGCCTGGAGGACGATCAGCACCGCATACCGGTCGTCGGCGTACAGCAGGTCCTGCGCCTGATTCAGGTCCGCGAGGTTCTGGTCGAGGGTCTGCCGGGCCCGCTCCTTCAGGGCCTCTTTGCCGAGCTCCTCCATCTCCTCGCTCTGGGCCCATCCGGGGTTGTGATCCTTGAGCCGGACGGTCGAGCCGGCAGGCACGCGAAACAGGTCGATGATGTCTTTTCGAATCACGGGCGGCCTCCATGGAGGACCTCCCCGACGCGACGGAATGGGTCACCAACCGGGGTCAGGTCCGCGTCGACGAGAATCTCCACCTCGCTTGGTTCTAGAACGCGATCACCCGAGTGGAGCAGTCCAACAACTGGGCGGTGTCGGCCCGTTGAAAACACCAAGAGACGAGTTGGTCCCCCCCCGAGGGGTGCTGGCCTTGGCCGCCCTGGCAGCCGCTCGCCGCGATGGCGAGCTCAGTGCGTAGCAGCGCAATCGTACGATACCGGAGCGACCGATGCCAGATCCGAGGCAGAATGCCGTGTGACCGCGAAATCAGCGCACCAACCGGCGAGCGACAGGGGAAAAATGGATACGAGGAGGGCCTGGCAGAAATCGAAAAATTTTCGTATCTTATTGATTTACAGGCATGGACTTTATTGATTTTACGGATCCGTTAAGGCCGCGTTCTACTGTCAGTAACGTTGCACCGGGCGAGTTGGCTGGACAGGGGCATTCGGCCCGACTCCAATACGAGTTCAGGAGACCCGAGCAAGGTCGCCGATTGCGAAGTCAAGGCCCATCTGGGTGCACGGGAAGGCCAGCCATCCATCTTGTGGGCCATTTTTCTCGAATCCAGGCCGCCGGCACGAGTTGTTGCGACCGGCGTGGAACGATGTGGGGAACGTCTTCATCGTCACGCTCGTTCTGGGTGTGATCGTCAATATCAATACATATTTGTGTATTTTGGTTTCTTCTCGAGGCAACGATTCTGGCTCTCCTCCCGTTTGTAATCGTTCGTGGCCTTGTCACCCGCCTCGCACGACGACAATCGGCCGTGAGCTGTGCCGATGGACGACCCAGAAATCAAGCAACACTGGGCGAAGTCCCGCGATAAGAAAGGCAGGAAGGCTGACATGCAGCACGACTGGGCGAAGCCCGCCGCCAAGGCAATCCCGAAGGACGGCTTCTTCGAGGAGGAACAGGGACGATACGGCCCGATCTTCCCCAAGACTCCCGCGTGCTATGGCTTCACGATCATCGCGAAGATCAAGCCCGGCACGGAGCAGACCATTCGCGATTATGGAAAGAAGATCGAGGAGACCATCGCGGGTCTGCCCGACGCCCTCGAGGTGCTCAAGCTGCACTACCTGCGCTGGGTGCTCTTCGACATCGGTACGGAGACATACTTCATGTATCAGGGCATCTTCGACACCGACTTCGATAAGTACACCGAGGATGCCGTGGCCCTCTTCTCGATATACGGCATCAACACGATCTTCGAGAACCTCGAAGGGTTCCCCGAAGATTGGAAGTCGAACCCTGCGGCTTTCGTCAAATTCGTCCGAGAGCACCAATGCCCGAGCTTCCTCGAATACGCGGAGTATCCCTACGTGAGCGCCGACGAGATCAAGAAGGCGCTCAAGCTCAAGGCGGCGTTCTCCACGATGCTCGACCAGATGCAGTAATCCACCAGGACGATGCACCATGCTGGAGTTTGACGACATTCAGCACATCCTGCTCACCCGTGCGCCGGCGCTCGCGGCACGTTATGAGTTTCTGTCTTTTCACAACCCCTCTGCTGGGAGGAAGTGGCTCGCCGGAATCCTGCCGACGGTGCAGTCGACCGCCGAAGCTCGCTCCTCGGTCGAGGAGGACAAGCGTTGGGTGACCGTGGCCTTCACCTGGAACGGTTTGCGGGGGCTGGGGTTGGATGCGGCATCGCTGGACTCGTTCCCCGACGAGTTCAAGCAGGGCATGGTTGCCCGGGCAGAGATCCTCGGCGACACGGGCGCGAATCACCCCGATAATTGGGTGGGACGTCTGGCCAGCCCGGACCTCCACGCCATCGTCATCCTCTTCGCCCGCGATCGCACGGAACGCGAGCGTTGCCAGTCAGAGCACCAAGCACTCATCGCGCGATGTGAGGCGGTGGAAGTGCTCTCGTCGCTCGACCTCGAAGCCACCCCGCCGTTTGACTACGCGCACGACCACTTCGGTTACCGTGACCGGCTCTCGCAACCGGTCATCGAGGGGTCGGGCGAGGAACCGATGCCCGGCTCGGGCGGGCCACTGAAGGCGGGCGAATTCATTCTCGGCTATGCCGACGAGGACGGGAACGTAGCCAGCCAACCTCAGCCGGAAACCCTTCGCCGTAACGGCAGCTACATGGCCTACCGCCGCCTGCAAGAGCACGTGGGAGCGTTTCGAGATTTCCTACGCCGGAACGCCCAGACCCCGGAGGAACAGGAACTGGTCGCCGCCAAGCTCATGGGCCGCTGGCGAAGCGGCGCCCCGCTCGTGTTGGCGCCGGACAAGGACGATCCTGCCCTCGGGGCTGATCCGCAGCGGAACAACGACTTCAACTTCAAGGAATCGGACCCTCACGGGTACGCCGTGCCGCTGGGGGCGCACATACGCCGCATGAACCCGCGCGACACGGCCGCAAACATGAACCGGCGGCGTCTGATTCGACGCGGCGCCACCTATGGGCCGCATCTGCCGGAAGATGCACCGGAGGATGGCCAGGAGCGGGGGATCGCGGCCTTCGTGATCTGCGGGAGCCTGATCCGCCAGTTCGAGTTTGCGCAAAACGTGTGGGCCAATGACAAGAACTTCCACGAACTCGCCAATGAACGCGATCCGATCATCGGCAACCAGGACGGCACGCTGGAATTCAAGATCCCCAAGCGACCGATCCGGAAGAAAATCACCGGGCTACCGGCCTTTACCAACGTCCGAGGCGGGGCTTATTTCTTCCTGCCTGGCCTCAACGCGCTTCGAGACCTCGCGGCGCTGTCCGATGTCCGCCCGAATCCGCACTGAAAACTTGAGCTGTGGAAGGACTTGGGAATGGGAGCGACGAACCAAACCGGTCGAACTTATAACCAGAACCACGTGCCGCGGCCGTACACGCCAGGTCGACGACGTTTCAGCATCTACTGGACCTGGAGCTATCCGTGGGAAGCAAACCGGGATCCGACCGACCTGGACAATCGATTCTCGACCATGACCGAGGTTCGCCGGGTCGCCTGGCCGAGCTTCGAGGGGGCCGAGTGGGATAAGATGAACTTCCTTCAGGGGATCGCTGGTACCCTGGAGTTATTCCACCGCTCCACTCTCGCGTTCCAGCAGATCGTGGGGGAGACGACCGATCATCCCGTGGCTGTTTACCAACGCATCGACCAGGCAGGGTACAAGCTCCCGATCGATGAAAGAGTGCTTGCGGACACGGATACGTTGATGGTTTTCGGCCTCGACCACCTCGTCTCCGAGCAGGAAGCCGAGCAGGGGGAAATCGACGCCATCCGAGAGTGGCTCGATCGGGAAGGCACGTGCCTGCTCCTGGCACCACATCACGATGTCGGCTTTACCAGCGACATGCAGCAGCGCCAGATGGAGTACAAGCATCACGGCGACGAGCTCGTGCCGCGCCAGCAGCGCTTCGGCCAGTACACGCGGTCGCTGATGAAAGGACTCGAAGTGCCCGTACTCAATCAGTTCGGGCTCCGGCCTGCCGTCGTGCAGGGAACCGATCAGATTGCGCCTCTTAGCATCAACCAGGATCTCGACACGCTGGGTTTGCTGAATGGAGTGGCCACGTTCAACTTCCATTTGCATCTGCCGCACTATGCGCTGACCACCGAGGATCCGAAGTCCATTCATGTTCTGGCCAGGCAGCCCATCGACCTATCCCGGCCGCATCCATTCACCGCTGCGGGGAATCGAGAGTTTAATTCGTTCATCTGGATGCCGCCGACAGGTACACGCGGCGGCGATATCCTGCTCGCCGACTCGACAATCTTCACCACCTTATTCGGAGGTACGGAGAGCCTAGAGCATTTTTGGCGGAACATGGCGAAGTTGCGTTGAAGATATCCTTCGTAAACTGACGCCGCATGAGAAGCGACTGCTCATTGAGCGGAAAAACGATGCGAAAGCCGGCACCCTGTTTGCAATCGCCTTCCTCATGCCGGGTGATCATCTTCGGCGGCAAGTGGGCAATCGCCGGAACGCGCTTGGTTGCAAGGAGTGACAAGTCGGTCGGGGAAGCTCACCCAATGATCGTAGCTGGATAGCGAGTACTTAGAGAGCCGGGGCGGCTTCAGCGGAAATGATCGTCCCCGAAAGAAGGACGGTAACATGGATCATCTCAAATAAAATCGGTAATGAACAATGATTATGCTGTTACGGCGAGCGGCTCTCTAGCTCTGACGTGCCTCCATGGAGGTAACCACTGATGATATTAGCCTTGTCGCGTCCCCAGCCGCCATCGGCGGGCGGAGTGCGTAAACCAGCCCGGGGCCCACTTAATTAGTGGTGGGGAGGACGCCGCGCCCACCCCACCCGGCCGAGCCTGGGCCGACGGGTCGCCCCGGGCTCGGCCGCGGTACGGCGAGTTTGACGCGGTGATGTCGGCGCCCTCCCGACTGGGGGCCCCACGAAGCTAGCCGTGATCCGGGCCCTTGTCATCGGCATCCCCCTTCGGGCCCTATCTTGATTCTCCGCTTCATGAAAGGGTGGTGGGCGGAACCGTAGCCTGGCTTAAGCCGCCGAGCCCCAGGGGACCGTTCCCCCCCCCGAGACTCTCGATGCTGGCAACGAATCACAAGAATCGTGAAATCTGATGGGTTTACGACTTGTAAAGGTTGTGGATTTTTTGTCTGGTGAGATTGCCTACATACCAAAAGTGGGGCGCGTCGACTAGACGCGCGAGGGGCAGACGCGACGTCGCGCTGCACCGCGAACGTGCCGATTCATCGTGAACGCACCGAGTCCCAAGGGAGAACTGACCATGACACGCAACTTGAAGTTGAGTCTGCTGGTCGCCTTGATGCTGGTCGTCTCGTGGGCGACGACGTCGGAGGCGTGCCACTGGCGTAGGGCCAACGCGACCGCCACGTACGGCTATGCGGGGTCGGGCTACGTGGGTACGACGGGCTACTACGGTGCCGGGGGCGGCTACGGCATGGCTGGCGGGGGTTACTACGACGTCGGGTATGCCGGCGGCACGGCCGGCTATCCCGCCGGGTATGCCGGCGGCACGGCCGGATATCCCGGCGCGTACGGGTACGACCGGCCCGGCTACGGCTTGGGTGGTATCGGCGGGCCGGCGTCCGGGCTGGGCGTACAGCCCGGTCTGGGCTTTGGCGCACCGGGTATGGGCGGGGGCGGTATCGGCGGGCCGGCGTCCGGATTGGGGGTGCGGCCCGGCCTGGGCGTCGGCGGCTTGGGTCGGGGACGCTGACCGTCCATAGGTTCTCCGTTCACCGTGCGGGGGCACGCGGTCTGGACCTACGGGTAAACGCGGGACGGTGTCGGCGGCGGCTCGCTGACGGCCGCCGCGACCGGTGAGCCGTTTCGCATGTCGACTGATGCGGCCGGGCATCACTCAGGTGACGGCCCGGCCATCCGTTCCAGTCGAGACGATGACATTAAGTGTTGGTTACGCAGGAAACGTGATATTGGAATGGGTGTGCAATGCCTCACGGCCGTTAGACCGTGAGGAAACTCGGTTGTTCGGTTTGTCAGAAATCGTTGCTTTACCTCCACCAGAATCTCTGGGTAGCGGCAGGGGGACGTTGATACAACCCGGCGACAACATCGAGCGCTGGCCGTCCTAAACCCAGAAATGGATCATGATTCCACCGCCTTAAGCGAATTTGGTCGAAGTCGGAACTGGTTCTCGTCGATGAATAAAGCGTTCATCGGATCGCACCAATACCGCCGTGAAAGACGTCGGGGCAGGGCCGGCTTGCGATCATCCCGCCTTTTCGAAGGACCGGGATGATCGTTGCCTATACTTCAGGAGTTCAGCAATGGCAGGAAGCCAGGCGCTCCGTCTGCAAGGCGCCGCGTTCGCGGCCGCGTTCGCCTTCTCTCTCGTGACCTTCACAAATCCCGCGCGGGCGCAATACTCGTCCAAGCCTTTCGCGACGCCCGCGCAGCGGTTCGCAGATATCGGCGAGACCGAAGCGTCACCGGTGGCGCTGTCCGATCCGACGGCCGTCCCCCGACCCTCGTACTACCCCGGTGTGGCACCGGCAGCATCCCGGGTCGAGATGGGCCTCTTCGACACGATGACCGAGTCGATCTTCGGCAAGCCTGACCCGAACACCTGGCGGCCCTTGCCGCTCTCGACGCTTTTCAGCGAGGGTTGGAACGAGGCCTGGGTACCGTCGCCCAACGGTTCCGGCGGCGCGCCCCGGCAGGGCTGGATCAACGCCGCGGACGGCAACCTTTACCGACTCTCGTTCTTCACGTTCGCTCAGGGGTTCAACCGAGGCTCGAAAGGCGACGGCTACCTCGGCGCCTACACGATCTTCGCTCCGTTGAGCCGTCGTCTGGACCTGATCATCAACGTCCCGTTCGTGCTCCGCAACAACGCCGTCACCGGCTTGCCCGTCATCGCCCCGAACCGGCCGGGGGCGGCGACGCCCCAGAGCCACACGGGGTTCGGCGATCTCTCGTTCACTCCCCGCGTGTTACTGCACGAGACAAAAGACTTCTCGCTCACGGGTGAACTGGCGATATTGACCCCGACCGGCACCCGGCCCCTCGCGGGAAAAACGACCGTTCTGACCCCGTCCGTCGGTTTCTGGAACAACTTCGCCGGCGGCTGGGTGCTCCGGGGCGGGCTCGGTCTCGCGGTCCCGATGGATGGTAGCGGGGATAACCTGATCAGCCAGCTCGCCATCGGTCAGACCTTGACCGAGCATGATGTGCCCTGGTTCGGCGACTTCACCTACTACCTCTCGGTGGTGGCGAACACCCCCCTTGCCGACGGTGACCGGACGAGCGTGACGCTGACCCCCGGGCTGCGCACTCACGTGGGCAACGACTGGTATTTCCTGGCCGGCTTGCCCACGCCGGTGACCCATGATCGCGTCGCCGACCTCGGCATGATCTTCTGGTTCATGAAGGCCTGGTGAGCCGAGTCGCAACCTATCGCACGCCGCCCGTCATGACGCTGCAGAGCGTGGCGAGTTGCGGGCGCATAGGCTCTGACGCCTGCCCCGTTCCCTGCTGCCCGGGTGCCTCGGGCCGAACGGGCGCAGTGGGTGGTGCCCACCCTCCGACTACTTCTTCGCTGCGAAATCGTCCCCGATGCGAACCGTTTGGCAGATCTGGCGGATCGTTTCTTTGTAGTAATCTTCGATCCGGGAATCGATGATGAATGCGGCCCCGACGATTTGCCCTGAGCCGGCATCCATGACCCCGACCGCGAACACCACATCGACGCCAGCCTTCTTCCCTTTTGCTGTGCCGGTGACCACGAGGGCACCCCGTTTCGTCTCGGTCTGTTCGTCGTACTTGATGTCTTGAAGGTATCGAAGGAGCCCTTGCTTGACCTTGTTGATCCCTGCTGGTTTGTCCGCGACCCCGTCCAGGGTGGCGATCATCGCATAAGCCTGTCCGTCCGCACTAACGCCGGAGATATAGTTGGTTCCCGTGACCTGCTTCCAATCGGAAGGGAGCGTGACCGCGACGACGGGCTTTCCATTCTTCTGAACGACAGCCTCTCCCCTGGGAGCGGTTGCCGCCGGCGGGACCGTTGCCGTCGGGGGTGCCGTTGCCGCCGGCGGGGCCGTGCCCAGAACCGCCGGGGGTGCTTGATTGAAATCCGAGCGGGGGGCGCTCTGGTATGCCGCAGTGGCCTGGTATTGGGCGCGTGCCTGGGCCTCCTGGCCAACGGATCGGGCCGCGCCCGTCACGACACCAATCTTGGCACCGGTTGCCGCTCCGGACTCCCCACCCACGAGTCCGCCGACCACCGCTCCGCGCGCGCCGGTACGGACCGCACCACCCCCACGTTGGGCCGTGGCGTCGCGGGCCAGCGTCAGGAGAGCCAGCGCAGCCACTCCCAGAACCTTGAACTTGGTCATTGTTCTTTCTCCTGCATCGCATGTTTCCCGGGGGCTGACGAGTCCGGTACTGCACCAAGCTCACCTGGGTGTCGCCCTCCGGGGCGTCCGAGCACTCAGACGTCATCGACAACCGACACGGGCAGTCGTGGTCCCCCGCAGGAGGCCGGGGCCTTCACCCCGAATCGGAACGGCGTCCGATCGCTACTCCCGCCAACTGGTATGACTCTTGATATGTCACCGCAACAATCGCTGGAGCACATCCTGACCGGATTGCCCTGTGGGCCGCCTGGACCTTCACCACGCGACCATCGTACTCCGTTACCGATTTCATGCATCCAATAATATGCAATAAAAATCTCTATGGAATTCTTGGTTTTTCCGCGAGAAAGACTTGAGAAAATAGGCGCCTTACGATTGCCGGAAATCGTCCGAATTGCCCTTCGCGATATGACAGTTGGATCTGGGTCCAGTCGGGGTCCCGACCGACGGCGGAATGGCTCGCCCCAGACGTGCAGGATCACCCCTTGATCTTTCAGTGAATGAGTTGCGCAGTTCAAATCCGGTTGCCATGATCTCTGCCCGCTGAAAGGATGGATCGAGTCCACATCGCGGTCCCGCCGGGCGACCTGTCCAGGCACCGTGACGCCGGTGGCCTAGGTCGTTTGGAGTTCGTTACTTCCGGCACTGATGTTCGGCCGGGCACTGCCGGTCACGCCGGCGCGGACTCATGTGCGTCAGAGGTTGGCCTGAATAGTTGAGGATCGAGCCGATTCAATAGCCGATGGATCTTCGGGACTTGTTCGAGCGCGGCTGCCTCGCCGATCACGGCGAGTTCCTTTGCCCTCATGAACTCCGAGGCGTCGATGCCCGTCACGTCCGGCTCGATCACCACATCCGCCGGTTGAACGCCGAAAGCGTTCAGGTTGTAATTCTGAACGAGCAGGCTGCGCAGGATTGTTGGTACGATGCCCGGGTTTTTCCTGGACAGAGTTGGTTTCTCAGGTTTGATGTTGCAGAAGCTCGACTCGAGCTTTGCCGTCACGCTGACGGCGATTACGAAATTACAACCCATCGATACGAGTACATTCGCTGGGATGTTGTTGACCAGCCCGCCGTCGATCAGTGCCTGGCCGTTGCGGACGATCGGCGCGGAGAGCACGGGCAAGTTGATGCTCTCGAGGATCGCATGAACGGCATCGCCGCGTTCGCGCACGACCGAGTTGCCGCTCACCAGGTCGACGGTGACGGAAAGACAAGGGACGGCCAGTTGCTCGAGCTTCCAGTCATGCAGGTACTTGCGCAGCATCGAGTCGAATGTTCCGCGGCGATACTTGTACAGGAGGTGCCAGTAGCTGCCTTGCGGCAGGTGGCGAAAAATCCAGGAGGGGCGAAGGTCGGTGGCGAACGCATCGGCGTTGTAGTCGGGATCCAGGCCGGCGGAGTACAGGATGCCGGTCATGGCGCCGGCGCTGGTGCCGGCGATCATGTCGACGACGACGCCGCTGCGCTCGAGGGCCTTGAGCACGCCGAGGTGCGACAAGCCTCGGGCGGCCCCGCCGCCGAGAGCCACGCCCACGCGCACGCCGCGGAGGTCGTGTACCAGTCGCTCCAGCCCGTTCGCCAGCGACCGGCCCGAGGGCAATTTTGGCGGCGTTTCGTAGATTTTGAAATCGCGGGAGGCAAGCTCGGGGAGGTTCGGAACGGCGGAGACCACGGAACTGTCGCCCCCAAGCAACCAGGCGATAGAGATCTTGTCACGCCAGCCCCGGGCCGTCACGTCAATCGCCTGCAGGCGGCGGATTGCGGCATCTGCCGCTTCTGCAGGGATGAAATAGACGGCGCGGTCGACGAGTTCCATTAGCTGCGCCGCCCGTTCCGGCGTCAGGTAGGTATGGACGTCGAAAACGATTCGATTGGTGTCCTGCCAGCCAGTGACCTGCTCCCGAATTTCCTGGGCTGTGAGATCTCGGCCGTCCTCTCGGAGCGACCGAAACCGCACATTTGGCGAATCCGACCGCCGGTCCGAATCGCTCAAGACACCGAGTTGCTCACCGACATCGCCCAGACGCTTGATGAGTCGTTCGGCCGCCGGGCGCGTCGCGGGAGAATGGTGAATTAGCGCCAGCATTGTCGTCGACCGCTTGGGAGCGGAGCCGAGGAAGATTTTTCGCAGGCTTCCTGCGTAGGTCTTTAGCCACAAACGGCGCAGTTCCGGCCTGGCGAATGTCAGTTCGAGCGCTTCTTCGTAGTCCAACCTGAGGATCGTCGTGGGCTCGAGCGCGACGACGCGGATCGGCACAGGTTCGTTTAATGCGCCGACCATGAGACCGAACTGTTCGCCTCGCTCAATCATGCGAAACAGCGACTCCGTTCCGCTGGTGCTGACCCGGACGGCCTTGAGCCGCCCGCGCAGCACGAAGCCCACCGTGGTGAGCACGACGTCCGCCTCGTGGACGACGCTCCCCGCTGGATAATGCGCGATCCGTCCGAGCCGCACGACTTCCTCGAGGGTCTCTTCGGACGCACCCTGAAAGTACTCGTGAACCTTCAGTAACGCGATGACCTCATCGTTCATGGCGGCGCCTTTCGAGTTCGCGGCGGATATGATCCCCAAATCCCGCCTGGGGGGCTGCGTTCGCAGTGTCGTTAAGGTAGGCGAGCCGGCGGAGTTCCTCGAAGGGTAGAGTCCGGTCCAAGCGACCGTCCTGATAGAGGGCCCGATCCAAGCGGGCGTTGGCAATGACGCGCCAGTCCCAGCGGGCCTTTCTGCTGGGAAGCTTGTAGAAGGACGTGGTGCAATTCGCGAATACCACGTGGTACCAACGAGGGCTCTCGTACAATTGGTTGATTGTATTCACGTAGTCGAGAAACAGTTTTGTGAGTTCCTCAACGCTCGAGTTGATGCGGTAGAGGTACGCCCATTGACCTTGGCTATATTTCGTGCGCCGTAGAATGACGTCGCGCTCGTCCGCGGCGACGAAGATCAGTTCCTGCTGTCGATACAGACCGCGAACGATCGAGTATTTCTGCCCCTTCGTGATTCTTGCCTCGATCGACATGCAGATGCGGCCATCAGGTCCCAAGTCGAAGACCAGGGCAGGATGGCCCATTAACCCCTTTCCCCACTTGAAGAAAATGATGTCCAATCCCTGCATGTTCGAAAGATGACATGTGCGGGCTTCATAATTTGGAGTGAAATCGTCCAGCGAACGGTATTCAAGATTGCGGACGTTTTCGATCGTTACCGCATCTCCGGAGATGATAGCCCGCGGCAGCACGGCCGCGCTAGGGTCCCAGTCGCGGTCGGTGCTCGGTTTCTGCCGGTACCACCAGGCGAGGAAAAGCGACTCCACCCCGAGCAAGGCAACAATCGGCTGCCAGAGCGGCCGCCAGACCACGAACATCGCGATCACGCCAATGGCCCAGGCCAGCGCGACCCAACGGCCCCACCTGGCTCCGCCACACACGTTGAAGTAAATCGCGCCGACCATCCAAACGGCAACCAGGCCACATGTCAGCAGCGATGCTCCCGTGATGATTCCCAGTATGGCGCCCATAAACGCTTTCTCGTCGGGTTGACGCAGCGCATTGCGAGAGCGGGATGATGCACCAGAGAGAGCCGGCTTCAAGACTGGCCTTCACGCAGTTTACCGGCATGGGCTTTTCGGAGCATGGGTCGTCTCGTGCTTGAGGTGGATCGGCCGTCTGTGTGCGGCGTCGAGCTACAACTCATCGTACATCGCGTCTGGATGGGAGTCATGTGGAGTTCGAGGAAGTCAGAGACTGAAGTTGCGTCCGTGGCGATCGTCGAGTGCTGCGGTTGGAGGCGATCCGGACTACCACCGTGAGCCAGTTTATTACCGAACCGTCCATCGCTCCCTCATCAGGCACGATGGCGCCACCGGCTCACATGGAAACGGGCCGTCGAACCAAGCACGGCGTCCGCGGTCGCCGTGCCGCCTTGATCGAAATTAGTGATGTCCAGCCCGCGGATTAGGTCGCCAACGTCGGAGGGAGTCAGGTCGGACGCGCCCGAACTCGTGGCGTCCCCGTCCAACCGATTGACCTCTCGGAGTTCACCCGCGCCGATGAAATGGCTGTCATCGGAGAACAGGCGACGAACGAGTCGGTCTATTGACTCAAAGGGATGCTCTTATAACTCGACACGAAATTGTTTGCGTCAAATCCCATGCAAACTTAGCCTTCCTCCACCACGGTGGCGACGGATTCGGCGGGGATCGTTCTGGGGGTGTGTCCATTCCCATCGGGTGGCGTGGGCGGTGTCGACTGGTCCGCGTGACTCCGGGAACCACGCAGTCGCTCGCCCAGGACGTAATAGATCGGGATGACGAATCGTCCGAGGACTGTGCTGATCGCGATGCCGAAGGCGATCGCCACGCCCAGCGAGTTGCGGCTGTAAGCCCCCGCGCCGGTGGCCCGGGCCATCGGCAGGACGCCGAAGACGAACGCGAACGAGGTCATCAGGATCGGCCGGAGCCGTTGGCGAGACGCCTCCTTGGCCGAGTCGATGATGCTCAGCCCGTGCTTCTCCATCAGCTCGACGCCGAACTCGACGATCAAGATCGCGTTCTTGGTCTCAAGGCCGATCAGCATCACGAGGCCGATCTGGCCGAAGACGTCGAGCGGCATGTCGTAGAGCCAGAGCCCGATCATCGCCCCGAAGGTCGCCAGGGGGACCGTCAGGATAATGACCAGCGGCCGAATCCAGCTCTCGTAGAGGGCTGCCATGAAGAGGAAGACGCAGACGATCGACAGGGCGAAGATGTAGATCGCCAGGTTTCCGGTCTTCTGTTCCTGGTACGTCGTGCCGGTCCACTCGTAGCCGAAGCCTTCGGGCAAGACCTCGGCGGCCACCTCATGCATCGCGGTGATCGCCTGGCCCGAGCTGAACCCCGCGGCGGGCTGACCGGTGATCCGTGCGGCGTTGTACATGTTGTAGTGCGGCGTATCGATCGGTCCGAGTGCGTACTTGACCTCGCCCAGGGCGCTAAGCGGCACCTTGTCTCCCTTGCGGTTGAGGACGTACAGGCGGGTGACGTCCTCGGGCCGTTGGCGATCGCGGCTCTCGGCCTGGACCATGACCTTCCAGGTCTTGCCGAAGAGGTTGAAATCGTTGACGTAGTAGGACCCCAGGTTGGTCTGGAGGACGCTGAAGATATCGGAGACGGAGACGTCGAGGCGACGGGCCTTGATCCGATCGACGTCGAACCGGAGTTGCGGCACCTTCGCCGAGAAGGTCGTGAAGATTCCGGCGAGCTCGGGGCGGGCCCGGGCCGTGTCCAGGAACCGATCGGCGACGGTCGCCAGCGCCTCGACCCCCTTGCCTTCGCGGTCCTCGATCATGAAGTCGAAGCCGCCGGTGGAGCTCAGGCCCTGGATCGGCGGGGGCTGGAGGATCACCACGCTCGCCTCGCGGATCTGCTCTGACATCTTTCGTTGGAGTTCTCTCGCCAGGGCGACGGCCCGCAACTCCGGAGCGGTCCGATGGTGCCATTCCTCGAGGATGACGAACGCCGTGGCGGTGTTGGTCTGGTTGATCGCGTTGATGGCGTTGTAGCCGTCGAGGATCAGCACGTCCCGGACGCCGTGGAGTTCTCCGGCGATCTGGCTGGCGCGTTGGGCGGCTCGGCTGGTGGGTTCCCGGGTGGTGCCATCGGGCGTCTGCACGACGACGATCAGGTAGCCCTGGTCCTCGGTCGGGATGAACGCCTTGGGACGCTCGTAGATCATCCAGCCGGTCAGGGCCAGGAGGCCGAGCGAGGGTAGGACGATCGCCCACCAGTGACGGGCCCCGAAGTCGAGGAACGAGTCGTAGGAATCCTCCACCCACTTCAGGCCGCGGTTGAACCAACGGAACGGTGGGAACTTCGTCTCGCCGTGCTTGGGCCGCAGGACCAACCGGGCGATCGCCGGGGTGAAGGTCAGGGAATTGAACGCCGAGAAGAGGAACGAGAAGACGATTGTCATGGCGAACTGGTTGTAGAGCCGGCCCGTGAGGCCAGGGATGAACGCCACCGGCACGAACACGGCCGCCAGGACCAGGCCGATCGTGACGATCGGCGCCGTGATCTCGGCCATCGCCGCTCGAGTCGCCTCGAGCGGTGCCATCCCCCGCTCGAGGAATTTCTCGATGTTCTCGACGACGATGATCGCGTCGTCGACGACCAGGCCGATCGCCAGGACCAGGCCGCACATCGTCAGGGTGTTGATCGAGAACCCGAACGCGGCCATCATCGCGAACGTGGCGACGAGCGAAACGGGGATCGCGATCATGGGGATGGCCGTGGCGCGGAAGCCCTGCAAGAACACGAATACGACGATGAGCACCAGCAGGAACGCCTCCAGGAGCGTGTGCCAGACCTCGGTGATGTTCTCGCGGACGTAGAGGGTCGTGTCGTAGGCGATCCGGTATTCCAGGCCCTCCGGGAAGTTCCGGGCCACGCGGTCCATCTCCTGCCGCACCTGTTTGACGATCTCCAGGGCATTGGCGTCGGCGAGCTGGTAGATCGGGACCGTGCCGGCGGGCTTGCCGTTGAGCCAGCCGGCCGTCTCGTAGTTCTCCGAGTCGAGTTGGACGCGGGCGATGTCAGAGAGGTAGATGATCGAGCCGTCGTCGTTGCGGCGGACGACGATCTTCTCGAACTCATCGACCTTCGACAGCCGCCCCTTGGACGTGATCGGGTACTCGAACCGCTGGCCCGGCATGGCCGGCGAGGCGCCGATCTTGCCGGAGGCCGCCTGCTTGTTCTCCTGCTGGATCGCCTGGATGACCTCGGCGGGTGAGATCCGCTGGTTGGCCATGCGGTCCGGATCGAGCCAGATCCTCATCGCGTACTTGCGACCGAAGGGGTTCACGTCGCTGACGCCCGGGATCCGCTTGAGCGCGTCGACGACGTTGATCTGCGCGTAGTTGTCAAGGAAAGTCGCGTCGTACCGGCTGTCGGGCGAGACGAGGTTGACGACGCAGACCATGCTGGTCGAGGTCTTCTTGATCGTGACCCCGTACTGCTTGACCTCGGGGGGGAGGCTCGTCTGGGCCGTGGCTACCTTGTTCTGGATGTCGACGGCGGCGATGTCCTGGTCGTAGCCGACGTCGAAGGTGGCGATGATGTTGGCGAGACCGTTGGAGGTGCTGTCCGAGCTGAAGTAGATCTGGCCCTTGACGCCGTTGATCTGCTGCTCGATCGAGGTCGTGACGGTGTCGGCGACGGTCTGGGCGTCGGCCCCAGTATAGGTGGTCGTCACCTGGACCTGCGGCGGGACGACGTCGGGGTAGAGCGAGATCGGTAGGATAAAGATGCAGATGCCGCCGACGAGCAGCATCAGCAGGGCCAGGACCGAGGCGAAGATGGGGCGGCCGATGAAGAAGTTGACCATGGTGAGACTCGCTCTTGGATTCCCGGTTCGGGTCGATGGAGGATGCCGAGTCGGGGCGCGGCCCGGCCCGGTCGGCTCATGGATCAAGGCTTCGACTTCGCCTCGTCGGACGGGCGGTCTTCGCGCGGTCCCGCTTGACCGCCCGCTCCGGCAGTCTTCTCCACGACTGGCGACGCCGGCGCGGCTTTGGGGCCGGTTTCGGTCGTGGGAGAAGCTGGTACGGTCTTGACGTTCATCCCGCTGCGGACCAATGTCAGCCCCTCGACGACCACCGGCTGACCGGGTTGCAGGCCTGACTCGATGACGCGGAGCCCCTCGTGGACGAAGGTCGCGCGGACGGGAACAACCTTCACCTTGCCCTGTTCGTCGACCGTGTAAACCGTCGGGCCCGCCTGGGTCTCAACCACGGCCTGCTCGGGGACGACGATCGCATCTCGGGCCTCGCCGACCTTGGCGTGGGCTTTCACATACTCTCCGGGCAGGATTGTCTTCGCCGCGTTGGCGACCTCCGCCTGGATCAAGAAGGTGGAAGTCGTGGGATTGATCGCGTTATCGACGACCGTCGCCTTGCCGGGGAACCGGCGGGCCTCTTCTCCCTCGAGACCGGGCCGGAAGACCTCGACGTCGAGCCCCTGGTTGATCAGCCGCATCACCCGGTCGAGGTAGCGGGAGGCGACCGGGATGTCGACGCCCATCGGGTCGAGTTGCCGGACCACCGCCAGCTCGGTGTAATCGCCGCCGCCTCCGCTCGACGCGGGGCCGACGAGGTTGCCGAGCTTGACCTGGGCCAGGCCGATCCGGCCGTCAATCGGCGAGGACATCCGGCAATAGCTCAATTCGATCTCGGAATCGTGGACCCTGGCCTTTTCCCCGGCGACTTCGGCCTGGGCGGACAGGATGTTCGTCTCATGGTCGGCTTTGGCCTGCTCCAGGCTGGCCCGATCGGCTTCGACCTGGGCCGCGCTCCTCTTGCGAAGCGCCTGCTTTCGCTGGACGTCCTCGACCGCGGTGGCGTTCCGCTTCAGCAGCAACTGCTCGCGCCGCTCCTCGACCTCGGCGAGTTCGAGTGATGCCTGGTCGAGTGCGAGTTGTGCCGTTGCGACCTCCCGCGCCTTGGAATCTCGCGCCTTCTTGAGGCTGGACTCGGCCGCTTCCAGCTTGGCCTGGGCCTCCTCCAGCCTGGCCTTGAAGGGCTCCTCATCAATGACGAACAGGAGCTGACCGGCCTTGACGTCGCCCCCTTCCTCGAATTGGATCTCCTTGAGGAACCCGCGTACCCGGGCCCGGACGGAGACCTCTTGCAGGGCCCGCGTCGTCCCGATCGGCTCGGCCATGATCGGGACGGTCATCCGGCGGGCTTCGACGACGGAGACCACCGGGGGCGGTGGCGTTCGTGCCGCCTCGACTTTGGGGGAGCACCCCGGTATCGCGACCGATGCAAGGGCGATCCCCAGAGCGAGCCCTCCGAGCCCCCTCGACTTACTCAGCCTTCGCCAAGTCATGATTCTTCCTCCAAGGAGAAGGTCGAGGCGGGCGGCACCGCCCGACGTTTGGATCCGTCTCGCCGTGTTCCGAACGCGCCCGAGCCCGGTTGTTGCCCCCCGAAAGGCTTCCCGGGAGGTGCTTTTCAGCGATAGGGAGCTCGCCAAATGTGAAATAGAATAGGGGGCCGTCGTCAAGCAATCAAACGGGTCGGTCCTAAAATCCTCCGGACGTGGAAGTCCGGTCGCACATCGTCAGAGCGGGCCGAGTGGGCCGCGGGGAGAGGGATCGATTGGGTCTCCCGCCTCCGGGTAACGGCCGAGCTTGAGGCGAAGCAGTTCGTCGTAATCGTGCAGGGCCGCGGCCGTGAAATCCTCGTTGTTCAGGCCGACGGCTTGGTACGCCGCCACGGCTGCGGCGAAGGCGTTGCGCGCGGCGAGGTCGGCCGTGACCAGGGCGAGACCACCGAGGGATTTCCGTGCCTCGGTCGTCTTGAGTTCCCGAGGCTCGCCTTGCTCGGCTTCGCGAGATTCGGTCAGGTGCCAGGCGGAGGCGGCCGCGTGGGCTGCCTCCGAGGCGGCCGCCGCGGCCTTTTCCGCGCGGAGGGGCATGCCCGCCACAAGACGGCTTGCGTCGAGCGCCTCGCCCACCGAATCCGAGCACGGCGTGGTCGAGCCGCTCGCGAACCCCTCGGCCATGTGGAGGGCGGCCTCGACGTCCTCCCGAAGCCTTTCCCTCCCGGGATGGCCATCGGGGAGTTCGGAGAGGGCCTGGACCCTGCGTGCGCAGCGGGCCGAGAACGCAACGATCGCACGGAGCGGGAGTTGCTTGAGGTGCTCAGATTGGAAATCCTGCTTGTTCATGGAAGCCTCAATGGGTCAGAGGGTCCAACACTCCAATGGAGCCTGACCGCCGCGGTTCGGTTGGCTCGGGGCGGAAGGGACTTAGCCTCCTCGTCGGCGAGTCGCGTCGGCGGTCAGTCGATGGGACAAGGCTTGGCGCCCCAGACGTCGGAGGCGTACTCGCGGATCGTCCGATCGCTCGAGAACTTCCCGGACCGGGCGACGTTCAGGATGGCCTTGCGTCCCCACCCGTCGCGATCCGCATAGAGGTCGGAGACCTGCGATTGCGTCGCCGTGTAGGACCCCAGGTCGGCCAGGTGCATGTAGTAATCTCCGTGCGTGAGTAGGGCATTCCGAATCGGTTCGTAGAGCCCAGGCTCACGGCGGTTGAAATGGCCCGAAAAGATCAAATCGAGGGCCTGGCGGGTCTCGTCCTCCTGCTCGTAGTGCCAGCGCGGGTCATACCAGCCCCGCGAGCTTGCGACCTGGTCGGCGGTAAGGCCGAACAGGAAGACGTTCTCCTCGCCGGCCTCCTCGGCGATCTCGATCGTGGCGCCGTCGCGGGTGCCGACGGTCAGGGCTCCGTTCATCATGAACTTCATGTTGCTCGTGCCGCTGGCCTCGTAGCCCGCGGTCGAGATCTGCTCGGAGACGTCACTTGCCGGGATCAGCCGCTCGGCGAGGGTGACGGAATAATTCGGCAGGTACTCGACCCGGAGCCTGCCCCGAACCTCCGGGTCGTGATTGACCACGGATCCAACATCGTTGATGAGCTTGATGATGAGCTTGGCGAGCCGGTAGGCCGGGGCCGCCTTGCCCGCGAAGAGGTACGTGCGGTGCGGAAGATCCAGACCTGGGTTCGCACGCATGCGGTTGTAGCTCACCACAATCTGGAGGACGTTGAGCAGTTGCCGCTTGTACTCATGGATGCGCTTGATCTGCGTATCGAAGATCGAGTCGGGGTCGAGCGCGACACCCTCCCTGGCCTTGATCCAGTCGACGAACCGCAGCTTGGCCGCTCGCTTGGCGGCCAGAAACGCCTCGCGGAATGCCGGGTCGTCGGCCATCGGTTCGGCCTGCTTCAGCGTCGAGAGGTCTGTGACCCAAGCTTCGCCGACCGCCTCGGTCAGCAACCCCGCCAGGTCCGGGTTGGCGAGCAGCAGCCAGCGGCGGGGGGTGACGCCATTGGTCTTGTTGCTGAACCGTTCGGGGAACATCGCCGCGAAATCGGCCACGGTCGTGGTCCTGAGGAGTTCCGAATGGATCGCCGCGACCCCGTTCGTGCTGTGGGTCCCGACGATCGCCAGGTTCGCCATCCGGACCTGGCGTGCCTGTGTTTCCTCGATCAGGCTCATCCGGGCGGCTTTCGCCGCGTCGCCGGGATAATTTGCCCGGACCGCGTCCAGGAACCGGCGGTTGATCTCGTAGATGATCTCCAGTTGCCGGGGGAGGAGCGCCTCGAACAACTCGACCGGCCACTTCTCGAGGGCCTCCGGCAGCAGCGTATGGTTGGTGTACGCCAGGGTCCGGACCGTGAGGTCCCACGCCTCGTCCCACCCGAGCTTGGCCTGCTCGAGGAGGATCCGCATCAATTCGGCCACGGCCATCGCCGGGTGGGTGTCATTGAGCTGGACGGCGACCTTGTCCGCCAGCGCCGACCAGTCGTTGCCGCGGCGGAGGAACCGGGAAACGATGTCAGCCAGCGAGCAGGCGACGAGGAAGTACTCCTGGACGAATCGAAGCGAGCGTCCCCGGGGCGTCGAGTCGTCCGGGTACAGGACGCGGCTGACCGTCTCGGAGAGGGTCCGGTCCGACACCGCGCCGAAGAAGTCGCCGCCGCTGAATTCGCCGAAGTCGAAGACGTCCGGGGTCGAGGCTTGCCACAAGCGAAGGGTGTTGATCGTCCGCCCGCTGTAACCGACCACCGGCCGGTCGTAGGGAACACCGAGCAGTTGGGACGTCTGTCCGCGATGCACCGAGATCTGGCCCGCATGAACCTCGAACCGAGAGCCGAGCGGAACGGACACCGTCTCATTGGGGCGCGCGACCTCCCACGGGTCGGGATGGGCCAGCCAATGGTCGGGGTGTTCGACCTGGAAGCCGTCGCGGATCTCCTGGCGAAAGATCCCGTAATCGTAACGGAGGCCATATCCCACGGCCGGGATCGCCAGCGTGGCCAGCGATTCGATAAAGCACGCCGCGAGTCGACCGAGTCCGCCGTTGCCGAGGCCGGCGTCCGGCTCTTGCTCGATCAGCTCGGCGAGCCGCAGCCCCTTGTCCCGGGCGGCGGCGTCGACCAGGGGCGACAACATCAGGTTCGTGATGTTGTTCGCCAGCGACCGGCCGATCAGGAACTCCATCGAGAGGTAGTAGACTTGCTTGGGGTTGGCCCGGTCGTACTCCCGCTGGGTTCGGACCCAGCGCTGGGAGAGCACGTCGCGGATCGCGAGGGCGACGGCCTCAAACTGGTCTCGGGGCCCGGCCTCCCCGGGGTCGACGACGTGATCGAAGACCAGCCGTCGTTCGTACAGGGCGTCGTTCGTGCCACTGAACGGTACGGGTCCACACCCGTATCGGGCGATGAGTTCATTGAGGAGGTTGCCGTCGGGGCCGATGGCTCGAGGGTTCCGGGACGAGGCGGTGAGTCGGGTCACGATCTAGCCTCCTGGTTTGCTTTCCCACGGCCGTGGTGCTCGCGAATGATCTCGAGGATTTCGGGCCCGATCCGACAACAGATCGGGATGGCGATGTCCTCGGGACTCGCCAGCGGGATACCTGAGAGACGCATTGATATGCTTATTTGTCGAATCAGCCTCGCTACGTTCCCCGGGGCAAACGCCTCTTTCCGCGAGCGGACGGTCTTAATGCCATGACGAATTTTCGCCAGTGCTGGCGAGCGAGTAGAGCATCGCGACCGAGCGAGCGGTAACGCGATATGAGCCACTCGGGATTGCGGATGCTTCCAGCCACGGCACGATGTCGTGCGGTGAGTCGAGGCCGGTGTCGATCCATCGTCGCCAAGGGAGACCGTCACCCAGGTTCGGCAACTCGAATTCGAGCGGCTCCCAGTACGCGTTCAGGATCAGATGGAAATGCAGCCCCTCGCTGCGGAGCTCCGCGCCCAGGGCAACACTGTGCGAACTGTCCCCCCAATCCGGCGCGTACTGCTTCACACCGTGCCAGGCTTTATTGGCCTCTTTCAAGAATGTGTTCAGGCTCACGCGTCGACGCTCATGCTCGACCTCACGCAACAATCGCCTTGCGGTGAGCAAACTCACGAAGCGGTGGACATCGGCGTGCTTCGCTAGAAGGGTCCAGTCGAACCAGTTGGTCTCATCGTCGAGGCAATAGGCGTTGTTGTTCCCCTGCTGGGTGCGTCGGACCTCGTCTCCCATAGGGATCATGGGCACGCCCAGCGACAACATCGTGACCGTGAGAAAATTCTTGACCTGGCGGTTGCGCAGGGCCTCGACGGCAGGATCGTCGGTCGGGCCCTCGACGCCGCAGTTCCAGCTCCGGTTGTCGTCGGCGCCGTCCCGGTTGTCCTCGCCGTTTGCCTCGTTGTGCTTGTGGCTATAGGAGACAAGGTCGTTGAGTGTGAAGCCGTCGTGGCACGTCGTGAAATTGACGCTCTGCTCGGCCTCGCGACCTTTGTGGCCGTAAATTTCGGGGCTCCCAACCAGCCGGTCCGCCAGGTGCCGCACCGCTCCCGGTTCCCCGCGGAAGAAGTCGCGGACGTCGTCGCGAAATCGGCCGTTCCACTCCTTCCAGGCGTCGCCGACGAAGCTCCCGACCTGGTAGAGCCCGGCCGCATCCCAGGCCTCGGCGATGAGCTTCGTGCCGGCCAGGGCCGGCTCCGACTCGATATCCCAGAGGACCGGCGGATTCGGCAGCGGCTGCCCCGCCGAGTCGCGGGCCAGGATCGACGCGAGGTCGAACCGGAAGCCGTCCACATGCATTTCCTCGACCCAGTAGCGCAGGCTGTCCACGATCATGCGGCGGACGATTGGGTGATTCCCGTTCAGCGTGTTGCCGCAGCCGGTGTAGTCGGCGTATCGCGAGCCCCCCTCCGCAAGGATGTAGTAGGTTGGGTTGTCGATCCCCCGGAAGCTGAGCGTCGGCCCGATGCGATCCCCCTCGGCGGTATGATTGAAAACCACGTCGAGGATGACTTCGATGCCCGCCCGATGCAGGGCCTTCACCAGGTCGCGGAACTCATCCACCGGGCCAAGGGCATCGCGGCGCGAGCTATAAGCCGGATGCGGGGCGAAGAAGGAAACCGGCTGGTAACCCCAGTAGTTGACTAGCCCCGGGGGGCAGGCCTGGGCGTCGAACGCGAACACCGGGAGCAACTCGACGGCGGTGATCCCGAGTTCCCGGAGATAGGGGATCTTCTCGATCAGTCCGGCGTACGTGCCCCGGGTCTGCTCCCCGACCCCAGAGCTGGGATGGCGGGTGAATCCCCGGACGTGCATCTCGTAGATGATTGTACGCGCGGAGGGCCGGCTCAGCGGCAGGTCCCCCTCCCAGTCGTAGTGGCTCGGGTCGACGACCACACCCTTCATCGCCGTCGCGGCGTTTTCGCCCTCCCGTTTCGCGGCCTCGCGATCGTAGGTCGTCGGGATCACGACGCCCCGGGCGTACGGGTCGAGAAGGAGCTTTGCCGGATCGAACCGTAGCCCGCGAGCGGGGTCTGAAGGCCCGCCGACCCGATAGCCGTAGAGCTGGCCCGGTGACACGCCGGACACGAACACGTGCCAGTAGTGGTAGGTTCGGTTCGTTGCCGGGTCCAACCGGATCACACGGGACGGGGTGGTGTCGCCCTCCCGGTCGAAGAACACGAGTTCGACGGCGGTCGCGGTCCGCGAGAACAGGCTGAAGTTGGCTCCGCCCTCGACGATGGTGGCCCCCAGGGGGGAGCTTCGGCCGATGGTCACGGAGGTCCCGAGGGGGAGACCTTGCCTGATCTGCATGGCAACCGTCATGTGGACGCCGCTCCTCTCTTCGGAACGCCCCATTGTTTGGGACGCCAAGGCTGTGGTCGGCTCGACTCACTCCCGTGGTCGAGCGACCTGGTTCCAGGGGACGAGGATCGGCTCGTCCCGCGTCTCGTGCTCAAAGCCGATGACGCTCATGCTGGTGGTCTGACTGAAGAGGTACCGGCCTGCTCCTGGCGGTAGGCTGAGCCATCGGGCCGCGATCATCCGGATGAGGTGCCCGCTCGAGAACGCCGGTGCGTCCTCGTCGAGGGACCAAATCCGGGAGATGAACCGATTCACCCGGGCGGCGACGACCTCCGGCGATTCGCCGTCGGGGCGGCCTTCGCGATACCATTCCCAGCCGGGTTGCTGCTTGAGAATATCCCTGGACGCAACCGGAGAGAACGCGTTCGATCGAGTCGGCCGCCGTGAAGACCGCGAACTTCAGGCGGGATGAACCGCCGTTGATCGTCAAGATGTAAGGTCGTCGCAACCGACCGGCTTGGAGCGGGGCCGTCGTGGATCCGGGCGGGTCCGGCCGGACGCCTGTGTCACTCATGGGGTCAAGCCATGACGTTCCGCGAACTCGCGACGCGTTTCCTCGCTGATGAAGTAATAGGTCGTCCCGTCGTGGTCGAACGTGGCCGCGGCGTAATATTTCGGGAAGGTGATGCCGGCCACGGTGTCGGAGACCATCACCCGCGCCTGGTGCTGCTTCGTCGAACGCAACTCCAGTAAGACATTCGCGAACTCGATGATGCGGTCGTCGAGCCACTGGCCCACGACCGCTTCGTCGAACGCCTCGAGCGGCATGTCGAACTCGGAGTGTGAATTGAACCGGAAGAAGACCGGAACGATCTGGAGGTCGTAGGCGAGGCTGATCTGCCGCACGTCCGAGTCGTGAGTCAGTCTGAAGATGAGCTTGATGACCCCAGCCAGCTCGGACTTCACGTCGAGGGTGACCGATCGAGAGTAAGTCTGCTCGGTTTGGAACTGAGCGGGGATGACGTCGAACTTGAGTCGCTCTCTCAGCTGTTCCAGCTTTTCCCGAGCGATCGCGACGATCCGCTCGGCGATCGGGAGGAACTTCTGGAACCGGTCTCGGACTTCCAGACGCGCCGTCTCCGCCTCCGCCTGGAAGGCCTTGGCCTTCTCCTGGGCTTCCTCGACCACAGCATCAAGGCGGCTGGAGAGATCACCCGTTTCCGAGCGGTTGGCGCGGTCGTCTATAATGGATGCACTCATTTTTGTTGCTCCACCGGCGTCCATCCGGCCCGATCGACCTGCGATACAGTGGCGGCGAGCAGGAACGACAATCCTGTCAGGAGGGACGCCGAAAACGGTAACAGGTCATGAACGCCTCATTTCCCCGTTGGCGGGACGCCCATTCCGATAAGAAGGGACGCAGGCCAAGAATGTTTTGATGGCGATTTCGAGTCAGGGCGATTCAAGCCTCCAGGACTCGGTGGATGGGAGAGGTCATTGTATCAGTGGTGTCCAAAAAGGACGTCGCTCGTGCAATTGACGAGCACCACGGCTGTCACCCCGGAGGGAGGCTGAGCGTGCATGGGATGCACCGTTGAAACCAGCCTGACCCGGTTTGGCGCACCCTCCGAAGGGCGGAGCCAAAAATTTGATCTCAAATCGCAACGAGTTGCAGAGCGGTGCTGCCCTAGCCGAAAACGCGTTCCTGACGCGAGATCACGCTTCTTGTAAATCCATGGAATCCGTAAGGACTTAGATTGTCAATAGCCAAGCATCATGAATCCCGCGATATTTGATGATCAAGAAGAATGTTTTGGAATTCAATGCAATTCAAGCATGGCGGCTATGATCTGAAGGGCATGGCACGACCAGGTACGACCTGGAATCGTTCAAGAGCAGCCGCAGTGGCCGCCGTTCGTTCCAAACTTGCCGTACCCGCTTGGGTCGGATCATCCGGTCCCGAGGGGCCGGCATCGCGTGAATGTGAGCGAGGGACCGAATGATTCGGAAATACCCGCCGTTGCGGGTCGGTCGGTCGCCGATCGACTGCAACGCAACGTGGCCGTGCTCGACGAACAGATTCTGCCAACGGTAGAACAGCGGCGGGCGGGTGCTGGAGCTGATCGCATCGATTGGAGATGGGGATTTGATCGATCAGGTGACGCCAAAGGATGGCCACTTTCTCGACAGGCGTATCGTTACTTTCGGGGCTTTCGCATGGTGAGACTCCTGCCGAGTTTTCGTCTCACTCGGGATGGGCGTCGCCCCATTTCTGTCTGAAGGAAGACAAACTCTGAAACCACTGAGAAAGCAATTCAATGAGCGGACACAACGTATCGCATCATGAGTTGTGCCAACCTCCGTCGAAGACTCATTGGGGCCGCCGTCAGGTTTTCCCGTTCCTCAAAGCGAGTCTGACGGCAGAAATCGGAACCCGGGCCCCGTGTGTACTCGCACGCTGAAAGCGGTTTCCAGGGCGGGACCCAGCACGACGGTCTCGGTGGGGCCGTCGTCGATCAGCCGGCCTTCGTGCAAGAGCACTGCGCGCGGAAAGAACTCGAGGGCCGATTGGAGGTCGTGCACGGCGGCGAGGATGGTTTGACCCTCGCCGTGGAGCTCAAGGAGCAGGGTCATCAGTTCCAACTGGCGGCCGATGTCGAGCGACGAAGTGGGTTCGTCCAGGAGCAGGATGGGCGCTTCCTGGGCCAGGGCTCGCGCCAGGAAGACTCGCTGACGCTCGCCGCCGGAGAGGGTCGGGAGCGTCCGGTGGCGGAACGAGGTCAGGCCGACGCGGTCGATCGCCCAGGTAACCCGGGCGTGGTCGTCGCGCGACAGGCTTCCCCAGGCTTTGAGGTGGGGATAACGGCCCAGGGTGACGACGTCTTCAACCCGCATCTCGAAGCGGGTGACCGTCTGCTGGGGGAGGTATGCGCAAAGCCGGGCGATCGCTGTACGGCCCAATTCGCCGAGGAGTCGCCCTCCCAGCTCAACCTCGCCTTCGGACACGGGAAGGAGGCCCGCCAGGACGCGGATCAAGGTCGTCTTGCCGGCCCCGTTGGGACCGAGCAGGGCGGTCATGGAACCTGGCGGCAGGGTCAGCGTCACGTTCTCCAGCAGGGTCTTGTTCTCGATGCGGACCGTAACGTGACGGGTGCGCATGTCCGGCGGGGTGATCATGGCCGGCCTCCTCGCGTCCTTCGGAGGACGACCAGGAACGTTGGGCCTCCCAATAACGCGGTGAGGATGCCCAGGTGGAGCGCGAACCGATCGGAAAGGGCCCGGGCGAGCAACTCGCAGGCCGTGAGGAATGCCGCGCCCCCCGCCACGCAGCCCGGCAAGAGAGCCAGGAGTCGGGGACCGGTCAGACGGCGGATCAGGTGCGGAACCATCAGGCCCACGAACCCGATCGAGCCGCTCACCGCGGTTGCCGCTCCGGTCGCCAGGGCGGTCAGGACGAGCACCCAGAGCCGCGTCCCGACGACCGGGACGCCGATTGCGAGCGCCTGTTCTTCTCCGAGCAACATCGCGTCCAGGCGGCGGTGCAGCAGGAGCAGCCCACAGATGCCGACGGCGATCGGTGGGCCGGCCAGCACGACGTGTTCCCAGGTCTGGTTTCGGACGCCGCCGACCAGCCAGAAGAGGAGCTCCTGAACCCGATGAACGTCGGTCAGGATCATCACGAGGGAGACGCCGGCGATGGACATGCTCCCCACGGCAACCCCGGTCAGAAGCAGCGTGGGGCCAGTCGGGCGACCGCCGAGGTAGGTGAGCGCGTAGACGAGCAGCGAGGCGGCAAACCCACCCACACAGGCACAGAGCGGAAGCGAGAGGAAGACGGATTCAGCCAGGCCGGTGTGAATCGCGATCACGGCCCCGAGCGCCGCCCCTCCGCTCACGCCCAGGATCGCGGGGTCGGCCAGTGGATTTTCGAAAGTCGCCTGTAAGGCCGCCCCGGAACAGGCGAGCGCGGCCCCGACCAGGCCGAGCAATAAGGCTTGCGGTAGCCGCACGTTGCGCACTAAAAATCGTTCGACGGGTAAGACGGAGCTATCGTCGCCCAGTCCCACCAGGGCCGTCATGACGCGCGCCACGTTTCTCGGAGGGATCGCGGCGGTCCCCCAGATCGTGCTCAGGAGTGCCAGCCCCAGGTAGGCCACGGCCAGCCCACTGGTAATTGCGGCCGGGCGAGTCATGGCGCCACCTCGGCGGCACCTGGGAATCGATCGGGATGGAGCGCCCGGGCGAGCCGTTCGGTCGCCTCGACCACGTACGGGGACACCGACGTGAGGTAGCGACTTTCGATGGCGATCACGTGGCCCTCGCGGACCGCCCGAAGCTGGCGGAGGATCGGATGGCTCGCGATCTGTCCCTGCCGCTCGTCTTCTTTCCAGTAAGACAGGAGCACGACGTCGGGGTCGGCGGCCACGACGCGCTCGGGGGCGAGCTCGGCCGACCCCTCAAGGTTCAGGTCCGCCGCCACGTTCACCCCGCCCGCTTCGCGGATAACCTCGTCGATCGTCGAACGGAGCCCCGAGGTGTAACCGGCGGACCAGAACAGGACGCGGGGACGGTGCACTACCGCGCCCAACCGCTCGGCCAGCCGGCGCCGGCGTTCCCGCATCCGCTCGACCAGAGCGTGAGCGCGGGCCGGTTCGCCGACGCGCTCCCCGAGCCGCACCAGGCCGGCCTCGATCTCGGCCATGCTGTTGACGAAGTCATTGCGGTAGATCGACAGCCCCGAGCGTTCGAGTAACTTGAGCGAATCGGCGGAATTATAGTGGGCGACGCAGACCAGGTCGGGCGTGAGCGCGATGATCCGTTCCGGATTCGCGTCATTCACCCGGACGATCTCCTTCGCGTATCGCCCGGAAACGTTCGAGATGCCCGCGTCGTCCGCGAACACCGTCACGGCGACGACGCGTTCGATCGGCACCAACTCCGCGAGCAACTCATCCGTGCCCAAGGTCAGGGAGACGATTCGGGCCGGTTTCGCGTGTTTCGGCGTGGCCGGCGCCGAGCGCCCGCACCCCGATCCGGCTCCGAGACTGATGACGGCCAGGAAGATCGTGGCGAGCCAGGTTCGGCGAGCTCCGGTCATGAATACGCCCGCGCCTGGGTGTGCCCGTCGGCGTTCCAGAGCGTCAGTCGCAGTCGGGTCGACCGGGTTGCCAATCGCCTGCACGCTTCGTTCTCCTTGAGTCATGATTCTACGTCAATGCAGGCAGCCAGGGGGATGGGTGGTTCGGTACGGATCAGCGATCGCCGAGCGGGCCGATGCCATTGAACAGGGCGTCGTCGGTGCCGATATCGTGGAGATGGCTTTGCTCGACCAGGTTGACTCCCGCGGGCGACCACCACGAGGCGAGCGGGTTTTTGGACGGTCGCTGGGCCTCCACGTGGCCGTCGAGGTAGAGCAGATTCGCCACATCCCGATGACGAAAGTGGACGGTCGGATACTGGCTCGAAGGGGGTTCGAGGGCGTAGTTTTCCTCGAGCTTGGCCTGCCCCGGCCCGAAATCCCGGTCATTGACATGGGCGCTGTCGCCAAAGGCGATCGTCCGCGACGTTGTGCTGATCTTGGCGAGCGGATACGAGTAGGGAATCCCCATCTCGTTCCAGCCGAACCCGAGATAATTATAGTTGTACCCGTACCCGGAGCTGGCCCCGCTGTACCGAAGCGAGAACAGTGTGGGATCGAAATCGGGGCAGCGCTGGACCGCGGTCTGGGTTTCCATGAACGGCATCAGCGCCCCGGTGGTCAAGTCAAGGTCGGGGAGGCCGTTGGCGCCTTTGGTCTCGAGCACGTCTCCGAACCAGTACCGCTTGGGATTTGCCGGGCTGGGGGGAAGGTTGTAGTTATAGAGACTTGACGGTGGGAACAGGCCGTGCGTGTCGGCGTACATGGCCAGGGCGATGCCCATCTGCTTGAGGTTCGATGAGCAGTTGATCCGCCGGGCCGCACCGCGCGCCGCTTGAACGGCGGGTAACAGCAAGCCGACGAGCACGGCGATAATCGCGATGACCACCAACAGTTCGATGAGCGTAAAGCCAGCCGGCCGCGCCTTCGCGGTGCGCGGGAATCGGGAGTCGTTCATGAATCGTCCCCCCGCGACCGTTACGTGTCCTCGCCGCCGGCCGATCACGCCGAGTGTGTGGGGGCGCGAAGGCACGCTGACGAATGGCGGCGGTCTACGGGAACGGGCACCCTCGGAGAGAATCGGGAAGAGTTTCTTCGGCGCGCCCGTCCCTCGCAAAGCGACGCCCACTTCGGTGCAGGTAGGTCTTCTGACTCCCGAGCTGGGGCGGCGGGCCTTCTCATCAGAGCGGCGTGCGAGGCCGACCCGACAATGGCAAAGGAGGTGCGTCGCCCGTGAGCACTCGGTTACAGCGGCGGGGCCGTTCCGGATTTCCACCGGATTCCCTGTTTGCCGGCATCGACAGGCAGTCGACGGCCGGCCACCAACACCTTTGAGAAAGGATAAGGTTACCTGGAATTCGATGGGACCGTCAAGGAGTGACTTGGCGTTTCTGAAGTGACCGTACGATCTTGAGTCGTTTTTGCAGCGTCGGTAGGGGCGTGGCGATGGCGCGTGGAGTCGCGGTCGATACCGTTCATTTTCGCAGAGCAGAACCGGCCAAAGTCGAACTCGGTGTCAGGGGCCTCGTCGGGCCGTTCGGCGAGTCCTTGTTTCAGGAGGCGGCGCCGGCGTTTGCCACCCGCTCGTTTGATCTCACGTTTCTGTTGGCGGAGTTCCCGCTTGGTTTGGTCCATGACCCGGGTCCCGTTGGACGACTGGAAAGACGGATTCAAGGACTGACACGGCCACCCGCCTTTGAGTTCGCGAACAGGCGGCTGTCCAGCCATTCGATCAGGTCGAGCGCATAGCGGTCAGGGGCGGGCTCGAATTCGAGGGTGTGATGGGCCTCGGGGTAAACGATCAGGTGGCGGTCGGGGGTCGCGAGCCGTTCGAAATAGGCGCGAGTCAAGGTGTTGTCGACGATCCGGTCCTGCCCGGCGAGCATCAGCAGGGCGGGCTGATGGACCTTGGGGGGGATCCGTTTCACGGCCTTGTCGATGAAGAAACTGGCGGCCAACAACCCGGCGGTGCCTGCGTGCAGGCTGAGATTGTCGGAGGCGATGAAGGCTTGTCCCTCCGCGCTGTCTGTGAACAGGGCGGGTTCGCTCAACGGGATCGGGAACGTTTTGCGACGGTTCGTGAGCCAGGCCAGGGCGATCCCCAACCGCTCGCGCCGGGTGACGTCGACCCGGGGGTGGAGTCCGGGACAGATCAAGGCGAGGGCATCGACCAGGCGCGGCTGCTCTCCGGCCGCAATCACGGCCGGCTTTCCCCCCCAACTGATCCCGGCCAGTGCGGTCAGAACGGCGGGTTCGCGGTTTCGGAGCGTTCTGAGCCATTCGGTGAGGTCATCAAGCAAGCGACGGGACGAGGGGGCGTGCCCGCGGTCCGCGCGATTGGCGCCCGAACCCCTGCGATCGGGAAAGTGAGCCTCATACCCTGCCTTCGCGAGGGTTTGGCCGAGCCGATGATACCAGCCGCCGTGGCTCTGCACGCCGTGCAAGACCACCACCCGGCCCCGCGGAGTACCCGACACGGGCCAGACGGCCACCTGAATGGCGTAGCCGTCGGAGGCGGTCTGGGTCTCGATGCGCGGTTCACTCATAGGAAATCTCCTTGCGATCGACCGTCATCCGCTCCAGCGCCTCCGGATCGACGGTCACTCCCAGGCCCGGCCCGGTCAGCGGGGGAGCCCAGCCACCGTAGCGGAAGGTGATGTCCTCGACGATCAGGTTGGCGGCGAGCACATGGCGGTCGTACGAGCCCTCGACGTAGCGGAGCCCGCGCAGATTGGCGGCGACATGACGCCCGGCGGCCGAGAGGATTCCGGTCTCGCCCGGATGACAGCCCAGTTGTAAGCCAAGGCCGTGACGTTGGGCCAGTCCAATGATCCTCAGGCTCGGCACGATGCCACCGCATTTCGACAGTCGCACGTTCAGCAGGTCGGCGGTCCCTCGCTCGATCGCTCGGGTCGCATCGGGGTAGCCGCAGAGCGACTCGTCGAGCATGATCGGTAGACCGAGGTTCGGTCGAAGCGCCGCCAGGGAGTCGGACTCGGCGTGCGGAACCGGCTGCTCGAGCACCGAGGGGCCGAACGGGAGCAGCGGCCGAACCCGGTCGATCAACTCCGTGCTCTGCCAGGCCTCATTGGCGTCGAGCCGAAGGTCGATTCGCCGACCCAGGATCCGCCGGAGCCGGGCCAGCCTGGCGGGATCGTCCTGCCCCGCCACTCCGACCTTGAGCTTGACTTGCGCGAATCCGTAGAGCCGCATCTTCCAGGCCGAGATCCGCTCTTTCGCGGTCGAGTCGGCCATGATGGCGCCGCTGTAGCGAACCCGCGAGGGAGCGTCGGTCCGTTGCAGGCCGAGCACATCGACCATTCGGACCGCCTGGCCGAGCGACGTGTTGAACCGCCGGCCGTAGGCATCGAGGATGGCCAGCTCCAAGGCGCAACGCGCTGCGTTACCAGCCATGCCGCGCGGGTCGGCCTCGGTTTCGGGGAGGACGAGCGCCTCGAGCCGACGAACCAGTTCTTCAGTAGAGCCAGGTTGGCCCAGGTGTCGGGAAAAGTCGATGCCGGAAAGCGACGCAAAGGTTGACTCAATGGTCTCACCGGTCACGTAGGGGCGGGGCACCCCCTCGCCGTATCCCACCTGGCCGTCATCGAGCGTGGCGCGAACGACGAGGCTATCGCTCGTGGTTCGCTCGTGCGACGCGTGCTTGATCGGTTTCTTCAGGGGAACGGCCACGTGAAACAGGTCGAGCGCTTTGAGGGTCATGGTGTTCCTGAGTGATCGCTGGCGCTAGTTCGTACGTTTGGAGTGTGCCACACGATCGGGTGCAACGACGAGGGACGACTCGTAAGACCGTTCGCGGTAAGAGTCCGCCCGTCACCGCGCACCAATAATCTCCGCAGACGGAAGTACGGTCACCCTCTCGTGATGAGAATCGTCTGCTGGGTGCCCCGGGTTCCGTACTCGGAACCCGTGCGGCAATGCCTTGGGCCGAGTCTCACGGGTTCCGAGTACGGAACCCGTGGCACCCAGAATTCCCCTTGTCATTGGGCTTGTATGGACCGAGTAAGTTCGGCTCGATCTGTGATCCCGCCGACGAACACTGGAGATTATAGGCCGAAACGGCCGTGCGACTCGATGCGTGAACTTCGAAGGCAACGGACTCACCACCAAGTCAGGGAGACCCCAAGAGGTAGACTCCCATCACGCAGAGAACCAGGCTGCCGGCGACTCCGACCCAATGCTCGACGCGCGCATCGCGATCGAATCGGGTGAAGAATTGCCGGCAACGGGCGGCCATCCACCCCACGGCAATCAGAACGGCGGCCATCCCGAGGCCAAATGCGACGAGTAGCACGACGCCGATCCTGAGTTGGCCGACCGCCTCCGCCAAGAGGATCAGGGCCACGGCATCCCAGCACGGGACCAAGCCACCCACGACTCCGAGTCCGACGATGTTTCGGTGGCCGCCGCTGGAGCTTGTGAGAGGAACCGGATCCTCGTCGTGCTCGCCGTAGCCCCCGAGATGCCGCCCGAGCCTCCAGAAGCCGATGGCCGCGATTACGAACCCTGCAATCATCGTCAGAGTGGAATGAATCAGCTCGTAGCGGGACGAACGCGTGAGCCAGAGCCCGAGTGCGACCAGCAGGACGCTCCCCGTGTGGGTCGCGGTCGTGACCAGCGCGAGGAGGGTTCCCCGGAGCCAGCTTCCGCGTTCGGCGACAACGGTCGCCGCGACGAGCGTTTTGCCGTGTCCCGGCTGGATCGCGTGCGCCGCACCCAGGCCGAAGGCGATCAACGTTAGTCCGAGCAGAGAGAACCCGGAGCTTCGATCGAGGAGTCTCGAAAGGCGATCCGAGCCGCGACTGGGGGCGGTCCGTTCTGGTTTCACGCTGACGACTGGCTTCCGAACTCGATCGGAGGGGACGATTGGCGTCGGCTCGGCCTTCGTCGGTGCGACATGGGTCGCCGTGTGATAGTCGAGCTCGGCCTGCTTGCTGCGTCGTTCTTCCAGGTCGGACATCAGCCAGAGGGGCTGGACCGAAATGAGCTGGACGTCGGCTGGAAGCAAGTCGCCCCGGAGTACGACTCCCTCTTCGCCCCTCAGCGCGAGCCGGCTCGTCCCCTCGCTCGACACGAAATTCGTGTCCTGAACCTTCAGGCGACCGCGGGGGGGGATGGCGACCGCGAAGTGGAACGTGTACTGAGGGTGCTCCTCCGTCTTGAGGTCGAACCCACGAGCCTGGAGGGGCAGGGGGCGACCATCGACCGAGATCAGCAGTCCCTTCGCATTCAGGAGGGCGGTCTCTTGCCCATAGCGTTCGAGCCAGTCGCGACGATCGCCGTCCGGGAGCGCTCCGATCAGGTCACGGAGGTCCCTCGTCAAGGTGAGCTCCGAGAGGCTGACCTCGTAGTCAGCCGTGAGCCGTCCGGGACGGAGATGGATCTGAATCGACCGATCGACCCGCGCATTGGGGATATCGTGCGCCCTTGCGGAGGAGGGCAAGAGGGCGAACACGAGCAGGAGCAGGTGAGGTCGACGCATTCGACCGCTCAGTAGAACTTCTCGAGCGCTTTAGTCACAACGTAGATCACCACGTTGCGACTGACCGGCTTCGCCAAGACGCAAAAGGCATGGGCGGAAAGCGCCCGGCGAAGGAGGTTGTCATCGCTTTCGGCCGAGATCAGGATCATGGGCAGTACGCCCTTGATCTGTCGGACGAGGGTCATCGTCTCCAGGCCCGAGAGCTTCGGCAAGTGCATATCCATCAAGGCCAGGTCAACGTGTTGAGCCTGGACGATATCGATAGCTTCTTCACCGCTCTCGGCCAGGAGAGTATGAAACCCAACCGGTTCAAATATCTCGCGAAACGTCTCCCGCACAGCGGGATCGTCGTCGGTGATAAGGATGGAGTAGGGACGATCCATGGTCATGACGACCGTTCTCACGCAAGGCGGGCCTGTTGGGGTAGTCAGGCTACGAGCCTCGGCATTCCTTGCAAGAAACAGGCCGAAGCGATGGGTCCATGGAAGAACCTGCTAGTATTATGCTCTAAACGACGATCAAGTCAAGATTTACATTTTCTAAGCTCGGTTCATTGATTTTCGCCAACGCTGACAGGGCTGCCGTATTGTTCGCCAGTATGGCAGTCAGCGCGCCTGAGCCTCCGCCGGTGCCTTGCCGCCGCCGGCCCGGGCGAGGCGGGACAAGAGTCCGCTGGGGGCCTGCCCCCAGCGTTGACTCGGGTCGAATGCCTCGTTCGCGGCCAGCGCTTCCGGGTCGACCGTCACCGCGCCGAAGAGGTAGCGTTCGAGGAGGTCGCCGTTGGCAGCCTGCCCTTCAACCATGACGGGGAGTTTCGAGGTCGGGTCGATGTAGACCACCCAGTTCTCGCCGTTGGGGGTGACGCGAACGATCTTATGGCTGGGTTGATCGAGCTGCCCCGGGTTTTCCAGGCCTCCGTAGGTCATTTGGCCCACTGCGGAGCCTGTCGCCCCGGCCTGTGCGATGTTCTTTTGGAGGTCGGCCAGGATCGTCTCGAAGCCGGCTTCGGTAATGGGATGCCGGCTGTTGCGGAGCACCATCGGGTTATCCACGGCCAGGCTCATGGGGGGCACGGGCACGATCGAGTCGGTCATCTTGACGTGCATGAGGTTCGCGTCGTCGTTGGCCGAGTAGAGCACCTCACGCCCCTTGCTCGGTCCGTCGGGCCATTCCAGGCGAATCGCCCTCGGGTTCCGGCGCACGCTCAGCAAGACTTCTTCCGCCGGTCCGAGGGTCTCACCCACGCGTTCCCGACGCTTCATCAAAACCTGATAGCTTGTGATGGCTTCGAGCCGAGCCTGGGACGATGCCACGATGGTGGCGAGTTCCGTCGACTCAGGCGCCGGCTTCGGCTCCGGGCTGGCCGGGGCGGGTTGGCTGGTCGGTTCGTTCAAACCGAGGGCGGGGAGCGGCTCGCTGGTCGAGCGTTTTTCTCCCGGCCGGATCGTTACGGGCGGCTGAAGCGCCACTTGGAGCGGGGGTGTTTCCGCGAGTGCGGAGGGGTCATCCCCACCGGAAAGCCGGCCACCGTTCGATCGGTTGCGGGCCTGCGTCCGGGCGCGGTCCTGGGCCAACAGGGTCCGGGAGTGTGAGACCCCGCGTCCCACTTCCTGGGCGTAGAGATCGTTTCCCGGCGCGACCGGTTTCGTGCGACCGAACGGAGCTGCGGCACCCAGCATCAGCGGAGTACCCGGGTTGAAGGAGCGCATCCGAGCGCAGCCTACGTTGGTGACGCAGGCAACCAGCCCGGTCACAACACAAACCCGACGCGCGAGCAATTTCAAGGCGGAATCCGTCGCCCTATCCATAGCGAAGTTCTCCCCCTCAATGGGGTCTACCGGGCCCGGATCTCCCCAAAGTAAAAGTAGGGGACCGGGCCGGGGCCATCATGGCTGGCGGATCGCCGCGCGTCCCATCCTGGTGGGCGATCAGCGAGAACGAATCGAGGATATCGGATACCACAACCCGAATCCCCGCACAAGCCGAACCTAATACCGCACGGTCACTCGCGTCAGTCCGCGAGCGAAGTCCAAGCGGTGTCACTGAGTCGGAACGTTTCCAACGCTCCGAGGTCAGGCATCAGGTGCGGCTGCTTATATTGTTCGACGGTTCCCCCACTCCTCGCCAGTCGCCTCTTTTGAAAATCGGACCAAGATCCGGTCGGAATGCGGCGTATCCGAATTGGGCCGAGTCGGAGGGTTGAGCGCTTGTTTTCGTATTCGAGGTTCAGGCGCTGCAGTTCGGCTTCGACTTCGTGGGCGAGCGCCTCGGCGATGCCGCGATCGACCAGGTCGGACTCTTCCACGAGGAGGTTGTAGTGGGGGGGATCGCCCCAACTCGGGAGGAGCAAGAACGAGCCAATCCGCAGGTTGAGGGTCCGCTGCGCGGCACTGACCGCGGCGACGACCTGGAATTCAGACAGCTTCTCTCCGGTCAGGCTCGAGAAGTGGGCCCCTTTGTTGAGGAATTCGATAACGGGGGCCTTGCCGTGGAACCCGACGCACCGGATCAGGTCGTGAATCTGGTAGCGATAGAGACCCCCCGCGGTGGTTGGGAGGATGAAGTAGCGTTGGCCTTCGATCAACTCGTGGGCCTCAACGGTCTCGGGCGCTTCGCGGTCCGCCTGGTCCTCGGGGATGAACTCGAAGTAGTGGTGGCGGATATCGAGAACGCCCGCGGGGGTTCCGTCCTCGATCGGAATCGTCATCCGCCCTTCCGAAGCGATGAGACCGACGTCGCGGACCGGGCGGTCGCCGAAGTACTCCGGGTAGTTCCGGAGGTAAGAGCCCATGGTGCCGCCGGTCCAGTTCGCCAGGAAGCAGAGGTTGGGCCAGTAATCCTTGGGGAGCAACCGACCCGTCTGATTGACGATCGCCTCGAGCCGCCGCGCTGCCTTCTTGTGCTTGCGGCCGACCTTTCGGCGGAGCGCTTCGCGGACGTCGGCGGGAAGGTCCCACTTCGCGTTGAGCGTGCCGTCGGCAATGTCGCGAATCAGGGTGGCCTTCTCACGGTCGCCGAGCCGCGCGATCGCCAGGATCGTGCTCGGATTCGCGGCGATCGTCGTGCCCAGGTTGCGGAAGACCGAAAGCCGAAGCGCTACATAATATTTCGATTCGATGTCCTTGATCCGCGACGCGATCGCGGGCATGCAGTAGGTCAACCGGATCAGCGGGTTCTGCATGTGGGCCGTCAGCCCGGTGATCGCTCCGCACGGGATCCCGGACGGGGTCATGCTCTCGCGCCAGTCGCTGGCGATTTGCAGGATCGGGAGCAGACCGCGAGCGAGGATTTGCGGGTGCGCATCGAACGCCTGAATGCCCCAGATCGTCCATCCTTCGCGGTAGTCGTTGAGCGACTCCTGGGTGACCGGGATCGTCTTGGGACGATTGGTTGTTCCCGAGGTCATCGCGAACATCAACACCTTGGTGCCGGCGCCGAACAAGGCGCCGAGGTCGCCTTGGCGGACGCGGTCGATGTACGGTTCCATCGCGTCGTAGGCGCGAATCGGGACGCGGCGACGGAAGTCGGCGGGGGTCCGGATTTCGTGGAAGTGATGATCGCGGCCGAACTGACTCTCGGCGTGACGAGCGATCCGTGACATGAGTAAGTCGCGCTGAACTTCGTCAGCGCGACTCGTCTGAGCAAGGAAATGCCGCGCCAACCGCCGTGAGCGATTGAGGAGCGGCAATCCGGCATACTTCCGAAATAGATAGAGCATCGATGCCGCCAATCCTTCAACGGTTCCTGCCGTTCGGCCGCGAGCCGCGCGGCGGCCCGAATCGAAGGAGGCGGAAGTTCAGAGAACTCCCGAGGAAGTCATTTCCTTGGTCACCTGACCGACCGGCACGGCCGTTTCTTTAGGGAGGGGCCGACGCGGAGCCACGCGGCCGAGGAACGAGCTGACGCGCTCGGCATAGGATTCGGGCTGGACCTCGCGACAGCGATTATGCTTGGCTCCCGGCACGATCCACAACTCTTTGGGTTCACGTGCTTCGGCGAAGAGGAGCCGGGCGATCTCGGGACCGATGTAGGCGTCCTTGCCGCCGTGGATCATCAGCCAAGGGCGCGGTGCCAGCCGAGCCACCGCGCGTTCCACGTCGGGGAAGTGGCAGCGAAGGTTACGCTGCGACTGCATCCGGCCCATGAAACCGACGTAGGAGAAGACCCAGAGCGGCATCCGCTTCCACAAGATCGGACTGCCCACGTAGATCTCCGCCCAGCGGAGGATGTAGGCGAGCATCGTTCCCCGGGTCGGGAAGGCGCCATCGGTGATCACACCCCAGACGCCGGGATCCCGGGCCGCGGTGACCAAGGCGGTGCCTCCGCCTCGGCTGATCCCATAGAGTCCGAAGCCGGCCGGATCGCGGTCGGGGCGGGTTCGGAGGTAGGCCAAGGCGCCCCGAAGGTCGGCGGTCTCGTGGTCGGTCACCCACTGCAGAGGCTTGTACTGGGGGTCGCTCTCGCTTTTTCCGTGGTTGCGAAAGTCGAACGTAAAGATATCGAAACCGAGGTCGCGAAGGTAATCGGCGTAGGGGCGATAGCTCCAGCGATCGGACAAGTATTCATGGCAGAAAACGAGGACGCCGAGCCGGGACGCAGTCCGGGCGGTGAGGTACGTGCCGGCGAGTTTCAGGCCGTCCTTGGTGGTGAACGAGACTTCTTCACCATCGTTCTGGAGGGGAGAGACGCGAAGCGGAAGGAAGAGTGGTTTCTCCTCGAAAACCCGGCCCACGATCGGCGTGTACCGAATCGCGACATGGATAAGGAACACCGCTAGCGTGCCGAGCGCCACGAGCGTCGGTACCAGCAGGATCAGGAGAGACGAAGTGGACACGTTTGGACTCCGTGGACGCCGCCAGGGTGAGCTCGAGGTGTAGTTCGGTCAAGTCTTCGAGGCGTCGCCGGCCCAAACGGGCCGGACGCGTCGTCAGCCGGCGAAACGTCGAAGAATCAAGGCGATGTTCTGTCCGCCGAAACCGAAACTGTTTGAGAACGTAACGTCGACCAGCTTGCGCCTGGCGACGTGGGGGATGTAGTCGAGGTCGCAGTCAGGACCGGGGTTGTCGAGGTTGATCGTCGGAGGAACGACCCCGTCACGAATCGTCAGGAGACAAACAATCGCCTCGACGCTGCCCGCCGCGGCGATCAGGTGACCCATCATGCTCTTGGTGCTTGAGATCGGCACCTGATAGGCTTGCTCACCAAAAGTTCGCTTGATCGCCAACGTCTCAACTGAGTCATTGACGGACGTACTCGTCCCGTGTGCGTTGATATAATCAACGTCCTCCGGGTTCAGTTGGGCTTGGGCCAAGGCCTCTCGCATGCAAGCGATGGCACCTCGGCCTTCGTCGTGGCTGTCGGTAATCCGGAACGCGTCGGCGGTCGAGCCGTAGCCGGCGACTTCACCATAGATTGTTGCACCGCGTTTCTTGGCGTGCTCTAATTCTTCAAGAATGAGCATGCCCGCACCTTCCCCGAGGATGAATCCGTCGCGGTCGCGGTCGAAGGGACGGCTGGCGCGGGTGGGGTCGTCGTTGCGGGTCGAGAGCGCGGTCAAGAGGTTGAAGCCAGTCACGCCGAACGGGTGGATCATGCTGTGCGTGCCGCCCGACAACATCACGTCGGCGTCACCGCGGCGGATGATCTCGGTCGCCTCGCCGATCGCCTGCGAGCTCGCGGCGCAGGCGGTCAAGCAATTGGCGTTCGGGCCGCGGGCCCCGAAGAGGCTTGCGAGGTGCCCCGACGGAGTACCCGGCTCTTGCTCGGCTTCATGGATCGGGTGGAGTTTGCGAAGCCCCTGGCTGGTGAAGACGGTCGTGTCGACCTTCCCTTGGCGAGTTGCGTTCCGCACCAACTCGACGAACCGAGGAAAGTCCTGCTGACCTTCCCCAGAGCCCAGGTAGACACCGAACCGGGAGCGGTCGAGGTCCTTCACGGTCGCGAGCCCGGAATGGTCGATCGCCATCTGGGCGGCCGCGATCGCAAACTTCGTATTCCGACAGTATTCCTGCCAGCGTGGCGCATCGCTGATGTAGTCTTCGAGCGCGAAGTTGGTCGCCTCGGCGGCGATCCGGGTTGGAAAAGTCTCGGCATCGAACAGCGTGATGGTGCCGACGCCGCTCCGCCCTTCCTGAAGCGCGGACCAAGTCGCCTCCAGGTTAGGGCCCAGAGGCGTGACCATTCCCATTCCTGTCACGACGATTCGACGCATGGAGCCAGTTCCTCGACGGCGAAAGTCTCTTTGTCAGTTCGCGGCCGAATTGCCACGGACGACCAGGGCGGCCGCCTGACCGTGCCGGGTGAGATTGGTGTTCACGAAAATCGGGTTGTTGGTATCACGCGAAGCGCCTCGGATGAGGTCGACGACGCAGGCGGGATCGAGCTCATCGCAGTTGAGGGTCTGGGGAATCTTCCCTTGGTTGACCCCGATCAAGCTGGAAATCAACTCGACCACTCCGCAACCCGACACGAGGTTGCCCATGTAGCCCTTGAGCGCGGTGACGGGAACGTTCGCCCCGCCGAAGACGCGATGGAAGGCCCGGGCCTCGGCGAGGTCGGAAATCTTCGAGGCCGCGCCATGGGCGTTGACGTGACCGACTTCGGACGGCGCCAGCCCCGCGTCGCGGAGTGCCGCGTTGAGGGCGATCTCGGTGCCGATCCCGTCGGGATCGAGCCCGCCGCCCGGCGTGGCGTCGCACCCCGAGCCGAAGCCGAGGATCTCACCGTGAATCCGCGCACCTCGCTTGAGAGCATGTTCACGTTCTTCAAGAACGAGAATCCCCGCCCCTTCGCCGGGCACCCAGCCGTCGCGTTGCACGTCGAACGGTCGGCAGGCGCCGGTTGGGTCACCGCTCCAGTGGGACATTTGCTCGAGCAGGCTCATGCGCACGAGGCTGAGCGGATGGATTTTCGAGTCGGCTCCGCCGGTGATCATGAGGTCGGCTCGCCCTCGGGCGATGATCCGGCTCGCCTCACCGATCGCCAGGTTCGAGGCGGACTCGGCCTCGGTGATCGTGTTGCTCGGCCCTTGGCAGTCGAGCAAAATCGAGATGTGGCAGGCGAGCATGTTGGGCAGATACTTCAAGAGCCAGATCGGCGGGATCTGGCCGATGCTCTCTCGGCCCCAGATGCGATAGTCGAATGCGCCGCCGTTCTGGGAGGCGTGGTTGATCGCCGGGGCGAGCTCGTCGAGCTCGGTGGAGATCAGGCCGGCCCCGAGGTCGACGCCAATTCGGGTGGGGTCGATCGCCCCTTCCGCCAAGCCGGCGTCGATGAAGGCCAGCTCGGCGGCGGCCACCGCGAGTTGGATGTCGCGGGCCATGTACTTCATGCTCTTGGTGAGCGCCTTGCGGTGCTCAGGATCGGGCAGAGCGTACTTTTTGGGCCACGTCTTGGGGTTGAAGTCGGGGACTTCTCCACCGACGTCATTGGGCAAGTTCTCGACCGGGAATGCCGTGAGCTTGTGCACGGCACCCCGCCCCTCGGAGAGGGCGGCCCAATTGGCTTCCGGGCCAATCCCGAGGGGACTGACGAGACCAAGTCCGGTGATAACCACACGGCGTTCGGAACGAAGCATGAGGAACTCGTCGCTCTCCACCGTGGTGGGTTTGGCTCGAAGGTGCCGAGGGCGGCAAACTCGTTGCCTCGTCCCCCGCCCCACACGGGTCTTTTGGGGACGCCGGGCTCAACCGGTTAACACGTTTTCAATCAATCCGACTGCGGAGGAGATGTTTCTTTGGGCTGTCCATTGGTGGTGGACGACGCGGAACTGGCGATCTCCCGAGCCCGGTTCTGCGCCTTGGCCAGATCGAGAACACCCAACAGTTGCTGGGTAAAAACGAAGTTCTTCGGCCCGAAGATCTGGTTCGCTCGCGAGTTATCCAGATGGGCGAAGACAATTTCAACGTCGGCGAGCAGTTCACCGTCGAGGAACGCCTTGGCGTCCACCACGGCCCCTTCGCTCCGCAGGTCGGTCAGGGTGACCTCGTAGATCAATTGATCGCCTGCGCAGGCCACACCAAAGAATTCCGCCCGGGGAATTTTTGCCAGGACCACCTTCTCAGCGAAACCCCCCGCCTCACCGACCAAGATCCCGCCGGTCTGTGCCAGCCCTTCAATGATGAGCGAGGCGGGCATGACCGGGTAGCCGGGAAAGTGGTCGTGCAGATGTTCTTCCGCGAGCGTCAAATTCTTGATGGCACGCGCGAACTCTCCGCTGCGGAATTCCAGGAACTTGTCGATCCAGATCCATCTCATGAGGGAACACTCGCCGATCTGGCAATGGACGTCGGTCGCTATCCGGGGAAATTCCCCGGAAGCTCGACCGGGTCGATTCCTGCTCCCCACGGCGCGGCGATATCACTGCCCGTTATCCGTAGCGGGACCGCGCCACCGTACTCAGGCGGAGAGCTTGCTCTGCACGTACTGAACCAGCATCTCGACCGTGTATAGATCACCGATCTTTTCCACGTCGGGATCCGCGGTGAAGCTCGACAGGTCGGCGTAGGGCATCCGCGTCTTCAGCTCATCGATCCCCTTGGAGGTCAGCTTCCCATCCTGGATCATCTCCGGGTCGGAGACGACGTTTTCCGGGAACAGCTCGCCGCGGGGGATCTTGATCCCGAAGTTCCGTTCGAGTCGGAACACGATATCGAGGAAGTCGATCGATTCCGCGCCCAGGTTGCCCTGGAGGGTGGCGTCGCTGGTCACATCCTCCTCGTCCACGCCCAGGGCATCGACCAAAGTGGCTTGGACTTTCTGGAAGATCTCATCGTGTGTCGGCATAACATCCTCAAAATAATGGGATCGCCAATCCAATCCCACCTAGGGAAACCATCGACAGGGAGCCGCCGAAGATCGGGACACTCATGTAATCGTCGGCGTAACTATAGGTGCAACTTCAGCCGAGCTCATTCTCGCCGAAGAGAGAAAGGCAGGACGGCCAGGAACTCGGGCGGGAGCAGGGTTTTTGTTTGGGCCCTATCTTGCTGACTTTTGAAAAACCTTGCAACCTCAGCAGTCACAGTCGACCGAATCGAATCATTCGATGCAAACCGCAGACCAAGCAGATCCGCGGCTGGGCCGAGACACCTCCAGGAGTTGGGACTGAAACAGGCTCAAAATCTTTCTCGAGCTCAAGCGTCCGCTCCGGGGGCGACTGCGGCGACGACCGGCGGTGTGCCGAACTTGATCATCGCGCGGGCCCCCACCGAGCCCTTCCGAAGTGTCGCATAGAGGTCGCGAAGCCCCGCCACGATCGACGCGTCGGTGGCGTGAAGCTCGGGGTCGCGTTCCCTTAGGTTGTATCGTGTCAGAGTGAATCGGCCTTTCACCATATCCTGGCCGTCAATCACCCCTGATCCTTTGAATGTGCTCTCGCGTTCGCCATGCGAGATCAGCTCGACCCGCAACTGGAGCTGTCGGCCCGGCTCGACGAAACTGCCGTATTTGATCGTCTTGGCCTGCTTGAGCAGGACCACACTGTGCGCAAAGTCCTCGAGATCACGGATCAGCCAGGCGCCGGCCTGCGTCAGCGCCTCGAGCATGAGCACGCCCGGCATCACGGGAAAACCGGGGAAGTGGTCCGCCAGATACTCCTCGGCGAGCGAGAGGTTCTTGACCGCAACCAGTGATTGCCCCTGCTTGAGTTCGACGATCCGGTCGATCAGGACAAAACGCATGGATATCCCCAGAGGGTGGCGAGAGACACGTTTCAGAGGATGTATCGACTGGGAAAGAGACAGAGGCTGTGGACGCAATCCCATGCCAAGCCGATCATAGTAGCGAGGCGACCCCGACCTGACAAGAGAACCGCTCTTGTCCCGGACCCCCAGCCCCGTGGCTCGCCAACCTCAGTAACGTTCCGACAGATTGAGTGTACAACGGCTGGGAGCGTCGTCAAATCAGACTTCCTGAATTACCCAAACTTCCTAAATGGGCAGGCTTTTGTCGGCACCTGCCTTTGCGATCGGTAGGCAGACGGGGTCGGGACGTTTATACTCAGAGGCAACGCGAATGTGGGCTTTGGCCTGGTGATCCGCCTGGATTGACTGACCTCGCAATTGGCGAGTTCGTTCCCGAGAGAGTGAGCCTCATGCGACTTTGTGCGGCAGGCTTGTTGGGGCTGACGCTGACAGTCTCGCTCGGTTCTGTCCCCGCGCCGGTCCTCTGGTCGTCAGAGGGCCGCTGGTTGGCCTATACGGTGGCCGTCCGGTCTGAGGAGCAGCGGTTGCTGGCCCCCGGATGGCTTTACGACGTCAAGGCCGGTCCGGAACGTGAGCAGCTCGGCTGGAGCGCTTCGATCTCTCGGCCTCCGGCTTTACTCTATCGGCTTTGGACCACCCGTCCGGACACTGGCGATTCGGTCTTGCTCGAAGAATCGCGGAATCCGTTGACCGCACCCGTCTGGAGAACCGACGGCAAGGCGCTCGCGTTCGGCCGGTTGGTCCCCGACCCGGACGGTCGACTTCGGTTCGAGGTCGTCGTTCAAGATTCGCCCGAAAGCCAACGGGTCCTCTTCAAACAGGGGCCACTTGAGGCGGACCTTCGGTCGGCCGACCTTCCCGGATTGACCCTGGCTTGGAGCTCGGATGGCCGTTATCTTGCCATCCCCCACTTTCAGCGGACGCTCGGGATTGCGATCGTCCGGGTTGACGATGGCCGGGTTCTCAAAGCGATTCCCGACGCATCCCTGCCTTCGTGGTCACCGGACGGAACCAAGCTCGCCTTCCTCCGAGGTGCCGACCTCAAGTCGTTGCATTCCCTCGACACCAACTTCGGAACCCCAAGGCACCTGGCCGACGTCGGGCAAGTGAGCCAACCCCCCACCTGGTCCCGTGACAAACGGTCGGTGCTGGTCGTTGCCCGACGGCAGTCGCGACCTGGTGCGCGCGAGCCCGTGGGAACGGTCACGGTTCTTTTCAAGGTGCCCATTGATGGCGGGGTCAAGGAAGAGCTGACGCTGCCCGCCGACCCACGCGTGGGCGATCGTCCGGAGCTTGGCACCTCGTTCAGCTTCGCCCAGGATGAGGATGCTCTATTCTTTTCCGATGATGCCGATGGGGACCAGTCGATTGTTTGTTGGTTCATGCCGCGCGGCAAGGTGGTTCATAAGAAAGACAACCCGATCGACTTCACGGTCCGGCTGAGTGCGTTGACCGTCACTCCGGGGGGCAAGACGCTCGCGTTTCGAGCAGGTGGGCCTGATTTCTTCGCTCCGCCGGGTCTGTGGGATCTTCCCACCGGCCGGTTCACGCCGCTGACTCCCGACGACTCGGCTCGGCTCGAATGGATCGCCACCTTGGTGGCCTCGGCGCGTCAGCTTCTCTTGGGCGGATTGCCCGCGGTTGCGGGCGAGAACGGCCGTTCGATCGAACGGGCCACCTCGTTGCCGATTCCCGGGGAGTTCGCCGAGAATCTTCCCCTCGCGGCACGGCTTCGGCGGCTGGGACGGTTCGGGATCGCGCTCTGTGATCGTCCCTTCCTCAAAGCCGAGCTCAAGCCGGAGGTTCGCGATCAGGTCGACGAGGCGAGGCTCTACTTCGAATATCTTCGGGGCGACTACGACGCGGCGCTGCTCGCGCTCGAAGCACTTGAGGAGCGAGCAACGTCCCCCGATCATCGGCTTCGGTTGGTGAGCCTTCGGGCGCAGATTTTTATGGGGAAAGGGCAAGTGGAGCGTGTCGACCGAACGATCGAGTTCCTTCGGTCACTCGATCGCAACGCTCCCCGGCGCATCGAGTTCACGCCGGAGGGCCCCAGGCTGACGGTCGAGGAGGCGCCGAACCAAGGTTGGTCCAACTATCTCGCGTTACGGGCCAAGGAGTGGGCCAAATCGTCGGGAACGCGGTCGGGCCTGAACCTCGATCGACTCGTTCCCGAGGCGATCGATCCCATTGAGTTCGAGGCCATGCCGTTTGCACGCGATAACATCTTGGAGCTTCGCCAGGATGATGTTCCGGCCGTGATCGACAACGCGCCCGGTGCTGCGGTCGAGCGCGGGAATCATGGCTCGCGTCGGCTCGTTCCGGTCGCGCCGGGAGCGGAACGCAAGGTTCCGCCCCAGCCCATGAAACTTCGTCGCGTTCGCCGCCCTTCCTTCTGAATCGAGCGGCGCGGTCGTTCCGGAACAGTTCGGATGGATCAGAGGATCGCGATCAGGACGAGTCGGGCGACATTGACCATGGTGGCCCGTTCGCTCGACGTGATCGAACCCCGCTCGACGATGGCATCGAGCGTACGCACCGTGTTGTTCATCAGATATAGCTGGGCCACGCCGATCTTGAGCGTCTCGCGGTTCTCGAGCAGCGACCGGAGGATATCACGAACGGTGGCGACCTCGGCGATCGTGTTTTCCGGGGCCTGAATCCAGGTGGGGACCTTGGTGGCCGAGCCTGCCTGTTCGACCACCTTGTGAATCACCCGGCTGATCGCCTCCAACTTGGGATAATCCAAGGTTTCGGGCCGATCGTCGGGGGTGTGGTAGGTGGGGTTCTCACCGGTGCTGAAGAACAGGTACGGGATTTCGCGCGCTCGGAAGGGGCCGTAATCGCTTCGGTCGAGGACCAGCAGGTCGGTCCCCAGCATGCCGACTTTGACCGGCCTGTCTTTCGACGCCTGGTCGATCCAGGGACGTAACCCCGGGGCATGTTCGCTCCCCATGACGAAGACGTAGGGGTCGCACACGCCCCCGAGCGATCGCCCGATCATGTCGGCCGTGATGAACAGCGAGATCTGCTTCAGCGGTACGGGGGCGTGTTCGACGAAGTAGCGCGAGCCGTAGAGGCCGATCTCTTCAAGGTCGAAACCGATGAACATCAGGCTTCGCTTCGACGCCTCGGGCGATCGGGCCATGGCGCGTGCCACCTCGAGCATCATGGCGACCCCCGAGGCATTGTCGTCCGCGCCCGGATAGAGTTGGCCTTCGCGCACGCCGAGGTGGTCGAAATGGGCGGCGAGGACGATCCACTCGTCCCGGAGTTTGGGATCCGAGCCCACGATCCGGGCGCCAACGTTCTGGCCGATGATCCGGCCGGCATTGCCGTCGGGGATCGCCTGGGTGTATCGGCCGTCGAACAGTGGCTCGAGTTTGAGGGCGCGGAAGGCCTCGACGAGGTGTTCGGCTGTTTTCCGCCCTCCCTCTCCGCGCCGGCCTCCGAAGGCTGGTGAGGTGAGTGTCTTGACCTCGGCACGCAGTCGTACTTCCTCGGGCTGCGGTCGCGGTTCCTGCGAGTGCGAGGCCGCGGGAGTCATCACGAACCAGGTGGCGGTGATGGCGAAGGCCAGACCCAGACGACCAATCCCTGTCATCATCATCCCGGCGACGGGCGCCGTCCTTTTTTGGGGGTTCCGGGGATCGATTCCAATCCCCCAGGTCTTTGTGAGTGGAAAAACCGGATCCATTCGACCTAAAAAAAATTCGGATTTGCCCGCACCGAGGCAAAACCGGTGGCAGATTAGACGCGGTACCGGATCGCTTTCTCTACAAGGAGGTGGATAGTGACACGTTCCTCATGGATCAAGGCGTTTGTCTTGGCCGCGGCATTCGCCGGGGTTGGCGGCGTCGGGACGGCCAAAGCTCAGGACTGGACCAACTACCTGCACTGGCCCTACGTCCCCCCCCAAGTTCCCGGCAGCGGTGCCGATTCCCGGGGGCTCTACGACAAGTTCTACGTCTACCCCAAAGAACAGCGAATCGTGCCGCAGATCCAGGGCCCGTTCTACCGGAATTACTACGGTGGCCGGCGCACGCTTGGGTCCCGCCATCCCCACGGTTGGCACGATTGGGACAAGAAGAAGTACTACCAGGGTCACCACTTCATTCTTGACGTCTTCTGATCGTCGACCGGTTGCCCGGCTTTTGATTTCAAGCCTCGTGGGGCGGGTGCATTTCACCCGCCTCGACGAGTCTTTTTTTTTGATTTCCTCAGACAAGATCCAATCCGTTCTCTCCCACCTGAATGCCTACCAATCCCCTGCCTCAACCCGCGCGACTCAACCGAGCGCCAAGGCAATCCGGTAATACGCCTCGACGGCCGTTTGGACCTGGTCGAGTTCGATCCACTCGTCTTTCGTATGGGCCTGTGCGATATCGCCCGGCCCGATGACCAGGCAGGGCAAGCCGGACTGACCGAGCGGACCGGCATCGGTCCCGTAGGGCACGCCGCCAAGCTCGGGAATTCGCCCCGACGCCTCGCCGACGGCAGCGCGAACCTGGGCCACCCAGCCCCCCTCGTCGCTCACCTCTTGAGCGAGCGGCGGCATGTTGACCCAAGGGGGAAAGAATTCCCAGATCACCGACTCTCCCAGGCGGTCGTGGAGATAGGTCTGCACCCGCTGGACGCAATTGGTCGGGGTCTCGCCCGGGATGATCCGGCGGTCGACCTCGATCTCGCACCAATCGGGGACGACGTTGACGCTCAGACCCCCTTCGATCCGGCCGACCGAGAGGCTCGGCGGTCCCAGGATCGGGTCGGGCGTGGCGCGGGAGAGCATGTCGGCGTAGTCCGCGAGCGCCCCCAGCAGTTCGCCCATCCGGTAGATCGCGTTGACGCCGAGCTGGGGGGTGGAGCTATGGCAGGCGACCCCACGCGTCCGGATCTTCCAGCGAACCGCCCCCTTGTGACGGTGGACGATGTTCAGCCGGGTCGGCTCGGCGACAATCGCATAGTCGGCCATCCGGGGTGACGCGGCCAGTTGGGAGGACCCGATGTGGGTGAACTCCTCGTCCACGGTGCAGGCCATGACGACCGAGGCCGAATCCGCGGGGCGCTCCTTGACGAGCCGGGCGAACGCTTCGAGCATGGCCGCCATGCCCCCCTTCACGTCGCACGACCCTCGGCCGTAGAGCCGACCGTCCCGAATCTCCGGGACAAACGGCGGAATCGTCATCCCGTCGGTCGGGACCGTGTCCTGGTGGGCGTCGAAGAGGACCGTTTTCCGGCCGCGCGGCGACTCATAACGGGCGATCAGGTTATCGCGTCCCGGCGCGACGGTTCGCCGCTCATAGGGCACCCCCAGCGAGCGGAACCAATTCTCCAGGTAGTCGGACATCCCGCCTTCGAGAAATCCTTTTCCTTGGAGCGGACGACCCATCGGATTGACGCTCGGAATCGCAACGAGATCAGACAGAAGGCGAGTCACGGCGTCCACGGGTTCGGCTCCGAACGGGAGGGTCGACGATTAATAGATCGGTTCAGGTCCAGCGGCGCTGGGACGACCGCGCGGTCAATCAACGAACGTTCCGGCAATCTTACTCGCCCAAGAAGCCGACGTCACCCCGCGGGTCATGAATCCCGCCCAAGAATCTCGACCGTCCTTCGTGGCCCTGCCGAGGAGCCACTCGCATTCCGTCCGCGTGATTGACAACCAGGGTGGAGAACGATCCACTGAACCCGGCGACGGTGGCCACGGCATTTTCTCACCCGTCTTGTTTCGGTTATCGACATCTGCCATTGGGTCGGTTCAGTCATGAAAAACCTAAAGAGCAAATGAATTAAATTAAGTGATTGAATTTAAATGATTTGGGGATTGTATGGAAGCTTATGCAAGAAATGTGTAGCGTATTGGCGAACACGGCGTAGCTATTGCGGAAGGACTCGGGTCGGCACTGGGTGGACGACATCATTGTTGAGCCGATTGTCGGTAGGGTCGGTGTTGATCTGAAGAAAGATCTGGCAATCCTATTTGGAACGAAGTCGGACAGAGTTTGATCCCCCACTCCTCTTTCGCATATTGAAAAAATGCCTAATCTGAATTAATAAGTAGCCGAGTGTGCACCTCCAAGGAGCCCGAGGTGGTCTAGCACCCGTTTCAGCAGTACCGGCAGGACCGTGTCACCGGGGAGAGGGATCAGGACCGGCTCTCGCTCCACGATGATCTCCTCATCCTGCCCGATGTCGTCCGGCTGATCGTTGTCTTCGTCCTTTTACTGGAATTGGATCACGTACATCATTGCATCCTGTCCAGGTATTGCGGATCATCCCGTGATCAAATCCCATTGCCGGGCGTCGATCCCCGGAAACCGGTTCAGGTGGACGGCGTTCGTCGTCGCGATCGTCACGGCGTCGCCCGGGCCGCCCAGCAACGAGGTCTGCGCCGCCAGGATGCAATCGGCGTCGAGGGCTTTGGGGTCCGCCGTGGGCACGCCGGACCGGCGGACGAACGCCCAGAACTCGGCCGCCCGCCTCATTGCCGGCGTCGTGAGCGGGTCATAGACCAGCACGGACTCCACTTGATCGAGCCGGCCCACGGCGGACCGGATGCCGATCCGGAGCAGCTCCCGGCGCACCTCGTAATCGGCGCTCTCCGGCACCACGATCAAGGCGCCGGCGGCATCCATCTCGCCGATCCATGCGCGGCAACGATCCCCATCGGACTTGCCGGGGGCCTTGCTTGCCAAGCTGAGGGGACCAGAGTCGAGCACGATCAACCTTGCCACGGGTCAATACATCCCCTCGAACAGGGGACGGTGAGGGCGGGTCTCGTCGATGCCGCGGAGCACCTCGCTCCATGCCTCATCGGTCTCGGTCTCGTCGGCCGGGGTGAGCTGACTGAACACTCGGGCGATCGCTTGCGTGCGGGCCTTGCGTTCGTCGTCGGACATGGACACGAACCGGCCGGTCTCTGGATCGACCGTGCCCGGTCGGGTCGAGGTGGGGGCAGTCGCCATGTGAGGGGCCTCCTGAATGGGTGGGCAATGATCCTCTATCCGGAGGATGTGCCTGTCCAGATCTTTCGAAGGGGATCACTATACACCGGCCGACCTTCAGTTCCCGGATCGCCCCGACTCGATCAGCCGTCGGATCGTCCTGGGACTCAGGCCCGCGTAGCTGGCCAGCTCGGCAATCGACCTCTATCGAGGCGCGGCGGCTCTCCTCGGAACCCACATGGGCTCGTCACTCGCCGAGGACTCTGGGCCGGCGGGGCATGGATCGACCCTGCTTGGTCAATACTACCCTGAAGTGGTCAGGATTTCACCCGACGGCCCGTAAGGAAAGGATCCGCGTGGGAACGCACCAGGTCGTCGGCCCTGGCCCGCATTACCACGTCCTTGGGCTTTGGGTCTGTGATCGAGATCTCTGTCAACTGAATGACAGATCTCTTCAGAAAACCACCAATTTCGCCTGATGCGGGATGGCAAGGTACGCCGATCGTTGATGGTGTTTCGAGGCTCGAGGAAGAATTTGCCAATTCTTGTTGAACTCGCGCGATGATTCCTCTTGTCTCGTTTCATCGATTGCTTAGAATCCCACAGACCTTTCGGGGCGCGGACATTCGTCCAAACCCCACTACTCTCAATTACTGAGGGTCAGGACCACGATGGGCGAGCCGAGTAGCTCAACGAGCACAGCCGTCACCATCCCAGATGCGGTCGAGGTTGCCGATGGCGACGAGCCTCCCAGTTCGCCCCTGCAACCAACCCCCCGCCACCCCGTCTGGGCCAACGTGCCCGACAGTGATTGGAACGACTGGCACTGGCAGTCGCAAAATGCCGTCCGGCACCCCCGCCAGATTCTCGATTTGATTCCGTTCACCGATGATGAACGCCACGCCATTGAGTCGCTTCAGGCTCAATACAAGCTTGCCATTCCCCCTTATTACTTCTCCTTGATCGATCGGTTCGATCCGCTCGATCCGATCCGACTCCAATCGGTCCCTTCCCCCTTGGAGATGACTGGCGCGGAGGGAGAGGATGATCCGCTCGACGAGGATAAGGATTCCCCCGTCCCGGGCCTGACGCATCGCTATCCCGATCGCGCCCTGCTCGTCACCACCCACGTTTGCACGATGTATTGCCGGTTCTGCACCCGGAAACGCGCCACCATGAAACGGGGCGGCTGGGATTCGGTCTCGCGCGACGATCAGCGAATGGTCGAGTACGTTCGCGACCACCCCGAGATCCACGACGTGATCGTCTCGGGAGGCGACCCACTGACCCTTCCGCTCGAGAAACTCGCCTACTTCGTCGAGAGCCTGAGCGCCATCCCCCACCTCGACGTCATCCGGATCGGCACCCGCGTGCCTGTGACCTTGCCGCAACGGATCGAGGACAATAACCTTCTTGATATTCTTGAGTCCTCAGGAAAAATTTGGATCCAGACGCACTTCAACCATCCTCGGGAAGTGACGTCGGAAACGCGACGCGCCTGCGATCGATTGCGGATGCGCGGGCTGCCGATCAACAACCACGCCGTGCTCCTGAAGGGGGTCAACGACAGCCTGGCCACTCAGCGCGCGCTTTGCCGGGCCCTGCTTCGGATCAAGGTGAGGCCGTATTACCTGTTCCACTGTGATCCCGTGACCGGGGCAGGGCACTTCCGGACCCCGGTCTGGAAAGGGATCGAGATCATTGAGGGGCTTCGCGGTCACATCTCGGGACTGGGAGTTCCCACCTACGTCGTCGATGCGCCACGGGGAGGGGGCAAGATCCCCTTGATGCCCAACTACCTGCTCTCGGCGACCAACGACTCCGTCGTCTTGCGCAACTATGAAGGGGTGATCGTCAACTATCACCCCACGGGTGAGCCGCCGTTGAAGCAAGCTGCGGTCGTGACCCAGGGGGTGAGCGCCCTGCTCGAAGGCCAGGCGGAAGTCCTCGTTCCTGAGGGCAATCCCCGCCTACTTCGAAGACGGGCCAGGGGGATCGCCAACGGGCTCAACGGCCACGGGACCCAGGGGGCGAGCCCGAAGAAATCCAATGGCTCGGCTGGCAACGGACATGGCCAAGGTCACACTCCGGACCATTAAATTGAGAGGACCCGCGCCTTGAGGATCGGGATCACGTTCGACCTCGTACCGGTTGTCGCCTCGGCTGACGGGCCCGACGACCGGTACGAGGAGTTCGATAAGCCGCAAACGATCGAGGCCTTGGCCGCGGTGCTCCGGGGTGAAGGGCATGATGTCGTTCTGTTGGGCGATGGTCGCGAATTTCTCCATCGCGTCCTCGCCGATCCCCCTGACTTCGTCTGGAACCTCGCCGAGGGGGAAGGGGGGGGCCGGAACCGTGAGGCACGCGTGCCGGCCGTGCTCGAGATGCTCGGGATCCCGTACTCGGGGTCCGACCCCCTGACGCTCGCCGCCGCGCTCGACAAAGGAGTCGCCAAGCGGCTGGTCGCCGATTCGGTCGCCGTGCCCAAGGGGTTCTCCTTCCCCGCCGGCCTGTCCTCGCGTGCAGTCGGCTCCTTGATGCACCACGCAGGCCTTTGGGAAGGGGCCGATCAATGGATCGTCAAGCCTTGCTTCGAAGGCTCCAGCAAAGGGATTCGTGCGCGTTGCATCGCCGATACCCATGAGGAAGCCGTCGAGCTTTACATGGTTCTCTCAGGCGACTACGGCCAGCCCGTCCTGATTGAGGAATTCATCGCGGGCGATGAGGTGACGGTGGGGATCGTCGGCAACGGGGATGGAGCGGAAGTGATCGGGGCCATGCGGATTCGGCCGAAGACGCCCGACTCTCGTTTCGTCTACTCGATCGAGGTGAAACGCGACTGGGACGAGCGCGTGGCGTACGAGACGCCCGCCCAACTTTCCGCCGACGTCATGAAACACTTGATCCGGTCGGCCCTTGGCGCTTACGTAGCGCTAGGCTGCCGCGACCTCGCACGGATCGACTTTCGGATTCGCGACGGTGTTCCTTACTTCATCGAAGCGAACCCGCTCCCTGGTCTGGCTCCCGATTGGAGCGACCTGATCATTCTGGCCGGTGGGATGGGGATCAGCTATGCCGACATGATCCGCAAAGTCCTCCGCGTGGCTTTGCTCCGTGTCGGCCTGGAGCCGATTTCAAGGGCGAGGGTGGGGCTGTGACCTCGGTCCGCTTGAAGGTCGCTGTTCTCTACAATGCGCCGGTCTTGCCGGTGGATCATCCGGACGCCGTATCGGAAGCGGATGTCGTCGAGGTCGCTCAGGCCGTTGCCGCCGGGCTCGAGAATCACGGTTTCGAATCGGTGTTACTCGCGGTGAGACCTCCCGTGGTCGAGGTGCTCCGTAGTCTCGACCGGATCGGCCCGGACGTTGCGTTCAACTTGATCGAAGGGTTCGGGGCATCGACGGCGGCAGCGACCCACATGACCGGGCTGCTGGAACTGGCCGGCTTTGCATACACCGGCTCGCCGATGGAAGCGTTGGCGCTCTGTGTCTCGAAAGGGCGAGCCAAGTTCCTTTTGAGGGGCGCGGGTCTGCCCACCGCGCCCGGTTTCGTGGTTGAACCGGGCGCGGCGGTCCCGAGGTGGGACTGGGCCGGCCCGGCGATCGTCAAGCCGGACGCTGAGGATGGCAGCCTCGGCATCGATCAGGCGAGCGTCGTGCTCGACTGGGATTCCGCCTGCGACCGGGTGGTCTGGATCCATGCCACGTATGGTGGCGCGGCGTTGGTCGAGGCCTACTTGCCCGGCTCCGAATATAATGTCGGGGTGCTGGCGCTTCCCGAACCCGAAGCCTTGCCGATTGCCGAAGTTGCTTATGAGCCGGTGGAAGGAACATGGCCGATCTTGACTTATGCGGCGAAGTGGTCGGCCGGATCGGTTGAGGACCGCGCAAGCCCTGTGCTCTGCCCAGCGCGAATCGAACGCGAACTGGCCGAGACCATGTGCCGGTTGGCCGTCTCGGCGTTCAAGGTGACGGGTTGCCGTGACTATGCCAGGGTCGACCTGCGACTCGATCACCGTGGCGAGCCCGTGATCCTGGAAGTGAACCCCAACCCCGATATCGGGCCGACCGCGGGTTGGGCGCGGGCCTTACGGGTTTCCGGCCGAGACTATTCCGCGACGCTCGCCGCGTTGGCGCGGCAGGCGATGGGGCGACCACGAATGCCGCTTCGAGCCTCAGACCTTGGGAATCGTGGTCGCGGTTCTTCCGCATCCGAGCCGGATCGGCAAAGATGAGTGAGGCACGGTGAAATCGGTCCTCGAGAATGATGTCGACGTTCGACCTCTGACCTGCACTCGAACCGTGACACCCTCGATTCCAATCGGCCTATCGAGATAGGCCCTTGTGAGGGCCGCCATGTTTCGGATCAGCCATGTCCTTGGCGTTCACCGCGATTACGATCGCCGCTGCATCGCCGAGATCCAGACCTTGTTTCGGGCGGCCTTTCCCGACCTCGACGTCGGCGATGACTATATCGCTCGCAAGATCGGCGATCAGACGGGTCGGGGCTACCCGACGATCCTCCTCGCCGCGCACGGGCCAGGGGATCAGGTTCTCGGGTTTGCCTTGGCCGACTACTTCGATTCGATCGGCTTTGCGTACCTCGACTTCATCGTGGCCCAAGCCGAGCGCCGGGGGCGAGGACTGGGAGGAGCGCTCTACGAGGCGCTTCGCGAAGACCTGATCGCGCGCGGGGCCACGGGCCTTTTCTTTGAGGTTCCGACCGACGACCCCGGACAGGTTCCTGATACGACCGATCTGAAGATGAACAAGTCTCGGCTGAAGTTTTACGAGCGTTACAACGCGTTGCCGATTGTGGGGACGCTCTACGACCAGCCGATTCGCCCCAATCATCCCGCTGAGCCGCGGCTGCTCTACGACCCCTTGCAGAGCACGAAGCCGCTGGACGCTCCCGAGCTGCGCCAGGCGATGAAGATGATTCTGACCGAGCGATATCACTACGACCCCGACGATCCCTACGTGCTCGAACTGGTCGCCTCGGTCAAGGAATCACCGGTCCGACTGCGAAAGCCGCGCTACATCACTCCGAGCGACAAGAAGCCGAGGATTCCGCGCCGGCTCCAGCCTCTCAAGGTCTTCTGTTCCTCGCGGCATGCGCTTCATCATGTCCGCGAACGCGGCTACGTCGAACGCCCGGCGCGGGTGGACGTCATCCTCAAAGCGCTCGACTCACTGCCCGACGTCGAGCGGCTTCCGGTCCGCAATTTCGGCGAGAAGCCGATCCGGGCCGTTCACGACACCGACTTCGTCAACTACCTCCGCAACTTCTGCCTGGACATCCCCGAGGGGGAGATGGTCTACCCCTACGTCTTCCCGATCCGGAGGACCGACCGTCCCCCGCACGACCGGAGCCGGAGGGCGGGCTATTATTGTATTGATACGTTTACGCCTCTGAGCCGTGACGCCTACAAGGCCGCCCGGGCCGCGGTGAATGTCGCGCTCTCGGGCGCGGAGGCGATCCGCGCGGGGCACCCGTTGGTCTACAGCCTGTGTCGGCCACCGGGCCATCATGCCGAACGCGACACCTACGGCGGCTTTTGCTACTTCTGCAACGCCGCGATTGCCGCGCAGTATCTCGTCGAGTCGTTCGGCCGGGTGGCGATCCTCGACATCGACTATCACCACGGCAACGGCGCCCAGGACATCTTCTACAACCGGTCCGACGTCCTGACCATTTCGATCCACGGCCACCCCAATTTCGCCTATCCCTATTTCTCAGGGTTTGCCGACGAGATTGGTGAAGGCCCGGGCAAGGGCTTCAACCACAACATTCCGCTCGCCGAGGATACGCACGACGGCCGCTATCTCGAGGCCCTCGACGAGGCCCTCACGCTCGTCCGCAAGTTCAAGCCCGAGGTCCTGGTCGTGCCGGTCGGCCTCGACATCGCCAAGGCCGACCCGACGGGCACCTGGAGCGTCACCCCCGACGGCCTCTTCGAGATTGGCTACCGGATCGGCGGCATGAAGCTCCCCACCCTCCTGGTCCAGGAGGGTGGGTACAACATCCGATCGCTCGGGCGGAACGCCACCCGGATGCTGACAGGCGTCTGCGCTGGGGTGCTCGGACGCACCCGCCGGCACTAGCAAATGATTCAGGTCGACGGCGTGATCGCGGTTGTAATTTTCGGAACGGCCGGGGAGGTATCCCGCCTCCTCGATCACCGACTTGACGATCAGGGCCTCGAGCCACTTCTCAGAGGTGTCCTTCGGCCTGGGGCGTTCGGTTCAGCCAGCCCAGCAGGTGGAGTCGGTCCCACGCTGCCTGGATCTGGTGGGGGGTGAACATCGTCTTGCGAGTGTTCCAGCCGTGGACCTTCTGGACGGTCTGGTCGACTGTCCTCGCTCCTTGACGATCGGCCACCCAGTGAACGGTGGCCAGCAGCTCCATGCCGTAGGGCGATTCAAACCCCTCGATCAGTCCACTGACCTTCTCGAACCGCTCCAGCGTATCCGGATGATCCTGAAGGAACGCCCGCCCTTCCTCGGCGGCTCCCTCGGCCAGCTCGATGGGCTTCCTGGGGTCGTCCCCACCTTCACCATAACCGTGGATGTAGTGGCTTTCCATGGTCTTCAGGACGTGACGGAGCTTCGCGGCGTAAGGGCCGTAGAGATTTTGGCTGTAGTCGAGGTCCAGCGGTTCTCCGGCCACCTCAAGAAAGTACATCAACTTATGGATCTCCAGCAGGGAGATCCCGACGTCCATCACCCCGGCGAGGTAGTTCCGCATCAATCCCAGAACCGCCGCTCGGGCCGTCGTCAGTTGAGGACGTTTCGTCCGGTTGACCATCTCCCGAGCCGGAGGGGCCTTGCCGGGCTCGAACAGGTAGGCGTCGACCTCGGGGATTGCGGTCAAGGCGTCCTCAATCATGGGACGGACCTCGGCCCAGTTCAAGCCTCCCAGTCCGCAGCCCAGGGGAGGGATGGCGATCGACCGTATCCCACGCTCCTGGATCACCCGGACCAGATCTACCAAGCCGGCTTCGATGTCTTCGATGCGGCTGTTCGCCTTCCAGTGCCGCTTGGTCGGAAAGTTGATGATCCAGCGGGGCGGTTCCAGGGTCACCCGATCGAAGACGAACATGCGGCCGGGGATGACGTCGCCGGCCTTGGCAGCCTTGCGGTAGGCCTCGTAGTTGTCCTCAAACGCACGACGAAACTGAAGGGCGATCCCCCGACCCATCACACCCATGCAGTTCACGGTGTTGACGAGGGCGTCCGCCTCGTGCTTCAGGATGTCGCCGTGGGCCAGGTGGATCATGTCAGCTTCTTCCCCAAGTTGTCCATTTGCTCAATAGTACCATCCCGATTGGACCTGTACATCAGGCAGGTGGTCAGCTTTCGCCAGGATCTCGCGTGCCCTCGCGGCGAGCTTCTCGTCTTTGACCCCGATGGTCCGGATTAACGGCCAGGGGAACGATCCGAAGACCAGGAACTCGGATTGTTTGGCTTCCTTGACCTCGGCCTCCCCCCATTCGTCGCTTGCGATATGCTCCCAGCCCAGTTGGTCGAGTTCGGCCAGGTCAGTAAACGACTGGTAGAACCGGCCTCCCGCATTGCCGTTGGTGAACGCCCAAGCCCGCTGCCGACCCTCGGCCCAGGCTACGTCCTCGTGGAGATCGGCCACGAGGTGGAGGATTGGGCGTTGGCCTTCCCGGTAGGTGATGTCCGGGTGGTTCCCCATGTGGAGAAGGAAGAGCATGACCGACCGAGGGCAGAAGTAGAACGGGACGTACTGCCCGACCTTCGTTTCCGGGTGGCAGTGGACGATCTGCTCTTCAAGACGCCGCTTCTTGATCTTCGCCATCCCGATCGGTTTCTCCGGCCCTCCCCGGGCGAGGATCTCCGCATCCGACCACAGGAAGCCCTCGGCGATGATCCGCTCCTGGTGCTTCCCGTGGGTGATGTGGTAAATCTGAGGCCGGGGGGGAGGAGGGCTCATGGGTCAGTCCTCATCGGCGGCGACGGAGAGCAACTCGGCGGATTCGTTGCCCAGGCCGTCCTCGTCGTCGAAGGGCTCGTCCTAGGAGTCGACGTCTTCCAGCGACGCGGGGAGACGATTGGCTGCCTCCCGGACGTCGAGCTTGCCGGGCACGACGTCAGCCATGAGGCGGGTGCGGTATTCGCGAACAAGCGTAATTTCAGAGTCTTCTCGCTGAAGTCAACCTGCAGCAGTTTACATTCGGGTGAACCACAGCTCGAGCGATCTGGGTGGCTGGAGTCCATACTCGGCCCCCGGTGTGGTGGCCATCATGAAGACCGGGAGCCGAGTACGGACCCCAGCTACCCAGACGTGAGCCACTCGTGGGTAAACCGCTGTAGACCCATGTATTTTTAAATAGAGCCTAAGCGGCGTGAACTTGGGGAGATGTGAGGCGGGCCGCCGGGGTGAATCCCGATGGCCGGTCCGCCTGTCGTCGCGTCGGTTGGCAGTTCCCGGCCTTGTTCCTTTACTTAACGCGCTCGACGTATTCGCCGGTCCGCGTGTCGATCCGGATCTTTTCACCGGGACCGATGAACGGGGGAACCTGGACTTTCAGGCCGTTCTCGAGGATCGCCTCTTTGTACTGGTTGGTGGCGGTGGCGCCCTTGAGCGACGGCGGCGTATCGGTCACGGTCAGGTCGATCGAGGCCGGGACCTCGACGGAGACCGGCTTATCGTCGACGTACATGACCTGCACCTTGCTGTTGGGCAAGATGTACTGCATCGCCGTGCCGAGGATCTCGGGCGGGAAGCTCAACTGGTCGAACGTCTCCGATTCCATGAAGACGTGCTCGTCCCCCGACGAGTAGAGATACTCAAATTGCTTGGTCTCGACGTACGGGACTTCGATCTGGTCGACCGACCGAAGCCGTTTGTCGATCAAGGCGCCGCTATTCATGTTGCGGAGCTTCGTCTGGACCATGGCGCGAAGGTTGCCGGGGGTATGGTGGGCGAAGTCGACCACGACGAAGTTGGTTCCTTCGATCGTGATCACCATCCCCCTACGGATGTCAGTGGCCTTGATCATCATGGCGTTGTGCGTTGCCCCCGGAGAGAAAGACCCGAAATGAGCCACTCAAAATAAGCGGACAGAGCGAGCGCAACGTGCTGGCTCGACTCTGGTAATGCTTTTGACAGTACCGAAAGGCCAGCGATCTGGCTAGAGGGTTTGACCGGTCGTGCCGGGTTTGAGACCGGGTAAGACCCCGCAATGGACGAGCGTCGGCGTGATCGCTCCGGGCTCGAGGCCGGCTTCGACCAGCCAGCCCCGATATTCCGCGGCGCTGTAGGCGCGCCCTTCGGTCAGGCGGAAGAGGGCCGCCGAATAGAGAGCGATCGGCAACGGGCCGTCGAGGGAGTCATTGAGAAAGACGTCGTGAATCAAGAGCTGGCCGCCCGCGGGAAGGGCCGAAGCGCAGCGCCCGATCAGGGTGCGGCATTCGGCGACGTCCCAGTCGTGGAGGATGTTCGAGAGCAGGATGACGTCGACCCCGTCGGGAACCGGATCGCGAAACATATCCCCCGCGCGGCATTCGAGACGATCGGCCACGCCGTGCGACTCGGCCATCTCCTGGGCGACCTTGAGCACCTCGGGCCGGTCCCAGACGATCGCGCGAAGTGAAGGATGACGCTGGAGCCAGGCGATGCTGTAGATCCCGGTGCCGCCGCCGATATCGAGCAAAGTATGCCCCGCCGCCAGGGAGAACCGGTCGGCCAGCACCGGCGCTACGTTCTTGGCGCGGCCCGCCAGCGCGAGCGTGAGGTGCCGGGCCGACGCCTCGCGCTCCATCGCCGATTCGATCCCCTCGCGATAAATGAACGCCGCCCCGGGCGCATCGGCCGCGTCTCCGGCCGGCCGGTTCGTTCGGAGCCGCTCGACCATCTCAAGCACACCCGGGCTCTCGGCGGCCAGGCCGATGTAGCCGCTGACGTCGAATTCGCCACCGGGGATCAGGTGGGCCCGCGCTAATTCGGACAAGTCAAGTTGCCCGTCGGCATTCCGATCCAGGAGCCCGAAGGCTCGGAGCGCGGTCACGAGCACGGTGACGGGCCGCTCGGCGAGCCCCGTCGCCGTGCCCAAGGCGCCCAGACTGAGCGGGCCACACGCAAGGTGGTCAAAGAGACCGAGATGCGCGACGGCGGCCGTCAGGAGCTCGGTCGCGTGGTTCCCTCGAAAGAGCTCGAAAATCGGCGTGGGGTCGAGGCGGGGCGATTCAGTCGCGGCGCGTGCCATGAGGGCCAACTCGTCAGGTGGATGCGATGTCGCGCAGGCGTTGGTGCAAGGTCAGGACGCCCGAACGGTTCCCAATCGACGCGGTCACGATTGTCGCCTCTCGGCGGCGAAGAATCGAGATCGGCCGATTTGGTTGGGCCGGATTCCCCGGCGCAACCGATAAGCTAAGGACTCTTGCCATGATTGATTCCACTGCCTGTCCTGTCTACAATGGCCTAACTTCCTGATGGATAGAGATTTTCTCGACGCGGTCAGAGTGCCGGGAGAGATAAAGAGGATGGCCACCGACATTCGCTTGAAGGAATCACTCCCCGCACTGACGGAGCGGATCGTCGATACCTACGAAGAGTGTGGCGGGATTAACCACCTGGGCCACTCTCCGCTGCCGAGCTACCGCGAAATCGTCGAAATCTTGGCCGACATTCGCGAGATCCTCTATCCCGGTTATGGTCGCCGGCAAAACCTCCACCTTGGCAATGTCGGCTACCATGTCGGCGACCTGATCGACAGTCTTCACGACCGCTTGACCCAGCAGATCACGCGTGCTTTACGGCATGACTGCAAGGCGAGGGATCTCGAGGTCGACTTCGAGGCCGAGGCGCAGGCGATCGCGATCCGACTCCTGGATGCCATTCCGGGGCTCAGGAAGATGTTGGCCGATGACGTCCACGCGGCCTTCGAGGGCGATCCGGCCGCCAAGAATCTCGACGAGATCCTCTTCTGCTATCCGGGCGTCTCCGCCGTCACCGTCTTCCGGATCGCCCACGAGCTGTTCAAACTCGGGGTCCCCTTGATCCCCCGCATGATGACCGAGTACGCGCACAGTAAGACGGGAATCGACATCCACCCCGGCGCCACGATCGGCGCCCGTTTCTTCATCGACCACGGCACCGGCGTCGTCATCGGCGAGACGACAAACATCGGCGAGGGGGTCAAGGTCTACCAGGGTGTGACCCTCGGTGCCCTCAGCTTCCCGCGCGACGAGAATGGCAATATTCTCCGCGACCACAAACGCCATCCGACGATCGAGGATGAGGTGGTGATCTATGCCAATGCCACCATCCTTGGCGGCAAGACCGTCATCGGCCACCACTCCGTCGTCGGCTCGTCGGCCTGGATCACCCGGAGCGTCGCTCCCTACACCACGGTGACGATCGAGAATCCTCGACTCCGCTATCGAGGAGCTTCGGATGACGCGAACAACGATCACTTCACCGCGCTCGACTACCAGATCTAAACTGAGTCGATACGTTACCGATCGATCGCGCAGCTCGTTAATATGTTCCAAATCCACGGCCTCTGGCCGTGCGACCCGAAGAGCTTCGAGCGATCCGGCGTGCATTCTTACGCATTCCGTAAGTCACCCTCGGGATCGGTCTGAAAGACTCCGAGCGAGGGGCTACGGTTGACACGAGCGGGACCGTGAGCAGTGTAATGCGATTCTAACATCCACGCCCCCAACGGGGGCTACCTCACGTAGACGGCCCCCTCGGGGGGGCCTTCCTAATACCACGTCCTTTGGGCGTGGTTGATTATTCCGCCGCGTCCGGCCTGACGTATGTGGCCGGTTGGTCGTGTACTGAGAGTCGGAGGTCTGTCCCTAACTCGGATTGGGGCTGGCATCGAGCTTGCCCGAGACGCGGTCTTGGTTCAGCTCGTGGTAACACAAAAAATCGTCATGTTGTCAGATTCGAGATTTTTAATGGCTTTGCATTCCGAGCGAAAGTGTTGTATTGCCGATTTGTCATGAATTATATTTGAACAGGTCATGGGCTTATAAGTGATTTGCGATTAACAGGATCGGATGCGCCGGCCGCGTTTCGGGATTTCAGGGAACCTCTACCGGGCGTGTCCTTCCGGCAGGCGTGTAAAAAGTGATCCATCCGGTGCCAGGCTGGGGAGTTGGACGGCGGGCGTTGACCGATTCTCGGTGGCGCTCGATGAATGCTGGGCGAGAATAGAAGGGGCTGAGTTACGTTGACAGTCGGTAACTTTGGCGGTGGGCTAGTCGTCGCGTAGGGAACCGCGCCAGTGCAACCTCCTCATGGGCGGCCGACGCCGTAACCCGGTCGCAGGACTCACGAGCTGAGCTGACCGAGGCGGGGCGGGCATCCCGGTACCGGAAGGCTCTTGCCCCCGGCAAGCTTTGCGATGTAAAGTGAGTCCGGATTGACTCCGGGCCCGGTCGAGATCACGGCCCGGCATCCGAAGCGGTTCGTAGACCCTTGCTCCGTGGATGCGGGAGGCCAACCCGATGGCGACGCGTAGCTGGCCGGGGTTGGGCCCGGTCTTCGCGTATGAATGGCTGACGGCCTCGCGGCGCTGGCAGGGCTATGCCCTGCGGTCGTTGCTGGTCCTGCTCCTCTTGCTCGGCCTATCGGGCGTCTGGCTGGGGCGCCACGACGGGACGGGGGAGCTGTCGGTCCGGCAGCTTGCCGAGATCGGCCGGGGGTTCTACGCCGTGACGACGCTGATCTTGCTCGGGCTGGTCGGCCTGGCGGCACCGGCGGCGGCGGCCGGGGCGATCTGCCTGGACAAGGACCGGGGAAATCTGATCCTGCTGTTCTCGACCGACCTGACCGACGCCGAGATCGTGCTGGGCAAGCTGGCGGTGCGGCTGGTGCCGGTGCTCGGCCTGATCGCCTGCGCCGCCCCGGTGCTGGCGCTGGCGACGCTCTTCGGCGGCGTCGACCCGGCGATGCCGACCGGTGCGATCCTGGTCTGCCTGGCCTGCGGCGTCTTCGGCTGCACGCTGGCGCTGACGCTGTCGGTCTGGGGTAGGAAGACGCACGAGGTGCTGCTGGCGACCTACGCCTTCGGCATCTTCTGGCTGCTGTCGGCGCCGATCTGGGCGGGCCTGGTCCGGATGCTGCCCTGGTGGGCCCGGCCGGTCTGGCTGCCGGGCTCCCTGGCCCTGGTGCCCTACAACCCCGTCTTCCTCGCGCTCTCCCCGCTGAGTGCCGGTGGCCTGCCGGGGCTGGGACCGATGGGGCTGGGGGCGCAGGCTCGGTTCTGCGCGTTCGGGCTCCTGACCTCGGCGCTGCTGGCCGCCGCGGCGACCTGGCGGATCCGGGCGGTGGTCATCCGGCAGGCCGGCCGAGGGGAGGCAACGCGCCGGGCGGACCACCCGGCTGGCGCCCGCCGAGGCCCGTTCGCCCGGCTCGCCCGCCTGCTGCCCTCGCCGTCACTCGACGGCAACCCGGTGCTCTGGCGCGAGTGGTATCGGCGGCGGCCGTCGCGCTGGTCAGTCGCCGTCTGGGGCCTCTTCGGCGTACTCTCGGGTGGGTTCAGCCTCTGGGTGATCGTCGAGGCGCTCAACCGCGCCTTGCCGGGTGCCCCCGGCATTGGCGGGGTGATCAGCGGCGTGCATGTGTCCGCCGGGCTGCTGCTCCTGAGCATCTCGGCCGTGACGAGCCTGGCCGAGGAACGCCAGCGCGGCAGCCTCGACGTGCTGCTGGCCACCCCGCTATCGACCCGGTCGATCGTCCTGGGCAAGTGGTGGGGCGCCTTCCGCGGCGTACCACCGCTGACGGTGTTGCCGGTGCTCATCGCCGCGGCGATGGCGGCGCACACCGGGTTCGCCCTCGGCCCGGTGCTGATCGGCGGCCTGGTCGTCGCCTACGGCGCCGCGATCACGAGCCTGGGCTTGGCCCTGGCCACCTGGCTGCCCCGGATGGACCGGGCCATCGGCCTGACCGCCGGGCTCTACCTCGTCGTGCTGATCGCGGCTGTCCCGGTCGGGATGATCTTCTTCAGCAACGGCCCCAACGGGGCCGGTCCTGGCCTCGCCTCGGCCAGCCCGTTCTGGGGCGTCGGCTTCTCCAGCGCCATGTTCGGCGGCAATGCCGGGCCGGGCCACGAGATCGGGAGGCACTCAGTCTGGCTCGTCCTCTGGATCGTCGCTTACGGCCTGATCGCGTTCGGCTTGCTGCAGGCGACGCTGAAGACGTTCAACCGCTGCCTCGGCCGCTTCGACGGCCCGGCGTCCGGCGGGGGACCCTTCCCGCGCCCCGCCCGCAAGCCCGCGACCTGGCTCCCCGATGCAGAGCCGGCGCTCGACCTCGACCTCCGACCGCGCCCGGCAGCGCCGCTGTCTGACCCGCTGGCGTCGGACCATTGAAGCTCGGGCGTGTCCTCGGCCGGCAACGGTCCACGTTCGATTGCGCCCATCGCGATCTTCCCAGACGAGGATCGCCACCCTAGCAAATCAGCCAGAATGATTCAGGCAGACTTGCCGGAAGGACACTTTTCAGGGAGCCGCAACCGGGCTGGCATCGTGTACGAGCGCACCGAGTCGGCCCGCGAAGTAACTGGAGCCGTCGGTCAGGCGCAGGTTCCAGACCGATCCCCCGTCCTGTTCCTCGATCGATTGGACGGTGGCTGGGCCGTTCACGGTGAGGACTTGATCGCGGGGCTCGAGGTCTCCGGCACGGGTCCATCCGGTCCCGCACTTCCAGAATGGGTGGCCGTGGGTCGTAACGATGGCCTCCTCGTTCACCCGAAGTCGCAAGGTCCGGGGGAGTCGGACTGATGTCTGGAAAGGATCGAGCCAACGTGTTCCGAATCGCGCGATCCCGCGCCGGTCAGGACTCGATCGCCGGGGCGTAGCGACTCGATGGTGCGCGGGCCGTCGGGGGTCAAAATGGGGGTGCCCGCGGCGAAGCAGGATCCTGTTTTCGGCGGCTTCCCCTTTTCGTGCTCCCAGATCAGGCACCAGCCGCTCCCGCCGCCGCCGCCGCCGCCGCCCCCGCCCCCGGTGACGATCGCGGGGCCGCTTTGGGGAACGTAGGGGAGGGGCACCTGGACGTCGACGGTCCCCTTGCGCTGTTCGGCGGGGGGGACGTAGGCGTATCCACGCCGCTCCATGTACCACTTCAACCAGGCCTCGCGGTCTTCGCCGAAGTCCTTACCGGCGACGCGGTGCAGCGCTTCGGACACTCGCGCGTTCGTCTCCCGGATCGTCGCGTTGGCCGCCTCGACGGCGTTGACGTCGCGTTCGAGCTGCATCTGGGCCCCGACGGCCATCTTCGTCGCCTCGTCGAACTCGAAGTCGCGGTTGATCTGTGCCTGAAGTTGGAGACGCTCGGCCCCCTGATAGGCGACCGTCGGGTCGGGGCCATTCTTCGGAGCTTTCGGAAGCGCCCACGAGTCATCATAAATTAAGAGATTGGTATTGTTGACGAAGCCAACCACTCGAGAGCCTGGTGGAGGTCCCGGTGGGTTCGAGTTGAACTGAAGCGGCAAGACCATCCGGCGCATCTGCGGTTCGATGAACATGTCCTGGGTCTGGTCGAGCGAGGGAGGCGCGTAGAACCGTCGGACGTTGTACCGCACGCCTTCGACCAGCAGGGCGCCCGGCGAGCCCGGACCGGCCACTTGCCGGACCTCGTACTTGACCGGGGGGCGGAGCAGTCCGATCCAGGCCATGAGGACGGCGTCGGGATCGCGCAGGGCCAGGGTTTCGACGGCCGCCCGGCGCACCAGGGCCGTCTTGCCGAAGACGGCCAGGCCGCCCAGGGCCCTTGAGGCCTGCTCCCCCTTGATATGGCCGAGCATGTCGATCGCGCGTTCCTGGTCGTCGGGGCCGCCTCTGGCGAAGACTTTCCAGATCGACGGGATCGCTCGGGGGTCGTCCACTCCGGCGAGTAGCTTCTCCGCCTCGGCCCGCTTGCTTTTCTGCCCGAGCCCTCCCTTCCACTTATCGAGAAGTCCTCGCCAGTGCGTGTCGGCCTTGCGCTGGACTTCGGCTTCGGCCCGCTCCTCCGCGGCCTGCTTGGCCGACATCCAGCGCCCCTTTTCCTTCTGATAGCCCAGTTTCTTCCAGGCCGGCTCACGGCGGGGATCGAGTTGGGTGACCGCCAGGAACTCAACCTCGGCTTCGGGCTTCAGGCCCTTCTGTTCGCACCAGAGGCCCAGCTTCCAATGCCCGTCGGCGGTGTCGGGCGCCTCGGCTTTCAAAGTGTTGTACTCGGCCAGGACAGCCGGGTCGGCGGAGCTTGAGGTGGAAGTGGATGCGGGAGTCGGAACGGGTTCCTGGGGACCGGTCGCCAGGAGGGCTGTACCAACAAGCAGCATGAACACCATGACTTAACCTCCAGCGACGGAACGGAATCTCCTGGGCGGGCGAGTCTCCCCCGCACACTGACTCACCCTGCGCGACCCGATCGGGAAGGCTCCTGCTCCTTCGAGGCGTCGAAGGGGGAAGCGACCGGTTGGGCCACCTGGACATCGTGGGCCATGATGCCGCGGCGGCCGACGAACAGCCCGCGCTTCTCGTCCACCTGGATGTGGTACACCGTCCGGGCGCCCGCATCGACGACGGAGGTGACCCGGGTGATGCCTCCCAGGAGTCTGACGGTATCGCCGGCGCCCAGCTCGTGGACCTGGACCCAGCCCTTGCCGGCGATCCAGAACCGTTCGAGGTCGGTCGCGACCAGGATCTCGTCGTCGATCGTGACGGACCAGACCGGCTCACGCCTCGCCGGGCGGATCGTTTGGATTGGCGCATAGCCGAGGGCGCCGGTGACGGTGTCCTGAGTCAGGACCTGGTCGCCGATTCGGAGGTCTTCGACGGGTCGAGGACCCAATCGAGTCCAGATCGGCGTCCCTCCCGCGAACGAAGGAATCCGCGCTCGCACGGTGCTGACGGCCTGTGAGTCTTCCCGTTCCGGCGCGCTCGCGACCGGGCAGGGGGGGAGCGGACGTTGTCTTGGCCAGGTCGGACCACCACATTAGCCAGTCTTCTTGCTTCGCCCCCAGATCTTCGCCCACCGCAGCCTTGAGCACGAACGTGGCTCGTTCGTTGACCTGATTGACGTCCTTATTGTATGCGTCGAGTTCGGCGACGTCGGTTTGGAGTCGCTGTTGAGCGAGTGCGGCCTGCTGCTCCGCCTGGAGCATGAGCTGGCCGACCGGGATTTGAGCCACCAGCGGGACCGCCACGAATCCGGCGGATGATCTTCCGGCAATTGACGACCCGATGGCGCTCGACTCACGCTGGTTCTTGACCATGGATGCGCCCATCCGCCGGCCGGCATCCCCCATCGCCAGCTTGTTGCCGAAGAATTCAGAGGCACCGGTGAGGTCCCAGGTTCCCATCTGGCGCTGATCGACGATGGCGGAGAGGGGGAGCATGCTGGATCCCACCGCGCGATTGGCGACCGGTAAACCGTTGTTGTCGAAGCCGACGACGTCGCTGGGCCTGAGCGTCGCTAACGATGGGGGGGCCGCGTAGAAGCGGCGGGTATTGGCCCGCTTGCCGTGGATGTAAAGTTCGCCCGGCGAGCCCGGACCGGCCACCGGCCGGACCTCGTATTTGACCGGGTCGCGGAGCACGGCGATCAGCAGGTCGGCGAACTCGCGGGGGTCGCGTCCCGTGAGCGATTCGGCCGCCAGCCGACGAACCTCCGGCGAGGCTCCGAAGAGGGCCAGCGTGGCGAGGGCCCGCGAGGCGGTCGGCGAATCAAGCTGGCGAAGCAAGGCGACCACGCGTTGCTGGTCGTCGGGACCACCGTTGGCGAACGCCTTCCAGATCGACGGCACTGCCCGAGGGTCGGTGACATCCGGGAGCGCGTCGTCCACCTCGGTCGGTTTCCCCTTCTTCGAGTTCTGACTGAGCCGGCTCTTCCACTTCTGGAGGAGCGGCCGCCAGTGGAGGTCGGCCGTGCGCTGGGCGTCCGCATCGGCTCGTTCCGACGCGGCCTGCTCGACCGACTTCCACCGGCCGTTCTGCTTGCGATAGCCGAGTTTCTTCCAGGCGTCCTCCCGCGCGGGGTCGATCCGGACCACGGCCAGCAGATGGACGACGGCCTCGCTCTCAAGCCCCTGTTCCGCGCACCATCCCGCGAGTTGCCAGTGGGCCTCGGCCGTGTCAGGAAGCGCATCGCGTCGCCTGCGGTATTGGTTCAAGGATTCTTCCTCAGCGGCCCTCGCTCGATAGCGAGCCGCGACGTCCTCGGGCCTGCGCCAGCGCCCCTCGTCGGTCATCTGGGCGAGTAGGCCGCGCGCAATCGCATGGCCAGGCTGAATCTGGACGGCGATCGCCAGGTGCTTGAGGCGCTCGGTCTGAAGTCCTTGCGCCTCGCACCAAAGCGCCAGTCGCACATGAGCATCGGCACCAGGCCCGACCTTCGCCGCCGCGGCTTCGTACGCACTCAGATCGACCCGGGCAGGTGAATCGGCCCCCAGCGCCGTCAAGAGGCATAAACCAACCAGGGAGAGACGGAACATCCTCGAGCCTCCCAGTGCGTTGCTTCGTGCAACCGAATACCTCAGGAATCGTAACCCACGCCGTGGCCCTCGAAAAGGCAATTCGACAAATATAATGTCGACATGGATGTAAGGAGGGCAGATCCACCAGCCCGAGGCGAGTCTCTCGGAGACGTTTTTTTCGGCTGAAGTCGGTGGCGAGCGCATACCTACGACCAAGGGACGGCGCTGATGGTGGTGCAATGGATTTCGCTCGCCTCTGAAAGGCGAGCGGGGAGCGTGAGCTCCCTGTCTTTGGGCCTTCGCATGGGCTGATACCTTTGGCACAGTAGCAATGGCAAGGGGTTGATGGATCCGGGCGGAAAACCCGGTAACGTGACGACAGAGTCGCCCGTGGAGGTGGTTTCCTTCATTGACTCTCAAAAACGAAAAGTCGGCTAAGCCGGGCTCATCATCGCATGCAAGACCGATCGTTACTTGTGGAAATTGCGGTGGTTAAATGCGCAGGCGAAGTTTGCAGACCTCGCTTTCGAGGAAGAGGCCGATTCGAGACACGGCGAACTTAGACTCGAATCGGTTTCGCACTGCCGTAGCGGCTCATGAACCGCGTTGCGGCTTCCTGCCAGGCTCGATCGGGCGTCCCGCTGCTCTCGTGCGAGACGTACGCCACCAGCGCGTAGCAGGCCGCGCCTAGCCCCGCGTCCTGGAATGAGCGACTGGCGTTGAACGTGAAGGCCATATCGTAGAAGTGCCGCCCGAACGCGTCGTCCCACCAACCAGCCAGATCGTCCTTGGTAAACCGGCCGAAGAGGAGCGGCTCCCCTTCCCAACGCCGGAGCACTCCCAGGAGGAGACCGTCGAGCACCGCCACGGGACCGGGCGGTCCAAAGAGCGTCTGCTGATAGCACTTCTCGGTCTCTAACGTGTCGGGACCGGCTGGCAATGGATGTGACACCATGCCCCGGTTGAGTCCGTCCATCAGGATCGGTTGGGAGGTCTGCTGCCACCAGGGAAGCCGTAGCGGCGAGAAGGCCCGGGTGCCGGCCACCCCGAGGATCGGGTAGCGTGGCAACAGGTCCCACGCTTGCGCCTCGAACGACTCCCAGTGGCGGAAGCAGAAATCGTCGTGCTTGAACAGGACCAGGTCTGCCCGGCTGTCGAGGTAAGCGTCCCGGTACAAACGGGAGAGGTTGCCATCGGTACATTCCAGCACGCGTGTCCTGATCCGGCTCGGGTCGACGGTGACCGGAAAGCGGTCGCGATCTCCGGGACGAACCGGCACGACGATCTCGATGGTCCGGGACTCGGGCAACCGGGTCATCCTCGGGACCGGTTCGGCCGGGCTGACCAGGTGCGTGGTGGTTCTCCCTGGACTTTCGACACGAGGGTGGGGAACCGCTTCGTTGCGCGGCTCGGCCTCTTCTCCGTCGGCCATGATCACTCCTTCGCCTATGCGGTTCAGCGTCGCCGTATCCGTCCTCAACAGCACCACCAGGTCGATATAGACCTGGGTGCGCCCCGCCACGCCATTTATCTCGGCCGGCTTGCAATTTTGTTATGGCTGATTAATGTGTAGATTTGTTTTGCCTTCGGAAGACAGTGATGGATTCCCCATCATAACGACGGTCGCTGAGGGTCATGGCCTCGGGCATGATCGAAAGGACATCGTATCGAATCGCATCTTGAATCCAGTCCACGATCTCATATTCGGGCATCGGAGCGATGGGCAGATAGATCGACAGCATTCCGTCCGATGATGTTTCCCAGATGATTGGGAAGGGAGCGTCAGAATTGCATGCGAGAGACTTCAGCTCGGGAGAGAGCCATCGCAAATCGGCCGTACCGTCACCACGCAGGATAATTTCCTCCATGAATCGAGGTTCGACAGGGCTTAAGTCGGTCAAGTCTGTGCCACTGACTTCCGACCTCCAGATACCAGTCAGAGCGGGATCGATCGGAGTTCGCAGGTGAATAGGCTGTGCTTCCATAATGCTCTCACAACTCTCTGGCTGAGTACCGATTGGATTCGGCCTTACTTGGCGGAACCGCGCGGCTGGGACGAAGGTTACAAGTTGCCGAGTCTACTTAGGAGTGAGTCAAAACTGGAGAGCAGCATGGGCCAAACCCGAGTCTATCAGGCCTTCGTCCGCGGCTACCAGTGAGATCGCTTCATCCAATTGACTGGACATCGAGAGTAACCCAGGGCTCTCTTAAGGCGATGGGATCCTGCTGCAGAAGTGGGGGACTCAGTGGCTGCTGAGGAAAACCTGGCGCTGGAACGAAAGTCCAAACCATGCCATCCCACCCCTTGCCAGGTGACACGAATTTCGACCCCTTCGGACTTGGTTGGACAAGCCCCCCCCACACATTTCTCTGGCTACTTCGAATCCGACTGTCACGGCACGTTACCGTGACTTCTTCGGTCGTTTGCGTGGGGCTTCCTCCGAATTGGGATTGGCCGATGCCAGCCTCGTGCGGAACAAGCTGGACTTGTGATTCTGGCGGAGCCGGTCGCTCTCGCTGGTGACCATGAGCGTGTGGTTGTGGTGGGGGCGGTCCAGGATCGCCGTGGCCAGGACATCGTCGCCGAACAGCAGCGTGCGAGAGAAGTACGAAATGCCGAGGGGCGGGCGGGACGACGGCGAACGAAAGGAGGCGCCGAGGGGCGGGAATCGCCGACGACTTGCCTATGGAACACCCCTGTTGCAGGCCATGGGGGCCGTCAGAGTCAGGGGAAAACGCCTGGTCGACCGAGGACAATCGGGTGCGAAATCGGCCAGTTGAGCGTCCGCGATCATCGACGATGACGGCTCACGGACGCCCCCCAATCAGCCCGGTCGGCTCGCGAACACGATCCAGCCCCCTGCGCGGAGTGAGTGCCCGAACCAAGGGGCGGCGATCGGCTCGGCGCGCACGGCGTCGATGGGCAGGACGTCGTCGATCCGGAACCCGGCGGAACGAAGGTCGGACTTCAACTCGCGCCAGCGGAAGAGGTGCACTTCCATGCCGCTGATTCCGCGATAGGTCATTCGGCGATCGCCCAGCCCTGGTTGTTGCAACAAGGCCCGCTTCGCCTGGTTCAGGAGCCAGGTCCGACCTTGGGGGTCGCCCAGGTTGAGCCAGAAGTTGTGGGCATGGAGGGCGAGCCGGCCGCCGCGCCGGAGGATTCGAAAGGTTTCGGCCAGCGCCCGCCGCCGCGCCGGTCGCCCACGAATCATGCCGAGTGTGCTGAACATCGAGAGCGCGTAGGTGAAGGTCTCATCCCGGAAGGCGCCGAGGCGGCAGAGGTTGGCCTCGACGCCGAGGAACGCGAGGCGTTCGGCGTGGGCCTCGGCACGCGCGGTGCGGAGCATCGCGTGCGAGAGATCCACCGCGACCACGGGAAAGCCGCGGCGCGCGAATCGCAAGGCGTGCCGGCCGGTTCCGCAGCCGAGGTCGACCAGCGGAGCCGGCTCGACGAACCGGGCGTCGAGCGCCCGCGCGTCGGTCTGGAACAGGGGGTGGCCGCGGAAGTATTCGTCTTCCTCGTCGGCGAGCCGATCGGTGTGGGTGTACTCCCAGAGGGACGGGTTCACGCCATCGGGGAGCCGCCAGAGCGGTGGGGGTGAGTTCGCGTTCATGAGGGTAGGGGGGTGGCGAAAACGCGGCCCGAGCGCGGCGCGAGTTCGATGCCACGGAGGGTGTTCCCTTCGGATCGGGTGACTTCGTGGGTCCAGACCTCATCGAGGCCCGTTCCCTCGGGAATCAGGCCCGCGAGCGGGATGTCGATTCGTTGATGAAATCGTGATGTATTGATCGCAATAACCACGGTTTCGGGGCCGAGCTGGCGGGCGTGGGCGAGCACGTCGTCCTGAGCGAGGAGGATCTGGAACGAGCCGCGTCGGAGCGCGGGGCGGTTGCGACGGAGGGCGATGTAGCGCTGAAAGTCGTGCAGGAGGTCTCGGTCCCAACTCTCGGGAGTGTACCAGGGGAACGCCCGCCGGTTGTCGGGATCATGTTTGCCGGGCATGCCGATTTCGTCACCGTAGTAGATCGACGGGGCGCCGGTGTAGGTCATCTGGAAGAGGGTCGCCAGCCGGAGGGCCGACTTGTCTCCCTGCGCCAGCGTGAGAAACCTTGGCATGTCGTGGCTATCGAGCAGGTTCATCTGCGCTGCGTTGACGTTGGGATGGTAGTGGCCGATCATGGTTTCAATCGCGTGCCGGAAAGCGGGGGCACCGATCGGGTCGAGCGAGTGGAAGCTCGTCCTGCCGAGCTCGCCCCGATCGACCGACTCACCAATAAAAAATGCAATACATGCGCGAGTGAACAGATAGTTCATCACGGCATCCCACATGTCGCCTTGGAGCCACCGCTTCGCTTCGCCCCAGACTTCACCGACGATGTACGCATCGGGATTGCCGCCGTGGACGCGGCGGCGAAACTCCTGCCAGAACGAGTCGTCGTCAATCTCGTTGGCGACGTCGAGCCGCCAGCCGTCGATCCCCATGTCGATCCATTTCCGGCCGATCCCGAGGAGGAATTCACGGACCTCGGGGTTCCTGATGTTGAACTTCGGCAGCGCGGGCAGGTTCCACCAGGCCTGGTAGCCGGGATTGTTCCCGGAGTCGTAGGCGTTCAGCGGATAGCGATGGACCGTGAACCAGTCGAGGTAAGCGGCGTTGGCCCCGTTCTCGAGGATGTCGTGGAACTGGAAGAAGCCGCGGCTCGCGTGGTTGAACACGCCGTCGAGGACGACCTTCATCCCACGGCCATGCGCTTCCTCGAGGAGCCGGCTCAGTGCGGCGTTGCCGCCGAGCATCGGGTCGACTCTTTCATAGTCGTGGGTGTGATAACGATGGTTCGAGGCCGACTGAAAGACCGGCGTAAAATAGAGCGCGTTGACGCCGAGCTCGGCGAGGTAGTCGAGGCGCTCGACCACCCCGATCAGGTCGCCTCCCTGGTAGCCGTGGTACGTCGGCGGAGATCCCCATTCGTCGAGGTGGCTGGGCTTGGGGACCGTCAGGCTCCGAGCGAACCGATCGGGGAAGATCTGGTAGAAGATGGCATCACGTACCCAGTCGGGGGTCTGGGGTTCGCTCACGAGAAACTCCCTGGTAAGACGCGAAAGAGAATCAAAAGATCCCGGCATGCCACGATGGGTCCGCCGGGATCGCGCCGGTAGACCCGGACGAGGACAAGCATTTTTTTGGGGGGGGGAATGGTCTGGAATGGCCGCGGCTCAAGTTCCCGAACCAAGACCCCGTGCTTCCGATCGACTTCCGTGGCGTCTGAACGCGTCGTTAGGCGCCCGGGCTCATCCACGAGGCTTTGAGCCAAAAGATTTGTTGGCGATCACCCCGGAGTCGGAGGTCTTCCAAGAACGGTTCGATGTTCGGTTCGGCCACCGGCTTGGAAAACGAATCCTTATTGATCCGGACCTCGATCTTTCGATTGAAATCAATCAACTTGGGGCTGACCCAGACGTCGAGTCGTTTGACCCCGTTGGTCTGGATCTTGATGAGATTACTGAGGTTGCTGGTCGACATCTTGATGGTGGCCGGCTTGAGGTTCTTCGCGAACGGTTCGACGACTTCCGGAGCCGTCGTGCGGCCCTCGAAGAACTCGCGGACGACGACCCCGTAGAATCGGTCGTCCGACTCGCGCGCCGTGACCGCGTCGAACTCTTTCGGGAACGGATCGCGTCGATGGCGGTCCATCCAGTCGAAAACCGCGGGTGCTTCCTCGGGGAGGTCTTCCAACCCGCGGTGGTAGTATTCGACATAGGTGACGTCGTAGGTCTTCGCGATCAGCGGCTTCAGGACGTTCTGGAAGACGATCTCGGGACCGGCCGGCGCCAGGTCGCCCAGGGCCACATAAAGGGGAACCAACTTGGCGTGCGACTGATAACGAAACGGGTACTTGAACGGACGCCCTGAGATCACCGCCACGCCGGCAAACAGGTCGGGGTGGGCCAGCCCGTAGTCCCACGCCATGTCCCCCCCGCGCAACTGGCCCCCCAGGAAGACGCGGTCGCCGTCGATCGCGTATCGCCGCCGCGCATCGCGCAGGGCCAGCTCCACGGCGGCGTGCTCGCTCGTCGTGTAGGTGTAGTCGTCACCCTGGCCGGGCAGGCGGTATTCCGGCGCAATGACGATGTAGCCCCTTCGCGTTGCCTCGGCCGACCACCAGTCGATCGCGGCCCCTGGCCCTCGTCCGTCGTGGAGCGCGACGACGGCCGGGTAGCTTCGAAGCGGCTGATATTCCGGCGGCAGCAAGACCGAGTACTCGGTGGGGGCGAGGTTCTGATCCTCGCCGACCCGATGGATGATCGGCTCCCCCGGCTTGGTTTGCTTGTCCGAGTTGAGCGGGGGCGTCATCAAGGTCGCGAGCCGAGTCAGGACATCGAGCCTGAGCGTCGCGACGGACTGCCCCGGCCGTTCGGGCAATGGCACGGTTTGGAGCTGGTCGAGGGCGGTGGCACGCTCGCCGGTGTCGGTGCTGGCCAGGTATTGATGCAGTTGGTCGCGAAGCTTCCAGAGGTTCGTGGCCATCTCCAGGCTGGGCACTGCGGCGTCGGCGCCGACCACAAAGCCGGACGCCGCCAGAGCAAAGCGGGCGTCGTCCTTGAGTGTGGGATCGTCCTTCGCCTTTTGCCAGGCCACGAAGCGGTCGCGGACGGCGTCGGGCGCTTCCGCGAAGGCGAGCAGCATCTCGTTCACCGGCTTCTTCCAGGCCTTCTTCGCATCCGACGGGATTCGATCCGACAATTCGCGAAATTCTTTCGCGAGTGTCTCGTCGGCGGCCGTCTGGGCTTCGTCCCTGCGAAGCTGGTCGCGGACTTCCACCAGGGTGTCCGCGGCAACATCCTTGGTCGGGAACGTTTTGAGCCGGTTCATGACGTCGTGATACTGTTGCGCTTTGCGGCGGACGTCGAGATCGGCCTTGAGTTGCGTCGACTCGAGCTGCGCCACGACCGTACGGGCGTTGCCGATGGTTTCGCGCAGGGAGGCGTCATCGGGAAAGTCACGGAGCAGGTTGTCGAGCGCGAGTTTGGCGTCGCTGTACCATTCGGCCTGGATCAGGAACGAGGCCACGCGGCGCCGCTCGTTGAGTTGGGTTTGATCGACCTTCGCGAGAATGCTCAGCACCTCTTGCCGCGGGATCTGCTTCGTGCTGAGCCGCCCATCCTGCCAGAAGCCATCCACGCCTCGTAGTTTTACTTTGTAGGGGCCGAGTTCATAGATCGCCTGCTCCATCGTGATCGGCTTCCGCGACTTGCCCGATCGGTATTCGAACTGCCGTCGGCCCTTATCGTTCCACGGAGTCGACTTGATGTCGAACGCCTCCTTGGGCATCACGCCGCCGTGCAGGACGAGGGGTTGCTCGAGCCTGAAGATTTCCCAATGGCCGAACGTGGTGTCGGGGTCTTTGCGTGCGATTTTCGAGTCCCGCACCACCACGCGTTTGAGACCGTCGTCGATGAAGACGATCGTGTTATCCTGGTCGACGGCACCGCGGTAGACGATCCCGTTTTTGAGGACCACGTTCTCGCCGAACGTCAGGGTCGACAACGACAAGAAGAGCAGGGTTAGACGCGAGCAGCCTGGTGGTCTCAGCCGTGGAACCTGTCTCATTGGCCTGGGTGTCCCTACGCCGAGTGAGTGCCGGAGATCTGGGCAAAGGGGAGGGATGTAGACGTGGTCGCCGGGTTCGAGCCGATCACCTTCTCTATTGTGGCGATTCGAACTGCGGGGTCAAGCCGCCTCGGCCAGTTCGGTTTCCCGGTCGATCCGGTCCTGATGCCATGCTTTGAGCGGAGCACTTGCGTTTCGCGGTGACTCCGGACAGTGGCACGATTGACAGGGGATCCGTAGGCTGGAAGGCCGTGGTTGCCAATCAAAACATCGAGCCTTCTCGGGGGCGGCAGGGCATGGCGGGGGTTCCACTCAAATTTCGATGCTATCAGTGCAACCAGCTCCTCGGGGTTTCGCGCGGGAGGGTTGGGACGGTCGTCGCTTGTCCCAAGTGCCGGGCCGACCTGATTGTGCCCGACCCGGACGAGGCCGAGGGCGCCGACGTCTCGCAGTCGCCGCGGTTCACCGAGACGTCTGAGGAAGGGATCTCGCTCGACCTGCTGGACATCCGGCCCGAGGATATCCGGGTCGAGCCGGGAGTGAACTGGACGCCGCCGCTGGCCGAGTCAGCGCCCCGTGAGCCCTACCCCTCGGTTCCGCCGGAACCCGACCCGCCGGTCCCCTCGGCTGTCAGCGAGACCACTTCGCCGATCGACTTAGGCGGGCTGACAGGAACAACGACTGAGGCGGCTCCGAAAGTCACGGAAGCGGTGGTTCCACCGATCCAGTTCGAGTCGACCCGCATTGCCGAGACGAGGGTCGTGTCGACTCGTTCGCGGGACGTCGTCCTCCCCCGTTCGGCGGTCGCCACCTGGTCGCTCTTCGTGCTGCTGGCCCAAGCGTTTGCGTTTGTGGCCGGCCTGCTCGCGGGGCACTTCCTCTGGCGGGTCCACTGATCGAACCGCCGGTGCGCGCGGCGTGTCTAGGAAGCACCCGTACCGTCTGATAGGATAGAATTTTGGCGCGTGATCGTCAGGCCGATCCCTTTCCGCGCACGTTCGACCTGGAATTAGTTAGCCGGGAGCCCTCCTCATGCCCACCGAAACGAATGGGGTCAGCATGCGTTCCGACACGATCAAAAAGGGCGACGCACGCGCGGGGCACCGCAGTTTGCTGCGCGCGACCGGGGTTCGTGATGGGGACTGGGACAAGCCGTTCATCGCGATCTGCAACAGCCATGTCGACATCATTCCGGGGCACGTCCACCTGCAGGAGGTGGGCAACTACGTCAAGGAATGTGTCCGGGCGGCGGGAGGCGTGCCCTTCCTGTTCAATACGATCGGCGTCGATGACGGGATCGCGATGGGCCACAACGGGATGAAGTTCTCGCTCCCGTCGCGCGAGCTCATTGCCGATTGTGTCGAGACGATGATCGAGGCGCACCGGTTCGACGGCATGATCTGCATCCCCAACTGCGACAAGATCGTGCCGGGGATGTTCATGGGGGCCATGCGGGTCAACGTGCCGACGGTCTTCGTCTCGGGAGGCCCCATGGAGGCGGGGAAGACCGAGAGCGGGAAGTCGGTCGACCTGATCGACGCGTTCGTCGCCGGCGTGAAGCGCCAAAACGGCCAGATCACCGCCGCGGAGTTGGATGAGATCGAGAAAGCGGCCTGCCCGACCTGCGGGAGCTGTTCAGGCATGTTCACGGCCAACAGCATGAACTGCCTGGCCGAGGCGTTGGGCATGGGCCTGCCCGGGAACGGCACGATCCTGGCGACCTCCGCGGACCGCAGGACGCTCTACGAACGCGCGGCGAAGCGGATCGTCGAGATGGCCAAGGATTTCGGTCGGCTCGGTGAAGGGCACGGGCTCTTGCCACGCGAGATCGCGACTCGCGAGGCCTTCGATAATGCCATGATCCTGGACATGGCGATGGGGGGGAGCACGAACACCGTGCTGCACATCCTGGCGATCGCACATGAAGCGGGCGTCGAGTACTCGATGCGCCGAATCGACGAGTTGAGCAAGAAGGTCGCGAACATCTGCAAGGTGAGTCCGGCCAGTTCCTACCACATTGAGGACGTCGCCCGCGCGGGGGGAATCCACACGATTCTGGGGGAAGTGGAGCGCGGTCGCCCCGGCCTCCTCACCCTGTCCTGTTCCACCGTGACTGGCAAGACCCTGGGGGAGAACATCGCCGACTACGACGTCCGGAACGCGAATGCGGTCGCCGTCGCCAAGACTCTGACTCGGGTCCGTGCCGGGGGCGAGCGCACCACGCAAGCCTGGTCCGTGCCGAGTGTGGTGGCCGAGGCGCGCTCGCAGACGGCCGGATTGGCGGTGTTGGACTCCGAGGGCGAAACCCCGGTCGACAACGGCAACGACGGCGGCGACGGGTTCGATCCGTTTGACGTGATCCGGACCGTGGACAAGGCCTACTCGCAGTCAGGCGGCCTGTCGATGCTCTACGGCAATCTCGCGCCCGAGGGGGCGGTGGTCAAGACGGCGGGTGTCGACCCCAAGATGCTCAAGCACACGGGCCCCGCCGTGATCTTCGAGAACGAGCAAGACGCCTACAACGGCATCGTTTTCGACAAGGTGAAGGCCGGCGACGTGGTCATCATCCGCAACGAGGGACCGAAGGGAGGGCCGGGGATGCAGGAGATGCTTGCTCCCACCACCGCCATCAAGGGGGTGGGCCTGGGAGACAAGTGCGCTCTGATCACCGACGGCCGGTTCTCGGGAGGAACGGCCGGAGCCTCGATCGGCCACGTCAGCCCCGAGGCCGCCGTGGGAGGTCCGATCGGCCTGCTCCGCGATGGCGACATCATCGAGATCGACATCCCCGCGGGCCGGCTCTCGGTGCAACTCTCCGACGCGGAACTCGCGACTCGACGGGCCGCCTGGACCGCGCCCGCCCCTCGCTTCACGCGCGGCTACCTCGCCAAGTACGCGAGCATGGCCACCAGCGCCCACACGGGGGCGATTCTCAAGTGGGACTGAGCGGTAAGTCTCGCGCGGGGCGGGCCAACTGGCCGCTCCGCGCCGAGAATCGCGACCCTCGGGCTGCGCATCCATAACGTCCCGCGTTTCTCGAGAAGGAATCTGGCCCGGCGGATGCTGGTGAACGTAGAATGAAGTGGAGGACTCGCGCTCCGTCGGCTTATTGGTTGACGGAGGTAGGTTCCTCGGCCCAACGGTCGTCCAGCGCGACCAGGGAGCACCGATGCAACACCATCACGTCCCAACCGAACAAGAGAAGACGCGTCTCGGCCAGCCGGACGACACCGCGTCACGCGTGCCACTCTCCCCGAACGAAGTCAATGACCTTTGGGTCAGTGATCTCCCCAATGATCTTGCCTGCCTTGGACTCTGCGACCTTGAACAAAGTCTCGCCGATCGTGGCGACGAGTTGGGCTTTCTCAGCCTGACCAGTGACGAGCCCGAGGGAAAGTCCGAAAGACCCCACCACCATGAAGTGGGGATGTAGGGTCGTTGCGGGCGAGTCCGACGTTGACTCGCATTCCTACGCTTGATCGAGCCTGCTTGAGTGAGCCCGGGCCGTTCTCCAGAGAGCGGCCCGGGCTTATTCGTGGGGGCTCATGATCCGCGCGCATCGTTCAGGGTTGCTCCGAGCTGGTCGGCCGAGTCGTTTTCTCGTCGCTGGTGTGGGGCGCGAGCACGGCCGACTTGATCATGATTGTTGGGCAAGGCTCGCGGAATTTGATCCGGATCCGGTAGGTTCCATCCGTCGGCTCGATGCCGACCACATCCCCTTCGATCCAAGGGGTCGGAGTGGACCCAACAAGGCGGATCCGGACAAACGCCGCGGTGGGCGGCGAAGTCGACGAGGTCAGCGCCGCGCCCATTCGACTGATATCGATCAGGCGTGCCTTGACCGTGCGGGTCTCTCGTCCTTGCTGCCACGAGACCATCGCCCGCCGTCGCGATTGGTGGCGCGGATTGGTCCGAAATGCATCACCCACCGCGCGAGGTCGGGATTTGAGGAAACCGAGCAGGTTGTCATTCATCAATCGACTCCTCGGAAGGAATGCCCAGCCGATCAGTCATTCCCTTTCGTCTGATTCCTCCGGCTACGAGCATTGTAGCCCACGTTCTCACGCCGTCTGTTGCCGAAATCCTACACTGAAGGTGAACTTAATGACACTGGATAAGGCGTTGCAAGGGGTTACCGGCCCCACCATGCCGTGGCGCCAGCGCCGAAGTCGACGAATGTAAGTCCTTTTCAGGCCAACTTTCGTCGTTGCAACCCTCCTTACCCCTACAAGCCTGCAAAGAGGACGATTTTCCCTCGTCGAAACGCCGAAGAAGCTTTAGTTTTTCCAAAATTGGAGCTAAAGTTTTCGACGTCACAGGACAACTTTCGGACGTAATTGTCCTGGTTCTGGTTCATGAAGAAGGTTGTGGATCAACCTGTTTCCGAGTTGCCAATCCGATTTCGCCACGCCATGCCACTTTGACGGCGGTTGACGAGGTTTGTGACTCGGAACTTTTGCGCAGTCCAATGCTCCAGGGAGGAATGAGCGCATCATCGATTGACGAGCCGTTTACGGCGCACTCAATCGATCACCACCTATGATGTATCCACCGGGAGTGTATGGCAATGCGGGGGCTGAAGGAGGGAATTCTGGCGTCGATCTTGGCATTGATGCCAGGCTCGGCGGTTCCAGCAGGCGAGTTTACCGGAATCGGGGTCCTCGGCGACAGCTATTCAGATGAATATCAATTCTACTCTCCGGACCGAATGAGCAGCCGCAACTGGGTGGAGATTCTTGCCGCGACCCGTGGTCTCAATTTCGGCCAGTTCAGTACGATCAGCCGTGGCCAACCGCGGAACCAGGGCTACGAGTTCAACTGGGCCCAGAGTGATGCGACGACCGTGGATCTCCTTGCCGCCGGGCAGCATACCGGATTGGCCACCCAGGTGGCCGCGGGGGAAGTTTCGCTGGTCGTGATCTTCGTGGGCGGGAATGACTTCATTCATGCGCTCGTCTCCGCCAATCCCGCGACCGCGCTGGGCGAGGTGTTGCCCCGGGCTCTGGCCAACTATCGGGTCGCCCTGGAGACGATTCTCAACGCAAACCGGCAAGTCAACGTCGTCGCCGTCACGGTCCCGGATATCAGGGACCTGCCGATGATCCGGGGGGCCGTCCGCGATCGAGGACTGTCGGTTGAGCTGCTGGATCGTTATTCCGCCGCGCTCAACGCCTATAACACCCAGATCCGGTCTCTCGCCCTGATCCAACCGAGGGTTGCGGTTGCCGACTTCGATGTGGCGGCGAAGATCGCCAATCGGTTCAGCCGTGACCACGCCTTGATCGGAGGCCGGAGACTCGACCGGCTCCAATCGGGGAATGACCTCCATCATCTCTTTCTGGCCGACCAGCGCCATTTCGGGACGATGGGGCAGGGGCTCATGGCCCAGATGGTCGTCAATGCGATCGACACGAAGTTCGCCGCGACGGTCGCGCCGCTGAGCGACCGTGATATCGCGGGTTTCGCGGCCTCGCTCTCGGAACCGACTGCAAATCCAGCCTCGCTGGCAACGCTCGGCGCGAAGGGAACACGCGCCGAGAGCCGTCCGACCGAGGGGCGTTGACAGGACCGTGCCCACCGGGCGTCCTCTCCTCGTTCCTCTGGGGGACTGGTATCCGCGCCGCGTTATGGATCGAAAGGCGATGGGACGATCACCCCCAGGGGCACCGCGCTAATTCCCTGAGATCAAGGTGCGAAGTGAGAGACCATCCGGGGCGCGTTGGTTGAGCCGGGTCTGGCGGCGGGGCAGGACCCGCTCATTGTAAAACGCCGTCATCTGTCGGTAGTCGGGGCCGTGGGCGACCTCTTTCAAACCGAAGCTCCGCGAGATCTCCTCGGTCGCGCGCTCCAGCGTCCAACCACAGTGGAGCGTTCGGTATGCGATCTGAACCATTGAGGCCCGGTTGATGCCGTGATGGCAGTGGAAGTAGACGGGCTGGTTCTCGGGGGCGGCCAATTCGTCGGCGGCTTTTTCGAGGCTATCGAGCAAGGAACGCGAGACGCCCGTGGCGCGGCGATCGACGATCGGGATATGGATCCAGCGGAATCCCAACTCGTCGGCGAGGGCCTTCTCCTTGGCGACCAAGGGGCTCTCGGGAGGATGGGCAAGCGCCACGACTGTCTTGATCTGATAGTCACGCACAAGCCTGTGCATGGGCCAGTCTTGCTGCCAGGCGCCGCGGTAAATCCGCCCCGGTACAACGACTGCGAATTTGTCGATGAACACGTAGTCCTGGCCATGGCGCCAGATCTGGTGACAGGCCACGATGAGCAACGCCCCCGCGAGCAAGCGGCGACGCCAAATCCGGTGAGGGAGCATGGAACCGACTCCAACAATCTCGAAGCGAGTAAGGCGCCCGCGGCCCTCTCAAGAGGGTGCGGGATGGTAGCAGAGACCCAGGATTTCGCCAAGCCGGGTCGAACGCGGCGCTCGAATCTGTGTGCGCGGTGCGTGGCCTGGTAAAAGAACCAAATGACTCGACCCTGGTACGGGGCGTCGTTTAGGGTGTATGCTCTCGGGAGAGAACTCGGCGGGGCATTGGATCGGCTCCTTTACCGAGGTCGTCCGAGCGGACGAACGTGGCGGTCGCCACGCCTATGCAATAGGCGTTGAGGCCGATCCCACGGACCTCAAGGGATTGGGGATGCCGAACGTGACGACCATCATCGCACCCAGAGCTTATGTCGATCCTCGCGCTGAATTGGCCGACGACGTCGAGGTCGGTCCCTTTTGCGTCATTGGGCCCGAAGTCCGGATCGGCCGCGGGACCCGCCTGTCCGCCAACGTCTGCATCTCAGGCCGAGTGACCATCGGTGAGTTCAATCGGATCGGTCCGTTTGTCTCGATCGGCGACGTCCCGCAGGACGTTTCCTATCGCGGCAGTCCCACCCGCGTGGAAATCGGCGATTGCAACCTCCTGGGCCATGGGGTGACGATCCACCGCGCCTCCGAGAAAGAGGACGGACTCACGCGGATCGGCAGCCGGAACACGTTGCTGGCCTCGGCGCATGTGGCCCACGACTGCAAGTTAGGGGACGACATCACGCTCGGCGAATGGACGATGCTCGGCGGCCATGTCCACGTCGAAGACCACGCCGGGTTTGCCGTCGGGGTGGCCATCATTCATAACGTGACGATCGGCGCCTACAGCTTCGTCGGGATGAAGTCGAAGGCGACCCAGGACGTCCCTCGGTATATGCGGGCGGACGGGATCCCCTCCAAGGTTCGTCGCGTCAATGCGTCGGCCCTGAGGAGAAAGGGACTCCCCAAGGACGCGATCGCGGCCCTGGAAGAAGCCTACCGACTGATCTATCTTGGCAAGATGCGGCTTCCCCAGGCGGCCGAGTTGCTCCGATCCCACGGTCAATTCACCGCGGAAGTCGAGCGCCTCATCGAAGGCATCGAGACCCAACGCCGAGGCAAGAATGGTCGCGCCCGCGAGAATTCGCTCGGCAAGGGCGAAACGCACGAATGAGGGAAGCCGTGGAGCTGGCGACGACTCGACGGCCGGGCGAAGCATCGGCCCGGCCGACGAGACTTGGTCGCTGATCAGTTCGTCGTCGCGGGTTGAACCGGGTCGGACTCGTTCTCTTCCAGCTTCTTTCGCTCAGCGGCCAGGGCGGCCTCGGCGTCATCGACGGCCCTCTGGAACAGGGCGACGTCCTCAGTCGCGATCAGGCCGCGAGCCGAGCGCTGTTGGGCGATCGTCAACTGGCTCTTGGAGCCGGCCGTCACGACCTCGAAATACTGGATCCGCGCCTTGAGGTAAGAACCTTTGAGTCGCTGATACTCCACGGAGTCGTACGACTTTTCCCCTCGACGCGCGGCGAGTTCCATGACGATTTGCGCCTCGCGCGACTTGCTGAGGGCCAGGCTTGCCTGAGCGGTGTTGAAGGCCTGTTCCGCGTCGTCGAGCTCTTGTCGGCTGATCGCCTTTCGCTGGAAGAGAACGCGAGTCTGCTTGAGGGTGTAGTCGCGAAAATCGAGGTCGACCTGGGCCATGGTCGCCTGTTTTTTGACCCAGTCGAGCAGGAGCGAGTACGCCTTGACCTCGTCGGCCGAGATGACACGGCCCATCACGTCGCGCTCGTAGATCTTCAAATTCCGATAGGCGGTCGATTCCGCCTCGTGGGCTTCCTCGTAGCGTAGCGAGGCCGATTCCCGTTCGAGGTCGGCCCGGCTCACCAGCCCGCGTTGCGATAGGCGTTTGGTGCTGACCAACTGGGCGCGCTTGAGCAGGACGGTATCGTGCAACCGCTGGATTTCGCGGTCGAGGTCGTCGATCTCCATGCTCCGGTGCAGGGCGAGCGGGAACTGGTCAGGGTCGCTCTTGGTCTGGCCGATCAGGGCCAGCGCGAGGAGGAGAGTCGTGAGCATGGAGCGCTTCTCTCGTGGGTTCGGGGCACGTTCCTCGTCAATTATTCAGGATCGAGTGCCTGGAGATCCTCGGGGATGAATCGGCCGTCGACCCGGATCGGCTCGCCGTCGAATGCGATGCTCCCGCCCCCATAGTCGGATCGTTGGATTTGCACGAGATCCCAGTGAATCTTCGAACGATTGCCGTTGTCTGCCTCATCATACGCGTTGCCGGGGGTGAAGTGAAAGCTGCCGGCGATCTTCTCGTCGAAGAGGATGTCCCGCATCGGATGGAGGATCCTCGGGTTGCACCCGATCGACCATTCGCCGATGAAGGAGGCTCCTTCGTCAGTCTCGAAGATCCGCCGCAGCTTCTTGACATCGCCCCCAGTGCAGTGCGCCTCGACAATCCGCCCGTCCCGGAAGTCGAGCCGGACGCCGTCGAACGAGGAACCTTGGTAGATCGTCGGCGTATTGAAGCGAACGTGACCTTGAACCGAGTTGCGTACGGGGGCGGTGAAGACCTCGCCGTCGGGGATATTCATCTCGCCCGAGCAAGGGATGACCGGGATCCCTTCGATCGAGAACCGCAGGTCCGTCTCCGGCGCCTTGATATGAACCTCTCGTGCCTTGGTCATGCGTTCGACCAGCGGCCTCAGCGCCTTCGCGAGTCGAGGATAGTCGAGGTTGCAGACATCAAAATAGAAGTTCTCAAACGCCTCGGTACTCATCCCGGCCTGCTGGGCCATGCTCGAGTTGGGGAGCCGGAGGACGCACCATTTCGTTTGCTTGATCCGGCACTCGAAGTGGACCGGCTTGAGGTAGTGCGTGTTGTAGAGGTTCATCTTTTCCCCCTGCACGTCGGACATCTCGTTGATGTTCCGCGCGCCTCGGAGACCGATGTAGGCGTGAACCTGGCTCATTCGGTGCAGCTCGAAGTCGCCCAGGGCACGCATCTGCCCCTCCGAAGCGTTCTTGATGAGCTCGCGAATGATCCGCGTGTCCTTGGTCTCAACCAGGGGAAAGGCGCCTTTTCTCGCGGCTTTCTGGACGAGGAGCCGGGGCAGGGTGCTATCGTCGAGATCGAAACACTCGATGAGCAGGACTTGCCCTTTTTCGAGCCGAGTCGAGTGGCCGATCAGGATGTCGGCGAGAGCCTCCCAGCGGGGGTCGGGCATGAGCATATCCCTGTACGAGTCTGGTGTGCGGCAGGAACGGGTCCGAGGCGGTCTTCCTCGGAAAGGAGACAAGTCCGCCCAGACGCAATGAACGATCGCCGGGTCTCATTGTAAGCCCCCCACGCTCGCGGGCGAAGTCCGAGGCGTCGCTTCGCGGAGACGGACGGTTCACGAACGCTCGAAGTCCTGCTCTGTCTCGTGGGTGGGTGAGAAAATCGTTGCACCGGGAGGATGGAGAATCAGACGGCGACGAGGCCGTGAAGCCATGCAAAAAAAACAACGATCCGCCAATGGGCTAAAAACCAACTGAAAAGAGCGGACGCAGCAAGTCGTTATCCTGTCATGGTTTGCAGTCGACGCAGCGACGCAACTCTTTTCGGGTAAACCTTTTGCAGAAACACCCAAATCCTACTGGTTTTTAGCCCATTGGCGGATCGTTGAAAAAAAAAGGGTGGCAGGTGCCGATGAGGCCCTTGCCACCCGAGATCGTTTCGTGGGCGGGTTCGTCGTTGTCAGGCGTTACGGCGGCTTGGCTTAGGGCTTGGTGGAGGGTTTGACCGTCGCGCTGATTTCGATGTCGACTCCCGGGCCGAGCGGGAGACGGAGCAGGTAGGGCTTGATCGTGGCCCAGAAGCTTTGGGGCGAAATTCCAGGCGTACCGGTCGCACTGGGCTCGGGGTGATAACTTGCTTTGTGCGATTCGAGGTCGACCGACTTGGGCGCCTCGATGTCGTTGTCCTTGATGGGAGGCGTGCCCGCTTCGTCGCTTTCGGATTTGGGTCGGGGTGCGGTCTGCGGGGTGGCGCACGGCTCGGAGGTTCCGGGGAGCGAGGTCGGAGGCACCTGGGATTCCGGCAGCGGTGGCAGTGGGACGGGCGTTCCATCCGCGGTGCGGGCCATCGGCAGTGAGCGGCTGGGCATGTCCGGAACCCGGCCGGGCATGGGGATCATGGGGGCTCGGGCGGGTGCCACGAATGTGAAGCTTCGGCCGATCGCCCGCGTCAAATCGACGGTGGTCCGCGTGGCAACAGGGCTGGCTTCGACCAGCATCAGGCGTTCACGGACAACGGCCTTTCCATGGCCGTCGTCGATCGTGTGGGCGCCGAGGCTCGCCACGAGGACTCCGCCATTGGGGATCAGCCACTCCCCTTGGAGCGACTCTTTGACGACTTCCGGCACATCGAGCTTGGGGCTGAGGGTCGTCGGTTCGTCCTGCTCGTCTTTCTTGGGGACGAACTCGGTCAATTTCACCTGGTGAATTGCGGCGATCCGCGTTTCCTCGACGACCATCCTCACGAGCATGCCCTGGTCGAGTTTTCGTCCCGACATCGTGAACTGGCAGCCCTCACGGAGATCCTCGTGATCGGTGGTATAAGCGACCGCCAGGGCATGGTCGACGGGGCCGTCAGCGTGCCGCGTGAGCTGCGAGGCGACCTTGCGGGTCGTCCGCTGGGAATAGACCGCCATGGCGTCGGGGTCCGCCATGACTTGCGGGCTCATCAAGACCCGGCTCGCCTGATCCACCAAGGGTTTGATCAGTTCCTGATTGGCCGTCCAGATCGAGCACGAGCCCTGCCGCGAGACGGGCTGAAGTCGGGCGTAGATCGACTCACGCCACTTCAACCCATCCATCTCAAGCAGTTTGACTCGATACTGGATCGGGGGATGCCCCGGGTTCGGGGATGAATCTGCTCCGAGGAGAGCTACGACGAAGAGACTCAACGCTACGTGCATGCGACGACCTCCGTTCCGCCTGACGAAACCTACCGGTCAACGATCCGTGTCGCCGGCCCTGGGCGCGGGATTCTATGCGCGATGCCTTCGGCCGTCAATCGCGACTTGTCGGTCAATCGGGCGATTGACTTGAGCCGATTTCCTCCCCGAAATCAGCCTTCGTCCTCGTTCTCGGCCGAAGGAGATCCGAGAACCGGTCGTGGGCAAGTTTGGTGAGGTGAGCACGGCGCAACGGCTTTATCTTGCCCGATTGGCATCAACCTGCCGCTTCGCGAATCGGCAGGCTGAAACCGGTTCGCGAGCGCGTCGGGGAGTGGTCGCAACTGACCATTCCTCGGACGCCGCCCACCAGGCCGTTTGAGTCGCGGGTTGGTGGGTGTGGATGTGTGGGGGAAGACGTGATGAAATCCGTTGGGCGTCGATTCACCCTCGGGGCGATATCGGGTGGGCCCGATCTACCCACCCGACAGGCTTCGTCCGTACGCGATCAGAGGTTAAGCTTTCCTTGCACGAGCTCGTCTTCCCACTCGTCGAGCAGCGGCCAATCGACGGCACAGGTCCCGAAGTCGGCCATATGGGTGTACGACTCGAGCCGGGCGATTGTGGCGTCGAGCAGCGCGTTGTCCTTTCGGAAGATCGGACCGTGCGAGGGGAGGAGATACTCCGCGTCGCAGGCGCGAATCCGCTTGAGACTGGCAATGAACTCCACGAGATTCGACCCGTGGTGTGCGTCGATCACCCCCACGCACCCATCCCGAAAGATGTTGTCGCCCGAGAACAGAAGCGAACCCATCCGGAACGAGAGCTGACCGGCGGTGTGGCCCGGCGTGCTCCAGACCTCGAGCTTCCGATCGCCGATCGTCACGACGTCGCCTTCATCGATCGTCATATCGACTTTGCAACGGGGCATCGGGATGTGGATGTTCTGGGCGTCAATCCGCGCGTAGGTGAGCACCTCGTCGCCATCCTGGAGCGGGGCGACGCTCTTGGGGTGGGCGGCAACCTTGCACTTGAGCACCTCGCGGGCCCGCGCCAGACCCTGAGTGTGGTCGGCATCGGCATGGGTCGCCAGGATCATCTTGCAGTTGGAAAGGCTGAAATTCATCTGCCGGATCAGCTCGAGGACTTCAGAGAGCTCGTCGAGGAAGCCGACGTCGATCAAGGCGTACTCCGTGCCGCCGTCGATGAGGTAAATATTCACCCCAAGTCGGCGTCTGGCCTGGACATTGAGCTCGATGATGCCAGGAAAGATATAACGGCGTTCGACCATACCCAGGCAATCTCCACAATCGACCGAACAGCCAACGTGCCCTACATGGCGCTCGCGGGCCACATGTCTTGGCCTAGTTTCCGGAGGATTATTGCCAGATTCTACGGGCGATGGCCCTCGGGAACAACTCCCCCACCCCGAACAGGGCCGTCTCGCCTTCGATTCCCCCACTCCTCCAGGGAACGAAATTGCGCTGAGGGCGTCCAACTGGAAAGGGGACTGAGGAGGGGTAATGCCTATTTCCCCTGCTTTTCCTGGTTTATTCGTTTAATGTTTAACTTTTTCTTGATCTCGGGTGATGCCGGCGGGGGTCGAGACCCGGCCGGGAGGGTTTGGTTGACTTGACAGGGGGGCATTAGCAGGTTAACTTTGGAGCGGGTATTCCTCGATGGAAGTACCTGGACCAACTTGAGATGAGTTGTTGTTCCGACGGGTCGAGCCAGCGTGTACGCCGCCCCAAAAGCGGGTGGATTTGCGTGTTGAGTCGTCCCCGCAGTTCCCGTCCCAGTTGCGCGGTCATCTACGTCCCGGCCAATCGGCCGAGAGTCTTGGCTGCGTGGCGACAATCGCACATGACTATCGCACCAGACCCGGCGTAACGTGGGCCTCGGGCCGTGACTCGACCGGGTTGTTAGGGCCGCGAGTTTAACCAAGAGGTTGGCGACCATGATCAAAGCGCTCGCCCCGAGGATGCCACGGGGGTGCTCGTGGGTGTGGCCTTCGATCGTGCTGCTCGGCGTCCTTCCGCTGACGCTCCAGGCACAACAAACCACGCCGCTCACGGAGGCCGGGAAATCGGCCGAGAACTCCGACGACACCAAGAAGAAAGCGGTCGCGGCTCCTGCGGCAAAGCCGGAGGCTGGGGATCAAGCCGAGGCGAAAGAGCACGAAACCACGGCGTCGGTGGAGATCTTCGTCGATCCGAATGCAACGAAGGCGAACGAGAACACGTTCACGCCCCTTCCTTCGGGCACGTTCAACCCACGACAGATCCGCGAAATCGAGGCGATGGCGAAGGGTGGGGCGCTCGACCGTGACCTGATTCAGAAATACGTGATCAAGTACACGGCTGACCTGACGAACCGTTCGTTCATCAATGGATTGATTGCGCCCAATCCAGGCGCGGGTCCCAATGCCGCGGCGGCGGTCGGGTTTCGTGACGCCAGCGCCAATCTTTCCACCCCGATCGAGCTGGCAAAGCGGGCGAACAACGCAGCGTTCCTCAAAGCTTATACCGAGGCGCTTCTGTCGGTGGCGCCCAAGCTGCTGAAGAACCACCTGCTGGCCCGACTTGAGGCGGCGATCCTCCTTGGGAAGACGGGAAGCCCCGACGCGATCGACACATTCATCACGCAGCTCAATGACAAGGACCAGACGACTTGGGTGAAAATCTGGTCGGCACGGGGCCTGCTCAATATTCTCCAAATCCCGGGCGGAGGCTACCAGGATCTCCCTGGTGGGACGACTGCGACCGCCAAGTCGGCTCATGCCCTGGTGGATTGGCTGGCTGATAAGAGCCTGCCCTGGCCCGCGCAATTGCGTGCTCTCGAGGCTCTGGGGGCGTTGCGGATGGCCGCCGATCCTCGGGCGCAGGCGAAGCTGGAGATGGCCACCGCCGCCATGCAAATGCTTGCAGACCCCGCGGTTCGGCTCGAAGTTCGTGCTCAAGCGGCCTGGACCTTGGGCATGATGCGGGTCAGTGCCGCGAATGGAAAGTTTAATTACAAACTCGTCGCCTACTATGGCGGTGAGGTTGCCGCCGAGCTCGGCGAGCGGATCCTGGCCACCTATGGCACGAACATCACGCTGGCCCAGTCCTACGCCGCGCCCTTGCTCTACCAGATCTATCCGAGCTTCTACGGAGTGGAAGGGGCCCGAGAGTCGGGCCTGCTCCGGATGCCCAACCTCGGGAACAACCGTGGATTCATCGAGCAGTTGGGCAATCAGATCAAGCCCGTTGCCAAGTCGGCGGTCGAACTTTTCAAGGCTCCCAAGGGGAATCGGGACAAGTACGCCAAGGAATTGAGCGATAAGGTGGCGGTCTTGAAGTCCTTCCTCGACAAGAATGTTCCGGACGACAATCAGTTCGGCGACAAGCAGTTCCCGCTGAAAGCCGAGATTGCCGATGTTCGAGCCGAAGACCCCAAGGTCGCCGGCGCGGTTCGCGGCAAATGACTCCACCTGATTCAGCAAGCGAGACCGCGGTCGTCTCCGTTCCCGACATCCGCGACTATGAGAAGATCAACGCGGAGCTGGTTCAGCGGTTGGATTCGGGGGCGAAGCTTGTCTGTCTCGCCGGCGCCGAGGGCCAGCGGTTCCTGGCGGCCGGCCTCAAGGGAGCCTGGAACGCGGTCGTTGAGGTGGAGGGACGCGCGGGTCCGGAACTGGCCGCTGAGATGGATGCTCCGGGCCTGACGATTGTCTGTCGCGGGCCTGCCGCGGATGGCGCGGGGCGTGGCCTACGGGCGGGCCGGATCCTCATCCTGGGGGACGCGGGCGAGGGCCTGGCGTATGCTCAGCAAGGGGGGACCGTCCTCGCCACCGGTGGAACCGGCGCTCGTGCCGGTCTGAATCAGCGTGGCGGCGTCCTCGCGATGCTGGGACCCATCGGTCGTCTCGCCGGCGAGAGGCAGGTGGGGGGGCTGATCTTTGCCTTTCGCGACCAGCTTGGTCCCCATGCCGGCCGCGGCCGGCGCGGAGGCCGCCTGCTCCCGTTAATTTCCGAGACCGTAGGCGCGGATTCGGTCGAAGTCGGCGACCTCGCGATCTTCCGTGCAGTCCTCCTCGATTTTAGCCGATGGACTGGTTGGGAGCCGGACGATCGGCCATGAGCGGCGACCGTGCGCATCATCACCGATCCAGGTCCTCGGCCTCTCGAAGCCCGGGCGGTGGTATGCGTTGGCATCCGCGATCCTTGAGCCAATCGATTGCGATCCTTGGCCTACTCCTGTCGGGATGTCGGGAGGAATTGGGGCCGGAGCGATTCGAGACGACCTCGGTCTCCGGTATAATTCGCCTGGGCAGTCGCTCGATCGGGAAGGACTGGAAGGGCTGGATTGAATTCATTCCCGTGGACGGGACGGTAGGCAAGCTCCGATCCGTGCCCATTCGCCCTGATGGCTCGTTCGAGGCCGATCGGGTTGCGGTGGGTTGGAATCAAATCGGGCTGGTCAATGCACCGATTGGTCCTGATCTGGCCGACAAATTTCATCCATTCGCCAGCCCGATCAGGCGCAAGATCCCTCAACACCGCTCGGAGCTTGCGATCGATCTCTACGAAGAAGCGATCAAGGATCAAAAAGCCGCTCTGCAACGTCCTTGAGACTCGATATCCCCGGGATCCGTGCCGATGAGTGCGCTGCAAGCCGATACCGTCTCGACGGGACAAAGCGTCACGGGCCTCCAGATCAAGGTCGTTTACCGGGACGGCGACGGTCAGATCCATTTCGATTGGCCGATCGACCAGATTCCGCAGGCGCTCGACGACGCGAAGGGAACCCTCTGGGTCGAGATCGAAGATCAAACCCAGAACACCGATCGCCGGGTGGAAGAGCTGCTCGACGGCGTTTTCCACTTTCATCCCCTGGCGATCGAGGATGCGGTCAAGGATACCCACGTCGCCAAGGTCGACGACTGGGGGGAATATCTCTACATCGTCTTTCACACCATCGACTTCGACCCCGATACCGACAGCGTTCGGCTCCACGAGCTCGACCTGTTCCTCGGGCGCAATTACCTGGTGACCTACCACAACGAACCGCTGAAAATCCTTGATCAACTCCGCCGCAATATCGAACGGGACCCGGCGAACCGGCTCAAGCATGGGGCTGGGCATTTGCTCTACCACGTCCTCGACATGAGCGTGGCCGAATACCTTCCCGCGATCGAGCATCTCGATGAGGCGATCGACTCCGCGCAGGACGAGGTGTTCGACCGGCCGACTCCGACCACGCTCCAAGCGATTTTTCAGGTCAAGCGATCAGCGCTCCGGCTCCACCGCATTCTCGCCCCCGAACGTGAAGTGCTCAATCGCTTGGCCCGTGACGAATACGATCCGGTCAACCCCGAGCATCGCGTCTACTTCCGCGACGTGTATGATCATGTCGTCCGGATCCATGATATTACCGAGAGTCTCCGCGACCTCATTTCCGGAGCCTTGGATACCTATCTCTCGGCGATCTCCAATCGCACTAACGATATCATGAAGGCATTCACGCTGGTTACAGTGATGTTTCTGCCGCTTTCGTTCCTGACGAGTTTTTTTGGAATGAATTTCTTTGGCGGCACGCTCGAATTCGACAGTTGGATGCCCAAGCGGACGCTCTTCGTGGGGTCGTGTCTGATTATGCTATTCATGCCCGGGTTCCTCTATCTCTTTGCTAAGCGCCGGGGCTGGTTCTAAGCCTTCACGGGCGAGAGGAAAGCGGCGGATGAGCACGCGCTGGCGGTTGAGACCCCATGATCCGGATCGGACCGCGGCCCTGGGCCGTGACGCGGGCATTCCGCCGCTGGTCGCTCAGATTTTGCTGAATCGGGGAATCGAAGAACCGACGCTTGCCCTGGCGTTTCTCGAGTCGCGACTCTCGTCGCTTCATGATCCTGAGTTGCTGCCCGGGGTCGTGGAGGCGGCTGATCGGATCATCAGGGCGGTCCGTGCTCAGAAAAAGATCGTGATCTATGGCGACTATGACGTCGACGGCGTCTGTGGCACCAGTATCCTCTGGGACTGCCTCCGCCTGGCAGGTGCGAAGCAACTCGATTACTACATCCCGCATCGGGTCGAAGAAGGCTACGGGGTGAATGCCGACGCCTTGCGGCGACTCGTAACGGAGTCGCGGGCGGAGCTGATCGTCACGGTCGATTGCGGCATTTCGGCCGTGAATGAGGCCCGACTGGCGCGAGAGCTCGGCGTTGAGTTCATCGTGACCGACCATCATACGGTCGGGAGCGAATTGCCCGAGGCGGACGTGATCGTCCATCCTCGACTCGAAGGCAGCCGCTATCCGTTTGGCGACCTCTGTGGCGCGGCGGTTGCCTTCAAGCTTGCCTGGCAGATTGCCAAGGGGTTTGGCGACGGTAAGAAGGCGTCTCCCCACCTCCGTGATTTCCTCGTCTGTTCACTCAGCCTGGTCGCGATGGCGACTGTGGCGGACGTGGTGCCCCTCAAGGGCGAAAATCGGATCCTCGTTCGCCGCGGGCTGATCGGGATGTACGCCGAGCCGACCGAGGGGATCCGCGCTTTGATGGAGGTGTCCGGCTGCCTCGGCAAGCGAAAGTTGACGGCTGGAAATATCGGCTTCAACATGGGCCCTCGGATCAACGCGGCGGGACGTCTGGAACGGGCGATGAAGGCCGTAGAGTTGCTCACGACCCACGATGTGGAGTTGGCCGGTAAGATTGCCGGGGAACTCGATCAGTGCAATAAGGAGCGGCAAGACCTCGAGCACAAGATCGTCTCCGAAGCCCATCAGATGATCACGGAGCAAGGGGGATTAGGGAGCCGAGGCGCGATCGTCTTGGGGCGAGTGGGATGGCATCCCGGGGTGATCGGGATCGTCGCCAGCCGCCTGGCGGAAGTCTACCATCGGCCGGCCGTCGTGGTCGCGCTGGGCGATGAGGTGGGGCAAGGGTCGGCCAGGTCGATCCCTGGTCTCGACCTGTATGAGGCGATTCACCAATGCGCCGAGGGACTGATCAGTTTCGGTGGCCATGCGGCGGCGGCCGGTCTCAGGCTTCCGGTTGGCCAACTCGCCGCGTTCGCGGAGCGGTTCGAACTCCATTGCCGCGAGACGCTGACCACCGAACAATTACGAAAGTCACTCACGATTGACGCCGAGGTCCCGCTGGCGATGCTGTCGACCAAGTTGGTTGAGACGCTGGAGATGCTCGAGCCGCACGGGATGGGCAATCCGCGGCCGCTACTGCTGGCCAGCGGAGTGCGTCTGCTTGGCGAGCCTCGGATCGTGGGGGAGCGGAAGAATCATCTTCAGCTTCGCTTGATGCAGGGGTCGTTGGTCGTCAAGGCGATTGCCTGGAACATGGCCGATCGGGCCAAGTCACTCACGGCGAATACGCTCTGTTCGTTCGTGTTTCACCCCTCGATCAACGAGTGGAACGGACGTCGCGAAGTGCAGCTCGAGGTGAAGGACTTTCAGCTCGACGAGGCGAGCGAGCATGCCCAGCCACAGACCGCGTGACCCATTCCCTGGCGCCGCCATTGCGCAACAAGTTCGCCAGCGGGGAATCCGTGATCCCCGTCTCCTGAACGTTCTCGCCCGACTCTCGCGCCGGCAGTTCCTCCCTCCCGAGGAGCGCCGGTTCGCCCTCGACGATCGGGCGATTCCGATCGGCCACGACCAGACGATCAGCCAGCCGTTCATGGTGGCCGTGATGACCCTGGAACTCGCATTAACAGGAACCGAGCGGGTCTTGGAAATCGGCACCGGCAGCGGCTATCAAACGGCCGTCCTGAGCCTTATGGCCGAGGAGGGGGAGATCTTCACCATCGAGCGGCACGCCACGCTCTCGTTGCGGGCGCGGACGATCCTTGATGGCCTCGGGCGGACGAACATCCGTTACCTGATCGGCGACGGCACCCTCGGCTGGCCGGCCGAAGCCCCGTTCGATCGCATCCTGGTGACCGCGGGGGCGCCTGGGTTTCCATCGGCCCTCTTCAATCAGTTGATCGAAGGGGGCCGACTGGTGGCGCCCGTGGGCGATGAGTATAGCCAAGAGCTCATGCTCTTCCGGAAGCAAAATGGCCGGCCTGAGAGTCGCTCGATCATGGGGTGTCGGTTCGTCAAACTGATTGGGGCTGAGGGGTGGATCGATCAAGGACCGTGAAGTCCGCGTCGCGCATGCCCGCCATTTCGCACCGCGATGAGCCGGGATCAAGCCGTCACGAACGAGGAATCACTCCTTGTGGCGGCGGGCGACGAGCAGGCTGGTGATCGATTTCCTTGCCTGGGCGATTCGAGGCGCAAGCCGTGGTTTAAGTCCCGAGACCCCGCGGGGGTTGCCCGGAGGTCCAAGGGATTGGCCGCTTATGCTTTGATCGAGCTCTTCTCCGCCTCCTTGAGAATCTCCGCCGACAACTCAGGGGCGGTCACCAGCCGCGACAGGGTCAGCACGCCGATCGTCGTCGAGACCGCCACCAGGGCGCGCCGTCTCGCGGCCGCGGGCGGACTCTTGCCGAACTGCCCCGCCATGATCTCGTCGAGCTTCAGCAAGCCGTCAGACGCCACGGCTCGCGTCGTTTCGTCACACCGGCCAAGCTCGCTGCCGATCGCGGCAAGCAGGCATCCGTCGCCAGGATTGTCTCGATGACGGGTGGTGAGATACGACGTCGCGGCTCCTGAACCGGCGGCGGTCACTCGCTCGGTCAACGCTTCCAGGGCCGCGGCGCAGGCCTCCGCGACGAATTGATCCTTCGACTCAAAGTGCTTGTAAAAGCCGCCGTGAGTCAGTCCGGCGGCCCTCATCAGGTCATTGAGCCCGGTCGCGACGATCCCGTTCTTGCGGAACTCGCCCGCCGCGACCGCGATGATCCGCTTGCGGGTCTGCGCCGCCTCCTCTCTCGATTTCCTCACGACGCCTCTTCCGGCGAAATCTTGGATTTCCATTGACATCGAAAATGCCGATGCCTACGATTTGGATGTCATTCAACATCTTAAATGGCGTTGGCGGAGAATGCAAATGGTTTCAGGCCAGGTCTTGGCCACGGGCGCAACGGTTCGTCACCCGTTGGTCCAAAGCGGTGTTCTCGGTGACGGGACGGCGGACCCGCCGCGGTGGCGGGTCCTCTCCCTGGTTGCTCTCGGCTCGTACGTCCTGCTCACATGTATTGAAATCAACTTGTCAATATGAACTATTCAGGACATTCGCGATGCCCACCATCAAGGCCGCGGCCGTGCAGTTGAGCCCGGTGCTTTACAGCCGCGAAGGCACTGTGGACAAGGTCTGCCGACAGATCATCGCCCTCGGTCACCAGGGCGTGCAGTTCGCCACCTTCCCGGAAACGGTGGTGCCGTACTACCCCTATTTCTCCTTCGTGCAGCCGCCTTACAAGATGGGCGCGGAACACTACCGGTTGCTGGAACAATCCGTCACCGTACCGTCGGCCGCCACCCTGGCTATCGGCGAGGCCTGCAAGCAAGCGGGGATGGTGGTGTCCATTGGCGTCAACGAGCGCGATGGCGGCACGCTCTACAACGCCCAATTACTGTTTGATGCTGACGGCAGCCTGATTCAGCATCGTCGCAAGATCTCCCCGACCTATCACGAGCGCCTGATCTGGGGGCAGGGGGACGGCTCCGGACTGCGCGTGGTTGACAGCGCGGTCGGGCGCATCGGCTCGCTGGCGTGCTGGGAGCATTACAACCCCCTGGCCCGTTACGCATTGATGGCCGACGGCGAGCAGATTCACTCGGCGATGTATCCGGGCTCATTTGCGGGCGATCGGTTCGCCGAACAGATCCAGGTCAACATCCGCCAACACGCCTTGGAATCCGGTTGCTTCGTCGTCAACGCCACCGCCTGGCTGGACGCCGATCAGCAAGCCCGGATTATGCAGGACACGGGATGCGACATCGAACCGATCTCGGGTGGCTGCTTCACCGCGATCGTCTCCCCGGAAGGCGAATTGCTTGGCGAGCCCCTCCGTTCCGGTGAAGGCGTCTTGATCGCCGATCTCGATTTCTGGTTGATCGACAAACGTAAGCGTATGATGGATTCACGCGGTCACTATAGTCGCCCCGAACTCCTCAGCCTGTTGATCGACCGCACACCGACCGCTCATTTGCATGAGCGAGGCGCGCACCCGATGTCGCTTGCCGCCGAGGCGTTCGACGAGCCGAGGCGAAGCACTGAGCTCACGGGCACCCCGAGAGCACGCGACGGGAGCGCCGGGACGCCCTCGAAGGGAATCTGAAAAACTCTAATGATTGCATGTAATTGTGCTGTGATCCAGACCTCAATCGGAGCCGTGACCAGGTGTTTGTTCCAACTTCCGCCCTACCAACATTTACGATCATTCATGTCGCCATCAGCCTGGCGGCGATCGCCTCGGGATTCATCGTCTTGTTCGGGATGATCGCGAACAAGACGCTCGATGGCTGGACCGCCTTCTTCCTGGGGACCACGGTGGCGACGAGCGTGACCGGCTTCGGGTTCCCGATCAAGGGACTGACGCCGGGGATCGCCTTCGGCTTGATCTCGCTCGTGATCCTGGCAGGAGTGATCTACGCCCGCTACCTCCGGCGCCTCGCTGGCAACTGGCGCCCAGCGTACGTCATCGGCGCGACGATCGCACTCTACCTCAACTTCGTTGTCTTGATCGTCCAGTCGTTCCAGAAGCTGCCCATTTTCAAGGCCTTGGCCCCCACGCAGTCCGAACCGCCCTTCCTGGCCGCCCAACTCGGCTCGCTGGTGGCGTTCATCGTCCTCGGCACGCTCGCGGTGAAGAAGTTCCGCAAGATTCTGTTGATGCCCGTGGACGCCTAACCTCAGTGGCCGACGGGGCCGGACCCGTTCAGTGGGCAGGTCGAGCTCGCGACGTGGCTCGATGGAGCGTTGCCACCACGTCGCAACGCTCAATCGAGCCAGGTTGGAAGCATCTTGAGATATTCGGGATTCACCTTTGCGAGCCAGACGTGATGTTGATCAATGGACTTGGTTGTCGCGACCTGGGACCCCACGATTCCGACGATAATCCCCACGAGGATCGTGACTAAGCCGACCAAGACGGGGAGTGGGGCCCACTCGGGATCGATCAAGGCCGCTCCGCCGAAGATCAGACCGACCCCGCCGAGAATGGCGATCCAAGCCGAAGCGATGGCGCGGGAGCGTCGACGTCGATGCTCTTCGCAGAGTCCCACTTCGATCTTGGCGGTGTGGCGAACGCACAGGGCGACGATCACATAGATGAGCGGGCTGATGAACACCGTCAAAAACCAAATCGGCGGGTGCCAGGAAAGCTTGCGTTCGAGACGAAAGTCGTTGGCGGGAAGGTTGCACTTGACGCAGCGATCGGGGAGCTGAGCCCCTTTGCTTAAGACCAGCAAGTTCCCATCCTGCCAGCAACCCTCCGCGTCGAGAGAGCCGAACGCTTGGTCCGAGAATTTGCCGTCGGGTCGGACTGAGAATTCGGGCGCCGCATACGGATTATCGTCGTTCATCGATGAGCGCTCCTTGACCGATGACATCAATCAGGCGAGGAGACGATGATAATCACCGTGCTATGCAGGCACAACTGGTCTCATGCCTCCCATGATGCAAGTAGACGCCCATCGAGAGCTTGATGGGCGTTCGCTCGAGCGAGGGCTTACCGGTCAGTGCAGTCGAGGATCGGTCGCGGCGATGATGGCGCTGACAGCCTGCTGATTGAAACCTTTGTACCCTTCGCGGCGCTGGAGGTCTTCGAGGTGGCTGCCGAGTGCGCCATCGCGGAGGAATTTCGCGTGCTGCTCGGCCGTGATCCAGCCATTAGCCAGACAGCGGTCCGCGCGGTGCTTGGGAACCGGCCAGCGTTCCCCTGCGGTGAACGCCTGGCGGAGGAACGGGAAATCGGAGAAGGGCGCCATGACCTCGATGCCCGACTCCGCCTTGAGATCCTGTCGCAAGGCATCAAAGTCAAATTGCGCTTCGAGATGATGCATGCCCGCCTCGAGGATCGACTCGCCATGGAGTCCGACCCAGAGTCCGACCGTGTTGGGCCGGGGGAGGTCGGGGAGGGTCGAATGCGCGAAGTCGCGCGTGGCCTCGTCGGGGGCAAGGTCGAGGTCGGCGAAAATCACGACCCCGGTCGTCGGGTGCTCGAGCACCTGAGCGCCCCAGCCTGCGTTTTCGCCCGCGTGGAACCGCTCGCGCAGCAGGAAACCGAGCTTCTCGAACATTCGGATCACGCGGTGGAAGTGCCGGCGCGAACAGCGAAACGTGTGGTGATCATGGTTCGCCCACCCGAGGCCCAGACGGTCCTGCCGGCTTTTCTGGACCTGCGCGGCCCGGTTGCGCATCTGCCAATTCTCACGCTCCACCTCGAAGACGAGGTGGCAGGCCAGGTCGGCCGAACCGGCCAGTTCGATGACCTGGTTCAAGGTCTCCTCGGTCGCGTCGAAGCCTTGGGCATCGTCGGCAAACTGCCGCTTTCGCCCTTTCCAAAGCTCACGGGCGGCCAGTGCGTCACGGGCGGCCTGCGGTCGCATTCGGCCCTCACGGGCCAGGTCGCCCGGAAACGGGTCGAACCCCGTATACGCCCGGCGCTCGATCACGTCGAGCTCGGTCCGTTCGCTCGCAATCCGTCCGACTCGATACGGCCCGAGCACGTACCCGCGGACGTCGAGGCCGAGGTCAAAGGCCCTCGAGAAATCCGCGACCGACTCGACCTTGATCGCAAGCGCGCTCACTTCCAACCCCGAACCGGGCGCAATCGCCAAGCGGGGGAAAATCCCGCCTTCGTGGGCAAAGACAGGAACACCGACCGCATAGTCCGTGGCCTGACGCTTGAAGCCGAGCTCGCGGAGCCGCGGTCCAAGGCCCTCCTGGCCGGTAATGACCAGATGGTCCACCCAATCCTTGAACCGGGTGCTCGTCTCGACCCGCATCCGCTCCGCCAGCATGGTCGCGAACGTGTTGCCGGCCAACGCTTCGTCGATCAGACTGTCGATCCATGCTTCGGTTTCAGGCCATCGCTTCCACTCGAAGACGGGTGGAGGCGGGGCCGAGGCGACTTGAGACATGTTCAGGCTCCAGTGTGATCAGAATGACAAGTCTTTGTTTTTAGATTTGGCGTGTGAACGACCGAGGGGTGGAGTCGGTTGCGGACAAGGCCGCGCCGAACAACCCGAGGCCGATTTCCACCTGGCGGCGGGACAGGCAGAGGGGGGGGCAGAACCGTACCGTGCTGGGGCCGCACGGCAAGAGCAGGAGGCCGCGGTGGAAGGCCAGGTCGACGATTCGGTCGCGAAGTTCGGGATCGGGGGCGCCGTTGGTCTGGATCTCGACGCCGATCATGAGCCCGAGCCCGCGGACTTCACGGATCATCGGATGCTGGGTGGCCAGTTCCTCGAGTCCCGCGCGCAGGAGCTCACCTTGCCGTTCGGCGTTGGCCTGGTATTTCCGCTCGACCAAGTCCAACGTCGCCAAGGCCGCGGCGCAGGCGACTGGGTTTCCGCCAAAGGTCGAGGCGTGGCTACCGCTCGGCCAGTCCATGACGTCGGCCTTGGCGACGATCGCACCCAGGGGCAACCCACTGGCGAGGCCTTTCGCGAGACAGACGATGTCACCGGCGACATTCCAATGTTCGGAGGCGAACATTTTGCCGGTGCGGCCGATCCCGGTCTGCACTTCGTCGAGGACGAGCAAAATGCCGTGCTCGTCGCAGAGCGTTCGCAAGCCAGGGAGGAAATCGGCCTGGGGAACGAGATAACCCCCTTCACCTTGAATCGGCTCGACGAAGATCGCGGCCAACTCATCCGCGGGGCAGACCGTCCGGAGCAAGGCGCGAACGCTTTCGAGGTCGCCGTATCGCGCGTGATGGATCTCCGGGACGAGCGGTGAGAATCCGCGACGCTGCATCGGTTTCGAGGCGCTGAGGGACATCGCGCCGTAGGTCCGGCCGTGAAACGCATGCGTGAAGGCCATGACCCGCGGTCGCCCGGTATGGCGACGCGACAGCTTGAGGGCGGCCTCGACCGACTCGGCTCCGCTGTTCGTGAAAAAGACGCGCTTCGGCTCGGCGCCGGGGGCGAGTTTGGCGAGCCGCTCGGCGAGCTTGATCTGCGGAGTGTAGTAGAAGTCGGTCCCCGACATGTGGAGCAGTCGGCCCGCCTGGGTGCGGATCGCTTCCACCACCGCGGGGTGACAGTGGCCGGTCGCCGTGACGGCGATCCCGGCGGTGAAATCCAGGAAGCGGTTGCCATCCAGGTCTTCAATCATCGAGCCTTTGCCACGACGAACGACCAGCGGGTAGGTCCTGGTGTAAGAAGGAGACATCACCTGGTCGTCGCGTGCCAGCCATTCGCGGGCGCGCGGGCCAGGGAGCGGGCCCAGGATCTGGGGATCGTCACGGTGAAGGGCGATCATGCGTTTTTCCTGAGGTCTTGGCGAATCGAGTCCCGCCACGGCAATGAACGAAACACTATCACTCCTCTATTCTACGGCGAGTATCAACACCCCTCGCGATTGGCCCACCACGTTGAGGTCTCGAGATCAGGCATCGATCGCCTATACTTGAACCAAAGGAAACGCGTCGCGAAGGAGGCGTCCGTGTGGCGATCGCGTCGCAACTCGGCTGGTCGGGAGGTTCGGTCATGATCGAAACGGTTGTCGTGGGCTATGGCCTGGCAGGCCGAGCGTTCCATTCTCCCCTGATCCAGCGGCAAAAAGCGTTGAGGCTTCACGGAATCGTTGCCCGCGACCCTGCTGTTCGCGCCCAGGCGGTTTCCACCTGGGGAGTCGTCGGCTACGCCGGGATTGAGGAGGCCCTGGCCGATTCACGCGTCCAGCTGATCGTGATCGCGACCCCACACGATACACACGCCGACCTCGCCGTCCGCGCCCTCGAGGCCGGGAAGGATTGCGTGGTCGACAAGGTCATGGCGCTGTCCGCGACCGAGGCGGATCGGATGATCGCGGCGCGCGATGCCTCCGGCCGGATGCTCTCGGTCTTTCAAAACCGGCGCTGGGATTGGGACTACTCGACGCTCAAAGAGGTGCTTTCCCAAGGCCTGATCGGGCGGCCGCTCCTCATCGAGAGCGCGGTCTGTCGCCATACTCCGCCGCGAACCTGGCGCGGTGATACGGCGCAGGCGGGCACGATCCTCCATGACTGGGGGGCGCACCTGGTCGACCAGGCGCTTCAGCTTGGGGTCGGCCCTTGCCGTCGGCTTTCGGCCTGGATCACTCCCGCCCCCTGGCCGGGAGTGGACAGCGGCGGACATGGCCGGATCGTCTTGGAGTTCGACAACCTCTTATTTCAGGTGGAGATGAGCCGAATCTGTCGTCTCGAACGTCCCCGGTGGTGGGTCGTCGGCACCGCGGGAGGCTTTACGAAGTACGGGATCGATCCCCAGGAGGATGCGCTCCGCGCCGGTGATCTTGACCGGGCCGCCGAGCCCGCGAATTTTGCCGCCACGATTCGCCGGGAAACCGCCTCGGGCGTGTCCGAATCCCCCGTCGAGACGCAGCGAAGCCACTGGGACTCGTATTACGCCAACATTGCCGATCACCTTGAGGGACGGGCTCCGCTCGCGGTGACCGCCGAGCAGGCCCGCGACGTCGTTCGCGTTCTCGACGCCGCGGTGCGGTCCGCGAACGAGCATGCGGTGATCGCCGGTCCGTGGGGCCGCTGAGCCTGAGCCATCGTCGCTCCGCTCGCGCGCCGACCTTGAGAAAAGCTCCGTTTCAAGCGGCTTACTTACAGGGGGTGAGAGGCCGCCTGGAAGGTCTGGAGGCCGTCGAGTTTCCAGGTTCCGTTGCGGTCCAGCACCCAATGAAGCCTCAGGTCGATGGGTTGCTGCACCGAGCTTGCCGGTGTCGTTGTCGAATCGGTGGCGCTGGCAATCGCGGCGACGCGTCCCGCTCCCCCCGCGGGATAGATAAACGCTTGGGCTTCCCCCTTGCGCTGGTTGTGATCCTCCCCGATCACCATGACCTGGATTCTCGCTTCGCGGCTCTTCCAATGCTCCCGGTTTTTGACGAGCAGCGGGTGAACGGTATCAAACCAGCGGACGACGTCGTCGATCGACTCGGATGTGGCGATCTGCTTGAGATAGACCAGGTCGTCGTTCGCGAACCGTTCGGCGGTGCGCTGGGCGCTGTCGGCGAGACTCTCGGGCGGCCTGGACAAGAGCAGGAAGAGGCCGCCGAGGACCGTAATCGCCGCGACTCCGATGCCGACCGATTTGAGGGAAACGGTGGAGAGGCGTTCCGTCAGTCCGTCGAGCGCCTCGAAGGTGGGGAGTTGAAAGCCTTCGTGAGGGCGATGCTCGACTTTCGGGGACTCGACGTGTGGCTCTCCGACCAGGGTGCGGCCCGTCGGGTTGACGTGAAAGACGATATGGCACTTCTTGCAAGTCAGACGTGTGTTGATTTTCTCACGCGGGATCGATCCCGCCCGTCCACAGCTCGGGCAAGCCAAATCAATCATCGAATTTGCTCCCGAAAAGTCTGGCGTTCGTCGACCAGATCCAATCCCTCCGGGGGAACGAGAGAGGCTGATCGATCAGTCTACTTCGATCAGCAGACGGATGTAAGAGAAATCACTGGAAGTTTTAGAGCTATTGACGTGAGATACATGCGGATGAAATCCGAGTCATTTCGGACCGAGCGGAGAACGGGGTCGCCTTCGACCTCAACCAATCCACTCGAGCATCCCATCACGCAATCGTTCTGTCTTGCGCCGATCCCGAATTCCCCGGCATGCCCCCCTTCTGGTAATATCGAGGACTGGCCCGATCCTCATGCGACGTCCATATGTAGGGAAACGGAATGATCGTTCGGAAAGTCCTGGCCTTGCGCGGACCTAATCTCTGGGCCCGTGTTCCCGTGCTCGAAGTGTGGTTGGATCTGGAAGGCCTCAAAGGCAGGCAAGCCACCGAGATCCCCGGTTTCCATGATCGTCTGATCACGTCGCTGGGCTTGGCCGGCGCCGGCGGGACGAGCCAATCGGACCGCGAGCCGATAGCCGATCGACTGAAGCAAGAGAGTCGTCTGGAAGGGGTGGTCACGCTCCTGCTCTTGGAGATTCAGCAACGGTCGGGTTCGGACGTTGCCTTCTCGACCTGGCAACGGGCGGCCGAGGATGGAATCGCCCGCCTGGCCGTGCAGTATCAAGAAGAGGAGGTGGCGCGCGGTGCGCTCACCGCGGCCCTCGCTTTGGTGGGCGGAGCGGTCGACGATCGCCCGTATGAGCTCCGAGCCGAGATCGACCGGCTTCGTGAGCTCACCCGCCAGATCGGGATCGGTCCCAACACCGCGCCGATCGTCGCGGCGGCGAAGGCACGAGGGATTCCGTTCCGCCGGCTCAACGCGGACAGCCTGATCCAGTTCGGCTACGGGGTCCGCCAGCGACGGTTCCAGACCGCGTTCACCGATCGGACCAGCGCGATCGCCGAGTCGATCTCCAATGACAAGGACCTCACCAAGGAGATGCTCCGGGCGGTCGGTGTCCCCGTCCCCGAAGGTCGACCCGTCACCGACGCCGACGATGCCTGGGCCGCCGCGCTCGAGGTCGGGCTCCCGGTCGTCATCAAGCCGTGCGACGCCGATCACGGTGATGGGATCACGCTGAACCTCAGCACCCGCGAGCAGCTCACGGCCGCTTACACCGCCGCGCTCGAGGTCAGCTCGAACATCATGGTCGAGCGGTTCGCGCCCGGAGCGCACCATCGGATGCTCGTGATCGGCGGCAAGGTCGTCGCGGCCGCTCGACGCGACTCGGCCCAGGTCGTCGGCGACGGCACGCACACGATTGGCGAACTCGTGGAACAGGTCAACCGCGACCCGCGCCGCGGGGATGATGCCTCGTCGCCCTTGAGAAAATTCCCGCTCGATCCGATCGCGCTGGGCGTACTCGCCGACCAAGGTTATCAGGTCGACTCGGTGCCCGTGGCCGGGGCCCGGGTGTTCATCAGGCGGAACTCGCATCTCAAGGATGGCGGCAACAACGTTGATGTGACCGACCAGGTTCACCCCGAGGTGGCCGCCCGCGTGCTCGACGCAACCCGGGTTATCGGCCTCGACCTCGCGGGCCTCGACGTTGTGGCCGAGGATATCGGTCGTCCCCTCGAAGAGCAGGGGGGCGTCATCCTCGAGGTCAACGCGAGCCCTTGGCTGAGGCAGCACCTCCGGCCCTGGCACGATCCGCCCCAGCCCATCGGTGAAGCGATTTTGAACTCCCTGTTTCCCGAGGGGGAAGATGGGCGGATCCCGCTCATCGCCGTCACCGGGACCAGCGGCAAGACGACCACGACCCGGCTCATCGCCCACCTGTTCGCTGAGACGGGCCGGGTGGTCGGCATGAGCACGACCGACGGGATCTACATCGCCGGCCGGCGGATTGAGACCGGCGATTGCAGCGGACCGCAAAGCGCCCGGACCGTGCTTCTGAATCCGGCCGTGGAGGTGGCTCTCCTCGAAACGGCGCAGGGGGGGATCATCCGCGAGGGCTTGGCGTTCGACCGCTCCAACGTCACGGTGGTCACGAACCTGGGCGAGGGCGACCATCTCGAGCTTCGCGGGATCGATACCCTCGAGGACCTGGCCCGAGTTAAGCGGACGGCCGTCGAGGTCGTGGCCGCCGACGGCGCGGCCGTGCTCAAGGCCGACGACCCGCTCGTCGCCGCGATGGCCGACCATTGCCCTGGGGAAGTGATCTGGTTTGCACGCGACGCCGACCACCCGGTCCTCGTCCGCCATCGTAACGCCGGGGGACGCGCCGTCTTCGTTCGCGACGGCGCCATCGTGCTGGCCCGGGGCCAGGAAGAGGATCCGCTCGTTTCGCTCGCGGACGTGCCGATCACCCATCAGGGGCGGGTTGGGTTCCAGGTGGAGAATGTGCTCGCGACCACCGGGGCGGCCTGGGCCATCGGCTTGCCTCGTGAGGCGATCCGATCGGGCCTGGCGTCGTTTGCCGGCGACCCGATCCAGATGCCCGCGCGGTTCAACCTCTTCGAGGTCAAAGGGGCGACGGTCGTCATCGACTTCCCGCACAACGCGATGGCCCTCGAAGCCCTGATCGAGTCGGCCGAGTCGTTCCCCCACAACCGCCGCGTTCTCGTGTTCGCGGGCTGCAACCGCCGTGATGTGGACGTTGTCCGCCAGGGCGAGCTCATCGGTGACGGCTTCGACCGGGTCATTCTCTATGAAGACAAGGGGAACCAGGACCGCAAAGACGGCGAGCTCAACGTCTTGCTCAAGCAAGGGTTGATCGGTCGTCCCCGTCTCAAGGAACTGGTGGAGGTCTCGGACGAGAACCAAGCGATTGACCAAGCCCTCCGCGAACTTGAGCCGGGCGACCTCTTGATCGTCGGCGTCGAGGCGATCGAACGCTCTCTCGAATTCGTCCAGCACTGGCTGGAATCCAACCGGTAAAAGCGAAAGGCAATCGCAGTATGTCGATTCTCTTGCTGGTCTGCCTGACGCTCGGGCAAGGTTCGATCCCCGCGGGTTCCGCCAAGCTCGACCTGGACCTGGCCACCGCCAAGATGGAGGTCTTCACCTACAAGCCGGCGAATTATCGGGACGGGGCGATGCTCATGGTCTTCCATGGCATGCTCCGCAACGCCGACGAGTATCGCGACCACGCCCGCGCGATGGGCGACCGGTTCGGCATGCTCGTCGTCGCCCCCCGCTTTGACTCGACCCAGTTCGGCAAGGGGAAGTATCAGCAAGGGGGCCTGTTCGAGGACGGCAAGCTCGCCGCGCGCGCGAACTGGGCCTGGAGCGTCGTTCCCAAGATCGCCGATCGCGTCCGCGATCTCGAGCACCGCCCCGACATGCCGTACTACCTGATCGGCCACTCCGCGGGCGGACAGTTCCTCGTCCGCCTCTCCGCTTTTGTACCGACGGAGGCCACTCGAATCGTAGCGGCCAACCCGGGCTCCGACCTCTTTCCCACACGAGACTTGCCTTACCCCTACGGTTTCGGCGGTCTGCCCACATCCCTGGTCACCGACGACTTGCTTCGGGACTATCTCGCCCGGCCCCTGACCGTCTACCTGGGCAGTGCGGACACGGTGCGTGATGAAGACCTCGACATCAGTTCCGAAGCAGATAAGCAAGGACAAACGCGTTACGAACGAGGCCATAACGCGTTTCGATCCGCTCAAGAACTGGCCAAGCGCAAAGGCTGGGACTTTCGCTGGCGACTCGTCGAAGCCCCCGGGGTTGGTCACGACCATGAGGCGATGTTCAACGCCCCCGCCAGCCGCGCCGCCCTCTTCGGATTAAAGTAAGCCGCTGGTTAACGAACACGTTCTCAATCTTGCCGATGCGAGACGAAGGCGTCGGTGCAAAAGCGGCCCGAGCGGATGTTGCGCGTTCCGGTCCGAGAAGCGAGCTCGCTCGGTCCGCTGCGAGCGAGAATTGATAACCCGACTGGTTCCATTCGGGGAGGGGGATAGCGCAATCTCTGTTACGGATACTATCTGAAGGCGGAGTTGAGTCCGAAAGGCCGCTTGAGGAATACAAAACCAGGGATCGACCGCCGGTCATGCCAAAACCTTCTCACCGCGAAAAGCTCCTGCAGGCAGGCTTCGAAGTCGTACTCGAACGCGGGTACTGCGGGGCCAGCGTCCGCGACATCGCCCAAGCCGCAGGCGCACCGCAGGGGTCGTTCACCAACCACTTCGCCTCGAAAGATGCATTCTGCCTGGAACTCCTCAACCGGTACTTCGCCATGGTCGAGGAGAACATCCGCCTCACGCTTCGCAATGACGCGGCTTCGCCGTTCGCCCGCCTGGAGGAGTGGCTGGACATCCAGATACGCTTCCTGAACAAGGCCGGGATGCGCAACGGCTGCCTGATCGGCAACTTCAGCGCCGAGGCGGGTGAGCACAGCGAGCCGATCCGCCAGCGACTCAACGAGATCTACTGCGAGATCCACCGTTCCGTGGCGTACTGCCTTGAGGCCGCCGTCAAGGTCGGTGAGCTGCATGTTTTGGCCGACTGCGATGAGCTTGCCCACTTCCTTTACGCGGCACTCCACGGTGCGATCCTCCAAGCGAAGGTCGAGCACAGCCCTGTTCCGTTGGAACGCTTCAAGAAGACTCTCTTCGCCGTTGTCTTAAGGCCTGACCCTCCGCGGTAAGAGCGGACCTCGCGGGTCTCCCGATAGTAGGTTTGCCGCGCCGGGCGAAATCGCTCATTGCCAAACAATACGGACGTGCGTATTCTTTCTGCAATGGGTCGTTCCGGTGACGCCTTGCGGCGGAACGGGTCGTCTGACGTCGGTTCTCGTGATCACGATCTGGAACCGGCTCGCTGATTTCACCGCGAGGTAATGATGAGCCCCACCGTTCTCGACCGCCTATTCAACGCCGAGTATCAGCAGCACAACCCGCAGATTCCCAACGGCAACGCTGCGATCAAGTCGCTCCTGGGAAACCTTCCGGCTGACCTCAAGTATGAACCAGGTCTGGTTGTGGCAGAGGGCGACTACGTCACCATTCACGGCCGCTTTATCGGATGGGGACCTAAACCTTTGGTGGCTGTCGATATCTTCCGGGTCGCTGATGGCAAGATCGCCGAACACTGGGATGTCATGCAGGAAGAGGTGCCGGCGGCGCATAGCGCTAACGGCAACAGTATGTCGACTTCCCCACAAACATGAATCGACATGGAGGCACTCAAGCGTATCGGGTGGCCGTCGGACGTGGCGAACGTGATCGTGTTCCCGGCTTCCGACAGCGCGCGCTGGATCACCGGTGCGAGTATTCCGATGGTCGGCGGGTCAAAGTTAGAGGAAGCGAATTTTAAGTGAGGGTCCTTCCGAGACGAACGCTCGGCGTGGCATGCACAAACGATAGAGGAGAGAACTTTATGAGTCAGACGAAGCAGGAGAGGAATAAGTCACTCGCCCTTGAGGCCTTTGACGCTCTGTTCAACAAGCGGGACTACGTTGCGGCCGAACCCTACTGGTCGCCGCGCTACATCCAGCACAGCGCCCACATCGCCCCGGGCCGTGAGGGGCTGTTCGAGTTGGTGAAGGCGGCCCCGCCAACCCTAAAGTACGAGCCCGGGCTGGTCGTGGCCGATGGGGACTACGTGATCCTCCACGGGCGGTTCTCCGGGTTCGGCTTGCCGGTCAACTGGGTCGTGGCGGACATCCTCCGGATCGAGGACGGCATCCTCGTCGAGCACTGGGACGTGATCCAGGACGAGGCGTCTCAAGCGCACTCGAAGAGCGGCAGGCCGATGTTCGGCGACTCGTTTCCGGTGGACTCGCGAGGGCAGAGCTCTTAGCAAGGCGGGAAGGAGGGAGACGAACCATGCCAACCAGACCGACTGAAGTGCTTTTCACGCCCTATGCACTCGGCGACTTGCAGCTCAAGAATCGCATCGTCATGGCACCGCTTACGCGCACTCGAGCCGAGAACCGCGGGAAGGTTCCGAACGGGTTGATGGCCGAGTATTACGCGCAGCGGGCCGGGGCCGGCCTGATCATCACGGAGGGAACCTTCGTCAGCGAGCAGGGACAAGGATGGTACGGAGCCCCGGGAGTCTACAACGCGGAACAAGCCGCGGGGTGGCGGCGCGTCACCGATGCCGTTCACAGTGCAGGCGGGCTGATCTTCGTTCAACTCTGGCATCAGGGTTCTGTCTCTCATCGCTTCCTGTATGCGGACGGGCGATTGCCCCTTGGGCCTTCCGCAGTCAATCCCGAGCAACTGATTCACGTCGAGGGGGGGAAGGTTCCGAGCGAAACCCCGCGCGAGATGAGTCTTCAGGACATCAAGCAAGCTGTTGAAGATTTCAGGCATGCCGCACAGGTCGCACAAGACGCGGGGTTCGACGGCGTCCAGATTCAAGGCGGATTCGTCTACATCTTCCAGCAATTTCTGCATGAGGTCACCAACCGACGAACTGACCAGTACGGCGGGCCGGTGGAGAATCGCGCTCGCCTTCTCTTCGAGGCGCTCGAGGCGGTGCTTGAAGTCTGGCCGAGCAATCGCGTCGGCGTGAAGGCCGGGCCGATGATGAGCGAACACGGTGCCCTACGCGCGACTGACGAGACGCTCCGGACGAGCGAATACGTCTATCGGAAGTTGGCCGACTACAAGCTGTCGCACGTGCTTCTCATGCGGCAAAACGCAGACCTCACCGGCACTCCGATTGAACACTTGAGCGGCGACGCCGTCGTGCATCACTTCCGTCGCCTCTACGAGGGCACGCTCATCCTGAACGTCGGGATCAACGCCCAACACGCCGCCCAGCTTGTCGGCGAAGGAGCCGGTGACCTTGTCGCCTTCGGTCGAGGCTATATCGCCAATCCGGACCTTGCCGAGCGCATCCGCCGTGATGCGCCACTCAATGAGCCACGGCCGGAGTATTTCTACGGCGCTTCCGCCACCGGTTACACCGATTACCCGGCGCTATCGCAAAGCTAGCTGATTCGAATGTCTGTGTGTGTCGATCGTATTGATGTGTAGTCGTTTTTATGCGTTCTGGTAGGAGTGAGTGGGGAATTTGGAGATGAGTGACGATCGAACATCGAACGCCGAGGCGCGGCGTCTGGAAGAGGACACCGGTCGCGGCAAGAACGGGAAGCGTTGGGGGCCGTATCTCGCCGAGCGGCAATGGGCGACCGTCCGGGAGGACGACTCGGCCGAGGGCGCGAACGCTGCCTTCTCGATGAGCGCGAGTTCCTCTCGCCTTTCGGGGTGCGATCGATGTCGAAGATTTATGAACGGGATTCGTACCGGTTCGCGGCCGGCGGGCAGTCATTCGCCGTTCGTTACGTGCCTGGCGACATGGACACGGCCGATTTCGGCGGGAACTCGAACCGGAGCGAGCCGCCAGACCGGATGGCCCGCGATGGTCACCACACTCATCGAGCAGTGCGCCCGATGCACCGCCCCGTCAGAGACTTCGCGAGATCACGAAAATGCAGCTCCAACCAACTGACCCGGTGACACGATCGGTGCACTCATGAGCGCAGACCTCTTAGCAAAGGCGATCGCCGCTCACGGTGGGCTCGACCGGTGGAACCAATTCGCGTCGGTGCGTGCCGCCGGGTCGATCGGCGGGGCGCTGTGGGTCGCCAGGGGGAAGCCGGGCGTGCTGGCGGACGTCACCGTCGAGGCTCGCCTGCATGAGCAACGGGTCACTATTCACCTGAATGGCCGAGGGATTCGATACTCTTTCGTCCCCAGTCGGGTTGCCGTCGAGGACGAAAGCGGACGAGTCGTCTCGGAGCGTGCCGACCCGCGGGGCGCGTTCCTGGGGCACACGGCGACGACGCCTTGGGACGATCTGCACCTCGCGTACTTCAACGGCTACGCCTTGTGGACCTACCTCACCATCCCGTTTCTTTACACGTACCCCGGGTTTGTGACCGAGGAGCTCCCGCCCTGGTCCGAGAACGGGGAAGTTTGGCGGCCCCTGAAGGCCACATTCCCGGCGGGCGTCGCGAGCCACGCGCGCGAGCAGGTGTCGTACTTTGGCCCCGACGGATTGCTCCGGCGTCACGAGTACGCGGTGGATGTGCTGGGCGGAACCACCGGGCTGAACTACGCTAACGACTACCGGACGGTCAGCGGGATCGTGATCCCGGTCACGCGTCGCGTCTACCCCGCGGACGCCGACCATCGCAAGATCGCCGAACCGCTCCTGGTGTCAATCGACCTGCGGGACATCGCCTTCGAGACCGTGTGATGCCGAGGAGACCACCGAAGTGAGCACGCCGCTGTACTACGAGGACCTGGCCGTCGGGCAGACGTTCGGAACCGGCACGGTCCTGGTTGAGCCCGACATGATCAAGGTGTTCGCCGCCGAGTTCGATCCCCAGCCGTTCCACTTGGACCAGGACGCCGCCCGTGCGAGTCTCTTCGGCGAATTGGTGGCGAGCGGTTGGCACACCGCCGCGCTCACGATGCGGCTGCTGGTCACGGGAGAGTTTCGGATCGTAGGCGGCCTGATCGGGCTGGGGGCCGAGGAGCTCCGCTGGCCCTGGCCCGTCCACCCCGGCGACGTGCTACGGGTCGAATCCGAGGTGATGGAGTTGCGGCCCTCGAAATCGCATCCCGGCCACGGGTTGGTCCGCGTGCGGAACACGACGCTGAACCAGGACAGCGAGCCCGTGATGATCACGGTCGTCACCATGATCGCGCCCCGGCGAGTCTCGTGACGAAAGTTCCGCCAGCGAATGCCTCCAGAGGTGGTTGCGAGACAGGCCGCTCATTCTTCGCTGAACGTTAACTGCGTTTGGGCGTTTCCTTTCGGACCGGTCTGCTCCGGGCTCCGCTCTCACTCGTTTGCCCATAGCCTTGGGGTCCAAGTCCGTGGCGCTCGGTACACATCACCCTGTGGCCGGAACGCTCTTCGGTCAAACTCGCCTATTCACCCGCGTGACCTTTTTCAACCCTTCGCTCAAAGAGCGATTCGGCTAGTTTTCCCACGCGCTTCAATTGCTGTTCGAGTTGTCGAAGTTCCTGACGCGAGAGTCCCGCAAACACATTCTCCATCGTCTCAACGTGCGCGCGGAAAATTGGCTTGATGACGGATTCTCCGTGGGGGGGCAACGCAACGATACGAACCCGGCGGTTCTGAGAGCACTCCGCACGGCTCACTAAGCCTTTGGAGACAAGTCGGTCGACCGCCACGCTGATCGATCCAGGCGTCAGATTGACTTTCGGACCGATCACATTGACGGGTAGCGGTCCCTTGTGAAGTAGGGCTTCGAGGACGGCGAAATCGGAAAGCCCCAAGCCGGTTTCTTCAAGGTTTGCCAGGGCATATCGCGTAATGGCTTGCATGGCCTTCGTCATCACCAGCCAAGCATGCACGGGTGTCGGCGTGTCTTTTTTTTATGGTAATTACCCAAATTTCGGGAAAGTTACCCAATCCAGCCCTTACTATACCAACAAGGCGATTAGATTGATGTCAATATAATTGACTTCAATGGAACTCGGCGCTAAGATTCATTGACGACGTAACTGGCCGGGTCGGGGGTAGGGCAAGACCCGATTGACACGCCGGCAACGAATATAAAGGAGAATGCATGTCTCCCGACGAACGAAAACTTATCGCCGTGATCGGGGCAACCGGACAGCAGGGAGGCGCAGTGGTGCGTGCCCTGCAAGCCAGCGGCCAATTCAAGGTTCGCGCTTTAAGCCGCAATCCAGGCAAGCATCGCCAGCTCGCCGAGGAAGTCGTCGAGGCAGATCTGGACCGGCCGGAAACTCTCAATGCTGCCTTTGCAGGGACAGACGGCGTTTTTCTGGTCACCAATTTCGCGGAACCAGGCACGGACGAGCTCAAGCAGGCGACAGCGGCGGTACGAGCTGCCAAGCAATCCGGAGTCAAACACTTCATTTGGTCAACGCTTCCGGATGTCGAAGCGATCAGCGGTGGCAAGTTCGAGGTTCCCCACTTTACCGGCAAGGCCAAGATTGATCGGATCGTGAAGGAAGCCGGGTTCCCGCATCATACGTTCGTCATTGCGCCTGGCTACTACCAGAATTTTGTGGGTCGTCTCGGTCCGCAGAAGCACGCAGACGGATCCGTGGGCTGGGCTCTTCCTATCAATCCCGATGTGCGTTGCCTTCACATGGGCGACATTCGCGAACTTGGCGACATCGTTGCCGGAGCGTTCGCACACCCAGATGAGGCAGGCAATGGCGAGTATCTGCCACTCGTCGGTGATTTCCTGAGCTTCAATGAAATCGTCGAGACCCTAAATCGACAGGGGCATCATTTTTCATTCAAGCAGGTTCCAAAGGAAGCTTTTGCGAGTGCCTTTCCTGGGGCAGCCGAAATCGCCGAAATGTTCAGTTACTGGGAAGCGCATACCTACTTGGGTTCCGATTCGTCCGACCGAATTGCGCTCGCAAACAAAGTCGCGGGCCGGCAACCGACCAACTTCTCGGCGTGGGCCCGAGTGAACTTTCCGGTGGAGACACATTAAGTACGCTGGCACGCCCGCGTAAGTCAACTCGAAAGAGACTCCCAATGAATACAGCGATCCCGATCATGTTCATTCAGCAACTGTTTACTGCCGCGCGCACCCATCACGACTTGCAAGACAGAGATGTTCCGGACGGATTACTCCAGGAGATTTACGACCTGGCCAAATGGGGACCGACGAGCGTCAACTCGTTGCCGATGCGTATCGTCTTCGTTAAATCAAACTCTGTGAAAAATAATCGAATGACTGCGCTGGCGGGATCGAATGCTGAACGCGGCTTCAAAGCGCGAATATCGCAGGGGTGAACGTCCTCACGCATTGGATCGCGGCCGCAAGGCGCGGGTACTCGTCGTGGTTGTGGGCAACGTACAAGCAGTGGCAGGAACATGGCGCGCAGGTGAGGAGAGGAGAGCAATCCACTCTCGTCGTGTTCTGGATGCCCGCCCTGCGCGAAGATGAAAAACCCGAGCACGCGAACGACGGTGAACCGAGGAGCGGGCGGCGGCTTATCGCCAAAGGCTACCCGATCTTCAGCATTGCCCAGGTCGACGGTTACACGCCGCCGCCAGTGCCGAGTTTGCCCAAGAGCGAACGGAGCGCATCGGCAGAGCGGTTCTTTGCCGCCCTCCAGGCGGACTTTCGGCATGGCGGAATCGAAGCGTTTTACGATCCCGAGAAGGACTGCATCCAGATGCCGCGCTTCGAGGCCTTTCGTGACGGCCTCGCGTACTACGCGACGCTCGGCCACGAGGCCACGCACTGGACCGGTGCCCTGGACCGACTGAACCGGAACATCGAGAATCGTTTCGACTCACTCGCCTACGCTGCCGAGGAACTCATCGCCGAACTTCGCGCCGCGTTCCTGGGCTCGGCACTCGGAATCGCGAACAGACCAAGGCCGGACCACGCGAAATCCATCGAATGAGAACTTGGACGGGTAAGGACTCGATCTCGGAATCGCCTCCCCTTACCATGAGACGACCGTGGAATCGCCTCCGGTTGTTTTAGGAGCGAAGTTGCGCCATGCCAACCTCCCGTCAAGCCGCATTTGTCTGGCTGCTTTTCGTCGGCTTCGTCTTGCCTTGCGCGGGGGCCGATCTGCCGAGCCCGGAGGCGCACCTGGGCTATCGGCCGGGTGCTGACTTTCAGCTCGCGGCTTGGCCCAACGTGGTTGACTACTTTCGCAAGGTGGATGACGCGTCCGACCGCGTCTTGGTGCGCAACCTGGGTGAGACGACGGAGGGACGTCCCTATCTCGTGGCGGTCGTCTCCGCGCCCGAAACGATTAAGGATCTTGGCAAGTTCCAGCAGCTCCAACGCCAGTTGAGCCACCCCGGGCTCGCGACGGCGGAGTCGCCCGACCCGATCGCGGAGAGCAAGCCGGTCGTCGTGATCACCTGCTCGATCCACTCGACCGAGACGGCGTCGACCCTGATGGCGATGGAGTTGCTGCACGAGCTCGCGTCGAAGAACGACCCCGCCACGCGTGCGATCCTCGACTCGACGATCCTCTTGCTCGTCCCCTCGGCGAACCCCGACGGTGTCGACAAGGTGGCGCACTGGTATGAGCGATCGAAGGGGCATCCGTGGGAAGGGAGCGGACTGCCGGAGCTTTATCATAAGTATGCTGGCCACGACACGAACCGCGACTGGTTCATGCTCAACCTGAAAGAGACCAGGCTGCTGACGCGCTTGCTCTATCAGGAATGGATGCCGACGATTCTCTACGACGTTCATCAGATGGGGAGCCGAGGTGCGCGGTTGTTCGTTCCCCCCTTCTTCGATCCGATCAATCCCAACCTCGACCCGCGCATTCACCAGTCGATCTTTATGATTGGTGCCCACATGGCGGGTGACCTCGCCACCGCCGGTAAGCAAGGCGTACTCACGAACGCGATGTACGACAACTGGTGGAACGGCGGGAACCGAACCACTCCGCAGCGGCACAACATCGTGGCGGTCCTGACCGAGGCCGCGAGCGTCCGGATGGCCTCACCGATCTTTCTCGAAAAGCACGAGCTCACCGGGGGATCACGCGGGTTTCGCGACCACGCGCCGAGCGTCAACTTCGCCGATCCCTGGCCGGGAGGCTGGTGGCGGTTGCGCGATATCGTCGACTACGAGCTGATCTGCGCCCGGTCGATCCTGACCCTCGCCGCCAACTCTCGGCAAATGTTCCAGACCAATCTCCGGAACATGGCGCGCGATGCCACCCGCAAAGGGGAGAACGAGCCCCCGTTCGCCTGGGTCGTTTCACGCAATCAGCGCGATCCCGGGACGGCGAGCGAGCTGGTCCGGATCCTCCACGACTCCGGGATCGAGGTGAGACGGGCGACGAAGCCGTTTCAGGCCGACGGCGCGGCCTACGAGGCGGGAACCTGGATCCTGCCCGCGGCGCAGCCCTATCGAAATCATCTCAAGGATATGATGGAGCGGCAGGTCTACCCCTCGCGGTTCACGGCCGGAGGAGTGCCCGAAACCCCCTACGACGTTGCCGGTTGGACGCTGCCACTTCAGATGGGCGTTCAGGCGAGCGCCGTCGGGACACGATTTTCCGCCGAATCCGAACCCCTCGATCGCATCGAGCCGATCCAGGGCCAACGCTCGGGCGAGAACGACCCGAAGTTCTTTGCGTTGAGCCATCAGGCGAACGACGATTTCATTGTTGTGAATGCGTTGCTCGACGCCGACGTCGCCATCAAGGTGAACGACGCGAGCGGCCTCCTCTCGTTCCCGGCGGATGCCAAGACCGAGGCGGTGCTTGAGCGGGTCTTACCGACCGTCTCGAGTCAACTCGTCGGCCACCCAGAAGACCCGAGCCCCAAGGGCTCGCGGGTGCTTCGCCGCGGCCGGATCGGCGTCTATCAGCCCTGGAATCCGAGCATGGATGAAGGATGGACCCGGCTCGTGCTCGAGAAGTTCCGGATCCCGTTCGTCACGCTGCACAACGCGGAGATCCGCGCGGGTGGTCTGAACGAGCGGATCGAGACTTTGGTCATTCCTTCGATCGAGCCGCGGTCGTTGACGCAAGGGTACTCGGAGGATCAGACCGAGCCGAAATACGTCGGCGGCTTGGGGACCGAAGGAGTGGCCGCCTTGCGGGCGTTCGTCGAGGCAGGGGGGACGATCGTCTGTCTGGAGAACTCGTGCGACTACGCGATCACCGAGTTCGCCCTTCCCGTGGTCAACGTGTTGAAGGGGGTGAAGTCGACGCGTTTCTATGCGCCAGGCTCGATCGTCCGTCTCAAGCGGACCGGACACTCGTCGCTGACTCGAGGGGTTCCCGCCGAGCTTTCCGCATACTTCGATCATTCGCTCGCGTTCGACGTCTCCGGGGACGTCCAGCGGCCGGCGGAAGTTGGCTTACGCTACGCCGACCGGAATGTTCTCGAGAGCGGGTGGTTGCTCGGTCCTGAAGTGATCCAAGGCAAGGCCGCACTCGTCGCGGTCACCATCGGATCCGGCCGGGTCATCCTCTTCGGGTTCCCGCCCCAGCACCGCGGTCAGCCTCATGGAACCTTCCGGCTCCTGTTCAACAGCTTCTACCGCGAGGAAGATCCGGCCGGTCCATCGCCCAAGTAAGCGGAACCCGTGTTCGCCGACTTCAACACGCTCGCCTTCGGCGTCATCGTGAGGCCAACGATTCCCGTGGGGTGGGCCGCCCACCCCACGGGAGGAATTCGCAATAGTGTCCGGGATTCCTGATGGCGAGGAGGCTTTTCGTCAGGACATCCCAGAATAATTCGATTTGAACAGCCTTGCAGCCGCCTCCTTCGGTTTGGAGGGCGATCCCGGCGCATGCCGCGGCATGACCTCGTCCGCAGCGCGTGGACGGGCCCTGATCGCTTATTTGGGTTTTTCGGCACGCTTCCGCGCAACGCGGTCACGCTGTAATTGGCACTGACGCTCCCGCTCGCGAAGGATCGGCATGATCTCGTCCATCGTCGCCGTGCCGTTGGCCACCATTCCCAGCAGGCTAAACATATACTTGCTGGGGCGATTTCCTGTATGGATGCACATGAGCGTGACGCCGATCACGGCGACGTAGAAGCTCAACAGCACACCCTCGCGGCTGTGACTGATCAGATGATCGAACCGCGCGTAGCTTTTCAGCCAGCGGAAAAACAGTTCAACTTGCCATCTATGACGATATAATACTCCGATAATTGATGCGTCGGGCTCGAGCAGGGTCGTCAAGAGGTAGACCGGATTCTCGGGGTCATCCTTGGGGACGATGACCACTTCGCGAAGGACGATGCCCAGCGGTTTGCGATGCGTCGAGCCGGGAAAACGGACCAGTCGATCGGAGATGACGTCCGCGTCGCGGGCCTCTTGGGTGAGTTCCCTCGTCTCGGTCGTCTCGAGGTTGGGGGTGCGTTCTCCGGGTTTCCGGAACCGCATCACGAAATCCGCCGCCGGTTCTACGTGGGCCTTGATCAGCTTGAAGCTGAAGATCCCCCGGTCGTAGAGATGGATCGCCCCGGGGGTGATGGAGTACGCGGCGGTGGTCGCCTCGCTCTGGCCGGCCTCGGGGACGACGATCAGCTCGGGGAGCCAGGTTTGGGCATCGACATGGAAGTCGAGGCGAGCGCCGGTCTTGCCGCCGCGGCGGCGGACGCTCCAGGCCACTGAGGCGGCGGCATGAAGGAAGGTGCCATCGACGGCGAGGACCTGGCGGTGAAGCGAGCTCAGGGGATCGGCGGCCTGGTTCGGGTTGGGACTGGGCTTGAGAACGTTGCGTCGGAGCTGATCGAGGATCGGCTGCAAGCGAGTGTGGTCGGCCAACTTATTGAAGTCGGAGAGGGTGCTTTTGCAGAGTTTCTGGATCGAGAGGAATTTTTGGGCTTGTCGGGTTTGGCTGAAATCCTCGATCGTCCTGAGGGTCCGCAGAGTGGGGTTGAAGAAGGCCAGGAGCATGGCAACGAAGACGTCGTCGAGGAAGAGGTCGCGGTTGCCATGGGGGTCCTGGTCGCGAAGTTGTGCGATGAGCCGTTCGATCGAATGGATGTGCTTGGCCCCGACCACTTGATCGGGCCAGATGGGCAAATCACGAGAGAGCCACCCCGGTGCCCCGACCCGTTCAGGTCGCTGGGAAGGGGGAGTGTCAACCAGGGGTGGTTTCTTGGCCGCCATGACGAATACTGTGGCCGACCGTAACCAAAAGCGCAAGCGAAGATTTGATGAAGGTCAATCCCGGACACTATTGGGAATTCGATCCGAGCTGCAAGTCGTCCATGGCCCTATGACATGGTTCGGCGAAGCGTTGCAACCCAGGCGACGCAGTCGATCCGGCAACCCGTCGAACCTTAATATCGGGTTCGCCCAAAGACCGCGCCGAGCCCTCCGAGCAGAAGCCCAATGCCGGGAGCGACTGCAGGGTGCATGCCTGGGAGAAATTGCGGCCCGAACACGGCGATCGCGGCGCCCGGGAGGGCGAACAGGCCGATCTTGACGCCTCGGAAGAGTGAGGAGAAGAGCAGGATCAGGCCGGCGACTCCGGGATTGAAGGAGTTGAACCAGGCGGTGAACCGTTGAGGAATCATCGGCAGGCTCAACGGGCGTGTGCGATCGGGAACCTTGGGCAGCTCGACCTCAGTGAACGACTTATGGGCATCCTTAAGGACAGTGACGTCTTGTGCCTTCACCGCCTCGTTGGTGACGGCCTGGACCTTTTCGCTGAGTTGCTGGGCGGTGACCTTCGCCTCTTCCAGCTTCTCCTTGGTCAGTAGCTTGTTTTGATGCATCCAGAAGAGGCAGCCCGTCAGCAACAAGGCGCCGGCGAGGAAGCGCGGACCGGGGCCGAGGATCAGGTTGAGCGGTCCGTCGGTTCGCGGACCGATCAAACCTTGCTCCCGTTCGTTGAGCACCATCTCCGGCTTCGCGGCCGCGTCTCGGAGCGCTTGACCGATCGCGAGCCGTTCGCCTCGGACCGCGTGTGGCAGCCGTTCCGCCTCCTTGAGTTCGGCGGCCATCATGACCATGGCCTCGGCCGCCCGCCGCGCCTGGCGCCTGGCCGTCATGAGGTTGACGCCGCGCGCTTCCAGCCCCTTTTCCTCGATCTTTTTGAGCAGTCGACGCTCGCGTGCTTCCCGTCGTGATTGCTGCTTCGCGTCGATCCAGCGGACGATCGGGTCACGCCAGGCACCGAACCGCGTGCGCATTCGCCCTTGCTCAGCGCGGCCCCAGCGGTCGCGGGCGATCAACTTGGCCTCGTATCCGAAGAGCGTCTCGTAGAACTCCTCCCAGCGATCGCCGGAGTATTTGCAGACGAACTGTCGGAGCGCGTCTTCGTCAAGGCCATGCAGACGCATCGTCTTGAGCATGTCTTCGGTCTTTTCCACAGCCTCGCGCCGCTCCGCCTCGAGCTTCTTGTCGTATGCTCGGTGGAAGCCGATCGCGATCAATGTCGCCACGACACCAAATGCGACCCAGGCAAACACGAGGTGGAAAACGACCAGGACCGTCGCGAACAGGACGAGGCCGGCGAGGACCATCAGCCACTCGAACAGGTCGCTCCCCAAGACGAGTTGTTGGGCTTTGAGGAAGAGCGTCTTCTTTTGGGTCACGCCCGAGACGATGAAGTAGGCGAGGGCCGTCATCAGGCCGAGCCCGAGGAAGCCGCTCGCAAGGACCGGTTGTCGGGCCAGAGTCGCCGCGACCACCACGAAGAGCCAGGCGGCGAACCCACCGAGGATGAGCTTGGGCCGGAGTCGCGCGGTCGGTGCCTTGTTGAACGATTCCACGCTCTCGGTGAGGAGGTTCGCGTGCTCCTCGCGCGGTGAGAAGACCCCGGTGGTGGGAAGGCCGAGGAAGTCTTCGAGCACCTTGATGACGTCGCCGAGGTAGGAATAGCGATCTTGGGGCTTTTTCGCCACCATCTTGAGGATGATGTCGGAGAGCGCCTTGGGGACGCGTTTGACGATCGCCTCGGGGGGAACGATGACCTCGGTCTGATGTTTCGTGATCAACTCGACGGCCGTCTTTCCCTCGAAAGGAGGACGGCCCGTGACCAGGTCGTAGAGTGTGCAGCCCAGCGAATAGATATCCGCACGCAAGTCGACGGAGGCGGCGTCGACGGCTTGCTCGGGCGCCATGAAGGCGGGAGTTCCCATCGCTGAGTTGACCAAGGTGATCTGGCCGCCGCTCGAGGCCGAGGCCAGGGAGATCGCTCCCTTGGGGGCGGCGACGACGGCCGTGTTGGCCTCGCGGGCTTCTTCCGCCTCGGCCAGGGCGGGAGTCTTTACCAGGCCGAGGTCCGCGACCTTGACGACTCCTTGGTCGTTGAGCAAGAGATTATCGGGCTTGATGTCGCGATGGATCATCCCTTGGTCATGAGCATATTTGAGCCCGCGGGCGGCCTGAAGGATGTACCCCACGGCGGCCTCGGGGTCGATCTTCTTCTGCGTCTTGACCAGTTGGGAGAGGGTTTGCCCCTGCACGAACTCCATGCTGAAGAAGTTGGTCCCTCGGTCCTGGCCGAAGTCATAGATTTGCACGACGTTGTGGTGCACGAGCTGGGCCGCGGCATAGGCTTCGCGGGTGAACCGCGAGACAAACGTGGGGTTGTCGGCCCACTCCGGTTTCATCACCTTCAGGGCGACGTTCCGGTTCAAGGAAATCTGTCGGGCCAGATAGACAGCACCCATGCCGCCGTGGCCCAGCTCGCTGATGACCTGGTAGCCGCCGAGCACGCTGGGAATCCCCCCGGCTTCGCGCCGGTGGAGTGGCCTGGGGCCGTGGCGCCGGCGTCGGTGCCGAGGACGAATCCGAGCTCCGCGCTATTCTGGGCCGAGTTCGGCGGGGCGGTCTGCGTGGTGGTCGCCCAGTAACTGGTCGGTCGTGTCTCGGCTCCGGAATCGGCCGCCGTGGCGGCGACCTCCGTCTCTCGGGGAGTCGACCAGGCGCCGGTGGCCGTTGCCGCGGCGTCGGGCGCTGTTCCTAGGAGATTGCCGGCGGGGGAGGGGGGGAGTGTCGGCGCGACCGTGGGTGCTTGAGCTGCGCTGGGATTATTGGTCGCTGGGTCGGCGCGAACCGCGGAGACGATGGGTGCCGCGTCAGGGTCGGCTGGGACGAGAAGTAAGAGCTTCTGAGCGCACTTGGGACATTTGGTGGTATAGCGTCCCGGTTTCGCCGCTTTCAGTCCGAGAGCGTGATCGCAGGAGGGGCATTGGATCGCCACGATGAAGGATCTCCGCGGATAACCGAGAGGAATGAACGAGGCCGAACGGAGGTAATGAAGTAAGCGGATCGGCCGATTTGCATCATAATCCAAGCACCCCGCGATTCCCATGACAACGACGAGGCTTGAGCCAGGTCGCTCTTGAATCACGAGGGGCGATTCTCGGTGTTCGTCGTCAAACCAAAGGGGCCGAGCCCCGTGGATTGCGTCCGCCTCAGATGTTGACCGGAATCATCGTGAGGAGGGAGAACGCGACCACCAGCACGACGTATTCGAGGGTGGCTCTCCGATCGGGCATTTTCGCCGGGGGGTGAGTCAGCACGTTGAAAGTGGCCCCGATCAGGAGGAGGAAGAGGAGCGACTCTTGGGTTACAGACCACATGACCGCGATCGCGAGGGCCGAGAACCAGCGCTCGGAGCGGGACATCGATCGAAATCCACGGCCGCCGTCGAGTTGCCAGATCGGAATCAGGTTGAACAGGTTGATCCAGGCCGCCAGCTTGGCGATCGCCGCCAGCATCAGCGAGCCGGTCGCGAGCGCCGCGGCGAAGGTCGCCAAGGCGCCGAACAGCCCCCAGATCGGGCCGGCCAGGCCCACGCGAGCGTCGGCCCTGGCGTCGGGTAACGACTGCTGGAGCCGGACATAGGCGCCGAGGCCGGGAATGAACATCGGAGCCCCGGCGCGGATGCCGAACCGTCGGAGTGCGGCGACGTGGCCCATCTCGTGGACGTAGATCGAGAGCACCAGGCCAAGGGCGAATTTCCAGCCGAAGGCGGTCCAATACACCCCGAGCGACAGGAGCATCGAAAACAGGGTGCTCGCCTTGGTCAATCCTAATAAAAGCAACTTTCCCTTAGTCAGGGCCATGATCAGCACGAACTTGAACTTCAAGGCGAGGAGTGCCAGCGTCCCGAGCCCCGCCACTCCCGCCTTGCCCGTCCAAGCGGCCGAATCCGGCTCACCAGGCTGACTTGAAACGGGGCCAGGATTGACCCCCTGTCCCTCGTCGATCTGACGGGAGAGCGTTTCAAGCCGGGCCGAGATCGCGGCGTATTGCCGCGACGCTGGCGGCAGCAACACGAGCGCGTCGCGCCAGGCGGCAAGAGCCGTGGTGAGATCACCCGACCGACTCGCGGCCTCGGCGACGTCGGCGCACTGTTTCAACGCGTCGGCGTGGGCGAGCCGGTGGCATTGGGGACAAGCGAGAAGCTTGGTCGCGTATTCGGTCCCACACGAGTCGCACCAAGTTGAGGAAGAGACAGGGGTGGCGTCAGGCATGACTCGGTAGTTCCGTCGCCGGCGGGGCGCTCTCTCCACCAAAGGAGAAGGGACCGTTGAAGACCAGTGGGACGCGGCGATTGAGTTTCCCAGCCTCCCAGAGGGCGAAACCGACAATCAGCAGGCCAATGGGGGAGGAGAGGCCCAGGATGATGGGAAGTTTGAACGAGAGAGTGATCAACGGAATCAGGATGAAGGGGTTCGAGAGCAGGACGGCCCATACGTTCCGAGGTTTTTGATCGGCTAACTCTTTGTCCGCGGCGACGGGCTTCGGCTCCGCTTGCGGTTCGACCGCCGGCGCGTCGATCGGCTCAACCTGGTTCCCGTTCGCGTCTTCGACCGGTGCGGCGAGAATCAGGATCGGGAGATAGGTCGCCGCGTAACTCGCGGAGATGGCCGAGTAGGTGAGCAAGATGGCCAAAACCTGATAGACCCAGCCGCCCCGTTGCCCTGACCCCGACCGAACCGCGGTACCAACCATGTAGCCGACGAGAATCGAGATCAGGCCGATCTCCATTCCGGTCGTCTTCATGATCCCGAAGTAAATCGCGAACCCGATTAAGGCCGCGAGTGAGCCGAACAGGGTCGCCTTGGCGATCCGGAGCGGCCCCGAGCCGCCAACCCTGTGCGATTCGATCAAACTTCGGCACGATTCGCAGACGGTCGCTCCATTAATTTCATAATAGGTATTCTCTACCTCGCGATGGCAAACCGTACAGGTCAACCGCCCCGGGACTTTTGTGGCAAACTCGGCATTATCAAACTGAAGCGGTTCTTCGGAATTGGCTTCAGGAGGCGAAAGGTCGCTCATGGATTCTCTTGTTTCTCGATAGGGGGGTTAGGAAACGGGCCGACCGGGAACCTTGGCCCAAGGACAAGGGGTGTCTCGACAAAAACACAGGGGCCGCACAACCGCGACGAGAGAAGTGCTCTCAATCTAATAGAGCCCATTGCGGAAGGATAGATGTGAGAGACGCGGTGGTTTGTTCGTTTCCTTGACGCCCCCCAGAGCGACGGCTAACATGATTCTGCTGAACGGGTGGTTCCGGTCGTCGGGAAAGATTGCGAGCGTTCTGCCTGTCGAACCGATAGTAGGGTTTGGGGGGCGGAAGAGTGGCGGCCCGTGTTGGCCGTCACCTGCTCGTCGAGTATCAGGATAGACCGGGGGCGCTCGCCGATGGATCGGTTGCGACGGGGGGAAACCCGCGCGGAAGTCGCGCCTGCGCATGCGCATCTGGTGGGCATTGCGGGTCGTGGCATGTCAGGCCTGGCCCAATTGCTCGTGCAGCGTGGCATGCTGGTGACGGGGTCTGAGCCATCGAGCCGCCCCGCCGTTGAGCGGCTCAAGCGACTCGGTGCCCGGATTCATGCCGGCCACTCTCCGCGGGGGGCTCAGTTCCTCGTCTATCACCCTGAGGTCGGGCGCGATCATCCCTCGCGGCTCGCCGCCACCCGGCGCGGCATCGATCAGGCGTCGGTCGGCCAGTGGCTCGGCCTCATGATGCGTCAATCGATCAGCCTGGCGGCCGTGGGCCGGCGGACAGCCTCGATGGCCTCGGCGATGATCGGCTGGACTCTAACCCGGGCCGGACTCGATCCGACGATCGTGCTCGGCGCGGAGGTGCCTCAGTTGGGTGGTTGGGGCCGCGTCGGCTCGGGCCCCCACTTTGTGGCCGAGGGGATCGAAGGACCAGGCGAGATCGGTCCCGCTGCGCCGCGACTGGCCCTGCTCCTGGATCTGGTGGAAGAGTGTCCCTGGCTTGTTGAAGACCGAAAGGCGGCGATCCGACAGTTCGCGTGCTCGGTTCCGGCGGACGGTTATGTCCTCGCACTTGAGGACAATCCGATGGTGGCGGAGGCGGTTCGTGACCTGGCGCCGGTGGTGGAACGGATTTCGCTGGATCGGCCGAGTGACTGGTGGGGCGCCGACCTACGCGAGGATCGGGGCTGCTTCCGGTTCCGGGCGTTTCACAAAGGTCGATTCGCGGTTGAGGTTCAATTGCGCGTCCCCGGGCGTCGAAACGTGTTGGGGGCTCTGGCGGCGGTGGCGGCCTGCGACCGGCTTTCGGTGCCGATTCAGGAGATTAAACAAGGGTTGGAGGAGTTCACGGGGCTTTCTCGTGATTTCGAGTCACGGGGAAGCTATCGAGGTGTTACGCTGGTAGATGACGCGGGCTGTGACCCCGAATCGGTCGCCGAGACATTGTCGATCGCCCGCCAGGTCTTTGGACCGCGTCCGATCTGGGCGGTGATCTGTACGGGCGAGGACGCGAGGAGCGCCGCGGCGGAAGCCGGTTATCCGACCGCGCTGGCCACGGCGGACCATGTCTTGGTCACTGAGGGAAGTCAGGTGGGTGGGGGGCGGAGGGCGAATTCGCTCGTGGAGGCCCTGATCGCGTCCGGAGTGAACGCCCGAGAGGCGACCGGGCTCGACGATGTGATCCGTGAGCTGGATAGGAATCTGGAACCCGGTGACGTGCTGGTGACGCTCGGGGCTGGCGATGTGGGAACGATAGCCGATGCATTCATTCGACGACTTTCGCGCGATCATCAAGGCCGATGAGCCGCTGGCACCCCATATCTGGTTCCGGCTGGGTGGTCCGGCGGCGTTTTTGGCTCGGCCAAGGACGCTCGACGAACTGGTCGGCCTGCTGCGCCGTTGCCACCAGGAGCAGGTCCCGGTCAAGATCCTGAGCGGGGGCTCGAACGTCTTGGTCCGCGATGAAGGGGTGAAAGCCATGGTGATCCACCTGGAGAGCCCGGCCTTCTCGGACGTGACCGTGCGCGACAACATCGTCGAAGCCGGGGCGGCGGTCCCGCTGACCGCCTTGATCTCGCAGACCGCGCGCTCAGGTTTAGCGGGTCTGGAGTTCCTCACGGGGATCCCCGGCACGGTCGGCGGAGCGGTCCGCGGCAACGCCGGCGATCGCCAGGTCGCGATCGGCCAGCTCGTCCGCAAGGCCACGGTGATCGACGCCTCCGACGAGATTCAGGTCCGCGACCGCGATGACCTGAGCTTCGCCGATCGCGCGTCGAACCTCGATGAGCCCGTGATCCTCTCGGCCGAGTTCGAGCTGGAAGGCTCCGACCCCGAGGCGGTCGTGCGGCGGATGCGCCGGATCTGGATCGTCAAGAAGGAGAACCAGCCGTACGGCCACCAGTCGTCGGGCTGCATGTTCAAGAACCCGACCGCGGACGTTCCGGCCGGCACCTTGATCGAGCAGGCCGGGCTGAAAGGGACGCGGGTCGGAGGCGCGGAGGTTTCTGACCGGCACGCGAATTTCATCGTGGCCCAGCCGGGCGCGAAGGCGGACGATGTGCTCCACCTGATCGACCAGATCCGCCAACGGGTCTGGCAGCAGTTTGGCTACGAGCTCGAGCTTCAACTTCAAGTTTGGTAAACGGTTGGTGGAATCCCTCGTGTCTGGTTTCCGGACATTGCCCCCGTTCTGGTCGAGCGAGCCGCAGGAGGCCAGGTGATGGAACACCGCGAACCTCCTCGGATCGCGACGGCCGACGAACCGGCGGATGAGACGGATCGCGATCCGGCTCGGGGCCGTCGCTTTGCACGCTTCGTCACGCCGCCGAGCGTGCGCCGACTTTCACGGCCGCGGATCGTGCTGGCGATTCTCGCGACCGCGGGGCTGTTGTACGCCTTCTCCCTGGCCGGGCTCCACGGGCTGCGGTCGCTGCGGACCTTTGTCCACAAGCAGGATGAGTATCAACTCGCGTTCAGCGCGATTGTGCTCGAGCCCCCGCCCCCCGGCTGGTATCGAGGGGGATCCAAACCGTTCTTGGAGCGCGTTCTCAAGGAGAGCGGTCTGCCTGAGCGGTTCTCGCTCCTCGACCTGGATACCGAAAAACTCAAGCTTGCCTTTCAGCGCGATGGCTGGGTTCGCAAGGCGGTGGTCACGCGCCACAATCCTAACCGAGTCGTCGTGCACCTGGACTATCGTGAGCCGGTGGCTTTGGTGTCGGTGGAACATTCCAAGACTGAATTGATCGACCAGGATGCCGTGATCCTCAATAAGGATGACGTCATCCTGAATGTCGCGGCCACCGTGCAGCTCGAACGTGTGAATCAACCCCCTCCGTTCAAGCGCAACACGGGCGAATCGTGGAAGAAGGCGAGCGGCCCCAACCGAGACTTACCCGTGGTTGACGAAGGCGTGCTTGCGGGAGCCAAACTTGCCAGCTTCTTGAGGTCGATGCAGCGTGACCACCTCATCAAACGCGGCCCAAACCTGTTCCAAGCCGTTGTCGTTGACTTGGAGTCGAGACTCTGGGTGCAGTCGGGAGCGAACTTGCTGGTCCTCTGGGGGATGCCCCCCAACGAAGAACGGCCCGGTGAACTCTCCTACTCCGAGAAGTGGCAGGTGCTCAGCGACTGGATCAAGCAGTATGACCAGTCTAAGAACGCCCCAGAGATGGACTACTACTTCGCGTTCGATGGAGCCCATATTACAGACGCCGGGACTCGCCCTCGCAAGAAAAAAAGCCCCTGATCGATTCGCGCCGGGAGAACTTGGGGACTCGCTGTCCCGTTGTCTTGGAAGGTTGCGCGCGGCGGGGCAAGTTCTCCAACCGAATGATGAGAGCCGGACAGAACTGGCCCGATCGTCGGGAAGAACATCTTGAAGGTCAGCCGAGGAGGAGCACGGGTCATGGCGAGTCGACTGGGCCCGAAGTGGTTGAACCAGGTGCGGACGATCGCGGGACCGACCCATCAAGGGCGGCTCAGCCGTTACGCCGTCTACGCGGCGCAGATCAACGCGATGGAGCCGACGCTCGAAAAAGAGAGCGACGCCCAGATCGCCGAGCGGAGCCGGCAACTCAAGCTCAAGGCACGGCAGGGCGACTCCCTCAACGGCTTGCTCGTCGAAGCCTTCGCCCTGGTGCGCGAGGCGGCCAAACGCACTGTCAAACAGCGGCACTACGACGTCCAGATGGTCGGAGGCGCGGCGATTCACAACCGCTGTATCGCCGAGATGGAGACCGGAGAGGGCAAGACCCTCGTTGCGACTCTCCCCACCTACTTGAATGCGTTGCAGGGTAAAGGCGTTCACGTCATCACGGTGAACGACTATCTCGCCTCCCGCGACGCCGAGTGGATGACGCCGATCTACAACCTGCTCGGAATGAGCGTCGGCTGCATCCAGACCGGTCAGCCCGACCCGGTCCGACGCGCAGCCTATGCGTCCGACATCACCTACGGGACGAGCAAGGAGTTCGGCTTCGACTTCCTCCGCGACGAACTCAAGCGGCTCCAACTCGGTGACACCCATCGCAAGTCGTTCGAACAAGCGTTTCTCGGTACGGGCGCTCACGCCGAGTCCGAGACCCCCGTGCAGCGCACCCACCACTTCGCGGTCGTGGACGAAGCCGATAGCATCTTGATCGACGAGGCCCGAACCCCGTTGATCATCGGAGCGAACAACCAGCCGACCCAGGAGGAGGCCGCCGCCTACTACGGGGCCGACGAGCTCGCCGCGACCCTGATCCGCACCAAGGACTTCAAGTACGATCCGGCCGAGCGCAAGGCGGAACTGAACGCGACCGGACGCCGCAAGGTGCAGGCCGTCGCCGGCCACTCGTCGTTCGTTACCCTGACGGTGGATGGGCTCTACGAGTATGTCGAGCGTGCCCTCCGCGCCCAGATCGCCTACCTGAGGGATCGCGACTACGTGATCTCCGGTGACGAGATCGTCATCGTCGACGAGTTCACCGGCCGTATGATGCCCGGCCGCCAGTGGCAGGATGGGCTCCACCAGGCGATTCAGGCCAAAGAAAAGCTCGAAGTGACCCTCGAGACAATCACCGCCGCGCGGGTGACCGTGCAAGACTTCTTCTTGAAGTACAAGAAGCTGGCCGGGATGACCGGGACGGCGGCGAGCGATGCGGCGGAACTGCGGCGGATCTATAAGGTCAAGGTGTTCAAGGTCCCCACCAACCGTCGTTGCAGCCGGGTCTGGATCGAAGACCGGGTCTTTTCCAACGAGTCGGAAAAGTTCCAGGCGGTGGCCGACCAGATCGTCGCCTGGCACAAGCTCCAGGTTCCCGTGCTGATCGGTACACGCTCGATCGAGAAGTCGGAGAAACTCAGTGCGCTCTTGAATGCCGCCAAGATCGAACATCAAATCTTGAACGCCAAGAACCACGAGATCGAAGCCCAGATCGTGTCCCAGGCCGGGCAGCCGGGTCGAGTGACGGTGGCCACCAACATGGCCGGTCGCGGAACCGACATCAAGCTGACGGAAGACGTCTCCAAGAGCGGCGGGCTCCATGTCATCGGCACCGAGCGGCACGAGTCGCGGCGGATCGACCGCCAGCTCGCCGGCCGTTGTGCCCGGCAAGGGGATCCGGGGCATTGCCAGTTCTTCGTCTCCCTCGAAGACGAGATCATCGACGCCTACGGCGAGAAGCCGGCCGCCCGAATTCGCCGCCGCTACAAGGATCGAGGCGAATTGACCAGCGGGTCGATGCGCCGGCTCGTCCTCAGCGCCCAGGCGAAGAAAGAGCGGCAGCACTTTCGCGATCGCAAGATGCTCATGAATTACGAAAAACAGCGTGCCGAGATGAGGAAGAACATGGGCCTCAACCCGGTTCTCGGTTGACGCCGCCCAGATGATTGATCCTCCACTTCTCAGCGGCGGAGCTGTTTATTTGCGTACTGTTTCAGGTCTTTGTCGAGGCGAGCGAGCTCGCCGAGATGGGTCCTGGCATCCTCAAGGCGGTGCGACGGATCGCGCCGCTTGCGGAGTGCGTCGAGGTAGGCGCGAAACTTCGTGAGCTTCGCCGGCGTTGACCTCATGAAGTAGTGCACGAAGACCCAACTCTCCGCATAGGCGACCTGGACGGTGTCCGGATCCGTGAACAGGTCGTCCTTGGTGAGGAGCTCTTGCACCGGAATCCAGGCCGCCTGGCCGCCAGGCTGGGTGAAGACGGCTAGACGCGCTGAGTTCGTCACGCCCAGCGTCGAGCGCTGATTGGACTGCTGCCAGAGCTCGCCGAACGTCGCGAACCCTTCGCTGAGCGCGACGGGGACGTCGCCCACGCGTTCGAGCAGGCCCGTATTATAAGTCAACTGGTGGATCGCTTCGTGGACGAGCGTGAACGTGTTCACTCGTTTGGACGCGGCACGCCCGTCGTCATTGTGCCGGGAGTCGAAGACCACGAGCTGGTTCGCGTCGACGTCGTAGTGCCCGCCCACCTCGGCTCCCACGTCAGCCCCTTCCCCAGGGCCCACGAACGCCTTGTACGACTCCTTATCCTTCAGGATCACCATGATGAGGCCTGATTCGGGAGTACCGACCTCGAACCCTTTGGCCTCGAAGTAATCGCGATAGAGCTTGGCCAGCGACTCGCAAATCGAAAGCGCATCGGCGCGGAAGTCGGCGGGGGCATCACCGATCCCCACGTACTGCTTCTCCTTGGACTCAGTCACCTGGAAATCACCGAGCTTGGCCTTCTTGGCTCGCGCCAAGATGGAGGCAAGCTCAGCCGAGGTTGTTTCCGGTGGGGGCGAGCACCAACCTGAGCGGGACGTGGCAAGCCCGACCGCGCCGAAGAGTGAGCCGAGCAGCCACTGTCGCCTCGGGATTCGCTGGTCCCATCGGCTGAGTTGTGTCACCGGCGACTTCGGCATGATCGTTCCCTTTTTTTTCTTTCGGAGAATCCGGTCGGTTCGAGTCTGGCGCGGTTCGTCGCTCACTTGATCAAGCAGGACGAACGCGTCGTGGTTCGTATTCATTATAACGCGACGGAACGACGGTGGTTTTCCCAGGGAATTCAGAAGAATCGGCGGTTGCGATCCTGATTCAAGCGGGCTGGCCGGGCGACCCTGTCGACCGCTCCACGCCTTTCCTGATAAACTGAGACAGGAGTGGAAGATAGGTTTCCCTCGACTTGAATCTGATTCACTGAGACTTCTCAATGAGCGCCGCCCGCCGCCCTCCGTACTATCTTGGAATCGATCTTGGTGGCACGAATATCAAGAGTGGCGTTGTCGACGACGCCGGCCAGTCCTGCTCCTCCGTCAGCATGAAAACAGAGGCGGCGCGAGGGGCCGACGTGGGCTTGGAGACGCTGGCCGAAGCGGCCCGCCGGGCCGTCAAGGCATCAGGTCTCGACTGGAAAGACATCGAGGCCGTCGGACTGGGCTCGCCGGGCACGATGGACATTGAAGCGGGCCTGCTCCTCGATCCTCCCAACCTACCGGGCTGGGACAACCTGCCGATCCGCCAACGCCTGGCCGACCTGCTCCACAAGCCGACCTTCCTTCAGAACGATGCCAACGCCGCGGCTTACGGGGAATACTGGGCCGGCGCCGGCCGCGATGCCAAGAGCCTCGGGCTGTTTACTCTCGGCACCGGGATCGGCTGCGGGATCATCGATCACGGGCGAATCATCGTCGGTCGTCACAGCAACGGGGCGGAATGCGGACATCTGATCATCCAGATGGAAAACGCCCGCCAGTGTTCCTGTGGCGCCTACGGCCACCTTGAGGCCTACGCTTCGGCCACCGCACTCGTCAAGCGTGCCAACGAAGCCCTCGAGGAAGGAATCTCCTCACGATTGCACGAGGCACGGGCCAAGGGCGTGCTCACGAGTCGCGCGATCGCCGAGGCCGCCGAGGCAGGGGACGTGCTCGCCCGCCGCCTGATGCGAGAGACGGCCCGTTATCTCGCCGTCGGCGCCGTGAACTTGATGAACACGATCGACCCCGACATGATTCTGTTCGGTGGGGGAATGATCGCGGCGGGGACGACCCTTCTGAATGATATCCGCGGCGATATCCAATCGCTCGCGTTTCCCATCCCGGCCGCCTCGATCGTGATCGAGTATGCCGCCCTGGGCGGTGATGCCGGCTACATTGGCGCAGCGGGGTGCGCAAGGCTCATGCACCAAGGGGCGTCCGCCTCTTGAGTGAACCAGGCGGTGCGTTCTGCGTCAGCACTCGATGAGTCAGCGCCGGTGGGCCGTGCCCACCCTACAAAACAGGATAGGTAAATCCGATTTTGTAGGGTGGGCACGGCCCACCATGGGGAATTCGGCCTGGGTGGAACGGCCACTTCGCTTCAGTGCGAGATCTCAGCGGTCCCATCTTCTTTGATGGTAATATTCACCGTGTTCGAGCCGCGGCCCACGCTCGCCTTGATGTTGGACGTACTCGGATTACCAAGCTTTTCAGGGATGGTGATCCGAAACACTTTTCCATCCTTGTCGGTAAAGGTGGGGACTTCGGCTTTTTTCGTGAAATTGGTGCGTGTGCCCGCTTGAGTCTTGGCGATCATGAACTCCCGGGGCGAGGTCACGGGATCGGGCATTGCCTTTTGCGGTGAGTCTGGCATCGGTTCAAGCCCGACCACTGCAACTCGATGCAAACCAACGATGGCGCCGTCACCCGATTCTTCGGTCGACATGGTGAACGAGCCATCGCTCGTAATCGAGCCCACGGCCGCCGGACCGTTCGTACCCCGCGAAGTATCGGGCTCGAACATGATGGTGCCGTACGTGATCGGTTGGCCCTTGTACGTCACTTTGCCGTGGACCTTGGCGAGATGAAGCCCATTGTTCGCGCCGCAACCGGCGGCCGTCGTCAAGGCTGCAACGAATAAACATACGAAAGTATTTTGGAATTTCATGGCAATCTCCCGGCAATGGATCTCGGCTAGGGAGAGCCGCCCTGTCAGGCCGTATGGCTCGAAAGGGCGGCTTCTGGTTGACCGCGGTCCAAGCGATGAAGGCTTAGTAGGAGTCGGCCGAGATCACCTCAGACTTGGCCCGAGTGCTGAGTGCGGTGTAAGTTCTCGGGTTGATCGTTTGCTTAATGAATCGAATGGAGCCGTCGGAAAAACAGAAGTTGGCGCCTCCCGCATGCTTGCTCTTGAATGCGAAATTGTAGACCTGGTTGCGGAAGCAGTGGGTCGCCTGGACCGAGGTGATGTAGGCGGTACTGCAAACCGTCCCGTCGGTTGCGTCCGTTTCTCCATCCTTGAGGTTCGTCTTCCAGTTGAGCGGGATGATTGACCCACCATACGCACCGTGGCCGTTGACCCAGAGGAGTTGGCCGTTGTAGTGAGGCGAATTCTCCCCGACCAGGAAGGTATTGCTGGTCCCGTCACTACAACTCGCCAACGTCGTCACCGCGCCTGAACTGCAATCGCCGAACATGCCGGAGAAGGTGTTTCCGCAACCCCAACTCCGTCCCGCCGGTTCCGTGGAATAGATGTCGAAGATCGGGTTGCCGGTCCTCTGGTCGCCCCAACTTACAATGTAATTGAGAGGGGCTGCCGTATAGGAAGTCCCTAGATCATTGATATTAGTCCACTTGCGATCGTTAAAGAGTCGATTCGAGTCGTCGGAAGGGCAGAGGTAAGTGGCGATGAGAGACGTGTAGACGGTCTTGTGCTCAACGCTCATGTCCGCCCCATTCGCCAACGAGAAATTAATCGCGTTGTAGAGGTTGGTTTGCTCCATTTGAGGCAGAATGAAGACCGACCACGCCCACCAAGAACCACTCCAGCCGACGTTGACCATCGAACCAGGAGGAAAACTACCGAGCGTGTCATGGTAGTTGTGCATGGCCAGGCCGACTTGCTTCAGATTGTTGACGCATTGGGACCGCCGTGCCGCCTCGCGGGCCGCCTGAACGGCGGGGAGGAGCAACGCGATCAAGACGGCAATGATAGCGATGACGACCAGCAATTCGATCAAGGTAAAGCCGCGACGGCGCATGAGAGGACTCTCCTTACCGGGGTTGAAGTATTGACGCGAAGTGGAAGTCAAACAGCCAGACCCTTCCGCACTGGAGAGATGGACTCGGATGAGAAATCTTCTTTACGATGCCGATCCATGAATGCTTCTTAAAAAATCAACTTGCCATGTTTGTTGAAAATCGAGATATTAGCAATATTGGATGCATGAGTGCAGTCAAGCTTGTCGGTGGGTTCAGCCGGCCGCAAGTCATGCAATCTTTTCCTTGAGCAACCGCGTGGCGCTGGCCAGATCTTTGCCGCGGAACGATTCGAGGATGGCGCGGTGCTCCTCGTAGATCTCCATGGCATTCTCGTACCGACGTTGGGTTCGTCGGAAATGGAAGCGGATCCGGCCGACCAAGGTTTCCCAGATCAGGATCAGGTCGGGCTGTCCCGCCCGCTTCACGAGCACCCGATGGAAGGCGATGTCTGCCTCGGCGATCGCGTGGTAGTCGCGACGTTCGCAGGCATCCTGCATCCGTTCGAGGATCTCTTCCCAGAGGATGAAGTCTTCCTCCTGCAACTCGTCAAACGTCAGTTGCAACGCATAGACCTCAAGGGTACGCCGGATCGGGACGATGAGATTGCGGATCTCCCGAGGCGCTTCGGGGGCCACGATCGCACCTCGATTCGGTCGGCTCACCAGCAGACCTTGCAAGGAAAGGGTCTGGACCGCCTCCCGGACCAGGCCCCGGCCCACTCCAAATCGCTTCGAGAGTTCGGCCTCGGTCAACCTCGAGCCGACCTCAATCCGGCCCGAGAGGATTTCCTCACGCAATTGATTGGCAATCCGGCTTGATCCTGAGGAGTCGGCCGCTTCTTCTGTTGCTGCCATGGCGAGTCGTTCTCAAAAGACCAAAAGTGCTGACAAAGCGCCACGCGCCGATGACGCCCAGGCGCATCGGTGAAGACAGAAAGCTTAGATCCGGGAGCATGTCATCGAAACAAATCGGAGAGGAAGGCACACGTTCATTCCGACCGTGTCGACCGATTGTCGCCAATCAACTCTTGATTGTCTACAATCTTCCGGAAGAAGACGATCGCTTTTGTGAATTTTTTTTCGAGCCGGCCGATGAATGGGGGTGTGAGATTATTGTCGTCAATCACGTTCCGATTGTCTACAATCTTCTCGGAGGTGGATTTTTCGGCCCAAGACCCAGGGATGGGCTGCGAATTTTCCGAAAATGGCTAGTGGATTGTCGACAATCTTGTTTGGATTGTCTACGATTTGCTGGGGGATGACTTCTCCGGCCTCGACGCTCTTCTCGAGAGGCGCGATCGACTCGCTATTCCGACCCCAGGCGTTCGAGCGAGCTTTAACCATGCCTGACGACCGGCTTCGACGCAGAATCGTGTGTTTGGCGGCGACCCTCGTCGCCTTGCTTCAGGTCGTCGTGGTCGCCCAGCCGACGGCGGACCTCGAGGCGTTCGAGAAGGATGTCCGGCCGCTTTTGATCGAAAGTTGCGGCAAATGCCATGGCGCTGAGAAGCAGAAGGCGGGCTTGCGGCTCGATGCGCGACAATTTCTGCTGGAGGGGGGCGAGTCGGGGCCTTCGATCGTCGCCGGCCGGCCGGACGAGAGTCTGCTGATCGAGGCGGTTCGCCAGGACGGCGACGTGAAGATGCCCCCCGGTCGGAAGCTCGCTCCCGAACAGATCGCCGCGCTCGAGCGTTGGGTCGCCGCGGGTGCCCCTTGGCCCGCCGGCCAGGCACCGGTCGTCGATCGTCGCAAGGAGGCCTGGGCACGTCACTGGGCATTTCAGCCGGTCGCCGACCCCCAGCCACCCAAGATCAACGACGGTGCCTGGTGTCGAACTCCGATCGACGCGTTTTTGAAGGCAGGGCTGGAGGCGAAAGGGTTGGCCCCGTCGCCCCCAGCCGATCGGTATACCCTCATCCGACGCCTCAGCTACGATCTCACCGGTCTGCCGCCGAGGCCTGAAGAGGTCGATGCGTTCGTCGCGGACACCGACCCCGACGCCTACCCGAAGCTGGTCGACCGGTTGCTCGCGTCGGACCACTACGGGGAACAGTGGGCTCGCCATTGGCTGGACGTGGCGCGCTACGCCGACACCAAGGGCTATGTCTACGGCCGTGAAGAGCGATTCCTCGTACAGGCCCCTGCCTATCGCGACTGGGTGGTGAAGGCGTTCAACCGCGACCTGCCCTACGACCGGTTCCTGCTCGATCAGATCGCGGCGGACCAGGCCGAGCCTGACGATCGCTCGGCGCTGGCGGCAATGGGATTCCTGACCGTCGGCCGGCGCTTCTTGGGAGTGACGCACGACATCATCGACGATCGGATCGACGTTCTCACTCGTGGCACGATGGGGATGACGGTCGCCTGTGCCCGTTGCCACGACCACAAGTATGACCCGATCCCGACCGCCGATTACTACTCACTCTACGGGGTCTTCCAGAACTGCACCGAGCGCCTGGTGCCGATCGCCGAACCAGCCTCGCGGGACGACGCCTATCGGACCTTCGAGAAGGAACTCGAACTGCGTCGCGAAAATCAGCGCAAAGGGATGGCGGAGAGCCGTGCCGAGGCCGCAAAACGAGTTCGCGAGCGGATCGCGGCGTACCTGCTCGTCCAGCGCGATCTGTCGAAGGTGCCCCAGGAAGATTTTTCCACCATCCTAGGCACGGACGATCTGATTCCGGGCTTCGTGGGGCGCTGGCAGGCCTATCTTGCCAACGCCGCGAAGGTCGATGACCCGATTTTTCGCCCCTGGCGCCGGTTCGCGGCGTTGAGTGACGCCGAGTTCGCCGTCAAGGCTCCGGTCGTGGCCCAGGAACTGATTCGGGCCGGTGCGCCTGCCTTGAATCAAAGAGTTGCCGATGCGTTTGCCACTCCGCCGGCGACCATCCAAGAGGTGGCCGAACGTTATCGCAAACTCTTCAGTGAGGTCGATCACCGCTGGCAGGAGTCGCAGAAGCCTGCGGGCGCGACCGCCTCGTCTGCTCCCGCGGTCTTGGCCGACCCGGACGACGAGGCACTGCGACAGGTCCTCTATGCGGATCGATCCCCTTGCCAGGTGCCCGGCGAGCCGATCGTGACGACCGAGTGGTTCTATGATACGGGCACCGTCGTCAAGTTGTGGACCCTCCAGGGGGAGGTCGATCGTTGGTTGATCCAGTCACCACTGGCCCCGCCACACGCGGTGGCCGTTGTTGACCGCGCGGAGCTCCGCGAGCCGCGGATCTTCAAACGCGGCAGCTCGGCGAATCGAGGCGATGAGGTACCGCGCCAGTTCCTCTTGGCGATCGCGGGGCCCGATCGAAAGCCGTTCGCCCAGGGGAGCGGCCGCCTGGAACTGGCCCGTGCGATCATCGATCCGTCCAACCCACTGACGGCTCGGGTCTGGGTCAACCGGATCTGGATGCACCACTTCGGCGCGGGGCTGGTCCGCACTCCCAGCGACTTCGGCATTCGGGCCGAGCCGCCGAGCCATCCCGAACTGCTCGACTGGCTGGCCCGCCGCTTGGTGGGGGAGGGCTGGAGCACCAAGGCGATCCACCGGCTCATCCTGCTCTCGGCCGCCTATCAACAGCAATCGAGGAGCCCGGCGGACGCCGCGGCCCGCGACCTGGCACTCAAGGTTGATCCTGAGAATCGGTTGCTCTGGCGGATGAACCCACGCCGTCTGACCTTCGAGGAAGCGCGCGACACCCTCCTCACTGTGACCGGGGAGCTCGACCACGGCATGGGCGGCCGGTCCACGAACCTGTTCCCAACGACGGGGACCAACACCCGGCGCTCGCTTTATGGCTTGGTGGACCGTCAGTTCCTGCCGAACGTGCTCCGCGTCTTCGACTTCGCCAATCCCGACCTCCACATCCCGATTCGGAGCGAAACGACCGTTCCGCAGCAGGCCCTGTTCGCGATGAACCATCCGTTCCTCGCCGACCGTGCCCGGATCTTGGCGGGTCAGCTCCCGACCGACGACCCCGACGCCGCGATCCGCCGACTGTTCCGCGCGGTCTACCAGAGGGATCCGACCGACGCGCAGCTTCAGGCGGCCCGCGCCTTCCTTGCCGCGCCCCTCAATGAGGGGGCTCCGGTCGTTCCTCCCGAGACCCTGGCCTGGCAATACGGCTTCGGTGCGGTGGATCCGGCGTCGGGTCCGGCCCGTACGGACTTTCAGCGGCTCCCCCATTTCAATGGATCGGCGTGGAGCGGCGGTCCGCAATGGCCCGATGCCAAGCTCGGTTGGGTGCAGCTCACCGCTCAAGGAGGGCACCCGGGCGACGACCTCAAACGCGCCTCGATCCGCCGCTGGACGGCCCCGATCCACGGCAAGGTGGCGATTCAGTCGACCCTGGTGCATGCGGAGGCCACCGGTGACGGCGTTCGCGGCTGGCTTGTTTCCAGCCGTCATGGCGTCCTCAAGACGGCGCCCGTGCATAACAGCCGACTCGATTTCAACGCCGACTCGATCGCCGTGGAGCCGGGTGATACGATCGACTTCGTCGTCGACATTCGCGATGGCCTGAACAGCGATCAGCACCTCTGGACCGCCAAGATCCGCGAATTGGGCGACTCCGCGGGCGCGGCCACGACCTGGGACTCGGCCCGTGACTTTTCCGGACCCCCCACCCGCCAACTGAAACCGTGGGAGCAACTGGCCCAGGTGCTTCTGATGGCCAACGAATTGATGTTCGTAGACTGAACCAATGGGGGATGAGGCCATGCCCGACCACACGCAAGATCCATCGCGGATGAGCCGCAGAAGCCTGCTCCAGCGCTCCGCGCTCGGCCTGGGGGCGCTCGGTCTGGGCGACCTCTTCAGCGAGCAAAAGGCGTACGCTGGCACCGCTCTCGAAGGCGGGGTAGGGGATGCCCTGGCGACGAAGTTGCCCCATTTTCCGGGCAAAGCCAAACGGGTCATCCACTTCTTCCTCAACGGCGGGCCCAGCCAGGTCGACACGTTCGACCCCAAGCCGGCGCTTTTGAAGTACGCGGGCCAGCCCGCGCCCGATCACCTCAAGACGGAGCGCAAGACCGGCGCGGCGTTCCCCTCTCCGTTCAAGTTTCAAAAGTATGGACAGAGCGGCATCGAAGTCAGCGAACTGTTCAGCAAGACGGCCCAACACATCGACGACATTGCCGTCATCCGCTCGATGGTCGCCCAGGTGCCCAATCATGAACCATCACTGATGCTCATGAACTGCGGTGATTCCGTGCTTTCACGACCCAGCGTTGGCGCTTGGGTGATGTACGGACTCGGCACCGAGAACCAGAACCTCCCCGGCTTCGTGGCGATGTGCCCCAGCGGATTGCCGATCAAGGACTCCGAGAACTGGCAATCGGGCTTCCTGCCGGGAATCTTTCAGGGCACGTTCATTGACCCTCAGTATACGGAAATCGATAAGCTGATCGAAAATATCCGGAGCCCGCACGCCACCCAGGCGGTCCAGCGCCGGCAACTCGACCTCTTGCGCTCCCTGAACGCCGAGCATCGCGAACCGAGGGTCGATGCCCGGCTCGACGCCCGCATCCAGTCGTTCGAGATGGCCTTCCGGATGCAGATGGAGGCCGCCGACGCGTTCGATATCGTGCGGGAGCCGCAATACATCCGCGAATCGTATGGCAACGGCGTCCACGGCCGTCAGACCTTGATCGCCCGTCGCCTTCTGGAGCGTGGTGTCCGTTACGTTCAGCTCTGGCATGGCGCGGGGCAACCTTGGGATCATCACGCCCAGATCGAGCAGAATCATCGCAAGCTGGCGGCGGAAATCGACCAACCGATCGCCGCGCTGTTGACGGACCTGAAACAGCGAGGGATGCTCGAAGACACCCTTGTGATCTGGGGCGGTGAATTCGGCCGGACACCCACCGTCGAGCTTGACGGTAATGGCAAGTCCGCGCTCGGCCGCGATCATAATCACTACGGTTTCACCGTCTGGATGGCGGGCGGTGGCATCCGCGGTGGGACGATCCATGGCGCCACCGACGATTTCGGATTCAAGGCGGTGAAAGATCCGGTCAGCGTTCATGATTTTCATGCGACCATTCTTCACCTGCTTGGTTTTGACCACGAACGATTGACCTACCGTTACGCCGGCCGTGATTTTCGCCTCACCGACGTTCATGGACAGGTCGTGCGCTCGATCCTGGCCTGAGCTTTTGTCCCCTTCCTCTTTTCTCGCGGGAAGACCGAACGCATGACACGGATTGTGGCTCGTCCCGACCGACTCGACCTCGATTCCCCCGGCCGGCGCGACTACTGGGTCGCCCTGGAACACGACAGCGTCTGGGGCGACCATTTGCTCCCCCTGACGGTCTGGGTGGGCCCGGAGGCACAGCCTGACCGTGGCCTCGTCGCCTTCGGATCCAACCACGGCAACGAGTACGAAGGGCCGATTGCGCTCAAGCACCTGCTGCGTGAGATCAAGCTCGAGGATGTGCGCGGCCGGATCATCATCATTCCCGTACTGAACCCTTCTGCGTTTCGCACCGGAACCCGCGAGAGCCAGGGGGACGACGGCGTCAACCTGAACCGCGCGTTCGTTGATGGGGCGGGGGTCACCCCGGCCCTGGCCGGCATCACTCACCGGATCGCCGCGTTCGTCCGGTCGTCGATCTGGCCTCGGGTTCACACGGTCCTCGACCTCCACTCCGGCGGCGATGTCGCCCGCTTTGCCCTTTGCGCCAACTACCACCCGGTCGACGACCCGGCGCTCGCCGCCGAGATCGAACAGACCGCCCGCTGGTTCGGCACCCCTTGCCTGATGGTCTACCAGAACGTCACCCCCGGCCTACTGCCGAGCGAGGCCGAACGGCTGGGCAAGATCACGGTCGGCACCGAGCTGGGATGGGGCCGCGCGGTGAACGTCGACGGTGTTCGCTACGGCAAACAGGGCGTGCGCGCGGCGGCGATCCATCAAGGCCAGCTTCGCGGCGAGATCGAGCCGATCGACTATCACAAGGCGGGGACTCAGCGTACATTGGAAATGGTCGACCGCGACTGCTTCACCGTCGCCCCGTTCGACGGCCATTATGAACCGCTGGTGGAATGCGGCACGGCCGTGCGTCGCGGCGAGACAGTCGGCCTGCTTCATGATTTTGATCATATTGACATGGATCCATGGCCAGCAGTGGCCGGAGTCGACGGCGTTGTGCTCGCTCAGGCCTGGGCCTCCCAGATTCCCCGAGGCCAGCATATCGTCGTTGTCGGCCGCGACATCTCCGCCTGATTCGGGTCCTTGGCTGGCCATCTACTCACCCGCTCGGAAGCGTGCATGAAAATCACTGAGATCGTTTGCCAGATCCTTCGCATCCAGAACGTTGAGGCGAAGACGGCGAGCAGCCAAGACTCCGTCCTGGTGCGAGTCCGGACCGACAACGGTTTGGAGGGGATCGGCGAGGCTGACTCGTCTCCGGAGATGGTCAAGGCCATCATCGACGCCCCGTTCAGCCACAACATCGCAACCGGTCTGCGCTCGCTGCTGATCGGTGAGAATCCGCTCGAAACCGAGCGGATCTGGCAGAAGATGTACCGTCGGACGATGTACTGCGGCCGACGGTCGACGACCATCACCGCCATGGCGGCCATCGACATGGCGCTCTGGGACCTCAAGGGCAAGCACTTCGGCGAGCCGATCCACCGGCTCCTGGGGGGAAAGCTCCACGATCGCTTCCCCGCCTATGCCTCGATCTTGTTCGGCCGCGACGGCAAGGAAACCGCGGCGATCGGCCGGCGCTGGCGCGAGGCCGGCTACCGCGCGGTCAAATTCGGCTGGGAGCCGATGGGGCAGAGTGAGGCCGTCGACCTCGACCTCGTCGCCGGAGCGCGGCGGGGGCTGGGCGATGACGGCACTCTGCTGATCGACGCCGGCTGTGTCTGGGATGCACGGACCGCGCTGGAGCGGGCCAAGGCGTTTGCCGACTTCAAGATCGGCTGGCTCGAGGAACCACTCGGCCCCGACGACTACGAGGGCTATCGCTGGCTCCGCGACCGTTCCCCCGTCCCGATCGCGTCGGGCGAGGAAGAGTGCGGGCGGCAGTCGTTCCGCCCCTTGATCGACGGCCGCTGTCTCGACGTCTACCAGGTCGATCTCTCGCGCAACGGCTTCACCGAGGCCGCCTACATCCGGCAACGCGTGGAGGAGATTGGCGCCCGACTCTGTAACCACTGCTACACCAGCCCGGTCACGGCCGCCGCCAGCCTGCACTGGCTGTCGACCTGTCGCGACGCCTTCCTCTTTGAAGACTGCGTCGAGGATTCGCCGCTCCGGCACGAGCTGACCTTGGAGAAGATTCAGGCCGAGGACGGCTGGATCCTCGTGCCCAACCGCCCCGGCCTCGGGGTCACGATTAACGAGGACTTCGTCCGATCCGTCCTCATTAGCGAGTCGCGCTGATGACGGAGTCACGGCCCGCTTCGCCGTCCGCCGCGCCGACGAGCGTCCGCTACCGGGTGCTCGGTTTCGCCTGCACGCTGTCGATGATCACCTATCTCGACCGGGCCTGTTTCGGCGTGGCGGCCCCGTCGATCGCGGGCGAGCTTGGCCTGACCGACGTCTCCCAGCTCAAGTGGGCGATCACTTCGTTTGCGATCGCCTACGCCGTCTTCGAGATTCCGGCCGGGGCGATGGGCGACCTGATCGGTCCGCGTCGCACTTTGATCCGGATCGTGGTCTGGTGGTCGGCCTGCACGGCCCTCACCGCCGCGGTCGGCCTTCGGGTCGGCGGGACCCTGGTCGGTGGCCTGGGCGCTCTCATCGCCCTGCGCTTTCTCTTCGGTGCGGGCGAGGCGGGCGCCTATCCCAACATTACGCGGGCGCTTCACAACTGGTTTCCCGCGCGAAGCTGGGAGATGGCGCAGGGGCTCGTCTTCATGTCGGGCCGGCTCATCGGCGGCCTCACCCCGCTGATCCTGGCAATTCTGGTCGGCGGAACCGCCACCTCCGCTCCGCTGATGGGCTGGCGATCGGCCTTCCTCCTGTTCGGCATGATCGGCCTGGTCTGGTGCGTTGCGTTCGGCCTCTGGTTTCGCGATCGCCCCGATGATCACCCCGGGGTCAACGCCGCGGAGCGCGACCTGATCGGCTCCGAGTGGAATTCCTCGACCACTCACTCGCGCGTCCCCTGGCGGGCCTTGCTCACCAACCGGAGCCTGTGGGCGCTCTGCCTGATGTATTTCTTTATCAATTATGCCTGGGCATTCAATATGACTTATTTGCCCACCTACATCGAAGAACGCTTTTCGATGTCGGCGGGCGACAAGTTCGGCGCGATGTATAAAGGGGCGCCCCTCTGGATTGGAGCGGCCGGCTGTTTCTTGGGTGGGTTCTGCGTGAATGGGCTGGCGCGTCTCCTGGGGGATCGACGGCTGGCCCGGCGCGTGCTCGGCATGACCGCGCTCTCCACCGGGGCGGCCTGCTGGTGGGGTGCCAGCCACACCGATAACGTTCACCTGTTCTGCCTCCTGATCTCCCTCGCCGCCTTTTGCGTCGACCTGACCCTCGGTTCCTCCTGGGCCACCTGCCAGGATCTTGGCCGCGAGCACGCCGCGGTGACCGCAGCCTGCATGAACACGATCGGAACCCTCGGCAACGCCCTGGCTGGCTGGTTAACAGGGACGCTGGTCGAGCGCTCCCTCGCCACCCGGGCGGCTGCGCAAGAGCTCACGATCACCCAACTCCCCTCGATCGACCGCCATCTCGCCGTCCTTTCCGGTTACGATTCGGCGTTCGCCACGTATGTCGCTGTGTTTATCATGGCCGCCTTGTGCTGGACCTTGATCGACCCCTCGAAACCGATCGCCGTCGATCAACCTCCCGTTGAGCCGGGACTGCTTGCATGATCCCGAGGCGAGCGGGGAGGGTGAGGTCTTTGGCTGAATTGAAGGATGGACATCGTTGTGAGATCGACAGCCAGCGCAGTGGTATGGCTCAGTGTGAAATAAAGAAACCGGTGGTCAGGAGAAAAGGCAGGGTCACAGTGGATTCGGGCCTAGTTCGAGTCCTATCTGAACCCCTCCGGGAGTCGTCGATCGAACTCGGCGTTCGGGATGAGCCACTTGGCCCTGTAGGCCGCACCCATCTTTTCGACCTGGGTGACCCCGTGCCTCATCCCAAGATAGATCGCTCCCGACGGAGCCAGGATCATCGACTTCGGGTCGAGTCCGCCCCAGAAGGCATCTTTCAGGAGCACGTCGATACTCCCGGAGTCAAGATGGACGCGAAGCAGTCGGTCATGCGTCGCCACGATCAAGGCCCCGTCGGCACCTATGACGGCCGTCTCCGGAGCCCCCTTCAGATCGACAAAATGCTCCGAATGCCAGAAACCATCTCCGCCCCTGGTCAAGCGGATGATCCGGCCGCGTGAGATGGTCCCGTGTGCGATGCCCGACAAGGCCAGCAGTCCCGCGTCGGTCTTGAAGAAGCCGGAAACTTGGTCGCCCGAGATCTTGTACCGCTTCTTCCCGTCGGGCGAGAACCACCAGAGCGCGCCACCCCACTCGCCCTTGTCGAAGCCAATGACCCAGCCGTCGGTCACTTGGACGCTAAACCACTCCCCGGAGAGCCCCTCCTGCATTGAACCCTGCTGGATGGTGAAAGGCATCGGCGGATACGCCTCCTGCCTCTCGGGGTAGGGTGAGCCCTTCTCCCGAGCGTCGATGCGCGGGCGCACCGACGGTCGATCGCCGCGCAGGAGGACGACCCACTCATGTTGGGAGTCGGCGTTCGCGGCGTTCCAGCGATCGTCGCCCACTTGGGGCGGTGGTAACGTGATCCAGTTCGACAGGTCGGTGGGGGAGTCGATCAACCCGGCGGCTATGCCCATCGGGGTAAGCAGCACGGCCAGAACACAGCCAGCGATCCGACCCATTGAGGGCTTCTCCTGGTGCGAACTCAATTCTCTACATCGTCCTTTTAGCAGACCGGCGTCGCCGTAAATTCTTGTCAATGGTATCAGAAACCGCCTGGCCCGGCGATTCTCGCAACGCCGTTTCCGCGTACGGGCGGCCGCCGGGACGAACCCCTTGGGATGTGCGGTTCGATCAACGCCCATGAAGCTTCGGTGATGTCGCCAGGTTGGTGGTGTGTTCTGGTGCTACTTATGCGTTGTTCGGGTGCTTTTATGTTCCCCTTATGGGACAGTCTAGGCGAAGTGCCAGCGCCCAGCCGGGGCTCGCTCGCCTGAGGAAATCAGGGGATTCTGCATCCACACAATCCGAATAATAGGATGTGCCGAACCTGATTTTGAGGTCTGTCCGACTTGCCAAACCGCCTCTGACTACGTACTATTTGTATAGATGGAGGCGCCGCCAATGATTCATGAGCGCGGTCAGTCGTTCGGGACTCAAACGCGAGACCAAACGGTGTTGAGCCACCTATATTTGACAATCAATCAAAGCCTTTACCTGGTGGAGCCGCTCGAATGCGGACCGGGTGCCGCTTTGCGTGCGTTTCGCTTGAATAAGGCGGATGGGACGCTCTACGACGTGGCTCAGACGAGTTTCGGGCCTGAGTGCGACTGCCCTGATTTCGTCTTCCGCCGCGCCGGTCTCGATCCGTTGGGGTGTAAACACGTCAAAGCGCTCGTGGGTCAGGGGTTGATTGAGGCCGGAGCGGCCGCGAGCGCCCCAACCGAGCGGGATCGACGGATTGTGCGTCGTCGTTGACCTGTCCCTCGGTGGCTCTTAGAATCCCCTTGGTGGTGAGGCTATGTCGCCGGTCTTTTGGGACGGCGCGGCATGGATCGTGCGAGGTAGGCATCAACGGATTGCCTCCCTACCCAATCTCGAGGGGACCGCTATGTCGCGTCCGATTCCCGTGATTCTCTCGGCTTGTCGGACGCCGATCGGCCGCTATCTCGGTGGCCTGTCCGGTCGGTCGGCGGTGGACCTGGGGGTCGTCGCGGCCAAGGAAGCGCTGGCGCGATCCCAGGTGGATCCGGACCAGGTCGACGAAGCGATTGTGGGGAACGTGCTGGCGGCGGGTCTCGGCCAGGCTCCGGCACGACAAGTCGCGATTGGTGCCGGGATCCCGACGAAGGCCAGCGCCTTGACGATCAACATGGTCTGCGGCTCGGGCTTGCGGTCGGTCATGCTCGCGGCAACGGCCATCCGTGCGGGGGACGCCGATGTTGTTCTTGCCGGGGGGATGGAAAGCATGAGCAATGCCCCCCACCTGCTTCGAGGAGGGCGCAGCGGCTGGAAGCTGGGCGACGGGGTGCTGGTTGACTCGATGCTGCACGATGGCCTGACCTGCGCGGTCGAAGGCTGGCCGATGGGCGAGGCTGCCGAGCGGACGGCCGATATGTGTAAGCTCTCGCGTGAAGAACTTGATAGTTTTTCATGCGAGAGCCATCGCCGTGCTCTCGAGGCGCAGCGTTCCGGGGCCTTCGACCTTGAGATCGTCCCGGTGACGATCGAGGGCAAAAAAGGGGTCTCCACGACGATCAAGGGCGATGAAGGGCCGCGGGCCGAGTCGGACCAGGCGGCCCTGGCGCGGCTCAAGCCGGCATTCTGTGCCGAGGGGGTGGTGACGGCGGGTAACTCGTCGAGCCTGAGCGATGGGGCGGCGATGTTGGTGGTCGCCTCGGAGGCGAAGGCCGAGCAGTTGCGGGTCCGACCGGTCGCGCGGATCCTCGCGACGGCCATCTCGGGCCTTGACCCGTGCGACCTCTTTCTCGCTCCCATCGGCGCGATTCGAGCCGTCCTGGCCAAAGCCAGGCTAACGCCCCAGGACGTTGATCTCTACGAGATCAATGAGGCGTTCGCCTCGCAGTTGCTCGGCTGCGTGAAGGGGCTGGAGATCGACCTCGCTAAGGTCAACGTCCACGGAGGTGCGATCGCGCTGGGGCATCCGATCGGTGCCAGTGGCGCTCGCGTTCTCGTGACACTCGTTCATGCTCTTGAACGTCATGGCAAGAAGATCGGAGTCGCCGCGCTCTGCCTCGGGGGAGGCAACGCCGTGGCCTTGGTCGTGGAGCGGGCTTGATTCGCGGGGTCCTTTTGCCAAGAAATGACAACACGATATGCCGGCCGCTGAATCAGGCACCGATCACCGACGTCCCATGGAACCCGACCTGCGCGAAGTGACCGTGCGCCTGCTCGCCGAGGCGGACGGGATCCGCCAAGGGGGCGGGTCCGAGGCGATCGCGCGGCAGCATGCCAAAGGACGAAAGACCGCGCGCGAACGGATTACCGCCCTGACGGACCCTGATTCGTCATTTCTTGAGCTCGGGCTCTGGGCCGGCTATCAGTTGTACGAAGAGTGGGGCGGGGCCCCGGGCGCGGGGGTGATCACGGGAATCGGCGTGGTCGCCGGGCGGCGTGTGATGGTCATCGCCAATGATGCCACGGTCAAGGCCGGCGCGTTCTTCCCGATGACGATCAAGAAGGTGCTCCGAGCCCAGACGATCGCGGGGCGGAACCGGCTGCCACTGCTCTACCTCGTCGATTCTTCGGGCGTCTTTCTGCCGATGCAGGATGAGGTCTTTCCCGACGACGACGACTTTGGCCGGATCTTCCGTAACAATGCCGTCCTCTCGGCGCAAGGGGTCCCCCAAATCGCCGCGATCATGGGCAACTGTGTGGCTGGAGGGGCGTATCTGCCGGTCCTCTGTGACACGGTGCTGATGACCGAAGGCTCCGGCCTCTACCTCGCCGGTCCCGCCCTGGTCAAAGCGGCCATTGGCCAGGATATCACGCACGAGGAGCTCGGTGGCGCGGGGATGCATGCGGCGATCAGCGGGACGGTCGACTACCACGAGCCCGACGACGATTCCTGTCTCGCCCGCTTGCGCCGGCTGGTCGCTCTGCTCCCTCCCGATCCCAAGGGATCGGCCGAGGGGGTTCCCGTCGATCCCCCGGCGCGATCGGCCGACGATCTCTTCTCGATCGTTCGGACCGATCCCTCGGCGCAGTACGATGTGCGCGACCTCCTGGCGGCGCTGGTCGACGGCGGCCGGTTCGACGAGTATCGCGCCGATTACGGCAAGAGCTTGTTTTGCGGGTTCGCCAGGTTGGGGGGAATTCCCGTCGGGATCGTGGCCAACCAGCGGCTCCGGTTCCGGCCCGAGGGGGGAGGTCCTTACCAGTTCGGCGGCGTCATCTATGCCGATAGCGCCGACAAGGCGGCCCGTTTTGTGCTCGATTGCAACCAATCGCGAGTTCCGTTGCTCTTCATCCAGGACGTCAACGGGTTCGATGTGGGCCGCGATGCCGAGCGGTCGGGGATCATCCGCCGGGGCGCCAAGCTCGTGAACGCGGTCAGTAACAGCATTGTTCCGAAACTGACCCTGATCGTCGGCCACTCGTTCGGCGCGGGGCACTACGCGCTCTGCGGCAAGGCGTTCGACCCGAATTTCTTGTTCGCGTGGCCGGGTGCCCGTTATGCCGTGATGGGCGCTCAGCAGGCGGCTCGGACGATGCTCGACGTCCAGGTTGCCACCGTAAAGCGGCAAGGCAAGCAGGTTGACGACCGCGAACTGAACGCGATGGCCGATGAATTGCGGGCCCGGTACGACCGCGAGACCGATATCCGCTATGCGGCGGCCCGAGGTTGGGTCGATGCCATCATTGATCCTCTGCAAACCCGTGAGGTCCTCGTCCTGGCGCTCGACGTGGCGACACGACAGCGTGAGACCGATGGATTTCCGGTCGGTGTCTTTCAGGTCTAAGCTCAGTTTAAGAGTCTGTCCAAAAGGTGAATCCCACGGGGGTTTTTGATGATCTGCCGGGTGCCATGCGGTTCCGTACTTGGAACCCATGTGGGAATGCTTTGGCCTGGCGCGCACGGGTTCCGAGTACGGAACCCGTGGCACCCAAACGTCCTTCATTTCCCGGTTCACCCTGACCTTCTGAGACGGACTCTAATCTAAGGAGGCCAGCCACGATGGCGAACCGCCCACTTCGTGTCGGCAACGGCGCTGGCTTCTGGGGCGACAACCTCGATGCGCCCTTTCTCCTGGCCAGCGCGGGCCAGCTCGATGTCCTGACTCTGGAATATCTCGCCGAACTGACCCTCGCCATCCTGAGCCATCTCCGCACGAAGGATCCAGCCGCCGGCTACGTCGCCGACTTTCCCGAATTGCTCGAGCGGTTGACGCCACTCTTGAAGGAACAGGCGGGCCTGCGGGTCGTCACCAATGCGGGCGGGCTCAATGCGAGTGCGTGCGCCCGGCGGTGTGCGGAGATTCTCGAGGCCGCGGGGCAGGGGGCCGAGCCGCTCGGGGTCGTGACGGGCGACGACCTGCTGGGCTCGATCCCGCGCTGGATTCGAGAGAATGTTGACCTCGCGCACATGGAGACCGGGGAACCGATCGCGACCGTGGCCGATCGCCTGGTCAGTGCCAATGTTTATCTGGGCGCGGAGCCGATCGCCGAGGCACTTCGAGGGGGAGCGCGGATCGTCCTGACCGGGCGGGTGGCCGATGCCTCGTTGACCCTCGGGCCGGCCTGCGCCCACTTCGGGTGGGCCTGGGACGACTGGACGCGGCTGGCGGGTGGGTCGGCCGCCGGTCATGTCATCGAGTGCGGGGCGCAGGCGACCGGCGGGCTCTGGCATCGCTGGCATGAGATCCCCAACCTCGAGAACATCGGCTACCCGATCGCCGAGATCGACGCCGACGGCACGAGCGTGATCACCAAGCCGGACGGAACCGGGGGGCTGGTCAGTGTCGGGACGGTGGCCGAGCAGATCGTCTACGAGATCGACGACCCCACCTGTTATCGAACGCCCGACGTCGATGTGGACCTGACCACGATCTCACTGACCGAGGATGGCCTGAATCGCGTGTTGCTTCGGGGAGCGACCGGCCGGCCGCCGAGCGATCGGCTCAAAGTCGCCGCGGTCTATCGCGACGGCTGGACGGCGAGCGGTTTGCTCGCCGTGGTTGGCCGTGGGGCCGAGGCGAAGGCGCACGCGTCGGGTTGGATCGTGCTGGAGCGGGTCCGGCGCGCGGGGTTTGAACTGGCCAACTCGCTGGTCGAATGCATTGGCGCAGGGAGCGTGGTGCCGGGGGTGGTGGGGGCATCGTCTCCTCCCTTCGAGGTCATGCTGAGAGTCAGCGTGCGCGACCCGAACCGCAAGGCGGTCGAGCGGTTCTGCCGCGAGTTCGCCCCCCTGGTCACTTCGGGGCCGTCGGGGATCGCGGGCTATGCCACGGGCAGGCCCTCGGCCCGCCCTGCTTTCGGGTACTGGCCCACGCTGGTCCCCCGCCACCTGGTTGAGGCCAGGACGGAAGTCAGACCGGCCGCGGAATGGTTGCGGAGGACGCTTTGATGTTCAGCGATCACCCGTCTGCCTCGCTCGTTCGCGTTGGAGACGTCGCCCACGCCCGGAGTGGCGATAAAGGGAACCGAGCGAACATCGGCGTCGTTGCGAACGATGCGTCTGGTTATGATTGGCTTAAGGAGATGTTGACTGCGGAGGCGGTCGCCGAATTCTTTCGACCGCTCGGGATTGGCGAAGTCCGGCGGTACGAGCTTCCCAACATTCATGCGCTGAACTTCGTGTTGGAGAACGCTCTGGGTGGAGGCGCGAGCCGGTCGCTCCGGATCGACTCGCAAGGCAAGGCCTTGGGGGTGGCGTTGCTCGAGATGCGGCTGCCTGGAACCGAGACCGCGAAGGGGGAATCATGAATGAACCGACCATTCTCCGGCACGATCAGGGGCCGGTCGTCATCCTGACCTTGAACCGTCCCCAACGTCGCAACGCCCTGTCACGGGACCTGGTGGCCGCGCTGAGCGATCACCTCACCAAGATCGAGGCTGAGCATAGCTCGCGCGCCGTTGTGCTGACGGGGGCCGACCCCGTTTTCTGCGCGGGGATGGACCTGAAGGAGTCGCTCCTCTCCGGAGAGTCCGAGGAGTCCGAGAAGCAGGCGATCGCCGACGTCCAGGGGATTGCCGACCTCGTGGATCAGGTCCATCGCCTCTCGAAGCCCACGATCGCTGCGCTCAATGGCGACGCCTTCGCTGGCGGGGCGGGGCTGGCTGTGGCCTGCGACTTCGTGATCGCGGCCGAGCATGCCAGGATCGGCTATCCCGAGGTCCGCCGCGGTCTGGTTGCGGCGGTCGTGATGTATGACCTGGTGCGGCAGGTCGGTGAGCGGAGGGCCCGCTCCTTGCTGTTGACCGGGGAGCCGATTTCGGCCGCCGAGGCCGAGCGCTGGGGATTAATCAATCGGGTCGTCGACCGTCGAACCTGCCTGAGTCAGGCGATCGAATTCGGTGTCTCACTCCTGGCCTCCGGGCCCCGGGCGGTGGCCACGACCAAGCGGCTGCTCGACGAGGTCAACGGCCGCCCCGCCAACCTGCGCGGTCCGGCCGCCGTGACGGCCGCCGTCCGTGTCTCCGAGGAAGCCGAGGAAGGGATGCGTGCGTTTATCCACAAGCGACCACCGCTGTGGAATTGGGGGCGTGATCGAGCCGCCGAGGAGTGAGCCCGAACCATGGCCCCTCAAAATGACCTATCGACCCCCTGGGTTTCTGACCTGACCGTGGGAGCCGTGCTGCGCCGGACGGCCGCGCGCTATCCCGACCGGGATGCCGTGGTTTTCCCGTCGTTGGCGATCCGCTGGTCGTGGCGCGAGTTCGATCGGCGGGTCGACTCGGTGGCCTCCGGCCTGCTGGCGCAGGGGGTCGAGCGCGGCGAGCACGTCGGCATCTGGTCGATGAACGCCCCGGAGTGGGTCATCGCCCAGTTCGCGGTGGGCCGGATCGGAGCGATCCTGGTCAACATCAATCCCGCGTATCGGCTCCACGAGCTGGAAGGGATGCTCGCGATGGCCGACGTCGCGACCCTGATCGTGGGCGATTCGTTCAAGGATTCCCACTTCGGGCAGATGGTCGAGACGATCTGTCCCGAGGTGGCTCGGGCCACGAGTACGAGTTGGACCTCGGCGAAGCTCCCCCAGCTCCGGCGTCTGATCTCCGTGAGCGATCGCCCCGGCCCCGGTTGGCTGAGCTGGACCGACCTCGAAACCGACGTCGTGCATGAAGCGTTACACGAACGTGAGTGCTCGGCGCAAGCGACCGAGGTCTACAATATCCAGTTCACTTCGGGAACCACGGGACTGCCCAAAGGGGCGATGCTTACCCATCGAAACGTGTTAATGAACGCGTTTTATATTGGTAAGCGCGTTCGGTACGGACCCGACGACCGAGTCTGCGTTCCGGTGCCGTTCTACCACTGTTTCGGGTGCGTGCTGGGGACCTTGGTGTGTGCCCTGACCGGTTCCGCGCTGGTGGTGCCGGCGCCGAGCTTCGATCCCGGGTTGACCTTGGCCGCGATCGACTCTGAGCGTTGTACCTCAATCTACGGCGTTCCCACCATGTTCGTGGCGGAACTCGGCCACCCCGATCGAACGCGTTTCGACCTCTCGAGTTTGCGGACCGGGATCATGGCGGGAAGTCCCTGTCCGTTGCCGTTGATGGAGGCCGTGGTCCGCGACCTGGGGGCGTCGCAAATCACGATCGGCTACGGTCAGACGGAAGCTTCGCCCATCATCACCCAGACTTCGGTGGATGACCCCATTGAGGTACGGGTCGGCACGGTCGGCCGGCCGATCCCAGGGGTCGAGGTGCAACTCGTCGACCCGGTCACGCGCCAGGAAGTCGAGGCGGGGCAAGCGGGAGAGTTACGGGTCCGAGGCCACGGCGTGATGGCCGGCTATTACAAGGCCCCTGAAGCGACGGCACGGGTCATCGACGCGGCGGGATGGCTGTACACCGGGGATCTCGCGATGCGGCGCGAGGATGGAAACTACCGGATCGTTGGCCGTTGCAAGGAGTTAATCATTCGAGGCGGTGAGAATATCTATCCGCCCGAAATTGAGGAGTTCCTTCATCATCATCCGGCCGTCGCCGAGGTGGCCGTGGTCGGGCTACCCGACGCCAAGTATGGTGAGGTGATCGCCGCCTGGGTCGTGCCTCGGCCAGGCCAGACCGTGACCGAGGATGACTTGCGCCACTATTGCCGGGGGCAAATCGCCCACTTCAAGGTTCCCCACTACATCCGGATCGTCGGCCAACTCCCCAAGACGGTGACGGGAAAGATCCGCAAGGTGGACCTCCGCGCCGAGGGCATCAGTCATTACGGGCTCGAGACCACCGAGACGATCCCGACGGCCTGAGCCTGCGTTCCCCCAAAAAAATAGGGACGGGCAATCCGGTCTTTGCACCGGATCGCCCAACCCCGTTCGATTAGAGCCCGCTGAGGTCGGCGGCGAGGAGGTCGATTCCCTTCTTGAGGTTCAGCCGGTCCACCGTGTCCGCCGCGATCGATACGGTCCACGACCGCCGGGGGGGCAGGCAGAAGCCGGCCAGGGTTGAGGGGAGGGCTGCTTCTTCCGTGGCGTCCGCATCCTTGGGGCCTCCCAAGGTCAGTCCGTTCAAAATCAGGGGTGAGCCGTTGTCGATCCGAATTTTGTAGGTCTTCTTCCCCTTGCTCATCTCTCCTTTGGAGAGCTTGCAGTGGACGAGCCGACTGAGGATCCCCGCCGCCGTCGAATCGGCGATCGCGGCCGCCTGATGAGCGACCTTCGCTTCCGCTTTATCGCTCGAGACCGGATCGATCTTCAACGTGAAGGAGCCGAGAGGGACCCAGGCTGCGCCTTGGCCGTCGGTAGAAGCCACCTGGATTTCGGCTTTCACGTCATCCAGGGCGGCCCGGAACGCGATTGCGGGCCCGGGCGGGCGGGCGGGGATGCTTCCCTTGGTCCGGAGACCGAGCATCGTCGATTTCTCTAAGAGGGTGCGAAGCTCGGCGGCTAAGGTGACGGTCGCTCCCTCGGTAGTCCGTACGTCCCAGTAGATCGTGCCCGACTCAAGTTCAGGCTTCCCACCCTTTATTGGATTGACCTGTGCGACGAATTGTCGCGCGAGCGCGATCTCATAGTCATTCGCCCACGGTTCGGCCATTCGCCTGACGTTCGGCCAGTCGATTCCCGCCGCGGTGTGCCACATCACGAGCTGGCAGACCGCCTGCGGCGCCTTATCCGTGGCGAGCCGCTGCAACGCGGCCTGGGTTCGCGGGTCGAGATTTAACTGACTAACATCACCGATCGCAAGCTTTTCACCCTTTTCGGGAAACCTGACCGTCGTCGCGTTGCCCGGATCGTTCAGGCTCACCAGGGCGGTGGGAAGGTGGCGCGTCTGCTTCGGATTGAGCGTCGTCTCTGGCAGGCTCGTGGGGGGAACCGAGCGGAACCCTCCCCCCATCATGCCACCCATACCACCGCCCATGCCACCCATGCCGCCCATGCCTCCCATGCCGCCCATGCCCATCATCATTCCTGACATGAGCGATTTCTGATCCCAACTATCCCGATCGCCGACGAGCGACATGATGAGGCGTCCGAGCATCATCATTCCCATCGACGCGGGCATTGTCCCACCCGACATGCCGCCCCTGCCGCCCATCATGCTGCCGCCCCTGCCCCCCATGCCGCCGCCCATGCCTCCCATGCCGCCACCCATACCCCCCATGCCGCCACCCATACCCCCCATACCGCCGCCCATACCCCCCATACCACCACCCATGCCCCCCATGCCTCCGAACTGGCCCGAGGCTCCGGTGGCGAGGAGCCCTGGGGGGAGGACAACACGGAGCTTCTGTTTCGACCGGTTGGTCAAATTAAGCGTCATCCGGCCGTCACCCGTGCCTTCGGCCTTGGCGGCGAGCTGCCCCGAGCGGAGTCCTTCGAGGACGTCGATCGTTTTGACGGTGTCCGCATCCTCGACGGTCACCTCGGAGCTCGTCGGCGCTTCGACAAGGTCGGACTCCCGGGCACGTCTCAAGACGGTTCGGACTCCGCGGGTCGGATTGGGACCCGCGTAGATCAAACCCGCGGGAACGACGGCGAACAGCCCTCCCGAGAGAAACGCAGGCAAGACGAGTACGCGTAGACTCAAGGCCATGAGAGACCCCCCTTTTCCGAAGTGAAGAGACAAAGCCCATGCGACGAAACAACGAAGACCCCGAGCGTATTCGGAATCAAGGCTCGCGTGGGGGGGAATGATGCAGAAGCATCAGCGCTGAGGGGAGGGATGCACAAGCACCAGCGCGGGGGGATGGGATGCGAAGGCGTCGACGCTTTTGTGACTCGGCAGTCAAAGAACTATAACGCGCAACGCCGGCATGCGAAAGAACATTCTCACTCACGTTTGCGCCCTCGATTCGTCCGATCAATCCGAAGCTTTTGGGACTCGCGGGGCCCGACTCAGGTCGTGCCACGAAATTGGGGGCTTCGGCATGAGGTTCCCCTCGCGACGGAGCACTCAGAAGCGGTATGCTTCTGGAGGGCGCAAAGTCATAGGAGACTGAATCCCTCGACGAGAACGCGCCTGGGAGTCGTTCGGATCCCGATCCGCCGGGTTGAATCGAGGCGGGCTCAATCGGCGCCTCGGGGATCCGGTTTTTGTTGCGAGTTTGCCGCCCCAAGCCGTGATCGCTCGCCCCAATCCGACGGGTTCGGAGTCGGTCCTTTTGCTCCACCGCTTGTGGTCAAGCCCCTTGAAACCGACTCTCAAGGATCGAGGGATCGCGCTGGTCTGCCTTCTTGGGTTCACCCAAGCCCTGGCTCAAGGCCCATCGCCCCCTTCGGCGTCGCGAGCGTCCCTCAAGGAACCGGTCCTTACGGGGTTGTCCCCCCCGGGCGTCACCGTGGGTCGTACGACGAAATGGACGCTCAGCGGGCGAAACCTTGATGGGGGCACGCGGCTCCGGAGCTCCGGAGTCGGGGTCGAGGTCTTGGAACCGAAGCTGACGGCCGACGGTCGGCTCGTGGTGTCGGCCCGTGCCAGCGCGTCGGCAGTGCCTGGAATTCGTGAGCTGAGGGCCGATGGCCCGTTCGGGCTCTCCAACCTTTTGCTCTTCCGCGTCGACACGCTCGATCCGTTCCCGGAAGTCGAACCGAATGACGACTCCGCCCACGCGAATTTACAGCGAGTGAACACGGTCGTCAGCGGAGTTCTCGAGGATCGCGACGTCGATCACGTTCGAATCGATGGGCCCGCGGGCGGGCCGCTCACCGTCGAGGTTGAGGCGCGTCGGTTGGGCTCACCCCTCAGGCCGGTTGTTACCCTCCTCGATCGCGAGGGCCGTTCCCTGATCCAAGGACGGGAAACCCCTGGCCTTGACGGTGACTGCCGTGTCACGTCGCGGTTTCCGTCCGATGGAACGGTCATCGTCCGGGTCCACGACGCACTCTTCCAGGGGGGCGAAGCGGCGAGTTACCGAATCCGCGTTTTTACGACTCCGTTCGCCACGGCGCTCTTTCCACTGGGGGGACCGCGCGGAGAGTCGATCGATGTCACGGCCTCCGGCGGCACTCTGGACGTCCCCCTGCACCAGCGGATTCTGCTGCCCGATCACCCTGGCTCGCTCGTCGAGCTCACCCCGTTTGACGGGCCGAGCGGGCGCCTACTCGTGCCCCACCGCCTCGTCGTGGGCGAAGGACCGAACCTTGTCGAACCGCGACTCGCACCGCAGGACCGGTCCGGGACGCGGCTCCCACGAGGTTCCACCGCCAACGGTTGGATCGCGATGCCAGGAGAGGTTGATCACTATCGCGTGGCAGTCCGGCGGGGTGAGCGACTCCGAGTCGCGATCCAGGCGGCGTCGCTCGGTTCGTGGCTCGACTCGGTGGTGACGATCCGCGATGACCAGGGGCGTCGAATTGCGGAAAACGACGATCCGATGGAGGGCGGCCCCTCTCTCGTTCCTCCTTGGGCTCCAGGTCGAGGGGCTTTTCCCACCGACAGCTTGCTCGTTCAAGAGGCGGAGGCCGATGGAGAATGGATCATTGAGGTTGCCGACCGTTACGACCATGGAGGCGCTGAGTTTGCGTACCGATTGACCGTCGAGCCGGCTCGGCCCGACTTCCGCGTGGCCTTCCCGCCGGATCTCGGTGCCCCGCGCTTCGGCTCAGGGGCCGACTCGCAAGGGCCGGAGCGGTTGAGCGGCCCGGCAGGGGTTTTGAACCTGGCCCCTGGATCGCGTTGCCGCGTGAACTTGAGGATCGCGATCGACGGTCGGATTGGCCCCATCGTACTGCGCGCGACCGGCCTGCCGGCCGGGGTCACGGCCGAACCGGTGACGATCCGGGCGGGCGGCAGTCGACCCACTACCGGGACAACTCGTCCACCGAGCCTTGTCGCGACGTTGATACTGCAGGTCGCCGACGATGCGGGGCCGGCCCTGGGGGAATTGAAGGTCATTGCCACGAGCACGTTGGCCGACGGGTCGGCCCTCACGAGGGGGGCGACGGTGTGGGTTCCCCTCGGGCTCGGGGATGACACACCGGCTCTCCGGCCGGTCTTCCGCGAGCTGTCCGCGGTACCGGTCAAGGTTCTCGGCCGGCGGGAGCCGAAGTGACCCGGAGGATCGCAAGGGGAGGGGGGCTTGCGTCGTTACGTGGGACCGGTCGTCGTTGGCATGACCGTTATTTGAGGGACATCAGAACCCCTGGTTGATTGCGTTTCCCGAAATCGACCGATGGCGAATGGTCGAGTTGCCGAAGAATAAGGGGAGACCCGTTCGAATAAACCGGGGTCGTCGGACGTCCAACGTCCTTGGAGCCTCACGGTTGGGACGGGTCAGTTTGGGAATACACTGGTGAATAATTCGGGCCAGGGAGGGCGATCTTTGAACGGGTCCTCCAGCAGCGGCCCCGTCCAGAAAGGTCCAACGCGATGTTGTGGCGACACCTTTGCCTGGCCCGGGCCTGGTCGGCCGCGGGCCTCTCGACCTGTTTGATCTTCGCAGGTTCGGCGTTCGCCGAGCCGGAAGAGCCGTCGCCCGCGGCCGGAACCGTCACCGAGACGGTTCGCGTGCTTGATGCGCGGCAGGCTGGCGATATTGAACTCGAGGTTCGCGGACAAGGTCAGGATCGGGTCCGATTTGCGATCCGCAATACCTCTGCCAAGCGATTGAACGTGGTGCTTCCTCCAGGCTTGGTGGCCGCGAGTGCCACGGGTCAGCGGGGCGGCGGTGGCGGTGGGTTCCAGAGCATGGGCCTGGGAACTCCGACCAATCAGCCCGGGGGATTCGGCCAGTTCCGTGGCGCGGTCGGCAGCGATGCCGGTCTCCATTCGATTCCGGTCGCTCCGACCGACGCGCAGACGAGCACCGTCACCGTTCCCGCGGGAAAGACGATCGACCTGACGCTCCCGGCGGTCTGCCTGAATTTCGGCATGCCGACGCCGACCGGTCGTGACCGGTTCGAGCTGATGGACGTCAACGAGTACACAGGCGACGCTCGGGTTCGCAAGGCTCTGCGAAGCCTCGCGACCCTTGGCACCAGCCAGGGTGTGGCCCAAGCCGCCATGTGGCGCGTATGCAATGACGTTCCGTTCGAGTTGATGCGCGCCCAGGCGAGCAAGGTGATCAACGGGCACGAAGTGGCACTGGCCGCGCGGTTCGTCGAAGCGATCGACGCATCGGGTGAGTCCGACGTGATCGAGCCAAGTTATCTCGCCGAGTCGCGTCTGTTCATCCGGGTTCAGGGTGAGGGTGAACTCGCGACCGAGGCGGCTCGTCTTCAGGAGGCGCTCCAGGGCTTGCACCTGATGGGCCTGCCGCTGTGCGTCGTCAGCGACAATGAGGAGCCCACGGCCGCCGTCCCTGCCCTCTTCTTGAATGTCACCCTGACCTCGAGCCAGGCGGGGGAGACTCGCGGCCGCGTGTTGGTGAGCCGTTCTTCGCAGCGGGAAGGGTGGCTTCCCTTGGGTAAGACGAGCTTCACGGAAGGCTCCACAGTTACGGTTCTCGACGGTCCGGGACTCGCCCGGGCGCTTGACCATGCCATGGCCGCCACGTTCGTCTCCGTCAAGGTCGCCCGCAAGGGAGCGAATAGCACGACTTTGAAGGTTGAGAACCGACTTCCCTTCACCCTGGCCAACGTCACCATCAAGGCGGGCGGATCGTCCGGTTCCCCGGCCGCACCGTACCGGGCGCTTGGAATTGGGCCGGCCCGTACCGGGCAGGTTTCGATCCAGGCCGCCAGTGGAACGATCGACCGCATCGAGCTCAACGGTCTTTGATCGCAGGCCCGAGGCCACACTCGAATCGGCGGCGCGGACTTCGCTCTGAAGACCGCGCCGCTTTGTCGAATCGTTCGGGACCAAGCTTCATAGGCTCGCGGTTTGCCAGGCTTGCCTTCGCCAGTTCTCTCCCGCTAGAATACAAATGTTGAAGCGCGACGGACCCGCTTGAGGTTCGTCGTTTCGATCGGCCTTTCGCGAGTGGAGTCTCATGCCGTTGGAGCGTCGCCGAGTGTATTACTCGGGCCGGGTGCAAGGCGTGGGATTTCGGTTCACCACCCAGCATCTCGCCCAGTCGTTTGAAGTCTCGGGCTATGTTCGCAACCTCGACGATGGTCGGGTCGAACTGGTCGCCGAAGGGGAGACGGCCGAACTTCAGTTGCTCCTCGACTCCATTCATCACGCCATCGGAGACAAGATCCACGCAGCGCGAACCGAAAGCCTACCCGTGGGCGAGCCCGAACTTCAGGGCTTTGAGATCCGGTATTAGTCCTCGTGTTTCTTGATCTCTGGCGAATCCAGGTGGCTCCAAGGCCGCCTCGAGCGGGCTCCTCAGTCATCGCTTCGAGGATTGTGGTTCGCTTCGGGCTTCGGCAGGGTTCAAGAGGACGATCAGGCGAGCGGCCTCCTTTTCCTTGGTTTCGACGGTTTTCGGGGGAGCATTCCTGATTCGTTTGTCAGACGGGGCCGGGATTTCAGGACGCATACGATCACTCAGGGGATTCTCAGGTCTCATAATCTCGGCCGAGCCAAATCTAGGGGTAAGGCCTCCTCCATCTTTCGAGTTATCGCCTCCATGAAAGCTCTCACCATCGCGTTCGCGACCGCCAAGGAAGCGATCAGGCAACCGGCCTTCTTCGTCCTGACGTTCATCGCCGGATCGTCCTTGATCTGTTCGGTCTTCGTGTCGTACTTTACGTTCGGCGAAGACATCAAGATGTACAAGGATACCGGGCTGACCACGATCTCGTTCGCCGGCCTGCTGCTGGCGCTGCTCACGGCCAGCTCGACGGTTGCCGAGGAGATCGACGGGAAGACGGCGATCACGCTGCTCTCCAAGCCGATCAATCGCCGGCAATTCATCATCGGCAAGTTCTTGGGAATCGAGATGGGGGTCTTGCTCCTGTTCCTGATCCTCGGATCGCTCTTCGGGATGGGCGTTTGGTACAAATACGCCTACGACCTGAGGGAATCGGCCGGTGGTGTTGCCGAATCCGCCAAGCAGCTCGATCAGGTCAAGCAGGTCTTGCCGGGCCTGGCCCTCGGGTTCTTTGAAGTGACGGTCCTGGCGAGTCTGAGCGTGGCGATCTCGACGCGCTTGCCGATGCTCGTCAACCTGGTGGTCTGCATCGCCGTGTTCTTCCTCGGTCACCTTTCGCCGGTCCTCGTGGATGTGACGGGCGGCGGCAATGTGAACGAGCTGATCAGCTTCATGGCGCAGCTTTTCGCCTGGATTCTCCCTTCACTCGAGTTCTTCAACGCCGGTCCGGCAATCTCAACCGGGGTGATGATTCCCTGGGTTGGTTACGTTCTGCCCGCTCTGGGCTATTGCGTGTTGTACAGTGGAGCATGCCTTCTGCTCGCGTTCCTGCTTTTCGAGGATCGCGACCTGGCCTGAACCAACGTGGGTCCCGGGCGACACGTGGGTTCTCCAAGACCGAGTTCCGACACCGCCCTCCTCTCACGTCGACGGGACATGACGCATGCAGCCGGACGCGTATCCTCGCGCTCGAAAGCTCCTCGAGAATCGCCCCAAGACGTTGGCGATCGCCAACGTACTGGGGGCTTTGCACTCGTTGCTGATCCTCGGGTTGCTGGGAGTGGCCGGTTTGCTTGCGGGGCTCCTCGCCTCGCGGGGCGTGGCGCAAATGCCCACCCGCGACCTGGCCAAGTTCCCCACCTGGGTGACGAGCCGCGAAACCGGGGTCGTCCATGACCAGACGGTCTTCGACGACAGTGGTCTCTTCCCGCTGGTCGCGGCCAACTGGTCAAGCCCGAACACGTTGCACCGCCAAGGAGCCCGAGCGCTCCTCAAGGTGATCCGCAACGTTCCCACCCTGATGAACAACGTCGGCGCGCTGACGAGTCTGCTGGCGATGGCGGCGGGCCTACTCTTGGCGATCAGCCTGATCGCCCAATATCGACGATCGGTCTTGGCCGAGGCGGCCAGCGAGGTCGCCACTTCCCTGCGCCGCCAGATTCACCGACAGATGTACCGGCTCGGTCAGTCCTCACTCCCGACCGAGGGGATCGGCCCGGTCGTCAACTTGCTGACCCGGGAAGTCAACGACATCCGTGACGCGATCTTCGCCGAGCTCGATCATTCGGTTCGGATGCCGGTCCTGGCGCTCGGACTCCTGGGGCTCGCCGTCTTCGTCTCCCCGATTCTGACCGTCTTTCTCGCCTCGCTCGGCGGCTTGATCTGGCTCACAGCGCGAGTTGTGAACAAGGATGCACGCCTCGTTTCCGACGCCGCGATGCGTGACGCCGCCGTTCAGCTCTGTCTTTTGCATGAAGACCTCGGCCTGCTCAGGCTGGTGCGCGTCTTCGGCATGGAGAATATCGATAAACAACGGTTTGACGAGCACCTCGAACGCTACCGTGACGCGGACTCGCGGCGGATCAAGACCGAGGGAAGGCTGAACCCGGCGAACGGTCTGCTCTATGGCGCTTCGGCCATCCTGGCCATCAGCCTGCTCGGGTACAATGTCGTCGTCGCACAACGGATCGCGCCGGCGTCCGCCCTGATTCTGGTCGTCTCACTCGCGGCGATGATTCATCCGGTGCTCGAGTGGATCCAGATGCGTCGGGTCCTCCGCCAGGCGAATCGGTCGGCCGAGGGGATCTTCGAGTTCCTGGAGCGAAAAACGGAGCTGCACCAGCACGGTGGAGCGCACTTTCTGCCGCCGATGCGCGATCGGGTCACCCTGGAAAACGTCTCGCTCGAGAGTCGCTCCGGGCGTGTCTTGCTCGACGGAATCTCCGCCGAATTTCGGGCAGGCACCCGGACCGCGGTGATGGGGTTGGATGAGGATTCGAAGCTCGCGCTCGCGTGTCTGATCCCGCGACTGATCGATCCTCAAGTCGGTCGGGTCCGGATCGATGGGCAGGATTTACGTGACGTGACCTTGGAGTCGGTTCGCGCTCAGGTCGCGATCGTGCTTCAAGCCGATCTCGTCTTCACCGACTCGGTGGCGATGTGCATCGGTCTGGGCGATCCGAGCTACGCGCTGCCCCGGATCATCGAAGCCGCCAAGGTGGCCCACGCACACAACTTCATTCAAGACTTGCCCCATGGGTACGACACCATCATCGGGCCCCTCGGTCACTACCTCGAACCTGACGAACTCTACCGGATTGCGTTGGCGCGGGCCTATCTCCACGACCCCTCCATCGTGATCATCGAGGAGCCGAGTGGTCCGCTCGACGACGACACGAAGCACTTGATCGATGATACGATCGCGCGGATCGGCCAGAACCGGACCTTGATCATTCTGCCCCATCGGCTCTCGACGATCCGGTCGTGCCACCAGATCATCATCTTGCAGAACGGCCGGGTCGAGTCGGTCGGTCAGCCCAAACAACTCCAGAACGAGAGCAAGCTCTACCGCCACCTCCAATACGTCGAGTTCAACCAGTTCGCAACCGGTGACATCGAGGCTGGGCAGATGAACGGTTAGAGTGGATCGTCGGCCCGGCCCTCAAGTTTTCAGCCCTGGAGGGACGGCCGTTCCACTGGGGCTGCGACGAACCCGCCAGTGGCGACGAGAAACCTTGGGTTGTTGCGATACTATTGCGATTCAAAATATCTGCGAGAATTCATGTCTTGTAGAGCGGGCACGGCCCACCATCTTCACTCCTTTTTGACAAGGAGATCGGGATGGTGGGCCGTGCCCATTGCGACTGTGAATTGGCGATGTCGCACACCTGATCAAAAGAAGTCGTCGACGGTCGGTGTGATCACCAGTTCGGGGACGTGGGCCCGCGGGTGGAGCTCCACCAGAAAGCGGACGGCCGCGGCGATGTCGGCCGGTTGAAGAATGGCCTCGCGCCGCTCTTGACCGACGGGGACGGGTCGGCCGTCGAGAATCGGGGTGTTGACTTCGCCGGGGTAGATCACGGTCGAGCGGATTCCCCGGGGGCCTTCTTCTCGGCCAATGCTAATTCCAAGCGCGGCCTGACCGAACTTGGAGGCGGAATAGCCTCCTCCACCCAGGACGCTGACTCGTTTTCCGGAGATTGAGGCGACCTGGATCACCAATCCTTGACGCCGTTCTCTCATCGAGGGGAGCACGGCGTGAACGAGGTTGAAGGCCCCGGTCAGATTGGTGGCGATCATCAGGTCCCAATCGGCGGGATCGAGAACTTCCAGCGAGCGATTGCGGACGTTGGTCCCGGCGTTACAGACCAAGACGTCAATGGCGCCGAGGTCCTTCAAGACGCCCTCGACCACGGTATTGACGGACGCTCGGTCGGCGACGTCGCAGGCGGCGACCAGGGCCGGCCCTGCCTTCTGCGTCAACTGATCGCGCGTGCGCTCGAGCTTCGCCTGGTCACGGCCGACCAGTGCGACGCGCAGGCCCATCTGATCCAGCGCCAACGCGATTCCCTGACCGATCCCACTGCCCGCCCCCGTGATCAGGGCGGTCTGAGTCTTTGTGGCCAATCCAACCTCCTGAATGCGAGAAAGCCCCGCCGTCGCGTCCCGAAGGACGAGACGGGCAGGGCCGATGATCGCTCGTAGCGCCGCGGATCGCGGACGACTCACTCGCGGCCGATTCTAACGGATTTTCCGGCTACGGGCAAACGCCGCTCGACGACCATGGTGCAGCGGTCCGGAGGGAGCCGCAACCGGAGGTGCGACGGCCTCGGTCGAGTCGGTTTGCTTCAGCTTTCCCGTCGGCCGCGTTTCGCCGAGCTGAATGCCTTTCCCGTTCGATCCCCAGAGTCGGATTGTGTTTTTGCCCGGTGTGCCACTGGCGAACGTATTGGAGAAGAGGCCCGCCAACTTGTCGGCACTCTGGTTGGTCACGAGCCGCCCATCAATAAAAATCGAGATGCCATTTGTTGTTGATGGGTCTGGTCCCGTACCGGGAGTGGGCGTCGGAGTCGGAGTGGGCGTCGGAGTCGGAGTCGGAGTGGGTGTGGGCGTCGGAGTGGGCGTCGGAGTCGGAGTGGGTGTGGGCGTCGGAGTGGGCGTCGGCGTCGGCGTCGGCGTCGGAGTGGGCGTCGGAGTCGGAGTCGGAGTGGGCGTCGGAGTCGGAGTGGGCGTCGGCGTCGGAGTGGGCGTCGGAGTCGGAGTCGGAGTCGGAGTGGGTGTGGGTGTGGGCGTCGGAGTGGGTGTGGGCGTCGGAGTGGGTGTGGGCGTCGGAGTGGGTGTGGGCGTCGGAGTGGGCGTTACCTCTTGGGGTTGGAGGTTCGGCTTTCCCGGCGGCGAGGGGATGAGACCGGCGGCCTTGGGAATATCGAGTCTGCCGATGCTGATTCCCGTTGCGGGGTCGGAGGCGGGGTCGGAACCCTGCTTGAGCCAGGTTTCGAGTTGATTGACGGTGGGAAGGGAGTTAAACCGCTTCGCATAAATCTGCTGGAGCAAGACGACTGCGCCGGTGACTTGCGGAGCGGCAAAGCTGGTTCCGTCGCCGCTGGAGAAGCCGCTGCCATTGGTGGGAGCGACGATCCCCTTGCCCGGTGCGGCGATATCCGTGGCCGCGACGCCGCCGATGGCAACGCCCAGGCGCTGAGCATCGGAGACAAGCTGATCCGACGAGTCGGTCGCGGTCACGCTGATGGTGTCGGGGATGATGGCGGTAAAGCCTTCGCCCTGCGCACCTCTGAAGCTGTTTCCCGTCGCCGAGATCACAGGAATCTTGAGCGTTTCGAGCGTGCCGACCAGGCTGGTAATGCGTTGGCCGACGCCGCCATCATGGGCGAACCAGTTCTGTGCGTAATTATTGCCGTCGGAAAGAGAAATATTGATGGCAGTAATGTTGTATTCGCTGTGGTGGTCGATCACCCACTGAAGCGCATCACCCACCCGGTTGAAATCGCTCTTGCCGTCGGTGCCGAAAACCCGAAGCGCAACGATATCGGCGCCGGGGGCGACGCCCGGATTCGACTTGTCGCTGGAGGCGATGATCCCGGCCACGGCGGTTCCGTGCGAGCTACCCGAGGGCATCGGATCCGAAGTGTTGTTGGAGAAGTCGAACCCCGCAACGACCTTATGTCCCGGGCCCAACCCCCCACCCAAGGCGGAATGGTTGTAGTTCACCCCGGAGTCGATCACCGCGACCGTCATCCCGGTCCCATCGACGCCGAACTGGGCTCGCGCCTGGGAGGCACCCACCAGGCTGTCGTAGTTTGCGATCGACGTGTCGTTGAGTGATGATGTGGTGGTGTGCGGCGTTGCAATTTGCGAACCACGTAAAGGCTGGTGGTGGGCCGCCGCGAGATGGGATGCGCGAGTGTGCGGGAGCTGCTGATGGTGTTGGGCGTTGTGGAACCGAGGAGTCGCCGATAAAAGGGTCCGTCCCTCCAGCGTTTCAATCTCAGGCTTATTCTGACAACGATCCGGGCGACGGGTCTTGCGGATCCACCCCATGAATTCAACCTCCCCAGACGACCGCCAAACCATTGGCTATGGCCGCCCCGCAATTCGATAGTGAACGCCCCCCTTCCATGGCGCATCACCGTCCCAAGCTGACTTATGAGCTGGGAGCGAGACGCGGCTACCGGAGTCAAATCAACGACTCCTAAGTAGGCAGAGCGCAAGCAATAGTTGATGGCGACGGACCATTCGAGGACGGAGGGCGGAGGACGGAGGACGGAGTCGTTCCGCTTCGCCAGACACCAGTCTCGAATGGGAGCCCCGAGAGTGTTGAATCACTGACCGCACACAACAGCAACGAGAGTGCCCGCGGGCGTCTCATCTGATCAATTGCGATGGCCTTGATTCATCCGATGAGCAGTCTGCTGGGGAGCATTAGACATCTTAGTCCAACATTCGTCCGGCACGGTTCCTCCCACGATTTCGGCACGCCAGGCCACGCTGCATCTTGCGGCGCGGGTTCAACCAGGCACCCCTCCGAAGTTCCATCACGATGGGGTTCGACTCTCTCCGCGAATTGGATCCCTCCGGTTGCGAGAGAGTCGGGCTTGGCTATAGTGAACGTTCCTGTCGATGCACTCAATCGAAGGCGACTGTCCTTCAGTGCCCCTTGTATCGGAAGAAGACCGCAGGGAGTTTTCGTCGAAACATGGAAATCATTGCTGTGATTCCGGCCCGCTTCGCTTCAACCCGACTGCCCGGCAAACCCCTTCTATCCGAAACAGGACGACCCCTGATTCAGCACGTCGTCGAGGCCGCACGCCGCTCAACCCGCCTCGACCGGATTATCGTTGCAACCGACGACCGGGCCATCGCCGAGGCCGTCGCCGGCTTCGGTGGTGAGTACGCAATGACCCGCGCCGACCACCCGAGCGGCACCGACCGCGTCGCCGAGGTGGCCGAGGGCTTGCCCGAGGCTGGGATCGTCGTCAACCTCCAAGGGGATGAACCGGAGATTACTCCCCACGCGCTTGACCTCGTCATTGCGCTTCTCGAAAACGATCCCGACGCCTCAATGGCCACCCTCGCCACGCCGATCCGCTCCGAGGCGGATTATCTCGACCCCTCATGCGTCAAGGTGGTCTGCACCGCCGCGGGGCAGGCCCTCTACTTCTCGCGCAGCCCCATCCCGTACCATCGCGATGGTCGGCCCGACGCCGCCTCGTCACTCCCGTTGGCCTATCTCCATCTCGGACTCTATGCGTACCGCCGTGATTTCTTGCTGAAACTGGCGACACTCCCCCCGTCGCCTCTTGAGAAGATCGAGAAACTCGAGCAACTCCGTGTCCTCGAAGCCGGCCATCGAATCGCCGTCGGCCTCGTCGATGAACCGAGCGTCGGCATCGATACGCCCGACGATTACCGCCGCTTTGTCGAACGCTGGCGGTCCGCGGGGGGCGAATGAGAAATAGGAAAAATATAAATATATTGATGTGGTTTTGCCGCGTTGCCGGGTTTTCCGCCCGGGTCCATTAACCCGGTGCCGTTGCCACAGCGTCAAACGAGCCAGCCCATGCGAAGGCCCAAAGACAGGGAGCTCACGCTCCCCGCTCGCCTTTCAGGCGAGCGAAATCCCTTGGTCGTTGGTCTTCGCTCGCCTTCCAAAGGCGAGTGGGGAGCGTAAGCTCCCTGGGTTCCGACTGACGAAGAGCCCCGGTAATGTGGCGACAGTCTCGCCATGAGCGGACTCACTCCTTTTCGCCAAAGGGTGCGTATTGATCCCCTCGGCCACTTGACCTTACCGTGAACCTAGTAGATACTGGGTTTATAGTAGCCAGGCGAAGGGGAGGCTTGATGAAGACGACACGACCGTCCGAACTGGAATTGCAGGTGCTTGCGGTTCTCTGGGACCGAGGGCCGCTGTCGGTGCGGGGGGTCCAGGAGGCGCTTCCCGACGGGAAGGATCGCGCGTACACGACGGTCCTCTCGGTGTTACAGGTGATGGAGAAGAAGGCCCTGGTCGGGCACTCGCAGCAGGGCCAGGCGCACGTCTATCACACGTTGGTGAAGCGTGGGCAGGTGTTACGACCGATGATGCGCGAGCTGTTGCGCAACGTCTTCGGCGGCAGCCCGGCGCGGGCCTTGCAATCGCTGCTCGACGGATCGAAGCTCGACGCGGACGAGCTCGCGCAGATCCGGCGGGTCATTCAAGACGCAGAGCAGAAGCTGGGCCCAGACGAGGAGGAGGCACCATGAACCACGCCCTCGCTCGCTTTGCGGAGCCGGCCTGGCGGCACCTTGTTTTTGCGCTCTTGCACACGCTCTGGCAAGCGGCCGTACTGGCGCTCTTGCTGGTCGTGGCCTTGCGGTGGGTCTCGGTCCGCCGTTCGCAAGCCCGATACCTGATGGCTTTGGTCGCGCAGTTCGCGGTCCTGCTGGCCGGGCTGGCGACCTGGGCCGTTCTTGAATACCAGCCGACGCTTCCACCGTCAGTTCGACCGGTCCCGCTCGCGGCCGACCGGGCCGGCGCCCTGGCGCCGCGGGTCCGGCCCGCGATCATCGGCGAGACCGCCGAGGCACCTACGCCAAGGAAGGTCGGCTGGGTGCCGGTGGCGGCCCTGGGATGGCTGGCGGGCGTGGTCATCATGCTGGCACGCACGACCGGCTCGGCGCTGGCGGCCGTTCGCCTGATGCGTGGACCACGGGTCCAGGATCGGGATCTCCTCGACCTGGTGGAACGGCTTAGACGCGAGATCGGCATCCGCTGTCATGTCCAAGTGGTCTCGTGTGGAGACAACCTCGGGCCGTGCGTGCTCGGCCTGGTCTGGCCGACAATCGTGCTGCCGATCGCGTTCGTGACCGGAGTGCCGGCCGAGGAGTTGCGGGCGATCCTCGCCCATGAGCTCGCGCACATCCGTCGACGCGACTATCTGTGGAACCTGGCGCAGATGCTCGTCGAGGCGCTCCTCTTCTTCAACCCGGTCGTCTGGTGGCTGGGCCGGCAGGTCCGGGTCGAGCGTGAGGCCTGCTGCGACGCGATGGCCGTGGCCTTGACCGGCCGGCCCCTCGACTATTCGCGGACCCTGGCCGACTGGGCCGAGCGCGTGCAACGGTCGACGCCGCACGCGGCTGCGGTCGCCTGGAGTGGGCCGCGGAATCATCCGTCCCTCCTCCGCGAACGGATTCTCCGGATCCTTCGGCCGGGCGAGCGGCCTCGGGCGCGGATCTCGTGGGGTGGGCTGCTTGTCCTTCTGGTGGTCGGGCCCGTCGTCCTGTTCGGTTTGCACCGAGGGACGCTCGTCGCGGTCAAGCTCGCCGCCCAGGTGCTCGCCCCCGCCGAGCGGCTCGAGCGACTCAAGGTCGCCCAGGCCGAATATGCGCCGGAGGAGCAAGAGCAGGGGACAGCGAGGGAGGGTCAGCGCAAGGCCACGATCAAGGGGACGATCCGCACCCCCAATGGCCTGCCCCTGATCAAGCCGATCAACGGTTTCTCCATCACGCGATCGCGGAACTCCACGTCCATGGCTGCGCTGGGGCCACTCAAAGAGACCTTCTCCTTCGAGTCGAGTGACGCGGGTTCGATGTATCTCTACGTCGAGCCCGAAGACTATGCCCCGACCTTTGTCGGCCCTTTCATCGCGAGGTGGGGCCAGACCGTTGAGGGTATTAACATCCCACTCGAAGCCGGTTTCCCCGCGCGAGTCCGCGTGGTGGACGAACGGGGGAAGCCGGCCGCCGGTGTGCGCGTCAAGGGGGGCCTGGTCATGGAGGGGGGCACCTGTTACAGCGGAGCGGGCTGGGTCACCAACGACGCGGGCGTCGCCACCATCCCCCATGCGTCGCGGCGCACCTATAGCCTCTCGATCAACGGTCCCGGATTTCAGCCCCTTTCCGCGGCTAGTGTGACGTTCAAACCGGACGTCGAGACCAGGCTGACTCTTAACCATGCACAGCCGACTCGTGGCGTGATCGTGACCAACGATGGCGAGCCGATCGCCGGCGCGCGGATCAAGCCCTTCTTCGTCGCCGGGCCGACCCAAAGCTGGTATCACGGCGCCGTCGAACCGGCGATGGCCGCCACGGACTCGGCGGGACGATTCACGCTCGATCGGCTCGAGGATGAGAAATCCTATGCGTTCTTGATCGAGACGGACACGCACGGTCGTCGGGTCGTGCCGGGGATCGTCGCCGGCCAGAGCGGCCTGCGCTGGGAGGTCGGTCCCGATCGGACGATGGCCGGCACGATCCGGGGCGATCTCGCTCCCCTCCAACAGGAGGGCGGCAAGCCGATTGTCCGGGTCAGCCAGACGGTTGCCATCCCGGATCTCCAGCGTGGCCAGCACTTTGAGGAATTCTCCTGGAGTGTGCCCGTCGCGCCGGCGGACGGTGGCGGCTCGTTCCAGGCCAAGGGCCTGCTGCCGGGCAAGACGACCGTGACGGCGGGAAAAGAGAGCCTGCGGCTGGTGGTCGAGCGGCCGGAGAACGCGGTCACGATCGACCTGTCTCAGCCCTTGGCGGAATCGAACCTGCGCCACGTGATACTCCGGATCAGTACGCCCGATGGGGCGGTCCGGCCGTCGGGGGCAATCGAGGTCGACGCGGCGCCCCGCGTGGTCGGGCCACCGGTCGTCAGTCTCAAGTTGCCGATCGAGCAAGGGAAAGTGGAATTCGATGCCCCGGTGCCTGGCCACGTGGCCTACCGATCGGCGTCGGTCATCGGCTACTGGTTTCCGAGTGACAGGTTTGATATCGAGCCGGGAACCGAGCCGAAAGAGGTCGAGGTACCGGGCGTGCCGGCCGGAGCGATCGTCGGGCAAGTGCTCGACCCTGCCGGTCAGCCGGTTGTCGAGAGTGTCTCTATCGGATACGCGGCGGTCGAGATGCCGTCGGAATTGAAGGGAGTACCCATCAGGGGATCTCAGAACGACGTCGCAGTCCAGGGTCGCATCTTTCTCTCCCCGTTACCGATCGGCGGCACATACGTCGTCGTTGCGTCCCAGGGCCACAACAAGCAGGTTAGCCGTCCAGTCAAGCTTGACGGCACGCGGGCGACCGAGCGCGTCGAGATCCGACTGGCGAAGCCCGCCACCGCCTCGGGGCGGGTCGTCGGCCCCGACGGGCAGCCGCTCCGGGGGATGCCGGTCAAGCTGAACTTGACGCATCCCCAGGCCGGCACGAGTTGGGACCCGCCCTTGCTAACCGATCGCGAGGGCCGGTTCCGGTTCGACGACCTCAACGCTGAGATTGGTCCTTACCGTGCCGTTCTCGACCTTCGCAAGGACTATCAGCCCGGCGAGGCCAATCTGAACCCGGGCGGCAGGCCGATCGAGATCCGTTTGAAGTCCGGCCACCTGGTGGCGGGCCGCGTCCTGGACGCGGCGACCGGGTGGCCGATCCCGGGGGTCGAGCTCTACGCTCACCTGCCCGAGTGGCGCGTGGGCGAACGCTACGCCTACGAGGCCGAGGGGCGGACCGACGCTCAGGGCCGGTTCCGGTTCAGCAACCTGCCGGACCGGCCCGTCAGCCTGAACGACCGTAGCGGCCTGCGCTGGCAGCCGCCGGACGGCTCACGCCGGGTCGAGCCCGGCCGGGGCGTGACGCTCGAGATCCGTGCGAACTTGCCGACCTGGAGCTCGCTCAAGCCGGTCAAACCCGCCGGGAAGTGACTCGGTGAACGCTGGCTTCCTTTGTGAGAGCAACTTTGATTTTTGCCAACGGAAGCCGGCCTTGAGGTCATGGTGCCGCGGGGGAGGCCGGGGCCGATTTCAGGGACTGGAGGAAACTGATCAGGTCGGCGAATTCGACCGGGGAGAGGGTATCGGCTAACCCCTTCGGCATCAGCGAGACGTCGCTGACGCGACGCTCCTCGATCTGGTTCTTGGGGATCCGGGAGACCTGAGCTTCCGCATCGACCAGTTCGATCTCGGTCTCGGATTCTGAACGGACGAGTCCGGTCAGGACCTTGCCGTCCTGCATCGAGAGGAGGACCGGTTGATAGCCCGTCGCGAGCCGATTCGAGGGCTCGAGGACTGAGCGGATGATCTCGGCTTTATCATATTTGAGCGCCAGGCCAGTGAGGTCGGGCCCGGCGTTCGCCGTCCCTTGGCCGCCCGCGGCGTGGCACTTCACGCAGCCGATGCCCTTGGTGTCGAAGAAGAGCGACTCGCCCTTTTTCGAATCACCGTCATGAGAAAGTGCAAAGGCCTGCAATTTCTCGGGCGAGTTCTCCTCGGGCCGGGCGGCCAGGGAAATCGAGGACGGTTCAGAGACGCGCACGCTGAACGACCAGACGCCGATGCCTTGACGCGTGACGACCAGGAATCGGTTTTGCCCCTTCTTGAGGTCGACTCGCACGAGGTCGGAGTCAGGAGCATACGGCCGACCGGCCTGGCTGCTCTCATGATGAACGACGCGTTCGTTGACTGTGAGAGTGATCGGGCCGCTCGAACCCACCAGCAAGAGCGCGGGGCGATCGCGGTCGGAAGCCACCTCGGCGTAAGCGAAGGCGCAGAGGTTGGGAGATCCGTTGGTATCGTAACCGAACCCACCGCGGTCGCCGGCCCCCTCCTTCAGGTCGTCGAGGGTCACTCGTCCCGTCAGTGCATCGGTCTTGCGCGGGGTCCAGGCGATCGTCCGTCCCTCGGCGCCGGTGTGGGATCGGGCGAAATCGATCGCCGTTTCGGAGACGAAGACTTGCGCGGTGGTCCGTGGGAACGGGCCGATCACCCGCCAATCGACGATCGGTTGGAACCGAGCAAGCACTCGCTCCAGCGCCAGGGCCGCGGGTCCACTGAGCTTGCCGGATTGCAGTTGCTTGGTAAGGTCGCCAGCCACCTGGTCGCGGATCACCAGCAGGGCGGATTCCCCCGCGCGGCGAAGTTCGGGGTTCCGGTTCTGAATGGCGGAGAGGTAGAGCGGCAACGCCTGCGCGTCGGGCATGGCCGCCAGCGCCATGGTGGCGTAGTCCCGGTACGCATCCTCGTTAGCCACCGTGAGGAGCCGAGGAATCGCTTCACGAATGTTCAAGCGGGCCAGCACCGTGATGGCCGTGATCCGGACCTCGGGCGCCTTGTCGGTGAGCCGGTCGATCACCGACTGCTTGACCTCCGCGGGGAGTTTCCGCTTGGGGTTGAATGACAGCAAGGCGGCCTGACGGATCTCAGCCGTCGGATTCTCGAGGAACGCGGCCACGTCGTTGGCGGGCAGAACTCCCTCTCGGCCGAGCTCCGGCAAGGCGCGGGCGATTAGCGAGGCCGGGGCCTTCGGGTCATAGACGAACGAGAGCCGGGCTCGAAGCACTTGCGCTCCTCCCAACCTTCCCAGGGCGTCGAGTGCCGAGGCACGGACCGGCTCCGGCCGTTTCGGATCCTGAGCGATGAGTGCCAGGTTGGTCGATGCGTGGACGTCGCCCAAGACCCCCAGCGCCTCGATCAGACCCTTGAGGTTGGGCTCGTCCGTTTCCGTCATCAAACGCGACCGAAGATAGGGGGCGGTCTCGGATCCGATTGTGCGAAAGGCGACGATCGCTTGGGCGCGAACGGCCGGATCGCGGTCCTCCAGACCAAGCGCCAGGCCTCTCAGGACGTTGGCCATCGCCTTGCGATCCCAGTCGACGGTTTTTTGGGGGAGCTGTCCCGCGAGCGGGTTGGTGCCGAACCATTGGCCGGTCCATGGGGTGTACTGGCGATAGAGTCCGCCGAGGGTGACGACGATCCGGGATCGGATCGTGCTCGATTCCGTCGCGGTCAACGCTTTCACGAGAGCTTGGACCACGGGCAAGGCCCAGGCCTCGTCGGTCAACTTGAGGGCATCGTCGCGGCGGCGGTCGTCGAGCAAGGCTTGGACGAGTGCCTCCTCATTCCAGGTCATCAGCGTCCGGATCGCATGCCGGATCGCCCAGGCGGCCACGTTGTCGGAGTCGCCTAGGGCCGCCATGAGCGCGGGTCCTGCGCTGGGATCACCGAGTTTGCCAAGCGCGATCGCCGCCTCGCGACGAACGGCCGGGTCGCGGTCGCGAAGCAGGGAGCTCAAGCCAGTCAGGAGGTTACGGTCACGGCGAATCCCGGCGTGCCGCGCGGCTTGGAGGCGAAGCTCGGCCTGATCGTCCGTGAGCACCGCGGCGATCGCGTCGCGGGCCTCGGGGGTATCGATCGCGTCGAGCGCCCAGAGCGCGTGCAGTCGGCCGAGTCCGGGTTCACTCTGCTTGAGCCGGGTGGTCAGGGGGGCCACCTGGCTTGAACCGAGCCGCGCCAGGCTGCGCTGCGACTCGAGGCGGACGGAGAGTGCCGGGTGATCGAGCGCGGCCAGTCGCGTCGTGGGGTCGTCGCCTTGCGGGCGTGGGCTTTTGTCGGGGCGGTCCGGCCCCTCGTAGGTCAGATGGTAGAGCCGCCCGGTCTGGGGGCCGTCGGCGAGCCAGCTATTGAAGGCCCAGTCGACCAGCCAAAGGCCCGCGCCATCGGCGGAAACCGCGAGCGAGAACGGTCGGAAGTCGGTCAGGTCTCCCTTGGTCACGAACGGGGTCTTCTCTTTGAGGCGGAATGTGCCGCCGGCTTGCTCGACGTTGTATCGGAAGACGGTGGACAGCCCCCAGTCGCAGAAGAACAGGTTCCCGCGATACGACGCCGGCAGTCCGTCCTCGTTGTAGCAGAGGCCCTGGGCTCCCGAGCCGCCGATCTGGCCGGCGACGATCGGCAAGGCTCGGTTCGGAGTCAGGAGAAATTCGTAAGGATAGCCGTAGTGGCCGCCAACAATGTGGTGAGTCAGGCTGTTGGGCCACTTCTTACTGTCGTCGTCATTGCCGTATGTGAATATGTCGTCGTTTGCGCTGAGCGCCACCGACAGGGGGTTGCGCTCGCCGGTTGAGACGACCTCGAGTCCGGTGCCGTCGGGTCGGATCCGGATCACGCCCCCGCCGAAGAGCTGAATCGTGGCGCCGTCCTTGCCGACTCCCTTGGGAATTCCCTTGTCACCGACCGCGATATAAAGATATCCGTCGACCCCGAGGCGGATCCCGGAGGGGACGTGGTCGTTGATTCCGTTGAAGCCGGGGAGCTTGGGCCCGAGTCCGGTCATGAGGTCGACGCGGGAGTCGGCCTTGCCGTCGCCGTCGGTGTCGCGGAGCGCCGAGAGGTACGGGGCGTGGACGACGTAGAGGGTATTTTGAACCCACTCAAGACCCATCACACTCCAGAGCTTGTCGGCGAACAGCTTGACCTTGCCGTCCTTGAACGAGACGATCGAGTCGATTGGCTGGGTCGGTGGCCCCGGCATGTCCATCGGGTCTTGGCCGATGTAGAGGGTCCCGTCGGTCGCGGCGACGATGGCCGTCGGGAACAGGATATCCGGCGCCTGGGCCGCCCGTTCAATTTTCCAGCCGTCAGCCGGCTTCGGCAGCGGGACCTTGTCGGCGGCCTGGGCGGAGCTGGAAACCAGGCAGACCACGAGTCCGATCGACCGGAGATGATACATTGCGACGTAAACCTCGAACGGGATGCCAACCGGGGTAGATCGTCTCAATTCGGCAGGGAGTCGTTCCCGCAGGATTGTAGCGAATCCATGATCCTCATGACACCTGGAAAACAGGTCGTCAGGATCGGTCCGGTCGCCGGCTCGCATTGAGGGTCGATGAGGGTAAGCACGGTCGACGCTCGCTGCGCGGCGTGAAGCGTTGCGCTCCGAGGTTGGGGCAATGATGCCTGAACGCCTACTTTGGGACGTTGGCATCGTCGCCGGAGGGGAGTCGTTCGCCTTCAGGGGAGACCCAGATCTCGCCGAGCGTGCGCCGGACCGCGGACCTGGTCTCAGCAACAACGTTTGAAGATCCGCTGGCTTGAGCCCTGATGGCATAGAAAGTTTTTGGAGTTCGGATCGATACAGACTCATTGCCATCATTCGTATTATAAAATCCGACATGAATTAATTTTGTGTTTTGGGTAAATGAATGGGCAATCCCATTTTTGTCGTAAACCAAACTGAAATGTTTCTTTCCAAGAGGATCGATCACTTCGAGGTGGAGACTGTCGTTTCCGGCGGGCACTTGCGTCATGATTTTATAGTGATTCTCCTCTTTCTCGACCCTGACCGGAAACGACTGTTCCAAAGCCTGTCGCTCGGATTGGGCGGCCGGCCCTGCCATCATGCCAAGGACGATTGCGAGAGCAAAAGCCAATACCGTAAGCTTCCACGCGAGACCTAAACTCATACGTGTCGCGTAAAATAGCTGATCGTATTTCATTTTGCCGATTTCCTGGTCGAATGAATGGGTCATAAAAATACATATTCCGAATCAATAGTCATCAGTGTAAAACGCGATCACCTCGGCGCGGATGCCGCGCAGTGCCCCGCGGGTCAGAGTTTCCGATCATTTCCTTCCGCCGGAGCAGGTGGAGTTTCGAGCGGCGGATTTGGCTTTTGCCAAGAACGGGGAGATGCGAACCGGGTTCGGTTCCCCTTCGTTTGTTCGCCGTTCCGAACGACTCGGGTCGCGGATTCACAAGAGAGTCAGTAGAATTGGCGACGACCTAACGCGAAAAACGGAAATTCTCCCCAACTATTTCGCTTCCGACGTCGAAGCGCTTGTCAAATCAGGGGATCGGACTGTGGATGAAGCCCAGTTCGCGTCAACTAACATGCTGCTGCTCGAGCGCTTGCGGAACAGTCCGCGCGACGAGGCGGCCTGGGATGAGCTCGTGCGGGGTTACGCGCCCGCCATTCGTCGCTGGTGTCGTGCCTGGAGGTTGCAAGACGCCGACGTGGACGATGTCACCCAGACCGTCCTCCTCAAACTCTCGCGACTCATGGCAACGTTTCATTACGACCCGTCGCGTAGCTTTCGGAGCTATCTCAAAACCTTGACGAATTATGCCGTGCGCGATGCCCTCAAGGTGCTGAGTCAGCGTGGGCTCGATTCCAGGGATCCCGCGATGCTCGATTGGTTGGCAGTGGTCGATACCCGCACGGATCTGGCGCGTTGTCTCGAACATGAGCTCAGACGCGACCTGTTCCGTGAAGCGGCCGCCCGCGTCTCGCAGCGGATCGATGTCAAGACCTGGAACGTGTTCCACATGCTCGTCCATGACCGTCTGGCCGGTCAGGACGTCGCGGACCGGACCGGCCTGACTCTCGCCGCGGTTTACATGGCCAAGAGCCGGGTTCTCAAGATGATGCGCGAGGAAGTCAGGAAACTGAGCCACCTGCTGGTCGAGCCCGACCCCAACCCCGCGAACGCGGAGCGCGGCCTCCTCTCGAACCTCGAACAGCCCCTGTCATAAATCACCGGGGTTGGCCTCGAGTCGTTCAAGGTCGGAGAAGTCCCTGGGCTTGAGCCGGAACGACCGAGTTTCGCCAACAGGTCGGGTGGTGCGATTGACCAGCCACCCCGGATCTCCGTACCATGGCCAGATCCGTAATGCCCGGGACTGGCGCTCTTTGAGTTAGCTTGGGTGTTCTGGCGAAATTGCGAAGAGTTTTCGAGTTCGATGTTGGGAGCCGACGCCGTGACCATGTCGCAGCCCGTGTCCGAGGGCGAGTCCAATCCGTTGGTCAAGACGGAACCCCTCAACCCCCTCAGGAATCCCTCCTATCCCCAGCGGATCCATATCCACGAGCGGGCTCACTGGCAGGGTGTACTCAAGTCGTGTGAAGAGCGGATCGCTAAGGCCGGGCAGAAGCTCACCGCCATCGGCGCTGGACCCAACCGCGCGACGGTCGAACGGCTCTATGCCCAGATGCTCGGAGCCCGCGACCAGGTTGCCGACGCCGCGCAACGCTTGCCGAGCGAGACGGGCGGTCTCTATGAGGAAGACCGCCACCGACTCGAGGAAGGGGTCGCTGCGCTCGAGCGACTCCTCAAGCGTTGGGAATCGCTCTGAGCACTGGCCGACACGCCTGGTGTCCGGATCAAACGGGACCGCCGTTTGATCCGTGACCCGAAACGGGTCGATCTCCAGACCCGCCGGTCAACGACCGGTGGGCCAGTTCAGGTGCTTGGCCAGGAAGTCGAACGTCCCCTTGCCCTCGACCTGGTGGCCGGCATTGAAGTAGGTGATGTCCACACGATCGGCCAGGCCGAGCGTGTCGTAGAGCCGTTTGACCTTGGCGAACTCGTAGCCGATCCACTCGTCAGGCGCCACGGCGTCCTTGTGACCGCGTTCGACCTGAAACGGACGTGGGGCGATCAAGGCCGCCATCTCGGCATAATTGAACCGCTCGGCCAGGCCGAATTCGTACATGTCGTACTCGTGTGTGAACATGTAGCTGTATTGCCTTTCGAGGTTGGTGTTCTTGACCACCCACTCGTTGAAGTCGCCCGAGCATATCGAGAGGCAGTACTGGGTGAGGATGGCAGGCACGCGCATCGCGGTTTTGCCGCCGTAGGAGAGGCCGTAGAAGGCAATGCGCTGGGGATCGACCTGGGGCAAGGTCGAGAGCCATTCGAGCGTTCGCGCGTGTTGGCCGACGATGACCGAGAAGAGCGACCGCTTCAGGGGATTGAGCTTGCGCTGAAGGAGTCGGAACTCCTCCTTGCCGATGTAGGGGTTCTGAGGCGCATAGACGATATACCCGCGGTCGGCGAGTTGAGCCCCGAAGGCGTTGTAGACGTTTTTGAGCTTGGGGTCGACCAGGTCCTCGGGACGCCCTTCGAGGCCGTGCTGGCAGACGACCACCGGCCGGCGCTCCCCCGGCTTCAGGTCCTTGGGGAGGAGGAGAATCCCCGAGGCGACCACGTCGGGCCAGACGGGAAGCTCGACCGCGTAACCGGTCCACTTGGGTTCGTCGGAGAGCCGGACGGTTTTGGCTTTGAGCGGCTCGGTGGCGTTGGGGAATGCGCCGATCAATTCCTCGTGAAAGGCCGTGCGATAGGGATCGATCGACTTGAGGTAACGTTCGGGCGATGCGTTGTCCGCTTTCGCCCAATAGGCATAGCGCCGCAGCTCCGAGGTTCGAATCAGCGATTGCGTGTACTCGGAAAGTCCCTCGACGAGTCGCTTCATCCGGGTGCGCGGGTCGAAATGAGGGCGAGCGTCCTTGAGTGATTCCGAGGTTTCGCCATTCGAGGCGTTCTCGAGCGTGCCGAAGATCGAAACCGGCTGGTCCGTGGCAAGGGGGCCGGCCAATTTTTTCCAGCGCTCCGTTTCCGACTCGACGGCCTCGCGTTTCGGCGGTTGGATCCGGCCGCTCGCCGCGTCGGCCCGGCCGTTGCGAGCCGGTGGTGGGCCGGCGACCACGGGGGCCAACGGGTTTCCTTGCGAATTCGCCGGTGAGTTTACGATGACGAGGGGGCGCGGCGCGATCAGGCTGGCGATCTCGGCGTCGCCAAACTCTTCGAGCAAGCCCCAGACGTTGCGGTAGATGGGTTCGGCCCAGACCGACTCGCGCGCCGTGAAGTAGCTCTCAACCAAGGCCTCGTCGATCCTGGGATCGGCGGCCGCGCTATAAAGCGCGATGAGGCCCCCTTCGCCGGCTCCGGCCACGCCCAGGGGCAACTTGGGCTGCCCCGGCCTCGTGAACAAGTCAACTGCCGCGCGAACCTCATCCACCTCGTAGCCAATGATGTGGCGGCCGGTCTCGTAGGCTTGACGATAGATCCATTCCCGGTGCGGTAGGTTCGTCATGCGGACCTTGGAATTGCCCGAGAACTCGTCCGAGCGATCGATCAGGGTCGGGACGATGACCCGGCAGCCATCGAGCGCGAAGTTGCGTGCCCGTTGCGCCGGGCGGGGCAGGCCGGGGGCGATCCCAGCGAACTGCTCGGGCGTGATCGCACAGTCGGGCAGGGCGATCACGTTGGCCTTGATCGTTCCCTTGGGCTCGAGCAGCAAGCCCTCGGCGTCGACTCCCGGATAGACGGACCAGCGCACGGCGTAGATCGACAGATTCGCATCCTCAGCGACCTTGGCCGGTGAATCGGGTGTGGAAACGAAGGAGAGCTCGACGGGCGAGACTCGCTGCCCGATCGCGCCGATCCGCTGGAGGAACCGCTCCCGATTCGGCGCGATCGATTTCGAGTAGGCCTCGTGTGAACTGAGATCCCGGTTCCAGTGGGCCTGGCGACGCAGGACGCTGGCCGCGAGCTCACGATCGGCGAAGCGATGAATACCCGCGACCATGGCCGTTGCGGCGTTGCCTCGGTCATTCCAGAGCTGGGTCTCCGGCAGCGACTGAGCCGGCGACGCGGAATCGATCAGGCCGAGCATCGCTGCCAGCAAGGCGGGGAGGGCACGTCGGGACATCGGAGAAGTCCTCGAGAGGTTGGGCGGGCGAAGGGCGGTCGGCCGCGGGGCTGCAACGGGATCGGCCCTCAAGATGGCCGAACCGATCGGCGACCGCAAGGGCCGACCTTCCTTCACCCGAGTCACCTCTCTCGGTTTGCGGTTGTCCTCCGATTCCCAAAGCACGAGAACGAGCCGGGGAACTATCGCTCCGAATGATCCGAATCGGTTTGCGCTTGCAACGACTTTTGGAGTTTCTCGATCAACCGCCGCAATTCTGTCACTTCACCCTGGAGTTCGCCGAGTTCTGGTTCCGAAGAATGGAAATTTCCGGGCTGCTGACGCCAGAGCGGATCGTAATGCGTCGGGAACGGAAAGGTCTGCGGCCGATGGCCCGGGAAGGCCGCATCCAAGTTTTGCGGCAACACCAAACCCGAGGGACGCACAGCCCGGAGGCTGGGTGCGAGGCCGTGCTCGAGGGAACTGGACTCATCGTCCGGCAGGATCGCGGGTGTCACCTCAAGGGTGATCGTCTTGCCGCCGCGGAGGAGTTTGAAGGTCAAAGCCTTTCCCGAGGAGTTCTGAATCTGGTTGACGAGGTCTTCCGGACTCTTGAGCGATTGATCGCCAGCGGCGAGGAGGATGTCGTACTTCTTCAGCCCCGCCTTCTCGGCCGCGCTACCCGGTTCGACGGCACTGACGAGAAGTCCTTCTTGATCGGCAACTTTGAGCTGGGCGCGAAGTGTGTCATCGAGCGAGGCCACTTGAACGCCGAGCTGATAACGAGGGCGAGTGGTCTCCACCGGTCCGAAGCTCACATGATATTCGGGTTTGACCTGGATCGACATCGACTTACCCGATCGCAGGACCTGGAGTGGCACCGGTTTCTCGCCCGCCTCTTTGAGTTGCTTGACCAAATCGGCGGGAGTTGTCAGCGGCTTATCGCCAAGCGATGTGAGAACATCATTGACCTGGAGGCCGATCCGGAAGGCAGGGCCGCCATGCGCGACGGACTTGACGATGAGTCCCTGTCCGTCGGGGAGACCGAGCTGGGTGCGCAACGACTCCTCCGCGGGCACCACGCTCATCCCCAGGTCATTGGGACGAGGCTCGGAGAAGTACCAGTCTCCTTGGACGTTGAACCGGAAGGGATGAGTTTGAAACTCGATCCTTCCCATCGGACGCTCTCGATGCAAGTTCCGCGCCCGGTTCAAGCGACGCACCGAGTTGGAGAGTTCCTCGGCCTGCTTCTTGAGCGACTCCTCGGCCGGAGTCAGGCGAGCCGAACTTTTTTCTCGGCTCGATTTCTTCTCGGGAGCCGCGTTCGGCTCGCGTTGGGCTTGGTCGTCCTGATTCGGTTTATCGGTTTCTTGCTGAGCCCAGCCCACTGTGCTCCAAATCATGGCCGAGCCGAGCGCGGCCAGGCGAACGACGGATTGTAAACCGGTCATCACAGCCTCCTGATCAAAAGGGAATCCTGGGGGTTTCCGCGATGCCTTCAGTAAGTGCGATTCCCCACGTAGTGAAGCTCGACCTCATCAACGGGGACCGCCAGACTCTGGCCGTTTTTCAGTTCCATGGAAACCAGACCGCTGCGTTCTTGGACGTGATAGCCCCGCCGCTCCAACTCCCGGCGGACCGGCTCGGTGAGGACGAGCGAAGTTTCGGTCTGCCACCCGGCTTCCTCCAGTTCTGGCAGGCGCGCCGGTTCGGCCGGCTCGAGGTCCCGCTGGACCGTCGACGCTCGACTTTCAGCGACAGCCGGTTTTGAACCGTTCGATGACTTGGGAAGCTCGGCGACTCCGTAGACCGAAAGCGGTGTCGGCGTCGGACTGAACGGACCTGATGCTCCATTCGCGATCCAGCCGGCTGCAAACGCGAGCAGAATCCCGGCCGCGAGGATTCCCGCTTTTTGAACGGGGCGTCGTCGCGAATCTTGTCGTGGTCGGATGGGGTTCGCAGGCTTGCCGGAATGGATCAAATGATGCGTGATCATGTCAGGATGGTCAGAGTCGAGCGCTTTGGTCTCGGAGCTCGAGGCGAACGTGCGAGTCCAGGCTTGGGCCTCGAGGAAGGCGAGGGCGCATCGCCGCCAGCCCCCCGGCTCGTTTTCAAGCCGAGCGAGGAGGCGTTGCCGCTCGCTCTCCTCAAGCTCGCCATCGACGAGGCGGTCAATCCAGCGGTCGTCGACCGGATTCTCGTAGTTCACACTCATGCCGAGCCCTCTTTCCCATCAACCCGACTGGCAAGCGATTCACGAAGTCGCTGACGTGCGCGATGAAGCCGCGTTTCCAGGGCGCTCTCTGCGATCCCGAGATGTTCCGCGAGCTGGCGATAGCTCCAATCCTCGGTGTACTTGAGCAGGAGCAACTCCACGTCGCGGCTCGGGAGCCCCGCCAATGCGTTCCGGACGTTCTGGTCCCGCTCGATGTCGATCAGCCAGTGGAGCGGATCGGGCGCGGCCCGCTCCGCGGTGACTCCTCCCCCCCGTCTGACAAATCGGTCGAGGAGCTTGAATTGCCGGCCGCGGCGGCGCCGGTAGAGCAAGCATTGGCGGATTGCGATCTGACGCAGCCAGGCCCCCACCTTGCCCGATTCGGCGAGCGGTGCGTGCTGCGCAACGGCGGCCAGCGCAACCTCTTGCATCACCTCTTCCACCGCTTGCCGTTCGCCGAGTCGCGAACTGACCGCAATTCGCAAGCGGTGATCGTGCTCGGCCAGCGTCGCACCCCAATCGATCGGGATGCTCCCCGGCGCTTCAGGAATGGGTGAAGGCTCGATCTCCGTCATTAAAAAGAATTGTTGCCGCGGACGGAGAAATCTTGCAGCCTTTTTTTGGGTGAGCCCCGTTGAGGTGAGCGGACAACGGTTCGCGCGCCCCCAGGGCGAGCGAACCGTTGATTCTGAGGCGAGCGGGGAGCGATTCCCTCCCCGCTTCGCTGGACGGTCTCAGACCAGGCGGGTCGACCGCCCGGCTCAGTGAGCTTGCCGGGCACGCGGCTGGGAGCTGATCCGCTTGGGCGACTTCCGGTGGGTAACGGCGGGGAAGCCGGGAGGCGCATCGGCCTTGAGGGTCAACGTAAAGCCGAAGTCATCATGAGAATCCCCCTTGAACGGGTCGTGCTCGCGCTCCCAGGCGTCGAGGTCTTCGCTTTCCGTCATGAAGATCGCCGTCGAATGGGCGTCGAGCAGGCCCGATGCCGAGGCGGAGACGACGAACGTGGCGTGGAGGACGTAGCGGCCCAGGGGCATCGGCGGCGCCTTGACCGGCTCGAGAGGGGTCTCGTATTTATACCCCTTCGGGCCGCCGTTGCAACCGTTCGGACCCCCGACACCGACGGTCGGGTAGCTGACCGCCAAGGGAGTGGTCGGCCACCCCACCGGTGCGATCGTCGCGCTGGCCAGGCGAACCCCGGCCGAGGCCTTGTGCTTGCTCCGAAGGAAGCCAAGCAGATTGCTCTCGAGCGTGAGATAGACCTGGCTGATCGAAGTGTCGGAGCAACTGATCTCGAACTCTTGAACCAGGTGGACCGTCTCGGTCGCCGTGGACTCCACGCCAATGAACACATTCGCTCCCGCCGCGGCCCCGAGAACCGCCTTCACCTGGTTGTCGCCCGCTTCGACATCCACCTTCCCATCCCCTTTGGCATCCCCATGGGTTGATGGCGTGATGTTTTCACATTTGCCGCCCAACGTGAATGTAAAGATCGGCGCCTTGGATTCCTTCGCCGGGTTCGCCGACTCGGCGGGAGCAGGCGAAGGGACCGCGTCGTTGGCGCTCGACGACGGCTCCGGGACGGCAACGGGACGGGGAGCCAGAGACGCGGCCGCGGCTGCCGGTGTCGGAGCAGGGGGGGGCGGAGCGAGTTCCGGTTGAGCGGGGGCCAGGCCGAGCCATCCTAGCGCAAGCATAGCGCTGAAGGTCATCGCGATCTCTCCTCGAATTCAAGGAAACGTCCAGCGACTCTCGAGCTCGGGACATCCCTGTCCTGGCCATCGAGGCGCCGCCTGGAGACTTTTCATGCCGTCGGGAGAACATCCTTCGCCCGGCTCCACCCAAAAAAGGGGATCAGGGAATGATGCTGGAGAGCATTGGATCTATCGTCGAGAGAAGGGCCCAGACCCCAGAAAATCACGAGAGTCCTCAGGCTGCCCTATTTGTGGATAGCCCGTTCATTCGTTGTTTTCCGCAGAGTCAACCCAAAGCCATGATGATGTGGGAAATCAGGGGAGATGGGGAAGTAGAAAACGCTGAGGGGGGAGCCCTCAGCGTTTGGCAGCCGGATTGGGGAACTGTGGCGGAGTGATCGAGCGCATCAGTCGCTTGCGGACTTGGTCTCACTGAGGGCGGCGAGGATCCCTTGCATGAAGGCGGGGAGGTCGTCGGGGGTTCGGCTTGTGACGAGGTTGCCGTCGCGGACGACGGCGGCATCTTCCCAGACTCCGCCCGCGTTCTCGACGTCATCGCGGATCGCGAAGAAACCGGTAACCTTGCGGCCCTTCAGGCATTTCGCCGAGCAGAGCATCCAGGGCCCGTGGCAGATGGCCGCGAGCACCTTGCCTTGCTGAGCGGCGTGGGTCACCAGGTCGATCATCGATTTATGGCGCCTCATGTGATCCGGCGAGTAACCTCCCGGGATGATGATGGCGTCAAAGTCGCTGGCCTTAACGTCGCTGGCGGCGACGTCGGCCTTGGCGGGGTAACCATGCTTCGATGCGTAGGTCTCGCCGGCCTTAGGGCCGACGAGCTTGACGTTGCAACCTGCCTCACGGAGCCGATAAACCGGATACCAGAGTTCCAGGTCCTCGTAAAACTTCTCGACGAGGACGGCGACTCGCTTGCCTTGGATGGCGTTCATGGGCTGCTTCTTCCTTCTCTTTTTTTTTTTCGATTCCGTCATGCCGGGCGGAACGGGGGCGATGGCGAACCCTTCGGGCTCGGTTCAAGAGATTAGGGGGAATCCGTGCGAGTAGGAACAGTCGTCGAGGGTTAGGCCGAGGTGGGGGCCAGGTCGGCCATGGCCTCGACGAGTCCTTGTTCGGTGGTGAAGGCGGGCTTGTAGCCGAGGATCCGCTGGGCCTTGGCGGTCGAGTAGTCGAGGTTCAGGCCCAGGAATTTGTAGCGTGCCTTATTGACCAGCGGGGGTTCCGTGGATTTGCGCCGCTTGGCGCGCCGCTCCATCAAGACGGCCAAGGTCCAGGCGAGCCAGAGTGGAATTCGCTTGCGCGGGGCCCGCAAGCCAGCCAACTCGGCGACTTTGCCGACGAACTGGCGTTTGCTCACGCGTGCCCCATCGGTGAGGTTGAAGACTTCTCCAACCGCTTGGGGAACCTCGGCGGCGAGAAAGATCCCCTGGACGAGATTCTTGACATAGATGCAATTAAGCGCCTGGTTGCCCGAGCCGAAGTAGGCGAACCGCCCCCCTCGCAAGGCTTTGATCAGTTTGGGGAGGACCGTCCGGTCGCGGGGGCCGTAGATGAACCCGGGCCGCACCACGCTCAGCGGCAGGCCCTGGTTCCGCGCATAACTCAGGGCGAGTTCCTCGGCCTCCACCTTCGATCGCGTGTAGGCATCGAGCGACTCGGCAGCGGGGGGGACGGTCTCGTCGGTCCCGTAGTGGTCGCGGCCTTCGTAGACTCCGAGCGAGCTCACGTGGACGAACCGTTCGACTTTCGAGGCCACGGCCGCGTCGAGCAAGTGTCGGAACGCGTCGACGTTCAGACTGCGGAATTCCTCAAGGGTTCCCCAATCGCCCACCTTGGCGGCGCAGTTGAAGATCCAGTTGGCGCCGTCGGCCCCGCGCCGCAGGGCGTCGGGGTCGGCGAGGTCGCCGAGGACTTTCTCGACGCCCCACTGATCGAGCCAGCGTGTATCGCTTGACGCCCGGACGAGCGCGCGGACCTTGTGGCCTCTGCGGATGGCTTCTTCGACCACGTGGCTGCCGACGAGGCCGGTGGCTCCCGTGATGAAGATCGTTTTCGGACGGATCGTGGACATCGCGTTCGTCTCTCGCATCAAGGTCTCATGACCCTCGCCAATGGCGCGACGAAGGCCGCCGAGAAGTAACACTACACTGCGCGCCGCGATGATGACTAGATCGATCCCGGATCCGGCCAAAGTCGCGGGACGGACGCGCGGCTTTGGGCGATCGCCGGGGCAAGATCAGGTTTTTTCGGGGTGGATTTCCCTGGCTCGGGCGCTGTAGGCTGGAAGTATTCATCCGTTTGGGATGGACCAGGTTAGCACGCGGGGAACTTCGCCCCGAGATTCGTTCGGATTGACAGGAACGGACGAGAGGCCTAGCATGCCCGTCCTTTCCGCGCCACCCAGTCGCCGCTAAGGTGGGGGATTCATGGCCAGCGTTCTAAAGAGCGATGAAGTCGAGTCATTCCGGCAGGTTTTGGTCGACCTGCGGACTAGGCTGCGCGGTGATCTGGACCAGATGACCGACGAAGCCCTGAGGCGCGATCAGCCCGACTCGTCGGGCAATCTCTCCAACGTGCCGTTGCATATGGCGGACGTTGGCACCGAGAACTACGACCAGGAATTCACGCTCGGCCTGATCGAGAACGAGCAGGGGACCCTGGAGCAGGTTTACGACGCCCTCGACCGGATCAACGCAGGGACGTTCGGCCGCTGCCAGGAGTGCGAAGAGCCGATCGCCAAGCCTCGGCTGCAAGCCCTACCTTACACGCGGCACTGTATCCAGTGCGCTCGCGAGTTGGAGAGTCGCGGATGAATGAGTCAGTCGGATGGAGCCGCTGGATCCTGTTCTGGTCGATCGCCCTCGGGGGCGCTGCGTTCGACCTGGTGACCAAGGCGATCGTATTCAATCATGTCGGTCCTCCCGGGTCTCGGCCCGTTTCGTTGATCCCGAACATCCTCGAGTTGCACACGAACTTCAATCGCGGTGCCCTCTGGGGATTTGGTCGAAGCCTTCCCAACAGTAGTCTCGTCTTCGCGGGGCTGTCGGTGATCGCCGCCGTGGCGATCCTCTACTATCTTTTCGTCTATGGTGGCGCGGCCGATGGGTGGCTCACCGCCGCGCTCGGACTGATCATGGCGGGGGCGCTGGGCAATTGCTACGATCGCGTGGTGCTCGGACACGTTCGCGACTTCGTGCACTTTCATGTTGATGCGGTCGGCTTTGATTGCGCCATCTTCAACTTCGCCGACAATATGCTTGTCGCCGGGGCAATTGTGATCATGTTACTCGCGGTTCGCACCGAGCAACCTGAGCCTCCCAAGGCCAGCCTCGAGAGCTCCGTTCCTTCCGCTTAATTTTAAAGCGATGAACGTCCTACCTCCCCTCGGGTCGCCCCGCTCAGGGAGGGCTTGCTGGGGTCCGAAGCCGGACCCCAGCGAGCCGTCCATCCATCCGACGACGTTAGACGTCGTAGTAAAGTGTGAACTCGTAGGGGTGCGGCCGGACCCGGAGGGCATCGATCTCGTGGGTCTGTTTGTACCAGATCCAGGTGTCGATCACGTCCGAAGTGAAGACGTCACCCCGGAGCAGGAAGTCGTGATCGGCGCGGAGGGCGTCGAGCGACTCCTCGAGCGACCGGGGAACAGTCGGGACATTGGCGAGCTCTTCGGGTTGAAGGTCGTAAATGTCTTTATCTAAGGGGTCGCCGGGGCGCATCTTGCCTTGGATGCCGTCGAGTGCCGCCATCAGCATCGCCGAGAAGAGCAGGTAGGGGTTGGCCGCGCTATCGGGGCCGCGATACTCGATGCGGCGGCTCTTGGGACTGGGGCTGTGGATCGGGATCCGGATGACCGCCGCGCGGTTGCGACGGCTATAGGCGAGCTTGGTCGGCGCTTCGAAGCCTTCGACCAACCGCTTGTAGCTGTTGGTCGTCGGGTTCGCGAACGCAGAGAGCGCCGCGGCATGCTTGAGGAGTCCTCCGATGGCGTACATCCCCAGGTCACTGAGCCCGGCGTAGCCGTTGCCGGCGAGCAGCGGGGTTTCCCCCTTCCAGAGCGAGAAATGCGTGTGCATCCCCGACCCGTTGTCGCCGTAGAGCGGCTTCGGCATGAAGGTCGCGGTCTTGCCGTTGCGGCGCGCGACGTTGCGAATGATGTACTTGGCCAGCATCACCTGATCGGCGCTCTCGACGAGCGACTTGGGATTCAGGTCGATCTCGCACTGGCCGCCGGTGGCGACCTCGTGATAGTGGGCGGAGGTGGCAATCCCACACTCGGCCATTCGCTGGGCCATCTCGGTCCGGAGATCGGCGAGCGTGTCGGTGGGCGGGCAGGGGAAGTAGCCGAGCCCCGAGCCCGGCTTATACCCCAGGTTCGGACCCTCCGCGCGGCCGCGGTTCCAGATTCCTTCCACCGAGTCGACGTGGTAATACGCCTCGTGACCGCGTTGGTCGAAGCGGACGTCATCGAAGACGAAGAACTCGAGCTCCGGGGCGAGCCGGCAGGTTTCCGCCAGCCCGGTGCTCCGCATGTGGCTGACCGCTTTGCGGGCGATGTTGCGCGGGTCTCTTGTATAATCCTGCTGGGTGATCGGATCCTGGATGTTGCAGACCATCGTCAGGGTCGGCTGCGCGGTGAACGGGTCGATCAAGACCGTCTCGGGCTGAGGGACGACCAGGAGGTCGGCCTCGTTGATCGCTCTCCAGCCAACCACGCTCGATCCGTCAAAGCCGATCCCTTCTTCGAACGTCTCCTCAGTCAGGGAATCGGCAGGGATCGAGAAGTGCTGCCAGACCCCCGGGAAGTCCATGAAGCGGAGGTCGACGGTCGTGACCTCGCGCTGTCGGATCTGCGCCAAGACCTCTTTCGGTGTCACCGCGATTCGTTCCTTTCCTACCCCGCCGTCAAAGTCTAAGGGGAATGGCCTGGCTTCCATCCCCTACCTGGCGGAGGCACGATCGTTGATTAAAAGGATGGCGCGTCGCTTGTCCAGAGCCGAGGGTCGTGACCGAGTCGATCAACTCCTCGGAATCGTTGGGAGGCTGCTCTGCCGAGTGTCTTCCCAAGTTAACGCAATCTGTCACGCCTCACCAGACCTCGGTCGCCTCTCCAGTTGATCGACAGTTCGAGGGGTTCCCTTTCAGTTTCGGGGAACCGCGAAGCGTGAACGCAACTCAGAAGAGAATCCGTACGAAGGGGACCCGGGGGAATGGCGATGGGGCGATTCGTAATCCTGGAGCACCACTGGAACGGGGTCCATTGGGACCTGATGCTCGAGCGCGACGGTGTCTTACGGACCTGGGCCGTCGACGAGGCGATTGTCCCGGGCCGCAATCTGCCCGCGCGGGCGCTGGCCGATCATCGTTTGCACTATCTTGAGTATGAGGGCGTCATTTCCGGAGGGCGTGGCTCGGTTCGCCGTTGTGCTTCAGGATCGTACCAGTCGACGCTCTGGACGCCCGATCGGGTTCAGTTTCGGCTAGATGGAGATGATCAGGTCGAAGGAGAGGCGGTCTTGTTCAGAATCGAAAGCGGGTTCGCCCCTGAGCCCTTCTCCTGGTTCTTCCGCCTCGGGAACCTCGACTGAAGGACTTTGCGGGTGGGCAGGATTGGCGCGTCGACCTCCCCCTTGGCGCGATTCGAGCGCCCCGCGAGCCGGATCTCGCCTTCGCGGATCTGAACTTGCTCCAGGAGGACGTCCTCGCGTTCGGAGTGCGGCTTGTAGCGGACGATGACCACCGGGAGGTCATCGACCACTTCCCGGCGGACGTCCAGGCCTTGGGCGCGGGCATGATTAACGATTCGATCGATCACCTGTTCAGAGGGGACCGGCAAGACCCCCGCCCGGATCTTCTCGAACGTCAATTCGAGCACGTTGGGCTCAGTGATCCGCGGTCGCGCCACCACCCAGATGACGGACCGGACCGGCCCCTGGTCGAGCTCGAAGGCAAGGGTAATCCGGTCGAGCCCGAACACGATCCGAGGCTCGTGGACCTCGGGTGGAAGTTGATCGGCGAACTCCGTCACCAAGTCCTTCGCCAGCCAGGCGTTCACCTCCTGGTCGGTGAAGATCGCCTCCCAGGTCGGTTCGTTGATGATGTCATTGCGGAGTTGAAGGCTCTGGGTCACGAACCGCCGCGCCTCGGCTTCCTGTCGCTCGCGCGGGACCTGAACCATGGCGCGATAAAAGTGAGGCTGATGGGTCAAAGAGATCCAGATCGCTCCCGGTACGGCGATCAGGGCCGCAACCAGCAGGAGGCCGATGGTGAGCGCTCGCTTTCCCGGCTTTCGCATGACGCGACCTAACTTCCTAAGAAAATAAGAAGGGGGGAAGGGGTCGAACGAACAAGTTGGGAGCGAAGTTGTGCGGTCGATCGATCGGTGCGACGAGACGCCTGATCCTCAATGAGGCAGGAGCAAGAGGAGGTATCGGCCGCGCAGGATACGCCGGGTCATTCTTCGAGTCAACCCGAACTGTCGTCAACCTCCGGGCCTCGAATTTGTGAAAAAAGGCATCGGAGTTCCAGGCTCTGGTCCTTTAACTCGGGCTCTCGAATCTGGGCACTATTCGTCGCCTGTTCCCTGCAATATAGTTGAGTTGAGAAGTCCAGGACGGAGCGTCCCGATCATGCCCCCTCGACTGGTCTGTATTGCAATTCTACTCTTCTGGGTCGTCGGTGCGTCGAGCCTGATCCGGCGCGACGTCCTGCCCGAGCTGGGCTTCGTCAGGCCCCCCGATCTCCGGACGATCGCCAGTGCCGAGGAGGCTGCCGAGCCGTCCAGTTGGTCGGTCGAAGTGATCGACAATCCGCTCTCCCCCGAGACCCGGCGGATCGTCGGGACGGCCGCGACTTCGTCGAGCCGGAATCCTGACGGCGGGTTTGAAATGTCGAGCACCGTGTCGTTCAACGCCGGAGGGCTCCTGAGGGGAACGCCTCTCTCCAACGATTCCGACACCCGGCTCGACGTGGTGAGTCATTATCAGATCGACCCCTCCGGCAACCTTCAATCCTTCACGGCTTCGGTGCGATCGGCCGTGGATTCGGAAGACATGCTCACCATCTCCGGAACCCGCCACAAGCGGACCCTTAAGGTGGTCAGTCGAGGCCAACTCCCCATTTTCAATCAGACCCGTACCCTCGATTATGAGCCGCGCAGCCTGGTCCAGAACGCACTCGGGCCGTTCGATCGGCTTCCGGGGCTGCAAGTCGGCCAGAAATGGGAAACGCAGATGGTCAGTCCGTTCACGGGCAGGATCGAAACGGTCGGGGTGGATGTGTCGCGACGCTGTGTGATCCACTGGGACAATAGCCCGGTGACCGTTTTCGAGGTCGTCCATCACATGACGCCGCTGTCCTCCCGAACCTGGGTTCGCACCGATGGCCTGGTGGTTCGCCAGGAGGTCCCGTTCCCGCTCGTTAAACTGGTCCTGGAGCGAATCCCAGGTCGCCGGACCCCCCCAGGCCTTGAGGTTCCAGGACGATGATCGAACTCCGCGGCGTGACGAAGACGTTCGGGCCGAAGAAGGCCGTGGATCAACTCGACCTCACCGTCCGCGCGGGCGAATTGTTCGCATTCCTCGGTCCGAACGGAGCCGGCAAGACGACCACGATCAAGATGGTCTGCGGCCTGCTGGCGCCGACCTCGGGAACGGTGCAGATCGGCGGCTATCTCGCGGCCAGCCAGGAGGCCCGCCAACTCCTCGCCTACGTGCCCGACCAGCCCTACCTCTACGAAAAGCTGACCGGACGGGAATTCCTTCGCTTCGTGGTCGAGATGTACGGCCTCGAGCGCAGGCAGGCCGACGCCAGGCTCGCCGAGCTGATCGAGACGTTCGAGATGAGTGACTTCGTGGACGAGCTCTGCGAGAACTACTCGCAAGGAATGAAACAGCGCGTCGTATTCGCGTCGGCCCTGGTTCATAACCCCAAGGTCTTGATCGTGGATGAACCGCTGGTGGGTCTCGACCCGCGCAGTGCCCGGATCGTCAAAGACCTGTTCATTGCCCAGGCCCGCTCGGGCGTTGCCGTGCTGATGTCCACTCACCTCCTCTCCATCGCCGAGGAGCTGGCCGACACGATCGGGATCGTCAACCATGGCCGGATGCTCGCCCGAGGAACCCTGGCTGAACTGCGCGAACAACTCCAGTCGCACGCTCCTCTTGAAGACCTGTTCCTGAACCTGACCGGAGGGAACCGTCCACTCGCGAACGGTCGCGTGATGGTCCCGAACGGAGAGGCTATTCTATGAGAGGATCGAGCGAGGTGGCGGTCAGCCTGCCGACAGCCGGGCAGGTCGCCCGCGCGTTTCACTGTCACCGCGGTCGGCTCATCAAGAACACGGTTCGCTCGCTCCTCTCCGGTTCCCTGCTTCGTTGCCTGATGATTCTTGCCTGTAGCGCAGTGTTCTGGACCGTCTTGTTCGGCATCTTTTTCGAAGGGTTCATGTTCATTGGAATGTACGTAGACTTAAAGAATACGATTGTTGAATATCTCTTCAGCATGTTCTTTCTCTCGCTCTTGATTATGCTTTTCGTCTCAACGGGGCTCATCGTTTACGCGGGCCTGTTTCAGTCGCGTGAGGCCGCCTTTCTGTTGACGACGCCCGCATCGACCGACCGGATCTTCGTCTACAAGTTTGTTGAGGCAATCGTCTTCTCGAGCTGGGGTTTTCTCCTGCTGGTCAGCCCGATGATGGTGGCGTTCGGGATCACGGTCATTGCCAAGTGGTCGTTCTACGCGGTGTTCCTGGTCTATCTCTTGGCGTTCGTCATGATCCCGGGGAGTTTGGGGGCGGTGGCGGCCATCTTGGTCGCGAACTACTTTCCGAGGAGGCAGAAGACCGTACTGATTCTGAGTGGGGTCGTGATCTTGATCGCGGCGGCCTTCGTGGTCTCCCAGGTGATGACCACTCCCGGCTCGGCGCTTTCGACCGACTGGCTGGGCGGACTGCTCGGGCGGTTGGCGTTTAGCCAAAACCCGCTTTTGCCCAGTCGTTGGATGTCGGCCGGGTTGCTGGCCGCGGCGCGGGGGAATTGGTCGGACGGTCTCTTTTACCTGATGGTGCTCACGGCGCACGCGGGCCTGTGCTACCTGGTGGCGACCGTGGTTGCTCGTGACCTCTACCGCCAGGGCTACAGCCGGGTCCAGGGCGAGCGGTCGTCGCGGCGGCGGTCGGGCCTCTACTGGATCGACGCGAGCTTCCACCGCCTCTTCTTCTTCATCCCCCGGCCGGTCCGGCTCCTGATTCTGAAGGATTTGCGGACCTTTCGCCGCGACCCTGCCCAGTGGTCGCAATTCCTGATCTTTTTCGGTCTCCTGGCGTTCTACTTCCTGAACATCCGCCGGCTCAGCTACGACGTCCAGAGCCCGTACTGGCGCAACCTCGTCAGTTTCCTGAACCTCGCCGTGACCGCCCTGATCCTCTCAACGTTCACGAGCCGGTTCATTTTCCCCCTGCTTTCGCTCGAAGGTCGAAACTTCTGGGTCCTGGGCCTGCTCCCTCTGAAGCGAGAGGCCATCCTCTGGGGGAAATTCGCGTTCGCCTCGGGGATCTCGCTGGTGGCCACCGAAGTGCTGGTCGTTCTGAGCGACCTGATGCTCCGGATGAACATGGCCATGATCGCGCTCCACATGGGGATGGTCGCGGTGCTCTGCCTGGGACTCTCCGGGATCAGCGTCGGCCTGGGTGCGCGGTTGCCCAACCTCAAAGAAACCGATCCCTCCAAGATCGCCGCCGGTTTCGGTGGGACCTTGAACCTGCTCGTCAGCCTCGTCTTCATCTCCGCGATCGTGACCGCCTTGGCCTTGCCCTGCCACCTCTACTTCGCCGGTCAGGACGCCAGTGAATTCCGCACGTTCGTCCTCACGGAGGAGCGGTTCCGGTTCTGGATGACCATCGCCGTCGTCACGAGCCTGGTGATCGGCGCGGTCGGGACCTTCCTGCCACTCAGGATTGGGATCAAAGCGTTTCAACGGATGGAATTTTAAACGAATTGGCAAGTGATGCGGCGGAGGGCCCATCTTGGTATTGGCACCGGAACCGTATCTTTCGGCCTGTTTGGAGACGATTCGGGAGGCAGTTCTTGGCACTCGGCAGCACTGCTGGGGGCGGTCGGCATCTCCCGAGCAGATCGCGGACCTGATGGACGCGATCCACAACATCCCTGTGTTACTCAACAATTGGGAAAGGTGTGATGTCGAGTGGCTCCGAGCGTACCTGAAGGCATACGATGAGAAGTGGGGTGAGGGCCAGTCGTGGCTGTGTGCGGTCTTCGACAAAGTCATCGAAGCCGGTCAGGACGTTTGACTCAACGCCACAGGGCCCTGCCTGACGGGGTGTTGCCTTGTCGGTCAGATATTGTGCTCATTGGTCGAGCCTGCTCAACTGGTTCGTAAGGCGTGTCGCGGGAGCGAGGGCCAGGGGCGTGCTTCGGTGAGAAAAGTCTCGAAAACCTTGGATGGTATTCTTCGCGGCAACTCGGACGCGAACATCCGGTTTGATGACCTCCGCGCCTTGCTCGCCCACTTGGGCTTCGCTGAGCGCGTCCGTGGCGACCATCACACATTCACCCGCGACGGAGTGGCGGAGATCCTCAACCTCCAACCCCGTGGCAGTCAGGCGAAGGCATACCAGGTCAAGCAAGTCCGTGGGGTCATCGTCTCCAATGGCTTGGCGGGCGAGCCGGAGGTGGAATTGCCCTTCGATGGGAATTCACCCGGCGATGATGGGGGCAGGCCAACTCCGGAGGGCAATGATGGACAGTGATATCCGCTACGAGATCATCCTGTATTGGAGCCAGCGCGACCAGGCATTCATCGCCGAAGTTCCGGAGTTACCGGGCTGCGCGGCCGATGGGGCGACGTATCGGGAGGCGCTGGCGAACGTCGAACTCGTCATCCAGGAGTGGATTGAGACAGCGCGCGAGCTCGGCCGTTCGGTGCCGGAGCCGCGAGGCCGGCTGTTGTACGCCTAACGCCAGTGAGCAACGGGTCCGGCCCGCTACGGCAGGGTGGGGTTTGCTCTGAAGGGCCGGGGACCCACGCTACGGTCGAGGGGGAGATCCCGCCGGGGATTAACGCCCCCAAATTCCTTTCGGCGAAGCCAATTGCCCTGCTTCAATTATCGCTTATCCGCGACAGTAGAAGTAATTTTGACAGGTTATTTGTAAAGCATTGCCGAACCCGTTATGAAATCATCAATGATTTGCAATTGATCGGCGGTCAGGATCGGATTCTTCCCATAGTGGTCGATCCACTCTAAATTCGTGGGTATTTACGGCGGCCACAACTCGTTGACCTGGCTGAAACAATGTACTCGGCACGTCAATAGTTCTACAGCATCACTTCGATCTTCACCTTTGTGTTTGGTCGACGCAATAATAGAGGGTGAGGTAACGAACGGGCCTGCTCGTGGGATCTGACCGCTTTTCGGAGTTATGGTCATGACCACGGAAGAACTGCGCGCCGCGGCTCGAAACTTAGTTCACCTCCATGGGCGATTCGCACCACTCTTTGGCCGTGCGGAGCCTCGTAACCACTCTCGGATCTACATTTGCGGGCTCATCCAGAATCGAGGACGCAAGAGTGTCGAGCGAATGGCGCTCGATGGGGCCCACCTGGCTGGAGAGCCCAAGTCCCAAGCCAAGGTCCTTGCCATGCAAGGTTTCCTTACTGACTCCCCTTGGTCGCAGTCTGAGGTGCAACGCGAGATCCAAGCCGTCTTCGTCGAGCGGTTGGTGCCCTCGACGTCCCAATGGTCGGTGGGCAGCGTGGGCGTGATTGATGAATCCGGCTTCGTCAAACACGGTGAACACAGTGTGGGTGTCGCTCGCCAGCACTGCGGCCGGATGGGCAAAGTCGAGAACTGCCAGGTGGGGGTCTTTCTGGTCGGCGTGACCCCGGCCGGATCGGCCTTGCTGGACCACCAACTGTACCTGCCCCAGGAATGGTTTGAGGTGGAGCGGCCTCAACCGAAGCGGGCCCCCAAGTCGAAGCCCAACCGGCCGCAACCTCCCCCGAAGCTGACCCCGAACAGCGGCTGGCGAGGGAGCAACAACTTCAAGCACGGCGCAGTAAGGCCCGCATCCCAACCACGGTGAAATTCGCGACCAAACCTCAGTTGGCCGCGACACTGATCGCACGCTGCACGGTGCCGTTGAACTGGATCACGGCCGACGACCTCTATGGCCGCAACCAAGCCTTTCTGGAGGCGTTGGAGGGACGAAAGCAACGCTACGTCGTGGAGGTGCCGGGCTTCACTCGCGTGTGGATTGAGGCCCCGGAGCGATGTCAGGGGCCTGGTGCGGCTGGCCGCCGTCCCTCTAAGTCGATTGAACATGAATTCATTCAGCGATTGGATGACCTGGCGAAAAGCCTGCCGCCGGAGGCCTGGAAGATCCTCACGTTGCGCGAAGGAAGCAAGGGACCGCTGGCGTTCAAGTTCGCGCGGATTCGCGTTTGGGCGGTTCGCGATCGCAAAGCGGGGCCGCCGATCTGGGCGATGATCCAGCAATCGCTGGGGCCAAAGCCGACGACGCGTTACTGGGTCTCCAACGCCTCGGAAGAGACCCGACTGGAGGCGCTGGCGGAGGTGGCTGGCTGCCGGTGGCGGGTGGAAGAAACGTTTCAGGATGCCAAGACCCATCTGGGGATGGCGGACTACGAGGCGCGGGCGTGGACGAGTTGGCATCACCACATGAGCCTGGTGGCGTTGGCGCACTTGTACGTGACGTTGACTCGCCAGGAGCAGCGAGAGTCGGAGCCGACGTTGACCTTGGACATGGCGATCCTGATGCTCGAGGCGAGTCTGCCGCGGCCTACGCTGAACGAGGAAGAGGCGGCGGAACTGATCAAGTACCATGTGGAGCGGAACAAGGCGGCCCATCAATCGCACCGAAAGACGTGGCTGGAGAACCATCCGGAAGTGCCCAGTTAAGTGATGCTGTAGAAATAGCAAGCATGCGCCACCCACAAATTTAGAGTGGATCGACCCATAGGGTGGGCACGGCCCACCATCCCGATCTCCTTGCCAAAATTGGATGTTAGGATGGTGGGTCGTGCCCACCCTATGGGAATTGTTGGACCAATGATGACGCCACGGACGATCGCGCCGAAGCAGGGGGAAACGGGTTCGGCGAAGCTTTGCGGTTATTTCTGCGCAGGTCCTTTGTCAGGAGACACCTGGCGCAGGGTCGGTTTCCATCCTTCCTTTTCCAGATCGACCACCAATTTTCGGTTTGAGTTCCGATTCCAGCGAATGAAATTCTCTTCGGCTGAGCTTGGTCGAGTGGGCCGAAAAGCGGCACTCTCGTCGCGGTTGAAACTTCCCCGCCTCCCAAGATCGAAACAGGACATTCTCGCGAACGGATTTTTGAATCGAGGCTCCGCTCCTTGCCGACTCGGTCGACCCGACAATCGGGGTTGCGATGGGCTTGCCTCTGTCTATAATTTCAATAGCTTCTGAAAATCCGACCGAGGGATGTTAAGGGCCGCGAGGGAACTGCGGTTCTGGTGGGTAGGAGGGGAGTGCAATGTCAGCTCCGGTGCGCGTCGGGGTGGTGAGCTATCTCAACGCGAAGCCTCTCTACTATCGGTTGGATGAAGCGTCGCCCAAGGTTCAGGTCGAGTTGGACCTGCCGAGCCGTCTGGCGGAACGTCTGCGGCTGGGGGAGCTGGATCTCGCCTTGATTCCGTCGGTCGAATACTTCCGAGGCGCGGGCGCCGGACTGGGTTACGAGGTGGTCCCCGGGTTCGCGATCGCCGCGCGGGGGCCGGTTCGAAGCGTCAAGCTCTTTAGCCGGGTTCCGTTTGGCCAAATCGAGCGGCTTGCACTCGATGCCGGCTCGCGCACGAGCCAGGCTTTGACCCGAGTCTGGCTCGATGCCGCGCACGGGGTTCGGCCCGGCCGCATCGAGTCTCTGCCGATGGGCGTGCCGGTGCTGGAGAGTACCGCCGATGCCGTGCTCGTGATCGGCGACCGGGCGATGACCGTCCCGGATGCCCCCTTTCATGCGGTCGTCGACCTGGCCGAGGCCTGGAACACGATGACCGGTCTGCCGTTTGTGTTCGCGCTTTGGGTCGCTCGGGCAGGTGTCGACCTGGGCGACTTGCCGGAAATCCTCGCGCGGTGTCGGACGGCAGGTCTGGCGCACGCAAGTGAACTGGCGTCTGAACATGGCCCGAGGCTCGGCCTCGACTTCGCAACCTGTTACGATTACCTCACCCGCGTGCTCTCCTATGACCTGGGTGAGCCGGAGCTTGCCGGGCTCCGTCGATTCGCCCAGATGGCGGCGCAGTTGGGCCTGATTCCCCGAGGAGCTGATCTTGTCTTCCACCGTCCCAGCGATCTTGCAGCACGTGGTTGAGGGAGGCCGCCTGACGTTCGAAGATGGCGTCACGCTGCTCCGCTCGGCCGACCTACTCGCCCTGGGCCGCGCCGCCGACGCTGTCTGCAAGAGGCTCCATCCCGAGCCGTTCCGTACGTACAACATCGATCGAAATATCAATTACACCAACGTTTGTACGGCGGTTTGCGACTTCTGTGCGTTCTACCGTAAGGTTGGCGATACCGAAGCGTACGTGCTCGATCGGCCCGTCTTGCTCGAGAAGATCCGTGAGACCGTCGCGCTCGGGGGCGATCAGATCTTGATGCAAGGGGGGCTCCACCCGCATCTCAGCATCGAGTGGTACGAAGACCTCCTCGCCGAGATCAAAGCCAACTTCCCGCAGGTCAACATCCACGGGTTCAGCCCACCCGAGATCCATCACTTCACCAAGGTGGCGAAACTCCCGCTGCGGACGGTGCTCGAACGGCTCAAAAAGGCCGGTCTGGGGAGTCTTCCGGGGGGAGGCGGCGAGATCCTCGTCGATCGGGTCCGCAAGGCGATGACCCGAGGCAAGGTCATGACTGACGACTGGCTCAACGTGCATCGGGTCTGGCATGAGCTCGGCGGCCGCTCGACGGCCACGATGATGTTCGGGCATATCGAGACCCTCGAGGAACGGATCGAGCATCTCGAACGCGTCCGCCAGTTGCAGGATGAGACCGGCGGGCTCACGGCGTTCATCTCGTGGACGTTCCAGCCCGAGCATACCGACATGGCCGACGTTCCCGCCTCAGGGGCGTTCGAGTACTTGCGGACCCAGGCCGTCTCGCGGCTCTACCTCGACAACGTCCCCAACATTCAGTCGTCGTGGGTGACCCAAGGGCCGAAAATCGGCCAGCTCGCCCTCTACTTCGGCGCCAACGATATGGGCAGCTTGATGATCGAGGAGAACGTCGTCGCCTCGGCGGGGACGGTCTATTATCTCTCCCTCGACGAAATCAAGCGTGCGATTCGCGAGTCGGGCTACGTCCCCCGGCAACGGAACGTGTTCTACGAATATATCGATACCGAAGAGCGGGCGGAGCCGGCGCTCCTGACCGTTCTTTGAGCGACCGTGGAAGAACGGAGCGGGAGTTCGAGCCGGGGGCTTGCGTGCTCGTCGCTGGCGGTTGATGATGGAATCCGGCAACGCGGGATCGGGCCGTTCCCTCTCCGTTCGTTCTGGGCGAGAGTCATTCGCCATCGCCTCTTCATTTGTCGAGTGTTCGCGTGATCAAGGTCGAGAATCTCTCGAAATCCTTCCTCGACTATCAGCGAGGCTGGGTTTCGGCCGTTGGCGGCGTGAGCTTCGAGTGCCATCCCGGAGCCATCTTCGGCTTGCTCGGCCCCAATGGTGCCGGCAAGACGACCACGCTGCGGATCCTGAGCACCGTGCTCAAGCCGACGGGCGGGAGCGCGGTGGTGGCCGGTTACGACGTGACGGCCAACCCCGAGGCGGTCCGGCAGAATATCGGGTACATGTCGGCGAGCACCGGGATCTACGACCGGATGTCGGCATGGGAACTGGTCGAATACTTCGGCAGGCTCTACGGCTTGACTTCCGCTCGGCTCCGCGACCGCATGGAGACGATCTTCGACTGGCTCCAGATGAACGACTTTCGCGACATTCTGGGGTCGAAGATGTCGACCGGGATGCGGCAGAAGGTCTCGATTGCGCGGACGATTGTCCATGATCCGCCGGTCCTGATCTTCGATGAGCCAACCTCGGGTCTCGACGTCCTGGTGGCCCGTGCCGTCCTCCAAAAGATTGCGGAACTGCGCGACCAGGGCAAGACGATCGTCTTCTCGACGCATTCGATGCACGAGGTCGAAAAGCTTTGTTCACGAGTGGCGATTATCCACAAAGGCAGGGTGCAAGCCGAAGGCGAGCCGCACGAGCTGCTCACCCGGTACGGGCAGCCGGACCTCGAGGAACTTTTCTTCTTCCTCGTTGAGAATGCCAAGAGTGCCGAGCACGAACCGATCGTGAACACATCGACGTCCTGGGATGAGTGAATTCGACGCGGGAGCCCGAGTGGGCGTCGACCGTCGCAATCCGGTTCTCAACGAGATTTAAGCCCCATGCGCTGGTCGATTGTGTTCGTGATCTTTCGCCGCGAGGTCCGCGACCAGGTGCGTGACCGGCGCACCCTGTTCATGATCTTCGTTCTGCCGATCCTGCTTTACCCGATGCTCGGGATTGGGGTCGTCCAGTTCTCGGCGGCCTTCGAGCAGAAACCGCGGACGGCGCTCGTGATCGGCTCGGAGTTCCTGCCGACGGTCGTTCCCCTCCTGAACGCCGAGAAGAACGGGTTCGACGTTTCCCTCTTCGACTCGCCCGATGAGGCCAGCAAGCTTCGCGTCCGGGCCGAACCGGCCAAGCCCCCCTGGCTCGATGCGTCGGTTCGGGAGCAGGCGATCCGCAATCGCGTGGCCGAAGCGGTGGTCGTGATCCCTCCTGATTTCATGAAGCGCCTCGAGGAGGCGGCGAGCTCGGAGTCGGTGGAAACCCCGATCCTCTACGACAGCACGGACGAACCGAGCCAGATCACGAATTTGCGGGTCAAGGAGGTCCTCTCGCGCTGGAAGAAAAAGATCGTGTCGGCCCGGCTCGAGCGCGACCAGAAGCCGGCGAGCTATACCGAGCCGATCGCGGTCAAGTCGGTCGACATCGCGAGCGAGTCGGAAGTCGGAGGGAGCGTCTGGTCACGCCTTTTCCCCTTCTTATTGGTGATGATGTCGCTGACCGGGGCGTTCTATCCGGCGATCGACCTCTGCGCCGGCGAGAAGGAACGGGGCACGATGGAGACGCTCCTGATCAGCCCCGCCTCGCGCGCTGAGATCGTGATGGGAAAGTTTTTCACGGTCGTTCTGGCGAGCATGATGACCGCGCTCTTGAACCTGGTCAGCATGGGGTTAACGGGCATCCAACTGGCCAACCAGGTGAGCGGGATCGCGGGAGGTGGCCATCGCCGGCTCTCGTCCGTAATTGCCCCGCCGACGTTCACCGCCGCGTTTTGGATGCTCCTGCTGCTGATCCCCCTGTCCGTCTTCTTCAGCGCGATCTGCCTGTCGCTGGCGGTCCTGGCCAAGAGCATGAAGGAGGGGCAGTATTATATGACGCCTCTCTACCTGGTCTGCCTCCCCTTGATCTTCCTGACGCTCGCGCCCGGGATCGAACTCAACCTGTTCTATAGCCTGGTGCCGGTGACCGGTGTTTCCCTGCTCCTGCGTGCATTGATCCTCGGCGACTATGCCAACGCCTGGCGGTATTTCTTGCCAGTCCTGGTTCCGACGATCGTCTATGGCGCCATTGCCCTCCGCTGGGCGATCGACCAGTTTCAGCGTGAGGATGTCTTGTTCCGTGAGGCCGAGCGGTTCGAGCTCAAGAGTTGGCTTCGCCACTTGCTCCGGGACAAGGAGCCGACCCCCAACGGGGGCGAGGCACTCCTCTGCTTCGTCCTCATGTTGACCTCGGCCTGGTTCCTGATTCAGTATCTCACGGCGCGAGGACTGGGCAGCTCGACGACAATCATGGCGGCCGGTCAGGTGGCGTTCATCCTGACACCTCCGCTGGCGATGGCATTTGTGCTGACGTCCTCACCGCGCCGGACGCTCCGCCTCTTTTGGCCCAAGACGCGTTATCTCCTGCTGGCGATCGGCCTCGCGTTCTCGCTCAACCCATTGGTCAATGAGCTGCGACCGCGAGTCGAGCAACTGTTCCCGGTCTCACCCTTGATCAAGGCGGCCCTCGATCAGATGATGACCAATGTGCCGAGCCTGGGAGTGGCGCTCTTGCTCTTTGCGGTGATCCCGGCGATCTGCGAGGAGTTCGCCTTTCGTGGGTACATTCTGACTGGACTCGAGTCCAGGTACAGCGCCCGTTCGGCGATCTTGCTTCAGGCCTTGTTATTCGGATTTCTTCACGTTCTGCTCAGCCTCTTCCAGCAGCTCTTCAACGCGACGCTGCTGGGGCTTGTCCTCGGTCTGCTCGCGGTTCGCAGTGGGAGCATTGTTCCTGGAATTGTGTTTCATATGCTCAACAATGGAATGGCGGTCCTGCTCGGTTCCTGGATCAGCGATCCTTCCACGCAGCGAGTCGCGAACTGGTTCTACCGCGACCCCAAGCAAGGGCTCTTCCACTACGGGATTGTCGTTGCGGGTGGTATTGCCTCGGTCTACTTGATCGCCCTCTTGAGTCGAGCCAGTGGTGAGGGCAAGCTGAAGCCGCCTTCGAGTGAGTCTGGTTCGCTCGAAGCGTTGCATTCCTTGAACTGAGTGCGGACAGGCTTCGATTCCTTCCTTCCGTCATCCAGGTTCACGAATGAAATCGTCTTCGTTGACATTGTCGGCTCGTTACGTGTTTCCGGTCGAAGGGGCGCCGATCGCCAGCGGATGTCTCACGATCCAGGATGGCCGGATTGCCTGGGTCGGATCCGCGCGGGAACGAGTCGCCGACCTGGACTTGGGGAACGTCGCGATCGTTCCGGGCTTCGTCAACGCCCACACTCACCTCGAACTCTCCGCGCTGGAGGGCCAGCACCGCGTTGCGGAGCAGGCCGTCGAGATTGAGGTTGAGGACGAAGTAAACTGGTTGCATCGCGTGGTGGAGCAGAGGAAGAGCGGTTTGCCGGGCGAACTCGAACAGGCGGTCGGCCGTAACTTGCAGGAAAGCATTCGAGCGGGAACCACGTCGCTGGCCGATACAACGACGGCCGGCCTGAGCTGGGACCAAGTGGCCGAGGCCCCGATGCGGGCCGTCGTGTTCGCCGAATTGATTGGGCTGAAGCGGGGCCGTGGGCTTCAGACCAGCGCCGAGGCCTGGGATTGGATCGGCTCGATTCGTCCCGAAGCGCAGGTGATCGCGAACGCCCGCCCGGGTCTGAGTCCGCACGCGCCCTACTCGACCGCGGGCTGGCTCTATCACAAGGCGGCGGCGAGCCGACTTCCGCTCTCGACGCACCTCGCCGAGATGCCTGAGGAGCTCGAGCTGCTGGAGCGCGGCAGCGGGGCGCTCCGGACGTTCCTCGAGACGTTAGGGGCGTGGGACGACGAGTGGGAGCCAATCAGCCCGCGGCCCGCCGACTACGTGCGCCGGGGTGAACTCCGCAACGCCGACTGGCTGATCGCGCACGGGACCTATCTCGAACCGACCGAGTTCTGGCAATTCCGACCCGAGGCGGCGCCGAACAACCATCGGGTGGCGATCGCCTTTTGTCCGCGAACCCATGCCCGCTTCGGCCATTCCCCGCATCCCTATCGGGCGATGCTCGAACGCGGAGTGGTGGTCTGCCTGGGGACGGACAGCCTGGCCTCAAGCCCGAGTCTGAGCGTGCTCGACGAGATGCGTTTTCTGCATCGCCGCGACGATTCGCTCAACGGACCGCTCCTGCTGACCATGGGGACCCTCTTCGGAGCCTGGGCGCTCCGTGCCGAGACGACGACAGGCAGCCTCAAGCCCGGCAAATCCGCCGACATCGCCGTGATCGACCTGCCCGACCGTGAGGATTCCGATCCTCACCAGCTTATGCTTGAATCCGATTTGCCCGTCTCGGCAACCATGTTTGAGGGAAAGTTCGTGAGCGGAGCCTGGAGCCATTTCTGAACAAACAGGGTGACTCGTTTTATTGTTGTTTCCGACAACGCATATTCTGAGATTTAGAAGTAGAGCTGCATGCGGATCCAGAAGAGCTCATTGGTGAGCTGCTTGATGTTGGGTTGGCGGTAGATCACCGGGTTGCCGAACTCGGTATGTTGCCAGTCGAAATATACCTTCACGTAGCGGTTCAAATACCAGTTAACGCCGAAGTTGGTGTTCCAGGCCCGCTGACTCCAGAGTTTGGGGTCGGCCAATCCGCCGCTGAACACGCTGCGGTCGAACTCCAGGTCACTGTAGCGGAAGATGAGCTCCCAGGCCCCCGGGCCGAGCTTACCGCGGCGGAGACTGAACGGTCGATTGGGCTCGAGGATCGTCCGGCGTTCCTGGGTTTCGCCGGTGAGGAAGTATCCCATCGCAACCGAGTATCCGCTCACGGGGACGTCGACCGACTCCGGCGCCTTCTTGTTGAGAGCGTAGCGAAGGATGCCGCCGTTGTAGTCGGTGAAGAACGAGAATTGCTTGTAGAAGTACGCCGCGTGCGCCGACCAGAACGTGCGCTGGCCGCGCTCGCGCACACTGTCCCCCAAGACGAGGAACGGTGGGCTGAAGAGGTCGGCCGTGCTGGCGTTGGAAGCGTTCGACGCGGTCCGGAAGGCACGGGGCACGATCGGGTTGTCCTGCTCCCCGTAGCTAAACGATCCGCCCAGGTTGAGGTCGCGTAAGAGCGAGCCTTTCTCCTGGTCTCCGAACGGGCGGATGTTCAAGTAGGAGATGACGTCCTTGGATTCGTTGTAGTCCTCAAACGAGTTCCGCGGCCCGTCGAAGGCGCCGACGGCATAATCCACCCGATTGTCGAAGAGGTTGCCCCAAAGTTGCACCCCCAGTTGGCGGTTCAGGCCGAGGTTGGATGTGAACAGCGAGCGCTCCGGGGCGAACAGCCACATATTCTGGATGGCAAACTGCTCGTAGTTGAACGGGGTCATGAACCGGCCGACTTTGATTTGCGCTCGATCGTCGTACCGGAAGTTGAGGTAAGCGTCGAGGATGTCGAGACCGCTGAATCCGCGGTTGAGCGAGAGGGAATACTCGATCGGCTGGGTCAGGCGGCCGTTGAAGAAGGCGCGTACGCGGGGGAAAACAAAGCCGGAGCGAGCATAATCGTCGCCGTGAGGGACGAACGAGCGGGCGTCGAACTGGGTTTCTTGGTGGAACTGGAGCTGAAATTCCTTATCCTCGGTCATCAGCTCGAAGCCGGGGCCAAAGTTGGCCTTGAGCGGAACCTTCTTCTCGGCTGTTGCGCCCGAGACCCCGTAGCCGGGCACGGGCGAGAGCCGACCACCGGGCGTCCCCGGGGCGCCCCCGAGGTTCGGTCCATCGCCGGGCCGCGCCGTGACCGCGCCACTCCCGCGGTCGCCCGCGCCACCGCCGCTCGAACTGCCGCCACTTGAGGTGGCGTTGGACGACCCCGCTCCCGCTCCCACCTGCTTGCGGAGTTGGGTCATCTCCTGGAGGAGCCGCTGCATTTGTTCGTCATGACGGCGTTCTGTCTTCTCGAGCTGCTCGGCGAGCTTACGGTTCTGCGCCTCCATCTGATGGAGGCGGTCCTCAAGCTGGGTCGGAGCCGGTGGGATCGTGGCCGGGGGCTCTGATTCCTGTGCCGGCGCAATCGGAGCGCCGAGGGCGAGAATTGCCGCGGCGAGGATCCAAGCTTGGTTGCGATTTCTCTGATCGCCCAACGGCGGCTCCTGCCACATGACCGAGAGAGAGGGGCCCACACTTGCTCGACGCAGGGTGAACAACTTCGTTGATATTCGCCAAAGTCCTATTAATCGGAATAATCAGGGCCGTTGCTTCAGTGTCACTCCGCACTTGGTCGCGGTTTTTTTCGACACTGTCGTCCCGTGACCAGGTTTTCCGCCCGGATCCATCAACGCTTGTGCCGTTGCCGCAGTGTCAAACGAGCGAGATCATGCGAAGGCCCAAAGACGGGGAGCGGATCGCTGCCTGTCTTCCGACGGACGAGGAGCTCCCGGTAACGTGGCGACAGTCTCGACTTTGAGTGAGCTCGGACCGGGCGCCGCAACGGGTCGATCCCTCGATTCAGAGCCGCGATCCGAGTAGAATGAGGCTGTGAGACCGTTGAGGTTGATCCTAAACCGAGATCAGCCTTCAGGTTCTTCTGTCGGTCCGGACCTGCGACTGGCCAACGATGGAGTTCGACGCGGGCCGGGGCGCGATGGTGGCGTCATCGGGAGAGTGTTCAGATGTCGAGAAATTCGAGGGTGGACCGATGGCGAGTGGCGCTCGCCTTGATAGGGCTCGGCATCGCGGTTGCCGGTTGCAATCGGTCAGACGAATTAGCGACGGAACCTAACGATCGGACCACGAGCCGGTCCCAGGCAAGTCCCCCCGCGGGAGGAACCGATATGCCGTCAGCCGAATCCGAGAAGCCGGAAGTGACGGGTCCCAAGTTCAACCCGCTCTCGGCCGAGGAGGCACGGGTGATCCTCAAGAAAGGGACGGAAGCCCCTTTCGTCGGGGAATATACCAATACGACAGACCCCGGCACCTACGTTTGCCGGCGTTGCAACGCGCCGCTGTATCGTTCCGACAGTAAATTCGTCAGCGACTGCGGATGGCCCAGCTTCGACGACGAAATCGCGGGCGCGGTCAAACGAATGATGGACAGTGACGGTTCCCGCACCGAGATCCTCTGCAAAAACTGCGACGGGCATCTCGGCCATGTCTTCGTGGGAGAACAGCTCACTGCCAAGGACACGCGCCACTGCGTGAACTCCCTGTCGATGAAGTTCTATCCGAAAGGGAGCGACCTCCCCGCGGTGATCAAGTAACCCCGAGGGGTGACGAGCCCAACCGGGGCCGTGGACCAAGCAGTCAGGCGACCGCAGAGACATATGGCTCTGGCAAGCCGCCTGACTGGGTTACGAACGTCGAGTGGCGCGGATCACTCCATCCCGGCGTTGGTCGGATCGGCCGGGGGGCCGATCGGTTCGACCGCGGGCATGAGCGGATTGGGAGGAGCAGGGGGGAGCGCGATCTGCCGCCAGTCGGTCCCATCGACGTCTTGTCGGATGAGCAGATAAATGATCGAAGCGGCCGACCAAAAATAGCTGTAGATCCAGCCGTGAGCCAGGAGGCCGACGACCGCCAGCCAGAACGTATGGAGCTTCGCGGGGGCCGAATCGAGGGGCACGCGACCGGCCTGGAAGAGCGCTTCGAGTGGATCGTGCGGGGCACTGATGCTCAGGCTCCAGTGCGCCATCTGGACCACGAGTTGTGCGAAGATCGAGACGAAGGCAAGTCCGGCGAGACCAATGATCCAGGCCAGGACCAGGTAGCTCGCATATCGGAGTGGACGCTGAAAGACGTAAGCATAGGATCGGCTCAAGGCGTCGAACCCATCCTCGGCTTCTGCGGCGACCGACGCATGCATCAAGGGCCAACCGGTCGCGAGGCCCACCAGGATCAGGGCCATGACCAGGCCGGCCAGTAGGGGGAGCACGAGGAGGACGCCCGCAATGACGGGCCCGATCGACGCTGGCAGGCGATAGAGGAGACCGAAGCACGCGCAAGGGACGGCCAGGATGGCGACCCCGATGAGGGGACTGAGCGGTCCCAGGACCAGCGGGATCGACTTGCCCAGGGCGAACTCAAGAGCTTTCCTGACCCCCATGCGCTCGCCGGCGGCCACCTTGACGGTGGCGATCCGCGCGATCGCGCCGCCGATGATTCCCCAGACGATGACGGCCCAGACCGCAGCGAGGAAGGCGTGGAGCATCGACAGCCCGCCGCCGCTCCGCAATGAGAAGAGGGCGAGGAAGGGGGCGATCAGGCATTGCACCGGTTCGGTCAATTGCCAGAGCGAGAGGCCTAGGTCGAGAGCGACTCCCCCGCCGGCTGAGTCCGTGGCGAACGAGCTCAACCCGGCTGGGATTCGAGGATCGGACGAGGGAAAGGCTCGATCCAACGCCCCCCAACCGGCGTTCAAGGCGATCAGGCCGATCGCGGCCAGAAAGAGCTTCTTCGGGTCGATAGAGACGCCGATCCCCCTGAAGAGGCGGAGCCACGGAAAGAGCCGAATGAAATGGATCTCTCCGCCCAAAGACGATTCATCAGTCATGCAACGGCTCTCCAACGGCCACCTCAAGGGACGACGCAGGTCAGGACGACCGACTCGCCCCGTGGAACAAGCTGGCATTCACCAAGGGATGAAGGCAAGAGGCGGGTTTGGCCGAATCCGAGGAGGTCCGCGGTTTCCCCGGTCCGGATCTCGGTGTCGCCCGCCAACCCGAGCAGAATCGTGAAACGGTCATGGCTTCCGACGGTCGTCGGCCCGTTCAAGCGGAGCCGCTCAAGGGCGAAGTAGGGGCATCGGGCGAGCGGTTCTCGAGTCCCGCCGGCGATGGGAATCGCCGTCGGGTTCAGGGGATCGACCGGACCCGCGGCATAATTGGTCGATTCGAGGGCTTCGGCGAGGTGAAGCGGTCGCGGCCGTCCGTCGGTTCCGACCCGGCCCCAGTCATACACGCGAAACGTGGCGTCGGACATCTGCTGGATCTCGGCAAGCACCACCCCCGCGCCGATGGCGTGGACGGTGCCCGCGGGGATCATGATGCAATCCCCCGGCTTTGCCTCGAATCGGTGGAGAAGCGGTTCGACCTGGCCGGTCTTGAGCGCCTCGGCGAACTCCGGGCGCGTGACCCCTGGGTTCAGTCCGGCATAAATCAGGCTGCCGGGCTCGGCATGGATGATGACCCAGGCCTCGGTCTTGCCATTGTCGTTGGCGAGGAGCTTCCCCTTCGCGTCATCGGGATGCACCTGCACCGAGAGGACCTGATGCGCATCGATGTATTTGACCAGCAAGGGGAACTGCGACGCAGGACCAAGGTGCTGGCCGAGTAACTCGTTCCCGCGCGTCTGGATCAGGTCGCGGAGTGAGACTCCCTTGAGGGGCCCTTCGGCCACCTGGCTGACGTCGTCGCGGTGGTCGGCGATCTCCCAACTCTCCGCGTACCGCGTGCCCGCGCCGAGCGGCTTCCGGAGGATCGTCTCGAGCCGCCGCCCGCCCCAGATCAGTTGTTTGAGGATCGGATCGAACCGCAAGGGGTAGAGGGGGACATCCCGCATCGAAGGTCCTTGATGATTCTCATCGTGTCTCGCCAGCGCGGCGAGGGTCTTCGCTTGGGTGGGCACCCCCCACCGATCCCGGCGTCCGAAACATTGAGTGCCACCGACTCAGGGTCGAGGCATCGCACGGGATGCCAACCCACCAAATCAGTGACCGGGCCCTCTTTGTAACGGGAGCGGCGAGGCGATGTCCACCCGAGTCGCGGAATTACCGAATCAGACGGAATGAGGAGAATCGGTTTCTCGCTGGAAACCGACAATCGGCGTGTGGTAGAGTGATTACTCAAGGAACGCTCCCGCCCGAATCGGCCGTCCCCGAGAGGCCCACGGCGGTGCCGCCCCAAAAAAGGGTCCCGGCCTCGGGATCGGCCGTCGCGACCCGCGTCTCCTCCCCTCATCAATGCCCGCCGACCGGCTTAGCCCTAGGCTTCGTTAGGGTGGTCCACATCCAATGCCGACCGAAAACGATCTCTTCGCGGAAGAACAGACGATGGTCACCATGAGCTTTGGTGATCACATCGAAGAATTACGCCTCCGGCTCATCCTCGCCCTCTATGGACTCGTCATCGGCGTGGTCCTGACCCTGATCCCCGGCATCAACCTGGGACAGCGGATCATGAACAAGATGGTGGAGCCCGCCCAGGCTGCGCTCACGGAATTCTATAACGAACAAGCCGTGCGGCGGGCCGAGGTTGCCGACGCGGGGGGCGTGGTCTCGGAAACGGCCCAGGCCATCATTCCGGCCGACGTCTTCCTGACGGAACTCGGCAAGATCGCCCCCGGGCTCAAGCTCCCTGAGGCCGAGACCGTCAAGGATAAGAATTTGACATTCCCGATCCGCTATATGGAGTCGGGGATCATCAAGATCGTCAACGAAGGCATGAGGCCGAGCAACGCCTTGATCTCGCTGGCGCCCTTGGAAACGATGACGATCTTCTTCATGGTCTGTCTGGTCGCAGGGCTCGTCATCGCCAGCCCTTGGGTCTTCTACCAACTCTGGGCGTTCATCGCCGCGGGGCTCTATCGTCACGAACGCCATTACGTGACGAAGTTTCTCCCGTTCTCGCTCGGCCTCTTTCTGTCCGGCGTCTTCCTCTGTTTCTTCGGTGTCCTCCCGGTCACCTTGCGGTTCCTCCTGGAATTCAACGTGTGGCTCGGCATCGAGCCGACGCTTCGCCTGGCCGACTGGATGAGCTTCGCCACGATCTTGCCCCTCGTGTTCGGGGTCTGCTTTCAGACGCCGTTGATCATGGTCTTCCTCGCCTTGATCGGGATCTTCACCGTCGACGACTTCCGGTCCAAGCGGAAGATCGCCATCCTGGTGATGGTCGTCGCGGGTGCGGTCCTGACTCCGAGCCAGGACCCGTTCAGCATGCTCATGCTCGCCGTGCCGATGATCGTGCTCTACGAGCTGGGCATTGTCCTGGTCGACCGCAAGAAACTGGGGCCCGCCGTCCGCCGGACTGAGTGAGTGGCCGAAGTGGAAAGAGTCCGTCGAACCGAGCCTGCCTGGCGGATTGGCTCGCTCGGTTCGACCCTGATTTCTGGAATGAGAGCGGGATGGCCGTGAACCGTGGGATCGTTTACCTGGTGGGTGCCGGGCCTGGTGACCCCGGTCTATTGACTCGGCGCGGCGAGGCCTTGCTGAAGCTGGCCGACGTGGTCGTCTACGATCACCTGGCCAGCTCTCGGCTGCTCGACCTGGCTCCCAAGACCGCCCGCCTGATCTGCGCGGGGAAGTCGATCGGCCATAACACCCTGTCGCAAGGAGCGATCAACGAACTCCTTGCCGAGCATGCGAAGGCCGGGCGCACGGTGGTTCGGCTCAAGGGGGGCGACCCCTACGTCTTCGGGCGCGGGGCCGAGGAAGCGGAGTTTCTGCGTGAATCGGGGGTGGCGTTCCAGGTCGTACCGGGCGTGACGGCGGCCGTCGGAGTCACCGCCTATGCCGGTGTCCCGGTCACCCATCGCGACGCCGCCTCGGCCGTTGCGTTCGTCACCGGCCACAACGATCCCGACGCCTTGTCGGGGCACGGGCGGCTCGATTGGGCGGCGCTCGCCCTGTTTCCGGGCACCCTGGTCATCTACATGGGGGTGACCAGGCTCGAGAGTCTCTGCAAGACCCTGGTCCGACTCGGCAAGCCCCCGACGACCCCCGCCGCGCTCATCGAGGCCGGCACCTTGCCGCGACAACGTACCGTGAGTGGGACGCTTGCCAACCTCCACGAGCGGGTTACCGAGGCAGGGCTCGGTCCCCCCGCGCTCTTGGTCGTCGGCGAGGTGGTTGCGCGGCGGCCCAACTTGCGTTGGTTCGAGAACCAACCGCTTTTCGGCCAGCGCATCGTCGTGACCCGTCCCGAGGGTGAGACCGAGTCGTCGGCGGCGGTGTTGGAGTCGTTCGGCGCCGAGGTTTTGATTGCGCCGACCGTGGAGATCCGACCGCTCGAATCGTACGACGAACTCGATCAGACGATCGGACGCCTGGCCGAGTTTCGCTGGCTCGTGTTCACATCCGTGAACGGGGTCGACGGCTTTCTCGAGCGTCTCGATGTCCTCGGCCGCGACGTACGCGCCCTCGGGCACCTGAAACTGGCCGCGATCGGCCCGGCAACGGCCGGAGCGCTCGGCCGATATCATCTCAAAGCCGACCTGGTCCCTCGTTCGTTCCGGTCCGAGGATCTGGCCGAGGCGCTCGCGCCTGCTGTCGCGGGGGGCCGCGTTTTGCTCGCACGGGCCGATCGGGGCCGGACCGTGCTCAAGGACGAACTCGAGAAGATCGCCGAGGTCGAGCAGGTCGCCGTCTATCGCAATACGGACGCCGACGCCTTGCCCGCCGCGGTGGTAGCGCGGATCGAGCAAGGTTCGATCGACTGGATCACGTTGACCAGCTCCGCGATTACCGAGCGGCTGTATTCGCTGCTGTCCGAGTCCGCTCGAGAACGGGTCGGCCGCGAGATTCGCCTCGCCAGCCTTAGCCCTGTGACTTCGGAAGCCGCCCGGCGACTGGGGTGGAACGTCGCCGCCGAGGCGAACGTGTTTACCTGGGCGGGGCTCGTCGATGCAATCGTTGAAGTGGTTGCGACGGAACGGGCCAATGCGGCGGCGAGGCTCTGACCTCCCGGTCGCTCACTTCGAAATGCTTCATGCCAATGGTGGGCCGTGCCCACCCTACACGAGAATTCCAGTCGATTCTCGTCTTGTAGGGTGGGCACGGCCCACCATCTTCAGCTTGGCGTCATCGAAGCTCGCGTGAAGTCTCAAATCCTTGCCAGAGGATGAAGGCTCCTCCGATGATGAACAGGACGTCCAGCAAGATGTTCCGGCCGAGGATGCTCGCGACCGCGTCGAGCAGGAAGATCAAACAGACGAGGCCCGCGACGATCATCGCGGCGTAACAAAGGACTTTCGGCGTCTCCATCGTCCACGCGCTCCGTAGGCCGGGGTAATCGACAACATTGCTCCAGCTTATCACATAAGGAGAGCCGAGCCTGTGTAGTGTACCATAAGCGCGGCGATCCATCGCCACGCGTTCGGCCTGAATTCGATCCTTAGACGTTCTGGACCGGAATGGTGCGTGGTTTGGCGACATCCTGCTTGGGGAGTTTGACTCTCAGAACGCCGAGGCGGGCCTCGGCCTGGGCCGCGTCGAAGTTGACCTGGTTCGAGAGCACGATCTGTCGGTGAAACGTCCCGAACTGCCGTTCACGAAGCGGAGCGTGTCCCTCGATCGGCGCATCGGGGTTCTTGACCCCGCGGAGGCTGAGAATATTGCCGGTCACCGAGAGGTCGATCGAACCGGGCTCGACGCCCGGGAGTTCGGCGACGAGGACGATTTCGTCGGCCGTCTCGATCAGGTCGACTGCGGGACTCCAACCCGTCGGTTCGAGGTCCATCGGAGGCGGTTCCGACGGGCCCAACCGCGCGGGATTCCAGTATTCCTCCATCAGACGGTTGAGCTCGTTCTGGAGGACGTGAAATGGGGCGGAGATCTCCCGCCGCCAAGGGATCGGTCGTGCCATGACTGAATTCCTTCAATGTCCAAAGTATGGAATGGCTTCAGGGCCCTCGAGTCGACGAGACCAATACCGCTCGCAAGGCGCTTACGACTTGATCTCGATGCGATGGGTCTTGGCCCGCTCGGCCTTCGGAAGGATCAAGCGCAGGACACCGTTGTGGAGCTCGGCGGTGATCCGGCTCCGTTCCACCTCATCGCTCAAGATGAACGAGCGGTAGAAGTCGCCCACCTGATATTCCTGATGAAGGATGCGCGACCCTTCGGGCGCCTGGCTGGTGACCTGGGCATAGAGGCTGAGCACGTTGTCTTCGAGCTGAATGCTCACGTTGTGTTCGGTCGCACCCGGAAGGTCGGCCTCGAGAATCAGACCGTCCGGGCTCTCGTGGATGTCGATTGGTGGCGTGAAATAGGTCGCCGGAGGCTGCGAAGATTCGGCGCCGGGCGCCTTGGGATTGCTCGGATCGCGGGGGGCGGGCCGATCGACCGCGACCGGGATCGATGGATTGCTGACGCTCATCGCTGGGCTCCAGGATGGCCTCGAAGTTCAGGTCGTCGCCTTGATCGGGATCGGTCGTGGCTTGGCACTCTCCGCTTTCGGGAGCGTGATCGTGAGCAGTCCTTGCGCGAACTTGGCCGTGACCAGCCCGCTGTCAACGCGATCAGGCAGGGAGATTGTCCGAGTCCACCGACCGAATTGACGCTCTTGACGCCGATAACACTCGTCCGCGACGCCCTCGGGCCGCTTTCGTTCCCCCTTCAAGGTGAGGGTCTCGCCGGTGATCGACAGATCGAGGTCCTCCGGGGTCATCCCCGGCAACTGCGCGGAAAGCAGGTACTTGTCCCCGCCGTCGTAGAGATTGATCGACGGCTCGTGCCGACTCAGCCGCCAGGCTTGGAGTGGCTCAAAGCTCTCGAACAGACGTCCCACTTCGCGTTGAAGATCGCGAAACGGATCCCAACGTCGCTGCCAGTTCAATCCGCTCATCGAAGTGACCTCCCCTTGAAAAGGTAGTTCGGAGGATCAGTTCAACTATTGCAGAGTACGTGCCGGAAGCTGACTTTTCCGGGGACTGCCATTTTGGGGCGCCGCTAGTCGATTTCCGTGAAGAACTTGCGGTCGATTGGCCCGATGAGATCGGACTCAGACCTTGGCTTCGGATTGTCCGAACCTGCCAAAAATTCACGCCCGAGCGGACCAAGTTGGCAGACGGAACGGACGCTGCCATTTTGGCGGATAGGAGCGCACGCGGTTACCAGGTGAGGCGAAGGTTCCGGAAATGGACCGGGTAACCCGCGGGGCTCTCGAGGGTGAGTGCGGGGGTCGTCTCCTGTTCGGCACTCGTGGGGAGGAGCCTTTGATCGAGTTGCGCGGTGAGGGTGTCGGTCGTGCGCTGAATCCGAACCTGATGCCAACCCGCCAGGGGAGCCACGGTTTCGGGAGATGAGCCTGGGGCAACGAGGGGAATTCCGACGACTTTAGTCTGGGTGAGTGCGTCCGGATCGGCCCAGACGTCCACCCGGAGATCGAAAGTTTGCGGGAGCGGCAGAGGCAATTCGTAGACCCGGGGACGCGTTTCGGAGCCTGGCGACGGGGAGGGCGCGACCAACCGCGACATCCGAAACGAGTGGCCACCCGGCGCCGATGACTGCGGTGGAACGAGGAACGGAGCGGACACCCCGGAAACGCGCAGGGTCAAGCACGAGGCGGCCATCGTTCCGAGCAGGACGAGTCCCGGCAGAGAACAGGCCCACCACCGCGGGGGGTGCGATTCCAGCGAGAACGGACATTGAACGAGCATGAGCACTCTTTGGAAGAGCGCTGAGGTACTCGTCGGGGATGGCGAGGAGGTCGGCAGGGTTGCGGTGGGTCGTATTTCCGGGTCGCCGCTGGCGATTTTCACGAGGCTCGCCGCGTAGGCTTGGAACGGGCCAAACGCCTGGGCCGCCCGCCGATCCGCCATGAACTCCTGATCGAGCTTCATTTGCGCTCGAATCCACCAGAGCGGGGGAATAAAGAACCAGAAGGCGTGCGCGAGACCGCTGGCCAGGCCGAACCTCGAGTCCTTCCGTTCGGCATGCGCCAGTTCGTGCAAGAGACTGAGCCGGAGCTTCTCGGCCGACTCGGGAAAGTCGAGGTCCACCGGGATCAGGATCGACTGGCGGAACAGGCCCACGAGCACGGGGCGGCGAACCCGCGCACTGACCCGAAATCGAGGCCGACGACCATGGACCGGCAAGCTCTCATAGAGTTCGGCCGAGAGCGGTGAGACCTCCTCGGAACGCGACGTGAGCCAGTTCAAGCCCCAGTATCCCAGGAGCATCCAGCCGAGGGAGGAGGCCGTCCCCGCGAAATAAAGGAGGACCAACCACCGCGGCGGTGGCCCAACCAACCCGCGGAGGGGACGAGGACCGTCCGACGCCAAAGCCCGTTCGCTCGTGAGCGTTTGACCCGACCCGACCGGCTTGATGTCCAGGTGGCCGCGAACATGGTTGGCGAAAATGGGGTGGGCGAACAGGCCCGACCGGTGCGCGACCCGATTCAAGGAGACCCGGGGAAAAGGCGCGAGAATGACCAGTGGAATGAGTGCCAAAACGCTGAGGATCGCCGCACGGGCCAGGCAAATCCGGCGCACGGGCTGACGACAGCCGATCATCGCCAAGGCGACCAAGCTCAGCAGAGCCGTGGCCGAGAGCGACGCATCCAGCAGCATTTCACCCAGTCGATCGATCCCGTCGGCCATGCGTTGGCCTCTCGAATCGAGAAGTATGCGGACAAAGGATCTGCGCGTGGAACGCGATGCAGCCATCGAGCCGAAATCGTGAGTCCCAACCTCTCGACTCAACGGCCGCATCGGCCCCTATCGGTTGCCGTACATCCGAGTCGGAGCGAGCGGAAGGCCGGTGGAATCGCGTCGCGCGCGGCCGGCTTCGCTCTTCAGAATTCCTCAATGGTTCCGACTTCGGACAACTCGACCTTCGCGGCCGTCTGCCGTTCCGCTTCGTCGATCATGGCGCGGAGGCGATCGAATTCCGCCGCCGTCGGCGACCGCGAATCGAGCAGTGCCACCATCACCCGGTCGAGCGCTCCATCGAAAACCCGGTCGACGAATCGCTTGGTGAGTTCATGAATCGTGCGATCCGACGACTTCTTGGGGATGTAGATAAAAGTACGCCCCTCGACAACGTGGCGGACCAGGCCCTTCTTGTCTTCCATGATGTTGAGCAGCGTCTGCACGGTGCTGTAGGCGACCGGCCCCGCCGTCTTGTTGAGGTCGTCCTGGACCTCTCGTACGCTTGCCTTCTCCCGCGCCCACAGGATCTTCAGGATCTCCAGCTCGCGGTCAGTCACCATCTGGACTTTGCGCACGGTGTTTTCCCCCGGGTAAGACGTACGATTGGGATGATCGTTAACGTAACTTAACGCTCCGTATGGCAATCGGCAACCCTAAGAGTATCGGAATTCAGGGCCATTGTACCGATTTATTTCGGAGAAGTGGACTCGACTTATCCTGAATGTGCCAATCAAGTTACGTTCACCGAATCAAGCGAGGGAGCACGACGTATCTCATCCATGCATGCTGATTTGCCGTCCGGGTGGCGGGGCGAGTCGCTCGAGTCGCCCCGCGAGCAACTCGGGAAATCGCTTGTACCACCGCGCATTGAGCGGGGAGGGGTGAGGTAAAGGCAAGAGCACTAACGCTTTGTGGGTCGAGCCCTGCGTGTCGGGCAGGATCAAGTCGCATTCGAGCTCCGCTTCATAGCGATCGTCTCGACTCCAGAACGCCTCGAAGGCGCCGGGATCACTGTAGGGGAGAAACCATTGGAACGCTTCGTTCCCGAGGGTGATGACGTGATTCCCTTGCCAGTGGAGGGCGAGGAGTTCGGCGACGAAGGGGCGAAACCGTTCCTTGACGGCCGTCGTATATGCCTTATTGCCAGGGGGTTTGTAGGGCACGGTGTTCGTTAAAAGGACGTCGGGAAGGACCGACTCGAGGGTGCGATCCGACTTCGGCGGGGGTTCGCCATGTCGCGTTTGGTAGACGCCCGAGCGGACCAGCCGGCCCCCCGCGCCAATTAAAGGTTGGCCCGCGGCGACCTCGTCCTTGCCGAGGTCGCGACCGAACACACAAGGGGGAGCGGCGAGCGAGCCGGCGAACAGGATCGGCTGCAACGGATCCTTGCCGGCCTTCTCATAGATCGGCGTATCGATCGGAAACGGTTCGCGTTGCGCTTCTTGGTGGATGGAATCGACCAACTGCGAAATCGTGCGCATGGCGGTCACTTCGTGCCGTAATTGAGGAGTGGGGCGGCCCAGGTCGGATGAACCATGAGCCCTGACGTGGTGTCTGGGTGTCGCCGGCCGGGGGCTTTCTGCTAAGATCATAAACTCGGCGAAACGATGGTGAAACCGGGGGAGCGATTCTCCTCATTTTGGGTGGCGAAAAGGGTCGGTCATGACGCGGATTGCGATCTACGATACGACGTTGCGGGACGGCAGCCAGGGGGAGGGGGTCAACTTCTCGCTCCAGGACAAGCTTCTGATTACGACTCAGCTCGACCTCCTGGGTGTCGACTATATCGAAGGGGGCTATCCCCTCTCCAACCCGAAGGACGCTGCCTACTTTCGCGCGGTCCGCGACCTCGACCTCAAGCACGCCCGCGTCACCGCCTTCGGGATGACCCGCAGGCGGGATGTCGCCGCCGAGGACGATATCGGGATGAAGGCCCTCGTCGGCGCCGGGATGCCGGCCGTGACGATCGTCGGCAAGAGTTGGGATTTTCAGGTCCTCGAGGTGCTCGGGGTCTCGCTTGCCGAGAACCTGAGCATGATCACCGACTCCGTCGGCTTCTGCGCGGCGAACACTCCTGAGGTCGTCTACGACGCCGAGCACTTCTTCGACGGCTACAAGAAGAACCCGGAGTACGCGCTTCGGACGCTCCAAGCCGCCGCGGACGCCGGCGCGGCCTGGCTCGTGCTCTGCGACACCAATGGCGGCAGCCTGCCCGACGAGGTCGCGAAGGCCGTGGCCGACGTGGTGGCGAATTTGAAGGTCCCGGTCGGGATTCACACCCACAATGATTGCGAGCTCGCCGTGGCCAACACCTTGGCCGCGGTGGCCCAAGGGGCGAGGCAGGTCCAAGGGACGATCAACGGCATCGGCGAACGATGCGGCAATGTCGACCTCTGCAGCGTCGTGGCGAACCTGTCGCTCAAGCTGGACGGCTACGAGGTGCTCTTGCCCGGCAGCCTGGTCCATCTTACCGAGGTTTCCCGATACGTTCATGAAACAGCCAACATGAACTTTCGGCCGGGCCAGCCGTTTGTCGGCACCAGCGCCTTCGCCCACAAGGGGGGGATGCACGTCCACGGCATCCGCAAGAACGCGGCCAGCTACGAGCACATCGACCCCTCTCTCGTCGGCAACGAACGCAGGGTCCTCGTGAGCGAGCTCTCTGGCAAGTCGAACATCGCCGAGAAGCTGGCGGAGTACGGGCTCGAACAAGATTCCGCCCTCTTGTCGAAAGTTCTCGACCGCGTGCAGGACCTCGAGAACGAGGGCTACCAGTTCGAGGCCGCCGAAGCGTCGTTCGTCCTCCTGGTCGAGCGGCTCGCGGGCCGCGAGACGTCTTGGTTCTCCAGTCTCGGTTATCACGTGAACGTCTCGGGGCGACCCGAGGGCGCGGCGACCACCGAGGCGACCGTCAAGCTGAGGGCGGGAGACGCGGTCGAGCACACGGTCAGCGAGGGGGACGGCCCGGTCAATGCGCTCGACGGGGCCCTCCGAAAAGCGCTGGAACGTCATTATCCCCGGCTCATGGAGATGCGGCTCGTCGATTATAAGGTCCGCGTGATCAACGGCCGTGAGGGCACCGCGGCCCGCGTTCGAGTCGTGATCGAGAGCCAGGACGACGACTCCGTGTGGGGGACTGTCGGCGTCTCCGAGAACGTCATCGAGGCGAGCTGGCTCGCTCTGATCGACGCCTTCGAACACAAGCTCACCAAGGATGCGCGGTCGTCTCAGTCACGAGTCGCCCTGGCTCAGACCTGATTCGCTCATCGAACACGCGAGAAGACTTATGGATGCCTTGGGCGTTGAACCGACACTGGCAACAGTCGTCGACGACGAGTTGATTCGTTATTTCCGCCACCTTGCGTCGCGCGTCGAGCGGGCCGTCCGCAGCTTGCCTCGGGAGAAGACCTGGGTCAATCCCTTCCCGTTCGGCAACAGCGTCGGCCACCTCATTCTCCACCTGACGGGGAACCTCAACCACTTCATCGGCTCAACTGTCGCCGGCACCGGTTACGTGCGCGATCGTCCTCAAGAATTCAACGACGCACAACACGCGCCGGCCGAGGTGATCCTGGCTCGGTTTCACGAGGCGGTGGAAATGACCGTGAACACGATCCAGGTGCAGGATGCGCGCGGTTTGATGACTCCGCTGACCGCGCCCATGCCCGTGGAGACCCGGTTCGGCCTGTTCTTCATCTGCATTGCCCACGTGAACAACCACATCGGGCAGATGAGTTACCTCGTTCAGGCCCTCGGACACAGTACGGAAGAGCCTCCCAGTTGGTGAGACCCCTGGGCGTCGTGATTCACCTTGCCAGGGTGGCGAATCCGCCCGGGGCTTCGGCTGGATTTTACGACCGCCATCGTGGACACTCAGGCCGACTTCATTCGCCTCATGGACCCCGTCATGGACCCGAACTTCGCATGAGTACCGCCGACCTCCCCAAGCAATACGACCCTCAAGACGCCCAGCGCCGGTGGTACGACTTCTGGCTCCAAAAGGGTTACTTCCACGCCGATCCGTCGAGCAAGAAGCCCCCTTATACGATCGTGATCCCCCCGCCCAACGTCACCGGGGCCCTGCACCTGGGGCACGCGCTCAATAATACACTGCAAGACATCTTGATTCGCTGGAAGCGGATGCAAGGTTTTGATGCGCTCTGGATGCCCGGCACCGATCACGCGGGGATCGCCACGCAGGCCGTCGTCGAGCGACGCCTGCTCGAGGAAGAGGAGAAGACGCGCCATGACTTGGGTCGCGAAGCACTGGTGGAACGGATCTGGGCCTGGAAAGATGAGTATGAAAAGCGGATTTTAAGCCAGTTGCGGCTCATGGGTTGCTCGTGCGACTGGGAACGCACCCGGTTTACCCTGGACGACATGTGCGCCCGGGCCGTCCGCGTCACCTTCTTCCGGCTCTTCCAGGCCGACAAGATCTATCGGGGAAAACGGCTGGTCAACTGGGACGCCCACCTGCGGACCGCGGTGGCCGACGACGAGATCTACTACGAGGACGTCAAGGGCCAGCTCTGGACGATCAAGTATCCGGTGGCCGGCTCGACGACCGGTGAGGCGCTCCACGTCGCAACGACCCGTCCCGAAACGATGCTCGGCGATACCGCGGTGGCCGTCCACCCTGACGACCCGCGCTATCAACACCTGATCGGTCGTTCGGTCTCGCTCCCCTTGACCGGCCGCGAAATCCCGATCATCGCCGACGGCCTGCTCGTCGACCCCAAGTTCGGCACCGGCTGCGTCAAGGTGACGCCCGCCCACGACCCCAACGACTACCAGACCGGCCTTCGGCACTCGTTGCCGATGATCAACCTGCTCAACCCCGACGGCACGTTCAACGAGAACGCGGGCGCCTATGCCGGCCTCGACCGGCGGGTCGTTCGCAAGCGCGTGGTGGCCGACCTGGAAGCGCAAGGACTTCTTGAGAAGACCGAGCCCTACGCGACCCGCTTGAACTATTCGGATCGAAGCAAGACCCCGATCGAGCCCTATCTTTCCGACCAATGGTTCGTTCGGATGGATGTCCTCGCCCAGAGCGCGATGGATGCCGTGATCTCGGGCCGGGTCAAGATTCATCCCGAGCGCTATGCGAAGAGCTATCTCGACTGGCTGGGCGAGAAGCGCGACTGGTGCATCAGCCGGCAACTCTGGTGGGGGCACCGGATCCCGATCTGGCATTGCGACGGGGCGACCGAGGCCGACCTTGAACGCGCCTTCGCGGGCCGCACCGACGTGTCCTGGCGCAAGGCGGAGGCCGGGGGCTGGCTCATCTGCGCGGAGACCGACCTCCCAGTCGATGCCCTTGGTCCTCAATTTGAGCTCCGCCAGGACCCGGACGTTCTCGACACCTGGTTCAGTTCGGCACTCTGGCCGCATTCCACCCTGGGATGGCCCGAGGAGACCCCCGAGCTCGCGAAGTACTACCCCACCAACGTGCTGTCGACCGCCCGTGACATCATCACACTCTGGGTGGCTCGAATGGTGATGTTCGGCCTGTTCAACCGCGACGAAGTTCCGTTCAAGGACGTCTTCATCCACCCGGTGATCCAGGACGGCAAAGGTCAGCGGATGTCGAAGTCGGCCGGCAACGGCATCGACCCGGTGGACATCATCGACCTCTACGGTGCAGACGCGCTGCGGTACACGCTCGCTTACTCGGCCACCGAGACCCAGGATCTCCGGATGCCGGTCGACAAGGCCAAGCTGCCCGACGGCCGCCAGGTCAACACGTCGGAACGATTCGAACAGGGTCGAACGTTCCCGAACAAGTTTTGGAATGCCGCCCGCCTCGTCCTCCTGAACCTCGAAGGCTACGAGTCGGCGAGCGTTGACCTTCGCGCGCTTCCAGTCGAGGACCGCTGGATCCTGAGCCGACTGACCGAAGTCCAGGATGCGACCACCCGCGACCTGGAGACGTTCCACTTCGCGGAGGCGACCAAGGGCCTTCGCGACTTCACCTGGAACGAGTTCTGCGACTGGTATCTCGAGTTCGCCAAGGGACGACTCCGCGATCCCGAGTCACGCCCGACCGCCCAGCGCGTGGTGGCGGCCGTCCTCGACGGTCTCTGCCGCCTGCTCCATCCGATCATGCCGTTCGTGACCGAGCAAGTCTGGCAGGCACTCGCCCAGGTCGCCCCCAGTCGCGGACTCCCCGAACCTGGTCCCGCGGCCGAGAGCGTTTGTATCGCTCCCTGGCCCAACTATCCCGACTCGTGGGACGATGCCCAGGCCACGGCCATCGTGGTCGAGAACTGGCAAGGTCCGATCACGGTCATTCGCAACCTGAGGGCCGAGCACAACGTCCCCAAAGAGGCGAAGATTCACCCGATCATCGTGGCCGCCAACGAAGGGGTCGCCGCTCGGATCCGCCTGGGCGAATCGTTCCTCAAGGCGATCACTCCGTGTGAGTCGGTGACGATCGTCACCCAGAGCGAGGAGCCGCCGGGCAGTGTGGTCGCAGTCGGAGCCGACGTCCGGATCATTCTGCCGCTGGAAAACCTGATCGATCTCGAGGCCGAGGCCGCGCGTCATCGCAAGGCCCTGTCCGACATCGACCGGCAACTCGCGTCTATTCGCGCCAAGCTTGGCAATGACGGTTTCGTCAGCCGGGCGCCGACCGCCGTGGTCGAGCAGCAGCGGGCGAAGGAGGCCGAGCTCGTCACCCAGCGTGCGATGGTCGTGGCGTTGCTGGCGAAAGCCGAAGCGAAGCCTTGATCTCAATGGCCGCGTTGACGGGGTCCGCCGCCCGCTTTATTATCATGGAAGAACGCCCGTCGCGAACCCACAAGCAGACCGGCAAGCGCACCGCCGAGGGCGGATGCGGCGGACCCGCGATAAGAGCGCCAGGGGAGACGACCGCCGTGCCCGTGCAGATGGAACTTACCCGGATCATCATCAACGAGAACAACGAGCAGCAGATCATTTTCCTCAAGGAGGTCGAGGGGGATCGGACCTTCCCGATCGTCATCGGCATCTTCGAAGCGACGAGCATCGACCGCCGCGTGAAGGGCCTTCCGGTTCCGCGTCCCCTGACCCATGACCTGCTTGCCAACACGATCGAGTTGCTTAGTGGCGAGCTGCAAGATATATTCATCAGCGAGCTCCGCGATCACACCTATTTCGCCAAGTTGCGAATCCGCCACAACGGTGAGATCGTCGAGGTCGACTCGCGACCGAGCGATGCCATCGCGGTGGCGGTGACTGTTGACGTGCCGATCTACGTCGCGGAAGATATCATCGACGAAGTGGGTCACTAAGCGCGTTGAACCGATCCGAGGAGGGGTGCCAGAGTGGCCGATTGGGACGGTCTTGAAAACCGTAGTAGGGTCAAACCTACCGTGGGTTCGAATCCCACCCCCTCCGTTTTAACGACTCTTTTCGCAATGCTTTATGATCAGATTCAAGTAAAGCTTCGCCGAATCCGTTCCCCCTTTCTTCGACGCGATCGGCTGTGGCATCATCGTTGGCCCAACGATTCGCATAGGGGGGACTTTCTCACCGTCGAGGCCAGGACCAGTGAACAGCGCGGACACTTTGGGCGGCCAAGGCGGCCCGAGGAGCCGAAGCAAGGCTCTGCCGGAGAAGGACTTCCGCGCCACCTACTGCCTACGCGACCACTGCTGAAACTGTCCGCGATTGTCCACCCTCGCTGAGAAAGTCCCCCATAGGGTGGGCACGGCCCACCTCTTAACTCCCTTTTGGCAGGGAGATCGGGATGATGGGCCGTGCCCACCCTACGGGAAGAATCCCATCCTGAACACTGATCGATCGCAACTGATTCATGAAATCATAACGGGTCCGGCGAAGCTTTACAGATTCAACCGTTCGCCCTCGCTTTTGAGCCTGTCTTCATCCTGCCCCGAATCGATCATGAAACGGGTATAAATCAGGTATCGCGGGTATTCGTTCGCCAAGCATGCACACACTCGACGATGAGGGGTTGGCGGACCATGCGGGTTCCCAAATAAGAATTGCCGGATTGGGAATCGATTGCGGAGCCTGCTCGACGCCATCTTCGTATGCACTACCACCTCCTCAGCGTGCGTTGTGAGTATGGGACCGCCGCCTTCGCCGATCGCACCAGGGCTTTCTGGGGCGTCTGGCAGTGGTTCAGATAGCAGCCTTCTGGCAGGGGGCGTGGTGCCGGGTTGTTGGCTGGGACTTTAGGAACGGTATGATGGCCCTCTCATACCCCTTGGTAGGACAATATTCTAAGGTTGATCTTTATGAGCAGGCTGGTCACTCTCGAGCGTAAGAAGTTGGACCCCCATCGATTGTATGGAGTCGTTGTCGCCCAGAACCCAGTTCTTACACTCTTGCATCAAGTAGTTGATTTTCAATTCGACGGCTTCATAGTGATGAGAACCAAGGACATCACACTATGCGAGTCATCTGAGTCAAACGACTACTGCCAGCGGCTCATGCGAAACGAGGAACTCTGGGAGACGGCCCCCCGATGGGTCAAGAAGCTCTCGATTGGAGGGTGGCCCGAGCTTGTCTCCGAACTCATCGGTAAGGTCGTCATCTTGGAGGATGAAGTCCGGGAAAGCTTTCACGTTGGGCCGCTCTTGGAAGCCCAAGCGAAGCACGCAGCGATCCACTACTTTGATGGTTGCGGACGACTGCAGGAAGTGGAGAAGGTTGCATATAGTCGAATCACCTCATTGCGATTTGGTGATCGCTACTCCACGACACATGCCAAGTACCTTACCTCTCCCTTGGCTCATTGACTCTTCGGTATCGGCTAAGGTCAGTTCCTCTGTTCATGCCATCGAAATTCTAGCGACATCGTGGGACTGTGACACCGGAATGGCTTCGATAGCGGCGTAGAAATCCTCCCTCGTCATCCGGTCTTCCGGCCTTCCCTTGGCCTTGGCATTGTTCTAAGCCATTGATAAGGAATAAGCATGAACACATTTTGCGTGATATTTTTGCTTTAGGGTTAGTCCTTTCATTGTGTAATAATGTGTATGCTGGTTAATGTGATAGTGCTTATAAAATTGCATGTTTTAGAGATCGTGGCTTCTGGTATTGTAAGCATCGCTATGAATTCGGCTTGACCGATGGTCGAGTCTTTCGACGGCTCCCGTTTGCCCTCTGGCGATTCGGGTGGCTTCGGAATGATATGATCAGCGACAATTAGGGAATTATCGCCACGAGCACCACCGTCAGCATCATCCCCCTTATCGTGAACTGCAGGCGGGGCAGTTGCATGGTCCTGCCCTCCAACTTCGCCGATGGTCCCCAACGAGGATAGCACGGCATGCGGGCGGTTGCACCTCGTCAGGCCACCCAGTGAGCCACGCTGCCCGACCAGCCCCGCCCTCAATCACTCCAGTCATCTTGTCCTGATCGCAGGCATGCGGTAGGGTCGATCGGTTCGCGCGTTGGACGTGCAAGTCGGATGGAGTGAGCGATGAGGCTACGATGGATGACGTCGCGGCGGTGGATGATCGTGGTGGCGATCAGCGAGAAGTGTCGAATATCCGGCCCCTGAGTCTGTCTTCGAAGCGACTTTTAGCGTGCCACCCGGGCCAAGCATCTCAATCCTTCAGGCATACGGGAGAGCCTTCCGAAACAGCCACGGGGTTTACGCCGATCTCTGAGGAGGAATATAAGGCCAAGATTCAGAGCGGTTCCATCTCCGGGCCGACCCCTTCGTGGTGGAATCCTCTTAAGGATGCACCGAAGATTTTCCGCCATTCGAGGTCGTTCCACCCTACGTTCTCCCACAGGGAGGCGATCGCGGCCTACGACCCGAAGATACAAATCGTCAACTTCTATTGGGATGGCATAGACTAAATCATCAGAGCATCTCTGGCTCCCTGTCGCTCCCGAACCGCCAGAGCCCAAATGAACGACATTCGCCTTCGAGGGCCGCTCCGCATGCGACTCCCACGACTCACAACGCAACGGATGATGCTCGCGGTGGCGTCTGTCAAGGCCGCCCCTCTCTGGCTAGCGTGTCGGGCCGAAGGGGTTCGGGGGCACTCAGTGAGACGAGGCGAAGTGGCGGCCCTATCCCACAGCAATCAGGGGCGGCCGGACGATCCGTCGAATTTAGGGGGTTGTGTGTCCATGCGAGGTGCGACACCGCGCATAGACATGCCCCGCCGGCCCGCGATTATGCGGAGCGACGGGGCCAGTGTTGCGATAGCGTGACGATCCAGAGTGAGGATGGCTGCCGTGACCGCCGCAGGGTTGTGCGATTTCCGATGGACTTAGTCGGATCGCTTCTGACGGCGACGGAAATGCGCCAGCCAACCCACAGTGACGAGACAGACCAGGGTCGCCGACGCGGGCTCGGGAACCGTCGTCGCCGTCAAGCTCGTAATTGTGCCCGCGAACAAGACCTGGGCGTTGTTCGGGTCCGTGACCTTAAGCGTAGCGTCACAGAATCCCTGTCGGAATTCTTGTCGCCTGTTTTGTTAGAATGGTTGGTGGTCCACCCAGAGCGGAGGTTCCACCATGTCACGTCCTCTGACAGCACGGAAACCGACCCCGGCCGAACTCCGCCGGGTCCATCAATGGCTTGAGAAGCCTCTACGACCTTGGCAGCGTCGTCGCGCGGAGGTGCTCTTGCTTCGCTCCGCCGATCTTTCCGCCACCGCGATCGCCCGGTTGCTCCATGTCCATGTCAACACCGTATATGCCGATCTCCGCGACTTCGCGCAGCACGGCCTGTCCTCTCTGAGCCGACCGCGCACCGTCGGCGCTCCTCCACACCTGTCCCAAGAGCAAATCGCGGCCGTTTGGCGCCTGGCCGGCCAATCGCCCACGACCCTCGGGTTGCCGTTCGGCCGCTGGACCCTGGCCAAGTTGCGTGACGTCCTGATCCGAGAGAAAATCGTCAAGTCGATCAGCCGTGAGCACCTTCGTCGGGTGCTCAAAAAGGGGGGTATACATTTCGCCGCATCCGCCGCAAACTCTTCAGCACCGACCCGAATCGGCGTGTGATTTTGCATCGGTTGAGAGTGTGGTGGCAACACCGACCCCGTCGGGCCGTCTTGGCGTTCTTCGACGTCCAGCCGATCACCGTCAAGGCGTACGGCGGACGATGTTACACCACGGCCAAGCGCCTGGTCTTGCAGCGCAACCAAAAGATCCGCGGTCGGTTCTACCTGTTTTTGCTCTATGACGTGAACCACGGCCGTGTCCATTGGGCCTTCTACCCGGGCAAGGGGGCGAAGTACGTCTGCCAATTCCTGCGGCGAATCCGGCGATGGTATCCCGGACGCCTCCTGCGGTTGGCCCTGGATCGGGATCCGGCCCACCCGATCAAGGCCCGAGCGACCCGTGCGATGATGCGACGATTGGGGCTGCAATGGACCAGCCTGCCAAAGCGAAGCCCGGACGACAATCCGTGTGAAACGATCTTCAGCGACATCCAACAGAATGTCCTGGACACGACCAACGACCCAGATCAACAGGCGACCAAAAGGCGGATCAGCAGCCATTTGCAAGCACGAAACCGTCGTTCTGACCGGTTCATTCGAATCTCCTATCTCGAAGGGCCCCGAAGCCATACCCACAAGAATTAGGTGACGGATTCCAACAGGGTTTGTGTGACAGTACGCTTAAGCTTTGCCTCTGAGAAGTTTGCAAGGCTCAGCATGGACGTCGGTCCGAACATGCCGTAAACGACACCCGTAGGGTTCACCAATTCGAGGTCCGTGTGGAACGCTCTCCCATTGACCCAGCCAAAGCCCGGCTCGGTGATGGTTAGCTTCGTCGGTGAAGCAGGATTGGGAGCGCTGGACACAAGGAGAGCGGGATGATCCAGAAGCTTTTGGCCCCCGACCGAGAGGGTCATCCCCGGACCACCGGAATGAGGCGGCGAGTACGGATGAGTGTACAAGGCGTCCGACCCCATGAAATCAGTTGGCGCCACCGCAGCGTCGAATGAGAAGGTGCCAGTGAACTGGGAACCTTGACTGATGCCGGTCGATGCGTCGACCGAGGTGATCGTGCCCGCGAACTGGTACCAGATCGGATCGGCATTGGCCGCCGTGGTGTGACCGATCGCGAGCCAGAGGGCCGCTATTTTCAACAAGACAGCGAAAGGGCGGGGGGGGCCTGCCGTTGACATCTGATCCTCCATGATTCAGAACGGGATGCGAGCACTGGTGGAGATCATCGCCGAATCCGGTGTGGCTTTCAATCCCAGTTATTTCGGGGTCAGTCAGTCTGTCCGCCACGCTACCGAAGTCGAGTTCAATCCGCATTCGTATTAATCCCGGAGGGAAGACAGGGCGGCATGGTGCCGCCCCTTGGATGTGAATCCTCTGGTAACCTGGTTCCATGAGGCAACACACCGGGGATTTCTCATCGTCACCGATCGTTCAGAGCGAGAATCAAGCCATGAAACCGTGGCGAGTGCGAACACTGATGGTGATCATTCTGCTTCTAGCGATCGACTTGGGCGCGTATCATACCATGATGACCGATGGCTCAACCTGGGCCGTCGTTGCCTTCCTGTTAATGAATTTAATGGTGCCCGTGGTGACCGGTCTCTTTTTGTCGATTCGACGGATTTCGAGAGACCATACGAGCACGACTCTTTACTGATGAGCGTACCCTTCAGACTGGGCCTGACAGTTCTACTAGCGAATTCAGATCTATTTGTTCGTAAATGGTGTCTTGGCCGTCACGTTGGGGGGACGACGCACGATCTCCACGTGCGTGAGCCGGATGGCATTGACCATCACATCGGCTCGCTTGGCGAAAAGGAGGGCGTCCGTTGGGGGGGGGCAGATCCTTCTCGGGCCTCCAGTTGATTGAAGACCCGTCGGTGTTGAAGAGGTTATTGAGGGCGTACCAGTCCTTCTGACGAGATCGTCACGACCCACGCTTTCGGGCCGCCCGGACTGAACGTGCGCTGCTTCAGGTCGGGACGAACTTTGAACCGGGAGGGCTCGATGCTTTCGACCTTCCAGCCGACGGCGAAAACCTCCTCAAGCTCCTGACGTGACACCCTCCGCGGGCCCTCTGTTCCCGGCTCTTCGTCGGAGAAGCAGAGGAGGAACAGCCGACCTCCCGGCTTGAGGATCGAGGCCAATCCCTCGACGTAGCGGCGCCGATCCTTGTCGTCGAAGACGTGGAACAACCCGCTGTCGATCACCGTGTCGAAGACTTCGGGAAGGTCGCTCAGAGCCAGGGCGTCCATGACGAGGAAGTTGACGGTCAGACCTCGCTCCGCGGCCTTCAACTTCGCTCGATGAATCGGCTCGGCCAAGAAGTCAAAGCCCGTGACCTTGTGGCCTCGGCTGGCGAAGAAGAGGGCGTTCTCGCCCGTGCCGCAGCCGGCATCGAGGATCGATCCCGTGATCCGGTCGGCCACGTCCAGGAACGCTTTCTGCGGCTTGCCGATGTCCCATGGAGCCTGCCCTGCGTAAGCGGTTTCGAAGGTGTTTCGGTCGGGGACAGTCATGTTTGTTCTCCGGTAATGTTCGTATTCTCGCACGTCCCGATCATCGCCATCCCGCGAAGGTCGGATGGTATTGAGGTTTCGCTCACCCCCCCATCGAAAGGAGAAAGTCTGAGCCGAGTTTACAGGCTTCCTGACTCGGTTCTGCCTCGACTTGGTGTCGACTTCGCCCCAAGGCTCGTCAGCGATCGTCCTCCAGAAGTTTCCGATCCTCCACGCTCCAGCGATCGAGTACCCAGCGGGCGATGCGACGGAGTTCCCGCTCTCCGTCCGACTTTGACTCCCGATAGCGTGCCTCAACGGCGTGAATCCGGTCCAGTGCGGCCCGATACTCACCACGCTTCGGCGGCGTCATGGTCCCGGCGGCCTGCATGGCCCGCACGCGCTCAGGGCAGGTCAGTGGAGATGGTTGGCACCACGTCCGCTCGGCGGCGAAGACGGTTTGAAGTTCGAGGAGGTCATCGACCGCCCGTGGCGTGGCGAACGCCCCGAAGACCTCCTCGCCCAGGATTTCCTTGTAACGATCGAAGGCCAGGTCGGGGTTGCGGCTGAACTCCCGGTAGGCGATGCGGTTGACCCGCATCAGCAACGCGTCGTAGGGCGGTTCGCCAGGGTCCAGCCAGCCGAACCCCAGAGGCACTTGACGTCGCCCCTTGAGCCATTCCTGCCCCTCCTCGGCCACGGTGGCGACGAAGGTGAACGCCTCGAGCGAGGGGACGTATCCGGTCATCTTCGCCCCTCTGGCATGCTGGGCATTGGCCCGGATCTCTTGCGGTCCCTTGCGGGCGGGCGAGTCGTCCGACCACAGGCTTCCCTTGGCCCGCTCGATCAGGGACGGCTCGGGGTGGGCGCTGTGCGGGGTGAACATCAGCGTCCAGCGGGGGTCGAACGGGAGCTTCGCCGCCTTGACGCCGAAGCCCGGCACGTCGGCTCCGCTGAAGTAGTGCGGGTAGACCACGACCGTCGCTTCGGGCTTCTTCACCCAGACCTCCTCCGAGATCCGCCGGACAAACGCGAACTCCTTCTCGAAGAAGTGTTCGCCGCAATCTTCGCAATGGCAGATGGCGTAGTCGGACGACTCGATCATGAGGCCGTCCGCGTTGGAGTAACGGGCGTTCATCTCCCGCAGATATTCCAACATGAACCGTTGTGACTCAGGCTTCGAGGGGCAGAGATTGTACCCCCAGCAACCGATACCGAAGGGGGCCACTGGCTTGCCGTCCTTGCCGATCGCCTTCAGCTCGGGGTGCTCGAGCGGATACTGGTTCACTCCGTCGTAGCCGAACGGTGTGAAGCCGAGCAGAACTTTGATTCCCTTCGAGTGGGCATGATCGATCAGTTCACCCACGAAATCATGGCGGATGTTCTCGTGCTCCGCATTGTACTTCCAGGTGACCGGATACTTCTTGCTCCGGAACGCCCCGGCGACCCAGAGCATGAGCGTGTTGCCGCCGTCGTTGTGGATGCCGTCCACGATCCGCTTCCAGTCGGCAAGGTCGTAGGTCGGCATCCGCATGAACGTGATGTAGTAACCTCGCTGGGTGAACGGGCCGTCAGCACGACGATCGTCTTCGGTAGGAGAGGTCAGCGTCAGCAGAGTTGCGGCGACCAGCATGGGGAACATCGGCATGATGATCTCAGTATCTCCGTGGATTCAAACAGTTCGGGTCGCCACAGCCACGACCCGTCCATTGTAGCAGGCCGAATCGCTCAGGGCGACGAGGGTCGATGAGTCGTAAAACGAGACGCACGGTGACGCCAATCGAGCCCCGGCGCTAATCCGGGAGGGGTCGGCGGGTGTGGAATTAATGCGAAATTAGAAATATATGAAATGAAATAATTTTGTTAAGCAAAATGTTCGAAAATAGTAAATTGTTATTGTTTTGAATTAATGAACACCGTTAATAAGACTGATATCGCCGATATTCCATCGCAAATCGGATTCAGGGGCCGACGCGACAGCGGATTCGTTGCCGCAAAGATCGGCGTGACAAGCGGATGAAGCCCATCGTAGCAAGCACCATGCCGGCGAGAGTGATCGGATCAATGGTCGTTGAGGTTGTCGTCGCTCTCTGGGCCTGCCTTGTCGCGAGGACGGTTGAAGCAATCCGAATCCCTGGCGTCTTGGGAACTCCTTGCGCCTTTTGCCAGGTTTGGAGGGAGGCCATTGCGAGTGCGGCCACGACAACCATCGCCATGAGCGAGCGAATTCGGAATTGGCGGTTTCGCATGAAAATGGCTCTAATGGTCGATATTGTATTCTCGGCGGGCTTAAGTCATTGCTGCCCAAGCGTTGCCGTGCCCTACGTTGTTCGCTTCGATTCTCTCGTTGTTCCACGTGGATTTTACACCGAGGAAGTCAGCAGGAACCGCTATTGCGGTCCACACCTCCAACAGGGCAGCGGCCCCTGCGTTGCAGTGCAACCCTGACAGTACGCATAAGGTCTGGGATTAGCAACGATGTCCACCGTTTGCCACTGCAAACACAATTGCGAATAGAGAAAATCGATGATGCAAATGAAGCCGCATTTGTGTTGTGAGTCGGGGTTGAGCTCATCTTTCGGCTCAAGAGGGTTGGGCTGGGCAACTATCGAAGAGGCACGAGGAAGTCGCCCGGTTTTCTTGGCTTATCATGGCCCGCGATGAGCTTGACCCCCAATCGTGGGCATTGACCCCACGCGGTTCCCGCGTTCCGGTCCTCGGGAGGTGGGTGGGCTCGTGTGATCGCGAAGGGATCGAGCATGGAGCCAGTTGACCCTGTCCGAAATCACTCCGAGCCGGGGCCGCGCCGTCGCTGGGTCTTGAGAGGTCAACGGCAGGGCCTTGGTGAATCGGGCGTGCATCGCCCTGAGTCGCTCCGGGGATGCGACCGACGATTCACCGCGCGGGACGGCTCGAGCCTGGGCCGAACTGCTTTTGAAGCCATTGGCAAGACCAATTCCATTCGTTAATCTGAGACGCTTCCGCCGGGCCGATTCAGGACTCCTCGGCCCGCTGTCTTTTCACGAGTGAGACGACCCAAGACGATGGCCGCCACAACCGCGTTCTCCGACCTGCGACACGAGATCGCCGGTGTTCCCATCATCGACATCGCCCGCCGGTTCGGAACGCCTACGTTCATCTACGAATCCTCATTGATCCAGCAGCGGATCGACGATTTGCGGGTGTTTGACACGATTCGATACGCCCAGAAGGCCAACTCGAACCTGGCCGTGCTCGACCTGGTCCGCCGTCAGGGCGTGCTGGTCGATGCCGTTAGCGCCGGCGAGATCGGTCGGGCCCGGGCGGCCGGATACGTGCCGGCCGGCGACCCGCCGCCGATCGTCTTCACGGCCGACATCTTCGACCACGAGTCGCTCAACCTGGTGGTCGAACAAGGAATTCACGTCAACTGCGGCTCGCCCGACATGATCGCCCAGTATGGCGAGCGTGCCCCCGGCCGCGAGATCACCCTGCGGATCAACCCGGGGTTCGGGCATGGCCACAGCCAGAAGACCAACACCGGCGGCGAGCAGTCCAAGCACGGGATCTGGCACGATCAGGTTGGCGACTGCCTCGCACTCGCCGCGCGGAATGGACTGAAGATCGCTGGCCTGCACATGCATATCGGCTCGGGAACCGACCTCGAGCATCTGTCGCAGGTCTGCGGGGCTCTCGAGCGAGTCGCCCTCACGATCGGCTCGACCATCACAACCATCAGCGCTGGCGGTGGGCTGCCGACCCCGTATCGCGTGACCGACCAGACCGTCGACATCGCCGCCTATTTCCAGCTTTGGGACGCGACGCGCCGCCGGCTCCAGGCCGCCTTCGGTCACCCCGTCCGGCTTGAAATCGAGCCGGGTCGCTACCTCGTGGCGGAGAGCGGCTACCTTGTGGCCGAGATCCGCGCCGTCAAGCGGATGGGATCGAACACGTTCTATCTCCTCGACGCCGGCTTCAACAACCTCGCCCGGCCGATTCTCTACGGCGCTTACCACCCGATGTCGATCGCCCCGGCCGATGGCGCGACCGTTCGGGAGCGGCAGGAGGTCGTCGTCGGCGGTCCGCTCTGTGAGTCGGGCGATATCTTCACGCAGACCGATGGCGGTGTCGTCGGGTCACGGTTGCTCCCAACCGCCAAGGTGGGCGACTTCCTGGTCATCGAACGCGCCGGTGCCTACGGCTTCACCATGGGATCGAACTATAACTCGAAACCGATGGCTGCCGAAGTGATGATCGACCCCAACGGCAAGACCCACCTGGTTCGGAGTCGGCAAACCTTCGAGGACCTGATCCGGGGCGAGTCGATCCCGGCGGTCTGACCTGACGTCGCGTACTCGCCGACTTGATTACGGAGTCCGTCCCGGAGGTTTCTCGCCACGCCGAACGGTCGACCGTTCCGCACCCAGGACACACGCCTCTGGTGAATCGGTTGGCGTAACAGCTTCAGCGACCACCCCGCGCACGCCCCTGCCAATGCAGGGGGGACGCGGGGGACGGTCGCGGATTCCCTGATCACGGCCGGGGAGTCGGGGGTCACTCGGAACCCGAGGGGACCGCCTTTGGCCTGGGTTCACACTGAGGCGGGTTTACCTTCCCATGCCTAAAGTCAGGGGCTTCACTCACGCAATTTGGTGACCCCGAACCAAGCCTCCCCACCGCGCAGGAAGGGCCGCATGAGCGGGGCCGATGTCATGAAACAACCTTCACGGCTCCGCCGCGCGAAGGCTTGGGTCGCCGGCCTCGGGTGAACGTGGAGAGACCCTCCGCTCCTCGTTCGGCACCAGGACAGACGACTCCCGGAGACCCCTCAGAACGCGGGTCCTCGGCGCGCTCGGACTTGGGGTCTCCCCCCGATTCATCCCTCTTGACGGTTGAACGGATTGGTGACGCGCCACCACCGTCTCAGGTCGGCGCAAGGCCGTGCATGAGGGTGCCCCGACAACCGATCCCCACCACTCAGGATTCCTGGTTTGGGTCCCGTCCAAATCAAATCGTGGTATGAGCGGTGACATAAACTAATCCACGCCTGTGGAATTCGCATGCATCATTCCATGCTGCCATCGGGGGAGGCGCTCGGATTCGCCATCTCCGTCTGATGAGCCGGCGATCAGAAATGACCATTTATGCCTAATTGTTTAGGAAGTGACATCTCGGTTATTACAGAATTAGGAGAGCCTTTGGAAGGATTTCCCGGGAAGGAATCTGAGTTAATCTTAAATTTTCTTTCAACCACCCCATCGCGTTGTAAATCGCGATGGAGAATTGGAAAGCGTCAGAATCAGGGCGGAAAGTGAGGGCTCGATTCAAGAAAAATTGCCGAGGGTACGAGAATTGAATTGCATAACTCACCATGGGTTGTCTAGATTCGAGTTGCCAACCCGCGCGGAGACTCTCCCCTATTTGCTTATGGGTGTCGCCGCGTCGAGATCCTCAGATCTTTTTGATGGGCAAATCAGGTTCGATCGCATAGCGAGGCCGCTCCCGGTCGCCGTTTGGACACGCGCGCCTCGTGCTGGCGGTGAGGGACGGCGCTTCGAAGGAATTGCGCTATGAGCCGCTCCCTCTCGGTTTTGTCGGTTGTTTGGAATGAGAAATCGGGCCAGAACGATTTCCTTGGGATTAAATCGTTCTGATTGCTCGATTGGAACAACTCTTCGCCTATGATGGTTCCTCGGATCTGACCTGCCGGGCCTCCCGCTTGACAATGGAACGGGGTCGGCAGGCGGGTGGCTGTTCTCTCTGGATCACCGAATTCGTTGAGGGTCCCTTCGATGTCACGTCGTTCGTTCGGCAACGTCTTCGCGCCGTTGGTCGTGGGCCTTGCTCTGGGCTCGGGTTGCAGTTCCAACGACCAGACGCCCGTCGAGAACAAGATTCACGCCACCAGGAGCTTCTCAGACGCCGAGCTCAATGCGCCCCTGAGTCCCCAGGCGCGAGCGCGGGGCGCTCAGGTCGCCCCCGCCCCGACCCGGTAACCGATCGCGAACATCCCGCGTCCCCGTCGGCCCTGCTTTCGAGGCAGCACTCACGTTTTCTGGTCAAGGCCCATTCCGTGCGTGTCATTCCTAGCGAATTCCGGCTTCGCCCTTGCGAGCGAGCACGGACTCAAGGAGAGACTTATGCGACACTCGAACGCCCGCGGTTTCACGTTGATCGAGCTCCTGGTGGTGATCGCTATCATTGCCGTCTTGATCGCCTTATTGCTTCCCGCCGTCCAGGCTGCCCGTGAGGCGGCGCGACGCGCTCAGTGCACCAACAACCTGAAACAACTGGGCCTGGCGTCACACAATTATTTGAGCACAAATGGATCGCTTCCGCCCGCGATGCTCGTCCCGTCGCCGGTGGACAACTGGGGCTGGTCTCCCAGTGGCCTTTTGAGCATCCTCCAGTACCTTGAGCAGGGTACCTTGTGGAACGCTTACAATGTGGGCGCGGTGCAGCCCAACGCTTCGGGCAACGTTCTCTATGGGAAGAATACGACAGTCTTCAACACGCAGATCGCCTCGTTACTTTGCCCGTCGGATGGACGAATGCGCCAGGTGACTCTGAGCAACTACGTGGGGAACCTCGGCGGCCCGTTCCAGATGGGCGGCTACACCGGCACGTTTATCCCGACGGCGGATTGGAACCTGAAGAACAACAATCAAGCCGGCGACCTCAAGATCGCCGGGGTCGTTGACGGAACGAGCAACACCGCACTCTGGAGCGAAGTGCTGTCCGGCCACACCAATCCCGGCAGCGTAAAGGCCGGTGATTCCAATCCGAATAACTGGAAGCGCGTCCATTTCGAGACGGGCTTGAACAACACCCAGGCCGATGCCGCCGGCGCGATGGCGCTGGTGAATGCCTGTAAGTCGATGCCACCATCCACACCGGGCGTCGCGGGCGCCCGCGGCGATTGGTTCCAGGCCTACCCTTACTACATCAACTACGCGGTCTACAACCACACCGCGCCGCCGAACACGCGGGCTTGCTCCAACGCCCCGTGGAACACCTGGGGACAAGATGTTTACGGCGCCGCTCCGCCGACGAGCCACCACTCGGGTGGCGTCAACCTCTGCATGACCGATGGATCGGTCAAATTCATCAAGGACACCGTTAACCTCCAGGCTTGGTGGGCCATCGGCACCCGCAATGGCGGCGAAGTGATCAGCGCAGACTCCTACTGATCGGCCACCGCCAGGGAGCCCGAAACGGCCCTCACCGTCCGGGCTCCCACGTCCTCACTCGTCGCGAGCCGCCCGTTATCGCGACGAGGACACTCCCGAACTGCCAACCAACCGGTCGGTCGCACACGCCGGGGATCACAGCTCGAGCGCTCTGGGTGGCTGGGGGCCGGACTCGGACCCCGGTGCGCCGGCCAACATCTGGATCGGGGGCCGAGTCCGGACCCCAGCCACCCAGACGTGTGCCACTCGAGGGCAAACCGCGATAAGCGGGTGGACCGGGTCTTTCTTTGTATTGAATGATGTGCAAGCCCTGGGGGCTACGGGTTGGACTCTACCCGTCAGCCAAAAACCTGGGCGATCGCTCACGGGTTGAGTCCAACCCGTGGCCCCTATCGGCTCGTCCCTGGCCACCAAACCGCGAGTGGCGTGGGAGAGCCAGCTCGAATCCACGCTGAGTGACCTCGTCCAACGGTTTTCGTGCTGACGCCCGAGGACGCTCTGCAGTTCCGCGTGGGTCCGCTGCCAGTTGACTGAGATTCCGATCAATTCTGAGGTCAACCCTCCAGGGTTCGAGAGATTCTGAAGACGTTGGCCGATTCTCTGCTTGCGTTGCCGGATTTTCTGGCGGACAGTAGGTGTCGCTCGAAAGACTCGATTGTGATTGGGAATTGAAGATGTCTTGACAACTCGGGTTTTCCCAACGAAATGGGAGGTTTTCGAGCCTTTTCTTCAAAATCGACCCCCAAAGCCCCGCCAATGACGCTTGGTTCAGGTCTGGTGGGCGCTGGACTTGTCCGTGGAGCCCGACTCACGATGCCAGAAATGACGCGCCGCTCGGCTCTCAACGCCCTGACTTTCGGTCTTGGCGTCGGGGGAATTCTCCCTTTCGGTGTTTCGCCCTGCTTCGCCCTGAACGACCGCGAACCGACCGAGGGATGGCGACCGTTGTTCAACGGGAAAGACCTCACCGGCTGGACCGATCGCGTTCCCGCGGCGAAGAAAGTCTGGGTCGTCTGTGACGACGTCAAGCTCGACCCCGCCGACCCCGCGCGGCTCCTGCCCGTTGGAGGCGGCGGTGGGCCCGCCGCCGTGATGCTCTGCGGCGGCGACGGGCGTGGGTCTGACCTCATGACCACTGAGAATTACGAAGATTACGAGTTACACGTCGAGTTCACCGTCCCCAAGGGAAGCAACTCGGGCGTCTACAACCGTGGGCTCTTCGAGGTCCAGGTCTTCGACAGTTACGGGGTCGAACACCCCTCGTTTCACGACTGTGGCGCACTTTACGAGCGCGCGTTCCCGAAAGAAAACCTTGCCAAGCCTCCCGGCGTCTGGCAGTCGTACGACATCAAGCTCGTCGGCAAACGACTGACGCTCGTTTGGAATGGCAAGATCGTTTACTCCGACCACGACGTCCGATATGGCGAGACCGACCGCGCGGCGTTCGAGCGGCTCCGGCAGGAAAGCGTTGGCAAGCCGCCCGAGCTCCAGGTCAAGCTCCGCGAGGAAAAAGGCAAGTTCGTCGGCTACTTCGGCGAAGGAGGCACCCGCGCCGGTCTGGACGGCCCCGATCGCCCCGGGCCGATCCTCCTTCAGGGAGACCACGGACCGGTCGCCTACCGGAACTTGCGAATCCGCCCCATCGTGTCCAAAAGGATTGGGACCGAGTAGGAATCCACGCGAGAACATGATAAAAAATTAGGCGGAAACACCAGGTGGTGAGACCCCTTCAGTCACGAAGGATCGCCACCTTTCGCCCATTGAAATCGTCCATGACGACCCGGGAACCAACGGATGTCCGGATCACGGATACGATCTTGCTGGCATGGTGTGAATTGATAAGTTTGTATGTTTGGATTTTGTTTTGAGCGTCAGTGTTTGAACGATGTGGTTTTCAAGAGGTCGAAGGCGGATGCTCCGCACCTCAAGTCCAGAGCCGCCGGACGGTGAACCGCTTTTTAGAGTAGAACGAGTCGCTCGACATGCTGGGAAAGCTGGCCTTGCCGGAAGTCCGAGAACTGATTGACGCCGGGGACTTTGTCACCCTCGCCGAGGTGCTGAACCGCTGGCTCCCCGCCGACCTTGCCGAGCTCCTCGCCGACCTGAGTCTGAACGAACATGCCTCGATATTCAGAGAACTGACGCCTCCGTTGGCGGCGTCAACCTTCGAATACCTCGACCTGGCGACTCAAGAGCGGCTGCTCGAGACGCTTCCGGAGCCCGTGGCGGCCGCCATTGTCGATGACATGGCGCCTGACGATCGGACCGCTCTGCTTGCGGAGGTGCCTCAGGAGCTGGCTGGCCGACTGCTCGCGCTCTTGAGCCCGGAGCAGCGCGCGGTTGCACAGCGGCTGCTGACCTATGGCGAGGAGACCATCGGTCGCCTCATGACGCCCGACTACGTCGCGGTCCGGAAGGACTGGACCGTCAGGCGGGTCCTCGACCACGTCAGGGCGCATGGCAAGGATAGCGAAACGCTCAACGTCCTCTATGTCGTTGACGGCCAGGGCAAGCTCGTCGACGACGTCCGTATCCGCGAATTTCTGCTCGCCCCGCTCCACACGATCGTCCGCGACATCATGGACAATCAGTTCGTTGCCCTCCGGGTGACGGATGATAAGAAGGGCGCGGTCGAGGTCTTCCGCAAATATGACCGCTCCGCGTTGCCGGTCGTCGACTCCCATGGCAGTCTCGTCGGGATCGTGACCATTGACGACGTCTTGGATGTGGCGGAGGAAGAGGCGACGAAGGAGATCCAGCGGTTCGGCGGCCTGGAAGCGCTGGACGAGCCTTACGTCGCCACGCCGTTCTTTGCCCTGGTGAAGAAGCGGGCCTCCTGGCTCATCGTGCTCTTTTTGGGCGAAATGCTGACCGCGACCGCGATGGGGTACTACGAGGGGGAGATCGAGAGAGCGGTGGTCCTGGCCCTCTTCGTTCCACTGATTATTTCGAGCGGAGGCAACTCGGGCTCCCAGGCGGCGACCTTGATCATCCGGGCCTTGGCGTTGGGCGAGGTCAAACTTCGCGACTGGGGGATGGTGTTGCGCCGCGAGCTTGCGTCCGGTCTCCTCCTCGGGTTGATCCTCGGGACGATCGGCTTCCTGCGGATCGCCGTCTGGAGTGCGTTCTCCAGTATGTATGGGCCGCATTGGGCCCTCGTGGGGCTCACGGTTGGCGTCACGCTGCTCGCCATCGTGATGTGGGGCACACTGGCCGGATCGATGCTCCCTTTCCTCTTGAAGCGTTTAGGACTCGACCCGGCCACGTCCTCGGCGCCCTTCGTGGCGACGTTGGTGGACGTCACGGGCCTGGTCATCTACTTCACCGTCGCCGTCTTGGTCCTCCGGGGCACGCTCCTGTAGCCAGGATGGCAACGGAACGGCAGGACAGGGACGCGCGGTGGCTTGGGGCAATCGAGTGACCGCGTTCGGACGTTCGAAATGACGAACGACCCGAAGGGCCTTCCATGGTCCATCGAGCCGCACGCCCTTTGTCTTGGGTGGGGCGGTGATCCCTCACCTTTATCTGAGATCGGTCGTCGGGCCTGGATCACATGAATCAAATCGCCGGAAGGCGAGGTCGACCGGGGGTTGGCGTGCGGGCCGTTGCGCGGCGGTCGCTGGGACTCGCGGCCAGAAATCGCTTGCAAACGCAACCGGGCGCGCGATGATGCGCGGAACCGAGTCGTTGGTTTTCCCACCGCTCGGACGCCCATTCACCACTGCGGGATCGGCTTCAGGTGAAAGCGAGCATGTCATGGCGGAAGCTGCCATCATGGAGTTGAAAGACGCGTTGGCCGCGACCTTCCCGGAAATCTTCCCGGGCCAGGACCCCACCGTCAAAAAGACGATGCCCAGGCTGCAAGCCGCGCCGGGGGATCACTCGACCAATCCCAACTACAACGCCTCGACAGACCCCCACGTCGCCGGTCTTGCCCTCGATATCATCCTGCTCGCGTGGGTGGAGTCAGAGCGCAAGCTCGCGGAGAACCTGGTCGACCTTTTCGTCTACTCAAAGGCCGCCATGGGCTGGAACGCCGTAATCTATAATCATGCCACAATTGATGACTTTGGGGGGCCCAAGCCCCATTCGGGGCCTGATCCACACACAAGTCACATCCATATCCAGTGGCCAAAGTCGCGTGCCGGCACCACGGGATTTATCGGTGGCATGCAAAACGATCTCACTGACTTGCACGATCGGTGGGCGAATCATCGGCCGCTTCCGAATGATTGAGGCATGCAATCGGTTTGCTCTGACCGATCGGTAATGCTTCGTTGCATTCGTTGTTCGCGACTTCGCTGCGATCGGCGAGAACTCATCAATCGTGCGTCATGCAACGCCAGCGCCAGGCCCGCGCGATAGCTGAGCCCGCGGGGCGTAAAGCCCAACGTTCGACTCGCCTCATCGCCGAACAGGCACTCCATGATTGTGCGTGGGTTCGTTTCGTCCAGTTCGGGGGTCAAGAGCTGTCGAGTGTACTCGAGGTCTTCGGCGTCGATCGTCGGCGCGACACAACCGGCTCGCGCCATGGCGTCACCCTCCTGGCTCAGATAATCTCGGAGTGTCTGGGCTGCGCCGTTCCGGTGGATTGAGGCCGTTCGGTGCACCGCCGTCTGCACCGTTTCCCAGACTCCCCGGACCGTGGCTGGCTCACTCGACCACAGGACTCCTGCGATCCAGGATTGCTGAAATGGTGAGGAGCGACCTCGACCTGTGATCAGGAAAAACTCACTGGCGTAGCGGTTGGTCCACCCACCTCCCACGTCGTCCGCAACGACCAGTCCCATCGAAAAGCACCTGACCAGTTCCGTATGCTGGGATGAGGCCTCGACGGCTGCTCGAGTGGCGACCTCCTCAGTGTCGAGATCGATCAACGCATCGATCAGCACGGCGACATCATCCCCGGCCATCGGATTCAAGGCGACGAGAGGCGGGAACCGCACCTCGTTCTGAGCTTCATTGAGCATGAGCCGAAGGTAGGCGGAAAACCGGTCACCTCCGCGCGGGATCCGGTACAGGTTGCGTTGCCGTTCCAACAGGGGAACGAATTCGATCTGCATGTGGTTTCTCGATAGCAGCCCAATGCATGTGGTGGCGATTAAGTGTGGATTGCAGCAGAGTCTTTAACCGAGGTCGGACGCATGAAGCCTGATTCTTGGGACACACCGCGCAACCGGCGAGTTCGCATTGGCAGTTCGAGTGAGTCATCACTTCAGATGGTGTGTGGTTCCGAGTCGTCAGAAGGCAAAGGAGATTATGGCGACGGACGTCCGAGCCCGGCGAAGAAGTGTGGCGGTGACCCATCGACGTCGATTAAAATCTCCCTTGGAGAGACATGGGTACGTGGGACCGTCGCAAAGGGACGTGGCTTCCTGGGATGGGCTTGCGAATCGATTCGAATCGACTCGGGAAGGGGTCGTGACGATGCTCGAGCTGAAAGTGAACGGCAAGCTCCACTTGGTCGATGTCAGCCCGGACACGCCGCTGCTCTGGGTGATCCGGGAAACACTCGGATTGACGGGGACGAAGTTTGGCTGTGGCATGGCGCTTTGCGGTGTCTGCACCGTCCATCTTGACGGGGAGGCGATCCGCTCGTGCGTCACCCCCGTTTCGCGTGCTGTCGGCAAAGAAGTGGTCACGATCGAAGGTCTTTCGACCGATCACAGACACCCTCTGCAAGAGGCCTGGATCGCGGAAGACGTTCCGCAGTGCGGGTATTGTCAGTCGGGTCAGATCATGTCCGCCGCAGTCCTGCTGCGCGAGAATCCCAATCCCACCGACGCGGATATCGACGATTCCATGACCGGTAATCTCTGCCGTTGTGGAACCTATCCGCGGATCCGGCGCGCGATTCACCGGGCGGCCGAGATCACGGTCAAGAAGGAGGGCAAATGAGCGAGGTCCTCAATCTCAGCCGGCGTGGTTTCCTCCGAACAAGTCTGTTGGGGGGCGGGGGATTGGTCCTCGGCGTTCACCTCCCCTTAACACCCAGGCAGGTCGCGGCGGCCGAGGAGCGAGTGGCTTCGTTCGAGGCCAATGCGTTTGTCCGGATCGGTGCCGATGAGTCGGTGACCGTGCTGATCAATCACGCCGAGATGGGGCAGGGGGTCTATAACGGACTGTCGATGATTGTGGCCGAGGAGCTCGACGCCGATTGGAGTAAGGTTCACGCCGAGGCTGCGCCGGTCGACCCTGCCTATAATCACACGCTCTACGGCACGCAAATGACGGGCGGGAGCACGAGCACCTGGACGGAGTGGGACCGACTCCGCAAGGCGGGAGCGACGGCCCGGGCGATGCTGATCACTGCGGCTGCCGACACCTGGAAGGTCAACGCCTCAACCTGCAAGGCGGAGAACGGTGCGGTGGTCCATCGGGATTCGGGGCAGCGACTCTCGTTCGGCCAGCTTGTGGCGAAGGCGTCGCGGCTGACTCCGCCGAAGGACGTAACGCTGAAGGATCCCAAGAACTTCACGCTCATCGGCAAGGCGACGAAGCGGCTGGATACCCCCGAGAAGACGAATGGGACGGCGGTTTTCGGTCTCGACGTCAGCGTTCCGGGAATGCTGGTCGCGCTCGTGCTTCGCCCCCCTGTTTTCGGCGGCAAGGCGAAGCGCTGGAACGGTGAGAAAGCCAAAGCCGTGCCTGGGGTGCGGCACGTCGTCGAAATCGACCGCGGGGTCGCGGTCGTGGCCGACGGCTTCTGGGCCGCCAAACTCGGGCGTGCCGCCCTGGAGGTCGACTGGGACGAGGGCCCGCTGGCGACTCTCAACAGCCGGACCCAGCGCGCCCACTATGCCGAGCTCGCCAAGCAGCCCGGGGCCGTGGCCAAACAAGCGGGCGATGTCGCCGCCGGGATGGCCGCGGCCGCAAAAACGCTCGACGCGTTTTACGAACTCCCCTACCTCGCCCACGCGACCATGGAGCCGCTCAACTGTGTGGCCGACGTGCGTACGGACGGTTGCGACGTCTGGACCGGTACCCAAGCCCAAACGTTTGATCGCGACGCCACGGCGAAGGCCACTGGACTCAAGCCTTCACAAGTCAAGATCCACACGACCTTGCTTGGCGGTGGATTTGGCCGGCGCGCGGTCCTCGACAGTCACTTCGTGCTCGAAGCCGTGCAACTTTCCCAGGCCGTCAAGGCGCCGGTCAAAGTCATCTGGACGCGTGAAGATGATATCCGAGGTGGATACTACCGGCCCGCGGCGTCGCACGCGATCCGCGGCGGTCTGACCGCGGATGGCAAACCGGTGGCCTGGGAGCATCGGATCGTCTGTCAGTCCTTCATTGTCGGGACGCCGTTCGAGTCAGTCATCGTCAAAGATGGGGTCGACGACACGGCCGTGGAAGGGGCCGCCGACCTTCCTTATGACGTTCCCAACCTCCGCGTCGACTGGCAGATCGCGCCCGGGGGCGTCCCCACGCTCTGGTTTCGCTCGGTGGGGCATACTCACACTGCGTTCGTGGTCGAGAGTTTCTTGGACGAACTGGCGCATGCCGCGGGCAAAGACCCATTGGAGCTCAGACGCTCGTTGCTCGGAAACCATCCACGCCACAAGCGGGTGCTTGAGCTCGCCGCCGAGAAGGCGGGCTGGGGCGAGCCGCTCCCCGAGGGACACGGACGCGGCTTGGCCGTGCATGAGTCGTTCGGAAGTTTCGTCGCCCACGTGGCGGAAGTCTCGGTCTCCGACGAAGGCAAGATCCGCATTCATCGAGTCGTCTGCGGGATCGATTGTGGCCCCACCGTAAACCCGGACGCCGTGCGGGCCCAGATGGAGAGCTGTATCGCGTTCGGACTCACCGCGGCGCTCTACGGTGAGCTCACATTCGAGAACGGCCGGGTCCAGCAACGCAACTTTCATGACTATCCGATCTTGCGGATGAATGAAATGCCCGTTGTTGAAGTCCACATCGTGCCCACGACGGACAAGATGGGCGGCGTGGGCGAACCCGGCGTTCCGCCGGTGGCTCCTGCGTTGGCCAACGCCATTTTTGCCGCTACGGGTAAGCGAGTGCGTCGGTTGCCGATCCGTCCCGAAGATCTGAAAAGAGCCTAGCTAGCCTGGCCCCGGCGGGAGGAGACTCGTGATGGAGCTGCCTGACGAACGAAGGCACATTCGGCTGAGGCGCCTCATACCCACAACAACATTGGCTCTCACCGCAATATTTTGTGGACTACTCTGTTTTCATGATGTGAATCCGTCAAAAGCTGATGACCCTGGTATCGGCAATCGCGAAGGCAATGGCAAGGGTGACGAGGAGGACTCGCGCGCGGCCTTTCTCGCAGCGTACAAGGTTCTGATGCACCCACGTTGCATGAACTGCCACCCGGCGGGAGACATTCCCCTCCAAGGGGACGATAGCCACCTGCATGCCCAGAACGTCAAGCGCGGGCCGGACGGCAAAGGACTGTATGCGCTCAAGTGTGCCAACTGTCATCAAGAGCGGAACCTGGCAGGCGATAACATGCCTCCCGGCAATCCGAACTGGCACCTCCCCTCTCCTGAGATGCCGCTCGTTTTCCAGGGCAAGACGCCTGGCGAGCTCGCTCGACAATTGAAGGACCCGAAGACGAACGGGAACAAGACGCTGGAGCAGTTGCTCCACCACGTCACCGAGGACAAGCTTGTCCTTGGTGGATGGGATCCGGGAGATGGTCGTACCAGGCCGCCGCTCTCGCACGCCGAGTTCGTCAAGAAAATGCGCGAGTGGGTCGAGAAGGGGGCCGTGGTTCCTGACTGAACTCTCGAGAGTCAGAAAAGGAATGCACGCGAAATCCTCCCGGTCGGTGGGTTTCTTGCAGCCCCTGGGGGCTGCAACATGCGTGCATTACTTTTCTGACTTGCAATAAGTTGGCGTTAGACTCAATCAGCGGAAGGCGAGCGAGAAAATAGGAGTTTTCGGCCGGGCCGCTTCGAGCTCAGTGCGCCCCGATGCCCTCGACGTCCTCGGTCTCATCGTCTTCGGGATCGATCGGGCTCTCGGGCTTGGAGAACCGGTCGTTGAACCACTGGATCACGAAGTAGAAGACGGGAGTGAGGAAGATCCCGAACAGGGTGACGCCGAGCATACCGCTGAACACGGCGGTTCCCAGCGTTCGGCGCATTTCAGCTCCCGCCCCTTCGGAGAGAACCAGCGGCACGACACCGAGGATGAAGGCGAACGACGTCATCATGATCGGCCGGAGCCGCAAGGCGCAGGCCTCGAGGGTCGCTTCGCGGCGCGGGACTCCCGCGTCTCGTCTCGACTTGGCGAACTCGACAATCAAGATGGCATTCTTACAAGCCAGGCCGACGAGGACGACGAAGCCAACCTGAGTAAAGATGTTGATGTCCATCTTTGTGAAGAGCACACCCGCGACCGAGCAGAGCAAGCACATCGGCACGACCAGGATGACCGAGAAGGGGAGCGACCAACTCTCATACTGGGCGGCGAGAACCAGGAAGACGAGCACGACGGCGAGCACGAACACCATCATCGCCGTCGACCCGGTCTCGAGCTGCAAGAGTGCGAGCTCGGTCCATTCGGAACGCATCGATTGCGGGAGCTCGTCCTTGGCGACCTTTTCCATCAGGTTGATCGCCTGGCCGGAGCTCACGCCGGGGGCCGGGTTGCCGTTGATGGCGGCGGCCGGATACATATTGTAACGCATGACCAGGACAGGCCCGTTCATATCACGGATATCCGCCATCGCCCCGAGTGGTGCCATGCCGCCGCTCCGGTTGCGGATCTTCAGTTGTTTGAGGTCGGAGATCTGTTTGCGGTAGTTCGAGTCGCCCTGGACGTTGACCTGCCAGGTGCGGCCGAACTTGTTGAAGTCGTTGACGTAGAGCGAACCGAGGTAAACTTGCAAGGTGTTGAAGACCTCGCTCGTCGCGACGCCCATGGTCTCGACCTTGTTCCGGTCGATGTCGAGGAAGAGCCAAGGCGTATTCGCTCGGAAGCTGGTGAACAGGCCTTCAAGTCCCACGGTGTTCGTGCCCTCACCCACGATCCGATCGGCCGCCGATTGGAGTGAGTCGAGCCCCGTATCGCCGCGGTCTTCGATCACGAGCTTGAACCCGCCCGCTGTGCCAAGCCCTTCGATCGGGGGCGCCCCGAAGATGTTGATGAGGCCGTCCTGGATCTCGTCCTGAAGCACGGTTTGAAGCTTGGCGGCGATCGCATCTCCCGAGAGTTCATGAGATTCGCGATGCACGAAGTCGTCAAGCATGACGTACATGGCGCCGAAGTTGGGCGCGTTGGCGTTGAGCAAGATCGACTGCCCGGCGATCGCAACGGTATGGTTGACCCCCTTCACCTTGGCCGAGGCCAGCTCGATCTGCTGCATCACGCGCTGGGTCTGTTCCAGGGAGGTTGAGTCGGGCATTTGGACGTTGACGAGCAGATAGCCCTTGTCCTGGGTCGGGATGAAGCCGGTTGGCGTATGGGCGAAGCCGTAGTAGGTCAGATAGAGCAGGCCGCCGTAGCCGAGCAGGACGACGAAGGTTCCGCGGAGCATCACACCCACGATCCGAGTGTAGGCGCCGGTGGCCGCGCGAAACCCCGCGTTGAATCCTTTGAAGATCCCGCCCAAGATCCGATTGAGGATCCCGCTCACGATCAGGCCGCCGAGAACACCGGCCGTAATGCTCCCAGCGACCGCCAGCCATGCGGGATCGATGCCGGGGAACAGCGTCGGATGGGTCTTCAGGTAGGCGGCGATTGGGGCCGTGAGGAACTTCCAGCCGACCCAGCCGCCGAGGAGGCCGTAAGCCGGGCGAGGCAAGGCTTCGCCGCCACCGTGCTCTCGCGAACGGAGGAGCAGGGCCGCCAGGGCCGGGCTGAGCGTCAGCGAGTTGAAGGTCGAGATCAAGGTGGAGGTGGCGATGGTGAGTGCGAACTGGCGGAAAAACTGGCCGACGATCCCACCGATGAAGGCGCAGGGGACGAAGACGGCCGTGAGCACCAGGCCGATGGCGATGACAGGTCCGGAGACCTCCTCCATCGCTTTGGCGGTTGCGTCACGCGGTGAGAGCCCGGACTCGATGTGGTGTTCCACCGCCTCGACGACGACGATGGCGTCGTCGACCACGATCCCGATCGCCAAGACCAGGCCGAACAGCGTCAGGTTATTCAGGCTGAACCCGAGTGCCGCCATGATGGCGAACGTGCCGACGATCGCCACCGGAACCGCGATCAGCGGAATCACGGCCGACCGCCAGTTCTGAAGGAACAGGAGAACCACCACGGCCACCAAAATCACCGCGTCACGTAGGGTCTTGAACACCTCATTGACCGACTCGGTGATGAACGGCGTCGTGTCATAGACGATCGCGTAGTCGAGTCCGGTCGGGAACCGGCCTTTGAGTTCTTCCATTTTCACCCGGACGAGCCGGGCAGTTTCGAGCGCGTTGGAACCGGGACGCTGATAGATGGAGAGGGCCACCGATGGCTTGCCGTCGAGGGTACAGCTCTGATCATAGCCCTGGGCGCCGAGCTCGATCCGGGCGACATCCTTGAGCCGAACGATTCGTCCTTCGGCATCCGTTTTTAAGATCATGTCGGCGAACTGATCGGCGTCGGTCAGTCGCCCGAGGGTACTCATGGTGTATTGAAACACTTGCCCGGTCGGGACCGGAGGCTGGCCGATCTGGCCGGCGGCGACCTGGGCGTTCTGCTGTTCGATCGCGCGGGTGACGTCGCTCGAGGTCAGGTTCCGAAACGACATTTTGCCCGGATCGAGCCAGACCCGCATGCTGTAGTCGCGCTGGCCGAGGTAGGTGATATCGCCGACGCCCTCGAGCCGAGCCAACTCGTCGCGGAGCTGGATCGTGGCGTAGTTGCTCAGGTAGAGGTTCTCGCGAGTCCCGTCCGACGAGAACAGGTTGACGATCATGAGGATGCTGGGGGACTTCTTTTTGACCGTCACCCCACGCCGTTTGACCAGGTCGGGCAGGATCGGTTCGGCCAGCGACTCGCGGTTCTGCACGAGCACCTGCGCCATGTTCAGGTCGACGCCGATCCGGAAGGTGATCGTGAGCTTGTACATGCCGTCGTTGGTGCATTGCGACGACATGTACAGCATGTTCTCCACGCCGTTGATCTGCTGCTCGATCGGCGCCGCGACGGTATCGGCCACGACCTGCGCGTTCGCGCCGGGGTAGTAGGCCGAGACTTCCACCGTCGGAGGCGCGATGTCCGGGTACTGGGCGATCGGCAGCGTGAACACGGCGATTCCGCCGGCCAGCGTGATCACGATCGACAGCACCGTGGCGAAGATGGGCCGATCGATAAAGAAACGTGAGAACATGGCGAGATATTACCTCTGCGTCAATGACCCCTCGGGGCGGGAGGCAAGCTTGACCCTAGCCGTTCGAGGTAGGCGGAGTCTCGTGTAAATGGGGGGCCATTCCGTTGGTCGGCGTAACGGTTGGATGGGGCGCGGAGCCGTTTCCGTGGGAGTCGACCAACGCTTGTTCCGATTTGGGGCCTGAGCCATTCGTCGGTACCAGAGCGAGCGTGGCCAACTCCTTGGATTCGTGCTTGAGCGGAATCGGGGCATGACCATTGGTGCCGTGCCCATTCGAGCTTGGCGCGGTGATGACAGTGGTGCGCGGTTTGGCGCGGCGGCCGAGGTTTCTGAGAATCCGCAGGGAGAGGACCCCGAGCAACGCCTCGCTCACCCGCTCGATCCACTTCAGGTGCAGCAGCCGGGAGCCGCTCAGCCGGTCGATCACGTAAAAGAAGACCGGGGTCAGGAAAATTCCGAAGAGGGTCACCCCGATCATTCCGCTAAAGACGGTCGTCCCGAGGATCCGCCTCATCTCGGCGCCTGCTCCGTGGGACGTGATCAGCGGCACGACCCCCAGGATAAACGCGAGTGAGGTCATGACGATCGGCCGCAGTCGTAACCGGCAGGCTTGCAAGGTCGCCTCGCGAGGTGTTTTCCCTTGCTCACGCAACGACTTCGAGAACTCGACGATCAGGATCGCGTTCTTGCTCGCCAGACCGACCAGCACGACGAACCCGATCTGCGTAAAGATGTTGATATCCGCGCCGGAATAGCGGACGCCGATGAGCGAGCCGAGCAGGCACATCGGCACGACGAGGATCACGGCCAGGGGCAAGGACCAGCTCTCGTACTGGGCGGCGAGGACCAGGAAGACCATGACCACGGCGAATCCGAAGACGATCATGGCGGTATTGCCCGCCTGGATCTCCAGATAGGCCAACTCGGTCCACTCCGTCGCCATGGAGGGGAGCAATTCGGCCTTGGCCAGGCGCTCCATGAGTTCGATCCCGGTGCCCGAGCTCACGCCTGGAGCCGAGCTTCCATTCACGGGTGCCGCGGGATACATATTGTATCGCGTGAGCACGAGAGGTCCGGTGTCTTCGCGGATATCCGCAAGGGCCGCCACCGGAACCATGGTGCCCTTGGCGTTGCGGACCTTGAGCCGTTTGGCGTCATCGATCGTGTTGCGGAACTTGGCGTCCGCCTGGACGATGACCTGCCAGGTGCGTCCGAATCGGTTAAAGTCATTGACATAGAGCGACCCGAGGTAGATCCGGAGCGTGTCGAACAGGTCCTGCAACTGGACTTCTTTCGCCATGCATTCCTTGCGGTTGACCTCGGCGTAGAGTTGCGGCACGTTGGCGCGGAAGACCGACGTGAGCCCGACCAGCGCCGGCTTCTCGGTCCCTTGCTTGGGCGGGGCCTTGGGGGAGCCGAACCACTTCTGGAGGGTGTCCAGGGGCGTGTCGGTCTCGACCTCGACCTTGAGGTTTTTCGCTTGGTCGACCAGGTTCTCGGTCTGACCTTGCAAGGTTCGCGACCCGAGGTCACCGCGATCCTCGACCATGAGCTTGAACCCGCCCGCTCGACCGACTCCGCGCACCGGGGGCGGTCCGAGGACCGTCATAATCGCCTCGGGGACGTCGCTCTCATACCGCTCGCGGAGTTGCTTGGCGATCGCGTCACTCGAGAGATTCGGTGTCCTCCGCTTGGAAAACTCGTCGAGGATCACGAACATCGACCCGAAGTTGGATCCGTTGGCGCTGAGCAAGAGCGACATCCCACTGGTCGATTGCGTGTGCTTGACCCCGGGGATCTCGTGCGCGATCTTTTCGAGCCGGTTCATGACCGCGGCGCTTCGTTCCGAGGCGGCCGAGTCGGGGAGTTGGACATTGACGAGCAAGTAACCCATGTCCTGCGACGGAATGAATCCGGCGGGTGTGTGTTTCAGGCCCCAGTAGGTCAGGTAGAGCAGGCCACCATAGCCGAGTAACACGAGGAACGAGACCCGAAGCATCCAGCCGACGATTCGCGTGTAGGCTCCCGTGCCTCGTTGGAAGCCCCAGTTGAAGATGCTGAAAAAGCCGCCGAGCAGCCGATTCACAGTCTTGGAGACGAGCCAGCCCACGGTCAGGCCGGCCGCGGCGGCCAGGACCACCAATGCCCATGCTGCGGCCGACTCTTGATGAACGAGCCGTGGTGCGAGCAGCGCGGGGAGATACTTCCAACTGAGCCATCCCCCCAATAACGCATACGCTTGCCGAGGTAACGCCTCGTTTCCCCCGTGACCTTTTGGCCGGAGCAAGAGTGCAGCGAGAGCCGGGCTGAGCGTCAACGAGTTGAACGTGGAGATCAAGGTCGAGGTGGCGATGGTCAATGCGAACTGGCGGAAAAACTGGCCGACGATACCGCTGATGAAGGCGCAGGGCACGAAGACGGCCGAGAGGACCAGGCCAATGGCGATGACCGGCCCGGAAACTTCTTCCATGGCCTTGATCGTGGCCGCCCGCGGTTTCAGTCCGCGCTCGATGTGGTGCTCCACCGCCTCGACCACCACGATCGCGTCATCGACCACGATGCCGATGGCCAGGACCAGCCCGAACAGGGTCAGGTTGTTGAGGGTGAAACCCATCGCGATCAGCACGGCGAACGTGCCGACGATCGCCACCGGAACCGCGATCAGGGGGATGATCGACGAACGCCAGCTCTGAAGGAAGAGGAGGACGACGATCGCGACGAGCACGATCGCTTCGCGCAAGGTTTTGAAGACTTCTTCGATCGACTCTCGAATAAACGGAGTCGTGTCATAGCGGATTTCGTAGCTCACGCCTGGAGGAAAGTCGGCGGCAAGCTCCGCGATCTTCGCCTTGACGACGTCGGCCACGTCAAGCGCGTTGGCGTCGGGGAGCTGAAAGACAGCGAGGCTCACGGTGGGATTGCCGTTGACCCGGCCGCTGACGTCCTCGTTCTTGGAGCCGAGCTCGACGCGGGCGATATCCTTGATCCGAACGACCCGGCCCTCGGGCGTGGCCCGGACGATGACGTTCTCGAATTGCTCGACCTCGACAAGCCGGCCCATCGTGCTGAGCGTCAACTGCGTTCGTTGGCCGTCCGGCACCGGCGGTTGACCGATCTGGCCGGTGGCGACCTGCATGTTCTGGGAACGCAGGGCCGCGATCACGTCGCTGGCCGTCATACTGCGCGCGGCGAGCTGCTCGGGATCGACCCAGATCCGCATGCTGTAATCGCGCTGACCCATCATGTTGACGTCGCTGACGCCCGGAACGCGTGCCAGTTCGTCTTTGATGTGCATGAGCGCGTAGTTGCTCAGGTAGAGCTGTTCACGGCTTCCGTCAGGAGAGCTGATCGCGATCGCCATCAGGATGTCGGGCGACTTTTTGCGTGTGGTCACGCCGGTCTGCTTGAGGACATCAGGGAGGCGAGGGATGGCCAGGCTCACGCGGTTTTGCACGAGGACCTGGGCCACGTTCAGGTCAACGCCGTGCTTGAAGGTCACCGTGAGGTTGTACGAGCCGTCGTTGGTGCATTGCGACGACATGTACATCATGTCTTCGACGCCGTTGACCTGCTCCTCGATCGGCGTGGCGACGGATTCGGCGACGACCTGAGCGCTGGCGCCCGGGAAGCGGCAATCCACCTGCACGACCGGGGGAGAGATCGGCGGATAGAGCGCGATCGGCATCGCAAACAGCGCGATCGCGCCTGCCAGCGTGATCACGATCGAGAGGACCGAGGCGAAGATCGGTCGATCGATGAAAAAGCGCGAGATCAATGCCGAATCTCCCTCTGGGTTACGACGTCACCCTTCCTTGGCCCTCGGCCCGCCCTGCTCAGGACAGGACGCCGATCCGGCTTCCGCTAACGTCGAGGTCGTTGGCCCCTGGGACCCGTCTGATTGGTGGATCGTGACGCGCTGGCGCGTGCCTTGTGAGCCCGTGCCGCGATGATATTCCTGACGCCATGCTATTGGCGCGACGCCTGGGCGGCCTTCGAGGGATTGCTCGTCCCCTGAAGCGCGTCTCCCGCGGAGGGCGGGGGAGGGGCATCCTCCCAGAGTCGCGTTTCGACCTTCGCGCCCGGGCGGACCCGTTGGTGCCCTCGGACGATCACGAGCTCGTCGGGCTTGAGACCCTCTTCGATCACCCGGAGCCCGCCGATCGTTCGTCCCACCTTCACGGTGCGGTCGATGACGACTTGTTCGGTCTCCGAATCGCTCTTGGCCCCCTTCTTCTTTTCGCCCCGGACCACGTAGAGGTATTTCCGGCCTTGGTCGGTGGCGATCGCATCTTCAGGGATGAGCGTCTCTTTATGCGCGGCGCCGATCGGCAACCGAACCCTGGTAAAGAGGCCCGGGGAGAGCACTCGGGAGGTTGTCTCCCGGATTTTCGGATTATCGATGATCCCACGGACCCGGAGCGTTCCGGTGCTGGGATCCACCTTGTTGTCACTGAAGTTGATCGTGCCCCGATGGGGAAATCCGTCTTCGTCGGACAGCCCGATCAACACGGGGACTTCTGCCTCGGCGCGGGTCTTGACCCGGCCTTCGCGGATCAAGCGGCGGATTTTGAGGATCGTTCGCTCATCAATGTCAAAGTTCACATACATCGGATCGAGCGAGACGATCGAGGTGAGGATCGTCTCATCGGCTTTCACCAGGTTTCCCGGGTCGACCATGCGGCGGCTCAGCCGTCCGGCGATCGGCGCCTTGATCTTGGTGAATTCCACGTTGAGCTTGGCCAGGTCGCGACCCGACATCGCGACTCCGACCATGGCCAGCGCCTCGGCCCGGTCGCCGTTGTATTTATCATACTCTTCTCGGCTGATGTTGCCTCGGTTGAAGAGATTCTTGGCGCGCTGGAGGTCGGCGTCCAACCGGTTCAGGTGGGCTTCGCCCTGAAGGATCGTCGCTTCGGTCCGTGCGAGCTCGGCCTGATAAGGGCGAGCGTCGATCTCGAACAGGAGGTCGCCTTCCTTGACCTCGTCTCCATCTTTAAAACTGACCTTCTCGAGGTAACCGGTGACGCGCGCCCTGAGGTCGACGGAGAAGACCGCCTCCGTTCTTCCAGTGAAGTCTTCATAGTCGGTCACGTCATCGGTGATCGCTCGACTGACGATGACCGTGGCGGGTTTGGTCTGCACCATCTTCGGCTTCTCAGCTTCGCACCCGAGAATCGCGAGACAACAGGCAGGAATCAGAATGAGTGCGCGTGCTCGATTCATAAAAAATAAGCTCCGACGATGATCACCCGGAATAAGCTGGCAACTCGGATTCTGTGTCCCTGAGTTGTTCCTTTGCGAATCGAACTTTCCCGGTGTTCACGAGACTAGAAGGCGTCAAAACCGGAGACTTCGGCCCATCCTTGATCGGACAAACTCTGATTCGAGTACACCTACCCTGGAGTTCAAGAGGAGCCGACGCATTGCGCGTTCATCCCTGGAGCGGACGGTCGGCCCGCGGCGCTGGCTCAGGCCTTGAGTCAACGCACCCTCGGCCCATTCGCTCACGCTCCGACTCGCTCAAAATCCCGTAAAAAACCACGTCAAGAATGTCTTTTGCCTGCTGCTCGGGCGGCTTGGGTCGGCCGCTAAAATAATTTGTGAACATGGTCCCATAGAGCAAGTTATTAATGGTATCCGTGACCCGTTCGACGGGGATCTTACGAATCCGACCTTCCTCGATCAACCCGCCGAAGAGGATCCGCCATCGTAGGACATTGGTGTCTTGATGCTCGAAATAGGTCGACTTCTTGCGATCTTTGAACAGCGCCCGCTCCTGGACCAGCAGCTCAACAAATTCAGGATGCTGCTCGAAGAAGACCAGGTAGGTGAGGATGGCGCGCGCCACGCGGTCGAGCGGGTTCTCAATATTCGCAATCGCCGCATCGACGCTCTGGCGGAGCCGGCGCATCACCCGATCGACGGCCGCGAGGAACAACTCGCGCTTGCTGGGGAAATAGCGGTAAAGGGTCCCTTTGCCAATTTGGAGCCGCTCCACGAGAACCTGCGTTACGGTGTCGGAGAAACCATGCTCGGCGAACAGCTTTGTGGCGGCCTCAAGGATTTCCTCGCGCCGTCCACAAGGGATGGCTTCGTCGTGCTCTTTCGGTTCCGCGCCGCTCTCGGTTGTGCGATTCAAGGCAATGGCTCCGCGTCATGAACGGACTCGGTTTTGCGTTCAGCCCCCTCATGGAAGATCGACGGGATCGACTCGGGCCGAGCCCAGGTCACATCCCCTCAGGACAGGTCACGTTATACGATCCCACGGTCGGCTTGACGTTTTCCCCAAGAGCCACGAATTGCCATCGTGATTCAGCCGGAATCAAAGGGGGGGAGGAGCAATTCGACGCGGGCCGTCCCGGCGGGGGGATCGCGAGCGGCCGTTGGCAGGACGGATTCTCGAACAGTCGCTCACTCACTTCCGAGATCAATCGGAAACAAGTCGCCTCGCATCCCACGGAGCCTTGCGAGAGACCATCACCGGATCAGCACGACGAGGCGGGGTTGAATCAGGTTCAGGTTGCGGACTGACCAGTCAGTCTGTGTAAAAATCATAGACAACGGCGCCCATTCGTCAATCATCAGAATTCTGGGTCGGCCCATTTTATGGCTCGAACCGGGGATTTTCGGGGGACTTCGATCGTGTCCCGTGGACAGCACGAGTTTGCTCGCGGGGCCTTCCCATCGCTGGGAAAGCCTCTTGGGCGGGTCGATCATCGCTCGGGAAACCGGGCTGAATTCCAACGACCGGGAGTACGGTTTTTTTGGTTAGAGGGGAGTTGCCCGGCTTCCCCGACCCGTTCCCGCGCCTAGCCTGGGGGAAGGCCGAGCCGTTCGCGGAGGTAATGGCCGGTGTGACTCTCACGCGATTCGGCCACGTCGTTCGGAGTCCCCATGGCGACGATCCGGCCGCCGCCGTCGCCCCCTTCCGGTCCCAGGTCGATCACCCAGTCGGCGGTCTTGATGACGTCGATGTTGTGCTCGATTACGACGAGGGTGTTTCCGAGGTCGGCGAGCCGGTGCAAAACTTTGAGGAGGCGGTCGACGTCGGCGAAGTGGAGCCCGGTCGTCGGCTCGTCGAGGATGTAGAAGGTCCGGCCCGATGCGGGGCGGCCAAGCTCGGCGGCGAGTTTCACACGCTGGGCTTCGCCGCCCGAGAGGGTCGCGCTCGACTGGCCGAGGGTCACGTAGCCGAGCCCGGCTTCATGCAACGCCGCGATCCCGGGGCGGACCTTGGGCTGGGCGTCGAAGACGTCGAGGGCCGCATCGACCCGCAGGTCGAGCACATCGCCGATCGAGAGGCCCTTGAAACGGACTTCGAGGGTCTGCCGGTTGTATCGCTGCCCCCCGCACGCGTCGCAAGTGACGAACATGTCGGGAAGGAAGTTCATTTCGATCTTGCGGACTCCTTGACCCTGGCACCCCTCGCAACGGCCCCCTTTTACGTTGAAGCTGAACCGGCTGGCGGGATAACCACGAATCTTGGCCTCGCGGGTCCGGGCGAAAACCTTGCGAATCTCGTCGAAGACACCGGTATAGGTTGCCGGAGTCGATCGCGGGCCACGGCCGATCGGCGCCTGGTCGATCTCAACCAACTTGTCGACGGAACCCAATCCGTCGATTCGTTGATGAGCCCCTGGTTTCGGCCCTCCGGTTCCGAGCGCGCGACGCAAACCGCGGCCGAGCACGTCGTTGACCAAGGTGCTCTTGCCCGACCCGCTGACCCCGGAAACGCCGATGAGCGTGCCGAGGGGGAACCGGGCATCCACCCCCTTGAGGTTCCGATCCGTCGCCCCCACAACCTCGATCGACCCTGGGCTCCGTGCGAGCCGCCGGGCGTCGGGGACTGTGCTCGCGACCGCGCGGCGCAGGTAGTCGGCCGTCGCCGACTGGCCCACAACGACGAGGGCATCAGGAGGTCCGGTCGCGACGATTTGCCCTCCTTCCGGCCCCGCGCCCGGCCCCAGGTCGATCAGCCAGTCGGCTGCCCGGATCGTGGCCTCATCATGCTCGACGACGACGAGGCTGTTCCCCTGGTCGCGGAGTTGTTCCAGACTCGCCAGCAGTTTTCCGGTATCGCGGGGATGAAGCCCGGCCGTCGGTTCGTCGAGGATGTAGCAGACGCCCACCAGTCCCGAGCCGATCTGAGTGGCGAGCCGGACCCGTTGGAGCTCGCCGCCGGAGAGAGTGTCGGATCCACGTGCCAGGGTCAGATAGCCGAGTCCCACGCGCTCGAGAAACTCGATCCGGTTGATGATTTCCGGCACGAGGGGAAGTCCGATCGGCCGCAGCCCCGGCTCGAATTGGAGATTGGCGATGAACGCACGAGTCTCCGGGAGCGGGCGAGTCAAGAGCTCATGAATCGTAAGACCGCCCACGGTCACGGCTCGGGCCTCGGGACGGAGCCGGGCCCCTTCGCAGTCGGGGCAGGGGGTCTGATCGCGGAAGTGCCCGAGCGCGGTCCGGCGTGCCTCGGTTTTCGCCGCGGCGAACTCGAGCTCGAGCACCGCGGTCAGGCCGGCGTATTCCAACTCGGGATCACCGGCGAAGAACTTGCGATAGGTCTTCTCCGACCAGCCGGCGAGTGGAGTGTTGTGGGTCAGCCGACTTCGTTTGAGCAGGACGGCGAGTCCTGGATCCAGGAGGAAATCGTCCTGAGCACCGGAGCGAAGGCCCCTCCAAGGTGCGATCGCCCCCTCAGCAAGGGACTGGGAGCGGTCGGGCACGACGAGCTCGGGGTCGAAGGCCGAGAGGGTTCCCAGACCGTTGCAGGTGGGACAGGCGCCGTGGGGGCTGTTGAAGCTGAAGGTGCGCGGCTCGAGTTCCTCGAACCCGGTGCCGCATGACGGGCAGGCGTATTTGACGCTGAGCACGAGGTCGTCCCACGCCTCGTCGGTCTGAGCGGAAAGGATGACGGTGCCCTCACCGAGCTTGAGGGCGAGGTCGATGCTCTCGGCAAGCCTCGGCCGGATCCCCTCGCGAACCACGAGCCGATCGACGACCGCCTCAATGTGGTGAGTGCGGTTCCTCGCGAGCTTGGGCGGGTCTTCCGTCATTTCGACGATCAGGCCGTCGACCCGCGCGCGAAGCAAGCCCGCTCTGCGGATCGCCTCGAAGGCTTCGCGATGCTCGCCTTTGCGGCCCCGGACCAAAGGGGCAAGCACCAGGACTTTTCGACCCTCGCGCATGGCGAGGACTCCTGCAACCATCTGCTCCGGGGTCTGGCGGCGGATCGCTTGCCCGCAGCCAGGGCAGTGCGGGATGCCGGTGCGCGCATAGAGCAGGCGAAAATAGTCGTGGATCTCGGTGAGCGTGGCGACGGTGCTTCGAGGATTCACCGCGCCGGAGCGCTGGTCGATCGAGACGGTCGGCGGGAGGCCCTCGATCAGGTCGACGTCGGGCCGCTCCAGCTGATCGAGAAACTGGCGCGCGAAGCTGGTGAGGCTTTCGATGTACCGCCGCTGTCCCTCGGCGTAGAGGGTGTCGAATGCCAGAGAGCTTTTCCCCGAGCCGCTCACCCCCGTCAAGACCACGAGCCGGTCGCGTGGCAGATCGATATCGATGTTCCGGAGGTTGTGGACCCGCGCGCCTTGAACGCGGATCCGATCGACCCAGGTTGAATCCGACTTCGCGCGGTTGGGACGATCCGTCATTCCCCAAGCTCTCCTTAAAACGACGCGACCAGCGACCTTCACGGACGAATCCGACGTCATTCCCTCAGCCTACAGCCTCGAGGGAAAGAGTCGCAAGTTGGCCGACGGGCACTTCCCGACCTAGAAGGTTCGGGTTACACTCAACCTCGACGCAATCGACTTGCTCACTTCAGGATCGGGTTGCCTCGGAAACCACTCGAGGCGAATCAGGGATCGCTCAACGTGAATCATCCGACTTCCGTCGTTCGACGTCTGTCCCAAGCCCTGACTCTTGTCGGGCTTCTGGTGGGAACGTCGGCCTGGGCGCAACTGCCGACTGCCGAGGAACGGCTCAAAATCTTGACCGATCCCGAGAGTCTGAAGGCCAAGCTCGAGAAGGACAAGACAAGGCCGCCCCTCGAACTCTTCCGGTCCCAGATCGCACCGTTCGACATCCTGCCGTTCGTCAAGGCGAACCACTGGAGCACCCTCTCCCTCGAGATGCGCGCGAACTACGACGATTACGTCGGCATGCTCCATACTTCGCCCGTCCGGATGCTCGGCATGCCCCGCGAGGGACAACTTGCGGTCGAAGCGCCCCAAGAGGTGGTCTATCGGCGCGAGGTCCGGTTGCTCAAGGAACAGCGCACGAAACTCGGCCTGCAGATTCTGATGCCGCGTATTCCCAAGGAGATTGGTCTGGAATTGACCAGGCCCGAGGCGATCCGGGCCGACGAGATCTGGCAGGCAAACCTCAGGGTGCTCGAACCGTTCCAGATGTTGATCCTGGTGCTGAGTAAAGACGAGACCGACCTGTATGCGCGCTGGAGCCAATTTCAGGCGATGGCGCCGCTGTCGGCCGATCGAGAAGATACGCAGGCTTTCGACAAGCAACGCTACTACCGGATGGTCTTGCCGATGGAGAGCGGCACATTCCCGCTCTCGCCGCACCCGCTCACCTGGACCACTGTGAGCCACGTGATCTGGGACGGATTGCCCGCCGAGCGACTCTCCCCCGCGCAACAACAAGCGATGCTTGATTGGCTTCACTGGGGTGGTCAATTGATCCTGATCGGCGGCGCCAGGCCTTCGTTCGCGGCGCTCGGGGATAGCTTCCTCGGCCCTTACCTGCCGGCCACACTCTCGGGCGAAAGTGACCTGTTGAACGAAGCCGATTTGAAACCGTTGTCGGACGCGTTTCGCCCGGTCATTCCCTACGCGGTGCGCGAAGATCCCATCGCCGCGCCCGAGGACGACGCTTACGTGCCCGGCCGTCAGCATGCCTACATGGCCCCGGAGCCGATTCATCCCGCCTCGAACCGGCCCGTCTATCTCGCGGGGCTGCGCCCGAATCCAGGCGCCTCGACAGTTCGCCTGGGAGAGTCGAGCGAGCGAATCCTCGGTGTGGAACAACGCGTGGGCCGGGGTCGAATCCTGATGCTGGCGCTCAATCCGACCGACCCGGCACTGGCCGCGTGGCCGGGGCTCGATACGTTCGTGCGTCGTGTCATCCTCCGCCGCCCGGAGGACAATGTGGCCTCGTGGGGAGGCTGGAACGGACGGACCGTTGAATCGGCCAAGTTCGCTTCGCTCGTCGGACCCGACCTGAGCTGGTTCCGGATCCTCAGCCGAGACCTCGGAGCGTCGCTCCCGAGGCCCCTCGTGCTGTCGGGGCCGAAGGTACTCTTGGACGAGACGGCAGGGACGACAGCGAACGATCCGTACGCAGAGTACGCCGCGAATGCCGCGTCCGCCGTCGCCGAATGGGTGGACTCCTCGGCTCTACCGAAGATGAGCCGCGACGCGCTCGAGGAAGCTTCGGGGATCTCGATCCCGAGCTCCGGGTTCGTGCTCAAGGTGATCTTGGCTTATGTGCTCGCCCTGGTGCCGCTGAACTGGCTGATTTGTCGCTACGTGTTCGGCAGGCGCGAGTGGGCCTGGGTGGTGGTCCCCGTGTTGTCGCTCGGGTTCGCGATCGGGGTGGAACGCGCCGCGGCTTATGACATGGGCTATGACATGGCCTGCGACGAAATTGATGTCCTCGAAACCTACGGCGCCTATCCTCGCGCCCATCTCAGCCGGTTCGCCTCGTTGTACACGACGGGCCGGATTCGGTTTACCATCTCTTTCCCCAATGACCCGACCGCGCTGGCCTTGCCGCTGGATAATGGTCGATCGCTCCGCGGCGAGGATATCACCACCTCGAGCTGGCAATCGCAGCCGGTGCCCGCGCTCGAGGGGTTTCAGGTGCAGCCGCGCAGTCTCTCGCTGTTCCGTGCCGAGCAGTTGGTCAACTTGCCGGGGGCAATCACCCTGGTGACTGACGCTGAGGGCCGGCGGATCGTCAATGCAACCAACCTGGAACTGAGAGATGCGACCGTGATCGAGGTGAACGGCTCGAACGACCGCAAGCCACTGTACCTCGGGACGATCATGCCGGGGGCCACGGTGGCCTTGACGGCGAATCCGGTTCCGAAGCCCCGCGCGTTCGCTAAGGGGCAACTCAATCCCCGCCCCTTTTTAGAAGCGTTTCAGACCTACGCGGAGAATCGGCCCGAAGATCAAGGGGAAATTCGACTGGTGGCCTGGGCGCCTAAGGTCATGGCGGGTGAGAAGTTCGAACCCGCCGTCGATCGGCATCGAGGCTTCACTGCCGTGGTCGTTCACCTGGAAAACGGTCCCCCTCCCGCGCCCGCGGGTCCTCGGTTCAATTACCTGGCGCGTCGCGCCGATCAGACGAGTGGTCAACCGCAAGCCGTTCCTGCTTTCAACGAGCCCGCTCTGGGGAGCGGCGTTCCCCCGACCCTCAGGCCTGTGCGCCCTCCGGTTCGTCGACAGGCCCCCGCGCCACCAGCCCCTTCTCGCGGCGGGGTGAAGGCTTCACCAACATCCAACGTCCGCTAGCAGAAGGATCGTCAATGATCGAGGTGATCAACTTCACCAAGCGTTACGGCGATTTCGTGGCGGTCGATGATTTGAGCTTCTCCATCGGTAAGGGGGAAGTCTTCGGATTCATCGGCCCCAACGGTGCCGGCAAGAGCACGACCATCCGCTTTCTCGCCACCTTGCTCCGACCGACCTCGGGCGAGGGACGCGTCTGTGGGCACTCAGTGGTCAACGATCCGATGGCTGTGCGTCGGGTGATCGGGTTCATGCCGGATGATTTCGGTGTTTATGATGGCATGAAGGTCTGGGAATTCCTTGACTTCTTCGCCGTTGCCTATGAAATCCCATACACTTTCCGGAAAAAGATCATCGGTGAGGTGCTCGAGCTGCTGGATCTTACGCACAAGCGTGATGATTATGTGAACGGTCTTTCCAAGGGGATGAAGCAGCGGCTCTGCTTGGCCAAGACGCTGGTCCACGACCCACCGGTTCTGATTCTCGACGAGCCGGCCTCGGGGCTCGACCCTCGGGCCCGGCTCGAGATGAAAGCGCTTCTCAATGAGTTGCGAGGGATGGGGAAGACGATTCTCGTCTCCAGCCACATCCTTTCCGAGCTGGCCGACTTTTGCACGTCGATCGGGATCATTGAACGCGGCAAGCTGCTGGCGGCCGGGAGCATCCAGGAGATTCAGCGTCAGTTACGCTCGCACCGGGTGCTCAAGGTCCGCGTCCTTGATGAGACGACGACCCGCGCGGCCTCAATTCTGGGCGATGATCCAGGGGTACGCTCGGTGGAGTTGTTTGACCACACGCTCACCGCCGAATTTGAAGGGCAGGATGAAGACATGGCGCGACTCCTGGGGCGCTTGATCGGTGAGGGAGTTCAAGTCAACTCGTTCGCCGAAGAACCTCTGAGTCTTGAAGAGGTCTTCATGATGATTACCAAGGGGATCGTCAATTAGAGCGGTTTCCCGTCGGATGTAGCGAACCTTTCGGAACCTCCGGGATCGATCTTCGATGCTGTTTCGCGATAATCCCGTCCTGACGCGTGAGCTGCTCGTCAACCTGCGGTCGCCCCGCGCGTTCGTGCTGCAACTGATCTACGTGCTCTTCCTCGGCGCCTTGGTCTATTTTTACTGGCCGGCCGATTCGGCGGGGGTGCGGCAGGTGGGGTCGGGGGTGGCTCGTCGCTTGTTCGAGCTCTTTTTCCTCGGCCAGTTCTTTCTCGTGGCGTTGGTTGCACCCACGTTCGCGGCCGGGAGCATCACGGGTGAGAAGGAGCGGAAGACCTATGAGATGCTGCTCGCCAGCCCGCTCAAGCCGATCAATATCCTCACCGGCAAGTTGCTGAGCTCGCTCAGCTACCTGGTCATCCTGATCCTCTCCAGCCTGCCGCTGATGATCCTCTGTTTCTTACTCGGCGGAATTCTTCTGTCCGAGATCGCTCGCGCCTACGTGGTCCTGATCCTGGCGGCCGGCACCTTCGGCCTCTTGAGCGTCGCCGCCTCGAGCTTCTTCGGACGAACCAGCTCGGCCCTGATGGTGAGCTACCTGGTCATTCTCCCGTTGGCGGTCCTCTGCGTGGCGTTGACACGGACCGATCCCAACGACCCCCGCGCCCGCGAGTTCGTCTCGTTCATGACGGTCTCGGTACTCCCCCCTTGGTGTCTCGCCACCTGGACGGTGGTCGCGATCGTGATCAATCGCCGGCTCCTCCGGCCCCCGGACGTGGGGAGCGAGGGGAAGGATGTGGTCGACGAAGAGGAGGAGATGAAGTACGCCATCGGCGTCGTGATCGATCGCGACCTCTTTCCCGACAAGCTGTTCGCGCCCGCGAAACGAACCGACCTGATGCCCGATGGGACCAATCCGGTCCTCGATAAGGAACTCCGGAGCGAGATCTTCAGCCAAGGGACGCTGATGCTCCGCGTCGTCATCCAGGTCAGCATGCTGCTGTCGATCCCGCTGATGGCCGCGCTCTTGTTTCTTCGCTCGGACCGGGCAGGCTACTACGTGGCGTATGTCATCACGTTTAACCTTCTGGTCGGCCCGGTGTTCTCGGCCGGCAGCATCACCCAGGAACGCGAACGACAGACTCTGGCCCTGTTACTGACGACGTTGCTCGGCCCCGGCCGAATCGTCTTGGCCAAGCTGCTGGCCGCGCTCCGGGTGTCGACGGTCCTGACCTTCCTGCTGACCGAGCAGCTCTTGCTCGCTTACTTCTTACTGCAAGAGCTTTGGGATCGGTTCTGGACTCTGATCGTCTTCCTCCTCATCATCGCGACGACCTGCCTGGCGACGACGACGATCGGTCTCCTCTGCTCGTCACTCTCGCGGAAAACCTCGGTCGCGATCGTTTTAACGTATATGTCGCTCTTGCTCTTGTTTGTCGGCCCGGTCGGCTTGAATTACTATCTCCAAGGGTTCTCGTCGATCACCGAGGAGCGGCTCGCGGCGTTCACCGTGACGAGTCCCTATTCGGCGGCGTTCAGCATCCCGATGACGCCGATCAAGCCGAGCGGCTTCTCGAACGACAATCCGGCGCTTCCCCCCTCCATCAAGGTGGAAATGATCCCGGGATTCCCGTTACCGGTCTGGGCCAACTTCCTTCTGCTCTACCCGCCGGCCTGTCTTCTGCTCTTTGGCGTGACCTATCTCGCGTTCCGCTGGCGCTGGTGGCGTGCCGGTGCCGGAGGGTGATCTCATTCGAATGAGAGGATCGTCGCCCTTGGATCAGAGCGATTGCAAATCAGAAAAGTGATGCACATGTTTTGTAGGCTGCAGGGGCAACCGTTCGTAGCCCAGGGACGCAAGCCCCTGGAAAATATTCGACATATTGAGTCTGTCGCAAGGAAACCGGGCCGTCTGTCTGCCCCGGAGGCCGAAATGCGCGGGAGAAACGTGTTCCCACGCAGAGCGTGGGAACGAGATCCCGGTATCCTTGCGACTGTCTCAGAGAAACGGGTCGAGCTCGCGACGAAAGGTTTGCTTCAGACGCGGCCTTCGGGCATCGTTCCGTCTTCGAGATACCACATCTTGTCCGGCCCTTTGACCAGCCGAATCGTCGTCGGGAAGGTTCGGCCCGGCGATGTCATTTGATCGCGCTCCTGGACTTGCAGAGTGAACTTCGCTTCCAGGTGCGTCAGCCCCGCGCTCTTCTCGGATTTGAAATCCTGAACCGAGAACAGCAGGGTGTTGAACCGCCCACCCTTCGCCGACTTCAGTGATTTGAGTTTTTCGTTCCAGTACGTATTGAATTCATTGAACGAGTGGAACGATCGCGAGGAACGACCTTCTGAGCTGAGGAGCAACCACATCCGGCGGATGTGCGGGACGCTGTGCGACAGGGCGCCGTAGTAGTCGTTGAGCGCCTGTTCGGGGGTGATCCGGATCGGGCGTTCCATGGTGATAAAGAGCGGGTAGCCCAACAGGAGGAGAACGACCCCACCGCCGACCAGAATCAAGAACGCGGTTGTGAACCAAAACGAGGTGAGTGCCAGGTAGAGCAGCACGAGGAGCACGCCCGCGGCCGCGACCAGGCGAATGATGTCCGGTCCCCATTCGGCCCAACGAGTCCAGACTTCGTCGACCGTTCCCGGCTTCACCGTCGAGCGCGTTGGTGGTTGGTCCGCGGCTTGCGGCTTTCGCGGTCTCGGGACCGGCGAAGGAATCGGCGGCACGATCGCCGCCGGTTCGTCCTGGGCCTCCAGGGGGTCGACTCCCTCGATCTCGTACGACCCTTCCGACACGATCGGGGGTGGAGGTGGGGATGCAGCCTTGCCGGACGCCGGTTTCGGTCCGTCCTCCATCAGCCAACCCACGTCGACGTTCTCTTTCTCTTCATCGGGGGAGGGGATCTCGACCATCGGTCCCAGCCTCATGTTGTCATCGCGGAAGATCCGAGAGGAATCGACCCCAACCGACCCGCGGTGGTCTTGTCGGAGCCGGACGAAAAGAAGGGAGGGCGCAAGGCGGCTGGCCCTGTCCTCCCGTCTCCTCGTCACGCGCCGATCGTTCGGCGCCGTCAGGAAAAGGCGTATTCGAAATCGACCGCAGATCCGATGCCGGCGCTCACCACTGGAGATCGCCACGGGGCACCAAGTGCAGGCGTCCGTCATCGCCGCTGACCAAGAGGTCGAGCGTTCCTTGACCGTCGCCGTCGATTCCCGAGGGGCTACAGCCTTCGGAACCGATGATGACGGGGCGACCGTCGCGATACCGGAGCAGCCGAGGCACCACGCGGCCATGCCCGACGTTTTCAAGGAGAATGACGGTTGGCAAGCTCTCCGGGTCCCCCAAGGGGAGACCGGTCAACGCGGGGATCACGTGGCGGTTGGCACGCGGTAGGCCGACCAGGAGGTCGGTCAATCCCGATCCGGTCCAAGGGCCCGCCCAGAGGCTACAGCGACCGGCCTGACCAAATCCGCCGTCGAGGCGGAGGTAGCGCCCCAGTCGGTCGACCAGGGGAACGGGGGCGCCGACATCGTGCGTGCCGGTGCGCGGAAAGACGCAGAGGAACCCCTGCAAGTCGAGCGCGATCAGGTCGGCCTGGCCGGACGCATTCCAGTCGGCAACGGCGGGCCGGACCCGCGGCGGGATGATCAGCGGGCCTCCGTCGCAGCGGAGTGGGCTGGGCGCGCCGAACCGGGGGGAATCGGCCGCGCCGTCGTTCCGCAGGAACAGGATCTCTCCCCCGGCGCCACTGACCAGCAAATCGAGCCGCCCGTTTCCAGTCCAGTCGGCGAGCGTCGGGCAGGAGTACCCGAGCCGAGGAGCGAGTGGACCATCGAGCATTCCGTCGGGGCCGGGATCGACCCGGAACGGCGTCCCGCCGCCTTCGATGGCGACAGGCGCATGGTAGCGGTGGTCGTCGCGGGTACCCATGTCCTGAACGAGATGGAGCCGACCGGTTGCGTCGCCGAACACGAGGTCGAGGTCGCCGTCCGCGTCCAGGTCGCCCGCGGTCACGACGGCATGCCCGGCCAACCAGATTTCGGAGCTCTCGCTCAGGAGTTCGACCGGAGTCTTCGCGTCATTGCGGGTCGGCCCTGAATGGACGCTGAAGACCCGTCCCGCCGAGGTTCCGTAAATCAGCTCCACGCGCTGATCGCCGTCCAGATCGGCGGCAACTACCACCGTGCGGTCGTCGGGCAACTGGAGCGCGGCATGACCACATTGGAGCGTCCTTGGCTCCATCAGGACCGGAGGCCGCTGGCCGCCGAAGTTGCGGTAGATTCGGACGAGCCCGCGGCGATCGGTGACCAGCAGTTCCAGGCTCCCTCCACCTCCCCAGGCGACGGTCAGCGCCGCCGGGTGCAAGCCCAGGTCGAGCGGGTCGGCGTCGGATCCGATCTCCGGCTGGAGCTCGAAGGCGGGCGCGCCAAGTTGGCCGATGTTGCGGAGCCAAAAAAGGCGCCCGGTGGGCGCTTGTCCGCGCCAGAGTCCCCCCCGGTCATAGCCCGGGTGACCCCCTTTTTGGTTGAAGCCAACCTGCTGGGCTTGCGGAAGCCGGTCGGAGTCGGGCCAGTAGCCGGACAGGTCGTCGAGGCCCACGACCAGGTCGGTCAGGCCGTCGCCATCCCAGTCCAGGGCAACGATTTGCACCACGCGGCAGGGACCAAAACCGAGGTCGGCCGCGATCCCGAGCTCCACCCGTTCGTTGAACTCCGGTCGATCCCCTTGCCCCTTGTTGGGCAACAGGACGAGGCCGTTCTGAGCCAGACCCACCAGATCGAAACGGCTGGCTGAGCCGTTCGGGATCACGCAGACCGAGCGAAGGCCCTCGAGACCGGGAACCAACTCGCCCGCGTCATAGCGAGGAGCGTGTCCCGGTTCGGCGGGCCGGCGGCGGTAGACCCGCGCGGTGCGCTCGCTGACGCCGCCCCCGGCGGTGACCAGCAAGTCGGGATGGCCCGGCTCAAACCAGTCGATCACCAACGGTTCCGCATGCCAACCATGCCCGAGCGGGGTCGCCCCAATCGACGAGTCCCAGCCGATTCGCGTCCGTCGTTCCCCGTTCGATGTCGGGTCGTTCTCCGTTCTCGTGTCGAGATCAGCCGATGCCATCACCATCCCCCTCCGCGTTTCGAATGCCCATCCCCACGACGGATCGCGAACCCGTATTGTAGCGGCTCAGTCTTGAGGAAGCGCGTTCCGACCGCGAGTTTCTCAGGAGTTTCGCATTCCCGGGGTTTCGCCATAAAAAACCTTGGAGGCGGATCGTCCAAATGTCGCATCGTCTCTATCCTCTCCAGCCGCCGTTTACTTCCAGGACATGACCCGTGATATAGCCGGCCAGGGGAGAACAGAGAAAGAGGACGGCATTGGCCACATCTTGCGGGTCGCCGAACTTTCGCCACGGAATGGCTTTGTGCATTTCGGTTCGGACGGCTTCGGAGAGGGTGGCGGACATGGCGGTTTCGATCAGGCCGGGAGCGATGGCGTTCACGCGGATCGATCGCTTGGCGCACTCGCGACTGAGGACTCTCGTGAGCGCCTGGACCCCCGACTTGGCGGCGGCGTAGTTGGACTGACCGTGGAAGCCGGCCGAGGCGGAGAGGCTCCCCATGTTGACGATCGTTCCGCCGTCACGAAGGATCTCCAGGCCGAATTTACAACAGTAAAAGACGCCGGAGAGGTTGACGTCGATGACGCTCCGCCATTCATCGATCGACATTTTGGCGATCGTCCGATCGCGGAGGATGCCGGCGTTGCAAATCAGGGCATCGATCCCGCCGAGATCCGCCTCAATCGAACGCATCATGGCTTCGACGGCCGTGGGGTCGGCGACATCGGCCCCATAGACGAGGGCGCTCCCTGGCCTCTGCCGACATAACTCGTCAGCCAAGGCGTCGGCATCGGCTTTTGTCCGGCCGCCCTCAAGGTCGGGGTGGTTAAGAATCAACAGGCAGCCCGCCTGGTGCAGCGTCCGCGCAATCTGGGCGCCGATGCCTTGGCTGGCGCCCGTGACGAGCGCCCTTTTTCCGGCGAGGTCGATCTCGATGCTCATGGTCATCCTCCTTGTTTCACGGGAAATCGAGGGCCGGCGATCCGCCATGAAGATGTGGTTCGCGGGTCATGGGGCAATCTCGGGCGTTGGTTGCATTGTGACATGAGAGCAGGGCCTCGAGCACTTGCCGGATATCCCTCAAGAATTGTCGAGTCAGTCACAAAAAACGCTGCAAGTGGTTTGGTTGTATCAAGTCCGACGTGGCCGGATCCGAAATTAAGCTTAAGAGCCGCATAACCGGCCCATTCACCACAAGTGGCATGACCGGGTCAAGCGGGCGGGTGATCGAAATCATTCTCCTTGGTTTGACAGACGACTTCAGGCCTTATCAAGGAACCGTCCAAGTGCTGGACCAACCGCCTGTTTCCCGACCCATGGCATGCACCCGACGCTTCAACATGCGGTTTGCCGCCGGTTTCACGCTGGCCGCCTTGCTCAGTCCGCTTCTGGTCGCGGCACAAACCTCGGAAAGCGTGCCACCGCCGCCCCCGCCCGCGGCGCTTCCTCCAAACGCGGCGGGTCGCGTCATCAGTATTCCCACTCCGACCGCGATCCCGTCGCAGGATTCGACGGCGACGACCATTCCCTCAGTTTCCGCCCCGCGGACGATTGAGCTTTCGCCGACCGAGACTTTGCCTCCGGTGAAGCCGATCGTCCAGCCCACTGTCCCAACGGTCATTCAAGTCGATCCTTTCCCACTCCCTCCAGGAATCGCATCGGGCGGTGCGCGGGTCATCAACCTGGTCAAGGATACGACCGGACTGCTTCCCACCCTTCCTCCTGGTCCCCCGATTCCCCGACCGGTCGAGGAGGTGGCGCAGGGGATCCGGGAAATGATCGCCGACGTCAAGGGTCCCGAAGCCGAGATTAACGTGGCGATGGGGCAGACCAAGCTGATCGAGACCAAGCGGCTGCTGACGCGAGTGGCGATCGCCAACACGTCGGTTGCGGACGTCGAACTCCTGAGCGATCAACCGAACTCGCGTCTGCTCAATATTCACGGTCGATCGTTCGGTCAGACGAACATGACGCTTTGGGACACGGAAGATAAGCCGGTCTCGTTCCTGATTCGGGTCTCGCTGGATACCCGCGACCTCGAATCGAGAATTAAGCAAGCCTATCCAGGTGCATTGGTACACATTCGCCAGATCGGCTCCCAGGTCATTTTGGAAGGCGAGGTCGCTGACAACAAGGCTGTGGCCGACATTCTCCAACTTGTTCAGACGGAACTCCGCAATAGTGGCGGCTTGAGGGGTATCGGCGGTGGGATCGCTGGAGGGGGGGGGCCGCGGGGGGTAACGTCGGCGGAGGGATGAGCGGTGGCGGCGGTGGGATGAGTGGCGGTGGGATGAGTGGCGGTGGGATGAGTGGCGGTGGGATGAGTGGCGGTGGTGGGGCGTTGGGTGGGATGGTAATCATCAACCGTATCCATGTCCCGGGACCCCGCCAGGTCTTGCTCCGCGTGAAGATTGCCGAGCTCAATCGCGATGCGATCCGCCAACTCGGGGTGAGCTGGTTCCGAAACAAAGACAAGAGCCTCATGGCCTCGACGATAGGCGGTGCCGCAAACATCACGGGAGCGGCGAACGCTGCTCATAATGCCAGTGCGCTGGGCGGGATCTTGAAGCCGGTTGCCGAAACGTTCGGCGCTGCGGGGAATGCCGCTAACGCCAGCACGAGCACCCTTTTCGGGATTTTCGATGCGGGCCACTTCTCGATGTTCATCGACGCGCTCAAATCGAACTCGATGGCCAAACTCCTCGCCGAGCCGAACTTGATGACACTCGATGGTCAACCCGCTCAGTTCATCGCGGGGGGGCTCTTCCCGTATCCGGTCCCGCAGAGTTCGTCGATTCCCGGGGGAACGGCCGTCGTCACGGTGCAGTTCGCCAAGTTCGGAGCGATCCTGACTTTTCTGCCCCAAATCCTGGCCAATGATGTGATCCGCTTGGATGTTGAGCCGATCTTCAGCGCCCTGAACTTTGGCCAGGGAACCGTGATTAACGGCGGCAAAGTGCCCGCGATCGACCAGAGAAGTGCTCGGACGGTCGTCGAACTCCGCGAAGGACAGACCTTGGCGATCGCCGGATTGCTCCAGTCGACGACCAACGCAACCACGATCCGTGTTCCGATCCTCGGCGACCTGCCCGTTGTCGGTCCGCTGTTCAGCAGCAACAAGATCGAGACGATCGAAACCGAGTTGATCGTGTTGGTTACTCCCGAGTTGGTCGCTCCGATGGAGAAGCAAGAGGTTCCTGAATCTCCTGGCGACCGGGTCATTCAGCCCAACGACTTCGAGTTCTACTTTCTTGGGCGGATCGAAGGCAAGTCGGGTAAAGACTTCCGTGCGACGGTCCGAGAACTTGATCCGTTGAACGTCATGAAGCACTTTCAGAGTGAGAACCAGTGGGTGATCGGACCGCATGGGCACGCCGACTGACAGAGTCTTCGCACTCACCGTTCGGCATGGATCCGAAACCAGACCCTTTTTCGAGGGAAATGCAATATGTGGCGGGTACGAGGGAAGTTCCACTGGCGGGTCGGCGCGCTGGCGACTGGCCTGCTGACCGCGACGGTGTGGGCACAGCCCCCCGTCCCGATCCCGCCGACCGGACCCACTCCGACGGGGCGGGGGCCGCTCACGAGGCGTGAACTCCGCCACAAGGCATGGCGCGATACGTTTATCGGACGTCCCGCTGACTTCGTCGAGCCCCCGCTGGGAACCTATGTTCAAGATAACTTCTCCCTGATGCGGGCCAAGGCCGATCCCCATCGTTTCACGCTCTACCGGAGCGACTTTCTCGACAGCACCGATCGACTCTCTCCGACCGGGGCGGCCCGTTTCAACTTGATGGCCTCACGCCTTTCAGGCTGGCTCGGCCCCGTCGTGATCGAGTGGAGTCCCGATGAACCGGGTCTGGCGGAGTCTCGCCGCACGGCCGTTGTGGCGGCACTCCAAGGGGCCGGGCTTCCCGTGATTCCCGAACGCGTCGTGATCGGGCCTTCGGTCTATCCTGGAGGATTGGGTGAGGACGCTGTCAATTATCATAATGTCATGATTACGCGTGATCAGCGAGCGCCGTCCACGTACTCTGTGTCTCCGGCCAGTTCATCCGGGTTTAGCGTCGGTGGTGGAGGAAGCCAATAGCATGAACCATTCATGGACACGCCGAGTGTGGCGGAACCGGTCCTTGGCCGCGATGTTGTGGCCAGGGACGGTACTTGGATTGGTTTGCGCTCTGACTTCTCTCGTGGGCTGCCAGACCGTCCCACGCGGTGGTGAGGATCATCAGAAACAAGTCGCCACGACGGCAGGCACCAAGCAGGATCCCTCGGTGGCGAAGACGGACTTCCATCGTGACGTCACTCAAGATCAAGAATTCAACGTCCACCTCGAACTCGGTCGGGTCTTCGAGTCGCAGAAGGAGTACTCGGCCGCTCTGGACGAGTACCAGAAGTCACTCGAGGCTTGCGCCCGCCGTGGTTTCGGGGCGGGCATCAAAGGGAGTGGTGAGAAACAGGCCTTGGCCCACCGTCGGATCGGAGGCACTCTCGACCGACTCGGTCGGTTCGCCCAGGCGGAGGATCATTATCGACTCGCGTTGAAAGCGAGCCCCGACGACGCGAAGGTCTGGAACGACTCCGGGTACAGCTACTACCTGCAAAGCCGCTGGGCCGATTCCGAGCGGAACCTCAAGACGGCCGCCAAGCTCGCGCCCGACGACGTGAGGATCCAGACGAACCTAGGGTTGACTCTCGCCGCGGCGGGGAAGACTGACGAGGCCCTGATCGCCTTGAGCAAAGCGGGCGGAACCGCGATCGCGCACGCCAACCTCGGCTATCTGCTCGCGGCGATGGGCCAGAACGATCAGGCGCGAGCCCACTACCAGACGGCCATCGAGTTGCAGCCCAACCTGGCACCGGCACGCCAGGCCTTGGCCGCTCTCGACGCCAAGGACTTGAAAGCCGCGCAAGTTGCCACGACGATTCCACCTCCCGTTCCGGCTGCCGATGCCAGCATTCGGCGGACGACCGGCCCGAGTGTGACACCGGTCTCGGTCGTGCCGTTGCCGAATCCGTTGCCCACGCCGAGGTGAAACCTCCTGGACTTGGCACTTGAAATCCGGCGGGCTTCGCGCAAAACTCGAGAGGGAATCGAACGACGCACTGAAGCCCCGCCGGCCGGATGGTTCTCACTTGCGATGAACGTTCACTCTGATCTAACCGGTTGGCAGTGATGCGGGCCGGGCTTGGCGATTTTCCAGGATCCGGCCGTTTCAGCCCGCTCCGTTCAAGGTTCCCAATCCGCCGACGGGTCCAACCAAGGCGGTCGTGCGACAGACCGCCTGCATAGGCTAGAACACTCCTTGAACTCCACCCCACCCGCCGTCCCGCCAGGGATTCGGGGAGAACTTCCCGCCATGCACCCCCGCACCGTTTGCCTCACGCTCCTTGGACTGGGATTGCTCTCGGGTTCGGTCTTCGCCGGCGAGCCTGACGCGGCGGCGAGCGACTTCTTCGAGAACGAGGTTCGTCCCGTTCTCCACGAGCACTGTATCCAGTGCCATGGCGATCGTGAGACGCCGAAAGCAGGGCTGAGGCTGACCAGCCGCGAGGCGATCCTCAAGGGGGGCGAGAGCGGTCCCGCGGCAGTCGCCGGGGCTCCCGGCGAGAGTCTCTTGATCGAAGTGATCCAGTATCTCGATGAACCTCGGATGCCTCCCAAGGCGAAGCTTGCGGACCGTGAGATCGCCACACTGACGCGCTGGGTGGCGATGGGCTTGCCCTGGCCCAATTCCCAAGCCCAGACGCCCGTCGCCGGGGCCAGCAAACCGGGCGCGGAGATCAGCGACGAACAACGCCGATTCTGGTCGTTCCAGCCGGTGCGTGCCGTCAGCGTCCCGCAAGTCGAGGATCGGGCCTGGGCGCGAACCGACATCGATCGGTTCATCCTCGCGCCGCTCGAGGCCAAGGGACTTCGCCCCGCCCCGCCCGCCGACAAACGAACGTTGATCCGACGCGCCACCTTCGACCTGACCGGCTTGCCGCCGACTCCCGAAGAGGTTGACGCCTTCCTCGCCGACTCGTCCGCGGAGAGCTTCAATCGTGTGGTCGACCGTTTGCTCGCCTCGCCGCATTACGGCGAGCGGTGGGGACGCCACTGGCTCGACGTCGTTCGCTACGCCGACTCGTTCGATGCGCGCGGAGTGGGGGGCGCGGGAGATATCGCCGAGGCCTGGCGCTATCGCGATTGGGTGGTCGCCGCCTTCAACCGCGACCTTCCTTATCGCGACTTTCTGATCAACCAGATTGCGGGTGACCTCCTCCCCCCGCCCGAGCCCGATGGCCTCAACGTGGACGGAACGATCGCAACCGGGATGCTCGCGATCGGAAACTGGGGGGGCGGAGACGCAGACAAAGAGAAGCTCTTGACCGATATCGCCGACGATCAGGTCGACGTGGTGAGCCGGTCATTCATGGGGCTGACGGTCGCCTGTGCCCGCTGCCACGACCACAAGTTCGACCCGATCCCGACCCGCGACTATTACGGACTTGCCGGAATCTTCTTCAGCAGCCACATCCTTCCCAACGTCGGTGCCAAGACGGGCGGTCCGCCCATGCTTCAAATCCCCCTCGTCTCCCGAGCGGAACTCGCCCGCCGCGAGCGCGCGAAGCAGGACGTCGTGACGCTCGAGAAAAGGCTTGAAAATCTGCTCAAGGAAGCGAAATCGCAACTGGCTCGCGATTTGATCTCGCAGACGGCTCGTTATATGATCGCCGCCTGGGAGTTTCGGTCCCAAGCTGACGGGCCGTCCTCCCCGTCGTTGCGGGAGTTCGCCTCGGCGCGGAAACTCCACCCGTATGCGCTTCGCCAGTGGGTCGAAGACCTGGGCCTGGGGGGTGATTATCCCTTGATGACCACCTCCGTCCGCGACGTCGCGGGTCGGCTCGGTCTCCAAGCTTGGAAAGGCAAAGGCGATTGCCCGTCCCTGACCGTCAACACGACGGGTGAGGAGGTGGCGCTCCTCACGTTCAGGCTGCCGGCTCGTTCAGTCGCGGTCCACCCTGGGCCGAGCAGTGGAGTCGCGGTCTCCTGGACCAGTCCCATCTCGGGTCGGGTGGCGGTTACTGGCCACCTGGCGGATGCCGACGCCTCGGGTGGTGATGGGGTGGCCTGGTCGCTCGTGCAACGTTCGCGCGTCTCGAAGCATGAGGTGGCCCGCGGTGAGATCCCGAATGGGGGAAGCCATCGGCTCGATGAAAAGTCGTTGGCTCCGCTCGAGGTCGAGAAGGGGGATCGGCTCGAGCTTCAGGTCCTCCCTAAGAATAGTCATACGTGTGATACGACCACGGTGGATTTGGTGATCGCCGCCGAAGGAGGGCAAGGGGATTGGCAGCTCTCGCGCGACCTCATGGAACAACCGCTCCAGTCGAACCCGCATCCCGATCGACTGGGCCACGAGGCCGTCTGGCGGTTCGAGGATAGGGAGGGGGACGTCCGATCGGTTGCGTTTTCCGCCGACGCGAAGCAGGCACTCGAACCTTGGGAACGGGTCCTCAAGAACGCACCCGCGGATCGAGCCGCGCTCGAGCGGGCCGCGCATCAGTTCCAGGCGAGTTACCACCGGGTCGATCAGGGCAGCCCGTTCTGGATCAGGATGGACGCCGACGAAACCTCCTTGCCCGAGGCTTCGGTTCTTAAGCTCGCGCAAATTCGTGAGGAGCTGAACGCACTTAAAATCGTGGCGACGGCTCCGACTCCGCTCGCCAACGGAGCGCAGGAGGGGGGCGTACCGGATAGCCCGCACGCCGGTGTCCACGACGTCCGGGTCCATCTTCGCGGCTCTTATTCGCGACTCGGGGAGCTCGTTCCTCGCCATTTCCCCTTGATCGTGGGGGGCGGCGAGCAACCTCCCATCACCTCGGGAAGCGGCCGGCTCGAGCTGGCGCGCTGGTTGGCCAGCGCTGAGCACCCGCTCACTGCGCGAGTGATGGTCAACCGGATCTGGCAGCAACACTTCGGTACCGGGATCGTGCGGACTCCCAGCAACTTCGGCAAGCTCGGCGAGCGTCCGACTCACCCCGAACTGCTCGACCACCTGGCCAAACGGTTTGTCGAGTCGGGCTGGTCGATCAAGCAAATGCATCGTGAAATGATGCGTACTTCCGTCTATCAGCAGGCGAGCAATCCCGTGGCGGAAACCGGGGCGGCGGATCCCGGTAACCAATGGTACGGTCGAATGAACCGTCGCCGGCTGGAGTCGGAAGCGATCAGGGACAGCCTCCTGGCCGTTTCCGGCCAGCTCGATCGATCCATGAAGGGCCCCGCGATTCGCGACTTCGACAACCAGCGGCGAACGCTCTATTTTATGACGATCCGCTCCGACCGTTCGTCGTTCGGCCCACTCTTCGATGCCGCCGACTCGACCGCGATGGTCGACGTGCGGACCGTCTCCACGGTTGCGCCGCAAGCGTTGTTCCTCCTCAATAACGCATTCGTGATGCGACAAGCCCAGGCCCTTGCCGCCCGACTGGGAGCGGCCGACCGGGACGACACCGCCAAGATCGAGCGGGCGTTTTCGATTCTCTTCGGACGTCCGGTCGATGACACTGAGAAAGCGATCGGCCTCGCCTACCTTGCCGCCAGTCGACCGCGGGAATCGGCCTGGGACGCCTACTGCCAGCTCTTGCTTTGCACGAACGAGTTCATCTACATCGACTGAGGCGATCCGCCCTCGATGGAAGGGAATGCCATGCCTATCTCCTCACGCATGAGCCGCCGTCAGGCGATCTCGACGTTTGCCAACGGATTCGGCGTGCTCGGGCTGGCCGGTCTACTGGACGCCGAAGCGCGTGCCGACTGGGGGAAAGCCAACCCGCTCGCGGTGAAACGGCCGATGCACGCCCCCCGCGCGAAACGCGTGATTTTTCTGTTCATGTCGGGGGGGCCTTCGCACGTCGATACGTTCGACCCCAAGCCTCGGCTCGAACGCGACAATGGCAAGCCCTTGCCGTTCGCCATGCCCCACCTCGTGCGGACCAAAACCGGCAACCTGCTCCAGTCACCGTTCAAGTTTCGCAAACAGGGTCAATCGGGCACCGAGGTCAGCGAGCTCTTTCCCCATGTGGCCTCATGTATCGATGACATCTGCGTGATTCGCTCGATGGTCGCCGACAACATCAACCACAATGGCGCCTGTCTGCAGATGAACACGGGGGAACAAGCGTTCTCGAGACCGAGCCTCGGTTCGTGGCTCCTCTACGGACTCGGCAGCGAGAACCAGGACCTCCCGGGTTATCTGGTCATCAGCCCGGCGCAACCGGCCCAGGGGGCACCCCTTTGGACGTCGAGCTTTTTACCCGCCGCCTATCAAGGGACGCTCGTCGCCGACCTCAAGAACCCGATCGCCAACCTGGCGAACCCAAGCCTTTCGCTCGATCGTCAACGCGCCCAGCTCGACACATTGAAGCTGCTCAACGAACGACACCTGCAAACGCGCCAAGAGGACAGCCAGCTCAGCTCCCGGATCTCGTCGTTCGAACTGGCCTATCGTATGCAACGTCAGGCGCCCGAGACCTTCGACGTCAGCCGCGAGTCACCAGCCACCCGGGCCCTCTATGGCCTTGACGATCCCACGACCGGAATTTTCGCCACCCAGTGCTTGATGGCGCGTCGCCTCTCGGAACGCGGCGTCCGGTTTGTTCAGGTCTATCACACCCAGACCGCGCAACGAGCGAGCTGCCAACTCTGGGATCAACATGGCGGACTCAAGAAGGAACTTCCCAACAATTGCGCCGCGACGGATCAGCCGATCGCCGCGCTGTTGAAGGACCTGAAGGGTCGAGGTCTCCTCGAAGACACCCTGGTGATCTGGGGCGGCGAGTTCGGTCGGACCCCCACGGCCGAAGGGACCGACGGTCGCGAGCACCATCCGTTCGGCTTCACAATGTGGCTGGCGGGCGGAGGGATCAAGGGGGGAATGACCTACGGCGCGACCGACGAGTTCGGCTGGCACGCCGTCGAAAACAAGGTCCACGTCCACGACCTCCACGCCACGATCCTCCACCTGATGGGCATCGACCACACCAAGCTCACCTACCGCTACAGCGGCAGAGACTACCGCCTGACCGACGTCTTCGGTAACGTGATCAAGCCGATTCTTGCCTGAGCCTCGCTCCACCAGCCGCTTTCCCGCTTCAGACCGGGAACTGACCCCCCGCCTGTTCATGTTTCAGCAAAAGGAACCTTGCATGAGAGCCGCTCGAATTGTCGCCTATCTCGTTCTCGCCCTGGCGCCCCCGGCGCTTGCGGAAGAGCCATTTTACCTCAAGGATGGCGATCGAGTCGTTTTCTATGGAGATAGCATCACCGAACAGCGTCTCTACACGACGTTCGTCGAGACGTACGTGGTGACACGATTCCCATCGTTGAACGTCTCCTTCGTTCATTCGGGCTGGGGCGGTGACCGCGTGACCGGTGGTGGTGGAGGTCCGATCGATACCCGGCTCAAGCGGGACGTCATCGCCTACCGACCCACGGTGATGACGATCATGCTCGGCATGAACGACGGCAGCTATCGCCCGTTCGACGAGCAGATCTTCCAGACCTATGCGACCGGGATGGAACGCATCGTCGAAAAGGTCAAGGCGGAGCTTCCCGAGGTCAAACTCACGTTGATCCGGCCCTCCCCGTTTGACGACGTCACCCGACCTCCTGTCTTTGAGAAAGGGTATAACGCTGTCCTGGTCCGCTACGGCGACTTCCTCAAGGAACTGGCGGAGAAGGAACACGCCAAGCTTGCGGACCTGAACACGTCGGTCGTTGACGCGACCAAGAAAGCGTTCGAGACCGACCCGGAAAAAGCCAAGAAGTTGAATCCCGATCGAGTTCATCCTGCCGCGGGGGGACAACTCTTGATGGCCGCCGCTCTGCTCGATGCCTGGGATGCGCCTGCCCTCGTTTCCGACGTGCAGATCAAGCTCGAATCCAAGAGCGAACCCAAGATCCAGACGGAGAAGACCAAGGTCTCGGACGTTCAGTGGAACGACGGCATTTTGAAATGGACCCAGCTCGACGAGTCGCTTCCGTTCCCGGCCGACCTCAAAGACGACGTCATCAAGCTGGCGGTTAACTCGTCCGACTTCGTGAAAGATCTCGACCAGCAGCCGCTCAAGGTCTCGGGACTCGAGGGTTCCGACTATGTCTTGAGCATTGATGGCGAAGAGGTGGGATCATTCTCGAAGGACCAGCTTGCCGAAGGCATCAACCTGGCCCTCCTTGCGACGCCGATGAACAAGCAGGCGAGCGAAGTTCACAACCTGACGCTCAAGCACAATAATGTTCACTTCACGCGCTGGCGATCTGTTCAGGTTCCGCTGAGCAGCATCAAGTCCGCGCATCTGGATGAAGCGATCGCCGATCTCGATCGCGTTGAGGCCGAGGTTGTCGACCAGCAGCGTGCGGCCTCCCAGCCGAAACCACGACGCTACGAGTTGAAGCCGAAGTCCTGATATCGAGGTCTCGGGCGATGATCCTTGCTTGAATCGAGCGGCGCACGCAGCACAGCGGAGTAAGCGGTCCCAGTCTGACGTACCGAAAAGCCGGGCGCCACCAGGACGCTTACTCCGCTGTGTGCGCGGCTCGGTTTGAGAAGATGCCGATCGCCATCGGAACGCTTACTCCGCTACGCTACGTGCGTGGCTCGGTTTTGGAAGATGCCGGCGAAGGGCTTTATCAAGGAGCAACCCGAGCGAAACGCCCACGCCGTAGCAGACCAAGTCGCTCCAGAGGAAGCCGAATCCGAGGACCAGGCCGCCCAGGGGATTGGCGCGGAGGGAATCGATCCAGGGCGCATGGTAGAGCTGGCTGATCTCGATCAGCAGGGCAAAGCTCAGCGCGAGCGTGCCGGCCATGCTCCGGGACAACGACGGCCGCACGAAGATCAAGCCGAGATAGACCAACAGCGCCCAGAGGATGTCGCCGGCGTAGAGACGGATGGGTTGAGGCAGAAATTCCGCGAATCGGCGCGAGCCAAGACCGAGCCCGACCACGAGAATCGCGGCGAGAAACAGGCGGCTGCGACTTCGAGGCCGGTCCATCGTCGCTCAGTCCCGCGGCGTGTTCGGTCGAACCAACTCGGTATAAAAATCGGGCCGGCGGTCGGCGATCCGGTCAACCTCGTGTTTGCCAGGGACCCGGATCAGCCGTTTCTGCCGGGATCGTGCGGGGTCGATCTCCGCGTACAAGATCTCTTCCGTGTCCGGGCCGGCGGACTGGAGAATCTCGCCGTTTGGGCCGGCGATCGAGCTGCGGCCGATGAACCGGAAGCCGCGCTCTTCGCCGACTCGATTCACCGCCATGGCATAAACGACGTTCTCCATGGCGCGGCAGGCGATCATATGAATTGCCGCACACTCCGAATGAGTGGGCCAGTTCGTCGGCAGCAGGAGCACGTCGGCACCGAGTAGGCTGAGGACGCGGCCTGACTCGGGAAAGGCGCCGTCGTAACAGATGTGCATGCCAACGCGTAACCCGTTGTACTCCTGGACCGCGAACGGACGATCACCCGGATCGGCGAAGCGATCGACACCGAGGAACGGGAGATGCACCTTGCGGTAAGAGCCGATGACCCCCGATGGACCGACGAGTACGCAGGCGTTGTAGAGGCGATCGCCGTCGCGTTCGAGCAAGCCGAAGACGGCGGCGACTCCGAGCCGAGCGCAATGGCTTTCGATCGCCTGCACGCTTGGCCCCGGAATGGGCTCGGCGAACGCCAACGCTTCTTCGCGGCTCTCGAAACCGTAGCCGGACAGGGCGCACTCCGGGAAGACGACGAGCTTGGCCCCCGCGGCGGCGGCCACGCTCATCCGGTCAACGATCGCGGCGCGGTTGGCCGCGACATCGCCGATCTTGACGTCCATCTGGACCCCGGCGATTCGGATCGGACTTGGCTCGTTCATCAGACGACGGCCTCGACTACGGGTTCAGGGTCGAGAGGAAGGATCGGCCTTCGGATTCTCTGATACGTATATCGTGCCGGATTCGACGCGGTCAATCCAGGGGTGTCGACCTCGATGATCGTGCCGGCAATCGGTGCGTAGGCTGCCTTGTAGGCGACGGCTGCCTTGACCACGATGAACCGGGCATCCTCCGGTTTGATTCCCAGGCTTGTCAGTTGACCGAGGCTGAAGGGAGGATGACGCAACGAGGTGAGCACAACCCGGTTCTCTCCCTCGAGCCTGACGACCGAAGTGGCGCCTTGGTCGTTGTTCCTGATTCCGCCGTGTCTGGGAAGTTCCTCGACATAACGTCCGTCATGGAGCACCTCAACGAATCCGGTTACCTCCAACGGGAACGCATTGCGATCGATCTTCCCCCCCGCCGAGAGTGAGACGGAGCCGCCGACGCCGGCGTGTTGGCACATCTCGACCGCCCTCGGGTCGTAGAGCACGACAATCGACCGGGTCGCCCCTTGCTTGAGCAGTTCGTGGATCAAGACGGTGCTATCGGCCGCCGAACCGCCGCCGATGTTGTCGCCCAGGTCGACGAGAATGACCGGGGTCCGGTCTGTCGCGAGGGCGCGGGCGACGGCGACGGAAGCATCAGGGGGACTGGCCGTGAGTTGATGTCGATGACTCCAGATGCTCGCGGACAGGTGCTCGGCCATTTCCGAAGCGAGCGCGAGGTTGTTGTCGGTCACAGCGATGCAGGTCGGCCCGGTGGCCGCGACGTCGGCATAAGGGAAGCCGGCGAGGATGCTGGCGTCGAGGAATCCTTGAGACCGCTCGAGGGTTTCGAGCCCGCCGATCAGGCCTTTCATCGGTTCTCGATCGGTCTCCTGAGCGAGCAGGTGGATCAGGATCGGAGGCTTGCTCATCGCCTGGGTCGGCCGGATCTGTGCGGTCGCGGCCTGCCAGGCGAGGTCGCCCGCCCGCTTGCCTCGCGCACGCTGATCGACGTGGGGGTAGGTTCGATAGGCGATCAGGGCATGGGACTCGGACACCATGAGCGGGGAGACATTGGCATGATAGTCGAGGGTGACGATCAAGGGGCGACTCGGGCCGATCAATGAGCGCACCTTGGCGAGCAAGGTGCCGTCGGCGTCGTCTTCGCCATCGGCGACCATCGCGCCGTGGAGTGCCAGCAGAACGGCGTCGACGGGCCCGGCCTCCTGCAAGGCCTGGAGCAGCCGATCGGTCAGCTCGCGGTAGGTTTCGGAGGTTAACGGGCCGGACGGAGTCGCCCAACCCATCAACGTCGGAACAATTTCGAATCCGTTCTTGGTGGCGGATTGGAAGAATCCGCCCACCTCATGATGGGCTTCGCCCCAGCGCTGGAAGATCCCGTCGCCGGTCTCCAGTCCACCCGACTGGAACGCGGCGAGGTCCGTCCGACCGGTCGCGAACGAATTCGACTCATGCATCAGACCGCCTATGGCGATTCTGGCCATCGCGAAGCCCTCAGAGGGTCGGGAAGAGTCGGATCATTCCATTGGGATTGCCTTGCCTTACGCTCAGGCCGTGCTGACTTTGATCTCCGGATGCAAGTCCAGCGTGGCAGGTGCTGGGGCATCGGCCGGTTGCGCATCGAAAAGGAGCGCCACCCGCTCTTCGGGGGGGAGGGGCGAGAGCCAACTCCCGATCAGGCCGGCCGCGAGCGACGCCGAGAGTCCCCAGATGCAAGGGTCGAGCCCAAGCAGGTAGTACGGCCGGAACGAGCTTTCCGCTCCAATGTCCGGGTTGGGGCCGAAGAGCCAGCCGAGGTGCAACCGTTCGGGGCCAAGGGTGCCGAGCACGTAGAGGCCGAGGGTGACGGCGGTCCCCGTGGCCATCGCCGCGATCGCTCCCGCGGCTGTCGACCGTCGCCAGAAGCAGCCGAGCAGCGCCGGCATCAGGAACGCCGCCGCCATTCCGGTGCTCGAGAAGACGATGATGAGTTGCAGATAAGTGGGTGGCCTGAGCGCCACGACCGCGACGATCAGGCCGATCCCCACGGTGGTCGAGTAGCTGGCCCAGGCGATCTCACGCTCGGTCGCGGTCGGGCGGAAGAAGCGTTGGTAGAGGTCACGCACCAGGCCCGAGGAGACGATCAGGAGCCAGCCGCTCACCGTGCTCAAGACGGCCCCGTAAGGCGCGGCCAGGATCAGGCCGGCGACATAAGGGTTGGCGAGCTTGATGACGAGACTCGGCATCACATCATCCGACGACGCCAGGTTGGGCAGGATGCTCCGGGCGGCCACGAAGATGAAGATCAAGGGGATGTAGATCAACGCGTTGTAAATGGTGAGATAGATGATGGAATAGCGCAGCGTCTTGGAGTCGCGAAACGCCATCAGGCGAACGAGCGTCGATGGCTGTCCCATCCCCGTAATCGCCCACATGAAAAAGAACGAGATGGCGAGGCCTAGTGGATGAAACGCTCGCCCCGCGCCCGGACCGAAGCCGAAGCCAGGGTCGGTCTGGGCCATACCGGAATAGGTGGCCTGCGCGAACCCGCCCGAGGCGTTCATCGCCAGGGGGAGCAGGAGCATGACCCCGATCGCCATGATGATGCTCTGGAAGACGTCGGTCCAGATCGCGGCCAGAAACCCACCGTAGGTCGTATAGGCGACGACGGTCGCGGTGAAGATCGCCAGACCGAGGTAGTAGCCGGCGTTCGACGAGTCTGCGAGCTCTGCGCTGGCGAACCATGAGGTCGCTTCCACCGGGAGCACGATCTTCATGATCCGGGCGCCCGCGGAGAATTGCGCGACAAGGTTGCAGATCAGGAAGAACATCACCAGCAGGCTCGTCATCAGGCCGAGGGCCGGGCTACCGAACCGCTCGCGGAAGAGGTCGGGCAGGGTGATCGCGCCTGTCTTGCGCGAGAGCTGGCCGATCCGCTTGCCGAGGATCCCGAGCACGGTCACCGGGGCGACCATGTAGGAGGCGATCCAGAGGGCGACAACCCAGCCGAAGCTGTAGACCAGGGACGGGAACCCGACGAACGTGCCCCCGCTCATCACGGCGGCGGTCAACGCCACGGCGAACGGACCGAGCGAACGGCCTCCCAGGAAGTATTTCTCGAGGAAGGTCCCCTTGCGCTGGGCGAGGTTCGCCACCACGCCCAATCCGAGCGAGATGAGCGTGAACAGGAGCAAGGCGATGAGCGTCGGCGGCTGAGCGTGAATGGCCTGAACAGGATTCATTGGAGGCCCCCTTCCCGGATGTCGCTCTCGAGCTCGCCCGTGTGATCCGCGCCCAGGTCGTCGTCCGCCATGTAGAAGCCGGCGAACCAGAACGTGAAGAGCGAGCAGAACAGCCAGGGGACCATGATTCCCCAGAAAACCCAGGACGGCATCCCAAAAATGGGCCGCACGTCCTGAACGCCCAGCGGCCGCCCCTCGCGGATGTAGCCGGCCCAGTAACAGTACGCGCAGCAGTACGTCGTGGAGATGAGCCAGGCCACCCCGATGATGATCGCCTCGCGTCGGGAATGCTTCAAAACGGGATCGATGTTTCCGGACACGGCGAGTGCACTCCTAACTAACGGTGAGGCCGGCAGGGGATGCCAGCGCGGTGATCGTTGCCTGACGTCGGGAGAGTGCGTCGAAGGGCCAAATTCTTGTCTCACGTCGGCGAACGGAACGCAAGCCCTTGACGCTCCGATCGCCCGACTCCAATCGATACGGACGGAAACGTCACTGGGAACGCAGGGCCCGCTCGAAGTGATCCGCGATTCGCTCCGCCACGTATTTACGATCGGCGTCGCGTCGCGACGAGTGCCGCTCGTCGGGCAAGGGGAGCAGCGTGAACGGCTTCGAGGCCGAGATCAAGGCCGTCGTCAATCGCGCGGAGTGTCGGAAATGAACGTTTTCGTCGAGCATCCCGTGGATCACGAGCAGGTCGCCCCGGAGCGTCTCGACGTGGGGCAGGACCGACGACTTGTGGTAACCCGCCGCATTGTTGACGGGCGTCCCCATGTAGCGCTCGGTGTAGCAGGTGTCGTAACCGTCCCAATCGGTCACGGGCGCCACCGAAACACCAGCTCGAAAGACGTCGGCCGCCTCGGTCAGACAGCGGAGCGTCATGTAGCCGCCGTAGCTGCCTCCAGTGATGCCGACTCGACCGAGGTCGACCTCGGGCCAGCGCTCACCGACAAACTTCACGCCATCGACCTGGTCGCGTACCTCCACCTGACCCATCTGGCGATTGAGTGCGGACTCGAAGGCGTGCCCCCGTCGCGCGGAGCCGCGATTGTCGGTCTTCCAGACGGCGAACCCGCGTTCGGTCAAGAACTGAGCGTTCATGTCGGCCGACAACGCCCACGCGTTTGAGACCGTCTGAACGTGTGGACCGCCGTAGACGATCACGACGAGCGGGACTTTCGTTCCGAACCCCATCGTTTTCGGCGGATAGTACGCGCCTTGGAGCTTGATCCCGTCGCGATTGACGTATTCGACCAGCTCCGGGGGAGCCAGCCGCAAGGTTCCGACTCGAGCGTCGGAGCTCGCGTCGTCGAGCGTTTTGACGAGCTTCCCCGCTCGATTCCGAAGGGTCGTGACCGGCGGTCGATCGAGGCTCGACGCGACATCGACGAAGTGCTCGCCGTCCTGCGCCACGACGGCTCGATGGGTGCCAGGCTCGTGTGTGACGGGGACAACTTCGCCTCCATCGAGCGAGACGCGATGGAGATGGGCTTCGAGTGGAGTCTCTCGACCGGCCGAGAACCAGGCTTCGCGACGGCTCTCATCGAGCGCGACGACCGCATCCACGGGCCAGTCCCCGGAAGTCAACGTCCGCAGGAGCGTCCCGTCTTGGTCGTGGAGTTGGAGATGCCGGAACCCGGTTCGCTCGGACGACCAGAGGATCTCGCCGGTCGAGTCGAGCACGCGGAGGTCGTTGTGGAGGTTGACCCAGGTCTCGGCCGACTCCTCGATCAGCAGCTTTTTCCGGAGCGACCCGAGGTCAAACCGATAAAGCCGTAAGTTCTTCTGGTCGCGTGAAAGGACCTGAACCAGGAGCGAGGTCGGAGACGCCCAGTTGACTCGAGCGAGATAGAAATCCGCACCCGGTTCGTCGAGCTCGAGCCAGCGCGTTGGACCCCCGCCAGCGGAGACGACGCCCAGCCGGACCTTGGCGTTGGCCGCGCCGGAGAAGGGATAGCGGTGTGTCTCGACCGAGATCTTCTCTCCTCCTTGATGGACGATGGAGTAGAGCGGAATGTGCCGCTCGTCAGTCTCCTGATAGGCGATCGTTGCGCCGTCGGGCGACCACCAGTACCCGGTGGCTCGATCCATTTCTTCTTGCGCGATGAATTCGGCAAGCGCGTGGGTCACGCCATCCCCGGCTCCTTGAGAGAGCTGTCGCTCTTGCTTGGTCGCCAGGTCGATCACGTGCAATTCATCATTGCGCACGAACGCAACCTTGGATCCGTCTCGCGTCAATTTGGGATCGAGCTCGGGTGTCGGCGTGTTCGTGATGCGTTCGAGCGGTCCGTCCTGACGCTGGAGGTAGAGGTCGCCGCCGATCGGGAAGACCGAGACGTCGGCCGCCTCGGCGCGAACGACGTGGGTGATCCCGGTTTCGCGGAGGCGCTGGCGTTCACGGCGCAGCTTCTCCGCGTCCGAGAGCGTGGATTCCGTATCCCCATCGCCGGGCGGTCGGGCCACGACACGAGGCTCGCCCGTCGCGAGATCGACGCGCCAGAGCACGCGACTCAGACTGGCCGACTCCGACTTCAAATAAGTGATCGCCTTTCCGTCCGGCGTGAACCCGAACGCGGCCGGAACCACGCTCCCCGGAGCAGGCAGCTTGGCCACGGCCGCCGCATCGACCGCTTGGCGCTTCGTGTCCGGTGTCCCGGCCAAGAGTTCCGATCGTTCCGACATGAAGACTCCGAAGAAAGTCAGGAGCAAGAGAGAGCGGTCTGGTCTCATCGGTTCTCTCGAGATGTGGTGGCTTGCGGGACGCATCGAGACTTTAGCAAGGATACCGGGATCTCGTTCCCACGCTCCGCGTGGGAATACCGTCCGCGACGCTCCGCGTCGTCTTCCCCGGCGGGTGGGGCCGCAGAGCGGCCAGAACGGCGTTCTCACGCCGAGCCTGGGAACGAGTTTCTCCCGCGAATTTCGGCCTCCGGGGTAGTCACCCGACGCCGATTCAAAACCCTTCCTTTCCGCGGGGAATCATTTCGTGCCTGAGTATGCAAATATGAGGCTTTTTGATTGATTGCCTCACGAGCTCGGAGAATATCGAGGAATATGAGTATGCATTGATTGCACCAACCGGATACCGACCACGACCGCTCGGAGAGTCCGAGGGTCGGGGTCGTGGGGTCGGGGCCGTTTTCAAGAAAGGATCAGCCGAGCTTGACGGTGACGGTTTTCATTTCGCTGTAGTGCTCGAGCGCGGCTTCGCCGTTCTCGCGGCCTTGTCCGGACATCTTGAACCCGCCGAACGGGGTGGTCGTGTCGACGACGTGGTAGCAGTTGACCCAGACGGTTCCGGCCTTGACCCGTTTGGCGAACAGGTGGGCCTTGTCGATGTCCTTGGTCCAGATCGCGGCGGCCAGGCCGTACGAGGTGTTGTTCGATCGTTCGACCACCTCGTCGATCCCGTTGAAGGGAAGAACGCTGACGACGGGCCCGAAGATCTCGTCGCGGGCGATCGCCATGTCATCCTTGACGTCGTCGAAGATCGTCGGCGAGACGAAGAACCCGCGGTCGCCGACGCGTTCGCCGCCGGAGAGGAGCTTGGCCCCTTGCTTCTGGCCAAGGTCGACGTAGTGAAGGATCTTGTCGAGCTGCTCTTGCGAGACTTGCGGACCTTGCTCGGTGTTCGGGTTGAGGGGATCGCCGAGGGTCCGCGTCTTCGCTTTCTCGGCGAGCCGCTGAACGAACTCTTTGTGGATTTTCTGCTCGACGAAGAGCCGGCTCCCCGCGGTGCAGCACTGGCCGCCGTGGAAGTAAATCGCGTGGAAAGCGCCTGCGACGGCGTCCTCGAGATTGGCGTCGGCGAAGATCACGTTGGGGCTCTTGCCGCCAAGCTCAAACGTGGTACGCTTGAGCGTCTCGGCCGCCTGCCGCTGAATGATCTTGGCGGTATCGACGTGGCCCGTGAACGCGATCTTGTCGACGTCCGGATGCCCCACCAACGCGGCGCCCGCCGTCTCACCAAATCCATTGATGATATTGAGTACACCCGCGGGGAATCCCGCCTCGATCGCCAGGTCGGCGATCCGGAGCGCGGTCAAGGGGGTCTGCTCGGCCGGCTTCATCACCACCGTGTTGCCGCAAGCGAGCGCGGGGCCCCACTTCCAGGCGAGCATCAGCAGGGGGAAATTCCAGGGGATGATCTGGCCGACGACGCCGACGGGCTGTCGTAGCGTGTACGAGAGGAAGCTACCGCGAACCGGAAGCGTCTTGCCTTCGATCTTATCGGCCCAGCCGGCATAGTAGCGGAGGGTGTTGACGACTCCCTCGATGTCGCCGAGCGAGTCGTTGATCGTCTTGCCGGAATTGAGCGACTCGAGCGCGGCGAGCTCGGCGCCATTGCGCTCGACCAGGTCGCTCAGCTCATACATCAAGCGGCCGCGGTCGGCGGCATCCATGGTGCTCCAGGGACCGGACTCGAGTGCGCGCCGGGCGGCCTTGACCGCCTTGTCCACGTCGGCGGCCGTCCCCGCGCCCACCCGAGCGATGACTTCGCCCGTCGCGGGATTGTAGGTCTCGAAGTCTCCCCCCTCGACCGGATCGACCCACTGATTGTCGATCAGAAGTTTGGTGTGGCGAATGGCCGGAATGGCCCGTGGGGCCGTTGCGGTTTGGGCCATAATCGAATCTCGTAAATGGGGTGCGTCGGGCTCGGACTGACTAAGGCAATGGTCCGGAAGCGGTGGCAGCGTGTCAACCCCTTGCGGAATCCGGCTTGCGTCTCGAATTGAGCGTCCAACGGGAGTATCATCCAGACCTGCGCGCGGAGGCTCGATGCTGTTCGCGGCGGAAAAGGGAGAACCCAATGATGGCATCGAAGACCTTATCGAGATGCGTCGCCGCGAGCGCATTGAGCCTGGTTCTGGCGAGCACGAGCGTGATCGCGGCGGAGGAACCGCGTGTGGCCGATCGCCGGCTCAACGTCGTCTTGATCACGGCCGACGACCTGCGGAATGCGCTTGGCTGTTACGGGCACCCGCTCGTCCGCACCCCGAACATCGATCGCCTGGCCGCGCGCGGCGTTCGGTTCGATCGGGCCTATTGCCAGTACCCGCTCTGCAACCCGAGTCGGACCTCGTTCTTGACCGGCCTCCGGCCCGACACGACCGGAGTGACGGATAATGCCGCCCGGTTCCGGACAAGTCGCCCGGCCACCGTGACCCTCCCGCAACTCTTTCGGAAGAACGGCTACCACGTCGCGCGCGTGGGCAAACTCTTCCACTACGGAGTCCCCGGCCAGATCGGCACCAATGGCTTGGATGATCCCGAGTCGTGGGACGAGGTCGTCAACCCTCGAGGACGAGACAAGGACGACGAGGACAAGATCGTCTCCATCAAGCCGGGAACCGGCTTCGGCGCCACCCTGAGCTGGCTGGCCGCCGACGGTGAGGACGCGGAACAGACCGACGGCAAGGGGGCGGAGGCCGCCGTCCGACTGCTGGAACAGAATCGTGATCGCCCCTTCTTCCTTGCCATGGGCTTCTTTCGACCGCACACCCCGTACGTGGCCCCGAAGCCTTGGTTCGCGCTTTATCCGCTCGACAAGATTTCCCTGGTCGGCGGCAGTGGGGCTCGGCGCGACGGAGTCCCCGCGCCTGCACTCACGGTCAATCCGCCGAACTACGGCATCAGCACGCTCCTCCAGCAACAAGCCATCCAGGCTTATTATGGCTCAACATCCTTCATGGATGCTCAAGTCGGCAAAGTCGTCGACGCGGTGGACCAGCTCGGACTGAGCCGCCGCACCATCATCGTCTTCATGAGCGATCATGGCTACCAGCTTGGTGAGCATGGACTCTGGCAGAAAATGACCCTCTTCGAGGAGTCGGCCCGAGTCCCTCTGATCATCGCCGCGCCTGGGCTGAAGGGAAATCAGCGGGCGACCTCGAGAGTCGTCGAACTCATCGACCTCTATCCCACCTTGGCCGATCTCTGCGGCCTGACCCCACCCGCCGATCTCGACGGGCGAAGCTTACGACCGTTGCTCGAGGATCCCGATCGGGCGTGGCCGCACGGAGCTTTGACTCAAGTGAGTCGGAAAGCAAAGCAAGATCCGTTCAAAGGATATTCCGTCCGCTCCGAGCGTTATCGCTACACCGAGTGGGACGGCGGCAAACGGGGTGTCCAGTTGTACGACCACGAAACCGATCCGCACGAGGGGACGAACCTTGCCTCCGACTCGCAATTCGCCAGGATTGTCGCCGACATGCAGCGTCTGCTCCAAGAAAAACTGCGGCCGGTCGCGGGGGCCGACGGTCTCAAGTCATCCCCATGATTGAAGGGAAGTCAAGTTTCGTCAGCCCGTTTCTCGAACGGGTGGCAGGCTGAAGCATGAGTACGTGGACCTGGTCATTCTTCGTATTGAATCATGTGTGAATCATGGGTGCCACGGGTTGTGCCCAACCCGTGAGCCAAAAATCCGGGCGATCGCTCACGGGTTGAGTCCAGCCCGTGGCACCCAGCGGCCTTTGCATCACCGCAGTCACCCAACAATAAACAACGACCCGCCAAAGAGCGAGGAATCATCCTCGTTCCCACGGTCCTCCGTGGGAATGCCGATAGGGGTAGGGAGAGCGGATTACGCTCCCCCTCCCTCCAAACCGTACGGGCGGATCTCCCGCATACGGCTTTCCCGTTGGTGGTTTTACCTCAAAGAGGATTGACTGGCTAACTCATGGGCTCGTTCCAAGCTGAAAAGTCCATGGTCGGCAAAGAAGGCGTTGGGCCAACGTTGATGGTCGGTGCCACGACCGCGGCCTCGTTTCTTCATCCGTTTACGGAGCAGACTCCGCAGACGCATGCGGATCCAGCCGTCGAGTCGTTCAAACGTCCACTTGTGGCTGTGCTTGAAGTATTCAAACCAGCCACGAAGCGTTGGGTTGAGGCTAGCGATGATCGCGGAGAGGCTGCCCCCGGTCGTACGCGTGGTCTTCGTCCGGACCGTCTCCTTGAACTTGTCCAGGCTCTTCGGTCGCGGGCGGCGTGTGCCGTCCTCAAACCTGTAGCCCAGGAAGTCGAAGCTTTCGGTCCTGACGGCGATGATCCGCGTCTTGGTGGGATGCAGGGTCAGGCCGGCCGAGGCCGTCCACTCCTGCACCACCGCCATCGCTTGGGCCGCTTCCTCCGAGCTTCGACACAGGATCACGACGTCGTCCGCGTAGCGCACCATCTCGAAACCCGATTCGGCCATCAGGTGGTCGAGCGGATCAAGGTAGATGTTGCTCAACAGCGGGCTGATCACCGCACCCTGCGGCGTCCCCTGTTCGGGCGTCGATACCTCCAGGTCGTCGAGGACGCCCTGGTGCAGGAACGCGTCGATCAAGTTCAGCACCTTCCCGTCCGCTACCTTCTTGGCGACCAGCGCCAGCAGGCGGTCGTGGGGGATCGTGTCGAAATCGCTCTTCAAGTCGGCATCTACCACATGGGTGAATCCGCCTTTAAGCAGCTCGTCCACCCGCCGCAGCGCGTCCTTGCATCCCCTGCCGGGGCGAAAGCCGTAGCTGTGCGCGGCGAAGTCACGCTCGAAGATCGGTTCCAACACCTGCCGGAGTGCCGTCTGGACCACCCGGTCGCGGACGGTGGGAATCCCGAGCGGACGCTTCTCCTGGTTTCCTGGTTTGGGAATCCAGTGTCGGCGGATCGCTTGCGGACGGTAGGTTCCCGTACGCAGGGCGTCGCTGAGATCCTTCAGGTTCTCTTCCAGGCGGTCCTCGAACATCGTCACGGTCACGTGGTCCACGCCCGCGGCACCCTCGTTGGCGGCGACTCGAGAGTAGGCCGTATACAGGGCGCGTTGCGGGTGGACCTTGTCCATCAGGCTATACCAGACTCCACCTTTGACCCCCTCGATGAGGGCCGTCAACATCCGCTCCGTCCAGACCGTCGGTTCGACCCAGACCCATGGGATCGGGATCTCTCTGGCGCGCCTAGCCCTCGCGGGCACTGCCTCCAGTGGGAATTCCTTCGCATCGGACATCGCGTCTCCACCTCCCTGCACCCCTTCGCTCCACCGGAGTTACCCGGCTTCTGCGCTACTATGGGTGCTCTGACTCCTGGACCCCCGGCTCTTCGTATCCTTATCAGGGACAATGAACACCGGCTTTGGCGAGGTCCAGGTCTCCCTGTGTTTCGTCATCGAACCTTCCGATCATTCCGTCTCCAACAACCTACTGTCGTCCCGACGCCATTCTGGGGTTTTGTGCGTCGGTCTTACCGGACCACATCACTGTGGACGCCCTTTCTGAGGGGCCATGCGTCAATTGGGCTTCGCCATCGAGGAGCAGGCTCGCCACGACAGTCGGCCGAATCGAGTTTACTTGCGTTACGGACTGATCGTTCACCTACGGTTGCTTCCCACCCCGCCTCGCGGCGACGCAGTTACCCTCGGTTACGAAGTGCCAGAACACTTCGGCAGGAACTCACACCCTGCGGATTCAATGCAATTACAGGCGCACTCCCCGACGCTCCGCGTCGTCTGGCCCTCGCAAGCCGAGGACGCAGAGCGCCCAAGACGGCATTCCCACGGAGGACCGTGGGAACGAGTCGCGAGCGGCTTCCTAGCCCTGGATCGGGTCGTTAGCAAAAAATCAAAAGTAGACCGCGACCAACGGCCTCGCCTCTATGAAAAGGCGAAAGATGGTGGGCCGTGCCCACCCTATTAGGACATAACATGTAAGCGTTTACGTGTTTGTTCTGTGGTCCGACGGCGGGGTGGCTCAGAAGAGGCCGGCGATGGGCTCGCCGTGGTAGATGTAGTGGGGGCGGTCCTGCGCGTCGGTCCAGTGGGTGGATTGGGGGATGCCCAGCGAGTGATAGATGGTCGCGGCCAGCGCTTCGGGCGTCTGCGGGTTGGTGGTGGGGTAGCCTGCGTTCTTATCGGTGGAGCCGACGACTCGTCCGCCTTGCGTGCCGCCGCCGGCGAAGAAGACGGTCTGGGCGTGTCCCCAGTGGTCGCGTCCCGACGACTTGTAGAAGTTGGGGAGGGTCGAGATCCGAGGCGTGCGGCCGAACTCTCCCGCCATCACGATCAGCGTCGAGTCGAGCAGGCCGGAGGAGTGCAGGTCGTCGAGCAGTGCGGACAAGGCTCGGTCGGTCGGAGGGAAGAGGTTGTCACGGAGGTGCGGGAACGCGTTGCCATGCGTGTCCCACGTCTCGTTGTTGCCGAGGTTGACCTGAACCAGGTTGACCCCCGCCTCCACCAGGCGCCGCGCCATCAGGAGCGACCAGCCGAACGAGTTCTGACCGTAGCGTTCGAGCATCTTCGGATCGGCGCTCATGACGTCGAAAGCCTGCTTGACGCGAGGGTCGGTCAGCATCGAGACGGCGTCCTGGCGATGGCGATCGAGCTGCACGGTTTGCGCGTGCTCGTCGAGCTCGCGACGCTGGGCGTCGAGATGATCGAGCAGTTCGAGGCGATGGGTGAACCGAGCCACGCCGAAACCTTCAGGGAGGCTCAAGTTGGGTGCCTGGAACCGTTTTACTGCGGCGGGCCGTTTCCGGTTCTGGTGATCGAACTCGTACTCGGGATAAGCGCCATACGCATTGGGATCGAACGGAGACGCTTCGATCAACATCGGATCGTGCGACGGCCCCATGACCCCCGCGAGCTGCCCCGGGATCACTCGCCCTGAGTTGTGCACGAGCTTTTCGGGGAGGATCACCGCGGGCGGAAGGTTGTTTCTCGCTTTCGTCACGGCGCCTGCGATGGCGGCGATCGAGGGCCAATCGGTCGGAGTCGGCTTGGTGGGATCGAACCCGGGCGGAAGTGGGGTCCGACCTGTGAGCATGATCAGGTGACCGGCCGAATGATCGTTCGAGGAGTGGGTCAGCGACCGCAGCAACGACCAGTGTTGGCTCCGACTCGCCAGCATCGGCAGATGCTCGCAGATCTCGATTCCAGGTGTACGGGTGGCAATCGGTTTGAACTCGCCGCGAATCTCTTCGGGCGCATGGGGCTTGAGGTCGAAGCTATCTTGCTGCCCCAGCCCACCCGAGAGGAAAATGTAGATCACGGCGCGGGCACGAGGGGTGGATCGACCGGGTTCACCCGCCACGGCGAGGCTCTGCAAGGCGGTCAGGTGATTCGTCCCGAGCCCCAGCAGGCCAACCGCGCCGGCCTGAATGGCGACGCGCCGCGAGAGCCTGGGATGAAGGAACGGTGTCGGACAGCCCTCTCGATTCAACCGCGGCATGGCCTGTCTCCGAACCTCGGGTCGTCCCGGACCTCACGTCCCCCACGCAAATCATTTGTTTAAGCTTAGCGGGGCCGCCATGTGAAGTCCAATCTTCCTTCCGTTTGATCGAAACGCCCCTCAGGCTCGCTTTCTTCGGTTCCTGAGCCAGCGATCGAGAGCGATTCGGGAAATTCTTTGAGAACCTGAAAATAAACCGGTCGGCTCGCGCATCGTTCTCTTGCGACAGGGGAGGGTCGTTGATGAATGATGCGAACGACCACCCGTCGGTTCCGCATGCCGAGAGTCTGAAGTCGGGTGGAACCGTCGACGCAACCCGGTTCGTGGCACTCTTCGAGAGTCATGGACCTGAGCTGCGACGATTCATCCTGGGCGTCACTCGCGATCCGGAACTGACGAATGATGTGATTCAAGCGACTTATGCCAAAGCCGTCGAGCTCGGTCATACCGCCCGCCCCGAGACTGTGAAGGGCTGGCTGTTCCGGGTGGCCTTTCATGAGGCCCTGACTGCCCGTCGGCGGCGGACCGCTCGCGACCAGGGCGTTCGTCGGTTGGCCGACCTGGGCGGTCCCACCGTCGAACGACCTGAAGAGCGCCTGATTCGGCATGAGACGATTGAGTCGGTACGGCAGGCGCTGGGGGATTTGCCCTCGGAGCAACGGCGCGTTGTCTGGGCACGGATGTACGAAGATAAGACGTTTGCCGAGATTGCCCAAGAGTTTCGATTGCCTCTGGGTACGGTTTTGACCCGGATGCGGCTCGCGCTGGAAAAACTGAGGCGTTCCTTACGCCCGGGAGATTGATCGATGCCGTCTGACCTGCTCCTGCTCGCGGTTCGCTATATCTCGAACGAGTTGCCGGATGAGGAGATGGCGGCTTTCGAGCGTCTGCTGGCGGACGACCAGGCGGCCCGTGAGGCCGTGGCGGAGGCCGTCGAGCTGACGGTGGCCGTCTCTCGACTGCCCGCGACGAGTTTCGACCAGCTTCCCTTCCGTCCCCGGCGGCGCGGGTTCAGCCCGATGCGACTCGGCCTGGCCGCGGCTTGCCTCGGATCGGTCGTGGGGCTGGCGCTTCAATACGGTCATGTTGCGGACCCGCGGCCGGCAAACGATTCGGCGCTCGCCCACCCCAACCCGCCCGAAGCGGTCGCCATCGCCTGGTCGGGCTTGAGACAGTCCGGCGAAGTCGACCTGGTCTCTCATAGTGAACTTCTGGCCTGGCTCGATGAACCGATAGCCTCGGCCTCGCCTGATTTCCCAACCCCAAGCGCTCTAGCCCTGGAGGACGAGCTGTTACCTCACTGGCTCCTGGAAGCGGCTTCGCTCCGCGAGGATTCGGGGACGACCAGGTCGGGCACGAGGGAGAACTGAGCGATGCGACCTTGTCTGATCCTGTTCCTGATCCTCGCCAGTCTCGGGTGGAACCCGCACCATGCGACGGCCGACGAAGCGAAACGTCCCCGCTCGGAAGCGGCTGGTAAATCCAACTCCCAGGAAAAATCGAAGAGTTCCTTCTCCCAGGCGGAGCGTGAAACGATCGCGCTTGGCTTCGTCAAGGAGCATCATCCCGAGCTTGCCAGCCTGCTCGAACAGCTCAAGGCGATGCGGCCCGAAGAATACCGCCGAGCGATCGCGGAATTGTTCCAGGTGAGTCAGTCGCTCGAAACGCTCAAGAAGAATAATCCGCCCCAGTACGAAGTCGGTCTGGAATTCTGGAAGGCCAAATCGAAGGCGGAACTGCTCGCGGCGCGGCTGATCAGCGCGCCTTCGCCCGAGCTGGAGAGCCAACTGCGGCGCGCGCTCGAGAACCAGCTCGACCTTGAGATTCGGAAACAGGAACTCCTCGAAGAGCAGCTCAAGGCTCGCCTGAGCCAGATCGAGAAGACGGTCAAACGCCTGAAAGATAATCGAGATCGGCAGATCGACAATCGTTTGCTTGAACTTCAAAAGAAGGTTCGCCGCGCACGGAGCCAAGACGGTGGCGAGTCCGCCCCGGCCAAGCCCGTCCGCGCCAAGAAGGAGAGCGAGGCATGAACGATCGTTACGCCAGGCTCGGCGCCGCACTGGTGATGGTCGCTTTGACGACGTCGGGGTCGTACGGAGAGTTGATCCGACCGGTCAAGGATCGATTCGCCACGCCCGACGTCGAGGAAGTCCCCGACTTTCAGCGGCACATCCTCCCGCTGATGGGACGGTTGGGCTGCAACGCACGGGCGTGCCATGGGTCGTTCCAGGGGCAGGGGGGGTTCCGCCTTTCCCTCTTCGGTTATGACTTCAAAATGGACCACGACGCCTTGCTTAAAGAGGGCTCCGCGCGGGTGAACCGCGAGGATCCCGAGGCGAGCAAGATCATCCAGAAGCCGACGCTGGAGATCCCCCACAAGGGGGGCAAGCGGATGGATGAGGAGAGCTGGCAGTATCGGATGCTCGTGCGCTGGATCGATCAAGGGGCCAAGGGGGTGACGAACCCCGCGCATTTCGAGCGGCTCGAAGTGACGCCGACCGAAATCGTGTTCGCCCACGAAGGGGAGCAGGTTCCGCTCAAGGTCGTGGCGCACTGGTCGGACGGCAGCCAGGAGGATGTGACCTGCATCAGCCGGTTCCGGACCAACGACGAGTCGATTGCCGAGGTCGACCTGGATGGCCGGATCACGAGCAAGGGGAAGGGGGACACGCACATCGTCGCCTTCTACGACAACGGGCTGGCGGTGACCCAGATCCTCTCGCCCGTCTCGGAACAGGTGGGGCCGAAGTATCCGCAAGTGCCTACTTCAACGAAGGTCGATGAACTGGTCGTGAACAAGCTGCGCAAGCTCGGGGTCGTCCCCGCCGAGGTCTGCTCGGATTCCGAATTCCTCCGCCGTGTCAGCCTCGACATGACGGGCACGATGCCCACCCCCGACGAGGTCAACGCGTTCCTGGCCGATGGCTCGCTCAAGAAGCGTGAGCAGAAGGTCGACGAGCTGCTCGCTCGACCCACCTACGCCGCTTGGTGGACGAACAAGCTCTGCGACATCACCGGAAATGCGCCCCGGGCGCTCCAGATGCAGGTGAATACCGATCAGCCTTCCCAGTTCTGGTACGAATGGATCTACCGCAGGGTTGAGCAGAACACGCCCTACGACCAACTGATCGCCGGCATCGTCCTGGCGTCCAGCCGTAAACCAGGGCAGAGCTATGAAGACTTCATCAAGGAAGAGAGCGCTTACTTCCGGGAGAAGAATCCGCCCGCGTATAGCGAACGGGACTCGATGCCCTACTTCTGGGCTCGGCGCAACATGCGTCAGCCCGAGGAGAAGGCGCTCGGCTTCAGCTACACGTTCCTCGGCGTCCGCCTCGAGTGCGCCCAGTGCCACAAGCACCCGTTCGACCAGTGGACCCAGGACGACTTCAAGCAGTTCACCGAGTTCTTCCGGCCGATCCGCTACGCGGTGGGCCAGGAGAAGGAGTCGCGTGAGGTTGTCAAGAAGCTCACTGATGAACTTGGACTCGCGAAGACGACCAATGGCGGCGAGCGTCGAAAAATCCTTGAGAACGAGATGAAGCAAGGGAATCCGATCCCCTGGCAAGAAGTCTTCGTCATCAACGGGAACCGCGGCGCGGGTCAGCGCGGAAATCCGAACGCTCAGAAAAACAGCGGGGGCCGAGTCGCCACCCCGAAGTTGCTGGGCGGTGAGGAAGTCGCGCTTGCCAGCGTCAAGGATCCTCGCGAACCGCTCATGGAATGGATGCGGAACAAGGACAATCCTTACTTCGCTCGCGCCTTCGTCAACCGGGTCTGGGCGAACTACTTCGGCAAGGGGATCATCAACCCGCCCGATGATATGAACATGGCAAACCCGGCCAGCAACGAGGCGCTGCTGGATTATCTGGCGAAGGGGTTCCTGAGCCACGACTTCGACATGAAGTGGCTCCATCGCGAGATCGCCCTGAGCGATACCTACCAGAGGAGTTGGAAGACCAACGAGACGAACCGGCTCGACGAGCGAAACTTCAGTCGCGCCATGGTTCGCCGGCTCCCCGCCGAGGTGCTGATCGACGCCGTGGCCCAATCGACAGCGTCGTCGACCGACCTAGTCAAGCTCGCCTCCACGGGCACCGACCGCGCGATCGGATCCAAGGGGGCAGGGGGCTACCGCCCCGGGAACAACCCGTATGCGGGCAAGGTGTTCGGTCGCTCGACCCGCGACACCAATTGTGATTGCAACCGGTCGGACGAGCCCAACCTGCTCCAGTCGATCTACCTTCAGAACGATCAGGAAGTGCTCGCCTCGATCGTCCGCCCCAAGGGATGGCTCGGAGAGTCGCTCCGCTCCGATCCCAAGGGAGACAAGGCCGAGGACAAGGAGAAGGCGACGCCATTCGATCCGGAAGCGATGATCCGCGAGGCCTATCTTCGGACGCTCGGCCGGAACCCGGATGCGACTGAGGTTGCCGTCGCTCGCGACCACCTCAAGCAGACGAAGAACGACGAGAAGGGCCTGCGCGACCTGCTCTGGGCGTTGCTCAACACCAAGGAATTCATCACGAACCATTGAGCGGACGGTTCGTTCGTGCCTCGGCCCTGTCCCGTGTTTGGGGCAGGGCTGGTCAGCTCATCTTGAAATCCAGATACGCACGATCATTCACGTTCTCGCAAGGGAGACGGTTCCATCATGGCGACGAACCAGTATTGCGACGGGGTCCGGCGACGTGACTTCTTGAAGCTGGGCGTTCTCGGCGTCTCGGGGATGAGCCTCGCGAATTATTTCCGGTTGGCTGAGGCTGGGGAGATCCAGGCCGGCAAGGCGACGTCGGCGATCTTCATCAACCTTGCGGGCGGCCCGTCGCACATGGACACGTTCGACTTGAAGCCGGACGCGCCCAAGGAGTTTCGGGGGGAATTCAACCCCATTGAAACCAACGTGCCGGGCATCGCGATCAGCGAGCACCTGCCCAAGCTGGCGATGTGCGCGGATAAGTTCGCATTGCTCCGCGGCGTCAGCCATAGCCTCGCCGCGCACGACCTTGGCAGCCAATATATGAACACGGGCAATCGCCCGATTCCTTCGCTCCAGTTCCCGGGGCTCGGCTGTGTCGTGACCAAGGAGCTGGGAGGGCCTCGTGACTTGCCCCCGTTCGTCGCGATCCCGAACACGCCGCAGGTTCCCGGCTATCTCGGCGTCGAGTATTCCCCGTTCAATACCACGAACGCCCCGCGTGCCGGCCAGCCGTTTGCCGTCCGAGGGATCTCGCTGGGCCGTGGACTCACGGTGGAAGATATCGAGACGCGTCGCAATCTTTTGAAGAACCTCGACATGACGTTCCGCGGTTTCGAGACCGAGAGCGACCTGGTCAACGGCCTCGAAAAGTTCTCGCAACGCGCCTACGACATCATCAGCTCACCCCGGTCGCGCAAGGCGTTTGATATCAGCCAAGAGTCACCCAGCATCACGTCGCTCTTTAATGAGAAGCCGTTCGCTCAGAGCTGCCTGCTGGCGAGCCGATTGGTGGAGAGCGGGGTTCGGTTCGTCAGCGTTTCTAGCGGTGGCTGGGACACGCACACGCAGAACTTCGAGAACCTCAAAACGAAGCTCCTCCCCGATCTCGACAGCGCGATTTCCGGTCTCTTCACCGCCTTGGCGCACAAGGGGCTGCTCGAGACCACGATCGTCTGCGTGACCGGAGAGTTCGGCCGCACGCCCAAGATCAACGTCAATGCGGGCCGCGACCACTTTCCCCGCGCCATGTTCGTCCTGTTGGGCGGCGGCGGCATCAAGGGGGGCCAAGTCGTCGGCGCCAGCGACGAGAAAGCGATGGGCCCGGCCTCCGGCGACGGGATCACCCCCGACCAGGTGGCCGCCTCGTTTTATCAGACCTTGGGCATCGACGTTCAGAAGGAATACAAGACCAACACCGGTCGGCCGATCGCGATCGCACGCTACGGGGCTCCGATCAAGGAACTTTTCTCCTGAGCTCCTTACTGCCCGTCAAGAACATCATGTTTGGGTGGCTGGGGTCCAAACTCGGACCCCAGTTTTTTTTCAACGACCCGATCCAGAGCGAGAAAGCCGCGCACGACTCGTTCCCACGGAGGACCGTGGGAACGAGAGTGATTCCTCGCTCAATGGCGGGTCGATGAGATGAGATGGTGGGCTACGGGAATCTTTGGACCCACGATAACGCCACGACCAATCGCGCCGACGCAGGGGAAAACGGGCTCGGCGAAGCTTTACCCGATCAGCTTACGAAGTGTTTTGATATGCTGAGGAACGGCCTTCATCGGGTCCTCGGCCGCTTCATATTCAAGGACGACATAGCCGGAATAGCGGGCGGCTCGAAGGACGTCGACCACCTTGGCGAGATCGGCCTCTTCCTTCTTCTGACCCTTGCGGCTGATCTCGGTCTTGACCTGGACATTGACCGCGTAGGGGGCCAGTTCCGCCAGGTCGGCGTACGGGTCTTCGCCGTGAAAGTTGCCCGTGTCGAGGTTCACACCGAAGTTGGGGGCGTCGACGGCCTTGACCAGTTTCAGCAGTTGCGCGGGCGTGGCGGTGATCCCCCCGTGATTCTCGAGAGCGAGGGTGACGCCCCGCTCGGCCGCGTAGGGCAATGAGGCCTTGATGCCGGCGATGGCGCGTTCGACGGCCTTGGCTTCGTCATCTCCCTTGGCGACCGTCCCGGCGAAGATCCGAATGACCGGAGCGTCCAACTCCGCGGCGCGGTCCACCCAGGTCCGCACCAGTTCCATCTGCTTCTCGCGCTCCGGGCCGTCGGGCACGCAGAAGTTGTTGCCGACCGAGGTGCCCGAGACATCCAGCCCCAGCAAGAAGGCGTGCTGCTTGATCCGGTGCAAGTACTCGGTCGTCACGTCGGCCGGAAAGTAGTACGACGTCAGTTCCACACCGTCGAGCTCCATGTCGGCGGCGAGGTTGACGAAGTCGAACAGGTCCATCTTGGGTTGCTTGCCCTGGAGGAGCTGGCGAAAGGAATAGGCCGCCAGGCTCAACTTCAAGTGGCTCGGTCGAGTCCGGCCGATCGCGGGGATTGCACTCGCGCCTCGGGCGGCAAGCAGGGAGCCACTTACGGTCAGGGCCGCACTTCGAAGGAAGTCTCGTCGAGTCGTCGGCTGCATCGGAACCCTCGTCGGTGGGAAGGAAAGAACGCCGCGATCGGGATGCTCGACCCGATCATAGCGCAGCGCCTTTCCGTTTGCCACTCGGCGGCTGGAAAAGCCGACGGTCCGGTTCCGAAGTTGTCCCGAGGCTCAGTCTTCCAGCTCGGAAAGTGCCTCGTTGACCTCGCGATCGAGCTGCCGGTAATTCCCGGAGTCACCCAGGGGAGGGGCACCCTTGAATGGCCATTCGGCCCGGGGCCCTTCGTCGATCGTGAAGTCGTCTTCCGAGCGCGCTCTGCGAGTTTCCGGGTCGGTCTGCGACCGCGAACGCAGATAGAGCTTGATCGGGATGTCGTGGAACGGCAGTTTCTCGCGGAAGAAGTTGAGCAGGTATCGCTGATAAGTCGCATCGAAGAGCGAGGTGCTGTTCACGAACAGGACGATCGTGGGGGGACCCGAGCTGACCTGCGTCGCGTAGTAGATTCTCGCTTGCTTGTTATCGCGACCCGCGGGAGGATGGGCGTCGACGGCTTCGCGAAGCACGCGGTTCAAGGTGCCCGTGCCGACGCGTCGCTGGGCCTGCTTGTGCATCGATTGCGAGAGATTCAGCAGTGCCTTGACGTTCTTGCCTGTCTTCGCCGTGATAAACGCCAAGGGCATGTACGACATCGAGCGGAACGCGTGCTGGACGATGTGGGCATACTTGGACATCGATCCTTGAACGCCTTGCTCGTCTCCTCCCGCGGCCATCAGGTCCCACTTATTCACCGCGAAGATGCAGGGCTTGTATTGCTTGGCGATGTAGTCGGCCATCTGCTTGTCGAGGCGCGAGATCCCTTGGGTGGGATCGAGGAAGAGAAGGACGACGTCGGCCCGTCGAATCGATCGCTCGGCGCGGTGGACCGAGTAAAAGTCGAGATTCTCGCGAATCTTCGCCTTGCGCTTCACACCCGCGGTATCGATCGCCGTGAACGGGAGTCCATCGAGCTCGAAGTGGACGTCGACCGAGTCTCGGGTCGTCCCGGGGCGCTCGGAGACGATCATCCGCTCTGCGCGAGCGAGCATATTGATGAAAGTGGATTTCCCGGTGTTGGGCCGGCCGACGGCGGCCAGTTTCATCACCGAGTCGGCCGGCTTCATGTCGTCGCCAGCCGGGAGCATCTTCTCGATGAGTTTGAGGAGCTCTTTCTTATTGCGGTTCTGCTGGGTCGAGATCGCGATCGGCTTGCCTCGTCCGAGTTTGTAAAACTCGGCGCCGCGCTGGTCGAACTCGGGCGTATCCGCCTTATTCATCACGAGGATAACCGGAGTGCTGATGTAGCGGAGCCGTCGGGCGACCTCTTCATCGAGCGGCATCAGCTCATCGCGGATGTCAACGACGAACAGCAAGAGATCCGCCTCGGTGACGGCGGTCTCGATCTGTCGGTCGACATCCTCGGACAGGTCGTCACGGTCGACCATGCCGACGCCGCCGGTATCCATTAATTCAAAGAAGCGGGGATTGGTTTCATCCCCCACTTGCGCCAGGGCTCCCACCCGGTCGCGTGTGACCCCTGACATGTCGTCCACGATGGCAATTCGACGGCCTGCAAGCCAATTGAACAGCGAAGATTTACCGACATTGGGCCGTCCAACGATGACGACTTTAGGAATAGGCATGAGAACGTCCATGACCTTTCGCCAGCGGCTGGGCTGGGCCCGCGCGATACATGGGAGCGCGGTTGGAATGGAGAGAAACGAGAAATCTGGGCTTGGCCTTGCCTCGGCATCGAGCGATCACAACATTGCCATGCACCAACCCCGTCAATTATAAGGGATGTGAGTAGATTACGGCAAACGGGCATTTGCGCATTTTCTGGCGTTTTCGGTTCGCTTGTGGTCAATCCCGAACACATTCGCCAGGAAAATTGGGCGAAATCGTTGGCCTAATCCGGGATTGCCTTGGGCTCGAATCGAGCGCGATCGAACCCTTGGATGGCCGCGAACGGTTTTCCGTGGTGATCCCCGAGTGGTTTCGGCGCCGGCCTTCCTTCTCGGCGGGAGTTCGATCATGATGGATCGGATGAACGATGAGAACGGCTTTCGGGTCCTCGATGGGGTCGCGCTGGTGATGGGCGCCGCGGTCGCCTCAGTGCACCTCCGCGAGATCATTCGCGAAAATCTGACCAGTTTCGGCTGGGGCTTGGTTTGGTGTACTTTTACCTGGGTTTCCATCACGGCGACCGGCCCTTTTCTGTTCTTGGTCCGCCGATTTGCCCGCCAGGTGCCCGGGTATCCTCGGGTTGGCGATAGTCTCTGGGCGTTGCTCGGATTTCCCTGGCTCTTGAGTGCCCTGCTGCGATCGACCATCGGGGACGGGACGTCCGCGTATGATGCCTCGTTTGGAATGGGGTTGGTCGTGGGACTGGGCATCGCCTCGCTGATTGCGCTCTGGGTGGTTTGGACGACGTGGGTTACGGTCTCTCCCGAGCAGGCGGCGCGCACCGCGTCGTTGCCGTGGACCAACCGGGTCGGCCTGATGCTCGCCATCGCCTGGCCGGTGCAGTGCGGGATCGGACTGGTCGTGATCAGTTGATTCGCGGGTGGGGCAGGTTTCGCCCTGGAGACAGCCGATGAACCTCCAGAGCACACCCAGGTCGGGCCTTCACCTTCTGGACCTCGCGGCCATGGTGGTCGGCTATAGTTTGGCGTCGGTCCTGGTTCGAGCGTTCTGGCCCGCCGTGGAAGAGCCTTCGTTCCCTGTGTTCTGCGTGCTCGGAGTCGCCTTCCTCTGGCTCGGGTTGGCCATGAGTGGCCCGATCGTGATGCTGGGACATCGTCGCCCGGCTCGAGAGTCGGAAGAGTCCGACGCCCCCGAACCACGGACCTGGGCTGAACTCGCCTGGCTGATCATTGGGTTCTACTGGATCGGCTTGACGATCTTGGTGGTGCCGGTCCGTTTGCACCAGACCCGGGTGCTCGACTCGGCCGTGCTCGGGGTCTTTCCGGTTCTCGCGGCGTTGGGCTTGCGGGTTTTCCGGCCTTCAAGTCTCAGCGGTCCCGGCGAACGCCGATATTGGACCCACGACCTGGCGATCGGGCTCCTCGTGTCCTGGCCATTTGCCTGGGTGGCCCTCATTATTCTGGGAAAGAGTCTGCCTTGAGTAACTCGACGACGACGAAGGGGACGGTCTATTTCATCGGTGCGGGGCCGGGCGATCCCGACCTGATCACCGTGCGCGGTCGCGCCTTGATTGAGCGGTGCCCGGTCTGCCTGTTCGCGGGCTCGCTGGTGCCGAGAGTGATCGTCTCGTTCGCGCCGCCGGGCGCGGTCGTTCGGAACTCGGCGAGCATGCACCTCGACGCGATCGTGGCCTTGATGGTCGACGCCAGCGCCGAAGGGAAGGATGTGGCGCGAGTGCACTCCGGAGACACGAGCCTTTACGGCGCGATCGCCGAGCAGATGCGCCGGCTCGACGAATGCGGGGTTCCGTATGAGGTCGTCCCGGGCGTGAGCTCGTACCAGGCCGCCGCCGCCGCGCTCAAGATCGAGCTGACCCCGGCCGGAAAGAACCAGTCGGTGATCCTGACCCGGGCGGCCGGACGGACGGGCGTGCCGGAGGTGGACGACCTGGCTTCGTTGGGGAGCCATCGGACCGGTATGGCTCTGTTCCTGTCGGCCGATCAGATGGCCGAAGTCGTCGCCGCGCTTCAGCCGAGTTACGGACCGGAGGCCCCCGTGGTGGTGGCCTATCGTGTGGGTTGGCCCGACCAGCAATTCTTGCGCTGCTCGCTTGCCGAGGTTGCCGCGCGGATGTCGAGCGCGGGGATCACCCGAACGGCTTTGATTTTCATCGGCCCGATGGTCGACGACTCGCCCGCGTTGGAGAGTCATTTGTACAACAAGGGTTACAGCCACCTGTTTCGCAAGGGGGCTGTCGACGACTCCAACCGCGACCAAGAGCCCGCCTCGACCGCTGAATTTGACTCACCGTGATCCTCAATGATGTCGGCGGCCCCGGCCTCGCTGGGGACCGTGTCACAGGTAGCGATCTCGAATCATGACAACACCCGCGGTCATCGTGGCCGGCACGCATTCCGGCTCCGGAAAGACGACGGTCACGCTCGCGATCCTGGCCGCACTCAGCCGGCGCGGGGTCCGGGTTCAGGGCTTCAAGGTCGGTCCTGATTTCATCGATCCAGGGCATCAGACCCGGATCACTGGCCGGCCGAGCCGGAATCTCGATACCTGGCTGCTCGACCCGTCCGCGCTCGCCGAGACGTACCGCAATGGAACGGTCGGAGCCGACCTGGCGGTGATCGAGGGGGTCATGGGCCTGTTCGACGGCCGCGGCGGCCTCGACGAGTCAGGATCGACGGCCGACCTGGCGCGGCTCCTCGGGTTGCCCGTCGTGCTTGTGGTCGATGCGCGCGGCTTGGCGCGTTCGATCGTCCCGCTCGTGCTCGGCTTTGCCAGGTTTGATGAGTCGGTCCGGGTGGAAGGGGTGGTCGCCAACAACGTCGGCAGTCATCGCCATTTCGCCGAGTACCTTGCGCCTGGGCTGCGGGCCGACGCGCCTGATCTCAGCCTGCTCGGCTACTTGACGCGCAATGAATTGCTCTCGATCCCGTCGCGGCACCTCGGGCTCTGGACCGCCGAGGAGTTGGCCCTCGACTCCTCGCTGGCCAATGCGCTGGCCGACGTGGCCGAGTCGACCCTGGACCTCGATCGCCTGGTCGAGCTGGCTCGAATTCCCCGGCTCGCTCCGCCTCCGCCATGTGCGCCTTCTGATTCGGAGCCACGGCCAACGGTTCGTGTCGGGCTGGCGCGCGATCCCGCGTTCTGCTTCTACTACGAGGATAATCTCGATCAGCTTCGCGCCGCGGGCGCGGAGATCGTTCCATTTTCACCCCTCAACGATCCCGGCCTGCCTCCCGGGCTCGATCTGGTTTATCTCGGGGGGGGGTATCCCGAGCTCCATGCGGCGCGGCTCGCGGCCAATCTCGCGATGCGCGGGTCGATCCGGAGTTTTCACGCCCAAGGGGGGACCATCCTCGCCGAGTGCGGAGGGATGATGGCCTGTACGGAGCAACTGCGCGATCTCGAGGGAAAGGATCACCCGCTCTGGGGGTTGATCCCGGCCCGGGCGGTCATGCAGTCCAAACTCGCGGCGCTTGGCTATGTCTCGGTGGTCGCGGAGCGGGACACCGTGCTCGGAAAGGCGGGGACGAAAATCCGTGGCCATGAGTTCCACTATTCGGAGCTCGAGCCGCTCGCTCCACTTCGGTATGTCACGAGTCTGAACCGTCCGGACCGCGATCCGAAACCGGACGGGATTCAGGTCGGCGGACTGTTGGCAGGATACGCCCACCTGCATTTCGGTTCGAATGGGCGGATCGCCACCAATCTACTCGAGGCCTCCAGGTCATCGTGGTCGAGCGGTCGAGATTGACCGGTTCCGTCATCCCACGGCCGGGACGAGCTGGGCGATCGCGCCTTGGATATCCTTCATTTTGACCGGCTTGACGAACACGATCAGGCGGTCATCAGTCGGCAGTTTCGCCTTGAAGCTCGCCTGTTTCGGGCCGAGCAGGACGACGGCCGCGAGGTCATGGTCGTCTTCGCGGGCTTTGTCGTGCATGTCGATAAACGCATCAATCCCTTCATCGCCGAAACCGTCGACGTCGAAGATGACCGCGTCGGGTGTCGACTCACGGTAGCGCTCGGCCGCGCGCTCGGCGTCGCTGACGAGGATGACTCGGTATCCCAGCTTCGAGAGCGACTTGCGGAATGCGTCCTGGATTTCGCTCTGAGTTTCGACGCAGAGGATGTGCTTTTGCTGGATCGCCTTGATCTCGAAATCAAGATGATCCGACTCGGCCTCCGCCGCGACTTCGCTCGGGAGCTCCGGTTCAGGTTCCGGCGCCGGCTTGGATACAGCGACCGGGACGGGCTCGACCTCCTTATAGGTAAAGAGCGAATCAAAGTCGAACTCGTCCGACTTCTTGGCTTCCGGGGCGACACCACTTGCGTCGATGGCCGATTGACTCTGCTGTTGAGCTTGAAACGCGACGAGGTCCTTATGGACGTCCGACATCAACTGATACCGGGCTTTCAGATCGACTTTCATCATCTTCTCAATGATTCGGGTCAACTCCGGATCGGGAGCATGGCGCTGATCGCTCAACGGCTTGATGGCGCCAAAGCTGCGTTTGAGCATCTTCTGCAAGGGATCCTTCGATTCCACCTCGGCCATCGCCAGTTGGCCGGTGAGCATCTGATAGAAGACGCAGCCCAGGAAGTAGATGTCGGACCGCGGGTCCCCCTTGGGGCTGTTGCAGGTTCGTTCGAGCGCGGAGTAATCCACGGTTCGCTGATTGAGCGAGGCCGATTTTGAGCTGTCCCCCTCAATCGTCGCGAGTCCGAAATCGACGAGTTTGGCAGTGCCGTTGTTGCTGATCAGAATGTTGGTTCCCTTGATATCACGGTGGGTCACGCCGTTCTCAAAGGAATACTGCAAGCCCGCGGCCAGTCCAATCATCATGGGGAGGGCGGCGGCGGCATCGATCCGAGTCCGAATCCTCAAGAGATCGCGAAGGTTCGTCCCCTCGACGTACTCCATCATCATGTAGTGTTTCTTGTCCTCTTCACCGAAATCGAGAATCTGGACGATGTTCGGGTGGACAAGCTTCATCCCGGCCTCGGCTTCCTTGCGGAACCGGGAGATTGCGTCGGGATCGGTGACGAAGCGCTGGCGGAGCACCTTGATGGCGACCGAATTCCCGCCGATCACGCGCTGGCCCCGATAGACGCGGGCGAACGTCCCCTCGGCAATGTGGAAGAGGACCTTGCAACCGCCGTAAAAGAACCCCGAGGGGTCCCCTTTTTGAAGGCGCTCGACTTGCCAGCTCGTGAGCAGGCCCTTGCGGAGCAACACGCGGAGGATCGCCTCGGGCGAGCCATCCTCGGCTTCAAACCTCGCTTGCATCGCCTGATCTTTGTCGACCAGACCGATCCTCAAGGCCTGCTCGGCCAACATTTCGGCATCAAAGTCTGGCATCGGAGAGGGTTCCTGCTCTGATCGGTCGTCAATCGATGTGGCGGCGTCCTGCGCGGGAGCTCGACTTCTCTATTTTACCAGAGGAGCGGCCGGTCGCAACGTCTGGCAAGGTCAACTGTTTCGCGTATCTGGGTCCATGGAACCATCGTTTCGTACATCTCGGGCGGATTCCCCTCCGAATTTCCAACGTTCGGGAAGAAGAACCAGGGCCGCGTCCGGTCGTGTTTGACACAAGATTCGTGCACTTGCCAACCCGGTGAAAGCCGAGGACGCAGAGCCTCCCAGACTGCATTCCCACGGGGGACCGTGGGAACGAGTCGGGAGAGGCTTCCTGGCCCGGCCTCGGGTCGTCGTAACTTGACAATCCACGCAGCGCGACGAGGGAATAGGAGATAACAATGGAGGGTGGGCACGGCCCACTATCCCTATCTCCTTGCCCAAGTTGTACGGCCAGGCGGGCCAGCAGCAAGCGGGCCGGCCTGGTGGCCGGAGTTTCAATCTGGGCCTCAATGAGCCCGAGGATCGGGAGTCGGCGGCGGGTCGCTTCGCCAGGGCCGCCGACCGGATTTGATTTTAAGGAGAGGGCAGGGGGAACACCAAGTCGTCGATATAATTCCGGCCGCTCACCGCGGTCCCTTCATGAAGATCCGGCCCGATACTGAGGAGCAACCATTGTCCGGGCTTGGTCAGGGGGCCCAGGTTCGAGCTTGGGGATTGAAGGTCCAGCCTTGGGATCTCCTGCCCCGTCGATCGCTTGTAGCCGAATGGCCGGGCTGAATAGGGGTCGAGCGGTAGGTGGTCGAGCAGGTCGGGGACCAGGGCGTCGAGGGTCTCGGGATAAGTCCCATTGTGGTCAAGGTTCCAGGCGCGAAGCGCGATCACTTGGACGAGCCCCCGGCGTCCCGCCTTCGCGCGTTCGAGGCTCGCGGAAAGCCATCCGTACGACATGACCGTCGCGGCGAGCGGGCTGACCCTCCGGAGATCCTGACTCGGGGGATATGAGTTGAAATCAGGCAACGGATTCGATTCATCCGCGGACTCCACGATCAGTCGCTTGAATTCCGCCCGGCAGATCCGCCGGGCTCGTTCGCGCTCCCACGAGGAGTAGAGCAACATGGTCTCGCAGACGCGTACTGCGAGCGCTCGTCGGTTGGGACCATTGATCGCCGTCTCGAGCTCGGCGCCTGAGAGGTCAAGAGTCCGCTCCACCAACGGGGCCTCTGCATTCAAGACTTCGACGAGCGTGGGGAAGGGCGGTAGAGCCCGGAGGTCAGCCAATGCCTTGCGGAGTCGGTTGGACGTTTGCTTGTCACTGGCCGCCCAATCGAGTGCCAGCATCGTCGCCTGACGATCAACCAGGAGTGCGTTATGAGCTGCGAAGGAAGTCGGAGTCGCCCCTGTCAATTGCCGGGCGAGCCGATACTGGGCGAGGATGTCCTCCCAGGCGCCCGCCAGGTCGCTCCGCTTCAGGAGCCCGCGCCCGTGCTGCTCCAATAACCAGGCAACCCGGCTCATCTCGCCGCTGGTCGGATCGGGTACGACGCCGACCCTGAAGAAAGGCTGGTTTGCAAATTGGGGCGGCGGCAATTTCGTGGCCTTGTGGATCCGATCGAGGAGGTCTCCCCGCTTGCTGAGGTCCTCCTCAAGCCTGTCGAAGTCGAAGGGTGCTTCCTCGTTTGTCCTCGCTCCCCGTGGAGATGTCCCGCGTATCGGGAGAATTTCCACGGCCAGGCGGCGATACGTTGCGGCGGTGTCGGAGCCTGGAGGCACGCTCCCGGCCGGTGTCTGGGCTGTGACTTGCACCGGGCCGGGATCGGGCACGCCCCAGGCGCGGTTGGCGATGTACGCGGCCGGGAATACGACCGAGGGCACCGCCAGGTATCCGGCCAGTCGAAGCCAACGGGCCGGGCCGGGTCGGTCGTCAAGCCAGTCGCCGGCCCAAGCTCGGGAGATCCCCACAACTGTAATCGGCGTGAACAAGAGGGCCCACAGGGGCATCATGCCCATGATCGCCAGGCCGAATTGCAACGGCGCGGTCGCGATCCAAACGATCACCGCGATCATGCCCGCGGTGATCCGGCGACGGAACACCATCCCGGCCAGCGTTCCGACTGCGAAGGCGTTCGCGAACGGGGCGGCGAGACCGAAGACGCTCGCGATCGCGGCGACGAAACCGAGCGGCGAAAAATCATACTGCCGTGTGAAAAACCCCACTAAGTTGGGCTGGTTCCACCATCCCGGCCAGCGGGCCGAGAGCATTGCCAGAATGATGAAAGCCGTCACTGTCAGGCCGATCGCCCAGGCCCGCATCGTCCTGGACCAGATCGGCCCCGGGCTGACGCCCATGTGGAGCAGGAACCGTTGTGACCCCACCGCCGTCTCACCGCCGAACACACCCACGCCCGCCACCAGTGCCGCCCCAACCCCAAACGCGGCAGCCATTCCGTCGGCGTAGCTCGCACTGTTGAACTGGAACATCCAGGCCAACGCCCCCCAGCAGAGCGCCGAGGCGCCGAGCCAGATCAAGAAACCTTCGCGCGTCGCCTTCCACATCAGGACCCTCGTGGGCGAGGCGGGTCGCGACCGGATCGACCTCGCGGAATCGGCCGGCAAGTCGGCCCTATCCTCATTTAGTGACCGGGACGACGACCATCCCGCGAGGGGGCGCCAGACGATCGCGATGGCCGACGCCGCCAGGGCCAGCGCTCCCATCAGGAACCGTGTCGGGATCACCGAATCCGAGATGAATTCGATCTTGGCCCCGCCACTGGCGACGTACGAGACCTCGCCGATGCAGAACAGGGCCAGGGCCCCGGCGATCATCGGGTTCCGCAGGAGCGCCGACCAGAGCAGGCCCCAGGCGACCGACTCGAAAAGGAGCGTGCCGTAGTGCCCGATGAACTCGGTCGTTCCGGGGAGATCCTGCAGGTCGGCCGAGCCCAGGTAGCCCAGGGCGAGCATGATGAGGGACAGGCCGAGCGTTGAGGCCAGGGCGAACGTGGTCTTGCTCAGCCAGAGCGTCTTGCGATCGACGGGCAGGGCGTCGAGCAGACCTAGCGTCCCCGCCTCGCGCTCCCCGGCGAAGGCCGCCGAGGCCACCACGAGCGCATAGATCGTCGCCCAGCACAGGGCGATCAGCATCAAGGAGCCGGAGCGAATGCCTTCCGACCCCGAGGCCAACAGCACCCATTGCAAGGCGGCGCCGGTCCCGAACAGGACCGGCCAGGCCGGCCACAGGGTCCGCGTTTCCTTCCACCACAAGCGGGCGATCATGGGAGGCTCCACGAAGGAGGATCGAGCGGGATCGGGGTCCACGTCACGCGAGGGCGGCGGCGAGCGATGGCGTCACGCCGGTCGGAACGCGTCGCCTCATGTAAGCGATGTAGATCTCCTCCAGGCCCGGCGTTTCCAGCTCCAGGCCGGTCACACCGGGCAAGGCCCGGAGCGCGGTGAACGACTCGCGGTCGGCGGCGTGGACCAGCCAGCACGATTGGCGGGGGGCGTCGTCGGCGTCGATCAATTGCCAGTCCGGACCGACCGGCAGGCTGGCCGGGCGAGTCGGGCCGTCGAGCGTGAGCGAGACCCGGAACGTTCGGGCCTTGAGCTCGTCGAGCGGCTCCGCCAGGATCAACTTCCCCTTGTGGACCAGGGCGACGTGGCTGGCGACCCGCTCGACCTCCGCGACCTGGTGACTCGACAGCAGCACCGTCCGCCCGCTCCCGGCCAGGTCGACCATGCTTTCCAGGAACTCGCGGCGCACCAGGAGGTCGAGCCCCGAAGTCGGCTCATCGAGGATCAGCAGGCAGGGGTCGGGCGCCAGGGCCAGGGCGAGACCAACCTTGGCCCGCATCCCTTTCGAGAGCGCCTTGATCTTGCGGCCGGTCGGTAGGTCGAACCCTTGGATCAGGTCGGCATAGCGGCCTTGCGTCCCTTCGGGACCCCCCGGGGCGTCGGGCCGGAACCCGGAGGCGAACCAGCCGATCTCGGCCGGAGTCATCCAGTCGTACAGGGTCGGCGTCTCGGGCACATAACCGACCTTGCGACGGACCTCTTCGCCCTTTAGATTCGGGTCGAGCCCGAGCACCTCGACTCGACCGGCGTTGGGGGCGACCAGGCCGAGCAGCGTCTTGATCGTGGTCGACTTCCCCGCGCCGTTCTCGCCCAGAAGGCCGAAGACCGAGCCGGTCGGGACGTCGAAGCTCAGGCCATCCACGGCCGGCCGGCCCCGATACCGGACGGTCAGCCCCTCGATCCGAATTGCGTTATCCTCGTTCATCGACCACCCCCGTCCCGTTGGTGTCGCTGCCCCCGTCGCCATTACCGCGCCCCCACTCCTCGTGGAGGATCGCCTCGATCTCATTGCGCGGAAGGTTGCTCCGCCTCGCCTCGTCAAGCGCTTCGCGGAGCCGCCGGCGGACCGTCGCTTGGCGGTCGTCGCGGCAGAGCAAAGGCGCACCCGCCGCGACTTGCAAGCCGGTTCCGCGTACCGATTCGAGGATCGTCTGCCCCTGAAGGTCGCGGTAGGCCCGCGCCACCGTGTTCGGGTTGACCACTAGCTGCTTGGACAACTCGCGCACCGACGGGATCAACTCCCCCGGTCGCAACAGCCCCGCCGCTACCGCATTTTTGACCTGGTCGGCGATCTGCGCGTAGATCGGCCGGCCGTCGGTCGTGTTGAGCTGGAAGAGCATCGCGTCCCCCCAACCACTGTATCAGTGAACTGATACAGTATTAGAGTGAATTGGTTCGGAGTCAAGTCGAGAATGGGGCGCGCGTCGTTTTGACCGCGGGAAGGGTGGCCAGGACCGGTTTCCCGCTCCCGTCTCGTGGATTCGACTCGCGTTTGAGGTGAGCGAAGGGACTCGAAGTTGGTTGACACCCTTGGTCAAACTGCCTATCGTTAACCCAATCCGTTCGACGGTAAGCGGTTTCGATCACAATGCCTGATTGCGAGACTATGAGCGTACGAACACGGTTCGCCCCCAGTCCGACCGGTTTTCTGCACATCGGCGGAGTGCGGACGGCACTTTTTAGCTGGCTACTCGCACGCCACTTCGGGGGTCAGTTCATCCTGCGGATCGATGACACCGATCAGGAACGACACGTTGAGAACGCCGTCAATCGGATCCTCGACGGGTTCCGCTGGATGGAGATGGACTGGGATGAGGGCCCCGAGGTCGGGGGGCTGCACGGTCCCTATTTTCAGTCGGAACGACATGACCTCTATACCAAGGCCGCGGCCAAGCTCGAGGCGTCGGGGCACGTCTATCGCGACTATAGTACTCAGGCGGAGCGTGACGCGGATCGGGCTGAGTCGGACCGTGCGAAACGAGCCTATCGGTTTCGCCGGAAAGAGGTCAGCGAAGAGCAGCGGTTGCAATATGAGGCGGAAGGCCGATCGTATGCCCTCCGGTTTCAGGTGCCCCTCGGGCGCACGGTGGTCGTCCACGACTTGATCAAGGGCGATGTCGAGCAGAAGACCGAGGAGATCAGCGACTTCGTGATCGTCCGGCCGGACGGCACTCCGCTGTACAACTTCGCCAGCGTGGTCGATGACGCGGACATGGAGATTACCCACGTCGTCCGCGCTGAGGAGCATCTGTCGAACACTTATACACAGATTCTCGTCTTTGAAGCCCTCGGCTACACGCTGCCGGCGTTCGCGCACGTTCCCTACGTGGCTGAGCCGGGTTCGCGGAAGAAGATGTCGAAGCGAAAAGGGGCCGAGTACAAGGCCAACGATGTCTTTGTGTACTTGAGTGACTATGTGGATCGGGGCTACCTGCCCCAGGCGATGATGAACTACCTGGCGCGGCTCGGTTGGAGCCTGGACGATAGCCAGGAGATTTTCTCACGCGCCGACTTGATCGAGAAGTTTACCCTCGACCGGGTCAACAGCTCGCCCGCCAGCCATGACCCCGACAAGCTCTTCTGGGTCCAGGGCGAGTGGATGAAGACGCTTACTCTCGAGCAAAAGGTGGAGGGCGCGCTCCCGTTCTTGACGAAGGAAGGGCTCGTCACCGAGCCGGTCACGGCGGAAACGCGAGCCCGGATCGAGGCCGTGATCAACGCCTTGGGCGACCGGCTCAAGGTGTTCGCCGACATCGTCAAGCTCGGCCGCTACTTCTTCACCGACACGCTGACGCACGACCCGGACGCGGTCAAGAAGCGGCTCCGCAAGGACGGCGTCCCGGCCTTGCTGACCGCGCTGGACGGTCTGCTCGCGACCGTGGAACCGTACGACGTCCCGACGCTCGAGAAGGCGGTCCACGAGTTCGCGGAAACGAACAGCCATCCGATGGGACAGGTTGTCAATCCGCTCCGCGTGGCCACGACGGGCCAGGGGGTTGGGCCGGGGTTGTACGACTGCCTCGCCATCCTCGGTCGCGACTCCTGTCGTGCCCGGATCGCGGCCACGCTCGCGATGCTCGAAGCCGGCGCCGGTTGAGAGCGATCCAGGAGTCTTCGTTCGGCGGATTCTCAAATTCGCGAGGTGTTCCCATGACGCGACGAAAACGCAACTTCACGATTGGCATCGTGGTGTCGCTTCTCGTCGCGGCGGAGGTGGGGCTTCAGTCACTTCGCCTTCCGGCCGCCTCCGTCCGGGTCGTCAACCAGGGTGGGGAACCCATCAAGAACCTTCGCCTGGTCAGCGGGCGAAGCGAGGCAACCGTGGCGACGATCCCGGATGGGGAATCCGCGAACCTGGTCCTTGAAGGACGTGGTAAGCAGACCTTGGTCGTGTCGTTTCAGCAGAAGAATAACCCGCTGGTCAATTTCGAGATCCCTGTTTTCGATCCCGCCGCGCTCCATCGTGATGGATTTTCCCTCGTCATCGTGATTCGCCAGAACGAGTTCGAACGTTACCAAGATGATGGGGACCCACCTCGCTGGAGCCGGCTTGCCACGGGGGCGTGGCACTGGCTGGAGAAGTCGCTCGAGTCACCCTGACGTTGAAGTTTCAGAAACCCGGAGAATGTTCATGCCGTTGTTGGTTGTTGGTTCGATTGCGCTCGATTCCGTGGAAACTCCTCATGGCATCGTGAATGACGCCCTGGGTGGAGCGGCCGTTTTCTTCTCGTACGCGGCCAGCTACTTCACTCCGGTCCGACTGGTCGGCGTGGTCGGAGAAGATTTCCCGACCGCTCACCGTGAAATGCTTGAAGGTCGCAAGGTGGATACGTCGGGTTTGGTTGTCGAGAAGAATGGCTCCACCTTCCGATGGCGCGGAAAGTACACGGGAGATATGAGCACGGCGGAGACCCTTGAGGTCCACTTGAACGTCCTTGGCACGTTCAACCCCGAGCTCTCGCCCCACTTCGCCGACTCGCCCTTCGTCTTTCTGGCCAACGGCAGCCCGGCGATGCAGCGCAAGGTGCTCTCGCAGACCAAAAAGAGGCAGCTCGTCGTGGCCGACACGATGAACTTCTGGATCGAGACCCAGCGTGATGAACTCAACGCGCTGCTCAAGGAAGTGGATGGCCTCGTCATCAACGATGGCGAAGCGCGGATGTTGACCGACGAGATCAATCTGGTCCGGGCCGGCCGGAAGGTCCTCGAACTCGGGCCGAAATTCGTCATCATCAAGAAGGGCGAGCACGGCGCCATGTTCCTGAGCGCCGAGGAATCGTTCGTGATGCCGGCCTTCCCACTCGCCGACGTGGTCGATCCGACCGGTGCGGGGGATAGCTTCGCCGGTGGGTTCATGGGATACCTGGCGTCCGTGGGGAAAAGCGATCTCGCCTCGCTCAAGACGGCCATGGCCTGCGGAACGGTCATCGCCAGCTTCAACGTCGAAGACTTCAGCCTCCGCCGATTCCAGCGCACCGAGCGTGACGAAGTCGACCGCCGGCTCGAGTCGTACCGCAATATGATGAGCTTCTAAAACGGCGATACGGACACGACAACGATGGGCGGGCCAACTTGACTCGCCCTCGTTCCACCTCTCGCCACCCTAGCGGATGTCTGATGCGCACTACTCGAACGTTCATCGCGATTCCGGTCCCCGACGCGCTTGGCACCAAGCTCACGCGGCTTCAGACACTCCTCGCTCCCGATTTGCCGGGAGTTCGCTGGTCTGTGGTCTCTCCGTTCCACCTGACGCTCGCCTTCCTGGGAGATGTCGAGGACACGGAGCTGAACAAGGTCTGCCGAACCGTGGAGGAAGTGGCGGCCGACTTCCCGCCGTTCGACCTGCTTCTCGAAGGACTCGGCGTCTTTCCGAACTCGACCGAGGCGCGGGTGATCTGGGTCGGGCTCTCCGGGTCGGGGTTGTCGGTGCTCCACGAAGTCCGTGAAGCGCTTGCCTCCGCACTCGCCAAGGCGGGCTACCGCTGTGACGAAACATTCACGCCCCACGTGACCTTGGGGCGTCTGAAACGGAGCCGGGGCGAGCACCCCGACCTCACCCGCCAGCTCAACCATTTCCGTACCTGGGCCGCCGGCTTGATCCACGCCACCGAACTCGTCTCATTCGCCTCGGGCCAGGGCCAAGACGGGCCCGAATACTCCCACCTGGCTCGGGCTCAGTTCAGAGGCAAAAAACGTCGATCAGTAACTTGACTTTGATTGCGCATGCGCGATAAGTTAGTGTCCTTGCGTACAGACTCGTGTCGGGAATTTGGAGGATGCGCCCGTGGCCAAGCGACAGGTGTCGGGAGAAACCAAGCCGGTGTCGGTGTCGGCCGAAGAGAAGGCGCTGAACAACACGCTGGGGCAAATCGAGAAGGCGTTCGGTGCCGGCGCCATCATGAAGCTGGGTGAGGGAAGCCACCTGGAAGTGGAAGGGATCTCGACCGGGGCGCTGTCACTGGACCTTGCGCTGGGCGGAAAGGGGCTTCCTCGGGGACGAATCGTCGAGTTATTCGGCCCGGAATCGAGTGGTAAGACCACGATTGCACTTCACGCCGTGGCCAACGCCCAGGCGGCCGGTGGGGTGGCCGCGTTCATCGACGCCGAGCACGCGCTCGATCCGTCGTGGTGCAAGAAGCTCGGTGTGAACATCGAGTCACTCCTGGTCAGCCAGCCGGCGAGCGCCGAAGAAGCGCTTCAGATCGCCGAGATGCTCATCATCTCGAATGCTGTCGACATCATCGTGATCGACTCGGTGGCCGCTCTGGTGCCTCGAGCGGAAATCGAAGGGGAGATCGGCGATAGCCACGTCGGTCTTCAGGCCCGGTTGATGAGCCAGGCGTTGCGGAAGTTGACCGGCGGCGTGTCACGATCGAAGTGCGTCTTGATCTTCATCAACCAGATCCGCGAAAAGATCGGCGTGATGTTCGGCAGCCCCGAGACCACCCCGGGCGGCCGTGCGTTGAAGTTCTACAGCTCATGCCGGATCGACGTTCGTCGGATTGGACCGGTGAAGGAAGGTGAGGAAATCACCGGATCGCGGATCAAGGTCAAGGTCGTCAAGAACAAGGTGGCGCCGCCGTTCCGGGTCTGTGAGTTCGACATGATGTATAGCGGGGGCATCTCTCGCGAGGGCGACTTGATGGACCTCGCCTTGGCCGACAAGCTCGTCGAAAAGTCGGGGTCGTGGTTCAACTACGGCGACCTGCGGCTTGGCCAAGGACGAGAGAACGCCAAGCAGTATCTCCGCGACAATCCCCCGGTTGCCGAAGAGCTGACCGCCAAGGTCATGAGCTCGCGTGGCGGTCAGGTGAGCCCTGCGGCCAATGGCAGTCTCGAACTCGAACAACCCGACGACGAATAAGCGAGGCGCGTTCGATTCCCCCCCCTGGGGGATCGAATTCCCCCGGCTCTGTTTCCAGCCAACCGGCCGAGTCACGCTTCTTCGAGCCAGTGCGGGCCGCCGTTCGGAACCAAACCCGGCGGCCCGCCTGGTTCACCGGCCGAAGCGGCTTCGTGGACTGATCCGGCTTGGTGTCCGTATCCCCGACCTGGATCCGATGCCGGTACGACCCAGCCTGCTTGACGGGGGAGTGATCCCGTGTCGCTCCCAGATGCGTGAGCGAGCTGAGCCCGACGAAGGGAACGGGATCGTCATCGCCATCGAAGATCCGGTGACGAGGTGATCGTCGAGGGCTTCCAAAAGTCCTTTGGGAACCTCCTGCTTCAAATCCGAGCCGATCTCCACGACGAGTCGGCGGTGGGTGGCCTTGAGTGCGCGAATCGTGGCGACGGGGGCGTTGCTCTGGGGCTGGTCGTAGGTCTGTCTCAGCTTCTTGTAATTGTCCGCGAGCGCTCCGACCTTGGTTCGGGCGGGCCTTGGGAAGAGTGGGTCGTTCCGGGCGTCGCGGGTTTCTTCGCTCAGTTTGAACAAGAGCGACTGATCGAGCTTGGCCAAGGCTTCATCGAGTTTCCCAACCTTCTCTTTCAAATCCTGATTGCCGGGGTCGGATCGCGAGGCGACGCGGAGCTCGAGCGCGATCCCAAAAACGGCCCCCGCGGCGCCCAGACACTTGTAGGTGGTCATCATCCGGTGGTGCGATCGAACCTCGTTGGCGAGGCCCGAGGATTGCGATTTCAGTTTCGTCATTCCTGCCTGGAGTTCCTCGACCGGGATGCAGAAGGAGAGTTCTTCCTTCCCTGGAATTCGAAGCGTGACGACGCCGATGACCTGGCCGTGCGAGTCGAACACAGGGCCGCCCGAGTTCCCTGGATTGACCGCGATGCCGAGCTGGTAGAACTGCTGGCCGTCGATCTGGGCCTTGCTGCTCATCACTCCCCGACTGATCGCGTTCTCCAGGACGGTCTCCCCATCCACGCCCGGATTGCCGATGACGGTGACATCCTCGCCCTTGCGATACCGATAGGATGGGGCGACCTGAAGCGCGGGGAGATCGGTTTTTACGGCAAGGAACGCGAGATCCCGTTTCACGTCTTCATAGAGCAGCTCCGCTTGGACCGGCCCTTTTTTTCCCTCGTCGGCCGAGGGGAAACGGATTTCGAGGTTCGCGATGTACTCGCCGTCGATGACGTGCGAGTTTGTGGCGAGGATCCCGGGCGCGACGAGAAACCCGGTGCCGCTCCCCCCTTTGCCGTCGATCAGCGCGACGGACGGTTCGTATCAGGCGACGATCTCCGCGGTCGAGAGCGGAGCGCCCGACGGTGGCTCGGTGCGCGAGTCCGTGGTTTTGCCGGGGTTCGACAGCGAAGCCGGGGCAGGGGGGGATGACGCCAACGCCTGTCGCGCATTCTTGGCGAATTCGGGCTCGTCAGATCCCGGTTCCGAAGCGACTCCGGTCTCCTCGCTCGGCTTGCTCGTCGGCAGGCCCGGCGAGTTCGGTTCCGAGGTGGCGAGTGGGCTCGAAGTCAGCGTTGGCTCGGGCAGCGACAACGGTTGCGGCGGGGCCCCTTGAGCGACGGTCTTGTCGGTTCCCGGCCGCTCGGGTTTCGGCTTCGACGCGCGGTTCGAAATCACAACCAAGAGGATGGAAAGGGAGAGGATCCCGACCCCCACTCCCAGGCCGAGAAACGCTGGATTCCAGGCCGGCGGTTCGTCGGCTCGAGGCGATGTCTCCCGCTTGCGGGATCGGGAGCCTCGTGGTGGGTTCTGCGTGGCGGAGGTAGCCCGCTCGGGATGATCACGTGAACCACGGTCGCTCACGACGATCGGTGCGGGCTCGTCGTCGAGGATCTCGAGCTCGTCCAGGCTGGCCTGAACTTCAGGCACCACGTCCGCGGCCGACAGCCTCCGTCGGAATCCGCAGCCGGGACATCGGACGTTCTCACCGATCGCGTGATCGGGGACGCGGCCCGTTCGGCCGCACGAGGAGCAGCTCACTTTGATCGGCATGTCGACCCCCTGCGAACGGATGCAATGCGAAGCGAAGGGGGGGAGCTTGCTCGCACTCTTGAATTCAACATGCTCGATAAAGTAAGCGAGGGGGCCGCCGATCGCAACGATATTCTGATCAGTTAAGATCAGCGATGAGATGAGCTGCCATTCTTCCCCACCACCCTGAGACCGAGAGACGGACGGATTAATTCCCTTCGATGCGTTTCGGGACGAGTTGGGGCGGAGCCGGGAAGCAGAGGAGGACGCGCGATTCCTGGGTGAGCGGGACCATGACCGGATCGCTGGCATTCGTGGGAACCAGGGTCTTGATCAGACCTCGAACGTTGGCCGCGCCTCGGGGGGCGTAGGCCAAGGCACTCGTCTGCCGGGCCAGCACCGCGTCGGGCGCAAACTCATTGCCGAGTGCCCCGCCGAGGCGAATCTCGCCATCCCGGCGGATCTCGAAGGTGAGTCCCATGGCCTGGAACTCGACGTCGACTTTGCTGTCACCGGTTCCGTACTTCGCGCTTTTCTCAGGGAGCCGAAAGTTCATTTCGGTCGCCAGCGCGTTGAGGAGATCTTTCCCCATCGAACCCTGGCCGGTGGTCATTTCGCCGGAGGCCTCGATCCAGCCCATCCCCTGGCCGGGGCGATCGCCCCAGCGGGCCGACTTGATCGCCAGGTGCGCCAGGCCGCTGAGCCGGTGACTGGGAAACCGTCGACCGACAAGGGTATTCATGTCAATATCATGCAAATCTCCCTGGAAGTCGGCCTCCCAGTCCTTGGCCCCCGTCTGACGCAAGGTCAGCGCTCCCTCGACTCGCGCGGCGGCGCCGAGCCAGTCGGTCGAATCGAAGAAGACGTCAAGAACGTGGCCGGGGAGTGGCAGGCCATCCATCGTTTTGATCGCGAGCGTGGTCCGGACCGGCTCGGTTTTCCGGTCGCGCGTTAGAGTCAGCTCGCAGCGGGTGTTGGAGCCCTTCGCGACCATTCGGTAGCTCGCCTTGACTGTGGGAGCGACCCGGTCGGTCTGGAAGACGCCAGCCACCTCACGCAATGAGAAGTGCAGGTTATCGACGTCGAGATCGAGATCGCAGGTCGGCGCGGAGAGGCTCACCCGATCGAACGAGCCATCGCTGGGGCGCTGAAGGATCAGGCCGAGTTGGGCCATGGCCAGCTTCGGACTCTCGCCTCGGAGCCGAAGCCCGTCGGTTTCCACCACGAGTTCGCGATCGCCCCGGCGCAGTCGGACCGACCGGGCCCGGGCGATTTCGGTCAGGCCTTTCCGTCTCGGTTCTTCCTGGCGGATGACCACCCCTCGGCAGATCACCTCGCCGGGACAGGGATAGCGAATGCCCTCGAGACTCACCTGGAGCCCGAGCTGGCGGCTCATCTCGACTTCGATGTCCCGAAGATGTCCCGGTCGGTTGATCTTCCAGGCGGTCACGATGACGTAGGACGTCGGCAGCACCGCGGTGACGACCAGAATGCAGGTCGCGAGGATCTGACGGTACGGACGTGCCAGGGGAAACATCCTTGCCTCCCGTGTGCGAGGGGGGACTCGAATCGGACTTGATCCGGCGAGCGCCGGGATCGATCCGTTCGAATTGGCTGCGCGCCGGCAAGACTCCGCCCGCCGTTTGAGTTCGTGCGCGATCGGCCGTCAGGATAATCCAAACGGCCGACCGCCTCAATTTGAGTTTGCCGGCGATCGCCGGAATCAGGGGCGTGAGTCGTCCCACGACGCGACCACATCCAGTCAGGTCAGGGAGCGGTTCCCCACGTTTCCAGATGCGTGCGGGCGAGCTCATGGAGCGCCGCGTGGGCCGCCTTGATGGCGCCCAGGCTGGTGCCGACGTATTTCTCGACGATCGCCGCGGCGATCTCGAAGGCCACCACGTTCTCCACGATCACGCTGGCGGCAGGGACCGCGCACACATCGGAGCGTTCATAGGCGGCAAGCTGCGGGCTCTTGGTCGCCATGTTCACCGACGGCCCTCGGGCTGCGAGCGTGCTGATCGGCTTCTTCGAGGCACGGACGACGATCGGCTCGCCGTTCGACGTGCCCCCTTCGATGCCGCCCGCGTTGTTCGTGGGGCGTCGGAAGCCGAACCGGCGGTCGGAGCCGGGGTGGTCGGACTCGTGGGCGATCGGATCCATCACCTGCGAACCCGGCCGGCGGGCCGCCTCGATCCCGAGACCGATCTCGACGCCCTTGATCGCCTGGATGCTCATCACGGCCAGCGCCAGTCGCGCATCGAGCTTGCGGTCCCACTGCGCGTGGCTGCCGAGCCCGATCGGGCATCCGGTCACAATCGTCTCGACAATGCCGCCGAGCGTGTCGCCCGCCGCCTTGGCGGCGTCGATCGCCGCGACGATCGACGGGTCGGCCCCGGGATTGAGCGTGTAGACGGGGCTGGCGTCGCGCACCGTCAAGTCGAAAGCGAGAGGGGGAGCGGCGATCCCACCCAACTCGCGAACATAGCCGATGACATCGATCCCGAGCTCTCTGAGCAAGAGCTTGGCCAAGGCTCCGACCGCGACCCGAAGCGCGGTTTCGCGGGCGCTGGCACGCTCGAGGACCTGGCGGATCCCCGTCTGATAGTTGATCGAGCCGGCCAGATCGATGTGGCCACCCCGGGGCGAGGCCGGTTCCTGGAGCCGCTCGAGCTTGGCGTCATTGTTGACGAGCCTCAGCGTGATCGGCGCACCGGTCGTGACCCCGTGATAGGTCCCCGAGTCGATGATGATGCGATCGGTCTCGAGCGTTTGCCGCTTCCCGCGGCCGTACCCCCCTTGCCTCCGCTTCAACTCGCCATCGATCAGTTCGCGGTCGATCGTGATCCCCGAGGGAAAGCCTTCAACGATCGCGGTGAGGGCGGGGCCGTGGGACTCGCCTGCGGTCAGGTAGCGGAGCATGTCATTTCCAGGGGAAGGCTTGGCCTGTCAGAGTCTCGTAAGCGTCCACGTATTTTTCGCGAGTCTTCGCCACGACGTCGTCGGGCAAGGTGGGGGGAGGGCTCGACTTGTCCCAGCCGGACGCATCCAGCCAGTCGCGAACGAACTGCTTGTCGAACGAGGGCTGAGGTCCCCCCGGCTGATAAGTCTCGGTCGACCAGAACCGCGAGCTGTCCGGGGTCAAAACCTCGTCGATCAGGAGGATTTCGCCCGTTTCCCGGTCGTGTCCCCACTCAAACTTGGTGTCCGCCAGGATCAGGCCTTGGGCAAGGGCCCGTTCGCCCGCCTGCTCGTAGAGGGCGATGCTTCGATCGCGCAGGGTCTCGGCCTCGACGGTGCCCAGGGCATCGACCAGCACCGAGTAGGAAACGTTCTCGTCGTGCCCGCTCTCCGCCTTGGTGGCGGGCGTGAAGTAAGGGCGGTCGAGCTTGGAGCTTTCGACCAGGCCCTCGGGCAGGCGTTCGTTGCAGACCGTCCCCGACTGGCGATACTCGCGCCAGCCACTCCCCGAGAGATAGCCGCGCACGACACACTCGAACGGGATCACGGCGGCTTTCTTGACGATCATCGATCGGCCGGTCAACGCCTCAACGATCTCGGCCGAGAGGTTGAGCCGAGCGTCCTGGACGTCGGTTGACAGCACGTGGTGGGAAACGCCCAACTGGTTGAACCAGAACATGCTGACGCCGGTCAGGATCCGTCCCTTATCGGGGATGCCGTTCGGCATGACCCAATCGTAGGCGCTGATCCGGTCGCTCGCGATCATCAAGAGGCGATCGCCGAGGTCATAAACGTCGCGAACTTTGCCCTGGCGTTTCGGCAGTCCTTCGAGTGCGGTCTCGAGCAGTGTCACGCCGCGGGGTCCTTCTCACTAAAGCCGGATTCGCTGGGATTTCTCACGGAATACGACAGTAAACCAAACGAACGAGCCGAACAAGTCCGCTCGCGTTGCGCGACTTCGACGTTTGCCTTGCGTCGGGTGAGTCGTTTGGATTAAGATCGTCTCTTTCGCCCCGGGACCATTTGTCCGCGGGAGGCGATAATTTCGTGGCAATGAGTCGCAAGTTCGAGGCGGCGCCGGGGGAATCAGGGCGATGTCGATTGATAAGAGTCTGAAAAAGGGGGGCGGGTTGACCCGAACCCGGAACGTGTTGACGAGGCCCGAGCGCTTGGCCTTGCTGCAAGAGGACGAGCGTTGGCTGCCGGCGCAGGGTGTTTTCAACCTGCCCAAGACCAAGTTCCGCCGTCTGGCTCCCGGGCAATCGGGTCCCAAGCGACCGAGCTGACGTCTTTGACGTGGGTTGGGTCGGCAGTACCGATCACCAGGTTACGAGCGACCCCCGGCAGCAATCGTCGGGGGTTTTTCTTCGCCCGTAGCCGATCAGCGATCGGTGGGTAGAACGTTGATCTCAGATGCGAACGAGAAGTCGGTCGGGGTCAGGCCACCATCGGAGTGGGTGGAGAGTTCGAGCCGTACTTGACGGTAGCTCAAGATGATATCGGGGTGATGGTCGTACTTCTCAGCCACCGCGGCCACTTGGTTGACAAACTCAAGGGCGCGGCGGAAGGATGGGAATTGCCACGAGCGGATGAGCATGTCGCCCTCCCGCTCCCACCCCTTGGCAGTGGCCATCCTCTCCAGGATCTCCGGTTCGCTCAGCTTGGCCATGGGATTCCCTTGGGGATCGGCGCGGGTCGCAATGAGGACGGCCGGTATTTAGAAATGGGCTCGGCCGATTGGCAACCGCCTCCAGGTTCCTTGAGATCTATTATTTCCGCGCAGCGTCGGCGGAACAAGGGAAAACCTCAAGGGCGAGGGAAGACAAGTAACTACGATGACCACGACCCTCGTGCTGTTCAGCATCGCGATCGTCGGCGTGAGCGTTCTCGGCGGGCTCCTGCCGTTGGCGACCGTGTTGACGCACACCCGGCTTCAGGGCTACCTGAGCTTCTCCGCGGGCGCCATGCTCGGCGCGGCCTTCTTCCATATGATGCCCGAGGCGGTTCGAATGGGGTCGGCCCACACCCTGAACTGGTCGGCGTTCGGGCTGCTCGCGCTCTTTTTCCTGGAACGATTCTTCGCGTTCCACCACCACGAGGCTCCGGCGGATCCCACCGAGCCGTGCCCGACCCATGCCCATGAGCATTCGCCGGGCCGAGGCCACTCCGCCGGACTGGTCGACTCGGCCGCGCCCGGCGGTTCGGCGTCGGGAACGAAGGGCACCTCGCTCCACTGGGGGGCGGCCGCGTTCGGCCTCGCCGCGCATTCTTTGGCGGGAGGCGTCGCCCTCGCCAGTGCCTCGGTGATCGCGAAAGGGGAACCGAACGCGGTGGGGGTCGCCGCCTGGGGGGTCTTCCTGGCCACGATCATCCATAAGCCGGCTGATGCCCTGACCATCGTCAGCCTGATGCTTCGCGCGGGCGCACCGCGGATGCTGGCTCACTTGGTCAACCTCGGCTTCGCCCTGATGATCCCGCTCGGCGTCGCCATTTTTCTGTTGGGCATGGGGAAGATGGAGCCGGACGCGGCCGCCTCGGCCACGGCGGCCGCCCTGGCCTTCTCGGCCGGGACCTTTCTCTGCATTGCGCTCAGCGACTTGCTCCCCGAACTGCAATTTCACGAGCACGATCGTGTTTTCCTCTCGTTGGCCCTCCTCGCCGGCTTCGCCTTGATGGGCCTGACATCCATGTGGGAACCGAGCGACGCGCACGATCAGGCGCCGCATCACTCGGCTGTACCGGCCGCAGCCACGGTGCGGGAACGTGGCTAACCCCGCGTCCGCGTGATCGGTTATTGGTTGGCAACATCAAGGGAGTGGCTCCGGCGTGGGCGATTCCCTCGAATCAAGGGAATGGCTCCGTCGCGGGCGATTCCCTCGATTTTTTGCGCGAAGATTTCCGGCCCTACGTCTATGATTTGGAGAGGAGGAGGGTCGGCCTCCCCGCTCCGAAGCGATCCGTGACGTAGACGACGAGGTCCTTGACGCGTCAACTTCCCAATGACGGGCTTGCTGACCTGCTTGCATCCTCTGCCGGCAAGCTCCATCCGGCCCCCGCTTCCTCCTTCGAGGGATCAGTGTCATGCATGGTTCGACGTTTTTGAGACGGTCGATGCTTGGGATCGGCCTTGCTTGTCTGGCAACTTGGAGTTTCGCGGGGGGCGACGCTTCGGCACCTGTGGCGGAAGTCGCTTTGCCCACGATGCGGGGGCCGGATGGACAGATCATGGATCTGACCGCCCCACAAGGTGGTCTTTCCGCCCTCGTTTTCTATTCCTCGGAATGCCCGATCTCGAATGCATACAGCCCGATGCTCAACCGGCTTCGCGCGGAGTTCCCGACCGAGTCGGTGAAAATCGTGGGCGTTTGCGTCGACCCCGACCTCAATTCGAACGACGTGCTCGCTCACGCCAAGGATTTTGAGCTCGAATTCCCGGTCGTCCAGGACCCCAAGGGCGTGATCGCCACCAAGCTTGGCGCGGCGGTCACGCCCGAGGCGTTCGTCGTCGATGACCGGGGGCGGATACGCTATCACGGGCGAATCGACGATCAATACGCCGCACGTCAGAAAAAGAACGCGAACCCGAAGATCAGCGAGCTCCATGACGCGATCGTCGCCGTTCTCGCGAAACGCGAGGTGGCGATCGCCCATGTCCCGGCCGTCGGCTGTCCGATCCCGAAGCCCGCACCGACCGTCGATGCACCCACCTATTCCGGCGCGGTCGCCTCGATCCTCCAGAAGAACTGTCTGGAGTGTCATCGTCGCGGTCAGGTCGGGCCGTTCGCGCTCGAGACCTATGAGCAGGCTCGCAAGCGTGCCGACGACATCGCCACGATCGCCGAAGAGCGGAAGATGCCCCCTTGGAAACCGGACCCGCACGTCGGCCCCGGCTTCAAGAACGACCGCTCACTGTCGACCGACGAGATCGCCACGCTGGCCGCCTGGGCCGAAGCCGGCGCCCCGCTGGGCGACGCCGAGCGCGTGCCCCCTGCTCCCGAATTTGCCGACGAATGGGCGCTCGGCACGCCCGACCTCGTCCTGGAACTCTCCGAAGACTTCTCGATTCCCGCCTCCGGCGACGATATCTATCGCTGCTTCGTCTTGCCGACCCGCTTGCCGGAAGACATGTACGTCTCGGCCATTGAGTATCGGCCCGGCAACCGTCGGGTGGTCCATCATATGCTCAGCTACGTCGATATTTCGGGGGAGGCTCGCAAGAAGGACGATGCCGAGCCAGGCCAGGGCTATTCCTGCTTCTCAGGCCCCGGGGTTGAGATCGACGGCGACCTGGGCGGCTGGGCCCCGGGCAATGAACCGAGCCATCTCCCCGACGGGATCGGGAGGGCGCTGCCCAGCCGGGCCGACGTCGTCGTGCAAATCCACTATCATCCGAGTGGGAAGCCCGAAACCGACCGTTCTCGAATCGGCCTCCACTTTTCCAAGAAGCCGGTGCGGCAGACCCTGCATTGGAACGCCGCCATCAAGTTCGACCTGAAGATCCCGGCTAACGATGGGAACTATAAGGTCGAGGCCGCCTGGCCCGTCCCTCTCGACCTCGAGGCCTGGGCGGTCACACCTCACATGCATCTTCTCGGGAAAAATATGAGTATGTCACTCAAATTTCCCGACGGACGGACCCAGGATCTGATCAAGATCGGTGACTGGGATTTTGGCTGGCAGAACACCTATTTCTTCAAAGAGCCGATCACGCTTCCGAAGGGGACACTGGTCAAGGTCGCCGCGCACTTTGACAATTCCTCGGACAATCCCCGCAACCCCAACCATCCTCCCAAGCTCGTGACCTGGGGTGAAGCCACCACGGACGAGATGTGCATTGGCTTCATCGCCGTCACCAAGAAGGGCCAGGACCTCACCAGGGCGGGCGAAAAGGATGACCTGCACGACCTCTTCAAAGCCCAGATGAAGGAATTCGAGAAGAAGATGAGGGAGCAACAGGAGAAGAGCCAGAAACGCGCGGCGAATTGAACCGATGGGCCGTCGCCTGCTCCGCGACGGCCCGGTTCGCGATCCCCCTCTTGTATTGCAAGTCAGAAAAGTCATGAGTCTGTCGCAAGGAAACCGGACCGTCAGTCTGCCCCGGAGGCCGAAATTCGCGGGAGAAACTCGTTCCTACGCTCGGCGTGGGAAGGCCGTTCTGGCCGCTCTGCGGCCCCACCCGCCGGGGAAGACGACGCGGAGCGTCGCAGAGACGGCCTTCCCACGCCGAGCGTAGGAACGAGATCCTGGTATCCTTGCTACCGTCTCAGAGTAATGCCTGTTTTTTTGCGGCCCCGCAGGGGCTACAACACAGCCGGTCGTGTGAGTCGGACGGTTCTGAGAAAGACGGAGCACCCGCGCAGAGGGATGCCGCGGCCATCGATTTCAGAAGCGTGTGCCGGCTGACTCCCGACGGTCCGCCGCGGTCGTCCTCAGCCCCTCGGTCCCGACGGCTAAATTCGTCGTGAGTCAAAGGGCGCCCGCTTTCGTCTTGGCGTTTGCTTTGCCCGCGGCCTTCTTGGGGTTGGCGGTCTGGATCGGCCAGAGTTCCGAATCAACGCGTGCCGACTTGAAAAAAGTTTCGAATGACTTCGCCTGATCGGGATTTTGGACGGCCACATCGTGCGCTTCTTCGCGATCGTCCTTGAGGTTGTACAGTTCGATCGGTCCCGTCAGGCCGTGGCGGACCGCCTTCCAGTCGCCAATCCGTGCCGCCTGGTCGAATCCACGCTCGTGGAATTCCCAATACAGGGGCGGATGCTTGACGGCCTTCCCCTCCAGCAGTGCGGGGAGGATGGAAACGCCATCAAGGTTGGCCGGGAGCCGTCGACCGGTAAGCTCGGCCATTGTCGGAAGGAAGTCCCAGAAGGCCCAGACCTGGTCGCTGACGACCCCGGGCTTGATCTTCTCGGGCCAGCGGGCGATCACGGGGGATGCGATGCCTCCCTCGTACATGTCGCGCTTGTGGCCGCGGAGTGCGCCGGAGTGGTTGAAGAGTGAGTCGGAGTAGGCTGCGCCGTTGTCACTGGCGAAGATGACGAGCGTTTTCTCGTCGAGCTTGAGCTCTTTGAGGAGCGTCATCAGGCGTCCCACATCACCGTCCATTCGGGTGATCATGGCTGCGAGTGTTTTAAGGTTATCGGGCCACGGTTCGTCGGCGTAAGGGCCCAGGTCGGGGACCTGCAACTTGGCGTGCGGGAGGGTGAACGAGAGGTCGAGGAAGAACGGTTTCGCCTGATTTCGGCGGATAAACTCGAGGGCTTCCTGGGCCATCAGGTCGTGCGAATACGATTTTCCGTTCAGCATGACCTTGTTGTTATTGCGCCAGAGGTATTCGGGATAATACTCGTGCGCTAGGCGCTGGCAGTTGTAGCCGAAGAACTCGTCGAACCCCATCTTGTCGGGCGTGCTGACCGACCCGGGGTGGCCGAGCCCCCACTTGCCGATCAAGCCGGTGGTGTAGCCCGCATACTTCATGAGATGGGCCACGGTGATCGTGTCGGCCGGCATGGGGACTTGCCCCTCGGGCTTGATCTCGCGATTGCCTCGAATCGGCGCATGGCCATTGTGCTTGCCCGTCATCAAGCTGCATCGCGACGGGGCGCAGACGGTGGCGCCGGCATAGGCTTGCGTAAACCGCATCCCTTCGGCGGCGAGCCGGTCGATGTTCGGCGTCTTGATGAGCTTTTGTCCGAAGCAGCCGAGATCGCCATAACCGAGGTCGTCGGCCAGGATCAAGATCACATTTGGCGGTGGAGCCGCGGCGTGGGCTTGACCCCACAGGGGAGCCGTCGTCAGAAGCGCGAGGCCGCCGAGACAAGTGAGAATTCGAGGGCGAACACGATCGAGGCGTGCGATTCGCAACGGGCTTCTCCCCATGATGACGGAACTCGCATGAGTTCGGAATTCGGTTGGTCCGTCGCTCCAGCAAACCCGGAGAGCGATTGATAAGACAAAAACGTGAACTGGTGATGAACTTTTATGGTCGCGAGTGGCGTCGTGCCCCGTCCGACCGACGTTTTGTAACCCAACGGCGATCTTAGCCATCGTCACGGACGAGCACAAGCAAGCCACTTGCCGTATGGTCGGCTCGCATGGGTCGGGCGCCGTTAAGGAAGAAGCCGAGGGAATTCTAACTTCTCGCGCGGACCGGCTCACTCTTCGTTTGAATGAATTCTATCGTTTTCCGAACTTGCAATCAGGCCAACGTGTTAGGCTGAAGATGACTCCGTTCTGGTGAGGCCCGCTTGCACGGCCTGTTCCCATTCGCTCGCGGCATTGGATTTTTGTAGGGAGAAAGATGGAGCCAATGACGCTAAGTTGAGGAATAAGGTGGATCCGGGTGTAGGCTTGCGCCCTTTGAATGGCGAGGGGCGGTCGACGAGGCTTCGCTGGCGAGGGTGGGCTTGATGGACCAATGCGATCCGTGGTGGTTGGCGCGAGGCTTGGTGGCCGTCCTCCTCCTGGGATGGTCGACACCGGGAGTCGCCGCGGCTCCCGAGCCGACGCAGGCCGGCGTTGAGGAGTCGGGAGCATCGCCGAGCTTCTCGAAAGGCGCCGTCCCCTTCCTCACCAAACATTGCTACGCATGCCACGGCAATGGGAAGACCAAGGGCGACCTCACCCTCGACGCGGATCGAGATGAGCGAGCGGTCGAGAAGAATCGCAAGGTCTGGGAAAACGTGCTCGAGATGATCCGAGCCGGCGAGATGCCGCCCAAGAATCGGCCTCGACCGACTCCGGAGGAAACCGAGGTTGCGCTCCTCGCCATCGACGGGGTGCTCAATAAGCTCGACTGCTCGCAACCCAGGAACGTGGGGCGAGTCACCCTCAGGAGGCTGAACCGGGTCGAATACAACAACACGATCCGCGACCTGGTTGGCATCGACTTCAAGCCCGCGGCGGACTTTCCCAACGACGATGTCGGCTACGGATTCGATAACATCGGCGACGTTCTGTCCCTCTCCCCCCTCCTGTTTGAGAAGTATCTGACCGCGGCCGAATCGATTCTTGGGCAGGCGATCGTCACCGACAATACGCCCAAGCCCACGAAGTCCCAACTCGGTGGAATTCGCGCGACCGAGGACGCTGGCGGAGAAAAACGTGGTTTCGGTCGATTCCTCCACTCGATCGGCTCGTTCCGCGCTCAAAGCTATTTCGACGAGGGGGATTACACCCTCAAAGTGTCGGTCTTCGGCCACCAGGTCGGTGATCAGCCGGTGCGGGCCGTCATTCGGATCAACGGTGAAGATATCGACGAGTTCGATGTGCCGGGCGACCGCGCGGAGCCGACCCGGATCGAGCGGAAGGTCCGGATCAAGACCGGGACGAAGACCATTGCGGTGACGTTCCTCAACCCGTATACGGACCCGAAGAACAGCGACAGTGACACGAATCGCCGGCTGCTCTTTCTGCGCGGAATCGAGATGGACGGCCCGTATAACCCGCCGCCTCAGGTCTTCCCGGAAACGCATCAGCGAATTATGACCCATCAGGTCGGTCTGGCACCGCGCGACGCGGCCCACGAGATCGTTTCCCGGTTCGCTGCGCGGGCGTTTCGCCGACCGGTCCAGCCGGGCGAGGTCGACCAGCTGATGAAGCTCTACGATAAGGGCGAGGCCGAAGGGGAACGGTTCGAGGACTGTGTCCGACTGGTTCTCGAAGCCGTTCTGGTCTGGCCCGACTTCCTCTATCGCGTCGAGCTCGACCCTCGCGATGCCCAGGCGGGTTCGAGCTACCCGGTCAGCGAATTCGAGCTGGCGAGCCGGCTCTCCTATTTTCTTTGGAGTAGTATGCCCGACGAGACGCTCCTGAGCTTGGCGGGAGCGGGGCGGTTGCGTGGCGAGCTCGATCACCAGTTGCAGCGCATGCTCAAGGACCCGAAGGCGGTCGCGTTCGTGGAGAACTTCTCTGGCCAATGGCTGACGATCCGGAAACTGGCCTACGTCGCGCCTGACGCGAAGGAGTTCCCTGAGTTCGACGACGAGCTTCGCGCGGCGATGTACCGGGAGACCGAGCTCTTTTTTGAGTCGATCCTGCGCGAGGATCGCTCGATCCTTGACTTCCTCGACGCCGACTACAGCTTCGTGAACGAGCGGTTGGCGAAACATTACGGCATGTCGGGCGTCGAAGGGAAGGAGTTCCGTCGGGTCAAGCTCCCGGCCAATCGAGGGGGGATCCTGACCCATGCGAGTATTTTGACGCTCACCTCGAACCCGACCCGGACCTCACCGGTGAAGCGGGGAAAGTGGGTGCTCGACCAACTCCTGAATTTGCCCCCGCCCCCCCCGCCGCCCGATGTGCCTGAATTTCCCGAAGCTAAGCGCCTGACCGGTTCGTTGCGCAAGGTCATGGAGATGCATCGAGAGCAGCCGATCTGTGCCTCGTGTCACAAGCGAATGGATCCGATCGGCTTCGCGTTCGAGAACTACGATGCCACGGGAGCCTGGCGCGACAAGGATGGGGCCTTCTTGATCGATCCCTCGGGAGAGCTTCCCGGCGGCCAGTCGTTCCAGGGGCCGGCCGAGCTCAAAACGATTCTCCGAGGCAAAAAAGAGTTGTTCAGCCGCTGCTTGGCCGAGAAGATGCTTACATACGCGCTGGGCCGCGGACTGGAATACTACGACAAGTGTGCCGTGGACAAGATTCTTGAAGCCTTGAATCAAAACGGCGACCGGTTTTCCGTCTTGATGGCGGAGGTCGTCAAAAGCGAACCCTTCCAGATGCGCACGGCGACAGGGGAAGAACCATGACGAACGGCGGGCGGATCTCGAGGCGAACGGTCCTGCGCGGGCTCGGCACGGTGGTCTCCCTCCCGTTCCTGGAGGCGATGCGTCCCCGGCTCTTGGCGGCGGCCGCCACCGCCACCGGTCAGGCCGCGGCGCCCCGGCGTCTGGCGTTCATCTACGTGCCCAACGGTGCGATCATGGACGACTGGACGCCCACGACCGAGGGGGCGAACTTCGCGTTGCCGACCATCCTGGAACCGATGGCCCCGTACCGCGATGAGTTGCTTGTTCTCAGCGAGCTGACCTGTGACAAGGCCCGCCCCAACGGCGACGGTGCCGGCGATCATGCGCGGGCGTCGTCGGCGTTCTTGACCGGCTGCCAGGCGCGTAAGACCGCCGGAGCCAACTTCCGCTCCGGCATCTCCGCCGACCAGGTCGCGGCGACTCGTCTGGGTGAACGCACCCGACTTTCGTCTCTTGAGCTGGGAATCGAACGCTATCGCGGGACCGGCAACTGTGATAGTGGTTATTCCTGCGTCTACGAGCATACGATGTCCTGGCGGTCATCCACCTCGCCGCTGCCCAACGAGGTCGACCCCCGTCTCGTGTTCGAACGGCTTTTCTCCGACCAGTCCAACGACCCCAGCCGGCTAAAGCGGAACCGGCTCCGAGCGAGTGTGCTCGACGCCGTGATCGCCGACGCGCGCGGGCTCGAGGGTCGATTGGGGGGGGCGGATCGCCAGAAGCTGGATCAGTATCTGACCTGTGTGCGCGAGCTCGAGCTTCGGATCGCCCGCGCGGAGACTCTGCCGCCGATCCAACCTCCTCCGGGCGTTGTTCGGCCCGAGTCGGTTCCCGCCGACCTCGCGGAACACTTCCACCTCATGTGCGACCTGATGGTTCTGGCGTTCCAGACCGACGTGACCCGCGTGGCAACGTGCATGTTCGGTCGCGAGGGGAGCGAGCTCAAGTACAAGATGGTCGGCGTCTCCGAAGGCCATCACGAACTGACGCATCATCGCGGCGACCCGGACAAGATCGACAAGGTTCGTTCGATTAACACCTTTCATATCGAGCAATTTGCCTACCTGATCGGCAAGCTCAAAGCCATTCCCGAGGGTGAGGGAACGCTGCTCGACAACTGCATGATCGCCTATGGCAGCGGCAACAGCGACGGCAATCGTCACTCGCACGATAACTTGCCGATCCTCGTCGCCGGTAAGGGTGGGGGATCGCTCAAGACCGGCCGGCATCTCCGGTTTCCGAAGGAGACCCCGGTCAATAACCTCTGGCTTTCACTGCTCGACAGGATGGGGGCCCACCTCGAGCAACTGGGTGACAGCACCGGCCATCTTGAGGGACTCTCCTGAAGGGGACCGTAAAGCGTCGCTGAACCTGTTATCCCCAACTTTGGCGTCATCGGCCTTGGCGTTATCGTTGGTCCACAATTCCCGTAGGGTGGAAACGGCCCACCCTTTTCACTCATGAGTCAATCGTGAATCGCACATGACTTCACAACAGGTTCGGCGAAGCTCTGCCGCGTGGATCAGGCAAGCCCCGAACTGGCTGTAAAAGACGTGCGGTGCTTGACTGACCCGCTCGAGTGCGGCTCGCTCTCGGGTTGCCCACGGCGGGGTGGCTGGGGCCTGACTTCGGTCCCCAGCCTCCCCGCCGTTTCCTCATTCAAGTCGGTATCGTCAGTTCTCAGATCGCCTGGTCGAGATTTCAGTGATCCTCCGCTTCGGCCGACCGGCCGCCGTTCAGGATCTCATCGGTGTAGTGCGATCCCTCGATGAGTTCGGCCTGATGGGAGTCTGGGGCGCTGCCGGCTGGCGCTGGGAAGAACGTGTAGAGCACGGGCATCAGATACCGCGTCAGCAAGAGCGTGCAGAGCATGCCGCCGACGACGACGATGGCCAGGGGCTTCTGCGCCTGCGAGCCGATGGAGGTCGCCAGGGCGGCCGGCAGGAGTCCCAGTGCGGCCGTGAGCGAGGTCATGACCACCGGGCGGACCCGAAGTTCGGCTCCACGCATCACGGACTCGCGGACCGGGATCCCTGCGGCCCGCATCTGATTGAAGTAGGAGATCAGCAGGACGCCGTCCTGGACGGCGACACCGAAGATCGAGATGAAGCCCACCGCCGCGGAGATACTAAAGTGGACTCCCGTCAAGCGCAGAGCCCAGACACCACCCATCGTCGCCGCGACCACATTGGCCATGACGAGCATGGCGTCCTTCATCGAGTTGAACGCCGTGTAGAGCAGGACGATGATCAACACGATCGAAAGCGGCACGATCCACATCAACCGGGCGTTGGCCTCCTGCATCTGGGCGAATTCCCCCGACCATTCGAGCTTGTAGCCGTCCGGTAGCTGGACGCCGGTTTTGGGGTCGTCCACCTTGCGCTGCGCCTCGGCGATGGCGGAGGCAAGGTCGCGGTCGCGCACGGCGAACCGGACGGGGATATAGCGGCGGTTGTTCTCGCGATAGATGTATGCGGCGCCTGGCGTGTGCGAGTTGATGGTCGCCAGCTGGGACAAGGGGATGCGGACCGCCTGAGCTCCGTTCTCGCCGGGAACATCGATCGGAATTCGGCCGATCACGGTGGGGTCGTCGCGGAGTTCCGGTGGGAGCCGGAGCACAATGTCGTAGAGCTTTTCGCCCTCCACCATCTGGGTGAACGCCCGGCCGCCAATGGCGACCTGCACGACCGCCTCGACATCGGCGACGTTGATGCCGTAGCGGGCGCACGCGTCGCGGTCGATGTCGATCTCCATGTTGGGCTGGCCGACGATATGGAACAGGCCGACATTCTCGATCCCTTTGACGGTTCGGAGCACGTTGACGAGCTCTTGCCCCTTCGTTTCGAGGGTTGGCAGATCGTTGCCAATGAGCTTGACGGAGTTGGCCCCCTTGACCCCCGAGAGTGCCTCCTCGACGTTGTCGCGGATGAGCTGGGAGAAGCTGAAGTCGATGCCCGGGAACTGACGGAACTTCACCATCAGTTCGTCCTGGATCTTCTCACGGGTCATCCCCTTGGGCCAGTCGTCCATCGGCTTGAGCGGAACGTTGAACTCGAGGTTGAAGAAGCTGGTGACGTCGGTACCGTCATCCGGTCGTCCGACGTGGGACATCACGCCCCGGACCTCGGGCACGGAGGCAATGACCTCGCGCAACCGGGGCGCAATCCTCGCCGCCTCCTGGAGCGAAACCGTTCGGGGCATCAGGGCACGGATCCAGAGGTTGCCCTCCTCGAGTTCGGGCATGAACTCGCCGCCAAGGCCTGGGATCAGAGCGATCGTAATCGCAAGGAGGAGGCCCATGAACGCCAGGGTCAGCTTGCCGTGATCCAACACCCGGTTCAAGAAGCGGAGGTAGCGCCGTTTCATCAACCGATCCACGAACGTGTCCGTCTCCTCGGTCTTATTCCGGAACAAGAACGAGCAGAGCACCGGCGCCAGGGTCAGGGACAGCAGGAGTGCCCCGAAAATCGCGAAGGCGTAGGTGTTCGCCATCGGCCCGAAGAGCGCTCCCTCCGGCCCGCTCATCGCGAACAGGGGGACGAACGCGCAGACGATGATCGCGGCCGAGAAGAACAACGCCCGCTCGATCTCGTGCGAGGCCTCGGTGATCCGGTCGATCAGCGGGCGGGACTGGTTCCGGCCCCGCGCCGTGATGTGCCGGAAGATGTTCTCGACCATGATGACCGAGCTATCGACGATGATCCCGAAATCGACGGCGCCGACCGACAGCAGGTTCGCCGATTTGCCCTGGAAGTAGAGCACCGTCACCGAGAAGAGAAGCGACAGCGGGATCATGATTGCCACAATCACGGCGCTACTGAAGTCGCCTAGGAAGATTACCAGCACGGCGATGACTAATGCCATGCCGACGACCAAGTTGTGCAACACGTTATGCGTCGTCACATGGACGAGGTCAGTCCGCTTATTAAAGATGCGAAGCTTCATTCCCTTGGGGAGGAGCTTCTCCCGTTCGATCTCCTCCATTTTCGCGGTGACGGCCTCCGATGTGGGGAGGCTCTTCTCGTACTTGCGCATCAGCACGATGCCTTCGATGACGTCATTCTCCTGGCCTCGTCCGACGACTCCGAGTCTCGGGCGGTTGCCCACGATGGCCTTGGCCACTTGCCGTACGTAGATCGGTAGGCCGCCTGCCGTCGTGACGATGACCTTATTGATGTCATCGAGCTTCCCCATTTCAATCGCGAACGATTGATCGACGTTGGCCGAGTCCAGCGGGTCGATCCCCTTGCCGAGCAAGCCGATCGCGCGGACGTTGTGCGACTGGCTGCCGAGCATCAGGAGGTCGCCGCCAACGTTGGCATTGGATCGGGATAACGCGTCCTGAACCTGCTGCAAGGTGATGTTGTACTGGCGGAGGAGTTGAGGATCGACCAAGACCTGGTACTGCTTGATCGTGCCCCCATAACCGGTCACATCGGCGACTCCTGGTACGGTCTTGAGCGCCCGATTGATGACCCAGTCCTGCACAGCTTTGAGTTGGTTGGTCGTGTAGCCGGGACCTTCGAGGACGTAACGGACGATCTCGCCAGTTGGGCTCCAGGGAGAGAGTCCGGGCGTTACCCCTGCCGGGAGGTTGCTGACCGCGCCGATCCGGTTGATCACTTCCTGTCGCGCTGACTTATAATCGGTGCCATACGCGAACTGGCACTTGATGTCGTTCAGGCCCGTAATCGAGGTGCTTCTCATGTCCTCCAACCCTGGCATCCCGTTCAGTGCGGTCTCCAGGGGGATCCCGATCAAGCGTTCCATTTCCTCCGGACTCGCTCCGGGGGATTGTGTGATCACCTCGACTAACGGCGGCGTCGGGTCGGGGTAGGCTTCGACGTTCAAGTTGTACGCCGAGTGGATGCCGACCCCGATCAGGGCAATGACGCCCAAGATCACAATCAGTCGATTGTGTAGGCTCCACGTAATGATAGTACGGACCATGAGCGAAGGCCTCGAAGTCTGTGTGACGATGTGCGAGGGAGGGCAGGGGGGCCCGGCCGGAAAACCGTCGACCGGGGAGCTGAGCGATGATCCGTGATCCGTCACGGATTCAGGACAAGGCGCATGCCGAAGTTTGCGTTCGCGCGTGGCGCAGCATCCCAGTGGCCGTGAAGAACTCGAGAGGCGAACGAAGTCGTGAAATGTCAGGCGGGGGGCATGCGGGGCGGAGGACCGCGACGTCCCCCAGGGCTGTCACCCCGAAAGTCGCAGTCGGGGATGAGCAAGGTGTTTACCTCCCTGGTCGACACCGGGCGGTCGAAGTGGACGATCAAGCTTGACTGGGCCGACTCGCGGACTTCCTCCTGCTCGTCGTCCTCTTCCAAGGCGGAGAGAGTGGGCTCGTCAGACACCCGCTCGAACCGGACCCGCTGCCATTTTGCTTCGTGGCGCAAAATCTGGAGCCGGTCGACGGCTGCCGCATTGGTCTCTTGGGTATGCGTGGAAGCGTGAACGCGATCATTCACCCATGCCATGACGCAGAGTGCAGCGATCGTGCAAATCAGCAGTCGCGGGTGAAATTTCGCTTTAGGCATGCCTCGGCCTCGAAGTCGCGGGGTGATGCCTTTTCAGTGCCCAATGATTCTACGCAAATTCTCCTGATGCGTTCCAGGTGGTGTTGGAAAATGCGCGGGCGAGTTGAGTTTCAACTCGCCCACGCGCCCTGATCGTCATTACTGGATTTGCCTGGGGGTCGTTTTTAACGATCCTCCTCGTCAGTCGGCCGGCCGCCGTTCAGGATTTCATCGGTGTAGCGCGATCCTTCGATCAGTTTGGCCCGTTGCGTGTCGTGGACACTGCCGGCGGGTGCCGGGAAGATGCTGTAGAGCACCGGCATCAAGAACCGCGCCAGGAATAACGTCACAAACATGGAACCGACAACCACGATCGCCAAGGGCCGCTGGGCCTGGGAACCGATCGAGGTCGCGAATGCGGCGGGCAAGAGGCCGAGCATGGCTGTCAGCTCGGTCATGACCACCGGGCGGACTCGGACCTCAGAGCCTCGCATCACGGATTCACGGACCGGGATCCCGGCGGCCCGCATCTGGTTGAAGTAGGAAATTAGCAGGACTCCATCCTGGACCGCGACGCCGAAGATCGAGATGAAGCCCACCGCCGCTGAGATGCTGAAGTGGACCCCCGTCAGTCGCAGGGCCCAGACGCCTCCCATCGACGCCTCGACCACGTTGGTCATGACCAGGATGGCGTCCTTCATCGAGCTGAACGCGGTGTAAAGCAGGACCATCATCAGCACCATCGAGAGCGGTACGATCCACTTCAGCCGGGCATTGGCTTCCTGCATCTGGGCGAACTCACCCGACCACTCGAGCTTATAGCCCTGGGGCAGGTCCACGCCGGTTTTGGGGGCGTTGACCTTGACCTGGGCCTCGGCGATGGCGGAGGCGAGGTCGCGGTCGCGGACGGCGAACCGGACGGGGATGTAGCGGCGGTTGTTCTCGCGGTAGATGTAGGAGGCGCCCGGAGTGTGGGGGTTGATGGTGGCGAGTTGCGACAAGGGGATGCGGACACCTTCGCCTGCGTCGTTGCCGGGCACGTCGATCGGGATGCGGCCGATGACCGTGGGGTCGTCGCGGAGTTCGTCGGGGAGCCGGAGCACGATGTCGTAGAGCTTCTCGCCCTCGACCATCTGGGAGAAGGCGCGGCCGCCGATGGTGACCTGGACGACGCGTTCGACATCGGCGACGTTGACGCCGTAGCGAGCGCAGGCGGCGCGATTGATATCGATCTCCATGTTGGGCTGACCGACGATGTGGAACAGGCCGACGTTCTCGATGCCCCGCACGGTCCGGAGCACGTTCACGAGTTGTTGCCCCTTCTCCTCGAGGATTTTCAGGTCATTGCCGCTGAGCTTGACGGAGTTGGCCCCCTTGACGCCCGAGAGCGCCTCATCGACATTGTCGCGGATCAGTTGCGAGAAGCTGAAGTCGATGCCCGGGAACTTGCGGAACTTCGCCATCAGCTCATCCTGGATCTTCTCGCGGGTCATGCCTTTCGGCCATTGCTCCATCGGTTTGAGCGGGACGTTAAACTCGAGGTTGAAGAAGTTGGTGACGTCGGTGCCGTCATCGGGTCGTCCGACGTGGGACATCACCCCCCGGACCTCGGGCACCGAAGCGATGACCGCTCGCAACCGAGGCGCCATCCGCGCGGCCTCCTGGAGTGAGACGGTGCGTGGCAGGAGGGCGCGAATCCAGAGGTTGCCCTCTTCGAGCTCGGGCATGAACTCGCCGCCGAGACCTGGGATGAGGGAGACTGTGAAGGCGAGGAGAATGCCGATGCAAGCCAGGGTGAGCTTGCCGTGATTGAGCACCCGGTGCAAGATCCAGAGGTAGCGCCGTTTCATCAAACGATCGATGAATGTGTCGGCTTCCTCACGCTTGTTCCGGAAGAGGAACGAGCAGAGTACGGGGGCCAAGGTGAGCGCAAGCAAGAGGGCGCCGCAGATCGAGAAGGCGTAGGTGTTGGCCATCGGTCCGAAGAGGGCTCCCTCCGGCCCGGTCATGGCGAAGAGGGGGAGGAAGGCGCAGACGATAATCGAGGCGGAGAAGAAGAGGGCACGCTCGATCTCGTGGGAGGCGTCGGCAATTCGGTCGATCAAGGGCCGGGTTCGGTCGGCGTCGGGGGCCGTGATGTGCCGGTAGATGTTTTCGACGATGATCACCGAGCTATCGACGATGATCCCGAAATCGACGGCGCCGATCGATAAGAGGTTGGCCGACTTGCCCTGGAGATAGAGCACGGTCACCGCGAAGAGCAGCGCCAGCGGGATCATGATCGCCACGATCGCCGCGCTACTGAGATCGCCGAGAAAGACAATCAACACGGCGATAACGAGCGCCATTCCTATCACAAGATTATGCAGAACATTATGGGTTGTCACATTAACAAGATCAGTACGCTTGTTGAAAATACGAATTTGCATTCCCTTGGGCAGGAGCTTTTCGCGTTCAATCTCTTTCAACTTGGCGGCGACCGCCTGAGAGGTGGGAAGACTCTTTTCGTACTTCCGCATCAGCACGATACCCTCGACCACGTCGTTTTCACGTCCGCGACCGACAATCCCGAGTCTTGGACGATGCCCGATGACCGCCTGGGCCACTTGTCGCACGAAAATCGGCATCCCGCCCGAGGTCGAGACGATGACGTTGTTGATGTCATCGAGCTTTTTCATTTCGATGGCGAAGGCTTGGTCGACGTTGGCCGGGTCGAGCGGGTCGATCCCCTTTCCGAGCAAGCCGATCGCGCGGACGTTGTGGGTCTGGCTGCCGAGCATCAGCAGATCGCCGCCGACGTTGGCGTTGGACTGGGCCAATGCCTCCTCAACCTGATGCAGGGTGACGTTGTAGTGTCGAAGCAGTCTGGGGTTGACCAGGACCTGGTACTGCTTGACGGTGCCCCCGTAGCCGGTCACGTCGATGACGCCCGGGACCGTCTTGAGAACCCGGTTGATGACCCAGTCCTGGACCGCCTTGAGTTGGTTCGTGGTGTAGGCGGGGCCTTCCAGGACATAACGGACGATCTCGCCGGTCGGACTCCAGGGGGAGAGGCCCGGATTCACCCCCGCCGGCAAGTTACTCACGGCGCCGATCCGATTGATCACCTCCTGGCGGGCCGACTTGTAATCGGTGCCGTAGGTGAATTGACATTTGATGTCGTTCAGCCCACTGATCGAGGTGCTTCGCATGTCATCGAGGCCGGGCATGCCATTGAGCGCGGTTTCCAAGGGGATGCCGATGAGTCGCTCCATTTCCTCGGGACTGGCACCTGGATTTTGGGTGATAATTTCGACCAAGGGGGGCGTGGGGTCGGGGTAAGCCTCGACGTTCAAGTTGATCGCGGAGTGGATGCCGGCCGCGACGAGGGCGAAAACCCCCAGGATGACAATCAGACGATTGTGCAGGCTCCACGTAATGATGGCGCGGACCATGGGGGAAGACCTTGCAGCATGTGTGAGGGCGTCAATAGATAGGTCGGGGGGACCCGATCGCGACACCGTCGACCGGGGAAATCTGGGCGATGATCCGTCACGGATTCAGGACGGGCTCATGGCGAAGTTTGCGTTCGCGCGTGGCGCGGCATTCCAGCGGCCGTGAGGAGCACGAGCGGTGAGTGAAGACGTGAATGATCAGGCGGGAGGCATGCGAGGCGGAGGGCCGCGTCGTCCCCCATGGCTGTCGCCCCGAGACTCGCAGTCGGGGACGAGCAATGGATCAAGCTGTCGGTTTGATTCGGGCCGGTCGAAGTGGACGATTGAGCTCGAACGGATCGATTCGCGGACTTCCTCCCGCAGGTCATCCTCTTCAAAAGCGGCGACGTTCGGCTCGTCCGTGCCCCGATCGATCTGGACCCTCAGCCATTTCGGTTCGAGACGCAGCTCCTGGACTCGGTCAACGGCGGCGACCCTGAGCCCCGGAGGCATGCTCGAAGGCTGAACGCCAGCTGTCATCCACGCCATGGTGCAAAGTGCGGTGATTGTGGCAATCAGCACGTGTGGATGATGACTGGCTTTAAACATGCCTTGGTCTTCGGAATTCTCCGGGCAACGCACTCTACCGGTAGTCATTCTACGCCGAAACTCATCAAGAGTTCCAGGTGGTCAGAAGAATCAACTCGTTTGCATGGATACGACTTATCGGACAACCTATAAGTTTTGGCTGGTCCGGTCGTTCGCTGCTGGCTTGCGCATCGGGTGGTCTAAATGTCGCGTTGTGAACACGCCTGCGTGACCGCTCGTCCGCCAGCGGCAACCACCATCGCCAGCGCCTCCGGGGCTGGCAGAGGCGGGAGGTTCGCATGGCAAGCTCAGAGTAACCCGACGAGAAACCGGGGGAAGTCGAGAGGCTCTTAAACAACTTCCCCCGCCGCGCGCCCAACCACCTCTTGAAATAAGGCGCGAGTGCGGACGGCGTGCCGGTCGGCGTCGGCGGTGAGGGCGAAGGCGAGGGCTGAATCCGTCGCGTCGTTGGACCCGTAGTTCAAGCGGCGGGCCAGTCTCGCCAGTTCCTCGATCTTCTCGGGCAGGTCGTGGGCGCTCCGGTTGTGAACGATGCGAAGGCGGCTCTCGACGGTGCGCAGAAAGTCGTAGGCCTCTCGGAGGTCGACATGCATCTCGGGGCTGAGCAGACCGGCGCGGCGGAGCGCGTCCAGGGCGTCCCAGAGGTTCGGCCGGGTGATCTCAGGGAATTCCGCGGCATGGACCAACTGGAGGTACTGGACCAGGAACTCGATATCGGTCAGCCCGCCCGATCCGCGCTTGAGATCACTGCGCGCCCGCCCTTCCTCGAGCTTGCGGCGCATCGCGAATACCTCATGAGCCAACCTCTTCGCGTCGAGCGTGGCCGAAGCGGAGATCTCCTGAATGACTTCCTGAACGTCTCGCCCGAAACCACCGTTTGAGAAAAGGATTCGGGAGCGGGTCAGCGCGAGTCGCTCCCACGTCTGGCTCGAATCACGGAAGTAGTCGCGGAACGCCGCCAAGGTGACGACGAGTGGTCCCGACGCTCCATGGGGCCTGAGTCGAGTGTCGACCTGGTAGAGCGAGCCCGACGACGAGTCTCCCCCCAGCGCTTTGAGGACCCGGCGTGTCACCTCGTTGACGAATTGCTCGTTACTGATCGACTCGAACCCGCCGCGCGTTTCGCCGTCCGCTTCGTGAAGGAAGACCAGGTCGAGGTCGCTGTGATAATTCAGCTCGCGACCTCCGAGTTTCCCGAGGCCGACGATCGCCCAACGCGACCGCTTTCGGTCCGAGCCGCGGTGAGGGAGGCCGTACTTCTCGGCACGCCGGTCCCACTGGTCGCGCGCCACCTGGCTGACGATCGCCTCGGCGACGTCGGCCAGCTCGCGAGTGACGTCGCGGATCGGCTCGCGGCCGAGGATATCGCGAATCCCGATGCGAACCCATTCCTTATTTCGGAAGCTCAGCAAGATCGGCGCGAGGTCCTCGGCCCCTTTACAGAGCTCGGCCAGCTCGGCCTTGATCGCCTGCGCGGGTTGAGGGCGATCGACCACCAATGAATCCATCAACTCATCGATCATTCCTGGGTTGTTGATCAGGATTTCCGAGAGGAACTGGCTGGTGGCGCAGAGCTCGACGAACAGGCGGAGGGTCGGTGGGTTGAAGTTGAACAGTTCCCAGAGAATCGCCTTGGCCCCCAGCGACGCCGAGACCTTCTCCAGATTGGTGAGGGCCATGTCGGGGTCGGGAGCCTGGCTGACCGCTTGCAGGAGCCGAGGCGCGATCGCCGCGAGAAAGTGCCGGCACCGCGCCTGGGAGAGGAAGGGGAAATCTTCGCGCGCCAGGGCCATCAAGTTGTGGTAGGCGGTTTGGCGATCCTGAAACGGATAGTTCCCCAGCGCCCGGGACACCAGGCCCGGGTCGGGATCGGGGTCGAGCACCAGGTCGACGACGGGGTCGGCGGCGTCCCCGTCATCATCGCGGAAGGCATCGTGGAGGAGATGGTTGAGGATCTTCCGATTGAGCTCGGTTTTCGCGCGATAGTCGGTCAAGAACCGCTGCGCCGGGCCGGTGCGATCTTCCCAGATGCTCACCAGGGGGTAGCCCATTCGAATCGCCAGGATCCGCTGTTCGTCGAGGCCGCGGGGCATCTCATGCGTCTGGCGGTCGAACATGGTTTGCAGACGGTGTTCGACGCGTCTCAGGAAGCGATAGGTATCTTCCATGATGCCGCGTTCCTCGGCCGTCAGGCAGCCGACGACTTCGAGTTGAGAAATCGCCTGGAGAGTATTCGGATGGCGGACATCGGTGTAGGAACCACCGTGGAGGAGTTGGAGGAACTGGACGACGAACTCGACGTCACGGATGCCGCCGTGGCCCGTCTTGACCTCGACCGAGGCGGTTCCCGCGGAGACCGTCCGTTGTTCGATCTTGCGTTTCATCGCCTTGATCTCGCCGATCTCGGCACCGCTGAGGTAGCGTCGGTAGACGAACGGGGTGATCGAGTCGATGAAGGCGCGGCCGAGCTCGGGGTCGCCGGCGATCGGCCGGCACTTGATCAGGGCTTGTCGTTCCCAGGTCCGTCCGGACGTTTCGTAGTAGCCGAGGGTGGCCGCCAGCGACCGGGCCAGGGCGCCTTGCTCGCCTTCGGGTCGCAATCGCATATCGACCCGGTAGGCGATACCGAGCGCCGTGTGGTCCGAGAGGATCCTGACGACGTCCCCGCCCATTTTGGCGAAGAATTCCGCGTTGGAAACGACGCGAGGGCCGGTCGTTTGGCCCTCGAGGTCGTAGAGGAAGATGAGGTCGATGTCGGAGCTGTAGTTGAGTTCCTCACCGCCGAGCTTGCCGAGCGCCAGGACGACGAAACGTGCGGGTTCGCCGTCTTGCCCGGAGGGGATGCCGTGTCGAAACTCCGCGCGACGCCGCGCGAGGCGGCACGCGGTTTCGACGCAGGCGTCGGCCAGGTGCGAGAGGTCGAGGGTCACCACCTCGAGCGGCATCCCCCGCACAATGTCGTTGTAGCCGATCCGGAGCAACTCGCGCTGGCGAAACTGGCGAATGATCAGCCGCTCGCTTTCCTCATCACGGGCCTCCTCGAGGTCGTTCCAGAGGTCGGCGATCAACGTATCGCGATCGCGACGATCGGCCCCTCCTCGGAGCCAGTCGAGTAAGGCAGGGTCACGGATCATCAACTCGCTGAAATGCTGGCTCGTGCTGAAGAGTTGAACCAGGATTTCGGTCGTCCGAGGATTATCCGCCAAGAGCTTGAGCGTGGCGTCAGGAGCGGGGCAGGCCGAGACGTAGCGCTCCAGGTTCGTGAGCGCCATGTCAGGGTCGGGACAGGCGGGAAGCAAGCCATGGAACTGCCCCGCGAGTTGGGCCATGATCCTGGGATCGCTCGACCTGCCGTCGAGGTCGCGGAGGTCGCGAAAGCCGCGATCCGGGGCGCGGACTCCCAGGCTGGCGAGCCACCGTTTCGCCGTCTCAGGTTCCTTGAGGTAGGTCAGGAACCACTCGGTGTTCGCGAATCGGGTCTCCATCTCCTTCATGAGCGTTCACCGAGCCGGGGAGGATCATGGGCCCGCAAAATTCGCTGAGCCATGCTGGAGATGTCGGAAGAGAACCTCGACGTCCCCCCGGCTGATCCCCAGGGAGTCGGCAATTGAGCGGTCGTCGGCGCCGGGACGCATGAGCGGGAGGACGTGCGCCGCGAGCGGCCGTAACCGATCGGGGAGCGGTGGTATGGGCGCATGCCGACGATGTTCGACCCAAGGGTCCCCAAGCGGAGTAAACCCCGGGTCGAACCAATATTCCCGTCCTCCGCGTTTCAGGACCTCGAAGAACCACGAGTTGAAGCTGGTTGCGATCATCCGAGGCGGACTATGCGTCTGGTCGTCGCCCGACGTGAAGATCGGGAAATCGCCCCCCGGCCCCGGCCAGCGATAGGCAAGGTCGATGCAGACGGTCTCGACGTTCGGGTTGCCCAGTTCGAACCAACTCTCGGGCTGCACGACCAGGTCGGGCACCCGCGCGAACGGAACCATGGGCCCGATGGCGGAGAGCGGGTGGATCAACGGGCCATCGAGGTAGAAACCGTTCGAGAGCAAGAGCCAGGCGCGAAGCCCGTCGGGGAGTCGGTACCCATGGCGATGCTCCCATGCTTTGATTTGTTGCGGGTCGGCGCCGGGACGGGAGGGGCCCGGGGCATGGCCGAATTGAGTTTCCAGCATGAGGGACGCTGGTACGAGCTTGGGATCGATTCCCACCGATGCGACCCAGCGACCGACCAGGTCGTTGAGCGGGCTCACCATCCGCTCCCCCTCACGCCCGAGGCGCAACCAGGTCCATGGTGACGACCCGACCGAACAAGGTGACGCCGCTCGCATCCTCGATGGTCACCGGCACGAATTGACCGACAAGCCGCTCGTGCCCCTCGAAGACGACGATGCGATCGCACGACGAGCGGCCGGAGAACTGGCCGATTTCGTCGACTGCGACCCCCTTCGACGACTTGCTCGGCCCTTCGACAAGCACCTCGAGGTTCTGGCCGATGAGGCGGCGGTTGTCCTCTTGGCTGATCGCCGTCTGAAGCACGAGCAGGTCGTTGTTGCGTCGCTTCTTGACTTCCTCCGGGATATCGTCAATGAACAGCGTGTCGGCCTTTGTTCCCTGGCGCGGGCTATACTTGAAGATGTAGCTATTCTTGAATCGGCCCCGTTCGACGAGCCGCATCGATTTTTCGAAGGAGGCCTCGGACTCTCCGGGAAAGCCGACGATGAAATCGCTCGAGACGGCCGCGTCGGGCACCGTCGCGCGGATCCGGTCGAGCATGTCGTCGTAGAGTGCGACCGAATAGGTTCGCTTCATCCGCTTCAAGACCTCGTCGCAACCGCTCTGGGCCGGGACGTGCAAGTAGCGGGAGACCCTGGGCAAATCCCGAACGGCCTGGAGCAGGTCGTCGGTCATGTCGTTGGGGAAGTTCGTGATGAACTTGATCCGTTGCAGCCCCTCGATCTCGTGAAGGCGTTCGAGCAGGTCGGAAAGGCGAAAGGTGCGGCCTGACGCGTCGACGGATCGATAACTGTTGACCGTCTGGCCGAGCAGGGTGATCTCTTTGACTCCCTGGTCGGCGAGCGCACGCGCCTCGTCCACGATCACGGCGGCGGGGCGGCTCTGCTCGGGACCGCGAACCGACGGTACGATGCAGTAGGTGCAAAACTTATCGCAGCCCATCATGATCCGGACGAACGCCTGGAACGGCGTCGGCCGCATCGCCGGCTCGCGAATCGGGTCGTACTCGGCAAAGCTCGCGGTGACCGTCTCGTTCGAACCCGCGGTCCGAGGCAGGCTCACGGCCATCTGGGGCGTCGCTTGCTCTTTGGCCAGAACGAGCAGTTCCGGGACCCGGGCGAGCTGACCCGGCCCGACCACGATATCGACATGGGGGGCCCGCTTGAGGATCTGCTTCTGGTCCTTTTGGGCCATGCAACCGAGCACGCCGATGGTGAGTTCCGGCTTCAGTTGTTTGAGCTGTTTAATTCGGCCAAGCGCACTATAAATCTTGTCTTCCGCGTGCTGTCGGACCGAGCAGGTGTTGTAGAGGATCGTGTCGGCCTTGCCGATGTCATCCGTCAGCTCGTAACCCTCGTTACGGAGCTTTCCCACCACCAGCTCGCTGTCGAGCAGATTCATCTGACAGCCGACCGTTTCGATATAAAGCTTTTTTCTTTTTGGCGTTACGTCAGACATTCGTGAATCCTGCAAATCCCGTCGCGCAGCCAGCGAGGGAGGACATTCCGACGGGTGCCGTGAGCCAGGTGATTGTACCAACCTTTCCCGGTCCTGGAAACGTCCTAAACTTGGCCCCGGCGCGGGTTCTCGGTCCGACCAGGCTCGGGCTCACCCCAATCGCTCGCCCGGGACGACGCAATTGCCGTTGAGGAAGGCGGCCACGGGAGCCGGCTTCTTACCGGGGACCTGAACGGTGATCAGGCGTACGGCACCTTGGCCGCCGGCGACGACCAATTGATCGCCGAAGGCTTCGAGGACGACGCCCGGGAGACCGTCCCGGGCGACCGGTTCGGTCTCGTGAACGATCAGGCGGAGCGGCTCCCGGGTTGGGTCGTACGCGCGGTTCCAGAAGGTCGAAGCGATCGGCCAGGGTTGCATCGCGCGGACCAGGTTGTGGATCGCCAGGCCTGATTTCGACCAATCGATGAGGCCGTCGTCCTTCTTGAGTTTGGGGGCTTTGGTCACTTTCGATTTGTCTTGTGGCAAGATCGTCGCGGTGCCCGCCTCGACCGCCGCGATCGATTGTGCGATCAGGGGCGCTCCGAGCTTGGCGAGCCGCTCCTCCAGCGCCCCGGCCGTCTCGTTCGGATCGATGGGGGTCTTGGCCACCGCGATCATGCCCCCGGCGTCGATCTTGGGAGTCATCCGGATCACCGTCACCCCGGCTTCGAGATCACCATGCTCGATGGCTCTTGCGACCGGCGAGGCGCCGCGATAGGCGGGGAGGATCGACCCATGGAGGTTGATCCCACCGAGGGACGGGATCGCCAGCAGTTCCGCCGACAGGATCTGGCCGTACGCCGCTGTGATCAGCAGATCCGGCGCCAACGCCTTAAGGGGTTCGAGAAACTCGGGAGCATTCACATTTTCGGGCTGAAGCACCGGGATGCCGCGTTCCTGGGCGGCCAACGCGATCGGGCTCGGGATGATCTGCTGCTTGCGCCCTTGGGGACGATCCGGCTGGGTGATCAGGGCGATGACGTTATGTTCCGTTGCGCAGAGATGGACGAAGGTCGGCAGCGCAAAGTCGCCGGTTCCGAGCATGATGATTCGCAAAGGTTGTGGCATTGAGCTTCACCACTCTCGATTCAAAGGGCGTCAAGTTGCTTGCGGATTTCTTCGTCGCTGGGATACTCGCCCTCAGCCTGAGCGCGGCGAAATTTGGTTTCGAAATCGCGAATCTTCGCGGCCACCGAGCTTCGCGTGAGCGGGCTGAGCATGTCGATGAACAAGCGGCCCGACAGGTGGTCGATCTCGTGTTGGATGGCGCGGCTCTCGAGGTCTTCGGCGTCGAGCTCCAACGAATTCCCGTCCAGGTCGAACCAGCGGACCTTGATCCTCTTGGCGCGGCGCACCTTGGCATAGAGACCGGGGAAGCTGAGACAGCCTTCTTCGTCCTCGATGGAGGAGTGCCGCTTGGTGATCTCGGGGTTGATGAAGACCCGTTCCTGTTCCGGCTGATCGGGGTCGGCGGTCAGGTTCAAGACAAAGAACTGATAGGGGAGAGCCACCTGAGTCGCCGCCAAGCCGATCCCGCGCGCGTCGTACATCAGCTCGAACATCTCGCGAACATTCGCACGAAATTCGTCGTCGATCTCGGTGACTGGCCGAGCCTCATAGCGCAACGCGGGATGAGGAAAGGGAACGATCCGCAACACGAGAACTCTCCGGTGCATGGGTTCAGTGAGAACACTCGTATTGTATGAAAGGCGCGAAACGATCGACAACCCGACTCGGGTTCAAGAACCGGGGGCCGACGGCGTGAATCCCATACGGTCGGTGCCACCGTCCTGCGGAAGGCTGGTCCCTGAAGAGTGGCCCGGCCGGAATTCCAACTGGCGAACTGCCGGGCCACTCTTGATCCGCCCACCCACGAATGCTTGGTGCCAGCTACTTGGTGGCCTCCGCTGCGTCGGTGTCAGGGGCGAACACGTCCTCCGGCAACTCGATCGACTTCCGCTCGCCCGCGAGTCGAATCAGGTCGGCCCAGCCAGTTCCCCCGAGCGCGAACACCAATCCTTCCTTGTTCGGGGCGGTGGTGGCGTAATACTCTCCTTGTTCAAAGGTGTTGCCGACTCGCAGCGTGTGTTTGGTGTCGTCGCCTTTGAGGGTGTACTCGACGGTGAGCTGGGGCGTTGCGAGCCCCGAAGCCTCGGGGAATGGGCCTTCGTACTGGATGAACATCCGCGTATTGAGCTTCGCGAGGTCGCCCGCCAGCGAGTGGATTCGCGACAGGTCGAACGGCCCCGATTTCGTTTCCGAAGCGAGATTCCAGTCGTAGACGCCGCCGCGCGGCGTGGGATGATGCTCGAAGGTCGCCGCTCGCTCGGGCCAGCGCAACGTCAGTCGGTCGACCTGCTTTGATGAGAACGAGAGGATCTGACGCGTGCGGAACTCGGCTCGGAACGGGAGCACCACGTCGTCACCCAGCGTGAAAATCAGCGGACTGTCCGAAAGTTGAGCGTACCAGGCCTCGGACTTGGGAACCCGTCCGCCGATCGTCAGGGATTGCGTGACTGGCTCATCGCTGCGGGACTCGCTCTTTTTCCCCGTCGAAGGACTGGTCCAGGTGATGATCATGTTCGGCGCGTCGAGGCCGAACTGCCTGGGGGCGACGCGTTGATCGGTGATGAGACGTTGGGCGCGAAGGCCGGTCAGCATCACGAGCGCCTTGGTGATCGCCTCGGTATCCGCGCGGGCCTCGACCGGCTTTTCCATCTTCCACTGATTCGGATCGCCCGATTTCGCCGGGGAGAGGACGAAGGTCTTCCCGTCGCGTACCACCGTGAGTTGGCTGATCTGGCCGGGGCTGAGGTTGATCAGACTCCGTTCCCGGAAGGCCAGATCGTTTTGCGGAAGCGCTTCGAGGAACTCATCGGGGAGAGCAAGGATCGTCGAGTCGCCGGCCACCTGAGCATACACGCTCTTTCGGAGCACATCGTGACGACCGAGATTCAGGTTGACCTTCAAGTCTCCGGTGGGTTCGTCCACGGCTTTCGTCGGGAGCCGTTCGCCGCGTTTGAGTTGCCAGAGTTGGAGCGAAATGGCGGCAGGACTGAGCTCCGGATTCGAAATCTTCGACGGGCTGAAAAACTCGCTCGTTTCCAGCTTATCGAGCTTGGAAAGCAGAGTGACCACCAACTCGTGATCGGCCGGACCGTGGATCGGATGAACGATACTCCAGCCTTGATCGGTTCGACACATGTCGAAAGTTCGTCCCAGCGCCGCGATCCGGATGAATGAGGCCCGCGCGGGTTCGAAGTCGGCCACCTTGGTACTGCGGATGGCGTTGGGGTCGACTCCGAGGGTGCTCAGCCCCTGCCCGCTGATCGCCACCACGTCATCCTGACCGCTCTGCAACGCGTAGAATTTGCCGTCCTGGTCGGGCACCGGCTTACCGATGAGGATGACTTGGGGCTTCAATTGGCTCGCGACCGGGCGGAGCTCGACTCGAACTCCATGGTCCTTGTCGAGGCCGTAATGGGCGAGGTCGGTGACGTTATCGGCCACAAACCCCGCGTCGCCATTGGCGACCCGAAGCGAGGTCAACTCACCCAAGACCTCTTCCATCTTGCGGTCATCCCCCAGCGCGGGGAATGGCTGGAGCAATCGCCAGTGCCCTCCGATCCGCTCCGCGTTCAGGTTGCGACCGGGACCGGCGACTGTGATCCCCCCGACCTGGAAGGTCGCGAGGTTGAAAAGGGCCTTTTCGCGCCAGGCCATCGGGGGTTGGTCGAGCCCCTGAATCAGGCGGGAATCGACCACCTCGATTCCCGTCGTACCGCCAGGGCGAACGTAAAGCCGATCGCCGAAGGTTTTGCCGATCTCGAGCGCCGCGATCGGAGTCTCGAAGTCGTGTCCATACGCCTTGATCGAAGCCGCGGCGGGATCGAAACCATACTTGGTCCCTGGTCCTTGGATCGTTCCGGCTTCGGTGGACTTGCTCAGGTTTTTGAGGTTTTGAGCCAGGATCTCGAGCCGAGCCGACTCCGCCTTGGCGTTGAGGGGTTCGATCATCTGCCAGGCGTCACCCCGGCGTTCAAAGATGAGTGGAACCGAACTCACTGGTTTGGCGTCGTCGCCCGCGGAGGGATGCTCGATCGTGAGCCGCTGAATCTCGCCGGGCGCGGTCTTCGCGAGTTGGGGGAAGACGAGGTGCTGGTTCGCCGCCAACTCCTGGGAGGTCGGCACCTCGACGTAGCTCGCCCACCAGAGGACGAACAGGCCGGTGAAGAACAAGGTCAGCAGCAGCAGGGTGGTATGATGCTTCTTCATGATAACAAGCCGTTTCAACGTGTTCTGTGAATTCGTGCTCCCAGGACGGATGCGCCCAGAGGTTCACTCACGTCGCGCGACATAGGTGGAAATTCCGAGACCGATCACGAGGAGGACGGCCATGACGGTCGGAACCATGATGAGGCGGAATCGGAGGACCGGATCGGCCAGCAAGGTCATCGAGACGTGCGTTCTGGGGGCGATCCCCTGCAAGTCGGGGCGCCCGCGCAACCAGGCGATCGCGTTCATCAGCAAATCCTGGTTGATCGGCTCTTCCTGGATCAGGTCGTTGTCGGCCATCGTCGATGACGAGAAAAGTACGAGCCGAGGGTCCCCTTCCCGATTCCCTTCGGTCCTTGGCTTGTCGCCTTCTCGATTCCCTTCGGTCTTCGGCTTTTCACTGACCGTAACACCGACGGTCAGCGGGCCTTTCTCGTCGGGGCCTTGGTCGAACTCCACCGGTCGCTTGGCGAGGTCGGATTCCGCCCAGGAGAAGGTGCTCGAACGGAGCAGGGGGGTCGCCTTGAGATTCGTGTTGACCGGAGCGCTGCCGCCGAAGCCGAGGATCCGGATCGGCGAGGCCGAGGGCATCAACACGAATCGACTGATGAGTGAGTCAACGATCGGATGACGCAGATCGGGGGTCATGGGCATGTAGACGAACTGGGGCCGCCCGGGCGCGGACAGGCGGCGATCGACGATCGTGCCTCGGCCGAAGTCGATGTTATACGAGCGGAGGATCTCCTCCAGCCCTGTCTTTTCCTGGCTCCCGAGCAGCATGAGCGCGGGGGAGCCTCGGTCGAGGTAGCCCCTGATTTTGCTCACTTCCTCGGTGCGGAACGGGCTCTTCGGTCCGACGACGACCAGGAGCGACGCGTCGGCCGGAACCTCCGTCTCGATCAGGTTGAGCTCCGCCACATCGACTCCGGTGGCGGCGAGTCGGGCGTGCCAGACGCCGATCCCTGGCTCCCGGGGACGGGACTCATTGAGGGAAGGCTCCCCATGCCCGGTCGTGAAGTAGATCTTCGGCTTCTTGCCTTCACGGAGGGCGATCAGGGCCGAAGTGATCGCGGTCTCGCCGTGGAAGGTGCTCTCGAACAGGGCCGCCTGGTCCTCGACACGTCCCGAGGTGGGCAGGTCGAAGAGTTCGCTGTTTCGGATGACGGAGAAGGCCGCCTTCTCCCCGGCGCCGTATTCGATGAGAATGACGCCTCCACCCTGGGTGACGGCCACGCCGGGCGCCCGTTTGACGATCGCCTCAAACTTCTCCGGCTCGGCGTAAGGGTCGAGAGTCTCCAGGCGGATCCGGTCGGGATTGGCCGCCTTGTATAAATCGAGAACCTGCTGAATCCGTTCCGACTGAAGCGCGGCGAGCGGGCTCTTGCCCGAGATCAGCGTAAAGGTCACCGGGCGATCGAGGGCTTTCAACTGATTGTTGGTGAGCGACTCGAGTGAGAACGTTCGCTCACGTGTCAAATCGATGGCGCGTCCGCCGTAGCGAAACGCCAAGACGTTGATCACGATCAGGATGCCGGCAACCAGGGCGATGGTGAGCGCCGTATTCGAGAGGTCGATGGTCCGCCGCAGCGCGGGGCTGGCGTGGCGATATCGCTGGTTGAACACGATCAAGGCGAGGACCAGGCCGAAGCCGATCGCGAAGACGGGGATCGACCAGAGCAGACTGCGCGCGAGTGCGATATAGGCGCCCCCGACGATCAGGAGCAGGCCGACGACCACGGCGGCGATCACGCGGTCGCGGTAGGCCGCCCTGGGAGCATCGGCCCCCTCGTCGTCGGCCGCCTGCCCGATCGGTGCGCCTCGAAACGCCCAGTAAAGAGCGAGAAAAGCCGCCGTCGCCAGGGCGAAGACCCAGACTTCGGTTCTCGACAGGAAAGCGCTCATCGTTTGTGTCATTCCCTCAGCCTTCTCTTCGGCACTTCGTTGATTCGACCACGTTCCGTCCGCCCTCGGTTGTTCGTTATCCGAGGCGACGGAATTCGAGCACCTTCACCGTGAGATAGATCATGAAGACGCTCACCGACAGGTGAAGGGCCACGTATCTCAGGTCGAGTCGCCCCAGCCCGAAACTCTGGACTTGGAGCAGGACCGCGACGAAGCGGATTCCCTCAGCCCACTCGAGGCGTTGCCCCGCGGCGTAGAAGTAGAGCAGGAGGGTCATGAACACGAGCAGGAAGAGAATCGCGAAGGTCCAGATCGCCGCGATAATCTGGTTCCGCGTGAGCGAACTAAAGAAGAGGCCGATCGCCACGAACATCATCCCGAGGGTCGTCAGGCCGATGCTCAAGCAGAGCAGCGGACCGGGATCAAAGTAGAACTTGGCCTGGTAGTAGAGGAAAGGCAGGTAGATCGCGAATGGCAAGAGGAGGACGACGTACATGGCCACACCCGCAAGCCACTTCGACACCACGATTTCGGTCTCAGTCACCGGCACGGTGAGCAACGTCTCAATCGTTCCCGAGCGTTTCTCCTCGGCCAGCAGGCGCATCGTGAGCGCGGGGACGGCGACCAGGAGGGCGATCCAGAACGGGATGCTCTGGGAGAGATAGTTGTTGAGCGGATCGCGCAGGCTGGAGAACGACTGCTGACGACGGTTCAGCCCATCAACAAGCTCCCAAAAGTTGAACCAGGCGATCACCTGGAACGCGAGCAGGATCAGGAACGCCATCGGGCTCAGGAAATAGGCCCCGAGTTCCCGGCGGACGAGGGTCGGAATGTGTCGCATCGTCAAACGGCCTCGAGTTCGGCTTCAGCGGAGATGGTCGCGCGGGTTACAGCCTGAATGAACCGGTCTTCCAGAGTGGTGCGCCTGATGTCGAGCTTACGGAGCGGCCAGCCGTTCTGGATGACCCGTTGCGCGAGTTCTTCGCGGAGATCGGACCCATTTTTGGTGTGGATCTCGAAGGAGGTGTGGTCCCCTTCGACCTTGGATTGAACGACATGTTCGACCCCCGGAACGGACTCGAGTCCGTGCCGGATCGCGGCGGCCGGCCCGCGCGCTTCGAGGACGATCGTGCTTTCGGACCGCAGGTGATCGAGGCGGTCGTCGACGGCGATCTTCCCGTTCGCGATGATGATGACCCGACCGCAAACGGCTTCGACCTCCGACATGATGTGCGTCGAGAGCAGGATCGTGTGCCGGTCCCCTAACTCGCGGATCAGGGCACGGACTTCGCGGATCTGGATCGGGTCGAGCCCCGCGGTCGGTTCGTCGAGGATCAGGATATCGGGGTCGTGGACCATCGCTTCGGCCAAACCGACCCGTTGGCGGTAGCCTTTGGAAAGCTGGCCGAGGATTCGATCTTCCACGTCCCCTAACCGGCAACGCGCGATGACGTCGCCGATCGCCGCCCGCCGTTTTGAGCGAGGGACGTCCTTAAGCTTGGCGCGATAGAGCAAGTATTCGCGGACCCGCATCTCGAGATAGAGCGGTACGTTCTCGGGGAGGTAGCCAACCCGACGGCGGACTTCGAGCGGCTCATCGAGGACGTCGTGACCGGCAAGCGTCGCCCGCCCGCTCGTCGGGCCGAGGAACGTGGTGAGCACGCGCATCGTCGTCGTCTTGCCCGCGCCGTTGGGGCCGAGCAGGCCGACGATCTCACCCCGGCCGACCGAGAAGGTGATGCCGTCCACCGCCTTGAACGAGCCGTAACGTTTGGTAAGCCGATCGACTTGGATCATGGTTGAACGGGAGCCTTCGAGGGGAAACCGAATCGGAACCGGCCCGCGGTCACGGTGCCGATCCGCAGTGAAATTAACGCGTTCATGGCGGATCTGTGACGGCCGTGCTCGACCCTTTTTTTTCGCGGATTCTCGCAAAGGCGCGAGCCACGCGACAACCTCGTCTTGCGCTCCGTCACTCGGACGGCTTCCCCGCTTGCGGGCGTTCCTTCCGCTTGGCGATATCGCGACGAAGCTGTCGAATCTGGTCCTGCGCAATCAGGCTGATCTTGGAACGGAGGATCGGTGCACCGTCGAACCAGCCGCGGGGCTCGGCGAAGCTAAAATGGGCCTCCGCCACGAGCACGTTCGGGGCGGACGCGAGTCGGGTGATTGTCACATAGCTCGCCCCCCCGGGAAACGGCTGAGCCGGCCCGGCCTGCTCCTGACCGCCGCGTCGGACGATCGGCCACCAGCGGTTCGCCGCCTTGGGGTCCTCGTCGAATCGCCGGTCGGTCCGCGCGGCGACCACCCATGAGTGGGGCGAGCGCGAAGCAACCATCATGTCGGTCCCCTCAACGTGGATCCGGTCGAGCAGCCGTCCCGTCTGGTGAATGAACAACGTTTTCGACGTGTCGTCCGCCTTCGGGATCGCGATCCCACGCGCCTCGAGTTCGTCGGCGCCCAGGAGTCGACTCTCGAACCTCATATTTCCAACTTCGATAGGCTTGGCTGCCTCGGCGTTGCGGGAGAGAGCATCGAGGTCGATATCGTCAAGGCTCGCGTGAACGGCGAACCAGAGATCCACCCGGCGGACCAGACTGGTGGCGGTCTTCTCATCATTGAGCTTGAGAATGAACGGAGCGGACACGGAGTCGCGAAGAAATTCCGTGACCTTTCGCTCGGATTCCAGCAGCCCGATGAGGGTTTTCCGCTCCGCCTCGATGCTCTGTCCGTCGCGCAGCAAGGGGAGGGGGAAGGCGAACTTCTTGCCCTCGATCTCGAGCCCGTCCGTGACGAGCGCGCGATAGACTGGGTTTGAGGCGTACAGTCCTTCGTCCTTGGAATCAGCTCCCGCGGCCAGGATTGGGATTAAGAGCAGCAGCGAATGCATGGCGAAATTCTTCCTTGAGTGGTCGGTCCGGTACCCCGCCGATTGGAACCAAAAGTGTGGGCCATTTGAACCGGATTCAAGCTTTGAATCCAGGAGGTGCCTGCCTTCAGAACATAGCGTTTGACAATGGCACTGGAATCGCAAAAGTAAACCGCCACTTCAAAGCCGCTCCTGAATGATCGTTTCCGTGAGTGGTTCACCTTCAACGACGATCGGCGAGAATTCGCGATAGGTCTTGGGATCGCGGGACGGGATCTGGCTCAGCAAGCCGACAGCGAGCAGTTGCTGATTGACCTCGTACGCCGTGATCGCCTTCTCCTGAGCCTCCTGTCTCCTCTGGCGGAGCAAACGCACAGCTTCGCTGATCGCCTCGTCCGTCGAAGCGAATCGACCGTTTTGCACCTCGACCTGGAGGTAGCTCTCCAAATCTTCTGGTAAATGAATCATCATAACACAACAGCTCCTTTTCTTAGCCTAACACAGCCTTATTGGACTTGCCAAGGCGGTGCGCCGAGCCTCCTGACGATTTCATTCAATCACTGTGTGGGGCCTCCTTCGACCCATTCAGTCCATTCCATGGCCCTCAATAGCCCCGGCAATGCGATAACCCCTCGGAGTCGCGCGGTCTCCAGGCCTGATCCTCTTGTAGGAACGCAAGTTCGGCGCGATAATAGGACAACCCTGACTGGCTTGGAACTCCATTGGAGAGGATACGGTACGCGTGGCGATTGCGGGAACGGAAATCAGCGAGCCCTTGGTGAAGCGGACCGTCAAGCCGGAACTCCTCGCACCGGCCGGAGATCGGACGTGCTTGATCGCGGCCGTCGAGAACGGCGCGGACGCAGTCTACTTCGGACTCCAGCGGCATAATGCCCGTGCCCGCGCGACCAACTTCGATGGGGCCGACCTGCCCGACGTCATGAACCAGCTCCATCGCCGCGGGGTTCGCGGCTATGTCACGCTCAATACGCTGGTCTTTCCTCGCGAGCTGTCCGACCTGGAAGAAACGATCCGCCACCTGGTCGAGGCCGGCGTCGACGCCGTGATCGTACAAGACCTCGGGTTGGTCCGTTTGATTCGAGCTTTGACCCCCGACCTCGAAATTCATGCCTCGACCCAGATGTCGATCACGAGCACCGAGGGCGTTCGACTTGCCCGGGAACTCGGCTGCTCTCGCGTGATCCTCGCTCGGGAATTGTCGCTGGCCGAAATTGCCAGGATCGGCCGCAACTCGGAATTGCCCCTCGAGGTTTTCGTCCATGGTGCCCTCTGCGTGGCCTACTCGGGCCAGTGCCTCACCAGCGAGGCGCTCGGAGGCCGGTCGGCCAACCGCGGTGAGTGCGCCCAGGCCTGCCGGATGCCCTACGAGATTGTCTGCGACGGCGAACTGCAAAACCTCGACGACGTTCGCTATCTCTTGAGTCCGCAGGACCTCGCGGCCTTCGACCTGATTCCCGAATTGATCGACCTCGGCGTGGCGAGCCTGAAGATCGAAGGGCGGCTGAAGGCCCCCGAGTACGTGGCCAACATCACCCAGCACTACCGCCGTGCGATCGATGCCGCCTGGGCGGGGCAGCCGATCGAGTTCACGGCGCGCGACGTCCGCGAGATGGAGCTGTCGTTTTCGCGCGGGTTCAGTCACGGCTTCCTCGACGGCAACAATCACAAAGTCCTGGTTCGCGGCGACCACGCCAAAAAACGCGGCATCTTTCTCGGTCGGGTGACCGAAGTCGCTGGCGCTGGGATTCGCCTCGACCTCACGGCGCCCGTCAAACCGGGTGACGGCCTTGTCTTTGATGCCGAACAGGGCGATGAGGTTCCCGAACAAGGGGGCCGCGTTTACGAAGTGCTCCGGGTGACTCGAGAACGTGGTCGCCGCCCGGCTCCCGAACCGGCCGGCCTCTCGGCGGGACCGGCGGAGCTCCGGTTCGGTCAGCACGACCTCGACCCCCGGAAAATTCGACCCGGCCAACGGGTTTGGAAAACCGACGATCCTGAACTGACGCGCCGGCTCCGCAAATCGTTTGAAGGGCCCGAGCGGCGAAAGGTTGAACTCGACATTGCGGTCCGCGCGGTCGTCGGAGAACCGTTGCGACTCGAGGGGCGGACCGAGACCGGCCGGGAGGCGCGTTGCGAGTCGACCGCTCCACTTGATCGAGCCGAGCGCCAGGAGGCGACCGCGGTTTCGCTCCAGGAGCAGCTCGATCGCCTCGGCGGCTCGATCTATCAGTTGAGAGCGGTGACTGCCACGATTGAAGGGGGGCCGATGGTCCCCAAGAGTCTCCTCAACGCCTTGCGCCGCGACCTTGTGGCAAAACTGGACGAGGAAGCGTCCCGCACGGCTCCCCGGAGCTTGGCCGCGGAGCCGGTGCTCCCCGTGCTCCGAAGCCACGTCACTTCCGTTGCTCTTGATCCCGCATTGTCGACGGCAGCACCGTCGTTATCCGTCCTCTGCCGGGACACGGCGCAAGTCGAAGCGGCGGTCGCGGCCGGGATCAAGACGATCTACGTCGATTACCAGGATATCAAGCGGTACAAAGAGGCCGTGGCCGTCGCGCGTCGCGAATCGGTCGCGCTGTTCATCGCGACCCCTCGGATTCAGAAGCCGGCCGAAGCCAATCTCTTCCGATACCTGGAGAAGCAGGGGGCCGACGGCCTCTTGGTCCGAAATGCCGGTGGCCTTTACTTCTGCACCGAGCGTGGGATCCCGTTTGTCGCCGACTTCTCGCTGAACGCGTCGAACGAACTGACCGTCGAGCTCTTGAAGGCGCGCGGGGCACTTCGCGTGACGGCCTCCTATGACCTCTGCTTCGAGCAGCTCGAGGATCTGATGGCGGCCGTCCCCAGTCCTTGGCTCGAGATTGTGATCCATCAGCAGATTCCGATGTTCCATATGGAGCACTGCGTCTTCTGCGCGGTCCTGTCTCCGGGGACCGACAAGACGAATTGCGGTCGCCCTTGCGACGATCATGACGTCAAACTTCGCGACCGCGTGGGCAAGGAGCATCCGCTCAAAGCGGACGTGGGGTGTCGCAACACGCTCTTCAATGCGGTACCGCAATCGGCCGCGGAATATCTTCCCCGATTGCTGGCCAAGCGGTCGCGTCATTTGCGGATCGAGTTTCTCGACGACAGCCCGGAGGCGGTCGGGCGAACGATTGCGCTTTATGCCAACGCGATCGCCGGCCGGAGTGATGCGCGATCACTCTGGCGAGAGTTGAAGGCGACCAGTCGCTACGGCGTGACCCGAGGATCGCTCTCGATCCTGTAGAACCACAGGTTGCTTGGCCCGCTCCCTCCTCATAAGGGAAGTGCCGGCCGGGTCGCGTTGGAAACCGGTTCGTTTCCGCGAGTCCGGTTCTTCATCTTGCCGACTCGCGGGTAGATCGCGTAGGTTATTTTGTCTTGTCGGGCAAGGCGTTAGAGTGCCGTCGAGAGTCTGAGCTGGGGGCGGGATGGAACGGATTGCGGTGGGGATGTTGGGACTGGGGAACGTCGGCTCCGGAGTCGCTCACCTGCTCGGACAGCACGGCGATCGGATCGCGGTTCGCTCGGGGAAGCAGGTCGACCTGAAATGGGCCGTCGTGCGCGACCCCGAGAAGTCACGGGGCGTCGACCTGACCGGGGTGCGCCTGGTGACCGATCCGCGCCGGGTCATTGATGATCCCGAGGTCGCGGTCGTGGTCGAGGCGATGGGGGGAACCGATCCCGCCTTGGCGCTGATCCTCGAGGCTCTGGCCGCGGGCAAGGACGTCGTCACCGCCAACAAGGCACTCCTGGCCGAGCACGGACCACAAGTCTTTGCTCAGGCTCGAAAATACGGCCGGGCGATCGCCTTTGAGGGGAGCGTCGGGGGGGGAATCCCGATCATCCAGGCGCTTGGGGTCTCGCTGGCGGCCAATCAGGTGCAGAGCCTGGCGGCGATCGTCAACGGAACGTGCAACTTCATCCTGACCGCGATGACTCAGGACGGGCTCAGTTATCAAGCGGCCCTCCACCAGGCTCAGGAGCTCGGCTACGCCGAGTCGGACCCGACCCTGGACGTGGACGGCAGCGACACCGCCCACAAGCTCGCGATTCTCGCCCAACTGGCGTTCGGGGCCAGCGTCAAGACCGCTCAGATCGCCCGCGAGGGGATCGACCGACTGCAACTGGCGGACCTCAAGTATGCCGCCGAGCTCGGCTACGCGATCAAGCTCCTGGCCCTGGCCAAGCTGTCCGACTCGGGGCTCGAGCTGAGAGTCGCTCCGACTCTGGTCAAGAAGGGCACGCCGCTTGCCGAGGTTCGTGGCCCCTATAACGCGATCCGGGTGGTGGGCGACGCGGTCGGCGATACTTTTTTCTACGGTCGAGGCGCCGGCATGATGCCGACCGCGTCGGCGGTGGTCGGCGACCTGATCGACGTCGTCGTCGGCCGAGCGGCCTTGACCGCCCGGGCCTTGAATCTCTGGCCCGCGGCGGCTCCCGCACCTCGCTTGAGCTCGGCCGCTCAGGTGCGAAGCCGATACTACCTCCGGTTCACGATCGCCGATCGCCCCGGCGTGCTCGCCGCGCTCGCCCAGGCGCTCGGAGCGCACGCGATTAGTATCGCGAGCGTGATTCAGCACGATCCCGGCGACGATGCTCCCGCGGATAGCCCTGTTCCGCTCGTCATCATGACGCACTCCGCGGTCGAGGCCGAGCTGACGGCGGCTTTGGCCGAGATCGATCGACTCGACGTGGTCCGAGCGCCGAGCATCTGCCTGGGCGTGGAAGAATAACGGGTCGGGCGGTGAGTCATCGGGGTCGGCCGCTTTCTGTTTCATTTTCTTGGTCCGTTCGCCGCGGTTGCGAGCAAGACAGTCCATCGAGCACGAGATCCATGCCGACCAAGTACGCCATCGTGATCCCCGACGGAGCGGCCGACGAGCCGCAGGAATCGCTCGGCGGGAAGACACCGCTCCAAGCGGCCCGGACCCCGGAGATGGACCGAATCGCGCGGGAGGGCGTGCTCGGCCGTTCGCGGAACGTCCCCGACAAGTTTGTCCCCGCCAGCGATGTGGCGACCCTGAGTCTCTTCGGCTACGACCCGCTGGTCTACTACACCGGCCGGGCTCCGCTCGAGGCCGCCGCGATGGGGCATGCGCTCGGAGCCGACGACTGGGCGATCCGTTGCAACCTAATGACGATCCGCGACGGACTTTTGAACGACTTCACGGCGGGCCATATTACCAGCGAAGAAGGGCGTGTCCTGATGGAGGCGCTCCAGGCGAAGCTGGGGCGGCCGGGGGTCGAGTTCTTCCCGGGCGTGAGCTATCGCAACTTGCTGATCGTCCGCGGGCAGGGGAAGCCCGCGCCGTTCGATGAGTCGACGCTGACGACCCCCCCGCACGACCAGCCGGACCGGCCCGCGGCCGACTTTTTGCCGCGCGGCACGGGTGCGGAGCTGCTCCAGGAGCTGATGCGGGAAGGGACCGCCCTGGTCCGCGACCACGCGGTGAACCAGGCGAGGCTCGCCGCCGGCAAAGCGCCGGCCAACGCGATCTGGCTTTGGGGACAAGGGAAGGCGCCGGCCTTGCCGAAGTTTTCTGACCTTCACGGGCTGAAAGGGGCGATCCTGTCGGCGGTCGACCTGGTCCGCGGAGTCGGTGTGCTCGCCGGCTGGAACAGGATCGATGTCCCGGGGGCGACCGGTTACCTCGACACCGATTACGCGGCCAAGGGGCGATCCGGGATCGAGGCGTTGAAGGACCACGACCTGGTCTGCGTCCACGTCGAAGCCCCCGATGAGGCAAGCCATGAGGGCCGTTGCGATGCCAAGGTCGAGGCGCTCGAACGCATCGATCACGACATCGTCGGTCCCCTCCGGCGTGCCCTCGAAGGCTACGGAGACTGGCGGATCCTGATCTCACCCGATCATGCAACGTTGCTTCGGACCCGGGCGCACGACCGAGACTGGGTGGCCTGGGCGATGGCCGGAACCGGCCTCAGCCCGTCGGGCCACCCCTATGATGAAGCCTCGGCCCGTGCCGCGGGCGGCCCGTCGCTCGAGCGTGGCTTCGAGTTGATGAAATCGTTCCTGGGATCAACCTGACTCTCCTCTTCGTCCGGCGGGTGACGGTCTTCCCTCACCCGCCGACCTGCCCGAGATTTGCGGAGCCAAGCCAGTGCCTCTTCTGGTCCAGAAGTTCGGCGGCACCAGCGTCGCCGATGCCGACAAGATTCTCGCCGCGGCTCGCCGAGCCATCCAGGCCCATCAGCGCGGACAGCAAGTTCTCGTGGTCGTCTCGGCGCGTGGTCACACGACCGACGAACTGATCGCGCTTGCCAAAGAGATTAACGAGCATCCCCCCGCGCGCGAGATGGACATGCTCCTCTCGACGGGCGAGCAGATCAGCGTCGCGCTCATGGCGATGGCGATCCAGGCGCTCGGCGTTCCCGCGATCAGCTTCACCGGGGCGCAGATCGGCCTTGTGACCGACAGCTTTCACAGCAAGGCACGCATTCGCAACATCTCGACCGAGCGGATGATCCAGGCCCTCGACGAGGGCAAGATCGTCATCGTCGCCGGCTTCCAAGGGGTGGATCAGGACTACAACATCACGACCCTGGGACGGGGCGGGTCGGACACGACCGCCGTGGCCCTGGCCGCCGTGCTCGGCGCGGACGCTTGCGAGATCTACACCGACGTTGATGGCGTCTATACGACGGACCCGCGGGTCGTCCCCGAAGCGCGGAAGATCGATCGGATCAGCTACGACGAAATGCTCGAGCTGGCCAGCCTCGGCGCGGGGGTCATGCATTCGCGGTCGATCGAGTTCGCCAAGAAATACGGCGTCCCGGTCCATGTCCGCAGCTCCTTTTCCGACGCACCCGGCACCTGGATCGTCGCCGAGGAACACGCCCGAAGGTTGGGCGTGACCGTCACAGGCGCGGCACTGGCCAAAGATGAAGCGCGGATCACGGTCTTTCGCGTGCCCGATCGCCCGGGCGTTGTCCACTCGCTTTTCCACTCGATCGCCGGGTCGCACATCGTCGTGGACATGATCGTCCAGAACGTCGCGACCGACGGGACGACCGAAGTCAGCTTCACTGTGGACTCGGCCGACCTGGCCGAGACCCTGCGAACCGTCGAGAACGCCGCCCGCTCCGTCGGGGCGTCCGGGGTCGCGCACGAAGCCGAGGTCGCCAAGGTCTCGGTCGTCGGACTTGGGATGAAGACGCACACCGGGGTCGCCACGACGATGTTCGAGGCCCTGGCCAACGCCGGCATCAACATCCAGATGATCACGACCAGCGAAATCAAGATCAGCGTGCTGGTCGACCGTGCCTCGTCCGCTCTGGCGTTGAGGACCGTGCACAAGGCGTTTGCCCTTGATGAGTGGGACAACTCCAGCTGGCCGCCGTTCTCGGTTGAGAACCGTCCGGTCAAACACTTGCGTCAGCCTCAGGACGCCGAGAACGGATCGAGCTCGACCCCGCCTCAAGGGATGGAAGAGCTGGTCATCTCGGGGGTTGAGCTCGATGAGGGGCAGGCGTGCCTCACCTTGTTCAACGTCCCCGACGAACCCGGCTTTGCCGGAAGAGTGTTTCGGCGGATCGCCGAAGCGGGTGTGTTTGTCGATATGATCGTGCAGAACATCAGTACGGCCGGCAACACCCATCTCTCGTTCACGGTGCCGCGCGCCTCGGCCCAGGAGGCCACGAAGGCCTTGAGCGGCATGGGCCCGGGTGAGGTCTCGGTCGAGCCGAGCATCGCCAAATTGTCGGTCCTCGGTGTCGGGATGCGCACTCACACCGGAGTCGCGACCCGGATGTTCGGCGCTCTGGCCGAGCGTGGCATCAACATCGCCTTGATCAATACCAGCGAGGTTCGGATCAACGTGGTGACCGATATCGGTCGGGGCCAGGAGAGTCTCACCTGTTTGAAGCAGGCCTTCTCACTGGCCGATGAGTCGTGACCGGCGTCACACCGAGGGGATGGGTGGGGGATCGACGAATGGGTCGGGTGATCGCGTAGTTTGCGGGAAAAATCCAGGCGCGGCCGACTTTGGGATTGGCCGTGCTCACTTTCCCAGACTCAGACGATGGCCCATCCACTCTCTCGCATGTAGAATCCGCCGATCCTTCTGAGTCCAGGACGTGAAGAGATATGCTCGATCGTGGAGTGGGCCACTTCTGGAACAATTCCGTCCGATCGCGCGGTTTGACGTGGGGCGTGATCCTGCTCGTGCTTGCCGGTTTGGCATGCGTGGTCGGTACCCTGGGCCACCCTGGACGAATCAGTGCGGCGACCGATTTCGACATGATTATCCATGACTGGGTCGTCGCTCATCGCGGTGCCTGGCCGACGCTGACCCGGTTGCTGCGGTTGGCGACCCGATTCGGTGATCCGCCGTTCGCCGTCACGTCAACCTTGATGGCCCTCTGCTGGGTTTTCAGTCTCCACCGTCGGTCGATCGCGGGGATTCGACGGTCCGAGGTCTACGTCTGGCTGGGGACGATCCTCGGGGCGTGGTACCTCGGGATGGGCCTCAAGCTTTATTTCAAGCGTGAGCGCCCGCCGATTCTCGACAGGCTCGTGACCGAGGCGTCCTACAGCTTCCCGAGCGGACACAGCGTTTTTGCGGGGGCCTTCTACACGACGATGGCCATTCTCCTGGCTCGGGTGGTTCCCACCACGTGCCCTTGGCTCCGACGGTTCGCGATCGTCCTCTGTATGTTCGCGGCCATCACGATCGGATGGAGCCGGGTCTGGCTGGGAGTTCACTATCCATCGGACGTGCTTGGAGGCTGGTTGATCGGCTCGACGACGGCGCTTGGCGTGTGGCTGGTCCGAATCGGCCAGGCGCACCGGCGGCCTTCGAGCGCGGAAGTTCAGACGGTCGACGCCCGTCGGGACGAGAGCGGACCGCCGGGGGTTGAACGAACGGCCTGATTGGACGAGAATAATCAACCTGACATCGTTTTTTTTCTCTGGGCGCGAGATCTAATCTGTGGCACGCGACAAGGTGGTACTGGCGTATAGCGGCGGACTCGACACCTCGGTCGCCGTCAAGTGGATCAACGAAACGTACGACCTGGATGTGATCGCGTATACCTGCGACCTGGGGCAGGGGCAGGATATCCAGGCGATCCGCGAGAAGGCGCTGCGGACCGGAGCGGTCGAGGCGATCGCCGAAGACGTTCGCAATCTCTTCGTCGACTTCTTCGCGTTCCCGTCGCTCATGGCCGGAGCGCTTTACGAGGGGAAATACCCGCTGGCGACGGCCCTGGGCCGCCCTCTCATCGCCCAACTGATGGTGCGCGTCGCGCGTGACCACGGCGCGGTGGCCGTGGCGCACGGTTGCACGGGCAAAGGGAACGACCAGGTTCGTTTCGACGTCACCTTCCAGACCCTGGCCCCCGACCTCAAGATCATCGCGCCGGTGCGCGAGTGGAAGTGGACCCGGACCCAGGAACTCGAGTACGCGGCGCAGCACGGCATCGAAGTCGAGGCGACCAAGAAATCGATCTTCAGCACCGACCAGAACCTCTGGGGTCGGTCGATCGAAGCGGGAATCCTTGAGGATCCCTGGGTCGAGCCCCCGCCCGAGACCTTCCAGTGGACCGTCGACCCGTGCACCGCTCCGGACGAGGCTGAGGAAGTCGAGATCACGTTCGATCGGGGTCGGCCCGTGGCGCTCAATGGCCGCGAGCTGGGCGGGACCGAGCTGATCGAGGAATTGAACAAGATCGCCGGGCGACATGGGGTCGGGCGGGTCGACCACATCGAGAACCGACTGGTCGGCATCAAGTCCCGTGAGATTTACGAAGCGCCCGCCGCGCTCGTCCTGCACGAAGCACATCGCGAGATCGAGTTCCTCACGCTCTCGAAAGAAGCTCTCCGCTTCAAGACGCTGGTCAGCCAGGCCTACTCCGACCTGATCTACAACGGCCTCTGGTTCAGCGCCCTGCACCAGGACCTGATGGCGTTCGTGGTCTCGAACCAGCAGTACGTCTCGGGCGTCGCGCGCATCAAGCTGTTCAAGGGCCACGCGATGATCGTTGGCCGCAAGAGCGAGAACAGCCTCTATCGTCACGAGCTGGCAACCTACGAGGAAGGCGACCAGTACGACGCCTCCGCGGCCCTGGGTTTCATCAAGATCCACGGTCTCTCGCAGACCACCCAGGCCAAGCACCAGTTGCTCAAGAGTGGTGGCCGGACCCACCTCGAATTGCCCAGCATCATTCCGCCCGCCCCTGAGAAGAAGTGAGCGACGGCGGATTGCTTGAACCATTGAACAGAACGGCCCCCGGCGCTCACAGGAGCGCGGGGGCCGTTTGTTTGTCAGTATTGAGCCGATTCGCGGGTCCAAATAATCCCGTAGGGTGGGCACGGCCCACCATCTTAACCTCCATTTGAGCAAGGAGATCAGGATGTTGAGCCGTGCCCACCCTACGGGAGGATTCGGCGAAGGCGGAGCCTTGCGTCGGCTCAGTACGAGTCGGCGCCGATCACCTCGCCCCGGTTGATCGTCTGAAGGCCAGCCCAGATATCCGCGTTGATCGAGTCCTTGAGGAAGTGGACGCTGCCATCGGCGAACAGCATATTCAAGCCGCTGGAGTGCTTGCTCGACATCACCCAGACGCTCGGGAGTCTCTGAGGGTTGGTTCCGGTCGCCGGGGCATTGGGAAGCGTCAACTTGTAGTTGGAATTGGTTGTGGGATAGACGACTCCATGAGTGGATCCCCAACTTCCCGCAGCCCAGAACGGTCCAGGCCCCCCGCCCGCTCCGGCATGGATTTGCACCGACTCGCCGATCATGCAGGTGTTGCTCGATCCGTCACGGATATCGTCGAACTTGACGGAAGAGTCATTACCGAAAACGCCACGATCTTTGGGTCTTCCGCTGATGGTCGTGGTTTCGTCGTATCTGCCAACGCAAAGGACATAGTTACCACGTCGGGCGTTGAGTCGAGAGAACTGGGCTCCGCCAGCCACTGAGCCGGTCTCATCGTTGACGATGTCCGGGGCTTGGTCCGACGGGCATGCAAACGAGGAAATGAGCGTGCCGACCATCGTGCTATTGGCCTTTTGGCCCCCTGCGGCGAGCCCAATCACGTTGGTGTTGAAGGTTCCGTAAGTGGCATTGCTCGAAGGCATGCTGAAGTTGTAACCCGCATTGATTGCGGTCGCCTCAAGCTGATTGAGAATGAGCGCGAAGCCGGTTGTGTTCAGGACGGAACCGGGAGCAGCAGCACCACCATTCGGGGCTGTTCCGCCCAGGCCGAAGATCTTCGCCGGCGGAAGGGTATTGAGGGCGCTATGATAACTGTGCAGCGCGATCCCGAACTGTTTCATGTTGTTGGCGCACTGGGCGCGGCGGCCCGCCTCGCGCGCACTCTGCACCGCGGGCAAAAGGAGTGCGACGAGGACACCGATAATCGCGATAACCACGAGCAGTTCGATCAAGGTGAAGCCGCGACGCGATCGCCTGAGTGCTCGCTCGTCCATTGTCAAACACACCTTTCCGCGGAGGATACGGCCAGTCCGGTTTCAGAATGAGGGCCGGAGACGTGATCACGAACCTGTGAACATTTCACTCTAACCCACGAAGCCGTCGGATTGCGAGCAAACTTTTTCGACTTGCACTCACGGATATGGACAAACCCATTGATGAAAAATGGGACGAAGCCATGGGGGGACGGCTCCAGGACGCTCGAGTCCGCGGGTGATTCTTGAGGAATGGAGAACGGTACTAGGAACCTGTACGAGAATGCTCCCGGCATGTGACGCACAAATTCCGGGTACGGCACCTTGGACCACCCCGTGGCCTCCCCCAATCAGGCTGAATCGCAGGCTATGGTTTCTCGGCCCTGAGCGATTCGAGGTGCTCATCGAGCCAGTCGAGCGCCTCGCGCTTGCTGTTGATGACCCGGTCCAGTTGCGCTTCGCGGATTTGCTCGAGAATGGTGGAGAAGTGACTTCCCGGAGTCAGGCCATGGCGGACCAGGTCATGGCCGGTGACCAGGGGCGCGGGATTGATCGGCCCGGACGGCTGCGCTTCGATGTAGTAGCGGCAGTAGTCGACTTGCGGGGATTCGCCGATCGAGGCGAGCGCATCGGCGCGATGAAGGGCCAGGAGATCGTCGATGCCGGGCATGCTGAGCATCCGTTTGAGCTTGGCCTCGCGGAGTCGTGTGGCATCGCCAAGGTACTGGTGAAACTCGACGAGCCAGCAGACCTGTTCGCGTTCCGTGTTGGAGAGCTTGAGCCTGCGGCACAGGTCATCCGCGATCTTGCGGCCCACGAGCTCATGGTTGTGGAAGCTGATCCGACCTTTGTACGTGGCCATGGTCCGCGGCTTGCCGACGTCGTGCAAGAGGGTCGCGAACGCGAGCGGAAAGCTGGGCGCGGGGGGGAGCAAGTCGAGCACGAGGAGCACATGGTCCCAGAGATCCCCTTCCGGCTGGACCGGCTTGCCTTGGAAGACCCCTTTCATCGGGAGCAGGGGCGGAAGGATGTGGGCCGCGAGCCCGGTCTCGAGGAGCCGGTTCATCGCCCTCGCTCGACTGTCGTGGACCAGCATTCGCCGGAATTCCTGGGCGATCCGTTCCGCGGCGACGACATGAATTTGGCTGGCCATCGTGACCAATGCCGACTCGGTCGCGGGGTCGATCGTCAGGCGGAACCGGGAAGCGAAGCGGATCGCCCGGAGCAGACGAAGCTTGTCCTCCCGAAACCGCGCCCACGGGTCTCCGATCGCGCGGAGGATCCGGGCGTCCAGGTCGGCCCGTCCGCCCACGTAGTCGATCACTTCACCGCTGAACGGATCGGAGAACATCCCATTGATCGTGAAGTCGCGGCGCTCGGCGTCCTGCTCGGGGGAGCTGAAGACCACCGACTCCGGATGGCGGCCGTCGACGTAGGCTCCATCGCTCCGAAAGGTGGCCACCTCGACCTCACCGCCCCCGCGCGAGTCACGCACCCGGACGACGCCGAACGAGACTCCCACGGGGATGGTCCGGCGGCCGAAGATCGCCATGACCTGTTCGGGCGTGGCGTCGGTCGCGACGTCATAGTCGGCCGGTTCCAGGCCCAGGAGCACGTCGCGAACACAGCCGCCGGCCCAGTAGGCCTGGAACCCCTCATGACGGAGGCGGCCGACGATCTCGGTGGCGAACTCGCGGTGTTTCTCGTGTTGTGTCATCCCACGGGTCCATCCAGAGGCGGAGGAGCCTGGTCCGCTTCCGTGTTCGCGCTCGCGTCTGCGTCCTGGCCGAGAAATCGGACAGCCACCTGGGTGCCACCGTATTGGCGAACGTCCCAGCGCTCCAGGTCGGGCAATACCGCCTCATCCAGATCGCCTCGCGATTCGACCACGAGGATCGAACGAGCCGGCAGCTTCCGGATGAGGTCCTCAAGGAGTTGGATCACCTTGTCGGCGTGTTTCTCGAACTCTTGATAGGGAGGGTCGAGGAAGACGGCCGTGGGTTCGTCGTCAATCGGTTCGAACCCACGGACCCAGCGATAAGCGTCGGCGGTCAGAACCCGTCCTCGGTCCTCGTACCGGAGCGTGGCCACGTTCCGGTAGATCAAGGCCACGTTTTCCCGGTTTCGCTCGACGAAGATCGCGTGGGAAGCGCCTCGGCTCAGCGCCTCCAGCCCGACGGCGCCCGTACCGGCAAACAGATCGATAACCAAGAGTCCTTCGATCGAATCGCCGAGGATGTTGAATAACGACTCACGGACCAGATCGCTGGTGGGTCGTGTCGCTTTTCCCTTGGGACCATCGAACTTGTGGCCGCGACGTTGGCCCGCAATGATCCTCATGGCTTCAGACTCCGCCAGGCATCCTCTGAGGCCCGCGAGCACTTCCTGCGGAGCCGCTCCCCAAAACACCATCCTAAACGAATGCGCAGTCGGAGGACAGAGATCATGGCGCGGGCCTTTGAGCGAGTCAGGGCGGGATCCCGCGGCACGATGCTCGATGTTTCGATTCGGGTTGACGTGGTTTCAGGGCCCGGCCATACTGCCCCGGCCGTTCGAGAGGTCACCCGAAGCACGAGGTTTCGGGTGCCAACTTGTCAATCAACGTGGTTGTAAACACTCGCCCCGCTCCCCTCGCCCGGGTCCTCCGAAAAAGAGGACCGCGCCGAATCCGAAGGGGTCGATCGAGCCTCCGGGACGAGCCGGATTCATGGACGAGGTTGGTCGTTTCGATACCCACCGTGGACGACCCACGTCAGGACCAACCCTAGAAGCAGGACACGGATTGTCATGCACCGGTCCCGGTCCGCGGCCGTACTGGTCGCCACACTCTTATTTGTGTATTCGTTAAACGCGACCGCCGACTCACGGGAGGCGCTCGACCAGGCGCGGACCTTGCTCGGCCGAAACGATGCGCGAGGCGCTGTCGTTGTGCTGGAGCGAGCGCTCACCGGTGAACCGAGCCAACGCAATGCGGTGCTCGAGCTGCTCGGGCAAGCCTACGGCCGCGCCGCGGATGAAGCGGAGGCGGCCGGTGATCGGACCGACGCCGAGATGCTTCGTGACAACTTCGAGATCCTGAAGCACAGGCCGAAGTCCACGGAGGAGAAGGCTCGGCCCGTGGCCGACCCGGCCGTTGCGAAAGCGGCGGCACCCGCTCCGGAGCAACGCCCCGCCCCAAGCGATGGCGTCGCCGCCCAGATGCTGGCGGCGCCTCCTTCCAGCCCGGCTCCCGAGCCGTCTGCTCCCGCCGTGGAGCCCCTTGCTCCTGTCTCTGCACCGCCTATCGAGGCGACCCCACCGCCGGCAGTCCCCGCGCCGTCTCCCGTGGCGTCCGCTCCGCCCGTGGTTGCGGAACCCCGACCGAATGCACCGGAAATCAGCGTTGCCGCCGCCGATGCCGCGTTCTCGGCCAAGCAGTACGCGGAGGCGGGCCGCCTCTACATGGCGCTTGCCCAGGGGAAGAAGCTCCCTGAGAGTCGTCGCGACCACCTGGCTTACTGCCGTTGTGCGGAAGTGGTCAGACGGATCAACGCCAAGCCGACCTCGGCCGAGGAATGGAAGAGCATCGACGCCGAGGTCCGCCAGATCCGCGATCTGAGCCCCAACAACTGGTATGTCGAGTACCTCCGGAACCTGGCCTCGGAGCGTTCCCCCACGCGGCGGGCCCGCCCTTCCCGGAAGGTTGTCGTCCGCGGCTCAGCGCCCGAGGAATCGCCCTTCGATTCGCCTCGCTCCGGGCCAGGATCCCCGTCCTCCACGCCACTTGCCCTCGCTCAGGCCGCCTCCGCGCCCAAGCCAACCCCGAATACGACTTCGCCTCCCGCCTCGGCAGCACCCGCGAGGAACGCGAGTCCCGCGGTCGTGGGGAATTGGCAAGTTCGCGAGACCACGAACTTCCGAATCCTCCACGCCGACCCCGCCCTCGCCGAGCAGGTTGCCCAGGTCGTGGAGGCGGCTCGCGAAGAACAGGTCAAGCGATGGATGGGACCGTCGGGACGAGCCGGATGGACGCCTCGATGCGACGTTTACGTCTATCCGAACAGCAAGTCATTCAGCCGGATGACGGGTCAAACCGAGGAGTCTCCCGGGTTCTCGACGATGGGGATGAACGCAGGCCGAATTGTGACGCGACGGATCAACGTCCGCGCTGACCATCCGAACCTGGTCGTGGCGGTCCTTCCCCACGAAGTCACTCACGTCGTGCTGGCCGACCTCTTCCCCACTCAGCAGATCCCGCGGTGGGCCGACGAAGGAATGGCTGTCCTGGCGGAACCGCATTCGGAACAGCGGCTCCGCGCGGCCGATCTGGACAAGCCCCTGACTTCGGGACAACTCTTCAAGCTCAACGAGCTCATGGTGATGGACTATCCCGACGGAAAATACTGGGGGCTCTACTATGCCCAGAGCGTTTCGCTGACACGATTCCTTGTCGACCAGGGTAGTCCCGCCCAGTTCATTCAGTTCGTGCAAGGGGCACAGCAGCGCGGGTTCGAGGATGAGCTGAAACGGATCTACCAGATCGACGGGTTCGAGGATCTGCAAAAGCGCTGGCTGGACTACGCACGAACCAAGTCGTCCGACCTGACGGCCGGCCTCGCAAAGAATTCCGAGAAATCAAGCCAATAACGCGTGCTCGGCAGGACTTCACGCATGCCGGTTCATGGTGGCTGTCAATTGCAATCATGACTTGACTTTTCCTCGACCGTAGCCCGGTCGGTCAAGGGCCATAGCCGTTGTAAAGCACGATCCGTTTATGGGATTGCGTCGTCACGATTCGAACGAACGGGACGGGGTCGTCGGGCGCGTAAAACGGTTCCAACGGGAGCGGCGGATCGGTACGCCAGGTGTCGAGCCAATGCATACTGATGATTAATGCTCCATCCTGGGGGGTCGTATCCGCCAGTTCGATGCGGTTGAGTGCAACATCCGCAAGATGCCCTTCACCGCTCAGGAAGAACGAACGCGGTCGGTCGATCCGGTAGATATTGTATTGGCCTTCTCCCTCGGTCATGTATTGCTTGGCGCGCTCGATCCCGACGCGACGTGTCAACGCCTGCCACTGTTGCATGTTGGTGGAAATGGGCTTGTTGGGGCTATTGAAGCGGGGCAGCGTAGCGACGCGTTGGGACTGTCCCCACTGGTCGAAGCAACATCGCGAGAGGGGTGACCAGCAGACCGCCCAACCAATGTTGTAGAGCTGACAGTAAGCGCGAAGGTATTCTGTAGAACAGGTGTCGATGGGTCGACCGCCAAGGTGGAAGTCGCCGAACGACGTGTGCTGGTGATTGGTGATGAACGCCATGTGGTAGAGCCCACCGATGAACAGGCGTTTGTCGCGTCCGAGCAAGATCGGGAGGAGTGGGGTCCAATGGGTGCACTCCGGGTCGGTGAGCTCATGGAGCCGAAGCTGGTCCTCGAACAAAACACGCGCCGAGGGATCGGTGGTTTCGCGGAGCGAGCGAACGAGCTGAAGCATCTCGGGCCGGAGGCCGGCAACAAGCGGGCGCTTCACCAGGAGCTGTTGCTTCAGGATCGCCGTTCCATTGGGCGAGACCAAGATTGCCAGACCAACCGCGAGCGACCAACCGACAGCCACCAGAACCGGGCCCTTGCGACCTCCTCCCAGCGCCCCAGTGAGTCTCGCCGACCCTACAGCAAGTAGGGAGCCGGCCGGAGCGGCCAGGAGAAGATGGAGCGGCACTTTGAACCGGAGCGGCTCGAGGGTTTTCGTGACGCTCCACATACCCCCGAACAGGGCAAGACCCAGGCAGACCAACGCGGCGCCGCCGAAGGTCGCCGCGCGAACGTGATGCCCCTGCACGAACCAAACGACCAACCCGAGCCCCCCGACCAGCAGGATGAACAAGCTCAACGGCCCATCGAGGTCATTGGTGAGGTATTGACCGATGAGATACCAGGGGGTATCGGGGGCCATGAAGAAGACTTGCGGGGAACGAATCCCTCGAAATCGCCAGAACGGTCCGATCCAGATGAGGTTAACGACCAAGGCCAACACACCCGCCGCCACGACGGCCAAGCGCCATCGCCAATGGTGCCGGAGTGCCGTGGCGGCTCCGAACCCGATCACCGCGCCGAGGGCGAGAATCGGCGCCGTGACATGGGTAAACCAGACGGCCGCGCTCACGCCGGCGAGCGCGAGCCAGGCGACGGTTGTAGGTCGCCGGTCGAAGCGGAGCAAGGCGCCGATCAGCAGGACGGTCCCGGCCGATGCCGTGACGAACGAAAACAGGCCGCTCCGCCAGAGCATGTCGGTCCATTCACTATGGACGTAAAGCCAGGCCAAGAGCGCCGCGACCGCGGTTTCCGGCAGGCGAATTCCCGAGGCGGCCGCTCCGAGTGGGATGAACGCGACCACGAGGATCGAACAAACGAGAAGCCCGATGTTGTACGCGCGAGGATGATAGCCGCCGCCGGCCAAGAACTGGAACAGGATGGAAAGGTTGCTGCTCGAGTCCCAGATCGGTGACTCGGGATATCCGGCCATGAAAAAGGGGTCGAAGCCCCAGGACGTGCCGTGCTCGCGGAGGAACTGGCTGCCGAGCGCTCCGTGATAGAGGTGGAGCGCGTGGTCGACCACAAGCACCGGATGCTCATCGTCCCGCAGCGCCCGAGGCGTTGGGAAGATCCAGAACGACTGGACGATGTGTGCGGCGAAGACGGCGGCAATCATCGCGATTGCGAACCAAGGTCGTCGCGCTGGCTTTGGCGAGACCAGCTCAGTGGTGGCGGACTCCATCGCGAAATCAGTCTCCGATTGCTTCACCGTGTCTTCCCCAGCGTTTCCTCCGATCGAAGCCGTTGCCGTGCTCCGAAAAGAGTCTCATCCTTCGTCCACGATAAGGCTCGGACATGTTTCGTCAAGCATCACCGTGGGAATTCGCTGACAATCTGGTTTCGTGGGCGGAAACAAGGCGAGTGAACAGGACGAGGAAAGTCGCGGACCCTTCCATGGGATCGTTGACTCGTTCTCGGAATCGGTGGGTAGAACCAGTCGGAGATCGCTCGACGGCATGTCCCCAGATCTACAGCCTGAATGAACGGCATCGTCCCCTGCGCCGGCCCCTGTACGGATCGATCGTGCCCCACTCGAGAGCGGCCCACGGTTTTGCTGGAACGCCAGCAACTCGTGAATTTTCATTGTGCCGGGACATCGGTTCGGCGACGCGAATTTCGATGCCCCTGGCATCTCCATCGCTCTCGCTCATGTGTTGCTCTGAAAGCTCGGTTGAGGAACAATGGAAGGCGGAGACACACTTCTCTCGATTCAGAGGAGAGACGATGCGTTCCGTCATCATCACTGTTATTGCCTCGATCCTGATCCCGACGGCCGTCTCGCTGGCACAGGAAGGGCAAAGCCCCGTGCCAGGCACTCGGCCCTTATCCGAGGTGAAGGCGGCGCTTCGGGCTGAGGCCGAGCTGATCGAGAAGTCAGGAACTTCAGGACGGTCCCTGATCCTTGCCGACAGCGAAAAGAGGGAGGGTCTCTCGAGTCTGCAGGCCAGCTTGGTAGGGCGACTCGATCGGATGACCCGCACCCTGCTCGCCGCATGGTTGAGACGCGGCCTGGACGATGACCCGGTTCCAATCGACCTGGTCGGCAGGCTGACCGAGAAGGGAGCGAAAGAGCGGAAGGCCGTCATCACTCACGCCGACGCGATCGCGGCTCAATTGATTCTGACTCTGGGCCATGAGACGGTCGGTAAAGAAGCCGAGGCAGCGAAACAATCCCAATCTCGCAATGTTCGACCAGTTCGGCCCCAGACCCAAGAGCCCTCGTTCACGCAGTCGGCAACTGACGTCGCCAAGGTCATCGCGTTTGTGAAAGATGAGATCGACAAGCTCGATCGAGGCAAAATCTCCTTTGGCTTTGCAGTTCTCGATCGTCCAGCAATCCGGGCGGTCGTCAAGCTTTCGAAGGAGCAGTCCGACCTGTTCCTGCAGTTCGACGAGACGGTCCGCGCGATCCTCAGCACCTGGATGCTCCGTGGCCTGGAGATCGAACCGTTGCCCGCCGACTTGGCCGACCGAGTCATCCGCCGGCGGGACGCAACCATCGCCCACGCTCACGCGATTCTTTACCAAGCGATTCTCAGTCCGAGGCAAGCGGAATTGTTCAAGCGGACCTATTGGGCAACGAGAGGGGTCCCCGCCCTTCTGGAGGATCCGGAGCTTGCCTCCCGACTTCGCCTCACGAAGGAGCAGAAGGCTCTCATTGCCGAATTGCTTACCATGAAAACTACGCACGCTGGCAGGTTGCAACAGACACACGGTCACCTCTTGTGGGACCGGAACCAGGAAGTGGGTCAGCAAGCCTATAATGACATGCAGCGATCTCTCTCGGAGTTCGACCTAGGACTCTGGGAGATTCTCAGTCCCACCCAGATGTCGAAACTGGGCCAATTGCTCGGCAGCGAGATCCGTCCTCCACTCCGGCGGGAAAAGCGAAGCGGCCAAAGTCAACGGAACAATCCGGGCGACCAGCACACTCAACCTGGCCGAAAGGATCGAGGGTTGGAGTCATCGCCCTGACCTGAAAGCTTCGCATGACTTGCAAGGGCCAAGGAGCTTCATCCTCCCTAACCTTCATCCTCCCTAACCTTCATCCTCCCTAACTCTGACTTTCCGCCTCTTCTGCTTGGCGTTTAGCCCTGGTCATCCGGGACGAGCTAGCGGGGCGGTTTCTTCGATCCCAGCGAGAGCCCGTTCACGATCTCCGCCTCGATCGCCCTCTGCCCGAGCGGCGTCGGGCGGGCCCGCCCCTCCGCCCTGATCTGCTGACCGACCTGTAGCCCGGCGCGCTTCATCCCGTCCGGCTTCAAGTGGAGGAAATCGCCGCTCTCCAGCACGACACCGTTAGCCTCACCGTGCTTGGCGTAATTGAGTCGGCTCACGACCCCCTCCACCGTCACGGCCTCTCCGTGGCCGGGACCGGCCGAGGCGAACATGCGCCCGTTGGTCGCCTTGAGTACGACTAATCGGTGGACCGGGTGCTCCCCCTTGGGATGCTTTTTCGCTTCCGGCTCCGGCTCGACGGTGGCCTCGACGGATTGGCCGACCCCCGCGGCCAAGGCGATGGCGAGCCCGATATCGGGCGTGAGGTTGATCTGAAGGGTCCGGTCTCCCTCCTGGATAAGCATCCCCTCGACGCCCCCTTTTGGGCTGTAGTTGTAGGCCTGAACGACGCCGTTCAACGTCTCTTCCTCGTGACCGCCGTCCCTGGCGTCGCGGTCATGGTGTCGTTTCCGGTGCTTGAGTAGGCTCATAATCGATCTCTCCCATGTAAATGACCGAACTTCAACCCGACCCGACACCCGGGTCGCATCATCGAGCAGCGTGCCGGTCTCGGGATGACTACGACAGGCTCGTCCCTCTCGAATGTCATTCAGCAGAACGCCGTCGAAGTCACCATGGGCCTCACCTCCGGGACCGGCGTGTAACGGCCCGTCGGGTCGACCATGAACCCGACCCGCTGGAATCCCTCCGCGGCATCGTGCCCGACGGCGGCCACCTCCAACACGTGCTCCCCTTTGGCCAGCCGGTCGCCGTTCAGGGGACCCGACCAGTGGCCCTCGCCCGCAGGCTCTAGCCCGGCCCAGGCTTCCTCGTCGATGCGGTAGTGGACGGCCGCGACGGCCGGAGCGGGCCAGGCCCGAACAATGACTCGATCGTGACCACGGACGACATGCCTGGGGCCGGTCGACAGCAACCTCTCGCGCGGGTGAGTCACCAACACGAGGGGGCCGTGGTCCTCCACCGAGCGAAACGTCATCGCAAAGTCGTCGCCCCGGAAGTAGAGGAGTGTGTACCCGGGTGGCCCTCCTTCAGGGTCGCCGATCGACCTCGTGGCGAGCATCACGTTCCGGCCGTCGTTGGCGACCTGGCCGTAATGAGTGTGGCCGCAGATGACCGCCTCGATCCGGCGGGTCTGGACGACCGCCCGCCACTCGTCGATTCCCGGCCCGGCGAAGTTTTCCCAGATCTGGTACGGGTAGTTATGCTGGAAGAGGACGACCCGCTCCCCCCGGGAGAGGGCCCAGTCGACCTCCCCGCCGAACCAACGGGTCTGCTCAGGCGAGAGCCCCACGGGACGGGACTCCTGGGTGTTGAGCCGGATGAACCGGAACCCCCGCAAGGCCGTCGCGTCATAAGGCTCGCCGACGTGCCGGCGGAAGCCCGAGGCAGCCGGGTCGCCCTTCACGTCGTGGTCGCCGACGAGCGTGAAATGGGGTACCTCCAGGCGACCGCGGATGTCGTTGAAGAGGCGGAACTGGTCCTCGGTCGCGTCCTGGACGTTGTCGCCGATGAACTGGACGAAATCGGGACGGATGAGGCGATTGACCTCGTCCACGACCCGGTATGCGGCGCGGGCGTTGTCGAGGTCGGGCTCGGTCAGGTGCAAGTCTCCGGGCACGACGATGACGACCGGGGCATCGAATTCGCTCATGTCGTGTGCGTCTCCAAATCTTGTTGTCATGATGCGATTGCCTGATTACTAGACCGACTTTTCGTTTTTGAAGGCTAATGAAGAGGCCAACATCCCGGGGCCTCCCATCTTCTCTGTTTTTACGCCGCTGACTTCATCAGCGGACGACCCGTGTAGGTCCAGCGAAACGGCTTCGCGAATACCTTGTTGAAATAGGTAAGGAAGTTCAACAGCTTTGATTGCAGATCATTCACCGACGTGAACGAACCGCGACGAATCACCTTTCGCATGATCACTCCGAAGATCACCTCGATCTGGTTCAGCCACGAGCTGTGCTTCGGAAGATATACAAATCGAATCCGATGACTTGTGTCCGACAAGAACGCTTGCCGGCTCGCCACCGACTTCAGCACCCCACGTTTACCTTTTTTGCCCAATTCCAGGGGGATTTCACACGCCACGGCAATCTGATTCACCAGGCTTTCCGTGCAATGAATGTTCAAGTTGTCCGCTATAAATACCCACGATCCCTCCGGGTCCAGAGTCAACGTCTGCTCGATGTGACGGACGAAGTCCGCCTCGGTTCGCGTCGGGCCAATCGTTTGAGTGAGCATCTTTCCGGTCGTTACTTCGAAGTTGCCGATCAGGCATAACGTCCCGTGTCGGATATACTCAAACTCGATCCGTTCGCACTTCTCTGCGATCATCCCCTTGGTGGGAGCGATCCGCTCCAGCGCCTGGAGACCGGTCATCTCATCAATGCAAACGGTGTGGGTCGCATCGTTCCGCTCCCGCTCCGACGCCATGAGGTACGTGTCACAGACCGTCTTGACTTGCTCCTCAAAACGTTGAGGATCCTTCTCCGTGGTGTTGAGCCAATACCGGCTCTTGTGGGGCTGCAAGGCGGCCTCATCCAGGTAACGGCTCACCTGGGACGATGAGATCGATACCACAATGCCGCGTTTGACGACCTCATCGGCCAGTTCCCGAGCGGTCCAGTGGGTGATCGGTCGGCCCGACTTCTCAGGCGGCTCACAAGCGATCGCCAAGATCTGGGTGACCTGCTCTGGGGTGAACTTGCTGGGGGCGCCGGGGCGTGGTTCGTCGGTGAGGACGGCTTCAATCGCATGGCGCAGTTTGGCGCGAGTCTCGCAGCATTCGATGTTGATCAGTTTCTCCCAAGCGTTGGCCCAGCGTCGTCGCCAGCGTCCGACCTGGCGGTGGACCAGACCGACCGCCTCGGCGATCTCTTGATTGCGAAGGCCGTCGAAGCCCATCAGGATGATCGAGGCGCGTTGCCGGAGTCGCGAGGGTGCCGTGGTGGCACGGGACAAAGTCCGAAGGATTTCCTGCTGGCACTCGGTAATGGTGATCTTGGCCGCCTGGCCCGGCATGACGTGTGAACTCCTGGTGGCTGGTAAGTTAGTCCATCCAGGTAATTTTGGGGTGTTCGTCAACCCCTTGGGCTATCGAATACGAAAAGTCGGTCTAGTCATTCCCGCTAACGTCGGATCGGGTGGGATGCCGGGCACGCCCCGCGCCGATTGGCCTGTTTCGGGCATCGCGTAGGCAAAGAACACCAGGGCCGCCGCGGCGATCGCCGCGAGCGTCACGAAGCCCGCGTTAAAGCCCGCCGCCTTGACCACGAAGCCCGCCAGGAGGTTACTCAGGCCGGCACCCACGCCGGTCGCCGTGGCGAGCGCCCCCTGGGTGAGGTTGAACCGGCCGGTCCCCCTTGTCAGGTCGGCCACGACCAGGACCGAGACGACCCCGAAAATCCCCGCACCGATGCCGTCGAGGAGTTGCACGCCGACGAGGTAATACGGGTTCACGCTCAGACAGTAGAGCAAGCCGCGGACGGGCAGGACCCCGAAGCCGACGAGGAAGACCGGCTTCCGGCCCCAACTCGCCGCGTAGTGACTGGCCGCCAGGGCCACCGGCACCATCACGACCTGGGCCGCGATGATGCAGGCCGACATCAGGACCGCCGCCCCTTCCTTCAGGCCGTCGCTCGACTTCTGGCCGACCAGCGGCAGCATCGCCGCATTGGCGAAATGGAAGAGGACCACCGATACGGCGAAGATCGCGATCCGACGGTTTTTGAACAGCTCGGCGATGGCGACGGCCTCTCGCCCCTCTTCCTCGCCGTCGTCGGCCCCCCGGGCGAGGTCGTGGTCGATGTCCTCCTCGCGGATCAAGAGGACGGCGGCGGCGCTCGCGGCCGCCATGCCGGCGACGAGGACGAACAACGCGCCGTAGCCGAGGAGGTAGGCGAGGGCTCCCGCGAGAGCCGCCGCGACGACGTTCCCGCCGTGGTTGAACGCCTCGTTCCGCCCGGTGCGTCGTGGCATGGCCGCCCGGCCGACCAGGCCCAGTGTCACAGCCGCCATGGCCGGCGGGAAGATCGTCGCGGCCGCACCGATCGCCGCCTGTGCCGCGACGACCACCGCGAGGCTCGGCACCAGGTAGAGCGAGACGCAGCCCCCGGCGACCACCGCTGCCGTGATCGCAATCGCGAGGCGCTTCCACTTGATGCAGTCGATGAGGCCACCGGCCGGGGTCTGGGCCAGCACCGTCCCGATCTGCGACGCCGCCAGGGCGATCCCGACCCGGCCCGCGTCCCAGTGATGATGCTCCCGCAGGAAGGTGCCCAGGAACGGGCCCATCCCGTCCCGCACATCTGCGAGGAAGATGTTCAAGGCATCGAGCGCACGGAGGCTCGTCTTCGACGGATGCTGCTCACGAGAATCAGCCCCCGCGGACCCGGCGTCGGTCATGCTTTTTGCTCCTCCTTGTCAATAGTGGACCAGCGCAAGCCAGGCGACGCCCACGAGGGTCGTCAGCGCCGTGAGCGGAACGCCCACCTTGAGGTATTCCAGGAAGCCCAGTTCCGTCCCCGCGCGGCGGGCGTTCTCGACGACGATCAGGTTCGCCACCGAGCCGAGCACGGTCAGGTTTCCCGCCAGAGTGCTCGACATCGCCAGGGCCAACCACGCCAGTTCCTTCTGCGGCATGACCTCCATGAGCGGCTTGAACAGGAGCACCGCCGGGACGTTCGATACGAGGTTCGACAGCACCACCGAGAGCCCGCTGACCAGCACCACCGGCGACTCCAGGAGTGCGTGCCAGCGCTCGAGGCCCCAGCCATGGACGACGTTCACCTCGAACGCGTGGACCACGACGAAGAGTCCCGCAAACATGACCAGGAGCGGCCAGTCGACCGCCCCGTAGACCTTCTCGGGGCGCACCCGGTCGAGCATCAGGACCGCCGCCGCGACGAGTGCCACCAGGGCGATGGGCTGCCCCGCGAAGAACAAGCCGACCGTGATCAAGGTCACGGCAACGCTCTTGTTCAGCAGGCCCCGGTGGACCCGTGGCTTCGACGACGCTGCGGTCGGGGGAGACTCTTGCCCCGCCTTGGTGAGCGTCTTCCGGTAGACCAGCGCCACGACGGCGAAATTCAGGGCCAGGCCGATCACGGCCACGGGGGCCAGCCGCGCGGCGAACCGCAGGTAGGTGATCTGGGACAGCGAGCCGATGATGATGTTCTGCGGGTTCCCCGTGATCGTCGCGACCGAGCCGATATTCGATGCCGTCGCCAGGCCGACGAGGTACGGGATCGGGGGCCGCTTCAGCCGTTGGCAGAGGTGGAGCACCAGGGGCGTCAAGGCGACACAGACGACGTCGTTGACGAGGAACGCCGAGAGGACTCCCGAGAGCACGATCGTCACCGCGAGCAGCGTCAAGGGACCGGAGAAACGGTTCGCGATCCGTTCGGTCGCCAGGGCGAAGAACCCGGCCATGCGGAGGTAGGACACGACCACCATCATGCCGAAGAGGAGGACGATCGTCTCGTAATCGACGGCCTTCGCCGCGTCGTGCATCGAGAGCACGCCGCAGGCGAGCATGGCGGTTGCTCCGACCAGGGCGATCCCCGCCCGGTCGATCCGCAGGCCGGGGATCTTCCCGAGGGCCAGGGCCAGGTAGGTCAGGCCGAAGATTGTCGAAACCAAGGGGACCGAGGACGAGGAAGTCGTCACGAGAGGGCTTTCCCTTAAATCGGTGAGAGACCACGAGGAAAATGGGGCGTCGATGCGTGTTCCGTCACGGGGTCGTCGAGAGGTCGAGCCTCGCGGCCATCGATTCGACGGCCGCGACGTCGGCGAGTTCGTCGTGCCGCGGCAAGGTCTCCGGGACGAACGCCACGACGATCGCCGTCGCCACCGCGCCGACACCCGCCAGGGCCGCGAACAGTCCCCGATAGCCGAGCGGTTCCACCAGGAACCCCGCCACCGCCGGACCCAGCGCCGAGCCGAGCACCAGGCAGGATCCGACGATCACCTGCGCCTCCCCCGACCGCCGTGGGTCGGACAGGCGATCGGTCACCCAAGCGGCGGCCAGCACCGCAAACAGGCCGTTGCCCAGGCCGTCCAGGGCCTGATTCGCCACGGCCAATCCCGGGCTCTGGATCACGGAGACCAGTGCCAGCCGCACCGACATGATGGCCCAGGCGGCAACCAAGAGGGGCTTCCGCCCCCAACGATCGGCGAGCCAGCCCGCGGGCCAGACGACGAGCATCCAGGCGACCATGCTGACCGCGAAGGCGTAGGCGAGCATCCGATCCGGGGCGTGCAAGTCCCGCTTGATGAAGAGCCCGAGGTAGACGCCGCCGGGGGCGTTTGCGGCGTGGAAGAGGATGATCGCCGCCAAGAAAACCCAAAGCGTTGCATCTTTCGGAAACCAACGGGTTGCGGATCGACCGTCGAGATCTCGGTTCGTGGATCCATCGCTGCCATCTTCGTCGGCGTGATGTCTCACCTGGCGTCGTTCGCCCGGCTCGTGAATCAAGAGAGCAGCAAGGACGGCCAGGCCCTGCACGACCGCAAGGGGCACCAGGATCGCGCCGACCCCGTACTGCTCCGACATCGAGCTGCCAACTAGCGCCACCAGCACGATGCCGATCGGCTTCCAGAATCGTAGGGCCCCCAGGGCCGCTCCGACGCCCCCCTTGGGAGCCAGGGCCGCGGCCGCGGCACCGGAGAGGCTCTCGACAATCGCGCGGCCGATGCCGTTCTCGGCAAAGAGGACGACGAGGAACCCCAGCCAGACCGGACCGTGCGCCTCGCGTAAGAGCACGGTCGAGAGGGCTGTCACCGCCAGCGCGACGACCAGGAACGGTTTACGCCACCCGATCCGGTCGGACCAGAGCCCGACGGGGAACTGGGCCAGGGCAGACAGCGCCGCCAGGGTTGAGACGAACCCGATCTCGCGGTCCGAGAGCCCCTTTTCGCCCAGGTAGAGCGGCAGGTAGGGCAGGGTGAAGCCGATCGCTGCCATGCCGAAGAAGTACGACCCGTAGAGCCCGATGCGGTTGCGCCAGTCCATAACCATCCTTTCGCGACAGGAAGATTTCAGGGAGAGCCGGGCCAGGGCGATTGGCTCGACCCCGGCCCGACGTGATGTCAATCGACCCGTCCTCACCCGGGAGGCAGGGGCGGCGGAAGATCCGACTCGCGGCGCTCGGCCCGCTTCGCATTCGGCTCGCGGCGGTCGGGCGGGGGAGGAGGCTCGCGGCGCACGCCCGGTTGGGGGCCGAGCCGGCCGCGGCCGCCGGGGGGGACGGGGGGGCCGTCGGCGGCATGGCCGAGGTGGTCGGCGACGTGGGTCATCGCCTCGGCGGCGCGTGCGAGTTCGCCACCGCGTTCCTCCCGGCCGGCCTCCGCGTCACGCCTCGCGGCCCGATACAGGTCGCGGGACGCTTTCAGATAGAACCCGGCCCCCAGGGCGGGATCGCCGTTGTCAAGTTCGGAAATCCGGTCGTAGGCGCGGTTCAGAGCGCGGCGGACTCGTTCGCCCGAATCGTCCGGGCCGAACCCGTCGGCCGGCGGGCGCAGGTCGGGGTCGGGGCGGTCTAAGAGCGCGGCGTTGCGGGCGTGGTCGGCGGCCCGGGCGAGGTCATGAGCGATGGCCCCGTACTCGTGGGCGAGGAAGTCGTCGCCGCCGTCGAAGGCCTTCAGGCCGTCGCGGTAATACCTCGTCGCGCGCTCGGTCCAGTCGCGGATCCGCTCCTCGGGATGGCCTGCGGAACCGTCGGCGGCGCGGAGGCGACGGAGCAGGTTATACGCCTTCATCAGGTCGTCCTTCGGTCCGGCCTCTCCTTTCTTCTTCGCCTCGCCCTTCCCCTTAGGCTTTGCCTTGGGCGGCGGGGGGCCGTCGGGCCCCGGCGGTTGCGCCGGCACGAAGGCGGCCAGCCCGAGGCTGACCAGGACTGACGACGCCACGGCTGCGAGCTTGAGCATGATTGTCCCCCTTGATCGCGGTCTGTGTCTCGGATCCTGCTGGTTCCCTGGCGACTTCCGCCAGGCGGCAGACTCCAGGGATAAAGCACAGCGAATGCCAAGGCGCAAATTACGGGATTTCATGGGTTTTACCCGTCCTCAGCCTCCCAAACCGGGCGGAACCTCCCCATTCCCCGGGGGGATTCCGCCCAGTCCGTTCGTGGGGATTCCCTCTCCGTGCGGGACCTCTCCCTGGCCACAGTAGGACCACCCGTGGACTCCGGCAGGATGGTCGAGTCCTCCTAAGGCCCGGGACGCTGGGGGTGGACCTTCGCGAACTCGAACGGCTCGCCGAGCAGCCTCGCGAAGGTCTCTTTCTGCCCGCGAGTCAGGGTTGCGTTGAACAATCGTGGCGTGAGTTTTGCGAGAGAAAGTTGAACTACGGAGACGATGGACCGATCGAACGAGTCAAGGTCAGCCAATGTCACTCGCCCCGGTGAAGCTCCGGGTGCCGCTCGGAGTCCAGGTCGGCGTGGTCGCGGCCCTGTTCGTCGCGGCGCTGGTGGTGCTCTGGACGACGGGCGCCTTGGTCGTCGCGCGGGAGCGCCGTCGGTCTGAGGCCAAAGGCCTCCTAGACCGCGCGGGCGACGAACTGGCCGCACGGGGGAGCGGGATCATCGCCCGCGAGAGGGAGTTCCCCGACTACCCCGAGGAGCCGTCCCGAGCCGAGCTTGACCGCGAGCTCTCGGCCGAGGCGACCGCGGCACTCGCGCGTCACGCGGGCATCGAAGGGGGCTACCTCGTCCTCAGGTATAAGAGCTTCCTCGGCACGGCCGCCTTGAAGGGAAAACCCAATGACAAGGCCGTCGAAAAAGCGAAGAAGCAATCCGAGCCACTGACGCAGGGACAGGGCGAGTCGAGACTTCCTCCGCTCGAGGCCGACCTGATCGATATTCAGGTCGACGCCGCGATCCGTAAGAAGCAGGTCTTATTCTCCGTCGAGGAGCTGGAGGGCGAACGCCCGGTCACGGTGGCGATCCGCACCGCACCGCTCGTGGTCGACGGGCGCGTCGTCGGGGCGAGTTGGGTGATCACGCGGCTGGTCGATCCGCTGTTCGTCGACCGATCGCTCCAGGGCTACCGCTGGGCCACGGGTTTGGCCCTCGGGGGCATCGTCCTGTCGTTCGCACTCACCGCAGGGCTCGCGCGGACCGTCCGCCGGCAGGCGGTCGAGCGTGACCGGCTCCAGACCGACTTGCGAAGGAGTGAGCGCCTCGCGGCCTTGGGGAAGCTCCTGGCAGGCGTCGCGCACGAGGTCCGAAACCCGCTCGCCGGCATCCGCTCGACGGCCCAGCTCTGGCAGCGCGGCTTCGAGGTCGACGCCGACTCGCTCGGCGGGCTCGTCGACGAGGTGGACCGCCTCGAGGAAATCGTCTCAAGCCTCCTCCAGTTCTCGCGGGCCGACGCTCAGGACCTGGCTCCCGGCGACCTGAACGCCGTCCTGGCCGAGGCTGCCCGGCTGGCCGCGGGGCCTGCCGAGTTGAAAGGGGTCCGGGTTGAGGTCGAACTCGACCCCGATCTGCCGCCGGTGGCGATGGCACCGCCAGCCCTGCTGCAGGTCTTTCGGAATCTGACGACGAACGCCATCCACGCGATGTCGACCGGCGGTACCCTCCGCCTGACCACCCGGAGGCACCCGTCCCGCCAGGCGGCACTGGCGATCGTGGCAGACACCGGCCCTGGGCTCACGCCCGAGGTGATTGGTCACCTGTTCGAGCCGTTCTTTACGACCAAGTCCGAAGGGACCGGACTCGGCCTGGCGATCGCCCGCGAGATCGCCCTGGCCCACAGCGGGGACCTCGGCGCCGCCAACCGGACCGAGGGTCCCGGTGCGGTCTTCACGCTCACCCTCCCGGCCACTCAGCCCGGGAGCAACGGAGAACCCCGATGACAGAAGTCTCCGCCAAGGTCCTGGTGGTCGACGATGACCGTACGATCCGCCGCAACCTCGTCCGGCTCCTCCAGTCCGAGGGCTACCAGGCCCTGGAGGCGGCGAACGGCGATGAGGCCCTGGCGTGTATCCGCGCCGAGGATCCCGACGCCGTGCTCCTCGACTTGAAGATGCCCGGGCGCGACGGCCTGGAAGTGCTCGGCGAGTTGGGGCCGGCGCTGGCCGACCTGCCCGTGATCGTCGTCACCGCCTTCGGAGGCTCGGCCGCCGCGATCGAGGCGATGAGGCGTGGGGCCTACGATTATTTGAGCAAGCCGTTCGACCTCGACGAGGTCCTTCTCACCCTCAAACGGGCGTTGCGGCAGCGTGCCCTGGCCTTTGAAGTTAGGGCTCTCCGGGCGCGGACCGGCGGGGAGTCGGGCGAGACACCCGAGGGGCCAGACGTTCCCGAACCCGAGCTGATCGGCCAGAGCGCCGCGATGCGCAGGGTCTTCAAGGCGATCGGCCTTGCCGCGGCGACCGAGGCCCCCGTCCTGGTCGTAGGCGAGAGCGGCACCGGCAAGGAGCTGGTGGCGGCCGCGTTACACCGCCACTCGGGTCGCGCCGCCGGCCCCTTCATCAGCGTCAATTGCGGAGCCCTGCCCGAGGGACTCATCGAGAGCGAGCTGTTCGGCCACGAGCGTGGGGCCTTCACCGGTGCCGACCGCCAGAAACCAGGCCGGTTCGAGCGTGCCGCCGGCGGTACCATCTTCCTTGATGAGCTGGGTGAGCTACCGCTGTCGGCCCAGGCGAAGATCCTCCGCGTCCTCCAGCAGCGGGAATTCGAGCGGGTGGGCGGGACACAGACGATCCGCACCGACGCTCGAGTGATCTCCGCCACGCACCGCGACCTGGCCAAGGAGGTCGCCGCCGGCCGATTCCGCGAGGACCTGTACTACCGCCTCAACGTCGCCCGGATCGTCATCCCGCCGCTTCGCGACCGCCCCGAGGACATCCCGGCCTTGGCCGAGCACATCCTGCGGCGGGTCGAGCGGAGGCAGGGCTGGGGCGAACTTTCCCTCTCCCCCGAGGCTCTCTTGGCGATCCGCGAGCGACCCTGGCCGGGGAACGTCCGACAACTCGAGAACTCCCTGGCGCGGGCGGTGATCGCCGCCCGGGGGCGGACCATCCTGCCGGAGCACCTCGATGTCGACGAGATGACCGATCGGGCGATGCCTCCGCCGGACGAGCGCCTGGAGTCTCTACCGCTCAGAGCCCTCCTGGCCGAGGTCGAACGACGGGCGATCCAGCGCGCCTTACTCGCCTGCGGCGGCAACCGCACTAAGACCGCTGAGTCCCTGGGTATTAGCCGCCGCCAGCTCTTCGACAAGATCCGCGAGTATGACCTCCATCCGTGACCGCCGGGCCGACCACCATGGAGACCATTCCAGCCTCACATCCAGACGTCGCCCCGCGCTCCAGGTTCACCGCAGCAGCACAGCCCAAGACGGGCCAACTCGTCACGGGGAGTCGCGGCCGCGGCGACTTCAGGAACGAGCGCCAGGCGGGCCATGTCGTCACGTGGCGTAGCCACGGCATCATTGCCCCCGTCCTGGACGGGACACCACAAGGTATGCCACAACTCGAGACAAAGGCTAGCGAACGGCACGGATTCATTGATTTTGACGCGGAACCATTCGACTTTTGCCGTCGTGTGGTTTCTCCCAATGACTGGGAGCGTGACTTCAGTCGCCGCGACCCTCAGTGAAGAAGCATCGTACCGCCTGGTCGATCGCCGTTGGGGCGAATTCCGATTCGATTTGCCAATTTCCTACGTCATCAACTCTCCTCTGCCAGCCGAGTTGGATCGGACCGAGACCCATCGCATCGGCCGCATGGAGGGAGAGCAGGAGGTGAAGACGTGTGCGTGCGACCGACCCACCAGGGCTCCGCACGTTGACGATCTGGGTTGCGCCGGCCTGATCGCGAAAAAGAAGGTCGATCTTCCCATGAAAGATCGTCGCCTCCATGCCTTCCGGGGGCCAGGCAATCGTCCAGTCGAGGTCTTGGCTCACGACCTTGGTCGCGGCGAGCGCTTGGGCGATCGGTCCATGCGACCAAGCGTCGAGTCGACCGACGAGTTGGTCGAAGTGTCGGGAGGGGAGCATTGGGTCGTGACGCCCGACGAGGCGGGCCGCGAACGTGGCCAAATTCTTGGCACGTGGCCAGCGCGGGTCGGCCAGGGCGATCCGTGTCAGGCGGTCGAGTCGGACGTTCGACGACTCGACTGCCAAGCCTGGATCCGGACTGAGCTCCACGTACCGAGGGCGATGCTCGATAAGTACCGAAGCAGGTTCGACGACCTCCTCGGTTTGCTCGATCACCTCGGCCGTCTCGATCAGGGGGAGACGCCGTGAGTGGCGTGGCGTGGGCTCGTTCGACGTCGGTGGTCGTTCCTTCGTGACCTGGATCAAGGGCAGGCTCCAGCCTTCGGGGAGGTCGACCCGGCACCGGCCCGTCTCACGGTCGAATCGTTCGTCGAGTAGGCTCATCGCGGGAGAAGCGGCCTTGTCGGTGGCACTCAGGGCGGACGAAAGGATCAATGCGTCTCGGGCTCGAGTGGAGGCCACATAGAACAAGCGGAGCGACTCGGCCTCGTCCGCATGCTGCTCGAGCGATTGGTAAGTCAGCCATCCCAGGCTCTGCCGAGCGTCCGAATCGTTGGGGGACTCGTTCGCGACTGTTGGGGGGGACCCTAGATCGCGCGAAGGCCGGACGAGTGGACCAAGGACGGGGTGAAAGGCCGTGGAATCGAGCTGGCCGGCCGGCTTCCGGTTGAGGTCGGGCAAGACGACGATCGGGAACTCCAGTCCCTTCGCCTGGTGGATCGACATCAGGCGGATGCTGTTCCCGTCTTCGTCGGTCGTGGCGGCCTGCTCTTCGCGCGGAGGGCGTTTGAGATCGGCGCGGAGCCGTGCGACGAATGCCGCGAGCGTCATCCCACGCTGTTGGTCGAACCGCCGCGCCATCCTCACGAGCTTTCGCGCGTTGGCTCGTTTGCGGGCTCCGAGCGACTCTCCGAGCAGGGCCGCCTCATAGCCTGATTCGTCGAGAATCCGATTGAGGAGGGTTGCGATCGGCTCGCGGTCCTTGAAGTCGCGCCAACGCGCCAGCAGGTCGCGGGCCCGGCAGGCCTGCCGACGATCGAGGTCGGAGAGATCGTCGATCCGGCCGGCGTCTTCGAGTCCCTCCACCAGGTCGGTCCGCGCTGTGGTTAACCAGAAGAGGCCGTCGTCACTCAGGCAGAAGAAGGGACTCCGGAGCGTGCCCGCCAGTGCCACCTGATCGAAGGGGTCTTCGAGGGTGGAGAGCACGTTGATGATGTCGGTCACCTCTTGCTGGACGTAGAACGCGGCCCCTCCCACGGTGTAGTAGTCGAACCCCGCTTCATCGAGCGCGGCTTCGTAGGGACCGACATCGGTCATCGCGCGAAAGAGAAACGCCACGTCCCCCGGATGGGCATCGCGGATTTCACGGGTGTTCCGGTCGCGGACTTTCCAGCCGGAGTCCATCCGTTGCCGAAGTGTGCCGGCCAGCCATCGGGCCTCGACCGTTCTGCGATCGTGGGCGGAAGGCTTCTTGGAGTCCACCGCAGGTTCCGATTCAGGCTCGACCGCCCAGATGAACGTGACGGCCGGCTGGTCGGGACGTCCGATGCTGGGCACTCGAGGGCTCAAGGCCGTATCAGGCCCGGGAAATGTGGAAGCGAACAGCGCGTTGACGAAGGAGAGAATCTCGGGCACGCTCCGAAAGTTCTCGGTCAATGCGTGCCGGCCCGCGACCGGGAAACGCGCGGAAAAATCCTGAAAGATCTCGGGCCGCGCCCCACGGAATCGATAGATCGACTGCTTGAAGTCACCCACGAGAAAGAGCCGACCAGAGAGGGCCCCTGGGGTGGCGAGCCGCTCGAGGATCTCGCCTTGGATCGGGTCGGTGTCTTGAAATTCGTCGACCAGCAGCCGCTCGATCGCGGAGTCGGGTCGCGGTTCCTCGGGAAGCCCGCGGAGCAGGTGGAGCGTCATGGTCAGGAGGTCGTCGAAGTCGAGCCCGCCTCGGGCCCGCTTGGCGAGGTCGTACGATCGGCGGGCCCGAACCGCGAGCCGGGCGAGCCGGAGCCCTTGCTCGGCGGCCTCGAGCGTGGCGGCTTCATCCCATTGGGACTTGTCAAGATACTTGTCGATCGCGTCGCGCACCGCTTTGAAGCGATTGCTGACGATCTCGTGAATCTCGGGGGACGGCCAGTGGGCCTTCGACCCTGCGCCTCGGACCATGGCGTGCTCCCGGACCGCAATGAGCCATTCCTCTTGGTCGGAGTTGGCCACGAGGTCGGGGAGATTCGCCAGGAGAAACGCGGTGCGCTCGCGCATCAAGGGATGGGTGCTCTCGTAACGTGAAAGAACCTCGAGACAAGGTTGGACGGCCTGAGCCAGCTTTTGGGCGAGTAGGGGCCGTCCTTCGCGACGCCAGACGTCATTCCAGATCGCGACGACCTCGGCCGTCGTGCGGTCGTTCCATTCGTCGAGGCGTGCGGAGCCGGACTCGAAAAGGAGGTTGGCAATCCCCTGACGGACCCGTCCCAGGCCGTACTCCACGGCGAGTTCGATGAGGTCGGGATCTTGTGCGGCCAGCCATTGCCGGAGGCATTTCGCCAGGGCTTCGTCACGAATCGAGCCTGCCACCGCCGCGTCGAGGATGAGGAAATCGGGGTCGATACCCGCCTCGACAGCGTGTCGGCGGAGCCACTGTCCGCAATATTCGTGAAAGGTTCCGATCGGCGCGGCCTCGAGCCCTCGCAAGATCGCGCGCCAGTGGGTGGGATTGTCGCCGGCGGCGATCTTCTCACGACATTGCTGACGGATTCGTTGACGGAGTTCTCGAGCGGCCTTCTCCGTGAACGTCAGGGCCACGATCGAACTCAGAGGGCGCGCGGTCGGCCCGTCGAGGTCGCCCAGGAAACGTGCGGTCAAGACGGTCGTCTTGCCGCAGCCGGCCCCCGCGCTCAACGCGACGCTCGTCCCTTCAGCAGCCAGAGGGCTCGCCTGTTGCCCGCTCAGTCGCGGATCGCTGGCGCTCATCGAATCCCCTTGCTTCCCTCGATCGCGGACCAGTCGATCGGTCGACCGATCAGACCTTCAACTCGAGGCTTGGTTCCCCCTCCCGGACCTTTCGCGCCGCGCGGACCTGGCGGATCCGACAGACCGAACTGTATTCACATCGTTGAATGCAATCGTCTTTACAGGAGTCGACGACAAATTGGCCCTGACGCAACTGACCGACCACGTCGGTCACGTACGTTTCGAGCGCCTCGCGATCCTGGTCCCAGTTCTTCAGCGTGATCGACTTGAAGCCGTCGGCGGCCAGTGCCCAATAGCCGACGTCGTGTAATCGGACTTCGGCGGTTTTCAAGATGATCCGTTCCACGGCCAGCGCATAGAGTGGCAGTTGCAGATAGATCGCATCCTTGACGTCGTTCTTGGACGGGCAAGCGCCGGTCTTGTAGTCGATCACGCGATAAGCCGAGAGGTCGGAGCAGGAGACCAGGTCAATGCGGTCGATTTTCCCTTGCAGTCGGACTGAGTCGGCCCCTGCGCCCAGGACGAGACTCGGAAACGATTCGTCCTCGCCCCCTTCGAGCCCGAAGTCGACCTCGAACAGGTAGGGGGCTGGATTTCCGGACTTCTGGGCGGACTCATAAGCGTCGTGTTGGCGAACATAGCGGCGGAGGGTCCGGATCATCCGACGCTGCTCGATCTCGTGGATCCCCAGATCGATGTCCGACCCGCTCTTGGGCTCGGACCTTCTCTCGTTGAGGATGAGCGCTTCGGCCCGCTCGAGTCGGTTGCCTGGCTCCTGGGCGAGCATTCGCTCAAGCAATTCGAGGACGTGGTGTACCCGGCTGCCACGCTCGGTGTAATCCTCCTCGAGCTCGTCGCGTTCGTCGACGGGCGCAAGCTTGAGCATGTAGCGAAGATAGAATTGGAAGGGGCAGAAGAGGAACGTTTCGAGCTGGCTCGGGCTGAACGTATAGTCAGGGCCAAATTTCTTGACGATTCGCTCGATCACCCGGCTGTCACCGATCCGTCCGTCGTAGGCGCCGAAGTGCGTCGATTGGAGTCGCGATTGGGCGACCCGAATCGCGGCGGCGGTTCCCTCGAGGATGCGACGGTGCCGGGGCTGGCGGGCCAGCGCGCGGAGAGAGGTGAACTCACGCTGCGTGCAGGCGAGCGCGACGGCCCGGACCCGAGCGTCGGCAGGTGCGCCTGCCAACTCGGGCCAGTCGGTGAGTGTCGGGTCGAAGCGCCGGTGCGACTCGTGGACGCGCGGGCTGGCCACGGCCTCGGGAGTGAACAGGCCGAGCAGGTCGTCGAGAAACCCGGCCCGGAGCAGTTCCTGACCTTGGGCGTCGCTCGTCGCGTAGGCGAGCACGAGCCCCGTATCGGCTGAGCCAACAACGCCGAGGAAACGAAGCATTTCCCGCGCGAAGGCGGGATTGGCCTGCGCCACACTCTGAGCTTCTTCCTCCGTGGCCGTGGTGCGACTGAGGTCGATCGAGTCGCGGGTCGGAAACATCCCCTCGCCGAGATTTGCCAGGAAGATCCAAGGGGCGCGTGATCCCGCGACTTCATCCACTTCGGCCAGTCGGATCGTGCCGGGGGCACAGGGCAGGGGAGGCCCCGCCAATTCGGCGGTCAGTGACTCAACCTCGCGTGTGAACCTGGTCCAGGTCCAGGTCTGGCCCGCTTGGCCGAGTCCCTCGAGCACCGCTCCGTGCTCGTCGAGTGCATCCCACAACGCCTCAAGGAGTGGATCGTCGATCGCGCCGATGCCCAGGGAACTCGCGAGGTTCCGGAGCCCCTCGCATTGGTAGTGCCAGGGCCCCGGTTGATCGAGGGTGCCGATCACCGCGGCGAGTCGGTCGAGCACGGCGCGTGCGACCACAACGTGCGGCGCTTCCTTTCCCTGGCTTCGCGCCTCCGAGATCGTTCGGTCGAGTGCGCGCCGAATCGGATCGAGGCCTCGAAACACGCGGATCGCGCGAATCGCGGCGGCGGTTTTGGCGAGCGCCAGGGGGCCATGCTCGGCGGCCCAAGGGGGGCGCACCTGTCCGTGTCGGAGCCATTGGATCAGCGTGGTGGCTTCCCACTGTTCGCCGGGAATCACCATCGCCAGGCGGAGCGCCGCGATGACGGGCGCGGCCGCGAACGCAACCCGGCGCTCGGCGGCCGCGGGAAGGCCCCAGGCTTGGAGCGTTTTCAGGATCAGGTCCGCGTCGTCATCCCAGCGGCGGAACAGGACCAGAATCTCCTCGGGATCGGTGCCGCGCTCGATCAGCCGCTTGATCTCGCGCGCCAGGACGAGGGCCATCCCTTCACCTTGGGGCGCTCCCGCAACCTTCAGTCCGTCCGGATCACGGAGCCGAGGCCGAAGATGGCCGTCGGAGCGAAAGAGCTCGTGCTCGACGTCTCGCAGTCCCTTGGGCCGCCGCGAGTCCGGGCCAAGCTTGGTTTCTTGGAAGCCCGAGTCAAGCAACCGCGCGCGAATCGAGGCTGCCTCGCCATAGACTTCGCCCAGGCTCGGGTCCGAATCAAGAGTCAGCGTCAACGTCACCGACCGGCTTTGCGCCTGGGCGAATTGAACGACGCGCCAAGGAGCGGGGGAGTCCAGACTCGGGTCAAGGAAGACCACCTCATTGAGCGATTTGAACGACTTCGGCGGAGTCTTCAGAAGGGTCTTCGAGGCCCAAGTCGCGAGCCCCTCGTCGTCTTCGGCATGGAGTTCCCGCAAGACCTCGCGATAGCGCCCGAAGATCGCCCACTGGGCGCGGAGGGTGGGCTCATGATTCTCGGTGGGATCGGCCGTGGCCGACCGCTCGGCGCGGGTCCAACCGGCGATCCTGGCCACGAGTCGCCGGCGAAAGCCCGGCCATTCGATCACAGCGGCCACATCGGTGAGCGCACCGTCGCGACCGGCGCGGCTGATCGCTTCGTTCAGTGCGGCTCGAGCGGCCGCCGGTGAGAGCCGGGCTGGACCCTCGCCACGCTCATCGCGGATGGCCCGCCAGAGTTCGTCCCAGCACCAGATTCGCGTCCCTTGAAGCGACCGGTACCGTGAGCCCAGGCTCCACCGGGTCTGGTCTCGCGCCAGGGGCGAAGCGACGATCCAGAGGCTGGCCGGGTCGAGCTTCACCTCGTCCAACACCCGATCCCGCAGGGCTGAGCCCTGAGGCCCGCTCAGTAGCCGTTGCGCTCGGGGCATCGGGGGTTCCTTTCGAGAGCGCGTTCGTCGCGAGAACGGCAATCGCCAAGACAAACAAGTATACAGAAAAATACCATAGGCGTCCAGCGCGGACGATCTTGACGAGCCAGATGATTGCGAGGTAGCCGATCAGGCCGGCGATGATCGTGGCCGCGATCGTCTGCGCGACGCGGTCGGTGGTGAGCGTCGCCCGGTCGAAATCCTTGAGTTCCATGACCGTGGCCCCGAGGATCGCGGGGAAGGCGATCAGGAGGCTGAAGCCGACCGACCAGGCGCGAGACATTCCCAGCCCGAGGGCCATCGCGACGGTCAGGCCGCTTCGGCTGACCCCAGGGAGGGGCGCGAAGGTCTGGGCGATGCCGATCAGCAGGGCATCGAGCCAGGTCATCTGGTCGGGCCCTTTCTCCCCGCCGCGCAACTTCATGGTCAGCAAGAGCACGGTGGCCGTGGCCAGGAATCCGAAGCCGACCGCCGTGGGACTCTCGAAGGTTGAGAGCAAATAACGCTTGAAGTAGGCGTAGGGAAAGAGTGGCAGGGTGGCCACCACCATCAAAGTCCCCACATGGATCACGGCGCCTCGACGGTAGGCCGGAGCCACATCGTTCGCGCCCAGCAGTCCGCAAAGCCCGGTCCGAGCCACGGCCCGGTAGTGAACCAGGATCGCCGTCAGGGTGCCCAGATGGAGCATGACGTCGAAAAAGAGGTTCTCGGCCGCGGGTCGGCCATGCCCCGTGAGCTTCGCAAACGCCATCTGGGTGATCGTGAGGTGCCCGTCACTGGAGACTGGCAAAAACTCGGTGAGACCCTGCACCAGACCCAGAACCAAGGACTCAATCCATTCCATGAAAAACCTTGAGGATTTGGTGTTGAGGAGCGATCCCAACGGCAGGGTCAGGACGAGTCAAACGCAGCGAGGGACTCCCAGTTCGGAACGGACTGAGCATCCCTCGCTTTTATCTCAGCGCAATGGGTTGACGATTCAGGGCGTCGAGGCCTTCTGACGCATAAACGGCATGGCCATCACGACGTAGCCGAGTCCGCTGTAGATCGTCAGGGCGACGGCCAGCCAAGTCAGTCCGTCGCGGACGAGGATCAAGGAGTAGTTCGTCGTCGGGATGGCAAGCGACAGGAGGATCGCCGAGATCGAAAGGCACTGCACGAGCGTCTTGAGCTTGCCGGCCATCGCGGCGCCGAAGGCTTGGCCCTGTCCTTCGAGATGGCTCCGGAGCCCCTGAATGAGCATCTCGCGGACCACGATCGTGGTGACCATCCAGGGTTGGACCCCGGTATGAGGAACCGAAAGCAAGTAGATGTAGGCACCCGACACGATGACCTTGTCGACGAGCGGGTCGAGCTGTCGCCCGAGCGGGGTGCCTTGGTCGAGGAGCCGCGCGAAGTAGCCGTCGAGCGCGTCGGTCAACGACGCGACGCCGAAGACCGCGAGCGCCGGCAGATATTGCCCGTAGGCAATGAGCGCGAATACGACAACCGCGAGAACCAGGCGGCTCATGGTCAACGTGTTGGGCACGTTCCAGAACCGCGCTTCGGCAGGTACAGCCATGTCCAAGCCTACGCTCTCAGTTATTCAGGATCGTCAAGGACGAAGTCGCCGGCTTCTTGCGAGGCTTGGGCCGAGCCCTACGACGCGGACGAGGAGCGGCTTCGGTACGCGCGATCAGGTCGTAGCCTTCGGCGGCGACGATCTCGCAGGCCACCAGGTCGCCCGGCTCGATCGAGGGACTCCGAACGAACGTGAGCCCATCGACGTCGGGGGCATCGGCGTAAGTTCGCCCGATCCAGAGATCCTTGCCTTCCGGGCTCGGGCCATCGATCAGGACGTCCAGTTTGCGTCCGACCATCCCTTGATTGTAGGCGAACGCGATGGTTTGTTGGGCGGCCATGATCTGGTCACGGCGCGCCGACTTGACCTCGTCCGCAATGTGCCCCGGGATCTTCGCGGCCGGCGTGTCGGGCTCGAACGAGTAGGGGAATACCCCGAGCCGTTCGAATCGAGTGGCTTCGATGTATTCGCGAAGCTCGTTGAATTCCGCCTCGGTCTCGCCGGGGAACCCGACGATGAACGTCGTGCGGAGGACGAGGTTCGGAATGCTCGCCCTCAGCCGCGAAATGATCGTCTCGGTCTCGGCACGCGTATGCCGCCGGTTCATCATCCGGAGCATCCGGTCATTGATGTGCTGGAGCGGCATGTCGAGGTAGGGGAGGATCTTCTCGGAGGATCCGAGCACCTCATACAATTCGTCGGTGAAATAGTTCGGATAGTTGTAGAGGACGCGGATCCAGTCGATCCCCTCCACCTGGTTGAGTTCGCGAAGCAGTTCGGCGAGTCGCGGGCGACCGTAGAGGTCGACACCGTAGTAGGTCATGTCCTGCGCGACCAGGTTGAGCTCGCGAACGCCGTCGGCGGCGAGCTCGCGGGCCTCGGCGACCACCGTTTCGATCGGCTTCGTGACATGCTTTCCGCGCATGTAAGGGATCGCGCAGAAGGTGCAGAGCCGGTCGCAGCCCTCGGACACCTTGAGATAGGCGAGATGCCTGGGAGTGATCCGCATCCGGGCCCGGTCGTCCTGCGCCTGGATGGGAGCGGGGCGGAAAATGGTCCGCTGGTCGTGCAGGTCGCCCATGATTCGGTCGGCGACCGAGGCAATCTCCTCGCGGCCGAAGACGCCGACCACCTGGTCGACATCGGGCACCTCTTCGAGGAGCATTTCCTTCTGCCGCTCGGCGAGGCAGCCGGCGACGACCACGCCCTTCAGTTCCCCGGCGCGCTTGCGGTCGAGCATCTCGCGAATCACGGTCAGCGATTCCTGCCGTGCCGCGTCAATGAACCCGCAAGTGTTGATGATGACCAGGTCGGCCTTCTTCGTATCGGGCACGAGCACGTAGCCGTCCTGAGCCAGGAGCCCGAGCATTCGCTCGGAATCCACCAGGTTCTTGGGACAGCCCAGGCTGACGAACGAGAACGTGCCTTTGATCTCAGAATTCGGATTCATCGGTCTCGGGATTCCCGTCTTCCTCGCAAAAAGGGCGAAGTTGGAGACGAGTGAGGGAGGAAAAAAGACACGCGACCATGCGCGGCAAAGAGTTCTAGACTAGGAGATCGCAGCCCGCGGCGTCAAGTCCGCACTAAAAGCTTGCCTTCGGGCGAGTCTTCGAGTATAGTTCTGACCTGTGAGCCCACTGTCCCCCCGAACGAGTCCTTGCTTGGCTCGACTGTATGGACTGGGCACTGCCGAATGCACCCGTAGCTCAATTGGATAGAGCATCGGTCTTCGGAACCGAAGGTTGTAGGTTCGAGTCCTACCGGGTGTACTGACAAAAAACCCCTGGGAAACCAGGGGTTTTTTGTTGGTCTGAGGTTCCCGAAAACGAATGCCTTAAAACCCCTCTGTCGTTCTACGAAGTCGTTCTAACTGTCGTTCCATAGCGGTGGAAAAGAGGTTGCGGAGTGTGCTATAGTGTTCAGAGGAACACGAGCTCCGGAGTCTCAGGACATGCCGCGGATCGCCAAGCCACGATGGAACGCGAGTCGACGACGTTGGTACGGTAACGTGGGGGAGCGCGATGATAACGGCCGGCGGCGTGAGGTGTTCGCCCCCGCCGAGATCGGCGAGCGCGATGAGGCGAAGGCCTGGGAGTGGTTCAAGACCGCCCAGTCGAGAGATCGGACAGTCAAGCCTCAAGCGAGCGGCCTACTCGCTGACATGGTGTGCGGCTACTATCTGACCTGGGCCAAGAGGCAGAGGGATGAGGGCAAGCTCGCGCCCTCCGAGTTCGCCAACAAGGCGCGGCACCTGGGGATCTTCTCTGACCAGCTCGGCCAGCGTGCGGTACGGACCCTCGAGCCGAACGACCTGACCGACTTCGGGGTCGACCTGCTCGACTTCTACACACCGACCTATGCCCGGAACGTCTGTGCCACCGTCCGGGCCGCGCTGAACTGGGCGGTGCGGGACAAAGAGATCCCGCTCGACGCGAATCCGATCCAGGGGTTCAAGGCGCCCATGATCCCGAGGAGCCCGGCCCGATTCGCCGAACGCGCCGAGGCGGCCGCGTTCCTCGCTCACTGGCGGACCAGGTCGAAGCGCAAGACGATCACCGGAAAATACGACCGGCTCACCCTACTCCTCGAGCGGATCCTCATAAGGACCGGGGCGCGACCGGGCGAGCTCTGCAAGCTCCAGTGGGGGGACATCGTTTGGAAGGGATGGCAGACCACGTCGGGGCACGCCTGTGCGAAGGCGGTCATCCCTCCCGAGCGGTGGAAGGCCGGCAAGGTGACCGGCAAGCCGCGGACGATCTACTTCACGCCGTCGCTCACTCGCGCGCTCCGGCGAGTCTTCGAACGGTCGCGACTCCATCCGGAATGGGTGTTTGTCCACGGACGGGGTAGGGGAGGGGCGGGCGCCGGCGGTCCCTGGGAGTCGGGGAGCGTGCTCTCGAAAACCACCTTGAAGGTGAGGCGCGAGCTCATCGCCTGGCAAGCGGAAGTCGCCGAACGGATCAAGGCTGGAGCGGTGGTGAAGCCCTGGGAGTCGAAGCGGGCGGGGATCGCGATCCTGAACGTGGGGCATAATCGGCTCGTGAATTACCGGTGGCGCCACACGGCAATCTCGACGCTGCTCATGCTCGGGGTGGACGTCGCGACAATCGCGGAGCTGACCGGGACGTCGCCGGACATGATCTACAAGCACTACGGTCACTTGCTCGACAGTCACCTCCAGTCAGCGGCCGAGCGACTTGCGGGCGGGCGGCGGTCATCGTGACCGCGCCCGTCCCTTGCCTTTTCTCAGGAGCAACCGGCCGTCGTCCGGGGGCAGGTTTGAGTATCGGGTGGCGGCCGGAGCGGCGGTCTCCGGCTCCGGCTCTTCGAAGCCCCGCTCCTGTCCCCGGATGATGGTTTGCAGTTGGGCCTCCGTCAGGCCCCATCGACGTCGGCCCCGGTCGCCGGGCTTGCCACCCGCGGCAAGCTCGGTGAACTTGTAGTGGTGCCGACGGATGATCGCCGTCAGGCACTTGGTCGAGATCGCGAGGCGGGCGGCCGCCTCGGACGGCTCGAGAATATCGGGCGCCTTCGTGCTCATCGCGCGTTGGTCTCCAGTTCGGCGGCGGGGTTGCCGGCGGCCATCCAACCCAAAAGCAGGGAGGTGCAGTCGAAACAGATATCCATGGCGTCGCGGGTATCCGACGGGGCGTTGAACTCGAGCGTAAGAATCGAGTGATGATCGATAATGACTTTTTTGCACCTGTCACACATCACGCGCTTCTCAACCATTGGGGTCTCCGGTGTGGGTCAGGAGTGGATTGGCCGGGTGCCGGACTTTCGCCGCGGTCTTGATCGCGGCGAGGGCGACTCGCTTCTTCTCGGCGAACTCGGCCCGCTGTTCGGCTGTTGGTTCGACCAGTGTTGCCTTCATGCCCTCGGCGACCGCCCGGGCAGAGCGTGGGTTGAGCTGCGCGGGAGCATCGACCGAAGGTGGCACTGCGGACCTCGCCGCTTGCAACCTGGCCAGGCTTTCCTCTTTTTGCGCCCTGAGGAAAGCGATGACCTCGAGCCTGATTGCCGTCAGTCGTTCGCCGTATATCGGGGGGAACTTGGGAATACCTGAATGGATAGCCTGCGTGTAAATCTTCACGCCATCGTCGGTTTCACTGACGATCAAGAGCCAGCCCAGATCCTTGAAATGCTGGATGATCTCCGGGGCCGTCGCATTCTCGATACGGCAACGATCCTCCGCGGCCTTCGCCTTGGCCTCTGCCTCTTTGGCCTCGGCTTTAGCTTCTGCCGCTTCGGCGGCTTTCCTTGCGGCCTCGTCATCGGCCAGAACTTGCGCCTCGAATTCCGCCTCCTCCCTCACCCGTGCCTCGATCTTGGCGCGGGCCGTCTTTGCTTCGGTTGGGACGCCGTTGATCGCGAAGTCGTTGGCAACGCCAACGGCATACCGGAGCGGGTTGCCGGTGTACCTGCCAACATGCTTGGTCTGGTAGATCGCGTTGGGGTAGAGGTCCCAGCGACCGTTCATGCCCCCGCGGCCGTTGGGTTCTTTCGGGGCGCCAAGCCGCTTGGCATCGGCCCGAAGCTCTTCGGCAACGGCATCGCCAAAGCAGAGGCGAGCCGCCTCGATCGAGGGGAGGATTTGGCTTTCGATCCCCTCCCCATCAGGGATCAAAAAACCGTTTGGATCGTCGTTGTCCGTCCCCTTCTTTGGTGACGACGAAGGAGGAACTTCTTCTCTTTCCTTCTTCTCTTTCCTTCTTCTACTATTGCGCCGGACACTGGTGTCTGCCAGCTGCCGGACACTGGTGTCTGCCAGCTGCCGGACACTGGTGTCTGCCAGCTGGCCTTGTTCTGGTTGTCCCTCCTCCGAATTCTGGGATGCCCAAACCCGGTCGCTACGATTGGGTCGTCGAGGAGGCTTGGGAATAAGCTTCGGGTCGACCCTCCAAAGCAGGGCGATCACCCGACCGGTCTGCCTCTTGGAGTTTGCGTGGGCCTGTCGTCGGCGGATCAGGCCGAACCCTTCGAGCGAGTCAAGTGATCGGGTGATCGTTCGTTCGTGAACCTGGGCATACTTGGCAAGTTGTTCATCGGAACACTCGCACTCGGTTCGATCGCAGGCATGGAAAAGCAACGCCATGATCACCCGGCAGTCAGTTGCGCTAAGGCGACGATCGGCCGCGATGCCATGAGGCACGTCGGCGTAGCCACCTGGCGTCTTGGTTGATCCCAGCCCTTTACCCGACTGCTTGGCCATGGGGCGTCAGTCTCCCCCTTTGATGGAGAGGTTCACGTCGCCTGTTGTGTCAAGATCGACGATTGAGGCCAGGGGTACGACTCGAAGGGTTGTCCAGCCCAGGCCAGACGACTTGTCGTCATCATCAGGAATGGCCAGGTAAAGCGATCCGTTGTGGATGACACCCCGCGGGGCATGGACCGACGCGGGGCCGGCCTCGAGCGCGTCTCGGTCGAGAGTCCGATCCCAATTCAGGATGGATCGAACCAGGCAGTTCTCGGCATCGAGAAGCAGGTTCGTCTTGTCTTGCGTCCAATGCCCCCAGTAACACGTGTGCTCGAGCAGCTTGAACTGATCCTCGGTGTGGTCTGCCTTGGCATCCTTCGGATGGCGCTCGGGAAACTCGCCAAGAATCGCGTACTCCATGGCTTCCATCGCAACGTATTCCGCTCGGATCCGAGTGTACGCCTCGATCGCCTGCCGGGTCAGATCTGCGGCCAGATTGCGATACCGCTCGAAGGTTGCAGCGTGCGTCACGACCGGATCTTCCGGGGGTGGCTGGACAACCTTGGCCTTTCTCTTCCGCTTCGTCGTCGTCATTGCCATCGTTTATGGGTCCTGCCTGTCGAGGTCTCAATGTGGGTAGGAACGAGCAGCTTCGATTCGCTCCGGAGAGTCGGAGAAAGCTTCAAACCCTGGGGGAAGACAGGGGCTCGCCCCACTTCGGATCGGACCAGTCGATCGACCACGGCAAGAGGGCCTCGACGTGCGGACGGTCGAAGTCGCTGATGCGTCCGCAACACTCGGCGGTCCCCGCGGCCCGGAGCTCGAGGATGATCGCGGAGACGTCGACCGGTCGGTAACCTCGACGGTTGAGCAACCAGGCCACGCGGGTTAGCGCGTGCTCGAGGGGTGAGAGCGGCACGGGGTCGCATGCTTTGCGGACTTTCCTGGACAACGGCGGTTGCTGGGCTACAATGCTCATGTCGCTCGAACTCCTAACGGTTGGTAGACCATGGGACTGGGCAGACACCAGGGCCAACGCGATTGCAGTCGCGGAGGCCCTCTCTCTTGCGCGGGTGGGGATCACGACCCCGCCGGGGCTGATTCGATCCAGGCCACGACCTGGGACCACTTCGCTACCAGCTCGTTCGCCTTGGCCAAGGCGTCTTGCGGGCTGAACTCCTCTGAGCAGTTCGAGCACACGCAGGCTCTGAGGTCGTTCAGGTCGAGGGTGATCGACTCCCCCGCTAGGCAGAACGGGCAGAGGACCTTGAGGCTTCGGGCAGTCTTCGTCGCGGTCGCCATTGTTGGTTTCCTGGGTACGTACCTTCGTCGGGGCCAGCGAACGCCGCTGGCTGACTCGTCTTGTCGGGATAAAGGCGGGGTTGTTACGCGGTGGCCTTTGCGCGTTCCTTGCGGTGCGGGATTTCCCGATTCCCAGTCATCCTGACAAGCTTTTCGGCATCCTCCTCGGAGAGACAGAGGGAGGGGCCGATCCAATGCAACTCGAGCCCGAGGGCCCATGCGGCGCCCTTGGCAAAGGCCGACTGCTCATTCATTCGATTGGCGATCGTCGTGATAGGGACGATGGCAGTGTTCCTTTTGCTGAAATGGTGTATAATTTGTAAAGCACTCCAGAAGAATATTGCGGAATCCACAATAAGTCAATACGCGGAACGAAAAAGAATTGCGGATTCCGAAAATTGGCGGCACGTCGAGGGGTGAATTGTATGGAAGCTGATAAGCTGATTGAAAAGGTGATGAAGCTGACGCGTGAGAAAGGTGTCAATCAGTCGGAGTTGTCTCGCCAAATCCAAGTCCACCCCTCCCGCTTCTCTGAATGGAAATCGGGCAACAGCAGACCGAGCCTTACTCAGGTCGTGAGCATGGCTCGCGTCCTCGGTGTCTCGGTTGACTACCTCGTCAAAGACGAGGTCGAGAATCAAACCAACGACTCAGGCCTATCCTCTGACGAAGAAGCCGTCATTACCCTCTTCCGGGCATTAAAGCTCAGCCTGAACGAAGCCCTTCGACGTCTCGCCACCTCTCCTGCCGCACCACAACCCGTTGGTCCCTCAAACTCAATCCAGGCAGCGGCCAAAGCCCATTCAAGCCGGCCAGCGGAAATCGAGTCACCTTCGGAAATTTCGCAAGAGGAGAGATACAAGCCTGGATGCGTTTTTAAGTTCGAGCATTTCTTCCTAATCGGAATTGACGAGGTCCCTGAGGGTTCCGTGGTTTGCAAAAGGGACCAGCTCATCCCAGAGTCACAGGCTAAACCAGGAGCAGAATATCCGATCGAGGGCGATTTTGAGCTGTACTCCCCACCTCCGGGCAGCATGCCAGCCATTATCAATCGATTGATCCCACAAGGTCTTACATTTACACCGACGTTTGGCTGCATCATTTTAGTCAAGAGCGATATAATCATTACCGAGCATGATGGTATGGAGTGTAATGTCGGAGGGCCGATGATCTATGCGGTCGTATTCGAAAAGGGTCGAGGACCTGGCGATCAAAAGAAAAGGTCATCGAAGTAACCCGCCCTTTCGGATTCCCTAAAACTTGGTCCACATGCCGCCAAAACCTTCCCTACGGAGGCTCGATGAACACCACGCGTGCGCCGGTCGATGCCATCCTGCTGACCCTCCCCGAGACGGCCCACGAGCTACGGTGTAGTTCGGCCACGGTCTATCGGGAGATCCATGCCGGCAAGCTCGCGGCTCGCCGGATCCGCCGCAAGCTGTTCGTGCACCGCGACGACTTGAACGCGTACCTCAGCGCGGCGAGGGTTGAGTATCGACCGGCCGCCGAGACGGCGGCACTGGCGCTTACTCGCCGGCAAGTCTCGCTCCGGGACGCCGGGCTGATTGACGGGGACGACTTTGGCTACCGGCCGGCCCAGTGATTCCGCTGACGTTGTCGATTGTGCTGCGTGCCTGAGAGAGCACCACCGGGACGCACCAAAGGGTATCCGCGGGTTTACCCCCCAGGGGGGAGGGGATTTGCTGGGACCCTCGCGCAGCCCCAAAGCGGCGTATCCAAGAAGGGCCGGGAGCGAATGACGACCACTCCCCTACTCCGGATCCCGTTCGAATAATCCCCGATGGATGCCCCTCGCTATGGTAACTCGCTATGTCAGGTACTGGGCCGCCGGTGCCCTCGCGTGCTTCGTAAGCGGCTTCCTCTCCGCGGCGTTCTTGGATTGGCTCCACGGTCCAACCTTGACCGGGGGAGCACAAGCTGGGTCTACGGCGTCGAATCCTTGGATCCAGTTTTTCGGCACTCTTTGCGGTGCTCTGGTTGGCGGCGGCTTCCTGATAGTGGGCCAACAAATTTCGTGGAAGAGCCAACACGGTCTCAAGGCTAAAGAGATTGAAGAGCGTCGTGAGCAGCGATGGGCTGAGTTTCAAATGAAGACGCTACTCGAACTTCAACAGGCCGTTCAAAATCTCGTCCAAGCAATCAGTATTCTGCATTTTATTGCTATTGATTATAAGGCCCAACAGAAGAACGAAGGCGACCTAACTAAATCCATTCATGAATTTGAATTATCGATTTTAAAAATGACTGGTCTTATGCTCTTAGTAGAGAGTCCAGCTGTCCGCCAAGCTGCCAAAAAATTGTTTAGGAATAGGCCGGGAATAACTTCCCGTTTTCATGCTGGTTTGGGGAGAGCCCGGTAGTTCCATTTGGGCAGGACTTTGTCGAAGACAATTTTCATGCCCTCCTTGAATCCCTCGGCGCACTTCATGCCGGTCTGATACACCTTCTCAAGGATTCGCACTGCCACCTTCAAGCCCGTGGCAGTCTCGGTCTTGGAGATGTAGTACTGGACCGTCTCCAACGTTCGAAAGATCACCCCGCGGCAGGCCCGCGTCACGTGCGGGAAGAGGCGGTGCTCGATCGGGTTGTACTTCGAGCAGTACGGCGGGTAATGGGCGATTCGGATCTCGATGCCCAGCCGATTCGCCAACTTCTGAAGTTGCTCCTTGAATACATATCTCGACGCACTATTGCTACCTCCGCCGTCGCACAGCACCAGCAGTTTCTTTGCCCCGGGATAGGCCGACCGACCGTCAGATTCCCACCAAGCCGCGATGCTGTCACAGGCCAGTTCGCTGGTGTCGTGGCTGGTGTTGAGGTGGACGAATCCAAGGTTCCGCCCCACGTCGTAGATCCCGTGCGGGATCACAGTACCCGAGCCCATGCTCCCGAAGTCATGGTCGTTGACCACGATCGTTTCTTGAGTATCGATCACCCCGTCGCGTTGGAAATCGCCCAGCAATTCCTTCTTCTTCGTGTCGATGCTGATTACCGGCAAGCCGGCCTTCAAGTACCTCTTCTTGAGACGGGAGATATTCTCGAACTGGGCGTTGCGATCCGGGTGGCGCGGCCCCATCGTCTTCTTCTTCACCGCCTTCCGCCTGCGGTAACCATGCTTCCGGAGCAACTTCGAGACGATGTCGCGACTGACGCGTGTCCCCAATTCCTCCATCCGCTTGGCGATCTGGCGCCGTGACAAGTTGGTCCATTTCACTTCGAGTCGCATCGGGTCGCCCGCGGTGTGGTCCTCAAGGACCTTGTGAAAGTTCGCTTCGATGGCCGAGTCCACCTCGATCAACCGTTTCCGGCCGCCCCTTTTTTGCGAGTGCGGCCCGTGTCCAGGTCGTCCTCGCCTTCCAATTCCCCGAGGCCCAACCGGATCGTCTTCGGGTCACACTCCAGGACACCCGCGATGTACTCGACCCCGCCGTGCCCCAACTTCGCGGCCTCAATCGCCGCATACCGCCGCCGGTCGTTCTCTTTCAACGAGCCGAAAAGCCGTTTCATCATCCGTTGGACTGTCGGTGTGTAGGCTTCCATGTGACCCTCCCGTATACTCCCTCCAAACATCTGGTCTGACATCCTAACCGATGCCAACCACGGAAGTTATTCCCGGCCTATTCCTTAGTCTAGCGTGCGCTGCACAGAAATCCGTCGCCTCAGACCTGATGGAGGGAATCGAGCAAGCGGCTATACTCAAAGTCATCGCAGATCTGAATGGGGAGAATGTCGCTGTTGGCGATGCTATCGGCAAAGCCTTACGGGATTTGCGATAACCCCAGGGGGGGAGGTCATTTGCTACCACCCTCACCCGTCCCACCGCAGCTGGCCAATTTCACGTTTTTAGACGGTTCGAAAAAGTTGGCAGGCCTTTTATGCGTGCGATCGCCTATGGGAGGCCCAGGTACACATGAATGCCAAACCTCCAGCTCAAGCGAACCGCAAGCCACAGGAGCCGCGTGGAGGCTTGCTCTGGCTCCTCGCCTGGACGGCTGTCTTCGCAGCCAATCTTGTTATCCCAATGACGTTCGCCAACCTCATATTCAGCGAGCGTAAAGTGAATGGGGAAGGCCAGGATCTTGGCATGGCGCTGGCGATCGCAATAGTCTGGCTCCTTGGCGGGATGATAGGTTTGAAATCAAGCGACCGGCGATTCAAGCTCATCAGCGGTGGCGGCGCTGTCGCCGCCAGCCAAGCATTCCCCATGCTGCAGGTTATCTTGGGCTTGGCGAGCCTTGTCTTCGTCAGTTGGGCCCTTGACGACCCCAAGTCCGGTTTCGGCGGCTTTCTTGCCACTCTGCTCTCAGGATCATTCCTTCTCCTCGCCAGCTACCTCGCTGGCGTTCTGATCCATCGGACAAGGGGTGCTTGGCGAGCGGCCAAGATGAGATTTCTCTCCGGGGGGGGCAATACCCCCTAAAAAAGTGGTGCAAAAACGTGCAAAGGGCACGCTGCGGTGGGATCCGCGTACCCTGTAGCAAATCACCCTCCCCCCGGGGTCAGAGGTTGAAGAGCTCGACGGGCCCGGCGTTTGGCCGCTTCTGCTGTTTCGTCTCCTGCAACAACTGCCGTAGCAGCTCGGTCTGCTTGGTCGTTTCCTTGGCCACATCCTTGATCGGCTCGTCCCTCGAGCCACCGCCCTGGGCGCCGAACTTGAGTTGAGCCGAGTAGGCTTCCGCCGATCCGGCCTGAAGGGCGGCGGCGTGCGTCGGCCCGTCGTCCTTCCCCTTGCCCTTGTCCTCGTTCAGCAGGTCGCCCGCGGCAAGCTTTGCCCGGTCGAAGGTGTCCCCAGTGATCGCCCCAGCCGAGAGGAGACCCTGGAGCCGTTGGACCTCGGCCGCGTATTTCTCGAGCGGGGTTCGGGTTTCCTCATAGAGACTCTTGCCCTCTTCCTTCAAACGCTTCTGGGCCTCGACCTGGTCATCAATCACCTTCTTCTGACGCTCCATCGCCTCAAGCTGGGTCGTGAGGGTTCGGGCGGTCTGGATCTGGGCGGCGGTTGCCCCGTCGAGGGAGAGCTTGTAGAGGTCCACCTCTGTCGAGGACTTCCCGAACGTGGCGATCTGGAGTTGGAGTTCCTTCTCCAGTGAGCCGATCTCCTTCGCGACCTTGGCCGCAACGCTCTCGACTTCGGATGCGAGGTCACCACCTGGCGGCAGCATCGGCGGTGGCTTCTTGCCACCGGGCGGGGCATTGGGGATAGCTCCTTTGACCGCATCCGGAGCAGCTTTCTTCCCAGGAACATCGCCCCCCATGAAGTGGCCGATCGCCCCAGGGATCACGCCAGCCGGTCCCATCCAAGGCGCGGCCTTGCTGAGGATTTCGCCAACGCCCATGCCCTTGGACGACTTGCCCGACGGGATCGAGCCGACGGTATCGATCAGGGATTTTGCGGACTTGTTGGCCGCGTCGATGTCGGCGCCGAGCGTGCCGAGGGCCGAGTTGATCGCCGGGAGAAACACGGACCCGAGCGTGTTGCTGACGATGCTGATTCGGTTGTTGAACGTGACCCATGCGGCGTCAGTCTGCTGGGCCGTCTTATTGTAGCTCTGCTGAATCTGATCCAGCGTCTGAAATTGCTTGGCCGCCATGCCTACATACTCGCCGAGCTTACCCGTCTGTTGGGCCAGCTTCTGCATCGCGGCCTGTCGTTCCTGCGCCGTGATCCCCGCGCTGGAGAGGGCCGCCAGTTGCCCCGCCGCGTCCAGTTTCCCGAGGCCAACAAGGAAGGATTCCACGGCCTTCATCGGCTTGTTGGCCACCAGGTCGCCGAACTCCTGGACGCTCATGCCGGCCGTCTTGGCGAAGTCCTTGCGGTTCTCCACGGCGACCATATTCATGAGCATGTTGTTGATCGCGGATCCGGCCTGCTCTGCCGAGGTCCCGGTGTCAAGGAGCGCGGCCGCCATCGACATCGTCTCGCCGGCCCCGAGCTTCATGGCGTTCGCGGTGCCACCGATCCGGGCCGTGACGTCGAGGATCCCGGACGCGCTGGATAAGCCGCTGTCCGCAATCTTGTCCAAGGCCGAACCCATCTGAAGCGCACCCTTGTCGCCAAGCTTGAAGACGGAGTTCAGCTTGCCGATCTGGTCGGTCATGAGCTCGACTGGGATATCATCAATGGCGGTCGAGAGCATCGCGATGCCGCGGGTTTGCTCGACAAGCGAATCGTTCGCGGTCCCCATCTTGGAGAGGTTCGTAGCGATCGCGAGGATGTCATCCAAGGGGACGCCTTTGAGCTCTGTGGAGAGCCCGAAGAGTTGCCCCTTCATGGACTCAAGGCCAGCCCCCTCGAGGTCGCTGGCCTTGCTCAACCCCGTGATTGCTTTCTCAAGGTCCACGGCCGTCCCGATGGAAGACTTGAGCGCGTCAAAGGCGGCGGCCCCCACGCTGAGGGCGGCGAAGGATTTCGTCAGGCTCGCGCCAAGACTGGCGGCGGACGCTCCGAACTGAGAGAGTGCCTTGTCCGCCGTGGCCAGGTCCTTGGCGAGCCCCTTTGTGTTGACGCTCGCCCCGATGGCGATATTCCCGATCAAAGCCATGCTCAAGCCTCCGCATGCTTACTCTTCGCTCGCCTGATCCGGTCCAACACCCCGGCGCCCACCCTGATTCCAGTTGCCGGCCTGCTCTCGGCCTTCGCCTTCTGGGGAAGGAAGTGCTCGAACTTGACCCCCTTCGCGCCCGCCGCTCGAGCCGTGGTGAAGGCGATCTGTGCGGCCTGCCAGTAACCATCCTCGAACGGGTAGATTCGCTCGACTGCCAGCCACTCCTTGAACTCGTCGTTACCCAGGCGAGCCATCAGCTCGCGACGAGTCATCTTCAGCTCCCGCGCCAGCCGGAAGCTGAAGAGACGGAGGGGCTGGCACCTCAGTTTTTTTCCAGCTCGTTAACGTCGGCCTTGGTGACGCTGTTGAACTCACTCGCCTCCTCGAAGAGTCGGATGATGACCGGGGCCGACTTCTCGGCGAGGGCAGGAACGTCGGCCTTGGTGAAGAGCGTGGCCCCGTGCTCATCGCACACGGTCAGGGCGACAAGCGAGGCCCGAATCAGCCCCTTCGCCCGCGCTCCCTCGGTGTCGCTCAAGCAGGCTTCCCACTCCTCGCGCTGGGCCGCGGTGAGGGTCCGGACGTAGACTTCGCCACCATCGGGGAGGGTGACCTTCTTGCGGGGCAACTCGGCGGCAAGGAACTGTTCACGGGTCAGAGACATGGTCACTCCTGAGCAGGAAGAATGGTGGATGCCGGGGGTGACTCTCCCCCGGCGGTTACGAACGTGTCGAGGTCCGCGTAGCGGATCAGGACTCGGACTCCTACGCGGTGGGCCGTCAGACGTCCCGAGGTGATCGCCCGGCGGATTGTCCGGGTCGAGACCCGGGTGTAACCGGCGGCCTCCAGGACGGTCGCGTAGGGCGATCTCTGGGGTTCAACCTCGGGCGATGTCATCGACTTACCCCTTGCCATTGATGGATGCGTTTTCGCGCCGGCCGGGGCCGTTCCGGCGAGTTGTGTCGCCGGTCCAACCCGACTCGCCAGGGAACACGACGACGTCTGCGGCCCGGAGCGCTTCGGCCTTGCGCTCCTCGAGCTCGACGTACGCGCCGGCGCCATGGTTCCGACCGTCGACCTTGGTTGGTCTGAGGAAGCGAACCTGCCTCATGGCCGGATTGGCTCGGCTCCCGGTCAACCCGGGAAGAGGCTCGATGCCGCCCGATCGGGAAAGCTTGGCGGCATGATCGTCGTCAATGTCGGCGGCCTGGCCTGGCTTGTAGCTCTGGCCTCTGATGGTCACATCTTTGAGAAACTTGACCTTCGTCATGACTTGATGACCTCACTGGTTGCTGGACCAAACCGCCTCGCCCGCGTATTCCGCGAGTCCGCCCGTGATCAGAACGCGGGTTTGATCGGCCGTGGTTTCGACCACCTTGCCGGCGGCATAGCTCCGGCCATCGACAGTGACAGCCTTGGCCGTGATCTTGACCGGGGCGACGGTCGCCACCTTGCCCTCAATGAGCCGCTTGGCGAGCTCGTCTGTGATGTCCACCAGGTCGCCGGCTGCGCAGACCCGGTTGCCGACAAGAACGTTGGCCCGGGTGATCTTCACTCGGGTCATCAACACCGCGGCCTTGGCCTCGAGCAGTTCCGCGGCGAGCTCCGGCTCAACGTTGACGACATCCCCGTGCTTGCCGAGCCGGCCGTTGAAGACCAGTCCCAGGGGGTTTTCTTTCAGGATCAGTCGTAGCTTCGACACGGTCTCACCTCCCGATCAGTTGGCGGCCGGGCCGAGCATGTCGACCAGAGCCGCCACGGCTTCGGCCTTCTTGTCCCACGGGAGATCCTTGTGGACACCCAGGGCCTGTGACAGCCGCGCGTCAACGAACTCGCCAGCGGTCGACTCGACGAACCGGATCGCCATCTCCAGGGGGACGTCGACGACATCGCCTGCAACGTGGACATGGCTGCCAACCAGCACATGGTCCCTGGTCAGCTTCACTAGAACCGTCTGCATGACTCACCCTCTCGGGGTTGGGGAAAAGGATTCGATCAGTCGTGGGCGATCGAGTGCGGTCAGGTCGTGACCATGTCCGGAGCCATGGCGAACGACTCGTTGTGACGAAGCATGACGTCGACGTCTTGCAGTCCCCGGTACCGGGTGAAGCCGGAGGTCGAGAACATGTAGGGGTTCACGAGGATGTCGACCGGTCCCCAGAGGCCGATAACCAGGTCGGCCCAGTTGCCGAAGACGATGGGGGAAAGGCCGGTCCCGGATCCGTGGGTCAAGTTGCTGGGGAGTTGGTTCGACGCCACGGCCGGATAGCCGAGGACGGTGTTGGAGTCGGTCCAGAGCATTTTCCCGGACGTCGCCACCTTCTCAGTCTGGCGAAGCTTGGCCCGACCGTTGGGAGTCGTCGCGAACGCGAGCTTGCCGAGGTCGGCATTCGCGTTGCCTACGGTTTGCTCCATCGCGGCGAGTAGAGCCAGGGTCGGAGCCCCCCCGTTCGCGCCGAATGAGACCTCGGCCACGCCAGGATTCTGAGCCAGGCCGAGGGGTTGGTTGTTATTCCCGAGGCCGTTCAGCGCCCCTCGGTCAACCTCGTTGGCGATCGCCCCGAGCAGGTCCCCGATGATGACCTCATCGACGTTGGGAATGGAGTCGATCGCCTTGCGCGTCACGTCGACGTAGGCGCCGGTCGTGCGCGGGGTGAAGAGGACCTGCGCGTCAACCACGGGCTCGTCGGCGGGAGCGTCCCCGCCTTCGCCCATCCAGCCGAGGGAGACGGTTGCCGTCTTCTTGGGGATGGAGAAACGGCCACCGGTCAGATCGGGGAGAACCTGGGCGCCGAGCATCCCGCAAATCATCTTGGCCCGGAGCACGTCAATCATCGCCCCGGAGAGGATCGTCGGGATTCCCCCGGCGCCTGTGGTCGTCGACAGGGCCCGGACTTCCACGTCCCAGGGCACAAGGAAGCCCCGAACATTCCTACCGGTCCGCCGCGCAATCTCGTCGGAGACCTCGCGCTCGAGGCCCGTGATGACCCCGTTGGTGTGGTCCCTCGCCTCGCGAAGCGCCCTCGCGAGGGAGTATTTCCCGCGTTGAGAAGGCTCGTGGTGCGGGAGCGAGCGCTCTTCTGACTGATCGGGCCGCGAGTAAGTGAACAGTCGAGGCGTCATGGGATAGGCCATCCGCGTTTTGGATCAAACGATGGGGAGGTCATCACAGGCCACCCCTGACTATCCAAGTGTACGCGTGGCAACTCGGTTCGAAAAGGTTAATTTTGTCCAATCAAAGAATTATTTTTGATTGCTCAAAATCACCGACGCATCAATCGCATCAGAGCGCCAGGAAAAAGGTCCCGAATTTCGTCAAAAAACGTGCGCGCTGCCCGCGTCGGTGGGATGGTTCGAGGTGGTAGCAAATGACCTCCCCCCCTGGGGGTCAGGAGGGCGAGGGTGGGTCAGGAGGTGCCGTCAGACGCGCTCGCTCGCTCGGCTCGTCCCTTGTTCCCGTACCCGTGGTGGGTGCCATGGCAGGACGCACAGACGCTCTCGAGGTTATCCCAATCGAGCTCGAGGTCCGGGAAGTCTTTCCGTTCCTTGATGTGGTGGACGATGGTCGCGGCAACCGGGCGGGCGGGCGTGCTGCAGCGCTGGCAGAGCGGATCCTGCCTGAGCTTTGATGTCTTGAGCTTCCGCCAGGGCGAGCCCGTGTAGAACGCATTGTCCTCCCGACGTTCGGGCCGTCGGTCATACCGGGCCTGATCCTCCTTCTTCTTGACCTCGGGCTTCGGCATCCAAGCCGGGCGGAACGTGGGGATGCGCTTAGGCATGGTCGCTCCCCTCGATCGCCTTCCCCGCGGCATAGGCCAGACGGCCCACCAACTCAATCGTCGGCCCCATCAACTCGCCATCCTCGACGTGGGCGGCCCGGCCGATCGTCCGGATGCCACCGATCATGTCCTCGAACTCGATGGTGTCCTTCTCGGCCTCGGGCGCGTCGCAGTCGTGGGCGATCAGGGACATGAAACCGGCGGCAGTCTGTTCGTCTTCGGGAGTTTCCTCGGTCTGCGCTGTCATGGGTTCATCCCAAGTCGGGAGCAAATGGTACGACTGAACACATTGCCATTCTACCCTGATAGAATAGGCAAGGGCGAGTAAGCCGGTGCGCGAGAGGCTTGAATTGCATGGGCAAGAACACGATCAGGTTCAAGGTCTCCGGTGTGAAGGAGATCCAACGGGCCTTCCGGGAGCTTGAGCCGAAGCTCGCCAAGAAGGTGATCCGCCAGGCGCTTCGCAAAGGGTTGGTGCCGATCAGGGACGCGGCCAAGACGGCCGCTCCGCGCAAGACGGGCCTGATGGCGGCCGCGATCAAGATCAGGGCCGCGACGAAACGGAAGCGCGGGGTGATCTCGCTCGAGGTCCGGATCGGCGACCACAACTTCAAGGGGGCGACATTCTACGGGGGCTTCCAGGAGTTCGGGACGAAGAACATGGAGGGCCGGCACTTCATGGAGAACGCGTTCAGGGCCAAGGCGCCCGAGGCCGTGGCGACGATCATGGACCTGGTGGCCAAGGGCATCGAGCGGGAGGCCAAGGCGTGACAGACCCCGAACTCGCCGCGCTCGAAGCGATCATTGCCGCTCCCCTGGCATGGTCCCCGATTGCCGACCTTGTGGCGGCCGGGCATGCGCTCGAGACATTGGCCGGCTTGCAAGTCCTCGGCCTGGTGGAACCCTGGGGAGCATCCGCCGATTGTGTGTGGACGTTGACCCCATGGGGTGCGACGGTGCTCGAGGTCGTCATCATCGAGCATGGGCCCAACGAGGTGCCGCGCTGGTCGCAACCCTGGAATGCCCCTAGGTTCGTTCGAGTACCGAGGCACCGCCACGAGATGCGTTGGCCTTGGATGGAGGAGTTGCCGTCCCGGGACCTGGGGCCGCTCGACGTGCTCATCCTCGGAGAGGACGCCAAGCCGTTGCTCCTGTTCGGCCGGACCGTCGTGAAAGACAAGCGGATCAAACCCCCTCCTAAGGCGAAGAAGAAAAAGCTTCTCACTCCCGCACAGCGAAGTGAAGCCGCGGTGAGGGGCAACGCAACGCGACGTCAGAGGAGGGCGGAAGCGCGTCGGCAGGCGGGGGAAGCCGCGTTTTCAAGTTCAGATGTTCTATAAGCGGTCGCTTGCGAGAGTCGTTCTAACTGTCGTTCTACGTCTTGATTCTGGGCTAAATCAGTGGTATTATTTGACGTTAGTCGCAACCTCAATTCGCCGCAACCCTTTGACAATTCGCCAGTTGGAGTGACACGAAGACATGGGGATTTGCTGGTATGTCGGTCTTCGGAACCGAAGGTTGTAGGTTCGAGTCCTACCGGGTGTACTGACAAAAAACCCCTGGGAAACCAGGGGTTTTTTATTGGGCTGAGGTTGCTTCTGGTCGTTTGTTCACTGGAAATCCGTGGAGGCACGGCTTTGCTGGGGGCCATATCTGCATGCCGTCATGCGGATAATGCGTTTTTTTTCGAAATAACTGTACAGACGTTGACAGGATTCCGATTCCATGTTTGTAAACACGAATCCGACCCAAAACCTGTTCGTGTGAACAGGAAAGGTTGGGATCTGAAGCCTTCAATCTTGAGGGAACCATGGCTCATCCAATTCCTGCCGGTCATCACGCAATCACTCCGCACTTGGTGGTCAAAGGTGCATCCGAGGCGATCGAGTTTTATAAGAAGGCCTTCGGCGCGGAGGAGTTGGGCCGGATGCCCTTTCCCGGGCCGGACGGGCAGGTGAAGCTTGGGCATGCCGAGCTCAAGATTGGCGACTCGCGGCTGTTCCTGGCGGACGAGTTCCCCGAACATGGAGCGACGGGACCGAACGGGAGTTCGCCCGTGACGATCCACCTCTACGTGACCGACGCCAACGCCGCGTTTGACCGGGCCGTCGCCGCGGGCGCGACCGTGCGGATGCCATTGGCCGACATGTTCTGGGGCGACCGCTACGGCACGCTCGTGGACCCGTTCGGACACAATTGGTCCATTGCCGAGCACCTCGAGGACCTTACGCCCGAGCAGATGCAGGCGCGGATGGCCGCTGCCTTTGGCGGGCAGCCTTGCGGCTCGGAGTAAGGCCGGTTTCCGACGAAGTTGGCGAAACCCGCCGAGCGGGAGGTCAACGAGACGCAACGGTCTCTTGGCCTCTGTCTCGGCGGCGGTGCGGTGTGACGCACGCTTCTATTCGTCGGATGTGATGAGCCCCACCCGGATGGCGTAACGGACTAAGCCGGCGACGTCGTGAATGCCCAACCGTTCCATCAGCAAGGTGCGATGCGACTCGACGGTCTTGATGCTGAGGCCCAGATTTTGGGCAATCGCCTTGGTGGTCTTTCCCTCGGCGACTTGACGGAGCACTTCGAGTTGCCGCTGGGTGAGACCACCGGCGAGCCCCGTTTCCGTGGCGGCCTGCCTGCGATAGTCGGCCACGAGATGTTTGGAGACGGCCGGGCTTAGATAGGTCTCTCCCCGCGCCACGGCGCGCAACGCCAGCCCGAGTTCCTCGGTGTCCGAGTCTTTCAATAAGTAACCCGACGCACCTGCCAGGATGGCGCGACGGACATAAGCCTCGTCATTGTGCATCGTGAGAATGATCACTTTGACCTCGGACTGCTCGTGCTGGAGCCGCGCCGCCACGTCCAACCCACTTAATCCCGGCATGGCGATGTCCATCAGGACGATGTCGGGACGGAGCGTCTCAACCAGTTCGAGCGCCGCGCGGCCATCGGCGGCCTCGGCGATGACCTCGATTCCCTGCTGATCCTCAAGGAGGGCGCGGATGCCGGCCCGGAGGAGATTGTGGTCATCGGCAAGGACGACGCGGATATTGGGCACGGACGATTCTCCGATGGGTTGGTCATCGGCGCATGAGGGCCTCTTTGACGAAAAGCGGATCGAGTCCGATCACCACAGTCCCGTTTTAGGTGACCGATTCAGTTCGAGTGTCGGAAGAATTCGCCTTTTCGGTTTGCAAAAGCCATGGATTTCTCAAACAGCGGATTCACGTTCTTCGATTCGATGACTTCGCCCTCCTGTCAGTCTCCGTCGCCGACTCGCCCAACGCAAGCGATGATTCTGAAACGACTCGAACCATTTGAGTGCGGGTGACAAAGACACGCCTCTCCGAGCTCGAGGTAGGCTGACCGGCCGAAGGGGGGTACAAAACGATGGGCGGGAGATTCTCTCTTGGGTTGCTCCCCACCCGGTTCGATGGGGAGCAGCGGCTTGTCCGGCACGACCAGGACTACTTCAAAAGGATTAGCCCCAGCGCATTGACCTCTTTCCCCGCGCGCCCTTGCAGCCCGACGGGAATGCTGCCGTCGCTCTCCACGTCTTTCGGACTCCCCCCATTTCGATCACCCAGCCACGGTGAGTTGTATGTATCACTCGGGTTGAGGTGGTTATCATCGATCTTCATGAAGACCATCCCGAAGCCATCGACCGTGAGCCCGGTGTGCGTCTTCAAGGCTCCGACCCCGTAGCCCGGCTTGGCGATGGCGGTCGTCAATGGGCTGAGCACTTGCCCGTACACTCCACCCTCGCGAAGGACCTCGCCCGACCGGTAGATCGGCTGCACCGAGCTGATCTTGCGACCACCGAACTTCGTCACATAGCTCACGCGAACCCCGACCAGGACGCCGCCTTTTGAAGCCACGTCGTGAAACCGGTCGCGATCACCGCCGAAGAACGACGTGGGGAGGTCGTCCACCTCATCGCGAGAATAGCCCGTCTTCGACCGTTTCGAGGCGGACCGCCCCAAGATTTTCGGGTTGGTCCGAGGGAGCGACGCCGGGTCGGGAAAGTCGGAGGTGGCGAGTACCATCGCCGATGGCCCCTTTTGCAGGTCAGGCTGCGCGACCTTTCGGATTCCGATGCTCTGCTCGATCAGGGTGGTGAGATTGTCCGTCTTGCCGGTCTTCAGCACGCTCCAGCCTGGATCGGTTTCGTCCAGACTGAGCACCTCGATCTTTGTCACCTTGGAATTCCCGAGCGGCGTGGTCAGCCGGTAGACCACGTGGGCTTTTTGCTCGCCCTCGGGGAGTTGTCCCAACGGCTCGACCTTGCTCGCGGCGTAGTTGAATTGAGGAAATTCGGATTTCCCCTTCACTCGCAGTTTCAATGACTCAATCGTCGCCTCGACAGTCCCACTGAGGAGCATGCCCCAGGTTTCCCCATTCTTTCGGAGGCTAATCACTTTCACGGTATCAATATTCTTGCCGCTGAATGGCAGGTTCGTTCGATAGACGACGTGTTGCAACGCCTTTCCGTCGGGGACGTGGCCAAGCGTCTGCACCGTCATCTTGGCCAGGGCCTCCTTGAGCTCCGGCTTAACTTTCAACTCGTGTCGCACGAACGACGTAAAGAACGCCAAGTCATCGAGCTTCTTTAAGTCATCAGCACTTTTGACGCCCTCGAAGAGCGCAAGGACCTGCGACGATTGCTTGGCCTTGGACGCCGCATCGAGGAGTACCGACATTGTCGATCGAAACTCCCTCAGGGCCTCGGGATGCATCGTCTTGGCCAAGTCTTCGTAACGCTCGGATTTGCTGGCGTCGACGGCCGCGAGCGCCACCTCTTCCGAGGACGGAGCCGCCGCCCTTGCACGGCCGGGGGATGAGCGATGAGACAGGCCATTTCCAGGCACGCGATCCCGACAAACCATCGTCGCTTCATCATCGAAACGCTCCCCGCGCAGGAACCCTGTTTACAGATCTGCAAGCAATGACATGAATCGGCGTTAATCGCCGTCAAATCAAGCGGTTCATTCACGTCATTGAACACGATGCGTGAGACTTTATCCACGAGATTTTGACGGAAATCAACCTGTTCCAACGCGAAGTTCGCGCAAGGGGAACTTCATTGCACGACTCGAACGCGTCGCGGGTCCCTGGTTGTTGGGCCGAGTTTTGGAGGGGGGGGACAAGGGGGAGACGCGTGGTTCGTTGGCTTACAGGCCCAGGTCGTCGAGCAATTGGACCAGGTAGGCCTCGATCATGCGAGCGGTGCGCTGATAGGTTTCGCGATCGGCGCCGACCGGATCGGCGACGTCGTCACCATGAGGATGAAGCAGGCGAGCATGCGGTGCGCACTCGGGGACCTGGTCGAGCAGGGCCTCGAGATGGTCGTTGGTCATGGTCACCAGATAGTCGGCGTGGCGAATCATGTCGGGGGTGAGCTGGCGGCTGGCGTGGTGTTGCAGCGAGCCGCCGCGGGCGCGGACGACTTCGACGGCGTGAGCGGCGGCCGGCATTCCGTTCGAGGTTGCGATCCCCGCGGAAAGGATGACGAAACCACGCTCCTCAAGGTCGTCGATCGAACACCCGAGCCGCTGGGACAATAGGGCCTTACAGATCGCTTCGGCCATGGGGCTGCGGCAGGTGTTTCCTGTGCAGATAAACATGATGATCGTCCCTGCCATGCGGGTCAGGTACGATGCGTCGACAACCCCGGGACGGACGACTCGGTAGCGATCCCCTTCCACGACGACGGATGTCGAGACATTGCCCAGTCGGGTGGGGCCGTCGTCCAGGATCAGGGAGAGCCCGCTGATCGGGTCGAGATCTTCGACCGTCGTCGCGACCCGGCCGCCGGGTCCCACACCTCGGGAGATGACCAGGGGCGCGGGGAGGAGCCGGAGGATTTCGCGAATCAACGGGTGGGCGGGCGAGCGGAGTGCAACCGCGCCATCGGGGAAGATCAGCGGTCGGACGCTTTCGGGAAGGCGCAACGCCAGTCCGCGCGAGTCGGCCTTGGGAAAGATCAAGGTGACCGGCCCTGGCCATGCTCTGCGCGCGAGTCGCCAGCCGAGTGCGCTCAGGCCGGGAACCCAGTCGGCCACTTCGACGGGGCCTTTCAGCAGGAGTGTGAGTGGGACCGGCTCATCGCCCCCCTTGATTTGCCGGAGTCGGGCCACGGCATCGGGTTGCAAGGCGCTGGCGGCCACGCCGTAGACCGTCTCGGTCGAGAGGCCGACGAGCCCCCCTTGGGCCAGGCAAGCCACGGCGCGGTGGACAACGTCGCGCCGATCATCGGCCTGCGCCAGATCAATCCGCTCCGGCTGCGAGGACGACTCGGTCATCGTTTCAAGTGGCTCTGGAGTGACGAGAGCGAGTCCCTTCAGTGGGTTGACTCGCGGCCTTGGGCCTGCTCCTCAGGCTACTCGATGGGCGCGATTGCAACCAGATCAACCCAGGTCGGCGCCCCGAGAAAAATCGTGGCGGAGGCGTGGTGGATCCGATCAGAAGAGGAGCGTTAATCCCTTGAGTTCACCAAGTAAGGCGTAGATCTCGCGCACCTGTTGCGCGGATTGCACGGTCGCGTCGATCGTAATCGCGATGTGTCGGCCCCCTGGCGTCGTCCGGACCGTGTAATCGATTTCCGACGGGCTTGCCAGTTGTAAGCCGACGACTTCGATGACGCGGGCCTCGAAGTTCTCATCGGTGATTCCGATGGCCTTGATCCGGTAGACGCCCGGAAAAAAATGGGTGGATTCCAACAAGTCGAGCGATGGGCGCGTATCCATGGGTCGGCTCCTTCACCCGGTTCACGGGCGGTCAAGACTGGCTCTCCTCAATCGTACGACCCGTGTTGGCATTCGCCAACGCGAAATCGCATACCGGCAGGCGCTGAAGCACCAACGGAAAAAACCCCGCCAGGCTCGAAAGCCCGCCGGGGCGAGGTTGTTTTCTTGGCGTCTTCTTCGGTCCACGCCGCAACGGAAAAAAAAGAAACGGATGCAGGGTGGATCGGAATCGGCCTATTTCTTTCGGTGCCGGATCCTGCTGCGCATGCGGCGCTTCTTCCGTCCGACTTTGCGGCGACCCTTCCCTCGACGGCGGCTGGCCATGCGTTCTCCTCAGGGGCTTCGGCGGACCACTTTCGACCGAACATTTTTCATAGTTCGTCAAAGCTCGACATCATACCCGACTCATCCGCGCGGCTCAAGGTGTTCCCTCGCCGCCTTCGTAACTCGGTGCTTGTGATCGCGTGGTGGGGGGCACGGGGGACTCAGGAACTTCTCGCAGTTTCAAGAGGAGTTCGTTGACATCCAATGGCTTGGTGAAGACCCAATCAATTCCCCATGACGCCTTGTCTCGGAGGTCACGTTCGAGATCCCATCCGGTAATCAGCGCGATCCGGGGGGCTGGAACGAGCTGGCGGGCCCTCAAGGCGACCTCCCGACCGTCGAGGTCGGGAAGTCGTAAATCGGTGAGGACAAAGTCAGGCGGGGGACTCGTCCGTAACGCTTCCAGGGCCGAGGTGCCGTCGATGACCACGTGAACTTCGTAGCCCATCGCGATCAGAAACTTGGACAGGCCTTTGCTCGCGGCGTCATTGTCCTCAACCAAGAGGATGCGTTGCGGGGTCGGTCGGGGCGAATCGCCGGGTTCGGGAGTGCTCACGGAATCGTCACTCCGTTAACGGCGTCGATCGCAACCCAGGGAACGCGTCATCACGACGACGACGACGACTTCCAATCGACGTGAGAAAGCTGGGCCAGCGCCAGCAAAAGAGCATGAGTTCCCTTTCGCCCCAAACCTTGAGCCGCCACGGCGCGGTAGAGCTGTTCGGCCAGGGCGAGGCCGGGGAGCGCCAGGTTCATCCGACGGGATTCGGCCAGCGCGATTCCCATGTCCTTCAAGAAGTGCTCGACGAAGAACCCCGGCTCGAAATTCCCCGCGATCATTCGCGGGCCGAGATTGTTCAGGCTCCACGAGCCGGCCGCGCCGCTGCCCACACTCTGCATGACCTGGTTCAGGTCGAGCCCCGCCTTGTAGCCGTAGAGCAAGGCCTCGCAGACCCCGATCATGTTCGTCGCGATCAGGATCTGGTTGACCATCTTGGTATGCTGGCCAGCGCCCGCGGGCCCTTGGTGAACGATCGTTTTTCCCATGAGCTGGAACAAGGGGTCGAGCCGCTCAACCACCGCTTTCTCGCCACCGATCATGATCGAGAGCCGCGCCTCGCGCGCACCGATGTCTCCCCCTGAGACGGGAGCGTCGACCGAGTGGACCCCGTTGGCCTGGGCCGCTTCAAAAATCTCACGCGCCAGAGCAGGCTCGCTCGTCGTCATGTCGACCAGCACCGTGCCCGCTCGAGAACCGGCCAAGGTCCCCTCCGCCCCCAGCGTGACCTCCCGGACGTCTGCGGGAAATCCGACGATCGTGAAGATGACGTCGGATGACTCCGCGACCTTCTTGGGCGAATCGGCCTCAATCGCGCCTCGGTCCACCAGCGGCTTCGACTTCGACCGGCTCCGGTTGTAAACCGTGGTCGGGTAACCCGCGGCCAGAAGGTGCCCGCACATCGACGAGCCCATCACTCCGGTCCCGATCCAGCCAATCCGCGTCTTCCCTGGTGCGATCTCCAGTGCCATCGTCTACCCCGTACAGTTAAGTCGTTTCCTGATGTCGCCAGACTTCTCCGCTCGATTCAAACCCTACCAAACGAACGATTTCGATGATAGGTGGATACTCGGCCGGAACGGTAGTCCGCGAGCACTCCGAGAACCAGGGCATTTACGGTGATTGTCATGCGATGGCTGAAATCACGAAACATGAAACAACGCTGAATAAATCTGGTCTTCCGGTCGCGGTCGCGGCCCGAGTCGCTTCCCAAGCCCGTTGATCTCCGGGATTCAAGCTCCTGCCCGATTCGGATACAATGCACGGCCCGAAGCGCGAGCGGTTCGGTCTTTTCACTCAGCGTCCGCTGAGACCAGCTCTGCGCCGTTTGAGGATTCCGGCGTCACGAAACGATCTGGACGGCCCATGCCCAATCCCATGTCTGACATCGGTCGTATCGCGGCCGAGGAACTTAAAATTCGGTTCGATCGCGGTGAGCCATTTTTGCTCCTGGACGTACGGGAGCCGGTCGAGCGGGCGTTCTGCGCGATCTCAATTCCGGCGACGGCTCACGATCTGCACGTGCCGATGGGGGAACTCCCCACCCGTCTCGAAGAGATCAAGACGGCTCAAGGGGAGCGGCTCTTGGTCGTTTACTGCCACCTGGGGGTGCGATCCAGGCAAGCCGCCGGTTGGCTGGCGCATCAAGGGCTGTCCGGACTGGTCAACCTCGAAGGCGGGATCGAAGCCTGGTCGGTCGACGTCGACCCGGATGTCCCGCGGTACTGAACCTTGCCACGCGCTCGACTCAACTCACTTCAGGTCAGAGTGGTTTGGCCTTCACCTGGCGGAACTCGATGCGGTAACGCTCTGCTTCGAGGCCGACGAAACCCGTGGGCACTTCGCAATCGTGCCAGTCGAGAGTCACGGCGCCATTGACCCAGAGGCTCATGTCCTTTCCCTTGCAGGTAATCTCAAAGGTATTCCATTCTCCGGCCGGCTTCACCCGGCCATCCCGCACCTGCTTGGAAAGGTTGACCCGCTCGATTTTACCGTGGACCATGGTGTCGCCGAAAATGTAACCCCCTTTGGCGTCGCCCGTCTGGGCCTGGTGCCAGACCTTGGCGTCCGCCGAGTTCCGCACATAGATTCCCGAGTTATACGCCTTCTTGCCCGTGACCACTGGTGTGAACCGCCACTCGACGTGGTAGATAAAGTCCCCCAACTCCCGGTCCCAGCGCACCCAGTCGTGTCCTCCCGTGCCTTCGCACGTCAGGATGCCGGTCAGCGGGTCGAGCTTCCACTGCGATTCGGCGTCGAGTTTGCCTCCGGGGGGAATGGAACCGCGCGTCCAGCCCTTGAGTTCAGGCCCGGCGCCATCGAGTAGGTTGATCCAGCCTTGCGGGTCTTGGTCGAGGGCGCTCGACGTTGGCTCGGGTGCAGCCGCGGTCAGAGCCAACGACAGGCTCACACCGAGGACGGTCAGGATCATTCGGATGCGGAAGACTCGAGGCATCGGAATTCCTTTCGAATGAAGGGTGGCGGCGCGATCGCCAATGCGAAGCGATGAGCGGAGTCTAGCCGAGAGCGAGCGCGGAAGAAATCAACTCACGGACCGCACCGGCGTCCGGTTCGGATCGTCGGGCATTTCGGAGTGGGCTAGCCCGCTCGGGATTGTGCCGACTAGGGATGGGCGAAAGCGATCGGTCCCAGGGGGACGTCGCTTGTGATTGGCTTCTATCTTTGTTACGAACGCGGAGTGCGAAGGCGAAGCTGCTCCGACGTCGGCCGATGAATTTTTGCCGTTCCCCGATGGGATTGAGACTGGACATGATCGAGTTGCTCGCCATTCCTGACTGGCAGACCCCGCCGAGAACCCTTGACGACTGGGTGGCTCAACTCTCGACCCTCGCGGGTCGTGTCGAGGTCTCGCGCGAATCGACCGGTGTTTCCTGGCTGGAAATTGGTTCCTTGCGGTTGCGCGGCTACGCCGTCCTTGACGGCCTGCGCGTCGAGGCGATCAATTTCGAGTTGAACGACCCCGATCCGGGACCGGCCACCCGCGTGATCGAGGCGGCCGCCCAAGCGTTGGGCTTTGAGGTCCATCCCGACGACCCTGATGATGAGTCCGACGACGAAGACGACGATTGATTGATCGATTGATCGAGGTCGATTCCGAGGTCTCGACCCTTGACTGGAATCCTACGAGGAGTGCGATTGATGCCCATGGCCCGTTCTATTCCCGCCCTCATCGCGTGCGTTTCCCTGATGAGCGCCGTCGCCATCGCTGAGGAGCCAACGTTCAAGACGCATACGGTCAATGGTAAGAGCGGCTTCGAGTCAGCGGGGGTCTTCGACGTCGATGGCGATGGGCAATTAGACATCGTCTCGGGAGACACCTGGTATCAGGCGCCGAGTTGGACACCTTCCAAGGTTCGCGAGGTCACTCGCCAGGGGACGTATTATAACGAATTCGCGACGCTGCCGATCGACGTCAACGGTGACAAGAAGATGGATTTCGTGACGTGTGCTTACTTCGGCAAGAACGTCGGATGGGTCGAGAACCCGGGAGCCAAGGGGAAAGATTGGACCTATCACGAAATCGATCTGCCCGGCACCAGCGAGGCGGCGGTCCTGGTTGACCTGAACGGCGACGGCAAGCCCGACGTCTTGCCCAACGTGACCACCCGGGTCGTTTGGTATGAGCTCGAGCAGGCCGCCGCGAAGCCGGTCTGGAAGAAGCGTGACTTCGGGACCGAGGCGGCGGGCCATGGCGTCGGCTCGGGCGATGTCAACGGCGACGGCCGGGTCGATCTCCTCACCCCCAAGGGCTGGTTCGAAGGGCCTTCCGACCCCAAGGCGGAGACCTGGACCTGGCATCCCGAATGGAACCTGGGCGCCACCGGGATCCAGATCTTTGCGCGTGACGTCGACGGCGACGGGCTCTCAGACCTGGTCTACGGCGTGGGTCATGACTACGGTCTCTACTGGATGAAGCAAGCCAAAGGCCCCAACGGCGAGCGAACTTGGGAGAAGCACGCGATCGATAAGTCGATCGCGTCGGTCCACACGCTCCTCTGGGCCGACCTCAACGGCGACGGCCGTGACGAGCTCGTCACCGGCAAACGTGTCTATGCCCATGAAATCGAGCCGGGCGCGACCGATGGCTCCGTCGTGGCCTCGTACGATTTCGATCCCAAGAAGCAGACCTGGGTCAAGCAGGTCCTCTTCCAGGGGGAAGCCGCCAAGAATGCACCTGAAGGCCCCAAGCGGGACGCCTTGAAAGATTTTCCCGCGGGTACGGTGGGCACGGGTCTGCAAATGACCGCCATCGACATCGACCAGGATGGCGATATCGACCTGGTCTGTCCCGGCAAGAGCGGACTCTACCTCCTCGAAAATCTCCGCGGGTCCAAGTCCGCCGTCCGAGGCGAGGCGAACTGATCTTCCGCCGTTGTCGATCGCTCCCAACTCACCAAGTTGCGGGCGATCGTCAGGCTGCTCCTCTCCCCGATCGGGTGCCTTCGGAACGAGTGAGCCCCTCGCTCGTTCCGAAGAACGAATGGGGCGGGGGCTTGTTCGAGCCACTCAGGCTCTCTACATTATCCTGTTGCCCTCAGTTGACACTCTCAAGACCACCAAACGTTGGGTGAGACCAGCCGATGTCCGAGTACTTCCCGGAAGTTCCCAAGATTGTGTACGGGGGCCCGACCTCTCGGAACCCCTTGGAATTCAAGCACTATAATCCGGACGAGGTCGTCGGCGACAAGACGCTGAAGGAGCACCTTCGTTTCTCGGTGGTCTATTGGCATACCTTCAGCAATCCGCTCTCCGACCCGTTTGGTGCGGGGACCGCGGTTCGCCCCTGGGACGACGGCAGCAACTCCGTACCCAACGCCCAGCGCAAGGCCCGCGCGGCGTTCGAGTTCTTCGAGAAGTTGGGCGCTCCCTTCTACGCGTTCCACGACCGCGACGTTGCCCCCGAGGGGAAAACCCTTCGCGAGAGCCATGCCAACCTTGATGAAATCGTCAAGGTTTTCAAAGAGGAACAGGCTCGGACGGGCGTGAAGCTGCTCTGGGGGACCGCCAACCTGTTCAGCAACCCCCGCTACATGCATGGTGCGGCGACGAGTCCGAATCTCGATGCGTTCGCGTACGCCGGGGCCCAGGTCAAGAAGGCGATGGAGGTCACCCACGAGTTGGCCGGTGGTGGATACACCTTCTGGGGGGGGCGCGAGGGCTATTCGACGCTCCTCAACACGGACATGAAGCGGGAGCTCGACCACCTGGCCCGGTTCCTCCACCTGGCGGTCGACTACAAGAAGCAGATCGGTTTCACCGGCACCTTCTACATCGAGCCCAAGCCGAAGGAGCCGACCAAGCATCAGTACGACTCCGACACCGCGGCCTGTCTCAACTTCCTGCGAACCTACGACTTACTGCCGCACTTCAAGCTCAACCTCGAGTCCAACCACGCCACCCTGGCCGGTCACGAGATGATGCACGAGCTCGAGGCGGCCATCGGCGCGGGCGCCCTCGGCTCGATCGACGCCAACACCGGCGACCCCTTGCTGGGCTGGGACACCGACCAGTTCCCGACCAGCATCTACCTGACGACCCAGTGCATGCTCTGCATCCTGGGGATGGGCGGGTTCACGACCGGCGGTGTGAACTTCGACGCCAAGGTTCGCCGTGAGAGCTTTGAGCCGATCGACCTTTTCCACGCCCACATCGGCGGAATGGACGCCTTCGCGCGCGGCCTCAAGGTCGCTCACGCGATCATCGCCGACGGTCGACTGTCGGCGTTCGTCACCGAACGCTATCGGAGCTGGGACAGTGAGTTGGGCCGCCGGATCGAGTCCGGCAACGCCACGTTGACCGAGCTCGAAGCCTACATCCTCCCCAAGGGAGAGGCGAACAAGAATTCCAGCGGCCGGCAAGAGATGCTCGAGAATCTGATCAACGAGTTCATTTGAAGTCAGCTTCCAGCGGTTTACCAATGGGTTGAGCACGCGGTCGCCTCGACATGGCGTTGCCAACCCGCCCATGGGAACGCTCGCCAGCACACTGGTGCCATGATGACCAGCCCCGAAGGGGCGACCGTTCATCGCCCGGGACGCAAGTCCTGGGGAGTTCTCGAACTGATCCGAGACCCTGTAACCTCCATCGCCGCGGCGGACCAACCGTCCTGCCGCGGCGATGGTGGTTGCAAAAATGAACAGGATATGTAGTTTTATTGGATTTCAGGGACTTGCGTCCTTGGCGAGGAATGGTTGCCCCGGACCAATCCAGGGACGCAACCCATGCGTCTGATGTGATTTAGAGTTCGCACATATTGGACGATTGGAAAACCAGGCTGACGACCAAGGCGAACCTGGCGGGTCGTCGAGAACAGGTTCATGTCACGCTCCACCTGGCTTCAGGGCGGCCAGCTTTGTCGGCGGGTTCATCAAGTTCTTCGCCGGTTTCACGCTTTGGGTCTGCGAGTCCTCGCAACCCTTCACAAAACCGAGAGCGTCTTTCGTTTGGGACCTTCCTCGAAAGGCGCGATCGAGATGATCCGTCAAGAGTCGAGTGAGTCAACCGAACGGTTTTTGGTTTGCCCACGATCCGAGCACAACGATCTGTCGCCAACTGATTCGTTTGCCGACTACCTTTGGTCGCAGTAGCAAACCAGGACCCGCAACAGCGGCGTTCCGGACAACATCCACGATTGGATGTGGCTGCTCGCCCGCCAGCGGTGGACCGCGTGTTGAGCCTGGCGAACGAAACGCTCCACAAGGCGCTGCCGAGGTGGAACGACAAGAGGTCGATGCGAACGACAGGACCGTGACATGACCGACGCCGAATCACGATTCCCGATTCCGAGAGGGCCGTTCTTCAGTGATGACGGGCCCTCCGACGGCCTCGTCATGGTTGGTGAATCGCCCTTCCTGAAAGTGCTCGATCGAGAGCGGAACCAGGTCGGCACCGCCTGGCCAGTTGGGGTCATCCCGAGTCGCAAGGGAATGGCCCAACTTTGGTATCTTGAGATTGACGAGATCGGATTGCCCGGAGTCTACGTCTGTCGTCGGCAGACGTTCGTCCGGATCATGGACACGGCTGAGGATGGGCCTGATTGACGGACCTCCTTGACAAGACCCTTGCGCGGCGTTTGACTCGAGCGGGAGGGGTGGAGGGAGGATCCTCGTAACGATTAATCGACATTCAGAGAAGTTTATAATTGCGATTTGACTCCGAGTGGCGCATGACAATACGTTTGGCAATATGCAAAATTGATTGAATTCAAGAGGGGAGCTGATCGCATCACAAGCCAAGCGCCATCCGACGGTAAACCGCTGTAGACTGAATGAACTTGCGTCGAAGCGTCGACATGCCACTTGCCTGTGTCTACGATCGGCGAGTAGGGTGGTGGAACCTCCTCGGAGAATTCCAATGATCCCAGCCGATTCTGTCCGCTTTGCGTGTCTCCTGTTCACGTTCCTCACGACTTCGGTGGTTGCGGGCGAAGCCGATCCGCCGATCGCGCACGAGAAGATTCGCGACTCGGTGCGGCGAGGTTTGGAGATCGTTCAAAAGGCGGCGACCCGGTATCCGCTCCATCGGGACTGTTTCTCGTGTCATCATCAGACCTTGCCGATGCTGGCCATGGTCAAAGCCCGAGCTCACGGCCTGGCGATCGAAGAGGACTTGCTCCACGAACAGGCCGATTTCAGCGTCGAGTCGTTCCGCGAAAAGCTCCAGGAGATGACGCAGGGCAAGGGGGTTGGTGGCGCCGCGATGACGGTGGGCTACGCGCTCTGGGGCTTGTCCCTGGCCGATTGGCCGTGTGACGAAGTCGCCGAGGGGATGGTCGCCTACCTGCTGAAGACACAGAAGCAGGACGGGCACTGGGGGACGGCGGGGCGGAGACCACCGCTCGAAGAGTCGGCGATTACCTGCACCGCGCTGGCGGTCGAGGGTCTCAGTCGCTATGGCGATTTTGATCAGAATCACTCGGTTACCGACGCGATTGCGAAGGCAAAGACGTGGTTGTCCGAGACTCATGTCAAGAACCAGGAGGATCGGAATCTTCGACTGCGCGGACTGCTCCGGGTGAATGCCGATCGCTCGTTGGTCGACCAGGCGCTGAGCGCGGTGTTGGACTCGCAGCGAGCCGACGGCGGCTGGCCCGCGCGAGATGACCTGCCGAGCGATGCTTATGCCACCGGCCAGACCCTGGCCGGTCTCGAGGAGGCCGGACTCAACGTCGCCACCGAGGCCTATCAGCGCGGGCTTCGGTTCCTACTCGATTCCCAGTGCGACGACGGCTCTTGGAAGGTGGAAACCCGGGTCAAACCGATCCAGGTCTACTTCGACAATGGCGACCCCCATGGTAAGCATCAGTTTATCTCGATCCCGGCGACCGCTTGGGCCGTGGTGGCGCTGGCCGTGGCTCTCAAGGCGGAGGAGCCCATTGCTCAGCCGTACGACCTCCTGATTCGCGGCGGTACGATCGTCGATGGCACAGGGAACCCCTGGTACCACGGTGACGTCGCCGTACGGGGCGAGAAGATTGCCGCGCTGGGCCAGATCCCTGCTGACGCCCCCGCGCGCCGAACGATCGACGCCCGGGGCCTGGTCGTGGCGCCCGGCTTTATCGACATGCACTCACACTCCGATCGGCCCTTGTTGGAAGATGGCAACGCTCAGAGCAAGATTCGCCAGGGGGTGACGACGGAAGTCCTCGGCGAAGACAGTTCGGGGGGGCCGTCCAAGGGCAAGCGGGCTCCCGACTCGTTTCGCCGGGAGGGCAAGACGAGGGAATGGACCACCTTGGGAGGCTATTTCGTTGCGCTGGAAGACGGGGGTATCGCCACCAACGTCGCTTCCTACGTTGGGCTGGGCACGCTCCTCGGCTGCGTGATGGGGGATTCACTCGACCGTCCCGACGCCCAGCAACTCGAAGCGGTGAAGGTTCTCCTCGAAGAGGCGATGAACGACGGGGCGTTCGGACTCTCGACGATGCTGGCGGGGCCTCGCGAACTGAATGTCACGACCGACGATCTCGTCGCGCTCTGCAAGGTGGTCCGGCGGTATGGCGGGACCTACTCGTCGCATCTGAGGAATGAGGGAACCACCGTCCTCGACGCGGTGAAGGAAGCGATCGCCGTCGGCGAACGCGCGGGCGTGCCGGTGGACATCATTCATGTGAAGATCGCCGAGCAGACGCTCTGGGGCCGGATGAACGAAATCGTGGGTTTGATCGACGAGGCCAGGCTTCGAGGCGTGAACGTTCAGGCCAATGTTTATCCCTACACACGCGGGAACAATGACCTCGTCACCATCCTTCCACCCTGGGCTCACGAGGGCGGGAAGGTGGAACTGCTCCGACGGCTCAAGGATCCGGACGACCGCCGAAAGATGAAGAACGAGATCCGCAACGGCCGACCCGGCTGGTACAACCACTATACGGCCGTCGGCGGTGACTGGGGGCGAATGCTGATCAGTGCGAGCTTGTCGGAGGCGAACAAGAAGTTCCAGGGGATGACGATGGATCGGATCCTGGCCGAGCGAGGGCAAGGGCAAGGGCAGGCTCCGAATCCGGACCCGATCGACCAGTTTTTTGACTTCCTGGTCGAGGAAAACGGCTCGATCAGCACCATTTATGCCCACCACACCGAGGAAGATATGAACCTGGCGTTGCGCCAGCCTTGGTGCTCGATCGGCTCCGACGGCTCGGCGCTCGCGATCGAGGGCCCGTTGCGGCGAGGAAACCCGCACCCGCGCAATTTCGGGACGTTCCCCCGTGTCCTGGGCGTGTACGTGCGTGACCGGCACCTGCTCACCCTGGAAGACGCGGTTCGCAAGATGACCTCGCTGAACGCCGCGAAGATCGGCATCGTCGACCGCGGCCTGCTTTGCCCTGGTCAGTTCGCCGATATCACGCTGTTCGATGCCACGAAAGTGATCGATAAATCGACGTATCTTGAGCCGTTTCAGTACGGTGAGGGAATCGAGTACGTCATCGTCAATGGCAAGCCGGTCCTCGAGCGAGGCGTGCACAATGGCGCACGCCCCGGGCACGCCCTGCGTCGATCGGCGCGAACCGATTGAGACGTGAGGACCGCGACCGGGGCGAGACGCTCAAGTCTATGGCGAGGATGCGACCGGTCCGACGACGGCATCGTCGTCGAACGCGACGCTCGTTCGCTCGTGGCGATCGATCAGTAGAGCACGATCGCGTCGATCGCGAGCGTAAACTGGCTGCCGCGGGTGCCATCGTTATAGGGAGTGGTGAACTGAGCCCAGTCGTAGCGGGCTTCCGGGCGGAGCCAGAGCCACGGCTTTGGCTTGTAGATCAAGCCGACCGTCTGTTCGTAGAAGTTGTCCGCGAAACCGGTGCGGACGCCATTGTTATCGCGGAAGACTTCCGAGCGCCAAACGCCGGTCAACTTGTCGTTGAAGCCGTAGAGGAACCAGTTGCCGAAGCTCTGCCAACTGGCGTTTTGGTTGGTTCCACTCGGCCCGATCCCTGGGATGTTGTTCTCAAAGCCCTGGTCGGTTTCCATCACCTGGGTCAGTTTGTCGGTCCACTTGTAAGAGAGAACCGAGGTGATCGTCGTCCGCCAGTTATCGGCATAGCCGAGATTGCGCCGGCCGGCGAGGAAGTTCGGCCTTAGGACCCCGGTTTGCCCGGGGAAAGTGATCTGCGGGTTGTTGGGGAAGTTGGGGTACTGGTTTGGCCCGAAGATATAGGAGATCGCGAGGTTGGCTTTGCCGTTCTTGGAGGTCCAGGAAACGCCGCCAAGATAACTCCACTTGTAGTTTTGATTGATCCAGCGGTCCCATCCATTGACCGCACCGTTATAGACGTTGACCCGGTCGGTGAGATGCAGGGTTGACAGCATCCCGAAGTGGGTGAACGGTTGGCCGTAATTGAACATGTAAGGAACGGAGAGCAACGGCCTACCGGTCGCGGGGACCACTTCGTAGCCAAGGATGGTGTAGAACCGGCCTCCCTTGATGTCGATCCCCCCCTTGGTCAGGTAGGGGAGGTGGACCTCGGCATAGAATTGGGCGGGATCATAGCCGGCGAAGTGGTTCAGCCGGAACGAGCTGTCGAACAACCCACGCATGTGGTTGAACTGCCAGTCGTTACCGAAGAGGTTGTCGACGCGAAAGCCGAAGTTGATCTCATCGTTCTGCTCGAGGGGATTCTCGAAGATCAGGTAGTATTGGTTGCCCATCCAGCGATTGGCGAGGAAGTTGGGATTCACGCCGAAGTTCGTGGCGCTACGGGGAACGCCGTTGGCATTCCCCGTATAGCTGTTTTGGATCCAGCCATAAATCTTGACCGGGGAGTCAGCTCGACCCAGGGCGTTCATCAAGAGCTTCGATTTGTCGACCTCCGCCTCTTCGGCCGGCGCGGTTTCCGTGGCCGCCTCGGCTTCGGTCGGCTCGCCGCCTCCCCCTGCGCGTTCGGACTTGGGGAGCGCGACATCGGTCGCGTTGGCGGTGCCACCGGATCCACTCGGCGAATAGGGTTCCGTGAGTGGTCCGCTCTGAGCGGGGGCGGTCGGAGCGGGTGTATCCGGGTGGGGGACCCCATCCGGAAGCTCCTGAAGCGTGGACGCGAACCGCGCGGGGCGTTGGTACCCGCCTGGATAGAGCAGTCGCGGGGTCAGGCCTGGGGCCGGGGCGGTCGCACTCCGGAAGCGGGACGGCGGTGGGATCTGGCGTCCCTCGGTCTGAGCGAGGCTATCGGCCGCAAGGAATCCGCAAATCAGGGCAAAGAATTGAGCCCCGCGGATCAATGGTGATTTCATGGTCATCCTCCTGAATGACTTCGCAACCCACGAATCCTCCGTGGGTTCGCTTTCAGCGCGGGCTTCCCTGAGAGGGGCCCGAGGAGCCTAGCTCCACTCCAATGTCCCGGCCGATGACGTCACGGCGTGTGCAATCGTCGTGATTCCGTTCCTTGACCGATCGGGCGAAGGACTCGAGGTCGAGTCGCTTCGGGAGAGCCGATCATTGCAGGAGGACTAACATCTCGTTGAGTGCACTGGACCATCTGGGGGGAACCGTATGCTTCTTCTCACGACCCACCCCGTGCGAAGCACGACGAAAACGCTTCGGCTCAATTCATGAGGAATGAAGTTGAGCTTCCAGCGGCGTGCGATCGGGTTGGTCCTTGGAAGATACGATCCGACTGATCTGTTTTATCGGCGGCGATCGACGAGGAACTGAGCCATTTCGTCAAGGAAGCGGGAAAATCGGTGAGAGCGAGAAGTTCGGTGGAATGGGTCGACAAGTCATGGCTTCGAAATACTAAGCCGGCCAGATCGCATCAGTCCTCGTCCACCACCTCTCCCATGGCGACTCGGGTGATACTGTCTGGCCGGCTAGTCGGGTCGTGGATTCCCCTCGGGGAAACCCACGGTTGTGAGAAGAGAGAGCGAGCGGGTCGTCGTGCGAAGGCAACCCGCTCGCTCTTTGGCGGTAAGCTCTCTGCTTTAAAAGCCTAAAGCTGTCGCCGGAGGAGTGTCTTGTGAAGCTCCGTCGAAACCACCGAAACTCAAATCAAAAATCATTTTGATTTCACATATCTCGGTTTTTCGTGCTTCGCTTCTGGATTTAGAAGTAATGCAAGAGGTGTGCCAGAGTGTTCTTGAGCTGTTCGTGATTCTCGTGGCAATGCTTTAACCGATGTTGCAGAAATGGGTTGCGACAAAAGAAAATCCTCAGATAATCCCTGCTCGAGGACCAGGATCGCCGAGAGAACCGAAATGATAGCCAGAAAAACGGGCGGTCCTGCCTTTTGAATGTGCAAGGCCGTTGTAGGAGGCCAATCCTCTCGTCGACAGGGCAAGCTGGTAGAATAGAAAAGATCGGAAGACGAGCCGTGGTTTTGAGGAGAGAGCGAGAGTGGGATCTATGGTTCCGGACGCGACCGTTGATGAAGCGACTCATACTTCCGCGGTGTATCAGGACTTATACCGGGTCGCTGCCTCGTCTGGGCAACGAGACCGAGTGGACCGACTTGGTCGTTGGTTGGATCGGGAACTGGATTCGGAGGGAACACCCCGACGCTTGCCGGTTCGCGAGTGGTCCCTCTGCCTGACCTTGCTGGCCGAGACGCGGCAACGGCTCGGAGCGAGTTGGTCGACGGAACTCGACGCCAGGGTCGAAGGCTTTTTCCTCGCGACCTTGCGGTTCATGCGGCCCGATGGTTCCATGATGTTTGGCCCGAACGGGATTGCCGACCCGACCAAGCGGGCGCTGCGGTCGTGGGCCGAGCACCTCTCGGAGCCCGGTTTCAAGACCGTGATCGATTGGTGGTTCCCCGGGCCCGAGGTGATTCATTCGCCTCCCCCGTTGCCCGCGTCGGCCCGGACCGAGCACCCGTTAGCGAGTCTCCGCGCTGACTGGTCAAAGTCGGGGGACCTGATGGCCATTGACCATCGTCCTCGCGGGGCGGAGACCGGTTTCGAGTTCATCGGTCTGGGGCGGACCTGGCTGGGACCACATTGGGCCTCGGGCGTCGATTCGGTGGCCGCCTTGGGGCGCGCGAAGCCAAGTCTCTGGGTCTCCAATTACTCGGTCGACCTCGTGGAATGGTCGTTCCGGGTGGGCAACCTCAGGGTCGACCGCACGGCCCTCTTATTCCGGGGGCGTCGGCTCGCGCTCCTGGCCGATCAAATCGACGGCAAGCCGGGCGTCGGCGCGATGCGGGTCGGTCTGCCCGATGGGATTGACGTGATCCCCGCCGCGGTGAATCGCAGCCTGGCACTCACGGTCGGTGCGCGTGTGGTCTCACCGCGGTTGATCCCGCTCGGCCTTCCCTATCGCTCCTCGGGCGGGGAGCGGGGCACGTTTCAGCGCGAGGGAAACGAGGTCGTCTTGCGTCAGCCGATCGAAGGCAGGCGCGGCTGGCTGCCACTCCTGATCTCCTGGGAGTCGGGACGGAATCGCAAGACGCTCGTCTGGAAACCGTTGACGGTTTCGGAAGGTCCAAAAATCTGTGGGGCCGAAACGGCCGTGGCGTATCGGGTCGCATGGGGACGCGATGAGTCGTTGGTGATTTATCGAAGCCTGGCCCGACCCGTGCCCCGCTCATTTCTGGGCCATAAGACCGCGGCCCGCTTCCTCATTGGCTTTTTTACCAAGGAAGGGAACGTGGAGCCGATCCTCACGGTCCAGGCCTGAACGGGTCCGATCCTCAGCGAAATCCGTTCAAGGTCGCTTGGGGAGCGAGGCGATCTTGGGCAACGAAAGGACGATATAGACCAGGGCGACCACCACCGTCAGGTAACCGGAATGCTGGTGCCGTTTGATCCATTCCGCCTGACCGCTCAGGATCAACTGGCCCATCACTAGTTGCGCAACGATCAAGAGAGCTGATAGAATTCCCAGAATCATCAAAAGCGGTTTCATCGCGATGTGGATCCTCTTCGTAACGTCGCTCGACACCTGGGCGGGTTTGCTGGAGGCTGTGGCGAGTCAACCTAGAATAGTCGATCGGCCAGCCCACTTCGACTGCGAATTGGGGCCAGCCGTTCGCATGGACAGGATTTCAAGACACCCGACCTATGGATACTGCCGTTCTTCGTCACAACCTCGATACGGTTCGCCAGCGAATTGCCGAAGCCGCTCAACGCTCGGGTCGGTCTCCCGACGAGGTCAGGCTGGTTGTGGTGACGAAGCGCCACCCCGTCGAGGTCATTCCTCCGCTCGTGGCTCTTGGGGCGTTGGATCTCGGTGAAAACTATCCGCAGGAACTTTGGGAGAAGGTAAACAGTCTCGGCGATTCGCCGGTGCGCTGGCATCTCATCGGCCATCTCCAGAGCAACAAGGCCAAGAAAACGGTGCCGATGGTGGAGATGATCCACGCGGTCGATTCGCTCCGGTTGCTCCAGACGCTCGATACGCTCGTGGCCGATCCCGAGACCGGTCCGAGCGTTTGCCTGCAGGTCAACACGTCGAACGAACCGGCCAAGCATGGCTGGTCTGTCGACCAGATTCTCGCCGATGCCGAAGCGATCGCCGCGTGTCGGAAGCTGCGCGTGGCCGGCCTGATGACGATGGCCGCACTCGACACGACGAGCGCCACGGCTCGGCCCTCATTCATCATGCTCCGCGAGGTGCGTGAGCGACTCAAGCAGAGAACCGGCCTGAGGCTGGAGCAACTCTCCATGGGGATGTCGAACGACTTCGAGACGGCCATCGAAGAAGGGGCCACGATCGTGCGCGTCGGCTCGGCGATTCTCGAAGGGGTCTTGCCATGATCGAACTGACCGATCACCCGCGCGGGACCGTCCTCCCGGTCCGGGCGCGTCCGGGCGCGCGGAAGAATGCCATCTTGGGCGAACACGCGGGCTCGCTCCGGGTGGCGGTCGCGACGAAACCCGAAGGGGGCAAGGCGAACGTCGCGATCCTCGGCGTACTGGCCCAGGCCCTCGGATTCAAGACGTCGCAGATCGACTTGTTATCCGGGCAAACCTCGCGTGAGAAACGGTTCTTGATCGTCGGCCAGACGATTGACGAAGTTCGCGGCCGGCTCGATGCGTTGACCAAGGAGCAGGTCTGAATCGGGGATCGAACGGACTGAAGGGCCGGAAGTTGGCCCGCCGGACCGACGAGTCTTGGGATCGTTGTCCTACTTTTGAGATCAAACTTTAACGACCGTTGATGGGAATGCGCTGATGACTGAGAACGTTCGAGAACTGACCGTGCAGCCTTGGGTCGGTTCGCCGCCGACTGCGAAAATCCGGGTGCCCGGCTCCAAGAGCCTGACGAACCGGGCCCTCATCGTCGCGGCCATGGCCGACGGTCGGAGCGTCTTGTCGGGAGCCCTCGATTGTGACGACACGCGCGTGATGGTCGACTCGCTGCGCAAGCTCGGGATCGCCGTTGAGCATGACCTGGAAGCAAAGACACTGACGGTGCCGGGATGCGGCAACAAGATCCCCAACCGGGAAATTGATCTCTTTGTCGGGAATTCCGGGACGAGTCTGCGATTTCTCACGGCCATGGTGGCCACGGGGCAGGGGACCTACCGGCTCGACGGCACTCCTCGGATGCGTCAGCGCCCCGTCTCCGATCTCCTGATGGCGCTCAACGGGCTTGGATCCGACGCCAGCAGTGACCTCGGCACGGGCTGCCCTCCGGTGACAGTGCGGGCTCGCGGACTCGACGGGGGAAATGCGTTCGTCCGGGGTGACGTCTCGAGCCAGTTCCTCAGCGGACTGCTGATGGCCTTGCCCTACTCCCGGGAAACGACGACCGTGGAGGTGGACGGGCCGCTGGTCTCCCTCCCCTACGTCACCATGACGATCGAGGTCATGGAGTCGTTTGGCGTGCGGATTGGCAATCGCAAGAACCGCCGATTCGACATCCGCCCCGCGCGTTATACCGGGCGGCCTTACGCGATCGAACCCGATGCTTCGGCCGCGAGTTACTTCTTCGCGCTGGCGGCGGTGACCGGCGGATCGCTCACCCTCGAAGGGCTCGGGAGCGAGAGTATCCAGGGCGACCTCGGCTTCGTCGACATCCTCGAGCACATGGGGTGCAAGGTGGTCCGCGAGCGCGGGGCGACGACCGTGACGGGAGGGTCATTGCGCGGGGTCGACGTCGATATGAACGCGATCAGTGACACGGTCATGACCCTGGCGGTGGTCGCTCTCTTCGCGCAGGGGGTGACGCGAATCCGCAACGTCGCCCACATCCGCCACAAGGAGACCGATCGCATCGCTGCGCTGGCGACCGAGCTCCGGAAATTGGGCGCTCGGGTCGACGAGCATCCCGATGGGCTCGTGATCGATCCGCCGGCCCGACTCACTCCGGCCCGGATCGCGACCTATGACGATCACAGGATGGCCATGTCGTTTGCGATCGCCGGCGTGAAGGCGGAGGGGGTCACGATCCTCGACCCCGATTGTGTGGCGAAAACCTACCCTGGCTTTTGGGATGACCTGGGCACGCTCGCGACCTGAGGTGGTTGGGCCTCCTGCCGAGCCCAGCGCATCGCGACCTCAGTCGCCAGTTGCACGGTGGCCGCGAGGCAGGCCGGCTCAATTCGCGTTCCTTTCCGATCTCCGGCCAGACTGATGGCCGGGATTCGGTTGAGGGCAAACGGCCGATGATCGAGGCAGCAGAACGCCCGCTGACTCACCTGGTAAGGGATCCAGAGGTCCTTGGCGGCCCCCCGCGCGACCTCGAGACCTTTCCCTTTCCCAAGCAACCTCACTGTGGGTCCAAGCCCTGGGGAATCGAGGTTGATGACGAGCGTTGGCTTGGGGGGCCAGCGGCGGCGAATGTCGTCGGCGAGGGCCAGCGCTCCCGGTTGACCCGCCGAACTGCCACCGACCGCCACCAGGCGGATCTCAACCCGGTCGTGTAGCCGCTTTGGGAGCGACTGGGCCAACTCCGCAAGAATCGCGAGCCCCGTCCGATTATCCCCGACCGACGGGCGTTCGGCTCGCAGCCAGTACCGCGCCTGGAAGAGGAGCGAGACCAGAAAAATTCCGGTCGCCGACCACACGGTCCAAACGGGCGAAAGGCCGACGAACACGAGTACGATCAGGCCGACGAGGATCGCGTTGCTGATCCCATCCTCCCAGTTGGCAACCCGCAGTGGGGTGTCGAGATGAGTCAGGATGAAGACTCGGCTGGGCCGATCGCTTGAGCCGGGCCGGTCGGCGATCAGGTTGACCATCCGGGACGGCTCCTTGGCCGATCGCCAGGCCACGAACCGCTCCCGGGCGATCTTCACGCCATGGCGTCCCACCGCCAGCCTCAGCAGGCCCCCGAGCAGGAGGAAGGCCGCGAGGAGCATGCCCGCGCGCGACCTTCGTGGAAGACCCGGAAAGCTCAGTTGAAGGGCCTTCCAAAGAAAATATTCCTCGAACAGGAGCGTCAACAGCAGGATCATCACAAGCGTGGAGAGACGGCACCCCGTCCGCGTCACCGCTCGGCTGACACGCCAGCCCGACGTTTCCAGAGGCCCCGTCAACAGGTCGGCGGCATGGCGTTCACCTTCGCTTCCGGTTCCCCTGGGGAAGTCGAACGTCTTGACCCAGCCCATGGCCCGATCGATGTCGAACTTCATATTCGGAATTTACCTTATCGCTGGGCCGAGAGGACCGGCCGGGTTGCATTCCGTCCATTGTGCTCAGAAGGCGTCTTGCCTCACAAGTTTCTCCTCCGAGTCCGACGCGTTTCATCCGATCCGTCCGTGCGTTTGTGCCGAGCGCTGGGCGCGAACAGCCAAGCGGATGCCCGAGCCTCGGGGTGGGCGATCCATCCAGAGCGCGAACGAACCAAACCTCCGGGACGATTGTCTTAACCTTGGGTTTGCTTGACGGTTTGCGTGAACTCGGGTTACTCTGAAACCCCGATGAAAATGACCGAACTATCCGAACGCACGAGGCGGCCGAAGACGCGACGACCATGCTCAAACGGACACATACTTGCGGTGATTTGACACTCGACCATGTGGGACAGACCGTCACGCTCAACGGCTGGGTCGACTCCTGGCGCGACTTTGGGGGGCTCGTCTTCATCGACGTGCGCGACCGTTACGGGCTGACCCAATGTGTGTTTGAGCCCGAGGTCGGCGCCGAGCTTCAAGCGGCTGCACGCGAGCTCCGCAGCGAATATGTTGTCGCGATCCGCGGCGTGGTCGCTCCTCGACTCGCCGGCAAAGAGAATCCGAACCTCAAGACCGGCGGTCTGGAAGTCCGGGCCAAGGAGCTCGAGGTCCTCAACGCGACGCCGACTCCCCCGTTCGAGATCAAGGGGGCCGAGGCCAACGAAGAGCTTCGCCTCAAGTATCGCTACCTCGACTTGCGTCGACCGGCGATGCAGCAGGTCTTCATCATCCGCCACAAGATGGCCCAGGTGATGCGGAATACGATGACGGCCGGAGGTTTTCTCGAGATCGAGACGCCGATCCTCGGGCGGAGCACTCCCGAAGGGGCGCGTGACTTCCTCGTTCCGAGCCGGGTCCACGCCGGTCATTTCTACGCCTTGCCCCAGTCGCCTCAGCTTTACAAGCAAGTTTTGATGGTGGCCGGGTTCGACCGCTACTTCCAGGTCGCCCGCTGCTTCCGTGACGAAGATCTCCGGGCCAATCGCCAGCCCGAGTTCACTCAGCTCGACATCGAGATGTCATTCGTCGAAGACGAAGACGTGATGACCGCGATGGAGCCGATGGTGGCCTCGTTGGCCCAGGAGTTCACCGGCGAAGCGCCGACGCTCCCCCTGCCTCGGTTCGAGTACCACGACGTGATGGAGCGGTACGGCAACGACCGGCCCGACCTGCGCTACGGGTTAGAACTGAAGGACCTCGCCGACCTCGCGGCCGAGACCGAGTTCAAGGTCTTCCAGCTCGCTCTCGAAAACGGCCAGCGGATCCGCGGGATCTGTGCTCCGGGGGCCGGGCAGAAGTACAGCCGCAAGGACCTTGACGGTCTGACCGAGTACTCCGCCACGTTCGGCACCAAGGGCCTGGTCTGGCTCAAGGTGGAAGAGGCGACCCTGACCGGGCCGACCGCCAAGTTCTTCACGCCGGAAGTGCAAGCGAAACTCCGCGAGCGGTTCGATGCCAAGCCGGGCGACCTGATCTTGATCGTGGCGGATAGTCAGGCCGTCACCAGCCAGGCGCTCACGAACCTGCGAACGCGTCTGGCCACCGAGCTGAAGCTCTACGACCCGAAGTCGTTCCATTACTCGTGGGTCACGCGCTTCCCGTTGCTTCACTGGGACGCCGAGGAAGGGCGTTACGCCGCGGAACACCATCCGTTCACGATGCCCCTGGCCGAAGACCTTCCCTTGCTCGAGACCGACCCGGCTCGGGTGCGCGCTCAGGCCTACGACCTCGTGATCAATGGCGAGGAAGCCGCCGGCGGCACGATCCGCTGCCACGACTCCAAGATCCAATCGAAGATCTTCAGCCTCCTGGGCTTGAGCCCCGAGCAAGCGGAAGAAAAGTTCGGGTTCCTCCTCGGAGCCTTGCGCAATGGAGCTCCGCCCCACGGCGGGATCGCGTTTGGGTTCGATCGGCTCGTGATGCTCTACGCCGGCCTGACCAACATCCGCGATTGCATCGCCTTTCCCAAGACGGCTCGCGGTACCGACCTCATGACGGGCGCACCAGGCGGCGTCGACACCCGGCAATTGCGTGAGTTGAACATCCGCCTGGCTGATTAAATGATCCGGTCGGTCTTTGCTCCCTTTTCCCTTTAAATGGAGCAAAGGCCGGCGAGGTCGCGGATAGCCGCCTGCGCGACGGGGCTCGGGCAGGACCAGACGAGGAAGAACAGGGCCTGACGCGCCCAGCGTTGCGCGGGTTCGCTTCGGAGGAAGCCGGTCCCCTTGCGCGCCGTGAGGTAGGCCTGGGTACTCTTGAGTACCAGGGCATTGGCCTGGGAGCGGATCTGGCCTGGGGTCAACGCGTCGGCCTCTTCACGCGCGGTCTGCATTAGGGCGAACCAGAGTTCGTTCCAGGTGGAGGCCAGGGCGTCGGCAGGCTCATCAAGTTCGCTTCGTGACGAGACCTCGGCGATCAAGGCGTTCAGGGCGGCCCGGGCGAGTCCCAAGGCGAGGGCCGAGGTCTCCAGGCCGCCGGTGCCGGCCGCACCCGGGGTGGCGATCACGTTCGGGGAAGGACCGGCGAGAATCTCGTCGGCCTTGATCTCGACCGCGTGGCAAACGACCTCAGTGGTGCGTGACGCCTGGAGTGCCGCCAAGTCGAAGGCGAGCGGGATCGTGAGGCCGGGTCGATCGGTTGGCAGCGCGATCAGCAACTGCTGCCCGTCTTCCAGGACCGCGCCCGTCACGAGGACGTCCGCGTGTTCCGCCGCGGTCACCCAGGGCATCGTCCCATCCAGCCGGTAGCCACCCCCTGGGCGTGCGACCGCTTTCATCGCCTGTGCTCCGTGCCGGCGCGAGGTCGTCAGTTGCGAGATCCCGACGGTCGTGAACGCGCCTCGGTCGGCGATCGCGCGGATCCAGGCTTCCGCCACGGGGCGGTCGCGAGCGGCCAGCAAGCGGCGCACTCCCGAGTCGTGCTGAGTCAGGATGAACGCGGCGGTCATGCTTCCCTCGGTGACTCTTGCGTATCGCTCGAGAAGTTCCGTGCGCCCGCACTCGTCACCGCCGATACTCTTAGGGAGCGCCCAGCGCGGTGCCCTGGCGTCCGTCAAAAGGCTCCAGAGTGTCTCGGGCCATGTGCCCAACTCGTCCGCCGGCCCATCGGCCTCTGCGAGTTGCGCGACACAGCGCCGCAGACCTTGATCATCGTTGGTTTCGGGCCAAGAAATCAGCTTCGCGGATGGATCGTTCATGAAGGTAGTCTGACGAAATTTCCGTCCGCCGCCAACCACAAAACGACCGGAGACGCGATCTCGATGGCTGCGACATACTGCTATCAATACCCGCGCCCCGCGGTGACCGTCGACTTCGTCGTCTTCACCCTGATTGGGGAAACGCTCAAAGTTCTGCTCATAAAACGCAAGCACGACCCGTTTGCCGGTTCATGGGCCATCCCCGGAGGCTTCCTGGAGATCGATGAACCCATCGAAACCGCCGTGCGCCGCGAATTGCACGAGGAAACGACGCTCGACTACCAGGGGCCGGTTGCTCCGATCGGAGTCTTCGGCGCCCCAGGGCGCGACCCTCGAGGAAGGACGATCAGCCTGGCCTACGCCACGGTCCTCCGGCCGCCCCTTCCTGAAGTGGGTGGTGCCGACGACGCCGCGGAGGCGGGCTGGTTCGAGCTCGGAGCGGCCCTTCCTTTGGCGTTCGATCACGACGCGATCATGGAAGCCGCCTTGGCCTGGCTCAGGCGCGACGTGGTTGAAGGCCAGGCAGGGCTGGCGATTCTTCCCCTTGAGTTCGCCGATCCCGAGGTTCAGAATCTGTTCCGCGCGATCGGCAAAAACGGACGATCGGCAACCGCCTGGCGGAACCGGCTCTTGCGCGAAGAACGTATCCGACCGGTTCCTCGTCGCAAGGGACGGTATCGATCCATCGAGAAATAAACAGGAATTCCCTGCAAAGTCAGGCCGAGAGGTCGGCCTCGCAAATGATCTCGAATCCCATCGCGTGAAGCGCTGTGCCTGCCTGTTCGATACTATCGACGTGCAGCGCCACGGCGCAGCGGCCGTGGGGATGAATAATCAACGGGTAGGCATAGTGAATGTTGATTTCTGCCTGGAGTAACGCCGCGCAGAGGTCGGCTAATGACCCTGGACCCGCGGGAAGCTCGGCCCCAAGCAATTCGTTCTCGGCGAATGCAAGCTTGTGTAAGGCGAGGATCTCGCGGCCTTGCTCGGGATGACTCAGAACGAGCCTGAGAATCGAGCAATCGGCCGAGTCGGAGATGGTGAGTCCGACAATCTTGACCTTGGATCCGTGAAATGCGCGGATCACTTCAAGCAACTGCCCGACCCGGTTCTCCAGGAAGACCGAGAACTGAGTCAGCGAGGGCCAGTTACGACCCTGCATCGTTTCAAAGTCGACTTCGCTGCCGGCACCCTCGCCAAAGCTCATGGCGATCCTCATCAAGTCGTCGGCCGTGACCAAAGCCGAATATGGTTACGTATTCCTCACCGAAGTCTAATGCCGAAAACGACTCCGGTCAATGCCCACGCCCGTCAATCGACCGGAGCCGATCGGGGGATCCGCTTGCCGTTCCGAGGAAGTGACCTGAAAGCAAATCGAGCGGATTTCGCAGCCCGGGGACCCTGCCTTCCCACTGAGACCAGAAGACTGCGGGCAGGTTTGCCCGCAGTCTTACGTGGGAGCGCCAGCGATTTCAGAAACCGATCAAGTCAGGAGCTGGGAGCTGGATTGGTGGCAACGGAGGCGCGGGCGGCTTCCTGAGTTTTCTTTTCGAGGGCGAGCGCATCGCGTTCCGCTTTGAGCGCCGCTACCTTGGCCGCGGCGGCATCACTGGCGGCCTTGCTGTCGGCGAGTGCCTTATCGACGGCCGCCTTCTCGGCGATTACCCGGTCGAGATCCGCCTTGCGGGCGACGGCCACGGCGGTGGCAGCCTGGATCGCGGGCTGGGTAGCGGTTTTGGCCGCGTTGAGTGCCGCCTCGGCGGTCGCACGCTCGGTGATGGCGACCTGCTCAGCCTGCTTGGTGGCCTCGGCCGCGGCATTGGCGGCAGCGACTTGCGCGGTGACTGTCTCCACCCCCTTCAGGGCGGCTGCTTTCTCAAGGCCGGCTCGCTCGAACAGAACCTGGGCGACGGCCTGGCGGATCGTCGAGGTCTCGAATTCCGCGTGAATTTCGGTGGATCGCTTGACCTTTTCGGTGAGTCCGGCAACCACCCCGTCGAACGCGGCTCCGGCCGCCGCCGTTTTCAGGCCCGCTAGGCCCTCGGCAATCGCCTGCTGTTGCGCAGCTTTGGCGACCTTCGCTTTTTCAACTGTCATTCCCGCCGCGGCGAAGGCTTCCTGGGCCAATTTCTCGGCCGCGGTTCGATCGACAACCGCCTTGTCCGCGACCCCCTTGTCATCGGTTGCCTTCTTGGCGGCCGCCTGTGCCGCGGCCAGAGCCACCGCCGCGGCCTGTCTGGCTGCGTCCTTCGCTTTGAACGCTTGGTCGGCAACGTTGACCGGCGCGGATTGCTCGGCGACCGCCTGCTCGGCCGCCTTCAGGGCCTGCTGCGCCGCGGCCAAGGCGACCGCTTTCTCTGTGGGAGCCGCGGTAAGTGGAGCCATTGCTTTCGCGGCCACGTCGGCGGCGGCTTCGGCGGCGGCGAGAGCCTGGATCGTCTGTTCGAGTCGGGTCGCCAGCGCCGCGGGATTGGCCACGAGGTTCGCCCGGCGGACTCCCGTGCCGGCGTCCCAGACGCGGACCTCGCCGGACCAATCTCCGCCGATGACCGCGGTCGAGTCGTGCGTGAACACGGCTTCGAGGGCGAGGTCGTTGAACGCTTCGAGGTCCCGTTGCTTGGCCCCAGCCGGGTCCCAGACGCGGGTCATTCGATCGCGGCCGGTGGTGACGAGGCGTCCGTCCTTGCCGAAGCGGACCGAGGCAACCCCGCCCGGATGCGCCGCGATATTCTTGATGGCGGTTCCCCCCTCCATTTCCCAGAGGCGGACGGTTCCGTCTTCGCTGGCCGAGGCGACGACGTTGGAGTCGAGCCGCCAACTAATGTCGGTGATGGCGAGCGTGTGTGCCCGGAGGTCGTAGAACTCGCGACCGGTGACCGCTTCCCAGACGACAAGTCCGTTATTTCGGTCACCCGAGGCGAGCAAGACACCATCGGGGCTGAATTCCAGGGCAGTGACCCACTCGGTGTGCTTCTTCGACTCGTAGACCAGTTGACCGTCGGCCGTGTTGTAGACGCGAAGGATTTTACTCGGCCCACCCAAGGCGACCAGGCCGTGGTCGGGGCTGATGTCAGCCGCCAGCACGCTGTCGTATTCCTTGCCGATCTCGAAGACCCGCTTGCCCGTCTTGACGTCCCAGGCCACGGCGATGCCCGACTGACCTCCTCGTCCCCCTCCCGCCAGGAGTAATCCGCCGTTGCGGCTGAACTTCAGGACGTGGATCGTCCCCTCCGGAAACGGAATGACACCGACCAAATGGTTGTTCGTGGTCTGGTAGAGGAGTACTTGTTTGTGGCCTCCAACCGCGACGAGCGGAGCCCAAGGACTGCTGGCCATGGCGATGACCGCGTTCGGCTTGGCGGAGACGATGACCGGCTCGGTCGCGAGGTTCTCCGGCATGGCCGGGGGACCGACCGGCTTACCCGCCGAATTCGGGTCGAGCTTGAACTCGAACTTGGGCTTGGCCTTGACCGCGGCCATGCTTCCTGAGGCCTCGAGTGCTCCCCCTTCGATCCAGGCCTTGATCGTCCCGAGCTCGGCGTCCGGGAGTTTGGGGGCGTTCGGTGGCATGTTCGGCTGCTCGCTGTGGGTCACGAGCTGATAGAGCGTGCTCGAGTCGGGGTCGCCCGGTTCAACGACCTTCCCCGAGCCGCCGCCTTGCATCGCGCTGGAGTAGGTCTCGAGATTGAGACCCCCCTTTTGCTTGTCGGCGTTGTGGCACGAGTTGCACCGGTTCTTGAAGATCGCGGAGACCTGGTCCTGGTAAGTGACCTTGGCCTTGGCATCCGCTGCCAGTGAGAGGGAAGGCGCGAGGGCGATGAGGCCGCTCAGGATGATGCCGGTCGTGTTCAGTCGCATGGGTCTCGAACCTCGCCATAAGAGTCGTGCTCGGCCGCTCGAAAGCCTCGCGGCGGTCTTCGTCGGGCCACCCGTGCCGACTCGACAAGAGAATTCGGATCGATACTGTTTGGTCGGGTGGGCACGGCCCACCGGTCTCCGCGCTCGGAAGCCAGGGAGCGATCCGCTCCCCGCTCGCCTGTCCTGGTTTCCAAAAGCAGGTTCCATGGTGGACTGAGTCCACGCCACGGAAGCTTAGCTTAGTGATTGAACAAGAACTCACGGCTATTGAGCAAAGCCCAGAAGATATCTTCCATCGCCTGGGTCTGGTTCGCTCCTTCGCCGAGGACCGGCTGGAGCTTTTCGAGCTCTTCCTTGGTCGGCTTGCGCGAGAAGCAGCGGATGTAGAGCTCGAGGATCCGCTCCTCGGGGAACTTCTTGGTCGAAGCCAGCTTGGGGATGAGTCCCCCCGCGCGGATCTTGGCGTTCACCGTCTCGCCGTTGAGCAAGTGGAGCGCCTGGGAGAGGGTCGGCTCCATCTTGACCTCGCAGGAGCAGACCGTCTCACGGGTCGCGCGACCGAAGGTTGTGAGGAAGTAGGTTGAGCTCTTGCCGTCGGCAATCTGGACGGCCCGCGCACCGAGGGGGAGGCCGCTGAACTTGTCTTTCGTATCGGTGACGGAGCTAATCGTGTCGAGCAGGTTCTCGGCCTTGATCCGTCTCAGGTTGGCGTGGGCGAAATTCAACTCGTCGGTCGCGTTGCTTTCGTTCCGTTGGGTGGATCGCTGGTAGGTTCTCGAGTTGCAGATGTCGCGGACGATCGTCTTGAGGTCGTATTTCGCGTCGGTCAGCCGCTTGCCAAGCGCAGCGAGCAGTTCCGGGTTGGAGGCGGGGTTGCTGACCCGGAAATCGTCGATCGGCTCCACGATCCCAGCGCCCATGAAGTGGGCCCAGACTCGGTTGGCGAACGAGGTGGCGAACCAGGGGTTGTCGGACGATGCGAGCCACTTGGCGAGCACGACACGGCGGTCTTTACCCGCCACGTCGGGCGTTTCGCCCCCCAGGAACTTTGGCTTCATCACGCGGCCGTCGACCGGATGAGTGACCTCACCCGCGCCTGAGTTGAACACGATCGACTCGCGATAGTCCTCGCCGACCTTACGACCGATTTGCGAGAAGAACGAGGCGAACCCGTAGTAGTCATTCTGGGTCCAGCGGTCGAACGGATGGTTGTGGCACTGGGCGCACTGGATTCGCATGCCCATGAAGACTTGCGCGACGTTCTCGGTCAGAAGGAGATTACCCCCCGTTCCGCTATAGAAATTGGTCGCTGGGTTCTTGAACGTGCCACCGTTGGCCCCGAGCAGGCTCTGGACCATCTGGTCCATCGGCATATTCTTCGAGAGGCTTTCCACGAGCCAGTTATAATAGAGGAACATTGCCTTATAGCTGACTTCGATCGATGACTTGACCTGGAGCAGCTCGGCCCACTTGTTGACCCAGATCTCGGAGAACTCCTTGCGCTCGAGGAGCTCATCGATCAACTTGGCGCGCTTGGTCGGGTCGGTCGACGTGGTGAACCGGTCGTATTCGTCGACGGTCGGAGGCAGGCCGACGATGTCGAGCGAAACCCGGCGGAGGAACGTCTCGTCGTCGCAGATCCCCGACGGGATAATCCGCAGCTTTCGGAGCTTGTCGGCGACGAGCTTGTCGACGTAGTTGACTTCGGGCTCGGTGGGCGACTCGAACTTGAGCCCCTTGGGCAGAACGATCATCTCCGAACCGACGGTGAAGGCGTCGTAACGTGCCATGACAAACGCTTCGCCACGGTCGTCGGCCGTGACGAGCCCCTGCGAGTCGATGGCGGCGGAGCTCTCGTTGTTCGTGAGGAAGAGACAGAGCCGAGTGACGTCGCGGTCGGATCCGTCCGAGTAGCGGGCCCGGGCGGTCATCTGCTGCGTCGTACCCTTGCCGTCGAGCACGGCTTGCTTGGGATAGAGTTCGACGGAGAGGACCTTGGGAAGTGTGGCCGCGTCATCGTTGGGGACGCCCAACTCGATCCAGCGGTGGAGCGTCTGATAGATCTCGCTGCCGGGCTCGACCCGCTTGCCGCCCGTGTGCTGGACCGCGCCGGTGGCTTTCTCAAGGAACGTGCTGTCCGCCGGAACCGCGAGATTGATCCGCCGACCGCTCATTTCGCGGGTCAGGCGGAAGTGGTCCCCCTCGGGGTCGAAGCCGAAGATGGAGAGGCGAAATCCATCCTTGCCGCGTGACGCCCCGTGACAGCTCCCGGTATTACAGCCGGACTTTAAGAAGATCGGCATGACGTCCAGCCGGAAGCTGATCGGAGTTTGCACGGTCGCCTGTGCGACTTTGATCGGCAGCACCTGGGAGAGGCCGCCAAAGGCAACCGTCAAGGTGGTTGCCCCGTCGGCCACGGGCCAGAAGGTCGTGCCATCACGGCGGACGAGCTTGGCGTCGGCGACGGTCATCGCCGCTTCACCGGTGACATCGCGGGTGATGCCGTCCGCATAGGTGGCCTGAACGACCACCGCCTGGCGATCGACGGCGGTTGCCAGTTGGATGTCGGCGGGAAAGACCTCAATCTTGGTGAGGGCCGCCTGCGGGGCCGGTGCGGCCGGTGCGGCCGGTGCGGCCGGTGCGGCCGGTGCGGCCGGTGCGGCCGGCGGCGCCTGGGCCATGGCCAGACCCGTGAACGGAGAGAGAGCGATCACTCCGATGAGTCCGCGGGCGAGTCTCGTTGCGATCATCATCTCGTGTCCTCAAAGCGCTGCGCGGGTGGGAAGGGGGAACGATGCCCGGTCAGGGCGTCGCGCTTCAACTCGGGGCGGGCTTATTGGCTTGCGGCCGCGGCACGCTGTTTGGCCTCGAGCCGGAGTTGCTCGAGCCGGCTGAGCGGGCGTGCCGGAGCGGCCGCAGGCATGGGAGCAGGAGCCGGGGCGGCCGCGACCGGCGCGGCGGGCTTGGCGGCTTCGGTGGGTTTGGGGGGGATCGGCACGTCGATCCGCAGTTCTCCCGTTCCGATGTTGTGGACGATCGGCTCACCGTTCTTCGTGATCACGACCTGGCAAAACAGGCTGGCATGTTTGCCCGCGGGTGATGTGATGTCGGTCTTGATCGGAAAGACGAGGTCGGTCGTGGTCTTGTTGATCGTCTTCGGTTCCGTCGTCACTTTGTTGGGCAAGCCGATCAGGGCCACGGTCGCTTCGCCGTCGAAGTCGACGAGCTTGGCCACCTTGACCACCAAGGGGACCTCCTTGCCTTGGTCGACGGCGGCCGACTGGTAAGTCAACCCAACGAAGGGGGTGGCGATGGTCAGGGCAGCCAGTTGCGTCGAGACCAGGACCGGGCCGGTCGGCCCGTTGGAGGAGCCGTTGACCACGATCTTCCAGGTCCTCACTTCCGACCCGACCGCCGCGTTGATCGGGATGAGCGCCTCGTTCTGGTTCTCGGCGATCGCTATCCCACCGGCGGAACTGATGCCGGGAGGGTTCCAGGGGAGCGAGATCGCGATCGGGGCCGTGAAGCCCGGCTTGCGCTTCGCCACCACCTTCAAGTTCATCGACCCACCGTGAACCAGCGGGACCTTCGGTTCGACGATCTCGATCGAGTAAGGAGCTTCCTCGGTGACGGCGACGGCCAGCGAGTCGACCGTGCGGGTCCAGAATGGAATGTTGTTCTGCCCGAGGACGAGCTCGATAATCTGGCTGAATTGCGAGGGGACGACGACCTTGGGATCGACCGGCTTCCCCGCGAGCAACGCCAGCGCGGCCGCGGGGGCCGCGTCCGGCTTGGCCGTGAACAGTACGGGATAAGTCGCGAGGCTGGCCGCCATGGTGTCTGCCTCGAAGGTCACACCGGCCGGAAGGTTCGAGACGCTGATTGCGAGGTCGCCCCCGAAGTCAGCGCGGCTCGCATTGACGAGGATTGCCTGCCGGTTTCCTTTGGGGACCGCCACGGCGATCGTGCCCGTTCCTCGAATCAGCGACTCGCTTGGGACGCTCAGGTTGAGCTTGGCTTCGACTGGGCTCACCTCGATCCGGTAGGCGTAATTCGGCCCACCGTTGAGCAGTTGGTCCTGAACCCAAATGACATATTCACCGTCGGCCGGGGCCCCGAATCGAATGTAGCTATCGGGCCCGGCGCTGTCATCGTTCCCGGCGATCACGCCACCACTCCGCGCTCCAATGTAGAGCACCGAGTCCAGCGGTGAACGAAGCGAGCGGGCAAACACACGGATGTCGAAGGCCTGGCCCTTGACGGCCTTGAACACGAACCGGTCGATGTCGCCCGGCTTGCCGATCACACCGTTGAGGGCCAGGGGAGGGCTGAACGGAGTTGCGGTCCCGTTGTCGTCGTTGGGCTCGACCTCGAGCACATTGCCGAACGGCGAGAGCCGGAACGTGTTCGCATAGGGGGCGGAACCTTTGTCGTCGCTGGCAACGATTCCGTAGTCAGGCTGGGGGGCGGTTGGCAGCGTGACCTTCGTGGTTCGATCGCCCGTGACGTCACCGATCCAGGTGATGTCGACGGCCTCCCCCAACTTTCCTCCCGAGGGCAGGGTCGCGGTCGGTCTCGGGTAGTTGCCGACATGCACCCGGTAGAGGCAGTTGCCGTTCCCGGCATAAGCACTTTCGCGAACCTGGATGATGTAATTGCCATCCTCGGGAGCGATGATCGACGCCTGGGCGTCCTGCCAGACCAGCGCGGTATCGTCACTCGAGGCGAGCTCGAAGCGCTTCGCGTCCATGATCGCGACGTACGGGTCAAAGAGCGCGATCCCGAGTCGAATTCCCTCGACCTCTGCCGTGATCCGCTCGCCTTTCTTGGCGTCGACGACGAAGTAGTCAACGTCCTCGTTCTCCGCGACCCCGTTGACGGTCGAGTTCATCGCGATCGCTTGCGGCTTGGTGAAGTCGTTGTTGGGCTCGACTTCCGCGGCCTCGGGCAAAACGCCCACGCTGAACGATCGGGCTTCGCTGATTCCCGTGTCGGTGCGAAGCCGCAACTCGTGGAGTCCGAGCGGGCAGTCCGGGGCGATCACCAGGGTGGCCTTCACCTGGGTATCACTCGGTGCCTCGATCTTCGTTGCCTTAATCCCAGGGTGATAAAAGACGAGCTCACGCGCGTCTTTGAGCCGTGCGCCGGAGAGCGTGATCTCGAGTTCCGTGCCTCGACGTCCCCCCATCGGCCGGATCGCCGTCATGCTGGGTGAAGCTGCCTGGGCCAACGATGGACCGAGGAGAAGGACCACGAGGAAAATCGGCGGATTCGGACGCATCATGGAAGTCCCCTCAGGTAGGGTCGACGAAGCTCAGGCAGGTCGACGCTCGCAACGAACGGAAGGCCCGAGGCGAGTCGGATCGGTTCGGGGTCGGCGGGGTTCTCTGGCAATTTCGAGGCGAGGCCGGCCAAAAAAATTAGGGGGAGGCATGACCGCAAGCAGAATGGAGCAAATCTCAGATCATCGGCGATCGGAGGGTTGGTCGCGGCGGAGACACGCCCAACGCGGAATGGTTGGGCGTGTGTCCGCGTTGAGATTGGGCTCAGGCCAGCAGTTCGGTGCGAACTTTACCGCCGTCGACGATTTCGATCGGGCGGCCACCAGGGGCCATCAGTTCCTTGTCGGCAACGATCCCAAGCTGGTGGTAAACCGTCGTCGCCAGATCCTCGGGTCCGATCGGATCCCGGTCGGGCTCGCTGGCCGTGGCGTTGGAGGCGCCATGGATGTAGCCCTTCTTGACTCCGCCCCCGGCGAGGACCACGCTGAAGACCTTGGGCCAGTGGTCGCGGCCGGCATCTTTGTTGATCTTGGGAGTCCGCCCGAACTCGCTCGAGACCATCACCAGGGTGCGGTCGAGCAAGCCGGTCTGATCCAGGTCGGTGATCAGCGCGGCGAAGGCCTGGTCGAAGGCGGGCATTTGCGCCTTCATATTGGCGGCGATGCCAGTGTGCAGGTCCCAACCACCGTATTGCAAGCAGACCAGGCGGGCCCCCGCGGCGACGAGTCGCCGGGCCATCAACATCCGCTGCCCGGCCGCGTTCCGGCCGTAGGCGTCGCGGAGCGGAGCGGGCTCGGCATCGATGTTAAACGCCTCACGCGCTTTCTGCGAGCTGATCAGGCTGTAGGCGCGGTCGTAAAACGTATCCATCGCCTCCAGGCCGTCGCTCTTCTCTTTCTTGGCAAAATGGTCGTTGACCGCCCCGAGAATGTTGCGTCGAGTCGCAAATCGCGAGTCATCGATGCCGTTGGGCAGATTCAGGTCCTGAACCTTGAACCCACCCACCGCGGGGTCGCTCCCCAGGCTGAACGGCGAGAACGAGGAGCTCAGATAGCCGGTTCCCGCGTACTCGTTGGGGATGCTCGGGATGCAGACGTACGGCGGGAGGTTGTTCCGTGGCCCGTACTCGTGCGAGACGACGCTGCCCATGCTCGGATACTGGAGGGCGGGGCTGGGCCGGTAGCCCGTGAACATGTTGTGCGTGCCCCGCTCGTGGGCCGCTTCCCCGTGGGTCATCGACCGGATCACGGTGATTTTGTCGGCGATCTGCGCGGTCTTGGGAAGCGTCTCGGAGAACGATTCCCCTTCAATCTTGGTCGCGATCGAGTTGAGCTCGCCTCGATACTCGATCGGCGCGAACGGCTTGGGATCGAACGTCTCCTGGTGGGCGATCCCCCCGGGCAGGAAGATGTGGATCACCGAGTCAGCCTTGGCGGCGATGGGGGCATAGGTCTTGAGGTCGGCCTTCGCCTTCAATCGAAAAAGCTCGCTCAAGGTCAGGCCGAAGCCCACCGAGCCGACCGTCAGAAATCCTCGGCGACTGAAAGGGCCTCTCAGGTAGGCATCTGCCATCGATGGTCTCCTTTTGTGAGAATTACGAGGTCGTGCGATCCCACGCCAAGGCCGAAGGTCAGGCCTTCGTCCCACCGATCCTCCGATCGCTCGACTCGACAAGTCGTAGGGCGACCTATCGATCGCGTCGTCGCGTTCCAAACGGAGGGTTCAATCACCGTTCCCATTGATCTGTCGGTCAGGTCAAGGGATTGGCCAGGCAAGAGGGTGGCAGGAGGTCAAACTCAAGAACGAACGCGGAAGGTCAGCACTTCCATCAGCGGATTCGTGTCACGCCAATGTTCAACAAGGATCGTCAACTTACTGTGACTTACGGCATTAATGCAAGCAGCGTTGGCGCTTTTTTGGATCAATTTTCCAGGGCACCGATTCCGCGTTTCCCGCGAGCGAAATTGCCTGCGATTCCGGTCGTCACCCTGGGATTAGGATAGGCCCCGGATTCGCAGCCGTGGAAATGGTGGTGATGGCTCGCGAAGTCCGTTAGATTCAGCAATTGGGGCTCCCCCAACGCGTCGAATCCGCCATCGTTTCCCGGAAGGTCCTGATTATGCCGATCGGAATTGTTGCAGCGACGGGAATGATCATGCTGGTCCTCATCGGTTTCGACCAGGTGGTCGATGCCGGCCAGGTGGTTCCAAGCCGGCCGGCGGATCGCGACCTTCATTCGCTGGGAAATCCGGAACAGATTCGCGTCAGCCGAGTTGAGCTCGACCTGAGCGTCGATTTCGCCAAGAAAGAGCTGCAAGGGACGGCGACGCTCGCCTTCCGACGGATGCCGGGATGCCCGTCGGGGATCCCGCTCGATCTCGACACGCGTGAACTCAAGATTGAGCGCGTCGCGGCGGGCGTCACCGATGAGGCGTTGACCGAGGTTCGCTTTGAACTCGGTCACGAAGGAGCCGACCCCGTGCGGCCTGAGTCAGATTTGAAGCGAGAGCGGCTCCTGGGGACCCGCCTGAGGATCTTCGTGCCGGATGACGCGACCCGGGTGCGCGTGACCTATCGGACCGCGCCCACGGCCAGCGCCTTGCAATGGCTCGATCCACCGCGAACGGCGGGGCGCAAGCAGCCGTTCCTCTTCACCCAATCCGAGGCGATCCACGCCCGATCTTGGATCCCGCTTCAGGACTCGCCGGGAGTACGGATCACCTATGCCGCGACGATTCGGGTTCCCGAGGGCCTCCGCGCCGTGATGAGTGCGGACCAATTACCGGGACGGGAAGGGCAGAGCGACGCGCGCTTCGAGATGACCCAGCCGATCCCGCCGTACCTGATTGCCTTGGCCGTCGGCGACCTCGCGTTTCGCTCGCTCAGCCCGCGCACCGGGACCTACGCCGAGCCCTCGGTGGTCGCTGCGGCCGCGAGTGAGTTCGTCGATACCGAGGCGATGATCAAGGCGGTCGAAACCCGATTCGGTCCCTACCGCTGGGGACGGTACGACCTGCTCGTTCTGCCTCCCAGTTTCCCGTTCGGCGGCATGGAGAACCCCAAGCTCACCTTCGCCACGCCGACGATCCTCGCGGGCGATCGGTCGCTCGTCTCCCTGGTGGCTCATGAACTGGCCCACTCATGGTCAGGCAACCTCGTGACCAATGCCACCTGGCGCGATTTCTGGCTCAACGAGGGTTTCACCGTCTACCTCGAACGGCGGATCGTCGAAGACGTCTTCGGCCCCGACCGCGCGGCGATGGAAGCCGTCCTCGGGCTTCGGGAACTGCGCGAGGAGCTGGCCGCGTTTCCCCCTCGCGACCAGGTGCTCCATATCGACCTCGCCGACCGTGACCCCGACGAAGGGATGACCCGAATCCCTTACGAAAAAGGGGCCTTGTTCCTTACCACAATCGAGCACGCGTTCGGTCGCGAGCGATTCGATGCGTTCTTGCGAGCTTACTTTGACCACTTCGCGTTTCAGAGCATCACGACCGCGGATTTCGAGCGTTACCTGCAGGCCCAACTCCTCGATTCCGACCCGGCCGCGGCCGCGAAGCTCAACGTTCAGGCCTGGCTCCACGAACCTGGCTTGCCTCCCGGCTTCCCGGAGCCGACGTCCACGCGTTTCGCCGTTGTGACGACCGCGGCGCGCGACTGGCTCGAGGGCAAGATCCCCGCGGAACAACTGGCCACCCGCGACTGGTCGACCCACGAGTGGCTCCACTTTTTGCAGGCGCTCCCCTTGGAGTTGCCCCCGGAGAAGATGGCCGCGCTCGACAAGGAATTCGCGTTGACCGGAACCGGAAACTCCGAGATCACGCAGCAATGGTTGCTGATGGCGATCCGCAATCACTATGCGCCGGCGGACGCTCGGCTCGAGTCGTTCCTGACCTCCATCGGCCGACGCAAGTTTTTAATGCCGCTCTATGGCGAGCTGAAGAAGACCGCGGAAGGAACGACTCGCGCCAAGGCGATCTACGCCAAGGCGAGACCGTTCTATCACCCGATCGCCGTGGAGTCGGTCGATCGACTCCTGGGGACGAAATAAGTGTTCGGGATCGACTAATGAGAGGCGCCGAACCGGAGAATCGCGATCATGCCTGATTTGCTGATCCCCGCCACCGTGATCGGAAGCTGGTCCTTTCCGGGCTGGTATGAGAAGTTCGTGGGCGACGTCGCCGCGGCGCCTGAGCAGTTCGGGCCGATCGACCGCGAGGAAGCGCTTCGCGACGCCGTCCGGCTCGCGATCGACGACCAACTGCGCGCGGGCCTGGAACGGATCACCGACGGCGAGATGGGGCGGGTTGACTTCAACCTCGGTTTCTACGACTTCTTGCAAGGGATCGAGCCGCTCGGAACCCTCCGAAAGCTGGGAGCCCCCGCCCACGACCAGCGAGCTAAATACCGTTGCGTCGGGCCGCTCTCCGCGCCCGACGGCCTCGGGATCGTCGAGGAGTATCACCGGCTCCGGGCCTTGACCGATGCCCCTGCCAAGATGCCGATCCCCGGCGCGTTCACACTCGCCGGATGCATTGCTGGGGGCGAACTCTATCCCAGCCGCAACGCCGTGACCGAGGCCCTGATCCCGATCGTCAACGCCGAGCTCAAAGCCGTCGTCGCCGCGGGAGTCGATTTCGTCCAGCTCGACGAGCCGAGCTTTGCCTGCCACCCTGACGACCCCGACTATTTTCTCGACGTCATCGCACGCACGGTTGAAGGGGTAAAAGCTTATATTAGCATGCACGTGTGCTTTGGAAACTATCGGGCCCGGGCGGTGGGCTGGCGATCGTATCGCCCACTGTTCCCCCACATCGGCCGCGCGCCGGTGAACCAGCTTGCGATGGAGTTCGCCAGCCGGGAGATGGTCGAGGTGGAGCTCCTCAAGGAATTGCCCGAATCAATGCAAGTCGCGGTCGGCCTGGTGGACGTCAAGAACACCTGGATCGAGCCCCCGGAATTGGTCGCCGAGCGGCTGCGGGTCGTGCTCAAGCATGTGGGGGCCGAGCGAGTCTCGGTCACGCCGGATTGCGGTTTCTCGCAGACGGCGCGTCATATCGCCGTTGCCAAGGCGAAGGCCATGGCCGAAGGGGTTCGGATCGTCCGCGCCTCCCTCGGCCAACGTTGAGATTCGGTGGAGGCCGCCCGGTGAATCCCGTGGCCTGAATCGGCTTCCTCCGCTTTCGCAGGCGGCCCGCCCGGGCCGCCCGCCATTCTCAACGAGAACAGCCGACCTTTTCCCAGGCGGTTTCCGGGGGTAGAATATCGAGAAAATGGGAGCGATCGCGTATGACAAGGATGCTTAAACCGGAGCGGACGCCACCCCCCGAGGGTTGATCGTCCCGGCTTCATGCGCGGTCATTCTCGCGTCGCTTCTTGCCCACCATTTTTCCCCCACCTTGAGATTATCCCACGCATCGTCTCGTGGGGATCAACGAGTCGTCGAGCAACCCAGTCTCTGCTCCGAGACCACCCCTCATCCGCCCGGCCTGACGATTGGGCTCGAGTGCGACGGCCATAACGCGGACGACGCAGCGCGGGGACATCGCGATCTCGTGTCGCGAATCGTGGTGGCTCGCCACTTCAAACCGGCCGCGAACCTCGACGCTTTCGAGCCGAGTCCCTGGCCCGAACATCGCGACCTCAGCTTGAGCGGGTCGCCGCTTCGGTCGGTGCAATACTGCCTCACATCAGTCCAGGTCCTCTTCTGTATCTGGTTGACGTGACCGACTCGCCGCCCATTGGCTCAGTGCGGGAAAGCGCGCGGGGTGCCTGAGCTCGGGGCACGAGGGGGATGGCGATGAGTCTCACTCCTTCGGGTTCGCTCGTGAGCTCGATCGTCGCGATCGGCGAACCCGCCGAGATCGGGTCAAGTCGAAATAACTCCATCGACGCTCTACCCGCTCGTCTGTCAGTGTTCGACTTCATTTCCTGGTGAGTTGACCTTGCGGAGTCGCGGTCCGGTGGATTGCACACGGATGGCGACCGTGCCGTTAAAACATGCAATAAAATTGATGATTCGAAGAATGGAGGGATCACCGTGCATGATGTTTCGCTGATTTTGCTCATCACCATTGGGCTTGCGTTCGCCCTCCTCTTTGGCGCGATCACCAACCGGCTGGGTCTCTCACCGATCGTGGGTTACCTGCTCGCCGGGGTGATGGTTGGGCCCTACACGCCTGGATTCGTCGGCGATGCGAACATCGCGTCCCAGCTCGCCGAGATGGGTGTCATCCTGCTGATGTTCGGGGTGGGGCTCCATTTCCACGTGGAGGATCTGATCCGTGTCAAGGCGATCGCCGTTCCTGGCGCGATCGTTCAGATCACGGCCGCGACGGCGCTGACCGCCGCGATCGCGTTCCTGCTCGGCCGTCCTTTGACCACCGGTCTCATCCTCGGAGTGGCGGTCTCGGTCGCGAGCACCGTGGTGCTCATTCGAGTGCTGATGGACAACGGCGTCTTGCACACGCCCCAAGGGCACGCCTCGGTCGGTTGGCTGCTCGTTGAGGACCTGTTTACGGTTGTGGTCCTGGTCGTGCTCCCGGTCTTGAAGGATGCCGCCGCGGGGGGGAGCCTGGCGGTGGTCGGGACCTCGCTCCTCATGACCGCGGTCAAGATCATCCTGCTGGTTTTCTTGGTTTTGGTCGTGGGCAAGCGGGTGCTGCCTCTCTTGATGAATTCCATCGCGCGAACACGTTCCCGCGAACTGTTCACTCTCTCGGTGCTGGTCGTTGCCATGGGTGTCGCGGCCGGGTCGGCCTTGGTCTTCGGGGTCTCGATGGCCCTTGGCGCCTTCCTTGCCGGAATGGTGGTCGGTCGGTCGGACGTGAGCCACCAGGCGGCCTCCGACGCCCTCCCGATGCGCGACGCATTCGCGGTCCTCTTCTTCGTCTCGGTGGGGATGCTCTTCAATCCGGCGGCGACGCTCGCGAACTGGGACCTGACCCTCGGCGTGTTCGCGGTCATCTTCATCGGCAAGCCGCTCGCCGCACTCGGTATCGTGCTCATGCTCGGTTATCCGCTCCGCACCGCACTTACAGCGTCCATGGCACTGGCTCAGATCGGCGAATTCTCATTCATTCTGGGTGAGGAAGCCCGTTCGCTCGGCTTCCTGTCCGCGGCGGAAACCAGCGTGTTGGTGAGTTGCGCCATCGTCTCGATCACCGTGAATCCGCTCATCTTCCGCCTGATCGGCCCCCTGGAACGTTGGATTCAGGCCAGACCTTTGCTTGCGCGATGGCTGAGGGTGCCCTCGGCGGACGACGCGCTCACATCGCTCGACGAGTCGGATGCGGGCGAGGCCTCATCCGCGAGCGCCGTGGTGGTGGGCTATGGCCCGGTCGGCCAGACCCTGACCCGGATCCTCAGGGACTTCAACATCAATCCCGTGATCATTGACCTGAATGTGGATACGGTCAGGAAGTTGCATGCGTCGGGAATCCGAGCGATTTATGGTGACGCCAGCAGCAAGGAGATTCTTTTAGCGGCCAAAATCGAAAGGGCTGAGTTCCTCCTGGTGGCGCTCCCGGATCGATCGGCCCGAATACCGATCATCAGCATGGCGTTGTCCCTGAAGCCGGACCTGAAGGTGCTGGTTCGAGCCCGCTATATGAACGAACGGGACACGTTGGAACGATTGGGCGTTGCGGCGGTCGCGTACGAGGAAGCGGAGGTCGCGGTCGCCTTGGCCGAGATGCTGCTCCAGCAAATCGGGGTCAGCGAGGAAGTCCTCCAGACGAGGGCCGCGGTGATCCGAGGCGAACTGGCGGTCATTCGCCCTCGGGCCGAGGTCCATTGACGGAGATCGCAAGGCTCGTGAGGAGCGTCCTGGGCAATTCGCAGTCCGCCCCCAAACCCAACACCCCGCAACTCCTGGTTTGGGTGAATAACCTTTGGCACAATAACCAACGGAAATCCGGCCTTTTCGTTTCAAGGGGCGTTGTGACGAGATCCCGGAACGCGGGGACTGCTGGCGGATCTGCCAGGCCCGGCCCATTTCCAATCTGGATGAGGATCTTGGTGATGACGAAAACTCCGACCTATACCGCAGTCGCCCTTGCGATGACTCTTTTCCTGAGCGTGCTGATCTTCGCTTCCCCTTCGTCCTGTCATCGAGATCAGCCCGCCGAGATCCACGCGCCGGGAGCGAAGGCGCGCAAGGCGGTGGTGGAAATCGAGTCGACCGAAGGCATGAAGGTCGTGGCCGGACAATCGATCTATGTACCGTCGTATTCGTCGATCTATACCTCGGATCGAGCGAACACATTCTTCCTGGCGGCCACACTCAGCATCCGGAACACGGACCGGAGTCAGCCGATCGTCATCACGACGGCGCGCTACTACGACCAGGACGGCGAGGTCATCCGCGACTACCTCAAGAAACCGCTGCGGATCGGCCCGATGGCCTCGATCGAATTCTTCGTCCCGGAAAGCGACACGAGCGGCGGGGTCTCGGCCAGCTTCCTCGTCGAGTGGGTGGCCGACCAGAGCGTGAACGCGCCTCATGTCGAGTCGGTGATGATCGGGGCCGCGAGCACTCAAGGGGTCGCGCTCACCAGCCCCGGTCGCGTTCTGTCGGATCGAAGCCGCGACAATCCACCAGGAAAATAATACCCATGTGAACCAAAGTCATTGCCGAGATGGCTTGTTTCAGGCCAATCCTCATCATCCAAGGGACTATTTGACGGGAGGCGTTGCGGCTCCCGAACTGGTCGACTTCGTCGCACCAACGTTCACGTCGACGTTGACCTTCTCGGTCAACTCCTTGGTGACCTTGACCGGAGTCGTCTTCGTCGTCTCGTGAATCGTCTCGCCAGTCTTGGCGTCGATCACTTTCTCACTGTCGACGATCTGCAAATCACGCGTTGTATTAACCGACTTCGTTGTCTTATTGTCCGTGATTCCAATGGCGTTCTCGGCAATCTTGGCGTTGGGATTATCCGACTCATTCACGCAGCCGACAATCAGTCCGCCCACGCCGAGTACGACGACCGAGAAGATTGAGGAACGGAACACGTAACGCATAGACCAAGCTCCTTTGATAACGGCATCCATTCGTCGAATCCTCCACCAGGTTTCCATGCAGTTTTGATGCCAGAACCATCAGGCTGGCTCAATGGGATCAGCGGACGACATCCCTTCAGGGCAGGCCCCAGAGCGGCCCGTGGCGCGGAGCGTTAGCATGATGATCGAGCCGATTCAAGCCGGTCCTGTGTTTTTGAACGACGTCGATTCGACCCAACCGGAACCGGGATCGCTCGCGGTCTGGTGGCTCGGTCAGAGCGGGTACGTCGTCAAGTCCCCGATCGGGACGTTGGTCATCGACCCCTATCTCTCCGAGCACCTGACGACAAAATACCAAGGGACGGCCAAGCCCCACGTCCGGATGACCCGCTCCCCGTGTCGGGGGCCTGATCTCCGCCACCTTGACTTGCTCCTCGCGAGTCACAAACATTCCGACCACTTTGACCCCGGAACGATGCCCGGATTGTTTGAGGCCTCCCCCGAGGCGACGCTCGTTCTGCCCGCCGCCCTGATCGAGCATGCCGTCGGGCTCGGTTTACCCGCGGATCGGCTCGTCGGACTCGACGCCGGCGGGGAGTTTCACCATCGTGGCTTCCGGATCCAGGCGATCCCCTCCGCGCACGAGGAACTCGACACCGACGACATGGGACGGCACCTCTATTTGGGTTACATTATCGAGGTGGAGGGACTTCGGCTGTATCATAGCGGTGACACCTTGTTCTACGATGACCTGGTCGCGCACCTGGGAGACCGGCCGTTCGACGTCCTCTTCCTGCCGATCAACGGGCGAGACCCAGCGCGGGGAGTGGCGGGGAACATGTCGGCCGCCGATGCGGTGGCGCTGGCGACCGTCGTCCGGCCGCGCTACCTGGTTCCCCATCATTACGAGATGTTTGCATTCAATACGGTCCCGATCGGTGATTTCGAGTCCGAGGCCCTTCGCCTGCCCGCGGGAGTGAACCCGCGGGTCTTGCGGTGCGGCGAGCGCTGGGAGATCAAGCGGTGAGTGTGACCCTGGGAATCGATATCGGCACGTCCGGGACCAAAACCCTTGCGATCGACGAGAGCGGCAGAGTGCTGGCGTCGGCCTCGGTGGAGTATCCCTGCTCGCATCCCAGGCCGGGATGGTCGGAGCAGGACCCCGAGTTGTGGTGGACCGCGACGATCGCGACGGTGAAACAAGTGCTCGCCAAGGCAGGGCTGAAACCGGCGGACGTCGCTGGGATCGGGCTGAGCGGTCAGATGCACGGCTCGGTTTTCCTCGACTCCGGCGGGGAGGTCATTCGTCCCGCCTTGCTCTGGAACGACCAGCGCACCGCGGCGGAGTGCGTCGAGATCGAGCAAAGGGCAGGGGGGCGCGAGAACCTGATCCGGATGGTGGCCAATCCGGCCCTGACCGGCTTCACGGCCCCCAAGCTGCTCTGGCTTCGTAACCATGAGCCGAGGGCCTGGGAGCGGGTCCGACAGGTCTTGCTCCCCAAAGATTACATCCGCTATCGCCTGACCGGAACCTATGCCACCGAGGTCAGTGACGCGTCGGGAACCCTCCTCCTCGACGTCGCCAACCGCCGCTGGAGCCGGGAACTCCTCTCCAAGCTCGAAATCGATCCCGCGCTCTTGCCCCCTTGCTACGAGAGTCCGGAAGTGTCGGCCAAGGTGAGCGGTCTCGGCGCCGCCGCCACGGGGCTGGCCGTGGGGACGCCGGTGGTCGGCGGCGGTGGGGATCAACCGGCCGGCGCGGTCGGCAACGGGATCGTCCGTCCCGGCGCGGTCGCGGCCACGATGGGGACGTCGGGGGTCGTGTTCGCCCATACGCAGGAGCTTGGTTTCGACCCGCTCGGTCGGCTTCAGCGCGGCTGCCACGCGGTGCCGGGGGCCTGGCACGTGATGGGGGTGGTCCTGGCGGCCGGGGGAAGTTTGCAGTGGTATCGCAACGAACTCGCCAAGGCGGAGATCGAGGCGGCCAAGACGCTGGGGGTTGACCCCTATTTCTTGCTGAGCGATGAGGCGGCACTCGTCGGCCCAGGCGCGGAGGGTTTGTTCTTCCTGCCCTACCTGACCGGCGAACGCACTCCGCATTTCGACCCTGACGCCAAGGGGGCCTGGATCGGCTTGACGGTCCGGCACGGCCGACCGCACCTGATTCGGAGTATTCTTGAGGGGGCGGCTTATGCGATGCGTGACAGCCTCGAGCTGATCCGCGAGATGGGGGCGAGTATCGAGCAAGTCCGCGTGTCGGGCGGTGGGGCGCGGAATCCGCTCTGGCGGCAGATTCAGGCCGACATCTACGGCCACGATGTTCATACCCTCGAGTCGACCGAGGGGCCCGCCTTCGGGGTGGCCCTGCTGGCCCAGGTCGGCACGGGAGGGTTCGCCTCGGTGCCCGAAGCGTGCGACGCCACGATCCGCCTGGCGGAACGAACGGAGCGCGATCCCAAGGTGCAGCCGTTCTACGATAGCGCCTATGCGCTCTACCGGCAGCTTTACCGCGACCTCCGCGGCTCCTTCGCGGCGATCAGCAACCTCGTCAAGTCGTACGGCGCCTGACTTCGGGAGTGGAAATCTTGTCGCGACGACTCAAGCAGAGGCCACTGGCCCCGGTGAATGAGCCGGTCTCTACTCCATCGCTAACGCCGACTCCGCCCGCCGGGGAATCGTTCTGGAATCGACGGCGACTGGTCCTTGCGGTGGTCTTGCTTCTGGTGGTCCACCTCACACTCGCCGTCCGGAGCCTCGTCGAGGAGAACCCGACGATCGACGAGGTCATCCATTTACCAGCGGGAATCACCTACTGGCAAACGGGTAAGTTCGGGCTCTACCACCACAATCCGCCGCTCATCAAGCTTGTCGCCGCTCTCCCTGTGCTCGCGTTGGGCGCGGTCGAAGTCCCGTTCAATGACCCGTCCTGGCGGAACGAACCGCAGAACAAGGCGGTCTTCGCTCATTTATTCCAGAGCGATAACGCCCGGCAATACTTTGAGCTTTTCGCCCGGGCCCGGCTCGTCATGCCCCTCTTTTCCGTGCTCGGGGGCCTGGTCATCTTCCTTTGGTCAAAACGGTTGTACGGCCCGGGCGGAGGGCTGCTGAGCCTGGCACTCTGGTTGTTGTGTCCCAATATCCTGGCGCATTGCCGGCTGGTGACAACCGACGTCGGCTCGGCTTCCCTCGGTGTCCTGGCGACGTTCGTCTTCTGGCACTCGCTCCAACAACCCACCTGGTGGCGGACGGTTCTCGCGGGAATTTGTCTGGGGCTCGCACAGCTCAGCAAGTTCAGCATGGTCCTACTCTACGGCCTCTGGCCCCTCCTTGGATTTCTGCACCTCTTTACGGGAGCGGACGACGAGTCGCTGACGCGTCGAGTGGGTCGAAGCCTCGGCAAAGGTCTGCTGATCTTGGGACTGAGTGTCGTGGTGATCAACGTCGGCTATGGCTTCGAGGGGGTTGGTATTCCGCTCGGCCAACACGAGTTCCTCAGTCAATCCTTGACTCGTCCGGTGCCGCCGGGGATGTGGCGACCGCCGAGTGCGGATCCGTTGATCAATGCCCTCCACCAACGCCGGGTCAATCGATTTCGCGGGACATGGCTGGAAAATCTCCCCGTCCCTTTCCCGAAGCACTACGTTCTTGGCTTCGACGATCAAAAGTTCGAGGCCGAGGGGGTGCCCGCGAATCTTTTCAATCCCCAAATCGAGAGCGATGAAGTCGAAGGTTATCCGGTCTATTTGAACGGTGAAGTTCGCCAGAAGAGCTGGTGGTATTATTATCTGCTGACCCTGGTTTACAAGGTGCCCGAAGGAACCTGGGCGCTCTTTCTTGCTTCGGTCGTGATCCTGGTCGCGTCTCCGCGCTCCCGCGCGTCCTGGTTCGATGAAATCACCGTGCTTGCGTTGCCGGTGATCGTCATCCTCGTGATGAGCGTTCTCACGAACATCAATCTTGGCCTGCGTTACGTCCTGGCCAGCTTCCCGTTCGTCTTCATTTCGATCGGGAAGGTCGTTCCGTGGGCCACGGGCCTGAACGATCGGGTGCGTCGTCGCGCGGCGGAAACGTTCCTCGGCGTCGCTCTGGCGGCGACCTTGGCGGCGACACTTGTCATCACCCCTCACTATCTCGCTTACTTCAACTGGGTTTCGGGAGGAGCCTCAAACGGCTCATCGCACCTGATCGACAGCAATATCGACTGGGGGCAGGATCTGGTCGGTCTGAGGCGCTGGCTCCAAATGCATGCTCCAGACGAACCGGTGGGCCTGGCCTACTTCGGCCAGATCAATCCCAACATTTTCCTGTTCCGGAGCGAGGGGGGATTTCCTTGGTTTCTCCCTCCGCCCCGGCCGGGAACAATCCGCGATGACGAACTCCCCCCGCGCTATCGCAAGCAAGGTCTCGAGGGCCTCAAATTCCAACCTGGACTCTATGCGGTGAGTGCCACGTTGCTCCAAGGTCTGCCGTGGCGGGTGTATGACGACGAGTTACCCCGGTGGCTCCCCCGATCGGTCTGGGCGGGTGGCTTCACCTACTTCAAGGAATTGAAGCCGATCGACCAGATTGGGCATTCGATTTTGCTGTACCGGGTCACGCCGGCCCAAGCCGAGATGCTTTCGTCGAAATACTGGTTGCCTCCCGCCAGCAGGGAATTCGCGGGAGGTCGGAAGTGAGTTCTGTCTTGCGTCTTGAACGCCTTGGCTTTACAACGATGAGTCCCGGCGCATCGTGCTCGGGTCAGATCTTGGGGCGGGAGAATCGGACGGATGAGCGATCAGCAACTCGCCGCGCGCGCTCGCGCGGCGCTCGATGCCGGTGAAGGTATTTTGCGGTTGGCCCCGACGTGGGTTCCGCGCTCGTTCCTGATGCCTGGTGGACGGCTCAAGCTCGCCCCGCAGGACCTCTACGCTCTGGGCACCCATCGTGGCGGGATCGACGAGCGCTGGTTCGCCTCGACGACCCCGGCCGCCAACGAAGGCGCCCCCGCCGACGAAGGGCTGAGCTACGTCGTCCACAACGGGGACAAGTTCACCCTCAAGGACGCGGTCGGCCTGCACGGAGCCGAAATGATCGGGTCCGCATTGTGGGACAAGTACAAGAAGTGGCCCGTTTACAGCAAGTTTTTCGATAATCTGGGACCGATCCCCCACCACATGCACCAGACGGCCGAGCAGGCCGCGCTGCTGGGGCGCGAGGGGAAACCGGAGAGCTACTACTTCCCGCCCCAACTTAACTGGACCGGCAACAACTTCCCCCACACGTTCATGGGCCTCGAGCCGGGAACGACCAAGGAAGACATTCGCCGCTGTCTCGAGCGCTGGGATGAGGGGGACAATGGGATCCTCGACTTCTCGAAGGCGTACCGGCTCAAGCCGGGCACCGGCTGGCTGATCCCGCCCGCCGTGCTGCACGCCCCCGGGTCGTTGGTCACCTACGAGCCGCAGTGGGGTTCCGACGTTTTCGGCATGTACCAGTCGATGGTCGAAGGCCGACGCGTCCCTTGGGACCTGCTCGTCAAGGACGTCCCGGCCGACAAGCACAAGGACCTCGACTACCTCGTCGAACAACTCGACTGGGAGAAGAACGTCGACCCCAACTTCAAGGCCAACAACTATCTCGAACCGATCGTCCATGCCGGTTCCCAAGCCGAAGGCTATGTCGACAAGTGGATCGTCTATGGCAAGGTCGACGGCAAGGAATACTTCAGCGCCCGTGAGCTGACGGTTTACCCAGGCCAGTCGGTTACGATCAAGGATCAAGGGGCCTCCGGCCTGGTCGTCACCCAAGGGCGCGGCACAATCGGTAAACTCGACGTGGATTGCCCTGCCTACATCCGTTATGGCGAGGTGACCAAGGACGAGGTTTTCATCACCGAGAAGCGTGCCAAAGAGGGCGTGAAGATCACGAACACGGGGACCGAAGTCTTCGTCAGCCTTCGTTACTTCGGCCCCGGCGTCCATCCCAACGCGCCCAACGTCGGTGATGCCCGGAAGAGCTAACTCAGGCCTCGGCCTCGCCCCGGTCGGTCGAAGCCTCGGCCGGCCGATCCCTCCTTTTTTTGATTGAAATTCGACCTGATTTCATGGGGCCGGGGAAGGCTTGCGCTTTTCCCGGCTGTATGACCCAGCTTGCAAGACTCGCCCCGAGCCTGGCCGGCGTACCGGCGTATTGTTCGAGAGAAAGGGATTATCCATGAGCGGCAGCCATCCCAATAACTTCCCGAAGCTGCACAATGCGGCTTGGCCGGGCGTGGTCGGTAAGGGTGATGAGTCGGAACCGGTAATCGCCCTGGATACGTTGCTCGACTTGACGGCGGTGGCCGAGGTTGACGGTATCAAGTTCGACGGTGTCGACCTGTTCTTGTTCGCCCCGCACGTCGACATCGACGCGACCGACGAAGACCTCAAGGCGCTCGCCGACAAGGTCCGGGCACGCGGGCTGACGATCGGCTCGGTGGTCGCCCCGGTCTGGCCGCCGACCGGCGGTGGGTCGGCGATGGATGAAGGGGAAGGCCGCACCAAGTTCCTCACTCAAGTTCGCAAAGCGACTCATATTGCGAAGCGTTTGCGCGAACTCGGGGTCCGACCTTACGGGGTCGTGCGGTTCGATTCGGCCTGCGGACCGGGGGACTGGGCGCAAGACCCGGCGGGCAATCAGGCGAAGATCGCTCAGACCTTCAAAGAGGCGGCCAAGATTGCCGCCGACGCCGGCGAGCGACTGGCGGCCGAAGGGGAAATCTGCTGGGGTGGCATGCACTCCTGGCGGACGATGGTCGACCTCCTCGAACGGGTGGGCGAACCCGACCGCGTCGGCTTCCAGGCCGACATGGCCCACACCCTCTTGTACACGTTGGGGGAAAACGCCCCTCAGGATCGGATTTTGCCCGCCGGTTACGACTGGAAGGACCCCGTCGTGCTCGACGAGGCGCTCAAGACGCTCACCGCCGCGCTTCGCCCCTGGACGATCGACTTCCACGTCGCCCAGAACGACGCCACCGTCTTCGGCTCGGGGTCGCACGATCACACGGGTCGGCATTGCCTGGCGACCGACCCCAACGGCAAGCTCGACATCCCGCGCCATGCCGGATTCTGGCTCCGCGACGAGAATGGCCAATTGACCAAGGCATTCAAGCATATCTGCTGGGACGGCTGCATGTTCCCCAACGCCGTCATGATGAAGCCGCAGACGTGGAACGACATCCTGGCCAAGATGATCGCCGTCCGTGACGCCCACGGGTGGGCGGAATAAGCCTGGGATCGCCAGGTCGCGAACTCACACAGGCGATGGTCGGTCGAAGAGTTGTTCATCAACATCGAAAACTTAGCATAATCAGGTGATTCATGGCGGCGAAGAAACCTTTGAACATCGGCCTGGTGGGCTACGGCTTCATGGGCCGGACCCACTCGAACGGCTACAAGCGAGTCAATGACTTCTTTGATCTCGAATACCGCCCCGTGCTCAAGGCGGTGTGCGGCCGGAGCGCGGAGAACGCCCAGACGTTCGCCGACAAGTGGGGCTATGAGTCGATCGAGACCGACTGGCGGAAGCTGGTTGCGCGGAAAGATATCGATGCCATCGACATTTGCACGCCCAACAATACGCACGCTGAGATCGCCATCGCGGCGGCCGCGGCCGGCAAGATGATCTTGTGCGAGAAGCCGCTGTCGATGGATCTGGTCGAAGGCCAGACGATGGTCGAAGCCATCGAGAAGGCGGGCGTTCCCAACACGGTTTGGTACAACTACCGCCGCGTCCCCGCGGTGACCCTCGCCAAGCAACTGATCGACGAGGGGCGGCTTGGCCGGGTCTTCCACTATCGGGCCAACTTCTTGCAGGACTGGACGATCTCGTCCGACCTGCCTCAGGGGGGCGCGGGGCTCTGGCGGCTGGATGCCGCGGCCGCGGGGTCCGGGGTCACCGGCGACCTCCTCGCCCACTGCATCGATACCGCCCTCTGGCTCAATGGTGGGATCGCGAACGTCTCCGCGATGACCGAGACGTTCATCAAGGAGCGGAAGCACACCGCCAGCGGCAAGCTCGAGCCGGTGAGCATCGACGATGCCTGCGCGTTCCTCTGCCGGTTCGAGAACGGCTCGCTCGGGCTGTTCGAGTCCACCCGCTACGCCCGCGGTCACAAAGCGCTTTACACGTTTGAGATCAACGGTGAGAAGGCGTCGATCAAGTGGGACCTGCACGACCTGCACCGGCTCGAGTACTTCGACCACGGCGACGAGTCGAAGCTGCGCGGGTGGCGGTCGATCCACGTGACCGATAGCGACCATCCTTATATGAAGCACTGGTGGGTGCCTGGCCTGCAGATCGGCTACGAGCACACCTTCGTCCACCAGGTCGCCGACTTCCTTGAGGGCCTGGCCGCCGGTAAGCCCACCAGCCCCACCTTCCGCGAGGCGCTCGCGACTCAAGCGGTTTGCGACGCCGTGCTCGACTCGGCCGAAGTCGGCCAGTGGCAAACGGTCGTCCCTGTCTAACGCCGTTTCTGAGCACGGTCTCGTAGGGTCCGCTCTTGCGGACCATCTTCAATGGTGGCCTCGTTAGAAGATTGGTCCGTAATAGCGGACCCTACGAAAGGAGAACGATCTCATAGGGTGGGCACGGCCCACCTTGTTTTTTGAGAGGCTTGGCGATGAAGCGGGTGGGCCGTGCCCACCCGACAAAAGTCGAATTGCCTTCTCAACACACGCTCAGAAGTGTGGCCCGCCCACGTTGCCCGACATCCACGAACGACGAGGACGTCTCCATGAAGATCGGTATGAACTTGCTGCTCTGGACGACCGAGGTCACTCCCGAGCACGACGGCCTGCTCGATCAGCTCAAAGCGATGGGGTTCGACAGCGTCGAGGTTCCCGTATTCGCCATTGATGACCCCGCACCCTACGAACGACTTGGCAAACGGCTCAAGAGCCTTGGGCTCAGCGCGACTGCGGTCACGGTCATGTCGCCCGAGACCAACCCGATTTCCCCGGACCCGCAAATTCGCCAGGCCGCGGTCGCCCAGCTCGAAAAGGTCTTGGACCGTTGCGCGGCCTTCGACTGCGAGATCCTCTGCGGACCGCTCCACTCGGCGATCGGTCAGTTCACGGGCAACGGACCGACGGAAGACGAGTTCAAGGCCGGTGTCGAGACGCTAAGCAAGGTGGCCGAAAAAGCCCAGGCGCGAAACATCCGGCTCGCGGTCGAGTATCTGAACCGGTTTGAGAACTACTTCCTGACGACGGCCGCCGATACGGCCCGATTCGTCCGCGCGGTGAATCATCCGTCGCTCAAGATGATGTACGACAGCTTCCACGCGCATATTGAAGAGAAGAACCAGGCGAAAGCGATCGCCTCATGTGCGGCCGAGACGATCCACGTGCATGTCTCGGAGAATGACCGGGGAATCCCCGGCACCGGCCAGGTCGATTGGGATTCGTACTGGTCCGGCCTGAAGGCGAGTGGCTACGACGGATCGCTCACGATCGAGGCGTTCGGTCGCGCCTTGCCCGCCTTGGCCGCGGCGACCAAGGTCTGGCGCGACCTCTTCCCCGACCCGCTCGGCCTCTGCCGAGACGGACTCAGCTTCATCAAAAGCCGCTCAGGGATCGCCTGAGCGGCTCGCTGACTGACTGACTCATCGGAGGCGTGTTGATCGGACGAGGGGTGGTTTGGCCCCCTCCGATCAGACGCTCACCGTCTTGCCGCCGCGACCGGATCGCTTGCGGCCTTCCTCGGTCAACTCCTTCTTACGGAGCCTGATCTTGGTCGGGGTGATTTCGACCAGCTCGTCCGACTCGATGTATTCGAGCGCGATCTCGAGCGTGAGCTCGCGGGGGGGCTTGAGCAGGACGTTCTTGTCCGAGCCGGAGGCCCGCATGTTGGTGAGCTTCTTCTCTTTGCAGGGGTTGACGACCATGTCGTCGCCCCGCGCATTCTCGGCGACGATCATGCCGGCGTAGATATCATCGCCCGGCTTGACGAACATGGTCCCGCGCTGTTGCAGGCTATCGAGGGCAAAGGCAACCGCCTGACCGCGCACCATGCTGATCATCACGCCGTTGCTCCGCTTGGGGATCTCCCCACGGAACGGCTGATAGTCATGGAAGTTATGGTGCATGATGGCCTCACCCTGCGTTCCACTCATCAGCCGCGTACGGAGGCCGAGCAGACCGCGGGCGGGAATCATGAACTCGAGGTGGGCATAGGCGCCGCGGACATCCATCTTGGCCAGCTCGCCGCGCCGCGCGCCGACGAGTTCCATGACCGGTCCCATCTGACCGTGGGGGACGTCGACCACGAAGTACTCGTAGGGCTCGTGCTCGACCCCGTTCATCCGCTTCATGATGACTTCGGGCTTGCCGACGGCGAGCTCGTAGCCTTCACGACGCATCGATTCGATGAGCACGGACAGGTGGAGCAGTCCGCGACCCGACACCGTGAACGAGTCACGCTCTGCCGTCGGCTCAACCCGGAGCGCCACGTTGGACCGCAGCTCGCGATCGAGCCGATCCTTGAGGTGGCGCGACGTCAGGTACTGGCCCTCGCCGGTGAGCGGCGAATCATTGACGGTGAAGAGCATGCTCAAGGTCGGCTCGCCGACCTCGATCCGCGGCAGAGCTTCGGGTCGGTCCGTCGAGGCGATCGTATCGCCGATATCGACCGATCCGAGCCCGACCAAGGCGACGATGTCGCCGGCCTCGGCGGTCTCAACCTCAACCCGTCCCAGCTTCTCGAAGACGAGCACGCTGTCGATCGAGCCGGTCGTGGTCGCGTTCTCGGCCTTGATCAGAACGGCTTTCTGGTTGCGCTTGACGCGGCCTGAAGCGATCCGGCCGATGGCGATCCGGCCGACATACTCCGAGAAGTCGAGCGTGGTGCAGAGCATCCGGAAGGGAGAGTCAGGATCGACTTCCGGCCCTGGCACCTTCTGGACGATCAGGTCGAGCAGGGGGCGGATGTCCCCCGAGGTCGCCTTCGGGTCATGCGAAGCGAACCCGCCTCGGCCCGAGGCGTAGATGTAGGAGAAGTCGAGCTGGTGTTCGTCGGCGTCGAGATCGACGAAGGTGTCAAAGATCTCGTTCAAGACCTCGTGAGGGCGTGCATCGGGGCGGTCAATCTTGTTGATCACCACGATCGGCCGGATCTTGTTGGCGAACGCCTTCCGCAAGACGAACTTGGTTTGGGGCATAGGCCCCTCAAAGGAGTCGACCAGGACGAGTGCCCCGTCGGCCATCTGCAAGGTTCGCTCGACCTCACCGCCAAAGTCGGCGTGCCCGGGCGTGTCAATGATGTTGATCTTAACATCGCCGTAGTTGATCGCGATATTCTTGGCCAGAATCGTGATACCGCGTTCACGCTCCTGGTCGTTCGAATCGAGGATGCAATCGCCTACAAGTTGGCTCGCCCGGAATTGGCCGGACTGACGGAGCATGGAATCAACCAGAGTGGTTTTGCCATGGTCAACGTGGGCGATGATCGCCACATTTCGGATGTCGTCGCGTCGAATCATTGGGATGGAGTCCGCCGAGAAGGGGGCGGGCCTTGAGGGATGGGCATACGGCGAACACTGCCGAGGGATTCAGCCTGTTCCAACGAATCATAGCGATCCGAACCCCGATCGGCAAGGGCGGATTGTATGTCAGTCTTGTCTGCGCAAGGATGAGTGACCTCGATCAGGCTGATTCCAAGGCGGCGGAATCCGCGGGAGTCGCGGGAAAACTTTGGCGAATCTCACCGATCAGGTAGGTCGTTTTCGACTGGGATTCATAGTAGGTCCGCATGATCATCTCGGCGAGGACGCCCATCAAAATGCTCTGCACTCCCATCATGAAAAAGAAGACGACGAGAAGCGGGAGTGGCGTTTCGATGAACGTTTTTGCCTTGTCGCCGGTCAAGGCGGTGTGGAAATATTTGTAATAAAGCATTCCGCCGAACATCAGGAAGCTGAGTGCGAGCGACCAGAGTCCGATCTTGCCGAAGAGATGGATCGGGCGCTGGGCGTACCGCTGGTAGAAGATGATCAGGATCAGGTCGAGTACCACGTTGAACGTTCGCCCGAGGCCGTATTTGGTATGACCGGCAGTGCGAGCGCGATGATGAACCTCGAGCTCGGTGACCCTCGCCCCTTGCCAGGTGGCGAAGACGGGGATGAACCGGTGCATCTCGCCGTAGAGGCGGACCCCTTCGAGCACGCGGCGGCGGTATGCCTTCATCGTGCAGCCGAAGTCATGGAGCGGCACGCTCGAGAGCCGGGCCACCAGCCGGTTCGCCACCCACGAGGGGATCTTGCGAGAGACGAACGCATCCTGCCGCGCCTTCCGCCAGCCTGACACCACGTCAAAACCTTCGTCGAGCTTCTCGAGCAGGCGCGGGATATCGGCCGGATCGTTCTGAAGGTCGCCGTCCATCGGGATGAGGATGTCTCCTCGCGCCAGGTCGAGGGCCGCCGAGAGCGCGGCGGTCTGCCCACAGTTCCGGCGCAGGAAAACGACCCGGACGTGTTCGGGATCACGATCTTGAATCTGGGCGAGTTGCTCCCGAGTCCCGTCGCTCGATCCATCGTCGACGAAGATCAACTCATAGCGCAACGCGAGCGCGCTAAGAACCTGGTGCAGCTCCCGATGGAGCGGCCCCACATTCTGAACTTCGTTATAGACCGGGATCAGGACGGACAGGTCGAGCGACGGAGCATCGTTCGCTCGACCGGTCTCGGTCGATTGGCTCGCCATGTCAGAGGTCAGCCGCCGAGGTATTGGAGGAGGTAACGCCGACTGATCACCAGCGATTCGAGTCGCTTCTCGAGGGAGCCTTCGAAAGCGCGGTCCTCGACCTCGATCGCGACCGGTCCGTCGTAGCCGACGTCGGCCAGCGTGCCGAGAAACGGCCCCCAGCGGACGTCTCCCTGGCCCGGAATTTTCGGGGTGTGCCAGAGCTTCGGAGCGCTCAGCACTCCGTGATCGTTGAGTGCCGCGTGCTCGATCCGGGCATCCTTAGCGTGGACGTGGACCAGTCGCGCGGCGAACTCCTTGAGCGGCGCGAGGTAATCCATCTGCTGCCAGATCATGTGCGACGGGTCGAAGTTGAGTCCAAAGCTGAGGCTCGGGATCTCCGCGAACATCCGCCGCCAGATCGCCGGAGTCGTCGCGAGGTTCTTGCCCCCGGGCCACTCATCGCTCGAGAAGAGCATCGGGCAGTTCTCGATGCCGATCCGAACCCCGCGCTGCTCGGCATGGTCGACCAAGGGGCGCCAGACCTCGAGAAACTTCGGCCAGTTCGCCTCCACCGACAGGGCGGGGTCTCGACCCACGAACGAGTTGACCACGTTGATCTTCAACTCCGCGGCGGCGTCGATGACCCGGTGCAGATGAGCGATCGCCTGCTCGGACTCGGCGCGATCGCTCGCGAGCGGATTGGGGTAATAACCGAGCCCCGAGATCGTCACGCCGTGCCGGGCGGTGAGGTCCTCCACGCGCTTGATCGCGGCGGGCGAGAGGTCGGCCGCGTCCAGGTGGGAAACCCCCGCATAGCGGCGCTCGGCGCGGCCGGTCGGCCAGCACATCACCTCCACGCTCGAAAAGCCAGCCTCGGCGGCGAAGCCGAGCACCTGGTCCAACGAATACTCCGGAAGTACCGCCGAGACAAAGCCGATTTTCATCCCCGAACGTTCCCCTCTTTTAGATCAGGATCAATGGCGAGGCGACTGTCCACTGGGCGAGCATTGTTCCCTATTGTGGGACCTCGAGCCTGCCTTCGCAACCCGCTGCGAAAGATCCCTCGGATCACGTCTCCGGACCATCACGTGACCGCCCCCGGGCTTCGTTTGTCCCGTGCGCTCAAATTCGAGCGAGTCCGAGAAACATCCCAGCGACCAACCCGACCAGGTGGGCGGCGTTGGCGACATTACCGACCGCGCCCGAGAAACAGAGGACGAGCCAGAAGAGCATCATCTGGACCGTCCGGTAGTCGAGCGTCATCCCCAGCTCCGGCTCCTGCCGCCCCCGCATCCAGACATACCCGAAGACCGCGTAAACCACCCCCGACATGCCGCCGAAGAGGGCAAGCTCATGGCCGATCCGCACGTCATAAAAGAATTCGCCCAGGTTTGAGGCGATCGCCGAAACGAACACGACGGCCGCCAAGCTGGCTGTCCCTCGTCGGACTTCGACCAAGGTACCGAGCGTCCAGAGCCACCACATGTTGAACAGAATGTGAAGAATGTTGAAGTGAATAAAGATGGGGGTGATGAGCCGCCAAACCTCGCCTTGCAAGATCGGACTGAGACCGAGCGAGTGGCGGATGCCGAGTTCGTCAACGACCTGCACGCTGAAGGCGAGGAAATTGACGGTGGCCCAGCCGTAAGGGCCGTTTTGGAGCAGGTAAACGACCACGGAGATCGCGATCAGAGCGGTCGTCAAGGGGCGGCGTTTGAGGGTCGGACGGTTCAACTGCCCGGAGAGGTCGCGGACGTTCTTGCGGTATTGGCGATCGAGCCGGTCCGCTTCACGACGGATGGATTCCGCCGATTGCGCCGCGACGTGGTAACGCGCGTCGTGAGGATCCTTCAGGAACTGTTCGAGCTCCTGTTTCGCCAGCGGGATCTGGTCCTCGTGGTGAACCCAGACGGCTGCGCCCTCGGGGCGACTGTCAACCTTGGTGGTCACCCCCAGGGTGAGTAGATGGTCGGTCAGTCTCTTGGGGTCGAGAGTCGGCGGCAGCGTTCCGATTTGGCGCAAGGCATCGTTCCTCGGAAATGCGGAGGCTCCGCGTCATGATCGATTCCCAAATGAGCGTCGGCGTCGATGGAAACCGACGGCGACGGACGCTCCACCGTACCAAACGGGCTGGGGCGCACGTCAAGCGCCTTGGGGCTCATGACGCCGAGGTTCCCCGCCCTGGAGGTGTTCCGGCGACCGTGGGACGCGCGTGAATCGACCAACTTCACGTGAGCTTTTTGAGGATCTGCTTCCCGTAAACCAGGCGCATCACCGACTCGACGAATCGGTTGAACATGGCAAACGGAAGCGGCATCGGGCGACGAATATCGACGATCAAGACGACCCGATCCCCGGCGCATTCATTATAGACTTCATGGTTCCAGCTATCGTCGAACAGGATACTCTCTCCCACTTTCCAGGTGTAGTGCTCGTCCTTGATCCGGATCGAGGGCGGATTCTCGTCCGGGACAACGAGACCAAGGTGATAGCGGAGATATCCACGGTACGGTCCGTGATGGGCGGGGATCGCCTTGCCGCCGTCGAGGATCGAAAAGAACGCTTGAAACAGGCCAGGCACCTGATCCAGCAACTTCGAGGTCTCGGGGCATTTCGCCCGATTCTCGAGCGGCTTCTCGCCCATGATATAGAGGTAGAAAATCTTCCAGGACTTCTCGGGATCACCGACCGCCGAGATTCGCTTTTGCATTTGGTCGAGATCGTGATACCGAGGAATGAGCGACTTCTCCGGGAGCAAGGCCAGCAACTCCTCGCGGATGACCTGGGCCTGGAGGTCCAGCGCAGCCAGGGGAGGACAGGTCGCCGCCTTATCGAAGAAGACCGGCCGTCGCGGTCCCCCGGTGTGGAGGTCGAAGACGGAGTTTACGACATCGAGAATTCCGACTAAATTGATATAATTCAATCGAAGTACCCTACCGTTTGCGTCCTCGACGGCCGCGTTGTTCCCACCATGTCGGCGGTCAAGGACCCACCTTGAGTTCACAGGATTGTCGAAACACGAAGGAACCCACTTGCCGGAATTTCCTTCCTGGGTCACACAATCCCCTTAAGCTGCCTAGCTAATCAGAATGGGAATCGGCCAGAAAAGCAAGCGTTTGACGGTTCGATCTCCCGCCAATAAACTCGGCCGCCACCCCTGTGATCCACTCCAACTACTTACAGGGATTGGTGGTTGGATCGATGATAAAATGGGATGATCGATCAGGGACGCGGCTCCCCACGCCTCATCGACCCGCATCGCCATGAGGCGTTGATTGATCGATCGATCGGCTTGTCTCATTGGGTTTTGAAGACTCCTTTTTTCGAAAGTAGGAAACGTTTGTGGCAAATCGGGACCTGGGTCGAGATTCGAGTGACCTCGCCGCGTTTGGTTACCGCCAGCGGCTGGATCGGACCCTCGGCAGTTTTTCCTCCTTTGCCGCCGGGTTCTCGTATCTCTCGATCTTGACCGGGCTGCCGCAACTCTTCTACCTGGGCTACGGGGCAGGGGGCCCTGCCTTTTTCTGGACCTGGCCGCTCGTCTTTGTCGGCCAGTTCTTTGTCGCGCTCTGCTTCGCGGAGCTCGCGGCCCGATACCCCCTGGCGGGGGGAGTCTACCAGTGGTCGAGGCAGATCGGCCCGGCTTGGGTTGGTTGGATGGCGGGGTGGGTCTACCTGGCCTGTGCGGTGATCACGCTGGCGTCGGTGGCCCTGGCGCTTCAGGCGACCCTGCCGCAGATCTCGCCCTGGTTCCAGATCGTCGGCCGGATCGACAGCCCGGCCGATGCCGCGCGAAATGCGGTTCTCCTCGGCTGTGTCCTGATCGCCTTCAGCATGCTGATCAACGCCGTCGGCGTTCGGCTCCTCGCCCGAATCAATAACGTGGGCGTGTTCGCCGAGATGGTGGGCACGCTGCTTTTGATCATTCTGCTGACGAGCAAGGCGCGACGGGGAATCGGCGTGGTCTTCGACACGCAAGGCCGAGGGGGCACCGGGCCGTTCAGTTACCTCGGACCGTTCTTCGCGGCGGCCTTGATCCCCTCCTTCGTGATGTACGGCTTCGATACTGCGGGCTCGCTGGCGGAGGAGACCAACGACCCGAGGCGCCGCGCTCCACGCGCCATCCTGGGCGCACTGGCGGCCGTGGGAGGGGCCGGGGCCCTCCTGATTCTGGGAGTCTTGAGGGGGGTCGAGAATCTTGCGGATCCCCAACTGGGCCAGATCAGCGGGGGGATGCAGCATGCCATCAAGCAAATCCTCGGTCCGTTCCTGGGCATGCTGCTGCTCTGCGTTGTGGCCCTGGCGATCCTGATCTGCACCTTGACCGTACACGCGGCCGCCGTTCGATTGGTCTTCTCGATGGCTCGCGACAACAATCTCCCGTTCTCGCACGCCCTGGCCTGGGTTTCCGGCACCTCGCGAACGCCCGTGCTGCCGGCCATCCTGCTCGGCCTGTTCGCCGCCTTGATCCTCGGGGTGAACGTGAATTTCCCGCAAGTCATCGAGGTCCTGGTCTCGGTCTCGATCGTTTGGGCCAACCTTGCTTATCTCCTGGTAACGATCCCCATGTTATGCTCACGGCTCCGACGCGGGGCGACCGAGACGCGTCCCCTCGAGCCCGGAATCTTCAGGCTGGGCCGGTGGGGACTCTTCGTCAACTTCGTGGCCGTTGTCTGGGGCGTCCTGGTCGTGATCAACATTGGCTGGCCGCGGCAAGAGATCTATGGGACGATCTGGTATCGTCGTTACAGTGCTCCGATCGCCACGGCCCTCCTCTTGATCGTCGGCGCCCTCTTCTACCGACAGATCCGACGCGGGGAGGACCGTGTGCTCGAAGCGCACCGGGCTCCTGAAAACGATCACAAACACAAACGCGAACCGCACGAGTCTACCGGCCGACGAACGATTGGCTGATGTGGCAAGGTCACGAGGAAAAGAGCAGTTCCCATGCAGGATCCGTCAAAAAAGAGGAAGCGTCGCGGCAATCAGGACGGCATCCGTCCTGCCTTATGGTTTGCGGCCTGGTGCGTGCACTTATATACAGCGCTCGGTTTGGTGATCGCGGCCTGGATCGCCATGCTCCTGGTCCGCGGCGGTCCCGACGCGTTTCGACTCGTCTTCCTGCTCATGCTGCTCGCCACCTTCGTCGATGCCACCGACGGCACCCTGGCGCGAAAAGTTCGGGTCAAGAAGGTCTTGCCTAACTTCGACGGCAGGAAGCTAGATGATATCACTGACTTCTTGACATATACCTTCTTGCCACTGATGCTCATCTGGCGCGCGGATCTCTTGCCCGCCGGCACCAACGGCTGGTTGGTCTTGCCCCTGCTCGCCAGCGCCTATGGGTTCTGCCAGGTCGAAGCCAAGACCGACGACGGCTACTTTCTCGGGTTCCCGTCGCTCTGGAACATCGTGGCCCTTTACCTCTACATCCTGCAACTCCCCGGCCTGTTTGCGCTCGGCGTTGTGATCGTGCTCAGCCTGCTGACGTTTGTGCCGAGCCGCTACCTCTATCCGTCGCAGCCGGGAGCGTTCAACATGCTGAACAACGTCCTGGGCGCGGCTTGGGCGGCGTTTTTGACCTGGCTCCTCGTTCAATTGCCCGCGGCCCAAGTCCCGCCCAGTCAGGGTTCGATGTGGAATCTCGCCGTGGCCTCGCTGTCGTATCCGGCATTTTATATGCTCGCATCCTGGTTGATTACGCTCAACCACTGGCGGAAGCCGCGACACACGCTTGAGCCCGTCGGCGCGGGCGCCGGCCACCTGCCGACGCACTGACTCACCCTCCAACAGGCCAGACTTTTTTTCCGGCGTAACCCTGTTCAGAGCGGTTTGATGGCTCGGTTGCGTTTCCTGGGACCGTGGGGGCTCTGCCCCCATTCTTGAATCCTGTCCGGAAGGATCGGTACCAGGCCTCCGAAAACCGCTCTCGATCGATCCACCCACCTGGCGATCACGATGAACACCCCATCATCCCTTCCTCGTGAGCCCCGCCTTGTCGGGTGCTTTCTCAAAAACTCAGTGAGTCGACTTGCCGCAAGCTGGGCCGTCGCCGTCGCTCTGACGGCCGCGGCCCCCGCTGACGTTGAGTCCCTGATCTTCACGCCGTCGGGCTTCGATCGCCCCGGCCTTGTCGCGATCGCCCCCGAAGACTCGAGGGCGCATCTGGAAATCGTGGTCCTGGACAAAACCAAGGGGAGCCCCACCCCTTGCCGGCTCAACGTCATCGGGGCCGACGGCCAGTACTATCAGCCGGCGGACGGTCCGCTTACGCCCTACAGCTTCACGGGTGAATGGCCGAAAAGCGGTAAAGGGAATCGTCAGGGAAAGGCGCCAATCCGTTACCTCGGACGGTTTTTCTACAGCCTGGGGAAGGTGGAAATCGCTGTCCCGCCGGGCGCGGTCCGGGTCGAAGTGTGGAAGGGGTTCGAGTATCGGCCGCAGACGTTCAGCACCCGGGTCGTCGCGGGCGAGCGGAGGCAGGTATCGATCGCCCTGGAGCGGTCGGTCGACATGGCTGCGCAGGGATATGACTCAGGCGATACCCATCTGCACTTTAAGCGAGAGAATGACGCGGACGACCAGGTGATCTTCGACTTGCTGGAAGCGGAGGATATCCGCTATGGCAGCCCGCTCGGATACAACGAGCCGGCCGGCCCTTACGTCGGAGTTCGCGAGCGGCTCGACTATCCCCAGCTCCGCGGGCTCGGGTCGAAGTCCGAGCGTCGTCGTGGCGACTTTCGGATCCTTTCAGGCCAGGAGTATCGCAGCTCGACGTATGGGCACTTGAACCTGTTCCTTCGTGACGATCTGGTCCTCGAGGGCCAGAGCCTGAACGCCAATAACTGGCCGCTGTACGGCCTTGTCTCACGTGAGACGAGGCGGCACGGCCAGCGCACATCAAATTGCCCATGTTTCCAGGGAAAAGTCGGCCGTTTGGCCTCAGAAGAAGCCGATTTTCTACGACAGAATTCGCAGAAAACCCTTGATTTCAAGCAATTTGATGTGCGCTGGCCGTGGACGAGGCGGCGCGGTGGGTTTGCGATCATGGCCCACGGAGGTTACGCCCAGTCGATCTACGCGGACTACGTTCAAGGGGATCTCGACGGTGTCGAGCTCCTCCAGTTCGGCGTTTATCGAGGGATCGGGATCGACGACTGGTATCGGATCCTCAACATCGGCTACCGCTTTCCCTGCGTTGGGGCAAGCGACTACCCCGCCTGTCGCAAGCTCGGGGACAGTATCACCTACTCGGCTCGCAACGGCGCCGACGCCCCCGACTTCGCCGGCTGGCTCCGAGCGACCTCCGAGGGCCGCAGCTTCGTGACGACCGGCCCGCTGCTCCTCCTCGAAGTGGACGGGCAGCGGCCAGGCGCCTTGATCCAGAATGAGGGAACCGCTCCTCGAAAAGTCCGTGCCCAGGTCAGGGTGCTCTCGGCGGTCGCCCCGGTGACGAATCTGCAACTGATCGTCAACGGCCGCGTGCTTGAGGAACTCAAAATCCCGGCGCACCAAGGGCAGGGAAACTGGCTCGAGTTGAACCGGGAAGTTGCGCTCGAGTCTTCATCCTGGATCGCCGCCCGAGCGTTCGGGACCGCGAGCACGGGTTCGCCCGATGCCGAGTCACATACCAATCCGGTTTACGTCTATCTCGACGGTAAGGCTCCCTTCAACCGGTCCGACCTCGATACCCTGGTGGGCAAGCTCGACGGCCAGATGGAGACGCATCGCACCCGCGACTTTCCGGAAAAGGCGAAGGTTCTCGACTACTTCCAGAAGTCGCGCGACATCTTGACTAAGATTCGCGAGCGGGGCGGCCTGGGCGCCGAGGGGGTTCCCGCCGCCTGGATCGAAGCCGAGACCCCGGCGCGGATCGATCCCAGCGCTCGAACGCACACCAAGGAAGCTCTGGGCGAATTCTTGAAGCCACTCCACCCGAAACCCGCCGCCGAGGCGCTCAATACGTTTGAGGTCATCGATGGGTTCCGCATGGAGCTGGTCGCGGCCGAGCCTCTGATCCACAGCCCGGTCGCAGGTGCGTTCGACGAGAACGGCAACCTGTACGTCGCCGAGATGACGGACTACCCGTTCAAGCCCAGAGCGGGTCAAAAACCGCTCGGCGCGATCCGCCTCCTGCGTGACCTCGATGGCGACGGCCAGTTCGATGAGAGCCACGTCTTTGCCGACGGCCTGCTCTGGGCGGCGGGAATCGCCCCTTGGAAGGGGGGAGTCTTCGTGACCTCGCCGCCGGAGATCTGGTACATGAAGGACACGGATGGCGACCACCACGCCGACGTGCGCCGAAAGGTTTATACCGGATTCGGCACCGGCAACGAGCAAGGCATGCTGAACAACTTGACCTTTGGGCTCGACCACAGGATCTACGGCTCGACTTCGGTGAACGGCGGGACCATCAAGTCCGCAACCGACCCGAATGCGCCCGCGGTCGCGCTCGCCGGCAAGGACTTTCGGTTTGACCCGAGGAACGAGGCGCTCGAGGCGATCACCGGGACAGTTCAGTTCGGCAACACGTTCGACGACGATGGGAACCGTTTTCTTTGCAGCGAGTCGCGTCCCCTGATGCACGCGGTTCTCCCACTCGATGCGCTGGCACGAAACCCGTTCCTCCCGGTCGCCTCGGCGCTCGAGAACGTGGGCGGGGGGAACGTGCCGATCTTTCGGATCAGTCCGCTTGAAGGCTGGAGGCAGATCCGCTCGAGCCGGCGGATTGCCCACGGCGAGCGGTCGGCGGATTCCGCGGGGGCCAGCCACCATGTGGTGGACGCCGCCTCGGGGGTCACCGTCTACCGCGGTGCGGCCTACCCGGAAGCGTTCTACGGAGACGTCTTCGTCAGCGATGCTCAGAACAACCTGATTCATCGGATGCGGCTCAAGCCCAATGGACCGACGTTTACATCCAGTCGGGTTGATGAGAAGACCGAGTTCGTCCGGTCGTCGGACAACTGGTTCCGGCCGGTGAATTTGCTCAACGCGCCTGATGGCACGCTGCACGTCCTGGATATGAGCCGCGAGATTATCGAGGCGATCCACATCCCGCTCGACGTCATGGAGCACCTCGACCTGCGACGAGGACGCGACCAAGGCCGGATCTACCGGATCGCCCCCGTGGGCTTTCAACCCCCTCCAACTCCGCGTCTCGGTTCTGCAACTACGGAAGAACTCGTCGCGGTCCTCGAGAATCCGAATAGCTGGTGGCGCGAGACGGCGCATCGGCTGATCTTCGAGCGACAGGATCGGTCGATCGTACCCTCCCTTCGCCGACTCCTGGCCGCGGGCAAGCAACCGGTGACACGAATCCATGCGCTCTGGTCACTTGATGGATTGCAGGCGTTGACCGCGGCCGACTTACTTGCCGCGATGGCGGATCCCTCACCGCGGGTCGTGGTGCAAGCGATCCGCCTGGCTGAGCCGCAACTCGACCGATCGCCCGCGGTGTTCGCGGCCGTCTCCGACCATGCCAACGACCCCGACGTCCGCGTCAGGTTCACGGTCGCGCTTCATCTGGGCGCATCGAACCAGTCGCTCACGGCGGTTCCCCTCGCCGCGATCGCACACCGTGATTCCGCCAACTCCTGGATGAGGCTGGCGGTTCTGAGCTCCTCGGCGCCTGTGGCCCACTCGCTTCTCACCGACCTGGCGAACGATCGAAGGTTTGCGACTGACCCGACCGGGCAGGCGTTTTTGGTTCAGCTCGCCGGAATCATCGGTGCTCGGCGGCAACCGGACGAGATCCAACGCACCCTGGCAACCATCGCGTCGCACGCGGACGACTCCACCGACTCCGCGCTGGCGAAGGCGCTCTTCCTGGCGCTGGGCGGCAGTGTAAGACAGGCGGGGGGACACCTGAGCATCATTGAGCCTCCCGCCACCAAGCTGGACCATTTCGTCGCCGGAGTCTTCGATCAAGCCATCAAAGAGACGGGGAATGACGCCCTGGAGGTCGGTCGTCGGCTGAAAGCGATCGAGCTCCTGGCTTGCGGACCGTTTCCCCTCGTCCACGCTCCGCTGGCTCCCTTGATCGACCCGCGCCAGCCCGAGGCCGTCCAAATCGCGTCACTGCGTGCCCTGGCCGGCTTCGACGAGCCGCAAATCGCCGAGCTTATCCTTGCCAACAATCGACAACTCGTCCCGTCGGTTCGTACCGAGGCGGTTGCAACGCTCCTGGCCCGTGAATCCTGGACCTTGGCATTGCTCAAGGCGATGGCGTCGGGGGCCGTTGATCCTGGTCAGATCGACCAGGCGCGGCGCCCGCTGCTCGTCAATCACAAGAACGAGGAGCTTGCCGCCCTGGCCCGCGTTGCGTTTGGAAAGGAGCAGGCCGTTCTGTCCAGCGATCTGCAAGCCACAATCAAGGCGGCGCTGAAGCCGACCGGCGATCGGCGCCGCGGCGAAGAGGTTTTCATAAAACAGTGTATGACCTGTCACAAGGTCGGCGACAAGGGGCACGCCGTCGGCCCGGACCTCACCACCACCCAGTTCCGTGAGCCTGAATCGTTCCTTACCCACGTTCTTGAGCCCAATCGTTTCGTGGCCCCCAACTATGTGCAATACATCCTGGGCGATCGCGGCGGGCGTGTCTTCACCGGCTTGATCGCGTCGGAGACGGCTTCGAGCGTCACCATCCGCCGGGCGGATGGGGTTGAGGATGTGATCCTTCGGAGTCAGATCGACGAGTTGACCAGCACCGGCAAGTCGCTCATGCCCGAGGGGCTCGGGTCGAAGCTGACCCCGCAGGAGTTGGCCGACCTGGCGTCCTTCGTGCTGGCGTCCCCCGCAAAAGTCGCGGGGGACGAGAAGCTCGATGTTGGCTCATTGCCGGGACTGGTCGAGCCGGAGAAATGAACATGTCATCGTCACGGGCTCGACCGCGGCACCGTCGTGAGTTTGAGCGTCGGAGGCAGGAGTTGGGGGTGGTGCCTGCCGGCAAACCCATGGACCAGATCCATGCGACCGCTCCCCTTCGTCTCGCGGACGATGATGAGTGTGGCCATGCCGTTGGTGTCCTGGTTCAGGAAGTCGGCCAAGGCTTGCCCCGCGATCGAACGGGTACCGCTGAGTACGCCTTGGATGATCTCAAACCGACCCAGCAAGACGACCTTGTCGAGGGCGAGCGCCGCGCCTCCCGAAAGGTTGGCCGGAGCATTTTCCCAGCGAATCGAATCCTCTCCCCAACCGTCGAGCGATTCGTCACTCAGGCCGTACACGCTGAACGTTGCATCGGGCACCTCGGAGGCGAACCCTAGCTCGCTTGGGGCAAACGTGAGACTGAGTGTCGCCTCGACAACCTTGAGGTCGGCGATGGGTGAAAGGTCCATCCCGAGATAGGCCTTTCTCCCGTAGTCGTCATTGGTGGTGTTTTTGACGAGGAGCAAGGCTTCTGGGCCATTTCCCATCGGGATGGGTCGACGAATATAAGCGTCTTTGCCGCGCCCGGTGGCTGTGGAAATCTGGAGTAATCGGGTTTCCGCGTCGCCCCGTTTGAGGTCGCGATCGGCCGAGGGTCGTTCGACCATCGGGTTGAACCTCGCGAACGAATCGGGCGAGAATCGCAGGTTTTCCCCGCTCCGCATGTGCGCGAGTTTACCGGTCTTGAGATGGTGGACGTCCACCAGGCCCTCAAAGACTTGGACGTCGGCCGCCTTACCCTTGACGACGTTGACACCGAAGGCGGTGCCGAGATCCTCGATCAAGGCGGTGGGCGTTTTCACCGTGAACCCAATGGCGTCGGGGGGCACTTTGGCGACGAGCCGCCCCGCGTGCAAGACGCAATGGTCCGGAGTGACCAGTTCCAGGTCCGCGGGCGCTTCCAGGGTGATCTCCGCGCCGTTGGCAAAGGTGATCTTGGCCAGCCCCTCCGCCAGGCGCAACCGGCCGGCCGGGAGTTTTGCTCCCGACACCGTCGGCAGCGATCCTCCGTCCCACTTGCAGGCTTTCGCCTCGGCGAGCGTGGCCACCGTGGGCGGTGTCCGGACGCGCCATGGATTCAGACCGATCCCGAGTCCCAACAACAACGCGGCCGCTGCCGCCAGACCGGCGATCCGGAGCGATTGCCGCGGACCCCGGCGCGAAGTGTCCCGAGGCGTCTTCAAGGGGGATTGGTCTCCCCCCACCAACGACAAGGTCGCTGGCAGAAACGCGGGCTCGGCCGCCGCCCAGTGCAGCGAGGCATGCTGATGGAGGTACTCGACGTAAAACCGTCGAGCATCGGGGTCGCTCAAGACCAGCGATTCGAGCCGAGCCGCGGAGTCGACGGTCAACCGCTCCTCAATGGCTGCTTCGCAAAGCGCTTGAAGTTCATCCCAACGCCCGCTCATGTTCGTTGTCCTTGCGTCAGTGTCTGGGTCACACAGTCATGAAGCGTGTGACGGATCCGGCTCAGCGAGCGGTAGACGGCCGCCACGGTCCGGCCAAGTTCCTGACCGATCACCTCGACCCCCCGGCTCTCGCCGTATCGGGTGCGGAGGAGACGACGGTGAGGCTCGGGGAGTTTTTCAATGCAATGAGCCAGTGCACGGGTGCGCTCCTCGAGTCGATCCGCCTCGGCGGTCGACTCGGCGGCGATCGCTTCCAGGAACTCGGGAGTGAATTCGAGCCGGTCGCGCCGCTTCCGCTTCCGCCAGGCCATCGTCTGGTTCAGGGCGACCCGGCAGGCCCAAGCGGCGAAATTGGTGCCACTCTGAAAATGGTCAAACTCCCGCCAGAGCAGAAGATTCGTCTCCTGAATGATCTCCTCGGCGTCGTTCAGACTGGGCACCATGCTCATCACAAACACAAAAACCTTGCGCTGATTTTGGCCGAGCAGTCGGACGAACTCGTCCACCCGTTCCGACGAGGACGGGACCGCTTTTTCGCCGTCGGATTTGGTTTCATGGAAATTCAGCATGCCATCCTCCTCGCTTCACTTATAAAACAAAGTGCCCCAAAAGACAATTTTGGACAAATCTGAGGTGGCTTGCGTAATCTTGGAATCTAAGCCATTACCCTATTATGATTTAGAATAATTGCGATTTTCAGTGTCCAATCTGTCCGGTTTCGGCACTGTCTTTAGTGGGTTATCTTCTCTTCAATCTGTTGCCGCTACTTCGATCCATGGAACGGCGAACCTGGTCGATGGTCTGTACGCGTTGCGTTTGACCTCGATTTTGGTTGTGGTTCTCTGCGGGGGGATTCGAGAATCCGTCTTCATCGGATGGTGCGGACGAGGAATCCCTGATTGTAAGTGGGGCGCGGCATGCAGGACTTCACGGAAGCCCTGTTTCTCTGACTCATCCATATCGGAAGGGACTGGTCATGAATCGACGTCGAGGATTTACGCTCATCGAGTTGCTTGTCGTGATCGCCATCATTGCGGTTCTAATCGCGCTGCTTTTACCCGCGGTTCAGGCCGCGCGTGAGGCCGCGCGCCGAAGCCAGTGCGTCAACAACCTGAAGCAGATCGGTCTGGCGATCCAGAACTATGTCGATGTCAATGGCTCGATCCCTCCTCACGCCATGAATCCGACATTTCCGGCCGGTATCGGTCCGAGGAACGACTTTTCGATGAAGGCGCGGCTTCTTCCCTTCATGGAGCAACAGACCGTCTATAACGCATTGAATCACAGCTTCGGCTTCAACGCCGCCGAGCACCCCACGGCAGGTGGTACGAAGATTGCGACCTTTCTCTGTCCCTCGGACTCGAACAAGGTTGTCCGTGTCGGCACCTCGTACAATGGCCTGGACTTCGGCGATACCAATTATTTCAACAATCTCGGAACCCTGTTCACACTCAGCGGCGGCGTCTTTGATGGACCTGCGTACATCATGGGGAGCCCGAACCCGAGTTCAACCGTCAACTATGGGACAGAAGTGACGTTGGCCAAGATCGTCGACGGCACCTCGAACACGGCGATCTTCAGTGAGGGCCTGATGGGCAACTCCTCCTCACTGGTCGGTCCGTCGTCGGTTTATGTGGCGACGGTCGCGATTAACACCACCTCCCCCGCCAACCCAAATCTGGGATCGTTCGGCGCGAACCTGAGCAGTATCAGTAAGACAACTTGCCAGGGCTCAAAGACCCTCAGTGTCATGAACACCAGGGGATTCAGTTGGCTGTCTCAAGGTCTCCTCGAAGGGGGTGGGTACAGCCACGTCAATCCCCCGAACTCGAAGTCGTGCATGGGGCAGGGGCAGGACACGGCGTCGCCGAATGGCGTGAATATTATTTATATATACAATAATATGATATCGGCCTCGTCGAACCACTCGGGCGGCGTCAACATGGCGTTTATTGATGGGTCGGTTCGATTCATCAAAAACACTGTCGATCCAGGGACCTACGGCGCCATCGCTACCATGGGCGGGGGTGAGGTCATTAGTTCCGACGCGTACTGAGCCGAGTCGCGTTCATCTGTGTTGGCATAATCCGACATCTGTCTGCGGGGTGCCGCCTGGCTTGACCGGCGGCATTCGGCTTTCATCCCGCCGATTCACGACCGCCCTCGAAACGGTTTTCGTCCCCTTTCCCAAGGGGGCGTTCTCGACCCGGTTCGCTTCCGGAGTCGCATTCCAGGCTTGGGTAGGGAACACGAGGCATCACTCCGCGAACGGCCTCGCCGGCCCAATGCCGACTTCATTCCCGCCCACGCTGGCCGTGCCAAGCGTTTCCGGATGACCGCTCTGGCCGGTACGGTGTCTCTTGGAAAATGACCGAGGCCCGCTACTTTCTTGTCCAAACCAGGCGGATCCGGCTCTAATCAAGAGGAACCGATTGTTCCCCCCGCGAAACGTCCCCACCGATTACCCGCCTGAGGACTCCTGGCATGAAGGCAACGGGCTTGTTGGGCGGATGCCTCGTTTGGCTCGTCGCGCCTTTGGTCTCGAGTGCGGCCGACCCGGACGGCGTTGCGTTTTTCGAGCAAAAGATCCGGCCCGTGCTGGTCAAGGAGTGCTATTCCTGTCACTCGGCCGACGCCAAGGCGCTCAAGGGGGGGCTTCGCCTCGACTCGCGTGCTGGGCTGCTGACCGGAGGCGACTCGGGCCCGGCCGTCGTGCCTGGGAAGCCCGAGGAGAGTCCCTTGTTGGACGCCTTGCGGCACGACGGGATCGCGATGCCGCCCAAATCGAAGCTCTCCGAGGCGGTTGTGGCCGACTTCGAGCGCTGGATCAAGATCGGGCTGCCCGACCCGCGGGTTGTGACGACGGAGGCGGGTAAGGCGAAGTCGAAGGCCCTGACCAGGATGAGTGTCGAGAACGGACGCTCGTTCTGGGCGTACAAACCTCCCCGCCGGGTCGCGGCTCCCGACGTCAAGGACCGGGCCTGGCCGAGCGGAGAGCTTGACCATTTCATACTGGCCGCGCTCGAGTCGCGAGGGCTCAAGCCGGTTCGCGACGCCGATCGGGCCACGCTGGCGCGTCGACTCTATTTCGACCTCATTGGGTTGCCCCCCACGCCTGAAGAAGTCGACGCGTTCGTGAATGATCCGTCGCCGATGGCCTATGAGTCGCTCGTGGATCGTCTGCTCGCCTCCCCTCATTTCGGCGAGCGGTGGGGCCGGCATTGGCTCGACGTCGTTCGCTATGCCGAGTCGCTCACGCTGCGCGGCCTGGTCTTCAAGCAGGCCTGGCGGTTTCGCGACTTTGTGATCGACGCGTTTAACAATGACATGCCCTACGACCGCTTCGTCCGCGAGCAAGTGGCCGGCGACCTGCTGCCCGCGGCGAATCTCGACGATCGCCGCGAGAAGCTGATCGCAACCTCGTTTCTCACCCTCGGCAATACGAACCTCGAGGAGCAGGACAAACCGCAACTCGTCATGGACGTCGTGGATGAACAGGTCGACACCATCGGCAAGGCGTTCCTCGGCCAGACGATCGGCTGCGCACGGTGTCACGACCACAAGTTCGACCCAATCCCAACTCGCGACTACTATGCCATAGCCGGCATCTTGCGAAACACGAAGACGTTGGAACATGCCAACGTGTCGGCATGGCTCGAACGCCCATTGCCGGTGATTGGCGAACGGGAACGCATTCTCAAGGCGCACGATCAGCGTCTCGCCGCGCTCGAGACCCAGATCAAGGCGGCCCGTGGCAAGGTCGGATCGAACAAGGGGAACGTCAAAAAGCCTGTGTTCGCCATCAGTGACTTGCCGGGGGTCGTGGTTGACGACTCTCAGGCCAAGAAGGTGGGCGCGTGGCATGTGTCGCAGCGCTCGCAGTCTTACATCGCCACAGGCTATCTTGATGACATGAACACTGGCAAGGGGGAGAAGACCCTCACCTTCATGCCCGAGCTCAAGACTGCGGGCACGTATGACGTCTGGCTGGCTTATTCGCCCGGCTCCGGCCGCTCGAAGGCCGTGCCCGTCGCGATCCTGAGCGCCGACGGCGACACGATGGTCAACGTCGATATGTCGGTGGCCCCGCCGATCGATGACCGCTATATTTCGCTCGGTCGCTATCGGTTCGAGAACAACGGTCAAGGCTATGTGATGATCTCCAACGAAGGAACGACCGGCCACGTCACGGCCGATGCCGTTCTCTTCATTCCGACGGATCCGGGCGCCGTGGCCAATCCGTCGAAACCCGTCGACAAAGCGGCGCGGGAGGCGGCCCGGCTTGTCACGCGGTTGGAGAAGGAGCTCAAGCAACTGAAGGCCGAGGGGCCGACGCGGGACCTCTTCATGGGGGTTGAGGAAGTCCCCGAGATCGAGGACATTCGGGTCCATGTCCGGGGGAACGTCCACACCTTGGGTGAGCCGGCTCCGCGCGGTGTGCTGACCGTGGCGACTTACGGCAACGCTCCGACGATGCCGAGTCACGAGAGTGGCCGGCGCGAGCTCGCCGACTGGCTGGCCGATGAACGGAACCCGCTGACCGCTCGTGTCTATGTCAACCGCGTCTGGCACTGGCTCTTCGGCACGGGACTCGTGCGGACGACCGACAACTTCGGTACCACGGGGGAGACTCCGACTCATCCCGAGCTGCTGGACCAGCTCGCCCTCCAGTTCATGGAGGAGGGGTGGTCCGTCAAAACGCTGATCCGCCGCCTCGTGCTTTCCCGCACTTATCGTCTCTCCTCGGTTGACGAGCCCAAGGCGTTGGCCGCCGACCCGGAGAACCGCCTCCTCGGGAAGATGAGCCGTCGCAGGCTCGACGCCGAGTGTATTCAGGATACGATCCTCAGCGTCAGCGGAACGCTCGACCCGCAAATGAAGGGTTCGTCGTTCCGGTCGGATCTCGCCGCGGACTACGGGTTCGCGCATGAGGAGAAACGCCGGAGCGTCTATTCACCCGTGTTTCGGAATGCACTTCCGGAGCTGTTCGAGGTGTTCGACTTCGCCGACCCGAGCATGGTCGTTGGCCGGCGGAACGTGAGCACAGTCGCTCCCCAGGCCTTGTTCTTGCTGAATCACCCGTTCGTGCTCGAGCAGTCGAAGCGAGCGGCCCGCCGACTTCTGGCCCGGCCCGGGCTGGACGACGGCGGTCGCATCGACCGGATTTACGAGCTTGCCCTCGGGCGGAAGCCGACGGAGTCGGAGCGGCGGATCGGTCTCTCGTTCCTCGCTCAGAATGCGAAGGAAGGGACGCCGACCGACGAAGGCTCATGGGCCTTGCTCTTTCAGGCGGTGTTCGCCTCCATCGACTTTCGTTACGTGAACTAAATCAAGAGACTGGCTCCATCGCCCGTTGGAGGTGGATAACGTGGATATGCCGATCAGTCGTCGCGAGATGCTGCGTAGCTCTGCCTGTGGGTTCGGCTATCTGGCACTTGCCGGTCTCGCCGCGGAGCGTGCGGCGGCGGAGTCGCTCAACCCGCTGGCCCCGCGGATTCCGCACTTCGCGCCGCGTGCCAAGCGGATGATCTTCCTGTTCATGCAGGGGGGGGTGAGCCAGGTCGACTCCTACGACTACAAACCGAGCCTCGAGAAGAACGACGGCAAGAGCCTGGCGTTTGACGACGCCCGGGTGCTGGCCAATACCGGCAAACGCGGTTCGTCTCAGAGTGTCATGAAGCCGTTGTGGAAGTTCGCCCAGCACGGCCAGAGCGGGCGGTGGGCGTCGGACCTCTTTCCCGAGACCAACGCGCACGTGGATGATCTCTGCTTTATCCACTCGATGCATACCGAGGGGGTTGCGCACGGGCCGGCGACTCTCTTCCTGCATTGCGGCGCCACGAATGTCGTCCGCCCCTCGATGGGATCCTGGATCCTCTACGGGCTCGGATCGGAAAATGAAAACCTCCCGGGATTCGTCTCCATCGGCCCGTCGGCGGGCAATGGTGGCGCTCGGAATTATGGGAATGCGTTTCTCCCCGCGATGTATCAGGGGACCGCTCTCGGCCGCGCCGGGGGTGCGGCCGAGCAGGCCACGATCCGCAACCTCGGCAACGCCGTGCTCTCGCCGGCCGATCAGCGCAGGCAGTTCGGCCTCCTCCGCGAGTTGAACGCCGAGCAACTGGGCCGGACTCCCGCTGACTCCGAAGTCGAGGCGATCATCGCCTCCTACGAGCTGGGCTGGCGGATGCAGAACAATGCCCCGGGAGTCCTCGACACCAAGGGTGAGTCGCAGGAGACCTTGGATCTCTACGGGATCAGCCAGTCGTCGACCGACAACTTCGGCAGGCAGTGCTTGATGGCCCGCCGTCTCTGTGAGTCCGGGGTCCGATTCATCCAGGTGACCTACGGCGACAGCACCGCCAATCCCGCCTGGGATCAACACTCAAATATGCCTCAGCACGCCGTCCACGCCAAGAACGTCGATCGGCCGATCGCCGGGTTGCTGGCCGATCTGAAGCGGCGGGGCTTGCTCGACGACACGCTCGTTTGGTGGGGGAGCGAATTTGGCCGGACCCCGTACGCCCAAGGGAAGGGAACGGGCCGGGACCACAACCCCAACGGTTTTACCGTTTGGCTGGCCGGGGCCGGGGTCAAGCCGGGCTTCGCCTTCGGCGCGACCGATGAACTCGGGCACATGGCCGTCGAGGACCGGGTCCACATGCACGACCTTCACGCCACCATTCTCCACTTGCTCGGGCTCAACCATGAACAGTTGACCTACCGCTACAGTGGCCGCGACTTCCGACTCACCGACGTCCACGGCCGTGTCGTCGAAGAAATCCTTGTCTGAACCCTCGGCCGACGACCCGCCAGCCCGCCACTTCGTGGGGATGCTTAAAAAAATCGCAAAGGCCGGCCCGGCCGTTGAGGAATCGCGCCTGGTGAACCACCGGGGGCATTCCCCAACGACCGGGCCGGCCTTGTTACTACGGGAAGAGGCAGGATGCCTGGTTGGCGAATGATCGTCAGAGGAACCATTCGGCGGACGACGGCGAATTAGGTACGGCCGAAGAATCTCGACCCTTGCGTTTTCGCTGGAACGATGGGAAAACAAGCGGACGAAGAACCTTCCCGCGGCGGGTGGTCCATGCCCCCTCCTTCGGATCGTACGCCATGCGAGACCATGCCACCCCAGCGCGTGATCGTCCCGGATCGCCTGATTCGGGACGTTCCCTAGGGCCGAGGAACAACTCCGATGCACCATTCGTTGCGTTGTTACGGGCCGATCGCGACCGCGCTGGGCTTTCTCCTGCTGCTGCAGCCGCTCGCTAGCCGGGCTGAAGAGGCGAAGGCACTTGCCCCGATTCTCCTCTGGCCGTCCGGTGCGCCCGGCGAGAGTCGCGACGTCGACCACGAGGCGCAACAACCGCTCAAACCAGGCGATTCGACGATCCGGATTACCGACGTCACGCGGCCCACGATCACCGTCTACCGGCCCAAGCCGGAGCAGAACACCGGCGCGGCCGTCTTGATCTGCCCCGGCGGGGCCTACAAGATTCTGGCCTACAACAAGGAGGGAACCGAGGTCGCGGAGTGGCTCAACACGCTGGGGGTGACCGCCGTCGTCTTGAAGTATCGCGTACCGGCCCATGCCGGACGTGAACGGCACGAGGCACCCATCCAGGACGCCCAGCGGGCGCTTCGCCTGATCCGACATCGCGCTCAGGAATGGAAGCTCGACCCCGATCGGATCGGCGTCCTCGGATTCTCGGCCGGCGGGCATCTGGCCGCTCTCTTGAGCACCGACTCCATGCCACGGACCTATGAACTCGGGGACGATGCCGATCGACTCAGCTCCCGGCCGAATTTCACCCTCCTGGTCTATCCAGCCTACCTGGCGACCAAGGACGATGCGCTCGCTCCTCCCGTGAAGGTGGATGCGCAGACGCCTCCCACGTTCCTGGTACAGACCGAGGACGATGGCGTTCGGGTTGAGTCGAGCATCGTCTACTACCTCGCCTTGAAGCAGGCGAACGTGCCGGTCGAGATGCACCTCTACCCGCGCGGTGGACATGGCTATGGCCTGCGGCCCTCCAAGGATCTCGTCTCGTCCTGGCCCCTTCGAGCCGAAGCCTGGATGAAGTCGGCCGGGATTTTCAAATCCGCAAATTGAAGAATATTGAAAACTTCAAGTGACAGGATTGATTCCCTCTCCCCTCGAAAGGAACGACGCGTGCGGAATTTCTCAAGACAGATTGGCCCGCTGGCCGTGGGCCTTGCGGTGCTCGGCATTCTGGGGGTCGGTTCGAGCGGCCGGGCCGTCGAGCCGTCGACCGAGAAGTGGGTCGAGCTGTTCAATGGCAAGAGCCTCGCGGGTTGGGTCCAGCAGGGGGGGAAGGCGAATTACCGGATCGACAATGGTGAGATTGTCGGTACCACGGTCCCGAAGACCGGCAACTCATTCCTCTGCACCACGGGCTACCACGGAAATTTCATCCTCGAACTGGAATTCAAGGTTCAGGATGGACTCAACTCGGGTGTTCAGATTCGCAGCCATAGCTACGACCGGAATCAGGAAGTCACGGCTAATGATAAGGTGCTGAAAATTCCGGCCGGTCGGGTCCACGGCTACCAGGTGGAAATCGATACCACCCCCCGCGCCTGGACGGGTGGAATCTACGACGAAGGCCGCCGAGGCTGGCTGAACAACCTCGAGAAGAATGAACCGGCCCAGAAGGCGTTCAAGCACAACGACTGGAACACGTTTCGAATCGAGGCCAAGGGCGATTCGATCAAGACCTGGCTCAATGGAGTGCCGGCCGCCGACCTGACCGACTCGATGACCCCGACCGGCTTCATCGCGCTCCAGGTCCACGGCGTTGGCGACAAGACCGAACCGATGGAAGTGCGCTGGCGGAACATCCGGATCCAGGATCTGCCGGACTCCGAGGATCCGTCCAGCCCGCCCAAAGCGTTCCTGGACGGGACGGGACCGGGTTGGAAGCTGCTGGGCGAAGCCGACTTCGCCCACGTCAACGGCGCCCCGGACACCTGGACCTGGAAGGATGGCGGCGTCTTCTGCACCGGGCAACCGGTCGGGGTCACTCGGAGCGCGAAGCCGTACGAGAATTTCGAGCTCGTTGCGCGTTGGAAGCACCATCGCTCGGGCGGGAACTCCGGGATCTTCGTCTGGGCTCCCGAAGCCGCCCTGGAGGGGATCAAGCCCGGGACGCTCCCGCGCGGAGGGATCGAAGTGCAGATGCTCGACCACGGCTACTTCGACCTCTACAAGAAGCAGACCGGCAAGGATGGAACCTTCTTCTCCACCAATGGAGACATCTTCCCGGTGGGGACGTCCAAGTTGACGCCGTTCCCTCCGCTCTCCCCCGACGGCTCCCGCAGCTTTCCCCGGAAGAACCTCAGCAAGGGGGTCGGTGAGTGGAACCATTACTACGTCCGGGCCATCAACGGTGAGGTTCGGCTCTGGGTGAACGGCGAGGAAGTGTCGGGCGGTAGCGGCGCCGTGCCCGCCAAGGGCTATCTCTGCCTCGAATCCGAAGGGTCACCGGTTGAGTTCAAGGATATCAAGATCCGAGAACTTCCCTGAGCCCTGACTGCACCCCAGTTTCGATTTCGTAAGGAATGAACCATGCCGTCGCGTCGAGTCGTTTCGACGGCGACGGCATGGACTCATGCCGGGAGTCGCTTCGAAGAGTCGATCGTCGCTTGCCCCGGCCAACTCTTGCTCGATACGATGCAATTGTCGCAGCCCCGCCTTCTCCCGGTCGATCTGCAATCCTCCTTCCTCCACCTGCACGGGAGCATCCTGGATGACCATTGGTGTCGATCTCGTAACACCGGCGCCGCGGCGTTGGCGTGTCTTGAACAAGCTCGGTCGCTCGAAGATTCCCGTCACGCTGGCACTCATGGGCGCTCTTCTGTTGAGTGTTGCCGTGATGGCGCAAGCACCCAAGGAGAGTGCGAAGCCGGACGCGCCCGCACCGGCGCCGGAGGGACCGTTCGCGCCGGAGAAGGCTCGGCAGTCGTTCCAGCTCCAGCCTGGTCTGCGCCTGGAATTGGTGGCGAGTGAGCCGCTGATTGCAAGCCCGGTGGCGATGGCATTCGACGAGCGAGGGCGGCTCTACGTGGCCGAGAATCGCGGCTACCCGACCGGACCCGGCGAGGGCCGGCCCGCGATCGGTCGCATTGCGCTTCTGGAAGACACCGACGGCGACGGAACGATGGACAAACGCTCCGAATTCGCCGAGGGTCTGACTTTTCCCAACGGCGTCTTGCCTTGGCGTGGTGGCCTCATCGTGACATGTGCACCTGACGTGCTCTACTTGCGCGACACGGATGGTGACGGCAAGGCCGACGAACGGCGGGTGTTGTTCACCGGCTTCGACACCAAGGGGTCGACCCAGCTCCGCGTGAGCCATCCCACGCTTTCGATCGACAATTGGGTCTACGTCACGAGTGGGCTGCAAGGGGGCCAGGTCCACGCGCCTTCGGTCTCGGATTCAGTTGCCCTGAGCCGCACCGACTTCCGGTTCCACCCCGACGGAACGTCCGGCGAGGCGGCCGACGGCGGGGCTCAGTTCGGGATCACGTTCGACGAGTTTGGACGCCGGTTCATCTGTTACAATCGAGTGCAAGTGCAGCACGTGGTGCTCTCGTCGAAGACGCTCCGACGCAACCCGCATCTCGCCTTTTCGGGTACAGTGCAAAACTGCCCGGCCGAGACCGTCGCCGAACCGCTCAAAGGGCATGGCGCCGCGGCGAAATTGTTCCCGATCAGCCGCAACGTCACGACCGCCGATTCTCATGCCGGAACGTTCACCGCGGCCTGCGCCGTGACCGTGTTTCGAGGGGATGGACTGCCCGACGCGTATCGAGGCCAGGTCTTCTCGTGCGACCCGACCGGGAACCTCGTGCACGTCGATCGCCTTGACCCGCAAGGCGCCACCTTCGCCGCGTATCCGGCCATCAAGGGGGCGGAGTTCCTGGCGAGTCGCGACAACTGGTGCCGGCCCGTCTTCCTGACAAGCGGTCCCGACGGAGCGCTCTACGTTTGCGACATGTACCGCAAAACGATCGAGCATCCCGACTACCTGCCCGTCGAGATTCGCAAGCGAACCGACTTTGAAGGGGGCAAGGGGATGGGACGGATCTGGCGGGTCGTCCGCGACGATCTCAGCCCCGACCAATTGAAAGTTCGCCGGAAAGTCGCGCTCGGCGACGCCACGACCCAGGAGCTGTGCGAGACGCTCCGCAATCAAGTCGGCTGGAGGCGTGACACCGCCCACCGTCTGCTCCTCGAGCGTAAAAATGGGGAGGCCGTCGCGCCCCTCCGCGCGATCGTCGCCGATCCCAAGGCCGATCCGGTCGCGGTCGTTCATGCCCTTCATCTCCTCGAGTCGTTCGACGCGCTCACTGATGACACGTTGAGGCCCCTTCTGAAACACGCCGCGGCGCCGGTTCGTGAGCATGCCCTCCAACTCGTCGAGACTCGACTCGCAACGAACAAGGGATGGCTTGCGGATGTCTTGCCATGTGCGGACGACAATGATCCGCGGGTCCGGTTCCAGACCGCGATCACCCTGGGCGCGATTTCGGCGGGGACCGCGCCGACCGCCGAGGCCCCCGCGATCGCTCAGGCCCTGGCACGGATCGCCGCCCGTGATGGGGCGGACCGTTGGCTCCGAGCCGTCGTTTTCAGCTCTCTGTCCGGTCGCGAGACCGGGTTCCTGACCGCTCTGCAACAACGTCCGCGCGACACCGCCTCCCCAGCGCCCGAGCTCCTCAAGGAATTCGGGCGATTGCTCGGCGACAGCCAGCCGACCGAGGCATGGCCCGCCTTGATCCGCCCCCTACTCGCGGACTCCTCGAGCTTCTCCCCGGCCGAGCAGGCGGCGCTTCTCACCGGACTCTGTGAGGCGGGGCGAGGCCGTCTCAAGGGGGGCCAATCGGGCAGCGTGCTCGATTCGGTCGTGGGCCATGATCCCGAGAACCAGGCCTCGGAGGGGGCGGCTCGCAAGCTTCTGACCGCGATGAATGAATCGGCCCTGGACCAGGGGCGGGCCGTCGAGCAACGCGAAGCCGCCGTCGGCCTGCTCGCCTTCGCCGACTTCGCTCAAGCGGGCGAGACGCTCCTGACGTTGCTCGCCCGGCAAGATTCACGGGAGATCCAGGTTGCGGCCGTTCGGGCGCTCGGCGTGCAACGCGATGATCGAGTCGCGGAGGCGCTGCTGGAACCCAGCCGGTTCGCTTCGTTTTCTCCGGCGGTTCGTGATGAAGTCCTGTCCGCCTTGATCTCCCAGTCCCAGCACATCCCGGGCCTGCTGACTGCGCTGGAGTCGGGACGTGTTTCCCCGGGGGTCATCGACGCGCTCCGGCGCCGCCAGCTCACCCAAAGTCGAGACGTCAAAATTCGCGAGCGAGCGAACGCGCTTTTCGGCGCGGTCGCGGGGGATCGGGCGAAGGTTTACGACGAATTCAAGGATGTGGTGAGCTTGAAGCCTGACCCCGCCAAGGGCTTGGTCGTCTTCCGTCGCGAGTGTGCGTCCTGCCACCGCCTGGACCGCGAGGGATCGGCCGTCGGCCCCGACCTCTTCGGGATTCGCAACCAGGAGAAGCCGGCGATCCTGCTGCACATCCTCGTGCCTGATCATGAGATCACGCAAGGCTTCGCCGCGTACACGGTGGCGACCAAGGACGGTCGCGTCCTGACCGGCCTGATCGCTTCGGAGACGCCGACGAGCCTGACGCTCCGCCAACCTCTGGGCAAGGAAGACACGATCCTCCGCACCGAGGTGGAAGAGCTCGCGGCCAGCAAGCAGTCGCTGATGCCGCAAGGGCTGGAGAAGAACATCTCGAAGCAGGAGTTTGCCGATCTGCTCGCTTATTTGAAGGGTGAAGGCGAACTCGATCGACCCCAAGAGGAACCCGCACGATGAGACCGTTCCTAACCCGCGCGCTCGCGCTGAGCCTGCCACTGCTGGCTTCGGCGGGCCTCGCCGCCGAACCGGAGAAAGCCCCCGCGGCGCCCGTCTTCAAGTCGGGCTTTGCCGAGCGGGACATTACCCCCGACATCGGCATGGAGGCTCCTGGCGGTTACGGCAAGTCGTACCACAAGACGGTTCATGATCCTTGCAAGGTCCGGGCCTCGGTCTTCGATGACGGCCAGTCGAAAGTGGCCGTCGTGGGAATCGACGCACTCGGGATTCGCCGGGACACGGTTTTGAAAGTTCGCAAGGCAGTTCATGAGAAGACCGGGATTCCCGCCGACGCGATCTTGATCGGTGCGTCGCATTCGCACTCGTCGGGACCTTGCGGTTGGATGCTCCCCGGCGAGTTCGATCACGCGTCACCACTGGTGCAGGAACTTGCCTACAAGCAGTCGACCAATGCGGATCCGGTCTACCTGGCCAAGGTTGACCAGGCGTTGATCGACGTGATCTGCGACGCCCACGACCGTCGCGTCGAAGCCCGCGCCGGGGTTGGCAAGGGGGTTGAGGACCAGGTTGCATTCAATCGGCGGTTCCTGATGCGTAACGGTCGATCGGTCACGCACCCCGGGCTGGGCAACCCCGAGATCGTCAAGCCGGCCGGTCCGGTGGATCCCGAGGTGGGTGTGATCGGGGCCTGGGACGCGAAGGATCCGAGCAAGCTGCTCGGTTGCATCGTGAATTTCTCTTGCCATGCGACCACGAGCCCGGGGGGGATCTCAGCCAATTATATCTACTACTTGGAGAAGGTGATCCAGGGGTACTACGGCAAGGACTGTGTGGTCGTGTTCGTGGCCGGGGCGTCGGGAGACGTCACGCAGGTCGACAACCAGAGCCCGTTCGTCTACCCGACCGGAGATCGGTGGGCGCAGCTCGTCGGCGGCAAGATCGGCGCTGAGGCTTTGAAGACCTTGCTCACGATGGAGCCGGGGATCCTGACTCCGATTGCGTCCAAAACCAAGGTCTGGGAAATCAAGCGCCGGGTGCCTGCGCCGGAGCGAGTGAATGCCAGCCTGGCCCTGATCGAGGGCGATAAGGCGAAGGCCGATCCGACCGAATGGACCTTCGCCAAGGAAACGCTGATGCTCGACGCCTTGCTCAAGAAGGAGCCGGCGGCCGAAGTCGAGGTGCAAGTGGTTCAGGTTGGGCCGGCCGTCTTCGTCACCAATCCGGCGGAATACTTCTGCCGCTTCGGCCTCGATATCAAGAAGGGGAGCGGGTTCCCGTTCACCTTTCCCGTGTCACTCGCCAACGGTTGCGTGGGTTATGTGCCGACGGAGGATGCGTTCGACGAGCATGGTGGCGGATACGAAACGCGACTGACGAGCTACAGCAACCTCGAGATCACCGGCGGGAGCCAGATGCGCGACACCGGGATCGAGCTTGCCAAGCAGCTCAAGCCGGGCGTTGTGCCCGAGCCGGCCCGCCGCCCCCTCTTCAAGGGCAAGCCCTGGCCCTACGGCGATGTCGCACCTCAGCGGCAATGAGCTGAGGAATTGAAGCAGAACGGCTACCGCGGCGTGGGAGTGCTCCTCATCGATTCGGCCAATCGGTTGAGTCGAGAGGGCGCTCCGACCTCGCGGACCTGCCAATCCTGGCGGACGCGCGGATTCACGAGCGACCCGCTGCCGACCACCCAGACGCCGAGCCCGCCGTTGAGGAAGGGGGTCGGCTGCGGTCCGAAGTGGACCGTGTCGAGGACCAGGTCGGGGTCCACGTGCAAGGTGAGAAAGTCACCCTCGTCGTGCCCGAAGTTGCGCAGGCCCTCGGCGGACTGGTCGTAGACGAGGCCCGCGGCGGGGTCGGCTGGGATCCAACCCACCCCATCTGCGTAGAACTCCGCTTTCACGTGCCACTGGTGATAGGCGGATCCACCGAGCTGGGCGCCCGGTTCGGCGGACTTGGCCCAGCGGCCCACCAAGATTCGGGCCGGGATCCCCTGGGTTCGCAGGGCCGCGGCGAAGAGAATCGACAACCCACCGCAATCGGACCGTCGCGCCGCGCAGACGCGCGAGAGGCGGCGATCCAGGGTCTCATGGTATTCATAAGTGAAGCTTCGCTTGATGACGAGAAAGACGCGCCTGGCATAGTCGATCTCTGACTCTTGCGGCTGCATCGCCAACGACTCCGCGCTCATCCAGCGGCGGAACTCGGGTGCGTCCGACTCATAGGTTCCGCCTTTCGCCAGGGCGCGTCGTCGTTCCTCGGCTCCCAGCGGAATCGCGTCAGTCTCCGTCCCCTGATCACCGGCCTGTCGTCGATCGAGGTGGCGCGACATGAGGGTCGAATGATACTGGACTCGTGCCGTGATTCTGTTGGTATTCTCGTGTGCGTTCGCGGCGATCCGACTGACCAGCAAGGGACGATGCCCGGGGCTCAAGTCCCAGGTGGGATGGCCTCCTGGATCCATGGACGAGCGAGCGTTCATCTGACCGGGCAACTCAGGCGCCTGGGCCGCGACCACCACCCACTCGGTCGCCCTCACACCGGGCACCATCATTTCATACGATAATACCGCCTCAATCGACCTGACCGTTGCAGTCGTTAGCCCATAGAGGCGGTTGGCATCCGCCCGCGTGGCGACCTCTTGAATCACGGGGGCTGTCGTCAAAGCTGCGCCGGTGGCCGTCGGGGACACGACAACCTGGAGTTTCTTGATGGTTGCGGTCTCGGCCTCAAGCGTGACCCGAACCAACTGGCCGACGCCCAGCCCCGCCCACTCTTGCGATCCAGGAAGCCCGGCGACGACGGACTCACGGTCGATTCGCAGGGTCCGGTCCGCTCCGGAACCGAGCGCTTGAACGTTGACGGTACGAGCGATCCTATCGATCGAACGGATCTTTCCGCTCAGCGTCTCGCCCGAGGTCGACCCGGAGAGAATCACCAGGAGTGCGGTGAGGAGCGGTCCCAGGCGAGTCGCTCGAAGAAACGTGGCCCCGGCCATGCCGACAGATTCCCGGCGCCTCGCATACCCTGAAAACCCGCGCGGGGACAACCGCGCCGGGTCTTTTGTCGAGGCTTCCGTGCGAGATTATCGGACTCGGCTCTCGCGGCGAGAGATGGCGTTTACACTCGGATTACAGCGAATCGCAGGTCGCGCTGCTGAATCCGCCACCTTCGTTAAAGGTCCCGCGATTTGACATTTGAGGTGAAACCCCGACGTGTAACTTCCGGGAGTCCGGACGGCCGGCGATCAGCCTGGACCGTCCGGCTCGATGAGTCTGAGCACAACCGATCGCACGTCAATCACCTGTTGGCTGGGAACGGCCAGCGCGCGGAGCGTGAGCAGCCCGCGTCCCGGCTTGAGTGAGGTAATCCCGAGGCTCAACGGTTTGAAGTCTTTCACATAGGACTCACCACCACGGGGTACGCGGTCGTGCTCTTTTCCCCGGAGCGGCGGATCGTAGGCCTCAATAACCTTGCCTCGAAACCGTTGTTCATTCAAGCTTAACTCGATTTCGGATCCAACGTCCGCGGACGCACAGGTGTAGTGGATGACCGCTTCGTAGCGCCCCCCGGTGTTCACTTCGATGTCCCAGGTGATCCGGTCGTCGGTGCTGCTCCAGTTCGTGAAGTACGAGCAGTTGGGCGCATTGGCGCTTCGTCGCACCTTGCCGTGGGGCAAGCCGTCACGAGCGGGGAGGATCGTCGAGGGGAACTCGCGATAGCCGACGGGGAATGGGCGGTCATCCTGCTTGTTAAGCTCGGGGAGGACGTCCGCTTTCCAGCCGGCGACGGCCTGAATCAGCCGTGCGGAGACCTCGGGGTGATCTGGTGTCACGTCGCGCTGTTGCCCCGGGTCGCGCACCATGTCGTAGAGCCGATTGGCGGCGTCGAGGCGGTACTCCTGGGATCGGACGCTCACCTTGCCGTTCCAGTGCGAGAAGATCATTCGGTCCGGCTGGTTCTCGAGGGCGGTGCCAAGCAAGAGAGGCGCGAGGCTGATGCCATCGAAGGGCTTGACGGGTTTGACCGGAATGCCCGCTAGGTCGGCGAGGGTCGGCAACAAGTCGATCGCCCCGGAGATCCTCTTCACGTGGGTCCCCGGTCGAATCTGTTCCGGCCATCGGATCAACAAGGGAGAGCGCACGCCCCCCTCGTCGGTGGACCCTTTCCGCCCGCGCATTCCACCGTTCCAGCGCCAGCTATTCGGCCCATTGTCGGAGAAGTAGAGGACGATTGTGTTCCGATCCAGGCTCAATTCCTCGAGGGTCTTGAGCACGCGTCCGACATTCTCATCAATATTTTCGCACAGGGCGAGCGCGACGCGGGTCATTGCCAAGTCTTCGCGCTCCGATCCCAGGGCACGCAACTTCAAATCGGCGTTTTTGAATTTGTCGTAAGACCGGTCGGGCACTTGCATGGGGGAGTGGGGTGTATTGAACGGCAAGTAGCAAAAGAAGGGGCGGTCCTTGCTGGCTTTGATGAACGTAATCGCATGATCGGTCAAGTCGTCGGTGATGAAACCGTGGCCTTGGACCGGCTGGCCGTTATGCTCGAGGGGCGGGTTGAAGTATTCGCCCCAATGTCCTGAGGTGAATCCATAGTATTCGTTGAATCCACGGGCATTGGGGTGGTAGGGAAACTGGGTGCCGTTATGCCACTTGCCGAAGGCACCCGTCGCGTAACCTGCGCTTTTGAACGTATCTGCGATAGTTTTTTCATCCAGGTCGAGGCGTTCCCCACCGCTCGTCACCCCGCGGACGCCGCCCCGAGGGTGGTATCGTCCCGTGAGGAACTCGGCCCGAGTCGGTGCGCAAACAGGGCAGACGTAGAATCGTTCGAACCGGGCGCCGTCACGTGCCAGCGAATCGAGGTTCGGAGTCCTGAGGTTGACGTTACCGTTGACACTCAGGTCTCCCCACCCCTGATCGTCGGACAGGATCACCACCACGTTGGGCGTTTCTGCCGCGAATGCGGAATGATGCAGAAACAGGACCCCAAGGAGGAACCAGGTGCGAGCGCTCACGGTGACGTCCTTCTTGATGGAACCGGCCGGCCTTTGCCCGAGGAGCACCCTCGGTCGATTGACTCACGGACTCGTTTCAGTCCGGTGGCTTCGTCGCGATGATCGGCGCTCAACCCGAAATTCAATGGTCGGATTGATCGCGAGTCGGTTGAGGTGTCAACGCATTTTGCGGCCCCAGAGAGGCAACCGTCAGCGCCGGCGATCGGCGATTGACTGCGCCGCCTCGGGGTCGCAACGAACGGACTTATCAGAAAGAATTCAGATGAAATTCACGTGCATTACTTTTCGGTCCGACGCTCGTCCGACTCGCCCCAGACTTTGGGAACGTGAAAGTCTTTGGCCATGGGGGCGATCTTGGGGGCGACGGCCTCGGCGGCGAACTTCTCGTAACGCGCCTTGAGTTCTTTGACCTTCTCCGGGTACGCGGATGCCAGGTTCTTCTTTTCGAAGAGGTCTTGAGTGATGTGGAACAGTTCCACGGAGTCGCGTGGGGCTCTCGCTTTTTTGGCGGCGGTCACTTCACCCCCCTGATCGCCCCGAGGGGCATTGAGGAGGAGCTTCCAGTCGCCGACGCGAATCGCGCCTGAATCCGGGGTCGAGTTCAGCAGAATGGCGTCGTGCGGCGACGGCCCATTGTGGGCGATGGCGGCCCAAGCGTCGCGTCCATCCGTCGGTAACGGCTGGTCGAGGGGAGCACCCACGAGGGTCAAGAGCGTCGGAAAGAGGTCGACGATATGGAGCGGGGCATTCGCGACGGTCCCGGGACGGAGGTGCCCCTGCCAGGAGATGAATGCAGGGACGCGGACTCCCCCCTCATAGAGAGTGCCTTTCTGACCGCGGAGGGGACCATTGCTCGTCACCTGCCCGGGCGCCGGCCCGCCGTTGTCGCTCGAGAAGATGAAAATCGTGTTGGACCGCATCCCCTTGCGGTCGATGGCCTCGGCGATCTGGCCCACGGCTTCGTCCATCGCGGCAAGCATTCCCGCATAAGTACGCCGTGGTTCCTTCAGCTTGGCATAAGGTGTTTTGTACTTCTCGGGAACCTGGTGCGGCGCATGGACCGCATTGAACGGAACGTAGAGGAAGAGAGGCTTGGAAGTGTCGTGATGGTCGACGATCCGCGTGGCCTCTCGACCGATCAGGTGGGTGCTATACCCTTCATCGCGATTGACGCGATCGTCGCGGTGCCAGTCGAATCCGCCGTCGCGAATGTGCGTGAAGTAGTCGAGCGCTCCGTTGTAGTGACCGTACTGGTGGTCGAACCCGCGATGGGTGGGTAGGTACTCCGGTTGGAAGTGGCCGAGGTGCCACTTGCCCGTGATTGCCGTCTCGTAGCCGACCTCCTTCAAGGCCTGGGGGAGAGTCCGTTCGTTCAAGGGCAGACCGTACTGCGCCCAGGGACGGACGACGCCTACCTGAAGTCCATGACGCATCGGATACCGACCCGTCATCAGGGCCGCCCGAGTGGGTGAGCAGACGGGTTGAACATAGAACTGCTCGAGCCGAGTCCCGGAGGCGGCAAGCTTATCAAGGTGTGGGGTTTTGATTTCACTGTCGTGCCAGCCGACGTCACCCCATCCCAGATCATCCGCGAGGATCAGGACCACGTTCGGCTTCGCCGGTTTGGCCGGCTCGTCCGCGGCCCCCGCCCATGCCGGAATGACCAGTGCCAGCACGAAAATCGTGCCAAGGCGACGGAACGGAATTCTCTTCAAATGCATCGGCCATTCTCCGGGGAATCGACGTCGCCGGGATCACCACGACGGCGCGTCAGTGATCCAAAAGAGGCTTGGGTCGCGTCGATCGTCGACCCTTCTGAAAAAGCGAACCACGCGGAACATCAGCCAGACCCGAAGCCAGCGGATGGGGGAGGGGGGGGGGATCAGGTCGACCAGTTAAACCCAGCTCGACGGCTCGGGTATCGCTCCTGGAGCCGAATTCTATCGGAGCCGGCAACCATCGCGAACTTCACTGTTTCGGTGCAATCAGGGCCGCGATTTTTGCTTCGATCTCGGCGGCCTGGCGCTCGGCCTGGGGGAGGGGGATACCTTGCTTCATGCCGGGGCGGGTGTGGCCCGTCGCCGTGAGCCAGGAGTCCTTGCGCATTCGCTGACGCTGCTGGACGAGTTTCAGGAGTTCGGGGCCGTGGGGCAATCCGGCCATGGCTTGCTCGCCGGTCGGCGCCGTGAGGGCGTCGGCAGGCACATTCCAATGCGTCAGAAGGGCTCGAGCCAGGATCCAGTGCCCGGTCGAATTCATGTGAACTCCATCACCGGCGAAGACAAACTTGGGGTCGTTGATCCGTTGCTTGACGAGGTATTGAGACAAGGGGCTGCGAATATCCACCACATCCCACCCTTGGGCTCTCTGGCCGAGTAGCCATTCGGAGTAGCGGTCGAGCACTTCGTTATAGCCCTGGAATGGCTGCCGGTACTCCTCAAGGCCGGCCGGCAAGGTCTTCGCCAGGATCGGCAACGGGTCGAAGACTGGCGGCGTGAGGTGGAGGACCTTGGCACCTTTGGCTTCGGCTCGTCCCCGCACGAAGTGAATCCCTTCCTGGAACTTCTTGAATCGCGCGTCGTCGAACGGAGAATAAATCCCGTCATTCATGCCGTAACAGACCACAACGAACGAAGGCTTCGTCTGGTCCAGGATCCGTTCGAGCCGTTCGTGGAGGTCGGGGCGGGGGAATTGGCCCCCGGCGTGTCCGGGCTCGGTCAGTCCGGAGACCGTCTCGCTCGGCAGTCCCAGGTTGAGGAATTCGCAAGCGAGGGATGGATCTCGCGCTCGCAGCACCGACTCGACGTACTCGAGGTATTGCCCCGAATACGTGATGCTGTCACCCAAGAACACCACCCGACGCACCCCTTCGAGGGGAGAATCCGCGCCTCGGACGCCCGGGACCAGGGTAAGCATCGCCGTTCCGAGAACCAGGCATGCGACCCATGATCGGTTCCTGGGCCTGGGGTTCCCCTGGTGCTCACTACTTGTGATTTTGCGACATGAGGTCATGAACCTGTTCCTTCCGTCCGTTCGAGGTCTCTCCCAGAAACCGCTTGACCGTCCGTTACGGAATAGGTTGGAAACCGGCCAAGGCGGTGCGTCTCGGCCAGCGCCACGTAGTGACGCCAGGTCCGGTCGATGCGTTCTCTCATGGGCTCGTCGACCTCACGAACGATGCGTCCCGGAATGCCAACGACCAGGGATCCCGGGGGAACGACCGTCCCCTCGATCAGGACGGCCCCCGCGCCAACGACCGAGCCGCGACCCACCCGGACACCGTTGAGGAGGATCGATCCCATGCCAATTAAGCAGTCGTCTTCAACGGTGCATCCGTGAAGGATGACTCGGTGTCCCACCGTGACCCGATTGCCGATCAGGCAGGGGAACCCGGGGTCGGCATGGACCATGGAGAGATCCTGAATATTGGTCTCGTTGCCGACGACGATTCGCTCGGTATCGCCACGAACCACCGCGTTATACCAGAGGCTTGCAAACCTCCCGAGGTGAACGTCGCCCAGGACGATGGCCGCTCGAGCGATGAATGCCGTGGAGTCGATCATGCGTAGCGAATCCCAGCGGAAATGCGGAGGCGTCCGAGCAAGCTCACTCGACTGTTGTCAGGTGACCGGGAACACGGAGCCGCCGCGACCGCGATTATGACAGACCCGAATCCCGGTCGACACACCTTGCTTCCGGGTAGTCAGACGAGGCAGACGTCGTGACAATGAGTAAAGCGGAGCCGTTGCGGATTCGCTCATTCCCCTCGACCGAGCGCTCGGGAGGGCCGGAGTCTTGGTTCTTAACTTTGAATCGATTCGGCCGCTCACGGAAACCTTCTCTGAGGATGGCCGGCTCAATCGCAGCGCGAGGGTTTTTACCGGACGGAAGGGATTAAAGAGCATGGACGAGTTTGCAGGCCCGATCGAAAGACCCGTCCCTCGAGTTCGGGAATCGCCCGAGTTTCGCCGGACCCATTATCGGGTCTACGACGAAGACGGTTATGCCACGTCGTTCTCGATCGAACCTCCGCTCAAGGCGACCCTGGAGCACGTGACCGCCTTTCTCTGCGAGCGGTTTCAAGGGACGGGCGGGACCGGATTCGATTCGAAGGACCTCGTCGTGCTCCTGGGACCTCGGATCGTGGCCGTCGTCCGCGGCGATTCCCACGGAGAACCGCAAGTGACCACCTTTTAGTTCGGTCGACGGCCAACGATCCTCAAGACGCCGCGGTTACTTGGCGACGTCGACGTAGACTTTGAGCGCTTGATTATCTTCGAGAATTTTCATCATTTCCTGGTAATTCTCGAGGCCCGCGACGGGGTGGGTGAGGATTCGCTCAGTGACGCCCGGATAGGTGTGCTCCCCGTGCGAGAGCGCCTGGATCCCCAACTCAAAGTGCCGGCGGTTGCCGTTGACGCTCGAGACGAGCAACTTGTTGCCGAGGACCCATTCGAGGTTGATCTTGGCGGCATCGACGGACACCTCGTGCTCGCCTCCGGTGATGCTCGTCCAGATCAAGGCGCCATTGTGCGCGAGGACTTCCATCGCACGGAAGCAGACCTCGGCGTTGCCGGTGGCCTCGAAGATGAGGTCGGGTTTGCCGACCTGTTCAGTGAGTTGCTTCATCGACGTCTGCTTGGTGCTCACATAAGTGGCCCCGTAGGCCTCGGCGAGCTCGGACTTGAGGTGGGGACCTGGCTTGGTTGCGAGTGTGAACACTTGGAGACCACGAAGCCTGAGCATCATCGTGGCGAGTAGGCCAATTTGGCCCGACCCGAGGACGAAGGCGCGGAGCGGGTTCCAGACCTGCAACCGCTGCTGGGCGAGGTACGCCTGTTCGATCGCCTTGGCGCAGACGCTCGCCGGTTCGGCAAGCACCCCGAGATGCTTGAGGTTCTGGGGCACCTTGACCACATATTCCGCATCATCGACGAAGTATTCCGTCAAGTAGCCGTGGCAGAGGTTGATCCCTCGCTCGTAGTAAACTTCTTCGCTGGTGATGTCGTTCCGGCCGATCTTGTCGAACAAGGAACCGCCGGGCCGACGCACCGTGCAGGTCACGTAGTCGCCTGGCTTGATCTCGATCACCTTGTCGCCAACCTCGACCACCTGCCCGAAGCTTTCGTGGCCGATGACGAGATGCTTCCCACCCGGCGGGGCGTTGCCGTAGAGCGCTTCGTTGATCTCACGATCGGTCGCGTCGACGCCAATCTGAAGGACCTTGACCAGCACGCCGCGCCCTTCAGGGATCCGACAGACGTGCGGGTGCGGCTGGTCGGTGACCTTGGGCACCGGGATCTCTTGGAGATGGACGCTGTTTGGTTGACCTGGCAGAACGGCAACGGCTTTCATCGGGGAATCGACTCGTCATAGAGGAATAAAAACGTATGTGTCGTCACGCGACGACCAAAGGCGCGAGGCGTGCAGCACCCGGCTCGGTGAATATTCGTTCGTCATAACCCGGCCACAACAAACAGGATCCGGCATTCAGACCAGACTGGTGCCGTGGACTCCAGGCCTCCCAGGCGTCGTACAAAGTCCTATACTGCAATAATCTCGACGAATTGAGAAGCATCCACGAGGGAATCGACACGAGCCCACGAATCCGACCGTGTCGGTCAGGGGCAGGTCCGCCGCGGTTCAGCCTCCGAGTTTAATCGAACCATTCGTCGTCGGGGTCGAATTTGGGTAAGACGACGATCAAGACCTTCATCTTGCCCACGGCGCGGTGGCGCACTCCCGGCGGAATGACGACACAGACTCCCGGCTTGAGCGGAACCTCTTCATCGTCAAGCTGGATCGTGGCATGCGGTTCGCATTCCAGGATGTAATAGGTCTCGGTCAGCCGCCGGTGGTAGTGACGCTGGGCGGCCGCCGAGATCTCGGTCACGTGGACCGTCCCTGGAAATGCGTCGACGTCGGCGAACGCCCTCCGGGCCGTGCCACATGGGCAAGGGACACCGGGGATCGTGGAAAAGTCGACGACGTGACATCGGCCGGCGCGGGGGGGCATCGGTGCAACCTCCTGAAAATGCTCGTGGCGAAACGCCCAGATCACGGCGACCGTCCGCCCCTCGCTGTCCTTGCCCGCGCCCTTGTACAATTCGGTGACAGGGTGAGGCACTCCCGAGCATTCAACGTTGTCGCAGTCGATCGTATCCTGACGTCGACCCGCGTGCCAGGGGCGGTTCCCCTCGCCTTGGTCGCTCGAACCGGAAGCCGGGGCCGGCGCGATCGATTCATTCGCGAGTCATGAAGAAGGCGGTCGATTTCGATGAGTCAAGACAGCCACCGTCGACGTTGGGGACTCGCGATGATCGGAGTCTACAAACTCGCGAAGGCCGCCGTATTGCTGATTGGAGGCGCGTTCGTCCTCCGGCTCAAACCGAACGATATTCTCGACGGCGTGATCCGTATCGTAGCACGGTTCCGGTTCGACCCCGAGGATGAACTCATTCACGCGACCATCGCGCGACTCTCCGGACTCAGTGAAAAGCGACTCGTCGCGATCGGAGCGGGGATCGTTTTCTACGGCCTTCTTTACTTGGTCGAAGGGGTCGGCTTGCTCCTCCAAAAGCGGTGGGCCGAGTATCTCGTTGTGGTCACGACCGGTTTGCTGATTCCGCTTGAGGTCTACGAGGTCTTCAAGAAAGGCAGTCCGCTACGGATCGCCGTCCTCCTGGCAAACGTCGCGATCGTGGCCTACCTCATCCGCACGATCCAAGTCGAAATGAGGAGTCGAGACGCGCAGCCCCCGGGAACATCACCTCAGGATTGAGCCGGAGTTGCTGTGGGCATCAGTGGACCTTGCGGTCACTTCCCCTGGTTCAGCGTAGGGGAAGCGAGCGTCGGGCGCCTCGTAGATCAGCGTCAGGGCGCGGCTCGACCAGATTCCGATCGAGTCGTTGCCGATGACGAAGGCCGATTGATCGGGCCGGACCGGCGAGAAGTGGCGCGCGAACCAGACGGCCTTGGGAAAGTGTTGATAGCGCGGGAGGTGGTCAATGCGGATCGGTTCCGAGAGGACCAGGCCCGCCGATCGGTAGGCCCGCTCCGTGAGCTCGATGCAGTAGAACTGGTCCTGGTCCAGTGAGAGTCGTCGGTCAAATGGGACTTGGCGTTGATAAGTATCCCGGCAGAACACGAGAGCACCGCTCACGAAGCGCTGGTTGTTGGCGTCTGGGCGTTTGACGGCGATGCCCCCCGCGACATCCAGGACCCAGATCGGAAAGGGCTGTTTACGAGGCCCCAACTTATTCGTGTCGTAGACAACGGGTTCACCGTTTTCCCACGCGACGATCCCGGTGTGAGAATACCGGCTGTCGGCCATCTCGGCCGAGATTTGCGAGAACGGATAGAGCCCACACGCAATCCGGGCGTCCCCCATCCGGAAGACGATATCGCCGTCGCGCAAGTGGCCCCGGCCCCAGGCGTCCCAAGCCGACATCGAAGGGTTCGACGGGATCGAGGGGAGCCGTCCGCACCGGCGGGCCGCCTCGGCGTCAGGGCCCCACGGGTTCCCCCGCCAGGAGTGGGGGATCATCTGGCCGGTGATGTCTCCTGTGTTCAGGCACCCGGCTTGGCTCACGAGCGCAAAAAAGGCCAACCCCCATGACATTCGAACCGCTCGCGAGAATAAAGGCCTCATGCGCGAGGGCTGCTGCTCAAACGTCACGGCTTCCATGCCTTCTCCCGACGACGCGCATCCCTCGAGCGTCTCTGACGCCTTGCAGAGATGATCGTCACGAGCCCAAGGATCTCTTGAAACTCGGCCCTCAAGGGGCGCCGGGAACCCTCGAACGGACCGCCGAGTGGCGTTGGGACGACACTCGGCTTGGCCGGTCCCGAAACCGGCTCAGTTAATTTTGGGAGCCCCCGAACCCTCCGAAGATTTTCGAAATCCAGCCCGCCCCCGACTTACCCTGGATCGAATGGATCGCCGCCTGTTCGGTCGGCTGAATCTTGAAGATCTGGTCCATCTTCGTGAGTTCGAAGACCCGGAGGACTTGAGGGTCGACCGAGCAAAGCCTGAGATCCTTATCGTGTTCTTTGAGCCGCTTCTGAAAGTTGATCATGACGCCGAGCATCGAGCTCTGGAATACTCGGATGTTCGTCAGATCGAGGACGACACCCTGGGATGTGGCGTCGCCGCCAAGGCTGTCCGCCAGCTTGTAAAACGTCTCTTTTTCATCTTTGAGGAGTTCGGGATCGAGGACCGTCACGATCGAAACCCCATTGGTCTGTTTCACTTGATAGTGGGGAGAATCTGGCGACATCGAATCCGATCTTTCTGGAAAACAAGAGCGGAGTGAACGCGTCCGTACACCGCACGATTGACGCGGTCCTTGCGCCTTTTATTTTTGACGTCTCGGTAAGCCTTCGAGGATTTTCAGACGCGTGACTCAACGCGGCTGATTTGGTCCCCCCATCTATCATAAGGACGTCAGGCCTCTCAGGTCGTGGCAATTTCTCTCAAGAGGTTGGGAGATCAGCGAGAGTTGCGAAGCCTGTAATGATTTTAAGGAATTTGCAGGGCGGTCGATGGCTGGCGTCTCTGATTCCTTTCTTTCACATGAAGGAACATGCCGGGCTTCACCTCACGATGCGAATTGGGAGGGGGCCCGATCGGTCGCCGGGCCGACACGATGGAATCGGACGGCAAGTTGCCGTCATCGTCGGATTCTCTTAACCTTGGCTGGGGTGAAGCGTGACTGGCGCGACGCCGGGGCTGTGTCGACGTTTGAGGTCAAAACATGAAGACGTGCATGCTTGGCAAGTCGGGTTTGGAAGTCGGTCCGTTGGCCTTCGGTGGCAATGTGTTCGGCTGGACGATCGACGAGGCGACGTCGTTCCGCTTGCTCGACGCGTTCGTTGCGGCCGGTTTCAAACTGATCGACACCGCCGACGTTTACTCGCGCTGGGCTCCCGGGAATCAAGGGGGAGAATCCGAAACGATCATCGGCAAGTGGCTCAAGCAAAGTGGAAAGCGCGATCAGGTGATCCTGGCGACCAAGGTCGGTATGGCGTTGGACAAGCGTGGTCTCGGTGGGCCGTACATCAAGCGATCCGTGGAGGATTCGCTGAAACGGCTCCAGACCGACCACATCGACCTGTACCAGGCGCACAAGGACGACCCGGAGACGCCTCTGGAAGAGACGCTCGGGGCTTTTCATGAGTTGATCCAGCAGGGCAAAGTGCGCGTCATTGGCGCCTCGAATTACTCGGCGGAACGGTTGTCCGAGGTGCTCAAGGTCAGTCGAGACAACGGCCTGGCGGCGTACCAAGCCCTCCAACCGGAGTACAACCTCTGCGAACGGGCCGGATTCGAGGACGCGCTCGAGCCGGTTTGCCGCGAGGCAGGGCTCGGCGTCATCCCCTACTATTCGCTAGCCAGTGGGTTCCTCACCGGAAAGTATCGATCCGAGGCGGATCTCGCCAAGAGCGCGCGAGGGCAGGGGGTCAAGAAATATCTGGACGACCGTGGTTTCCGAATCCTCGCGGCGCTCGACGACGTCGCCGGTCGCTACTCGTCCACGCCGGGCCGGGTCGCAATCGCCTGGCTCCTGGCGCGACCAAGCGTGACGGCCCCGATCGCCAGCGCGACCAGCGTCGCACAACTCGACGATCTGATCGAGGCCACGAGGCTGGAACTCGACGGCCCAGCGATCGAACGTTTGAACCAGGCGAGCGCCTAATCAGGTGGACATGGCCTTCCGTGCTAATTATTGAATAATGTGAAAGCCATGGGTGCCACGGGTCAATAGTGTCCGGGATCGACCTTCATCAAATCTTCGCTTGCGCTTTTGGTTACGGTCGGCCACAGTATTCGTCATGGCGGCCAAGAAACCACCCCTGGTTGACACTCCCCCTTCCCAGCGACCTGAACGGGTCGGGGCACCGGGGTGGCTCTCTCGTGATTTGCCCATCTGGCCCGATCAAGTGGTCGGGGCCAAGCACATCCATTCGATCGAACGGCTCATCGCACAACTTCGCGACCAGGACTCCCATGGCAACCGCGACCTCTTCCTCGACGACGTCTTCGTTGCCGTGCTCCTGGCCTTCTTCAACCCCACCCTGCGGACCCTCAGGACGAGCGAGGATTTCAGCCAAACCCGACAAGCCCAAAAATTCCTCTCGATCCAGAAACTCTGCAAAAGCACCCTCTCCGACTTCAATAAGTTGGCCGACCACACTCGCTTGCAGCCGATCCTCGATCAGCTCCGACGCAACGTTCTCAAGCCCAGTCCCAACCCAAACCAGGCCGCCGATCCCCTGAGCTCGCTTCACCGCCAGGTCCTCGCCGTCGATGGCACCTTCCTTCATGCCGCCGCCTCAGTGGCCTGGAGCGTCCGCCGCCGCGGCGGCAAGACCGGCGCTCGCCTCGACTTCCATGTCGATGCCCAAACCTGGCTCCCCGAGCTGATCGTCGTCCCCGAGGCCGGCCAGAGCGAGGCGACCACCGCCGCGTACTCCATCACCCCCGGGGCGATCCATCTCTACGACCGGGGGATCTTCAGCTTCAAGCTGATCAAGGCCCACGTAGAGCCGGCGGCGGATTTCGTGATGCGGTTCCGGAAACCCGGAGAACGCACCCCCAACCTCGAGACGACCGAGACGAGGGAACTCACCCAAGAGGCCCGCGACGCGGACGTCATCTCCGATCGACTGGTCCGTTTTCCCGGCTCGACGCATCGCAAACCGCTGGGCATCGTCCTTCGCGAAGTGGTCATCGTCCCCAAGGATGACCCCGAGAATCCGGTCTACCTCTTGACGACCCTGCTCGAGCCCGACGCATCAATTATCGGAGTATTATATCGTCATAGATGGCAAGTTGAACTGTTTTTCCGCTGGCTGAAAAGCTACGCGCGGTTCGATCATCTGATCAGTCACAGCCGCGAGGGTGTGCTGTTGAGCTTCTACGTCGCCGTGATCGGCGTCACGCTCATGTACATCCATACAGGGAATCGCCCCAGCAAGTATATGTTTAGTCTGCTGGGAATGGTGGCCAACGGAACGGCGACGATGGACGAGATCATGCCGATCCTTCGCGAGCGGGAGCGTCAGTGCCAATTACAGCGTGACCGCGTTGCGCGGAAGCGTGCCGAAAAACCCAAATAAGCGATCAGGGCCCGTCCACGCGCTGCGGACGAGGTCATGCCGCGGCATGCGCCGGGATCGCCCTCCAAACCGAAGGAGGCGGCTGCAAGGCTGTTCAAATCGAATTATTCTGGGATGTCCTGACGAAAAGCCTCCTCGCCATCAGGAATCCCGGACACTATTGTGAGTACAACCCGTGGCACCCAACGTCGATTACTGATGCCTCATCCTACTGCACTCATGTGCTTGTTTAGCAAGGCTTTCTGTTCCTGAGTCAGGGTGTGGAGCACAGGCGGTTTCGGCGGCTTATGCGGTTTGCGACGAGGCCACTTGCGTGTGGCTTTCGGGCTCTTCTGCTTCCGGCACCCGGCGCGGCAGCCCGCGAGTCGCTTGTGGTAACACTTGGCCTTGGGTTTCACGGCCGCGTCGATCTCCTTGCGGATCTCGATCAGAACTTTGCGGGGGCTGATCACTGGGCCATCGGTCGCCGACGCCGACGCCGGCCGAAGCGCCAGGTCGGCATGCGCCAGGAGGATCTGCGTGGCCAGCAGTGACAACTCGGCCTCGCGATGCACCAAGGCCACCGTGCGGCTAGCGAGTTTCAATTTATTGATTATACGCTTGTATGTGCGAAATAGTCCTTCATTACGCCATCTCCAGCGGTAGAATTTGGCGGCCGTCGCCGCCGACATCCGGGCTGGGTCGAGGACGTCGGTCAGGAGCCAGACGTCGCGTTTGACCGACCCCTTACCCTTGCCCTTGGCCGGGATCCGGATCAAGCGGCATTGGATCGGCGCTTCCCCTTTCTTCTGGACATAGTTCGGCCAGTACAAGACAGGGCCTTCGGTCCAATCCTCCAGGTTCGCCACTTCGAGGGTGTAGAGGTCGACCCGCGACGACATCCGGAACAGGAACGATCGCTTGACACCGAGGATCGCCCGGACCAGATCGAAGCCCATATAAGCGGCGTCGCAGACGATCAGGGCCTCGGGCGAGAGGGTGGCGAGCAAGTGCCTCAAATGCTCTTGCTCGGCCGCGGTGCCCGGGCCGAGTCGCCACGACCAAAGCAGTCCCGTGGGCAAGTGGACGAACGCCGTCAGCCAGACGTTGGGGGCCGCGTCGTTCTTGCCGGCCTGCCCGAGTCCCCGTTCCAACTCGGGGGTGCGGGGGCACTCGATCCGCGAGCCGTCGCAGCCCATCGGCTCGAAGCCGTCGACAATCCGCCGCGACCCCAGTCGGGCGTGGATCTGTTGCCGAACCCCCGCGGCCAACGCCCTGAGTTGTCGCATGGGGACGCGTCGCATCGCTTTCTGGAAGCCGACGAGGGTCTTTCCCGGGCGTCTTCGCGACTCATGGCAGGCGACGTAGTATCCCCGGGCCTTCTCAAACCTCTCGGACTCGGAGTCGCCGGTGGCCCAGGTCATGGCGAGCATGACCACGACCAGTGGCTGGAGATCCCACCGCGGCGCCGACCGCCTTTGAGGAACAACCCCTCGGGCTTGCTTCCAGACCGTCGGGGTGAGAAACTGTCGGACATAGCCGATCAACGACTGCGGTTGCTGCAAGCCTTGCAGCGTCCGAGCTGCCTTCATCGCCGTTCTTCCTCAATCCAGGTGAGTGCCGGTTGCTAGCCGCACCCATCATGACGAAGAACGGCGATTTTTTGCCCCCCCTTCTCTCGAACGAACCGCAGCCACGGAGCGGCAGTAATTCTCTGGTCCGGTGAGAGTTACATCCGTTGTTGACGACGCCGAGTTACTGACGTTGCGTGGCACCCAGTGGGCTATGCATCACGGCCGTCACCCATCACAAAATCAAAGAAACCCGTACCGACGGCATAGAACCTTTCTCGTTGGCTTATTGATAGTTGATGCCATTATGATGATTTCATAATACTAATGTTTCTTAGCGCATCGCAACAGGGATCATTGAGGCTTTTGCAAAAAAACAGATTTAGTTATTGTTAAATGTTAGACTATAAAATGCGATCAATTAATGTTAATGCAAAGAGCGATGGCTTGGCTTGATGACTGCTGTTCAACCCGAATCGTTTGAAGACGCGACTGAGGTTGGCAGGATTCGTCGGGCCTTTGTCATTTTAGACAAGGTGCGATCACGCGTATGATTTCCCCTGGCGGCATCAATCGTCATGGGAGGTGAGGGATGGGAGCGTCGTGGGATTGCGAAATTGGGTCTGAGAGTCAGCCAGGGTCTCTGCGACGGCGAATCGTCATCGTCGCCTTTCCGCGGGTCAACCTTCTGGATGTGGCGGGGCCTTGCGAAGTTTTCAGTTCGTTGAGCGAAGCGCTGGGGGAAGAAGCGACGGCGGGCGGCTATACCGTGGAAGTGGTGACAACCACGAGGGGGTCGCAGATTGAATCCTCCAGTGGCGTAGGTTTGGTGGCCGCACGCCATTGCTCCTCGGTACGGGGAGTGGTAGACACGCTGCTGATCGCGGGGGGAACCGGCGTCTGGGCGGCGATGAAGGACGAGGCCTTTTTGAGTTGGCTCCGCCGCGCCGGTCCCAAGGTTCGACGGGTGGGTTCGATCTGCACCGGAGCGTTCGTGTTGGCCGCCTCGGGATGGCTCGACGGTCGGCGCGCGACCACGCACTGGCGCTGGTGTGACAGACTGGCTCGCGAGTACCCGGCGGTGGCCGTTGAACCTGACTCGATCTTCGTCCGCGACGGAAACTTGCATACGTCCGCAGGGGTTACCGCCGGAATCGACCTGGCGCTCGCCCTGGTGGAAGAGGACCTCGGGCGCGAGGTTGCGCTTGCGATCGCACGCCACCTGGTCATGTTCGTCCACCGGCCCGGCGGCCAATCCCAATTCAGCCCGTTGTTGGAGTTGCAGGCGGCCAACCGCCGTCCGCTCCGCGACCTCCAGGCTTGGGTGGCCGAGCACCTGGCCGAGGACCTCTCGGTCGACATCCTGGCTGACCGGGCGCACATGAGCCCCCGGAACTTTGCGCGGGCCTTTCATAAGGAAGTGGGTTGGACCCCCGCGCGATTCGTCGAGCGGTTGCGGGTCGATGCCGCGCGACGTCGACTTGAAGAGACTGATGCCGGACTCGAACGGGTGGCCCGCGAGTGCGGATTCGGCAGCGCGGACGTGATGCGGCGCTCCTTCTTACGGGTGCTCCAAGTCGCGCCCAGTGACTATCGCGGCCGGTTTCAGGCTTCGTCCGCCTCGTGATGGCGGCGGTTTAGGTTCAGCGTCTCGTGCAAGCGGCCCCGTATCCCTTGAGTGCATGACGTGTCCCGTTCCAATCCACTGACAAGGCGACCTGACGACCGACCACACGGATCGCCTGGAGGAACTCCGATGATTCCCAAGCAGATTGCGGGCGTCCTGATCCCCGACAGCAAGCTGGCCGTCGAGGCCACCGAACTGGTGCGGGACACGGAATCCACGCTCCTGTTCGACCATTCGTTGCGCGTCTACCTGTTCGGCGCCCTCCAGGGCCGTCGACTCGGGCTGAGCTTCGATCCCGAGCTCCTCTACATCGGTGCGATCTTTCATGATCTCGGCCTGACGGAGCCATATCGCAGCGCCACCGAACGGTTTGAGGTGGATGGCGCCAATGCCGCTCGCCGGTTTCTCGAAAAGCACCAAGTCCCCGAGGCGTCGATCGACGTCGTTTGGGACGCCATCGCGCTGCACACCACCCCGGGGATTCCTCGTTGGAAAAAGGCCGAGGTCGCCCTAGTCACGGCGGGCGTCGAGCTCGACGTCCTCGGCCTGGGCTATGGCGACCTGCCCGACGACGTTCGAGAACAGGTGCTTGCCGCCTTCCCTCGGGTGGATTTCACACGACAAATCGTCCGTGCGTTCGCCGATGGGATCAAGCACAAGCCCGAGACCGCGTTCGGCAACGTCAAGGCCGACGTGCTGGAGAAGATGCTGCCCGGTTACGTTCGCCCGAACTTCTGCGAAATGATCGCGGCTTCCCCATTTCAAAACTAACTCGGTGATAAGCAGGGTAGGGGGCGCATCCAGGGAGTCGTTGCTTCGGTCGTGCGACCGGTTCAGCCGTGATTGGAAAATACGGCCGGACCGGTCTGACGACTTTTTGACCCGAGCCGCGCCGCAGTGTCATCGGTCACAGGCTGACGTTCCTTGATGCCGAGCGCGGCCAGATCGCGGATTCCACTGCCCGACGTGCGCGGCTCGGTTTAAGCTCGGGTCAGCGCCGGAATCGACCCAGACCCAATTTCTTAAGAAGTGCGTAAAGTGAATGTTTGACTCTGGTTGCACCCCATCAAGCTTGTCAAACGTGGCGTTCGGCTTGGGGTGGCTTACCTTTGTTTTGAAAAGTTGGCTTGCTCGCTCACCAGAGATGGTTATGCCTGCGGATGCTTGCAATTGATTCAGACACCGGCTCGAACGACTCACGGAACATGTCGGCTCATCCGCTCTCAAGTGGCTCGGGATTCGAGACACTTTTCCACTTCCGGTTGACTTCACCCTAACCGCAACTACCATAGTTACGATTCAGTGAGCAACGGCGGACTGAGTCTCGCCACTTCGCCGATGGAATTGACCCGACTGGGGATGACCCTGGCGTTGGGCCCAACCTCTGTGATGAAGATCGAGTGACTTGGACATCAAACTCTTTCTGGACTCGAATATTGGCTCTGAGCGACGGATCAATCAAGGTTCAGTGAGCCCTTTGTGACGCGAAGCATTTGACCTTACTAACGCACCGTTGAGCCGATTCGCATCCCCTCACGGTTTCGCCCAGCCACGCCGGGCGGAGCCGGACTGATTTCGGTCGGACCAACGACCGGATTGAGAACCATCAGGACCCGATGCCATGAGTGATCATGACCGTCCCCCCACGCGCCTCGCGAGTCGCGTTCTGAGTTTTTCGATCGTCGCCATGGCGATCCTGGCGTCGGCCGGTTGTCAGAAACCGGTGGCGCCCGCCCCACCCCCGCCGCCGACGGTCGGCGTGGTTGAGTCGAGACGGATGAACATTCCGGTCCTCGTAACCCCGAATGGAACGACCCGCGCGCTGGAAGTCGTCACCATTCGCGCTCGGGTCCGTGGCTTCCTGACCGAACGCCATTTTGACGAGGGGGCGTTCGTCAAGAAGGGCCAGCTCCTCCTCGTGATCGACGAGGAACCTTACAAGATTGCCCTCCTCTTGGCACGGGCCCGGCAGGCTGAGGCCGCCGCCGCGCTCAAGAAATCGGAAGTTTCGAAGGGCCGCGAGGTCGCGTTGGCCCAGCTTGAGCTCGACCGGGCCCAGCTCCTGCTCGCCAACATTCAGGAGCGGAGAAGCCGGTCGCTCTTGGCTCGCAATGCCGGCTCGAACGAAGAATTAGATAAAGCGGAGGCCGATCGCAAGAAGTGGGAGGCGCAAGTCGAAGCCGATCGCGCGAATCACGAGCAGGCGAGCGCTGACTTTGAGGTCGGGATCGCGTCCGCTCGCGCCCAGGTCGAAGCGGCGAACGCGACGGTCCGGGATGCCGAGCTGAACCTGGGCTATTGTCGGATGGTTGCGCCCCTGGATGGGCGGATTGGCGAAGCGAAGGTCAAGGTCGGAAACCTCGTGGGGCCCGAATCAATGGGCGGCGGGACTTATTCTGACCTGGCGACCATTCATCAACTCGACCCGATCGGGATCGACGTTCGGCTCAGCTCTCGCGACCTTGACCGGACCCGGGAGCTGATCGACCAGGGGCTCTCGGTCCGCCTGGCCCGTTCCGGCTCGTCGGGCGAGCTCGAGTTTCCGGAAGTGGGAACATGTTACTTCATCGACAATACGATCGATGAGACCACCTCCACCTTTCTGGCCAAGGCGCGGATGCCCAACCCCGGTGGAAAACTCTTGCCGGGCGAATACGTCAAGTTGCGGATGGTCGTCGACCGCCTCGAGAATGCCGTCGTCGTCCCCGCGCCTTCGGTGCTGGAGACCGAAGTCGGCACGATCGTGCATGTGGTCGATGGGAAGGGCAAGGTGGTCGTTCAAAAGGTCGACGCCGCCCAGACGTACGAAGGCATGCGAGTCATCACCAAAGGGCTTGATGTGGGTGTGTCGGTGATCGTCGAAGGACTGCAATCGATCCGCCCGGGAATCGCCGTCAAGACGGCGCCTGCGGCCCTGACCCGAAAGATTTCCGAAGGCTCGAAGGTCACCTCCGCGCTCTCGTCCGGGGAGCACACGAGCCAAGCGGACACTCAGCTCGCAGGTCCACCGAAGTCTTGAGCCGGGAGACAGGCTTCCGCTCCGAGACCCACTTCGATCCAAATATGAGAGCCTCGACGAGCCATGGTCGACTTCTTTATCCGCCGGCCGATCTTTGCCACCGTGTCGGCACTCTTGATGCTCCTGATCGGCGGGATCTGCGCGTTCCTCCTACCGATCGCGCAGTATCCTCAGATCGCCCCGCCCCAGGTGCAGGTGACGACCACCTACACCGGGGCTGATGCTCTGAGCGTGGCCAGAACCGTGACCACGCCGATCGAGCAACAGATCAACGGAACCAAAGGGCTGATCTATTACAGCTCCGACAGTACCAGCAACGGTGTGTCGAACATCGTGGCCACGTTCGACGTCGGCTACTCGCAAGACATGGCCGCCGTCGACATTCAGAACCGAGTCCAGACAGCGCAGGCCCAGCTCCCTCCCGAGGTCAAGCAGTATGGCGTGTCGATCAAGAAGACGTCGACCGACATGGTCTGCGTCGTCAACCTGATCTCGCCCGATGGCCGGTATGACTCCAACTTCCTCGACAATTACGGTCAGATTTACGTCGCCGACGTGCTCAAGCGAATCAACGGGATCAGCGACGCCACGGTGATCGGCCGCAAATACGCAATGCGAATCTGGATCAACCCGGACCGCATGGCCAACATGCGGATCTCTCCGTCGGAGGTGATCCAGGCGATTCAGCAGGAGAACGTCCAGGCGGCCGCCGGTAAGATCGGCGGCAGGCCCGTTCCCAACGGACAGGATTTCGAGCTCCCGATCACGGTGAAGGGACGGCTTGAAAAGGCGTCTGAGTTCGAGGAGATCATCGTCCGCCGCAATAACGACGGGTCGATCGTACGCGTCAAGGACATCGCCCGCGTTGAACTGTCGTCCGAGAATTACGAAACGTCCAGCTACATCAGCGGCAAGCCGGCCGGTGGTATCCTGATCTATCAGTATGCCGATGCGAATGCGTTGGCGATCGTGAACCAGATCCGCGCTGAGATGGACAAGATCAAGAAAAGTTTCCCCGAGGGACTCGACTACAAGATCGTGTACAATACCACGGAGTATGTGCACGAGAATATCAGCGAAGTCGAACATACGCTGCTCGAGTCGTTCGCCCTCGTGATGATCGTCGTGTTCATCTTCTTGCAAGGATTTCGCGCGACGATCATTCCGATGCTCGCGATCCCGGTCTCGTTGGTGGCCACCTTCGCGGTGATGGCCGCACTTGGGTTTTCGATCAATTCGCTGACGCTCTGCGGGCTGGTCCTCGCGATCGGCTTGGTGGTCGACGACGCGATTATCGTCGTGGAGAACGTCGAAAAATACTTGCACCGAGGATTTGCGCCACTTGAGGCGACTCGTGCGGCGATGGCCGAGATCACGACCCCGATCGTGACGATCACCCTGGTGCTGGCCGCGGTGTTCGTCCCGGTTGCGTTCATGCCTGGCATGACCGGGAAGCTCTACAACCAGTTCGCGATGACGATCGTGATCTCGTTCGTCTTCTCGGCGTTCAACTCGCTGACCTTCAGCCCGGCGATGGCACGGTTGTTCCTCAAGCCGAAGCATGGCGAGACCAAGTTTTTCCTCTTCCGCTGGTTCAATGCCGGTCTGAAGTGGATTGAAGACTCGTACGACGCGGTCCTCGAGTTTACGGCCCACCACTGGTGGACGATCGTCGTGCCTTCGGTCTTCCTGCTCGGGCTGACCGTCTGGATGCTCGCCGCCCGACCGAAGGCGTTCATCCCGACCGAAGACCAGGGGTACTTGCTGGTCGTGGTTCAGACGCCCGACGGGACCAGCGGCGAGACCACCGCGCGGGTCCTCAAGCGGGTCGAGGCAATCTGTCGGGAGGTCGAGGGGGTCAGGGATACCGTCTCGATCGAAGGATTGAACGTGATCAATTCTTCAAATCAGAGCAACTGCGGCGTCATCTTCCCGGTCCTCGAAGAGTGGTCGCATCGGAAGACTCCGGGGCTCCGTGCCCAGGGCCTCGCCGGCGCACTCCAGGCCAAGATGGCCGCCGAGATTCGCGACGCCCAAGTACTCGTCTTGCTCCCCCCGGCGATCCGCGGCTTGAGCCCGACTGGTGGGTTCGAGATGATGATCGAGGACCGCGCGGGCAAGGGAGTCGAAGCCTTGCAACGCGTCGTCGACAAGTTTCAGGACGAAGCGAGAAAGCGTCCGGAGCTCGCCGGCGTCTTCTCAACTTACTCGGCCCGGGTGCCCCAGCTCAAGTTCGACGTCGACCGCACCAAGGCCCGTCGGCTCGACGTGCCGATCTCGGACATTTTTGCGGTCCTTCAAGCGAACCTCGGCGGCTACTACGTCAATGACTTCGACCTCTACGGCAAGGTCTGGAAAGTCATGATCCAGGCGGAGGGGGGCGTGCGCTCGAAGCCCGAGGATATCCAGAACCTCTATGTTTTGAACCGCCAGGGGAATCGCGTTCACCTCAGTTCCCTGGGTGATGTCCACTACGCACTGGGGCCGATCGACGTTCCGCACTACAACCTTTACGCCTCGGCCAAGATCAACGGGGGAGCCGCCCCGGGATTCAGCTCGGGCCAGGGACTCGCCGCGATGGAAGCGGTCGCGGCCCAGGTGCTCCCCGACGGGTTCGGGTACGAGTGGACCGGAACCACGTTCCAGGAGCAGAAGACCGGCAACCAGGCCACCTATATCTTCGCCCTCTCCGTGGTCTGCGTCTTCTTGTTCATGGCGGCGCTCTACGAGAGCTGGATCCGGCCGTTGGTCATCATTCTGACGGTGCCCCTGGCCATGTTCGGCGCCGTCGTGGGGCTCTGGCTCTATGACATGCCGCTCGACGTCTTCGGGCAAATCGGCCTGGTGATGCTGATTGGCCTGGAGACGAAGAACGCCATCCTGATCGTCGAGTTCGGCGTCGAGATGCGCCAGAAGCACGGGATGTCGATTCTCGAGTCGGCCAAGATTGCCTCTCGCGAGCGGTTGCGGCCGATCCTTATGACCTCGTTCGCCTTCGTTATGGGGGTTCTGCCGATGGCTCGAGCGACCGGGGCAGGGGCGTATAGTCGAAACTCACTGGGCATCGTGATCGCGTTCGGAATCGCCGTAAGCACCGTGCTCGGACGGTTCGTCATCCCGATCTACTACGTCCTGGGCGAGCGTTTGATCGACTGGTTCTCCGGAGCTCGAAACGGAGCCGACGGCAATCCCCCGCACGCTCCGAAGCTGAGCCATGAGCCGGAGGGGGGACGACTCCAACCCGTTGCTTCGTTAGCCGGGATGTCGATGCCCTCGACCAACCACGGAATCCTTGAAACCGAGGCGGCGGGTTCCCATCACAAGCCGGGGTCGTACCATCCCTCCAGCTTCGAGGGGCCCAGCCCGCGCGAGGGGATACTCCATCGTGAAATCGATGACACGCACTGACCCGCGTAGGTTCCGAGGCGCAGGGCTGACCCGGACCGGTCCTGCCCTCGGAACCCGCGATGCTCGCCGGCGGTTTCCGGGCCCGGGGGTTGAAGACCAATGCAACCCCCCTTAAGCTGATGACCAGCGCGTTCCTCATTCAAGCCGTTTCGCTCCAGCCCTGAACCAACACGGGAGAGGTGTCGAGTTGAGCTTAAGCTCAAAGCTGAGCGTCGGCATCCACATCCTGACCATCCTCGCGTTAAAGCGAGGCGACCCCTTGACTTCGGAATACATCGCCGGGAGCGTGTGCACCAACCCGGTGGTCATCCGCCGGTTACTGGGCCACCTTCGCGCCGCCGGCTTTGTCGAGTCCAAAACGGGCGTCGGAGGCGGCTGGTTGCTCGTGGCCGACCCTGCCGAAATCAACTTGCTCGAAGTTCTCCGGGTGGTCGAGCCGCAGCACCAGATGTTTGCGCTTCACCATGGCGAGCCGAACCCCGAGTGCTTCGTGGCCTGCAATATCCAAAAAGTCTTAATGGATATCTATGACGAGGCCTGGGAGGGGATGGCCAAGCGACTGGAACGCTCAACCATCGCCAGCGTCACGGCCACGCTTCTCGAACGATTGCAAACCTAAACATTGTTCCACTTCGCGACGTGGGGGAAAGTCGCTACCGGCTTGATCTCGCGACGACGATCCTCGACGATCTCGGTGGCGGAAAAGCAACCAGGCCATCGAGGACGACGAAGATGCTCAGTTGGGGAAGGCTCGCGATACTGAGGACGGGAGTGGTGATCGCAGGGATGGCGGTCGGGACAAGCCGGGCCGAGGACGCCCAGCCGCGCCCCTTGCCGCTCGCGGAATCGGCGCAGAAGATGACGCTGCCCGAGGGCTACAAGGCGACCCTGTTCGCCGGAGAGCCGGACGTTCACCAGCCGATCGCCTTCACGATCGACCCGAAGGGCCGGCTCTGGATCGTCGAATGCTACTCCTACCCGATCTGGCTCAACGGGCCGCGGCAAAAAGACCGCGTGATCATCCTGGAAGACACCGACGGCGATGGTCGGGCCGACCAGCGCAAGGTCTTCTATGAAGGGGGGACGAGCCTGACCGGAATCACGCTCGGCTTCGGGGGCGTCTGGCTCGCCGCTACCCCGAACCTGCTCTTCATCCCGGATGCCGACGGCGACGACACGCCGGACGGACCGCCCGTCGTCAAGCTCGACGGCTGGGATGAGAAGGCCCAGCACAATATGTTCAATGCCCTGAATTGGGGGCCTGATGGCTGGCTCTGGGGCTGTAACGGGATTCTCTCGAACTCACGCGTCGGCAAGCCCGGCACGCCGGATCAGAAACGGACGGCGCTCAACTGCGGTGTCTGGCGCTACCACCCGACCCGGGAAGTCGTCGAGGTCGTCGCACACGGCACCACCAATCCTTGGGGACTCGACTTCGATGAGCGGGGTGAGGCCTTCATCACCAACTGCGTGATTCCTCACCTGTTTCACGCCGTGCCCGGTGCCCGATTCCAGCGGATGTTCGGCCAGGACTTCAACCCGTTCAGCTACGAATTGATGCCCACCTGCGCGGACCACGTCCACTGGGACACGACCCAGAAGTGGAGTGATATCCGACGCATCGGCGTGACGCGAACGACCGATGAGGCAGGCGGAGGCCACGCGCACGTCGGGGCCATGATCTACCTCGGCGACAATTGGCCCGACGCCATGCGGGGTTCCGCTTATACCTGCAATATCCACGGCCATCGGGTCAACCGCGACAAACTGGAACGAGTGAAGTCAGGCTATGTCGCCCGCCATGAGAAGGATTTTCTGCTGGCGAATGACACCTGGTTCCGTGGCCTGGAGCTGAAGTATGGCCCCGACGGCGGGGTGTACCTGACCGACTGGTCCGATATCGGCGAGTGCCACGAGAACGATGCCGACAACGCGCACCGCGAGAATGGTCGGATCTACAAGATTACCTACGGGGATACGAAGCCGACGAAACGAGACCTGGCCCTACTGAACGACGGTGAGCTGGTCGACCTCCAAAGCCATAAGAATGAGTGGCAAGTCCGCACGGCGCGACGACTCTTGCAGGAGCGGGCGACATCGGGCAAGGACGTCTCGGCCGCGCGCAGCCAACTCGAAGCGCTGCTCAGCTCGGATTCGCCGCCGGCCCGAAAGCTTCGGGCGCTCTGGACCTTGAATGCGATCAGCGGGTTGACCGAGGGTTCACTGACCGCCGTGTTGGGTGAGGCCCACGAAGACGTCCGCTCCTGGGCGGTCCGGCTGCTCGTCGACGCGAACACGCCGTCCGCTGGTGCGCTGACCCGCCTGGCGGAACTGGCGAAGTCGGACCCCTCACCCAAAGTCCGTTTGACCCTTGCCTCCGCCTTGCAACGGTTGCCTGTCGAGACACGCTGGCCGATCGCCGAGGCTCTTGCCGCGCATGCTGAGGATGCCGAGGACACGCCGCTGGTCCTGATGACCTGGTACGGCATCGAGCCACTGGTGTCGGCTGACCGAGCCCGGGCGGCGTCCCTGGTGGAACGCGCGGCGATCCCGAAGCTACGGCAATTCCTCACCCGCCGGATCATCGCGGCCGATGTGGAGCAAGGCCTGGCCGTGCTCTTGCCGAAGACCGAGACGGCCGACGACACCACGAGGCGCGACCTCCTGGCCGGGATGCACGAGGCGCTTCGTGGTCACAAGCAGGTGCCGATTCCCGCGAGCTGGGCGAAACGGTTCGACCTCCTCTCCCGGAGCAAGGACGCGTCGGTCCGCGAACAGGCGGCGATGCTCGGTCTCCTGTTCGGCGACTCCAAGGCCGTCAAGACACTGCTGGTGACGCTCGGGTCGAAGACGGCTGATTCGGGCGAGCGGCGTCGTGCCTTGGATGCGCTGGCCGAGCGCCGAGTGGCCGAACTGGTGCCCGCACTCCAGCGGCTCCTGGACGATTCCGCCTTGCGTTCTCCGGCGATCCGGGCCCTGGGAGCCTACGGTGACCCGGCGATTCCCCCGAGTTTGCTCGAGCGGTACCCGACGCTCAGCGAGGCCGATCGCGATGATGTCGTCGCCACGCTTGCCTTGCGGCCCGCCTCGGCAAAGGTCCTCCTGGAAGCGGTTCGATCGAAGGTCGTCCCGCGCCGCGATATCTCGGCAACCGTCGCCCGCCAGATTCTCGCGTTCAATGATATGGAATTAAGCAAGCAACTGGAGTCCGCCTGGGGCACGCTCCGTGGGACATCGGCCGATAAGGTCGCGCTGATGACGAAGTACAAGGCCGCGCTGACCGCCGACGCCGGCCGCACGGCCGACCCCAGCCGTGGCCGGCTCGTCTTCAACAAGACGTGCCTCCAATGCCACAAGCTCTTCAGTGCCGGCGGTGACGTCGGACCCGAACTGACCGGATCCGATCGGGCGAACACCGACTACATCCTCGAGAATGTGCTCGACCCCGGCGCGGCCGTCGGACGAGACTTTCAGCTCACCACGATCGCCACGACCGACGGCCGGCTACTCAACGGGATCATCCGCGAGCAGAACGAGGCCTCGATTACGCTCCAGACCGCCAACGAGCGGCTGATCCTCCCCCGCGAGGACGTCGAGGAGGTGAAAGTCTCGAATGCCTCGATGATGCCCGAAGGTCTGCTCGACAAACTCTCCCCCGAGGAGGTCCGCGACCTCTTCTCCTACCTGTCCGCCCCCGCTCAGGTGCAGCCGGCGGAAGGACAAGAGTAGGATCATGCCTCGTTGTTCGGCTCCGTCAACAAGACTTGAGTGATCGGGACTACAAATTGGCGAGCAGGGAGCATCGGCTCCCTGACTCGCCTTTAACAATTTGCTCCCTTGTTCTCGCAGTGGCGAGAAGATCGTGGCCGACTCACATCAAGGGCTGTTTCCCTCTGACGTTGCTGCCTTCTGAAACGATTCACGGACGTCGGAAGCATCAGCGTTGGGAAAGTTTTCCCGCTGGACCATCAGTATGTAGATTCGCTCCTTGGCGGGATCGATCCAGGCCTGGGTCCCGTAGGCTCCGCCGTGGCCGAACGTTCCGGGCGAGAGCATGGCGGTGACCCCCTGCGGCTCACGGACAACGCACCAGCCCAGACCCCAGCCATTGCCTTTCGTGAAACCGGTTTGCAGCTCCTTCGTCTGGGGCAAGGTCATCAGCTTGACCGAGTCTGGTTTCAGGTAACGGACGCCGCCGAATTCGCCACCTCGAAGGATCATGCGACAGAACCGCGCGTAGTCCGGGGCCGTCGAAAAGAGGCCCCCGTTGGCCGCGGGGAACCGATCGCGACTGGTCGGGGCCTTTCCGTTGAGGATTCGGTTCTCGGCGATTTCAAGCTCGCCCTGGCTCGTCCTGTGATACGACTTCGCCAGCCTTGAGAGTTGCTCGTCGGAGAGGTAGAACGTCGTATCCTTCATCCCGAGCGGTCCGAACAGACGGCGATCGAGGAAGGTGTCGAAGGGTTCGCCCGTGACGACCTCCACAACCCGCGCCGCGGTGTTGATCCCGGACTGGCAATAGACCCATTTTGACCCCGGCTCAAACGCCGTACGCTTGGTGAGATATAACGGGATCAGGCCGGCCAGATTCTTGATTTGACCGGCCTCGTTGCCGGAGATCTCGCCCATTCCCGAGGTGTGGGTTAGAAGGTGGCGGATGGTGACCCGGGCCGGTTCTCCCTTCTGGGTTACGAGCTTCGCAAACTCCGGCAGGTATTTCTCGACCGGGTCGTCCACGGAAAGCTTGCCTTCCTCCTGGAGCATCAGGACGGCTGTCGCCGTGATCGGCTTCGTCATCGAAGCGATCCAGAAGATGGTGTCGGGACGCATCGGCGTTGCTTCAGCGATGTCCGCCATGCCCGAAGCGTCGAGATGCACGGTTCGGTCGGGCGTTGCGACGAGCGTCACGGCGCCGGAAATCTCCTTGGCGTCAATCGACTTGCGCATCTGCCGGCCGACAGCGGAGATCGATCCGGGTTCGTCTCGTTTCACCGTCTCCTCGGCCCCCGTCACGCTGGTCGTGACCAGGACAGCCGTGATCGAGGCAACGGTTCCGAGGACCTTGGTTGCAAAACAGTGACTCATGCAAAATCCTTAGCTATTGCCGATTCGTGAAACTTAGAAACAAATAGATGCCGCTAAACGTAAATGTCGCTTCCACCCCACGGCCGTGACCAATGCCTTAAGCAGTTTACCCTCGAGTGGTTGACGTCAGGGTGGCTGGGGTCGATACCCGGCCCCCGGTCTTCATGATGGCCTCCGCACCGGGGTCCGAGTACCGACCCCAGCCACTCTGATCGCTCGAGCTGTGGTTCACCCGAAGGTAACCGACTGTACCGGCCCGGACAGTGGACATCGTCCACCAGGTGGCGGAGTTGGCACCTGTCATTGCCGTAACCGGGATTGGCGACGCCCCTGCGGCCTGCTGAACGCCGAGTGCTCGCCGGAATTTTCGCAAGGAATTACGGTGTCGACAATGTCGTCAGGTGATAGTCATAGCCTCGATCCGTCAACTCGAAGGAGATGAATGCACGCTGAATCGTCGCGTAGGATACCTCTTTCCGTTGAATCATCATGTCGACGAACCGTCTGGCTTCAGCGCGGTCTGGTTCAGAGGCCTCCGTCAAAGTCGTCTTGAAAAAATGATCAATCAAGGGTTGCCGCCGCTTTTTAGGCAACAAGGCGGCGTTCCATGCCAAGACTGCCAGTATGAACAGATTGCGAAGTTCGTATTCATCGTCGGCCATGTCATGGTACGGCCCGAGGTATTCCCTCAAGATATCGGACATGCTTTCAAGACCCAGCCTCTCAGAGGTAGTCGTGAGGATGACCGGTGTCGCGGGCCGGCGATCCCGTTTGAGCATCCGGCGGGGCGGTTGGTGTTTCTTATGGGACGCCATGCTCTTACTTCCTTGTGGGTGTCTGAGTTTGACGTTTCTCCCTCCCTGTTGCTTCGCCCATCGCGCGAAGCCAACCGATCGTCGTTTCCCAAGGAATGGTGTTGAGAAGCGACCCTGTCACGCTCCATTGTCTCCAGTACGATTCGAGCGAGCAACCGGTGACCACGCGTTGCGAGTCTCCCAGCTGGTCAGAGAGCAAAATGCGATCGGACCGACTCCACTCCTCGACTCAGGCTTGCTTGGAGTAAGATACTCAGCCTGAATGACGGTGAGTCCGACGAAACGGAGGTCGACTGATGCACCGGTGCGACTGGGCGACGAATGAGCTGTCGGTCCGCTACCACGATGAGGAGTGGGGTGTCCCGGTCCACGACGATCCGCGTTGGTTTGAGTTCCTGATCCTCGAAGGGGCCCAGGCGGGCCTCAGTTGGGACACGATCCTCAAGAAGCGACCAAGCTATCGAGCCGCCTTCGATGGTTTCGATCCGGCGCTCGTTGCCCGCTACGAAGCGAAGAAAATCGATGCCCTACTCGCCGATCCAGGAATTATTCGCAACCGCCTGAAGGTCAATTCCGCCATCAAGAATGCCCGGGCGTTTCAGGAGATTCAGCAAGAGTTTGCCAGTTTCGACGCCTACATCTGGGGTTTTGTCGGAGGAGCACCCGTCACGAACGCTTGGCGGGCACGCGACGAGGTTCCGGCCCGGTCGGAACTGTCCGACGCCTTGAGTAAGGCCCTAAAGCGCCGTGGTTTCACCTTTGTCGGGTCGACCATCTGCTATGCTCTGATGCAGGCGACCGGCCTGGTCAACGACCACCTCGTCGATTGCTTCCGGCACACCCAGGTCGGATGATTGATCCTGGGCGCAGTGGTACGCTCGGCCGACGGTGGTCTCGGTCTCGGTCCGGGTTCAGGTTTGGCGGATCAAAAAAGGATGCGATTCATGACTCAATCGGTTCGCGGCCTCGCCGGTTTTCTTGCCTTGGGGACCTTGGTGCTGGGCCTCTCGGTGGCCCAGGCGGATGAACGGCTCAAGGACATTGCCTGTCGCTCGGTCCATCTCGGCTACCCCGCGCCTGAGGGCGTTCTCTTTTACAACGAAATCACGATCCAACAGTCAGCCGTGGGCAGCTACTTCATGGTCTGCGGCTGGGACAAGGGTTACTTCGGCTTACAAGAGCTCGGCAACGGCAAGAAGTTGCTCATCTTTTCGGTCTGGGATTCCAACCAGAACGATCCCAAGGCTGTCAAGGAAGACCAACGCACCAAGCTGATCAGCAAGGATGAAAAAGTACGGATCGGTCGGTTCGGTGGCGAAGGAACCGGCGGACAATCGTTCTTCGACTATGACTGGAAGGTCGGCGCGACCTACCGCCTTCTCGTGACTGCGAAAGTCAACGACCAACGTACTGAGTACTCGGGTTACTTCTTCGTTCCCGAGACCCAAGACTGGAAACATCTGGTCACTTTCTCAACGGTGACAGGCGGAAAAAACCTAAGTGGCTACTACGCGTTCATCGAGGACTTCAAACGCGACGGCGTTTCCGCGACCAAGGCCCGTCAGGCCCACTTCTCCAACGGTTGGGTGATGACCAAAGCGGGGGACTCCGTCTCGCTCTCGAAAGCCCGATTTACCGGCGACTCGAACCCGGTGATGAACATTAACGCGGCCGTCGATGGCGAGCGATACTTTCTGGCGACCGGCGGGGACACCAAGAATACCGGGGCGAAGTTGCGTGAAGTCCTGAGCCTGCCCACCGGAGAGAAGCGGAAACCACCGGTCGGTCTGCCTCGCGTGGGAAGCTCAAGCCGGACCTCATCATCATCACCTGTGGGATGAACGACGTCGGGCCCCGTAACCCCGAAGCGTACAAGGCCAACATCAAAACCATGCTGACTCGGATTCAGGAGGCGGCTCCGACGACCGAAGTCGTCCTCGTCGCCACGATGACCGGCAACCCCGACTGGATGGCCACCCCACCCGAGAGGTTCCCGGTCTATCGGGACGTGCTTGCGTCGCTCGAAGGGCCAGGCGTCGTGCTCTCCGACCTCACTGCCACCCGGCAGTGGTTGCGGAAGCGGAAACGCCATTTTGATCTGACCGGCACCGGCGTCAATTACCCCAATGATTACGGTCATCGAGTCTACGCCCAGGCGATTTTGGCGTTGCTGGTCGATTCCGAAGCGCACGATCGTACCCCCAAAGCCGCTCTGAGCGTTTCTCGTCACCGGCCAGGTTGTAGTCGGAGAACAACGATGGGGTTATCGGAGAGCTGATGAAATCCTCCAAAACCGGGAACAATCGACGCGATCTCGACGTAAGAGTAGTAGGGACGTTGAGGCTGTCTTCAATCCCCCCGATTCGACAAAAGATCACTCCGAGCCGCCACGAGGAGGCCGCTATGATGACCACGATCTCCGAAACGACCGTGTGGCAGCGTAATCTCGCGTCCGTGATCCGCTCAGGCCTGATCGATCGGGCCGAGGTGGTCGACCTGCGCGGGCTCCATGCCGTTGTGGGAGTGTATAAGGACGGTTCGTATTCCGCCCCGCTGGCCAAATACAGCGAACGCCGACGAGCGGAAGATGCCGTGGCCATCGTCCATCGCCTCGCCGAGCCTGCGGCTCTGGTCGAAGCCAACTGAGTTGTTGCCCCTGCGATGAAATCGAAAGAACGCCCGCCCCGGTCGCAACGGACCGGGGCGGGCGTTCTTTTTTGGGGGGGAAGGCCGTCCTTGCCAAACCCGTGATCCCGACTTCAGAGCGATCGGCCGTGGCGTCATCGTTGGTCCAACGATTCCCGTAGGGTGGCCACTCCATTGGCCTTAGGTGAATACGGGTTTAGGGCTACCAGCTTCCGCCTTGTTCCTCGCTGTTCGGGTCGTCGGTACCTCCGCCCCAGTCGCCACCAGGTTCGGCCGGTTCGTCGCTGCCTCCGCCCCAGTCGCCGCCGGGTTCGGCGGGCTCGTCAGTGCCGCCACCCCAATCGCCACCAGGTTCGGCGGGCTCGTCGCTGCCGCCGCCCCAGTCACCACCGGGTTCGGCCGGTTCGTCGCTGCCGCCACCCCAATCGCCGCCTCCTCCAGCCGGATCGGCCTCGGGTTCGGTGCCCTCGGGAGTGGAGCTGCCCCAGTCGGCCCCGACGCCGGCGTTCGGGTCGTAATTCTCGGAGGCTGGTCCGCCTCCGTGATTGGCGTTCGGGTCGATCGGGTGATCGCTCTGGTCCTGGTGGGGGAAGGCACCCCCTTGTGAGTGAACCGGACCCTGGGGCTCGTGCGGCCGGCCAAATTTATCGTAGAGGAGATTGCCCGCGATCGCTCCGGCCGCGCCCCCGAGGGCACCCGTCATGAAACCGCCGGCTCCGCCACCTTGTGGGGGGGGCATCGGGGCACCGTAGCCACCTTGACCATAACCCGGAGAAGGCGGCGGGGCTCCATAGCCGGGTGCGGGACGAGGGCCGGGTGGGTAGCCCGTCCCCGGAACAGGCCGCGGCCCGGATCCGCCGTCGGCCATCGCCTGGGGGGGAATCATCTGGGACTGAGGACTCCGGGAGCGCCGGAAGATCAGCCAGAGAACCAGGAGCACGATGCCGCCAGCGATCAGAATCGTCGTCGTGGTCACGCCTTCGGATTTGACCACGCCGGGGTCGATCGGCGCGGGTACCTTGGGAACGTCCGCGCCGGCGGGCTCGGCCTTTCGGGGCAGGAGGGTCGGCTCGGGCTGGGACAATGCGGTGGCCGCGGGCGCGGCCTCGGTGTCCTGGCGGATGACCTCGACAGCCTCGCGCAGGCCTTGGTCGAACGCACTTTTTTTGAAGGCCGCCGACATGGTGTTCTCAAGCGAACGGGCCTTCTCACGGGGGAAAACCGCTACGGCCGACTCGCTCGGCTGGGCATAGATTTTGTGCTCTTTCTTGGCGATCAGGATGTAGAGTCCGTGAACTTGCGTGGCACGAGCCTGCTCCACCGCGGCGTCGCGGAGCGACTTGTCACCAAGCGTCTCGACCGTTTCGATCACGGTTCCCCAGGGGGTCTTGAGCCGGATCGCTTCGAGAACCGCGTCGGCCTCCTTCACCGCTTCGGGCGAGAACATCTTGGCGTGGTCGCGAACGCCGACTTTCAGAGCGGCGCGGCGGATCTCGGCCACCGCGGCGAGCAGTCCCTCATCGTTTTCGCCCTTGCGGAACGACTGGGTGAAGGCCGCCTTGACGAGTTCCAGTTCTCCCTTGGTAAAGATCCGCCGGACCGACTCGCTCGGCTCGATGTCGAGCTTGTGCTCCTTCTTGGAGATCGCGATTGAGAGGCCCCGGAGGTTGGCCCGCTTGGCGTTGTCGATGGCCACTTCCCTGGGTTGGCGATCCCCGAACGTGTCTTCGGTCTCGATCAGGACTTGCGAGTGCTCCGAGCTCTCGAGCTCTCGGAGCACGGCCTCGGCCTTTTTGACGGCTTGGGGCGAGAACATCTTGGCCCGGTCACGGATGCCTGGTCCGTCCGGCGGAGCCTGTGCCTGTGCCAGACCCAGGGCCGACGCGCCGAGGACAACCACGACGGCTAGGGCAGTCGGTATCGTCCGTTTCATCCTCGCACCTCTTTCCACGTGTGTCAGGAACGGTCCGGTCTGCGATAACCACCGAGAACGGAACTGGCTCTGGTCAGTTCGCTACCGCCGCTCCGTTCTTCCATCGTAAACCGGGAGAAACCCGGAATCCTGGAAGAATCGCGTCCCACGATGAATTTGCTAGAACTTTCCATTGCCGCTTGTCGGACAACTGTTATAGTGGTTTAACAATCCCAAGGACAGTTGTCGGTCGGCCAAGGATGGCCGATCGGGACCGCTCGCGAGGAACCGAGTCCATGCCGGCTCAGGATGAGCAAAGGCGAGGGCGGCGTTTGCGGCATGTTTGCCTGATGGCAACGGTCGGGGCTCTGCTACTCATGACCATTGGCTGCACGCGGCGTTACTACCGTGACTTCGCCGACCGGGATACGTACCGGATCGTCGAGGACCGGCTGACCGACTGGCGCTGGGACCTGCCGCCCCGCCCGGTCGAGGCCAGTCCGAAGTCGCGGATGGGTGACGTTTACGACCCGAACCACGAGCCGATTCCCTATGACGACCCCGGGGCCCGCCCGTACCAGATCACGGCGGGACGCCCGTTCGAGTTTCACGGCCAGAAGAAGCGTGGTTGGGCGCCCGTCGAGAATCTCAATTGGATGAACGGGATTCCACGCGACGCCGACGGCGCCCTGGTGCTCAGTGGCCCCTCGGCCATGCAGATCGCGCTTGCGAACAGCCGGGACTACCAGACCAATATTGAGGATGTCTACCTGAAGGCACTCTCGTTGACTCTGGTCCGTTTCACCTTTTTTCCGCAAATCTTCAGTAGCCAGACCGCTCAGTACCGTCACTTCGGCGCCAACGCCAACGATAGCAATCAGTTTCAACTTCTGGCTCAGGACAGCCTGAACTGGACGTTCTATTCCGGAGCGCAGCTCCTCGTCAACTTCGCCAATAACCTGGTCTTCGAGTACAACGGCAAAGGGTTCCAGACCGTCAATTCAGGGCTTGCCATCAGCCTCACTCAACCCCTTTTGCAAGGGGCGTGGGCGAGGAACTTCACCCAGCCGTTGTCGCTGATCGAGCGCCAGACGCTTTACACGATCCGCAATTTCGCATCGTTTCGCCGTCAGTTCTACGTGGACATCGTCTCGAGCTATCTGGGTCTCATGGCGACGCTTCAGCAAGTTCGCAATACCCAATACCAGGTCGACCAACTGAAACACAGTCTTGAGGAACAGGAAGCGCTGGTGAAAGCCGGCCTGGTCGATCCTTTGCAACGCGACACCGTGGCCCAGAATTACCAGCAAAGCCGCTCGGGCCTGCTCGGGCAGGAAGCCAACTACCAGACGTTACTCGACACCTACCGAGTCACTCGGCTGGGCCTGCCCGCCGATTTTCCGGTGAAGCTTGACGAGGTGCTGCTCAAGAAGTTCGAGCTGAACGACCCCCGGCTCGACTCGTTGCGCAAGGACAACGAGTCCCTCTACCTCGAGTTGCTTCAGCACGACGGCCCCCCGTCCCAAGACATCATGGTTGATGCCGGCAAACGCTTGCTCGACGATTTCGAGGAACTCAAGGAGGTTGCCCTGGTCGTGGGCAAGGAACTGGAAAAGTGGCTGGCACGGATCAAGTCACAGGAAGGCAAAGTGGGGACCGGTCCCGGGCCGCTCGAACAGGATGAACTCGCCAGCTATCAGAAAGAAGTCGAACTCTCGGAGAAGCTCTCACAAGCCTACAGCCTTTCACGTGATGCGATGATAAAGAGCAGTGAGGAGACGCAGAAGTTCTTGGATGGAGTCGCGAAGGCCGACCCCGAAGAGGCATGGACGAAGCTTCGCCAAGGACTTGTGAGCGGAGACTTTCGTGCCAGAATGACCGAGCAGCTTGTGATCCAGAGCCAGGTGCGCGTTTACTTGATTGAAGTGAACAAGGTCGACCTGACGCTCGAGCAGGCGATCGCCGTAGCCCTGGCCAATCGGCTCGACTTGATGAATAGCCTGGCGCAGGTGACCGACGCCTGGCGTCTGGTCGAGTACGATGGCAACCAACTCCTCGCCGGGCTCAACATCTTCTACAATGGCGACCTCCGTTCCGACCCGAAGAGCCTGGGCCTGGTCCGGTTCGACGCCCATGATAGTCAGCACATTGTGGGAATCCGCTTCAATGCGCCGATCGTTCGGCGGCAGCAGCGGAATGCTTACCGGGCCGATCAGATCGGCTACCAGCGTGCTCGGCGTGCCTACATGCTGAACCACGACACGATCGTCCAGCAAATCCGCCTGGACATGCGTCTGTTGAATCTGAACCGGCAACAGTTTGAGATCAGCCGCGATGCCCTCTTGATCGCGGCTCGCCAGGTCGATCAAGCCGAATTCAACGCACGGACGAGCCAGGGAGCCAGCTCGGGCCAAGGGCAGACCGTCGGTACCCTGTTGGTGAGTGCCCAGCAAGCGTTGGTGACGAATAAGAATAGCCTGATCGGAAATTGGGTCTCGTACGAGATCGCGCGGATGACGCTTTTTAAAGATTTCGATATCATGAATATCGATGCTCAGGGGGTCTGGACTAATGACAGCAGCGTACCAGCCTTCAACGGAGGACCCGTTCCCACCACTCCTGACCCCGTCGGAGCCCCGGTCGAAACCCTCCTCCCCGCCCCCGAGACGCCCGCGTCTTCGCTCCCTCCTCCCCCGTCCGCTGCGGCGAGTCCGTTCGCCGCTCCGTAAGCCGCCGGTACGGTTTCTTGTCGTGTTGGCGGGCGCGGCGGTTGTGGCGGGGGTCGGTTACTTTGGGTTGGTCCCGAGTTGGGGAGGAGCCTCGAACCCGAACAAGCCGCTTTCTGTGACCGTCAGCCGAGGCACCCTTCGCATCGTCGTCACCGAGCGAGGCAACCTCGAGAGCGTGAAGACGGTCGACGGCATCTGCGAGTTGGGAGGCTATCAGAACAAGATCATCCAGCTCACTCCCGAGGGCAACCGCGTCGAGAAGGGGGACATTGTCTGCCGGTTCGACTCGGCCGAGATCGACAAGAATATCGCCCAGCAGGAGATCAAGGCGAAGCAAGCCGCGTCCAAGATCGAGACGAGTCGGCAAGAGGTTGAGATCGCCAAGAACAAGGGTGAAAGCGAGATCATCGCTGCCACTGTCGAACTCCAACTGGGCGAGCTCGACCTCGAGATGTACCAGAAAGGAACCTACATCTTTGAGACCGACGAGATCAAGGGGGACATCGGCCTGAAGGCCAAGAAGGTCGAGGAGTCGAAGAACAAGCTCGAGCAGTTTCAGAATCTCCTCAAAAAAGGGTTCAAGAGCCCCAGCGATGTCCGCGCCGCGCAGAGCGAGCTCGACGGCGACGAGCTGACGCTCAAAGGGGCCAAGGCGAAGCTCATGGTCAAGGAGAAATACGAGTACAAGCGCAAGTCGACCGAGTACAAGTCGAAGGTCGACCAGTCGCGCAAGAAGGTGGCGCAGGCCACCGCCACGGAGAAGGCCTCGGTTTCGAAGGCGGACAGCGAATACGAGTCGGCCAAGGCCACGCACACGATCGAGGATCAGCAGCTCAAGGAGTACCTGAACCAGAAGGCGAAGACCATCATCAAGGCGGACCAATCCGGCATCGTCGCCTATGCGAATGAAGCCTGGTACGACTCGAGCCGGCAGGTGCGTGAAGGGGCGACTGTCTACTCGAGGCAGAAGATTTTCAGCCTCCCGGACCTCTCGTCGATGCAGGTCAAGGTGAGCATCCATGAGTCGTTGATCAAGAAGATCAAGCCGGGCCAGCTGGCTGAGATTCGGGTGGACGCCTTTCCCAACGTGATCATCGTCGGCAAGGTCAAGACCGTGTCGCAACTGGCCGACTCCAACCGCGGCTGGATGAGCGGCGGGGTCAAGGAATACAGCACGGTCGTGGCGATCGAAACGATGCCCAAGGAAGAGCTCCGCCCGGGGATGACCGCCGAGGTGAAAATTCTCGTCGGTGAGCTGCCGTCCGTCGTTCTCGTGCCCGTTCAGGCGGTGGCCATGCATAAGGGGAAGTTTTATGCGTTTGTCGTCACCTCGACCGGAGTCGAGCGTCGGGAGGTGAAGGCAGGGGAGACGAATGAGTTTCAGATGCAGGTCTTATCGGGCCTGAAGGAAGGGGAAACGGTTGCCCTCGATGCGCGATCACGCGTGGATGACGAGTTCAAGGATGAGGAGAAGGACGAATTGACCAAACCCGACTCCAAGCCCTCGATTCCAGTAGCGAAATGATCATGTCATCATTGTCAAAATGAGACATGATATCAGAAACCAAGATCTCAAAATTCGCGGTGGCTGCCCATGAACAAGGTCTGGAACATCGTCCGCTTGGCGGTCCGAAATCTGGGCCTGCACAAGCTCCGGGTCTTACTGACTGCGCTCGGCCTGATCTTCGGGGTCTCGTCGGTGATCGCGATGTTGGCGATCGCCGAGGGCGCGAGCGCCGAGGCGCAAAAGCAACTGGCCGAGTTGGGCGCGACCAACGTGATCTTGAAGAGCACCAAGCCGGTCGACGATGTCAACCCCTCGAAACAATCCAATGACAGTTTCGTCTTCAACTATGGACTGACGAAGAAGGATTTCGAACGGATCATGAACACGATCCCGACGGTGGTGGGGGCGACTCCACTCCGCGAATTCCGGAAGAACGTCCGCCATCTCGATCATGAGCTGGAAGGCCGGATCGTGGGGGCGAACCCCGACTGTCTGAAAATCACCGGACAGAAGCTGGCCAAGGGGCGATTCTTGACCGACCTCGACATGAGCCTGGCCACGAACGTGGCGGTGATTGGGGCCGAGGTCTCCAAGAAGCTGTTCCCATTTGGTGACCCGCTGGGAAAGGCCGTGCGGCTGGGCGAGAGCCACTACTATCGGATCATCGGCGTGACCACCTACAAGGCCCCCTCGGGCGGAACGGGAAGCAGCCTCTCCGCGCAGGACTTAAATAAAGACGTTTACATTCCGTTGACCACCGACCGCGCACGCTTCGGCGAGGTCCTCATGGGTGAGAAGCAGGGCCAGTTCTCGGCCGAGCGGATCGAACTCAGCCAGATCACCGTGACGGTCCGAGGGATGGACGACGTCAAGTCCACCGCCTCCGCCTTGGAGAGCATGCTACGACAGTTCCATCCCAAGGTGGACTACAGCATCACGGTCCCCCTGGAACTGCTCGAGAAAGCCGAGGCGACCAAGCGAATCTTCAACCTGGTGCTGGGGTCGATCGCGGGAATCTCGCTGATCGTGGGAGGGATCGGCATCATGAACATCATGCTGGCGACGGTCTCGGAACGCACCCGTGAGATCGGCATTCGTCGCGCCTTGGGGGCCAAGCGGCGCGATATCATCCTCCAGTTCCTCATCGAGACCGTGGTCATCTCGGCCTCGGGCGGCGGAATCGGGGTGATCCTCGGGATCGCCGTTCCCCCGCTGGTGTCCCACTTCTCGGGCGTCCCGGCCGTGATCCGCCCCGAGTCCCCGTTCATTGCATTCATCATCGCCCTGGTGATCGGCGTCGTCTTCGGTGTTTACCCCGCGCGGCGTGCCGCCATGATGGACCCGGTCGAGGCGCTTCGCTCGGAGTAGGCGTAGCGCGAGCAGTCGATCTCGCTCGAGTTTCAGCGCATCAGGGGCGGCTCCGGAACTGTTGGCGATAGGCGGAGGGGGTCCGTCCCGTCTGTTGGCGGAAGGCGATGGAGAGGTGTCGCGCGTTCGAGAAGCCTGCATGCTCGGCGACCTCGGACATCGAGAGTTCCGTGCCGGCCAGCATGTCCCGGGCCCGTTCCAAATGGACGCGACGGATCTCTTCGGAGATCGACCGATTGAAGATCGTCCGGAATCTCCGTTCCAGCGAGCGCCTTGAGATCGAGACCGCGCGGAGGAGATCGCCAACCCGGATCGGCTGATGGCCATGCTCATGGATCAGGCGAATGGCCGCCGCCACCTCGGGGTCATCGATCGCCAGGATGTCCGAAGATTGGCGGATGGCGACTCCGGTCGGCGGGAGCAGCACAGGGCGGTCGGGCGGCTTCGCCCCCGCCATCAGGCGATCGAGCAGGACGGCCGCCTCGTAGCCAATCCGCTCGGCCGGAACTACGACGCTGGAGAGGGAAGGGCGGGCCAGTTCGCAGAGGAGGTCGTCGTTGCCCATGCCCACGATGGCCACGTCCTCGGGCACCCGCAGCCCGACTTCGCGGCAGACCTCCGAGAGCTGTAGCCCCCACATGTCATAAAACGTGGAAATGCCGACCGGCTTCGGGAGCGAGTCAACCCACCGTCGAAAGCCCTCGCCGAGCGCCCAGCGGTGGAGCCTCGAATCGAATTGCTGGCGACCGGTCTCGTGGTAATAGGCCGCGGTATGGTGCGCCTGGTCGAGCGTTCTCCGGAAACCCTCCTCGCGACGCGCTGAGCCGGCATGCTCGGCGTGGCCGATGAAACCGAAATGCCGGATGCCACGGTCCAGGAGGTGGGTGGCGGCCAACTGACCGATGAGCAGGTCGTCGGGTCCCACGCGCGGGATTCCCACGTCGGGCGTGACACCGCAGACGTTCACCCAGGGGGTCCGCAGGCTCGTCAAGATCTCGAGCAACGACGTGCGGAAAACCCAGGTGATGATCCCATCGGGCTTGACCTTGGAGAGCATTCGGATCGCTTTTGCATCGGAGACTACAGGCATGAGCACCCAATTCTGCCTCGACTCCGCATACCGCTTCATTCCCCGAAGGACGCCGCGACAGTAGCTTGTGCTGTAATCGAAGACCAGGCCGATATGGACCATGGAATGCCCTCGTCCTCTGTCGCAAAATGTCAAAAAGTTTGCGCGTTATATCATAGCGTGTCTGGTCTGAATGCGATAAATTCATTGTGTCCAGGAAATCAGCGAATTTCCGACAAGTGAGTCAGCAAACCATCCCTCTCCGGATTCCAATTCCTTGATGGTCGAGCTGGGCACAAGTTTCCATTGGCGATGGCTTTCCGCCTCTGATTGCATCGTCTGCTTGAAACCGATGCGGAGTTGACTGAAGGACAGGGACCCGTCCAGGGGCGGGCTGATCGCACGAAGTCGTGTCCGAAGCACTCAACAAACTCCTTTGTGGACGCAAGCCAATGCGCACACGAATCTTGAGATCCGTGAGGTGGGCCGGGACGTTGGGAATCCTCGGCCTGGGTGGCTGCGGCGCCGCGATCGATGGCCTCCCCCGCCAGGAGATCTCGGGGACGGTCACCATGGACGCAGCGCCGCTGCCTCGCGGAACGATCCAGTTTTTACCCGCCGCGGCCGGAGCCCCGTCGGCGGATTCTGCCGCGGCCATACCGGAAGCGGGCGCGACAGCGATTTCGGTGCTGATCACCGATGGCAAATTCGCGATCGAGCGGGCGCGCGGGCTCGTTCCCGGCGCTTACAAAGTTCAGGTTTTCGGGACGGACATCACCGCTGCCCCCGCCGATGTATCGCCCGGCCTGGAACCTCCTCAGCCCAAGGAGACGATTCCCAAACGCTACAACACCGCCACCAAGTTGACCGCCGTGGTCAAGGAGGAGGGACCGAACACCTACGAATTCCAACTCACGAAATAAGTCCCGCGTCGACCCCACGACTACGGGACTCAGACGATCCGCTCACGTTTCTCGATCACCTCTCCGCGACAACCCGGCACGCGGTTCGTCGCAGCTCGCCGTCGACTCAAGTGGTTCTCGATTGGGATCGATCATCGGCTAGGAGACGATCATGAACGTCCGTCATCGCGGTTTTACCCTCATCGAATTGTTGGTGGTGATCGCTATCATCGCAGTCCTCATCGCCCTGCTTCTGCCGGCAGTGCAGGCGGCCCGCGAGGCCGCGCGTCGCGCCAAGTGCATCAACAACCTCAAGCAGATGGGTGTTGGTATGCACAATTACGAAAGCACAAACAGTTCATTGCCCCCGGGTAAGAACGAGTGCTGTTGGGGCACCTGGACCAACTATCTACTGCCCTACATGGAGCAGACCGCGTTGCTGAATAGCTGGAACTTCGGCAACCGCAAGGTCGATCCCGCCGGGAACTACTTCGTTTATAGCGGAAAGGCCAATATTACGGCAACAGTGACCATTATTGGTGTTTATGTCTGTCCGAGCGACTCGCAAAATTTCTACAGCACGAATTACCCCAAGTACAATTTCGCCGTGAATTGGGGAAACACGAGCATCGGTCTCTATCCCTACGGAGTCAACCCGAATCCTGGCCTCGACCCGGTCAAGGTCCTGAAAGGTGTCCCGTTCGCCGGTGCGCCGTTTGGTGAAATGAGCACGGTGGGAACGATTCGGTTCTCATCGATCATTGACGGCCTCAGCAACACGCTCATGGCTTCGGAGGTGATCCAAGGCAAAGGTCCCCTCGACATTCGCGGGTTCACGATTTGGGGTGATGCCTCGGGGTTCACAAGTTGGCTGACACCGAACAGCCTGCTCCCCGACGTTCTCTATCAGGCTGCCAAGTGCCAGTTTGGAACCTTGAACAATCCCCCGTGCGTCGGCTATCAAACGTCGGACACCGACCCGAGCTACTATGGATCTCGGAGCCTTCACCCTGGCGTTGTGAATACCCTCTTTTGCGACGGCAGCGTCAAGTCGATCAAGAATTCGATTAGCCTCGCGACCTGGCGTGCGCTGAGCACCACCCAGGGGGGCGAAGTCGTCAGTAGTGATTCCTACTGAACGTGGATGATTCGATTTCCGACCGGAAGCGCCGCTCGGCGCGAGCGGCAATTCCGGTCGTAATACAACAGGACTTATGCACAACAGGCCATGTGGCCACACTGAACGACGTTTCGCCCTTGGCCAGAATTGCTGACTCGGTCATCCCAGGTTTTAGATTGACCCGCCGCTTCTTGCCCTGATCGCCCCACTTCCGGTCCACTCCCACGTCAAAGTCCTGCTGGTGATCGTTCTCGATGCCACCCCGATCCTGATCGCCTCTCATTTCTTGGTGAGTTCGACGTTCCTCGGCGGCGTAAAACCTCGCCGAACCCGATTTCCTCTTCTTCGGCGCGATCGGCCGTGGCGTCGTCGTTGGTCCAACGATTCCCGTAGGTTGAGCACGGCCCCTCATCTTGAACTTCCCTCTTGGCAAAGAGATCGGGATGGTGGGCCGTGCCCACCCTACGGGAAGAATTCGATCATGGCATCTGACAAATCTTAAATTGTTCATAATAAAGTTATTTGCTCGACGCGGCTGGCTCAATGGCCGATGCGATCCATTTCGTATGCCCTGGCCCGAAGCCGGAGGAGCGCCCTTGGCAGGAATCGCTTCGTCGATTGGATGCGAGCGTCAGTCGATGAGGAAGAGAGCAGGATGGCCGCAAACTCAACACACGTAATCATGTGCAGATGAATTGTTTTGTGATTGGCGAACGTCCTGAGTTTGAGGGTCGTTTTGTCGAGTTTGGTGACTTACGAGTCGACGCGCCTAGAATGAATCGAGGGAGCGGCGACCCGGGTTCGACTCAAAGAGTTCGACCCGGTGAACCGACTATCCCTCGACTTTTGATCGCCACGGGTTTGCCACGAACAACTGGACAGCCGACAACGTAATAGAGCGGTACACGAAAAAAAAGCAACGTAAAACGATACCCGGACACCGAGAATTCCGCCGGGACGAAAGGATAGGTGAATCCCTTGGCCAACACACAATCACTTCCCGTCCTCCCGCTCCGAGGAACGGTGATTTTCCCTGGTTTGACCGTGCCGATCGCTGTCGGACGACCGGGGACTCTGCGTGCGATCGAGGCGGCCATCAAAGGTGATGGGCTCGTCTTTGCCGTCGCCCAGCGCGATTTCGCCGAAGAGCCCGCGCCGGAACAGCTCTATGTGAACGGCGTGATCGCCCGGATCGGTCAGATCCAGCGCGGACTCGGCGGGGCCCAGTTGCTCCTTCAAGGAGAAGAACGTGCCCAATCGCTCCACTATGACGTTTCCGAAGGCTTCCTGAAGGCGACGGTCGCGTCGATTGCGGAGATGCACCCGCTCAACCTGGAGGATCCTGCCTTCGCGGCGCTCTACCGAGAAACCCGCGAGCGGGCCATGGAGCTGGGCGAGCGCCGAGGACTTCCCGAGGAAGTGCTCCACCAGGTCATGGATTCCGTGACCGATCCGGCCCGGTTCGCCGACCTGGTCGCCGGCTACATCGAGTTGTCGGTTGACGAGAAGCAGAACCTGCTCGAGACCCTTGGCGTCGAGGACCGGCTCCGCCGCGTCCTGATCCTGGTTCAGCGCCAGATCGGGATGCTTGAGGCGCAGGACCAGATCAAGTCGCAGGTCCAGTCTGAGTTGGGCGAGCGACAAAAGGAGATGTATCTCCGCGAGCAGATGAAAGCGATTCAGAAGGAGCTGGGCGACGACGACCAATCGCGTGAAATGAAGGACCTGCGCGGCAAACTCGCCGCCCTCGAACTCCCCCGCGACGCGAGAGCCGAGGTGGAACGCGAGCTCGGTCGCCTGGAACGATCCGGGCGCGAGTCGATGGAAGGGCAAGTCATCCGGACCTACCTTGAGTGGGTTGCGGAACTCCCCTGGAATACCCGTTCCGATGACGACCTCGACCTCCAGCACGCCTCAAAGGTGCTCGACGAGGACCATTATGGACTCGAAGACGTGAAGGACCGCGTGCTCGAATTCCTCGCCGTCCGCCAACTCAATGCGCGGCGGCTCGCCAAGGAAGTCGAGACCACGGGTGAGGCTCAGGTCCGTGCGGCCGAGGACGAGGAGCGTCCCGTGGCCGTGAAGGACGCCACCGAGGCCAAGGCACGAGCGATGGCACGTGGCCCAATCCTCTTGTTCATCGGCCCGCCAGGCGTGGGCAAGACGTCGATCGCCAAGTCGATCGCTCGTGCCCTGGGACGGAAATATGTCCGGGCCGCGCTGGGAGGCGTCCGTGACGAGGCCGACATTCGAGGCCATCGGCGAACCTATGTGGGGGCGATGCCCGGTCGGATCATCCAGGCGCTCAAGCAGGCCGGCACCAAGAACCCGGTTTTCCTCCTGGACGAAGTCGACAAGCTTGGCGTTTCGCATCAGGGCGATCCCGCCAGCGCCTTGCTCGAGGTGCTCGACCCGGCTCAGAACGACTCGTTCACGGACCATTACCTGAACGTCCCGTTCGACCTGAGCGAGGTCCTCTTCATCGCCACGGCGAATTTCATGCAGAACATCCCGGCACCGTTGCTCGACCGGATGGAGGTGGTTGACTTCTCGGGTTACACCGAGCGTGAGAAGGCCGAGATCGCCAAGACGTACCTCGTCCCGAGACAGATTGCGGAGTCCGGCCTGGCCGAGGAGCAAGTGACGTTCACCGATGATGCCGTGATGGAAGTCGTGAGCCGATACACCCGGGAGAGCGGCGTCCGCCAGCTCGAGCGGCAAGTCGGCGCCGTGACCCGCAAGCTCGCCCGTCGGATCGCCGCGGGTGAACCGGTGGAACGGACGATCACCCCGGTGCGGATCCGCGAGCTGTTGGGACGCCCCCGGGTCCATCCCGAGCACGTCGGGACCGCCAACGAGGTGGGAGTCGCGACCGGGATGTATTACACCCCGAGCGGCGGCGACATCATGTTCGTCGAGGCCGCGATTCGCAAGCTCCATGGTCCGAGCCCGTCGGAGGGAGCTGGTCCTCGTGGCGGCTGGGGCACCGTCAACCTGATCCTGACAGGTCAGCTTGGCGACGTCATGAAAGAGTCGGCCAGGGCGGCAACGACCTACGCGGCGAACCATGCCCCCGAGTTGGATATTCCTCCGGACCGGCTCGGTTCGATTGAAGTCCACGTGCATGTTCCCGCCGGGGCGATCCCCAAGGACGGCCCGTCCGCAGGTGTCGCCATGGCCACGGCGATCATCTCGGCGATGTCCGGTCGACCGGTCCGCCGCGATGTGGCGATGACCGGTGAGATCACCCTCCGCGGGCGCGTCTTGCCGATCGGCGGAGTCAAAGAGAAGGTGCTGGGAGCCCACCGGGCTGGCTGCACCCACATCCTTGTGCCCAAGGACAACGAGGCCGACCTCGACGACCTCCCGGAGGACGTTCGCCAGGCCCTGACCTTCCACTGTGTCTCGACCTTGGATGAAGCCCTCGAAATCACCCTCTCGACCCCAGCCTTCTCGGGGTCTTCGGGGACGGCCTTCGAAGCTCGATCCCGACGGGAAGATTCAGGTCTCGCTGACATGCGTGTCGCCGTCTAAGCTTGAGCGGCTGGGAGGGGCTGACTTTCCCTCAGTCAACATGTCACCAAGTGCATTAGGCCCATCGTCACCGAGCGAACACGCTGGGTGATGATGGGTCTTTCTTTTGTTTTTCAGGGGTAAAATCCACATCGGCACGCGAACGCGAGTGGGTTCAACGGGCTTTCTTCGTGACCGCTCGCTTCGCCGGAGCCTGGGTCGGCTTGTCGTCGCTGGCTTTCGACTTCGTGGCCTTGGCCTTGAGTGCGGGAGTTTTCGCCTTCGATGCCGAGGAGCGCTTGGGTTCGGACACCTTGGCGGCGGGGTCGGGTTGGGAAGACGTGGCTTTCGGCTGAGCGGCCTTGGGCGTGGCGGGCTTGCTTTTCGGGGTCGAAGGTTGGACCTTTGATGCGGTGGACTTGGGCGCCGCGGTCTTGGGTTTCGACGTCGAGGCTTCGGCCTTCGGGGCGGAGGCAGAGGCTTTCGACTTCGAGGTCGCCGGTTTGGTGGGCGACTTCGTGGCTTGCGCCTTCGATGCGGTGGCCTTGGGCGTGGCGGGCTTGCCATTTCCTTGGGGAGCTTTTCCCTTCGCGGCGGTCGACTTTGCCTTCGACGGACGCGACGACTTGGGCGCCGTGCTCAGGGAGGGGAGTGCGGCTCCAATTCCCGCGATCGCGTTTGAACCCGCCTCCTTGATCGATTCCGCTCCATCAGCGAGGATTTCGCCGAGCGACTCGAGTGCGGTGCCGACCTTCTCGATCACGGTCTTCTTCTTCGCCTTGCTCATGGACACCTCAAGGGATAGGGATTCATTCGCGTTGAACGCTCTACGGGACGGTGCGGAGGGAGAGGCCCTGATGATCAACATGCGTGGTGCGGTCGGGACGATCCTGAGTTGAGTGAGGGACCACCCGTGCGATCAGGTCCTGTTGAACTTGAAATCACGATCGCCATCGCCTCCGTCGCTCGGAGGCAACGGCGAGTCGGGTTGATTCGCCCTTGAACCAGGATCGCAAACGCCGAGATCGAGACAATCGGAATAAGGCGGAAATCCAAAGAAAGGTATCGTCCAATACCGGAAGATTCTTGATGGGACAAGTCAATGCACGATTCAGGTCGGTGGTCCTCTGACCGTGTCGACGAGCGGTAACCGAACCGCCGAACGGTCGTTCGTTACAAAACAAGGGGGATGACATGAACATCGTGGTCGAAATCTGCGTGCAAGGGATCGAGTCGGCGCTGGCGGCTCAAGCCGGAGGAGCCGACCGGATTGAACTCTGTGAGGATCTGGCCGTCGGTGGCGTCACTCCCAGCGCGGGAACGATTGCCGTTGCCTGCCGTCGGTTGGCAATCCCGGTGCACGTTCTGATCCGGCCCCGCGGGGGCAATTTCGTCTATTCCGAAGCGGAGTTCGAGGTCATGGAGCGCGACATCGCGATGGTCAAGTCACTGGGAGTCGCGGGTGTCGTGATCGGCCTCCTGCGACCTGACCGTTCCTTGGACCAAGATCGCCTCGCCCGGCTCGTCGTAGCGTCCCGGCCGCTCAACGTTACGTTCCACCGAGCGTTCGATGAGGTGACGAACCCCTTCGACGTCGTCGACGAGCTGATCGGTCTCGGGGTCGAACGAATCCTGACTTCAGGTGGTGCCGTTCGGGCCGCGGACGGCCTGGTGCGGCTTGCTGAAAGCACTCAGCGGGCGCGCGGGCGAATCGCGATCGCGGCGGGGGGGCGGATCACCGAAGCCGACCTCCCAGCCATCCTCGGGGCAGGTCTGAAGGAATTTCACATTGGCTCGGCGGCGTGCTCGGGGGGCATGGTTCTCGCCGATAAGGTCAGGCGATTGGTGGAGGTGGCGAGGGGATTGCGTATTTCGTATCGTGACATTTCAAAATAAAAACAAATTGAACGCATGACGATTCTCATATCAACGGCTTCATTGATGTCATAAAATCGAATCTGTTTATATCAATGCATGACACGTAAACAGCATGGCAGCAAATATTTAAAATAAAAAAAACGCAGATTGGATGATTTTTCGTAATTGTGTGCCTTATACACTTCGAGGGTCTGTAGCTCGAATTTTCAGACGAACAAAAAAATGCGGGCGGGGCGCCCGCGGTCCCAGGGGGGGGGAACGGTCGGGAGGGGCGTGGGCCTGTACCGTGTTCTTGCCTCAGGAAGACAGGGAGCTGACGCTCCCCGCTCGCCTTTCAGGCGAGCGAGCGCTGACCTCTATGGTGGATTTCGCGAGCCTGAATGGCGAGCGGGGAGCGTCAGCTCCCTGTCCCTCGACTTCAATGGCGAGACCTGGTATTCCCTGGGACCGCGGCAGAAGAAAGATGATGTCTGTGTGTTCAAGGTTCGCCGAGGCCGAGTAGGGAGATCAGCTTCGGGAGATTCGTCAGGTCGTCCACGAAGTCAGCCGCGCCCACCCACTCGCCGCGAGGCAGGCGATGTCCCACGGCCAGAGTGGCGAGGCCGGCCGCACGGGCGGAGGTCAGGCCGGTCGGGGAGTCTTCCAGAGCGATGGCTTCGCCAGGGGCGAGCTCGAGTTTTTGAAGGGCGAGGCGATAGCCTTCGGGGTCGGGCTTGACGAGGGTCACGTCTTGCTTGCCGACGACGATTGGGAAGGCGTCTTCCAGACCGGCGGCTTTGAGGACGATCGCGATGTTTTCTCTCCAGGTCGTCGAGACGACCGCGAGCTGAACCTTACCGGTGAGCGACCGGACCAGGTCGACCAGGCCCGGATAGAGCCGGGGAGAGGCGGTGAGCATTGCGGCCGTCAGCTCTTGCTTGGTGCGGACCCAGCCTTCCACGTCCCCGTGTTCGATCTTTCGCTGCGCGAAGAGATCGGCGAGGAAGATCCGATCGTCGACCTCGACGGCGCGAGCGCAGACGTCGTCGGGGACCTCCCAGCCGAGCCGCGCCAGCGTGCGCTGCCAGGCGGCGATGTGAATATTCTCAGTGTCAGCGATGACACCATCGAAGTCGAAAAGGACAGCGCGTGTCGGCATGGCGGAAAACTAGCTCGTCGGGGCGTTCGATGACCGTCCGATGGGTGGATTATCACCTTCGGACACTGGGGCCGTCAAATCGTTGACTTTCCCGCCAGCGGTCCCTATGGTTGCCTTTTTCCCCACAACTCACTTCCGCCGTGTTCCACCGGCGCGATTGATCACCCCGATCCGCGAGGCACGCACCCATGGCACGACCCGTCACCTTGTTCACTGGCCAATGGGCCGATCTGACGCTGGAAGTGATCTGCCAGAAGGCTAGCCAGTGGGGATACGACGGTATCGAACTTCCCTGCTGGGGCGACCACTTCAACGTGCAGAAGGCGCTTCAAGACGACAACTACTGCCAGGAGCGGCACGACCTGCTCGCTCGCTACGGTCTCAAGTGCTGGGCGATCTCGAACCACCTCGTCGGGCAGCTCGTGCTCGACGTGCTGGATTCAAGGACCGACGACTGGGTGCCCCCCGACCTCCGAGGGAACTCCGAGAAGAAGCGCGACTGGGCGATCCAGGAGATGAAGGACACCGCCCGGGCCGCGCGAAAGATGGGCGTCAAGGTCGTCAACGGCTTCACCGGGTCGTCGATCTGGCACCTGCTCTATTCGTTCCCGCCGGTGCCCGACTCGATGATCGCCGATGGCTTCAAGCTCCTAGCCGAACGCTGGAACCCGATCCTCGACGTGTTCCGGGAGTGCGGGGTCAAGTTCGGTCTGGAGGTCCACCCGACCGAGATCGCGTTTGACCTCTACACCGCGGAGATGGCCCTCAAGGCGCTCGACTTCCGTCCCGAATTCGGATTCAACTTCGACCCGAGCCACCTGCTCTGGCAAATGGTCGACCCCGTCGCCTTCCTCCGCGCCTTCCCGGACCGGATCTTTCACGTCCACGTGAAGGATGCAATCCGGACGCTCGACGGCAAGTCGGGGATCCTCGCCTCGCACCTCAACTTCGGCGACTCGCGTCGCGGTTGGGACTTCCGGTCCCCCGGCCGCGGCCAGGTCAATTTCGAGGAAATCACCCGCGCCCTCAACCAACTCGGCTACGAAGGGCCGCTTTCCGTCGAGTGGGAAGACTCGGGGATGGATCGCGAATACGGGGCCGCCGAAGCCGCCCGGTTCGTCAAGGACAAGATGGGCTTCCCGGCCTCGGGGCGGGGCTTCGATACCGCCTTCGCCGACGCTCAGACGCCCAATAAGCGCTAAGCCGATCGTCGACGCTCCCCAACCGCCGACCTCGACACGCCGCGCTTGACGAGGCTCTCTCAACTCAGAACACTAGAGAGAGCGATCCCAAAACGGGAGCGGCGTGTCGCGCATCGGCTTGACTGACGCGCCCTCTCCTCCAAACGGAGTTCCCCACGATGAGCGGTCCGATCATTCGCAAGTACGGCTTCCCCAACTTCGAAAACATCTTCGGCGCACGCCCGCTCGAGCACGGGGTCGACGAGCAAGGCCAGGCCGAAGCCGCGACTCCCGCCACCTCGGACTCGAAATCAGAAAAAGCCAAGGCCAAGCCGGCCCCGAAGTCCAAGAAGTCGTCATAAGCGATTGGTGACGCTTCGCTTCGGGAGAGTGAAACGCCGGCCTCGACGCGGGCGATCAGTCGAGTAAGTCGGCGGTGAGGGTATCCCGAAGCTTCTGGATCACCCGGGTCTTCTCGTTGCTGACGGTCTTGGGGGCGACACCCCACTGCGACGCGATCTCGGCCGGTGTCTCCCCCTTGAGGGTCGCGTAGATCAGCGCGGCCTCGCGAGGGTTGAGCGACTGGTCGATCGCCTCCTGAAGCGCGTTCCGCCAACCGGCGTTCGCGTCCACCTCGGTCGCCGACCCCGCGGCCACGGCGGAATCGAGCGGCTGATACGTCCGCTCCCGCTGCGCCCGCTTCTTGACCGTGTCGATCGCCCGGAAGAAGTCGGGGCCATCGGCCGTCTCACGGCTCAAGACGTCGCGAATCCCGACCTGCCCGATCTCACTCAGCAGCGAGTCGAACCGGCTGCGCCCCAGATTTTGGAGGAGCGTCACGTAGACGGCCTGCGAGCAGTCGTCGTGCATCTGGACCGCGACCCCCGCGCGATACCAGGCCCGGCTGAGGTATCGATTCAACTGCAGCAAACCGGATGAGACCGCCTCGGGATCGACGTCATGCGTCGACGACCCGAGGATATCGGCAAGATGAGTTTGCCCGAGCGCTTCGTCCCAGGCGGCGTCGGCGAGACCGGAGGACGGGGCCTCGAACGCTGGGGGAGTGAAAACGACGTCGCGCTCAACGGCAAGGTCAGGAAGAGTTTGCGCTGTACTGCTCAGAAGCCGGAGCGCTTCGAGCGCCTCGACTGCCGGTCGGTAAGAACGCCGTTTCTTCCCGTCTCGTTTGCCGCTCAGCACGCATTTCCCTCCTCGTTCCTCGCGCCATCATCCCAAAAAAGGGGGCGAGAATCGAACCTCAATCGCACTCAGGTCGAGTCAGACCGACAAGAAAATCTTAGGACGTGGTTTCTCGGCAGCAACTCCGATGTCATGCCACCGTATCCAAATCCGTCCCATCCTTCGAGATCAATTCGCGCTGACTTCCCTACAATGATAGCATGCACGCATTGATAAGTCGAGGGTTCGGCCCAGGAATTATTGGAGCATTCCGCGGGCCAGCAGCGGCCAAACCACTTCCACGAGGCCCCAGCGATGGCCGAGGACTCGGTCGTGGAGTACAAAGGTAAAATCGCTATATCCGGGGATGACCGCCACTTTTTTTCCGATCGGGAAATCTTCGCCAGGGGCAAGTTCGACGACGGCATGCTCGGCCGAGAGGCCAATCACCGGGCAATTGTCGTAGTCGCGGAGGATGGGAGGGGTTCGATATTGGCTGACGGATTTGTGGCCAATGTCGAGGATCGCGCGATCGGCGGCGGGTCGACTTACGACCGTGGCGAGGACCGCGAGCGCAGGCCGGTGGCCCTCAACCCCGCAGACCTGCGTGTAATATTGACAGGCGAAAATCCCGCCTCCCGCCTGGATCTCGGTAATTCCGGGAAGATCGGCCGTGTACTGGTACGATCCGGTGCCCCCCGCGGAGATGATCCGGCAGGTGAGCCCCGCGCGTTCGACGACGTCTTTGGCGGTGAGCAGAGTCCCGATCGCCTCCTGGATGGCCGCCTGCTTTTGGTCGTGGTCGGGGATCATCAGGGTATGTCCCTCGTACCCCATGAGGCCGTCGAAGCGAAGGCCGGGGGTTTCGGAAACGAGGCTCGCCAACTTCAGAGCGTCCGCTGCCGAGGCCACACCGCAACGATGGAGGCCGAGGTCGACGTCGACGAGGATCCCGATCGTGACTCCGGCGGTGCGGGCGGCCTCGCCGAGCGGGGCGACGTGGTCCGGGTGGTCCACGGTCGCCTTGACATCGGCGTAGCGCTGGAGTGCGGCGAGCCGTTTCGTTTTGTGGGGGCCGACGACCAGGTGGGCGATCAGGATGTCCTCAATCCCGGCGGCCGCCATGACCTCGGCCTCGGAGACCTTGGCGACCGTCACGCCGATGGCGCCTGCTTTGCGCAACTGATGGGCGATCGCGGGGGACTTGAATGCCTTGGCGTGCGGACGCCAGGCGACCCCTCGGGATTGAAAGTGATCGGACATCTTGGCGATGTTCTGCTCGAACCGGTCGAGGTCGAGGAGCAGGGCGGGGGTGTCGAGCTCCTCCACCGGGACACCGATTGCGCTGAGCTGCATAAACGGGATTCCTCGGTCTGGGTCACCGTCGACCGGTCGGGGAGGTTCGGTAAGCAAAAGGGCGGGGACACTCGCTCGCCCGGCCTTTTTTTTCCTCTCCCCATAGGACCGTGGGCGGGGCGTCCACGGTCCTAATGGGAGGAATGAAAACCAGGCCAGTTCAACGGCCAATCGTACCTACGGTCCCCAATCGGGTTTGGGTCACTCAAACTTGCGAGGGCATCTCGATTCGACTGCCGTACTCACGGCTCAGGAGCTTATTGGCCTCGGGATCGTTGGCGAACGACTCGGAGGCGGCGTCGAATGTCAACTTCCTCCCCACGCGATGCGCGATGTTGCCCAGGTGGCAGAGTCGCGTGCTCAGGTGGCCGATCTCGATCTCGGCGTTGGGCTTTTCGCGTGACTTGACGCAACCGAGGAAGTTGGCGATGTGCTCGCTGACATCCCCTTTGGGCTTGCCACCGGCCTCCTTGCCATCCTCGACCCGCCAGCCCTTGTCATCGATCAGTAACGTGCCATGATCGCCATAGAAAGCGACGCCGAAGCCGGCCCCCTCGGTGCCGTGCTTGGACCACATCCGGTGTTCCCAGACCAGGGCGGCTTCCGGGAACTCCCAGGTGACGATCTGGGTGTCCGGCACTTCCTGGTCGTCATCGAAGACGTACTTGCCGCCGCCGGAGGTCACGCGGAGCGGGGCTTCGACCCCCAGGCCCCAGCGCGCGACGTCGAGGCCGTGGATCCCGTTGTTGCCAAGCTCGCCGGTGCCCCAGTTCCAGAACCAGTGCCAGTTGTAGTGGAATCGATTGGCCATGAACGGACGGTCCGGGGCCGGGCCCTGCCACATCGCGTAGTCGACCCCTTCCGGAACGGGCCCGGGCGTGCCGTGGCCGATCGGCTTGCGGACCTGGTGGATCCAGGCGCGCGCCATGCCGACCTTGCCGATGGAACCGGCGTGGATGTACTCGACCGCGTCCTTGATGTGCTCCATGCTCCGGCGCTGGGTGCCGACCTGGACGATCCGGTTGTATTTGCGCGCCGCCTCGACCATCCGTCGTCCTTCGACAACGTTGTGGCTGACCGGCTTCTCAACGTAAACGTCCTTGCCCGCCTGACAGCCCAGGACGGTCAAGAGCGCATGCCAGTGGTCGGGGGTGGCGACCACGATGGCGTCGATCGACTTGTCGTCGAGCAGCTTACGGTAATCCTTTTCCTGCCGAGGCGCTTTGAGATCGGCCGCGTCGATCGCCTTGAGCGCATTGGCGAATTTGGCGTCATCAATGTCGCATACGGCGACAATCTCTGCGTCTTTCTGCTTGATGATCGTCTTCGTCAGATCGGTCCCTCGCCCGCTGAGCCCGATCACTCCGAGACGGACCTTCTCACTGGGCGCGGCCGAGGCCGAGCGACCCGCCAACGCGACCATTCCGGCCATCCCCAGAAACGTCCGCCGATTCGGCTCGGTCATGATTGTGTTCCCCCTCCGGCACCATGAGATTAAGTCGATGCAACCCAGCCGGTTGCTTGCACGATTACTAATGAGCATAGCGCCCTGCGTGGTGCCAAGGCAAGCGCTTACCCGGCCTGCCGCGTTGATTCTCAGTACCGGTATCGAGCCATCCCGCCGTCGGTGTGGAGTCTGCCTCAACCCGCCTTCGGAGCCGCGAGGCTCGTGAGTCATTGCCCGCGATTGCGGGGCCGAGTAGCTTGGCCAAGGAAACTCATGCCAGGACAATGAGACATAGGCCGCTGCAACCAAAACATGCGAACATGACGGCTTTTATGTGCGTTGGCCAGGGTGAACCGTAACGAACGAATAAAACTGTTGAGGAGCATGAGAATGGGAAGGAGTCGGTGTTGCTCGCTCGGTGACTTCGTCGTGCCACTCTTCTTGGTTTCGAGCCTCCAGATTGCCTGGGCGGAGCCTCCCCAAGTCGCTCATCGCGCCCCCGAATTCGACGTGGTCGTCGAGACCGACGTCAAGATCGCCACGCGCGACGGCACCAAGCTCGCCGCCGACATCTATCGCCCCGCCCGGGATGGCCAGGCGGTTGCCGGTCGATTGCCGACCCTGTTGACCCGCACTCCGTACAACAAGACCGGGACGGCGGCGGATGGCCGTTACTACGCCAAACACGGCTACGTCGTCGTGGCCAACGACGTACGCGGTCGCTACGCAAGTGAAGGGACCTGGAGAATGATGGTGGACGACCCCGCCGACGGTTACGACGTCGTCGAGTGGATCGCCGCGCAGCCCTGGTCGGACGGCAAGATCGGTACGTTTGGGGTCAGTTACGGGGGCGGAACCCAACATGCCCTAGCTGAAACCAAGCCTCCCCACCTGACGACCATGATCCCCATCGATGCCCTCTCGAATTGCGGGATCAGCGGGATGCGCCATGGGGGGGCGTTCGAGCTCCGGTTCATGAACTGGATCTTCGATCAAGGAGCCACCAACAGCCGCGCGGCCTTGACGGAGCCAGCGCTCAAAACGGCCCTGGTCCAGAACGCCCGGCAGATTCGCCAGCACGTCGACAACCTGCCGTTTCGCCCCGGCACAACGCCGCTCCGGGTGGTCCCCGAATACGAGAGCTGGCTCGCTGAGGCCCTGCGAACCGGCCCTGAATCGCCGTTCTGGAAGATCAAGGGAATGTCGGTCGTGGATCAACTGCCCGACTATGCCGACGTCCCGGTCCTCCACATCACCGGCTGGTACGACTCGTGGACCCGGCAAGTCGCCCTGAATTACGAGGCGCTCTCGAAGGCGAAGCACGCTCCCCAGCGCTTAACAATCGGGCCCTGGGTTCACGCTTCGCAGCAGTCGAACTCCGCGGGTGAGGTGGAGTTCACCGCCGACGCGGGGATCGACCTGCCCGCCTGGAGGCTCCGCTGGTACGACCGCTGGCTGAAGGGGGATCGCAACGGGGTCGACGACGACCCGCCCGTCCTGATCTACGTGATGGGGACCGGCGATGACCGCAAGTCGGCGTCCGGCCGGCTCAAGCATGGCGGTTTCTGGCGGGCCGAACAGGAATGGCCGCTCGCCCGCGCCCGCGCCACGTCTTATTTCTTGCGGAGTGATGGAACCCTCGCGACGACCGCCCCCGTGGAGGATTCCTCCAAGTCGACCTACACGTTTGACCCGCGCCACCCCGTACCGACGATCGGCGGCAACATCTCCTCGAACCAGGGCTTGATGACCAACGGCGGCTACGATCAACGCCCTCGGGACGACACCCACGCGGCCGAGAATCGCTTGCCCCTCTCCGAGCGCCGCGACGTTCTCGTGTTCCGGACCGAACCGCTCGCCGAAGACCTCGAAGTGACCGGTACCGTCACGGTCAAACTCTGGGTCTCCTCCACCGCCCCGGACACCGACTTCACCGCCAAGCTGATCGACGAGATCCCCCCCAACCCGGACTATCCCTTGGGGTTCGACCTGAACATCGGCGACTCAATCCTTCGCGCCCGCTATCGCGAGTCGCTCGACCAACCGAAGCTAATGGTCCCCGGCACGGTCTATCCATTGACGGTTACGCTTTACCCGACATCAAATGTTTTTAAGAAAGGGCATCGCATTCGGGTCGACGTGTCGAGCAGTAACTTCCCCCGGTTCGACGTCAATTCCAACACGGGTGATCCGTTGGGCGCATCGCGACGATTGGTAGCGGCGGACAATTCCATTTATCATGACGCCCTGCGCCCGTCACAACTCGTCCTGCCGCTCGTTGCCACAGAGGCTCACTAGCCCGCGACTCCGTTCTGGGGTGCTCGTCACGGTCCTCCAATAACTCATGAGTGGATGGTTCTGTGAGTGGCTCGCTCACCGTAAAGCTGATGGGGACGCGGTGAGCTTTTTCCTGAGCTTCCGAACAGGACCACGAATTCACTCGATGTTGCGAGAATCCATCAAAATTGAGGTGGACGACTTGAAATTTTCAGGGTTGTCACTTAACAATAGGTATGCCCTTTCAGGAATTGGGCGGCACGTAAACACTCGATTTGCAAGATCCACAAGATGGATCACCGTTTTCGGATTTCTGCATTTGACTCGCCTTGATCGTCAGAAAGAAGCGATGTCGAGTTTTTGCGACAACCGCCCGCCTCTCTCACCGTTCTTATTCTGATCCTTTATAGTGTCCGCAGTTTCGCCACTTTCTCCCCGAGGAGATATGGGTTGAAACTCTTTCGGAAGGGATCGGAGATCCGTTTCCCCCCCACCAAACCTGGAGTCGAAAGAAGCATGAGATCCATCCGTCGCGCATTCACACTGATCGAGTTGCTGGTCGTCATTGCCATTATCGCCGTTTTGATCGCCCTCTTGCTCCCCGCCGTTCAAGCTGCGCGTGAGGCTGCTCGTCGCTCTCAGTGCACGAACAACCTCAAGCAAATTGCATTGGCGACCATGAATTTCGAGAATGTCAACGGAAATCTGCCACCGGCGTATGGTCCCTACGCAGCCGCGGACTCTGGAACCAGTCGCGCGAACACTCAGGCCTTGATTCTCTCGTTCATCGAGCAGGCCGCGATGTACAATGCGTTCAACTTCCAGCTTGATGTTCACAGCAACAAGGCCAATCAAACGGCCCAAACGCAAATCGTAAGCACGTATGTCTGTCCGTCAGATGCTTCGAGTGTTCGCATGACCGGGGGTTCCGCCAGCCTTCCCCTCGGATATAACAACTACATGACGAGCAGTGGCGCCTCCGCTTCGCCCGAAGGAGCCAGCAGTTCGGTCCTGGGGTTCCAGGAGACCAACACGGCGCTTTTCGGGCCGTTCAGCTTTCCCGGGCTCGATCGGACTGGAACGGCTGCAACGAATCCCAATTACCGCGTCGCCAAACCGGCCAGGCTTGCGGACATCACCGATGGGACGAGCAACACCGGGATGTGGTCTGAAACGAAACGGTCACGCTCCTCCACGGGAGGAGCGGCCGAACTCCCCGCGAACGACCCGCTGATCGTGATTCAGTTGGCGACGATCAACAACCAGGTTCCCGATGCGGCCTGTTCCGATCCCAATCCCTCCAAGTACATCACGTATCGGGGGCAGGTGTACTATCGCGGAGCCATTAGCTGGACCCAATACTACAGCCATACCATGACGCCGAACTCGAAGATCCGCGACTGCACCTCCGACTCGTTCGTCAACGGTCATATCGCCGCACGAAGCTACCATTCGGGCGGTGCCAACGCGGCCTTCTGCGACGGCTCGGTCCGGTTTTTCAAGGATACGATCTCCCTGAATACCTGGCGAGCGTTGGGTTCACGAGCCGGCGGCGAGGTGATCAGCGCGGACAGTCTCTGACATCCAATCAGGGTCCGTCGATTGAACTCAGTGCGGGTACGTCGTATTTGCCTGACCTTGTGGTGTCGATTCCAGGTGGTGTGCGGTCCGATCTTGTCCGGAGTGTGTGACGATGTTGCTGCGAAGAAGCTGGGGGGTTGGTCTCTTGCTGATGGGGGCCACCGTCCAGTTGACGACAGGTTGTGGCGATTCGACGGCTCCTCCCCCAAAGGCCGTGATCGAGAGCATCAATCTTCGTGAAGTGGGCGACGCCTACCGTACCTACGTGCTGGCAAAGAAGGCCCCTCCGAAGAAAGTCGCTGACATTCGAGAGTACGAAGCCGGCTATCCGATGGCGTTCGCCGGCCTCAAGGCAGGGGAGCTCGAGGTCTTCTGGGGTGGGGAACTCCTCCAGCCCGAGGCGGTTGTCCCGGATGTCAAATCCGACACGATTCTCGCGTTCGAATCCAAAGTCCCCAAAGAAGGGGGCTATGTTCTTTTGACCAACCGCGAGATCAAGAAGCTGACGCCCGAGGAATTCAAGGCCGCTCCCAAGGCGGCCGAGGCGTCCTCGAGTACCGGCGTTGCCAAGTCAACTCGATAGTGCCTGCGCGAATGTCCTGATTTTGGGGAGGCGGAGGTCTTTGGGGTGACTCAACCCAAGTCCTCCGCCTTCTTAAATTTCGAAGCGTTACCGCTTTGCGAAAACTCCGTCCAACGCGATGGAACAATACCCCTGGGTTCACCGAAGCGTTTCTGAATGCGTTCGCTTCTGTGTGGCTGGGGTCTCTGCCCCCGGTCGTTTGGCCTTCGCACCGGGATCGGAGACCGCGGACACACAGAGCGCGATTGCGGCGTGCGTTGAAAGAGTTGTTCGAGGTGACCCACCGACGTGAGGAACCGTCGGCAGTTGTCTTTGAGCGGTAACTGGAAATGGCCCGCGATGTGGTACTGGCTGCCGGCATGACGGACGTGCCGCCGACTGGGAAGGCAAAAAACATGGCCCAGCGATTTCACAAACACGGCGTGGCGTTCGTGTTGCAGATCCCAGCCTGGGGTCAAAAATTACTGTATAGTATGTGATGCTTATAGTCTCATTAACAAGAAGCCCAGCCTTAATGATGTCTGAGGCGAGGTGCCGCCCGATGCGCAGGCTGCCTCGCTGGTGCCTAAGAGACGATGCAGCGGCACACGCTGACCTGGAAACGCGGCTCGGCGTTCGCCGGCTCGATCCCGACCAAGGTCGGCCGCCCCCAAAAAAAGGTCTCATCGATCGCATGGGGTTCGCCCCAGCCGACACACGCCGGGTCGAAAGCCTCCAGGATTTCGCCTTCACGTTCGGACTCGTCGACCGAGGGTCGAATGGTCGGAGACCTGCTGGGCGGCCAGGAGCACGCCCAGTAGGTCGTCGACCTGTCGCGAATTGACGCCCATGGCAAACGCGGCACTGGCCAAGTGCCGCAGCTTGTCCTTGTCGATCAGGACCCGGCTTTCAGCCTCGCTTGGCAGCTTAACGATCGCCTCGTGGAGTCGTTGATTCACATTGCGGAGTTCGGCCGCCGCATCGGCATCGGCAGCGGTCACTGTTGCAAGCCATTGCTCCCCCTCTCGGGTGTGCTCAGCCACCCTCTTAACGATTGCAGCCGGACTGTTCGGCTTGTCGAGTGACCGTTCCGTGATGACGCGATATGGCGGCGGCCTATTCACAATCGATTCGCGGTGTGGATCGAATCCCTCTCCTGGGGTAGGCAAGGCCCACCATCCCGATCTCGTTGTCAAATCAGAGGTTAAGATGGTGGTCCGGCCGCGCCCACCCCACGGGACTCGTTGGGCTTCCCGACGACTCCAGGGCCGATGACGCCATAGCTGAGAGAAACGGGTTCGACGAATCCTGACGGCGAAAGTTTCTGCTGAAACGAGACGATCCCGCCGAAACCGGAGAGCCCTCCTGAACAAATTGTTATGGCAACACAACTTAAGTCAGGTAGTGCTCCTCGATTTCAACCCAAGGTTCCTGCCATCGGGCCGTGCCGACCCTTCAAGAGCCCGACTCATTTCCCACACACGCTCTACGCAGGATCGCATTGCGGCGCAACACCACTCCGACGGCAATTCATCCATCTTCGGTCGCTTGCCATGAACGTGCTCGAGCGCAACGCGATGCGGTGCGAAAGGTCGGCTAGACGGGCAAACTCCTCGTCGCGAGAGAGAATGACGAATCTCTCAAATGTGTTTATTTTAGCTTAAAACTTGTTGGTGTCATGACCCCGGGGACAGTCCGCCTTTCCCGGTCGATGATTTCGCGAACTCAACGTGGGCCGACCACTTTCCATTTAGATCTTAAAAGTCTAGAATAGCCTGCACGTAGCAACCGTTTTTTGAATCCGCTTCGTCGCAGAGATGGATCGGGCGAGGCATTACCTTCCCTTAATCGCTACTCGCGGGTTGCGCTTCCTCGACGATCGGTTGTTCATCAACTCCTCTCAAGATCCTTATTTTTCTCCGTAGGACCGGGTCTGGTGCGAATGCTGGGAAATCCCAGATTCGACCCTGTCCACATTTTTTCGGCTGGGGTTTGTTCATGCAGCGCGTACGTCTCCGTCGAGGTTTCACGCTCATCGAGCTCTTGGTAGTCATCGCCATCATCGCAGTGTTGATCGCACTGCTTTTGCCCGCCGTTCAAGCCGCACGTGAGGCCGCGCGTCGGTCACAATGCACGAATAACTTGAAGCAGATGGGCCTCGCGGCGATGAATTTTGAGTCGACGAACTCAAATTTGCCCCCGTGCTGGACTCAGTACCCCGGCATGAGCGGCGGAGGCAGCCGGGCCAATGTGCTTGCCTACATGTTGCAGTTTCTTGAGCAAGGGGCCCTTTACAACACCTGGAATTTCGCCGTCGATAGCAACGGTGGTTCAGCCTGCTGCGGAAAATTCAATCAGACCGCCCGAGTCACGCAGGTGAATGCATACCTTTGCCCATCGGATCCCAACACGGGATCTCAGTTGGATGTCGGTGGCAGTGGCCTTCCTTGTGCGCACACCAATTACTACGCGAGTCTTGGGAATACTGCGGCCCAGTACTACAACTCTCCTGCTGACACCACCACGCTCCGAGAGACGAACGGGGCCTTTCTTGGGTTGTTTCCGGTCACGCTGGATCTGAGTCAGTCACAGTATCTCTCGGGTACCACCCCGAACCCGGCTTATCAGCAATGTTTTGGCACGAAGCTTTCCCAGATCGTGGACGGTACATCCAATACCGCCATGTTCGCGGAGATCAAGACCTCGCGGTGGTCGACCACCGCGTTGCCCGCGCCTGACCAGAACAACAAGATTGATCCAATTCAAGGAGGGGTGGCTGCCCTCAATCTCCAGACTCCCCCAGCCGCCTGCGACGTCATGACGACCAATCGAATTGGGTATCGTGGCAATCAGTACTACCGTTTTATCCCCCCCACCACGAACTATACCCACACGGTCCCTCCCAACTACACGGGAGCCGACTGTGTGGATTCTGGTTTCGTCGCCTCGCACATCGCCGCTCGGAGCTATCACTCGGGAGGCGTGAACACCGCTTTTGCTGACGGTTCGGTACGGTTTATCAAGAGCTCCATCAACCTGGCGACCTGGCGAGCACTTGGCTCGCGGGCCGGCGGTGAGGTCATCAGCGCCGATTCCTACTAAGAGTCGAGTCGTCTGTCGAGCTGAGACAACTCTCTCCTGAACTCATAAAGGCTTTGCGGCCGCTCACGTAGGACCTGAGGATCGATGACTGAGGGCCGGCCCCAGTTGGGGCCGTCCCTCACCTTCTTTTGGGATGCTTGTCATGTTTCGAGTTGTTCGCGTCGGCGTGGTGCTGGGGATCTTGGTCAGCGGATTTCTTTCCGCCGGCTGTGGCTCGGGCACGCCAGTCGCCCTACCACCGGAAACGGCGGAAGACCTCGCTCATAAGTCAAAAATGACTGAGGTTGGCCTGCTCCTCAGCAGCTACAGTGACGAGAAGGGAAAACCCGCCACACGAGTGGCGGACCTGGCGAAATACGAGAATGGCTATCCTTCCGGTTTCATCCAGGTCAGGCAGGGGGGAGTCGTCGTTCTCTGGAGCGTTCCCACCGTGAAGACGGCCGTCGATACGATCATCGCGTACGAAGCGGAAACGCCCAAGTCGGGCGGGTATGTCCTGATGCAAGATGGGACGACCGTCAAGAAGCTGACCGCGGAAGAGTTCCAGACCACTCCTAAGGCCGCCGAGTTGCCCTCGTCCGAGAAACCTCAGAAGAAGTGAGACGCGGTATCGAGCACGTGTCGCACAGCCTCGTTGTGCAAAGCAAGACCTGATTCTCTTCGCACTTGTGGGGTACGGTCGTATCCCACAAGTCTTGCTTTGCCGTGGTGGGTCTCTCTACCTGCGGATCTCGCTGACTTCGTCTCCTCATTGTCGCTGATCCAACCAGAGCATCCCGGCGTAATCCGGCTCCAGCATTGCCAGCGGCACATCGTAGCCTCAACTTGGGGCCAGGTCATTCTCCGTCGTGTCCGCCATCCTAAGAGTTCCGCAACCCGTTGCCCGGCTCTCCCGCCTACCAGCTCGTCTCGACTCCAGAGTCACATCGCTGACACAAAACTCCACAATTAATTGTTCATGATTTGAATTAGCTTGTTCGCAGTTCGTTCCAGACACTGGACCTCCCCCCCCTCGGCGGTCAATCTCAACCCGGCGAAGTGCCCCAGGACCCGGCAAGTCGAACGAGTGGTCAGGCCGATCTGTTTGCTTGGGGTGATCGCCAAAGTTTGGATGTGGTGGCCGAGTTGGGTCCGGGTCGCATTGGATAAAATGCAAGCGAAAATCGCTATATAGGCCGGGCCGGGCCGCGACGTTCGACGCGCCGGTGCCGTGCGTCGTCGATCGTGACGATGGCAGGCAATGCGGTCGCTGACCGCGGGCAGTTCCGAAGAACCATACCCTGTCTTGGTCGCTCGGCAAACCTCAACGATTCTCTGGGATCGCGGTTCCGTTGTTCGACCTTCGCCAGCTCAACCGGCCGTTGGTACCGGTTCGATGCCTTGTCGAGAGTGGCTATATTGAACAATGGGTCTACTGCATTCGGATGTGCAGTGAGTTTGATTCGGAATCTTCCAGGTGAGCTTCATCACGGGGCAACCTCAGTTCCTCGATCCGCCGGGGACGCAGCCCAACCCTTCTTATCTGATGTGCAAGGGCACCAGTCTCTCGGAGATCGTCGATGGGACCTCCAATACGGCGATGTACTCCGAGATCAAGCAGTCTCGTTACGGCAGCACCATGCCGGCGATCGATCAAACCAATAAGATCGATCCTGTTCAAACCGGCACCGACGGCGACTTCGCGACCACGCTCGGTCGGCAAATTCCCGGTACAAGCTGCCAGACCATCACGAGTCGGATCGGCTACCGTGGCCCGCTGGATCCCGCAAACGACGAAATATAGCCACACCGTTCCCCCGAATTACACGGGCCTTGATTGTGGCAACGGGTCGTTCACAGCCGCCCACTTGGCCGCACGGAGCTATCACTCCGGAGGGGTCAACGTCGGATTCGCGGACGGCTCGGTGCGGTTCATCAAGAGCACGATCAATCTCGTGAACTGGCGGGCCATCGGGACCAGGGCCGGCTCCGAAATCATCAGTGCCGACTCGTTCTAAGTCGATGACGCGATAGACATGGATCCGGTGGTTCTCGTGACGGTCAGGAGAGTACCAAGGCCGGGGTGCGGTCGGGAGTGTCATTGAGCTCAACGAATCAGGGCGGCCCGAGATTCGGGTCGCCCCTTCTTTTTACAGAGTTTTCCCAATGGTTCGCGGCGGAATTCGGTTGATCTGTGGGCTGGTGGTGGGACTTCTCTTGACCGGCTGCAACTCGGAGCAGGGTGGGTTGGCCCCCGACGATGCCGCGGAGCAGATCAAGCAGAACAGCCTCGTGGAAACGGCCGAACTGCTCCGGCTCTACAACGCCAATCATCAGAACAAGTCCCCCTCCAAGGCTACTGATCTGGCGACTTATGAAGTGGGCTATCCGAGCGGTTACTTGAAGGTGAAGCAGGGGAACATCGTGGTCGTCTGGAACACGCGCTTCGAGGAAGGAGCTTCGGACAAGATCATCGCCTACGAGAAGGAAGCTCCCGAGTCCGGCGGGTATGTCCTCATGCAAGACGGGACCACCGTCAAGAAGCTGACCGCGGATGAATTCAAGGCCGCCCCGAAGGCGGCTGGCGCCGGCGCGAAGTGAGCGGGAGACCAGGCTCCCACGCTCAAGTCATTGACGTGCCCCCCGATTCACCCGACTCCCGATTGTCCGAGGCGTTGGGGACTTCTGCAACCTTACGACCCGTTCGCTTCTTCGGCTGATGCTTCCAGCGGCGATGGAGCCAGAGGTACTGCGACGGGTCGCGACGGATGATCGTCTCGAGGGCGGATGTGAAGCGTTGGGTGATGAGCCGGGCGTCATCGGCGGTCCCGGTCAGCTCGTCAGGGTCAATCACGACTTCGCATCCAACCTCGTAGCGGAAGCCCGGACCGACCCGACGTGCATAGCCGACGACCACCGGGGCGTGATGCTCAATCGCGAGCAACGCGATCGCTTTGTGCGTCGATGCGGGGCGGCCGAAGAAGTCGACGAACATGCCATTCTGGCCGGCATCCTGGTCGGCCAGGAACGAGAGCATTTTGCCGCTCCGGAGCACCTCGAGCATCTCGTCGTAGCCCCCCGTCTTGGGGATCATCTTCTGGCCGGTTCGCTCCCGGAACGACTTCAAAAAGCGGTCGAGGTACGGGTTGTCAAGCGCCCTCGCCACCGAGTTCGGGGGGAACCCGAACACGCCGAACAGGTAGCCCGCCATCTCCCAGTTGCCGTAGTGGCCGGTTAGCATGATCACGGGACCGCCGTTCAGCAGGCGGTCGAGGACTTGCACCTTCTCCTGGCCGACGAGCGTGATCCGATTCCGCCAGGTCGTCGGATGGAGCTTCCGGGGGATCTGGAGGATCTCCATCAGCATCATCGCGAAATGGAGGTAAACGCCGCGCACGATCTGGTCGCGCTGGGCTTCGGTGTAGCGGTCGCCGAACGCGATTTCGAGGTTCTCCATCCCGACCTTGCGGTGTCGCTTATCCACCCGGTAGAGAATCGCCGCGAGCAGTCGTGCGAAAGAATAGGCCTGCTCGATCGAGAGGGCCTGGGCCACTCCGACGATCAGGCGCACGCCAAGATAGACGGCATAGTCGAGCAGGGGGGAGCGTCGTCGTCGCATCGGTCACTCCTTCGACCTCAGAGCTCAATCTTCCAGGAGCTCCGCTCGATCCGAGCCCGCCAAGAGGCGTTCCCGAATCTCAGAGGGGGTTCTCCCGCCCCTTCGCGGGGCGAGAGAAGGGATCGCGCGGGCCTGATCTCAGATCAGACATCATGGAGTGGAAGTCGAACGGCCCGGCCAGTCTCCGCCGACCGATAGATGGCGCGGATGATTTCAACCGACTTGCGACCTTCGCGGCCATCGACCCGAGGGTTACCGTTGGTGTCGATCGCGTGGAGGAAGTCGGCGAGCTGGTCGCGATGGCCCGTGTGATTGATTCCGCGAGGGTCACTCGACCCCGCGGTGAAACCGGTCGCTCCGCTCAAGGCCTCGAGGATGACGTCGTCGCCGGGTGCCTCGGTGGCGAACGACCAGAGCGTGACGTCGTCCTGCTCGACCCGCGCGGAGCCGAACTCACCATGAATCTCGGTCCGCTTGAGCAGGCCCGGATAGGCGCTGGTGGCGGCCTCGATGATCCCGAGCGCGCCGTTTTTGAACCGGACGGCCGCGACGGCGGTGTCTTCGACCTCGATTCGGTCGTGGACGAGGGTGGCGGTGAGCGCCTGGACCGAGTCGACGTCCCCCATCAGCCAGTAGAGGAGGTCGACATTGTGGATCGCCTGATTCATCAGGGCTCCGCCGCCGTCGAGCGCCCAGGTCCCGCGCCAACCGCCCGAATCGTAGTATTCCTGGGTCCGCCACCACTTGACGTGCGTATCGCCCAGGGTCAAGCGGCCGAACCGGGCGTCGTCGATGGCCTGCTTCAGGGCGAGATTGGCGGGCGAGAACCGCGATGGGAAGATCGTGCAGAGCCGAACACCTCCGGCTTCGCAGGCCTGGATGATGGCGTCGCAACGGGGCAGAGTGATTTCGAGCGGCTTCTCGACGACCACGTGTTTGCCCGCCCGCGCGGCAAGCACGGCCGGGTCGAGATGCGCTCCGCTCGGGGTGCAGACGCAGACGACATCAATGTCGGTCCGGGCGAGCATCCGGTCGAGATTGTCATAGATCGTGCAGTCACCCCCGGCCAAGGAGGCGATCTTGGCGCCATTGGATTCGGAGCGACTGAAGGCGGCGACGACGCGGGCCCCTTCGATCTCGTTAATGGCCCGCGTGTGGAACTCGGCGATCATGCCGCAACCGATGATTCCGAAACCGTGCTGACTCATCCTGCTGGCTCCGGCGTCATGGACTCTTCAAGGATTAAAGCCGTTGAACTTCGGGCTGCCTGCGCCTTTTGAGGTGGGGTCGAGTGGGGAGAGGCCGGGTTTGGCCCCCAACCCTTCCGGTTCGCTCGAACTCTGATCCACCCGAAAGTCCACGGTTCTAGGCGAGGGGGCGACGAACTTTCACGATCTTGTGCTTACCGACGCGGACGATCAGGCCATCGCTGACGTCGATCAAGGCCTTCGGATCTTTGATGACCGTACGATCGGCACCGAGGGTGACGCCGCCCCCGTCGATCACGCGACGCGCATTCGACGTGCTGCTCTCCAGTCCCAGGGCGACGATCAGGCGGGGAATCGGCATACGTCCGTCGTCGTCCAACTGGTCGGCCGGGACGTGGACCTCGGGGATTTCCACGGGGTCTTCGCCCTTGGCTCGTTTGCGGAACTCCGCAGCGGCCGTGTCGGCCTCTTCGGAGGAGACGAGTCCGGTGATGATCGCCTTGGCCAGGAGCTCTTTGACGTTCCTCGGGTTGACACCCGGCTGGAAGAAGCCCTCGATCTCGTCCATCGGGATGTCGGTCAGGAGGGTCAAGTATTGCTTGAGCGGTTCGTCGGGGATGCTCATGAGCTTGCCGAACAGGTCGTTGGACGGGAGCCCGATCCCGATGTCGTTGCCCAGGCTCTTTCCCATCCGCCGGGTGCCGTCGGTGCCGACCAGGATCGGCATTGTCAGGGCGACCTGAGGGCGCTGGCCTTGCGAGTGCTGCAAGTCGCGGGCGACCATCAGGCTGAACAGTTGCTCGGTCCCACCGAGCTCAACGTCGGCCCGGATCTCGACCGAATCCCAGCCTTGCATCAGCGGGTAGAGACATTCGTGGAGGTAGACCGGTTTCTCGGCGGCGATCCGCTTGGCGAAGTCGTCGCGGGCCGAGATCTGCCCGAGCGTCATCTTGCGGGTGAGGTCGAGGACGTCGAGAAACGACCACTTCGCGAACCAGTCGCCGTTGTGATGGACCTCGGCCTTGGAGAGGTCGATGATCCGGCCGACCTGGCGGAGGTAATCTTTGGCGTTCTCGGCCACCTGGGCTTCGGTCAGCGAGGCTCGGGTCTCGTCGCGTCCCGAGGGATCGCCCACCAAGGCGGTGTAGTTGCCGATGATGATGACGGCAGTGTGTCCCAACTCCTGGAACTGGCGGAGTTTCCGGAGCGGCACCGTATGCCCGAGGTGGACGTTGATCCCGGTAGGGTCGATCCCGTATTTCACGCGGAGGGGGACGTTGTCACGGATCGATCGTTCGAGCATCTTGACGAACTCCCCTTCGGGGACGATCGCCTCGACACCGCGTCGAAGTATCTGGAGCTGGGCATCAAGATCCGACATCGGCGGAGGAACTCCTTCGGTTGCGTTCGCGATCGCCGATTTTAGGGAGTCGAGAGATTTCGGGCAAGGTGGCCGATGAGAACGCCGCTATGATACGATAAAAGTTGGACACTTGACATTCGTGCGCCCCGGGGTCCCGAGCCCGATGCCCGTCTCCTCCATGCTTGCGAGCCTGTTCGTTCTCCTGATCTTTTTCTTGATGCTCTGTGGGGTCATCGGATCTTGGAGTTGGCTGATCTGGCGGGTTCGGAGCGGTCAAACGATCGTCCCCCAAATCCTGGAGCCCAAAACCGTCCCGTGGGGATTGGGATCGGTCATGCTGGTCGTTTTGACCTGGCTGGCGATCAATCTCGGCCTGATCACAGTGTACATGCTGGTGACGGCAAGCGGGGCACCCGCGGCTGCGCCTGCCGTCGCGAAAGCCGGTAAGGCCGTCGCGAAAGCCGGTAAGGCGGTCGCGAAAGCCGGTAAGGCCGTCGCGCCGGCGGTCGAACGGACGCTCGGATTTACGGAGCAGATGGTCGTGACCTCGCTGATCAACGGCGCCTTGCTCCTGACCCTCCCCTTGGTCTTGCGGTTCACCTCCGGGGCGCGCCTCGCCGACCTCGGAATCGAACGCCGCCGGCTCGGCGAGCAGTTTCTCGTGGGAACCGTGGCCTTTTTTGTGGTCTCTCCGTTTGTCTATGCACTCAACGGGCTGGCGATCTTGGTCTGGAAACCCGAGAGTCACCCCCTCGAAAAGATGATTCGCAACGAGTCGTCGATGGGGATCGCCGAGTTGGCGGTGCTCTCCGCGGTGCTCCTGGCCCCCGCTGCCGAGGAGCTGATCTTCCGAGGCGTCATTCAGCGCTGGCTCTCGAAGCTCTTCAATCCGAGGCCGGTCGAGGAGGTTGGACTCGAAGAACTGGCCGAGCCACGCGAAGCCCCGCGGCTTTCGGAAGCGGAGACTCAGCTCGAATTGGCTGCGACGCCGGCACATGCCTCCGTCACCGGGTTTGACGAGAACCCGTTCTCCGCCCCTTCCAGCCCGGTGGGATCCTTCGCGCGAACCTCCAGACGGATGCCGATGCAACCGATTGTTCTGACCTCGACCCTGTTTGCGCTGGTCCATTTCCCCCAGTGGCCCGCCCCTTTGGCGATCTTCTTCCTCTCCCTCGGGCTCGGCTTTGTCTTCGAGCGGTCCGGAAGTCTGATTGCGGCGATGGTCATGCATGCACTCTTCAACGGGCTCGGAACGCTCCTGCTCTTCGTGATGATCCTGGTCGGAGGGGTGCCCGCCGCCGACGCCGAGCCCAAGAAGGAGAAGGTCAAGGTGAATCCCCCTCCGAGTTTCATCGTCCCGGAACCGACACTTCCCAGGATCTTCCCCTCACAACGGACCGGAACAATTCCACACTTTTGGGCTCCATAGATTCACTTTGCTCTTGCATTGGCGCATGCCAATTGCTCTGGTAAAATCTGGCTGTCTCCGGTTCTCTCGCTCGGTCCCGATTGCGAAGCGAATTACGAGGGTGCTCGTTGCGAAAGCATCCATCCTCTCTGCCCATTGGGGAACTCGTCCGATTTTTCGGAGGAGAGGGGTTAAGCGTAAGGCGCTGGATGTCCGATGAGATGGGGACGCGAACTTCAATTTCATGAGGATCGAAGCGTCGAGTGGTCCGGCGGAGGCCGTGACCGCGAGATGACTTCGATCGTGGTGTCGATGGAACCAGCCTTGAGGGCGTGGTTCCTTGGACACTCCGGCAACCAGCATCAAGGTCGATGCGGCACGTCGAATGGGATTCGAGCTCTTCTCGATTCTACGGACTTGTGAAGCCGGCTCCGACCGAAATGGAGATGGTTTCCCTCGTGGGAGTTAGATTGATGAACGAGTCAAATTCTGCCAAAAACGCACCGATGCATTCTGGCTTCGTGTGGGCGGGCACTGTGGCGAGGATCCGTCGTGGTGGCAAGTCGTCGCGGGCTGGCCGTCGCTCCGCGGTTCTGAGCATGCTGACCTCCGCCTATGTCAACTCTTCACGTGGCGGTCGCTCCGCCGCTCTGACCAGCGCCGAATCTCGACCTGGTTCCGACCGCTCCTGATCCTGACCTGACCGCAAACCGATCGTTCGCAGGGTCGACACCTCTGCCTTGGTATCCATCGGACAGTATTAGACCGCCGGACCCATCCCACATGTGGAGGGCCAGGCGGTTCTTTGTTTTGTCCGTCAGGCCTCGCTGATGACGACATTCTGACAGGGTCACGCTGTGTCATCTCCCGTGCGCTCCACTTCGGCGAAATCGGCCTTGGCGTCCTCGTGGCTCCAACGATTCCCATCAGGGCAGGTACGGCCAATTCATTAAGATCTTAACCACGAATCACACGAATTAAACGAATAATTAAATTAATTAAATTTTTATTTTATACAATTTATTGAATTTGCATTTATTCGTGTAATTCGTGGTTAAACTCTTGATTGCTTTTGCTTTGACAAGGAGATTGGGATGGTGGGCCGTGCCCACCCTGCAAGATAAATCAACATTTCACATATGATTGCATTGTGAATTTGGCGAGGAATTGCCGGCTGGTTAGAACGAGCGTTCAAAGCGTTGGCTCGCTTCACTTCGTACCGCCCCGAATTGCTCAGCGTCGGCCCCGAGGCCGGCGTTGAGCGGACGGTTTGCCGACAATTGCGACGGGAGCGAAGACGCCGTCGACGGCTGGTGGGGAGAAGAACCGGCGATTGAAGGGCATGTGGCCCACGAGGATGGTCGGTGAGCTCATGGTCACGCGGACTGCGCCGAAGGCTCCGAGTCCCGTGATCGACGCGAACGAGGTGGCGTTCGCTCCGCCTCGGACTCGCCCCGTGAGCACAGTCCGCTGGGGAATCGGGTTAAGGACTTGCAGTCGTTCACCGTCTCCGTTGGCGTAACGAGTCAGGTCGAGGAGTCCGCCTCCGGTGACCCCAATCGAGACGACGGTCTGTTGACTGTCGAGGTATTGCAGGCTCGTGCCCCGCACGAGATAAGCGCCGAACTGGTTCGTTGCGATTGCCCCTGGACCCGATACCAGCAGGTTTCCAACAATATCCCGTATCCCAGACGCTTGGACATAATAAAAACGATTGGCGAGTAAGGGAGAGACGGGCACGAGGGTAACGGTATTATTGGTGGGGTCGTAGCTGGGTGGTAGGAGCGGGACCGGGCGATCGTCGGCGGTGCCGAAACGGCCGTCGGGTCCGACGTCGTAGAGTTGGTAGCCGGCGGCCGAGGATGCGGTGACGGAGTTCAGCTTCTCGCTGAAGAACAAGGTGATGTACTGGATCGAGCTGGCCGGACCGTACAGGCGGATTTCCTGGACGCTCGGGCCGGTGAAATCCGGGTCGAGGTCGCGAATGATCAGGGAGGTTGAAATCAGGGAGCCAAGGACGGCCCCCCCTTGAGGATCGCGCAGGACGAGGTGAACGGTACCATCCCGGTTGGTGTACGGGTTCGCGAGGACCGGCACGGTAAACGTCTTGGTAGTCTCCCCCTGCTCGAACACCAACGTGCCCGAGACCGGGATGAAATCGAGGCCGGGCGTGGCGGTTCCCGACAGGACCGTGTAATAGTTCACCGCGACTCGGCCCTGGCGGCCATCGGTGCGCTGGACGACGATTGTCGCGGTCCCCGCGTCTTCGGGCACGGTGACCGTGGGCGAGGCAAACTGAAACGTGCCCGGCCGCTCGATCACCTGCACGTTGACGATGGCCTGGTTGTCGGCCGGGTTTGAATCGAACTCGAGTCCGCTCACCGTGGCCCGGGCAGTCCCGGTGCCGGCGACCGTCGGGTTCACGATGATCGTCACGGAAGCGGTTGCCCCCACCGCCAGGTCACCGAGCCGCGCGGTCACCAAACCGTTGCCCGAGGAGACGCTCCCCTGGCTCGCGGTCACCGCGACGATCGACTGGCCCAGGGGCAAGGTTTCATTGAGGAGGACCCCGGTGGCCGTCGCGGGGCCTTGGTTCGTCACGGTCAGCGTATAGACCAGGCGATCGCCGGTCGTCACTTGCCCCCGGTTCGTCACCAACTGCACCGCGAGGTCGGCGGCCGGAACCACGACGGTCGAGAACGTGGCCGTGTTATTGGAAGGATCGTCGTCGTTCTCGGTTCCGCTAACCGATGCCGACATGTCGAATGACCCAGGAGTCATCGCCATGACGACGATCGTCAGGGTCACCGAAGCTTGCGAGGCGAGGTCGCCGATCCCGTCGATCAGACGGCCGTTGACCGGCGTCAGGGAATTTCCGAGGCTGTCGATCGCCGAGACGAACCTGACGCCGGTGGGCAAGAGCTCGGTCAAGCTGACACCGGTGGCCGGCGAGGGTCCATGGTTCGTCACCGTCACCGCGTAGGTCAGTTCGCGGTTCACGAGCAAGCGACCGGCCGGGGGCCTGATGCTCACGGCGAGGTCGGTCCGCGGCGTGACGGTCGTGGTGGTCGTGACACTGTTGTCGTCAGGTGTGGGGTCGGGCAGGTTGGACGACACGGTCGCGGTGTTGATCATCGTTGGCGCGTTGTTGGCCGACGTCTGGATCACGATGGTCATCGTGGCGAACGCGTTGGCGCCCAGCGCCCCGATGTTGCCGATCACCTGTCCCGGCAGCTGCGTGGTCTCGCCTTGGCTGACGGTCACCGAGGTGACGGTGACGTTCGCCGGCAGCAGATCGATCAGAATCACACCGGGCGCGGGCGATGGTCCGCGGTTGGTGACCGTGATGGTGTAGGTCAGCGACCCACCGGCGCCCACCTCCGCGGCGTCGGCCGCGACGCTGACCGAGAGGTCGGAAGCCGGATTAACCGTCGTGTCTACGGATGCCGAATCGTTGGTGTGATCCGGGTCCACCGTGAGGCTCGTGACCGACGCGCGGTTGGTGAGCAAAGCCCCGGAAGCGAGCGTGGGCGTGACCACGATCGTCAGGACGAACACGCTGCCGGACGCCAAGGACGCGAACTCATCGGTGACAACGCCGTCACGGATCGTGAGCGTCCCCCCGACGTTGTCGCTCGCCGAAACCAACAAGACGCCGGTGGGCAAAACGTTGACCAGGGAGATGCCGGTGGCCGTCGACGGCCCTTGGTTCGTCAGCGTCACCACGTAGGTCAGGGGCTGTCCCACCAGCGTCGCAACGAGTGGGTCCTGAACGCGGACTTGCAGGTCGGCCAAGGGCGTGACCGTCGTCGTGACGGACGCGAAATTATTCGCCGCCAGAGCATCCGGCTCGTTCGCCGAGAGGCTGGCAGTGGCGGTAATCGATGCGAGGGTCGTTGCGTTGGTGGCCACCACAATGGTGAGAACCAGCGGAGTTGAATTGGCGTCAAGGGTCGGAATCAGGGTCGTGAGCGTGTTCCCCTGGATCGAAATCGTCCCGCGCGACGCTTGCGCCGAGACCAAAGTCACGTTGTCGGGAAGGAGATCGATCAGGGTCACTCCGGTCGCCTGAGAGGGGCCGAGATTTCTCACCGTCACGATGTACGTCACGTTCTGACCGACGGGAACCGGGCCGGTCGGTCCTTGCATCGCGACCGCGAGGTCGATCAACGCATTCACCGGAACGGTGACCGAGGCGGAATTGTTGCTCGGATTCGGGTCGCCTTCCAGGCTCGTGACGCTCGCCGAGTCGGTGATCGAACTCCCGGACGCGGTCGACGTCTGCACCACAATTGTCGCGGTCCGAGACTGACCGACCTCCAAGCCGCCGAACAAGAACGAGATCGAATTCGGACCTGGCACCGCGATGGCGTCGGCTGAAGTGGCGGAGATCAGCGTCACCCCGGGGGGGAGCTGGTTCGTCACCGTCACCCAGCGGGCCACGGTCGATCCATAGTTCGTCACGACCAAGGTGAACGTGACCGTGTCGCCAACCTGGACCGAGGAGGAGGACGAGGTCACCGCAACACCGACATCCGCCGTCCCCTTCGTCGAGACGTTCAGGGCGAACTGCGACGTGTTCCCCGTCGGATCCGTGGCCGTCGCGCTGATGAACGCCCCGGCCGCCACGCCGGCGGGGAGCGATACGTTAAAAACGGCGTTCCCCGCGTGGTCCGTATTGACCTGCATCGTGCCGAGCAACGTCTCGCCTTCGCCGAATCCGGTCGGATCGGGCGTGGCATTCGCGAAGAACTGAATCGAATACGCCGCGTCCGGGCGACTCCCACTCAGCATGCCGCTGACCGTGGTCGAATGTGCGTCGGTACTCGCCGCACTCAGCGAGGGGGCTTGCTGGCTCCGATTCCCGCTTCCGCCTAAATCGATTCCAAGCTTAATATTCGAGAAAATTGCATTTGATAAGATTTTATTGTTGGACACGTTGAGGATTAAGGAGACGCCTGCGCCGATGCCGATTCCCGGGTTGCCGTTGAACGCGATGGTGTTACCCGCACCAGGCTCCAGTCCGCCGATCGCATTGTTGCTGCTGAAGAGATGGACCCCGTCGACCAGGTTTCCGAGGTCCAACGAATGAGAGCGGTCGGTGCCGATCGCGTTCCCTTGCACGAGCAGGCCGTCGGTCAATCCGAACGTCTCAATCCCGTGGGCGCTGTTGCCGGAAATCACGTTGCCGGCGAACCCACTCGTGCCGCCGATCCGGTTATTCAAGGCGTTCCTCACCAAGATCCCGCCCGCGGAATTGCCCCGCTTGAGCGTTCCGCTGCCGTCGACCCCGACAAGATTCCCCTCAATGACATTAGCTGTGGCGCCGTCGAGCACGATGCCGTAGCCCAGATTCCCTGAGACCAAGTTCCCCTGGTTCGCTTGCGCGCCGCCGATCTGATTGTTGGCGCTGCTGGCATAGATCCCGTGGCCGCCATTGGCCCCCACGGCCGACCCATTGGGCATCATCCCCAGGTAGTTGCCCTGGATGACGTTGTTTCCGGCACCGGTCAGGTGGATCGCATCCCCCTGAAAGCCAACGATCGCGAGCCCGACGATCGTCGTCGTTCCCCCGAGCGCACTCAGGCCGTTCACCCCCGCCCCGGCGCCCGATCCATCGAGTTGGATGAGCGGAGTGCCCGCGTAATTCGGCTGGGTCGTGCCGTCGATCGTCACCGGAACCGAAAGCGTCGGCAGTGCGGCGCTGAGATGGATCGTCTTGACGCCCGTCCCCGGGATCGCAAACGCGATCGTATCGCCCCCGTCGCCGCCATTCACCTGGCCGATCGCCCAGCGCAACGTGCCTGGCGAGAGGCTGTCAAGCGTGTCGGTCACCGGAAAGATCGTGAGCAGGAGCCGATCTTCCATCAACTCCAAGCGGGGCCGGACCGCCTTGCGGCGCGTCGGGGTCGACCGCTCGAGGAGAACCAATGATCGCGTGCGCATGGACGAGTTCTCTCACTCAAGTGTCTTGAGATCGAAGATGCGCGACCCTCGCCGAAGCGTCGAATCCGAAGCAGGCCGCTCTTTTCAGGACTTCTACGTCCGTCATACGAGGTATGGCACGACCCGCGTCATTGAAAAATATACAGAGGGGATACCTTAGTGTCAAAAAGAAACGCTTATAGCAAGAAACAGATCATTCGCGACCATCACGGTTTTAAGCGAAACGACGGCTTCCAAAGCAATCGCTCGAACCGGGAAACGATCCGCGGGTCCTTACGGTCTCCTGAAATCCCCGTCGCAACCGTACATCTCTCTCCTAACAAATTCATTCTGAACGAGATTGTTTGCAAAGGGAAGCGAAAAGTATTCGAAAAAAATGGGAATCAACGCTCGGTGCGGGTCGGGATGGGGGCTCCCTCAATTGGAATGCAACGGTCGCCTGGACTCACGAGCTAAGTTGTACCAAAGAGGGGCGAAACCATTGTTTTCGGAGCCGGGCTCGCTACGCTAGGGAGCCGATGCGATTGCCCACCCGCTGTCCAAAACGATCGCAAAATCACGGACCGACGCGTGCCGTTCGTCGATCTGCCCGTCGTTGTCCCGCTCGCGGTTTCAGGCTGGCTGACCGGTTGTCCGGGGGATCCACTTGATGAGCGCTGAGGCTCGGAAGACGTTTTTGATTCTGGTGAGTGGGTGGGTCATCCTGGCTTCCTCGCTCGATTCAGTGACCGCGACGGCGGCGGAATCGGCTCCCGACCACCCGTTGATCGCGGGCTACGAGCGATTCTTCGTCGATCCCAGCTCCAACGCCTCCGAGGCGGGACGCCTGCTTTTCGGCGAACTAAACTGCAACTCCTGCCACCAAGCTGGGAAGGCTGGGGAAACTTCGCCGGAACCCAAGCAAGCGCCGATCCTGGACGCGGTCGGAGCGCGGGTCCGGACCGAATACTTGCGTTCCTTCCTTTTCGACCCGCAAGCCAAGAAGCCGGGGACGACGATGCCCAACCTTCTGGCCCATCTGCCGGAGGGGGAGCGACGATCGGCCGTCGAGGCGTTGACTCACTTCCTCGCTTCGAGCGGGCGACTGGTTGGAATCAATCCGACCGCCAAGGCGATCGCGAGTGGTCGGGTCCTCTATCAACAAGTGGGCTGCCTCGCCTGCCACGGTTCGCTCGAGGCGAACGCGGCTCGGATCGCGACGTCGGTGCCACTCGGTAACCTGGCGGAGAAATACACGCTGGGAAGTTTGACCACCTTCCTCAACGACCCGCTCAAGGTACGGCCGTCGGGGCGGATGCCCGCGCTCGGGCTCACCGGGAACGAGGCGGGGGAGTTGGCGGCCTACCTGCTGCGCGACCTCCACGAAGCGGCCGAGCCGAACTTGAAGTACTCCTACTTCGAGGGAACCTGGGAAAATCTCCCCGACTTCGCCGCACTGACGCCCCTCAAGACGGGGAAGACGGTGGGGATCGACCTCACGGTGGCACGCCGGTCCGACAACTTTGCGCTCTTGTTCGAGGGATTCTTCAACATCGATCGCGACGGTGACTACACCTTTTACCTCAAGTCGGACGACGGCAGTCGGTTGCTGCTGGACGGAAAGGTGGCCGTCGAGAACGACGGGATCCATGCGCCGAAGGAGCGTCGGGGCACGATTCGGATGGTGAAGGGGACGCACCCGATCGCCGCCTCCTTCTTCAACGGTGGGGCGGGGGCGGAGTTCGACCTGGATTATTCGGGCCCCGGGATTCCGCGACAGCCCATCACCGGGACGCTCTCGCTGACCGATCAGCCCCGCTCTCCCGAGTCGAAGACGCCTGAGGAGCGATTCGTCGTGGAGGAGTCGCTCGTAGCCCGAGGACGCGAGTTGTTCGCCACGGTCGGCTGTGCGAGTTGTCACAAGGTGCGCCATGACGATTCACCGATCCCATCCCGCCTGACGGCAACAGCACTCGCCCAGCTTGAGACCCAACGCGGGTGCCTCGATCCCGCGCATCCGGCAAATGCGCCGGTCTATCCACTCACGGACCGGCAGCGGGAAAGCCTGGTCGCGGCGATTGAGACCTTAAAGCAACCGGCCGGTTCCCACCCCACGCCCCTGGAAGAGGTCTCGGCAACGTTCCGACGCCTGAACTGCTACGCCTGCCACCAGCGCGGCGGCGTCGGCGGCGTCGAGGAAGCTCGTAATCCGTTCTTTCAGACCAAGCAGCAGGAGATGGGCGACGAAGGACGGATTCCCCCTTCGCTCGACGGGGTTGGAGCCAAGCTCACGGCCGACTATCTGGCCCACATCGTCAGCGAAGGAGCGAAGGACCGACCCTACATGCTGACGCGAATGCCTCGGTTCGGGAAGGCGAACGCCGGCGGTCTGATCGCGGCCTTCGAGAACGTCGACTCCATGGAGCCGGTGAAGGCGGTCGAGTTCCACGTCCCGCCGCGCCGGATCAAGTCGGAGGGTCGCTACCTGACTGGGAGTGAGGCCCTCGCCTGTATCAAGTGTCATACGTTCAAAGGGGTTGAGACCGAAGGGGTGCAGGCGATTGACATGACGATCATGACCAAGCGGCTGAAGCGCGATTGGTTTCACCGCTACCTGGTCGATCCGCAAGTCTTCCGTCCCGGCACCCGGATGCCGGTGGCCTGGCCTTCGGGCAAGAGCCTGTTGCCGAAGGTGCTCGGGGGGGACACTCGTCAGCAGATCGAGGCGATCTGGCAGTTCCTGGCCGACGGCTCCAAGGCGGTTGAGCCCCACGGCTTGGGGCGCGACCCGATTCCGCTCGTTGCCGAGGGCGAGCCGATCCTCTACCGCAACTTCATTCAAGGGGCGGGACCGCGTGGGATCGGGGTCGGATATCCCGAGAAGCTGAACCTCGCGTTCGACGCGAACGAAGCGCGCATCGCCCTGATCTGGCAAGGAGCGTTTATTGACGCCTCGCGCCATTGGTCCGCGCGAGGCGCGGGGTTCCAAGGTCCGCTCGGCGACAACGTCTTGGGTCTGCCGGAGGGTCCTGGTTTCGCGACTCTCGAGACGGGGTCCGCCCTTTGGCCAACCCAGCCCCCGAAAGAGGTCGGCTACAAGTTTCGTGGATATCGCCTCGACCCCCAGGGGCGTCCGACCTTCCTCTACGACTTCAAGTCGGCCCGGATTGCCGACTTCCCTGAACCAGGCCTGTCGAAGGAGTTGTCGACCTTGCGGCGGACCTTATCGATCAAGGCATCCAACCCGCCCAGCGACCTCTGGTTCCGCGCGGCGGTTGCCGACAAGATCGAGTCGCTCGCCGAGGGGTGGCATTCGGTCAACGGCGAATGGCGGATCCGGATCGAGACGAATGCGGAGCCGTTGATCCGCAGGTCGGCGGGAAAGGCCGAGCTCCTGGTCCCCCTCATTTTCGCGGGGGATGAGGCCAAAATCATCGAGCAGATCGACTGGTGAGCTCGGCTCGCCAGACATCTTGAGGCGACACGCGACGCCAAGGCCAATTCAGTCACGTCGGGAACCGACTCATGCTTCGACCTGTCTTTTGGGCATTGACCGTCGCGAGTCTTTTGTTCGGACTTCCCGACATGGCGCGGGCGGGCGATCCGGTTCCAACGGAGGCGGATTACTACCCGCTCGTGACGCTCCCGATCCCGGAAGGGGTCGTGCTCGAAGCGGGCGCACTCGAGATGTTGCCCGATGGCAAACTGGCCGTCTCCACGCGTCGGGGCGAGATTTACCTGGTCGCCAACCCACTCGCAGACGATCCAGCCCAGGTGAAGTTCGCGAGGTTTGCCCACGGACTGCACGAGGTCCTCGGCCTGGCCTATCGCGATGGCTGGCTCTACGTCACGCAGCGCGGTGAACTGACCCGGCTCAAGGATACGAACCAGGACGGCCGAGCCGACCTGTTCGAGACGGTCAGTGACCTCTGGGAAATCAACGGCGACTACCACGAGTACGCGTTCGGCTCGAAGTTCGACCGGGACGGGAACATCTGGGTCGCGCTCTGCCTGACCGGCTCATTCACCAGCGAGAGCAAATATCGCGGCTGGTGCTTCCGGATCTCTCCCGAAGGGAAGGCGATCCCGACAAGCAGCGGCATCCGCTCGCCCGGAGGGCTCGGGATGAACCTGGCCGGCGACATGTTCTATACCGAGAACCAGGGCCCTTGGAACGGGGCCTGCAGCCTCAAGCATCTCAAGCCGGGGGCATTTCTTGGCCATCCGGCCGGACTTCGTTGGCATCAGGCTGCCGGGATGGCCGGCCCTCGCCCCAAGGAGCCGGAGAGCGGCAGCCGAATGGCGATCGAGGTCAAGAAGATCCCGGAACTCCTGGCCCCTGCCGTCTATTTCCCTTATCCCAAGATGGGGCAATCAGCGAGTGGCATCGCGTCAGATTTCACGAGCGGTCGGTTTGGGCCGTTCGCCGGCCAAATGTTTGTCGGCGACCAGGCCGCGAGCACCGTGATGAGGGTGGTGCTGGAGGAAGTCGATGGGCGTTACCAGGGGGCCTGCCTCCCGTTCCGCAAGGATCTCGCCTCGGGCTGTTTGCCGCTGCTGATGACCAAGGAGGGCACCCTGCTGGTCGGTGGCACGAGCCGAGGATGGGGATCGCGCGGCGGCAAGCCGTACGCGCTCCAACGGCTCGCCTGGAACGGCAAGGTTCCGTTCGAGATCCACGAGATCCATGCGCGCCCGGACGGCTTCGAGCTTTCGTTCACCAGTGCCGTTGACCGGGTGTCGGCGGCCAATCCCAAGTCTTATGGGTTGACCACCTACACTTATATCTACCAGTCCAGCTACGGGAGCCCCGAGGTCGACCCGACAACTCCGACGATCGATCGGGTCGAGGTCTCTGAGGACGGCAAGGGCGTACGCCTCCGCGTCAGCGAGCTCCAACGAGGGCACGTCCACGAGTTGCATCTCGATGGCGTTCGCTCGGGCGCGGGTCAGCCGCTGCTCCATCCGGAGGTCTATTACACGCTGAACGCGATCCCGGTGAAATAAGACCGAACCGGCCAAAGTCTCAGCGCGGGCGAACCGCACTGGCACCGAGCTCACCCGCGGAGAGTCGTTCGAGATCATCGGCCAAGGCCGACGCGGAGGGATAGCGCCGCGCTGGATCGCGGTGCATCGCCTTCAGGATCACGGCCTCGAGTGACTCGGGCACGCGAGGGTTCACCGCACGGGGGGTACTCGGCGTGGCCAGCGCGATATAGGCGATCCAATCCGAAGGGGCGAGGCCCTCGGGGATGGTCAGCGGATGAACTCGCGTGACAGCCTCGAACAGGGTGACTCCCAGCGCGTAGACGTCGCAGAGCGTGTCGTCGGACGGGCAGGCCGCCAGTTTTTCGGGGGCCATGTATAAGGGGGTTCCCGTCCCGTAAAGCGCGGTCAGGGGAGGGGGACCGTCGAGGTCGCGGCTCAGGCCAAAGTCCGAGAGATAGACACGACTTTCGAGCTGACGGTCCATCAGGATATTGGCCGGTTTGACGTCCCGATGCACAACCTGATTGGCGTGGGCGACCGCCAAGGCCCGAGCGACCCGGCTCATCACCCGAACCATCGCACGGATGTAGGCGTCCTCGGTCAGCCACGACCACCAAGCCCAACACCCCTCAGGCCGCCTGGCTCGGCGCGACCTGATCTGAACGATGACCTCATCGAGCGAGATCCCGTTCACGAGAGGCATCGTCATGAAAACGATCCCGTTCACCTCGCCAAACTCGTAAGTTTGCAAGAGCGAAGGGCTTTCGAGCTGGGCACCAACCTCGGCCTCGCGATGAAACTGGGCCAGTCGCTTCGGATCGTGGGCGAGGGCCGGGGAAAGGAGCTTCAACGCCACCGTCTCGACAATCGGTTCGAGCTGAATCGCCTTCCAAACCTGCCCCTGACGTCCCGAGCCAATACGCTCGACCAGGTGAAAGCGGCCGAATTGCTGGTCCGACAGGCTCCTCCGGCCCGGATCAATCCGGTTGACCGCACCAGGACGGCGTTGAGGGGTCGGTTCGGAAATTCCCGAGCGTTCTGGACCCAATCGCGAATCACCACCGTGGAACGCGCCGTTCTGGGACTCCACCGAATCGATCATGCGACCCCCGGCCGCATGACTAGGCGGGTGAGTGTGACTGTCTGTCCAAGCTGACGCGGAAACAATGTGAACCAAGGGTGCGCTCCGGAATGCGGCAACTCTCCCTCTCCTGGAAAGTTTACCCTACTTCTCGGACGAGCACCATTCATTCGATCGTGTGTCGGACTGAGGCAAACGGTAACGTTCCTGCCACCGTCGTCGTCGGATTATCATGCGAAGTCCGTCGCCCTCGAACGCTCGCGTGACGAATCCGTTGGGCGACTTGCGCTAAGGTTAAGGTCGCGGTTCCGCGCACCAGGATGCACTGGACCTGGGACCGATCGCGCAAAGGCGTGATCACGATTCTGCGTTTGCGATGCCAGGTTGAAAAAAATCATCCTTCGCTCTTCGAGCCAAGTTGACACAACCGGACGACCGCCGCTTTTCGACACACCTCGGGGGGGGGACTTGGCCCCCTCGCAATCCCCAATCCTCAGCGGGCACTCTTACCCCGTGACTCATCGCGGCCCGCCCTGAGCGTGGACGCCCATGGTGATTACCCGCCTGCCGGCTGCGGCCTAACGCTTGGCTCGGGAGAGTAAGAACATCGCGGCCCGAGTATCCCCTTCGAGGGCGGCGACGTAGAGCCCCGTGTACAGGTTGTCCAACCGAAGTTGCTCGACGTGCACGACGGCCTCACGAAAGGAAGGGCTCTGGGCCATCGTCCGTTTCAGGGTGGCCCGACTGATTCCTAACTGCGATGCGGCCATCGTCCGGCCGAGCCCATCCTGGAGCAAGCGAAGAAATTCAACGCGCTGCTGATGGTCGACACTCCTCGATTCGGGCAACGGTTGGAGCGGACCGGGCCGCCATTCCCTCTCGTCGTCTTCGTCATGGTCGTAAAGCACGATGAGCCTCTTCAATCGCGTTCGAGGAATGCGGTAAGGCGGTCTGAGCAAGCTGAAAAGCAGCCAAGTGGCCCATCGTTCGACGGTCCTCTCGGTCCATTTCCAGTCGACGCCCCCTCAATGCAAAAGTAGGCCACTTTTTACCGATCGGTCGAAACTTTCGACGCTTTCCCGATGTCCGAACGCACCGGCACGAACCGCGCACACGACGGGGCAAAAAAATGTTCACATACGAAATCAAACGCAGCGCCGACGTTCAATCCGCTCCAAGGGCCGGCAACCCCGAGTGCCTCCCGATCAGGCATATCTCAAGAATATCGTGCCTAAAATTTGCGCAACCGGAGAATATCGGCGTCACGATTTGTTAATCTAAGGCCAAATTTTCTATATACTTAGATCGAAATAAAGCTCCGGCCTCACATTTGCAATGCACAGAGCAAGGGATTCACCCAAGGGTCGTTGGGGACATCACGTTGTCGATGCGTCAAGGGGCCGTCTCAAGTCTCTTTGGAGACTATGCGATGACCGGTTTCGACGAGATGTTCGTCGGAGCCGGCCAAGTGCGTCCGCATTACGCCGCGCTACTGGAGAGCTTGGCGATGCTCGGGCCTGCCGAGTTGGAGCGTCGTCGCCGCGCGGCGGATCTCCTGATGCGGCATCAAGGGATTACCTTTACCGTGTATGGCCGCGACCAAGGGGTGGAACGAATCATCCCCTTCGATCCGGTCCCTCGGTTGATCGCGGACGAAGAGTGGCGTTTGATCGAACGCGGACTCACCCAGCGGGTTCGTGCGTTGAACCTGTTCGTCCACGATATTTATCACAAGCGGCAGATCCTTCGGGACCTGGTCATTCCGGCCGAGCTCATCCTCGGCGCCTCGAGCTATCGCCGCGAGTGCGTGGGGTTGCGAGTCCCACGCGACATTTATATCCACATTTCTGGGATTGATTTGATACGCGGAGCGGACGGACACTATCTCGTCCTGGAGGACAATGGCCGGACTCCCTCGGGGGTGAGTTATGTATTGAAGAATCGACAGGTCATGAAGCAGGTCTTTCCGTTCCTCTTCGAACAGTACAACGTGCGCCCGAACGACGACTATGCGGCGAACCTGCTCGCGATGCTCCGCTCGATTGCGCCCGAGGGATGCGACGACCCGACGGTGGTCGTCCTGACGCCGGGCGCTCACAATTCCGCCTATTATGAGCACACTTATCTCGCCCGCCAGATGGGCGTCGAGCTGGTGGAAGGACGCGACCTGTTCCTCGATAACGGCCAGGTCCTGATGAGGACGATCCAGGGGCCGAAGCGAGTGGACGTGATCTATCGAAGGATCGACGATGATTTTATCGACCCGTTGACCTTTCGACGCGACAGCCAGCTCGGTGTCGCGGGCCTTGTCGGCGCCTGCCGCGCCGGTCAGGTCGGGCTCGCCAATGCGCTCGGGACGGGGGTTGCCGACGATAAAGGGGTTTACCCGTTCGTTCCCGACATCATTCGCTATTACCTCAAGGAAGATCCGATTCTGGAGAACGTCGAGACCTTTCGCCCGCAGCTCCCCGCACACCGCCAGCACATTCTGGCGAACCTCGACAAGCTGGTGGTCAAGGCGGTCGACGGATCGGGGGGCTACGGCATGCTCATCGGCCCCGCGTCGACGGCCGCCCAGCGCGAGGAGTTCGCCGCCAAGGTCGAGGCGAATCCGCGCGGCTACATCGCGCAACCGACGATCTCCTTGAGCCAGCATCCCACGTTCGTAGGAGATCACCTTGAGGGCCGCCACATCGACCTGAGGCCGTTTGTCCTTTATGGCGAGGAGATCAAGGTCATGGCCGGTGGTCTGACGCGAGTCGCCTTACCTCGTGGCAGTTTGGTGGTGAATAGCTCGCAGGGGGGTGGCACCAAAGATACCTGGGTCTTGCGAGGCACCCCTCCCGCCTCGATCCCGAGCCCGGCCCGGTCCGACCAAGGAGTCGCCTGAGATGCTGAGCCGGGTGGCCGAAAACCTCTATTGGATCAGCCGTTACGTCGAGCGTGCCGAGAATGTTTCGCGACTCCTTGACGTCGGATTCCACCTGGAACTCGACGCGACCGGACTGAATGGAGCCGTCGATGGACCCGGGCCGATCGAAAGTGTCCTGACGATTCTGGCCTGCCGCGAGGCGTTCGAGAAGTCGCACGGAACTGAGGAGCGAGACCGGGACGATGTGCTTCGGTTCTTGACCTTCGACCGGCAGAACAGCCACTCCATCATCTCGATGCTGGGCCGGGCCCGGGAGAATGCGCGCGGGTCTCAAGAGACGCTCAGCGGCGAGGCCTGGAGCCAGGTCAACATGCTTTACCTCTACCTCGGCAGTTCTCGGGCTCGGAAGCGATTCGACGCCAGTCCGCCCCGGTTTTACGACACGATCAAACGGGCCTGCATCCTCTTCGACGGCCTGGTCGACGCCACTCTGCCGCGAACCGAAGTTTTCCACTTTCTCCAACTGGGACGGTATCTCGAGCGGGTGAATCAGGTGAGCCGGATCCTGAACGTCAAGCTGTTCGGGCTGCGCGAACCGGGGCTGGTCGAGGAGCGCGGACTCAGGCTAGTTCATTGGTCGAGCCTCTTGCGGAGCTGCTCGGCCTACGAAGCCTACCTTCGGGAGCACCACGACCGGATCGACCCCGAACGCGTGGTTCGCTACCTGGTCCTCAATTCCGACTTTCCTCGCGCCATGCGGTTCTGCGTCGCGCGCTGTTGCGAGTCGCTCCGCGAGATTGCAGGGGGCGACGGTGAAGAGTACGGCAGCGAGGCCGAGCGTCAGTTGGGCCGGCTGGACAGTGAACTCCGCTACATGGACGTGGAAGAAATCATTGGCGAAGGCCTTTCCCTGTTCCTGACCGACGTCCAAGATTCTTGCGACCGAATCGGCGAAGAGATCCACCAGGCTTACTTCTTCTCTTGAGCTCGAGTCGCGTCGCCTGCGCTTGATTGCCACGAACTCGGGGCAGATTGCCCCTTTGGCGTTCATCGTTTCCCTGGGGCCGAGGAATCGCGCGATGCTGCTACGAATCAACCATGAGACGAAGCTGACCTATTCCAACCCCGTCTCGGAAACGGTCTTCGAGCTCCGCATGGCTCCGCCGTCGAACGACGACCAGACCGCGATGGGGTATCATTTAAAGATCAGTCCCCAGACGCCCGTCACCTCGTACCGCGATGGGTTCGGCAACCGGGTCGACCTGTTCAATATCACGAGCCCGTACCGCGAGCTGGTGACTCAGGCGACGACCTACGTGCGCACCCACCGGCGCTCCGGGCTCGAGCGATTGGCGGGAGTTTCCTGGCCGGCCCCGGCGGCCACTTCCGTGGCAATCGAGGCTTTTGAATACCTCCAGGACAGCCCGCTCGTCGAACGCAGCCCCGCGTTGGCCGCGTTCGTCTCTACGCTGGAAGTCCCCAGCGGTACGCTGCTGGACGTGGTTTACGTGCTATTCAACGCTGTGGCCGCCCGTTTGAAGTACGAGAAGCGGGTCACGTCGGCGCGGACGCCGGTCAGTGAGGCGCTGGAACTGGGTAGCGGCGTCTGCCAGGATTTCGCGCACCTGTTCCTGGCGGCCTGTCGGGGCATTCATCTCCCGGCGCGGTACGTCAGTGGTTACGTGAACCACCCGGGGGAGATCGCCACCCATGCCTGGTGTCAGGTCTGGGGCAACCTCCAAGTGGGCTGGATCGACGTCGATCCGACCCATTCTTGTATCGTTGAGAATGACCACGTGGTCACTGCCGTCGGTCGTGACTACTCCGACGTGCCCCCCAACCGAGGACTCTGGAAAGGGCGATCGCAAGAGACGATGGGGGTCTCCGTCACGGTTGACCCCGTGGAGCAGGCCACGATGGAATGGAACGAGTGGTCGCCCCCGCGGCCGCGGATGACCGGGGGATTCGCCAACTCCCACTCCCACTCCCACTCCCACTCCCAGTCTCAGCGGCAGGGGATGGTCGGAGTCGCGCCCCGGCGTTCTTCGCGGAGCGCTTATCCCAACCAGCGGAGCCCTCGCGCGGGTCTGCACCAGCAACAAGGGGAGCAGCAGCAACAGCAACAGTGACCGCGCAGCTGCGGCCGACTCTCAGATCCTGACGATCCTGTCGGCCGCCGCGCGGATCAATGCTTGGGCAGGGGGCGAGAGCTCGGGTTCCTTCACCTCGTCGGTCCAGACGGTGAAGGACTCGAGCGTATTTGCGCCGAACGAAGTCGTTAGCGCGACGTCCACGGCGTCTCGTCCCCGCGCCATGACGACTCGGCCAATCCTGGGGATATTGTGACGCGCATCGAACGTGTACCACTGACCATCGAGATAAGCCTCAAACCAGCCGCTGAAATCCATCGGGCAAGGCTGAGCCGGGATCCCGATGTCGCCAAGGTAGCCGGTGGCATATCGAGCCGGAATATTCATGCAGCGACAGAAGGTCAGGGCGAGGTGGGTGAAATCCCGACAAACTCCGGTTCGCTCCACATAAACGTCGTACGCCGTTTTGGTCGGGCGGGCATAGGAATAGCCGAACTGAACGTGATGATGGACCCAGTCGCAAATCGCCTGAACTCGTCCCCAACCCGCCGGCGTCGAAGCAAACAGTTTCCAGGCGGTGTCCAGGAGCCGGTCCACCTCGCAATAGCGGCTCCCCAGGAGGTAGACCAGCACCTCCGCCGGCAACGCTTCCACCGGAAGTTGGCGCGCATTCGGGGCGACTCGATCGGGGGAACCGTCATCCTCCACGATCAGGTCATCTCCGAGGACCAACCGCCCCGGTGGAGCGACGATTCGACTCCCGAGATTCCCGAAGCCGTCGGTGAACGACTCGATCGGCACCACGGGATCCATCGTCATGCCGGCGGCCCGCCGGATCGAGGTGGCGCGTTCCGGCCGAAGTCCCAGCATCAGGATCATCGGACACGCCGCAGGAAGTTGAAAGACCAGCTCGTAGCCTATCCGTATGAGCATGTCTCTTGTTCGCCTCAGTGCGTCACCCTGGCGAAAGGTGAGATCATCAATTTGAAGCTTAAAGGTCAACATTCTCCGAGTCAATGGTCCACGTCGGGGATTTCGACCCATCGACAAAAGGTGGCTTGAATGAGCGTCCCTGCTCGTGCTATCACCTGATCAAGATCAATGAGAGCGCACAAGAAGTTTGGAGCGCTGGACCGGCTCAAGGGACACCGTGATGACGTATTGCGTGGGGATCAAGACGCGTGAAGGGTTGGTAATGGCTTCCGACTCGCGCTCAAACGCCAGCTACGACCAGGTCAACATTTGTCGCAAAATGCACACGTTCGTCGACCCGGGGGAGCGGGTCTTCGTGCTCCTGACTAGCGGCAGTCTCTCTTGCTCGCAGTCCGTGCTGACTTTGCTGCGGCGTGACTTCGACCAGGGGACGGGTCTGGCGACTGCGGGTTCGCTCTACGACGCGGCACGGATCGTCGGCGACCAGGTGCGCAGGGTCTCGGCCATGGATCGCCAGGCGCTCGAGCAGGACGCTTACAAATTCAATGTGCACATCCTGCTGGCGGGCCAGATTCGCGGCCAACCGCACGACCTCTACTTGATCTACCCACAGGGCAACCCGCTTCAGGCGACCGAGGACTCGCCCTTCCTTCAGATCGGCGAATGCAAATACGGCCGTCCCATTCTCGATCGTGGTGTGCGCTATGATCGCACGACCCTTGAGGACGCGGCGCGCTATGCCTTGATCTCGCTCGACTCGACAATGCGATCCAACGTCACCGTCGGCCCGCCCATCGACCTTTTGGTGTACACGCACAACGAACTTGAGATTCGCCGTCAGCGCCGGTTCATGGACAAAGACCCCGACCTGCTCGCGATCAATGCGCATTGGGAACAGGCCCTGCGCAAGGCCGTTCAGGAACTCCCTCCCGTCCGATTCGGAGCGGAGGAGACCCCCGACTGACAAGGAAGCGCCGAGCACTGGCCGTCGGATGCCCCGACGGCCAGGTTGATTTAGAAGGCCGGTGTGAGCACGAAATCGGCGAACCGGGCGGCGAACGCACGAGGCGAGGCGTTGTTCGCCGCAATTCCGACGCTCAGCTTGCGCGGGAGGCTGGTGGCAATGTGGTCAACCTTGAGAAACGTCTTACCATCGAGCGAGTAGGTGTAGTTGATCACATTGCTGCGCCGCTCGAGGCGAAGCGTGACTGCGCCGTCGCGAACATTCATCGGCTTCTTCGGTTTCGTGAGCTTCCCGTCCTTGCAGCTTTCCAAGTACAACCATTGAAGCCGCTCGCCCGTATAGGCGGACGCACGCTCGAACCGAACGTAGTTATCCTTGTCCTGCCAGAGCAGGAGTCCCGCTCCCTGGAACGTAAAGAAGAGACCTTTGAGTGGAACGGTCCCGGGCTGAAAATCACCGAGGACCTTCACTTCGGCGGTAAAGTCTCCCTCCACCTCGGCCAGGGCTCGGGGTGCGTCCACGATGTCGCGGGTGGCATCAAAAATATGAGCACCCGCGGCAACCTGGATCGTCAATGTCTCGTCGCTCTTCTTGAGCAGCGAATCCTGCAACGGGTCGATCAGGGGGCCCAGTGACGGGAAAAGAGCGAGGGGACTCTTCTCAACGGCTTCGACTTTGGTGGGCGTCGGCTCCGGAGTCGCCAACGCGACCGCTTTCGGCTCGTTACCGCGTTTGCGAGGCGCGTTTGTACTGGTTTTTGGGGCGGGTTCACTGGGGGTGACGGTTTGGCTGGCGAGTTTCGAGGGGATCGACGCCTCGGGTTCAACCTTCGCAATCTCGGGAGTCGAAGCGGGCGTCCCCTCGGTTTTCCCGGCCGGTTCCGTCACTGGCGTGGGCTTAGCTTCGGTTTCGATCTTGGGCGCCAGGGGGGGTTCAACAGGCCCGACGTTTGCATAAAGTTCGGCGGCGGCTCGGGCCTCCGCGCGATGCCGCTTGTTCGTCGACATCACGGCGAAGAGAAAAAGGCCGTAAAGAAACTCGAACGCAATCAGGCCCATGATGAACCCGGGCGAATTGAACAGCGACCCGGGCAGTTGATTCAATAGCTGCGGCTTGGCCGCGGGCGATCGGCCCACACCCTCTTCGATCGCACTGAGACTTTGCCGTTTTTTCGTGCTCGTTGAACTCGCCACGGCTGGTCAACCCCCTCGAGCGCGCCGGATTGTTTGAGATCGGCAATCGCGTCAATGGTCGATCGAAAACACCGAGAAATGTTGTGCGAACCAGAGAAATGCGCAACCAACGGTACGTTGTACCTGACTCATGCTAAGGGGGACGATCAACCTTTGTCAATCCTAGCTTAGTTCCCACTTGGGTTGAGTCGGGTGCGCCGTGGCAAGGAACTAAAAGGTGGCCTCAGCCTGAGTCTGTCTGGGATCGTGGCGGGACGCGTGCCGATTCGGTTCATCGGTTCCACCGATGGGAATCGGGAAGCGCTGGTTTGATGAAACAGAATTAGCGTGGCTTTTTTGGTGGCTTCTTGCCCACCGCGACTGCATTACTCTACCATTGGATTGGCTGCTGGCTTCTTCCAAGGAATGGTGATTGTGACGGAGGGATTCCGCGGACGAGTCCAAGAGGCCTGGGCAGGGTCGACTTCTCGGTCTTGCCTCTCGACGGAACTTTTCCCATGGCACGCAATCACTCTTCCTCGCCGCTGCCGGAAGATCGGTTCGACCTGAATGAGTTGCCGGTCGTCGAAGCCTGGACGAATGCCGCGACGCGGCGGGCCGACAGGCTCGCCGCGCCCGCTCAGGCCACCTACGGCGAGACGCGTCCGGTGGATGCCGTGGTCTGCCCTCGAATTCCGACCACCGCCGAGATCGAGTTGACGCTGGCGATGCAGCAGTACAAGAAGGACAGTGGTCGCCTCTATCCGACCTGGAGTGAGGTGTTGGCCGTCCTTCAAGATTTGGGGTATCACAAGTCGGACGAGGAACCCTCGGACGTTTGATCCCGATGAACTCAGGAATCTCGCCGATGACCGGTCACTGTCATCGTGGATTTCGAGGATCCGGATTGACGCTCCCGGGCAGGTTAAGTATCGTCCCCGTCGACCTGGGAGCGGTCACGAGAGTGGGCCGATTCAGGTCGATCGCATGCGGCCGATCACTCGGGATCCCGAGTCAGATCTTCGTCTTCGATACATCTTTTGACGCGCCTCAATGACGCCTCGGTCGGGCGCTTGACCGAACGCAATCGAGACAACGCTCGCTAGCGACCCCCCTCCGGATGCGCACCGGAGGGTTCTTTTTCACTTTTCCTGTCATCTCGAACCAGCTCCAGATCTCGATCGACTTTGCTTTGCGATCCAGTCTCGTTTGTCCCGTCCGCACCGAAGTACTTCGGTGAAGTGAGGCGTGGTGTCGTCAGTCCCAGTCGCGGGCGAATCCCGAGTCGTGGCCGAATCGAGCGTGCTTCCCTGTCCCGCAAGAGTCGCTTTTGAGGCTGAAGAAGGCAAATGTACAGATTTTGCAGCCTCGAAACAAACACTGCCGATCCACGAGCATCCGCGGACCGGATCAGCGACTACCCGGCCAGAGAGACGCTTGGGGGGGAAGCGACTCTAGGTCGGGTAGATGACGAATCTCAGTGGATATCAAGGCCTCAGTCGAGTCAATCAGACCGGGGAAGTGGTCCGGAAGCGGTGACGGAGTCCCAGGCCCGCGAGGGTCGTCAGGAACAGGGCGATCGTCGTGGGTTCCGGCACGGGGCTGGTGCGAAGGTGGGCCTCGGCCGTCGTCACACCTTCATTCGTCGTCGAGGGGACGAGGTAGATATCCGTGACGGGAAGGGTGAGCACATTCGCAAAGGCGCCGGTCATGAAGGGGACCTCGCCGATCGGATTAAACAGAGCCCGAACCGTCGACTGTTTCCCGCCGGTGACGGTACCGTCGAGCACGCCACTGATGACGATCGGGGTGCCATTGGGAACAGGCACGCCACCATCCACCTCGTTGGCGATCAGCGTGATGCTGAACGGCGTATTCTTGTAGACGGTCGACTCCCCCGCCGGGAGTGCCGCGACCTGGAAGTCGCCAAGGCTGAAGAAGGACGGCGAGTCGAACGACGCGTTCGTGAGGCTTTTGAACGAAATGACGCCCGAACCCGTCACACCACTTGACTCAACGGTTCCGCTGGTGCTGTAGGTGACCAGGGTACTCGCTGAAACGTTTCCACCCGCCAAAAACGCAACGCTCAAGGCAAGCACAAGCTTCGAAACACCGCTCCATCTGCGTACCATCCGCATTGTCATCCTCCTGAAGTTGAATGGCGCGATCCTAAAGTAGTAACGTCAGCTTCTCAGTGGTACCGTCGTGGTCCTCAAAGATGCGGTCGAGCGGGCCGGAAGATACTCAACATCACCACCCCTGTAAACCTCGATTTTACGGTTTCCCGGAGATTATCCTGGATTTTTCTCGCCGTCGTGCCGACGATTTCGTTCGGACCCGCCACCGAGAATTAACCGCAAAGCTCGCGAACCGCGACGATAAGCCGCTGGATCTCCCGCGGTTCCGTGTAGCAAGCGCATCCAATCCGCACGAGTCCGTCGCGCGACTGGCCAAGCCGCTCGACAACGGTTTGCGCATAAAAGTTTCCGTGTGACGCGAACAGGCCTTTGCCCGCAAGTTGCCGGCAAACTTCGCGAGCCGGAACACCCGGAACGGCGAACGAAATCGTCGGGGTTCGCGCGACCGCCGGCCCGGGACCGAAGAGCCGGATCCCAGGGATGGCGGACAAGTCGCGCCAGAGCTCGCCGATCAGGTCCGACCCCGCTTCATGCAAGGCATCAAAAACGGTCTGGAGCCGGGCACGCCGGGTTGGTCCGTCGGCCAGAGAAGCCAGAAAGTCGACCGCCGCGGCCGCACCGGCGATCCCCTCATGATTCTGTGTGCCGGTTTCGAGCCGCTCAGGTGAGGAGTTGGGGGCTGGTTCAAGCTTGGGAAGATCGAGCGACTGGAGAAGCTCGTGCTTGCCAAATAGCACCCCCACGTGCGGCCCATAGAACTTGTATGCCGAGCAGGCGAGGTAGTCGCAATCCCAGGCACGCACGTCGACGAGCCGGTGAGGCGCATAGTGGACCGCGTCGACGAAGACGGTGGCCCCCACATCATGCGCGAGCCTGGTGGCGGCCGCGACGTCGTTGATCGTACCGAGTGCGTTCGAGGCGGCGCCGATCGCCAGAACCTTGGTGCGTCGGTTGAGCTTGGACGTCAAATCCGCCCAGTCGAGCTCCCCGGACTCAGGTCGGACGGCGACCGTCCGAAGGGTCACTCCGCGCTCCACGACCAGGGCTTGCCAAGGGGCCACGTTGGCATGGTGGTCGAGTTCGGTCACCACGACCTCATCACCGGGTCCGAGGCCGCGTCCGAGGGCTCGAGCCAGGTGGAACGTGAGCGTCGTCATGTTGGCGCCGAAGGCGATCTCGGAGGGCGTCGCATTCAGGAAGTCGGCCAAGGCCGCCCGCGCCTGGGCAATGACCAGGTCCGTCTCCTCGCTCGTCGGAAATGCCCAATGAGCATTGGCATTGTGGTGGATCAGGTAGTCAGCCACCGCCTCCACCACGGTTTGGGGAACTTGCGTTCCGCCCGGACCGTCGAAGTAGGCCACGGATTGGCCCTCGACCCGACGCTCCATGGCCGGGAACCGGGCGCGGATCTCCTGAAGCGACGCCATGCCACGGGATCGTTCGGAATTGTTGGTCATCGTGAGGTCGAGTCGTTGGTTTCCAGGTGCGTACTCACCAGTTTCGCCCGACCATAGACTCCGCAATGCGTCTCCGTCAATCCAGGTCTCCGGAACGTCATCCCTTACCTGGAATCACTGACTTCACCAGAACCTTGAATCTCGCTACCCGAGGCGTTCGCCCGAACCCTTGCGCCACGCTCTGGTATCACGCCCAGATCCTGATGAAAATGGCACGGAACCCCGGTTGCCCCGATGGGATCGAGGGTTCGCATCGGTCGAGAGCCGGTGCTGTCCGATTGTTTTCGATGTCAGGAAGAGATTCGTCGTATGCGATTCCAAGACAAGTTGACGCGATTGACGAGCATGTCCTCATGATAGTACGGCGCAACTCGGGTGTCGGCCTGGCGGGTTTGTTCCTTGTGGCGTTGGTACTGATCTCGATTGTCCCGAACACCGGGTTCCGCTCGCCCCCCCGATACGACGGGGCTGGGTACGCAATCCTTGGCTGGTCGCTGTCCTCGGGACAGGGGTATCGGGACGGTTGTCATCCCGACACCCCGGCTCACACCCACTTTCCCCCGGTCTATCCGCTCGTGTTGTCCGTCCTCTTTCGGACGAGCGGGCCCTCGTTCCCCGCGGCCCATGCGCTCTCCGTCGCTTTCACGGTGGCCGCAACGATCGCGTGCTGGTGCTGGTTCCGGCGGATCTATCCTTCCGGAACCGCGTTCCTGCTCGGGTCAGCGCTCGCGATCAATTGGACCTGGGGACGAATGGGCGGCAGCATCCAGTCGGAGCCTCTCTACGGTTTGCTGAGTGCGCTGGCCTTGTTGCTGGCAAGCGGGCGACGACCGAACCGGCGTCAATGCGGGGTCGTTCTCGGCTTCGTATTGGCGGCGAGCATCCTGACCCGTCACGTCGGCGTCTGCCTTGCCGCGGCCGTCGTGCTCGACCTGCTGTTGCGGCGTCGCGTGGCCCTGGCGGTGGTTACACTGGTCACGACCGCGGCGGCCATGGTTCCCTGGCTGGCCTGGCTTCATCGCATCGGTCGCGGCTCGCAGGCCAACTTGTTCGAGTTCGACGGGTTGCTCACCTTGGTGGGGCACCAATGCCTCTTTTATGCGCGACGAATTCCCGACCAGCTCCTTGGGCCGTTTGTGGAAATCGCGACGGTCTATGCGAATCGCCCCCTCGTCTCGATCCTGGCCACGAGCGGCGGAGTCGGCTTCGCGGCGATCGTCACCTGGGGCTGGTGGCGGACACTGCACTCCCCGCGGCGACGACTGGCAGGTCTGGTGCCGTCGGGTACGTTGCTCTTGCTGGTCGTCTGGCCGTTCACCGAGGCAGGTCGCTTCCTCGTGCCGCTCGTCCCCTTTCTCCTGGTCGGTGCGGTCGAGGGATTTTCTGGCCTGTTCCGCCGGTTGCGGATCCGACATCCCCGAAGTCGGGCGGCGTGGCTCATTCTGATTCTGTCTCTGCCGTACCCGCTCTATTCCATCGCGACCGGTCGAGCCCTGGCTCAGAGAAACACCCACCGCGACTTCGACGCCGCCTGCGCCTGGATCGCCCACAACGCCACGAACCCGGGGCCGATCATGACGCACCATCCGGCGGACCTCTTCTGGCAGACCGGACGAAAAGCGTTGGAGCCCGGCTCACAGAACCCGGAGTCGATCGAGCGGCGGATCGATCAATATCGAGTTACCTACTTGCTGATTGACGAGCATCCCTTCACCAACGCAGTTGTGGATCCTCTCAGCCAATTTGTCATTAGCAAGCGTGAACGCGTTCGCCTGGACTGGGGACCACAAGGAGCCGTTTCCGTGTATTCGGTCAACGCGCCGGCACGCCCCTGATCGTCGGGTCGGGAACAATGGTCGGGAGTCACGTCCCTTGGTGTCGCAGGGGAGGGTAGCCCGGCCTTGTTTTGGTTCTGTCCGACTCCATCAGGGGGATTCGCCGGGGTGACGGGCCTGGACGATCGTGAGCATGGCTTCGTGAAGTGCGCCATTGGTCGCGAGGATGCCGGTGGGGGCCAAGGGGGGGATCTCGCCTCGGCAGGTCGTGACGCGTCCCCCTGCTTCTTCGACGATCAGCCGCCCCGCGGCGAAGTCCCAGGGGGAGAGCGTGTATTCAAAATAAGCGCCGAAGAGGCCGCGAGCGACCATGCAGAGGTCGAGGGACGCCGTGCCAAAGCGGCGGATGCCGTGGATCTGGCTCCGTTTGAGGTCGGAGATGGCCGCCAGTGTGGCTTCCATCATCACGTCGCGATCGTAGTAGAAGCCGACGCCCACCAGGGCCTCGTCGAGCCGGCGATGATCGGCGACCTGGATCCGCTCCCCATTTCGAAACGCGCCTTGCCCGCGCACGGCGGTGATCCACTCGTCCTGAAGCGGGTTGAAGACGACACCGGCCTCGGGTTGGCCCCCGCGGTAATAGGCGATCGAGACAGCGAAGTGAGGGATCTTATGGGCGAAGTTGTTGGTACCGTCGAGGGGGTCGACGATCCAGAGGTGCTCCGCGTTGGCGTCTCCCTGCTGTTCTTCCTCCCCCATCACTTCGTGTCCGGGGAAGGAGCGGCGGATCACGTCGACAATGGCCCGCTCGGCCTCAATATCGGCATCGGAGACAAGGTTGGAGATATCCTTACTCCGCATGGTGACGCCCTCACGGAAGTAGCGTGTGAGGATCGTGCCGGCGGCTCGGGCCGCCTGCTCGGCAACCGTCAATTCGAGGGTGGTCATCGTTCGCTTCTTTCTTTTCGCACGCACGGCGTGAATGCTCGACCGGTCGGGTCGAACTCTGGCTTTGGATCCAGAGGGGCGGTCTGTGTCTCGGTCGCACCACACGAAATCAAAAAAGAATGGGGCTATGCCAGGTCGGTCGCGGCCAGAGGCTCGCTCGAGTCTCCCAACGCTTCGGCGGCCGCGCCAAGGCTCAGGGTCGGGGAGGTCTTCAATGAATCCCCATGGGTGCGGACCCGTCCGGCGAGGAACAGGCTCAGAATCGTGGCCGCGGTCGCTATGGCGCCCACCCAGGGGAAACGTTGCAACGATCCGTCGCTGGCTCGGAGGATGATTCCGCCGCCGACATAGGCGCCCAGCCCCGTGGAAAGGTGCTGGATCGACGAGTTGGCGGTCATGAAGCTTCCCCGCCGCCTGGGCTCGACGCTCGCCATGACCATCGCCATCGCCGCGACCATCCGGCTTGCGTTTCCCACCATCAGGAGTGAGACGACCGTGATCGCGAACCAGAAGGAAACGCGCGGCAAGCAGGTGACCGCAATCATCAAGAGGCCGGCGATCGGAGCCGCGCAACGATAGACTCGCAGTTTTCCGTAACGATCGGCGAGCTTGCCGACCCCGGGAGCGGCGATCAGGGTCAAGCTTCCCCCAATGACGTAGACCCACGGGAGTTGCTTCTCAGTCACACCCACGTTCGCCACGAGGTAGGGACTGATATAGGGGATCACCGCGAAACTGCCGAACATCAAGGTCACAATCAAGGCAAACGCGCGAAGATGGTTGGGATGCGTGAGAGTCGCCACCATCTCTTGCAGGGGATGTCCCACCACCTTCCCAGGCTCAAGGTGGCCTCGTAGGGAAGGCATCGCCTTGACCGCGACAACCAGGATGGCCGATCCGACACCCGCAAGCAACAAGAAAGGGACGTGCCAACCATACGCCGTTCCCAATGAGAGCCCAAACGGCACACCGGCCACGGACGCCAGGGCAAAGGCGGACATCAGTGCGCCCGTCGCCGACCCGCGCCGATGCTCGGGGAAAACGTCGCCGATGATCGCCATGGCCAGGCCGCCCAGGATTCCCCCGAACGCCCCGGTCACGACGCGGGCCGCCAGCAAGGTGCGATAACCCTCTGCAAGACCGCAAAACAAGGTCCCGGCCAAGAAGCCGAGATAGAGGGTCAGGAAACTTAACTTGCGGTCGAAACGATCGATCAATGAGGCGGCCATTAACCCTGCGACACCGGCGCTCAGGGTGTACGACGAGACAATGAGCCCGAATTGCCCGGGGCCGATTTTGAGGGTCCGCATCAACTGCGGGCCAAGCGGCATCACGATCATAAAATCGACGATGTTCGTGAACTGAACCACGGCCAAAATGAGTAGGATGACCCGTTGTCGCCCGGGCTCAATCCCCTGATCCGACACTTCGAAAGACTCGTCGACAAACCCGGTCATACGCTCTCATCTCCCTGTCCCACGTCGCGACAACTCGACACAATGCTAGGGAACGAACGATCCGGCGACAAGCGCGACTCGCACACCCGGTCGACCCGACACGCCTGCGAAGGGGGGACTCGCTCAGGACTTGAGAGTTCTCGCAAGACGTTCGCATGGGAAAATCCCCTACCTTCGCTGGTGGACAGTCGGTGCATTGGATCCTCGGACCAATGCCTTGGCGCGGTTTCCCAATGAAGTGGTGATACCGCCCAACGCCGGCGGTTCGCCGTTTCCGGATTGAGGGCGCCCGCAAGGCAGGTCCGTCCAACCCGAATGGGTTGATTGACTCTCACTTCGCTCGCGAACATCATGAAGGAAGAGAGCAGGGGTGGTCGATCCGCTTGAGACGACCGACTCGCCGCCTGAACCAGGAATTCTGATCACCGAATCGTCGACGGTTGATCGGTCCGAGGTGACGGGACCGCAGTGATGAGAACGCCCACCGGGGGTTTGATTCGCGCTCTTATGGCCGCCGTTGCGGTTCTCGTGGTCTCCCTCGGAATCTTCGCCCTGGGAGCAGACGGGGACGATGCCGTGGAACGAACCCGCCGACTGCGGATGGTTGCCACGCAGATCGAGGCCCGGGGGATCAGTGACCCGGCGGTGCTCGCCGCCATGCGCAGCGTTCCGCGTCACCGGTTCGTGCCCGAAGCGTTCCGGGCCTGGGCCTACGACGACCGTCCCCTGCCGATTGGCCACGACCAGACCATCTCGCAACCGTTCGTGGTGGCGCTGATGACCTCGTCGATCCACCCGACTCGCGGAATGAAGGTCCTGGAAGTCGGGACCGGCTCGGGATACCAGGCGGCGGTGCTGGCGGGCTGCGTGGGCGAGGTGGAGAGCATCGAGTTGGTGCCGGAGTTGGGCCGCCGCGCCGATCTCCTTTTAAAGCAATTAGGGTACCGGAATGTCCACGTCCGGATCGGGGACGGTTACGACGGTTGGCCCGAGCGCGCGCCGTTCGACGCTGTGGTGTTGACCGCGGCGCCGGGCCGGGTTCCAAAGCCGCTCGTCGACCAGCTCCGAGTCGGTGGGCGGCTTGTCGCCCCGATCGGGCGGGGGGTCCAGAATCTCGTTGTGCTCACCAAGACTGAACAGGGCAACGTGACGGAAGTCATCGACACGGTTCAGTTCGTCCCGATGACCGGCAAAGCCGCGAAGGAACGGTGAGTGTTGGCCGCTGGCCGCAGTGTGCCCCTCGGTTTTGCCATGGAATTGCCCGGACGGGACGAGCAGCTCAACGATTCGGCTCACGGAGAGACAACCAGTTGCGGGTCGCCGTGGAGTCATCCATCCCCGGGTCGGGCTTGCACGAATAGCCGAGTTTCACGAAGACCTCGTGGTGGACTTCGGCGATCCGCCGCGCGGCATCGGCGGAGAGCAGGCTTCTCCAGAGTCCCGGCTTCCCCTGCCAGAAATGCCGGGCCGGGGCATCCACCCGTTGCCGCTCGGTCGATTGCAGCCGGTCGAGCTTATTGGCCTCGACCGACTCCTCGAACGGAACGCTGGGAGCGACTCCGAGCTTCTTCGCCAGTTGGGTGAGCGTCTGCAATGGGTTGTCAACGAGCGTTTCGTAACGGATCTGATGACACCCAGGAGCCGTCCACCACTGAGCGCTCACGGCCAGTAACGCCTGGGCGCGGGGGCTGGTTGCATATTCCAGAAACGCTTCGCTCTGGGGGCTGACATGAAAGATCGGCCATTCATCCCCGGCCATTCCCTCGAGCCAACGCAACGATCCTTCACAGGGCGCATACTGAAGGATGGAGAGCAAGACATCGAGCGGATGACGCGCCAGTGTCACGACGACGAACTCATGCTCCTTGAGCAGCGAGATCAGCGGCTCAACACGATGCCAGTGCGTCATCATCACGCAGCGCTCGGGAAGTGCCGACCACGGCGTCTCGAACGGGCTGTAAAGGTGCAATTCCCCATTGTCATGTCTATCGAATTGGTAGGCATTATTGAGCATGAGCCGCAGCCAGGTGTTCCCGCACCTCGGCGTGCTGATCACCGCGATCCGGACCTGATTGGAGCGGTTTTCATGCCGTTTGCCGCGGATTCGACTAAATAGGGAAAGCATTCGCATACACCAATTCGTCAGGCTTGTGGCGGCCCTGAACGACTCTTTTCCACTCGATTCCCTGAGCGGAAAGAGTTGACCCAATCACACTCTAGGCATTATCGCTCCGTTTCTCCCAAATCTTTAGTTCGGAACCCACGACTTGGTTAGGAGTCGACCTGAGATTTCGCCTCCGCACGCAACTCGTAAGTCCTCTCGAGGGCCGACCTATCATAATTTAAACAATTCATATATTTTAATTCTATTCCTCAGTCGCGTCGACAGAGGAACCAAGGGGGGAGATTCCGGTCACTTCTCGAACATTGCGGGATCGTACCCCATCAGGTGATCCTGACAGATCAGCAGGGCCACCCCGGGCGGTACCTCGTGAATCCAGTTGGGATCCCCATCGCGCATTCGCTGATAGACCTCGCGGGAATTGATGCTGAGATACTCGGCGGTGAAGTCGCGGAGCGGCAGAACGTGCTGGTTCTCGACAAGAAAATTGTAGAGATGCTGAAGGTTCGGAGCCACGCGAAGGTCGTTGGCCGTGACGATCGCTCCGGTCTCGGGATCGAGGCCAGGGTAGGCGTAGACCTTCAGGTCATTCTTGAACAGCCTGCCGAACGATTCAAGGATTCCGCCGGCCAGGTCGTTGTAGTAGCGCTCTTCGAAGACCTGGCGGAGGGTCGGGACGCCCATCGCCAGGCCGATCGGCTTGGAGGTATGGCGCTGGAGGTAGTTGGCGAGTCGGTAGAATTCGCCGTAGTTGGAGATCAGGACGGGTCGGCCCAGAGTGCGGAGGATGTCGACGCGGTCGAGGAAGTCGCGTTTGTCGATGGCGTCGCCTTGCAGGAGGTTGTTCAGCGTCATCTCGGTGACGACCAGGATCTCTTCGCCCTGGTTGGCCGGTTCCTGTTCGAACTGCGCCAGGGCGCTGTGAAGCATGTCCACGGTGACATTGGTCACGGGTCGGAAACTGCCGCGGAGGAGAAGAATCGGCCGTTTGTGAAAGACCTCGGCGGGCTGGATGACCTTACCACTGGGCGTGAACATCGCCGCGCCCGAGAGGCCGCAATGCACGAGCTCCAGGCTCATCAGCCGGTTATCGACATGTTCGAATGCAGGGCCGGAGAACTCGACCAGGTCGACCTCGAGCCGCTCGCCGGAGAGGCCATCAAGGAGTTGCCGGACCATCGCCTGGGAGTCGGCTTCATAGAACGCGGAGTGGATCAGGTTCACGCCCAGGACCCCGATCGCCTCCTGCTGCGAGACGGCCTCTCGATCGAGCAAGCTGACGTGGAGGACGATCTGGGAGGGCTCGGAACCCGGGCTGTCCTGGAACCGGATGCCCATCCAGCCGTGCCAATCGTCCTTGCGGGTATAGCTCTTGGCGGCGACCGTGTCCGCGAAGGCAAAGAAACGCGTGCCCTCCCCGCGCCGGGCGCCGAGGTGGTCGGTCAGGGAACGGAACTCGCAGTCGAGCATCGTCTCGAGGCGTTGGCGGCTGACGTAGCGTCCGCAAGGGCCGTAGATCGCGTCGGAGACGGTCATATCGTAGGCGGAGATGCTCTTGGCGATCGTACCCGCCGCGCCACCGACCCGGAAGAACCAGCGGGCCACTTCCTGCCCCGCGCCGATCTCGGCGAACGTGCCATATTTCGAGACATCCAGATTGATCTGGACGGCTTTCTGTTGGGTATCGAGGTTGTTCGATTGCATGGTCTGTCCAATCCTTGACAAGGGATGTCGCGTAGCCCGATTCCCCGTGCCGGTGATTGCGGAGGTCGCGACCAACGGATTCGAGCCAGAGTCCAGACCCCGAGTCGCCCGGCTCAAGACGATTCGCGGTGTTCCTTCCCGTTTTTTTGGGGGGGCAGGCCGATCCCGAGTTTTTTTTCGTCGCGCCGGCGCAGGTCGAAGCCAAGACGGAATTGCAATGCGCTCGACGACCGCATCATCGCGGAGGAACCAGGGAGGGGGCAACCCCTCCCTGGCGCGGAGACCACCATGGTCAGGGCTTTGGCAAGGCCCGAATGAACGCCGCACCGCGCGAACCCAGTGCCACGATGACCCCGTCCTCATGGTGCGGGTCGGGTGCCAGGGCGTAAACTTCACGCCCCCCGATCCCGGGCACGCGATCGAACGTTTCGAGGGTTTTTCCGCCCGCCTCGACCATCGCGACTCCGTACTTGCCCCCCAGCCAGAGCCGACCGAGACCATCGCGAATCAGCGTGTTCACAGACTGCGGAGGTTCCACAAAATCGACCTTCGAGAGTCTCTGAGTCATGGGGTCGTAGGTCCGCAGACCCGCGTCGGTCGCAAGGAGCAGCGCCGCGCTGGGCCCAGCGATCGCGGCGCGGGTGGAAAGCCTTTTTTCGCCTTCCCGAATCATGATCCGAGTCAGTTGCGGCTTGTCGCCTGGGACGCCTGGCTTCAGTTGCCAAAGGGACTTCCCGAAAGAATCGAGGAGCAGCCAGGGCGGACCGTTCGTATTGAGCGGATTCAGGCCGGAAGGGCTTTCGTCCCCCAACAACGGAGCCACGGTTTTCCACGAACCCTGCTCGAAACGCTTTAACCCGTCGGAGCCGGCATTCCACAGAGTACCGTCCGCGGTGAGGAACGACGCCGACGGGACCAGCGATGACGTTTCCCGGCCAAGTTGCAAGCTCTTACCCCCCACTCGGCGCGCCGTGGTTCGCGTCCCGTCGCTCACGCCGGTTCCGCTCACGGTGGAGATCGCCCCGTCCGGGCCCACGAGGATCCGGGTCTCGTACCACGACTCGGTGCCCTTCTCGATCTCCGCGGCAGCGCCGGCCGGGTCGATCTCGAAAGGCGGTGCGAGCGAAGCGATTTCCCACCCCTTCGGGCCGAGCGTCCAGGGAGGGAGTCGGTCGTCTCCCTCAAAGACGAGGGTCCCTTCCGCGGGATGCTCCACGGCGCAAACGTCCGTAGCGCCGAGTTGGCCAGGAAGACTCAGCGAGGTCGACTTCGTCAGCTCCAGACGCACGTAGCCGTCGGCGACCGTGGCCAGGAGATAAGGTTCTCCCACCTGACTCGGCGGATGAACCGTGATCACCGAGGGGTAAGATCCCACTGCGTCCGGCCGACCCCAGTGGTATTGGAGCTCGAGGGTGGCGAATCTCCTCCAGGAGTTCAACGTTTGTTTCACGCCAAAAACATCATCGTACGAAAATACGAGTAGACCGTTATCCTCTTCGATGATGTGCGTGATTGGCAAGCTCGGCCGACCGGGATCAGGCTCTCCCTCAGGATTACGGGGAGGCTCGAAGGCGTACAGAGGTTGCGGCTTCGCTCCGTCGACACGCGTGATATACCCCGAGTTGTAACCCATGTGCGAGCTCCCGCCGAACGACCAGACCTGGCCATCGCAGAGCTCGATGAACCCGTAAACGCCGTCCCAACTCGCTTCAGAGTCGGGGTCGCGAGCGGGGGGCGGCTTGATGGCTTTGATCGTTCCGTTCACCAGGTCGACCCGAGCGAGCCGGCCGCCCCACTCGCCTCGGTCGGCCCCGAGCCAGACCCTGCCCGCGCGGTCGAGCAGGAAGGTCGTGAACACCTCCTCAAGGGCAAATGTCTGTTTCGTCGCAAGGTCATGGACCATCGAATAGGGCAATTCCCTGCCCCCGCCGCCTTTGACGGGCTTGGTCGGCTCGGTCACGACCACCAGGCCTGCCGGTCGGTTTCCGTTCGCTTGCCCCCAACCCATCCAGCGCGGAGCGGCAGGGAGTTTGGTCACGTCCTTGAGCTCGAGAGTCGCCACGTCGACGCGACAAATCCGACCGTCACCGAGGCCCGCGAGGATTTCCTCGCCCTCACCATGGCCCAGGCAGGTGACTTCCTCGACATCGATCCGCTCCCGAACCAGCCGAACCGTGGGCAGTTCGAAACGCAGAAGCGTGCCCGAATTCGTAAGAGCGATGAGATCGTTCCCAAGCCGCACGCTGGCCCGCAGCGAGTTCCTGTCATAGTGGATCGTGTATTCGACGACTCGGCCACTTGCGAGTCGAACCTCACCTTGGGGTGGCATTGGCGGCTCATCGGCCCTGAGAATCGCCGGCAAGGCCATACTCTCAAAAACGGCGGAGAGGACAAGACAAACGGTCAGCCGCGTTATGATATTCACAAGTGATATCCTCACATGCGGACCTTCATCAAGGGGTGCCCGAACTCTCACTCCGGATCTGCCACCTCTGGTGCAAGCGTATCAAAAACCAAGCGGGCCAAGTGGATGATAACGAGCCATTTTTGAATCAGGGACGCTCAATCGTCCGGTCCACTCGAACGCGGAGCACTTCGATTGGCCCGTTCAAGACGAAAGGGGTATGGACAGGCCGAGGCAAACAAGGGAAAAAATGTGCGGGGCCGATCGCCCGCCGTGGTGAGCGGAATTAATTCAGGGAAGGGAGTCAAGTCGAAATGTTGAACACCACCTCGGGCCTTGCCTTCGAGAGAGAACGTGCCGTCGCCATTCAGGCGGTGCGGGACGCTGCAACTCTCTGCCGGGCCGTCCAGCGGGGTGTCAACCTCCAGGCGATGGACAAGAAAGACCGGAGTCCCGTCACCGTGGCCGACTTCGGCAGCCAGGCCCTGGTTTGCCGGGCCTTGGAGGAAGCATTTCCGGAGGACCCGGTCGTTGCCGAGGAGGATTCCCGAGAACTCCGGCAACCCGCGCATGCCGAATCGCTCTCCAAGGTCCTCCGGTTCGTGACCGAACTCCGGGCCGGCGTCGATCAGGAATCGGTCTGTCGCTGGATTGACCGGGGAGGGGCCCAGGGCGGCGGTTCCGAGCGATTTTGGACCCTCGACCCGATCGATGGAACCAAGGGATTTCTCAGGGGCGAGCAGTATGCCGTCGCCCTCGCCTTGATCGTCGGCGGGCGAATCGAGGTGGCCGCGATGGCCTGTCCGAACCTCCCCGCGCCCGACCAGGATGGATCCGCGGGGACGGGATCACTCCTGGTCGCAGTCCGCGGCCAGGGAGCCGAATTGTCTCCACTCGACGGACCTTGGTCCCCCACGCCGATTCGGGTGAGCGAGCGGGACGATTGGGGGCTCGTGCGGTTCTGCGAGTCGGTCGAGTCGGGCCATAGCGCCCACGACTGGTCGGCCACGGTCGCAGACCGGCTCGGAATCACCACCGCGCCCGTGCGTCTGGACAGCCAGGCCAAGTACGCGGTCGTAGCCCGAGGCGACGCCGATATCTATCTCCGCTTACCCACAAAGGCGGACTACCGCGAGAAAATCTGGGACCACGCCAGCGGAGCGCTAATTCTCGCGGAGGCGGGCGGCACGATCACCGACCTGGACGGCCGACCGCTTGACTTTACCTTGGGCCGCGAACTGGCGGGAAACCGAGGCATCGTGGCCACCAACGGCCCGCTGCATGACCGGGTCGTCGCCGCCCTGGCGGAGACCTTCCGGTCCGCCTGACCGTCACCATCGCTTGCGTCCGATCAGGATGGACCTTCCTCGGCATCGGCCGTGGAGGTCCGTTTCTTGCGCCGCTTCGTCAACTTTTGCAACGCCTCGCTATTTTGAGACGCCCAGGCATAGAGCAGTTCCAGCGGTTCGATGAATCGTTTGCCCAGGGAGTTTAGCGAGTATTCCACCATCGGCGGGACCACCGGATAGACCTTGCGGTCAATCAGGCCGTCCCGCTCCATCTCTCGCAACGTCTGAGTCAGCATCTTCTTGGAACAGCCGGGGAGGCTCCGCGCGAGCACACCGGTCCGACATGTGCCGCCGTTCTGGTGGAGCGAGTGGAGCACCATGGTCGTCCACTTGACGCTGAACAACTCCAGAATTCGGCGCTGCGCGCATTCCTCGTCGAGGACAATCAGGTTTCGATGGGGCATCGTTATGGGCACCTTTCAGTGACTACGTCTCAAAATCGTACCTACTTGATCGACTGGTGACAAGGATCTAGAGTTCGTTGAGCCCCTGAGCCGGAAAGGTTGGTGAGGCCTCAAGTCGTACGTGGCGAATTCTCAGGGACGATTTCCAAATTGTTTGATTGAACATATCGCTTAAAAACAGAGGACAACGCCATGGCCCCCCGAGCACTCGTTGCGGGCGCAAGCGGAATCGTCGGCGGCAACCTGAGCGCCCATCTCGTTTCCCTGGGCTGGGAAGTCTTCGGCCTGGCTCGCAAGCCACCCAGAGAACTGGCAGGGGTGACACCGCTCGCGGCCGACCTGCGCGAGCCGGAGTCGTTACGATCGGCACTCGCCAATATCAATCCAAACTATGTTTTCATTACGACGTGGCTCCGTCAAGCGACGGAGGCCGAGAATTGCACGGTGAACGGGGCGATGGTGAGGAACCTGCTGGGCGCAGTTCGCGACGATCATGCGCTTCAGCACGTCGCACTCGTCACGGGCGGCAAGAACTACTTCGGCTCGTTCGAGGAGGCTGGCAACTACGACGTGACAACTCCCTTCCGCGAGGAGCAGCCACGCAAGCCGGGGCTGAACTTCTACTACACCCAGGAAGATATTCTCTTCGAGCAGGCGCGGCAGATGGGCTTTTCCTGGAGCGTGCATCGGCCCCCCACAATCATCGGCTATGCGTTGGGCAACTCGATGAATATGGGTGTCACCCTGGCGGTTTACGCCAGCATTTGCAGGGAGACGGGACGTCCCTTCGTCTTCCCCGGCTCTCCCGAGCAGTACCATGGCCTTTCGGAAGTGGTCGATGCCCGAATCCTCGCGAGGCAATTGGCGTGGGCGGCGACGACTCCCGCGGCCCAGAACCAGGCCTTCAATATCGCGAACGGCGACGTGTTCCGCTGGGATTGGATGTGGGAACGCCTGGCGAACGCATTCGGACTCGAGGTTGCCCCCTATCCGGGGCAAGCCACTCCCCTCCAAACGCAGATGCGCGACGCCGGGCCGATCTGGGATGCGATTGTCCAGAAGCATGGACTCCGCCCCCATAAGGTGGATGAGCTTGCTCCTTGGTGGCATACCGACGCCGATCTCGGCCGCACCTTCGAGACGTTCTCGGACATGTCCAAAAGCCGGGTCCTTGGCTTCCTGGAGTACCAGAGGAGCGACACCACTTTCCTCGACCTCTTCGCTCGGCTTCGGAACGAGAAGATTATTCCGTGACTCGGCGTGGAGCCCTTGGGGTGATGCTTTCGAGGTTCGTGCCGTTCGACCTTGCCGACCTAACCAAAACCGAGAGGAACCTGGTAAAGCAGGTTCCCCTCGGCATGCGAAGGTCGGGAGAGTCTGGGGATTGGACGATGGGCGAGACTGGCGGCGGTCGATGCACGAAGCCGCTCAGTTGCTGAACAAGAAGTGGCAGATGTCGCCGTCTTGCATGACATAGTTCTTGCCTTCGACGCGAAGTCGACCGGCCTGGCGGATATCTTTCTCGCTGCGGTAGGTTTCGAGGTCGTTCAGGGAATACACCTCCGCGCGAATGAAACCCTTCTCGAAGTCGGTGTGGATCACCCCGGCGGCTTGGGGCGCGGTCGCGGCGATCGGGATCGTCCAGGCACGCACTTCTTTCTCACCGGCGGTGAAGTAGCTGTGGAGGCCGAGCACCCGGTAAGCCTCGCGGGTGAGGGTCGCGAGCGCCGGCTGCTGGAGGCCCGACGACGCCAGCATCTCGGCGCGGTCCGCCTCGTCGAGTTCGGCGATCTCGGCCTCGAGCTTCGCACAGACGGGGACGACGGACGCGCCTGTCTTGGCGGCAAACTCGCGGACCTGCTGGACGAGCGGACCTTGTCCTTCGAGGTCACTTTCATCGACGTTGGCGACATAGAGGACCGGCTTGGCGGTCATCAGGCCGTAGCTTGAGATCGCCTTGGCGTCGGACTCGTCGAGGATGAGCTTGCGGAGCGGCTCGTCGGTGGCGAGGTGGTCGAGGCACTTGCGGATCACGTCGACCCGCTGCTTGGCCTCCTTATCCCCCCCCTTGGCGGTCCGTTCGGCCCGGGGCAGGGCGTTGTCCAAGGTCTGGATGTCGGCCAGCATCAGCTCGATTTCGATGGTCTCGATGTCCGAGACCGGGTTCACCGTGCCGGCGACATGGACGACGTCGGGATCCTCGAAGCAGCGGACCACCTGGAGGATGGCGTCGACTTCGCGAATGTGGCTGAGGAATTTGTTGCCGAGGCCGAGCCCTTCACTGGCTCCCTTGACGATCCCGGCGATATCCACCAGCTTGAGCGCGGTGGGCACGAGCTTTTTGGGAACGATGTAGGTACTGATCCGCCTCAGTCGGTCATCGGGGACACTCACGATCCCCTCATTCGGTTCGATCGTACAGAACGGATAATTGGCGCTCTGCGCGGCCTTGGAGCTTGTGAGAGCGTTGAACAGCGTGCTCTTACCGACGTTGGGCAGACCGACGATGCCAGCTTTCATGATCCTCGACCACCTTGATCCCTACCAGGGGAGACGTGCGTTGGTAAAACGAACGAGACCTGCAACCGACAGGCCCACACAACACAAACGGTCGAAGACGCAACGCCTTCGACCGGAATCGCTCACGAAAAAATCAAATCGAGTCGGATGATTGCCGAACTGCGGGCCAAGGCCCATCCGGCTTTGAGGCGGGGGGATCCCGGACACAAGAGTCCACGACACGCGCACGAAACGGGTGATAAGTCCCCGCGCCGCGTTTCCGAAGTCCTCTCATTCTACCGAATAACCCGCCCGCAGCCAAGTTAACCGCTCGATCTTGAGGATGTTTCAACGCGACCGGCCGAACGAGCCGGGGCCGTCGCGTCCGACCAATCAGGCAACCGGCCCACCGACACCTCATTTTCAGAAAAGATCCGCTGGACGCGAGCGGAGGGTCCGTGTCCAATACTTATTCAAAGCGGTTCGTACGAACGAAAAGGGAACAGCCAGGCCAACTTCAGCGCTGATATTGGGCAGAAGACGCGACACGCCATCGACACGAGTCACCCATCACGATGAAGACGCTCAATTCCCAGTGGATGACGTATGGCGGAACGGCCTTCACAATCGTGGTCGTTCTCTCACTCACTGTCAGGATGCTGATCGCCCCACCACCGGCCACCGCACAAGAGCCGGTGACGGAGGACGCGTTTCAGAAGCAAGTGATGCCGGTCCTCGAGCGTTATTGCTTCGACTGCCATTCGACCGAAAACCCGGAAGCAGGGATCGCGCTGGATCGCTTCGACGACCAGTTGGCAGCCGTCAAGGACAGCAAGACCTGGCTCCGTGTTCGTGATGCGCTCGAAGGGCACATCATGCCGCCGGTGGACAAGCCTCAACCGACTTTGAAAGAGTGGGAGGGGTTGATCGGGTGGATCGAGAACGACTACCTGGCCGCCCAATGCGGTCCGCAGGAAAGTGTGGCACCGGTCGTAATTCGCCGGCTCAACCGGCAAGAGTATAATAATACGATCCGCGATTTGCTCGGACTCGAACTTCACCTTGCCGACGACTTTCCCCCGGACGATATCGGGTTCGGCTTCGACAACGTGGGCTCTGCGCTCAACATCTCACCGGTTCATGTCGAGAAGTATCTCGACGCTGCCGAGCTGGCTTTGGACAAGGCGATCGTCCTGCCCGAGGCCGACAAATTCCCGCCCATCGAGTTGATCGGCTTAAAGACCTATCCGCTCCCGCCGAACGCGGCGGTTGAGTTCAAACACACTTTGAAGCCAGGCCATTACCTGGCCGAATTCAGCCTGGTGCGGGTGGGGATCGCCGAATCTGTGCCCCCGCCTCGGTTGGTGATCGGCTTTGGCAAGGACCGCCGGACCGTGGATGCCGTGCGGGTCCAGGACGAGACGGTGGTCTATCGCTACTGGCTCAAGGTCGCGGAGGGGGACAGCCAGGTCCACGTCGCGCTCGCCCCCGGTCAGGCCGAGAGTGCCAATGTCGTCAAACCAAAAGTCGTCACGGCCAATGTAAGCGGAGACCAGCGCTACGCGGGGGACCGTGGCCTGCACGTGGACTCGATGGTCGTGCGTGGCCCCGTGCCGCTCGACACCGAACGACTTCCCGAATCCCATCGGAAAATTCTGTTTTGCACACCTGGGTACGGCGATCAATCGCGGCTCGATTGTGCCCGCCAAGTGATCGCACGGTTCACCGAACGGGCGTACAGACGGCCGGTGCAGCCGGACGAGGTGGACCGAATCCTGCAAATCTATCGACTGGCCCATGACCGTGGTGAAAGCTACGAACGTGGGGTCCAGATCGCGCTGACGACGGTCCTCGCGTCCCCCCAGTTCCTCTTCCTCGTCGAACCCGAAAAAACGCTGGCCGACCGTCCGCTGACCGAGTTCGAATTGGCGAGCCGGCTCTCCTTCTTTCTCTGGAGCAGCATGCCTGACGACGCCTTGTTTCGCGAAGCACGCGAGGGCACGCTCAGGACCAATCTCCGCCGCCAGGTCGTCCGCATGCTGGATGACGCCAAGTCCGACCAGCTGGTGGAGAACTTCGCCGGCCAATGGTTGCAGCTCCGCAGGCTCGGGGGGGTGGCCCCGGACAAAGACCTCTTCCCCGACTTTGACGACACGCTGCGGACCGCAATGGGCCAAGAGACGGAGCAGTACTTCGCCTACATCCTCCGAAACAATCGGAGCGTCCTCGAGTTGCTGGACTCCGATTACACCTTTCTCAACGAGACGTTGGCCCGCCACTACGGGATCGCCGGTGTCACGGGGAACGAGTTTCGCCAGGTGGCGCTGACCGATCGCCGCCGCGGTGGCGTGTTGACGCAGGCGAGTGTCCTCACGTTGACTTCCAACCCGAACCGAACCTCTCCGGTGAAACGAGGGCAGTGGATCTTACAACAGGTGCTCGGAACGCCGCCCCCTCCGCCACCGCCCGAGGTCCCCAAGCTGGATGATAGTCAAGCGGCCGCGGACGTGGGGACGCTGCGGGAACGGATGCAGGTGCATCGAGCCGACCCGAAATGCGCCTCGTGCCATCAACAGATGGATCCGTTGGGCTTTGCTCTGGAAAACTATGATGCGGTCGGGCGGTGGCGAACCAAGGATGGCCAATTCCCGATCGATCCCTCCGGAGAACTGCTCGGAGCACGCAAGTTTGCCGACGTTCAGGAGCTGAAACAACTCCTGGGGGCCTCGGCCACCAAGAAGTTTTCACGGACCCTGATCAAAAACATGATGACCTACGGACTGGGACGAGGCTTGGAAGTTTACGACTACTGCACGCTTGAAGAGATCCGCAAACAACTCGCCGCCGATGACTACCGGATTCGGACCATTCTCTTCGGGATCGTGGAGAGTCAGGCCTTTCAGTATCGTGGCGCTATGAAATAAGCTTAGTTTGATGCTTCTGACCCGGTGCAACCTCGATTCAGGTGTCCGGAATCGCCCACGTTTCTCTGCTCATTGAGGGGAAAGCTGACATGGCCATTCAGGTGAACCGACGAACGATGCTCCGCGGAATGGGAGCCGCTCTCGCACTTCCGTGGATGGAAAGTCTCGCCTCCGTCGGTCAAGCGGCCACCGGGTCGTCCAAGCCGCCGGTCAGAATGTGCTACTGGTACGTTCCCAATGGCGTGCACCTGCCAACCTGGTTCCCGGAGCACGACGGAGCGCTGGTGGATCTGCCCGAAACGCTCCGGCCGCTTGCGTTCGCCCGCGAGTCGCTGAACTGCTTTCATGGTCTGACCCACAATACCGCGCTCACCAACGGCGATCTCGACGGATGCGGCCACGGCCAAGGGGCCGCGAGCTTCCTGACCGGGGCGCAGGCCTATCGAACCCAAGACGCCGTTCGCGTCGATATTTCCGCCGATCAGCTCTATGCGCGACACGTCGGGAATGAGACCCGATTTCCCAGCCTCGAGTTGGGCTGCGAGTCCGCCCGCTCCGGAAACGCGTTCGGCTACAGCGGGACCTATAAAACGCACATCTCTTGGCGCACCCCGACCTCGCCCGCCCCGTACGAGATGAATCCCAAGGTGGTTTTCGATCGCCTGTTCACCAAAGGGAGCCGCGGCCTGACCCGAGCCACGGTGGCCGACCGTGATTTTTACCGTAAAAGCATGCTCGACTATGTGCTCGACGATGCCAATCGGATTCGCAATCGGGTCGCGGCGACCGATCAGCGCAAGCTTGATCAGTACCTCACGGGCGTGCGGGAAGTCGAACGACGGATTCAGCATGGCGCCTTGGCGATGGAGCTTTCCGGATCCGAGATTCCGCGCCCCGAGGGCATTCCGGAAGACTTCGACGAACACCTGCGGCTGATGTGCGACCTGATGGTCCTGGCCTTCCAGACCGACAGCACCCGCGCCTCCACCTTCATGGTCACCAAGGAAGCGACCGACCGGAATTATCCCTGGCTCGGTTTCACCGACGGGCACCACGAGCTTTCCCACCACGCGAACGAAGCCGAGAAGAACCGCAAGCTCCGTGAGATCGACCGATATCACATCTCGATCTTGGCCTACATGATTGAAAAAATGATGACCGTCGAAGAAGCAGGAGGTACGACCTTGCTCGACAACTCGTTGGTCCTCTACGGCAGTGGCATCAGCGACGGTGACCGTCACGACCATGTCAACCTGCCGGTCATTCTGCTGGGGAAGGGGGGAGGCACCCTGCGATCGGGCCAGCACCTCAAGTGTCGGCCGGAGACACCGATGTCCAACCTGCTGCTCGCCATGTTGCAACAGGCCCGCGTCCCGGTCGATCGCTTCGGCGACAGCACCGAGCCGCTGCCCGGCCTTCTGGCATGACGGGTGGTTACGTTGAGGGCATCGTGTCCAAAGCGGGCCCGTTCTCGAGGTATCGCGGACCGTGAATCGAATCAGCCAATCCGCGTGACGACTTCTGCACAAACACTCGATTCTGAAAACCTTGGAATCAGCATTATTAAGGAGCACCGTCGTGCGGATCCGAGGTCTCGGTTGGACACTCCTGGTCGTTGCCGTCTGCGGACCACTGGCCACACCGGGGACGGCCCAAGAGGGGGCCACTCCTGTTGACGTTGACGCCGCGATCGAAACGCTCCAGGCGGAGAATGTCGAGGTGCGCCGGAACGCGGCCCATCAAATTCGGTTGGCCGCCAAGGGCGTGCAGCAGAAGGCGTTGCCCGTCTTGATCGATCGCCTGATGAACGAAAAAGACGGCCAGGTGCGGCTCGCGGTGCTCGATGCCGTCACCGCGTTAGGACCCGACGCAGCCTCGGCCGTGCCCGCACTCGTTCATACCCTGCGGACAAACTATGGCGGCCAGGGAAAAGAGGAGTCGCACCAGGACTATCGTTCCGCCCTGGCGCTCGCGGCCGTTGGCAAACCGGCCGTCGAAGGTCTACGCAGCTTGCTGAACGAGCGCAAGGAAAGTGTGCGGGCCGAGGTCGTCATGGGCCTGGGACGAATCGGGCCCGACGCGGCTGCCGCCGTTCCGGACTTGCTCCCGTTGCTCGGAGCCAAGAATGAACGAATTCGCCAAGAGGCGTCCGTCGCTCTCGGTCGAATTGGTTCGGTCGCCCTCGAGCCATTGATCGCCGCGTCCTCGCATCAAGACCCCTTGGTTCGTGCGCGAGCCGTCGAAAGCCTGGGACCGTTGTCGACGTTGCATGAACCCGCGCAACAAGCGATCCTCAAACGCACGCATGATGAAGTCCCTGAGGTCCGGGCGGCCGCCTTGCGAACGTTGGCGAGATCCAAGTTGTCCGATGAGACCTTGCTGCCGATTCTCGGTGAGAACCTTCGACACCCGGACGATCAGGTCCGGCTGGCCGCAGTCAATTGTCTCGTCACGCGACGGGAGTTACTCGCACGCATGGCGCCGGAACTCGAGACGCTCTTGACGGCGGAGCAGGACGGTGTGTCGCGTCACGCGGCGTTCTTGCTTCGCAAGGTCGGCCTGGACGCAGTCCCCCGACTCATCAGGGCACTCCATCATAAGAAGAGCCGGATCGATCAGATCGCGGAGGCATTGGCCCAACTCGGGCCGCCCGTCGTTGCGTTGCTATTGCCGTCGGTCGAAGCGTCTGACCCCCGAATCCGTCGCGCCGCAGCCCTGGCTCTCGGACAGATCCGGCCGTTGGCTCCAGGTACGGTGCCCAAGCTGGTCGCTGGGCTGGATGACCCCGACCTTGAGGTCCAATCCGCATTCCTTGCCGCCATCCGTGGCCTCGGGCCACGAGCGAAGGAGGCCGTACCAGCCGTGCGCGCCCTGCTCCCCAATCCCGCCGCGGAGATTCGACTCCAGGCGATCGTCATCCTCGCCCAGACCGCTCCGCGCGACGAACTCCTGCTTGGGGATCTCACGGGCCTGCTCAATGACACCAACACGCGGGTGCAGCGACAAGCGATCGAGCTCATTCGAGGCCTGGGCCCGATCGGTCGCAAAGCATTGCCTACCGTCATCGGCAAGCTGGCCAGTCCCGACCCTGAGGTACGGTTCGCTGCCGCGGAACTGATCGGTAGTCACGGCCAGGCCGCCGCAGAAGCGGTTCCCGCACTCACGGCTTTGCTCGACGATTCGACGCCACGACTCCGGACGATCGCCGTACGAACCTTGGGCGGGTTGGGACAGTCGGCGCAACCCGCGCTGAGTCGCCTGATAGTACTGCTGGGCGACGAGCAGATCGAGGTCCGGGAAGCAACCGTGCTGACGTTGGGGAGTTTGGAACTCGACCCGGGGCTGATCCGACCTCATCTCGCCAAAGCGCTCCGGGACGATACGACCGAAGTGCGACGGGCCGCCTCGAAGGCGATTCAACGACAAGGGGTCCAAGGGGTGATCTTCCTCCCCGACATCATCCTACTTGCCGGAAACAAAGAGAGTTCCCGGTCTGCCGAGCGCTTGCTCCGCCCGTTCGAGCGAACGGGGCCGGATCCGCGGTCGCTCCCGGAACTCGTCGAGCAACTTGGACACGATCAGGATGCCGTGCGATTGCTGGCGATCAAATTCTTGGGACTCGCCGGCCAGAAGGCCAAGGACGCGATTCCCGCCCTGGAGCGGTTGCGCGAGGATCCGAGCGCCGAGGTCCGCAAGCAGGCCGAGGCTGCGTGCGAACAGATCAAGACCAAGGCGGTATCCCCTGGGTAAAGATCCATACGTGATCTCAATTTGAAATTAAAATGGACGCGACCTTGGATGCCACGGGTTGTACCCAACCCATGAATGCAGAAACCCAGGTTGTTGACTCACCATGCAAGGCCGCGGCGGTCCATCAGAAACCCAAGGTTTACCGTGTCCGTCTGCTTGACTGCCATTTCACCTGCTGAGGGGGAAATCCAGAGGGGCGTCGGCGCCCCTCTGGCCCCAAAATCGTTGAATTCGTCGCCGACGTCAGTCGTACCGCCATCGGAATCGACGAATTCGCGGAACTGGTCCGAACTCATCATCGAGCCCGATTCACCCTGCTCTACCATGCGAGAAAAGGGGATTGCGCGCCTCACTGAGACGATTCTTTTTTCTAACTTCCAACACGCTTCGCCCCATCCCGCGATCATCGAGGGCCAAGCCAGGACGTAACCTTGGGAGTGGCCTGTCGTTGCATGGAAATGGAGCACGTCGAGAGAGGTGCGGGCTCAGGGGCGATACGTTCGACTCCACTCCATTCCCCCCATGAGTCATAAACCAGGACCCGCTGCCTGGGCGAGGTTTTCCGCACTCATTCCTTCGAGCGCCAGAGCCTCACCGCGCCGTCGTAACTGCATGAGGCGAGCGTCCGGCCGTCGTGGGAAAACGCCAGGGCGTTGGTCGGTGCGTTGTGTCCCTCGAGGCTGAGTAAATCTTGTCCCGTCAGTGGATCCCAAAGGCGAATGCTCCCCGCCTCTCCGGCCGTGGCCAGGACGCGGCCGTCGGGGGAGAACGCCAAACTGCGTGGGGACCGATCCCCACTGTGGAGGCGCCGGATGATCGAGCCGGTCCGGGCCTCCCAGCAGAGGATTGTCCCTAACTCGTCCGTCGCGACCAGCATAGCCCCGTCCGGCGCAAAGTCGACCGCGGTGACCTCGATCGGATTGCGCAGGACACGCTTGATTTTCCCGGTCGTCACCTCCCAGAGCCGCACCGTGCCGTCATTACTCGCCGAGGCAAGGGTATTTCCGTCCGGGCTGAAAACGACCTGGCGCACTTTATCCGTGTGCCCTTTCAGCGTCATCAGAAGTTGACCATTCGCGCCCGACCACAGTCGGACCGTAGCGTCGTCTCCGCCGGAGGCCAACATCTTGCTCTGAGCACGAAATGCCACGGTACGAACCTTCGAGGAATGGCCCTTGAGGGTCTGCCGCAATCGGCCCTTGGCGGTCTCCCAAAGCCGGATGTCGCCGGACTCATCGAGATGCGTGGAAGCCAAGGTCGCGCCGTCAGGCGCGAATGCCAGCGATGATACGGTCCCCTCTCCACCGTTCCAGCCGAGTTGGAGTTGACCGGTGGCCGTGTCCCAGAGCCGGATCGTCCAATCGTCATCCGTGTCGTCGCTTCCGGTGGCCAGCATGTTATCGCGCGGGGAGAACACTGCGGCCCAAGCCTCGTCCGTGTGCCCGGCCAGCGACTTCGATGAACTGTTTTTGGGCCGCTCGAGCCACCAGCGCTGGATGCCGCTGTCGCCGTTCAGGAGGAGCGATCGGCTATCGGGAGAGAACGAGATTCTCGCATTGAAGAGTCGCTGCCCTGGATAGGTCCCCAGGAGATGACCGGTGGCCGTGTTCCAAACCGTCACCGGCCCCTGACCACCCCCATCATGTTTCGTATTGATGGCAACCCTTGTCCCGTCCGGAGAGAAGGCCGCTTGCTTCAGCAGGTGGTGCGCCGGGTCTCTCAGAGCAAGGTCTCGCTCCCGGTTCGATCCAACGGCGGCCAGATCGAACAACGAAATCCGCAGGGGGATGTGCTCGATGAGAAGCGTTCTCCCGTCGGGACTCACCAAAATATGTCCGACGGCCTGAGACGGTCGTGCGATGGGGACGCGGGTCCGTTCACGGCCGGTCGCAGCCTCCCAGATGACCGCGTCGCGGCCATCCTCGGCTTCCAGCCATTGGCCGCCGGCCGAGAAACTTGGCCAGGCGAACTCTCGATGGCGATCCGCGGTCGACCAGAGCGGTTTGAGTGTCTCGGTATCGAAGACGGTCAACGGTCCGTCAAGCGGCCGAGCGGCGAGGTACGGGCCTTCCAGAAAGTGGTTGTCATCCTCCCACCGGACGATCTGGCTTCGGATGAGGAGCGGCCGGCCTGATTTCGTGAAGAGGTCGAAGAGCTCAAAATGGATTGGCTCGCCCCAGGCTTTGACCCAGCCGGTGATGAGTCGACGACCGGAGCGGGAGAACGCGAGATTCAAGAGACTCCTCGCTTCAGTCGACTCTAACTTGGCGAGCGGCTTGCCCGTTGCGACGTCCCAAACCAAGACCTTCCGTTGCCGCAAGCCCATCGTGGGATTTTGAGCGGTCGAGCCAAGCAGACTCCCATTTCCTGAAAATGCAAGCATGCTGATTTCATGCTCGTGCCCCTTCAGCCGCAACCGAATTCGCCCGGTCGCCACGTCCCGAAGCATGATCGTTCCATCACTATAACCCGCAGCGAAGACGCGGCCGTCGGGCGAGAGAACGAGTGCAGAGGCATAGCCTTCATGCCCGTCGTAAAGTTCGATCTCGCGTCGGGCGAGCCGCCAGAGGTAGTGCCAGGCAAAGCCACGGGAGTCGGTGGCGCCGTCTTGGGGTCGAAGCGAGTTGAGGATCTCCTGGACCCGCTCGACCTGGCCCCGATTGAGCGCCTCCGCCGCCTGGCGAAGCTGAGATGTATACAGATGACGATGAGCAAGGCTCCGTTGCCTCTCCGCCACTGCCAGTGCGGCCGCCGTCCGTTTCTCGGCCCGGGTCGCCCGAATCGCCTGCCAGGTGCTGACAGCCGTCCCTGCAATCAGAGCGAGGGCCACGAGCGCGGTCGTGGTCAGGGCCGCTCGATTGCGTCGGGCGTATTTGGTGAACCAGTACCAGGTTGAGGGGGGGGACGCTTCGATCGGTTGGTCGGTGAGGTAACGTTCCATGTCGGCCGCAAAGGCGCCGACGGTTTCGTAGCGGCGGCGGCGGTCCTTCTCTAACGCCTTCATCACGATCCAGTCGAGCTCACCTCGGACGGTCTGGCCGAGCTTTCGCGGGTCGGCCTGACGGTTGGCCGAGACCGCCAGGAGTGTGGTCGACGGCGTGACCAGCCGCGTGCTGGGCGAAGGCGGCTCGTGTTCGCGAACGAGCCGGCGAACTTCATCGTAGGGGGCCTTGCCAAGTGTGTCCCGGTCGATCGGAGTCGTGCCGGTCAGCAGTTCGTAGAGCAGGACTCCCAAGGCGTAGATGTCGCTCCGCGTGTCGATATCGATCCCTGAGAACTCCACCTGTTCCGGACTCATGTACAGAGGAGTTCCGACCAGTTGTGTGAAACCGGTGACAAGCGTCTTGTCGGTCAGCGCTGGTCCGGTGGCCTTGGCGATCCCGAAGTCGATGACTTTGGGCACCGCGACGTTGTCGATCCGAGTGACCAGAACGTTCGACGGCTTGAGGTCACGGTGAATGATCCCCTTCTGGTGGGCATGCTGCACCGCCCGACAGACCCGGATGAAGAGATCGAGCCGCTCGCGGATCGAGAGCCGGTGCTTATCGCAATAGTCGGTGATGGGAATGCCCTGGACGAGTTCCATGGCAAAGTAAGGGCGGCCTGAGTCGGTGGTACCGCCGTCGTGGACCCGGGCGATATTGGGGTGGTCCATCATCGCCAACGCTTGGCGCTCCGCCTCGAATCGGACGATGACCTGGCGGCTATCCATCCCTGGCTTGATAATCTTGAGGGCCACGCGGCGCCGGAGCGGCTGGGACTGCTCGGCCAGGTAGATCGTCCCCATCCCCCCTTCGCCAATCTGCTCGAGCAGCCGGTACGGGCCGATGACGGAGCCCGGGCCCTCGACACCCATTGCCAGATGTTGGGCGAAGTTCGCCAAGACGGCCGGCGTTTCGAGGAACCGGCGGTCGACGAGCGACTCGGCCGCGAGCAGCCGCTCGACCCGCAGGCGCCGTTCGGTGTCCCGACCACAGGCGTCGTCGAGGTACGCCGTTCGTGCCCTCGGATCCGCAATCTGCAAGGCGTCGCAGAAGATTTCATCGAGGTTTTTGATCGGCCCCATGTGCGGATCCCTCGGTTGTCACGAGCCCCCCGCGATGCGTGCCTGCGCAGCGCGGAGGAGAGCAGGCACGCCTCCTCAATTCAGCGGCCCACTCGATCGATCCCGCTCATCGATTGGATGCCGCAACTCGCAGAACAGCCAGGTTTTGGCATAATGCCAGTGCCGGTCCGCCGTGGCCCGAGAAATGCCGAGGAGCTCGGCGGTATCGGCCACCGACAGCCCGGCAAAGTAGCGGAGTTTGACCAGCTCGGCCTTGTCGGGCTCCTCGGCCTCGAGCTTTGAGAGCGCCTCATTCAGGGCGAGCAGGTCGTCGGAAGGGGCTTTGGCGGTCACGTCCAGGCCGTCGATCCCCAAGACGTCGATGCGTCCGCCATGCTTCTCGGTCCGCTTGCGCCGGGCGCTATCAACGAGAATTCGGCGCATGGCCTCGGCGGCCGCAGCGAAGAAGTGGCCGCGTCCATCCCAGCGAACGAGCAACTCCCGGTCGACCAGGCGAAGATAGGCCTCGTGAACCAAGGCGGTCGCCTGAAGCGTCTGCCCCGGCCGTTCCTGCGCCAGCTTCTGGGCCGCCAGCTTGCGGAGCTCGTCGTACACCAGGGGCATAAGCTGATCGGATGCTTGCGGTTCTCCCCGCTCGATCGCCGCGAGTATCCGAGTCACGTCATTCATCGATAAGGGCCGCCTTGGGCCGCCCCTGTCTCGCCTTCGGATCGTGCCCGGGGTCCGTCGCCCGGGCGCTGGCATTCGCGGTTGGAGCAAGGGCGCCTTGATACCAACTTAGCCAACCCGCTCCCGCCGGGATAGTCGCAGATCGAACTCCGAAGCCATCAGCCTTGACCGCGAGTGGTCAAAAGCTTCCGTGGAATGCGTCTTCACGCCGGATCGTGTTTGAGCGAAGGGTGGGTTAAAGAGAGGGTTGCCCTTCGTTCGAAAACGCCGACCTCCCTCCGGTAGAAGCCTCGTTTGAGAAAAATGAGGCGGTGAGTTCCGATCGGAGGGCGGATCGTACGATGTCGAGATCGCAACGGACAGTTTCGACCTGAGTCCGCTCACTGCGACCGAAGCGACCAACGCGAACGAACCCGCTTCAAGGATTCGGAGGCGGCGGACAGGCCCCAACGACCCACCGGACGTGGTTTCCGATCGAAGTTTGGAATCAGTTCCGGACGAGGAGCCGGTGTCGGGGTGGCGCCGACAAGGCGGCGGATTACGGTCTGCAATTCGTCCCGCGCAGGATCACCGGGACGGAACCCGAGAATTTCTGGATAGACTTCCGGGCTCAAATCGTAGTTACGCGACAGCAGCACCATCGTCAAGGCGAGCTCATCGCGAAGCCGCTCGCGGTCATTGTCGGCGGAAATTACGGCCTTATGGAGCGAGAACAGAAGGGGATCGCCCGAGTTAATCGCCACATGAGGGAGCCACCACTGTTGGCCGTCCGCCAACTGAATGGACGTTACCTCTTGGAAAGAGGCCCGGCGGCGGTTTCGTTCGTCGATCATCGGCATCCCTCGTCAGAGAGCGATACTTATCTCAAGTGAGGACCGTCCCAAGCAAAGCTAGGACTCAAACGACGGGTTGTCCAACGCGACAGTCCAAAACGCGAATTCCCGAACCCCCAGAACGAGCCACCATGTAAGGTTAAGCGTAATCGCCCCCATTCACAAGTCATTTTTTCCCGGCAATTGGCCGACTGGATGCCTGATATTACGTTTTCGAGCGGTCTTCCAACGGGTTGGCCAGACGACCGCCTGACTGATGAGGACGGACTTGTGGTTGCTCTCCACAGTAGGGACTCACCGCGTTGAGCCGACGGGAACTCCCCGAGGAAATCCGGCCCTTCCTTGAGGAGCGTACCGCGAGGTGAACCGGGCGCGGATCGAAATTCCGACGAGCTCCGTGATGCGGTCGCCGTGAAAGTAAAACGCAGGGCAGGGTAGGAATGCTCCGAGAGCACGGAGCCAATGCCGTTCTCGACGATCACTCAGTTGCTGGTCGACGCGACGGAACGAACTCTCCCCTAAAGTCGGGAAGTTCGCCCCTCAGGCGCTTCGAAAACCGATCATTTTTCGCAGCATGAGCACGTCCTGATCGACCCGTTCGACGGTCAATCCGAATTGTGTCCCCAACCAAGCGAAGGTCTCGGGACTGTAGAAGCTGACGTGGGTGGGGTCATCCTTATAATGCCAGGTGGCGAATCGCTCCCGGTTGATGACGAGCTTGGTCATGATCCCCAGCCAACTCCCGGGATGCAGCAACGCGGTCAACCGTCCCCAGTCTTGCGCAGGATTGGAGAAATGCTCGACCACCTCGGTACAGGTCACAAAATCATACGTACGATTCAGCACGTCGGTTCTCGGTCGATAGAAAGGATCAAAGACCGCCATCGACATCCCGGCTTCTTCCAACATCACCGAGAGGGTAGGCCCCGGCCCACATCCATAATCCAACCCCTGCATCCCCGGACTCAAGCGACTCAGGAGCGGCCCGGCGAGGCGATTGAGAAAACGTCGATACCGCCAATCCGCCGGGTCATTCTGGTGCCGGTCGTACTCCGCCTTCTCCTCCGCTGCCTCCAACTGGCTCGCCGGGTCGGCAAACACCAGAGCACAGCGCAGGCATTGGAAGTAAGCTCGTCGTCGGTCCTCGACGTATGGCTCGGTTCGGTGCGCACAGAGGGGGCAGCATCGTATGCCGGAGTCGTCCCGGGTGGACTCGACGGAATCGATCACGATGCCGTTCCGATCGCTCGATTCATCAACGCGACCATTCCTACTTCGATAAGCTCACAGGCGAAGGTCGGGCACGCCTCGCACGTTCGCGAGGAAAAATGTTCTGCGGACGAGTATCCCAATCCGCGTCGATCGTCGCAAGCTTAAATTCCATAGGAAGATATGCCGGCGATGTGCCCGAACCCGATCCGGTTAGGGCCACTCAGTCACGCCTCTCCCCGGAAAACTGGCCGATGCCTCGGCATGCCGGCTGAGGCTCGAGCAAGACCTTGTATACATGCATATCATTGAATTATCACAGAATGTTCATAAATATTACATTTGTCGCAAATTAAATCATCAATGCATTTATGTTTCATGGACGGACGGGTACGTGCTGGAGATTCTGCCTCAAGTCCAGAAGCCGAGTCGGGACGAAGGTGCTCAGCCACAACGAGAGCGTCTCGAGGGAGGGGCTTTCTTGCAATGCTACCGTAAGAAAACGCCTCGCGAGGCTCAGATTGCGACCGTGGATGAGGACGCGGCCCTGCTGGATGTGAAGTTCGAGGATTCTCTGACGGACGGTCTTGGGATCCAGCTCCAGGAGTTTCCCGATCATCTCAAGGTTGGTGATCTTTGCGCGAGTGAATTGTTCGAATCGAAGCGAGAGACTTCCCTCATTTCGAGTGTAGTGGAACAGGTCCTCAGGGTAGGTGATGATTCGCCAGCCGGCCGCGGCCAAGCGGAGCCATAAGTTGTGGTCTTCGACGCTGATCAAGGCTCGACTTTCGTCAAACCCTCCCACCGCGTCCCAGGCCGTCCTGCGCACAACCGCCGAGGAGAGGCTGACGCAATTCTCCGTCCAAAGATTCTCAAACGTGACGTTCGGCGGCGCGGGGATGTAGGAGGACGGTCCGCGGGCATGGACCACGCCGACGTTCGGATCCGACATCAAAGTCATCTCGCGCTCGTGCTTGTCAGGCAGCCACGTGTCGTCGGCGTCGAGAAAGGCCACCCACTCGGCCGAAGATTCGCGCACGCCACGATTGCGTGCGGCGCCCGGCCCGGCATTAGCCTGTCGGACCACAACCACGGGCGACGGATAACGCGCAGCGACCGCGGCTGAGTCGTCGACCGATCCGTCATCAACGACGACGACCTCCGCGGGCGGGTAGGTCTGCGCCAACACGCTCTCGATCGCGCGGTCAATCGTGTCGGCACTGTTATAGACCGGAATTACCGCGCAATATTGATGATGTTTAAACATGATAAGTTGCTCGTAACTTGATTTGCTGTACGCGTACGCGATCACGCAAACCTTTTGAAGGGGAGCCGACTCACTTCAACAACCTCCCCGCGCAACGCAAGGGCTTTTTCCATCATCAGACGCTGTTGGCGAAGCCAGTGATCCGCTCCAAGCCGCGTTGAAACCTTCGTCGCGCGTGATTGATCGGGTTGGATCTCCCACCGCCACGCTCAGCGTGCCTACGTCTCGGGCCGCTGGGCCAGGTCGGCAACATTGAAGAATACCGGCTCGAGGCCGCCGAATCCAAAAAATGGAAAACTCCCGCCAACTCCCGGCCGCTTGCCGGTCCACGCGCCCGTCGACCACGTCTCGGAGTACGGTGGTGACTCGATGGTGACCGTCTTCAGTTCGGACGTCAACGCCGACGCCCTGCCGTGGCCGGTTGGAGTTGCCTCAAGATGCTCTGCCGCATCAATACGTACGCCCATGGCGAACAGGTGAGGCCATGGCTCATCGTATTCAACCCAGTCCCCGGTGACCGACAATCGGTGGGGAGAGCCAACCGGGGCAACCTCGATCGGGTCGATGTCCCTCAACTCTGCATGCAATCGCCGGATGGCTTCATGTCCCCGGCGATGTCCCACTGCCCGAACTCGACGACACCGTGGGGAACCGCAAGCGAATCCGCGACCACGATGACGGGTTCTGGAAATGTCGTGCCGACCGAAATGAGCACATTGCGGCCTGACCTGTCGGTTTCCATGAAGGCCCTTGGGCACAATCCCCGAACCTGATCCGACCGTACCGTGTCTCCAAAGCGGGGGAAGGTGAGGCAAGCCTCTCATTTTTGCCCACGACACGCCCCATCGACGACCAACGGACGGAGGTGTCCCATGCGACCCGATATCGACGATGCGCCCTGCTTTCGAGGTCATGTCCAAGCGGCGTCGGGGGTATCCTGAGCGAGACCCGCGTCAAGCGGGGCTCCAGGATCGTCCACGGCAACAAGGAACTCCAAGAGCGGCTCGGTCGTAACGACCTGTGTCCGTGTGGCAGCGGCCTGTTGTTCAAAAAGTGCTGCCGCAATGCGGGTTGCTTTTGATGGCGTGGCGCGGGATCACTACGAGCGATGAGGGTTTCGATCGCGATGATTTCCCCTGGAATGTCTCGGGGAAGCCGCTTCTGAAACCGACACCTGACTTCTATAATTCATGGACCTGGCGCGGGGCTGGGTTAAGTCCCTCCCCGTGCAATCGCACAGGCTATGGCGTGGGTTCCTTCTAAAATGGAAAATACCCACATCGCTTCCCTGTGCGTCTCTCCTCGTTACGACTCGCGTCCGGTCGGCGCCCCTTAGAGTGTCGGCTTGTGGTCAATCCGGCGGTCGGTCGATCCCTCGCCACGAGGGATCGATGTCCGCTCCTCCCGTAAGCTCGCGCAGGCTATGGTGTGGGTTCCTTCTCAACGATCAAACGGTCGTCACTTCCACCCATGTCACTTCCCTGCGCGTCGCTCATACGGCCCGGACTCGCGTTTCGCCATCGACTCTCGCGGAGGAAATTGCGATGGATCAGCCAATCACCGAGAGGGAAATCTATCTGACGAAGCGATTCCGAGTCATCCTGGACGAGGGCTCCGACGAGTGCCCTGTATCCGTGGTGGCCACGCTGGGCAAGAACCTCGAATCGCTCGGGTTCATCCCCTCCAAGGCCCTCTTCGAGAGGCTCCGCACGCTCTCCGCCGAGGAGGTGGCCCGGTTCTACGGCGAAGTTGTGCCGATCCTCGCCGCGATGGTCGGAGCGCATCGGCAGTTCGAGCCGATGTACCCTGATTTCCCCGCCCAGGTGATGGCGGCGTCCGACCTCGAACTCTACGTCAACGCCCTGGCCCACTACTGGGGCAGCTTCGTGGCCGACCTGACGGGCCGGACCGGCTATGTCATCCTGCCGAGATACCCGAAAACCGAACGAGATGCGCTCCAGGACGAGGTCCGACTCCGAGTCATCGACCTGGGATCGCCAGCCGATTTCGAACGGATCTTCACCGGCCTGATCGGGGCGAACTCATCGATCTCGGAGCGGGACAAGGCGATCCTCGCCTGGTTCGTCGAGAACTACGGCGATGACCTCCTGCGCCTGACGCCGGGTGACATCCCGCAGAAGGAGAACCTCGCCCTTCTGGCCGGTTTGCTACTCAATCGAACCGAGCCGATGTTCCTGCTCCCCCAACTGAAGACGGCCACCGACGTCCTCCGGGTCGCCGCCGTGATGTCGGGCGGCGACGTGTCGCTCGCCGCCCCCACCAAGTTCCGCAAGTTTTCCCGGCGGGAACGGCGGTTCTTCCTCCGGGCGCTGGAGGGTTGCGACGAGATCGCCGAGGATATGCTCCGCTGGAAGGGGTACTGGATCCGTCTGGGAGAGATCCTTCACCCGTCCGAGTACAAGGATCGGTATCCGCGAGTCCACGAGGCGTTCGACATCCTCCGCAACGACAGGCCGTTCGCGACTTTCAACGCGAAAGTCGAAGCGGGGCTGAACGGCAAAGACCTCGGCCCGACGATCGAACTGCTCCGTCAGCGGCCGGGAGTCTTCGCCCGGCGGCTCGACCACCTGCTGCGGCTGGGCGGCGGGCAGGAGGCCGTGGATGCGTTCTTGCTCGTGGCCGATCGGGTCGCCACGCCGGTCCTCGTGCAGGTCTTCCAGCACTTCAAAACCCGACCCGAGGGGCGGTCGCTCCGGGCCTTCTTTCCGAAGGGCAATGTCGCCAAGGTCCAGGTCCGGGAGGGAGCACTTCCCCCTCTGCCGGACGACCTGCCCGCACTCGTTGCCGATGGTGTTCGGGGCATCCTCGTCCGGCGTTTCGGTGCCCTGTCGCCGCTGGGCAAGGTCCGGGTGGACGATTCGTTGAAGTCCTACCTCGTCCCGTTCGCGATGCGGTCAGCCAGCAAGGCCCTTCGGACGATCGCCAGGGGGTCCCGGATCGACTTGCCCGAAGCGAACACCATCCGCTTCTTCCTTTGGTGGAAGAACGGCGACGAGCGTGCCGATATCGACCTGTCGGCCCTCTTCTTCTCGACCGACTGGGCTCGCTTGGGCCAGGTCGCTTACTTCAACCTGCGGGAGTCCGATTTCGGTTGCTTTCACAGTGGCGACATCGTGGACGCGCCGGACGGGGCCTGCGAGTTCATTGACCTCGACCGGAATGCGATGCTCGCGAACGGCATCCGTTACGCGGTGATGTGTCTAAACTCGTTCACAAGTCAGCCCTATTGCGACTTGCCGGAGTGCTTCGCGGGCTGGATGGCGAGGGAGACGCCCCAGTCGGGCGAAGTCTTCGAGGCCCGTACCGTCCAGGACAAGATCGACCTGGCAAGCGACACGACCGTCAGCCTCCCGGTCATCATCGATTTGGAACAATCCCAAGTCATCTGGACCGACGTGGCGCTCAGGAGTTCGGGGTGGATCAACAACGTCCGGGCTACTGGGGACAACATCGCCAGATTGGCAAGGGCGATGGCCACTCTGGATCGGCCCAACCTTTACGACCTCTTCCTGATGCACGCCGAGGCCAGGGGAGAGCCCGCTCCCAGCGACCGTGCCGACACCTTGTTCTCGGCCCACGAGGGACTGACGCCCTTCGACACCGACAAGATCCTCAGTGAATTCCTCGCCTGAGACGGTAGGTGACGAGTCAACGTGAACCTGATCAACGAACCCTGCCCTGAAGTTCGCTTCGCTGCGAAGCCTGTTGGCAATATCCAGAACTGAGGATGCATTTTAACTCTGGCGTGAATCATCGCCGGGGATGAAGCATTGCAATCCAGAAGCAACCGGAGTTTGATTCCAAACTCATGATTAGTTGCGGGTGACGGCAAATTCGTGACACAGGATGAACGCGATGGCGTTTTGGTCAGCCCATCGTATTATTGGGAGTCTCGTTAAAGTCGGAGGCGATGGCGGTCAGAGGAGTGAGCATGCTCAGAGGCCCGAGCCAGCCGCCGAAGACTCGCACACACAGTCGGATGCTCTTCGGCCAAGCTCGGAACGCCGAACGACGAGGTGGACTCCGACCGGCCCCATTATGGCACCGGCAAGTCACTCACGTCGATCACCTCACCCTTCTTCTCGGATTCCAGAGCTCGCTCCCAGACCGATTGGACATAATCCTGCGCCCGATGGTCATCTTGGGTTGAGAGCCCGCCGGTACTTCGGAGTTAAGCTCCAGTCGAAATTGGTGACGCCGTGCGATTGCGTGTCACGTTCGATCATAGCACCTGCGAACCTCGGGGCGAGCAGGTGCATCCACTGATACGGGCGGCGACCCTGGGTAGGGGATGCGCTCGATTCAACCAATGAGAGACAGGACCGAGGTGCTTGCCGTGGAATCGATCCTCCTCGTCGGGCTGGACGAACCCGAGATCACCGAACTCCGAAGTCGCCTCGCCCAGCCGGTCCTCGCCTACGAGACCTTGCCTCGTATCCAAGTGGATCGAGGACGGCTCATGGTCGAGCATCCTCACCGGATGAACCAGTTCGTCCCAGTCGGGCGTGTCGTCTTCCACGCCATCTTCGAGGAGGATTTCGATTTCATCACGGCGTTGGCCTTGTGGGGTGGGCCGTGCCTGCCGGGTGCCCGAGGCATGATGGACCTTCGACACCGGCTGCCGGGGCTGGTGCGGGCGATGGCTGTCACCCGCTTCGGACGGCTCCCCCGTGGTTATGCCGACCGGGGCACGACCGTCGTCGCCGATTCGGAGCGCGTCGCCAAGTGGGGCAACTGGCACTGCGGCGAGGACAAGAGCCGTTTCTCCGGCTCCTGGAACGCCAACCAGCCCACCCTGTTCGAGGAATACGTCGAGGGGGAAGCCGTCCGCATTGTCTTGGTGGGCGAGCGTGCCTGGCAAGTCCGCATGGCGGGGGATGGCTGGCTGAAGTCAATCCACCACCGGGACGCCGCCTTCATGCCGATCGACCCCGAGTTGCTCGACGACAGCCGCCGCCTTGCCACCCACTTCGGCCTGGAGATCGTCGGTGTGGACTATATCGTCGCCCCCGACGGCTCCCGGCACCTGCTGGAGGTCAACCACATTCCGAACGTTACGGTCTTCTCCGAAGTCCGAGAGGCTTACCTGGATCTGGTCGTCGAGTGGGCATCTCGCATCGACCTCCAGCCTGGGAAGGGTTTAGGACGTGGTTAAACCTCACCGACCGAGCGAAAGTCTGATCACCTGGGAGCGGGCACGGGGCATCTTCAATGATCCCAAGCCACCAGAAAGCGTGTGGGAACGCCAATTTGATTATTTCGACGACCAGTTGGATCGGTTGGCGAGGACTCCCTACTATCAAATCGACTTCGGTGACTTGTGGTACTATCACCATGACCTCGCCTACGTCGAACTCCAGCAAGACTTGTTCAACTACCTCTTTCCAGTCTGCCTGATGGACTGGCATGCCTCGCTCATGCAGAACCAGAGTTGCTCGCATGGCGATTCCGAGTTCCATTACGGCGTACTCAGCGGCAACATCCTTGAGAAGATGGTCACTCCACAGCAAAGGGGTGCCATCTTCGAGTTTATCCGTGACAGTTTTCTGGAGCGGCTCGATGCCGAGCGAGGATTCGCCTACGAGGGGTCGCGGACACCGGCCTACGGCTGGATCGGTCGGTTCAACTCGATCGGCTTGATCCTGCCCAAGATCGACCTGCTCTGGGAGCCTTGGTGGACGCTCGACACACCCGGTCGGGCCGTGGCGGCCCTTCAGTATTGCTCGGGACTGATGTACCTCGAAGGTGAGAACCCTCTGTGCGGACGATGGAAGACGGGCCAAGGTGGGGGCGGCCCCTATTTGTGGGAGACCGACAGCCTCATCCTCGACATGGGATGGAAGCCGGAGAACCTCGACTTCCTCTCCAGGACACTCACCGCCGACTTCGTGGATGATCGGGTCTTGAAGGCCGTGGCCCGGCTGGAGGGCGAGCCTGAGTGGGAGCAGGCCAGACGACTGGAAAATGACCTCCCTGAGAGACGGGAACTCGTCTCGCTCCGGGTGGCGGAACTCCCGAACCTCATCGCCAAGGATACGGGACCCGACGGTTGGAGCGTCTGAATTTTCCGAGTCTGCCGACGGAGATAATTCGATGGAGTCGCCTCACGATGATTCCCGATCCGTGGACGAGTTGATCTCGGCGGCCCTGAGCGAACCCGATGAGGATCTCGCCTGGAACGCCATCTGGGTCTTGAGATGGCGAGGCATTCGGGAGGTCTTCGATCGGGCCTCGGGGCTATGCCGGAGCTACTGCCCCGTTGAACGCAAGTTGGGGGCGGCCATCCTCGGGCAACTCGGGATTCCCAACCGTTCGTTCCCGAAGTCCTGTTTGGAAATCCTCCTGAGTATGCTGGAGGCCGAGCAGGACCGCAGCGTCATCAGTTCGATCCTTTATGCATACGTTCCGCACATCTCGCCTGCAATTTCTCGGAATTTTCACCTCCTGCTATTTCTGGCATACGCTGATGTATTGGCTCCCGCGACCCGCTCCTTCCATGATCTCCGCCACTGACTTGCTCACATCACGCCTCCTCGTCCCGCCAACCCATCGTGATCGTTCCCCATCGATTCTTCGCTTGTTTCCCATGCAAGGCAATGTCCCAACCGTTCCCTGCCTCCTTTCGGAGTCAAACTTGAGGATTCGCTTTTGACGTAAGTCTTGCGGGCCTAGACTTACGTCAAGGCGTAATTATTTCTGCAAGTCAACAAAATTTTCCACCTTGACCCGCTCGACTCTCGGACAATCATGCCGACGGGAATCACAACCCGACGCCTGTCGCCAATCGCGGGCATGTCGAGGACGATTTGATCCCTCTCGAGGCCATGGTCCATGCCAGAACAAAAACGACCGCGCCAGTCGAATCCCGCTCCCGATCTCAGTCCCGGCGAGGCGGCCCACACCGGCGGTCAGTCCCTCAAGTCCTTCCGGCTCGGCGCCCTTCCCATCCTCGATCGGATCATCCGCCGACTTCGACTGGATGACTTCCTCCGCCAATACCTTCCCCCCGAGGATGCCCGCCAAAAGATCGCCACCTCCACCGGCCTCCTTCTCTTGCTCAAGAACCTTCTCGTCTCCCGTGAACCCATGTATGGCGTCGGCCAATGGGCGAGTCGCCACCCCGCCGAGTGGTTCGCTCTGACCCCGGCCCAACTGCCCCACTGGAACGACGACCGCGTCGGACGTTGTCTCGACCGACTCTTCGACGCCAATGTCCCCTCGTTCACCCTGGCCGTCGCCACCCATGCCGTGGCGGAGTTCAACGTCGCATTGGACGAACTCCATAACGACTCGACCACAATCACCTTCCACGGCGACTATCGCGAGGCGGCCCAAGAGGACCTGATGCGGGGCCAGAAGACCCAGGCCATTACCTGGGGGCACAACAAGGATCATCGCCCTGACCTCAAACAACTGCTCTACGTCCTGACCGTCACTCGCGATGGCGGCGTACCGGTTCACTTCCGCGTCGAAAGCGGGAATACCACCGACGACCGCACTCATCGTGCCACCTGGGACCTGCTGTGCCAGTTGACCGGGCGACGGGACTTTCTCTATGTGGCCGACTGCAAGCTCGCCACCGCCGAGAACATGGCTTACCTGCACCAGCACGGCGGCCGATTCCTGAGCATCCTGCCTCGTACCCGCTCCGAAGATGGCGAATTCCGCGCGTTGTTGTACCAGGACCAGGTGACCTGGAAGCCGATCCATGAGAAGCGGGATGAGAAGGGAGTTCTCCTGGAACGCTACAGCGTGGCCGACCAGGCGACCCTCAGTGCCGAGGGCTACCGTCTGATCTGGTGTCACAGCACACGGAAAGCGGAAGTCGACGCATCATCACGTCATCAGCAAGTGGAGCGTGCGTTGCTGGCGTTGTCGGAACTGCGGTTAAAACTCAGCTCGCCGCGTAGCCGCTATCGCCAACTCGGAAAGGTCAAGGAGGCGGTCGCGGCCATCCTGGAGCCGCGGGACTTGGCCCGGTGGATCACAGTCGAAGTCGTGGAAAAACGGGAGGAAACTTACCGTCAGGAGGGGCGTGGCCGTCCCAACGACAAGACGCGCTACGTGAAAGAGGAGACCGTTCGCATCGCATTGACTTACCGCATCGACCATGTTGCTCTCGCGGCGGAAATGTGCGTCGACGGTGTCTTTCCCCTAATCACCAACGAGTTATTGCTTACTGAGGAAGAATTGCTATTAGCATACAAGCGTCAGCCGGTAATCGAGAAGCGGTTTTCGCAACTCAAGACAGACTTCGAAGTGGCTCCCGTGTACCTGCAGAACGTGGGGCGGATCCAGTCGCTGCTTTGCGTCTATTTCTTGGCCCTGTTGACCGAGGCGCTGCTGGAGCGGGAACTGCGTGCGGCGATGAAACGCGATGGTGTGAAGAGTGTGCCTCTGTACCCGGAAGGTCGAGCGTGCCATCGCCCGACGGCACGTCGGGTGATTGATTTGTTCGAGGAGGTGCAGCGTCATCAGCTGATCGTGGAGGGGCAAGCGCCAGTGGAATTCACGACCGAGCTCTCCAAGTTGCAACGCCAGATTCTGAACCTGCTTGGCATGGCGACGGCCTACGATCGCTGAAATTGCAGGCCGCCGGAAATTCGGAGATAATGAACCAGAGATGTGCGGAACGTAGGTTTATGCGCTCTCGCACCTCAGAATGCCCGAGGCCATCGGGCCTGCGGCGAGATTCCGAGAAGATGCCGATCCTGACGTGCGTGATGGCGTCGTCCACGCCATGATGGGGCACGAGGACCCGCTGGCCATCGAGGTCCTGATCGGACTCACCAGGGACCGGGAATCCTACATCCGGGACTGGGCCTGCTTTGCGTTGGGGACGCAGGTCGAGGTGGGCACGCCTAATTTGCGAGACGCCCTCGCCGAACGGCTCACCGACGAGGATGACGATGCCCGCCGCGAGGCGATGGTCGGCCTGGCCCGCCGGAAGGATCTGCGGGTGGTCTCGCCCCTCCTCGCAGCACTGTCGTCGAAATCGGTCTGGAGCATGGAGGTCGAGGCAGCCTCACTGATCGCCGACCCTCGGCTCTACCCGGAACTGATCGCCCTCCGGGGTTGGTGGGAGGTCGATGTCGAGCTACTGGAGGAGGCAATCCTCGCCTGCTCACCCCGCCCGGAATTCTCAAGCTGAATGGGGATCGGCGAATTCCTCTCGCACCAGGGCAAATCTTTCTTCGTGGTATGGCAGAATCGATGGACAACATCCAGGCCCACGAGGTCGTGCAGGCGCATCGAGCTTCTTCCCCCGGCCCCGGTCGGCCGTATCTCGGTTCGACGGTCATCGCAGCTTGACTTCCCGTTCTGGGTGTCCGTCAGAGCCACACGGGGTTGTTCCGGACGTTGCCCCCACAGCAGGGCCAGTGGGTCTCGGCCAGTGAGCCCAGTCCCTCACCCGCGAAGTCAGCCTCATAGCCGACGGAGAACACGAGCGAGCCGCCGGGCGACAGGAGCATCCGGCCAATCAGACCCTGCTCGGCGGCCAGCGGGTCCGAGTAGATGACCACTTTGGTCATCGTGTCGTCGATCAGGACGAGTTCCCCGTTCCTCCAGAAGGCGACGACGCCCTCACGGCTGATCGCCGGGTAGGAGGAATAATACCCATCCAATAAGGGGCCGTTGCCGACGCCGCCGTCATCTTGCAAGGTCACAAACCGCATACGTGAGGGCAGGCGGTTCTCCATCTCCAGGGAACGGACTCGGCCTTGTTCGTCGATCACGAGAAATCCATGGCTCTCCCATCGCCGTTGGACCGACCCGTCGTGGTCGAGCAGGCGGGTCTCGAAGGCCCCGTAACCCTGAAGGCCATGGTAGAAACGCCCCAGACCTGCGACGGCCAGCGTGCTCGTCGGGGCGGGTTCCGTTACCCAGAGCAGATCACCGCTCGCGGCGTCGAGGCCGTAAGAGCACCCGATCCCGCTCCTCGGGAACTCGTAAAGACTGGCGAGCAGGCGGTCGCCCGACAGCAGCAATGGCTCGGACCCGCCGTAGCGGATGGGCTCCCACGTCTCGGGCTGCCAAGGTCGCTTGGGCTTCATCTCCCAGCCAGTACCGCCCCCTACTTCGACTACGCCCGTGTAGCCGATCGCGCCGATCGGCAGTGTCGTTGACCAGAGGACCGAGCCGGATGGGCCGAGCTTCAGGACCCTGGGTCCCCAGGTGCGGGGAGCCCCCGGCCGGTACAGGCAAGCGTAAACGCCGTCGGGGGCGAGCAAAAAGCTGCCGAGCCGCTCCCGGTCATCCCGAGCGAGGTCGAGCGTCTTGAGGTTACGACCGTCGTGATCGATTTCGATGAGGAGGTCACCCAGACCGACCCAAGGTCGCCCGTCGTCGGCGACCCGCAGAGTCAGCGGCCGATGAGACCTTATCGTCCACTCCCGCTCCCACATTCACCTGCCCATGAGATCGATGCAGGCCAGCTTCCCCTGAGTGGTCAAGGCGAAGATCCTGCCGCTGGGCGACAAGGCGACCTGCGCGACCTGGCCTCCGACAGCGACCCGCTTCGGCCTCCTCGTATCACGTTTGGGCATTGGACGCATTCTCCTCTCAGAACCATTCGGTGCGGAACAGAGCGGGCACCTGATCAACTCACCCCGGCGGCGTGATCTCGACGTGGACATTGTTGGAGTCGAGATCGTCCAGGTTGCCCTGAAAGAACCGAAAAAGTTCCGTCGTGGGGTCTCGGAGGTCGGCGACCTGCCGGTCCGTCTCTTCTGGGAAATCCTGCGTGGAAGTCGATCAGAAGCGGCCAGAAATGCAGGACTGAGGAATAGGCCGGGAATAACTTCCGTGGTTGGCATCGGTTAGGATGTCAGACCAGATGTTTGGAGGGAGTATACGGGAGGGTCACATGGAAGCCTACACACCGACAGTCCAACGGATGATGAAACGGCTTTTCGGCTCGTTGAAAGAGAACGACCGGCGGCGGTATGCGGCGATTGAGGCCGCGAAGTTGGGGCACGGCGGGGTCGAGTACATCGCGGGTGTCCTGGAGTGTGACCCGAAGACGATCCGGTTGGGCCTCGGGGAATTGGAAGGCGAGGACGACCTGGACACGGGCCGCACTCGCAAAAAAGGGGCGGCCGGAAACGGTTGATCGAGGTGGACTCGGCCATCGAAGCGAACTTTCACAAGGTCCTTGAGGACCACACCGCGGGCGACCCGATGCGACTCGAAGTGAAATGGACCAACTTGTCACGGCGCCAGATCGCCAAGCGGATGGAGGAATTGGGGACACGCGTCAGTCGCGACATCGTCTCGAAGTTGCTCCGGAAGCATGGTTACCGCAGGCGGAAGGCGGTGAAGAAGAAGACGATGGGGCCGCGCCACCCGGATCGCAACGCCCAGTTCGAGAATATCTCCCGTCTCAAGAAGAGGTACTTGAAGGCCGGCTTGCCGGTAATCAGCATCGACACGAAGAAGAAGGAATTGCTGGGCGATTTCCAACGCGACGGGGTGATCGATACTCAAGAAACGATCGTGGTCAACGACCATGACTTCGGGAGCATGGGCTCGGGTACTGTGATCCCGCACGGGATCTACGACGTGGGGCGGAACCTTGGATTCGTCCACCTCAACACCAGCCACGACACCAGCGAACTGGCCTGTGACAGCATCGCGGCTTGGTGGGAATCTGACGGTCGGTCGGCCTATCCCGGGGCAAAGAAACTGCTGGTGCTGTGCGACGGCGGAGGTAGCAATAGTGCGTCGAGATATGTATTCAAGGAGCAACTTCAGAAGTTGGCGAATCGGCTGGGCATCGAGATCCGAATCGCCCATTACCCGCCGTACTGCTCGAAGTACAACCCGATCGAGCACCGCCTCTTCCCGCACGTGACGCGGGCCTGCCGCGGGGTGATCTTTCGAACGTTGGAGACGGTCCAGTACTACATCTCCAAGACCGAGACTGCCACGGGCTTGAAGGTGGCAGTGCGAATCCTTGAGAAGGTGTATCAGACCGGCATGAAGTGCGCCGAGGGATTCAAGGAGGGCATGAAAATTGTCTTCGACAAAGTCCTGCCCAAATGGAACTACCGGGCTCTCCCCAAACCAGCATGAAAACGGGAAGTTATTCCCGGCCTATTCCTGAGGGGTACGCCAAGCCGAGGGTCCATTCGGGTGTCTTGTGCGCCCGGCATCACCACGAGATGATTGGGAAAAAGCCGTCCCCGGACTATTGAGTCATAGGTAAATCTTGCTCTGGCCCGGTTTCGAGGATGCTCGGACCCAGGCGTCAGTAACGTTCGCCGGTGGGGTCGAGCCGCCGCCTGAGCCGTCTTGACTTGATTGTACCGTTCGGTAAGCAGGCCCGGCAGGGACATGGACGTGTCCGGTTGGCGTCAGGCTGATAGCGCCAGCCGATCACCTGACGGGGCGTGCGGAAGCGGAGGATCTCGTCGTTGCGGATCTTGCGTGGCACAATGACCTCGAACCCACGAGTGTCGGCCAACTCCATCAGCATCCCGATAGCCCCGCCCACGGTCGTCTCAGCGTGCGGGCGATTGTAATGCCCAACCCAGGCTGGGTCATCAGATCGGAGGCGGAAATCGACAGCCACGATCGTCCTCTGTCCCCGCCGCTTCAACTCCCGGAGCCATTGGTGCGTGGTGAAGTAGTCGGGAAGGACCGGCATGCAGAAGACGCCTCTGTATGTGCCGAATCCGCCGGTGGCCACCCTGATCCCGGACCGGCGAATCGCACCGGCATGCTTCTCGGAGGTCAGATGAGTGAGGATCGGCATGATCTCGGTACTCTCGCTGGGCGGGCCTGGGGTCCCTGACGTTTGCTCGACGTTATGGAGCGTGAAAGACCACGATCGGTTCGCCAAGCGAATCGAGACAGGGAGCAAATGGAGGCGACCGTCGCCGCAATTCCAGGCCCCGGAACCGGCCTCGGCCACTCCGAACCATGACTCGTCAGCGATCGGCCTCCAGCAGCTTCCGGTCCTCGTCGCCCCAGCGATCGAGCACCCAGCGGGCGATGTAATGGGGTTCCCGCTCCCCGTTCGATTTCGGCTCCCTATGGCGTGCTTCGATGGCTTGGAGCCGGTCCAGTGCGGCCCGATACTCGCCACGCTTCGCTGGCGTCATCGTCCCGTCAGACTTCATGGCCCGCACACGCTCCGTGCAGGTCAGTGGCGACGGCTGGCACTACGTCCGCTCTGCGGCGAAGACGGCCTGAAGTTCGAGGAAGTCATCGACCGCCTGCGGAGTCGATGCGTCCCCGAAAACCTCTCGGCCCAAGATTTCCTTGTAGCGCTCAAACGCCAGGTCGGGATTGCGGCTGAACTCCCGGTAAGCGCGATGCGGCTGACCTGCATCGGCAACTCGTCGTAGGGCGGATTAACAGGGTCCAGCCAGCCGAACCCCTGGGGCACCTGCCTCTTCCTCTTGAGCCACGCCTGTCCCTCCTCGGCCCCAGTGGTGACAAACGCCACCACGAACATCATTTGCCTTGTCATCATAGGAGGAAGTCTCCCAGGTCTCGACCCCTCGTTGACCTGACCGCGTGCCTCGCTTCTGAAGCCTCCACCCGTGGGAGCAGGGAAGCTTTCCCTCCTCACTGACCTGGGAGGCATCACAGCGTGACAACCGTTAGAAGAGGTTTTCGGGATCGATGGACGACGAGTGCCGATCGGTCCGGTTCGCAACCACGATTCGTCGAGCTATCAGGCCGGGCCCTCCGGTGAGCGGTCTCACAGTCGTGGGGGCATGACACCCTTCCCTACCCCGAGCCGAAGGCTCACCGAACGAGTCGGGCGACAGCGAAGTGCAATCGGAAGTCCCATAGGTTCCGAACGTCGGAAGGCCAACTCACGGTTGCCTGTCTGGACCGTCCTCAAACGGCACATGCTCAATCGGCTCCCCGCTCGAATGGTTCTCGCCTGGAATGTCATCGGCATGACCAAGGTCAAGGTGTGGTCAAAAGCGTTCGTAATGGAACGAGCGGAGGAGGCCCTTGGCGTCAAATTCGAGGTCGATCCAAACCAGGGATTGAGGCTGCGTGATTATCATCCAACTCGTCCCATCGGGCCTCTTGCCTTCAGAAGTCGGCTGTCCCACGATGGCCACGGCTTCCGGTTTCGTCATCCCGACTCGCAAGCCGTCCAATGACGGCAGTCCCCAGCCCTGACACGTCCAGGTGCAACTGGCGGGCAGAGCCAAGACGATGCCGAAGATGCAGGTGATCATGGTCCGACGTTTCATCGAGCCGCCGCGAGAAGTCGGGCTGTCAGCCATCGAATTTTTCCGAATTAGGGTGGTCTAGCTCTTCGTCCCACCAAGGCTCAATCGTACTTGGCTGGACCCATCCCTTGATGAGTCGGTGCTCCGCTATCGTCTCGCAACGTCGGCATCGGTGCCAACTTGAAGGTGGGGGCCGGATGACATTCACGCTGAGGCATTCCATCGTCCTGGCCCCGCACGACGGACACGCCTTTCGGCCCGCGATTATGCTGTACGGAGCCACAACAAGGGCGACGTAGAGGCCGTACACAAGGAAGGTCGAGATGGGAATCATGAAGAGGATCAGCGGCAGGGGATCGAACGGTGAGTTCAAGACCCCGAAAAAGAGGGCCACGAGAATCGTCGCCCCCATGAACCACCAGATCTTGAAACGAAGCCTCGACATCTCCCTGCCCCCTTCAGCGATCTCTGATTAGATCGTTCTGCCTGCCGCGAATCGCTTTCACCTGTTATCGTGGTGGCAGGAGGGCACCGCCATGAAGAAGTTTCGCATCTCAGTGGGCGGCTTGATGGCCGTCGTCTTGGTCCTCGCCCTCGGCATTGCCGCCCTTCGGTCCGCATCGGAGATTGTCGGGTCGCTCACACCTGAATTCGCAGAGGAACTGCCGAACCCGATCAGAGAAAGCCCCGCTCATTGGTGATTGGCCCGACTTGATTCCGCTGCCTTCCCGCCACAATCCGACTTGTCTTCTTCGCGATACCAGACGGTCACTATTAAGTAGGTTACCAGAAGTCTTTGCACAAACAAAACCTGAGCAGACCCTCTCTTGACATGAAGAAGCCGGAATTGCCGGGTTTTCTTCGTGGAGGTGTCGAAGACCCACTCTCCACACGCTCATTTGGTTATAGATAGGCATCCCTTTATTGAGAGACGACCTCTCATTCAGCTTGTTTTCCAGGTCCTCTGCGGCGTGCCTTTCGGAAACTATGGGTGGCCGGAAGTCCTTTGCCAAGCTCGCTATGACGTCAACCAGAAGTTCCCCGACAAGATCCCAGCCTGACGGAGTCGGTCTCGGGGGTTCAGGTCGGTGATGTGCTGGCAGGCGGCGAGGGCCGATCCGTCGATCGTGACTGTCTCCCGGTCACCCAGTGCCTCCCTCTTGGTGTGCTTCCACAGAGTGTCCATCGCGTTCAACTCCGGCGTGGCCTTGGGCAGCAGACGGAGCTCGATGCCCAACTCCTCGGCCCACTCGAGGCTGTCCGGTGACGTGTGCTGACTGGCCCGATCCTCGAAGAGGACGAGATTCCACCCTCGCCAGTGGGAGCGGATCATCGAGAGGAAGCCTTGATGGGTCTCCTTGGTCCACTCCTTGGTGATCAACAGCGAGACGTCCCCGGTCTTGATGTTGATCGCCCCATGAAGGATCCGCTTGGAGCGGTTCCCCGTGATCGGCACCCGGACCTGCTGGCCGATGTGGCCGTAGCAGGAGTAGAGCGGAGGCGTCTCCGTGATGATGGTCTCGTCGAGCATCAGCAGAACCGAGCGGATCTTCTGCTCCAGGCCGCGTTTGAGCCCCCTTTTGACTGCCGCCAAGTGTCCGAGCGACGGGCCAGTTGGTGACGGGGCCGCTTCCAGGTGACGGGGCCGCTTCCAGCGGAGGTCCAGGCGTGCCAGGGCACGCCTGACCGTCTGGCGCGAGACTTCGAGCTCATGATGATCCCGCAGATATCGCACCAGCAGGGGCGCGGTCCAGATCGTCTGATGGTAACCGAGCGTCCGCGGGTCGGTATCGATGACCTCGGCGATCCAGGGGTCGACACCACCGTCCCCCGTCCGCGGTCGGCCCGGGCGAGGGGCGTCGGCCAATCGCGGCCTCAAGTCAGGCGCGTCGCGGTGGTGGAACCGCTCCCGCCAATAATAGACCGTCCGGCGGCTGACGCGGAGGGACTCAGCGACCTGCTCGACCGTTTCGCCGTCGTCGAGCCAGAGTAGCGCCTGGGCGCGGCACCGCTCGTTGGCGATGGGGTTGTGGGAGGCCAGGTATTCCAACTCGGCGCGCTGCCGGGGGGAGAGGATGAAAGGGGCCATCGGTCCACCTGCGTCAAGGCGTTGAAGTCCGAGGGCTCATTGTAGTTGTGCAAAGACTTCTGGTCACCCATAGTTTCTGAAAGGCGCGCGCCGGAGAGGCTGGAAAACAAGCCAAAGAACGGGGCACCATTGAGAAATGAGTGCTCTCATGTAGTCATGCGACCTAATGATCACTCCTACTTCGACGCTGATACGCAGAAAACCCAGCAATTCCAGCCTCTTGGTGTCAGGGGAGGCTCTGCTCAGGTTTTGTTTGTGCAAAGACTTCTGGCCACCTACTTAGCTCCTCGCACCGGGGAACGTAGACGGGGTCTGTACAATTGAGAAGAGCCACTCATGTCCCGTCCCCGAGATTCGCGACCATGTCACGCGGCGTTACTCTCGACGCTCGGCAGCGCCGAGCGTTGCTCGATCGGTATCGCAAAGTCCATGATCCCGAGATCCGCTTCCGCTTGCATCTCCTCTTGCTCCTGGACGACGGGCACACCAGGTTCACCGTCGCCACGCTCTTGATCTGTAGTTCGCGGACCATCGACCGCTGGGTCAAGCGGTTACACGTCGAAGGGGTGGAGAGTCTGAGCGGGCATAAACCAGGCCGCCCCTTCGCTTCGCCGCCGAGTGGGTCGCCGTCGACGTGGACTGGGTCAAATCCCTGAAGCCCCGCGACTTCGGCTTCCTACGCTGGTGCTGAGAGGCGTGGTATTGCTGACGCTCCGGGAATTTGACCTGGAGGTCTCTCGCGAGACCGTTCGTCGTTGGCTGCATCAGGGGGGACTCGTCTACCGCCGCCCGACCATCAGCAGGATTGATTGCTGAGATCGGGGGGCGTCATGATAACGGCCCTTGCGGACACCGATAGATCGATCACAGCAAGAACTTGACCGTGGGTAACTATTTTCGAGTCTCCGGCCTTCAGGTGGGATGAAGTGCGGAATCTAGACCTGGGGGGGCCTGATTGCCCGATTCAGACGGTTGCTCGGACTGCGAGAATGCCGCCCAAACACTCTATCTCTTTCTTGTCAGTTCGCCCAGGCGTTTAAGACTCGTTCGTCATTAGCTCCGTGAGCCCGCACTCAGCCACCCAGCCATGCCGCCAAGTTGTCGAACTCCTGACTCTCGTGCAAGACGACCGGGAGCGGGATCGCTTGTCACCCAGGCGCGGCCCGCAATCGTCGCAGGCCTTTCCCGGGCCTGATCGGGCCAACCTCGCCGATCTTGCTACCTGGACGCAATCACCCAAAATTCCCGATTCTCGGGATCGACCTGTAACCTTTCGGTGGGACTTGCAGGATCAAGAGGAAGCGAGGCCCTGTGGGCCTGCGGACGAACATGGCCCAGGAGTTATTCGATGAAGAATTCTGCGAAGCAGTTAGGGCTTGCGGTGTCTATCGCGATGTTGTTCGTCTGTGCCGGGCGGACCTGCGCCGGTCCGGTCACCTCCTATTGGCTGACTGCAGGCGATCAAAGCAAGATTTATGAGGTCCAAGGCAACAGCCTTGTTCAGACCATCACCACCGGCACGGGTCTCGATCGCGAGTATCCCATCGCGGTCGGCAATACAATCCGTACCTACGCAGGTTTCCCGAACTCATTCGGGCGGGAGTATCTGCCGGATGGGACACTTACCGGGAGCACCTACACGAACACCGGCAGTTACTTTGGCGTCTGGGACGGGGCCACTGATGGCGTCGCGGCCAACTATTCGCTGGAGCAAGGTACGGGAACCGTGGTGCAGTACGACCGCAACTGGGCGAATGGCACGACACTCTTCACGGTGGCGGGTCTCACAGAGAGTGGCAACTGGGCCGGCATCACTTTCGACACGGTAACCAATTCCTTATGGTTGAACAACCGATCGAACAACGCCGAGTTCAGGAACTACTCACTCACTGGCACCCTCCTCTCCTCCTTCACCCTGGCGGGACAAGCGGCAGCCTGGGGCTTGGCCTACGAACAGTCGAGCGACTCTCTATGGAGCCTCGGAACTCGGAGCGGTCCTGACTGGTCGATCATTAATGTCTCAAAGAGCGGGACATTGCTAAGTTCGACGACCATCATCGGCCTACAGGGGAACATACTCGGTGGCGAGATGAGGATCGGCCCCCCCGCAGCCGTCCCCGAACCCTCCGCTATCGCATTGGTTTTCACCGCCCTCCCGATGGGCCTGGGCTTCGCCTGGAAGCGTCGTCGCAAGGCTGTGGCGGTCTGAGCCTGATGAGCCCTTGTAAGCCGCCCAGGCGAACCATCCTAGCCAACAACAAAGCCCCGTCGCTCCGCATGATCGCGGGCCGGCGGGGCTTTTCTGTGCGCAGGGGTTCTCGGGGAGCGTGCGGAGGACACGAGCGACCCCATGGCAGACAGATCGTCCGGCCGACCATGATTGGTGGGGTAGGGACGCCGCTACGCCTCGTCTCACTGGGTGGCCTTAATCGCCTTTGGGATTCGTTCCGCCCGGTTCGCTCTCCCGACCATGTTGAGTGTGCAACTGAAAGCCAGGTCATGGGGGCAGCCTGGCACCCGAACCGGCTGTTCGTGTGGACGACAATTCGGACGCCGGGACGCATTGCCATCCACGCGTTTTTGAACTCGGGCATGGCCAGTGAGCCACCCCGAGCTGGGAAGTCGTTCTATAGGACGTTCTCACTTGGCGGTCTGGCCCGCAGAGTTGGGAGGAGGATTCTCGCCGGTTGATTTGACCTTGACCTCGGAGCTTGAGGAGGTCGTCCCGCCCGGCCCCGTGACCGTTTCTGTCTTCTCCACCTTCGACTCATGGCCGCAGCCCACGAGGCCGATCGCGGGGAGCACGAGGAGGCCGAGGATCAGTGCTGTTGAAAGTGACCGTTTCATGAGTTTCCCTCCTGAAGCAACGAACCATTGGTGTCCGGGCAGCCTCACGATGAGTTTGCCCATCCCAACGAGGATCAGGCAGCGGCCCCGCCTCCTGCCAAAGATCATCGAGATCTCCAAAATGCGAGGCATGATGCTTGCAGGCCGCCGGGTCAGGATTGGTATGACCGCCACGGCCAGACCGGATCCGCCTCCCTCAGTTCCACTGATGCACTTTTGGTACCACTTCGGTGTTAGGGACATGAGGAATTGAAGCGACTTCTCATGAACTACCGATCGAGGACGGACATGGCAATTTTCCCCGAGGCCCCTCTCACGTTGTTCGTTTCATTTAAGCTGGCGGTGCCCAGCCTGAAGCTTATCGAGTAGGCGAGTGAGTGTCGAACGCGGCAAGGAACCGGGCCGTGATTCCGCCCGATACGGCGGCGATCAGCCCGACGATTGGATTACCGTAGGGTTCGGGACGGAGAGAATGAGGTCGCGGGTCCGACGACTTCGAAGGAGTGAATCTGAGGGCAAAGCAGCAGGGAGCCGCCGTGCGGGGGTATGTCGATGGAATGCCTCAGGATCGGGCTTTGGCCCCCGCTCTCAAGTTGGCACCGATGCCGAATCTGCGAGGCGACGATGGGGCACTGATTCAGAAAAGGATGGGCGGACGAGCGTTGAGTGGAGAAGTCGGTCACCTGTCGCCGTTGGTTAGCATTTGCGTGAGCCGACAGGCTTGCGGAAGTTCATCGCTTTTGGTTTTTCGATGTGTTGGTTGTTTTATGTCTTGGGTCGACCGAAAAGTGGATGAAAGCTTTGGGTTAGCTCTGCACTCCGCTCCCACAGTTTCCCCGCGACCTCCGGATCGTGGGAGGCGCGGGAGGATGCGATCGGTTTTTGCCGGTAGAAGTAACGTCCGGAGACTTCAGATACTTCCGGGGACGACCCGAGATAGATCGACGTCTCGGCGCCTTTTTCCGGGCTGATGGCGAACAAGCTGGCGCCTCGCCTCAAGAGCCAGCCGGGAATACCATTGCCGGCGAAGATGTTCGTGGCGACAAGGCCGGGGTGAAGTGCATTGGCGGTGACATGGGTACCTTCGAGCCTTCGCGCCAGCTCGAAGGTGAACAAGAGATTGGCCAGCTTCGATTGGGCATAGGCCCGGAAGCCGCGATAGCGCTTGCGGCCTTCGAGGTCGTCGAAGGGGATCTTGCCGGCCGAGCGGTGGGCTTCGGACGCGACGTTGACGACCCGGGAGGGGGGGCTCGCAAGCAGCAGGTCCAGGAGCAGGATCGTCAGTTGGAAGTAGGCGAGGTGGTTCAGGGCGAAGGTCAACTCGATCCCGTCCACGCTCTCGTGGCGTTCGAAGAAGAGGGCGCCCGCATTATTGATGAGGAGATCGAGGCGGCTCTTCCTTTCCCGGAAGAGCGCCGCGAGGTGGCGAATCGATTCCTGGGAGGAGAGGTCAGCCAGGATGAAGTCGACATCGGCGTCAAGGCTCGATCGCCGAATTCGATCGAGCGTCGCGATGCACCGTTCCTGGCTGCGCCCGACGATCGTGAGGTTCGCACCTTGCTCGGCCAATGCCCGCGCGGTGATCTCGCCAATCCCGGAGGTGGCTCCCGTCACCAGGCAAACCTTGCCCGCCATGGATCGTTTGGAATTGAGCATCAGGCGAAGATACTGAGGAGTGGGCTGCCGGTATTCACCCTCATTGGCCGTCCGATCGGGTCGTGAATCTCCGTGGCCGGGTCGACCCCGAGGGCGTGAAGGATCGTGGCGCCGAGGTCGTCGGGACTGACCGGATCACGGGCCGGGTAGGCGGCCCACCGGTCGGAAGCGCCGTAGACCAGGCCGCCGGTGACACCGCTCCCCGCCAGGGCGGCGGAATAGCAGCGAGGCCAGTGCTCGCGTCCCGCGTTTCCCTTGGTAATTCGAGGGGTTCGGCCAAACTCACCGGCCCAGACCACGAGCGTCTCATCGAGCAATCCGCGCGCATCGAGGTCTTCGAGGAGGGCGGCAAAGCCACGGTCGGCGGGGGGCATCAGGCGGTTCTTCAAGTTGTTGAAGTTGTCGCCGTGGGTGTCCCAGAAGTTTAAACCATCATTGTGCCAGTTGACGGTGACGAGCCCGACACCGGCCTCGACCAACCGCCGCGCCAGTAGGAGGGACTGTCCATGGATATGGCGGCCGTACCGGTCTCGAATTTTCGGGTCTTCACGGTCGACCTGGAACGCGGCCCGCGCCTGGGCCGAGGCCAAGGCATCAAGGGCTCGGCCTTGAAAACCATCCCAGGCGCCGGCGGACCGGCCTGAGATGCCGGCCGGATCGCGCAACGCATCGAAGAGGACGCGACGATCGACCATTCGCTCCGCGGTCAGCCCCTCGGGCAAACCGAGTCCACTCACCTGGAAGTCAGGAGCGTTCGGGTCGCCTTCAACCCCAAACGGATCGAACCCTTTGCCAAGCCAGCCCCCATGCTGGCCAGGTGCCTTGCCCCCCGGAGCGGCCGGGTGTGCCACCGACCAGGGCATCGTCACCGTTTGAGGCATCACCCCTTTGCTTGGCCGACACTTCGCCAGGATCGCGCCCAGGTGAGGCCAGTCGTTGGGCGACGGACCGGCCGCGTCGGAATAGGGGGTGGGTGCCAGATGGCCGGTCAGGAGTCGATGGGCCGTCGAAAGATGGGCGGGATCGTCGTGGCTCATCGAGCGGACGATCGCCAATCGGTGGGACTGAGCGGCGAGTAAGGGAAAGTGCTCGCTGATCCGGACACCCGGCGTTCGGGTGGCGATCGTACCGAACTCTCCCCGAATGTCCGCGGGCGCATCGGGCTTGGGATCCCAGGTGTCGAGCTGACTGGGACCGCCCCACTGAAAAATCAGGATGCACGATCGAGCGCGACCAAAGCCGTGGTTCGTCGCAACGGTCTGGGCTGCCGCCCGACGACGGAAGAGCTCCGGCAACCTGAGACCGGTCATCGTCAGGGCACCCGCTCGCAGAACCCCGCGCCTCGACATTCCCAACTGGCGAAAGCCTTCGCAGCCAAGTCGTCCCGTGGATCCCCGTTCAGCCTTCAAGACCCCACCTCCCTCAGTCAAACGGGACAAGCGACGTTGTTCAACTTTCGCTCAACAACCTGGTCCACTCTAGCGAATCGTGTGGTTGATGTCTACCCAGCGCAAAGGACCAAGGCCAGGCCAATGTTTGGGTTCAAGGGGGCTGGCCCCTTGATTTCCGAGGTGGCAGCGACGTTGATAAGTCAAGACGCACTCTGGTCCGTACCTCAGTCGGCCTCGAATTTGCTTCGAACGCCTCGCACGGAGGATCCACCATGAAAGTGTTGCTCGTTCAGCCGTCGCGCTTGGAGCCCGATGGATCGGTCTACCGCAACAAGACACGATGGTTGCTGGGGATGACGCTCCCCTACCTGGCGGCATTGACTCCGCCCGGGATCGACGTGGCGATCAAGGACGACCTTTACGAAGACATCGACTTCGGCGAACCGTGCGACCTTGTGGGCTTGACCTGCATGTCGCATCAGGCGTCACGCGCTTATCAGATTGCCGATGAATTTCGGAAGCGGGGCGTGCCCGTCGTCATCGGCGGCTTTCACGCGACGCTGGCGCCCGAGGAGGCGCTCCAGCATGCCGATGGCGTGGTCATCGGCGAAGCGGAGGGCGTCTGGCCCAAGGTGCTCGAGGATGCCGCGTCCGGCCAACTCAATGGGCGTTACCTCAGTTCCCAACTCTCCGACCTCCAAGGGTTGCCCACGCCGCGCTACGACCTCCTCGACCTGAGCCGATACCGGATCCCCAACCTGCCCGCCCAGACGACGCGAGGCTGCCCTTACGCCTGCAGTTATTGCGAGGTCACGCAAGTCTACGGCGCCCGGTTTCGCTACCGACCACCCGAGGAGGTGGTGGAAGAGGTCCGGGTCCTGATGTCGTTGGGCAAGCGTAAATTCGTCTACTTCGTGGACGATATTTTCAATGCCCATCGCAAGCATGCCTTCGCGGTGATGGAAGGCTTGCGTCCTCTGAACGTCGCCTGGACCTGCCTCTGCACGGCCAACGTGGGTGACGACGCGGAAATGCTCGACCTGATGCGGGCCAGCGGCTGCCGACACATCAACATCGGCATGGAGTCGGTCAGTCCGGAGAGTTTGAAGTCGGTCAACAAGAAGCAGAATCACGCCGACAAATATGCCGAGCAGTTCGCCGCGATCAGAAAACGGGGGATCGAGTTTTCCCTGAACGTGATGTTCGGACTCGATGGCGATACCAAGGATTCGTTCGATGCGACCGTAACAAAGTTGATTGAGTACCGGGCTCCACTCTCCTTTATGTTTATTCTTTCGCCGCGGGTCGGGCTGAAAATCCGCGACGAACTGATGGCCCAGGGGAGAATCGACCACAGCGATTGGGACCGCTATCACAGCTACGAGTGCGTCTTTGAGCCCAAGAATATGACGCGACAGGAGCTCGAAGATGGTTTTTGGCGCGCCCAGAGGCAATTCTACTCGTACGGCTCGATCGCCAAACGAATCCTGTTCCCGCCGAACCGGCACACGCTCCAGTCGCTGATTCCCAACCTGTTCTTCCGGTGGGGGGTGAACCGGAAGATTCATCCGCTTACTTATTATTGATAAGTGAAAGTGAGAATGCGAAGAGTTGGGCCGTGCCCACCCTACAAGACGGAGGAATGCTCTTGTAGGGTGGGCACGGCCCAACTGGGAATCTTGCGGCGACGCTGCTTTTTCAGCCGACGACAAGCACGTCGAGAGTCCGAGGGCCGTGAACCCCTTCCACGCGGTTCAGCTCGATGTCGGAGGTGGCCGAGGGACCCGAGATCCAGGTGAGCGGGTGACCTGGCGCTCGGACGGCCTCGTTGAGCTGAGCAACGGCTTCAGGCACGAGGCCGACGATCTGGTCGACGGTGATGACGCACAGGTGGTAGTCGGGGAGGAGCGTCAACGCCCGCCGCCCTTGACCGGGGCCGGCGTCGAGAACGATCGTCCCGGTCTGGGCGATCCCGAGGCGACAGGCGGTGAGGACACCGTCGCTGTTGTCGAGCTGTTGATTCGTTAATCCAGGGTCGCGCAGGACCTCGACAACGGCGGGAATCCAGGCTTCCGGCAGGTCGTTCGGCACCACCAGCCGGCGCACCTTTCGACCGGCGCAGGCCGCCGCGATTGCGTTTGACAAGTCTTGGGGCGCAACTCTTCGGACCGTGGCCTTGTATTCGGTCACCCGCTCGATGAACTGCTCGACCTGCTCCTCGTGCGGGGCCGGATCGGAGTGCAGATAGCCTTGCGGGGCGGTTCGTACCGGTACCCGGTCGGCGGCTCGGGGCGGAAGATCGCCGAGGGCCTGACGGATCCGATCGAGAATCTCCTCTTTGGCGGTCTTCATGATCGCGTCTTCCACCACTCGCGAAAGGTCTGGGGAGCCACCGGATAGATATCGCGCATCGCCGTCCAGCCACCGAGCTGGCCCGGAAGATGTTCGATATATCCTCCACGCATCAGAAAACGCTGGCCGAACCGGCCAAGCTTTTGGGAACGTTCATAGCGGCCGCGGTCGGCGAAGACGCCGGCGAGAAACTTCATCCCGAGGCTCTCGGGGTTTGACCAGGGACTTCCCTCTTCCAGATCCTGCTTATGGCGGACGACTTCACCGCGCAGATGGATCAGGACCTCGGGGATGTTGATCTTGACCGGACAGACCTCGTAACAGGCGCCACAGAGCGTGGACGCGTAGGGGAGCGACCCCGCGTTCTCGACTCCCGCAAGTTGCGGCGTCAGGATGGCGCCGATCGGCCCTGGGTAGACGGAATGATAGGCGTGACCCCCGGTGCGTTCGTAGACCGGGCAGATGTTCAAGCAAGCGCTGCAACGAATGCAGAAGAGTGCCTGTCTCCCGATCGGATCGGCCAGGACCCGGGTGCGGCCGTTGTCCAGGAGGATCAGGTGGAACTCTTGCGGGCCGTCTCCCTTGGTCACTCCCGTCCAGAACGAGGTATACGGGTTCATCCGCTCCCCGGTGGACGAGCGGGGGAGGAGCTGGAGAAAGACCTCGAAGTCATCCCAGTGGGGGACGATTTTTTCGATGCCCATGACCGAGATCAGGACGGGCGGCAGGGTCAGGCACATTCGCCCGTTCCCCTCGGACTCGACGATACAGACCGTCCCGGTGTCGGCGACGGCGAAATTGGCCCCGCTGACCGCGACCTTGGTTTCCAGGAACTTCTTGCGCAGGTGGGTTCGGGCCACGGCGGCCAGGGCGCTCGGTTCGTCGGACAGGGACTTCACGCCGAGCTTGCTCATGAAGAGGTCGCGAATCTCGGAGCGGTTCTTATGGATCGCGGGAACCAGGATATGGGACGAGCGTTCGCCGGCGAGTTGAATGATCAGTTCCGCCAGGTCGGTCTCGGTCGCCTCGATACCGGCCGCCGCGAGCGCCTCGTTCAGCGCGATCTCGTCGGTGGTCAAAGACTTGATCTTGACCACCTCGCGGGCGCCGTGCCCGGCGACGATCCCGGTGATGATCTGGTTCGCCTCGGCGGCGTCCCGCGCCCAGTGAACGTGTCCCCCCGCGCGCTGGACGGAGGCCTCGAGCTGGGTCAAATAGAATTCGAGATTTTCGAGCGTCTGTTCCTTGGTCGCGCGCCCGGCTTCGCGGAGCGCCTCCCAGTCGGGCAGTTCATTCACGACCGCCGCGCGTTTGCCGCGGATCGTCTGGGTGGCTTTGCCCATGTTGCGGCGAAGCTGGGTGTCCGCCAGGGCGACTCGCGCTGCGTCTTCGAACCGGATCGCGGGTCGTGTCGGGATTGGCTCGTGGCTCATCGGCTCACACTCGATTCCGTGGAGGCGAGAATTTCCGCGAGGTGGACCGTACCCACTCCAGCTCGCTGACGGTGCAAAGCGCCGCCGATGTGCATCAGGCACGAGGTATCGGCCGACGCGCAGAATTCCGCGCGGGTGTCGAGCACGCACCTCAGCTTGTCGCCCAGCATGGCCATCGACGTATCGGCATTTTTGACCGCGAACGTGCCGCCGAACCCACAGCACTCCTCCGCGCGTGGCAACTCGACCAGGTCGATGCCACGGACCGCGCGGAGCAGTTTCAGTGGGGCGTCGCCCACCCGGATCATTCGGAGCGAGTGACAGGTCGGGTGGTAGGTCACGCGGTGGGGGTAGTAGGCGCCGACATCTTCGACGCCTAGCTTCTTGACGAGGAACTCGGAGAGTTCGAAGACACGAGGGGCCAGGTCCGCCACCGCTTGTCCCAGTTGGTGGTCCTCCGCCAGCTCGGCCGCTCTGGGATAGAGGTCGCGGACCATCCCCACGCACGAAGCCGAGGGGGAGACGACGACCTCGGCATCGGCGAACACCTCGGTGAATCGCCTGACCATCGGAATCGCTTCGCGCTGATATCCCGTGTTGAAATGCATTTGCCCGCAGCACGTTTGCTCGAGCGGGAAATCCACGGTGTGGCCGAGTCGCTCGAGGAGCGTGACGACGGCCCGTCCGGTCTGGGGAAACAACGTATCATTAAAGCAGGTAATAAACAGAGAAACCCGCATCGCGCACTCCGCTCCCGTACTCCGACCCGCGTCCGCGTGTCCGCGTCACGCACTTCAAAAAGGCCCGCGTGCGGAGTCGACAGCGCGGCCAAACGGCCGTCGCGGCCCCGCTCGGGCCTTTGGCGACGACGAGCATCGTTCTGAACCGATCACCCTGAGGGCTCGGCCCTTGGGGGTAGGGCCTTTCGCCTCAAGATCTTACTCGATCGGGCCCTCGGCCGGCACCCCACCGGGGCCGATCTCGCTGGGAACCTCTCATTCCCAGATCGTCGATCGGGAACCGCGTCCCGCTCCCGATCGACAGGGACGCCCGATTATTTGCCGGTGTCGATCCAGGTCGCCAGCGCTTCCGGAGTGGCCGACTCAGGCGTCAGGCGGAGGACGTGGGCCACGTCGGCAAGTGCGTAGGCCTTCTCAGGCCAGCTCGCCTCAAACGATTTCCCGGCCCGCTGGATCCAGAGCGGAGCCGGTGCCGTCAATGCCGCGGCGGCCTTCAACCCGCCGAATTGAAGGAGCCCCGGCAAGTCGAGACTGGCCGGGAGATCGACGGATCCGTCCTTGGGGTCAAACCGGTTAAGGTCGACCGCGGTCCGGCTGACGCCTTCAAGGGCCGGCCGGGCGAGAAGCACCTGCGGACCCGCCTGACCGAGTCCGATCAGGCTGACCTCGCGGACATCGGGCTGAGACCGGGCCCAGGCGACCACGGTGGCCAGGTCCTGGATCTGGTCGCCGGCCAGGGCCGGGTTATAAGTCTCGTAGTGGTCGGTGTTGGGCCGATGGAACGCCGGGGACGCGGCATTGAACGACTCGCCGACGAAGAGCGGGTCATAGCCGACCACCTCCAGGCCACGTTCGAGGAGGGCTTTGACCAGCGGAATCGGCTCACCTCGGGGCGTGATGAGTCGCGCTTTGCCGTGGGCGGTCGCGATGACGGTGAGTCGGCCGCTCGACTGCGCGGGGCGGAACCGGACCACCGGGATCTGATCCCCGGCCGCCTTGCGACCGACGCGTGAATGGATGACCGTGAACTGTTCGCGGCTCGACTGGCGGACGGTCGTCGCCTCGAGTTCCGCGGGAGTCGGGTTTTTCAGGCCGACGCGGACCTTGAGCGCCTTGAGCAAGAGCGCTTTCGATGCCTCCCAGGCGGCTGAGCGGTCCGCGGGAGCCAGACCGTCGATCTGGCTGGCGAGCGTCTGCACCAGGGCCGCTTCCAGTTGCTCGGGACTTTTCCGATCGGAGGGGGCGGGGTGGCTCTCGTCGAAGGTCCAGAGCGCTTCGGGTTTCTCGGTTGTCTGCTTTCCTTCGCGCGTGCTTTCCGGATCGTGGATCCCAAGCAGCCAGCGACCCATAAACGCATAGACGGCGTTGCGGGTTGTCTGGTTGTAGTTGTGCGGGAAGTCGAAGACCTCGGCATGGACTCGGTCGGTCGACCCGACCAGGTCGTAGACGTCTCGGATCGCCGGATAGGCACGAGTCAGGGTGAGCTTGGTCCAGTCGCCCGATGCGCCGACGAGCTTGAGGGGGCGCGGGGCGGTCAAGGCGGCGAACTCGACGTTGTCGGTGCCGATTCGCAGCCCGGCGGCGTTTTCGCAGACGCAGCCCCCTTGAAACGAATCCGAGACCATCACGACGGGCGCAGAGACTTTGATCCGATCATCAATTGCCGTGAGCAAGAACGTTTGCGTCCCTCCGCCCGATTCACCGGTGCAGCCGACCCGCGCAGGATCGACGTCGGGGAGGCTGGTCAGCCAGTCGAGGGCGCGGATGCTGTTCCAGGTCTGGAGTGTAACGAGGCTCAGCCCCCAGCGGCGGAGCCGGTCGTTCAGGAAGCTGTGGCCGAATGCCTTACTGTCGTTGTATCCGACCATGTCGTAAAGGAAGACGACGGCGCCCAGCTTCGCCCACTGAATACAACGCTCCTGGACTTCGGGGTTCACTCGTCCGTCTTCCCAGTGGCCGTGCGGGCAGAGCACGATGGGAAGCTGGCCTGACTTCCCGCCGGGACGATAGAGGTTGCCGCTCAAGGTGAAGCCCGGCAACGTCTCGAGCACCACCTTCTCGATCGTATAGCCGTCACGCTCGAGCTTGCCGTAGACTTGCGGGTTGAGCGGAGTCTTGGGAGGCAACGGCCAGAGCCCCAGTGTCACCAGCAGGTGCTCGCAGACGGTCTGGGCCCGTTCCCGCCACTCGTGCGCCGAGTGAGGCGCATGGAAGTCGGCCCCTTCCTTGTTCGTGCGGACGCGGACGCTCCGGAGATCGAGCGGCGGTGCCGTCGAATCGATCCGGCCTCGGATCAGGTCGAGCGCGGGGGAGGGATCAAACTCGGGATCGGTCGTGAACACAATCGCCGCGGGAACCGGCTTCGAGATTGCCGTGCCGCCGTGCTTGGATTTGGAGGTTTTGGTCAGCGCGTTTTTCGCGTCGGGCAGTGGGACGAGCAGGCGAACGCGCCCATCGGCCTTGAGATCGACACTGCCGACGTTCTGCCAGCGTGGGGTTTCATCGGGGCCGTCGAGCTTGGCTTCGAGCGTCAGAGTTTGTCCGTCGACCGCGAGGCTCCAGGTCTGTTGGGCAGGGGCCCACACCTTCACCGTGTATTGGGCCTCGGGCGGGAGCTTGATTCCGCGCGCGAGTTGAGGGAGGTCGCTTGCGCTATAGAGGCGAACGACGGGAGGCACCGGCGCGGCAGCCACCACGTTCGGTAATCCAACGGCGGTGACGATGCCGAGTGCCGCCATCATCGACCAGGGAAAGAGCAGGGGGGGCATCGCCATCGTTCGGTATCTCCCAAAGGGCGGCAAGGCTTGTCATTGACCGTCGCCACTTATCGTACTCGTCGCGGAAGACATCTCAAGGACGAAGAGTCAACCGTCGCGGATCGATCGGCTGCGAGGCCTTGCAGCTTCACGGTCGGAGCAGGCATAGTGCGTTCGTGAGGTCCGCATGTCCCCATTTTTGGAGCGAGTCGAGCATGGTCATCCGCCCCTACCTGGCAGGCGACGAAGCGGCCCAGGCGCGTATCTATAACGCGGTGGCCGGTCCCCTTCCCAACTTCAAGTCGGCGACGTCGGCGGAGATCGCCCGCCGGCACCATGGCACCGACTCGTTGGCCGCCTCAACCTTCTACGCGGTCGAAGCGGGTGAGATCGTCGGCTACGCCGTGTTCGACCGCAACAATGGCCGGATCAGCTATCCGTGGTGCCTGCCCGGTCACGAATCGGCGCAGCGGCCACTGCTGGAGACGGTCCTCAACGCGATGAAGGGCCTCGGACTGTCCCAGGCCTGGGCGGCCTACCGGGCCGATTGGACCACGATTCTCGACGACCTTCGCGCGCAAGCGTTCCTCTCGACCCGGGAGATGATCAATTACGTGGCGGAACTGAGTGCGATTCCCCACGAACCGGTTCCTCCGGGCTTCTCGATAGGGAGCCTCCAACGTGACGAGAGTGCGCCGCTCCTCCGCTGGCTCGGGGGGATGGATTCACCCGCGAACCGCGCCTTCCTCGAGCACTTCTTCTGGGAAAACCCGTACTTCAGCCCCGAGAGCCTGTTCGCAGTCCGGCGGGAGGCCGACGGCCAGGTCGTCGGGGTCGCCCTAGTCGTCCAGCGAGACGGCTTTGCCGACCCGACCAAGCTTGACTCGGCGATGCCTTGCTTCCGGCTGGGCGCGTTTGGAGTCGAGCGGGAGCGTCACAAGCGGGTCAACGGCCTTTTTTCTTGTCTGAGCGATTCGCCCGAGGTGAGGACGATCCTCCTCGGCGAGGCGGTCCGTCGTCTCGAGCAGGCGGGGCTCAATCACATCGCCGCCCAGGCGTCGTCTGACCAGCCGGAGCTCGTGGCGTTCTATGATCGCATGTTCCAACGCCAGGGGTCGTTCCCGATCCTGTCCCGCCGCCTTGCGTGATCGAGGCTCATCTCCGGATCGGAGTGGGCGCCTCGGCCAGCAGCGGTTGAACGACGTCTTGGCCGAGGCGGCGGGTAAAGACGGCGGCCCCTTCGGGGAGGAGGTGATGACCGTCCATGAAGCCGTCGTCGCCCACCCAGTCGCGGGCGTCGACCACTTCGACCCGACAGTCGCGACGGATGCCTTCGAGGTAGGCCTTGACGTCGCGCAGTGCATTCTCCGGGTAGAGATCGCGAAAGACTTGGCCTTCCGGCAGGACGACCACCGTGGCCCTGATCTGCTCCCGTTGACAGAGCGCGATGATTTCCCGCAAGGCGCGGTCGGGAGTCTTCGCCACCTGATAGCGGCGCAGGCGGTGTTCGTAGACCCGGCGATAACGCTCGACCAGACGGCCTCGTTCTTCGGGAGCAACCGAGGTCATTGGGCTCCACCATCCGAGCCGATCGAGGTTCCGACACCTGCGGTCGGGCTCGCTTGGGTTCAAGACCCAGCTTGGAGCGAAGTGGCGAAGCAGTGGCTCGCGCTGGGTCACGAGTGGAAAAAGCTGCATGTTCCACCACTGGCGATCGAGCTTCCGCGGGCGAGAAACATATCCCCCGAGCAGCTTCAAGCTTTTCCAATCGAGGCAGCCGACGTTGATTTGGTCCATGAACTCCTTGAGCCCGCGCTCGGCTCCCCAGGTCGGCGGCCAGAACTCGAGGAAGACCCAGTCCGGCTGAATTCCCGCGTCGAGCAGTCGTTGCAAGCTGAGGTGAGCCATCTCCGGCCCTGAACCGACCTGGGCGAAGTTAAAGACGAGGGGGGCCTTTGTGGTGGGCGCCTCGTGGCGGGGCAGCGAGTCCGGGCGAAAGCCGGTGGCGACACGTGAGCTGCCGAGCATCAGCACAAGCGGCCGATCCGGCTGCGCGGCGACCGCCAGGCGGAGGTCGGCCAGCTTCCGGCCGAATTCCGCGTCGGCGATTTGGAGTTCGGATTGGAGGAGGGAGCGCAAGGCGACCTGGCTGGCGACGAACCAGACCAAGGCCCAGGCCAAGGTCATCCAAGCACGGCGGGACAGGCACGGCCAGCGCACATCAAATTGCCCATGTTTCCAGGGAAAAGTCGGCCGTTTGGCCTCAGAAGAAGCCGATTTTCTACGACAGAATTCGCAGAAAACCCTTGATTTCAAGCAATTTGATGTGCGCTGGCCGTGGCGGGACAGGGGAGACTGCGCTGTCATCTCGTCCTCCTGATCCCTTGACCTCAGAACTGGAAGTAGACGAATGGCTTCCCCGCGTCGGGAGCCAAGACGAGCGCCACCATCAAAATCGCGGCGTAGCCAAAGCCAAGGACCGGCGCGGGCAAGCGGTCCATCAACCGTGTCGTCAGCCCACGAACCGCCAAGATATGACAAACTACCACCACGAGAAGCGTGATCCAGAAGCTCGTTTCGGCCGCGGGTGTGCCGGCCCCACCGTGGGGGATGAAGAGGCGGCGGAGCATCGCGAGGGCGAGGCCGAACGAGGTGGCGCGGAAGATGACCCAGCCGACGCAAACCGTCAAGAACGTCAGACCGATGCGTGCCAACGTTCCCAAGGGGTGGTCAAACATCGCACGTACGGTCGGCCTGGCGTCGCAGAGGTCGCGGAAGAGGCGGTGACCGATCAGCAAGAACCCATGGAATGCGCCCCAGATGACGAACGTCCAGCTCGCTCCGTGCCAGAGCCCGCCCAACGTCATGGTCACGAGCAGGTTCAGGTAGGTCCGTCGCCGGCTTCTCAGGCTTCCGCCGAGTGGGATGAACAGGTAGTCACGGAGCCACGTGGACAAGGAAATATGCCAGCGCCGCCAGAACTCGGAAACGTTCCGTGATAGATAAGGAAGGTCGAAGTTGGCCGCGAGCTTGTAGCCGAGCAGGTGGGCGCAACCGATCGCCATATCGGTATAGCCCGAGAAGTCACAGTAGATCTGAACCGTGTACGCCAGCGCCGCGACCCAGACCGCATGAGTACTGTAGTCGCTGGGTTGGGCGAACACAGGATCCGCAAACGCAGCCATGCGATCGGCGATCGCCAGCTTTTTGAACAGGCCGAGCAGGAAGTATTGGGCACCAAGCTGCATTCGGGCCCAGTCCCACCGTTTGGTCTGGCGGAGTTGGGGCAAGAAGTCACGAGCGCGAACGATCGGTCCCGCCACCAGGTGAGGGAAGAACGTGATGAAGAGCAGGAAGTGGCCCAGGTTCCGTTCGGCCGGAACTCGCCTGCGATAGACGTCGACCGTGTAGTTGATCGCTTCAAACGTGTAGAACGAAATGCCGATCGGAAGCATCACGCGCAGGACCGGGAGCGAGGCTTCGGAACCGAGCGCCCGAAGCATGGCTTCCAAGGAACCGAGGAAAAAGTTCACATACTTGAAGTAAGCCAGGAGGCCGAGATTGGCCACGAGGCTCAACCCGAGCAGGAGCGACCGTTTACGAGCCGACCGGGAACGGTCGAGGCCGAGTCCCACGGCATAGTCAAACGTGGCGGAAAGCCCGATCAGGGCGGCAAGCCACCGGTTCCAGGACGCGTAAAAATAGAAGCTGGCGACGAGCAGGAGGCCAATCCGGGCGCGTGACCAGGGAAGAGCCCAGTAGGTGGCGAAGACGATCGCGAAGAAGAGCAGGAAGGCTTGCGAACAGAAGAGCATGGCATCCTGCCACCGGCACGCGGACTTGGCGTCATGAGTACGAGGCAGCACCGCGCCGGAATCGGCCCGGCTCGGCCCACCGCGAAGGCGGGCGAAGTGTACTCGTTGTCATGCCCGCGTCAAGGCCGGCTTGTCCAATGGCGGTCCGAGAAGTGACCGGCTCGGCCGAGCGCGGTCAGTCGATGACTCCGAAGACATGCACCCCCTTCAGGAGCGTTTCGATCGAGACCGGCGCGCGTGCGGGGAACAAGCAGTAAGTGGGGTAGGGGTCGGTACCGTCGATGATCAGCTGACGGTGATTGGCCTGGCGGAACCCCTCGTCGCACGGTTGGTGGCCGGTGATGAACCAGTCGGCGTCGACCATCCCGGCGAACTGGTCGATCGTTGCGGGGTCGGTATTTCGACCCCAGGTCATCGCATAGATGGTGCCATGCCGGGCCATCGCTTCGCGTGTCCAGGTGTTCGCCTTGAGTAACTCGAGGTCGAGGTGGTCGAGATCGACCGGGTCGGGAATCGTGTGGCAGAGGAAAACGCGATTGGGCGTCCTGACGGCGATCGGCAGAGCCGCGAAGAGTTCGAGATAGGCGCTGTAGACCTCGGCGTCGCGCGGGGCGTACGCGGTCGTAATCCCCTGGCGAAAGAGGGCGTTGAGCGCGATCCCGTTCTTGCCGATCATCCGGCCGGTGATTTCCGACAGTTCGTGGTTGCCCAGGATCAGGTGGACGCGATCGGGGAACTGACACTTGAGGGCGGACACGACGTCGACGAGTTGGTGCGATCGATCGCCGCCGTCATCGGGATAGCAGCGTATCCCATGAACGAGTTCTTGTAAAACCAGGTGTCGTGCCGGATTTGTGGTGAGTGCGGCGGCGTCGAGGACCTTGCGGAACGCCGGGATGTTGCCGTGCAAGTCGCCGACGACGAGGACTTCCTCGGCCGATTCCAGGGTGATAATGCCCCCAGATCGGCCCGGGGTCGCGCGGAATAGCTCGGTGGCGCGGCGGATGGTCTTGAGCAACTTCTCGGGATCGGGCATCGGCGGCGTACTCGCTGCAGGTCGGGCAAGCGGCGTGAGCCAACGTCGGGTCAGGGAGCCATAATTTAACAAGGAAGTCGCGGAATGGGGAGTCTGCGGGGATAATTCAATGGCAGCCGATCGAGGGTTGCCGGAGGTTTCCCCGCGGCGCTCAGGAGTTCAGCTCCAGGGCCTCCTCCCAGTGTTCGTAGAGGTTGGCAAGCGACACCTTGAGGTCGGCATGGCGGCGCTGGAGTTCGACGGCCTTGATCGCGTCGCGCCAGACACCCGGTTGGGCGAGGAGATCCTCGAGCCCGGCGACTTCCGTTTCAACGTCCGCGATTTCACGTTCGAGGTCCGCCGGCTTGCGATAGGGATATTTGCGTTTCTTGCGGTCGGAACGCTCGGAAGTGGGCGCCTCGGTCGAGGAGGAAGCGGGCAGGGGGGCGACGTTTCGAGCTTTCGCCGCGGCGGCCTCGGCCTCTTGTTGCGTGATCCGTTGGTACGTCTCGTAGTCGCCTTCGATGACCCGCGTCTTGCCGTCGCCCAGAACGATCAAGCGATCGGCCACCTGGTTGAGGAAGTAACGGTCGTGGCTGACGACGAGGACCGTCCCCTCGAATTCACGGATCGATCGTTCTAGAGCCTCACATGACCAGATATCAAGGTGGTTTGTTGGTTCGTCCATCACGAGCAGGTTGGCCCCGGTCGCCGAGAGCCGGGCGAGCGCTGCCTTGGCCTTCTCGCCGCCGGAGAGTTGCCCCACGTTTTGAAAGACGATTTCTCCGCTCAGGCCGAACCGAGCGAGCACGTCGCGCACGTCCCCTTGCACCCAATCAGGATCGTCGTCGGGCCAGACCGCGCGGACGACGGTGGTATCGGGGGCCAACGACTCGAGTCCTTGGTCGTGGTAGCCGACCTGGACCTTGTGCCCGAGCTTGACCTCGCCCGCATCCGGCTTCTCACGGCCGATCAAGGTTTTGATCAGGGTCGACTTTCCCGACCCATTCGGTCCCATGATCCCCACGCACTGACCGCGGAGAATCGACAGGTTGGAGTTTTGGAACAGCGGTTTGTCGAACGATTTGGAGAGGAGCCGCGCCTCGATCACGATGTCGCCCGAGCGATCGACCTCACCGAAGCCCATGACCGGGCCGACGATCTCGCGCATCGTTTCGACGCGTTCGATTCGCGCCAGTTTCTTCTCGCGGTCGTGCGCCTGCTTGGCCCGCTGCCCTGCGCCATACTTGCGGATATAGGCTTCGAGGTCGGCAATTTTCTCCTGCTGCCGCTCGGCCTGGCGTTCCATGACCTTGGCCTTCTCGCCCCGAAGCTTCCAGTAGTGGGAATAGTTTCCGGGGTAGGCACTGATCTGCCCTTCGTGGAGCTCCCAGATCTTGGTGACGACCTTGTCGAGGAAGTAGCGGTCGTGGCTGACGACCACCATGGCGACCGACTGTCGAGATAGGTAGCTCTCGAGCCAGGACGTCGTTTCGATGTCGAGGTGGTTCGACGGCTCGTCCAGGAGCATCAAGTCCGGGTTTTCCAGCAGCAGCTTGGCGAGCATGAGCCGCGACTGCTGGCCACCCGAGAAGGTGCGGGCCTGACGCCCGAAGTCGCTGGTCGGGAATCCGAGTCCGGTCAGGATCTCCTCGACACGATGGTCGACCGAGTAGGCGTCCTGATGCTCGAGCCGGTCGTGAATCTCCGCATAGCGGCGCGTCGCACGCTCGCGCTCGGCGTCATCCTCGGCCTCGCCCATCTCCTGTGCGGCCTCCTCCAACTCGGTCTGGAGTTCGAGCACCGAGGCGAGGCCCGAACGGGCGACGCTCATCAGCGTCTCGTCGGCCGTAAAATCGGGGTGCTGGCGGAGCAGGCTGATCCGGATTCCGGAACGTGAGTAAAGACTGCCATAGTCGGGCTTGTCTTGAGCGGCCAAGATCCGCATCAGCGTCGTCTTGCCAGCGCCGTTAGGGCCGACCAGACCGATCCGCTCCCCGGTCCGGACCTCGAACTTCAGTTCCGAGAAGACCGGGTCGCCCGCGAATTGTCGGCCCAAACCATTAGCGGATACAAGAATCATGAACTTAATCTTCTCTTTCCGTCACTCGTTGGCTTCACTGGCCTGTCGGACGCACGTCGAGTGGGCGTCGCCGCGACTGCTGGCAAACTTTGTGTCTCGGGTTCAAGCGACCGCCAGAGGCCCGTGATCGGCGGCTCCCATGGGGCGTTCCAAGCCAAAAGGCCGTCCGGCACCGCTGGCTCGCCCGTCATTTCGAGGAGTCTTTCGGTTTCTTCGGCGGCGGTGGAACGTCCTCTCCGAAGGTTCGCTTGTGGCGGAGCATATGGTGATAGTGTTGCGCGAAGCGGTGGGCCTCGTCACGGGCATATTGCAGCAGACGCAGCGCGAAGGAGCGACGGCTCAGGACGATCGGATCGGACCGCCCCGGGAGGTAGATTTCCTCCTCGCGCTTGGCCAGGGAAATCACCGTGGGAGGGACGACCTTCAGGGTCTCAAAGGCGTCGAGCGCCGCACTGAGTTGCCCCTTGCCGCCATCGATCAGGAAGATGTCGGGGAACGGCTCGTCGCGTTCTTGGAGCCCGATGATTCGTCGGCTCACAACCTCCCGGATCGAAGCGTAGTCGTCGACTCCTTTGACGCTCTTGATCTTATACCGGCGATACCCGGGCTTGAACGGGAGCCCGTCGATAAACGTGACCAGCGAGCCGACCGTTTCGGTCCCGCCCAGATGGGCGATGTCGACACAGTCGATCGTCCGCGGGATCGAATCCAGCTTAAGCACGTTCTTGAGACCCTTCAAGCCTTTCCGCGGGTCGACGTAAAAGACTTCCGGCTGAGCATGCTTGGCGAGGTCCCCTCGGAGGTTCAACGTCTCGAGCGCCTTGATCTCATCGCGCAGCCGCGCGGCCTTTTCGAACATGAGCGCCTTGCTTGCCTCGCGCATGTCGTCGCCCAGTTCCTTGAGGACGACATCTTTCTTGCCATCGAGGAAGAGCCGGAGCCGGCGAATGTCGGTGCGATAGGCGTCCTTGTCGATTTTGAGATTGCATGGGGCGGTACACTGGTCGATGGAGTGGAGCAGGCAGGGGCGAAACCAGCGCCACCGCGGGTCGCCTTCCTCGATCTCCAGCGAGCAGGTCCGAAACTTGAAAATCCGCTGCAAGACCTGGATCGCGCCTCGCAGGCTCTTGGCTCGCGGAAACGGGCCGTAGAGCTTGACGTTGCGGTCCTGCGGCTCGCGCGTGAAGTTGACCCGAGGGAAGTCCTCACCCGTCGTGATCTGGAGGTACGGAAACGACTTGTCGTCCTTCAGGTCCTGATTGTGCTTGGGCTGGATATCCTTGATGAGCCGCGCTTCGAGGAGCAGGGCGTCGACTTCGCTATCCGCGGCGAGGTAGTCGATGTCGACCACCTCGCCGATCCAGTCGCAGATCCGTTTATCGGTTTCGGCCGTTTTTTGGAAGTAGGAGCCTGCCCGACTTCTCAGGTTTTTGGCCTTACCGAGGTAGATGACACGCCCTTGCGCATCCTTCATGACATAGACGCCCGGCGTCGTCGGAAACGTGCGGACCTTCTCGGCCGGGCTGGCCGTCGCGGAACTCGGCTCTTCAGACATAGCGGCCTCGGGGATCCGACCCCTTCGATCTCCAAACGGGTCGGAGGGGATCAAGACCTGTGGCTTCCTCGCCCTTCTTTAGGTCTTAAGAACGTCCTGAATGTATTGTTCGATTGCCTTGGAGATTCCGTCAAGCCGCTGGAACGTCTTCTCCTTGATTCGCTCGAGCGGTTCCGTCCCCGAGGTCTCGGTCCGCGCGAAGAGATAGAACTTGATCTTGGGCTCCGTCCCCGAGGGACGAACGGCCACCCGCGTACCCGGTTCATCGGCGAGGAAGATCAGCAAATCGCCCGAAGGCTGGGGCAGGGGGCGTGGCGGCTCGGTCCCGGCGACCGACCGGATCTCGTGCAACTTGTAGTCGTAGACCTCGGTCAGTTCCACGCCCCCCAGTTGCTTGGGCGGATTTTCGCGGAAGGCCGTCATCAGGGTCTTGATCTGGGTGGCCCCTTCCCGACCCTCGAGCGTCTTATTGATGAGCTTCTCGGCGTAGTGGCCCACGTCGTGATAGAGGCCGTCGAGATACTCGAGGACCGTTTGCTTGCGGGCTTTCACCGTGGCCGCGAGTTCCGCGAAGAGAAGCGCCGCGACGGCCGCGTCCTTGTCGCGGACGTGATCGCCCTTCAAGTAACCGTGCGACTCCTCGAATCCGAAGAGGAAGCCGGCGGGACCGACTTCATCGATCCGCTGCCCGATCCATTTGAATCCGACGAGCAAGTCATCCTCGACGCGAACCCCCTCACGCTGGGCCAGGGCACGCGCCATCTGGGTGGTGACCATGGTCGTGACCAGATAGTGGTCCGCGCGAAGTTGCCCGTTCGCCTTCGTCTGCTTCATAACGAAGGCCGCGAGGAGGGCGCCGATCTTGTTGCCGTCGAGTGTGGTCCAGTCTCCCCTGGGATCGCCCGACACGGGGACGGCCACGCCGATCCGGTCGGCGTCGGGGTCGCTGCCCAGGACGAGGTCGGCCCCCGTCGCCTTGGCCTCCGCGATCGAGGCCTCGAGCGTCTTGGGGATCTCGGGGTTGGAGACGTGTCCGGGGATGTTGGGGAAGTCGCCGTCGGGCGTGCGTTGCGAGGCAAGGATGTTCACTTGCGTGAACCCTGCCTTGGTGAGGGCAGCCGCGACCGAGGTCTCGCCCACGCCATGCATGGGGGTATAGACGATCGAGAGGTCACGCGCCGGGCTGACCGACTCGCCGACGACGGCCGCGATGTAGCCGTCATCCACCTCGGCACCGGCCAGGACAATCGAGCCGTCGGCGATGGCCTCGTCGAACGGCTTCTCGGGAATCGCGCGGTCGGAGGCTTCTCGGACGCAGTCGATGATCCCTTCATCGTCGGGCGGGATCACTTGCCCCCCGTTCGAGGCATAACATTTGAAGCCATTATCCGAAGGCGCATTGTGCGACGCCGTGATCATGATGCCGGCATCGCACTTGAGGTGGCGGACGGCGAACGAGAGCAAAGGGGTCGAGCGTGGCTCGGAGAACAGGTAGACCTTGAAGCCGGCGGCTGCCAGGACTCGGGCACAGAGCTGGGCGAACTCCGGGGAGTTGTGCCGGGTGTCGCGTGCGATGGCACAGGAGTGAGGACGATCCGCCCCTTGGCGTTTCGCGATGTAGTCGGCCAACCCGCGCGCACTCTCGGCCATCGTCCGCTCATTGAGGACGTTAGTTCCGACCGGATACATCTTGCCGCGTCGGCCGCCGGTACCGAACTCGAGGACGGCGTAGAACGCGTCGTCGAGCGTCTTCCAGCGACCAGCTTCAATGTCTTCGAGGAGTCGAGGGCGGTATTTCTCGAACGGGGGCTCGGTCAACCAGCGGCGGATATTCGCGGCCGCCGATGCCGAGACGAGCCCTTGGGATTCGGCCTGGGCGATTCGCTCGAGAACATCATGGGCCGGCGGCATGAAACAGTCTCCGGATGCGGTGCGAGAGGTGATTCTCAGGAGTGGCTCGTAAGCGTCTTGGCGACGCCGCGGCCGGGTCATTCAGGGCACCCGGCCGAACCGGGTCTTCAAGCTATCTCGATTACGCCGAGGGTGCAAGTCAGGAGGGAGGCCCTGCCCGACTTGAGTCCTCCTGAACGGTGCCGACGCCCGATTTTATCGGCACAATCGAACGCGGTTTCCGGGCTCAACCGGTCGCCATAACCTGAATCTTTAGAAAACTTTCTGTAAATTTTCGTCGTGTGTGTTTCTTGTAAAAAGCGGCAGATTGTAAGTTCGGCAGGTCGGTCTTGGGAAAGAACTCCGCCGGCCCCTATAGAGAACGTCAAGAGGGTTTTTTCGGAATTATGGGCGATCGCGAACTCTAAGCCGATGTGTGAAGGCGACTTCCAGTTGGTGGGGACCGCCGGGGCGAAATGGGAAGTCGTGTTGGCACGTTGATTGCCTATAGACTCTTCGCCAAGCCGACAGCGACCGATACCCACCAAGAATTTTCTCCTCAAGTCGGAACGGCCCCAAATGCAGCCTTCTCCTCGGTGAGAGAAGGTCGTCATCAAGACCGAATGCCCCGCGATGGATAGGGGGGCATTTTCCGATAAGGCATGGAGGTCCGCTATGACTCGGCCCACGTTTCGTCGAACCCTGCGGCTTGAGAATCTGGAATCGCGAGAGCTTTTGACCGCTGGTGGGCCGACGTCGCAGCAGCAGTACATGCTCGAGCTCTTGAACCTCGCCCGTACCAATCCCGCCGCCATCGCCGACAAGGTCACCTCGAACCTGGATGCCAACGTTCAGGCGACGATCAAGCATTATCAGGTGGACCTGAACCAGGTCAAAGCGGCCATTTCGTCCGCCCCGGTCAAGCCTCCGCTCGCCTGGAACGCGGAACTCGCCACCGCCGCTCAAGACCACAGCCAGGATCAGGCCAACACGGGAGTGCAGTCGCACGCCGGTTCCGATGGGTCGACCATCACCGACCGGCTCGATCGCGTCGGCTATGACAATCGGACCACGGCCGGCGAGAATGCCTTCGCCTACTCCACCTCGGTTGACGAGGCGATGGAAGCGTTCATGATCGACTGGGGTGTGGACTCCGCCGGGCATCGTAGCAACATTCTTCAGCCTGAAACGCCGACGGACAACGCCTACCGCGACGTGGGAATCGGCATCGTCAAGACCCCGACGCCGTCAAGCGTCGGACCGATCGTCATCACGCAGAACTTCGGTGCCCAGGCCAATGCCAAAGCGCAGCTCCTTGGCGTTGCCTACAACGACCCGAACCACAAGGATTTTTACCAGCCGGGCCAGGGACGCGGTGACGTCACGGTCGAAGCCGTCAACGATGCCACGGGCCAAGCGGCCAGCGTTCAGACCTGGGATTCTGGCGGCTACCAAATCCCGCTCGACCCGGGCAGCTATACGGTAACCGCACGCGTCGGCGATCAGGTGGTCCGCTCGCAGGACGTGAAGATCGACAATGAGAATGTCAAAGTCGATTACGACCTCAGCAATCCCTGGCAGCTCACTCCCCCCGTCACGAAGCCGACTCCCGTCGCGGTTCCCGCGACCCCGCCTCCGGCCCAAGCCCACATCACCATGCTTCAGAGCACCGCGGCCGTGCCGGTACAGGCCGCGCCCGTCGACGCTCCGAAAACCGAGTCGGCTCCGGTCGTCGTGTTGAGTGCTCCGCCGACCAAGCCCGAAGTCGCGCCCGTCGCCACAGTCGCCTCTGATGCCTCGAAGACCGAGGTGGTTCAGGCCGACACCCAGCCGGATCACGCGCCGGTGGCTCCTCCGACCGCCGATGACTCGTTCAGCCTGAACTGGATCTCCTGGAAGGCCAAGAAGTCCGCGGCCTAAGTCGGTTTCGATCGCGACCCGTCTGTCGACCGAACAAACCCCGCTCGTGGCAGCCGGCCGCGAGTGGGGTTTGTTCGTTGCGCACCGCGAACTCGATCCCCGGCCAATTGGACCATGCGACATGGAGCACGCGTGCATGTACACGATTTTGGTTCGGGTTGGCGACCGTGGCAATCGGTCTCGTGTCGACTGGCTCGTGTCCCGCCGACATGAGTCGAGTCCGGCGGGTTTCACGCCCAGGCTCATGAGGACACGCGCCGCCCGCCGTTCAAGGCGCGTTCGTTGGGCGGGTCCAAGACCCGTGGTCCGTCTCCATTCTTTGTCAGGTTCCGGGTCGTCGGCGGTCGCAATGGATCTGACCGTCGGCCCTTCGGATTGGGGGCGCTCGTGTCCCGATGGAGGCCACGAGCGGGGTGGACATGGGAACGGTTCGGATTTTGACATTCACGGGGTCTGTAATGACCAGGTAGGGAGGCCGATGCCCTGAGTCGAACATAAGAACGATTATCAGACGCAGTATCTCGGTTCGGGCTCGCTCCTCCTCCCTGATCGACGAGCGACTCGGGATCGGCCGGCCCTCGGTGCGACGCAGCTTGGCCGCTGGCTGACGACCGGTCGGTGCTGCGCCCAGGTCGCCCGGGTGCCAAGAACGGCCTTCACCGCACACTTAGGGTAAGCCAGCAAATCGATCTCCTGGACCTCGCTTGACCCCCGGGCGGGGCCAGCCTGTCAGGCCCCGGTTACCGCTCGCAAATCTTCCAACACCGATTGACGGACCATCGATCCGGCGGTAAATTGCCTTTCGGCTATACAACCGCGAGGCTATGGACCGATGGTAACTGCAACGCTCGACTCCACGTTTGCGGCCCTGGCCGACCCGACCCGTCGGGCGATCCTCGCCCGGCTGGCCAAGGGCGAGGCCACGGTGAATGAGTTGGTCGCCCCATTCAAGCTGAGCCAGCCTGCGATCTCCAAACACCTCAAGGTTTTGGAGAAAGCAGGCCTGATCACCCGAGGCCGAGACGCCCAGAAGCGGCCGTGCCGGATCGCGGCCGAACCGCTCGCCGAGGCCAACGGATGGTTGGAGGACTACCGGAAGATCTGGGACACCAACTTCGACCGCCTCGACAACCTCCTGGATGAGCTAAAACCCAAGAAACCCTAGAGGAACCCTGCCGATGCGAAATGCGATGAAGGTCACGACGCCGACCGACCGCGAGATCGTCATCACCCGCGAGTTCAACGCCCCACGCGAGCTCGTCTGGGACACGATGTCCAAGCCCGAATTGCTGAAGCGGTGGCTGCTCGGGCCGCCCGGCTGGGAGATGACGATCTGCGAGGAGGACGCCCGCGTCGGCGGAAAGTTCCGCTGGGCCTGGAGCGGCCCGGAGGGGGCCTCGATGTCGATGCACGGCGTCTACCGGGAGGTCTCCCCGCCCGAACGATGCGTCCGCACCGAGGTGTTCGACATGGGGTGCGTCCCCGGCGGAGGAGGGCAACTGGCGACGCTCGTCCTCACCGCACTGGGCGAGAGGACGGCGCTGACGATCACTCTTCTCTACGATTCGAAGGAAGCCCGCGACGGGGCCGTCGCATCGGGAATGGAGCAAGGGATGGCCGCTGGCTACGAGCGACTGGACGAGATCCTCGAAGCTGCCGCGGTCTGATGTGAAGGGGGAGCGGGACCGACTCGCTCCCCTCCGGCTTGAAACTCACGTCCCCAGAAGGAGTTCCTCGTGCTCGACACGCCGCAGATCACGGTAACCGCCGATCAGTTGACCGCCTTCATCCCCTTGGTCGTCCCCCGGGCCGAAATTCAGTTGGTGATGGGTCCGAGCATCCGCGAGGTGTACGCCGCTCTCTCCGCCCAGGGGATCGCCCCGGACGGGCCGTGGTTCACCCACCACCGGCGGAGGCCCAATGAGACTTTCGACTTCGACGTCTGCGTGCCGGTCGCCACGCCAGTGGCCGCAGCGGGGCGGGTGAAGCCGGGCCTGCTTCCCGCCGCTCGGGTGGCCCGGACGGTCTACAGCGGGCCCTACGAGGGGCTAGGGGCCGCCTGGGGCGAGTTCTGCGCCTGGGTCTCGGCCAATGGGCTCACGCCGCGGGCGGACCTGTGGGAGCGATACGTCGTCGGCCCGGAGTCAGGTACCGATTCGAACGCCTATCGGACAGAGCTCAATTGCCCGTTGGTCGGCTAAGCGATTCCGAATGATTCGCGCGAATCGGAACACCCTCGCCGCGGACCGGCCCCAGGGAGCGCAAAATCGAGGGGGAGACGTTCTCCCGAACTCTCCCCTCTGGCCTACTTGCTCTTCGGGCCGTCACTAAGAGGGCATGCGCGACGACGCCCGCCCCATCACCCCTGAGACCCCTGCCGATCCTACGGCAACGTTGCCCAGTGATCCCGCCTTCCTTCAGCAGATGATCATCTGACTTGGTCCATCGCCACGGTGAATCGACGGTCAGAGTCACCCGGGGTTGTCGCCGCCTCTTCACGGGATCCGGTCCTCGCGATAGTCTTGAGATGAGTCAAGGAGCAGCACCCGCGATCGATTCGAGGATGGCCGTGGTCACTTTTCTCGCACTGATGGTGAGCGTCGCGACGGGCTTTGCCGCGGCCGCGGATCAAGAGCCGATCGAGATCCGGATTCCGCTCGCGAACTCGCGCGAGCTCGACGTCGGCGTGTTGGTCGCCAAGCTCTCGGCTCTGACAGGCGTCCGAGTTAAGCCGCCCGTGGGCAAGCTTTTCCTGCCGGTGGCCGGCGTCGGCGGCGGCTTGTCGCGGACGACACTCGCGACGATCCTTGGTGACGACATGCGGCTCGAGGTCGATCAAGGCGTCCTGATCGTCGAGGTCGAGCGGCGCGTGCTCGACCCGGATCGACTCCACGGGTGGACCGAGTCGGTTCAACGTCTCGCAGAGCATGTTGACCGCGAGGCAAAGCGCCGCGCCAAGTACGGGATGCGTGCCTTGAAGTCGTACCGGCCCAATGACCCGGGTCGGCCGACCGTCTGTCTCGTTCACGGCCTGAATTCCTCCTCGGGAGGATTCGTCCACATGATCACGCCGCTCGAGGAGGCGGGTTATGGGCTGGTCGTCTATGACTATCCGTTCAACCGGAGCCTGGCCGAGTCTTCCGCCCAATTTGCCCAGGACTGGCAGTCGTTTCGGCGGTCGGTGGGTGAGAAGCGTCCCTGGGCGATCGTCGCCCATTCCATGGGGGCGTTGGTGGCCCGGTCGTTTGTGGAAGACCCAGAGTCGCCGGTGAGTGACTTCTCAACCTTGATCATGGTCGCCCCGGTGAACCAGGGTTCGAGCCTGGCCAAGGCGCAGACGTTCTTGCAGCTCTTGAACGGCGTTCAGGCGATTCAGAACAAGAAGACGACCGAGGCGCTGGCCCACCTGGGGGACGGCCTTGGCGAAGCCGCTCAGGATTTGACGCCCGGCAGCGCGTTTCTGACGGCTCTCAACCGACGGCCCCGCCGCGAAGGCGTTTCCTATCATATTGTCGCGGGTGACGCTGGGATCGTGTCGTCCGAAGCCCGACGGACGGTTGAGGCGCGGATCAACGCAATGCGGAAAGAGGGGGGGCTCTTGGGGGGCCTGACCCGATTCGCCACGGCCGATCTCTCCACCCGACTCGACGAGGTGAGCGACGGGTTTGGCGATGGCTGTGTTTCCGTTGCGAGCAGCCGTCTCCCGGGGGTCACCGACCACGTCGTCCTTCATGCGAATCATGCGGAGCTCATTCGGGCCCCTTTGCTTTTCGCCGACCCAGGCCCGGTCGCTTGCATGCCCGACCTCCTGCGATGGCTCGACGCGAGTCGCATACCGACCAAGGGCGCAAACCAAGGTCGATGATCTCGGGGAAGAGCGCTCCGCCACTACCGACCGCCAGGGGCTTGGGAACCGCCCGACCATTCGTTACTCTTGTTCGACGGCCCAGTTTGGTACGGTCGCCGTCCTTGGCAAGCCCGTCGCGTGGTTTCCGATTCGCCCACCTTATTTCCAAGATCAGGTGTTTTGAATGACGACTACGGCCGACTTTGGAGCGACGGTAGGCGCCGCCAAGCGGGGGCATCCGACCGGACTCTACGTTTTGTTCGGCGCGGAGATGTGGGAGCGGTTCAGCTATTACGGGATGCGGGCCCTGCTCGTGCTTTACCTCACGAAGCACCTGCACTTCGAAGAGAATGATGCCTTGACGGTGTACGGGACCTACACGGGCCTCGTCTACTTGACTCCCTTGCTGGGAGGCTACCTGGCGGACCGGTTTCTCGGCCAGCGCAAGGCGATCTTGATCGGTGGTTCGTTGATGGCACTGGGCCACTTCGCCATGGCCATCGAGTCGTTGCTCACCCTGGCACTGGGTTTGATCATTCTGGGGAATGGGTTTTTCAAACCGAATATCTCCACGATGGTCGGTCAACTCTATCCGCAGAACGATCCGAGGCGCGATGGTGCCTACACGATCTTCTACATGGGAATCAACCTCGGGGCATTCTTCGCTCCCTTGGTTTGCGGCTCGCTGGGTGAAAGCAAGACATTCGGCTGGCACTACGGGTTCGCGGCCGCCGGCGTCGGGATGATCCTTGGCCTGATCACGTTCACGGTGAAACAGCGGGCGCTCGGAACGACCGGATACCCGCCGAATCGGTCGGTGAGTGGGGAGGATCGACTGGTCGCGATCGATTGGGTCCACGTCGCGGTGTTGACTCTCGTGGGGGCAGGTCTCGTCTACCTTGCCATCCTTCCCGCCAAGGCGATCGAGCATTCGATCCCCTCCCGTGGCTGGTGGCTCGTGCTCGGCTACTGGATCATGCTGGCGTTTGCCATGATCGGATTGACGGGACTCATCACCCGCCAGCGCCGATCCGGACCGCCGGCGCCAGAGAACGATGCGGAACGTGCGGACCTCCCTGCTCAAGGTTCGGGACGAGTCGCCGAAGTGATCCGACCCACCGAGCCGTTCACCAGCGTCGACATCCAACGCGTGCTCGTGATTGTGATCGTCGCTCTGTTCTCGATCCTCTTCTGGATGGGATTCGAGCAGGCCGGCGGGACATTCACGCTCTTCGCCGATAAGAAGACCGCGCGGGTGATCCTGGGGAATCCGTTTCCCGCATCCTGGTATCAGTCGATCAACCCTTTGTTGATTTTTATCCTGGCGCCACTCTTCTCGATCCTCTGGACCACCCTGGACCGGACCAAGTTGGCACTGGGCGCGACGGCCAAGATGGGCTTCGGCCTGATTTTCCTCGGGCTCGGATTCGTGGTGATGTCCAAGGCCGATCAGAGAGCGGTGGGCGGGAGCCTCGTCGGTCCTCAGTGGCTGGCGTTCGTTTATGCTCTGAATACGCTGGGCGAACTCTGCCTGTCCCCGATTGGTCTTTCACTGGTCAATAAGCTTGCGCCGGCGCGGATCGCCTCGTTGATGATGGCGGTCTGGTTCCTCTGCACGGCGGTTGCCAACTATCTCGCGGGCATGCTTCACCAGTGGATCGAGCAAACGGATGTGAATCTCTGGACGTTCCTGATCTACACGTCGATCATTCCCGGCATCATCTTGCTGGCATTGACTCCCGTCCTCAAGCGGATGGGCCATGGTCGGATCTGAACCGAGAATCGGAGGACAGTTCGTGATGCGACCTCTCCTGGGCACCCTGGCGATCCTGATGCTAACAACACCGCTGATGGCAGCAAGCCGGCCCATGACGATCGACGACCTTCTGGCCGTGAAGTCGGTCTCCGAACCTCAGGTTTCGCCGGACGGCCAATGGGTCGTCTACGTGGTCTCCGAGCTCGATCGAGCGACCGAGAAGACGAATAGCGACCTCTGGCTCGTCTCCACCAAGGGCGGCGAACCGAAGCGGCTGACCACCGCGCCCGGAGCCGACAACCACCCGCGCTGGAGTCCCGACGGCAAGACGATCGCGTTCACATCGACCCGAGGAGGCTCGTCCCAGGTCTGGCTCTTGCCCCTCGACGGTGGTGAGGCGCGGCCGCTCACCAAGCTGCCGATCGATGTCGCGGGCCCGATCTGGTCGCCGCGGGGCGATCTCATTGCCTTCGCCGCCGAGGTCTATCCCGGCAAGACTCCGGATGAGACGGCCGCAGCGGACAAGGAGAAAGAGGCGAACAAGAGCAAGGCTCTCGTGTTCGACCGCCTGATGATCCGCCACTGGAGTGCGTGGGACACCGGGAAACGGAACCATGTCTTTGTTGCCGACGTGAAGACGGGTGAGGCTGTTGACCTGACTCCGAAGCTCGAGGTCAACACCCCCCCTGGCCCGTTCGGCGGTTCGGAGGAGTATACGTTCTCACCCGATGGGACCGAGATTGCGTTTACCGCCGAGCCACTCAAGGATCATGCCTGGTCGACGAATACCGATATCTGGGTGGTTCCCACCCGCGGGGGCGAGCCGAAAAACCTGACGGCTGCGAATCCAGGCGGAGACGCTCAGCCTTCGTACTCCCCGGACGGAACGCGGATCGCCTATCTCAGCCAGGCTCGTGCTGGTTTCGAGTCCGACCTCTGGGTTCTCACCGTCCGCAACCGCGACGATGGGTCGGTTGACTATCAGAGCAAGGCACTCGATCAACCGGTGCTCTCCTATCGATGGGCGTCGGGTCGTTCCAACGAGCGGAAGTTCGAAGGCCGAATCTTCGCGGTGGTCGATGACCGAGGTACGGAGTCGATCCTCGAGTTTGCCTTCACCACACCTGCCAAAAATGAGCATCAGAGTCATGTGCGAGTCAAAGGAGGAATCAACACCTCCGTCCAGTTCGCTCAGCCCCAGGAAGAACTCGTCTTTCTCCGCGGCGATGCCGCCCACCCCAACGAGATCTACAAGGCGAATGCGAAGGCAAAGGCGGACGCCAATGGCCTGACCCAGCTCACGAACCATAACGCCCCCCTGCTCTCCTCGCTTGACCTGGCGACTGCCGAGCCGTTCCACTTTTCGGGTGCCGACGGCGATCAGGTCAGTGGCTGGCTGATCCGTCCCCCTGGCTTCGATCCGAACAAGAAATACCCGGTTCTGTTCCTGATCCACGGCGGCCCGCAAGGCTCGTGGCACGACGAATGGCATGCCCGCTGGAACTACGCGATGTTCGCAGCGCCCGGCTACGCGGTCGTGGCGGTCAACCCACGGGGATCGACCGGCTATGGTCAGAAATTCACCGATCAGATCAGTCAGGATTGGACCGGCCGGGTCTACGACGACCTGATGTTGGGGCTCGATCATATTCTTAAGAAGTATTCATTTCTCGACGCGTCATGGATCGCGGCGGCGGGCGGGTCCTATGGCGGCTTCATGGTCAACTGGATCGCCGGGCACTCCGATCGGTTCAAGGCCCTGATCAGTCATGCGGGGGTCTTCGACCTGACCAGCAAGTATGGCACGACCGAGGAACTCTGGTTTCCCGAGTGGGAGTTCGGCGGAACGCCTTGGGACAAGCCCGAACACTACCGCGATCGTTCTCCGAGCACGTTCGTGAAGAACTTCAAAACGCCGACCCTCGTGATCCACGGCGCACTCGACTACCGAGTCCCCGATGCCCAAGGACTCGGTATGTTCACCGCGTTGCAGCGTCGAGGTGTCGCCAGTCGCTATCTCTTCTTCCCGGACGAAGGACACTGGATCGTCAAACCGGCCAACCGCATCGTCTGGTGGCGCGAGGTCTATGGCTGGCTCGCCGAGCACCTGAAAAATCATTAACTGTTTGTGGATTGCTTCAGATGGTCTCAGTGCCTTGTGGCCCCGGGGGCGGCTGTTCGTCGCCGGGGACGCAAGCCTCGAGTCATCATGCTCAAGTAAGCTGTCTGCGATCCGTGGATGGATCCGGAACCAGAAGCCGCGGGCCTTACCCGCACTCTCAAGAGACGAGTCGAGATTGATGGCGAACACGCAAGCCGAACTTCGACCCATTGCCGATGTGGCCCGCGATCTTGGGATCGCCAGCGAGCACCTTGAACCTTACGGCAGCGACAAGGCCAAGATCCAACTGGAAGCGCTTGCCAGCGCGGAGCGTCCTCCGGGCAAGTTGATCCTCGTCTCCGCCATCACCCCGACTCCGGCGGGCGAGGGCAAGACGACCGTCTCCATTGGCCTGGCGCAAGGGTTGAGGAAGATCGGACGGCGCTCGGCCCTCGCGTTGCGACAGCCCTCGATGGGCCCGGTCTTCGGCCGAAAAGGGGGTGCGACGGGGGGCGGCGCCAGCCGTCTTGAGCCGTCGAACAAGATCAACCTTCAGTTCACCGGCGATTTTCACGCGATCACGGCCGCTCATAATCTCCTGGCCGCGGCGATCGACAATCGACTCCACTTCGAGGACTCGATGCTCGACCCCAGGAGCGTGCTCTGGAAGCGTGCGCTCGATGTCAACGACCGAAGCTTGCGGCGCATCATCCTGGGGATGGGGGGACCTGGTAACGGGGTTCCTCGTGAGTCGGGGTTCGACATCACGGCCGCCAGCGAGATCATGGCGATCCTCTGCCTGGCGGATTCACCGGCCGACCTTCGTGCCCGGCTCGACCGAATCCTGATCGGCTATACCGGAGAGGGCCGGCCCGTCCTGGCGGGCGAGATGGGGGTCACCGGCTCCCTGGCGGCGATCCTCAACGAGGCGATTCTTCCCAACCTGGTCCAGTCGCGTGAGGGGACTCCCGCGTTCGTGCACGGCGGTCCGTTCGCTAACATCGCCCACGGCTGCAACTCGATCCTCGCCACAAAGATGGCCCTCGCCTTCGCCGACTATGCGGTGACCGAAGCCGGCTTCGCGTTCGACCTCGGCGGCGAAAAGTTCTTCGACCTGAAGTGTCGCGTGGCCGGCCTGAATCCCTCGGCCATTGTCATCGTCGCCACGATCCGTGCGCTCAAGATGCACGGCGGACTCGCCTTAAACGCATTGACAGATCCCGATCCCTCGGCCGTCACGCGAGGGTTGGAGAACCTGGCCGCCCACCTCGATAGCGCGGCTCACTTTGGCAAGCCGACCATCGTCGCGATCAATCAGTTTGCCTCCGACTCGCGCGAGGAGCTCGAAGTGGTTCACGCGTTCTGTCGCGGCCGGAAGATCGCCAGCTCCACGGCCAATGTCTTCGGCGCGGGGGGGAACGGTGCCACTGAACTGGCCGAGTTTGTGGTCGAGGCCACCGAGGCGCCTGCGACGCCCTATCGGCCGCTCTATCCACTCGAGTGGTCCGCCGAACGGAAGATCGAGCGGATCGCGAAGGTCATGTACGGCGCGGACGGGGTCAACATCCTTCCCGGAGCCGAGGCCAAATTCCGCAAGGCGCGTAAGCTCGGTTACGGCTCACTTCCCCTCTGCATGGCGAAGACCCAGGATTCGCTTTCGGATAATCCCAAGCTGAGGGGCCGGCCCAAGGGTTTCACCCTCACCGTCCGCGACGTCGAAATCGCCGCCGGAGCCGGCTTCCTGGTCGCCTTGACCGGGGAGATCGTGCGGATGCCCGGTCTTCCGGAACGCCCCGCCGCGGAACGCATCGACGTCGATGACTCCGGGGAGATCACAGGGCTGGCCTGAGTAAAATCCGCTTTTGTTGCATCCCTATGCTGCGCCCGCAATTCGATGGAATTCAATCCCATGATTCCATCGAGTGTGGGCGGAGTGTCTTCTTGAAGATACGTCCTCGTTTGGCGCGGGGTTTGCCCTCTTGAGAGGACAATGGCATTGCCGGAGCCCAGGTTCCTGGCTTCCGGCGCGATGTCCTGAGCTTCGGCACCGGGTTATGCCGAGCCGCTCCCCCCATGAGGATTTTCCGATGAAAAACATCGTTGGTCTGTTCGAGTCGCGCGCTGAGGCCGAGAACGCGATCCAACGGTTGAAGACGACCGGGATTGGAATGGACTCGGTCAGTATCGCGATGCGCGATCGCCAAGAGGCGGCGGCACTCGTGGAGACGACGGGCGCGGAGGACTTGGGCGGTGAAGGGGTGACTGCCGGAGTCGTCTCTGGCGCGGCGGTCGGCACGCTGGTCGGGCTCGCCCTGGTCGGCAGTACCTTCGTGCTGCCCGGAATCGGCACGTTCCTGATCGGCGGTCCGCTCGCGGCGGCATTGGCCGGAGCGGGCATCGGCGCCGCGTCCGGTGGACTCCTTGGTGCCTTGATCGGGGCTGGAATTCCGGAAGCCGAAGCCCAGCACTATTCCTCGGGGATCGAGCAGGGACACATCCTCGTTTCCACCCAGGTTTCCGACGACTTGGCTCCCGCCGTCGCGCGCATGTTTGACGAAGAAGGCTCACGACGGACTCACATCGCCTAATTGCATTGCCGAGTCATCGTCCATTCCACCATGGGGAAACCGCCCCTTCCTCGAATTCGAAGAAGGGGCGGCCTGGAAGATGGCTGACCCGATCAGGAGTGCCACGTCCCGTTGCTTGACATCCTCTTTTTAGACGATGCTCGCCGTCGCCGTGGGCTCGGTCAATGTGTAATTCCCTGAATCCACTCCAGTGATGGTCAGCCCGGTGATGAGCACGAGCTTGTCATTCCCGATTTCCGGGGATTCAAAAACGCCGACGGCACGACTGACGTCGAGTGTCACGTCGTCCCCCGCCACGTAACCAACCAGGAGGGCGTTGGTGGTGTCGAGCGTGGCGTCGGTGGTGTCATCGTATGCCTTGTCGTTCGCCGTGATGCCACTGACGGTCAAGGTGGCGGCCGAGATATCCGCCGTCGTCGTGGGTTGAACCAGGACGTAGTTGGCCAAATCGGCGCCGCTCAGGGTCAGGCCCGCGACGGTCACCGTCTTGTCCGTACCGACATTCTTCGAGTCGAAGTTGCCCGCGGCATTGCTGACGTCGAGTGTCACGTCATCGCCGGTCACGAAACCAACGAGGAGGGCGTTGGTGGTGTCGAGCGTAGCGTCGGTGGTGCCGTCGTAGACCCTACCACCCGCCGTGATGCCGCTGACGGTCAAGGTGGCGGCCGAGATATCCGCCGTCGTCGTGGGTTGAACCAGGACGTAGTTGGCCAAATCGGCGCCGCTCAGGGTCAGGCCCGCGACGGTCACCGTCTTGTCCGTACCGACATTCTTCGAGTCGAAGTCGCCGGTGACGCTGCTGACGTCGAGTGTCACGTCATCGCCCGCCACGAAACCAACCAGGAGGGCGTTGGTGGTGTCGAGCGTGGCGTCGGTGGTACCATCGTAGAATTTGCTACCCGCCGTGATGCCACTGACGGTCAACGTGGCGGCCGTGATATCCGCTGTGATCGTCGGCAGGACAAGTGTGTATTTTCCGGCGTCTGCTCCGCCCAGGGTGAGCCCCGTGATCGTCACGGTCTTGCCCGTTCCCGCGTCCTTCGTATCGAAGCTGGCAGTCACGTTGCTGACGTCCAGCGTCACGTCATCTCCCGGCGCGATTCCCGACAAGGTGGCGCTGCCGGTATCAAGGATGACGTCGGTGGTGCCGTCGTAGACCTTGCCGCTCGCTGTGATCCCCGCGACCGTGATGGTGCCGATCGACGCGGTGGTCGTTGGCGCCACGAGCACGTAATTCCCAGCATCCGCTCCGCTCAGCGTCAAGCCGGAGATCGTTACGACCTTGCTCGGTCCGATGTCCGGTGAGTCGAACGTCCCCGTGACGCCGGTGAGGTCCAGCTCAACCTGGTCCCCCGCAATCCCGCCCACCAGCGCGGCATTGGTGATGTCGAGCGTCGCGTCGGTCGTGCCGTCGAACCCTTTATTGTTTGCCGTGATGCCGCTGACGGTCAGCGTTGCCGCCGCAATGCCCGCCGTCGTCGTGGGTTGAACCAGGACGTAGTTGGCGGCGTCGCTACCGCTCAGGTTCAGGCCCGCGACGGCCACCGTCTTGCCCGTGCCCACGTTCTTCGAGTCGAAGTTGCCCGTGGCGCTGCCGACGTCGAGTGCCACGTCATCGCCCGCCATGAAACCAACCAGGAGGGCGTTGGTGGTGTCGAGCGTGGCGTCGGTGTCGCCGTCGTAGACCTTGTCGTTCGCCGTGATGCCGCTGATGGTCAGCGTCACCGCGGCAATGTTCGCCGTTGTTGTGGGATGAACCAGGTCGTAGTTGGCCGCATCGGCCCCGCTCAAGCTCAGGCCCGCGACGGTCACCGTCTTGCCCATCCCTGCGTTCTTCGAGTCGAAAGTGCCGGTTGCTCCGTCCGACTTGAGTGCCAGATCGTCGCCAGGAACCACACCCGCCAGGGTAAGGTTGTTGAGATTTAGCGTCGCGACCGTTGTGCCATCGTACCCCTTGTGGCTCGCCGTGAGGCCATTGACCCCGATCTGAGCTTTGGCGATGTCAAGGTTGCCTGTCGCGACCCCGTGGTAGTTGGGGTTGGTGATCGTCGCGGTTGCGGTGTAGCGTCCCGCGGCCGTGGGACTCGTCACCGGATTGCCGTCCGCATCCATGTACGAGAGGGTATATGCCAGACCCGACGGATTGGTCGTGACGGTGATCGACTTGGCCGACCCGTCGTAGGTTTGGGTGCGATTCTCCAGATTCACCACCGCCTGTGCCTGACTGACCGTCAGGGGGCCACTGGCGGCGTTCCGCTGGAAGGTGACTCCACCCGCGTAGCTGGCCGTGACCGCGTTGGCATAAACCCCTGTGTTCAGGCCCGCCAGACCGACGTTTGCGAGGGTTGCGACCCCTTGATCATTGGTTGTGGCATTGCCAACGCTCTGGCCGTTGAGTTGGAAATTGACGGCCTGACCCGCCAATGGAGCGCCATTGGAGGTCAGCGTGGCCGTGAAATTGCCGTTGCCACCATATTCGCCGCTGGCGGACACGTTGCTCACGCTGGTCGCAAACCGGCTGACCGTCAGTCGACCTCGGCTGGAGCTCCGCTTTTGAGAAGCATCACCCATGAAGGTGGCGACAACTCCGCCCGCATAATCACCTGCCTTGACGCCCCTCAGATTCGCGTTGGGCAGGATGGCGACCCCCTGCTCGTTGGTCGTGGCTCTGCCGACGACACGGCCCCTGACCTGGAAGCGGACCTGCCTATCCGTCAGTGGATCGCCGGTGGAAGAGGTCAAGGTGGCTGTGAGCGTGACTGAGCCGTTCCGAACCCCACTCCCGGAAACGCTGGTGAGCTGAGTCGGGCTCTTCCTGAGCCGATAAACCTCCGCTCCAATGTCCGAATTCGGAACGCTTGCGGCGGCCGCCAACGAGGCGAGGTGGGTCGTGCTCAAGACAACACGCTCCTCCATCGGCTCCATTGATAAATGGGTTTTTGACCGATGACGTCGCGCCGCTGTCTCGGCCTGGGACGACCTTCGGAGCCGATTCCTTCCGGGGCCGGACTGCTGCCAGAACTGGAGCCATTCGTTGGCAATTTTAAGGAATCGAGACATCGGAATGATCTCCGGGAATGATGAATGTAAGTGTCTGAAGCTCGCACTGGCTGGAAAAATCGGGCAACTCCGCGCAGACCGCGATCGGTTCGGACCTTGTCAGGTCGTCGACCCCACGACGGTGCGGATTTGCCGTCCTGGCGGTTCTCGAATGATGTGTGACTCGTCGGAATCCAACAGCCATCGACCTCGATTGAGTTGCGTGAACTCGCCTGAGCCACGCGTCCATCGACCGGGGCGATCGGAGGGCGGTGCGGAAGCTTGGTGAATAGGCCCAACGAACTCCCCTGCAAGCTGCGGAAGCGGCGTGCCGGCGAACGGGTCGTGGAGCGTCAGATCAGGGAGTCAGGACCGTTGCGTCCGAGAAATTGCGGGAGTGATCGATCGCAGCACAGCGCCGTACCGCCACCAGGAAAGGTGCGAATCACCGACCGAATTTCGGTTCAAGAACGGGATGGCGCCGGTATCCCTTAACAAAGGAACCGGCAGAGTTGAGTGAGGAGGGAAGCACGACTGATGATGGGGAAATGCAATTCTTGAACGTGGCTGACAAGCCCCGGCCAAGGTAGAGCCATCCAAAAGAAGGTGTCCACGAAGGCAAGGCTCGACACGTTCGTCGGTGCCCGAACGGTGACCGTATCGTCGATCTCGGGGATTTCGTCGAGGTGCGACGGACCGTCGGGTCGCTCTGGCTGCGCGCCATTCCACCGTGACCGCTGAACTGGCGTGACGGTCGCGGTCGAGTCGATTGGGTCCCGATCTCCAGGATCAGCCGAAACGGGCTCCGGAGCATCGAGAGGCCGCAAAATCCGGTGAAGAATCAGCGTTGGGGCGAAGGGGTTGCAAAGGACGTCGAACTCCAGTCCCAACACCGCCAGGACGGCGATGATAAGATGCGGAAGCCGGCGCTTCTTGGCGTAAAACCACCCCATGAACGAGACCCCGGACCAATGAAATTGCACCTTGGATTCACCCAATCCCTCTTCCCGTAATTGGGTCGGAATCCGATGACTCCAAGATGCAATGAATTTCTTAGTTCAGGGACCATTCCGTCACCCGCGAGCCACCGGATCCTTCAACTCCATCGACTCCGCCGAGTGGCTTTACTCGACCCATGCCCTCGCTCCACTCATGTTTTCGCGAGTAACACCGATCTCGATCTTCGAGAACGGGGGGGATTCTCGGAAGTCGTCGAACCTCACGAGCCACTTGACCAGGTCATCAAGAAATAGCGGTGTCGAATCCATGCTGCTTGCGGTGCACGGGGCCGTCGAACATTTTTGATGACTTGAACAACTCGAATCGCCCGTCACCCGCGACCTCGATGGTCGACTGTTCGATTCGCGCCTTCTCCTCAGCGGAGAGCGGCTTGAATTCGCGGACGATCTTGAGGTTTTGGTCGAGGACCTGTTCCGAATCGATCCCCGAAACCAAGGTCGAGATCGGCAATGAGAGGACGTAGCGAAGGGCATCCTCGACCGAGACTCCGGCCTTGGTGACGATCGAGCCGGTGCCCCCGAGGCTTTTCATGGCGAGCACGCCGATCTGGCGCTGGAGGAGGACGGGCAGGACTTTCTTCTGGAAGCTGCGGTAATGGACATCCATCACATTCAGGGGCATCTGCACCGTGGCCCATTCGTAGGGCTTGCTGAGCATGTCGAGGTGGATGGACGGGTCTTTGTGTCCCGTGAAGCCGAGGTAGCGAACCTTCCCTGTTTTCACGGCTTGCAGGCCCGCGTGAATGGCGCCGTCGTCGGCGAAGACCCAGCTCGGGTCGCTGTCGTAGACGATCTCGTGGAATTGCCAGAGATCCAGGTGGTCGGTTTTGAGCCGACGGAGGCTTTCCTCGAGATTCGCCTGCGCGTCCTTGACGTTTCGGCCACAACACTTGGTCATGAGGAACGTTTTGTCACGTCGTCCCCCCGCGGCGAGGGCCTTGCCCATTCTTTCTTCGGCCACGCCGTTATGATAGTCCCAGCAGTTGTCCATGAAGGTGATCCCTTCATCGACGGCCCGCTGGATCAGTCGAAGGCTGTCCGCCTCGGACATCTTTTGGGGATTGGTACTGGCATGGCCCCCAAGGCAGAGGAGGCTGACCTTCTCGCCGGTCCGACCCAGGGGGCGGAGCGGAATGCCTCCGGGGTTGGTGGCGTCGGGGGCCGCGGCCCCTGAGAGAGCCGCCGCCGCGACACCCGCGGCACCCGTTTGCAGAAACTGACGACGACTCGAGGAGTGTGCACGCATCGGGATCGATCTCCAGCGAACCAACGGAGCGAACAGGGATCCACGGCGGAGCGCTCTTGTGGAAAGCAACTCCTGCGCCGCGGATCCCGGGTTCGCTTCGCCGCGCGGTGTCAATGCGCGCTTGCGAGTCGAGGTCGTCGCTGAGTTCGCTACCCTTGGATGGCGTTGGTCCGCCCGAGTGCGATATCGAAGTCGCTGACGGCGGGCACGAGCATCGCCAGGCAGGCGAAACCGTAGATCCCGACGCTGAAGAGAAAGGCGGCCAAGATGTCGCCGTTGAGGAGACTGATCACGCAGTAAAACGACCAGAATGGCGTCAAGAGCGCGACCAGGGCGATGGCCCGAGACGGGTTTCTCGCGCCGAGGGAACCGAAGAGCGCGACGCTCCCCGCGCCAATGAAGATGAGGAAGCTCAGCAGTTGTCGCCCGAACTCCCGGTCGCTCAGCAGGATCAAGCTGGCACAGACGAGGATCCCGACCATCAAGAAGAAGATCGTTCCCAGACTGTTCGCAACCGCGGTCCTGCTATTGGTGTATGTGATCGCCGCATGCAGGCCGAGCATCGCCGAGAAGTGGACGAGGAGCGCGAAGTCGATGACGACGTAAAAGGCGGATTCATACGTCATGGCGCCTGAGATCGCGAACCAGATGGTCAGGAGGATCGGGAGAACGACCATCTCCTTTGCGTTATAAAGGACGCCGTAGAGCTTGCCGTAGATGAACTGCTTGGGAGTCAGTTCGGTCACGAGCAAGAGGTCGAGGGCCCCCGTATCCCGTTCGCTGGTCAGGGCGGTCACACCCTGCGCGTTGATCAAGACGAGGCTCAGGATCGCTAACGGGATCAAGGTCTTGGCGGCCCGCCAGCTATCCTCGGCGACATCAGGGTTGCCGTAGTAGAAGGCCACACCAAAGGCAAAGGCCAAAGCATAGGCACCTTTGATAATGAGTGGCTTGGTCCCGTAGGCTCGAGTCATCAACTCGCGCCAGAGGATCGGCCACTCGCTCCAGGGCTGACGGTACGAGCCGGCCCGTTTCAGGATTCGCCGGTGGCTTCGCCTCGGGACGTGCAAGCCGGTCGTCGCTTCTCCGACCTCGGCGCCCGCTCGAGCCTGGCGATCCCGCGCGTCGGTCTGACCCGACTCGATGCCGGCGGCCATTGATGATGCTGCGGCGCCGACGAGGACCGGTTCGGCGATTTCCTCGATCGCGACCAGCGATCCGACTTGCTCGCCGCCCGCCTCCCCTTCGCGCTGTTCTCGCGGCTCGTTCTGGCCCGGATTCCAGACGCGTAACAGAAAGACGCCGGCCAGCAGAATGGCCGCGGCGATCGAAGTCGCAACGAACATGAAGACGAGACTTGGTCGGGCCAGGGCCTGCAACGACCCCTGATCCTTATAGAGGATCGAGAAGACCGCGCGGTAAGGGTTCAGTGCCGTTGCCAGCGGAACGCCGAACAGATGCAGGTTCGGGAAGAGATAGCCAATCGCCTCGACGCCCCCCAGGGAAAGGACGACGAGCAGGACGGTGAGCGCCAAGGATTGAAACGTCCGATCGCGTTCCAAGGCGACGAGGAGACCGAGAGCGCCGCCCGCCAGTCCGGCCGCGGCGGTCACACCGAGGATCTCGAAGATTTGCCCGGGCGCGATCCCGCCGAGAAGCATGCAGAGGAAGAAGACAGGCGCCGCAAGCGCCAGGAGTGTGCCAATCTGAAGGAGGCTGGCCACCAGCTTGCCGAGGACGATCTCCGTGTCTCTCAGATCGGTCATCAGGAGCAGGATGAATGTGCGCCTGTCCTTTTCGTGCGCGACCGCCGTGGCGGCCGAGAGCGGCGCGAAGAAGAGCATCAGGGTGAGCTGGATCAGCACAAAAAACTGGAATAAGATTCCGCTGAACCGGGCGAGAATGCCGAATTCATGGATTTCACGCCAACCGATCAGGGATTGCCAGACGGTCCACATCAGGACGAAGAGCAGCCCGACGTACGCGGCACGTGCGACGTAAAACCGAGCGGGGCGTGGAGCGGTGATGACCTCGCGAGCAATGATGGGTCCAGCGAACAAGAGCAAGCCTCCCAATGTCGACGGCGCGGACGTACCGACAAGAAACCCTCGACGAGCCCTGGCGGGGTTACGATCCCAATCGGAAAAATGTTCGGCCGCTCGCGAACGGCGACCGGAATCAACCACGCTCAAAGGCTCGACGCCTCGGGACGTCCAGGCACCTTAATCGGCGTGGCACGAGGCGGGTACTCCTCAACGGTTCCCACCATCGAGCTTACCAAACTTGGGGGACGATACCAAAGTCAAGCTCACTCTAAGTGGTTCGAAACGCATGCCCCACGGAATGATCCAGCGACCAATTCGGGGCGAGCGCTCCGAGTCGAGTTGCTTCGAGCTCGAGGAAATGACAGACTCGGTGCAGAGACAGGGCCGTTGACGACCGGCCCGAGTCACCATCGACGTCTTCGAGGAACGATCAAGGCGCCTCCGTCGTCACCTCCCTCGGACTGCACCGATCGAGTCCGGGTTCGAACCCGACCGGAAATCACTGAATCTTCATGGGCGACATCGCGAATCTCTATCAAAAGGCACGCCGGGCCGCCCTCTGGGGCGTGGCCGTGAACTCCGCCCTGGGCTTGATCAAGCTTCTGGGCGGGATGTATGGCCACTCGTTTGCGCTTGCGACCGATGGGGCTCACTCCCTGGTCGACGCCTTGATCTCGGCATCGCTGGTCGCCGCCTTGTTCTTCGCGCAGCGGCCCGCGGATCGCGAACATCCCTATGGTCACACCCGGGTGGAAGCCCTTGTCGGAGCCGGTGTGGGCCTGCTCTTGATCTTGCTGGCGCTGGCCTTGGGCTGGGAGGCCTGGACCACGAGGAAGCTCGCTCATCCGGCCCCGCACGCGTTCACCTTGGTCGTTGCCGGGTTCGGCGCGATTTGCCAAGAAATGCTCTCGCGGTATGCGATCAAGACCGCAAAACGCACCGGTTCAGGTGCCCTTCTGGCGACGGCCTGGGACTACCGCCTCGACGTCTTCGGCTCGCTCCTGGTCCTGTTCGGCGTTGCCCTGACGAAGTGGGGCGGACCGCCTTGGCAAATGGCCGATCGGATCGCCGCGGGGCTGGTGGCAACCTTGATTATCTGGGTCGCATCCAAGCTCCTCTGGGAAAATGTCCAGGACCTCATGGACCGACAGGCCAACCCCTTGGTGCTCCACGATGTCAGACACGAAGCGCTAGCCGTGGCGGGCGTCCAGGGCGTTGAGAAGCTCAGGATCCGCAAGGCGGGGCTCGAATACCTGGTCGACATCCACGTCGAGGTCGATCCCGATCTGACCGTTCGGGAAGGTCACGATATCGCCCACGCCGTCAAGGACCAGGTGATCACCCACGTGGATCCGATCCGGGATGTCCTCGTCCATATCGAGCCGTCCCGGATGCAACCGCCATTGCCCGATTGACAAAAGGGGCCGAACGATGTCCTCCCCCCCTACCCTCGCCGACTTGCTCTTCCCCGCCCGTGACGCAACCTTTGCGTCGATCATTCGCGAACTCTCGGAGCGCGAGACCGGGCCCGCCGCCGATAACCTCGTCAGCAACGAGGACTCCTATCCTCGGGTGACCGCCGAGGTGGCCCGGCTTTGTCCGCCGGGTCAGGTCTATCTTGGGGTCGGTCCGGATCAGAATTTCACGATCCTCGCTCAGGCCAAGCCACGCCTCGCCTTCGTGATGGACTTTCGCCGCCGCAACCTCCTGCTTCATCTGGTCCATAAAGCGCTCTTCACACTTGCCGCCAACCGCGTTGCCTACCTCACGCGACTCACTGCGCGAAGTCCCGGCCCCTTGGGTCCCGATCCCAGCGCCGACGAGCTCGTCACGGCGTTCTCCGAAGCGAAATTCGACCGCGAACGGCTTGAGGAGTCCATCGTCGAGGTGGCAACGATCCTCCAGCCGCTCGGAGTGGTTGCTGAACCTGAGTGGAAGGCGCTCGCGACGATCCAGGCGAAGCTCGCCGGGCCGGGGATGAATGCACGCTTTCTTGCCCTCCCGATGTATCCCACGTTGGGCCAACTCGTCCGAACTCGCGATCGGCGAGGAGCCCCGGCGCACCTGCTCGCCAGCGAGGCGGGTTACCAATTCGTTCGCGAACTCCAGCAGGGCGATCGGCTCATCCCCTTGGTCGGTGACTTTAGCCGCCCTCCCAGCTTGTCCAGGCTGGGTGACTGGCTGCGGGCCCACTCGCTTCGGCTCTCCCTGCTTTACGTGTCGGACGTTGAATTCTTCTTGATCCGCGCGGGGCGATTCGCCCGTTATGTCGAGAGCCTGGCGGGCCTTCCCTGGCACGAGGGAGCCCAGGTGGTCCGCACGAGCACTCGTGAGATTACCCATCCCGACCGCGCGCCCGGCGATAGCGCAACGACGGTTTTGCAACCGGTCGCCACGTTCCTCAGATCGGCCCTTGCAGGAAAGATCAAGACGGTCGAGGACCTGTTTCAACCCTGAAAATGTGGCACGGTGCGCTGAACAAACGAGCCGTCCTTGGCGGAAAAAACGCTCTTCTCCGAGGGGAAATCCTCCAATCGAATCGAAGGAATTCGATCTCTGTTAAACAGGGCGATTGCTGATTTCCCGTGGGATTGGTTATAATTCGCTTTAAGTCGGACATTCCTAATCAGAGGACAACTCCTCTGCGTCTGAGGCTCTTCGCACGATGAATTCCACGGCGACCGCAGCCCGGCTTCGAGACTACTTCCTGAGTGATCCGCTGATGGCGACCGCGGTCGCCGCCGCGCTTTTCGCTCTGGCGACGACCCCCTTGGCGTTCGCGATCCTGGGCCGGCTGAGCTGGTTCAAGGCGCGGCGGGGCCGGGTGATGCAGCGCCCGGAGTTTTCCTCGATCGTTTGTGCCATGCTCCTGGTAATGGGAATTCCGGCCATTTTCATGGCCTTGGTGGTCAAGAGTCAGCACTTCGACGAGGATCGCTACGAATTCGACCCGAATAAGACCTGGTCGGTCCTGGAGCAGGGTCGCGGCTATCACACCGTGAAAGAGGCCGACGAAGCGGTCAAACGTGAAGCCACGCGGCTCGCGGAAGTTCGCAAGAATCTGGTCGAGAGCGTCAAGAAGCTCGACGAGTCGATGCTGGCTCTTCGCGCTGTCGCGGGCACATCCCCCGCCGTGGCTCAGGCCATTCCCACGGTGCTTCAGCGCTTGGCCAAGATTCACGAGAGCATCGGGCTCGACGGTCCCCAGCAACTGATGGATTTCACCGCCCCGCCGGTCGCCATCGCCGCCATTCCCGCTTCGTCTCCGTCACAAGGGCCCGTGGCCAATCTGGCCCCGGCTCCCGCCCTCGTGGCCCCAGCGGCCGTGACCGGGTTGACGAAGGCCCAGGTCGATGCGGAACTCGCGGCCGTGCCGGAGCCGCAACGGCCCCTGGCGGCCATGCTTCCGCTGAGCGACTTGCCCGCGGAATGGACGGTCGGCAAGCTGGGCGATCGCCATCTCGAGAGCTTCAACGCGGACAACCTCTTCGAAAAGATCGACGGTCGGGCCGAGAGCTTCCTCCAGTACAACGTCAAGGGAATGGCCTACGCAAACCTTCATCCCACCGGGGATGAATCCAACGAGCTGCAAGTCTACATCTTCGAGATGAGCGACCCGCTCAAGGCGCTCGGGAAATATGGCTCCGAGAAGTCGGATGATGCGAAGCCGTTGACGATCGGTTCCGAAGGCTACACCGCGGCGGGAAGCACCCTGTTCTACTCGGGCCGCTATTACACGCAGATCGTATCGACGACCGACGACCCGAAGTTCTCGGCTTTCGCCGTCGAGCTGGCCAAGCGGATCGCCGAGAAGCAGAAGCCGGATGCTTCCGGACTGGCTCCCGCCGAAGATCCGTCGAAGGCCCAATCCACGCCTGACAGCCTGTTCGCGCTCCTGCCCAGTGGCTCGGGCCGGGCGACGCCCAAGTATGCGGCCCAGGACGTTTTCGGGTACAGCTTCCTCTCCGACGTCTTTATGGCCGATTATCAGGAGGGCGGGATCACCTGGCAGGGCTTCCTCCGGCCCTACAAAGATGCCAAGGAGGCGCAGGCCGTTTTCGACAAGTATGTCGAAGGCGCCAAGCGGGACGAGGCGGAGGTCAAGACGATCGATGCGGAAGGGGCCGATCGGATGATCGTCAGTTCCAATATCGGCCTGGTCGATGTCCTCTTTCTGAAGGGTAACGTGGTCGGCGGGGCCAACGGTGCCACCGAAACCAAACCTGCCGAAGCGTTCGCTCGGGCCTTCGTGAAAAGCTTGCCCAAGACTGTGCCCGCGATCGCAACGGGTCCGTGACGAGATCCCCCTCAACGCGTCGAGCCTCCGGTCTTCTTGCCCAACGAGAGGATAGCGATGAGCGAAAAGCTGACCCGAACTCAGCTCAAGAATCTGGAACGGCTCGGCGGCGTCAATCCGGCCGATGAGTCGTTTTCACGGAGGCAGTTCCTCACCCAAGCCGGTGGGACTGGCCTGGTGATCGGTGGTGCCGTGGCGGGCGGCCTGCTCGCTCGTGATCAGTGGGGCATGGAAGGGGTCAAGCCACCGCCCCCGGTCCGCCTCAAGGACTATTCGGTGGTCCTGTCGCCGAGCAAGCCGAGCCTCGTCGTGGTCCGTTCCAGCCCCCCACGCGCGGAGAATTATGCGTCTCGCGAAGAAGAGCTCCATGCTCGCGAGGAACAGGCCTTCACCATGGTCAAGGCCGCCCTCGAAGCGATGGGGGGCGATCGAGGCGTCTCGGCGTTCATCAGCAAGGGTGACGTGGTCGTCATCAAGCCCAACGTCGCGTTCGACAAGAACCCGGACCTCGCCGCCACGACCCAGCCCGATACGGTCTCCGCGGTCGTCAAGCTCTGCTTTGGCGCGGGGGCGCGGAAGGTGATCGTCGCCGATAATCCGATCAATAACCCCGAAAGCTGCTTCTTCAAAACCAAAGTCGGCGAGGCCGCGATCCGCGCGGGGGCCGAGCTCATGATGCCGCAGGATAGCTACTTCGAGCAGCTCTACGTCGGTGGCGAGACCATCACCGGCACCTGGAAGATGTTCTATCGCCCCTTCCGCGAGGCGACCAAGGTCATCGGGATCTCACCGGTGAAGGACCACAACCTCTGCAAAGCGACCGTGACCATGAAGAATTGGTACGGCCTGCTGGGCAATCCGCGCAACCAATTCCATCAGAATATCCACGGAATCATTTCTGACTTCGCCTTGATGATGAAGCCGACGTTCGTGATCGCCGACGGCCGCAAGCTCTTGATGCGCAACGGACCGACCGGTGGCAGCCTCAACGACGTCAAGAAGGGCGACACCATGGTGATCGGCACCGATTGCACGGCGGTCGATAGCTGGTGCGTCAAAGAACTCCTGGGTAAGCAACGACACGAGATTCTCTACCTCGATAAGGTCATCAGTCGTGGTTTGGGCAAGGACTGGCGTCCGCAGTGGACCCGCGAAATCACGGTCTGATTCCACGAAGAACACCCTTTTTCGTCACCGAGGCAGGACTGATGGTCAAGATCCGACGCGCCTATGAGGCCCTGTTTCTCGGTCTCTTCCTGTTCTTCTTGCTCATCACCGACCTTCGCTATTTGAAGGGTTGGCCCGTCTCGCTGTTCCTCGAAGCGACGCCCCTGGTCGCGGTCTCGACCGCCCTGACGACGCACACCCTCTATCGCAACCTCACCTGGGGCCTCCTGATTATCGCGATCACGATGATCGTCGGACGCGTCTGGTGCAATTGGATGTGCCCGTTCGGGATCTTGCACCACATCTTCGGGGTGATCGGCAACCGGCGCAACACCAAGCAGATGATCGAGGTGAACCGCTACCGCAAGATCTATGCCCTGAAGTACTACATCCTCGCCGCCATGCTCGCGATGGCCAGTCTCTGGATCATCCCGACGACACTCTCCTCCCCGGGCCGGATCTATGCGGCCTACGCGGGGAAAGAGCTGCCTCAGAAGGGGATCGCCCGCATTTTCGCGGCCGTCACGACCGGGGTTGCCGAGGCGGCGGAAGAACACAAGACGGGCAACAGCACGCTCCAAATCGGGTTGCTCGACCCGATCGCGCTCACGGTCCGGTCGATGACGACCAGCGTGCTCCCGACGGCTCAGAAGGCGACTGAGAGTATCTACACCGAGCCTCGCGAATACTGGCAGGCCTGGATCGTCGGCCTGATCTTTATTGGTCTGCTCGTCGCCAACTGGTGGATCCCTCGATTCTTCTGCCGAGCGCTCTGTCCGCTCGGTGCGCTGCTCGGCGTGTTCAGCCGGTTTTCGCTCTGGCGAATCGATCGCGATCCGGTGCGGTGCACCGACTGCGACCTCTGTCTCAAGAGCTGCGAAGGGGCCTCCGACCCGCATACCGACCTGCGCAAGAGCGAGTGCTTCGTCTGTCTCAACTGCATTGAGGACTGTCCGCACGATGCGCTCTCGTTCCGCTTCTTGCCGCGGAAGGCGAGCGAGGTCACCTATCCGGCTGTCGGCCGTCGGCAACTCATCCTGGCCGGGCTCTTCGGCGTCTTCTTCTTCCCGATGGCCCGGCTCTCGGGCGGGGTTCGCAAGAACTTCAACAAGGCGGTGATCCGACCTCCGGGCTCGGTGGCCGAAGACGAGTTCCTGCGGCGTTGCATCAAGTGCGATCAGTGCATCCGGGTTTGCCCGACCAACGTCTTGCAACCAAGCCTGTTCGAGGCTGGGGTGGAGGGACTCTGGACCCCCATCATGATCTCGAAGATGGGTTGGTGCGAGCTGAACTGCACCCTCTGCAGTCAGGTCTGCCCCACGGGCGCGATCCGCGAAATCTCAATCGCCGAGAAGCTGGGTGTCGGGCCGTTCGAGAGCAAGGGACCGATCAAGACGGGCACGGCGTTCTACAACCAAGGGCGCTGTCTTCCTTGGGCGATGGATACCGATTGCGTCGTCTGCGAAGAGGTTTGCCCTGTCAGCCCCAAGGCCATCTTCACGCGGAACGTCGAGGTGACCGATCGCTGGGGCGGGAAGCTCGAGCTCAAGCGACCGTTCATCGACCCGAACCGGTGCATCGGCTGCGGGATCTGCGAGCACGAGTGCCCCGTCAAAGACGATCCGGCCGTCTACGTCACGGCGATCGGTGAAACGCGGGATAAGTCGCGCTCACTGCTTCTCTCCTTGGTCGAGGACAACGCGCAAGACCTGGTCTCGATCTGAGCGTCGAACCGACAACCGCAAGCTCTGAATGACGGCCGGGCCAGAATCACCAGGCCCGGCCGTCCTTCCTTCGGGTTCCCGACATCCAGAGGGGCTTATGGCACTCGATCCCAGGACGAGTGCTTTCGCGTTCTCGCAACGGAGTGCGGGTTGGCTCTACCGATCAACCAATGGCGATCTTGGGGGCTCATCCGGGGCTTGCTGGTGAGCCTCTTTGTCTGTCGGGGGCTCGTCTATCTCGGCGTCATGCCGATCTTTGAAGGCTGGGATGAATACCAGCACCTGGGCTATGTTGTCCATGTCCTCGAGACCGGACAACCCGCGGTACTTGGCCGGACGAACTTCCCTCAATCCCTCTTGCGGGAACTGGTCAGGTATCCTGTTCCCAGGCGTGTGGCCGCACTCCAACTCGGCCCCTTCGGCGCAGTCGACTACAAGACGTATTGGAGTGGCGAGCCTCTTCCCCCACCGCGTCCCGGTGCATTACTTCTCTATGAGGCGCAACACTCCTGGTGGTACTACCGCCTGGTTGCGCCCCTGTTCTCATGGCTGGGCGGAGTCCCGAAACTGCCCGTGGCTGTGGGGGGCCTTCGGCTCTTGAATCTCGGATTCGTTGCGGCCGCGGTCTGGCTTGCGCTGGGGGTCGTCGGACGAGTGGTTCGAACGCGGGGTGATGCGCTTCTGATTGGCCTCGTGATCGCCGTCCACCCCTTGTTCTTGATCAACGGCGTGCGGGTTGCGAACGATGCCCTCGGGGTCTTGTTGGCCACCGCGGCAATCGCCCTCGCGTTTTCCTCGAGTGGCTCGCAGGGGATCGGACGCGGTGCCACGATCGGATTGGTCACCGGTTTGGCGATCCTCGTGAAGGCCGTGAACTTCGGCCTGTTGCCGTTCGTGGCATTGGCCTGGATCCGTTCAGCCGCTCATGATCGCCGTGCCATCCTTCGCGCGATTCCAGGGGGCGCGGCGCTTTTCCTGACCCTGCTGTTGGTCATCCAAGGCGAAGTCCGTTCCAACCTCAGGCTCTACGGTGGTCTGACGACGATGCAGGAGGCCGTCCGCAACCGGCACGAGGGGCGAACCAACGCCGAGTTGATCCAAGCCGCCCGATCATTCCGTTGGGAGCTGCGGATCCGTCGGCTCTGGCTCTCAGAGTCATTCCTGGTCGGCGGGTGGAGTCGCCAGGGACCTGGCAAAATCTGGGTTAATGCTTATGCCTGGATCGTGGCCGCGGGACTTTTGGGAGCGGTCCTTGCGATAGCCGGATGCTTCAAACGGACTGAGCCCGTGCTTCACTCCCGGCTCACGGTTCTCCTCTGCGGCTTACTCTGCTCCAGCTTTACGGGTGCATTGGCTTATCATATGGTCCAGTCAAAGCTCGCCTGGGGCGAGCCGACCACCTGTTCCTGGTACGCCAGTGCCGCGTTTCCGTGGTTCCTGATCGTCGTCGCGGCCGGCGGCCTTTCCTGGCCGGCCCCTCAGCTTCGACTCGTTGTGCCCCTCGCTTTGACGGCGACCTGCCTCGGGGCAGAGTGGCTCGTGATCTGGAGTCGAATGCTCCCGACCTACTCCGGGGGGGCGACGGGCCAACTCGCCTTACACCGCCTTGCGAGTCTCCAAGCTCCCCTCTTCGGCTCGGCGACGATCATCGTCGCCGAGGTCGGTGTGGTGCTCCTCGCAACGCTCCTTGTCGGGATCGCCCTCAGAATCCGCTGTCCTCAAGCGCTGTCGCCCACGTCATCGGTTGCGACCTTGGCGGAACGGTCCGGTTCACTGGGGAAGGCTCGGGGCGATCGAGCCGGGCCGATGAAACGCACTCTGGCTTGAGCCCGGCCTCACGTCGGAAGAGGATCGAAACTGCGTCGCGATGAAGGATCTTCCAGTCCGGATGACCGGTCAGGAGGCGCGCCAAGCCGCGAGTGGGTCGGACCCAGACAAGTTCGATCCGTTCACGATCGCGGATGGCCTCCCAGACGGGCCCACCATGCAACGCGTCAGCATACTGTAAGACTTCGGCCTTGCCGAACAATTCGAAACGGTCATCAATGAACGAGCGTCGGGGAGGCCGACATTCCGATGCGATCATGCCACCCCAGTCCTGCTCGTGGAACAGGCGAGTCTGGAGCCGTTGGCGATTCAGGCTCGCGACCGCGTCGATTGGCCAGACCGTGGGATCGAAGTCGCCGAACCGGGCGCCGAACCCGGCCATCAGGACGACGGCCAAAGCCATCGCGACTGGCCAGACCGACCAGGTCATCCGATCCTGCCAGGTCGATCGCAACTCCGCCGACAAGCCGTCGAGCAATTGGACCAAACCTGGAGCCATCGCCAGCGCGAAGATTGGCGCGTACCTGACCGAGGCCAGCGCCAGGTGCAGCCAGACCAGAGTTTGCACCAGGTTGTAGCGGTCCATTCGCCTGGTCGTGAAGCAGGGCAACGCGATGAGCGCCATGAGGACCCACTCAACGACGCGGGCTTGGCCACTTCCGAACTGGATCGGCTGGAATTCGACGATCAATGTCGTGACACCGCTGGTGAACAACAGGTTGGCCACATGCCGGTAGAGGCCGATCCCGTATGGGTTCGCCAGAGGAGTGAGCAAGCTCAGAACCAAGACCGCTGCATACTTTTCGAGATTGCGTTGTCGGGCTTTGTCCCAAGGGCCGGAGAACGCATGTCCGAACGCGGCCGTCAGGACGATGAAGGGACCCGCTAAGAAGCCGCCGTGGACGTTCGCCCATCCCACCATCAAAAGAGGCACGATCGCGATCGCCCAGCCGCCTCGGTCGTGTTGCGCGCGGCAGGCCCGCATGGTCCACCACGCGAAGGCGAACGTCAGGAGGTGGGGACGGACCAGGAAGTGTATTGTCCCGATCAAGAAGACCGGGATGATCACGACCACCGCGATCATCGGCGAGGCGCCCTCACGCACCAGGCCGCGGATCACCGTGGCATAGAACGTAGCCAGGCCGAGGGCGGTCGCCGCGACCGCTGCCGACCAGCCCCAGCGATCGACGACCGCCGCGAGGAGGAGATCAAACCCCCACGACTGATCCACCCAGGCGACGTGGTCGCGGGTGTAGGTCAGCGTATCCACGCGCGGAACCGCGCCGGTGCTCGCGATCTCGCGGCCGAGTCGGGCGTGCCAGAACGTACCGGGGTCATTCAGAAGCCCTTGACTCCGGATCAGGATCGTAACCAGGACGAGTCCGAACACCAGGTCCGGAACCCCAAGCCTGATTCGCCGCGACCATGCCATGCAGTCCCCCGTCGTCGACTCCCGCGAGATCCCCTGTGAGTTTGCCTGCTGAAAGCTAGGACACGAACGCAAGATTGCAATTCCGCACAAACTCCGAGGCTCCCGGATCTTACCGCTTCGTCCGAACCGTTCGCCAATCCGTCCTGACAGTTCAACAGCCTGAAATTGAGGAATTCGACCTCGCTCACTATACGCATTTCGGCCGCTCGGCTGGGGCGATCCGATGAGTGGATCGCACGCTTGCCCCCACGTTAGAGAGCGCGGAGCAGGCGCACTCATGATCTATGCTGTACTTGGCGGCCGAAACGACAACGGGCGTCGTGGCTGTTACTTCGTTGGAGCGATCTCGTCGTTCCGGAGCCTCTCCGCATGGACTTGCCGCTCGACCCTCGCGTTCTCGCTCGCCCGCGCCCGCGCTGGGAGCTGATCCGACGCTTCGCGATCCGTCTTTTGTCCCTCGTTTTGCCCGCGGTTTTGCTGACCGTTCACGCCGTCGGAAGCCGTGCCGGGCACGACTACATCGAGTTCCATGCAGCGGCCCGGCTGCTCGCGAAGGGGGAAAACCCTTATGGAATCGAAGAGCAGATCCGCGCTCAGCGACCGTTCCGCTCGGGCCCGATCCGGGCGGATGCCGATTCAAGCGATTACTTGCAGAAATATGGCTATCTCCCGTATTTCTATCCACCCTGGCTTGCTCTGGCCTGTCTGCCTTTGGGGGCGCTGAGCTTCCCGGTCGCCAAGGCGACCTGGATCTATCTCGGTTCTCAAAGCCTGGTGCTGTCCGGCTACGGGTTGCGCCAAGCCTCGAGACGTTTGCCAGCGGCCGTGTTCATTGCCATGTCTTTGATGTTTATGCCGTCGTATGACGCGATCATGGTGGGGCAGACGCCACCCTTCATCTTACTGTTGCTGGTCACGAGTTGGTGGACACTCGTACGCGACTGGGATTGGGGGGCTGGGGTCGTACTCGGTTTGCTCACCTTCAAGCCCCAACTGACCGTCGTGGTCATTCCAGCGGCCTTGCTCTGGAGCGTCAGGCGGGGCCGGTGGCGGGTTGCCGTCGGCTTCGCGGCCACGCTCGCGCTCCTCTGCCTCGTTTGTGGACTACTCGTTCCCTCCTGGCCTTTGGAGATGCTCCTGGCAACTCGGCGCACCCCGATCCCGATCGCGATCAATCCTGCGGTCGGCGTGACCTGGCTCTCCTTGTTACGAAGCCTGGGCATGACGGGCTGGCCCCTGGCTTTGGGCTATGCGCTGGCAGCCGTGCCGGCGGTGGCGCTCACCCTTTCACTGGCCTGGGATCGAAAACGTTCCCTTGCTCAGGCGATGAGTTTGGGTATTGTCGCCGCCTTTTTCGTTTCGCCCTACGCGCTTTGCTACGACCTGACCGTCTTGCTATTCCCCTTGCTGCTCCTCGCGCCGCGGCTCACGGAACGGGCGGCCCTTGGGTTCCTTGGCGTCGTGGTCGTCGGCTCTTATCTTCACCTCGCCGCGATCGTCGGGGGCGTCCCACAGGTCACCTTGTTCTGGATGCCGGCGGGGTTGGCGCTGCTCTTGGTTCGTCCGAAGGCGCCTGAGAGTCCTGGTTGAGAATGGCTTGGGTGGCGAGGATCGACCGGCGCGGACTTCGAAATGAAACGAGGGCGAAGCTTACGCTTCGCCCTCGTTTCCTGATCGCTAAGTGAGGCAAGGTGGGATGCCCAGCTAGCTCACCGACTGTTGGTCACGGGACCGGTCGTGGTCGTGGTCAGGACCTTTGATCCAAGCGTGAGATAGTCGGCAACGATGCTGGCGACCTCGTCGTTGTAGTAGTCGGACTCCCAGGCGGGATGCTCCGTGAACTTCTTCTTGGCCTTATCCTTCTTCGGCTTGTCCTCGTCCTTCGTGATGTCCTCATCGGGCACGAATTCCGAGCGGAACTTCTCTTCGTTGAGCGAGATCGAGTGCCGAGCTTTTCGCTCCACGAACTTGGCGATCCGCTCTTCCTGCTTCTGGAACTTCACGTTGGCCTTGCGGCGGTCGAGTGACCGGGTTTCGAGCTCGCGGACCAAGGAGGGATTCACCTGCTTGAGGCCGGCAATCGGCAACGCATTGACCTTATCGAACTTCAGGGCGTTGTCCATCTTCCCCTCGCCGAAGTCGGCCTTATCACGGATCGAGGGGATGTGGATGTGCGGGGTGACTCCCAGGACTTGCGTGCTCTCGCCGTTCACCCGGTAGAACTGCTGGATCGTCAGCTTCAGCGCACCGAGGTTCGCGTCGTCACGACGGCGAAGCTGCTCGTTGATCGGGACGATGCTCTGGACCGTTCCCTTGCCGAAGGTGCTGGAATCACCAATGATCAAGCCACGATCATAGTCTTTGATGACCCCCGCGAAAATCTCGGAGGCACTCGCACTCAGGTGATCGATGAGGACCACGAGCGGGCCGGTCCAGGCCGCCCCTTCGTCCTTGTCATCAATGTGCTTGACGCCGGAGGCATCCTTGACCTGAACGATCGGTCCGCGATCGATGAACAGGCCGGAGAGCGTTCGCGCCTCTTCCAAGAGACCGCCGCCGTTGCCACGGAGGTCGAGGATCAGGGCGTTGATGCCCTTCTGCTTGAAGCTGTTGATCAGCTTTTTGGTATCCACGGTGGCGCTGACGGCGTCGGGGTCCTGAGCCATGACCGCCTGGGTATCACCGTAGAAGGCGGGCAGGTTGATGACTCCCACCTTGTAGACCTTGTTTTCAGGGTCCTTGACGTCGATGATCTGACCCTTGGCGTGCTGCTCGACCAGCTCGATCTTCTGGCGAGTCAACTCGTAGATCTTCCGATCCTTGGTGCCGGTGGGCTGCACGATCAAGCGAACCTTGGTCCCGCGAGGGCCTCGGATAAAGCGGACGACATCGCTGAGCTTCTTCTCGACGAGGTCGGTCTCGGATCCATCCTCATTCTGGATGCCGATGATCTTGTCCTCGGGCTGCAGTCGGCCATCCTTGTCGGCCGCCATCCCGGGGACGACTTCTTTGACGACCGCATAGCCGTTCTCGGACTGGAGCGACGCCCCGATGCCCTCGAGCGAGAGGTGCAGCGTCTGGCCGATCGTGTCCTCGAGCGTCTTGGCGCTCATGTAGCTCGAATGCGGGTCGAAGGTCCGGGTCAGGCTGCTGAGATAGACTTCAAGCAGTTCCGACATGTCGAACTGGTGAAAGAGTCGATTCCGGTCCTTGTAGCGAATCTTGACCTTATCGACGGCTTCCTTGTCTTCGGTCTTGTCGACCTTAAGCTGGAGCAGGTCGAGCTTGATCCGCTTCCTCCAGCGTTCCTTGGCTTCACCCTCGGTCGCCGGGTAGTCGATCAAGTCCGGATCGTCATCGATCGCCTCGTCCACCGTGAAGTCGGGCTTCTGGTCGAGGTATTCGAGGGCCGTTTTCAGGCGCTCGTCGGTCCGCTCGAGGAACCGAGCGAAGACCTTCTTGGGAAAGTCGAGGTTACCCTCCTTGATCTTGTCATCAAGAGTCGTGGCCTCGGCCATGAACTCATCGATATCCGCCTTCAAGAAGTAGTATTTCTGGGGATCGAGGTCCTTGAGGAAGTTGTGACACCACTTCTTGGCGATTTCGTCGTCAATCTTGGGCTTGGCCATGTGGCCGAGTTCGAGCAGATTCACGACGACCCGAGCCGTGTCCTCGTCCAACGGTTTGGACGTCGGCGTTTGGGCACCCACGACTGCCGCGATGAAGCCCATGATCGCGATCAGCGCCAGGGGACGGAATGCGAGTCGAGGCATGAGAGTTGGTTCCGAAGGGCTAGATGGGTCGTCGTGCGGAACGCATGGTTCAACACCTTGCCATCATATCCGTCGATTGAGTCAACGACAAGGCCGACACTGAGGGTTGAACGATCTGGATGGGGCGGTGCTCGTCGCGACGTTCAATCATCGAGATCGAGGGCCGGTTCACGTCATCTGGACTGTGACTACGAAGTCAGTCAGACGTTGGTTCGCCTCGGCTATCCACGGTGGATCTGGTCATTCACTCGACGCGAATCGTCGTTCTCTTGAGTCTCAGGCGCGGGGATTGCTCTACAGCCTCCCTCAAGCTTCTCTTGGGCGTGGAAAAGTGACGGGCTTGAGGATTCTCCAACGTGATTGATGACCCCGAAATTCCGTCGACCGGTATTTCATCGGTCGCTGAAAACCAGACAAGCTGGCGAGTTTGGGCTCCGAAGGCCGATCGAGTGGAGCTCGTCCTGGGTCTGGGCAGCGACGCCCAGCGATTCCCCATGGAATCGATCGGTCGGGGCTTTTTTGAATGCGTTACCGCACACATCGAAACAGGTGTGCGCTATGCCTACCGGCTCGATGGCGGTCCCCCCCTGCCCGACCCTGGTTCGCGATCGCAGCCCGATGGAGTCAACGCGGCTTCGGCGGTCTGGTATCCTGAAACGTTCCGATGGAACGAAGGCGCCTGGGGCGGGGTCGATCGATCGCGGCTCGTCGTTTACGAACTCCACGTGGGCACGTTTACCCCCGAGGGGACCTTCGACGCCCTGATTCCGCGGGTTGAGACCTTGCTCGAGCTCGGGATCACGGCCATCGAACTAATGCCGGTCGGCCAATTCCCAGGGACGAGAAACTGGGGTTACGACGGTGTCTTCCCGTTCGCCCCCCAGAACAGCTACGGGGGCCCTGATGCGCTCCAGCGGTTGGTCGACGCCTGTCATCGGTTGGGGATGGCCGTCTTTCTTGACGTCATCTACAACCATTTCGGTCCGGAAGGGAACGTGTTTCCGCAGTTCGGCGACTACCTGACCGACCGCTACAAAACCGCCTGGGGACCCGCCCTCAACTTCGACGGGCAGGGGAGCGACGCCGTCCGCGCCTTGGTCCTCGAAAACGCCCGGCAGTGGATCCGCGACTATCATTTCGATGGTCTGAGACTCGATGCGGCCGACCAGATTTTCGACCGAAGCCCGCGCCCCATCCTCGAGGAGATCGTCGAGGTCGTTCACCGCGAGGCGGCTCGACTTGGTCGTCCGGCTCACGTGTTCGCCGAGACCGACCTCAATGACGCGCCTCGGTTCCTTCTTCCCCGCGATCGCGGAGGGTACTCACTCGATGGCCAATGGAATGACGACTTCCATCACGCGGCGCACGTAGTATTGACCGGCGAGACGAACGGATACTATGCCGACTTTGCCAACGGGCCGGCCGCACTCGCCAAGGCCTACGAATGCGTGTTCGTCAATGATGGAAATTACAGTCCGTTCCGGGGGCGGCGCCACGGCACAACGGCGACCGAGTTCCGCGGCGATCGCTTCCTCGCGTTCACGCAGAATCACGACCAAATCGGGAATCGGCTGAAATCGGACCGGTACGCGTCATCGCTCGCCCCGTCCGCCGTTCGCCTGGCCGCGGGGATCCTCCTGCTTGCGCCCCGGATTCCGCTTCTTTTCATGGGGGAGGAATACGGCGAGACTCGCCCCTTTCCGTTCTTCTGCGACTTCCAGGAGCCAGGGATCATCCAGGCCCTCCGCGATGGGAGGAAAGCCGAGTTTGCCTACTTGGGCTGGGAAGCCGAAATCCCCGACCCGTTTGCGCCCTCAACGCGCGACGCGGCCGTCCTGAGCTGGTCCTGGGACACAGCGCAACGGCTTGGCCTGCGCAACCTCTACCGCGACCTGCTCCGACTGCGACGCGAACTGCCGGCCCTGGCGGACTTTTCTCATCCCCGAACGCGGCTGATCGAGGGCGGTGATCCCAACTCGGTCCTTGCCGTCCTCCGGGGCGGATCCAATCCCGAAACGTCTCCTGAAGTTCGGATTTATTTCAACCTGGGCCCGGATGAACAGCCCCCACTTGAAGACTGGATGACTCAACCGCTGCTCTTTCGGTCGGAAATCGAACGATACGGCGGCCCCGGATCCGAACCGAATTCCTGGGACGGCCGCCTTCGACCTCATGAATTTGTCCTCCTGGGGGCTGGGTGACCGCTTCGGTCCGCCCTGGAACGTGAGCCGCGTGCCTTGAGAGTCTCGGCGGCATTGTTTTTGCAACCTTGCCGTTACTTCGTCCAGGGAATTGGCGGGTCGGCTGGTTGCGGAAGCACGGGCTTCCGCATACTGTTGCGGTTGGGCGATCGACCGAGGTGGTTCTTGACCCATGAAACGGTGGAGGATCCGGGTCGGACAATTGGCTCTTCGTGCGTGCAAAGGTTGATCGGTCCGCCCCTGCCCTGTTATTGAAACATTAATATAACCGATTTGGTGAGCCTAATGCCGGTCCCCTTGGCCACGTATCGTGTCCAGATGCATGCGGAGTTCGGATTTGAGGCGGCGGCGGCGATCGCCGACTACCTGAGTGCCCTGGGGGTGAGCCACCTTTACGCCTCGCCTTACCTTCAGGCGAATCAAGGGAGTACGCATGGCTATGACATTCTCGACCATAGCCGGGTGAGTGAAGAAATTGGTGGGGCGGACGCACACGCCAAGCTTTGCGAGACGCTCGGGCGGAACAATCTCGGGCAGATCCTCGACGTGGTCCCGAACCACATGAGCATTTCGAGCCGGGACAACGTCTGGTGGTGGGATGTCCTCGAGAACGGTCAATCGAGTCTGTACGCGCAGTACTTTGACGTCGACTGGCAGCCTCCCGAACAAAAGCTCCACGACACGGTCTTGCTGCCGATTCTCGGCGACCACTACGGGCGGATCGTCGACGCCGGGGAAATCCAGCTTCAGTACCACAACGGCAGTTTTACCTTCCATTATCACGATCATGTGATGCCGGTGGCCCCTCGTTCGCTCAACGAGCTGCTAGAACGGGCGGCGCGCCGAAGCGATTCTCCCGACCTTGCCTTCATCGCCGACTCGTTCGGCAACTTGCCCCACTCCACCGCCACCGACGGGCCGAGCGTGACGCGGAGGCACCGCGATAAGGAAGTGTTGCGCAGGCAACTCGCCCGCCTCTGCGCCGAGAACCCGGCGATCGCCTCGGCGATCGACAACCTGGTCGAGGAGACCAACGTTTCGCCGAACGAGATCGACCTCTTGCTCGACCGGCAGAATTACCGGCTCGCCTATTGGCGATCGGCCGGTCAGGAGCTCGACTATCGCCGTTTTTTTGATATTAATACACTGGTAAGCATGAAAGTTGAGGATGAGCGTGTTTTTTCCGACATGCACGTTCTCGTTCTGAAATGGGTTCGCCAGGGGGTGCTCGACGGCTTGCGGGTCGATCACCCGGACGGCTTGCGCGACCCTGCCCAGTATTTTCAGCGGCTCACGCAAGCGGTGCCTCACGGTTGGATCGTCGTCGAAAAGATTCTCGAGCCCGGAGAGACACTTCCCGAAGACTGGCCAGTGGCCGGCACGACCGGGTACGACTTCCTCAATCGCCTGGGAAGCCTCCTGGTCGACCAGGAGGGTGAGAGACCGATCAGCGAGTTCTACACCCGGTTCACCGGGGTGTCGACCGACTACTTGAGGATGGTCCACCAGAAGAAGCACTACGTGCTGAAAAAGCTTTTCGGGAGCGACATCAATCGGCTGACGTTTCTGCTCGCCAAGGTCTGCGAGCGCCAGAAACGCTATCGCGACTACTCGCGCCGTGAACTGAACGCGATGCTCCGGGAAGTCATCGCCTGTTTCCCGGTCTATCGGACTTACGTCCGAGCCGAAGCGGGGCAAGTCAGCGACCGCGATACCCTCTACGTCACCCAGGCGATTGAATCGGCGAAGCGACACCGGCCGGATATTGATGAAGACCTCCTCGACTTCTTGCGCGACTTGCTGTTGTTGCGAGTGCGCGGGACGCTCGAATCGGAACTGGTGATGCGGTTCCAGCAGCACACCGGCCCGGTGATGGCCAAGGGGATCGAAGACACCGTCTTCTACAACTACAACCGGCTCGTCGCGCTCAATGAGGTGGGGGGAGATCCCGGGCGTTTCGGCCTGTCGCTCGACCAGTTTCACGCGGACTGCCTCGAAACCCAGAAACGGTGGTCGCAGTCGATGATCGCGACCACGACCCACGACACCAAGCGAAGCGAAGATGTCCGCGCTCGAATCTCCCTGCTCGCCGAGATTCCCGACCGCTGGGCCGAGACGGTCGAGCGCTGGGCGGCGCACAATGAATCGTCCAAGACCGGCGGGTATCCCGACCGCAACATCGAGTATCTCCTCTACCAGACGCTCGTCGGGGCCTGGCCGATCGATACCGCTCGCACCTTGGAATATGTGCAAAAGGTGGCGCGCGAGGCCAAGGCCTATACGTCCTGGACCGACCCGGATAGGGACTACGAAGCAGCGCTCCGCTCCTTCGTGGTGGCGCTTCTCGCCAATCCCGAGTTCGTGGCGGACTTGACCGGATTCGTCACGCCCTTGATCGAGCCCGGTCGGATCAACTCGTTGGCCCAGGTCCTCATCAAATTGACCGCTCCGGGGGTCCCCGACATTTACCAAGGGAACGAGCTCTGGGACCTCAGTCTGGTCGATCCGGACAACCGACGCCCGGTGGACTACGTCGTTCGCCGCCGCCTCCTCGACGCCTTGCGAACCGCGACCGCCGAGGAGGTGCTCGCCCGGTCCGATGAGGGGTTGCCCAAGATGTGGGTTACGAAGCAGGCTCTCGGCGTTCGAAAACGACGGCCCGCCCTTTTCGGACCGAACGGGGAATATCGCCCGATTCGTGCCGCGGGAGCCCGCGCCGATCATGTCGTGGCGTATTCACGCGGCCCCGGTTGTGTCGTCGTCGCTCCTCGACTCCCGCTTCGGCTCGACGGTCGCTGGGAGGAGACTTCGCTCCCCCTCCCCGACGGAGAATGGTACAACGAGCTCACGGCCGACGTGGTCTCAGGCGGCGTAACTCCGTTGAAAACGCTCCTGAAGCGGTTTCCCGTCGCCCTGTTGACACGACTCGATCGCTGAGAGCGGAGAATTGGGACGGCTGGGCGGGTCGCCTTGATCGCGATGACGACTCGGGTTCGTCGAAGCTTGGAAAGGTTTGGAACGAATGATGGATCATACCAAAGCGGAAGAATCAGGAGATCTTCATGGCCGAGTCTGACCCGCTCTGGTACAAAGACGCAATCATCTACGAACTGCACGTGAAGGCGTTTTTCGACAGCAACGAGAACGGCCTGGGCGACTTCGCCGGCCTGATGCAGAAACTCGACTACCTGCAAGACCTCGGGGTGACTTGCCTCTGGCTCCTTCCCTTCTACCCTTCACCGTTGCGTGACGACGGCTACGATATCGCCGACTACTTCAGCGTTCACCCTGAATACGGCACGGTGAAAGACTTTCGCCAGTTGGTCCGCGAGGCGCACCGGCGCGGGATTCGCGTCGTCACCGAGTTGGTGATCAATCACACCTCCGACCAACACCCCTGGTTCCAGGAGGCGAGGAATGCTCCGCCAGGCTCGGCGAAGCGGAACTTCTATGTCTGGAGCGACAGTCCCAAGAAGTACGCGGCCGCTCGAATCATTTTCACGGATACGGAGACGTCGAACTGGACCTGGGACCCGGTGGCAAAGGCCTACTACTGGCATCGGTTCTTTCACCACCAGCCCGACCTCAACTTTGACAATCCCCAAGTCCTCCGCGCCGTGTTCAAGGTGATGCGGTTCTGGCTCGACATGGGGGTCGACGGTATGCGGTTGGATGCCATCCCCTACCTCATCGAACGCGAGGGGACGAACTGCGAAAACCTGCCCGAAAGCCACGACATCCTCAAGAAGTTCCGCAAGGAGATGGACGAGCACTATAGCGACCGGATGCTGCTCGCCGAGGCCAACCAATGGCCCGCCGACGTGCTCGACTACTTCGGCGACGGCGATGAGTGCCACATGGCGTTCCACTTCCCGCTCATGCCACGCATCTTCATGGCGCTTCGGCAAGAGGATCGCCATCCGATTGTGGAAATCATGCGGCAGACGCCGGACATCCCCCCGGACTGCCAATGGGTCACGTTTCTCCGGAACCATGACGAGCTCACGCTCGAAATGGTTACCGATGATGAACGTGACTACATGTATCGTGAGTATGCGGCCGACCCGCGAATGCGCCTCAACCTGGGAATCCGCCGCCGCCTGGCCCCTTTGATGGGAAACAACAGGCGCAGTATTGAACTGATGAATAGCCTGCTCTTCTCGCTCGTCGGCACCCCGGTCATCTACTACGGCGACGAGATCGGCATGGGGGACAACATCTATCTGGGAGATCGCGACGGCGTTAGGACTCCCATGCAGTGGACCGGCGACCGCAACGCGGGATTTTCGAGGGCCGACTTCGCCAGGCTCTACGCCCCACCGATCATCGACCCTGTCTTTGGCTATCAGAGCATCAACGTGGAGGCCCAGCAGCGCGAAGCCTCCTCGCTGCTCAACTGGATGAAACGGCTGATCACACTCAGGAAGCGATTCCAGGCGTTCGGGCGGGGAACTCTCGAGTTTCTCCACCCCCGGAATCGCCAGGTCCTGGCCTACATCCGGAGCTACGGTGATGAACAGATTCTCGCCGTGGCCAATGTCTCTCGTTTCGTCCAGCCGTTCTCACTCGACCTCGAGCGATTCCAGGGCTATACACCGGTGGAACTCTTCGGCGGAGTCGAGTTTCCGACGATCGGCGAGGCGCCCTATTTCCTTTCGCTCGGCCCTTATGCCTTCATGTGGTTTCGGCTCGATCGATTGACCCATTCGATCGATCGCGGCGTCGTTCGGGCGCCGGCGCTGGCCGCTGAGGCACTCCCGAGCCTCACCCTGGCGGGGGGATGGGACACCTTGATGGAAGGGAAGGCACGGGCCACGCTCGAACGAACGGTCTTGCCCAACTATCTCTTGCGCCAGCGCTGGTTCGGGGCCAAATCGCGGACCCTTGAAACCGTGAGCATCCGCGATTGGGTGACCGTGAGTGGGGCCACCTCCCCTGCCCTGCTCGTTTTCATTCGCGCCTATTACAGCGATGGGCACTCGGATAAGTATTCTGTGCCGCTTGCAATCGCCGAGGGGGTCGCGGCCGAGTCGCTGCTACTGAACCAGCCGGCGATGGCCTTGGCCTTCGTCGCGGCGGGAGACTTGGCGGGGGTTCTCTACGACGCGGTCGCGAACGATGAGTTTTGCGAACGCTTGCTCCAGACGATCGAGGGGCCGAGCACGATCAAGACCCGCTCGGGAATGATCCAGGGAATCAGGACCTCGGCCTTCGACCAGATCGAAGGGGCACCCACACCGCTCCAGCGCGGCTCGGCCGAGCAAAGCAATTCCACCGTATTCTACGGCAGACGCTTCTTGATGAAGCTCTTCCGGAGACTCGATAGCGGCGTGAACCCCGACCTGGAAATTGGCCGTTTCCTTACGGAAAAGGCGGAATTCCCGAGAATTCCCAAGACGACCGGGGCCCTGGAATATCGCGCGAGTCGCGCCGAACCCATCACGATCGCGCTCTTGCAAGAGTATGTGTCGAACCAGGGCCAGGGGTGGCAACTGGCTCTCGACGTCCTCGGTCGTTATTACGAACATGTCAGCACCCAGGAACATCGGCTCTTCAAGATCGAGATCGATCATCGCTCGGTGCTTGAACTCGGTTCCATGGAGCCGCCCCCGGTAGTCTTCGAGGTCGTCGGCGCAGCTCTGAACACGGCGGGAGTGCTCGGCAAACGGACCGCGGAAATGCACCTGGCCTTGGCCAGCGACGGCGAGGATCCCAACTTTGCGCCCGAACCGCTCGAGCAGGACGAGCTTGCCGAGATGGTCAAGTCGCTCCAGGTGCAAGTTCGGATGTCGCTGACCCTGCTTCGCGAGAAGCTTGATTCGCTGCCGGCGTCACTTCAACCCCTGGCGCACGAGATTCTCGACACGGGGGCGGGGATCGCCGCGCGCTTCAAGCCGCTGGCCGAGGGCGTCGGCCCCTTGGTCAAGATCCGCTGCCACGGCGACTATCATCTTGGCCAGGTGCTCTGGCATGAAAACGACTTCATTATCCTCGACTTTGAAGGGGAGCCCGGCCGACCCGTCACCGAGCGGAGGGCGAAGAAGTCCCCGCTCCGCGACGTGGCCGGAATGCTCCGCTCGCTCGACTACGCGGTTTACAGCAAGCTGATTAGCGTCAGCCGCGACCAGCCGGAGAGTTTCGATCGCCTCGAGCCCTGGGCCAAGGTCTGGAAGAACTGGACGTCCGCCGCCTATTTGCGAGAATACCGCGTGACGGCCGCCTCGTTGCTGCCCGACGATGAGGCCCTGATGTCGCTCCTGCTTGAATTCTTCATGCTGGAGAAGACCCTCTTTGAATTTCAGTATGAACTCAACTATCGTCCCGACTGGGTTCGGATTCCCATGCTGGGCATCCTCCACTTGATGAAGCCTGGCGGTTGATCCCGTTCCGACGACGGCAAGAGTGAGCCTTGAGGAGTTTTCAGTCGTGAAGTCAGCGCAGAGCATGGTGGTGAAAGGGCAGACACAGCCGGTCCACGTGAAGGAGAAGCCGGTGCCTCCTCCTCCTCGGGTTGTGATCGAAGGGGTCCAGCCCGAGATCAATCACGGCAAGTTTCCGATCAAGCGGACCGTCGGCGAGGATGTGGTCGTCACGGCCGACATTTTCGCCGAAGGCCATGACCTGGTCGCGGCCGTCCTTCGTCATGGCCCGATCGGTGGCGCGGACTGGACCGAAGTGCCCCTGTCGGACCTGGGCAACGATCGTTGGAGCGGAACGTTCACCGTGACCACCCAGGGGCGTTACGGGTATACGCTCCAGGCGTGGGTCGACGCTTTCGCGACCTGGCGGCGGGACCTTTCCAAAAAGGTCGATGCCGGCCTGAACGTCTCGAGTGAGCTTCTGGAAGGTGCGGAACTCGTCAAGCAGGCGGCGCAGCGGGCCGGCGGAGTCGATGCCGAGCGACTTCGCTTTCAGGCCGACGTGCTGGGCCATGGCGGTGATAGCGGTGCCCGCGTCAAGCTCGCCCTCGACCCTGAACTGACCTCGTTGATGACGCGTTACGTCGATCGCAGCGGAGCGACCACGTATGAGCGGACACTTGCCGTCACGGTCGAGCGTGAACGGGCGCGGTATGGCGCCTGGTATGAGATGTTTCCCCGTTCGAGCTCGCCCGATCCGGGTCGACACGGGACGTTCAAGGACGTTGAGGCGAGGCTCCCTTACGTCGTCGGAATGGGGTTTGACGTTCTCTATCTGCCCCCGATCCATCCGATCGGCCTGAGCTTTCGCAAAGGGCCGAACAATACCCTCACCCCTGGGCCGAACGATCCGGGAAGCCCCTGGGCGATCGGCTCCCCCGAAGGGGGGCACAAGGCCGTCTTGCCGGAGCTCGGCACCTTGGAGGACTTCGATCATCTCGTCGCCCGGGCCCGGGAACTCGGCCTCGAGCTTGCGCTCGACATCGCCTACCAGTGCTCGCCCGACCACCCCTACGTCAAAGAGCACCCGGAGTGGTTCCGCCACCGACCCGACGGCTCGATCAAGTACGCGGAGAATCCCCCCAAGAAGTACCAGGATATTTATCCGATCGACTTCGAGTCGAGCGATTGGCAGACGCTTTGGGAAGAACTTCGGGATGTCGTGCTCTTCTGGGTCTCCCACGGTGTCACGATCTTCCGGGTCGATAACCCGCACACCAAGGCCTTTCCGTTCTGGGAGTGGATGATCCGCGAGGTCTGGGATCGCCATCCCGACACGATCTTCCTCGCCGAGGCATTCACCCGACCGAAGGTGATGAAGTACCTGGCCAAGTCGGGCTTCTCTCAGTCGTACAGCTACTTCACCTGGCGGACGACGAGGGAGGGCCTGACCGAGTACTTCACCGAGCTGACCCAGACCGAAGTGGCCGAATACATGCGGCCGAACCTGTTCGCGAACACCCCGGATATTCTCCACGAGTCGCTCCAACACGGGGGCCGACCCGCGTTCCAGGCCCGGCTCGTCCTGGCGGCGACTCTGGGGGCGACCTATGGCATTTACGGCCCGCCGTTCGAGCACTGTGACGGCACGCCGGTGCGCCCCGGGTCGGAAGAATACCTCGACTCGGAAAAGTACCAATGTCGCTATTGGAACCTTGATGAGCCGGGAACGCTTCGGTACTTCGTGAGCCGGGTGAACACGATCCGCCGCGACAATCCGGCCCTCCACTTCGATCGCAACCTGCGCTTCTTCTCCACCAGCAACTCGGAGTTGATCGCCTATGCCAAGACCACACCCGACCACTCCGACATCATCCTGGTCGTTGTGAACCTCGACCCGTTCCATGTCCAGGAAGGCTCGATCCAATTTCCATTCTGGGAGTTTGGACTGAACGATTCCTATCAGGTCCACGACCTGCTCTCGGACGCACGGTACGACTGGCGAGGGGACTGGAATTTCGTCCGGCTCGACCCGCATGTCTGCCCGGCGCACATCTTCCGCGTCTGGCGATGAGCTGCGCGACCGCGGCGGAGGATTTTTCCGAGACTCAACGACGCTCGCATGCGATGATGACGCGACCCGGGGCCCAACGGCCCCGACCTTCGATTGCTCTCGATAACGTCGGGGTTGTCCCTCGGAGATCGCGTCATGAGCCCCTGTTCATCCCTTGGACTCCCGGCCCTTGTGGTCTGGGGGTCCCTTCTTTGTATTCTCAATCCCGCAATTGCGGAAGAGTTCACGTTCTATCACGAGAACGTGTTGGGAACCTCGCTCGAGTTGCGCACCAAGGCCGACACGGCCGAGGCAGCGTCCTGGGCCGAGGAACGGGTCTTACGGGAAATCGATCGCCTTTCGGCGATTTTCAGTGGATATGACCCGAACAGCGAGTTCAGTCGTTGGCAAGCGACGGCCAACGTCGCGATCAAGGTCTCGCCGGAGCTCTTTGCGGTTCTTCAGGCGTGCGATGAATGGGCCGCTCGCACGGGAGGAGCGTTCGACCCACGCGTGGAGGCGCTGACGCAGCTCTGGTCGAAATGCGCCAAGCAGAATCGGATTCCGACCGCCGCCGAACTGTCCGCGACCAAGACGCTGATGAGTCGACCCGCTTGGCAACTGGACGTCCAGGCCCGGACTGCGGAACGGTTGGGCGCTTGCCCACTGAGCCTCAACGCGATTGCCAAGGGGTCTATCGTCGAATTGGCCTGCAATGTGGCGCTGGACCGAGGTCGAGGGATTCGTGGGATTCTGCTTAATATCGGCGGCGACTTACGGGTTTGTGGTGACTTGGGGACATCGATCGCCATCGTGAATCCAGCGAGCGACTCCGAGGGGGCGGAACCGCTGTCTCAGGTGGAAATCAAGGCGCGTTCGGTCGCTACCAGTGGGAATACGCAGCGCGGGTATCGAATCGGAGGTCAGTGGTACTCGCATATTTTTGATCCCAGAACCGGGCGACCCGTTGAGCAGATCACGAGCGCCACCGTCATCGCAGATCGAGCCGACGTGGCTGATGCGCTCGCGACAAGTTTCAATGTTCTGCCGGTCGCGGAGAGTCTTCGCCTGGCCAACGCGCTTCCGGACGTCGAATGTCTCCTGGTCGAGCGTGACGGGAGCACCCACCGGAGCAACGGCTGGCCGGAGGAAGCCAAGTCTGTGACGCGATCCACCGCGATCGCCGCGCCCTTGGCCATCGAATTGAGCGGCCCAGCCAAGGAGCGGGCGGAGCCGAAGAAGCCCGGGTCGGGCCGGTTGTGGAATGAGGATTTCGAGTTGCTCGTCGCGTTCGAGATCCAGAAACCGGAGGGGGCCCCGGGACGATATCGCCGCCCCTATGTCGCGGTCTGGATCGAGGATAAGGACGGCGCGTCGGTTCGCACCCTGATCTTGTGGGCTCAGAAGAATGCGCGATCGCAGTGGGTCGCTGACCTGCGACGCTGGTATCACGGCGACCAGGCTCGCCGGCTTGTGGACGGGTTCGACCTTCGCAAGTCGTTGTCCCGGGCAACACGCCCGCCTGGCAAGTATGATGTGGTCTGGGACGGGAAAGATGACCAAGGCCGTCGACTTCCCGCCGGCGACTATACGGTCAGCATCGAAGCCGCCCGCGAACATGGCACGTATCAGAGTATCCGCAAACGCGTGACCATCGCTGACACGCCGTTCGTCGAGGACCTCAAGGGTAATGTCGAGATCAAATCCGCCACGCTCGCCTATCGTCGAAAAGGTCAGGAACGCTAGCGCACTGGCCGGGCTGACGGCCTCACCGGATCAACGCTCGTTTCGACGAACGTTCAGTATCCGGCTCGCGGCCTCCATCCGTTGGCTCCACATCTACCTGTCCATGTTCGGACTGGCGGCCGTTCTCTTCTTCAGCGTGACCGGGCTCACGCTGAATCACCCCGACTGGTTTTACGGCGAAACCGAGCGTTCGGTCCAGTTTCAGGGACAGTTGAGCCTGACCTGGCTTCGCCCCAAGACGACGGAGCACGAGAACAAAGGCGATCTCGCGACGGAGCCGCAAGTCAACAAGCTTGAAATTGTCGAATTTTTGCGGTCGTCACACGGGATTCGTGGTGCTCTGGCCGATTTCAAGGTGGATGAGAGCGAGTGTGCGGTCACCTTCAAAGGGCCAGGTTATTCGGCTGACGCCTTCATCGATCGTGAGACAGGTCATTACGAATTGACCGAGACTTCCCATGGTCTCATTGCAATTATGAACGACCTGCACAAAGGACGGGATTCGGGAGCGGTCTGGTCGGTCCTGATCGATGTCTCCGCCGTGCTGATGACCTTGATTTCGCTCACAGGTCTCGTCTTGCTGTTCTATCTGAAACGGCGACGCATCCCCGGCTTGGTCGTTTCGGTGGTCGGCGCGATCGTCGTCGTTGTTGTTTATATGTTTTTTCAATGAGACGAGTCGAGAGCGTAAGCTCTCCCATGAATTCGCTCGTCCGTAAGGTGAGCGGGGAGCGGATCGCTCCCTGTCCCCCTCCGCAAAACCATTCCCTATGATTTCCAGCCAGGAGCTCCCTGGAACCGTGGGCGTCCCGCCCGCTCTTCGATCAATTCCCCTGGGACCACGGGCGACCCGCCCGCTCTTGTATTGAATTGAAAGATCAAATTGAATTGCGGGCGGGTCGCCCGCGGTCCCAGGGGGGGCGATCGCTGACCTGCGGGCGGGATTCGCTCACCTGGGGAAGGCGAGCGAAAGCTTCACGCAAGCTAGCGCGCAATAAAAAACGCCCCGACCCTTCGATGAAGAGGGATCGGGGCGTTGCTGAAGGATTCCGGCGATCACCGACTTTCGCGCCAAAGGCACTATCATGGGCCTGACGGGCTTAACGGCCGTGTTCGGAATGGGAACGGGTGGGACCCCGTCAGTATGTTCGCCGGAAAAGCACTCGGCAAGCGATCAAGCCTGCCGAGCACGTGTCGGTCGTTCAGGTTCGTGTGGTCATCACGCAAGCTCAAACCGCGCGTTTCGATGGGCATGACCAACCGTCTTCGAGTCTCTTCACGACGCGTGGTCCCCGTATTGGATGGGATCCGTCGCCGTGTGATCGATCGAATGCGATCGGTGAATGATGCAACCCTGATTCCTGTCCGATTCGAGTCCCGATCAAGGGAGCCGGCGGACGGATCGGGGTGGTCAAGCGATCGGCTGTTAGGACCGGTCGGCTGCGGCGATCACTCGCCGTGCACTCCCGGCCTATCGACCTGGTCGTCTTCCAGGAGCCTTCGCACTTGCGTGCTGGAAACCTCGTCTTGAAGAGGGCTTCGCGCTTAGATGCCTTCAGCGCTTATCCTTTCCCGACCTAGCTACCCGGCGATGCCCCGAGCGGAACAGCCGGTACACCAGAGGTCGGTCCTCCCCAATCCTCTCGTACTAGGGGAGACCCTTCGCAAGTTTCCTACGCCCACGGCAGATAGGGACCGACCTGTCTCACGACGGTCTGAACCCAGCTCGCGTACCGCTTTCATTGGCGAACAGCCAAACCCTTGGGACCTTCTCCAGCCCCAGGATGCGATGAGCCGACATCGAGGTGCCAAACCTCCCCGCCGCTATGGACGCTCGGGGGAGATCAGCCTGTTATCCCCGGAGTACCTTTTATCTGTTGAGCGACGGCCTTTCCATCCAGCACCGCCGGATCACTAACGCCGACTTTCGTCCCTGCTCGACTGATGGGTCTCGCAGTCAGGCACCCTTCTACGTTTGCGCTCATGTTGCCAGATTGCCGACCTGGCCGAGGGTACCATTGCACTCCTCCGTTACTCTTTGGGAGGAGACCGCCCCAGTCAAACTGCCCGATGAGCATGGTCCCGGTCCGGGCTACGGACCGGTGAGGATCAGAGTCATTTCAGGGTGGTATTTCACCGATGGCTCCCCGACGGCTGGCGCCGCCGGATCACGGCCTCCCACCTATGCTACACAGAAAGGACGCTGACCCAATGCCAACCTGCAGTAAAGGTTCACGGGGTCTTTCCGTCTGACCGCGGGTACGTGGCATCTTCACCACGGCTACAGTTTCACCGGGTCCCTCGTGGAGACAGTGCTCCAGTCGTTACGCCATTCATGCAGGTCGGAACTTACCCGACAAGGAACTTCGCTACCTTAGGACCGTCATAGTTACGGCCGCCGTTTATCGGGGCTTCGGTCGCCAACTTCAGCTTACGCCTCATCGGCTCCCTTAACCTACCGACACCGAGCAGGCGTCAGACTCTATACGTCCTCTTGCGAGTTGGCAGAGTCCTGTGTTTTTGATAAACAGTCGCTAGAGCCGATTCTCTGCGGCTCTCCTTACGGAGAGCACCCCTTATACCGAAGGTACGGGGTCATTTTGCCGAGTTCCTTCACGAGGGTTCTCCCGAACGCCTTCGGATACTCGCCTAGCACACCTGTGTCGGATTGCGGTACGGGCCGGATGGTTCGTCCCGACAGGGCTTTTCGTGGCCGGCTTGGCATCAGGCTTCCAGATCGAATGCTGTCGGCCTTGCGGCACGGAGTATTCTAGCACCCCGACCTGACTGAAACCGGCGTCCTCTGTCGTTCAACCTTACCATCGGGTGGCGGAATATTAACCGTCTGTCCATCGGCTACGCCCTTGGGCCTCGCCTTAGGTCCCGACTGACCCTGGGCGGATTGACCTTCCCCAGGAAACCTTGTGCTTTCGGCGGACAGGCTTCCCACCTGTCTTGTCGTTACTCGTTCCGGCATTCGCACTCGCCCACGCTCCACAGATCGTTTCCATTCTGCTTCGTTGCGGTGGGCGACGCTCTCCTACCATCAGTTTTTAACCTGATCCGCGACTGCGGCACGACGCTTAGTCCCCGTCATTTTCGGCGCGGGATGGCTCGACCGGTAAGCTGTTACGCACTTTTGAAATGATGGCTGCTTCTAAGCCAACATCCCGGCTGTCACCGCGATCCCACTTCCTTTGCCACTGAGCGTCGATTTGGGGGCCTTGGTCGGCGGTCTGGGTTGTTTCCCTTTTGAACGTGAAGCTTATCCCCCACGTTCTGACTCCCGGGGTCCGTCACGCGGTATTCGGAGTTGGGTTTCGGAGGGTAGGCGGGAAGCCCCCCTACCGAATTCCGTCGCTCTACCCCCGCGTGATATGTCCCGAGGCTGGCCCTAAAGCCATTTCGGAGAGAACGAGCTATCTCCAGGTTTGATAAGACTTTCACTCCTCCCCACGGGTCCTCCCCCAGTTTTTCAACACTGGTGGGTTCGGTCCTCCACGACCGGTTAGGGTCGCTTCAACCTGCCCATGGGTAGTTCACCTGGTTTCGCGTCTACTGCACCCGACTATGGCGCCCGATGAAGACTCGCTTTCGCTACGGCTCCCCCCCTGAAGGGGTTAACCTGGGGCCGGATACAGTAACTCGCCGGATCATTATGCAAAAGGCACGCGGTCACGCGGTCTCCGAAGAGACATCGCGCTCCCACCGCTTGTAGGCACGGGGTTTCAGGTTCAGTCTCCTCCCCTAATCGGGGTTCTTCCCACCGTTCGGTCGCCCTACTGGGTTCGCTATCGGTCGTCATCGAGTGCTTAGCCTTGCGGGATGGTCCCCGCCGATTCAGGCCGGGTTTCACGTGCCCGACCCTACTCGGGTACCGAAGAGGGGAGGTCGCATCGTCGCTTACGGGGCTATCACCCGCTCTGGCGCTCCGTTCCAGGAGACTTCAGCTGACGCTCACTCATCCCATGTTATCGGCCCCACGACCCCGAGTGGTGTCCCACTCGGTTTAGGCTGATCCCCGTTCGCTCGCCGCTACTGAGGGAGTCTCGGTTGATTTCCTTTCCTCCGGGTACTGAGATGTTTCAGTTCCCCGGGTCTCTACAGGCATTCCAGGATCGACGTTCGTTAGGCAACTCCCCTGGACTTATCGCAGCCTTCCACGCCTGTCTCTCTGATGACGCCTAGGCATCCCCCCCGTGCCCTTAGGAGCTTGACCACGCCGATCCGGACGCCGCGGTTTCCCGAAAGAAACTCGACTGCCGAACTGGCGAGGGGTCAGTCCCCGATCTCTCTTCGATCGAGTGCCCAGCGTCTCGCGACGCAGGAGTCACTCTCACTTGGGTAACGATCCCAATGTGAGGTCGGTTGCCTCGCGGCAAGCGACTCTCACGCATCCGTAAGGGTTCCACTGTATTGTGGAGAGATTCTTCTACTTTGGTCTGCCACGACCACTTCGTTTGCGGTTCTCACTTGCGTGATCTAACCACCGAATTGAAAAAGAGCTGACCGAACTCCCACGACGGACCCGCAAGGCCGAAGCCTTGAAGTTCCCTCCTGAGAATCCGCACTGGCCGCTGGCCAGGGGGCGAGACCGCGTACGGTCCCGCCCCGCACCCAGCAGTGCAACGCAAACGGAAGAAAGCGAAAGGACCCCTCGGATGAGGGGTCCCCTCTCTGGTCGATCGTGTACGTGTGGTTTGAGAACCTTCGTGGGAAGCCGGCGTAAATACCATCTGATCAAGGAGACGGTGCCGATGCGGCCCTTCTTGAATCGGTTCCATCGCCGAAGCGATGTTCCACGATCCTCAGAGCCGAGATTTTCTAAGAAAAATCCTTAGAAAGGAGGTGATCCAACCGCAGGTTCCCCTACGGTTACCTTGTTACGACTTAGTCCCCATCACGGGTTTCATCTTCGGCGCCTGCCTTGCGGCTCCGGCGACTTCGGATGCCCCCCGCTTTGGTGGCTTGACGGGCGGTGTGTACAAGGCTCAGGAACACATTCACCGCGGCATGCTGATCCGCGATTACTAGCGATTCCAGCTTCATGCGGGCGGGTTGCAGCCCGCAATCCGAACTGAGGAACGGTTTTTGCGATTAGCGTGACTTTGCAGCCTAGCAACGCTCTGTCCGCCCCATTGTAGTACGTGTGCAGCCCCAAGCATAAGGGCCATGAGGACTTGACGTCATCCCCGCCTTCCTCCGGCTTAACGCCGGCGGTCTGTCTAGAGTTCCCACCATAACGTGCTGGCAACTAGACACAGGGGTTTCGCTCGTTAGGGGACTTAACCCAACACCTCACGGCACGAGCTGACGACAGCCATGCAGCACCTGTGCACGTTGTACCTTGCGGCCTCACCGACGTTTCCGCCGGCTAATCCGTGCATGTCAAGCCTGGGATAAGGTTTTGCGCGTAGCCTCGAATTAAGCCACATACTCCACCGCTTGTGTGAGCCCCCGTCAATTCCTTTGAGTTTCAGCCTTGCGACCATACTCCCCAGGCGGGGTACTTCACGGTTTCCCTACGACAGGGAGCCCATCGGCGAGCCCCCTATCCAGTACCCATCGTTTACGGCCAGGACTACCGGGGTATCTAATCCCGTTCGCTCCCCTGGCTTTCGCGTCTCAGCGTCAGTAGGCATCCAGGACCTCGCTTTCGCCACGGGCGTTCCTTCCGATCTCAACGCATTTCACCGCTCCACCGGAAGTTCCAGGTCCCCCTATGCCCCTCCAGACTCGTCGTATCCGCGCCCCTTCCCCGGTTGAGCCGGGGGATTTCAGCGACAGACGCACGAACCCGCCTACACGCGCTTTAAGCCCAATGATTCCGAATAACGTTCGCACGGTTCGTCTTACCGCGGCTGCTGGCACGAACTTAGCCCGTGCTTCCTCCAGGGATCAATCAAGGCCTTTCGACCCTTTTTCCCCCTCGACAGGAGTTTACAACCCGAAGGCCTTCATCCTCCACGCGGCGTCGCTCGGTCAGGCTTGCGCCCATTGCCGAAGATTCTCGACTGCAGCCTCCCGTAGGAGTCTGGGCAGTGTCTCAGTCCCAGTGTGCCGGGCCACGCTCGCACGCCCGGTAGGCATCGCAGCCTTGGTGGGCCATTACCCCGCCAACAAGCTAATACCACGACAGCCCGTCCCAAGACGCCGAAGCTTTGGCAAAACACCGATGCCGGTGTCGTTGCGTCGCTGGGGATTACCCGCGGTTTCCCGCGGCTATACCCAATCTTGGGGTTGGTTACCGTCGCCTTACTCACCCTTGCGCCACTGGCCTTGCGGCCCGTTCGACTTGCATGCCTAATCCACGCCGCCAACGTTCATTCTGAGCCAGGATCAAACCCTTCGAGATTGGTCGTCTCCCTTGCTCCGAAAAGCAAGAGATCCGGTCCTCACCTTCTAGGGTTGAGGAATTTGCTAACTGGTCGCAGCTCGAGGGCACCGGGGCAAGCCCCTGCTCCCTCGTGCTGTTGGCTGTTGGATCCGTCTCCGTCGCCATTCGACCTCCAACCAAACGGGGTCGAGACGACTCAAACGGCTCCACGCCGGCTTCCCTCAAAGGTTCTCTGTTAACCACAGAACCACGATCGACCGGATTGTCAAAGAACGAAGTTGCTATCGATGCGATTGGCCGGAGCGACTTGCCTGTGAAGGCGTGTCACGCCGGCCGACCCTACCGACAACATCGCGGCCCGCTGTCTTGGTCGTCGGTTTCCCGCAGCCAGGTCAGCCGGCCGTTTCGTTGTCACCCGTGGTGACACAGGCGACAAGGGAGATAATAGCAGGTTGGCTCCGAAGGTCAACAGTCGAGTGGTCCCCGAGCGGCCGTTTTTAAAAATCCAAAAATGAAGACGTGAATGGGTGGTCTTGCGCAGGAACGTTGAATCATGACATCACGGACCTTGTGGCGGCTTACTCCCCTCTCTGCCGGGATGGTGTTCCGAGCGATTTTCTCCGTCCGCTTCTCGTCTGGGGAGGCCTGGTCGTGCGAGTTGGGCGGGCTCTGCGTGGTTTGGAGACGAAGGCCGTTCGGTCAACCGGATTGCGTCGTGGTCCACTATCCCTCGGGATGAGGGCGTCTTAAAATGCTTCGGTTGGTCTGATGCGTGGTCCGTTCGTGTCGGACGTAGGTCGCATTTGACGTCAAGACCGGCAGGCAGGTTACAGACGATGTCCGAATTAGACGCGATCCCTGAAGTCGCTGTGCTAGTCAGCGGCGGCTTGGAGAGCGCGATCCTCTGCGTCGATTTGCTCCGGCAGTTCCGTCGGGTCCGCCCGCTCTACTTTCGGTTTGGGCTCCACTGGGAAGAGGTTGAGCTGGGCTGTTTGCGGCGTTACCTCCAGGCTGTCGAGCACCCGGGGCTCTTCCCTCTCGAGATTCTGGACGAGCCGGTCGCCAATGTTTATGGCCGGCATTGGAGCGTGGAGGGAATTGCTGTTCCCGACGCGACCTCGCCTGACGAGGCGGTTTACTTGCCCGGTCGCAACTTGCTGTTCATTTCCAAAGCGGCGGTGTGGTGCCGGCTGCGGAATGTCGAGCATCTTGCCTTGGGCAGTCTTGGCACCAATCCGTTCCCGGACAGTACGCCGACGTTCTTTGAACAGATCGAGGCGGCCGTGAACCAGGCGATGGACGGCCGGCTCCGAATTTTGCGACCGTTTGACCGGATGCATAAGGACGAGGTGTTGAAGCGAGGCCGCGACCTCCCCTTGCAGTTTACGTTTTCCTGCCTGAGTCCGGTGGACGGCCAGCACTGCGGACGGTGCAATAAGTGCGAGGAGCGTCGCAACGGATTTCGCGATGCGCGCTTTCCCGATCCAACGAATTACGCCGCGACTTCTCCTGACGGCCCGAATGGAACGGCCGCGGGAACTGACCTTTAGACTTTAGACGAGACGAATCCCACGATGTACCGAGTGACGCGCGAGATCGCTTTCTGCTATGGGCATCGCTTGCTCAATTACGAGGGGAAGTGCAAGCATCTTCACGGCCACAATGGCCGAGCGGTGATCGTGCTCGAGGCCAATGCACTCGACTCACGGGGCATGCTCGTCGACTTTGTTGAGATCAAGCAGAAAGTTCAGCGCTGGATCGACGAGAACCTCGATCACAACATGCTCCTCTGCCGCGACGACCCGATTCTGCCTGTCCTGATCGAGCAAGGTGAGCGCGTCTTCGTGATGGACGCGAATCCAACGGCCGAGAACATCGCTCGACTGATCTTCGAACGCACCGCGGACGAGGGGCTTCCGGTGGTCGAGGTCATCCTTTGGGAGACGGAGAAGTGCTATGCGGCCTACTCGGCCTCCGGCTGAGCTTCGGCATCAGTGACGTTCCGTTGAATCGGCTTTCGAGTGTATGACACGTTGAAGTCGACCTGATACGGAAAGAGGTGGTGGGTTGTCCCCACCACCTCTTCGGAATCATCGGCTTGCTTGGTCGTTCGCGGGAGCGCTCGTTGAATTTCAAGCAAGGGATAGGGCCATTGGGTCGTGCTGGGTCCCTCCACCCACTGGTGAGTTAGTGAGCGTGACCCTGCCCCTGTCCTTCTTCGGTGGTTGATTTTTGTTTGTGCACGTAGGAAGCAGGTTCATACGGGAATTTCGAGTTCTCGACCCACCACTGCGTCCGCCCCTTGATCGTCGCCCCCTTGATAAAGATCAAGGCGTACTGCTCTTTCTCGGGGAATTTCTGGTTTCCGGGGCCTTGAAGCCGGTAGAGGGCGGAGGCGTACGGATTCATGCCGTCGAGGCCGTGCCCTTCCAGTCTTTCGAAGACGATGGCTTCGCCAGGCCCGCTGGACAGACGGTCCTGAAGATTCCGCAACGCGGCAAGCTGTTCGTTAGGCATGCCGGGTTGGGCCTGGGCGGAGATTTCTTTGTAGATCTCGGCCGGCTTCTTTCCCTCGCGAGCGAGCGGCGAGACCGTATAGAACACGGCGTCCTCGATACTTCCCTTTTTCAAGACGTCGGCATATTGCGATGCAAAGTGTCCCGCGCCTCGCGAGCGGAGGAAATCTTGGACCAGGGTGCTCGTCACCGCGGCCAGACCGAAGACGAGGCCGAGTGCCATTCCGGCTTGGGCCATCTTTCGGCCCGTCCAGATCTCGGGATCGCGACGAATCCGCCGTTCGGCGCTCAGGCCCAGAACGATCGCGGCAACCGTGAACGCGAGAAAGAACCAGCTGGTGAAGCAGAGGACGGCCACTAACCCGCAGAGCAAGCTCAGAATCGCTGCCGGGCTGATCGCTCGGTAAGCGGCAATTTCGTTATCAATGCCCGAGATCGGCGCTGATATTGATACGGATGGCTTCTGATCTTGATCGAGCGCCACGTTCAAAACTCCTGCGGCGGGGAAACGGTCCGGTCTGGATTGGGCTCGACCCGGTGCGGGAAGAAAAGCTCCGACAACAAATCCGCGAACCGGCCGACGGACCTGACGTCTTTGAGGCTAATCAGACCTGAGTTAAGCGTCAAGTGTTCAGCGCGACGCGAGGCCCGGGAATCGAGCGGGCATGAAGGTCGAAAAGGCCATGGCCACCCAGAAGAGCCCGAGGATCCACCCGGTGACGTTGGTCCAGGACCAAGAACGACTCCCCAGGCGGCATCGCCAACCGGCGAGGAGCACCGCGAGCATGGTCATGCCCATCGCTTCGTATCCGAGCGGCGTCGCCCAGGCTTCCATCCGCCAGGAACCGCGGGCCATCGCCGTGGCGTTGAACACCCAGAGCAAGAGACCGCCGGTCATCCAGAGCAATTCCCCGAGTCCGCGCTCGCCGGAATCGACTCGGGCCAGCACGACGGGGCCCACCAGCGCGAGACAGCCCGCGAGCGTATAGATACCGGCGAGCAAGTCATGAGGGGGCCAACTGACCCTCCCTCGCTGAACGAGAATGTAGAGGCCATAGCTGACGGCCACGCTCAGCAGGACGGCATTGACGAGTTGCGGCGACGTGGAGTTTCCCGCGGGCGAATTCGCGGTCGCCTTGGTCCCGGTACGTTTCGGAGGCATCGGTGGTCGGCTTCCCATCGGCGAGGTGGTCGTGCGCAGGACGAACCCCGACTCAACCCAGTTGAGGAACAATTGGCTGCCGACTCTTTCCTTCGACGTCGGGAGAAGGCCGCGATCAGTCGAAATCGGCGATTTGGCCCACCCCCGCGCGGGCTTGGTCGGTCCTTCGCCCGTTGCGGGTTGCGACGATTGTCACTCATTGCGGAAAGAGCGGTTCCGCGCGATCATGCCTCGACTCGCCAGCCGTTGTTCGGCGAATCGAGGATGCGTTCGTGTCGTCGACCCCCCAGGGCCCCGAGGTGTCGAGAGCGGAGTGAGCGCGTTGGAGTTCGACCTCCAACGCGTCACGCTGAAATTGCGGTTGGCGTCTGGATCCCGGGAAACGACGGACATCCACAACCAGGCTGATCGACGACGCCTCAAGGAGCCCGAGAAAGACGCCGAACTCCCGATTCGAGTCGAGTGGCCAATCGTTCAGATTTCCCGGGTTATCCCTTTCTTAACGCAGGCCTTGGAGTCTCGTTCGCTCAGAACCCGAGTCCCTTGGTCGTCAAGCGGATCCGGGCGAGATACATATCGGCGTTCACATAGAGCGTCGAGCCATCGTCACCCCAGGCGCAGTTGCCGTTGGCCTCGCCCGTGGCAAGTGTTCCGAGGTGGGTGCCGTCGGGGCTGAAGATGAAAACGCCTCCCGGAGCTGTGGCGAAAAGATTCCCCGCTTGATCGACTTTCAGACCGTCGGGCAATCCTTTCAAGGCCTTGTTCTTGGCCAACGACGTGGCGTCGAAAAAGACTTTTCCTTGGCCGAGCGTGCCGTCCTGCTTGACGTCATAGGCCATCCAAAGGGCTTGATCTGGGTCGGAGTTCGCCACGTACAACGTCTTCTCATCAGGGGAAAAGGCGATCCCGTTGGGATAGGTCATCTTGTCGGTCAGGAGGGTGACCTTACCGTCCTTGGAAAGGCGGAAGACGCCGTTGAACCCCAACTCCTTCTTCGGATCGTCGTTCTTCCCGAGCAGACCGTAGGGGGGATCGGTGAAATAGAGGTCGCCATTCGACTTGAAGACGGCGTCGTTGGGGCTGTTAAATCGTTTCCCCTCGTAGCGATCGGCGAGGACTTTGAACTTACCATCGGGTTCAAGCCGAGCGATGCAACGGTCGCCATGCTGGCAGAGAACGAGCCGGCCCTGGGCATCCATGGTCAACCCGTTGGAGCCCGGTTCACCGCCTCGCGGGACGGAACCGGTGTATCCGCTCGGCTTGAGGAAGACGCTGGCCCCCTCCCCTTCCTTCCAGCGGTAGACGATGTTCTGGGGGACGTCGGAGAACAGAAGAAACCGACCTTGCCGGTCCCAGACGGGTCCCTCGGACCAGTCGTAGCCGTCGGCGAGCCGTTCGATCTTCGCCTCGCTCGGGACCAAGCGATCGAGACGTGGATCCTTTCGCTCGATCGTGCCAAGGGAAGGGTATTCCTTCTTCTCCTCCGCCGGCGCGTCCCGGCACATAAGTCCGATCGCGGTCCAGGCCGAGAGAGCAATGATTTGCAGCCGGATTGCATTCATGAGCATACCACTCCGCGGGAAGAGCCGGGTCGCGAAGACCGATTTGTGAGGGCCGAGGCCTGAACTTAGCCCTCCCGGAAGTCGCTGACAATCATCTCCCGAGCCAACGGCTGGTTTTCGCGTGGGTGTTGAGCCGTGGAATTGCACGGAGCTCGGTCATCGTTACAACCCGTCCTGAAGTCGGGCAGAATCTCAGAGCTCGGCAAAAGGAAGGGTTTCGCCCACGATCGTTTGGGCGGCCGCCTTGGCGACATTATTCCCCTTCGGTGCATGGTCGGCCGCCATGCGAGCATGGCGGAGGGCTTCGGTCGCGCGGCCCGCGTCCTGCTCGAGAATGGCCAGGCCGTAGTGGGCCTCGAAGAGGTCGGCGTCGTCGCGCAGTGCCTCCTGATAATGCCGACGAGCCTCATCGAACACGCCTTCCACCAAGTAACTCACCGCGACCCGGGCCGAGCGGATCGCGGGCTGCGATGGATTGCTCGCCTTCTGCCAGAGGACGCGGGCGCGTTCGGCTTCTCCGAGGTGGAGTCGGAGGGTTGCGATGCGATCGGTAATCTCCCAGGGCCTCGTCTCGCTTGGGTAGGCCCGCTCGAGGAGATCGGCCGCCGGTTCGGCCCGACCCGAGTCGAGCATCGATGCAACGATCCGGTCGAGTTCGCTCAGGTTCTCCCAGGTCGTACCGATCTCCGGCCCTAACTGTTCGCGAAGCTTCGCGAGCTCATTGGCGGACTTGGCCTGGGTTTCGCTCTGATTCGGGTTGATCGGTCGCAGTCCAATAAGACGCTCGTGCAACGGGGCGGCCGCCTCGTTCATGAGCCGATCCTGGTATTGCTGGCTCAAGAGAAGGAGTGTGAGAAAATCGTTCGGTGCGGCCAGATGAGCACGTCTGAGCGCATAGGTCGCACGGACCGCAGAGAGGTCGAAGACCGGATCGAAAGGGAGCCGGTATCGCTGAACACGATGCTTCGGCTCGATCGCAGCCTCGCGGGCCGACTCGAGCTCACCGATCAACTTCCAACCGTTCGGCGACTCAAGGTCGGCCTGATGAATCCGCCGGGCGTAGTCGAGGCCCAGGAGAACCATCGGCCTGGCCAGGTCGGGTCGCTGATGCGCTTGCAAGACGCCAGCGTAGGCCCAGATGGCTTTGGCCGAGGCGATTAACGCATCAATCCCTTGAGGGATCGTTGCCGAACTTGGTTGAAAATGGCGCGCGGCGAAATTGACCTGAGCGGTGCGGACGACCTCCGCATTCGAATCGTGAACGAAAAGCGCCACGATGGGATCGAACCAGACGCAGCGCCAGTGCGGTGTGGTCATGAGATTCGCGCCGATCATCGAATTGGCGGCATGTCCCACCAGGATGACGGGCCGACCGATCTCGTCGAGCTGGGCAGGCCAGTTCGACGATTCTTTCAAGCCCGCGATCTCGCTCTGAAGGTTGAGATAACGCTCATATAACTCGGGTCCGACCACCTCGAGTCGAGCGTCGACGAACACCTTCCGTTCGAGGCCGGGAGTTCGCTCCGCGCCGTGGTAGTAGTCATAAAGTGCGGCGTAGCCGTCGTGAAAACTGAGGAAGCGATTGGGCATCCCCGGTTTCCCGGCGAACTTGACCGCCTCGTGCGGGAACCAGAGCGGTTCCTCTCCCAGTCCGATCCGTCGGTCCTCGCCGGTCCAGGCGTAAAGTCGGCCGGTGGCGACGATCGCGAACACAAATGCGATGCAGCCGAGCGTGGCCAACCGTGGGAGGATGAACGGAGCGAGCGACTCGCCCTCGATTCTGGGCCGGCGCCGGCGGATGGCGGCCGCCCACTCCGCGAGATTCCAGGCGGTGATCGTGCCCACCACGGCCGCGAACTGATGGCTATTTCGGGTGGCCTGCCAGCTCAACCGACAGAAGGCGGCGAACAGCAAAAACCGGAAGAGCGTCATCGACCAGTCTCGCACTCGTTCCTGCGAAGGCTCTTGGGCCGGCTTCGTCCGTTTCGCCGACTTCCGTTTCGGCTTGGACGCGTCTTTCGTGGAAGTTCCTTGAGCTGACGGGTCGACTTGCGGATCGATCGGCGGGGATGAGGCCGGAGTACGCGCCGCGACCGACCAGAGGATCGGAACAACGAAGCTCAAGGCGCCCAGGATGATGGTGAGAAGTTGGAGGCAGAGCGGCAGGTTGTACCAACCCACATTCCGTCTGATGAACTCCGGGATTGGGGTCAACTCGGCAATCGACTTCGAGAAGATCGGATTCCCCATCGTCTGCAAGAGCTGGAGGGGGTAAATCGCTCCCATCAGCCCATACGGATTGAGCAGGCAGGCCGCGCCCGTCAAGAGTGTTGCAATTCCGACGGTGCGCCACCAGCGCGTTCGCGACGGAGCAAACGCACCCGGTCGAAAAATCGCGGCGATGAGGGCAAACCCAATCAGAATCGGGCCGAGAACGAAGAGTCCTTGCGAGTTGACCCACGCCACCTGAACGATCGGCAGCAGAAACGCAAGCCTGGGGTGTTTGTCCCAACGAAACAGAATCGCCAGGTCCGCGCACAGGTAAAGGAGGGTAAACGTCTCCGGCCGTACATACATTCGACCGCTGAGGACGAGCAAGGCGGGCAGCCAAGCCAGGAGCATGACCCAGACCGGCCAGTCCCGTTTCTTGGTGGTGATGACCAGAAGGAGTGCGATGCAGGTGATCACGCACTTGGCCAGGTTCAAGGCCACGACCCCGCCGTGCGCGTAACCCCAACTCAGAGCGACTTGAAATCCCCAGTGCAAGTCGATCCAAGGATGGTCGGGCACCGTGAACGTATAGAGGTCGGAGACGGGAACGGTGTGGTGCTCGCGAATCCAGTCACCGGTCCGGAGGTGCCACCAGAAGTCGGTATCTTTGAGCGGGAAGATGCCCAGGAGGAACGTGAGCGCCAGGAAGGACGCGATCAGGATCCAGTCGAGCACGCGAAGAGTGGCCGGGAGCGGAGGGTGTTCGTCGATGAGCGGGGGGGAACCTAGGGCCGGCTTGGACCTCGGCTTTCGCGCCGGCGGACTCTCCGAAGACATCGGCGAACCTCGAGAGGGAAACAGGGGAACGGGGGATTGGCCCCCGCCAGTTTAACCGAGTCGGAGGTCCAGGGTCGAGTCGTTACGTGACGTTTGATGCGACTGGCGAACCGAACATGTCGTTGAATTCTCAGGTTCCCGCTGCTACGCTCGACACCCTTCCCAGGCGCCACCGGGCGTTGGGGAATGGGCCCACCATCCACTCACACCTTCGAGGAGGTCGTCATGAGTCGTTTTATCGGAAGCGTTCCCGCCCTGGGATTGGCCTTGGCCATGTCGTTGGCAGGCGCGGCCGCGGTGCAGGCCGAGGACCTGAAGGTTGGCGACAAGGCCCCTGATTTCTCGCTCCAGGGGACCGACGGCAAGACCTACTCGCTCGATCAATTCAAAGGCAAGAAGGCGATCGTGATCGCCTGGTTCCCCAAGGCTGACACCCCCGGTTGCACCATCGAGTGCAAGTCCCTGAAAGAGAACGGTGACGCCCTCAAACCCTTGAACGTGGCTTACTTCACCGCCAGCGTCGATACCCCCGAGGACAACAAGAAGTTTGCCGAGAAGCTCGGCCTCGATTACCCGATTCTGAGCGATCCCACCAAGAGTGTGGCGCAAGCCTACGGGGTCATCAACCCGGCGAATGGGGTCGCAAGTCGGTGGACCTACTACATCGACAAAGAGGGCAAGATCAAGGAGATCGACAAGAAGATCACCACCAAGAGCGCGGGCCAAGACGTGGCCGCGAAGGTCAAATCGCTCGGTCTTTCGTCCAAGTAATTGGATTCGGAAACCAGGGCGTCGACCATCGTCTCAAATCCGTCGGTGATCAATCGCTACGGCGCTGGAGCTCAGCCCAGCGCCACTTCAAATCACCGAGGATCTTCCAGAAGAGTCGACTGTGCATCCGGCCCGGAACCCGGCCGCAAGCGGCGGCATGGTACGAGTCGGGTTCGGTGTACTCGATGTGGTGCGCCATCTCGTGCAAGTAGGTGTCGAAGAGCTCGTCGAGGGGTCGGCGGCCGAGTTGGCGATCATGCGAATAGATTCGCACAAGCTTGCGCGTCTTGTAGTAGCCACCCAGGACGCGAGTGGTCGGCCTGATGTTGATCTCGAGCTCGTAGTCAGACTGGCAGCAATAGATCTTGGCGAACCGGTCGCAAAAGAGCGGTCCAAGGGCCGAGATCGGCGGCTCGAACCGCCGCGGTGGTGCGGCGATTGAAGGTTCCGCGTTGGCTTCGCGGTACGAGTCGGGTTCGACGATCAGACGCCCGCCAATCTCTTGGACCTGTTCGGCCAGGCGCTCGACGTCGAACTGGCGCGGGTCGATCAGTTGACGGCCCCCATTAGGATGGACGAGCCAATATCGCTCCGACATTCGACGTCCCTTGCGCGTTCAGGTCGAATCGTCCTGCCGTCTCGTCGTTTCCGGAGACGGCAGGCGCGGTCAGTCAGTCGGTCAATTAATAGGTCGCTCGACCGCCGCTAATATCGTAACACTGCCCGGTGGTATAGCTCGCTTCCGAGCTCACCAAGAAATGAACCAGGGCGGCGACTTCCTCGATGGTCCCGGTACGGCCCATCGGGATCTTGGAAAGCATATAGTCAACCGTGCTCTGCGCCATTCCCGCCAGGATCGGCGTTCGGATGACGGCCGGAGCGATCGCGTTGACTGTCAGGTCGCCTCGACCCACCAGTTCCTTGGCGAGCGACTTGGTCATCGCGATGACCGCGGCCTTCGAGGCGGAGTAAGGAAGCAAGGTGGGGTTCCCTTCCTTGCCCGCGATCGAGGCGACGTTCAGGATCCGACCGTACCTCCGCTCAATCATGCCCGGCGCAACCGCCTTGCAGAAGAGGAACGGCCCGAGGACGTTCACATCAAGGACTCGTCGAACGTCCTCGAGGGCGAGGTTCCAACTCACGTCAGTCGGTCCGGTGATCCCGGCGTTGTTCACCAAGATCGAAACGGGGCCGAGTTCGTCCCGGACACGTCCGACCGCGCGGGCCACGTCGGCCTCGGAGGTGACGTCGCCCACGACCGCAACGCCTCCGAGGGAGTCCGCGACCTGGGAAGCGTGATTCGCGTCGACATCGAAAACGGCGATTCGAGCGCCGGCCTGATGAAGACGGCGGGCCATCCCTTCACCGATCCCCTGCCCCGCCCCCGTGACCAAGGCAACCTGACCCGAGAGATCAAAGAAATCCGCCATCATTTCGTCTCTTCAAGAGGATCTGCGGAGAGTGAGTCGCGAGGTCCGTTCGACCCGACAAAACGACTCTCCGTTCATCAGGAATCATGGGTTGAGCACAGTCGGTATGCCACGCTGTGCCATCGGGAAGTGCAGTCACCATAGCACGCCGGAGGATCGCCGGCCACATCGTCTTGAACGAAACCTTCGGAGCGGGTTTTGCCGAAAAATGGAAAACCAACACGCCGTACCGCCGCTCCGCGGCCGGAGAACCAACAGGCCGCCAGGAACGTATTGAGGTGGTTCTCGAGAACCGGCATGATCTGATAAGATCAAAGGGGACAAGTCCAGGGGATCGGTGTGGGCCAATGGTGTGGGGAGTTCACCGCGGGTCGACCTGGGCAACTTGGGAGGATGCTCCCACTTTTTCATGCCGAATCTCGCCTCGGATCCAGTGTTTCCAGCAAATCGCGCTTTCTTTTGGAACTCTCTCGACCTCACGGCGTCCAAGGATAATGATGTCCGGGTGTGACGACGACAAGTCCCTTATTGACGCTTGTCGCGCGGGAAATACGGAGGCGTTTGGCGTCCTGGTTACCCGTTACCAGGATCGACTTTACCCCACCATTTTCCGCCTGACCGGCTGCGCGGATGAAGCTCGTGACCTGTTGCAGGACGCATTCCTGCGTGCCTTCGAAAAGCTTGATCGTTTCCAGGGTGAGAGTTCGTTTTACACGTGGATTTATCGGATCGCGGTCAACCTGGCCTTATCTGGCCGTCGGCGTCGAAGGCCGGTACTTCGGCTCAATCTCGACTCGGGTTCCGCGCCGATCGACCCGCCGTACGACGTGGCTGAGAGCGACCCTTCGGCCCCTCTGCAACGGGCTGAGCGCGATCGGCTGATCCAGGACGCTCTGAACGCATTAGCCGCCGACCATCGGGCGGTTGTGGTCATGAAGGAGTTCGACGGACTTCAGTATGAAGAGATTGCCGCGATGTTGGAGGTTCCCATTGGGACGGTCCGGAGTCGGTTGCACCGGGCTCGTTGCGAATTGCGCGATCGGCTCCGAAGCCTCGTCGATGAGGATGTGCACCTTCGCCAATCTTCGCAACATTCGCCATGAGCGTGAGACTGACGAGACGTGATGGGGGGCACGAGGCCCATGCCCGATTGGCCCTGACCCGCCGAGTGACCATGAAGACCGAAGACGAAATTTTCCTGTCCGCTTATCTCGACGGCGAGCTCGACCCAGAGCAGCGATCCAGCGTCGAGTCGGCGTTGCTTGCCAACCCGGCCCTGGCCGAACGCCTCCGTCAGTTGACCGTGGTCCGCGATCTCGTCGCGAACTTGCCGCGATTGGCGCTTCACGAGGATCTCGCCTCGGCGATCGTGGCGCGGACCCGTTCCCAAGGGCGGGGCTCACTTGTGTCGCGCCTCCGACGCTTGCCGATCGTGAGGATCGGTCTGGCCGCGGCGGCTTTGGCCGTCCTGTCCGTCGGCCTCGGTCTGCTCACGGGCCGAGCCCGACCGACCCCCGCGACTTCGGCTCCAGCCCATCAGCCCATGGCGGTCGCGACCACCAGGCCGGCGAAGGTTGACTCCACCCTCCACCGTCCGCTCGAGGCGGTTCCCTCGAGCACGAGTGTGGTCAGTCGATCCGATGCGCCCACGGTCTCCCCGCGCCATCGCCTGGTTGGGTCGGAACGCAACGAAACCGAGCTCCAAACCGACCGCGAGCAAACGCGGATTCGCCAACTTCTCGACAGCCCCGACCTCAAGCACGTTTTCGTCGTGGTTGATGAGTTTGGTGGTGACATGCCCGGCCGGGTCGAAGGTCTCGTTCGCGGCATCCCGCGCCTCGATCCGCTTTTCGGTAAGATCACGGTAAGTCAGGGGATCGTGATCGATCCCAAGCACCCCAATCAGGCGACCGTTTTCGCGCTCGTGATGGATCAGGACGAGGTTGAACAATTCCGCAATCGTTTGAAACTTGATTTTCCGGCCGAGTTTGAAGAAATCGTACCTGATCCCATGGTGGTGACTCAACTTTCCGGTATCGGACAGGTCGCCGTCTCGACTGGGGCTCGAGCGACCGCGCTGTCGCCGCCACCGGCGAAAGAGGATCTGAAGTCCGCGATCCGGGCTCGGGCCCTCCCCAAGAATCAGGCGGTCGTCTATCGCCGAAGTCCCGAATTCGATGGGATTCCAGTTCCCGAAGTTTCGCCCAGGCCCCCCGTCTCATCCGACGATTTGGCAGACGCGAAACCGGCCAACGAACGGGACGCGACCGGTCTTCAAACCTCCACCGCCAAGTCGATGGATTCAACCGAGTCACTGACCGTGGCGCAGGCAGGCGCCGCGACGGTGACGTCACCTGAGAATTCAGCGAACTTGGAGGCGCGGGACAAGGCTCGTCAGCGGCCGACTTCGGTCGTCCTGGTTTGGGTGACGACGCGCGATCCCGTTCAGACAGGCCGGCGATGACTTGTCAGCGACTCATTTGATACTCTCACGCTCAAAACGGAGCTCAGGACTCAGAAGAGACCGCCATATAGGAATCGGGCGGACTCAGAAAAGGGGTCAGGAGCGAAGGGTACGAGGATAAGGATTCCGTACAATACCTTTTCAGGCTCCTGCACACTGTTTTTGCGACGAAAACCAGTGCACACCCGCTCTTAACCTCGTGTCCTTCGCTCCTGACCCCTTTTCCTCTCCCGTGAGAAGCGAACCGCCGGCATTGGCCCGACGTTACTGGATTGCGTACCATCGAGGTGACTGGGGCCGACTTCGGACCCCAGCCACCCGGCTCACGACGTAGCCGGACGAAGACCGCTCTAGCCCATCGGGCTGCCGTCTATCGCCGTGGTTCTCGACCGTTTCAAGGAGCGCCACCCTGCAACGCTGACCAGAGCGAACCAGCAGGCCATCGAGGCTGGCTCGGGGACCGGTTGCGGCCAGTCAAGCCCCGACTCAAAAGTGGCGCTGTAGCCCGCATCGACGACCGAGGTACCGTCCGATAGGACGAGGTCATCCAAAGAGACTGTGATTGCGCCGAGGCCTATATATGACCACGAGTTGCTTTCGAGTCCGGTGGCGGCGATGGCTTTGAGGCTCAGGTCGAAGGGATCGCTCCATCCTTGGTGATCAATCGCGAGGTCCACGAACGCCTTGGCGTGAAAGTAAATGGAGTCCGGTGCGACTCGCTCGGCCGAGTCGAAACCAAGTTGGACGAGCTGGGAGGAAATGTCATCCCTGGGCGAGTCACGGCGGAAACCCCCGCCGACGCTGAGGAGTCGGTCGCCCAATTTCAGGTCGATGTTGCCAACCCCGACTCCGTACCCACTTGCCTCAAGCCATGGATTCGGTAGCTCAAGCATCACCCCAAGGCGAACATGTTCGGGTATGACCCCATCTGGGCCTGGTGCGATATGGATTCTATCGCCTACCCAGGATGCTTCAGCGGATGCGTACGCAGGCGGATCGCTGTGACCGAATAAGGGATATGTTCCGGGATTGTCATTCCTGTGGGTGACGCCGACGCGTAGCAGGGCGTCGCGCGTGCCAATGGCTTCCGCCTTGGCGGTGCTTCGCGCTTCAACACTCCAGGCGTCGGGCTCGTATTGCGCATTCGATGAGGTGTAATAGATACGAGTCTTGCCCGTGGCGCTGGCTTCCGCGACCGCTCCTTGCTGTGACGCTTCCGTGCCACTGGCATAGACCTGAGCTTTAGCACCTTGCCACGTTTCGATAGGTTCAGCGAGAAGTATTGGGCTGCTCAGGAAAGCGATGCAGAAGGCGGGGTAGGATAAGCGTTGAGGATTTATTTTCCAGTCCATGGAAATCCCTTCTCTACGGAGAATGTGAGCGTTATAGGTGGATAATGCCGTGTGATCGGCACTGACGCTTGTCCCATATCTTGTTCATTGTGTCAATCCTACGATGCTTGGGTGGAGCATGCCGGGCTGGCCGAGCTCCAGCCCTGGGCTCAGAAAAGGGGTCAGGAGCGAATGGCACGAGGATAGCGTAAACACTGTTTTGCAAAAAGCTTACGTCGACTAATTGCTAGTGTGCTTAGGCGATTTTATGCTTTGTTGTATGGGATCATCCCTCGTTTTATCAGACGCCTGGCTGCCCACCGCGGCATCCTCAACAGCGGCTTGGGCTTGGGCCGCTGCTTCGCCACCCGCGGCTCACACCGGTCCGGACGATCTGCCAACTGCTTCTCGCCAATCAACTCCAACAGTCGCGGCAAATCCGCTTCGATCCACGTGGGATCGTACAGATGACTTTCCTCGAATGCGCACGTCGTGTGGACCGCTCCCATAAAGCTCAGCGTCCGCGGCTTCGCCTGCTCGACCCGCGCCGCCTCGGCCATCAGCCCACGGATCAAGTTGTACGCCAGCAGATGCGCTCCGATCTCCTTGCGGACCATCTCCGGACTCTTGGTCCGCAGCATCTCCATGTTCATGTGAGTTTTCAACGCGCGTAAATCTAATTCTGCGTGCCACCGTTGGCGGAACAGGTCCCCCAACTCCTTGGCCGAGTAGGTTTTGGCATCCGAGAGGGTCGAAACGACGACCAGTTGGCGAACCCGCTTGGTCTTGTCCCTGACCTGGACACGCAGTTCCCGGATCGTCAATTCGGCGGGCATCGCCTCGTACTCGGCTCGACTCATCCAGTCGGGTATCGCCTTGAGCTTTGACCAGGTGACGACGTGGTCTTCCCGGCCCAGTCGACGGCCGCGGCGAAAGTCCGCCGAGCGACACTGATGGAGCCGCACCACCACATCGACGCCACGCTTCTGAAAGTCTGCGATTACCCAGTAAGAACAGAAGAATCGGTCGCCCAGCAGGATATCGCCGCTCTGGAATTGGCCGGCGATCTGGCGGAGCAAGGCCAACTCACTGGTCTCCTTGCCCTGATAAGGACCGACCGCGGCATCGAGCACCGTCCCCACGGCCAGGCTGAAGATCACCAGGATGCGGGCGATCGGAAACCCCAAGCCGGGCGCCTGGGAGTTCGGCTGGGGATAAGCCTTTTGGTTGCTCGGAGTGTCCGGCATCACGACAGACGAGCCGTCGGCGATCTTGACGGCTCGTCCGTGAAAGAGCCAGGACGGTTTCGCCTTCTGGAGGATCGAGGCCCCGGTCCGTCGGACCAGTTCACCGATGAGTTCCTCGGGCAAGCGCTGGCGGGCCTCGCAGTAGCTGGTGGTGTCGGTAGCGACCTTGGGCAGTTTCTGATCGTAGCGGCATTTTTGAAATCGATCGATCGCCTGATCGCACGACTGTTCCGCGGCGAGGACCTGGGACAGGAAGAGGCTCAGGGTGATCCAAGGCGTGTAAATCCGGTCGCGCCATCGATGGCTGAGGTGACAGCAAGTGGCCGCGACCATGGGTTGGGAGAGGAGTCTGAGGAAGGCGAGACCTTCCGCTTGGGCGAGTTGATTGCGGACCGAATCGAATTGGCGAGTCGGGGACGAGGGGGTAGACTGATCCACAGTGACCTCCTTGGTGCGGTAGCCGGTGGAGTTGTTCGAACCACCAGGATACCCGCCGAGGAGGTCACTCTCGTTCCGGAGACTGCGCACGCGTGAACAATGCAAGTCAACGCGAGCATAAATACCAATCATGACGCCATGCTTGACGTTAGTGATCGTGCTGATTTAAAATATTGCTAATTAGAGAGTTAGGCTATCCTCGTGCCATTCGCTCCTGACCCCCTTTGAATTCTCCCAAGCTTGGCATGTTGACACGCCACCCTTCGCCACACATTATCAAGGCATTGCCGTTAGAGAATCACAAGTTAGGCGGAAGGCCATCGTCATGCTGGACAATCCGTATGAGGCCCCCGCGACATCGGACCGTCCTAGCGGAGGAAGCCTCGATCATATTGAGGCCACGTCGTCATTGCGCCCACCCGCCATAGCGTTGATCGTGCTTGCCGTTCTGGCGATGATTCTAGTACTACAGCGCCAAGTTGTACCGTCTTGATCCGCCAGCCATTGCGAAAGTATGCTCGCCTTCATGGTTTATGGAGGGACGAGTATGGATATCCCACAGATCCGCAAGCTCAAACCCGCGCTGAACAAGTTCCTCAAGCGGTTCGATGACTGCTTCCCGCGCAAGGACACGCGGTCCCATTTGCCGGTGTACGTCTCCGGGCAACTCTCGGACATCCCCGAAAAGAGTGTCGAGCCGATCGCCATCAATGCCGGCGTCCCCGTCAGGACCCTGCAGGAGTTCCTCAGCCAGCACTGCTGGGACCAGGACCGGGCGCGCGACCGGCTCCAGCACATCGTCCGCGACGAGCACGCCGGCCCCAACGCGATCGGCGTCTTCGACGAGACCAGCGACGTCAAGAAGGGGAACAAGACCCCCGGCGTGCAGCGGCAGTGGTGCGGCTCCGTCGGCAAGAAGGAGAACTGCATCGTCACGGTCCACCTCGCCTACGCCCGCGACGGTTTTCACTGCCTGCTCGACGGCGAACTGTATCTGCCGGAGTCCTGGTCCTCTGACCGCGACCGCTGCCGGGAGACTGGCATCCCCGACGCTATGGTTTACCGGCCCAAGTGGACGATCGCCCTGGAACTCTACGACCGCGCCATCACCAACGGTCTGCACTTCGACTGGGTGACCTTCGACGAGGGCTACGGCAGTAAGCCCGAGTTCCTGCGGGGGTTGAGGGGCCGCAGCCAGAAGTACGTCGGCGAGGTGCCGCGGAGCTTCATGGGCTGGATCAAGGCACCGCGTGTCGTCACCAGGAAGTATCGCAAGCACGGGCGGGGCCGCGGCCGCAAGACGCCTCGCCTGGCGAGCGGCAGCGCGCCGGCCCGGCGGGTCGAGGCGATGCTCGATCAGGACGGGTTTCGCAACCAGCCCTGGGTCCGGTGGCGGGTCAAGGACGGGCACAAGGGGCCGATGGTCTGGGAAGTCAAGCACTTGCGGTTTTCCCCCGTGGGCGCGGACGGGTTGCCGGGCGAGCCGCTGCACCTGGTCGCCGCCCGCGACGTCTTGAACCCGGCGGAGTTGAAGTTCTTCGTCGGCGACGCCCCCGAGGAGACGTCGGTGCAGGTGCTGTTGCTCGTCGCATTTTCGCGGTGGCGAGTCGAGCGCTGCTTCGAAGACCAGAAGTCCGAGATCGGGCTGGATCAGTACGAGGGCCGACGCTACCAGGGGCTCAAACGCCACCTGATCCTGAGTTGCCTGAGCTACCTGTTCCTGTCGCGGATGCGACAGGAGTTCGGGGGGGAAAAACCTGGGCCTGACGGAGTGCCAGGTACACACCGCAGTAGCGGCGTTGATCCCATTCTGGTGGTTGGGGCTGAGTGCTCCGCGGAAGCTACTGGAGCGAACCTCCGAAGAGATCGAGCGGGCGCAACGTCGAAACGCCGTGGCACAGCGGTGCCACACCAAGCGGACAAGGCGAAGGCTGCATGAGTTGGGCATCAAACTCACAGAGTTGCCCCGATGCAAATGGGATACGACTTAGCGCTGTAGTACTAGACGGCGCCGTCCTCACGCACGCCATCGTCGGCGACGTACCAAAGATGCTGCGCGATGAAGGGCCGGAGAGAGGCGGGGAACTGATCGCTGCCAATATCGTCGCCAACGGGTTGCTACTTGGCATTCACGCAAGTGTCTTGTACGGGGCCCTGCAGATGCTTGAGGGCCGATCGTACGCCAACGCGATGACGGCAGCGATCGTGTCGCTAATCCCATTCTGTTCCCCTGTTGTGCTCCTTGGACTCCCTTTCGGGATATGGGCGCTGCTGGTCCTGCGTCGCGACGATGTCAAAGAGGCGTTCCGTGGAGGAACCGGGGCGGGCGTTGCTAGCCCATGATATCTCGGGATCGCGCCTAACCTAAAGAGAATTTGAGTTCGCTGCCGAACTTCAAATCCTGGGTTTAAGAATCCCGGTGGAGCGCTCCCGCCCATGTCTTAGGGCGACATAAGGACATGCATCGCGCTCTTGGGATCGCGATGCATGTCCTTGTTCCCCCCCTGGCCACTGCCGAACAGCCCCTCCGGACGGGACGTCAATACTAGAGCGCCTAACAGTTGGATGGCACTCCATTTGAAAGGAGATCTGAGTTAGGAGGTGGCCGATGACACCCTATTCTCAAGATCTCCGACTGCGGGTCCTCGAGACGATCCAGCGCGGTGACGGGTCGGTACGCCAGATCGCGAAACGGTTCCTGGTCAGTATCTCCTTCGTCACACGCTTGCTCCAACTCCATCGCACGACCGGCTCGGTCGAACCCAGACCGCACGGCGGTGGCAACCCCGCCGTGCTCGGGTCCGAGGACTTGGAACGGCTTCGAGAATTGATCCGCCAGCAACCCGATGCCACACTCGAGGAATGCCGCCAACGACTCGGCCTCTCGTGCTGCCTGATGACCATCTCGCGCGCCTTGAGCCAATTGGGGCTGCCGCGCAAGAAGAAGGTGCCCCGTGCCCAGGAGCAGGACCGCCCGGACGTCCAGGAGCAGCGGCGCGAATTCTGCGAGCGACTCGCTGGCGTGGACCCGAAACGCCTGGTTTTCGTGGACGAATGCGGGGCCAACACGGCGATGACCCGGACTTACGGCCGCGCCCCGGTGGGAGAACGCGTCTACTCCACGACGCCCGGGCACTGGGATTCGATCACGCTGACCAGCGGGATGGGCCTCTCCGGGGTGACGGCGACGTTGGCCTTCCCGGGCGCCACCAACACCGACGTGTTCGAGGCCTACGTGGAACAGGTGTTGGTCCCGGAGTTGAAGTCGGGGGACGTGGTGATCTGGGACAATCTCAAGCCGCACCAGTCGGAAGATGCGATCGAGGCCGTCGAGACGGCCGGAGCGGAGGTGGTGCCGTTGCCGCCGTGGAGTCCGGACCTGACACCGATTGAGGAGATGTTTTCGAAGGTCAAGGGTGCGATGAGGTCGGCGGCGGCGCGAACGAAGGAGACGGTCTATGCGGCGTTCGGTTCGGCCTTGCATGACGTCACCCCCGAAAACATCGCCGGATGGTTCCAGGACCGTGCGGCGTATGCTATGCAACTGTGAGGCGCTCTAGCTGCGTCCCCGTTTTTGCCCCACGTCCTCGGTCTGTGCGCCAGGCGAACGGCCAGCGCCCTAATTAGGCTTGTTTTAGGTCTAGTCAGCCGACTCGCATGACACCTGATAATCAAACTGAGCAAGATTCAGTCGAATTCCAATATCCTTTTCAATAGATGCTCTCTGTGCTTCGGTCACGAGATAACAGTCGAACATGGGATTTGACTCATCAATTCCAAACAAGCTTTGGAGGTCGTTGAGTGTAAGTCTGTTGATGCTGTGTTGGGTCACGAAGGTGCCGTCTCTATCTTTTCTGAAAACCAATACGATGTATTTGTGCACGGCGGCCACCTTTCTTTCAGAGGTAACGTCTGATGTTCCTACTCGGGTCAGCGTTTTTCGTCCGAGATCCCGTTGTTGGATCGAATTCCCCGAGATGTCTGCCATTGGAGTTGTATTTCTCCCAGGCACCGTGCTGCGAATCCCATAAAAAATGCTGACCGTCACGGATTTTGGGGGGTGGCCGACCGGTAGCCACCGAGGGAGGCAGAGATCAGCAGGTTCTGGAGCCAGTCGTCGTGGTAGCGATGGCGGTTGAGGCGTTCGGCGGGGCATCGCCATCCCTCGTTCGCGCTCGCGACGGCCGGGTGCCAGGGGGCGTAGTTCGCCAGCAGGGCCCAGGCTCGGCAGGCGGCGGGCGAGCCGTGGAGGTGCTGGCCGCGGTCGAAGTAGCGGTTCATCCCTCGCATCATCCGGTCGAGCATGTTGCTCGTGCGGTGGCCGCCGGGGTGCGAATACGCCTCGCCGTACTCCTTCGACCGGCCGCACAGCTTCTCGACCTGCTCCAGCAGCCACGCCGACATCCCTCGTCCTTGAGCCCATTCACGCAGCCGCCGCAGCCGTTGCGCGAGACTTCGGCGGGACGGCGCGTGGTACGACTCCCAGACCCGCTTCGACAACTCCCGGAACGACTCGCTGAGCTTTCCGCGGCTTCGGATGTTCAGCCAGCCGTGCAGGAAGCAGCGGAGCAGCACGATCAGGGGGAACAACGCCAGCCACGCCTGATGCGTCGAGGTCCAGCCGTCGACGCTCACCGTCCGCGACGCGTACGTCGGCTCGACGTCGCGGGCCTCGGCCTTGAAGACGCCGTAGGCCACCGTCAAATCGGCGGTCCCGGCCGCCGCTGCGGGCTCGGCGCCCAGGACGCAGCCGTCGCCGACGGTCGTGGCGACGTAGACCTTCTCGCCGTCGATCGTTTGGTGGTGCTCGTCGGCCAGGAGGTGGATCGGGATCTCGACCCGCCGCACGGTCGTCCCCGCAACGCTCGACCGTCCCAGGCCGCACGTCAGCCGATACCAGTACATCGGGTCGCGGCCGAAGACCCGGGCCAAGGCCCAGAACGGCACGCCGAAGGTTCGCAGGAACAGCGGTGCCTCGACGTCGCCCGTGCGGGCCGCCAGGTACGGGGTCAGGAACGACGGCCGCAGGCTGTAGGCGACGCCGTCGCGTAGGAGGATGCGACGGATCGGCAGGCCGCGCTTCGCCGAGATCCGGTGGTCCTTCAACTCGTAGCCGTGGGCGAAGCCGGCTGGGAACAACTCGGGGGCGTCGCGGAAGCAGGCGTCGACGACGCGGCGGAACTCGGCCGGGTCGCCCACGACACGGCGGTAGGATTCTTCCTCGAAGGGCAGGCAAAGGGTACGATGCCCTCGCGACGCCTGTGTCGCGAGCGATTCGGCCATGATCCACCTCCTTTCGGTGTTGCACCGTGGATCATGGTCGTTTCGTCTCCTCACGTCATCACGCCGCCGCCCTCCCCCCAAAATCCGTGACGGTCAGGACAAACGAAGGCCAAGTGAAGCCTTCTCTGGGGTCTCATGGCCTTTGCCCCGGGGGCACAGACCCCAGCTAAAAGGGGCGTGAACGACTCGAGGGTAAACCGCTGGAGAACATCAACGAGGTGGGGGGACGGCTGGTCCGTCCGAATGGCCTTGGGCCGTCCGCCATCTAAACCAGCGTTAGCGACCGCTCAGTTTTGTGATCGTGGGATCAGGCTGCCAGAGATAGAGGAAGGTCGGCAGCTTACTCCGTTCCAGGCCGGGGTAGCTGAAGGGGATTAGCTCGCTCTGAAGGGGGACATTCGGCACGATCGAGTAGATCGATCGGGTGGGATGACCTGCCCGCTCGAAGAAGACGACTTCCGATCCCGGTACACCTGCGAGTCGCTCCGCCTCGGCGATCGCGTCGTCGACATAACCCAGCTGGTCAACCATGTGAAGCTTGAGTGCCCGCGATGCGGCAACGATCCGGCCGTCGGCGATCGAGCGGTGATCGTCGACGGTCATCATTGGCCGGGATTGAGCGACCCGGGTCGCGAACCGGTCACGGAATCCGTTGGCCATGTCCTGGAAGAGGCCCCGCGCCTCGTCCGAGAGGGGGGCTGCTACTGATCCCATGTCGACGAGTTCACCCGCTTTCACCGGCTCGACACGGAGGTTGAGCTGGGCCATCGCATCTTCCAGATTCGCGTGGTTGATCAACGCTCCGATTCCCCCCGTGATCGACGTGGGGAGCGCGATGATTCGGTCGGAACCGACGGCCAGGTAATAGGCGCCTCCGGTCGCGACATCCATCAGGCAGGCGACGACCGGTTTCCCTGTCGCCTGGCGGAATCGTCGCAGTTCCTCGGCGAGGATATCCGAGGCCGTGACGCCGCCGCCGGGACTGTGAACGCGAAGCACGACGCCGCGGACCCGAGGATCCCCGGCCGCCATCTCGAGTTTTTCCCGGAAGGCCGAGACCGGGTTCTCTCCGACCGAGTAGATCCCGGTGAGATTCTGGTTGAGCAAAAGGCCGTCGACGTCGACGATGACGATGCGAGCCGCCTCGCTACCGGCCGGGGCTCGACGCACCACCACCGGGATCATCGGGCCCGGGTCGGTCGCGGACGGCAGGTGGACGTCGACCGTCCCTTGGAAGTTCGCCGCAACCTTGGCGTTGGTGTCCACCTGGCCGGTAATCGGAATGGCGTGGCATCCCGACAATGCGATTAACCAGGCGAAAAGGATCCAGGCTCGATCAGCTTTCGTCCTCGGCCATCCTTTTTCCCAGCGCATGGCGAAAATATCCTTGCCAATCCGGTACACGCCCAACCCTTCCTGGCGTCGGGAAAATCGCGTTCACTAGCTTAATCGGCACAAGCCTGCCAGAACTTCGCCAGCAAACGGGTTCTTCCGTACCGCGCTCGCCCGTCGCCGGGTGCGGGGCGCGCGGGATCTCGGTTTCGGAGCCGCGCGACTGAGAATCGATCTTGACCGGCGCTGACAAAACCTTGATACTTTTCGGACCAGGAAAGCTCCGCCCTCGATGGACAACAGGGCGGTTATCGCCCGATTGAGTCAAGGAAGACGAGTCATCATCGTGAAATCTGGCGCTTGCTCCAAGAGTCGGTCCTGCTCAACTCACGCTCTCCCACCTTCCGACCGCGGGTTTTCGCGATCCTCCTCAACGAGGTCCATCGCCCCAACCGGGACGGTCGAATCGGTCACTCCTCGGCTTTGCGAACAATCCGGTGCGAAGGTCGAGCCTGGATCGTATTCACAACATGGTGTGAAGTCCGATGGGCTCGCCGGTTCAGCGCGTCAGGGGCGTGCGGGGAAACCCGGAACGCTTTCGGCGGCGTAATCAGGCTTGGCTCGGATGCTCTCGGCGTGTCCGATTGCTGACTCGCTGGCGGGCGTCATCCCGAGAATGACTTTCGGGCGGACATTTGATCGAGGGCGATGAGGGTGTTCCCGTCCATGATGATTTCCAACTCCTTCTTGCTGATCTTCGCGGTCGCGTTCATGGGGTGCGTCTTAGCCACTCCGATGGTGACGCGGATCGCGATCTGGGCCGGCGCCATCGACCGGCCAGACCAGTTCCGCAGGATTCACAAGGGAGCGACGCCACGGCTGGGTGGCTTGGGGCTGGCGTTCGGCCTGGCTTCAGCCATCATGCTTGTGGGATATGGTGGCTACTTGAACGACTGGCCCGGCGTCCAGGAATGGTGGGCTTGCCAGTGGGCGGTCTTTTTGGCCGGTCTCATCGTTTTGCTCGTCGGCTTCGTTGACGATACGCGTTCGATCGCGCCTCGCATGAAGCTCGCCGGCCAAGCGGTCGCCGTGATGATTCTCTTCATCGGCGGTATCCGCATTCAGCGCTTCGATATTCTCGGCATGGCCATCGATCTGAGCCATCCCGTCATCAATTTGTCGATGATGGGCCTCACGTTGCCGGTCTCGATTCCGAGCCTCATCGTCACGATGCTCTGGTTCCTTGCCTGCATGAACATCTGGAACCTCATCGACGGGATGGACGGTTTGGCTTCGGGTGTCGGCCTGCTCGTCAGCGGTACGCTGACCTTGGTGGCGATCCACAACCAGAATGTGGGCGTCGCGATCATGGCGGCCGCGTTGGCGGGTAGCCTCGCCGGTTTCTTGCTCTACAACTGGCATCCCGCTTGTATCTTCCTTGGGGACAGTGGGAGCTTGTTGATCGGACTCTTGATTGGGATCATCGGGGTTCAAGGATCATTGAAGGGCCCGTCGACCATCTCGATCCTGTTCCCGATCCTGGCGATGGGGCTGCCGATCTCCGACACCGCCATGGCGATCTTTCGGCGCTGGGTGCGAAACCTGCCTCTTAGTTCGGCCGATCGACGTCACGTTCATCACCTTTTGATTGGGCTGGGGCTGAATCCGCGTCAGGCCGCGCTCCTGCTCTACTGCTTCTCGGGGTTCCTCTGCGGTGCAGTGCTGCTTGGGGTCTGTCTCAAGAACGAAATGCTCGCGCTGATTCTCGGGATGTCGGGTTGCCTCGCCTTTCTCCTGATCCTGACCAGTCGGATGGACGAGTTCGCCAATCTCCGCGGCGATTTCAAGGCACGAATCGCGCGGGGCCGCCAGGAGCGAGCCGCCGCGAAGCTGACCTGGGAAGCGATTCAGCGGATCGAGCTCTGTGAACATGTTGCGGCGATCCGAACGCTGCTGGAATCCACGGCTCATGAGCTTGGCTGCAAAGTCGAGCGGGTCTCCTGCACTCGCAACGGTGACGAGGTCTTCGTTCAGGACGAGGGTCGTGAGGAGCCCGCGTCGATGTCCGCGCCCCTGTCGGGACCTTCCGCTGTCTTCCGACTCTCCAGTGGCAAAGACCTGCTTTTGACCGTCTCGCTTCATCAGACGCCGGAGGCCACGACCGAGGCCGACATCGCCTTCCGCTTCCTTCAGCGACTCTCGCTGGCCACGGCCGAACGGGTGGAGCGGTTGTTGTTGACCCAAGAGGAAGAAAGCCACGATCGGGGTGAGGAGACTTCGGGATCGCTGGGGCACGGGTCGTCGCCGGAGCCTTTTTCAAGCGGCCCCCGCCTCTCGTCACAGGCGACGCCGGTCCTGGCCATCGCGACTTCCCCGTCTTTGACCCGCGTCTCGCTGAACTGGCTCCGGATGACGTTGAGATGGAGTGCTCGACCCGTGGTCCACCACTCCACTCTGGGCGACAAATAATCTTAATGGAGCAGGAATATCATCATGGATGGCACAATCCAAGGGTATGCCGGGCCGCCTCGCTCTCCGAACTTTCAGACTGCCCCGACCCAGAGCAACGCCGGGAAATCCGCCTCCGACTATCTCCGCGCATTGCGTCGCCGGATTTGGTTTGTGCTGGCGATCGGCGTCCCACTGAGCATTCTCTGCGGAATCGTGATCGCGTATCAGCCAAACGTCTATAGCGCCAAAACCCAGATTGCGATCGAAGCCCCGCACTTCGATCCGGTCCTTTCGTCGTTGGTCTCGCCCACGGTGGGGCATGAAGCGCCTGAGAGCTCGGAAACCTACGGGCCCAACCGGATCGCCATGCTGCGGAGCCCGAGGCTTGCGGATCAGGTGGTCAATGACCCAAGCTTGACCCACGGAGCCGGCGCCTCAACCGACGCCGCGGAGGAACTGGTCGCCGCCATCCAGACCCGGCCGGTGACGGGGACGAACCAGTACACCGTGACGCTCGAAGGCCGCGACCCCGTGCGGGTCGCAAAATCGCTCCAACTTTTGATCGACGCCTTCAAGAATCAAGCTAGCGATGAGATCAACCAGAAAATCGACAATGCCAAGCAGTCCGCCGACGGCTATTTGACGGTTCTTAAGCATGAGCTTAGTGATATCAATAAATCCATCATCGCTATGGTCCAGGATTCGGAAGTGATCGGTCCGGGCGGTAAAAATATCAAAGAGAGAACCTATGAGTTGCTCACTTCGAGCATCCAGAACGATCAAAACCAATTGAGAGACCTCAATCAGCAGTCCTATCTGTCGCAAGCCTTTCCGAACGCGCGCAATCAGGCTCCGTCCGATCCTTATGCAGCCCAGAAGTCCGAGCTCGGTTTGCAGCGAGAAACGCTTGTCGACACGCTGAGCACCTACAAGTCGAAGGTTCGGAACTTCGATCACGATCCCGCGGTTCTCCATACCGCCAAGAAGCTTCAAGGGGTGGTCGCTCGGCTTAAGCGGCTCAATGCCCTGAGCGACTCGTCGGCGGGGGCCGCCGAAGGCAACCCGTATGACTCCTTGGCTGATGCCAAGAAGGAAGAGCTTCGGCAAAAAGAGGAAATGGCCAAAACGCTGCTCGATGAGTTGCAGGCCTCGATGCCGACGTACCAACGATACACCGACTCGATCGATCGGCTCAGGTTGAAGCAGAACCAGATCGCGGAGATGGAAAAGAAGATTTGGGAGTTCTCCGCCATCTCGCAGGGGAAGAAGGACCCGGTCATCCAAGTCGCGAGCGTGGCGGAACCCACCCAGCCGATCCGTCCCAAACGTGCGTTGAACATGATCTTCGCGTTGATTCTGAGCTTTGGATTGGGCATTGGCGTGGTCTGCCTGCTCGAGCACATCGACCATTCGATCAAGGCGCCTGAGCAGTTGACCGCCGCGCTGACCTTGCCGCTCTTCGGAGTCATCCCGAAAATTCGGCGTTCCGCCTTACTCCATCGCGGCGGCCATCTCTGGACCCCGGGAGCCCCCGACTCGATCGAGGCTGACGCGTTTCGTAACTTGCGAGCGAGCCTGATCGGAATCACCGACAAGCGGGGGCCGATCGTTACGCTCTTGGTCACGAGTGCCAAGGCGGGGGAAGGCAAAAGCACCACCGCCCTGAACCTGGCCGCCACCTGCGCCCGTGCCGGCGAACGCACCCTTTTGATGGATGTTGACCTTCGTCGTCCCAGCCTGGCCGGTGTGTTCCAGGATCTGGATGAGGAGGGTTCCGGCTTGGGTCTGGTCGATGTGCTGCGAGGCGACCTGCCCTGGCAGCGAACGGTCGTTCGCACCGACATCCCGAATCTCGACTTTCTTCCCACCGGCGATACCACGGGCGTTCCGATCGAGATTCTCGGGGCGCTTGAGCTTCGCCAGCTGATCATCGGATTGTCGAGTCATTACGATCGCGTGATCCTCGACGGTCCCGCGATTCTCGGCCTGGCCGATTGCCGGATGCTGGGGCGAATCGTCGACGCGTCGTTGCTCGTCGTCCGCTCCGGTTCTCAGGAGCTTCGGCCCCTTCAGCATGCCAAGGCCATGCTTGAGCAGTCGCACGTCATGATCGCCGGCGTCGTGTTCAATGGGCTCTACGAGGATCTTCGCAACTGGTCGAGCTATGGGCCCGAGACGCCTTATGGCTATACGGGCAGCATTACGGGGCGAAGCGCTCCCGCGGCTCCCGGTCTCGACGCTCCCAGCGAAGAGCAGACGGCCCTTCCCATGGCCACGTCGCTGTAGTCCTGAGCCGGAGACGCACCTTTGAACGTTCGCCGACGACTTCAGGTAAAAAACGATCGACTTTTAAGCGTTGTGCTGGCCACGTTGCTGGTCGGCACGACGCTCGCTTTTGGCGGCGCGGTCTGGTGGGCCGGGCCGCTGATTTCGGGGCTGACCTTTCTTTTCGTGTTGGCCTGTCTGCTCCAAATCGCTCTCGCAGGGAAAATGCGACTCCTGAAGAGCCCGCTGACGCTCCTGGGGCTCCTTGCCTTAGTGCTCGGGATCGTGCAACTCGCACCATTGCCGGCCCCACTTGCGTCTCGGTTTTCGCCGCGATCTCAGCAGGTCTATAGCCTGGGCTTTTTCCCCGATCGGGTTCGTGAACTCGATGCGTCGATCCCACTTCCCGATCCGGCGATGAATCGCTCACCGATCACGGTTGACCGCGCCGCCACACTACATTGGATCGTCGGCGCTTCCGTCTGTCTTGCCTTGTTCTGGGGGGTGTCGCACTATACCGACCGGCTTCGTCGTCTCTATCTCATCTGGGGCTGCCTGCTTGGTGTCTTCTTCCTCAACACCTGCTTCGTGGTGGTCCAGGTCGTCGGCCGTAGTAGTGGCCTCTATGGCTTATTCGAGCCGGGCTTTGGACCGATGTGGGCGCCCACGAACTCGGACCTGATGACCTCGCCGAATTCGCTCGTCCTGCGGTCGGTCGCCGGATCATCATCGTCACACCCGTCGTGGGGTCAACTGTTTCCGGACCGACCCTTCTTGGTTGGAACGCTGATGGGAGGGCCCGATGCCTATCTGGCGCTCGCTTCATTCGGTTTGCCACTTGCCCTGGCGATGTTGCTCCAGCTCATCGCGCCTCGTGGCAGCCGCGCCCTGTTGACGGTCCGACTGGCAGAGTCCGGCCAGAGTGGCTTGGTCGTCCTGCTTTCCATCTTGTTGGTCACAAGCGCGTTGATGGTGGGGTTGCTGGCTGGTCCCTTGCTCAGTTTGCCCTTCGCGTTCGGGTTGATTCTGGTGGGACTGCCGAGTGCGTGGCCGACGGGAGTGCGCTGGACCGGGCTCGGTTTGACCTTGCTGGCACTGACCGGATTGGGGAGTGGCATCGGGACGCGATTGATTGTCGAGAAGCTTCCGGATACTCCCGCGCCGATCTCGGCCGTGAGCCTCCAGGCCGCCTCGCGGGTCTGGGCCGATTCTTGGACCATGACCCGTGATTTTCCGATTTTCGGCACCGGACTGGGAAGTTTCACTTCGATCTACCCCTCGTACAAAACGCAGGACGAGACGCGAACGAATGCACTCAGTAGCCTCCTGCAATGGTGGGTTGAGTCGGGATTCGTTGGTTTGGCGCTTTTGCTCGTTGGGATGATTTGGTGCCTTTACCGGTTACCTGGGGCGGTACGTCGAGTAGGGACCGCGGATCGAGCATTGGTGTTCGGCTTGATTGGAGCGGCGGCGGGGTTTAGTTTATACGCGGTCATCCACTGGACCATCGAACTCGCCGCTGTCGCTGTCGCTGTGAGTGCCCTCGGGGGTGTCTGCAACCGCTGGCTTGCGGGCGGGACTGACCTGTTCGTGGAACGTGGGTAGCCGTCAACTCGACGTGCTTCAAGGAGGAGTTGATCCCACGATGCCGGAAACTGCCTGCCTCCATATCCAGGCTCGAGACTCGGACCCGATCCGGGTCGTCGAACTCCCCGGCTCCTCGGTGCGGATCGGCCGCGCATCCTATTGCGAAGTCCGTCTGACCGAACCCGACCTGGCTGACGAAGAATGCCGACTCCGCCGCCGGGGGGGGAGTGGCAGCTTGTTCCCTCGCGCGCCGCCGGGTTCGTCTGGATTGATGGTCGGTCCGTGGAGGCTACCTGCCCGCTTCCTTTCGATGTCCCATTTCGGGTCGGAGAGCACTGGCTCACCTTACGCCCCACCGGCGCGGCCTCGCCGGAGTGGCACGCTTATAAGTCGCCGGCGCCAACGGCCTCGACGATCGTCCGCGAAGAGGTTCGTCCCCCCGTGACGCCCCCGCGAGGTCGTGACGATCCGAGCGACCTGTTCGAGTTCACTGCGCCCCCGCCTCCCCGTCCCACACCCGCTCCGGAATACGACCCTGTGTCGCGCTGGAAGGAGAACGCGGAGAAGCGGTCGAAACGGTCCGACGTCAGTCCCGAGGAACGGCGATGGGAGAACCGCTGGCGAGCGGCCGGCGAGCGTGTCCGTGCACGTCCGCCCGTTGCGGCCACCCCACTGGCCTCTCCTCCTCCCGTGGCGACCACGCCACCAGAAGAATTGACGGTCCGACGCGCATCTCTCGACGCCGCGGAATTGCGAACCCGAACATGGCGAGGAAGCTCGCCCGTCGATCGACGGGCCTCAATCACCGAGATTCCTCCAAGCGTTCCCCCGGTTCCTACACTGACGGCGGCTCCACTGGTCGAGATTTCTCCTCCCAGTACGCCGCCGTATCACGTACCGCGACTTCCCCGCGTCGACCTTCCCACGACCGAGAGTCGGAGCGAGGTCGTTTCCGCGCCGGACTTGCCAGTCGATCCGAGCTCGTCGGCCCTTGAATCGCTCCCTTCGCTGACCCACCTGGAGGTTGGACCCGAGTTTTCGTTCGCGGAGCCGATCGAGGAGACTTTCCTTGGTATCGACAGGCTCGATCCCTCGCCCGCAGTCGAGCAGTCCCGAAGCGTCGAGTCACCGTCGGAAGGAGTAATCGACACGCTGGTCGCCCCTCAGGCTGGGGGCCAGTCGGTCGACGAAATCGATGTCCCAACGGCGGCCGCATGGGAGGAAGACCAGACACTCGCTGCGGAATCCACCGAAACGGGCGTTCTCACCGAGACTTGGGGAGGACCTGATCGAGACGGAGAGGCCCTCACGCCTCCTTCCTTCGCGATTCTGTCGGATCCGGCACCGTCCGTCGTCGAAGCGTCGGCTCTCCTCGAAACTCCTACCGATCCTGTCGGGTTTACCGAGGCCCTCACGCTTCCCTCGGTCGCGGTCTTCTCGTCGCCAGCGGCCGTTGTCGATGACTCGGTTCTCCTCGAAACAGATGCCGATCCTGTGGGGGCCGCCGCTGAGATCGTTACGCCTCTCTCGTCGTTGATTCTGACCGAGCCGGCCGCGGTCATCGAAGAGTCGAGATTTGTCGAAATAGGTGATGATCCTGTCAGAGTCGAAGAGGTCATCACTCCTCCGCCGTCGTTGATTCCGAGCGAGTCGGTCGCAGTCATCGAAGAGCGGAGTGCCGGCGTCTCAAGTGTGGAATCGCTCGTCGAGGCGGGTGGGACCGCACCTGCCTCGTCCGCGACTTTCACGGCGCCGATCGAGTCTCCCGGAATCGTGACCGATTCGCGTCTCGGTGATCCTGCCGGAGTGATTCTCGAGGAGACGACTGTTGATCTGACGACGAGTGTTCACGATGCCTGTGGGCTTTCGAGAACTGCGAAGTCCACGGTCTCCAGTACTTCGATCGAGACCGATCCTGTCGAAGACCCATCGATCGCTGGCGCTCAAGCTTCAGCGCCTACCACTCCACTTGCGGATTGGGCGGTTCGGTTCGATGATTCGGCACGGGACGGAAGTGGATCGACGACGAAGGAAACGATCCCCCCTCCATCGAGTCGCGACTGGCCGACGGTGCGGGATATCCTCGCGTCGCACAACGCGAGCGTGAAACGAGCAACGGCACCGCGAGCGATGGTGCGTCCGGCCCTCATCCAACCGATACTTACGGAACCACGTGAGCCCGCTCACTGGACGTTTCCGCTCTGGTTGGGTTGGCCCCCTGCCCTGCTCGCCGTGCTTGTTTTCGGGATGGCCGGCGTCGCTCTGTCCTGCATCTGGTCGGTCGATGCCCGGTGGTCGGGTTCAGTCGCCAGCCTTCTGGCGGGCGGAGCCGCCAATGTGAAACCACTTCCCGAGAGCGTGCCCACTCCCGGAGGAGCGTGGTGGCGGTCGTCAGCCGCGAACCTCATGCTCTGGTCGCTCTACTTCGATCGTCGGCCAGCCGACGATCCCCTGAACGCTGAGCAAGCGAAGAAGTTGCTCAACGCCGCCTCCCAGGCGTCGCCGATCCAGGCACAAGTGCGATTTGCGTTGGCGCGTCAAGCACGCCTTGATGATCATGTTTCCTCCTTCAACCCGAGCCTCGGTCTGAGCCAAGACATCGAAGCTCAGACTTGGCTTGGGCATCAATGTCTTCAGGCCGGTAAGAAAGAGGCTGCGATCAAGGTCTACCGCCGTGCGCTCGAGATGGCCGCACGCGCCGATCTGTCGCGCGTCGTGACGCCCTCATTTGACGAAGATACGCAAATCCTTCGATATCACCTGCCGAGCGAGGAAATTACCAGACGAGTGATCCGCGACATGGCCGAGCAGACTTCGTGGACGTTCTCTGACTGGAAGGAAGCCCTTCCGCCATTCGCGCCGATTCCGTTGGCCGCAGCGCGATTCCTTCGCGAACGCGGGAGCGCTGACGCGGACGCCGCCTTGGGGCTGATTCTGTCGCGTCTCGATGCCCCTCGGCTCGAGGGAACCTCGGCTTCGCTTCACCTTGCCGCTCAGGCGGAAGCGTTTGCCTTCAAGTCCCTCTGGAACGAGGCGAAAACACGCTATGAAAAGGCGCTTGAGTTGATGTCGATCGATGCGATCAAGCGCTCTTGGTGGATGAATTTGGCAGAGATTGAGCGACGGCTCAATGATGATTCGGGTCGGCTGACCGCCCTGGAACTGGCCAGGGGCAACAACGCTAACGACGAGATTTCTCAGCGTGCCGTCGACCTCATGAGGTACTCGGGAACGCGTACCGATAAGGTTCGCGCTCAACGCTGAGATCATTCAGGTTCGATCAACGATAGCTCCTCTGTCTCTCCCAAGGACGGATTCGGCCCCAAGGATTACGACCATGGCGACGACGCCCCTTGCAACGGTTTGTGTAGCTTCATCAAGCGTTGCCCCGAAGCCCGAAGATCCCCGCGCCTTGCTCTCCACGGCATTTACCGACCCGGAGAAACGGAAGCGGCTCTTGGGCTGGCTCTTTTGTCTTGGGGTACTCGGTTTAATCTTTGGCGTAAACCTAAAGCACTTTGTTCATGCATGGTCGACCGACGAAAATTACAGCCACGGATTTCTCGTGCCATTGATTAGCCTCTACTTCGCCAACCAGGCAGCGCTGCTGGGGCCCGTGAAGCTGCGGGGCGGGACGATCCTCGGAGTCGCGCTTCTGGGTCTGTCGCTCTTTGGGCGATTGGTCATGGTGCTGATCCCGATTCCGTTCCTGGGCGATTTGGCCTTCCTGATTGGTGTGGCCGGCATTTGTGCCCTGCTGGCGGGAACCGATGCACTCCGGCGCTACTGGTTCGCGATCTTCTTTCTGATCTTCATGGTCCCCTTGCCGATTGCTCTCTATACCAGAATCGCGTCTCCGCTCCAGTTGCTGGCCAGTCAACTCGCCACGGTCTTCATGAACGCGACCGGCGTTCCCGTGCTCTGCGAAGGCAATATGATGACCTTGCCCGGCGACATCCAGATGTTTGTCGCCGAGGCCTGCAGCGGAATGCGGCAACTGACCGGGTTCCTCGCCTTGACGGCGGCGGTTGCCTATCTCGCCTCCCGCCCCTGGTGGTATCGGCTCGCGGTTGTTGCCTCGGCGATTCCGATCGCGCTCACCGCCAACGTGGCCCGTGTGATCCTCACGGGGTACGTCATGTACTTCGTGGATCCGCAGTACGCGTCGGGAACCTACCACACCCTGGAGGGGTTACTGATGATGGGGTTCGGCCTGTCGCTCTTGCGAGGCGGTTGCTGGGTGCTCGACCAGATCTGTGCCATGACCGGGCCGACCATCCCCTCCGCGGAGCCAACCTCCTGAGTTTGGTCCTGGAATCGACCTTCGCAGCTCTACACGCGAACCACGGAACCAGATTGGCCTGCGAGGATTTTCGATGTCCCCGATGCGACGCATTCTACTTTGCGGCCTGATTCTGACTTGCGGCCTCGCCGCGCAAGCGAGTCTCGAGTCGTATACGAAAATTGAGCGACCGCCTCTTCGCCGCTCCTTGGCAATCTTGCCTTATCAACTCGGCGGTTGGGTGGGACACGATAAGGTGGTCGATCCTGCGATCGTGAAAGAGTCGCAAGCGACCGAGTACCTGAGTCGGGTCTACGAGAGCCCGGAATACCCAGGGCGTCGTCTCGATCTCTGGATCAACTATTCCGACCGGGGGGACAACCTCCGCCATTCCCCGGTGATTTGTCTCCCTGGGGCCGGTTGGACCTTGATCGAATCGGCTTCCCATGAAATGGCAATCCCTTGCGATTCCGGAAAATCCTTGCCGATCATGCGGCTTGCTTACTCGCAGCGTGATTTGGTGATGGGAATCGGGTTCTGGTATTATATCTTCGGGGAAGGGAAGCTCGAGCAATATGTCCGAGGGCTCCCGATCACGAGTCGGAGCAGTCACGGCCGAACCACTCGTGGATCAGGGCTCACCGTCGAGGTGTTCTGCTCGGGCGAAAGCGACCCCGACGGTAGGGTTCTCAAGAGTTTCGCCGCCGCTTTGCTGGCGGAGTTGGAGCCGATCCTCCCCGAGGACCGGGCTGAATATTTCATCCCATGAGCATGGCTGCCATGGGTCCTTTCCGAAGGGTCGCCCCTAGGCCCGGCCCCCTCGCAGTCTATGAGGAGTTGCTCGCATCATGAAACGGGCCTTGATTACAGGAATCACGGGGCAGGACGGTTCCTATCTTGCCGAGTTCTTACTGGGCAAGCCTGATTATGAGGTCCACGGCCTCGTCCGTCGTTCCAGCAGCCTCAATCGACAGCGGATCGACCACTTATTCGGTCCGGAACCCTCGATCCGCGAACGCTTCCATTTGCATTACGCCGACCTGGCGGATGCGTCGAGCCTCGCGGGCGTGATGGAACGATTGCGCCCCGACGAAGTGTACAACCTTGGGGCCCAGAGCCACGTCCGGGTTTCGTTCGATCAGCCGCTCTACACCGCGGACGTGGTCGGCTTGGGAACACTGCGGCTTCTAGAGGCGGTCCGGCACCTCGCCCTCTCCAAACCGGTGCGGTTCTATCAGGCCTCGAGTTCCGAAATGTACGGATCGGCCGCACCGCCGCAAGGGCCGAATACCCCGTTCCATCCTCGGAGCCCTTACGCGTGCGCCAAGCTTTATGGGCACTGGCAGACGGTCAACTACCGAGAAGCGTACAACTTGTTCGCGTGCTCGGGCATTCTGTTCAACCATGAGAGTCCGAGGCGCGGCGAATCGTTCGTGACCCGAAAGATCACCCTCGGGGCCACTCGGATCAAAGAAGGCCTGCAACAGAAGCTGGTGATGGGAAACCTCGACGCCAAGCGCGACTGGGGTTTTGCCGGCGACTACGTGCGTGCGATGTGGTTGATGCTCCAGCAAGAGACGCCGGACGACTACGTCGTGGCGACGGGCGAAACCCACTCGGTGCGTGAGTTCCTCGAGTTGACCTTCTCACAGCTTGATCTCGACTACCACGATTTCGTCGAGTTCGACACCCGATATACTCGCCCCTCCGAGGTCGACGTCCTGCTGGGCGATGCGAGCAAGGCTCGCGAACGCCTGGGTTGGGAAGCGGAGGTCGACTTTCCAGGCCTCGTCAAGATGATGGTCGAGCACGACCTCGAACTCGCGCGCCGCGAGAAGTACGCGATGGGATACTCGGCCTCCTGACCAGATGGACAGCGCCTTTCCGATCGGCCCGGCAGCGCGACAGCCGCCTGCCGGGCGCTCGACCGGGACCGCTCCGCGGTTCATTGGGATTGGCTTGCTTCCCGTCCGTCGCTCAACCGGGACGGTTCAGAGCCGGGCCCAGCGCCCCGTGAAATTGATATCGACGGTCGAACCTATGAGGAGTCCACCATGACACGGGAACGCGCAACCAAAGTTGTGGTCATCGGACTCGACTGCGCCGAGCCAAGCCTGCTGTTTGAACGGTTCGCCGACCGTCTACCCAATCTTTCCAAACTCCGCGACAAGGGCGTCTGGGGCAAGCTGAGAAGCTGCGATCCCCCGATCACCGTGCCCGCCTGGATGTCGATGATGTCGAGCAAGGATCCGGGAACCCTCGGCTATTACGGGTTCCGGAACCGCGCGGATCGATCTTATGAGAAGATGACCACGGCCACGGCCCTTGCCGTCCACGAGCCGCTGCTCTGGGACTTCCTTGGCGCCGCCGGCAAGCAAGTCATCTTGATCGGCGTTCCCCAAACCTATCCGCCTCGGCCGATCAACGGGCTGATGGTGACCGACTTCCTCACTCCTTCGATCGCGTCGAACTACACCTATCCGCCCGACCTCAAGGAAGAGATCGCCTTGCTTCCCGAGGTCCATCCTTACGAATTCGATGTCAGTGACTTTCGGACCCCTGATAAAGGGAAGATTCGCGACTCCCTGGTTCGGATGACCGATAAGCGTTTCGCCCTGGCGCGTCACCTGCTGACGACGAAGCCGTGGGACTTTTTTATGATGGTCGAGATGGGAACGGACCGGGTCCACCATGCGTTCTGGCAATACATGGATCCGAGCCATCACCGGTACGAGCCGGGCAATCCGTTCGAAACGGTGATCGCCGACTACTATGTTCACGTCGATCGTAAAGTGGGCGAACTCCTCAAAGTGTTACCCGAGGATGCCCACGTCCTCGTTGTCTCCGACCACGGCGCCCAATGCATGGACGGTGGCATCGCCCTCAATGAATGGCTGATTCAACAGGGTTACCTCGTGCTGCACGAGTCGCCCACCACACCCTCACGCCTCGAATCCTTGAAGATCGACTGGTCGCGAACCACGGCCTGGGGCTCCGGAGGGTACTACGGCCGACTCTTCCTGAACGTCAAGGGACGTGAGCCTCAAGGCCTGGTGGCTCCCGACGATTACGAAACGACGCGCGATCGCCTCGTGGCCGAACTCGAAGCCCTGGGCGGCCCCGACGGCAAACCGATCGGGACACGGGTGCTCAAGCCGGAAAACCTTTATCGAACGATTCGAGGCGCAAGCCCGCCCGACCTCTTCGTTTATTTCGGCAACCTGCGCTGGCGATCGGTCGGTACGGTCGGAACCGGCCAGATTCACACCTTCGAGAACGACACCGGCCCGGATGATGCCAACCATGCTCAGGACGGACTCCTGATCGCGGCCGGCCCCGGAATCACTCCCGCCGGACCGATCGCCGACATGCAATTGATGGACATCACGCCGACCATTCTCCGGTTGTTCGGCCTCGATGTTCCCGCGGACCTGCAAGGACGCGTGCTCAAGCCGATCGCCTTACGCGATGAAGCGTTGGCTTGAGCCAGACGAAGCCGCTATGAGCTCACTTCATTGAAAATTCAGAAAGGTTGGTGACTCGCGTGTCTGTATTGAACACATGGAAAGATGTTCAGGGGCGTGGAAAGCGTGCGATGGCGCGGATGGCCCGGCGAATCCTTCCGGGTACGACCATTCGACTCGCTCACGTCGAACCGGGAGTCTCGTTGAAGGTCAATCTCCGACGGCACGTGATGTTTTGGTCGCAGGGGCTGGCGCGATTCGAGCCGTCGACCGTCCGCGCGATTCGCGCGGCGATTCGCGAGGGGGATGCGGTTCTGGACGTCGGGGCGAACATCGGTTTTTTCAGCACCCTGCTCTCGCGATGGGTCGGTGACGGCGGGCGCGTCCTGGCCGTCGAGCCCGAGGTAGAGAACCGCGGGTTGCTGCGTGCGAATCTCGATTCGAACGGCTGCGGCAACGTCACGATTTGCGAGTGCGCCATTGGCGCTGCACCGGGGATCGCGGAGTTCAGTATCGATGCCGCCACGGGCGCAACCGGCCGGCTCGGTACGGAGCTGACCGCGAGCGAGCTCGCGGTGGGCACCGGCAAGGTGCAGGTGGTGGAAACCCGGGTCGAGACCCTGGATTCGCTCTGCGAGGTCTATCAGGTGACCCCTTCGTTCATCAAGATCGATATCGAAGGCGATGAGATCAAGGCGCTTGAGGGGGCGACCCGTATCCTCCGAACCGCCCGACCGGTGATCGTCTCTGAGCTTTCGGGGCTGGGGGGCGCCGAGGTGATCCAACTGCTCAGCCGCGAGAAGTACCGGATGTGGGACCTGGAGTCGAGTCAGATCGTCGGGCCGGAAGATCGACCGTTCATGATCGTGGCGATCCCTGAGGAACAGGAGCAAGGAGAGCGGGCCCGGAACATTAAAGAGGCGATTGGGGCTGAGTCAACATCGCCGGCGAGTTTCCTCCAGGGGTAAACGCACGCTCGCCCAGGCCGAGGGGTGAGACTCGAAGCCTGATTCCAAGGGAGGTTTGGGGACGTACCGCAATGCCCCGAACCTTCCTTGAATTCCCCGGTGGGCGATGCCATTCGAACCCGTTCGCCGCGGCCTTGAGCGAACGCTGCTCGGGAATTCCCCTGCCCTCCGATGCGACGTTGTGATAGGTTGCGACTTGGTCGTCGCGTGTTGGCAGAGCGAATTCCTCGACGAGGAGCCGAGCAATGGGCGAGTCCGCGCGAACACTGCTCCTGCTCGCCGGTCGGCTGGACGCGCAAGGTGAAATCGATTCGATGCGCGCCTTCCTCGACCGGTTGGGCCGGCTCGGCGTCTCGGCGAACTTGCTCTACGTGTCGGCCGGTGAGGGAACCTCGGCCGACGAGCGGTTCATTGAGTGCCCGCGTCTCAATCAGCGCTGGCAACTGGGGCTGGCCGTCCGCCGACTCCGGCTTGGCGATCCCTCCCGCCGGCCCGAACTCCTTCATATCCTCCACTCCACAATGAGCGGCGCCGGGCTCGCGATTGCCGAGCACTGGGGCCTTCCCTACATTCAGACCGTCGACGAGTTTCTTGGTGGTCGCGATCGATTGCGGCTGAGCCGTCGCTGGTGCCGGAGATTGGTGGCGGTCAGCCAGGAACTTGCCAACGATCTCGAAGTGAATTTCGGCGTTCCCGCCTCCTTGTTGTCGGTGGCCAGTCCCGGGATTTCCGCTCCGGAACCGGTCGCTCCGCCCGCGGCCAAACGGCTCACTCCGGTACCTGTCATCGGCACGGCCGGCCCGTTGGTCTCCGCCTCGGGCTTCGCCACGTTCTTGAACGCGGCGCGCCGAGTTCTCGACGCCGGGATCGATGCCGAATTCGTGATCGCGGGAAAAGGGGAGGACGAGGTCGACCTCCGCCGTCGAGCCGACCGGCTTCGGATCACCGACCGGGTCACGTTCGCCAGTCAATCGCTCGAAGGTTTTCGGTTCTGGAGTGTGCTCGACATCTTCTGTTTCACCTCACTGGTGCCAACCGTTGGCCTCTCGTTGGCGAGGGCGATGGCCGCTGGGGTGCCCTCCATCGTCTCCGAAGTCGTTGGACTGCGTGCACTGATCGATCATGACGTCTCCGGCCTCTTTGTCCCGCCGGACAATTCCACCGCCTTGGCGGAGACGATCCTCGCCCTTCTGAACGATCCCGAGCGCGCACAACGCCTTGGGCAGCGGGGACGGGAGCTCGTCCTTCGCGACTTTCAACCCGACGATGAGGCGCGGGATTTGGAAGGCATCTATCAAGCGGTTCTGGCCCTCGACGAGGACGAGATCACTCAGCCGGTTTCGATTCCGATCCGTTGATTCTCCTCGCCAAGCGCTAAGACTCGACGCTCATAGACATTCGCCCAGGCCAGAAAATCGTAGAACGCCAAAAGGGTGCAGAAGACGAGCCCGGGCTTACCGTCGAGAAAACCAAGGCGAACGACGTACGAGTAGACGAAGCGAACGAACGGGCGCATCGGGAGCCGCAGGTAGACTTTCTTCAGGTATCGCTTGAGCCGTTTTCCGGTACCGATCGACGCCGGGATCGGCTCATTGAGGAACCGCTCATACATTTCCGCTTCCCAGCGGGCATAACGATTGTGTTTCTCGACCCAGGCCGAGATGGTTGGGTAGGCGTAGTGGTCGAGTTCGTGGACGAGGCGAAGCGGCTTTCGTGTTCCGCTCAATTCGACGTGCTCGTGCGCCTCGTTGTCGCCCGTCTGAGCGCCTGGCCGGACCGGCATCTTTTCATAACGCCCCAGGCGATGCTTGAAGAGACGAAGGTTCCACGCTTCGGAGTAACCACAGTGGCGGATCCGGCGGCCGAGGAAATAATACTTCATGTTGAGGTAGAACCCATCGGCCTCATCGCTGGCAGTCCGCCTGGCGATCTCGTCGGCCAATTGGGGAATCACCACCTCATCGGCGTCGACGATGAGGACCCAGTCGTTGCGGAACGGCAAGTGCTCCAGTGACCAGTTCTTCTTTTTGGGGTAGGTCCCATTGAAATGAAACTGGACGACGCGGGCGCCATGCTCGGCCGCGACGGCCGCGGTCTCGTCGCTGCTCTGGCTGTCGACGATGAAGATTTCGTCGGCCCACGCCAGCGCCGGTAGGCAACGTCTCAGGTTCTCGGCTTCATTCTTGACCGGAACGAGAACGCTCACCTTCACCTTGCCGGACGTCGGATTCGTGGCGATGTCTGACGTTGCGCGACCGGTATCGGAGCTTGCGGCCGAGGATTCGAGTCGGGACATAGATTTTCGGCTCCACAGGGCTGTCGCGGGCCCATACTTCGTCAAGGGTGGTCGCAATCACCGACGGATCGTCGATCATTCGTGGATCAAAGGGGTCTCGAGCCAAGGTCGGGCCTGGGCCCCGCTGGGACAATGGCTCAGGGCTCCTGGTCGAGACCAAGGACGGCCTCGGGCGGTTGCCCCCCCCCGCTCATCCAGCGATAGACGTCGGCCAAGCGTTGTCCTTGCTGTTCCCATGTGTATTTTTGTTCAACAAGAGCACGGCCGGCCGCACCCAACGCCGCACGCTGGTCGGGAGAGCGTTCCAGCAGGTCTCTCAGACCGCGAGTCACCTCATCGACGACCGGATCAACGACAATTCCGCCTTCGAAGTCCGCCAATTCCGGGAAGTGGCAGGCCGTTGTGATGAGGACGGGAAGGCGACAGACGAGCGCTTCGAGGATCGCCATGCTGAAGCCTTCGCTGTAGCTGGGCAAGATGAACGCGTCGGCGGCTCCCCAGACCCGTCGGGCTCGTTCCCCCGAGACGTGGCCGACCCAGGTCACGCGTGAAGTGAGGCCGTCATCGTTGATGCGGTTCAAGAACGGCCCAAGGGCGCCATCGTCGTTCCCTGCCAGGAGGAGATGGACCTGGGGATGATCGCGCTGAATTCGGGCGAAGGCCTGAGCGAGCAGGTCGAGTCCCTTCTTGACGTGAATCCGACTGTAGAAGAGCAGAACGAACTTGTCCTTCAATTCAGGGAATTCGGCCTCGAGGCAGGATCGATCGGGCAGGTTTTCGAGCGGGACCGGATCGACTCCATTGGGGATGAAGCAAATCGGGGTTCGAGGCGCCAGCGCGCGGAGGTGGCCGATCTCAGGTCGCGACAAGGCGTGGAGGCAGGCCGCGCGTCGGAGGTTTTTGCCTTCGACCAGCGCGGTGTAGACCTTCTTCTTCCACGCCTTCTGACGCATTGCCCAGGGCTCGGCCATGCCGTGAGCCGCGATCATGTAGGGCACGTCGGCCCGCCAGGCGAGCCGCGCACCGCGACGGGTCTGCGCTTGCCAGAGGCCGTGCATGTGGATCACTTCCGCCGTGCGAACGACCGCCTCGAGGTTGGTTTCCGGCCCCTGGAGACGGACGTTGGACGGAATGGGGGTGTCCCCGAGCCGGGATGGGGTCGGGGTGACGATATTGACCGGCCCCCCGATCTTGGCCAGCGCCTTGGTCATTCCGAGAATGCTTGGCACCATCCCGCCGTCACGGATTGGGTCGAGCCCATTGCAGATGTGCAGCCACCCTTCCCGAACCGTTCCGTTCGAGGGGACGTCCGCGGGTTTTCGGGTATTGGCCAGGGTGGAGGAGAACGATTGGCTCATCTTGGGCCTCGATTCAGGACGTGACCGGCGGGCGTCGCCCGCCTCTTCCTCCGTGACGATTGACCACGGCGTTTCAACGGGATAACAACCCACGACTCGAGGAGTCCGAGGACGAAACCGACTTCCGCTTCAAGTTTAAGGCGTCCACGGCAAGGCCGATTGCTTCGAGCGTGCCGGCGGCGAACCGCTCCGGCCCCCATTCCGCGACGACTTCGCGAGCGCGACGGCCCATCGCTTGCCGCTCGGCGACGCTGAGCGCGGCCATCCAGGTGAGACAGAGGCTCATGGCCTCGACGTCGCCTGGATCGAAGCGCCGCCCCGTGGTGTCGGGAAGGTCGGGGACGAGCGTCTCACCGCACCCGGCACGATCCGAGATCAAGAGGGGAAGCCCACATGCCGCTGCCTCGTTGACGACCAGGCCCCACGGTTCCATCAAACTCGGATGGACGAATGCCGAGGCAAACGCATACCAATGGGAAAGCTCATCAGCCTGGAGGAAACCGGGGCGGTGGATCGAGTCGGCAAAACCAGAAGCCGCGATCGCCTCATCAACCTCGGAGGCGCTAGGGCCATCGCCACACAGAACGAGGTCCCATGCCTCGGCCTTGGGGACCGAGCTCCGATAGCGTGCAAAGGCGCGGACCAACCGCACCAGATTCTTCTCGGGAGCGAACCGATTCACCGCCAAAAAATAAGGAGACCGAGGTAGCCCCTGAGCCTTCTCCACGCTTTGGCGGGCGCGCTCGGCCTGCCGCGCATACCGGTCGTTGTCCACGGCGTTGTAACCCAGGACGATCCGGTCGCGAGGCATCCCGAGATCGACGAGATAATTGCGATGGGGAGGGCCGCCGACGAGGGCGCTCGAGAATCGACGCACTCGGGTGCGCTTGACCGCCTCTTTCCACCAAACGCGAGGATGGTCGATCGCCTGACTTTCCGACATCAGGATCGCCGGACGTCGTTCGCGCCCCGCCCAGCGAAGGATCGCGGTGGACTCAGGACGGGAGTAGCCGACGGCCGCCACCACGTCGGGCCGGTCTCGCTGGAGGACTTCCTGCATCGCCTTCGAGCATGCCGACTTCGCGAGCGTTTCCAGTGTTCGGTTCGGAAAGAGCGTGACCCATTCAAACGGTTCCTTCCCCTGCTCACGGACCCAGGGATACAACCGCTCGGTCCCTGCGACTTCGTAGGCGATCAACCGTCCCCCGTCGGCATTGAGGGCGAGGGCCAAGGCTCTGAGCCTGGCGAGATGGTACGGCCCAAAATTCGTAAACGAGATCGCGAGTGTTGTGGACATATGGATGCGAGTTCCCTCTCGTTCCCGCCTGAATCGTGACGAAGCTCGGGTGATCGTTTCAGGCGGAATACGCCGCGACCGGGACGTCGCCTGACGCTCCCCCCCACTTGTTCACGAACCAGAGCAAGGTAATGAAGGGCATGGATGTGAAGCCCCAGTTGTAATAGAACCAGACCAAAGGGTCGTCCGTGACGACCATGAACCAGGCGTTGAAGAAGAAAACCGACCACCACGCCTGAACCCATGGGACGTGTCCGTACAACCGGAAATAGTCGTAGGCCGTTCGCAGAAAGAGCGCCACGCAAGTAAAGACGATCGCCGTCCCCCACGCGCCACCGTTGAGATGAGTCGCGCCGTGGATCCCGATCGCCGGGCCGGTAAAGGTCGAGTCGCGCTTATACTCGGACCCGGCGATCCATGCGTTGATCCATTGTTCCCGTCCAAAGTACGGCTTGCTCGGCCAGATGATTCGCGGGATGAAGGTCGAAAAGATCCGGAGGTACGAGGCACCGTAATCGTACTCGGACATGGATGGCACCGCGGTCATGATCACCAGCCAGGCGCCGTACTCTTCGGTCTCGTGAGAAATCGGTCCTTTCGTCCCATCATCTCCTTCAATGTTCATGTTTCTCAGGATGGTCGCCATGTCGAATTCACTCAGGAACGTGAGGAATTCGGAGGAGTCTCGACCGTGTTGGCGTTCAAATCTCCAACCGATGGCGATGGAAACCGCCAGTGCGCCCGCGAAGGCCGTCGAGATCAGGACTGGCCAGGACGGGCGTCGCAGCCGCGAGATGTAGAACGCGCACACCGTGACCAAAACGCCCATCAGCGAATGCGAACGTTTTCCGTTGAACATCCATACGAGAATATAGAACGCACCCATCAGCAATCCCAGGGCGGTGAACGCCGGGCGATGCTTTTCACCCGACTGGCCGGTGACGATGAGCAGAGCGGCCGCGACGAGCATGACGAACGGGAACGAAGCCAACAGGGCTCCTTCGGGTGTGACATCTCCGCCGCCGCCTCGGCTGATGAGGCCCGCGCTGATGCTCCCCCAGATGAACAGAAAGGGAGTGATGAGACAGACGATCCCCGTGGACCACTTGGTGGGCGGATTCGGCAGGCGTTTCGAGAGGAGTTTGGGGAATCCGCAATGATACACGACCAGGAATAAAGCGAGGGCCCAAAGGGCTCTGAGATTGGCCGTCATGATCATTTTGGGACCGCGAACCTGCATGGCCCAGTCATGGTAGTTAATCGCCTGGAACACGTAAATCTGGACATATCCGACGAGGAACATCCAGATCGGCGCAAACGGGTCGAACTTGCGCGAGATGACGTGCACAAGGAAGACCGCAATGATCAATGCCGCGGTGCCGTAAGCCGGGAGAACTTCCACGCTGATCCCCTTCCTGGGGTTTCCATTAACCAGGACAGTCGATCGCATGCCGGGCCGCCCCGGTGACGGCCGAATGATAGCGAGGCCAATCGAACGACTCAGCCCGGGTTCGCGCCGCGACTGACATCTGCTCACGACGGTTCGGATCCAAGCCCAGTTGCTCCATGGCCTCGGCCAAGCGTTCGACGTTCCCGGGCGGCACGATGAGGCCCTCGACACCGTCGCGGACCACGGAACCGGCGTCGGGAGTCACCACAGAGGCGAGGCCACACGCGAGCGCCTCGTACGTCACCACGGCCGAGCCCTCGAAGAGCGAGGGGAAGACGAAGACGTCAGCCGCCGCCATTCGCGCGGGCATCTCGGCGTGGGAGACTCGCCCGAGGACCTCAACCTCATCAAGGTAGTCGACCAGCGGTCCGGGATCGCTCGGCAGTCCGCCGAGCAGTTGAAGTCGCCAACCGGGACGTCGGATCCGCCGCCACGCTTCCAGGAGATACTTGATCCCCTTGCGTTGCGTGATTCCTCCCGCGAACAAGAAGGTGCATGATTCGTCGTGCCGCTTCGCCGGGTCGGGTCGGAAGTGGTGTGTGTCGGCCGCGTAAGGGATGACGGCGATCTTGTCTCGGTTCGTCCCGTAGCGAATCAGGGTTTCGGCAATATGGTCGGAAGGGACGAGAATGCGGTCGGCCAGGTCGATATCGCGAAGCCGGCGGTCGTGGAGCCAGGCCAGGGCCTCAAGATCGAGCGAACCGTCGCCAAGATAGATCCGGAAGAAGTCGGGTGCGGTCTCCGCCTCGCGTTCGAGAACCTGCTGCTCCTCGCGGACATCACCGTGGACCATGCTCAGGATCGAACGGATCCCGAGTTCACGGCAGCGTGGCAAGGTGTATTGCGAGCCCACGTCGCTGAAAATGAGCGCGGCGTCGGGGCGGTGCCGGGGGAGCGCGCGGGCCAATTGGCGGTCGAACCGCTCGGTTCGCCACCGCGCGACTCCACTCCGCGCTCGATGGCCCCGCCTCGCGAGTTGTTCCTCGAACCGGAGCGCGACGTCATACCCCCAGGAAGCACGGACCTGTGCGCCCGGGATCTTGGGATCAAATCGTCGCGCGAGCGTCCGTTGCAACCGCGCGAAACGTTCCGGAGCGACCCGGCTCGCCAGTGTGCCGAGCCGGCCGACCCCGCGATAGTAGTAGGCCGTGTGGAAACTATGGAGCAGGTTCGCTTGAGCCAGACCGATCACGGCCTGGTAGGCAGGTGGTCTGGCGTCGGGGCAAGCGACAAGAATTCGATCGGTGCGTGGAGTCGTCATCGCGTAGAACGCGCTCATCCGTGATGCAAATTAATGGATGACATCCCTCGGCGATCATCGTAAGTCGTCGGGAACGTCACCGTCAAGGGTCGAATCGCCAGCGCCCCGAGGAATCGGGTCGCAACGGTCCGCCGGCCGCTCGTGGTTGACCTCGGCGCGAGACCTCGTCCGAACCGCGGAGGTGAATCCTTCAGGCAGGGGTAACCGCAACGTTGGAATCGAGCGAGTGGCTCGATTATACTAACCCGAGTCGTAATCCGTTCGGGGCCTGAAATCGGACCTCCGCTGGATCGAAGGAACGAGTATGAATTCACCGCAGACATCCGAGATGGCCTCGCCTGACATTGACGAACTAATGTCACTCTTGAACCGGCTCTTGGAGAACGTGGCGACCGTGGTTCTGGGCAAGCCGGAAGTGATTAAGCTTGCTGTTGTTGCGTTACTGGCCGAGGGGCACGTTCTCATTGAGGATGTCCCCGGCGTGGGCAAGACACTTCTCGCCCGGGCGCTTGCGGCTAGCATCGACTGCACGTTCCGTCGCGTCCAGTTCACCCCCGACCTGCTCCCGTCGGACATCATTGGATCGAGCGTTTATAACGCAGCCTCGGGCGAGTTCATTTTTAAGCAGGGGCCGATCTTCGCCAATGTGATCCTGGCCGATGAAATCAACCGCACGACGCCGCGGACTCAGAGTGCGCTGCTCGAGGCGATGAGCGATACGCAAGTCTCGGTCGAGGGGAAAACGTATACGCTTGAACCTCCTTTCATCGTGCTGGCCACCCAGAACCCTTATGAGTTCGAGGGCACGTACGTCCTCCCGGAAAGCCAACTCGATCGATTTATGATCCGGCTCCGGATGGGCTATCCCGTTCGCTCCGAAGAACGCCGGGTGCTTTCCACCCACCGGTCCGGAGAACCGGTTGAAACGCTCCGTCCGGTCCTCATGGCGGAAGACGTGATCCATCTCCAACGCGCGGTGCGGAACGTCCGGGTTGACGACGCGATCGCCGAGTATTTGCTGGATATCGTGCACGCGACGCGCAAGGGAGAAGACCTCCACGTGGGGGTCAGCACCCGAGGCGCTCTGACCTTGTACCGTGCCGCCCAGAGTCTCGCGTTCGTGTCGGGTCGCGACTATGTTGTGCCCGACGACGTGAAATCCCTGGCCGTTCCGGTCCTGGCCCACCGTGTCGTGGGTAAATCCTTCCTCCAGGCAGGTGAGTTTGGGGCGGCCGAAGCGATCATCCGTGATCTTGTGGATCGGCTTCGCGTTCCCTCTTGAGCGAAGGCAGCCAGGGCGTCGGTATCGCGAAGCCAGTCGGGCGTTCGACGCGAGCACACGGAGTCGAGATCTCCGCCATTTCCTCAATTCGACCTGACCGCGGAAGGAAAGTGGTCTCCCATGGAGTCGCGTCGCTACTTCACTCGGTCCGCTCGCTGGGTCCTCGCCAGTCTGTGGCCGACTCAGAGACTTCTGTGGACGCGGGAAGGGGTTCTCTACATTGCCGTCTGGGCCGGGCTCCTCGCCACGGGGCTCAACCAGCAGATCAACCTGATTCTGCTCGTGGCCGGATTGGCGGCGGGTCCGCTCGTCGCGTCCATCTTCGCGAGTGCGGCGATGCTCCGGAAGCTTCGGGTCACGCGGCGAATCCCGGCTTACGTCTTCTCGGGCGAGCCGTTGACGCTCGACTACACGCTCGAGAACTCGCGGCGTTGGATGGCGGCCTTGGCGCTCGCGGTTGAGGACGACCTCACGCCCTTGGATCGAATCGTTTCCGGCTCGAGCAGTGTGACGCCTCGCGTTTTCTTCGCGCGGGTCCCTGGGATGACTCGGGCGCGACTGCGCTGGCAAGGCCCGAGCCCGAGGCGTGGGAAATATCGGTTTCGGATGCTCGACCTGGTCACTCGGTCCCCCTTCGGCTTGATCGAGCGCCGCGTGACCACGTTGGAACCGGCCCTGTTGACCGTTTATCCGCGCGTCGGCCAGTTGACGCGGCGCTGGCAATTTCTCCAGAGGCAGGCCTCCGAGACACGTCGGGGGATGAGGCACGACCGCTCCGCGCAGCAACAAGAGTATCATGGGCTCCGCGACTACCGGCCCGGCGATAGTCCCCGGTGGATCCACTGGCGAACCTCGGCACGACTCGGGCAGCCGATGGTCAAGGAATTCGAGCAGCAGAACGAGCAGGACCTGGCGATTCTGCTTGACCCTTGGCTTCCTCGGACCAAGGTCATGCCCGAGCAACGCGAGGCGCTCGAAAAGATGATCCAGTTCGCCGCGACAATCTGCCTCGAGACCTGCCGGCACCAGGGGCGAAGGCTCCTGCTCGGCTGGACCGGAGCCACCCCCGGAGTTCGCCAAGGCCCTGCGTCAGTCAAGCTGCTCCACGAACTCCTCGAACAACTGGCCGTGATGCGTCCCTCGTCCGAAGGAACGCTCTCCACACTGTTCGATACGCTTCCCCCGGCGACGCTCCGCGAGGCCGTGCTCGTGGTCGTCTCCACGCGCCCGGTGAACCTGCTCGAGGAAGCCGAACGATCCGAGCGGCTATCGGGAACGGCCGCGCGGGGGCTGATGGGCCGGGTCGTCTTGCTCGACGCCTCGAACGACGAACTCACGGAGTTCATCCAGTTTCCTGATGACCAATCGCCGAATCCGGCGAAGCCAAGCCCATCGAGTCGGACGATCTCGCCGGCGCCGATGATTCAGGACAGTGACCAGGACGAGGTTGAGGCGATCACGGAGGGTTCCCCGCGATGATCTTCACAACCCTCTACCGCACCAGCTTTTATCTGATGCTGACTTTGGCGACGTTGACCATGAGCGTCGACGTTACCGATAATAATTTCAGCATACTTTTCCCGGTCATGGTGGCCCTCAGCGGTTTTCTCGCGGTGATGACCGTCGATCGCAACCCCGCACTCGGCCTACCGCGGCCCGCGGCCAACGGCCTCGCGATGGTCTCGATCGGCCTCGTGCTTCTCGAGTATCTGATCGATCCCGACTCGCTGCTCAGGGTGTTGGCCCATTTTCTCGTCTACCTCCAACTGATCAAGATGTTCTTGCCCAAGACGCCGGAGGACGATTGGTTTCTCGTCCTCCTCGGCCTGACGCAGGTGCTCGTCGGTGTCTTCATCAGCCAGAGCGATCGGGTGGGCCTGCTGATGTTCTCCTGGGCGTTCCTCACCCTCTGGGTCCTCTCGCTCTTTTCGTTGCATCGCGACTCGCTTCGCTATCGTTCGATCGCCAGTCCCGTTTTCTCCACCACGCCATCCGAGCCTCGCGATTCGCTTCGGTCGGGTTCGAGTGCGGTGCCGATTCTCCAGGCGTCGACCGCCTCGCCTTCGGATGAGGCCTACCCGGGCTTGCTCGACCTCCCGTTTGTGCTCTCTGGGATTCGCGTGACCGCGTTAACGCTCGCGCTGGGCGGCGTGATCTTTCTGGCGATGCCCCGGCGCGGGACCACCACGCGGATGTCGCGCGGGTCCGAACCCGTGGCCGGGCACCTCACCGGTTTCGACGACGAAGTTCAACTCGGTCAACTCGGCGAAATTCTCGAAAACGACAGCGTTGTGATGAGCATCGAGCTCTTCAATGAGGTGCAACAGCGGATCAAGCCGACGGATGAATTGCTTTGGCGCGGCGTCACGATGTCGAAATATCAGGAGGGGCGGTGGTATCGCGAAGAAAAAGGGTATTCGCCACCTCCCAATCTCGATCGCCCGCGGACGATTCAACAGTCGATCAAGCTCGAGGTGACCGACTCTCCGGTTCTCTTCGGACTGCGACCGATTAATAAGATGGTTGCGGCCTCACGCCAAGTCTCCGAATTCAACGCGAATGACGGTACGTTTACGCGAGATGCGCTCCGGCCGGGATCCTTCGACTACGTTGTGACCTCCGACCCCGACTCGACGAACCCTCAACCCGGCGAGGATCCCCTGAAGGAGGACCGCCGTAGGACCCTGTTGGCCGTCCCCCCCGACCTCATCGCACCGCTGCGACAGATCGCCCTCCCGATCATCGAGAAGATTCCCGCCGAAGACCGCGAGGCCCAAGCACGCGCTTTGGACGACTACCTCCGGATCTCAGGGAAATTCAGCTATACGCTCCGAATGACCGTGGTCGATCGCAAAATCGACCCGGTCCTGGACTTTCTGATCAATCGCAAGGAGGGGCACTGCGAATATTACGCCAGTGCCCTCGCCCTGCTCTTGCGTTCGGTTGATATCCCGGCGCGCCTGGTCAATGGGTTCAAGGGAGGCGACTGGAACGAACTGGCGCAGGTCCTGAGCGTTCGGCAGAAGCATGCTCATAGTTGGGTGGAAGTCTATCTGGATTCGCCGGCGAATTCGCCCCCGAAGTGGCTGACGCTCGACCCGACTCCCGCCAATGAGCGACGAGACTCGGTGAATCGGGTGGGTGGATTCGGCTCGAACTTCCGTCAGTTCACCGATTTCATTCGGTATATCTGGGTTTTCTTCGTCGTCGGATACAACGCCGATCGGCAGCAGCGACTGATCTACGAGCCGATCAGGCAACTTGTCAACGAAGCCCGAAGTGGCTTCGCGATGATGGGGCAGTCGATTCGACCGCTCCTGGCCAACCTGCTCCACTTTAAAGACGTGGGGCAGTTCATCAGCGTTCGCGGATTTTTCGTCTCGTTCACTGCCCTCTTTCTGCTCGTGATGTTGACTCGCGCTTTCCTTTGGGTCGTCGGACGGATTCTTCGCTGGTTCCGGGGGACCGATCAGGATCCCTCGTCGCTTTCGGCAGGAGTGGTCTTCTACCGGCGCCTGACCCAACTTCTGGCGGACTACGGCCTGGATCGTCCTCCCGCGGAAACCCAGCACGAGTTCGCGCGACGGGCCACGGTCTTCCTGACCGGTGGTGGGTTGAAGACCGAATCGGTCGCCGATGTCCCGCGTCTGGTTGTCGACGCATTCTATCGGGTCCGGTTCGGCCACTTGACGCTCTCTCCAGAAGTCCTTATGAGTATTGAAGCTCGTCTGGACGCCCTGGAAGCGAGTCTTCGCTCCAAAGACGCGTAAACGAGGACCAATAGACCGGCGATCCGATCGAGAACGAGTCGCCCCCTCCCCTCCCCGATCCTGTTTCTTTCTTCTTTTGCTTCCGCTGGCCGTCGACGGGACGTTGGTCAAGGACTTCGAGAGGAACGCCGGACTATGCGAGTCGGACTGGTCGGTTTCTCGGGAAGTGGCAAGAGCACACTCTTTCAACTGCTGACCGGAGCGACGCCTGATCCCGGAAAGGTCCATGCCGGGCAGGTTGGCGTCGCGACCCTGGCGGACCCTCGGCTCGATTTCCTCACGGAGCTTCACAAGCCCAAGAAGGTCACTCCAGCCACGGTCGAAATGCTCGACACTCCAGGATTGATCCCGGGGTCTCATGGCGATAATCCCCAGCGCCTTGCCTTGATTCGCGAGGGGGACGCCCTCCTGATCGTCCTCGGTGCATTTGCCGGCGCGAACCCCGCCGCCGATCTGAACGGGTTCCGTGAAGAACTGCTGTTCGCCGACCTCAGCGTCGTCTCCAACCGAATCGATCGACTCACGGCAAGCTCCAAGAAACCAAGAGCGGACCGCGATGCCCAACTCAAGGAACTCGAGTTGATCAAACAGGTTTACGCGACGCTCGAATCGGGTGAACCGATCTCGACCCTGGGCCTGACCGAGGAAGAAAAGAAGCCGATGCGGTCGTTTGGTCTTCTGACCGACAAGCCGCAAGTCGTGTTGCTGAACGCAACCCAAGGGGAGGAAGTCCCGGAGTCGCTGCTAGCGATGGCTCCCGGTGCCGTTTGCCTCGATGCCAAGCTCGAACTGGAACTTTCCCAACTCGACCCCGAGGAGCGCTCGGGCTTCATGAACGACTTGGGAATCACCGAGTTCGGACGCAATCGGATCATTCGCAAAGCCTACGACGCGGTGGGGATCATCACCTTCTTCACGGCCGGAGAACCCGAGGTCCGTGGCTGGAACCTCGAGCGCGGTGGGTCCGCGGTCGATGCCGCGGGAAAAATCCATACCGACCTGGCCAAGGGGTTTATCCGCGCGGAGGTGACGGCGTTCGACGACTTGGCTCGGCTCGGAACCATGAAGGAAGTCAAAGCAAAGAATTTGCAACGACTCGAGGGCAAGGAATACGTCGTCAAGGACGGAGATATCATCTTCTTTCGCAGCGGACTGTAGCAAACGTCCCAGGCTTTGGCTTGATTGCAATGGCGGTCGGTAAGGGCGCGGATCACGCGGCCGATCGGGTGAGAGGCCAGGCCGGAGTTCCCTGGCATCACTCGGTTCCGTGGACCGGGCCTCATCGCTAGCCCGCTACGAGGTCGTGTCGCCTAAGCCGCCGGAGGGGGCCGTAAACCTACGTGGCGAGCACCCGACCTGCCGGCGAGCCTCATCCAGGTGATGCTGAGCGGCCGCCTCCCCATAGCCCCTTGCCCTCCAGCCTTGGTTCAGTCAGGCGGGTCTCGTCCCCGCACCCGCAGAGCGGAGACTGTCTTGGCCTCCCGCCGGGCCGACAAGCTCCATTCAGCCTGGCCAGATGGAGCCGGAAAGATCTCGCGTTCATCTCCACCTCGGAACCCGGATCGAACGGCCGCCCATCCCGACCTCTTGAGCCGACTGAACCGCACGCCGCCACGCATCATTCTGTGTCGCCCCCTCGGTGCGGATGAGCTTCTCAGAGACGAACCACATCGGTTCGCCCGCCTCGCTGACGAACGCGGCGTTCCCAATTGACCAGCGCCCGATGTAAGGTGAAGATTGCCTCGACGACGTCTTACGTGGTCATGGTCATACATCTTTGGTTGGGCCACCATCGTGACGACGACTTGCAGAGCGTAGCGAATCTGACAGGACCACTACTCGGTCTTACAGTTTTCGCGCGGTGCAGGAAGTATTCAATCAGACGTGGACCTGAACGTTGCCGAGGTCTCTAATTTTCTTGACGCCGACGTGCGGTTGGGCGCTCTGGTCAAGCCTGGGGTCGGGTTCCTCGGAAGGGTCTACCATTAAAGGTATTGTTCACCTATAAAGTCTGTTGGTGAAATGCTGTAGGACACCACCCTCAATCGAGTCGGCACAGAATTGACATAATGGTTAGTCGATGAATTAGTTATAGTCCGCATGATGAGGCGTTATCGCCATTTGATAGAGTGCCGCAAAAAAAGTATTTGCAATTCATCGATCGTGAGGTCAAAGTTGAGTCCCCCCTGCTCTCCCCCCCGATTTGGAACGTGTGAGCACTCGCGCTGCTGTTGCCATAAAGATGGTTTCAGAATTTCTTCCATTCTTCATCGTAGTGAATGCATTTCGCTAAATCGATTCACCTAATCGCTTAAGGCACCGACCGTTCTCTCTGCGAGTATGCAGGATGACAGCCGGGGTCCACGATCGAGGAGCGCGCCATGACTTGCCGCCACGAGTCTGCCGATCGTTTCTGGGATGGTCTGATCTTACGGCTAGTGAATCACTCGAGGCCAACTCGCGATGGCGTCGGCACTTCGGCTGATCGATTACGGGATCGCCGTCGCCGTGCCCGCCATCGGGAGCTTCTCGAAGCGGAAAACCTCGAGCGGAGAGATATCGCCGGATCGCTTCTGACCGGCCTGGGCTCGATCGCCGGCAATGGTCTTGCGGCCGAGATGCGAACGCCTTTCGGGGAAGGACGGCGTTCATCGCATCAAGGTTTCTCCGGCAGGGGCGGCATCCTCCCCTTCTCGATCGTTCCGCGCCGCCACGACAGTTTGCCCCTGCATCAAGGGCACGGCCATGGGTTGTCCGGTGGGTTCCGACTGAGCCGGGGGGATCTGCACTCGGTACAACATGTTTCACCGACGTCCGCGCACCCGCTGCTACCCAAATCGCTCGCTGCCGGGACACAACACCCCGCGAACACACCGAGCGGTCCGGGAGCTCCCCGCAAGCAGGGATCGGCAGCGCCGCAGGGAGGCGCGGCCGCCCGGGGCGGCGGTGGAGGCGTCGCGGGATCGGCGTTCGGCACCGCGACACGAGGCGGGACCGCCGCACAGACTCCGACGCCCTCCTCGAACTCAGGGGGATCGAGTTCACAGGTCGTTGGCGCCAGCGGAACTTCCGGCCCGGCCAGGTTGGCGCAGAGTCCTGCCCCGGCCACCGCGAGCCGCTCGACTCCCGCCCGCGCGGCGACTCCTTCCCCGACCCCGACCCCCACTCCCGGCCCGACCTCGCCGGCTCCGACTTCGATCCCCGCGCAATCGCCTCAGAGAAGCAGCACGAGCACGCTCACCCAGTTGCCACACTCCGTCATTAGCACACCCTCGGGCAACTCGATCCAGATCACGTGCGCCGACGTCGATAGCCTGACCGGCTGGTCGACCCCCGAAAGTGGTGGGAGCGACCCCGGCCGCGGTGGGGTCGTCTCCACCGGTGGCGGTCTGGTTCTGACCGAGGGCAATTCGTACGTCGTCGGGCTAGAGAAAACGCTGACGATTCCCAGCAACCCCTCGACCCTCGTCTTTCAGTATGACAACCTCTCGTTCGACACGACGGACACTCACTCGATCAAGGACGCCTTCGAGGTCGCCCTGGTCGATGGCCAGGATAAACCCCTGGTTCCCACCATCGGCGAGGCGCGCAACGCCTTCCTCAACGTCACCGAGGGACTACCTACGAAGCTCGGAGCGGGCACGACGGAGACCGGCACGGCGGTGGTCACCGTCACCACCGACATCTCCGGGCTCGCGCCTCAAAGCACGGCTCATCTGATCTTCCGACTGGTTAACAACGACTCCGACCACAACACGACCGTGCGGCTCCCGTGCCCAACTTCAGCCGACCACCCGCCGTCGGTCGCCGTGGACCTGTTCAACGACACCGCGCCCCCCGGGCCGAGTAGCAATGCTTACCGCACCGACCGACTCACCACCGACCCCACGGTGGCCGGTACGGCGTCCGACCAGGACGGCAGCGTGGCCACACTCGAAGCGAGCGTCGACGGCGGCGCCTACCAGGACATCAGCTCGACGCTCGCGGCGGGTTCATTCCGCTGGACGCCGACCGGCCTGTCCGCCGGCACGCATCAGATCACGATCCGCGCCACCGACAATGCGGGCCTGAGGACCGTGGCCTCGACCAGTTTCACGCTCGACGCCCCGCCGGTCGCCAACGCGGGGGGGAACCAGACCGTCGTAGAGGGGGACACCGTCACGTTCAACGCCTCGCAATCGACGGCCACCCTGGCGCCCCTCTTCTCCTACCAATGGACCTTCGCCGACGGGACGACCTCCACCGAGCCGATCACGACCCGGACCTACGCCGACGAGGGGAGCGACACCGCCACGCTGACCGTGGCCGATACCGCCGGCGCCACCGCAACCGCCGCCGCTCAGGTTACCATCGGCAATGCAACCCCGTTCGTCCGCCCCGTGGCCGATCAGCAGGTGACTGAAGGAACCCCTTACGCGCTGGCCGTCTCTTTTGCCGACCCGGGCACCGGCGACAAGCACACCGCCACGATCGACTGGGGAGATGGCACGTACAGCTCGAACGCCACTGTCCAGGAGCAGAATGGGGCGGGTACGGTCGTCGCAACCCACAGCTACTCGAACGAGGGGACCCACACCGTCACCGTGACCGTCGCCGACGACGATGACCCGGCCGGGACGGCCAGCACCACGTTCCACGTGACAGTCAACCCCCTGGCGCCGACAGTCACGATCAACGGCCCGCCCGTCACCGATGAGGGGGCGACCTACACGCTCAATCTCTCGGCCATCGAGCCGAGCGTCGACACCGTCTATGACTGGACGATCGATTGGGGCGACGGCACGGCCCCGGAGACGTTCTATGGCAACACGCCTACGGTCACTCATGTCTACAACAACGACGGGGTCACGGACACGATCACTGCGTCGGCGACCGACGAGGACGGCACCTGGAACGCGAACTCGTTGGCCGTCACCGTCAGCAATGTAAGCCCGACGCTCGTCATCGGCGGTCTGGGATCGGTCAACGCGGGAGCCACGTACACGCTCAACCTCGCGTCGACCGATCCGGGCCAGGATGACACGATCGACCACTGGACGATCCACTGGGGCGACGGCACGGCCCCTCAGACGATCAGCGGCAACCCGAACTCGGCCACGCACGTCTATGCCAGTGGCCCGAACGACGACACGATCAGCGCGACGGCGACCGACCAGGATGGCACCTGGGACTCCAACACCGTCCGCGTGCACGTCAACGCCACGGCGCCGCAGGTGGCGATCGCCGGTCCGGGCGTGACCTCCGAGGGGGCGACCTATACGCTCAACCTCTCGGCCACCGGGCCCGGCGGCAACTCGATCACGAGTTGGACGATTGCCTGGGGCGATGGCTCGGCCCCCCAGATCCTGAGCGGCAACCCGTCGACGGTGACACACATCTATGCCGACGGCGTCACCCCGGCGGTCAGCGATACGATCACCGCGACCGCGACGAACGCCAATGGCAGTTACCCCACCAACACGGTCAATGTCCAGGTGCTCAACGTGGCCCCGACGGTCACGACGGTTACAAACCCGACCAAGACTCCAACTTATGAAGGAAGTGCGCTCGCCAGCAACGCCATCGTCGCAACCTTCACGGACCCCGGCCTGAGCGACACCCATACGGCGGCGGTCTACTGGGGCGATGGGACCAGCAGCGCCGCGACGATCACGGAGTCGAACGGCTCGGGGACGGTCACGGCGGGGGGCCACACGTACGCCGATAACGGAACGTACACGGTCAAGGTGGTCGTCACCGACAAGGATCATGGCTCGGGAAGCCTGAGCACGTCGGCGTTGATCCAGAACGTCTCGCCGAAGGTCTCGGCCGGGTTCTCCTTCGTGCCCGATCCTAACACCGGCGCCCCGATCGCCGTCGTCTCGGGCGAGTTCACCGACGCCGGCTTCACCTTCGCGCCGGCGGGGACCGTCGAGGCGTTCACGGAGACGATCAACTGGGGCGACGGCACCACCCAGACGATGACTCCGACCGTCGTTCAAGGGTCGGCGGGCGTCGCCACGGTCGGTACCTACTCAGGTTCACACGCGTACGCGCAACCGGGCGTCTACCAGGTGACCGTCACGGTCACCGACGACGACGGCGGCCGGGGCACGGCCACGCTCAACTTCGGCTCGTCGTGCCTGCCGTTCCAGGTCGTCTCGGCGATCAACGTCGGCCGGCCGGGCGAGATCCCCGTCAAGATCTGGTCCTGCACCGACGCCGGCGGGAACCCCGACTTCAACGTCAACAATATCGTCGCCTCGAGCCTCCGTTTTGGGCCGGGGGGGGCCCAGGCCGACGACTACAACATCGTGCCCGCCCAGGGCGGCCGGATGGACGTCAAGTTTCCGAGCCTCTCCAGCGGGATCCACTCGACCGATCAAGTCGCTTACCTATCGGGCTGGATGGCGGTCCCGGGAAACTCGAGCCCGGTCTACTTCGTGAGCTGGGCACCGCTCAAGAACGTGCACGGCGGCAACCCACCGCCGGCGACGTCACCCCCGGGCCAGACCAAGTTCTACGTCGCCGACGGCGGTACGTCGACCGGCGGCGACACGACCTACGCTACCTGGCGAACGGGAACACGTCCGGGGCGTTCGGCTTGGACACCAGCGTGCCGAGCCCGCGCGGGATCGCCGTCAATGCCGCGGGTACCACCGCATGGCTGGTCGACGGGTCGAACCAGGAGGTCGACGTCCAGGGCACCGACGGTGCCCTGCTCGGTTCGTTCCGCGCCTTCGGACTGGTCAACCCCCAGGGGATCGCTACCAACGGCACGGACCTCTGGATCGTCGACGCGGGGATCCACTCGGTGCTGCGCTTCGTGGGAGGCGCCGCGATCCGGGCCGGGGCCGCGACTCCCCTGCCGCAGCCGGCCAGCAGCTCCGCCCTCCCGAGCGGATCGTTCCACCTCGACCAGTCGGACCCCAACCCGCTGAACGAAAACAATAGCCCCACCGACATCGTGACCCGCGACGGCTCGACCTTCTGGGTCACCGACGACAAGGCCCACGCCGTCTTCGTCTACAACGCCAGCGGGAACAAGGTCGGCGAGTGGTTCCTCGACCCGGCCGACACGAGTCCCTCGGGCATCACCCTCAACCCCAACGGCGGGACCGACCTCTGGGTCGTTGACCGCGCCACCCACCGGGTCTACGACTACGCGGGCGCCACCGGGTGGACGAGCGGCAACCACTCGGCGACTAGCTCGTTCGCGCTCGCCAGCGCCGACGGCGACCCCGAAGGGATCGCCGACCCGAACCCGCCGACGGTCGCGATCATCTCCCCCGCCGACAATGGCCAGGCGACCGCCGGCAGCACCGTGCTCGTCACCGGCCAGGTCACGGCGAGCACTCCGGGCACGCCGGTCGTCGCCGCCAACGGGACGCCGGTCGACGCGGTCGACGCCGCCAACAACTTCTTCAACCGACAGTCCGTGGCCCTCGGCCCGAACGCCTCCACCTATACGGCCATCGATGCCTCGGGTCAAGCGAGCAGCCCGGTCACGCTGCACGAGACCGGCACGAACCCGCCGGCCGGCCCGATCGACTTCGCGAGCCTGTCCGACGTGACGGCCAGCTTCAGCCCGCAATACGGCCGGACCTCGTACAACTCGGCCACGACGGTGCTCTACGCCGATATGGCCGCCCAGGACGTCGGCACCTACACGGTGCATACGCCGCTGCTGGTCGCCGTGAAACACATCAGCAACCCGCTGGTGCGTGTCCGCGACTACGACGGCGTCCTGCCCGACGGCACGTACTACTATGATTTCAGCAAGCTGGTCGCCGGCCGCACGATCGAGCCCGGCCAGACCACCAACAACGGCGTGTTGGCGTTCTTCGACCCCCAGCAGGTGCCCTTCACCTATGACCTGGTCTTCCTCGCGCCGGTGAACCGTCCGCCGTCCTTCACATCGGTCCCGGTCGTCGAGACCGCCGCGCACTACTGGTACGAGTACAACTCGGACTTCGGTTCGCCGTCGGTCCTGCCCTACCAGTACACCGCGCGGGCCACCGACCCGGACGGTGACCCGGTCACCTACACACTGCTCGCCGGTCCCGGCGGGATGTCGGTCGATCGCAACACCGGGCTCGTCACCTGGGAGCCGTCGGACGGGTCGTTATACGGCGGGTCCAACGACATCGGGAACCACAATGTCAGCATCGAAGTCCTCGACGGCCACGGCGGCACCGCCGTGCAGAACTACGTCCTCACGGTCGTCAGCAACGCGGTGAACGTGCCCCCGCACTTCGTCACCACCCCGGTGGTCGACGCCTTCGTCAACGTCCCGTACAACTACCCGTCGCACGCCGTCGACATCAACGGTGACATCCTGACCTATTCGCTGGTCACCGGCCCCTCGGGGATGACAATGCTCCCGGCCAGCGGCGCCCTGGTCTGGACCCCGAACGGCAGCCAGCTCGGCTTGCAGTCGGTCGAGATCAAGGTCGACGACGGCCGGGGGGGCTCCGACACCCAGACCTTCCACGTGATGGTCCGGCCAGAGCCGGGCAACCACCCGCCGGTGATCGTGAGCACGCCTGACAAGTCGCTCCTGCTGCCCCCGCCGACCTTCCAGGGGCACATCGGCGGTTCGGTCTTCCTCACCGGCCACGACCCCGACTTCCACGACCTCTACGGGCCGAACCCCCCCGGCGCGCGCAACATCATCTCGGCCGGGATCCATTACGTCATGGACCCGGCGTATAACCCGTTCGTCGCCGCGGGAATCCACAAGTTCCTGTTCGTTGATTCCCAGCTGTCCGACCCCCAGAGCGGCGGTGGGCCCGTCGGCGTCGAGGGGATCGTGGCAGCCGGGTATGTCGAGGGGCAGGACTTCGACGTGGCCGACGTCCGTTCGTTGAACGCAGCCCTCGGTGCGCTCGGCTCCCGCTACTCCGCGATTGTCGTCGCCAGCGACTTCGGCGGCCAGCTCACCCAGGCGGAGCTCGATCTCCTCAACGCCCACACCGCCGATATCACGCGGTTCATCAACCTCGGCGGCGGTCTGTTCGCAATGAGCGAGAACAACGAGCCCGGGTTCCAACCCCCCATGCTTCCCAATGGCGGTGAGTTCGGGTATCTCCCCTTCCCGGTCCTCAGCGCGAGCGTCGGCGGGGAATTGGAGAACGGCAATACGGTCACGCCGTTCGGCGAGGCTCTCGGCCTGACCAACGCCGACATCGCGGGAAACATCGAGCACAACTCGTTCCAGCCCATCGCCGGCTTCAACATCGTCGACACCGACGCCTCGAGCAAGCTCATCACCCTGGCCGGTCGCGGCCTGGTGACGTCCAACGGCTTGATTCCTGATCCGGCCCACACGTACATGTACCAGATCCGCGCCTTCGATCCGGACAACGACCCGCTGACCTACAGCCTCGTCGCCACCAACGCGCCCGGCACGGTGACGGTCAACCCCCGGACCGGCCTGCTGACCTGGCCCGCCCAGCCCGGCAACTACTCCTTCACCGTCGACGTCACCGACGGCCGCGGCGGCTCCTCGATCCCCCCCCAGAGCTGGAACCTCAAGGTCGACAACCTCGCGGCCGGCGAGGCCCGCGGCACCGTTTACCGGGACGACTACCAGACCGGCCAACGCTATCCGAACGAGCCCGGCCTGAAGGGCGTCACGGTCTTCCTCGACGCCAACGGCAACGGCGTGTTCGACGCCGGCGAAGTCGCCACGACGACCGACGTCGACGGCAACTACCGCTTCACTGACCTCGCCGTGCCGGGAACCTACCATGTCGTCGCTGTCGCGCCGAGCGGTTGGGGCGAAACCGAGCCGGCCGGCTCGACGTCGTACACGCTCACCTTCGCCGCGTCGCAGCTCCTGCTCGGCATCGACTTCGGCTTCCACGACCCCAACACCACGGTCAACCAGCAGCCCGCCTTCGCCAGCAGCCCGCCCGACGGCCTGATGGTCGTCCCGGGGCAGACCACGATCGTTTACCAGCCCACCGCCGCCGACCCCGACGGCGAGCCCCTCAGCTTCGACCTGCCGGTCCACCCGGCCGGCATGATCGTCGACCCCGTCTCGGGGGAAATCGTCTGGGAGCCCACCGCCGACGAGAAGGGGGTCTACTGGGTCCTGCTCCGTGCGCAGGACGGTCACGGCGGCGCCACCTTGCAGGCGTTCAAGGTCATCGCCGCCGGCTACGAGTCGGCGCCGACGATCACCTCGACGCCACCGAGCGTGCCGCCCGTCAAACTACTCCCCTGGGTCTACCAGGTCCGCGCGGAGGACGCCGAGAACGACCCCTTGAACTACTCCCTGGACATCGACGCGCCCGGCCTGTCGATCAACTCCCAGACCGGACTGCTCACCTTCACGCCCCAGCAGACCGGCGAGATCGACTTCACCGTCATCGTCGACGACGGTCGCGGCGGCGACGCCTACCAGCCGGTCACGCTCAACGTCAGCGGATCGGCCCCGGACGGCAGCCTCGCGCTCGACCTCCCGGTCCGCACGACGATCCCGCTCGGCCGGACCTACTACGGCGCGGCCCGGGGCTCCGACACCGACGGCGACCCGCTCCATTACTCCATGACGACCAGCCTCGGCTGGCTCTCGATCGACCCGAACACCGGGGCGATCTCCGGCACCGCGACCGGCAGCCCGGGCACCACACCGGTCACCGTCACCGTCAGCGACGGCCGCGCCACGCCGGTCTCCAAGACATTCAACCTCACCGTGACCACCACCGGGACCAACAGCCCGCCGCAAATCACGTCGAGCCCGCCGCTGGTCGACATCATCGGCAACTCCTACGCGTACAATGCGCAGGCCACCGACCCGGACAGCGACGTACTGCTCTGGAGCCTGGAGACTGCCCCGGCCGGTCTGTCGATCAACCCCGGGCTGGGTACGATCCGCTGGGATCCCACACCCGATCAGGTCGGCACGTTCCCGGTCACCGTCCGCGTCAGCGACCCCTACGGCGGGTCGACCACCCAGGCGTACGCGATCACCGTCCGCGGCGTGGATACGCCGCCCCAGATCCTCTCCACGGCCCAGACCGCCGGCGCTGTCGGCCAAGCCTACACCTACGCGGTCCGCGCCCAGGATATCGACGGCGACCCGATCCACTACAAGCTCATCGGCAGCCACCCCGTCGGACTCGACTTCCCCGACCCTTCCTCCAACCTGCTCCCGTGGGCCTCCCCCGTCGCCGGCTCGTACCCCCTGACGATCGAGGTCAGCGACGGCCTGGGAGGGACCGACACCCAGTCGTTCACGCTCGTTGTCGCCGCCGCGGCCCCCAACCGTCCGCCGGTCCTGAACTGGACGCCTAAGCAGGCGACCCTGGCCGGCCAGCCGTTCACCGACGCGGTCCTGGCGACCGACCCCGACGGCGACCCGCTCCACTACCAGATCCTGGGCGACAACCTCGGGTGGCTCACCATCGGCGATACCTCGGGCGTGCTCTCGGGCACCCCGCCGGCCGGGACGTACCACATCACCGTCCAGGTCACCGACGACACCACCGGCCTGGCTGAAGAGACGTACACCCTCGTGGCCTCCGCCGACTCCGGCCCGACAATCGCCCCGGCGACGGTCCCCACCGCGACGGCCGGCGTGCCCTACGAGTTCGACATCCACGCCTCGGACCCCGATGGCGATCCGCTGACCTACCAGCTCGATGTCACCGGCCTCCCGTCCGGCGAGGCTGCGCCGACCATCGACAACCTGGGCCGGATCACCTGGTTGCCACTCCAGGCCGACGTCGGCGTGCCGCTGACCCTCCACGTGACCGTCAAGGACACCGCCGGCGTGACGGCCAGTCACACGTACGCGTTGACCGCCGTCGGCGACCTGGAAGCTCCCAAGGCCAGCATCGAGCTCAGCCGCACCACCGGCCCGCTCGGTTCCCAGGTCACGGTCGTCGTGCTGGCCACCGACAACGTCGGGGTCGTCGCGCGCACCTTGACCCATGGGACCACAACGTACCCGCTCGACGCCCACGGCGCGGCCACGATCACCCTGGACGCCCTCGGCCCCTTCACGGTCTCCGCCACGGCGACCGACACCGCCGGCAACACCACGAGCCCGCCGGCGACCGCGACGATCACCGTGTTCGACCCGAACGTCACCACCGCCCCCACGGCCTCGTTCACCGCGCAGTCCTCCACCGTGGCGGCCTCCAACGCCACCGACGCCACGACGCACTTGCCGACCTTCGCCGAGGTGCATGTGGGGCCGGGTCAGTGCAGTCCTCGACGATCACGATCAACGACGCGGCGAAGATCGCCGACCTCGCCGTGACCCTGAGCCTCATCGACCCCAGCGATTCCGACCTGGTTGCCACCCTCACCGGACCGAACGGCATGGCCCCGATCACGCTGTTCAGCGGCGTCGGCGGGCAGAACTTCACCAACACCGTGCTGGACGACACCGCCACCGTCGCATTGGCCGGCGGCACCGCCCCCTACACCGGGCGGTTCCAGCCCCAGAATCCCCTGTCGCCGTTCAACGGCAAGGTCGCCGCCGGCACGTACACCCTGACGATCACCAACCACTCGACGACCAACACGGCGAAGCTCGAGTCCTGGTCGCTGACCTACCGCAAGAGCCTCGACGCGCTGGTGACCGCGCCGATCAACGTCATGGGGACAGTCCAGGATGCCAACCTCCAGTCCTACACGCTCTCGGTGGCGCCGCTGGGGAGCACCGCCTTCACCCCGATCGCCTCGGGCGGCTCGACCCCGATCAGCGACGGCGTGCTCGGAGTGTTCGATCCCACGATGCTGGCCAACGGGTCCTACGTCCTCGAGCTAAAGGCCACCAACACGGGCAACCGGACCACCACCGTCGACCAGGAGGTGAACGTCGCCGGCAACCTCAAGCTGGGCAACTTGCACCTCTCGTTCACCGACCTGACCATCCCGGTGGCGGGCATCCCGATCACGATCACCCGCACCTATGACACCCTCAATGCGAACAAGGACGGCGACTTCGGTTACGGCTGGACCATGAACGAGGGGGACTTCCAGCTCCAGGTCAGCCAGGCCGACGGCACGCTCGTCGACGCCGGCGTGCTCGCTCCCTTCCAGCTCGGGACTCGCGTCGTGCTTACCCGCCCGGGCCAGCAGCCCGAGGGATTCACCTTCGAGCCCCAGCCGGTCGTCACCGGCTATTTCGCCTTCGCAAACTACGCCACCCCGCTGTTCGTCCCTGACCCGGGGGTCTCCGATCGCCTGACCGTGCCGGCCACCGAGCTGATCGCCAACGGCGACGGCACCTACTCGGGCGAGGATGCCAACCTCACGCCCTACAACCCGGCCGACTCGCTCTTCGGCGCCGCCTACACCCTGACGACCCACGACGGCACGGCCTACACCCTGGACGCCGCTACCGGCAAGCTGGCGAGCGTCTCCGACCGCAACGGCAACGTCCTGACCTATGAGGACGGCGGGATCTTCAGCCCTACCGGCCGCGCCGTCACGTTCACGCGGGACTATGCCGGCCGGATCACCGCGATCACCGACCCCCGGGGCAATCAGCTCCTCTACGGCTACGAGGGGAGCGGCAACCTCGCCTCGGTGACCGACCGCAACGACAACAAGACCCAGATCGTCTACAGCGTCACCCAGGCGCACATCCTCGACCACATCGTCGACGCCTTCGGCGTCACGGTCGCCCAGGCGACCTACACCAACGGCCGACTGACCGGCCTGGCCGACGCCCAGGGGAACTCGAACACCCTGGCCTACGACCCGACCACCCTAGGCGCGGTGATTACCCCGGCCCGGACCGATCCCAATACGCCGAGCGTGCCCACCGCGCTGCGGTTCGATTCCCAGGGTAACGTCACCGGCACGGTCGACGCCCTGGGCAACGCCTCCTCCGCCACCTATACGGGCAACGAGCTCACCTCCCAGGCCCAGACGATCGACGGCCGGCAGATCAGCACCTCCTACACCTACGACGCCTACGGCGAAATCCTGAGCGAGACCGGCGCCCTGGGCCACGTCACGCGGTTCACCTACGACTTGTTAGGCCAGCCCGCCACGAGTACCGACGCGCTAGGCGGTACGACCCTGTTCCAGTATGACGGCCAGGGCAACCTGCTCTCGAGCACGAGCCCAGCCGGCCTGACGACCTCGTTTAGTTACGACGCCCACGGTAACCTGCAGTCGACCACCACTCCCGATGGGACCACCAGCGAGACGTACGACGCCTACGGTGATGTCGCCACCACCACGGATGCCCACAACACCACCACGACCTTCACCTACGACGCAGACGGCAATCAGACGACCAGCGACTGGACCTGGATGGACCCGAACAACGCGGCAAACACCCGCGACATGCGCACCACGAACGTCTTCGATGCCCAGGACCGGCTGATCCAGACCACCGACGCCGATGGGACGAAGACCGAGATCGTCTACGACGCCAATGGACGCCCCCTCTGGACCGTCGATCCTCATCTCACGGGCAACCCGTCCGTGGGCACGCACACGATCTACGACACCGATGGCCGGGTCCTCCGCACCGAGCAGTTCCACGACGTCGTCATCACCATCAGCAACCCCAACACCACCCATCCGACCAGTGCCCTCCAGTCCTTCGGAGACCCGCTCGCGGTCAGCTCGACCGTCTACGACGACCGCGGTCGCGTCCTCTGGACCGACGACTTGCACCTGCCCGGTCACGCCGCCGACGGCACGCTCACCCTCTACGACGATAATGGCAACGTCAAGGGCACCCAACGGTACACCAACGTCGTCATCGGCATCGATAACGATCCCGTGACCGGCATGCCGGTCGGCAGCGTCCTCATTTCTCACGGCGTCCAACTCTCTTCCACCACCACCGTCTACGACAGCCTGGGCCGCGTCCTCCATTCCACCGATGCCGCCAACCATACCACCAACTACCAGTACGACGACGCCGGCCGGCAGACCGAGGTCGACGATACCGTCAATGCCGTCGTCGCCGGCACCCTCCAGACGGTGGTCCGCAGCACTCACTCAGCCTACAACGCCGCCGGCCGACTGGCTTCGACGACCGACGCCGCGAACCACACCACGCGGTTTCTCTACGACGGCGACGGCCGCCTGCTCAAGACGACCTACGCCGATGGCACGTCCGCGTCCACGACTTACGATGCCAACGGCCGCAAAGCGTCCGATACCGACGCCATGGGCCACACGACCTCCTACCAGTATGATTCGTTCGGCGACCTGACCGACGTCTTCCTGCCCCCGGTGACCGACCCCTCCACCGGCATGCCGACCAGCCCGCACTACCACTACGCCTACGATACGTACGGCAACCTCGTCGCCCAGACCGACCCCCTGGACCATACGACGACCTTCGCCCACGACGCCTTCGGCCGCAAGGTCTCCGAGACCCTTCCTGATGGCTCGTCGACCGAGACCTGGACCTACGATGCCCTGGGACAACTCGCCTCGACGACCGATTTCGATGGCCACATCATCACCTCTGCGTACGATGACCAGGGCCGCGTCGAGTTGAAAAAGGAGTACACCGACCAGGCCGCGCTCGTCACGGGGACGCCCACCAAAGTCGTGACCTACACGTACGACAACTATGACGGCAACGGCCGCCGCTACGACACGGTAACGACCCCCGACGACGGCACGACCTCCTCGTACTACGACGTCCACGGCGACCTCGTCGAGATCGACTCGCCCCAGGGCGACGTCACCTACTCCTACGACCTCGCCACCGGCGCCAAGACCGGCGTCGCCACCGCCAACACCCACATCGCCTACGGCTATGACCAGGAGGGCCGGCTCCAGACCGTCACCGTGGACAAGCTCGACGGCGCCACCGTGTCGCCGGCCTTGGTCACGACCTACGCCTACGACGTCAACGACAACCTGGCCACGACCGCCTTCCCCAACGGCACCGTCGAGACCCGCGGCTACGACCCGCTCAACCGCCTGGCCTCGATCGTGACCACCCTGGGAGCGACGGGGCCTGTCATCGCCCGCTTCACCTACACCCTCGATCAGGCCGGCAATCGCACGGGCGTGTCCGAGAATTCCGGCCGTACCGTGACCTACACCTACGACGCTGACGGCCACTTGACCAGGGTAGCGATCACGGATGACCCGACCGCCGTGGACCGGACGTATGACTACACCTACGACCTGGCCGGTAACCGGAGCACGATGATCGACAGCGGCGACGGGACCGAGGGGCCTGAGCTCTCGTACTATTACTCATACTATTATGACGCTGACGACCGTCTGATGGGGGTCTACGGCACCCTGGCGGCTGACAGCTACCACAACGAAACATTTACATACGATAAGTCGGGAAACACGATAACCGACAGCGTCACCAGCTACGATCATAACTACAACGCGACGAGCACCGAGACGACCTACGGCTGGGACCTGGAAGGCCGAATGACCTCGGCCGTCATCGTCGTCAACGGCACGACCACGCAGCAGGTCAGCGACGTCTACGACGACGCGGGCAACCGGGTGTCGGAGACGGTCAACGGTCAGACGACAACGTATCTGAACGACCCGAACCAGGCGTACGACCAGGTGCTGGAGGAGTACGCGCCGGGCGGGGTGCTGGCGGCGACCTACGTCCGCGGGCTGAACCTCTTGTTCCAGGACCGGAGCGGGACAAAGTCGTTCTACGTCAAGGATGGGCTGGGGAGCACGCGGGCGTTAATGAATAACACCGGTGCCGTGACAGACACGTATGCCTACGATGCATTCGGAAACCTGATTGGACACACGGGCACGACGGTCAACAGCTATCTGTTTACCGGACAGCAGTTTGGCGATGAGACCGGAGAGTACTACCTGAGGGCCCGGTACTTGACGCCGACGGCTGGGAGATTCCTCAGTAGGGATACTGTCTCCGGGGACCCACACCATCCTTTGACGCTTCAGAGATACGTTTACGCCAGCGACGATCCAGTCGACCGGGTCGATCCTTCCGGGAACACGGATTCCGCCGAAGAAGTCGAGGTAACCGGAATCCAGGGGCAACTTGCGATCTTGACGGTCCGTGGAGCAAACATTCTTCGTACGCAAGGGCGATTGATCGCAAGCGGCCTTGCGGCTGCAACAAATGCGTTCAACCGAGTTGGTGCCCTAATCGAACGTCTGGCGGACCGCGTCATCGGGATGTTTGGCAACGGCGTAGAAATCTTGAAGACGAATGTCGTGACATTCGCCAAAGGGACCATCGACCGGCTTGTCCAGATCGGTAACCGCAACTATTTAGTCGAGATCAAATCGACCATCGATTACACGAGTAGCTTTTTCCCTCGCGTTGTGCAACAGTTCCAGCGTGGCGTTGACGCGATAGAGCAAGGCGTCGTCAAAGCCGATCAGTTCGTGGTCTGGTCACTGAAAGCTCCGAGCCTGCCGACCTTGAATGCACTTTACACTGCCCTAGGCCCGGATGCTTTTAATCGGATTCAGTTTGTGCACGGCGTTTCTGGACTGTACAATTGGATCTCGCTAATGCTAAGGCTCGGCTGATGCGCCGGGATCGTCTGACCATCCCCACTCTTTGCGGGGCGACCTCATCTCACCAAGCCGAAAGGATGAGTCCACATGCGAAAGGAAAGAGAGGCCCTGGTGCGCCGAAGATTCCGAGAGCGGATGGACCGGTTGGTTCCCCAATTCCGCCCCGCGTCCTTCGGCGGAGGTCACGATGATCTGGAATGTTATCATAGGCAAGATTCTAAGCTGCATTTCTATGTGACACTTCAAGTTTATGGAAAAGAGGATCGCTTTTCGCTGATGATTACCTGGATGACAACGGACAGGCCACCAATCTTCGCGACCCCTGGCGCGCCGAACGACGAACCGAACAAGGACGGACTGACGGTGGATCTCAGCTTGCTCTGGACCCGCAACGCGACCCCTTGGAAGGTCAGGTACACGCCTGAGACCGAGAAGGTTTCCGACTGGGTCGCGCGCCATCCCGACGTGAGCGAGATCGTGGATAATAGCGACGCTCTCAAAGCCTACTACTACGTTGACGAAGCAGTCGACATGTTTCTGAACTTCGGGCTCCCGTATTTCGAGCTCATCAAAGCGAAGTACGAAACGACACATTCGTCAAGCGATGTCCCCACCTAAATACTCACATTACACACCGTCTTTTGAAGGTTTGGGGTATGAATCGGTAGCCAGGCACCTAATTCTACTGTATCGCCGCCCCGTTCTGGATTAAACTCTTTTAAGATAGTATGTAATCCTGACACAGCCGGTCGCCGAGGCCTTGGCACGGGTGCCGGAGTTGCCGCCTCCGGTCGACGTCGAAGGCCGCTGGGGCACCTTCGCCGAGTATCCCGACGGCGCCCTCGAGATGCCGATTGTCGGCGGGCTCGGCCACTACGAATTGGACGAGATCCTCCAAGGGGCCGGGGTCCCGAGCCTCTTTTCCCACGAGAACCCCGACTTCGACAGCCAACCCCCCTTTCCCCCGTGTCGCGTGACTGTGGTCCTCGACGACGCCTACCAGCAGAGGCTCCCCCAACCGGGAGTCAAAGTCTGGGTCATCGACCCTCTCTTCCCGCATGCGACGCCTCTCCGGGTGGACCGTCTCCGGATCCTTGTCATGTTCGCTCGACGCGTCGTGCGCGACACGCGGCGGGCCTTCGCGCGGGAACTCCTTTCCTGGGCCGAGAGCGTGGCCGACCGCGGCATACTCGGGGACGGACCCGCCGCCCTCGCCGGAGACCGCGTCACGTTCGACGGCCTGGGCGCCGAGTTCCATGTCGATCTGAGCCGGTCAGGATCGGCGACCTTGAACTGGTTGATCCTGAGCATATTGAACTTCGGTCGCGAGTCCCGCATGGTCCAGGGGGTGGCCGTCGGCAAGAAGGCGTCGAGCGACTTCGAGGTGAAGACGCTCGGGTTCCCCGCCGGCCAGCCGATTACCCTGACCGTGTCACCCGACCCGGTGGCCTCGGCGGAGCCCCCGGATGGCGGCCCCCCTCTCGGATCGCAACCCGATCTCTTGTTCCGTTCGGGCCGCTTCCGGGTCTTGAACACCCCCGGCTTCCGGTGGGAGTACGCGTGGGATCGTCTCCAGACGACGATCTATTTCGCCACCAAGCCCCCCCGACGGGGTCTTCGCGATGTTGTCCGAACTGCTTCCCAGTTATCTCGTCGTGGGACGATACGGCGGTCTGGGCGATGGGGGCCTCAGAGGTTACTCGGAGATCTCGGTCGACCACTCGACCGACCTGGTCCGTTTCAACGCGGACATGAAGGGTGCCGATGGCGGGGTTGCATCCCCTGCTGATCCGGTTGCTCGAACAGTTCAACCCCAAGTGGTTCCCGATCGACGCCGTTGTATTTGGATGTTGAATCGCCACCGGTCAGGAACCGACGGAGTCGAGGAGAGAAAGGGTGAACGTCAGCTTCTGATATCTTGACCTCGAAATCAAAGGGGCCGTTGCTAAATCTTGACTTAAGCCAGGGGGTCTGGGTGATTCTGTTCCGGGCGATGACGCCGGACCGACCTGCACCCGGTTGGTCGGCCCGGCGATCATGCCCGTCAACCGGGTGACCAGCCATGCGATTTGGATTCCAGGCGCAGGGTCGTGGGCGATCACGACCTGAACCTGCGGAATCGCCTCCCCCTCTTCACCACCGAGACCGGCACAGTCGTGGTTACCGGGACGACCTGCGCCTACACTCCGACGACGACACCGTGACACTCTCTCGGCTGAGTCCTCCTCCAGGGAGTCGGTAGCCAGGCACCTAAAGAGGTCGAAGAGGTAGTGTCCCGCTCACCCCTGACGGAGACTTCGGCCTGCTCGTCGCCGCGCCACGGTTTTCGGGACTCGTGTCGGCGGTTGAGCAGTGGTGCTGCTCGGAACAAGGCGGCTTCAGTAGGCTGGCGGAGTCGAACGGAAAGATCGAGTTGGTGAGGATCGAAACGAGGGTATAGGCCATTGCCTCGATCGAGGAATATGACGGTACAGAAAGGCGCACGAGTCGGTAGCCAGGCACCTAAAGAGGAAAAAGGGGAGGTTTGGGTGATTCGTCAAGTCTCGCGACTGGGCATCCATCTTTGCTGAACCTCCCAAGCGTCCCAATTGAAGTGCATGGCTGTTTGTCCCCGCTCTGGCTGTTTGTCCCCGCTCGTTGAGTCGCTGCGGGTCTGGAGTTGGGGGAGACATGTCTCGGGGGAATCCGAGGCGTCAACCGATTCTATGACGGATGAGAGGCGACAGAGTGATGCGGAAAGTGTTAGGGCGGATGGAGGAAGCTCGATGAACGATTACCAATTGAGGCTGCTCGCGGAGGCACCTCCTCCCGCTTGCCCAGTCAACGCGGGGTCGCCTGAGCAATGGGATGAGGTCGAGGCGCAATTGGGCACGGTCTTGCCGGGCGATTACAAATGGTTGATCAATACCTACGGGTCGGGAGATTTTTGCGACCTTCTCGGTGTCTTGAACCCGTTCTCATCCTCGGAGAGCGGGAACCTCCTGTCCCAGGTCGACCCGATTCTTGAACACTATCGGGAAGGGCCGGGATTCCAAATTGCTGTGAAGCGCCCGTTCCCCGCCTACCCAGAGAGGGGCGGGCTGCTGCCCGTGGCCCGGGATAGCAACGGCGACGACCTTTTTTGGCTGACGCGTGGAGAGCCAGATGACTGGACGCTTGTCCATTACAATTGGCGAGGCGGATGGGAATATCAGCAGTACTACATTCCACTCGCCCAATTCATCGCCGAATGGGTCTCGGGTCTGCTGCCCGAGAGTTTCTTCGGAGGTGGGAGCGATCCTAAGATCATCCGTCGCGACCCCACTTTTTGCCCGGCCGGCCAGGTCCGGCCCCGACGATCAGGCGGAAAAGGTTCCAGGAACCGATGATTCGTGAAAGGCGCACGAGTCGGTAGCCAGGCACCTAATGAATTCTGACGCTCAGAATCGGTAATTAAGGCGGACTTCGAAGGGCCTGGGCCAACTTTCCCTGGCCCAAAAGCCCCACGTACTGGAGCAGGGCGTGCGACCCCGTGGCGAATTGGCCCAGGAACTGATTGACCCGGCCCCGCAGGTTCGCCCAATCCCCCGCCAGGCGGTGCAGTTTCAGCACGTCCTGGCGGAGCCACCGCCGCAGCTTCTCGATCGGGTTCAGCCAAGGCGCGTAGGTCGGGAGCCAGACCGGCTCGATCCGCGGCCACCTCGCCAGCGCCGCCATGACGTCGTCGTGGCGGTGGATCGACCAGTTGTCCTGCACGACCAGGAGCCGCTCCGCATCAGGATAGGCTAGACTCAATTGTTCATAGAACTTGATGACCTTGGCCCGTCCCACGATGTAGTCCTCCAGGAAGTCCACCCGACCCGTCAGGGCGTTCATCGCGCCGATGATCCGCCAAAGCCGGTTCGGGCTGCGGAGGCGGTCCGCCAGGGGCGGGACGTCGGGGGCGTGGGACGTCCAGTCGCACGCCGGCTCGGGCCAGCGGGAGTAGCCCATCTCGTCGAGGAAGACCAGGGTGACCCGGCCCGGTGCCGCGGCGGCTTTACTCATGCACTTGGAAAGATGATTTTGTTTCGCGACGTAGTCGGGATCGGGGCTGTATTGTTGCACGACCCCCGAGCGGAGCCCGACCCGACACCGGTCCAGGGCCCGCCAGACGCCGCCGAGCGTCATGCCCTGGAACGGCGCGAAGCTGGCCCGGATGGTCCGCAGGGTCCAGCGGCTCGGCGGTGGGGCGGTCCCCGTGGTGTCGATCTCCTGCCGGGCCTCCTCGCCGGGTCCCTGGCGCAGGCGTTCGATGAGCGGCTCGGCGACGCTAAAGATGCCTCCCGTGAGAGCCGCCCTGAGGGTGATCGATCAGACCTTGGACCCCGGACGCTTGGTACCGGTCGAGCCAGGCGTAGACGGTGTCGGGGTCGCGCGGCTTGAGCAGTCCCTGCTTGGCCACGCGATGAGGCGAGTGACCGGCGGCGATTTTCAGCAGCGCGGCGCCGCGTTCGCGGACATAGGGGCGGTCATCGTGGTCACGCAACTGGAGAAGTTGCTGACGTTGGTCCTCGGTCAAGGACAGGGGCCGGCGGGCCATGGTCGGCTCCGAAGCCAGAGTGTATGCATGCGAAGCAGGAGCTACAGAAGCGATTTTACCGATTTTGAGCGTCAAAGTTCATAAGAGGGAAAAAACGGGAGCTCTGGGCCATTCGTTAGGCCTCGCGACCTTCACGGCCGGAGAACCCGATGTTCGTGGCTGGAACCTCGAACGCGGCGGGTCCGCGGTCGATGCCGCGGGAAAGATCCATACCGACTTGGCCAAGGGGTTCATCCGCGCGGAGGTGACGGCGTTCGACGACTTGGCTCGGCTCGGAACCATGAAGGAAGTCAAGGCAAAGAATTTGGGTGTAACTATCGGATTGGCTTCACCCAGCCTTCCGAAATACCCCATATAGTCGCTCGTCCTCTTGTTCAATATGAAATGCCCAGAATGGGGCCCATTCTCCGTTGAGGGAAATCGCCCGGAGATCGAGCATCGCTTGCGCCCCTTCGGGACGCCAACGCATGCCCGTGCGTTCCAGCCGGTCCTTCACCAAGTGCCGGCACGCTCCTTCCACCACTCCGCTGCCAATCGGCAAACCGTGCGCAAGGTATTCGTCGTACTTCATCCGATCGCGGTTCTTCTCGAAGTAGCCGGTCACTTGTTGAATCGTCTTGCGACTCGCCCCTTTCAACTCCCGTTTGGTCCTCATCTGACGCAATCCGCTGATCACGTACCGGACTTTTCCTTCCAACAGCATTCGGAGATGCTTCTCCACCCACTGCTTGGCTTCCGACTTCTGAGACGTCTCGTTGAAGAAGCACCAGGCCGCCTTCCACAAATATTCCATCACATGAAACAAGTCCAGAATACAGGTCGAGTTTTCTGGCAAGTACTCCTCCTGGCGATCGTGGAGCGCCAGCTCACCATCCGACAAGAAGACCACCGGCTTGATCCCCTGGGGGTTGCGGTTGATGACCTCGTCGGCCAACCAAAGGAACAGCGACACCTTGCCCAACAACAGGTCCACGCGGACCCGCTTGGTGCATGGGCACGGGCGACGGTTCGCCGCCTGCTTTCTCACCACCTCGTCGATTACTTCATCAGCGGTGCGCACGAAAGGATCGATCGTGTAGACCGCTCCCACCGCCGCCATTCGCTTCTTGTTGGCCTTCTCCCCCTTGCCTCGGCGATGGTTTCTCGCCGCCGGCAAGGGCGGCGCCGCGGCGGGTCCCAACGCCGAACGCACCAGAGGTATCCCTTTGCAGTCGGCCGTCACCACAAGAATCGCTCCCTCATCGGTCGGCTCGGGTGTCGGCATATGGTCCTGGAACGGCTCGACATCGGCGGCCTGTTCGCGGTTGAGGTCTTCGGACGCTTTCACCGAAACCCCCAGCCCGAGAATGGTCTGGAGTTTCGCGATCGCCTCGGCATGCGCCTCGTCGACCACGAACTCCCCGAGCCATTGCTGAAACAGGTACGAGTACTGCCGCCAGGGCAAATGCAGTCGGGCATCAAGGGGAGCGGCTTCCACGCGGTCGTGGCCATAGCAGATCCGAGTGATGGCGATCTCGCCGAAGATCGAGAGATAGGGACGCGAGCGGGGTTCCTCAATCCTGGGCAGGACCTGGGGCGGTTCAGCCGGCCCGGCGCCGAGGAGATTCAGAGTGGGTCCGACGTCACCGTCGCCGGACGCCGCCAGAAACGCCTGGAGCAAGGCCCGTCCCATCACCAGAAGTTGGCGAAAGACGGTGTCTTCGACGTGATGAATCGGCTCTTGGTGTTGGGCCGCGACCTTGAGGCGTTCCACCATGACCCAGAAAAGATCGAGCGCGTGGTCGATGGCGATTTGCTCGGGGAGGTGCAATGGCGGGTACTTGACGGCGGTGGCGACGTGGGCGAGCATGGAGGTGGCTTCTCTTCGATGCGTAATGTCCCTGGATATGTTGACCTTCCTGGAATATACCGCATCGAGAGAGCCATTTCGAGCTCCCCTTCGCCTTCATGCAAATCCCTAAACTGTTTCAGAGAAATCATCTTCGGCAATGGCCAGAGTGCCGGAGCGGGTAGTTACACCCAAAGAATTTGCAACGACTCGAGGGCAAGGAGTACGTCGTCAAGGACGGAGATACCAGCTTCTTTCGCAGCGGACTTTAGACAGTTGACGCGTCCGATGGGCGGGGAGGCCAGGCTGTGGCCCTTTCCGGCAACTATCGGTTCCTTGGGGAAGACCGGGTCGACACCGGTCGGGCGGCTTCTCCTGCGAGAAAATCGGGATCGGTCTGTTGTTGTTCACCTGGGAACGGGGTATCGTAATCGGCCTCGAACGCAAGGGCCGAGCGGGGACGTAACGCGACGAGTTCCCACCCTGGACAGGAGGTTCCCGTATGCGACTCTGCCGATTTTCCCTTGATGAGATCGTTCTCACCGGTTTTTACGCCGACGACTGCGTGATTCCCATCGACCAGGCGGCCGAGGCCTATTCCGACGACAAAGGGGTCGAACTCCTGCTGCCGTCGACGGACGACCTCCTCGATCTTCTGCCTCCGGCCGGCGTCTATTTTCACGTGATCCGCGACCTCGGGGCCTGGGTGGATGAGCTCGACCCGGTGGCGCTGAGTGAGCTGGCGATCCCGATTCAGGACGTCGAGCTTTTGGTGCCGATCGGGGCACCCAGCAAAATCCTTCTGCTCGCGGGGAATTACGCCGAGCATATCGTCGAACGTGGCGGACTGAGCGTCGAGCGCGAAGAGACGTTTCCCTACGTCTTCATGAAGCCACCGACGACGACGTTGACGAACCCTGGTGATCCGGTCGTCATTCCCCGAATTTCTCCCGACCACATCGATTGGGAGTGTGAGTTGGGCGTTATTGTGGGACGGCGGTGCCGGGATGTCGACGAGGCCGATGCCCTCGACTATGTCGCGGGCTACACGGTGGTCAACGATATCAGCGATCGGAAGTTCACGCCGAACCCCCAGCGGAAACCGCGTGAACGCGATCGCTTCTTCGACTGGCAGCACGGCAAGTGGCACGACACGTTCTGCCCGGTCGGTCCCTGTATCCTCACGTCCGACGCCGTCGCGGATCCGCAAGCCTTGACCATTCAGCTCTCCGTCAACGACGTCATCAAGCAGGATTCCTCGACGGCAAAAATGATCTTCTCGGTCGCGGCGATCGTTTCCTTCCTCTCGCGGTTCGTGACCCTTGAGCCGGGCGACATCATCTCGACGGGCACCCCCTCAGGGGTCGGCTCCGCAACGAACAGCTACCTTCAGCCGGGTGATACACTTCGAGCGACGATTTCCGGGATCGGTACCTTGGAAAATCCGGTTGAAGCCGAGGATTCGTGACCGAACCCGCTCGCCTTGACGGCGCCCGGCCGTGGGGAAAAACTCGACCAGGCGCAACTCCCCCCTCTGATCCCGAGACTTTTGATTAGGGGAAAGTCGACCAAGGGACTCGGAATAAAACGCCCGGTTGAGATTCGGCTTCCGGGTCGTGATGGATCGGTTATGCAAGCCATTGGGGGGTGATTCGTTCCGAGTCGCCCTTCCCCTCGACGGATAGAATTTCAAGTTCCCGGTCCAATCTGTTATCCTTGTCCTCTCCGTTCGTGATGGGGACCGATTCTTCTTTGTTTTTTTTGCTTGGGATGGTGCGATGTCCGAGATTCGCAAGCTCCTGGTGGCCAACCGAGGTGAGATCGCGATCCGGGTCTTCCGGTCGGCGCACGAGCTCGGCATTCGCACCGTGGCCATTTATTCGCACGAAGACCGGTTCGCGGTGCATCGGCTCAAGGCGGACGAGGCCTATCAGGTCGGCAACGCGGGCGAACCGATCCGAAGTTATCTGAACATCGAGGCGATCATCGCCTTGGCCCGGGAAAAAGGGGTGGATGCAATCCACCCCGGCTACGGCTTTCTCTCCGAGAATGCGGATTTCGCCCGGGCCTGCGCGGCCGCCGGCATCGCGTTCATCGGGCCGCGCGATGAACTGCTGGACAAGCTGGGCGACAAAGTCGCCGCCCGCTCCCTGGCCAAGGCCGCGGGCGTTCCTGTCTTGTTGGGCAGCGAGGAGCCGCTCGTTCCGGGCCCCGAGGCGCACGCGATTGCGAATAAGCTCGGCTATCCCGTCATCGTCAAGGCGTCGATGGGCGGAGGCGGCCGCGGGATGCGCGTGGTCGAGTCGGCCGATGCGCTCGATTCCGCGATCGAGCAAGCCAGTCGCGAGGCGGCCACTGCCTTTGGCGTTCCGGATGTCTTCCTCGAGAAGTTCATTCGCAAGGCCAAGCATATCGAGGTTCAGCTCCTGGGCGATCAGCACGGGAATCTGGTTCATCTTTACGAACGCGATTGCTCGGTTCAGCGCAGGCATCAAAAGGTCATCGAGATCGCGCCGGCGTACAACCTCGATCCCGAACTTCGTCTGGCGATCTGCGACGCGGCCATCAAAATCGGTCGCTACGTTCGCTACGATAATGCCGGGACCGTCGAATTCTTGGTCGACGACGAGACGGGCACGTTCTATTTCATCGAGGTCAACCCTCGAATTCAGGTCGAGCACACCGTCACCGAGATCGTGACCGGGATTGACCTGGTCAAGAGCCAGATTCTGATCGCACAAGGTTCGGAGCTCTCCGACCCCGAGATTGGAATCGAGGGCCAGGACTCGATCCAGACGCTTGGCTATGCCTTCCAGTGCCGGATCACCACCGAAGATCCGGTGAACAAGTTTACGCCCGATTACGGCCGGATCACCCACTATCGATCGGCCGGCGGCCTTGGGCTCCGGCTCGATGGCGGCCCTGGCATCACCGGGGGCATCGTCACTCCGTTTTATGACTCGCTGCTCGTCAAGGTTTCGGCCAGTGGCCGGCGCTTTATCGACGCGGTCAAGCGGATGGAGCGAGCGCTTCAGGAGTTTCGCGTCCGAGGCGTGAAGACGAACATCCCGTTCCTGCTCAACGTCATCGACCATCCCGCCTTTCTCAATGGGCGGTGCACGACCCGATTCATTGATGAGACGCCAGAGCTTTTCCGGTTTCCGATCCGCCAGGACCGCGCGACCAAGCTTCTGACCTTCGCCGCCGAGGTGACGGTCAACGGGTTCCCCGGGGTCACTCGGCCGGCCAATTTTGTCAACCAGGCCGAGCCGGCTCCCCCGGCTCACGACCACGTCTCCGCTCCGCCGGAGGGGTCGCGTCAGTTGTTCAAGAAGCTGGGGCCCGAGGCCTTCTCGCGCTGGATCCGCGATCAGACGCCGCTCTTGCTGACCGACACCACGTTCCGTGACGCCCACCAGTCGCTCTTGGCGACCCGAGTCCGCACCCGCGACATGCTTCGCGTGGCCGATGCCTATGCCCGGATCTGCCCGAAAATGTTCTCGATCGAGATGTGGGGAGGCGCCACGTTTGATACGTCGATGCGGTTCCTCAAGGAAGATCCGTGGGAGCGGTTGATTCAGCTCCGGGAACGGATCCCGAACATTCTCTTCCAGATGCTGTTGCGCGGGTCAAACGCGGTGGGCTACACCAGCTATCCCGACAACGTGGTGCGCAGCTTCGTCAAGGAGGCGGCGGCCGGCGGGATCGATCTCTTCCGCGTGTTCGACGCGCTGAACTGGATCCCCAACATGGAGGTCGCGCTCGAGGCGGTGCGCGAGGCCGGGGCCTTGTGTGAGGCCTCGATCTGCTATACCGGGGATATCCTCGATCCGAAACGACCGAAGTACGACCTGGGCTATTACGTCCGGATGGCGAAGGAGTTGGAGAAGCGCGGGGCCAACCTGATCGCGATCAAGGACATGTCCGGGCTCTGCAAGCCGCTTGCCGCTGAGCGATTGGTGAAGGCGCTCCGCGAAGAGGTCGGTCTGCCGATCCACTTCCACACCCACGACATCGGTGGTGCGCAGGCGGCCAGTGTCTTGAAGGGGGCCGAGGTGGGGCTCGACATCGCCGACGGCGCGGTGGCCTCGATGTCGGGACTGACCTCGCAGCCCAGCCTCAATGCCATCGTCGAGGCGATGAAGTTCTCTCCCCGGGAAACCGAGGTCGATTCCGCGGCCCTGATCGAAGTGAGCCAATACTGGGAACAGGTTCGGGCCTTGTACACGGCTTTTGAGACCGAGCTCCGGTCCTCATCGGCCGAAGTGTACGCCTATGAGATGCCGGGGGGGCAGTATACGAATCTGTTCCAGCAGGCCAAGGCACTTGGCCTGGCATCGCGGTGGCCCCAGGTCTGCAAAGCTTATTCCGATGTCAACATTCTCTTCGGTGACATCGTCAAGGTCACGCCCACTTCCAAAGTCGTGGGGGACATGGCCCTCTTCCTCGTCGCGAACAACCTGACTCCTGCCGACACGCTCGATCCCGAGCGCGAACTTGCCTTCCCCGAGAGCGTGGTCGAACTCTTCGAAGGCCGGCTCGGTCAGCCCCCTGGCGGCTTTCCTCCCGCGCTCCAAGAGCGCGTCCTCAAGGGACGGCCCGCGATCACCGAGCGGCCCGGAGCCGGCATGCCTCCCGCCGACCTCGACGCGGCGCGGGCGAAGGCGACTGAGTTGCTCGGGCGGCCCGCCAACGACCGGGATGCGCTCAGCCTGATTCTCTACCCACGGGTCTTCCCCGAGTTGGCGGCTCACGAACGGTCATACGCCGATACGTCGATGCTCCCAACCCCGATTTTCTTCTACGGGCCCGACCCCGCCGCGGAGCACCTAGTCGAGATTGAACCGGGCAAGACGCTGATCGTCAAGCTGCTCGCCGTGGGCGAACCGCACAGCGACGGCAAGCGAACCGTCTTCTTCGAACTCAACGGCCAACCCCGCGAAGTCGAAGTGGCCGATCGCTCGCTGGCGTCCACCGTTCGGGAAACTCCCAAGGCCGACCCCAACGACCCGAACCAGATCGGTTCTCCCCTGCCCGGCCTGGTCGTCGGAGTCGCCGTCAGTGCCGGCGATGCCGTTCGCAAGGGGCAAAAGCTGCTGTCGATCGAAGCGATGAAGATGGAAACAACCCTCTATGCCGAACGACCGGGAAGGGTCGGCGAGGTGCTTGCGGCGGTTGGCCAGCAGGTCAAGACCGGTGAACTGCTCATCAAGCTGACCAGCCAGTAAGGACGGGGGCGGCCCTCTGGTTCTCCGACATTGACATGAATGGCCATTTCATCAAGACCTGGATGGACAAGGGGGTCGTTGAATCCACCAACGACCTCGCCAGGCAGGTCGTCGTGAACGGCCTCGGTGATTGCCCGGTTCTCGTCTCGGCCGAGCGCCAAACGCGCGGCCGAGGCCGGGGCAATCACACGTGGTGGTCTGACCAAGGCAGCCTGACGTTTACGATCGGGATCGACCCGATCGCTCACGGCCTCCGCACCGAGCACGAACCCCGAGTGGCGCTTGCCACGGCCGTGGCCTTGATCGACGCGCTTGCGCACTGGATCCCACGAGAAACGATCAGGCTCCGCTGGCCCAACGACGTCGAAGTCAAGGGCCTCAAGATCGCCGGCATCCTTCCCGAACGGGTTGAGACCCCCCATGGGGGCCGGCTGCTGATTGGGATCGGGATCAACGTCTCAACTCAGTTGGATGCGGCCCCGCTCGAGATCCGCCGGATGGCGACGTCGCTCATGCAGCAGACATCCGGTCATGTCTCCACCCCCGCGGATGTTCGTGATCGCCTGCTGGCAAGGGTCATCGCGCACTTCGAAACCTCAATCAGCCGGCTCGCCGAGGATGATCCTGGGCTCGCCGCGCGCTGGGATCAACTCGACGCCCTCCGTGATCGACCGATTCGGCTCGACCTCGGCCCCCAGATCCTCCAGGGGATCGGGCGTGGGATCGACCCGTCGGGGGCCTTGCGGCTTGGCACCGACCAGGGAATCAGGCTGCTCTACGGTGGCCAAGTGCTTCGGGACGATCTGTCCTGAAGACTCGTCCGGCGTCTTCCTTATCACGTAGCCCTGGTTTGCTGCGTGCTCCTCACCCGGGCTCGGGTTGCGGACCTCCACGTCTTGACCAGGACGGAACGCGCGAGCAACGAAAGAAAAAAGGGCGGCCGGCGCCTGCCTTGGTGGCAGAGCCGACCGCCCCTTGCTTCTCGCTCCGGTCCGTCGTCCGATCAACGAGTTGCGGCAAACTCCTTGTCGGACTTGGCCGCGTCGGGATGGCTACCGATCCAGTCGATCAGGATCGGGCTGGCGATGTAGATCGTGCTGTAGGTACCGCTCAGGAAGCCGACGACCAAGGCAAAGGCGAATCCATGCAGGCCTTCGCCACCCATGATGTAGAGGATGAACACGACGAGCCAGGCGGTGAACGACGTGAGAATCGTCCGGCTCAACGTCTGGTTGATGGCGTCGTTGAGCATCTTCATCGTCAGGTGCGGAGTCTTCCCCTTCAACTCACGGATCCGGTCGAAGATGACGATCGTGTCGTTGACCGAGAACCCGATCAAGGTCAAGAACGCCGCGATCATCGGCAGGTCGATCTTGAACGGTTCGATGAGGAGATACTCGCGAACGCCTGGAATCTGGGCGACCCAGTAGCTCGCGGCCACGGCCCCCAAGGTGAACAACACGTCGTGAACGACCGCGAGCACCGCTGCGAGCCCGTAGATCAGCGACTTAAACCGGAACCAGAGGTAGGCGATGATGATCAACCAACTGGCGACCGTGGCGATCAAGGCCAGGGTACGCGTCTCGCTGGCCACCGTCCCTCCGAAGTTCGTGATCCGCTCGAAGAGCATGTCACGGTTGTCCTGAAGTGCGGCGGCCAGCGTTTTGAGTTCCTTCTCCGCCACGTCGGGTTCAAGATCCGTGCGAAGGATCATCGTCTTGGGATCCTCGCCACGCTTGGCCCCGAGGATTTCGAACCGCGATGTCGGGTTCGCGATCTTGTCCTTGGCCAGAACATCATTGGCGAAGATCGTGGACACAACCTGGGCAGGCGGGAGTGAGCCGTTGAACGTAATCGTATTGAACTTGAGCTCGTACTGCCTACCGTCGGCAAACCGGTCGACAACCGCCGTCTTCGACGCGTCGGTCGGAGCCGGAGCCGGAGCCGCCGCCGCGACAATCGGCTTGCTCGGGCCAAAGGTCATCGTCACCCGCTCGAGACTCTTGCCGAACGCCTTGAGGATCGTGTCCTTGACGTGATTCGGGTTCTGCTCGGTGGTACGGATGTTGAATCGATTGAACGTCTTGGCTTGGCCGACCTTCAAGCTTTCCACCGTCACGTCGGGCAGCACGCCGGCTTTTTCGCGGACGAAGTTCGACCGAGCCGAATCGGAAAGCGACTTGACGTCGGGATCCTCTTCGTTGAGGCGGATCGTAACCAGGGTACCGCCCGTGAAGTCGATGTTGTACATGCTCTGACCGCGGAGAAAGGTCGCGCCCAGGCCGAGGACGATCAGGATTGTGGACACCGCCATGCAATAGTGGCGCGGGCTGATGAAGTCGAAGTTCGACTTGTCCATCAGCTTCATCATGGTCAGCTTCTTGATCCAACCTTGCTGGTAGAAGATCTCGAAGATGACGCGCGAGACGAAGACCGCCGTGAACAGGTTCCAGAGCATGCCGATGATCATCGTCAAGGCAAAGCCCTTCACCTCTTCCGTACCAACGATCCAGAGCACGAGGCTCGAGAGCAAGTTGGTCACGTGCGAGTCGAAGATCGTCACCCAGGCGCGGTTGAAGCCGTTGCGGATCTGCTGGGCCAGACTGGCTCCACGCTCCTTTTCCTCACGCATGCGCTCGAACACGAGCACGTTGGCATCGACCGCCATACCGATCGTCAACGCGAGGCCGGCGAGACCCGGCAACGAGAACGTCGACTGCATGAAGGCCATCGAGCCAATTAACAAGATCATGTTGAGAACGAGCGCGAAGACAGCGACCACACCGGCGAACCGGTAGTACACGACCATGAAGATCGGCACAACCAGCATCGAAACCCAGAGGGCGCGAACCCCCTTGGCGATCGTATCCTCACCCAAGGTCGGTCCCACCTTCTCCTCTTGGAGCGGGTTGGGGTTCAGGCTCGCCGGCAGGCTGCCTTCCTGGAGGATCCGGATCAGGTAGTCGACTTCCTTGGGTCGGAACCCTTGTCCTCCGCCTTCGATGATCCCTGACTCGCGGATCTCGGAGTTGATCGAGGGGGCCGACATAACCAGGTTGTCGAGGAGAATCGCCAGTTGATACTTGAACGCGTCCCCTTCCTCGGGGAGGTGCTCCCGAGTCAACTGGCCGAACTTTCTCGCCCCTTCGCGCTTGAAGACGAACCCGACGGCGGGCTGGAGTCGTTCGTCCTGGGTGGCATAGGCGCGGGACAGATAGCGGCCGGTCACATCCTGACGATCGATGTTGACGAGGATCGATCGTTCGATGAGTCCGGGCCCGATTCGGTCCTCGCGAATGATCGGGTCGGCGGGGCGGGGACTGTTCGGATCGCCGGCTTGGATGCTGCTCGGGTTATAATCAATGCGATATGCGGAGATCGAACGCAGGCCGTGTGGGTTGGCCAAGTAGATCTCGTTGGACGTGTTGCGGTCGATCTTGACCGGAACCGTTTGTTCGTTGCCGGACGCGTCCTTGCCGGTCAGTACGATTTCGATCCCGGCGTACCGGTTCTTCTTCCAGTCTTGGCTAACATCGGTGATCGTCGTGTCGGTGAAGGTGGGATTGGTTCCCGTGGCCACCTCGCCCAACCGCGCCCATTTGAACCGGGCGGGCGGCCGGGTCCGACCATTGGGGCCGAGTGCCCGTTCGGTGGCGGCCTGATCGTGTTTCCGATTCGCGAGGATCCGGAACTCGAGCGCGCCGACGTCGGTCAGCAACCGTTTCACCTCATCGACGTCCTCATCGGCGGGGAGGATGATTTCCAGCCGATTGCTGCCGATCTTGCGGATCGGGATTTCTTTGACCCCCTGGGGATCGACGCGATGCTTGAGCGCCGAGATCAACTCGTCCATGTTGAAGTTGGACGTCAAATTCTCTTTGACGGCTTCGTAGACGAGGATCGTTCCGCCGGAGAGGTCGATTCCCAGCTTCAACTTTTCCGATGGCGGCCACATCGCCAGCAAGCCCGCGAACGTAAAGCTCGCGATCACGCCAATCTTGAGGTGGAGCTTATGCCCCACGGCCAAGCCGTACAAGGCATAGAGGACGCTGAGAAACAGAGAGGCGGCGATGACGTAGCCGATCGCTAACATTGCGAATTCCTAACGGCTAAAGGCAAGGTCGTTTCGAAGATTAAAATGAGAGGCATTCCGCATCGGCCGAGACGACCGGCCATTCTTCGAACGTTGGGCTGCGTACCGACCGTCGGTCGAAATCGAGGAGAATGTCTCTCAGGCGGAATCCGCGGATTTCTCGGTCGTGGGCTCAATCAGACGTCCCACGACCGACTTGCTGAAGGTCAGCTTGACTCCACGATCGTCATCGACGCGCAAGACGATCCGATCTTGGTCGGGGTCAATCGAGGAGACGGTGGCGTAGAGCCCACCGGTCGTGATGATCTTGTCGTTCTTCTTCAGCGAGGCGATCATCTGCCGTCGTTTCTTTTCTAACTGCTGTGGGGGCCGAATCAGGAGGAAATAGCCCCAGAGGACGAAGATGAGCACGTAAGGCAGAAGATTCAGGGTGCTCGAGACCCCATCTTTGGGGTTGGCAGCGGCAGGCCCCTGGGCAAAGAGCAATGGGATCGCGGCAAGCAAAGAGGGCATTGATTAGGTCCGTGGAATCGCGGGTGAAGATCGTGAGCGGTCGATGCGCCGGATCAGTCGTAGGCTCCGACGTACGAGCCCACCCCCCCTCACCAGCAATCTAACCGCTATGGTCCCAGTGCTTCAAGAACTTCCAGCCTGAATTGGACGAATCGCTCCTCGGTAATCGCCTCGCGAATCTGCCGGGTCAAGCGATGCAGGTAAGCCACGTTGTGGATCGACGCCAGGATTGGGCCGAGCATCTCCTTCGCCATGAACAGATGACGCAGGTAGGCGCGGCTGAAATTCCGGCAGGCGAAGCAGTCGCATCCCTCCTCGACCGGTCCGGGATCGAGCCGGTGCGCGGCGTTGCGAAGCTTGACTTGGCCCGAACCCGTGAGGCAGGTTGCATTTCGGCCGTTCCGAGTGGGCAGGACGCAATCGAACATGTCGATGCCGGTCGCCACGGCGTCGAGAATGTCTTGAGGTCGTCCCACCCCCATCAGGTAGCGGGGCCGATCCTCGGGAAGCCAGGGCGTCGTCACGCGCAAGGCCTCGCGCACCTGCTCGCGGCTCTCTCCGACGCTCACTCCACCGACGGCATAGCCGTCGAAATCAAGGGCGACGAGTGCCTCCGCGCATTCGCCGCGGAGGTCGGCGTGGCTCCCCCCTTGCACGATCCCGAACAGGGCTTGATCGCGTCGTGTATGCGCCTCCTTGCAACGCCGGGCCCAGCGCACGGTCCGTCCGACCGCGCTGGCGATCGTTTCCTTGGACGCGGGGAGCGCCGGGCACTCGTCGAAGCACATCGCCACGTCCGCGCCGAGCGCTTCCTGAATCTTGACCGCCGACTCGGGGGAGAGCTCGAGCAAACGCCCGTCGATGTGCGACCGAAACGCGACCCCGGCTTCGGTGATTTTCGAGCGCGCGGCGAGGCTGAAGACTTGAAACCCCCCCGAATCCGTCAGGATCGGGCCGTCCCACCCCATGAACCGATGGAGTCCCCCGAGTTGAGCCACCACCGCTTCACCAGGCCGGAGGGCAAGGTGATAGGTGTTGGCCAGAAGCATGGAGGTGCCCGTGGCGCGGAGTTGGTCGGGGGTCAGTCCTTTCACGGTCGCTTGCGTGCCGACCGGCATAAATGCCGGCGTTTCCACGGAACCGTGAGGCGTGACTAATCGACCCCGCCGTGCCAAAGAGGCGGGGTCGCGGTGCAAAACCTGGAATTCAACCGGTCGTGACAACGGCGCGACTTACTCGTTCTTGAGTTTCAGGTTGAACTCGGTCAGCTTCTCGCGGACCTCGTTGAGTGAGGTGACGCCGAAGTTCTTGCACTCCATCAACTCGTCGCCGGTGTGAATGATCAACTCGCCGACAGTCTGAATCCCAAGCTTGGTCATGCACTTGCGTGCTCTGACCGAGAGGTTGAGATCGTTGATGGACTTCGCCAGAAGCGCCTTCTCCTCCTGGGAAAGCTCTTCGATCGGCTCGGCCCGCAAGTCGTTGGTGGTCCGCTCGCCCCCTTCGAGTGCCATCCCGAGCCGGAGACCTTTGGAGGTCATCATCTCCTTGATTTCGGAGAGCGAGGTCTCGCCGAAGTTCTTGCTCGCGAGCAAGGCGGCCTCGGTCGTCCGGGTCAAGTCGCCCAGCGTCCGGATGTTCATCTTCCGCAGGCAGTTTCGACTCCGGACGGAGAGCTCGAAGTCGGTGACCGGAATCTCGAGGAGCTGCTTCAGCACGGTAAATCCGCGCTCGGCTTCCTCGTCGTAATACATATCCTTGCTGGCGCGGCAATCTTTGAAGAAGAGCCGAGCACGCGGGTGGTTCGGGTCGAACGCAAGCACCTGGCGGTAGCAGGCTTCGGCCTCGCGGAACCGCATCTCATCCTCGTAGAGTACCCCGAGGTTGATCAAGGCGGCCAACGGGACCGGAGGACGCTGGGTGCACCGTTTGTAATACTCGACGGCCGTCTCGTCGTTGCCGAAGAGGTCGTTGATGTAGGCCAGCTCGAACAAGGCGCCGGTATGATCGCGATCGAGGCTGAGTGCCTTCTCGAACTCGACCGACGCGTCGGCCAGCTCGCCGTCGGCCGCCAGCAGACTACCGCGCTGATAGTGGTATTCGGCCGAGCTTCCGTCCAGCTTTTCGAGCCCGGCAAGGATCGCCTGCGCCTCTTCGACGTGTCCCCCGCGTCTCAGGGCTCCGGCACGGTGGAGGTCGGCTTGCTTGGTGTCGTACCCGGCAGCCGAGGCGGCGGCAAACGCCAGGGCGGCGTCCGACCAGCGCTGGAGATTCGCCAGAGCAATTCCACGATGGAAGTGAGCCAGACCGACGTCGCCAGCCTTGTTGAGTTGCTCCAGCCCCTTCGTGTAACGACCGAGCAGGACCTCGCCCAAGCCCACCCGCAGGTAGATGTCGGGCTTCATATCCTCCTTCTCGCGCTCTTTCATGGCCGCGACGGCGTCACGGAGCGTCCGATATCGCGAGGGGTCCCGACCGAGGACCTCGCGCAAGTCGGCCACGGCCGAGTGGTCAAAAGGTTGGCGATCCAGGAGCGCCCTCACGTCGGTGGTCATTAACTCGGCCATCCGTCTCACTCTCCCTCAGCCATGGGCATGCCCACAGACGATTCATCTGGCTCACGATGTCCCACCGATCGCCCCACTCGAAATCACGAGTGGGCAGAATGTCTCGGCCCGGAACCGGTCGGAGGCAAACCGTAGATTGTAATCATCGGCGCGGCGTTTGCAAGCTTAACGCCTGCTCAAATCGAGCGAGTGGCACCGGAAATGCCAAACCTGCCTGCTCCGGATATCGGCCTCGCCTGAACAGCTACGGGGTAACCGGCAGATCGCTCAAGATCAGCTTCGTCGGGTCGACCACCACGTGGCGGATTCGGGTACGGTTCGAGGTATAGGTCACATGCACGAGGCCGTCGGCAGCCTGGATCACGGCGGGATAAGAATATTCACCGGGTTGCGCTTCGAGAATCAAGGCGGAGCGCCAGGCTTGGCCATCTTCGGAGACCGCGACATTCAGCGGGCTGCGGCCACGACGGGTGTGGTTGTACACAAGAAGCTGACGTCCGTCGGCGAGCGTCACGCCGTCGATCCCCGAGTTGGGGTTGGGCAGTGTGGTCGCGGCGAGTTCGCTCCAGGTCTTGCCCTGATCCGACGACCAGGATTCCACCACTTTGGCCTGCTTGGTGCGGGAGAGCGCTTGCAAGCGACCATCGCGATAGGTCAAGAGCGTGGGTTGAATCGCGCCGAAGGTGACACCGTCATTGATCGGACCGATCAGTTCCCAATGGAGGCCGAGGTCGGAGGTGCGTTCGAAGAAGACCCTCCACCCATGGTCTTCCGTGCTCGACGGACAGAGTAGATCCCCCTGGGACAACTGGATCGGCTTGTTCTTGATCGGGCCCAAGAAGGGGGCAGGCAATCGGCGCGGGGCCGACCAGGTTTGCCCCGCATCGTCGGAGGTCGTGAGCATCCCCCACCAGTCCGAGGGGGAAGGGCCTACCTTGTAGAAGAGGAGCAGCGGCCCCTTCTTGGGTTGGAACAGCACGGGGTTCCAGCACGGGTAGCGCTTGTCCCCGTCGATTCCGTTGGCCACTTCGACCGGCTTGGTCCAGGTCTTGCCGTCATGGCTGGCGACCCAGATTCCCACGTCCGGTTTCCCCTCGTCGGTCCCGCCGAACCAGGACGCGACGAGCCGTCCGTTCGACTCGGCGATCGTCGACGCATGACACTTCGGAAAGGAAGCCGATTCGTAAATGAATTCCGATTTAACGACGCCGGGTTGCTCAGGCTGGGCGTCGGCTCCGAACGTCGCGGACCGACTCCCGGTGAACCCCGCCGCGATGGATACGACGGTCAAGGCATATCGGAGCTTGAGAGGCAACATGGCTTTGACGTCCTCGGCCGCAACCTGAATCGTTCGGTCATCGTCCTCGACTCGCCGTCGAGGCAAGTCCTCGACCGTCATTGAAGCAGATGGGTAAGCCCTGGGAAAGGAGGCGGCTCGCTCGTTTCACCCCAAACTCGAAGCTTCGGCACCGGCGAGACGGGCGCGAGTTATGGGAACGCCCGCCTCACCGTGTTCCCGCACTACGGCTGGGTGTCGCCCGCCTTCGCCGGATCGGCCGCCGTCTCCTTGAGTACGGGCAGGCGTTTCTTGGGAATGCAAAGCGCCATCGAGCCGGCGACGGTGACCACTTCGTACTTCCCTTGGTAGCCGATCAAGAGATGCGCGGCCCAGTCTTCCAACTGATAGTCGCGAACGAGCCAATCGACCATGTCGCTGGTGGCCATTTTGAGACCGTTGTCGAGCGCGCTCGCGAACTCGGCCTGCGAGCCGATGCTGATGATCTCGTCGGCGGTCTCGACGCGCGGGCCGGAGAGCTTGACCCCTTTCTTGACCTGAACCACAAACTCCAGGTCCATGGTGGTTTCGATCCCGGTGCCGGTCGACTCACCGTCCCCTTGCAAGGCATGACCGTCGCCGACGAACAGGAGGCCCCCCGGGTGGTTGACCGGCAAGTAGACCGTGGCGCCCTCGCCGATCTTGTTGTAATCGAGGTTCCCCCCGTAAGAACCGGACGGGCCCGACGTGGGGGCGAAGTCTCCGGCCGCGGCGACCCCAATGCAGCCGAGCATCGGCTGAGCGGGAAACTCCATCGTCAGTTTTTTGCTGATCGGCTCGCGGAGCCGAACCGTCTTTCGCGTGAGGTCAAGATCCCAAGGCACGAGATTCGATCGCCCCTTGCGGACCAGGTCGAGCTTGTAGCTCGACGAGTAAACGTGCTCGACGTGTTCCGGGGTCAGTGAGAACAAGCCGAGCCGGAACCCCGACCAGCCCCAGTCTCGATTCATGGCCAACTTGGTGATCGTCACCGCCAGCGCATCTCCCGGTTCGGCCCCTTCGACAAAGAATGGGCCATTGAGCGGGTTGTACGGCTCGTGGCGTTGCACCCCTTTTTCGTCCTGCCCGCCCGAGTCGAGCGTCCGGGTCGAAACCGCCTCCCCCGGCTTGATCCGGCTCAGCACCGGGTGTGCGTGGGAAAAGGTTCGATAGTACGTCTTGGGGATGATCGGCGCCGCCTGCGCGGGTAAGGCCGGAGCGAGAAGGGTTGCGAGTGCGAGGCTGAGCATCAATTCAACTCCGTGCTGAAGCCAGGTCAGTGAGGGTGCCCGTCGTCTTCGCCTCGAAATGCTATCGAAGTCCCTCGGTCTCATCCATGGCGAAAAGTGGGTCGGCGATGCCGCTTATCTTGGCGGAACAGGACTCCGTCCATGAGGTCTCCTTGTGTGCAGGCATTCCGATTCTGGGGTGAAGCGGTTTGCACAATGGGAGTGGTCCGTTGACTGGAAATCACCACTATGTCTTAAATTGAAATGCCTATTTCCTTGATGCTTAAGCGATTGGAGTCGAAACATGGATTTGATCATTGCACTTTTCCAGGCATATTCGGCGGTGAAAGACGTCGCCCTTGTCTCCGGAAGCGTCTCGGATTGGGTCGTCGATGTTGTCAGTAAATGGAGTCTCAGGAACTCGACCGAGAAGATCGAAAGGCAGGTCGGGAAGATCGCGACCGTGACCGATGCCGACATCCGTCGGGCTGCTGCGGAGGCATTTCTCAACAACTCGCACTCCAGAATCCCGGAAGCAAAACGCGAAGAGTTGATTGGCATGATGCTCAACATGGCCCGCAACGTCCGGCAGCGGAGTGCTTGCGGTCCGATGGATAGCAGCTACTTCAGGAGCGAACGGCTCCTTGAGTTACTGCTCCTTGGTGTAGAGCCGATCCGGCATCAGGGCGAGTCGGTGGCGCCAGGCTCGCCCTGGGTTCTCCGCCGCCACCTGGGAATGGGCAGCTTCGGTGAAGTCTGGATGGCTGAAAATCGTGGCTATCCCACACCTCGGGCGTTCAAGTTTTTTACGAATGATCGATCGGGAGAATGGCTCCGCCGCGAACAGAACAGTCTGGTGGCGATCTTGAAACGCCTCGGGGAGCACGACCATATCGTCGACTTCGAGGACGTTCAGACCGAGGACTGTGAGTACCCCTATCTGGCGCTTGAGTATCTCGGCGGCGGCTCACTCGAAGAGTGGATCGTCAAGGATCGAGCCCAACGTCCCCGCTTGGAGCCGCACGAGATCATCCGTCAGGTCGTATCGGGCCTGGCCGCCGCTCACGCCAAGGAGATCGCGCACCGTGACATTAAGCCGGCCAACATTCTCCTGACCGAAGGAGCCGATCCCCGAATCAAGATCGGTGACTTCGGCCTGGCCAAGGTCGTGGATTCAAAACGTGACGGCGGCTCGCAACTTGCCTCACTCGTCGGCGTGGTCGGAACCGGCCTTTATCTGCCGCCGGAGGCCCAGCAGCGGGGTGCGAAGCGGAAAGCGACCCAGGATGATGTCTTTGCCCTGGGCGTTGTTTGGTATCAGCTCGTGGTCGGCGCAATCGAACGACCACCGTACGACTTTGCCGAGCGACTCCGATCGAAGGAGCTCGATTCGCATTCGATCGGCCTGATCGAACGCTGTCTGGCCCACCCCGACCGACGCTTCGTCGATGCCCGCGAGGTCGAGGCCGCCTTGACGGATGTTGTACCACCCATCAGGGATTACCTCCATGGGGATCCTGACGTCCAGCACCTGGCACGCGAGTATCTGTCGACGCTTTCGCGCTGAGGAACAACGCGGGCCGGGTTTTCATGCTCGGCCCGATGTCAGGGTCCCATGCTCGGTCACGCCTGACAGCGAAGCGTTCGCTCCAGTTCGGCCTGGGGAACGTACGGGCTTTGCAGCCGAAGGAGTTCACCCCCCTTTTTCCAGAAGAGGTCGCCGCGGCCGAGCAAGTTCTCGGCGTCGGGCGTACCCAGGATCAGGTCGCTCCCAGCTTTCGACGCCACCCGCAACGCGATCCGACCGGGGAGATTTTCCCGCAGAAGCGGAGTAATCACGTCTTTATCGGGCCGCTGGGTTGAGAGAATGAGATGGATGCCGGCCGCCCTGGCCATGGCGCCGATCCGTTTCAAGAGAGCGGTGACGACCTTCTTCGATTCCTTGTCTTCAAGGAAGCTGGCGAACTCGTCGATAATCACGACGATTCTGGGCAAAAGCTCAGGGGGCAGTTCGGACACGTTGGCGAGCTTTTTCTCCTCAAGGATCCGGTAGCGTCGATCCATCTCGGCCATGCATTCTTCGATCCGCGGCAGGGCCTCATCCAGGCCGTAAGCCACGGGAAACTTCAGGAAGGGGCTCGCCCCTTGAAGGTTGAACGTGACGCGCTTGGGGTCGATCAGCACGAATTGCAATCGCTCCGGCTCGAGCCGTGCGGCAAGCGTGGCGATCGTTGCGCGAAGGAACTCGCTCTTGCCACTTCCGGTGGTTCCCGCCACCAGGAGGTGGCAATCCGACGGGTCGGCCAGGTTCAGCCAGTGGGCCTGCCCGGTCACATCCTGCCCCACGGGGAAGGCTGGCATTCCGTCCAAGCGACGGGGCGGATCGCTCAGCGCAGCCGCGAGTGAGACGACCGCGCGGTCGGGCCGCTGAACATCAATGCTGATGCAACCGGCCTGCGAGCCGACGATCGGCACGACTTCCAGGCCCAGCGAGATCCGCAGGTCGACCGCCTTGTTGCAGACGCCCTTGAAGTTGGTCTTTCCCACCGGCCGGACCCGAAGCCGCGCAAAAGTCGGGCCGACTTCAAAGCCGTCCGGCTCCACCCCCTGCCCCAGCAGATTCAGCTTCTTCACGGCCCCGGCCAACTTCTTCTCGGCCCAGGAACCCAATAATTCTGCTGCGACGGGATTGGGAACCGGGAGGATGGCCGTTTCTGATTTGGCGGGGGCGACCACCGCGACCACCTCCCCGACTTCCGCCACGGCTACGGCAGAGCCGGGGGCGGGAACGGGCTGGGGCACGAAGAACGCCGTGGCGGAAGCCGACGTCGGACTCATTCTGCTTACTGGTCGCTTCCAGTGGCCGAGCAATTTGAAGAGATCCAGGTTGTCGATCACCCCCGTCCTGATCACCAGGTCCCGGCAGTCTTCCGCCGAAAGGGTCAAATTGTTGAGGACGAGTTCCCTGGCGTTGGCCCGATCAAGGAGCGTGGCCAGGCACTCGGTCGCTTGATAGGTGAGCGGGTAGTCTTCGAGCGGCATGACCCGGAGCTTGCCCTGACTTTGACGGGCCTCGAAGGCGGCCCGAGTTCCCGCCCCCAGGCCGAGATCGCGCTTCGGGTGAATGAGCAACGCACCCGCAATCGGATCGGCCGACGAATCAAAGAGTGCTTTAAAATAATGGCCAAAGCTTCGCGACGCTTCCACCTTGGTTAAAGCCACGACGACGCTCTGGGATGCTTCCCCTGGTCCCGCTGCAAGGCTAATTGTCGCCCCAGGGCGCCGCGTTGTAGCGGTCGCCTTGACCGCTTTGTCGCGGACATCGACGATTCGCACCCCACCGAATTCGCGCATTCGCTGGGCCGACTGCGCGAGCTTCAAGGCTTCGAAGACTCCGCGATAAAGCCGATCCTCGGGGAGATTCTCCGCGGAGCGATCGGGGTCCTGACGGATCGAATCAATCTCCCGGTTCCATTCCTGGAGAAAGAGCAGGGTCGGATCAACAGCTTCGCTACGACTGGAAAGATGAATCTCCGTTTCGTGGCCTTCTTCGATCCAACCGTCGAACCTCCGACCGCATTCCTGGATCAGGGAGCGAGGTGTCGGCACGGCTTCGCGGACCAGTTGCACGATCGACGCTTCGTTGAACGGCCAGGATGCAGACTTATGGCCGTTCCTTCCGGACCAAGCAGCCATGCGACTTTTGATCAGTTGGACGGCTTGTTCAGGCTTGAGATCATCGAGCAAGAAGGAAGGTCGTTTGACCCTCATTTTGAAAGCAGAGAATGTGTTTTTGTAGAACTTCTCCCACTGATCCTCAAAACAACTGAGGACGATCTGGACGGGGACCGCTTGCAGTAAATCCATCAAGGACGAACTCAGTCGATTTGTGGCATTAACGTTATTCCCTATGAGAATTCCTTCGACTTGATCGCAGCAAATCATCATCGGCTTATCATGCCCGAAGATCGCGGGGATGGCTTCAAGGACTTCCAGTGCGGTCGGGCCCACTTCACCGAGGCCGAGCACGTTTCGTTCCGCATCGGGCAAGTCCTGACCTTGAAGCCAGCGCCGCGCGTTGACCGACCAGGGCGAGGGGGCCCAGCCCAAGGCCAGAGCGCGGACAATCCCCGCGTCGTGCGGCAAGATTTGGAGGAGCGAATCGGCCAGTTTCAGAAACGGTCCCAGCGTTTTCACCTGGCGGACAACCTCGAGCACGGCCTCGGGCAACTCATCGAGTCGACGCTGCATCGGCTCGTGCCGGGCCGCCAGGGTTGGCGGAAGGTCGGCGAAGTAATTCGCAAACGCGGGTCGGCAGAGTCGGCCTAGAGCCATTTCGAGTGGTGAGTATTGATCGGCGGAAACCCGAAAGAGAGCATCGACGACGTGCCAGCGAATGTGATCGAGCGGGGCGGTTTCTTCCTCGAAGGCCGGAACGAAGACGAAAAAGACTTCCCTGTCCACCAGATGGGCGATCCGCCCGAAGAGGTGCGTCTTGCCGTATCCAGGGGGACCCGTCATGGTGGCGATCATCTGGCCGGGATCGGGTTCCCGACGGCCCCGGAGGTGGCTGACCTCTTCGACCAGCCATTTTGTGATTCCCTGATTCAACTCCGGGACATCCCACTCCGGGCGAAAGTTCCGGCTGCTGTTCAGACGACTTTCGCGAAACGGATTCTCGGCAGCCATCGACCAGCTCCTAGCGGGTGACAATATAGAAGATCGTCTCGTTCATGCCTGGGATCGAGTCATCCAGCTCTTTTTGGGTGGCGTCGCGGTTATCACTGATCGCGATCAGTCGCAGTTGGCCCTCGCTGCGCATCTGTTTGATTAGCGGGTCAAACGACGGATGTCCGGCAGCCTCAGCACCGTGATGCTCGGCGACGAGGCGACGGACCTCGTGGATCGGGATCAGGTCTTTGCCTGAGTAGAGATCCGCCTGAAGCTGGGTGATGTAAGCCACGATGGCGTCCGGTCCGAGCGGACGGGAATTCGTGGGTGATGCCGGCTTGGCCACCTGGGGTACCTGCAATTCCAAGGGGCTTGGCGTCGCCTGACGGGCCGCGGCGATGAGGGCGTTGAGCGTCTCGCCGGTCATCGTAAAGCTGACCCCGTCGTGCTGTTTGACGGCCGCGAGTGCCCTGGCACCTTCCTCTCGGTTCAAGCGGTAGCTCACTGAGACGCCGCGTCGCTCTTCGACAAGCGAGCCCTTTTCGACGAGTGCGGCGAGATGATAGGCCACGGTCACGGGGGCCGCTTTGACATCGAACTCGAGTTGGCCCATCGCGGCTCGTGTCTTGAGCTTGCCGTTGAGTTCGGATCGTGTCAGCTTCTGTTCCTTTGCCCGGAAGACCTGGAGCAGGATGAACGCCTCCTGGGTTTGCAACTGCTCGTCGGCGAGATCCGGCCTGGCCGGCCGGAGGAAATGCCTCCCCTTGTCCGTCAGACGATAGGCGGCATTCGGGCGAGGATGGGGGCCGTCTTTCGCACCACCACTGACCGTGATCAAGCCTTTTTCGAGAAGGTCGATCAATGTCTGATCCGCATCGGCCTCGGCTTCCGGCCCACTCTTGGATGCCATTTTGAGCTTCTTCTTGATTTCACCGGCCGACAGACGCCCGTCAGTAGGCCTCTCAAAGTGCCGGAGTAACGTGGATTGGCGAGCCTCGATCACAGTATCAGCCATGGACTCTCCTTATCAAAGCCTGTGGAATTCGCGTCGATCTTAACCGGATAAATTTCAAGAATCCATGATGCGGCGTTCCCGTGTCCGATTCGTGGCTCGAGCGAATCCTCGAGCCTCGCGATCAGATAAATAGATCATGGAATGGGAACGCGTTTCGGCCCGTTTACGGATCTGGAGGCGGGAAGGATCGAATCGACGGAGATCGCCGTTGAGTCAGACGCTCGACACGGATTGCAATTTGGCGGCGATCGATTCGACGAGAAAGCCTGGCGGTACCGCTTTCAGCGGTTCTGGTTCGCAATGCACCCGTGCGCCACCCGAAGGTAAACCGCTGGAGGCACAGGGACGATTTATCATTGTGTCGCGGCGGCGATTGGCATTGTTCCCGCATTCGCTGGCGTGAGCGAACACGATTTTGGAGGTGCGATGACGCTCCCGACGCGAGGGCAATCGCGTCTCACGAAAAAGAGCGTTGCAAATGCCGCGATTGGTCTTACGATCAAAGGACGAGCAAACCTCTCTCGAAACGAACACCCCGTACGAGCCGGAGTCCCATGCGAATGTCTTGGCGAACCAGTCTGAAGTGCATGACGTTGCTAGCCTTGTTCGCGGGAGTCCCCGCGATCGCCCTGGCTGCGGATTCCGAATGGACCGAGTTGACCGGTGAGCGAAATTTCGCCTCGTGGAGAGGGCCGGCGGGCGATTGGTTTGTTGCGGGTAATGCGATCTTGGACCCCGCGAATCCCAAGCGACTCAAAGGGGAGCCCGGTTCCGGGGTCATCATCAACGGAGCGACGGGCAAGACTAAAAACCTGATCACCAAGGAAGAGTACGGCGACGTCGAGGTGCACCTCGAGTTTGTCGTGCCCAAGGGATCCAACTCGGGGATCAAACTCGAGGGCGTTTATGAAGTTCAAATCTTCGATAGCTGGGGGGTCAAAACTCCCAAGGGAAGTGACAATGGGGGGATTTATCCCCGTTCTGAACTTGAACCCAAGTATCATCATATTGATGAAGGCTATGCGCCCCGAGTGAATGCCTCGCTCCCTCCCGGCGAGTGGCAGACGCTCGACTTGATTTTCCAGGCGCCTCGATTTGACGGTGACGGGAAGAAGGTCGCCAACGCTCGATTCCTTAAAGTCACGCTCAACGGCAAGGTTGTCCACGACGACCTCGAGGTCCCCACTCCCACGGGCAACAATTGGACCAAGAAGGAAAAGGCCAAGGGACCGATCCTGCTCCAGGCCGATCACGGGCCGGTTGCCCTCCGCAACATTCGCGTTCGAGCCCGTTAACCCGTCGGCTCCCGTTTGAACGCGGATCGAAGAGGGACCTCCGGTGGATTGTCCCTCTTCGTTTTGCGTTCGCTCCGTCCTCAAGGAAGTGCGCGGCGCCAGGCCAAGGCGCGCTCCTTGAGCCGTTTCGCGACTTCGGGATGTTGGGCGGCAACGTTCGTCGTTTCGCGGGGGTCGGTCGCAAGGTCGTAAAGGGCTTCGCGAGTTCCGTCGGCATTGACGAGCAGCTTCCAGTTCGCGTCACGCACGGCGACGTTCGGGCTGCGATCTCCCTTGCGTTTCGGATAAGCGAAGGCTTTTTCGTTCCGGCCATACTCCCAGAAGAGGAGATTCTTTCGATCGGGCTGGGACTCGCCCCGAAGCGCCTTCGAGCGGTCCTCACCGTCGAAGGACAGATCCAGGGGCAACGGAGACTTGGCCAATCGGCAGAATGTGGGGAGTAAGTCCACGGCCGAGATCAGGGTTGTCTCATCGACGCGCCCGGCGGGAACCGAGCCCGGCCATCGAGCGATGAACGGGAGGCGAATCCCCCCTTCGTAGAGGCTCATCTTGCTGCCGCGAAGGCCCACGGTGCGGTCCCCGTCGAACGTGGGCAGCGGGCCGTTGTCGCTGGCGAAGATCACGAGCGTCTTCTCATCGAGATGGAGTGATTTCAGGCCGTCGAGTAGTCGGCCCACTTGCCTGTCGTTCTCGATCATCACTTCACGGAGGTTGCCGACGCTGTTTTCTTGGCCCGCGGTCACTGAAGGAATCCAAGGGGTGTGCGGGTCGTCGAGCCAGAGGTTGATAAAACAGGGCTTGGCCTTGTTCCGGTCCAGGAAATCGAGCGTCTTGTCGACGACGAAGGCCGTGCGATCCCACCGCTTGACCTTGTCCTTGGGGGACCAGATCCAGTTTGTGGCCGTGATGTCGGGATGGGGCTCGGGGCTCTCCCAGGTTCCCGCGTGCTCGTCATACCCGTAAGCGGCGAATTTAGGCGGGGCGATGACGTCTCGGCCGCCGCCGAGATGCCACTTGCCGAAATGGGCCGTGGCATAACCCGCCCCTTTGAGCAGGCGAGGCAATGAGGGGGCGTTGGGGTCGAGAAAATCGGCCTGCTCGCAGGCGCGATTGCCCGCTTTGGTTTGCAAGTAACTGGTGATCCTCCACCGCGCGGGGAAGCTTCCCGTGATAACGCCGCACCGCGATGGGGAACAGATCGGCGAGGCCGAATAGTACTGGGTAAACCGCGTCCCTTCCTTGGCCATCCGATCAATGTTCGGCGTGGGGACGATCTTACCCCCGTAGCAACCGAGGTCGCCTGGGCCGAGATCGTCCGCGTAGACGAAGATGATGTTCGGCGGGTTCGCCGCGGCTGTCGGCGAGGGATCGACTTCTACAACACAGGATGCCGCCAGCGCGGTCAGCCAGAACAGTGGGTTCACGAGTTCGCTCCGACTCCGAGGGGCACACCAATGCGAAGGACTCAATACAAAAGACGCTGACGCTGCCTGCTTGCGAGATCGATTCCTAGCTAAGGATCAACACCCAGGAAACGACCGCCGTCGACTCGGTAGGACGCGCCCGTGGCGAAGTTCGTCCCGTCCAAGAGGTAGAGGATGAGCCGATTCAGATCCCCCGGAGTGCCCACGCGCCTCAAGGGGGTCAAGGCGACAACGGCATCACGATCGGCCTCGGAAAAGTCGGGCGGAGGGTCGATCATCGCGGGTTGGACCAGGTTCACGAGGATATGCGGGGCGAGTTCCTTGGCGAGGGCAAGCGTCATTGTGGTCAGCCCCCCCTTGGCCACGAGGTACGGTAGATAGTGTTGGTAGGGCCGGTCGGTGGACCAGTCGCCGACGCTGATGATCCGTCCCTTGATGCCGTCGTCCCCTTCTTGGGTGAGCATCTGCTTGGCGGCGAAGACCGAGGTATGGTAGGGGGCGGCCAGGTTCGCGGCGATCATCGCGTCGAAGTCGGTGGGCATGACACTGGCGAACGGGGTCCGGCGGTAGACGCTCGCCATATTCACTAGCGAATCGAGCCGACCGAACTGGTCCACGACCTCGTGGACGGCGCGCTCGGCCTCGACGGCGCGGGACAGGTCGGCCCCCACCGCGAGCCCGTTCGCTCCACGGGACTGAAGTTCGCTGACAGTCGCATCGATCGTTGCGCGGCTGGTATGGTAGGTCATCGCCACGGCGGCCCCTCGATCGGCCAGCATTCGTGCGAGTTCGCTGCCGACGCGCCGTCCTCCCGTGATCAGGACCACTTTGCCGGTCAAGCTCATGCTCCCCTCCAGACGATTTCGGCGACGCCCGCGCGATGATTGACGACCCGGGCCAGGACGAACAGCAGGTCGCTCAGTCGATTGAGATAGATGATCAGCGCCGAGGGAACGGCTTCGCCGGGATGACGGGCGAGTGCAATCACTCGGCGTTCGGCGCGGCGGCAGATCGTCCGTGCCAGATGGATCTGGGCAGCCGGGGCGGCTCCTCCCGGCAAAATGAACTGGGTCAACGGGGTCACCTCGGTCTCGAGGGCATCAATGATCTGCTCGAGAGCGGTCCCATGGTCGGCTTTGATGACCGAGTGATAAGGACCCGTGGGGCTGGGGTCGGCGAGCGCGGAGCCGAGCAGGAACAAGTCATTTTGAAGTTGACCGACCAGGGAGTCGGCCGCGGCGTCGAGTCCGACGGCTCTCGCGACGCCAAGCGCGGCGTTTAACTCGTCGATTGTCCCGTAGGCCTCGATCCGGAGGTCGTCCTTGAAGAGACGGCCGCTACCCAAGATTCCCGTGCGCCCGTCGTCACCCGTTTTCGTATAAATCTTCACCGGCGAACCTTTCGGCTCCAGGTTGGCGGAGGCATTGGCGATCCTTTGTCCACGACTTATACTAGGCGAGTCGCGTCGCATCGGGAAGCCGGCGCGGGCTTGAACGCGTTGACTCCCCATTCGTGCTTGACGGAGCTCGTCCCCGATGTTCTTCCTGCTGACGCTGACCGCTCTCCTGGGCGCCGAGCCGGCCGCGCCTCCCGCGGAGGTCGCCGCTCACGAGGCCAAGCACCTCAAGAACATCCGCCAACTCACCTTCGGCTTCTCGAAGGCGGGCGAAGGCTATTTCCGGCCCGATGGAAAAGCGGTCATTTTTCAAGCGGCGAAACCGGGCGAGGATGACTACCAGATCTACACGCTCGACCTCGAGCCCGGGGCCAAGCCGTTGATGGTCAGTACGGGTAAAGGCAAGTGTACGTGTAGCTATTATCATCCTGACGGCAAGTCGATCCTATTCGCATCCACCCACCTCGACCCGGCGCTTGCCGATGCGGAGAAGGCGGAGACGAAGTCGGCCAAGAAGCCCGCCTACAGCCGGAGCGAGCGCTATCGCTGGGACTTTGATCCGGCCATGGACATCTTCCGGGCCAATCTCGATGGTTCGAACCTCGTTCGCCTGACCGATACCCCGGGATACGATGCCGAGGGGAGCTACTCGGCCGACGGCAAACAGATCATCTTCACCTCGTACCGAGACGCGGGCGATGCCGAGATCTACGTGATGGACGCCGACGGTAAGAACCCGCGACGAATCACGAACAAAGAAGGTTACGACGGCGGTCCTTTCTTTGCACCCGACGGCAAAACAATCGTCTATCGAAGCGACCGGAAGAAGAACGACCTGCTGCAACTCTTCGTCAATACGCCCGCCGGTGACGAAGAGCGGGCCTTGACCAATAATGACGCGGTCAACTGGGGCCCCTACTTCTTCAAGGACAGCCGTCATCTCGTTTACTCGACTAGCCTGCACGGCCATCAGAACTACGAGATCTACTGGATGGACAGCCAGACCGGGGATCAGGAGCGTCTGACCTATCGTGACGGCTTCGACGGCTTGCCCGTTTTCAGCAATGACGGCCAAAAAATGATGTGGACGTCGAAGGGACGAACCGCGGATAACACCAGCCAGCTCTTTATCGCCGACTTCGTCGCACCGACAGCCTCATCAACCGCAAAGTAAGACTCTCCGCCCCTTTTTCGAACTGAGGAATTTTGATTCATGAATGCGAAGGATGTCATTCGTTGCACGCTCGGTCATAGCGACCTGATTCTCAAGAGCTACGTCAACGACCTAGACGACGCGGAACTCCAGCTCAGCCCTCTGGAAGGGATGAACTGCATCGCCTGGCAGCTTGGCCACCTCATTTCTTCTGAGCGTGGCATGGTCGAAGGGGTCAAACCGGGGTCGTGCCCCCCGCTTCCTGCCGGCTTCGATGAGAATCACGGCAAGAATAAGGGACAGACGGACAATTCGGCGAACTATCTCTCGAAAAGTGAATACCTCGCCTTGCTCGAAGCGCAGCGCGAGGCGACGAAGGCCGTGCTCGATGGCCTGAGCGACGAGGAACTCGATGCGCCCGCGCCCGAACGGATGCAACGGATGTGTCCCACGGTCGGCTCCGTGATGCTCTTGACAGGAAATCATGTCCTGATGCACCTCGGGCAGTTCGTGGCCGTGCGTCGTAAGCTGAACAAACCGGTCGTGATTTAACGAAAGCCTGATTATCGTGGGATCTGTCCCTGTTGAAATCCTTCGGGCGGTCGATGCGATCGACCTGCCCGACCTCGACTGGGCTGCCCGAGCGGCGTCACGACAAGCCCGTCTGACGATGCCGCCGGGTAGCCTTGGCCGCTTGCTTGAGTTGGGTCGGCAACTCGCCTCGCTCCAACACACGGACAGGCCGATCGGCGAGCCCGCCCTGGTGGCGGTCTTCGCCGCCGATCATGGTGTCGCGGCCAGCGGTGTCAGCGCCTATCCTTCTGAAGTGACCGGTCAGATGGTCGCCAACTACCTTAACGGTGGTGCGGCGGTCAACGTGCTGGCACGTCGGGCCGGGGCAACGGTACGGGTGGTCGACCTGGGGGTAGCTTCGCTTCCCCAAGAGCTGGCGGGGCACGAGAAGCTGGAATCCCACCCGATTGCCGCAGGAACCCGGAACTTTTTACTTGAACCCGCCATGACCCGAGACCAGGCCTATCAAGCGGTGCTGGTCGGGATCCGGCTCGCCGAACAATGGGTCAGGCGCGACCAGTTTCGCGTGGTCGCGCTCGGTGAAATGGGGATTGGCAATACCACCGCCTCGTCGGCCCTTCTGGCGGCCTTGACCCGGTCGCCCGTCGATCGCGTCGTGGGGCGAGGCACCGGCCTGGATGACGAGGGATACCTGAGAAAATGCCGAGTGATCGATGAGTCGCTCGCGCTCCACGGCCGGCAAATTGCCGACATCTGGGACTTGCTGGCCCGCCTTGGCGGATTCGAGATCCTCGGCCTGGCCGGCCTTGCCCTCGGGGCGGCCCGCCACCGCGCTTTGATCGTGCTGGACGGACTGATCAGCACCGTGGCCGGGCTCATTGCCGTCCGTCTCTGCCCTTCGATCCAGCCTTTTCTGGTCGCCTCCCACGTCAGTCCGGAACCAGGGCATCGAATTGCCCTGGCGGAGCTCGGGATTACGCCGCTTCTCGACCTCGGCCTCCGTCTGGGCGAAGGGTCAGGTGCGGTGCTCGCACTTCCGATCATCGCTTCGGCCGCGGATCTGCTCCGCGATATGGCAACCTTCGATTCCGCCGGGATCTCCGGTCCCGCATGATTGGCTTCGCGGAATCTCACGCTCGGGGAGAACGGCCTGATGCCTCTTGACCCGCAGGCCCAAGAATTTCTGGAGCGGTTGCGTCGGTCGCGGATGCCAAGCCTGGAGCGGTTGCCGCTCCCGCTGGCGCGAACGGCGTTCGCGACCACAATTCCGCTGGCCGGACCTCGTGAGGAGGTCGCCAGCGTCGAGGACCGGCCCATTCCAGGGAATCTCACGGTCCGAATCTACACCCCCAACGCCCCCAAGGAAAACGGGCCCAGACCCGCGCTCGTTTACTTTCATGGGGGTGGTTGGGTCGTCGGCAGTCTGGACACGGTCGACAACCCCTGTCGTCAACTGGCCAACGCGGCCGGCTGCACGGTGATCTCGGTCGCCTACCGGCTCGCCCCCGAACACAAATTTCCGATCCCCGTGGAAGACTGCTATCTGGCGACGCGATACGTCGCCGAGCATGCGGCCGAATTCCACGTCGATCCAGCGAAGATCGCCGTTGGGGGCGATAGCGCGGGGGGCAACCTCGCGGCCGCGGTGACCATGCTCGCACGCGATCGCGGTGGTCCGGCGCTCGCGTTCCAACTGCTCATCTATCCGGCGACGGACGCAGCGCTCGACACGCCGTCCCACCGAGAGTTCGCAAAAGGCTTCATGCTGACGCGATCCGAAATTCAATGGTTCATGCGTCATTATCTCGTTCGCCCCGAAGAGGGCGGAAACCCGCTGGTCTCGATCCTCAAGGCCAAGACCCTGCGAGGCCTTCCGCCCGCTTGCGTGATCACGGCGGAGTTCGACCCGCTTCGCGACGAAGGCGAAGCGTACGCCGCTCGGTTACGGGAGTTTTCGGTCCCGGTAGACTCCAGGCGATTCGACGGAATGATCCATGGTTTCTTCCAGATGTCTGGCATCATGGATCAAGGCAAGACCGCCATTCAGCATGCCGCCAACGCTTTGAAGGCCGCCTGGACATGACGTCTCGAAGGAATATTCCGGAATGCCCCAGGTTCTGATCGACAACCTTGACGACCCTCGAATCGCCAAGTACCGCAACCTCAAACGCACGAACCAGACGCGCGACGACGATCAATTCGTGGTCGAGGGCGAAAAGCTCCTCGAGCGATTAGTCGAGAGCACCTTCCCGCTGGCGTCGGTCCTGGCGACCGAACGGCACGCGCCTCGGGTCGAGGCGATCATTCCCGCCGACGTCCCTTTTTATGTCGTCTCTTTTGACCTGATCAGCGTGATCGTCGGTTTCAACTTTCACCGCGGCGTGCTCGCCTGCGGGTTGCGACGTCCCTGGCCCGACCTGGCGGAGATTGTCGGTCCGTCGAACCGTTCGACGATCGTCGTCTGTCCCGAGTTGAACAACCCGGAAAACCTGGGGACGATCGTTCGGATCGGCGACGTGTTCGGCGTCGATGCGGTGCTTGTCGGTGGTTCCTGTCCGGACCCACTCTCGCGCCGGGTGCTGCGCGTGTCGATGGGCACCTCGCTCCACTTGCCTGTGATCGTTCGGGAGGATCTGGACTCCGAGTTGAATCGGCTCCGTTCGGACTGGGGATTCGAGTTGATGGCCACGGTCGTCGATCCGCTCGCCGAATCGTTCGACTCGATTCAACGCCCGGAACGGCTCGCCTTGTTCATGGGTAGCGAGAGCGAGGGCCTCGACCCCCACTGGATTCGCCAGTGCCAACGGCAAATCACCATTCCGATGCGCCCCGATGCCGAGTCACTGAACGTGGCCGTCGCGGCTGGAATTTTTCTCTACCACTTCTCCCGGATCAATGGAGCGTCATAGCGTTCCTTTAGGTTTGGTAGGCTGTGCCCACGCCGCAAGACAAAGGCATGCTCTACTTTATAGTATGGGCACGGCGCAGCAAGTGTGAATCGATGGACATACCCAATCGACAAAATTGCAGAATTGTAGATGAGCTTTCTTTTGCAGTCGTCTAGGTCTCATCGGAGTTGATCCACTGGCGACCCTGTGGGGGCATTGCGTGATCGAGGAGCTTGGCGACCAGCCTCTCAGGGTCATCGGAGACGACCAACTGGTCTCGATGCGCGGGCCGAGCGAAGCCTTGAGCGATCGAGTTGTCCAGTAACGCGAGCAGCGGGTCGAAGTAGCCGTCGACGTTCAGGATTCCGATCGGCTTGCGATGCAGGCCGAGCACGGCCCAGGTGATGATTTCGAAGAATTCTTCCAGGGTTCCCACTCCCCCGGGAAGGGTGAGAAATCCGGCTGCACGCTCGGCCATCTTGGCCTTGCGCTCGTGCATCCCCGGCACAACGATCAATTCGGTAACACCTCGGTGAGCCACTTCCTTGGTGGCGAGTGGGTCAGGGATCACGCCCACGACGGGACCGCCGCCGGCCAAGGTTGCGTCGGCAACCACGCCCATCAAGCCCACCCGGCCGCCACCGTAGACCAGGCCCATCCGGTTGGACGCGATCGCGGCGCCGACGCGCTGGGCCGCGTCGGCATAGGCCGGACGCGTGCCCATGGACGAACCGCAGAAGACACAGAGATAAGGACGATCGAAACTCGCGGGCTCAGCTTCTTGCTTTGACAAGTTTTTCCTCGCTGGTGGCGTTCAAGACCAAGCTGAAATAAATCGCCAGGAGAGCGACCGTGTAGAGGAATCCAATCGCGGAACCTGCCAGGAGCGGGACCCGGCTCTGAGGGGCCTCCGATTCATTGACGGCCGCTGGCTCGACTTCGGCCGTTGAGGTTGAGGGAGTGGCGGCCTGGGGGCGGTTCATCGTCAACATACCCACGGCCAGGCCACCCGCGGCGGCGCCGCAGAGGCATACCATTAAGTACATGAGGAAGAAGATCGAGAAGGGATTGACCCGCTTGACCCGCTCGGAAGGCAGACCGAGCAGTGCGTTCATCTTCGAGACTTCATAGATGAGGCCGATTCGGGTCCGCACCAGGATCAAGCCCATGAAGATGCCGATGATGGCGAGTGTGCCGAAGGTGACCGGTAAGCACCAATACTGGAGTGTCTTGAGCGGAATCATCGGCACGACGTCTGCCCGCGCGTTCAAGAGCGCGGACGATGCGGCGAACGAGAGGGAGGCGACGGCCAGGAAGATCCCGACCGATCGATTTCGGTCGGTAATCAGTTGATGGATGGTGCGCGAAATGTGGAGAAATCGGACCTCGGGCGAGAGCGGTTGGTGGGGCGCGGGCTTCCAGCCGGCGGCGACCTCCTCCCCTTCCATCTCGATCTCGGCGAGCCGCCGGTCGACTCCTTCCTCTCCCCCAATGTCCAGTTGGATCCCCTCGGTGTGCTCGTGGATCTTTCGTTCCATGGAGGACGGAGGAGCGGCCGGGGGATTGGTTGCGGCCGGTGGTACGGGGGAGGGATCGCTCATTGGGGTTCGGCTCCTGGACGCGCAAGACGGCGGCACGGGGTTCCACCCGTCAGACACCGGCCGTTATCATGAAGTTCGTCGCCAAGCTCCGCAAGGGTTCCATCATCGAACGCTCTGACCTGAGAGTTGATCCGCGAGGATCCCACTCGGGGAATTCCCAGCCGGTCGCTATGCCGACCGACTGGAATCCTCCGGCGCCGGACACTGGCTCGCGGTCACGCTCGGTGACTGATTCGTGCCGCCGATCATGGCCCAAGCTCTCTTACCAAGGAGTCGTTCACGATGCGCGCCGCCTTCATCGAGAAGACCGGTTCAACCGACGAGATCAAAGTGGGCGATTTGCCCATCCCGACGCCGGGGCCTGGTCAGGTGCTCGTCAAGGTCGGAGCTTCGGCGCTCAATCCGATCGACCTCTACCTCCGGTCCGGCCTGATCGCGATGCCGATGGCTTTCCCCTACATCCTTGGCTGCGACTTCGCCGGGACCGTGGAGCATGTCGATCCCGGCTCGAAGCGAGTCCGGGTCGGCGATCGAGTCTGGGGGTCGAACCAAGGCCTTCTCGGACGGCAGGGCGTGACCTCGGAATTTGTGGTCGTCGACGAAGAATGGTGTTACCCCACGCCCGCTAAATTATCCGATCAAGAAGCCGCGGCTCACGCCATGGTGAGCCTGACCGCGCACCTCGGCCTCTTTCGGTCCGGACGACTCCAGACGGGCGAGACGGTCTACGTCCCCGGCGGCAGCGGCGGCATCGGTTCGATGGTCGTCCAGATGGCCAAGGCCGCCGGCGCTCGCGTAGTCACCTCGGCCGGCAGCCCCGAGAAGCTCGAGCTCTGCAAGTCGCTGGGCGCGGATCTCGCGCTCAACTATAAAACCGACAACATCCCTGAACAACTCCGTGCGTTCGCCCCCGATGGCATCGACGTCTGGTACGAAACCCAGCGCGAACCGAACCTCGAAGTCTCCATCCCCCTGCTCCGCAAACGCGGGCGGATGATCTTGATGGCGGGTCGCGCCGCCCAACCCGTCTTACCGCTAGGTTCGTTCTATCCCCGCGACTGCTCGTTGCTCGGTTTCGCGATGTTCAACGCCACGGCCGAAGAACAGCAACAATGCGCGGCAGACATCAATCGCTGGACCCAAGCCGGCCAGTTGAAGCCGCTGATCGGACGTGTCTTCCCCCTGGCCGAGGCGGCCCAGGCTGAACTTTTCCTCGAACAGAATACGTTGGAGAAAGCCGGAACCCTCTCCGGAAAAGTGGTGATCGCGGTTTCGTCGTGACGATTCATTTCTCATTCTAGGCCTTGAGGTTTACTACATCCTCTGACTTGATATTCCGGAGCTGATCCACGATCAGCGAAGGCTGGGGGCCCCGATAGCGGTCGATCGATCGAATCGTGCTCCGTTCCAGAGAATCGCGGAACGCCATGGCTGCCGGATCAACCGGGCACCAAGCCTTTTTTTTTCGCTCAGCCCAGCGGACCCAGACCGTGGCCATCCCGAGTGTCGCGGCCGGCTCGATGTCGTTATCGAGCCGGTCACCAATCATGACGCATTCCTTCGGCTCAGCGCCTGCGTCACCGAGTGCTCGAAGGTAGAGTGCGGGGTTGGGCTTGAAGATCCCGACCTCCTCACTCAAGGTCACGACCTGGAACCGACCCAGCAGGCCCAATTCGTCCAGCAGACTCCGGCATTCCGGTCCTTGATTGGCGATCAGACCGAGATGGAACCGGCAAGCGAGTCGGTCGACCAACTCGCGCGCCCCATTGAGCACCGGAGAATACTCGCGGAATCGACTTCGGATTTCGCGTTCAGCCGTGTTCCAGGCCGCGGCGCAGGCCGCCTCATCAATCAAAGTCGAGACCACATCATAGAGTGGCCAGCGCGACCCTAGAATCGACCGCGACTCGCGGGCCGCGATGAACTCGAGGAAGGTCGGGTCGGGTCGAACGCGCTGAACGGCCTCCCAGTGGAGACGCGTGCAATGGTAGGCGACCGGATCTTCGTCGAGTAGGATATTGCCGACATCGAGAAACACCCAGCGAATCATGCTCTCTCCCCTGGCCCGCCCCTGCCCTTGCCAGTGACGGCCCTCACTCCATTGGGATCTGCCGCAATTCGGCACGCTCTAACGAGGACGCAGCACTCCTATGAACCTCTTGACGACCTTCGCCGGTTCCATGATGGAAGGGTTTCTCCCCAAGGGGTGGGACCTCGCCAAGATTGACGCCTGCTGCTCGCATCCGCCTGAGGCGATCGGCGAGCGCCAACCTTGGTGGCATCCGGACTTCCAGCCCATCGCCTGCACGGCCCTGGCCGATTTCGACGTCATGCTCGGCCATGAGATCGCTCGTGCCATCCAGCGAACCGGCCAAGAAGGGCGCAAGGTTGCGCTCATCCTGCCGGTCGGCCCCATGGGAATGTATCGCTGGGCGGTCTACTTCCTCAAGGAGTGGAACGTCTCCTGCGACCACGTTTATGGGTTTAACATGGACGAGTGGAGCGACCGGCATGGAGCCACCCTCCCCTCCACCGACCCGGGAGCGTTTCAGAATGCGATGCAGAACGCGTTCTACGGACCGCTCGGGGCCAAAACGGTTCCCGAATCGCAGCGCTGGTTCGCGACGCCCGATCGGCTCCCCCACTACGCGGCCCGAATCGCCGAATTGAAAGCCGAAGGGGCCGAACTGATCGTCATCTTCGGTATCGGCCGGGTCTGTCATATCGCGTTCTGGGAACCGCATTTCGCCGCGGAATACGCCAGTGTCGACGAATGGAAGTCGCAGACGCATCGGATCGGCGCTCTCCTTCACCCGCTCACCATTGAACAGAACGCCCTGACCAGCTTCAAGAGTCGGACCACGCTCGTCCCCGCGTTCGCCAACACGATCGGCCCCGGCCTGTTCCTCCAGGCCGACCGAATCATCGGAGGCGCTGACGGCATCTTCGATCGTGGGATGCAGTGGCAGGGGATGAGCCTCTGGATGACCTTGCGGTACGGGCCGACCCCCTGGATCCCCAGCTCCTTCATGCCGACACTTCCGGGCCGGCTCTATTATCTCGATCAACTCGCGGGCCCGTTGGAGCCTGCGATGAACTGAGCGGGGAAACACGACCGGCTCCCCTTTTGTGTCGTAGAGTTTGGATAGCCCCTTCACTCGACGCACGCACGGGTGTGGGGGCGATTTCATGGGGTGGCCCGTGCCTGGGTTTCGTTCGCGCCTCGCCCCTGGCTCCGGGCGGCCTACGGGGCCGTCGGCACGGCGACTTATTTTGTGATATGTTTCTTGACTTACATCGATTTTCGTTTTCGGTGAGGCCAGCTATGCGAGCCTGTTTTCAACGACTGCGGACACTCGGAACGTCGGCGCTACGTTCGTCCCAGGCCAGGATCCGCTCGCGGTTCGTTCCCGCTTTAGGGGAGCTCGAGGAACGAACGCTGCTCAGTCTCACGATTAAAATTGATTATACCTACGATACAGCGAATTTTTTCGACACGTCGGCCAAACGGAGCGTGATGGAAGCGGCGGCGAACAGCGTCGCCAGCGTTTTGAACGACAACCTGCTGGCGATCCAGGCCTCGGGCTCGAACAGTTGGCGGGCCAATTTCCCCGACCCGGGGAGTGGCCAGCTCACGACGATCAACAACCTGGTCGTTCCGGCGAATACGATCGTGATTTTCGTCGGCGGCAGGTCGTTGCCCAGGGAGTCGGAGGCCGGTGAAGGGAGTACCGGCGGATTTGGGGCCCAGGGGACCCAAGCCTGGTTGGATCTCGTGGCTTCACGAGGCCAAGCAGGCGCTCTCACTGCAAATCCGACCGATTTCGGACCTTGGGGCGGCTCGATTTCGTTTGATAATTCGGGGTCGACCCACTGGTTCTACGGCCAGGATACGAACGGACTGAGCGCGACCCTGACCGATTTCCGCACGGTCGCGGAGCACGAAGTCGGTCACGTTCTGGGGGTGGGCACCAGCCCCTCGTGGTCAACCTATGTCTCGGCCGGGACCTTTATCGGTCCCGCCTCCATGGCAGTTCGAGGCGGGCAAGCCGTTCCACTCGATCCGAACCTCCAGCACTGGGCTCAGGGAACGAAGTCGGACGGTGTCGACGCCCTGATGGATCCCACCGTTCAGTATGGCCTGAGGCGAACCTTCACCAGTCTTGATTACGCGGCCTTACAAGACATTGGCTGGGCCGTTCAACCTCCGGCGCTGTCCGTCTTCCAGTTCGGTGCATCGAGTTATACCGTCTCCGAGACGAGCGGCAGTCTTCTCGTCACGGTGCAGCGTAGCGGCGGCAGCGGCGCGGCTTCGGTCGCTTACGCGACCAGCAACGGGACGGCGACCGCGGGACTCGACTACACCGCAGTCAGTGGCACCTTAAATTTTGCGCCCGGTCAGACCGTTCAATCGTTCGTCATCCCGATCCTCAACGACCAGGTTCCCGATGGTAACGAGACGATCAACCTGGTTTTGGGGTCTCCGAGCGCGGGGTCGACCTTGGGCTTCCTCAGTTCGGCGGTCGTCACCATCGTCGCTCCCGGGCGTCATCCGCTCGGCGACTACGATGGCGTCGGATTCACCCAAATTGGGATTTTCCGCCCGTCGAACGCGATGTGGACGATCCTGAATAACACGGGAGGCCGCGGCAGCGCCTACGGCGCGGGTAACCTTTTTGACATCCCGGTGCCGGGCGACTACGACGGGATCGGCCGGACTGAACAGGCTGTTTTCCGGCCATCAACGGGTCAATGGATCATCCTCAATCCGGTCGATCAGTCCCAGCGGGTGATCAGCTTCGGGGCCCTTAATCTGTTCGATATTCCGGTGCCGGGCGACTACGACGGGATCGGCCGAACGGAACCGGCGGTCTTTCGGCCGAGCACCGGCCAGTGGATCATCTTCAACCCGATCACCCACACCCAGCGGGTCGCCTACTACGGCGCGGCGAACCTGTTCGATATCCCGGTGCCGGGCGACTACGACGGGATCGGCCGGACCGAACTCGCGGTATTCCGACCCAGTACCGCGACCTGGGCGATCTACAACCCCCTCACCAACACCCAGCGGTTCGTGAGCTACGGTGCGGCGAACCTGTTCGATATTCCGGTGCCGGGCGACTACGACGGGATCGGCCGGACCGAACAGGCTGTATTCCGCCCATCGACGGGCCAATGGATCATCCTCAATCCGGTCGATCAGACCCAGCGGGCAGTCAACTTCGGGGCGACGAATTACTTCGACGTCCCGCTCCAGGCCCCAATCGCCAGCCTGAAAAAACTCGGCAAGCTCGGTGGAACCAGTCTGACCGCACTCTCGACCATGTCTGCTCAACAGAGCAGCTTGACCGCATCAGCGTTCACCGCGTCCTCGTCCCCGCCCACCGTTCCGGCTGAGATCATCACCGGTGACGATCAGGCAACGAGTTCACTGCCCCGTCGAAAGCAATCTGTTCATTTGTTTGCATGATAGGCCTGACTCGACGCTCCCGGGGGGAGTGCATTAACGATTGGCCCCGCGGTCGATCCTTCCCTGGCGGCTTCAAGGCGAGCGGGCAGTCCGCCGCTGTTCCGGGAAGAAGTGGCGGGGCCTCAGGTCCAACGACTATGATGGACGCGATGGAAATGAGGCGACTGAGGGAGTCCTGATTGGGATGAGCGACTGGCGACAGGCAATTGACGATCAGATTGACGCAATCGCCGACCGGTTGCTGGGAATCCGCCGCCACCTTCATGCTCATCCCGAGCCGAGTCGCGAAGAGTATGCGACGACTCAATACCTGGGCGATCAGCTCCTCGCGGCGGGATTGCCGTTGAAGATCCTGCTCGGAGGTCGTGGGATCATCGCCGGCAGCTCGCTTTCGCCAGAGGGACAGGCCGTGGCGCTCCGGGCTGATACGGACGCGCTGCGGATTCAGGATCGGAAAGAGGTGGCCTACCGTTCGGAGCACGCAGGTGTAATGCACGCGTGCGGCCACGACGCCCATTCCACGATGGTCCTGGGGGCCTCGTTGGCGTTGCATCGTTGCGAAGGTTTGCTTCCCTGGCCGGTGCCCTGGAGAGCGATCTTCCAACCGGCCGAGGAAGTGGGCGAAGGGGCCTTGGAGATGGTCGCGGCCGGAGCCGTCGAAGGCGTGCGGTCGCTGGTCGCGCTCCACGTGGCCCCGGACCTCCAGGTCGGACGCGTCGCGCTCCGCCGCGGGGTCATGACGGCCTTCTGTCAGGAGTTCGCCGTCACGGTCCGCGGCGTGGGAGGACACGCGGCCCGGCCGCATCTGACCCACGACTCGATTGCCGCCGCGGCGCAATTCATTAGCTCTGTCTATCAGTGGATGCCAAGGTCCATCGATTCCCGCGATGCCGTGGTCGTTTCTTTTGGCGCGATCTCCGGCGGCGCCAGCTCGAATGTGATCCCCGATCGGGTGAGCCTACGTGGTACGATCCGAACGCTTGGGCACGTCACGGCCGCCAAGGTCCGCGATCGCTTGCGGCAAATTGCGAACGGCGTGGCTGGGGCCTCGCTCTGTTTCATCGACCTCTCGTTCGGGATCGAGACGGACGCGGTTGTGAACGACCCGCTCGTTACGGATCTCTGTCGCCAAGCGGCCGAGGAGGTGGTCGGAATCGACCAGGTCGAGACGATTCCCTTGCCCAGCTTGGGAGGCGAAGACTTCTCGGGATACCTCACGCACGTCCCGGGCTGCTTGCTCCGCCTTGGTGTGGCGAATGGCGATCGCTGGCCCTCGCTCCATTCACCCGACTTTGATATCGATGAACGTGCGTTGGTCGTCGGTGCCAAGATCCTGGCAAGGAGCGCCGTTCTGCTCGCTCGCTGACGAAGCGGGTTCGACTCCGAGCGCCAGGAGCAAGCGGAACGAGTCTTGAACGATTCGCTCAGGGCTGAGTGCCCGCCGCGGTTTCTTTGATGAGGAGATCGACGACATCCTCGAATCGACCACGTTGCGCGTAGGCGTCACGTTGTCGCTTGGCTCCCGTGCCGCGGTCGAGCGTTTGCCGGACGAGGGTACTGATTTCGTCCCACTCGCCGGCGGCCTCGAGCGTGGTGCGAAGGAATTCCAGGAACTTCCCGATCAACTGAGCGGCCGGCACGGCGAGTCGGGCGTCGATATCGATGAGCTCTCCGTCGAGCCCGAAGCGGGAAGCCCGCCACTTGGCGGCTCGCAAGAGTTCGGGGCGTACGTGTTCGATCGGCAAGCCGCGCTCGGCCTGGTTGTAGCAGGTTCGCGCCAGAGCACGGCAAAGGCCGGCCACCATGACCGCCTCATCGATCGACGCACAAACATCGGTGACGCGAAACTCGAGCGTCTCGAAGTGAGAGGAGGGCCGGATATCCCAGTAAATCTTCGAGGCATCGCTGATGCTCCCGGTCTCGATGAGGGAGGAGACCAGGTCGTCATACTCGCTTCGCGACGCCAAGACGTTGGGGGTTCCCACCATCGGGAAGCGTTGGAACAACTCGGTTCGATAGCTTGCGTAGCCGGTCTCCATCCCCAGCCAGTAGGGAGAATTGCAGGCGAGCGCGAGCAACGGTGCCAACCAAGGGCGGGCCCGGTTCATCACCTGGATCGCCAGCTCTCGATCGGAGATTCCGACGTGGACGTGGCATCCGAAGATGATCTGCTCACGAGCAAGTTGCTGGAAATCGGCCGCGATACCATAGTAGCGCGGTTTGGGGGTGATCGTCTGGTCTTCCCAGTGGGAAAACGGGTGGGTCCCCGCGGCGACGATCCGACTCCCTTCGCGTTTGGCCGCGTTGATCAGACCGCTACGGAGCCGAATCAACTCGGTGCGGACCTCTCCCAGGGTCTTGCAGATCGGAGTGCCGATTTCAATCTGCGAGAGGAAGAGTTCATTGGTCACATCCTCGCCGACCGTCTTTTGCGCTTTCCGGAGGATTCGCTGTGCACCTTGCCGAAGTTCACGAGTCTCAGGGTTGATGATCTGATACTCTTCCTCGACGCCGATCGTGAAATCTTCGATGGACTGACCCACGCGAATCGCTCCTGAGAAGCGATTGACCGTCGGCTCGCTCGGATCTGGGTTTGAGACCCACGCGAACCGCAACCGCTTTAGCCTGGGACCGACAGGACGTGCCGGTAAAAGAGCAGGAGACTGTACGCGACCACCGCGCTGGCCGCCACGGTTCCAAATCCGAGGACTTTCCGACCGAGGCCGGGACGACGACGTTCCACGATCTCGCAGAACACAATGGCCAATGAGATCAGGAGAAACTTGAAGGCAACCATTCCCGCCATGTTCCAACGCAAGAAGAACCAGCGGGCAACCGGGTTGGATTCATAAAAATGAAACCCTTGTCGCAGCAGGACGTAGGTCATCAGCAAGTCGAGCACGCTCACCGCGAGAATCGCGGCGCTCTCCCGACTCAAGAGGAGAGGATCACCGTGAAACTCGCGGTTCAGATTCCTCAGCCAGTTTCCAAAGGCCTTGGCAGGATCCATTCCATGAGCTTAACAGATCCGACCGCCGAGCGACGATGCGGAAAATGACGCGATCGGCTCGCTGAGCCATGAGAATGCGATGAGGAGCCCGGGAGAATAACGTTGCATCACTGACAGGCGGCGTCTATGTTCGGCTTTGTGCAAATCCCCTCGTCGAGCGCGGAAGAGCCTCGACGGGGCGGCCAACGAGACCGGATCGCGGCGGAAAGCCGCGATCCCCTGCCAAACCCGGCGTCAACGATCCTCAACGTTGCGAGTCTTGACTTATGAGACGCGTCTCTATTCATCGATCCAGGGTCGCAGCCGCGCTGACGGTCGCCCTGGCAACCACGGTCGTTGCTCTGGCGCAGCAAGCGGCGACCGTCGTCGGCACCCTCGACGGACACACCGAGCCGGTCTACACCGTCGCCTGGAGCCCGGACGGAAAAACGGTCGTCACCGGGGGCTTCGACAGCACGGTCCGGCTCTGGGACGTCGCCACACGCAAAGAAATCAAGAAGTTTGAAGGCCACTCAAATCTCGTCCTCTCGGTCGCCACCTCACCCGACGGCAAGAGTATCCTCTCGGGGAGCCTCGATAAAACGGCCAAGGTCTGGCGGATGCCCGGGGGCGGAGCTTCCAAGGACCTGGCCGGTAACCCGGGCGGCGTCCACGCCCTGGCGGTCAAGCCCGACGGGAAGCAGGCCGTGGCCGCCTCGGCCAAGACGGTCAAGCTCTGGGACCTGGTCGCGGGAACGCCCGTGAAGGACTTCGATGGGCACACCGCCGAGGTTGAAAGCGCGGCCTGGCGGCTCGACGGAGCGCAAATCGCCTCGGGCGACAAGGCACGGACGATCCGCCTTTGGAACGCCGCCGATGGAGCCCCCCAGGGAATCATCGAAACCCCGGCCGATACCGTGCTTGGGCTGAGTTACCTCCCCAACAACCTGCAGCTCGTCTCGGCCGGCTCCGACGGCCTGGCGCGACTCTGGCAACTGCCCGTTGCCGACCCGAAGGTTGTTGACCTCGTGGGCACGAACACGGCCTTTGCCTTCAGCGCAAACGGAGCGCGATACGCCACCGCCGGGGCCGACAAGGTGGTCCGGGTTTATAACACCGCGGATGGCGCGGTCGTCAAGGAAATCCCCGCCGCGGAGGAACCGATCGCGGCACTGGCGTTGAAGGCCGACGGCAGCCAGGTCGCGATCGCCCTGGCCAATCGCGTGATCCGGATCAGCAACACGGCCGACGGCGCCGAGGTCAAGAAGAGCGAGCCGCTCCCTTCCCCCGTCTCCGCGCTTGCGTTCCGGGCCGACGGCGCGCAACTGGCCGTCGCGGGCGAGGACAAGATCATTCGAGTCCTCGACGCCGCCGCTGCAACCGTCGTCAAGGAACTTCCCGGCCACGGCGCCAAGGTGAATGCCCTTGAGTTCGCCCCCAATGACGGCAACCTCCTGGTCTCGGCCTCGGACGATAAACTCGCCAAACTCTGGGACGTCAAGGAAGGCAAATTGATCCGCGACTTCGCGGGCCACACCGAGCCCGTCTTGACGCTCAACGTCTCGCGAGACGGTGCCAAGCTCGTGACCGGGTCAGCTGATAAGAGTATCAAAGTTTGGACCATCGGCGATGCCAAGAACGTGGCCACCCTCGCGGGCCACGCCGCGCCGGTCAAAAGCGTCTTCCTTTCGAACGACGGCAATCGGATCGCCAGCGGTTCGGCCGACAACTCGGTCCGGTTCTGGGACGTCGCCAATGCCCGCGAGCTTCAGCAATCGACCTCGCATGGCGCCGCGGTGCACGCGTTGACGATCCTGCCCGACAATGCCTCAGTCGTCTCAGCGGGGGGAGAAAACAAGCTGCGAATCTGGAAGCCGGCGGCCGTTTTGGTCTATGCGGGCAACCAAGGCCCTGTCTTTGGGCTGGCCGTTCATCCCAACGGCTCGCAGATCGCCACGGCCTCGGCTGACAAGACCGTGAAGGTCTTCGACACGAATACCGGGAACCTGATCCGACCGCTCGCCGGTCATGCCGACGCCGTCAAGGCGGTTGCCTACACCAAGGATGGAGCCAAGATCGTCTCAGGATCAACCGATAAGACGATCAAGACCTGGAACGTCGCCGATGGGAAGCCGTTGCTGAGCTACCCGGCTCAGGCGAACGCTGTCCTGTCGGTCGCGACCTCGGCCGACAACAAGTGGCTCGTGGCCGGCCTGGCCGATAACACCGCCAAGGTGTTCGACCTCACCGCGGCCGACGCCGCGAAGGCGGAACGTCAGACCCTCAGCGGGCACGCCGGCCCCGTGAACGCGGTCGCGATCTTGCCGGACAACGCGACCGTGGTAACGGCCTCCGAGGACAAGACGGTCAAGCTTTGGACCTTGGAAACGCCAGGCGCGTCGAAGAATCTGGCCGGTCACACAGGGCAAGTCTACAGCGTGGCCTGGGCCCCCGACGGCAAGCAGGCGGCCACCGGGGCAGCCGACAAGACGGCCCGGATCTGGGACATCGAAAAAGGAACCCAGATTCGCGCCTTGGAAAAGGCCCACGAGAATGTCGTCTATTGCGTGGCGTACAGCCCGAAGGGGGACCTGCTCGTCACCGGGGGCGATGACAAGCTCGTGAAGTTCTGGAATCCCGCCGACGGCAAAGAACTTCGCAAGAGCGCCGGCCATGGCGCGGCGGTCTATTGCGTGGCGTTCCGACCGGATGGTGCCAAGCTCGCCTCGGGCTCGGTCGACAAGACCATTCGAATCTGGAACGTGGCCGATGGCAAGGAGCTGAACAAACTCGACGGCCACCCCGACGACGTCTACTCGCTCACCTTCAGCCCCGACGGCAAGCGGCTCGCGTCCATCGGCTACGGCGGTAACCTGTTCGTCTGGGATGTCGACGGCGCCAAGGCGATCTTCAACCAGAAGGTCGCCCCCAACACGATGGCCTATGGAATCTCATGGAGCCCGGACGGCAAGCAGCTTGCCATCGCGGCATCGGACAACAAGGGCTATCTTTTCAATATCCCTTGATGCCTGGCTATTCCTTCTTGGGCTGAGAGTTCGAGGAGGAGAACCCCATTGGCAGGGTTCTCCTCCCTCTTCCTACCTCTCCCCCATTTCGCTTGCCTGAAAGGCGAGCGGGGAGCGTAAGCTCCCTGTCTTCGCGATCTGACTTCGCGGGGAAGTCGACCAGTGGGTGCACTGAAGGCACCCGAGAAAGAACGGATTCCCCGCCTTTTTCTCCGCGGGATCAGCCACGCCCTCCCTCACAGCATGTCTCGCAGATTGTGCGACAACGCGTGCATTGCAACTTACCGCGCAACTCAAAGAGCCGTCCGCCGCAGACCGGGCAAGCCGGCTGCGGTGGGGTGGAAGGCCCCTGTGTGATGGGCTGACGTTCATCCGGTTGTGGCGAAGCCAGACTCATGAGTTCCCTCACAACGCGAGAAGTTTACAGGCGAAAGACCCTCATGGATCCACTGTACAGCACCTTACGTTCGAGTGGATGACAGGCCTCCCAGACGTGGGCAATTCGAGGGTAAACCGCTCTGGAGTGAGTCAGAAAAAAATTGCACGCATTTTGTCGCCCCGTCGGGGCGACAAAATGCGTGCATGACTCTTCTGATCTTCGATCACCCAGGAGGCTTGCGAAGGACAAGTATGGCTTTTGCCGTAACTTGCCCTTCGCGAGCGATCCCCATCTCGATTATTTACCCACGAGCACGCGAGCGCGGGCCGGGGAACCGGGCTCGTCTTCAAGGGTGCAAACGATCCCGTCCGGCCGTTTCGACAGGTCGACGCCGAGCGTCACGGTATGGACGCCGGTCGGCAGGTCCAGCACGACTTCGGGTTTGAGTTCGACCTTCTTGTCGTCAACCCAGAGCTTCATCCCCGCGACGGAGTTGAAGGTGAGTTTCAACGGACCGGGCGTCGTGACTTCAATCTCAGCGCGGGCCATTCCGAACGCCCCCTGGTAGGACCCGAACGGCTTGAGCGCCTCGATCGGCAGCAGCCCCGAGACCCGGCTGTACGCGGGCGTCCAACTGCGAAGTTCACCGCTCTCCAGCGCCGCGTCGAGCCCGCTGTGTTGAATCGTCAACGCCTCTTTCGGAGTCGGCTCAAGAACGCGCCAACGTCTGACAACGCGTGCCTTGCTCACCGAATAGGGGCCGATTTTTCCCAGCTCGGACAGGAACCGGACGAGGTCGAGCAGTTCCGGACGGGTCAGAGGATCGGTGAGGTTGGCCGGCATCAGCGAGCCGGCCGGCTTCTGCTCTTCGATCGTCGCCACCGGAATCGTCAGCTCCTGATCTTCGGCATCCCGCAGGATCAGGTCGGTTTCCGTCTGGCGGAGCTTGATGCCCGTGATGATCTTGCCATCACTGGTGGCCACCACCAAGGCGTGATAGTTCTCCTTGATCGCCTTGCTCGGCAGGAGGATCGAGTCGACCAGGTAGTCGGCCGGTGCGCTGGCGCCGATGCTTTCGAGGCTCGGCCCGACTTGCCCTCCAGCCCCCACGATCGCGTGGCACTTCAGGCAAGACATCTCCTTGCGCCGGAACACCTCCTCGCCCCGCTTGGCATCGCCGAGACGAGCCACATCGGCGAGGAATTCCTTCATTTGCTCGGGGGAGAGCTCGCCGGAGGCCGAGGCCAGTTGACCGGCTGAAGTCAATGCTTCGACGAGCTTCTCCTCCGGGCGTCCCGAGGCGCGAACCGCGCGAATGGCAACCTTGGCGACATCGGAGGGGAGCGTTTTGCCGACCAGGGCGGACGTGAGCGCGGCGGAACCGGTTTGGAGTTGGAGGAAGCGAGCGAGCAGGCTCTCGACGGCCGCCGGCTCTGTCGTTTTCGACAAGCGTTCGATCGCGCGCTGCGACGCTCCGTTGGGATCGATCGAAGCGAGGGCACTGATGGCAAGGGCCTGGATTTGCCCGGGGGCGTCGGGGGCCGCGAGCCGCGCGAGCTCGGTTCGGCTTTGCGGACCTCCCATCTCGGCCAGCGCGTCGACCACCGAGCGGGCGAGCGTCGCGGACGTCGTTTTCGCGTTGGCCAGTTCGACAAGGCGGGGACGAGCCGATTCGAGCTTCCAGGCACCGGCCGCTTCCGCGGCGGCTCGGCTGAGGGCCTCGTCTTTGCCGTCGAGCAACGAAGCGACTCGGTTGAGGTCTCCCGTGGGCTGAACTTTCCGTTGCCGGGCGGCCTTCGCCAAAGTCTCCAGGAGCGTGGCACGCTGGCCGTGAGTCGACGAGCCCCCCTCAAGGGCAAGGTCGAGGACCATGGCCAGGTCGCTTGGATCTCCCAGGGTGGCGACCGTCGTCAAGACCCCTGAGACTTGCTCCTTGGGGATTTTCGAGGCCCGCAACGACTCGACGAGCGGCTTGACCACGCCGGAGGAGCCGTTGGCCTGGAGCGCGAACACGAGGTGGCCGATATGCCCCTTGAAGTCGAAACGTCCCGCCTGGACTTCGGGAAGCCAGGTCGGCGCCAGTTCGCGTGCCGTGAGCCAGAGCGCGTAGTCGAGAAAGCGATCGACCGGCCGGTCGAGGGCACTCATGGCCAGTTCCGCGGCTTGCGTGGTCGGGAAAAGCCCCAGTGCCCGAACCGCCTCGAGTCGAACCCGCGGGTGGTCATCGATCACTTGCTGAGCCATCGTGGCCACCGGATCCGCCAGGCGGCTCTGCCACTTGCTGGCCACTCGGGTCGCCGCCGCTCGCACCCGCGGATCGTTGCTTCGCAAGAGCGTTGCGAGCAAATCCGACTCGACTTCGTTGATGGCTTGATAGGTCCAGAGCGCTTCAAGTCGCTGGTGCTCGGCGTCGGGATCGTTGGAATCGAGCTTCGCGACCCAATCCTTCAGCGCGGGGACGATCGACTTGCCGCGCTCCTTCAACACCATTCGGGCGTTCTGCCGGGTCCAGTCTTCGGGAGCTCTCAAGGCTGCAAGTAAGGCTTCCGTCGACGCTCCCACGAGCTTCGGTCGTTCGACGAGCGGGCGGCCCTTGGCGGTGACCCGCCAGATTCGCCCCCGGGTGTGATCGCGCCTCGGGTCGCGGAAATCGACTTCGCCATGCTGGATGATCGGGTTGTACCAGTCGGCAATATAGATCGCGCCGTCCGGGCCCATCTTGGCGTCGATCGGCCGGAAGGCCATGTGCTTGGTCTTGATCAACTCGGGCTGCTCACGCGATGCATAGCCCGCGCCGTCTTCGCTGAGCACGAACCGGCAGACCCGGTTTCCGCGGAAGTCGCTGGTGACGATGCTCCCCGACCAGGACTCGGGGAGGTGTCGCCCGCTCACGAACTCCGCGCCGCAGTGTTTCGGACTTCCTGGGTTGAGGCCCTGCAAGATCCGGGTCGCGTCGGGTGCCGTGACGTAATAAGCGCCGGGAAGGCAGTAGTTGATCCCTTCCCCCCCTGCTCCATCGGTCGCGAACGACTGGCCCCAGCGGTCGAAATGGTGTCCCCAGGGGTTGACGAGTCCACGAATGAACACGTCGAGTTCCATCGTTTCCGGCCGAAACCGCCAGATTCCACCGCCACCGAGTCGTCGCACGCCATGCGGTGTTTCAATATGGCTGTGAATATAAATTGACTGGTTGAAATAGAGCATTCCGTCATATCCCCACCGGAGCGTGTGGAGGATATGGTGGGTGTCTTCGGTGCCGAAGCCGGAGAGCATCACGCGGCGACGATCGGCCTTGCCGTCGTTGTCGGTGTCCGCGAAGTGGAGCAGCTCGGTGCTGTTGGCGACGTAAACTCCCCCGTCACCGGGCTCGACGCCGGTCGGGATGAGGAGGCCATCGGCGAAGACCGACGTTTTCTCCGCGCGGCCGTCGCCGTCACGATCCTCGAGGATCAGTACCTTATCGTTGGCCGTCTGCCCCGGCTTGATCTGCGGGTAGACCTCGGAGCTGACGACCCATAACCGCCCCTGGGGGTCGAAGTTCATCTGGATCGGTTTGGCGAGGATCGGGTCGGCGGCGAACAGGTTGACCTCGAAACCATCGGCCACGATGAACGACTTGCGCTCGACCTCCGGGTCGGGATCGGGAATCTCGAACGGGGCGCGTTGCGCAAAGCTCGAGGAAGTGGCACCAAGGGCCACGCAGACGCTCAGGATGAAGGATAATCGGTAGCGAATCATCGACCCACCTCGCTTTCACGACTCAACTCATAAACGTGGGAGACGGGAACTCGCAACGTGGCGACTTCCTGCTCCTTGGCCTCAACGAGCGGGTCGAACAGAGGAATCTCGCGTGCGTTGTTGCCTTGTTCGTGCTTCCGAAAGCCAAACAAGTAGGTCTCGTTCTGGGGCCGCCAGCGATGGAAGTAAAGCAGGTTCTTCTCGTTGATGACCTGACGGAGTTTCTCGACTTGATCGAACTCGGGCCCTGTTTTGAGGTCCCACGACTTCCATTGGTCCGCGGTGGCCGAGGCGATCGACTTCCCGTCAATTTTCAGGGTGTACCGCCCTGGGGCCAGTCCTGCGAACTCGAGAACGCGTGCGCTCGCCTTCGGCGCCGCGAGTTGGGCCGGGAGCGGGAGGGTGGCGTCCAAGACTTCGAAGCGAATCCGTTGCGGGGAGACTTCGAGATTGGAGACCTTGGCATTTTGAGCTTCGGCGGTTCCGTCCGGTCGAACCCGTATGGACCAGGGGGTCCCGACGTTCTTCAGGAGTTCGCGCGCGATCTTCGCGTCGGCCAATCCGTAGCCATGCTCGGTCAAATGGATCCCGTCGTCAGTCAAGTGACGAGCGTCGTGCGGATCCCCCGCGCGATGCGTAGGGTCGATTCCGGAACCGATCGAGGCGAGGTCAACGTAAGGATAGCCGCGCGAGCCCGCCACCCGGGCGATCGTCTCGCGGTAGAGCCCAAGCTTCTGGTTGTGAACCGTTGGGTCGGGAAGCGGGCGACCGAGATTTTCATGAGCGATGGGCGAGAGCAGCACCACCTTGGCCTTTGACTCGGCCAGCACGTCAAGTAACGTGTTCAGGCCCTGCTCGAAGGAGGGAAGTCCGGCTTTGCCGTCGAAGGATTCGCTCATCCCGTAACCGACGAGGATGACCGTGGGCTTGAGCGCAAGCACGTGCTCTTTTAATTGCTTAAAGCCGTCAGCACGTTTGCCAAAGCCTGCGCGGGCATCGCCGAAGACGGTATCACCGCTCCAGCCCAAGTTGCGAACGGTCAAGTTCTTCGCGGGATTCGACAAGGTGAGGAGGGTTTCGAGGTAGCCATGCTTCTGGTTACGCTCGATCAGATCGTCGCCGAGGAGCACGATCCGATCGCCGTCCTTGAGCGCGAAGTCATTGCGATCGGCCGCTTGAGAGATCGCGCTCAGGCTGAGCCATGAGGCGAATGCGGCGACGTACAGGAGAGGTCGTTTCACAAGGTCGCTCCGGACCGAAATCAGTGATTGGGATCGCCCCATCGGAAATCGCGTCAAAAAAATAGGGGAGGCTGGTTTTGCACGAATCACGGAGGGGCCGCCGTCTCATCCAATCTAGCCGTAGGACTGGCGATGGTCGAGAACCTTCCGCCTCGCTGAGGGGACTGTAGAGTGTGACCGGGACCCACGCTACAATTCAGGCCATCATGAAACAAAGGCACTCGACTGGCGCGCCCTCAAAACTGCGGATCGACCGGGAGCGGCTGGTCGAGACCGCGGTTCGGTTAATGGCAATTCCGAGTCCGACCGGCCAAGCGGGCGCGGTGTCGGACTTGCTGGCTGGCATCCTGCGGGAGGATGGGTTCGTCGTCGAACGCCCCGAAGGGGGGCATCCTGTCGCGCCCGCGGTGGCGGTGCGGTTCAGTTCGGGCCGGCCCGGCCGAACGCTTCAGTTCGACGGGCACCTGGATACCGTTCACCTCCCGTTCGTCGCCCCCACGGTCGAGGACGGTCTGATTCGGGGTAGCGGGGCCTCGGATATGAAGGGCGGGGTTGCTGCGGCGATCGAAGCGGTTCGGGCAATTCGCGACGCCGGGGCCCTCTCGGCCGGCTCGATCCTTCTGACCGCCCACGACCTTCACGAAGCGCCTTGGGGCGATGGGCGACAACTCGACCAGTTGATTCGAGACGGCTACGTCGGTGACGCGGTGCTCATCCCCGAGCCCATGCACGAGCCGCTCGCTGTGATCGGGCGCGGGTCGGCGACCTGGAAAGTGTCGATCCGCCGCGACGGTCCTCCGGTTCATGAAGTCAGACGTCCCGTCGATCAGCCCAGCGTAATCGCGGCGGGGGCCGCCCTCGTGGCCCAGCTCAAGACGCTCAACGATCGCCTCTCCCAGCCCGCGGACCCGCTCTGTGGATCGGCCAGCGTTTTCATCGGCCAGTTCCATGCCGGCGAAATCTACAACCAGTTTCCCCAGGATTGCTGGCTCCAAGGGACGCGGCGATGGCTTCCTGGAACGGATTGTCGGGCCGTCGAGAGTGAGTTTCGTGCCTTGCTTGCCGAACTGGCCCGGCAAACCCAGACCGAGATCGATTGCGACTGGTTCTTGATCCGCGACGCATTCCGGCTCGATCAGGCCGACCCCTTCGTCACGGCGTTTCAGTCCGTCTATCGCGAGCGAACCGGAGCTCCCTTGACGATCGGCGGTAAGATGTTCGTCGATGACGGCAACAGTTTCTGGACGCTCGCGCAGGTGCCGGCCATCACCCATGGCGCCCGGAGCGGAGGGGCTCACACGATCGACGAATGGGTCTCGATTGATGATCTCGTCCGGGTCGCCGAAGTTTATGCTTTGACCGCCGCGGCCTATTGCCCGAATCCGGCTTGAAACCACCGCCCCTGCTCTGTGCCTCCTCTTTAGTTTAGAACGGCCAACGGCATGCCCAGACGGCATCCTATTTTATTTGCAGGACCATCCATGTCCAAGTCGACGATGCCTGAGCTCATCAGCGAGGCCCAGACGACGGAAGAAGCATTCCTCAGGCAGATCTTCATTCGGGACCAGATGGCCGAGTGGTCGAGGTCGCCGCTGATCATGGCGCGTGCCGAGGACGTTTATTACTGGGACGTCAATGGCAAGCGCTACGTTGACGCCCTCTCGGGAATCTATGTGGCATCGGTGGGCCACAACAACCGTCGCGTGATCGAGGCGATCCGTCGCCAGTTCGACACCTTGACGTTCTCTCCGCCGATGCATGGGACCAACCCGGTTGCGATTCAGCTCGCCAATTTGCTCGCCGAGCTGGCGCCCGGGGATCTTTCGGTGGTCAAGCTCCAATGCGGGGGGTCGGAGGTCACCGAGGCGGCGATCAAATTGGCGAGGCAGTATCACCGGCTCACAGGATCGCCGGGTAAGTATAAGATCATCAGCCGTTATCAATCCTGGCATGGGTCGACCCTCGGCGCGCTCTCGGCCTCGGGCTTGAAGTCACGCAGGACCGTGAACGAGCCATTGGCGCCGGGGTTCCTTCATGTTTTTCCACCCACCTGCTATCGATGCCCGTTCGGCAAGACGTATCCGGGCTGCGGGATCACCTGCGCCTCGATCATCGAATCCGTCATCGAGATGGAAGACCCCGCCACGGTCGCGGCGATCATGGTGGAACCGATCGGCCACACCGGTGGAATCATCGACCCGCCCGAGGAGTATCTGCCGATGCTCCGTGAGGTCTGCGACCGACATAACATTCTCTTGATTTTCGATGAGATTATTACGGGGATCGGTCGCACGGGACAGATGTTCGCCGCCGAGACGTTCGGCGTCGTGCCCGACGTGCTTTGCGTCGCGAAGGGACTCAGCGGCGGCTATGCGCCGCTCTCGGCCATGATCTGTCGGCGGCCGATTGCCGACGCATTTTGGGGGCCGATCGCCGAGAATCCTGGATTCGTGGAAGGACACACGTTCGAGGGAAATCCGATCTCATGCGCAGCCGGGATCGCCGTGCTTCAAGAGATCCTGGAACGAGACCTCTGTCAGAACGCACGCACTCAGGGTGACCGTCTCAGGCTTCACTTCCAGAAAATGGCCGAGACGCACGGCGTCATCGGCGACATCCGCGGCAAAGGGTTGTTCCAGGCGATCGAGTTTGCCCGCGATCCCGCGACCAAGAAATCCTTCCCGGCCGAGATGGCGTTTGGAGTTCGGGTGGGCCGCCGGGCTCTCGAGAAAGGTCTCCTCTGCCGGTTCGACCCGAACTGGATCGCCTTCGGTCCCCCCTTGACGACGACCAGCGATCAACTCGATGAGATGGTCTCGATTCTTGACGCGAGCCTGACTGAAATCCTTCAGGAAATTCACGTATAGAAAATTCGTGAATCAGTGAGCGTCATAGGTGGGGCGTGAACGAGTCTGTCGCAAGGAAGGAGGGCCGTTTGTCTACCCCGGAGGCCGAAATTCGCGGGAGACTCGATCCCGGTATCCTTGCTACAGTTTCGCGTGAACCCTTGATTTCGCCAGGTCGATCATCGTCTCTCTGGCCATAACGACGGGACCATTGGTGTGGTGCAATTCGCCTTCACGAGAAGGCAACCGAGAGGGGCACCGGATGTCAGGGACCGCGGGGAAAACCGATCAGCCAGCCCGATCAAATTCAGCTCGGGCTGGCCATCATCGTGGCAATTCGGGATGGGTAATGTTTGATGTCAGCTTGCGGCGGCGTCTTTGACGGTGGAGAAAGTCGAGCTCGCACCGGTCCCAAGTGAGGTCACAATCGTTATACAGGCGACGAGGATCAATGCCAACATGACCGCGTACTCGACTGCGGTCGGACCGTCTTCGTGGAGAAGGAATTGGCGGAGCTTCGTTCCGAAGTGGCGCATGACTGATGCCTCTTGAGCGAAGGAAATGGCGACGGGCGAAACGCAGGAAACCAAGGGAAAACACAACCAAGAGCGGTTTGCGCCCGCGATGGGTAAAAAAATGGCGCGGGCACTTGGCCTCTTGGCCTTGTCATTGTCGTAACGAAATTTGAGTTACGACGATCGCGACCTCGAGCTCGTCAAGCAAACCTACGCCGTGAGTCCGAGGAATGTCAAATCAACGCATCGAATATTTTAATCGATATCGGTTTTGTTGTTTCGATTTAACAACAGAAGGTTCCCCGCGATCGCGTCGAGAAGTCGGAGGCTGCTTCCGAGCTGTCAGCGGTTCGGACCGAGAACGGTGTCTGTCTGACCTCAAGGGAGCGAGTGCTCATGCCGGGGCGGCACGACGGAGTCGTGGTGAGCTTCAGGCTACCTGGTGACGACCGAAGCGGACGGCTTTCGACGCGTTGGCCTTTGACGGCAAGCCGATTGTGCCCTATCAGTTGAGTGACGGCGCTCAAGGTGCCAGTTGTCGGCTCGGGAGCCGCCTTGTCGCCACGAATTGGTCGGGACGTGGGGCGATCACGCCGACCTTGGCCATCTCGCGGCCTCCTCCGGCGCCCCGCCCGGCCGCTTGAGGGACGTCCATTCGCTCGGGAGTCGTCGCACCGTGAATTCGTTTGAGCCGAGTACCGTCCCCTCGTTGACGACCGAAGCGAAAGAACCGTTCCGCCCCCGGCCAGCCAACGACTTCGTCACGGCGGGGTTGAACAGCGCCCAGATCGAGAGCCTCGTCCTCAAGTTCCTGCTCAACTTCGGGAACGCCGCCGGACGGAGGATCGCCGACGAGCTTGGGTTGCCGTTTGGACCTTTTCCCGAATTCCTCCGTCATCTCAAGAATCAGCAGATCGTTGCCTACACCGATAATGCTTCCGCCAACGATTACTACTATTCGCTGACCGACTCCGGACGAGCCCGCGCACGGAATCACTTCGAGGAATGTGCCTACGTCGGCACCGCCCCCGTTCCGTTCGAGAGCTACGTCAAGTCGGTCGCCGCCCAAACGATCGACGCCGAGCAGCCGAAGATGGCCGATCTTCGGCGCGCTTTCTCCGATTTGTTGATCAATGAGGACATGTTTCAGACTCTGGGGGCCGCAATCAATTCAGGGCGAGGCATGTTTATTTATGGGTACCCCGGGAACGGGAAAACCAGCATCGCTGAACGAATCACGCGTTGCTTCGGCACGTCGATCTGGATTCCACGGGTGATCAGTATTGAGGGACACATCCTCAAACTCTTCGACCCGGCCAGTCACGAAGCGGTGCGGCCGAGGGCAGGCGGCCTCCTGCGGATGGACGACCAGGACGACCGCTGGATTGAAATCAAACGGCCGACCCTCATCGCCGGTGGTGAACTGACGATGGAAAATCTGGAGATCAGCTACAATCCCGCAACCAAGATCAGCGAAGCACCGCTCCAGATGAAGAGCAATAACGGGACCTTCCTGATCGACGACTTTGGTCGCCAGCGGATGCAGCCGATCGAGCTCCTCAACCGCTGGATCATTCCGCTCGAGAAACGATACGACTTCCTGACGCTTGCCAACGGCAAGAAGATTCGCGTCCCGTTCGACCAGCTCATCCTCTTTTCGACCAACCTCGAGCCGAAGCAACTCGTCGACGAGGCGTTCCTGAGGCGAATCCCGTACAAGGTCAACGTCACTGACCCGAGCGAAGCGAACTTCCGAAAGCTCTTCGAAATCTTCGGGCCGAAGCTCGGTTTCAAGTCGATCGATCAGCAAGCCATCAGTTACCTCATCGAAACCCACTACTGCAGAGCGGAGCGTCCGTTTCGCGCCTGTCAGCCGCGTGACTTGATGCTGCAAATTCGCAACCACTGCATCTTCAATGAGCTCGAGATCGAGATGACCGCCGAGTATTTCGACATTGCCGTGGGCAACTACTTCACGGTTATGTGATCATGCGATAGAGAGTTGACTTTTCGGTTTGGATCGACTCAGCCAAGCCGATTCCGTCGCGTCACTCGTCCCGCCTGCACACACTCAAGCATGCAAATGGATCGGAATCGACGCTCACGAGCGCCCGGTTCTCGACGATCGGCCCACGTCCGGACCCGACTGGATTCCTGGTCGAGCGAATCAGGTGGACGCATAGTCGATACTGCGAGATTCTGTTAAAATGACGGGTGAGGTTCCTGCTGACCAATACCTGCCTCACGTGTGCGCCCGCTCGATCATCCCCGCTGAACCGCAACGACGTATGACTCTGTGCGCCTTGATTGAAGCAGAATCAACCAAGCCTGGTCGGCTGAGGCAAGGAACCACGACGAGATCGGCGCCGGCGTCTGATGGAGTGGTATGAGTCATGAGCCCAACGCAGCACGTCCGGTGGTGGGGGTTGCGATTCTCCCGAATCGTCACTTTAACGATCCTCTTCGGATTGGCTCGTGCCGTCGATGCCGGCCCGCTTCCTCCGCCGGCGAGTCAACCGGTCGACTACGCTCGTGATGTTCGGCCGATCCTTGCCAAACATTGCTATCAGTGCCACGGTCCCCAACGTCAAAAGGGGGGCCTGAGTCTTCACGCGAAAGCGCGCGCGCTCGCCGGTGGTGATGGTGGTCCTGCATTCGAGGCCGGCAAGAGTGCGGAGAGCCGGCTGATCGAACTCGTGGCCGCGGTCGATGAGGACGATGTCATGCCTCCCCAAGGGGGCGGTGAGCGCTTGACCCCGGAACAAGTGGGCGTGCTCCGTGCCTGGATCGATCAAGGGGCCGCATGGCCCGATGATCCGGTCGGTTCCTCGTCGATCGCGAGTGATCACTGGTCGTTCCGCAGGCCCGTGCGTTCCGACTTGCCGGAAGTGAAACGATCTGGGTGGGCAAGGAACCCCATCGATCGTTTTGTTCAGACAAGGCTCGATCGAGAAGGAATGATTCCCGCGCCTGAAGCCGATCGAACCACCTTGATTCGCCGGCTGTCCCTCGACCTGATCGGGCTTCCTCCGACCATCGACGAAGTGGACTTGTTCGTGGCGGACACCAGGCTCGACGCCTATGAGCGGCTCGTCGAGCGTCTGCTCCAATCTCCACATTATGGCGAGCGCTGGGGGCGTCGATGGCTCGATCGCGCCCGTTATGCCGACACGAACGGCTATGAAAAAGATCGGGAACGGTCGATCTGGCCCTATCGCGATTGGGTGATCCAAGCGATCAACGCCGACATGCCCTTCGATCAGTTCACGGTCGAGCAAATCGCCGGAGACCTGCTCCCCAATGCCACCCGCTCGCAACAGGTGGCCACGGGGTTCCACCGAAACACGATGATCAACGAAGAGGGGGGAATCGATGTTGAGGAATTCCGATTCACCTCGCTGGTGGATCGAGTCGCCACGACCGGGGCCGTCTGGCTTGGCCTGACCATTCAGTGCGCCCAGTGCCATACCCATAAGTACGACCCGATTACCCAACGCGAATATTATCAGTTCTTCTCGTTCTTCAATAACGCGGACGAACCTGAAATCGACGTGCCGGACCCGGCGATCACCGTCCAGCGCCAGGCCATCGAAGCCAAGATCGCCGGGATGGAAGCCGGCCGGGAAGCTCAGTTCGCTGAGCATTCGAAAACAGAGTCGCTCGAAACCCGGATCGCGGACTGGGAAAAAACGATCAAGCCCGTCCACTGGACCCCGCTACGTCCCACGCGTCTCGTTTCGGCGAAACAGGCGACGCTCACCGTCCTGGACGATCTCTCCGTACTCGCCAGTGGCGATAAGCCGAACCAAGACACCTATGAGATCGATGTCTCGACCGACCTGAAGGGGGTCACCGCACTTCGGTTGGAGGTGCTTCCCGACCCCAGTCTGCCCAATGGCGGTCCAGGGCGTGCCCCCTTGTTCTCCGTTGGCGACTTCCTGCTGACGGAATTTCAAGTCGTCGCGACACCCGCAGCGGGCGCGGGCTCAGCGCAGCCAGTCCCGATCCAGAACGCGAGCGAAGACTATTCCGAACCGAACCGTCCCGCGGCCCTCGCGGTGGACGGCATTCCCGATACCGGGTGGACCGTCAAGGGAGGGGTCGGACAGGCGCACGCGGCCGTCTTCGAGTTCCGGGACAAGGTCGGCGATGGGGCCGGCGGCAAGCTCACCCTGACGCTGCGGCAAGAGGGGATCCACCAGATGACGATCGGCCGATTTCGGATCTCGGCGACGTCGGATCGTGGGCCGATTCGCGCGTCGAAGGTGCCGGCCGACGTCGAGGAGCTTCTCCTCCGTCCTTCTACATTGCGGTCCGAGCTGGAACAGTCGAGACTCAAGACCTATTTCCTGAGCATCGCGCCGGAGTTGGCCGATTCGAACAAACAGATCGCCGCGCTCCGGCGGTCGCTCCCGCTCCAGCCAACGACGTTGGTGATGCGGGAACGATTGCCCGAGCACGCCCGGACGACGCACATCCACAAGCGCGGGGAATTCCTCAAAATCACCGACCCCGTCGCGCCCGGCATGCCGTCGGTGCTCCCTGCCCTGCAAGCGGACGAGCCGCGGAATCGGCTGGGGCTGGCTCGCTGGCTGGTCACCGAGGAGAACCCGCTGGTGGGACGGGTCGTCATGAATCAGGTCTGGCAAGCCTACTTCGGCCGCGGCCTTGTGGCCACCGTGGATGACTTTGGAACCCGCGGGGAGAAGCCGACTCATCCCGAGCTGCTCGACTGGCTGGCCACCGAATTCCCGCGACGCGGTTGGAGCATGAAAGCCATGCATCGGCTGATCGTCACGAGTTCCACCTATCGACAGGACTCGCGGATCTCCTCAGAGCAACTGGCCCGCGACCCGAAAAACGAGTGGCTGGCACGCGGCCCTCGATTTCGCGTCGAGGCCGAGGTGGTTCGGGATATCGCCTTGTCGGCCAGCGGCCTACTCAATCCGGCCATCGGCGGTCCGAGCGTCTTCCCGCCACAACCCGATGGGGTGACTGCGCTCGCTTATGGGAGCGTCGCCTGGAAAACCAGCAAAGGTTCCGACCGGTTCCGTCGTGGTTTGTATACATACACCAAACGCACGGCACCTTACGCGGCATTCACGGTTATGGATGCCCCGACTTCAGAAACGGCCTGTGTCCGGCGCGAGCGGTCGAACACGCCGCTCCAGGCGCTCACCCTACTCAATGACACCGTCTTCATCGAAGCGGCACGCTCTCTCGCTCAGCGCGTGCTCGACGAGGCTCCCGACGACGATCAAGGGCGTGCGCGCCATGCGTATCGACTCTGTCTCTCACGACTTCCGCACGAGCAAGAGTTGGCCACCCTGATTCGGTTCTATCAACAACAATGCGAGCGGTTCCGCCTGGGTGAAGCCGACCCCGCGCGCGTGGCCGGGCTGGACGAAGCGACGGCCCGCGACGTCAAGAACCTTCCGGAGCTGGCGGCCTGGACCACCGTGGCGCGTGCCTTGCTCAATCTCGACGAGACAATCTCGAAGGAATAAGACTGTGAAACCGTTCACTTTCGATCCGACGCCGGAGCGGCCCTCGTCTCCACTCCACGAGTCCACTCGTCGCCATTTCTTTCGCGAGTGCGGGGTCGGGATTGGCAAGATCGCACTGAGCTCGCTCCTCCTCGAGTCCCAATCGCGCGCGGCCATGCCACGCGCCGTGGATCCGCTCACCCCCAAGCCCGGTCACTTCGCCCCCAAGGCGAAGCATGTGATCTACCTCTTCATGGCGGGGGCGCCCAGCCAGCTCGACCTCTTCGACAACAAGGCGTCGTTACGGAAGTACGACGGCCAGCCGGTCCCTGCCGAGATCGTCAAAGATCAGCGGTATGCCTTTATCAGGCCGGATGCAAGCCTGATGGCCTCTCGTTTCAAGTTCGCGCGACACGGCCAGTCTGGGGCGGAACTCTCCGAGATGCTGCCTCACCTGGCCAAGGTGGTCGACCGGATCACGTTCGTCAAGTCGATGTATACCGACCAGTTCAATCATGCTCCTGCGCAGATCTTCGTCAACACCGGCTCGCCACTCCCCGGCAGGCCCTGCATCGGGTCGTGGGTCACCTATGGCCTCGGGAGCGACGCCGCGGATCTTCCTGGTTTCGTCGTTCTCTCCTCAGCGGGAGGGACCAGCGGTGGAGTCGCCAACTGGAGCAGTGGATTTTTGCCCAGTACCTATCAGGGCGTTCCATTCCGATCCACGGGTGACCCGATCTTGAACGTGGCCAACCCGCCCGGCTTTGACCGCCGACTCCAGCGCGACTCGCTCGACCTGATCCGCAATCTCAATGAGAAGCGGCTCGACGATGTGGGCGACCCGGAAATCGTGACCCGGATCGCGGCCTACGAGATGGCCTATCGGATGCAGACCAGCGCCCCCGAGTTGATGGACCTCGCGGGCGAAAGCGCTGAGACGATCCAGCTTTATGGGGCCAAACCAGGCAAGGCGTCCTTCGCCAACAATTGCCTTCTGGCGCGGCGGCTGGTCGAGCGTGGTGTCCGGTTCGTGAACCTGTACCACGAGGGGTGGGACCATCATTCCGACGTGGCCGGAGGGCTCAAGAATCAGTGTGGGCAGACCGACCAGGCCGCCGCGGCCTTGATTCTGGACCTCGAACGGCGCGGACTGCTCGACGAGACACTCGTCGTCTGGGGAGGCGAATTCGGCCGCACCCCGATGGTCGAGTCAAACGCCACACTCGGGCGAAGCATGGGACGCGACCACCATCCCCAGGCGTTCACGATGTGGTTCGCCGGAGGTGGAATTAAGCCGGGTATCACCCTCGGTGCCACCGATGAACTCGGCTTTCAGATCACCGAGCACCCGGTCCACGTTCACGACTTGCAGGCCACGATTCTCCACCTGCTCGGGATCGACCACAAGCGACTCACCTTCAAGTACCAGGGTCGTGACTTCCGGTTGACGGACGTCCACGGCGAGCTCATCGAGGCGATTCTCGCTTGATGACATGAGCCACGCCGCGGGCTTGGTTACTGGCTCTGCGGCGTGTTGGACGTGGCGGGTCGCCCCGTTCTCGATCGCCACGAGAAGGGCCCTTTCAAGAGGCTGTTCGGGCTGGCGAGTGGTTGCGGGAGGTGGTGCGGGCCAATCGGGCCGTCCGAAATCCCTTCCCATTGATGGGTCTGGATTGCTCGGAGGATTTCTCCGGCCAGGCGCATCGCGCGGAGGCCTTGCTGGCCGCTCACTTTCGGGGGTGTACCCGATCGAAGCGCCTGGACGAAATCCTCGAGCTCGAGCTTGAGCTGGTCCTGGATTTCGGACTGGACCTGATCGACGCGCAGGACCGTACCGAACAGATGTTCCTTCACGGCCGCCGGGTTCGTCAAATCTACGCCGCTCAGGTCGAGTTGTCCGCGGCGGAGCTGGTCCGAAGGACGAACGAGGGTGCCCTGCTTGGTCATGAAGTCGAGCATGGCATAGCCTTCCGCCGACCACAGACGCATCTTGCGCATCGCCTGAAAGCTCGCGCGGCTGGCCGTCAGATTGGCGACGCAACCATCCTCGAACTCGATCCGAGCGTTGGCCACATCTTCATGACCCCCGAAGACGCTGACCCCGACGGCGACCACCGATCGAACGGGTCCGGGGTTCATCGCCAGGACGAGGTCGATGTCGTGAATCATCAGGTCCAGGACGACGCCGATGTCGGCGGAGCGGAACGTGTAGGTTGAGAGCCGCTCGGCGGTGATGTACTTCGGCCGCATCGGCAGGCCGTCGAGAGCGGTAAGCGCGGGATTGAAGCGCTCAATGTGGCCGACCTGGAGCAACGTCCGACGGAGCTGCGCCAGCGCCACGAGTTCTTCGGCCTCGGCCGAGCTGGCTGCCAGCGGTTTTTCGACTAAGGTGGCGATGCCCCGCGCCAGAAAATCCCCGGCCACTTCCCGGTGCATGAACGTGGGGACGGCGATCGAGACGGCATCGACTTCGTTGAGGAGCTCGCGGTAGTCGGCCACTGCGCGAGTGCCCGTCTTCTCGGCGACGCTCTGAGCTTGTTCGATTCGCGAGTCGGCAACCGCGACCAGCTCCACTTCAGGGATCTGTGACAAGATCCTGGCGTGGTGCTGCCCCAGGTGGCCGACGCCGACTACCGCCACACGCGACCGCGTCATGATTTTCTCCAGCGTTCGCGGGCCCGGCCGTGCTTGCCTTCTTGCTGGGCCTGGATGAAATCGAGCAAGCTTCGCACTTCGGGGACGAGGTGCCCATGCGACTCGAGGATTTCGGTCGCATGCTTCGCGCTCATCTTGGCGCGATAGATCAGGCGATGCGCTTCGTGGAGTGCGTCGATCCCTTCGGAACTGACGCCGTTGCGTTTCAGACCGACGACGTTGATGCAGCGGATCTTCGACGGATTGCCGTCGACCAGCATGAATCGCGGCACGTCGTGAACGATCCGCGACTGGCCGCCGACAAAGCTGTAGGCGCCGATGGTGGAGTAGTGGTGGACCGCCACTCCCCCGGAAATGCTGGCGTGCGACTCGACGTGGACGTGACCACCGAGCATCGATCCGTTGGCAATGGTGATTCGATCACCAAGCTTGCAATCGTGAGCGACGTGGGCCCCGGCCATCAGGAAGTTGTGGCTGCCCAGGCGGGTCACCCCGTCTTCCTTTTCGGTGGCGCGGTTGATCGTGACGCTCTCACGAATGATGTTATGGTCACCGATCTCGACGCGGGTCGACGACCCTTTGTAGCTGACATCCTGGGGGTCGCCGCCGATCACGGTGAACGGGCTGAAGACGTTCATCTCCCCGACCGTCGTGACCCCCAACATGCAGACATGAGCAATGAGACGGGTGCCTCGGCCGACCCTCACGTCCGGCCCGAGCACACAGTAAGGTCCGATCTCGACATCGTCGGCGAGCTCGGCTCGGGGATCAACGCAAGCCGTATCGGCGATCAGCGTGGCCATGATATCGATTATCCTCAAATCCTTGAGGGTCGGAGGCGCCATCCTTGGCACCAGAGCCGAACCAGGCACTGCAACTGCAAACCACCCGCACCAAGGTCACGCGGGGCGTTCCGTATCGACGATCACAAAGCGAATCTTGGCCTCAGCCGCAATTTGATTATCGACCGTCGCGACCCCTTGCACGTAGGCTGAGCGGCTCTTGGTCCGAAGATTTGTCACTTCAAGCCGAAGTTGGTCGCCCGGAATGACCGCTTTTCGGAACTTGACTTTGTCGATGGAGATAATGAGGGCAACTTGTTCGTTGGGATCGACCCAATCCGCGATCATGATCCCGGCGGCTTGGGCCAGGGCTTCCACGATTAGGACACCAGGCATGATCGGTCGGCCCGGCCAGTGGCCCTGAAAAAAGGGTTCGTTGCAACTCACGTTTTTCAAGGCGACGACCCGACGGGTCAGGTCGTGCTCCAAGACCCGATCGACCAAGAGGAACGGGTAGCGGTGCGGCAAGATCCGCATGATGTCGTTGATTTCGAGCCGGCCCTGTCCCCCGCCTTGGAGCGAGGTCTTGCAGTGGGCGGCTTCCCAGAGCTTCCGGACCAGGGCGGCGTTGAGTTGATGCCCCGAGCGGTGGGCAACCACGTGGCCACTCAGGTCCTTGTCCAGGAGGGCGAGGTCACCGACCATGTCGAGGATCTTGTGCCGGACGCACTCGTCGCGATAACGGAGTTGGTTGCCGATCACACCGTCCGGTCCGAAGATCAGAAGGTCGGATTCGGTCGTCCTCGAGCCGATTCCCGCGGCGCGAAGCGCCTTGGCCTCGTTCTCGAGCAGGAACGTCCGGCTGGGGGCGAGCTCTTCGCGGAACGTCTCCGGAGAGACGTCGACGAAAAGGCTCTGAGACCCGATCGGAGTCTGCCGCCCGTAATCGAGATGATAGGAGAGCACGAGGCCGTCGTCGCTGCCGGGGTGCGCCGTGAGGATCGCCTTGCCTTCGCGAACCGTGATCGGCCGCTCGATCACCAGGGTCTCGCGCTCGCGGTCGAGCTCGACGATCCCGGCCCCGTTCAGCGCCTCGACGAATGCCTGGCTCGAGCCATCGCAACCGGGCGTCTCCGGCGCATCGATCTCGACCACGCAGTTGTCGATTCGCAAGCCCGAAAGGGCCGCCATGACATGTTCGACCATCTCGACGGTGGCTTCACCCTGCTGAAGCGTCGTGCGTCGTTGCCGCGGGATCACGTGGCGAATGTGGGCGGGGACCGACGGCCGACCCGGCAAGTCGGTCCGAACGAAGACCACACCCTGGTCAGCCTCCGCCGGGCGAAATCGCACGGCGACGTCGACCCCTTGGATGAAGCCGACACCACGGACTTCGGCTTCCCGAGCAATCGTTCTCTGCAATCGCCTCGTCGTGACCATTGCCTTCGACGGCTCCCTCTTCCTTGAGGTTCGTCAGACACAAGGGCCCTCAACGCGGCCCGGTTATGCCGCGGATCAAGGGCCGATCCCGTGGTCTCGACCTAAGGTCAGCGCGACATCAGACCCGAGATGCTCGAGGGTGTCGTGCCGACCTGGCGTTGACGTCGAGAGATCCTCAAAGACCTCGTTGAGACATGAATCGCTAAGTTCAAGGGGAACCGCGAAAATTAGTTGCCGGCTGGCTTCACGCTGGTCGGGCTGGGAGTGACTGACGAGGTGGCCTTGGGAGCGACCCCACCCTTGCTCTTGTACTCGGCGTTCAAGTACTGGACCACGTCCTTGGTGATGTCGTTCGTGGCCTCCGCGTAGACCACCGACCGTTCGATGGCACGCATCGCCGAGTTGGGGTCGGAGCCGGTCACCGGGTCATTCGAGACCCGCAGCACGTAGGTCATATGACGATGCACGGCGACCCGAGCGACCATCGTCTGGATTTCTTTGTAAAGCGTGGCGAGCATTTCGGCTTCGCGAAGCGAGAATTCCCGTTCCGCCTGCTCGCGCCCCGCCTCGTTCGACGCCTTGAGCTGGGTGAGCTTGTCTTCGATTTTCTTGGCGTCGCTGCTCCCGGGCGCCATCTTGGCTAGGCTTTCCGACTCCTGCTGCATCTGCTGCATGATGCCCATCAGGTCTTTTTTCTTGGCCATCACGGCGGCCTGGAATTCTTGGCCGCTGACCTTGACCTTATCATAGCCCTTGAAGACGGCCGTCATATCGATCGTGCCGAATGTGGCCGGAGCCGGAGGCGCAACCGTGGTGCCCTGGGTCGTCGTCTTTCGGACGGCACCATCGCTCTGTTGTCCGAATAAAGCGCTGGTCAGGGTCATGACCCCGATCAGGCCAAGGCTCACCGCCGCGACCGCGCGAGAGGAGACGACCATCAGTTCAACTCCTTTTGACTGGCCGCCGGCGCGGCCGCTGGATCGTCGAAAACACTCGGCGTTCACGCCGAGGGAGCGTCCGCCACGTCCACCTTTGAGACTGTCAAAGGGGTCCGCCTGGTAGACCGCCCGGCCCGGTCCAGATCGCGCAGGGAACCCTGCCACGACGTCTAGCCCGGGGTCTCCATGTCGAGCGGCATTTTGCCGTGATCCGCGCAAGCGGTCAAGTCGAACCTCAACGAACAAGGGTCGCGGAGCCGACAATGAATCGGATCCCTTGCTTGCTCCCGCTCGCTCGCTCGCTCACTCACTTGCCCGTACCGGTCCGGATTCCCCTCTTGAGACGATCCGGCTGCCCTGGAGCTCGTCCAATTCGCTCCAGGACATCCCCACAAATCATTGAGACGTGCTTCGTCGCGTCGACCTTCGAGGGTCGAGTGGGACGTCGCACGCGGAACCAGCGATTTCCCAAGTTCGAGTCCGACTCAACCTGGATCGTGCTCACTCGCCCGAGTAGGTGAGCGTGAAGTCGTGGAAGCGAACCTTGCGCGGCATCTCACCGGTCGCCGAGAACAGGCTGACCAACAGTTCGCTGAAGTGCTCGGTCAGAACGCTGTAGAAATTGTGCTTGCCTTCACGTCGCGCTTCGATCAGCCCCGAGACGCGCAGCAGCGCCAGATGATGGCTCACGGCGGGCTGGCTTTGGCCGAGGCGGTTGCAAAGATCGGTGACGTGAAGCTCACCGTTCTGAGCCAGGTAAAAGAGAATGCGAAGCCGAGTCTCGTCGCTGAGCAGCTTGAACACCTGAGCAAGCTCACGAACGGCGGGTTCGGACACTTCCTGCTGGGGTTCCGGTGCCACAGTCACTGCGGCAGATTTCTTGACGGTCTTGCGTGCCATGAAAACCTCAATTTGTGTCAAAAGAAAAAAATAACCGAGATCAACGGATGCGTCACATCCGCATTGAGCTCGCCATTGATCTCGGGCCAGAGATCAACCCGTCGCTGACGGGGGGGAACATCCAGCTCATGAGGAGACGAGCCTGAGTGAGCCCGAAGTTCGACCGAGGGGGAAGGATGTGTGAGGGGTGGACGTCCGATCTCTAGGAAGGAAATCTAATCACTCACACCGCGAAAACAGTCCTGAAACTAGCAAACGATCCGAAAGACAAATCGATCGGAAGAAAAGGTCGTGGCTCACCGACCAGGCGGTCACGCTTGATCGATCCATTAGACCGTTCAGTTAATTATGCCACACCTGTCAAGAGGCCATAGCGAGTTAGGCTCGTACGAATGGCCTGTTGAGCCTGCTCATCGGGGGGGCAAAGCGGGAGTCGGAACTCGCCGTTGCCGCGTCCCAGCATAGCGAGGGCCATCTTGACCGGGATCGGGTTTGCGGCAATCGCGAGGAGATCGCGACAGAGCGGGAACAGCTTCAAATGAAGCCGACGCGCTTCGTCCCGATTTCCCTGCTCGAACGCGGCGACCAAGGCCATCATGTCTTTGGGAACGAGGTTGGCCACCACCGAGATCACTCCCTCGGCGCCGAGCGCGAGCATCGGCAGCGTGAGGCTGTCGTCGCCCGACAAAATCGTGAGGTCGGTCCGGCAGAGGAGTTCGCTCACCTGGTCGAGCGAGCCGCTCGCTTCCTTGACCGCGACGATCGGTCCCAACTTGGCAAGTCGTTCAATTGTCGCGGGCTCAACGTTCCGGCCGGTTCGTCCCGGTACGTTATAAAGGACGAGCGGAAGGTCCACGCTTTCCGCGATCCGGGCAAAATGGGCGTAAAGCCCCTCTTGCATCGGGCGGTTATAGTACGGTGAGACGAGCAAGGCCCCGTCGGCCCCCGCCTTGGCCGCAAAACGCGTGAGCCGCACGGCCTCGGTCGTGGAATTCGACCCGGTGCCCGGAAGCACCTTGGCACGCCCTGCCGCACGTTCGACGACCGTGGCGATGACCCGCTCGTGCTCATCATGAGTCAGCGTCGGACACTCACCCGTCGTGCCCACCGGGCTGATGACGGGAATCCCTTGTGCGATGTACCAGTCCACGGACTCTTCAAGGAGTGGGTAATCGACCTCGCCATTACGAAACGGGGTGACCAGCGCCACGGTACACCCAGCAAACATTTGACCCTTGGATGACATTCCCAACTCCCGCCCTCGAAGATCCGCGCACGATGAGACCGCGTGTCAATTCTAAGAGGCGACTGCCTGAGAGGGAAGCCCATATCTCCAAGGCAGCGCACTCAAATCAACCGATTTATCTCGTAATCAAGCAATCCTTCATTTCTCGAACCGCTCGTTCGAGACCGACAAAGACCGCCCGTGAAATGATGCTATGGCCGATGTTCAATTCCGTCATGCCCGCCACTTGAGCGATCGGCCCGACGTTTTGGTAGTTGAGGCCGTGCCCTGCGTGCAGTTTCAGGCCACTGGCGACTGTGATCCGTCCCGCCTCGATCAGGGCGTTGAGTTCGCGGGTCTGATCGAGTTCGGCTACGGCGTCGGCATAACGGCCCGTGTGCAACTCGACCGCCTGGGCTCCCAACGCGGCGGAGAGCTCGACCTGGGCCGGGTCGGGGTCGATAAACAGACTGACCTCCAGCCCTGCGTCCAGGCAACGTTTGACGGCCTCGGCGACACGATCGCGATGTCCGAGAACGTCCAGGCCCCCCTCGGTCGTCAGCTCGGCGCGGCGTTCCGGGACGAACGTGACCTGGTCGGGACGGGTCTCGAGAGCGATCGCAATGATCGCGGGGTCGATCGAGAGTTCGAGGTTGAGTCGAACGTTGACGGTCTCGCGGAGCAAGCGCAAGTCCCGGTCCTGGATGTGCCGACGATCCTCGCGGAGATGGATCGTGATCCCATCGGCGCCGGCGAGCTCGGCAAGGGCGGCCGCCCAGACCGGATCAGGTTCCTTACCTCCGCGAGCCTGGCGCAGGGTCGCGACGTGATCGATGTTGACACCCAGGCGTGGCATGCTCTGAATTTTCCTCAGCTAGGCCCCCTGAATCCAAAAAGGAAAAATAAGGGGGCGAGATCCATCGAACGGTCTTGATCCTTGAACAATGTGGAATCGAGTCGAAGGTGTGTCCCCGGTGGGACCAATACGAAGCGGATTCGCGACGGAGGCTCCGACGCGAGTCCTACTTGCCGGTCACCGGGCGAAGCGGTGACTTGGCGAGGACAAAGGTCTTCTCTCCTCCGACGGTGAACGCAACCCGCCCCTTTCGGTTCGGACCCGCGCCCTCGATCGCGATAATCCGACCGATGCCATACTGCGGGTGGAGAACCGAAATTCCAGGCCGGAAATCACCGAGGTTGGTAGGCGACGCCGGGGCCCCGCCCAGCTCGGCCGCGGTGGTGATCCGAAAGCCTTTCGGCGGAGCCGAGGGCACGGAACTACGCGCTGCCCAGGGCGCCGAACCGCGCGGAGCCGGGGGCGCTGAACCGCGAGGCGCCCAGGGCGTCGAAGTTTCCGGCCGCCTCCAGCCGACGGACGAGGAGGTCATGTCGTTTTCGGAGAGGTCCCGGAAGCTCATCGGCTCTTCGGGCAATTCCCCCAGGAAGCACGACGGGATCGTCGCCTGTCGCTGGCCTCGGAACTCCCGGACCCGACAATGACTCAGGTAGAGCTCGCGTTCGGCCCGTGTGATTCCCACGAAGAGCAGGCGACGCTCCTCCTCCATCTCGCGCTCGTCATCTCGAACCCGGGAGTGGGGGAGGATCCCTTGCTCCAAGCCGACGAGGAAGACGACAGGGAATTCGAGTCCCTTGGCGGCATGGAGGGTCATCAAGGTGACCGCGCCCCCTTCGTCCTTCCAGCGATCGACCGCGGAGGAAAGGCTGATCTCCTCCATGAAATCGATGATGGACGCGCCCGGATGCTCCCGATCGAACTCGCGCGCCGCGGACACAAGCTCATCGATGTTGGCGAGCCGCTCCTCGCCGTTCGTCTTGGATTCGTCGGCGAGGTACTCGCGGTAGCCGGTCAGAGCGAGGAGCTTGCGCGTGACCTCCTCGGCGGTGTGATCGCGCAACGCCGACAGCTCATCCATCAGCATCCCGAAGTCGCGGAAGCCTCGGGCCGCTTTGTCTTTCAGTCCGGGAACCGCCGAGGCTTGGCGGGACATCGCGAGCAGGGGAAGCTTGAGCGCTTTGGCTCGCGCCGCGAGGTGATCGAGCGACGTTTTCCCCAGGCCGCGTGGGGGAACGTTCACCACCCGGCCGAACGAAACGTCGTCCTTCGGATTCACGAGCAGGTTGAGGTAGGCCAGGACGTCCTTGACCTCCTGACGCTCGTAAAAGGAAACGCCGCCCACGATCTGATACGGGATCTTCGCGGCCCGAAAGGTCATTTCGAAGTTTCGGGTGAGTGCGGTCACCCGGCAGAAGACCGCGATATCACCAAACGTGACTCCCCCATCCCGCACGAAACTGAGGACCTTCGTCGCGACCCCTCGGGCTTCTTCCGTCTCGTTGGAGTAGACCGTCAGCTCGACCGGCGCACCGGTCGGATTCTCGGTCGTCAGCGCCTTGGCTTTGCGCCGGCTATTGAATCGGATCAAGTGATCCGCGACTTGTAAGATGTTCTTGGTACTTCGATAGTTTTGTTCGAGTTTAACGACTCGGCAGCCTGGGAAATCTTGTTCGAATTCAAGGATGTTATTAAGATTCGCGCCTCGCCATCCGTAGATCGACTGATCGGGGTCGCCGGTGACGCAGAGGTTGGGAATGTCGGTCGAGAGCGCGCGGACGATCGCATACTGGGCGAGGTTCGTATCTTGATATTCGTCGACCAACACGTAGCGGAATCTCGCGTCGAGATGGGCTCGGACGTCCGGTTTCGTCTTCAGGATCGTCACGAGATGGACGAGCAGGTCATCGAAATCCACGGCCGAAGATTCTTGGAGCCGTTCTTGGTAGGCCCGATAGACCTTGGCGACGATCGCGTCGGTGTGGTCCCCGATCCTTCGAGACATGATTTCGGGAGTGATCAGGTCGTTTTTGGCCCGGCTGATCGCGGAGTCGATCCGTTCAGGGGGGACCGAGACCTCGTCGAGATCGAGCCGGGCCATCGTCTGCTTGACGGCGCGAAGTCGATCGGACTGATCGTAGATCGTGAACCCTCGATCGATACCGACCAGGGGGGAGTAGGTTCGCAACAGCCGGGCGCACAAGCTGTGGAACGTTCCGACCCAGACCTCGGATTTCGGCGCAAGCGCTTCGATTCGCTCGCGCATCTCACCGGCCGCTTTGTTCGTAAACGTGAGAGCGAGGATGTTCCGTCCCGCGATCCCATGCTGAAGCAGGTTGGCGACGCGTCTCGTGATGACCCTCGTCTTGCCCGATCCGGCGCCGGCCAAGACCAGCAGCGGGCCCTCGACGTGAGCGACCGCCTTGCGCTGAGGTTCGGTGAGATCGGCAAACAAATCCATCGAGGAATTCATCCATGGGAGAAGGATCGAAACAGGGCGAGTGCGGGTCAGCGCCGGCGGTCCTGCCACTCTGTTAGTATAGCGCACGGCCGACGAGGTCGCGAGCCGACTTCGGGGTACGATGCGGCTCAGGTTGACCCGTCGGCCGCAGAACCGAACCTTGAGTAGGCCACAGCTCCCTCGTCAGAGCGAGGTCGTAGGCCCGACTTGGACGTGGCCGGCGCGTTGGATTAAACTGGAGTCGCTCGACGTCCCGTCAACGCACTCCCCCTTGTAGGAAAACGAACCGGCATGGAAATCTTGGGCATCGGCACGGACATTATCGAGTGCCCTCGAATCGGCAAGATGATCGAACAGCATGGCGAATTATTCCTGCGTCGCGTCTATACCGAGCGCGAGATTCGCTATTGTCAAGCTCGCAAACATGCGATCGAGCATTTCGCCGGCCGGTGGGCGGCGAAGGAAGCGATCCTCAAGGCGATGGGGACCGGTTGGAGCCGAGGACTGGCTTGGACCGACCTGGAGGTTCGGAATTTAGGAGGCGGTCAACCGCAAGTTCTGATCTGTGGCGGGGCCAAGGAGCTCGCCTTGCAGAAGGGAATCGGTGACATCCTGATTTCGATCTCCCACTGTCGGACCTACGCCACGGCCTACGCGCTTGCACTTCGCCTCTCGCCACCCACTCCGATGGCGATCGAGGAGCCAGAGCCAGGTCAGGAATAGCCAGGATGCCGCTTCGGGCCCCGGTCAAGGATGTTCGTTCGCTGGGCGCTCGCCCGGCTGGGGGCGCGCTTGTCCCCGACTCACCCTGGTCAAAAAGAAGCTATTTATAAGAGGGGGGGGCGAGCCCACCTCGCGAGGGATTCGAGCCTCACCGCGGATTGATCGTGACTTGATGACGACTTTCTCGCGGATTTGGCATCGCTTGACAAAGGAGAAAAGGCCCGGCTCGCGGACGAGTCGGGCCTTTCCGGATCCTTGTCTTTTTTCAAGACCAGCGACACGTCAAAGGTCTTACCGACCCGTGACGGCGGTGATCTTTTCCAGGGTCGCTTCGCCGGGTTCCTTCGTCCCTTTGCACTTCGGGAAGTTGGCACAGCCGAGGAAGTAGCCTCGCCGACCTTCACGGACGGTCATGGCCCCGCCGCAATTCTCGCAGGTCTCGTCGCAGACGATGGACTTCAGGTCGTCTTTCGCCGCGGTGGAAGCCGCTCCCGGCCCCTCCCCAATCTGTTCCTTGAGTTCCTCGGGGACCGGTTGGGTGCTCCGGCACTTCGGATAGTTCAGGCAGCCGAGGAATGCGCCTCGCTTGCCTCGTTTGACTCCCATCGGGCCGCCGCACTTCTCGCACTTGACCTCGACCTTGACGGGGGTGACGGGTTGCCCTTGATCGTCGACCGGGAGCGTGTTCCGGCACTTGGGGTAGCCCGTGCAGCCCAGGAAGTTCCCTCGCGAGCCTTGGCGCAGGGCCATCGGCTTGCCGCACTTCTCGCAGACGTGGTCGGTTTCCACGACCGAGGGGACCGGTTGCCCTTGGTCGTTGAGGTTGAACGACTCCTTGCAGGCGGGATAGCCGGAGCAGGAAAGGAACTGACCACGCTTGCTCTCACGGAGCATCAACGGCTTGCCGCACTTCGTGCAGATGTGCTCGGTCTCGACGGCCGCGGGGCGGGCCGAGCCGTCCATCGGACGGGTGGACTTGCACTCGGGATACTTCGAGCAGCCGAGGAATTGCCCGGTCTTGCTGAACTTGACCACCATCGGAGCCCCGCAGACGAGGCAGACTTCCGAGGAGAGCACCTGCACCTTCTGCATCTGCTTCTCGGCGAGTTTCAGAGCGTCCTGAAACGGGTGGTAGAACTCGTCGAGAACCTTGACCATTTCCTCCTTGGCGGAGGCGATTTCGTCGAGCTCATCCTCCATCTTGGCAGTGAACTTCAAGTCCATGATCTTGGGGAAATGCTCGACCAAGAGGTCGGTGACGATCATTCCCAGGTCGGTGGCGAAGAACCGCCGTTCCTTCTGCTCGACATAGAGGCGCGTCTGGATCGTCTGAATGATCGGTGCGTAGGTACTGGGACGACCGATATTCTCCTTTTCCAGCGCCTTGATGAGCGTCGCTTCCGTGAACCGCGGCGGGGGCTGGGTGAAGTGCTGCGTCGGGTCGAGCGAGTTGAGGTCGAGGGGCTGGTCGGCCACGAGCGGCGGCAGGAGCGAGTCCTCCTGTTTCCCCGCCGGTGAAAGCACCCGACGATAGCCGTCGAACTTCATGATCTTGCCTTGGGACTTGAACAGTCCCTCGGCCGCCGTGATCGAGACGTTCGTCACCGCGAAGATGGCCGGGGTCATCTGACTGGCCACAAACCTACGATAAATCAATTGATAAAGTTTGAATTGATCGATCGAAAGCCGGCCTTTGATCTTCTCAGGCGTCAGGCTGAGGTCGGTGGGCCGAATCGCCTCGTGCGCTTCCTGGGCCGACTTGCCCGCGGCGTAGCGATGCGGCTTGGCCGGCAGGTAGCGGTCGCCATAGTCGGCCTTGATCAACTCGCGGACATGCTCGATCGCCTCCTTGGAGACGCTCAGGCTGTCGGTTCTCATATAAGTGATCAGACCGACCTGGCCGTCGGTCCCGACGTCGATACCTTCGTAGAGCTCCTGAGCGACCTTCATCGTCCGCTTACCGGAGAACCGCAAGCGGATCGCCCCTTGCTGCTGAAGGGTACTTGTCTTGAACGGGGCATCGGCCTTGTCGAGCTTCTCCACTTCCTCGATGCTGGCGACCTTGAACGGGGCCTCCGCCAGGGCATTGCGAATCGCGGTGGCGTCCGCCTCGTTACCAACCTCGAATTTCGCCCCTTGCCATTCGGTCAGCAGCGCCTCGAAGCGGTCCGACTCAACCTTCGACCCCGCGGGACTCACGGAGGCGGTGATCTTCCAGTACTCTTCCGAAACGAAGGCGCGGATTTCCTTTTCGCGGTCGGCGATCAGGCGGACCGCCACGGACTGGACCCGGCCCGCGCTCAGGTGGCGGGCGACCTTACTCCAGAGGAGCGGGCTGAGCTGGTAGCCCACGAACCGATCCAGGAACCGTCGCGCCTGCTGCGCATTGACCATTTCCATGTTGATCGGACCGACATGCTGAAATGCCTCCTTGACGGCACGTTCGGTGATCTCGTGAAACATGACCCGACGGACGCGCTCGTCGGGGAGATCGAGCGCTTGCTGCAGGTGCCAGGCGATCGCCTCACCCTCACGGTCAGGGTCAGTCGCCAGGTAGACCATATCGGCCTTGGCGGCCTCGCGCTTCAGTTCCCCGACCGTATCTTTCTTCCCCTTCATGATCTCGTACGAGGGGATGTAGCCGTGCTCGACGTCCAGGCCCAGCTTGCGCTCGGGCAGATCGCGGACGTGGCCCATGCTGGCCTTGACCACATACGCCGTTCCCAAGAACTTGTTGATCGATTTGGCCTTTTTAGGACTCTCGACGATCACCAACGAACGACCGCTTCCCTCCTCCGAAGTGGCACGCCGCTTTGGGGTCGTGGTTTTCTTCGTGGTTTTGGCGGGACTCTTCGCCGGACTCTTCGTGCTCTTGGTCTCCGCCTTCGCGGCCTTCGCAGTCTTGGTATCAGCGGACGACGCACGTTTGGCGGGCGTTTTGGGGGTTGATTCTGGTGACGACTTAGCGGACTTGCGAGCCACGGTGCCTTCCTATCCTATTCACCCGAGCCTGGTTGGGTCAACACGCCGGGTAGTCCGGACGCGATCGCGGGGGCTAGCGGGGTGTCCTGTTTGCGATTGCCCCGGCAACGAATCTTGGTACACTACGGATTGGGCCGGTCTGCAAATGCCTGCGCCCTTCAAATAGCTAGGGTATCGGGGCGTGTCAAGGGGGGAGGCCCTCTACAAGAACCCGACGGCCTGAAATCGAGCCTAGAGGATCCCCATGCCGTTCGCGGTCTTTCGACGCCATCAGCGGAAGCTCCTCGCCGTCTCTGCCATCCTCGCGATGTTCGGCTTCGTTCTGGCGGATTCTTTGCCTCGCCTTCTCGGCCCGGGAGCGGGAGGAGCCGACCAAAATTCGGTCGTCGTTGAACTCTACAACAAGCCGGTTTACCGGAGCGAGCTCAATGAGATGGCCGTCCAACGGAATAACGCCAACCGCTTCATGGAGACGCTGGCGGGAAGTCCCATCTTCGGCGACATCAACACCCGGTCGATCGTCGACGCCTTGATCCTCCAGCACGAAGCCGATGCACTTCGGATACCGACGGGACCGGATGTCGGTCGCGAATGGCTCAAGCAGGCCACGAGCGGCCAGATGAATCGGGAACTCTTCGAGGCGACCCTGAGCCGCTTCGGCAACCAGGTCAGTGGCGAACAGATCCTCAGTGATATCGCCAACCAGGTGCGGATCGCCAAGGTCCGGCAGCTCTTGGCCAGTCCGGTCGTGACGCCGCTCGACGTGTTCCAGACCTACCGTGACCAAAACGAACGGATCTCCGCCCGCGTCGTTCCCTTCCCCGTCGAAAGCTTCCTCGATAAGGTCTCCGAGCCGACCCCAGCGCAAGCGCAAGCGTTTTACGACAAGTATAAGGATGTCTTGCCCGACCCGAATCGAGACACGCCAGGTTTCAAGATCCCCCGCCAGGTCCGCGCTGAGATCCTCTCGATCGACGGCGCGGCGCTCGCCAAGTCGATCGAATCGCGACTGACCGAGGCGGAGCTTCGCACCTACTACGAAAACCATAAGGCCGACTACAAGAAGACCTCCGAGCTGCCCGACGACCTGTTCGCCAACGATCCGCGCGCGTTGCTGACCCCGCCTCAGGTTCAGTCCTTTGAAGACGTCCGGGCCTTCCTGCCCGCGACGGTGGCCGACGAAAAAGCGCAGGCGGAAATCGTCGAGAAGTTTGGCAAGCTCAAGGACGAGGCGATGATCCCGTTCGCCGACTCCTATCACGACGCACTCGACGAGATCACCGAGGCCAAGAAGCAAGGCGAGAAGTCCTCGGTCACGCTTCCCAAGCTCAACGACTTGAAGGACCTCGCCAAGGCCGAGGGCTTCATGCATGAAGTGACTCCGCTGCTGACCAAGAGTCAGGCCGAAAACTACGGCGAGATCCATGACGCCGAGGTTGGCCTCACGCCTGGCAGCGGCGGACGGAAGTTCGCCTCGGAGTTCTTCGACACCAAGACCATGCTCTACGAGCCGGTCGAATTCACCGATATCTTGCGGCGCCGGTTCCTTGCTCGGAAGATCGAGGACGTGCCGCCCCGAGTTCCTCCCTTGAAAGAGATCCAGTCCGAAGTCAACCTCGCCTGGAAGTTGGCTGAGGCGCGTCCGTTGGCCGAGAAGGCCGCGAACCAGCTTGCCGAGGAAATCCGTAAGGCCGGTGGCTCGATCAAGGACGAGACCATTGGCGGGCGCAAGGTCATCACCACGCCTCCGGTTCCCCGGTTGGAAGCGGGCTTCCCCCTTCCTAGCCAAATGTTCCAGCCCGGTCCGACACGGCCTGTGGAATTCCCTCAGATTCCCAACGTGGGGGAACCGTTCCGCGATGCCTATTTCGGACTGCAACCCAGTAAGGTTGCCGTCGCCCCGGACGAGCCGAAGAACGTCTACTATGTCTTGACGCTCGGCCAACAAATTCCGGCAACGTTCGGAACCCTCTACGCGCCCAACGGCGAGTATTTCCGGTATCGGTTTGAAGCCGAGAAAAACGCCCAACGACGCCAGGCGGACGATTGGATGGCGCGACTCCGCGCCGACGCCGGTTTGAAAACGGATTGGGTACCCAACGACGAGTTGGATCGGAATTCCAAGAACGCGGAGTAAGGGCCGGATCCGCCCGGCCCACGCGGCCGGCCGGGCTCGATCCTCGGCGACTTTGCGGATGCTCCTCAGTCCATCGGGTGAATCTTCGATTGACGGATCGCCAGCATCGATCAAGCCCGTCCCGAGATGAACGTCCCTCGCGTGGGGTCGTTAACCTCCGGGGCGGGATTTGACGTGCCCCCGTTCACCCGGTAGACTGTCGATCCTGGAGCTTGGATGTCTCTCCTTCCCTTTGCAAGGCCGCTTGCGGGTCATTTGTCCGTGAGATCATCGGCCCTGAAATCAGACGATATCCGGAGGTCAATCACGTGCCTTTAGCGGTGAAAGAACTGATCGATGCCGGCGTGCACTTCGGCCACAGGGCGAGCCGGTGGAACCCGAAGATGAAGCCGTATATTTACGGCAAGCGCAACATGATTCACATTATCGACTTGAAGGAAACCGTCAGAGGTCTTCTTCGGGCGACGAAATTCTTTCATCGCGTGGCTGCGTCCAATGGGCTGATCGCGTTCGTGGGAACGAAGCGACAAGCCGCCGAGACGATCGTTGAAGAGTGCACCCGCTGCCAGATGCCGTACATCACGGAGCGCTGGTTGGGTGGCACGCTCACCAATTTCCGGACGATCCGGAGCCGGCTCCAGCGTCTCGAGGAACTCGAGTCGATCCTCGACGGCGAGCAGGCCTTGAGCTACTCCAAGAAGATGATCGCGACGCTCACCCGCGAGCGGACCAAGATCGATCGCAACCTCTCCGGCATCCGCCACATGGCTCGACTGCCCGAGGCTCTGTTCGTGGTCGACCCGCACCGTGAGCATATCGCGGTCGCCGAAGCCCGCAAGCTGGGCATCAAGGTCGTGGCGCTGCTCGATACGGACTGCGACCCCGATGTTGTCGACCTGCCGATCCCGGTAACGACGACAGCATGCGCTCCATCGAGTTGGTGATTCGCCACCTCGCCGACGCAATCATCGAAGGCAAGGCGATGGCCCCGGCCGAGCCACCGCCCCGTGAGACCAATGACTCGCAAGGACCGGGCCGGGGCGACCGTCGTGGTGACCGCCGTGGTGGTCCCGGAGCGGGCCGTGGTGGTCCTGGTCAACAAGCCGGTGGCGTGAGCCGCTCTGGCGTTCGTGCCGCCGTGCGTCCGCCCGAGGCCGAAGTGGCCACGGTGAATTCGGCCGAGGTTGCGGCCGCTCCGGCCCAGTCCGAGAGTGCACCCGCCGAGGCCTCAACCGTCGTAACCGACACGCCGGTGGCAGGGGGCGAGGCGACCCCTCCTCCCGCCGCGGAATAAGCGGACACGCTCAAGCCTGATTCGGCCGCCGGTCCACCAGGACCGGCGGCCCTTGCGTCAATTTCGCGATTTGCAATTGCCGTTCTTCTCTGGTTTGTCCAGACGAATTCAATCCACCCGAATCACGACACGAATCCAGGGCGGACGGACGACCCGTCTACCGACCGTGTTGCAGCGCAGAGGAGCAACGCCGATGGCCGGGATCACGGCTCAGGCTGTCAATGAGTTTCGTAAAACGACCGGTCTGGGCTTGATGGAGTGCAAAGCGCTCCTCAAAGAAGCCGACGGTGATGTCAAGAAGGCTTTGACCCTTGCGAAAGAGAAGCACGGCAAGAACGCCGAGAACCGCGCGGGCCGGGCCACCACGGCCGGCCGGGTCGAGGTTTACATCCACCACGACGGCAAGTCGGGCGGATTGGTCGAAGTGAACTGCGAAACCGACTTCGTGGCTCGCAACGACGCGTTCCGGGCCTTGGCCAAAGACCTCGCTCTTCAGGTGGTCGCCGCCAACCCGACCTGCGTCAATCGCGAGGAAATGCCGGCCGATCAGGTCGAAGAACAGAAGCGGATCTTCATCGCGCAGGCGGCCGACAAGCCGGAAAACGTGCGTGAGAAAATCGCCGAGGGCAAGCTCAACTCCTGGTACGAAGAAAAGGTGTTGCTGGAGCAGAAGTTCGTGAAGGACGGCGCTCAGTCGATCAAAGACATGATCTTGGCCGTCAACGCCCGTACCGGCGAGAATATCACGGTTTCTCGCTTCGCCCGCTTCGTGATTGGTGAAGGGGCGACAGCCGCAACCCCGGCTGAGTAACCCTGACGTCTTCTGAAGCGGATCCCCTTGCCCTGTTTCGGTGCTGGCTCGTCGTCTTTTTTGAGGTTCACAGGACACGTCGATGGAAACTGAATACCCCTACGGACCCTCGGTTTTCCGCCGTGTCCTCCTCAAACTCTCCGGTGAGAGCTTTTGCCGGCCGGGCGAGGGGGGCATCAGTGTGGATGAAGTGAGCCGGATCGCCCGCCAAGCGTCGCGGGTGGCCTCACGCGGGGTCGAGCTGGCCATCGTCGTCGGCGGGGGAAACATCCTCCGAGGCGCCACTCTGTCGCGAGGTTCCGACGTCATCAAAGAGGCGACGGCTCACTACATGGGGATGACGGCGACCGTCATCAACGGCCTGGCCCTCCAGGATGCGCTCGAAGGCTTGGGCTGTGAGACTCGACTCCTCACCACAATCCGGATGGATGAGATCGCCGAGCCGTTCATTCGCCGGCGGGCGTTGAGCCACCTTTCGCGGGGACGAGTGGTCGTTTTGGCCACCGGAACCGGCAGCCCGTTCGTGACCACCGACACGGCGGCCGCCCTCCGCGGCAAAGAGCTTGGCGTCGAGGTGCTCATGAAGGCGACCCGCGTGGACGGGGTCTACTCGGCCGATCCCGAGAAGAACCCGCATGCGGTCCGGTACGACAACTTGACCTACGAGCAGGTCATGCGTGACGACCTGAAGGTGATGGACATGACGGCCATCGGCATGTGCCTGGACAACAACCTGCCGATCCTCGTGTTCAACTTCAAGAAGGAAGGGAACATCGAGCGCGCCATCGCGGGCGAGCCGATCGGAACCTGGGTCAATAATGCACCGCGGCCGCAACGTTGAATGGGAACGTTCCCGGATTGCGCTGATTGATCGTAACGATCGTCCATGAGAAGATGGATTTGGGGTGCTTCGGAACGAGCACTCCCCATGAGCCTGTTGGGGTAGAGGTGTCGCATGAGTATCGAAGAAATTGCGCTCGAAGCGGAAGAGCGGATGGAGAAGAGCCTCGCCCTCCTCTCCGACCAACTTCGAGGTGTTCGCACCGGACGAGCCAGCGTCGGTCTCGTCGAATCGATCCGCGTCGACTATTACGGATCACCGACCCCGCTCAAGCAACTGGCGAACCTCAGCACGCCAGAGCCTCAGCAGATCTTGATCCGTCCCTTCGATCAGACCGTCCTTGGTGACATCGTCAAAGCCATCCAGGCGAGTGATATTGGTCTGACCCCCAATTCCGACAACAAGGTCATCCGCCTGAACGTCCCCTCCTTGTCGGTCGAACAGCGCAAGAAGCTGGTGAGTCGCGTCAAGGATCTCTCGGAAGAGGCCCGGATCGCGATCCGAAACATCCGGCGCGACGCCAACAAGCAGGCCGATCAGGAGCAGACCGACAAGATCCTGACCGAAGACGACCTGGAAACCTGCAAGGAAGAGACCCAGTCGCTGACCAAGCGCTTCGAAGCCAAGGTCAACGAGATGGCCGAAAAGAAGTCGACCGAGATTCTCGACGTCTAAAGGTTCGCGAGCCGGGTTGGCCGGGAGCGAATCGCCATGAAGTCACCTTGACTCAGCTTCGTCTCTTCCCTATAGTTGTGTCTTCGACGGGCGATTAGCTCAGTTGGCTAGAGCACCAGCTCGACACGCTGGGGGTCACAGGTTCGAGTCCTGTATCGCCCATGGTTAAGTCTACCTAGCCATAAGACTTAAAAAGAGGGACCGACTTCGAGCAGTCGGTCCTTTTTGATGGACGCAGTGGATTGGTTTGGCTCGGCGGGCGATTAGCTCAGTTGGCTAGAGCACCAGCTCGACACGCTGGGGGTCACAGGTTCGAGTCCTGTATCGCCCATATTTAAGTCTACTTAGCCATTAGACTTAAAGAACCGATCGACCTTGAGCAGTCGGTCAGTTTTGATCCTTCGAATCCGTTTGCTCAGCGGGCGATTAGCTCAGTTGGCTAGAGCACCAGCTCGACACGCTGGGGGTCACAGGTTCGAGTCCTGTATCGCCCATATCTGTAGGTTTTGATTACCGAAGACCGATGAAGCCCCCCGATTATTACAATCGGGGGGCTTTTTTTGTGCGCCCGACATGTCGTGAAACCTGGTGGCTTGTCGGAAAAGTTTCAGTCTGCCTCTCTTGAGGGGGTGGAGGCTGAAACCTGGGGGACAGCTTGGGTGCCTTTGGCCACGATGCCCCTCGCTTTTGGACAAGCGACTCGGGCGGATCGGCGTTCGCTTCATCCTCGGGGACGAACCTGGTGGGCCGTGCCCAGCCTCCAAGAGACCGACGGGGCTCTGGCGCCTTATGGTCCGGCTCCACAAGGCCGCCAGGTCAGCACACCGAACCGCTTGGATCTGCGAGCGGTCAGGCCCCCTGAGCGGGGCTGCCATTGGACTCTGGGGAGGTGAGTTCACCGACCGGCTCGACGCGAATGCGGCGGATTCGCGTGGGATCCGCGCGGATCACCACGAGGCGAGCGGCGTCGACGAGGACGCTGTCACCGGTCTTGGCGAGTCGTCCCAGGAGGTCGAGGATGAGGCCGCCGGCGGTCTCGGCCTCGGTCTCAGGGACGTTCACGCCACAACGATCGGCGAGCACGTCGAGCGGGCAGGTGGCGTCGACCTCGAACACACCGTTGCCGAGGAGGGTCACTTGCGGATCCTCGCGGTCGAACTCGTCCTGAATCGGCCCGACCAACTCTTCGAGGACGTTTTCCAGGCTCACCATTCCGACCACGCTGCCGTATTCGTCGAGCAGCATCGCGAGATGGACCTTGTTGCGCTGAAACTCCACGAGCAGGTGGTCGAGTTTGAGCGATTCGGGGAGGAACGGCACCTTGCGCGCCCACTTCCGAAGGTCGGGCCGGCCGTTGCTGGTGGCGCCCGCGCGGAACAGGTCCTTGACGTGAATCATACCGATGACGGTGTTGAGGTCGTCTTCGCAGATCGGATAGCGCGTATGTCCAGCCTGCCGCGCGACCCGGAGGTTATCCTCGACCGGCCGCGAGAGGTTCAAATAGACGATGTCCGGGCGAGGCACCATGATGCGTCTGGCCGTCTTCTCTTCCAGGTTCAAGACATTTTCAATCATGATCCTTTCGTTACGGGAGAGGTGGCCCCCGGCGACGCTCTCGGCGACGATGTGCCGGAGTTCGTCTTCCGTGTGGGACACCTCGGCTTCGTCGGTGTTGCCCAGACCGAGCATCTTGAGCGTCAGGTTGCTGGCATTGTTGAGGAGCCAGATCACCGGCCAGAAGATGAAGTAGATCGCCATCAGCGGGGGGACGGTCCAGAGCGCGACGACTTTGGCGGAACGGATCGCCAGGCTCTTGGGGGCCTGCTCCCCGAGCGCAACATGGAGAAAGGTCACAAAGGCGAACGCCGCGATTGGCACCGCCGAGACGACCGAGAGCGAGAACAGGCCGAGGGAGATCTGGCTCCCCTGCATGTGGTTTTTGGCGAGCCAGACCTCAACGTTGTGGACCACGCGCTTCTCGATCGCCCAGCCGAGTCCCAGACTCGCGACGGTGATCCCGACCTGGGAGGCTGACAGATAAGCGTCGAGATGATCGAGGGCCCGGCTCACCAGCTTGGCCGCCCAGTTCCCCTGCTCCACCAACTGATCGATCTGGCTGGTGCGAACCTTGACCAGGGCGAACTCCGCGGCCACGAAGAACCCGTTTACGAACACCAGGCCGGCAATGATCAAAAACTCGGTCAGTCCCATCGAGGGGTTTTTTCCGCTCAAGGCGAGAAGAGAATGGCCCCGGGAACCGGCGAGTCAATTCGCCGTCACGAAGGTCCTTGGAGAGAAAGTCGATTATAATCGAAGACGAGGATGGCACGCACAACGAATTTAAGCTGGACACCGAAGTCAGCGAGTTTTCGACCGTCATTCCGAGCACAGGGCGACCCTTGAGGAGTCGCCTAATTTAGAAGTCGGTAAGCATTTGAAGCTGGAACAGGGTGCCGCTCTCCCCCGCGCGGTATCCGGTCAGACCGTTCTCGGCGGGCGAGTGATTGATCCGGGTCACGTCGAACGTCATCCGCCAGTTCCGCTCGCCGGTGACGTACCAGTTGAGCCCACCGCTCCACTCGTCGCCTGCGCCGAACCGACCGGCCACGAACGAGTAGCGGGCATACCCCTCCAACCGACTCGGGATGACAAAATATGAGGTTTGGGCGTAGGCCCCCTGATCGAACAAGCTGCGGATCGGCAGCGCGCCGCCGGTGTGACGGAAATCGTTGAGCCAGCGAAGGTAGTACTCCCCCGAGAGGCTGAACCCGCGGTACTTGACCGCCGCGTCGATCGCCCAGAGCTGAACGCTGGTCGTATTGATGTGGACTCCAGGACCGAGGGCACCGGCGAGTGCCAGCGGGGTGCCGTCCGAGAGCCGGAAGAGAGTGTCTTCCGGGTTCGTTTGGATCGAGGCGGCGTTGGCGAGTTGTTCCCGCGACACCGTCAGGCTCGAGCCGAATCGTGCGGTCGGCTGGTTCCGCGACTCAATGTCCGACGGGCCGAGCCCGTACTTGCCGAAGGGTTCCCACCAAAGGCTGCTCGCGAAGGCCGTGTTACTGCCGATCCGGTTGTCCGCGAGGTTCAGGCCGTTGAACGAATTGGCGACCATCGCGATGTAGTGCAAGTTCGCCAAAGGCTCACCCGACGCCCAGATCCCTGGGCTCATGTTCGGTCGGAAGAAGGTCGTCGCCATCGTGCGGTCGGCCCCGAGCGTGAACCGAAACGAGTCCATCCACTCCCGGCTCCCGGGCAACTTGAAGTATCCCGCAGACAGGAGGAACGCCTCGCTGAACTTGTAGTCGATCCATCCTAAAAAGAGAGTCGAATTCGTGGTTGAGGAAGAGAAGATCGCGGCCATGAACTGGAGCCGGGGGTCGATGGCGTAGCCGGTGAACTGCAGCCAGTTGCGGTTCACCGCGAACGTGCTCAGATTTCTTACGGGCCGGACCGTGCCTGCGCTGTCGGTCCAGGTCCGCGCCGACCGAGAGAACCCCGTGTAACGCAACTGGGTGATCAGGTCGAAGTTGAGCGCGAACGGCATGTCCTCCGGAGTCCGCGGCTGGACGAGGACGAACTGGCCCTTCTTCCGGTCGTATCGACCGGTCAGGAACTCAGGCCAAGCCGGGGTCGAGGCCGAATCGGGAGGACTCTCGACGACGGGTTCCGAAGCCGGGACAACGGCTGCGGCGCCTGCGATCTCATTCACGGGTCGCGGCAGGGTGGCGGACGGGAGGGTCGTTGTCGCGTTCGCCTTGGTCACACCATCGAGACGGCGGGACAGCATGTCCTGGCGCTGGTTCACCTGCTGAAGCTGTTGCGCGAGCCCCTGGTTCTGCTCGGCGAGTCGACGGTTCTGCTCGGTCAGCCGCTGATTCTGCTCGATGACGGCGGCCCCGAGTGCCTCGAGCCGCCGGATCCGGTCTTCCAGAGCGGAGGGATCCCGGCCCGCCTCAGACCCAGGCGGCGGGTTGGCCGCGGATCGGGACGCGAGCACGGCCTGAACGAGCAAGGCGGCCAGGACCATCCTCCGGCTGGGCAGCAGCCGGGGTCCCCTGCCCTTCGGTCCCCAGAAGGTTCCCGTGGCCTTGGACATGAATCCCCGAGACAAGAGCGGGTGATCGATGGATCGTGTGGCATTATCACACCACTTGTGAATATCGGATGCGGACGCCTGTTTCGCAAGAGATTGTCGATAATCCGGATTTTAGGGGCGGCTCGAGCCCGGCTTGAATCCGCTTCTTGGTCGCGGACCGCCCCCTGGTGCCACCGGCCCGTGCCGTGGTCGATCGGGAGCACCCTGAAGTTCGTGCGCACGATACACGGGGAAGTAAAACGACGGACAACCTCGCGCGTTCGAGCACTTGGAGAACAGCGAAGTCCCACGGTCAAGGAAGCCAGTCTCGCCCCCGGCTCAGTTTGAAAAATACGACGGGCTGGTAAAATATTCCGACGATGCTTGACGTCGACCAATGCACGCTTTACGATACAAAGCGAACAGGAAAATCGATCGGGTCGAGTGGATTCCTCACCCTTTTTATTTGGTCTCGAGAGATACGGCGCTCCATGGAACTTCGGGACGCGTTAACCCAGATCTCCGAGATCCGGTTGCAGATGGCACGGACGGAGGTATTTCGTGGCATCCGTGCGATGCCGGTCGCCTTTTCGGGAGTACTCGCCCTGGCGACCGCCGGGTTTCAACTGGCCTGGATCCGCGACCCGAGCCAGGAATTGTCGGGGTACCTCGGGCTCTGGATTGGAGCGGCCGTGATCAGCGCGGTGGCGGCCGGGGCCGAGATGGTGATCCGGGTTCGCAACTCCGCCTCGCCCTGGACGCGCGAGATCACCTGGCTGGCGGTCGAGCAGTTTATCCCCTGCCTGGTCGCGGGTGGGCTCCTCACGTTTGTGTTGATCCGGTTCGCCCCCGAAGCCCTCTGGATGTTACCCGGACTGTGGCAAATCCTCTTCAGCCTGGGTGTTTTCGCCTCGTGCCGGCTCTTGCCTCGTGCCACGTTCGGGGTGGCCGTGTTCTACCTCGCCACTGGACTCGTGTGCCTGGCACTGGCACGCGGAGAGTACGCCTTGTCGCCTTGGGCCATGGGCCTCCCCTTCGGGGTCGGTCAACTCCTCGCGGCGGCCGTGCTCTATCGCACCCTGGAGTGTCGCGATGAGTAAAACAAAGGACGACGAGTCGTCAGGCCGCTTCGCTTATGAAGGCCTCGAACGCGTGTTTCATGAGAAGGCCCGGCTCGGGATCATGACCTCACTCGTGACTCATCCCAAGGGACTTGTGTTCGCCGACCTGAAAGAACTGTGTGCCCTGACGGACGGGAACCTCAGCCGGCACCTCCAAGTTCTGCATGAGGCGGGACTCCTCGAGGTCTGGAAAGGGTTCCAGCAGAATCGCCCCCAGACGCTGTGTCGACTCACCGAGGAAGGCCGGCGGCGCTTCCTCGATTACATCAATGTCCTGGAAAATGTGGTGGCCGACGCGCTGACCGCCGCCAAGACGGCACCCACACCGGCGAGCTCGCTCGCCGAAGGCTGGTTCCCCGCCTGAGACACCTCCGGGGAACCCGCGACGGAAGAATGCTGCTGGAAACTTTGCAATGCAAAGCTTTTGGTGATCGAGATTAGGGAGGCATCATGAAGATCGTACGAGCCGAAGTTATGGGGATGTGCTTTGGTGTTAGAGATGCGCTCAAGATTATTCAAAAGATTGCCGATCCGCAGTCGGTGACGATTCACGGGCAATTGGTTCACAACGAGACGGTGCTGGTCCAGCTCGATGCGAGCGGATTCGCCATGACCGACGAGAGCTCGCGCCAGGAGGTGCCGGAGACTCCGGTCGTGCTGATCACCGCGCACGGGGTCAGCGATCGCGAGCGGTCACGCCTGGCCGACGCCGGGAAACGCATCGTGGATACGACCTGTCCCCTGGTCACCCGGGTCCACCAGGCGGCTCTCAATTTACAGAAGCAGGGATATTTCGTGGTCCTGATCGGCCGCCGTGGACACGTTGAGGTCCAGGGAATTATCGAGGATCTCGAGCGGTTCGACGTCGTTTCGACCGAAGACGAGGTCAAACGGTATCCCGCCGATCGGCTCGGAATCATCTGTCAGACCACCGCCCCCGCGCGGACCGTCGAACGGATCCGCGAGGCGATCGCCCGACACAATCCGGACGCCGAGATCCGCTTCGTGGATACGGTCTGCTTGCCCACCAAGGAACATCAACGTTCCTTGGAACGGCTCATCGAACAGGTTGACGCCATGGTCGTCGTTGGCGGCAGCAACTCCAACAACACCCGCGAGCTCGCCAAGCTCTGCCAGGAACGTGGCATCCCCTCCATCCACGTTCAGGGGCCGAACGACCTCGACCCGGAGTGGCTCTCCCGGTTCGAGAACGTCGGCCTCACCGCCGGGACCTCGACGCTCGACTCGACCATCGACGAAGTCCATCAGGCAATGTTGCAGATGACGGTCAATGTTGAAGCTTGATCACCCTCGTGCTTAAGGAGAGTCGGATCGGCTCGTCGGGCCGTCGATAGCGGCCGATCCGGATGCCCAGGCCTTCGGTAGCGGAAGGCCTGGCAATCTTGTCGCACCGGTTGGTCGCGCGTCCTTCAGCGAGTGGTCTCGTTGGCGATCGAGGCACTTCCGATCCCTCCTCGGAAGCGCCTGGAGTCGACGGTTTAAGGTAGGGTTGGTTTCGGTTCCGAAGTGGGCGGGCTCTGACTCTCCTTGAGTTCAGTGAGCAACGCTTCAATTCCTGCTTTGGCGACGATGGCGTCCTGCTCTCCGGTCCCGCCACCAACTCCCACGCCCCCAATCACCTGACCATCGACGAGGACAGGGACCCCGCCGAAAAGCGTGGTGAGCTTGCCGCCGCTGGCCGCAGCCGCGTTCTGCAAGCTGATGTTGAGGAGCGGGTCGGGGGTGGTTGTCCCTCGAGGTGACGGGCCGGTCTCCTGCCGAAACGTGGCCGCGGTCGTGGCCTTGGTAATTGCGGTGTAACCGCTGGCGGGCCGCGCTCCATCCATCCGGGCGAAGGCGAGGAGATGGCCGCCATCGTCCACCACCGCAATATTCACCTTCAGGCCCAACTCGCTCGCCTTTGCTTCGGCCCCTTCAAGGATGCGTCGGGCACCCGAGAGGGCGAGCTTGACCTGATTTCGCACAACGAGTGAAGATCCAGGTTTGTTTGGATGACTCTTTGGCGAGGCGTCCGAGGGCTCCGGCGGAGCCAGCTCGGTATTCCGGACCTTGCGGAGCGCACGGTTCAGCGCGCGTACGCCCAGGGTCACCGCTTCCTCGGGTTTCCCCTTCCGAAGCCCTTCGATAAAGGCGTCGCGAATTCCCTTCCGTTCCGTCTCGCCAACGACGCTCTCGAACCGTTTCGCGACGCGTACCTCGATCTTCTTCTCACGCTTCGCGAGGAGGATGTAGACCCCATCCTCTTGGGGAGGGAGCTCCTTGCGGGCGACGGCTTCATCGATCGTTTTACCGTCGAGCGATTCCACCGTCTCAATCAGGACGGGGAGTTTCGCAAGTTTCGACTGCGTTTCTAGGTCCGCGTTCATGACAGACACGAGGAGCGGATCGAACATGTGCGCATTGTCGACGATATGGTTGAATTTCTCCGTCGACCCTGCGAGTGGCTCGTCACTCGCGGCGTGAAGTGGAGACGTCAGGAGGCTCAGAAGTCCCAGACTGAACATGAGCGCGAATTGCCCGGACCACCAACGCTTGACTCGCATCGAGAGAGAACTCCTGGTTTGTGACCGGAAATGAAACCACAAATGAGCCTCGATGAGCACGGCGCCCAAGGATCGACGGTCGAGGCTCAATGCGCGATTATTGCGTGAGGTGGCCGATCAACCACTTGAGAAGTGCCGGATCGTGATAAGCACGATCCCAACTATTGTGGGGGACGCCTCGGTATTCGGTTTCATTGACCTTGGCTCCCGCCTCGCGAAGCGCCTTGGTCATCGCTCGGCCATTGATCACGGTCTTGGGACCGTCGGCGTCGCCGACGAGGACCCAGACCGGAACGGATTTGAGTTTGGCGGCCGTCTCCAACGCGCCCTGTCCGCAGATGGGTACCACGGCGACGAATCGCTCGGGCTGAGCCGCGGCGAGGTCCCACGAGCCGGATCCGCCCATGGAGAGGCCGGTGAGGGCCACACGTTTCGGGTCGGCCTTGAAATTCTTCAGCACGTCGTCCAGGGCCGCGAGCGCTGCCTTGCTGTCCGCCGAATCGGCCTTCCAAGTCTTCTTCGCCTGAGGATAAACCGCGATGAACGGATAATCCTGTGGGCGACCGAACACGGCAGCTCCGAGGCCCACCTGGGCAGAGACAATTCCGTTGTCACCGCGCTCACCCGAACCATGCAAGAACAGAACGACCGGGAATTCCTTCGAGCCGTCGTAGCCTGGAGGGAACGAGACCGTGTATTTCCGTTCCCCATCGTCAGTCTTGACGGTCCGCAAGTGGAAACCGGGTTCAGCCGGGCGGCCGGCGGTCGGCTCGGGCAAGGCTTGAATCAGGATGTCTTTGAACTGAATCACCATCGGGCCACCGGCATGAATCTGAAGTCCGATCCGACCGGTACGCGCGATGGTCGCGTCGGGTTCTTCGTAGGAGACCGAAGTGATTCCGTTGAGCGTCAGCACGATCTTGCGACCGATGACGCGGAGGACGTAGTGATTCCAACCGGTCTTGTGCAGTCCCTCGATCGCCTTGTCCGACCCCTTGGCGAGGACCTTGTTCCGCCTCGACTCATCGTAGAGGCCCCCCCAGTAATTCTGGCCGATGTCCGCCTGATACCCTGACATTTCGTGGCCCGGGAGGCGGACGCTCCGGAACTGGACTCCACTGTTGCTTCCGTCGGCTCCGAGCAGCCGGAAGGAGAGTTTGAGGGTGAAGTCGCCATAAGACTTCTCGGTGGCAAGGAAGTCGTTATGCTTGATTCCAGGAGATGTTCCGACGAGCATGCCGTCGCGGGCCGACCAGAGCGCTGTGTCCCCTTCCCAACCGTTGAGGTCTTTGCCGTTGAACAGCGGCACAAATCCGGCCGTTTCGACGAGCCCGGGTTCTCCCCCGAGGATTTTGACCCAGCGGAGGACCGTTGTGGCGTAATAGGTGCCTCCCAGGTCACTCGCGCCACCAGGCACGGTCGAGTAGCTTCCATCATCCTTGCGGCACTGGTTGATGAAACCGCGAAGCGCATCAAGGTCGGGTGCCTCCTTGAGCATGAAGAAGGCCCGCATGATCCGGTAGGTGGCTTCGAGGTCCGAAGGCCCTTCCGCTTTCGACCAGGCGCCGTCGCTCTTCTGGCCGGCGCGTAACGCCGTCAGGACGGCTTCGCGGTTCTCAAGCTTGACCCCCATGCGGAGCAAGGCGACCGCGGCGCCTCCGGTGTCGCGGGCCTGACTGGCCCCGTTGCCGAAGGTGCCGTCCGGGTTGCGCATTTCCTCGACTTGCGAAATCCACTTCGCGAAGTCAGGTGCGGTTTTCTTGACCGACTCGAGGCCTGCGACCGCGATCCGGATCTCCTCGAAGTCCTTGACGTTCTTCGAGAAATAGGCGATCGCCGCGGTCGACGTCTCCTCGTCGGCGATCAAGAGCTCAGCGGCGGCCATCAAGCCGACCGCGGTCGTCCGAACGTCGGGCTTGCCACCCGGGGTCGGGGCGAAACCGCCGCTCTCGGCATCGCGACAGGACTTGACGTAGTTGATACATGCCAGGACGTCGGGGATCGAACCGCCGACGTTTTTCAAGATCCGAACGGCCGAGGAGGTCGAACCGAGGGTCGACGGACCTCCCGGCTTCGCGGCGAATCCCCCGTCGGGATTCTGAAACGCCTCCACGTATGAGGCCGTACGCGCGGGTTGTTCGGTCGATTGCGCCTGAGCGTTCGGCGCCACGACGATTGCCCAAGCGGCCAGACTCAAGAAGATCCGCTTCATTGGTGAAACTCCAACGACACCAAAATGGGTCCAGCCCTGCTCCATTCGGAACAGTCTGCCAGGACCAGGCGGCCCCGGCAACCGTAACCCGAACGAGTTCCCCAGGTTTGGCGGCGGAGTCTCGCCTTCAGTCAATCGGCGATTTGTTTATTCGTGATTGACCACGCGGCCGTCGCGAAGCTTGAGGATCCGGTCGGCCCAGGCGGCCACTTCCGGGCTGTGGGTCACGACGATGAGGGTCAGGGATCGCTCACGGCGCAGTCGGTCGAGCAGTTCAAGGACCTCAGTCTGACTGACGCTGTCGAGGTTGCCCGTCGGTTCGTCGGCCAGGATCAAGGTCGGCTCATTGGCGAGGGCACGAGCGATCGCGACGCGTTGCCGTTCGCCGACCGAGAGCCTGCTGGGCAGGTGGTTGCGTCGGTGCCCAAGTCCAACTTCTTCCAGGAGGCGAGCTGCACGCGCGGTACGCTCAAGGCGGGGCCAGGGGCCTTCGAACATTGGGACCTGCACATTTTCAACCGCGGTGAGCGTGGGCAGGAGGTGGAACGACTGGAAGATAAAGCCGATCCGCCGGGCGTGGAACGTATCGAGGTCGAGGTCGCGCAGCCGGTTCCCCTCGAAGTAGACTTCGCCCGAAGTTGGCTGGTCCAACCCGCCCAGCAGGTGGAGCAGCGTGCTCTTGCCGCACCCGCTCGGCCCGGTGATCGCGACCGACTCATGGTGGGCCACCGTGATCGAAACCCCACGCAACGCTTGGACGGCTCCGTCAGGGTAGACTCGTGTGAGTGCTTCGCCGCGAAGAAGCTCTTGATCGGTCCCGTCACTCATGGCGAAGCGCCTCGGTCGGTTGCATGGCTGCCCCCCTCAGGGCCGGGTAGACGCCGCCCAGCAAGCTCAGGCCGACGCCAAGCGCGAGGCCCACCGCAATCACGGCCGGAGGGAAGTCGGACGAGACGAAGCCGCTCGCTGTCGGCATCCGCGAAAGGATCTGGATTTCCGTATATCCAAGGAACACACCCACGACCGCACCCGCGACCCCCAACGCGAGGGCTTCGCCGAGGATGAGCGCCAGCACGCGTTTGCGACGCCAGCCCAGGGCCCGCAGCAAGCCGATCTCGACCGTCCGCTCGAAGACGGTCATCATCATCGTGTTGAGCACGCCGATCGAACCCAGGACCAGGGCGATCGCCGAGGTGGTCCAGGCCATCGCCTTGACCATCCGGATCCGGATATCGCCCTGAACGTAGTCACGCGATGGGACGGCCGCGATGCCCGGGATCGTCGTTTCGATTCGCTTACGAAGCGTCTCCAGAGAAGCGCGATCGTTGGGCGCGGCCATCACGACGAATCCGGTGACGTTGCCCTCGCGTCCCATCATCTTTTGAAGCACCCGTCGGGGGACGATCAAGCCGCCGTTCTCGAACAGGCTATCACTTTCAAAGATGCCGATAACTTGAAATTTTTCGCCGGCCACGTCGAGCGAGTCGCCAACCGATTTGCCCAGATTCAGGGCCAGGACTCGTCCCAGTACGGCCGCTCGACCATCGCCCGTGGCAAGTGCCCGACCTTTGAGGATCCGGATCCCTCGGAAAAGGATGCTGCCTGGCTCCCAGCCGTTGACCAGCACGCTGACCAGATTCGCATCCTCGAAGGAAACGACGTCCATGTACGAACCAGCCACCTCGCGCACTCCGGGGATCTGTTGCAGTTTCCCGGCGAGCGACTCGTCAAGACTACTGGTCAGCTTGTCGCTCACCCCCGCGCGGACCACCATCAGGTCGATTCCCTTGGCTTCGTTGATCGCGAGGAACGAGCGTTCGAAGCCCCAGGCGATCCCGAGCATGGCCACTACTGCCGCGATTCCAATCGACAGCCCAACGATCGTCAGGATGGTCCGGACGCCGCGACGGACAAGATTCTTGGCGATCAAGGTCGTGAAACGCATGGTGCTCCAGAAGAGATCGACTCCGCCTTCAGAATTCCAATTCAGGGGGCTTGCCCGACCATCACGTAACCTCCACCGCGCCAAATCACTTGATACTGGCTGTCCTTGAGGACGCGCTGGCCAATCTCGGCGATGTTGATGTGTCGGTTCCGCTCGACCAGGTCGGTGAACGCGTCGCCGAGGTTCATCAGCCGCGAGACCACCCAGCGGTCGATCGCCGGCATGCCTAGTTTGTGGCCGATCATCCGGTCGGTCAAGTTGGGCGACTCGTCCGAGATCACGATCGGAGCGCCCGGACGCGCGACCCGGACCATCTCGCGGAGTGAGGCTTCGGGATCATTGAAATGATTGAAGCCGCCAATGCTCAGGATCGCGTCGAACGAATGATCCTGGAACGGCAGGGTCTCCGCTTCGCCGAGGATCAATCGCAGGTCACGACCGGCGTTGCGACGCTGGCAGGCCGCAAGCTGGCTGGTGGAAACGTCGATCCCGACCACGTTCCAGTCACGCGGAAGCCAGGAATGGTAGACGCCGTCGCCGATGGCAACGTCGAGAAGTCTCAGGCCGTCCTGCTGGGGAAGGTGCTTCAAGATGACGTTGCGGGAGCGTCGTTCGCCTCCGTTACAGACGAAGAAGAACCACTCCCAGAACCGGAATTTGGGCCAGAGAGAGCTGTTGTAAAAGTCGCGTGCGATCAGGTTGTCGGCCGTCGGCTCGTCCTTCACGACGAGGATCCCGTCGCGAATTGGCAAGACTCGGCCGCACCCCGCGCAGGCCAAGCCGGCCGCATCGGGAACGAACGAGCCACCGCAGTCCGGGCAACGCAGCGGATTGGGGGCCATTTTCCAATCGGCTGTCGGGTTCGGCGTCGTCACCGACATAACGCAGGTCCTCTCCGGGGATCATCGGGATTCACCAAACAATATCCAAGGCGGTTCCAGATCGGAAAGCGACGATGTCCCGGGAAAACGTCGCGTGCCAGGGCGTTGATGTCAACTCGGCAATTCAAGACCATGGCGATGAAGTCGGCATCGAGGCCCATCAGCCGCAGTCCCCAACGGTCGATCGCCTCGATGCCGAGCGCGTGGCCGGGGGCCAAGCGATACAACTCGGGATTCTCATCGGCGACGATGACGGGCGCCTCGGGCCGAGCGACCCGCCGCATCTCGCGGAGCGCTTGGGCCTGATCGCGGAAGTAGTTGAATCCGCCGATCGTATAGACGGCGTCGAACGATCGATCGGCGAACGGAAGCGACTCCCCCTCGGCCCAGACCAGACGCTTCGACATCTCGGGATAGCGGTTGCGGCAGGCAACCAGTTGGGTCCGGGCGATATCGACGCCGTAAACTTCCCAAGCCGGAGGGAGCAACGGCAGGTTTTCGCCGTCGCCGATGCCAACTTCGAGGACGCGGGCCCGCGCTCGCTGGGGGAGATGGCGGAGAATCTGCCGTCTCGCTACCCGTGGCCCAGGGCCCTGGAACCAGAGAAAGAGCTGTTCCCACGGCCGAAATCGTTGCCAGTTCGGTCCGTCATAAAAATGGGCCGCGGTGCGATTGGTGCCGGTGAGCGGCCCGATCGCATGGAGGATTCCCTCCACCTCGGGATATGCACGACCACACGACGCGCAGGTATGGCACCCTTCGAGCCGGTGCCCACAGGAAAGGCAGCACGCCAGCTCGAGGGCGGAGGGGATGGTTCCGGTGTTGATCTTGAGGGCCTCGGGCACGGCTGACCTGACTGGTTAGAACTCGCTCGTCAATGCCCGCGGGCCCGCGCGATCCATCACCCAGTCGAAGAGCCGACAGGGCAATCGGCGGAGAATTTCCATGCCGATCGCGGTCCCGAGTGGAAAGGTGTAGTCACGTGGCCGGCGGACGATTGCCCGGACGAGATAGGCGGCCGCTTGTTCGGCCTCGAGCATCGGCACGGGACGTCGAAACCGGGTGTCGAGCGTCATTCCGGTTCGGACGAAGCCGGGATAGACCGTCGTGATCGTCACCCCGCGTCGCTTGAGCGCGGGACGCAACGCTTCGAGATACGTGGTGAGGGCGGCCTTGGAAGCCGAGTAGCCGGGCATCCAAGGCATGCCGCGGTAACCGGCCACGCTCGAGATCCCCACAATATGCCCGGCCTGACGCGCGTACATCCCTGGCAAGACGGCGTCGATCGAGTGGGCGACCCCCACGACGTTCACCTCGAGCATCTGGCGAAACCCCTCGACATCCAGGTCGAGGGAATTCGAGGTGGTTCCGACGCCGGCGCAGGCGACCAGGATCTCCGTCGGACCGAGCCGCTCTTCCAGGCTCGCCACGGCCTGCTTCAGGCTCGCGGGGTCACGCACGTCGACCTGGGCCGTCGCGACCATGGCCTGATCCTTGAGCTCCGACGCGAGCTCGGCCAACGGTTCGCCGTGCCGGTCCATCAGACCGAGTCGAAAGCCGCGCGTGGCCAAGGCCTTGGCGGTGGCGCGACCGATCCCTTGAGCGGCCCCCGTCAACAGAACCACCTGACCGCCTTTCTTACCCACGTTTTGACTTGCTTTCATGATCTCATCTCGTTCCGCAAGTAGGCTGGGACGATTCCGAGACCGATCCGTCGGGTCCGGACGAGGAGGACGCTCCCGGCAAAGTTTCGATGAAGCCGCGGAGTAGCGAAAGAAACGCGGTCGGGTTCTCTTCAGGGGCGCGATGCTTGGCGGCCGGAACGATCTCACTCCGACAGTTCGGCAGATGCTCCACAAGATACTGCGCGGTGGCGAGGAACGGAGAGAATTCACCGTAGAGCGCCAGCGAAGGGACCGCGACGCTCGCGATCAGATCCGCTGTTAAACCGGCTTCGACCTTGGTGTCGTCACCGCAGGTGGTCCCGCCCAGGCGTAGCAGTCGATTGAGGGCGGGGAGCCCGACCTCGCGGCGGAACTGGAGCAGGCGGTCGCCTTCGAGGTCGACAATCTGGTCGAAGAATCGCCCGAGGTCGTACCAATGTTCATCGGAGAGCTCGACCCCCGCGCGCCTCGCTTCGTCACAGAACGATTGCCAATGCCCCCAGCGGCTTACATCTTCGAGGTGGCGGAGGGCCGGGAAGTAGGGGTCGGAGAGCACCATCGCATCAACCCGCTCGGGTGCGATCACCGCCGCATGGAGCGCGATCACACCTCCAAAACTGTGGCCGACCAACGTGGCGCGCTCAATCCCACGGTCATCCATCAGGGCGAACAGATCGGCCGCGTGATCGGCCGAGGTGTAATCACGGGGCGGCGCATCCGTGTACCCGTGGCCCCGGAGGTCATAAGCCGTCACGCGGCGTGCCGCGCTCAGCGTCTGAATGGCCTGGCAGAGATACCAGATCGACAGGTCGCCGGTCACGCCGTGAATCAGGACCACGTCGGGACCTTCGCCCGCCTGCTGGTAATGAAACCGAAGCCCGCTCAGTGTGGAAAATGGCATGAGACCGCCTCAAGAGATTCGCCAGGCCAACTGCGTGCTCAGAACGAGATCAAAATGACAACTTCCGGACCGGAATGCGCCTGCGGTCTGGGTGCTGTTGGATTCCGTTGCACGCGATACCCGTGCGCGCAACAGTTCAGGCATTCTGAGAGTTGCTTGCGGAGTCGTTCCCACCCGCCAGATGTTTGGAAAGGAAATCGATCAGTTCGCCGATCCTCAGGTCGCGATCGGTTCTTTGGCCGAGTTCGGCCATCAAGTCGCCGAACGGAAGCGGTCGACCATAGTGGTCCTGAAGCTTTTCGCCGAGGACGACGGCATCGATCGAAGCGAGTCCCAGGTCCGCAAAGAACCGGGTCTCGGGACCGATCGCGTCTGAATACTCGCGCCCCTCGAAATTGCTGAGGATCTTGGCGACGTCGGTCTCGATCGAGGCTTGGGTCGGCTGGCTCATCGCTGTCTTTTCTCCGGATCGGTTCCTTGATCGTCACGTCATAAACAGGCCAGCTTGATCGGCGATCACGAGGGTCGGTCTCCGACCGTCCAGGCCCAGACATAATCTTTTGTCCGTGCCGTTACGACGCGAATGGCCGGGGGTTGCCACTGGGCGCGATTCGTCGTTGTGGTGTTGGAACGGAGCGTCAAAAAGACCTCCCCCGACGACTCATCGACGCGGGACACGTCAAAGTCACACCAGGTTTCCGCTCGGGAGAGGCCGAGGGAATTCCGCAATGCGTTCTTGGCGCAGACCAGTCGCGCCTTCCATTCGCTTTGTCGGACATCTTCATTCGTGATTCGGTCGAGAGCGGGTGACTCGGCGTCAGATGCGCTTTCCTCGAGTGCCTGGATGGCGATTCCCGGTCGTGACTCGGGGTCGAGCACCGCCAGGGCCACGGCCACGCCCTCCGTCTGCGCCATGGCGACGACCGGCCGATCGATGCGTGCGGGGTCGCCCAGAAAGCGGATCGAATGTCCGCCGTGGGGATCGGTTTCGATGGTGAGATCGGCCGGGTACACGGGGGGCTCGCCACGGTCGAGGAGCAGACGCTGGGTCGCTTCCTTGGCCGCCACTCGACCCCAGAGGTTAAGTGTTGCCTCAAGGTCGGAGCGCCGTTCGTCGAGGCTGGCCTCACGCTCCTCCGATCCGAATTGCACCCACTCGAGAACGTCCCGCCAGATTGGCCGGCCGAAATCGATCGGTGGCTCGAGCCAGACGGCCTGGGTCGCTCGTCCTGCTTCGAGGGAGAGACCCGGGAGCGACAATGGTTCTCCGATGAACCAACGGTTCGGCTGTCGGAAGTGGTCGCGACAGCGGACCGGCCAGTAGAACCGCCAGTCTTCCCAACCGTTGATTCGCATCCAGACTCGGCCGTTGGCGGCGGCGATATCGGCATCGACCCGGACCAGGTGTCGCGACTGCTCGCGAATCGCGATCTGACAGGAGACCTCCGCCCCCTCGGGCGGGTCGGTGCCGAAGAACGCGATTTCCGAGACCCGGAGCGGGAAAATCACATGGCCTTCGTCCAGTTGATCCATCCCCCAGCACCCGAGCAACTGGGTAAACGCATCAAGCACGATCGGATCGGTGCGAAACGCCGGTGGCTCCGAGTCGCGGAGGAGTCCGCGGAGCGGCAAGACCCGCAACGTCCCTTCGATGCCCCAGGGCGCTGACCGGCCGAGCCCGACGATTGCCTGCATCGCCGGTCCGTGGAACAGCCATTGATCGACGTAGATATCTTCGGCCTTGAATCGGCACTCGCGGGCTGACTCAAGTGCGAGCGGTGGAGCGGTCGGGCCTTGGGGGCGAGCGTCGCCGAAGACCACGCGTCCCTCGACGACCTTCTCTTCGGCACCCGTGCGTTGGGTGGTCACCGTCCCTTTGTTCGTGATAACGACCCGGACTTCGTTGGGAGTGGCGAGGTCGCGCCAGGCCCGAAGCTCGAGCAGCACCGGCTCCGCCTCGTAGCGGATCCACTTCAGCGCCAGGACGTCGCGCAGTGCGATGACCACCGCCTCCGGCACGAGCACGCCGGCCGCTTGAGCCAACATCTCGGCCATGACCGTGAACGGGACGACGGGCAAGCCGTTTCGGGTGGGGTCGAGCGCGGAGATGTGCCGACCGCCCAGCGTATGGTGCTCGGCCACCGGGTCGCCCTGGACGTCGAGCCAGCGCAACGAGACCAACTCACGGCCTGGTTCCAACCGTTCGATCGTGCCGAGCCAAGCTCCAGGCGCGGAGGGTTCTGGCCGAGGGTCCGGGGATGGACCCGCCACGTCGGCTTCCGCTTGCTCCGGGCCGCGAGGCGTGATGTAGGCCCCCATCACCTGCCGCTGGGTCTCGAGAAACGCATCCATTGTGCGGAGATGCTCGAGGATCATCGCGTCATGAAGCGTAGATGGAAGCGGGTCGCCTGCTCCATTCGACTCCTGAAAAGTCTTCGCATGGCCATTGGTGTAGGGCTGGGTTAGGAGGAGCGGTTCGTGCTTGGCAGGCTCGGCCCCGGTGGTGGCGGAAGCCGCTGCGCTGGCGCGATCCCGAAGCTGAGTCACGAGACCCGGAGAGAGGCGGAGCTCGGGAAAACCGACCGCGAGTGCGGGGAGCGGCGGAGTCACCGGCAAGTCGCGATCGAGGTCGACCCAGACCGGTTGACGTCGCTCATAGAGCCGGTTGGTCCGCAGTGGGACCCCCTGGGCGTAGAGCGAGGCCACGAGATGGTTCAGTTGGGTCAGGCCCGACCGTCTCGGGAGATTGGCGGCCACCGCGAAGTGGGGCCGGTCACGGAGGATATCGTCGACGAATCCGGTCAGGTTGCCTCGGGCCCCGACTTCGACAAACGTGCGGATTCCATCTCGATACATCGCCTCGATCGTCGCACGGAATGCGACCGGCAGGGCCCACTGGTCGACGGCCACCTGTCGAATTTGCTCGACGTCGCCGGACAACCGGCGGGCGACCGCACACGAGTAGACGTCTACCTTGGGACGGGAGAGCGGCAGATCCTTGAAGAAGGCGCGGACGGGCTCGATCGCGGTCGAGAAGGCCGCCGTATGGTAGGCGCGATCGAACGGCAAGTCCTCACAAATCAGACCGAGCCCGCGCAGGCGGACCACGACGCGCTCGACAATTTCGGGCGCCCCGGCCAGGACGACCTGATGCGGGCAGTTATCGATGGCGATGCACGTTCCGGGGCCCACCTCGTTGGCGACTCGTTCCACCTTTTCGCGGTCCGCCGCGATGGCGACGAGCCGGGCCGTCGGCACGCGTCCCGACTCCTCGAGCCGCTCGAAGACCCGCCCCAACTCTCCCAGCGAGTTCTCCAGTTCGTGGTCGACACTCAGTGAACCCGCCGCAGCCAGAGCGAGGAACTCGCCACTACTGTGACCGAGTACCGCGTGAGGACGGAGGCCGAGGCCCGCCAGGAGCTGGTGCAATGCCCACTGCGCGGAGAGGACCACGTTGGTGGCCATGCCAACCGACCAGAGGCGATCGCCCTCCGGTCCCCCCCGAACAGGACTTCGCTTGGTAACTTGCCGAATTCTCGTTCGCGGGCGATCCGATCGGCCGTATCGAACAGGGTGCGAACTTCGGGGAAATGGGGGCAGAGGTCGGCCAGCATCCCGGGATATTGCGAGCCTTCGCCCGGGAAGAGAAAAGCCAGGGTTTCCGACCCCGTGGAAGGCTTGTCCCAGAAGTAGGTCCCTCGAGCATCCCGAATCGAGAGGCATTTCGGGTCCGAGATTCGCGTCACGACCGCTTGCAGACGTTCCTGGAGCTCGGCCGGCGACTTCACCACCAGCCCCACGCGATACGGCCCGGCCCGATCCCCTTGATTCAGCGTGAATGCGAGGTCTTTCAGGGAAAGGGCCAGGTTCCCATCACGGCTGAGCCACGCGATGAGTCCATTCGCGCGGGCGATCCAGGTCCCGCGATCGGCCGCGCCCAGGAGGATCGCTTCGGTCTCCCAACGCGCCTGGGGACCGGGGTTGGTTCCGTCGGCCGAGGGACTGTGCTCCTCAAGGACTGCATGAGCACTGATCCCGGCGAAGCCGAACGCGTTGACTCCGGCCCGTCGCGGTTGGTCGCGATCGCCATGGATCCAAGGCCGCCTGATCCCACTCATCGTAAACGAACTGGCGTCACCGGCCAGCAAGGGATGGGGGGCGTCGCTCCCTGGCGTGGGGAGGAGGACCCGGTTGTGGAGCGCGAGTGCGGTCTTGATCAGGGCGGCGATCCCGGCGGCGGGCATGGCGTGCCCGATCAGTGCGGAGACACTCCCGAGGCTGCGACGGCCCCAGTGACTCCGCGGAAAGACGGCATTCAAAGCCCGCAATTCCGCGCGGTCGGAGGCCGGCACGCCGAGACCATGGCCTTCGACCAGACCGATCGTTGCGGGATCGACCCGGGCTTGTTTGTACGCGCGGCGGATCGCACGGGCATGCCCACGGGCGCTGGGGGTCGCCAGGCCGGTCCGACGCCCGTCGCTTGCCAGACCGACCCCTTTCAAGACGGCGTAAATCCGGTTCCCGTCTCGCTCGGCATCCGCAAGCCGCTTGAGCACCACCACTCCGACCCCTTCACCGGGGAGGGTGCCGTCCGCATCGCTGGCGAACGGCCGGGCTCGGCCGTTCCGCGAGAGCGCTCCCAACTGGCAAAAGACCATCGGGAAGTCGACGTCGACGGCCAGATAGACGCCGCCGACCAGTGCCAGGTCGGCCCGCTTCTCGACCAGGGCCCGCGCGCCCAGGTCGAGCGCGACGAGTGAGGAGGCGCTGGCGGCGTCGACCACGTAGCTGGCGCCCGTCAGGTTGAGTCGATTGGCGATCCGACCGGCCGTCGCGTTGGTGAGTTGCCCCGTGATCGTGGCGGGGCCGAATGGAGGGAGACTCGACTTCAGGTCGGTGCGAACCGCTTCGAAGGTCGCCTCGTCCCAGTCGGGATGAAGTTCTCGAAGTAGTGCCAGAGTCTGGGCCACGATCCGGCCATGCTGGAGCCGCGTCAGATTCCCGCGATTGAAATAGTTCCCCCGGCCAATGACGACTTCGACCCGCCTGGTGTCGGGCACGCCGTCGCTCATTCCCGCGTCCGTCAGCGCTTCTCGGGCGGCGTCGAGGACGAGGTATTGTTCGGGCTCACCGCCGGCAACGGCCAAGGGCATGACCCCGTGACGCGACGGGTCGAATTCGATCGGCGCGTCGAGGTAGCCTCCGCGTTGGCAGTAGACCCGATCGTTGGAGTCGGAGCCCGGATCGAAGAAGACGGCGGGGTCCCACCGATCCGCCGGGACGTCACTCGTGCAGTCCCGCGCCTCCAGGAGATTTTCCCAGAAGGAAGCCAGGTCGCGCGCTCCGGGGAATCGACAGGCCATGCCGATGATTGCGATGTCGAGCGAACGGCCAGGCTTCATGGAAGGAAAAGTCTCGACAACGAGTGATGAGGGAAAACCGACCCAAGGCTCGAGCGACGCTCTGGACCTAAAAAATCAAGACATCACAAGTTTTTCATTGGTTCGATCGAGCTCGCGACCGACGTGCGACGGTTTTTCCTCGGGATCGAGCAGCGAGCCGATTTCACCGGCGATCACGACCTCGACCTCCCCTTTGCGCCCGAACCTGAGTTCGTCGGTCAGTCGATGAGCGTCTTGGTCGGGGGAGATCATCCCCAAGCCTTGCCCTTGGAGGTGGCTTTCGAGGTCGGACACCATCCCTACACCCGACCAAGGTCCCCAGTTGACGGAGACGACCCGGCCGGACCAGCGGCGATCGAGCCAGAGGGCCAGCTTGTTGAGGGTGTCATTGGCGGCCGCATAGTCGACCTGGCCACGGTTTCCGAATCGGCCCGCCACGGATGCGAAGAACGCGGCGAACCGGAGCGACTCGGGATCGAGAAGGCTGGCGAGATTCAATGCGCCGTCGAGCTTGGTGCTGACCACCCGATCGTAGGACTCGAGCGTCTTGTCGCGGAGCAACTTGTCATGAATGACGCCCGCGCCGTGGATCAGCCCTCGAACGGGGCCAAACCGAGTTTGCCAGCGTGCCAGCACCTGGCGAAGGGCGTCGACATCGCGAACGTCGACCTGGGCGTAGTCGACCTGGGAGCCGGTTGCGCGGAGGCGTTCGAGGTTGGAGCGGATCTCGCGTTGGCGCCGGAGTGTTTGATAGGAGCGTTCGAGTTCGGCGAGGCCAGTCCCTTGCGCTTCCTCGGTCAGTCGTTGATGGAGCAGCGACTTCAAAATCGCCGGGTTCGTGACCCCGGCCGTCAGCCGACTCTCCGCGTCGCGAGGCAACGGAGTGGTGCCGATCATCAGGAAGGTGGGTTTCCAGCACTTCGCCATCTCGGTCGCGAGCACGGCCGTGATCCCGCGTGCCCCCCCCGTGACCAGGATCGGCTCTCCGGGTGCCAGTTGCCATTCCGAGCGACCGGTCACCGGCAAGGGACTCTCCACCACGCGTAGGGCAACCCGGCTACGATCGAGGTAGCCGACCTCGGACCGGCGGTCCCGGGACCCGATCTCGTGAACCAGGTTGGCTGCCACACTCGTGGCCTCGTCCCTCGGGTCGAAATCCACGACCCGAACGCGAATCTCGCGGCTCCATTCACGGGCCAGCGTCTTGACGATCCCGGCGATCGCGCCCTGGCCCGGGAAGAAGTCGTCAGGAACCGCTCCGACGCTGGCGAAGCCTCCTCCCATCGCCGTACAGGCGATCAGGCAAGCCCCCCCCTGCTCGGCCGCCCTGGCCAGATCCTCAGCGCCCGCGCGAGCCAGCAAAAAGAGGCCACGGGCTTCGGGGCCCATGCGAGCCGACCAGAGGTGGGCATCAAGTCCGGCCGAGCGGCCGATCTGCAAGGGCAAGGCGTGAACGATTCCGGCTAACGGCCCTTGAGCCCTGAGCCGCGCGAACAAGGCGTCGATCGCGGTCGGCGAGGTCAGGTCGACCGCCTGAACCTCACCGCCGCCGTCATTCGAGCCCGTTGAGGCGTGTCGGACCACGACGACGGGATGCCCCTTCGATCGGAGTTCACCGGCCAACGCGCGACTGATTCCGCGACCGTCATCGGTGACCAGCAACAGCCCGGAGGCCGCGAGTCCCAGGCCTCCCGCCGCCGATCGCGGTAGAGGCGCGGCGACCGCCTTCAATGTCTGCCTGCGGACGAGGCTTTCCTGCTTCGCCGGGTGATGAGGCATCGTGGGGTTGGCGTGGCCGTTCGTCGTTCCCGGGGCTACCGCGGGGGCGGAGACCGGAGCGGGCCGGTTCGATTTCAGCACCCGCTCGACCTTCTCGACGATCGTACCCAACGTGCGGGCCCGCGAGAGTTGGTCCATCAAGTCGGTATTTGACCCGAGGCCGGTGCCGGGCAACACATCACGCAATGTTCCCAGGATCTCGACCCGTTTGATCGAGTCGATGCCGAGGTCGGCCTCGAGGTCGAGGTCGAGCCGGAGCATCTCGGCGGGGTAGCCCGTCCGATCCTGGACGATCGCGAGGAGCCGGGCCGCGACGTCGACCGGGGCGTCCGGCAGTTCGACCGTAGCGGGTGTCGGCACGGCCGGTTCCGGACGAACTTCGCTCGCGACCCTGGCCGGGGCGGGCGGCACGGCCTCTTTCGGAACGGTCTGGGCCTGGGGGGCCGAGTGACCGTTGGTGCTGGGCGTCGGGGCAAAGTGCTCGTGATTCGGGCGAACGACCGCGCTCGTCGTACCTCCGCTTGAGGCACCGAGGAAACCGAGCATCGTCTCGCGCTGGACTTCCAGGAACATTTGCATGGTCTTCTGGAACGCTTCGAGCACTCGTTCCCTGCCCTGGTCGGCGGCCGGCGTGTTGGGACGAAGCGGCGGAGACGGCATGACGATCTCGGGGGCCTTCTGACCATTTTTGGAGGGAGACGGGAGTGGCCCGTTCCCATTGGAGGAGGGAGTTGCGTGCACGATTCTTTTTAAACCGGGTTCAGGCAAGGGGAGTACGGGGCCAGGTCCCAGCCGCTTTGGCTCGGGGCCGTTCACCGGACGTGCCCGGGATCCATTGACCAGCCAGGTCGACGTCTTGATCGCGTTCTCGCTCGAATCCGCCACGAATGTGGTCCGATCGAGGATCGTCGTGGTTCGCCCGGCGGTCAGAGGCTCAAGATGGAGCGGTAGACCGGCCACGAATAGCCGGGCCAGAGTATGGAGGAATCCGGGAACTCCGGGGCGGCTCGACGGGTCGCAGGAGACCGCGAGATGCGGACGACCTTGCAGGATCGAGCCGGCCAGGGAGGTGAGCGTTGCGCCGGGGCCGACCTCGATGAAGACGCGAGCGCCCGCGTCGTGCATCGCCTCGATCATCGAGGCGAACCGCACCGGGCTCGAGACGTGTGAGCCGACCTGATTCGCGATCGAAGCGGGATCATCCGGATACGGCGAACCGGTCACATTCGAGAAGACCGAGAGCCTTGGCGATCGCGGATCAAGCGCGTTCGCGAGTTCCGCAAGCGGACGGCTCGCTCCGGCGACCATCGGGGAGTGGAATGCACAGGAGACCGCAAGCTCCTGGCCGCGAATTCCCGACTGACGAGCCCGGGCCAGAACGGCCGCGACAGTGTCGGATCGCCCTGAGACGACCGTCTGCTTCGGTCCATTCCAGTTGACCGCACTGACCGCCTCAAGCCCTTCGAGGAGCGACTCGACTTGATCGCGGCCCGCGGACAGGGCGGCCATCGTTCCGGGCGCGTCACCGGCTGCTTCTTTGATGAATCGACCGCGCGCTTCGGAAAGGCGGACCAGGGCGTCGAGCGAGAAAACACCCGCCGCGTGGAGCGCCACGAGCTCGCCGTAGCTGTGACCGCCCACCATGTCGGGCGCGACATGAAGCGTTTCGAGCAGCCGCATGATTCCAAGGCTCGCCCCCCCCAAAGCGGGTTGCGCGACCTCGGTCTCGGCCAGGGCCTTCTTCTGTCGCTCGCGGTCCTCGGCCTGGAACGCAGGGGGCGGAAAGACGACCGGCGAAACAGGCGGTTTGCCCTGTCCGAGCAGGACGTTGTCGAACGACTCGAAGCCGCTTCGGACCGCGGGAAACAGGACGGCCAGCTCGCTGAGCATATCGACGCGTTGCGCCCCTTGGCCGGGGAACAAGTAGGCGACCCGATTTGACGCGTCGCCCGCGGTCTCGGCAAACGAGATCCCTCGGGGATCGTGGAACTCAGCTCTCCCTTGCGCGATCGTTGACCTTGCTTGATCGAGCTTGGCCCGGAACTCATCGAGTGTGGATGCGACAATCGCGAGCGATAGGCCGGTCGGGCCGACTCCGCTCAAAAGCGTGTGTGCGAGGTCACGGAGCGCGGGTTTGGCCCCGCGTTCGAGGGCGACTGAGAGTCTCTCAAGCTCGGCAAGGAGCAGGGCGCGGTCGGCGCTGCGCCAGACGAAGAGTTCGGCCGGCCAGTCTCGGAGTGGGGCCGAAGCCGACTGAGGCGATCCCTCATAACCCTCGAGCACTGCGTGGAAGTTCGTCCCACCGAACCCGAACGCGCTGACGCCCGCGCGTCTTGGCTGTTCTTCGTCGGCATGGATCCATGGACGCGTTTTCGTGCTGATGTGGAACGGACTGTGGGGGCGCGACGCTTGCGCGCTCGGATTGACAACGCCGATCGTGGGAGGCAGGACTCCGTGATGAAGCGCCAGGGACGCATTGATCAGACCGACCAGCCCCGCGGCGCACTTGGTATGACCGACCAGCGACTTGACCGAGCCCAGGGCGCAACGACCTTCCCGGGCCCCTGACTCCGTAAAGACGTCGTTCAGCGCGTTCACTTCCGCCTGGTCACCCGCGGCCGTGCCGGTCCCGTGAGCCTCAACGTAGCCGACGCTCGCCGGATCGATTCCCGCCTTGGCGTAGGCCCTGCGCAACGCCCGAACTTGCCCTTCAGGGCGAGGCGCGGTCAAGCCTTTGGCGCGGCCGTCGCTGGAGGCGCCCAGCCCCTTGATCACGGAATAGATTCGATCGCCGTCACGCTCGGCGTCGGCCAGGCGCTTGAGCACGACCACAGCAACGGCCTCGCTGATCACGATGCCATCCGCACTGGCGTCGAACGGGCGGCACCGACCCCTCGGTGAGAACGCCTGCGTCTTGCTGAACGCCAGGTACGTAAACGGATTTTGAACCGTGTCGGCGCCGCCGAGAATCACCACATCGGCCGCCCCGCTCTCCAGCTCGCGCACTGCGACGGAGGCGGCCGCCAGCGAGGAGCCACACGCGGCATCCACCGTGTAATTGGCGCCTCCGAGGTCGAACCGATTGGCCACGCGACCGGCCGCGACGTTCAGGAGGATCCCGGGGAACGAGTCCTCGGTCCACTCGGGAAGAACCCCTTCGCACTGCTCGAGCGCCTCGCGCCCCGCGCCCGGCGCGATCGTGTCGAGCATTGGCAAATACGAGCGGAACGCATAGCCCATGGCGAGCTGGGCCGCGCCACCCCCCGCACCCAGGACGACGGCCGTTTTCTCGCGAGGAAAGGGACGGTCACGATAGCCCGCGTCATCGATCGCCGCTCGGACCGCCTCCAAGGTCAGCAAGTGGAGCGGCTCGATCGATGGGAGGCTCGTCGGCGGCATCCCGTACCGCAGCGGGTCGAAGGCAATCTCCGGGACGAAGCCTCCCCACTTCGAGGTGATCTTGTCGGGAGCCTTGGGGTCGGCGTCATAGTAGAGCCGCCAATCCCAGCGGTCGGCCGGAACCTCGGTGATCGCATCGATGCCGTGGAGCGTGTTCTCCCAGAACGTCCGGACGTCCCCGGCCCCCGGCACGATCGCCGACATCCCGACGATGGCGATATCGCACGGCTCCGGCTTCGACAGGCCAATCAGCTCGTCGGCGGCCAAGGCGTCGGTCAACCGATCGATTCGCCCCATCCCCCCGGCACTGATGTCCTGATGAAGCTCGGCGATCGTTGAAACACCCTGACGAAGCGTGGCCGCCTGACCGAGCATGTACAGCCCGCGCTCTGACTGGCTCTCGGTCGCGACTGCAACCAATGGCGATCCGGCCCCGTTCGTCCGCTCGATCCCCTTGGCGGCAATCCGGAGCCGGCCCGCGTTCATCCCTTCCAGTGCCGTTCGGAGCTCCTCGGCGGATCTTCCCGCCGTGAGCAGTCGCTTTCGCTCGAGCTCGAACGTGTCGACGTACGGGGTCGGACTGACGCGCACCTCGTGACCGGGCCCCGTCTCGAGCAGGACCGTCTCGTTGCAGCGCACGGCTTCGTCTTGAAACTTGGAGACGATCGCGCCGGTGGCGACCGCCTCGGCCGTAAAGAGGTAGGCCGTTCCGATCAGAACGCCGACCCGAACTCCTCGCCTGGCCAGTGGAGCCGACAGCGCCGCCACCGCGGCGGCCGATCGCGCATCATGAATTCCACCTGCAAACAGGAGGTGGACCTCATCGGGTGCTCCCCCCTTCTCAAGCATCTCGAGAACGACCTCGACGGCCTGCTCCCAGAGTAGCAGGCTCGACCGCGGTCCGACGTGGCCGCCACACTCACGGCCCTCGAGGACGAACCGACGTGCGCCGTCATTCCAGTATTGCCGTAAGAGCCCTGGCGATGGCGCATGGAGGTAGGTTGCGATCCCCTCCCGCTCCAGCTCTTGGGCCTGGTCGGGACGTCCTCCCGCGATGAGCGCAAACGAGGGCCGAGCGCGACGAACCTCCTCGATCTGCTCGAGCCGCAGGTCGGGCGGCACGAATCCGAGGATCCCGACTCCCCAAGGGGATCCATGGAGTCGCGCGGCCGTTTCGGTCAACAACCGACCCACCTCAGGACCGCGCATCAGGGCGAGGGCGAGGAACGGCAATGCCCCACCCACCGCGACCACCTCGGCAAATGCAGCCAGGTCGCTCACGCGGGTCATCGGCCCTTGAACGATCGGGTAACGCGTCCCATGCGAGCGGGCCAGCGGCGCGTTCTCATCAAGGGGGCGCGCGGTCCGAGCGTCACGAAGTCCTGCGTCGATCGAATGCGCGACGGCTTGCACGATCCCACCGACCGTGACATACCGCCGGGCCAAGCTCCCCGCGAGCGCCGCATCTTGACCGACGGGCCGGACCTGTCCGTCCTCCCAACCGACCTCAGCTCGGACGGCCGACTCCCAGGCCGAACGTCCCGCGGTCGCAGCCTGCTTGAGCCTGACGAGCGCCGGAGAACCTGGATCTGCCTGGACGCGCAGGATCGCCCCGGCCTCTCGGCCGATCAGAATCGTCTCGCTGCCATCCCAACGCTCGATCCGTCGGCGGAGCGAAGGGTGCAAAGGCGATTCCTTGGCCAGCAGCACAGCCCCGTCGAGCACGACCCCGGCCGCCCCCGCCGCGACACACGCCGCGGCCGATCGCAGACCGATCCCGCCCCGGACCCAGACCGGCGGTGCATCCTCGATTCCGACGGCCGCCTGCAGGAGGATAAAGGACGACTCCTCCGCAACCCGTCCCCCCGCCTCGTTCCCCGCGACGATCAACGCCTCGAAGCCGGCCGCGGCGGCCGCTCGACACGACGCTCGCGAACTGACCTCGGCGACCGCGATGCGATCGCAGCCGCTTAAAGTCGCGCGTAAGCGATTCCAATCCTCACCGCCAGCCTCCACGACGACCACCATCCCGAGGTTCCCCGGGAAAGTCGCGACGACCGACTCATTCAGTGCACCGGCAGGGAGGCGAACCCCGAACGTCTGTCCTTTGAGGAACTTCGACGTTCGATGCAGGGTCTCGAGGTCGGTCTCGGCTAGGAACGTGATCCCGAAATCGAGGATCCCGATCGCGCCGGCCCGGCATGCGGCCACGACGACGCCTGGATCGCGCTGTCCGCTCGGAGCAACCGCCATAACCCGTGGAAGACGCAGTGTCATGAGGCAATACCACACTCAGGGGCACGGTCCGAATGAACAGTCAAGTGTAGCTAGTCCTCACGCGTAGTCAAAATAAGAACCGTGGACAATATGGGTCGAGTCTGCGGATTGTTTCGGTTCGTCCTGGTTTGGTTGTACCATTCCGCGTCAGCAACCTCAATTCCAGAGCGGGATTGCGCGGGATTGTCCTGTTCGCTTGCGGCGTCGAATCGTTAGGTGGTGGCTCTGAGCACTTGCTTGATGGACGAGCACGGTCGATCGTGCGGAACGGAGTACAACGTCGTCGACGATAATGTTCGTCGATCGGCGCGGAATTGTTGAGCATGGGACGCTTTCCGCCTTCGTTTTCTTTCGACCCGATACCGTCACGAGCACGAGTCAGGGGTCGAAAAAATCCGGAGTGAACTGGGCCGCCCGCACCCTTGCCCGTAGTGGGTCGGAGATGATATGACGGTAGAGGTTAGGATCCGCAATTTCGGAATCGCGAACCCTTGCGGACTTGAGTTTTCCCGACACGCGGCTCTCTTCGCCACTCGGGAAAGAACTTGGCCGAACGATGTTCCCGACGCCGTTCGCCTGGGAGTGACATCTGATGACGAGCGCCGCTCGGATTCGGCTCTGGTTCCGCATTGTCGTCCTCGGCTCAATTGCGACCATTGTCGCAACCACTCCGCTGCTCTCGGCCGACACTCCGATCGGTTACCGCCCCGTCGCCTATGCGATTCAAGGGGCCAAGATCGTGGTCGGGCCGGACAATACGCTCGAGAATGGCACCATCGTGGTTCGGGACGGCCGAATCGAAACAGTCGGTCCCAGCGACAAGGTTTCCGTCCCGCTCGACGCCGAGACGATCGACGGCAAGGGACTCGTGGTTTATCCCGGATTGATCGATCTGTTCACGACCATCGGCCAATCCCCCAACACCGTCCGATCGCGAACGGGGGCCGGCCGTTCGGTGGATTACAAGCAGACTGCCCTGGCGCGGACGCCCGAGGATAATCGCAACGGGCTGACCCCTGAGTTTGAAGTGGCGTCGACGTTCCACTTGAGTGAAGCTCAGGCCGCGGAGCGTCGCAAGCTCGGATTTACCGATCTCCTCGCCGCGCCGGCCGGAGCAATCGCGACCGGGCAGAGCGCCCTGGTCAGTACGAGCGGAGGCCCGCGCCGTGAGGTCATCGTTCGTTCGCCGATCGCGCTTCATATTAATCTCCGTGCCCCGTTCGAACCGGTGCCTGCCCCTACCGACGACGACGATCATGCGGCGCCCTCAGCGCGGGTCCGAACCGCCGGCCGCTATCCGTCGGTCTTGATGGGAGTTGTTGCTCACCTCCGCCAGGCGATGCTTGATGCCGAGCGTCAGCAGACCCTGAAGGCGAATCCGGCGGTAGGGTCGCCTCGGTTCGCCTACGATCCCGCGCTCGACGCGCTCCAGGCGGCCCGAACTAAGTCCCTGCCCGTCTGGTGGGAAGCGAACACGCGCGATGAGATTCACCGGGCGCTGGACCTCGCTGAGGAATTTGGCACGACAGCCGTGATCGTCGGCGGGCGCGAAGCGGGGAAAGTGGTTGACCGGCTCAAGGCACTCGACGTCCCGGTCGTGCTACGACTCGACTTTCCCGATGAACCCAAGGTTCCGTCAGAAGCTGAGTACCGCAAGCGCGACCTCGCCGATCGCACTGAGCCTTACCAGGTCCTCGTCGATCGTGCCACGCGTTGGAAGGAGCAGATGGGCACAGCGCAAACGCTGGCGAAAGCGGGCGTTCGATTTGCGCTGGCCAGCGATGGGCTCGCCAAGCCCGAGCTTTTCCCCGGGCAAATCCGCAAGCTGATCGCGGGCGGCCTGTCACGTGAGGCCGCGCTCGCCGGCCTGACGCAAGGTGCCGCGCGGATCGCGGGCCTGGAGCCGCTGCTGGGAACCCTTGAGCCGGGCAAGCTCGGGCACCTGGTGGTCCTCTCCGCCCCATTCGGCGATGACGAGGCCAGGGTCCGTTACGTCCTCGTCGACGGCGAAAAGTTTGAGGTTGATAAGAACGGCGTCGCCAAGAAGACTGAGTCGAGCGCGTCGCGACCCGAGGCGAAGGGCGAACTGGCAAAAGCGAAGACTGAAGAGGCGAAGCCCAAGGAAGCCGCCAAACCGGAAGCGGCCCCGAAGGCCGCGACGCCTCCTTCTCCCCGTACGATCGAGGACCAACCTTCGCAAACACCCTTCCTTGATGTCGCCACTGAATTCGACCATAACCGCAAGCCGCGGCTCGAGACCAAGGGGAACGTCCTGATCAAGGACGCGACCATCCTGACCATCACCCCGGCAGGGACGATCGCGAAAGGGTCGATCCTGGTCCAGAACGGCAAGATCGCCGCGGTGGGACCCGACCTGATCGCGCCCGAGGGCCTGACCGTCATCGACGCCACCGGACTGGTGGCGATGCCCGGAATTATCGACTCCCATTCGCATATCGCCATCCAAGGAGGTGGCAACGAATGGAGCCTCTCGGTGGTTCCCGAGGTGCGCATCAAGGACGTCATCACGGGTGATGATCCGGCGATCTACCGGGCCCTCGCGGGGGGGACGACGACCGCACGGATCCTTCACGGCTCGGCCGACACGATCGGTGGCCAGGACGCCGTCATCAAACTAAAGTATCGTCAGTCGGGGCGTGACCTGATTCTCAAGGACGCGCCGCAGGGGATCAAATTTGCCCTCGGGGAAAATGTCACGCGAAACCCGGGACGGTTTCCGAACACCCGAATGGGGGTCGAGGCGACGATCGATCGTGCCTTCCAGGAAGCCCGCGCCTACCAGGAGCAGGTGAAAGCCTTTGAAGCCGCCAAGGCGGCGGGCAAGGTGGTTCCGCCGCCGCGCCGTGACCTCCGGCTTGAGGCACTGGCCGGGGTCCTCGACGGCTCGATCAAGATCCATAGTCATTGTTACCGGAGCGATGAGATCTTGATGTTGATGCGCGTCGCCGCCCGCCACGGGGTGCGCGTTCAGTCGCTTCAGCATGTGCTCGAGGGTTACAAAATCGCCCCGGAGATCGTCGCCCATGGCGCCAGTGCGTCGACCTTCTCCGACTGGTGGGCCTATAAGGTTGAGGCATTCGACGCCATCCCTTACAACGCCGCCCTGATGACCGAGGCGGGCGTTTCCGTCTCGATCAAGAGCGATAGCGAAGAGTTGATCCGGCACCTTAACCTCGAAGCCGCCAAAATGGTCAAGTACGGCGGGCTGACCGAGGCGCAAGCCCTGGCGATGATTACGATCAACCCCGCGCGGGAACTCGGGCTCCAGGACCGGCTCGGCACGATCGAAGTGGGCAAGGATGCCGATATCTCGCTCTTCAACGCCCATCCGCTCGACGCGTTTGCGCGGTGCGAGCTGGCACTGATCGAGGGAGAGGTCTGGTTTCAGCGCTCCGAGAAGAGTGGCAAGTTCGCCTTGCGGCCCGGCGATCACAGGGCGATGCCGACCTCGGGCAATGGGGCGAGGGCGCGCGTCCTCGACATTCCTCACAACCCGAAAGAGGTCTACGCCCTGGTCGGTGCTTCGATCCATCCGATCAGCGGTCCGGACATCGCCAATGGGACTCTTGTGATCAGTGAGGGGAAAATCGCGGCCGTCGGTGACGCCGGAACGATGGTTCCCTCCTCGGCTCAGACGATCGACCTCCAAGGGTTCGACATCTGGCCGGGTCTGGTGGACGCGGGAACTCGGCTCGGTCTCTACGAGGTCAATAGCCTTGCCGAGACCCAGGATGACGCCGATTCGGCCCAGTTCGAACCCGAGCTGCGCACCAGCTCAGCGCTTCACCCCGACAGTGAGATTATTCCGGTGTCGCGGGCCAACGGGATCCTGACCGCCTATGTCCAACCGTCGGGAGGCCTGATTTCGGGCCAAGGCTGTGTCATCGGACTCAACGGCTGGGTGCCCCGCGAGATGGTCATCGCCGATCCCGTGGCCTTGCATGTGTCGATCCCCCGATACATCCCCCCTGAGGTTGAGGGACCGGGCACGCGTCGCGAAGGCCCCGACCCGATCAAGAAGCGGACCGAGCAGCTCGAGTCAATTGTGGAGGAGTTCCATCGGGCCCTCGCCTACGACAAAGTGGTCTCCGACACCAAGGAGAAACCGGTCGATGCCCCGGGTCCCGACCCTCGCCTCGCCGCGCTCGTTCCTTACGCCAAAGGCCGGAAGCCGGTCATCTTCCACGCCGAGCACCGCACCGAGATCCTCGAAGCCCTCAAAATCGCCGGCACATTGAAACTCAAGGCGATTATCTCGGGGGGCGCTGACGCCTGGAAGGTTGCCGACGCTTTGAAGGCGGCCAAAGTGCCCGTCCTGGTCGGCGGAACACTTCGAGTCCCGGGTGAACCGAGTGATCCCTACGATGCCCCCTACGCCAACCCGGCCCGCCTGCACGAGGCCGGCGTGAGCTTCGCGATCCGATCCAATCCGACCGGTGCGCAGCAGGCGACAGCGGCGCGCAACCTCCCTTACGAAGCGGCGATTGCGGTGGCCTTCGGCCTGCCCGAAGCCGAGGCGCTCAAGTCGGTGACCCTCGCCCCCGCACAGATTCTCGGAGTCTCCGAGCAGGTTGGGTCGTTGGAGGCCGGCAAACGGGCGAATCTCGTAATTACTGCCGGCCACCTGCTCCAACCGACAACCGAGGTCAAGGCGCTCTTCCTGGACGGCAAGCCGATCGATCCCAAGAGTCGTCACACCCGGCTCTACGAAAAATACCGCAGGCGGCTCGCCGAGGTTCGCGCGGGGACGGCGATTCTCGGGATCGACTCTCCCAAGGTTCCGGCTGCCCCGGCCCCTTCCGCCGCGACTCCACCCGCGACCAATGTTCCCTCGGGTCAGGAATGACTGGGCTCCGCCGGGGGTGGCGAGTCGAACCGCGGTGATCGGAACGCTTGCAACAGGCTGGAACCGCTCTGTCACGCTGGGCCCTGACTCCGTCAACCTTGCACAATAAAAGGGGCAACGGACCAGCCTGGCGCGACCGGAATCGGGCTCATTCCGAATGAGTGATAAGATGTGCTGATTTTGACATGAGATCCTCGAATGCAGGAGCGAGATCGATGCGGCCTTGGCTTCGAAACATCGGTGCGGCCCTGGCAGTGGGCTTGCTGCTCGGGGCGGATCAGCCGCCGGGTAACCTCGACATCTACTTCATCGACATGCAGGGGGGCGCTGCCACCTTGGTGGTCACCCCTGATCGTGAGTCGATCCTCCTCGACTCGGGTTGGCGTGGTTTCGAGGATCGCGACCCGAAACGAATCGAGCATGTCTTGAAGGACGTGGCCAAGCTCGACCATCTCAATCACTTGATGACTACGCATTGGCATGCCGACCATTTCGGTGGCGTGGAAGGGCTGGTGAAACGAGTTCGCATCGACCAGTTCTGGGACCGCGGGCTTCCCGACCCGAACGCTCCCGACAATGACAAGGCAGCCTATCCCGATGGTCCGAAGCCGAACGACCCGGCCGGGGTCGCGTACCTCAAGGCGAGTTCCGGGCGGCGCAAGTCGTTGAAGGCTGGGGACACGGTCCCGCTCAAGGGGAACGTTTCGATGCTCGTTCTCGCCTCCGGGGGCCAGGTGATCCAGACTCCGACCGAGCCAGTCAATCCGCTCAGTGCCTCGGCCCCGGCCGACCTGGATGTCGACCCGAGTGACAACGCGCGCAGTCTCGCCTTTCGGATCCGCATGGGCCAGTTCGACTTCCTCGACTGTGGCGACCTGACCTGGAACGTCGAGAAAGCCCTTGTCTGTCCCGTGGACCGAGTCGGCCCCATTGACCTTTATCAGGTCACCCATCACGGGCTCTCGATCTCCAATCACCCGACCCTGCTCAAGACGATCGCTCCCACGGTGACGATCATGAACAACGGCCCGAAAAAAGGGGGAGACGCCGCGACGGTTCGGCGTTTGAAGTCGATCCCTTCGATTCAGGCCGCTTACCAGCTTCACAAGAACGCAGCCACCAGCGCGGACGACAACACCGACCCGGCGCTGATCGCCAATTCGGATCCCGCCGGCGGCCAATTCATCCATGTCCACGTGACCCCGGACGGCCGAAAATTCTCCGTGCAATTCGGCGAGGACGGACCGACCCGGACGTTCGATTCACGTTGAATCTCGAGTCGGAAACGATCGGGCCGGCTGATCGGTACATCAGGTCCGAGGCCGGCCCGAGCCCCCCTTCGACGTTCCCAAGGAGCCCACGATGCGCCCTCAAAGTCTCATCTTGCTGACCCTCGCGCTCGTTGCTTCGCCGGCGATCGGCCAGGAGGCGAAGCGTGAGAAGATCTTCCCGTATCCGGCCCAGCGGACCGACCTCGAGAATGGCCTCTCCGTCCTGTCGGTCCCGTTCGATTCGCCCGGGATCATCGCCTACTACACGGTCGTTCGCACGGGCTCGCGCAACGAGGTGGAACCAGGCCTCTCCGGCTTCGCTCACTTCTTCGAGCATATGATGTTCCGCGGCACGGAGAAGTATCCGCAAGACGAGTACCAGAGGGTCGTCAAGGCCCTGGGCGCGGATGCCAACGCGTTCACGACCGATGATTGGACGTGCTACCACATGACGGTCCCGTCCTCCGCGCTCCCCACCGTGGTCGAGGTTGAGGCCGACCGGTTCCGCAACCTCAAGTACGATAAGGCCGACTTCCAGAAGGAAGCCCGCGCCGTGCTCGGCGAGTACAACAAGAGCGCGTCGTCGCCGTTCCTGATCCTCAACGAAGCCATGCAGGACAAAGCGTACACGGCGCACACCTACAAGCATACGACAATCGGTTTTCTGGCCGACGTCAAGGACATGCCCAACCAGTTCGACTACAGCAAGAAGTTCTTCGACCGATGGTATCGGCCCGAGAACTGCACGATCATCGTCGCCGGCGACGTCGATCATGCTCGCCTGGTGTCGCTGGTCCGCAACGAGTACGGGGGCTGGGAACGCGGGAAGTCGTCCGTGACGATTCCTGTCGAGCCCGAGCAAACCGCGCAGCGGTCTGCGCAGTTGACCTGGCCGTTGCCAACCTTGCCGGTCCTCTACCTCGGGTTTCACATTCCGGCGGCCGATCCCCGGAACCAGGACATCGCGGCACTCTCCGCGCTGGCGCAGGCGGTTTTTGGTGAGACCAGCCCACTCTACAAGAGCCTGGTTCTCGACGAGCAAAAGGTGGTGCTCCTTGCGGCTGATGCCGAGCTGAAACGCGATCCGGCGATGTTCACCGTCGTAACTCGGTTGCGGAAATCAGAGGATCTCGTCTCGGTCCGGAAACGGATCGAGGAAACCCTGGCCGAGGCAGCCAAGACACCGATCCCAGTCGCTCGGCTCGAGGCGATCAAGTCCCACCTCCGGTACGCGTTCGCCAACTCGCTCGATAGCCCCGACGCGGTGGCAATGGCCGTCAGTGAGTCGATTGCACTCACCGGCCGGCCCGACTCGATGGAAGAACGCTATAACGCCTACGATCGCCTCACTCCCGACGATCTGAAACGTGTCGCCGGCCGCTACTTCGCCCCGACGAATGAAACCGTGGTGATCCTCGAATCGGAGAAATCGAAATGACCGCGACCCGACGCGCCACGCTCGGCGGGGTCCTGGCCCTCGCCCTTTTTCCGCTCGGCTCGCCCAGCGCCTTGAGTGATGACGTGCTCAAGGCTACGGGCAAGGGGGATGCATCCCCGCTCTACCTCCCGTCGAAATCGACCCCACTCGTCGCGATTCGATTCGTCTTCCGGGCGGGGTCGCAGGACGACCCACGTGGTAAAGAGGGGCTCGCGGCCCTGACCGCCGCCATGATCGCGGAAGGGGGAACCACGGATCTGACTTATGACCAGATCCTCGAGAAGTTCTACCCAATCGCCGGGGCCCTTTCCTCGGCCTGCCTCAAGGAGACGACGGTTTTCTCCGGTGAGATTCATCGCGACAACCTGGCGGCCTACTCCACGCTCGCCACGTCGATGCTCACCAACCCCCGCTTTGCCGCCGATGACTTCGAGCGGCTCCGCAACGAGGCGATCGACTTCGTGTCGAAGACGCTTCGGGGCGGCAACGATGAAGAGCTCGGCAAGTGGACCTTGCAGGTTGACTTGTATAAGAATCAACCGTATGGCCATGTGGACCGTGGCACGGTTCAGGGGCTGAAGGCGATCACGATCGACGATGTCAAGAAGTTTTACCAATCGCACTACACGAAAAAGGCCCTGAGGCTGGGGGTAGCCGGAGGCGCTGACGAAGCGGTGCTTCCAGGGTTGATCAAGAGTCTCTCGTCGCTCCCGGCCGACGGAGTTGCCCCTCCTCCGCTGCCGAACCCCGAGACGCCTCGCGGTCTGGATGTGACGATCGTGGAAAAGCCGGCCGATTCGACGGCGATCTCGCTCGGTTTTCCCCTCAATGTGACGCGTCGCGACGACGACTTCTACGCGCTTGCGATTGCCAACTCCTACCTGGGAGAGCACCGGACGTTCAACGGCAAGCTGATGCAAGACCTGCGCGGCAAGCGCGGACTGAACTATGGAGACTATTCCTACATTGAGGATTTCGTCCAGGAAGGAATGAGCACCTTTCCCGTGCCGAACAATCCTCGTCGCCAGCAAGCCTTCACGATCTGGCTCCGCCCGGTCCCCCGCGACCGGACCGTCTTTGCGCTTCGAGGCGCTCTGTGGGAGCTCGACCGTCTCATCGAAGACGGGATCCCGCCCGCCGATTTCGAGGCGACGCGTTCGTTCCTGCTCAACTACAGCAAGCTTTGGGTACAAACCCTCTCGCGGCGGCTGGGCTACGCGATGGACGGCGAGTTCTACGATCGTGACGATCTTGTCACCGAGTTCGCACGCCGGTTGCCGAAGCTTACCGTCGAGCAAGTGAACGCCGCGGTCCGCCGCCATCTCAAAAAGCCCGGGTTCAAGGTCGCGATCGTCGCCCAGGATGCCGCGGCACTCCGTGATTCCTTGCTCTCCGGCAAGCCAACCCCGATTACCTACGACACCCAGGGGACGCCCGAGAGCATCCTCGCCGAGGACAAGGTCATCGAGGCATTCCCGCTCAACGACGTGAAGGTTAAAATCATCCCGGTCGATCAAATGTTTGAGAAATAACGCTTTCAACTCTCGATTGGTCGATCGAGCTGGGGAGTCTCCCCGGCTCGATCGATCCTCGGTTGCCCTTTCCCGGGAGGACGGTCGGGCCGGGCGCTGAGAATCCTTCCGACAGAATCCCGCTTTGGGGATTGAGCTTGTTCAACGTGAGGGATCACGGCATTCTGGATCATTGAATTTCTTGCGGGCTTCCCCTTGCGTCATCCGCAACGATACGAACGGACGCAATAAAATTCTTGGTCGGTAGCGATCGCCGAGCCAGTCAATCAAATCACCTATGCGAATTCATCGGATCGACCTCAAACTTGTGCGCCTGCCCTTGGTCCGAACCTTCCGCACAAGTTCCAGCAGCAAAGATTCCATCACTCATATCCTGGTGAGGATCGAGACCGATGGGGGGATCGGCTGGGGGGAATGTGCCTCACCGTCCGATCCCTACTACTGTCCCGAAACGACCGAGACGTGCTGGCACATCTTGAAGGATTTCCTCGCCCCTGCCGTGATCGGCAAGGAGTGGGCGAGCGTGGACCAACTCGTCGGCTTCTACCGGTCCGTGAAGGGGAACAACTTCGCCAAGGCGGGGCTGGAGATCGCCTGCTGGGACGCTTTGGCCCACCACCAAGGGAAATCCCTCGCCGCGTTGCTCGGTGGGACGCGCCCGGAAATTCTCTCCGGGGTCAGCCTGGGGATCGAACGCGATCAGGAAACGCTGTTCGGCCTCATCGACCAGTACCTTGCCGAGGGCTACCGCCGGATCAAGCTCAAAATTGCGCCCGGCTGGGATGTCGCTATCGTCCGAAGCGTTCGTGAGCGTTATCCGGAGATCGCGTTGCAGGTCGATGCGAATTCGGCTTACACCCTCGCTGATATCGAGCATCTCAAGCAGCTCGACGCGTTCAATCTACTGCTGATCGAGCAGCCCCTGGCGCATGATGATATTATCGATCACGCGCGACTTCAGGCGGCGTTACGAACCCCGGTCTGCCTCGACGAGAGCATCCACTCCGCCGAGGATGCGCGGAAGGCGCTCGATTTGCAGGCCTGCCGCGTGATCAACATCAAGGTGAGCCGCGTCGGCGGGCTGCTTGAGGCGAAGCGGATCCACGACCACTGTCTCGGTCGGGGCGTCGAGGTTTGGTGTGGCGGGATGCACGAGTTCGGCATCGGCCGCGCGGCGAACGTTGCGATTTCGAGCCTTCCCGGTTTCACCCTGCCCGGCGACGTCTCCGGGTCGGATAAGTATTACCGCGAGGATCTCGTGGAGCCGCCAATCCGGGCCGAGAACGGAGCCGTGAAGGTTCCGCTCGGAGTCGGTCTCGGCTTTGCGCCAATCGAGGAGCGGATCGAACCCCTGGCCTTGCGCCAGTGGAGCTTGACGGCCTGAACGTCCCCGCAAGAGAAAAGCGATATGCCCGGCCCCACCCTTCTGAACTGGATGATCCAGCGCCGCGAATCGATGCTCGCCGACCTCGCGACGCTGGTCGTGTTCGAGTCGCCCAGCCGTGACAAAGCCGTCCTCGACCCCTACGCCACCATGCTGGCAGGGCGATTCGAAGCACTTGGAGGCAATGTCAAACTGATTGATAACCCAGCCGGCGGCAATCATGTCGACGCCTGGTTTTATCGTGAAGGTGACCTCCCCCCTGCCCTCGTCCTGGCTCATTTCGACACGGTCTGGCCCCTGGGGACCGTGGTCGATCGTCCCTTCCGTGTCGACGGTCCACGCGCCTACGGTCCCGGTTCGTACGACATGAAGGCGAGCATCATCCTGTTCGAAACCGCCTTGGCGGCGTTCCAGGCGCTTGGCCTGACGCCGCGGCGGCCGATCCACGTCTTGGTCACGTCGGACGAGGAAATCGGCAGCCCGACCTCGCGGGCGCATATCGAAGCCGCCGCACGCGAGTGCGCCCATGCTCTCGTCCTCGAACCTCCACTTCCCGGCGGCCTGCTCAAGACGGCCCGCAAAGGGGTCGGCGGCTTTACCGTCGAAATTGAGGGGAAGGCCGCTCATGCAGGCGTCGAGCCCGAGAAAGGGATCAGCGCGATCAACGAGCTGGCGCTCCAGATTCCCAGGATCAATGCCCTGGCCAACCCATCCGTTGGCACCACGATCAACGTCGGACTCATTTCAGGAGGGACAACCCCCAACGTCGTCCCCGCGCAGGCCATGGCGCGTGTCGATGTGCGCGTGGCGACGATGGATGAGGCTCGACGCCTCGAGCACGCGTTCCGTGGCCTCCACGCGCTGACTCCCGGGGCTTCCGTCAACGTCAGTGGTGGGATCAATCGGCCCCCCATGGAACGGACAACGGCGAGTCGGGAGCTTTTCGAGCGGACACGACAGATCGGCCGTTCGCTCGGGCTGGAACTGGACGAAGGGTCGACCGGAGGGGGCAGCGACGGCAATTTTACCGCGGCCCTGGGCGTCGCCACTCTCGATGGCCTGGGCGTGCCGGGCGCGGGGGCGCATGCTCTCAATGAGCATATCCTTATCGACAGCCTGCCGGAACGCGCAGCTCTGTTGGCGTGTCTGCTCTTGGAACTTTGAGGTGTTTTTTCGATGAGTGAAGAGATTACGATCCGACGCCCCGCCAACGTCCAGGAATATCATGCCTGTCAGAGAGCCCAGCGCCTCGCCTGGGGAATCGCCGATGACTCCTACGTGGTGCCGATCGCCACGATGGTGGGGGCCCAGTTACACGGTGGTGTCGTCCTTGGCGCTTTCCTGCCGGACGGCGAGGCGGTCGGTGTTTCGTTCGCGTTCCTCGGCCGTACCGGGGGCCGGCTCTGTCTCTACTCGCAATTGACCGGTGTCGTCCCTGGCCGGCAGTCGACCGGGCTCGGCTATCGACTCAAGATGGCGCAGCGCGACCTGGCACTCGAGAGTGGCGTCGACCTCATCGCCTGGGCCTTCGATCCGCTCCAGGCCGGCAACGCCCGCTTTAATCTCGTAAAGCTTGGTGCCACGTCCAATCGCTATGTCGACGACATGTACGGTCCCCGCACCGATGCGCTCAACCTTGGCGTCCCGACCGACCGGTTGATCGCCGAATGGGAGCTCGCCGCCCCCCCACGACCCGATGCCGCCACCACGCATGAGTGGTCAACTTATTCTTATTTGATTGAGTCCAAGGCGATTGCCGATGGATCCCGAGCCGTCGTTAGGACTCAACCCGCGGAGGGGTCGAACGTGCTCGTGGAAATCCCGCATGACATCGCCGGACTGCGGGCTCGCGATGCCCGCATGGCCGAAGCCTGGCGGCTTGCCGTTCGCGAAAGCTTGACCTCCGCGTTTGCCGCCGGCTATCGTGCGGTCGGATTCGTGGGCGAGCGTTCGGACGCGGACCGGCGTGCGTACTACCTGCTCCATCGTTGACTCCCGTAAGGAGGGCACGGCCCACCATCCTATCCTCCGTTCTGGCGAGGAGATCGGGATGGTGGGCCGTGCCCACCTACGGGAATTGGTGGATCCACAAGGTTGCCCAGGCCAAGCGCACCGGACTGAATGAAGCACTCATCAGACGGGGGATCGCTCGGATCCCGTTCAGGTCGCGCTGATCTTCCGCGGAACGATTCGGCCGGTGGTGTCTTCGGCCTCGCTCCCTTCCTCGTGGTACTCGGCGTCGGTATTCACTTTCCAGGTGTCGAACTGCCCGAGTCCGAGGATGTTCCGTGCGGCCAGGACGGCCGTCATCATCGAATGGTCCTGGTTATTGTATTTGTGCATGCCGTTGCGCCCCGCCAACTCGAGGTTGGGCAAATTCTTGAGCCAGGCGCGGATCACGGCGAGATGCCCTTGATAGGCGTCGTCGTAGACCGGGTAGGCCTTGGGCATTCTCACGACGCAGCCGTCGCTCACTTCGGATGCGGCGATCAGGCCCATCTTATCCATTTCACGCTTGCCCAACTCGATGAGCTCGGCGTCGGGCATGGTCCAGAGGTCATCGCCCTCGAAGCAGAAATACTCGAGCCCCAAGCTGCTCTTGGTGGGGTCGGGAACGAGGTCAGGGGACCAGTTCTTGAAGTTCTGCACGCGCCCCAGACGTACGTCCGGTTCATGGATGTAGATCCATGTGTCGGGAAAGGTCTCGGCGCGATCGACGATCAAGACCACGGTGAGGAAGTCGCGATACCGGAGCGACTCGGCGGCCTTGACCACCGCGTCGGGCGGTTGGGGGCTCATGCAGCGGATCAACTCGCGGATCGGCAGTGTCGACACGAAGTTTTCGCCGTGGTAGGCCGTCAATTTGCCGTTGGAGTCTTTCGTCACGAACGTCGTTACGGCCGAGCCATCGTGTTCGATCTGGACGACGCGGCGGTCGAGATGCACCGCGCCTCCCTTTTCGCGAATCTTGTCGCGCGCACATTCCCACATTTGACCCGGGCCGAGGCGAGGATACTGGAACGACTCGATGAGCGTCTTGATGACCTCCCCGTTCGACTTGCGGCTCCCGAACAGGGCGTTGGTCACGGCTCGAACCAGGCTCAGTCCTTTGATGCGTTGCGCGGCCCACTCGGCGGTGATCTCATTCGTGGGCATTCCCCAGACCTTCTCGGTGTAGGTCTTGAAGAAGATCTCGAAGAGGAGCCGGCCGAAGCGGTTGACAACCCAATCCTCGAAGCTCCGCTCGGGCTTGATGGGCTTGAGGGTCGCCTTCAGGTAACTCGCGAGGATCAAGGCAGCCCGCCACGGCCCGAGCTTCATCAAGGCGTCGACTGGTTTGAGCGGATAGTGGAAGAACTTGCGGTTGTAGTAGATCCGGCTCAAACGCGAACGAGTGACGAACTGATCACCGAGGATCTCGCGCCAGATCGCGTTGACCTCGGCGCTCTTTGAGAAGAAGCGATGGCCGCCGATGTCGAATCGGTATCCCTTGTACTGGTCGGTCCGGCTAATTCCACCGACGAGGTTGGGGTCGGACTCGAGCACGACACACGAGTGGCCGTGCTTCGACAGTTCGTAAGCCGCGGTGAGGCCCGCCGGGCCTCCGCCCGCGATCACGGTCGCGTGGGACGCCACGACGGCGAGACCGTCCGGGTCGTCAACCTTGGTCCAGCGATGCGGCGGCAACCCCGAACGAACCTTCCCGGTTCGTGATGAATTGATGTCCATCATGGCCTCCCATCCTTTGGAGGTGCGTCCGCTCGCCGGGGCCGTCCCCGGTGCGTCTCATCTCAGTGGTCCCGGCTCGCGAATGGGCCGACGCGAGTTTTTGGCATAATCGCGGCGAACGGTCAAGGTCGGCATTCGCCAACCCGTGGGATCATGGGCGGCGAGTCTGGCAACACGCGATATGGGTTCTGAAATGACGAATCGAGAAAGGAAAACTCTCGCGACAAGGGGCGCGAGAGTTCGAATCTATTGCGAATGACCGGTTCGTCGAAGCCGATTCGGTCAGACCGTCAAGATCTCGAGAGTTCGTTTGACGAACGACGAGGCGGCGGCGAGATTTTCGGCGGGAGGAGTCTTCAAACCCTGAGCGCGCTCGAACGCGACGATGAAGCTGGCGTCGAGTAGGCCCGGTCGAACATAGAGGTTCTCGCAGGCCAGCATCAGGCAGCGCAAGCCCGCCTCCCGATACCCCTTTTGATAGACAAGGGCGCGCAGGCAGGAGAACATGGCCTCATAGCTCAGGAAACTGATGTCGGCGGGATCACCCTGGCCGGTCGCCTGGAGATTGGCCGCGGCCTCGAGCCGGTCAGCCGCCTTGGCGAGCAGTGCGGGAATCTTCTCCGGCGCCTGGTCGTCCTTGAACAAATAGGGGCTGTCCAGGCATTTTTGCAGCGTGTTGATAATGGCCATCGCCGTTACGTCTCTCTTCGCGAGGAATCACGAACTCGGATAACCGCCGACCTGGACGCCAATTGATCTCATCTCACGACTTCGGAGCAGAGACTGGTGTGGGAGCGGGGGGGGTCTGGCCGGGATCGACCGGAGGTTGTTGCGCCCCATCGTTGGGTAGCGCTCCCGTGGCACCCGAGTCCGGAGCCTCCGTGGGATTCAGCGCGGCCCGTGCGTTCGCCGAGAGCATCGGAATCGAAGCTCCCCTCATGATGTCCATCAACGGAGCCGGGTAGATCCCACAGCCGACGACGACCGCCGTCGCCAGAACAATGGGCAGGGCGATGGAGCTCGACGCGGGGGACAAGACCGTTCGACCCGGATCGCGGAGGAACATCGCCTTGAGCACACGCACGTAGTAGAAGGCGGAAACGACGCTGTTGAGCAGGCCCAACGCCACCAGCCAGACCAAGGCCACCCGGGTCACCTGGTTGCCTTCCTGGTCGAGTGCTTCCATGAACATATAGAGCTTACCGAAGAAGCCGGCGAGCGGAGGCATGCCGATCAGTGAGAGCATCAGTAGGAGGATGCAGGTCGCCAAGAATGGGTAACGGTATGCCAGGCCGTTGAGGTCGTCGATGTCGTCGCTCTGCTTGTCTCGGGCGAGCCAGGCAGCCACGGCGAAGGCGCCGATGTTACTGAAACCGTAGATGACCAGGTAGAAGAGCACCGAGCCAGCCGACTCCTGACGGCGAACCGAAACCCCCGCCGCCGCGACCCCCACCAGCATATAGCCGGCATGGGCGATCGAGGAGTAGGCGAGCATTCGCTTGAGGTTGCGCTGCGCGAGTGCGGCCAAATTGCCGTAAGTCATCGTGGCGGCCGAGAGAACGACCACAATCCCGATCCAGCCGGGGCTCATCACCGAGGCATAGCTACTGCCCCACGGCCCCAGGGCGACCAGCAACACCTTCATGAGTGCGATGAAGCTGGCGATTTTGGAACCGGTGGCAATCCAGGCGGTGACCGGCGCGGGGGCTCCTTCGTAAGCATCAGGCGCCCATTGATGGAACGGCACCGCCGCAATCTTGAATCCGAACCCAACCAGCAACAAGAGGACCGCCGTGGCTCCCGCGAGGTTGCCCGACAGGCCCGTAGAACTGCTGAGAATCGGGTGGAGAATGTTATGGATGGCGTCGAACCGCGTGGTTCCGGTGAGCCCATAGACGAGACTCAGGCCGAACAAGAACAGGGCCGAGGAGACCGAGCCATAGATAAAATACTTCAGACCCGCTTCGGGAGACCGCCGTTTCTCTTTCTCGAACGCGGTCATCAAGTAGAGACAGATCGTCATCAGCTCGAGGGTCAGGAAGAGGCTGAGCAACTCGTCCGACGCGATCAGGAGCATCATGCCCACGGTCGACCACAAGAGGAGCGCGAAGTATTCGCCCCAGTCTTCGGTAAACGACCAGGACATCGACAGCCACGAGACCAGACCCAGCATGAGCACCAGGAGGACGTTGAAGGTCTCGGTCAGCAGGTCGTCGGAAAGGCTGCCCAGGAAGAGGCTCCGATCCGGCAGGCTCATGTAGTCGATCCCCGCGAAATTCAGGGTTTTCGCGAGGTCGTAGAGGTTGAACCGAATGACAAAGGGTAGGAAGGCCGCCCCCAGGGCGACGACGATCCCGAGCAAGGTGAGCCGGCCGGCGGCCTGTTGACGCCGCGCCGCGGTCCGACTTCGGAAAACCGTCTGGTCGGCCATCAGCACCAGCAGTCCCCAGAACGCGAGAATCATCTCGGGTGCGAGGGCGTGGAAGTCGCGAAAGTCGAGTGACGGGATAGCGCTGGGAGGCATCGGCTATGGCCCTTGGTGGCGTTCGTTACGGTGCGGTATCCGCTCCGACTCGGGAGGCCGCGAACATTCCGTCGAGCAGGATCATTGTTCAGACAATTCAATGCCGGTTGATATCGGGATCGGCCAATCGAGGGGGCACGGAATTCGATCAGCCGGAGAGGCTATCGAACCGATCCACGTCGGCCGCTTGCCAGCGACGGTAGCAGAGCAGGATCAGACCAATGCCCACCGCCACCTCGGCGGCGGCGATCGTGATCACGAACACAGCCATCATGACGCCGGTCAACGCTCCCTCATTGGGAGCGGGGATTCCGTACCGCCAGAATGCAACCAGGTTGACGTTGGCCGCGTTGAGCATGATCTCGATCGCCATCAAGACAGCGATCGCGTTGCGGCGCAGTAAGACGCCCATCAGCCCGATCGAGAACGAGGCCGCGGCGAAATAGAGGAACCAATTCAACGGGATATCACGGCTCATCGCGGGCAACTCATTTCGAGGGTGAGGAGAGTGGTTCCGATCGCGATCCGCTAGGCTCGGCCTGAACGTTGCTCGGGGAAGGCTCCGTCAACCCGTGGAGTCCGGTGGCCTGGGCTCCGAGTCGGGCCGGTTCGTCGTCCCCTTCCCGATGGGCGAGGGCGATAGCACCGACGAGGGCCGCGGTCAGAAGGAGGCCCGCGACTTCGAAGGGGACCACGAATCGGGTCATCATCTCGTAACCAACCGCGAGCCCCATATTGTTGATGGCGACGGCGCGCGGCGAGGGGGTTTCCTTTTCCCGGGTCACGATCGACGGTCGGTTGACCGTCGCCGACCAGTCGGCCCGATCTTTCAGGCCCACATGGTTGTTGATCCCGAAGCCGAGCATGAGGAAGAGCCCAAGCCCGGCCACAAGCGCCGGCATCGTCCAGCCGGGTGAGACGGTCGTGGTATCATCCCCTTGGATGTTTCGCGTGAGCATGATCCCGAACATGAGCAGGATCGCCACCGCGCCGATGTAGACGAGGACTTGGATCGCCGCCAGAAATTCGGCTTCGAGCAGCACGAATTGGCAGGCGATGATAAAGAAAAAGCCAATGAGGTAGAGCGCTGCGTGGACCAGGTTCCTGGCCAGGATCGTCCCTACGGCCGCGACCAGTCCAACCGCTGAGATGACCAAAAAGAGCGTTTGACTCACGAGGTTCGTCTCCGGCCCCCGGCAACGCGGGCCAATCTTGGGTGAAGCGTTCGACTCATCGCGCGGTGACGGGGACGATCACGGCCCGCCGGGGTTTCGCGGCTTCCAGGAGTGCTGTCCGCTCGCGTCGATTGAACCAGAAGCAGAACCAGACCGAGACGCCGACCAGGGGGAGCGTCACGACCCAGCCCAAAATCCAGCCGGGAATCGAGATCCCGGCGAAGGCGAACGGTCGGCTGGACCGGATGGCACATTCAAACCAGACGGCCGCGATCAGGATGTTGATCAGGCTCAAGGGCACCATGTACTTCCAGGCGAAGTTCATGAGCCGGTCGACCCGCATCCGAGGCAAGGTGGCCCGGATCCAGAACATCACGAAGATCAGGAAGAAGACCTTCGCCGCGAAGACAGCCACCGAGATCAGGTTGGTAATCAGGTATGCCGTCGTGGTCACCCCGCCAAACATCCGGGGGTAGTCCAGGAACGGCAGGAGCCCGCTGAACGGGAGACTGCCGCCGCCGAGAAAGATGACCGTGGTCAGGCAGCAGACTGCGAACACGCTCAGGTATTCCGCCAGGAAGAAGAGCCCGAACCGCATCCCCGAGTACTCGGTGTGGTAACCGGCGATGATCTCGGATTCCGCCTCGGGCAAATCGAATGGAGTCCGGTTCACTTCGGCGAGACTGGCGATCAGGAGCAGGGAGAACGCGAGCAGGCCGGGGGGAGACCAGAGGAACCAGCCGTGATCGAGCTGTTGGTTCATGATGGCGACCATGCTCAGGCTGCCCGTCCAGAGGACGACCGGCACCATCGACAGAACTTGGGGGATTTCATAGGAAACGAGCTGGGCGACCGCACGCATCGCACCGAGGAGTGAATACTTGTTTCGGCTCGACCATCCCGCCAAAAAGATCCCCAGTGCGCCCAGACTGGAAACGGCAATCAAGTAGAGCAGGCCCGAGGGAGGATCGATCGGCACGAGCCCGTTGAAGTGCGCGGGGTGGTCTTCCTGAATGGTCCCCAACCCGAATGGAACGACGGCCAACACGAGGAAAGCCGAGACCAGGAGCACGACCGGAGCGAGGAGATGGACGAGCTGATCGGCCGACTTGGGGACGATGTTTTCTTTGGTGATCAGCTTGAGTGCGTCGGCGATCGGCTGGAGCAAGCCGAGCGGGCCGACACGATTGGGGCCGATCCGATCCTGGAACCGGGCGGCGACCTTCCGCTCGGCCCAGACCATATAAGCGACGATGCCGGGGAAGATCCCCACGAATCCCACAACCAGCCAGAGCGCCCATTGCACCTTGGTGGAGAAACTAAGGTCGATCTGCTGCTGGGCCCAGACGATCGGCAGGGCCCAGGCGGTTGCGAAATTCACCGTTAGCATCTCCCCTTGGTCAATCAAAAAGTCCGACCCAACCGTCTCGCCTCACGCGACACTCAGACCCAGCGCAACACGCCCTTGGCCCAGGCGTAGGCCAAGCCGACGAACAAGATGGCCAAGAAAATGACCATCTCGACCAGAGCGAACAGACCGAGACTCGAGTAACTCACCGCCCAGGGGTACAGGAAGACGGTCTCGATGTCGAAAACCACGAACATGATCGCGTAGATATAGTACTGGATCCGAAACCGAATCCAGGTCTCGCCGTGGGTCCGAACGCCGCACTCGTAAATATCTTGCTTGGCCAGCGAAGGCTTACGAGGTGCGACGATGGCGACCAGCAAGAGTGGCGCGAGCGCAAAGCCGATCGCGGTCAGTAGCAAGAGACCCACGAATATGTAGTTGTAGATAATCATGACGTCAATTGCTCCGAAGCCACGGTCAACTCGAGGACAAAGACTGGACGACGCTATTTTCATCGACGGCGACGACGATGACTTCACCATCGTCGCGACGCAGCCGGATCGTCGACTGGTGGCAATAGGAGGCCTTGCCGCCCATCTCCATTCCACCCACGGGACGGAGGCCTTCCCGCTCGACCAGGCCTTCCACTTGGGTGGTCCACTCACGATGACCGACGCGGACCCGTTGGGTCACGCGGAGCCGGGAACCTGCGATGTACTTCGGTTTCGGAGGCGTGGGAATCATGATATCTTCCGGCAATTGCTCAAGGCCTCGATTGCGCCTTGATAACCTAGCTGAGCGAACATACTACGGCGGCCAGTGAAGGTCGGCAAGGGGGCACCCTTTTCCGTCACGACACTAGCGAACCCTAAACATGAAAGCAGTTCTGTACACAACAGATTGGCGGTGGTTTTCCCGATCAATCGTCGCGATCCCGTGAGGTCTAGACTGTCGATCGCTGCTCACGCGTGCGAGCGTCTCAAAGGTCAGGCCTGCTCCACGGCGACCGGCTTCGGGGCGGCCTTGAGGGGAGCGGCCGGCTTGGCGGTCGCCGTCAGCGCCTTCTGAAGCCGCTGATCCTTCTTCTTGGCAACCTTGTTCCGTTCGGCCACTTCCTCCTCGCTGCTCCAGGCGTCCGGGTGCGTCCGCGAATAATACTCGCTGGAGACGAGCAGGTCTTGGAGACTGTAAATGTGCGTCTGATGGCGCTCGTAGTTCGAGAGCTCGAAGTTCTGATCCATCTTGATCGCGTCGAATGGGCAATACTCGGCGCAGAGTCCGCAGTTCATGCAGACATCCATATCGATGTAGAAGTCTTCAGGCAGAGGAACCACGTTCCCCTTCGGTCCTTTGGCCTGAGACATCCAGATGCATTGGGGGGGGCAGACCTTTGCGCAGATGTTGCACGACGTGCACCGAACGTTGCCATCGTCGTCGTCATAGATCAGGACCGGCAACACGCGGAACCGCTCGTAGACCGGGAGCCGTTCGTCGGGGTACTCGACCGTGAAAAGGCCCTCGGTCTTGTAATCCTGGAGAATGGTCGGCTCGTTCCCCCGGTCCGCCTTGTAGGGCCAGAGGTCCAGGAGTTGATGTCCGCCGCCGCGACGCTGGAGCCCCTTACCCGCTCGGATATCGCGCCAGAAGGTGCGCAGGAACCGCCGAAGCGTGACCAGGTGGCCCGTGATAATCCCGTAACCGCTGCCCATGGTGCAAGAGTCCCTATCAGTCTTGGAGGATGGGCGCCGCCCACCGAACGTAGCCCACGAGAGGGTAGGCCCACCCCACCCGGCCCGGCCGATCCGACCTTAGCGGTCCACCTCGCCCAAAACGATGTCGAGACTACCGAGAATTCCCACGACGTCGGCGATGGTGTGACCCAGGCACATTTGCTCGAGTGCGGTCAGGTTGATGAAACTTGGACTCCGAATATGATAGCGGTAGGCGGACGACGAACCGTCGGCCACCACGTAATAGCCGAGTTCGCCCTTGGGATTCTCGACCCGAGAGTAGGCCTCGCCGGCCGGGACCTTGATCTGATAGGTCTTCTTGCCGGGCAAAATCGGCCCTTCGGGAAGGTCACGAAGCGCCTGCTTGAGGATCTTGACGCTCTCGCGCATCTCCTCGAGTCGGACCAGGTAACGGTCGTACAGGTCACCGTTGGTGCCGGTGACCACCTTGAACTCGAACCGATCGTAGATGCTGTACGGGGCGGCCCGGCGAATGTCGTAGGGAACCCCCGAGGCGCGGAGGACGGGGCCGGCGGTGGAGAACTCGATCGCCTGCTTGGCGGTCAAGACGCCGATCCCCTTGCAGCGTTCGAGGACGATTTCGTTGCCCGAGAGGTAGCGGTCCAGTTCGTCAATCTTGCCGTCGAGGCGGTCGAAGGCGATCCCCTTGCAGCGCTCCACCCAGCCCCGAGGGAGGTCGAAGGCCACCCCACCGAACCGGAAGTAGTTGCACATCATCCGGCTACCGGCGGCCCACTCGAACAGGTCGAGGATCAGCTCTCGTTCCTCGATCGCGTAGAGCGCGGGGGTGAAAAAGGCCCCGAGGTCGTTGAGCAAGAACCCGATCGACCACATGTGGCTGGCGATCCGGGTCAACTCGGCCATGATCACCCGAATATACTCGGCCCGCTCCGGGGGTTTGGCGTCGTCCCCCATGAGCTGCTCGACGGCCAGCGCATAGCCGAAGTTGTTCCCCATGCTCGTCAGGTAGTCGAGCCGGTCGGTGAACGGGAAGTTCATCAAGAACGTGTTCCGCTCGCCAATCTTCTCATGATTTCGGTGCATGTAGCCCATGACGGGCTTCAGGCCGATGATCGTCTCACCGTCCACGCGCAGGTTGATCCGGAAGACACCGTGGGTGCTCGGGTGCTGGGGACCCATGCTGATGAGGAACTGGTCGGTGGCGAGTTCGCTGACGGTGACGCCGCTGGGTAGCAGCGATTCCCCTTTGACGTCGTCGTGGCTCGAAAGTTTTCCCCAGTCCTTGTAGTCCTTGGGGATCTTCATGTTCGTGCCGTACGGATTGATCTCCTCGGCGCGGAAATGCTGCCCGTGGCCGGTCTCGACCCGGCTGTCGAAGACTTTCGTCGGGCCTTCGTAGTAAGGCTCGAGGAAATCTTTGCGGAGCGGGTGGTAGGCGTAGCCGTCCCACATCAGGATCCGGGTCAGCTCGGGGTGTCCGGTGAACCGGATCCCCATCATGTCGTAGACTTCGCGTTCCTGGAAATCGGCGCCCCGCCAGACCCCGACGAGCGACGGAACCTCGCCTTCCCCTTCGACCTCCGAGGTTCTTACCCTCAACTCGATCAGCTTGCCCTGGGTGCTCGTGCTGTCGAGTTGGTAGTTGACCTCGATGCAATCTTCGAAGTGAACGCTCTGCAAGCTGACCAGGTAGTCGTACCGAATCGGGTATTCGTCGCGGAGGTAGCGGCTGACCGCGACGAGTTGCTCGGGCTTGACCAGGAGCGCCGCCTGAATGATGGTGACGGTTTCCTGGCCGAAACGCGTGTTGATTCGTTCGGCCAGTTCGTGCAGCCCGGCATCGCCGAGCCAGACGAGGCTGGGCCTGGCCTCGGCCCGTTTCACCTTTTTCGCAGGCTTGGCGGCCGGTTTCGCGACGGCGGCCGGTACGTCGTTGGTTTCCGGTACGGCTTCGCCTTTGGCCTTCGCCCGGATCAAGTCGATCTTGCTCGGCCCCTTGGCCGCGGGCGCCGGTTCGGGAACCCCGTTGGCATGTGGCTCCACCTCGTGTTGAGGGGCGGGAATCTTGGTCGGCTTGACCAAGGTTTCCTCGCGGGCCTCGACCAGGCCTTGGGCCGTCTTCTCGGCGGTCAGCTCGACGGTGCGCAAGTCGATCAGGTCGGGGCCGAGGACCGGGATCGGAATATCGCGCTCGACGTCGTTACGATACCAAGGGGTTTGGGTGATCCGCTCGCCGTCGATTTTCTTCTGGAGCATGATCAGGCCGTTGAGCAAGGCCTGAGGGGTGGGCGGGCATCCAGGGATATAGACATCAACCGGCAGGTATTTGTCGATCCCCGAAACAACGTTATATCCTTCTTTGAACGGGCCGCCACCGGTGGCACACGCTCCCATGGAGATGACGTATTTCGGCTCGGGCATTTGGTCATAGAGCCGCGCGATCATCGGCATCATCGTCTTGGTGACGGTGCCGGAGACGATCATGACGTCGGCTTGACGGGGCGAGCCTCGGAACACCTCGGCGCCGAAGCGGGCGATATCGAACCGGCTTGACGCCGTGCAGATCATCTCGATGGCGCAGCAGGCGAGCCCAAAGCCGAGCGGCCAAAGGCTCGAACGGCGGCCCCAGTTATAGACGGTATCGACCATTCCCAGGAGCTTGTCCCAGGATGTGACCAGGACGTGCTGTTCCAATTCCTTCTGAAGCACGGGGTCGATGACCGTGCTCCATTCTGGCCGGGTGATCGTCGGGGTGGTCATTGTTTCAGGATGCCCTGAGTCAAGTCGGGAATACAAGAGAAGGAAGAACGTCCGCTCGAGAGTTCCCGCCCGCGGGCGGGGCTAACCCTTTATCAGATCAGGTTCAATTGTCAGTTGATCAGGTCCGCCCTCCCCAACGAGCGCTATCCTAAACACCACGCAAGCCTACCGCCAGTGGGTTCCGCACTTCCCGGCTTGTTCAGTGTGAAGCCGGGGAATCACCGGGCCAATCTTCATGGGCCGTTCCTGTTCAGGATCAAGCGGAGGCGGATTGGTTCCGGTCTCGTCGGCTTGGTTGTGGCGGCCACGACACTTTCCGGGGGATCTCTTTCCGCAGGTGGATGCCTTGCCCATAATAGTGGCATGGAACGATCCAGCTTTCAACTGAGCGTCGCGGGCTTACTCGCTCTGGTGGCGTGTATTGCCCTGAATATCTGGCTGTTCCGACTTGGGCCGCTCTGGGGAATCATCGGCCTGAATCTCTCCAAGCACGTCATCGTCGCGTTTCTCTGCCAAATTCTTGGTGTGGACAAACCGCAGACTCAGAATCCGACTCCGACTTCCGCCCCGCTGTCCACCCAGGCCACCGCTCGTTAATTTCGCCAGGCCTTTGGAGTTGCGAACAGGGACGCATGCGGAAATGCGCATCCGGTTTGGAATCCGAGTCCGCGTCGATCGCGGCGCGGGCGACAAAAGGGGTTCCCGGCGGGCCCGGTGCTGCCGGGATATTCGTGTGGGCGCGGATCGAGTGTCCGGCTACGATGCCGTTCGTTCGACACCGGAACGGTCGCAACGTTGATGGTGTCCCTGTCTCGATGGATCGTCACGGGGAGAGAACGATGGGTGCGAACGGACCTTGCACGTTACTTTTGGTCGAGGATGAATCCCGTCTCCGGAACCTGGTCGCCCAAGTCCTCAAGTGCGAGGGGTATGGCGTAGTCGAGGCGGCCGATGGACGCGAAGGGGTCGAACGCTTCCACGACTCGGGGCCGTTCGACCTCCTCCTGGTGGATCTGAACCTGCCCGTCTTTTCCGGCGTGGAAGTCTGCCGGCGGGTCCGGGCTTGCGATCCCGACCAGCGAATCATGATCTGTAGCGCGGCGATCCTGGCCGATCATGAACGCGACCTCTCGCTGCTCGGCATCGGCCACTTTCTCACCAAGCCTTACCGAGCCGAAGACTTACTGGCCCACATTGCCTCCGAGTTGGCTCCCCAGGGCCGTGAGCTCGCGACCGCTCGGTTCAAAGCGAAAACGCTCTGACGGACCAAGCGGGCGACGCAACGGACCGGGCCGGTCGCTAGCCAAGATTCTGGGTTTCGATTATGATGATCGTTGGGAAATCTTCCGCGAAACCGCGGAGGAGTTTGGCAATTCTTGAACCTGAGCCATCTCGAAGGACGGTTTCATGGCTGGGAAACCGCTGAATCGTCTCGAACTTCGTCGACAGAACGATGCGGCCGAACCGCTCGATCCGATGGAGGACGAGTCGGATGATCTGAGCGAAGACCTTGATGATGATGATACTGAAGTTCGCAAGGTCAAGAAGAAGCCCAAGGCTGCGGCCAAGTCCAAGGCGAAAGCCACCAAGGCGGCCAAGCCCACAGCGCGCATGCGGATCGTTTGGGTCGTCACCAATGACGCCTTCAAACCCGTGGGCACGTTCGAATATTCCCAGCGCGAGGCGGCCGAGGCACGTGCGGCCGAGTTGACGGCCAAGGGCAAGGGCACCCACTTCATTCAGAAGGTCAAGGAGCCGATGCCCGACAATGCTCCCGGCCTGGGCGCGGCCATTCCACGACCCGCTCCCCCTGCCCCCGCCGCGGTGAAGGTGGCTGCGGCCGCGGAGATCGAGGACGAAGAAGAAATTGACGAGGAGGACGACAGCGAAGGCGATGGGGACGACGACGGGGACGTCGAAGTCGAAGAGGATGACTGAGCAGGCGAAATCCGGGCGCACCACGCCTCAACCCTAAGACCTGAGTTCAGACGCCTTTCTTTTTTCTCGTCTCGTTCCTTGGGAATGCCGTATCCACCAAAGACCGGGATTTGCGCTCCTCGAAAATCCCGGCGCGGGCCGATCAAGCCGGAGCTGTTCAAGTCGGCACTTGAGCAGGTCCGGCTGGCTTTGCGCCATCCGGTTGCGGCATCGACGCCCCCGAAGTTACCGCTCGCCACCAAGCGGTGAGCCAATCGGGTATTTTGGCGAATCGCCGCGACCCGCGCAATCCCTCAAAGGTCTGCGCCACGAAGGCTCGGGACAGCCAGACGCTACCCCATCGGGAGATCGCTCGAGTTGGCAACGAAATGCGCAGCGCGCAAAAAAACCGGCCTCGGGAGATGTCGTGAGAGACACCCCGAGGCCGGTCTTTACAGAGAGGCACATGACAGCACCGCGGTCGATGCTGTCACGTTAATGGGCGCACCATGACTCGAACATGGGACCTCACCCTTATCAGGGGTGCGCTCTAGCCAACTGAGCTATGCGCCCGGGAATCGCCTTGTCCAGCAAACGTTGCAAACAAACCGGCCTCGGGGGTTCTTGTGTAAGACACCCCGAGGCTAGTCTTTCTTAAAAACGCACATAACGGTACTGCTAGCAAAACCGTTACTAATGGGCGCACCATGACTCGAACATGGGACCTCACCCTTATCAGGGGTGCGCTCTAGCCAACTGAGCTATGCGCCCGTAAATTGCGTTGCCTGTCGGTTTGTTAACTGTCGATCGTTAACTCTCGACTGCGGGGCTATTCTAATTGGTCAGGCGTCCAAGTCAACAGGCTACTGCCGTATTCATCGTTTTTTGGGAACCTCCCGAGTCCCATCGATCACGCCGGAGCGTTCAGAAGCACAGGCCATCGTTTGAGCTTGAGAAGATGACGATGTCCGCTGCAGGCTCCCCTCCGCCAAATCATTCGAAGGAGTTTCGGGTGACCCTTGACAGGGGCGTCGCCCTACGGTATCGTTACACCCGTTGAGTGAAACGAGTCAATTACTCGCGGAACGATACAGAGATCCAAGATCGCCTCGACCCGAAACGCCCTTGAGAATGCGACGCTTTTTGGTCGCAACGACTTGACGGGCTAACGATATCAGGGTAAAGTTCTTGGCGTTGGTTGCGGGTCAGGTAGCTCAGTTGGTAGAGCATCGGACTGAAAATCCGAGTGTCGGGAGTTCAACTCTCCCCCTGACCACTCTTCTGAAAATTTTGATCCTTCCGCTTCTTCCTCCCTTCTTTTAAGACCGGTTGGGCACTGCAAAGTCGCCTCTCATACCGGCTCTTGTACGCGATACCTTCCCTCAATTAATTTTCTTCTCTCGTCTCCCCTTTATCAATCGCTTGATCGCTTCTTCCGAACGTAAACCGTTCATAGTAGCGAGTCATGTTGTGCTTGGCCGGCGTATAGTTGTGGTCGGCTTTGAGTGCGGCCTTGTACTCTCGGTAGGAGTCGTCGTGTTCGTTGCGACACTCGTGCAGCACCCCCATCAGGTTGTGGCTCTCGGCCGAGTTCGGATTGAGCGCGATGGCTTGCTTGAGGAAGATTTCGGCTTCCACGAATGCACAACGGTTGAGCGCCCGTTTGGCCTTTCTGAGATCTTCGGCGAACTGTGAGGCGACCGTGACGGGTTCCGGGACGCTTGTGGGCGGATGCGCCACACGTTTGCGATCGGCTTGCCGTTCGATCACGTCAGCGACCACGGCGCGGAGTCGATCCGGAGTCAGCGGCTTCGTCTGAAAGTCGATCGCCCCCAGCTTCATCGCCTGAACGGCGTTGGGTACGCTGCCGTGGGCCGTCACAATGACAACGGGAGTGTCATTGCCCGACTCGCGAAGTCGTCGAAGGACGTCCATCCCGTCCAGGCCGGGCATCTGGAGATCGAGCAGGACGACGTCGGCCTTTCCTTCCGCCAGCCAGTCCAGGGCCGTCGCGCCGTCTTCCGCCGTCGTGACTTGATAGCCTGACGGAACCAGGGCCGTCCGGAACATCAGGCGGACATTAGGTTCGTCATCAACGATCAGTATGTTTGCGTGCATGGTTACGGTTTGCCATTCGCATGGTCCGAAAGGCCGAACTTTCGTGGGTCGGCCGGTAACGTGAAGGTGAAAGTTGTCCCCAGGCCTGGGTGGCTGGCCGTGCTGATCTGGCCGCCGTGGGCGACGATGATCTCTTGCACAATCGAAAGGCCGAGCCCGGTGCCCTCGCGATGCCGCGCCCCGGGCACGCGGTAAAATTTTTCGAAGATTCGAGTGAGTTGCTCGGGCGCAATCCCCTCCCCCGTATCCTCGACGGTGAAGTGGACCATGTCTTCGCCGGTACGGGCCGTGAGGCGGAGCCGACCGCCGCGGTCGGTATACTGCAACGCGTTATCAATCAGGTTGTCGAAGACATGTTCCATCCGTTCCCGGTCTGCCAGCACCAGGGGGAGGTCCTTGTCTTCATCGATCTCCAACTCGATCCCCGCGTCGCGCAGTTTCGATGCGGATCGCTCGGCGGCCTCGGCAACCAACTCGTCCGCCTTGATCGGGCTCAGGTTGAGCCTGAGCCGGCCTTGCTCGATCCGGGTCAGGTCCAGGAGGTCGTTGACCATCGCCAGGAGCCGGTCCGAATCTTGACGGGCCGCCACGAGCAGTTCGACCTGCTTGGAAGTCAAGGGTCCGACGACCTCCTCGAGCAAGAGGTGGATCGCCATTTGGACGGAGGTCAGCGGGGTCTTCAACTCGTGGCTGACGGTCGAAACCATGTCGCTTTTGAGCTGGTCGACCAGGCGGAATTTGGTCACGTCGGAAAGGACCAGGGCGGCTCCTAACGACTCACCCTGCTCCCCGCGGATCGGGAGAACGCGAGGCAGGAAATAGCGTTCTTGGCCGTCGTCGCGGAAGATGACGGCGTGTTCCAGCCCGGCTGGCACGTCTCCATCGCGGCCACTGAGGACCTCGTCCAAGGCGGCTTTGAGTTGGCTGGGCGGCGTCCAGGGGATGGGACTCTCCGGCTCCGCGGGGATGACGCCGAGGATCCGACGCGCCGCGGGGTTGGCTCGTTCGACCACGCCGTCCGTGTCGACCACCACAACCGGGTCGGGAAACGAGTCGATGGTCGCTTGCGCCGTCTTTTGAGCGCGGAGGAGTCGAGCCGTCCCGGCCTGGCGGAATTCACGGATCGTCCGCGCCATCGTATTGAACGCTTGCGCCAGCTCGCCCAATTCGTCGCGCGTCGTGGCGGGAACCACCTGATCGAGGTGGCCGCGCGCCAGGTCGCGGGCCCCGATCGTGACAGCCCGGATTGGCTCAAGGATCGACCGGCTGAGTTTCAGGGCGATCAGGGCCGCGATCACGGCCGAGCCGAGCAGGGCCACGATCATCACCTGCCTCGACCGTTCCGCGGCCACTCGCGCCCTGAGATTCTCCCGCATCATGTAGGTCTGGTTGAGCTCGAGGACCTGATCGGCCGTGTGCTTGATCGCGCTGAACGTGCGAAAGAGCTCGGCGAAGTAGAATTGGGATCGGCGTTCCGTTGGCTCCATCGGCAAGGCGTAGAACACCTCACTCCGCTTGAGGTAGGTCTGAAAAAGGGTGGCGAGCCGGTCGGCTAACTCCTTCTCTCCTTTCAAAGTGACGTTGCTCTGCTCTTTCTGAAGGTTCTTCTGGAACATCGATCGGTATTCGCGAAACTGACTCTGGGCGCGTCGATCTTGACCACTCAGGGCAAAGAGCGACGCTGAGTCCATTCGTTCCAAGGCTTCTTTCATCCCTTCGGCGGCGAGCACGCTCTCGTAGTTTTCCCGAAGTATGACGTCGATCCGGCCGCCAAGATGATCGAGCATGAAGACGGCCCACAGCCCCAGGCCGATCATGATCGCCAGGAGCGGCGTCAATCCCACGAGCAGCTTGGTGCGTAGCGTCTTGAACATACAATCCCTCATACAGACGTTCGAAATGCGCTGGGCGGGGGGGCAAGCCTACAGGTTTTGGGGTGCCACGGCTGCCGCGCCCTGAACGGAGTCCGTGGCCTCAATCGCGAGTCAGTCTCAGCGCGGGCGATCACGATTCATCTGAGGGTTGAGGACCGTGGCGATTCCCGCGTTTGAAACCATTCTATGCATGCGGTTACAGCCCTCGGGGGCTCTTGGCTTCGCTTCAGACATCCACGACCATCACATCGACGCCTTCCGACTGATTAAGGATCTGCTCCAAAATGGATCCACGCAAGAGGCGACGGTGCCACGGCTGATTGCTTTTGCCGACGATGATTACCTTGATCCCGTACTCGCGCGCGAAGGCCGCGATTGTGCTGGCCACGTCTTTGCCGCGGAAGGTCATCGGGAACCCGCCCAACTGATGGGCCAGCTCGAGGTTTTTGCCGAGGACGCGCTGGGTGGCGGCATCAATGCGTGTGAGGTCCTCGGCCGGGGTCTGGATGTAGACCGCGTACCAAGGGGCGTTGAGCCGGTCGGCCAGCCGCGCGGCCTTGCGCATCAGGGCGGGGGCATTGGGGCTACGGCTCGACATCCCCACCATCACGCGCTCCGTCGCCGACGCCTGGGTGCGATCGGCCTCGGTCCGTCGCGTGCGACGATCGATCAGGTGGGCCATTTCCGCCAGCGTAAACTCTCGGAGCCGCGTCAGGTTGGCCGACGTGAAGAAGTTCTCAAGCGCCCGTTCGGCGCGTTCCGGGGGATAGACCTTGCCGGCATTGAGTCGCTCGAGAAGGTCCTCGGCCGAGATGTCGACGTTGACGATTTGATCGGCGTCGCCCAGGACGCTGTCGGGCAGTCGCTCCTTGACCTTGACGCCGGTGACACGCTCCACCTCGTCGTACAAGCTCTCCAGATGCTGAATATTGACCGTGGTGATCACGTGGATCCCCGCGCGGAGCAAGTCCTCGACGTCCTGATAGCGTTTGCCGTGCCGGCTGCCCGGCGCATTGGTATGCGCCAGCTCGTCGACGAGGCAGACGGTGGGTCGACGTGCCAGGATGCCGTCGAGATCCATCTCGCGCAAGGTCACGCCCCGGTACTCGATCACCAACGGGGGAATGATCGCAAGGTCGCCCACCTGCTCGGCGGTCTCGACGCGGCCGTGGGTCTCGACGATGCCGATGGCGACGTCGACCCCTTGTTTCTTGAGCCGTTGCCCCTCGCGCAGCATGGCGAAGGTCTTGCCGACGCCTGCCGCTGAGCCAAGGTACACTTTGAGCCGTCCCCGCTCTTGGCGACGAATCAGGTTGAGGAAATGCTCGGGACTGGGGCGACCCGGTTCGACCATGGACATAACGCTTTGAATCCCGGTGGACGCCGATCGTGAAGAGAAGATTGACAACACCACGGAGGGCCGCCAAGCGGCGATCGCCGGCAAGGCCAGGCTATTCTCCGGTGTGCCGCGCGGTCGCAACCGCCGGGACCAGGCTCGACTTGCCCGATCTGGAGTCGGAGTGCGAAGCGGGTTGCTCCGCATCCAAGGTAAGATTGAGCCGGAGCACGTTGATACGCGGTGGCGCACCGATGATGGCACCGGACCGGACGGTCTGCTGGTCGATCAACGCCTGGACTCGTGCGACGGGCAGGCCTCGCGCTGTGGCCACGCGGGCGGCCTGGTAGCGCGCCGCCTCAAGGCTGATGTCCGGGTCCAAGCCTCCGCCCGAGGCGGAAACGAGGTCGGTCGGGGCGAGGTTCTCCGGCGTGGCCTTGAGGGCGTTGGCTCTCTCGGCGACCTTCGTGTGCAAGTCGGGATTCTTGGTCCCCAGATTCGAGCCTCCCGCGGCGTCGGCCTTGTAGTCGACCGCCGAGGGGCGGGGGTGGATGTATTTGTCGGAGGCGAACGGCTGGGCGATCAGCTCGGAGCCAATCACTTTGCCGTCGCGTTCGATCAGGCTTCCCCCCGCCTGGTGGGGGAAGGCCAGCCAGGCCACGCCCCAGACGGCCGCCGGATAAGCGACCGAGCAGAGCGCGAACGTCACGAGGCAGGCGGCGACGGCGTTCCGGATCTCGCGAAACATGGAAGTCGTATCCTCATTTGTCTTGAAGTTGCGTGTTGTTGCTATCGACAATCGCGTGGGCTGCAAGGGTTCGCTCCGGTTTAGACAATCCCAACGACCGCGAGCAACGGGTCGATCATGACGTCGATCAACTTGATGCCGATAAACGGTGCGATCACGCCGCCCAGGCCATAGTAAAGCAGGTTGCCGCGGAGCAGCGCGGCGGCGCCGACCGGACGATACGTCACCCCCTTGAGTGCGATCGGGATGAGGAGCGGAATGATGATCGCATTGAAGATGACCGCCGCGAGGATCGCCGAATACGTTCCCCCCCGGGTTGCCAGGCCCATGACGTCGAGGACCTTGAGCTGAGGGAGTGTGGCGATGAACATCGCCGGAATGACGGCGAAGTACTTGGCCAGGTCATTGGCGATCGAGAACGTGGTCAGGGCGCCACGAGTCATCAGCAGTTGCTTGCCGATCTCAACGACCTCGATGAGCTTGGTGGGGTCGCTATCGAGGTCGACCATGTTGCCGGCCTCCTTGGCGGCCTGGGTCCCGGAGTTCATGGCCACTCCGATGTCCGCCTGAGCCAGTGCCGGGGCGTCGTTGGTGCCGTCGCCCATCATGGCGACGAGCTTGCCCCCGTGCTGTTCGTTGCGGATGTAGGCGAGTTTGGCCTCGGGTGTGGCTTGGGCGATGTAGTCGTCGACGCCCGCCTCTTCGGCGATCGCCTTGGCGGTCAGCGGGTTATCGCCGGTGACCATGACCACGCGGAGGCCCATTTGGCGGAGCCGGGCGAACCGCTCATGAATACCAGGCTTGAGGATGTCTTCAAGCTTGACGACACCGACGATCCGGTTGTCCTCGGCGACGCTCAAGGGGGTCGCGCCACTGGAGGCGATCGCGTCGACGGTGCGCTGATAACCGTCCGGAATCGTCCCCCCTTGGTCACAGACGTATTTGGCCACGGTGTCAGGGGCCCCCTTGCGGAGCCGATTCCCGTTGGCAAGGTCGACGCCGCTCATCCGGGTCTGGGCGGTGAACTCGACGAACGAAGACCCGGCCGGCGCTTCGCCGTCGATGGCGGCCTGCTGCCGCGCGAGTTCGAGGATGCTCTTGCCTTCGGGGGTCAGGTCGGCCATTGAGGCCAGGCCTCCGATCCGCGCCACATCGCGGGCCGATGCGCCGCCGAGGGGGACGAACTGGGTCGCCTTGCGATTGCCGATCGTGATCGTCCCCGTCTTGTCCAGGAGCAGGGTGTCGATGTCGCCGGCCAACTCGACGGCCTTGCCGCTCTTGGCGATGATGTTCGCCTCCAGAGCGCGATCCATTCCGGCGATGCCGATCGCCGCCAGCAGGGCGCCGATGGTGGTCGGGATCAGGCAGACCAGGAGGGCGATCAGGGTGGGGATGTCGAGCGTCAGGCTGAAGTAACGCGCCATCGGATAGAGGGTCGCGGTCACGATCAGGAAGATCAGGGAGAATGCGGCCAGCACGATCGTCAGCGCGATCTCATTCGGGGACTTCTGGCGGGTCGCCCCTTCGACCAGGGCGATCATCCGGTCGAGAAAACTCTGACCGGGGTCGGACGTGATCTCGATGACGATCCGGTCGGAGAGGACCCGGGTGCCTCCGGTGACACCGGAGTGGTCGCCGCCCGCCTCGCGGATGACCGGGGCGCTCTCGCCCGTGATCGCCGACTCGTCCACCGAGGCCACGCCCTCGACGACCTCGCCGTCGGCGGGGATGACCTGCCCGGCTTCGACCACGATGAAGTCGCCCGTTCGAAGCGTTGTGGACGAAACGATTCGGCCGGTATGCGAGTCGCGGCCGTCGAGTCGATAGGCCGGTGTGTCCTTACGGGTGGCCCGCAGGCTGTCGGCCTGTGCCTTGCCCCGCGCTTCGGCCAGCGCCTCGGCGAAGTTGGCGAAGAGCACGGTGAGCAGGAGCAGTGCAGTGAGCGCGGCTTGGTAGACGATCAGGCCGAAGACAGCCCCGTTCGTGATCGAAATCAGGGTGGCGATCGCCGTCAGCACGGTGCCGACTTCGACCAGGAACATGACCGGGTTCCGCATCATGTTCCGCGGGTCGAGCATGATGAACGACTGTCGGGTCGCCATGTGAACCAAGGCGGGCTCGAACAGGCGGAGCCGGCGCGCGTGGCGGCGCTGCAGCTTAAACGCTTGGGCGTCTGAGGTGGCCCTCTGGGGCAATTCAACCTCGGTCTCAGTGCTCATCGGATTCGTTCCTGAACTGGCAAAGTGTGCTGGGGATTTCACGGACCAATTCACCGCGGATCAGAGCCGGCCGGCGGGTCGGTCACTCGGTCGGCCGAGCCTTCCTCCCGGAAGGTCACCTGGGAATGGCGGCCAGATGGTCGGCCACTGGCCCCAGGACAACCGCGGGCATGAACGACAGCGCTCCGACGAGAAGGACGGTTCCGAGGAGCATTCCGGCGAACGTCAAGTTGTCGACTCGCAAGGTGCCGATCGTCTCGGGCACACGCTTCTTAACGGCGAGCGAACCGGCCAGCGCCAGGGGGAGGATCAAGGCGGGAAACCGGCCCAAGAGCAGGACGACGCCCGTGGCGATGTTCCAGGGGGGATTGTTGTCCGCCAGGCCCTCAAACCCCGAACCGTTGTTGGCGGCGGCCGAGTCGAACTCGTAGAGGATCTCGCTGAACCCATGCGAGCCGGGGTTGGCCACGGTCTTGTCTCCCCACGCGGTCGCCGCAAACAGGCCGGCGCCGCAACAAATCAGGAGCGGGTGGATCAAGATTGCGAGCATGGCCAGCTTGACCTCCTTCGCCTCGACCTTCTTGCCGAGATACTCGGGAGTTCGTCCCACCATCAGGCCGGCGAGGAAGACGGCGACGATGACGTACATCAGCATGTTCTCGAACCCCGCGCCGATCCCGCTGAAGACGACGTTGAGCATCATCAACGCCATCGGGACCAGGCCGGCGATCGGATTCAGGCTGTCGTGCATGCTGTTGACCGAGCCGTTGGAAGTCGCCGTCGTGATGGCGGCCCAGGTGGCAGCCGCCACCGGCCCCAGCCTGACCTCCTTGCCCTCCATGTTCGGCCCGCGGACCACGGCGAGCCCTTGAGTCGCCGCGCTCGGGTAGGACTCGGCCCAGATCGCCACCACCAACCCGGAGAAGAGCAAGAGGAGCATGACGCCGAAGATGACGACCGCGTGCCGCAGGTTCTTGAGCATGAGCCCGGCCATGATCAACGAGGCCATGGGGAGCACGATGATCGAGACGACTCCCAGCAAGTTGCTCCAGGGCGTCGGGTTCTCGAACGGATGGGTCGAGTTGGGCCCAAAGAAGCCGCCGCCGTTGGTCCCTGATTGCTTGATCGCCACCAGGGCCGCCACCGGCCCGCGGGCGATCGTCTGCGTTTCCATCTGGGTGGCGACCCCGTCGAGGGTCGTCGCCTGAACGGCGGGCTGGAACGTCATCGGCACGCCACTGGCGACCAGCAGGATCGCGACGAGGAAGCAGTAGGGCATGAACACCCAGACGAGCCCGCGCATCAGGTCGGCATAAAAATCGCCCAGGTGCGAGTCCCCGCGGAGGCCTCGTAAGGTCGCCAGCATGATGGCGAGGCCGGCCGCCGGAGTGACGAACATCATCCAGACGATGCAGGCAAGCTGGCTAAAGTAAGACAGGTTCTGCTCGCCCGAATAGTGCTGCAAGTTCGTGTTGGTCACGAACGAACAGACAGTGTTGAAAACGACGGCGGTATCCGCGCCCGGATGGTCGACCCCCGCGGTGTCTTTATAGCCGAGCGCGCCGAGGGAGCCTTTGCTGTCGGGGTTCAACGGAAGGCGCGGCTGGGCATAGAGCAAGCCGAAGGTGAGGATGAAAAGCACGAGGTTGAAGACGAGAAATGCAACGGCATATTTCTTCCAGTCCATGCGGGCCGGCTCGCGGCGTCCGATGAGCCGGCAGAGAAACATCGGCAACGCATCAAGGCCGCGACCCGCGCGGTCGGGCGGTACGTCGAGCGTGCGAAACATGGACCAGCCGATCGGGAGCGAAGCCGCAATCGGCACGAGGAACGCCCAGAGCGGGTGAAGCCAAAGCATCGAGGATCCCACGGGTCAAGTCTCCGATCGTGAATGCGGAATCAGAAAGATTCGGGCCGGAGCATGGCGAACACGAGGTACACCAACGCCATCACGGTCAGAAGTGCGGTCAGGTAGAGCACGGATCAATCTCCGAATTCGTTGGGGTCAAAGCCGGTCGCAGGCTGCGACCAAACCAAAGAACAAGGCGAAGATTGCCATCCCCAGCGCGAACGTGGCAAAGGCCATGGATTTCCTCATCTCAAGGGTTCGTCGTCACGACACTGTGTGCGTCTGCGTCCCCCCTTGTCCGTAAGCGAGCCGTCGCCGGGGGGACGTCACATCTCGAGAACTAAGCAAATGGCGGTCCGTTGGATCTGAGGTTTTTTTATCTTGATTAGAAGAAACGTTTTATGGCGAATTGACGGGAGGTCTGTCGCGGAATCTCCGGGATGGGAACCGTGCATCTTGCAGGCTCGGCTCAGGCAATCTGCACGATGTGTCTCGAGCGCGAGACAGAGAGTCGCACGATCGACGTTCCCCGTCGGCGGCCTCGTCACGGGAACTCGAAGCACAAATGGCCATCGATGCGGCGCGGCCACTCGTACTCAACCGACTTTGCTTGGGGACGCGGAGGCGGTCGCATTCACCGTTGGGCTTGCCAACCCACGCGTTGGAACGCGGGCCATTGAGGTCTGGGCCGTTCCGAAAAGGTCAGGGGGAGAAATCGTGTGGCCACTTCGGCCCGGCGAAAGGCGCGAGTGCGCCACACCCCTCGCGGTGCCTGCTTTGCGAGCGAGGGCGTCACGGGCAAGATTCGGACGTGCGCGATGGATAGGCCCGAGGTGCCCACAAAGTGGTCGCGAAGGCGAGTGAGCGGAGCGTCCGCGCGTGCAACCACCTGATCGATTCGCGGCTTCGCGAATCCACTAGAGAGATTGTAAACCGATCTGGGAATAGCCTTTACGGCCTGGAGCAAACGTCAGCCCGCAAGTGACTCAGCACTCTGGCATTGCGTTTGCGATTCACTCTTCCGACTTTGAAAATGACAGCGACTGGGAGTCGCCTATCATCACAAGACATGGTTTTCCGGTGAAATCTGCAGCTATTGATTATGCGAAATCAATCAACGAACCACCCTCATGGCGACGGCCACATCAGACTGGTGCTGATGCGACCAACCGCCAAGGGGCGGGTGGGTAGCCTCGCACGACCCCTCCCACTCGCCCTTCCCATACCGCCTGATCACCAACGAACCATCCTCATGGTGACGGCCACATCAGACTGGTGCTGATGCGACCAACCGCCAAGGGGCGAGTGGGAACCTCGCACGACCCCACCCACTCGCCCTTCCCACACTTAGTGTCATGACACTGAGAGTGCAGTAGGTCCAGGATAGACAACCCCGCGCAAGGATGCAACAGGGTTCCGCGTCGGGTCGACGCTTGTTTCAGATCCAACGCGCCTGCCCTTGCGATCAGGCTGGACGAAGCAGGTGCATCGGATCTTCCTTGCGATTGAATGATGGGCCGGCCCTCGCGCCACGGATTGGACCCAACCCGTGTCATCGAGCGGCCTTTGCTTCCCCGCGGTCGCCCATCATGAAATCCATGAAAACCGAGACCAACGGGTGAGAGTGGTTCACCGATCGCTAGCGCATGCAGCCACAGCGTCTGAGAGTGTTCCAAGGGGGTGTGCGTCCCCAGGAACGAATGGTCGGCACCATCGGGCCCCTTATCAAATCCACAACGTGCGACGATTGCGGTCCCAGGGGCACGCAATCGACGCACGTTGCGCGTGCGGCTCAATTTGGTCAAACTACCGCTGGAGCGAATACATGTTCAGGTGCTCAAGCGCATCAAGGATCCAGGGATGGCTCCAAGGAGCCCGGATGGCATAGCCGACGGAGAAGACCGAGAGCAGGAGCGCTGCCAGTGAAAGTACGCGGACCCAGCGTCGCTCTTGTCCCCCCTCGACGCCCTTGGGCAGGAACACGAGCCAGAACGGAATCAGCCAGAACAGCCAGCGCAAGCCCTGAGTTGAGCCGCCGTAGTTTCGCGCCTTCGGATTGAAGAGGTAGACGGCGAACAGCGAGATCGTCAGCACCAGGGTCAGCCAGGCAAGGGAGCGAAGCGAGCTACGGGTCCAGAGCGAACGGAACATGCCCAGTGCCGAAAACAGAAAGAGCGGAGTCAGCGAAAAAACTCCGTGATGCCCAAACGTCATATGGAGCAGATAGACCGAATACGATTCGGGGTGGGTGTTGAACCAATCCATCTCGAGCGGCGTGTTCCAGTAGCTTCCTTCATACTGGTAGCTCTTCGTCCCAAATTCCTCATAGACCGGCTTGAACTGGCCGAAGGCGAGATACTGCGTCACCAAAAAGGCGATGCAAGGGATCAGGGCCATCGGAAGGAAGACGAACAAGGTGCGGCGAGGATGGCGCAGCAGAAGCATCAGGAACAGCATGATCCCGAACAGCGCGGCGGGCAGTTCGTTGCAGGCCGTGAAGGCGGCGAAGAAGCCGGCCGCCGCGAACCAGTTGGCTGACGGTTCCTCTTCCTCCATGATCCGGATCAGCGCGTAGATCGCGAAAAAGGCGCTCGAGGCGGCGATCGTGTGGTTGTTCAGGGTCTGATCGAAGGCGAACAGAAACGATCCCCAGGCGCCTCCGAAAAGACAGAGATACCACGCCCAATCGTTCGGCGCATAACGGTCAAGCAGCCGAGCGTAGAGGACGAGAAAGATCCAGAGCGGCACGACATTCAAAAGCACAATCAGCGGCTTGAAATAGAAGACGTAGACCGGCCACTTGACCGTCTCCTTGGGGGTTTCCAGCACGTGCTCGACCTTGCGTGGCGGTCCCTCAACTACTTTTTCGACCCAGCGTGGCCGGCGTTGCTGTTCGATGACCTTGTCGAGCGGCACCCCCAGCGCATGCCGTACCGGGTAGAGTAAACCGGCCATCATGGTCGGGAGGAGCGGCGGCTTGCTCGAATAGAAGTGATCGACCGATTCCCCCACCTTCCACGATCGCGGGGCGATGGCATACTCCACGCGGTTGAGCCACGAGCTGGTCGCTCCCGGCTTGGCGAGCTTGTTCGGCTTAAGGACTTTGTCCTGGGTCTTGTCCTGCCAGGGACAGTCATCGATCGCGTAAGTCCCCCGCTCGAGCAGGCTCCAGACGGTCGACCAGCGCGAGATGTCGTTGGCCCCGAGCTGGGTCGGCGATTTCAGCGCGAGGCCAAGCGCCTGGGCAGTGGCGACCGTGATCACGATCAGGGCCACGAACTGACGGGCCTGAGAGCGAACCGGCGTCGTTTCCATTTCGTCCCCGAACTCAGCCGTCCTCATCGCGGTCCCTCGGTTTTCTCGGCACTGGGGCCGGTGCGCGGGCTAATTCGATCAGAAATGCTAAACGTGTCCTCAGCCCGGATACTGTACGAGGTGACCAACTCGGCCAGGATCCCCAGGCAGAAGAACTGCGATCCCACACCCACCAAGGTGCTCGCATAAACGAGAAGGGGGCGGTGACCGATCGGGCCGTCTCCGATCAGCCAGACAAAGGCGAGGTAGACAAGCCCGATCCCGCCCAGAAGGAGGAGGACCATACCCATCCCGCCCAGGACGTGGAGCGGACGCTGGCTGAACCGGGTGAGGAACCGCACGGTCAGCAAGTCGAGCAACCCCTTGAGCATCCGCGTCACACCGTACTTGGATGAGCCGAACTGACGCGGCCGATGGTGGACCTCGATCTCCCCCACGCGAAACCCGCGCGCGTGGGCCAGGACAGGGACGAATCGGTGCAGTTCGCCGTAGATCCCGACCTCGGCGAGAACCTGTCTCCGATACACCTTGAAACCGCAGTTGTGGTCGTGCAGCCGGCAGCCGGTTAGTGAGCTGACCATCGCGTTGAAAATGCGGCTGGGCCCTACCTTGTGCCACGGATCGTAGCGACGCCGCTTCCAGCCGCTGACGACATCCAGGCCCTGGTCGAGCTTTTCGAGAAAGCGAGGGATTTCGGCCGGGTCGTCCTGGAGGTCACCGTCGAGCGTGAACACGATTTCGCCCAGCGCGGACTCGAAGCCGGCGGTCAGCGCGGCGGCCTTGCCGAAGTTCCGTCGGAATCGGATGGCGTGGACCCGAGGGTCGGCTCCCGCCAGCTTGAGGATCACGTCCCAGGTGTCATCCCCGCTTCCGTCGTCAATGAACAGGAACTCGACGTCGCCGAGCGCCTGGGAATCCACGACCCGGCTTAGCTCCTCGTGAAGCGTCACCAGACTCTCGCCTTCGTTATGGACCGGCACGACGAAGCTGATCATGAAACGGGAACCTCGGTCTGGGTAACCACGGGAAGGCGCGGGCGAATGAGGGAGAGGACCGCCGCAACCAGCAACTCGCCAATCAACCAGGTCAACCGCAGCGCCAGCGCGGCGACAACCGCCGTGTCGGCTCCCAGGGCGGGCTGAAGTGTGGCCATCAAGATCCCCTCGCGGACACCAAGCCCCCCCGGTAGGATGGCGACCGCAAATCCCGCCACCGTCGCCAGGGCCACGCTGCCGATGACCAAGGGCCACTGGATGGCGGGCACGCCGGCGGGTGTCACCGCGCAAATGACGGCGATCTGGCTGAACCCGAGCAAGATCCAGCCGCCAACCGCATAGAGCAGGCCCTCAGCCAGAAGCCGGCGCGAGAACCGGGGAAGGGCGTCGGGACCGACTCCTTTGAACGGCACGCTCACCAGTGCGGAGATCCGAGGAAAAACCTTGGGGTCGACCACGACCAGAAGTGCGACCGAGAGCGACGCCCCAATCAAGACCGGCCACCACTCGAGGGGCACCACGAGAAATCCCAACGTGGCGACCATCGCGCCTCCGGCCATCATGACCAGAGTTTCATACAGAGTCGCGAACGCGGCGGTTGCCGCCCGCGCTCCATACGGCGTCATCAGTCCGACCCGCATGACGACCACCAACGCCTTGCCCGGCACATACTTGCCCAGGTGGCTGATGAGGTAAGCACGCACCGCCGGACCGAGACGAACCGGGGTGGGACTGGATTTCATGATCCTGTCGAAGAAGACGCCGAACAGGGTCAGGCCGGCGAGGTATAACCCCATCGAGGCGACGATCCAGGCGGGTTCGACCCGCAATTCTCCGCCTCGTTCGTGGAGCCGGATCCAGGTCAGGCGCACATGCCGACCGACCGTCCAGAGGACGACGAGCCCCAGGAGGGTTTTAAGAGCGAGCTTCGTCGATCGCTTCTTTCCCAGCCTGGTGATTGCATCGAATCGCTGACGGGTTGTTGTCGCGAGAATCGAGGGCCGGCTGGGCGGTTTGATCATCGTGGAATGACAGGCGGAATGAGACTTGCCAATGGTCGTCGCGTGGGATGGACGCTCAACGCCAGGCCCAAGGTAGCGGTCGGCCGAGACATTGACAAGAGCGCGACGAACTCGTCCCTGGACGCGGGTGTCGATCAGAGGCCGTTGTGCCCCCGACGACTCCCCTCGTTTTCCGCCTCAAACCCGAGCGAGTCGATTCATCAAGGTCTGATGAAGAACGATGGCGTGTCATCCTCGAGCCTGATTCGCTTCACAAGGAAAGGAACAGGGCCGAACCGCTCATAGCCCAGCTCGACAACCTGGTCGTAGGTTTGCCGCACCCCTGCGATCGTCTCGCCCTTGATCGCGACGAACTTTCCCTCATGGGCCAAGAGAGCCTCGTAGTTGGCGTGATAGGTGGCCCGTTCGGACTCGAAGAATGTCATCGTCTTCACTCCTAAGGTTTTCATAAGGTCATAGGCACGGCAACTCCTGAAGCAATCTTCGACATCCTTGCCGTCGGCAACGACCTACCCGGAATTCCCGGCTTCGGTGAACCCGGATAACCCTCCTGAACTGATTAGCTCTCAGCTCACCCCGGCGATCCGCGCCGGGTTGACCTGAGCGACGAAGCGTCTTGCGTTTTGCAAGGACGATCAGCCCATTTCTCAATCACGGAGAAGCGATTGGGGAGATTGCGGTCGAGAGATTGAGAAGCGTACCCCTCTTTATACACAACCGAAGGCCCGACAACCATAAGAATTCGGGAGGGAACTTCAATTCGACGTGACCAGGGCCCTGTATCCCGCGCCCCTTCTCGTTCGTACACTGACTCAAGTGGACGTATCCGCTCTTCCCCGCCGACTCGAATGGTTTCGGCGAATCCAACGCGAACCGACACTTCCGGAGTGGCCTCCATGATTCGCGATGCGGAACCCGAGGACACATCCGTCCTGATCGGCCTGGCGCAAGCGACGCACGTTTTCAAGCCGCACGAGCTTGTTGCATTGAGCGAGGTATTAAATGATTATCATGTCAAAGAACGAGAAAATGGACACCGGTGCATTGCTTACAGCCAGGACAACCGGACTGTTGGTTTCGCCTACTATGCTCCCGCATCCATGACGGACCAGGGCTGGTACCTCTACTGGATCGCGGTTGAAAAGGGCCGACAGGCGAGGGGGATTGGCTCGGAGTTGCTCGCCTGGGTCGAAGCAGACATCCGCCGGCAAGAGGCACGACTTCTCCTGATTGAGACGTCTTCGCTTCCCCACTATGAGTCGACGCGCCGCTTCTACTTGAAGCATGGTTACGTCCAGGCCGGCGTCCTGGCCGATTTCTATGCGGACGGAGATGACCTGGTCGTGTACTGCAAACGATTCAAACCACGCAGGATCGAAGGATGAGCGCGAACCGGGTCCATCCGGCCTCGTTGGACGTTACCCAACTTGCCTCCCAGTGCGAAACCAAGCGCACCCGACGGTCGGGCCCGGGAGGACAGAATCGAAATAAGGTGGAGACGACGATCGTGCTCCTCCATCGCCCGACCGGCATCGGTGCCGAGGCCAGCGAGCGGCGAACTCAGGGTGAGAATTTACGAGCCGCCTACTTCCGGCTCCGCGTCAACCTCGCCCTCGAGGTCCGCCTCCCGGTCGACCCAGACGCAAGCCCGAGCCCACTCTGGCAATCACGCTGCCGTGCGGGAAGGATTGCGGTGAGCCTTGAACATGAGGATTTCCCATCGATCCTCGCGGAAACCCTCGACGTGCTCGCCGCCCAGAAGATGGATGTGAAGCTCGCCGCCGAGGCTCTCGGATGCACGCCTTCTCAATTGACGAGGTTTCTCAAGAGCGAGCCTCGCGCACTCGAGTTGGTCAACGCTCACCGACGCCTTGCGGGACTTCACTTGCTGCGCTAAAGCGCTGATGGAAAGGGTCGCAAAGGAAAAAAAGGTTGCGACCGAGGAGCGCGCCTAAGGAAGGGTTGCGGAGGGCTTGGGCGGCGCGATCAGGCCGAGCATTCGATGTGCGGAGCGGGCGTCGGGGGCGATCGCGCTGGTCACGAACAGGTGGCGGAATTCACCCATCAGTCCGAGAGCCAGCTCGAGGTCACGCTCGGCCTCCTCGACCGGCTTCTTGTTTCTTGACGCCAGGTTTCGAGCGATCGCTGCGCGGTGAGCCTCGGCGAATGCCCTGACTTTTTCCAGATCGACGCAGAGAAAGGTCTCAGCCTGGGAAAAGTAGGCGGCCCTGAGCTGGGAAAGATTCCGGTGGGTGGCCGCCTGGGGCTGGATCGCACGTGTAACCGCCTCGGCGGTCACTCCGATGACGAGTCGACCCTGGCCGACGGCAAACGCGAACGGCGAAGTCGGCCGGAGGTTCGTCACCGCCACCTTTGGAATGATCTCGCGCGACTCGAGTTCGAGTTGTCCATTGCCGTGCTTCGCGTCGAGTGCGTAGAGGGCCAAGAACGTCCGTAAGCCATTCTCAAGTGCGTCGGCGACCTCAGGCTTGCCGGGTTCCGCTTTCAGGTCGACCGACAGCACGTAGGAGAGACCGCCGCTTTGTCCTGAACCTGGGTTCGCTTCGACGTAGGCAAGCACGCCCGGCCCGAGCTTGGGAAGAATTTCCGCTCGCAAGTCACGTCCTAACAACAGCCCGCTCAAACCCAGCAGGAGGTTGTCGAGCTTACGCTGTCCGGAGGAAGGGGTCATTGAGCGGATGACTTCCTCGATCGCCTCGAAGTCGAAATGGGCCGAGGCTACCGCGAGCGCCGCGCTGGGAACCCGATCCAATACGGGATCCATTCCGGGACGAGCCGCCCAGTGCTTCATCCAGGAACTGAGCTTATCGGAATCGATCACTTCCTCGGTGTGGAGGATGATACCCACACCTAGATCGGGGGTTGAGGTCGAGCTGGTTCCCCGCCACTCGATCGCTGCCCCCATGTATTCGAGGGCCTTGAGGTAATGACCGAGCATCAAGGCCAGTCGTTCTTCCGAGGGTTTCGGCGCGGCGGCGATTTGCGCTTCGAGGAACCGAGGGTTGATGAACAGGCTGACCAGCGACCGCTTGGGAAGCCGTTCGCGCACTTGACGAAAGCTGGGGACGTCGCTGAGTCCCGACTCCGTCCCCTGGCTCCGCTCGATCACGCCCTGCACCATCTCCTCGGAGTTCGACCAGGCAAAGCTCTGGTCGGCGAGGGTGGTGTAATACTCCGACGGCCGCTTGGTTCGAGGGGCAAATTCGCGGACCCGATAAGTGACCCCGTTCCGGGTCCGTTCCTCGATCCGGAGCAATTCGCCTTTTTTCTTCTGGGAGTCGTTGATTCCGTCGATCAGCCGGTCGAGCAGCTTTCGATCGCGAACGCGAACCAGGAGCATCCCACGCGCTTCCTCTTGCCGCCCTTGAGGCGGAACTCGTAAGGTGAGAACAATCGCGTCTCCGAACAGGTCGTCACGAAGGTTTTCCAACGAGGCGCCCAGGACGGTTTCGATCTGTCGCCTGGCCTCTCGAAACGAAGCGACGCGCGGAGAATCCATCCAGGAACGGACAAAGGGGAGCCGAGCCAGCCGACCCGCCAGTGGTGATGCGCGGTACTCCTGAGTATGCCCACGAAGGTCCTCGATCGCGAGCGTGACCCCGGCATCAGGTGGCGTCAGCCGTAAGAGCGGCTCCGCGAGTCCGGCACCTTGGGAGGTCACGGCTGCGGCGAGTGCCAGCGAGAGGATGAGAAGTCGCTTGGCCACCTGGCTTCGCATCGTTTCCACTCCCACGATCGATGAGTGTCAATTCGCTGGCTCGTCACGCTCGAGTGACGAGTGCGTTCGCTTTGTTCGTTAAAACGGGCCCGGATTATCGCCAGGAGGAAAGTTCGTTCGAAGGTCGATAAAAAGAACCGATCGCAACAATTAGAGCCAGGCAATCGCCCAATCCGTCGTTTGTCATCGTGGGGTGGGAGGCTGTTGTCTGCCTGCAAAAACCAGCGGTTTGCAGCGAAATCTTGGTTGGTTCGGTATCGACTAGGGATGATCGGTGGGAACAGTTTTGTTCGTTTCGCCTAGCCGCCGTTCGAGGCGGTAGCGGACGGGCCCAGGAGGAACCCGAATGCGTGCCGGGCGGTCCCCGAAAACGGGCGAACCTGCGCGTTGACTCGATCCCCCACCGACTCCAGGACCTCGGTCGGAGGAGGTGAGTTTGGAAGCGTGAGAGCGAGAGCCCCAGGGGCCGTTTCTCGAAACGAGGCCGCATCGAGAAATTCTCGGCCGATTCGAGCGGCCGGTTCCGAGCTCTCAATCGCAAAATTCCAGGTGGCCGACCCCGCGGACGCCAGCGCATCGGTCAGCAACGGGGGATCGTCGTTTGGAATGGGTGCGGGTTCGACTTGGTTTTCGACGAGTGGTGCCGGCGTCTCAGGCAGCGACGGCCACCCCAAGAAGACGATCCAAAAAAGTGAGGCCGCCATGGCGAGCGGTACCATCACGTGTCGGCTTGTAAACCTTCGTGGTGTCCGCTTGGGATTGAGCCCCTGGGACTCAAGAAAATGCGGGAGGAAGTCGACCGGCGGTGCGGGCGGACGCGCCACGGTTTGGAGCACCTGCCGCAACATCTGGTAGCGCGAGGCCGTAAGCTGGCAGGTGGCGCAGCCGGCCGCGTGCGCCTCGAGTGCGCGATCGAGATCGGGAGATGCCGAGTCACGCGCATCGAACTGCTCATTTAATTGTCGTTCAAAATCAGAACATTGCATCAGGTTCTGCCCTCAACGCAAACTTTGCACCCACCTGAATGGCTCGCTGCGGGGAGCCAACTGAAAAAAACCGCAAACCCGACCACCACGAATCCTCAAACTGACTCGGCTTGACGTTTGTTGAAACGTTGCTTAGCAGTGAACTCCACGACGAGTCAGGTGCTCGGCCAATTCGGCCCGGGCGCGATGGAGCCACGTTTTGACGGTTCCAATCGGTCGGTCGACCGCCTCGGCGATCTCTTCATACGCCAGATTTTGTTCGTGAAACAGAGCGAAGACCATTCGATATTCAGGACGGAGCAAGGCCAGAGCGCGCTCGAGTTCTCCCGCGAGGTCATCGGGGTCGGCCAAGCCAGGTCGATGATCGATCCGATCTTCGGCGGACTCGGTCAATCCAGGCCTTCGGGCACGGTGGCCTAATGCGGTTCGGCACCGGTTCGCCGCGATCCCAAGTAACCAGGGACGAACCGGCCGTTCAGCGTCGAAGCCGGCGATTCCCCGAAGTGCCCGGACGAATGTTTCTTGCATGACGTCCTCGGCGTCGTGCCGATGGCCCATCATGCGAAGGCAGAGGCCAAAGACTACCCCCTGGAACCGTTCGATCAGAAGGCAGGGAGCCTGCGAATCGCCGGAGCGGAGCGCCTCGATCAACGCACGGTCATCCATCAGCCTCACGCCTTCGCCCGCGACGCGGGCGACCACACCCACACCTTCAACCTGGGATACCCCAACACGGGGTCTCCCGTTTCAGAATTCGTTGACGACCGGCCACTATTATTTTGTGGTCAAACCCGGTCGCTTCTCAAGCCTCCTGTTTTCGACGTGGTTAGGAGACTTCGCTGGGGCACTGGGGGGCGATCGCGGCCGGTGAGGAGATCCGAAACTTTGGGACCTTTGCGCAGGAGGATGGACGAAAGAAACCGCCGATGGCGGTTGCGACGAGTCGTCGCAACCGCCATTGGCGGTAGGAGCTTCGGAATCGCACTGGAGAAATTCAGAGATCGATCGGCGCGGAGAGGTTCGTCAACTCTTCTGCCGTATGATCGTGGAACGCCCGCCCCGAGCTTCGGAGACCCGTCTTGAGTCTCACTGCAATGTCATGCAGTTCCGGGGAGTCGATTCTCCAGGCGATGTCGGCCAGCTCGTTCGGTGTGACGTCGGCAAGGTCCTGACCGAGGCGATCGAGTTCGGATTCAAGTCGCAAGATGGTCTCGAGCATTTCAGCATGAGTCTCGGCCGAACCCCCGACTAGCAGGCAGGTCTCGCCGGTGCTCAGTCGTTGCTCGTTATCTTGAGAATCGAGCCCGAAGCCAATGATCGCGGCACGAAGCTTGCGCGGTCCGCCACCGTCGGGTTGCATCTTCATCGTCATCTCGAGGAGGGCCTTTCGCGAGTGGAATGCCGTTCAGAGGCGTGACGAGCGGCCGGAGGTCAATGTTCCTCGCGGCGGCCCCTCTCACCACGCGATTCTTATCGGCTTCTCAATCGCAATCGAACAGCGCCTTGCTCCCGAATCGCTCCGGTCCCCTCGAGTTCGACCGGCATCGTTCTTACGACCCGCTCAGGCATTCCTTGGCGGTCGTACGAGCCACCCGGTAGGCCGCCCGAACCGTGATGGCCCGTGCTTCGATCTGTTCTTCGCTGAAAAGCCGCCCTTCACTCACCGGCAGTCCCGCCAGGGAGATCGTTAACGGTAACAGGTCGAGAAATTGCCGGTATTTTTGCTGAAGATCGCCGCCTGCGTTCGTTGGTTCAGCCACAGAGAGTGACTCCTACTTTCAAGTCGAGGATCGATCCCACCGAGGCCCGTTACGGTTGGCCCTCGTCCCGCTCAGTGCAACCCGGAGCCGATTCTCCGCGGAGATCGCGTCCCTCAGGGCACACCTCTGTAGACACTAGCGCGCAAGCCCTCCCCTCGGCAAGCGAATTCGCCCCTTCGCGGTTCGACACCGCGCCAACAAATTCACACGGTTCACGAAGCGAATGCCAACACACCCCCGCCCGCGACTTTAACGTGTTCCTTGAATTCGAGGCGGACCACCCTGGCGGGTAACGTCGGACCAACTTGAATTCGCCTCAGTTTCTTCGCCGTGATTTCCCCATGTTTAACTTCCCAAGGCGACTCCCAGTCGCCCGGCTGCATGAGAATCACCCCCGACGAGCCGCACGTTTGGGAACCGCCGTGCAGCGGTTCGAAATCAGTGTCGGGCAGGAGTGAACCATGGCAACCCGAGCACTTCGTATTAAGATCGTAGGCGTGTGCCTGGGTCGAAAGAGACGCGGGATCGAAGATCTTCTGAGCGGAGTCGTCCATCAATGCGTCTCGCGGAGCCTGGCTGGTTGGTGCTCCTCGTGCTGGCACCGCTCCCATGGCTCTTGGTGAGGTCCAGGCCGAGGATCACCTGGCCCACGTTGGGGGGCTTTCCACGCGGCGGGAGAATCGCCACGGCCGCGATGGGCGGCATTCCGATCCTGCTTCGCGCGATGGCAATCGTTTGCATGGTGGTGGCCTTAGCCCGCCCCCAGACGGTGGGTGGCCGCACGCGAATCGCCGGCCAAGGGGTGGCGATCATGGCGGTGCTCGACCACAGTCCGAGCATGACAACGGAAGAGGCCGACGAGGGCGGGTCGCGGATCACCCGACTCGAGGCGGCGAAACGGACCTTTGCCCGGTTCGTGGATGGCCGGCCGGACGACCTGATTGGCCTCGTCGTGTTTGCGAACTATCCCGACCGCGTGTCGCCCCTGACCCCGGATCACGCCTTCCTGCTCGAAAGTGCCCGGAGCATTCGGCCCGCGCTGCCGGGGGACCAGGGGACGAATATCGGCGATGCGATCGCGTTGGCGCTCGAGGACCTGCACGCTGCCCCGCAGCGGAGAAAAGTGCTGATCCTGCTGACCGATGGCCAGAACAGTCCGGCCGTCCCCCGCCCGCTCAATCCCGAGGCCGCCGCCCGGCTGGCGCGGGAGCTCGGAATCACGCTGCATACGATCGCGGTCGGTCAGCCCGGCGGCATCGTCCGCGAGCCCGAGCCGGTCACGAAGCTCGACCTGATCGCGGAGGTGGATGCTCCCGACTACGTGCTTCTGAGGCGACTGGCGAAGCTGGGCGGCGGCCGTGCGTTCGAAGCGGCCAACGCACGCGAACTTGCCCACGTATTTCAGACGATCGATGTCCTGGAAAAAAGCCCTGTTCAAGGTGAGATCCGAACCCGTTATCGTGAGGAGTACCGACCCTGGGTCATCGCGGCGCTCGCGCTCCTGGCGATCGACCGGCTGCTCTCCTCCGGACGATGGCGGCGGCTCCCCTGACCGAAGTCGAGCAAGCGATACTAAGCATCGTTTTTTAAACAAGTTCACGATTCATGTCTTCAGTAATCGAACCCTTTTCCCCCCGCGATTCACCAATTCATGGAAGTCTTCGCTCAACCTCAGTCGCTCTGGCTCCTTGTCGCGCTTCCACTACTCTTCGCCTGGGTGGTGCGAGGATTGCTTCGGCGGAGACGGGACTGGGTGTTGTTGGGTCAAGGCAGCCGGCTCCGGCGTGACGGTTCCCTGGGCTGGCTCGCGGCGATCTTCTGCCTCATTCTGGCGGTTGCGCAGCCGAGGTGGGGGCGGGGGGCGATTCCGCCGCTCTCTCCAGGGCACGACATCGTCTTTTTGGTGGATACGAGCCGAAGCATGGGGGCCGAGGATGCCGTGCCCAACCGGCTGGGCGTGGCGATTGAAACGGCCGAAAGCCTGATCCAGGCACTCGGTGAAGACCCTGGCAACCGCGCCGCGGTGGTGGCCTTCGCCGGGCGCGGTCGGCTTCGTTGTCCCCTGACCGAGAACCTCGGAGCGGCCGCAGAGTCACTCCGGGAACTTCGACCGGGCGATGTTCAACCGGGCGGCACCGATCTGGGCGCGGGTCTTGAAGTGGCCATCGACGCGTTCGGAGACCAGGAACGTGCCGAAGGGAGGACGATCATCCTTTTCTCCGACGGTGAGGATCACGCGGGAACCTGGACCGCTTCCCTTGAGGATTTGCGCCTGGCCGGGATCGTCGTTCACTCGATTGCCATCGGCGACCCGGCGCAAGGGCACGCGGTCCCGTCCGGCCGCGGGTCGGCCTCCCTGACCTATCGCGGTTCGCCGGTCCTCTCCAAGCGTGAAGACCGGGCGTTCGAGTCACTCGCGCATGAGACGGGGGGGGCGTTCCTTCCGCTCGGACTGGCGGCGGTCGACCTTGGTCCGCTCTTTCAAAACCGAATTGCCCCGGTCGCCCGCCAGAAGCGGGACGCGATTCGTCCTTCGGAAAAGAGTGAGCGGTTTCCGATCTTCGTCGCAACCGCCCTGGTGTTGGGTCTCTGGGGATCGTGGCCGAGCCGAGGGCGATGGCTCCGGTCACGGCGTTGGATCCTCCTCCTTGGACTTCTCGCTCCTCTGCTGGGCGCGGGGGGGACCGCGATTCGGCCGCCGCTCGGATCGCGCACGGCCGTTCCGCGTATGCCGCGGGCCAGTATGGCGAGGCGCTCACTGCATTTGAACGTGCGATCGCGCTCGACCCTCGTGCGGCCGTGCCTCGGTATAACGCCGCCGCGGCCTTGTATCGCCTCCAGCGCTATTCCGACGCGATCGTGCGGTACCGTGAAGCTCGTGAACGGGCGGATGCCGCACTCAGGACCAAAATCGACTATGCCTTGGGCAATACGGCGCTCGCCTTGGGCGATCTGACCGCCGCGCTCGGTCACTACGATGATTGCCTGGCATCAACGGCGCGCGGAAGAGTGATGAACGCCATCCGGCTCGATGCCGCGGTCAACCGACAGTATGCCGAGGAGCAAGCCAAACCGCCCTCGAATCCCTCGGATTCCAATGACGATCAAACCTCGGATGCCAAACGTCCCCAATCGTCCAAGCCCGACGGGGGAGAAGCTCAAACGCGGGACCAATCCGAGGCCGATAACCCGAACCCGGCCGATGGCAGTCAACCCGGGCCGCGCCGCCCGTCAGGGAAGCAAAGCCCTGGAGGAACTGGCACATCACCCCCGAGTGCGGGCTCGCCCGAAGGACGGCTTAACACCGCTCTGAAAAACATCCGGGAGGCCCGCGACCGAAGACCCGATGAAACGCTTCCCCCCATCGATGATCAACGAATGGACTGGTGATGGGGATCGTCGCTAAACATGCCAAGGAGTTGGTCCCGGTGTCCTGGTCTCGCTTACCTCAAAAACGGCGGGTGGTTCGGCTTTTTGTCCTGGTGGGATCGCTTTGCGGAATGGCTCGAGGGGAGCCATCCCAGCCGCTCCGCGTCCGGGCTCAGCTTTCCCGAGCGCCCTACTACGTGAGGCAATCGATCACTCTGCAAGTCAGCGTGATTGCCCAGGGAGAACGGCCCACGGTGATCCCCCCCAAGATCGTGGACGCTGATGTCACTCCACTCGGGACGGATTTAAAACAGGTGAGCTCCAGCGGGATCGGCAGTCTCGTGTTTGAGAGGAACCAGTTCATCTCGCGATACCGGGTTGTTCCCCGCCGCGCCGGAGTGCTCAAGATCCCCGCGATATCGGTTCGACTGGGAGACCGGATGGGTAAGAGCGAACCCATCAGCGTACCCATTGAAAATGTTCCCCAGTCGGGTCGGCCGGACTCATTTCTCGGAGGGGTTGGACCCTTCGAGGTAACGGCCGAAGTCAGTCCTTCGAGCATCCCAATCGGTCAGGTGTTGGATTTCCGGATCCGCGTGACCGGACCCGCGGCGCTGGGGATGACTCAACCGCCCGCAATCGGCCGACACCCCGAGCTTTCGCCTGGCTTGAGAATCGAGCCCGAACCTGTCGAGGCCGTGGCCGAACCTCCATCCCGGGTCTTTCGCTATCGCCTCCGACCGACTCGCGCCGGGCAGCTCGTCATCCCCCCCGTGGCGATCACCGCGTTCGACCCGACGCTCCGGAGGTACATGACGAAGGTCTCGCCGAGTGTTGCCGTGCGCGTCGTCGATGTTCGCCGTTTTGATCCCTCGACCTTGAAATATGTGCCGATGCCCCTGTCGGATACAACCTGGCCGAGAAACTTTGTCGCGGCTACGGTTGGAGGGCTCGTCCTTATTACCAGCGTGGGGACTTGGTTGGGCCTGAGACGCTCCAACCGACTCCGGAGGTCGCGGCACGCTGCGTTCCGCCACCTGGCCCAGCTCCTGCGGGACCTCGACGGATCGTTGACGGCGTCCGAGACCGGTCGGCGGCTCACGGAAGGACTGGGCGAGTATCTGTTCGTCGCCTGTTCGCGACCACGCGGCGTCTTGACGCCCGGTGAAGCACGCCAAGGGATCGCCTCGGCTACGGGGAGCGACGAACTCGGCTCGCGCGCGGAACGACTCATCGCGCACTGCGATCAGGCGCAATATGCGATCGAAGGGCCATCCACCACGGCATTACTTGAAGAGGCGAAGCGTCTGTTCGACGCTCTCGGTCAAACTCGAGGTGGAGCGGAGGGTGGGAACGGGGCGGAAAGCCGGGTGTTCGAAAAACCGAGAGAGGCAGCTGAGACCGCAAACCCTTGAGTTTCGGCCGTCAAAGACTGCCTCTCCAAGATCCCGACAAAGGCAACTTACGCAGACGCAATCAGAAGCATTGATCCGGACATGATTTCGTGTCCGGCCGTTCATCTCATCTCAACTCAGTTCGTTTCATCTCAGACGTTATTGCGAGAGCTCACGGCACCGTAGGGAGAGCGGGTCGCCGCGGTGCTGTAGATCTCTTTGAAAGCGGTTTCCCGTTTGGGCTGCCGCCGGTAGGCTTCGAACCCGTCGAGAGGAAGTGTCGGGATCGTCTTGTTGATCAGATTCTCAATCGCGGTCAGGGGCTCGCCCTGATCGGGGCAGACGAACATATAAGCGAGGCCGTCTTTACCCATCCGGCCCGTACGGCCGATCCGATGGACATAGTTTTCGGCATCGTCAGGAACATCGAAGTTAATGACGTGGCTGATGTCATTGACATCGATACCGCGTCCCACAACGTCGGTCGCGACAAGGACGGGGATCGTCCCGTTGCGGAAACCGAGCATCACTCGATTACGGACGGTCTGAGCGAGGTCGCCATGAATGGTTGCCACCCCGGGGATCCGGCCGCGGAGACGGTCGGCGAGTCGTTCCGCCCCGCGCTTCGTCCTGGTGAAGACGATGCACTGACGCGGTCGGTCGCGCTGGAGGAGATGAATGAGCAGGTCGAACTTCCGTTCGTGCTCGACGGTGACGTAGTACTGTTTGATCGACTCGACCGAGGGTTCATCCCGTGACAGGTTGAGCTCGACCGGTTCAAACATGTACCGCTGAGCAAGTTTACGAATATCAGGACTGATGGTCGCCGACAGGAGCAAGGTCTGATGCGGGTTCGGGACCTTGCGAAGGATTCGCTCGATGTCGGGGCGGAAGCCAATATCTAGCATCCGGTCCGCTTCATCGAGAACGACGTGGTAGATCTCGCCCAAGTTGAGCGTACGTCGCTCGATGTGATCGAGCACTCGGCCGGGAGTTCCCACGATCAGGTCAACGCCGCGCTGTAAGGCGCGAAGCTGCTTTTCGATCGGCTCGCCGCCATAGATCCCACAGATGACAACATCTTGACCGTCGGCGAGCGTTTGCAACTCGGCAACGATCTGCTGGACGAGTTCGCGAGTCGGCGCCAGGATAATCCCCTGGGGACCCTTGCCGCGGGCTTCGAGCATCTCAATGAGCGGGATGCCGAATGCCGCGGTTTTGCCAGTGCCCGTCTTGGCCTGGCCGATCACGTCGCGACCTTCGAGGGCCTCAGGTATCAATTCCGCCTGAATCGGCGACGGAGTATGATAACGGACCATTTTTAAGGCCCGTAACATCGGGGCGCTGAGCCCCATCGATTGAAACCCGGGAATGGACTCCTCAACTGCACGTTGAATCAAACAAACCTCCCAAAAACCATAATGGACCTCCGATACGTCATCACGGAGTTCGTGATGGTCTACTCCATTAGACGCTATCCACCCTAACAGCTTAACACTTCTTCGTCAAAGGCAATGCGATCGGCTGTTGGAAAAACTTTAGACAATTTCCGATCGTCGTGAAAAAAAGGAGGATTCGGGGCCTTTGACACGACCCCAAGTCGGGCGAACCGTCGATCACGCGCTCCCCAACGGCAGGCATTGTAGCCCGCAATCTTGCCAAATCAGAGAACCTTGACGTGGCGAGGGTAACGTGTCAGACGCGGACGATTTTCCCAAGGGTCCGGTGCGTGGACCCGTGGTTCAAGAGGTCCCGACGGGGTGACGGGCGGTGAGCGCTCGGCGTGCCGCCTGAACCCGGCACAAGGCCATCTCGGGATCGGGATCGAGGACGGTCAGGTGCCCCATCTTGCGACCCGGTGAAGCCCCTTTCTTTCCATAGAGATGAAGCTTTACCCCCGGGTCGGACCGGAGCGCCGCTTGCCAATCGGGCTCCCCCTCAGCCCAGAGATCGCCGAGCAAGTTCACCATCGCGGCCGGCCTGATGAGGTCGGATGCCCCCAGCGGAAGGCCGGAGAGTGCCCGGACTTGCTGTTCGAACTGGCTGGTGGTCGCGGCTTCAATCGTCAGATGGCCCGAGTTATGCGGTCTGGGAGCGAGCTCATTCACGAGCAGGCCCCCCGCCGATGTCACGAAGAACTCGACCGTCAATACCCCGACCGTCTCCAACGCCTGGGCAACCGAGAGCGCGAGCGTCTGCGCCTCCAGCGTCACGATGGGACCGACGGGGGCGGGCATCACGGTTGCGTCGAGGATGTGACTTTGGTGCCGGTTGAGTCCCACCGGGAACGACTCGGCCGCTCCATCGGCGCCTCGTGCCACGACGACCGAAATCTCCGACTGAAAGTCGACCCAACCCTCGGCCACGCAAGCCACTTGTCCCAGGCTCGACCAGGCGGAGCGAGCGTCCTCAGCGCGTTCGACCCGAACTTGCCCTTTGCCATCGTATCCGGACGAGGCGGTCTTGAGGATGAGTGGGAGACCGACCGCCCGGATCGCCAACTCGAGCTCGGCCACGTCGCGGACCGGCCGCCAAGGGGCATGCGGGATCTTGTGTCGCGTCAGAAACGACTTCTCGCGAAGTCGATTTTGACTGACCCAGACGGTCTTCCAACCGGGCCGGACGGGCCGCGTCCGAGCGAGCCAGCGGAGCGCGGAGGCCGAGACGTTTTCAAATTCGACGGTGATCGCTTCGGCCTGGTCGGCAAACGATCGCAGCGCGGAAAGTTGATCGGAGGGGGCGATCACCGCCCAGTCCGCCACCTGCACTGCGGGTTCATCCTCGCGCGTTGCCAGAACCCCCGCGCGGTATCCCATGCGCTGGGCCGCCTGGATGAACATCCGGCCGAGTTGGCCGCCGCCGATCACACCGAGAGAGGCGGGAGGATCAAGGGGATCGTGAAGGCCGGGGCTCATAACGGGGACTCTCCGACGGCCTCGGTTTGCGCCTCGCGGAACCGGACCAGCGATTGACGGATCTCGGGATACTTTCCGCCGAGGATGGCCGCCGCCAAGAGCGCGGCGTTGGCGGCACCGGCCGCGCCGATCGCCAGCGTCCCCACGGGGATCCCGCGCGGCATCTGAACGATCGAGAGCAGTGAATCGACCCCGCGCAGGACTTTGCTTTCGACGGGCACACCGAGGATCGGTAAGACCGAGACGGCCGCCAACATTCCAGGCAGGTGAGCGGCCCCCCCCGCGCCGGCGATAATCAATTCCAGACCCCGCCCTTCGGCTTCACGGCCGTACTGAAAGAGCCGTTCTGGAGTTCGATGAGCCGAGACAACCTTGGCTTCGAAGGGAATACCGAGTTCGGTGAGTACGTCCCCCGCCTGCCTCATGGTCTCCCAATCCGACCGACTTCCCATCACTACCCCGACCAGGGGGCGTTCCGAATCGAGCATCGCTCACCCACCACGACAAGTGCCTTTTCATCCGCTCTTCAGAGGGTAAGTCATCATAGCCGCTCGTTACGAACCCAGGCCAGGGGGAACGACCAGCCCGGCTCCCGACTTCCCTTCTCCTGTAGTCGACTTCGAGCCCATGGGAACTCAACCAAGAGAGGACCAGCGGGCAGGAGGTTTAACTCGACTTTGACGTTTGGCGCCAGTCATGCACAATAGAAGGCAGGAAGCCGCGTCGATGGATGACGGGGGCACGTGACAGAAGTACAGGTTCGAGCCAGTCCGTCCGGGGGATGCACGTGGCAACTATGGTCGCAAACGAGACGCCCAAGGCGGTCTCGCAGACGTCGGAAACGGTTCGTATCTGGCTGTACAAGACGCTCTTCACGAATCTCTGCGGCGTGACGTTCGGTGATTGGTGGCAAACCTTGCGGGAGAACCGCTTTGCCATCGACTTGCCCCGTTGCCCTCGCGCGGCGATCTTGACCGTCGGCAGCCTACTGAACTCGTACTACAAGAATCGGGAAGATCGGCAATTCGGCGCAGCGCTCAGTCAGGTCACTGTCAAACCCCCTCTTTTCATTCTCGGGCACTGGCGGAGTGGGACGACCCTGCTTCACAACCTGTTAGCGCTCGACGACCATTTTGCTTATCCGAATCTTTACCAGGCCTTCTTTCCCCACACCTTTCTCTGCACGGAGGATGCACGGACGAACCTCGTTCGCCCCTTGGTCCCCCAGACGCGAAGCTTCGACAACGTTGCGCAGGGGCTTCAAATGCCCAACGAGGATGAGTTCGCAACGTGCACGGCATCGCTCCGCTCGCTCTACATGGCCTGGGCGTTCCCGCGGAACCAGGAGCACTACGAGCGGTTCCTCACGTTTCGTGACGCATCGGAAGCGGATGTGACCCGCTGGAAGAATGAGCTGGTCATGTTCCTCAAGAAGCTGACCTTGCGGCACGACCGACCAATGCTGCTGAAGTCGCCGCCGCACACGTGCCGGATCAAGCTGCTCCTCGAACTCTTCCCCGAGGCGCGGTTCCTGCACATCAGTCGCAACCCTTACACCGTGTTCCAGTCGACGAAGCATCTGAACCGGGTGCTGACCCAATCGCTCCGATTCCAGCGACCGGGAACCGACGATCCCGATGAGGCGGTCCTGCGTCGTTACCAGCTCATGTACGACGCCTATTTTGAGGAGCGCGACCTGATCCCCGCGGATCGCCTCCACGAATTGGCCTTTGAAGACCTCGAGAACGATCCTGTCGGCCAGATTCGCGGGGCCTACGAACGGCTTGGCCTCGCGGATTTCGACGCCGTGCTCCCCCGCCTCGAAGAGTACGTCGGCTCGTTGGCGAACTATCGCAAGAACGAATACCCCAACCTCCCCGTATCGCTTCGACGACGGATCCAGACGTCCTGGGCGAAGAGTTTCGAAGAATGGGGCTACCCGGCCGACTGACCGCAAGTCCGCCGAGATCGGATTGCCGCGGCCCTGCCCATGCCGCGGGTTTGGACACAACCCGTGAGCTAAATTCGGGGCTTGGGCCCACGGGTTGTGTCCAACCCGTGGCACCGGGAGCACGCGGGCGGACAATTCAAGGAACGTCCGTCCCACTCCTTACAATTCCACTCATTAGCGTAAAAGCAGGGCGGACCGACTGGGGACGCAATGCCCGTGTTGCGAGCGATTTTGGTTAGGACCTTGGCCCGTCCGGAGCCCCGGGAAGTAGTCCCGACGTTGGGAGTAATAATTCGTGCGAGTCACTTCGGGGCGGACCGGCTTGGGGTCGCTCCGATAGCTCGTCGCCGTCCGCGCGTTGCGACTCGATGAGGTGTACGGCTGGAATCGGTCGAGGCTGCCTCGCGATGCCGACGACGCTCGAGGTGAGTTCGACGCCATGGAATCACGTTGCCGGTACGGTTGCTGGGCTTCACTCGGCGCGGTCAAGATCCCTAGCGTCACCATCGCCATGAGCAGCCAGATCAGCGTCCTACGGATCATTTGCTCCCCCTTGTGCACGGAATCGCCGGGTGCTGTGTGCATTAAGGTTGAGCATTCTTTCAGAGGGTGTCAATGAGGTAGCACCGATTTCGGGCCTTTCCTGGGAGGACCGACTCGGGGGTATGACGACTCGCAATTCGATGGCGGATCGGGGATGATGGGGAAGGCGGTGATGAGCCGCGTCGGTCGCACTGAAGACCTCGACGATCCTCCCCACAGACCGGAGAACTGCCGATGCGACTTCTGCTCCAGGCCCAGGCGATCCCGGTCGCCCTGGCCCTCGTTCTCGCGTCCCAAGCCGGTGCTCCGGCTCAGGAACCGACCAAGCCCACGGCGTCGGCCAGCGAGAAGAACCCGGCAGTTCCGGCCGCCGGCCATTCGCTTCACGGCGAGGCGTTCAACGACGGGCCGAGACAACAGGCCCACCTCATGGAGGGGATGGGCAAGATCCACTTCCCCGTCACGACCACCAAGCCCGAGGCTCAGGCCTTTATTGATCAAGGGGTGGCACAACTCCATTCGTTTTACTACTACGAATCAGAACGCTCGTTCCGCCAGGCCGCTTTGATCGACCCTGCCTGCGCCATGGCCTACTGGGGCATGGCCATGTCCAACGTCAACAATGATCGTCGTGCCAAAGAGTTTGTCAAAGAGGCGCGAAAACGAACCGCCACGATTTCCCGGCGCGAGACGCTCTACCTCGACGCGCTCGAGACTCTTTATAAGGACGGGGGCGACTCCAAAGCCCGAAAGCGGAATCATCTGCTCGGGCTGGAAACGATCGTCCAGGAGTTTCCCGATGACCTCGACGCCCGCGCTTGGTTGGCCATGCTGACCTGGCAAAACGCGTCGAGCGACGGCATCGGCAGTCGCCAGGCCGTTGATACCGTGCTCGACACCGTGCTCCAGGTCGAGCCGATGCACCCGGGCGTGCACCACTATCGCATCCACCTTTGGGACGGAGTGAAACCCGCCCGAGCCGAGAAATCGGCCGGCCTGTTCGCCCGTACCGCGCCCGGTATCGCCCACGCCTGGCACATGCCCGGCCATACTTACACCGGATTGAAACGCTACGCCGATGCCGCCTATCAACAAGAAGGATCGGCCCGCGTCGATCACGCGTCCATGTTCCGTGAACGGACCATGCCGTTTGAAATCCATAATTACGCACATAACAACCAGTGGCTTGCGACCAGTCTGAGCCATGTTGGCAGGGTCCGCGACGCCATCAAGGTCGCGCGCAACCTGGTGGATCAGCCGCGAGATCCGATCAAGAACGGTAAGAAAGACGGGGGATCGCCACAACGGAGCGGACGCGCCCGCTGGGCAGAGCTCCTCTGTCGCTACGAGCTTTGGGACGACCTGATCGTCGCGACCGAGTCAGAGGCACTCGACTGGTCGGACGTGAATGTCGAACGCAAGGAGAAGGCGTATACCTTGGGCCTCGCCTACGCCGCCAAGGGCAACGCCGCGAAGCTCGCCGAGCAGATTGACGTCCTGAAAGCCTTGATTGTCGAAGAGTCCAAGCCGACCACGAGGCCGGTAGGCACCACTCCTCCTGCTCCTCCAGTCCCTCCTGCTCCGCCTGTCCCCTCCTCTACTCAATTGGCTTTGGCGGAATTGGAAGGCTACCAGCTCCTCGCCAAGGGCGACATTGGCGCGGCCTTCGATCAGTTCACCAAGGCAACGCCGATGCGCACCGAGGCGCTGGCCCGCGCTCATCTCACCGCCCGAAATTTCGGCTTTGCCGAGAGTGTTGCGAAGACGGCCGTGGAGAAGCAGCCGGACCAGGTCCCTCCGTTGGCCGCCCAGGTGGTCATCCTCCACACGGTGGGGAAGGACAAGGAGGCGAAAGAGGCCTATCGCAAACTTGAGCCCCTGGTCAAAAACGCGGACCGAGATCTTCCCGTCTTCCAGCACCTGGAGCGGATCCTGACCGGTTGGAAGGCCGATAAGGACTGGTCCGCGGCGGTCACACCGGAGCCGGTGACCGACGATGCGACCGCAAGTCGGATCGATCTCACGACGCTCGGTCCTCTGACCTGGGCTCCCTTCCCCGCCGAACCGTTCTCACGGCCCGACACCGAGAAGATCGACTGGAGCCTCGCTGACCGGAAGGGCAAGAACGTCGTTCTGCTGCTCTTTCTCGGGGGCAAGTGCGCCCACTGCATGCAACAGCTTCAGACCTTCGGCAAGGAGCTCGACGCCCTCAAGGCGCTGAATACCGAAGTGGTCGCGGTGAGCACCGATGATCTCGAGGCCACTCGCGAACTCAAGAACAATCCCGACAAGATTAAGTTTGCCATGCCGATGTTGTCCGACGCTCAACTGGAGATCTTCAAGGCCTACCGCGCGTTCGACGACTTCGAGGGACAGCCGCTTCACGGCACCTTCCTGATCGACGCCAAAGGGATGGTCCGATTCCAGCGGATTTCGGCCGATCCGTTCCTCGACACCGACTTCATCAAGTCCGAGGCGACACGAGTCAACCGGCTCGTCAAGCACCCTTGAGCGATCGGCTCCGCCCGAGAATCAATGCACTTGCAGGGAGCCGAGCGCAGGGTTCCCTTTTATTTTTCTGGTTCTGAAGATTACCGCACCGAAGAGGGAAAATGTCGCGCACTCTTGTCACCATCAATGACACCTCGATTCCCGTGACGCCGGCGGGACCTGTGACGGCTGCCCCGTCGGTTGCCCTCCATCCCCAGCGGCTCCGTCCGCTTCAAGGGAAGCCGGCGGGGTCGCTCGTGATCCATGAGATCTATCGAAGTCTCCAGGGCGAGAGCACCTTTACCGGGTTGCCTTGCGTGTTCATCCGATTGACGGCGTGCAACCTGCGCTGCGTCTATTGCGACACGCCCCACGCATTTACTGAAGGGAATCTCCTTTCGCTCGACGAAGTTGTGGAACGAACCTTGGCACTCGGCGACCCGCTCGTCGAGCTCACCGGGGGTGAACCACTTCTCCAGCCCGAGGTCTTCCCGTTGATGACCCGGCTGGCCGACGCCGGCCGTACGGTGCTCCTCGAAACCAGCGGTTCGCTGGATATTGGGCCGGTCGATCGCCGGGTCCATGTGATTCTCGACCTGAAAACCCCGGGCTCAGGCGAGGAGCACGCGAATCTCTGGAGCAACCTCGCGCTCGTCAAGCCTACCGATGAGATCAAGTTCGTGCTCTGCGATCGTGCCGATTTTGAGTGGGCCGTCGCACAGACGCGGGCCCATCGCCTGACCGAGCGATGCCCCGTGCTCTTCAGTGGCTGCTTTGGAAAAGTCGATCCGACTGAGTTGGCCGCCTGGATACTCGAGACCCAGCTGCCGATCCGACTGCAGCTTCAGCAGCACAAGATCCTCTGGCATCCCGCGGCCCGAGGCGTTTGATCGGACGCACGATTTGCAAACCGCGAGCTTTCTGTCAAATCAACCGGCCCGCGCCATCGAGGATCGATGGCGCGGGCCGGTTGATATCGGGTCGGTTTGTGAAATCTGCGGACGGTCAAAATTTCAAAAAGGGTGCCCCAATCAAGCGCTGGAGCATGAATAATCCCACGGCATAACCCGCCATGCGAAGCAGCAACTGGGAAAGATTGCAGGCAAGGCGCTCCACCCCCTGATGGGTCGACAGGCTCGCAACTCCACTTCGTAAGGCAATCACGAGCCCAACCACCAAGAGACCGAAGATCGGCGCCAAAACGAGGATCGCTTTCAGGTCCAAAATCGATTCCATGACGATCAACCTCTGAGAGACTGTTCAATAACCCGAGTGAATCACGGTGGTCGACTAGGTTGTCAAGCAAACTTCGGGCCAAGTGAAAGTTCATACGTGACTTCCCGGGCGAAGGTTCTCAGCGGCTCTGTCGCCAATCCGGATTCGGCCACGATCCGGTGGGCCAAGCCGCGGAGTCGAAGTTCAATTCGCCGCCCACGTTGATTTGTGACGGCGAACCTCCCTCTTCCTTTTAGAGAGACGAGAATCCGGTGAAGGTTCGGTCAAAGCATTTGCTCGGCGGGCAAATTGAAGAGGCGACGGGCGTTGGCCGTCGTGATTTGGGCAAGGTCGGCAAGCGGGAGGGCACGAACTTGCGCCAGCCGTTCCGCAGTGAACGTCACGCGCGCCGGTTCGTTGGAAACGCCACGATGGGGGTGGGGGCTCAGATAGGGGCTGTCGGTCTCGACGAGCAGACGATCGAGGGGCACCCGAGCAGCCACCTCACGTAGCGAATCCAGGGTGCGATTGGTAAAAGTCACCATGCCCGCGAACGAAACGTGAAGTCCCAGGTCGAGAAAGGCTTGTGCGTCGTCCCATGACCCGGTGAACGAATGTAAAACCCCGTGCACCGGGGCCTGGAACTGGGTCAGTTGCGCGATCAAGTCTTGCTGACTTTCCCGGCAATGGATGACCAGGGGAAGGCCGGTTTGACGCCCCAGTTCGAGGTGGCGCTGGAACCATTCTTGTTGCAGAGGGAACGGGGTACGGTCCCAATGGCGGTCGAGCCCAGTCTCACCGAGTGCGACGACGTTCGGCTCCTCGAGCAACGCCAGGACGCGTTGCCAGTCCGTCGGAGTCGCTTCCGACGCGTCGTTCGGGTGAATCCCGACCGCGGCAAATACCCCCGCATGCTCGCGAGCGATTTGGGCGACCGATTCGCTGTCGTTCGCGGTGGTCCCGATCGCCACGATCTGGCGGACCCCTGCGGTGCGTGCCCGCTCCAAGACGGCCGGCAAATCGTCGCGAAGCCGTTGATCGTCGAGATGGGCGTGGGTGTCAACCAACTCGGGCCGTTCGCTAATCCCGGAGTTCATTGGTCGGACGACCCCTGTTCACCCGTCGCGATCACCGGTTCCCGATCGTAGAAGCCCACCAGCTCAAGCCGATATCCCGTCACCTGAAATCCTTGCTGCCGAAGTGTTTGCATGAGAGCAGGGTCAAGCTTCGCGATCAGGTCGGGGTCGAACGGGGTCGGCAAGTCGTGAACCGAACCCGAGCGGAGACAGCGGAGATGGTAGTGATGGTCGCTCCGGCCATCGTAGCGGGCTGACCCATCGCCGGCGGTCAGCTTGGTTGCGACCCCGCTGGCGACGAGTGCCTCGAGGGCTTTATAAACCGTCGCCAGACTGATCTTGGGAATGATCAGCCGCACCCCCTGGTAAACCTCTTCCGCGGTCGGGTGATGGTCTGCGCAGCTCAGATGGTCGTAGACCGCCAACCGTTGCGTGGTGCAACGCCAGCCGGCAGCCTCAAGAGCCGAACGGAGATCGTCATGATCGAGCGCGGATAGCATCTACGAACCCTCACCTTACCGTGATTCGGATCAATTGTTCGGCCGCTTGACAGTGCTGTCAACCGCCTGTTAGATTAAACTCTTGGAGCCGTAGGCGGATAAGGATCCGCTGACGGTGGTACGCTGTGTCACTTTCGCCTCGGGTCTTCCCCGATGGCGAGCGGATACAGAGTCGTCCAAGGAGGCGTTGCCCAGGGTCGGCACGCTGTGGCATGAATCCGAACCACGCCTCCTTGGGGCGCGGTTTTGGTATTGCTCTGCTTCCCCCTAGTCCCGGCACGCCTCGGAGTCATCGAATGAGCGTCGACCTGGTTCGCATCGTGGATAGCATCCACCGAGAAAAAAATATCTCCAAGGATATTCTTTTCGAGGGGATTCAGTCAGCGCTCGCCACTGCGGCGAAGAAGCATTATCCCGAAGCGGCCGAAATCGTCGTTAATATCAATCCTGACTCCGGCCAAATCGAGGCCACCAAAGATGGCGCTCGGATGGACCCGGCGGAACTGGGGCGGATCGCCGCCCAGACCGCCAAGCAGGTCATCATCCAGAAGATCCGCGAGGCCGAACGGGATAGCCTGTTCGAGGAATTCGAGGATCAGCGCGGTGACCTGATTACGGGGACCGTGCAACGCTTCGAGGGGGGGGCCGTCACGGTCAACCTGGGTAAGACCGACGCCTTGCTCCCACGTAGCGAGCAGATTCCGGGCGAAAGTCACCACCCCAACGAACGGATCCGCGGCGTCATCCTCGACGTTCGGAAGATGGGGCAGCGGGTCAAGATCATCCTCAGCCGGACCCACCCTGACTTCGTGCGTCGCCTCTTCGAGTTGGAAATCCCCGAAATCGCCGACCAGATCATCAGCATCCGCGCCCTGGCGCGGGAAGCCGGTTATCGCTCGAAAGTCGCGGTCACTTCGATCGACTCCAAGGTCGACGCGGTGGGCGCCTGCGTTGGCGTCCGGGGTACACGAATCAAGAACATCGTCGACGAGCTCGGCGGTGAGCGGATCGACATCGTACGATGGAACGAATCGCTCCAAGTGCTCATCCCGAATGCACTTCAGCCGGCTGAGATCGACGAGGTCATGCTCTGCCAGCTCCTGGGACGGGCCATCGTCCTGGTTCGCGAAGATCAGCTCTCGCTGGCGATCGGTCGCCGCGGCCAGAATGTCCGCTTGGCCTCGAAGCTGGTGGGCTGGGACATCGAGATCATGACCTCCGAGGAACTCGATGAGCTGATCGAGAAAGCGGTGGGCGCGTTCACGAAGATTGATGGAGTCGATACTGACCTGGCCGAGAAGCTGGTCGAGCAAGGGATCCTCAGCTACGACGATCTCTCGGTCATGGAAATCGACGACCTCGTGAACACGATTGAAGGTCTCACCGAAGAACAGACCATGGAGATCGTCTCGCAAGCGGAGACGCTCGCCGAAGCGCAGGCCGACGAGATGCCGCGACGCAAGGGAGCGCGCACGCCGGCCTCCGCATCGGCAGCATCGGCATCGGCGACCCAGGCACCGGCCGCCGCCGAACCGAGTAGCGCGGACCCGGTGAGCATGGATGGCGCGGCGGGCCGGACGGTTCGGCCGACCCTTGACGACTTGTTCGGCGAGTCGGAGTCGGTCGGTGGGACGGCGACCGTGGGTGAGGAAGATTCGCTGGCTGCGAATGAGGACGAGAGCGACGACGGCGACGAGTCGGACTTGACAGTATCGTCAGAGTCGGATGAGATCCGCGACCTGGCCCTGGCGTCGGAAGGCTCGACGGACCAGGTTGGCCGAGAGATTACCGCGCCACCGAGTGATGCCGATCAGAATGAGACCGTTCGGATCGTGACCGAAGCGGTAGAAGAGGGCGCACCGCCCGAAGAGATCGAGGCCGATGAGGCCGGCGCGGAGCGGGATGTCCCCCCGACGCCCCCCCTGGAACCTATCTCGACTGATGAAGTCGAGGGACGCGAGTCGGATATGCACAAACCATGAGGCCCCCCATGGGCCTGCCACCGCGTTTCGACCTTGTCGACCCTCCGCCCTAAATGGCCTCAGCCTGGGGAGCGGTCGGCAAGGCGTGGAATCACCCTTGAACGATCGGGCTGGTCCGGCTCAATGTGGGCCGAGGCCCCACCCAGGAGGAGTTGCCGTTGTCCACGCGTGTCCATGAGTTGGCGAAGGAATTGGGTCTCAAGAGCCAGGAGTTGCTTGACCGGATCCAGCGATGGGGTCTTGATGTCAAGCTCAGCGCCCTGGCAAGCTTGGACCCGTCGGCGGTCGACCAGATTAGGCAACTGATGCACGGCTCGACCTCTTCGGCCTCAGCCCCTGCTACGGAAGTTCCCCCGCCCAGCCTTCGCCTCGTCCCATTACCTCGGAGACGCCCGCCATCAGCGCGACAGCCCCACCGCCGACCCGGACGACCCCGAGTCCTTCGGCCGCTCTCCCGTCGGCACCCAGCGACCGCCCGGCTCCCGCGGCCTCACCGGCCCCCTCGCAGCCTCTCGCCGCCGCACCGCGCCCCGCACCCGTGGCGACTCCGCCGGTCGCGACGGCGTCGGCCCCCAGTGCACCCGCGGCGTCCGCCGCCAATGCGCCCTCGGGTCTGAGCGCGCCGCCGGCCGCCGGTGCACCGTCGGCTCCGAGTGCGCCGCCGACGCGTACGAGCGGTCTGACCTCGCCGCCCCGGTCGGGTTCGGGGCCGCTTTCCGGCCACACGCCGCACCGGGGAAGCCCCACGGGCGCGGCGCCTCGACCCCAAGGGCCGCCTTCGCCTCCGCCCGACTATCGGCCCAACCCCAGCACGCCTCCGCCCTTGAAGCGCGGCGACTACGTCTCACCGGCAGGTGTCAGACAGCCGATCCAGCGGCTCGGCGCCTCCCAGCAGCAACAGCAGGCTCCGCCGCGGCGATCCGACGAGAGTAGCTCGGGGCAACAAGGCGGAGGCGGCCCCCGTCGCGATGCGCCTTTGGGACCGCGGCGTCCGTTGCCGCCGGTGGCGTCGCAAACCGCGCAGCCGCCGCCCCGACGTCCCGCTCCGCCCCGACCCGGCGGTGGTGGGCCTGAAGTGAAAACCCAGCGCCCTGAGAAACGGTACACGCCCGAAGAGTTGATGGCGATGATGAGGTCGGGGCAACTCGGCACTCAGGCGCCGGGCGGTCCCGGTTCGCGGCCTGGTGGAGCGCCTGGCGCTCGTCCCGGCCTGTCCGGTCGACCTGCGGGTGCGCCGGGTGGACCCGGTGCCCCTCGCCCCGGCGTTCCTGGAGCCAACCCCCTGCTCCGTCGCCCCGCGACGGGAGCGCCGATCGCGCCCGGTTCCGCACCGGTTGTGCCGGCGTCCGAAGAGGATGAGGATCGTAAGGGGAAACCCGGGGCAGCTCGCCTGGGCACTCCCGCCGATCGCGCGGGTCGACGCGCCAAGCGCAATGAGCGGGCCACCGAACGGCGGGTGACTTCACCCATGCCCGCCGCGACCCTCCTCAATGAGACCGATGACGACGGGCGCCGTTCGCGTGGCGGTCGGAAGGGATCTCGGGGCGGTCACCGCGCCGCAGTCGCGCCTTCCCGCAAGAGTCACGCGCAGATCGAGCCGCCGATTAACGTCCGCAGTCTCTCCGAAGCCATCGGCATCCGCGCGAATGACCTCATCAAGCGGATGATGAATAGCATGGGGCTGCAGGTCAACATTAACGCGAACCTCGAAGAAGAATCGGCCGTCATGCTCGCCATGGAGTTTGGCGTCGAGCTCGAGGTGATTCACGAGCGGACCGCCGAGGACGACCTGCTCGAGGCCTGGGAGCCGGACGAAGCCGAAACGCTCAACCAGGTTCCGCGACCTCCGGTCATCACGATTCTCGGCCACGTCGACCACGGTAAGACGTCGCTTTTGGACCGAATCCGGAAGTCGAACGTGGTTTCGGGCGAGAGCGGTGGTATCACGCAGCACATCGGTGCCTACCAGGTCGAGCACGAAGGGAAGATGCTGACCTTCGTCGACACCCCGGGCCACGAGGCGTTTACCGCGATGCGTGCTCGCGGTGCGAACGTGACCGACATCGTCGTCTTGGTGGTCGCCGCCGACGACGGCGTCATGCCGCAAACGCAAGAAGCGATCGCCCACGCCAAGGCGGCCGACGTGCCGATCGTGATCGCCCTGAACAAGATCGACCTGCCCAACGTCAACCTCAACAAGATTTACGGCGAGCTTTCGCAACAGGACCTGGCTCCCGAAGAGTACGGCGGTGATACCCCCGTCGTGAAGACCTCGGCGGTGACCGGGCAAGGGATCCCCGAACTGCTCGAAATGCTCGGGATCGTTGCCGAACTCCGCTGTGAGATGATGGCCACCCCATCGCGACCGGCGACGGGCACCTGCCTTGAAGCCTCGATCTCCGAAGGGCGAGGTGTGGTGGCGACCGTCCTGGTTCAGGATGGAACGCTCAAGGTTGGCGATGTCATGGTCTGCGGCGACGGCTTCGGCCGGGTCCGCGCCCTGTTCGACGACAAGGGAAATTCCGTGACCGAGGCCGGGCCGTCGATGCCGGTCGAGGTCTCGGGGCTGGATGAAGTACCGACCGCGGGCGAGAAGTTCGGTGTCGTCGAGGATGTCTCGCGAGCTCGCGAGATCGCCGAGACCCGCCGGCTCCGCACCCGAGGGGTCGCGCTGGGCGAACGCCAGGCCGTCACGCTGGAAAACCTGTACAGCAAGATGGCCGAGCAGAAGCTCAAGAGCCTCAACCTCATCCTCAAGACCGACGTCCAGGGATCGCTCGAAGCCCTCATCAAGGAGCTCGAGAAACTGGAGAATCCCGAGGTTCCGATCCGCGTCCTCCTCAAGGGGGTCGGCGGGATCAGCGAGAGCGACATTCTCCTGGCCGATGCCTCACAGGCGATCGTGATCGGCTTCCGCGTCGCCCCAGAAGACCGCGCGGTCACTCTGGCCGACGAGAAGAAGATCGACATTCGCCGGTACGACATCATTTACCAGGTGACTGACGAGATCAAGAAGGCCGTCGAAGGGTTGCTCGTCCCCGAGATCAAGGAGGTCCACCTCGGCCGTGCCGTGGTCCGACAAGCCTTCAAGATCTCCAAGGTGGGCACCGTCGCCGGTTGCTTCGTGACCCAGGGAAGCATCGAGCGCGCGGCCAAGGCACGGATTATCCGTGAGGGCCGCGAGATCTATAAGGGGTCGCTTGAAGCCCTCAAACGCTTCAAGGACGACGTCAAGGAAGTCCGCGAAGGCTTCGAGTGCGGGATCAAGATCTCCAATTTCGACGATCTTAAGACCGACGACGTGATCGAAGCCTATCGGATCGACGTGATCCGGCGCACGCTTTGATCGAGTGCTCACGCCTCGTTCGAGGAGACCCACCCGCCAACGGTGGGTCTCCTCGCCGGGTCGTGATCGCTTAAGCCGAGCCGAGGCAGGCCCATGACCCTGGCGACGCTTCGCCTCGAACTGCGAGTCGGCAACTGCGAATCACTTCGGGAAAAGCGACGGCGGATGCAGGCGATTATGAGTAAATTGCGCCAGCATTTTAATGTCTCGATCACCGAGGATGGCCGCATCGACGACCCCGCGCACGCCTTATTAATTGTCGCCGTCGTCGGTCGAACCCGGCGCGACACCCGCGAGACGCTCGAACGTGTCGCCGATGCCGTGGCCGCCTATCCTCGAGCCGAGCTTCTTAGCCAGGTCATCACAGAGGTCTGACACTCCATGCCATCTCACCGCAGCCTGCGAATGGCCGAGGCGATCCGTGAGGTCGTATCTTCGGCAATCCTTTTCGAGGTTGCGGACCCGCGCGTCAGTTCGGTCACCGTGATCAACGTCGAACTCTCGCGCGATCTCCGCAACGCCACGATCCTCGTCTCAATCATGGGCAGTCCGGCCGACCAGGATCGCTCGATGTCCGGGCTGAAGCATGCCTCTGGCTTCATCCAAGCGCGCGTCGCGGCACGACTCCAGACCCGGTTCACCCCGGCCATCTTTTTCAAGCGCGACGAAAGCGTTAAAAAATCGATCGAAATCTCGCGACTGATCGATACTGCGATCGCCTCGGACCGCAAACCCGAGTCCGACGAACCGGAAGTGGAACTGGATTCGGAACCGGAAACGGAACCGGAACCGGAGCCGGAAGGCGATTCGGGGCCCGATCATCCCTGAACGGAGCCGTTGGGACGCCCCGACCCGCTCGTGCCCCCTCTTGGGCTCCGCAAGACCCACTTTTCCCATCCTTTAATCAATCGCGCACCGAAACGTACGCCATGGCTACACAAAGCAAAGCGCAGTACCTGACCGACATCCACACGATTCTAAAGAAGCGATACAAGCCGAAAGCCGAGTCAACTTCGACTCGGCTCACGGTTCTCGAAGCGGTCGTGTTTGGAATCTGCCACGAAGATACGTCGCGAGAACAGGCCACCCAGGCTCTCGCTCGCTTCAAAGACGACTTCTTCGACTGGAACGAAGTCCGCGTGAGCTCGCTCGAGGAAATCCAGGCCGCGCTGGTCGGCTTCCCGAATGCAGACGACCGAGCTTATCGGGTTCGACGGTTCCTCCGCCAACTCTTCGAGAAGACCTATAGCTTCACGCTCGAGGCGTTGGCCAAGAAGCCGCTCAAGGAATCGGTCAAGGTGCTTCAGGAATATGAAGTCCTGGCGTCGGACTACGTATTGGCCACCGTGATCCAGGGGTCGCTCGGGGGCCATGCAATCCCGGTCGACGAATCGAGTCGCCGCGCACTCGAACGACTGGGCGTCGTGGATCCCGGCACCGATGCCGCGACCACACGCGCCCTGCTCGAACGTGCCGTGCCGAAGAACCGAGGCGTAGAATTCGCGGACCTGCTTGAAGAACTCGCCCACGATACGTGCGTCGAGGGAATCCCGGATTGCCCACGTTGCGATCTGCGAAAGGTCTGCCCCACCGCGCTGCATCCTCCCAAGGCGGCCTCCATTGTCGCCAAGCCGGCCAAAGACGAGACCAAGGCCGTCAAAGGTTCCACCGCCAAATCCGCCCCGGCCGAGCCAACCCCCGCGCTTGACCCGGCGGCGACCAAGCCGGCCAAGGGTAAGCCGGGACGCTCCAAATAATTCCAGGTCGGTTTGCCGTCGCGAACCCACCGACGGCAGGTTGGGGGCACCGAAACAACGAATGCCCCGGCAGGGCCACTCATCGACGTTCGCCGCGCCCCCGAGAACGTTCGGGGGTTGGCAGACCTCGTCTGACCGTGATAACATAACTACCGTATGGAGCGGGTGTAGGGGAACGCGTAAGAGGGATGGCCTTGAGACGTCTCGGCTCCCTTTTCGACCCCGCTCCGAAGGGGGGCGAAGTGCTTCCCGGATGACGGATGTGAGGCGGAGGAGGCTTCAACATGGTCTGGTCGATCCGTCCGCGAAGCTCAGGCCTGTCGTGGATCGTCGTGGCACTCGGCTTCGTTGCATGCACGGCCTGGGCCGATCCGCCTCCTGATCCGAAGTCACCACCGGTCGACGCCGCGGCGAACCCGCCCAAGGGGACTGCCCTCTACGGGTTGCCCGGTGATGAGGTTCCCGAGGCGTTCGTGCCTCTTACCCCTCGAACCGTGGAAGATCAGCGGCAAGTCGAAGCGCTGCGCGACTTCAGCACCGCTCGGGCGCTCGAAGATCAGCGCGCCTGGTCCGACGCGATCGCGCTGCTCGAAGAGGCCCTGAAGCTGGAACCCGATTCGGTCCCGGTGCTCCGCCGTCTCAGTCGCCTCTGTTTCCTGTTCAAACGAACCGACCAGGCGCTGAGCTATAGCCGTCGCGTACTCGACGCAGACCCGGGCGACACCGATACCATCAGCCGGCTCATCAACCACTACACCCGCAATGGCGACCTCATGGGCGCTGAGGCGATGTTGAAGGGCGTGTTGGACAACCCCAAGCTCGGTCCTCACGTGCCGGGTCGTCTACTCGCCGAGTATGAGCTCGGCAAGCTCGACACCAAACTCGGCCGGACCAAGCAGGCGGCGGAGGCGTTCGCGAAGCTCCTCGAAGAGCTCGACGAGAAAGAAGCCAACCGCCTTTCCTTTCGTGAGCAACTTCTGATTCTGGGCGACGAGCCGGCGGATGCCTACCTCGAATTCGGCAAGGTCTTCGACGATGCCAATCGGCTGGATCTGGCCATTCGTGCCTACGAACGCGGCCTTGTCTATGATGAGGATCACCCGCAGATTCCGCTCAACCTCGCTCAAGCCTTGCTCAAGACCGACAAGGGCGAGCAGGCACTTCGCCTCGTCGAACGCTTCCTCAAGCGTCAGCCGCAAGGGAGTGACGGTTACGAACTGCTTGCGAAGGTCCTGTCCCAGCTCAAACGCGAGGGTGAGATTACGCCGAGGCTGGAAGAAGCCGCCAAGCTCGACTCCAAGAACCTCTCGCTCCAATATGCCCTGGCCGATCGCTACCGTGAGTCGGGGCAAGGCGACAAAGCCGAGGCGCTCTATAAGTCGCTACTCGAGGCTCAGCCGACCCCGCAAGGCTACAGCGCTCTGGCTACATCGCTTCTCAAGCGGAAGAAAGCTGCGGAGCTGCTGAAGATCTTCACCGAGGCTCGGAAGAAAGAAGGGGGATTCGAGGCGATCACCCCGCAAATCAAGGCCGTGATCGCCGACCCTGGTTTTGCGGGCGAGGTGCTCGACGCGGGTAAGGCCCTGCTCTCCGCGGAACCCCCGGGCATTGATCGCTCTGCCTTAGACATCCTCGCCGTCATCGCGAGCGAGTCGAACCAGCTCGATAAGCTGGTCCCGATCCTTCGTCTCACGCTCAAGCAGGACCCGAGTCCCCAATTGTATCGGGAGATCTCGCACGCGCTCGAAGGCCTCCGCAAGTATGGCGAGGCGGGGGAAACCATCGAGCAAATGATGGCGAAGTACCCTGAGGAACGGAATGCGCGAACCCTCACCCAGCTCGGGGAGTATCGCCGCCGGGCCGACAACTTCGCCGGGGCGGTTGAGAGCCTTCGCGAGGCCTTGAAGCTTGAACCGGCCAATCCTGAGGCCCAGTTCGTCCTGGGGTGGTCGCTGAGCATGGTCGGCAAACTTGATGAGGCGGTCGACCTCTTCAAGGGTGTGCTCAAAAACGATCCCTCGAACGGCCCCTTCAATCGTCTCTACGGGTCGATCCTGCTTCAAAACGGCAAGAACGATGAGGCGGTGACTCTCTACAAGGAACTCCTCGAGCGTTACCCGAACAACGAGGAAATCATCGAGATCGCCCACTCGGGTCTCTCCGTTGCCTACGTCAACCTGGGCGACTTTGCCAAGGGCGAGGCTGAGCTCGAGATCCTCTTCCAACGCAATCCGGACGACCCTGGGGTCAATAATGACCTGGGCTATCTGTACGCCGACCAGGGGAAGAAGCTCGATCAGGCCGAGTCGATGATTCGCAAGGCGCTTCAGGAGAAACCTGACGAGAGTGCCTATCTCGATAGCCTGGGTTGGGTCCTCTACAAGCGAGGCAAGGCCAAGGAAGCGCTCGAACCGCTGGAGAAGGCGGTCAAGACCCTCAGCAATGGTGGCGATGCCACCATCTTCGAGCACCTGGGCGACGTCTACTTCCGGCTCCATGAGAACGCGAAAGCCAAATCCGCCTGGGAGCATGCCGAGAAATCGGCCGCCAAGGCGATTCCGACCGACAAACGACTTCCCGAGATCCGCAAGAAACTCGAGTCGCTCGGGAAACTGGCACCGGTCCTCAAGCCGGCATCGAACGATAGCCCCTAACCTGCTCGCTGGCCGCGCCCTGACTCCCTCCAGTTCGGGCGTCGGCCGTCCCATTTTTTGATGGAATCGCAAACGGTACTTGAATTGAACCTCGGGCGCATGCGAGGCACCCGTTCCGTCGCATGTCTGATCCCCTATTTCCGCGGGAGTTTCCAAGGATCATGGCAGGACATTCCCATTCGGCGAACATCGCGCACCGTAAGGGGACCGTGGACGCAAAACGTGGCAAGCTCTTCAGCAAGCTTTGTCGCGCGATCTTTGTAGCCGCCCGGAACGGCGGTGGCGATCCGGACATGAACCTGAAGCTCCGTTACGCGATCGACAAGGCACGCTCCTACAGTTGCCCCAAGGACAACATCGAGCGGTCGATCAAGAAGGGCATTGGGGAACTGGACGCCGAGAGCTACGAAGAAATCACCTACGAAGGGTATGGGCCCGGCGGCGTGGCCGTCATGTGCGAGGCATTGACCGACAATCGCAACCGGACCGCCGGTGAGCTCCGCAAGATCTTTGAAGTCTGCGGAGGCAACCTGGGCGCCACTGGCTGCGTCAACTACCTCTTCACATACAAAGGCCTGTTCGTGATCGAGGCCAAAACGGTGGCCGAAGACCGGCTCATGGAAGTGGTTCTCGAAGCCGGAGCCGACGACCTTCAGCGCGTCGACGACTACTTCGAGGTGACCTGCGATCCCAAGGTCTTCGACACGGTGCGTAAGGCCCTCGAAGACCACAAGATCGCCACCGAAAGCGCTGAGACGAGCTACATCCCCAGTAACTCGATCGACCTCGACGTCGAAAACGGGAAGCGGATGCTCAAGCTCCGCGATAGTCTGGATGAGAGCGACGACATCCAGAACGTCTACGCCAACGACAACATCCCGGAAGCCGCGATGGCTTGATCTCAATCAAGGCTCGATTCGTCGTTTCGCCCCTCGAATCGCAGTTCATTCGTTCTCTTCTCGATAGGAAGATCGATGCCGACGACCCCCTTCGTCAAGTCCGAGCGGCTCCAGAAGCTCCCCCCGTACCTGTTCGCCGAAATTGATAGGAAGAAGAAGGCCGCTCTGGCCGCGGGAAGAGACGTGATCAACCTGGGAGTGGGTGACCCTGACCGGCCCACGCCCCCCTCGATCATCAAGAGCCTCCAGCATCACGTCGAGAACCCGGCCTTCCATCAGTATGCCCTCGACCAGGGGGCGCCCGAGCTCCGCCAGTCGATCGCCAAGTTCTGCAAGGCGCGCTATGGCCTCGATCTCGACCCGAACACCGAGATCTTGCCGCTGATCGGCTCGAAAGAGGGGATCGCCCACTTCCCCTTGGCCGTGCTTAACCCGGGCGACATCAGCCTCGTGCCCGACCCTTGCTACCCCGTCTACCGATCGAGCAGCATGTTCGCCGGCGCGGACGTCTACACGATGCCGCTGGAGCCCGCCCACGGCTTCCGGCCCGACCTCGACTCGATTCCGACCGACGTCTTCAACCGCGCCCGGTTGATGTTCCTCAACTACCCCAACAACCCGACCGGCGGGACGGCTGACCTCCCCTTCTTCGAGAAGGTCGTCAACCTGGCCCAGACCCACGACCTCGTGATCGCCCAGGACGCCGCCTACAACGAGATGTACTTCGAGCATCCGGCGCCGAGCATCCTCCAAATCCCCGGGGCGAAGGACGTTGCCGTCGAGTTCCATAGCCTCTCGAAAACCTTCAACATGACCGGCTGGCGCGTCGGCTTCGCCATCGGAGGCGCGGCGCAGATCGCGGCCCTGGGCCAGGTGAAGGCGAACTGCGACTCGGGGATCTTCACGGCCATTCAGTTCGCCGGCAAGACCGCCCTCGACGAGTACGAGACGATCACCCCGCCGATTCGCGCGCTCTACAAAGAACGGCGCGACGCGTTCCTCGCGAGCCTGCGGAAGATCGGCTGGGACGCGCCCACCCCCGAGGCCACCTTCTACGTCTGGATCCCCTGCCCCGCCGGCTACACTTCAACCGAACTCTGCGGCCGGTTGCTCGACGAAGCCGACGTCGTGACGACTCCCGGCCTGGGCTTCGGCCGAACCGCCGACGGCTACATCCGCGCAGCGCTCACGGTCGAGACCCCTCGACTGGTCGAGGCGGTGGAACGGATCGGCAAGCTCAAACTCTGAACCGAGTCGCTGTTTCATGACTCAGGCCCTGATCGCGCTGGGAAGCAACCTCGGCGACCGCCGTTCCAACCTCGAGGGCGCGATCGAGGCGCTGGCCGGTACCCCCGGCGTCGAGGTTCGCGCGGTCAGCACATTCCATGCAACCAGCCCGGTCGGCGGCCCTGAGGGACAAGGGGCGTTCCTCAACGCGGCCGCCGTTCTCGAGATCCAGCTCGATCCCGAGCCGCTGCTTGACCTTCTCAACGCCATTGAGGCCCGCGCCAAGCGAGTCCGCGTCATCCATTGGGGGGCGCGGACTCTCGACCTTGATCTCCTCCTCTACGGGAATCAGGTCATACGGACCCCTCGCCTCATCGTCCCGCACCCGAGAATGGCGCTCCGCCGGTTCGTCCTGGCCCCCTTGAATGAAGTCGCTCCCGCCGCCATTGATCCGATGACGACCCGCTCGATCGCGGAACTCCTGGCCAACCTCGACCGCAGGCCAAGCACTCTCGCGTTGCATGGCGACGACGCCCCCCTCAAGGAAATCCTCTTCCACCAGGTCGTTTCCAAACTTGGCGCCGAGGCGAAGTCGTTCTCGCGCCTCCACTCCCAACCCCAGTTGTCCACCCGTCCACTCGATCAAGTCCTGGACCCCGCGACCGCGCGTTGGCGGGTAACCGACTTCTGTCCCCCGTTGCTGTGGCCCGCGACCGCCTTGAGTCGTGACGATGATCCGCCGACCTTTGTGGTGATCCTGAAGTCAGGGGAGGTCGAGGATACTCCGACCGGTCTCCTGACTTTCCCGCACCTGGTCGTCGACCCGAGCGACCCCGACCGGGCGATCGCCGAAGTCCTCGCAGCCTGTGCGGCGACCCGCTCCTGAGGAAGCCGACAAGCCGCCGTTGCTCGAGGGGAACCTGGTTCCCTATAATCCGTTGATCTCCCCTTCCTTAGGTCGAACCGAGGCGATCGACGATGGCCAAGAGCGGCGGCGGCAAGAATTCATCCAAGAGCGACGCCGACGAAAATGCAATCAAGATCGTCGCCCGGAACCGCCGGGCCCGCTTCGAGTTCGAGCTACTCGATAAAGTCGAAGCGGGCATCGTCTTGACCGGTACCGAGGTCAAGAGCCTGCGCAACGGCAAAGCGAGTCTTGAGGAGTCTTACGCGGGCATCAGTGGCGACGAGGTCTGGCTCTACGGCTGTGACATCCCGGAGTATCTCCAGGCCAACCGGATGAACCACAAGCCGAAGCGTCCGAGAAAGCTCCTGCTCCATCGCAGCGAGATCGACAAGCTCCTCGCCAAGGCCTCGGATCGGGGATTCACCATCGTCCCCTTGATGATCTACTTCAAGAAGGGGATGGCCAAGGTCGAGATCAGCATCGCCCGTGGCCGTAAGCTCTACGACAAGCGCGAGGCCCTCAAGAACAAGGATGCGAAGCGCGACATCGACCGCGCCGTTCGGGGACGTGGCCGAGACTAATTCGTGGCTTACGGCTTGACCTGGCGGTGGGAAACCCGATAATTAATGATGTTGGGACACCAATTCTCCAACACTCTTTGACAAGACGGGGGCGAACTAGGATCGACCGGATTGCTGAAGTGACAGGTGGCGTGTCGAGGTTGGTCAGCGGGCCTCGTAAAAAGCAGACCAAAATTTAGTTGCCGAGAGGACACCCTCTCTCCGTATGGCTGCCTGAACGAAGGCAGAAACGGCTTCGTGACGGGCCTTTTGCCCGTGAGTTCCGTCCGAAGACGCCAAAGCGGGCTCGTCCAAGCTTAACCGCCTGTTGCGGCTTGGGTTAAATTCATGATGGGATAAGCCGAAAGGGACCCTGTTGCTCGGGGCTTCTAGGCCGACAATTAAATGAGCGACTACACACGTAGAGGCCGTCATCGATGGATCTCGGGACGCGGGTGCAATTCCCGCCGCCTCCACTTTCCAGCCCACTTGCGATTCGTCGCAAGTGGGCTTTTTTATTAGGTTTACGTCGATCTTGCTGAGAGGTTTGGCACCCCAAAAGTGGTTTCGAGGCCCATTTTCTGTCTAGTTTCGGGGGGTTCTCTGTCTAGTTTCATTCTTGCCTTCGTATCAGCACGCAGGTACTATTCTCGAAACTAGACACCAAACTAGACACAAACTAGACAGCCGGTTTCGGCCTCGGGGGCGTGGTGTACGACAAGAAACTCAAGCGGGGCAAGGACGGGTTATTCACCCGCTACGTGGGTCAGAACGGGCGGGGCGTGCCCGAAAAGTTCCGCCTGGGTTACGAACAGGATGCCGCCGAGGAGAAGGTTCGGCTTATTACCGCCATTTGGCAAGAGATCGAGGGCCGCCTTTCGGGTCAACGCCCCTCCTGGGACAAAGCCAGTCTTGAGGCGGCAAAGGCGATCGCCAAAGGGAAGCCCCCATCCCTCCCAAAGCGCGAGTTCGAGGATCCGATTCGGTATGTAGAGCGAGTCGCCGCGATCAGTGAGGCGACGGGGACGACGTTCCATCCCGGCGATCCCCTCAACCATCAAATTGGCCTGGATGACCTGCGGCAGGAGTTGGTCGAACTCCGACAGAAGATCTCCGACGCCGCTGGCACCCCCGCCGCCACCGGGACCACGGTCCAACAGGCCATCACCGCTTATGAGGTCCATGTCCGGCGGTCGCTCACCCTCCCCGATGGCTTCCTACGACCATGGGGACGCACCAAACTCGACCAACTCGATTCGATCAGGAACTATCTTTCCGACGAGCGCTTCGGTGGGCGTGACTTCCTTTCCCTCGACCTGTCTGGGCTGACGCACGACCGGTGTGAGGAGATGTTCGGCGTATTCCGGCGGCGGCCCCTCACCCTACGCAGTAAGCTCCGGGATCGAATGAAGCCCTCGACGGCCAAGAACTATATCAAGGAACTCGGCAACTTCTTCAACTGGCTCGACGGGGCCGAGACGCTTGAGTGGACATTCCCCCGGCGGTTCCACGCCATCAAGAAGACCCCGGACGATCTAACCGCGTCCGAACAGTACGATCGACGGATGGCACGTGAGAAGCTGGTACTCCCCGACGAACATCTCATGGTGCTCTTCGAGTACGCCCTACCCAGCGAGCGAATCCTGTTGCTGCTTGGCCTCAACTGCGCATTCGCCGCGTCGGAGATCGGACACCTCCGCAAGGGCTTTCTGAAGCTGGACCGTTCGATGATCGACGGCATTCGGTTCAAGTCGAGCAACGACACCCGGCATTGGCTCTGGCCCCAGACCAAGGACGGCTTGGAATGGGTTCTGGCTGCGCGGCAGTCCGTGCGTTCTGGACGGACCGAGGACGCCGATGTGGTGTTCGTCACCGAGCGAGGCAAGCCGCTCTGGCACGCGACCCAAAATGGGCACGTTTCCGACGGCGTGAGTAACGTCTGGTATCGCCTGATCCGCCGGGTGCAGCAGGACCATCCTGCGTTCCCGTCGTACAGCTTCAACAAGCTACGGAAGACCTCGGCCACGAGAATCCTGGAGATCGCCGACGCCGAGACGGCTTCGATGATCCTGGCGCACAAGACGATCAGCGAGGACGAACTACTGCACCACTACGCGCTGCTGCCCTGGGAAAAGTTGTTCAACGCGCAGAGGAAGTTGGAGGAGCAGCTTGCACCGATCCTGGAAGCGAGTGGTCCCGACCCCTGGGCTCCACGTACCCGGAGCTACCTGGGGCTGGTGAAGGTCAAAAGGCTGAAGGAAATGCGCGAGCGAGGGGTGCCGCCTAAAGAGATTGCCGAGGCGCTGAAGATCTCGGTGGCGACCGTCCATCGTCTCGTGCCTGCCTCAAAAGTCAAACCGATCGACACCGATTCGCCAGCCGTAGCGGAACTGTGAGTGAGACAGAGGTCGCCCTGCATGTCTCGAACTTACGATTTCCCAACACTTCCCGTCGCTTTGGATCGTGACCGTGTCGTCCTGCCGGAGAACACGGGCATCGGCGCCCCGTAGCTCATGGTCATTCACTCGTCAACCCAGGATCGAGGTCACTGATCTCTCGGCCGACTGGCTCTTGCGGCTCCAAGCCATCATACTGCCACGAAGACTCGGGTGCATCCGATGGGAACACGGTCATGACCGCAACGGGAATTCACTCGGAGCAATTGACACCTCACCGCAAGCTCCGCATCCTGCTCGTGGACGAAAGGTTGGAATGTGCGAAGACCCTCGGGCGGCTGTTGACCTTACTTGGCCACGACACCCGCATCGCCCGTGACGGAGTTGAAGGTGTAGAGGCGGCGTTGGAGTTCCGGCCCGATGTGGTGCCGTTGGACATCGGCCTGCCGGAGCCGGACGGGTACGAGGTGGCACGACGTATCCGGGAACAGTCGTGGGGCACGGGGGCCACCATCATCGCCCTGACAGCCTTTGGTGAGGAAATCGACGAGCGACGGTTCCGGGAAGCCGGTTTTGATGATCACCTCGCCAAGCCGGTGAACGCCGAGGCCCTCATCAAACTGATCGGCAGACCGCTGTCGCCTCCGGCACGAGAGCTTAGGTAGTGGGTCGGAGGACGAGAGATTGCCCCGTCGTCCGTCGGCTTGGGGGTGGCAAACGGATATCCTTTCTTCTCGGAGGTGCGACGTTTCCCGGACGCTTCTTGATGTAATCGGACGCCCGCTCATCGAACCCTTCTCCGCTGATCTTCGCGCCCCAGGTGGCAGGGATCTTGAGCAGCCGCTTCACCTCGTCGTACGACAATCCTACCTCGACCAGCTTCCTCACCGTCGGTAGGAGAACGTCGTCGAAGAACTCGCCCATCTTGTCGGCTCCGAGAAGCACCACGGCAAGGTGTTTGCGCTCATCCAACTGAACTATCGAAGTGGTCTGTGCCGTCAGTGCGATGCGAGCCCGATCTCATAGCACCCCGAGATCAGCAAGACTGAAGCCGTTCGCCAGGCACTTGCCGCCGGAATGTGTAATGGTTCAGCGTGAAATGGAGAAACCGGGGTTGGGAGATAAGGTAGTGAACGTTTGGTCCAAGGGCCTGGATTTGCCGCCTTCGTGCCAATCCCGAAGGGAAGACAGGGCGGCATCGTGCCGCCCCTCATTCGGTCTTGGCCCCTGGGTCGGCGCTCGGGGCGTGTCGCCACGGTGCCCTATCCTCCGCCCAGGCCATCTTCCATCGTAGCGCCGTCAGACCGTTCGAGCAACGACTTCCCGGCGATCAGACGGGGGGCTGAACTTGCGATCCCGCTCCTCGAAGATCGCCCGATCGCGGCCGGCCAATTTGTCCTGGCGTGACGTAGCCGATCGCACTGTGCAAGCGGACCTCGTTGTAGTGCGCCACGAACTCAGTGACGAGCCTCCTCGCCTCCTCCAGGCTCAGGGGGGTCTTGACGCGGATGCACTCGCCCTTCAGGGTCTTGTGCCATCGCTCGATCTTCCCATTGCTCTGAGGATAATACGGAGATGTCCTCACGTGAGTCATTCCGCAGATCCGAATGATTTCCTTGAAGTCCTTGGCAATGAACTGGGGGCCGTTGTCCGAGATGATCCGGGGCCGTTCGCCGGGAAAGCGCTCGCGTCCCCGCTGGACGATTGTCTCGACTTCCGCCTCGGTCATGCTCTCGCGAATCTCCCAGTGGACGAGGAATCGGCTGCAGCCGTCCAGGAGGCTACAGAGGTAGAAGAAGGTCCCGGCGACGTTGATGTACGAGATGTCGACGTGCCAGTGTTCATGCACTCGGAGCGGTTGCTGAAAGCCTTTTCCTTTGAGTGAAGGCTTGCTGTTATGAAGCTTCATCAGCCCAGCGTTGCAAAGCACTCGGTAGACGCTGGAGGGACTCACGGCGACGACATCGGTGTCGAGCATCATGAAGGCGAGCCGGCGGTAGCCTTCCAGGGGATGGGCGGCGTGGAACTCCAAGACGGCTTGCTTCTCCCAAGGTTCGAGCCACCAGTCGCGGGGGACCAGCGCATTGTGCTCGTTGGCCAGTCCGTAGCGAGTCCTCCAGTCGTGGAACCTGCTGGCGGCGATGCCGAGCCAGATGATGAACCGCCTGAGGGGGATCTCAGTGCGTTGGGACCAGTGCCGCACGAAGTCGATGATGGAGTCGCGGGTATCATGGGGAACCCAGGCTCCAGTCAGAGTTCCCCAAGCTCTTTTTTTAGCTTGAGATGTTCCTCCATCAATTCCGCGACGACCTCGTTCTTGCGTTGGAGCTTGTCGCGGAGTGCGGCGATGGTGCGGAGGTGGTCGGTCTCGGGCGAGCCGTTCTTGCGCTCGAAGGCGGCGGGGCCGTTCTCGAAGAACTGCTTCTGCCAGTGGTAGAACAGCGTGGGCGAGAGTTGGAGCTCATCGCAGAGATCGGAGATGGGGACGTGGTCGATCAGGTGACGCCGGAGAATGGCAACCTTCTCGACAGGCGTATAGTTCTTTCGGATCTTTCGCATGGTGAGACTCCTGCCGAGTTTTAGTATAACTCGGGTGGGGCGTCTCTCCATTTCCGTCTGAAGCAAAACAATGGCTCGATTCGGCCACCTACGTACCATTCCGCGATGAGGTGGCCGTATTTCTCATGACTCTCGGGCGAGTTGTACGGCCCCAGGTAATGGTCGTGCCCGTTGATTCGGACAACCCCAAGATTTTTTGGCTTTTAGTGGCGGTATTTGGGAGAGGAGGTAATGCGGCCGGGCATCGCGGTTCCCTTAGTCCCAAGGAACTCGGTAGTACCAGGTACTACCGGTTTCGGGCTTCCAGGCCGCACAGCCGACCATCGGCAGGTAAGCGTAACAGCTTTCGGCTAACGACTTTACGTCCAGAGCGGGCGAAGGGATTCGAACCCTCGACGTCCAGCTTGGGAAGCTGGCATTCTACCACTGAATTACACCCGCATCTGAGCTAACAATACCAGGAGGTTCTTCCGATGGCAAGGGCATTTGGATTTTCCTGAGAGATACCGTTCAAGCCCTCGCTTTCCAACGATCCGCGTAGGTCTTTTCCTCATCGTTCCGATCCGCCGGTTGCGCCTCGGCCGTTGCGCCTGACCGTGGACTTGTCCACCGGACGAAGCTCTTCGCCGTCGAGCGATTGGGCCAGGCCCAACCGCCGCGCCCCGATTTTGAAGTAGGCGCGTTCCCGCTCGATCCCGAGACTCCTGCGCCCAAGCCGCCTGGCCACCGCGGAGGTTGTGAAGGTGCCCGCGAATGGGTCGAGGATCAGGTCGCCGACGTTGGAACTCGCCTTGATGACGCGCTCGATCAAGGCTTCCGGTTTCTGGGACGGATGTTGCTCATATTCGGACATCTGGTATCGAACGCGTGGGTAATACCACACATTTCCCGGAACCTTGGTGGCCTTGTACGGTACCGGGATCGGCTTGCGATAGTCGATCAGTTTGCGGACTGCCCCGGTGCGGGCGGGCACCTCGATGTCATCCGGGTTGTAGGTGTAGGACTTGCGATCCTTTACACAAAACAGGATCGGTTCATACATCGACCCATAATACTTGCGGGCCTGCACTCCGGAGCTGTCGTAGTGCCAGACGATCCGCGAGAGGATGGTGCACTCATTGCGGAGCCAGAGGTCAAGCAAGGGCATCGCCTGGGTGCTCGTCATGACGTAGAGGCTCCCCGTTGGCTTCAGCTTGCTCAGGCAGAGCTGCAACCAGGAGTAGCACCAGGTCGCGTACGCGTCGTCCGACGGCCACTTGTCTTCGCTCGCGCCGAACTGCTTTCCGAGGTTGTACGGAGGGTCGGCGAAGACCAGGTCGACCTGACCATCGGGGATCGAGTCACGCATAACGTTGAGGCAATCACCGTGATAGATCGTGGTCGACTCGTCTTCGAGCTTCGTCATCGTCGGGTCCATCGCGGGACGAGTCAAAAAAAAGATCGAGGCGCAGCCCGACGGTCAACCGATCGTTGGCCACCGAGACGGCCGGGCTCCCCCTGAGCGATCGCGTCAGGCCTCCGGGGTGAAGCCGAGCACAATATCGAACTTCGCCGTCAGTTCACCGATCCGCGAGTTGGGAATCGGGGCGAAGTCGACGGTCACCGCGTCGCGGCTTTTGGGGTCACGAAGGCTTCGATAAATCCCGTCGCGCTCGTTGTTCGGATGTCCCTTGACGTAGCACTGGGTAGTCAGCAGTTCCTTGCCACTCTTGCGGAGCTTGAAGTGAATGTGGGGGGTTCGACCCGGGTAGGGAACCGGTTTCACGGTCCGAAATAAGTATTCGCCGGTCGAACCGGTCAAGAAGCGACCGAACCCCTGGAAGTTCTTGTCGTGCTTGGAATGATTCGGGTCCTCGGTATGGATGTAGGCCCCTTCGTGATCCACCTGCCAGATCTCGACCAGGGCGTTCCTGATCGGGTCGCCCTTGGCATCCAGGATCCGGCCCGTCAAGTAGGTCACTTCGCCCACGGCCGGCGTGATGGCGTCGTTGACGATCAAGAGGTCGTTGTCGGTGTCGAGCGGTAATTTGTCGGGATAGTACGGCCCCTCGGTCTGCTTGGGAGTGAGGACCAACTCCTCGGCAAACACTCCGCGCGTGGTGAACGCGGCTGCGCCGAAGGCCATGGCGCCGAGGAAAAGGCGGCGATTGCTCAAGGCGTGGACGTCGTGCATCGGAGTCTCCCGGGGCGGAAGGTTGAGGCGGACTGTTACGTTGAGAGGTGACTTCGTTCGCTCGAAACCAACCCCATAAGGAGCGACGAACTGGAACGACCTGGACGAGGAATCTGACCGATCCCCCTCCCCTGCCCTTGTCCGCTTCGCTTTGGTGCGGCGTGGTGACGCGTCGATCCGACGTCCGCATGGGGCGGACGACCCCAGTCGCGTGGTTCCGCACGGTTCGGGATGATTCTAACCCAGGCCGGTTCCTGGAATCGACGTCCCTTACCGTTTTTCCGCGGGCAAGCCAGGTGGCGTCGAGCCAAGAACCTGTTGTCTGACATTCGCAAGTCGCGTACATTGTCGGCGCGCATCCATTCTTATCGAATCGGCCACTCACACTGCAGCGACGGGGTGACGCTGGCTGCTGCCTGCCGCGAGAGATTTCCATGAGCCAGGAGACTGCCACGAGGCCCGCTGGAACGGTGCGACCCACAATGGAGATCCCGCTCCCTCCCTTGCCTCCCCACTGGCGGTCGCTCGGCCGTGCCTTCGTTCACCAGGCGAGGGCCAAATGGGGCCGACCCGCCCTCAGTGATAGCACGGGGGCCAGCCTGACTTATGGGAAAACCTTCATCCGGGCGCTCGCGTTGGGACGAGTCCTGGCCCGCAAGCTGGGGCCCCACCCCTATGTTGGCCTGTTCATCCCACCGACCGTCCCCGCCTCGGTCGCGAATCTCTCCCTGACCCTTTGGGGGCGGATTCCGGTCAACTTGAACTACACGGCGAGCGAGTCCTTGATCAACTCGTCGATCGACCAGTGCGGGATCACGCACGTCGTCACGTCCGAGAAGGTGCTCGACAAGTTCAAGATCAGGCCGAAGGGGGAGCTCGTCCTGCTCGAGGACATCCCTAAACAGGTCACACTGGCCGACAAATTTTGGGCGGCGGCCGTCGCCAAGCTGGTTCCGATCTCGCAGTTGGGCCGGTTCCTCCCCGGGCTCCAGGCCGAGAATCTGGACGATACCGCCACCGTCATCTTCACGTCGGGATCGACCGGAAACCCGAAAGGGGTGGTGCTCTCGCAACGCAACATCCTGACCAACATCCATCAAATCGACCGACATTTGAACATTCTTCCCGACGAGAGCCTCCTGGGCATCCTGCCCTTCTTCCACTCGTTCGGGTTCACCGTGGGGATCTGGACCGTCTTCTGCCTCGGCAAGAAGATCGTGTACCACTTCAACCCGCTGGACGCCAAGACGATCGGCAAGCTCTGCGAGACGCATCAGGTGACCTTGATCGCAGGGACGCCGACCTTCATGCGCAGCTACCTCCAGCGGTGCGATCCCAAGCAATTCGCGACCCTCGTGCATCTGCTCCTCGGCGCCGAAAAGCTCAAACCGGAGCTGGCCCGCGAGCTCCGCGACACCCTCAAAATCGAGCCGATGGAAGGGTACGGTTGCACCGAGCTCTCACCGGTCGTCTCGTTCAACGTCCCGCACGACAAGGTGTTGGCCGACGGTCGAACCGTCCCCGGGTTTCGGGAGGGAACGGTGGGTCTGCCGTTACCAGGCACCTCCATCAGAACGGTCGACCCCGACACGGGAGCGGATCTGCCGCAAGGGATGCCCGGGATGATCTTGGTCGCGGGCCCGCAGGTCATGGTCGGCTACCTGAACCAACCGGAGGCCACCGCCAAGGTGCTCAAGAACGGCTGGTATCAAACGGGCGACATCGGCTACGTCGATGACGATGGGTTCCTCAGGATCACCGACCGGCTCAGCCGATTCTCGAAAATCGGCGGCGAAATGGTCCCGCATATGGCGGTCGAGTCGGCGATCCAGGAAGCGACCGGAACCAATGAGTTGCACGTGGCCGTCACTTCGCTGCCCGACATCAAGCGAGGCGAACGGCTCTGCGTGATCCACACTGCGCTCGGGATCACGCCCCAGGAGGTGAGTCGCAGGCTTACCGCCGGGAGCATGCCCCGGCTCTGGATCCCGGCGGCCGACGACTTCGTCGAGGTTGAGGCCATCCCGATCCTCGGATCAGGCAAGGTCGACCTCCGCCAACTGCGCGAGATCGCGCAACAGCGGTTGGCAAAGTGAGACGAGTGGCCCCGCTCGCCTGGAGAATTTCGCTCGCCTGAAAGAATTCCGAACGGCACGGGTCGGCGATGTCGGACCGCGGATTCGCGCGGGATACCGACCTCGTGTAGAATACGACAGTAGAGGGCGGCTCTCGTCCCCCTTATTGTCTCATGCGCTGATCGTCTCGGAGAATCTGATGGAGGTCGTCCTTCGGGTCACATCGGGTCCGCACGCCGGCCAGGAACAATTCCTGAGCGACCGCGACTCCTGTGTGGTCGGCCGATCGTCGCAGGTTCGCTTCTCGATGCACGAGGATCGCCTTCTCTCGCGCGAGCACTTCCGCGTCGACCTGAGCCCGATCCATTGCACCCTGGAAGACATGGGGAGCACGAATGGGACGAAGGTCAACGGCCGCCGGGTCGAATCGAGCGTTCTTCGTGACGGTGACGTCATCACCGCCGGCGACAGTGCGTTCGTCGTTCAGCTCGAACGAAAGACCGAGCAAGGCAAGAGCCTGATTCATTGTCTCGGGTGCGGTCAACCGGCTCCCGACATCGGCCCCTACGCCACCTTGACGGACGACGTTCCGGGCGCCTGGCTCTGCTCCCCCTGCTCGCAGCGCCGGAAACAGTTTCCGACCACGGATCCCGACTATCTGATCGAGCGGCAGATCGGGAGGGGCGGCATGGGCGAGGTCTTCCTCGCCCGCCAGCTCTCGATCAACCGGCAGGTGGCCATCAAGATGATGGTCCCGACCGGGGCCGCCAGCACCAAGGCGAGGGACTATTTTCGGCGTGAGATGATCATTCTCAAGGATCTCTTAATGCCGACCGGCCAATGCCACCCCAACGTCGTCGCCTTTTACGACATCCTCGAAATCGACGGTCAATTCCAGCTCATCATGGAATACGTGGCCGGGAAGAACGCCATGGAGTGGGCTGGGGGATTATCCGCGCCCCTCACGATCGCGACCACGGCCAGGATTGGCCGATTGCTGCTCTCCGCGCTCGAATACGCCCACTCCCGCGGGTACGTCCATCGCGACATCAAGCCCTCGAACCTGCTCGTCATGGGCCCGCCGCAACGTCCGCAAGTCAAGCTTTCCGACTTCGGGCTGGCGAAGAACTTTCGCGAGAATAACGGTTTTATCGGCCTGACCCACCAAGGAGACATCGGCGGATCCGTCGGATTCCTCTCCCCCGACCACATCCGCGACTTCCGCGACATCAAGGAAGCGGCGGACATCTATAGCGCGGGGGCCACACTCTACTACCTGCTGACCTCCCAATACCCCTACCTCAACTTCGATCCCAAACGAGCCGACGCTTACTGCATCATTCTCGAGAACCCGTCAGTTCCGCTCCGGGCCCATCGCCCCGATGCGCCTGAAGGTCTCGAGCGAATTTTGCGGAAGGCCCTGGAAAAGCAGCCGCGAGACCGCTGGAAATCCGCCGCGGCCATGTCTGAGGCGCTCCGCCCCTATCTCGATAGCGCTGGCTGAGGTCCGTCCCTGGTTTGGTCTCGCGACGAGAGGTCCACGGGCGCTCCGCCGTTGCGCGACGAGTCGGGGCTTCCTCGCTTCTGGGGGATTGGCCTCCGATGTTTTTTTGATTAAGATGACTGGTCTCTCAAGGGAACGCGATCTGGTCCCACCCCGCATCGAAAACAAGAGTCTGAACTCCAGGTTGCGAGCCCCTTTTTTCTTGCTCTTTTTTTCTCCGTGCTTGGGTTCGTGAGCTCGGGACAAGACAGGTTTTATTGGTTGCGAATCAGTGTCACGCCGGCTTTGGGCTCTGATATCCCCCTGATGACTTGTTCTTGGGCCTCATCCTTTGTTCGACTTTAATCCAATCACTATGGCGAATCTTGGAAAGGGCTCGGGTGTGTTGGAGCGTCTTGGGACAGTAGCCATTATTGGCGTCGGCTTGATTGGTGGGTCGATCGGGCAGGCCCTACGTTCTCGGGGACTGGCCGCTCGCGTCGTCGGGATCGGACGCGACCCGGCAAGACTGGCGGAAGCGGTTCAGCTCGGTGCCATCGACACGGGGACAACCGAGTTGGCCCGGGGAGTGGACGGGGCCGAGGTGGTCGTGGTCTGCACGCCCGTCACCCGAATCGCCGATGACGTCCGCGACGTCGCGGAGTTCGGACCTGAGGGGGTCTTGATCACCGACGCCGGCAGTACGAAGCAGCGGATCGTCGCGGCGGTCGAACTCGATCCGCGCTCGCGTGCTTGCTTCGTCGGCGGGCACCCGATCGCCGGGTCGGAGCGCAAGGGAGTCGCCTCCGCGGCCCCCGACCTGTTCGACGGCAAAGCCTGCATCCTGACGCCCACCGAGAATACTCCTCCTGAACGGCTGCAACGGGCTCGAGACTTCTGGAGCGGCCTCGGGTGCCGGCTGATCGAGTTGTCGCCCCGCAAGCACGACTCGGCGCTGGCCCTGACGAGCCACCTGCCTCATGCGGTCGCCGCGGCCCTGGCCGGATCGATCCCGCGCGAAACATTGACGATGGCGGCGGGCGCCTACCGCGACGGGACCCGGGTTGCCGGCTCCGACGGATCGCTCTGGGCCGGTATCTTTCGGGAAAACCGGGCACCCATTTTGGAATCGCTCAAGACGTTTCGCGACTCACTGGCGGGCCTGGAATCGGCCCTCGAGGCCGACGACGAACGGGGAATCATCGCCTGGTGGGAGCACGCCAAGAATCGGCGGGCCCATTTCGATTCCCTGAATGATTCCGGGAGCTTGAACCGTTGAGGACGCCCCCCGATCGGACCACGATCCGAGCCACGCACGAACACCGCCTTTGGAAACTTTGGTTGATTTGATGAGTCCATTGACACCCCAACGAGGATAAGCGTCCCGCCTTCGCGACCGACCCGGTCATTGCCGATCCTTTTGAACCTTGATGTCACTCGCCTCGCCACGCCGGCCGGCTCAATCGCCTCAACGCGACTGGACCACTGGCACACGACCCGACGCCCGGAACGAGCGAGATCCGTTCCGGCCCGGAGAGTTATCGAATTCCCAAGCCTAGTTTTGATAGGCGAGACGAGTTTCTCTCAACCCAGGCGTTATGGATCCTTTTAGGGACAAGAACGTTACCCATATGTTATGGCACTTACAAATTGATCCTGCTGCCGGTAATACGGATCGCGAAGGATCGCGACTGGCGGCCGAGGCCGCCGAACTCGGGCTCCCTGGCCCGTGGCGGATCGCGGCCAGCCGGGGCTTTCTGCTCGAAGGGTCGCTCAATGGCGACGACGTCCAGCACGCCGCCACGACGCTCCTGGTCGACCCGATCGCCGAGACCTACGCGATCCGTCCCAGCGGCGAGGCCGTGGCCGGATCGGGAACGATCGTGCACGTCCTGCCCAAGCCCGGCGTGACCGATCCCGAGGCGGAAAGTGCCCTGGCCACGCTCCAAGCCCTCGGATTTGCCGTCGAGAGCGCACGGACGATCCGGACCTACCGGATCGACGGGCCGGCCGATTCGCTCCCCCGGCTGATTCAACGGGTCCTCTCCAATGACGCCGTCGAACAGGCGATCGTCGGCCCCCTGTCGCTCGACCGGCTTGGCCAAGGCCATCCCTATCGGCTCCAGCGCGTGGAAGTGCCGATCCGGACGATGAACGACCCCTCGCTCGTGACACTGAGCAAGGAGGGGCAGCTCTACCTGAGCCTGGAGGAGATGCAGTCGATCCGCGCCCACTTCACCGAGCTCGGACGCGACCCGACCGACTGCGAACTCGAGACCCTGGCACAAACCTGGAGCGAACACTGTTCGCACAAGACGCTTCGGGGGCTCATCCGGTTCGAGGATGAGGTGATCACAAACCTCCTCAAGAAAACCATCTTTCAGGCGACCCAGATCCTCAACCCCGACTGGCTCGTCAGCGTCTTCGCGGACAACGCGGGGGTCGTCCGGTTCGATGACGCCTTCGACGTCTGCTTCAAGGTCGAAACCCACAACCATCCGTCCGCGATCGATCCCTACGGGGGAGCGAACACCGGCCTGGGTGGCGTGATCCGCGACCCGATGGGAACCGGGCTCGGCGCAAAGCCGATCTGCAACACCGACGTCTTTTGCGTCGCGCCGCCCGACTTCCCCCCCGACCAGCTTCCCGCCGGCGTGCTTCATCCCAAGCGCGTTCTGAAGGGGATCGTCGCCGGGGTCCGCGACTACGGCAACCGGATGGGCATCCCGACCGTCAACGGCGCACTCGTCGTCGATCCCGATTACCTGGCCAACCCGCTCGTCTTCTGCGGCACCATCGGGCTGATCCCGCGTGGCCTTTCCGAGAAGCATGTGGAACCGGGCGACCGGATCGTCGCCATCGGCGGCCGGACCGGCCGGGACGGCATTCACGGGGCCACCTTCAGCTCGGCCGAGCTGACCAGCGACAGCGAAAGCATCTCCGGAGGCGCGGTCCAGATCGGCAACGCGATCACCGAGAAGATGGTTCTCGATGTGATCATGCAGGCGCGGGACCGGGGGCTCTTTCGGTCGATCACCGACTGTGGCGCGGGGGGGTTCAGCTCGGCGGTCGGCGAGATGGGCGCGGAGCTCGGCGCCGTCGTCGACCTCGATCGTGCTCCGCTCAAGTACGAAGGGCTCTCGTATACCGAGATCTGGATCTCCGAGGCCCAGGAACGCATGGTCCTGGCCGTTCCCCCGGAGTCCTGGCAGGCGCTCGAAGCGTTGTGCGTCAGCGAGTCGGTCGAAGCGACCGACCTCGGCGAGTTCGTCGCGACCGGCCGCCTGACCCTGCGATACCAGGACGAGACGGTGGCCGACCTCTCGATGGATTTCCTCCACGAGGGGCGACCGGCCGTCGTCCGTGACGCGACGTTCACCCCGCCGCCGGCGCTCGAGATCGCGCTGCCCGACCGTGCGGACTACACTTCGGATCTGGCCAGGATCATGGAGTCGTGGGACGTCTGCAGCAAGGAGTGGATCGTCCGGCAATACGACCACGAGGTGCAGGCGCGAACGGTCGTGAAGCCGCTCGTCGGCGTGCAGGATGACGGGCCCGGCGATGCCTCGGTGGTGCTCCCGGTTCGCGGCTCGACGCGGGGCCTGGCCGTCTCTTGCGGGATCAACCCGCGCTACGGTCGGCTCGATCCGTACGCCATGGCCGGTTGCGTGATCGACGAGGCAATTCGCAACTGCGTGGCCGTCGGCGCTGACCCGGACCGGATCGCCTTGCTCGACAACTTCTGCTGGGGCAATACCGAGCGTCCCGAAACTCTCGGATCGCTCGTTCGCGCCGCCCAGGGGTGCCTTGACGTGGCCGTCGCCTACGGCACGCCATTTATTTCAGGTAAAGACAGCCTTTACAATGAATACACCCATGAAGGCAAGAGCCGGGCGATCCCGCCGACGCTCCTGATCAGCGCCATGGGGCAGGTCCCTGACGTCCGCAAGTGCGTCACAATGGACCTCAAGAAGCCAGGGAACCTCCTGTTCGTGCTCGGTCAAACCCGGCTCGAGCTGGGGGGATCGCACTGGGCGATGGTCCAAGGGGTTGAGGGGGGCCGGGTGCCCCGCGTGGAACCGGCGACCGGCCGACCGCTGTTCCAGCGGCTTCATGCCGCGATCGACCGCGGTCTGATCCGGAGCTGCCACGACCTCAGTGAAGGGGGCCTGGCCGCCGCGCTGGCGGAAATGGCCCTGGCGGGCGGCTTGGGAGCAAACGTTCAGCTTCAATCCGTGCCCCGCACTCAAGACGCCGCGCACGATGCGGCCCTGTTGTTCTCGGAATCGCCCACGCGATTCGTTCTCGAAGTTCTGCCTGAGAACGCCCCCGCTTTGACCGAGCTCTTCGCGGGCTTGCCCTTGGGGCAAATCGGCGAGGTTACCGGTGAATTGGATTCGTCTCCGGCCCGATTGACCGTTGTGGGACTTGGCGCGACTCCCGTGATCGATGCGTCTGTGTCCGTTCTGAAAGAAGCCTGGCAACGTCCTCTGCGTTGGTAGAGGAAAGGCAAGCACACTTTGAACATGGAATTTTGCGAACAAACAAGGACTCAAAAAATGCTTCGGTTCGTCACTTTCGTCGACGGCTCGAATCTCGACGGTGTATTGAAACATTTAAACTTGCGAGTCGATGACTACGGTTCGTTCTACCGGCACGTGTTCGAGCAGAGCGTCCACTATTGGGGCCGAACCTTCGCCGAAGGGTCTCCCTGGCCCTCGGCCCAGCACTCGCGAATTTATTGGTATGTTGTTGGTAAGATGGATGAGTGGGACCTCAACGATCCGAAAGCGGAGTCGCGGCTGCGGAGCCGGTTCGAGCTCAATCCGCGGCTGAGGGACAGCTACCTCGAGGACGTCAGCCGTCGCCAGCCCGACTTGCCCGGCGAGCGTCAGATTGAAGAAGCCTGGAACCTCTGCTTCAACGAGACGCGCGAGTGGTACGAAGGGAAACGGCGTGCTCTCGAGCGTAAGAAGCGGTTCTATCACGGCGTGCAAGCCGCGACCGACTTCGTGGAGATTCGCCAGGAAGGGCATTGGAAAGTCGACCTGCTCCACCACACCCTCAACGAGAAGGGGCTCGACACGAGCCTCGCCGTGGACATGGTGGCGCTCCAGGACACCTACGACATCGCCCTCTTGATCTCGGGCGACGCGGACGGGATCCCGGGGATCAACTACGTGAAGGGACGCTCGAAGCACGTCGGAGTGGCGGAGTTCCGCCGAGGCGCTCCGGCCGACTTCCCGGCGAAGGGGGCCTCCTCACGGCTCAAGATCGCCGCCGATTTTGTCGTCCAGGTCTACGAGGCCGATCTGATCCGGCGCAACCTTGCCTATCGGGCCGAAGTGGACTACCCCGCGACATCCTACTCCCCCAACGAGGGTAATTACTGACCGTTCCTCACCGCCCCCTCGGGACATTCGAACCAACGAGGGGGCTGAGGGCCGTCGTCTTCGACTCAGGATGCTTTCCCCATGGCAAGTCCCCGCGTGATCGTCCTCCGCGCTCCCGGCACCAATTGCAATGAAGAGACCGCCTTCGCCTGGGAGCAGGCAGGCGCTGAGGTAGAAACCTGGCACATCGCCCGCTTGCTGGAAGACTCCCAGACCCTCGGCCGGTTCCAGATTCTGACCATTCCCGGCGGGTTCTCATACGGCGATGACCTGGGAGCGGGCCGAATCTTCGCGACCCGACTCGGCACCGTCCTCAGTGACGCCTTGCGCCAGTTCCACGAGCGCGGCGGCCTGATCCTGGGCATCTGCAACGGCTTCCAGGTCCTGGCCCGAGCCGGGCTCCTCCCCGGTGGGCCGTCGCCAACCCAGGCCACGCTGACGCAGAACGAATCGGGCCGGTTCGAGTCGCGCTGGGTGCGGATGCAGCCTCAGCCCGGCCTCTCCCCGTTCATTACCGACGCGACCCCCATCGAACTTCCCGTCGCCCACGGCGAAGGCAAGTTCCTCCTGGCCGATCCTAAAGCTCTCGCAACGCTGGAGGCCGCCGGCCAGATCGTGCTGCGCTATGTCGACGCCTCCGGCGCGGTGACCGAGGAGTATCCGGCCAATCCCAACGGAACCCCGGGCGCAGTGGCCGGCCTTTGCGACCCGACCGGCCGAATCTTCGGATTAATGCCACACCCCGAGCGATTCATCGACCCCATCCACCACCCCCGATGGACCCGACGCGAACCAGGCTCGGCCCCGTCGTGCGATGGCCTCCGCATCTTCCAGAATGCGATCGCATCACTTCGCTAAATGCCGTCCGGCGTTGGAATGTCGAATGCCTTCGAAACGAGAGTGGGGAGCGCAAGCTCCCCATTTTCGTTTCTACACATCATGCCTTGGCAAAACAAACGCTCGCCCCCAAGGGCGAGCGGGGAATGTTAGCTCCCTGTCTGCTTGCCAATTCCCAACCCAAGCGACGAAACCAGGAAGTCTATGCTCCCCGACTGCGGATCGAGTCGCTCACGTCCTTGTGGTGATCAGCGACGATATTCGGGCGGCTCGCAGGCAACTGCGACGAGAGATACCCGTCGATCAGTCACCCACGAAATGCCTGACATGCGGGATGAGGGACGGTTGTGGGCAGGCGACCATCGGTTAGCACTGTCCTTCGCCCTGTTCGAGCGTCCACCAATCAATTAGACTCTTTAAGCTGATTATGGCGACGAACTGCTGTCGAACAGCGATACCATTCGATCTCTAACGAGGCCAGAGGATGACAAAAGCTTCTGATAACGAGTCTCATGCCCTCTCTCCAGACTGGTGGACAGCCGTTGTAGCAATTCTGCCGAAGATCAAAAACCCCCTCCAATTGGTGGGGTTCCTTTCCCTGCTGGGCTCGTATCTCGCGTACCGCGAGATACCCCAACAGTTAATTCCGGGTGCGCTCATCGCCGGAATTGTCGGAGGCGCCATGCTCTTTCTTGGTATGGTCTTCCATCTTAGTGAAAAGAACAAAGAACTTCAGAAGCCAATTTTCATAGTTTCAATTCTAACTATTTATTGTCTTGTGGGATTCGCCTTTTTCGTCACGGCCCTTCGCTATCTCATCCCTGCTACTCTCCCCCCAACCCATTCCGGTCCCAGCGAACCTTCTAGGCCCCTGCCCGATGACATCGATTTCGTCGATGCTGAATTCATTGAGGAAGCCAATCCGGATCCGCGAGGATCCACCCTCGACATCAGGTTCACCAATCAGGGATCCAAGACCGCTTTCGTCAAGCAACTCGCCCTCGATGTGAAGCGGGTTTGGCATCTCAAGCAGCCACCGACCGGGGCGGGAGCCGTAGTGGGACCCTCTGCCACCTATCAGGTCAAGCTCGAAGAGGAGAAGGTCCCTTACGAGGCCAAGGTTAGGGTATCAAATTCCGTCGAGAGCGGGCAATCCGATGAATTTCATCTTCTGATACGAGACGTCAGGGAATGGTCGGAAGTATATACGATCTATCGATTCAGCCTGGTACTGATTTCGAACAGCAGTGATCATCGCACACCGTATAAGAAGGACTTCCTGGTCTTCTTCAGCGAATACGGCAATTCATTCCCAACTGTCCAAGAAGCCCTGCGAATGAACCAACTCCAAAGGATGCCGCCCGAAACGGTCACGCAGATCCTCGAAGCCAATCGCTCCACGCTGCGGGAGATCGCGACCCTGAAGGATTGCGTCATGAGCCCGGTCCTCCGGAGCTTCATCGAGTCGGCGGGAAGGCCCTGACTCGCATCGCGGCAGTCATAGCCAGGCACTTCAAAGGAGGGACTTGGGGGATTTAGGGGAAACAGCCGCCGAACGGGTCACGATTGGCCAGGCACCCAAACTAAACAAAATCGGAAGTCTAGATGATTCGACTAGACCGCCATTCTGCCCAAATCGCTCACCCCCCCCCCAACTAAGGTGCCTGGCGACTTTGCTCATTTGTCGGGTGGCGGTCGGCGCGGAAAGGTCACAGCCTCACAGCGTCCGGATGGAGAGCGAAGCGAGCGATAGGAGACCAGAGGCCGCGACGCGGGTGAGCAGCACGGCGCAAGGCGAACCAAGCAGGCGACGGCCATCGCCCAACTGACCTTCCGGAACGCCCCCGATGGAGAGGCCACGCATTCGATCGTTTGCAAGCCGCTCGCCCATTGCCGACTACGCCGTTTCGGCCTATCTTGTTAGCATTAATCGGCTTAAGAAGTCCAGGGTTGAGGGTAAGCCAGATGTTCGACCGCTCGGATCTGAAGAATGTCCTTGTCTATGCTTCGATCTTTATCCTCATCGTGTCAGTGCTGATTCCCTGCTTTGTTCCTCACACTGGACAGGACTGGCCGCCCACCCTGGGCGACTGGGGTGACTATCTTGGCGGTATGGGGACCCTTTTGGCTCTGATCTGGGCAATTGGCGGATACTTCTACGTTCATCTTGAGAACCGCGAAACCCAGCAGGTTATCGAAGACCAACTGGACATCAATCGCAGCTCCGTCGGTGCCTTAACCCAGATCGCCGCCAAAATGCAGGCCGAATTCGCGGAAGCAGTCGATGCGGCAACGCCGCGGTTTGTCAGCCTTGGTAGCCTCGCCCCGACTCCCGACCCTACGAACCGGTTTGTCCGGGCCATCTCCCCCACTGGATATATCGAGTTGCGTAACGACGGCGCGGGCGTGATGATCCATTCGGTAGAGAGTCGGCTCGGAACGTGGAAGATCCAACTTCAGAAGACGGGGTTTATCCGGCACGGGGAGCAACTGAAGCTTCTCGTCGAGACGGAGAAAAATATCAGGGCGGGAGGACCGATTCAAGCGATCATCCGATTCGAGAATCGCCTCGCCATGCACGGTTGGTTCGAGGTCAAATCCTCGGCTACCGCTGAAGACATTCAGGTTGGTGATCCGGTTATGGGCGAGCCACCGGCAAAGGAAGTGACCGCGTAAAACGTCGTCGAATCGCCTCCAACTTCCGCTTGCGCTTCCTGCACGGGGAGCGGAAGGGAATAATTCGGTGTCAGATCATAATTAATCCTGATGCTGTCTGAGCGACCGCAGAGAACATCGAGAATAATATGATCTGACACCGAATTATTCCCAAGGGCGAGCGGGGAGTGTTAGCTCCCTATCTGCTGGCCAATTCCAAACCCAAGCGACAAAGCCAGGGTGCTCACTTACCAGCGTCGAGCTTGGTGTGGGCTTCGGCCAGGTCGTTGGAGATGGCATCGTCGGGGTCGAGCATGGGTGTACCCACGTCTTTGGTTGGGAGACTGGGGCAATTGTAAGGTGGGGCCAGCTAAGGGGATAAGTGGACGGGTGGGGGGGGGGGGGTCGGGAGCATTGGCGGAGTTGGTTGATCCTTTGGAGGTGACAAGGGGGCTTCACAGCAATGAAGCGTTCTGAGAAGAGTCTGCCATTGCGATAAGCGAGGATGGTCGGATAAAGTCAGAGATGTTAGGCAGCGGTGGCGGCATTTGAGGCGGGGTGACACGTGACCCGAAACGAAGCAATAAAAATATTAGCCGACAAATATGAGAATGAAGGCTACATGCTAGCTTTCTATCCTTATCATGAATACGCCACATTTTTTGATGTTCCTGATATTGATCTAATTGCGACAAAGGGACCTGAAGTCTTAGCGATTAGTATCAGACTCCACGACGGCAAGGATGAGGAATCGCAAGTTACGGTGTCAGGCAGGATTCGCTTAGATTACAGTTTGTCGTTGCTCAGAGAAGCGGAAGGCCTTTTGAGTCCGCAATCTCAGCGCGCCGCCTTGTTGATGTCATGGATAGCATTCGAAGCGGCTGCAAGAGAAGTACTAAAGGAAGAATTGCCTCGCAGCACATTCGCGCCTGGAGTACTTAACGAACTTCTGAGCAAGAATTTCATCAATCGAAGTCAATTTGAGATGCTCCGGCATGCTAGACACGTCCGGAATATGATTGTTCACGGCATTGAATCCGACGAGTTATCGCCAGAGATCATTTCGTTTTTGCTGGGATTGGTCCGAAAACTCAAACATCCCCAATTGATGGAGCAACTGCAATTTCATGGCGGCGCATCCGCTACAATTATCAGAAAGGGTGTTAACCAGAATCCGCGGTTGTTGAAACAAGTCGAGGTTGCGACCAGGGTTCTGGGCGAAGTTCTGGGTGCATCCCGTAGTCTTGTCTCAATGGACTGGGATCAGGGCGAAGATGGCCAAGGCCAGCCAATTGTTATCCTCAAACTTTCTGATTTCACTGGCACGGTTGCGGCCACATTCACGCCAGAAGAATTAGTGGATGAAGTCCACATGAGAACTCGGCTTTATGGGCTTTGGGGCGATCTTCTCCAGATTCGTAATAAAGAGCGATTGGAGCGAATTACGGGGAAGAAGGGGGACGCTTAAATTGCCTTTCAGCAAAGCAGAAAATGAGAGAGTCTCCGAGATCGAATCGCTTGCAAAAGGCCTCTCCCAGGAATTGGAAGCCTTTAAAGGTCTTGTCAAAGGCCTTGCCCTAGAGCGCCTCACAGTTGCATAGCATACGCCGCACGGTCCTGGAACCATCCGGCGATGTTTTCGTGTGCGTCCGGTGAACCCCTTCTTGTGGCCCATGCTACGATCGGAGCATGGCCGAAAGGGGGTGAACGATGGGCCGAGTGGCAGGATCGAGAAACGGGCGGGAGCCGTACTGGCGGCTGGTTCTGGCCCGGTGGAAGCGGAGTGGACTGTCGGTCCGGGCGTTCTGCCTGGCCGAGGGCGTGAGTGCGCCGTCGTTTTATTGGTGGCGGAGGGAACTTCAGCGGCGCGACCAGCCCAAGCCCGCGTTTCTTCCTGTGCATGTGCTCGCCGACAAGGCTGAGTCGCCCGCCGGGAGCATCGAGGTCGTACTGGCCAACGGACGCTGCTTGCGGGTCGGGGCCGGGTTCGACCCCCAGACCCTCGTGCAAGTCGTTGAACTGCTCGAAGCCGGAGGACGGTCATGGTGAGCTTGGCTCCGACCGTCCGGATCTGGCTCGCGGCGCAGCCGGTCGATCTGCGAAAATCGTTCGACAGTTTGGCGGCCCTGGTCCGCGAAGGGCTCCAGGGCGATCCGCTCTCGGGAGACGTCTTCGTCTTCCGCAACAAGGCCGCCGATCGCATCAAGCTCTTGATCTGGGAAGAGGACGGATACGCGATCTGGTACAAGCGATTGGAAGCCGGCACCTTCCGCTTTCCGCCGACTCTGGAGGCTCAGCCACGCCTCGAGGTCCGCGCCGCGGACCTCGTCATGCTCCTCGAAGGGATCGACCTCTCGAGCGTGAAACGCGGCAAACGCTATCACCGACCCGTCCCCAGAGCCACGGTGTGAGTCCCCGGCCGGCCGCGGTGTTTTTCCGAAGAATCATCGAATAATATAAGGACCTCATACGTCTAAGAGGGCATGAGCGCAGACGCCCGCCCCATCACCCCTGAGACCCCTGCCGATCCCACGGCGACGTTGCCCAGTGACCCCGCCTTCCTCCAGCAGATGATCATCGAACTGCTCGCCGCCCTCCGCGACACACGGCGTCAGAACGAGGAATTGCAGCATCGCCTTGACCTCCTCTTGCGGCGGATCTACGGCCCACGCACCGAACGCTTCGACCCCAATCAGCCGCTGCTCATCCCCGACGCCTTCGAGCCGCTCGCCCCGGAACCGGAACCCGCGGCCACCGGCGACGCGGTCCCACCCGAGTCCGAACCGGGAGCGACCCCCGCGAAGAAGGCACGCCCCCACGGCCGCAGGCCCTTGCCCAAGGACCTCCGCCGCGAGCCTCGGGTCTATGAGTTGACCGAAGCCGAACGCCGCTGTCCGCAATGCGGCGAGACCCGGGCCCAGATCAGCGCCGAACGCAGCGAGCAGCTCGACTACGTGCCGGCGACCCTGTTCGTGGTCGAGCACGTGCGCTGCATTTACGCCTGCCCGCACTGCGAAGGTCAAGTCGTCACCGCCGGCAAGCCAGCCCAGCCGATCTCCAAGGGCTTGCCTGGACCGGGATTGCTCGCTCATGTGATCACGGAAAAGTATGCCGATCATATTCCGCTCCATCGCCAGGAACGCCGCCTGGCCCGGCAAGGGGTGGAGCTGTCACGCTCAACCCTCTGCGACTGGATGGCCGGCGCCGCCCAAACTCTCAAGCCGCTCTACGACCTGATGAAGACATTGATCCTGTTGTGCGGCACGATTCACACCGACGACACCTCGGTGAAGCTGCGGGACTCGGAGCGAAAGATTAAGGCCTTGGCCCGGCTCTGGATCTACTTCGGCGATTATCTTTATCCTTACAATGTTTTTGATTTCACGAGGAGCCGCAAGCGAGACGGTCCGAGTCTGTTTCTCAAGGGTTTTCGCGGTTATTTGCAGGCTGATGCCTTCAGCGGCTACGACGGCATCTACGCGGGCGGCAACGTCGTGGAGGTGGGTTGCAACGCCCACGCCCGCCGCAAGTTCGTCGAGGCGCAGAAGACGGACCTGGCGCGAGCGAGTACGGCCCTGGCCTACTACCGCCAGCTCTACGCGATCGAGAAGGAGATCAAAGCGGAGCTCGCCAAGCTGCCCGAGGACGCCGACGAGCCGACGCGGGCCGCGATTCGGCTGCGGGTCCGCCAGGAGCGGGCGGTGTCAGTTTGGGAGCGCCTCGAGAAGTGGCTGAAGGAGGAGCGACCGCAGGTGCTCCCCAAGAGTCCGATGGGAGGCGCAATCGGTTACATGGAGAACCACTGGGAGGCGTTGAAACGGTACACCAGCTCGGGCTACCTTTCGATCGACAACAACGTAGCCGAGCAACACATGAAAACGATTGCGACTGGACGAAAGAATTGGCTTTTCACCGGCAGTGAGACCGGCGGGAAGACGATGGCTGTGTTATTCAGCGTGGTGTCGAGTTGCCAGCGTCACGGTCATGACCCGTTCGTCTACTTGCGTGACGTGCTGTCCCGGTTGCCGACCCTTCCCAAAGAGAATCTGGCCGACCTTCTCCCCGATCGTTGGTCGCCTCCCCAAGTCGCCGATCCTCCGGCGACCCCAGAGGGTCCCATCGCCGACGGTTCCCCGAGCTGACAACGGCTCCCGCCGGCACTCGAAACGCGGCACGCTCCCACCGCGGAGTTCGGGCCAGGCTCGACACGGGTTGAAGAGCGCGTCGCGTCTGCTGACGCCGGATCATGACACCGCGTGGGGTTCCAACCGACGGTCACCAAATTGGCCAAGGCCCCTCGGCCAATTGCCAAGGGGGACGTGGTCCGCCGGACGCACACATGTTTTCGGGGGTGACGTCATGCAAGGCCGAACCGAACGCCGCATAGACCGTCTCCTTCGTTCGCGCCGCCGCCGACCTCATCGCACCCTTGACCTTCGAAAACATCTCCTCAATCGGTGTCAGGTCCGGACTCCACGGCGGCAACGGCACCACCTCCGCTCCGGCCGTCTCGACGGCCTCGATCGCATCTTCCGACTGGTGCGGCTTGAGATTGTCCCAGATCACCACGTCCCCCGACTTCAACTCCGGGACCAACACCTGTTCCACGTAGGCCTCGAACACGTCGGTGTTGGTGGCGCCCGGGAAGGCCAACGTCGCCGTCACCCCGGAGAGGCCCATCCCGCTGGTCAGCGTGATCGAATCCCAGTGCCCGGGCGTCGTGGAGTAGACGCGTTCTCCCACCGGGGCGCGGCCGTAAGTCCGGGTCATCGCCGTGTTGGCCCCGCATTCGTCCACGAAAACCAGGCGTTTCGGGTCCACGCCAGCGAGTCGCTCGCAGAATTCGCGCCGCTGCTCCTGGACGTCCGGGCGGTCCTGCTCCTGGGCACGGGGCACCTTCTTCTTGCGCGGCAGCCCCAATTGGCTCAAGGCGCGCGAGATGGTCATCAGGCAGCACGAGAGGCCGAGTCGTTGGCGGCATTCCTCGAGTGTGGCATCGGGTTGCTGGCGGATCAATTCTCGAAGCCGTTCCAAGTCCTCGGACCCGAGCACGGCGGGGTTGCCACCGCCGTGCGGTCTGGGTTCGACCGAGCCGGTCGTGCGATGGAGTTGGAGCAAGCGTGTGACGAAGGAGATACTGACCAGGAACCGTTTCGCGATCTGGCGTACCGACCCGTCACCGCGCTGGATCGTCTCGAGGACCCGCAGTCGGAGATCTTGAGAATAGGGTGTCATCGGCCACCTCCTAACTCAGATCTCCTTTCAAATGGCGTGCCATCCAACTGTTAGGCGCTCTAGAGAAGGCAGATATTAATAAGACTGTCACGAGCCAAACAACGAGCATCGCTGTCCACGAACACCAACTGAAAGAACTTACAAGCTGGAAAGACGGTTTTGGCACAATAAACGACATTTTAGTGAAATTAGCAGTTATGCAAACCAATATCGATGATGTGCGTAGACGGCAAGATGAGGAGAAGAAGCAAAGGGACGAGAACGGCAAGTATTTGTGGGGAGTCTTGTTGCTGATTATAGGTGGAGCAATCAAATGGGGTTTTGATCAGTTTAAGCTCTTCAAATAACACATCGCCTCCCCTGCTCCGCCCACAGAAGCGGCTCCACCCAAAACGGTACGGACGCGTCACCCTTCCCCCACCGGCGAACCGTGCGGACGTTGAGGTGTGTGCCGTCTGGCTTCTTCAGGAAGCGGGCACAGCCGATCTGCCAGCCACGCTTCCCGAAGAGCTCGATGCAAAGGGAGCGGAAGTCGTCGGGGTTCATGCGGCTCCCGCTTTGCGATCCAGATACCGCTCGACCAACTTCCTCGGACGAGAGAACGACCGCGCCGTAAGTCCTCATAGCCAATCCTCACCCAACCTCACGAAAAAGGCGTCCTTGCCCTCAATTTGGGCGGGAAGTCCCATGGTCAGATTTGAGGCCAGTAGCAGAGAGTCAACACGGGGATGACGAGCGTAGCGGCACAATTGCCGGTAAATTTCCTTCTTCCTGACTCCTTTGAGTTTCAGTTCGAGCCCGATGCCCTCGACCAGGAAGTCGACGATGTCCGATTCCGTAAGACGGACTTCGCGCTCGTAGGCGATTCCTGCCGCCGTCAGGAGCTGCTCCACGTCCGCCTGGGCTCGCTTCTCGTTCAAGAGGTCGATTCTTGCAGTGCGGAGCAGGTTGATTACCTCGGAGATCATCCTACCACCCTCACGACCGCCGGGCCTCATTGCCCGTGCGGAGCCGAGAATAGGGCAGGTTGTCCGGTTTGGTCAAGGATTATTCGATTCGCTGGCCCCCCCGAAGTGCCAGCATCCCAGATCGCCCTCCATTGTCTTCGTGGGGCCCGACCTCGCCCACCAGGTCAACCTGCGGGATACCATCAAGATGACCGAGACCGTCAATCTCATGGCGGCCACACACTTCGGCCTCTAGTTCGCGGGGCAGAGCGTCGTCATCCGGGAAGTTCGGACACCCGTCATCGGCGAATTGCATAATCTGGTAAGCTTCGGAATCGTCATCTGCGCGCATAGCGTCCACCTCTCGCCCGGCCACGCCGGGCGGCTGAAATTGGCTTCGTGGATCCTGCCGGAGGAGTCCGCCCCCTGGCCCACCCGAATGATTCGGCGATAGGGTTCAGGGGTCGAGGGGAATGGCCAAGATAGCCTGAGATCGTTGAGAAATCGCGGACTTTACCGGGTATTGTTTGAATTGGAATGCGATATCAATTTCATTTAATCGAAAACGCCAAATTGCCCATTTTCACATTTTTGCGCCGATTTTGCATTAATCATTCTCTTTGATTCTCGATCGGTCTAGACCGCACTCGCCAATTTTGGCGTCGTCTAACAGTGGCTATTGCCGCAAGCTTTTGTCCCATGGACCAGGTGTCCATTAGGGGCTTCTATGAACCGAGGCTCGGGATCCCGCTGGCTTCAACGAACGGCTGTCTTCGAGCAGGGCTTTTCACCTGCCCGCTTCAATCCCGCGTCCTTGAGGATGGCGTGATACGTCTTTTTTCGGGATAAGCTGTTGTCGAACGAAGAATTAACCTGCCGCACGGCGGGATGGGCGAGATGCCACCTCTCTTGACGTAACTCCGCGAGACCAGAGAGAATGGGCGTTTTCCACTGGAACCGTCCAGCAGAGGCTTCGATGAGCAAGTTCGACAAGGGAACGAAAGAGTTTGCCAAGAACGTCGCTCACGCAGCGGCTTGGATGGAGAGGCGATACGACGGCTCGAAGCATTGGTGGAAGTCTTGGGTTCTCACCGAGAGGCATACCAGCGATCCCGACGGCGGGCGGCCTGTTTTCGACCCTGAAATGGCTCAGGCGATCTTCAAGAACCTCAATGATCGCGGCCTTTTGGCAGGCGAGGATATAAACGGCGACAAGTTTCCGACCGACGAGCCAGGCGAACCAGTCTTCTATATAAACTTTGATCGGGAGGGCTGGGATAAAGCAGTCAGTGACGGGCGACCGATCTATGGACGTTTTCGGAAGCTTAGGCGGTCCTGGCATATCCTGCTTCTAGGAATTGCCATTGGTCTTTGCATTGACACAATCAAAGACATGATTAAAGATAAAATTACGGCTGGTATCGAGAAAGTGGAACAACGAGCTGAGAAGGCGATTGAGGCGTCCAGCAAGGTGAAGCACAGGGAAGAGAAGAAAGCCGGGCCACTTCCAGAAATGCCTAAGCACGAATCCAGCATTAGGGCTTTGGACAAGAGCGATCCAAAGTCTAAACGCTGAACCCATCGGATTCAAAACGGAACCCCATCCTCTTCGGGATCGCAAACCACCGGCAACTCCACGCTGGCGATCCGCTCCCCCTTATCCAGCCGCTCTTGTAGCACGCGGTCCACGAACCCGCCTACGCCGTGCTCCCAGGCCCTGGCACGCTGGACGCGGAGGTACGCTGCGGAATCGCCGTCAAAGTAACGGTCCACGGTGGCCCGGAAGCCACGCTTTCCAATCTCCTGCATCCAGGTGCGGCCACGCTTCTGGTCGCAAAGCACTTTAAACCCCAGTCCACCTATCCCCATGCGCCACCCCCAACTTACAATTACTCCGTCTCCCAAACCCAAGACGCGGGTACTCCCATGCACGACCCCGACGCGTTCTCCAACGACCTAACCGAAGCCCACGCCAAGATCGACGCCACCCGGAAGGCGTTGCATACGGCAGTCATGGCCAGGCACTTCAAAGGAGGGACTTGGTGAATTTAGGGGAAACAGCTGCCGCGCTGCCAGCCCCAATTCACTACCAAGTACCCCGGCTATACCCAGTCTTAGGTGCCTGGCCGCCGATCCTCCGCGGCGATGACCTGGGAGCGGGCCGAATCTTCGCGACCCGGCTCGGCACCGTCCTCGGTGACGCCTTGCGCCAGTTCCACGAGCGTGGCGGCCTGATCCTGGGCATCTGCAACGGCTTCCAGGTCCTGGTCCGAGCCGGGCTCCTCCCCGGTGGGCCGTCGCCAACCCAGGCCACGCTGACGCATAACGAATCGGGCCGCTTCGAGTCGCGCTGGGTGCGAATGCAGCCTCAGCCCGGCCTCTCGCCGTTCATTACCGACGCGACCCCCATCGAACTTCCCGTCGCCCACGGCGAAGGCAAGTTCCTCCTGGCCGATCCCAATGCCCTCGCCACGCTGGAGGCCGCCGGCCAGGTCGTGCTTCGCTATGTCGACGCGTCCGGCGCGGTGACCGAGGAGTATCCGGCCAATCCCAACGGAACCCCGGGCGCGGTGGCCGGCCTTTGCGACCCGACCGGCCGAATCTTCGGATTAATGCCCCACCCCGAGCGGTTCATCGATCCGATCCACCACCCCCGATGGACCCGACGCGACCCAGGCTCGGCCCCGTCGTGCGATGGCCTCCGCATCTTCCAGAACGCAATCGCATCACTTCGCTAAATGCCGTCCGGCGTTGGAATGTCGAATGCCTTCGAAACGAGAGTGGGGAGCAAAAGCTCCCCATTTTCGTTTCAACACATCATGCCTTGGCAAAACTAAGTTTCCACCCTCATCGCCCGTACAGCCCGACTTTACTCGCTGCGTACGTAGGGTGCGATAAAAGTCCGCATCGCGTCGAGCACTTGGTCGCCGCCCGTGGCGAAGAAGTCATTGTGGCCGGCGTCTTCCACCGTGAATCGCATGACCGGGGCGCGAGCGGCTTTCGCCAGGCGATCGGACATCGCGTGGGGGATCAAGGTGTCGCGGCGACCGTGACCGAGCAAGATCGGGCAGGTCACCTTGGCGATCTTCGTCTCGTTATCAAAGCGGTGTCGCAACAGGAGCGACGCGGGGAGGAGCGGGAGATTGCGCCGAGCCATCTCGGCCATGCTGGTGAAGGTGCAGAACGCGATGACGCCTTGGACCTTACCGCGCGAGGCGAGGTCGAGGGCAACCGCTCCGCCGAGCGACCAGCCGGCGGCGATAATCTTGGAGGGATCGACGTCCTTGCGACTTTTCAAGTGAGCAAGTACGGCATCGGCCGTGGCCTGACAACCCGCTTCGGAGGCTTTGCCGCCGCTCATTCCATAGCCGACGTAGTCGGGTGCGAGCACGTTGACGCCAAGCCGTCGGAAGTGATCGACCTGGTCGATGGCGTCGCTTAGGCACATCGCGTTGCCGTAGAAGTAGATCAGGCTCGGGCACGCGGCCGCGTTCGGGTGGGGTTTTCCGTCGGGGGTCAGCGCCGGGGCAAACAGGGCGACGACGCGGTCGTCATGCGTGGTGGTCAGCGTGACGATTTGTTCGTCGGGACGTGCTTTCACGAGGGTGGATGGATCGCCCTGACGCTTGGCACCCGGGAAGATCAGGTCGACCTGAATCGCGAAGAGCATGACGCCCACACCGATGTAGATGGTGACGGGGAGGCGGAGCAGACGGCGAATCCTCCGGATCAAGCCTGGGGCACGGACGGGCTGCCTCGGCTCCGACTCCGGCTCGGGACTCATGGAGGATGATTCTTGCTCGGTCGTTTTCATGAAGACCGATTCTACCATGATGGGGGAAGCTCCCGATATCACGAAACGAAAGCCACGGCGCGGAGTGGCGCCGTGGCTGGTCGGGATCGGGTCAGCGGAACGCGTCGTTCGGCCGGTCGGTTGATCCAGCCGAAAGACGCGAAGCGCTCAAAGTCCGCTGGCGAAGCCCTGTCCGGACTCGCGGTCGGAGGCAACGCCCTCGACCGAGCTCTCCTTGCGAGGGGGGACGTGGGGCCCGCGGAGCACGGACTGATTGCCCCGGGTATGCTGGGTGTGGCCCCGGAGCGGACCGCGACGCAAGGGGGGCTCGCCCACGGCGCCGATGGCGCCCGGTGCGGTGCTTTCCAACGGCACTTCGTATTCGCCGTCGAGGTCATCATAACGCGAGACGTAGCCGGGCATCTTGGCACGTTCGAGTTCGTCGGCATAGGAGGCAAGGACAGCGCCTTGGATCTTCTCACGGCACATGGAATTGATCGGATGCGCGATGTCGGCGTGCAGCTTGGCGCGGCCGTCGGCGTCACGGATGGCTCGATTCTCATCCAATCGACTGCCACACTGGTTGCAGAACCGGCTCCGCAAGTGGTTCTTCGTTCCGCAGTGGTGGCAACGATCGGTCAACTTGCGGGAAGGCATGGCGACAAAGAAGCCCTTGGCGCCCTCGATGATCTTGAGGTCACGAATGACGAACATGTCATCGAAGGTGATGCTACAAAAGGCTTGCAACCGCTCGTTGCTGCCCGAGTTGTCTTCCATGAGCTTGATGCGGACTTCGGTGATCTCCACAGCCGGTACTCCTTTACGAGGCGTTCTCTGCTGCTCTAGGGCCGCAGGATACGACCCGGACTCGTCCTAGTCCGAGCGTTTCAAGGTGCTGGGCGGCGGCGAGTGCCGCGCCTTGGTTGCGACAAAGCCCAAAGTAGGCTGAGCCGCTCCCGCTCATTAGGTGCCCGTCAAGTAACGGGCCAAGGCTCGCCAGGGCGTCACGGACCCGCGTCAATGCGGGAGCGAGCGTCTCGGCGACGGGTTGGAGCCGGTTGAATAGGCTCTGTCCCAGGGCAGCCGGCCGGTCTTCGACCAGCGATTCGACAACCGGCCCGATCGGCCGAGGCCGTTCGGGCAGTGTCAGATTTCGGTACACGTCGGCCGTGCTCATGCCAATCGGCGGACAGACCAGGACGAAGTGGAGCGGCCTCGTCAGAGTCAAGGCTTCCACGTACTCACCCCGACCTCGGCAAAGGGCGGCCGGACTCTTCCGGAAGAACGCCACATCGCTGCCAATCTCCCCGGCCAAAGCATCCATGGCGCCGGGGGGGTCCGCAAATTCCAGAGCCGGTCTAGGGCCACCAGAGTGGCAGCCGCGTCGCTCGAGCCGCCCGCCAGTCCAGCCTGTGCCGGAATAGCTTTGCGGAGCTCGATCGACGCCCCGTGAGGGCATCCCGATCGCTCCCGAAGACGCTCGGCTGCCTTGACAACCAAGTTGTCGCGGCCAGTCGGGAGGGTGGGATCATCGCATCGGAGCGTGATCTTCCCCGTGGGGTCATCGGTCAAGATCAAGGTGTCATACAGGTCCACGGCAACCATAATCGATTCGATCTCGTGGTAGCCGTCGGGCCTGCGGCCCAAGATTTCCAGAAACAGGTTCAACTTCGCCGGGGCGAGGACTTCCACGCCGCCGGCGATGGGACGGACGATCATTGAACTTTTGTCCAGAGTTCGGCCGTCATGGCAAGACTGAGATCCCGCGACGAATTTGGTAAGCGGTCGTTCCGGAAACCCATTGACCTGTCCTGAGTTTCGTCAATCGGCGTTTCCGCCGAGGTGGGCTTCGGAGCGACTCCAACCGCATCCGTCTCGAACTGCGGATCTTCTATCCCGTTCCAGAAATCATCGCAAGCCGAAAAATCCTTAAAGTCGAAAGATCCGGGCGACCGGTACCCCTCCCGCGCGGTCGGGAGCAGGCCCCGCCAATCGCTAATTCTTCTTTGGCTTTCCGGGACCGCGGGAAGGACCCGACAGGCGGCTCCGCCGTCCCGCGATCAGGGCCTCGGCGATGTTCCGGAGCGACTGCGCCTCGTTCGGCAGACTGAGCGCTTCATAACACTCGATCAGACCGTCGATCGCATCGTAAAACGGGCGATTCGCATCCCGATGTTGCGGGAGACACCCATGGAAACCGGGAGGAAAGGCCCGCTCGGCCAGTTCGAAGGCGTAGCCGAAGTGCCCCCGGGCCAGCGTCGCGTCATTGAAGTCCTCGAGCGCGATCCGCCCCAGCGCCACGTGAACCCACATATTGTCGCCGCACCCCTGCAAAGCGTACCGCAGCGCATCGCGGGCCGCCTCGGGATCGCCGGCCTTGCGGCACTCGATCCCCTCCTCGTAGTCGAGCTCCATCTCAACAACACACTTGGGATGGTCGAGCTCGAAATCCTGGCCCTCGCCCCCCATGAGACGTTTCAGGCGAAGTCCGCCACGTCGCTTCGGCCCCGGGCTCGGCCCTCCGCCGGCCGGTTTGTGACTCCCCTGGCCAGGTCCGCCAGGTCGCTTCGGCGGTCGACTCTCCCCTGCCCCTTGATCCGACATCGTTGCCCCTTGCCCCTTCGTTCGCCCTTGCACCTGCGTCCGGTCGATCATTCTGCACGCCAATGCTTCCAGCATATCGTCCCCCACCCCAGGCGCGGAGTCCTCCCCACGGCCCCAAGTGGCCGAACCAGGCCGCTCGATGGCCCACCCCGCGGGCGTTTCAACAAGCCGTACGCCTCGAAACCATTGACGATCCTCCCCCCAATAAAACTCCCTCTTTAAACGTGTGAGCCCTTCCCCAACGAGGCCCTACGGAGCAAGCCCTTTTTTTTGGCATGCCCGCACAGCTTAAAGGCAAACGCCGGTTTGACGGCCGGGAGCCACTCCCTCGGGTCGACAAACTTAACTCGTTTCCATGAAATCGTTTACAAACCAATATTTCGATCATTTCGGTCTCTGGCATTCGATCTGCAAATAGTGCTGGCGATGATCGAGTCAGGGTCGTGCCTAGCTCATCAATCAGCTCCGAAAAAGACGCCACGCTCATCCGCTTTCGAGGGGATGCGACGCGTAACGAGACCGAGGGCGTGAACTGCTTTCGGGGCGTTATTCCCGGCTCTCCGGGGATGGTGGGAGAATGAGCGTTCCAACCAGCGCGGAGACTTCGACGATGACCAAGGGGCAGCGTGCATTCGTGGCGGGGGCACTCTCCGCCCTCGGACTGTTGGGATTGCCGGTCTGGGCGAATGCGGCGGAGGAAGCCGCCTCGGCGGCCGTTCCCGAGATCAATGGCGCGGATACGGCCTTCGTGATGGTCTGTGCCGCCTTGGTGATGTTGATGACCCCGGGGCTGGGCCTCTTCTACGGGGGCATGGTGCGGCGTAAGAACGTGCTCGCCACCTTCCAGCAAAGCTTCGTCCTCCTGGGCGTGGTCGCGCTCCAGTGGGTCCTCTTCGGTTACAGCTTGGCGTTCAGTCCCGACGTCTACCATGGCCTGATCGGCGGCCTGGATTATGTCGGGCTCAACAATGTGGGCTTCGCCCCCAACGCCGACTATGCCGCCACCATCCCCCACCAGCTCTTCATGGTCTTCCAGCTCATGTTCGCCGTGATCACACCCGCCTTGATCTCGGGTGCGTTCGCCGAGCGGATGAAATTCTCGGCCTACATCCTCTTCACGCTGCTCTGGGCCACGTTCGTGTACGACCCGGTCTGCCACTGGGTCTGGAGCCCGAACGGCTGGATCAAAGGTCTGGGGGCGCTCGACTTCGCCGGCGGCCTGGTCGTCCACATCATCTCGGGGATCGCGGCCCTCTGCTGCGTTCTGGTGATGGGCAAGCGAAAAGGGTTGGGGAGTGAGGATATGCACCCCCACAACCTGACCATGACCGCGCTCGGGACCGGGCTCCTCTGGTTCGGCTGGTTCGGGTTCAACGCCGGCAGTGCCCTGGCGGCCAACACGTCGGCGGTCGCCGCCTTCGTGAACACGAATATCGCCGCCGCAGCGGCCACCGTGAGCTGGTCGTTGATCGAGTATCTCCATAAAGGCAAAGCGACCGTTTTGGGCACCTGCACCGGGGCCGTCGCCGGCTTGGTCGCGATCACGCCCGCCGCCGGCTTCGTCACCCCCTTGGGGGCCACGATCATCGGCCTGCTCGTCTGCGGCGTCTGCTACGGGGCGATCCTCATGAAGAGCAAGCTCGGGTATGACGACTCACTCGACGTCTTCGGGGTCCACGGTGTCGGGGGCATGTTCGGCGCCGTCGCCGTCGGCCTCCTGGCCAAGGCGGGCATCAGCGCGAATCCGGCGGGCCTCTTCTACGGAAATCCAGGGCTGCTGACCTCACAGGTCCTGTCCGTGGCCGCCGCGGCGACCTACAGCTTCATCGTCACCTTCGGAATTTTGAAGCTGGTCGACGCCTTAGTCGGACTTCGCGTCACCGAGGAAGAGGAAGAGGTAGGCCTCGACCTGACCCAGCACGGCGAACGTGGCTACATCATGGGCGCGGGCGAATTCCTGGGCGGCCTCCCCGACCAGGTCCACCCGGCGATCGCGCTGAAGAAAGCGGCCCCGGTCGAGTATTCAGTCACCGTCTGAACAACAACACTCCTGGAAATCAACCCAAGTCCCTCCGTCCGGGCCTTAAAAGCCATGGACGGAGGGGCTTTCTTTGCGCTGTCGTCCCGGCGACTCCCGTACCGATTTCTCCTGGATGGGACCAAGTTGGCCGCCCCGGCGACTTATTTTTTTTGCCCCTTCCGGATCATGATGACCGCTTCTACTATGGTAGGACGACCGACTTCGATCAATTCCAAGAGAAGCACGGCCCAACCCTTGGGACAGGGAGAACGTCGATGATCGGTAGAGTCACGAGCAACCTACTCGGCCTTGTCGGTGCCACACTTGGAGCGATCCTCGGCTTCTATCTCTTTCAGTGGCTGGTGCGCCAGAACCTCTATGGCTTGATGATTCCAGGTGCCATGCTGGGCCTTGGGTGCAGCCTGCTGGCCCAACACCGATCGCCGCCGCGCGGGGTTGCGTGCGCGGTTGCGGCGCTCCTCCTCGGCCTGTACACGGAGTGGAGCTTCTTCCCCTTCGGAGCCAATAGCGGGTTCAAATACCTCGTCGCTCACTTCTTCGACTTGAAGCCGATCACCCAGCTCATGACCGGATTCGGGGCCGTCTTTGCCTACTGGATTGGAAAGGACGCGAGCCCCTTGTTCTCGTTCATTCGAATCGCCGGTAACGATCAACAGCCCACCAGGCCGAATTCCAGCGAAACGACGACCAAGGACTGAAGAGGCGGCGGTCCGCGACCTTTCTTCGAGGCGATGTCGGGGTAGAATTCTCAGTGGGTTCCCCTCCGAGCCATTATTGACCGGTCGGTCGGTGCGACGACCGGACCACACGCCTTTGAGGAGAGTCGTTATGTCCGTCACCGCGTCCGACCGCGCTCACGGTTCTCCCTTGCAGGATCCGCTTCGCGCGAAGCAGGTTCAGCAGGCGGAAGAGCTTCTCTTCTCGGAACCATCGCGAGGGGGATTCGCCAAAGCCTTGTTTCGCGGCGAGTTCCGCAAAGAGGTCGTCTTCCCCTACCCCGAGCTGCCCGAGGCCGATCGGAGCCGGGTCAATGAGGCCGTCGCGGCGGTCCGGCGCTTCGCCGATTCGAGCATCGACGCGGCGGCCATCGATCGCGACGCGGATATTCCCGCCAGCGTGATCGAGGGCCTCGCGAAGCTGGGCGTGCTGGGCATGACCGCGCCTGGCGAATTCGGCGGACGCGGGTTCACCCAATTGGGCTATTGCCGGATCATGGAAGTGATCGGCGGCCACTGCTCGTCGACGGCCGTCTTCGTCAATGCGCATCATTCGATCGGGATCCGCGCACTCTTGCTCTTCGGGACGCCCGAGCAGAAGGCGAAGTGGCTCCCCCCCCTGACCAGCGGCGAGAAGCTCGCCGCCTTCGCCCTGACCGAAAAGGAGGCGGGGTCGGACGCGAGCAACGTCCAGACGGTGGCCGTTCCCAGTGAAGACGGCAAGACCTATCGACTGACCGGCACCAAGCGCTACATCACCAACGGCGCGATCGCCGATGTCCTGACCGTCATGGCCCGCACGCCCGACCCGAAAGGGGGCGACTCAAAAGTGACCGCCTTCCTGGTCACGCCCGACCTCCCTGGGTTCGAGGTGGTCGAGGCGCGGATGCCCAAGTGCGGGATCCGAGGCACGGCGACCGCCCGCCTGGCCTTCCACGACATGCCGGTGCCGGCCTCGAACATTCTCGGCCCGTTGGGGAAAGGGTTGAAGGTCGCGCTGACGGTGCTCGACTTCGGCCGCACCACCTTCGGCGCCAGTTGCACCGGGGCGGCCAAGACCTACCTGGCCGCCGCAACCCGTCACGCCGCCCGCCGCAAGCAGTTTGGCCGACCGCTGGCCGACCTCGAGCTCATCAAGAAGAAGCTGGCCTTCCTCGCCGCGACGGCCTACGCCATGGAGGCCACCACCTACGAGACCGCCGCCTTGATCGATCGGGGGGACGAGGACTACATGCTCGAAACCGCGATCCTCAAGGTCTTCTCAACCGAGATGCTCTGGCAAGGGTCGTACGAAACCTTGCAAGTCCACGGCGGCCAGGGCTACTTCTGCGACGAGCCCTATGAGCGGATGATGCGCGACGCGCGGATCAACACCATCGGCGAGGGGGCCAATGAAGTCCTCAAGGCCTTTATCGCCTTGGTCGGGATGCGCGACATCGGCGAAGGGTTCAAAGCAACCCTTGAGGGCCTGAAACGCCCCACTCGGTTCGTGCCGACCCTTTGGCGGTTCGGTCGAGACCGATTGGTCAGGATGGCACATCCACCGGCGATCCCAGTCGCCTCGCCCCTGCTCCGCCGCGCGGGCGATGCCCTGGCGCGGCGCGTGACCCGGTTCGCCTGGGCGATCGAACGGACCTTGATCAAGCATCGTGAGGCGATTCTCGAAGCCGAGTACATTCAAGAGCGGATCGCCGACGCCGCGATCGCGCTGGTGACCTCGGCGTGCACTCTCGCTCGGCTCGACCGCGAGATCGAGACCGAGTCGGTCTCGCCGGCCAATCGGGACGCGGCTTTACTCTACCTGAGAATGGCAAATCGCCGATTCGACCAGGCCCTGCTCGACCTCGACAACAATGACGACCACCTCACCTCCCAGACGGCGAATGCCCTGGTGAGGGAACTGGGTGAAGGTTAGAGGTCCTTTCGTTGGCGTGGACCCGAACCAGACCAGACGTGGACGACGCGAGGGCAATCTGACTTTTGTAGGGTGGGCACGGCCCACCAGGTATCACCCCGAGAACGATCGGGGCCCCACTCCGGCCACGCCTCTCGTCAAAAGGCGTGGTGGGCCGTGCCCACCCGACGAGATCCGTTCTCACTCTCGCTCCAAGGAACCGGCAAGGACCGACGCGGATTGTTCAGAAGATTCCGGGTTCTTTTGAGAACGATTGGGTTAAGATACTGTCGATCCATCGGTTTCATTGGCCCCTGGCTAACGATCCGCAAGGGTCTCTGTTGAGATTCCCCCTGCCTTCGCCCCCCACCCCCTCCGACGCGAGGCCCTGACATGTTGACGCTCTTCGACCGGGACGCGCGGCAGAGTCGACGATCGTTTTTGCGGATCGGAGGATCGGCCGCGCTCGGGGCGGGTGGGCTGACCTTGTCGGACCTGGCCACCCTACGCGCTCGGGCCGAGGGAATCCCTGGCGTGCTGACGGGGAAGTCGGTGATCTTCCTGTTCCTCCACGGCGGCCCGAGCCAGTTCGAGACCTTCGACCCGAAGATGGGTATGCCCGACGGGATCCGGAGCGCGACGGGCGAAGTCGCCACTCGGATTCCGGGCCTGACCTTCGGCCAGTCGTTCCCCCAACTTGCTGGCCTTGCCGATCGGCTGACCATCGTCCGGTCGTACGTACCGGGGGACGCGAACCACAACCTCAAGCCGCTCGTCGGCCGCGACAGCTTCGAAGCGAATCTCGGGTCCGTCTATTCCCGAGTCGCCGGTGCCAATGACCCGCAAACCGGCCTGCCCACCAACGTCGTCCTCTTCCCCCGCGCCGTGGATGATTCGACACGTCCGGTCACGACCAGCTTCGGCCGGTTCAACGCAACCGGCCCGCTCTCCTCGGCCGACGCCCCCTACGATCCCAGCCAGGGCGGCTCCGCGGCGAACGACTTGCGGCTGGCGATCCCGCGCGAGCGGCTCGACGACCGGCGCACCCTGCTCGCCGTACTCGATCAGCTCGCGCGACGGATGGATCGGAACAAGGCCCTGGAAGGGGTCGATGGGATGCGCGATCAGGCCTACCGCCTGCTCACGGGAGGGCTGGCCGAGGCCTTCGACTTGAGCCGCGAAGATCCTCGGCTCGTGGCCCGCTACGACACCGCCCCCTTGGTCCGGCCCGACGCCATCAGCAAGAAGTGGAAGAACCATAAAAACTACGCCGACAACGCCAAGTCGCTGGGCAAGCTGTTGCTGCTCGCCCGTCGCCTCTGCGAACGCGGTTGCGGGTTCGTGACGGTGACGACCAACTTCGTCTGGGACATGCACGCCGACGAAAACAACGCGACGATGGAAGAGGGGATGCGCTACATGGGTCCCCCGCTCGACTACGCGCTCTCGGCCACGCTCGAAGACTTACGGGCCCGCGGCCTCGACGAAAAAATCCTGCTCGTCGTCTGCGGCGAGATGGGCCGCTCCCCCCGGATCAACACCAAAGGGGGCCGCGATCACTGGGGGAAACTCGGGCCGTTGTTGCTGGCCGGCGGCGGCCTGCCGATGGGCCAAGTCATCGGCCTCTCCAATCGCGACGGCTCGGCCCCACAGTCGGAAGCCGTGACCGCCCGCCACCTGATCGCCACGATCATGCATACCTTGTTCGACGTCGCCCAGTTACGACTCGTCCCCAACCTCCCCCGAGAGTTCGCCCAGACGATGGTGAGCTGGGATCCGATCCCCGGCCTCGCGACCTGAGCCATCGTCATTGGCAACGGAAAACCGCTGCAAGTCGCCCCCTAAATCAACATCACAAAAATTTATATCATTATACAAAAAAAATCCATTGTGATTGCGAGTGAGCGGAGCGTGACCTCCACTCGATCGCGATTCCATTCAACAACCGAAAGCGACTTATCGCTCGATCTTGCCCCCTCGGTCGGCAATAATGCGCTCGACCTTCGGTCACATCCTCGAGGAGATTGTAGGGCATGCCCGCATCGAGCACTCAGCGTGTGTTGGTCTTGGTCTTTATCGCCGTCGCGGCGACTTGGTTCCAGGGATCGACGGCCGCGGCCGAGCCGGCCGCAACGAGCCCGCCACCGAATATTGTCGTGGTCTTCGCGGATGACCTCGGCTATGCGGACGTCGGCTGCTTCGGCGCCAAGGGATACGCCACTCCAAATATTGACCGGCTCGCCGCGGAAGGCATCCGGTTCACCGACTTCTACGTGCCCCAGGCCGTCTGTTCCGCGTCGCGCACCGCGCTTTTGACCGGCTGCTATCCCAACCGCGTCGGAATCCTCGGAGCGCTTGGCCCCGCCTCGAAGAACGGGATCGCCGAAGGCGAGTCGACGATCGCCGAGGTCCTCAAGCGACGCGGCTATGCCACCGCAATCTACGGCAAGTGGCACCTCGGCCATCACGACAAGTTCCTCCCGACCCGACACGGCTTCGACCAATACTTCGGCCTCCCCTACTCCAACGACATGTGGCCGGAGCATCCTACCAACAAGTCCTTTCCTGATCTCCCTTTGATCGAAGGCGAGAAGATCATCGCGACCAATCCCGATCAGCGGAACCTGACGACCTGGTACGCGGACCGGGCCGTCGGTTTCATCAAGGAGAACAAGGACCGTCCGTTCTTCCTCTACCTCGCCCATAGCATGCCCCACGTCCCGCTCCACGTCTCCGCCCAGGGGGCCGGTCGGACGAGTCGCGGCCTGTTCGGCGACGTGATCGAAGAGATCGACGGGTCCGTGGGCCGAATCCTGGCCGAACTCGAGGCGCAAGGACTCGACCGGAAGACCTTGGTCATTTTCACCTCCGACAACGGCCCCTGGCTCTCGTACGGCAACCATGCCGGCTCCGCCGGACCGTTCCGCGAAGGTAAGGGCACCTCCTTCGAAGGGGGCATCCGTGAACCCTTCGCCGCCCGCTGGCCCGGTACGATCCCGGCCGGTTCGGTCTGCCGCGAACCCGCCATGACCATCGACCTACTCCCGACCTTTGCCGAGCTCGCCGGCGCAGACCGGTCCGGCGATCGCCCGATTGATGGCCGAACCATCACTCCCCTGCTCCTCGCCCAGCCCAACGCCAAGAGTCCCCACGAATCCTTCTCGTTCTATTGGGGCCGCGAGCTCCAGGCGATCCGTTCGGGCCGCTGGAAGCTGCACTTTCCGCACAAGTACCGCAGTCTTGCCGGCCCACCGGGCGCCGACGGTAAGCCGGCCCCCTATCAAGAGCGCGCGATCGGACTCAGTCTCTACGACTTGGAGTCCGACCCTGGCGAGAAGTCCAACCTCGCCGCCGAGCATCCCGAAGAGGTCGAGCGACTCTCCCGCCTGGCCGATGCCGCGCGCGAAGATCTCGGTGATTCCGCCTCCAACCGTCAGGGCAAAAACGTCCGACCCGCGGGCCAACTCTGATCGGTCGATGAAAGCCGGTTCGTCGTGCCCCACAACCTCATAGGAAACCATTGATGCGACGTGCAATCCGCCTCGCTCTTGTGTTAGTTCCCACTATGTTGATCGTGCCGGTTGTCGCGCGGGGCGAGCCGGTGGCGGCCATCGTCGACACGAACCTGGAGACCGGTTCGCGGCAGATCCGACAGTTCGCCTTCGATGGCGACGCCGAGACCTTCTTTGCCTCGAAGGAAAACCTCGGCGTCTCCGACCATTTCACCTTGGTTTTCGATCAGCCGGTCTCCGTCAAGTCGATTGCGGTGGTCACGGGCAAGCCCGGTCCGGAAGGCACTGGCAAGCTGAAAACAGGGGTGCTTGAAGTCTCGACCGACGGCACGACGTTCACCGAGCTGGCAAAGTTCGCCGATGGTGAGGCACGCGAGGATCTGCAAGCCAAGTCAATTCGAGCCGTTCGAATCCAGCCCACGGCGGATCAGGAACATCCCCTGACGGTCCGCGAGTTCACGATTGCGTCCGACCCGCCGGTTGCCCGCTTCGAGTATCCGGTCGAAATCGCGGTGGACTGCTCGGACTCGCCCGAGTTGCAGGAATGGGCCGACAAGGTCGCCCGGCTCTGCGAGCTCTGGTATCCCCGGCTGAACGAGGCACTCAAGAGCGACGGATACAAGCCGGCGAGTTACATCAAGATGCGGATCAGCTCGTCGTACAACGGCGTCGCCCAGGCTGGCGGAGGCAACATCCTCGGCTCATCGAAATTCTTCAAGGCCCATCCCGATGACGTCGGCGCCATGATCCACGAGACCGTCCATATCATCCAGCACTACCAGAGCCGCAAAAACCCCGGCTGGCTGGTCGAGGGCCTGGCTGACTACATCCGCTTCTTCCTCTTCGAGCCCGGCAAGATCGGCCCGATCAACGCAAAGCGGGCGCGTTACGACGGCAGCTATCGCACAACCGCCGCATTTCTTGCTTACGTGAACGACAAATATGACCAATCGCTCATTTCCAAACTCAATGTGCTGATGCGCGAGGGGACGTACAAAGACGAGGTCTTCAAGGAACTGACCGGCAAGACGGTTCAAGAGCTTGACGAGGAGTGGCGGGAATCGCTTAAGCGTTGATGGGTGATCATTTTGAGGCCATGACAAATGTCCCCATTTTAACCCGAAAGACTGCCCCACGCCCCGCCGCCACGGGGGCCAACAAGTTCGACGAGGATGTCCACCACGGAGGCATTCCTCTCCGAACACAGCGGCTGCGAGGACAAGTTCCGCATGGCGGCGAACCTCAACCGCGATCCCGACCTTCACAACGACGTGGCCCTGACCATCGTCCCGCTCCCAGGAAGAAGGCCACATCCTGCTGGGACGACCTCATAGACGGAAAGTACGAGTGGTCGTCCGTCGCCAAGCAGCTTTGGTGGTAGGGGCTTGTTGCTTCGTTGGCCCCGTCAAGAATTGAGTCAGGAAGACTCGGCAACCCGAACGATACAGGACAGACCCATGAGCTCGATCACGATCCATGAGGCCCAAACTCGGCTGTCGGAGTTGATCCAACGGCTGGCCCCCGGCGACGAGCTCATCATCACCGATGACGATCGGCCCGTAGTCCGTCTTACTTTGGCCACCCCGACCGAACGGAAACCACGCCAACTGGGCACCCTCAAGGGGACTGTCCTCTCCATGGCCCCCGACTTCGACGAGCCGCTCGACGACTTCGCGTGATGGCTGAAGCCGGGTCGATGCCGCACTCCATTGCCCCCTCCAGGCGTCCAAGATGCTCGCGACGGTGAGGAAACTGGGGAGGGGCGGGGCCTCGGTCCAAGTAAAGGCATGCCCCCATTTCCATTCCAAGGTGAACGGCAACCGTCAGCAAGCACGCGCTTTCGCTACCCTATGGTCCGCTCGAGCTCGTCGGCCGCCTGGAGCTCGCATTGGTAACGCACGCGATCTTCGTCGGAGAGAGCAAGCCGTCCCAACTCAGCCCGCGTGGACCGGGCACATGCCTCATCTCCCATCGCCACCGCCAACTCGGCGCGGGCGGCGAGCACGCGGGCCCGCTCGACCGGGGCGGCCTCCGGGTTCTTGGCCAGCGCCAAGTCGAGCACCTTGGCCGCAGCGGCATCCATGCCCCGCATGTCGCGGAAGTTGGTCGCCGTCTCGAGCGCCCGCTCCATCGGCGACAGCTTCGACCACTTCTCCTTGTCTGGGTACTCGTACTTCGGCTCTTCACGCGCGATGTAGATCATCGAGTTGCCGCCGGGGTCGACCACGGTGAAGCGGCACTGCCCCGGCTTCAGTCGCGTGATCCGCGGGAGCCCGGAAGTTGGCACCCGACCGTATTTGCCCTTCAAGCCCTTGAAGAAGGACTGATGGTACGGCTCCACTTCCTCGACCATCACCAGGCAGATGCCGGCGTTCCCCTTCGGGTCCGGCTTCCCGCCGCCATGGAAGTGCAAGTTGAACCCGCCCAGGCGCATCGCCAGGTAGATATACGGCTTGACCTGTCGGTGGGTGACCTCGAATCCGAGCGCCTGGTAGAACTCGAGCGTCTCGTCAGGCAAGGCGCATGGGAACACAGGGATTGCCGTCACCTCGGCCATCGGTATCTCCCTTATTTACGGGTTTTCCGCGTATCCGGGGTCGCGTCCGCCTCAAGGCTCTGCCGCGCCCGCTTGAGCCCCTCTGCCGCCGCCTTTAGGGTCTGCAGGCCGATCACTGCCCCGAGCCGGTCCGCCCACTCCACCTGGCGCGCCTCGACCTGGCGCAAGGCCGCGCGTCCCTTGTCGGTGAGCACGATTAGCTTGGCGCGGCGGTGGTGGGGATTGTTGCTGTATTCGACGAAACCGTCCCGCTCGAGAGCGTCAGAGGTGGACTGCACGGCTTGACGGGTCAGCCCCATGATCCGGGCCACATTGGCGACCGGGGCCGGGCCGTGATCCGCGACGCCGAGGACCTGCCATCGAGCCGCGGTGAGCGCCGCCGGTTCCGCGAGTTGGTCCCCGGCGGCGAGCAGCAGCCCGTTGAGACGAAACACCTCGAGCACCAGGTCAGAGAAAGCCTCACCGTCTTGAGTTCGTTTCGTCATCGACAGGATTATTCCGAATCGACAGTATCTTGTCAACGTTCCAGCGGGGCGGTAAGTCATCTCAGGCAACGCGGTGAGCCGTAGTCGCCTCCCAATCCACGCCGGTCGGCCGATCGGTCATGGCTCGGTACTCCTCAAGGATCGGGAGTCGAATGCCGCGAACTCGATACGACAACGGCTTGACTCATTCAATCTTGGTCGCGTGACCGAGCAAATCGCTTTTCTGACGCGGCTCGGCCAGAGATTTCCTTGGACGAATCGGCGATGTCTGTCACCTGTGTATGTCATGACCGAACAACCGACCAGCGAAGACTTGGTGCGACAAGCGAAAGCCGGCGACGTCCAGGCATTCGGCATGCTGTATGACCGGACTGTCCGCCTGGTACGGGCAGTCGCGGCCGATGCGGGATCGGATCTCGATGAGGACGTGACACATGACGCCTACCTCCGGGCCTATCGCAACCTGGGTAAATTACGAGACCCAGAGCGGTTCGCAGCCTGGCTGGTCGGAATCACGCGTCTGATCGTGCGGGAACGGCGGCGGGCCAGGCGATTCGAGCCCCTCCCCGATGACGTGCTGGGGGCATCTGTCACGGCCGGAAGCTTTGAGGGGGACGCGGAGGAGCTCCTCCGGGCAGTCGCCAGGCTGCCGGAGGAGGAGCGCCTGGCGATCCGGTTCTTCTTCCTCAATGAGCGGAACATCGACGAGACGGCCAGACTACTCGACCGCTCGAGGTCGGGGACCTATGCGGTCTTGCAGAGTGCGAAGGCCAGACTCGCCCGTTGGCTGAGGGAATGCGGGGTGGGCCCATGAACGACCTGTCGCCGGAACACATCGAGCGTCTCGAATCGGCCCACCAGATCTTCGACCGTGCCGACGGAGTCGCCAAAGCGCGACTCCTTGCGGCATTGGCGGCCGATGGGCCGCCACGCTCCCGTTCACCCTGGAAAGCGAGGTTCGAGGTCATGCGGCGAAATAGAACCCGAATGGCGATGGTGGCGACGTTGATTGTTGCATTGTTCAGCGTTTGGCAACTGGCTCAGCCGAAGGGTGTGTTCGCCCGGACGGTCCGGGCGATGATCGAGGCGAAGGGGTACAGTTGCGACTTCATTGAGGTGCGCCCGGCCAACGGCGGCGGGGAGGACGCGACCCTCGCCGGTCGCCTGTTCTGGGCGTCGACTGGGGAGTTGCGGTTCGACGGGATCCAGGGGGGCGACGTCCAGGACGTCGAGATCCGCCGACCTGGAGGGACGGGCTTGAGCATCCTGCCCAAGGCCAAGCAATACTCCATCCTGCCCAGGACCTACGCGCAGGAGTTTTCCTTCGGGCTCTTCAGCCACCTCAGCGAATACAAAGGGAAGGCGGGACCGGCAGTCGGGATCAGAGAGATCCGAGGACGCAAGGCCGAAGAGTTCATCGTGCCATGGGCGCATGTGGTTGAGGACGTCTCCAACGGAGATGCGCGAATGCACATGTGGCTCGACACCGAGACAAGCCTGCCCGTTCGGGTCGATCTGATCGACCTCGGCCCTAAGGGGGGCGAGATCTACCGACTTGAGAATTTTCACTGGGGCAAGCAGGATCCGAAGTTGTTCGACACAACAGTCCCCGCCGGTTTCGCGAAACTCCCGACCCTGGACTTGAAAGCCGAGCAGATCACCGAATATGTGGTCTTCGGCCTCTCGACCTTCGCGAAATACAATCACGGCAAGTACCCGGCCGTGAAGTATGTCTACGGTGACCAGCAAGGCGAAGCACTCCGCAAGTTGATGGGCATGGGTCCGGAGGCTATCGGCTGGGTCGTACCCAGCAAGGAAACAAAATGGAGCGACCCGAAAGCAGGCGAGTTCGCCCATGGGAGTTATGGTATGTCCTGGATCAACAGCCTCCAACGCGAGCATCCCGAGTGCGTCTATCACGGCAAGTCCGTTACCAGCCAGGATGCCGATAAGGTGCTTCTCCGCTGGAAGCTCGACGACGACGAATATCGCGTGATCTACGGGAATCTGAAGGCCGAGAATGTGTCGGCCGAACGTCTCAAGGAACTGGAAGCGAAGTGATCTCAGGGCGCGGCGAGTGAAATATCGACGGCCCCGGTGAAGCCGCCGGGGCCGACTCTTCCAAAACCATAATTTCAATAAAACATACACTCATTGGTTGCCAGACTACCTGGCTCCTTTCGGGAGCGGTGGATCCAGGAGCTTGTGGAGATCGTTCGTGAGGGACTCGCATTGCCGAGCCAGGTCGGGCCGCGCCGTCGCGACACTGTCGAGTGTTTCGATGAAGCGGTCGAGAACCGGGCTGATGAGCGATTCGGCAAGGGATGGATCGGAGTTTTGCAGCAGTTCGCGGAAGTTGCCGAAGTCGCGATTGAGCCGGTCAATGTGCCACTGCGTTTCTGGTGAAGTGGATCCGCGACCTGCTTCGTCGCGCAGGCCGACGATCAACTCGGCAAGGCAACAGCCGATGTCAAACATGCGAATCCCGAGTGGCACTTCGGCGATGTCCCCCACCGAGACGCTGCGCGACCAATTCTCCGTGGAACCCTCTTCGCGAGGCACGGAATCCGTCACGCCCAAACGCTCACGTTCGGCCCATTTGGCGTTGAAACGGCGGATGTGCTCCTCCCACTGGCGTCGTTCTTCGTCCCACGTCTCGCGCGTTCGGTGATAGATGTCGAACGCGAAGTCGTCATCCATGCTGCTGCCGTCGAGTTGCCAAAACGCCGGCCCGGGCATTTCAGCCAGCATTTGGCAGCAGGGACAGTCGGGGTCCACCATCGCGTCGTGGCCGGACATGCTTTCGGGAAGCCGGGCGCGTTCGCGGTCGATGATCGAACGCGGCGTTCGCCCGTGGTAATCCGGATCGGGAGTGTCGAGCCACGCTTCGCGGACTTCTTCAAGACGCGGAATCTCGATCGTGAGAAAGTCGCCGATTGTGAGCGATTCCGCTTGCGCCATTTCAGGGAGCCGTTCCCAGCAAGACCAAAGCAATTCGCGAACGAGATGGTAGTACATGACCAGCTCATGCGTGCCGAATCCGGCGTATTGATAAGCGTGAGACGACGCGTCCAGTCCGCGCGGGCACTCGCCGAGCCGCGACCATTGTGCGCAGCGGTCTTGTAAATCCCGCATGAGGTGACCGTGTCGTTCGAGTGCGATCGCGCGCGGACAGGCACCGCCGAGGTCGTCGCGCGGCGTCAGCAGCCAGGCCGCATGAATTTGTGGAGCCGCGTTGGCAATCTCCTCGTGTCGGGCGAAGGCGGCCAGGGCTTCCCTCGCGATAAACTCGAGCATCGGTCGACCATAAAACACCGCGCGGGCATCCAGAATCGATTTCGCGATCCGTTCTCGCCGCCTCTCGTCCGCCACGCATCGCCATTGGCCGCGATCGCTCGAAATGAGCCAATCGTCGGCCAGGTGATACCGCAGACCGGTCTCCGTGCAACATTTCTCGTCGTGATACTCGACGACTCCTTCGGGTCCGGCGGAGGAGTAGGTCGAATCCACAACGACCAACCGTGCGATGAGATCGATGACCACCAGGCCCGCGTCATGCGACTCAGAGCACATGCCGAGCGAGAGATTCGCGAAGAATCGGCGCTGTGCGTCAGGCTTCGCAAATCGCGCGACGGCGGCATCCAGTTCCATCAGCGTGACGGGGTCCGCACTGAGCGCCGCGATCGCCCGATCCGCACAACTTGCGTGGATCGTCCCGGACCAATCGTGACTCGCCTCGCGCACAACCAGGCGTACTTCGCTCATGGCACTTCCCTTTTCGGATAGGCTCCCAGTCGAGAATGATACCGGTCAATCTCGACTTCACCCTCATCGATAGACTCGACAATGAAGTCATTATCTCTGTCCGTCACGATACAATCTTCCAAAAATGATGGCACCACATTCAGCGGCATAGCACAAGGAGGATTCCGGCGTGGCGAAGGCGAAACAAGTAATGGTCAAGCTTCTGGGCACGCTCGGGGCATCGTCTCAGTTTGTCGCATCCGCCAGCGCGACGCCCGTATTGCCGGGTTTGGAGGATATGAGAGCTATACCCAGCGACTGAGACGGACACGGTGCGTGGCCTCTCAAGACCTCGTATTGCAAAGCGGAAAAGCATCTCACGATCACAAGTTTATCCAGCCCGCACAGAATGTGTTAAGAATTAAGAATGTCACCAATAGTGCCAATAGTGTCCGTACAGACGCTTTCGGATCGTCGCCAGCCTCACGCCTCCGTTGACCAGCTCGGTCGCGTGCATGACGCCAATGCGGTTCGGCAAACCAAGGAGCATTGCACCTAAAAACAGCTTCCGGCATTAGGGATCAGCGATATTGACAATCCCGAATGCCGGAAGTAGAATTGGGGCATAATAAAGACGCTCACTTGTACGAAAGGGGCTGAAAAGATGCCTGACGAAAAGGACCTCCTGGAAACTCACCGCAACCACCTAATCTCACGAAAAATGGTCCACAAGTTTGTTGAGAGTCACCCTGGCACCGAACGGGACCTTGAGTCGCTCCTCGACTGGTGCCGGACGGTCGAGAAGTCCGACTGGCGAACCTTCGCAGATGTCCGGGCAACCTACTCTCACGCCGACCAGGTTGGCGAGATGGTTTACTTCAACGTCTGTGGGAACAAGTATCGCTTCCTGACGTGGGTCAATTACCGGCCGAACACGGCCGCGAAGGTCCTGCTCCGAGCGGTTCTGACCCACAAAGAGTACGACAAGCTGAGCCTGAAGTAGACAGCGACGCCCTCCCCGGAAAAGGGGAGGGTGGCTTCATCGAACATCGGCTTTAACTTTGATTTTGAAAAAGGAATCCCATCATGACCACCGTGGCATCACCCAGCGAAAGCTATCTCGCCCTGATCCGGGAGTTCCCGCTCCGACCGATCCGGAGCGAAGAGGAGCTCGACGCGGCAATCGCGATGACCCACAAACTGATCGACCAGAAGGTCGGCGGGAAGGGACTGGACGAACAGGAGTTCGACTACCTCGATATCCTCTCGGACCTGATCCACGTCTACGAGGCGAAAACCAACCCGCTTCCCGACATGGACCCCGTGCGGGCGCTCCGCCACCTGCTCGAAGAGAACGGCATCACCCAGGCCCAACTCGCCGAGGAAACCGGGCTGGCGGTGACGACCATCTCCGAGATCCTCAACGGGCGGCGTAACATCAGCCCCAAGGCCCGCAAGGCGCTGGCCGATCGATTCCGTGTCAGCCCATCGCTGTTCGCTTGATCCGACTTCATTCGAACGGTGTCGCCGAACCGCGTCGTCTTGCCAGGCAACGACTCGGAAACGGAGTCAAGCCGCTTGGGAAACCGCGAAGTCAAACTGGACTTGGAACCGGGTCGTTGAAATCTGGCCCCTGACCACCCCCAATGCGCCGCCCCCTCCGCCCCCAATGACCCTGGTGGTACGCCAGTCGAGGCCGATTCGAGTCGTCTGAGTGTGGAGGGATTCGAATGGAATGCCATAGAAGATTTCCGAGTCCGGTCAGCCTCCATTAAAATGTTCCTGTGTACCGCCGTTGCTTGACCCGGGCGCGATCGCCGTTGATACTCTTCGCGGCGGACCTGAAAGCAAGGGCATGGAGAAGCTATGGTCCTGGTTTGCGTTGTGCTTGGGATCGCGTTGGCGATCGTCACCTTCATTGCGCTGCGGTCGCGGCGGACGCTCGCGAAGCTGGAACGAGGCATTGCCGCGCTCGGCAATGGCCGGCCGACGCGGCCGATCGCCGCAGGTTATACGTGCCTGGCCGGGCCGCTCGCTCGGTTGTTCAACGTCGTCGCTCCCAAGCTCGAGGCGCGGATCGCGCTTCAGGAACAGGACCGGCAGCAACTCCGCGCCGTGCTGGGGGGGATGTCCGAAGGGGTCATCGCGATCGATGCGCGGCGCCGGCTCTTGTTCGCGAACGCCAGCGCCAATCGACTGTTCGGGATCGATGCCGACTCGGTCGGCCGGCTCATTCCCGAGCTGATTCGCAGCACCCAAGTTCAAGGGGCCGTGGAAGCGACGCTCTCGAGCCTGAATCCGTACCAAGGGGAAGTGACCCTGGCGACGCGGGAATCGGTCCTGCGGGTCCACTCGCGGATCCTGGCCGTCTATGGAACCCCACTCCCCGGCCCGCCGCCCGGGGCCGTGCTCGTCTTCCACGACGTCACCGAGCTGCGAAGGCTGGAGCGGATGCGGCAGGACTTCGTGGCCAACGCGTCCCATGAGCTGAAAACCCCGCTGGCCTCGATCAAAGCGTATACCGAGACGCTGCTCGACTGGGCGCTCAAGGACGAGGCCGTCAACGTCCGCTTCCTCGAGCGGATTGATGAGCAGGCGGAACGCTTAAACCAACTGATTCTCGACATGCTGAGCCTGGCTCGGTTGGAGTCGGGCCAAGAGGTTTTCGAACATGGCCCGCTCCTGCTCGCCCCGGTCATCGTGGCCTGCCTCAACTCGCATCGCGACCGTGCCGATACCAAGGGGCTGAACCTCGGTCTCGAGCTCGGTGAGCTCGACGACCAGAGCGAAATCAAGGCCGACGAGGAGGCGATCCGGCAGATTCTCGACAACCTGGTCGACAACGCGATCAAGTACACCCCCGAGGGAGGATCGGTCCTAGTCTCGTGCCGCCAGTCGACCGACGCCATCGTCGTCGAAGTCGCCGACTCGGGCATCGGAATTCCCCGTGACGAACTGGCTCGCGTCTTCGAGCGGTTCTATCGCGTCGATAAGGCGAGGAGCCGCGAGCTCGGCGGCACGGGGTTGGGCCTCTCCATCGTCAAGCACCTGGTCCAGTCGATCGACGGCCAGGTCACGGTCGTCAGCCGGCTCGGCGCGGGAAGTCGATTCACGGTCCATTTCCCCCGATTCCGCCCGCATTGAATCCAGGGATTGCCCCTCTTTCCCCAGAGTGGTTTCGTGAATCCGAAGGCCCATCACACAATCTTCACACTTGGTCGTTAGACTCAAACGGCAGAGGCCGTTCCATACGCTGAGGAAACGATCGCAATGCGACACGCGCGGAGTGCGAGACTGGCGGCGACACTGATCGCCACGATCCTGGTGGGTTGCGGAGGAGACGGCGGAAGCCCCTCAGGCGCCTCGTCCACGGTCGACATCGACGGCTCGAGCACCGTCTTTCGGATCAGCGAGGCCGCCCGCGAGGCGTATAGCGCGGTCGAACCGAACGTCACCGTGGTGGTCGACAACCACGGCACCGGAGGCGGGTTCAGCAACTACCTGAACGGTGAGATCGACATCGTCGACGCCTCGCGGCTGGCGAAGCCCGACGAGGAGGCTAAGGCCAAGGCGCAAGGGATCCCGTGGACCCGGTTCGTCGTCGGCACCGACGGGATCACCGTGGTGGTCAATCCCGACAACCAGTTCGTGAAGTCGCTGACCGTCGCCCAGTTGAAAGCGATCTGGGAGCCGGGCAGCAAGGTCATGACCTGGAAGGACGTGGACCCGACTTGGCCCGATCGGAAGATCGTGCTCTACAGCCCGGATAGCGATTCGGGCACGTTCGAGTACTTCACCGAGGCGATCGTCGGCAAAGCCAAGCAACAGCGCGACGACGTCCAGCCCAGCTCCGACGACAACACCCTGGTCAATGGTGTGGCGGGCGACGCCGACGGAATCGGCTACTTCGGACATGCCTACTTTGAAGCCAACGCCGATAAGCTTCGCGCAATTCCGATCCAGAATGGAGCCGACGCGGCGCCGATCCTCCCGTCCGAAGCCACGATCCTCGACCAGAGCTACAAGCCCCTGTCGAGACCTCTGTTCATCTACGTCAAGAATTCCTCGATTCGACGGCCCGCCGTGCTCGGGTTCTTGAAGTATTATCTCGAGCACATTGAAGCGCTGGCGAAAAAGGGGGGGTATGTCCCTCCGACCGCCGAGGAACGTGAGGCGAACCAGAAGGCGATCAAAGCCGGCGGAGACGCCTCGGCTCCCACCTCGAAGGACGCAGCGTGAGCTCGACCACACTGAGACCCACGGACGCTGACGACGAACTTTGGTCAGGGGGTTCGAAGCTCCGCGCCGTTCGCGAGTCGGGAGTCTCGTTATTCCTGCTCTTCTGCGCCGCGGTCACGGTCCTGACAACCGCCGGGATCATCGTCGTGCTTGGTGTCGAGACGGTCGAATTCTTCCGGAAATCGGGGGTGGGCCTGGTCGATTTTCTGACGGGCACCGAGCTCAAACCCGACCTCCACCCGCCCAAGTATGGGATCCTTCCCCTCGTCTGGGGAACGTTCGTCGTCGCGGCCGGTTCGACGATCATCGCCTTGCCGGTCGGACTGCTGAGCGCGATCTACCTGAGTGAGTACGCGCCTCGAGGCCTGCGCGCGATCCTCAAGCCGACGCTCGAGCTCCTCGCCGGCATTCCGACGATCGTCTACGGCTATCTCGCGTTGCTGGTCGTGACCCCGGTCCTCAAGGCGATCTTCGAGCCATTGGGGATTCGGGTCGAGACGTTCAACGCCCTGAGCGCCTGCATCGTGGTGGGGGTGATGATCATCCCGATGGTCTCCTCACTCAGTGAGGACGTGCTCTCGGCCGTTCCCCGCGGCCTTCGCGAGGCCGGCTACGGGCTGGGGGCGACCAAGTTCGAGGTCTCGACCCGGATCGTCGTGCCCGCCGCCCTCTCCGGGGTGGTGGCGTCGTTCATCCTGGCGCTGAGCCGGGCCATCGGTGAAACGATGGCCGTCGTGCTCGCCGCGGGGATGCGGCCTCAGATCAGTCTCAACCCGTTGACCTCGATCGAGACGATGACCACTTATATCGTGGCCGTGACCAACGGCGAAGCCTCGTACGGCTCGCCGAAATATCTCTCGCTCTTCGCGGTGGGGATGGTGCTCTTCGCGATCACGTTAACGCTCAACATCGTCTCGGGATTGGTTCTCCGTCGGTATCGCGAGGTCTACCAATGAGCGCGCCGGGGTCGTCCTTGTATGCGCCACATCGTCGCGCACGGCGGTTGCTGGGTCCAATCTTCGGGGTGGCCTGTTTTGTCGCCACCTTGACCGGCGTGGTTGTGCTCTCGGTGGTGCTCGGAGCCGTCATCGCCGCCGCGCTCCGCCGCCCCGGAGCCGAGCCCTGGTACGCGATCGGAAGCAACACCCGAAGCTTGCTCGAGCTCCTCTGGGGGTTGGCCACGAAATCGCAGTCGAGTGACCCGACCCTGGCCGGATTCCGGGCCGGGATCGCGGGTAGCATGTGGCTCCTGGGCCTGGTGGCCGTCTTTGCGATCCCGATCGGCGTCGGCGCCGCGGTCTTTCTCGAAGAGTACGCCCCCCCTGGGCTGCTCCGGCGGATCATCCAGACGAACATCGCCAACCTGGCGGGAGTCCCCTCGATCGTCTACGGAATCCTCGGCCTGGCTCTGTTCGTGCGAGCCTTTGGCATGAAGGAGCTGGCAATGGGTCGCACGCTCCTGGCCGGTGGCCTGACCCTGAGCTTGCTCGTGCTGCCGGTCATCGTCATCGCGACGCAGGAAGCGCTTCGGACCGTGCCGAATTCACTCCGCCAGGCGGCGCTGGCCCTGGGGGCGACGCGCTGGCAGATGGTTCGCGACCACATTTTGCCGGCGGCCTTGCCCGGAATTCTGACCGGGACCATCCTGGGGCTCTCGCGTGCGATCGGCGAGACCGCCCCCTTGCTGATGGTCGGCGCCGCGGGTTCGATCGGTGTGCTGCCGCGTTCTCCGTTCGACCGCTATACCGTCTTGCCGGTCGAGATTTACAATTACGCGAAGAATCCCAAAATCCAGTTCCAGACCGTGACCGCCGGGGGGATCCTGATCCTGCTCGTGCTGCTGCTGACGATGAATGCCACGGCCATCGTCATCCGCAACCGGTACGGTCGCCCTGGCCGAGGCTAATCGCCATGAGCCTTCCTGAATCGTCCGTCGCGCCGGTCGTCCCGGTCCCGCAGCAGCAGCCCGCGACTCCGGCGGCCCCTGAGCCGATCGTCCTGGCCGCTCGAAGCCTGCGGGTTTTCTACGGAACGTCGCTGGCGCTCAAAGACATTAATATCGAAATCCCAAGGCGGCAGATCACGGCCTTGATCGGCCCCTCGGGATGCGGCAAGAGCACCCTGCTCCGCTGCTTCAACCGGATGAACGACCTGATTCCGGGGGCCAGGATGGAGGGAGAAGTGATGTTCGACGGCGCGAACATCACCGAGCCGGGCACCGACCCGGTCGCGCTCCGCAGGCGGATCGGGATGGTTTTCCAGAAGCCGAACCCGTTCCCCAAGAGCGTCTACCAGAACGTCGCCTGGGGAGCACGGATCAACGGTTATCGCGGCGACATGGACGAGCTCGTCGAGCGCTCGCTCCGCCGCGCCGCACTTTGGGACGAGGTCAAGAACAAGCTGCATCGCTCGGGCCTGGAGCTCTCCGGCGGCCAGCAGCAGCGGCTCTGTATCGCGCGCACCCTGGCCGTCGAACCCGAAGTCATCCTGATGGACGAACCTTGCTCGGCCCTCGACCCCATCTCCACGGCGCGGGTCGAAGACCTGATGGACGACCTCAAGGACGAGTACACCATCGTGATCGTCACTCACAACATGCAGCAGGCCCGCCGCGTCAGCGACCTGACCGCCTGCCTGATGCTCGACGAATCCGCCAAGGACGGGCACCGGACCGGGGTGATCGCCGAATTCAGCGCGACCGACCTCCTGTTCACGAATCCTAAGGACTCACGCACCGAGGCTTATATTACCGGGCGAATTGGTTAACCGGACGCTCGAATCATCGCGTCTTCACCGTTTTTTCTCGCAATCCTCACACCAGTGACACTGCGCATTGTGAAGATAAGATAAGGTCCCTCAACGTCCCGACCGATAGACCCAACGGGTCCCGCCGACCATGCCCAAAGCCAAGATCTTGATTGTCGAAGACGAGCGTGCCCTGGTGGAAGTCCTCGCCGCGAATCTCGAACGCGAAGGGTTTGAGGTCCTGACCGCTCATGATGGCCTGGATGGTCTGCGACAAGCTCAGCTCAAGCTACCCGACCTGATCGTGCTCGACCTGATGTTGCCGGTGAAGCCCGGGCTGGAGGTCTGCCGTGAGCTTCGCAACGGTGCCCGGACCCGGGAAATCCCGATCGTCATGGTCACCGCCAAGGCCGAGGAAACGGACGAGCTGGTCGGATTCGCCGTCGGCGCCGACGATTATGTGACCAAGCCGTACAGCGTCAAAATCCTGATCGAGCGGATCAAGAAAGAACTGCGGAGGCGTCAGTCCAAAGAGGAACCGACCAACGGCACCATGATCGAGAGCCAGGGGGTGGCCATCGACCGGCACGGCCACCGCGCGCTCTACCTCGGCGAAGAATTGCCACTGACGCCAACCGAGTTTCGGCTACTCGAGGTCCTGCTGCGCCAGGCAGGCCGCGCCTTCACCCGTTACGAATTGATGGACGCCGCGATCGGGGAAGACGCCGTGGTCCTCGAGCGAACCATCGACGTCCATATCAAGAGCTTGCGGAAGAAGCTGGGGGATGCCGCCGACCTCATCGAGACCGTCCGGGGCGTCGGTTACCGATTCCATGTGCCCCGACTGATTGAAACGTGAGCTCGTTGCCCGCTTCGGCTCCGGCCTGAACTCCCACTAAGGGACGGACCGACGCGTTCGCATTCTGAGTCGCTACGTTTCGGTTCCGCTCCGGCAGTAATTCCGCGCGAACGACTGCAATTTCGCGTGGCGCTTCAATCCCGAGGCGGACCTGGCCGCCTTCAAGACGGACGACGGTCACGCAGATATCGTCGCCAATGTAGAGTTTTTCCATCAATTTCCGCGTTAAGACCAGCATGGCGCACTTCCTTAGGGGAACGTCACCCACGTTTCGATCACGCTCTGATCGACAACCCCCGGCTCTGGGGAGTTGGCTCACCTGAGTAACTTAGGTTACAAGTCTCGCCCAGTTTGAACCCGGCGAATTTTCTCACCTCGGTCCCCCCGTTTTCTCGATCGGTTCGCGGGCGGATGGCAAGTCCTGACCCGCCCTGTCACGAAGTCCATGACGTAGGGCTCGAGTGGCTGCTGCACCTGCCTGTGTGCAACGGCACGAGGTCGCTGGAGTTCAGCGTCCCGCCGGATGCCGACCTGGAAACGCCGAAGCCGTGTCCTGAAGCCCTGCGGAAGCCGATCGTCGTCCACAGCACGTCGATAATCGGCTGGCGCGGTCCGGCTTGTGACAGGGTTCGTTAGCCCGTCTGGCGACAGCAGTGGCGGGCAACCGCCGACCGGCCAACCAAGCGATGTCGTCGAGCCGACGCTCCCAATGCAGCGTCAGAGTGCCCCCATGCCGCCATCGACGAAATAATTGTGCATGGTGATCCAGCGCCCCCGGTCGGATGCGAGCAAGGCGACCATCTCGGCGACGTCCGCGGCCTCGCCGAAGGTGCGGAGAGGAACCTTTTGCAGCAGCGCCTCGGGCGGCATGCCCATGGCGTCCAACAGATACCTTGCGGATCAGATTGGCGCCGGGCGTCGACACCGGCCCGGGAGTGACGATGTTGACGCGAATTTTGCTGGGAGCGAGTTCCTGCCCCAGGGCGACCGTATAGGTATTCAGCGCCGCCTTGGCCGAGGCGTAGTGCAACAGCGGCCCCAGCGCCGGGCCGGCGCCGACCGCCGAGACGTTGATAATGCTCGCGCCCGCCGTGGATTCCTTCAAAGCCGACAGCACCGCGTTCGTCATACGTACCGCCGACAGGAAATTGATGTTGAGGGAATCGAGCCATTCCTCATCGGAGATGGCGGACGAGGCCGGCAGATGAACACGGGCTGCACCGGCGTTGTTCACCAGGATATCCAGCCCGCCCAGCACCTGGAGCGCGGCGGCGGCGACCGTATTCACCCCCTCGACAGTCCTGAGATCGGCCGGGATGAAGGTTGCGTCCTTGGGCATCTGTTCATGCGGTGACCTGGCCGTCACGACGACGGTGGCGCCCCATCAAGCAGACGCTGCGCGATCGCCGCGCCGATGCCGCGGGAGCCGCCCGTGATCAGCGCGCGGCGTCCGACGAACTCTTCGGAAATGTCAAATAGCATATTTGCCACATGATCTCCTTCTTTGTTTTTCAATCAAAGTTTCAATGGAAATGCTTCGCATCGATCGACCGGAGCCGCCGCTGTTCAGTGGCTTCCGCGCCGAGCCCGAGGCCTTCCACTTGAATGACGGTGATCGATCCTCAAATGCGCACGAATCGAAGGATGCTGTCCAAGGAGGTCGCTTGGTGGTCCAGTGCATTGTTGGGCGAGCCGGGCGTGCCGATGCTCCCCCGCGACGAATGCGAGCTTATGAGTGAATTCCTGAAGCCATGATCAACAGTCCCTAGACCCGTATTTTCCAATCGATCAGTTTGAAAATAACGCAGGACACCCATGCCCGCCTCTTGTTCATTCCCCAGGTGGGCTTCCATTCACTCAGGAATAGGGCAGGTTCATCGAGCCCGAGCCTCACCGCAATCAATTTTCCAACCGATTGGTTGGAATATGGATGGTTGGCTTCCGCGGGTCAAGCGGATATCCTACTGATTGGTATGAAAAACCAGTTGCCGAGAAAGAATCGGGGCCGACCGCTGGGGTTCTGCACGGAGCAGGCCCTTGATGCGGCCACGCGCGTCTTCGGGGAGAAGGGATTCGAGGGCACTTCGTTATCCGACCTGGAGCGAGCGATGGGGACCACCCGGGCGAGCATCTACGCGACGTTCGGGAAGAAGGGGGAACTGTACTGCAAGGCTCTGGACCGGCACATGACGTCGGGCGGGAATCTCGTGGCAGAGTGCCTCACTGCCGGTCGTACGGCGCGACAGGGCGTCGAGTGCTTCCTGCGAGCTGCCGTCACGATGATCACGGACGGGGCGAATCCGTGCGGATCTTACATCACGCAGGGTCCGCTCAAGGGACCCGACGCGACGGAAGAGACGAGGCGATTCGTCGCGGAGAAGCGCAACGGGTTGGAACAGGTGTTGCGGCGCCGATTCGTCAGCGCAATCGAGGTGGGGGAGTTGCCACGCGACGTCTCTGCCGAGAAGCTCGCGAAGTATTATGTGGCGGTGATCCGGGGCATCGCCCTCCAAGCCCAGCACGGCGAAACGCGGGAAGAGTTGTTCGACGTCGTCGACCTGGCGATGGAGTCGTGGCCCAAGGAACAGTCGAAGTGAAAGCGACCGACGACTCGATCTGTCTTCGGTCCAATGGTTGGCCTGCCGAAAGCCATCGGGAGACTGACGGGATGCCGATCGGCACTGGCTCGGAGCTGATACCGAATGGTACCGAGCTCGCCGGCAGGCCGGTCATGTTGAACGGCGAGGTGGCCCGCATCCAGGCACGGGATCGCGCGGTTCGGTGCGCTTACGAGACTCGGCGGCCGGTTTCCGGGGCAGAGAATTCCGGTCTGTGCTGGACAGCGCCGCGATTTTTGGCAGCATAGAGCGAATAATGAGTTTGAAGACCATCGGCGGAGGGGGTACTTCCGTCGCGGCCGGTCTGCCTCTGGCGAGGAAACGATGTCCCATTCACGGGTGATTGTCATTGGGTCAGGCTCCGCGGGATTGACCTCCGCTCTCTACACAGCGCGGGCCAATCTCTCGCCCCTCGTCCTCGAGGGACACGAGCCGGGCGGCCAATTGACATGGACGACGGTCGTCGAGAATTTCCCCGGGTTTCCGGAAGGAGTGCTCGGCCCCGAGTTGATGGAATTGATGCGTAAGCAGGCCCAGAAATTCGGCGCAGACTGCCGGTACGAGACGGTGACCGAGGTCGATTTCACCCAGCGTCCGTTTCGGGTCAAGACCTCCACGGATCCCAAAGATCCCGAGGCGGCCACGGCGGAATATACGGCCGACGCCGTCATCGTGGCCACCGGCGCTTCGGCCCGGACGCTCGGCCTGGATAAAGAGATGCACTACATGGGCTACGGCCTGAGCACCTGCGCCACCTGCGACGGTGCATTGTATCGCGGCAAGCAGGTCGCGGTCGTCGGTGGTGGCGACTCGGCGGTCGAAGAGGCGAACTTCCTCACGCGTTACGCGTCGAAGGTCACGCTTATCCATCGCCGCGATGCGCTTCGTGCCTCGAAAATCATGCAGAAGCGGATCTTCGAGAACCCCAAGGTCGAATTCGCGTGGAATGCCGGGGTGGATTCCTACCTGGGCGTCGACGAACCGCATCGCTCGTTGACCGGGGTCCGGCTGACCGCGCTTGGCGGTAACGGCGAAGCCGGGACGACGCGCGATATTCCGGTCGACGGCCTCTTCCTGGCGATCGGCCATACCCCGAATTCCGCCATCTTCCGCGAGAAGCTCGCGATGACGCCCGACGGCTACCTCCTGACCCCCACGGCCTTGGCTTGGAAGGGGACCCCCGCTCCCGAAGGCCTGCGCGACCAACTGATCAACTTCGGCACCGCCACCAGCGTGGAAGGGGTCTTCGCCGCCGGTGATGTCGTGGACACACATTATCGTCAGGCCATTACAGCCGCCGGATCGGGCTGTGCCGCCGCAATCGATTGCGAAAAATGGCTCGAGTCGATCCACGGTTAAAATTAAGCCGCGGTGGGGCGCGAACTCTCGCTTTTTTCGTCACGAATGCGTCGATCCCGGTGTCGTGTGCCGAGAGCGAAATTCGACGGAAAGTAGAGAATTCGGGCCCGCCCGCACCCCTTGTCGGTAGCCTCCCGATGAGGGACAAATGAAGTTGGGTTCGATCGCCGTACGATTGATCCTGAATTTTCGGATTATTTCCGCTACAATGCCCTGACGGCGGCAATCGGGATGCGATGCCCATGCCGCGACAAATCGTTCGGGAAGATTTTTTCTTTTGGGAATTGAGATCGTATGGAGAGTCGACCTCCGCAAGAACCTTCCCGACGATCCGCGGGCGGCCGCAAGCCCAACGCGGCCGGTGGGTCTCCCACTCCGCCCTGGCTTTGGCTCTTGCTTATTGTCGGATTCGCCTTGATCTTCTGGCAACTCTCGTCCAAACCCGAGACCACGGTCAGCTACGTCCCCTTCTTCCTGGACCAGGTCCAGGACGGCAACATCAAGTCGTTGTCCATTCAAGGGGGGGAAGCGCGCGGTGAACTCCGCACGAAGCAACTCTATCCGTCGGTAAGGATGCCCAATCCGTCGGGCGCATTACCGCTCCCGATCACGAAGTTCGTCGTGAACTTCCCGTCCGAGCAAGCCATCAATGATGTCGTGAACAAGCTTCGCGACAAGCAGGAGAAGGAGAGCAAGCCGGAAGGGAAGGAGAGCAAGCCGGGTCAGGAAGCCGTCAAGATTGACATTCAGCCGCCGAACACGGCCAACACCCTGATCTGGGTCACGTTCCTGCTGCCGACCTTTCTCATTCTCGGCCTCGTCTACTTCATGATGAGGCGGGCTCGCGACCAGTTCGACGGTGGAATCCTCGGAAGCTTCGTCAAGAGTCCGGCGAAACGCCATGACAAGTCGAAGCAACGCACCACATTTGACGAAGTCGCCGGGCTTGAGAACGCCAAGAGCGAGTTGCAGGAGATCGTCGAGTTCCTCAAGAACCCCGAGAAGTTCCAGCGGCTCGGCGGCCGGATTCCCAAGGGAGTCCTGCTGATCGGTCCTCCCGGCTCGGGCAAAACCCTGCTGGCACGCGCTGTGGCCGGAGAGGCAGGAGTTCCCTTCTTCTCGATCTCCGGATCCGAGTTCATCCAGATGTTCGTGGGCGTCGGTGCCAGCCGGGTTCGCGACATGTTCAAGACGGCCAAGGAGAGCAGTCCTTGCATCTTGTTCATCGATGAAATCGACGCCGTCGGCCGAGTCCGAGGCGCAGGCCTGGGAGGGGGACATGACGAACGCGAACAGACCCTCAACCAGATCCTCACCGAGATGGATGGGTTCTCGCCCAACGAGAGTGTGATCGTGCTGGCGGCAACCAACCGGCCCGACGTGCTCGACCCCGCCCTGCTCCGTCCTGGCCGCTTCGACCGTCACGTCACGGTGGACCGACCGACGAAGAAGGGACGGCTCGCGATTCTCAAGGTTCACAGTCGCAACATCCCGCTCGACTCCGACGTCGATCTGGAAGGGATTGCGCGGGGGACCGTGGGCATGAGCGGAGCCGACCTGGCCAACCTGGTCAACGAGGCGGCCCTGCTGGCCACCCGCGAAGACAAGAACCAGGTCGACATGGCCGACTTCGACGCAGCGCGCGACAAGATCATCATGGGGGCCAAGCGCGAGGAGTTCATCACCGAGAAGGACAAACGCGCCACCGCCTACCACGAGATTGGCCACGCCCTGGTCGGCTGGCTCTCGCCGAACACCGACCCGGTCCATAAGGTGACGATCATCCCTCGCGGCCGCGCCTTGGGGGTCACCCAGTTCCTCCCCGAGGAGGATCGGCTCGGTTATAGCGAAAGCCAGGTCGACGCCAAGCTCGCCGTCCTGTTGGGCGGCCGCGCGGCCGAGCGCCTGATCTACGATGACCTCACGACGGGAGCGGCGGAAGACCTCAAGCAGGCGACCCGCTTGGCCCGAATGATGGTCACGCAGTGGGGCATGAGCGAACGGATCGGCCCTGTCTTCTTCCGAGCCTCGGAAGAGCACCCGTTCCTGGGCCGGGAAATGAGCGAGACGCGGGACCACTCCGAGCACACGGCGCAGGTCATCGACGAGGAGGTCGCGCGGATCCTTCGCGAGGCCGACGAGCGTGCGTTCCACATGCTCGAGGATCACCGGGAAGATCTCGAACGTTTGACCGAAGCCCTGATCGAGCGCGAAGTCCTGAGCGTTTCCGAGATCGAGGAATTGATCGGCAAGCGGGCCGGGCCCCCCACCAATGTTGCCGGTGATGAGGTTGCCGCATCGCTCGACAACCCGGTTTGATCGGGAAGGCCTAGGGACACTCCCACCTCTCTGGTAGACTCTCTCCCCAACGGTCGGAGTTCCAACTCCGACCGTCTGGGGATGCCCGGTCGATGGATAGGTTCGGGAGCCGATCGCTGTGTCGACGAAGTTAACGAACGCTTGCCCGGTCGTTTGCGCGGGGGTTGTGGTTGCCGACCATCTCTGCACGCCGATCTCACACCTTCCCGCCGCCGGTGAGTTAGTGGCGGCCGATGACCTGATCTTGAATATCGGGGGCTGCGCCTCCAACGCCGCGGTCGCCCTGGCCAAACTGGGCATTCGCGCGGCAATCTGCGGCAAGGTCGGCGACGACGCTTTCGGTCGCTTCGTTGCCGAGACGCTGGTTGCCTACGGCGTCGACGTGCGCGCGCTGGCGATCGACCCCACGCGTGCGACCAGCCAGACCCTGATCGTCAATGTGAAGGGGCAGGATCGGCGGTTCATCCATTCGTTCGGGGCCAACAAGGGGCTGACGGCAGCGGACCTCGACCCGGTCCTGGCCGATCATCCCCCCCGCGTGCTCTACGTCGGTGGCTACCTGATCCTCCCCGCCCTCCACGCCGCGGCGCTGGCCGAGCGATTCTCCCGCGCCCGGAAAGCAGGCACCGTCACCGTGCTCGACGTCGTCACCCCCGGCCCTGGCGATTACCTCCGCCACCTGCGCGCCGTCCTGCCCGAGACCGACGTCTTCCTGCCAAACACCGACGAGGCCGCCCTGATCCTGGGCGAAACCGATCCGGTTCGCCAGGCACTCGCCTTCCGCGACCTCGGCGCCGGCTGCGTGGTGATTACCTGTGGTGACCGTGGCGCAGTGGTCGTTTCCGACTCACTCCAGGTTCGACTCGGGACCTATCCGGTCGCTTTCCTCGACGGCTCGGGCGGCGGTGATGCCTTCGATGCCGGCTTCATCGCCGGACTGATCGATGGGCTTTCCACCCTCGATTGCCTGAAGCTCGCCAGCGCTGTGGGTGCGAGCTGTGTCCGCGCGGTCGGAACCACCGCCGGGGTCTTCACTCGTCCTGAGGCCGACGCCTTCATCAAGCAGCATGAGCTGTCCATCGAGCCGGTCTGAACTCGACCCCGGACCGTCGCTTCTCGCACGCGATCACGCTCAGATATCGAGGATCATTTCCGCCACCCATTCTTCGCCGATTCGCGCTAAGGCAAGGCCGTGGTGGGTGACGGCCTTGACCTCATGATCGAGGACGTGCCGATCGTGATCGATCGGCTCGCCACCGATCACAGCATGCAGACTTCGGCCATCATCGGCCACGGTCACGTCGAATTCGACGAAGAGCCGATGTTCGGTCTCGAGCCGGTAGATCAGCTCGTTGAGCCAGGTCGTGAGCAGCTCGCTGGGAGAATCGGCCGCGAGCGAGAGCGTATCGCACTGTTCGATGCGAACGTCGCGGCGATTGACGACAATATAGTCGAACACCCCCTGCGCCGCGGTTTGAAAGAGGTCGTTGAGATCGCGGCCGCGAATCTTGAACCCCACATCAGCCGTATGGTCGAAGATTTCGATCGATCCCAAGGGAGGAACTCCGTCCCGAGTCGGGCGCTTAGGGATGGCCGAGAGCTTTCCTCTCGACTTGCTGTCTATCATACTCGCAGAGTCACGCCCGAATTCCAGGTTCGCGCGCACCAGGTCCGAGACATTTGCGTCATTGGGCCGTCCGAAACGAACGACTTAACCTCCGGAACCATGCCGGAAAGCGAGAACCGACGATGATTGAATCCGGCCAACCCGCTCCTGACTTCACCCTCCCCGACCAGCGAGGCCAGGAGGTAACGCTCTCCCAACTCAAGGGAGCGCCTGTGGTCCTCTACTTCTATCCCAAGGACGATACCCCCGGCTGCACCAAGGAAGCCTGCGCCTTCCGCGACGCCCGGGCCGACTACGAAGCGGCCGGAGCTCACGTGATCGGGGTCAGCCCGGACAGTAGCGCGTCGCACCTGAAGTTCGCCGAGAAATACGAGCTCCCGTTCACCCTCGTTGCCGATACCGACCGTCAGGTTTGTGAAGCCTATGGCGTTTGGCAAGAAAAGAACAATTACGGCAAGATATCCATGGGGGTCGTGCGAACGACCTTCGTCATCGATCGCAACGGGATCGTCCAAAAGACCTTCCCGAAGGTGAAGGTCGATGGGCACTCGGAGGAAGTCCTCGCGACCATCAAAGCGCTTTGAGCCAAGCTCAAAGCGATGCGAATCGACCGAGAAGACCGACACCGGACTGGAGTCGGTCTTCTCTCACCACGGCTCAGTGGGCCTTCGCTAGCCGTGAAGGACGAGCCCGAAACAAAACGAACCTCGCAGCATGCGAGGTTCGCGACGTCAATACCGAGGGGTGGAATCGAGAGGTGCCGCTCGACAAATCAGCTTGATCGACTGATTTCCATTTCGAGGGGGGTAGACTCCACGGCCACGGCCACCAACTCGAGCTCGTCGCGACGGCCCGCGAGGTATCGCTCGAGCTTTCGGAGGGCTTTGTATTTCTCGTCGCTGACGCGGGCCACGGGAAGGCCCATCTTTTCGCCGATCTCCGGCACGGTCCAACCACGCGTCCAAAGTTCGACGATCTGATCCTGGCGGGCACTCAGCACGGCCTGCCGAGCGGCCTCGAGAATCTCGCCGAGTTCTTGGCGATTGCGCTCACGCTGATCGAGATCGGGCCCCGGGGTCAGCCGGTCGTTCAACGGCTGATACCGCTTCGAGCGCTGGACGCGCTTCCGGACCATGTCGATCGCCCGGACCAACTCGCGTCGCTCGGACGTATCGTCGGCCAGAACCAGATTGAGGTCGAGCTGACCCGCCCGCGCTTTGCCCAAGAGCCGACAGCAAACCTCCTGGGTGCAATCTTCCCAGAGGCCAGGATCGAGCCGGGCATTTCTCCAGCACACCGTGCAATAGCGTTGAATGTCCTGGACCAGGTCCGTTTCAGAGGCGTGTGCGGTCAGGGCGGCCAAACCAATGACCAGCGCCATGGCTGTCGGGCCGGCCCGCAGGGCACGATGCCCCTTCGAGGGGGCGGCGACTTCTTGTGACATAACCATTCGCTCCGCCAATGAGTGTTCGAGCCAGCTCGACGAGATCGTCACCCGCCCGAATCCGCCAACTCCGTAGAACGGACGGCTCGCTTTGAGGAAATCGCCCGAGGCCAGCGAAATCGAGTCAGAACGAGAGAACGCCGATCCTAGCGATCCAATTCGCCACGGACCGACGACCGAGGCCGGCGCGGGCTCACAATATACCAGCCGCGCGCCTTTGCCAGTTGTTGCAGCTTTCGGTGCGGATGGACCACGACCGCAGTACCGACGCGCTGTAACAACGCCCGATCGCTCCAATTATCCGCATAAGCCACCGAATCGTCCAACGAAATCCCATGATCCTCGGCCCAGCGCTCCGCCCAATAGAGCTTGCCCTCTCCGTAACATGGTGGGCCAGAGCCAATTCCGACCAACCGACCGCGTTCGATGATGACCGGCGTCGTGATCGTGTCCGTACAGCCGAGATAGAGACTCAACGGCTCGATCACGATCCCAGGAGAGGAAGACACAAGGACCACGGCCGTTCCCGACCGCCGCAACGCGTTCAGGTGCTCGACCACCCCCTCGTAGAGCCGAGGCCGGACAAACTCGACGAAGTTATCGTAGGCGATCCGTTCCAGCTCGACGACCGGGATCCGCGCGATGCTCTTCAGACCGAACGCGATGAGCATGCCGTAGTCGAGCCGGCCAAAACGGTGCTGGAGCCCATGGAAGAGCGCGCGGAGGACGAACGACCGCTTGATGAGCCCGCGTCGGCGGAGGATCCGGGCGAAGAGTAACGTGGTGGTCTGCGCAAGCAAGGTCCCATCCACGTCGACGAAAGCGGCGACCGGGGGTCGGTCGAACGTCGGCCAGCTCACGAAGCGCCTCCCGAAGTCACCCAACGTCCGATCTGATCGGCGAGCGCACGCGAGGTTGCCGAATCGGCCGACTCGGCGATGACCCGGACGATCGGCTCGGTGTTGCTCGATCGGACATGGACCCAGCGATCGGACCAGTCGAGTCGCAGCCCATCACGACGGTCGGACTTGGCCTCAGGATAGGCCGCCGTGATCTTGTCCCAGAGCGCAGCGATCCCGTCGGGGCCACCGTCCCGCTGGAGTGGGTATTGATCCTTCACCATCGCATACTTCGGCAACGCATCGACCAACCGGGAAAGTGGCTCCTCGGTCGCGGCGAGCAAGTCGAGCACGAGGGCCATGGCCACGAAGCTGTCGCGAACGAAGCCGACCCGCGGGTCGATCACGCCGCCATTCCCCTCGCCACCGAGCACGGCTCCCACCGCGCGCATTCGCTCGACGACGTGGATCTCACCGACCGGGGTGCGGTGGACCGGACAGCCAAGGCGCACGGCCAAGTCTTCGCTCACCCGTGAGGTCGAAAGATTGAGGACCAAGGGGCCGCGGACCTGAGTCAGACGGCGCGAGACCGCCAGCGCAAGGGTCAACTCCTCGCCAATGTACCGCCCCGTCTCGTCGACCAAGGCGAGTCGATCGGCGTCAGGGTCCTGAGCGAAGCCGACGACCGCGCCAGTGGCGGGCACAATCGCGGAGAAGGCGTGCAAATTCGCCTCCGTCGGCTCGGGAGGATGATCGTAGCGACCATCAGGAAGCGCCCCGAGCACGACCGCCTTGCAGCCCAACGAACGAAGCAGAACCGCCCCCAGACGCCCCCCTGCCCCATGGCAAGCGTCGAGAACCACCGTAAACTTGCGACGACGGATCGCGTCGACGTCGACGATGTTGAGCACGTGCTTCAGGTGCGCCTGATCGGGGTCGTCCAGCGAGCGAACCCGCCCGAGCGCATCCCAGGGAGCCCACTCGAAGGCGCGGCGATTGAGGCGATCGAGAATGGCTCGCCCCTGGGCCGCGCTCAGTACCATCCCCTCGGGCTGAAAAAATTTGAGGCCGTTATATTTGGACGGGTTGTGCGACGCTGAAATTTGGATTCCACCGGCCGCCGCCTGGTCACGGACGAGTCGGCCAATCGTCGGAGTGGCCGTGGGGCCGACCAGCAAGGCATCGCGGCCCGTGGCGGTCACGGCGGCCAACACAGCCGAGGTAAAAACTTGCGCCGAGACCCGCCCATCGTGCCCAACCACAATCGGCCCCAACGCGCAGCCCGACGCGTAGGCGGCCGCGAACTCGACCACGACCGTGGGGTCGAGGCCATCGCCGACCACGCCACGCAACCCCGACACACTAGCAATCCGAGTCCCGCCCACGTCGTGCCTCGTTTCCTTCCGATACCCCGCGCGGAAATCCAAGGCCCCAAGTTAGAGAATCTCCCGCTCGAGGTGAAGACCATTCAGACCACGAGGAATCGAAACACCACCTCCACCCCCATCATAAACCAAAGGATCGGGCCGCCCACCCAAAACATCGAAACCCGCAAGCCGCCGCTTCCCACCATCAGGCACCGGCAAATCAAGGGGGAATGGGGTCTGCTCGGAGTCATGACGTCGGTGAATGACCTGATTCAGCAACGGATGCCACGATGCCCTGGCCATGGACCTGGAACACCGGACTCACCTGATTTTCAAAGGCTTCCCCACGCCACCCTCCAAGGTTTGTTCCTTCCCGATGATGGGTTGACGGTCGAGTTTCGAGCCACCGCTTCGGTTCGAATCTCAGGGCGGATCAAAACCTATGTTTCCCTTTCAGTTCTACCAAGACAACTGGCCCGTTACGACCGGGCATCTGGTCTTGCCCACGTGCACGACCAGCCAATAAACTGATTCTCACCTGACCCGGCTCGCCCTGTGGGCACGACAACAGATCCTCTTGAAACTCAAGAACAACGGGACTCAGGCAGAAAGTTCCCGAGGTGCTCCACGTCTCGCTGAAGACCTTGTAGAGATGGGGACCGGACCGGGAAGCCCCATCACCAGCATTCAAAGGTCCTACCACCTGCACCTCCGCGATGAAGTGTTGAATTCTACCCGGTCGAGTGCGGTTCGATCGGAAGCTGAGGAGGACGGGGTTTGATGACGGGTGCTCACGCGGAGAGACTGGGCCATCCGCATCACAGCTTCCTAGGCGGCGGTGGTAAGATGGGCACGCTGATGCGCGGTTTCGACTGGTCGAGCACGACGCTCGGGCCGGTCGAGAGCTGGCCCCAGAGCCTCCGGTCGGCGGTATCCATCTGCTTGAACTCGTGTTATCCGACCGCCATCTACTGGGGCGAGGACCTGACCCTCCTCTACAACGATGCCTGGAGCCCGATCGCCGGCGGCAAGCACCCCGGTGCGCTCGGACGTCCGGCCCGGGAAGTCTGGGCGGAGATCTGGGACGTGATCGGCCCCCAGTTCGCCCACATCTACGCGACCGGGGAAGGGGTCTTCTCCACGGACCAGCTCCTCTTGATGCATCGGCATGGGTACACCGAGGAGTGCTACTTCGACTACTCCTTCGGCCCGATCCGAGGCGAAGGAGGGGGCATCGCCGGCTTCTTCAATTCGGCCGCCGAGACCACCTACCGCGTTTTAAACGAACGAAGGACCTGTCTTCTGAAGGACCTCGCGGCGAAAACCGCGTTCTCGAGAACCGGCTCCGAAGTCTGTACCCAAACCCTGGAAGTCCTCGCCAGCAACACCGCCGACATCCGGTTCGCGCTCCTTTATCTCGCCCCCGGGACGGGCGATGTCGCTCACCTCGCGGGAAGTATGGGGCTTGAGCCGGGAGACCCCTCGAGCCCCGCCCTGATTTCCCTCAATGGCACCCGACCTGGCGAGGAGGTCTGGCCCCTTGCAACCGAGGTTCATTCCACCTCTAACGAAAACGCAGTCGTCGTTCTCGACCCGCCCCTTGGCCCACGGGAAGCAGCGCGCGAAGCCCTGATACTCCCGTTGTCCGTGGCCGGCCAGGAGCGCATGTCCGGAATCCTCGTGATTGGCCTTTCCCCTCGTCTCGCCTTGTCCGACGACTACCGACGATTTCTCAATCTGGTCGCCGGACACGTGTCAAATGCGATCGCCAGCGCCCGGACCCTGGAAGCGCTCTCGTCCGCTCGCGACCGCTTGGAGGGAATCCTGTCCGCGGCCGAGATCGGCGCCTGGACGGTGAGCTTCGAGACCGGCCGCGCCAGTGTGGACCGAAACGTGGCGGCACTGTTCGGTGTCGACGAGCGGGAGTTGGCCGACGTCGGACCCGACTTTTTTATCGAACGCCTCCATCCCGACGATCGCGAGCAGGTTGCCGCGGGCCTGGCTCACTCGCGCGAAACGGGTGCCCTCTACGAGGCGGAATTCCGGATCGTGAAACCGGATGGGTCCCTCCGCTGGGCCGCGAACCGCGGGCGGCTCCGATGCGACGCAGCGGGGCGGCCACTCGCACTCGACGGGGTCGTGCTCGACATCACCGAGCGCAAGCAGGCAGAGCACGACGTGGCCGCTCACCTCGCGACCGAAACCAGGCGTTCAAACCTCCTCAGGCAGGTCGCCGCCGCGTCGCGAAGCATCAATGCATCGCTCTCGGTCGAGAGCGTCGCGCGAATCGTCAGCGAGGAGGCCCGAGTCATCATCGGAGCCCACTTCTCGATCACGCATCTGACGGTCGGCGAAGACTGGAACCAAGCGATCCAGACCGTCTCCCAGTCGAACGCGTCCAACGCCTTGAGTCCCGACGTCGAGGCATTCGACGGGACGGCGCTGGACGCGCTTGTCCGCCAAACGAACCAGCCGATTCGTCTGAGCCAGGCCGAGCTCGAAGCCCATCCGGCCTGGAAGAAGTTCGGCGGGCCACGGGAGGACAGTCCCAACGCGACCCACGGCTGGCTCGCGGTCCCGCTCATCGGCCACGGCGGCAGGAACCTGGGCCTGATTCGGCTTTCGGGCAAGGATGAGGGGGAGTTCACCGAGGAAGACGAGGCGGTCCTCACCCAACTTGCCGCCATCGCCGCGGTCGGCATCGAGAATGCCCGGCTCTACCAAGCGCTCCGGGAGACGGACCACCGCAAGGATGAGTTTCTGGCGACGCTCGCGCATGAACTGCGGAACCCACTCGCCCCGATCCGTACCGGGCTCCAAATCTTGCGGCTCAGGCGTGAGGCCAATCAGACCGATCAGACCCTCGACATGATGGAGCGACAACTCGGGCACATGGTCCACCTGATCGACGATCTGATGGACGTCTCCCGGGTCAGTAGCGGCAAGATCACGCTCCGTACCGAGCGGATCGAGCTCAAGACCGTGGTCGAGAGTGCGGTGGAGACCAGCCGGCAGCTCATCGAGGAATCCGGACACGAGTTGGTGATCAAACTCCCGGCGGAGCCGATCGTCCTAGAGGCCGATCGCACCCGGCTCGGCCAGGTGCTGGCCAACCTCCTGAACAATGCCGCCAAATACAGCGAGCCAGGCGGACGCATCGAGCTGACCACCCAACGTGTTGGCGATGAGGCCCTCATTCGCGTCAAGGACACCGGAGTCGGAATTCCCGCGGAAATGCTCCCCAAGATTTTCGACATGTTCACGCAAGTGGGAGCATCGCTCGAGCGGTCGCAAGGAGGGCTCGGGATCGGCCTGACCCTCGTCCGCAGGCTGGTCGAATTGCATGGTGGGCGGATTGAGGCACGCAGTAAAGGATCGGGGCACGGCAGCGAATTCGAAATCCGACTCCCGGCGGTCGGAGCCAATCCGGACGCTCAGCAAAGTGTGAAATCCAGTCTCGAGCGTGAAGCGTCCGAGCCGGCCGCCAAGCCTCGCTTACTCGTCGTGGATGACAACCAAGACTCGGCCAACACGCTCGCCCGGCTGCTGAAGCTGACAGGTCACGAGGTCAGAACCGCCTACGACGGAAACGAAGCCCTGAGAGAGGCCGACGCGTTTCAACCCACGCTGGTCCTGCTCGATATTGGGCTGCCAGGCATGAATGGGTACGAGGTTGCCGAAGAGCTCAGGCGGAATCAACGGCTCGAAGGGGTAACGCTCATCGCCTTGACCGGCTGGGGCCAAGCCGAGGATCGCCGACGCTCGCGCGAAGCCGGGTTCGACCACCACCTGGTCAAACCGGTCGACCCCGATGCCCTCCAAGAGCTGATGCGATCGATCGCGCAGGCCGGAAACTAGGACACCCCGCTCAATGACCTGGTTCAATCCGCCAAACAATCCAATCAATATTTTTGCACACGTAAACCCTAAGCCAGCGGCGGGACGATTGGGGGGCCATGCCCAGTCAACGACTTCCCGAAATCACTCCGGTTGCACAGGGCAACAGTGGAACGACGACAGTGCCACTGGTTCCCAATCGGGCCAACTGGCTGTTCTCCAGAGACAAACCACGCGGCATGCAATATGCTCTGAGATAACCCAAATCGCTTTCGCTCCTGGCCCAACCTTACGGAACGGTCGGTACGCCCCACCTTAGGGACGCGATGCGTCGGAGACCGCCCTTGGACTTAGGTGTCACCAACGCCCACAGCTCTGCACCTTCGAAGGGCTGCGACCATGGGATCGCGGGCGAGGAAACGGCCCGGGCCGGCGCCTTGCTTGACGGGTCTCCTACCGGCGTCCCGTTTCCATCGAAAAAAGTTCCCCGACATCTCGGTTTTTGAACCATGAACACCTCTTGGTTACTCGAACTGGATCGTAGCCGTTCGTCCTACTTGCTCTTGGCCTCGTTGGCAGGACTCGGGGTGGCCGCCGGTGTCCTGTACCGCGTCGGGTTGATTGGCTGGATCCTCGAGCTCCTCGGCATCGTGGTGAGGGGGAGCATCCGCAAGGGGTTTCGGCTCTGGGAGCGTTGGCTGGCGTGGGCAAGCTGGCCCCTTTTCGTTGCCCTCGCCGTCGGATTCCTCTTCATGGGGAGCGTCGCCAGCGACTCCTTGCCAGGTCTCAGGATCGGATGTGGCCTGGCCCCGCTGTTCATGGGGACCATCGCCTGCCTTGCCTACATGTTCATTGATATCGAGCGATACGAGGTCGAGCGGGGCCACAAGGCCATCCATAATCCGCTGAAGGGTCAAACACAGGCGACGCACCTGGCGCGGTACGGCGCGCAGGTCCGCGTCCCGTTGTTGGTCGCCGCCACCGTCGCCATCATCGGCGGGTTCGCCCTGCTCAATCAGGGTCTCTACGACATCGTCGGCAGGCGCTGGTTCGCGGTGGGGGACGGAACCGAACAGCCAGCTTATATCGATTTTCTTGCTTATGCCATCACGAAACTTCTCGGTCTGCTCGACGTGCTCGATCTGGCCAAGTCACGTCACTGGCTGCGCGCCGAGTTCATCCGGCCGGCTGCCTGGCCGGCCTCCACACTGCTGGCCGCGTTCAAGGCATTCTTCAGCCTGGTGTTGCTGCAACAAGTCTTCGCTTCGCTCCGGCAAGGGAAGTTGCTGGCGGAAACGATCGCCGACTTCTGGAGTCCGCACGTGCCGATTCACGAGCGGGCCCGGAACGCGCTGGCCCAGTTCGGCGGCGGCGCCATCGGTCCGCTCCTGGTTTCCTTACGATCGGTCCCGTCGCTGACGAAGGAGCAGCGGGACCAGTTGCCGCTGGTGTTGGCGACGATCGGGCCGTCAACGATCCCGGCCCTGGTCCGCCATCTGCACGACCCGCAGGAGCACGTTCGGGCCGTCGCCGTGGCCGCACTCGGCTTGCTTCACGCCGTGGACACGGTCCCCCTGCTGGCGGGGCTCAGCCAGGACCCTTGCGCCTTGGTCCGGCAGAGCGTGGCCCAAGCATTGGGGACCCTTGGCTCGGCCCGGACGGCAACATCTGGCGTAGCGCGTGCCCGCGTCCTGCGCCTCGGGTTGAGGGACCATGCGAAACGATTCTGGTTGGCCCGCCGAAGCAGGCGTGCGACGCCCGAACCGCCACGCGACCCGGTCGAACTTTCGGTCGAGACGTTGGAGGCCGCCTTCGCCGACGACTCGGCGGCGGTGCGAACCCAGGCCGTCCAATCCATGGGCCGGATCGGACCACCGGCGTCGACCGCGGTCCACGGCCTGATCGGACGGCTCAAGGACAACGACGAGACGGTCCGTTGCGAGGCGGCCGAAGCGCTGAGCTTGGTCGGAGGATCGGCGGAAGTGACAGTAACCGCCCTGATCGAGTTATTGCAGGATGCCAGCGGACCGGTCAAGGCGGCGGCCGCACGCGCACTCGGGTCACTGAACAAGGCCGCAAGTCCCGCGATCTCCACACTCGTCCCGCTCCTCCAAGACCGTGAGGAGTCGGTACGCACCGCGGCCGCCGAGGCCATCGCCCGGGTCGGGCCCCTGAATGAGGCGGCCACCGACACCCTGGCCGAAGGGCTCGAGAGCCTAGACACCGTCGTGCGCGCTCAGACTGCCGAGGCGTTGGGGACCATCGGCGCCGCCGCTGATGAGGCCGCTCCGGCCCTGGTCGAGGCAATGAAGGATGAAAACGACGAGGTGCGGGCCAAGGCCGTGGAGGCGCTGGGCAAGATCGGCGAAACGGCCGCGGAGGCCGCCGTCCCTGGCCTGGTGCGTGCGTTGAACGATCAAGACAACCGGGTGAGCGCCCTGGCGGCTGAAGCCCTCGGCCAGATGGGCGAGTCGGAGAACGGGGTGGTCGCCGCCCTGATCGGCTCCCTCGAGCACCTCAACCCGCAGGTCCGCGGCAACGCGGCCGAGGCGATTGGCAACCTCGGAGACGCTGCGGCCGGTGCGCGGCGGGCCCTCGAGCAGGCGGCTCAGGACGAGGACAGCGCGGTTCGCGGTCAGGCGATCCGCGCCCTGGGCGCGATCGGCGTTCCCACGTCAGCGACGGTCCAGGTAATCTTGGCGGGGCTCGAGGACGCCGACCCGTTGGTCCGAGCCGCCGCCCTGGAATCAGTGGGGCGATGGGGCAATCCGGGCGAAGCCGTCGTGAACGACCTCATTCCCCTCCTGGACGACGCGAACGACGGCGTAAAGATCGAGGCCATCTTGGTACTCCCCAAGCTGGCCGGGGCCACGCCCGCGGTGCTCGCCGGGTTGTGCCGCCGGTTGCTCGAGGATGACAGCACGTCAGTCCAGACCCACGCCGCCCTGGCCCTCGGCCGACTCGGTCCCGCAGCCAGAGCCGCGGGTGAAGCCTTGCTTCAGGCCGCCCGGACCGGCGATGTCAGCGTGCGTGAGAAGGCGATGCGGGCGATCACGCTGATCCAACCCCCGGAGACCATCGAGGCCCTCGCCGCCGGCCTCAGAGATGCTTGCGGCGACATCCGGATCGTGGCCTCGGCGGGATGGATGCGCGCGGCGGTGATCCCCAAGGAAGCCGTCCCCGACCTGGTCGAGGCTCTCCGTGACCCTGAGGTCCAAGTCCGAGCGAACGCCGCGCACGCCCTCGGCCGACTCGACACCCTCCCCCGCGACGCCATTCCCCTGCTCGTCGAGCGGACGACCGACGCCGACGAAGGCGTGCGACTGAACGCGGCCACCGCACTGAAACTGGCCCCCGCCGACCTCGTCGGAGCGGTCATGCAGAATTTACTCACCGATTCGAATTCTCGGATCCGCTTGATCGCCGCCGGATCCCTGCTTGCCACGGGACTGGCCAACCCCCAAGCGGACCTCGCCCTGGTCGAGGCCCTGGGAGACCCAGCCCCCGAATCCGCAAGGCCGCGCTCGAACTGGTCGAATCCCTCGCCCCAGACGACGGCTCACTTCTCGAAGTCTTGGAAGATCGCAAAGGCCGAGAGGGGTCATCCGATTTACGAAACGCCGTGACCGACCTGATCGAGCACCTAAAAAGGCAGGCCAAGACTCATCCACAGCCCGTCGTTCCCGCGGAGTAATTTCGCCTTCAGAGGATCAGCGCTCCGCTCGCTTCCGTCCGATTCGATGGATGGTGCGGATTTTCCTGTCTCGCAGCACCGGTGCCAAGAATCCCATGTTGGAGAACGTCGTGGGATGGCCATAGCTGAGACCATAGCCATAACTCGTACCATCGCCGTAGAAGGGAAAGCCGGAGCCGCCGTAGACAGCAGGGGAGCCACCATAGCCCAGGTTATTGACCCCCGGGTTGTAGCCATATCCGCCCATGCCCCCGCCGCCACCATATTGTTGAGCCTTTGCCGTTGAACCGGTCGTGATCCCGATTGTCAACACCAGGGCAAATGCCAACGTGACGCGTGGGCCACCGCGTTGTAACAGCGAAATCATTGGTGCGTTCCTGTAGGTGTGTTCCTTTGGGTGTATTCCGACCGACGGGTTCGTACCCTCCGAGCCGATTCGGTTGGGATGGACCAAGCCCCGCAAGGCTGACTCGGAGTGGCCACCAATTCAGATGTCCCCCAGAAGTTCTGCGGAAAAAGCCGGGAGAACCCTTCATTGTTCACCTGGGAAGGTGCGGGGTCAGCCCGAGGACACAACCGTGGCTGTCACCATGCCGTGGTCGTGCGTCTCGTGGAACGGCGCCGGCGAAGGAGGAGCGCAGCGGGGAAGTAATCTCCGCCTGGGGACGACTTCGCCTACCCTCCCGCTCCATCGGCCCTCAGCCGTCGCGGTCACTCCCTGTGGATTCGGTAGCCAATCACTCAAGGATGGCAGGGGCCGAACGACAATTCCAAGATACGTAAAAGGTAATTTTTCTTGAGACATCAATGCATTTTATCAACCGCCAAAGGACTTACGTCAACGGCATTCCGTATCGCCTCGAACCGAGAGGGACTTTGAGCGAATCCAATTACGCAAGAAACAATAAAATTCACTATCATGTTTGCTTTTCGTGATCAGCGAGTCAGGGGAATTAATTCCTTGAGACGCCATCCTCTCCGGGCCGATTGCCGACGTCGACTCCGGGCTTCGGGCTCCGTCGTCTCGGCGGGCCGGGAGGACCGAGGGGGCATGGCACGAGGGTACATGGTTGCCTCGTCGATTCGCCCGGCCGCGCGGAGCGCGTCGCCGAGGTCGTGAAAGGCCAGTTCGCCCCGGGGCGGATGGCCAGTGCGACGGAATCGTAGCGGACCGCCTCGTCGGGACGGCCCAACTTGGCCAAGAAGCTCGCGAGATCGCGGTGGACCCAGAAATCGTCCGCGGACCCGTCGGTCGACTCATCGCCGCGAGGTGATCGCATTCCCGATCGGCCCGGATAGAATGTACCGCAGTCCATGCAATCCCGGGATCGAACGTCCCGAGGAATACCCTCCATGCCGGACGACAGATCTGGCTGGGCGCGATGACCACCAGCTGCCTCAAAGCGAAGAGGTCGGGCGGGGATGGCGGCGGCGTGGTCGACCCGACGAACGAGGGCTGGCGATGGGTCGAGTTCCGGAACGTCACACCGTAAACGGTAAACTCCAATGGTCCATCATCTCACTCCGGATGCTTGAGCGCCCCTCCTCCGCGTCAAAAAGCAAAAGTTTCAGGAAAGGCGATGATGGCTCAATTCCACCTTCCCAACACTCTCAGGGCTTTCGTCCAGCACCAGAAGACCATGCCGGTCAAGGACCTCGGGGACGGGATCGGGAAGTTGGAGGACTCGCCGTACTTCAGCTACTGGTATCGAGCGGTCGCCTGCATCCTCTTGTCAGGGCGCGTTGAGGCCAAGCGCGACGGCGCCCCCAACATGATGGACGTGAACCGCGTCGGCAAGGAGGCGAACTTCAATCAGTACCTCACTGAGCGGATCGGAAAGCTCCTAATCGCCATGGATGTGGTCCGGTTCAATCGCGCTGACAAATACGAAGCGGGACCGAACCTCGCCGCCTTCTGGGATCATGACGCCGAGCGCATCCCGGCAATCGCGCGGCAAGGGATCGTCCGTCTCGTCCACTACCTGACCGGCCAAGCCTTCGGGTATCCCCACGCCGAGAAGGATTCGCACCCCATCGAGTTCCTGTCGCTCTTCTTCGCATCGTTCCAAGGGCTGGCGCTGGTCGAAGCCAAGGTTGGCGAGACGTTCCATGCCTTCGCGCTCCTGCCCGAGGACGACCTGATCGAGGCGGGTCGAGGACTCGGACTCGCCCTGACCGGCGTCAGTATCGCGGGGTGGAGGCGAATGCTCAACACCAAGGGCCAGAACGCCCTGATCGCCGCCATCAACACCGCCGAGTGGGCCTATGGCGCCTCAGCCGAGAAGACCGACTGGTATTTCGCCAGCCCGTGTGGCCTGGCGATGCTGGAACTCGGGCCGATGCTCTCCAGGCGCACGCTCGCGACGGAGCTCAAGGTCCAGTCCGATCTGTCCGTTTTCGCGGGCGCGGGCTTGCCCTGGGAAACGCTCTTGCCCTTGTTCCGGTACAGCACAATCAAGCGGATCGATCAGGTCTACGAATTCCGGCTGGACCGCAAACGAATCGCCGAGTCCTCCTCGACAAGCCAACCGGGGGAGGAGTTGCGGGAGGCGCTCCGCGAATCGGCCCCTTTGCCTTCCACGGTCGCGGATCTACTGACCACGAAATCCAAGGCAGGCGGCAAGATCGGCATCCGCTGGTGTAGCGCCCTGCTCAAGCCCGACAGCGCCGAGACGCTCGCGGCGATCCACGGACACCCGAAACTCAAGGGCTACCTTGAACCAGGCGCACCGCCCGGCTACCTGCTGATCAAGAGCCGCTCAGACCCCGACAACTTCATCCTCAGGTGCCGGTCCCTGGGCTTCAAGGTGACTTCGATGTAAGCCACCGCCCGGGCAGGCGATAAAAAAACGGCGAGCGATCACAATAAACATGCACAAATTCACAATCAACACAATTCACCCAATTTATTCCGTGGAGACTGAGCCATGACCAGGTTCATCGCCTTGGAGACGACCTTGGTCGTCGCGATGCTGGCTCAGTCATTCTCACCCGGCACGTCCCCGGCGCCCGTGTCGAGCCCAAGCCGATGCTCACCCTTCGCCCCCGGGTCGGGCTCCCCATGATTGTTCATCCGAGTTTTTATGGAACCATTGCCTGAGATTCCCTTGCTCATGCCGTGAACTCCCCATTCATTGAACAATGAAACGATCTGAGCGAGGGTGGCCGCAAAGGCTTGCAGTCGAGGTGGCAGCACCCCCCAAAAAAAGTCTCGACTTCAACCAGGGAGGAGCATCAAAGTCATACGTGCCAATCGAACTCACTTGGCAACGGGCGCGGCTTGCCGTCGAGAGTTGTCCCCTCAATCGGTTGGGGAACCGTGCCCGCTCCCCGGGGGGGGGATCCTTAGCGCGACGGCGATTGATCGTCCTCGTTCAATCTCGCGGCTTCGCTTGTGTTTGGCCGGTACACACCAATCTGAAGCGTCCCCAGATCGATCAAGCCAGGCGCCTTGGGCCGGACCGCTCCGGTCGCGGGGTATACGTTTCCCCGAAGGGTCGAGATGTAGTACGCTTGCCCGACGACCAGCGACGGCAAGGTAAATCGGCCCTCGGCATCGGTCACGACCTTCGGGGCAAAGCAGTCCATGAACAGGGTGGACGCGCCGGCGCCAAGAGGGACGCGACGGCCCCAATAGAGCTCAAGCTTCGGGGCCGGTTTGCCGCCTTCGTCGAGAAGAAGGCCGGTGGCCGTTGCCGTCGGGGCAACCGCGAGGACCACCTCGGAGTCGTCAGCCCCAGCCTCAACAATCGCTCCGAGCCTTCCGTCGGAGCTCTTCGCGCAAATGACCAGCGGGTCAAGCTCTCGTTCGGCATGAAACCGCCCCTCATCATCGGTGGTGACGGAGAAGGGGTTGTTGGTCCTGATGGCGGCGACGATCTCTACCTTCGCCCCGGCGACTCCCTTTTCTCTTGCACTCGCAAGAACAACCCGGCCTGTGAGTGGTCCCTTCTCCGGCCGAGGCATCCAGAAGTCGCGAACCAACTCAACCTCGTCCTTGATGGTGATCTCCTCATCACCCGTCCGCGGCGGCCCCAACACCGTGTAGGTCCCGGGACCGACCCGGAACGAATAATGGCCAACCGAGTCGGTCCTGATACCGATATGCCGACGGACTTGGTGAGTGAAGTGATCGCCCTTCTCACGCAATTCCTCCGGGGCCGGATCACCGGATTCGTCGAGCCCGACGGCAACGTTGGGTGCCGGCCTGTGATCGGGTCCGACAGTGACCGTCCCACGGAGTACAGTCCCCCGGGTGAGTGTGAAGTCAACCCCATCGGCCGGCTTCCCCTCGCGGACGGTGACGTCTAGGCGAGAGGGTGCGGCCCAGTCTTTGTCGTCGACATAGACGGCATAGACCTCGCCCGCATTGACGCGTAGCCAATACGACCCGTCGGTGGCCGTGCGAGTGCGATCCTCGCCGTTGTCCATCCCGTGGCCCGAGCCAGACGCGTGGACTTCGATACCTTCCGCGGGCGAACCGTCGGGGTGAACGACACGACCGCGGATCGACTCGATTGGGCTCAGCTTGGCAATCACCGGCCCTTCATGCCCCTCTTCCCAGATCACCCGACGATGGGCATAGCCATCGCCAATCGGCCAGAAATTGAGGGGTTGCTGCGCCCGCGGCAACCAGTCGAAATCGGCGACTCCGTCGGGTCCCGTCGTCGCGGTGAAGATCCGACTCGCGAAATTGAGATGGCTTCGCCGACCCTCCTTCTGCAAAACCCAGAGGTAGAAGTCAACCCCGGCCAACGGCTTACCGCCGCTGTCGACGGCCTTGATCCGTGCGGTCTGAGCGCCGTCAAGCGTGAGTGCGACCGACTCGGGGAGATCCGCGGCCGGGATCCCACCACGCAGCCGGCCCGCCTCATCGATCGGGCCGTATTCGGCGTAGTCGAACCCTCGCCCCGACTTCTGCGCGACCACCCACCCGACCGTGGCGTCGGCCGGGATGTGGAGCAATGCGGAGCCGTCGGGGCCGGTCTTCGCATCGTCATAGACGCACGACCCGGCGACCTCGACGGTGGCTCCGGGCACCGGGGCATTGTTCAAGTCGGTAACGCGGATCGTAATTTCCCGACTCGATTTCAGGACAACCTGGACCGGCACCTCGGCCGCCGTCTTGGTCAAACCGTGGTCAAAAAGGAAGACCCCAAGTCGATTCCCGTCGACGGAGCGGGCGAGGAGCGATGCGCCGTCGACTCGAGGGCGGCGGATCGGGATCGCGAACGACCCGTCCACCCCCGAGACGCCGCGGGCCTCGCGGTCGGTAAAAGCAAGGGCCCGAACTTCGGCCCCCGCGACCGGCCGGCCGGCCTCGTCGACGACGACCCCGCGGACCTGGATCGGCTGGGGCGTCGTTTTTTTGTCATTGGCCTCCGCCACGGCCGCCGGAGGGGCAGGCTTGGGATCAGGGGGTTGCCCAACCTGCGTTGGCCCGACGGCCACCGCAAGGCCCGCCGTCAGGCAGGTCGCCGCGCCGAGAAGGGCGATGGCCACGAGGATCAGCTTCAGCTTGGACATGATGATCATCCCGAGCACTCCTTCCGCCAGCGAGGCGACAGCCATCGGAACCGCCCCAGCGGTCGCACCCGTTGCCGCAAACTCCAAGGCAAGTCGCACGGTGGAGGCGGCGAGCGGCTCGGGCAACGAGGCGCTCGCAGGCTCGGAGATCAGCGTGGCGACCAGGCCCGTGCCGAGCCCGACGCCGCGCCGGGCCAGCCGATCGCGAAGCAGCGAACGGCCTCGAGAAAGCCGGCTCGAGAGCGTCCCCTCGGGGACCCCGAGTTGCCGCGCGGCGTCCTGCCGCGACGCTCCCTCCAACTCGCAGAGCAGGACGGGCTCGCGGTAACGGCTCGGCAACCGGTCGATCTCCTCGTCGAGCAGCGCGAGCAGGTCGCTCCGCCCCTGGTCATCCGGCGCAAACAGGGCCGCGGATTCGTCCAACGTTCCCCCCTCCCGCGCCCGCCGCCTCGCCGACCGCCTCCGGGCCTCCTTCGCCGTCCGGACCGCCACCCCGTAGAGCCATGCTTTCAGCCCGTCGACCCGGCGAACGGCCCCGGCCTTTCGCGCCAGGACGAGGAAGACCGCCTGGAACGCATCCTCCACGTCGGCCGAACCGGCGAGCATCCGCCGGCTGACCGACAAGACCATCGGCCCGTGCCGCTGCACCAGCGCCGCGAACGCATCCTCCCTGTCGGCCCCGTCCCGGCCGAGAAACCGTTCGACCAACTGCGCATCAGTCAGCCCTCCGACGGCCCCCGTCGCATAAAGCGTCTGGATCTGTCGGAGGACCTGATTCGCTGATTCTCTTGCCATCGAAAGGCTCCCGGACCCTCGACCCACGTCCCCGTAGTCTACTGGTCGCGAGAGGCCGGGCGCGTCCGGGAATCGGAAAAAAATTTGTAGGCGTTCACACCCCGAACCCAGGGATGTTAGCCTACAATTTCGCGACCAGATGGTGTTGGACGAGCAGGGAGATCGCGGGAATCCTTAAGGACATCCCATCGTCCCCTTTTTTTCGTACACCCCAATGACTCCCGGTGGAAAAACCCGGTAATTGGGCGACGGTCTCGTAATTCAAGCCCGCCGAGCCCCCTCCATGTTGATCCTGCCCCACTTACGATTCACGGTGTGGCGAATGATGGTCGGAGTGGCAATCGTCGGTGTTGCGCTGGGGGGCGCCGTTTGGCTCAGGCGGATCACGATCGCTGACCTTTGCGAGTGGGCCACGCAAGTGCCCTTCTTCGTTTTTCTCGCCCTACCGTTCGCTCTGGCGTTCGCCGCGACTTTGGCGGTGACGATGGCTCAACAGAAGGCTAAATGACACCTATAAACCGAATGAATGGTTAGCGATTCCCAACGTGAGTCTCCGATGCTCACGCCAGCCGACCATCGGCGATTATGCACGGGCGAGGAACCCACCGTCGACGACCAGGGTCGTGCCGGTCATGTAGCGGCCGGCATCACTGGCCAAGAGGAGCGCGGGGCCAACCAGTTCTTCAGGGTCAGCCCAACGGCCGAGGATGGTTCGCGCCGCGATGGCAGCCTTTTGCTCCTCGGTGAAGACGGCCGCCGGTAGGTCGGTCAGGAACGGGCCGGGCCGGGCCGGGGGCCAGGCAGTTCACCGTGATGCCGTCGGGGCCGAGTTCGATGGCGCTGGCACGGGTCAAACCCATCAGAGCCGCCTTGGTCGCCGAGTAAGACGCTCGGCCAGCCGTCGAGACGAAGCCCATGATCGAGCCGATGTGGATGATCCGGCCCCAACCATTGGCTCGCATCGCAGGGGCGAGAGCACGCGTCAGAGCCATTCCGGCACTAAGGTTCAGCTCGACCAGCCGGTCCCATTCCTCGTCCTGAATCTGCTCGACCGGCTGGGGGTTACTATTGCCGGCGTTGTTCACGAGGATGTCGATCCTCCCGAATGCCCCCAGCGCCTCGCGCGCAAGCCGCGCGGCCTCCTCGCGGCGAGACAGATCGGCCACGAACCAGGCCACACGCGACTTCCCACCGATCGCCTCAGCCGCAGCCTTGAGCTCGTTCTCGGTCCGGCTGGCAATCACGATGTCCGCCCCGGCCTCGGCGAAACCTCGAGCCATCGCCAAGCCCAAGCCCTTACTGCCGCCAGTCACGAGAGCCACCCGGCCCGTCAGGTCGAACTGCTTCCCGATCATCGCACTGCCTCATGTTCCGGTGGAATCGTCCCGCTGAGGCTGAGATTGTATCGCTCTGGAGGACTTGATGTGAGCAGGGGGCGGCCGAACACTTCTCGCCCCCGTCGTCCTCATCCATCAATTCAACCGATTAAGAGCGGCTGGACGCCTCGCGCGGCCGGAGCAAATGGTTTCGGGCATCCTCGAAGAGTCCGAACCGAATCGGGAAGTGCGGAGCCGCCGCGGCCCGACGCGCCAGGTGGACGCGAACCCGCCGGCGACTTCGCAATGTCGGCAGCTCTTTGAGCGCATCGAGCTTGCCAAGCAGGAACGGCCGCGCGCGACCGCGGAGCGCGCGCCACAGGCCTTGAGTGACCGTGAAGAGAAGGTGGGGGATGAGCGCAACGGCAAGCCAACGCTTCGGTAGATCGCTCCAGAACAGGATCTCGGCGTTCCGCGACATCCGGCGCTGGAGTGCGGGACGGCCGTGGTCGTAGCTCGCCGAGACTTCATGGAGGATCCGGCAGGCAGGGGTGAAGACGCAGCCGTAACCCGCCCAGCGGAGCCGGAACGCGAGGTCGACGTCCTCGTAATAGGAGCCGAACGAAGGATCGAGGGCGCCCACGGCTCGCAATGCCTCGGTCCGGTAGAAGGCACTCGACCCACTGGCGCCGAAGACTGGGTCGGAGGGATGCTCGAGCCAACGTTGCGCGGATTGTCCGTGGCCGCGCTTGCTCGGCCAACCGACCAACGAGTACGAATCGCCGGCGGAATCCACCCGCGAGGGGTCGGAACGCACGAGGACCAACGGGGCGACCGAACCGACCCGCAGGTCGACGAACGGAGCCAGGCCGGACTCGATCCAACCGGGGGTGACTTCGGTATCGTTATTGAGGAGCTGAACGTAAAGCCCGCGAGCTTCCGCGATTCCCGCGTTAGCCGCAGCACAGAAGCCCCCGTTACGCTCGAGACACACAAGGCGCACGTCAGGATGCGTCTGAGCGAGCCACTCCGCGGTGTCGTCGCTCGATGCGTCGTCGGCGACGATGACCTCGATCGCGGGCTGGTCGAGGCGGTGGCGCGCAATGCTGGCCAGGCAGATCTCGAGCAAGGGTCGGCCGTTATAGCTCGGGATGACGACCGAACAGACCGGCCGGACGGACGTCGAGGCCGGGCTCATTGCTCGCCGCTCCGCGGCTTCGGGCTCACCCAGGTGGTTTTTCCCCAGGCCACGTGCTGAACGGTCATCAGCAGGATCCGAAAGTCGAGCATGAACGACCAGCGCTGGATGTAGTCGAGATCATACTGGATCCGCTTGCGGAGCGAGGTCCGCCCGCGCCAGCCATGGACTTGCGCCCAGCCCGTCATGCCGCCGGGCACCGCGTGGCGGAGGTCATAGTCGGGGATCGTGTCGCGGAATTGCTCGACGAAGATCGGCCGCTCGGGGCGCGGCCCGACCAGGCTCATATCGCCCCAGAACACATTGAAGAGCTGGGGCAGCTCGTCGATGTTGGTATGCCGCAGCCAATCACCGATGGGCGTGCAACGGGCGTCGTGGTTCGAGGCCCAGATCGGGCCGGTGGTCCCTTCGGCGTCCGTCCTCATGCTCCGGAACTTGAGGATCCGAAATAGCTTCCCCCCCTGCCCCACGCGCTCTTGCGAGTAGAAGATCGGCCGCCCCGTAGTCACGAGGATCAAGAACGCGACCACCAGGAACAAGGGAGCGAGCAGGGTCAAGCCGATCGCCGAACCGATGAGGTCAACCAGACGTTTGCCCAACCGATCCCAGGGGAGCGACCAGGACGGTCGCTCCACCGGCACAAACGTCCCGTGCGGGGGCCGCGTGGCTCGATCGACTTGCTCGGTCACCCAGTGCACCGACACCTCGGGATTGGTCAGGTTGGGGATCCGGGTTCGAAGCCGCTTCGCCGGCCCCCCCGAGACCGCGACGACGACATGGGTGGCACGCGAGCGATCGACCAGTTCGTCGAGCCGGTCGATGCCCCCGAGGACGGGGACGGGATCGCTCTGGGCGTGGACGGCCAGTTGTCGTCCTCGACCGATGCCTCCCGAATATCGAGGGTGGCCCGCGTCGATAAAACCGACGACCGGAAGCCCGGCCCAGGGGCCTTCGCCCAGGCTGCGCGCCAGGCGACGGCTATCCCGGCGGGCTCCCACGATCAAGACGCGCCCCGCTGACGGACGACTCAATGGCCGCACCCGTCCGGTCAGTTCGAGAGGATTGTTCATGGGTTTCCACCGATCCATCGGTGTCTGGCGTAGGGGCGAGAGTCCGTCCGGGCCCGCGCCCGGCTCAACCCCAACGGTCTCCTTGGAGTCTCTCCGCCGATCCATGGCGGACCTCGATCGTAATTCCCTCAAGCTCTTCCATCGACCGAACCGACGCTTTATTCCAGTGAATTCGGTAAACTTGCCGTTATCGTTACCCCGATTGCCCGCAGCAAGGTCGAACGCGTGAATCGATCGTCCCTGAAAAATCCCGAATCCCCCACTGAGCGGACTCCGTTGCTGACGGTTGTCATCGTCAACTATGACAGTTGGCCCGAGGTGCGCCGGCTCGTCGAGTCGCTGGAGGCCACTCCGGAAGTGGCCCAAGGGATCTGCGAGGTCATCGTCGTCGATAACGCATCTCCCAACCGGCCCCCCACCGACCTCTTGCAGGCCATTGCTCGAGGTGCGGGAACCCAACTCCTTGCCCAGCCCGACAACGGAGGCTTCTCCGCCGGCGTGAACGCCGGTTGGCAAGCCGCTCGCAGCCGGTGGCTCCTGGTTCTCAACCCCGACGTCCTCATCCCGGATGGGGAACTCCGCTCGATCATTGACCGAATCGTTCGATTCGAGGCGGATCCGACCACCCAGGCGCCCGGCGTCGTCGGATTCAAGCTGCTGAACCCGGACGGCACCCGACAACCCTCGGTCGGCGTCTTCCCTAGCTTGGTCAGAACGGCCTGGGAGCAGTTGATACCGCGCTCGCGGCGGAAATACCAGCCCGGTTGGCGGACACGCCCCGGCCCGGTCGCCTGGGTCACCGGTGCCTGCATGCTCCTGAATACCCGCATGCTCGCCATGGTGGGGGGGATGGACGAAGACTTCTTTCTCTACCACGAAGAGGTCGACCTCTGCCGCTCCGCTCAAAATCGCGGTTGGTCGGTGATTTATGACCAGGATGTGCGGGTTGTCCATCTACATCCCTTGCAAAATCGAGCGATTTCCCCCAGAATGCGGGTCATCACTCGACACAGCAAGCTCTTGTATTTCCGTAAACACTTGCCCCGATGGCAGTTCCTAACGCTTTCGAGGATTATTTCGCTCGAAGCGATCGTAAGGCGCAGCGGGTCAATGGTCCAAGGAAGGACCGATGATGGACGAGCGTGGCGGACGATTGGAGAGATGGCACGAGCGTTTCGTCGAGGACTCGAACCGCGGGGTCGCCAAGTGTTGACCCTCGCCGATTCGATCACCGCGAAGTCTTTGGCCGTGACTCGTGGGTCCCGTGAGGGATCGCACACCACTCCTCAAATTGTTCCGGCAGGGAAGCGACGAGGACCGTCAACTGCGACGCTCCTCAAACCGCGAAAGGACGGACCGGCGTGTCGCTGATTCAACATGGAGTTCGAGTCGGCCTCCTTATGGTCGGAGTTGCTGGGCTTCTCTTGTGGCTCAGCTACCACTCGGACGCCACCTTCGCCGACGGCCTGCGCTATATCCACCAGGCTGAACGGATCGAACGCGGAGCCTGGTCCGAAGGCCTGATCAAGTCGGTGGATCATCCGCTCCACTCAATGGCAATCGCGGCGGTCCACCGGGTCATCGGCGGAACCGATCCGGTCTCCTGGCAGCGCTCCGCCCAGATCGTTTCGGCCAGCGCCATGATCTTGCTGGTCATCCCGCTCTACTTGCTCGGCCTGGAAATCTATGGCCCGACAACGGCCTGGATCGGCTGCCTGCTCTGCCTCGGTAACCCGATCTCCGGGTTCGTGGTGATCAACGTCCTGAGCGAGTGTACCTTCTTGCTCTTCTGGACGTGCGGCCTCTGGGCCGCGGTCCGGTTCTTACGCGAGGGCCGCTTCCTCTGGCTCCCGTTGATGATCAGCTTCAGTGCGTTCGCTTACCTGACGCGCCCCGAAGGGATGCTCCTCCCGTTGGCCCTGGTGGCGACGCTCCTGCTCCTGCCCCTCCACTGGGCGACTCGCATCTACTGGCCCCGTTGGTGGGCTGCGGTGGCCTTCCTGGTTGTCGGGCCGCTGCTGCTCGTCGGACCGTACATGGCAGCCAAAGGGGGGCTTGGGACGAAGCCGTCGATCGCACGGCTCCTCGGCACGGCGCCGAAGTCGGACGCGATGGCCATCGAGCGCGAACGCCCCCTGGCGCCAAACCAGACCACGCTTGAAACTTATCGGATGGCGACCCGCCGGATGCTCAAGGTCGTTCGGACCGCGGTGTCGACCGCGCTCTTACCCCTGGTCTTGCTTGGCCTGATCACCGCGCGTCCCTGGTCGGCCCGCGCTCGGGTCTGGCTGTTCATGGGGGTCATTGTCGTGGCTTCGACCCTCGGCTTGATCCGGTTGCACGCGACCGGCGGCTACTGTACGGTCCGCCACGGCCTCGTCCCGGCAATGCTCCTGACCCTTGCGGCCGCTAATGGCATCGCTTGGTTGATGCGTTCGATCGTGATCCCAGGGCAGTGGCTCGGGCAGGGCGAGGAACGGTTCCGGCTCGGCCCCGGGGTCTGGGCCGCCATCCTGGCCGGATTCATCGCCGTGCCGCACGTTCAGGGCATGACTTCCTATCACGGAAGTTTCTCGGCCTATCGCGACGCCGGTACCTGGATCGCACAGACCAAGGCCCACGACCACGGCAAGGTTCTCGACATGACCGACTGGTCGCTCTTCTTCAGCGGCCAGCCCGGCTTCCGTTTTTCCGAGGTGAATTGGGCCGCGATCGATCCGAACACCCGCTGGGTCGTCGTCCGAGACGCCCATCTTCGAGGGCGCTGGAACTACGGACCGGTGGTTCGCAAGATGATCGCGGGCCGCGACCCGATCCTCACGATCCCGGCGCACCCGAAACCGCGCGAGGTGCAGATCCAGATCTACGACCGCCGCGGCCCGTTGCGGCCCACCGTCGCCCAGCAGACCCCCGCGAAGGAAGATCCGGGCACCCCGCCAACGACTCGGCGATAGCCCACCCGTCCCGCTTGCTTTCCGGTTCCCAGCCTTGAGTTGTGATTGGTGGCCTGTTCGCAGGGACGCTCAGAACCGAAACGAGCGTCCGACAAGCGGCGGCGGATGCTCGTCAAGGAGGACAACACCCGATGCGGATCGCCTGGTTTACCCACCGTTATTACCCGTGTGTGGGTGGGGCAGAGAACTACGGACGGGCGATCGTCCGCCGGTTTGTCGCGGACGGCCATTCCGTGGATGTCTTGACGAGCGACGCCCACGACCTCTGGTATTTCACCGATCAGAGCCGTCGGCGCGTCGACGAACCGAGCGAGACCGAGGTCGATGGAGCGCGGGTTCGCCGATTCGCGGTCCGGCATCGTCCCCTCCAGCGCTATGTCGGACGGCTCTTGAGCTACGCGCCCCACTGGCCCACTCAATGCCGCGCCGACTCGTTCATGCCAATCCTGCCGGGCATCGAACAGGTCCGAGGCAACTACGACGCCGTTTTCGCGGTCGGGTTCCCTTACACCGTCTTCTCGTACGGTGCACTCCGGACCGCTCAGGACGCCGGGGCTCCGTTGATCCTCACTCCGTTCCTCCACCTGGCGACCCCCGGCGACCCGGTCCGCAAGTACTACACCAAACCGCACCAGATTCGCCTCCTCGCTCGCGCCGACGTCGTGGTCGTCCAGACCAGCCTGGAAGCCGACGTGGTTCGCGACTGGGGCATCGCCGACGCCCGAATCCTCACGCTCGGCATGGCCGTCGAGCATCAGGAAGTCACCGGCGGCGATCGCCAATCCGTTCGCCAAAAGTTGCGGATCCCGGCGGGACGGCCGGTGGTCGGGCACCTGGCGACCCTGGACCCGAACAAGGGAAGCAACGACCTGGTTCGAGCGGTCGCCCGTTTGAACGAAGCGCGGTCGTCGGACGATCCGATCCACCTGGTCATGGCCGGACCAAGCTCCCCCTGCTTCGAACGGTTCCTCGCCGAATTTCCCGGCGGAGTTCCCTCCTGGCTATCCCTCCTCGGTCCCCTTCCCCTCGACCAGCGCGCCGACTTCTTCGCCGCGATCGACCTCTTCTCGATGCCCTCCCGGACCGACTCGTTCGGGATCGTCTTCCTCGAGGCCTGGGCGAATGGCCTTCCCGTGGTCGCCGCCGACGCGGGGGGCGTACCCGAGGTCGTCCGCCACGAACAGACCGGGCTTCTCGTCCCCTTCGGTGACCTCGACCGCTTGAGCGAGTCGATCGGCGGACTCCTGAACGATCCGGCCAGGGCGCGGCAACTCGGCGAGGCAGGGCGAAAACTCGTCGATCAGGGCTATACCTGGGACGATCGGTACGCCACGCTTCGCGCCCGAACCGAACAGGCGATCGCCAATCCCCGACAGCACGCGCTGGGCTGGTTCGGTCGCCAGGCCGGGTAAGGAACGGGACGTAAATCACTTTCCGATTTCAGGACGATTCACGGGACAGCGGTTTGTCCTCGAGTCGCTCACGTCCTTGTCGCTGGGGTCTCCGACCCCGGGAGAAAAAAGGGGTCAGGAGCCGATATGGCCATATCGGCTCCTGACCCCTTTGAATTCCCAGGGGAGGCCACCCTCATTCCGGAACAAACGCTCAATCGCACGAGCACATAAAAAGTCCAATCGTATTAGCCATACCATCATGCCTGACGCCTTATCGCGTGTTAAAAAAATATTTCTAAATAAATAGTCGTATTATCCTCGTGCCATTCGCTCCTGACCCCCCTTTGAATTCCCGGGGTTTCTTCCTGATTCCGTAACGTTTTTTCTATCAACGAGTAAAGTGTGCGCTGGCCCTGGCTCAAAGCCTGTCCCAGAAGGCGAATCCGTCGGGTTCGTTGTGGCGGCGTCCCAAGCGCCCGGTTAAGGTGAGCCTCTGAACTGGGTCGATCCCGTTCGAGGGTGCTACGGACATGAGTCTGCATCGTCGAGACTGGCTTCGCCTGGCCGCTGTCGGCCTCGTGGGAGCGAAAACGCAGTCGTCGGTCCTCGCCGCTCAGGACGGTCAGGCGCCGCTCAGGATCACCGGGTTGAAGGTCACGCCGATCGCGCTTCCCGACCCACCGTTGCTCTTTGCGGGGGGCTGCCACGGCCCTTATTTCTTGAGGAACGTGGTCGAGCTGGAGACGGACGGCAAGATCATCGGGATCGGCGAGACCTCGGGGAACCGGGATGTGACGGATGCGCTCGAGCGGGCGCGGGCAATCGTCGTCGGGCGGAACGCTTTCAGCTATCGCGAGCTCGCGCGGGAAATCCTGCCGCGAGAGCCGGGGGCCTATGCGGCGATTGAGATGGCGTGCCTCGACGCTTGCGGGAAGGCGACCGGCCGGCGGCTCTGCGAGTTGGTCGGAGGCCCGGTGCGTGACCAGGTCCCTGTCGCGGCCTACCTCTTCTACCGGTATGCCGCCGACCATCCGACCGTCCTTGCCGACCCTCGGGTCAGCGATGCGCGGGGGCGGGGAGTTCGGGCGCTCGACGACTGGGGCGAGGTCCGAACGCCCGAGGCGATGGCTGCGATGGCAGGGAAGTTTCGCGAGCGCTGGGGGTTTCGAAGCTTCAAGCTCAAGGCGGGAGTGCTCTCACCCGAAGCCGAGCGCGACACCTTGAAGGCGATGGTCAGTACGCTCGGGACCGATTGCCTGCTCCGGATCGACCCCAACGCGCGCTGGCGAACGGAGACGGCGGTCCGGATCGGTAAGGAGCTGGCGGGCTTGCCGATGGAGTATTATGAAGACCCGGTCCGAGGCCAGACGGCCATGGCCGAGGTTCGCAAGGCGACGGGGCTCAAGATGAGCACCAACATGTGCGTGACCCGCTTCGCCCACCTAGCCGAGGCGTTCCGTCGGAAGCCGATCGACGTGCTTCTGACCGACCTTCATTACTTCGGCGGTTTTGCCGGCAACCTGGCGCTCGGGCCGATCGCCGAGGCGGCGGGTTGGACCTTGAGCCAGCACAGCAACAATCACGCGGGGATCAGCATGGCCGCCATGATCCACCTGGCCGCGAGCTTGCCCCAACTGACGATGGCCAGCGACACGCATTACGTGTGGCTGCCCGAGAATGCCGATATCATCGAAGGACCCAAGCTGCCGATCCAAGGGGGGACCATGGCGATCCCCAACGGGCCGGGCCTGGGCGTGACGCTCGACCGGGACAAGCTCGCCCGCGCCCATGAGGTCTATCGCAAATGCGGCATGGCGAAACGTGAGGACGCGTCGCTGATGCGGAGACTCGAACCGGGCTGGACCGGCGGCCTGCTCTGATCCGAAGCGCCCTTGGTAGCTCTACTTTAACGGATGCGGGGAATTCAAAGGGGTCAGGAGCCGACATGGTCATATCGGCTCTTGCCCCCTTTGAATACTCGTTCCCTAAATTCGCTCCATCCCCTTTGATTTTTCCCAGGCGCTAAGAGGAACAGGACAGGTTTGTTCAAGTAGCCGACAGCCTCAAGCCAAGTCTCACCGGCGCTGGTAGCAGTAACGACCGCCAATAACCCTGCGTCGGCATGAGGCCCTTTCTTACTGCGGACCAGCCGTTTCTGGTCAATCCCGCTCCCACTCACTCTCGCTGAGAGGCTCTGTGCCTTCATACGGCACGTCTAGGGTCATGGTCAACGTGGCACCTTGGGTGAACCCGGAAAGCGGGACGCTCTCGCAGCCAATTAGGTCACCGGCCATCGGACTGAGGTGGGCCGCCAAACGCGGAAGCCTACGAACAAGGCCGGTGGTCATGAAATCGTGCTCGTAAAACGGCACGGCCGATTGGATAAGTAGCTGCTCAATTCCGTAAAGCAGAATCATGTGTGGAAAAATAAAACTCGGCCAGACCCTCCGAAGAAGCATGACCCAGGGTTCGGTGTAGGGAATCCTCCTCAGATAGAGGTTGCAAGCTGGCCTGCCCCCCATAATCTGGTCCAGTCTTAATGGGAATCGTATAACTGGCTGACCCAGCCAGGGAGCGACCCATGCGAAAGCGGCCCAGACCCGACCAGATCGCCAAGATCCTCCGCGAGGTCCAAGCGGACCTCCAGGCCGGATTGAACATCAACCAGGCGTGCCGCAAGGGCGGCATCGGACTGACGACCTACTACCGTTGGAAGGCCCTCCAGGAGAACCCAGCATCGGGCGAACAAATCAAAATCACTGAACTTGAAAACGAGAACGGACGTCTCAAGGAACTCGTGGCCGAACTGGCGCTCGACCGTCGCATGCTCCAGGAGTCCTTGAAAAAAAAGCCATGACCGCCGCACGTCGCCGCACGATCGTCGCCGAGTTGTGTGACGCCTTCGACGTCTCGCAGCGCCGCGCCTGTCGCGCCCTGGGGATCAATCGCTCTGGCCTGCGCTACGCCCCCATGCACAGCGACGAGAGGCTCGCGTTGGCACGTCGCATTGAGGTATTGGCCGGCGAGCACCCTCGATATGAAGTGGTCCCCAATGTCCAGACCACTCGGCCCGGTTTTTAAGTTATGCTTCGTCCCTGCTCTCCCCTCTCAAGGCCCGACCGGCTCGGCACTATGGTAGACCTCGGCGGGCGTGCGATAGGCCAAGCTCTGGTGCAAGCGCTCGTGGTTGTAAAACGCAAACCACCTTTCAAGACCGGCTTCCAATTCTCTGACGCTACGATATGCTTTCAAATAAATGTCCTCGTATTTAAGAGACCGCCACAGCCGCTCGACGAACACGTTATCCAACGCCCTCCCGCGTCCGTCCATGCTCACGGCGATCCCTTCCGCCTCAAGCCGGCCGGTGAAGGCCCGCGCCGTGAACTGCACGCCCTGGTCGGTGTTGAAGATCTCGGGGCGTCCTCCCTCCAACGCCGCGTTCAACGCCTCCAGGCAGAACCGGCCGTCGAGCGTGTTCGACAGCCGCCAAGAAAGCACGAACCGGCTGTGCCAGTCGATCACCGCCGCCAGGAACATGAAGCCCTGGTTGAGCGGGAGGTACGTCACGTCGGTGGACCAAACCTGATTGCGTCGGTCGATCGTCACGTCTCGAAGCAAGTAGGGGTAAACCTTGTGGTCAGGGTTCCGCGTCGTGGTTCGAGGCCCGGGATGAAGCGCTTCCAAACCCATCAATTCCATCAGGCGGCTCACGCGTTTGCGGTTGACCTCCTCTCCCTGCCTCGTCAGCCAGGCCGTCATGCGGCGGCTGCCGTAGAACGGCGTCTTGAGATATTGCTCGTCGATCCGCCTCATCAGGCTCAGGTTCTCGAGGGTCTCCGTCGCCGGCTCGTAGTAAGCAGGTGGTCCTAGTTTTCGTTGACATTGAATCATGTGCAAGCCGCTGGGTGCCACGGGTTGTACTCAACCCGTGAGCCTAAAACCCGGGCGATCGCTCACGGGTTGAGTACACAATAGTGTCCGGGATTCCTGATGGCGAGGAGGCTTTTCGTCAGGACATCCCAGAATAATTCGATTTGAACAGCCTTGCAGCCGCCTCCTTCGGTTTGGAGGGCGATCCCGGCGCATGCCGCGGCATGACCTCGTCCGCAGCGCGTGGACGGGCCCTGATCGCTTATTTGGGTTTTTCGGCACGCTTCCGCGCAACGCGGTCACGCTGTAATTGGCACTGACGCTCCCGCTCGCGAAGGATCGGCATGATCTCGTCCATCGTCGCCGTGCCGTTGGCCACCATTCCCAGCAGGCTAAACATATACTTGCTGGGGCGATTTCCTGTATGGATGTGCATGAGCGTGACGCCGATCACGGCGACGTAGAAGCTCAACAGCACACCCTCGCGGCTGTGACTGATCAGATGATCGAACCGCGCGTAGCTTTTCAGCCAGCGGAAAAACAGTTCAACTTGCCATCTATGACGATATAATACTCCGATAATTGATGCGTCGGGCTCGAGCAGGGTCGTCAAGAGGTAGACCGGATTCTCGGGGTCATCCTTGGGGACGATGACCACTTCGCGAAGGACGATGCCCAGCGGTTTGCGATGCGTCGAGCCGGGAAAACGGACCAGTCGATCGGAGATGACGTCCGCGTCGCGGGCCTCTTGGGTGAGTTCCCTCGTCTCGGTCGTCTCGAGGTTGGGGGTGCGTTCTCCGGGTTTCCGGAACCGCATCACGAAATCCGCCGCCGGTTCTACGTGGGCCTTGATCAGCTTGAAGCTGAAGATCCCCCGGTCGTAGAGATGGATCGCCCCGGGGGTGATGGAGTACGCGGCGGTGGTCGCCTCGCTCTGGCCGGCCTCGGGGACGACGATCAGCTCGGGGAGCCAGGTTTGGGCATCGACATGGAAGTCGAGTCGAGCGCCGGTCTTGCCGCCGCGGCGGCGGACGCTCCAGGCCACTGAGGCGGCGGCATGAAGGAAGGTGCCATCGACGGCGAGGACCTGGCGGTGAAGCGAGCTCAGGGGATCGGCGGCCTGGTTCGGGTTGGGACTGGGCTTGAGAACGTTGCGTCGGAGCTGATCGAGGATCGGCTGCAAGCGAGTGTGGTCGGCCAACTTATTGAAGTCGGAGAGGGTGCTTTTGCAGAGTTTCTGGATCGAGAGGAATTTTTGGGCTTGTCGGGTTTGGCTGAAATCCTCGCTCGTCCTGAGGGTCCGCAGAGTGGGGTTGAAGAAGGCCAGGAGCATGGCAACGAAGACGTCGTCGAGGAAGAGGTCGCGGTTGCCATGGGGGTCCTGGTCGCGAAGTTGTGCGATGAGCCGTTCGATCGAATGGATGTGCTTGGCCCCGACCACTTGATCGGGCCAGATGGGCAAATCACGAGAGAGCCACCCCGGTGCCCCGACCCGTTCAGGTCGCTGGGAAGGGGGAGTGTCAACCAGGGGTGGTTTCTTGGCCGCCATGACGAATACTGTGGCTGACCGTAACCAAAAGCGCAAGCGAAGATTTGATGAAGGTCAATCCCGGACACTATTGTGAGTACAACCCGTGGCACCCAGCGGCCTTTTGCATCACTGCGGTCGCCCATCAAAAAGCAAAGAAAACCATGACCCATGGCTTAGAAGCTCGATCGATTGAGTCCCAGCAACTCACATTGGCGACGAACACTCAACTGAGGATGCGTGGATTCGATCAAGGCTCTTTTGACCTCGACCTCACAAGGCAGATTTTTTTTTCACCCAGGCCAGCTCCATCTGGAGCCGCCCGATCTGCTCGTACAATTCGGTCTGGAGCTTCTCCTGGTCGGGCCGGCGGGCGGCCGACCCGTTCTCGAAGAGGCCCTCCAGGCCATCGAGGAGTTGCTTCTTCCACTGGCTGATCTGCACCGGGTGGATCTGGTGCTGCTTGGCCAGTTCGGAGATCGTCTTGTCCTGCTTGGCAGCTTCCAAGGCGACCTTCGCCTTGAACGCCGCCGAGTGTCGCTTGCGGATTTGTCCCATGCTTCGCCCTCGATAAGATCTCCCTCGATGATAACTTACCGAGTGGTCCAATTTCCGGGGTCCACTATAGCCTATCGAAGAAGAAGAGGAGCCGCATGACGCACCACCTACTGAACAACCGTGCGGATAGATTTCCATTATGGCTGGACCAAGATATGGGGAGCAGGCCAACTTTGAAGAGTGAATTACAATAATTTCCTCCGTCCCCTTTTCTGCCTCCTGTGCGCTATCTTCGTGGCATTCCGCTATGACTCCTTTTTTCCCCCTCGTTCAGTCTACGGTGGGAACGCCTGCCCCGTTATTGCCGATCTGGTACTCACCCCCCGCAGGAGTCCAGCAGAATGTGCGTCCCTCGTAATCGTCAATACAACCAGAATACTTGCTCCAAAGATATTTGTAGGCTTCTCCCGGATAGAGCTCCTGCTGGGCCTCCGACGCCACAACGTTGCAACCAGATTCGACGGCCATGCTTCTGCAGAAGTCATGGCCATAGGGGAGTGCGGCCGCGCTACAACCATGTAGCCAGATGGTGCCGATGTCCTTAGCCCTGAGCTGTCTGAAGATGGCCACGTTTTGAATGTTGATGGTGCTGGCGATCGTTTTTGGAGGGTCCGCCCATTCGTCGAAGCCCTCTGGGTACCTCCCGCCGATATACAACTTGTTCCATATCGGCGGTTGGAAGCCGCCATGGGTATTAATGAGGACGTTAGGTAACATCTGTTCTGGCGCCTGATCACGAGCGTAGAGGATCCAATAAACGACATCTTCGGGGCGCGCACCCCTGGGCATTTGCCAGTTTTGCCACATCTTGAACCTGCGCATCGGCGGTTCCAGATCGCAGGCATGGAGACCCAACGCAGGTTGCCTGAGCTTGATCATGGCAAGCAGTCCTTCCAACAGCAGGGAACTGAACCGGTTGCTATAGTGCACTTCCGACAAGAAAAAGTCTGACGCGGGTCTCGGCGGCCGAGACTGCCAGCACGATGTGGATCCGGCAGTCGGCCTCAAGGGCCGCCTTCGGGTACTGGAAAGTGTCGCTTCCTGGGAATTGAACAGGTGACATTCCTATATCTTGACGTAGTTTGCGTAAACTGGACAAGATCATCCCCGAAAAAATATTCGAAAATATTCGGCGTCAGATCATGATTCTTCCTGGAGTCGAGATGATTTTTGACTAGCCCTGAACCAAGCGTAATTGGTTGGGGATTTTGGCCGATATTGCAGAAAAAGCTCGAAAGCCTCCTTGTTTTCAGGGATAATGAAGTTGTCGAGACATCATAATTCCTGAACGCAAAAGAGGCTTTCGAGTGACTCCTACTGTCCACAAGAAGTCCCAGCAACGCAAGCAGAGAATTCGCCGACGGAAATTCAAAGGGGGGCAGGTCAATCGGCCGGTTCCTCTCTTCTCAGGCCTTGCGTGTACCGCCCAGGAAGCCGAAGAAAAGGCCTTGGGGATCGTACTTGGCGCGAACCTCCTCCAACCGCTTCCACTTCTCGGCGGAATAGGATTCCTGCACCCGCGCCGGATCCTGGACGTAGTCGGTCTCGCCGATGTAGTGCTGGCTGGTGAACGGTTTCATGATCGCGATCACCTCGTCCTGCCACTTCCTGTTGGCGGCATCGTCGGCTTCGTCCTCCCAGATGGCCCACGAACCGCCGTACGAGGTGGCATCAATCGAAAGCGCGACCTCGGGATTCGGCTCGAGCAGATTCCTGGATCCGGTGCTCTGGCAGAAAACGATCACGGACTTTGCGGAGGGCGCCTCGACGAATTTATCACGCAAGGCCATCAGCATGTCGGAAGGCCTGGCCTTGGAGCACTGGTTCTCACAAAGGTTGCGATGGTTTTCCGGCCACGATTCCCCGGAGGCGATCGACAATCCTTCAAAATCGGTCGGCTCGTTGAAAGTCCTGGCGAGCGCCTTCTTGACCACTGTGCCCTGTTCCAGCGGCGCGAGTGCCGCTTCGGATTCTTCCTTCGTCATCCCGAAGGCCACGGCAACGACCATGCAGACTTTGCCGTTGTGATCCTTGCAGGCCTCGGCAAGCTCGGCCGGCGCTTTGATCAAGAAGATCGACAATTCCACATTGTCGGGCATCGTCCGCCCCAGCGCCACCACTTCATCGACGGCGGCTTTGAGGTCGTTCAGCGAATAGAAATAGTTGCTCGTGGCGATGGCCTTTGGCAATGGGTAACATTTCAAATGAAAACGTGTGGCTACGGCAAACATGCCCGGCCCGCATCCTCGGGCCGCCCAGTAGAGATCCTGGTGCTCGGTGGCGCTCGCCTTGATCATCTTGCCGTCGGCGGTGACGAATTCCACGGCCTCCACGCTCAAACAGGCCGGTCCCCAGTGACCCATATTCCAGGACATGCCGCCGTTCAAGAGGTAGCCGCCTGCCTTGACCGTGGGACAGTGACCGATCGGAAAGGCCAGGTTGTGCTCACCCAGCCGGCGTGCCAGCTCGCGGTTGCTGATCACGGGCTGGATCACGGCGGTTTGCGTGGCCTCGTCGATCCAGGATTCGTTGAGCCCCGAAAGATCGATCGTCATCCCACCATGGCGTACGGACAGGCCGCACCAGGTGTGGCCGCCTCCCTTGTTGACGACCTTCAGCCCGTTCTCACGCGCGAAATTGATGGCCTCGACCACGTCCTGCTCATTCTTGACCCGCACGATCACATCCGGCGAGCGGTCGGGCTTGATCTTGTTCCAGACCAAGGAACTTCGCACCGAGGCGAAATCAGGGTCATTCGGCGTGACGACCTCCCCCTTGATACGACGGCGCAGCGCCCCCCAATCGGGTTCGGCACGAGTCACGGTGGCTTCGGCTCCCGCACCTTCCTCCGGGAAGACCGCACCTCCCACGAGGAGCGAGCCCGCGGCCGCGACCGTCGAAGCGAGGAAGCCCCTCCGCGTGGCAGGATCCCCTTCGCTGGCTCCCGGATCCGAACACTCCACGAACTGAGCGATGGGATGGCCTGGCTCGGCCCAGGGTACGCGAATTGGGTTGACCCCGTGCTCGGGGCAGGAGCAGCGAGGCACGTTCCCTTCCAGCACGGTTTGGAACTGGTCCTCGTCGAGGAGTCGCCATCGCCGAGGTTGCGAATCGTAGCCGGCGCAGGGACGCTCACATTCGGGACACGTCAGGGGGGAATCGCCCGGTCTCGCCAGCCAGTACACCACGCTCCGGGCCGACTCATCCCGAAGGACGTCCGCGAGGGTCCAAGGTTGGACCATGTCCAGGATCCAAGCATCGCGCTCGTGGTTGTGCATTGCAGGCATCCTCTGAAGTGCTTGGGCGTCTCATGCATGATTCGCCGATGCAATACGGTAGTACAGCAACCCCCCTCAAGCAAGCGAAGGCCACCAATCACGCCCATTGGCGGTTTGTCCCCGCTCGGAGCGGATCGCGCGGGGAGCGAAATGAATTGCCACATACCAGGGTCAGGAACGAATGGTACGAGGAAAAGGATTCCGTACATTACCTTTCCAGGCTCCTGTACACTGTTTTTGTGACGAAAACCAGTGCACACCCGCTCGTAACCTCGTGCCATTCGTGTCAGCGCTCAAATCAGGTCGTTCCCGGGTTTTTTCAGTCAGACCTTGATTTTCAACCATTTGCAGAGCAATGTTGAACGGTGGGGAAGCGAGAGTCGTGGATTTCGGGTTCGTCGCCTCGACTCTCTCACTCCCTCACGGCTGATCGGTCCTTCCCCCCGCGCGTCTTTGGTTTCGCGACGAGGTCGGGTTCTAGCGACGACTCGAACGCTGCGAAAGCCTGCGCGGGAGCTCCTCCGACTCCGACGACGAGAGCCTACCCAATGCGCGTCCTTCGCTTCCTTGGCGTCAGCTTGGTGGCATTCGTTGGGCTGCCGGCCCCGGCCTTAAACGCGGCACTCGGGGCTCCTGTTCCCGCCAAGCTCGAGGTCTTGCCCGCCAAGGCGACCCTGTTCGGCCCGCAAGCCAGCCAGCGGCTGGTCGTCATCGGGACCTTCGCCGACGGCAGTCGGCTCGACCTGACGGCGGATGCGCAATTCGCGGTGGGCGATCCCAAGGTCGCGGCGGTCGATCCTCGCGGTTTTCTCCACCCGGTCGCGGACGGGAAGGCCGAGGTCCTGATTCGCGTGGGTTCGGTCGAGGCGCGCGTCCCGGTTGAGGTCAGCGGCGCGGTGTCACCCCGCCAGGTCAGCTTTCGCAACGAAATTCAGCCCGTGCTGACCAAGCTCGGCTGCAACCAAGGGTCCTGTCACGGGTCTCAGCATGGCAAGGGCGGGTTCAGGCTTTCGCTCCTCGGCTTCGAGGCCGAGCCCGACTACACGGCCATCGTCAAAAGCGCGGAGGGACGGCGAGTCACGCCGTTTGCCCCCGAGGAGAGCCTGCTCCTCCTCAAGCCGACCTTGAGTGTCGCCCACGGCGGCGGCAAACGGATGGAACCAGGCTCGCCCGAGAGCGAACTCTTGAAGCTCTGGCTCGAGCAAGGTGCCCCCGCGCCGAGCCGCGACGATCCGATCGTCACCGGGATCTCGGTTTTCCCCACTCAGCGGCGAATGGAGCCCGGTCAGGAGCAGCGGCTGATCGCGCTTGCCAGGTTCAGCGACGGCACGACTCGCGACGTCACCGACCAGGCCAAGTTCGACCCCCTGAACGAAGGCGTCGCCAAGGTCGGGCCCACCGGCCTGGCGACCACCGTCGGCCAGGGGGAAACGAATCTGATGGTGCGTTACCAGGGCCACGCCGCCCTGGCTCGGGTCACCGTTCCCTATGCCTATGAGAAATCGTTTGATTTCCCCGCGCATAACATCCTCGATGAAAAGGTCGCGACCAAGTGGCGCGAACTGGGACTCGTCCCTTCGGGGCTGAGCACCGACGCCGAATTCCTCCGCCGCGCCATGCTCGACACGATCGGGACCACGCCGTCGCGCTCCGAGCTCGAAGACTTTCTCGCCGACACCGACCCCGCGAAGCGCGCCAAGCTGATCGACCGCTTGCTCGATCGCCCTGAATATGTCGACTTCTGGTCGCTGAAGTGGGGCGATCTGCTGCGGATCGACGGAACCAAGCTTGGCGCCCAGGGAATGCTCGCGTTCAACCTCTGGCTTCGCGATGCGTTCCGCGCCAACAAGCCGGTGAGCGCGATGGTCGACGAGCTCATCACCGCGCAAGGATCAATCTACACCAACGGACCGGCCAACTACTTCCGAGTCGCAACCGGCCCCGACGACCTCGCCGAGACCACCGCCCAGGTCTTCATGGGCGTCCGGCTCCAGTGCGCCAAGTGCCATCACCACCCTTTCGAAGCCTACGGCCAGGATGATTACTACGGGCTGGCCGCCTACTTCGCCCGGATCAAAACCAAGCAGAGCCAGGAGTTCGGACTCTTCGGCCGCGAGCAGGTGATCTACGTCGCCAAGACCGGCGAAGTCGGTCAGCCGCGGACCGGGAAGACCATGAAGCCAACCCCGTTGGGGGACGAGGCCGCCGACGACCCGGTCGATCGCCGCCGCGCCCTGGCCCGCTGGCTCACCGCCTCGAACAACCCCTGGCTCGCTCGAAACGTGGTGAACCGGTATTGGGGCTACTTGCTCGGCAAGGGACTCGTCAACCCGATCGACGACCTCCGCGAGACCAACCCCCCCTCCAACCCCGATTTGCTCGACGCCCTTGCCCAAGAGTTCGTGGCTGGCGGCTTCGACCTCAAGAAACTCCTTCGTTTGATCCTCAACAGCCGGGTCTACCAACTCAGCTCGCTCCCGAATCCCGATAACCGGCTCGATACCACGTTCTTCACCCACTATCGCGTCAAACGCCTGACCGCCGAGCAACTGCTCGACGCGATCAACCTGGCGACCGGCACGTTTGAAAAGTTTCCGTTGAAGCCGGCGGGCACTCGGGCCATCGCGCTGCCCGACACCAATTATCCCTCCTACTTCCTCGACACGTTTGGCCGACCCGAGCGCGCCTTGGCTTGCGAATGCGAACGCGCGTCCGACCCAACCATGAGCCAGGCCTTGCACTTGATGAACGGCGACCTGATCAATCGCAAGCTCACTCAGGCCGACGGTCGCCTCACCCGGCTCTTGCGCGACCCGAGGCTGACCGATGAGACCCTGGTCGAGACCCTCTACGTCGTCACCTTCAACCGGCTTCCCTCGCCCCAAGAGAACGAGGCCGCCCGCCAGTTGATCGTCGACGCCCCGAGTCGGGCCCTCGGTGCCCAAGACCTCTTCTGGGGTCTCCTGAATTCCAAGGAATTCCTGTTCAATCACTAACAGACTTCCTCGAGCGTCACCGATGCTTCTCCCTGCACCCGCGAGACTCATTGAATGAGCCGTTTTCGTAGGGTGGGCACGGCCCACCATCCCTGGCCGCTGATGGTGGGCCGTGCCCACCCTACGATTGCATTCGCCACAAAGATGCGAACTGCGAGCGCACGTGTGGTGTTCGGCCTGATCGCCATAGGGATGGCGCTGGCCTCTTCGTCGGTCTGGGGCGACGAGCCGCCGACCTACGAACGCGACATCAAGCCGCTCTTCGCAAAACGGTGCACGGTCTGCCATAACACAAAAAAACTTAATAACATCGACATTTCCGGCGGCTTGGCGCTCGACTCGTTCGACGCGGTGCTGGCCGGCACGAAGGATCAGAAGGTCATCGTGCCGGGCCGGTCGCTCGAAAGCGCGTTGCTCAAGCGGCTCAACGAAGTGGACGAAGACACCCGGATGCCGCTGCTCGAGAAGCCGCTGCCGCAGGCGCAACGCGACCTGGTCCGCCATTGGATCGACGCGGGCGCTCCGCGAGGGGTTGTCGTCGCCGACGCGGCGGCAAGTTCCGCAAACCGACCGCGGCGAATCGTCCGGTCGCTCGACGTCGTCCTTGGGGTGGAGCGGAAGATCCCGCCCAAAACCGAAGGGTTCGGCAACGGGGGAGCGATGCAGGTCGTCCTCAAGGTCGGCCCGTTGCCGGCGATCTCCGCGCTTGCGTTTCGAGGCGACGGGAGGCAGCTCGCCGTGGGAACCCATGGCGAGGTCCTGATCTGGGACCTGGTTGACGCCCGCCCCGCCCTCGTCCTGAACGACGTCCCCGGACCAGTGCATGCGCTGGTGTTCAGCCGGGACGGCAAGCGGCTCGCCGTGGGGGCCGGCATGCCCGCGCGGAGCGGTTCGGTTCGGGTCTACTCCGTCCCCGACGGAACACTGATCCACGACTTCGCCGGCCACGATGACGTCGTCTTCGGTCTCGCCTTCCGTCCCGACGGCGGTCAACTCGCCTCGGCCTCGTTCGATCAGTCGGTTCGGCTCTGGAATCTGGCCAACGATCGACCGGACGGTGTCTTCACCGGTCATTCCGACTTCGTGTACGACGTGGCCTACGCACCCGACGGCCATTCGCTCCTGAGCGTGAGCAAGGATCGGACGATCAAGCTCATCGACGCGAAAACGCTTAAAGAAAAACGCACGTATAGCAACCACAACGAGGACGTCATGGCCCTGGCGGTCCAGCCAGGGGGCGCCAAGTTCGTCAGCGCGGGCCTCGAGCCCCAACTGCGGTGGTGGGGGCTCGACGACGTGAAGCCGGCCAACCGGATCGGCGGCCATGGGGGGCCGGTCCATCAACTCGCGTTCAGCGGCAACGGCAAGCGCCTGATCTCGGCCGGGGGCGACTCATCGGTCCGGCTCTGGGACGGAGCCTCCGGAACCTTTCAACGCAGCTTGCCGGGCCCCACCGAATGGCAATATGCCGTGGCCCTCTCGGACGACGCCCAGTGCGCCGCGGGCGGGGGCTGGGACGGGATCGTCCGGGTCTGGGATGCCGACTCGGGCAAGCTCCGAGCCACGCTCCTGCAACCCCCTTCGCCCAGCCCGTCGACCTTCGACTGGCTGATCCTCACCCCCAGCGGCTACTTGCACGCGTCACCCGACATGCGGGACCTGCTTCGATGGCGCATCGGGGGAGCGGACGTCCCCGGAACGATCCCCTTGTCTGTCTTCGACCGAGAAGAGGAGGTCGCCCACCAGCTCCGAGGGGAACCGGTCGCGGAACCCAGCTTCTCACAGCCGAAGCCTCAATGATGTGTATCGCGGAGCGATGAAACCCCGGCAGACTCTGCTCACCTCGAGATTCCGGAGCCCTTCGATGCCACGCCCCCACTGGATCGCCGCCGCGCTCGCCTTGCTCCTGGCTCCCGAACTCGCCCGCGCTCAGACGTCGTATCCGATGCTGACTCGGGTCACCCCCACCGCCGCGCGGAGGGGCGAGACGGTCGAGATCACAATCGTCGGTGGGGGACGGTTCGACGGGGCCTGGCAACTGCTCTGCGAAGGGCCCGGCCTGGCGGGAACGGTGCTCGACGGGGCGACTCCACCCGCCGGTGACCCGAAAGCGATGAGGCGAGGGGGACGGACGTCGGGCACCGTCAAGGCAAGCGTCACCATCGCTCCGGACGCCCCACTCGGTCCACGCGAGATCCGTGTCGCCACGCCGCAAGGGATTTCGTCGGTCGGGCTGATCGTCGTCGTCGACGACCGCGTCGTCACCGAGGCTGACGACGCCGCCAACGACCGGCCCGAATCGGCGCAAGCCCTCGAGCTTCCCGCCGTCGTCAGCGGTCTGATCGGAAAAACGGAGGATGTGGATTGGTATTCGTTCTCGGCGACCGCCGGCCAAACCCTCACGTTCAGCGTCTGGGCGAACCGACTCGAAAACAAGATCCACGACCTCCAGACCCACTTCGACCCGATCCTCGCGATCCACGACGCCCAAGGGCGCGAGCTTGCGGTCGACGACAATCACGACTTTGCGGACCCGCTGCTCTCGTACAAGTTCAAGGATGCAGGGACCTATCGACTCCAGATTCGCGACACCACGTACACGGGCAACGCGAACTGGACCTACGTGCTCCACGCGACCGGCGGTCCGGTGGCCACCTCCCTCTTTCCACTTGCCGTCAACCCCGGCACGAGCGCCGTGTTCGAAGCCCGCGGAGCCAACCTCGACGCAACGCAGAAAACACTTCCGCTCGAGATCCCGGCCAACTTGAAGCCGGGCGTTCAGTTGATGGCCTTACCCACGGAGCGGGGGACCACCTTGCCCGTGCCACTGCTCTCGACTCCCCTGCCCCTGGCCCTGGAAGTGGGGGATGCGCCCGCCGAGATTGAAAAGGGGCAAGCAGTCAGTCTTCCGGTCGCGCTCAGTGGCCGCCTTCTCGAACCCAACGACATCGACACTTATCGTTTCGATGCGAAGAAGGGGCAAATCTACGCCTTCGAGGTCGTCGCCCGACGCGCGGGAACGGCGACCGACCCAGTGCTCCGGATCGTCAACCTCAAGAATGTAACCCAGGCTGAGGCAGACGACTCACCCGGTAGTAAGGATCCGCGCCTCGAGTGGACCGCTCCGGCCGACGAGAGCTACGCGGTGCAAGTCCTGGACCTGCATAGCCGAGGAGGCGAAGGTTTTGGCTACGTCCTGCTGGCCGAGCCGGCAACGCCTGGTTTTTCCTTGAGTTGCGATCCCGACAAGCTCAACCTCGGCCCGGGTGCGCGGGTCCCCTTGTTTGTTCAGGTCGCCCGTCGCGCCGGGTTCAACGGGCCCGTGGCCATCGCTTGGGAAGGGCTTCCCAAGGGCGTTACGGCGAGCCCACTGACGATCCCGGCCAATATGACCCAAGGGGTCAGCGTGGTCTCCGCCGCCTCCGACGCCGCACCCGCCGCGGCGCTCTTGCGGATCTCGGGACAGGCGGAAATCGCCGGCAAGGCGCACATCGAAACCGCGGAGCCCAAGCAAGAGATCTATCTCCCGGGAGGCGGGCGCGGCCTCTACCCGGTCCAGACGATTGCCCTGGCGGTTACCACCGAGTCGGATATCACCGTCGAAGCCACCCCCGCCGCGCTCACGCTCGTTCCCGGCAAGACCGCCACCATCGACGTCACCGTGACCCGCCACAACGGCTATAACAAGGGGGTCAACCTCGCGATCCTCCTCCAGCACCTGGGCGGCACCTTCGCCAACCCGCTTCCGCCCGGAGTCAGCATCAAGGAGGCCGGGAGCAAGACGCTACTTGGCCCTACTGAGACCCATGGCAAGATCATCCTCGAGGCGAAGCCCGACGCCGCCCCGTGCGACAAGACTCCCGTCGCGGTCATGGGACATGTCTCCATCAATTTTGTGGTAAAAACAGCTTATTCGAGCGCCCCGATCTCCCTGACCATTCCCCCGAAAGCGAGTCAGGCGTCGAAGTGACGCCTTGACGGATCGAGCGCGAATGCTGGAATCACCCAGGAGCGGGGCATCCAACCGAACCGGCGATGAACCAGGCCTTTCTACGAGGGCGGACCGGGCGTTACACTGAAGCGGAGTGCCGCAGATCAAGCTCCACGGCGATCGGCGTTTGAGCGAAACGACATGGGTGAGTCTGAGACGGTCACGCGCGCGTCGCGTTACGATCCAAGAATGCAAGGGTTTCGGGACCGAACCCAGGTCGAGGATGTCGTTGCGCTGATCTCCCGAGGGATCCCACGCCTCGGCGTCGAACCGGTCGAGCTCCGTGAGACGGCGGGTCGTGTGCTGGGCGAGGAGATTCGGGCTGAGGCTCCCGTTCCCTCGTTCGATCGCGCAGCGATGGACGGATATGCGCTCCGAGGTCACGAGACCGTCAGCGCCACCGCACAGAGCCCTGTCCTTTTCCGTTGTGTGGGAGAGGCCCGCCCCGGACAGCTCAGCAACCTCACGGTGGGTCCGGGAGAAACGATTCAGATCACGACCGGCTCGGCCATCCCCAAGGGAGCCGATACCGTCGTGCGCGTCGAATCGACGCAACGCGACGGCCCCACGGTCCGCGTGTTCCAGGCCACGACCGTCGGACGGCATGTGGGTAGGATCGGCGAGGATATCGAGGCCGGGACCGTGGTGCTCTCAGCGGGCCGGGTGCTTCGCCCGCAAGACCTCGGTGTCCTGAGCGCGGTGGGTGCCGGCACCGTCGCCGTCGTTCAACGTCCCCAGGTCGCGGTGATCGTCACGGGGGACGAACTGGTCACGGCCGGTCATATTCCTGCCGACTATCAAATTGCCGACATGAATTCAGGAATGCTCGCGGCCCTGATCGTCCGGGATGGCGGCCTTCCTCGAGTTGTCGGCCCACTGCCCGATGACCGCGACCGCATTCGGGCGGAGATTGCCGAAGCGGCCAGTTGGGCCGATGTCGTGCTCGTCTCCGGGGGAACTTCGACCGGCCCTGAGGACCACGTCCCTGGGATCGTCGCCGAGTTGGGCGAGCTCGCCGTCCATGGCATCGCCCTCCGCCCGGCCGGACCGACGGGCCTCGGTTTCATCGGGGGAGCGGCCGTCGTGCTCTTGCCCGGCAACCCCGTCAGTTGCCTCTGCGCCTACGACTTCTTCGCGGGCCCGATCGTCCGGCTCCAAGGGGGACGACCCCGAAATTGGCCCTACCGACCGAGAGCGCTGCCCCTCGCACGCCCGCTCGACTCGCTCGCCGGCCGTGTCGACTACGTGCGGGTGACGATCGATCAAGGGAGAGTGGAACCCTTGGCGGCCAGCGGCGCCTCGATCCTTTCGAGCACCACCCGCGCGGACGGTTTCGTCATCGTACCGGCCGACCTGAACGGGTATCCCGCGAACGCCCTGGTCACAGTCTGGTTCTATGACTTGTTTCCCGGTTCGGATTCCGACGATCTGATCCGGGGAACAGGGTGAGACCGAATCGATTCGATCGAGACCGATTCATGCGAGGCGCTGTAGTCCTGTGCGGAGGTGAGAGTCGGCGGATGGGTCAGCCAAAGGCAGGGCTCGCGTTCGGTCCCGAGCGACTGCTCCAACGCGTCGTCCGGATCGTGAGCGAACAGGCCAACGTCATTGTGGTCGTCGCCGCGCCAGGACAAGTTTGCCCCCCCCTGCCCGACTCCGTCCGGATCGTCCATGACCCGGTCTCGGGCCGCGGCCCGCTTCAAGGGCTCGCCGCCGGCTTGACCGCCTTGCCCTGTTCCGTCGAGTTTGTCTTCGCCACGGCGACCGATACGCCCTTCCTCCGCCCCGCCTGGATCAAGCGGCTCCACGAGTTGATCGGAGTGAATGACCTGGCGCTTCCGTTCGTCGACGGTTTTCATCACCCCCTGTCCGCGGTCTACCGACGGGCGACCAGTCTGCCTGCCATGGAAAAACTTTTGCGCCAGAATCAGTTTCGTCTGCTTAATCTCATGGATCTGCTTCAAACACACGTCGTTGAAAGTGAAGAACTCCGCCATGTGGATCCCGAACTCGCCTCGCTGCGCAATCTGAACACCCCTGAGGAATACGCGAAGGCGCTGAGCGACGCGGGCCTTCCCGTCCCGTAGGGTGGGCACGGCCCACCAAGGAATCGGCTTGGGAGAAGGTCTTCACCTGGAATTCCAACAATAATCTGAGGTCAGCGGGGAACGAATCGTTCAGGGAGAAGCCTGAGCACGGATCTCGAGAGGAATCGAGACCGTTCCCGACTCGGTTCGACGCGTGATCGGGTGCTGGACATCGACCTCAAACGGGCGGGCGATACTGTTGCCCGCCAGGTCTTCCAAGGTGGTGTCAACCACGACCTGATATCGACCGGGTGTCCAAGCACGATCGGGGTGGAAGCTCCAGCGAGTCGCCAAGGCATTCAGCTCGACCCGGCCCGGTATCTCCTGCTTCTCGGGGTCGAGTACGGACAGGGTACGATTTAACATCGCGCGATCGAGCGACTCGGGAAACTCGAGCGATAACGGGTCGGAAGTCCGAGCCGCCGGCGGCTTGACGATCCAGTTCTTGGGGTCGGGCTGAGTCTCATCAGCAGGCCCCGTCTTGAACGACTTCCGATACGATTCCCGGAGAGGATGGCCCGTCGCGTCGGACCAACTCCGGTCGACGACCAGCGTATACGCCTTGCCGGCCTCGAGGATCGGCCCCAGATCCTCGCGCGGTTTGAGTCCGCGCTTGATCCGCCCCGGATCGAGCAGAAGTGTCAGTCGGGTCCCGGACGGATCCCAAAGCTCCTCGCCCACTTCCAGGAACGGGACATCGAGCGTTCGGCCTTGCGCGTTGATCAGGGTCACGCGTGCGTAGGCCTCTCCCCGGCTCATCGGCGCGGAGAAGTGGAGATAGAACTTGAGCAAGTTTTCAGGCAAGCGATCGCTTGCGGGGTCGACTCGGACGACGAACGCGGGTTCCGGAGGGGGCGGTAGCGGCCGCTTGAATTCCGTGACGACGTCCTTCAGTCCCTGATACGGCTCGAGAGGAAGCTGGGAGGGCCGGAACGCCGCGCGGTGCCTGAGCCCGGGCTCGATCGGGAACCGTGGCTCGAACCGCAACCGAGCGTCGACGACCCGGTACGTCCCCAGGATCGGCGGCCGTTCGTCCTCATCCTGGCCTTCCGGGGCGACGGTGACGGTGAAAACCCGCGACCACGCGAACGTCGTTGGCTTCACCTGGCTCAAGGCCGAAAGTGCGGCCAGGTCGGTCGGGTCGATCCCGTCGACCTCAATGGACGACGGGGCTGCCCCTTCGCCGGCCTGCCAGTGAATGACGAAGTTCGCCGGCCGCGCCGGACTGGGAACGTCCGGCGCGGCGGCAAGCAAGGCGATCGTCAAGCAAGGAACGAGATGCATGCTCAAAGCGATCATGGCAGCGCGATGGTCTCGAGGTTTTGCGCACCGGCCGGGGTCTGAACGAGGATCAACGCATGGTCCTTGTCGAGCTCATCGAGTTGGGTGACCCCCTTAAGGTCCTCGATCTTCTCATAAGCAATTCCATCTGTGTCTTTGACCTGCTTCGTGATCCCCTCCTGCGTCTCAACCTTCTCGGTCGGAATCTTCATGACTCCTCGGCTGCTGTTCGTCAGCAACAGGAAGGCCTTGCCATCCTTGTGGTAAACGATCAGGTCGAGCGGTTTGTTGTGATTGCCGAGCTCGGCGATCGTCGTCCCCTTCACGTGCGTTCCCGGCTTGAGCTGAGCGACGGGAAGCTTGACCAGCGGGGTGCAGGTGTACGCGGCGAGCAGGAACGACTCCCCCTTGATCTGATAAGGGGCAAACGTCCGGACCGGCGAACCGGTTTCAAAGCGGCCGTGGGCACCGTGGTAGATCTCAACACTCGTTCCCTTGCTGGCATCAGCAAACGGGTACGGGATCGACAACAGGCGTGACGCAAACTCTTCGTTGGACAGACCGGCGATGAACACGCGGCCGTCGACGAAAGCCAGGTCGGTGATCGACTCGGCTTTCGCCTTCTCCTTCGTGGGCGGATTCGGCAGGCTCGCCTTGGCAAACGGTACGTTCTCGAGCGAGACGATCTCGAGCTTGCCCGAGCGATCGACCCGAACAAGCACCGGCGCGGCGTCGGGGCCCTTCCCGCGGGCGACGGTCAGGTAGGCCTTGCCCGAAGCCGGATTGACGGCGAGGTCGGTAATCACGATCCCCTTGGAGGTCGTCCCCAACAGAGCGGCGACTTTTTCATCGATCCCGTCGACTTTCAGAGGTCCACCCGCCGAATCGGCCTGAACGTCGGCCGTATCAACCGCGAAAATGGCCGCGCCTTGCGAGTCGGCAAGGAACAAGACCCCCTTGGGACCAAACGAGATCGGCCCCGCGGACTTCCAGTCGGGCGTCCCCTTGGACAACCCCGCGGCGTCGGCGGATCCGGCCGCCAGCACCACCGCGGCGAGAGCGGTCGAGGCGATTCGCAGCTTCAGCATCGCTGTTCTCCCGGTTGAAATTCGAAGGACAAAAACAACCTCTCACCATCCGTCTGCAGAGACCAATGCGTCAAGTCGTGGTGCCAAGGCCCAATTACGGCAAAAACTCAGGCCTGATTCCCCGGACCATACGCGACCCCAACACGCTCTGCAACGAAATAGCGGCGGCAACTCCCAACGATCGTCGCCACTCGGTTCGGCACCAAATATCTACTATTCCGATCGGGATTGCAATACGCAAACCAGACGGGGCTGGTCTCGGGTTCTGAATGGGCGGGCCATCGCACGAGCATGCAGGTACTCTTATTGTTTTCTTCACGCGAGCTTCAGCGCGCGATGATACGATCGGTTATCTTTCCCTTGTCATAGGGTGCGGCCTGGCGATTGCGATCGTCGCGAGTTATAGACAAAGGGAACGGGTTCGGGAACCGTGTCCCGACGAGTTCTCAGTCCGGGCTGTTCGGAATCGTCCTTTGCTCTCCGGGAGTGGTCACGATGGTTTGGTCTTCTGGATTACTGATGCTTCTCTTGGCCGGGAGTTCGCCGGTGGAATTGATTGCTCATCGCGGCGAGTCGGCCGATGCTCCGGAGAACACGCTGGCCGCGTTCCGGCTGGCCTGGGAACGGAAGGTCCCCGCCATCGAGCTCGACGTTCACTTGTCGAAGGATGGCATCCTCGCCGTCTGTCACGATGCCGACACGAAGCGGACCACGGGGGTCTCGAAAAAAATCAAGGAGACCAACTGGGACGAGTTGCGAACCCTCGATGCCGGAAGCTGGAAGGCGGCGAAGTGGTCGGCGGAGAAGTTGCCCAGGCTCGAGGAGGCCCTGGCGACGATCCCCGCGGGGGCCCGTTGTTTCATTGAGGTCAAAGTCGGCGCCGAGGCGATCCCGGCCTTGGTGAAAGCGGTCCGCGAGTCGGGCAAGAAACCCGAGCAACTGGTCGTCATCAGCTTCCAGGCCGACGCGGTCGCCGAGGCGAAGCGCCAGCTCCCGGAGCTCAAGGCGTTTTACCTGGCAAGTTTCAAACAGGACAAGGAAACGAAGGTCTGGACCCCGAGCATTGACGACTTGATTGCGAAGGCCAAAGCGATCAAGGCCGACGGACTCGACCTCGCGGCCAAGGGACCGCTCGACCGCGCGCTCGCTCAGAAAATCAAAGACGCGGGGCTCGAACTCTACGTGTGGACGGTCGACGATCCCAAAGAAGCCCGCAAGCTGATCGACGCTGGGATCAGCGCGATCACCACCAACAAAGCCGAATGGCTCAAAGCGCAACTCGGGCAATAAAGGCCGCTTCGATCCACCTGCGCATCGAAGGAATGGAACAGAGCCGGCAAAACCAGGGGGGCCTCGACTCTCCCCGCGTTCACCGAGAGTCGAGGCCTGCCGACTTGTTCATGAACCGCCTTGACGGATGCTGGCGACAACCGTCTCAAACGCCGGCTTGAGGGTCTTCCAGTTGGTTGCGGGACAGGTGCAGACGACCGTGATGCGGCGGTCGTTGGCGAGCAAGGTCGCTCGGTAGCCGTAGATCTTACCTCCGAGCGTCTGGTCGGCGATGAAGGTCGACCGCCGCCCCTCGCCGATTCCCTTGGACTGGAACGACTTCGGTTCCCGTTCCTTGTAGTTGGTGAAATCCTCCTTCATCTGCCGCTCACCCATCGGGTGGATCCTGGCCACGGGCGGTTCTTCCTCGACCCCGAACGTGGAACCGGTGGACTTGGCCATATCGCCCAACAGCGAACCGGCGAGGTCGGCCTCAACCCGGATCTCCGCATGTCCGCTGGTGAATTTGGCCCACGCATTGGGCGATTCCGGCTTCCCGGCGCTCGTCGTCTCCCATCCTTGCGGATAGTCGCACGAGAATCGGCCGGACGGGGAATGGAACGCGACGAACGTTTTGGGGGCGGGAACCGCGCCGCCACATCCGGAAATCACGACGAGTCCAAATACCACGCCAATCGAGGCGAACGACTTCTTGAGGAACAATTGGGGAAGCATGGAGACGTCCTTCTCGATTCCTAATGGATGATCTGTCTCAAGTTCATCAAACAATCAAGCAGAGAACCGTTCACGGTCCCAAGGAATGGCCATTCCAGACCCGTTTGAATTCAGGAACGAATGAGGAGCACAGGCCCCGCGGTGGATCGGTAAAGCGGGCTTGTTCGAGACGGAGTCATTCGTCTCCGCTCGGAACGAGCCTGGGGAAAAGCGCCAGCGAGTGATGTGCGTCCACTTGACGGATCCTGGTAAGTCTGCGCCGCAACGTAGCGATTGGGTCGCGTGGTGTCAACGCGCAAGGGGAATTCGCATCACCGATGTTTGAGACAAAGTTGTCTCAGTTGACCCGAGGAAGTATGGTAGCTTCCCGGAGGAAACAGTTCCTCTTCTTTGCTGAGCCTGGCCATGATCGTCATTCCGACCGGCACTGACGCCCCGATCTATCACTGGCCGTACGTCACGGTCATGTTGATCGCGCTGAACGTCGCGCTCTTGTTCGTGGTCCCACCCGACACGGGTGTGATCTTGCTGAATGAGGACGACGAGGTCATTGAGAGTGTCGAAAGCGTCTCCCAATTCGATCGGTATGCGCTGGCATTGGGCGACGGCCGCCTGCACCCGGTCCAGTGGGTGACCCACAACTTTCTCCACTACGGGCTGGGCCACCTGGCCGGGAACATGCTGTTCCTCTGGGCTTTCGGAATCGTGGTCGAGGGGAAGCTCGGCGCCATCAAGTACTTGCTGACTTACCTGGCCATCGGCTCGCTCCACGGCGCATTCGTCCAACTCTTGTTAATGAAATCAGGGATGGATGGACACGCGGCCGGGGCCTCGGCCGCAGTCTATGGTCTGCTCGCGACTTGCATGATCTGGGCTCCGAGGAATGAGTTGAACTGCACGGTCGTCATGATGATCGGATTCCGTACATTCGTCTCTCACTGGGATCTCTATTACACAACGGTCGCCTTGCTCTATATCGGTCAGCAGCTTCTCGGCCTGGTGGTCTGGGGAACGCTCGGCAATCAGGTCATGGTCACCGAGATCGGCCACCTCTCCGGCGCCTTCTGGGGTGCCGTCGTCGCCATCACCTTGCTCAAGGTCGGACTCGTCGACTGCGAAGGATGGGACGTCTTCGCGCTCCTTAAGAAACGGGCCAAGCTCGCGCACGAATGGAACCAACGCGGAGAACGGCTCGATCGCGAGAAGCAGGTCCTCCGCTCCAGTCTCAAAGCCAAGGCCAGGGCGAAGGCAGGCGGCAAAGGGTCCCACGGTGAGGCTCAAACGGACGGCCCCAGCACGGACGATCGCGCGGCGGCGGCCGTCCGGCGGGTCCGCGCGCTCATCGACAAGGGGGATGTCGCCGGCGCACTCGTCGCTTATGACACGTCCGCCCGAACCCTGGTCAACTGGCCGGTGCAGCCCGAACTGCTCGGGATGATCAAAGCCTTCGGCTCGGCTGGCGCGGATTCCGATGCAATCCGCCTGATGCGCGACCACTGTCGCTACTACCCCGATGCATCGAACCGGGTTCGACTCAAGCTCGCCCAGGTCTTAATCCGCGACCGCCAGCGCCCCGCCGCCGCCCTTCGGGTTCTCGAGGAGATCAAGCCCGGCGCACTCCCCGCCGACCTCGAAACCGCCCGTCAAAAGCTTGCACTCCAGGCCAGTCGGATGTGCGAGGACGGTGTGCTCGAACTCGAGGACGATGACTGAACGGATCCGGCAACGAGCGAGCCGATTTCCCTGCCGTCTCAACCGTTCAGTGGACCTGCCCGTCAATCCCTCGAAGCGGCAGTTCCATACCATGTCTCGACGGTTTCTCGGTCAAGCTGCGGGGTCGAGTCGGACGCCCCACGGCCGCGTCGAAACCATTGGACATGGCGCGCATCACTGCGAGGGCTCCAACGGCTTGGGCGAGCGTGCCGATGCCCCAGAGGGCCAGCACCAGCCGCGCCTCGAGCCCCGGCTTGTAGCTGGACGGACCATTGCCGAGGGGAAAGAGGCCGCCGTTGAAAACCGTATGGATATCCTCATAAATGAACAGTGAGCAAAGCGCAAGAAGCGGAGGCGAAGCGGCCGCGGCCAGAACGCTCCCTCGTCCCGGCAGCAGGATTGCCAGACCCGACAGGCAAAGCAGATACGGTAGCGTCCCAATCAGATTCTTCGCATCGCGACCATTCACGGCCATTAAGCCTGCGTAAACTCCGAGACCCGCGACGAAGACCCCTGTCACGGCCATCCCCACCAGCGCCGCGATGAAACCGAGGGGGTGAACTGAGCCCGCCAAGACTCCGACCGTCCAGAGCCCGACCATCAAGATGACCGCGGGGCGGGATCTGATGAGAGCCCCCCACATCTTCGCCCAGACAATCTCCCACCCGGAGAGCGGAGTGGCGATCAGACCGGTCCAAGTGTCGCGTTCCCGCTCCGCCTCCATGCTCTGCATCGCTCCAACGCTGAGTGAACATACATAAAAGACCGCAAAAAATGCCGAGAAAGTTCGCAGCGCCAGGTTGAATTCAAGTCGGGCTTGGCCTGAACTCGGGCCCCCGGAGGTCCCGGAGAGTAATTCGTACAGGACTCTCGCCAACGGATTCGCATCCGGCATGGTGAACGCTTCGGGGGTCGCCCCATAGCCGCGAGTGGCGAGTTCCTTGAAGGCGGCCACCGCAAACCAACCCATGACGACACCCAGGACTCCGAGCCAACCGAGGTTGATCAAGTGTCCAAGAATTCGGGCAAACGGACTCGCGGTCCGGTTGGAATAGACCGTGTGCCAGAGCACCGGATCATCGCCGCACGGAGGGCGTGGTAATCGCCAACGGGCCGCCCGGAGAATTCTCCGTCCGGCGACCCGCGTTTCGTTGTCATAGTGGGCGCGCGACCGCAGGCGGAGTTGCCAAATCGCCCAGGCAACCAGCAGCAGCCCGCCGATCAACTCCCAACCGACCATCCGCCAGACCGCCTGGATCGGGCTTCCCCGCCGGACGATTCCACTCAGGTTGGCGACCAAGCCGAACGGGCTGCTCGCGAGCAACTCGATGGCAATCGTGACGATCCAGGCGGGCCCGGACGGCCAGAGCCGAGGTTTCATGATCAGCACGAATAGCGGTAGAGCGAACCACGAGGTCGTCAGCGAGATCGCCATGGCGATCGCCCCCCGCGCGGTCCGTGCCACAATCGAGGCGACCACGGAGATCGCGGCCAGAGCAAAGGCCGTCGATGCCAGTCCCACCCCGCCAAGCAAGATCAATCGCGGGTCGACACCCCCGAACGGGATCAAGAGGACAAGAACCGGCACCAGGGTGGCCAGGCCATTCGCCCAGCGAACCAGGCCCGCGGCCAAGGTGCCCAGAACAATCTCGGCAGACGAGAGCTGCGTGGCTAATAACGCATCCAGCGACTTCCGATCACGCTCCGAAGCGATGGCCTTCGAAACTTGCGCAATCACAAGGCCAAACGTCGCATTCAAGAGCACGCCAAGCGTCAGGACAAAGAGGGTGAGCGCAAATGCTGAGACCCCCGCAAGCGAGCGCCGGTCCCACTCCCGATGGTCCCAAACCCAGGCACACCCCAAGACGACCGCCAACTCCAGCACGATCGCGACATAACGATCCAGGAACGCCGTCTTGCGCCGCACCAAGGTGAGCAACTCACGTTCGAGAATCGGACCAATTCGCATATCCGGATCCTCGATCACGTCAACCGACAAACGTCATAGGTTTCACCAGATTAGACCCAGCGGGACGCAAAGTTTCAAGCCCGTGCCGCCCGAACCGGGAAGGCTTATCGAGTTCGCGGCGGATCCGGACATCAATCCTCCGATGACTCATCCTCGGTCGTTGTCGGATGGCACAGCTCTTTGCTTTCACGACAAAACCAACATTTTAATCAAACACAATTTCACTCTAAATTTTTGCCGTTATTTTACTATTATGATTCCAATGTGAGTATGGGCTGGCGCCCGCAGTCCCGGGATGAGCGATTCTCAGCATGATGACCGGACGGGCAGGGTCGCACCGCGACTCGAGGAATAGCTTCTGCGCAATCGATCGTGGGTCGTTTTTACAAACGAACTCCTGACACAAGGTGCACGCGAGCGTTTGATCGCGTTCCAGGAGCCGCGAGAATCCTGATTGGCGCACTCGATTTGCGATTCAAGGTCTCAGGCCTCGGAGGGGGGAAAACCCGGCTTGGATAGCCGTTTCGAACCGCTTGGACGGCCTGTGTCAGCCATGCGTGCCGACGAGGCCGGCCAACCCTCAAGGACGCCTTTGGCCCGCAAGCTTCCCCAGGCGAGACCAGCCCGGTCAATACGCAGAATCGGCCCCACAAAGGAGTCGGTCATGGCACGTCGACTGCGGCATCGATGCAACCGCCTGGAGAGGCAAGCGTCATGACGGGTTCAGGTCCGGCAGTGGCCGCATGAAATCGAAAGGGATGAACATGTTATACACAATCGCAAGTTGGAAGTGGGCGTCTGGCGATCCCCTGACCCCAGCCATGGCGAGAGGGGGACTGAGTCGGTGGCGGCCCAAGACCGCGGAGAGCGCCGCCGGCGGCCCGATCGTTGCCGTTGCATTACGGTACGATGAGACCCGTGGCCAGGTGGTCGCTGAAGGGGTGACGGCCCGAGGAAGTTGCGGTCCCTGGTCGGCGCCTGCAATCGTCGACTCTGCGGGGGGCGTGTTGGTCCTGGCGGCGATTCCCGCAGCACTCGTTCGAGTCATCGGTGAAGCCGAGATCCGGGTTCATGGAGCGACCAGCCCCGCCGTTGCTCGGGCCCACGTTTCCGTCGGCCAGCCGACACCGACGGGACGAGTTCGGGTCGTCGATGGACGTCCCCTGCCCCAATCCCAACCGCGGCTCATCTCCTTTGGGTTTGGGGAGTCGGCCTCCCGCCTTGGGCCGTCCCGCACCAACGCGGCCGTTCCTCAAACCCCGAGAATCGCTCAACCTGAAACGTGTGAACCGGTCAGCGAACAAGCCGGTACCGCAACTGCAATCCGGAACAAGGTCGAGGTTCTGTGCAGTTCCCGACCACCGCCGAGAGCCGCGCGAGGTCCGCAAAACGGGGACGCGAATTCCTAAAGGCCACGACCGGCTCCACGGCGACAAGTCGCTGACGCCCGCGGCACGGGAGTTGGAATGGCAAGGCGGCGAGATCGCCGTGCTGCCGATTCTGCAGAATTGTCGCTGCCGCCGCGGCCAAGACGAAGGCCGTGGCCCGAGTCGACCTCACCGTGGAGCGACCGAATCCATCCAGGCGGGTCGCCGCGGTCCCTGGGGACGGCAACCCAGGCAGATCGGATTTTCGAGTTGAACAGCCGTGATCGAAACCGTAGAGACCGTGAATCTCGCCACCACGCGGGCCAAACCTGACCCCGATCAATCCGGCGCATCCCATGAGAAAACCCGGCGATGTACAAAGGTTGTCATAACCTTTGGCATGCCGGGCCACTTCTCTCTCGTTGTCAGACGTCAGCGGAGGAGGTGGGATTCGAACCCACGATAGGCTTGCACCTATTCCGGTTTTCGAGACCGGCCCTTTCAACCACTCAGGCACCCCTCCGAAGGAATCTCTGGCTTGCGAACTGGCCTCCTGGCTTGGAAGAACTGCGAGAGCAAAGCACTGCAGTCTTCGGCCAAGACGCCGGCGGTGACTTTCGCCCGGTGATTGAGCCGGGGGTCGGTCACCAGTCGATAGAGGCTATCGCAGGCGCCTGCCTTGGGGTCTTTCGCCCCATAGACGACGCGAGCAATACGACTCTGAACAATCGCACCCGCACACATTGGACACGGCTCGAGTGTGACGAAGAGAGTATACCCTTCGAGTCGCCACGTGCCCAGAGCGCGTCCCGCAAAAGTGAGGGCGAGTCGTTCTGCATGCGCTGTCGGATCGTTCAGTGTCTCGCGCAAATTGAACGCTTGGGAAAGGATACGACCCTCCCGCGCCACAATCGCACCGACCGGAACCTCGCCAAACGACATCGCCTCGTGAGCGAGCGTCAGCGACCGGCGCATCATTTCCCGATCCCAAGAACTTTCGTTCTCCAACAACGATGGGGGAAGGTCCATGTCTCTTTGGCACCGGAAAAATCCAAGACACAGAGACGACCTAGTTTCACCCGCATCGACGGCAGAGGTGGATCGAAAATTTTCCGACACACTCCAAGGACCTGAACCTACGCACGATTCTAGCGACCCCGCTCTCATTTGCAAGGGGAGTTGGCCTCATCGGCGGGCACTTTCCCGACGCGCAACGCTTCGGCCTCTCGAACCTGGCTAGGGTTGCGACCCCGTCTCGAGTTTGGCTCCGACCCACCGGTTCGAATCCCAAAGCCTGGTCCTGCCGTCAGTGCCGCTGGTCACAAGCCAGTTGCCGTCGGGCGAAAAGGTCACGGCCGTGAGACAACGCCCCAACGGAACCGAGCCAAGTGGGCGGCGGCCTGACTTTGCGTCAAGGAGCTCGGCCCTTCCATCCTCGCGCACCACCGCAACCAATGCCCATCTTGGGCGAGTCATCAAATGCATTGTTCGCGGCCGCGGGAAGCGAGCCGAGCGAGGCAACACTCCGGTCGTCTCAAACTCGAACGACCCGATCCTGACGCGAAACGGTCAGGATCCGGGAACCATCGGGTGCGAACTCCATCGCCCCCCTACTCGACTTGCTCTTCGCGCCCGCCAATTATCCCACCAAAGCCAAGGCAATTCCCGAGACTCTGGTCATCGCGTTGTCAGGCAATGACTTTGCCGCCGGAGAGGATGAACGAACCGACGTCCACGCCCTCGGAGATCGTCAGCACACCCGACTTGAGGAAGTCAATGTTCGCATCGACGAGGGTGACAGCGGCGCGGACTTCTTTCTCATCCATTAGCCGGAGGGACCGCTTGAAAGCCTTCCCTCAGCGAAAGCGGATGTGGTAGCGACAGGATTGGGGCTCGAAGTCGAATGAGGTCATGCCCCCATTCCATGGCCCCTGCAAGCCCCCAAATGTGTCAGATTTGTGTCAGCGTTCCTGACACCAACGAAAAAGGGCCCGTGGGTGTTAGCCACAAGCCCTTGATCTGTTTCGACTTACGCTACAAAGTCGACAAGCTCCCCGACTAGGACTCGAACCTAGAACCTAGCGGTTAACAGCCGCTCGCTCTACCGATTGAGCTATCGGGGAATCGGCCCATTGAGCATATCGAGCGGGCCGGCTCGGCTCAAGGGCAATTCTTCCAAGTCTCACGAAAGGGAAGAAATTAAAAAAAGAAGAGACAAAAGTTCACTGGCCGAACCAATCAGGCCTTCGGCGTTTCGAAGAGCTTGAAGGAAACAAACTCTTCGTCACGGCGCGCCGACTGGCTATTCTTTGCTTGCCGTCTTCGCCTCGTGCTGCTCGATGGCCTTCTCGAGAATGCCAACGATCAGGGCATTCAACGACGCCTTGTCTTCTTTCGCCCAACTCGCCAGTTGCTCGTGCAAGACGGGGGGCATTCGGATCTGGAAATGAACCACAGTTTCTGGCATGGATTAGGCTCCTCTGCTCGATGGGATCGTAGAAACCATGCAGCAAGGGATTGAGTCAAGCCCCTCAACGGCTGCATTCGATCCGCGCGTTGGGGCATGCTCCCTTATTGTACCCGATAACGGCGCGGGCTTTTAAAACATTTTCTTCGCAACCCGATCGAGTTCGCAAATTAGGCTGGTCGGGGGGGGATTCTCCGGCACAACCTGCGTGCAAGAGAACGATCAGCGGAATGGAGTGACCCGTGAATGACGCACGATCCCCCTCGCTCTGGAGCGACGTGTCCGGATGCCTCGCGACACTTCTCGGCCGCTCCCCCCGGAAGTCGGGCGAGGCTTGAAAAGAATTCCCGTCCCTTTACAACCCCCGAGGTCATGGCAAATGGGGAAGAGCGAATCGAAGGAAGGCCCGTCGGACCTGCCTGACGTTCGGAGTGGGTCCGAGGTTGAGTTCCAATCCGACGACGTGGTGCGTCAGTTCGTCGAGCACTGGGGGATGATGGCCCGCTCCTGGGGAATCAACGCGACCATGGGGGAGTTGTTTGCGCTCCTCTACATCACCGGGACCGACTGGACCGCGGACGGGCTCCGCGAACGGCTCCAGGTTTCCCGGGGCAACGTCAGTATGAACTTGAGAGAGTTGATGGCCTGGGGCGTCGTTCACAAGGTCCATCGCCAAGGTCAGAGGCGCGAATTCTATCGGGCTGAGACCGACGTCTGGACCTTATTTCGCCGGATCCTCAGCGAGCGGAAACGGCGAGAGCTGGATCCGACACTCGTCGTACTCGAGCGGAGCGTGGAGACGATTCGGCTCGACCCCGAGCTCCGGGAGCTGGAAGGGCGGATCGCTTCGCTCCGTCAGTTCTTTGGGCTGATCAACGGGCTGGCCTCACGGCTCCTGACGCTGGAGTCGGACGACCTGGAGGAACTCCGCCACCTGATTGAGTTTTCGAACGGGGACGTTCCGCCCGGCTAGGGGAATTCTTGAAGGAAATTCCGGTCGTATCGGCCGATAAGAGTTTCAGAGTCTCTCCGTTTCGAGGCAGTCGCGACCGCAACAAGCCGTCGCGACCCTCCGTCTTAACCTAATGGTCGGGCCACGAGACGTTCGCGCGCGATCTGACGGAAACGTCGGTCCTTGTTTTCTCGACGGGTCATGGAAGCGCGGTGCCAATTGCTCTAAACTAAGGGGAGTGAGGGGCGTTCAGCAGTCGCTCGGACGAGACTTCCGGCGTTGGAATCGAATCCCGCCCCTGACCAGTCGGAACGTCCGTCGACGTCGGTTGTCGCTCGACGTCCTGGGATTTGTTACGACCCTCATTGATTCGTCCACAGACGAGGGTACGGACCGGATTTCGACGTTCCCTTCCCGTGCGTCCGGGCATCACGAGAGAACCACGCGCGCGGCGATTTTAGGCCCACCCTGAGCGGAGTCGTGTATGAGCACTGAGTCGGTGGATCGGTATTATCCTGGTCTGGAGGGGGTGATCGCCAACGAGACGGCCATCGCCAACGTGGAGGGTAAGGAGGGGGCCGGGGGGCTGGAATACCGCGGGTATCGCATTGAGGATTTGGCCGACGGCGTCTCCTATGAGGAGACCGCCTTCTTGCTCCTCCATGGCGACTTGCCGACTGCCAGCCAACTGCGTGAATTTGACGGCCGGCTCCGCGCGATGCGCACCCTTCCCCCCGCTCTCGTCGACCTCTATCGCCAGATTCCGGCGTCGATCCATCCCATGGACGTTCTCCGGACGTCCGTCAGCGTCCTTTCGCATTACGACCCCGAGGTCAACGCGCCACCGACTGACCACGCCGCAAACGTGCGCAAAGCGGAGCGGATGATCGCCCAGATGGCAACCGCCGTCGCCTACCGCGAACGGATCAGCAAGGGACTCGAGCTGGTCGCCCCTCGCGATGATCTCGACCATTCGGCCAACTTCCTGAACATGGTCAATGGCCAGGTCCCTTCCGAAACGATGCGCCGCGCCTTCGACCTTTCGCTCGTGCTCTACACGGAGCACGAGTTGAACGCGTCCACCTTCTCGGCCCGGGTGACGGTATCCACCCTCTCCGATATCTATTCAGGGATCGTCGCCGCGGTCGGGACGCTCAAAGGTTCGCTTCACGGAGGTGCCAACGAGGAAGCCTGGAAGGTCCTCGAGCAGGTGGGTTCCCCCGAGAACGCGGAGAACTGGATCCAGGATGCCCTCGCCCGTAAGGAGCGAATCATGGGCTTCGGCCACCGCGTCTACAAGACCGGTGACCCCCGCGCCCGGATCCTCAAGGAATACTGCACCCGGCTGGCGGCCGAGATCGGCGACGATCGTTGGGAACGGATCGCCGAGCCGATCGAGCAGGCCGTGACCTCGCAGAAGAACCTGCCCCCGAACGTCGACTGGCCCAGCGCGCGGCTCTACCACTACATGAACCTCGATATCGAACTTTACACCCCGATCTTCGCCATGGCGCGAGTCGCCGGGTGGTCCGCTCACGTGATCGAGCAGCTCGATCACAATCGACTGATGCGACCAAGGGCTCGCTACATCGGTCCGCCGAACCGTGAGATCAAACCGATCGACCAACGGTGAGCCCAATCGTCTCCGCGGCCTGAGGCGGCATTGGCGCCGCCTCAGACCGCTCGCGATCCGGACGGGAACGGGTTGCTCGCTCCGTCCTCGATTCAAGAGCAGCGCGAGGGGCACTTTCCGAAAAGTGCCCCTTCGCTTTGCGCATCAAAAACCCCCAGGACCTGGCCGAGTGAATCGACCGGGTCCTGGGGGTTTTGAGGAAAGGTCCGCAAGAGAAAGTCGTTATTTCTCTTCTTGCTTCTCCATCGGCGCCTCTTCCTTGGTGGCTTCGGCGTCCGGGGCCTTCGGCTTCATCGCGTCCGTGTGCTTCTGGAGCAAGTTCTTCATCGCGTTCGTATCGATGGCTTCGGCATGTCCCCGAACCGGTGCGTTATACGAATAGCCCAAGAAGTTGAGCAGCCGGCCGATCAGCAGCGGCCGTACGCCATTGTCGCGAGCGATCCGGATGGCGTCGGATCGTTTCTTGACGAAGTCGGCATGCTCGGCCGTCCCCAAGTCTTCGCGACGATTCTGATAGTCAACCAGCGGCGGCCGATCTTCCGGGTTGTCGATGACGTACCAGGAGTCATAGCCCGAGAGCTTGCCCCGCTCCTTGCCGGCGTCGGGCGGAGGAAGGTCGTAGTCGACGATTCCGCCGGCCGCCTCGATCATCCGGATCAGATCCGCCCGATCGTCCTTGCCGTCCCGATTGATGTCCATCTTGCCGATCAGGGCAAACCGCATCGGCTCATTCGGCGACCAGGCCGGGGAATAGACGATGTCGTTGACCCGAATCGGGTCGATCGAGCTCTTGGTCTCGACGATCCGAGCGAGGCTGTACTTGTCGCTCACGTAGGTCAGCTCGATCGTCCCCTTCGGCTTCTCGGTCGGGATCCCCGGCGAGCCGCTATCGAAGATGGTCATCTTCATCTGAGGCCGCGCGCCCATGCCGAAGGTCAGGTTCGTGCGAACTTCCCCACGGTTATAGTCGACGTAGGTGATCTTGCCGTCCGGACGATCGAGAACGGTTTCCTTCTGGGCCTGGGCATCGCGGAGGTCGCGAACCACCAGGTTCAGACGATTTCGCGCGGTGGTTGATTCTTCAACGTACTGCCGATGCTCGGCCTTGTTCGAGGCAAGCTCGGTATTCTTGGTTTCAAGTTCCGCTTCGGTATCCGTCACCTTGTTGTGAAGGTCCGCGCGGGCTTGAACGTGCTTGGTCTGTTCGCTCTCGAGGTCGGCCTTCGTGGTGTCTCTCGACTGCACGACCACGTCCATCTGCTGCTTGTTGACCGTGTTCGCCGCTTCGAGGCTGCGCCTCAACTCGGTGTAGTTGGCCGCCAAGACCGCAGTCATCTTGGCCTGGTTCTTGAGCAGGTCCTTGACGCGGCCGAGCGAAGACAGAAACGTCTTGTTCGGCTCGTTGTTGTAGGCCGCGGAAAGGTTGACCGCGGCGGTCTTCACCTCATCGAGTGCGGGATTGGAGCCCCCGGCGGCCTGCACCTTGGTCACCATGTCCACGACCATCGGACCGATCGTGGCCAGGTCTTCGTCGATCTTCTTGCGCTCGCTGGCGATCTCAGCTTTCACGGCCTCGTATTCTTGGGCGCGAGAGCCGATCGCCTTCTGCAGGTCTTCGGACTGCCGGGTCGCTTCGTCGGCCGTCTTCTGCGCCGTCCGCATCTTCTCTTCAGCGGCGGTCAGCTTCTGAAAGGTCTGATCGTAGTTGGAATAGAGGAAGTAAGACGTGACGGCCAGAATCACGGTGAGCGACACGAAGGCCGCCACGGCGATTTTGAGCCCCTGAGACTCGTTAGCTGCAGCCATGGGTGAAGTCTCCCGCCGATCGGACCGCTCGCGAACTGCGCTTGGGGATCCGCCGGTTTGCAGAAAATATGTCACATGGGAAGGGGCATGCGGCATCAAACTGAGAAATTCGTCGATTTCTCTAGGAAAGTTAGACGCGGAATCCTCAGAAAAGTTCCGACTCGTTTGATTGTAAAGGGCCGATGCCAATCAGTCAAAAGAAAACGACCAGGGGTTCTGGGCTGAGTTGTTAAACGCCGGGCGGGTCGGTGGGCCTCCTCAAGCCTCGGCGACTTGACAGTGCCAAGCCGTCCGATTACCGTTGAAACTTAATGGAGTCGATGGCTCCATCCCCTTTGAGAATTGCTCCCTATCGAACCGATCCCTCCCAACCGCCGACTTGGTCGGACGCGTTCCCCTACGACCCTCAGATCCCCAAACCACGTCTCAGAGCTCGATGAAACCCAGGCCGACGCTCTATATTCTCGATGCCTACTCGTTGATCTACCAGGTCTTCCACGCGATCCCCCTGATGACAGGGCCCGCGGGGCAGCCGACCCAGGCGGTCTTCGGCATTTTCCGCGACCTGGTGAACCTGGTCAGGGATCGCAAGCCCGACTACCTGGCCGCCGCGTTCGACGGCGCGGGGCGGGTCTTCCGGTCCGACCTCTATCCCGAATACAAGGCCCAGCGCCCGGCCATGCCTGAGGAGCTCGTGCCCCAAATCCCGGTGATCCGCCGGGTCTTCGACGGGTTCCGCGTCCCTGTGCTCATGGAAGCGGGGGCCGAGGCGGACGACGTGATCGCGACCGTCTGCCGGCGTGCCGAGGAGCAAGGACTCGACGTCGTCATCTGCACGGCCGACAAGGACGCCCGCCAACTGCTCAACGACCACGTGCGGATCTTCAACCTCCGGACTCAAAAATTCCTTGACGTGGCGGGCTTGAAGGGCGACTGGGGGATCCGCCCCGACCAGGTGGTCGACCTCCTCTCCTTGACCGGCGACACCGCGGACAACGTCCCGGGAATTCCCGGCATCGGCCTCAAAACCGGGGCCAAGCTCCTGGAAGAATTCAACGACCTCGAGAACTTGCTCGCACACGTGGATCAGGTTTCGGGAGCCAAACGCAAGGAAAACCTCCGCCAGTTCGCCGAGACCGCGCGACTGGCCCGGAGCCTGATCGTCCTCCGCGAAGATTTACCGCTCGAGCTCGACTGGGAAAGCCTGAAAACGACGGCACCCGATACGAAACAACTCAAGACGCTCTGCATCGAGAGCGGCTTTCATCGCTTCCTCACCGAGCTCCCCGAGGACGAGAAGCTCCCTGAGGCCGTCTGGCAGACCGACTACCGCACGATTGATACGCCCGAGCTGCTCCGTGAGTTCGTTGCGGAATTGGCCCAACAACCTCGGTTCTGCCTCGATACCGAAACCACCGCGATCGACCCGCTCCGCGCTGACCTCGTCGGCCTGGCATTTAGCTGGAACGAAGGGGTGGCCTACTATCTCCCGGTCCGCGGACCGATGTGGGACAAACACCTCGACGTCACGACCACGCTCGAGGCGCTCCGCCCCATCCTCGCATCGGATTCGAGCGAGAAGATCGGGCAGAACCTCAAATATGACATGCTCGTGCTCAGCCGGTACGGGATCGAGATCGGCGGCCCGATCTCGGACACGATGGTTTTGAGCTATCTGCTCGAAAGCGGTGAACGGAACCACAACCTCGACCAGCTTGCTCACCGGTTCCTCGACCACACGATGGTGCCGATCTCCGACCTCATCGGCAAAGGCAAGACGCAAAAGACCATGGACCAGGTCGAGGTCGCCCGCGTCGCGCACTATGCCGGCGAGGATGCCGACGCCACCTGGAGGCTCGAAGCGATCCTGGCCGCGAAAGTGCGCGACGAAGGGCTCTGGCCCCTCTACGACGAACTCGAACGGCCGCTCATCACGATCTTGGCCAAGATGGAAACGGCCGGAATCAAGGTCGACGTCCCCTTGCTCAGCCGCCTCTCCAAGGAGTTCGGCGGCCGGTTGAGCACCATCGAAGAGGAAATCTACGCGCAGGCCGGACACCCGTTCAACATCGGGTCGGGACCGCAGCTCCGCCAGGTCTTGTTCGAGGAGCTGAAACTACCGTCGCTCCAGAAAACGCCCGGCGGTGAGCCGAGCACCGCGCAAGAGGTGCTCGAAGAGCTCGCCGCGAAGCATCCGCTGCCTCGGCTCCTGATCCAGCACCGCCAGCTCGCCAAGCTCAAAAGCACCTACCTGGATTCCTTGCCGGGCTTGGTTCATCCGGGTGACGGACGGGTTCACGCGTCGTTCAACCAAGGGGTGACGGCCACCGGACGCCTCAGCTCGAGCGACCCGAATCTCCAAAACATCCCGGTGCGAACCGAGGACGGCCGCCAGATCCGCCAGGCGTTCGTGGCCGGCACCGAAGGGTGGTCGCTGCTTACCGCCGACTACTCGCAGATTGAGCTGCGGATCCTCGCGCACTTTTCGGGCGACCCCGCGCTCCGCCAGGCGTTCGCCGCCGATCAGGACATTCACAGCGTCGTCGCCGCGCGAATCTTCGGCGTCGCCGAGTCGGCCGTCGATTCCTCGATGCGCCGGGTCGCCAAGACGGTCAATTTCGGGGTGCTCTACGGCCTGAGCCCCTACGGCCTGGCGGGCCGGCTCGGCATCTCCCAGGTCGACGCCAACGCGTTCATCGAGGCCTATTTCCAGGAGTATGAAGGCGTCGATACGTTCATCACACGGACCCTCGAAACCGCGCTGGCCACCGGCCGGGTCGAGACAATTCTCGGCCGGCGCCGGCCGATCAATGGGATCAAGAACACAACCGGCCACAATCGTAACTTGGCCGAGCGCACCGCGGTCAATACCGTGATTCAAGGGTCGGCCGCCGACCTGATCAAACGGGCGATGCTGACCGTCGACCACCAGCTTCGCAACCAGGGTCTCCAGGCGAGAATGCTGCTCCAGATCCATGACGAACTGATCTTTGAAGCGCCCGATGAGGAAATCGCGGCGCTCGCGCCGCTGGTTCGCGACGCCATGGCAACCGCCCTGAAGCTCGATGTTCCGCTCAAGGTCGACCTCGCCGCCGGACCGAACTGGCTAGACGTCCAGCCCGTGAGTTGACGAGCCTCGTCTCCCTGTTATTTTTCAGGTGCAAAGGAAAACTTGACGACACAACCGGGCCGCGCGGATTCGCGCCGAGAGAATTTCCCTCACGACCACCGGAAAATCGTCCGGGAGCGGTCGAATGCCGTTGCAGCACGAGCGAAGATGGAGTATAAATAGTTCGTCTGTCTGTCATCCGCTCTTGCATCCTTCAATGCCCCTTTCGCGGATACCGGATCCCTCCCATCAACGGCCTGTGCGAGCCAATGAACGTCTCGAGCGGTAAGGTTCGGCGACGTGACACCGTCGGGGACCCGCCCAACTGGATCTGAACGGATCTAAGACTCTTCCCTTGGAACATTCATTCGTTCCCTTCAATGACAAGACTTGAGAATACGTAATCATCGCGCATACGCGACTTGGTCGGGCCTTGTCCCGTCACGATGATTCGCTTTGCTTGCCTAAATGTTCTGGATCGCCTCACCGGTCTGATTTGCCTCGGGCGATTCGACCATTCGAACGAGCGCCGCGGGCTGAAGTCGGCTCAAGGATCATCATGAAATCACGCACTCGCGCCTACCCACGGAACCGTCCCGAGCCGCGGCAAGGCCCTTGGAAGCACGGTCAGGTTCCCGTGATCGGGATCATCGGCGAGATTGGCGGCGGCAAGAGCCAGGTGGCCGCGTTCATGGCAGAGCGTGGCGCCTTGGTGCTTGACGCCGACGCGGTCGGCCATTCCTTGCTCAATCAGCGGCCGGTTCGCGAACAGGTGCTCGACCGGTTCGGGCCGGCGATTCTCGCCCCGGCGACGGATCCGGAGAGCGAGCCGCTGATCGACCGTGGCATCCTCGGTTCGCTCGTCTTCGCGCAACCGGCCCTCCTGGGCGACCTGGAAACGATCCTCCATCCGCGGATGCAGGTGACCTTTGAGAAAGCGATCGCACGCGCCCAGCGCCAGGGTAAGGTGAGCGCCGTCGTGATCGACGCCGCCATCCTGCTCGAGGCCGGTTGGGATTCGCTTTGCGACACGGTGCTTTATGTGGATGCGCCTCGACCCCAGCGGCTCACCCGCCTCGTGGAAACACGGGGCTGGACCGAGGAGAAGCTGGTTCTGCGGGAACGGGCCCAGTCGGCCCCTGAAGAGAAACGGCGGCAAGCCGACTTGGTCTTCGTCAACGATGGCAGCCTGGATCGCCTCAAAGAGGAGGTGAATCGTTTCTGGGACAAGAAGATCACTTCGGCCAACAAACGGGGCGGATCGCCTCGTTCCGACCGCCCGAACTCGCCCGGGCCTGGTCGCCCCTCGAACCCACGCTCGTCCTCGCCCTCGTCCGGTTCCGGCCCGTCGGCCGGCTCCTCCGAGGTTTGAGGACAGTCCCACGTTTTTTCCTCTCGTCCGGTCGCGGGCGAGCCGGATGACTTCGACCTGCATTTTCTTGTGACGTGACCGACCTGACGCCCCGATTTTTTTGATTCAATTGCCTGCCCAAGCTGACCCGCTTCACCCGTGCGGTGGGACATCCTGAAGTCCGCCCCACGGTCGGTTTGGACTTCCGAGCACAACCGTGGCTCAAGGGCAGGCCGTGATTTCGTGAGACAGAACGAACGAGGAGATTCGATCGCCATGGCCAACGAGACTCGCCCCCGCCGGGAGTCCTCCAGCACATCCCGCATTCGTAAGGCCGCTTCCCTTCCTCCCGCGGGCCAGCCTCCCGCATCGGCGGCCGCCGATGAGAACAACACGACACCACCGGTCCCCACCGTCTCCAACTCCGACGTCCCCGAACCGACGGGCGCGGGAAGCGACTATCGCGATCGCCCCGACCGCGACCGGGAGCCCTATCCCCAGGAACGACCCGCCGACCGCGAGCCGATCCGCTACATTCGGCCCGACCGCGACCGCGACCGGGACCGCGAGCCGATTCGCGACCGGACGGAACGCACCGAGACGGGCCTGCCGGTCCGTGAGCGGCTCCGCGACCGGAGCGAACGCGAAGCGACCGGAATCTCACGCGTTCGAGAGCACGAAACCAGCGCCCCGAGCCGCGATCGTAGCGAACGTGAGATTCCCCCGACGGCCCGGGATCGCGACCGCGATCGGGATCGGGACCGAGACTACAGTCCCCCGCCCCGGGTCGAGCGCGAGCCGATCGCAGCGATCGCCGAGGCGTTGGTCAACCCGAAGGCGCCCGGCTTCGGCCAAGAGGACGATGAAGACGTCTTCGGCGACGTGGCGATCCACGATCGCTATGAAGACATCAAGCGCGGTGAGATCCACCTCACCGAGCTCCAGAAGATGACCATGCCCCAACTGATCCGGACGGCCAAGTCCGAAGGGGTGGTCGAGTACACCGGCCTGAAAAAACAGGATCTGATCTTCAAGATCCTCAAGGAGCGGGTCAAGCAGAACGGCCTGATGTTCGGTGAGGGAACCCTCGAGGTGCTCCCCGACGGCTTCGGGTTCCTACGGAGCCCGGACTATAACTACCTCCCCTGCCCCGACGACATCTACGTTTCGCCGAGCCAGATCCGCCGCTTCGGTCTCAAGACAGGCGCGATCGTCGCCGGCCAGATCCGTCCGCCCAAAGAGAACGAGCGTTATTTCGCCCTCCTCCGGGTCGAGGCGATTAACTACGAAGACCCCGATAAGCTCAGCGAGAAGGTCGGCTTCGACGACCTCACGCCGCTGCACCCGCTCGGGCGAATTCAGCTCGAGACCAGCAGCGATGAGATCAACATGCGGGTTGTCGACATGGTCACCCCGATTGGCAAAGGCCAGCGCGGACTGATCGTCGCTCCTCCGCGGACCGGCAAGACGATGCTGCTCCAGAAGATCGCCAACAGCATCCTGACCAATCACCCCGACGCCTACGTGATGGTCTTGCTGATTGACGAACGCCCCGAAGAAGTGACCGACATGGAACGTTCGGTCAAGGGACCGACCGCCGAAGTCATCAGCTCGACGTTCGACGAGCCCGCCTCGCGGCACATTCAGGTGGCCGAGATGGTCATCGAGAAGGCCAAGCGGATGGTCGAGTACGGCCGAGACGTCGTGATCTTGCTCGATTCGATCACCCGGCTCGCTCGCGCCTACAACACCGAGGCGCCGCACTCGGGTAAGATCCTGACCGGTGGTATCGACGCCTCCGCGCTCCAGAAGCCCAAGCGGTTCTTCGGGGCCGCCCGCAAGATCGAGGAGGCCGGTAGCCTCACGATCCTGGCCACCGCCCTGGTCGATACCGGCAGCCGAATGGACGACGTCATCTTCGAGGAGTTCAAGGGCACCGGTAACATGGAGCTCCACCTCGACCGCCGCCTGGTCGACAAGCGCGTCTGGCCGGCGATCGACGTCAACCGTTCGGGCACCCGCCGCGAAGAACTGTTGATGGATCCCGAAGAGCTCCGTCGGGTCTGGATCCTCCGCCGCGTTCTGAACGACATGAACCCGGTCGAGGCGATGGAACTGCTGACGGGCCGGATGCGCAAGGCCAAGACGAACGCCGAGTTCCTGATGAGCATGAACCTGTCGTAACCGATCGGCTGGAATTGACGGGAGCCCGGTATCCCTTTTTTTTAAAAAAAGGGGTACTGGGTTCCGTTTCCCAAGCCATGGATGATCGGCCGACCTAACCTCCAGCACGCCCACTTCCCATGACAATCTTCGCCGGAGATTTTTCTCCACCCCTCGGCCGGTTCGCGATCGTGGTCGCGCGGTTCAACTCCCTGGTGACCGAGGCCCTTCTGGCCGGTTGCCGCGACGGCCTGGTCCGTCACGGCGTCCCGGACGAGAACCTCGACGTCGCCTGGGTCCCCGGCTCATTCGAGATCCCGCTCGTCGCGCGCCGGCTGGCGGAATCGGGCCGGTACGTCGCGGTGATCTGTCTCGGCTGCATCATTCGCGGCGAGACCGGGCACTACGACCACGTCGCCGGTCAAACGTCGGCAGGCATCCTCCAGGCGGGGCTAGCGACCGGAATCCCCGTGATTTTCGGCGTTCTGACCACCGAGTCGGTCGAGCAGGCGTTCGACCGCGCGGGCCTGAAAGCAGGAAACAAGGGGGCTGAGGCTGCCCTTTCCGCCATCGAGATGGTTAACTTACTGGGGAAGATTTCCCCGGCCGTCAATCCAGCGCCGCGCCGGGATGACTTGAACCAAGGCAAGTTGACGTGAGCGGAGCCAACCGACCTGGCCCCGCCCCTTTGGAACGGGAACCCGCGCGATCGAGGGAGCGATCTCCGATGACCACCCCCTTGCTACCCCAAGCCTTCTGGTTCCGGCTCTCCGTACCGTGCCGCAAGGTCTCCGGCCTCCCGAAGACCGGCACCAAGGGGGGACTACTCGGACTCGACGCGAGTTGTTCCCTGCCGGAAATCTCCACGCTCGACGACAAGCCGTCCTGGGCCGACGTCCGGGTCGCCTGGAACCCAGGCGGACTGGCCATCCAGGTCGAGACCGCGAACTCAACCACCCCCGCGCCCAAATTCGCGACCACGGACGACGAGGTCGAGGGAATGCACGGCCTCCAGGTCTGGGTCGATACACGTGACACGCGGAACGTGAGCCGAGCGACCCGGTTTTGCCACCGCTTCAGCGCCCGGCTTATCCGTGGCAATCAGGCTCGGTCGGCCCTCGACGTCGAAGTGACCCAACGGCCGATCGCTCGCGCGGTCGCCGACGCCCCGATCTGTCGGCCGGAAATTCTGGCCGCCCGGGCCGAGCGTCTGAAACAAGGGTGGCGGCTCGAGCTGTTCCTCCCCACCGAAGCGCTCCAGGGCTTCGACCCCGAAACCAACCGACGGCTCGGTTTTGCTTATCAGGTGACTGACCACGACCGCGAGGACCAGTTCCTCGGGGTCGGTCGCGAATTCCCCGTGGGCGAGAATCCGAGTCTCTGGACGACGTTGGAATTGCGTGATTAGGCCTTCCTTCGGGCCGTCTCATTTTGCACGATGGACTCTCTCATGGCCGACACGAACTTTCGGAATTCCAATACGAAGATCGACGACGCCCTCGACGCGGCGCTCGACGCCTCCAAGCAGGGAGCCCCCCAGCGGCCTGCCAACGAAGTCCCGCTCAAGCGGCAATGGGACGCCGAGCTCGAGGCTGAACTGGAAGCCGCGCTCGAAGGGTTCGACGCGTCGAAATTCGACGTCGCCACGCCTCGATCCCAGGCGGCCGGCGAACGCAAGAAACTGGCCGGCGGCGAGCGCGGTCAGGAGAGCCGGTCCGGCCCTCAGACCGGCAAAGTCATTGCCATCCGCGGCAAGAGCATCTTCGTCGACCTGGGCGCCAAGAGCGAAGGGGTCTTGCCGGTCGACCAGTTCGCGGACGCCTTGCCCCAACCGGGTGAGATGATCGAGGTGGTCGTCGACCACTTCGACACCGATGAAGGCCTGCTCATCCTTTCGAGGAAAGGCGCGGCCGTCGAGGCGAACTGGGAAAACCTCCGCAAAGGCCTGATCGTCGAGGCCCGGGTCACCAAGACCAACAAAGGGGGGCTCGACGTCGAGGTCGACGGCATCCGCGGCTTCTTGCCGATCGGCCAGATCAGCATCAACCGTGTTGAAGATGCCTCGGTCTACATCAACCAGAAGCTCCGCGTCGTCGTCACCGAGGCCAACCAGCGCGAGAAGAACCTCGTCGTCTCCTGCCGCGAACTCCTCGAACGCGAACGTGAAGAGCAACGGGAAAAGACCTGGGCCGTGCTCGAGGAAGGCCAAGTCCGCCACGGAGTCATCCGCTCGGTCAAGGACTTCGGCGCGTTCGTCGACATTGGCGGCGTCGACGGCCTGCTCCACGTCGGCGAGATGAGCTGGAGTCGCATCTCCAACGCGGGCGAATTCGTCAAGGTCGGCCAAGAAGTCGAGGTCAAGATCCTCAAGCTCGACCGCCAGACGAAGAAGGTCAGCCTCGGCCTCAAGCAGCTCACCCCCAGCCCCTGGGACCGGATCGGCGAAACCTACTCGCGCGGAATGGTAGTCACGGGCCGCGTGACCCGGCTGATGGACTTCGGCGCGTTCGTCGAGCTCGAGCCCGGCATCGAGGGCCTGATCCACATCACCGAGCTTTCCCCGAGCCGGGTCCGCCGCGTGACCGACATCGTCAAGCCCGAGCAGGAGGTCGAGGTCCGGATCCTCAAGATCGAGGCCGAGGCCAAGAAGATCGCGCTCTCGCTTCGCCCGCTCCCGACCGTTTCGACGGTCGTCGAAGAGGAGGAAGCAGAAGACGAGACGCCTGCCACCCCGAAGCCGGAACGCAAGGTGCCGCTCAAGGGGGGGAAGAGCGGCCCCGGGACCGGTGAAGGCGGCCTCTTCTCATTGAGCCCGAAAGAGTAAACAACAGCCGAGACCACCGGGCGACGCGAGCCAACCGCGCCGCGTCGTCCGGCTACGCCTCATTAACACTTCTGCTTGTTTAAATACATCAAAATCGGTTGTGACGACACCACCGGGCGACGCGAGCCAACCGCGCCACGTCGTCCGGCAACGCTTTATTAGCACTTCTGCTTGTTTAAATGTCTCAAAATCGGTTGTGACGACATTACTCCCTCTTACCCGCCGCGACCAGCATCGGTCACTTGATACGGATCTCTTCCGTAACCGTCTTTCCAGGCGCCAATTCGACCGAGCCGGAGCAGAGCACGGGACCGGCGCTTGGGATGACGTTCAGCATGCACTTGCCCAAGCCCTGCTCATCGTCCAGGGGGCGACGGACACAGCCACGTTCGAGGCCTACGTGGAACAGGCGTTAGCACCGCAACTGCATCCATGCGATGCGGTGATCTGGGACAACCTGAAGCCGCACAAAGCGAAGTCGATGGTGAAGGCGGTCAAGGGGGTTGGCGTGAAAGTGATCCCATTGCCGCCCTCAAGCCCGGATTACTCACCGATCGAGGAAATGTTCTCCAGAGTGAAAGACTCGCTGAAGTCGGCGGCGGCCCGAACGACGGATACACTCACGACCGCGATCGGCTGTGGCCTAGGTGACGTCTTGCAACAAGATATCATTGGTTGGTTCAAATCGCGTGCGACGTACGCTATGCAATCGTGAGACGCTCTAGAAACTCTGATCTCCGGGTTTTGTCTCTTGCGGCCGTTGCCGAAGCTTGCTCAAACTATTGATTTCTTGATTGAGCAATTTCTTCACTTCGAGGTAACTCTTGCGGGCCTCGTCGTATCGTTTCCTGGCGGCGTCGAGTGCCGTTTTAAGTTTCTCGTCCCCCTTGCTCTCGGAATCGGCGGCTTGAACTTGTAGTTTCGCGAGCTCATTCATTCTCAGATCCAAGGAATTTCTGAGAATATTCATTCGTGAATTCAAAAGATTGAAGTCGAGTTGGGCGGCTTCGAACTGGTCGCCAAGTTCCTCCTGCTTTGGGCCAACTTCGCGAGACTTTTGCTGCTCGACTTTCGTCGACCGCCCTTGCTTCATGAACTCCAGTTGCGCCTTGTCGGCCCGCGATATTTCTTCGGAGTAAGGTTGCTGTGTCTGTTTTTCGGATTCCGCCAACTCCTTCCTCAATCTTGCTGACTCGACCGCTTGTTCTTCGAGGTGCTTCCGTTCCTTCTCGACGAAATTCCGAAGAGCCTCCCGCTTGGCGTCGTCCTGTTTCAATTGCTCTCCTGGCCGGTCTCGATCGACTTGAAGTGTGCGTTCCGCTCGCCGTAAGAGTGAAAGGGTCTCCTTGAGCAGGTCCCGTCCGACCTCGTAGTCCAGTTCCGCGAGTTCCAGCCTGACCTTGAGGCGGATTCGATCTTCGGCCTTGTCTTGAGGCATTTGCCCCAGCGCCGTTGCCACCACGAGCGTGATCCCCAGCATGGTCCCAATCTGCATCTTCATCGTCGGACTCCTTTGCAACGCCGGCGTGTTCCGTTGAGCTTAATGAGATTGCCATCGGCACTTGTGCCTCAGGTAAGCCGCTTTACAGAATACTCCCCTCCTTCGATCGAAGGTTGGGCAAAATTATCAAGTGATCCACCCAAGGCTTGAGTGGTGCATCCGACAAGTCCTGAACGGCGGCAGTGCCACCCTGTTGCGCTCGAAGTTTAGCCGTGCTTCCCGCGCGACGACTGGCTGGCGACGAAGAACATACCGGATGAATCATGAAGTGAGTGGTCTCCTGTTCGTTGCACAGACTCCAGGAAACGAGGGGGCTGGCTTCCGGCACGATTGGTCCGGGTTCCCGATAGCCCGGCAGGCCCCTGCCAAGGCCGCGGTGAGACACCAGTGCAATACCTTCCCTGCCGAGAGATTCCGGCTGGCGTCCCGCGACGGGAAGTACGAGGTTAGGGGTTGCCCCCCGCTCGGCGCGTCGGCCAGAGCTTCAGGGCCGCGCGAGCGGCCAAGGGGTGGACCCAGTAACCGCCGCAGCACGACGGGGTGTGCAGCCGCGCAGCATCTGGGAACTCGAGCGGGGAGTGATGCCCCCACCCCTTGCCCGCCTCTACGATATCATCAATGCCCTCGACCTGGACGATACTGCGACCTGGTGAGACCCAAGGCCGAACGGACCACCACCGATCAAAGGAGTGATTCGTGTGCCACAAATTCATCCGGCCCCGATGACAACGATGAGGTATTACCACAACCGCCGGGACCGCGCTGGGTCGATGGCCAAGCTCATCGCCGAGGAGTGAAGACGCCTTGCGAATCGCCCGTATTCACAGGAGGGCTGGATGAGATCGCCAAGTGTGCAGTTTACGGTTCGAGGAATGATGGCCGTAGCGGCAGTCACGGCGGTCTACCTGCTCTTCTTTCGAACTGACATGATGCTTGGCCTATGGGCGATAGGGGTTTCCCTCCCGGGTTTACTTTGGACGATCGAAGCGGCGTGGTTGGCCAAAATGCGCAGTCAAATCATGACGATTGGGGAGCAGTCCGTCATCTTCGTCCGTGTCCTGATGTTGACGCTCGCCGTCTATGCCGTGGTCATCGCGACGTACATCGTGATCTTTTCACTGATTCGCAGGTGGTCTTGATAGCTAGTTCGCCTGACCGCCGACGAATGATCCACCATTCGGAACCACCCGCTTCCTCGCGTCGACTGGCGGGCGGCTGGATGCAATCACTCTAGTGCGAGAGGGCCACACTGAGACCATACAAGCACGTTTCCAGTCACTCTATCCGCGGGCAACGGGGCAATAAATTATTAATTCAACATTATTTCAACTATAACCTTGTCGTCCGGATTCCCAAATAGCGAAGACGTCTTCCCTGCCGCACATCGTCCAAACCTGCGAGCACGCACGTGCTTCGCCATGGATGTTTTTCGCTTTCTTGGATGATGATACCTGCCAGGCTCCATTCATTGGGGTGAGAAGGGGAGACGGAGGGAATAAAGAAGTAGATTCCCTCGAACCCTTTGATTTTCGCCCGCCCTACCCGACCCCGCGAGCGATTCGTCGCGTTTATCCAGCATCGGGCTGTAACGCCTGCCCCCGCCTGAGCGACTATCTAAGGGAAAGGGGGCATGATGACCGACTGGCAGAAGATCGTGGCGAAGCATGGCCTACCGGCTGCTGGACCACCACGCCGACGCGCTCGAGTGCTACCAGGAGACTTTCTTGGCGGCCTGGCGGTTTGTGGAGCGTCGGTCGGTTGACGATTGGCCCGCCTTCCTCGTCAGCTTGGCGACCCGTCGGGCCACCGACAGGTTGCGTCAACGATATCGAGAGCGGACTCGCATCCGCAGCATTGGTGCCGACACCGAGTCGTCCGTAGCGGCCGATTGCCCCATTCAGGAGGCCATGGCCGGCGAGCTTATGGACCGCGTGCGTTCGGGAATGGCCGAATTGCCGCCCAAACAAGCCGAAGTGTTCTGGCTAAGTTGCGTCGAAGAGCTGTCCCACCAGGGCATAGGCATACAACTCCGAATCAACGAGGGTGAAGTTCGCGTCCTGCTCCACCGCGCCCGATCGCGCCTTCGCGCGACGCTCGAGCCCAAGGTGCAAGACGAGAGGGAGAAGCGATGAGCGAAGACCATCGATCCGGGCACGACACGCTGGAGTCGGCGGTCAGGGAATTCCAGCGGATGCCCGCCCCGGACAGGCCATCGGACGAGGCACTGCTCGCCCTGCTTGCAACGCACCGGCCAGCTGCCGGCCGGAGTCTTCTCTTTCCCTACACCTTCACAAGGAGATTCCTTATGCGACCCGCGTTCCGTTACACGGTAGCAGCCGTCGTGGTCGTGGCCCTCGGCTGGCTGCTCATGGGCCCAGCGGGGACTATCGCCCTGGCCGACGTCGTCAAGGCCGCGAAGAAACACAGCTTCGTGCACTACACGGAGACACAAGTCACCGAGGGCAAAGGCAACGGAATGCGTGGCGAGCTCACTTGGTCAGTCGACGGTGACCTCAAGGTAGCCCGGTATCGCAAAGTGAGCCGTATCAAGTACGCGGATGGGGAGGCGATCCTCGTCGATGTCCAGGATTTGCCCCGGGGCGTTCACCTCATGACCAACTCCAGGGAGAAGACCGCCTGGATCTCGCGCCACGCACCGAAGTGGACCAAGACCTTTGTCGAAAGCCTGCAAGAGCTACAGCAAAAGAAGGGGGTTACCTCGGCGAAGGAACGGCTCGAAGAACGCGAGACGGTGAAATTCCTCGTGGAAAAGGACGGGGGCACTGTTACTCTCTGGATCGATTCAACGACGAGGCTCCCCGTCCGCTTAGAGTACGAGTTCCCCTTGAACAAGATAATCTGGAGTGACTTCCAATGGGACCCCGAGGTGAAGGAGCCCGACCGGCTCTTCAACACGGAGATTCCGGAGGGCTACGCCGTGACCGAAGACTCTGGGCCGGCCAAGAAGGACCGGTAATCACGACACAGATGCCGCGTTCAGGTAGGTAGGACCGGCCCGACCGTATCCCCCGCGGCCCATGGCAATCCCTCGGACTCGCGCCGAACTCGAGGGAAATACGGCCAGGCCGGCCGTGCTACTGCAAACCAACCCGTTGCGGAAACTGCGAAAATCATCGGTGCTTTCGCTCTGTCGCGGCTCGTCGAAAATGAATGCCCGCGCTCGAAGGGTTCGACGCGTCGAAATTCGACGTCGCCACGCCTCGATCCCAGGCGGCCGGCGAACGCAAGGTGCCGCTCAAGGGGGGAAGAGCGGCCCCGGGACCGGTGAAGGCGGCCTCTTCTCATTGAGCCCGAAAGAGTAAACAACAGCCAAATCCACCGGGCGACGCGAGCCAACGGCTCCGCGTCGCCCGGCTTCGTTCCATCAGCATTTCTGTTCGTTTAAAAAATCGAAATTGGCTGTGACGGCGTCACTCGGCGATTCGTACCAGCGTATGCAGCGCTTCGGGCTCGAAATCCAGATTGACCACAAGCGCCGATTTGTTCGCGGCATCACTCCTCCCCAGCGAACCGTGCTCGACGAGCAATTTCCGCCCAAATCGCCTGACGGAATACCGGCCGGTTCCTCCATGCCCGAAGACGGCCCGGACGAGGTAGGGCGTCTTTCCCCGCGGGCATCGAAAGTAGTGGCCGGTGAAATAGACGGCATCATCATGCATGAGCTTCACGTGGTTCTGACTTTTGAGGTCCCGGTCGGTCGCCACGTACTTCTTCGAGGCCACAACCTCATAAATCGCAGCGTCCTCCACATCCTGGGTTCCTTCCTCAGGAAAAAGGCCCTCGGGTGGCGGCTTGATCCATTCACGGCCGTGGTATTTCGACGCAGAACCGGAGCTGGCGGCAGGTGGTGTCTTCGTGGGGGCTTGGGCAAGCCCCAATTGATCGAGCCCCCCGTAAGCCAGCAAACCCGAGAGAATGAACAGAAATTGCCGGTAACTCATCATCCCTCCTTCTCAAGCAAACACTTCGCCGCCCCGAGTCGTCCTACCACGGGCCCAGAATCAGGCACTCCAGGATCGATACCGATCGGTCACACGTCTTGATTTTATCAAGACGGCTATCCTCCCCCAATCAGGGGCATCGTTCATCGATCGACAAGCCGTCACATTGAGGATTTCGCCGCTACGGCAAGGGGCAACGATCGCGTCGTCGTTCCCATCGCCGCAGGCTGAGTATTCCCCTTGAGGACGAGACGCCGGACGCGTCGAGGTACGAGTTCCCTACGCTCATCCAGCAAAAAAACGGCCAGGTCTTGACAGCGTTCATTTGAACACCACAATCACTTTCAAACCCTTTGCGCGTGGCGTGATGGGGTACGTGGCGAGTGCGAGCAAGGGAGGGACCGTCTGCGGGGCATTCTACGAGGCACGTCCGAACAACCAGGGACAGTTTCTCGGAGCCGTCCTGTCCGGGCCAGGGGTCCTCGGCTTCAGCCATCGGTGCCGACCTGGCGACGAGTCTCGTGCGGATCGTAAACCGGTGGTGGCCTTCCCCGACGGCGAGAACCACGTCGAGTAGACCCCCAACGACCACGGCGGCCCGATCGGATTCGTACCGATCAGCACGGATCCGCTGCTCTGGACGGACCTCCCCCTTGGCCAGTTCGATGCGGTGATCGCGATCGACCCGAGTGAAGACGCGAATGTGGTCACTTACGAGATTCGGATCCCCCGCGATAAGGAATAGGCCGGGGATAACTTCCGTGGTTGGCATCGGTTAGGATGTCAGACCAGATGTTTGGAGGGAGTATACGGGAGGGTCACATGGAAGCCTACACACCGACAGTCCAACGGATGATGAAACGGCTCTTCGGCTCGTTGAAAGAGAACGACCGGCGGCGGTATGCGGCGATCGAGGCCGCGAAGTTGGGGCACGGCGGGGTCGAATACATCGCGGGTGTCCTGGAGTGCGACCCGAAGACGATCCGGTTAGGCCTCGGGGAGTTGGAAGGCGAGGACGACCTGGACACGGGCCGCACTCGCAAAAAAGGGGCGGCCGGAAACGGTTGATCGAGGTCGACTCGGCCATCGAAGCGAACTTTCACAAGGTCCTTGAGGACCACACCGCGGGCGACCCGATGCGACTCGAAGTGAAATGGACCAACTTGTCGCGGCGCCAGATCGCCAAGCGGATGGAGGAATTGGGGACACGCGTCAGTCGCGACATCGTCTCGAAGTTGCTCCGGAAGCATGGTTACCGCAGGCGGAAGGCGGTGAAGAAGAAGACGATGGGGCCGCGCCACCCGGATCGCAACGCCCAGTTCGAGAATATCTCCCGTCTCAAGAAGAGGTACTTGAAGGCCGGCTTGCCGGTAATCAGCATCGACACGAAGAAGAAGGAATTGCTGGGCGATTTCCAACGCGACGGGGTGATCGATACTCAAGAAACGATCGTGGTCAACGACCATGACTTCGGGAGCATGGGCTCGGGTACTGTGATCCCGCACGGGATCTACGACGTGGGGCGGAACCTTGGATTCGTCCACCTCAACACCAGCCACGACACCAGCGAACTGGCCTGTGACAGCATTGCGGCTTGGTGGGAATACCACGGTCGGTTGGCCTATCCCGGGGCAAAGAAACTGCTGGTGCTGTGCGACGGCGGAGGTAGCAATAGTGCGTCGAGATATGTATTCAAGGAGCAACTTCAGAAGTTGGCGAATCGGCTGGGCATCGAGATCCGAATCGCCCATTACCCGCCGTACTGCTCGAAGTACAACCCGATCGAGCACCGCCTCTTCCCGCACGTGACGCGGGCCTGCCGCGGGGTGATCTTTCGAACGTTGGAGACCGTCCAGTACTACATCTCCAAGACCGAGACTGCCACGGGCTTGAAGGTGGCAGTGCGAATCCTTGAGAAGGTGTATCAGACCGGCATGAAGTGCGCCGAGGGATTCAAGGAGGGCATGAAAATTGTCTTCGACAAAGTCCTGCCCAAATGGAACTACCGGGCTCTCCCCAAACCAGCATGAAAACGGGAAGTTATTCCCGGCCTATTCCTAAGTTCAAGTTTCGCACTTTTCCCAAATGTCAAATTCCGACTTGTAGATTCAATAGGGCTCCAAAAAAAACGTCGGCGTCTCTGTCAGTTTTTGGCAAATTGTTTGGGCCTTACACCGAACAATTTCCCCTGACACAGGACGCCGACCCATGGAACTTACACCCTCCTTCCTCCTCTTGCTACAGCAATTCACACCCGTCTTCACCAATCCCTCCTTCCACACCTTCACCTTGATCGCCTCCGGCTGGATCCTCTCGAATCGCCACCGCTATATTACCGAACTCATCTTCTCCAGCGGCCAGGTTGGCATCGGACATTGGTCACGCTTCCATCGCTTCTTCAGCCATGCCGCTTGGGACCTCGATCACTTCTCGATGTCCCTGGCCAAGCTTGTCGTCTCCATCCTCGCACCGGGCGCCACTTTTTACTGGGCCGTCGACGACACCCTCTGCCGAAAACGCGGACTCACCCTCTACGGCGCCGGCATGCACTACGACCCACTCATCTCCAGTCGAGCCAAAGCTCTCGTCAGTTGGGGACACGACTGGGTCGTCCTCTGCCTGATCGTCGTCCACCCGTTCTGGGCACCGACCAAAGTCTTTGCCTTGCCCATCGCCATGCGGCTCTATGTCAACCGCCAAGGCTTAACCAAGGGCAAAAAGAACCAGAAAAAGAAAAAGGCAAAGCCCGATCCCAATCATCGCACCCGCCCCGAACTCGCGATGGAATTGATCCACTTGGCGGCGGACTGGTTCCCCGACGACGAGATCGTCATCACCGGCGACAGCGCCTATGGGGGCCAGAGCATCCTCGGCCAACTTCCGCCCACGGTCCATCTCATTAGCCATGTCCATCCCAAGGGGGCCCTCTATGAGCCAGCGCCTCCCAAGGAGGAGAAATCCAAAGGGGCGCCCCGCAAGAAAGGCCAGCGCCTCCCCGGCATGAAGGAGTGGGCCGAGGATGCGAATCAACCCTGGACCCCACACGACTTTGACCAGTTCGGGCTCCATGCCAGCTTGGCGGTCAAGACGATCCAGGCCCTCTACTACAAGGCCGGCAAGGACCGACTCCTGACGATCGTCTTGGTGCGTGACCTCCAGGGGAAACGTCCCGATCAGATGTTCTACTGCACCAAGCTCGATTGGACCGTCCCGCAGATTCTCTCGGCCTACTCGTACCGTTGGGCAATCGAATGTACTTTTGAAAATACCAAGCAACTTCTCGGCCTCGAGGATCCCGCCAATCGCCTCCCCAAGGCCATCGAGCGAACCGCGCCGATGGCGTTGTTTCTCTACAGCTTGGTGGTGGTTTGGTTCCACCAGACCGGTCATCGATTTCTTCGTTTTCCGGTCCGCCCGTGGTATCCGAAGAAGCAAGAGGCCTCGTTTGCCGACCTGCTGACGACCTTGAGGCGGGTCAGCTATGAGGAGAAAACCGAGGGAGCGCTATCCAACCGGTATGACCTAAAAGCCTGGATTGCGCAGCTCACCGAGTTTCTCAGCCGCGCGGGCTGAGCCGACATCGGCCGGAGATTTCGGCCCTCACTCGCACTTGATCAAGGGGTCGCCGGGGTCGATAACAGGCCTCGGGCCGCTCCCGATCCGTCCCTGTTTATGCGAAACTTGAACTAAGGCCACCAAATGATTGAGTGGAGCGACGCACCGCATCGAAATCGAAGACTCGATTCATCTCGATGAGTCGCCCCATGCACGGGCCAAGCCTCGGAGAGTTGGCCCGTGCAGTTTCGTGCTTTCTAACCTCACCAGCAGCCCACCGCCGGAATCGCTTTAGAGTGCGAGTCCCGTGGTCTCCGGATGCCCGAACATCAGGTTGAAGTTCTGGACGGCGACACCGGACGCGCCTTTGAGCAGGTTATCGAGACAGGCCAGGACCACGACCTTGCCTCGCACCACTCGTACGGTGATATCACAATAATTGGTGAACGCCGAATCCTTGGTCGCGGGAAGGTGGCTCACGACCCGGACGAACGGGCTTTGCTCGTAGAACGACCGATAGAGGTCGAGCAGGTCGTGCTCGACGACTGGCCCTCGGGGGGTCGCGTAGATCGTGGCGAAGATACCGCGATCCATCGGGACCAGGTGCGGGGTGAAGATGACTTCGACCGGATCACCCTGGGCGCGGCCGACATCGCTGAGGACCTGGTCGATCTCGGGTGTGTGGCGGTGCTTGCCGACGCTGTAGGCGGAAAAACTCTCGTTGCATTCGGGTAATGGGTGGACAACTTCGGCGACCGGCCCGCGCCCGAGACTCCGCTCTTGGCGTCGATCACGATCCCGGTCCGCTCAACGAGGTTCTCACGAATCAGAGGCGCCAGCGCCAGAATACTCGTCGAGGTATAACAGCCCGGGTTGGCGATCAGACCGGCCGGTGGGATCGACGCGCGATAGAGTTCGGGGAGCCCGTACACGGCCTCTTTCAGACCGGCGGAATCGGTGTGGGGGTGGCCGTACCAATCGGCATAGACTTGCGCATCGGTCAGCCGATAATCCGCGCTCAGGTCGATGACCCGGACGTCGCGCTCACGGAGCGACGCGACGACCGCCATGCTCGCCGTGTGCGGCAGCGCGAGAAAGGCCACGCGAGCGCGTTCCGCCAGCCGATCCGCATCGAACGGCTCGCAGGCAAGGTCGATCCGACCCGCCAGGCTCGGGTGCAGCGCATCGACCCGGGGCGACTCGTCCTGGCGCGAGGTCGCCACCCGGATCTCCGCGCCCGGGTGATTCAAAAGAATGCGGATTAGTTCCCGCGACGCATATCCCGAGGCACCGACAATCGCCACGCCCGTCTTCATGAGTGACCCTTCGTTCGTTTCACAATTCGAGAAGTGAGAAAATAAATCAGAAAAAGGACCGCCCAGGCGATCGTCGAGACGATCAGGCCGATTCGCACATCCCGGGCCTCGTAGTTCATCCGCAACGTCCAGCGCCCCGAGTCGGGTGTCTCCACCACCTGCCAGCCCACGTCGTCTTTCGCCGTGAAGATCGGCCTGATGGGCGCGTCTCGCTCCCCCTCGGGGCCGACCCAGCGGGCACGCCACTGCGGGTCGGCCAGTTGCGAGACGATCACGACCGCGGGCCCGGCCACGTCGATGGTGAGATTGACCTGCGTTGGGCTCACTCGTTCGGCCGGTAGAGGAGTGGCGTCACGAAGCGTGTGAAAAACTTGCTCCGTCTGACTCGTGCGGGATTTTAGGATCTCCGCTTTTCGCTCGGTCGTCAAGGGGATGAGCCAGGCAACCGCCGGCGCGTGCCGGGGACGCAAGAGCGAAAAGTGAGTGGCGCGCGGGCCTTGCTGGGCGACCCAGGCGTCGGAGTAGAGCCAGCCGGCGAGCGTGGCATCCTGCACGGTCTCCTGGACGTCCCATCCCGGCAGGCTGAGGGAAGAGTTCTGCCATTGGCGCGTCTCGAACGGGTCGAGGATCCGCGTGGAGACACCGCTGATCCGCAACGCCTCGGCGATCGCTGGGTCCCGCCCGGGAAGTCCCAGGGGCGAGACCGCCACACCGGTCAGTTCCGCCATGCAGGGCAGGTCGAGCGTGCGGTACGCGAGGATCGGCGCCGCGCCGGCGACCATCGGCATGTTCCGTAGCGTGTCGGCCGTTCGACTCCCCGGCCGTTTCGTAGCGAGGTTTGCAAGCACGGGACTCTGGTCCACCAAGGGTCGGATCGGTCCCAGGTCCGTCAAGCGATGACGCCCCGCAAGACAAAGATCGAGCGCGGTCAAACCGACAAGCGCCGTTGCGAAAAACCGCGTTCGCCCCGCAAACGGAGCGATCGCAAGTAACGCAACGACGAGGATCGATGACACCCCCAGTTCCTGGCGATAGATCGAAAACCGTTGTTTTTCAAACGTACGATCCGAGGCGCTCCGCCAAGGTCGGTTCTGCCGCGCGAGCGTCGCCTGGATCCGAAGATCGTCCTGCGGCGTTCGGGCGAGCCTCCTCATCGTTTCCAGGGAGGAGGAAGTCGCGGCAGGTCGACCGAGTGGATCGTCGCCCCCTTCTCGTGCGAAGACACGGGCCACCGAGAACGAGTTCAGTGTCCGACTGACCGTCGCGGCGATTCCCGAACCTCCTGCTGGCTGCGTGGGACTCGCCAGCGCAAGTTCCAGCACCAGCAGCACCAACAAGGGGGCCACCACGGCCATGCCGGCAAACCCGGCGAGAGTCATCCGAGTGCGACGCCACCCTTGCCAAAGATCGAACCCTTTTCCCGCCAACAGGGAGAGTGCCAGTCCGGTCGCCAGCGACCAGCGCGCCGACGCCCGAAAGAACGAGAAGCCGGGGACTCGGATCAAGAGCCGAAAACCTGGCACGTAAGGACCAAAGCTCAGGAGGGCCGTCACGAGCACCAGCAAGGCCAAGGCCCTGGCCGCCGGATCGCGGCGAAAGCCACGGAGGATCGCCACCAAGGCGAGATAAAGCGGGACAAGCCCGATGTAGCCGAGATACTCCTCCGGCGACGTATGAAACGGATCCCAGGCAAGCGGACGCCAGAGCGGGGAGCGATGAAAGAGCCCCGGCGCCACAAAACTCACCAGGTGAAGCGGCGTGGCGGAAAACCCGGAGAGATACTCGAAGTCGCGCGCGGCCGCGGCAAGATGCGCCAGGCGGGCGGTCGGAATCACCTGGAGCGCCGCCAAGGGGGCAACCGCCAGCAATGCGACCGCGACTGTCAGAGGCCCCTGCCAGGCCCTCGGACCTCGGGAAACCCCGGCCAGCGTGAGCACGATCACGCCGACCTCCGTGTAGAAGGCCAACTGGAAATGGCCAGGAAGAATCTGCAAGGTCAGAACGAGGGCCAGGACGAACGGGGTGCGCCAGGTCCCTTGGCCCCGGACTATGAGCCAGGCGAGCCCCCAGGCCCAGGGCATCCAGGCGCCAACGGTGTACCCCCACTGGTGCGGCAGATGGATGAGGAAGAACCCCGACGAGCACCAGGCGAACCCGGCGAAAGCCGACCCGACGGGCGACGCGCCGAACCGACGCGCGGCCCAGTATGTTCCCAGGCCGCCAAACAAGGTGTGAAAGACCAGGCTCGCGGTGTACGCCGCTTCGAGCGGGAAGAGTCCGTAGAGCACCCAGTGGGGCGGGTAGTAGACCCCCATCTGGCTCTCCGCCAGACCGGGAAAGCCGTACCCCCAACGGTCGTTCCAGACCGGGAGCCGGGCGGATCGAATGGCATCCCGAAGCACGGCCATCAGCCCAAGCGAAAACTGGGTGACATCCCCCCCAACCGGCATCTGCCCGCCGAACCCGATCGGCCAAAGCCAGGCGGCAATCCCGAGGCAGAGCAAGCCGACTGCGATCGTCGTGGTCCGTCCGGTTTCCGACAGTCGAAACTTCACTCGGCGCTCCCGAACAACGTCATGATTGGAACGAACGACACGAATCTGGGCATCTCTTTGGTCGATTTCGCTCAAGTCTGAAGGAAAAACTTACAATCAGGACGGACACTTTTACACAGACAGCCGTCCGAACAATGACCCTACGATCCTTTACAAAGATCCAACCCATGAGCCAATCATAGCTTGCAACTTTCTCCCATTCTTTCAATCGGGAGAACCGTCAAATTTGGCATGGCAGGTGCAATCACATCTCTCTCGTTGTGGCCAGTCAACTTCGGCTTTCCAGTTTCTGAAGTTCCTCAGGGAGGAGTGAGCCATGTTGGTACTGAGCAGGAAGCTCGGTCAACGGGTCAAGGTGGGGCAGGACGTCCGGATCACGATCGTGAAGATCGATCGTAACTCGGTCCGGATCGGCATCGAAGCCCCCAACGACGTGACCGTCTACCGCGAAGAAATCGTCCCGCTCGAGCTGGATCTCGCATTCGACTTCGACCTTGACCTCGATGAAGATCAAGAGCCGGCGCATGAACACGAGCCATCGCTGAACGCGGACGTGGCCTGACGCAAAACCAATGTCCGGCGCACTCTCCTACGCCGTTACAGCTTGCAAGCGTCGCTCCACCAAGTCATTTTTTTTTCGAGAGTCTGGTACTGGCCCGTCGATCCCGAGTTGGGGTCAAGTAGGTTGGAGTCCCCGTGTCGTTTCCGGTATCGTGGTGATTCTCGCGAATTCCACGAGATCGAGATTCAACAAGACCGAGCGGACGAACCGATGCGGGTCGTGGTAGCCCCCGATAAATTTAAAGGTAGCCTGTCCGCCCTCGCGGCCGCCCGAGCGATGGCACGCGGGATCGCTAAGGCATGCCCTCAGGCGTTGATCGACCCTGTCCCCATGGCCGATGGCGGCGAAGGGACCGTGGATGCCCTTGTGGAGGCAACCCACGGGTCGTTTCGTGAGGCCGTGGTCACGGGCCCACTCGGTTCCCCCGTCACGGCACGGTTCGGATTACTCGGTGATGGATCCACGGCCGTCGTTGAGATGGCCTCGGCTTCGGGCCTGGTCCTCATCCCGCGCGATTCGCGCGACCCGTTGCGAAGCTCAACCCGAGGAACCGGCGAGCTGATCCTCGCCGCAGTCGCCGCCGGCGCCCGGCGAATCATTGTGGGCATCGGCGGGAGCGCAACCAACGACGGCGGCGCTGGGCTCGCCCAGGCCATCGGTTATCGCCTGCTCGATGCGGCGAATCGCGAGATCGAATCCGGCGGCGGCTCGTTGAACCGTCTCGAGCGGATCGATGCCAGCCTGCGCAATCGAAAGCTCGACGACGTCGAAATCGCAGTCGCTTGCGACGTGGACAATCCCCTCTGCGGCCCCCACGGTGCCTCCGCCATCTACGGCCCTCAGAAAGGGGCCGACGCGGACATGGTTGCGGTTTTGGATCAAAACCTCGGCCACTTCGCGCGGATCATCGAACGCGACTTGCATTGCTCGATCCGCGACCTCCCGGGCGCAGGCGCGGCCGGCGGCTTGGGGGGCGGGCTCGTCGCCTTCACCGCGGGGAAGCTGGAGCCCGGGATCGCGCTCGTGATTCGCGCGGTGGGACTCGAAGCCCGACTCAAAGAGGCCGACCTCTGCCTGACCGGCGAGGGGGCCATCGATGCCTCGAGCGCCTTCGGCAAAACGGCGGTCGGGGTGGCGCGGCTGGCGCGATCGCTGGGCTGCCCCACGATCGCCCTGGCGGGCTCGATCGGGCCAGGAGCCGAGGCGGTCCTCGATCAAGGCATCGACGCCTACTTCAGCCTCTGTCCTGCCCCGATCGCGCTCGACGATGCGATCGCCCAAGGCGAACCCCTCCTCGAGCGGGCCGCCGAACAGGCGATGCGGGCGTTCCTCGCCGGTCGGAGACGTGCCACGTGACCGATCCGCTCAACCCGGCCCCTCCGACCGGGGAATTCTCCCTGATCGACTGGATTCGTCGCCGGTCAGGAGTCGGCCGAACCACGGTTCTCGGCATCGGCGACGACTGCGCCATCCTGCGGCCCTCACCGGACGCGAACTGGCTCGTCACGACCGACATGCTGATGGACGGGCGGCACTTTCGCCTCGACCACGACGGCCCGGAGGCTGTCGGGTTCAAGGCGCTCGGCGTGAACCTGTCCGACATCGCGGCGATGGCGGGCGTCCCGGTCGCGGCAGTCGTGGCGGTCGCCTTGCCCAAGGCCCACGCGGTCGCGCTCGCGCAAGGGATCCATTCCGGAATGGCCCCGTTGGCCGAACGCTATGGAGTCGACCTCGTCGGCGGCGACACGAATGCCTGGGACGGACCGCTCGTCATCAGCATCACGGTCCTCGGCGAGACCACCGCAAAAGGCGCGGTGCGACGATCCGGGGCGATCCCGGGGGACGCGATCGTCGTGACCGGACCACTCGGCGGCAGCCTCCAGTCGGGAAGGCACCTCCGTCCTCAGCCCAGGCTCCTCGAAGCGTTGGCGCTCCACCAGGCCGTTCCGCTGCACGCGATGATCGACATCTCCGACGGCCTCGCGTCCGACCTCGGACATATTCTCGAGGAGAGTGGCGGCCTGGGAGCGATCCTCGACGCCGACGCGATCCCAATCCACCCTGACGCGGTGAATCAAAGCCTCGACGATGGACGCTCACCACTCGACCATGCGCTCAACGATGGAGAGGACTTTGAACTTTGCGTCGTGGTCGCTCCCGAAGACGCGACTCGACTCATCAACGCTCCTCCGAGCCCGGCCACCATCCACCGCGTCGGTCAAATCCGGGCCGAACCGGGACTTTGGCTCCGCACCCGGGATGGCCAGCTCATCGCGATCGATGCCCGAGGGTTTGACCACCTCCAACAATAAAATGGATAACGCGATTGGCGGATCGAGCCAACTTCTCAACAGCGATGATTGTTTCCATGAACATCGAACGTACCGCCCAAGGTTTGACGATCCAGCTCGCATCCGAGCAGGACACCGACCAGCTCGGCCGTGCGCTGGCGGAGGTGGTCAGCCCCGGGGTGGTGATCGGCCTGGTCGGACCGCTCGGCGCGGGCAAAACGCGTTTCACGCGTGCGCTGGCCGAAGCGCTCGACGTCGACCCGACATGCATCGCCAGCCCCACCTTCGTGTTGATCCACGAATACGAAGGGCGGATCCCGGTCTATCACTTCGATGCCTACCGACTGCCGGACGCGGACGAGTTCGAAAATCTGGGAGTTTCGGACTATTTCGCGGGAGACGGAGTTTGCCTGGTCGAGTGGGCCGATCTCGTCCTCGATCGACTCCCGTTGAATGCCTGGATGATCCGGATTGAGCCGACCGGCCCAGAACAGCGAACCGCTCACGTCTGGATTCCCGACAATTCCAAAATTATTGATCGAATCGCGAGATTTCTCACCGAGGACTGAAAGGTTCGCTTCCTCCCCCCCCCTTTATTTTGAGACTGTAGCAAGGATACCGGGATCTCATTTCCCACGCTCTGCGTGGGAACGAGTTTCTCCCGCGAATTTCGGCCTCCGGGGCAGACAGACGGCCCGGTTTCCTCGCGACAGACTCTTTTTTTTCGGTTATTTCACGGTCATGTGAGTCTCACGGTTGTTCTTGTCGACGGGCAGCTCATCACACACTTCGGCCGGGAAGCATTCCGTCAACTTGTGCTGATACTGTTGTGCCACCTCGCGATATCGCCCCGAGAGCGCCTCGAGTTGCTCGTCTGTCAATGTTTCGATATTCACGAGCTCGTTGCGGGCACGATTGACCCCCATGATCAGCTCGTCGAGCTTCAAGTGGATCGCTTTCGACTCCCGATTCTGGGCTCCTTGAATGAGAAAGACCATCAAAAAGGTCACAATCGTCGTGCCTGTGTTGATGATGAGCTGCCAGTTTTCGGAATAATGGAAGAATGGGCCAGAAGCTGCCCATACAATGACGACTCCAAACGCGGTGAGGAATGCCCACCGCCCCCCCGTGATCCGGATCGTCCAGCCCGACACGCGCGTAAACAGGTCATGGCGAGAGTTCGGAGTCGGCGTGTTGGTCAAAGTCGCGGTCACCGGCGCTTGCCTCTCACTGTCTTTCATCGACTCGACCCCAAGGTTCGCAGAGAACCGCTGATTGAATGAGCCTGGGGGGATATGATCCACTCGGGGCAAATAGGATGCCAAATGGACGACGCCTCGCTTTCCTTTGACGTAGATGCGGTCATCCTCGGTGCCGGGGCTGCCGGCTTGATCGCCGCGATTCGCGCGGCCGAGCTGGGGCGGCGGATTCTCTTGCTCGAGAAGAATCGCCGCCCCGGTGTGAAAATCCTGATGTCGGGAGGGACGCGCTGCAACATCACCAATGCGCGTGGCGTGAGAAACTTGCAGGTGATCTCCGGGCCGATCGATCCGGCCTATGATCCGCATGAGGCCCGCGGCGCCCAGAGCATTCAGCAGGCGTTTGGAGCGGGGGGGCGATTCCTCGGTCCTTCGCTCCGGGCCCTGAGTGTCGAGCGGACGATCGCACTCTTCGAGAGTGAGGGGATCGCCACCAAGGTCGAGGGAAACGGCAAAGTCTTTCCCGTCTCCGATCGGGCGGCCGACGTCTTGCACGCCCTGCTTCAACGACTCGGGCGATCGCCCGCGGTGGTTCGCTGTGACAGCCCCGCGCTCGGGGTCGAGTCGTTGGGCGAGGGCTTTGCTATTCGGCTCGCGGATTCGACCGTCACCGCGCGCCGGGTGATCTTGGCGGTGGGCGGCCAGTCGTTTCCCGGTTGCGGCACCACCGGCGACGGCTATGCCATCGCACGTCGCTTCGGCCATACCATCGTCGAGCCGAAGCCAGCGCTCGTCCCGATTCGAGTGACCGATCGCTGGGTCCCCGAGTTGAAAGGGATCACGATCCCCGACGCCCTCGCAAGAATCCAAGGGCCTACCGGTCCGGTCTTGCTCGAGCGTAGAGAAGCGGTCCTGTTCGCCCACTTCGGCCTGACGGGTCCGGCCATCCTTGATGTGAGCCGCGCGGTCGCACGGCATCAGGGTCCCGAGGTCCTCGACCTCGTTCTCGACTTCCTGCCCGCCGATAAACGTGACGCCCTCGACCAGCAGCTTCAGTCGGTCTGCCGCGCGGGACGCCGCCAGGTGGTCGGACTCCTCCCACCCGCAATCCCGCGCCGACTGGCAGAGGCGATCCTGGCCGCGACCGGGATCGCAGCCGACCGAATGGGTCCCGACTTATCGCGCGACGAGCGGCACCGCTTGTTGACCGGTTTAAAGGGCCTGCGTTTACCAGTCGCGGGAACACTCGGATTCGCCAAGGCAGAGGTCACTTCCGGCGGTGTCGCTCTCGACGAAGTCGAGGCCGATACCCTGGAAAGCAAGCTCTGTCCCGGACTCCATTTCGCCGGCGAGGTCCTCGACATCGACGGCCTGATCGGCGGCTACAACTTCCAGGCGGCCTGGAGCACCGGCTGGCTCGCGGGGAGTTCCGTTTAGAGCGGTTTTCCTTTGCATTGCGCACAGCGGAGGAAAATGGGGACCGGCTCCCGGCCCCTGAGCCCTTGAATCTCGCCGAACGCTTTGGAGGCCGGGTGCTTGTCCCCTGGTATGTAGGTTTAATCTGAGAGAGAACTCTTCTCTCCCAGTCCTCCGGACTACTCTACGGTTTTGGGACCTTCCCGTTCCGATCCCGTGGAGGTGTCCGTATGACCACTGCAACCCCGCGAAGAACCCGCCGTCCCCATCGCCTCACCTCGGTCGCCAAGCCCTCCGGGGTCCTTCATCCCAGGGGCCTCAAGGTCGGCCCGGAGCACTTCGGCATCGTCGCCTTCGATTGTGCCAAGGCCCGCTCCAAGGGGATGCTCGCCGACTTCTACGGCCGCATCCTTGTCCCTCCCACCACCGTCGAACACTCCCGTCTGGGGTTCGAGAACGCCATCGCCGCGCTCCGCCAAGCGATCACCACTCACGACCTTCGCGACGTCATCATCGCCATCGAGCAAACCGGCGTCTATCACCGGCCCATCCAGCGCGCCTTCACCGCCGCCGGGTTCGAGACCCGGATCGTCCATCCCCTGACCAGCAAGCAATTCCGCCTCCCCGCCGATCCCCAGAACAAGACCGACGACACCGACCTGAACGCCATCCATCGCGCCGCCGTCAACGGCTTCGGGTTGATCGAACCAAAGCGAAACAGAACATATCAAGAATTGCAACTTATTGAACGGCATCGTCGCGATCTCGTGCGGAAGAACGCCACGCTCCGCAATCAGATCCATGTCGAGCTCGACGCCCTGCTGCCCGGCCTCTCCGCGGCGGTCGGCAACCTCTTCGACCACGAACCCGCCCGCGTGATCGCCCGACAAGTCGGCTCGGCCCAGGAGATCCGGGCCCTCGGCCTGGAGGGATTGGCAGCGATCCTCAAGGCCCAGTCGGTGCGTTATCAACGCCGCAGCCTGACGCGGATCCTGGCCTGGGCCGAGCAGACTCACAATGGAACTGAACTTTCAGGTGTTCACCATAAAATCTTCACGATCCTGGATGATGAGCGTCTCGCCCGGCTGCGGACGATCCGGTCCCTGGAACGCGACCTGGCGGCGCAGTTGGTGCAGACTCCCTACGTGCTCCTGATGAGCATCCCCGGGATCAACGTGGTCAGCGCCGCCGAGTTCGCCGGCGAGATGGGGCCGATCGAGAACTACCCCAGCGACCGGGCGATCACGGGCCGCGCGGGACTGTTCCCGGCACGCGACCAGAGCGACACGGTCGATCGCTGCAACGGTCCCTTGGTCCATCAGGCCAATCACGCCTTGCGGTACGCGATCCTTCAGATCGCGGACAACCTGCTGCAGTGCAACTCGTATTTCCGAGGGTTGTACGCCGGCTGGAACCAGGCGGGCGTGAATCGCCGTCTCATGTGCGTGCGGGCCGCGAAGCGGTTCTGCCGAATCGCCTACCGGATGGTGGCCGGAAGGCAGGTGTTCCGCCATCCGAGCTGTCGCGAAAGGCATTATATTATTGAGAAATTGAGCACGTTTTATGTTGAACATGAAACAGCAATGGATCAGGTCCTGCGCGACCTGGGCGCCGCCGCGGGGTGGATCCCGCTCGCCGAGCGCGGCGCGGAAGCCGTGCCGCTGAAGGCCGCGATGACCCAGGTTCCGAGCCGACGCCGATCCGGGCCGTATCGGCTGGGTGAGATCCTTCCCGAAGTGTTGCTCAGACTGGGGGTGCCGATGGTAGAATCGCAGTCGAAGGGGGAGGCCGACCTCACGTGACCGCGAGGGCCAAGGGAGCCGAACAACGCCTTCTGTCCCCGTGGCTGTTTGAAAGCCTTGGCAATAAAGCGTGGCGCTCTGTCGGATCACCGAACGCCTGATACGGCAGCGTGGGGTCGCTCCCCTGATGAACCAGTATGGCGAAGCGTGATCAGTACGCACGGCAGAGGTGGTCCCTTGACCCAGCGGTTGCCTGGTCAAATGTCTCCTGCAACCTCGCCATTCGGCGAGGCCGATGAAGGTACGCGCTCAGCTCCCCGTCTCAAAACCAGTATGGCAGTCTTTTTCCGTGCGCCAGCCGGTCGGGAACCGCTCTAGCCAGAATCGCGCGGCGACGAGCGCCCAGCCTTGCGAGGAGTCCTCGGGAGCATGGACCTGGAGAAAGTAGGATTCAAGCGGACGCCGGACAGGCCTCGTTCGGTTCCGGCACCCGTGAATGGTTCCACGCCCTGTGGGAACACCGCCGTGTCGGTCGCCTCACCGTGGGCAAGACCAGGCTGAATCACTTCACCATCGACCCTGTGCTGTTTCGCGCCCAGGGTGATGGCGAGTCAACGAACCGTAAAACTCGTTGAGAGAGTGCAGGTCGATCCGGGTTCTTAAGACGTGCCAAGCAACAGGCAGCCAAGGAACATGGCGACCTGCTTCAATCAGGTCGCCATGGTGGGACGGGCCGGCGAGTCGAATCGAATCGAGTCCCGTGAGGAACCTGGTCAATTCCAACTCACTTCGACGCCGCTGCGGATTTGACGTCGAAGTCTTGCTGGCCTCCCTCCGGGGGAACCTCGCGTTCGAATGTCCCTTCGATCTGCCCTTTGTCCTTCTTCTTACCGGAACGACCTGCAGCATCGGTCGCGGAAAGCTGGGCCATATACGGGTCGTCCCAATAGTGTTCGGCACTCCGTTTGCTGTGGGGGGGGGCGATCCGAGCAACGGCAAGCCGGCAACCCGGGGAACTCCCCCTCAGAGCGTTTCACACGACCCTGTGGGGCGGGCGGGGGACCTGCGGCCCCAGTGGGCACGAGCTTTCGGCTTTGCTGGGGGAGGGACAGGGAGCTCACGCTCCCCACTTGCCTTTCGCACAAGCGAAACCAGCCACCAGGCCAGCGCATGCTCGCCTCCCAGGCGAGCGGGGAGCGTGAGCTCCCTGTCTTCCTGAAGCGAGGAAGCCTGGCCGACACGGCCGCCCCGCAGAGGCGTGCGGGACGTTCTCGGTGACCTGGGGCGAGCCGACGACTCGGGTGAACTACAAACCACCGCGCAGCAGCGAACACCGCGGACTTGGGAGTCGAGCCGCGGGCACTACGTCTCTTCAGATTTTAATTTACTAATATGGTCCAAGAGTTCCTCAAGGCTCGCCCAGCCTGCGAAGTACAGACAGATCATCTCGTAAGACCGGAGCGTCGGCTTGCGGCCCGTCCACAGGCTGATCAGCAGACACGCGATGATCGCGCAGTACGCCTGGATCTCGATCCCCTTGGGATGCGTACTCAGCAGGTGGCGACAGCCGAGCACGTGCTTGAAAAATCTAAAGAAGAGTTCAATTGTCCACCTGTGTCGGTAGATGTCAGCGATCACCTCGGCGGGAACATCCAGGAGGTTCGTGGCGATCCGCAGCACGCCGTCGCTGGGAGGACCGGCCGTGCCCCCTTTGCGGCCCCCACGCTTGGTGTGGGGCGTCGTTTTCACCAGAATCACCCGCACCCGATGGGCCGGCCGCTCGTCGGGCTTCTTGGCGGCGCCGAGGTCCACGATGAAGTCGCGGAGGACGTCGGCAGCCGCGGCTGTCGCCGAGACCGGGCGCTCTTCGATGACCGCATTGAGGTTGCTGTTGTCGCGGATGCGGCAAACATAGCTGCTCCCCGCGGCCACGATGTCGTTCCAGAGGGTGAACTGGGCATACCAACGGTCCAGGACGTAGCAGTGGTCGGACTGCAAGGCGGCGCGGAGTCGGTTCTTCTCGTCGTTATGGCCACTGTTGGCAGCGGCGCTGACCTCGATCCGGGTGGGGACGTGGCGGTCGATGGCGAAGTGGGTGTGGAGTCGCCAGCCGCTGTGAGAGCCGCCGTTCTTGTCGTTCATGAAGGCGGCCTCGGCGATGGTCTTGAGCGTCTTGACCACGCTGCCATCGACGGCCGTCAGGGCATGGGCGAGGTGGCCGCCGCGCACGTCGCGGACGGGCTTCACTTCGGCGGCGAGGGACTCGATGATGCCGCGCAGCCGCTCGGGTTCGAAGACCTCGACGGCCTCGGAGAGCGACCCCAACGAGGCCCGGGCGCAGCCGAGCTTGCGCTGCACGTTGTTGAGTGTGCTCGCCTGTTGCAAGGAGCGCAAGGAACGGAGGACTGGGTTGAAGAGGAAGAGTAAGACGAGCATGCAATACTGATCGTAATGCAGGCTGCGATTACCGGACCTGTCGCGTTGGCAGCCGACATCGTGGAGTTGGTCGAGCAGCGGCAGTAACCGCTCGACGTACTTCAACCCCTGGAAATCTCGGGGTTTCAGAGGTTTTGCTGAGCGTTTTGCCATTCCCAAGGCCCTGCCAAAATGACGGCAAGATGCACTTGAGTGGAGAAGGCGCAAATTCTGTGCCGAAAGTCCTTGCGAAATCCCCGTTTTCGGCCCTTGAGGGCAAGATTGGCCTGGGTGGAGATGTCGCAAATTTCGTGCCGAACACTATTGGGGTCGTCCTTGAAATCCGCACTCAGATTGGCGGCGGCAACCTCCATCTTCGTCACAGACACATGATATTTCCCCGGGACGAGCCCGAAGCGTCCCTTCGTCGAGACCATGTAGTTCCCTGACTCACCCGTGATATCCTCACCGGGCTGGCCGTCTTTATTGGACGGATCGGGGTGGAACGCGATCACGGCTCCCTCGAGCGGCTTCCCATCAAGCGTCACGGTGCCTTTGACCGAAACGAGCCTGGGCCCCGACCCCCCACAGCCCGCGATCAGGCCCGCGACCATCGCTGCGGCCACGGTGCAGTGTCTTATCTTCATCATCACACAACCTAATGATTGATTGGGGACAGGAAGCACTAGACAACCACCCCCGTCGATTCCAGAGGTGGTTGTCTGTTGCGCCAACAGTGAGAAATGAAGCTCCGTCAGGAAATTCGCTCAGTAGGAGTCTGAGCTGACCACTTCACCGTTGTGAGACGTCTGGATCGAAAACCATGTGACGGGATTGATCGACGTCTTGATAAAGCGGACGCTTCCATCGGCGAAACCTGCATTGATGCCACCCGAGTGCGTGCTCCCGATCGACCAGGCATAACCGAGCCTCCGGGGATTGACCGCCAGTTGCGCGAGCGTCGCAGACCCGTTGGGCATCGTCGACGTCCAGTTCGTCGAGTAGGCGATCGTATTCCCTGGGTTCGAGTCGTAAACGATCGCGTGCGTGGACGTCCAGAGCCCCTGTCCCCAATATCCGCCGTACTGGACCGCAGTCTTCTCGAGCCGGGACTCAAGAATCAGGCAGGTATTACTCGTACCATCCTTGATGCTTGCCAGCGAGGTCGACCAGTCGCTCCCTGAGAAGATTGCTTCCTGAGCCGGTCGACCTCCGTATGTTGCCTGCATGTAACCAGGATTGTAGGCATCATACCAGCGGGTGCAAGGCAACAGATAGCTACAACGCGCGGCATTATTACCCGGGTAAGGCCCAGGCGTGTTGGGCGCGTTCGTGTAGGGTGTCGGCGTCATGTCGGATGGACAAAGGAACGTGGCGACCACGCTGCATGTGGTCGTGGTGTTCGCCAGGTAGGCCGTGGCACCACCGACCGGAGTCATGTTCGGCGCCTGATTGATTGCCGAGCACGAAGGAACCGAGAAGTTGTAAGCGTTCAGGAGGGACGTCTGCTCCATCGAGCCCAAAATCATCGTAAACGCGGTGGTATTCAGCACCCGGCCGACCGCCGCGGGGTCGTTGGCCGGAACGCCTGTGACGCCCGCGGAATAGATCTTCGCTGGCGGAAAGCCGCCGTTGGCGCTCTCTTAATTCATCATCGCCAAGCCCATTTGCTTCAAATTGTTGACGCACTGTGATCGGCGAGCCGCTTCGCGAGCGGCCTGAACGGCCGGCAACAACAGAGCGATCAAGACCGCGATGATCGCGATCACGACCAAGAGTTCAATCAGCGTGAATCCTCGACGCAAGCGCATAGCAAAACATCCTTCAAAAAAAAGAGAAATGTGAAGAATGCAGAAATGTGCCGACTGTCAAATCGAACCGTCGTCGAACCCGACTCGCCAATCAAGAGGATTGACACCCGACGACCAGAGCGGCCTGGGGAAGATTGTCGCCCGACGACTGAGGCACCAACGTATTTAGGCTACGGCCAACTCTAATCGTTTCAATGGCACCGTCGTGATAAGTCTAAATCAATCCTCCCACATTGCAATGCAAAATATTCCAAATTCCACAATGTTTGCAATCGACAAATACGCATCGCCCGAGCGAGCCAAAAATGACCCGACTCCACCAAAAAGACCCGCCTTCCCGCGGGTAGAGTCCCGTTCGCTCAACCTTTTCCACGCCATCAATGACCATTACCCCACAAATGCAACTCTTATTATCACCAAGCCTGACCCTTGAAAATCAGGCCTTTGCCGCAAACACGCTTGCACTTAACCCACGTCCTATCCCAGAATTTCTCGTGGGCGGCGGGCACGAGAAATTCTCAAAGGATTCAGCACCGAACAGTCTCCTCACGGGAGCCAAGGCGACCTCATCGCACAGACAAGCGTGGCTGCCAACAAGTACCTAAGCATGCAATCAAGGAGGCAGGATTGTAGAGGAGAGGGAGGCGGAGGATCATCACGAAAGGGCGGCGAGACCTCGAACGCATCGACGGTGAACTCCAACCGACTCGCCCTCCGCCCTTCCTCCCTCTCTCCCTTGGCCCGATTTCATCAAGAGTCTCGGACTCATACTCCTTACGGATGAGTCGACGGCGAGGCCTCCTCGGCTTTGGCTTCTTCCGTCCCCGATTCCGCAGCTTTCGCTTTGGGTGTCGCGAGATCCGCAACCGGGGACACGAGATTAAAATCGAAGGTTCCCCCAGAAGTGTCGACCCGGGCCGAAAGCTTGGTCTGCTTCAGGTCGGAGTACTCAGGCGGCAACTTCTCCACGGCGGACACCATTGTGGACGACGGTTGCATTGAGGAGCGGACTCCAAGTCCTTGCGGCTCGCCTTCAGGCGAGACCAGGTAGCTCACCGAAACCTTATAGTCCCCCGGCAAAATCCCTTTGTGCCCAGCCGATTCCACCACGTACTGGCCCTCCGCATTTGTCTCTCCCACACTGGACATCCCCGAGGAGGTCATAAAGGCCACGACCGCCTTGGCCAGAGGCTTGCCATCGAGAGTGACAACCCCTTTGGCTGGCACCAGTTTGGCGGGATCAACCTCCCACGGGCTCTGGCTCGGTTCAGAGCTCGAACATCCCAGGACGAAGGCGACTCCGCAGACCCAGGCGAGCCGGCGGCGCAACGGTTTGATCAAAGTCATGAGCAGGATATCCCCTTCCCAGCGACGAAAGTCACGTGACGCGAACGTTTGCAAAACTGGATGACGGCTCGAATTCCAATCGAAATGCATGAGCGGGCCGATTCATCGACGTGATTCTTCGCCATCTGCTCAAGCCAACGATAACAATGGATCACGATTGGCTTGAGCCAGCCCAGGCGAACGCAATTCTCCAACCAGGCTAAGCCCCGTTCCAGAGAATTCCGACAGAATTGTGGCACTCGGAAACGCATTCGCTTGAAACGTCGAGGGAGTTCTCAAGCCCGTCCGAACCGAAGCGCCCCCCTGGAGTTAAGTTCCGCCGACTTACACAGCCAGTAGCCATGACGACGAGGCTTACCGCCGTTTACTGTCGGTTTGGGCCTTCGATGCGAACATCCCCCCTTGCCAGCCCCAGAGAGGCGACCGTTTTTTCACTGGGCGCGAGCCTCTAAAACCAAATAAACCACAAATGTTTGCGTTTCGATCACTAAACACCGCCGCTGGTTGCACTGACGCGGATGACGTCGAGAACTCCCCTGGGCTTGCAAGGGAATTGCACGAGAGCTCGCAAGTCGTTTCGTGGTCATCACCATAAAAATTATTCCTAGTGCTCGGCAGTTGGCGCGCGAATCCGAGTAAGGAACGCTGCCTGAAAAGGAAGTTTACGGCCTGAACGGGTAGATCGGGGGACCTGGCGGTCTTGAGCGACCTCCGTCGAATTCAGACGCGCGCACCAACTGCCGAGAGTTTACAAAGAAACGGGAGGGGCACCCTTCACCTCTGGCTTACCTCGATCAGAGAAGAGTGTCAGTGCATCGGCTCTCGTAACGGCTCTTCGGACCGAAGCGCGGCGCTCTCCCGGCCAGCGAGCGCCAACACGTCATCGACGGACCACTGGTCGTACACATACACGCCGTATTTACACGCGAGGACACGGCCGTCAGTCGCGATCAGGAACTCGGCCGGCAGGCCGAACCGCCCCCCGTGCGGGTTGACCGTGGGAATCGGTTGCCGTTTGCGAACGACCGCCATGAAGCTGCGATAGATCCCCCGCAAGATGGGGAGCCAGGCGCGGGGATCGAGCAGGGCGCGGGTACCCGATTCGACGCCGAACTCGACGTAAAGCCGTTTGTCCGGGTCGGCGATGACGTCGAACGGGAGGTCGGACGCGTGAGCCGACAGTTCCTCGGCGGTCGAGTGGAACACGACCACCTCGCGAATGCCCGCCGCCACCAGTTCTGAATGCCGCCGCGCCACCGACCGCAAGTGCAGGTCGCACACCGGGCAGCCCGCGAACCGGCGGAACTGGAGGTGGACTCGTTGGTCGTCGGGAATCTGGACCGTTCCGCCCGAGATCGTTACCATCCGATGGTCGCTGACCACATCACCAGGCCGGAATCGACTTGAGGAGGGGAGAAGTGACACGGCTTGCCCCTTTCGGCCGTAGGAGTACTTTGTACGCCTAAAGTGTAGGTCCCATGCTCAGTGAGGTCAAGTCATGCCCCGCCCACGGTCGCTCACCCTCCCCGGGATCGCCGCCGCCGCGTTGGGGGTGATCGACCGCGACGGGCTCGCGGCTCTGACCATGCGGGCGGTTGCCGGCGCGCTCGGGACCGGCACGATGTCGTTGTACCGCTACGTCGATGACCGCGAGCAGCTCGAACGGCTGGTGGTCGATCTCGTCCTCCTTGGCGTCGATCTCGAACTGCCCCCCGGCGACCCGTGGGACAAGGGGGTGGTCGTGCTGGCCGAACGGGTCCGCGCCGCGATCGGGGCGCACGCCTCGGTCGTGCCGCTGCTGCTGGCCCACCGCCACGCCGCCGAGGGATCACTTCGGTTCGGTGAGGCGATGCTCGGCCTCCTCTCCGATGGCGGGTTTACCGGTGAAAACCGGGTCATCGCCTTCCGCACCCTGCTGAGCTACGTGCTCGGCGTATTGCAGTACCAGTACTTAGCACTCCCCGGGGCGGGCACGACGGTACTGGCGCAATTGCCGCAAGCCGAGTATCAACTCTTGGCCGAGACGGCCCGCGATGCACAGCGGATCGCACCGGACGAGGAATTCCGCCGGGGCTTGGAAGTCGTCCTGCGGGGGCTTCGTGCAGGAGGTTCTCACTGCTGATGGACACGTTAAAGTTACAGGTCCGTTTCGGCATAATATAAACACTCCAAAACCACAAGAAGATTTGCTTATTAAATCTGATCCGAGAGATCCTCCCGTGGCTCGGATTGACGGTGGCCGGAACGGTGTCGACCTTGATTAAAGCGTACGGGTTCAGGTCCGAACAATCCGTTCCGTCAAGGCGTTCGAGCACTCCACCGGGCACGGGCGCGATGAACCCCTTGCTTGGCGTCCTCGAAGTCTTGTCGGTCGTTGAATGGCACCTGTCCGTAGACATCGGCGGTTGCCTTGGAATCGACAGAAGAATCCCCCCCCTGCCCTTGAGGAGATCGCCGTGCGACCGCCCGAGATGAAACCACCGAGTTCCAAGGACGTCGAAGTGTTTCTCACTTCACTCGAGCACCCGTTGAAGCCGGAGCTTCTCGCCGTCGGTGAGATCATCCTCAGCGCTTGCCCCAGCATCATTGAGGGTATCAAGTGGAACGCGCCGAGCTTCCGCACGTCCGAATGGTTCGCCACGTTCCATCTCCGCGGGAAGACTGGTCTGCGGGTGATCCTCCACCTGGGCGCAAAGGTGAGGGGCGGACCTGACATCGCGTTCGATGACCCGCTCTTGGTCTGGCTCGGCAAAGACCGAGCGTCGGTCAGCTTCCAGGATGCGGGAGATGTCGCCGCAAAGCGGGACGCCTTCGCGGAGCTGATCCGCCGATGGATCAAGCTCGTTTAGCGCGGCTCCATGTCGGGTAGGTGTTCCAGCAGCTCAGAGCACGAGGAATGCCTGGTCAACGCTTCGACAACAACAGGAAGAGGCGAAGGCCAGACCTCGTCGAAGGTCGCCTCGCCGTCCAACCGGGGAGCGAAGGCCAACCGCTCGGAGGGCGGCTCGAATCGCGTGGTGATGCCCGGTCGATTCCCCCGAGCGTCAATCCGATACCAGCCAGTTCCCGGCAAGTGGACGGCGTTGAGCCCGTGCAGACAAAAGGGCGGCCCGGTGTCGTCGATGCTCAGACGCTGGTAGCAGAACCCCGCCGGTATCGCATTCGCCCTCAGCAACGCCGCCAGGAGATGACTCTTGGCATAGCAAAACCCCGTCCGGTGGTGAAGGACTTGAGAAGCCAAGCAGGTCACCGGGTCCAATCGGTAATCGCCGCTGTGCTTGATCTCGTCCCGCACCCAATCGAAACAGCTCCGGGCCACCGCGATTGGATCCTCCCGCCCGTCGGCCAACGCCTTGGCGAGGGCGAAGACTTCCCAGCTCTCCCAATCAACGATCGGGGTCGCTTCGAGATACTCGTGCACGATTTGGCCTCGGTCGGCTTCAGTGAGGGGCGTCAATCTCGTGGATGAGCTTTTTCAGGAAGGTGATCCGTTCACGAAGCTCGTTGGCCTTGGCCTGTTCAGGCCTCGTGTCCCGCAACGCGCTCTCCACCAGCTCGACTTCCAGTTTCAGGCGCCCGAGCACCCACGGGTAGAGCCGGGTCAACTGCCCCGCGTCGACCGCGGCCTTCCGTAACTCCTTTGCCTGGGCGTGGTCCGCGTCAGTGGCTTTGGCCGGAAGCCGGTATTCGAGTAACCGGTCAACCGCCTGGATCGACCGGCCGATCTCGGCAGGGTCGTCCGAGGATGCGACCAGGCCGATGAGTGCCACGGTGACGACGAGACTGGTCATGGGTATATGCCTCCGTGAGGGGGATCTCGCCTGGATCTTTACCAGCAGACCACCGGTTCGAATCCGGCCGTCCCAAGTTGCGGGAGAACAATTTCTCGAAGAAGATATCAAGGTGACCGTGGTTCACGACCGGTTCCCGTGGCGGAGCCTGTGCGTTCAACTGCAAGGGACAAAGTCAGACTCCCGAGATGCGTGCCCCCCCTCCCCCACTCGCTGAGCGCATTTTAACCCTCCTGGCAGGCGTCTTGATTCTCAAAGTCACGATGAGCATCGTATCGAATTATCACAACTACTTCCCACCCAATTTCACATCGGACTTCTTGCGTGGTCGCGAACGCCACTTCTTCGGCGTTTATCAATGGGCGTTCTGCACGCACATTCTGTCCGGACCCGTCTCACTGATCTTGGGGCTGTTTCTGGTCGGTGAACGGACTCGAACCTGTTTTCCGAAATGGCATCGATCGCTCGGCCGACTTCAAGTCGCGTGCGTCTTGTTGCTGGTGACGCCCAGCGGACTTTGGATGGCCGCTCATGCCGCGGGGGGCCCGGTCGCAGCGGGTGGGTTGGCAACTTTGGCAATCGCGACCGCGATCTGCGTCTCACTCGGCGCACGGTCGGCGGTGAAGCGCCGGTTTGCGGATCATCGCCGTTGGATGTGGCGTTGTTATCTTTTATTAGCCTCGGCCGTCGTGCTCAGGTTGATCGGCGGATTGGCAACGGTCACGGGAGTGGTCGCTCCATGGGTCGATCCCCTGGCGACCTGGGTGAGTTGGCTCGTGCCACTCACGGCTTTCGAGTTACGCGAGTGGACAAGGCGAAAAGCAGGTTTTCTCGAGTCCGATCGGCCACGAGCCCGAGCGACACACGGTCGGCGGGATACGTCGGTTCCTTGAGCTCAAGGCGGTCACTTCGCCCGCAGTGACGACCACCGCAACTGGGCACCAGGCCTGAGTGGGATGGTTACCGCTCGTTGGCGACGTCATCGTCGTTGCCAGAAATCGACATTAACGCTCGACGTACCGTGGCCGGAGTGTTGGCTTTCAGAAACGCCACGTGATTATCGACAAAGCATGCGTGCATGCCTCCCGAGTGATGGAGTTGGCTGGTCGGCCCAAGACTCAACACCAACGACTCGTCCGCATCCACCGGAGCCATCCAGAAGACGGCATTCTCCGCACCGGCTTCGATCGCCATGAGGGTCGACGCGTGAGCGTCCGTGATCTCCGCCAGGCGTCGAGACTCCCTGGGAAGAAAGCAGCCATTGGGAGCGGCGATCGCCAGGTAAGTCGTCCGGTTCTGTGGCCCGACCGCCTCGGGGCAACGAAAAACGGGAAGGTAGGTCTCAAGCGCCTTGACGTTGGCCGGGGCGTTCCAGGGTTTCGAGAGGTCAATTGTCTGGTACAGCGGTGCTTGCTCCAGATAGGGCAGGATCAAGGTGCGCCAACCGTGCAATGGTCTGCCGTTCGCGTCCACGGTGCATGCAGGTGGCAAGGCCTTGTATGCTTGTTCATAGCTTTGCAAAGCCAGCGCGATTTGCCGCAGGTTGTTGGCGCATTGGCTACGGCGTGCAGCAGGACGTGCGCTCCGAGTGGCCGGTATGAGAAGCGCGATCAGAAACGCAAGGATGCCCACGACCACGAGAAGCTCAACGAGAGTGAATCCTCGCACCAAGCTCAGCTCGGGGATGGGGGCGTTGAACTCTCGGTCGTTCTTTCGAGGCTTTCGCATGGTGAGACTCCTGCCAAGTTGTCGGGTCACTCGGGTGGGTCGTCTCTCCATGTTCCGTCAGAAGCAAAAGACAATCCAGTACTCGAGTGGGAGGAACGCTGATGAGCCTGGCGACAATTCAGTCGATTGAGGAGCGGCTTGGAACGCTCGAGGCGGCCAACGCCCAGTTGCGAATGGAATGTCGGCGGTGGCGCCACAGCGGGCTCGTTGCGCTGGCCGGGGTCAGTCTGCTGGCCATGGGGGCCGCGGCGGCCAAGGCCTGGCCCACGATCGAGGCCAATGCGTTCGTGCTCCGAGACGCAGAGGGACACGCACGGGGGACTTTCGCGATCCGCCCCGATGGTACCCCCGGCCTTACGCTCTTCGATCGGCAGGGCCAGACACGCCTCTCCCTCGACCTGGCTCCGAACCATGCGCCTGGGGTAAACCTCTACGGCCAAGAGGGAGCGCTGCGGGCGGCCATCGCGATCCGCCCGGATGGCACCCCAGGCATCGGCCTGTTCGACAGGCTGCGACGACCACGACTCGCGTTGGATCTCGGAATGGACGACGCCGCGGGTGTCAACGTCTACGGCGAGGGGGGAGTGCTCCGCGCGGCACTTGCCGTGCGAGCTGACGGCTCCCCGGGACTCGGTCTCTTCGATCGCCAAGGCAAGGTGGTCCAGTCGCTCGACCTCTGGCCCGACGCGAAACCCGCTCAGCCGCAACCCGGACTCCCATAAGTGAGCCCGGTCGATTCAGGGCTGATTGGGTAACCAAGGTTTGTGCATGAACACGTTGCGCCCCGTGCCGAATTCGCGATAGTGCGCGGGTTTGAAATCTTTGGTCGTACGGGTGGAATTGGCTCGAGCAGCCGGTCTCGGTTGGGAAACGACTCCCGGCCGATCGAATCGCCGGACCACCCCGGCGTTGGCTCCGCTCCGAGCCGTCGCCAACGAGTCGCCACGCCAAGTCGACTTCGGAGCAGGTTGCGCTGAGACGGGGGGCGTGTAGACATTCGGGCTGTAGCCACTCCAACCGTAACCGGGCGCATAGCCGTTCCAGCCCGGCGCGTATCCACCACCACGTTGATACTCAACGGTTTGCGCATCGGTCCTTGATGAGCCAATCCCCGTCAAAACATTCAGCGCCACGAGAGCAGCAAGGCCACTCACTTTTTGCAGTAATTGCATATCGATAGTCTCGCCTCTATCAACCTGTAAGCCTTGTCCTCCGGCCCGTACCGAGCTGCGAGAGCCCCATAATCAAAACCCATGCCTCGCAGAAAATGACGAGACGAGATCGTCCAGAAAATCGACGCAAGCTATTGATCTTGAGTACAATAGCTCAATCGATTGGCCATTGCGGGCACAATCAAATCAACGAGCAATGATTCGATAGAATGTTTGTTCCGGTCGACCGGCGATCAGCTTGGATGCCAATCGACCACGCCGTCTGACCCGAAATCGCCAGCGAGCCATTCCAGGAGTGGGGCGCATGGTCGTGCCCGTCGGAACCAAGCCCGCGCCAATGCTCAAGCCAGGTCCTGAGCCCCGCGGCGTGGAACAGGTTCGAACCGATCAGAATTCAACAAGACAAATCCATGCAGAGGACGGCGATTACCCGTCCTTGCGATCGGTCAGGGGGTGTAACCACTTGTAGAAGGCGCGATCGGAGAGGATTCCGGAAACGCCTCGGACCGGGTCAAACCAGAGATGTTCCCGGTTGTACTGGAACGAACGCGGGACGATTTGCCCGGTGTCATCGACGGCGAAACAGCCGACCAGGTCGCTCGCCGAGGGATCCAGGCTGTATTCGCCGGGGGTCCTTGGGTCGAGGAGATAGATCCAGTCGCTGATTCGGCTCGCCGCCTCCCGGATGATTTCGGGTGAATGAATGGCGTTCTCGTTCATGTACTGAACGAACACCTCGATGAAGGTGGGATTGACCTGGAACGTCTCGAGATCGAATGCGCCACCACTCGAAGGGGTGAACTGACCGATGACCGAACGCGAGTCGATCCCCCGACTTCCCGCGAGGATTACATCGAGGAAACAGATGAGGTGATGATGAACGCCATCGGTTTCCACCTCAAATACATTGAGGAGGGGAAGTTCGGTCTTGGACATTCGAATCGACTCGAGTCTCGACAAGAAAAAAGAGGCGCCTCGTCAGGGATCAACGAGGCGGTATCCCGTGCGTTTGGATCGATAAGACATTTACAAGATAAACCGACTGAGATCTTCATCTTTTGCCAGTTCCTCGAGCCGTTCGAGGACGTAGGCGCCGTTGATGACGACCTTTTTCTCGGTTCGATCGGAAGCATCGAAGCTGAGTGCTTCGACGACGCGTTCGAGGATCGTATGCAGGCGTCGGGCGCCGATGTTCTGGGTCGACTGGTTCACCTGGTGGGCCAGGTCGGCCATGGCGTCGATCGCGTCCGGAGTGAACTCGAGCTCGATGCCCTCCGTGGCCAGGAGGGCCTGGTACTGGCGGATCAGCGAGGCGCGAGGTTCACGGAGGATGCGGGCGAAGTCATCACGGGTCAGGTCCTGCAACTCAACCCGGATCGGGAACCGGCCCTGGAGCTCAGGCATCAGGTCGGAGGGTTTGCTTCGGTGGAAGGCACCGGCCGCCAGGAAGAGGACATGGTCGGTCTTGATCGGCCCGTATTTGGTGGTGACGGTGGTCCCCTCGACGATGGGCAAGAGGTCGCGCTGAACGCCTTGCCGTGAGACGTCGGGGCCCCGGCCGCCGCCGTCATCGCCGGCGATCTTGTCGATCTCGTCGAGGAAGACGATCCCCGACTCCTCGGCAAGGTGGACCGCGGCCTGGCTGACCTTCTCCGGGTCAATCAGGGCGTCGATTTCCTGAGCGATCAGGATCGGCCGCGCCTCGGCGACCGTCATGGTTCGGGTCTGGGACGACTTGGGCATGATCTTCTCGAACATGCCCTGCAAATCCATCTCCATCTGTTCCATGTTGCCCGCGCCGAGGATTGAGACCGGCGCCGCGGCCCGACCCGGCAGGGTGATCTCGACCTCGCGATCCTCGATTTCGCGGGCATCGAGCCGGTGCTTCATCTTCTCGCGTGAGCGTTGCCTGCGCTCGGCGGCCTCGGCCGCCTCCGGCGTATCCGGATCGTTCCACTGATGCGGCGGGGCGGGGAGGAGCAGGTCGAGCAACCGTTGGTCGGCACGGACCGCGGCCTGCTCGCTGACCCGTTCGCGCTCGGCCCCGCGGACCAGGGTCACGGCCGCCTCGACCAGGTCGCGCACCAGGCTCTCGACGTCCCGGCCGTAGTAGCCTACTTCCGTATACTTGGTCGCTTCCACCTTCACGAACGGAGCACCGACGAGCTTGGCCAGCCGGCGCGCGATCTCGGTCTTGCCTACCCCCGTCGGGCCGATCAAGAGAATGTTCTTGGGGGTGACCTGGGCCCGCAGTTCGTCGGAAAGCTGTCGGCGCCGCCAGCGATTCCGCAACGCGATCGCCACGGCACGCTTGGCATCGGCCTGCCCGACGATGTCATGGTCGAGTTCGGCCACGATTTCCCGAGGGGTCAGGTCGCGCACTTCAATTCCTCCACCGTCAAATGACCGTTCGTATAAATATCGATACCCGCGGCAATCTGGAGCGATTCGCGAACGATCTCGGTGGCGGAGAGCTCCGAGTGAGCCGACAGAGCCCGCGCCGCGGCCAGGGCATAGGGGCCCCCGGAGCCGGTCGCCAGGATGCCGTCGCTCGGTTGAATCACATCGCCCGAGCCGCTCAGCAGCAGGCTGTGGCGTGCGTCGACCACGATCAGGACGGCTTCCAGGCGTCTGAGCATGCGGTCGGTCCGCCAGAGCTTGGCCAGTTCCGTGGCCGCCCGAGGAATGTTATTCGGGTAGTCACGTAGCTTCGATTCAAAGCGTTCGAGCAATGCGAATCCGTCGGCCGCGCTGCCGGCGAAACCGGTGAGCACCTGGCCATCGAGAAGTTTGCGGACCTTGACGGCATCGGCCTTCATGACGGTCGTGCCGAGCGTCACTTGGCCATCGCCCCCCAAAGCTACCCGGTCCCCGCGCCGGACTGAAAGGATCGTTGTGGCATGCCAGTCCAAATTGGTGATCCTCCCGCTTGGAACCTGGGTCACTTTCGTTTCGTTCCCCTGAGCATACAGCCACCACGAAGTCATTGCCAGGCGACCAAGCGCTTGAACCCGTGACAATCGCGCCCCCCCCGGCAAGATGGCATGACTTGGGAAGTGGGGTCGATGCCGGATGTGCCGGAATATTCAATCCCGCGGAAAAACGTGACGATAACTCATTGTAGGGTTTTTGGGAGTGAGACGCCCGCTCCGCTTAGGACGAGGCAGGCAGGAGGCCACGATGCGCCATCGTTGGATCAAGACCGCACTGAGAGCAGTCATTCTGGTTGGGGTAACAGCGATTCCGGCGAGCGCGGCAACCTGGGCGGATCCTCTCTTCGCCGAGCAAGGGCATGACTTCGGAGCGGTGCCTCGAGGCGGTAAGGTCCGTCACAATTTCTTGATGACCAACCGCCTCAATGAAGCGATCACGATCGCCAACGTGCGGGCCTCGTGCGGTTGCACATCCGGTAAGGCAAGCGCCACGTTGGTCCAGCCCGGCCAATCGGCGGTCATCGAAGCCGAGATGGACACGAAGAACTTCGTCGGCCCCAAGGCGACGACCCTCTTCGTCTCCCTGATCTCGGCCAGTCGGGGCGAGGCCGAGGTGAGCCTGGCGGTCTCGTCGCTGATCCTGAGCGACATCGTCCTAAATCCGGGAGCGATCGACTTCGGTTCGGTCGCGCGGGGACAGTCGCCAGCGCAGACGCTCACGCTCGACCGCATCGGCTCGGCGCAATGGCGGGTGGTGCGGATGATCTCGGCCAGCCGAGTCTTGAACGCCACGCTCACCGAGACCGCCCGCCACGAATCCACGGTCTCCTACTCACTCACGGTTTCCATCAAGCCGGATGCGCCGGCGGGGGTCATCCGGGATGAGATTCGGCTCCTGACCAACGACAAGGAGACCGCCAACATCCCGATCCTGGTGACCGCCCAGGTACGGGGCGAGCTCTCGGCCAGGCCGAGTGTCGTGCCGTTGGGCAACGTCCATTCACCCTCCGGTGGCCAAGGCCGGTTCCTCGTGATGTCCTCGAAGCCGTTCTCGATCGTCGAGATCGAAGGCGCGGGGGATGGTTTTCAGCTCGGTCCGATTCCGAAAGAGCCCAAGCCGGTTCACGTCGTGACCTTCAGCTACAAGCCCGAGGAGGGCAAGACACGCGGCGACCTCCGTCATCTCTTCCGGGTCAAAACCGACCTCCCCGGCGAAGCACCGCTGGAAGTCACCGCCACACTGCACATCGACCCCTGACGACGATCGATCCGCCACGGTGGAAAACCCAAGTCGTCGATCGCTTCCATGGCGATCGACGACCTTGCATTTCGAAGAGTGAGTTAGCCGCGTCGAATCGTGGCGTCTGAGACGGCATCCCAACTTACCACAACAGACGAGGTCGTCCCGCCGCACACCGCACCATCCTATCCAAACACGATCCATTGCCAATATAACTTCAGGACGGGTTCACCATCGCCTCCCGAGGGAATCAGCCGTGCCACACGACCACTCCGAACCTCAACCGTGGAACGTTTTGTCGTCCCGTTACCTCTGCCGCAAGCCCTGGATGACGCTCCGGGAAGATCGGGTCCGATTGCCAACCGGGGCCGTGATTGACGACTACTTCGTGCTGGAGTACCCGGCCTGGGTGAACGTCATCGCCCTGACCACCGACGACGGGTTCGTCCTCGTGCGACAGTACCGGCACGGCAGCCAAGAGGTTCACTACGAACTACCCGCCGGGGTGTGCGAACCGAACGACCTCGATCCGGAGGCGACGGCTCGACGGGAATTGCTCGAGGAAACCGGATACGGCGGGGGCGACTGGACCGCCTTCATGACCCTCTCGGCGAACCCCGGAACGCACTCCAACCGATCGCACACCTACCTGGCCACCGGTGTGATCCGAATCCAGGAGCAGCAACAAGAGGACACCGAAGACTTGCGCGTCCATCTCGTCGGCCGATCCGAAATCGTGGAGGTCGTTCTCGGCGGCGGCATGCTCCAGGCCCTGCACGCCGCCCCACTCTTGAAATACCTGCTCATCCAGTCCCCTTCCCCGTAATTGATCCTCCCTGATCGAAGCGGGGAGCTTGTGCGACGCCGTTACTGCCCGGTCTCCAACGAACGCGGCCACTCATTTCGCATCAGCCAAATCACAATTAACTGCCATAAAATCACTCGTAACTTCCTACGTAACAATATCCAACTTGGCAATCTGGTTTACTCGTTCAACATTCAGTGACCCCGGATCGACCGGTCGTCGTGCGAAACGATTGTTGCCGGTTGATTTCATGTTTTTATGTCACAGCCGCGGCTCGACTCCGACAATTCGCCCCTCGGTCCTGTCATCCATCCAACCAGCCTCAGTTCCAGCAAAAGTGTGGGGCCGTGCTAAATGATGACCGCGAGACCAAGGTTCTGGCGGAAGTTGACGCATGGCTCGCGATTGGCGTCGCCGATACTCTTTTGATAGAGCGGCACGGGTGGCAAGTCCACGGGATTGGTCGCAGTTGGATCGTTGGCGTAGAATGTCATGTGTGGAGGAGCCAGAGCGCCGCGAGACCCACGAGAAAGGACTGACCCGCCATGGCGAGCGACGAACGTCGGACCTCGACGGACGATCTGGTCGGCGAGGATGTGGAGGTCCGCGGGCACATCATTGACTCGCTCCTCCTGCCCAAGATTCTCGACCGGATCCTCCAGATGGGAGGGAGCTTCGAGATCCGCGAGTGCACGATCGGCGCCCGCCGAATCGATCCCAGCTATGCGCGGATCACGATCAAGGCGGCGAACACTGAGAAGCTCGAGGAGATCCTCGGCGACCTCGTCGAGCATGGCGCATCGGCGGTAAATCCCGAAGACGCGCGGGTCGTCCTCGCCGACATTCCGGGGGCCTTCCCCGACGATTTTTACAGCACGACCAATCAGCGCACCCAGGTCCGGCTCGGCGGGCGTTGGATCGACGTCGCCGACCAGGAAATGGATTGCGGCATCGCCGTCGATCCCAGCGGCGAGACCGCCCGCTGCGTGGCGATGACGGACGTGACACCCGGTTTGCCGATCGTCGTCGGGCACGATGGAGTCCGCGTCGTCCCCGCGGAACGACCGCGAGGCGCCAACCTGTTCGGCTTCATGGGGTCGAACGTCTCGAGCGAAAAGCCCAAGGCGATCAGCTTTCAAGGGGTGGCCGACTCGATCCGGGAGACGCGTGCGGAGGGAAAAAAAGTGCTTTTGGTGGGCGGCCCCGCCATCGTTCATACGGGCTCGTCCGGCCATGTTGCGCAGTTGATCCGCGATGGGTGGATCCAGACCTTATTCGCCGGTAATGCCTTGGCCACCCACGACATCGAGCAAGCGTTCTACGGCACGAGCCTGGGCGTCTCGATCTCCAAGGGGGAAGCCCTCGAGCATGGGCACGAACACCATTTACGCACGATCAATACGATTCGACGGTTAGGAGGCATCAACAAAGCGGTCGAGTTGGGCGTATTAAAGTCGGGGATCATGTTCGAGTGTGTCAAGGCGGGCGTTGAAGTCGTCCTGGCCGGTTCGATTCGCGACGACGGTCCCTTGCCTGAGGTGATCACGAATACGTTACAGGCTCAGGCGAGGATGCGCGAAGCGATTCAAGGCGTTGGCTTCGCGCTCTTGATTGCGACCGCCCTGCACTCGATCGCGACCGGGAACCTCTTGCCGGCCTGGGTCAAGGTCGTCTGCGTCGACATCAATCCGGCGACCGTGACCAAGCTCAGCGACCGAGGCACCTTTCAAACGATCGGTCTGGTGACCGATGTCGAACCCTTCTTCCGCAGCCTGGTCGCCGAACTCGCGTAACGAGTTTCGCGGCCCGACGACCCGACGCAGCGAACACCAATCGAGCCGCGCGAGTCGTTCTGAGTGTATTCATCTTTACCTTCAAGATGAAGGGAGGCCCGCTCATGTCCTCCGCTCCTCAGTTCTTGATGTGCCCACCCGACCACTACGGGATCGAATATGAGATCAACCCGTGGATGAACCGTGCGGTCGGCACCGACCCCACCCGAGCGCAACAGCAGTGGTGGGCCTTGCACGACGCGTTGCATGCTTTGGGAGCGAGAGTCGAGCGGCTCGCGCCGGTGCCCGGCTTGCCCGACCTCGTGTTCACCGCAAACGCAGGGCTCATCCACCACCGAATCTTCGTCAGTTCGCAGTTCCGTCATGGGGTCCGCCAGGGCGAGACCCCTCACTTCGATCGTTGGGCGCACGACCACGGGTTCCAGGTCGTCACGCTCCCCGCCGGGCATTACTTCGAAGGGGCCGGGGATGCCCTCTTCCTCGGTGAGACCTTGTACGGCGGTTATCGGTTTCGGAGCGATGCGAAGAGCCACCTCTGGATCGGCCACCTGCTCAACGTCGAGGCCCTGCCGCTTGAACTGGTCGACCCGAGGTTTTACCACCTCGACACCTGCTTCTGCCCCATCGACCTGGAGACGGCCATTTATTATCCGGGCGCTTTCGACGAGTATGGACGATCGGTCCTCAAGGACCGAATCCCCCACTTGATCGCGGTCTCGGCCGATGAGGCCGTCTCGTTCAGTTGTAATGCGGTGGTGGTGGGCCGCACGATCCTGCTGAATGACGGAGCGCCGAAACTGGCGCAGGCCTTGCAAGCCTCGGGGTACGCGGTCGAGCCACTGCCGTTCAGCGAGTTTATCAAGGCGGGGGGAAGCGCCAAGTGTCTTACTTTACGACTCGACGGTGAAGAAGCCGCGGCCTGGCGGCTCGTCCCTGAGGTGGCGGGGAGCGCCGCTTGAAGCGCGAAGGCATCTCCCCGTTTCTTGGATTAAGGATGGCCGACCGCGATGAACCAACTTTATCTCCTCCGACACGGGGTCGCCGTTGACCATGGCGACCCCGGTTTCGCCGACGATGATCGTCCCTTGACGCCCGAAGGGGAGAAACGCGTAAAACAGGTGGCGAAGGGCTTGCTCCAGCTCGACCTGAAAGTCGATCGGATCTTCTCGAGCCCGCTGCCTCGCGCCCGGAAAACCGCGGAGATCGTCGCGGAAGTCCTCGCAATGAGCGACCACCTCGAGTTCACCGACGTCCTTCTCGCCGGCTCCTCGGCGCCGACGATCCGTGAGTGGATCGGCACCCGCACCGAGAATCGGATCATGCTGGTGGGTCACAATCCCGCTTTGTCCGATCTGATCAGCCTGCTAATTGTCGCCGGACCCCGCTCATCCCCCTTCGAACTCCGAAAAGCCGGAATCGCCGCACTCAGTGGAACGACCAGTGCGCCCATGACACTCGATTGGCTGGCTCGCCCACGGCTGCTCCGTAAGCTCGGAGGCGACTAGGCTTTGTTGGAGAAATTGGGTCTGGTCCAACTCCGGCGATGATCTTCGCATGAGCCGAAGCATGCACGCATCGCAGCAAGCAATCGCAGGACTGACGTCCCGACATGCCAAGCGCAACCTGATTGCTTGCTGCGCTGCGTGCGGGGCTCGGTTAGTAAGAAGCCGCGGCCCGACAGCAACTCATCGAAAAACGCCGGCCTGAGTGGTTCCCAGGGGGGTTACGGGACGGATCGGATCGGTACTCGAGAGTTCGCGGGCCATATTTTGAAACTCGACCTGGGAACGGACGACCGGTTCTCCCGACTCCGCGGAGGCGATTCGACGATAGGTCCCGTCCGGCTGAAGCACGCGCGCTTTCACATTGTCCATCAAGGCCACGCCAAGGATGCCGTCAACGATCCGATTCCGGAGTCGAGGGTCTTCGATCGGGAACATGATCTCGACCCGACGGCGGAAGTTGCGCGGCATCCAGTCGGCCGAGGAGAGAAAGACTTGCGGAGCGTCGTTGTTTTGGAAATAGGCGATCCGCGAGTGTTCCAGGAACTTGTCGACGATGCTGATGACGCGGATGTTCTCGGACAGTTTGGGCATGCCGGGACGGAGGCAGCAGATCCCTCGCACGATCAGATCGATGCGGACACCCGCTTGGGACGCGGCGTAGAGCGCTTCGATGGCTCCCGGATCGACCAGCGAGTTCATCTTGGCGATGATCCGCGCAGGCAGACCGCGCTCGGCATTTGACCGCTCGCGATCGATGAGCGCGGTGATTCGATCGGCCAGATGCATCGGCGCGACGATCAGCTTGTGCCAGCCATGCCCCTGGGAGTAGCCGGTCAGGAGGTTAAACAGGGCGCTTGCATCCTCGCCGAAGTCGGACCGGCAGGTGAAGAGGCTCAGGTCGGTGTAGAACCGGGCCGTGGTCGGGTTGTAGTTCCCGGTGCCGAGGTGAACATAACGGCGGATCCCATCATGATCGCGGCGCACGACCAGGGCCGCCTTGCAATGGGTTTTGAGACCGACCATCCCATAGACAACGTGGACGCCCGCTTTCTGAAGCGCACGAGCCTTGACGATGTTGTTCTCCTCGTCCAACCGTGCCTGGAGTTCCACCAGGGCCGTCACCTGCTTGCCGTTCTCCGCCGCGCGGGCCAGAGCGGTGATAATCGGATTATCGTCGGAGGTCCGGTAGAGCGTCTGCTTGATCGCCAGGACTTGGGGATCTTCCGAGGCCTGCTCGATGAACTGAACGACCGAGCCGAACGACTCATAGGGATGGTGGACCAGGATGTCCTGCTCGCGGATCGCGGCGAAGACGTTGGCCCGATTCGCTAACGACGCCACAATCTGGGGCTCGAACGCGGGCTCCTTCAGCTCCCGGAAGCCTTCGAGCTTATAGAGCGCCACCAGGGCGGTCAGATCGACGGGTCCCGAGACCTTGTAGACGTCGCGATCGTCGAGGTCGAGCGCGGGGGCGGTCTGGAGTTGAGCGAGGAAGCCCTCATCGGCTCGGTCGGAGATTTCCAGGCGAACGGCGGCTCCCCATTTCCGTTGCCGCAAGGTCTCCTGAATCGTCGACAGGAGGCTACTCTTGACCTCGGTCTCCTGGATCGTCAGATCGCTGTTGCGGGTGACGCGGAAAGCAGCTCGCGCGGCGACCTTGAACCCTCCGAACAGGGCGTCGAGCCGCGGTCCGATCACGTCCTCGAGCAACACGAACCGACGCTGGCCGTCCCCCTCGTCGGGCAGTGGCACCAGTCGATTCAGGACCGAGGGCACTTGGAGCACCGCATAGAGCTGACGAGGCGGATCCTGGCCGATCGTTTCGATCCGCAGGATCAGGTTCAGGCTCTTGTTGTGCAAGTGCGGGAACGGATGAGCGGGGTCGATCGCCAGCGGGGTCAAGACCGGATAGACCTGCCAGTCGAAATACTTATCGAGAAAGGCGTTCTGAGTCTCGGACAGCTCGTCGGGCCCACAGACATGGATTCCATGCGCCGCGAGTTGGGGGTGGATCTCGGTCCGATAGATTTCATATTGCCGGCCGACGAAATCATGAGCCCGGCGCGAGATTTCGGTTAACTGCGAGAGTGGCCCCATCCCGTCGGGCGGGGCGTCCTGGGGCTCGAGGTTGTCATAAAGCTGAGCCTGGAGCCCGGCGACGCGAACCTCGAAGAACTCGTCGAGGTTCGAGGCACAGATCGCCAGGAACCGGAGCCGCTCCAGCAGCGGATTCGACGGATCGCGTGCCTCTTCCAGCACGCGTTCGTCGAAATTGAGCCAGCTCAACTCGCGATTGATAAAGAGAGCGGGATCGAGGGGATTGGACGATCGAGCGACCGGAGCAGTGCCCGATCCGTTGAGTTGGTGTTGGGCCATGACCGACCGCGCTCCATCACGTTCGCACCGGCGACGACCGCTCAGGCCGTCTGGGACGATCGCGTTTCGAGTTGCCGAAGGAGGCGAAGGTTCACGGCGTCGAACTCCTCGCCCTGCTCGTCCGTTCCCTTGGGCGTCTCGAGGATCATTGGAATGTCCCGGAAACGAGGGTCAGTGACGACGAAACGAAACGGTTCCAGACCGAGATGGCCCTGACCGATCCCCGCATGGCGATCGACCCGGCTCCCCCGCTCACGACGGCTGTCGTTGAGATGCCAGACCCGGACGCGGTCCACGCCGACCGTCCGGTCAAAATCATGCATTGTCCCATCGTACTCATCTACGGTCGCGAGAGAATAGCCCGCCGCGAAAATATGGCAGGTATCGACGCAAACCCCAAGTCGGCTAGGATCTTTCACCAGGCCGAGGATCGTACCAAGATGCTCGAATTTGTGCCCCAGGCACGTGCCCTGCCCCGCGGTCGTCTCCAGATCGATCCGAACGGCAAAACCAGGGGTCCGGCGATGGATCTCATCGATCCCGGCCGCGATCCGTTTCAGCCCTTCGTCCTCCCCGGATCCCACGTGGGCCCCCGGGTGCGCAACGAGATCGAGAATCCCAAGCACTTCACAACGCTCAAGCTCGACGATCATCGCGTCGATCGATTTGTTCCAGAGCGTGTCGTCAGGACTACCGAGATTGATCAGGTAGGAATTGTGAGCAACCGGCGTACCAACTCCTGTCGTTTTCAGCGCGGCGCGAAACGCCGCGACGTGCGCGTCGGTCAACGTCGGCGCTTTCCACTGATTGTTATTCTTGGTAAAGAGTTGCACCGTGTCGAACCCAAACCGGTGCGCGGCCGTCACGGCGCGATCACAGCCACCGGCAATCGACATGTGAGCCCCAAGTCTCGCAGCTCCCAATGCAAAGTCCTTTCGCCCGAAACCCGAGGGCTCGTTCCGGAATCTTCCTCATTTCCAGACGAGTCCTTGCGGATCGCGTCGGGTTGGATCTAGAATAAAATTGCTCGAAATGCCCAAGGAATAGGCAGGAACTCCGCGATGATCCAGTTCATCTGGGTGGGAATTTTACCGGCCTGCCTCGTCGCGCTCGTCCTCATCCTCCGTCGCCCCGCGCGGCAATTCGCCGAGGAAATGCACGTCGACCATGCGCGCGACCTGTTTCGCCAGCAACGTGAGTGGCTCGAGGCCCGGTTTCTCACCGCGCTCGGCAAGGTCGATCCCATTGAGGGGCTGCGCTGGGAAGAGGCCCACTGGCACGATGAGGTCCTCTGGGCTCGCGATCGGCAGACGCGCAGGCTGCTCGCCTTGATCGGCGTCCACTTCGATTCGAGCCCGTTTGAGGACTTGCCCGAGGTAACGGCCCCGCGGCACGCCACCGCCCTGTTTGAATTCCGAAAAGGGCGCTGGTTCGCCGAAGGGAAACGCCTCGACGAGATTCGCCCCGACGAGGCGGTCCGACGCAACCAGCGGTTCGAACCGGTCGTGCTTCATCCCCGCCGCGGCTACTGAACCGAACCGACGGCGACCGCCGATTTTACTCGCGAATCTTCGCCTTCATCGCCGCGCGGACTTCCAGGAAGGCGTCCAGCGAGAACGGTTCGGTGCGGCACACATCCAACAAGGGTCGCTCCAGACGCTCAACCTCGGCACAGGCGTCGGCCAGTTGGGCCGCGATCGCGAGCGGGATGATACAGACGCCATGCTTGTCGGCATGGATCAAGTCGCCGGGCCGGATCTCAACTCCCGCGAGCTTGACCGGTTGGCCGAAGGAGACGAGCCGGACGTAGGCATGGCTCACGCACGGGTTGAGCCCGAAGAGCTGGAATCCCATCTCCCGGACCTCGTCGAGGTCACGGGGACAGCCGTCGGTAATGTGCCCAATGCACCCAAGCTTCTTGTGAATCGTCGAGTTGATCTCGCCGAACTGCGCCCCGAGCCCGGGAGGATTATCGACGTCCTGGCCGACCGCGATCTTGGGGCCGGGCTGTGCGGCCACATAGCGCAGGTAGTCGTCGGTGAGGTCGGGTGATGGATCGGGCGAATACGACGCCCGAGTCTGCGAGGTCACGGCATAGCCGACGATCGGCCCCATGTCGGGAAAGAGGCAGCGAATCTGGTGCGGGAGAAAACCGAGATGGCGCGATCGAATGTTGAAGATCTCGATCGCGTTGGAGATCGTGGGCGTGTTGTAGCGGCGCAGGGCGGCGAGTTGATCGGCGGTCAGGGTCTCTGTGGACGTGGACATAAACGAAAGTCTCCGACCTCGGTTGAAGGGCGATGGGGCGTCTGGTGCGGACGCCGATACCATCGTGGCTGGGGAGAGAAATCGATTGAGGCCCGTGCTCGTGGCGGAGGTTTCCCCCCTCCGCCCCAGCCTCAATTCATCGGACGGGGGGGCGGCGTCTTCAATTCCCAGCGCTCGTTGAAGAAGTCGGCGGCGACCACGGAACCAGGCGTTCGCGAGTCGGGCGGAGTCTCCAGGTTAATGACAGCCCAGTCAGGCAGCTTGGGAACTTGGCGGGCATTATTCAGATAGTCGTAATCGCGGTAAGTGAATCCACTGTTCAACACCACATAGCGATGGGTGTTGAGCGGGTTGGGGGCGACCAGAATCAGGCCATGGTTCTCTGCTGAGAACTCGTGGTCACCCGCCTTGATTCTCTCGTGATTCCAGGAAATTGGCAAGCGGTCGGCGATCCGGGTCAGCACCACGTTCGTGGTCGGGTCACCCCAGAGGACGAGGTTTGTGGAGGCGATGTCGGCCTCGGTGACGTCGACATCCTTTTTCACGCGCGGCTCCCCGCGGAATTGCCTCCGCCAATGTTCGATGGCCCGTGCCGACTCTTGATCGGCCCACGCGTTGAACCGGGGGTTGCCTCCCTTACCGGTGGGCAGGACGAAGACGAACGAGTCCATGAACGCATCATCAATCGGACCTTGAAGGTCGTGCCGCTTGCGGACTTCTTGATCGGAGGACGAACCGACTTTCCAGCCACCGTCCTTCCGTTCCAGCCGGCAGACCCAAGACTGGTCGGAGAGGGGACGCCCTCCATCCAGCTTGACCCCGTCGATCGTGACCTCGACCGGTGCGTTGACCTTGAACGGAGCCCAGCCTGGCGGAAACTCCAGGGAGAGCGCATCGACGTTTTCGGATTTGACCGTTACTTTTTGGTCGCCCAACGACGCATCGACCCGTGCCCGTTTCCAATGCTCGCCCAAGCCGTCAATGGACAGCCAGTGCATGCGATTATACTTGAGCGTGTAGGCGACGAGTGTGACTTCGGAGGGGAACTTTTGCCGACCTCGGGCCGCCAGGCTCTCCATCCGCCGTTCCACCTCGCGCTTCGCCTCGGGATGGTAGGCATGCTTCGTCTGGGGACCGATGATGTGAGTCAGCTCGATACCTTCTGCCTTCAGCGCCTCGGCCATCACGTCGGCCGCCTGCTTCTGGCTGTCGTTCTCGCCGCTGTAGGCGACGGTCGGACACGCGATCAAGTTCGCCGCATAGTCCGTGCAGTCGTAGAGGTGCCAGAGCGTCTTCTCATAAACCGACGGTGTCAGCGTCTCCTTCTGAAACTCCTTCAGGAATCGGGGCGTCTCCGAAAAGCCCGCGCCCGGGTTGGCGGCGAACCAACGGTCCGGGTAATGGACCGCGAATTGCCAGGCCGCCGCGCCTCCCATCGAGAAGCCGCGAACCGAGATCCGATCTTCGTCGATCCGATAGCGCCGCTTGACCGACTCGAGGGCCTCGAGAACATCCACCTCGCCGGCAAACTTGAAGGCGTTGCAGTACCGACCGTAAGGCTTGAGCACGATCGTGTCAGCCGGGGTGAACTGGCCCGGCTGGTGGCTGTGCTGGTCGACAAAGTTGACTTCGCTGAGCGTTTCGCCGCGGCCGTTGAACCAGACGTCCAGCCGATGCTCGGGACGCACGCCCCCCCGCTTCGACTCCGGCACGACCAACCCATAAGGCTGCACCGATCCGTCGATTTTTGAGACGTAGCCCCGCACGACGAGTCCGGTCTGATCACTCCAGGGCGCCTGCTTCTGGCTCAATTGCTCGGCACGTTTCTGGCCCTCCTTGAGCAACGCCTTCGCCTTGCCGATTTCTTTGGCATCAAAAAATTCGTGATATTTCAAGGCATCGTGAACCGCCCGCTGATAGATCTGCACGTCGGGGATCAGTTCGAGAACCCAGGCGTCGCGCCCCTCTTTGAGCTTGTCGATCACGGCTTGAAGCTCGGTCAGTCCCGTTTCGAGCGCCTCGCGATCGGCGGGGGGGACCTCGATTCCGAGCTTCGGGATCCGGCGCACCGCTTCTGGCAGGTTGTCGTTGGGACCATCGGCCCCCGCGAACGTCGCGGTCACGACGACGAAGAATGCGGCAAGTCTCACTCGAGGCATCATCACTTCTCGATCCTCTCCTGGTTACGACCGTCTTTTCTAGACGTCCAGACCAACCGCACGCATCAACGCCAGTGCATTGCTCTTGCGGACCACCCCCGGACGCATCAGGTAGTCGAAGTGCAACGTTCCGTTCTCGAAGTGATCGACGAAGTGGACGTTTTTCGCGATCGTGCCCAGCCGATCGGCAATCTCGGCGAGCGCCAGGTCGTGCGTTGTCACCAGCCCGATCGCCCCGCGACCGATCAAGCCTCGAATCACCGACTCGCCCCCGACACTTCGATCGTGCGAGTTCGTCCCGTTCAGGATCTCGTCGATCAGGAAGAGCAAAGGGATCGGCCCCCGCGACAGGTCGACCAACTGGCGTAAGCGCGTGATCTCGGCATAGAACCGGGAACGCCCCGCCTGGAGCGAATCCTGCACCCGAAGCGTGGCGCCGATGGCGAGCGGTGAGAGGGTCAGTTTTCGCGCGCAGACCGGGGATCCGGCCAGAGCGAGCACCGTGTTGATCCCGACCGAGCGGAGCAAGGTGCTCTTGCCCGACATGTTCGATCCGCTCACCACGAGCACTTGCAAGTCGCCCCCCAGAGCGACGTCGTTGCGAACGAGGACGCTCTCGGCGAGCAGGGGATGTCCCAGGTCAAGCGCCTCGAAGCGGGCGCCCTCTGCCTGGATCGTCGGGAAGACGTCGGTCGGGTTCTCCCAGGCATAGGCCGCGAGCGCACACAAGGCCTCGAACTCGCCGATCGCGGCGAGCCAGCCCGCGATCGCGGGCCCCGACTTGGCCCGCCAGGAATCGATCAAGGTCGCCAACTGGAACGACCAGAGGAGCATCGCCGCAAACGGCAAGAAGAGCTGATTCTTCTGGGAGTCGAGCAGTTGCAGGAGTTGAGCCAGCTTCGCGATTTGCCGCGAGGCGGGAACCCCCTCGCACTGGAGTTGCACCTGGAGCCGACGAAGCGCCGGGGCCTGGAACGTTTCGCGCTCGAGGCGTTCCAGGAGATGCGAGAGCAGCACCAGTTCGGGCGCTCGGCGGTCGAGCGGAGCAAGCACGTGATGAATAGATCCCGACATCTTCCAAGCAAACAGAAGTTCAATAATAACAAGCACGAAGAACGGGGCAGGACCGAGATCGATGAGCTCCCAAGCGATCAGGGCGGCGACCGTCAGTGCGGAGAGCAAACCCGCGCCGATCCGCAGCAGTCGACTCGAGAAAAGGCGAGGTGTCTTCCCCCAGGCCGCCAGCGCCTCCGGATCGATCCCGGCGCGAACATCGGCCCCGAGCAACTCGATATCTTCACGGAGATCAACCTGCGCACGCAGTTCGGCGACCGCCGCCTGCCGTTCGAGTACGACCTCGGGAGTCGCGGGCTTGAGCAGCCAGGCGGCCAGCGTATCTTCCCCCGAGCGGGTCCGGGCGGTGCAGAGTCGCTCGAACATCGAGCCGACTCCAAACAGGTCCAGGTCCGCGGCGTACGGATGCTCAGGATCAAGGAACCGATGCCCCGGCTCCCCCTTGCCCGCCCAACGGTTCTCAACCCGGGCGATCCCCTTCTCGTAGAACTCGACCGCCCTACCTGCTCGGTGGCTCAGACGAGCGAGACGGGCATGGATGAGGATCAGGAGGAGAAAGAGGAAGATAGGAAGGGCGACCCACGCCCCGCTGATTCGTTCCGCGCCGAAGGCGACACCTGCCAGGACAAGCCCCGCGATGAAAACGAGAAGCCTCGCCTCGGTGATCACACGCTCTCGGAACGTGAATTGGGCTCGAGTCGCACGTCGGCCTTCGAGCCGACGGGTGTAGTCAAGACGAACTCCCTCTTGGGATGGCGACTCCACATCCTCCATGAAACCCCTCTCAAACAGAGTGATGACCGGCCCGCGGATTCGGGTCTGAACGTTGAAGAACAAAAAAAAGGAGAGTCCCCATCGCAATGCACGAGCAAACCAAAGTCAACCCGGCCCGCCTCAGCACAGTAACCGACATCGAACGGGTGCTCAAGTCGCGGGGAATCTTAAACCTCGAAGCGAATCGGCACGAACCGCATGACAGCGTGTTCACCTGAAGCTTGGACTTGACGGATCAGCGAACTTGGTGCAGAAAGGCTCTCATCCTCATCTCTCGCCTGAAGCTTCGGAAATCGAGACGCTCAATCCAAAAGACGATCCAGGACGGACCGTATGATTGCACAGGGAGGTCCAGAGCGTCTCTTGCTGGCTCTCCTCTTCGTCCTCGCCCCCGGATGCGCGCTCCGGCCCGTCACGGTCGAACGCCCGGACCTGGTCGATCGGATCACCGGAACGGCTGCGAGTGCAGGTGCGGACGTCAAGCATGACGAGGGCGAAGCGTCGGCTGATCCCTTCGTCCGGCCGGTCTCCGACGTACGGAACGAGGAGACCGGCGCCAAATCGGAAGCGAACTCGATCCCGGCCGAATCATTGACCCTGGAAGCGGCCCGCACGATCGCGCTGCGGCAAAGCCCGATCCTCGCCCAATCCCAGGCGGGCGTCGATTTGGCCCGAGGCAACCTCGAAATCACCGATTCCGGGTTCCTGCCGACACTCCAGGGAAACTACGGCTTCCAGGCATTCTCGTCCGCCGTTGGCTTCACCGGGACTCGCGGGCGGTTCCCAGTCCTCCCGGTGCGTGGGTTCGGACCGGGGACGCAGGATTTCCATGTGGCCGAAGCCCAACTCAAATGGACAATCTTCCAGTTCGGCAAGCAAGTGGCGAAACACGACCAGTCGGAACTCAAAACAGAGATCGCCAAGCTCGAGCTGGAACGGACGCACCAGACGGTCTTCTATGACGTCGCCCAATGCTACTTCCGGGTCCTTGAGGCAAAGTCGGCGTTGGAGATCGCCGAGCGGTCGGTCGAGCGTTCCGAAGCCTTCATGAAAGAGTCGGGCGACCTGCTGCGCCGGGGCGTGATCACCCGGGAGGAGCATCTGCGAGCCGAGGCGAGTCTGGCCGGGGTCCGCCAGGAGCAGTTCGACGCGAAGAGCGAGGAAGAGGTCACTGTGGCCGCCCTGAACCGGTCGATGGGGATCAACGTCAACGCACCGTCGAAGGTGGCCGAACGGCGGGAGGCTCCGCGGTTCGAGCTCTCGCTCGAGCAGACCCTGAGCCTGGCGGTGGCCAACCGTCGTGAGATCCCGGTCGTCATCCGCGGGATCTCGGTCGCGCGGGGAGATGTGGATATCGCCCGCGCCGACTTCTTGCCGAGCGTCTCGATCCAGGCCGGGTACTCGAACGTCACCGGGACCGGGATTCAGAACGCCAACGTCGGGGCAGGCGGAATCTTCGTGACTCACGAGATTTACGGGGGTGGAAGACGCCGGGGCCAGTACCACGCAGCGCTGGCCGGGGTCCGCTCGGCCGAGGCGCAGGCCCAGCAGATCTGCGATGGCATCGCCTACGAAGTGAACGTCGCCTTTCGTGGGGTCGAGGACGCGCGGGAGCGGATCGGCGCTGCGCGGGCCGTCTTCCACCAGGCCGAGGAGAACTTCCGGCTCGTCACAAGCCGATCCCGCGCGGGAGACGCAACCCCGGCCGAGTTGATCGAAGCCCAGGCCTCCGAAACACGGTCCGAGCAGACGCTGAATGCGGCGATCTACCAGTATCAGCGGGCGCTCGCTCGCCTCGAGTTCGCCGTCGGCGTGGAATTGCCCCTCGTCCCTGGCCCGCTGCCGACGGCCCTCCCAGGAGAAGCCGAGCCGGGACGGCCCCCGACCCCTCCCGAAACTCCGTCGCCGTTCCTTCTCCGCTCCCCCTCCACGCCCGTGCCCGATTTACTCCCCCCTCTCGACCTCGGTGGTCTTACCCCGCCGCCGACGACCACACGGCCGACTCCCTTGCGCCCCGAGTCGTCGGACAGACCGCGACTCTTCGGCCCCCCGTCGCTGGCCCGCCCGCCCTATGAATCGACCTCGCCCTTCGGCAACAAACCGTAACCCACGGCGATCGGGCCGGACGTCACCCACAAGGTGTGGGGCACAATCGCCCTGCCGCTGCTGGCCCGGTTGTGTAGAAAAGGGGCCATTCGGGGCATTCGTCAATTTCGACGTAGCCTGCACAAATTAGGCAGGCATCGACTTTCAGCTAACGTCTTTGGAGGCTGATATCGACGCAGCCTGCGTAGATTCTTTTGTTGATGTTAACATCCGCATTATTGGCGAATGTCCCCATTTCGTTCCCTCGTCGCGACTCGGAACTCACTATTTCGGCCCCAGGGCGAACGCATCTTTGGCTTGGATTCCCTGTCTTTCGGCTGACCCGTTATTCCTTTCCCAGCAACGAATCAACGACCCAACAACCCCGGTAATGGGGGCCACTCCCGCGGCAGTGGGTAAGGATATCGGCGTCGTTGCACCCGGATTCTTCCAGTGCGTTGGCGAGGATGGGCAAACGGTCAAACGCCCGGTCGGCGTACGAGCCCTGTGCGAGGGAGACGACCGGGGATGTGAGCCAGGACGGGTCGAAGGCGACAGAGCGGAACGGGTTTCCGAAGATGTCCCGAATCGCGGCGAGTTGCTCGTTCGGCCCGCCCTCCTCGGAGTTCGGGTTATTCCAGAGGAACGGGTTTCTCGCAAGCATAGCATTATGCCATGCAGCTGACCACTCGGTCTGGCTGAAGGGATGGACGGGATCCCGACAACTCTGGAGGAGGTGGGACGCTTCGACCTCCCCGCGCTGCGCCTCCCGGCCCCGAGCGTTGATCGAATGTTGGGCGGCATAATCCCTGAGTTCCTCAATGGGGAGGCGTATCGTGGTGGCGTTTCCTCCCTCGTCGGTCGCATCTTCGGCCTGGCGAAGCAAAGTGGGACCGTCCAGCCCGACAAGGAGGTAGAGCGAACGGCGACACATGGCACAGGCGAATAGGCGCAACTTCCGCCTCGTCGCTCTTCCTTTTAAGAACAGAAGCAAAGGGCGCGCATCCGGGCATCTAAGCCATTGGGCCTCAGTCATCGTTTTGCTCAGGACCTCGATCGACAACCTGTGCAAAAGTTCCGCTCGGAGGCCGTCAGTCAGTGGCTCGCCATCTTGGACCTTCGTGGAGGCCGAGGTCCCCGTGGGGGGGTGCCTGAGTACATACAATCGCTGGGGACCCAGCGTGAACGAGTCGGTGGTGATGTCCAGCGGGTCCATCACGCAAACAGGCGAGTTGGCCACCCCTCCCTCGACACGAAAGGCAGTCCGATCGGTGCCGCTGTTCGACTCTGGTTCGGTCATTGGCTTACTCCCATCTGAATCTACTGGCTTAAAGATAGGGGAACACTATTGGGGTCATTCGTCATTTCCGACGAAGCCTGCACAAATCAGGCAGGCATCGAATTTCAGCTAACGTCTTTGGAGGTTGATATCGACGCAACCTGCGTAGATTCATTTACTGACGTTAACATCCGACTTATTGGCGAATGTTCCTTTGATATTCTCGGGTCAGGGCCATTTCGTCTCCAGCCCACTCGCCCTCGGCTTGACGGCTTCCGACATGGGTGTTTTTTTGTTCCAAAATAATTGTCTCCGGGAGGAGCACCCCCTTGTCGTGAAGTGAAAAGTGACGTATCTAGGAAGACTCCCTCCTTATTTCGTGACAATTGTGGAAGGGACATAATGGTCTCCGCGAGTCGCCCCCCCCTTGTCGTGAAGTGAAAAGTGACGGAATTAGGAAGCCTCTTCCATCGTCGGGAGACAATTGCGCGAGGCACGGGTTCAACCGTACAGCAGCAACAGCAACTTTGTCGGTAATGAAGGTTACGTCGAAGTTAAGTCGCTGGAGCTTGTTCAAAACGCTCCATGACGTCAGCAGGATCGTTGTCGGCTCGATGGTGGCGAGGCATATCGCAAAACCCTTCGCCATCCAATTAGGTGTGCGAAACGCGGATCCAGGTTGCTCCGTATTCGAACTTGACTTCACGCCTCCAGATGCTAAACGCCGTGCCGAATACGATGGAGCCGGGGGGATCGGAAAACCAACGGGAGTTTGTCCGAATCGTCCTTGGCCGCGCCGCACTCGGTTTTGTCATCCTCTGATTTTTTTTTGGGGTTTCTACCCTAGCCTAGAGGGTTACTTTTATGCGTTCGCGTCGCGGATTCACTTTGATCGAACTTCTCGTGGTCATAGCGATCATCGCGGTTTTGATCGCCCTGCTGCTGCCCGCGGTCCAAGCGGCGCGCGAAGCGGCCCGTCGCTCCCAGTGCGTCAACAACCTCAAGCAACTGGGACTGGCGGCGCACAATTACCTTTCGCTGAACAACGTCTACCCGTTGGGCGACATGTTCCCGACCGGCAACTTTCCCGGCAACGGGTGGAGCATGTCCTGGACAGTGTCCATCCTGCCGCAAATGGAACAGCAAGCCCTATTCAACGCCGTCAACGTCAGCTTTAACTATACCGATCCCTACGGTGGCCACATCAACACGACGGTGGGCTACACGCAGGTTGTCGCCTACCTCTGTCCGTCGGACGGCGCTACGCAGCGTCCCTCTCCTCCCTGGGGCGCACTGAACTACATGGGCAACTGGGGCGGTCCGGGCGAGATCGCGACCTTCACCGGTACATGCCTCTCTCCCTACTGGGGCGATTCCACAAACGCCCCATCGACGAATGCCATCGGTGTCGAGGCCTTGACCGACGGCACGTCCAACACAGCGCTCTACAGTGAACGCCTCTTGGGCCTGAATGGCGCACCGCCGGTGTACCCCGGCAAGACTTCCGATTCGTTGCGTGGCTCCTTCCCTGCCGGCGTGCCGGTCACAATCAACAACCCCACTCGCGGAACTCCGACCACCATCGCGCTCCTGGCGGCCTGCCAGAACTTGCCCGCCACGACCGTAGGGATCTCAAATTATAACGGTCGGCTCTGGCTCGTCGGCTATCCGTGGAACTACGTGATCAATCGATACAATCACGTTGGACCGCCCAACAGCCTGACCTGCTACGCCAGCAACTCGTTCTCCAACGCCGATGGTGGCCCCCAGGACTCGATTCCGCCCACGAGCAACCACTCCGGCGGCGTCAATATGGCCATGGCCGACGGGTCAGTTCGGTTCATCAAGGAAACCGTGAACCGCCAGGCTTGGTGGGCGATCGGAACCCGTGGCAAGGGCGAGGTCGTCAGCGCTGACGCCTATTGAGCGAGTGCGAAGTCAAGTCCTGGAAAAAATCACGTGGAGTCAGTCGCGGCTCGTCGGACTCCCTTCGGAACCGGCGACCGCTTTTTTTTCGGCCACCCAACGGTCCCTGGAGGATGAATAAGATGCGGAGAGCGATGTCCTGGTTCATGTTGTTGACCGTGTCGGTGCTACTGTCCGGTTGCGGATCAGGTGGAATTGAGCCGGGAATTCCCACCGGTACGGACGCGTCCAAGGTGACGGACCCGATGGCCGGTGTCGAATTGAAATCCATCGGAAAGGGCGCGAAAAAGTGACGGAGCCGAGGGCCGGTATCCAGTCGAAATCGCTCGGAAAGAGCACTCAGAAAACAACTCATTGATCCGTGATAAATAATGGGGGCCATTCGTCAATTTTGACGTAGCCTGCACAAACGAGGCAGGATCGACTTTCAGCTCACGACTTTGGAAGCTGATATCGACGCAACCTGCGTAGACTCCTCGATTCAGGCAAGCATCCGCATGATTTGCGAATGCCCCCATTTCGTTCCCTCCACGTCTTTACCGCCGGCAAACCGGCCCAGCCGATCCCCAAGGGCTTGCCCGAACCGCGAACTCTTGCTCACGCGTTCATGCAAATACACATCAATCATATTCCACTTCATCGCCAGGATCGCCGGGTTATCCGCCCGACCCCGGGTGGCCCGGGTCCATCAACCCGGCGCCGTTGCGACCGTATCGTTTAACCGCTGCAGCACTCGCCCGATAAATCGACCTCGCCATTCGGCAACAAGTCGTGAGCCGCGATGGTCTGGATTGATCAGCCGCGACGAGGCCCGGTCGCCTGCGGTGGTAGCGGTTTGAGGCAGCAAGCCAGCACGACGGCCAACATCATGATCAACGCCAGGATCTGGAAAGCCGACTGGAAGGCGAAGACCGTCGCGTAGTCGTGGGTGAAACGAGTCAGCAGCCGAACCGCCTGCGCCGCGGCGTCTGCTGGCCCGAGCCCCTGGAGCGTGAAATAGTCAACCAGGTTGAGCCGGACATCCTCCAGGGGGGGGCGGTTCGGCACGAAGCTCTGGCGCATCGCATCGAAGTGGGAATCGCCCCGGCGCTCGATGAAGATGCCCAGCAGGTTGTTGCCAACGAACGCCGGCAGAACGAGCATCAGGTTCTTGATGCCGGCCGACGAGGCAATCTGGTCCGGAGTCATCTCCTCCTGCGAGATGCAGATCAAAGGGGAAGCGACCAGCCCCGCCGCGGCGGCCCAGGCGGCCGTGATCAAGGCCGTCCAGAACTTATCGGTGTACAAGTCCAACGACGAGAGGTACCAGGTCCCCAGGGACATGCCGATCAGGCCGACGACGAGCCGAGCCTTGCGATCGTCCCGCGTTCCCAGCCAGGCCGTCAGCGCCAAGGTCGTGCCCATCGCCGCCACTGCCGGCAAGAGCACCAGTCCCGTCGTGACTCGCTCGTAGTCGCGGGTCACGGCCATGTAACGAACCAGGACCGAGACGACGGTGAAGAAACAGAGGTCGGCCAGCGCCTTGATCGCCACGCTCAGAGTGAACCGAGGGATCGCAAAAAGCCGGAGGTCAAGTAACGGATGATGACAGACAAATTCATGAACAACGAACGAGACGAACAAGGCGAGTCCCATCGCCGTCACCAGCCAAAAGTCGTTCGAGGTATACCACCCCCACTTCTGGAATCGAAACAGTCCAAGCATTAAGCAGAGGACCCAGCCCAGCAACAGAACCAGACCCTCGAAGTCAAAGCGGGCGCGTACTCGCTCACGTGGCTCGTCCGCCTGGAGAAGGTGGGAGGTCAACACCACGGAGATCGCGGCGATCGGAACATTGAAGTAGAAAATCGACCGCCAGGACGGCAGGTTGATCAAATAGGCGCTGACGCTCGGCGCGACGATCCGCCCGAAATAGAGTCCGAGCACATAGGCCGCGATCGCGGCGTCGCGATGGTCGGGGAACTCGCGCCAGAAGACCGCCAGCACGGTCGTCACGACCATGCCGTTGCCCCAGCCTTGGACGAACCGGGTCACGCCAAGCAGCTCCATATTGGGGGCCGTCGCACAGGCCAGGCTCCCCAAGGTGAAGATGATGAGGCCGATCACATAGCTGTTCTTGAGGCCGATCCGATTCCGCATCCAGGCGATCAGCGACATCCCCGTGACCGAGCCGAGCAAGGTGCAGGCGAGCACCCACTGATAGCGATAGCGATCGGAGGAAAGCTCGTTGACCACGAACGGCCGGGCCAGGTCGGTGAACGTCGAGGTCATTCCGGCCAGGAGGAGGGTCGGGAGGATCGCCACCACGACGAGATCGCGGCGCGGAATGCCATGCCAGACGCGAACGTCCGGGGCAATCGGATCGTTGGATGGGATCGGTGCGGGTTCGAGCCTGGTCGTCACCGCTCACCCCCGAGCACGGCCGTCGGGCTGACCCCGAATTGGCCCCTATGCCGCTGCCGCTCCGCCTCGGCCGCCGCCCACTCCGGGTCGCCCGGGCCATGCGAGATCGCCACCGTGACCGACAGGCCAGGACGAAGTTGCCCCCAGCGGGGGCCGCGGTCGACCGCGATCCGGACCGGCACCCGCTGCGTAACCTTGGTGAACTCCCCGGAGGTCACGTCGCGGGGCAAGAGCGAGAAATTCGCACCGGTCGCCTGACCGATCCAGACGACGCGCCCGTCCATGGCTCCCGGGATGGCATCGACCCAGATCCGCACCCGATTGCCGGGCGCGACCCCCTCGAGCCGGTCCTCTTCAAGATAAGCCGTGACGTAGATGAGTTCCGGGTCGTAGACGCTTAAAACGGGCGAGCCGAGCGGTGCGTGGTCGCCGGGATTGCGGTAGCGGCGGACGACCACGCCGTCGAAAGGCGCCACGATCCGAGCGTTCTGGAGGCGGGTGGCGACCGTCGCCTCGGTGCGCGCGGCCTGCTCGACCTCATCGCGGCGGAGCTGGACCTGGTGCTTCTGAACCTCGATCTCGAGGTCGCCTAATTCCGCCAGTCGGAGCGACTCCTTCGCCTTCTCGCGCGCCCGATCCTTTTGGTCGAGGGAGCGGCGCGCGACCTCGACCTGACCGCGGTCAACCTCGGCCCGTTCAACCTTGGCCTTGGCGGACTCGGCCTTGGCCTGCGCCGCGCGGTACTCCCGGGTCATGTCTTGCAGCTTCCGTTCGGGGGCGGACCGATCGGCGAAGAGCTTCGTGTAGCGATCGAACTCTTCCTTGGCGTTGGTGAGCGCGGCCTGGACCGCCGCGGCGTCGGCCTTCGCCTCATTCACGGCCTTGTCGACGTCCTGCACCGTCATTTTGAGCATCGCGCTCGACTCTTCGTAGGCCGCGTCGGCCGAGGCCAACTCCTTCTCGGCGACCGCCACCCGACGCGGATGCTCGCGTTCGAGCCGATCCAGGGTCGCCTCCTCGAGCCTCAAGGTCGCCTCGGCGACTTTTCGCTTGGCTTGTGCCTCCTCGACTGCCCGTTGCAACGGGACCGGGTCGATCTCGGCGAGGACTTGTCCGGCCTTGATCGCGTCCCGTTCCTCAACGAGGACCCTCGTCAAGATCCCCGCCTCTTGGGGGGCAAGGTGCACGATGTGCGACTCCACGAAGGCGTCGTTGGTCATCGACTTCGTGAATCGATAGTAGGCAAAATCGGCGAGGACCCCCGCGCCGATCGCCACGCCCAGAATCCCGACCGACCAAATCCCCCAACGGGCCAGCCAGCGGCGATCGATCAGGGCCTTCCGGACCGGCAGAGTCAGCCCGGTTGAGTTGCCTGCCGGCACCGGGTCCAACACGATCGTTCCTTCCCTCGGCGCCTGCTTCTCCAGCATGGGTTCGGGCAGATCCGAAGGCGCAGGGGAGACAGATGCGTTGGTTTGTTCCGTCTGACTCATCGTGGGGTCCCCCCGCAAGCCACTCACCGGCGACTCGTCCGCCTGATTTCGATCCGCCGTTGTCTCGATCCTGCTGTCCTGGCTACAATTATCGCGCGCCAGTGACTCCGATGCACAAAAGGGCCGCCCGACGCCCTCAAGGAAACGCATGATGTCCGCGGACGCCCTTCTCGAAACCCCGCTTCATGCCTGGCATCAGGCTCATCAGGCCCGATTGGTCGACTTCGCCGGCTGGTCGATGCCCGTGCAGTACACGTCGATCGTCGAGGAACATCAGGCGGTGCGCAAAGGGGTCGGACTATTCGATATCAGCCACATGGGACGGCTGACCTTCAATGGAACCGGCGCCGAGAGCTGGCTGGAATACGCCACCACGAACCATGTCGCCCGGCTGGCGGTCGACCAAATTCAGTATAGCCTGATGGCCAACGGCGGCGGTGGCCTGATCGACGATATTCTGGTCTACCGCCTCTCGTCCGGGTATGCCGTCGTCTGCAACGCTTCCAATCGCCTGGCGGTCGTCTCCGAGTTCGAACGGCTCAAGGGCAAGCACGACGCCACGTTGCTCGACCGAACCGTGGATACGGCCATGATCGCCGTGCAGGGTCCGCGCGCTCTGGAGACCCTCCAACCGTTGATCAGCACGCCGTTGTCAGCCATCAAGTATTACTACCTCACGATGGGTCGATTGTTCGATCGGATCGACACGGTCGTCAGCCGCACCGGTTATACGGGTGAGGACGGCTTCGAGCTGATCGTGCCGGCCAGTGACGCCGAGGCGGTCTGGACAGCCTTGATGGAGGCTGGAAAATCTTTTGACATCAAGCCTTGTGGCCTGGGCGCTCGCGATACGCTCCGGTTTGAGGCGGGCATGCCCCTCTATGGGCACGAGTTGTCCGACGTGACCAACGCTTACGCGTCGGGGGTCGGCTGGGCCGTGAAGCTGGACAAGGGCGAGTTCGTCGGCCGCGATGCCCTTCGCGGCTTCAAAGCGAAACCAGGGCTGGCTCGCGTCGGGCTCCGACTCGACGGAAAACGGATCGCCCGTCAAGGGAGCCTGGTCCGCCACGAAGGCGGCGATCTCGGGGTCGTTACGTCCGGTACGTTCGCCCCAACTCTCGAACAGAGCCTGGCAATGGCCCTGATCGACCAAGCCGCCGCCGCAATCGGGACTCGGCTCATCGTCGACATCCGCGGGCGCGACGAAGCGGCCGAGGTCATCAAGCTCCCCTTCTACAAACGACCGGAGGCCGTTCCGGCCCCCAAGTGAACCGGTCGATCCCCTGCCCTTTTTTTTGAGGACTTCGCCGCCATGGATCCAAAAAGTCTGCGCTATTCTCCCAGCCATGAATGGGTGAGTCTCGACGGTGAGATCGCGACGATCGGGATCTCGCGCTTCGCCGTCGATCAGTTGACCGACCTGATCGTCATCGAGCTGCCCGCGGTCGGTACCAAGCTGACGGCCGGCAAAAGCTTCGGCGAAGTGGAAAGCGTGAAGGCGGTGAGCGACCTGTATGCGCCCGTCAGCGGCGAAGTCGTCGAGGTCAATTCCCCCGTCGTCAGCGACGTCCAGCTCCTCGCCCAAGACCCGTATACGGTCGGCTGGCTGATCAAGGTTCGCGTCGACGACCCAACCGCCGTCGCGAGCCTCATGGACCATGCGGCCTACGAGAAAAAAGTGGCCGAAGACGTCCACTGACGTCATTGTCGCTCCCTTGAGACGCGACGGCACTGGAAGTGGTCGATCGACGAGTGACGATCTCGTCGAAACAGAAAATATCAATTCGTTGCGGTCCTACCGATCGAACCTGGGGTGACGGTCTCGCTCTCGTCCCCCTCTTTTTTTTATTCTTTTTTTTTGCGGATCCTCCCGGGCCAATCACTGGGAGCTATTGGATTGAAACGGGAGTGGATTGAATCATGGCCTTTATCGCGAACACGCCCGACGACGTGCGCGTCATGCTCGCCGCCATCGGTCTCGACTCGCTTGACCAGCTCTTCGACATGATTCCGCCGGAATACCGGCTTCAGCGCCCGCTGGAGATCCCCCCGGCCCTCTGCGAGTTGGAGTTGACCAGCCACCTGGGGAGCCTGGTCGATCAGAACATGGGAGCTGACAAACGCGTCTGCTTCCTCGGCGGCGGGAGCTACGACCACTTCATACCGGCGGTGGTCGACAACCTCTCCGCCCGTGGCGAGTTCTACACGGCCTACACCCCCTACCAGCCCGAAGCCAGCCAGGGAACTCTCCAGGCCACCTTCGAGTATCAGACCCTGGTCACCCAACTGACCGGCATGGATGTCTCGAACGCGAGCCTCTACGACGGTGGCTCGGCCGTCACCGAGGCCGTCTTGATGGCCTTGACCGTCAGCCAGCGCCATGGCCGGGTCGTGATCGCCGGGTCGGTCCATCCCGAATATCGCCAGATCCTCTCCACCTACCTGGCCAACCTCGCGCCCGAACTCATCACGGTGCCCACCCCGGAAGGACGCCTGCGGGTCGAGGACCTCGATGAGGCGGTGAACGACCAGACCGCCGCCGTCGTGATCCAGTATCCCAATTTCTTCGGGCAACTGGAGGAGATCGAAGCGATCGTGGAGCGGGTGCACGCCAAGGGGGCGCTTGCGATCGTCAGCGTGGATCCGATCAGCCTCGGGTTGCTCCGTCGTCCCGACACTTATGGCGCCGATATCGTGGTGGCCGAGGGACAGGGGCTCGGCAATCCGATGGCCTACGGCGGCCCGTACCTGGGCATGATGGCCTGTCGCGAAGCGTATGTGCGGAAGATGCCGGGCCGGATCGTCGGCCAGACGACCGACCGCAACGGAAAACGCTGCTGGGTCCTCACCTTGCAGACCCGCGAACAGCACATCCGCCGCGAGAAGGCCACCTCGAACATCTGCACCAATCAAGGATTGCTGGCCCTTCGATCGAGCATCTACCTGGCGGCCGTCGGCCCCGCCGGCCTGCGCCAGGCGGCGGAACTGTCGACGCGCAAGGCCCACTACGCCGCGGAGCAACTGGCTCAAATTCCCGGCCTCTCGCTCGCGTTCGACGGACCGTTCTTCAAGGAGTTCGTCATCCGGTCGGCGAAAGATCCGAGCCGCGTCCTCGAGCAGGTTGGTCGCCTCGGATATCACGGCGGGATCGCGTTGGGTCGGTGGGATGCCAACTTGCAGGACAAGATCCTGATCGCCGTGACCGAGAAACGGACCAAGGCCGAGATCGACGGGCTGGTGCAAGCCTACGCCAAGGCGTTGGAAGCCGTCTGAGCGAGGCGTCAGAGTGCGGTTTGCCAGCGGGCCACCGGTTGCTCAATCACTCGGAAACTGGACAAATTTGAAATCACCATGTACAAGCTTGATCCTCCTTCGCTGCTGTTCGAGACCAGTCGTCCCGGTCGCGCCACGGCCTTCCTACCGTCGTCGGATGTACCGGATGCGCCGCTCGAGGCGTTGATCCCGACACGTCATCTGGCCGAGTCGACCCCGCCGCTCCCTGAGCTGAGCGAGCTCGACGTCGTTCGCCACTATACGAACCTGTCGACATTGAATATGTCGATCGACTCCAACTTCTATCCGCTCGGCTCGTGTACGATGAAGTACAACCCGAAGCGGAACGAACGGCTCGCGGCCTTGCCCGGCCTGTTTGCGCAGCATCCGTACCAGTCGGAAGACACTCTGCAAGGCTTGCTCGCGATCCTCTTCGACCTCCAACAGATCCTCGCGGAGATCGCGGGCCTCGACACCGTCAGCCTTCAGCCGGCGGCCGGCGCCCAGGGCGAGCTGGCGGCGCTCCTGGTTGCGGCCGCCTTCTACCGCGACCGCGGCGAGGCCCGGTCGAAGGTCCTGATTCCAGACAGCGCGCACGGAACCAATCCCGCGTCGGCGAATCTGGCCGGTTTTGAGGCCGTGACAATCAAGAGCGACGGCCGAGGACTGGTCGACCTGGCCGATTTCCAGGCCAAGCTCGATGACCAGGCCGCCGTGTTCATGATGACCAACCCCAACACGGTCGGTCTGTTCGACCCGCAAGTCGGCGAGATCGCCCGGTTGCTCCACGATCGAGGGGCCCTGCTCTACCTCGACGGCGCTAACATGAACGCGATTCTCGGGGCGGTCAGGCCGGGGGACATGGGGGCGGACCTCATGCACTACAACCCCCACAAGACCTTCTCCGGCCCGCACGGCGGCGGTGGCCCAGGCGCGGGGCCGATCGCGGTCCGAAGCGACCTCGCCCCCTATCTGCCGGCTCCCTTGGTGGCTCGAAACGACGACGGAACGTTCCGCCTCGATTACGATCGCCCCAAGTCGATCGGCCGGGTTCGGAGCTTCTTCGGCAATACCGGGGTCCTGTTCCGCGCTTACTGCTACATCCGGAGCCAAGGCCCGGAGGGTTTGAAGCGGGTCTCGCAACACGCCGTCCTCAACGCGAATTACCTGATGGCGCTGGTTCGCGACCTCTACCCCGTGCCGTTCGGCGACCGATGCATGCACGAGTTTGTCGCCTCCGCGCGCGGGATGGCCCGCGATCGCGGAGTCCGGGCGATGGATATCGGCAAACGCTTGATCGATTCCAACATCCACGCGCCAACCGTTTACTTTCCTTTGATCGTCTCGGAAGCCTTGATGATCGAGCCGACAGAGACGGAAAGCCGCGAGACTCTGGAACACTTCGCCAAGACCTTGCGCGACATCGCCGCCGAAGACCCGGCACTGCTCCACGACGCGCCGGTGAGCACGCCGATCTGCCGGCCGGACGAGGTGAAAGCGGCCAAGTCCCCGATCTTGCGGTGGGTTCCCGGGCGTGACACGGCAAACTGAGGATGCCAAGGCCCGCCGCGCTCGAGACCGCGGAATCGGCGACAGCGAGGTTTACAGTCGAGTGGATCAGAGGCCAGCAATCGGAGTGGCTGGGGTTGCGAAACGCAACAACGCAACCCCAGCGCCAACTTACCGGCTGCTCCTATCTCTTGTCGGTTCGCTCCCCACCGCCCTGGTCGGGACGGCGGTTTTCAGGCATGGCAGGGCCCACCCACTGGCGACATCCGCCAAAATCTTAGTTGCCATTCCATTTTTTCGCGGGTGGCGCCACGGCTCGGACGATCCAACGCGACCGTCACCCCACTCGCTTTCGATCGCCGTCGCTCGCCCTGTCACGCTTTAAACAACATCATCGACGACGTCCTACCGACTCACCGGAACGCGTCACTCCACAGCCGCCGAAACAACAGATAACACCCTCTTGTTCATGCTCACAAATTCTTCATTTTTCGTTTCATCGATGATCGGCCTCGACTCCCGCTCGATCTTGATCTCGATCACATTGAGGACTTGAAGTCGCTCCTACTTCGACCTCTGCGGTTGTTGTTCGCTCAGATCCTGACTCCTAAACGACAATCCTTGTCGCGGCGGCGTGGTTGGATCTGGGGCTGAACGGTACCTGGGTCGAGAGCCACCCGACAGACGGGGTCACGGTCATCGCGCTGATCGCGCCCTTGAACCTCAGGAAAGTGGCGATCGAGAACCTTGGCTGCCTCGTCGACTCAACCTGGGTGTCAGTCCGTCCGGTTCTCGATTTCCCGACGCTGAGACGGCGGAACCTGCTAAGTTTGGCCACGCAACCTTTGGCCGACATGTTCACCGGATTGGCCACGGCCATCGACCTGGCGGAGTTTTGGAGCACTGGCGAAAGCTAGACGAGCGCTCTAGGATTAAGATGAATTACGGTGTCGAGACGTGCCCTGAGCCTGGTCCCCTCGCTGGCGCGGGTCTTCACCAAATTCAGCCCTGTCTCGCGACCTTCCGGCCTGAGCAACGATTCATGCTTATTTGTCGAGTTTTGCCACACGAACGAGCTGATGGACCGGAGAACATGGCGCTCGACGAGGCTTTGCTGAACGCCGCGGCGGAGTCGCCGGAGCTTGCGTTCTTCCGCACCTACGAATGGACCGCGCCGACGTTGAGTCTCGGTTATTTCCAGAGCATTCGCCAAGCGGAGGCGGACCCGCGTTGGAGCGGCGTTGCGATCGTGCGGCGACCGACCGGCGGCGGGGCGATCTGGCATCACCATGAGGTGACTTACGCCCTTGTGCTTCCCGTGAGCCATCCCAGCGCCCAGCGCGGTGGCACCCTCTATCACGAAGTTCACGCAGCGATCGCCCAGACTTTTCTCACGCAAGGCATCGCGCTGATGAGGCGTGGCGAGGCCGCTGCCCCCGAAGAGCGCACTCGCCCTTTTCTGTGCTTCCAAGATCGTGACGCCGAAGACCTCGTGCTCACCGGCTCGAAGGTCGTCGGCAGCGCGCAGCGCCGCCGTGCCGGGGCGGTGCTCCAACACGGCTCGATCCTCCTCGCCCATTCGCCAACGACCCCCGAGCTTCCCGGCGCCGGCGACCTCGCCGATGCGTCCACCGAGAAAAAGGGCTGGTCTGACCGGCTTCGCGACCGCCTGCCGACCGCCCTCGGCCTCCAGCCCGAAAGCCACGCCGTCCGTGCCGTCGATCGCCAACATGCTCGAGAACTCGAGGAGCAGGTGTACCGCACCGCAGCCTGGAACCGTCGCCGTTGATGGGTCAGCATCCGTCCCCTCCGTCCCGGAAAAGACTGATCTAAGCGCTCGATCCAACCGATGGAGAAATTGATGTGAGCCAGTCTTCGAATCTCCTGGTCGTCGAGCATCGCTCGCTCGAATTCGCCGTGTCTCAGTCTCAATGCCTGCCAAGATCCTTGCAATCATCCATCATTAAAATCGGGTGCGGTGGAGGCTTGAACTCCACATTCGTCGACGTTTTACACTCGGTCGTTGTTCGTGATCCGTCGTTGTGGCTATGATGAAAAAATCATCCGCACGACCTCTACAGCCGGTTCAATATCTCGGTTCTGCTTAGTTTTCCTCATCATTTTATCGGTTTTTCCGTCCATGCTTGGGAGTCCGATAGTCTCTCCCCGATGCGATTCGCCCCGGAACCAGTCGCTTTGGAATTCAAAAGGTAGGGACGGTATCCATGAAAGTGCAGCTCATCGTGGTGCAGGGCAAACCTGAGGGGAAGGTCATTCCCCTGGCGGGTCCGACCTTCAAGATCGGCCGCGGCGAGACGTGCCATCTGCGACCCAACAGCGAGCAGGTCAGCCGTGAGCATGCGGAATTCACGGTGACGGCGGACAAGGTGCTGTTGAGGGACCTGGGGAGCCGCAACGGTACGTTGGTCAATGGAAAAGCCTTGACCGAGTCGTACACGTTGAAGGATCGTGACCTCGTCCAAATCGGGCAGCTCACCTTTGCGATCTCGATTGAGGATGTGCCCACGGCGGCAGCCGCCGCTCCGATCGCGGCCGCGCCTGTCAAGGCACGCCCCAAGTCGGCTTCTCCCGACGACGTGTCTCATGACGAGATCGAGTCGTGGTTGGTCGCCGACAACAACAATCCTCCCCCCGAGCGTCCTTCCGGCGTCTACGGTGGTGAGACGATCACGATCGCGGCGTTCAAGGATGGGTCATCCCCCAAGCCCGCGCCCGCGAAGCCGGCTCCCCCCGTTGTCGCCGCCACGCCACCCCCGGCGCCCGCGAAGCCGGCTCCCCCGGTTGTCGCCGCCACGCCGCCCCCGGCACCCGCCGCAGCAAAGCCAGCTCCCCCCGTCGTTGCCGCCACGCCGCCTGCCGCGACTCCTCGCCCCGCTCCCGCCCCGGCCCCGCCGCCAGACGACCTCGATGACGTGGAGTATGAGCGGCTTCCCGAGGGTCTTGGAGATGTTGATGAGTTCGCGGATTCCGAGGACGCGTCGGACGCCGACTCGGAAGGGTCGGAGGAAGAGACGACCGACGAGTACATCGATGAATCGAATCCGTTCTATGTGAAAAAGTCGAAAGAACCCGAAGGGCCGGCCAAGCAGTCGTACAAGGACACGAGCGATGCGGCTTCGGACATTCTCAAAAGGCTGATGGACAAGCGACGTAGCTCCAAGTGACCCCGTGCGTCACCCTACGCCCACGTGTTATCCTGGTCGAACCCGGCGCGCCTTGCTTGCGATAAGTCGCGCTTCTCCTTTGAACTTAGAGCTCATTCGGGGATCACTGCTTCATGCCCGTTGATGATCCCCTCTCCCTCGCCGATGCCGAGCGCGGGCTGTCCGACCTTATCGAACGATTGGAAGCCGTCGTGGTCGGACAGCGTACGCTGCTCGAGCGGCTGGTTATCGCCTTGCTCATCGGAGGGCATGTCCTCATCGAGGGCGTGCCCGGCCTGGCAAAAACCCGCGCGGTGCGAGCGCTGGCTCGTGCCCTTGATCTTCCGTTTCGGCGGATTCAGTTCACACCTGACTTGCTCCCCGCCGACTTGACCGGAACTCAGATCTATCGGCCGGCGACGGGGAACTTCGACGTTCGACCGGGACCGATCGTCACCAGCGTCTTGCTCGCCGACGAAATCAACCGCGCTCCGGCCAAGGTCCAGAGCGCTCTCCTCGAAGCGATGCAGGAAGGCCAAGTCACCGTCGGGGACGAGACCGTCGTCCTCCCCGAGACCTTCTGGGTGCTCGCGACCCAGAACCCGATCGAGCACGAGGGAACCTATCCACTCCCGGAAGCGCAGCTCGACCGATTCCTGATGAAGCTGACGGTGGGCTACCCCGATCGCGCGGCGGAATTGGCGATGCTCGACCTCCCGAGCGTCACGGAACGTCCTCGTCCCGAGTCCGGCACGGACGACCCGCTTCCCCTGTTCGGGCCGCGGGATGTGCTGCGATTCCGGGCGCTGGCAACGTCGATCCGGGTGGCCCCCGCGATCAAGGAATACGTGGTCGACCTGGTCCGAGCGACCCGGGAGCCAGCTCGGTACGGGCTCGACCTCGAGCCTCTCCTCGAGCTTGGGGCGAGTCCCCGCGCAACGATCGCCTTGGTTCGCGCGGCGAAAGGGCATGCGCTCTTGTCAGGGCGCGACTATGTGACCCCACACGACGTGAAAAGCCTGACGCGCGACGTGCTCCGGCACCGGATCATCGCGAGCTACGAGGCCGATGCCGAAGGGCTCTCACCCGACGATCTCCTCGGTCGGATCCTCGACCACCTCCCCGTCCCCTGAGCCGCTCGCTCTGTCATCGCATCAAGTGTGCCTGCGAGATATATCGATTTTGAATCTTGCGGGTGGGGGACTTTCTCACCGCCGATGCCAGGACCAGTGAACAGAGCGGACACTTTGGGCGGCCAAGGCAGCCCGAGGAGCCGAAGCAAGGCTCTGCCGGAGAAGGACTTCCGCGCCACCTACTGCCTACGCGACCACTGCTGAAACTGTCCGCGCTTGTCCACCCTCGCTGAGAAAGTCCCTGCGGGTGGGCACGGCCCATCATCTTAAGCTCCTTATTGACAAGGAGATCGGGATGGTAGGCCGTGCCCACCCTACGGGAGGGATTCAATTCTCACCACAAATCAATCGTGTAGGGATGATAACTTCATCACGGGTTCAGCGGAACTATTGCGCCACCAGGGCCGGTTCGACCTGCTGATCGGCATAGCGCCCTGGAGGCAGTCTTCGCAGGAAGCTCCAGTAAATCAGACCACAGACGAATAGCACGATACTGATGTTCTGTGAGATCGTCAGGCCCGCGAAAACGGCCCCTTCGTCGTTTCGCAGGTGTTCGATCAGAAACCGGCTGATCGGATAAGTCACCATGAGGAGAGCCATGACCTCGCCGTCTCGGCGTCGGAGCGGGTAATAGGCCGAGAGGAGCAGCAACAGGATTAGGCCATCGAGCGAGGAGTAGAGTTGGGTCGGGTGGACCGGCAGCGACCAGGGCGCTTTCGCATTAATGAGATGATTGACCACCTGAGCGTTCCACGGCGGCGAATGCATCGGGAACGCCACTCCGACCGGCAAATCGCAATAATCACCATAACAGCAGCCGTTGAGAAAGCAGCCAAACCTCCCCAAGGCAATCCCGAGCGCCAGCGAGGGAGCAACGACATCGAGCAGCGGGCGAAGCGGAAAGGGGCGGAGGAATCGATAGGCGAAGAACGCGGCGGTTCCTCCCATGATGCTTCCGTAGAGAACGATCCCCCCTTCCCAGATCCGGAAAATGTCGCTGAAGCTGCGAATCCGATCGCCCCAGTATTGGATCACATAGAAGAGGCGGGCGCCCACAAGTCCGCCGAGGAAGACCCAGAGGGCCAGGTCATAGAGCAATTCCGGGTCGAGCTTCTCACGCTTGGCACGCCAGGCCCCAAGCTGGGTCGAGCCGACGAAGGCAAGCACCAGCATGGTCCCGTAGCCGAAGATCGGGAGGCCACCAAACACAGGGATCGTGAAGAGGATTTGCCGCAATGCGTCCTCCCGGAAACGGGGCAAGGCGATCGATCAGGCGCGACCGTTGTACCGGATCGGCGGGTAATCAATATGCTCGAGGACCCGGTTGGCGCCATCGAGCGACACAACCCGGGGTTGATGCCCGTCGATCTCGCCCGGCTCGAGATCAACAAACGCCATGATAATGATCTGATCGCCCACGGCGCCCAGGCGAGCCATCGCGCCGTTGAGTTCGATCTGCCCCCGACCTGGGGTTCCGGGCAAAACGTAAGTCTCGGCGCGCAGCCCGGTGGACACGTTACTGACCAGGATCGCCTCGTAGGGAAGGAGCCCGACCGCCTTGAGCAAGTCGGGATCGATCGTCAGGCTCCCATGGTAGTGGAGATCGTTCCGCGTGACTGTGGCGAGATGAAGTTTGCACTTGAGGACTTTGATCCGCATCCGACGTCATTCCGGCAAGAAGGCATTGTCGATCAGTCGAGTCGCACCGAACCTGACCGCCAGCAAGGCGACCGCGGTTCGGCCCGCTTCCAACCCAGTCAAGACACCGAGCGTCTCGGCGTCGACAACCTCGGCGTAGTCAAGCTGCGCCATCGGTTCTGAGTTTATCGTATCGTGGAGAATCTGTCGAACCCGCTCGGCGTCACGAACGCCCCCGGCCACCGCCGCTTGAGCCTTCTTGAGCGCCCGCGGGAGCACCACCGCACCGCGACGCTGATCGGAATCGAGATAGCGGTTGCGGCTGCTGAGGGCTAAACCGTCCGGCTCGCGAACCGTCTCCACGATCTGGATCGAGAGTCGCAGATTGAGGTCCTCGGCCATCCGCCGGATGACGCACTGCTGCTGAAAGTCCTTCTGCCCAAAACAGGCGAGGTCCGGCTCGACGATCGAAAAGAGCTTCAGCACAACGGTCGCCACACCCCGGAAGTGGCCGGGGCGAATCGCCCCCTCAAAGATTCCCGCAAACGGCACGACTTCAACGCAAGTCGAGTTCGGACCGTGGGGATACATTTCTTCAGCCGTCGGCCCAAAAATCAGGTCGGCGCCACCGCTCGCGGCGCGGTCGCGATCGAGTTCGGGCGTCCGAGGATAGCGCGTAAAATCCTCGGACGGTCCAAACTGAGTGGGATTGACGAAAATCGAAACCACGACGAAATCCGCGGCAGCGCGACAGCGTTCGATCAGGTGGACGTGCCCGTCGTGCAACGCCCCCATCGTCGGTACCAAGCCGATCCTCAATCCTCGCGCTCGTGCTTCGCCGACCGCTTGACGCACCTCAGCGATGCTCTTGACCCAGGGAATCACGTCGCGCCTATCCTTTGTTCTCGGGCCGTCGATGGGGACATTCGGGGTTATTCAGACAGGAGTCCGCGATCAAGAGGTCGTTGAGAATCTCGCCGCCGATCAACGTCTTGGTGACGATCCGCGGCACGTCGTCGACCGTGACGTGACCGTACCAGATCCCTTGGGGATAGATCACGACCGTGGGACCATGCTCGCACTGTTCCAGGCAGCCCGCCTGATTGGCGCGTGCCAAGGTGCCGAAGCCCCCTTTTTTGAGCTCTTTCTTGAACGCGTCGCGCAGGGCCTGTGTCCCGTCAGGATCGCAGCACCCACGTTTGTGGCCGGGTGCGCGGACGTTGCCGCAAACGAAAACGTGGTGAGTGAACGCGGGCATAGGTCCAGTCCCGGCTCCCGATCCAGTGGTTTCAGCCCGGCCACCCGGCCCGACCGTGTCTCTCCTGCCTTGTATCCTGGAGTGGAGTGTAGGGATCGGTCAAGACCTCCTCAACGGGGCAAGCGGCGGCCGGTCGCGCGATCGAATTGGAAAAAAAGCGATGAAAGGCGTGGACGGCCGGGCAAGCTGACGGGCTATACTCAAAGGACCGAGCACGATCGAGATTATGTCGCAAGGGACTCTGCTCCGTGGACTCCTCTCCCAAGGTCCCCGCCGTGACGGGCTCGTCCAATGCCCAAGGTGCCGCCGCCGCCACGGCCGGCGTCGATTCCGCCCCTGCGCCTCCACGGTTCTCGGAGGAGATCGACAAGTTCCCGCGGAGCCTGGGGACTTGGCTCGCTCGGACCTCGCAGCCGTTTGCAGCCGTCGATTTCGGGGGGCGCTTGGTTTGCGTGAACCGCGCGTTCATCGAATTGACCGGCTATAGCGCCGCGGAACTCCAGACGATGACGCTCACGGACCTCACTCCCGAGCGTTGGCATGCGTCGATGATCGAGACGCTGACCGGCGTCCGGGCGACCGGCAAGTCGGCACGCTATGAAAAGGAATATCGCCGCAAAGATGGCCGACTCGTGCCGATCGAGGCGTTAGTGGACCTGGATCGAGACGAGGCTGAGGTCGCGCTCGGCTTCTATGCGTTCGTCACCGACATCAGCGAACGGAAACAGGTCGAGGTCGCGCTTCGGGAATCCGAGGAGCGGTTCCGCCGGCTCTACGACGAAGCCCCGGTCGGCTACCACGAGGTGGACGTCGAGGGGCGGATCATCAGCATCAACCGGACCGAGTGCGAGATGCTCGGCGTGGTGCGTGAGGAGGTCGTCGAGACGTCCGTCTTTGACTTCGTCGCTCCCGATTCCCGCGAGCAGGCCCGCCAGGGTTTTCCCAAAAAAGTTCGCGGCGACCACCCGCTCAAGCCGATCGAACGGACTTTCGAGACGCGCGACGGACGACGCCTGACCGTCTCGATTGAAGAGCGATTCAAGCGTGATGAGCAGGGACGAGTGACGGGAATTCGCAGCACGGTCCAGGACATTACCGAGCGGAAGCGAACCGAGGCGGCCTTGGTGGCCTCGGAGCGACGGGCCCGCGCGCTCTTCGAGGGAATCGAGGACGCCATCTGGGTCCATGCGCTCGATGGACGACTTCTCGACGTCAATCCGGCCGCCAGCCGGATGCTCGGTTACTCGCGTGAGGAACTCCTCCGCCTGACGACGAACGACGTCGATGCCCCCGAATTCGCCGCCGGCTTCCAGGAACGGCTCAAGCAGCAAATGGAGCAAGGCCATCTCTCGTGCGAGGGCCGGCATCGCACCAAGGATGGTCGGATCATCCCGGTCGACATCAATACGTCGACGATCCTGTTCGACGACCAACGCGCGGTTCTGGCCGTGATCCGCGATATCACCGAACGCAAGGCGCTCGAAGAAACACGCCGCGAATTCGCCGAATCGCAGATGCGCAACGCACGCGAAATGCAGGAGAAAAACCTCGCTCTGACCGCCTCGGAAGCACGCTATCGCCAGCTCACCGAGGGCTGTCTCGACGCCGTCGTGGTGGCCGACCGGCAGGGGCGAATCACGCTGTTCAACCCCGCCGCCGAGAAAATCTTCGGCCACTCGACGGACGAGGTCCTGGGCCGGCCGATTACCCTCTTGATGCCCGACTCGTTCAAGGACCTGGACGATCGTGGGTTCGAGGCCGCCCTCGAGGCGCGCCAGCCGAGCATCGTGGGGAGGACGGTGGAGCTCAAGGGGCGGCGGAAGAACCAGGAGGACTTCCCCCTCGAGCTCTCGCTCAACGCGATCGAACTGGCCGGAGAATTGCAGTTTATCGGCTCGATCCGCGATCAGACCGAACGTCAACGGATGAGGGCCATGCTCGCCCAATCCGAAAAGTTGGCATCGATCGGCTTGCTGAGCGCGGGGGTGGCCCACGAGATCAATAATCCGCTCGCCTACGTGGCCAACAACCTGGCGGTGCTCGAGCGCGACATGAAGAGCGTTCTGGAGATGATCGCGATCTACGAGCGCGCCCTCGGCCCTATGAGCTTGGCGTCCCCCGACGTGGTCAAGGAGGTCGAAGCGGTCGCCGAGGAACTCGACTGGCCCTATGTCCGGGACAACCTGGGACGGATGTTGAGCCGAACTCGTGAGGGCGTACAGCGGGTCGCCAATATCGTTCAGAACCTGCGCGGGCTGGCGAGGACCTCCCCTCCCAAGATGGAGGCGGCGGCCATCCCCGACATGTTGGAATCGGCACTCGAGATGATCCGGGGACGGCTCCGACGGCATAACATCGAAATCAGCGTCGAGCACGGCGACGTTCCTCGGATCGCCTGCGTCCCGTCCCAGATTAGCCAGGTGATCTTGAACCTGCTGATCAATGCAACCCAGGCGGTTGAGGCCACCGGGCGAACCGAGGGGGGGCACATCCGCTTTTGCACCGCTCGGGATGGAGACATGGTCTGTCTTTCCTTGTCTGACAACGGCGGAGGGATCCCCGCGGAGAGTCTGCCCCAGTTGTTCGATCCGTTCTTCACCACGAAATCAGTGGGTGAGGGGACCGGCCTCGGCCTCTCCATCAGCCACGGTATCGTGACCGGTCACGGCGGCCGGATCGAGGTCACGAGTCCTCCCGGCGAGGACACCTGTTTCCGGATCTACCTTCCCTTAAATCCATCCTAAAGCCGGATTGGCCAGCCCCCTTTTTTTTATCTGTTTTAATGGTTCTGAGTCGTGGGGCCAGGCTCGCGGAGTTCATTGCCATGAAACCAGTCGCCAAACATTGCCTGCTGATCGTCGACGACGAGCCGAACGTGTGCGACTCCGTCCACGACCTGCTGCGCCGCGAGTTTCGCGTCCTGAAGGCGAATAGCGCCCAGGAAGGCTACCGGATCATGCAGGAAGAGGAGGTCCACATCGTGATGTCGGACCAGCGAATGTCTCAGATCACCGGAGTCGAGCTCCTCGCCAAGGTCAAATCGAAGTATCCCCAAGCCGTCCGGATGCTCTTCACCGGCTTCGCCGACCTCGAGTCCATTATCGCCGCGATCAACCAAGGCCATATCTTCGGCTTCCTCAAGAAACCATGGCAACCCGAGGAACTCGAGGGGGCCGTCCGACTCGCCGCCGAGGAGTACGACCGCTTGACCGAGGCAGCGCGCGAGCGTGAGGAACTCCTGAACGTGATCGGTAGCCTCCAACAGCGCGTCACCGCCTTGGAGTCTCAGGTCCAAAGGCTAGGCGGACCCGAGACGACCCACTGAGCTTTGCGCACCAACCCCTGTCAACTCGTGGAGCGTTGTTCCGAGTCGGAGAGATGTGGATGGATCAGAGGCGACACACCCTACTCGTGGTGGATGACGAAATCGATGTGTTGGAAAGTCTGCGCCATCTGTTCCATCGTACGTATCGCGTGCTGATCGCGAGCAGCGGGGCTCAGGCGATTTCGCTCCTCGAACAGAACGAAGTCCACCTGATCCTCTCCGATCAACGCATGCCCGGCATGTCCGGCGATGTGCTCCTGAGCCACGCCCGCCGAATCCAGCCCGATGCGATCCGGATGCTCTTCACCGGCTACGCCGACATCCAGGCGGTGATCAACGCCGTCAACGAAGGCAATATTTTCCGCTATATCCTCAAGCCGTGGGATGCCACCGAGCTCGAGGGGATTCTCCGCCAGGCGATCGATCATTACGAGCTCCTCGCCGAACGAAAACGGCTGATCGCCGAACTCCAGACCGCCAACCAACGACTCACCCGTGCCAACGAGGAACTCGCCGAGGCGGGGCAACTCAAAAGCGCGTTCATCGAGGTCGCCAGTCACGAGTTCAACACGCCGATCACCCTGGTCCTGGGCCTCAGTGAATTGCTTCGGCTCACCAATCCCGATCGGAGCGAGCAAGAACGTACGCTGATCGAACGGATCTCCACCAGTGCTCGACAATTGGCCAAGCTGGTCACCAATACACTGACCATGATGCGTGCCGACGACTTTCGGCGAACCCTCCAACGCGAACCGGCCGACCTGGCCTCCCTCCTGCGCGACGGAGTCGAACAGGTTGCGCCGTTCCTGCGGGTGCGAAATCTCCTCCTCAATCTTGATCTGGCCAGCGACCTCGGGACCTTCGAGGTCGACCGAGACAAACTAAGCGCGTCCATCGTCAATTTACTCACTAACGCGATTAAATTCACTCCTGATGGCGGAAAAATTTCCTTGGCCGCCCGACTCGTTACGCCCGATCAGGCGGAAATTGTGATTGCCGACCAGGGGATTGGCCTCCAACCTCGCGCGCTCGCCTACCTGTTTCAGCCCTTCTTCACCCAGTTCGACTCGAGCCGCCACTCCTCGGGTGACTTTGGATTCAACAAACGCGGGCTCGGGCTGGGGTTGAGCATCGTCAAGCAATTCGTTGAACTGCATGGGGGAAGCGTTTCCGCGGAGAGCGTCGTCGACGAGGGAACCCGAGTGACGATTCGACTACCGAGGCACCAGCCGGACGAATCCGCGCCGGATGGCAGGCCGGCCACGGCCGGCGATTGAACGGTGGCCTGCCTTCTCGAGGGGAAGTGGCTGACGAGTGGCGCGTGCCGCGGGCCGGACACCAAGTTCGCGAGAGTCTTTTTTCGATGCCAACCGCCCTGATTGTCGAAGACGAGCCCGAGGCGAACCATCTCCTCGCCATGCTCGTCCAGCTTCGCGGCTACCGGACCGACTCGGCCTACACCGGGGGCGAGGCACTGGAGAAAGTCCGTAGCCAGCCCCCCGATATTGTCTTTCTGGACCTGATGCTCCCGGACATCAACGGCTATGAGGTCTGCAAGTCGATCAAGGCGCGGAGAACGACCAGCCTGATCCCCGTCGTCATGGTCACCGCGCGGATCGCCTCGGAGAACCGGCTCCAGAGCTTTCGCGTCGGCGCGAACGACTACATCCCGAAGCCCTACACCCCCGATCAGATCTTCCAGGCCATGGCCGACGCCGACGCCTGGCGACGCGACATCGAAAACCACGAATCCGAAGGGGAAGTCCCCCTTGAAACCCACGGCGACGGCGAAACCTTGCGCCAACTGGCCCTGATGCGCAGCCTGCTCGTGGCACGCTCATCCCTCGATCCGGACTCGATCGCCCGAATCGGCGCGGCCTTCGCCGAGATCGCGGCCGACGCGGACAACTGGGGTCTGGTTCACAAAATCGCGAACGTGGGAACTCTGGCCTACGTCATCGAATCGAACCACTTAACCGTCACCCTCCGGGACACCTCCGGATGGCTCAGGCAAGATCCAGTCCCCGCCGACTTGCGCTGGCCAAAGGCCGTACCCGCAGCCAAATTCGACGAAATTGCCAGTCACGGTTCGGGCGAGCTCCTCACGTTTCGCAAGCGCTTCGACAAGGCCGAGGGTTCAGGGGTGGACTGAGCCGCGCCGAGTCCCGGCGCTCGGTCCGCTTCTTCTCAAGGGGAGGTCTGGTTTGACGTCAACAGCAGCTCCGCTCGCCATCGCCGACCGAGCCTTGCTCGCGGCCCTGCGCGGGTGGTCGGAGGAGGTCGACGCCCGGTTCTGGAACGGTTTCGAACCCGGTTGGCGGCAGCTCCTCCAAAGCGGCTGGAACGAGGTGAGGAAGCTCGACCCCGAGGAGGCCCGAGACCAGGTCCGCCGCGAGCAAGCGGCGCAACGACATCCCGACTGGAGCCGGATTCATCCCAGTTGGTGGCTCCGCGCCTTGAAAAATGAGTCCCCCGCCGTTCAGCGCGCCGTGGTTGCCCATGCTCCCCCGTCGATCCGAGGACCGCTCCAAACTGGCCTCGGTCTCTCCGACGATGACTTGCGCTCTCTCGGGACACCCCTGCCCGAGGCCCTGAACGCGGCCTTGGCACTCTGGGCCGAACGCCTCGTGGGAGACTGGCCCGACCGCGCCGACCTCCCGGTCATCGTCGCTCTGAGCCAACTCGACTTGCCCGAGATCACCCGGCTGATCGCGGCGGTCGGACTGGCCAAATGGACTCTCTCCGGGGCCGATATCTCCGCGTCCCATCCTCATTCCCACGCGCGGACGCTCCATCGCGCGGTCCAGACCGCATTCTCCGCGCTCGATCCCCAACTCAAGACGCAAGCCGAGCTCGACGTGGCCCAGTTTGGTCAGGTGGAGCGCGACACGCTCGGGTCGATCGGGCTGATCACCTTCGCCAGGCTTCTCGGAGCCGGCGAGCCGTACCGGGTTCGTTGGGCGCTCCAACATTTGCCCTACTCCGTCGCCAGGCTGTTGCGCACCCAGATGACCCGCGCGAAGTCGAGCGTTCCCGCCGTCCTCGGCTGGGAATCCGCGCTCTTGCAGTTCGTCTGGGATCAACTGCGCGACGAAGGTCGGGTCAAAGATCCGAGAGGAGCAATGCCCTGATGGCCTCGGCCTCGGATCATGACGAAGCGGAAGTCAGGCGGCCGATGGTGGAGTCCGGGCCGCTCGGGCGGCTCCCCCTGCTCTCGCATCGCCAGGTTCATCTGGAATATCGGCTCGGTCGGATCACGCCCGACGGACGATTGCCTACGACGTCGCCTGGGCTCGTGGAGTTGTTCGGGCCGGTTCGCTCGAGCAGCCGCGCCGAGGTGCTCTGGAGAGCGTCGGGACTCGGCCGGCCGGGGCTCGTGGCCCAGTTCTCCTGGCCCCGGCTCTCAACACGCCTGGCGATCGGGATCGAAACGCCGATCGCCCACGCCTTGGTCGATCGCCTCCTTGGCGACGACCGGCCACCGACCGAGGGACGGCTCCAGCTCACCCCCGTGGAGTGGGGAGTGTTGACGTTCCTGATTGCGCGGGGGCTCTCGAACGCCGCGGACCAGTCGGGCCCCCTCGGCCCCTGGGACTTGCTCATGGACCGCGCCGGTCCCGACCCGTTCGACGTCCGGCAGCTCGGGACGATCGTCACCCTGCGTTGGGGAATCCGCGTCGGGGACGTTGACGGATCGGTGCGGCTCTGGCTGCCCGAGTCGCTCGTCGCCCTCTGGCTGGCCACCGAGCCGACTCCAAGCACCGAGCCGGGACCGGCGGAGTCGCGGCGGTTTCGTGAGCTCTCCAGCCTCTGGCGAGCCGAGGCGGGAACCATCAGCCTGCCTCGAGGCGTCGGTACCCTTCGGGTCGGCGGCGTGCTCCCGTTGTTGGGAGGCTCTCGACTCCGGGGGACGCCGCAGAGTCCATCCGGCCCTGTCGAACTCACAGCGCGGCTCAGTGGCACGCACCATCGTCTCTGGTTTTCCAGCGAACCGGTCGCCGGCTCCGGCGGCCTCCTCCTGAACCTCAAGAGCGGGGTCCGGAGCAATCCAGTCTTTCGGGAGGGCCTCGCCTTGAGTCATCCTGCTTCAACCGACCCCAACGCCGGCTCCAGCCAAGGCCCGGGGGCCGTGTCACCGACCGACATCCCGATCACTCTGACGGTCGAGCTTGGCCGGGTCAACTTCACCTTGAGCCGGCTCGCCGACCTGAAACCAGGCGACGTGGTCGAGCTTGGCCGCCACTCCCGCGAGCCCGTCGAGCTGACCTCCGGCGGCCGACTCGTCGCACGCGGCGAACTCGTCTTGATCGACACGGAACTCGGCGTCCGGGTCACCAACATCTTCCTCTGACACCAGTATCAGCCTTATTGATTTGTTTTTAATTCCCCCGGGACCGCGAGCAACCCGCCCGCAATTCCATGGGTTTTGATTTAATCAATTCAAGACAAGAGCGGGCGGGACCCCCGCGGTCCCAGGGGGGGAGAGAGGCGTCGGGATGCGAGCTTAGGTGGGATAGACGACCTGAATCGTCGCTTGGAGGATCAAGGTCTGTATCCCGATCCCACCGACGGTGATTCCCAGTGAGGCCGCTCCCCCACCTAGCCGGGTCAGACCGGCACCGGCGGCGACCAGCAGCGCGGGCATCATCGGCAGCCAGAGCCGGGCCACCTCGCTCAGACTCCGGCCGCCGAGAGTCAGAACGGCGAGCAAGGCGAAGGTCGCCAGCGAAACGCGAGGCGCCTGGCGTAGCCGACCGATTCCGACCAGCACCCAAACGGCCGCGGGCAAACCGATCGCCACCGCGAGCTCGAGCGGGTTGGCGATGATCCAGGCGAGGTACGAACGCGGATATTCCACATAGAACCGCGCATGATTGCGTTGATTCCACCACCAGGTCAAAAACGGATTCGAGCGGGTGACAGCCCAACCCAGTAAGGTGGGAATCAGGAAGCCGAGCCCAACCACCACGATGGCCCCCCCCTTCTGCCTCAGCGATCGACCTGGCCCGATCCCGATCCCGATCAGGATCGCCACGATCAGCCCGATCGGGAGGAACGCCAGGGTGAAGCCCATTCCAACCGCCAGGACCACGCCCGAGCCGGCCGCGGCGATCAGACTGGCACGCGGCTTGTTGGCCCGACTTGAATAGGCGGCGAACGCCAGGGCCGTGGTCGAAAGGAAGGGGAAGGCGGTGTCGGCCGCGGGCTGAAACAGGATCGCCGAGGGGACCAGTGGCCAGAGTGTCGCGGCGGCCCAGGCGGCGTTCGCGGGGAGTGACGAGCGGGCCAGGAGGTAAAGCGGAACCACCGTCAACGAGCAGAGCAGCATCGTCAGGGCGCCAGTCAACGCCAGGGTCGCGCGATCGGCTCGCGTCAAGTGGGCATATTGTTCGACAACCAGGCACGCCGACGAGACCGATTGCGGGAGATGCTCGACGACGAACCGAGCGACCGCGGGCTGGGCTTCCATCGCGTTGAGCAGGCCGCGCTGGAGGAGGAAGAGGCCGGGCGGGTGGGTGCCGACGTGAAGCGCATCCTGGCGCTGAATCCAGTTTGGATAGTCCGCCAGAAACGGGGCCAGATCACCCATCTGTTTTTTCGCGACGGTGTAATACCCATTCGATCCTGGGTTGTGTAGCGCCAAGATCCACTTGGCTAGGCCGTAGCCCTCGGGCGCGGCGATGGCGACGAGCACCTGCGTCACAAGCGAGGCGACGACCAGGCCGAGGACGGCCATGACTTCATTCCACCGATGGGGCGTCGTCCCGAGCACCCGCATTCCCCATCCGGCAAACAGGGCGTAGCCGAGAACCCCCGACACTCCGATGGCCCATTGCAACGCCATGGGCGCAACGCCGTGCGGGAGCCGAAGCCACTCCCATTCCCCGGGAATCCCCAGCGGAAAGCGTCCCGACCGGAGCGTGAGCAGAAAAGCGAGGGTGAGAGCAACCTGCACGCTGAGCACCGCAACGACAGCTTTTCGCATTGCGCTCTTTCCGGTGTTGAAAAACTCGGAGTCTCGATTGCGGCGTCAAGGCGACCATCATGTTATCTTCAAGCCGTTCGTTCCTCGGAAGCCCAGAATCCCGCAATGTTTGGGAGTGAGCAAAGACGGATCGTTTGATCGCCTGTCTGTTGTCACTTCGGAGACCCTCTTACATGCATTTCGATGATTCGCCCATCTCCTCGGCTCCGGCCGACGGAGATTCCCGCCCTTGGTACAAGCTCCTCAACCGTTATCACTGGTTCGTCTTCATCGTCGCGGCTCTTGGCTGGCTCTTCGATACGATGGACCAGCAACTCTTCAACCTGGCCAGAAAACCGGCCATCACCGAGTTGATCGGCGCCACGCCGGGTGATCTGGACATCGACAAATACGCGGGCTATGCCACGTCCATCTTTATCATCGGCTGGGCGATCGGCGGGTTGGTCTTCGGGATTCTGGGTGATCGTATCGGCCGCGCCAAGACGATGATCCTGACCATCTTGCTCTATTCGGCCTTCACGGGTCTCAGCGCGTTCGCCACGGGCTTCTGGGATTTTGCACTCTACCGATTTCTGACCGGGCTTGGGGTCGGGGGTGAGTTCGCCGTGGGCGTCTCGTTGGTAGCAGAGGTCATGCCCGAACGGGCCAGGACCGCCGCACTCGGCTGGCTCCAGGCGCTGTCGGCGGTGGGCAACATGATGGCCGCACTGATCAGCATTGCCATGGGCGAGTTGGAAACGCGAGGAGCAATCGCAAGTTCCTGGCGCGGCATGTTCGTGATCGGCGTGCTCCCCGCCCTGCTCTCCGTTTTCATCATGAAGCGTCTGAAGGAGCCGGATCGCTGGAAGGAAGCGGCGGCGAAGCGTGCCGCCGACAAGGCGGCCGGGATTGTCGGGGACGGCCCCAAGCTCGGTTCGATTACGGAGCTGTTCACCGATCCACGCTGGCGGCGCAACACGATCGTGGGCATGTTGCTGGCGTTCTCGGGCGTGGTCGGCCTCTGGGGCATCGGCTTCTTCAGCTTCGACCTGGTCCGCACCGTGTTCCGCGCTCACTACGGGGAGCTTGCCGAGCAAGCGGGATTGACCGGTGGTGCCGCGAAAAGCTACATCGATGGAAAGCTTACGTATTTGAGTGGGATCACTTCCCTCCTCTTGAATTTTGGTGCCTTCTTCGGAATTTACGCGTTTAGTAAAGTCACCCAGGTCATTGGTCGCAAGAAGGCGTTCGCCATCTCGTTCCTGCTCGCAATGGGCTCGACGGCGTTCACTTTCTGGTTTCTCGATAGCTTCTACGACGTGTTCTGGATGATCCCGCTCATGGGATTCTGCCAGCTCACCCTGTTCGGCGGCTACGCCATCTACTTCCCGGAACTCTTCCCAACCCGCCTGCGAAGCACGGGAACTTCGTTCTGCTACAACGTGGGACGGTTGGTCGCGGCGGCCGGTCCTTCGGCCCTCGGCCTGCTCACGAGCGAAGTTTATGGTCATTACAAAGCGGTCGATGCCGCTCTGCCGTTGCGCTACGCGGGCGTGACGATGTGCCTGGTCTTCGTCATCGGTCTCGTCGCGCTACCGTTCGCCCCCGAGACCCAAGGGAAGCCGTTGCCGGAGTGATCGCTCCCCGTACGAATCGGCGACACGCCCCTCGCTCCCGAGGGGCGTGTCCCAACTCCCATCCTCGGTGGCTCATCGAGACAGCGACCAGCTCCCCGCTCGCCTGAATCCCAAATCTGCTCGCCTCAAAGAGGAATCTCACACGTCCTGCTCAAAGCACGTAGCGGGCCGATTCGCGATCGAGGTGGAGGATGGCCCCAGGGTGGCGTCTCAATGCCGAGGCGGGGCAGGCTTCACCGATCGGCCGCGGAGGGTTGCCAGCACGGCCTCGGCTTTGCGGGGGCCGGGCACGACCACCGAGACGACAGACGCGGCCAACAGCGCGGGCACGGTCAGCGTGTAGGTGTAGGTGTGAGTCGGCTCGCCTCCGCCATTGGCTCCGGCCACATCGCGACGCGTGCCCGCCGAACGGCACAACGCAGCGCGGGCACTTCTGCGCTGGCGGAGGGGACGGTTTCCGATCAGGTCATGCTACGTCTTCTCGCATTTGCTGTATGCTAGCTTGAGGAAGGCATCAATGGTTCCGCGACGAGGCATCCGATCTGGAGATTAGGGATGTCCCACACTCACTGGTCTGTGACTTATGCGGCGTTGCTTGCAATCACGTCGGGGTGCTCCGGAGGTTCGAGCGGTTCACGCGCAAAGGTCGCACTCTATCCGGTGGTGGACGAACGCGGTCTGGTCACGTACGTGACCAGAAACCCTTACGACCCGGGGGCCGAGGAGGAACGCCAGGGCGTGCTGGAGCGAGAGCGGGAGGCTGCGGAGGCGAGGCGGCGTCAGGAGGAACGGAATTATCAGGACCTGGCGGACCTTCGCGAGGCACAGAAGTACGACGTCGACCGGAGGATTCAGCAACTGAGGCAGCAGTCGGAGGTATCGGCTCACCAGGTCCCGAGCCGACGGCAGCAGCCTGGGTGGCAGGGGAATTCCGACTTCCTCCGTAGCGGCGAGATCGAATCGATGCGGCTGCAACAACAGTCGCAGGAGGTCGACCGATCGTTGCAAGGACTCCGGGAAGGCCGAGTGGTCGATAGGTTAGGCCCGTAGGCCTCCCGCGACGCGGAAGAGGGCCCGAGAGACGGACGATTCGATAGGCTGGAGGTTTCCGGGCTCAGTCGGCGTGGGTTTGGATTCCGTTGCAATTGCCCTGGGGCCGTCGGAAGCGTTCGATACTCCTCGCCGGGCACGATTCGCTGGCGGATTCGACCCGATCCAGAAGGTTCGGTCCGCGATGAAGATTACGCGGTCTCGTGAGGTAAGGAATCGGTATCAATGCCTCTTCGTGAGGAGTGATCGTCCGGATTCGAGACGTGTGAGAACGGCTTGAGAAACGCCTCGAGTTCTTCTTCCGAAGGATCGCTCCGAACGCGAGGCGCGACTTTCTTTGAATGACGATTCCATCACAACGCGGCAAATTGCCGTCATCGCGTGGCGTCTTCGCCTGAATGGAGGCACGAAAACGGGGAGCTGATCGCTCCCCGCTCGCCTGAATCCAAAATGCGCTCGCCTCGAACGGGAATCTTACTCGTCCCGATCAAAGCACGTAGCGGGCCGATTCGCGATCGAGGTGGAGGATGGCCCCAGGGTGGCGTCTCAGAGCCGAGGCGGGGCAGGCTTCGCCGATCGGGCCGCGGAGGGTCGCCAGCACGGCCTCGGCTTTGCGGGGGCCGGGCACGACCACCGAGACGACAGGCGCGGCCAACAGCGCGGGCACGGTCAGCGTGTAGGCGTGGGTCGGCACGTCTTCGATTCGGTCGAAGCAACCGTCGTTGAGCTGCTGGGTTCGGCAGGCCGCGTCCAGGCGGACGACTTTGATCAGCACCGGATCGAGCAGGTCGGCGACCGGAGGGTCGTTGAACGCGAGATGGCCGTTCTCACCAATCCCGGCGCAGACGATGTCGGTCGGCTCGGCCTTCAAGAGCGATTCGTAGGCCAGGCAAGTCTGCAACGGCGACTCGGTCTGTTCGCCCGGGATCAAGCGAAGGCGATCACCGGAAATGCCGACGAGCCGGAACAGGTGCTCTTGCAAGTAGCGGCGGAACGAGGCGGGATGATCCGGGCCAAGGCCCAGATATTCATCCATGTGGAAGCCAAAAACCTTCGACCAATTGATCTCGGGACTGGCCACCAGGCTGGCGAGAAACTCATTCTGACTGGGCGCCGCGGCGAAGACGACGTTCGCGCGATCGTGGGTGCTCAGGCGCTCGGTAATCGTCCGCGCGACAAGCTGGGCGGCCGCGCGCCCCATTTGGGCACGGTCTTCGTGGACGACCACGCGGAGGGAATCGACGGTGAACTGGGTCACGGGTGTTGGCTCGGGTAGGCTCATCGCCCAGATCCTCGGGGGACTTCGGTCAGCGATTCGGGTCCAAACCAGTGTAGCGTAGCGTGTCTCGCTCAGACCGGCCACCGTCTTTGAGGAAAGAACCGACGTCAGACCGAAACGGCGAGCAGAGGAGTCGCCTGACCCTTGCCCCTCAGTTCCTCGCAGAGCCGCTTGCACTCGACCAGGTCCACCATCATCGACTCGGTCAAGAACGATTCGGACGGGCCATCCGCGGCCCACAAGAGCTGCTCGTGGCACTGGTTCATGTGCTCGATCAAGTCCTTCATCCACAGCAGCGTGCTTCGGCGATTTTTCATCGGAGTGATCGTCCTTGAATAAGAAAAATGAAGAGCAACCGTGCGAGTCGACTGTCGTTATCGTTTTCGGCGGGCAGCCAGCCGATGTTAACGACTGAGGTTTAAAGCAAAGGTCGTGCCAGGCGACCGAGATGGCGAGCGCCGATTGCCCCAAACTGGTGTGGAGCGAAAACTTGAGTAAAAATCAGAGAATTTCCGCGGTTGCTTTCCGGGTCAGGACCGTTGTAAGGATTACATCGTGGGACTGTCCCCGGCGGCGACTTTCCTTTCGCCAACCAACGCTCTAGACTGGGGTTTGTAAGAATTGACCGCGGGAGGACGAGGGATGGCCACGTCGGAGGCATTCGCCGAGAGCGAACCGGAAGATCCAGGCGGATTTCGAGCCTGGCCAGGCTCGCTCGCGCGCTGGCTCTTTGGCCGGAGGGTCGACCGCCGCACGGAGCAGTCCTCGCGGGCCTCAGCCGCTCGGTTCCGCAATATCTGTATCAGTCGAGAGGCGGGGGCCGGCGGAGGAACGATCGGCCGAATCGTCGCCAGACGCCTGAGCTGGAAGGTCTACGACCACGAGATCCTCGAAGCCATCGCCCAACGGATGGAGCTCTCCGCCGACGAGGTGCGGGTCTTCGACGAGCTCGCCCCCAGCGTCGTGCAGGACTGGATCCTGCCGCTCCGCGAAGAGCACTACGCGCCCCAGGAGGCCTACCTCGACCACCTGGCCAAATTGCTCGAAGCGATCGGCCGGGGAGGCCAATCCGTGATCGTCGGCCGTGGCGCGAACTTTTTGCTCCCGCGAGAGGAGACGCTCTCGGTCCGGATTATCGCGCCCTTGAAGGCCCGGGCGCTGCGGCTGTCCGAGCGGATGGGGGTTTCCGTCCGCACCGCGCGCCGAGCGGCGAGTGAATTGGACCGTCGCCGGCTTCATTTCGACCGCACGATGCACCGGGTCGATTCAACCGATCCCCACAACTACGACCTGGTCCTGGACTCCAACAGCCTCGGGCTCCAAATCGCCGCCGAGGTCATCGTCCGAGCGATCGAAGCGGGCCAGTCGACCCGAGACCTGGGAACGGCGATCACAACGGTCGCCAGTCCGGCGATCGAACTGGCACCCACCGATTCGGGTCCGACGGACCCGGCCGCGTAGGATCGCCTCGGGTCGCCCAGCTCGGGGACAATGCGAAGGGACGCGAGGCGGCGGCCGCGGTGCTTGGGAATTGCCCTGTCACCCGGGGTCCGGGAACCAAAGGCTCCCACGGTCCCAGGGTCGGCGGTCACGCCCGGGAGAAAGCTCAGCGAGGGAGACTTCCATCCGGGATCGCGACGATCGTCAGGCCGTACCGATTGGCAAGCTCGACGACCTCGGGCTGGTCGATGACGATGGTCTTGCCGGCTTCGATCGCCAGGACGCGGGCTCGCGCCTGGTGGAGGTTTTCGATCGTCGCCGTCCCGATCGTCGGGACGTCGAACCGCATGTCTTGTTGCGGCTTGGCGACCTTGACCAGGGTCCAGCCACCGGCCCGGCACAGGTGCCCGGCGCGCTCGATGCACCGGTCGGTCCCCTCGATCGCTTCGATGGCCAGTGTGGCCTGCTCCTTGACCGCGACCGATTGCCCGACATCGAGCCGGCCCATCTCCTTGGCCAGGCCCCAGCCAAACTCAATGTCCTTGAGCTCCGCGGCGCTCGGGCCGCGTCGAGTGAGAATTCCTTCCTTCACGAGTAACTCCGGGCAATAGTCCAGGGCCGAAGCGAACGACATCCCGTCGCGCTCGAACTCGGCAATGACGCCGAGCAAGATCGAATCGTCGCGTTTGTCGGCCCTGCACGTGCGATACCACATGTGGATCATGCGGTAGTCGGGCCAAAGTTGCACGAAGCGCCAAGGCGTGTACATCACGTTCTTCGTGACCTTACCTGCCATGACGATCTGCCGCGCCCCCTGCCGGCGGAACGATCGGATCATCCCACCGAGCTTCGACACGCCAATCGACTCGTAGCTCGCGCAGAGGTCCCGGAGCTCGTCAGACGCTTCATAACGAATCCCGACGCAAGCCACCTGCAAGCCTTGCCTACGCGCGGCCTCGGCGAACAGGATCGGAAATCGGCCGCTCCCGGCGAGAAGGCCGATGGTCGTCGAATTCGACTCAGGTCGCGTGTTGGCTCGAACACGCTGTTGTCTCGAAGACAGGACAAGCAACGCAGATCTCTCCCGAGCTTGACGGGAACCGGTTCACCCGAGTTCCAAAACCCCTCGATCGTCGATCCCTCTCGCGCTTTGCGGAAAGCTCGAGAACGGCCTTGCCCTGGGTTCGGTCTGATCCGAATCGAATCAGAATCCGGTGGGATCCTGCTCCGAGTCGGACTCCGGCGCCAGGCCGGCGGTCAGCATCGCAACTTGCGCGGTGAGTTCGCGAAGCTGTCGATTCATCTCCGGGAGCCGGGCAATCATCTGGAACACCCGGCGCTGTTCTCGCAACGGGATCGCGGGCGAACCGAGCACCTGCTGCTCCGCGGGCACGCTGCGATGGACCCCCGCCTGCGCCCCCACGACGGCTCGGTCACCGATCTCGGTGCCGTCCTTGATACCGGCCTGACCGGCCATGACGACGTAGTCGCCCGTCTTGCAGCTTCCGGCGATCCCGACCTGGCCACAAAGCAGGTTATGACGCCCGATTTGGTTGTTGTGACCGATCATCACGAGGTTGTCGATCTTCGACCCCTCGCCAATCCGGGTCGCCTCGAACGTCGCGCGGTCGACCGTGCAGTTGGCGCCGATCTCGACGTCATCGCCGACCTCGACACGACCGGTCTGGGGAATTTTGACGTGACGGCCATCGACCATACGATATCCAAAGCCATCGCCACCGAGGACGGTGCCGGCATGAACCTCGACGCGATCGCCCAGGCTGACTTCGCGGTAGAGGACGGCGTTCGGATGAATCACCGTGTCTTTACCGACATGGCAGCGATCGCCGACCACCACCCCGGGATAGAGGGTGGCCCCATCGCAGATGACCGCCTCATCACCGACGTAAGCGAACGGATAGATCGCCACGTCCTTACCGATGACAGCCGTCGGCGCAACCCAGGCCTGGGGATGAACCCCCGACCAGCGCGGTTTCTCGGCCAGGCCGAGATGGCTGCGGACCGCGAGAAAGGCAGCCATCGGATCCTCAACCTCAATCACAGGGAGGTTCGGTTCCCGGGCTGGAGTTTTAAAGTGGGGCCCGACGATGGCCGCCGAGGCGGGCGACGTGCGGAGCATCTTGGCGTACCGCTCGTTCTCAATGAACGTGATATCCCCTGGACCCGCCTCGCCGACAGGTCGCGCGGAGCGGATCGAAACGCTGCCATCACCTACAAGGCGGCCCCGTACCAAGGCCGCGAGTTGTTCCACTGTTGCGACCACGTGCGACTTCCTTTCTTCCTTGAAAGGAATAGACGGGAACCGGAAAGACAGGAGCGTTGCCCCGCGCCCGGCGAGTCAACCGAGCGACTGGCGATCGGTCAGGCGGTCCCTGGGGATCGTAATCCAAGTCGCCGACTCGGGCAAGCCGAGTCATCTGCCACCGCAGTTCATCGGCTTTCACCCACCTCTTTCCTCAACTTGAACGGCAAACTTAACCAATCAGGCACCGCGGAGGGAGACCAGTGCGGCGAGATGATTCACCCCCAGCACGTCCTGCCGATCGCCCCGGCCCCGACGATCCAACCAGACGCCACGCAGGCCCGCGCGACACGCTCCCAGGACATCGTTCTCCGGATCGTCGCCAATCATCAAGAGTGCCTCGGGCACCTGTCCCAGACAATCGCAGACCGCCTGGTAAAATGCCGGATGAGGTTTTCTGTAACCGACTTCTGACGAAATAACCAGCCGCGGACCAAGCGCCGCCAGCGCGGGGAGACCGGCAAGGACCGGTCGGAGCCGACTGTCAAAATTCGAGGCGATCGCGATTGGCATTCCCGTTGCACTGAGTGCGGTCAATGCCGGTCCGACGTCGGCAAAGCAACGCCACGAGTCCGGTCGCCCGAAGTGATCCCAAAGTTCTTCGAAAGCGCGATCGGGTTCGGGAAGATTGGGGAGGACCGACGTCACGATGCGCTTCCAGCGACTCAATTCGGTGGGCTCGTCCGTCACCAGCGCCTCGAGATTTTCTTCGAATTCGTCGTCGCGAAACGATTGCACGAACCGGTTCCGTACCAGTTCGCGATCGAGTTCGACTCCTTGCCGACGGGCCGCCGCGGCATACACATCGGCCACGGCGGGAAACGGTTCGATTAAGGTTCCCACCGCGTCGAGGACGATAGCTTCGATACCGTCCCATACCGCGTCGATGCGCATCGTCATCGTTTTCTCGGATGGATCGTTGGGGACCGGCGGTCCCTCGGAATGATTGATCACGATACGGTGTGTCGAAAAAAACAATAATAATCGGACAAGTCGTGGTCCGGGACGGACCTGAAGCTCGTATTCAGGAAAAGAGAGCGAGGAAAGGAACCTCATCCTTCACGCATGATGCGACTACTCAACGGGGGAACCTTCCCATGATGGATATCAGACGGCACCCTGCGGGTCTCGAACGAACCAAGTCAGGCGCGGTGATTCCCGACTCGCAGACTCGGGCGCTCGATCGCAGGCAACAGCTCGATGAGCAACAACGAGCGTTCCGGGGCGGGTCATCCTCCCTGCCCTCAATGAGAACCCGGCCCCCCGGTTGATCGGCAACCCGATCGTCTCCATCGACTGAACCGCTCTCTCGAACGAACGTAGATCGACGGCCCCGGCTTCGTCCCCGAAGCCGGGGCTCTTTTGTTCCTCGATCACGCGCGAAAAATGGCGGCGTCACTTCTTGTTTTTGGGCCGGACCAAGCCCGCCGTCACATCGATATCGAGGTCGGCCACTTGCCCCGCGGCCAGTTTGGCCAGGGCTATCCCCCCCATCGCGGCGTTGTCGGTACACATCGAAAGCGGTGGGATGAACAGGTCGATCCGCTGCTCGGCCGCCATCGCTTCGATCCGTTCGCGAAACCGGGCATTGGCCGCGACGCCCCCTCCAATTCCAAGCCGCCGCAAGCCCGTCCGTTTCAGCGCTTGGCGCGTCTTGGCGACCAAGATGTCGACCACCGCCTCCTGGAAACTGGCGGCGATGTCGGCCACCTGCTGAGGATTTTCGAGGCTGATGCCCGCGCGTGCGTCCTGACCGCGAATGGCATAGAGCACGGCCGTCTTCAATCCGGAGAAGCTGAACGCCAGCCGCTCGTCGTGCAGAAACGACCGCGGAAAGGCATACGCAGCGCGATTTCCCGTCACCGCCGCACGTTCCACGACCGGTCCACCGGGATAGCCCAGACCGAGCAGGTTGGCCACCTTATCAAACGCCTCCCCCGCCGCGTCGTCGATCGTTCCGCCGAGCAGCTCAGCCTCGATGGGGCCGCGACAGGCGAAGAGGCTCGTGTGCCCCCCCGAAACGACCAGCCCCAGGCAGGGATAGACATTTTTCTCGGGGTAGGCAAGCTGGCAAGCGTAGAGGTGGGCTTCCAGATGATCGAACGCCACGAGCGGGATGTCGAGCGCCATCGCCAGCGACTTGGCTGCGGTGAGCCCGACGACCAGCGAGCCGACCAACCCGGGTCGCGTGGAGACAGCAATCGCCTCCAAGTCGCCGAGCGTGACCCCGGCGCGGTGAAGCGCCTCGTCAATCGTCGGCAAAATCTGCCGGACGTGGGCGCGTGAGGCAATTTCAGGCACGACCCCTTGGTAGCGTTCGTGAAGGTCGATCTGGGATGCGACCACGCTGGAACGAACGATCGGGACGCCGGGTTCCGGGGGCCTTGGACCCTCGAGCACGGCCGCCCCGGTTTCGTCGCACGTCGTTTCGATCGCAAGGAAGAGAAAACGTCCCGCGGCCATCGAACCCCCGGCCCTAAAGCAGCAGGAACCCGGCTCCACGAGGGATCCGGGTTCCTCTGTCTTTGTTTTGTCTTGAATCACGGAAACGAACTTGGCCGATGATCGTGGGTCACTTCTTGGCGACCGGGGCCTCGAGCTTCTCCTTGACGACTTCCAACGCTTTCTCGAGTTGCAAGTCGGTGAAGCCCTTTTCGGTCTTGTCCGACTTCTTCTCCTCGGTCTTCGGCTTCTCAGCGTCCGCTTTCGGCTTCTCGGCATCCGCCTTCGGCTTCTCGACGTCGGCCTTCGGCTTTCGCTTGCCGAACGTCACCAGGTCGCGATTGCGTCGTTCGGTGGCCCAAGCGATGTACTGCCGCGGTGTCAGCTCCACCTTGAGGCCCGCGTTGGGCGAAACGCCCCACTCGTCCTTTTCTTTGGCGTCTTTGAAGCGATGGATGTTTTTCCCGGAGGGACGCAGGTACGAGGCGACCGTGAGCTTCAAGACACTGTTGCCATCTTCCAGGTCGATGATGTTCTGGACCGACCCCTTGCCGTAGGAGCGATCTCCGACGATGAAGGCTCGATCGTGATCCTGGAGACAGGCCGAGACGATCTCAGCGGCCGACGCCGAGTTGCGGTTGATCAGGATGGCGATCGGGAACCCTTCGTAGGTCCCTTCCTTGTGCGCCTCGTAGGTCTTGCCGATCGTGTTCCGGCCCTTGGTGCTGACGATCAGGCCCTCGTCCACGAAGAGGTCGGAGATCTCGACCGCCGAGCCCAGCAGGCCCCCGGGGTTGTCGCGGAGGTCAAGGACCAACGCCTTCATCCCCTCGGACTTGAGTTCCGCAAGCGCTTTCTTGAGCTCTTCCGTCGTATTCTGGATGAAGCTCGTGATCCGGATGTAGCCGATCTTATTGTCTTTATCGAGCATGAAGTCCCAAGTGTCATCGGGCTTCCGCTTGTCGCCCAGAACACTCGCAACGTCGATGATCGCCCGGTTCATCGTCAGCGTCTCGCCCTTCTCTTCACCTTCGTGAAGGACGTTGAGCTTCACGCTGGTGCCCGGTCGGCCGGTCAGAACCTCGACCGCCTTGTCCGTATTCATGCCCTCGGTCGAGTGATCGTCGATTTCCATGATCAAATCGCCCGCCAAAACCCCCGCCTCGTAGGCAGGAGTCCCGACCATCGGCGCGATGACCTTGAGGCGATTCGCATCCGGATCCATCCCGACCTGGATACCGATCCCACCGAACCGGCCTTCGATCTGCCGGCGGAACTGCTTCCATTCGGACGTATTGATATACGAAGAGTGCGGATCGAGGTTTTGCAGCATCCCCTTCAGGGCACTCTCGAGTAGCTCCTTGCGACTCACGGGTCGGACGTAACTGGCTTCAACGTGCTCCACGGCGTCAACAAAGACACCATAGAGTTCCATCATCTCATCCTTCGGCTTGGCACCTTGCGTGGCCTGCCAGCAAACCAGTGAGACGGCGCCGACCATGACGATCGAATAGAAATTCCGGCGTGGCATGGGTGGATGCGCTCCTCCGGGCATGATCTCTGTGACACGATGCCTTATGGTATGGCGCGAGGGTTCCGCGGGGGTCGGAGACATCGGCGCCGATTCTCTTCAAGATTACTGTAGTCGATCGCTTCACTCGGTGGCAAGAACCGATCTCTCACCCGGAGCGCCCCCCCTCTTCGGCGTCGCCCGAGATCGGACTGAGCGCTGGCTTCATGCCCGCCGATTTGAACCGAGCAACGAGCGAAATCCGGATGCCACCGATTCCGGAACGGAAACCGATGGCATCCGGGAGACGTTCCTCATTGCCGACGCGCGGCGCGAGTCGATTCCTCCACCGCACCGCGGCGATCAGGCGAGTGCGGTGCGGACGCCCTCAACGCCGAACACGGGGGCCTGGCACGTAAATCGCTCGCAGATATAGGTCGTCGTGCGATCGTCTTGAGCCGGTCGATTGGCGAGGAGCGGCAAGGTTTCGGTCAGTGCCGACGCGTTCTCGGCCAATGCGGGCGCGACCACTTTGTGCGGCAGGAAAGGCGCATAGATCGCCTCCATTACGCCGCGAAATTCGACCGCGTCGGGGCCGGCGATCACGGCGAATTCCCGGGGTGAGGCAAGCTCGAAATCGAGCGCGACGAGACTCTGCCCCATGGCCATGGGCGCCCGGTCGAGATAGACCTGCACCGTTTCCAAGGTCGATCGGCCAACTGTCTGGAACCGCTCGCGACCCGTCAGCGCCCCCAGGCGAAGCAGGGCCGTCGCGGCCATCGCATTGCCCGACGGGGTGGCGTTGTCCTGGAAATCCTTCTGCCGGGCGATCAAGACCTCGTGGCCGCGCCCCGTATAGAAGAAACCTCCCCCGTCGGCGTCGTGGAACTCGTCGATCATGACCGTGGCGAGCTCCAGGGCCGCCTCGAGCCACCGCGGCACGCCGGAAACCTCGAAGAGCCGCGTCAGGCCATCAATGAGGTTCGCATAGTCGTCGAGATATCCGTTGAACCGAGCGCGACCGTCCTTGTACGCGTGGAGCAACCGCCCGTCGGCCGCCCGCATCCGGTCGAGCAGGAACGCGGCCGCCCTGCTGGCCGCGTCCAGGTAGCGCTCGTCCTTCAAGATTCTCGAGCCCTCAGCCAAAGCGGCGAGCATCAGCCCGTTCCACGAGGTGAGCACCTTCGTGTCCTTGCCGGGAGGGACCCGGCGATCGCGGGCTTCGAGCAGGCGAGCCCGGTCGCAATCGAGGTCGGCTTGAAGCTCCCGTTCGTCCCGGCCCAGCCGCGTGGCAGCCTGATCGATCGACACGGGAAGGTTGAGAATATTCTGATGTTCCCAGTTTCCCGACTCGGACACGTCGTAGACGGCCGCGAACTCCTTGGCGCGCTCGAGCCCGAGAATCTCGGTGACCTCGGCCAACGACCAGACATAGAACTTTCCTTCCTCGCCTTCGCTGTCGGCATCCTCGGTCGAGTAGATTTCTCCGTCGGGGCCGGTCATCCGCGCGAGGATGTAATCCATCGTCTCACGGGCGACCCGGGCGTATTCGGGGTCGGCGGTCACCTGATAGGCCTCGAGATAGACGCTCGACAGCAAGGCGTTGTCGTAAAGCATCTTCTCGAAATGCGGGGCCAGCCAGCGCTCGTCGGTCGAGTAACGCGCAAACCCACCCAACAACTGATCATAAATGCCACCACGGGCCATCTTGTCCAACGTGTGGCGGACGATCTGGAGCGGGTGCGCATCGCCGGAGCGGGCGTGCTGGCGGAGCAGGACCCGGAGGTCCATCGGATGGGGGAACTTGGGCGCGCTCCCGAACCCGCCGTGAATCGTGTCGAACGCGCGGGCCAGTCCGCGCGCCGCTTGATCGAGGAGGGTCGACTCGAGCGCTCCCGATGCGGGGGGGATCGTCCCCATCTTGCGGATCCGATCGGTCAGCTCGCCGGCCGAGTTCAGAATATCGTCGCGGCGCTCCGCCCAGGCTCGATGAACGCTGTAGAGCACGCGAGAGAACCCGGGCATGCCCCGACTGTCGACCGGCGGGAAATAGGTGCCGCCGTAGAAGGGCTTCAACTCGGGCGTGAGGAAGACCGACATCGGCCAACCCCCATGTTCGCTCATCGCTTGAACGGCGGCCATGTAGATCTGGTCGACGTCGGGCCGCTCCTCCCGATCCACCTTCACGTTAATGAAGTGTTCATTCATCAGGGCGGCGATATCGGCGTTCTCGAAACTCTCGTGCTCCATCACGTGGCACCAGTGACAGGCGGAGTAGCCGACCGAAAGGAAGATCGGCTTGTCCTCGGCCCGGGCGCGATCGAACGCCTCGGATCCCCAGGGATACCAGTCCACCGGGTTCAAGGCGTGCTGGAGCAGGTAGGGGCTCGTCTCCCCGGCCAGACGGTTCGTGGGGCGATCAGCAGCGGGAGCAGTCATTAATGGGGATCCGGCCAGTGGGAGGGACATTGCGCCCCTGTCGTACCTGTTCGTTGCGAGCGGCTTTCGGAGTCTGGTGACTCAATCACCAAGACCGTTTTCCCAAGAGGCGGGCAGGTCGCCCGCGGTCCCAGGTCATGGCCCCATTCCAGAAACCGCTCTCGCTCTGATTATGGCACGGCCCCCCTCGACCTGTCATCCTCCGTCTCGCGGCGGGCGGCTATCGCGACGCATGGCCGCGATGGATCCGCTTCGTCCCGTGGGTCCCCCGGATTGCGTTGGCGTCTTGAGGACGTGCGGCGTCGAGAGCGTGGACGATGCGATCGGCCGCCCGGTCCGACGCTCCCGGCACGGCAACGCGGTCGCGCAAGGCCTCAAGGGCCGAGACCGCCTGCTCGCGTTTGGCCGGGTCACTCAGCCACGACTCGGCCCATTTTGCCAGATCGCCCGAAACATCCTGCGCCGTCAGATACTCGGGCATGACCTCGGCGTCGGCCAGTAGGTTCACCAGGCTGATGAACTTCGACTTGATGAACTTGCGGGCGACCCAGAGGTCGAACGGTCGGATCTTGTAGAGGACGACCGACGGCAAGGCCTCGACCATCAGCTCGAGGCCCACCGAACCCGAGACCGCCCAGGCGACGTCGGCCAGGCGAATCAATTCGGGGGTCCGCGCCGCATGGATCACCAGCGGGAGTTCGAGCTTTTCCTGGGCCAAGATCTCCCGGGCCAGCTCTTGGTGCTTCTCGTGCAGGCAGGCCACCGCAAACCGAGCGTCGGGGCGGACAGCCGCCAGTTTTGCCGCAGCGCGTAGCATGATCGGCAAGTTCCGAACCAGTTCCTGGGTCCGGGAGCCGGGCAAGATCGCCACCAGCGGAGTCGCCTTCGCTTCCTCGTCCTGGATGAAGGCGGGGTCGAGGGTCCGCTCGGTGAGTTCGTCGAAGTAAGGGTGGCCGATATAAACCGCGTCCGGGACGCCGCGCGCCTGATACCAGGCTGGCTCGAACGGCAGACTGCAGAGGACGTGATCGACGAACTTGCGGACCTTCTTCACACGCCAGCCGGCCCAGGCCCAGAGCTGGGGTGGAACGTAATAAAAGACCGGAATCCCTCGAGCCTTGGCGCGTCGAGCGACCCACCAGTGAAACCCCGGGTAGTCGATCAAGATGACCGCGTCAGGCTTCTCCTTGAGGAAGTACTGGTCGGCCACGTACAGGAGGCGGAAGAACTTGTGGATATTGAGCAACACCCGGCCGAACCACATCACCGCCAGGGTCACGAGGGGATAGAGAAGCGTCGCACCCGCCTTCTCCATCCGGTCCCCTCCAAAGCCGACGAACTCGGCCTGGGGGAGACGCCGCCTGAGCGAATGGATCAGATTAGCGGCGTGCAGATCTCCGCTCGGTTCACCGGCAGAAAGGAAAATCCGCATTGGTGGGGCTCACGTCCATGAAGTTGAGAGAAACCTGGATCCTTCCCGGTTCTGTGGAAAGTTACCAGATTCTCAAGAACGCGCGAAGGCGAGCGGGAAACCGACGCCCCCCTTGTCCTTGAGTGACTGCGCACGGGACTCGACCAAACGCCTCGCTCGCCTCAAGAAAACCAGGCTCTCAACCCTCGTCCCGGGAACGAGTCCCATTCAAGAGCGGAGCCTCGTCGACGATCTCGGGAACGTCGGGCAGCCCCAACTCCTTGATGCGACGATAGAGCCGCGGGCGCGAGATTCCTAAAAGCTCAGCGGCACGCGACTTGTTCTGGCGAGCGCGTTGCAGCGTACTCTCGATCAGGCGGCGCTCCACCTGGGTCAACAACTCATCCAACGGAATCGTCGGGGGGGGCAGCGGCGGCGGGTTATAGGCCGCCCCCAGATGCCCGCGGATGGCGGCCGGCAAGTCGTCGGGCTCGATCAGATCGCCGGTCGCCTGTTCGTGAACCTCGTCGATGACTCGAGCCAGCTCGCGCAGATTGCCGGGCCAGTCGTAGGCGAGTAACGCCGAAACGGCCGGTTCGCTGAACCCACCGCGCTGGCGACCGCCGCGTGAGTTGGCCCGTTCCAGGAGGTGTTGCGCCAGGAGCGGGATCTCCTCAAGGCGCTCGCGGAGCGGACGCAAGCGGATGACGAGGGTGGTCAACGCATAGTAAAGGTCGGAACGAAGCCGCTCGGATTGAAGCGCGGCTTCAGGATCACCGGACGTCATGGCCAATAACCGGACATGCGGGTCAAGCGAGGCCACGAGCCGGCTTTGCAGGTCGCGGGGCAAGTCAAGGATGTCGCCGATCATGAGCGACGAACCTTCGGGCAGACTCAACCGTGCGGTCATTTCGCCCCCGAACAGTTCCCGCTCGAGGACCTCAGCGGGCAACGAGGCACAGTCGATCGGCAAGATCGGGGCCTGTCGGCGAGCGCTCTGATGATGGATCGTCCGAGCGACGGTCCGCTTTCCGGTTCCGGGCTCGCCCACGACCAGCACGGGCACGGACGTCGCGGCGGCGGTCGCGATCTGGTCGAGGAGTCGGCGATGAACCGGCCCCGCGCCGATCAGACTATCAAAGCCGTGCCGCTGCTGGAGCCGCTCGCGGATCTGCAACAGGTCGGTCCGAAGGCGTTGCGACTCAGCGTCGGAATTGCCGGACGGCGCGTCGGACGAACCGACCAGACCGAACAGTCCGACCAACGTTCCGCGCTCGTCATGGAACGGCCGAAATTCGATTCGCCTCCATCGTCGCTCGCCGCTCGAATGGATGATCAAGGTCCGCACCGACGCAGGCTGTCCGCCAAGTGCCTCGGGAGGGGGGAAGAAACTGCCCACCAGCCCGGGAAGATCGCCCGCCCGCGTCGGACCGTGAGCCCGGCAGGTGAGCCCGGCGACCTCCTCAGCCGAGGAGCCGGTCAACTCCTCCCAGGCCCGATTGACCCAGGCCAACCGTAGGTCGGCGGTCAGCCAGAAGAGGGGTTCTTGAACATGCAGCCAGAGGCTTTCGAGCCGAGTACTCGGGTTGCGCAGAGACGCCATGAGGTCGATTGATTACCCTGGAACCAGGATGACGAGTGACCTAACGAAATCCAAGATGGACCTCCCTCGGACCGAAGGCAAGAGAAAACCATGTTCCCCGGAAAGTTCCGCTTGGCCATCGCGCTTGACGGTGGAACGACCAACACCCGAGCCCGGCTCCTCCGTGACGGCCAGGTCGTGGCCACCAGCCGTCGCTCGGTAGGCGTGCGTGACTCGGTACTCTCCGCGGGTCGAACCGGCCTGGCGATGGCGGTCCGGGACGCCCTGGCCGAAGTCGTTCGCGCCGCGGACGGCCACGCGCCGGAGGTGATCGTCGCGGCGGGCATGCTCTCCTCCGAGGTGGGCTTGGCCGCCGTACCTCATGTCCTTGCCCCCGCCGGGCCCCGAGAACTCGCTCGAGCCGCGGTCGTTCGCCACCTCCCCGAGGTTGCCGACCAGCCGATCCTGTTCATTCCCGGAGTGCGGACACCCCCCTCCGAGGGACGGGACGGCTGGGCGGATGCCGATTTGATGCGCGGTGAGGAATGCGAAACGCTCGGCGCTTGGTCGCTCTTCTCCGAATCGGATCGGCAAGCCGGACGCGGCGAATCCATCCCCGTGACCGCCAACACGTCGCGCACCGTCTTCCTCTGGCCAGGGTCGCACACCAAGGCCGTTGAGGTGGACGCGGAGGGGCGGATCCTCCGCAGTTACACCTCGCTTGCGGGCGAGTTAACCGGCGCTCTGGCCGGCCATACCCTGCTCGCGGCCAGCCTCCCGGAGCACTTGCCCGACGACCCTGACCTCGACGCCGTCGCGGCGGGAGCGCGGCTGGTGACACGCTCCGGGCTCGGCCGCGCGGCGTTCCTCGTTCGGATTGCCGCACTCGGCGGGGCGCTCGACGCTCACGAGCGCGCCTCCTTCTTGGTGGGCGCGGTCATCGCCGACGATGTGGCTAACCTGGTGAGGCAGCCAATCCTCGACGCACCGGCCCGAATCTGGGTCGGTGGCCGCCAGCCCCAGCGCTCGCTCTACGCCCGCTGGCTTCGCGAACAGCTCGAGGCGCCGGTCCTCGAGCTCGACGACGATGTCGCGAACCGGGCGTCGGCCATGGGTGCGCTGGCCGTCGCCGCCCATCATCGTGACGAAGAGTTGAGATGAGGCCGTCGTGCACATGACGGCCGGAAGGGATCCGATCCCACCTTTTAATGATTGAACCGGCTCCAGGACCAGACGACCTGACCGAGGATGACGCCGCTGGCCAAGCTGTGGACCTCTACCGGAACCAACGGGTGTTCACGACTCAACTGGTTCGGGCGGAGAAGCAGGTGCCGCCCGCTCAGGTCGAGCCAGCGGATCATCGGCACATCTTCCGGGCAGGCGGCGACGATCTTGCCTTGGAGCAGGAGCGGGTCGGTCACCGACCGGTCGATTGCCACGAGTGAGCCGCTCGGCAAAACAGGGGCCATCGCGTCATCATCGAGCTGGACCGCCACCGTATCGGCCGGATTGGGAATCCAGTGGCGAAAGGCCATGATGTACCCATCAGCACGCGAGAAATCCACGCTCTTTTTCGCCAGCTCCTTGAGCGGGATGCGGTTGACCGCGGCGTAGTCGGAAAGAACGTCGCCGGGAATGTTCTCGGGGGCGACCACACGGATCTCGCTCGGCTCTTGTTCGAGCCGTTCCAACCCCCGGCGGATCAACTCGATGGGGGCCAGGTCGGAGAGATCCACACTATCGAATCCACGCTGATATTTTGAACCCTCACCTGCCAGGAGCCAGGTTGGGTTGGTGCCCGTCTGCTCGATGAACCCGAGCAGCACTTCGGCCGGAACCGTCACTCCGGTCTCATAGTTGTACCAGGTCCGCGCGGGCAGCCCGAGTCGGCGAGCCAACTCCGGGCCACCGTGCTCACCGAACAATTCCTGGCGAACTTCGCGGAGCCGGCGCGACAGCGAGGCTTTGACGTTGACACGTATTTTCGGTGTTTTTTTGCGAGCCACAACGCTCAATCCCGCGAACGGAACCCCCCCGGTGCCGCTTCACATGGTGATGGACACGAAGACGTTGCGTCAAGCAAATCCGCCAGAATTGAACCGTCGGCCCGGTGGCTCAGAGCGCCCCTGCCGTCCGCTTCGTTTCTTTGGCCAGATTCATCTTAATCGATTCACGCCTAAGGAGAGTCAAACTAGCAAACAAAACGGCCGAGGTCACTCCGGGGAGGTGACTCGGCCATCTAATGCGTCTTGATGTAGTCGACGCGCATCAATACGCTATAATCGTGTTTCGATTTCTCACCATCCGTTGATTAAGCACAACGAACGCCAAGAAACACCGAAACTCGCTTAAAAAATACCGAGGGTATCGCGGGCATCGTCGGACATCCGGTCGGGCGACCAGGGGGGGGACATGACGAGCTTCACGTTCGCCTTGGTGACGCCCTCCAGGAGTTCGATCGCGGTCACGGCATTGCGAAGGATCTCGGGGCCGGCCGGGCAGGCGGGGGAAGTCAGCGTCATTTCGACGTCGATGACGTCTTCTTTGGTCTGGACGGTGTAGACCAGTCCCAGGTCGACGATGTTGACGTTGAGTTCGGGGTCCTTGACGGTGCGCAGCGCGGTCAGGATCGCTTCTTGGTCGAGCATTATGGAGTCATCTCCCATGGATTTGGATCGGGCGCGGACCGGGTTCAATCAATCCTCAATCGCAACGAGGATCTCGTCGCCCCGGACTTCGACCTGATGAGCCGTGACCGGCTCGATGGCCGGGAAGCAGAGGGCCTGACCGGTCCGGACGTCGAAACGGGCGCCATGCCGGGGGCAGCGAATCTCGCACCCTTCAAAATCCCCTTCGGCCAGGGGGCCACCATCGTGGGTGCAGACGTCGTCGATGGCGTAATAGGTGCCTTCATAGTTGAAAACGGCAATCGCACGTCCATCGATCTCGGCGAGCAGCTTGCCGCCGGGAGGGATCTCGGAGCGTGTAGCCACCCTGACGAACTCCGCCATCGGTCGCAGACCTTTCATTCGGGAGCGTTTGGTTTCGAGTCGATTTCTGCCCCGGCTTCGGGGGCAAGGGTCAAGGACCGCGCCATCGCGGCGCGGGTGACTTCCGCTTTCAAGCGTCTGAGGACGCCGCTCAGGCCGCGGACCCGGAGCATCCCCAGGATCTCGGGCAAGCCGATCTGCTCGATCAGGCTGTCGCGAACCTGGAGGATCTCTTCGATGGTGGCGCCGTTGAGGCCCTCCACCAGGATCGCGACGAAGCCACGGACCGTCGGCGCTTCGATCGGCGCATCGGCATGGATCGCCACCCGGTCCTGCTCGAGCTCGACGAACAGGAAGACCGGCGATTGACATTCCTCCACCCGATGCGCCGCGTCCTTATGCTCGGCGAGACGATCGGGCAGAGCGGGTAGGTTTCTGGCGAAATCAATCAGGAGCTCGATCCGCTCCTGGCGGTCGGCCTCGCTCAGTTCCGAGACGATCGCGTCGAGTGTGGCGGGCATAGGACGACCTCAGGCCCCCTTGGCGATCGGTGCGCGAACGAGGTTGCCCCACTCGCACCACGATCCGTCATAGTTGCGAACCTTGGCATATCCGAGTAAGTAGGTGAGCACGAACCAGGTCAAGCTCGACCGCTCGCCGATCCGGCAGTAGGCGACGATGTCGTCGGTCGACTTCAGGCTGACCTCGCCCTCGTAAATCGCCCTCAGCTCGTCGGCCGTTTTGAACGTGCCGTCGTCGTTGACCGCGCGGTTCCAGGGGACGCTCACCGCCCCTGGGATGTGGCCGCCACGGAGCGACCCTTCCTGGGGATAGTCCTCCATGTGCGTCTTCTCGCCGGTGAACTCCTTGGGACTCCGGACGTCGAGCAACGGCTTCCCCGACCTGACATGGTCCATCACGGCGTCGCGAAACACCCGGATCTGCTCCTCATTGCCCGGCTGCAACTTGTAGTCGGTGGGCGGATACTGAGGCACTTCGGTCGTGACCGGTCGGTTCTGGTCGGACCAGAGCTTGCGGCCGCCGTTCATGATCCGGCAGTCCTGATGACCGAAAAGCTTGAACGCCCAGAAGGCGTAACAGGCCCACCAGTTCGACTTGTCGCCGTAGAAGACGACCGTCGTGTCATTGGCGATGCCCGACCGCGCGCAGATCGCGGCGAACTTCTCGGGGTTGATGTAGTCGCGAATGATCTGGTCCTGGAGATCCCCCTGCCAGTCGATCTTGACCGCGCCCGGGACGTGGCCCATGTCATAGAGCAGGACGTCCTCGTCGCTCTCGACGATCCGTACCTTGGGATCGTTGCGGTGCGCCTCGACCCAGTCGGCCGAGACAAGAACTTCGGGATGGACGTACGGTTCTCCCATGGCGGGACGGGCTCCAAATGAAAAAGTGGGGATCAAGTAGATTTGCAATCGTGATTGCAACCGACGGCCCGAGCCGGCCGTCAGGTCAAGCCGACTCGCCGCCGCCACCGAGTTGCAACTTCTCGGCAACCGCCTTCGTCAACGTCTCGCGGACCGGTTCCAGGGTGATCCGATCGTACACGTTGGCGAAGAAGCCCTCGACGATCAGTCGGATCGCCGTCTCCCGGTCGATGCCGCGTGCCTGGGCATAGAAGATCATGTCTTCATCAACCCGGCCCGCCGTGGCACCATGGGTACAGCGCACGTCGTTGGCCTCGATCTCCAGTCCAGGAATCGAGTCGGCGCGGGCGCCGTCGGAGAGCACCAGATTGTCGTTCTTCTGGTACGCGTTGGTCTGCTGGGCGTCCTTCTCGACCCGAATCATCCCCTTCCAGACGATCCGCGACTTTTCACGGAGCCCCCCCTTGTACAGGAGGTCGCTCGTGGTGTTCGGAGCCTGGTGGTCCTGACGCGTGAAATAAGCGAGATGCTGACGTCCCGTCGTGAACATAACGCCATTGACCTGGGCCTTCGACCCTCGGCCGGCGAGCGCCACTTCCTGGTTGACCTTCGCCAACCGCGATCCGAGTCCGCCCACCGTCCACTGCAGGCCGGCGTCGACTCCGACCAAGGCGCGTTCCCGGCTGAAGTGCCAGGTGCCGGCATCCCAGTTCTGGATATTGACGAACCGGAGCTTGGCTTCGCGACCCACGACCAGCTCGACTGCGCCCACGTGCAAACCAGGGGCGTCGGATCGCTCTCGTCCCGTGGATTCGCGAACGAACGAGGCTTCGGCCCCGTCTTCGAGCACGATCAGGGTGTGGTCGAAGTCGACCCGCCCTTCCTTGGCGAGACCGATCAGGCTGAACAAGGGGGCTTCAACCTTCACTCCCTTGGGCACATAAAGCAGTGTGCCACCGGTCCAGAAGGCCGCGTGCAACGCGGAAAAGGCGTCTTCGCGGGGTGAGACGACGTCCGTCAGGAGCCAGCGTTTGAGCACTTCCGGATGGTCTTTAACCGCCTGAGCCAGATCCATCAGGATCGCCCCGCCCAGCTTCGCGGGATCGGGCCGGCGGGTGACGGTCGCGTTGACCTGCTCGATGCCGGTCGCGTAGTGGGTGCTCAGCGTCTGCCAGACGGGATCGATCGCAGCGCGGGCCTCGGCACTCGGCGTTTGGAGCGGGGGCGGACCGAACGCATCGAGCTTGAGCGCTCGAATATCGGTGCGTCGCCATTCCTCGTCGCGCGAGGTGGGGAGCGGGGTCGAGCGGAAGCACTCGAACGCTTCGCGGCGGCGATCCTGAAGCCATTTCGGCTCGTCGCGTTGTTTCAGGAACGCCTCAAAGGCGGCTTCGGTGAATCCGCCCGTGGCGAGGGATGGGCTGGTTGCGGATGCGCTGCTCATCGTAAGGGTGGATCTCGGACGAAGGTTCGAGGCAGGGCGCAGCGTGCCCCGGCAAGCTACGGCTACTGAGTCCAGGGCATGCTGCGTTTGCCCCGGTCACCCGACGACAGCCGGACCGCGCGATGAAACCATGTCATCGAGCGGTCCTTGGGTCGTCGAGAGCCCGACACTCACACGGTGATTAACCGACCGACCCTTCCATTTGAAGCTGGATCAGCTTGTTCATCTCGACGGCGTACTCCATCGGCAGCTCTTTGACGAGCGGCTCGATGAACCCGCTGACGATCAGGGTGGACGCTTCGGCTTCGCTGAGGCCTCGGCTCTTGAGGTAGAAGAGCTGCTCCTCGCCGATCTTGGAGACGCTGGCCTCGTGGCCGATCTTGACGTCGTCCTCGTCGATCTCGATGTAGGGGTAGGTGTCGGACCGGCTCTGGGGATCGAGGATCAGGGCGTCGCAAACGACGTTCGACTTCGAGCCTTTGGCGCCGTTGATCACCTTGAGGAGACCACGGTAGCTGGCTCGTCCGCCGTTCTTACTGATGCTCTTGGAGATGATCCGCGAGCTCGTGTAAGGTGCGCCATGGACGACCTTGCCACCGGCGTCCTGATGCTGCCCCTTGCCGGCGAACGCGATCGAGAGGATCTCACCACGCGCCCCCTTGCCCATCATGTAGACGGCCGGGTACTTCATCGTCAGGCGGCTGCCGAGGTTGCCGTCGACCCACTCCATCAGGGCGTCCTCGTGGGCGACCGCACGCTTGGTCACGAGGTTGTAGATGTTGCTCGCCCAGTTCTGGATCGTCGTGTAGCGGCAGCGCCCGCCCTTCTTGACGATGATCTCGACGACGGCCGAGTGCAGGCTCTCGGTCGTGTACATCGGGGCGGTACACCCTTCGACGTAGTGGACCTGCGCCCCTTCTTCGACCACGATCAAGGTGCGCTCGAACTGACCCATGTTCTCGGCATTGATCCGGAAATAGGCCTGGAGCGGGATGTCGACCTTGACGCCGGCCGGGATGTAGACGAACGAGCCGCCCGACCAGACCGCCGAGTTCAAGGCGGCGAACTTGTTGTCGTGGATCGGGATGACCGTGCCCAAGTACTGCTTGACCAGGTCGGGATACTCGCGGAGCGCCGTGTCGGTATCGACGAAGATGACCCCCTTCTTCTGGAGGTCTTCGCGGAGGCTGTGATAAACAACCTCCGACTCGTACTGGGCACCGACGCCGGCCAGGAACTTCCGTTCCGCTTCGGGAATCCCCAGCTTCTCGAACGTGTTTTTGATGTCGGACGGCACGTCGTCCCAGGTCTTCCCCTGGCGATCGGCCGCCTTCATGTAGTAATGAATATCGTCGAAATTGAGGCTGGCAAGGTCGCCGCCCCAGGTCGGCGTCGGCTTCGACCAGAAGACCTCGAGGGCCTTGAGGCGGAAGTCGCGCATCCACTGGGGTTCGCTCTTCATCTCGGAGATCTGGTGAACGACCTCGCGATTGAGCCCCTTACCGCTCTTGAACGAGTAATTATCATCCGAGTCGCGAAACCCGAACTTGTACTCGTCCTTGATTCCTTGCACCTGCCCGCTCAGATCAGTCGCCATCGCGTCACTTCCTTCCTCAGGAGGTCGGGTCGGGCTCAGAAGGTCAGTTGACCGGACGGTGAGGCGTGTTGCTCCATCTCGTCCTCGTCCTTGGCCGCCTCGGGATACTTGGCGCGGACCCAGTCGTAGCCTTCACGCTCGAGGAGATCCACCAATTCCGGACCGCCGTTTTCCACGATCCGACCGCCGAAGAGGATATGGACGAAGCCAGGTTTGATGTAATTCAAGATCCGTTGATAGTGGGTGATGACCAGGATGCCGGTCGAAACCTTCGCCGCGACCTTGTTGACCCCTTCGGAGACAACCCGCACCGCGTCGATGTCGAGTCCGCTATCGGTCTCGTCGAGAATGGCGAAGGCGGGGCGGAGCATGGCGAGCTGAAGCACTTCGGCCCGCTTCTTTTCGCCGCCGGAGAACCCTTCGTTGAGGTAGCGGCGGGCGAACTCGGGGTCCATGCCCAGTTCGTCCATCTGCTCGCGGAGCTCCTTGCGGAACTCACGCATCGAGATCAGCTCCTCCCCTTCCTTGCGGTCGGGATTGCGAACGTTGCTGACCGCGTGACGGAGGAAGTTGGCCACCGTGACGCCAGGGATCGACGTCGGGTACTGGAAAGCGAGGAAGAGGCCCGCCTTGGCGCGCTCGTCCGCCTCCATCTCGAGGATGTCCTGGCCGTCGAGCGTTGCCGTGCCCTCCGTCACCTCGTAATTCGGGTGACCCATCAGGGCGTAGCTCAAGGTGCTCTTACCCGAACCGTTCGGTCCCATCAAGGCATGAACTTCGCCTTGGCGGATCGTGAGGTCGACCCCCTTGAGGATCTCCTTGCCGTCGATCGCGACGTGAAGGTTGCTGATCTGAAGAACCTTGCTCATTACGCTCCTGCCCTGTTGGGACCGGCTCGAGGTGCCCCTCCCGCTGGTCCGGTCATCTCGTCTCGTTCGCTGAAAACCGGTTGATTCGATAAAAGGTCTCAGACGGCCTGGGCCGCCGCCGCGAGTATCTCGGGCTTTGCCTCGAAGTCGCACGAGCGATGGCCGTCGAGCCGGCATTGGCTCAGACGAAGCCCTCGACCCACGACCTTCTCGAACATCTTGCGCTCCATGGCGCAAACCGCCCGATCCACCGCGGCCAATTCAAAGTAGGGGCATGAGTGCTGTTTCAGCACCGAATTCCGCCCCCCTCCCGACAACGTCACTTCGGTTTCGACCCCGCGGTCGTGGAGAATGGTGCCGAGCTGCACGAGCCGCCCCTCCCACTCATCCCCGGTAACCTGGGATCGATAGAGCTCGGCCAGCCGCTCGGTGATTCGGCCAAAGAGGAAGCGACGAAGCTTTCGGTCCTCGACCGTCCGCATCATTTCATCCCAGAGCACCACGGCCAGGTCGGCATAATTCTGCCCGAGCCGCTTGTGGGCCTCGACACTCGCCTCGTAAACGTGGCGAGGGCGACCACGCCCCCCATGCTCGAGGCGCCGCTCGACCATCCCGGAGCCGATCAGCCGCGTGAGGCGGTTCCGAATCGCCGTCGGCGTCACTCCCTGACGGGCCGCCATCTCGGCGATCGTCAGGGGACCGTGCCTGCGAATCGAATCCAGGAGCGAGCGATCCGCAGCTTCGATCATCGCCACCCCCCTCTCGTCTGGATAAAGCCTGAGCGCCCCGCTGAGTTGACCGGACGCGCCGGACACCTCCTCAACGGCAGATTCACTTGGATTGTAAGGGGCGACCCTCACAACGTCCATCAGAGAGCCCTATTTTTCGCAAATTTTCTTGCGAAAAGCCTCGGGCAATGCGAAGCGAGAGGCCGACTCAGTTCAGGCGGGGAGTGGTCGCTTTGATGCGTGACCACGAGAATCAGGCGGAAACGGAAATGCACAATGGACCGCCCGATCCCTAGCCACTTCCGAGCGGGAAGTGGGGAAGGCGGGAGGTCCAATGTCGTCAACAGGGGAAAAAGGCGAGGCGAGCCGGCTCGGCCTTAAAGGCCGACGCCACCCAGGTGCTTCTGCTTCCTGGGGTTGCGGACGCCGTGCCGCTTCGGCCGCCGCCCCTTGGCGATGGGCGAGCTATCGGCTTTTTTTCGCCACTTATAGCTTTTGCGATGCTTGGTCTTGGCTTTCATAACGCCGAACAACTCCCAAACGGATCAAGGCGATTTCTTCAGATGGAGCGTATTATTGCGGTTAAGTCGGTCAGAATTCAAGCGGAGTTCGCCGAGTCCGCGAGAATTGCACGAAGCCGGCCGGGGTGAGCGCAACGGCTCGAGGCGGTTTTCTTGCCGGTTTTCGGGCCAGTTCGGCTCGGAAGCGACGTCCAAATCAACGGCGAGATTACGTTCTCAAAGCAGGGGTAATTCCCCGCTGCGGGAGAACGAACGGCTCACTCTCTCGCCGGCGCTGGCCGTCGACATCGTGAACGAGAACTCGCTTTGACGATCAAAGTGCCATGGGATCACGAGCATGACTCGAGGCGATCTCTCCCTGAAAAGAATCGTGGTGCGTAACCCGATCGCGGCCCGATCGCTTGGAGTGGTAAAGCGCCCGGTCGGCCGCCTCCAGTAACGCTGGGCCCGTGGCCAGGTCGGCCCCCGTGGTTGCGACCCCTGCGCTCACCGTCACGGCCCGTTGGGACCAGGGATGATTCCTGACGGTCATCCGGAGGCGATCGGCCAACTGGGACGCCTCCTCGGCGACCGTGGCCGGCAACAGGACGGTAAACTCTTCGCCCCCGTACCGGGCCACGACGTCATGGTCGCGCGTCTCGCTCCTGAGAATCTCGGCGAGCGTTGCCAGCACGGAATCACCGGCCGGGTGGCCGAATGAGTCGTTGAGCGTCTTGAAGTGGTCGACGTCGAACATCATTAACGAGAGCGGATACCCACAGCGCACGGCGAACGAGCAGGCGGTTGTCAGGGCTTCATCGAAGCAGCGACGGTTCTTCAAACCAGTGAGCCCATCGGTCGTCGCCAACTCCGCGAGTTGGACATTCTTCCGTTCCAACTCCTCCTGCATCGCCACGATCCGCCCGGCAATCCCGACGCGCGCCGCCAGCTCGGCCGGATCCATCGGCTTGGACAGAAAATCGTCGGCCCCGGCGGTCAGGCCGGCGAGCCTGTCTTGCAACCCTTCACGGGCGGTCAAGAGGATGATGTAGATGTACGAGGAATCACCGCGGCCACGGATTCTTCGGCAGAGGTCCAGTCCGTCCAGGCCCGGCATCATCCAGTCGGTGATCACCAGTCGAAACGCGTCGGCTTGCAGTCGCTCCCAGGCTTCCAGGCCGTTCGATGCCACCACGACCTCATGGCCCAATCGCTCCAAGGTTCGACGCAGAAAGAGCGCGGGGGTCGACTCATCATCGGCCACCAAGATTTTCATGAAATTCCCTGGTTCAAGTGATGTTCCAACTGCGAGAGCAACTGCTCCCAGTCGCGGCATGCGAGGACGAGTTCCTCGCGAATGCCTGCCATTTCGCCTTGCTCCCCCAAGGACTCGAGCCGGCTCCAGGATTCGCTGAGACGTTCGGCTCCGACGGTCGAAAAGGTCCCCTTCAAACCATGGGCGGAGCGCGCGACGCTCGCTCCATCCTCGATTCTCGCCGCATCAACCAGTCGTTCGATCGCCGCGGGGACGGTCCGTACGAAGTCCTCAAGCACTTCCCGAGCGAAGTCCGGGTCATCATCACATCGCTCCACGAGGCGATCGAAGCTGAAACCCGCCGAACTCTGAGCGCTTTCGGCTTCGGCTCCCAGCTCATGGAGCACCGGCAAGGCGACGGTTTGCGCACAGACCCGGTGCAGTTCCTCGCGCATCGTCGGGATCGTGACCGGTTTGGACAGGTAGCCGTCGAACCCCACCTCCAAGCAGCGTTCGCGATCCCCTTTCATGGCGTGCGCGGTGAGTGCGATGATCGGGATCTGACGGTCCGCCCCGGGACGTGCTCGAATCGCCGCCAGTGCCGCGAACCCGTCCATCACGGTCATCTGAAGGTCCATGAGGATCACGTCAAACGTATTCTGGTCCAGCGCCTCCACCGCGGCTTGCCCGTTGTCCACCACCGTCACCTGATGCCCCAAGCTTCGCACCATCGCGGACGCGACCTTTTGGTTGACGAGATGATCCTCGGCCAGCAGCACCTCGAGCCGCCGGCCGTCCTGCATTCCGGAGTCACTCGCGGGATCGGCCCCCTTGTCCTCAGCGCCATCGCCAGCGGGCGTACCGGAAATCCCTGAGCGTTGGAGCAAATCCATCAAGGAATTATATAAATCCGACTGTCTGACAGGCTTGGTCAGGCAAGCACTGATGCCAAAATCCTGATAAGTGAGACCGGACTCGTTCCGCGGATCGCCGGAGGTCAGCATCAACATTTCGGGCTGTCCAAACCTTGGGTCGCGCTGCAGCCGTTCGGCAAGCTGGAAACCGTCCATTCCGGGCATCATCTGGTCGAGCAGGACGACCTCGAACGGCAAACCGCGTTCGACCGCTTCCGCCAGGGCGGTCATGGCCGTGAAGCCGTCATCGACCGTCACCGGCAGTGCACCCCAGTGTTTAAGGACTTCCTCAAGGATGAGCCGGTTGGTCCGATTGTCATCGACAACCAGCATCCGCACACCGTTGAGCCAGACCGGATCGGGCGAAGAACGTCCGGGAAGCGCGCCGGCGTGCGCGGGGAATCGGGCGGTGAATCGAAAGATGCTGCCGCCTTCGGGGTTGCCATCAATCCAGATCTGGCCCCCCATCAGCGCCACTAACCGGGAGGAAATGGTCAGACCGAGTCCCGTGCCTCCATATTTCCTGGTGGTTGAGCCGTCCGCCTGCTCGAACGGATCGAAGATGGATCGTCGCTTCTCGACGGGCACACCGATCCCGGTGTCGGCCACGGAAAATTGCAAGGTGATTTCCTGGTCGGTTCGGGAGCGAGCCGCGACGTCGAGCACGACCTCGCCCGCTTCCGTGAACTTGACAGCGTTCCCCACGAGGTTGACGAGCACTTGTCGCAGACGACCTGCGTCGCCCAAGACGACCTGGGGGACGTCGGGAGCAATCCGACAGGCGAGCTCCAGTCCCTTGATGTGGGCACGCAAGGCGAGGCTGCGTGCCGTGTCGGTCACCTCATCCCGAAGGTCGAACGGCGTGGGGTCGAGGTGAAGCTTACCGGCCTCGATCTTCGAAAAATCAAGGATGTCATTAATGACCGAGAGCAGCGAGTCTGCCGACGACTTGACGAGTCCGAGATATTCACGTTGCTTGGTCGTCAGCGACGTCTCGAGCGTTAACTCCGTCATGCCGACGATCCCGTTCATGGGGGTTCGGATCTCGTGGCTCATATTGGCCAGAAACTCACTCTTGACCCGATTGGCGGTATCCGCCTCCTTGTGGGCCTGAACCAGATCCGCCTCGGTCTGACGCCGGCGTTTCATCTCACGAGCGACCAACTGATGGGACGCGAACAGCAGCCAGAGGCTGACCAGCAGCCCGATCACCAGAGCCGTGACCGCCAAACGAGCGCTGAACTCTGCCTGATCGGACTCGAGTTCCAGCCGCTTTTCCTGTTCGGACCGAAGCGAGGCGGCCTCGGCACGGATCTGCCTCATCATGGTACGTCCACGGTCGGTCAGGACGACTCGTAACGCTTCGTCCAGGCCCTGCTCTCGGCGGATATCAATCGTCGCCTGCAACTCGGCAAGCTTTTCGGCCGCCATCGCTTGCAACCGACGAATGCCTTGCTCGGAGCTCGGCTTCGGGCCAAGGAGCTGGTCGATTCGGGCGAACTCGCGGCCCAGCTTCTCCGACGCGTCATGATAGGGATCAAGATAGTAGGGTCGGCCGGTGAGCAGAAACCCGCGCTGGCCGGTCTCGGCGTCCTTGAGCAAGGAGAAGACTTGTTCGAGACTCAGGAGGACCTGATAAGCCCGGTCGACGCGTCGGGCGGTTTTGATCGATCCCGAAAGGGCAAGGTAAGCGCCAAGGCTGATCGCGATCAAGACGCCCAAGGCCAGAATGAACTGCCAGGCAAGTTTGTTTTCTAAGCGCCGACTCATCACCATACCCCGAGATCGTAAGACTTCGCCGACTCAATCTTCCGGACGAGAATCCACACAAAGGTCAATCCATCACGAACCCCAACGCCAAAGGGAATGACGCGAGACGGTGAGCCACCGGGATGAGGGCAGACAAACGGTTTCCTCAGACGTTTGACCGGGTCGAACAGTTCACCGGTACGGCTTAACATCTTTTAACAATGCCGGAGTCTGGCGATCCTCACGGAGTCACTAGTACTCTAGATCACGTTTTAGAAAGCTCGACAAATGCCCTGCCCTGGGCGGCATGCGCGGTGGCGGCCGGTCGCCACCAGAAACGCGTTCCCTGGTTCTCCGTTGAGGGGCGCAGTCCGAGGCCGCGCAGACAAACCGATCGACCAAGCTGAGCGGACGGACCTGCCACGGCCAAGAATCCGTGCTCGGGTCGAAGGCGGGATCGAGGAGTGAGTCGCTCGTGAGTGCGAAGACGGCTTGGAGAGATCCGGCCCGGCCGTACCTTCACTGAGAGCGTGTGTGTGAGGAGGTGTCTTGTGGGGTGGGTACAAGCTCGGAGGCCTGGGACACAGTCGGTCTGACGACGCCGGAAAGCGGACGAGGCGTCCGCATTCCGGGACTTCAGAGCAAGGCAGCCGAGGTGGTTATCCGCGGTTATTTCCTGGCCGCGAGGGGCCCCTTGGGTGTCGCCATGCTGGTGGTGACATTCTCCCCCGGTCGGCTCATGACCTTGAGTAGGTAAACCTGACTCGGCGGGCTCTCGTGGCCCTGAGCATCCACGGCTCGAGCGTGGAAGCGGTACACCCCATTGGCCAGAGGCGTCCCGATCGTGACGCGGTAGTTGCCCGTGGTGGGGTCGACGACCGACTGGCCGTATACGGTGCCTTGATCGTCAATGATCTGGACCCGCACGCCGTTACTATTGAAACCACCGCCGGTGTTGCCGGCGAAATCTCCCACCGTCGAGCCAGCGCCGTAGGTCCCGACAAATTGCGGTTGGCGGAGGGTGGTCTTACCGATCCCGTTCGACACGCGCGTGCCGTCCTGCAAGGCGAGTTCAGGAGCGGGCGGGCGCTGGATCGGTCGCCCCACGCCAAGAATCGTCTGAAGTACGAGCGAATAGTCGTTTGTCGTCAGGAAGACCGGCTGCGGACTCTGCGAGGAGGCGCGGGCAAGGTCGTTCATGTCCTGGGTGAGGTTAGCGACCTGCTGGGCGGTCGCCCCCGTGCTCCCCACAACCCGCTGGAACGCATGACTCAAAGTCTTGGCGTCGGGGACGCTCAGGCTGGCGTTCGGGATAATGTCCTGGAGCGTCGAGTTGAACGCTTCGAGCGTCGCCGGGTTCGGCCTGTGCAGCCGGCCCGCGATGGACAGGAGGTCGTCCTGAAGCTGTCGGACCGTCGCGTCCGGCAGAAAACGGTTGGGTTGCAACTGTCTGAGATAGAACGGGAGGTGCTCGATCCGCAGTTCCTTCTGTTGGAACGTAACCGGGACCTCCTGCGCCACGTTGGCCTGAGCGGTATTGGCCGTGCCGAAAACGCTCAGCATGGCGCGCCCTTCCAGCCCTTCGGGAGAGGGAACGAATCGGCGGCGGTCCATCGCGCGGATCTCCTTCGGGCACCGAGAGAAGGGAACATCAGACGAGGCTCGGCGAGACGCCTGTCTGGAGCCAACGGCCGTCGAATGTCGGCAGTTCAGCTTGGAGGAGAACTCAAGAGATTTGAAGTCCGGGGTCGTTGTCCCCCTCGACCGGCCCACGTCTTACCAGATCGTCTCAAGTCTGGCCAGCCGATTTCCGATGCCCGGCGATTGTTTCTTCGCCACGTCGACCGGCAACGAGGATCGGAAGCGCTCCCACCCCGGCGCTCGTTAGCTCCCTCGGCTTTCGGCTTCGAGCAGACGCTCGAACAGAACCGGGTTGATCACGCCTTTGAAGCGAACCTTGCCGTCGACCTCCACCACGGGAACCTCGATGTTGAATCGCTCCCTCAAGGCCGGATCGCCGTCGATGTCGACCGCCTCCAGGGCAAATTGAAGGCGACGCTGATAGTCCTTCAACAAGTCGAGCGCCTTGTGACAACAGCCACATTGGTCGCGCGTATAGAGCCTGATCCGGAGATGGGCCACGTTGGGTCTGAACCGCGGTCGCCGCCAGCGTGCGAGAAGAGAAAGCATCGGAACAGGACCTCACTTGTGGAATATCAAGCCGTTCGGAATCACGCAACGGGAGCCGAAAGCGCCTCCGTACTTCCCTCAACCCACGGGCGAATGGCGACCAGGTTATCGAAGAAGGTCGCTCCCCCGCCCATGTCGGCCAGGGCGCTGGAGGTCGTGCTGTTGACGTTGGTCCGACCAGGACTGAGCTTGTTCCAGTGGATTCCGGTGGCAACGGCCACCCCCGGACGGACCTTCCCCGTCAGCGCCACGCGCGAGCGGAACCGGCCCCGGTCGTTATAGACCTCAACCCACTGCCCCTCGACCAGGCCCAGGCGGTCGGCGTCGGCCGCTGACAGCTCGATGGTCGGCTCGGCCGCCAACGCGCGATGACGTGGGTCGTTCACGAAGGTCGAGTTCAAGAACTGCGGTCGAGGCGGACTCAGGAGTTGAAACGGATAGCGCGCCGCGAGTTCAGGGCGCGTTTGTGGATCTTCGTGGGGCGGGAGATAGGTGGGGAGTGGGTCGAGTCCTTCGCGTTCCATGCGCGCGGAAAAGAACTCGCACTTGCCCGACGGGGTCGGAAACCGTCCTTCAGCAAAGGGAACGTGCTGTTCAGGCAGGTTGAGCCGGATCGAACCTTCAGCCTTGAGCCGTTCGAGTGTAATCCCATGAACCGTGGGCCCCCCGTCGAGCGCTTGCCGAATCAACGCCTCATCGTCAGGAAACAACTCAGGCGGAAATTCCAGCCGCGCCGCGAGCTCCCGGAAGACGTCGTTATTGGATCGACATTCTCCGACGGGAGCAATTGCGGGTGGATTATACATCACGAAATGATGACCGTAGGACCCATGGAGATCGATATGCTCGAGTTGGGTCGTCGCAGGCAGAACGATATCGGCATAGTCAACCGTGTCGGTCGGGAACTGTTCATGGACCACGGTAAAGAGGTCGTCGCGGAGCAAGCCTTCCGCCACTTTCGCCTGGTTCGGCGCAACCGCCGCGGGGTTGCAATTATAAACATAGAGAGCCTGAATCGGGGGCCCCGGGAGTTCGCCGGCCAGGGCCTCGGCCAACTGATTCATATTGATGGTTCGCGTCCCCGGCGGGGAGAGATCGGGGCAAGTCAACCGGTTCGCGTTAAAATCGTAGGCGCCGCTGGTGGAAAGTAAGGCGCCGCCCCCGGGATGCCGCCACGAGCCGATCAAGGCGGGCAGACAGGCGATCGTCCGCACGGCCATCCCCCCTCCCCCGTGGCGCTGGAGGCCGTAATTCAGGCGGATCAACGACGGTTGCTCCCGTGCGAGGCGATGAGCCAGGCTCTCGAGCGTCGGACGATCGACCCCGGTGATCGCCACCACGCGCTCGGGGGATACTCGGTCAGAACCCGAGTCCGGAGTTCATCCGCGCCCACGGTTCCGCGTTCGAGAAAGTCGTCGTCCTGAAGCCCGTCGCGCCAGATCACGTGCATGAGCCCCAGCGCCAGCGCGGCATCCGTCCCTGGCCGCGGCTGAATGTGCCAGTCGGACCGCTCCGCGGTCGGACTGCGATAGGGGTCGATCGTCACGATCGTCGCCCCGTTCCGCCGCGCCTGGATCATCAGGCTCCAGAGGTGACTGTTGGTATTGGCCGTATTCGAGCCCCAGTTGACGATGAAACGGCAGCCGGGCACGGCCATGGGATCGGCGCCCAACCGCCCTTGGCCCAGCGTATATTCATACCCCTTGGTGCCGGCCGTCGCGCAGATTGTACGATCGAGAATCGTGGCCCCAAGCCTGTGGAAGAACCGGCGGTCGAGGCTACTCGCCTGAAGCTTTCCCAATGTGCCGTAATAACTGTAGGGCAAAATCGCCTGCGGTCCGGCGGCCGAGCCTGCAATCTCCGCGAAACGGCGGGCGACCTCGCCGAGGGCTTCCTCCCAACTGATCCGCTCGAATCGTCCTGCCCCTTTCGGCCCAACTCGATGCAATGGGGAGAGCAGTCGATCCGGGCTATACACCCGATCGAGATACCGAGCCATTTTCTGACAGAGAAAGCCGCGAGTGAACGGGTGTTCGGGATCCCCGCGAAGATCAACGGCCACTCCCTCTTCCACCGTGACAAGCATGCTGCACGTGTCGGGGCAGTCGAGATGGCAGACACTTTTGGTCAGGGAACCGGCCGCGGTTGTCATTGGCGAAGCACTCCGGCGGATCAATCGTCGAATGCGAGGATCGTCCTCAATCAGTGTACGAAACCGGTCGCAAAGTCGGGAAGAAGTGCCAGTGCCAGCGTATCGGTGACCGCTTCCAGGCGAATCCGCAAGCCGCTTGACAAAGCCGCGGGGGCATGCGACTTTCGAAAGTGCTAACACCTGCCACGCCGCGGACGACCCGCCTTCTGGGGACACACCCAGGCCCGCCCGAGTTCCCCGGTTTGCGTCCGGATCGAAGGAGACCCTCCCCAATGGTTCGCAAACCCATCGGCCTTGCCGCCTTCATTGGTCTGACCCTGAGCGTGCCAACCTGGGCCGCGCCTCCTGAGATCAAAGGGACAAGCCCCTTTGGCGTTCAAAAGGGCGTCGTTTCCGAGGTCACGATCACGGGAGGAAACCTCGCGGGCCATCCCGAGTTGATCGCCCCGTTCCCGTTCGTGCTGACTCCGTCTGAAACACCGGGTTCGGATGCGGCCAACTGGAAGCTCAAAGTCACGGTGGCTCCCGAGACTCCCATCGGCACTTATCCGATCCGGGTGCGCACCGATGATGGTCTCTCGAACTCATTTCTCTTCTCGGTCGGCCAGCTTCCGCAGGTTGCCGAGAAAGAAGACAATAGCACGTTGGCCACCGCGCAGGCGATCGTGGCTCCCGTGGTCATCGAAGGCCAGGTGGCGGGCAATGACGTTGACTTCTACCGCTTCCCCGGCAAGAAGGGGCAGCACATTGTGGTCGACGCCCAGTGCTCACGGATCGGGTCGAGCGTCGATCCGTCGATCCGTCTGACGACGGCCGCCGGGAAGTACGTGGCCTCGGCCGATGACTCGGCCGGCCTGGTCACCGATGCCCGGATGGCCGTCCTCCTTCCCGAAGACACCGATTATCTCGTCGAGATCTCTGACTCCCGCTATCAAGGGGGAGGACGGCCCGTCTATCGACTCGTCCTCGGCGCCGTGCCAATGGCCGAGGAGATCTACCCAATCGGAGGGAGGAACGGAGAGACCGTCGGCTTTGAGCTCCGCGGTGGAACCTTGCCCGGCATCGGCGTCGTTGCTGCCACGGTGAATCGACAGCCTGACGGCGAGGTCTACCAGATCCGGGCGAGCGGGGGCGCCGCTCCCGGCGCGGCTCCGCTCGAGGTGGAGTCGCTCCCCCCCATGGACGTGAGCCTGTTTCCGGAGCTCCGCGAGCCGACCGATGCGACCTCTGCGTCAACCCCGCTTCGCGCGACGGCCCCGGTCGTCCTCAATGGCCGGATCGACCCGGCGGGCGACGAAGATCGCTTCAGCCTGGCCGTCACCCCCGGACAGGTGCTCAAGATCGAGGTGGACGCGGCCGAAAACGGCTCGGCTCTTGACGGTGTGCTCCAAGTCCTCGGCGCCAAAGACGCGGTCCTGGCCACCGCGGACGACACGACGATCCCGCCCCAAGGGGGGAAGAAAGGGAAGGCGGCCGGGATCATCTCACCCGATCCCTCGCTGAACTTCACCGTCCCAGCGAACACGACCGAGATCACCCTGGCGCTCCGAGACCTGGAGTCTCGAGGGGGCGTCGGATTCCCCTATCGCATCACGGTGGAGCCGGTCACTCCGACCTTCGAGATCGCGTTGAACGATTCTCAGATCAGCATCCCCAAGGGAAGCTCGGCGCTGGTCGGCGTGACCGTGAAACGGGTGGGCTTCAACGGGCCGATCACCCTAAGTATCGCCAATCCCCCCGCGGGCCTGACCGTCCGACCCGGGACTGTGGCCGACGGCCAAGCCGTCGGCGCCTTCTCGGTCCTGGCCAGCGCGGACGTCAGCTTCGGCGCGGTCTCGCTCAACGTGGTCGGGCAAGGACAAGGACCGACCGGCCCGATCGTCGTCGCGGCCAAGAAAGACCTCATGTTCGCCCAGCAAGGGACCTTGCCCACCTACGTCGTCGCCCAGGTCGGGCTGGCCGCGGCCCCGGCGTTGCCGAAAGTTCTGACGCTCGATGCGCCGGCCGAACCGATCGAGGTGGTTCACGGATTCGGAGCGGCGGCACCGCTCAAGTTGACGCGAACGACTGGGGCCGACGCGGAATTGGCGGTTACCCCCCTCCCCTTGCCTCCTGGCCTCGCCGTTCCGGCCGCGAAGGTCGCCGCCAAGGCCAACGAAGCGAGCGTGCCGGTCAATGCGGCCGTGGAAACACCGCTGGGCGCGATGACGATCGGCTTGATCGCCAAAGGGACGTTCGACAAGGTCGAGCACACCTTCGCGATCCCGGCGATTACGCTGAATGTGGTCCGACCCGCTGCCTTGGAACTGGCCGCCCCGGCGCTCGAAGCCAAGGCCGGATCGACGATCGAGCTGAAGGGAAAGGTCGTTCGCAAGGGTCCGTTCAAGGAACCGGTGACGGTCAAGGTCAACGGTCTCCCCGCCGGCTTGAAGGCTGATCCGGTGACACTCACGCCCGACCAGTCGGACTTCACCATCCCGGTGATTGCCGACGAGAAGGCGGCCGTAGCTCAGGCAACGGCCAACGTCACGATCGCGTTTCAGATCAACAAGAAAGACTATCCCACGCCGGCCGTTCCGCTCGCCGTGAAAGTGATCGCGAAGTAAAAAAAGACCGCTCGTGCCTGGATTTGATCCCGCCCTCCTCCCTTTGATTCGTGCTGCCAATAGGAGCCTCGCGATGCCTCGACTTCGCCCGATCGGTCTCTCCTTCGCCTTGGGGCTCGCGCTGAGCATTCCGGCTTTTGGGGACGACGCTCCGAAAGCGGCCACGGCACCGACACCGGCTGCGCCCGCAACCGGAGCGGCACCGGTCAGCTTCATGAAGGACGTTGCACCGATCTTCGTCCAGAATTGCATCGCCTGCCACAATCCGAAAAAGTCGGAGAGCAAGTACAACATGACCACGTTCGCCCAGTTGGCCAAAGGGGGCCAGCAGGGGGACGGGATCACCCTCGAACCCGGCGATCCGGACGCGAGTTTCCTGGTCGAGCTGATTCGCCCCGACGGCTCGCCGCGGATGCCCTACAAACAAGAACCGTTGGCCGCGGAGAAGGTGACGCTCATCGAACGATGGGTCAAGGAGGGGGGCAAGTACGACGGCGGAGCGCCCACGGAAGATTGGACCGCCGTGCTTCGCAAGAACACACCCATCGTGATCCCGGAAGCGTATCCCATCCCGGTCGCGATCACGGCGCTCGCGTTCAGCCCCGACAGCCAGGTGATCGCAGCGTCAGGTTATCATGAGATCACGCTCTGGAAGACCGGGGACGGGGCCCTCGACCGCCGTCTCACCGGGTTGGCCGAACGCGTCTACGAAGTCGCGTTCAGCCCCGACGGCAAGTGGATGGCAACGGCCAGCGGCGACCCCGGTCAGTTCGGGGCGGTCAAGCTTTGGCTCGCGGAACCGAATGGAGGAGGGAAGCCCGTTCGCGACCTCCTCGAAAGCATCGATTGCGTCTTCGCGGTCGCCTTCAGCCCCGATAGCAAGCTCCTCGCCGCCGCCGGCGCGGATCGCGCCATCCGGATCTGGGAGGTGGAGTCGGGCAAGGAACTCGCGGTGATCGAAGACCATGCCGACTGGATTCTCGACATCGCCTTCAGCCCCGACGGCAAGCGACTCGTGAGCGCGAGCCGTGATAAGACCAGCAAGGTCTTCGACGTCGTCAAGAAGGAGTCGATCGTCACCTTCCCCGGCCATGCCCAGACCGTCTACACCGTCGCGTTTCATCCCGACGGCAAGCACGTCTACAGCGGCGGAGAAGACAACCTCATCCGATTCTGGGCCCCTGACGAGGACGGCAAGCAAATCGGCCAAATCGGTGGATTCGGCGGCCCGGTGTTCCGGCTTCAGTTTACACCCGACGGTAAGCAAATCCTTGCCTGCGGCTCCGACAAGACCGTTCGCGTCTTCAACACCGAGAACAAGGCGGCCGTACGCTCACTCGCCGGGCATACCGACTGGATCTATACCTTCGCCATCTCGCCCGACGGCAAGACCGTCGCGTCGGGAAGCTGGGATGGCGAAGTCCGCCTCTGGAACTTGGCGGACGGCAAGCTCGAGAAGACGATCATTGCCGCGCCAGGTTACAAGCCGGCCGCCAATGTCCAGGCAGCCGCCAAGTAAAACTTCTCACAGGAAAATTCGGCGGTCGAAGGCAAAAGCGACAGGGCCAGGGTGGCGGTTTTCCGCCACCCTGGCCCTCGTTGGTTCCGGGACGCTTCGTGGGTTGATTCATTCCGGGGCCGAGAGCCTCAAGCGAACGCCTCCGCGATCGGTTCCGCTCCCTCGACCAATGCCAAGGACTCCCCTTGCCCCAGGTCGAGAGACCGCCGGGAGTCGATCCCAAGGCTCCGGTACATGGTCGCGACCAACTCGCCTGGCTGTACCGGCCGATCGGACGGGGTGGAGGCAATCTTATCGCTTGCCCCAATCACCTGGCCGCCTTGGGTGCCTCCGCCCGCGAGGACTGCACTCCAGACGCTCGGCCAATGGTCGCGACCTCCGGCGGCATTGAGCCGTGGGGTCCGGCCGAACTCGCCGGTCGCGACCACCAGCGTCGTCTCGAGAAGTCCGCGCTGCTGGAGGTCGTCGAGCAATGCCGAGAACGCCTGGTCGAGCGTCGGCAAGACCTCAGCCGCGTAGTCGTCAAGCGTGCTGAATGGCCTCGACCCGTGGCAATCCCAACTGATTCGGTTAAACACGGTTTCGAACATGTTCACCGCAACGACCCGGACGCCCGACTCCACCAGACGCCTGGCAAGCAAACAGCCTTGCCCAAATCGAGTCGGACCGTACGACTCGCGCACCGAAGCGCGCTCTCCACTCAAGTCGAACGCTCCGAGTTCGGTCGACGAACGCTCTGACCGAAGGTGGATCGGTTCAAAGCCACGCCCGAGGGCGCCGGCCGTCTGGCCGTGCGACACGTTGACCCCCGTATGGCCGATCGGACCGGGCACGACCACAAACGGCGGCACGCCGCTCTTGGGCTTGGTCACCCTCGCCACGACCGAGCCGAAGTGCGGATGCTCCTCCCCATGGCGGCAGAGCCGGCCGGTCTGGAGCAACTGGTGGCCGGTCTCGTGGATCGGCGCAGCGTCGTGATGCATCGAGCGAATCAGCGTCAGTCGATCCAACCGTTGTGCCAACCGGGGCAAATGTTCATTGATCCGTACGCCTGGCACGGCGGTGGCGATCGAACCGAACGGCCCACGAACCTCGGCCGGCGCATCGGGCTTGGGATCCCAGGTCTCGAGCTGGCTCGGCCCACCGACCAGCATCAAGAGGATCACCGCCCGCTCGCCTCCTGCCCCGGCAGCCATCGCCCGACGCAGATCGGGACAGGAAAACGCCAACGCTCCGCCCCCCCCTGCCCGAAGCAGCGCGCGGCGCGTCAGACCTGAATCTGCCCTGATTAGCCCATTTCCAAACGTGAGCATAGAATCCGCCCTTATTGCCCTGGAAAACCGAACCGGCGGTGGATCGTCTCGCGACGCGTCCTAAGATACACCCACGGTTGGGTCCGCAACAGCCATGACAACCGATCGCTCGCCACTGGCCGTGGTCGGATTATCAGGATTATCGGGGTCCTGACGAATTTACGATGCTTGGGCAATTCCGGCAATCTAGAGTAGATCGTCTTTCCAAAAGCGTCGATATGTAGGAAGGATCGAACGCAGCGGAGCCTGCGATCCCCCCGCGCTGGGACTGATTGCCCGGCGAATGCAACGGGTCAGAGCCAAGGAGGGTAACCGGGATCATGAGACATCACGTCCTGCGTTGGAGTCTACTTCTCGGAGTTGTCTGTGGGGGGGCGTTCGCGAGTCGCGAGCCCAGGGCCCGACGATCGATGGGGGGATGCCGGCCCAGCCGGGTTCGCGAGAGTCGATGCTCCCCGACGCCCCGGGGTCGGGAGGCGGCGGCCTGGGCGGCAACAGTCCCGGCGATCAAGGACAGATTCTCGGAGGACGTCCCGGGGCGTCCACGCCTCGAATCCCGACTTCCGCCACCGATCCAACGCAATCGCCTTCGCCAACGTCGCTTCAGATGGGAATCAGCGCCCCCAGGCCGAAGCCCACTCCCGAAGCGCCGTTCTATGGGTCGCTGTCGCTTCCCGAGGTGTTGGAAGACGAAGGCCCCCCCGACGGAATGACCCTTGATGCCGCCATCGACCGGGCGTTGCGGGAGAACCTCGACCTTCGCGCCAAGTTTTTCGAGATTCCCCAAGCGCAGGCCGACATCCTCCAGGCCGGCCTCCGCGCCAATCCGATCTTCTACGCCGACAGCCAGTTGGTCCCTTACGGACAGTTCACCCGGTCCCGTCCAGGGGGACAGACGCAATACGACGTCAACGTCACCTACCCGCTCGACGTCTCTCGGAAACGAAGGGCGCGGGTCGTGGTCGCAACGCGAGCCAAGCGGGTGCTCGAAGCGCTCTATCAAGACGCGGTCCGAATGCGGATCGACGAACTCTACCAGGCGTTCCTCGACGTCCTCGCCTCGCGACAGACGATTCGTTATGCCAGCAAGAGTGTCGAGGGACTCGACCGGCTCCTCGAAGTTGAGCAAAAGAAATTTCAGAAGGAAGTCACGACCCGGGCCGAGGTCAAGCGGGTGGAGATCCAGCGCGATTCCGCGAAGATCGGCCTGCTCGACGCGGAGGAGCAATATCGCAAGACCAAGCGGACCCTGGGGACGATTCTGAATCTTTCCCCCGCCGAGGTCGAATCGCTTGAGATCCACGGTACGATCTTCGACAAGTTCTCCCCCCCTCCCCCGCTGGAAGAACTCAATCGGCTCGCGCTGAATGTCCGCCCCGACATCGTGTCGTACCGCCTGGGAATCCACCGCGCCGAGGCCGACGTGAAGCTCGCCCTGGCGAATCGCTATTCCGACATCTACGTGCTCTACCAGCCCTATACGCTTCAGAACAACGCGCCGAACGGCCTGAAAAGCCCAACCTCCTGGGCGTTGGGGGTCACCGCTCCCCTGACGATCTTTAACCGCAACCAGGGGGGCATCCAGCGGGCGAAGCTCAACGTGATCCAGACCCAGGTTCAACTGGCAACCGTTGAACGTCAGACGCTGACCGAAGTCGCTCAGGCCTACCAGGAGTATCAAACCTCGCTCGAGATGGTGCGGAAGATCGAGAAAGACGTCCTCCCCGACGCCGAGATGGTGCTCAGCGACTCGCGTCGCCTCTTCCTCGGTGGCGAAAAGGATGTGACCTACTACCTGAGTGCCCAGCGCGACTACAACGACCTGGTGAAACAATACCTCGATACCATGGTCCGACACCGTCGCAGCATGCTGGCGCTGAATACCGCGATCGGTCATCGGGTCTTGCCGTGAGCCCGAGCCACCCCGGAAGCACGCTCGGACCGGGAAAACCGCGTGGCGAATCGAAGTGGTCCGCCCCGCAGTTCCCAGTGACTTCACTCAAAACAAACGCCCCGCTCACGCATCAGGCCATCAAGTTCTTGACGACCTTGGCCAGGGCAGCCCCGGTGTCGGTCAAGCTGTAGAAATTGTTCTTGCCTTGGCGACGGGGGGCGATGATCCCACCGTGCCGAAGCAGGGCCAAGTGATGACTGACGGCGGGCTGGCTCTGGTTCAACTGTTCGCACAACGCCCCCACGTGTCGCTCGCCATCGGCAAGGATCAGGATGACCTGAAGTCGCGTGGGATCGCTCACATGCTTCAGCAAAATCGAGGCTCGACGAGCCTGCTGGAACCGCTGGTCCACCGTCTTGACCGGTTTCGCCTTGGTCGCAGCAGTCTTGGTCGCGGCGGTCTTGGTGGGTGCGAGCTTGGGATTGGTCTTGGTCGCCATGAGAGTGAACTCCTGCCCTGGGTATGCGGATGTGAAAACGAGGAATCGGTGGATTATCCCACCCGAGGCGTTCGGAAAAACCGAGAGAACAGCGAAACGTACGCGTCCCAGAGGAACGGTGTTTCAAAAAAACCGAGAGGGGGGGAAGAAGTGAAACACCAACGACCGAACCGGGAGAACAACGTCGTTCTCAATTCTTATCGTAGACTATCTAATGTCAGTGCCTAGGTAAAATTTATGACAACTTTGGTGATTGAGGACATTTAACTTCATTTTTTACTTAGCCGACCGAAATTTGCAATCGTTATGAATTTTGATTCGTCGTTTTCAGCGAAAATGACAGCGACGAAGCATTACGGACATTCCGCCATGATCGCGCGTGCGAATAAGAGAATGCGATAAGTGTAACGCGAGCCAGCGATTCCGCAAGTGGTCTCTCCAACGAGTCCGGCCTCGGCTCCGATTCATAAGGCAGTCATACGCTCATGCACTCAGTGAGGGTGAGCCGCCTGGCATCGCGGCGAACGCAGATTTGGCGAAGGCGTTGGGCGCGATGACGGAGCATACCCGCATCTGTGCCTTTGCCGCGATGACATGAGGTCTCAATTCCATTCGCAACCGGCGACCGGCCGGAGCTTCAAAGGAGGGAGATGATGATGCGTCGCAACCGGGTTGGCTTCCGGCCCGCCGTCGAAGGGATCGAAGCGCGTCTGCTGCTGTCGGCGGCCGGCCTGGTGACCCGTTCCCGACCGCACCACGCCGCAGTCGTGGCCCAGGCCGGAATCGACCCCTCGACAATTCCGCCGAACCCGTTGTTTTTCCCCACCGGTCAGCCCACCCCCCATGAAGCCGCCCGCCAACGGTTCGTCGCCAAGTTCGTGGGGCCGTTCACGGTCGGCCCCGGTCGATTCAGCAGCGAAACGCAGCAACTCTACATCCGAGGGAATGGCGGATCGAACCAGTTCCTGCATGGAAACACCCAATTGGCAGTCATCACGCCTGCCGATCCCACGCAGCCGCTCGGTGGCTCGATGACCATGTTCGATCGCAATACCAGCACCAACAGCTCGCTCGGTCTCCAATTCGTCGCCGATCGCGCGACCGACCTGGACTCGGCCGGTCGGCCCATCCACCTCACGATTTACGATATCAAGTCAGAAGAGAGCGGTGGTTCTTACGCTTCCGCCCTCGCCGTGGGAACCGTCAACATCCGCTACTCGCCGAGCGGCCGTCGCTCGCCCGGGGTTCTGAGCCAAGGAACGGCAACCGTCACGGTCCGCGCGCTCATCTACACGAGCGGGACCAATGGCATCCTCAAGAACGCCGACCTCAATACGACGGGGCACTAACCGGGAGGTCCCAATCCAAAAGCGGCGCTGGTCGCCCCGCCGGTCATGACTTCGGAGTCGACTCGGTCGCGGCCGGGACCAAGGGGGCGATGAACTTCAGGAGCTCCGAGACCTGCAGGTTCTTCACCGCGTTCCCCACCTCGATCCGCGCCAGCCGCCCTTCCGAGTCAATCACAGCGGTACAGAGGTTGTGAATGATCTCGGTCGAGGTCGGGCCGTACGTCAAGCCGAGCGGCCCGGCCACCTTGGCGAGTTCGTCATGCGAAGCGACCGCAAACGTCCAGAGCGGCGGTTTTGCCCCCTGGATCTCCGCATGCTTGCGAAGCACCTCCGGGGTATCGTGCTCGGGATCGAAGCTGATCGAGAGTAGGCGAACACGACTCGAACGCTCAGGTGACGCGGCGAGCTTGCCGGCGAGCTCGGCGAACTTCCGATCCATCAACGGACAAAAGTCCGGGAGTGGACAACGCGTGTAAATAAATGTCAGCGCCACGATATTACCGCGCAATTCCGAGAGCTTCAGGGGACGCCCATCCTGGGTCGTCACCACGAAGTCAGGGACCAGATCCCCCGGTTCCAAACGCTTCGGCGCCTCGCGAATCGTCAGATTCTTCATGGACAGGGTCAGCGTCTTCGGCGTCGCCAAGGCGGGCCGGCTGACCACCAACCCGGTCAACTCGTAGTCCTTCACGACCTCCCCCTCCTTCTCGACTTGCAGGTCCCCCTCGACCTCATCGCCCGGCTGGAGATCGTCAAGCAGCGCATGATCTTTCAAGGTGAATGGCATCGTCATTGCATTCATGAAACCTGGAATGGATTCATGTGCAATGACCACCTGACCGGACTTGGGCGTGACCCGCTTCACGACGCCCGTCAACTTGTAATGGGTGAGGGTCGGGGAGGGAGACTTGACCGGCTCGGTCGCACGGGGCGGTTCCGTGCTCGAGGGCGTTCGCGACGTACAACCGGCCGACATCCCGAGCGCGGCGACGAGGGTGAGGCGGAGAATCAGAAATCGGTTCATGACGATAAACTCACGAGGAGACGGGACCGCGCGTCGGTGTGGTGCGGAATGGGAACGTTTCGTCGACGGGGCTCTTGGCGATTTCCTCGAGCGCGACCGCGAGGCGCTCGACGACGAGCTCGGTCAACTCTTGCCCCTTGGCCGCGGTGGCCGGCCGAGGGTCGCCCGCCCCTGAGTTCGTGGTCAGCAGGTGCCAGGCGCGGGTGATCTCCATCCAGCCCTGATTGACCGACTCGAACCGAGACGGCTGCATCGTTCCCGGATCGGCCTGATCCATGGCCACGAGATCGGGATGGTGGGCGAGGATCATGCTCGTCTCCATCTCGCCCGCGTGGTCCCCCGCGTCTTCGAAGATCAGCTTGTACCGGTCCGCCGCAACCTTGTACCAATGGCACAGGAAGAGATGAACCGGTGTGGTCCGATGGAGTTCCCGGAGCACCCACTTCAGGTCGTTCCCACCATGGCCGTTGAGCAAGAGACACTTACGGATCCCGTGGGCCGCCAGCGACTCCACCAGGTCGGTGATCACCCGCGCGACCGTGGACGGGTTCAGGTTCATCGCCATCGGGAACCGCATCTGATTCGTCTCGGTGCCATACGGAATCGCTGGCAAGAGGACGACGCGAGCCCCCTGTTGGTGGGCACGTTCGCACGCGCGTTCACCAATCAGGTTGACTTGGAGGGTGTCGGTCCCGTACGGCAGGTGGAGGTTGTGCGGTTCGGTCGCTCCCAGGGGGAGGACGGCAAGATCGAAGGGGGGTTGCGCTTTGATGATTCCGTAGTTCAGGTCAGCGAGTACCCAGGGACGTATCATGATTTCCGCTTCGGGATCGGGTCGGAAGCCGGATCGCTCGCCGACGCGCAGCGCCAGGCGATCGGCCTTCGGACCTTCTCCTCGGTCGTCTCCAGTGCCATTGCGGACCCCACGGCCAGTCCGGTACGATCGGTGCTGGTCGTTGCCACCGCTATAGTTCCAATAAACCGTGGGTTGGCCGTCCGATGCAAGCCTTCGAAGCCACGAACCTCTATTTTGACCAGGCCGCGTCGGTACTGGACCTGACTGACAATATGCGCACCTTGATGATCACCCCGGACCGCGAACTCCGCGTCGAGGTGACCATCGAGATGGATTCAGGTCAGATCGGCAACTTCATCGGCTACCGGGTCCAGCACGACAATGCGCGCGGACCGTTCAAAGGGGGACTGCGCTATCATCCCCACGTCGATCAGGACGAGGCCCGATCGCTGGCCAGCCTGATGACCTGGAAGACCGCGGTCGTCGACCTCCCGTTCGGAGGCGGCAAAGGGGGAATCAACTGCGACCCGAACAAGCTCTCCCGCGGCGAGCTTGAACGACTCACCCGCAAATTTGTTCAGCAGATCCACGACTTTATCGGCCCCGATAAAGACATCCCAGCCCCCGACGTCGGCACCGACGCGCAGGTTATGGCCTGGATCATGAACGAATATGCGAAGTATCATGGTTTCCATCCCGCCTGCGTGACCGGCAAGCCGGTCGAATTTCACGGCTCGGCCGGACGCGAGGCTGCCACCGGCTATGGCGTCGCCATCGTCACCCGCGAAATGCTGAGCCGCTTGAAGCAGACGATCGCCGGGACCACGTTCGCCATCCAAGGGTACGGCAATGTCGGCAGTCACACGGCGAACTTCCTCCACGAGCAAGGGGGAAAGATCGTCTCCGTCTCCGACGCCTACGGCGCGATCGTCAACGTCGAAGGCATCGACATCGACGCCCTCAACAAGCACGTCGCCCTCCATCGTAAGGTTGTTGGGTTCAAGGGCGGAGATCCGAGCACCAACGAACATCTGCTCACGATGCCGGTCGACGTCCTGATCCCGGCCGCCCTCGGTGGCGTTTTTGACGCCAAGATGGCCCAGGCGGTGCAGGCCAAGCTGATCATCGAGGCGGCCAACGGCCCCACCTGGCCTGATGCCGATGCCATTTTCCACGATCGCGGGATTATCGTGGTCCCCGATATTCTCGCCAATGCCGGCGGCGTCATCGTCAGCTACTTTGAGTGGGTGCAGAACCTTCAGCACTTCCGCTGGTCGCTCGATCAGGTACGCCGCGAGGAGGAGAGCCGCCTCGTCGAAAGTTTCACCAAGATCTACGAGCTCGCCCACCGCAAGTCGGTCTCGTTGCGCACCGCCGCGTTCATGCTGGCCATCTCCCGGGTCGGCCGGGCGCGCGTCCTCGGCGGCATTTGAGCCCGAACCCCAAAACGATCGAACTCCAGCAGCTCAGGCGCACCCGGGTGGACTACCACTACGTCCCCACTCGTGTTTTTTTTTCAGATTTGCTGACCCTCGAACTCGACTCTCGAAGCGACTCCATTCCCCAAAAAGCGCCATGAACGATCATCACGTTTATCAGAATCCCCTGATCACACGCTACGCAAGCCGGGAGATGGCCGAACTCTGGTCGTCACAACGCAAGTTCTCGACCTGGCGCCGGCTCTGGGTCGCCCTGGCCGAAGCCGAGCGCGCACTCGGCCTGAACGTGTCCGAGGCTCAGATCGCCGAGCTTCGGGCGAACGTCGACCAGATTGATTTCGAGGCCGCCCGTAAGCACGAGAAACGCCTCAGGCACGACGTCATGGCGCACGTCCACACCCTGGGCGATGCCGCGCCCTCGGCACGGGCGATCATCCATCTGGGCGCAACCAGCTGTTTTGTCACCGACAATACGGACCTGATCCTGATCCGCGAGGGCCTGAGCCTGATCCGCGATCAACTCGTGGGCGCGATCGACGGCCTGGCCGAATTTGCGGTGCGCTGGAAGGATCTCCCCTGCCTCGGTTACACCCACTTCCAGCCCGCCCAGCTCGTGACCGTGGGCAAGCGCGCCACGCTCTGGTGCTATGAGCTGATTCTCGACTACCACGAAATCGAACGGCGGATCGCGGCCTTGAGGTTCTTGGGAGTGAAGGGAACGACCGGCACCCAGGCCAGTTTCCTCGCGCTCTTCGACGGCGATCACGCGAAGGTCGAGGAGTTGGATCGAAGAGTCGCCGCGGCGTTCGGGTTCGACGGTTCGGTCCCGGTCTCGGGGCAGACGTACACCCGAAAGGTCGACTCCCAAGCGACCGCCGCGCTCGCCGGCATCGCCGAGACCGCGCATCGGTTCGGGTCGGACCTTCGGCTCCTTGCCCACGAGCGCGAACTGGACGAGCCGTTCGAGGCCGAGCAGATCGGTTCCTCGGCCATGGCCTACAAGCGAAATCCGATGCGGGCCGAGCGGATGTGCTCGATCGCTCGATTCGCGATGGGCCTGGCTCCCATCGCCGGGCAAACGGCCGCCACCCAGTGGCTGGAACGCACCCTCGACGATAGCGCGGTGCGACGGTTGGTCCTGCCGCAGGCCTTCCTCGCCGTCGACGCCGTTCTGAACCTCTACCTCAACGTGGTTCCCGGGTTCGTGGTCCATCCCGCCATCATCGGCCGACACGTCCGCGATGAGCTGCCGTTCATGGCCACCGAGAACCTCCTCATGGCCGGGGTCCAGGCAGGGGGCGACCGCCAGGAGCTCCACGAACGAGTCCGGATCCACTCCCTGGCCGCCGCCGCTCGGCTCAAGGAAGGGGCCGGTGACAACGATCTCATCGACCGCCTGCGCAACGACCCGGCGTTCGCCAAACTCGACTTCGAGACCCTGCTCGACCCGCTCCGATTCGTCGGCCGCGCCCCCGAGCAGGTGGTGGATTTCGTGACCAACGAAGTCGAACCGATCCGCCGCGCCCATCCGAATCTGCTCGGCCAGAAGCGCGACGTCGACGTCTAAATTCGCCCCGTCCCCTTTGATTTTTCCCCGGGCCTCCCTTGAGGCCCTGGCCGGTGGCACGGCCCCCGATGGGACGGCCCGGGGCAACGCGCCGCTGACGGCCGTTGAGTAAGAGGCGTTGCTTCAGAGCGTACGCCGTGGCCGACCGTACGAGTCGGCGGCCTGGCAGTCGGAGCCGGCGTCTCGTTCAGGCTTGGTGTCGGCGTTCCGTCCCCTGGGGAGGCCGAAGAGCGGGAACAACGGTTCCTGACACCTTTTCGTCTCCCACGCTGGGCCGCGAGCCAGTCCCCTTTTTCCTTCGCTGTGTGCATCGTGGAGGTAATCCGCGGCAGGAATACGGCCGGAACACCGGAACTTGGTTTCCCCTTCTCACCACGAACGGGTCCGTCTCTGCAGGAGGCAAGGATCGTAGCCTTGCGCGCGTAGATAAATTCAATGGTATCATCTAAGCTATCATGATCTCTCGCCTTGAGCTTGCCGCGGGCGACCATTAGCACATCAGACTCATGAGGCTCCCTGCCATGCGACGCGTGCTGGTCATCGGCCTGACTCTCCTGGTCGCTTTCGCTGTGATGGTAGGCGTTCGTGCCCGGTACCAGCGGAGGCAGTTCCAGCAAGCCGCGGTGCTCGCAGCGGCTACGGTGGACGAGGCCGAGGCCAAGCCGAGCACACCGATTCCTCAGGATGCCACGGCGTTAGAAAAGCAACGGCACGATCTGCTGGCATGGAACCGCCGGACGCTCCAGGAGGCGTATGATCGGGTCGGCAAGAAAGACCCGCGCTGGGACGAGCTGGCCCGCAAGACGTTGGATCTGGCCGCGCGGACGTTCAGCGGTGAGGTCGACCCTCAGGTCACCTTCGACGACGTGTACCCGGCGGCCAGGGCCGCCGTGGAGGCCGGTTGCGACGACCCGATGGTGGCGTATCTCTATGCCCGGACGTCGGTCGGGGCGAATGATCCCGGCCCGGAGGAGGGACTTCGCCGTGCCCGGGCTGCCGCCCAGGGGCTCGCGGCCAGCCGTTATCCGGCCATGCGTCGCGCGGTGGCCCTGCGCTTCAGTGGAGGCATGGCTCTGTCCGGTGAGAACCCGGGCGACTCGAATCGCAAAGAGGCCCAGCGCGACTTCGACGCCGCGCTGGCCCTGCTCGAGGAAAGTGTAGCCAGCGATGAGCACAACGAGATCTGGGAAGCGAACTGGCTCAACACACTGATCGAGTTGACCAGGGGCTACCGCACGCTCGACGTCCCCGCGGAGGCTGCCTACGAGCGAGTGGATGCCGGACTGGCCCGGGTGGCTGGCGCGAAGGTCCTCCGACTCATCTACCGCGGCAATTTCTGGTTCAATTATGGCTGGGAAGCCCGCACCCAATCGTTCGCTCCAAGGGTTCCCGCGGGGGGCTTTGATACGCTGGAGAAGCGGCTTGCGGTCGCCCAGGAGGCCTACCAGGACGCCTGGAAACTTCAGCCCACTTCGGGCGAGGTGGCGCGAAGGCTTCTGGAAATCGACAAGTCGGTCAGCGGCGATCGTGCCACGATGGAACTCTGGTTCGAGCGTGCCATGAAGCTGAACGGCGACGACCGCACGACCTGCTGGTCCAAGCTCGACTGGCTCGATCCCAAGTGGCACGGCTCGGCCGAGGACATGCTCGCCTTCGGACGCGCCTGCCGCGACACAAAGAACTCGCGGACCGGAATCACTCTCCTGGTCGCCGACGCGCACTGGCGGATCGCTTCCAAGCTCGGCGGCGAGAACCAGCCCAAGTACCTGGCGGTGCCCGCGGTCTGGGCCGATATCCAGTCCGTCTACCATGAATACTTGAAGCATCACCCGGTCGACGACGTCGCCCGGAGCAAGTTCGCGACGTTCTGCTACCTGAGCGGCCACTTTCGCGAGGCGGAGGTGCAATACGTAGCGCTGGGAGACCATCTCACGCAATGGAGCGAATTCCCCTACGTTCCGCTCAACCAACTGAAACGGAACCGCGCGCACAACGCGACCATCGTCATGAGCAATGACCTCCAGATTGGATTTCCCGGCTGGCACTTCGTGGGAGGTACGAATCAGGACGGCCGCTGGAAGGTCAACATCCCCGTCGGGGCCGAACACAAGAGCAAGCCTGGCATCCTTGGGGCCGACGCAAGCCACGTCTGGAAATGCACCGCCGATGGAATCACCTATGAGATCCGCGTTCTCCTCCTTGCCGATGCCCTCCGAAACGATCGTCCCGAGCGTGTCCTGGACGCGGCTCGCTCCGTCGTCGCTGAGGAGCGCGGCTCCCAGCCTCGCAACCTGCGCGACACCCTGCTCGCGGCTCGCCCCGCGCAAGAGTACGATATCGATGCGCCCGTGCTGAAACCAATGCAACTGCGAGTCAAAACCGCCGTCATCGGAAACTGGCTCTACGAGCTTTCCGTCACGGCCAGCAAGAACGACGTGACCGGCGGTGCTGCCCGCGAGTTCTTTGACTCATTTGCGTTCCAACCGGTGCCAAAGCCATCCACCGATGCGGATGCAGCCCCTGAATGAGCCAGGCAAACGTGTAGCGTTCTCAAGTGGAAGGGATTGGCGAATTCAAAGGGGTCAGGAGCCGATATGGCCATATCGGCTCCTGACCCCTTTGAATTCGCCTCGATGGTAATCGAAGGAACTGGATTGTTAAATTTCGGACGAACACGGTACTATCTAACCTACGTTCCGCACATCTCTGGTTCATTATCTCCGAATTTCCGGCGGCCTGCAATTTCAGCGATCGTAGGCCGTCGCCATGCCAAGCAGGTTCAGAATCTGGCGTTGCAACTTGGAGAGCTCGGTCGTGAATTCCACCGGCGTTTGCCCCTCCACGATCAGCTGATGACGCTGCACCTCCTCGAACAAATCAATCACCCGACGGGCCGTCGGGCGATGGCACGCTCGACCTTCCGGGTACAGAGCCACGCTCTTCACACCATCGCGTTTCATCGCCGCACGCAGTTCCCGCTCCAGCAGCGCCTCGGTCAACAGGGCCAAGAAATAGACGCAAAGCAGCGACTGGATTCGCCCCACGTTCTGCAGGTACACAGGCGCCACATCAAAGTCTGTCTTGAGTTGGGAGAACCGCTTCTCGATTACCGGCTGACGCTTGTATGCTAATAGCAATTCTTCCTCAGTAAGCAATAACTCGTTGGTGACTAGGGGAAAGACACCGTCGACGCACATCTCCGCCGCGAGAGCAACATGGTCGATGCGGTAAGTCAATGCGATGCGAACGGTCTCCTCTTTCACGTAGCGCGTCTGGTCATTGGGACGGCCACGCCGCTCCTGACGGTAAGTTTCCTCCCGTTTTTCCACGACTTCGACCGTGATCCACCGGGCCAAGTCCCGCGCCTCCAGGATGGCCGCGACCGCCTCCTTGACCTTCCCGAGTTGGCGATAGCGGCTACGCGGCGAGCTGAGTTTTAACCGCAGTTCCGACAACGCCAGCAATGCACGCTCCACTTGCTGATGACGTGATGACGCGTCGACTTCCGCCTTCCGTGTGCTGTGACACCAGATCAGACGGTAGCCCTCGGCACTGAGGGTCGCCGTCTCGGCCACGCTGTAGCGTTCCAGGAGAACTCCCTTCTCATCCCGCTTCTCATGGATCGGCTTCCAGGTCACCTGGTCCTGGTACAACAACGCGCGGAATTCGCCATCTTCGGAGCGGGTACGAGGCAGGATGCTCAGGAATCGGCCGCCGTGCTGATGCAGGTAAGCCATGTTCTCGGCGGTAGCGAGCTTGCAGTCGGCCACATACAGAAAGTCCCGTCGCCCGGTCAACTGGCACAGCAGGTCCCAGGTGGCACGATGAGTGCGGTCGTCGGTGGTATTGCCGCTTTCGACGCGGAAGTGAACCGGTACGCCGCCATCGCGAGTGACGGTCAGGACGTAGAGCAGTTGCTTGAGGTCGGGGCGATGATCCTTGTTGTGCCCCCAGGTAATGGCCTGGGTCTTCTGGCCACGCATCAGGTCCTCTTGGGCCGCCTCGCGATAGTCGCCGTGGAAGGTGATTGTGGTCGAGTCGTTATGGAGTTCGTCCAACGCGACGTTGAACTCCGCCACGGCATGGGTGGCGACGGCCAGGGTGAGCGAGGGGACATTGGCGTCGAAGAGTCGGTCGAGACAACGTCCGACGCGGTCGTCGTTCCAGTGGGGCAGTTGGGCCGGGGTCAGAGCGAACCATTCGGCGGGGTGTCGACTCGCCCATTGGCCGACGCCATACATGGGTTCACGGGAGACGAGGAGGTTCTTGAGCAAGAGAAGTAGGCCGGTGGAGGTGGCGATCTTTTGGCGGGCATCCTCGGGAGGAAGGTATTCGCGGAGGAATTCATCAAGTCGGAGTCGGCGGATGATCCGATCGAGGATGGGAAGGGCGCCGAGCCGGAAGGACTTGAGGGACTGACCGCCGGTGTGGGCCGCCTCGCCGGGACTGAGCTCGGGAGCGGGATTCGGCTGGCGCGGTCGTTTTTGTTCTGGCATGGACCATGGCCTCGGGAGGGATCAAATCGTCCTCGACGTGCCCTCGATTGGCGACGGACGTCGGGTCGTGATTCCCGTCGGCATGATTGTCCGAGAGTCGAGCGGGTCAAGGTGGAAAATTTTGCAGAATTCCAGAAATAATTACGCCTTTACGTAAGTCTAGGCCCGCAAGACTTACGTCAAAAGCGAATCCTCAAGTTTGACACCGAAAGGAGGCAGGGAACGGTTGGGACATTGCCTTGCATGGGAAACAAGCGAAGAATCGATGGGGAACGATCCCGATGGGTTGGCGGGACGAGGAGGCGTGATGTGAGCAAGTCAGTGGCGGAGATCATGGCAGGAGCGGGTCGCGGGAGCCAACACGTCAACGCATGCTAGAAATTACAGGATGTAGAAATTCCGAGAAATTGCAGGCGAGATGTGCGGAACGTAGGATCTAAGATTTGGACTCGTTTAAAAACCACAGCTATCAGTACTCAATTTGCACTCACCTCTAGAAGTGCAAAAACGGGGACGCAGCTAGACCGACTTTTCGTTTTTGAAGGCTAATGAAGAGGCCAACATCCCGGGGCCTCCCATCTTCTCTGTTTTTACGCCGCTGACTTCATCAGCGGACGACCCGTGTAGGTCCAGCGAAACGGCTTCGCGAATACCTTGTTGAAATAGGTAAGGAAGTTCAACAGCTTTGATTGCAGATCATTCACCGACGTGAACGAACCGCGACGAATCACCTTTCGCATGATCACTCCGAAGATCACCTCGATCTGGTTCAGCCACGAGCTGTGCTTCGGAAGATATACAAATCGAATCCGATGACTTGTGTCCGACAAGAACGCTTGCCGGCTCGCCACCGACTTCAGCACCCCACGTTTACCTTTTTTGCCCAATTCCAGGGGGATTTCACACGCCACGGCAATCTGATTCACCAGGCTTTCCGTGCAATGAATGTTCAAGTTGTCCGCTATAAATACCCACGATCCCTCCGGGTCCAGAGTCAACGTCTGCTCGATGTGACGGACGAAGTCCGCCTCGGTTCGCGTCGGGCCAATCGTTTGAGTGAGCATCTTTCCGGTCGTTACTTCGAAGTTGCCGATCAGGCATAACGTCCCGTGTCGGATATACTCAAACTCGATCCGTTCGCACTTCTCTGCGATCATCCCCTTGGTGGGAGCGATCCGCTCCAGCGCCTGGAGACCGGTCATCTCATCAATGCAAACGGTGTGGGTCGCATCGTTCCGCTCCCGCTCCGACGCCATGAGGTACGTGTCACAGACCGTCTTGACTTGCTCCTCAAAACGTTGAGGATCCTTCTCCGTGGTGTTGAGCCAATACCGGCTCTTGTGGGGCTGCAAGGCGGCCTCATCCAGGTAACGGCTCACCTGGGACGATGAGATCGATACCACAATGCCGCGTTTGACGACCTCATCGGCCAGTTCCCGAGCGGTCCAGTGGGTGATCGGTCGGCCCGACTTCTCAGGCGGCTCACAAGCGATCGCCAAGATCTGGGTGACCTGCTCTGGGGTGAACTTGCTGGGGGCGCCGGGGCGTGGTTCGTCGGTGAGGACGGCTTCAATCGCATGGCGCAGTTTGGCGCGAGTCTCGCAGCATTCGATGTTGATCAGTTTCTCCCAAGCGTTGGCCCAGCGTCGTCGCCAGCGTCCGACCTGGCGGTGGACCAGACCGACCGCCTCGGCGATCTCTTGATTGCGAAGGCCGTCGAAGCCCATCAGGATGATCGAGGCGCGTTGCCGGAGTCGCGAGGGTGCCGTGGTGGCACGGGACAAAGTCCGAAGGATTTCCTGCTGGCACTCGGTAATGGTGATCTTGGCCGCCTGGCCCGGCATGACGTGTGAACTCCTGGTGGCTGGTAAGTTAGTCCATCCAGGTAATTTTGGGGTGTTCGTCAACCCCTTGGGCTATCGAATACGAAAAGTCGGTCTAGTATTGACGTCCCGTCCGGAGTGGCGGCTCGGCAGATTCAGCGCGGCGACAATGGCCAGGCACCTAAGGCGGGTACGTTCCACCGACGTCGGACTAGGATCCCGGGGCCTTCCTCACAGCGCCTTTACATCGGCAAATCGATCTTCTCTGAACTTCCCAGGCCTCCTCACTGAAGTGCCTGGGTAGTGAGTTGCGAAACTTTGTTCGGCCTGTCCTCGGACAAAGTGAAGCGACTTGCCTGAACCTCAGCAGAAGTTTGACAGGGTATAGGGAGCGCTCGTCGGGCGTGGCGGATCGCGGCGGCCGGTTCACGCTCCCCGAGTTGGTCGCACCTCAGAACTACTTGCCCTTGGCGGCCGCGCCCGCGGCCATGTCGCCGTCGCCGGCCAGCTTGGCGGCCTTGAATTCCTCTGCCGTCATCTGGCGGATAGTTCGGTTGTGCATCAGAACGGGGCCGCCGGATGTGGGGACCTCCTTGGCGTAGGCGATCACCTCGTCGGGCGAGTCCTTCGTCGCGGGGCCTTCGTCGACGTCCTGGATGACCACGCCGCTGCGTGCGATGACGTCGCCGTCCTGGAGAGCCTTCAGGCCGATCGGATTGACGGCCTCCAGCGGGGCGAAATCCACGACCTTCGTCGGCGGCTTGTGATGGTTAAAGGTGTATTGGCGGAACATCTGGCCGACGTCGCTGAGGGCGACCTCGGCTTGGTTGGCTTGGGTGACGGGGACGCCGGCCGGCTCGCTGCTGCAGCCGGCGACGAGCCCGATGGGGAGGAGGAGTGTCGCGAGGAGAAAGGAGCGCATGTCGCCTGTCAGTCCGAGGATTAGGTGCTAAAAAAGAATGGGAGGGGGCGATCAGGCCGCCTCCCAACGAGCATCGAGACGAGGCGTCGGGCTCGCGGGAGCCCTCACCTCAGTATGAGTCGGCACTGACGACCTCGCCGGCGGCCCGGGTGCCCAGGGCGAGCCACGTCGGCAGGCTGATCGCATCCTTGATGAAGCGGACCGAGCCGTCGGCGAAGCCCACGTTCACGCCGCCGGAGTGGTAGCTCCTGGCCGCCATATGGCCGTTGTTGAAAGCCGTACCGAAGACGCCGCAATCGAACCACTTCGAGTTCGGGGTCAGGGTGTGGCTGTAGTAACCGCAGATCGGCAGGTTGCGGTAGTACTGCTGGCCGCGGTAGGTGAGCCGGCCGGCGTACCCCGACCCGCCGTAGGAGCAATTGGGGGCCACGCCGAGATCACCGTTGCTGATGTAGAGGAAGTTCACCGGGTCGGTCGGCAGGATGCCGGAGGTCCACCCGGCGGCGTCGGCGGTGGTATTGGCCGCCTTGCTGCGCTTGGTCTCGGAGAAGAGGCTCGTGTTGCTGGTACCGTCCGTCACCGAGGCGATCGTGACCGGCAGGGCCCGATTCTTGTTGGGATAGGTGGTAGCCGTGGTGTCCAGGCCGATGACGTTGAAGACACCCGCACGAGCGCTGTTGGATTCGAAGGAGGCCGCCGTCGTGCCGATCCGCTGGGCCGCGGTCGCCCCGAGACTGCCGCAGTAATTGGCGTAACCCAGGTCGAAGAGCTTGACGGCGTTGGGATCCGACGGGCAATTGAACGCCGAGACGATCTGCATCTGAGCCGTCCCGTTGGCCGTGCTCAGGCCATAGCCGCTGAGGCACCACTCAAAGTTGAACGCGTTGTAAGTACTGGACAACTCAAGATACGGCAAGAGCTGGGCCAACACGTTGGGGCGGGAGCCGCACGTTCCCCCGATGACCGCGGCGTTGAAGTCGGGGCCGAAGCCGGGGATGAAAGCCCCGGTCGTCGACTCGGCGTTCGTCGAAGCTAGCCCCAGTTGTTTCACGTTGTTGGTGCACTGCGCGCGGCGCGCGGCTTCGCGAGCCGCCTGGACTGCGGGAAGGAGCAAGGCGATCAACACGGCAATGATTGCGATGACGACAAGAAGCTCGATCAGGGTGAAGCCCGACCTCGGTTTGTAGGTCAACATCTCAGCCTTTTCAACCTTGTATAAGCGTTGTAGGATCGTACCCCCGGTTAGCGGATACGATTCTACGGACCAATTATTAAGATTGAGCCAGGTTGAGTGGAGGTTTGGTTGAAATATGGGCAATCCACGTCCTCCGTTCATGAATGCCATTGAACGCACTGTTGTGGCATGATCTGAGGCCGGATCCAATGAACAGGGCGATTGCACCATAAGTCATGTTCCAAACAGCACTTGTTCGAGATAGTCGTCATTCCAGGCGGCAGTGAGTCGTTTCGACTTCACCCCCAACTTCTTGCTCTTCTCGTTCTTGAGCAGGCTCAATGCCATGCGGCGGACGATGGAAAAATTGGCGTCGGCGTGATCTTTACGAATCCGACTTTGATCCTCACCGAACGTTATGTCTAACTGCCAATGCAAGGAATTCTCAATTCCCCAGTGACCTCGCACCGTCGCCCCGAACTGCCTGGCGCTCATCTCCTTGCTCAAGATATAGTAGCGGACCTCATCGCACGGCTTGCCACCTCGAATCGTCTCGCTGATCGCCACGCCGATCTGCTTCAAACCCTTCCAGCGGGCCCGATCGGCCAGGTCATCGGGCACGTCGCAGACGTAGTAACTCCGGTGCTCCTTGCGACCATGCCCCTTCTCGTTCGATTCATACTGGCTCACCTTCACTCGGGCAAAGTCGTCGTCCATGTGGTCCACAAAGAAATCCATGATGCCCTCGAACAGGAGGGGCTGATTCCCCTTCACCGCCAGCACATAGGAATAGGCCGGGGATAACTTCCGTGGTTGGCATCGGTTAGGATGTCAGACCAGATTTTTGGAGGGAGTATACGGGAGGGTCACATGGAAGCCTACACACCGACAGTCCAACGGATGATGAAACGGCTCTTCGGCTCGTTGAAAGAGAACGACCGGCGGCGGTATGCGGCGATCGAGGCCGCGAAGTTGGGGCACGGCGGGGTCGAATACATCGCGGGTGTCCTGGAGTGCGACCCGAAGACGATCCGGTTAGAGCGCCTCACAGTTGCATAGCATACGCCGCACGGTCCTGGAACCATCCGGCGATGTTTTCGGGGGTGACGTCATGCAAGGCCGAACCGAACGCCGCATAGACCGTCTCCTTCGTTCGCGCCGCCGCCGACCTCATCGCACCCTTGACCTTCGAAAACATCTCCTCAATCGGTGTCAGGTCCGGACTCCACGGCGGCAACGGCACCACCTCCGCTCCGGCCGTCTCGACGGCCTCGATCGCATCTTCCGACTGGTGCGGCTTGAGATTGTCCCAGATCACCACGTCCCCCGACTTCAACTCCGGGACCAACACCTGTTCCACGTAGGCCTCGAACACGTCGGTGTTGGTGGCGCCCGGGAAGGCCAACGTCGCCGTCACCCCGGAGAGGCCCATCCCGCTGGTCAGCGTGATCGAATCCCAGTGCCCGGGCGTCGTGGAGTAGACGCGTTCTCCCACCGGGGCGCGGCCGTAAGTCCGGGTCATCGCCGTGTTGGCCCCGCATTCGTCCACGAAAACCAGGCGTTTCGGGTCCACGCCAGCGAGTCGCTCGCAGAATTCGCGCCGCTGCTCCTGGACGTCCGGGCGGTCCTGCTCCTGGGCACGGGGCACCTTCTTCTTGCGCGGCAGCCCCAATTGGCTCAAGGCGCGCGAGATGGTCATCAGGCAGCACGAGAGGCCGAGTCGTTGGCGGCATTCCTCGAGTGTGGCATCGGGTTGCTGGCGGATCAATTCTCGAAGCCGTTCCAAGTCCTCGGACCCGAGCACGGCGGGGTTGCCACCGCCGTGCGGTCTGGGTTCGACCGAGCCGGTCGTGCGATGGAGTTGGAGCAAGCGTGTGACGAAGGAGATACTGACCAGGAACCGTTTCGCGATCTGGCGTACCGACCCGTCACCGCGCTGGATCGTCTCGAGGACCCGCAGTCGGAGATCTTGAGAATAGGGTGTCATCGGCCACCTCCTAACTCAGATCTCCTTTCAAATGGCGTGCCATCCAACTGTTAGGCGCTCTAGAACTTCGATCCATCCCGACTCGGCGTGGGATCGATAACGGCGGCATCCCGCAGCCCAGGACAACCCGAGAGCAAAGGCGATGATCATGTTCGTCTGAGCGACCTGCGGGACCAACGCGGCCAGGACCATGCAGAGGAACGCGAGTCCGATCAGGAGAACTAACAAGAGCATACCTGGCTGACGAATCAGGTCCGGCCAGGGTAGGCGGGGCGGGATCAAACGTATCCAGACGTAAGCCACGGCGAGGTTCAAGAGGACGATAGTCAAGCTACTCTGGGCCATCCTGACATAGGCTTGCCAGGTAGGAACCCTGTTGATGCCGGCCCAGAACATCCGAAACTGGTTCCACCCAGGACGCAACTCCGCCATCCCGAGGGCCGAGGTGGCAACCAGGATCATGGCATCGACGAGCTTGAACGGCCTGCAACGAGGCATGAAGGTCCTCGCTCTGGGTATCGTCCCTCCAGTATACGGGCCGCAGTGGTCGTTCTAAACCCGAGTTCGTGGATGGGGCCTCCGGTGGTCAACGGTCAGGCCGCATTCAGCGAGCGGGCGGTAGTGATAGGAGACAGTCATGGCCAGACACTTCAAAGGGAAGACTTGGTCAAGCACGCTTGTTCCTGAGTGCGATCACCAATGTGGTCGCGCCCTCTCCCTGTACGAAGCGTCGGTAAGCGTCCGACTCCATGGGATAGAGCGCGATACGCCCCTGCCCATCGTAATGAATCCCCCAGCCGTACTTTTTGGGGAGGAGCGACGCCCGAAGGCAGGGGTGCGGCTTCGCGAGCAACTCCGCGCGGATCGCCTGGGCGCGGACCTTCTGCTCTTCGGCCGGAACTGACTTGTGCCTGACGTGGACCTCGTAGAGAAGGTCATCGTGGGTGTAGCGGTAAGGGTGAGTGGAGAGCAGCTCATACTGGAGGACGGGGATCGATTTGTGCTCGCCCTTCGCAATCGGAATGACCCCGCATTTCACGGCACAGTCACTCGCCACCTGGATGAATGTATCCGTCGCACCCATGCTTTTCATGGCGGTCCTCTTCACCCTCGAGGATTTCGGGAGTCTCAACAGCTCTCGAAAAAGACGAAGCGGTCGAGAGGGAAGCCAGAACAGCAATACGCTGTTGTGGCAGCCGTCTCGACCGCTTGGTGATTGGTCGAAGAATCGCGTCGGTCAGAGGATTCGGGCCGATTCGAATCAGGCCCGGATCGTGGCGATCAAACGCGGGCAGCTTGGCGAGCCTTGCGAAGACGCTTCAGTTCCTCACGGCGGCGGCGCTCACTGGGCTTCTCATAATAGGCCTTGCGCCGCATTTCCTTCCGGAGACCGCTGCGCTCGCAGAGTTTGCGGAAGCGACGAACCGCTTCCTGGATCGACTCGCCGGACCGTACCCGTAACTTCACCACAGGCAAAACCCCCGACTTCCAGGCTCCCACCGGTTCGAGCGGCGGGAAATGACACGAAAGAGGCAGACCGGCACCAACCGGGCCTCTCTTTCGTAAACGATCGCGATTACGGAGTATAGTCGAGGCGGCGGCTCTTGTCCAAGCCCCGATCTCCGCTAAATCCCGGATTCGTCGCGGAAAAAGCGACCGTCAGTAACCTCCAGCCCCCTCGTTGCTTCCATAGGATCCCCTGTAGCCCCCGCCGCCTCCGCCGCCGTAACCACCCCGACCACTGCCGGTACTACGTGCTTCGCGCGGTCGGGCCTCGTTGACGGTGAGCGGGCGCCCGCCGTAGTCGGTTCCATTCAACGCGTCGATCGCGGCTTGCGCCTCGTGGTCGTGGTCCATCTCCACGAAGCCGAAGCCACGGCTGCGTCCACTGAACTTGTCGATGATGACCTGGCCGTTCGAGACCGCTCCGTAGGCCTCGAAGAGCTGCTTCAGGTCATCACCCGTGGTGTCATAGGGGAGGTTGCCGACGTAGATGTTTTTGCCCATGGGTCGCTAGCCTTGTTCAGAAACCATCCGGGTTCGCACTGTTGCGAACGTCGGAGCGTCATCGCCGAGGCTTCGTGGTGAAGCGTCCGGTGAATCGCCCGTCAAGAGCGGACGAGGTCCCTATCGCTTCGCGCCACTGGGTAATATGTCGATCCCCCCTCGCAAACTCAAGCGAAATCCCCCGATCGCACCGAGAATCACTTGTGCATCGCGCGCAAATGCTGACGGCCCGGAAGGTTCCGGGCCGTCAGGTCGCATCAGGGGAACAGAACCAGATTGCTAAGATCAGGCCAGGTTACGGTCGATCCGGGGGAGCAGTGCGCTGAAATCGAGTCGGTTCGGACAGGCACGCTGGGCGGCGTCGAGGTCGGCTCCCGCCCAATTGCGGTCGCGTTCCGCCATCAGGCCATAGAGTCGCTTGGCTTCGCCTCGGTAGCCGTACTGATCGTGGTAGGTGAGCAGTCGGGTCAGATCACCCAGCGCCGCGTCGGTTCCGGCGGCACGCGCACAGCGGCCATCACAGTCGGCACAGAACGTCGGGCCGGCGGCCAAGCAAGCGTCGCGGAGTTGTTCGATCTCCGCGCGGTTCATGGCCGTGAATTTGGTGGCCGCCAGGCTGTCCTCGGTAATCTGATCGGTATTCCGCATCGACACGCAGGCGGAGCTGATCCGTTCGTCGGACCAGATCGCGTGCAGCAGGCCCTGGTAAGGCGTGAGCCCCTTCTCTTTGAGGGAGGGCACCCGCTTGACCACGTCCTCGAGCTCACCGTGGCCGGCGACCTGTTTCATGGAGACCAGGCCGATGCCTCGCTTGTGGCAGGCGTCGAGCGCCCGGTTCAGCGGAGCATCCTTTTCAAGCCAGGGGGTGAACTGGAGCATCACCACGTCCACGAATCCGCCGTCGGCGGCCGCCTGGATGTACTCGGCCCGTTTCGCGTCATGACACGAGATCCCGACGAATCGTGCTTTGCCCGACTTCTTGATCGTCTCGATCGTCTCTTTCAGTTCCTTGCTCTTGGGCCAGTCCATCGATTGCGGGCCGTAGTCGCTGCCGATGCCATGGATAAACAAGAGATCCAGGTAATCGGTCTGAAGCGCGGCGAGCCGGCTGTCGAGCTGCGGGATCAGGTCCCGGGGCGAGACGGGATGGTCCTTGGTCGCGAGGAAAATCTCTTTGCGGACTTCAGGCATCGCTTGGAGCCAGCGCGCGATGGCCGGTTCGGAGCCGTAGCTCTTGGCCGTGTCGAAGTAGCGCACGCCGTTGGCGTAGGCGAAACGAAGGAGGCGGTCGGTCCCCGGACTGCGCCAGGTTCCCAGGTTGAGGATGGTCACGTCGGCGCCGGTTTTGCCCAGCGGACGCAATGGCAGGATTGTCTTCTTCTCCGCGGCCGGTGCCGCCAAACTTCCCGATGCTGAGGCCACGGTCATGGCCGAGGCGGTAGCGAGGGCGCCGGTTTGCAGAAAACCGCGGCGATTGACTTCGGAACCGGAGACATCGTCTGCGTGCATGAGCGTTTCTCCGCGACCCTGGCCTCGAGATTCAATGAGCGGTCCGTCATTTGACGAATGTTAAACTAGTCGACGGCTCGAGGATTGTCGAGGAGATTGTGGGCTCAGCCCCTCAAGAACAGACCGCGAGCGCTTCCCGATCCCTGGCCTGGCGGGCGTGGGGGAGAATCTCTTCGCGGTAGACCGGAATATGCTCAGGTGCCTCGATCCCCAGGCGAACCTGATGACCATCGACCTTGACGACCGTGATGACGATCCCACCAGCGATCACGATCTTCTCGTTCAGCTTGCGGCTCAGGACCAGCATGTCAGCCTCCGTGAGTGCTTTTCAGAAAAAAAGGCGATGGGTTTCGATGCCGAACCGGATGTTCGCCGAATCGCTCAGGAGCAGACGGCGAGTGCCTCTTGTTCCTTGGCCAGCAGGGCGAGCGGGAGAATCTCTTCGCGGTAGACCGGAATGTGGCCCGGTGCCTCGATCCCCAGACGAACCTGGTTGCGGTCGATCTTGACGACCGTGATGACGATTCCACCATCGATCACGATCTTCTCGTTCAGCTTGCGGCTCAGGACCAGCATGTCATCGCTCCTTGATTCAGGCTTCCCAAAGTCTTGCGATTCCGTCGCTTCCGAGTTGCCGGCACCAGGTTTGGCGAGCCCTCGTGGCGAACGAGATTAAAGATAAGCACGGGGTGTGCCGACATCGTCCCGGTCGCCATACAGAGAGTCGGAAAGGCATCGCCAGACGCGACTTAAAAATTTCTCAAGTTTTCCAGGTCGGCGTGAATCTACGGAGGTTTTGTCCAGTTCTACAACCCTTTCTTCCCAATTCTACAGGCCGACCCGGAAAAAATGGGAATGGCCGCGACCGACCATGTTGAAACTTCATTCCCAGTGCGGCGCGGCCGCAACGGCGCCCCGACCGTGCTCGGTCGATTTCGCCGCGATCGGCGGGGCGTGCGATACCGGGGATGGCAAAGGAAGGCCGAAGCGGATACGATTTCCACGATCGGCCGCGCGATTGGGCGGAATGACTTGACTTCGAGGGTGTTCAGGATCTTCACGTGCGTGTAGGGATCGGTCACGACACACATCGTCTGGTGGAAGGACGCCCCTTGATCCTGGCCGGGGTCCGGATCGAGCATCCGCTCGGCCTGTTCGGGCATTCCGATGCCGACGTCGTCATGCACGCCGTGGCGGACGCGCTGTTGGGAGCCTCCGGGCTCGGCGATATCGGCGAGCACTACCCCGATACCGACCCCCACTGGGCCGGTCTCGACGGCAGCGTCTTGCTCGGGGATGTCGTTAGCCGGGTCGCCCGCGAAGGGTGGCGGCCGGTGAACTGCGACGTCATCATTCACGCGCAACAGCCCAAGCTCTCGTCGTTCAAGCCGGAGATGCGCACCAACCTGGCGAACCTCTTGGGGCTCGCCGCGCAAGACGTCAACATCAAGGCCAAGACCGGTGAGCACGTCGGACCGATCGGCCGGGCCGAAGCCATCTCGTGCGAGGCGGTGGTGCTGCTCAATGCGGCCGAACCCGCCTGATCGCCACGGTAATCGCTCGCCCAAGGCCGCCGACGTTCTTCCTTCCACAAACTGTCACGAAACCGAGCCCGACCGCTATGTCGCTTCGCGTCTACAACACGCTGACTCAGACCAAAGAAGCTTTCCAGACGGTTCGCCCGGGCGCGGTGGGCATGTACGTCTGTGGCCCCACCGTTTACTCCCGCAGCCACGTCGGCCACATGGTCGGGCCCGTCATCTTTGACACCATCAAGCGTTACCTGGTCTATCTGGGCTACGAGGCCACCTGGGTCGTTAATATCACCGACGTCGATGACAAGTTGATCGTGCAGGCCCAGAAGGAAGGGACCACGGTCAAGGAACTCGCCGAGCGAGTCACCGAAGACTACCTCGCCTGCCTCCGTTCGCTGGGGGTCGACGGCATCGACCACATGCCCCGCGCGACGGACCACATCGGCGAAATCATCGAGATGACCCAAGGGCTGATCGACAAGGGGTTCGCCTACCCGTCCTCGGGCGACGTTTACTTCGACGTGTCGAAAGCGCCCGACTACGGCAAGTTGAGCCATCGCGACCCCGAGGAACTCCAAGCGGGTGCACGGATCGAACCGACAGTCGTGAAACGGCACCCGGGCGACTTCGCACTCTGGAAGGGGTCGAAACCGGGCGAGCCGTTCTGGGAGAGCCCGTGGGGACCGGGCCGCCCCGGCTGGCATATCGAATGCTCCGCCATGAGCATGAAGATCCTCGGCGCTCACTTCGACATCCACGGTGGCGGGCTCGACCTGGTCTTCCCCCACCACGAAAACGAGGTCGTCCAGTCCGAGTCGTACTCGGGTCAGCCGTTCGCCACCTACTGGCTGCACAATGGCCTGTTGACCAAGGACGGCAAGAAGATCTCCAAGTCTGATCCCGGCACGATCGTCTTGATGGCCGACCTGCTCGAGGCCCATTCGCCCGACACGATCCGCGCCCTCCTCCTGACCAGCCACTACCGGCGGCCGATCGACTACGGACCCTCGCGGCTCGACGAACTCGCGCGCGGCCTGCAAGCCTTCTTCAAGGGGTTCGAGCGATTCGAACGCATCACCGGGGAGAGCTTCTATCAACTCTCCGCGCCGACCCGACGGGGCGAGTTCGACCCGGGAGCGTCGGCCCTCCTGGGCGAGATCGCCGCCCACCGCCAGCGCTTTCTCGACGCCATGGACGATGATTTCAACACCGGTGGCGCGATCGGTGAACTCTACGAGACGATTCACGCCCTGAACCGGTTCGCCAACGACCTGACTCCGCAGTCAGGCCCCGCGCTCGTGGAATACAAGGCGGGCATGGTCGTTCTCAAGGAGCTGACCCAGCTTCTCGGCCTCTTCCGCGTGCCGTTGGCCAAGCCCGAGACCAACCAGGATCGGCTCACCGCCCCTCTGCTCGACCTGCTGGTGAATCTTCGTGCACAAGTTCGGAAGGAGAAAAACTTCGCGTTGGCCGATGAGATTCGTAACAAGCTGTCGAGCCTCGGCGTCACTCTCGAAGACCGAGCCGACGGCACTTCATGGCGAATCGATTGACCGGCGTTGGGATCTCGCGAACGCATGTTTCCACAAGACAGTCGACCGGGTGGGCCACGCCCACCCTTGGGGAATCGTCCCAAGGAAGGGCCTAGCACGATGATGACGACGAGTACGGTTCCGACCTCCGAACCCGGTCAGCGACCCTTTTTCCGGGTCGTCGGAATCGATCCCGGCCTCATCGTCACCGGTTACGCGGTGGTGGAAACCTCGCCCCGGGGCCCGTTCGTGATCGAGGCCGGAGTGATTCGACCGCGTGCCGACAAGGCGCCGATGGGACGGCGGCTCGACCTGATCCATCAGGGTGTGTCCGAAGTCCTCGACGCCTTTCCCCCCTCCTCGGTCGCGCTCGAGCAGGTCCACAGCCACCTGAAACATCCTCGGACCGCTATCCTGATGGCCCATGCGCGAGGAGTGATCGTCCTGGCGGCGGCCCAGCGGGGGATCCCGGTGGTCGGCTACGCCGCCTCCCGGATCAAGAAGACGCTGACCGGGAGCGGCAAGGCGCCGAAACTCCAGATGCAACACGCGATTCAGACCGAGCTCGGTCTCGATCAACTGCCCGAGCCTCACGACGTGGCCGACGCCTGCGCCGTGGCGCTCTGCCACTACCAGATCGAACGGAGCCAGCGCGGCCTGCTCGGCCGCTGACGGCCGCCTTTGAGGTTTGGCCGCCCGCCCCAGGCAAACGGCGCGTTGGCTTGACCTCGGACGAGCCGCCTCTTTACGATGGACAGGTGTCAACAACGAGGGAACGCGATTCTTCCGCTCCCACGCTCAAACCTCCGGCTTGAGCGAGTGGAAGTCGCGGTAAAAAAGGGGACGACGGGATCTCCAGTGATTATCACCTTGAACGGCGAGCAGCGCGAGGTGCCCGCGCCATTGACCGTGGCCGACTTGTTGCGCGAACTTAAGCTCCGGCCCGAGCATGTGGCGGTCGAGGTCAATTCCGGCCTGGTCACCCGCGCACGTCACGACGTAACCCCGATCATCCCCGGGGACATTCTGGAAGTGGTGACCCTGGTCGGCGGCGGCGGTGGCCCCCCCGCGGTCCTCGATCCCGGCACCTTGACGATCGGCTCGCACACCTTTCAGAGCCGCTTGCTCGTGGGAACGGGCAAGTACACCACCCTCGAGTTGATGCGCGACTGCCTCGACGCCAGCGGCGCCGAGGTCGTGACGGTCGCCGTGCGCCGGGAACGACTTTTCGATCGTGACGGCCGCAGCTTGCTCGATTTCCTCGACCCCAAGCGCTACACCATCCTGCCCAATACGGCCGGATGCTTCACCGCGGAGGACGCCCTGCGGACCGCGCGTCTGGGCCGCGAACTCCTCCTTGGCCTGGAGAATCCCGGAGCCGACTGGGTCAAGCTCGAAGTCCTGGCCGACACCAAGACGCTTCTCCCCGACCCGGTCGCGACCCTGGAGGCGACGCAAGTCTTGGTGAACGAAGGGTTCCAGGTCCTCTGCTACACCAGCGACGACCCGATCATGGCCCGTCGGCTCAAGGCGGCGGGCGCCGCGAGCGTGATGCCGGCCGGCAGCCCGATCGGCAGCGGCCAGGGGATCCTCAACCCCAACAACCTGCGGATCATCCTCGAGGATCTCAAGGGGAGCGACCCGAATTATCCGGTCATCGTCGACGCCGGGGTCGGAACCGCCAGCGACGTGGCGCTGGCGATGGAGCTTGGCTGCGACGGTGTGCTGCTCAACACGGGAATCGCGGGGGCCAAGGACCCGCTCCGGATGGCCCACGCCATGCGATTGGCGATCGAGGCCGGTCGGCTCGCGGCCGGGGCCGGCCGGATTCCCAAGAAACTGTACGCGACCGCATCGAGCCCGACCGAAGGAACGATCAACTGACGGTCCGCTTGGGGCCGCGCCTCGCGCCTTGGGAACGCGGCCTCTCCTCATTGAATTTGACCTGATAAGTCCCTCTTGCTTCAGCTTCAGGACGGTCCGCCGTCGTCTACACGGAATGGAGCGTCTCATGTCGGCTCTCGACCCCGTCCCTATCCTCGGTCCGGACGGGGCCATCGCACGGCGGCTGCCGAGCTACGAGTCACGCGTCGAACAGCTCGAAATGGCCAAAGCGGTCGCCCGCGCCATCGAGAACAAGACGCACCTCATGGTCGAAGCCGGAACGGGGGTCGGCAAAAGCTTCGCCTACCTCGTCCCCGCGATCCTCGCGGCGGCCGAGTCCGGCCAGAAGAAGGTGGTCGTCTCCACCCACACGATCAGCCTCCAGGAGCAACTGCTTCAGAAGGACCTCCCGTTCCTTCGCTCCGTGATGCCCCAAGAGTTCTCGGCGGTGCTGGTCAAAGGACGCTCCAACTACATCAGCCTGCGGCGGCTCGACGCGACCGTCGCCCGCGCCGACGCGTCGTTCGCTCGTCCCGAAGATCACGACCAGCTCTCCGAGATCCGGCTCTGGTCGGGAAAAACGACCGACGGCAGCCGCGCTGACCTCGATTTCCGCCCGGCACCCCACGTCTGGGACGCAATCGCGAGCGAGAACGGCAACTGCCTCGGTCGCTCCTGCCCTCGCAACAAAGATTGCTTTTATTACAAAGCACGCCGGCGAATGTGGACGGCCAACATCCTAGTCGTGAACCACGCGCTCTTCATGAGCGACCTCGCACTCCGAAACGCGGGGGCCAGCCTGCTTCCCGACTATGACGTCGCGATCTTCGACGAGGCGCACACACTCGAGGCAGTAGCGGGCGAGCACCTCGGGCTAAAGATCACCAGCGGCCAGTTCGACTACACCCTCGGCAAGCTCTACAACGAGCGAACGCGCAAGGGATTGCTGGCCTATCACAAGCTCGACGACGCGATCATTCAGCTCCAACGGGTCCGGACCGAGGCGCTCAACTTTTTCGACGATGTCACCGAGTGGCAGACGTCGCAAGGGTCGACGAATGGCCGGCTCCGCAAACCGATCGCCTGGCCCGATACCGTTTGCGAGGAGCTGCGAAAGCTCGCGTCAGCGCTCCGGCACGGGGCCGAGTCGGTCGCGGCCGAAGAGCAGCGGATCGAGCTCTCGGCCATCGAAGAGCGTTGCCTCGCGATGGCCAACTCCCTCTCCTCCTGGCTCGGCCAGAAAGAACCGGATAGCGTCCACTGGGTCGAGCTCACCGCCGGTGCGCGGAGGCGGGTGACACTCGCCTCCGCGCCGTTGGACGTCGGAGCGACGCTCCGTCGCTCGCTGTTCGATCGCGTCCCCACCTGCATCCTGGCGTCGGCCACGCTGAGTGTCGGTTCTCCACCGCGCTTTGACTTTTGCAAGACGCGGCTCGGGCTCACGCAAGGCGAGAGCCTCCAACTCGGCAGCCCGTTTGATTTTCCGAACCAGGTGACGATCCACCTGCGAAGGAACCTTCCCGATCCCTCCGAGCAGAGCGCCGAGTTCGAGCGCCAGGCGATCCAGGCGATTCCGCACTACCTGGAGAAGACCCAGGGGAAGGCGTTCGTTCTCTTCACCTCGTACAAGATGCTCGACGCGGCGGTCCGAGCGCTCACCCCCTGGTTCGCGAAGCGGAACATCACCCTGATCGCCCAGAGCGAAGGCATGCCGCGCACCAAAATGGTCGAGGCCTTCAAGGCCGACGTGGATAGCGTAATCTTCGGCGCCGATAGCTTCTGGCAAGGGGTCGACGTGCCCGGCGAGGCGCTCTCGAACGTGATCATCGTTCGGCTCCCGTTCAGCGTGCCAAGCCACCCGTTGCTCGAAGCCCGCCTGGAGTCGATTCGCCGGACCGGCGGCAACCCGTTCACCGACTATCAGATTCCCGAGGCAGTGATCAAGCTCAAGCAGGGGTTCGGCCGGCTGATCCGTTCAAAAACCGACCGGGGAATCGTCGTGATTCTCGACCCCCGCGTACTCACCAAGCCGTACGGCCGAACGTTCTTGAATTCGCTGCCAGCCTGCCCTCGGATTCTCGACTGACCCGGAATCAGTCCGGAGCCGGAAGGCCCGAAGGAACCCGGTGCGGCCCGGGGCTTCGCCCGAATCTGCCTCGGAGGTGGGACTCGGCGATGTCGTCGTGTCTTGACTGGGGACTGGCCCGAAATCGCATTCGGCTCCCATAACCTCAAAGACTTGTTCTCATATCGTTCCCCGAACTTTCGCCAACCAGCATTTGGTAGCTCGAACCATGGGCGAAGCAAGCCGTTCTGGATTACCACGCCACCCATCCCCTGGAAGGCTACCGGCGGCTCGCCTCCATGATGCTCGACACCGATGTCGTCGCCGTGAGTCCCTCGAGCGTCTACCGAGTCCTTTGCAACGCCGGGCTGATGAAGCTTCATAACGGCAAACCTTTATTCAAAGGAAACGGCTTCCAGCAACCGCTCCGAGTGCGTGAACACTGGCACATCGACATCTCGTACATCAACGTCGCCGGGACCTTCTTCTACCTCTGTAGCTTCCTGGACGGCTGCAGTCGATTCATCGTCCACTGGGAGATTCGCGAGAGCATGACGGAGGCAGAAGTCGAGACGATCGTCCAGCGGGGACGCTCTCGCTTTTCCGGCGAGCGGCCACGGATCATCTCGGACAACGGCCCCCAGTTCATTGGCAAGGACTTCAAGGAATTCATCCGGATTTGTTGAGTTACTCACGTGATGACATCTCTGCATTATCATCAAATCAATGAAAAGATCGAGCGATGGCACAAGCCCCTGAAGGGCGAGTGCATCCGCGTCAAGCCCCTCCCTGAGCCTGGAGGAGGCGAGGAGGCTCGTCACTGAGTTCGTGGCCCACTACAACGAGGTCCGTTTGCACAGTGCGATCGGCTACGTCACGCCAGCGGACAAATTGGCCGGTCGCGATCGGGCGATCTTCGAAGAGCGGGATCGCAAGTTGGATGCGGCGAGAGAAAGGAGGAGAGCCGCCCGCTCGAAAGTTCAGCCCACCGTCTGATCGCCGGAAAGTCGTTGCTCGAACGGTTTGACGGCGCTACGATGGAAGATGGCCTGGGCCGGAGGATAGGGCTCCGTGGCGATACGCCCCGAGCGCCACCCAGGGCCAAGACCGAAGGAGGGGCGGCACCATACCGCCCTGTCTTCCCTTCGGGATTCGCACGAAAGCGGCAAATCCTAACCCTTTGGTCAAACATTCACTACCTTATCTCCCAACCCCGGTTTCTCCATTTCACGCTGAACCATTACACGTTCATCGCCCACGAAATCCGCAGCTAATCCCCGCCGGACGATGACTTGGCCTTACCCATAATCGACCTCAATTCGCTTAGATTGGCATCCTCTGGGTGATTCTACGCGATCATTTGAAAAAAGACATCAAGCCTTCCCTATGTCCGCGGCAAGAAAAAAGGCCCGTCAGGGCAGCCTATACTGAGCCTTGATGCCCCCCGAAACAGCGCTAGGCCAGTCGAATCGCCCAGTCAGCAGCGTCGATGCCCAAGGCGGCCGAGGAGCAAAGAGGCGACGACTTTCCGCGTAGTCAAAAATTCTGCGTTTGCTCCCTTGAAGATGCTCCCGGATTCTGCGACTATACTTTTGTGGATTATGGAGCAGGAAGTATGGGAAGCATGGGCAAAAAACCGCGGTCGGACAAGAACGGCATAGGCCGCCCCCGCTCCGATCATCCGCGACAAACCGTGATCGCCATCAGGGGTAACCCGGCCTGGCGGGCGTGGATTCACCGTTTAGCGGGGCACATGCGGCTTAAGTCTACGGACTTGATTGATCGTGCATTGGTGGAATTAGCCCAGCGAAACGATTTCCCGGAACCAGCTCCGAAGCGATGACGTCGTAAGAAAAATGGACCAAGGACAACAGGACCTTTTCAAACCGGATAGCGTCATTCTCAAGGAAGCATACCCAATGATTAATCCGGACAAGTCACGCTGATGCTACTTGACGATGCCCATAGAACGTTTGGCTGGCCCAGCCGAGATCAAATCCTCCATCCAGCTGGCTCCGGGGCTCGCGTGTTCGCAGATTTCGCCGAACGTAAGATTCGTGCCGAATTAGAACGCAAATATCCTCGAAGCAGTGTCCATGTGGGCGTGCTTGCGGTGGATCCAAACTCAGAGAGCACCGAGCCACCGATCGCGGTCGTTTGCGAATTTCCCACCGGTGCCAGCAATGACGAGCTTGAGGAAGCCCATCGTCTAGCTTGGAATTTTTCACGCACTGCCCTGCTCATCACGCTTGAACCGCATCGATTGATCGTCTGGTCATGCTATCAGCATCCTAAGAAATCATTGGCTCAACGCAAAGTCCACGAGCTGGATTCAAAACAGTTCGCAACTTCCCCATCGTCACAGCAACCGAGTTTGTTGGCCCTGCTTCATTGGGTCAGCTTAATCACCGGTAGCGTGCTTAGACAGACCCCAAGCAAATTCCCGATGGAAGGCCGTGCTGACAAACTCCTGCTGAAAAACCTCCGATTCATCCGAAGGCAATTGCTGAATTCCAATCCATCTCTTCCACGGCACTATTGCCATGATCTGCTCGCGCGAATGATTTTCACGCAATTTCTCTTCGACCGGAAGGACAGTGACGGTCGTCCGTTTATCGATAGGAAGCTTCTTGAAGGGCGTTTTGAGGGCAAACTAACACAGGTTCATACCGGCCTCGAAACCATCCTCCGAGACAAAGAGGAAACCTACGCCCTGTTTGGATGGCTGGACGATAAATTCAACGGAGACCTTTTCCCAGGTAAGGACGGCCAGTCCACTGATGACCGCGAAAAAGCATGGCAGGACGAGAAAGACGCCGTCACACCTGATCACCTCAAGCTGTTAGCGGACTTCGTCTCGGGCAAACTTGACCAACGCAATCAGCAATTGCTTCTTTGGCGTTACTATTCTTTTGATACGATTCCACTTGAATTCATCAGCAGCGTTTATGAAGAATTCCTAAACGAGGACCGCGAACGCGGCAAAGCTTATTATACCCCAACGCATTTGGTTGACTTCGTACTTGACGGCGTTCTCCCGTGGAACGGAACGGAATGGAACCTCAAAATTCTCGACCCTGCTTGTGGATCGGGGATCTTTTTGGTCAAGGCATTTCAACGTCTCATCTATCGTTGGAAGCAAGCCCACCCGGATAAAGAGCCTCACGTCAGCGATCTAAAGCCACTCTTGGCCCAGAATCTGTGTGGGGTGGATATCAACGGCGAAGCGGTTCGCGTTGCCTGCTTCAGCCTCTATCTGGCGATGGCGGATGCTATCGAACCCAAATACTACCTCAAGCGAGGGAAAGTCTTTCCGCATATCCGTGGCACACGGCTGATTGCGAAAGACTTCTTCGATGATGCAATTACCGGTATTCGTTCCGTTGAGGACGCCTCTGTCTACGATTTGGTGGTCGGCAATGCCCCTTGGGGCGATGGTTCGATAAAGCAAACGTCCGACCAGATCCCGCCGGAAGAAATCGATCCAGCTACGGCCGAGGAAAAAGCACCTTTCACTAGAGCCGAAGAATGGGCAGGGACACATCACTGGCCGGTCTCAAACTTCGATATCGGTCCTTTATTTCTGGCCAAGGCTGCGCTCCTGGTCAAGGCAGATGGCCATGTGGCCATGATCCAGCCCGCGTCCCCGCTCCTATACCTGCGATCTGGCTCCGCTGCCAAGTTACGAGCTAAACTGTTCACTGATTTTACCGTCGATGAAGTTATCAATCTTTCCGGCATTCGCAGAGAACTGTTCCCCGATGTCGTCGGCCCTGCATGCGTAATTATCATGGGCAGCCAGAAGCCGACGCCCGCGACAACGCTTCACTACATTTACCCCAAGCCTTCTGGCGATAGGCAGGGCCGGACCCGGATTACTATTGCATCCCACGACGTGAACCAGCTAACACATCACGAAGCCGCCAACGAACCTGATGTCTGGCCTGCACTTGCTTTCGGTGGCCGGCGAGATTTGGATCTGATACGTCGTCTGCGTTCCGCACCGACGTTGAAGAAGTATAAAAAGAAAGGGCTGGTCGACACGCGCGAGGGGGTAATTCGCGGTAACAAAGCTCGTTTCGAGCCAGACATCGTCGGAAAGCGAGTGATGGACGGAGGAGACTTTCCGGTAGGCATGTTTCTCCAGATCGACGCCTCACAACTACCTAAAGAAACATCTGGCATGGTTCATGACCGTGACAGCACCAACTTTGATGCATTTAAGCTGCCTCAGCTTATCATCAAGCAAACTTTACAGGTCGAGCACCAGCGGTTTCAGGCCGCACTCGTGAAGGGTGACGAACCTGAATGGGGGATTATCTGCTCTCAAAGCTTCATTTCTGTACATGAAGCTGGCAATGGCAATATTCTGAAGTCCGCGTGGTTAAGCCTAACGAGTCAGTTGTCAGTCTATTATATTTCAATTACAAGCAGCCGATTGGGGCACTACCGGCCGGAGCCTTTGGTAAAGGAGCTATTGAGCGTACCTTTGGTTGACCCTCAACCGCGAATGCTTGATGGCATCAAGTCCGCCATTGATGTGGACCGGCGAGTCCGCGAGCTTTTCCATTTATATGAAGCCGATTGGGTGCTTATAGAAGATTTGCTGAGGTTTGGCCTCCCCAATCAACAGACCGAAGGATCGGAATCCTACTCGCCGACTTCGCGAACATGGGCAAAGGCCAGCAGGCAATTCAATATCGAGCAGTACGCAGCGTATTTTTGCCGCGTGGTCAAGGCCACCTTCGGCAACGATAAAGCGGTGTGCGCTACGGTTTTTGAAGAATCGGACGATCAACCGCTACTTCCTGTTCGCATGATCGCGATTCATCTCGACTGGCCAGGACACGAAACGGTGAAGGTTGAGAAGTTTGAGGCGGATGGCCTGGTGAAAACGCTCGACGGTTTTTATGGGACGTGCCTCAAGCCGCAAAAAGATGGTAGCGGAATCGATGGACTTTTTTTCCAGCGTGTAGCCTTCCTGTTTCATAACCACGAAGAATCGGACCGGCGAGTCCATAGCCTCTACATTATCAAACCCGATGAATGCCGCTACTGGACGCGTTCACTTGCCATGCGCGATGCCGACCAACTCTCCTCTTCCATCCTACAAGCTGCGTCACAGAGATCTACCGAACTATGACAAAACGCCGTTGTTTAAGTCAGTTGATCTGGCCCAGCAACCCGGCCGATGCTCAATTACCAGTTGATTGGGCCAGCAGTGTCGCCATTCACTTGATGGATTGTCTCTGGCGTTCTTATGATCAACTCAGGCAAAAACACCTAGCGAGGATCGACCTCACCCAAGATCCTATTCAATTGGAGCGGGGCCTTACTGAAATACATTTTCTGGAAATCCAGTTGATTTGGAGAAAAGATACAGGTGGTTTTGCGTCTGTCATCCCCTCACACGAAGCTGACGAATTTGAAACAGTGCAAGGCCCAAGCGCAAAACCAATAGCATATGATTTATGTTTTGTGCATTTTATGAATGCCAGGTGGAAACTGCCGATCGAGGCCAAAGTGCTTCAAACCGATGGCGCCATTGCCGAGTACCTTATCGACGTGAGAAACAAGTTTGTTGCCGGACGAGGCGCACCCCTTGTTGGCGTGGCCGGGATGATCGGCTATCTTCTCCATGGAACGCCGGCTACCGTATTTGCCAATCTCGAAGCGGAACTTAAGCAATCGCTTCAGGAAGTCGCGGAGTTTCCCACCCGCCCCCATCGGATAAGCCAGCACGCTCGTGCAACAACGCCAGAATTAAAATTACACCATATGATTATGCAATTAGAGTCGGCCTAACTCGAAATTCGCTCTACGATGTTCCGCGTCACACGCTTTTGCCGTCGAACGTAGAGTGCGGTGGTTCGCGGCTCCGAATGCCCAGCCAGGTATTGCACATCCTCCAGCGGCACCCTTTGCGTTAGTAGGTTCGTTACCGCCGCCACCCGGAAGGAATGTGGCGACAACCGCGACGGCAATCCCGCGACTTTCAGCCTCCGCTTAACCAACTCGCAGATCGATTTGCTGGTCATCGGATTGTCAGTCAGTTTCATCGTCCGCGTAAGCGCTCGAGATTCCCAGGGGGGAGGCCGCGATTGGCACTCCCGTCACTCCGCGCATCGGACCGCCCTTGGATCACTTCCGCTTGCGACGATCCGCTCGTTTTGCGTCGCGACGCCGTGCCCGCTCACGTGATTCCTCCAGGCGATGCGTCAGCACGTGTCCCGGATGGTTCCGAGCCCACCGATCGGGCAAGAGGTCCTCGACTCGTTCCGGGGCCACGCTCAGCGTCATCAGCACGTCCTTGACGTAGGCCCACGGCTCCAGACGATGACGCTTCGCCCCTGCCACTATCGTGCTCAACACCGCCGCTCGCGGTCCCGCATCCACATTCCCCAGGAACAACCAATTCTTCCGGCCGATGGCTTGGTCGCGGAGGCGACGCTCCGCCACGTTGTTGTCGATCGTCAGCCGGCCGTCCTCGGTGTAGCGGCACAACGCCTTCCACTGATTCCGCGCATAGGTCAGAGCCTGGCCCAACGCCGATTTCGGCAGCGACTGGTCCGCAAGCCGATCGAGGTCCCCTCGAAGCCGTTCCAGGATCGGCACCGCTTCTTGCGCACGCAGGGCCTGTCTCGCCTCAACGGACAACCCTCGGGCGCGATCCTCCACGTCGTATAACCGGCGGATCGCTTCCAGGATCAAACCCGCGTTCCCCGGCGACGACGACCGCGCATCGTAGAACTTGCGGCGGGCGTGCGCCCAGCAAGCGACTTCAAGGATCGCCGAAGGCGACCCGAGATAGAGTCCGTCATATCCGGCATATGCGTCAGCCTGAAGATAACCCGCGAAGCCGGCGAGGAACGTCGCCGGCCCGTCGCGTTTGCGACTCGCCGTATGGTCGTACACGTCGTAGGAATGATCCTCGTCCCCATGATAGAGCCAGAACCGTGTCGTCAGGCTCCCGGGAGCCTCGCCGCCCAGCGCCTTGACGGGGGTGTCATCGGTCCAGATCACCGGAGATTGGAGCACGAGCTGCTTCTGGAGGTCGTAGAGCGGCCCCATCAACTCGGCGGCCTTGCGGACCCAATCGCACAGCGTCGCACGCGGCAGGTGCAAACCGTAGCGAACCGAGATGTCCTCGAAGCGGTACAGGGTCAAGTGATCGATAAACTTGGAAATCAGCAATTGCGAAAGCAGACCCGCTCCCGCGATGCACCCCGGGAGCGGCCGCTCCGGTCCGTCGGGGCTTTTCACACCGTCGTGGCAGTGCGAGCACGCGTACTTGGGAAGGACGTGGACCCGGACCTCCAGGCGAGCCGGGATGAATTCGAGCTCACGCCGCTCATCCTCGCCGATGCGTGCCTTGGACCGGCCGCAGCATGAGCAAGTCTTGTCCGCCTCGGGCACGTCATGTTCGATGCGGACCTGGGGCAGGCGGCTGAAATCCAGCGTCCGCGATGGCCGGGACTTCCTCGGAGCGGCCGGCGTCGGGGCCTCCGGTTCGGCCTCGGGAGTCACCTCGAGGTCCTCGCCGAACGCGAAGAGATGACCTTGTCCGGGATCGTCGCATCGTTCGCTACGTCGCCCGTAGACATAGCGGCGGTACCGCTCCAACTCCTGGCGCAGGCGGTCGTTCTCTTGCGCCAACTCCTCATTGGCCCTGGTGGCTTGATCGAGTGCGGCGAGCAGGTCCTGGATCCGTTGCTGCATCGCATCGACGGGAGGGGCCGCGTCGCCAGAGACTGGCGGCGACGCGGGCGATTCGGGGCCGGATTGGGCATTTCGACCGAGAGGAATAGTCATCACTTGAATTATCGCATGCTCACCTCTGATTTCAAGTGGTTTTCCCGGGATTCTCCCTGTTTTTCTCAGGCCTCCGGTATCGTTTTCGTTGCTGGGCGTTCCCCAGGTCGATGCCGCCCAGGAGCATGGCGAGTTGGGCGGACCGGAGTTCGATCGGGGCGTCGGAGGAGGGCCGGAGGGGGACCTGGAACGAGCCGGCTTCGAGGCGATAGTACCAGATCGCCAGGCCATCGACATTCCAGTAGAGGATCTTGATGCGATCACGTCGGCGATTCAGGAAGAGGAAGAGATGGCCGGAGAGGAGCTCCTCCTGAGGGAAGGCTTGGCTGACGATTCCCGAGAGCCCGTCAAAGCTTTTTCTGAGGTCGACGGAGTCGGCGTGAAGGAGGATCCGCACGGTGTGTGGGACGCTCAACATGAGGTGTCCTCCATCCTCGCCGCGACGCGGGCGACGGTCTCGACGACCCGGCAGACGAGTTCGTCGCCCGCGGCGATGGGCAGGAGGATTCGTCCGCCGTCGGGGAGTCGGATGGTGAGGAATTCAGCGGAATCGCCGGATCGCGACTCGGGGGCGGCGGCGAGGATGACCGGCACGAATGCCGGTTCGCGAGCCGGAGAGGGGACAGGGCCAGGCGAATCCGAGGCGAGGCGTCGCTTCCAAGCGTGGAAAGACGCGGTCGAGATCCCTTGGCCGTGGCAGAACTGGCCGATGGTGAGACCGCTGTCGGACTGCTGTTGCAGTCGCCGACGCCAGAGGACTGGGAGGGCAGGATTGGCGGCACGTGGCATCTTCTGACTCCGGAGGACGAACAAAATGGTCCGTCTTCCAGGCTATCAGGCGGCACAAGACTGGCTATTTCGAGCGCTTACTCGTCCGCCGCATCGTCGAGCGGAGGAGCGGCCTGTCCCTGACTTCTGCCGAGCGGTTTCACCTGCCGGTCCAGACCGCGTTCCAGACAGCCGGCTTTGAGGTCCGGATAGTCCATCCCTTCGCCACCAAGCAATTTCGCCAGCCCGCCGATCCCGGCAACAAAACCGATGACACCGACTTCTCCGCCATCCATCGCGCGGTGGTCAACGGGTTTGGGCTCCTCGAGCACGAACCCGACCCCCACTTCAGCCACCTCCAACTCCTGGCTCGTCATCGCCGCGATCTGGTCTCCAAGAACGGGAGGAGAAAGGGGGCCAGGAGCGAATGGCACGAGGATAAGGATTTCGTACAGTACTTTTTCAGGCTCCTGTACACTGTTTCGCGACGAAAACCAGTGTACGCCCGCTCTTAACCTCGTGCCATTCACTCCTGCCCCCTTCGGAGCTCCAAGCAAGGGTTCGGCCGGCTGATCCGTTCAAAAACCGACCGGGGATCGTCGTGATTCTCGACCCCCGCGTGCTCACCAAGCCGTACGGCCGAACGTACTTGAATTCGCTGCCGGCCTGCCCTCGGATTCTCGACTGACTCGCGGTTTCGATTCCTCCCGCACCAGTTCAATCGAATGGTTCCGAGGACGCTCGGCGGGCTTCTCGAAAATCCGAGTGATCCTCCCCCCTAGGATCGCCACTTTCTCTGGGATACAATACAGACTTGAAACTCTTTGGGATGGAGTGAGAGCGAGTTGGCGAGAACAGATTCGGCCGGTTGACTCAACGCATTGGAAGCCGGCCACCGCCGTCTTCCCTACTGCAACGAGAAACGGGTGGGCAACGCCTACTCACTAAAATCGACAAAATTTCTGATTGCGACACTCGATATCTTCCACTCTCCAACCTCAACGATCGCCCTCGAGACCGGACCTGCGCATGCTGGCCAAGCGGATTATTCCCTGCCTCGACGTCAATGAAGGCCGCGTGGTCAAAGGCACGAACTTCGTCAACTTGCGCGACGCCGGCGACCCGGTCGAGGTCGCAAGTCGTTATGAGTTGGAGGGAGCCGACGAGTTGGTCTTCCTCGACATCACGGCGAGCCACCAAGGGCGGGAAATCATCTGGGACGTCGTCAGCCGGACCGCCGAGGTCTGCTTCATGCCCGTGACCGTGGGCGGCGGAATCCGCAACCTCGAAGATATCCGCGCGTTACTCAAGGCGGGGGCCGATAAGGTCTCGATCAACTCGGCGGCGGTTCGCGACCCCGAGTTCGTCCGCGCGGCCGCTCGACGGTTCGGTAGCCAGTGCATCGTCGTCAACATCGACCCGAAGCGCGTTCAGCGGGACGGTCGTGAAGTCTGGGAAGTGCATATCAACGGCGGTCGCATCTCGACCGGTCTGGAGGCGGTCGCCTGGGCCCGTGAGGTCGAGCGCCTCGGCGCCGGGGAAATCGTCTTGACGAGCATGGATGCCGATGGAACCAAGAACGGCTACGACCTGCCGATGACCCGGGCGGTGAGCGAGGCGGTCGAGATTCCGGTGGTCGCCTCGGGAGGCGCAGGGAGTCCCGAGCACTTGCGTGCGGCCCTCGTCGAAGGGGGTGCCAGCGCCGCCTTGGCGGCCAGCATCTTCCACTATCACGAGTACACGATCACGGAGACGAAAGAATATCTGGCCCGGCACGGCGTGCCTGTCCGGCTGGTCGCGGGGTCCGGGGTCTCCTGAATCGTCAACGGGCGTTCACCCTCGGCAGTCCTCGATTCCCTCGATCAATCCTGAACCCAAACCAGACTAGACGCGGAATCAGCAGGTTTCTCCGGGCGGCGATCGCGACGCATCTCGTCCTCCCGGTTTCTTTCTGATCGATGAAGTCTCACAACGAGTCAAGACAAGTCAGCTAGGACCCGACCGGCGTGTTCGACACGCCCCCAGGTGCATTCCTTTGCAGGAGAATTCGCACATGGCGACTGACGTGGAAGTGAACGTTGAGGCGGCCCCGAACGAACCCGAATGCAACAAGCTATTTCGGATGGTGATGAAGTACAAGGGGTCCGACCTTCACCTCAAGGTGGGGCTTTCCCCGAGTATGCGGTTGGGGGGCGTGCTGCGGCAGATGCAGATGCCGTTGCTGACGAAGGAGGACATGGAACGGTTGATGTTCCCGATCCTGACCCCTCGCCAGAAGCACATTCTCGACGATGAAGGGGGAGTCGACTTCGCCCACATCATCTTTGACGGCGAGCTCGAAACCCGGTTCCGCGTCAGCCTGTTCCGGGCCCGAGGCCGGTTGAGCCTGGTTGCCCGCCGGGTCAACAACTCGATCCCGAACTTCGAGAAGCTCGGCTTGCCCCCCGTCATGGCCGAGATCACCCAGTACGAGCAGGGGATCATCATCCTCGCTGGCGTGACGGGGTCGGGCAAAAGCACCACGATCGCATCGATGCTCCAGTACATCAACGAGCGTGAGCGGATGCATATCCTGACGCTCGAAGATCCGATCGAGTTCACCTTCAGCGACTCCAAGTCGATCATCAATCAGCGCGAGATCGGCATCGACGTCAAAGACTGGCACAAAGCGCTCAAGGACGCGGTGCGGCAAGATCCCGACATCATCCTGGTGGGTGAAATGCGTGACCAGGAGACCTTCGGCGCCGCCATGCACGCCGCCGAGACCGGTCACCTGGTCTTCGGCACGATCCATGCTTCCAGCGCCCCGTCGACGATCAGCCGTATTCTCGACCTCTTCCCTCGGGAAATGCACGCGCCGCTGCGGCAGAACCTGGCCTTCAACCTCAAAGCCATCGTCGCCCAGAAACTCCTGATCACCACCAAGGAGCTGCAAGCCCAGGGGATCACCCGGGTACCGACCAATGAGATCATGCGGACGAACCCCACCGTCCGAAAGCTGATTCTCAACGAGGAAGATACGAAGCTCGGCGACGCGATCCGGATCGGCAAGGAAGAAGGGATGCAGGACTTCACCGAGAGCCTGAGACAGCTCGTCGTCAATGAGCGAATCGAACGCGCCACGGCATTCGAAGTGGCGCCGAGCGTGGAAACTTTGAAAATGGCGCTCAAAGGTATTAACATCGCACAGCCGGGTATTCTCTAAGATTCGGTCTCCGACCGTCTTGGACCCGCGACTGCGTCGTGTCGAGTTCTCCGTGGGAGGAAAGGGAAGCGATGATCCGTCCGCGCCTCGCACTCGCGACGTTCACCTTGATGACCCTGGGCGCGACGGCCGGGGCTTACGCCGCCGAGTCGGCCGGGGTCTTGCTCGCCCAAGCGCCGGGCATCCTGCGCGGGCCCGGCATGTATCTCAACCTGTTCAAGTTCCTGCCCGTACTGGCCGTCTTCGTGCTCTGGGCATGGACCTCATACTGGATCGACGACGACGCCAAGGAACTGGTCAACCCGAAGTTCGAGATCTGGAACAGCGTCGTCTTCTTCTCGGGGATCCTCGGCTTCGCCATGGTCTGGGCGATTCCGATTTACCCGATCAGCCTGACCTTGTTGCTGCTCTCGTACTTCGTTCCCCTTCTGTCGTACATCTATACGCGCAACCAGACCGTTCCCGATGACTCCAAGGTGTTGACCTTCTACCATCTCGGCGAAGTCATGAATGACCTCATGAACAAGGCCGGCATGAAGGGGATTTTCAACAAGGGGGATTCGGGAGGGAACCAGGGCGGACCGCCAATCGAGTTCGTCGGCAAGAGCCAGGGGGCCAGCAAGGCCGACCCCACACGGGTCGCCCAAGCCGAGGAGTCGCGGTCCTACACCTCGGCCAAGGAACTCGTCTACGACGCCGTCCTCCGCCGCGCGACCGACATCCACTTCGAGCCGACCACCGAACAACTGTCGATCCGCTACCGAATCGACGGCATCCTCCACGCCGCTGAGCCGTTCGACCGGCCCACCGGCGACGCCGTGATCAACGTCTTCAAAGTCCTCGGGGCGCTCGACATTTCGGAGAAGCGCAAACCTCAGGACGGTTCCTTCGGCGCCAAGCTCGAAGGCCGCGAACTCGAGTTCCGCGTCGCGACCTCCGGCTCCAAGTCGGGCGAGAAGATGGTGATGCGTATCCTTGATAGCGGAATGGGGGTCTCCGCGCTCGACGAGGCGGGTCTTCGGCCCAAGCTGGCCACCGAAATCCGCGGCCTCGTCACCCAACCCCACGGCATGTTCCTTTGCTGTGGGCCGACCGGGTCGGGCAAGACCACCACGCTCTACGCCTGCCTCCGCGAGATCGACCGGTTCCAGAAGAACATCATCACCGTCGAGGATCCAATCGAATATCACCTCGACAACATCACCCAGATGGAGATCAATTCCAAGAGCGGACAGACCTTCTCAGGCAGCCTCCGATCGATCCTTCGACAAGACCCTGACGTGATCATGATCGGCGAAATTCGCGACCAAGAGACCGCAACCATCGCCTGCCAGGCGGCGACCACCGGTCACATGGTCTTCTCCACCGTCCACGCCAACGACACCGTGACAGCGCTCTTCCGGCTCCTCGACCTGGGCGTGGAACCGTTCATGATCGCCTCGGCCCTCACCGCCGTGCTCGGCCAGCGCTTGGTCCGCATGCTCTGCGAGAACTGCAAGGAACCGTACAAGCCCAAGCCCGAGTTCCTCAAAAAGGCCAACCTGCCGGCCGACAAGGTGGACGTGTTCTACCGAAGACCGGCGGAACCCCAAGAGGTCTGCCCGCAGTGCGGCGGCACCGGCTATCTGGGCCGGACCGGGATCTTTGAGTTGCTGATCATCACCGAGCCGATGCGCGACATGATCCGCGAGAATCCCTCGCTCAACGCGATCAAGGCCGAGGCCCGAAAGAACGGCATGATCTACCTCCAGGAAGACGGCCTCCGCCAGGTTATCCAAGGGAAAACTTCGATCGACGAACTCCTCCGAGTCGTGAAATAACGCGTGGACGACGCCCACTCTCGATCTACACTTTTTTTGAATTTACGCTGAGGGATTTGTCCATGGAGATCGTCGTCAACCTGGTGATCGTCGCCCTCATCGCAGGCCTGACCTGGGCCTTGACGAGCGAAGGACTCTGGGGCGCTGTCCTGATGTTCTTCAACGTCCTGTTCGGCGGCATCATCGCCTTCAACTTCTATGAGCCGTTGGCGAAGCTGCTGGATGGGACCGGAATCGGCTGGGGGTTCTCGGATACCCTCTGCCTGCTGGCCCTGTTCATCATCGTGACGTTCTTGCTTCGATTGATCACCGAATCAATGGCGCCCGCCATGGTCCGGTTCCCCTCGATCGTCTATCAGCTCGGGCGGCTCGTCTTCGGATTCGCAGGCGCCGTCGTCACCGTGGCGATCCTGCTTGTGGCACTCGAGACCGCGCCGGTGCACAAGAAGATTTTAGGGGTGATCGACTACAAGACCCAGCCGCCGTTTGGCATGGGCCTCGACCGCAAATGGCTCGCCTTCTTCCAGTACACCACGGGCTTGGTCTTCGCCGAGCACGTCCCCGGCTCGCGCGACCCGTTCCGTGAGTACGGCGATTCCAAGGTCTTCGATCCCAAGGCGGAATGGCTCCTGAACCATCAGGAAGCACGCCCTTACGGCACCGAATCGATTCTCGAGGACGCGGCCGGCGCGGGAGGAGGAGCCGCGGCGCCCGCGGCAGGCGCCCCTGGAGCCGCGGCACCAGGGGCTCCCGGAGCCGCGGCACCAGGCGGCGGGAAACCGGGGGATATCCAAGTCATCGGGCCGGCGGTCGGTGGCGGAGTGGTGCTTCCCCAATAACCCAATCCAATCTCGCCGCCCCTCGAGCGGGGCGGCGAGCGGGTGAGCAAGCCCTGGCCCATTTCGATGGCGCCAGGGCGGGCTCAACGTGGTTCCGGAGGAGGAGTCGACGCTGGCAGGGCGTGAAGCTCCATCAGTTCAAACTTGGGCGTCGTTTTCGCCCCAACCATTTGCTGTTCGACTTTGTAGACGGCGACCTGGCTCGTCGTCGTCTCAAACACAAAGAGCGGGGCCCAGCCTTCGCTGTAAGTTCCCAACGAGCCGGTCGTCATCAGGAATTGGGGCCGGGGACCGGAGTCGAGGTTGAGTTTGAAGTCGGCGACAAGGTCGCGCTCGCCGAACGTATCGATCAGTTTGGCGGAGCCCACCGATTGCCGGAACGAGGGAATGGTTGCCAGGAGCCGTCCCCCCTTATAGTCGAGGTAATAGATGGCCTCGAGCGGGATCTGGACCCGATTCTTATCGTTATAGCCGACCATGACTGGCCCACTCGCCAGGATCGACTCCCCCGACCGATCACCGCCACTGGCCAGGACGACCGACCCGGAGCGCGGGAGATGATCCAAGCCCCAGCCAATCACCAGGCCGATCACCAGAATCACTGCGCGGGGTATTTTTCTCGGCATCGGGCGGACTCCGTTTCACCTCGCGGAAATCGACTTCGAGGTCATCCCAACCTCACCTTGGCGCGCATTGTGCGCCAGTTGACCTGACCCGTCCAGAGGAACCGAACAAGCCCGGCGTGCGGAACGTCCCCGTTCTCAAGACCACGGTCGTCCCGCTCTCCCCTTATGACTCTTGGGTTTGCGAGGGAATCGCGAATGTTGGTCCTTTCTTGCAGCCTCGGACTCCTTCTGACCCTTCAGGTCCCCCCACCCGACCTGGCGGATCAGCCCGCCGCAAACCTCCGCCAAGCCGTTCAGACGATCCGCGCGCAGGAGACGGCGGAGCTTGATCGCTTGGCCACTCGGCTGACTCAACAAGGGCAGCCCAGCGCAGCCAAGGCGGTCCGGTCCAAGATCGAACCGATTCCCCCGGCCGATGGGGCCACTCGGTTTGTGCTGCTGTCCAAGGTCGAATCCACCACGGTGAACGGGCTGGCCAATGTCGCGGCAAAGCCAAACGACGCCAACGCCTGGAACGGCGAGCTCCGCGCGATCCAGGAGAAGACGGCCTCGGCGCTCTTCGAACTCGCGGAGCGTGCGGTCAGCTCGAACCCAACGCACTACGCGCTGGCGGATGCCTGCCTGCGCGGCGTTCTCAGCCGACAGCCCAACCACCCCGAAGCACGTCGGCTCCTCGGCTACATCCCGCATGAGAAGGGCTGGGCCACCCCGTTCGCAAGCAGTCAGCTCCGCAAAGGCATGGTCGATCACCCGACCTTCGGGTGGGTCCAATCATCGTGGGTTCCCCACCTCGAAAAGGGAGAGCTCCCCGCCCCACCGACCCGGGGCCAAGCGAATGTTCGATGGCTCCCCGCCGAGCAGGCCGACCAGCTCCATAGCCCTTGGAAGAGCGGCTGGAGGATCTCCACCGAGCATTTCAGGATCCAGACCAACGTCCCGTTCTCCCAGGCGATCGCCTTCGGTCGGCAGCTCGAAGCGTTCCACGACCTCTTTTTCTCGTTGCTCGCCGACGTGATTGAGACCGACTCGCGGCTTCCGCTGGCTCAACGGTTCCGCGACAAGAAATTGGTCGGCGAAAAAAACTCCAACAACGACCCGCACCAGGTCTACTATTTCAAGACCAAGCAGGAGTACGTCGACTACCTCATCCCTTATGAGCCCAAAATTGAGGGCAGCCTGGGGATTTACATTCCCCCGAAGTCCGGCAAGGGAAAACGCGCTCCCGCCTATTTCTTTCACGATCCGGAAGCCGAGATCAACGCGACCGCCACCCTGTTTCACGAGGTTTCCCACCAACTCTTGTTCGAGACGGCGGGGCGAAACGGCTACAACAAGAACGTGGGCAACTACTGGGTGTTCGAGGGCCTCGGCACCTATTTCGAAACGGTGGTCGCGGGGTCCGATGGGGTCTTGATGGTCGGGGGTGTTGCCGGCCCGAGAATCGACGCCGCGCGAGCGCAGATGGAGCGAGGCGCATTCCTACCGATCGAGCAGCTCTTGCAACTCGATCAAGCGGCCTTCAACGCCGAGGCTTCGATTCATCTCCACTACGCCGAGTCGATGGCGCTCGCCGTCTTCCTGATGCAAGGGCGAGAGCAGGCGTATCGCGAGCCGTTTCTCGACTACGCCAAGGACGCTTACCGCGGCATTCTCCGCCGCGACACTGGGCGCTCGCTCCAGGAACGACTGGGCGTTTCCTACGAAGATCTAAACCAAGAGTTCCTGGAATTCCTGAAACGAGGTTGAGAAACCCTGGGAATCCAGCCGCTTGATCGCTCAAGGAGAGGGAAAAAGGAAAACGGGGCGGAGGCGGGAAGAAAAAAAAAGGAGGGACGCAAGACAGCCTTGGTCTCACGCCCCGTTGAATCGCATTACTCGCCCACGTAGGGGATGAGCGCCATGAAGCGAGCCCGCTTCACTGCATCGCTCGACGCGCGCTGGAATGCCGCACAATTCCCGCTCCGCTTACGCGAGAACATCTTGCTCTGGTTGGTGCAGAGCTTCTTCAGCAGGCCAACGTCCTTGTAATCGACATACGCCGGACGCGGGCAGCCTTCAGGAGTGCAGAACCGGCAGCGGTTCTTCCGGTTTCGACCAAATTTTTTCCGCGGCATAGACCAGGTGTCCTCGGACGAACTCAAAACCCTTGCGTGGACGGAGCGAGTCGCTTGGCGGTGTGGCCAACCTCATCGGGAAACCATAACGATAGGGAATTTTCGGGCATGGGTCAAGCCCCCCACACGCCCGGAATCCGCCTCGGCCCGATTTGGGTCAGTTAACCACCGCAACCCCTTCGGTCGCGGTCAACTCCCGAAACAGGGTCCCCAGCCGAACGGTCACGGGTCCAACGCTCCCGTTGCCGATGGTCCGGCCATCGATCGTCGTCACCGGGGCAAGCTCTCCCATCGTGCCGGTACAGAAGACCTCCTCCGCGCGATAAACCTCGGTAAGCGAGAGGTCACGCTCGGCGTGGGGGATCGCGTGACGCTCGCAGAGTTCGAGGACCACGGTTCGGGTAATGCCCTCGGGACAGGCCAGGGTTCGACTGGTGGCCACCTCTCCCTTGAAGACCACAAAGACATGCGTGGCATTGGTTTCGGCGATGAACCCACGAGGATCGAGCATCAAGGCATCGTCGGCGCCGCCGGCATTGGCCTGGATCTTGGCGAGGATCGACGGAATCAGGTTGCAGTGGTGAATCTTGGGATCCAGGCTATCGGGCGGGGGGCGACGAATCGTGCTGGTCAGCAGCGTGATCCCGGCCTTGTCGTAGACAGGCGGCTTGTACTCGGCCAGGACAATCAAGGTCGGCCCCGCGCGATTGAGCCGGGGATCCATCCCCGACGTCACCTTGACCCCGCGCGTCAGGGTCAGGCGAATATGCACGCCATCGCGCATCCGATTCGCTTCCAGAGTGCGGCGAATCTGCTCGATCAGAGCTTCGTGCGTGGGAATCTCGGCGAAGGCAAGCGCAAGGGCCGAGCTCCGGAGTCGGTCGAGATGCTCGACCAACCGAAAAATCCGACCGTCATAGAGCCTCAGCCCTTCCCAGACCGCATCCCCTCCCTGAACGGCCGAGTCGAACGGACTAATCCCCGCCTGATCCCGATGCCGCAGGTCGCCATTGATGTTGACGATCAGGTCGCGGTTGCGTTCATCGTATTGCTGCAGCATTAGCGTTCCTCGGCCTCGCCAGGTCGGCGCAATCGATGCTCATAGAGCGTCTCGTAGTAGGGGACGCACTCCTGGAGCAGTCCTTCGAGCTGGGCGGGAAACGGTTCCCTCGAAACAGTCGGTCGCTGGAACGAGGTGCTCTTCTCAACGTTCGCGTACCAGTACTTCGCCCAGACGCCGTCGCTGGAGCGTCGTCCCGCGGGCCAGGAGAGCATCGCGTCCAGAAATGGGACTCCCAACGCGTCGCACAACATCGCGAGCGTGGTGCGCGGATCCTCGAGGACATCACGAGCGTCCACCACCGGAGGGATGGTGTCGCCGCGTCGCCTGACCCACTCGAAGATCTCGACCTGCTGGGGAAGACCCGTATCCTGGACGGTCGGGTGAGGAAGAACCTTGACGAGCGACGCGAGCATTTCGCGCGGGTCGCGGATCAGGAACGCGTTGGAGACCAGGCCGAGCCAGGCGCGGTCGATCCGGGGCAAGAGATGATGCGCCATCTGCTTCTGAAAGAAGACCGGCTTACCGTCGGGGATCGGGCCGGTCAGCCAGGCGACCACCTTGTTCCAGTCAGGCTCATGCCCCGCGATCACCTCGGCGGCACCAGGGTGATCGATGCCCGTCTGTTGAAGATAATGGGCGTAAAGTGGTTCGTCGGAAACGAACGTGTCGGGACGGTTACCCCACGAACGCATGAGCGCCGTCGAGATATTTCGCGGGCCCGACCACATGGCGATGCGGAGTGGTACAGACATGGCGGTTCAAGTGCCGTTGGGCCTGGACGGGGCGGATTCAAGGACGCGGCCGCCTTGATTTCATCCGGCCCAGCCCGGTCTCACTGACGGACACTCATTATCGCTCAACGACGCCGAATTGGAACCCACCGTCGGCCGGAACCCGACGGTGGGGCACCCCGTCTCCGCCTAGCGAATGACCGAGGGACTCGGCAGTTTCGCGAGGCCCGGCCCCTTCGGTCTGATGACCGCCATGATCAGCGTTTCACTGCGTCCTTTGTCCAGGTTGTAACCGCGGATGGTCTCTTGGACCTCGACGTCCAGCCGAGCCTGGCGTTGGAGGACGGGAACTTCATGGGGGCGGAGAGGGACAATCACCTTCTGGTCCCGGTCAACCTGGGCGATCAGCTTGTCGAGCCGGCGGACGATCGGCGCCGGGTGGCCGAGGGCGTAGACCACTCCCGGCAGGTCGAACGTGCAAAGGATCGCCTTCGCATTCTCGCGCGATTCGAGCACGGCGAGCCGCCGGCCGATCACGCCCGAGATTCGGAACGGTTCGAGGGCCGGCAAAACCCAGGCACCGAGCAACAACGTCATGAACGCGCTCGAGGCGATCAGAACCGGAGTCGCTCGCTCGATCCCCCCCATCTTGTAGTGGACGTGGAACAAAAGGGTGCCGACGAGCATGACGGCCGAGAGGACGAGACAGGCCAGGCGGAGCCCAGGAGGAGCAAACCAGGCGGCGGCCCAGAGGCCAGCGATCGCCCCCGTCGCGATCACCTGCAGGAACCGAACCGCGAGACGCCCCATCTTCCAGGCGTCGAGCACGACATCCGACTCGGTCACGGCGACGATCAGCCAGGCGATCAGCAAAGCCCAGGCAGGGAACGCCGGCAGATAGTAGTGGATCAACTTCGTCCGAACACATTCCAGCAAGATCAGAGGCCCGACGATCCAGCCCAGCAGGAACCCGAAGACGGGCGACTCTCTCCGCCGGGTCCACCCTGCGTAAAGCGCCGCCGGGAGCAGCGCTGACCAGGGAAAACAGGTCAGGAAGCTCAGGACGACGTAATAGCCGGGAAACCCACCGTGCTCTTCCAGCCCGGACGTCGCCCGGCGGATAATGTGATAGCCAACAGCGACGTTGTAGTACTCGCCGTGCGACCTCATCAGGATCGCCACGTTCCAGGGAAGCACGATCGCCGCGCAGAGCAAGGGGCCCCAACGCCAGTGGAGCCGCTTCAAAAAGGAGGTGGGCCCACCCCACCACCACGAAACGGCTCCAGAGGCCACGAGGAGCACCGGGCCGGCGGGGGACTTGGTCAGGATGGCCAGCCCGAGCAAGCTCCAAAATAGCGCCGCGAGCTTCCAGGAACTGCGCTGAGACAGTTCCCAGAGGCAGAACTGACAGCCCACAACCCAGAGCATCAGGGTCGCGTCCGTGGTCGCCATTTTCGATTCGGCCACAACGATCGGCGCCGTGGCCAGGATCAGGCCGGCGAGCAGGCCCGCCCGCTCGCCAAGCATGCGACGGCCCCAGAACCAGACGAGAAGACAGGTGGAGGCTCCCGCCAACGAGGAAATCAGACGCACGCCGAACGGGTTGTCTCCCCCCAGCGCCGTACCGGCCATCATCAGCCAATAAATGAGCACTGGCTTGTGATAGCGTGGCTCGGCATTGAAGGTCGGATGCACCCAATCGCCGCTGGCCCGCATTTCACGCGTGGCCCCCGCGTAGCGCGGCTCGTCGCGGTCGAACAGGCTGATGCGACCATTGCCCGCCAGGTTCAAGATCAAAGCCAGCAGGCCCACCAGCATCGCCTGGCGGACCGGCCAGGTTCGTCGCGCAGGGTCGTCGTTCGTGGCGAGAAGTGTCGGGGCGATCGCGGCCACGTTTCCTCCATGAGCTAAGGCTGATCCGCCGCGAGAGGCTGGGCGAATGGGGGGGGACATCTCCGCCGCATTGGCGTGAACCCACCGACGTTCCATCGTATTGGTGGGGTGAGCACGGCCTTTCTTAACCAGCTTCGGCCGGATCTCCGCCTATTGGCGGAGATCCATCCTGTTCATCGACCTGACCGCTTCAACGGTTGAACGAAATTGGGGATTTTTCCAATTTTTCGGATTTTTCACCCGTTTTGTCCACCCGAGCTTGGCCACCTCCCAGCGCACGAGCATATCTGGACCGCAAAACGACGCGTGCGTTCACTTCAGCTCGCCATGCGGCGAGCTCGTGACCGCGCCCCGATCGTCCTTGACCGTAAGAAAGAACACGAGCGGTCGGTTCTCGGGTAACTTGACCGACGCCTTCCCTGGGGAGAGGGTGGCCTCAATCGTCTTCCACTCTCGCTTCGGCCACTCGCACTGATCCGTGGTGTAGGCGAGCTCAGCCTTGACCAGAGGAGTCTGGCTCTCGATCTCCGTCACGGCGAGGCCGTTGGCAACCACCGGCTCGCCGAGCCGGGCCAAGGGTTTACCCCCCTCGAGAATGCTATCGACGAAGAGGCCGATCTCCCGAGGCGTCCAGCCCTGGGAGTGACCATGCGGCATCCGCACGGTGACGCACAGGTCGACCGGTCCCGGCACCTGGCGGTAGGACTTCTGATAGCTATCCAACGGGTAGGCAAAGTCGTTGGTGCCATTCACAAAGAGAATCGGACAGTGCACCCCGCCAAGGTATTTCGAAGGGTCGAAGTGGGCCAGCCAGCGGTCACGGTGCGTGGGCGTCATCGCTTTGAAATGACCGAGCCAGGCGCTATTGTCGCTCAAGGAGCCGCACCCGTAGACCGGGACAGCGACCTTGAGTCGGTCATCCAGTCCGGCGACGATGCAGGTCAGGTAGCCTCCCCAACTGATTCCCGTGATCCCGATCCGCTTCGCGTCGACCTCGGGCCGGGCCGCCAGGAGCGAGTGCCCGCGAATCACGGCGGCCACCGCGTGATAGGTCCACATCTGACCCACCTCCGAGTCGGCGAAGTCCTGGAACTTGCCCTGGTCATCTTGCTCGGGCCCACCGTCGTCGAGCCGGGGGCCCTCAGGCCCATGTCCCGCCAGGTCCATCGCCAGCGCCGCATAGCCCCGTTCGGCCCAGAGCTGCGCCCACTCCCGAAACGCTTTACCGCCCCCGCCATGGACCAGGACCATCGCGGGAAAGGGCCCTTCCCCCTTCGGTTTTCCATAGTAGGCGAAGACCCGGGTCGGCTTCCCCCGCAACGATTCTCCCTCGTAATAGACCTCACGGACCAGGCCCGACTCCGCTCCCCACGTCGCTTGGGGTGCCTGTTTGAGCGTCTCGAGATTCCAGGGGCCGGTGAATCGCCGCTCGGCCGGATCGGCCTTGGCCGGTTCTCCGGTGAAGACTGTCGTGAGCACGACCACGAGTAGCGCAGAGGCGTGAGGATAACTCATCAGGGACCATCTCCCGGGGCGAGCATCGGTGGCAGGACGTCAGCGAGTTATGGTAGTGTCGCCAACGTGGCCCGAACAAGGTTCCACCCGGCGGTTCTCGCTCCGCGACCGACCCGGGACCACTTCTTTTTGCGGGTCCTTCATCCATGAGCTTTGAGGTCGAGATCAAGTTCCGGACCAACGGCCATTCCGAACTCGTCCGCCGTTTGGCCAAGCTGGACGCCAAGGTCGAACCCGAAGTCACGCACGAGGACGTTTACCTCGGACACCCCTCGCGCGACTTCGCTCAGACCCATGAGGCGTTCCGAATTCGCCGGATCGGCTCCGCCAACCGAATCACCTATAAAGGGCCGCGCTTGAGCGGCCCGACCAAGACACGGGAGGAGATCGAACTCCCGTTCGCGGAAGGCGAACAGTCGTTCGAGCAATTGTTCCGGCTGTTCAACCAGCTTGGGTTCTGGCAAGTCGCCGCCGTCCGAAAGACGAGGCGGCCGTTCCATCTCGAGTACCAGGGGCTTCCGATCGAGGTCGTGCTCGACACCGCCGAGGGACTCGGTGAGTTCGTCGAAGTCGAGGCATTCGCAGCCACCGAGGCCGACCTCCCGACCGCCCAGGCCGCCGTGCTCAACCTGGCTCGGGAACTCGAGCTGACCGAGGTCGAACCGCGATCCTACCTACGCATGCACCTCGACGCGGCAGCAGCCCGGCAATAAGTGCGTTGCAGAAGATGCGCTCGCCTTCAATCGTTCAAGTAAGAGTCTGTCTCGGAAGCTCGGGATGAACCGGAACACATAAGGACATTTGGATGCAACGGGCTCCGTAGTCGAAGGGATGCAGTCATCGCCAGGCATTTCAGTGGGGAAACTTGAGAGGTTCAGGGGAAACAGTCATCAGTCTGCCGACCACAATTAACTACCCAGAACCCCTGTCATGCCCAACCTGGGTGTATGGCCGTCGATCGCCCGTCAAGCGGGTCAGGTTCGGATGCCACTACCGGTTGGGATATCACACCGTCACCGACGACGGCCTGATGCAACTCGGGCACAGCAAGGATCACCGCCTGACCTGCCGCAGTTCAAGCTCATGGCCGCCGTCGCCGAACCGACCGGATTCTACTTGGCGGGCGACGTCCATCCCGGCAACGCCGCCGACGATCCACTCTACCTCCCGTTGTATCGCCGCGTACGGCCCCTGCTCGGTCAGACCGCGCTGCCCTATTCCGGCGATTGCTGGGGAATCACGATTGGCCAGGCACCCGAACTGAACAAAGTTAGGACGCCTAGACAATTTGTTTGGCCGCATGACTAGACTACCCTACTGTCTCAACTGCCCAAATCTCCCCGCTGAGGTGCCTGGCGAATTTGGCTACCTTTCATGTCACGGGACAATCGACACAGCTTTATCCCCCAGCTTCGGAGCATAACGTACAACAGGCATGCGAAGTCGCTCTTGCAACTTAGATGAAGTTACCACTTCAATTACGCCGTCAATAACCCCAGGAGCATCTGCATCCAATGACACCGTGAGTTCCCGTAGGCCGCTGATATGCGCTTTGACTCCTATCGGCGTCGATCCAATCCTCAGCAACTCGACCGCCTGATCATCGCACCGCAGAAATACACGCACCGGTGACTTGCCTAAAACCACACGACCAGGAATTCCAGACAGGAACGGGAACCTCTCCCAAACTACTGGCAGATTTGTGCGATGCGAATCATCTGATCCCGCTGCAATGACAGCTTTGTGTAACCCTAACGACTGGTCCACTATTGTCACCGCGTATGTCATATCTCTAAATACATACTCAGGGGAATGTGCAATTCGGCCCTCATTAACGCTGACAATCTTGCCACGTAGACTGGCTGGAAAGCTAATGCGTGAAGTCGGCCCAAATGGCTTTTGCAAATCGCGAACCTCACGATGTACGAACTCGAACGCTGCCACCTCTTTATCGGTCAAGGCACTTAGCGTAACAGCAGAAGGGCTAATCTGCTGATCTGGAAACGCCAACAATGACACACGGACACCCAACGCACCGTGGTCCGTCAAAAATTTGATTTCATAGTTATCGGAGTCAAAGCTTCCTTTATTTTGCAACACCATTGGCAATCTTATGATATTGCCTGGCTGAATAACAGCAGGAAGATGTGATTGATCGACTGTTCGGCATGAACACCCCGCATTAACGCTCATTACTCGGATTGGCACACTCCCATCATTGTTCACTAATAGAACTATTGGCAGCTCCGGCAAGCTTGCATCATAAATGAATTTATTGCGGGAAAATTCTGCTTTTAGGTGAACAAAGGGCAAACTCCTACCAGTGCACCCAGGCATCACCATCAGCACTCCCAGAAGCATCAACATTCTCGCTCGAATCCGGAACCCAATGAAAGCGACAAGTATAGTAATTCCTACCCCAATTAGGGCCCCAACAACCCAATTCCGTCGTCCATGACCTTCAAACTCATGAAGTTCGGCGGTATCAATGCTAAGCAAAGCCGCTTTTGGTTTCGATGTCATTTTTGCTCCAACGATTGCTTTAATCTGCTCAAGCGAGAGCGAACGTGCCTTGTCTTTAAGTCGCACAACGCCGCCCGGAGAACTGATAGCGTACGCATTTTCCGTATTTGCGAATCGAATCGAAGCCTTAGGAGAAAGGTCTTCAAATTTTGTTACTTTGAATTGCGAAAGCGACACATGCCGTTCGGCAGGCTTAAGCACCGTTTCATCCGAATAATTCGGATAGGTAGCTTCAAAATTATTGACTAAATAGTATGCTCTTACCCATTCAGTAGGCACAAATCCTCCTCCAGAAGTGATCTGCGCATTCGCAAGAAACATTTCATTCACAACTCCCGAGCCAGCTTGACTGCCACCTTTTTGGACGAATATTGTCCGAATCGATCGCGGCAGATAGCCGATTGCTGGATCATAGGCTAACTCATGTTGAATCCACGTATTGCCAATTCCTTCCCGATAGATCTCGATTTCACATGGATGCCCACCGCGCAATCCTTGCTTGACTACTGGCTTGATCTTATTGAAGGTTTTTTCCAGAGAAGCTTTGAACGATACGAGCGAGAAATGGAATGGCCCGTAATCAAGGCATTTTGGCTCCTCCCTTGCTTCTACCTCGATCATAAACTTATCGGCTACATAATAGCATGCAGACATACCGTTGCCTGAAAGCACTTCAATATCAGGTTTCCAAGGAACAAACATTCCCGCCTTTGGCTCGGGCAAAGTCTTCTTCGCTTCAACAGACAGTCCGCTTTTGGTGTGCTGCACGTTGCCGTTGGATTCCCACATCCCGACAACAGTATAATCTTGTGAGACAACCATACCGTGGTCACCACTCGTCCAAATCCGTCCGCTGACAATCTCATCTTGATGTATTGTGCCCGTTTGATGTGTAAACTCTATTTTAGCGTGAATTGCTGCCTCATTCGCTCTAAACGCATCGATCGGCCCGACATTAGATTGCGTGACGAGAACCAGTATCATAGAAATGATCATCGGCAACTCCCGAAGTTGTGCTAATCTGACACTTAACGCCTAGGTGCAAAATGTACTACTGCCGGCTGTGGGCGTGATATTCCAAGTCACAAAACTTCCCGTCGCGATTCTCTAACTGGCGAGTAACATCCGAGGAGGGCGATAAAGACACGTAACTGCTTACAGCATAACAATCGCCAGCATATCAGCATTCACTAAAATCCCAATACGTTTTGTTTGTTTTAAGTGGGACGCATTCAAACACTTATCGTTGATCACGGCGGGCGATTTGAGGTAATACCGGTCCAGCTAACGAGTTACCTGGTGAATTCGGCCTCGGATTCCGGCGGCCGATCGCCGAAGAGGCTCTCCTCGTACACGTCGAGGGCAGGTCATAGCCGCGTCAAAGAGTGGGAACCGATCTTTTGCCACAATTTCAGACCTTACAAGCCGCCGGAGGCAGTCGGGATTGGCGAGAAGTGTCACGATTTGGCGAGCGCATCGAAAGGCTCACTGGAGCATTTCCTGCTCAATTTCGCGTGCAATGTTGATTAATATGTCATCTACAATAGCCAGATACGCCCTAACAAGAACCGGTTCAGCTCAAATCTGCGTGGTTTGCAGTGGCTATTGTCAGGGCCTCTTCATGTTATCCCTAAAAGGCAACAGCACGCCTCTCCATTCGCCCATCCAACTCTTAGAGGCATGGATTTGTGCCAGTAGAGCCACACATCAGCCGCGAGCCCGATCCACATTTAGTAAGGGTCTCGGAGCAGTAACAAAATCCCGGATCGCAGATTTGGGTCCAATGCAAATTATATGACATGCACACGGTTAGTTTTGTAGCACAAGCCCCGCCATTCACTTTGGGGACGCATGTTGGAAACGCGGCTGGAATGGCTGTTGGCCAAAACCACTTTGCGGTAAGATTTCCGCCACCACAATTGTTTATCCACGCGTCCAGATCGTAACAAGTATCTAGGTTGTAAGCTGAGCAGGGGTTTCCAGCACCCGCGTCTCCGCACGCGTCAGTAGATCCAGTGCAGGTCAAGGCCCACCCGTGGTTTGTATAGACAGTGACGCAAATCGCCACTACAACGCCCGTCAGAACTCCGAGGGCTAGTCTTGCTCGCGTTTTCCGCATGCTGTTGCTCCAATTGAAGAACCGTTTCGAAAACATTAACGGGCATTTTGCCCGAGACCGCCTTAGGAATAGGCAGGGAATAACTTCCGTGGTTGGCATCGGTTAGGATGTCAGACCAGATGTTTGGAGGGAGTATACGGGAGGGTCACATGGAAGCCTACACACCGACAGTCCAACGGATGATGAAACGGCTCTTCGGCTCGTTGAAAGAGAACGACCGGCGGCGGTATGCGGCGATCGAGGCCGCGAAGTTGGGGCACGGCGGGGTCGAGTACATCGCGGGTGTCCTGGAGTGTGATCCGAAGACGATCCGGTTGGGCCTCGGGGAGTTGGAAGGCGAGGACGACCTGGACACGGGCCGCACTCGCAAAAAAGGGGCGGCCGGAAACGGTTGATCGAGGTCGACCTGGCCGTCGAAGTGAAGTTTCACAAGGTCCTTGAGGATCACACCGCGGGCGACCCGATGCGACTCGAAGTGAAATGGACCAACTTGTCGCGGCGCCAGATCGCCAAGCGGATGGAGGAATTGGGGACACGCGTCAGTCGCGACATCGTCTCGAAGTTGCTCCGGAAGCATGGTTACCGCAGGCGGAAGGCGGTGAAGAAGAAGACGATGGGGCCGCGCCACCCGGATCGCAATGCCCAGTTCGAGAATATCTCCCGTCTCAAGAAGAGGTACTTGAAGGCCGGCTTGCCGGTAATCAGCATCGACACGAAGAAGAAGGAATTGCTGGGCGATTTCCAACGCGACGGGGTGGTCGATACTCAAGAAACGATCGTGGTCAACGACCATGACTTCGGGAGCATGGGCTCGGGTACTGTGATCCCGCACGGGATCTACGACGTGGGGCGGAACCTTGGATTCGTCCACCTCAACACCAGCCACGACACCAGCGAACTGGCCTGTGACAGCATCGCGGCTTGGTGGGAATATCACGGTCGGTCGGCCTATCCCGGGGCAAAGAAACTTCTGGTGCTGTGCGACGGCGGAGGTAGCAATAGTGCGTCGAGATATGTATTCAAGGAGCAACTTCAGAAGTTGGCGAATCGGCTGGGCATCGAGATCCGAATCGCCCATTACCCGCCGTACTGCTCGAAGTACAACCCGATCGAGCACCGCCTCTTCCCGCACGTGACGCGGGCCTGCCGCGGGGTGATCTTTCGAACGTTGGGGACGGTCCAGTACTACATCTCCAAGACCGAGACTGCCACGGGCTTGAAGGTGGCAGTGCGAATCCTTGAGAAGGTGTATCAGACCGGCATGAAGTGCGCCGAGGGATTCAAGAAGGGCATGAAAATTGTCTTCGACAAAGTCCTGCCCAAATGGAACTACCGGGCTCTCCCCAAACCAGCATGAAAACGGGAAGTTATTCCCGGCCTATTCCTTAGTCACCAGCATTATAAGTACCGAGGCTTTGCCAGACATTCAGCTGGATCGAATCTCTGATCGCCTCAAGATGCCCATCACCAAATAGTACGTTCACACATCCATTGTGAAATGATCGAGGTGGGCTTAAGCCGCCGGGATCAATAATTCCTAAACCACCGGTATAGCATGATGGCCTAACGTCATTTGGTACCCCGTTGTGATTGTAGTGAGTATTGGCGAATCCAGCATAGAACCAATATCGTCCCGACACGTTCATCCATAATGCCGGCTCATATGTCAAGCACAATTGTATCAACTGATTGTCCGAAGCCACCATAACAGCGGGCATATCAGGGTACCGTACATCCCGCTTCAGACCAGTAGAGCCACCTTGAAAACTACCCGCAATCCGCTCACTCGCGAACGCGGTACCTGAAAGTCCATCAGTAATTGTAGCCGCACTGGGCATAACCCCGATACTGAACGGTCCATCATATGGAAGACCGGTTCGTACATGATACCGGCCACGATTGAATCGATACGAATTGCGCAGATTTGCCTCACCGTCGCTGGGACACACAAATGTAGAAATTAATGTTCGGCGAGCAGTCCTGTTCTGAGTGGAGGGTGCTTCTGGACTTTCAACATCCATGAATGCTATATTTATAGATACATAGATTACGCGATTTTCAAGGTAAGGCAATAGAAACACATGCTCAGCAACACTGCTCCGGGCAATCTGCTTAGCATCAATCAGCATTGATGACTGATACATATTGTGATCGCCATGATACGATGTTATTGCTATTCCCAACTGCCGAAAGTTTGAACTGCATTGAACTCGCCTTGCCGCTTCGCGAGCAGCTTGCGTTGCCGGTATGATTAACACCAAAAGCATTCCGATTACACTAATTACACAAAGGCACTCAATAAGCGTAAACCCAGCTGGACTTTTTTCCCTCCTCCTGCCAATATGCCCCATAGCGACCAAGCTCTCCCTTTGCAGTGTGGAAATAAACTGTTGCAGTCATGGCCGCGAGCCAGAATTTCACCATCTGTAGAACGCATCATGTGACCAGGCCACGTAACTGGAAGCGAGGATGATCTATACCCCCTCAACGGCGTGATATGATTCCTCTGGGATAGGGCAACAAGGCCAGCGCATATCAAAGTGGCTGCAATGAAAGAACTTGTGTAAGATAGTCCGTATTGATCATACAGGACATCATCTTGCCGCGAAGACTATCCTTGTCGGGATGACGCTTCAGGAGCGTCACGGCGAACCGCCGAAGCCAGCTCAAATTGTTCCCCAAAGTTCGCTCGCGAGTGCGGTGCTCGTCCTCGCGAAAGTTGACATCCAGGACCCAATGCATCGACTCGATGCCCCAGTGTCCGCGCACCGCTTCGCCGAACCGCTTGCCACTGAGATCGCAAGTGCTCAGATAGTAACGCATCTCCTCCGACTCCGTACCGTCGGCATGCCACGTGACTCGCACCGAATAGCCGATCGCTTTGACCCACGGCCACTCTTTCCCCGGGGCGAAATCACTGGGCACCTTGGCCAGAAGATAGGCCCGTTCGTCGATGCGGCCGTGCCCGTCATCGCGGGTCTCGTGATATTGATACCGGAGGTCTTCCAGGTCGCGTTCCATGTGGTCGGAAAAGAACGACTGGATCGCTGCTGCAAGCTTCGGCTGGTTGTCTTTGACGGCGATCACGCAGTCGCCCTTGCCAGTGACGATCTGCTTGACGATCTCTTTCTGGCAGCCCATCGCGTCGATCGTAATGAGCGTACCGGCGAGGTCGATCTGGTTGAGGAGTTGCGGTATCGCCGTGATCTCGTTGGACTTGGCGTCGGTGGCGACCTGGCCCAGTGCGATGCCCTCCTCGCTGGCCCAGGCGCTAACGATGTGGAGATTGCCGAGTCCTTTGGCCTTGTCGTGCGACCCGCGACAAGCCTTGCCGTCGATGGCGACGAGACGGTGGGGATTGTTGACGTCGACCGGAATCGCATCACAGATCCAGGCCTGAAAGACGCGTTGAAACGCTTCGGGCTTGAGCGTCATGAGCAAGCGTCGGATGCAGTCTCGGGAGGGGATGCCGTTGGGCAGAGTGAGATGCAGGGCCAGCCAGGATTCTCGGTTCTTGGCCCATCGATGGATGGCGGTGGGTCCATCGCAACCACAGATGACGGCGCAGACCGCAATGACGGCGATATCGACCAGCAAGTGCTTGCGATTGCGTGTATGACGCGGATCGGAGAGCGACTCGAAGTAGGAACCGATCGAAGCCACGTCGACAAACTTGGCCATGAGACGAGATCCTGAGTTCGGTCCGTGTCCAACCTCCACGCGCCAAGTGTCGAGGCAGGCGATCACGAAAACCGTATCTCAGGATATCGAGTTGAATCCTCTCGCGCTAGACCGCCTAAACCGTACAGCTATGCGCGCTGGCCTTGGATAGGGCAATGGGAATTCGATTTGGATTTCACATGAGTCTTATAACAGCAGAGCATAGGGGCGTCAAGGCTCAAGAATTTTGATTTTCAGGTTTCTATTTGTCCTTTTTGAGGGATTGCTACGATGGCCAGGCACCCGAATTGAACAAGACCAGGAAGTCTAGGCAATATGTCCGGCCGCACGACTGGACTGCCCTACTGTCTAAACTGCCCAAATCTCCCCGCTGAGGTGCCTGGCGACTTTGCCCTGTGCTGATGAAAACCAACACCAAATGATCCAATGGATATTCCAGATTCCCTGCTCTACCCTCTTTAGGGCCGGGGAGCCCCGGAGGATTGCCCTCCGGGGCTCCCACAGATCCGGACTTGCCGAACTACGGCATCCGGCTCGTCGTCTCACGGTGACGCTGCACGCTTCATCGGCGCACACCCGACGCTTGAGGAACTCCCGGAGAGGGCCGTGAAGGCCATGTCCGGGGCTTTCCGAGCGAGTTCCGCGATCCGTTGTCGTTGCGGGGACACGGACTCAGGTCTCAGTGTACCTGTCATGTTTCCCTCCAACGGTTCATGAGACGGCGCCCCCTTCCCTCCTCGGGGTCCCTCGGGACGGTTCCCCCGACTCGACGGTACTATGGGACGCTCCGACTCCCCGTCGCCCGTTTCGCCGCCCTTCGTTTCCTTCGCGCGGCGATACCATCGTTGCGTCCTGAATTCGTCCCCCATGGCGTAGGACGCAACGCCGCAGGATCATCCTGGAGTTGGTCAGCCGGTGCTCCAGCCGGCAGTCACGATGGAGGCGGCGGGGCCTCCCAAGTTCTCGGGGAACCCTTGTGATCATTCGCCCTGTTCTCCGACCCCGGCGTGAACGGACCGATTCTGTGGGACCAAGTGTAATCGGACCGACGCGGCCCCCGTTTCAGGCAACGACGAAGGCTCACCACAAGTGTTGATTTCGGGGCTCAATGGCACGGCTTTTGATCTCGCTGTCTACGCTTCGCAGTGAGGGTCGCCCCCCGCCACGCAAGACTCGCTTCCGGCTGCTGGCCCGGCTCTACCGGACGGGATTGGTGACCCGCAGGGTTCCTGTGAAAGGTTTCAAGCTGGAAGCTGTCCTCCTCTCCTCGAGCTTCTTGGCGCAATGCCTGGCCACCGACTCTGGCCCCAGGAAAACATCGAGCCAAGGCGTCCCGGGGCCTGGAGGGCCGCGACCGCACACAGTTGGCGCAGGAACACGGAGGCCACCCGAGAATACGCGGAACGCCGCCGCTCGATTCTGCCGGAGGCGTGTGATCGCTGATGTAACGGTCCGCCACTTCGGCGAATCATAAAGTTGCCGCCATCCCGCATTTCGTGTGTGGTGGTGTAACCAGCCTTCCCGTTCACGGCAGAAGCATCGCAAAACACGCAAAAAACAGCCCGCCAAACCAGGGCATAACCGCCAGGGTGAGAAGGATGACGCCGCTGGACTGCTTCAACGACGGGAGAAGCTTACCGACAATGAGGTCGAGCAGCAGGTAGAACGCGCCCAGCAACGTGAACAGGGCCAGCAGCGCCGCCAGGACCAAGGCAGGCGCTCCGTGTGGCCGCCCGATGGCGAGTGCCACTAGAACCAGCGGCACGAACGAAACCACGTTGATCAGCATCAGGAGCAGTGACCACCGTCGACACGACTTGTCCCGAGTCCGTAAGGCATGGTCCGGTCGGTGCGCCTCGATAGCCTCGATGAGCGGCGCCACACTCTCAGGATCCAGCGCCTGTCTCGCCTCTTCGATCAGGCCCTGTTGCGCATCGATGAAAGCGGCCTTGTCGTCTGCATCGCGCCACGGTGCGGCGAGCGCGGCAATCGCTTTCAGCGCGCGACGGTAGTCATCCTGGGCATCGGCGCCGCGCGACGAAGCGAAACGGGCCAACGCACCATAGGCATGCAAGTCGCGCAAGTCCGATGGGAGGTGCCGCTGCCGGGTTTCATAGCGGGCGTGCAGTGCGGCGACGGCAGCCTGGTCGCCAGCGACGCAGGCGGCGCGGAGGTGATTGGTTAGCGCTGACAAGCCAAGCCCCGGGCAACACTCGCCCACCGGGTCAACCGACAGCCTCTCGAACGCCGCCAACGCCTCGCCCGGCTTGCCTTCGTTCTGCAGCAGGTTGGCTCGTAGCAAGGCGAGCAGGTAACGCCCTTCCGCCGTGGCCGACTCGCGAAGGCTCTCCGCCTGCGCCAAAGCGGCACTCGCTTCTGCCAGCTCGCCCTTGGCAAGTGCCAGGTTGGTCCGGGTAACCGACTCCAGCCAATCGATATAGGGGTGTGCGCCGTCGATCGCGGCCGCCTCGGAGAAGAGCGATTCGGCTTTTGCCGTAGAACCCAAATCAATCCACGATAACGCGGCGCCGAACGTGCAAAGGCGGTGCATCAGCCGGTCACCGATCGCTTGCCACAGCCGGCGGCAGCCCAGTGCGGTCTGGATCACATCGGGCGGCAGCGGCGTCATCGAGCCGGTGCGGATGGTGTCCAGGAGTAACCGCCCGTCGCTACGTAGCATCCCCCCGCCCACGTGCATACTAACGGGGATGAGGTTGAGCGCCGCAAAAAAGGCGTTGACGGCGGCAAACATGCTGCAGAAGGTTGCTAGACTGCCGGCGGGCAGGCATAGGGCCACGCAAAGCGACGTGGCGGCACAAAGTGCATTGGCGGCGATTCCCCCCGCCACAAAAGCCGCCTGACGTCGCCAGCCGTGGCAAGGGCGCGGCAGAAAGGCGAAAGTGAGGCCCTGGAAGGGTTGGATGAGGCCGAGATAAAACCGCGTGCGGCCGATCGGCAGGATGAAAAACAGCCGCGCGGTGCCTAGGCCCACTGAAGTGACGACGAAACCCAACGCCTTGCCGGTCACGGCATGCCCGGCCTCATGGACGATCACGACCAGATACAGCGCAGCCAACAGAAACAGGAAGTGTTGGAACAGTTCGGGCATAGGATTGCCTCGCAGCCGGAGGCCGCGGTGTTTCCTAAGGACACGCCATGATCAGGGCATACGGGTACAAGTCTCCGCACAGCCGGTACCGGCCGGGTGGAAGCGGAGGCATGGCCGCAGGGTTAGAACTATCCGAAAACGGCCTGCAGACACTCAAAAGACCTCGAAATCAAAGGGATTGGAAACGTTCTCGGATAGTTCTTTAGCGAGTCGCAGAAGATTCACTCGCCTTCAATCGGTCAAGCAGGCGAGCGGGGAGCTTACGCTCCCCACTCGCCTGCAGAAAAATCAACAGATTCAAGAACATACGCAAGTCATTCTTGCTCGATTTCTATTCTTCGACCAGCTCCCAATGGAAGTTGGCCTTCGATCCGTTGATCGTCAGCTCGAGCCCATCCTCTTTTTCGACGAGTGGAACGGCGGGGCCCCGCGTTCCGTTATTGTCGAGCGGATAGGCCTTCACGTTCCCCTTGTGGCGCCAGAGCACCTTAGCGCGAATCGGTTCTTGAAGCAAAGGGGAGGTGCCCGGCTCGGCCACGTCGACCTTCAGCTCGTCCACCCAGCGAAACCCAGTCGGTTCGACTCGCGCGACGGCCGTCACAAGCAGGCGCTTGGTGGTGGCGATCGGAGCGGAGCCAACGGAGGAAGCGACAAGGACCGCATAGGGCTGGTCGGTCTCGAAAACGAGGTGCTCGAACACGGCGGCCTCGCCCCCCGGCCAGCCGGCCAATCCCTGGGTGAAGGGCGTCTCGATCACGAGCCGGCCCCGTTTCGGCTCCCACCCCGCAACGGCGCGGTTGGTCCGATGACGCAGGGGGGTTCGAGTGGCCTGGCCCGAATGAACGGTGTCGGCTCCGCTCCGCAAGAGCATCGAAGCGGCGTGCGGCCAGAGCGCAAAGATCTGGGGCATGCCGTTGACCACTTCCGGAAGCTGGAAGAGGTCTTCACCTCCGCCGGTCCCGGCCGCGGCGTTGCCCCACAGTTTCGGGTGCAGGAAGACCCCACGACGCACCAGGGCATCCCAATCGTCGGTCACGGCGATATCGACGGCCAACAACTGATCGGCCGCCTCGTAGGGCAAGGCCCATCCGCCTCGCGTCTGATGACACCACTGGCTGACCACGTACGGACGATCGGACCGGCGCTTGTGGGTCGCCCCGGCGATGAGCGCCCCGTCCTGGCTCCAGAGGAGCGAGCGACGCTCGGGGGCCGCCCATGGGGGGGGCGACCAGTAGAGCCGATCGTCGATCAGGTCGAAACCCTTCGCCGCTTGCTGTGCGGAGAACTCGGGATCACGCCGCCAGTGCGAGACACCGGCGATCGGCACCCGGAGCTTGTCCTTGCGCAGCGAATTCGCCATCTCGGTCCAGTGCGCTTCGCCGAGTTCCTGCCAGATCCGTCGGACTCCTCCCACCGTGCTCTTTGAGGCGAGGGTGCGGAGTGTACCGGAGTACTCGCTCGGCAACGACTCCGGCCGTTCGATCTGATCGAAGAGCGAAGTCTCCCCCGCGAGGGTGACCCAGGCTAGAACCGGATCGTCGCGCAGGGCGAGGCCCGTTTCCGGGTTCACGTGCTCGAGCAGGGCCTTGGCCGACTGGAGCGCGAGCTTGCCGAGCACCGGGTCGAACTCGGCCGCCGGCCCGCCCCCCGGAGGCAGGGCAAACGGATTGGCGACGCCGTCATCCGCGCGGAATCGCCGGGCGCTCTGCAACTCCAACGAGACGTAGACACCGCGTGCCTTGAGTGCGGCAATCAGGTGGTCGAGCCGGGCCAAGGCGTTGACATCAAACACCTTGGTATCGTCGCGTGTGTCGTCGTACAGGCTGCGATCGGGTCCGAGCGCGGTATCGAGATCGGCGAGCCGAACCAGGTTGACCCCCGACCGCGCCAGCCGATTGGCCAAGGCATCGGCGGCATCGGGTTCGAGGTAGGCGGAGGGGGGCAAGAGATAGACGCCGAAGAAGCGGGCGCGCCCCCCTTTGGAGAAGGCGAGCCGACCGTCACGGACGGTGACGAACCCATGCTTTCCCGCGGGAGCATCGAGCAAGAAGGACGCATCGAGCGCGGAGCTGGCGTCGATCGCTTTCGAAGGCGTTACGGCGGCCCACCCTGTCGTGTCGTCCTCGACGTGAAACGGAGTCCAGGCCCCGAGCTTGGGATCGGGCGATGAACTGACCACGACATCATCAACTCGCAGCAGTCCGTTGCTGTCCGACTTCTCGAACTGGAGCACGGCGCGGATCGCGCCGGCCGGGATTGGCACGGTGGCACGGGCGACCCGCCAATCGAACGTGCCGGCCCATCGAAAAACGTTGGCCCCGCCCCCGCCGCCTCCCACCGGCCGGCCGTTGCCATCGACAAAGAAAAGGTTCGCCGCCGCCCCCCCTGCTCCACGCAAACCTTGGCCGCGGACCCTGACCGAGACGTTCAGTTGGCCGAAGGGATCGATCGCCACCGCGAGACCGGTCAATGCGCGGGCGCCTGACTTCGGAAGCTCGATCGCCGAATCCGATTGAAAGCCCGGGAACGTGCGATGAGCGCCGTTTTCCAGGTTCCAGGCGAACGGAGCCGGATCTCCCAGCTCGAAATCGCCGTTGTTGACCAGATTCGTGCTCTCCGTGCCTCCGACCGGGACCAGCTCCACCGTCAGGCCGTCGAGTTCCAGGATCCCGGTGGCACCCAGGAGGCCCACCGACAAAATCGCGTCGCGGGTGCCGGGCGGAACGGGGATCCGCCGGGAGACCCGAGTCCATCGCCCGCTCGGTGTCCTCCCCCACGGGCCCAGGGTGCCTCGACGCAAGGCGCGAAGCCCTTCGCCGAGAAAATCGATCATCAAGCCGGGATCTTCACCGAGTCGTTCGCCTGCCTGGATCTGATCGAGCCGGATCCAGGCACCGATGACGACGGCCTCGGTCTTTCGGCCGTCGAGGCCGAAGGCACGGCTCAGCCGAGCGGGCCGTCCCGGCTTGCGGACCTCGAATTTCAGGTAGTGGGGACCGACCTTGCCCCCTTCCGCAATGAGCACGACATCTCGGGCGTTATACCAGCCATCAGGAACCCCGTCCTTGTTCGTGTCCCCCTCGAAATCGTCGAGCGCGGGAGGAGCGGGACGCTCGAGCTCCTCTTCCTGGCCGACGACCCATGGCCCGAATGCAATGAGCGAGAGGACGCCCAAGACCCAGAACCGAACGACCTTTCTCATGGCTTCTCCTTGTTCTTTCGGGCCTCGATCGCTTCTCGCTGAGCGCGGCCGGTCATGGGAACGAACAAGGTCGGACGGAGTTCCTTGAGGGTCAGCTTGCCGTCTTTTTTCGTCCCAAAATAGACCATCTGGTTGAATCGGTTCCCCACCGGAATCACGATCCGCCCCCCCTCCTTGAGCTGGTCGACCAGCGGTTGGGGGATCGCCTCAGGCGCACAGGTCACGATGATCGCGTCAAACGGCGCGGCGTCGGGCCAGCCGGCGTATCCGTCACCGATCCGGGTGTGAATGTTCGTGTACCCGAGATCCTTGATGACTTGAGCAGCCCGTTTCCCCAGCGGCACCTTGATCTCGACGGAATAAACCTCCTTGACCAGCCGCGAGAGGATCGAGGCCTGGTAGCCGGAACCGGTGCCGACTTCATAAACCTTATCGGTCGGCTTCGGCTGCAGCGACTCGGTCATGAACGCGACATCAAACGGTGGGGTGATCGTCTGCCCCTCGCCGATCGGAATCGATTCGTCATCATAGGCCTGCCTGCCGGTGCCCTCGGGAAGAAAGCGATGGCGAGGAACCGTACGGAACGCGTCGAGCACGCGCGGATCCTTGATCCCCCGTTCCACCAGGTGGCGCTCAACCATTCGCTTGCGGGCGGGCTCCGTCGGATCAGGAACAGCCGGGGCCGCCACCGGCTCGCCGCCGCGGGTTTGAACGACCGCGAGCCATGGGTTCGCGACACTCAGACCGATGAATAAAACGACCGTCGCCCGTGATGACATGGCGAATCCCCTTCTGGGAGAAGAGAGAACGAAAATCCTCGTAGGGGGGGGGGATCCCTCTGATGGTACACGGAGACTTGGCCCCCACGAAAGTTCTTGCCCCCCAGGCAAGAGCATCTGCACCCTCAACATAACCTAAAACGTTGCCGCAATTTCGAGTGAGCGGACGTTGAGCCCTCGGGTTCGAGAGGAATCCGCTTGGCCGCTCACCCACTTCCAGCTATACTGAGATTCCGCATAAACCCTTCTTCCAGGAACAGCGGCAAACTCGCCCTGTTCATTCACCCGAAGATGATGGGGGTGATCATGCCGATGCTGGCTTGCTTCATCCTATTAGCGTTGTCCGCCGATGCACCGGTCGACTCTTCTCGGCCGATTGTGTCCACGTTAAAAGGCCAGGTCGTTGAGCTGACCAAAGCATTGCACGAACAGGGACGAACGTTCGACGAGGCGCCGATCGCTACCCAGGTCGTGCTCAAAGACCAGGATAACACGCTCACCCCCCTACTCTCCGACGACGCCAGCCGAGCGCTCTTCCAGGACGAACGATTGCGAAACCGGCCGGCCGAACTCAGAGTCCGGCGGCTCCCCAAACTTCCCTACGTGCAGGTGCTCTCCTTCAAAGTCGAGTTCAATGGAACGCTCCGAACGCCCGAATACTACTGTGAGATCTGCTCGATCAGTGTCCGGTATCCGCAGACCTGTCCATGCTGTCAAGGTCCCATGGATCTACGCATGCAACCCAAGGATGATTGACACAGCGGTACGACAATGAAGTCGCTCCGGACGGAGCGCCCCACATTCGGGCCGACGGCGGCGGCACCGCCGGGGATGCCTTCCAATCATGGCGATGGTTAATGCCAACTATCTGCTCGGCCTGATCGCGATTTTTGCCGTCACGACCACGCTGTTCGGCATGATCTCGCTCTTTTGGGCCACCCGACGGCGCACGAAGCTCCCGGATTTCACTCCCCCGATCTCGATCTACAAGCCACTCAAGGGGCAGGATGAGGGCCTCGAGGCGAACCTTCGGAGCTTTTTCGCGCTCGATTATCCCACCTATCAACTGCTCTTCTGCGTGGCGGACAACGACGATCCGGCGATCCCGATCGTCGGTCAGTTGCTCGCCGAGTATCCGGAGCAAGATGCCCAGTTGATCGTCGGCTGCCCGTCTTTCGGACTTAACCCGAAGGTGGAGAGTCTCGCGGCGATGGATCGTTATCGCCGCCACGACACGATTCTGATTAGCGATTCGAACGTCCGGGTTCGCCCCAATTATTTACGGGAAACCGCCTGCTACCTGGCTGAGCCAGGGGTGGGGCTGGTCACAAACCTGTTCGTCGGCGTGGGCGAGGTTCAGACCGGAGCCGTCCTCGAAAATCTCGAGCTTAACGGGTTCATCGCCGGCGGCGTGGCCGCGGCCTCACTGCTTCGAATGACCTGCGTCGTGGGCAAGTCGATGCTCATGCCGGCCCGTGTGCTCGAGGCGATCGGCGGTTTCGCCGCCGTGCGCAACTTGCTGGCCGAGGACCAGGTGATCGGTATGCGGGTGCGCAAGGCGGGGTACGGGATCCGCCTGAGCCACCACGTCATCGAAAACGTCAACCAGACACGCGGGTTCCGCTGGTTCCTCAACCGCCACTCACGGTGGTACAAGATCCGCCGCCGACTCGCGTTTCCGACCTTCGTGATCGAGCCGACGGCAAACCTCGCGACGATTGGACTCGTCTGGGCCCTTTCGGGCGAGACGCACATCGCCTGGGGCGGCCTGATCGTCCTGGTCGGCCTGGGAATCGCACGCGACGCGATTCAGACCCGCTGGCTCCGGGGAACGTTCCCGAGAATGCGGCACCTCTTGCTCAGTCCGGCAAAGGATCTCTTCCTCTTACCGGTCTGGTTCGACGCCCTGGTGAACGATCGGGTCCAGTGGCGCGGGCATCGGTTCCGGATTGGCCGGTTCACCCGGCTTCGAGCCACCGGCATCCCCTTGACGGTCCGTCGCCGAATGCGCCGGGTGCAGAGGCTTCGATCGCAGCACGAACACGAAGGGTGATCGCGCCTGCACCGCTCCCCACAACTCAATTTCCCCTACGGATCGGATTGGATGGTGGATCCGCCATTCGTCCCCTGGAAGAAAGTAGTCTCTTGATGGAAGAACCGGCCGGTGCCCCCGAACCCGCCCCCCCCTCTGAGCCACACCCCTCGTCGATCTCGTTGGACCGCCTTGCTCGTCGGACCACCACAATCGGGCTTCGCCCCGGGCGCCGCAGCTCGTTGATCCTGATCCTGGCCGTATTTTTCCTGACCGTCAGCGACGCGCCTGGCCGCGCTGACACCTTGGCCAAAGTCCGCGCCGCCGGCCGCCTGGTCTATGGCAGCGATAAGGAAGGCGGAGGCCCGTACGCCTACCCCGACCCAAAAGCGCCGCGCGAGGTCACCGGCTTCGAAGTCGAGCTGATGAATGAGCTGGCCAAGGAACTGGGGGTTCGGGCCGTCTTCTCTCAAGGCCCTTGGGATCGACTGCTCAAGGTGCTCGACACCGACCGAGTCGACGTCGTGGTCAACGGCTACGAATGGACCGAGAGCCGGTCCCGGGACTACCTGGTGACCCGCCCCTATTACGTCTATCAGCTCCAACTGATGGCTCCACGCGGGGGCACGATCCAGTCGTGGGCCGACATCGAGCGGCCGACCCCCCGAAAGCAGCGCTGGCGGATCGGGGTCCTGAGCAGCTCGGCGGCCGATACCTTCGCGCGCGAGTCAGGGGGGGCGAACGTGGAGGTTCTCTCCTTCGACGGCGCCACCGACGCGATGACGGCGGTCCGCAATGGTCAGATTGACGCCACCCTTCAAGACCTTCCCGCCGCTCTCTATTATCGGAACCGGTTCCCCCACCTGGAACTGGCCGGCCCTCCCGTCGGACACGGCTACTACGTCATCTTCGCCAGGAAAGAAGACGAAGCGCTGCGCCGCGAGCTCGATCGCGCGATCGGTCGCCTCGTCGAGTCGGGATCGCTTCGCAGCCTCTATGAACGGTACGGCCTCTGGAACGACGCTCAGGACGAACTGGCCGGATGGACCGGCGCCAAGTTCGTCGCCACGGGTTCCGGCCCCCCGCGAGGTTGGTCGATGCTCTGGCAGTATCGAACGCTCTTATTCGATGCCGCCTTGATGACGATCCTCCTATCGGTAACGTCGATGCCCTTGGCGATGGCGATTGGCTTGTTCATCGCGCTGGGACGACTCTACGGGCCCCGATTTCTCCGCATCATCCTCTCGGCCTATGTCGAGCTGCTGAGAGGGACGCCGTTGATGCTGCAACTCTTCATCTTGTTCTATCTACTCAAGTTGCCCCCGCTCGTGGCGGGAATCGGCGGCCTCGCGATCAACTATTCGGCCTATGAGGCGGAGATCTACCGGGCCGGTCTGCAAGCGATCCCGCCGGGCCAGATGGAGGCCGCGCTGGCGCTCGGGATGTCTCGCTGGATGGCATTGCGCCGGGTGATCGTGCCTCAGGCGGTCCGGATCGTGATTCCGCCGGTGACGAACGACTTCATTGCCTTGTTCAAGGATACGTCGGTCTGCTCGGCGATCACCTTGGTGGAGTTGACCAAGCAATACTCGATCCTGGGCAACAGCACGGGGGGCTGGATCGAGTTCGCCCTGGCAACCGCGGTGCTCTACATGGCGATGAGCCTGCCGCTTTCCTGGTTCTCACGCTGGTCCGAACGTCAACTTGACGCCGCGGCGGCGAAAGGAGGGGGATTGAAATGATCGAAGTGAACGGCCTGATCAAGTCCCACGGACCGCTGCAAGTCCTCCGCGGCGTGAGCCTGACCGTCGCCCATGGTGAGGTCGCCGCGATCATCGGCCCCTCGGGAGGGGGTAAGAGCACCTTCCTCCGTTGTTTGAACGGGCTCGAGACGTTCCAAGGAGGTTCGATCGCCATCGACGGACTCCGGCTCGAGTCCGACACCCCGGCCGCGGTCCGCGACCGGACCCTCAGGCGGATTCGCCTGGAAGTTGGCATGGTCTTCCAGAGCTTCAACCTCTTCCCCCACCGGACGGTCCTGGCCAACGTCACCGAAGGTCCGGTCTACGTCCGAGGTCTCGGCCAGGACGAAGCCGAGGACCGGGCCAAGCGACTGCTCGACCGGGTCGGCCTGGCCGACAAGCTGGGGGCGATGCCCCGTCAGCTCTCGGGGGGGCAGCAACAGCGCGTGGCCATCGCGCGAGCCCTGGCCATGGAACCGCACGCGATCCTGTTCGATGAGCCCACCAGCGCCCTCGACCCGCGAATGACCGCCGAGGTCCTCGCCGTGATGACCGACCTGGCCTCGGACGGACTCACGATGATCGTCGTCACCCACGCCATGCGATTCGCCCGCCAGGTGGCCCATACCATTCACGTCTTCGGCGAAGGGCGAGTCATCGAGTCGGGCCCCCCCTCGCAGATCTTCGACGACCCGCTCCAGGAAGCGACCCGAATGCTTCTGTCGGAAGTGCAGGCTGCATGACGATATTGATGAGGAAACGGCTCGGCTCCGGAGATCGTAGCCGTTACCCCTCGATCATGGATGTACGTCTGTCATGGAACCGACCACTGACATCTCCTGGGATGAAGCCCAAGCCGACCTCCGTCCGCTCTTAAGGACCGATAACTGGACGAACGTTGCCTACTTAACCGCAGAATACCTATGGCTCGGGCTCGTCCTCTGGGGATGTTCGGCCGGGTTCAACGCGTGGTCGACCGGTCGGCTCTCGACGCTCGGCTTCGTGCCCTGGGCCCTGGTCGGAGTGGCGTTGGTGGCCGTCTCGCAGCACCGGCTTTCCGGCCTGGCGCACGACGCCAGCCACTACACGCTGTTCAAGAACCGGCTGGCCAACGAGCTCGTTTCCGACCTCTTTCTGCTCTTCCCGCTGGTGGCGATGACCCAGCAGTATCGCATGGCCCATTTCGGCCACCACCAGTTCGTCAACGATCCGGAACGCGACCCCGACCTGATGCGGCTCAATCATTCGGAGCCCCATGACTTCCCGATCAGCAAGCCCCGGTTCTGGCAACGCTACGTGCTCCGCGGGCTCTGGCCCCCGTCGATCCTCCGCTACCTGTTCGGCCGCGCCAAAGCGGCGAACCTCGGGACCGCCGAGCCCAGCCCGGTCGTCCGCACCGCCTATCCCAAGTCGGTCGCCCGCCGGCTCCGGGGTTCGTACTGGCTGGCCGTGCTGGCGACGGTGCAGATCCTCCACGTCTGGCCGATCTTCGGCCTCTTCTGGGTGGTGCCCCTGCTGACGATTTACCCGCTCCTGATGCAGCTTCGCGAGATCGCGCACCACAGCAATGCGCCCGACGATGGCGACCTCACCAACTCGCGGATCTTCCGCGTCAACCCACTCTGGAACGCATGCGTCTTCCCCTACGGCCAAGCGTTCCACCTGACCCACCACCTGTTCGCCGTGGTCCCGCACTACCACATCGCCGAAGCGCATCGGCGATTATCCCGGCACCGGCCGTACCGTGAAAACGTTCAAATCTGCGAAGGCTACTTCTTCCGGCGATTGGGCACGAACGGCCCCTCGGTGCTCGAAGTCCTGGCGCGAAAGTCGGCCATTCCGGCCCCCAAATCGCTCACGCGACGACCAGGCCGCGTCCGGGTCGACTGACACCCGAACCACCTACCGCCCCGTGGGGTAAACAGGGCCCACCCCACGGGCAAACATCAACGACAAATCCGAATTTCCGAAACTCGACTCCCTCACCTCGCGATTCTCTCTTCCCAGCAACGGACCGCCCTTCTATACTGTACAAACAGTCATAGCCAGATTCTCGGGGGGCCAGGTTGGGAGAAATCGACGGATGGATGCGATCACGATCGAGCAGGTCTCCCAGACGGTGGATGCCGTCTACCGAACCGAATCGCGCCGGGTGTTCGCGACCCTCGTCCGGCAGCTTGGCGACTTCGATCTTGCGGAGGAAGCGCTTCATGAAGCCTTCGCCGCGGCGTTGGAACAGTGGTCGCGCGATGGCTTGCCGGCAAATCCGCGAGCATGGCTCGTTTCCACCGGCCGGTTCAAGGCGATTGACGCCATTCGCCGGCGCGTCCGATTTGATTCCACACTCGTGGAATTGGCGAGACAACTCGATCAAGTCACGCCCGCCGTCGAGGGTGACGACGAAGCAGGGGTTGAGGACGATCGCCTGCGGCTCATCTTCACTTGCTGCCATCCGGCCTTGCCGCCGAGCGCGCAGATCGCCCTGACGCTGAGGGAGGTCTGCGGCCTGAAGACCGAGGAAATCGCCAGCGCCTTTCTGACCGCCCCCGCGACGATCGCCCAGCGGATCGTGCGCGGCAAGGCGAAGATCCGGGACGCCCGCATCCCCTACCAGGTGCCGGCGCTCCTCGAGCTTCCCGAACGGTTGGACTCCATCCTCACGGTGGTCTATCTCGTGTTCAACGAGGGGTACTCAGCCTCGTCCGGCGAGGCGCTGAACCGTACCGATCTTTCGGACGAGGCGATTCGCCTGGGACGGCTCCTCCTCGAGCTGTTGCCGGATCCGGAGGTGATGGGACTGCTCGCCCTGATGCTGATCCAGGAATCTCGCCGCGCCGCGCGGTCGACGTCCGATGGCGATCTGATCCTCCTGGAGGATCAGGACCGTTCGCTCTGGAACCGATCGCACATTGATGAGGGGCGAGCGCTGGTCGCGCGAGCGCTCGCGTCCCAACAGTTCGGTGTCTATACCATCCAGGCGGCGATCGCGGCCGTGCATGGCGAAGCACCGACCGCTGCGGCAACGGACTGGGTTCAGCTCGTGGCCCTGTACGATGTGCTCGTGCGCGCCCAGCCATCGCCGGTCGTGGAATTGAACCGGGCGGTGGCGGTGGCGATGCGCGACGGACCGGAGGCTGGGCTCGATCGAATCGACGCCATCCTGGCGAGCGGCGACCTGGCCGATTACCACCTGTCCCATGCCGCGCGTGCCGACATGTGCCGGCGGCTGGGAAGAACGGCCGAAGCCAAGGAGTCGTACCGGCGGGCGCTCACGCTCGCGCGGCAGGAACCGGAACGTCGGTTCCTCGATCGACGCCTCCGCGAACTGGGTTAAAAAAAATTCGGCCCCCTGTCGAATCGCCGCAGCGCCGAACGACAACTCGACGTTCAAGGCCGTTGCACTTCCCACTCTTGGAGAAAAATGATGCGATTCGTATGCCTGGGTTACCTGGACGAGGCGAAGTGGGGCGAAAGGTCGGAGGCCGAGCAAGCCGCCATGATCGAAGACTGCTTCGCATACGACGACGAACTTCGGAGAGGCGGACACTTCCTGGGAGGGGAAGCGCTCCAAAGTCACCGCAACGGCGCCACATTGCGATCACGCGATGGGGACGTCGTGGTCACCGACGGACCGTTCGCCGAGACCAAGGAACAGCTCGGGGGTATCCTTTTTCTCGAGGCAAGAGACCTGAACCACGCGATCCTGTTGATGTCCAAGCATCCGGGAATTCGCCACGGGGCCTTTGAAATTCGCCCTGCCGACGAGGAGTTCAACGCGTTGATCGCTGCCAGGAAGCCGTAGGCCCGTCGTCGAAATCACGCCGAGTCCCCGGTTATCAGCACTCAGCAACAGCGAATCCACACATTCTAACACCGTTTATCCCCAATCAAAAAAAGGAAAAATCGATGTTTTCAGAACCTCAGAAAGAGCACCACTGGCTTGACCGGCTCGTCGGCGAGTGGTCCAGCGAATCCGAATGCATTATGGGACCGGATCAGCCGGTGATGAAGTCGCACGGGGTCGAAGTCGTCCGGTCGCTGGGCGGGCTCTGGATCGTCGCCGAAGGTGAAGGCGAGATGCCGGGCGGCGGCGCCGCAAAGTCCATCATGACGATCGGCTACGACCCGCGGAGCCAGCGTTATGTGGGGACTTTCGTCGCCTCAATGATGTCGCATCTCTGGATCTACAACGGATCGCTCGACGCGGCCGAAAAGGTGCTCACGCTCGACGCCGACGGTCCCGACTTCAGCGGCCAGAACACGGCCAAGTACAAGGACAGTATCGAGTTCGTCGACGACGACCACCGGGTCATGACGTCGCGAGTTCTCGGCGAAGACGGCACCTGGAATCAGTTCATGACGGCTCATTACCGTCGCAAGCGATAATCCTCCGTACTCGGCAACCTCAATCCGGGAGACCGACCATGAAATACATGCTGCTCATCTATAGCAACGAGAACGCGTGGACCGAGGGCGAGCGGGAAAAGTGCTACGCCGAGTCGATCGAGTTGACCCGGCAACTGCACGCGAACGGGCAGTACCTGGGCGCTTCGCCGCTGCATCTGGTCTCCACGGCGACCAGCGTTCGGGTTCGCGACGGAAAACGACTCATCACCGACGGCCCGTTCGCGGAAACGCGTGAACAACTCGGCGGCTACTTCCTGATCGAGGCGACCGATCTCGACGAGGCGATCGAGATCGCCGGCCGAATCCCGGGCGCCCGCGTGGGCACCGTCGAGATCCGACCGATCCTGGAGCTCTACGGTCTCCCGAAAAACAACTGATATCTACACACATGACCACAATTAATGACACCCATTTAAAAGGATTTTACTCATGCAAGCCGAGGCGGAACCCGCGCGTAATTCAATGACAACGCGCTACGCCGGCCGGTTCCTGACCGGTCTCGTGGTCCTGTTCCTGCTCTTCGACGGCGGCGCGAAAGTGATGATGGTGGCTCCCGTCGTCAAGGCGTCGACCGAGCTCCAGGTCCCCGAACGGGTGATCCCTGGAATCGGGATCGTCCTGATCGTGGCGACGCTCATCTATCTGATCCCGCAAACTTCGGTCCTGGGAGCCATTCTGCTCACCGGCTATCTTGGCGGCGCGACCTGGACTCACGTCCGTATGATAGGCGGCCCGGTCTTCCCGATCGTGTTCACGTGCCTCTTCAGCGCGATCATCTGGGGCAGTCTCTACCTGCGAGAACCCCGGTTGCGGGCACTCATTCCGTTGCGTTTGCAGCCCAGAGAGACGCCTGCTCCTCGCCCGGCGCAAAACCAATAACATCAAGACAAGTTCAAATCACAACTCTTTGATTGCACGAAGGAGGGGCGACCGTCAGCGCCGGACTAAGCGGTTGACAGTCGCCCCTCCGGTGCTGGCAAGGACGGCATGACCTCGCTGACGAGCGTTCCCGCGGGCGGCTGGCAAAACCACAACCATGCGATTACATGCGCAACCATCGATAGGCTGCAATCACCAGTTCTAGAGCGGTTCGCGACCGGCTGGCGCACGGAAAAAGGGGACAGGCACCCGGCCTCCAAAGCGTTCGGCGAGATTCAAGGGCTCAGGGGCCGGGAGCCAGTCCCCTTTTTCCTCCGCTGTGCGCAATGCAAAGGAAAACCGCTCTAATTCCGCAGGCTTGACAACGGGGCGGGGATCCGGCCGCCGTGGCGGACGAATGCGGTGCTTCCGCCGGCGGCGTGGATCGGCAAGATCGCCATCTCGCCGAAGAGGCCGCCGAACACGGCGCGTTCTCCCGCGACCTTGCCGGGCACCGGGATCACCCGGACGGCGGTCGTCTTGTGGTTGATGACGCCGATCGCGACCTCGTCGGCAATGAGCGCGGCAAGGGTCTCGGCGTCGGTGTCGCCCGGGACGGCGATCATGTCGAGGCCGACCGAGCAGACGGCCGTCATCGCCTCGAGCTTGGCCAAGGTCAGGTCTCCGACCTCGACCGCTTTGGCCAAGGCGGAGTCCTCGCTGACGGCCACGAACGCGCCGGAGAGGCCGCCAACTGACGAGGAGGCGAAGCTTCCCCCCTTCTTGACCGCATCGTTCAAGAGGGCCAAGGCCGCGGTCGAGCCCGGCGCACCGATCCGGACCACGCCCATCGCCTGGAGGATTTCCCCGACACTGTCGCCGACCTGCGGCGTGGGGGCCAGGGACAGGTCGACGATCCCGAACGGGACCCCGAGTCGCGAGGCGACCTCGCGGCCGATCAACTCACCGACCCTCGTGACCCGGAAGGCCGTGCTCTTGATCTCCTCGGCGATCTCCCCCAAGGTCAATCGCGTCGACGAATGAGCAAGCAAGTCTTCGATACCCGCTTTGACGACCCCGGGGCCGCTCACCCCGATATTGATCACGCAGTCAGGCTCCCCCACTCCGTGAAACGCGCCCGCCATGAACGGGTTATCGGTCGGCGCGTTGCCGAAAATGACGAGCTTGGCGCAGCCGAACCCGTCATGATCGCGGGTGCGTTCGGCGGTGTCTTTGAGAACATGCCCCAGCGCGAGGATGGCATCCATGTTGATCCCGGCCGCCGTCGTGCCGACGTTGACCGAGGCACAGACGCGTTGGGTGGTCGAAAGGACCTCGGGAAGCGCTTCGATCAGGCGGCGATCTCCTTCGGTCGTGCCCTTCTGAACCAGTGCGGTGAACCCACCGACCAGGTCGACCTCCACTTCGGCGGCGACCGCGTCGAGCGTCCTGGCCACCGCGAGATAACCTTCGGCCGTATGCCCGGCGGCCACCGACGCGATCGGGCTGACGGCGATCCGGCGATTGACGATCGGGATCCCGTACCGCCCTTCGACTTCAAGGCAGACGGCGCGGAGCCGGCCCGCGAACCGGAGCAGCCGCTCGCGGATCCGGCCACAGAGGACCGAGATGTCGGGCGAGGCGCACGGCTGAAGGTCGATGCCCATGGTCACCGTCCGCACGTCGAGCTTGTGCTGGCGGATCATGCCGAGAGTGGACAGGACGTCCTCAGTGCGGTGCAACGGCGTCTCCTTGCAGTTTCCAGGCCGGCCCGACGCGTACGGGGCTGGGCTCACTGGTTGCCAGAAAAATGTTTTCGTGCTGAACGTAGGCTTCCAGACCATGGTCGCGGCCGAACCGCTCGAGCTCGGCCCGAACCGTGCTGGGCGAGAGATCGGGCGGGAGGAACGCCTCCATGATCAACGAGAACCGAGTGCCGTCTACCCGCGCGTGCAGGTCGACGATGTTCACCCCGTTCGCGGCAAGGCAACCGGCGATCCCGTGGATGTTGCCGATCCCATCGCCACCGAGCACCGTCAAGATGAACCGCTCGCCGTTTGGGACCGGCGGCTCCAACGCCTCTTGCTTCATCTCGATCACGGCGACCGTCAGGTCGAACCGCTTGCCGCGCTCGGCGATGATCTCGGCCAACTGATGGGGTGTGCGCGGATCGGGAAACTCCACGGCAAGGATGATGGTGAAACAACCGCGCATGACCGTCTGGCTGAGCTCGAGGATATTCCCCCCTTGATCGCGCAGGGTCCCCGCCACCGAATAGACAATCCCAACCCGATCGACCGCCGTGACCGTCACAATATAAGTAGACATGCCCGACCCGTAATGAATGAGGAGGGATCGAAACAAACGCAGGATCGATCAAGTCACGACTGGGCGACGGTGTGCCTATTTAAGGACGCGAAGGTCCGCTGGCCGCCACGGCGAGGGCCAGCCAGCCCACGAGGAAGCTGAGCCCACCGAGCGGGGTGATCGCCCCGAGCCATCTCTGACCTGAGAGCACCAAGATGTAGAGGCTCCCCGAAAAGAGGAGCGTCCCCACCAGAAACGCCCAGCCCGCCACCGAAACCGCGCCGCCCGTTCTCCCATGAATCGCCAGCAAGGCGACCGCGCCGATCGCCAACGCATGATACATCTGGTATCGCGCGGCGGTCTCAAAGTTCTCGATCATGCGATGCTTACTCGTTCGCGCCTCAAATGAGTCGCTCTCCTCAACCTTGAAGCGATCGCGCAGCGAGTGAGCCCCAAAAGCCCCGAGGGCGACCGAGAGAAACCCCGAGATCGCGCCAATTCTCAGCCAGGCCCAACCAGACATTGCACCACCTTTTCCAAGCCAGAGTGGATTCCATGGTGGGCCGTGCCCACCCTAACAAAAGAATTCAAATCAGCATTTTCTGTTTTGTAGGAAAGGCACAACCCACCATCTTCGGCTCACGCCAGAATCTGACCAACTGCCGGGGCGCCTTCTTCGTTCAAGATCAGGGCTCGCGCTTCCGCGGCCAGGAAAAGCGAACCGGTCACGCAGATCAGGCCGTCAGGCCCGGTCCGCTGCCGCGCCAAGGCGAGGGCCTCGGCAGGGTCGGCTGTCGCGAGCGCCACACGGCCGTCGAGTTCCTCAATGGTGCGCGCAATCTCTTCGGGGGCCACGGAGCGCGGATTCTCAAGGTAACGGGTGACGATCACTTGATCGAAGAGAGGCAAGAGGGCCTGGAGCTGACCCCGCAGGTCTTTGTCCCGGCTCGTGCCGAAGATCAAGGTGCGCCTTGTGGTCGGAAAACAGACTTGCAAGGTCGACGCCAGCGCCTCGGCGGACGCAACGTTGTGCGAGCTATCGACCACCAGCCAGGGAGCTTCACCGAGCACTTCGACTCGCGCAGGCCAACGTAACGACGCGAAGCCGCGGACCACCGCGTCACGTCCCACGTTCCATCCCCGTTCGGCCAAAACGTCGAGACTGGCCAGGGCCACGGCGACGTTGCCTGCCTGATGAGGCCCCAGGAGCGGGAGCTCGATCTCCCCCCAGTCGGTTCGCCAGGTATTTACATGAACGCGGCCTGCGGTCGGGCGGGTCAGGGGAGTCCCCGGTGGGGTGTATTGATAGCGGAAATCACAATCGAGCTCGCGTAAATGGCAGCGGCGTTGCGCCGCCACGTGCCGAATCGCGTCGCGGGCTTCCGGCGCGGTGACACCACTGATCGCAGGGCAGTCGCGCTTCAGAATCCCCGCCTTTTCGGTGGCGATGGCGCCCAGGGTCGTGCCGAGCTGGCGGATATGGTCGAACGAGATCGTCGTGATCACGGCGAGCTCGGGATGAACCACGTTCGTCGAGTCGAGCCGTCCTCCCATCCCAACCTCGAGGACCACCGCCCCCGTCTGCTTTCTCTGGAAGTGGAGCAGACCCATCGCGGTCGTGATTTCGAAAAAGGTGGGACCACGATACCGACTATCGGCGCAGACCGCATCAAGCGTTTCCACGGCGGGGCGAACCGCATCCGTGAGGGCGATCAGCTCGTCGGCAGTCGCGGCTTCGCCGTCGACGCTGAATCGCTCTTCCAGGCGATGAAGGTGAGGCGAGCAGAAGAGGCCGGTGCGCAGGCCCGAGGCCGAGAGCGCCGCGGCGATCATCACCGAGGTCGACCCTTTCCCTTTGGTCCCGGCGACGTGGATGATCCGGAGCGACTCGTGCGGGTCGCCGAGCAGCCGAAGCAGCTTTCGCATCCGTCCGAGACGGAGCTCCTCGGTAAGCTTCGGCATGCCCAGCCACTCATAGTTGAGGCGGCCGTAAAGGAAGTCGAGACGATCTTGGTAGTCGACGTTCATGTCGGGACGGCGGATCACGCCTCCCCCTTCTCAGCCTGGGTCGGTCGTGAGTTCCATGTCAGCCAGGATCCGCTCGACGCGTTCCTGAAGGTCGGTGAGCGAGAGTCCCTTGACCCAATAATCCGTCACCCCGACCGCAAAGCTTTCGAGCCGGGTGTCCGAATCGCCGAGGTTCGAGAGCATCACGACCTTGAGGTTGGAGGAGTCGGATTCCTCCCGCAACCGCTCGAGCACCTCGAAGCCGTTGAGCTTGGGCATCCAGACGTCGAGAATCAAGAGCGCCGGCTTTCGATCCATCACCAGGACGATCGCTTCCTCACCGTCGCACGCCTCCCAAACCTCGTGCCCCGCGGCGCGAAGGCAGGTGGAGTAGATCGCCCTGAGATCGGGTTCATCATCGGCCAGGACGATGTTCACTCCCATTGCGAGCCGCCCTCCTTGTCCCTCACCGGCCGGCGTCAGAGATCCGCCCCGACGGGAAGGATTTTAGCATACCTCGGGTGTTCGAGCGACTACCACGTCAGCCATCCTTCATTCCGGGTCAAGCCCTCCCCACTGGCCCCGCGCTTCCGGAAGCACGGGCCGCGGGACTGCCAAGTCGAGACGAAGTGGGCCGATCCCGCGTTTGCGAGTCACCGGCTTGCCCCCGATCCGCGTTCAACCCCAGCAACCAGCCCGCCATGGGTTCGGTCGCAAGGTCGGGAGCCACGAGCGCGGTGGGTCGACCCAGATCCTCAAGGATTCCTTCGGCGGTCCGATAGCCGCTTCTTACCGCCCCTTCCATCGTGGCCGGCCAGCCCGTATCGGTCCAGTCGCCTGCCAGAAAGAGCCCGTCGATGGGGGTCCGCTGCAACGGCCGATGGGCTTCGACACCCGGCCTGACCGCGAACGTGGCCCCATGTTCGGTCACGACCCAAGAACGAACCAAGGTCGCCTCTCGGGTCGCCGGCCAGATTTCGGCGAGTTCCTTCATCACGGCGTCGAGGATCGCGGCCTTGTCCAGAGCCAGAAGATCGTACGATGCGCTGATGACGAGCTGCAGATACTCCCCTCCTTCCCCGGTCGCGGAACGACCTTGGATCGCCGTGTGATTAAAGACCCATTGGATCAAGCGGCCGACGGTCACGACGTGGTCAAAAGGGCAGACCGAGCGGTCAAACCAGAGATGGACCCCTGTGATCGGGGACGCCTGGAGGACATCCAGCGAGGTGAGCGCGGGGAGCTTCGCCAGAAGGTCGTCCGGCAGCAGCGCTCGAACGCGATCGAACGGCACGGCCATGACGACGAAGTCGGCGTCGATCGACTCCCCCGAACGGAGAGTCACGCCCCGGATCTCCCCCTCAGAATCCATTTTCACCGCGCGCACGCCGGTCGTCAATCGAACGGTGACATCGTGGTCCCGCAGCCAGGTTTCGAGCCTGGTCCCGTAGAGTTCCCCGAGCGGGACGAGGGGAATCTCCATCTGGAAACCAGCGCGATTGCGAAGGAAGCCGTCGATGAAGATTTTGCGGGCATGGCCCACATCCATCTGCTCGAGCCGCTCATTGAGCGCAGAGACCAGAACGGTCGCCCAGTAGAGGTTGATCGTCCGGATGGTCTGTCCGTGCCTGAGGAGCCAGTCGGCGAACGACTCGCCGGGTCGATCGTCGCGGCTCGATCGGAGACAGGCCAGGCCGTACGCGACGCGCAGCTTCTCGCTCCACCGCAGGTAATTGGCCCGCAAAAAGCTTCCGGCGAGATGAAAAGGCGCGGGCAGGAGGCCGGCGCGGAGCCTCGAGATTCGCCCCTCCGGGCTGAGAAAGACGATCGCCTCCTCGCGCCGAAAGAGTTCATGGATATTGACACGTCGGCAGAAGTCGGTCAGGTTCGTACAGCAGGTCATGGTGACGTGTTGACAGTTATCGACCGACTCGCCGGTCGCCGGGTCAACGAACGAGCTCGCCCGGCCTCCCAGCCGGGGACGGCTCTCGATCACGCTGATCCTGACGTCGTGACCGGCCAGGGCCGTGGCCGCCGCAAGGCCCGCGAGGCCGCCGCCGACGATCAGGACGTGGGGAGGAGCGGGGGCATAGGTCGGCGCCTGAGACGAGTTCAACACCGCGGGACCTCCGCTCGGCTTGGTTCCGAACGCTCGAAACGGCCCGAGAACGAGCGAACCGTAATCGCGGCCTTGCGCCAGGGGGAGAGCGAAACCCGACTGGCCAGGACCTCGTAGCGGCGACTGACGATTTCATCGAGCAGCCGGCGATAGATCCCGACGATCGTGCGATGCACCGGCCGCCCTACCGGCTCGATCAAGTGGTCGAGGTCGGCGCCCTTTTCATAGTACTCGTAGGCGCGTTGCGCCTCGAACGCGAGCAGGCTCCGCAGTCGATCGCTGGTTCGGTCGGCGACCAGGTCTTCAGGAAGCACGCCAAACCGATCGAGGTCTTCCTGGGGAAGATAGATCCGCCCACGGGTCGCATCCTCGCGCACGTCGCGGAGGATGTTGGTCAGTTGCAAGGCCACACCGCACGCCTCGGCCAGTTCTTCGGCGCGCCCCCCGTCCGAGCGGTATCCCCAGATATGGATACAGCTCAGACCGACGACCGAGGCCACCCGATAGCAATAGCCGTGGAGATCCTCAAAGGTCGCAAACGGACGAGGGTCGAGATCGATCTCGACGCCATCGATGACCTCGTCGAGATAGCGCCGGGGGATCGTGTGCCGCTCCACCGTGTCGACCAGGGCGGGCAGGCCCGGCCAGCAGATCGCCGCGCCGCCCGTGAGTGCCTGATCGACGCTCCGTCGCCAGGCGTCGAGCCGCGCACGCTGCTCGAGCGCGGGGGCCGGTTCGTCGGCCAGGTCGTCAGTGTGCCTCAGGAACGCGTAGAGTGCACACATCGACCGACGGAGCGGCGCGGGGAGCACGAGGAAGCTGTAATAGAAGTTCTTTGCTTCCTTGCGTGACAGGGCGCCACAGAATCGATAGCTGGCCCGGAGTGCATCATTCATGGCCGAGTCCCTCCTTGGCCGGTCGGGATTCGATGGCTTCCCCCCATCGACCGTGCAGCGTGATCGAGCTTGGTCGGGCGTGGCGTCACGGGGCTCGGGCGACAGAACAAGGCACGCGCGAGCAAGCCGAACTTCGCGAGCTTACCCAATCGGGGCCGGCTCGTCAGCACGTCGAAGCCTTGCCCTTCGATCCGATCGAGGATTGCCAGCCCGCCTCGCGAGAACAGGTCAACATCCACCGCAATGTCACGCGGCAGCAAGAGCGCCAGCCGGTGCCCACCTTCGAGCAAGGCACGCGCCCGATCGACCTCGAATTTCAGGAGGGCCGCAAACTCGGGCGTGAACTTGAGTTCATGCAAGGCGGCGTCGGAGTAACCAAACCGCTGGCGATCCTCGCGCGGCAGATAGATCCGGCCGATGGCCAGGTCGCGTGCCACGTCCTGCCAGAAGTTCGCCAGTTGCAAGCCGGTGCAGGTCATGTCGGAGAGTCGGACGTTCTCAGCGTCGAACGACCGGGCCAGGTAGAGCATCAGATGCCCGACCGGGTTGGCGGATCGGGTGCAATAGTCGAGCAACTGGTCATAGGTTGGGTAGTCAGTGAGGTCCTGATCCTGCTCGAAGGCCGAGATCAAGGCCTCGAACGGCTCGATCGGGATCGAAAACTCCGCGACTGTCTCTCGGAGTGTTTGCATCACGGGGTGACGCGCGGGCACGCTCCCCTCATACATTCCCCGCAGTTCACCCCGCCACCAGGCAAGCAGTTCGCGCGACTTTTGGCGATCGCCGATCTCGTCGCCGAGGTCGTCCGACCAGCGGCAGAAGGCATAGATGCTTTGAAAGGCCGGGCGGAGCCGGCGCGGGGTGAGCCAGGTCACCACGCTGAAATTCTCGTAGTGCGAAGCGGTCAGGCGGGCGCAGTAGGCTCGTGATTCCGCCAGAGTCATCGAGTACGTGGCATCCGGGCCGTACTGGCGGAGGTCATCCAAGAAGGGCATCGGGGCATCCTGGTTGCGTTTCGGCTGCGGGCATCGTGCCCGATTCTAGTCTCCCAGGTCGCCACCCGCCAGACGCCTCAATCGTTCCCGGCGGCTCGGGCGATCGAGATCGAGCTCGCGGTTCGAAACGATCCGCCCCGGACGCGCGGCAATTGACCCACTCCACCAGCCTGGTCAGAATCGTGCGGTTGCTGGACCCAAAGGCGACGCAAACGGGTCCGCGTTCCACGAGACGCTCGAGAAACTCAAAAAAAAGGGAGAAGCTGCTGATGATACGAACCACACTCGGGTTGGCTGTTGCTTTGACGCTCGCGGCGACTTCGGCCGGGGCCGCCGACGGGGAATTCAAGGCTCTCTTCAACGGCAAAGACCTGAGCGGATGGGTGACCCCCGCCGACAAGACCCTCTTCAGTGTCGAGAATGGCGAGATCGTCGGCCGCACCAAAGGGAATCTCAAGAAGAACGAGTTCCTCGTCACCGAGAAGCCCTACGGCGACTTCGTGCTCAAGGCCAAGGTCAAGCTCCGCAATCACAACTCCGGAATTCAGTTCCGCAGCAAGCGCGCCGACGACGGCGCCGTGAGCGGACCGCAGGCCGACGTGGCCAACGGTTACTGGGGCCTGCTCTATGAGGAGCGGGGTCGAGGGATCCTTGAACAATTCGACAAAGAGAAGGCTGAAGCCCTGATCAAGAAGAACGACTGGAACGACTTCGTGATCTCGGCCAAGGGGGATCATGTCACGATCGACATCAACGGCACCCGCGTGATCGATCGCGTCGACCCGAAGTTTGCGAAGGAAGGGATCATCGCCCTCCAGGTCCACACCGGCGAACCGATGGAGGTCCGCTACAAGGACCTCGAAATCAAGACGGCCGACTGACCCCGCCAAGCGGGTCCACAATCCGCGGCGCGACGCCTTGGCCCCTCCTAACGAAGGCCAAGGCGAGCGCCGCGGTTCCTTGCGCCCGGAGTGCGCGTCCGAGGTTCAAGGCCACGGCACTCTCGGAAACAAAGGGAGCGGAGAGAGGCGCTTTCTCGAGCTGGGGTCGTGTATAATCCGAACTTGCAGTCGCGGATCCTGCCGCCGAAGTACCAACGGTTTCGAGTCCCGAGACCTGATCATCTCGGCCATTCGGGCCTCTGACCTACTTCCCGCGCGTTCTCCATCCCGGACGAGCAAGCCGACCGCCATGCCCACCAGACTTCCCTCGAGCGACGCCCCTTCCGAGGACGATTCGCCCGCCTTGTTGGGGGAAGAATCACGAACCAGGCTGATCGCCGAAACGGTGCTCACCCCTCTGCCCGAAGCGGTCGAGGTGGGAGAGGAGGAGGAGTCGACTCTCGAGAAGCTGGTCGACGCGGCCTTTCCTCCGCAACCCGAGGATGAAGACAGTCCCGACCAACAACCGGTGCCCCTCGATTCTGAAGCCGAGGCGGACTTCAAATCGCCCCCGGAAATCGCCTACCAGCTCCCCGGCCTCGACGACCGAGAGCGCTCGCTGCCGATTCGCCAGGGGGATCTCACCCGGCTCCTCATCGCCGAACCCGACCTCTCGGACCTGGAACGGCAGCAGCTCGCCGCCCTGGGAGCGATTCTCGGCGCCACCTTCCACAGTGAGTTTTACAACAAGCTCCAGCACTTGAAGGAGCGGTACGCTCCCCTCGACCCCGACTCGGACTATGTGAATCTCAAGGACCACTCGATCCAGGTCGACCCGAACTCGGACGAAACCTTCCTTCGCGCTCTGGAAGACGCCCTGACGCGGGCCAACTACAGCGCCCTCGACCTGGAGATGATCGAGCAGGCAATCCGGGCGCCAAATGAGAAGGGACTGACCTATGTCCCGGACTTTACGCTCTTCGAGCATCTCAAGGTCTGGGTTCGCGGGTACACACGGATCAGTCGAGACGCCAGGTCGGCCCGGACCCGGTTCCGCAAGCGTACCGTGCATCTCGACGCGTACCAACGTCTCGTCGTCGCCTTGAAATTCAAGCCAGGGTTGAAGTTAGGTCCCCACGTCCGCTCCGACGTACTCTACTTGCGGATGTTCAAGGACGTGCCGCACGTCGACATGGAAATGCATCTCCCCGAACAGGGGACCAAGGTTCGCATGCGATGGATCGACAAGGCGCAAATTGCCTCGCCGCTCGTCGTGGGCCTCCCGACCCTGGCCATGAAAATCTTTGCAGCCGTCGGCTATCGCCTCTTCTCGTTGGCCTTCTTGCCGTGGGGCGTGATGGGGGGGCTCATGATTGCGCCGATCAGCGCGGGGATCAACTCGTTTTTCGGGTTCCACCGCGCCAGGGCGAAACACCTCAGTGCGATGATCAACAGACTCTATTATTTAACTCTGGCCAACAACGCCAGCGTCCTCACCCGGATGATCGACTCGGCGGAGGACGAGGAATACAAGGAGGCCATGCTCGCCTACTTCTTCCTCTGGAGATCGGCCCAGGCCCCCACCCCCCTGACCCTGACCGAAGCCGAGCTCGACGCCCGGATCGAACGCTATCTGACGCTCAAAACCGGCGTCGAAATCAATTTCGAGGTGAACGACGCCCTCGACAAGCTTTTCCGGCTCGGTCTCGCGTTCCGCGAGCCCTCCGGAGCGTTACGGGCCGTCCCGATCGAGAACGCCCTGATCGCCCTCGACCGGCAGTGGGATCAGACCTTTCGGTATTCCTGAATCGGGTCGGCACGCCCCCCTTTTGATCGGGCTGAGCGACAAGAATTGCCCGGTCCCGAAAAAAGACCGATTTCTCTGCGCCGGAATCGCCATTAGAATAAAGTGGGACCTTCAGTCCGAGAGTGCCGAACGCTGCCGACGGCCCGGACTCGTCAGTCGTCACTTGGTGTCGCCCATGCCTGGACCAGGGCCGTGACTTGGCCCGCCAGCGTGGATCAGGCTACAATGACGGAATTGAGGCGTGCAGCGACGTCGGGCCGTTTGCCCCACCCCCGGTCCCACCCTCCTTCCGCGCCTTTGCCCTCCCCTAGGTGTCTATCATGGCGACCGCCACGAAGAAGAATCCTTCGTCTCCCTCTCATCCTGTTGACTCACGATCCGGGGTGGTGGGCGGCATCCTCGGCGTCTTCGACGCCATCTATCGATTCCTGGCCTCGCTCAAGCTCGCGGTCTTCAGCCTGGCGAGCCTGGCGTCGGTCCTGGCCTACGCCACCTTCTTCGAGTCCTGGTACGGCGCCAGCGCGGTGCAGGAATGGATCTACCAGACCAAGTGGTTCGCCGTCCTGCTCGCCTTCTTAGGGGCAAACATCCTCTGCGCAGCCTTGATTCGGTTCCCCTGGAAAAAACGGCAAACCGGCTTCGTGATCACTCACGTGGGTCTCTTGACCTTGTTGGCCGGTTCCTTTTATAGCCTCAAAACCGCCGACGAAGGACAGGTCGGCATGGTCGAGGGGCAATCCCGGCAAGAGCTCGTCCGGATCGACTATCCGGTCATCCGGGTCTGGCCGATCGACCCCGAAACCAAGAAGCCGACCGACGAGGAATACCGCCTCCCGTTCCGACCGGGCAACTTCGCCTGGGGGCCGGGGAGTCCTCGGCCTCGGAGCGTGGTCGGGTCGGTTGCGAGCACCCTGACCGCCGGCATGTTCGATGCCCGGAAGGACGACGGTGAGGTGCTCACCAGTCCCCAAGATCCGATCAAGTTCGTGGTCAAGTCGCACATCCCGGCCTCGGCCTGGACGACCGCCCACGTCGCCGACCCCGCCGGCATTCCAATGGTCAAGGTCCGCGTGCAAGCCAAAGCCCCCGGGCAGGTACGGCCGATGGACGCGTTCGGATCCGGCCAGGGCGAGGACCGTTGGATCACGCCCACCGACGACAAGCTGATCCAGGTCTTCAAACGCCTGAACCGGGTGGTCAAGCGCCAAGGGCCCGCAACGATCGCGTTCACCTACGTCGATCGCCCGGAGCTGGTCGAAGACTTCCTGAATCCGCCCAAAGACTCGGGACCGAGCGGGATCGCTCGCTTCCGCTATCGCGACAAGGCGAACCAGGCGAAAACGTATGAATGGAAGCTCGAGGACCAGAAGGACAAAACCGTCACGTTGCCCGATAGCGACCTGATCGTCACGTTCAAAGGGGCGACCCTGATTCCGGCCGGGCTCGATGACTTGCTGGGCGATCCCGACATCCCGGTGGCCCACTTCAAGATCAAGCGGGGCGATGGTCCCGAGGCCGACTATTACGGCTGGGCGCTGATGCCGATGGTCCCCAGCCTGATCCCGAACCCCGACAAACCCGAGCTCTCCAAGGAGCCGTTGGCGGAGATCAGCTACTTCCTCCCCCCGACACTCGACAAGGCGGCCGGCCGGCTCGGGCTGATCGAGATCCTGGGGACGCCCCAAGGAACCCTTTACCACCGGATCTTCGGCCGAGGTAAGGGCGCGGTCGCCGAGGTGCGCGGAGTTGGTCCCCTGGCCAAGAACAAGGAAATCGTGGCCTTCGGCGGCAACCCGGGCATGCCCATGACCATCTCGTTCGAGGTGGAAGACTATCTCACCGGGGGCCGCGAGGAACAGGTCTGCGAGCCGATCGTCCTCCCCAAGGGGCAGCAGAGCAACGGCCTGGCCGCCAGCCTCGTGGCGATGACGGTCAAGAACGGCGACCGACCGACCACCAAGGAGTTCTGGATCCGCCGCTCCCCCACGCTTGAACCGGTCCCCCAGCGGGTCTCATTCCCCGACGGTGATTACGACGTGGTCTACGACGTCGACCGGAAGCCGCTGGCGTTCTCGCTCAAGCTCGATGACTTCAAGGTGGAGTTCGACCCCGGCACGCAGCAGGCGTCGAGCTTTACGAGCAAGGTTCGGCTCTCCGACGACACGATGGCGATCAAGAACAAACCCCACACGATCTCGATGAACGAGCCGATGACGCATCGCGGTTACACCTTCTACCAGGCGAGCTATGCTCGCGAGCAAGACCCGCACACCGGACGAGAGACGGGCCGGTTCCAGTCGATCTTCCAGGTCGGCATCGACCCGGGCCGCTCGATCAAGTATCTCGGCTGCCTGCTGATCGTCATGGGGGCATTCGTTCAGTTCTACATGCGGGCCGGCCTCTTCTCCGACGGCGGCAAACGCGAGCGTGCCCTGGCCGAGGCCAAAGCCCGGGCCAAGGCCAAACCAGGCGAGCACTCGCCCGTGGCGAACGACGTGGAAGTGGTATCGGAGTCGGACGAGACGCTGTAGCCCGAGTGAGATCACCGTAAAACGTCGGGCCGCCACACTCCTGAACTCCTGAGATCAGGGTCTCGGATTCGTTTCCCTCACCCGTGACGCGCCCCGACGATCGATCAGACCAAGACTTTCCGAGCCGGGAGATGAACATGAAACGATACGGGTGGCTCCTGCTTTGCCTCCCCCTGGCGCTCGCTCTCGAGACGCCGGCACCAGGGGCGGAGGCCCCCAAGGCGCTTGGCAAGGGGCCGGCCTACGTCGACCTCGCCAAGCTGCCCGTCATGCACGAAGGGCGGAAGAAACCGCTCGATACCTTGGCCCGCGAAGAGGTCAAGCAAATTTTCGGCCGCGAAACGATCAAGATCCTCGGCGCCGATGACCAAGTCATCGCCACCTGGGGACCGGTCGCCGCCCTGTTCAACTGGTCGGTTCGCCCCGAGTTCTGGGACGATCAGCCGATCATCCTTGTCGAATACATCCCGCTCAAGCGGCTCTTGCTCGCCGACTCCATCGAGGCGCGATTGGCCGCGATTGTCAACCAGCCGAATACGAAGGATGGCGACCGGACTAAGGCGAAGGCGCTCGCCGCTCGCAAGGACCTCGACGCGGTCGACTTGCGGAACTTCGCCCGCCAGGCGACCCTCTCGAATGAGGACCGTAAGGCGGTCGAGACGCTCGCCGACGAGCTGGGCGAAGCCCACAAGTGGCTCACCCCGCGCCAACTCGAGTCGGCTCGGGTGAAGGTGGAGGGGCAGACCCTCGACTTCTTTACCTGGTTCCGCGACCTGGCCGATCGCAAGAGCAAGAGCGAGTCGAACATGAGTTACGACGGCCCCAAGCTCACCGACGTCGAGAAACGCGCCATTGAAGTCGGCACGCGGCTCGTCCATTACCAGGCGCTTCGCGACCGCACGATCAGCTCGGTCGAGCCGATGCTCGTCATGCCCCGCCCGAACAATCCGACCTATCTGGCCTACTGCGGCGCCGCCTTTGAAAAGGCGAGGGAACGGCAAGGGGTCGAAGGCCTTTCTCCGCTCGAGCTCGACTCCGCGAACGTCCTTTTGACTTACTACAAGGACATTCCTCGCGAAGACTGGAAGGATCCGGGCAAGGACCCCGAGTTCGACGCCAACTTCACAGCCTGGCTCAAAGAGAACTCGGTCTGGATCCCGCTCCGGGTCTTCCTCGAGACCAAGGCCGAGGATCTGACCAAGGCCGGCTTCCCCGCCAAGGAGACCGAAGCGTTCCTGGCCAGTTTCCGGGCGATGGAACAGGCCGAAGAATCGGCTCCGGGAGCCGCTCCGAAGTCAAACGGAGCCGCGCTGCTCGCCGCCGCTCGGGCCCTCGGCCAGCAGGTGAACGGGTCCAACTACCCGACCACCAAGGCGATGGACCTCGAGGCCCACTTCAACGAGACGAACCCGTTCTTCAGGGCTCCTTACGGCTACGGTTTGGCCTTGGCCCTCTTGGCGGTGAGCCTCGGATTCTCGTCGAACCGCGAACGCGAGCGGGCTCCGTTCTGGCAGCTCGGCTCGATCGTCTACTGGTCCGGAATCGTCTGCCTGCTGGCCGGGATCGCGCTTGAGGTCCTCGGCTTCTCGATGCGGGTGCGAATCTCGGGCTGGGCGCCGGTCACCAACATGTATGAGACCGTGATCTGGGTCTCGCTGGTGTCGGCCGTCTTGGCGGTCGTCTTCGAGGCGATCTTCCGGAAGACCTTCGCGGCGCTGGCCGGTTCGGGCGTGGCCCTCTTCGGAACGCTACTGGCGGCGAACGTGCCCCTGCTCGACCCGGGGATCCATAGCCTCCAGCCGGTCTTGCGGAGCAACTACTGGCTGACGATCCACGTCTTGACCGAGGTTTCGAGCTACGCGGCCTTCGCCCTGGCGATGGGTCTCGGGATGATCGCGACCTTCTACTACCTGACCGCCACCTATCGTCGCTCCCCCGCGATCATGGAGGTCGGCGCCCCCTTGATTCCGGGCCTGCCGTTGCTGCTGCTCGGATCGTTCGGGCTGGCGGCCTCCTACGGCGCCTTCGGCGTGAACCTGCCGTTGGACCGGGCCAACCTGCTGTTCAACGTCTGCTCGGCTCTTGCAGGCGTGGGCGGCTCGATGACGATCATCGGCGCGGGCGGCGTCTTCGGTGAATTGGTCGCCCGGGCCACGTTCCGGGATCAGCCCACGCTTGATGAGGCGGCAATCGCCGGTGAGAGCGTCGCTCCGGCGGCTCCCGCGGCGACCTCGGTGCAAACCGTGACCGTCGAGGAGCGTGGATCGGTGACCACCGCCACCAAGCCGACCGTCGCCGAGATTCGCGCCCGGGCCGCCTTGAGCCGGCCGAAGCTTGATGCACGCGGCCTGGCGATGCAAGCGACGGCCGCCAAGATCAAGCCGCTCTCGAACTTCATCTACCGGACCATGCAGGTGGGCGTCCTCCTGATTGCCGCCGGCACGATCCTGGGAGGCGTTTGGGCCGACTACTCATGGGGCCGGTTCTGGGGCTGGGACCCCAAGGAAGTCTGGGCCTTGATCACGCTTTTGGTCTACCTGATCCCGCTCCACGGTCGATTCGCCGGCTGGGTCAACACGTTCGGCCTGGTCATCGCGTCGGTCGTCTGCTTCCTCTCGGTCGTCATGGCCTGGTACGGCGTCAACTTCGTGCTCGGCGTCGGACTCCACAGCTATGGATTCGTCGAAGGGGGATCGCAAGGCGTGGTTCTCGCGTTCATCCTCGGCGTCCTGTCCATCACCGGCGCCGCGGCCTGGCGCCGCGGACTCGCCTCGCGGGTCGTGAACACGACTGCGTAATCGACCGAGCTTCGGATTTCCATCGAGAACCCGGTCCCCACCCAAAGGGGCCGGGTTTCTCGTTGCGCCTCGCCCGTTTCGCTCGCCCGTAAGGCGAGCGAAAATCACCAGGCGAGTGCGGGATCGTCACCAAATATGACAAGGCCGCTGAGTTGTTGACCGGATGGTGGGGGACGGGTAGAGTCGGCGCGGAATCGGCCGCGGTGGTGTCGTTCCGATCGCCTCCGGCCGCGTCTCGCTGATCGGTCGCGAGGGAACCGCCATGTCCCCTGAGCAGAGGAAAGCGGCCATCGCCGGGCTGACCACGGCGGGGCTCCTGGCCGTCGCGATCCTGGTGGGGTCGCGTAACCTCAAGCATATCGACGCGGCCCTGGTCGGATACACGTTCGCCAGCCTGTTCGCCGCCTTTGGAGTCGCCTACCGCTACTCGATGTGGCTTCAGCGGCCCCCGACCCGGATGTACTGGCGGCGTGGGTGGAAAGCGTTCTGCCGACCGGCCCACCTCTGGGATACGCTCACCGATTTCATCAAACGGTTCACAAGCGTATTCCTCCTGAATGCGTTTATCTGGAAACGAAGTAAGCCTCGCGGTCTCGCCCACATGCTGATCATGTGGGGCTGCATCGGGTCAGCCGCGATCACGTTTCCCTTGGTCTTCGGGTGGGTCCACTTCGAAACCGTGCCAGGTGACCTGTCGCGCTATCGGACTCACGTCTTTGGCTTCGGCCTGTTCGACTTCCCGCATGAATCCTTGTTCGGCCATCTCTTGTTCCACGGCCTGGTCTGGTGTTCATTGCTCGTGATCCCGGGGGTGCTGATGGCCTACCAGCGCCGGATCCGCGACCATGCGGCGGCCGCCCTTCAGAACTTCCGCGAGGACTTGCTGCCACTCTTCCTCCTCTTCGCGGTCAGCATCACCGGCCTCTTGCTCGCGGTCAGCTATACCTGGATGAAGGGGTACGCATACGAATTCCTGGCGATCCTCCACGCGGTCACGGTCATCTTCACCCTGTTGTGGCTGCCGTTCGGCAAATTCTTTCACATCTTCCAGCGACCCGCCCAACTCGGGGTCAAATTCTACCGCGACGCCGGCGAGGCGGGTGAACAGGCGGTGTGCGTCCGTTGTGCCTCGCCCTTCGCCACGAAGGTCCACATTGAGGACTTGATCGCGGTCGAGCGTGAACTCGGGTACAAGTACGAGACGGCGAATCAGACCGGAGCCGGAATCGGAACCGGGCACTATCAGCACGTCTGCCCAGCCTGCCGGCGCAAGATGTTCGCTCTGGCTCAGGGTCAACTCTGGAAACAGGTGTCCAACGGGGGATGATCGCGTGGCCGTCGAACCGCCGCTGACGCCGGAACTCCTTGCCAAATTCGGCCCGCTCAAGACCTACCCGACCGGGCAACAGGTCGATACGAGTGTCGACCCGGACGAACTGATCAAAACCCATTGTTGCTTCTGCGGACAACAATGTGGAATCCAGCTCAAGGTCAAGGACAACGCCGTCGTCGGGTTCGAGCCCTGGGAAGAATTTCCGTTCAACAAAGGAATGCTCTGCCCCAAGGGGGTCCGGCGCTACCTGCAAGGGTCGCACCACGACCGGCTGACGAGCGCGTATGTCCGCGATGCATCGTCGCCCGAGGGATTCCGGTCGGTCGGCTACGACGAGGCGATCCAGCGCGTGGCGTCGGAGATCGCGCGGATCCAAGACCAGTACGGCCCCGACGCCTTTGCCGTCCTGGGAGGGGCGAGCATGACGACCGAGAAGTGCTATCTCCTCGGCAAGTTCGCCCGAATGTGCCTCAAGACCAAACATATCGACTACAACGGCCGACTCTGCATGGTGAGCGCGGGGGTCGGTAACAAGAAGGCGTTCGGCATCGACCGGGCCGGCAACCCGATGTCGGACATCCCGCTCGCCGACGTCATCTGGATCGGCGGCGCGAATGTCGCCGAGTGCGCTCCGATCACCACCAGCTACATCTGGCAGGCCCGCGAAAACGGGGCGAAGATCATCAATGTCGACCCTCGGATCACACCCCTCGCCCGGACCTGCGACCTGATCTTGCCCGTCAAGCCAGGCCGCGACGCCGCGCTCTACGCCGGTATCCTCCACCTGATGATCGAGAATGACTGGCTCGATCATGAGTTCATTCGAAACCACACCGTCGGGTTCGAGGCAGTGGCCGAATCGGTGAAGGAGTGGACCCCGCGGCTGACGGCCACGGTGACCGGGATTGCCGAGAAGGCGATCCGCCAAGCGGCCGAGCTCTGGGGCACCGCGAAGACCAGCTACTTGATGCACGCCCGCGGCATGGAGCAGCACAGCCACGGCGTCATCAACGTCCTGGGGGCGATCAACATCGTGCTGGCCTCGGGACGGATCGGCCGGTCCGGCTGCGGGTACAGCACGATCACGGGCCAGGGGAACGGCCAAGGGGGGCGCGAGCACGGCCAGAAGTGCGACCAGCTCCCCGGCGGTCGTGACATCGAGAACCAGAGCCATCGCGAATTCGTCGCCAGCATCTGGGACATGGCCGAGCCGGAAATGCCTCGAGCGGGGGTCGACTGCTATGAGATCTTCCGCAAGGTTGACGCCGGTGAGATCAAGGGCCTCTTGTTCTGGTCGTTCAACCCGGTCGTATCGCTCCCCGATAGTACGTTCATCAAACGGATGCTCGAAAAGCTCGAGTTCGTCGTCGGCATCGACTTCTTCCTGAGCGAGACAGCCCGGTTCGCCGACGTCGTCCTGCCCGGCTCGCAGCATGAGGAGGACGAAGGGGTTGTCTGCTCGACCGAAGGACGGGTCATCAAGATCAACCAGGCCGTGACCCCGCCGGGGGACGCCAAACAGGACTGGCGAATCATCCAGGACGTCGCCAAGGCCCTGGGCCGCGAGCGCGGGTTCTCGTTCACCCAACCCCGTGAAATCTTCGACGAATTGCGCAAGGCGTCGACGGGCGGAGTCGTCGACTACTCCGGAATCACCTACGAGAAGATCGAGTCGCGGATGGGCGTCTTCTGGCCGTGCCCAGCGACCGACCGCGACGGCAAGCCGATCGATCACCCGGGCACCCCGCGGCTGTTCGAACCCGGGTCATGGAATCCGGTGGCCAAAGGGGCGGGACCGTTCTACTTTCCGGACGGCAAGGCCCACTTCAACGTCGCGAAATCCGAGCCACCGACCGAGGATGTGGACGCGGACTACCCCTTGATCTTGACCACGGGCCGGGTGGTCAGCCAGTTCCTGAGCGGGAACCAGACCCGGCGGATCGGCCCCTTGGTGGATCAATATCCCGAACCCCTTCTGGAGCTGCACCCGGTCCTCGCCCTCAAACACGGCATTAAGGATCAGGACTGGGTCACGGTCGAATCGCGACGCGAAAACATCACCATTCGATGCCAGGTCGTCACGACGATCCGGCCCGACGTTGTGTTCGTGCCCTACCACTGGGCCGGGGGCAAGAGCATCAACCTCGTCACGATCGCCGCGCAGGACCCGATGTCGAAGATCCCCGAGTACAAAGTCTGCGCCGTTCGCTTGCGGAAGGCCACGGAACCCGAGTATGTCAAGTCGCTCGAGTCCCAGCAGTAAATCAAAAAAAATATAATAAATCGGGGGAGGTGATACATTGTCAATCGAGATGGAATTCTTCGTGGATCCGAACCGTTGTATCGGCTGCCACGCCTGTGAGCACGCCTGTTCCGAGTGCGACACGCACAAGGGGCACTCGATGATCCACATCGAGTACGTCGACCGGAGCACGTCGGTGCAGACGGTGCCGATGGTCTGCATGCACTGCGACAGCCCCACCTGCGCCGACGTCTGCCCGGCGGACGCGATCAAGCGGAGCGAGGACGGGCGGGTCATGACCGCGCGGAAACCGCGCTGTATCGCGTGTTCGAATTGCGTCTTGGCCTGCCCGTTCGGGGTGCCCAAGATGATGACCGAGCTCGACCTGATGATGAAGTGCGACATGTGCTTCGACCGGACCAGCACCGGGCGCAAGCCGATGTGCGCGACCGTCTGTCCGAGCGGGGCGTTGTACTACGGCCCCCGCGAAGAAGTGGAGGAACAGCGGAAGCGGTCCCGGCCGATGAACGACTTTCGGTTCGGCGACCAGCGGGTCACGACCAAGGTTCAGATCATGGTGCCCAAGACCAGCCCGATCGACCACCTCGACATCACCGCGGCCATGGACAACCCACCGACGGGCAACGCCATCCTGCTCAACATCCTGACTGAGATCCCCCTGGAGACGGCCGGCCCATGAGCGTGCACGACCCCGACCAGCCCCGTAGCTACCCGGACGGTCGGCCGCTGGCCGACCAGCCACAGTGGCGGAAGGACTTCCCGACCGACGTCCCGGAGGACGACTACGTCGGTCGGCGTGAGTTCACCAAGTTCCTGGTCCTGACCAGTGGCGCCTTCGTCGCCGGCCAGTGCTGGATCGCCGGCGCGAGCCTGATCCGCAAGGACGGACCGTACCCCGAGAAGTCAATAGCCCGACTCGACGAGATCCCGATCGGCGGGGTGGTCGAGTTTCGCTACGCCGACGATGAGCCGTGCATCCTGGTCCGGCTCACCGCGGACCAAATCGTGGCCTATGGCCAGAAGTGCCCACACCTGGCCTGCGCGGTGATCCCGCGCCCGGAGCACGGCGACATCTTCTGTCCGTGCCACAACGGGCACTTCGAGATCGAGCGCGGCCGACCGATCGCCGGCCCGCCCCGCCGACCGCTCCCGCGGGTCACCCTGGAAGTCCGCGAGGGGACCGTGTACGCGACCGGGTGGGAGCTCCGCACCACATGAAACCGAAGCTCACCCGCGCCCAGAAGGGAACGATCCTGGAAGGGGTAAACCTGGTCGTCACCCTGATGGTGGTGCTCCAGCTCTGGCTCCTGACCGCGACCATGAACGCCTGGCTCGGCGGCGATACCGAGGTCGTCTGGCCGGCGGCGGCCGCCAGCTTCGGATGCCTGGCTGTGAACGTGTGGCTCATGAAGAAGTCGTTCGCCCCGCTCCGCGACCAGAGTTAACATGAGCACACGCAACCTGCCACCCAGCATCTTTGCCATCGTCATGGCCACCGGAATCGTGGCGATCGCCGCCAAAGGGGCCGGGATGCCGGCGGTCGCCTGGCCCCTGTTCGGGCTCAACGTGCTGCTCTATCCCCTGCTCTGGGGATTGCTCATCACCCGTTGTCGTTGGCACCACGACGCCGTTCGCGACGACTTGCGGAGCCACGCCAAGGCCCCCGGATTCTTCACAATCGTCGCCGCCACCTGCATCCTCGGCAACCAGTTCGTCACGCTCGGCGTATCGCCGTCCGCCGGGCTCTGGCTCTGGGTGGCGGGCGTCGGGTTCTGGGTCGGCCTGACCTATACCGTCCTCCCCTGGCTGATGGAGCAGGAGGAAAAGCCCCCCTTGGAAAAGGGGATCAGCGGCGCCTGGCTGGTCACCGTGGTCGGCACCCAGGCGGTGAGCGTGCTCGGGACCTTCGTGGTCGACGACCTGCCGGCGGGATGGGGACCGTTCATCCCTCTCTGTTTCTGGCTGGTCGGGGGAATGCTCTACGTCTGGCTGATTTCGCTCATCTTCTACCGCATCGTGTTCCTCCCGCTCGCCCCTGGCGACCTGACCCCGCCGTACTGGATCAACATGGGGGCGATGGCCATCTCGACCCTGGCGGGCGCCCGGGTCGCCGGACTGGCCGACCGCTCCCCACTCGTGGCCGAGTTGCTCCCGTTCATCAAGGGCGGAACGCTCCTCTTCTGGGCGACGGCGTCCTGGTGGATTCCCGTCCTGTTGACGCTCGGCGCCTGGCGGCACCTGCGGCGGAAATTCCCGCTCCAGTACGACCACGGCTACTGGTCGGCCGTGTTCCCGCTCGGGATGTATACCGTGGCGACGAAAACGATGGCGGATAGCTTGGGATTACCGTTCCTGGCTCCAATCCCAGCCGTGTTCGTCTGGGTCGCCCTGATCGCGTGGGCCGTCACCTTCGGTGGGCTCCTCGTCAATCAACTCGGCCGTTTCCGATTCGATGGCACGCCGAGGACCGGGCCGAAAACAAATTAATCAATCCACATTTCACGCTTTATCAATTCCCCAGATTCATCTGCACCTGGATTCTCATTCTATGGGTTTTGCTTCAAGAAACTGGCAAAGAACCTGGTAAAATCGAGCATACCCCAAAACGACCCGGTCCCTGAGGATCTCCTGGGGTTGGACTGCAGGGTGTGAGGCGAGTTGTCATGAACCTATCCACTGTTGTCAGGTCCGAGCGATTCGTCTTCGAGGATCTGCGTACCGTGTTCGCCAAGGCGAACGAGGAGAAGTCGGGCGATCGCCTGGCGGGGCTCGCGGCCGGGTCGGAACGGGAGCGGATCGCCGCGAAGCGTGTGCTCGCCGACGTGAGCCTCGCGGAGATCATCGACCACCCGCTGATCGATCCCGACCACGACGATGTCAGCCGCCTGATCGTCGATTCGCTCGACCGCCAAGCTTGCCCCGCGATTCACGGGATGACCGTCGGCGGTTTCCGCGACTGGCTCCTCGACGATGGCACGACGACCGCCGACCTGAATTCCGCCCGGGCGGCGATCACGCCCGAGATCGTCGCGGCGGTCACGAAGTTGATGGGCAACAAGGACCTGGTCCTGGCCGCCCATAAGATCCGTACCGTTACGCGCTGTCGGAACACGATGGGCGAGCGCGGGGTGCTCGGAATTCGGATCCAACCCAACCACCCGAGCGATGACCTCGTCGGAATCTTGCTCTCGGCCGTCGACGGCTTGATGTACGGCTGCGGCGACGCGATGATCGGGGTCAACCCCGCCTCCGGGTCGGTCGAGGCGACCGTCGCAATCCTCGCCGGACTCGCGCGACTGATCGACGCCTATGCGATCCCGACGCAGGCGTGCTGCCTGGCCCACATCACAACTCAGCTCCAGGCGCTCGATCGAGGCGCACCGGTGGACCTGCTCTTCCAGTCGATCGCCGGCACCGAGGCGGCCAACGCCAGCTTCGGAGTGAGCCTCTCCCTGCTTCGCGAAGGGCGAGAGCGAGTGCTCGAACATCACCGGGGCCGCGACGTCGCCTGGGCCGGCGACCAGGTCATGTACCTCGAGACCGGGCAAGGGAGCGCCCTCTCATCGGGCGCCCATCAGGGCGTCGACCAGCTCACCCTGGAGGCGAGAGCTTACGGCCTGGCCCGCACACTCGACCCGTTCCTGGTCAACAGCGTCGTCGGCTTCATCGGTCCCGAATACCTATTTGACGAGCGGCAGATCCTCCGCGCCGGTTTGGAAGATCACTTCATGGGCAAACTCCTCGGTCTGCCGATGGGCTGCGACGTCTGCTATACGAACCACACTGACGCCGACCAGAACTCGGCCGACAACCTGCTGCTCTTGCTCTCGGCCGCGGGTTGCAACTTCTTCATGGGCGTCCCCTGCGCAGACGACGTGATGCTAAACTATCAATCGACCAGCTATCATGACGCCCTCGGCGTCCGCCGGTTATTCGGCCTGCGACCCGCTCCCGAATTTCTCGACTGGCTGGAGCGGCTGGGCATCTTCCGAGGCGGCGAACTCTCCCTCTCCAATGCCGCGGAATTGCGCAAACTCATGCCAAAACTCGAATCAGTCCTCGAGGGAACCCACTGAGATGCAGTTGGCGCAAGGCGACGGCAAACGCGACGAGGACGGGGACGACGACGACGTGCGGACGCTGCACGCCATGGGATACGCCCAGGAGCTATCTCGGCGCATGAGCGCGTTCTCGAGCCTGGCGCTCTCGCTTTCGATCATCTGCATCCTTTCGGGGGGAGTGACCTCGTTTCATCTCGGTCTGAGTGCCGTGGGCGGGGCCTCGATCGGGCTGGGCTGGCCGCTGGCCTGCCTCTTCTCGCTGATCGTCGCCGCGACCATGGCGCAACTGGCCTCGGCGTTCCCGACAGCCGGCGGCCTCTATCACTGGGCTTCGCTGCTGGGCGGCCGAGGCTGGGGTTGGGCCACCGCCTGGTTCAACCTCGCCGGCCTCGTCACCGTGCTCGCGGCGATCAACGTCGGCACCTATCGCTTCGCCGTCGGGGCACTCGGCCCACGTCTCGGGTTGTCGGCCTGGTGGCTGGAGCCGGCGGCCCAGGCGCTGGGAGTCGCTTTGCTCACGGCCTCGCACGCCGCGATCAACCATATGGGGATCCGGGCGACGACCCGGCTGACCGACTTCAGCGGCTTTCTGATCGTGGGCGTCTCTGCCGCACTCGCGATCGCCTTGCTCGCGTTCGCCCCCAGCCTCGATCCGACCCGGCTGGTCACCTTCACCAACTACAGCGGGCCGGCGGGGGGCAACGTTTGGCCGGCGTCCGGCAGCCTGACCCTCCTGTTTGCCTTGGGCCTGCTGCTGCCGTCCTACACGGTCACCGGCTTCGATGCCCCGGCCCACGCCTCCGAGGAGACCCGATCGGCCGCGCACGCCGTGCCGCGCGGCATCGTCAGCTCGGTCGTGATCTCCGGGCTCGCCGGCTGGGGGCTGCTGAGCGCGGTCGTCCTGGCCGCGCCCGACCTGGGTGAAGCCGCCGCGCAGGGCGAAGGGGCGTTCCTCTCGATCGTCGATCGGGTGATTCCCGGCCCGATCGCGGTGCTCTTGACGGTCGGCATCGTCGTGGCCCAATACCTCTGCGGACTGGCCACCGTGACTTCCGCCTCGCGGATGGCGTTCGCATTCGCCAGAGACGGCGGCCTGCCCTGTTCCTCGGCGGTGCGCCGCGTCAGCCAGGCCCACCAAACCCCGGCCGTCGCGATCTGGACCGTCTCGATTGCCTCGGTCCTGTTCACCGTCTGGACCCCGATCTATTCCACGATCACCGCGGTCTGCGTCATTTTTCTCTACCTCTCGTATGTTGTTCCGACGGCACTCGGCCTCGTCGCGTACGGTCGGTCCTGGACGACGATGGGCCCCTGGAACATCGGCCCCTGGTATCGGCCGCTGGCGGCCTTGAGCGTGGTCGGATGCCTCGTGCTGATCGCGATCGGCATGCAGCCGCCCAACGATCGTTCCGTCTGGGTCGTCGGCTCGTCCGCCCTGGTCCTTGCCCTCGCCTGGTTCGGATCCGAGCGTAAGCGATTCCCAGGGCCACCTCGAATTGACGCGGCCGGCAGCCTGGCCGCGCGTGAGCATGATTGATTCCCCAGTCTCCGCCGTCGAGTCCGAAGGAGGACGTCATGGCCGATCCGCTGGCAGCCCGGGGCGAGGATAACCCAGCGCTCCGGTTCGACGCGATTCGCGCTCGGACCCCCGCGCGAGTCCTGGTCGGCCGCGCCGGGGCGAGCTACCCGACCTCGGCTCTGCTCGACCTCCGGCAGGACCACGCCGCCGCCCTCGACGCCGTCCGTGGCGAGCTGGACCTGGTCCGCGACCTCGGCCCGGAGCTCATCGAGCGGTTCGGCCTCTTCGAGGTGGGCACGCAAGCGCTCTCGAAGCGGGAATTCCTGATGCGTCCCGACCTCGGGAGGCAGCTCGACGCCGGCACCCTTGCCACGCTGGACGCCCAGTGCCCGCGTGGGGCCACCCTCCAAGTCGCGATCGGTGACGGCCTCTCCGCAGCCGCCGTCGCCGCCCAGGTCCCTGCCCTGCTCCCGTTGCTGGAGGCCGGAGCCAAGGCACGGGGCTGGTCGTTCGGCCGACCGTTCGTCGTGCGCTACTGCCGGGTCGGAGTGCTCAACGACATCGGCGAGAGGCTCGACCCGGCGCTCGTTCTGCTCCTGGTCGGTGAGCGGCCTGGCCTGTCGACGTCGAAGAGTCTTTCCGCCTACATGGCCTATCGACCTCGCGCCGGGCATACCGACGCGCACCGCAACCTCATCTCCAACATCCACGCCCGCGGCCTCCCCCCTGACGAGGCCGCACGGCAAATCTTCGAACTCGCGACCACGATGCTCCGGCAAAAGCGGAGTGGCGTCTCGCTCGGCGCGACTTCGGCGAGTGGGGAGCTTGGGCCTCCGACCCATTCCTGAGCGGGGGGAAAGGGAACCCGCTCACACCACCCAGCCACTCTGGTATTCACCGACCAATTGGTCCACCGCGCGGGCCAGGGCCGATTCCGGATTGCCGTCGCTGGCCACGATCCGAGCCGCCAATCGTGCCGCATCGCGCCCGTGGGGCATCGCCACGCCCATCCCGGCCCATGACAGGAGCGAAACGTCGTTATGGCCGTCGCCGAACGCCAGGACCGCGGATCGAGGGATCTCAAGATGACGGGCCAAGGCCGCGACCCCGTCGTCTTTGTTCGCGTTGAGCGCCGTGAACTCGAGATACCAGTCCTCGGTGATCGTCACCGACAACTGACCCGCATAACGTGATTCCATTTCTGTCGACGTTGATGTAATCCGCGCGGGGTCGGCGGCCCAGATGATCTTCTCCGCCGGACGCGAGGTGAGTGGCAGCAGGTCTGCGATCGTGACCTGGTCGTCGCCCGCGTGTTTGCTGTAATTCTCAACCCAGAAGGTTGCCACTTCGGCAAAAACCGTTTCCCGAAGCCAGAGCATCACGGTAAAGCCACGACGGTGCCCTTCCGCCACCAACGACGCCTGGTCGGTCGGCATCAAGGTGGCGTGGTGGATCAGTTCCCCGGTTCGGAGGTGCTCCACCCGGGCTCCTTGGCACGAGACCACGAAATCATCCAGGCCCAACTCGTCACAAAACGACAGCATATTCGCATGGCGACGGCCCGAAGCCAGGACGACGCGGCAGCCAAGGGCCTGCAACTGTTCGATCGCTCGGCGATTTTCCCAACTGATTTTCTTGTCGGGTCCGACGAGCGTGTCGTCGATGTCGATCGCGGCAAGCGAGTAAGGAAATTTTGAATTCCGCATGAATGAACAATCTTTCGTTGTTTGAATTTTTGAATTTCGACCGTTTCAACGACCCCGATCGACGGCAAGCCGGGCACAGGCCGCGATCATCACGCCAAACGCCACCACGACGGTGAGCGCATGTGACAACCCAACAACCCTGCTGAGGGCTCCGATGATCGGCGGGCCAATCAAAAAACCGAAGGAGCCGACGGTCGCGACCGAGGCGATCGCCCCGCCGGCGCGGTCTTCCCGCCCCGCTGAGCGGAACAGGATCGGGACCATGTTGGCGAGACCCAACCCGACGAAGACGAACCCGGTGAGGGCGGCCGTGTAGGACCGGAGCGCCAGTGCGGCCCCCAACCCCGCCGCCACAAAGAGAGCGCTGACGCGTAACAGGGCGGACGATCCGAGCCGCGCGACCAGCCCATCTCCGGCGAATCGCCCGACCGTCATCGCCATCGCATAGACCGAGTATCCGAATGCCGCCGAAGGCGCGGCCACCCCGACCTCACCCGCCAGGTAGATCGCCCCCCAATCGCCCATCGCCCCCTCGCAAAAGAGTGCGAAGAAAGCCAGGATCGCGAGCGACATCAGCCGTCCGCGTGGCCAAAGGGTCGCGTCTTTCTCATCGGGCGAAGTGACCTGATCGTCATTGCGAAGCTGCCCCGACGCGATCGTACTCAGCCCCAGCAGCGCGAGCCCCGCGACCAGCATCGCGAGCGGTGGCGGGACGCGAAACTCCAGCGCGACGGCCGCCAAAGCCGATCCGCAAAGCAGGCCCAGACTCCAGAATCCATGGCAGGCCGAGACCAGCGGACGCTCCCCAGCGCGCTCAGCCACCACGGCCTGGGCGTTCGCGGAGACGTCCAACGCCCCCTTGGAGCCGCCAAAAAGCATCGCGGCCAGCGTGAAGAGGAGAAAACCACCGGGGGCGATGGACGCCAGCGCCAGCAAGGGGAGCAAGCTGCTAAAACAGAGCGCCGAAACGAGCACCACGCCTCGGCTACCGCGACGGGTAAGAATCCGGCCTGCCACCGGCATCGTGAACAGGCTGCCGGTGACCATCGCAAATAAGGGGATGCTCAGTCCGCCATCACTCAATCCCAGGTTCGCCTTGAACGTGGGCAAGAAGGCCGCCCACGCCCCAAACCCAACCCCATCCACCGCGAACATCGTGAAGATCGCCAGCCGCGACCACCGGAGGGTAACCAGGCGTGGTGCCGAGCCGATTGGGATCAGCGACGTTGAATCCATGGAAAAACACCGGGCCTCATGCTTGATACTGCACGCAAATGCCGACTCAGCCCTTATTATTGACGCGATATCCGCGGAATCAAGGCTAACCATGCAACTACCCGCAATCTTCATGCGGATTGAAGCGGGTTTGTGCGGGATCTGTTAAACTGTGGAAAAGTCGGGAGGGTTTATGCTCATGCTCACTGCCGAGCGACAACGGGCTTTGCTCGAGGTGCTCCAGCGCGAAGGTAAGGTCCTGGCTTCGGGACTGAGCCGGCGGTTCGGCGTCTCGGAGGACACGATTCGCCGCGACCTGCGCGAGTTGGATAAGGCGGGTTTGCTGCAGCGGGTCCATGGAGGCGCGTTGCCCCGGTCGTCGATCTCGGTGGAATATTCCTCGCGACAGAAGGAATCGACCGAGGCCAAGCGGCGGATCGGCGCCGCCGCCGTCCGGCTCTTGCACCCGGGCGAGCTCATTGCGCTGGATGCCGGCACGACGTCGCTGGCGGTGATCGAAAACCTGCCCGCCGATTTCGCCGTCACGGTGGTCACCCATAGTCTCCCGGCCGCCACGGCGTTGGCCGAGCACCCAGTGGCCGAGGGCATCGTCATCGGCGGCCGTCTCTTCAAGTCAGCGCGTGCCAGTAACGGCGTCGCAACGGTCGACGCCTATCGGTTGATCCGTCCGGATGTCTGCATCCTCGGCGCGGCCGCCGTCCATCCCGAAGCCGGGATCACGACGTTCGACGCCGAAGAAGCCGAGGTCAAGCGCGCGATGGTCGCTTATGCGTCGCGGGTCATCGTGCTCGCGACCGGCGAAAAACTCGGCACGGTCTCGTCACACCTGATCGCCCCGGCAGGCCGCGTGACCCATCTGGTGACCGACCGCGATGCTTCGCCGGAAGTGCTCCAGCAACTCCGCGAGTTGGGAATCGAAATCGTCCTGGCCTGATCAATCTTCGCTCGCCTTAAAAGCGACAATACCCCAAAGACGGCTTACTTCTCGGTGCCCAGGAGCTCGACTGCGCGTCGTTTCAGGTCTTCTTGCGGGTAGTTCACCAGCGTCGCAATCCGCTTCGCCCCCAGCTTACTCTTCGCAAGCCGGCCTTCCGCCACGGCGTCGAGGAGGGCAGAAACCCGGCCTTCATCGCGAAGCAAGGCATCAAGGGCGAAATTCTGAACGTGAGGCGAATAGTGGTTCATGCCCGACAGCAGGGCAGGCCCGGCGCACGGAGTCGGAACGTCGGCCAGGCCACTGACACCCCCCTGTTGCAGTTCGGGATGAACGCCCTTGACCAGGTAGCGGAAGAGCTGAGCACCGCTCCGGTCCCAGGGCTCAACACCGAGCATCCGCAATGCATCATAACGTGTGCCTGTCTTGATTTTATCGTCATCGGCCATCACCGACGCGAGCTTGATCGCCTCGCGCCACCGCGGCATGAGATCAGGACGACCGGCGAGGACTTGCTCGAACCGCACGGCCGGCCAAACGTCCTCGAGGCTGACTCCGTTAATCAGGCCGCCGCCGATGACAACCGCGCGCCAATCGTCGAGACGAGCCGACGGAGCCGGCAGCGACGCGTCGAGAAGCTGTGCGAGTTCCTTGACATCGTTGCGCCGGCCTCCCGCGATCGCGACTCGCCAAATCCAGGGAATCCGGCGATACTCCTCGTCCGTGCCCGGGGTCAGGTCCTCCACCATCGCGACGATCAGTTCCGCCGACGTCTCGGGATGTTGGGCGACGAGTGCCTCACGCTCGGCTTGGGGGAGCGAGTCATCGAGAATCTTCCGAGCGATCGCTCGGGATGAGTCGGTCGGGCAAATGCCCTGGCCCTGCGCTTTGGCCTCGGCACTGGACTCCGCGGCCGCTTCAAGGCCGACCGTCAAGCCGACCACCAGCAAACTTCCCAATAGAATCAAAGGCCGCGGCATCGTGAAATTCCTTCCTCAATCCTCATGAAAAACGTGGGCGCGAGGCCATTCTAACTTGGAGGGTGGGCACGGCCCACCAGGTTTTACCCGCGAGGTGGAAAGTGCTCCCACTCGGGCCAACCTGTTCGTGGGTCATTTGGCTTGCTCGTAGCCATAAGCAGGTCTCGCAGACCGGCGAATGGGGCCGCAGGCCGTCCCGAAAGGACCGGATCGAAGCGGAATCCGAAAGCACCCGACCTGCGAAGCGAGAAACGCCTAAAGCAAACACGACCTGGTGGAACACCCGAGTGCAGCAAAGGCGGTCTAGGGGGCGCAGCGAACGTCGGCTATGAGTTCGCCAGTCGCTGGTAGGAGGCCGGCCGCGCGATAGCCCACGATCAACGCGTCATAGAGCGAGATATCGGAGCGGCTCCTTGCAAAAAGCTGTGCGCCGGCGACGGCGGCGAAGATGGCGCGGGCCCGCTGTTCGCTCTCTTCGGGACCGGTCACCGCCGCAGCGGATAGGACCCTGCTGAGCCATGCCACATTGATGTCGGCGAAGGTCTGGACCTCATTCTTCACCAGCTCCGGCAAGTCGTCGTATTCTGCGGCCATGAAGCTGCAGAGGCACAGGCGATTCTCATTCTCGAGCGCTGTGCGAAACGTCTCGGGATAGAGGCTCAGGCAGCGGATCGGATCCGAGGCTTCGGCCGACATGGCCTCAAGAGCCGCCGCGGAGTCCTCCCAATAACGCCTGGCTACCGCCGCGCCGAGATCGGCCTTGCTCGGGAAGTGGTGGTAGATACTCGCGGCCTTGATGCCCACGACCTCCGCGACGTCGCGGAAATTCAAGCCACTGTAGCCACGAGCCTGCGCGACCCGTTTTGCCGCGGCCAGGATCTTTTCCCGAGAGTCTGAAGTCATTTCACCGCCTCCTGCCCACTCGACCCCAAAACGATAGGCGCGCCTTGACAAGGAAGAATCGTCCCCTAGAGTGAATCTACCAACCACTTGGTAGGGAAGTCAACGTTGATGGTCAATCCACCAACTACTTGGTAGGGAGGGAGGCTGATGAACACCGACATCATCCGTACCGACGCAACTAAGCTGGCTGAACTGATCCGCGCTCGTGAAGTCTCGCCGGTCGAGGTCATGCGGGCGCACCTCGACCGCATCGAGGCCGTCAACCCCGAGCTCAACGCGATCGTCACGGTCGCGGACGGCGTACTTGAGGCCGCGAGGGCGGCGGATGCGGCGATCCTGGCTGGTGACGAGCTCGGCCCCCTGCACGGGGTGCCCTTCACGGCGAAGGATTCGATCGACACCGCGGGGGTGCTGACCCAGCGCGGCTCGCCGATATTCCGAGGCCGCATCCCTAAGGCGGACGCCACCAGCGTCGCGCGACTGAAGGCCGCCGGCGCGATCCTGATCGCGAAGACGAACCTCCCCGAATTCTCCTACTCGACCGAGACCGACAACCTGCTCACCGGAAGAGCTAACAACCCCTGGAATCTCGATCGCACGCCCGGCGGGTCGAGCGGCGGAGAGTCTGCCGCGATCGCGGCGGGCATGTCGCCGCTGGGACTTGGTACCGATCTCGCTATCTCCGTGCGAGGCCCGGCAGCGAATACCGGCATCATTGGTCTCAAACCCACGCATGGGCGCATCCCGATGACCGGAATTTGGCCGCGGGTGCCACGTCGCAACTGGCATGTGGGCCCGATGGCGCGTAGCGTTCGCGATATCGCTTTGGCCTATTCGCTCCTCGTTGGGCCGGATGGCACCGATGGCTTCTCCACGACGACTCTCGGCTTCGACGTTGGGGTGGGAGCCTCGCCGGATCGACCGCTTCGGGTGGGCTGGCTGGTCGAGCCCGGCTTCGGGCCGATCGACCCCGAGGTTGGTGCCACCGTGCAGGCGGCGGCCGAGGCGCTCATGGTTGCCGGCTGCGTCGTCGAGCCCGTGCGTATCCCGGTGCTCGAGCGCGATTTCGCCCTCGACGCGTTCAATCGCCTCCACGTGATGGAGCTCAAGCCCGCTTTCGCCATAGCGACAGCCGGCCGCAGCGACGATGAGCTCTACAAGATGGCCAAGGCCATGCTCGCGACGCCCGATACGTCCATGAAGGATTACATCGACGCCGAACAGGCAGCGGAGCGACTGAGGGACGGCTTTGCCGACTACTTCCAACGCTACGACGCGCTGCTCTGCCCGGTGCTCCCGATCCCAGCCCACACCCATGGCGCCACAGAGTTCACCATCAACGGCCAGACCGTGGACGCCTCCTACATCCAGGGCGCGACCGTGCCGTTGAACGTGACCGGACTTCCAGGCTTGTCGATCAGGTTCGGCACGAGCCTTGACGGACTTCCGATCGGGGTGCAGTTGGTCTCCAGCTGGTTTGCCGAGTCGACGATTCTGCACCTCGCTTCGCTGCTGGAGACGGCAAGCCCTGTTCGCGACCTTCACCCGGACATCTAGCCGGGAAGGAGCGAAGTCATGGAGAGCGCTGCACCCAGGAGTGAAACATCTCCTGGGTGCACAGTCCCCGGTTGGGAGGGGCCCGGGCCGGCTTTATGGCCTCGGGCAAGCCGAATGACCCACTAGTGGCAGGCCTGGTTGACCGTACACCAATCGTCATCCCCGGCTGGTTCCGACTTGTAGAGAAATCCTGGTGGGCCGTCCCCCCCACTTAACAAGATCGAATCGCCCCGCACAGTCGCTCGGAGTCGCCGACTCAGGAGCGGAAAACGTCGTCAGTGGCGGGCGCTGGCTCGCGATCGATCCGGAAGAGGCTCAAGTCAATTCGAGCCGGGCGATCCAGGACGAGGTCGGCGATTGCCTCGGCCGTCGCGGGGGAGAGTTGCAACCCGGAGCGTTTGTGGCCGGTTGCCACGAGCAGGTTCGAATAGCCGGGAACGGTTCCGAGATACGGTCGGCCGTCGATACTGCCGGGCCTCAGGCCCGCCCAGGTGCGCTCCACTTCGGTGTGGGCCAAGGCCGGAATGAGTCGAATCGCCTCATCGAGCAGGTCGCGAACCCCCTGCGTTGTGGTGCGGGTGTCGAACCCCGCGTCCTCCTCGGTCGCCCCGACCAGGACCCGGCCGTCTTCACGCGGGACCAGGTACATCCTGCCGTGCTCGACGATTCGCCTCAGGACCATTCCTTGCGATCGGAGCAAGACAATCTGCCCCTTGACCGGCGGGGTAGGTGCCTGGACCCCGAGCATCGCGAGCAGGTTGGCCGACCACGCGCCTGCGGTGACGATGACGTGTCCGCACGGGATTCGCCCTTGCTCGGTCCGAACCGCCGTAACCCGTCCCTCCGCGGTTTCGAAGCCCACCACGGCCTCGTTGGGACGAAGTCGAACACCACGCGCCTCGATGGCCGCCTTGAGGGCGTCGAGGTGCCACGGATTCCGGATCTGGGAGCGGTCGGGCAGGTAGTAGACGACCCGAAGGGTGGGGTTCAACGCGGGTTCGACGCGAACGTAGTCGCCCGGAGCGAGCCGCTCGTAGACGATCCCGTCGCTCCGCCAGCGACCGGCCGAAGTCCGCAGCGCGTTCTCTTCGTCCTCCGTCCAGGCGACATCGACGCCGCCGGTCCGGCGGAACCCGTTATCGATGCCCGTCTCGTCGCGGAGCATCTCCGACCACTTCGGGTAGAGCCGGGCACTCCAGGAACGAAGCAGCTCGTACGGTTGCGCAGGGGGCCGTTCGGAACCAGGTGGTAACAACCCGGCCCCGGCCCAGGAGGCCTCACGGCCGAACTCCCGCCGATCGAGAAGCGTGGCGTGAATCCCTTCTCTCGCCAAGGCGTAAGCGACCGAGAGGCCGATGACCCCTCCTCCGACGATGACGACATCGTGTTGCAATCGACTCATTCCCCTATCAAAGTCAAAGCGAGAATCATTTCCTAAATCGTTCAGCGGAGCGAAGCGAAGGGTCCGGTGCAACCTTTTCGCGACCGGTTCGCCAGCCAGTCTCGGAGATCCGGTAGAGCGCGCGGTTCTCGCCGGCAAGGACCAGGTCAAGGCCGTCCCAGGCGATCGCCTCGACGTCATCCGCTTGATACCGGACGGTGCCGACGAGCGTCCACAATCCCGACCGGTCGCGCTGGTAGACACGGGCGACATTGACCGCGCAGACCGCCAGGAGGCGGCCGTCGCGCGTGAGGTCCGCGCCGGTGGCCGGCTCACGAAATTGGGGCAGCCGACCCAGCGATTCGGGAACCGCGGGCCTCAACAGCGGCGCAGGGGGGCTGAGCGGAATCGCGAAGAGTTCCGCCTCGTCGCGGTGGAAAGTCTTGGCCACGACGACCGCGCGGCCGGCATCAAGGAACAGACTCTCCGCATCGAACCGGCCGCTACGTGGGAAGCGATAGTACGAGGTCGCCTCGACGACCAGGGCGCCTGTGCCGGGTTGCGTCGGGTCGGGCTCGTCGATCCGATGGATCGCCCGCAGTGGCAAGCGACCGTCGTTGTTGCCGATCTCGCCCAGATAGAGATGGCCATCGTTATCAATGGCAATGTCTTCCCAATCGATGTTCGGCACACGCACCAGGTACTCGCGGACCAATGAGCCATCGCGCTTGACCGCGAACAGCGAGGGCAGATTGCCGGAGTCGTTGTGGACCCAGAAGATTCCGGGATGGCGCCGGCTCGCGACGATTCCCGAGGCCTCGCGGATCGCCGGAGCGTCGAGCCGTCCCACGCGTTCCAGCGGAGAGCCGCCGGAGCCGAGGACCAGCGTCAGGGCGATGCACGTCGAAAATGTCATGGTGCTGCGCAGCTCCCCCCTCGAATGAAACCTGATCTTAACAAGTTGCGCGGTGCCAAGGCCACGATTGCCAGAGAACTCGCCGTTCGTTTTCTCGACGCGAAAGCAAGGGGGGTCGTGGCTTGCATCCCGACTGCGGGGAGGTCAAACTCTCCTTTTCCGGTTCCGGCCGTGTACCGCCCGAGGAGGTAGGCGACGGCCGTTGTCCGCCCCTTGAGGTTTGCAAGTCCCATGGAAATCCCGCAGATCCGGCCGGGCAAGGTCAGCGAGCAAGCCAGACCGATGCCGCGAGTCGTTGCGTTCTTCCGCAACTCCGCGCAGGGTAACTTGGTGATCCAGATCCTGGGCACGATCGGCATTCCGAACGATCGGCTCGGCGTCACTCCTCCCGAACAGATCGAGACCGGCCAGGGAATGGTGTTGTCGATCGCATGCCCCGACGAAAAGTCGATGGCGCGTGTGGAGACAATCTGCCGTGGACAAGGAGCCGACATTCACCGCCAACGCTCTTGATTCCGACTCTGCCCCACCCACCCACCCCCTCCTTCTTTCGTTTCTCTTGCCGAGGTTGAACGATGACACCGTTGCGTGTTCCGAAGACCTTCCTGGCCCTGGGCCTGACCGTGCTATTGCCCCTCTCGGGAGTCGCCGACTCGCCGACGGAAGTACCCTCGTTCGCCAAGGACGTCCCGCTCGTCAAGACGAGCGAGCCGATCTTCCAGTTCAATGGCAAGGACCTTACCGGGTTCTATACCTACACGAAGGACAATAAACGGGAAGACCCCAACCAGGTCTTCACGGTCAAGGACGGCGAGATTCGCGTCTCCGGGCAGGAATGGGGCGGGTTCGTCACCCAAGAGGAATACAGCAACTACCACTTGATCGCCGAGTGGCGATGGGGCAATAAGACCTGGCCCCCTCGCGTCGCGCGGTCACGCGACTCGGGGATCCTGCTTCACTGCGTCGGGCCCGATGGCGCCGCGGGGAGCGGCTGGATGATGTCCCAGGAGTGCCAGATCATCGAAGGGGGTTGCGGTGACTTCATCATGGTCGGCGCGACGATCGACGGTAAGGCCGTTCGACCCAGCCTGACCTGCGAGACCCGGGTCGGCCCCACCGACAAGCAGCTCTACTACGAGAAGGGCGGGAATGAGGTCACGGTCAACCAGCGCTACAACTGGTGGGGCCGCGACCCGGAATGGAAAGACGTGCTCGGCTTCCGTGGCAAGCGCGACGTCGAAAAGCCAACCGGTGAATGGAACCGGATGGAAGTGATCTGCGACGGCGACACCATCACCAACATCGTCAACGGCTATGTCGTCAACGTCGGAACCAAGTCGAGCCTCACCAAGGGCAAGATCCTCTTCCAGTCCGAAGGGGCCGAGCTCTTCTTCCGCAAAATCGAAGTCCGACCGCTCGTGAAGTAAGGCCCCTGCGCTTGACCATTCGCTTGTCTTAAACCTAAGACTCCGCCCAGGTTCGCGCCATTGCCCCGCGGATCGTCTAGGTCCGGGGGCAGGAGGGCCCATGCGGCCCCCTGCCCCTCGGCTGCGTCAACTCTCTCTTCACTTCCCCCGCGGTCGCGGGCAGGCTCACCGACGCGTTTCGAATCAAGTTGAGCGAAACTTTCCCTCGGACACGCATGAGGGATACAATGGTCATGTTCGCCCTTGCCGAGAACGGTGGAAGGGGAAGTCGCTCCCATGTCGCGGATGGTTCCAATCTCGATCTGCGTGCTTGCCACGGCCCTGCTGGGTGTCGGCGGTTCGTCGGTACGCGCGGCGAACGACCCGGCGATCGACCGGGGCCTCGCCTATCTCCGCCAGCATACCGGTGACCAGCAAGCGGGAGAGACGGCCCTGATCGCCCTGGCGTTAATCAAAGGGGACGTTCCGCTGAACGACCCCGCGGTCGTCGCCTGCTTCGCGAAACTCCGCCAGCGGTTCACGAGCTCAGGCTACACTCCGGAACGCTCCAACGGCCACGAGGTCTACGAGGCCGCCGTGATCGCCATGGCGTTGGCCAACCTCGACGCGGAATCGAGACGAGCCGACCTCGACCAAGTGGCCAGCTTCCTGATCGGCCGGCAAAAGGCCAACGGGTCGTGGGACTACACCAGTCGCACCAATGGAGACACGTCGATCTCCCAATATGCCGTGCTCGGTCTCTGGGAAGCGGAGAACGGCGGAGCCCGCGTGCCCGCGAGTGTCTGGGATCGCGCCGCCCAATGGTTCATGTCCACCCAAAGCGCATCCGGCGGTTGGCGCTATCACCCGGACGAAACCGGCCAGCCCGAAACGATCTCGATGACCGCCGCGGGGGTCGGCAGTCTCCTGATCTGCAAGCGCCAGTTGGCTCACTATCGCACGGCAAGGTCGCAACAAAGTGCGCTGCTCGTCCCGCTCAACCCCGAAGGGACCGACACCCGGTACGACGTCAAGACCCCGTTCAACCGGATCGACCAATCGATCGGTGGCGGCATGAGTTGGCTGTCGTCCAGCTTCACCACGGCGCCCAATCCGATCGTCGGGCCCTCGATTTACTACGGACTGTACGGCATCGAACGGATCGGAGCCCTGGCCGATAAGGCGTTGCTCGGTCGCATCGACTGGTACGAACGGGGTCGCGCATTTATCCAATCGAGCCAGACGCCCCACGGCGCCTGGTCGTCGGCCCACGGTGAGCCGATGAACACGGTCTGGGCGATCCTGTTCCTGAGCCGCTCGACCGCCAAAACCCTCCGGCGGATCGATATCAAGCGACTGGGCGCGGGGACCCTGCTCGGTGGCCGAGGGCTGCCGACGGACCTGTCGAGCATGACGGTCGCAGGGGGGCGCGTCGTCAGCCGGCCGATGAATGGCGCGGTCGAGGGAATGCTTGCCGTGCTCGAGGATCCTCGGGCCCAGTTCGCCGAGTCGGCACTTTCAGGGCTGGTGACTCGCTATGAGACGGAGGGGCCCGCCGTGCTCCGCCCCCACAAGGAGCGGTTTCGAAAGCTGCTGATCAGCCCCGATCAAGGCCTGCGCCGGGCCGCCGCCTGGGCGCTCGGCCGCACCGCCGACCTCGACGCCGTTCCGCCCTTGATCGGCGCCCTGACCGATCCCGATGAGGAAGTGGTCAACACCGCTCGGCTCGGCCTCCAACTGCTCAGTCGCAAGATCGACGGCCTCGGTCCCCCCTCGGTTTCGACTCCTGCGCAGCGCCAGGAGGCTGCGAACCGCTGGAAGGCCTGGTACGAGACGATCCGTCCGCTCGAGCTCAACGGCCAGAGCGATGAGAAGTCGGATCCGACCGCCACCAGTGCCTCGGTGCCGGTGCCATCGCCCGCAACCGCACCCGCGGCTGGCACGAGGGAGCCACGATGACCCAGCAGGCGAGCACTCCCGCACCGGCGGAGACCGGTCATTCCGAACCGCAAGTCCGGGGCGAGTCGATCTACGACCGCGTCACGTCGCTCTTGATGGCCATCGTCATCGGGGCCCTGCTGGTCGTCGGCTGGCTGGCCTTGGTTTATGCGACCAACCAGGCCTATGCGTCCCGAGTGACCGCTCCGCTTGAGATCGTCGACGTGTTCGGTGGTGGGGGAGGAAGTCCGGACGGCACGCCGGGCTCGACCGAGAAGATCGACGTCGCGGGCGCGGAGGTCGCCGCCCAGGCCTCGAATAATGAGGAAGTGGCCGGCGACTTCGAGGAACCCGCCGTGCAGGAAACCCCCTCCGCCATGCTCGATGCCGTGGCCGACGCCGGCCAGACTCTCGCGGAAGTCGACCTGGGTGCCGTCATGCCAACCGGAGGCGCGATCGCCAGCGGCCGCAAAGCGTCGAAGATCGGCACCGGCGGCCCTGGGCTCGGTCTGGGGCCGGGCGACGGAGGCGTCCCTCGCGAGCAACGCTGGAGCATCGTCTACAACCCCGGCCAGACCCCCGACGAATATGCACGCCAGCTGGACGCTCTCAAAGTCGAGCTGGCCGTCGTGAGCGGGCCCAACCAGCTCACCTACGTTTCCAACTTCTCCAACGCAACGCCGGACAAACGCCGCGGGTCGGGCCAGGGCGACGACCGGCTCTACTTCCTCTGGCAAGGCCGGGGCCGGAAGGCGTCGGACGTGGCCCTGCTTCAAAAGGCGGGCATTGATGTTGGCGATGGAGTTGTGATCCAGTTTTATCCCAAGCAGGTGGAGAACACCCTGGCTCAGCTCGAGGTCCGCTATCGCGGGAAACAGCCGGCCGAGATCCGGGTCACTCGTTTCAGCGTGGTCCCCAAGGGAGACGGTTACGGCTTCGCGGTCCTCGCTCAGGAAACGCTTCATTGATGTCTTCACGTCAATCTCAGCAACCGCCTTGCGATCGAGTCTCGAGCCGGCGGAGCCAGACGGCTCCGGGCTGTCCCCTGACCTCGGGAAACAAGACGGCAAGTCTTGATCCCGCATCCCCCAAGGTTTGACGAGTCCGCATGGCCACGCTCGAAGTCCACGACGGTCAGGGGCGAGTGCAACGCGTCACCATCACGCGTGAGCAGACGGTTCTGTTCGGCTCGAGCCCGAAGTGTGAGATCGTGCTGACCGGGGACGGAGTGCTGCCGTTCCACGGACGGTTGCGCTGGAAAACCAGCCGGTACAAGGCCGACGCCTCCCCTGACGCCGGTGCGATCGAGATCAACGGCAAGCGGATGGCGTCCTCGAGCTTCCGCCAAGGCGACGAGATCGTGGTCGGCCCGTGTCGGATTTACCTGATCCACGCCGATGAGGATCTGCCCCCGGACGATAAGACGCGGATCCAGCCCGTCCCGTTCGTCTCCAATCCGACCATGGCGCCCGTACAACCGCGGTCACACTCGCAACGTGAGAGCCGGAGCAAGCTCGAACGCGACGACTGGTTTCAAGACCTGGAAGTCGCCCCTCCTTCGGTCGAAATCGAAGCCGCCCCCGCGGAGACTCGCGGCCGCGGCAGGCGTCACAAGACGCGCCGTGGGCGGGCGGACGCCCCGTCGAAGCCGGCGAAGCGGGGGATCCGCGGATTCCTCGAACGCTCCTTCTTCACCCCGGCCGCGCCTGGAGAAGAGCGCGTGCTGACCTCGCCGCTCGTCTTCGGCCTGGCCATTGCGGTGATCGTTCTGGTCGTGCTCGGGTTGACCCTCAACACGATCATCGCCCGAACCGTCACAACGCGCTTGTTTCACCGGGCCGTGGAGAGCCTTGAGGACGGCGACTACCGCAACGCGATCCGCCGGTTTGACGAGTTTCTCGCCAGAAAATCGGGCGATGAGTCGAAAGCGAGCAAGGCACGCGTGTTTCGTGCCCTGGCCAATGTCCGGCAGTTCACCACGAATACAGGCGCCTCGTGGTCGAACGCCCTGACCGCCGAGCGCGAAATGCTCGACCAGGTCGGTGACGAGCCCGCCTATCGCGACTCGAGCACCGAACTCGCCGAGTTGGTGCTCAAGACCGGAGAATCGCTCGCCGATCGGGCGCGACTGACGGCCGACGCCGCCACCTTGGGCGAGGCGGAATCGGCCTTGGCGCTGCATGCCAAGGTTTCCGGGAGCGCGGCGGGGCAATTGCTCGGCCGATCGAAGCTGCCCGCCAAACTCAACGTGGCCCGCGCGGCCGTCCGCAAAGGGGCGATCCGCTCCCAGTTCCTGGCCGCCATGGACGCCGCGATCAAAGCAGGGTCGGCCGGCGACGCGTACCAGGCCCGCGACACCTTGGTTCGCCAGTACGCCGACCTCGCCGGCGATCGCGACCTGATCGCGCGGATGACCCGGGCCAACGACCTGATCCGTCGCGCGGTCACGTTCGACTCCTCGCGGCGACCGGCCGAGCTCGAGCCGCATCGGGAACCGCTCGGACCTCCCACGAGTCTTGTGCTCCGCTCGAAGAAAACCGATTCGACCCCGGAGTCCGCCACGGATCATCGCGTCTTCGCCCTGGCGGACGGGTACGCCCTCGGAGTCAACGGCGACTCAGGCGCACCGCTCTGGCAGGTGCCGGTCGGCCTCTCGTCCCCCTTCCCTCCCCTGGCGATTCCCGGAGGTGCGACGGTCTTGGCGTTCGACGCGCGCCACGACGAACTGGTCCGGCTCAACGCCAAGACCGGAGAGTTGCTCTGGCGGCAAGGGCTCGGGGGACCCATCGACGCCCCTCCCCTGGTCCTCGGCAACCAGGTGATCCAGGCGGCCCCCGACGGAAACGTCTACCTCTTCGACCTCGTCAGTGGAGAACTCCGCGGAACCTTCCGGCTTGGCCTGCCACTGACCCGGACGCCGGTCAGCGACGAGTCGGGCCAGTATCTCTACGTGCTCGCCAATCAGGACTGCCTGTTCGTTCTGAAACGCGACCCCAGTTCGTGCGAGGCGGTGGAGTATCTTGGCCACGCGCCGGGTTCACTCCCTTGCACCCCCGCGCGGATCGGACGCTTCCTGGTGATCCCCGAGAATCAGGGGCTCACCGAAGGGCGCTGGCGGATCTGCATCCTTGAGGACGACGGCGCCCGGGTCCGCCAGGGTCAGCAGGTCGCAATCCCGGGCTGGACCTGGGGGACTCCCGCGTCGTCCGGATCGGTCATGTGGGCCACCGGCGATCGGGCGGCGGTGGCCGCCTACGCGATCGGCGACTACGGCGAAAAAACGCCGTTCCGGCTCATCGCCCAGTTCGCGGCGGACGCCCAGCCCTCGGGTCCCGCGTTCGCGTTCGCCCGCTCCGAGCACGAGCTCTGGCTGTCCGGCGGCCGGCCCGGCCGCTACGACCTGTCCGTCGAAACAGGCGCACTCGACAAGGTCTGGTCATTAACCGGCGCCGGTCCCGCGCTGGCACCGCTCCAGGTCGCCGGCTCAATCGTGGTCCTCACCCATCAGTATGCGGAACGGGCAGGCGTTTCGCTCTGGGGAGTCGATCCCCAGTCGGGGGCGGTCCGCTGGCAGACGGTCCTCGGTACGGCATGGCCCCTGGCGTTACAAAACCGGCCTCAAAGCGACGAGCTGACCGCGCTCGGGATGGACGGTCAGAAAATCCGCCTGTCCTTGAGCCAACTCAAGACGGGCGGGTTCCTCCAATCCCCGTTGCCGCGCCCCGGTGAGTTCCGAGTGCCGGCCACCGTCGAACGTCGGCTCGAGGGCGAGGGACTCACGATCCTGGTGCCCGGACCGAACGCGCGCCAGCTCCTCGTCAGCCGTGAGGGCGGTGCGTTCCGACCGATCGAGCTCCCGGTCGCTCTGGGGGCGTCCCCGTTGATCTGGGGGCGCGACGTTCTCATTCCGGGCGACGACGGCCGCGCCTACCTGATCGATCCGACCACGGGCGAATCCAGGGCCGAACCGTTCGTCCCCACCTTCGACCGAACCCACGCGACGTCCTGGCGTTCTCCTGTCCCGCTTGATGACGAAGCCGTGGCCCTGGTTGACGACGCAGGCAAGGTGCGCCGACTGACCCTGGTGAGCGATCCCCGACCGCGGCTGATCGCCTCGGCCGAGGTCGCGCTCGGAGCAAGCTTGCTCGCCGACCCGGCCTCGACCGGATCGGCGATTGTGCTGGCGACCGCCGACGGGCGAATCCGCGCCCTCTCCACACGCGATCTCAGCCCGGTGGGCGCATGGCCGGTCGAGTCGTCGCTCGCGATCGGCCCGACCGCACTCGGCAACCTCGTCTTCGCCACCGACCTCGGGGGAACCATTTCAGCCTTCGGGGCGGACGGGCAGCGGACCTGGTCGACCAAGCTCCGCGGCACCTTCGCCGACTCGGCGCCTGCAATCCTCGACGATTCCGCGTGGTTTCTGGCCCGGGACGGCTCCCTTCATCGGCTCTCGCTGACCGACGGTTCACCCCTCGAGCGGATCGAGTTGAACCTGCTCCCGGCCGGCGACTTGCGGACGATCGGACCTGACCTGGTCGTTCCCGTGGCCAATGGAACGGTTCGCCTTCTCAATCTTCAGAAGGAATCGGGCGGGAAGCCGTCGACCAGCCCATGAAAATTCATCAGAATATAAAGACATGGCTCGAATCGATCCGAAACCGGAGACCCGGTCGCGTCGGTTCACTCGGAATCAGCACGCTTCTCGTCGTCCTGGGGATGGGTAGCCTCCCCGTCGCGGTGCGTGGCCAGAATCCCAGTGGCGGCGGGGCCAAGCCCGACTTGCTCCGCTCCTTGCCGTTCGACCGCGTGACGCTCATCGACGGGTCGATTCTGATCGTCGATCCGGTCAGCCCGAGGCCCCTGCCCGCCTACGACGCGGAGAAGGAACGGAAGCAGAAGCAGGCGTTTCGTCCCCCTGCGGAGGGCAACATCGGCCTGCCGGGCTCGAAGTCCAAGGTCGTCATGCCCGGAGCCGAGGAAAAGGCCGCGGAGATCGCCAGCCAGGTCTCACTCCACCTCATCGAGGGCGAGATCCGCGACTTCAAAGTGAAACGCGGCAGCATCAAGAAAGTCGAATATTTCGAGGATTTGCTGCTGGCCGAGGGCGATCGCTGGCTCCTCGCCCGAAACTACGCCAAGGCGTTCGAGTGCTTCCTCCGCGTTCAGTCCCGCGAGCCTGGGTGGGTCGGGCTCGACGACCGGGTCAATCGCCTCTTGTTTGAGGAAGGGAACGCAGCGCTCCTCGACGGCGACGGCGAGCGGGGCTTGCGGCTCCTCCGCGAGCTCTTCGTCCGCAAACCGGACTATCCCGAGCTCGCCGACAAGCTGGCCAAAGCCTACGGTTCCCGGGCCGACCGCGCGTTCCAGCTCGGCCTCCATGCCCTGGGGCGGAAAATTCTCCACGACCTCGAACCGCTGGCGCCCCATCATCCGGTCGTCACGGAAGTGCGCGAACGGTTCATCAGCCGCGCCAGGGAGCTCACCGACCAGGCCAATCGGCTCAACGGCCCCGCGCGGCTCGACGCCCTGGTCGAAGCCCTCCGCGTCTGGCCCAAGTTCGAGGAGGCGAGTCGGGCCTACCCCGACGCATTTGCATCCGTGCCAACCCTCGATGTCGGCGTCATCGACATTCCCCGTCCGGTTGGGCCCTGGATCCATGCCCCCGCCGACGCCCGCGTCACCCCCCTGCTCTATCTGCCGATCCTCACGCGCGACGACGATGAGTCGGCCGAGGGCAAGCGACCCGGCCAGCTTGCAGCGGGGCTCGAGTCGACCAACCTGGGACGAAGGATCGTGATCCCGGTTCGCCAAGGGGTGAGCTGGTCGGATCGGTCCCGGTCGGTTTCCGCCAATGACATCGCCCGCGCGTTCACCGACCGCACCGAACCGGCCTCCCCCCAGTACAACGCCCGCTGGGCGGACGCGATCGAACGGGTTGAGACGCCCGATCCGACCCGGGTCGAACTGCGGCTGAACCGCTCCTTGTTGAAGCTGAACTCCTGGCTCCTCGCGCCGGTCGGTCCCGCGCATGGGGGCTGGGACGGTCGAGTGGCGACCGGCGATCAAGGCCGCCTGCTCGTGAGTGACGGGCCGTTCGCGCTCGCGTCTTCGGCCGCCGACGAGATTCAGTTGCTCGCGACCGATCCCTCCCATTCGCCGGGGCGACCCAAGCCGCGGCGGATTCGCGAGATTCGATACGCCGACGCTCCGTCGGCCCTCGGCGCCCTGGTTCGCGGTGAAATCAGCCTCCTGGAGCACGTTCCGGCCGACCGGATCCCCGCTCTGGCCGCAACCCCTGACTTCAAGGTCGGTCGCTACTCGGCCCCTTCGATGCACCGAATTGCCCTCGACGGTCGCAACCCGATGCTCCGCAACCGGGCCCTACGGCGCGGACTCTCCTACGCGATCAATCGCCGCCTGCTCCTGGAAGAAACGCTGTTGAAGCATCCCCCCGACGAGCGCAACCTCGCCTCCGACGGACCGTTCGCCAAAGGGACGATCGCCGACGCGCCCGACGTCCTTCCCCTGGGCTACGACCCGCTCCTGGCGGCGATGCTCGTGGCCGCCGCTCGCAAGGAGCTGGAGGTGGGACCGATCAAGCTGAATCTCGAGTATCCGTCGATCCCTGAGGCCCAAGCCGTCGTCCCGAAGCTGGTGGAAGCCCTCAAACTCGTCGGTGTCACCCTCGTTCCCATCGAGCGGCGCGAGTCGGAACTCGAGTCGGAACTCCGCGCGGGCCGGAAGTTCGAGTTGGCCTACCGGGCTTCGCGGACCGACGAACCGGTGTTGGAGCTGGGGGCGTACCTCTGCCCGGGATACGACGCGCCTTCGGCCGCCGGGACCCTCGCCTCGGTCGCTAGTCCGAGAATCCTCCAATTACTCCTCGAGCTCGAACGCGTTTCGGAATGGCCCTCGGCACGCGCACTCGCGATCCAGATCGACCGCGAGAGCCGCGACGAGCTCCCCGTACTGCCGCTCTGGCAGCTCGACGACCACTACGCCTGGCGAACCCGCTTGAAAGGGCCCACCGAGGCCTCCGGCAAACTCTACGAAGGGATCGAGTCGTGGGAGATCGAACCGTGGTTCGCAATCGACCCCTGGTGATCAGGACGCTCGCAATCGCAATCACAATCGCCCTGGCGCTGACACTGGCCATCGGAGCCAAGGCCTCCGGAGCACCGGCCGACAAGAGCGAGCCGCCGACCGAGCGGCTGCCTTACCGGATCGAAGCCTCGATCCGGATCGACCCGAAAACGCGGATCGACGCCCGCTCGCGCGATCGTCTCTTCACCGACTGGCTCGCCTTGGTGCACCGATTCGTCGGAGCCCCCTGGGACCTGACCATCGCCAAGGACTCAGCGGCCGACTTCGCGGCCCCTCTGGAATCACTCGACCCCAAGAGCTTCGCCTCGATTTCGACCGATCGCGACAAGGTCTGGGTGATCCGACTCGAGCCGGCCAAAGCGGGCTACGCCCTCTCCGGGCGCGAGTTCGACGTCAGCACGGGCCGGCTGGGACCAACCCTCCAACAATCCGTGCCGATCGTCGATGACCTGCCCCGGGGACTGTTGCGACTCGCGCTCGACCTGTTCAGTCCGATCGCCGACTTGGTCGAACATGAAGCCGGAGGCGCGACGCTCGCCGTCCGGGGCGCGGCGATCGAACCGGCGAGTCCGGTGGGACGCGTCGTGGGACCGGGCTCGATCTTTCAGCCCGTCCGGCTCGTGTTTCAGCCCGACGGCTCGACACGGATCATGAATCTCCCATTCTCCTACTTGAAGGTCGAAACACTTGAAGGCGCGCGAGCGCGATGCACCATCGTCAGCGCCTTCCGAGACCCGTTCACCCAACGGATTGCGCGTAAGAACAAGCTGATCGCCCTCGGTGCCAAGCCGGCCGACCGGCCTACCCGGCTCAAGTTCGTCATTCGCCCCGACATGACGCCCGCCGCGGGCTATGTCCTGACCGCCCGGACCTTGCCCGACGGGCCATCCCGCGAGGTCGGGATCAGCGACCGCCAAGGGCGGATCGTCCTCGAACCCGGGTTCGCCAGCGAGCTCGTCGTGATTCGGCTGCTGGCCGGTAACATCGAGCCGATGGTCGAGTTGCCCATGATGCCCGGCGAATCGGCCACCGAACGGACCATCCCGTTCGTTGCGAAGCCGGCGACGATCGTCCTTGAGGCCCAGCTCGACTCGCTTCGTGACACAGTCATCGACCTGGTGGCGGTCCGGGCCCGGTTGGAGGCTCGCCTCAAGGCGCGGACCGAGGGCGAAGACTGGGCCGGGGTTGAGACCACCCTGAACGAGTTTACCAAGCTGACGGCACGCGACAGCCTGGCGAGCAAGCTCACGACGCTCAAGGACGAGGCCACCCGGCAACAGGCGATCTCGAAGACCGCCATCCTGACCAAAACCGCCCAGGCGCAAATCGCGGAAATCCAGGCGTTGATCGACCGCTACCTCGACGACGAGATCGTCCGCAGTTATTCCGAGGCGCTCCAGGCATCCCGCGACGCCGCGGTTGCCCAGACCAAGGCCGCAGCCCGGAAGAAAGCCGCCGCGCCACCACCCCGCAACCCCTGACCGACTACGCGATCGTAGGCCGACGGTAATCACAAGTATGTTGAGACTGTAGCCAGGATACCGGGATTTCGGCCTCCGGGGCGGACAGGCGGCCCGGTTTCCTTGCGACAGACACAGTATTTTCCACGGTTTCACCCCTGGAGATCAACGGTCGCATCTCCGGGGTTGCAACAAGACCGCCCGTCGGAACGGCTTCGCAGACAAGTCAACTCGGCAAGTGACCAACCCGAAGCGGGATGGTCGGCCCCTCGAATCCCCCCCCCCTCCTTGGCTACCGCGGCCAGACCGTTCGTGACATACACCTGGCCTCACCGGCTCGTGGCCATTGGGGGGCTCGTCTTTCAACCGAAGTACGTCGCCAATCTTAACCTGATCGAACCATGGTGGAAGAGGCTCCGATCGCGCTGGCGTGGAACGGATGGCGGTTCGCAGACGGGAAACTCGGATGTCGCGCGGTCGGAGCGGCAATGTCTCACAAATCAAGACGCCCGCCCATATTTACATGATACCGGCGGCACCGGCCACGTCGGACGCCGGGAATCGGAGCCGTTCCCGGCGTCAGGTGACTTCCCGGATGCACCACTTAGAAATCGAGATCAATACGCATCTGCGCTAATCACCTCGCCCCCCGCGATGGTGCCGAGTGCACGCCAGGTCATGCCACTGACGCTGCTTTTGATGAACTTGACGCTCCCGTCAGCAAACAGGGTGTTCACCCCCCCTGAGTGATAGCTCCGACTGGTGAAGGCCGCATACGTCGGACCGCCATCGTTCTCATTCGCGCTAATGATGTCGGTGTCGATCGGGCCCGAAGAGGATGGGCCGGGGAAGGTGAAGACCGTTCCCGCGGGAACGTTCGTCATGGTGCTTTTGTTGGGAGGCCAGGCCGTCGTGAAACCCGTGTGGTAGACGCCTCCATTCGACCAGCGCGAGTGGAATTTGTTATCGGGGACACCACAACTCGCATACTGTGCGGGAAGCGGGTCGGTCGGCCCGGGGAAACTGGATGCGTCGGGACTGGTGATGCTACTGAACAGACTGCTGCATTTGATCCGGGGCTGGAACGCTTTCACTTCGGAGAACAAGATTGTGTTCGATGTTCCATCGACGAATTGCGCGATGCTCCGAGCCTGGTTGACTGCGAACGCCCCGCGCGACGGCATTCCACCGCCAGAACCGATCCGAGAAGAGGGCGTGTCGGGCCAACTAAAGACGTACCAGTCGCCGTCGTTGGGACCGTAGTTCGTCGCGCCGAAGACGGTCCCACCGTCGTTGAACGCCCGCGTATTGGGATCGCTCGGACAGGCGAACATGTTGATCAGAAGGCCACAAATTGTCGTATTCGACGGCTGGCTATCCTTGACCGTAAAGTTCATTGCATTGAAGACCGCCCCTCCCTCGGCGAACGGCAAGGACTTCGCCAGGGCGCTCCAGTTATTTGTCCAAGCGACAGTCGGATAAGCCCCCTCTTTCATAATGTTCGAGGGCTGAAAGCTCCCGTTCGTGCTCTCGTAGTTATGGCTTGCAAGGCCGATCTGTTTGAGATTGTTGACGCATTGCATACGCCGGGCCGCCTCCCGCGCCGCCTGAACCGCAGGTAGCAGCAGCGCGATGAGAACGGCGATGATCGCGATTACCACCAACAGCTCGATCAGAGTGAATCCGCGACGACGATCAGGGATCATGGAGCGAGTCCTGCAAGAAAACTCGGTATCGAAGCCTAATTGCTTGGGCCAACCATAGAATGAAGCTCCAACCAACGTCAATATTATTTTTATCGATCATTTATTTTCATCTAATACTCTCATAACTTTCGCGTTTTTTCACGAATTAATCGCGCAATCTTCACACTCATGCGGTAAGCCCAAACTCTCGGACTCGAGAGGTTCTTTGGTAACCCCACTGTTCCTCGTAGCATCCTCTGAGGTGTGCCCTTTCTCACATCAAGGGCAATGGCCCAGCCGCCTTCACTTTGAGCTTTTCCAAAGTACGACGGGCTCATTCTGGTTTAACCGGATCCGGCTTCGCCTCAGGGTCGAAGAAGTGCGATGCTCCTCAGTCATGATTCGATCCTGGTGGCGGCGGATCTGCCTGGACAACAGGGAAACGCCTCGCTCGTCGAGGGTTTGACTGAAGTGTCGGCGGGTGCAGGTTCGGTCCTCGGCGAGCAACCGCCTCAACTCCTCGGCCAAGCGGTCGTGATTCGCGAGGATCGGGCCGGCCCGAGGTGAAACGGGTAGTTCGGCTCGAGGTCGTGGGCCAGAAATGCGTAGGGGCGGGATCCGAACGACTCGCTGGCCCGCTCAGACCAGGCGACTCCGTCTCCATTTGATCCGTGCGCCATCCGGCATCAAATCCATCGAATCAGCATTGATTTTCAGGACGAGGTACCCGACGGATCGGCCTTCACTCAATCTTAACCAATCACCCATCTCCATTTCATTCATCGTAGATAGACTGAATCGGAGACATCGACCAGTTTGAGTGTGTTCTCGGATGGCCGGTGGCTTTCGGTTTCTTTGATGAGGAGCGGGATGAACATTGCAGCGGTTGTGCCTATTGAACGTGATTCTTCGGTTTCACAACGGCGCTCGGGTTTTACCCTCATTGAACTCTTGGTCGTCATCGCCATCATCGCCGTGTTGATCGGTCTCCTCCTCCCCGCCGTGCAGGCCGCCCGTGAAGCCGCCCGGCGTGCCCAGTGCACCAATAATCTCAAGCAAATCGGCCTGGGATTTATGAACTTTGAGTCGGCCAACAGTCATCTGCCTCAGGGGCCTTATGACGGCCAATCCCCTGATTTTCTTTGCTGCGACGCAGATGGAGTCGACGGCTGGAACCACTTTTTCAAGATCTTGCCTTTCATCGAGCAGCAGCAACTCTACAATCTGGCCAACTTCACCATTCCTCCCGCAAAGACCCGAGACAAAGCGCTGAACGGCGAGCTCTACATCGCGCGAACGGCGATTGCGGGCTACTACTGCCCGTCGCGACGGGTTAACGAACGGTACGGTTCCGATCCAATCACGTCGGTCTCCCGGAATGACTATGCGGGATGCCAAGGCTTCAGGACGGGCTTGGCGGCAAGCTGTGCCCCCGCTTCGACGCAGCCTGCCCCCCCGAATGGTCTGCCTGACAGCACGAAGGACGCTAGCACGACGTATAACCGAGGAAACTTTGCCGGCTCCAAAGGCGCCATCGTCTGGAGTGGCACGGGAGTCAAGCGGTTGTTAGCCGACTTCAAGGATGGCACCTCGAACTCGATCCTGTGCGCGGAAAAATCCATCTCCCCGAAGGGATTCGGCAACGAAGGGGGCGACAACGAATACTGGCAGAACTCGGGCTGGGACGAGGATAACACCCGCGCTCATTTCGTGCCCACTCCCGACAGTGCGAACCCTTGGTTGTGTGATGCCTACAAGACTCCCCCCAGCCCCAATACAGGCTCGGCGATCTGGCGGCGGAACTTCGGTGGCCCTCACTCCGGCGGCATCAACGCCGTGTTTGGAGACGGCTCCGTCAAGTTCATCAAGTTCACCGTGAATCCGACGACATTCCGCAAGCTGGCAGTCATTGACGACAACGAGCCTCTCAGCTCCGACGAGTATTGATCCAACGCAATCTTGAGTGAAGGTGAATGACGATGAGACTTCGATTCTTCCTGGCGACCCTTCTGTCGCTCCCGTGCCTGGCTCTTGTTGGCTGCGGCGGTTCGCCCTCCTCCCCCAACGCGACGGTCGAGGCCAGCACCGCACCGCTGAGCGCCGCCGACGTCGCCAAGGCCGAGGATGAGTTGAAACAAGCGACGGACGGAGAACGTGCCCAGCAAAGCCAGAACCTTGCAGGCAAGAAAAACGGTCAGAACCGCTGACAATCAAGACCGCCCGGCGAGAGAAACCTCGAACGACCGCAGTCGGGTGCCTCTGGGATTGAGGCGTAAACCGTCCCGCGGCCACCTCTTGACGTCAGGTCAAGAAGCACCGCGCAGCCGTCTACGAGAGACCGGTTCCTTGTCGCCTCAACGGAGTGAACCCGTTGGGGCGACTGCGTTGGTCCACTCGAGCGGGCGACTTGGTCAACAGGCGACCCAGCCCTCGGCACCGTTCCTCAAAGCTGAAAATCCCCAGCTAACAGGTGGTCCTGGTCTTCCTTAACATCAATCAAAAACATGTGCATTCCTTGAGTGCTACGGGTTGGACTCAACCCGTGAGCGATCACCCAGGTTTTGGGCTCACGGATTGAATCCAACCCGTAGCACCCAGCGGCCTTTGCATCCCTGCGGTCGCCCATCAGAAAATCAATGAAAACCGAGACCAATGGCTTAGAGACTGTCCCATAAGCAGGGTTAGGCCGATTTTCGGTAGTGGAACTCGGCGTCCGCTGTCGAGGGCTTGAGTCGATTGAGCATCAATTGGATCATGGCCAATTTGACAAACGACTCCGACGACAGGACGCTCTTTTCACGGTCCTTGCTCAAGCGTCGACATCGGCCGAGCCACGCGAACGTCCGCTCGACCGTCCAGCGAATTGGCAGGAGCACCCAACCCTTGGCATCCTTGGGACGTCGCACGATGGTCAATTCCCATTGCTCGTGCTCCTGGACCCAAGCGTAGAGATCGAAGTTATGATACTTCGAGTCGGCGTACATCCGTACGACTTTGCTCATCGGTTGGCCGTCCAGCCGAGTGAACAGTTCGGTCGCCCCCTTGGCGTCGTCGACATCGGCGGCCGTCACCAGAACGGCCAGCAGCAAACCCATACTGTCCACCACAATGTGGCGTTTCCGACCATCGACGTTCTTGGCGTTGTCGCGGCCCCGCTCCTCGCCACCGGAGGTGGTGTCGACCGACTGGCTGTCGACACTCGCCGAGGTGCGGGGGTGGTAAGGCTTCTCTACCGTGCGGACTTTACGACGAAGTAGGTCGTGGATTTTGTCGAAAGTTCCATCGTGCCGCCACTCATTGAAATACCGCCAGACGGTGCTCTTGGGCGGGAAGTCCACAGGGAGGTATCGCCACTGGCAACCGGTGCGGAGGATGTAGAAGATGGCATCGACGACGTCCCGCAGGTCGGTCTTACGAGGCCGTCCGCCGAGGGGCGCAGGCGGGAGATGCGGCTCGATCAAGGCCCACTGCTCGTCGGTGACGTCGCTGGGGTAATGGTGGGTTCTCATACCACTTCTACGTCGCTCAGTGCTCGTTTGTTCCCCTTATGGGACAGTCTCTTAGCCTGTCGCTGACTTCGTCCCGGTTTTCACTTCGGCCGTTTCGGTCGCCGCCGAGCCCGAAATCCCGAAGAGGGTCGCCAGCTTCGCGCCACCGCGAAACAGGCGTTGAAGTGCAGGGGTCGACAAGCGATCGATCTGGCTGTACCAGGCGGTCACCATCCGGGTGAACTCGAGCATCTTCTCGAGTTGCTCGCGAGTGTAGTGCTCGGCGTCACCGCCCGACTCAGCCTCGTGGACGCAATGCTCCAAGAGTGCGATCGTGGGATCCATCTCGCGCCGCTTCCGCTCGGCCATGATCACCCGGAACGTCTCCATGACGTCCTTGAGCGCCTCGAACCGGTCCCGGCGATCGCCGATGATATGGACCCGACGGACCACTCCCCAGGTGATCAGCTCGCGCAGGCTGGTCGAGACGTTCGAGCGGCTCACGTCGAGGAGCTTGCTGATCTCTTCCGCGTCGAGCGCTTGAGGCGCCACGAACAACAAGGCGTGGACCTGGGCCATCGTCCGATTGATCCCCCAGGCCTGGCCCATCTCGCCCCAGTGGAGAACGAATTTCTGTGCGGCAGGAGTGAGTGTCACGGGATGTACCGCCATGTCTGCTCAAACAGTTTCTTCAGAAATAATACTCCGAAGTGGTTTCCACAACAAGGGAATGGCGATGGTCCAAGGGGGGCCCGGGCTTTGCGGCTCCTTTTTTTGGAGTTGATCTTCTCGGCCGTTTCGAAATGGGTTAACAGTAACGACTCGATCGATTCCGGCCTTGCGTTCCAGGCAGTTGCTCCGAGATCCGCGCCCTCTTGAGAATTCGGACAAAAGGTCAAACCGGGCCTGATCTGAAAAAACCATCCTTGCGACGGCCTGGTTCCCGCCGATGATCAGGATGATGAGTGGCGACCGACTCCACCGTGGTCGCATTTTTTCTGAACGGACAACCTGACAACCTGCTCCCCAATGCTTCCTCAGACCGCATCGTTCGCCATCCTCATGGATGCGGGGGTGAACCACCATGAAAATCGTCGCCGCTGCAATTCAGATGCCCTGCGAGCCGCTTCGCGTCGCCGACAATGTCGCGCGGGCCGACGCTTTGCTTCGTCAAGCCTATGAGGGAGGGGCGGAACTGTCCGTCTTGCCCGAGTTATTCAACACCGGCTACGGCCTCTGTCCCGACTACACGCCTTATGCCGAGGGTCGGGATGGCCCCACCCTGAACTACCTACGGCAGCGGAGCCGACATTGGCGGATGGACATCGCCGCCGGCTTCGTCGAACGCGAGGGAAGACATCTCTACGACTCGATCGCGTACGTCACGGCGACCGGGGAAACGCACGTCTACCGGAAGCGTAACCTGGTTTTCTGGGAGCGGTTCCGGTTCAAGCCGGGCCGCGACCCGTTGATCGTGACCACGCGTTGGGGTCGAATCGGCTTTGCGGTCTGTGCGGATATGATCTATCGCCGGGTCTGGCACCACTATCGCGATCGGATCGACTTGGCAATCGTTTCGGCCGCCTGGCCAGACTTCGCCGATCGCAATACCGGAAAAAAACATTGGCTCTTTGGCCACGTCGGCCCGCTCTCGGGCGCAATACCAGGTAAGGTTGCTCATGACCTGGGAATTCCCGTCGTGTTCGCGAACCAATGCGGTTCGACCCAGACGATGATTCCGGTCATCAAACAGCGCATTGCCGATCGGTTCGCCGGGCTCAGCAGCATCAGCGACGGACTCCACGGCGCGACGGTCCTGGCCGGTGTCGAGGAACAAGTCTTACTGTCTCCCCTGACCGTTCACTCTCATCGAGGACTCAAATCGTGGCGTTCTACGTCCCACTCGGCCCGCGTGGATTCCTCTTCCGGCTCGGAACTCTCTGGATCGGTATCCTCGGGGGTTGCATCTACTGGAGAGCAAGTCGGCGCCGGTCTCTGAACGCCACCCCGCCAACGCTCACCTTTGACTTGCCCGAGATTGATCTCCTACCATTGGGTGGCTGAAGTCCGTTGACCTGGCGGTGGCCTGAGGTTGTCGCGGCGAATGGTTGGCTCGCTTGGCACGTCCCCCTCCTTGGACTTCTCTGGGCCGAGCGCCTTCTCGACTCGGCGGCTGAATCCCACGAAACAAACTGGACGAGGGTTCGACGATGTGTGGCATCGCTGGTGCTTTGGACCTGAATGGTACGCGTGAGTTCCCGGCCCAACGGCTCCTGGCCATGACCGGTGCGATCGCCCATCGTGGACCTGATGACGAGCATATCCACATCGAGCCCGGGGTCGCCCTCGGGGCGCGCCGGCTCTCGATCATCGACCTGGCCGGCGGTCGGCAGCCGATCCCCAACGAACGCGGCGACATCTGGGTGGCGTTCAACGGCGAGCTCTTCGAGTATCCCGAGCTCCGTGAACAGTTGCTGGCGCGCGGTCATCGCCTGGCGACCCGGTGCGATACCGAGGCCTGGGTCCACCTCTACGAGGACCATGGCGAGGCGATGTTTGACCACGCCCGGGGCCAGTTCGCGGTCTCGCTCTGGGACCGCCAGAACCGAACCCTGATCCTGGGACGCGACCGGGTCGGCATCTGCCCGCTCTACTACACCGAGCGCGATGGCTGGCTCCTCTGGGGGTCCGAGATCAAGGCGCTGCTTTCCTCGGGCATGGTGCCGGCCGCACCGGACCCGAAAGGGATCGATCATCTCTTCTCATTCTTCTGTGCAGGGACGACACGCACCTATTTCGATGGGATCAAGTCGCTCGCCCCGGGTCACTACCTCAGAATCAAAGACGGCCGAGTCGAGGTCAAGCAGTACTGGGATCTCGACTTTCCCGACATGGGCGACGAGCGGCGACTCGACAACCCCGAGCCCTTGATCGACGAATTCGAGGGATTGCTCCGCCAGTCGGTCGAGCGCCGGCTGAGGGGGGATGTCCCGGTCGTCAGCTACATCAGCGGCGGCCTCGACTCGACGGTGGTTCTGGGCCTGAGCTCCCGGCAGCGAGGATCGGCGGTCCCTTCATTCACGGTCGGCCTGGACAATGCCGGTCCGGACGAACGTCCGCAGTCGATCGAAGCCGCGCAGGTGCTTGGCTCCAAGCTCACGACCGTGACGATGGACAAGGCGCAAATTGCCTCGGCCTTCCCCGAGCTGACGGTGGCGGCCGAAGGGCCGATCCTCGACACCTCGTGCGCGGCCCTGATGCGGCTCGCCCAGGCGGTCCATAGCCAGGGCTACAAGGTGGCCCTCACGGGCGAAGGGGCCGACGAAGCGTTGGCCGGCTATGTCTGGTTCAAGTCCCAGAAGGTGCGTGAGGCGATCGTCGGCAAGATCGGCGCACCGATCCCGCGGTTGTTCCGCAAGTTCATGCTGGGAGCGGTCGGCGGCGGATCGGCCCATCGGCCGGCCGAGCTCGCGCTCGGTGGGGTCAGGCCCGCACAGCAAGATATGTATGAGTTGATCAGCCAGGCCCGATCGACCCTCTACAGTGACCGGATGTGGAACCGGCTGGCCGATCACGACCCTTACTCCGACCTGAGCCTTACCAACGACCGGATGCAGCGCTGGCACCCGTTGAACCAGTCGCTCTACGTCGGCTACAAGGTGATGCTCGCCGGTCTCTTGATGATCTCCAAGGGCGATCGGATCGCGATGAACTCGTCGGTCGAGACCCGCTACCCATTCCTTGATGACGATGTCATCAACTTCTGCGCGGGGATCAGTCCCGACTACAAGCTCCGCGGTATGAACGAGAAGTGGATCCTCAGGCAGGTGGCCGCGAAGACACTCCCGCCCCAGATCGCCAACCGCCCGAAAACGATGTTCCGAGCCAGTCTCGCAAAGACCTTCCTCGGCCCCAATCGCCCCGCCTGGGTCGATCAACTCCTCAGCCCCGAGTCACTCCGGGAAACCGGCTACTTCGACCCGCAGGTCGTCGCCCGCGAACGAAGCTGGCAGATGATGATCCCGCGAATTACGCCACGTCGCCTCGCCTTCGACGTCGCCCTCACCTGCGTCGTCACCACCCAACTCTGGCACCACCTGTTCTGCGGCGGCGGACTCTGCGAATTGCCGACCTGGACGCCGACCACGATTAAAAACGTCGACATCCCGGAAGTTGTGACTTCCTAAAATTGCTCATAGCTCTGCCATCGGCATCAATCGATCCTGGTGGGCCGTGTCCACCCTACGAAATGCGAATTCCGCTCCCGTAGGGTGGCCACGGCCCACCACGATTCGCCTCCGCACCGCCAGATCACCCGCGCCCCGCGCGATCACAGTTCCGCGAGACGAAGCCGGCATCACCCCGCCTCGGGAACGAGAGCGCGGAGCAAAAGGCCGTGCGCATCGACCATCTCAATCGTCTCGTTGGCCGAGGGTGCCGGACCATCGCCGATCAGGATCGGCCGGTCCTCCCGGGTCGCGGCGCGCAGGCCATGGCTCCCTCGAACGAGGTTCGCGTCGAGCGGAATCAGATCGAAAAGGGTGCGGAAACCTAGCTTTTTCTGTGCCAGGCGGAGCATCGCTCGCCCTTGCGGCCATCGGAGCGCGGGATCGAAGAAGAGCTCGCACGGATCGTAGCCCGGCTTGCGATGAATATCGACCGTCCTGGCAAAGTCGGGGGCCCGGCGATCGTCGAGCCAGTACGGGTAAGCGAACCAGGCATCCGGGTCGGACAGGGCGATGAGCTCCCCCGACCGGGGATGGTCCAGCCCCCACTCGCGGCGCGACTCGCCGGCCAGGACCTGGGCCACCCCCGGTTGGCCGAGCAGGAGGTCGCGGACCCGCTCGATGTCCTGGACGTCGCGCACGTAGATATGGGCCAGTTGGTGGTCGCAGACCGCAAACGCACGGCTCTGGAAGGTCTCGAGCACTTCGCCGAACGGTCCGTCACGCGCCACCAAGAGACCGGCCTTGCGGAGCAGGCGATTGATCAGGATCGGACGCGAGACGTCGCAGTGGCCATACTCGCTGACGACCCAAACTCGCGCTCCCACCTGACGCGCGGCATCCAACAACGGAATACAGGCCGCGTCGAGCTCCCCGACCAGCCGGGTCATGTCCGAGTTCGTGGGTCCCTGACGTTGCGGTTCATAGTCGAGGTGGGGGAGATAGACCAGGCTGAGATCAGGCGGCGCCGACTTCAGGAGCGAAGCGGCGCAGCGCGCGATCCAATCGGTGCACGGGAGGCCGGCCCCTGGTCCCCAGAAAGTTCGGAACGGGAATGGGCCGAGTTCCCGTTCGAGTTGCTCGGTCAGTCCGTCGGGGGTGCCGGTGATGCCAAACGCCTTATTGCCGTCCGCGCCGTAGTGCGGCTTCGGGGTCACGCTGATCTCGACGGCCGCGCCTTGGTTGAACCACCAGAAGAGTTGGGCGGCTCGAAAGGACCGGCCGGCCGCGCGGGCCAGGCGTGCCGCGGTCTGATACAGCGGCTCGGCTTGAATCAAGGCGTTCGACTGCTGCCAAAACCGGACTTCTCCGGTTTCGCGGAAGAGCCAGCCGTTGCCAACAATGCCATGGCCCGAGGGCGGAAGCCCGGTCAGCAGGCTCGCCTGGGCCGTGCAAGTCACGGCCGGCACCACTTCACGAAGCGACCGGTGCCATCCCGCCTCGGCCAGGGCATGGAGCCGAGGCGCGTGCGCGAGCAGCCGGCCGGTCAAACCCACGGCGTTGATCAAGACGAGAGGGGCAAGGGCAGGTGTACGCAAGGCTTCCACTCAATCGAGAGTTTGCCAACCCAGGAGCTTCGCCGAACGCCGACCGCGTGATCACTCCGGGTGGCCTGCGCGGGAACCAGGGAAGAGTTTAACATTGAAGCCAGCGAGCCCGAAATATGCCCAGGGAGATGAGCGCGATGGTTGCCGGTGACAATGAGGCCTTCCCCCCCTATACCTACGTCCCGAAGGGACCTTGGCCGCACCCGACGAGTTCACCCCAGGGACACTCGGCGGGCCGTACTCATCCACCGGAGCCACCGATCGTGGCCGAGGCGTGGGACCGCTCGCCCGCTTACCTTCGCGGAATCGCCCTGTTCAACGCCGGTTATTACTGGGAAGCGCACGAAGCCTGGGAAGGGCTCTGGCATGCTCATGGGCGGAAAGGAACGACGGCGGACATCCTCCGTGGCCTGATCAAACTCGCCGCCGCGGGAGTCAAGGTTCGAGAACAACAGCCCGGAGGCATCGTGACCCATGCTCGCCGCGCCGCTGCCCTCTTCCGGTCGACTCAACTTCTGGCCGGGCAAACCCAGCTCGGTCTCAACCTTGGTGAACTTGCACTGAGGGCCGATCAGATCGCCGACGATCCTCCCTCCGACTCCGGCTCGCGCGCAGACCGGGTCGTTCGCGTGTTCGCCTTCCGTATTGAACCGCGCCACTGCAGCTCGCTCCACGACAATACCTGGTATGAATCAGGCGACTGATCGACCCGGAGTCGGTACGTGCGCATGCCCGCTAGCCCGATTCCTCCATGGCCGTCCTTTCTTCAATGACCGCCGATCCCCCGGCTGATCCTGAAGACATGCCCGTCCGGGTGACGCAGGTGCATCTCGCGGACGCCCCACGGCATATCGGTAGGCGGCCAAGCGACGTCAAGGGCCTGGTTGAGGCAATGCTGGTGAATCGCGTCCACGTCGTCGACCCAGATCGACATCCAGACGCCCTTGTCGGCCGTCACATCGCCTTCAGGGCCGAAGGTGGATTTCACGCCACCGTTGCCGCGCCCACCCTGCGCCCCCTGACATAGGAAGATCTCGCACACTCCAGAGCCGACGGCCCCGAAGGTTGGCGGATCGCCCCAGTCCCACTTCTTCTTCCAGCCAAGTGCTTCAAACCAGACGAAGCTCGCAACGATGTCCGAGACGTTCAGGATCGGCGTGAGGCCTTGGGCGTGCATGGACGTCTCCTGGGGGAGAGGAAACCCGGCACCCCCGGCCACATGGACGGAACCGTGTCGGGTCTCTGAATTGAAACCAGCGAGTGGCCGCTTGTCAACGTTTGTACAGGCAATTCAAATTCAAACGGAATCTCGATCGCCGCGAAACGGCGATCGTTTCGCCTGCCGGATTGAACTTCGGCCCTTGCATCCCATCGGATGACGACCCGTGCGCTTGCGCTCGAACCAATCCCGAACCAGCGACTTCGGGACGGCTCGGGGCGGGACGGAAACGCGAACCGGCCGTGCCTTCGAGGGAAGGCACGGCCGGCCGTGTGTCACCGATCAGGTCTCAGACCTTCGACCGATCATTTGAAGATCTTCTTGACACCATCATAGATCTTATCGAAGACGTTGTTGCTCTTATTGGGCGTGACCGTCGTCTTCTTGCGAACGACATTCACCCCCACGGGAACCTGTCCACCACCACTCTGAGCCGTCGTCGAGGTTGTCGTCGAAGTCGTCGTGGTGATCGGCGTCGGCGTCGAGAGTTCGGTCGACGTCGTGGGTGTCGGAGTCGGCGTCGGCGTCGGGGTCGGGGTCGGGGTCGGGGTCGGGGTCGGGGTCGGGGTCGGCGTAGCGGTTGAGGTCGCGTTCGCGTTCACCGTCGTGGCCGCCTTATCCGTCGGCGTCGGCGTCGGGGTCGGCGTCGGGGTCGGCGTCGGGGTCGGCGTCGGGGTGGCGGTTGGCGTTGTGGTGGTGTCGGCCGGCGGCGTCGCGGCCGATCCGGTTGGCACAGTCGGCGTAGCCTCAGGGAGTGGCGTCAGGTTACCCACGGTGTTCGGCGTACCGATCGCGGCCGTGGAGCCACCCGCAAGCTTCTTGAGGGCGTCGAGAATCGCCTGCGACTGATCAGTCGAGGTTGGAGTCGGGGTCGTCGTTCCTCCCGTGGTCGGCGTGCCGGTCGGGGTCGAAGTCGGTGTTGGGGTCGGGGTCTGCGTGGCTGTTGGAGTCGGTGTCGGCGTCGCAGTTGGCGTGGGGGTCGGGGTCGAAGGCTGCTGGACTCGGCTGCCGCCATTGAAGAGGGTGTAGACCGGGAACTGGCTCATGATCGAGTCAATGCCGGGCACCAGGCGGTTGACCTTGAACCGCGCCGGGGAGATGTTCCGGTACTTGACGAGGGCCGACTTGGGAACGAACTGGAACTTCGGCAGAATGTGTTGCAAGTCCTTGAAGTTCCGGGTCGCGGTCGGGTCGAGCAAGAACCCGTTGGCCGATGCCCGCTGGCGATCAGTGATCGTGAACGCGTCCGGCTTCGGCAGCAGCGTCTTGGACAGCATCTTGAGCTGGTCGAGGGTGATCCCACCGTTGAGCTGACCGTCGGCCGCGTAGTCGAAGAAGTTAAACCGGCGCTGAAGCACGTCGGGCTGATCGGGTTGTTCGCCGAAGAGCGTGCTCTGGGCACCGGTCTGGGGAATTCGCGAGGTTCCACCCAAGAGCCGAGCCATGGCTCCGGCCTCGGGCAAGCCCATCGCCGCCGATGAGTCGACGAAGGTCTGGATCTCCTGGGGAGTGATATTGCCGTTCTTGTTGGCGTCGATGATCGGGAAGATGTTGTGGTCGAGCAGATAGTTGATCGCGACCTCGCCCTCGATCGCCGCGATCGCGTTGCCGATATCGATCCGCGCGAACTGCCGGAAGTTGGGGCTTCCGATCAGATAGGGCGGATTCGCGCTGCCCATCTGGTCGTTGGCATCGAGAACGGGGACCGAGGTCCATGCGAGAATCGCATTGATCCCGTCCGGATTATTGTAGGCTGACAGGTCGTCGAGGGCGTGGTTCCCGAAGTTCAGGGTTCGCGCGCCCACCGGCTGAGTGAGATAGGCGTCGGAGGTGGCCCCGTTCGAAGCCAGGTTCGACCAGTAGTCGAGCGCCGAGGCGACCGTGGCGAACGATCCACCGACGATCGCCGCGGAGAGCGAGGTCCCCGCCCCGACGAACGTGAGATGGTTATTCGGGTCAACCGTCTGGCCACCGGTTCCCACGGTCGAGGTGGTCGTGGTGGTGGTGGACCCGCTTCCCGAGCCACCCACCAGGACGATCCGCCTGCGGAAGGTCGGCACGTCGATGGCGGGGGCCGCGAAGTCGGTGGTCGTGCTCCGGTTGACCGAAGCGAGGATCCGGTCACTGTAGATCCCGATATCACCGGCGGTCAATTGGGTGATCGGGGGGTTGCCGTTGGCGTTGTTCCCCGTGCTCGTCCCGGTGATCCCGAAGCCGCCAATCGTGACGCCTTCTTGGAAGATCGTCGCGGGTGTGAAGTTGAGCGCGGTTTGGAACGGTCCGATCGTGGGATCGACGGGGGTTTGACCGGGCCCCGTGGCGTAGGGGAACGGAATCGTGCCGGTCACCGACACCACCTCGTTGAGGATGGCTGGGAACGCCATCCCCTGGACGTCGCCGTCGTTGCGGTTCTCGGCGTTGTTGGTTCCCAAGCCTCCCGGTCCGCCCGTACCCGAACCACCGACGGTCGTCCCGCCGTTGCCGGAGCCGGTGCCGCCGCTCGTGCTGCCGGTCCCGGCCTGGAACGGAGCTCCGAACTGACCCGCGGCTCCGATGGGGGCGATCCCCAACGCCCGGAACTTCTTCAACTGGTTCTTGAAGGCGATCACCATCTGCGGGTATCGCCGATAGGCCGTGCCTTCGCTCGAGAACGTTTCGGTCGTGCCGAAGCCGTAGACCGACGCCACCACGCGATCGGCCTTGTTCGGCCGAACCGGGTCGTTGACGAACGGATGCTTGGCGACGTAGGCCGTTCCCTGGTAAACCGCGTCGGTCGTCGTCAGCGCGTTCGACGCCACACTGACCGATCGCTGATTTCCGCCGGTACCACCGGTGCCGCCGGTGCCGCCGGTGCCACCAGTACCGCCACCGCCACCCGTGGAGGTCTGACTTCTGAAGCTGACGAAGGGGTAGAAGACGTTGACCGGGAGGATCGTCGCCTGAGGAACGAACTGAGCGACCACTCCCGCGACGAGCGTGCCGTGGCCGTCCGACGTGATCGAGGTGGTGTTGTTCCCGTTACCCGTACCGCCCGTGCCACCACCGGTCCCGCCACCACCGGTGGTGGTCGCCGAAGTGATCGTCGCGGTATCGGTGTTACCGAACCCGTTGGTGACGACGTTGGTGCCGGCCGCGACGCGACCGCGGAACGGTGGGGAAAGGGCGTCGACGCCCGTGTCCACGACGGCGACGGCGCTATCCTGCCCATCGTAGGGCACACCGAGGGTCTTGAGGTCGTTCAAACCGATGATCGAGCCGCTGGTCGAACCGGCCAGGCTGGTCGTCGTCTTGAACTGCCAGATCCCATCGTCGTCGGACGCATACAGCGTCGTGCCGTCCGCCGAGAAGGTGATGCTCAGGCTCGAGTTGATGAAGCTACTCGAATCCTGGGCGCCTGAGGTGTGGAAGCCTTGGGCGAAGGTGGTCATCACCCCCCCCGGCGTAATCCGCACGATCCGGCCACCGATGTTACTGCCACCGGTGGTATTGCCATTGGTCACCGTCGGGGTAATGTTCCCGTTGGCGTCAATGGTCAAACCGACCGCTCCCGACCCCTGGATCGGAATCCGGACATCGGTCGCAGGTGTGATCGGGGCCGTGGTCGTGGCAATCGATTTCGTGTCCAAGAACAGGCCGGTCCCGAGATCGGCCACGAACAGGTTGCCCGCGCTGACCGGCGAGCCGATCGTGTTGAGCGTCGCCCCGGTCGAGGTCGTGTTCGTGGCCGCGGCGATCGGGAAGCCTTGTGAGAAGTAGCCGTACTGATCGAACGCGACGTCCTCGAACCGGCGGAAGTTCGTTGAAACGAGCGCCAACTGGTCGGGGGGCAGAGTGGCGGTCGTCGCCGCCGAGGCGGGGGGCGAGATCAGGAGATCGCCGCTGATGCCCTGAACACCGCTGACACCGGTCCGCGCGGGAATGCCACCGGCGGCAGCAGTGCCGAAGTCGGTGAAGACGTCATAGACCCGGGAGAGGTAATCCGCGTTGGCTGCCGTCAGGCCCACCTGGGGGCCGAGGGTAAAGCCGGTCTGCGAGACGCCCTGAGGCAGCGTGCCGTTGCTGAGGTTCTGGCCGGGTGAATAGCTGTTCGCATCGAAGAAGAGTCCGGCGAACGTGGTTCCCCCGCCGGCGGCCGACGTCTGCGACGCCGCCATCCCGCTTCCCGAGATCAGGCCTCGGAGGAACGTCTGGTCCTCGACCGGCGGAACCACGATCGCACTCGGATTGATGACGAAGCTGAGATTCTGCAAGCCGTCGGTCAGCGAGGCGAACGCCCCCATGAACGTGCCGTCCGGGGCGATCCGGTAGATCACGTTCTTGTTGGGGTCAGAGCGATCGACGCTGCTGACGAACATTGAGGGGCGACCGTCGAAGTAGCCCTCGGGGTCGAACGCGATGTCGTACCAGTTTACGAGACCCGAGGACGCTCCGACGGAGTTCGAGGCGTTGCCGTTGGTCTCGAGTTGGCTCAGAACCGTGTTCAAGTCGAAGAAGACCGACGACTTGCCGGTGGCCGGATCGACTCGGTAGATGACACCGGGACGATTGACAGCGCCCGTGTTCTCACCTGAGCCTCGCGAAATGGCGTACACCCCACGGCCGAAATCGCCGCCGGGGCCCGCCTCGATGCGGACGATATCGCCACCGAACGAGGTGTTCGGCGTCAGGAGGGACACCGAGGTCACCGGTGCCGCCGAGGGGAAAGTCGACGTCGTGGTGGTGGGGGAAGTGACCTGCACGGTACCCAGGAACGCATTAGTCGGCGTGGTCGCAGGCGTGAAATTCACCACGGGAGGGGCGACGGTCACGACGGGAGCGAGAAGGCACTTCTCCTCGAGGAGAGCCACCTGGTCCACCTGAAAACTTCGGCGACGCCGCTGCGCTGGGCCTCGCGCCTGCGGTCGGGATGGCTGAGACATTCCATTCTCTCCTTAGGCTGGACACGGTCCGTCCTGGACCGAGGCCGAGATGCCCGGCAGACTACGGTATCGGTGCGACCGTCGCTGGCGGTTGAGTCGAACCCGAGGCAAACCCGGCAACCGGTCGAACCGGCATGCGCGGACTGCCATTACGATCATGAATCGGCTAAATCCGATTCGGAACTCAACGAAAGATCTGATCTTGACGGTGGAATCGTTGGCAAGGACTGTTTCGGCCCTGCGGCCGCGAGGTCAGATACGCCACCGCCGGCCTGCGCGGATCACGATCGACCACGAGCGTCTGGGGATAGAGGGGGAGGTTTCGTCAGCAAGGAGTGCGAAGAGCACCGACCGGAATGGCGAGGAAGGCGAGGGAGAAGAAGTGTCCGCGGAGCGGAGATGCGGAAAAAACAAGAACGCCCTCATCCCGAATCTCTTGGCCCTCGGAAACCCGATGGGACGCGAGAAATCGGGGACTCCGTTCCCGATCAAAGGTCACGGAGCGTTGATGAGGGCGCAGGCGATCGATCGGGAGAGCAAGTGAACGAGAACCAGGAACGGCTTACTCAACGACCCCTTGGGGACCACCCGGAGGCCGGCCCTGGCTCTGCGCAAACTGCTGCTGAGCGGAGCCCGCCCGGCGTCGAACGTCGAGCTCAATCGCGCCGAAGGTCTGCTCGTGGCGCTGAATCGTCATTCCGAGAGCGGTCAGAAGACGCTTGGCCGTGTAGAAGTTCATCACGATCCGCTGGTTCGCCTTAACGTCCTGCCGCCCGGTCGCGAACGGCTGAGGATTCAAGCCGAAATCCAGAATCACTTCTTCCGGCGTCGCCGTGACCCTGCAAAAATTCGAGTACGACGGTAACGTTCCCGAATCGTCGACGACCACTTCGGTGGTCACTTGCTGATTCGGCTGTTGCGAGGCAACCGCCCCTTCGGGCACGTCTTTTTCACTCATGTCGTTCTCCCGTTTCAGGTTGATCCCCACCGAGACGGCGAAGGGAACCGAGCGTACCATAGCGATGCGGGTCCCACAACCAGACGTGGAGGACCCACCCCGACTTTTCCGTCAGGCCCCGCTTGACTTCAAGCGGTCTTTCCAAGCAACGGTGATTCCACGAGCCGATCGAGCTCGACGAGCGTCCGGGTCGATGCGCCGTACTGGGCCAAAACGTAGGCGCGCCCCGCCGCACCGCGGACGGCGGCAGTTTCCGGATCGTCCAGATCGGTGATCAAAGCCTCGGCCAGTTCGGCCGCGTCGGCGACCTGGCGGGCACCGCCCCGCGCGAGCAATTGCTCGACGGTTTCGCGGAAGTTCGCGGTGTAGCGGCCGAACAACACGGAGGAACCGAACGCGACCGGCTCCATCATGTTCTGCCCGCCACGGCCGGGAAGCAGGCTGCCCCCGACGAACGCCACGTCGGCCAGGCCCCAGATCGCCGACAGTTCCCCCATGGAATCGACGAGGATGACCGGCGGCGGGTCGAGCTTCGACCTCGGGACATGCGACTGGCTCCGCTGCAACACGGGTTCGCCGAGTTGCCTGAGCCATCCGGCAACCTTTTCAAACCGCTCGGCGTGCCGAGGGACAATCACCAAGCGAAGCCGCGGGTGCCGCAACCGGGCGGCCCGGTAAGCGGCGAGCGCGGCCGCCTCCTCCCCCTCCATCGTGCTCCCCGCCACAAACACCAGGTCGGACGCCGAGAGCCCGAGTTCTCTCCGAAGCGTCAGGGTCTGCGAATTGTTCCGGTCGGTCTCCAGGCCGTCATACTTGATGGAGCCGGTGACCCGTATCCGCTGGCGCGGGATGCCCAGATCCTCGAACCGCTCCGCATACTCATCATTTTGAACGGCGACCGTGTCGAGTCGGCGGAGTGTCGGTCCGAGCGGCCCGCGGAATCGTCGGTAGCCGCGATGACTGCGATGGCTCAGACGGCCGTTGACAATCGCCACCCGCGCTCCGGCCTGCTTCGCCGCCCACACGAGGTTCGGCCAAAGCTCGAGCTCCACCAGGGCGAGTACCGTCGGCCGGACCCGCGTCAGCGCCTGACGAGTGGCCCAGCTAAAGTCGAGCGGCGCGTAGAAAGTGACCAGGTCGGGGAACGCCCGACGGGCCACGGCCAATCCGGTGTTCGTCGTGGTCGAGATCACCACGTCCCATCCCGGCCGCCGTCGCGCCAGTTCCTCAACGATCGGCTTTAGCAGCAACACCTCACCGACGCTGACCGCGTGGAACCAGAGGCAGGGACCGTCACCGATCCGGAGCGGTGCCCTCCCGAGGACCTTCTCGGCCCACCCCTCGCGATACTTGCCCGCGCGAAACGCGCGAAGCAGCAAGATCGGCGAGCAAGCCAGAAGAATGGCCAGGTAGAGCACGTTCAGCACAAGCGGCATGGGGGGAATCCTTTCCCTTACCACGATACGGACAGCGACGCGACTGGCCGAAAACTTACGAGAGTGCAAGTGGCGTGCCCAGCCGCGGGCCAGACGACCGTAAAGTCGGCTGTCTCGGCCAATCGTTCCGAGCCAGCGCCATCCTCCGAGCCGCGAACATTGCTGGCTCGATGCCCTGCCCCGTTCTCCAACTTCTGCCCCTGAGGCGACATGCGTTGTCTTGGCCCCAAGAGTCTCGGCCCGAACACCTCGCCAGGTCACTGGTGAGGCGTTCGAGCCAAGTGGGATCCCTCATCGACGCGTCCTCATCGACGCTTAGAAAGGATCGGTCGTTGCCTCGTTCCGCATGTGGCAAGCTTTGAATTTTTTACCCGAGCCGCAGGGACAAGGGTCGTTCCGACCGACTTTTTTGCCAACGTTGCGGACCGGCTCCGGCTTCTTCTCCGTCGATTGCTGGCTGGCGGCAATGGCGGCGTCTTGCTGGGCGCGAACCCCCGAGGCGGGCGTCGCCGCGAGCTCGGAGGGGGCCGACTGGTGGATCGACTGGGCTCGATCCAACTGCCAGCGATTCCCCAGGTAAGAGAGGAAGTCGGGGTCGAACTGCTCGACCCGGAAGATCAGGTCGGTCACCTTGTCGGAGATCCCGTTCCACATCTCCGCAAAAATCTTCATACCTTCACGCTTGTACTCGACCTTGGGGTCGATTTGCGCGTACCCTTGCAGGCCGACCGAGCTCCGCAGGTGATCCATCGCCCGGAGGTGCTCCATCCAGCTCGAGTCGAGAATCTGGAGCACGAGCACCTTTTCCATCTCCCGCATCTCAGGGCGATGCCGAGCATCGAGCGCGTTGACAAGTGAGAGCCGAGCGTCCTCACGGGTCAGCGTCGCGAGCTCCGAAGCGGTCTTCTCGACCCCGAGCTCTTGCCGCGCCCAGGCCGCGAGCTCGGCCACCGCCTTGGAATCGGGCGGGCTCGCGGGCTTGCCCACGGCGGGCACAGGGCCATAGGCGGCGTCGATCCGTTGTTCCAGCTCCTTGGCGAGCCGGGCTCCCGGATAGTGCTTGCGCGCCACGCCGATCAAGAGCTCCTCGATCTCGGGGCGCAACATCGGTCGCAACTCTTCGGCGTCGATGGTCGTCCGGAACCGTTCCGACGCCCACTCCGCCAGCCCTTCACGGTCGTAACGCGGGCTCTGGCTCTGCGAACGCTCCGCGAGGTAGCGGGTCAGTCCGACCCGGACCGGGAACTCCGCTTCTTTTTGGCCGTAGAGTTCGCGGGATTGAGCCACCACCTGGGCGACGATCTTCGGTTTGGGCTGTCCCGCCCACTCCGCCGGATCGATGGCCAGACCAAACTTGTGGTGGAGCCATCCCGCCAACGAGCGGCGCCCCCAGTCCTCCTCGAGAAATTCGCGGGCCGGGGTCAGGTCGAGTGCGTGGATCGTCCCCGCGGCCTTCTCCGCCAGAAACTCCTCGAGCGCGTCCCGGTCGAACTCGAATTCGTCCCGGTCGTAATGCGCGAACTTCTTGAGATCCTTATCTTTGAGAGTCAGGCCGTAACGCGCATTGAACCAGGCGGTGAGCGACTGCCAGGTCCAGTCGGCCGGCTCGGCATCGGCCGGAAGGTTTTCCTCGACCGCCTCACGAATCAGATCCACGACTTGCCGTTCGGCCTGGCGGATCGCCTCTTCCTTGGCATCCTCAAAGGTCGCCCCTTTGAAGTCGCGAGCGTTCAGCTCGACACCGAGCCGCTGCCCGGCCCACTCCGCGAAGCTCGACGTCCCATAGTCGTCGGCCAGGAACCGATCGGCCGCGTCATGGACCTGGTTGTCGATCATGTCGAGGATCGAATCCTTGGCGGGGTTCCCGTCGAGCAGCCGCTGGCGGAACGAGTAGATCCGCTTGCGCTGTTCGTCCATGACCTCGTCGTACTCGAGCAGGTTCTTCCGGGAGTCGAAGTTCCGCTCCTCAACCTTCTTTTGGGCCCCTTCGATCCGCCGGGACACGAGCCGGCTCTCGATGGCCTCGCCTTCTTCCATCCCGAGTCGGGTAAGAACGGCCGAAACCCACTCGCCGGCAAACTTCCGCATCAGGTCGTCTTCGAGCGAGAGGAAGAACCGCGACGAGCCGGGGTCGCCTTGGCGTCCCGCGCGACCGCGAAGCTGGTTGTCGATTCGACGGCTCTCGTGCCGCTCGGTGCCGATGATATGCAGGCCTCCGAGACCGGCGACCTCGCGGCCTTCGGCCTTCATCACCGGTTCGTATTTGTTCACGGCTTCGGCCCAAGTTTCGGGCGCGACTTCGAGGCGCGTCGGGTAGAGCGGCCGCCCGTCCTCGTCGTTGAGCCGCTTCAAATCGGCCCAGGCCATGAACTCGGGGTTGCCGCCCAGAATGATGTCGGTACCACGGCCGGCCATGTTGGTGGCGATGGTCACCGCCCCCTTCCGACCGGCCTGCGCCACGATCTCAGCCTCGCGCTCGTGATACTTGGCGTTGAGGACCTGATGCTCGATCCCATGCCGGCGCAGCATGTCGGCGAGCTCTTCCGACTTCTCGATCGAGGTCGTCCCGACCAGGATCGGCCGCCCCTTCGCGTGGATCTCGCGAATTTCCTTGAGGATCGCCCCGAACTTCTCGGAGTCGGATCGATAGATGACGTCCGAGTAGGAGTCCCGGGTCAGCGCCCGGTTCGTCGGGATCGCGACGACGTCGAGGTGATAAACCTTGTAGAACTCGTTCGCCTCGGTCATGGCCGTGCCGGTCATGCCGGAGAGCTTCTTGTAGAGCTTGAAGAAGTTCTGCAACGTGATCGTGGCGAGCGTCTGGTTCTCTTCCTTGATCTTGACCCGTTCCTTGGCCTCGACGGCCTGGTGCAGGCCATCCGACCACTGGCGACCGGTCATCAACCGACCGGTGAATTCGTCGACGATGACGATCTCGCCGTTCATCTCGACGTAGTCGCGGTCGCGTTTGTAGAGGTGGTGCGCCTTGAGCGAGTTGTCGATCAGATGCGGCCACTCCATGTTGCCGGGCGTATAAAAACTCTCGATGCCGGCGATGCGCTCAGCCTCACGGATCCCGTCGTCATTGAGGTGACAGGTCCGCTCCTTCTCCTTGACCTCGAAGTGGGCATCCTTCCGCAAGAGGCGGGCAATCCGATCGGCCTCGGCGTACTTGCGGACATCATCAAACGCCGGCCCCGAGATGATGAGCGGGGTTCGCGCTTCATCGATGAGGATGCTGTCCACTTCGTCGATGATCGCGTAGTGGAGCGGCCCTTGTGACTGAAGCTCCTTGGTGGGCTTCATGTTGTCGCGGAGGTAGTCGAAGCCGAATTCGTTGTTGGTGCCGTAAGTCACGTCGCAGCCGTAGATCCGCTGCCGCTCCTCGGCATCCATATCCGACTGGATCGCGCCGACGGTCATGCCCAGGCCGCTGAACAGGGGGGTCATCCACTCCGCGTCGCGGCGCGCGAGATAATCGTTGACGGTGACGACGTGGACCCCACGCCCCTCAAGGGCGTTCAGATAGGCCGCCAGGGTGGCGACCAGGGTCTTCCCTTCGCCGGTGACCATTTCGGCGATATTGCCGCCGTGGAGCACCATCGCGCCCATCAGCTGGACGTCGTAGTGCCGCATCTTGAGATAGCGAGTTCCCGACTCCCGGCAGGCGGCGAACGCTTCGGGCAAGAGCGCGTCGAGCGTCTCTCCCTTGGAAAGACGCTGGCGGAACTCGTCGGTCTTGGCGCGCAGGTCGGCGTCCGAGAGAGCCTTCATGGCAGGCTCCATCTCGTTGATCCGACTCACGATCGGGCGCATCCGGCGGATTTGCCGCTCGTTGGAGTTACCGAAGAGCCGGATCAGCCCCTCCGAAACCCCCTCGGACATCGCGGAGAACGCGTCGGTCGTCTTATCCCAAAATTCGCTAAGCAGTTCCATTGCCAAGTTCGCCTTGCGCCGTGGATTCGGAATAGTCGCAATAAGTCAAGTGTAGTGCCGATCTTACATCAGCCCAAGAACACCGTCAACATCGACGCAATCTGCGTCATTACGCGGAGGTCTTACCGTTCAAGGGACACTGAATCGGGAAGATTTCGCCAACGAGTTCGCCGGTTCAGGCCCATACTGATGTCGAACCCTGGTGCCAACCTCCGTACAATGGGCCGCACCTGCTTCGGGACGACGACGGAGACCCCTTGGGAGGTATCAGATCGGTGGAGCATTTGGCGACGGCCCCGCGACGGCTTGTGTTTCTCGGCAGCGGCACATCGACAGGCGTACCAGTTTTTGGGTGCGATTGCGCGGTCTGTACGTCTGACGACCCGCGCAATCAACGGACGCGCCCCAGCGTCCTGCTCTCGTTCCCGCTCGGGAACCTCTTGATCGACACCACGCCGGAGATGCGGCTCCAACTGCTCCGCGAAAAGATTCGCAAAGTCGATGCGATCGCGTACACCCACAATCACGCCGATCATCTCTTCGGACTCGACGATGCCCGGCTCTTCCCGAAGTATCTGGGGGGTCCGGTGCCGGTCTACTGCGAGGCCGAGACCGAGGAGAGCATCCGCACCGTCTTCCATTACGCGTTTGTCGAGAAGGCCACGGCACTGCCGCCGGGCTATGTCCCCAAACTCCAGTTCGAGCGGGTCGCGCCCGGGATCCCGTTTCAGGTCCTGGGCCAAGAAGTGATCCCGCTCCGTCTCGAGCACGGCCGGTTCCGGGTCCTCGGATTTCGGATCGGTAACCTGGCCTATTGCACCGATGTGAGCCGGATCCCCGACGCAAGTTGGCCGTTGCTCGAAGGACTCGACACGTTAATCCTGGACGCCTTGAGGCACGAGCCGCACCCGACTCACTTCTGTCTCGAGCAGGCGCTCGGCGTGGTGGAACGGCTGCGACCGGGACGAACCTTCCTGACCCACCTCTCGCACGGCTTCGATCACGGACCGACCGAGTCGACCTTGCCCCCCAAAGTCGCTTTGGCCTACGATGGGCTGACTTTGGAGTTCTGAGAAAAAGGTGCCACCGAAACTTCGTCCGCCCCACACACTGTTGAGGGTCGGCCAGAAACCGTGTGGCCGTTTGGGAGTTTGGCGCGAAATGGCCCCAGATCGATCGCTCGTCGAACGCCTGGCACGGCACGGGCAGGACTCCTTGCTGAGGTGGTGGGACGACCTCGGGCCAACCGAGCAGGCCGACCTCGTCTCAGAGATCGAACGCCTCGATTTGGATCAGATTGACACGCTGATCGCGCAGATGGTCAGAGCGGATCAACCGCCAGCCACCCCTCCCGACCAGGTTGAGCCGATCGAGGTGTTCAGGCTCCCGAAGACGGACGGGGAACGCGTGGCGCGCCGGCATGTGGCCGAGATTGGCGCCAACGCCTTGGCCGCCGGTGAAGTCGGCGTCGTGATCGTGGCCGGCGGATCGGGGACCCGGCTCGGATTTGAAGGCCCCAAGGGAACATATGCGATCGGATCCGTCTCGGGCGCGAGTCTGTTCCAGATTCATGCCGAGAAGATCGTCGCGATGGGCCGCCGCCACGGCAAGCCGTTGCCGCTCTACATCATGACGAGCCCCGAGAACCACGAGGCCACCGCGCTCTTTTTCAAGGAGCACGACAACTTCGGTCTCGAACACGTCCGCTTCTTCGTCCAAGGGCAGTTGCCCGCCGTCGATCAAACCGACGGCAAAATCCTGCTCGCCTCCAAGGGACATCTGGCCTTGAGCCCCGACGGCCACGGCGGCACCCTGGCCGCCCTGGCCGCCCGCCCCGCGGACGGGGCGCCAAGCTGCCTGGACGAGCTCCGCGAGCGCGGGATCCGGACCCTCTTCTACTTTCAGGTCGACAACCCGCTGGTGCAAATCGCCGACCCCGCGTTCCTCGGCCTGCACCGCGAAGCCGATGCCGAACTCTCGTTCAAGGTGATCGAGAAGGTCGCTCCCGACGAGAAGGTGGGCGTCGTGGTTCGCGTGGAAGGGCGTCCGCAAGTCATCGAATATTCCGACCTCCCGACCGAGCTGGCGGAACGCCGCGAGCCGGACGGAAGCCTCGCGCTCTGGGCCGGGAGCATTGCCGTTCACATCCTCGAACGAGAGTTCATCGAGCGGTTGGTGGACAACGGCGGTCATCAACTCCCGTTCCATCGCGCCATCAAGAAGGTTTCGTTCGTCAACGAGGCGGGCGAACTCGTGCAACCGGAAGCGCCGAACGCGGTCAAATTCGAGCGGTTCATTTTCGACGCGCTCCCCCAGGCGAGGCGCTGGACCTTGGTCGAGACCGATCGCGCGGTCGAGTTTGAGCCCTTGAAGAACGCCACGGGGCCCGATTCGCCGGCCACGGTCCGCCAGCGGATGAGCGACCTGTTCGCCGGTTGGCTCGAGAGTTCCGGAGTCCGGGTCCCCCGGCGCAACGACGGCTCGGTCCCGTTCGGAATCGAGGTCAGCCCCTTGTTCGCCCTCGACGCCGAGGAACTGAAAGCGAAGGTCAGTTCGGGTCTGGTCATCGACGGCCCGCTCTATCTGCGATAGTCGTCAAGCCTGGTGGGTGACGGCGAAGACGCGCCGTCACTTGCGCTGTTTCGTGGGACTGTCCGTCGAGCACCCAAGGAGAACGGAGTCGCGATGCTTCACGCTGTGGTCATGGCCGGAGGAAGTGGGACCCGATTCTGGCCCAAGAGCCGACGCAACCGCCCCAAACAGTTGCTCCGCCTCTATGGGGACGCGACGATGCTCCAGCAGACCGTCGCCCGGATCGCCCCCTTGGTCACACCCGAGCGGACCCTGATTATTACCGGCAGTGACCAGGCCGACGCGGTCCGTGCGCAGTTGCCCCAGCTTCCCCCCGAGAACGTGGTGGCCGAACCCTGTCCACGCGACACCGGCCCCTGCGTCGGGCTGGCCGCTGAGATCGTCGCCCGCAAAGATGCCGACGGCACGATGATCGTCATGCCGGCCGACCACGTGATCGAGCCTCGCGAAAAATTCCTGGCGACGGTCAACGCAGCCGTCTCGGTGATCGACGCCGACCCGTCGGCATTCGTCACCTTCGGCATCAAGCCGACGCACCCCGAGACCGGCTACGGGTACATCGAACGCGGCGAAGCCCTCCCCTCCAAGAATGGAATTGCGCTCCATCGGGTGGCCCAGTTCCGCGAAAAGCCCGACCGGGCCACCGCCGAGCGGTTCCTCGCCGAAGGCCGGTTCGCCTGGAACTCGGGCATCTTCGTCTGGCGCGCTCGCGCCATCCTCGACGCCTTACAGGTCCATCGCCCGGTCCTCGCCGCGGCTCTCGACCGCGTCGGCCAGGTGCTCGGCACGCCCGAAGAGGAAGCGACCGTCGCCCGCGAATACCCGCTGATGGAGAAAGTGCCGATCGACAAGGCCGTCATGGAGCAGGCGACGAACGTCCGGGTCCTCGAAGTCGTCTACGACTGGAACGACGTCGGCGACTGGCGTGCCCTCACGGCCCTCGTCCCGTCCGACGCCAACGGAAACACAACCCAGGGGAAAGTCTTCGCCAACGACACGACCGGCAGCATCATCGTCTCCGATGATGGGGGGGTCATCGCGACGTTGGGGGTCGACGACCTGGTGATCGTCCAGTCCGGAGGCGCCACCCTGGTCGCCCGAAAAGACCAGCTCGATAAACTCAAAGCGCTCGTCGAAGGCCTCGAAAACGGCGGTTTCGGCACCTTGCTTTGAGTTCTGACTTCCCTGCTCTCCCTGAGTCGTTGGGTTGAAAAACCAGTCATGCCAGCACGAGGCTCGGCCTGTTCGGTGCAACGTCGTTCCTCGTGCTTGGAGTCGGTCATGCCGCGGATTCTTGGCCTCGATTTCGGTACCAAGCGGGTCGGCGCCGCGGTCAGCGACCCGAGGCGAATGATCGCCACGCCGCTCGAAGTCCACGAGCGGACCGACCAGGCGCAAGACGCGCGCCACTATAAGCACCTGGTCAGCGAGCACGAGGTCGATCGGATCGTGATCGGGCTCCCCCTCCACACCGGGGGACGCGAGGGCACATCGGCCTCGAAAGCGCGAACCTTCGGCACCTGGCTCGCCAACCTGACGGGCCTACCGGTCATCTACCACGACGAACGTTACACCTCATCCGAAGCGGAAGATGCCCTGATCGCGATCGGCATGAAGCGGCACAAACGCAAAGGCTATCGCGACATGCTCGCCGCACAGATCCTGCTCCAGAACTATCTCGACGCCGGCTGTCCCGAAACCGAGCTGCCCGCCGCGCCACTGGCCGACCCGATTGAGGAGGAGTCTTGAGCCGTACCCTGATCGTCGGCTGCGGCTATCTTGGCCAACGCGTTGGCAAGATCCTGGCGGCCCGTGGCGAGACCGTCTACGGCACGGTTCGCTCCACCGCTCGGGCAGCGAGCCTACTGAGCGCGGACATCGAACCGGTGATCGCGAACGTACTCGCGCCCGACTCGCTGGCGGACTTGCCCGTTGTCGACCGCGTACTGTACTGCGTCGGCTTCGACCGCTCGGGCGCCGACTCGATGCGATCGGTCTATGTCGAGGGGCTCCGTAACTTTCTCGAGCACGCCCCAGGGACCGCCGGCCAGCTCGTCTACGTGAGTTCCACGGGCGTCTACGGCCGTAACGACGGCGGCTGGATCACCGAGGACGACCCGGCCGAGCCGGCCCACGAATCCGGCCGCGTCTGCCTCGAAGCCGAGGCGGTCGCGCGACATCTCGGCCCGGGGCGCGGTCTGAATCCGGTCGTGATCCGCTGCTCCGGTCTCTACGGCCCCCAGCGGCTTCCGCGCAAGGCGACCCTCGAACGAAACGAGCCGATCGCCGGCGACCCGACCAAGTTCCTCAACCTGATCCACATCGACGACGCCGCCAACCTGGCGGTCGCCACCCTCGACCGAGGCGCACCCGGCCGAATCTACCACGTGAGCGACGATCGCCCCGTCGAACGCCAGGAATTCTACCGCCTTGTCGCGACCTTGCTGGGACTGGCCCCGCCTCGGTTCGAAGCCTTGATCCCGGACAACCCGGCGGCGGCGCGCGAAGAGTCGAACAAGCGGATCTCCAATCGCCGGATCCGTACCGAGCTCCAGGTGGAGCTGACCTTCCCCGATATCCAGAGCGGAGTGCCCGCGGCCATCGCCGCCTCCGGATGAGGTGGGAGTATCGACTACAGCGCCTCCCACCGATCGGCCAGCGCTCCCTGCCAGATCTCGAGCTCGACAGGGGCACGGGCGACATACTGATGTAGCCGCTCCACGCCCTCGACCGAAAGAAACTCCAGACAAGGAACCTTGGCGCGTGGAGTAGACTCAGTGTCAGTTCAGGTTTCGACAAGTGGCCGAGGCGGAAACATGTCCTAACAAGAATGGCACGAGGTCAAGAGCGGGCGTACACTGGTTTTCGTCGCAAAAACAGTGTACAGGAGCCTGAAAATTACTGCACAGAATCCTTATCCTCGTACCATTCTCCAAGATCAGATATCGCGATATCGGATCCTGACCCCTTTAAATTCACGGCGGCCGTGACTCCGCGAGCGTCCGCCACGCCTGCATGGCCGCCGCCGTCCGCCACGCCGCCGACCCCGCCCTCCCGTCCGGCCGCCGCCGCCCTCGCCCGCCGCTGGAGCCAGGGCGAGCTTCGAGAGCCGTCCTCCCACTCTTGAGAGCCAGAAAAAAGTGAAGCACGCATTGCAGCCTCGCGGAGGCTGCAATGAACCCTCGCGCCGGGAGGACTTCGCGTCCCTCGGGAGTGCGAGCTTCGCCGGACTGATTCGATGCGCCTGATCGTTGACAAACGTACGCGATCCGATTACGGTTCTCAGTGGGGTGGTAAACCATCGATGGTTTGCAAGCGTTGGCATTTCTGAATACAGGCCCGGCGAATCAAGAGGCGGACCGATGAGTCCCGCGGAGCGGAAGGATCTATCCAAGGCGGAATGGAAGGTCATGAAGATCGTCTGGGAGTTGCGGAAGGCGATGGCCCGTGAGGTCTACACGATCGCCGGCGAGCAGCATTCCTGGACGCCGGCCACCGTCAAGACGCTCCTCAAGCGGCTGGTTGACAAGGGGTACGTGTCGACCACCCAGGTTGGCAACGGGTTCGTCTATCGGCCGGCCCAGACGCCACTTTCGACGCTACAAGCCGCCGCCGACACCTTGATGACGAATGCCGTCGAGGGCATGACGGGCCCGCTCTTGGTCCATATGGTCGAGCGGACTCCGCTGAGCGAAGCCGACCTCGACTCGCTCCAGAAGCTCATCGACGCAAAGAAAGAGTCGTTGAAGAAGCGCGGTGACGTATAGCTTGCCCAGGTCTCGTTTCCGACGGGAGGACGTGGTGATGATGGAAGTCATGATCGCATATGCCAACTCCATGGGAGACCGGTGGGGAGGCTGGATGATCGCTACGTTGCTGGATTCGGCGCTTCTGCTCACGTTGATCGGCCTGGTCTGGTTAGTCATTCGCACTCGGGTCGCCCCCCAGGTGGGTTACGCCCTCTTCCTGCTGGTCCCGCTCAAGTTACTGGTCCCCGTAGCGGTGACGGTTCCGGCCGGCTTGGCGCAATGGACGCCCTCCGCCCTGGCGTCATCATGGTTTAAAGGTACTCATGGCGCCGAGGTTGTCGAAGGCCATCCTTCGGCTGAATCGCCGGCGGTTGCATTGGCGACGGGGCAGGCCGATTCGTCTGGGTCAAGGCTCGAACCGTTCCTGGGGTCACGCCCTCTCACCGCGGAAACGAATCCACAGATCTTGCCAGGCGAAGTTGAATCCAAGTTCACGAGTACAGCCGCGATGGGTGGACCGGCTCAACCCGGTGCGGGGGCGGCCCGGCTGTCGGTGTCGGCCCTGGTCATGATCGCCTGGCTGGCTGGGGTCCTGCTACTACTGGGGCGGCTCGCGCACGCCCAGCTTCGATTTCGGGCCCAACTTCGCCGGGTCTCGCCGCTTGATGAGTCGAGGCTGGCCATCGACTTGCCCAGACTCTGTCGGCTCGCCGGAGTTCCTGAGACGATCCGGCTGGTGGAACATGATTCCATCGCCGCCCCCGCGGTTTGGGGCGTCGTTCGACCCGCGATCATCTTCCCGCAGGGGCTGGCCTTTTCCCTCTCGGCGCGGCAACTGCGGTGGGTCTTGCTTCATGAGCTGGCCCACGTCAGGCGCCTTGATTTGATCGTCGTGGCCCTGCAGCGATGCGTCGCCATCCTCCACTTCTTCAATCCGGCGGCCTGGATCGCGAATCGGATCATTCATCGCCTTCGGGAATACGCCTGCGACGATCTCGCGGCCTCACTCAGCCCTGGGACCGCGGTCGAGTCGGGCGAGGCGTTCCTGCGGATCCTCCGGCATGCCGATCGGAGCGGCCGCAACCTGGAAGGAGCCCTCGGGGTCTTCGGCCTGGATTCGCGAGCCTCCTGTTTTCTCCGCATTCAGCGGCTGCTGGATGCGGAGCGGCCGATTCGGCCCGCGCCGGGCGCGTGGTCGCTCTGGGCCTTGATTCTGCTCGCCGTTATCGCGGTGCCCCAACTGCGGGCCTCCGGTGACGACCTTCGGGCCGATTCGCAGGATCGCGGCAAGGGATCGGCGGCCCTGGAACAACCGGATCCGAAAGCCGGGGGCGACAAAGCCGTCGCCAAGGCCGAGCCGTCATTCGAGCTTCGCGTCGTGGGGCCGGACAGGAAGCCGGTGCCGGAGGCCGTCGTCGAGATTCGCACGAAGCCCGCTCCGTCCGCCGAGCAGATCCGCCGCGGCACGTTCGTCAAGAAGAGCACTTACGGACCGATCGTGAAGACGGACGCCGAGGGGTGCCTCGTGGTCGTGCTTCCCCAGGCTCCGGACCATTTCGACGTCAACATCACAACTCCGGGCTACGGGCCTTACTGGGCGGGTTGGTCTTCCGAATCTCATGAGGAACTGATTCCATCCCGCTTCACCGCCGAGTTGGAAGCGGGCTGGTCGGTGGGGGGAGTCATCGTCGACGCCGCGGGCAAGCCCGTCGAAGGCGTGAAGATCCATCCCAACCTCGAATTCAAGAAGCGTCCCGGGGACCATCGGCAATTCGGCGTCGGCACGACGCTGAAGACCGACGTCGCAGGCAAGTGGCATTTCGACAGCGTGCCGGCCTTGATGGGCGAAGTCTTCGTGGAGATCGATCACCCGGATTATAAGTCGCTCCGCCGGCCGTTGACGCGCGATGAGTTCGGCATCGAACGAGGTCGGGAGCCGGTGAGCAAGGTTGTTCTGGATCGCGGCCTGACGGTCACCGGCCGGGTCACCGACGAAGCGGGAAAGCCGATCGTCGGGGCTCGGATTCGCACGAAGTTCCTGAACGACATCCGCGAGGCGAAGACGGGGGATGACGGGGTTTACAAACTGGCCGGTTGTGAGCCCCGATCGGCCAGGATCGTGGCTTCCGCCAAGGGCCGGGCCACGGACGTGAAGGAACTGAGCATCGACCAGGCGATGGGGCCGGTCGACTTCCAGATGAAGCCCGGCGGCACCGTTCGGATCCGAGTTTTGGACGCTCAGGGCAACCCGGTCCCCAAGGCACGCATCCTCTTCCAGCAGTGGCGCGGCCACTACGCGTACTTCGAGTTCGACCACGTCAGTCAATATGCCGACAAGGAGGGAGTCTGGGTCTGGAACGAAGCCCCTCTGGATGAATTCCAGGCGGATATCTGCTCCGACCACGAGATGGACCTGGTTGATCAACCGCTGACCGCCCGCGCGGAGGAGTATGTCTTTCGACTCCCACCTCCCCTCGTGGTCACGGGCAAGGTCATCGACGCGGTCACCAAGGAGCCGATCAAAGCATTCCGCGTCGTACCGGGGGTGAGGTCGAGCGAATCGCACATGAACTGGATCCCGAGTCAGACCTATTCAGCCTCCGATGGCCATCTGCGATTCCGTCGTGATCGCGGCGATTTTGCCCATATGTTCCGCATCGAGGCCGACGGCTATATGCCCACGGTCTCGCGCGATTTCAAGAGTAACGAGGGGAACGTCTCGATCGATTTCGAATTGAAGCGAGGGAAGGACATCATCGCGAAGGTGGTCACGCCGGGTATCCTCCCCGCGATCGGAGCCAAGGTCGCGCTGGGAGTTGCCGGGTCTCAGATCAACATCCAGAATGGGGACATCGACGATGCCTCCACCTACTGTACGCGAGAGACGACCGACAAGGACGGCCGCTTCCACTTCCCCCCGCAGGACAAGGATTTTCAACTCGTCATCACGCACACTTCAGGATACGCACACATCAAGTCCGCGGCCGAATGGGCGACGGTGAGGATCATTCGCCTGAAACCATGGTCTCGGGTGGAAGGGACCTTCCGCGTCGGGAAGACGCCTACGGCGAACGTGCCGATCACGATCAGTTCCGGCGAAATCCATTCCTATGGACCGGATGCGCCGAGCATCTTCACTCATCACGACGTGACCACCGGGCCGGGCGGGCGATTCGTCTTCGACCGCGTGGTCTCAGGTCGAGGGGCGATCGGTCGTCGGATCATGCTGACGGTGGACGACGGCGCCACGGACGTGACCTCGTCGTGCATGCTTTCGGCGGAATTCCCGGGCGGAAAAACCGCCCACATCGATCTCGGCGGAACCGGCCGGCCGGTCGTCGGCAAGCTCCGGCCCCCCGACGGATTTGACGAGAAGGTTCGTTGGAATTTCGCCTTGGTCACGGCCCAACCCGACGCGGCCGAGGCTGGCGTGGCCGGTCCTTATCTTACGGCCAGCGTGGACCGCGACGGCCACTTCCGGATCGACGACGTGCCCGTGGGAACCTATTCCCTGAGCGTCCGGTTCGATCGGAATGGTGCGGGCCAGTTGTTGAATCACCGGATTGAAGTACCGGCGCAAGCAGGTGATGTTGCGGTCCAGGCGGTTGACCTGGGAGTGCTGAAGCTGGAGAAGCGCTGAGCGGTGGTTCCTTGCGGTTCGTTCGTTGAGGTCGAAGGGTGAGCCGCACGTCCAATGAGCGGCTCACCCGAGATTCAAAAAAGAGGGGGTGGGATTCCGAGGTGGTCATCCCGGGGCTGGGAGAACTGCGGCCGGGCTGGGGCGTGCTACAAAACGGCGCTAGTCCAGGCCGCGTGGGCGGCGTTCCGTGCCAAGCCGACGCACCTGTCGAGGAAGTTTCGAAGAATCGCGGGCAGTCGCGGCAAAAAGCGAGCAGCCGTTGCGGTTGTGCACACGATCCTTGTAATCATGCACCACATGCTGAAGGAGGGGGGGACCACCTATCAAGAGTTTGCCGGGGAGATCGAAGCGGCTTGAGAGGACGTCGCGGGCGTGATCGAGCTGCAACGACAATGATAGTGGCAAGGTGGTCAACCTGGCGGGCCGAGGCTTTGATCGCTCGTTCCACGTCAGGCGTCGGCGGTGTTTCGGGTGGAACAATCCGCCGAATGATTGGGTCCGATAATGGGCGCTATGGGCCGCAATCCGCCGGCCGTGCCGGTGGTGGCAAATTGACTCTCTTGGCGGCGGTATTGTGAGATCTTGGCCCCGCCAATCCGTGTCAGCCGGTCGAGCATCCTGCGCGGCTGGACCATGCCCGGGCCGGGTGGAGACAGCACCATGTCAGGATTCCGGACCTCGATCGCCGGCACCATGCTTATGGTCGCCCTGATCGCCGCGAACTTCGCCCTAGTCCCGACCCTGAAGGATGTGCCGTTCGAGGGGACGCGGCTCGCATTCATCGGGGCCTTGCCGATGGCGAATCTCGTGGCGGTCTGCCTGGCGATCGGAGCCTCACGGTTGGTTCGTCGGGGCGAGGTCGCACTCCCCCTCATCATGTTCGCGTTAGTCGGCGGGGCGGCGATCCTGCTGCTGTTGATCGTCGCGACGGTGGCGCCCGGGTCGTTCTACGACTACATCAGCCTCACCGCGGGCCTCTACCAGGGTCCGCGACAGTACGCGATGGAGATCCATCTACTCGGGATGGTGGCCACCGGCCCGGTGGCAATGCTCGTGGTCTACGGGGCGATCGCCGTTCCGCTGCTGGTCCCGACGCTGCTCGGGTGCTGGATGACTCGAGGCTACCGCCTGAGACTCTTGAAAGGCTCCGACGCCGCGGGAGAGTAAGGACCGGATCAGCGGATCTCCCCCGGAACCGCCGTAACGTCCGATCATGGGGAACTGATCCCCTTGAATTCCCGTAACTGCCATCGTAGGCTTCCGGCGTTCATAGGAATGGGATGCCGGGAAGGGAGAAAGTCATGGAACGCGGTGAGTTCCGTTTCACTTTGGGCGAAATGCTCGTTGGTGTCGTCCTATTTGCCGTCCCCCTTGCCTATTGGAACTCGACTGTCATAGGCTTCAGGTACAGTCCCTTGTCACCGTCGTCCCAAAAGTTGTCAGCAGCACGCCCGCAGCACTCTTTGGCTATCCAAAAACAAAACAATTCAAATATTTTATACATATTTAGTGCCTATAAGATTACATTTCATGTGATCGCGACGCTAAGTTCGGCAGTTTTCGTAGCATTTCTGATGATTCGTCGTCTCCGCCGAAGACGAGGTAGGACCTCGGTCGCCTACCCTTGAATTTTCTACTAATCCCTCGTTATCACGCGTGGAACGCCCCGAACAGGGTTGCACCATCTCCGGGCAATCGGTACGTTCCACGGTAAAACGTGCTGGTGTGGAACGTCCGATCATGGGGAACTGATCCCCCTGCATTTCCTCCAAAGGCCGTGCTGCTGTACGCACGGACGAAAGAGGGTCTTGTTGCACACAATGTCAGTGCTGGTTCCGATGTCGAATTGCCGGGGGGTTACCGATGAAACGATTCCGACTGAGTACGCTTCTATTGTTGGTGATCATCGCCGCTCTGTCGTTGGCACTTCTCAACCAAACTCGGAGGGCGGATCGTCTGGAGGCCGAGTTGCAGGCCCCCAAGCCAATAACGAGATATAATCCGTTATGGATCCAACATGCGGGAGATTTTGTGTCGCCGGAGGATGATGTGGTTATCGGTGAGAGACGATGAGTCACGAGCTGGTCAAAGCGTCGCCGGTCAGCGTAGCACGGTAGAACACCCAAGGCAGGACTGCGCGGGTTCGAGGCAGTATGTTCCACACGGCCGTCGCGATCGTCCGATAATGGCGACTCGGTACAAGTCGAACCCGCTCGGTTGGACCCAAGCCAGGCGAACATAGACGTCATGCGACGGTGAACTTATTTACACTCACGTTCGATGACGACGAGACGAGCACCCGAACCAGGGACCGAAAAACCCGTCGGACGCGCCATTGCCGCCTTCCCCGAAGGGCCGGTGAAGCAAAGTTTGAGGCGGTCGCCGTCCAAATCGTAGATGCCACGCAGGGTCGTCCCCGTAGGCAAGACGAGGTCGATTGCCTTGGGGGTCGACGTCGGATCGAGCTTGAAGGAAGGACTCTTGATATTCCGCTCAATCCACTCTCCCACCAACGAGGCGGCGATCGGTTTGCCTCGGGCGCTCACGATCAGTTTGCGGGCATCGAAGATGTATTGCCTCGTCATGAGAAACGGTTCATTGACCGCCACCCCTGAGTCTTCAATCCTCACCACCCGCCAACGACCCTGGATACTGGCCGCGTCACCCCGCGGAAACCAGGCGGAGAGATCCAGGATCACCACGAGAATGAGTCCCACCGCGCCGGCAATTCTCAACCGTGGAGAAGTCGACCGTAAGGAAACGAGTCGCATGGCTCGGTGTCCCACAAGATTATGCTGCGACTTCCTTTTACCCGCTGCCCTCCTGACACTTGTCGCAGAAGATTCTATCCGAGTCCAGAGGCCGATCAAGAGTCTCGATGGACGATCGATACGATTGCATCCGGAACGCGAGTTAACCAATCCTGGAGCCGCTCAAACCGTCCTGGGAATCGGAGGCAGGCTCGCCCGGGGAGTGAATATCGGGGACGTTCCACGGGGTCATCTCTGCGCGTGAAATGTCCGATACGGCTGTTATGTTGCGTTTGTAACCCCATGGGCTAAACCTTACCTACCGACGGGGCGCATGGCCCATAAGCCATCGCGACTTTGACCACATCCGCAGAGTTGTGGAGGTGGTTCGCGGTCAGCTCAACGGGGCGTGAGTCGCAATGGAACAGAAAACTGGAATCGGGACCCAATTGCCGCGGGATGGTCGGGTTCATCGGCACCACATGGCTCGAATCAACTATGGAACAGCGGCAAGGGTTCGAAGGCGCCGCCCAGGGCCTCCTTCGACGCCAGGCCGAGCCAGCCCTCCAGGACAGTGGCGTAGACGCGGCGGAAGTCCACCGTCAGCTTCAGGTCGCCGTCGACCAGATCGGTGAGGCTCGGGTAGGCCCCGTGCAGCCCCGGCCGGACGCGCGGGCTGGCCAGGAGGACCGGGCCGGACGTCCCATGGTCGGTCCCCTTCGATCCGTTCTCGGCGACGCGCCGGCCGAACTCGCTGAAGACCAGAACAAGAACCCTGTCCGCCAGCCGCGCCTCGGCCAGGTCATCGAGGAACGCCCGGAGCGAGGCCGAGAGCTCCTCCAGCAACGGGGCGTGCTGCGGGATCTGGTAGCCGTGGGTGTCATAGCCGCCCTGCTCGAGGTAATAGACGCGCGTGCCTAGCCCGGCCTTGATCAGCCGCGCCGTCAGATTCAGCCGACGGGCGAGCTCCGACTCGGGATAAGGTGCATCGCCGCTCGCCCCGGCGACGGCCTCGAGACGGTCCGCGGTCGTGTAGGCGTCCAGCAGGCTACGGCGGAGGAACCGCCCCAGGTCGTCACCGGCGGACGAGGAGCCGATCGGCGGGGTCTCGGCCTCCTTGTCGACCAAGGCATAGTCGTCGAGTCGGTCGAGCGCGGCGCTGATGGACCGCCGGCCGCGGATGGTCGGCGGCGGGGAGTCGGGCCCGATCAGCATGGCCGCCGGGGCGCCGTCGCGGGTCGGCGGGCCCGCGTCGAGGCCGCGGCCGACCCAGCCCAGACCGGTGTGGTCCCGCTCGTCGAGCCGGGCCGATTGCCAGATCGCCATGCTCCGGAAGTGCGAGCGACTTGGGTTGGGATAGCCCACCCCCGGCACGATCGCCAGCCGCCCTGACTCCAACAGCCTGCCCGCGGCGGCCATCGACGGATGCAGGCCCACCTCGCTGTTGATCCGGACCAGCCGCTTCTCAGGCAGGCGGATGGCCTTGCGGTGCTTCGCGTACCCCTCGTCCTTGAAGGGGACGACCGTGTTGATGCCGTCGTTGCCGCCGTCGAGCTGCAAGACGACCAGGATGCGGCCGTCCCTCTCCGGACAGGCGGCCTGCGCCGTGCGGGCCAGGAAGCCGGGCAGCGTCGGCGCCAGGGCGATCAGGGTCGAATCCCGTAGGCCGCGGGCGAGGAATCGTCGTCGTGTCTCCACGGTCTCACCTCCCAGGAATGCGGGTCAGATGCGTTGCGCCTCGGGCGACGCGACGAGTCGAGCCAAGGCCTGCCGGGCCGATACCAGCTCATCGAGGGGGACCTTGAGGCGATCGGTACCGAGCAGCAATTGCGCGAAGAACGCCGGGTTGTGGCGCTGGCCATGGCGCTCCGCCAAATCGATCGGGTCGAACGGCGTGCCCAGTCCGACCGGCTCGCCGGCGACCAGGGCCGCGGCGAGGTTCGCCCGGCCGATCGCCGAGCGGGTCGTGATCCAGGCCCGGCCGCCGGGCCACCCGCCGACGTTGGGCGGATAGAACAGGTCCTGGCCCAGCCGGCCGCACCAGTCGGCGAGCACCGGCGTACTCGGGGCCGGGTCGAACATCTCCAGCGCCCGCACGCTGCCGAGAGCGAAATCGAGCGGGCTCGCGACGCGGCGTCCCAGATTGGCCGCGTCGAAGCAGAGCCGTGAGCGGAGAACCGTCGCCACGCCCCATCCGACATCGAGGTCGTGCGCCCTCAGTTCCTCGGCGAGTGCGTCCAGGGCCTCGGACTCGACCGCGCCCTCGCCGAGGAACTCATGGCAGAGCCGCCAGGCCAGCCGGCGAGACGTGGCGGGATGCTCCAGGAGCAGCGCGGCCAGCCCGTCGGCGTCGAAGGCGCAGGTGTGGCCCAGGATGGTCTTCGTGCCCGCGTCGTGCCGGATCGGGACGAACCGCGCCTCGTCGTTCACGAGCTTCCAGCCCGTCAGCGCGCGGGCGGCCTGCTTGACGTCGTCCTCGGAATAGGGACCAATCCCGAGCGTGAACAGCTCCATCAGCTCGCGGGCGAGGTTCTCGTTGGGATGCCCCTTGGTGTTCTCCTGGGCGTCGAGCCAGACCAGAAGCGCCGGGTCGTGGAGCATCGCGTGCAGGAGCCGGCCGAACGGGGCCCGGCAGAGCGAGCGCAGGGTCTCGTTCTGCCGTCGCATCAGGGAGAGGTCATTGACCTTGAGGTTGCTGGTGGCGAAGTGGCCATGCCAGATCAGCGTCAGGCGCTCGGTGAGCGGGTCCGGGCCGAAGAGCATGCGGTAGACCCACCAGCCCTTGAGACGACTGGAATCGGGCGCGGCCAGCGCCCGGTCGGCCAGGCCGTCGGCGAACGCGGCGAACCCTGCGGGGATGCCGCAGGATCGAGACGTCCCGTCCAGGAGCCGGTCGATCGACGCCTCGGGGCCATCATTCAGGTCGCGCTGCAACTCGTCCCAGGTGGCGGCGAAGCCGGCCCGGCGGTGCAGATGGACGACCCGGCGAAGGTCCCATGGCATGGCTTCGTCGGGGACATAGGGCGCCCAGGGATCGCCCGATCTCGGTCGCATGGTATGCGCTCGCACCGGCTCTCTCCCGAGCGGTCATTGTTGGTGGATTTCCTTGGCCTTCACGTCGCCCAGGTCACGGAGCTCGCCCGATTTCAGAGCGGGCTTCCGGAGGGCATTGCCGCCGTCGAGTTGGACGCCCCAGCGATTCGGGACTGCGATCGTAACTTCGGTCTCAACGCCCGGCACGAACGCCTCGACCCGGAAGCGACCCTGGGCGTCTGCGGTGACCTTCTCGCCGAAGGAGCATCCGAAGGCCCCTGAGGGCCGGTCCGGGTCGGACATCCAGACATCGAGCGTGGCCCCCGCCCACGGCAGGCCATCGTCGTCGAGGAGCCGCCCCGTGATCGCGCCCGCCGGGAAGAGCTTGACCTCCAGCGGCGCGTGGGATTTCAGGTCTTCATCTTTGAGCACGGCCGCACCGACAAGCTTGCGGGTCCCGTGCGTGAAGACCAGCAGTCGAGGATGGCCCGGCTCCAGGCCCCCGACCTCGAACGTATCGGCGTCGAGCGCCCGTGAGTTACCAGTCCCCGACCAGTCGCGGGCGCTAAGGCCGTAGGCAGCCGCGCCGACGACGAGCCGCCCGTCCGGGTCGATGAGCCGGCCCACGCGGCTCTGGCCGCAGACCAGCTCGAGGTCCATGGTGACCGGTCCCGAGCCGGCCGGGACGTCGATGAATCGATAGATGTGATGACCGACGAGCTGGTGTGCGTAAACATTGTCGTCGCGCTGGTTCTTTCGATCCGCCGCCTTCAGGTGGGCGGCGGCGTACGGGTCATCCTTCCCTTCGACGGCTGCGGCCCCGGCGATCATCCCGCGGCCGGGCGGGACCGTCAGCCCGAACGCCGCGTCGGCCAGCCGGGAGAACCCGAGGGAGTCTCCGTTGGCCACATTATCCAGCGCCTTGGTGTATTCGACATCCGCTGGTGGGACCACCCGGCCCGTCACCTTGTCGATCAACCGACCGGTCACGATCACCCCGGGGGGCACCTCGATCGTCGTCTCGAGCGGCTTGAGCCCCTCCGTGTCATCGATAAGCTCCCAGCGGCGGAGGAACGAGTCGATTCCCTGCCTCGGATTGACCTGGATTCGGTAGAACTCCCCCTTCGGTATCCCATCAAGGCGGAAGTGGCCTGCGGCGTCGGTCTGGGCGGTGACGGCGGTATGGGTCCCCGGGTCGGCGCCACGGACGATGGCGCCTTCGACCGGTTTGCCGGACCCCTTCAGGCGGACGACGCCGACAAGCGGCTTGGTCGGGCCGGCGATGTAGTCGAAGGTCGCGCCGACGAGCTGGGTCCCCTGCGGATAGAGGCCATTGAACGCAGCGTCCCGGTCCTTGCTCATCAACTCCCTATGCAGGCTGGGCCGCGACCGAGCCCGAGGCGGCGCCTTCGCGGGGCGGGCCATCACGTCGAGCGTGCCGTCCGCCACGCCGCCGCCGTGGAACTCCAGCCGGGCGATGCGGTCGCGTCCGATCCCTCGTACCTCGAACCGACCGTCGGCGCCGGTGGTCCAAGCGTTCCGGCTCCCGGGCCAGAGGGGCGTGGGATCCGCTTGCCAGGTCGGGGGCGCCGATCCGAGCGAGTTGCCGTACCGGCGTGCCATCCGTGACACGTCTTCATCGACCGCGCCCGAGACCAGCAAGGCGTCGAGGTCGACGCCGTCGTTGACCTCCCAGATCGCCCGGATTCGCACGAGCACACCGGCGACGGGCCGGCCTTGCGGATTCAAGACACGCCCGCGGACGGGCACGTCGTCCCGGACCAGCCGCAGCGCCATGTCGCCCCGCTTGACCATGTCGCCGACCTCGACCCAAGCCGGTGCGAATCCCGGCGCAGCGACCGCGATCTGGGCCTTGTGCCAACCGGTCACGCCGCTGTAGTACGAGCCATCGCTCGCCCCCTTGTCCAACTCGAAATGGAACCGTCCATCTGCACCAGTCGCCGCCACACGCCCCTTCTGTCGCGCGGCCATCGGGTCGATCTCGCTCCAACGAGGTTCGGCATAGGGACGCACGTAGACCCCGGCGCCGGGGACCGGCTTACCGTCGGGGTCGAGCACTCGGCCGCGGATGGGGTGCATGCCAACCGAGGCGGCAAGGCCCGATCGAGGCGGCGGTACGGCGACCTCGGCCTCCTTCGGGACGGCGGGGGCCTGCGCCTCGCCCGTCCCCTGCTTTGTGGCCTCCGGCCCAGGCGAGTACAACGCGGCCGACGCCCCCCAGACCAGGAGGCAGGAAGTGGCGAGGACGGCCGAGACCAGGGGCAACTTCTGGAGCGACATGGTCCGTGATACCTCTCGGGTCAGTGCCATAGCGGTCGCCGAGACAGTTCCGACCGCCGCGGCGGGTTCGAAGACGGCCAGCGCCGCCCGCACGGTCGCCCCCCTCCAGGCGGCCGGCACGGTCACCCGGGCCTCTCGGAGCCAGAGCGACGCGAGCATCGCCCGGTCCTGTCCCAGGCCGCGGCCGGCCAATCGCGTCCGCAGCCGCTCGCGTCCCTCGCTCAGCCGACGCCGGAGCGTACGCTCGCTCAGGCGTAACTCCGCAGAGGCCCGGTCATGCGGGGTGCCCTGGAGGTCGCAGAGAACCACCGCGCTGCGGGATTTCTTGGGCAGCCGGGCAATCTCCTCGTGGAGGGCGTTCAAGAGCTCGTCCCGGGCCGACGGCCCCGGCTCCGAGGTCATCGGCGCCATCTGAGCGGCCCGCCGTTCGTAAGCCCGTCGCCGGGCGGCGGCAACATTTGCCCGGATCGCCACGCGGCGCGCCGCGAGACAGAGCCAACCACCCAGGGCGACGGGGCCGCGGATTGTCCCGGCTTTCCTGACCAGGATGAGGAAGGTGGCCTGAAACGCGTCCTCCGCGTCGTTCGGGTCGCTCAGGAGGCCGCGGCAGACGCCCAGGACCATTGGCCCGTGGCGAGCCACCAACGCGTCGAATGCCAAGGCGTCACGGCCGGAGGCGAAAAGCCCGAGCAACTCCGCGTCGGAGAGTCCCGTCAGTGTCCCCTCCGCGAAGAGCCGGCCTATCTGTTGCGGTACGCGCGGCATCACGATGGCGCTCTCGTATCCATTGTCCGATGTTACCCCCAATCAACTAATAAAGACCGGAGAGGGGACCGACCGGCCATCATTCCGCGAGTCGAGAGTGATTTGGACAACTGACGAGCAGAAAGTCGGGTCCGGAGGCCGCCCAACCCGCCAGGTCGTCCTTCGCCGCAAAACTGGCGTCATACGTTGAATTCCGGGCCGACCCGACGGATAGGACCGCTCGGTTCTGACCGCGAACCCCCGGAAAACCCGCGATGTTAACGATGGCCCGTACCTCCGAGTCCATCGAGACCTTCCCGTCGCCACGACTGAGACGGTCCTTCGCTTCTAACGGGTGAGCGGCCGGAGCCGATCGTGGACGTCATCGGGGATTCCGAGCTTGAGAGTCACAGTGTGGGTAGTCTCCTATCTCGTCGTGGGCCATCAGGTCAGGGGCTTCGTTGTATGGGGCCTCGCAGGTGATGCAGCAGTCGTTCTCGAGATAGAAATCGTCCGGAGTGTTCTTCGGGTAGGTTTGTCGTTCGTTCGCGTCTCCCTCGTTACGATGAAGTGCTGGCGACTCAATTGCCGAGGCAGGTCCAATCGATGCCCGCGTCTCAGGCAAGGGAGATACCATGAAGCCTCGCGTCTCGATCAAGGGCCTAATGACCGTTGTCGTCCTCGCGGCCATCGGCATCGCCGCCCTTCGTTCTGCATCCGAGTTGTGGGCTTCGCTCATCCTCACCCTGACGTTCGGAATCCTGGCGACGGCGAGTCTTGGGGCCTTGCTCAGAGCGGGGAACGGCGGGCCTTCTGGATCGGATTTGCGGCGTTCGGCTGGGGATACTTTGTGCTCACGTTCTGGACTCAGGTTGGTGAGCCGTTGATAACAACGCCTGTTCTCGATCGATTCTACGAGGATTACGGTCCCTGGAATCGCTCCAACTTTTCGGTCATGACACCAGCCCCGGCCATCCTTGGTACGCCACCCCAACCCACCCCCAGCGGCCCGACTCTCTCTTGGGGCAGCAACTTGCATCTGAACTTCCTGCGAAACGGCCACGGCCTCTTCGGACTGATCGCAGCCCTCATCGGCGGTTTAATCACCCGCTACTTTGCCGCCCCGAACCATGAGGCTGTCAGGCCTCCCCTGCCTACCTGATGACCTTAAGGTTGGGCATCGCCGCATTGAATTCCGCCTTACCGTCCTCGGTGATTCGAGTCCCTTCCACCCACATTTCTTTAAGTTTCGTGAGTCCTTTCAGGTAAACCAGCCCGGCGTCGGTCGCACCGGTATTCTGGATGTTGAGATACTCCAGATTTTTCAACTTCGCCAGGGAAGCAAGTCCGGCGTCAGTTACCTTGGAGTTCTCAATGGAGATAGATTTGAGATGATTCAAAGTCTCAATCCTTGCGATATCTGCATTGGAGACCCAAGGTGATCGAGCGATGACAAGTTCTTCGAGACATTGAATTCTGTTGATTGTGTCAAACCCTTTGTCGGTGATGCGAATTCCCACCAGGTGAAGCGACTTAATCGCATTCATTTGAGCGAGATGAGCCAGCACATCGTCACCAGAAATTACTTTGCTTCCTGGAACTGGCACTCCGATTGGAGTGCCAGTTAACGCTACAGAAGCCACATCCTGAAAGTATTCATCGCCAAGAAGCCCCCTTAACCATTGTGGTGCGTTCGGCTCGGTTGGCGTGCTTTTCCCTCTGTTTACGTACGCCCAATCGTAGACGACCCCACCGCCGCATCTCTTGACTGATTCGACCGCCTCCCGTTGTTTTCGGGCCTTGGTCACGCGATCGCCTATGAAGACCGCTGCGATCATTATCAGCAGCATCAACACCCTCAGGCTGACTCGCAGGCGGCGAAGTTTTAGCTCGACGGGTTCCATCGGTTGTGCCCTACGAGGTCGCGTGGGGTCAAAGCACCAAGCAAGCTATCCCGCAAGAGTCTGAAGTGAATCCACGCCCAGAGGGCCACCGCGATCATCGGGGGCTGGAGCCGGAATCATGGAAATCGCACGGCATCCACGCTACTCAAGCGGGGGATGAGTCCCGCGATCGACAATCGGCTTCGGTTCATGGCGAATTCTCAATCACCCCTTCAACATTGAGGGGCTCTGCCCTCATTCACCACGGCCGTCCCGCCATTTCTCCGTCGCTGCTCGCCCTGCGACAACTGTAATAATTTGTTTTAGCAAGAACAAGCCTCCCTGCTACAATCCTGACTCGCGGGGCATTCAGAGTCCTCCTACTCACAGTACAAAGCGGGGAAACCATGAGGCTTTCCATTCCAACACTCGTTCTCGGTTTCCTGGTCCCGGTCTTCGCCACGGGTGACGACGGCATTGTGACGGAACTGAAGGCAATTGCCGGGAATTGGCGGGTCGTTCATTTTGAGCACAAAGGAAAGGTCGCCCCGGACGGCGACGCAAAGGCGTCACTTGCGATCGAGGCCGGTGGCAAGGCCGTCCTCAAGCCTCAAGGCGGGGAGATACGATTCACGTTAAGCGTGGACCCATCCAAATCGCCGAAACAAATTACCCTCACTTATGATGAAGGACCTTTGAAAGACGCGAAGCAGTTCGGCATCTACAAGTTGGAGGGGACAAAACTGACGATCTGTATGGCTCCTCCGAAAAGACCGGAGATCGAACGTCCTGAAGGTTTCACGACGGAGGAAAAGGATCGAACCCTCGTGATCCATGAAAGGGTTGACGAGGGAAAGTGATGAGGGCGGCGAAACGGCGAGTTCCATACTCGGGATGCCGGTGGAGATGAAAATTGCCTTCGATCTCGACGACACACTGATCCCTGGCGTCGTCGTCTTCCCTGTCGAGAATCAGGGATTTCTTGCAAGGCTCCTTGGCCACGAGCAATTACGCAAGGGGACCATCGCCCTGATGAAGTCCTTGATCAAGCAAGGATGGGAGGTCTGGGTCTACACCACGTCCTTCCGCAGCCCTACCTATTACGACAGCGACAGGTCAAATCGGGAAATCGCAAAAAGAGCCTTGTTTCCCGGGGTTTTCCCTCTCATAAACTTTCATGGAACTGAGGGCGAGAGAAAACATCGCAACCCTGTATTTCTACTCGGCTTGCGTCGAGAATCGGGTTTTCGACATGGCGCTGTCGTACTATGTCAGGATGCTTTTTCTGCTTTACGGGGTTCGCATTGCAGGAGTCATCAATCAATATCACCACTTCAGAAAGGTGACCGGGTGCGGACACTCCTATCAGGACTGCTCCAAGTACCCGCCTGCGTTCGGCATCGACCTGCTGGTTGACGAATCCGAAGGAGTGTGGCTCGAATCACAGCGGCATGGCTTCAAGATGGTGCTCGTCCGGCCCGATGATAACGCTTGGGCGAAAGCGGTCAGGGCGATGGCCCAATCCATGTGACTGGGGACTCTCGAAATCATCCCGATGTCAGTTCAGGTTTCGACAATCGCCTTGCACGCAAACACGAGCATGCACGCAGTTTCCCCTGACACCGGGTTTCCCTCCTGAAATAAACCCGGTGTCAGCCGACATGCCGCCATTTCTGGCGGCACCCGAACCGACAAAAATGCATACTCGCAACCACTCAGTTGGTTGGAACTCGCTATTTTCAGAGCAGTTCGGGTTTCGACAAGTGGCTGGGGCGGAAACCTGAACTGACACCGAGTTCTTCTGGCGGGAACGGCCCGCCCGGCGGTAGGGCCGCCTATTGGAGCGTAACTTCTTCGGGTGCATCGAGCGGAAACCGCCACCACATGTCGAGATTCGTCCTCGCCAACACGTGGTCGCTGTGAATTTGAACTTCCTCGAACGGATTGCTACTCGTGAAGAACGCGATCCAGACGATCTCACCACTGTCGCTGCGGATGTTTGCTACGAATCCGTCCGCTCCATATCCACCCTCACCGCCAAGGATCCGGATGCCCCTGGCAAGGTCTTCGGCCACACACAGGTCGAGAATCCCGGTCCAATCCAACTGCCCCTTCTTCTGAAGATCCGCCAATGTCATCCATCCACCCGGCTGGATCTTCATTCCGGGCCCTTCGTTCACCTGCTTGTTCCGAACTGCGAACAGTTGCTTGATGCGTCCGTCGCCAAACACGATGCCGTCGATGATGGGGCAGTTTTCGGCGACCCACTGTGCCGCCAGATCCGCATCAGCGGGCTGGTTGTTCCTATCGTCACCCGTTGAACCAAGTTCGCTCATCATGAACCCTCGCAATGCGCGCAAATCAATCAAGCGTAGGTAAACTCGGTATCAGATCAGGTTTCGACAAGTGTCCGAGACAGAAACCTCCGAGAATTTCGGCCGACGGCCTACCGCTTGCATGTCGAGCCTTATCAATCGTCGGAGTGCGAGACGATGACCAGGTTCATCGGCCGTCGCGCAATCGGCTTGGGTCTTTCGGGTCGAATTGGGAGGAAGCCATCATGACGGCCTCGTTTGAGAAGGCGATGAAGTTGGCGGTGCTGAGCGGACTGAAGGCGGCGCTTGGGCCCGCTCTTTTGAAGACGGCTCAACGCAAGCCGGACGCCAGCCAATGGGTCGCCGCGGCCATGGGTGAGATGGTATTCGACAAGCTCGGGTTCGTTCCGAGCCGGAGAAGCCTTCCCTTGTTGATCCCGCATGCCGTATCGGGGGCCTGGGTCGCGATGGAGAGTATGCGCGAGGATGGCGTCGACGATCCGTGGGCCGCGCCCATGGGCGCGGTCGTGGCCGCCGGGGTGGCCACCCTCGCCCCGATGCTCCGGGTCTCGGCGTCCACCGTCCTCAGAATTCCCGACGCGGTGCTCGGGGTCGCTGAAGATTACTTTGCCCTCAAGTTGGGTACCGAGGCGCTTGGCCTGACGATGAACGAGGTCAGCGACGCGGCCAAGCAGTCCGTTGAGGAGATGAAGGAACGGGTGATGCCCGCCGTTCAATCGATTGGCGCGGGCTCGATGTAGCAGCCGAGCGGCCCTTTGGAGATGGCCATCCTCGGATCGGCGCCGGAGCCGAGGACCTGTTCGCACTTGAGTTCGGCCTTCTCCCGATGCGTGGTATAAACGATGGCCCGACCCGAGTTGTGGATTTGCCAGGTCAGCTCATTCGCCGTTTTCAGAGGATGGGCAAAGAGCCTCATCAGCAGCTCGATGACGTACTCGAAGCTATGCTCCTCGTCGTTCAAAATGATCACGTGATACGGGGGCTGACGACGCGTCTTGGTCGTCGTGTCCGTTTTTGACTTGGGTGCGGTCTCCGTCGTGACGACCGGTTCTTCGAAGTTCATGTCGTTTTCTTGGGTGTCGCTCATCGGGCGGCTCCCGGACTGTGATTGAAGCGAAGGGGACGATCTGACTACTATATCCTGAGCGCCGTCTACTTCGTATGGCAACGCTTTATCGTCTGGCGGCGTTTGAGGAGAATCGATGTCCGAGATGAGTGCTGGTACGGCCCTGCGGCAACTTCACCAAGCCCAGGCCGGTTTGAAGAAAGCCCGACACGCGCTCCGCATGGTCCGAGGCAATCCCGACAAAGCGCCGAGCGTCCTCAAAATCGGCTGGGAAAGTTTGGTCCAGTGCCATCGGCTGGTGGGCGCCATTCCGCTCGCGGCGGCCGACGATGCGGTGATGACCAAGCAGCTTGCAGTCCAACGCTACGCCACAGCCCTGCTGGTCCGGCTCAGGCGGGTGGCCCGCAACGACTTCACGGGCACGGATGATGACGACGCTGGCGACGACGACGAGTCGTGAATCCTTTGCCTTGAGCCTCACCTCCCTCGCCCGGGCCTCGCGTCTCCACGCGAACGAAGAGGCCCGGCGATGATTATTGAAGCCCATTCTTGACGATTTGATCGCAGCGCCCTTTTCCCTTGAGCCTTTGAGAATGATCCGTCCGCAACGCCCGCCTGCCGAGGCCCCGACTCTCGTTCCGATGCCCGACCGGAGCCTGGACACCTCGGGGGATCTCCCCGTCGTGGCGGTTCGGTCCCCGGGATACCATCCGTTCGTCTATCGAAAAATGGTGATCGGGCCCGTCGGTGGCAGCCGTCCCATGGACGGCGACATCGTCCGCGTCGTCGATCGCGAAAACTTGCCCTTGGGTTTCGGCCTCTGGAACGGTCGCTCGCAGATCAGCCTCCGACTGCTCTCCCAAGGGGTCGACCCACCGACCCTCGAGTTCTGGACCCACCGGATCGACCGTGCGATTGCGTTACGGCGCGAAACCCTCGGCCTTGATGCGGTGACCAATGCGTACCGGGTGCTTCATGCCGAGGGAGACGGCCTTTCCGGCCTGATCGTCGACCGGTTCGATGACGTGCTCTCGGCCGAAATCTTCAGCCTCGGCATGTACCAGCGCATCGGGCCCATCCTCGCGCTGATCGCCGAACGGCTCGGAACGAAACACGTTCGGGTCAACGTCGACGAGCGGATTGCCATGGCCGAGGACTTCTCGGGCCGGCCCGTCGTCAGCCCGAAACTGCCGCCCCGCGTGACGATCCAGGAGAACGGAGTCCGATACCGGGTCGTCTTCGAGGGGAGTCACAAGACCGGCTTCTTCTGCGACCAGCGCGACAACCGCCAAGCCCTGCTCCGCTACACTCCCGGGCGGTCGATGCTCGACGTCTGCTGCTACACGGGTGGGTTTGGCATCTCCGCCCTCACCAAAGGGGGGGCCACCGAGGTCACCGGGGTCGACCTTGATGAGAAGGCGATCGCGCGGGCCCGGGACAACGGCAACCTCAACCAGGTGCGCCCCACGTACGTCCATGCCGATGCGTTTGGCTACCTGAGGCAGATGCGAGTCAATGAGCGCGCGTTCGGCGTCGTGGTCCTCGACCCGCCCAAGCTCATTCCAGGACGACTCGACATCGCGACAGGCAAGCAGAAGTACTTCGACATGAACTTCCTGGCGATGAGCGTGGTCGAGCCCGGCGGCTTCCTGCTGACCTGCTCGTGCTCCGGCTTGCTCTCTCCCGAAGAATTCCTCCACCTGCTCCGGGCCGCGGCCCGCAAGGCCGGTCGCTCCGCGCAAGTCCTGGCCGTCACAGGCGCCTCACCGGACCACCCGGTCGGGCTCGACGCCCTCGAAGGCGCCTACCTCAAGGGGGTCTGGCTGCGGATGGGTGAGAAAACCGGGGTTGTCGGATCGTCGACCTTCGAAGACGATGACCGAATCGAAGAGGATTGACGGACGCCAGGATTCGGAAGGGGCCAACATCCCTTCCGGATCTCGGCCTGCCTGGCGTAGGATAGAAGTCCCCAACGATTGGGGATGTTCCGATTCGGAGAGTTTACGTGTCGCTCCGCGCTGTGAACGAGGGCTCGTCGTGCCCAGCTTGACCGTCGAGAATTACGTCAAGGCGATCGCCCAGATTTCCGCCCGCGACCGCGCCGACGCCGCCGTCGCGACCGGTGAGCTGGCCCATGCCCTGAGCGTCTCGCCAGGGACGGTGACGGGGATGCTGAAAACCCTCTCCGAGGCGAGCCTGGCCACATACACGCCCTACGAAGGGGCGCGGCTCACACCGGCGGGGCAGCGGCTCGCGATGAAGGTCATCCGCCGCCATCGCCTGCTCGAACTGTTCCTCGTCGAAACCTTGAAAATGCCCTGGGACGAGGTTCACGAGGAGGCCGAGCATATGGAGCACGCCGCCTCCGAACGCCTCATCGACCGCATCGACGCCTTCCTCGGGCACCCGAGCGTCGACCCCCACGGCGACCCGATTCCGAGCGCCGATGGCTCGCTCAAGGAACCGGAGGGGATCCCATTGGCCCGTCTCCCCCGCGGCCAGCAGTTCCGGGTCGTCCGGGTCGTCGATCAGGATCCCGCCTTCCTCCGCTACCTGACCGAGTGTGGCCTGGACCTGCACGCCCTCGGCGAGTTGGCCGAGAACCGGCCCGAGGCGGGTGCTTTGGTCATTCGCCTCGAGAATCGCTCGGTGGCCCTGGGCCACGACGCCGCCGCGAAGGTCCTGGTCGCCCCCCAAGCCGCCCTTTAAGTGGTGAGTCACGCACGCGATCGCCGGACTCCACCGAGCCAAGCAAAAGCAAGCCGCGTATTGAATAAAGGAGCGTGCCTGTTGGAACGCTGGGCGACCATTCTGGTCCTGACGGTGGGGGGCGCCCTCGGGGTCAATGCCCGTCATTTTGTCGGAATCTGGGTCCGGAATTGGGCCGGCCACCACTTCCCTTGGGGGACATTCGTGATCAACGTCAGCGGTTCGTTCGCCATCGGCTTCCTGGCGATGGCGCTCGAACGCTGGCTCCCCTCCCCTCGCCTCCGTCTCCTCATCGTGACCGGATTCCTCGGCGGTTACACAACCTTTTCCTCATACATGATGGAATCGATGCTCCTCTGGGAGCGGGGGGAACTGCTCCGTGCCTGCTCCTACTTCTTAGGGAGCGCCGTGGCCGGCCTCGTGGCCGTGATCGCAGGCATGGCCCTGGGCCGAAGCGTCGGCTGAACGGGTCGTTCTAACGGCCGTAGGAAAATGAACCAGGCGAGCCACCACTCGACCTCATTCCTCGACGTTATCCTTGCGGATTTCCGCAATGACGGGGGCGAGCAACGTCAGGAGTGCCGTGACGATCCCCTCGGTCAAGCCGGTCCGGATCTCCTCGGGAGGCCGAGCGATCAAGGCGCCGACGCACTCCGGGTTTTCCGGATCGATCGGCATCAACTGGCGACACTCCGTCTCCGTCAGACTGTAATTGCGCCGCAACAGAAGCGTGCCCGCAGTCATCAGGTGGGAGAGTACCGTGCTCGGGTCGGAGATCCCGTGGTCGATCCAGATCAACTCGGTGAGGAGATCGATGCCGTCCGGGTCCTGGATCCAGGGATATTGAAGGTCGATGCTGCCATCGGCCAGGATTCGCGGCGCCTTCTCGAGGTCGAGCCGGGGGAAGGTCCAGGCTTCACCATCGGCCAGCAGGATCGGCTCGCCCTCAACGCGATCGGTGATCCGGCGAAGCGGCTCCGCAAAGTCATCCGGCCAGGGTTCGGCCAGAGCGTCCTCAAGCGCCCGCTCAATCCAGGAAATCAGCCGCTCCCGATCGCGCTCGAATGCGCTGATCCCGGATGCCCGATCGAGGGCGAAAGCCAGGACAGCACTCTGAATCGCCTCGTCGTCGAGGCCCTCTGATCGAAGCTGTCGCACCTTGGCCACGACCAGGGAGCCCACCATCCGGCGAAGGAACTCTTCGGCCTCTTGGCGATTGTCCCCGTCGGGCCCGGGAATGCCCGGCCGGTCTGTCATGTCGTCCTCTTCGATTTGTGATGTCCGCGACGATGGGCTCAGCTTCAATTCCTCACGCGAACCGCGGTCGCACGATCTTTGGTCGTATCGACTTTTCCTCAGAAGTAGACCTGTCCGCGAAGCCAGAACAGGTCCATATCACTCCCAAAGGTATTCTTCGCTTCGTTGATCAGAACGGGTGACCCGAACATCGCGTGCTGCCAGGTGAGGTAGAACTTAACCCAGCGGTTCGGATACCAGTTCATCCCCAGGTCGATCATGCCCGCGTCGTTGGACCAGAGGTTGCCCTCGGCCAGTCCCTCGGTGAAGAGGTTCGCGCCCAGGTTCAAGTGACTGTAGCGAAGAAACGGCTCGAAAGCACCAAGCCCCCACTCGCCCTTGAGGGGCTGAAACGGCCTGAGCGGTTGAACGGCCGACCGCCGTTCGATCTGCTCGCCGGTCAGAAAATAGGAGACGGCCGCGTGAAAGCCGCCGACCGGGATCTCCGGCTTACTCCCCAGGCCAGGTCGAGTCATCTGGAACCGGCCGATATTCCACTCCGACTCGAACGAGAGACTGCGGTAGTAATAAGCCAGGTGGATGGCCGCGAATTGGCGGGCTCCCTGGTAGACGGCCCCCTCGTTGAAAACGAGGAAGACGGCCGTGGCGTCTTCGGCCGCCTCGTCGTTATCGGACGACTGCACGGAGGTCCTCATTGGCAGAGGGGTCTCGCTTCGTGTGATCTCGCCGATCGAGCCCGATGCGCCGACGTTCAGGTGGTGGAGGGCGGGGAACCGTTCCGAGTTCAGGAATGGCCGGAAGTTCAGGTAGCCGACCCCCTCGAGATTCGGGTTGTTGTCGGCCAGCCCGGTGAGGTGCCCATTGAACACGCCAAGGGCCCAATCGAGCTTCCCTTCCCGAGCATGTCCCCAGCCCATCAAGCCGGCCTGACGCGAGAGGCCGAAGTTGAGTGGAAAGAGCGCGCGCTCGGGTGTGATGAAGTATTGCTCGAGGTGGTCAAACCAGTCGTAGCTGTACGGGACCAGTTGTCGGCCAAACTTCACCTGAAACGCGTCCGACGGGTGGAAGTTCAGGTTGCCGTCGAGGAGGTCCCAAGACCCCTCGAGGCTACGCTGGAGCGAGACCTCGTAGTCCCAGAGCCGGGTCAGCCGGCCCTCGAGATAAAGCCGGACCCGAGGAATGTACAGCCCGCTCTTGCCGAACGTGCGGTCATTGGGAGCGAAAATCTCGGAGTCGGTCTGGTTGAGGACGTGGAACCGGAGGTCGAATTCCTCGTCCTTCGACGCGAGCTGGAACCCATCGGCAAATCGTGCTTTCAAGGGGAGTTCGCGGCCTTCCGAAGCCTTGCCCAACTCACCGGGCCGGCCAAGGTGCGACCGCCGGGCCGTCGCTTCGCCCACCGCCGCCGGAACGCCAGCCTCGGGGCTGGGAGTAGGAGTGGGGAGTGGCTCCCCCATCCTGCGTTGGAGCTCAAGGTAGCGGTTCTCCAGCGCACGATACCGTTGGGCCGACTCATCGCGGTCGCGGTCGAGCCGCTCGAGCAGGCGGGCGTTGACCTCCTCGAGTCGTCGGAGTCGCTCCTCAACCGCGGATGTCGGGGAGCCCGGTGCGGGGGACGCGGGCAGTTCGGCGCGAACCGAGCCCCCGACCCATTGCGTCCCTCCCAGAACGGTGAGCCAAAAGCCTATCGAGCAGCGGGCGAGCATCCGACGCATCCGGAACCGTCCTCGGAGAACCGGGCGCCTCGCGTCCCAAGTACAGATCCGTCTGTCATCTCCAGGATCGGCACACCGACGTTCCGTTCATGACGAATTTCAGGAAGACTTCCGGTGTCGATCGATGTGTGGAGCCTCGCTGCGTGTCACAGCGAGGCCGTCCTTAAGCCCGGCTCTGGGATTTTGCCACGTGCCCAGGTCGCTCCACAACGGTGTGACACAGGGTGGTCTCGAACTTCGACCCCGCTCAGGTGGACGCACCTAGTGCTTTAGGAGTGAGCATCGGATCCCGGCTCACCAACAATTCCGGATTCGATTTTGAGTACGCCACGACCACCGCCCTTTCTCGGCACGCCCCATGTTGAGGCCAGTGGCACCCGACCTTCCGGCCACGTCGTCGCCCGAACGCGTGGGGAAACGCGCGATGGAACGCGTCGGGCCGCTCGCAACAATTACGGTCCGGCATTGCATTTGCTTTCTCCCCATTCCACTTGCCCACCCCCCCCCACTGCAAGTTAAATCATCGATTCGACACAAATTCATTAATCGCAATGCAATTAAATTCATTCATTTCTCAATAAATTTACTGATAATTCAAAATTAGTCCACAGAATTATTAACATCAATCGCCCCCACAAACCCAACTTAAGCAAAAATACGTGTAGCAGAATTTCCGACTGCGATCGACTCATTCTTCCTTGCCTTCCAGGACTTTCCGGGGGGATTCCGAACGCCCCTCGCAACGCAATCGAGCTGAACCGATCGAGGACGGAGTGTCTTTGCATCGGATGATTTCGGTTCGATGAAGTGATAACGGCCGCAGTGCTACGCACGCATCAGAGGAATCAAATTCATGCATCACCGCTCGTTCGTTCCCGTGCTGCTCCTGTCGATGCTGGTACTGAGCACGTTCGTGGGATGCGATTCGGCACCCGCGACGACCATGGCGCCCAAAGGCCACGACGGGAACGCCCACGGCAAAATCGACACCCCCGTCGGCCGCTCCCCCACACCACCATATACCGGCCCCAGGCGTTAGGGTTTGCAGCGGCCGGTAACGCCCTGAGGCCCCCCACCTGCCCACCGACCTTCATTCACCATGACTTATACCTTCTCCGCTTCTTGAGTGAGATCAACGGTCCCACTACGCCGTAGCACGACGCTCTCGAATTCCAAAGTCATACGGACCGTGATCAAGCTCCTCGCGACCTCACGTCTGACTCATCCCTAGTAATCTGAGGAAATCGTCGATGCGTCTCAAGCAACCTCGTGGATTCACTTTGATCGAATTGCTGGTGGTGATCGCAATCATCGCCGTGCTGATCGCGTTGTTGTTGCCGGCGGTTCAAGCCGCTCGCGAGGCCGCCCGGCGGTCGCAGTGCACGAACAACCTGAAACAGATCGGGCTGGCCTTTCACAATTACGAAAGCACCCACAGCGCCTTCCCGCCGAGCGTCATGTATCCGTCCCCCGTGGACAATTGGGGATGGGGTCCCAGCGGCCACCTCAGCCTCTTGCCGTTCATCGAGCAGGTGTCCTTGTGGAACGCCTACAATGTTGGCCCGGTCCAGTGCAATGGCAGTGGTTGTGGCCAATACAACATGAACACAACGGTGTTCAATACCCAGGTCGGCTCGTGGCTCTGTCCGAGCGACGCCCCCATGCGCATGGTCTCCATGAGCAGCTACGTCGGAAATATGGGGGGTCCGTACCATTTCACGGGCTATTCCGGAACCTTCGTCCCTGCCACGGGCGTGACCGGGGCAGCCCTCCCCTCGGGAACCCCGGCAAGCGTCGTGAAACTTGCGTCGATCGTTGATGGAACGAGCAACACGGCTCTCTTCAGCGAGGTGGTCACCGGCCACTCCAATGCCGCCACAGTCACGGCTGGAAGCTCCAACCCGAACGGATGGAAGCGAGTGATGTTCCAGACGACGTCGGCGGCGAATAGCCCGACCATGGCCTCGGCCCAGGCGATGATCGCCAATTGCGCCTCGCTGCCCCCCACCACGGCAGGGCTGTCCACCAGCCGAGGCGACTGGTTTTACGGCTACCCAAGCTACGTCAGCTACGGCATGTACAACCACCTCTCGGGTCCGAACACACGGTCCTGCACCAACGCCGGCTGGAACACCTATTCGGTCGACCAATTCGGCACGGCTCCTCCCTCGAGCATGCACTCGGGCGGCGTGAACATGACCATGGCGGACGGCTCGGTTCGATTCATGAAGGATTCGGTGAATCAGCAAGCATGGTGGGCGGTTGGCACCCGCAACGGCGGCGAAGTCGTGAGCTCCGACGCACTCTGAGCCAGGGCATCTCCGGGTCGCTGGATCTCGCCTTCAAGATCCAGCGACTCAAGGTCCCAGGGACGACGGGCCTCCCAGGCTTCCGAATCGGACACTCTCCCGTCAATGAACCGGTTCCCAGTCCGCTCCCCAGGTTTTGTACCACGCTCCGAGCCCCCCCAGTTCCGTCCTGGCGCGCTCGTTCGGTTCACGGATCGTCAGCTTCCGAGGGACGATGAGGGCGGCGAGCTGGGCCACGTCAAACTCCTCGAGCAGCCCAAAGCAGAAGAGCTCGGGAGAAAGTCGGTATTCCTGCTTCGTCTCGATCAGCTCCTTGAGACTTCCCAACGGAGCGCGGAGCTCGACGGCATCGATCGCGGCCTCTTCCAGGCCCGCGACAACCAGGGCCATCATGCCGGTTCGTGGGCCCGACGCGGCCAGCGACAATGACTCGGCCGGACGTTCGGATTTCGCCCAGCGGGCAATCGCCGCGATCTGGCCAGCCTGTACGCCCAACGGGCGATGGCCCACGGCCGAGAGCATGAGGGCGAACAGATCGTCGCGCTCGGCGACCCGCGCTTCCCCGACAGCGAACGGGTCGACCGCAAGCACACGATAGCCCGCGTGCAGCCATTTTCTTGCCTCAGCCGCCGACGCCTTACGGCCGTCATCGGCGAGCAGAACGACGGTCTTGCCGGGATCGCCCTTCGTCAGCTCAACGACCGGTACCGACCATTCACCGACCTCGACGCGCCAGGAGGTCGCCTTGAACCCATCGCCTTGCTCACGCGCGATCGACCACGCTTTCGTTTCGTATCGCCGCGCTCGAACGACGTCGCGAAGCCGGTTTCGGCCCTCATCACGCCACGCGCGGGCCACCCCTTGAGCGTCTGTCACGGGAAGCTCAGCCCGGTTGGGGAGGGGCTTGCTCAGACGAAGAGCCAGGCTCTGCAAACTCAAATTACCGTCCGGCAGCGGCACGTTGAGGGTCTCGGCCGACTTGACTTCCGCGTCGGAGGGGATCTCTTTGGCGCGGAAAGTAGGGTCCCCCTTGAAGAAAGTATCCCCCACCATCCCGTAGAAGGCCTCACGATTCTCGCGCAGGTAGTTGTGCGTGCCCGGATCGGTGTTTATGTGAGAACGAAGTTTCGACTCCTGCCCGTAGAGTCGGAAGATCGGGGTGGCGGCATCCAACAAGGGGGGAGCGCATGCCCCGAGGCGAAGCAGCAGTTATCCATGGCATTGAACGTGAGCAGGGTGGCGCGCGGGGCCATCATCGCCGTCATCTGGGCGTAGTCGGTCACGGTGGCCAGGTCGCAGGGTGTCTGCTCCGAGTCGCCCAGATCGGAGAAGTGCTCGGTTCTCGTGAGGAAGCTCGAATAACCGGCCACCGGGTTGGTCAACGTGACGCGTTTGTCAAAGGCGCTGATGAAAATCGTCTGCCAGCCCCCGCCCGACAGGCCAGTGACGGCGACCCGTTGCGGATCTGCGTGCTCGAGCGAAAGCAGGAGGTCGATCCCTCGGCTCATGGCCAGGTAGTGAGTGGCGATCCCCCCTGCCCCGCACAGGTCGATGTGGTTGATCAGGTCGTGACGATAGTTGCCGTCACGAAACTGGCCCATTCCGAACCATTCGAGGTTCAAGGCGAGCATCCCCCGCTTGGCCAGGTTGATGCAGCGGACCTGCTTGTAGTCGGCCGCCTTCCCCTGAGCGTCGTGGCCATTGACGTTGAGGACCACCGGGACCTTCCCCGCCAGGTTTTCGGGCTCATAGAGCAAACCGGGGATCCAGAGTCCCGGGACTGCTTCGTAACGAACTTTCTTGATCCGATAACCAGGGCCGCCTTCGATGGTGCCGAGCCACTCCACCTTCGCTTTGGCCTTACGCCAGGCCGCGGCCTCGCCCCGGAAGATGACATGCGCCAGGGCATCCGACCGCATCCGCTCGGCGGCTTTTTCCCACTCGCCCACGCTCTTGACCGCAGGCATCCGCGGAATCGCCGACTCGCATTCGCGGATCGTTTCGACCAGCGTCTGGCGCGGGCCGATGATCTCACGAGCGAGCGCCTTGGACACAAAATCCGTTATCGGTGGCTTCGGCTCGTCAGCCAACACCGCGACCGCGGTACAGAGCAGACCCGCAAGGATGAGAGCGCCAAGCGATCGTGACATCGGGGTTCTCGATGAGGGCGGGGTGAGAATGAGGGTGGAGAGCTGTCCCGGATTAGATCAGGGCCACTTCCCCGTCGCAAGGGTGGGGAACCGTACCGGCGACCACCGCCGCGTTCATGCCCAACGGCCGGACTGGCCAGGGTGATCCCGCGGATGCGGGCCTCCCTTGTGGACTCGTATGCGAAGGGTCGCCGGTCCGAAATGGGCCGAGCTCTACGAGTCGCGGAGTTGTCCGATCTCGCTCGATCGGCTAAGCTTGGGTCAAGCCTGGATGATTCCGGCCGAGGCTCGAGTGCCAAGGGAAGGCCGGTGCGAGACGGGCGGGGAGATCCGCGTTCTATGTCAACGCCCTGCCGTCGCTGGGTCACCGCCCTCGTTCTTGCTTGTCTACTGGTTTTCACGTCCCCCCTGATCGCCTGGGCTCAAGAGGCCGGGGCGGTTGATGGAGCCGTGGCACAACCGGCCGACGGCAGCGAATCCTTCCTCTCCTGGATGGTCCGGGCCTCGGGGCCGATCGGCCTCGTGATCATGGTCATGTCGTTTTATATGATCGCCCTGATCGCCTGGATGGCGAAACAGTATCGTCGACCCGTCGCCTTGCCCGACCGCCTGATCCGCGAGGTCGGCGACCTGCTCGCCCAGAAGCAGTACACCGAGGCCTATCAGAGGCTCGCGGTCGATGCCTCGTTCCTGGCTCGAGTGCTCGCCGCCGGGGTTCGCAAGCTTCCCGCGGGCCTCGCCCCCGCGCAAAAGGCCATGGAAATGGCCAACGACGACGTCACGATGGAGATGGAGCATCGCACCACCTACCTGGCGACCGTCGGCACACTCGGGCCGATGATCGGCCTGGTCGGTACGGTTTACGGCATGATCATCAGCTTCCAGGTCATCGCCACGGCCGGGTCGTCTCCGCAGGCCAGCGCTTTGGCCGCCGGAATCTCGACCGCCCTGTTCGCGACCCTCGAAGGGATTGCCCTCTCGATTCCGGCGATCTACTTTTACGCGATCTTTCGGAACCGGATCGCTCGACTCTCGCTTGAGGTGGCGATGGCGGCCGACTCGTTGCTCGAACAATTCTCGCCAGGCATCCGGGCGCCGCACCCGTTGGCCACCGCGGTCATGCCCGTCACCCGCTCGGCCCTCCCTGTTGCGGACAAGTAAGTCGCCCGTCGAGCTCGAGCGCCCAAGGAGGCCTCCATGTCGTACAAGATCCGGCACCGAGGCGGGGACATGTTCAATTTGAACCTGACCCCGCTGCTCGACGTGGTCCTCCAGCTCATCACCTTCTTCATGATGCTGATTCACTTCGGCACCAAGCTCGAAGGCACGACCAAGTTGATCCGACTACCGGTCGCCCCCGCGGCGCTGCCGGGTGCGGATCTCGGCATCGATCGACTCGTGGTCGGGCTCGACCGGAACGGCCAACTGTTGGTTGAAGGCGAACCGTTGGCGGGAAACGCCAGCCAACACTGGTGGGCCGACCAGGCCAAACGACGGATCGAGGGTCAAGAGACGCTGGGGGGCCCCGCCCAAGACCTGGCCACCAACGTCGTGATCAGGGCCGACAAAGACGCAAGCTACGGCATGGTGCGGCGGACCTTGGCCGAGGCCCAGGAACGCGGATTCGCCCATTTTAGCCTGGTCGTCCTCCGGAGCAAGGAACGATGAGCGCGACCGCAACCGGGAGGAACCGCTCGAAATCGCGTCGCCCGCAACCCCCCGAGGAAGTGGCCTTCCCGGTCACGCCGATGCTCGACATGGCGTTCCAGCTCCTTGCCTTCTTCGTGCTCACCTTCCAGGTCCCCTCGGCGGAGACCCACCTCGATCTCGACCTCCCCGCCTCCCCCCTGGCACTCCCCAGCGAGTCGAAGGGAAGAGGGCAAGCCCCCGCCTCGCGGCGGGTCGACACCGACCTCGAGAACGACCTCTGGATCCGCGCGGAAACCGACGACCTGGGAGACTTGAAGTCACTTCGACTCGGGGAATCAGTCCTGCCCGACCTGACCACTCTCGGTGAACGCCTCGGTCGCTACGTCCAGCTCATGGAGAACCGGCCGCTGCGAGTCCGGCTCGTCGCTGACGATGCGCTGCGATATGAAGAGGCCGCTCGGATCATCGCAGTCTGCGGCGCCGCCGGAGTGGCCACGGTTCGGCTCACCGATCCCGCGATCCAGCCCTCCCCCGCGTCCTCAACGCCTCGGGGCATTCCATGACGCGTCCGATCGCTCGTCGCCCCGACCCGCAACGTCGACGATGGTTCGGGACGCCACGTCAAGCACGGCTCGTAACCGGGCTCTTGCTCGGTTCCGTAATTCCCTGGGCTCGGGCCGACGATGCGCCGCTCGCGGTGGCCGATCTTGCGGCCTATCGCCGCGCCCTCATCGCCCGCGACGCGGAACCCGCTCCGGCATTGATCCGCTTCCGGGAACTCTGGGACCATCCCGCAAGATATGAAGGGGCTCGCGTCCAGGTCGAGGGGCGGATCGTCCGTCGATTCCGCCAGGGAGCGTTCGGCACGTTTCCCCCGCTGGTGGAAGCGTGGGCCGTCACGGCCTCGGGGGATCCCTTCTGCTGGGTCTACCCCGCGCCGAACCCCAAGGCCGAATCCCCGACGGTTCGAGAGAACGTCCGGTTCGTCGGGACATTCCTGAAACGGATTCGCTACCAAGGGGCCGATGTGGAACGGCTGGCCCCGTTGATCGTCGGCCCACGGCCCCCGGCTTCGCCTCCCCGAACGGCGCGGCCACCCGTCCTGCGATCCGGCAACGCCGTCAACGACTGGATTCTCGGGATCGCCGGCGCGGCGGTCGTCATCGCCGTCCTCGCGTGGCAACACCTCAGGAAACCCGTTTCTAGAACGACGAGTTTCGAACCGGGACCGGCCCCTCAGTTCGACTCGCCACTCTCCGAGGCTCCCGTTCCCGACCGGGATTAATTAGGACGGATCGAACGACGAGACGTGCGCCGGCCCGGCATGTTGAGACAGTTCGCTGCCCACCCCGTCGACGGCGACGACGACGAGCGCCACCTCGTCAAGGCTCTCGCCGTCCTCGAGTTGCGGCTCAGCGGAACCCGCAGGACGCCGGCCGAAGACGAACCAGCGTGCCATCGTAAAGCTGATCCCGGTGGCCGCCACGATTCCCACCAGGGCCGCCGCGAGCCGGTGGCGGTTGAAAAAGGTGAACTGCCTCGGCAGGATCAGTCGGAGCGAGAAGCTCAAGGCAACGCCGAGAGCATTGCTCAGGACATAGCCCACGAACTGATGAAGGAGCGAGCCACGCCGGGCGTAGCTGAACGTCAGCCGGCGGTTGAGCGAAAAATTCCAGATCAGAGCCAACGCGATCGAACCGGCTCCGGCCACCGCCAGGGCCAGCGATCCCCCGACCACCGGCGCGGTCATGGCCGCCAGGCCCGTTCGAGAGAGGAGCCACTGGAATAAGGCGTAACAGGACAGGTCGACGACCATGCCCGACGCGCCCACCACGCAAAATTGGATCAGTCGAGAAATATTCCCGAACTTATGATCACCCAGGCGTTTGAGGTGTCGGAGATCGTCGAGTTGAACCCGCCGGCTCGTCGCCCTCCGCCCTTGGCCTCGGGCCACCGCCAGGTCCTGGCGCTGGCCCCCCGCCCGCGCGAGCAATTCCAGCGTGAAGTGGGATCCTAGCGGTTCCAAATTGGCGGATCGAGCCAGTTCGCGCGTCAGTGCCACCAGTCCCGAGAACGGGTCGGTCGACCCGATGACCCGCCGCGCCGCCAGACCGGCCCAAGCGGCGACTCGACCGGGCCGGACCTCCGCTCCACGCGATGCATTTCGGCTCGCGACGACCAGGTCGGCGTCACGACGCTCGATCGGCTCGATCATGCCCGCCAGCTCTTCGAGCGAGTAGCCCCGGTCGTGGTCGAGCACCACGAGGACGTCCCCCTTGGCACGGCGGAGTCCGGCAACCGAGGCGGAAGCCAACCCAGGCTCAGGTGCGACGAACGAGCGCCACCAGGAGCCGGCCACAAGCGGGAGATAGGGAGAGCTCGGGTCGGCAATGCCGAGAACCTCCACCGTGTGTCCCGCATCCTCGAGACACACGCGGAATTTCTCGATCACTTCGGCGGACAGCAAAGAGCCGGGGGCCAGAGGCAGGATCAGGCTGACGCTCGCCATAGAATCTCAAAACTCCGTTTGTGATTCAAACATACCGGCGTTTGGCGGGTCAGGGCCAGGCTGGAGATCGCCGGGGGATGCAACGCACCGAGGTGCAGATCAGACCGAGGGGAGCCGTCGACGCATCATGCGCGGACGCTCCCTCCGGGCGAGGGAGTCGAGAAAATCGTAGTGTATCCCGGTATCGAAGGCAATCCGAGTTCAGGAGGGACGGCCGAGATCTTCCGACCGCGGATAAATCTTGTGCTTGGGCATCGACCGGAGGATTTGCTCACGGCCCCAGGTCGTGACCTGGCGAAACGTGTCGGAGCGAATGAAGTCGAGAAACGCTTGCTGATCGCTCCACTCGCTGAGAACCGCGAAGGAATGGGGATCATCGACGCGCTGATAGAGGAAACTCGACTTATGCCCTTCAATCGTCTTCATGAGCTCGATGACTTCTTGAAACTTGGCGGTAAAGAGCGTCGTCTTCTCAGGGATGACGTCGTAGTACATGCCCACGGTGACCATTAGCGCAGACTCCTAGCGATCGTTCGAAACGAAGAGGAACGTGTCAAGCCGCGGGAACGCGATCCATCCCGTCAGGATTCTTCTTCGGAAGGGAGGTCGAAACTCTGATCGATCCAGCCGCCACCCAGCACCAGTTCGTCCTGGTAGACCGTCACCACCTGCCCCGGTGTGATGGCCAGTTGCGGCGTCTCGAACACCACCCGGGCGCGATCGCCGGGAAGCAACTCGACCGTGGCGGGGACGGCCGTATGATGGGCCCGGATCTGGGCAAGGCAGGGCGCGGGGGCTTGCGGGACTTCGCCCTGCCAGTTGAACCGGGTCGCGATCAGCCCCTGCTTCTCGAGCGACTCGCGACGCCCCACCGTCACGGTCTTCGATGTCGGCTCGATCTGCACGACATATCGTGGCGATCCGACGGCCACCCCAAGGCCTCGTCTCTGGCCGATCGTAAACGCCTCGATGCCGGAATGGCGGGCGAGCTCGTTCCCCGCTTCATCCACGATGGCGCCCGCCGTATCGAGACCCGGGCGACGGGCGCGGACGAACTCGAGATAGTCGTCCTGCGGGACGAAGCAGATTTCCTGGCTGTCCGGCTTGTCGTGAACCGGCAGGCCCAAATCGCGCGCGATCGAACGAACCTCCGACTTGGGATACTCCCCGATCGGCAGCAAGACGTTCGCGAGAAGTTCCCGCCGCAGACCGAAGAGGACGTAGGACTGGTCCTTCGTCCCATCAACCCCGCGCGCCACCCGCAACGAGCCGTCAGGCGCGGACTTGATCCGTGCATAGTGCCCCGTGGCCACAAAATCGGCGCCGACCTGCTTGCCGTACGACCAGAGCTTGCCGAACTTGAGCCAGATATTGCACATCACGCACGGGTTTGGGGTCCGTCCGGCGACATACTCGTCCGCGAACTGATCCATGATCCGCTTGAAGTCGGGCTCGAAATCGAGCGAATAGAACGGAATGTCGAGCCGGTCGGCCACGTTCCGAGCGTCGACGGCATCCGTCGCGCTACAGCAGGTCTTCGATCGGCGTTCGGCGTCCTCGGCATGGGCGCCGGTGCGCATGAAGAGACCGATGACCTCATGCCCCTGCTCCTTGAGCAGGTGCGCGGCCACCGAGCTATCCACTCCTCCGCTCATCGCCAGAACAACGCGGCTAGCCATGCAAACCCAGACTCCCAGGAATCTTCACCAAAAAGGAAACCTGCTCCTCATCGTAAACCAGAGCAGGAGTCAGCGACAATGGTTCGTGCCGCGATCGAAGGAGTCAATCAGCCTTCGCGTCCTTCGCTCCGGCTGGGTCGGGACTCTTTCTCGACGATCCCGCTGATGCCGAACCGACGGCCGAGTTCGGCCTCAACGGCCGGCCACGAGACGTCGTGGCTGCCGAGCAACACCAAGGCATGGAAAATCAGGTCGGCCGCCTCGCGGACCAGGTGGTCGCGGCCTTCGTCGCCAGGTTCGCCGGCGGCTGCCACCACTTCCGCGGCCTCCTCGGCGATCTTCCCGAGGATCTTGGGGTCCCCGGCCTGAAGGAGTGAGACCACATACGACCGGTCGGTGGGCGGGCGGGACTTACGCTCGGCGATCACGGCCATCAGTGCGGAGACGACGGACGATTCGGACATAGCTCAGGCTCGGGGTCCAGCGCAAAGGTTCCAGGTCGATTCGAGCCGACAAGGGCTCGGACCTCTTCCTGAAGCGAAGCAATGATCGACGACCGCTCCAGAATACCGTCAAGGGGGACGCGGTGAACATCGCATTCGACCTCGATCCGAGTCCAAACGAACCGAACAGGACACCCCGTTCCCGCGCACGGCCCGCTTGCCCGGCGAGTGACCCCTCTGTCAAAATAGAAAAGACGATCACCCGCAAGGGCCGGACGGGACCTCACTCTCATGATACGTTTCGCTGCTTCCATCGCTGCCTCGACGATCGTTCTCGCGGTCCTCTCCGCGCCCGCCGCCGAGCCCTTGGCAACCTCCGGCGGCTACGTCGCCAAAAAACTCCCGCTCCCCAACGACGTCTTGCCGAGTTGCATGACGGTCCGCGCGGATGGATCGCTGGTGGTCGGGTCGATGGACGGCAACGTCCTGGTTGCCACCGACTCCAACGGCGACGGACTGCTCGACCGCTACGACCGCTGGGCCGGAACGCTGCCACATTGGCCCCTCGGCTTGAAAGCGGAAGGCGACGACCTGCTGATCGCCACCCGAAGCGCCTTCCTGCGCCTGTCGGACCGCGACCGCGACGGCTGGGCGGAGCGCTGGCTGACCCTCTCTGATGATTGGGACGTCACCAAAGATCACCACGACTGGACGACCGGGATCGCGCGATGGCCGGGCGGGGGTTGGATCATCTGCCCGGTCACCGATGACGTCCGGGAACGCCCGCTCAAGGGTCGTCATTACCTCCGCGGCAAAGCGATCAACGTGAAACCGGACGGCAAGGTCACGATCGTGGCGGACGGCCTTCGCTACCCGACGGGCTGGACCACCCGAGGTCGCGATGGCAAGGTCTTCTTTACCGACAACCAAGGTCAGCAGAAGACCACCTGTGAGATCGATCAACTCGTGCCCGGCGGGTGGTACGGTTACGCCAGTCAGGCCGACTCGCCCACCGGCTCAGGACGGCCCGTCGTCCCCCCCGCCGTCCGGATTCCGTACCCCTGGGCACGCTCGGTCAACGGACTCGAATTCGCCGATACCGGCGGCAAGTTCGGCCCGCTCGAAGGACAACTCATCCTCTGCGAATACAATAATCGGTTCATCCTTCGCGCCAGCCTCGAGGAAGTCGACGGCCAGACCCAGGGGGCCTGTTATCCCTTCCTCGAGAACCTGCTCGGGCCGATCTGCGTAGCCTTCTCACCTCAAGGCGAGCTCTACGTCGGCAGCTTGCGGGAACCCGCCTGGGGAGGTGAACCCGAGCAAGGGGCCGTCTTCCGGGTCACCGATTCCGGCCAGCGATCGTTCGGAATCCAGGAGGTGAAGGCCGCCCACGACGGGTTCACACTCACCTACTTCACCGCACCGGCGAATGCCGCCGCAGCCATCGACCCGAACCGCTACCTGGTCAGACGCTATCACCACGTCTTCCAAGGAGCGTACCACTCCCCGCCCGTCGACGAAGAGTCGCTGCACGTCGCCTCGGTCACGCTCGGGCCCGATGGCCGAACGGTTCGGCTGAGTCTCAAGGAACCGCTCCTCGCCGACCGAATCTACGAAGTCCGGACCACGTTGCCCGACGCGAACCCCAGCACCTGCCACTACACGATGAACCGCATCCCTCGGGAAGAACGGATTTCTCCCCGATCCGATTTGCCGTGAGCGGACGGGTGTCCTAGGGTTCTTGTTCCTTTTTCTCTGCAAATTGAGTGGGCCTCTTGAGGAAACCAATGCCGAGTCCTGGCGATATCGAGATGGAGTTCGGAGTCACGATCCCAGGGCAGATCCTCCCCGAGGCGGAATGGGCACGGACGGCGATCAAGCGGTTGCCTCCGCCCGGCCCGCTCGACTGGTCCGCGATCTTCGGTCGCTCCGCGCCCACGATTCTGGAACTGGGCTGCGGGAACGGTCGCTATACGCTCTTGAGTGCGTTGGCTCGTCCCGAAGCCAACCATATCGCCACCGACATCCTTCCCGTCGTGATTCGTTACGCCACCCGCCGCGCCAATCAGCGCGGACTGCACAACGTTCGGTTCGCAGTCAGAGACGCACAAACGTTTATGGCCTCGTACGTGAGCGAGGCCAGTCTCGCCGAGGTCCATCTCTATCACCCCCAGCCCTACCACAACCCGCGTCAGGCGCACCTGCGGCTGGTGACCCCCCGGTTCCTGGCCGACGTTCACCGTGGCCTTCAACCCGGTGGCTTGTTCGTGATCCAGACCGACAACCCCGACTATTGGGCCTACTTCGAGAAGGTCATCCCCGTCTTCTTCGACTTCGAAGAACAGGTGGGCCCGTGGCCCGACGCTCCCGCGGGCCGCTCGCGGCGCGAGATCCTGGCGCGCGGCCGGGGCCTCCGGATTTTCCGAGGCACGGGCCGCCGCCGCGACGACATCACGCGCGACACCGCGCTCGCCCTCGCCGAGACCTTACCCGCCCCCCGGTTCAAGAGCCGCGGCCCCTGGTGCGACCTCGACGCCTGGGAAGAGGGACGACCGTCGTAGACGAGAAAACCGCCTCTCGCACGCATATTTGCAGCCCCGGAGGGGCGACCGTTCCTAGCCAGGGGTGAAACCCCTGGAATCAAGAACAACGCAAATCAATACATTTTGCAGCCCGGAAGGGGCGACCGTCAAAATAAGCCCTCGGCTATTGACGGTCGCCCCTTCCGGGCTGCAAAACATAAATACATCGGTTTTCCCAGGGGCATACGCCCCCTGGCTATGGACGGTCGCCCCTTCGGGGCTACACGAGTTTCTCGGGCTCGCCAGCTTGATCGTCGTCGGCCACGTTCTCGAGCCAGGCGGTCAGTTCCTCGGGGGCGATCTCTTCGCTGGGATGCTCGCGATGGAATGCAGCCCGCGAGAGGGGAGAGAGCGACCGGCGCAGGCCGGTCATCCAGCGGTAGAAGGAGACGATGAACATCAGGCCGACCGCCACGGCCATCCAGATTGCGGGGGACGGAGCTCCCCCCCCTGCTCCGCCGACGGCGACAGGCTCGGACCAGCCGATTCGGCCGACCAGGACCGGCGAGACGTAAAAGCCGAGATCCTTGCCCGACTGATACTTCATCAGTTTGAAAAAGTAACCGTTGAAGACGATCCGTTCCGAGAGGTTGTCACCGACCGGGAATCCCTTGGGGGGATCCTCGAACACGCAGACGTAGAAGTTGCGCTGGCTGTCGGACGTGACCATCCAGGCTTCGTAAAGCCGCCCGGTGCGGCTGAGCTTGCTCTCGTAGGTCATCACCCGAAGCACGGTGCCGACGATCTGGATCGGGACACCGCGATAGTGCTCGGGATGCTCCCAGATCTGGATCGAGAGGACGTCCCGCCGACTGATCTTGGAGAGCGCGGCGGGACTGAGCGTTTCCACCTGGGTCAGGAGCTTCTTGTACGCCGCCATGTCGCGCAGCTGGATCTCGGTCTTGTCCCGCACCGTGTCGAACTCGGGCGACTTATCCGGGACAATCGGCGTCAGCGGCACCCGGGCCACCGGGTTGGCCTCGAGGGGAACCCTCTTGAAATAAATATATTTCCACAACAGAACCATGCCCCCGATCAGAATGACCAGGAGCAGGAGCAGCCGTGGCAGTTCCGACCCTCGGAAGAGCGAGTTGGGTTTGCTCACGGCTTAGTCCTGAGCGTCGAGAGTAAAATTATACGAAGGCGGGCGGGCGGAACACGATCGGCCACGGGGCCGCCTAATCTTCGCCAGTGAGTTCGGCGAAGCTGAGCTTCGGCTCCTTCTTCGCCTCGTTGAAGGCCCGTGAGAACACGTCGATGACCTGCATCAGCGCCGAGTATTTCAGGTTGGGGTCAACCTTGATCATGGTCTGATCGAACGGGAGCGTGGGATCGCGAAAGATCTCGTCGAGCTGCTGTTTGAGCTCGTCCATCCCCCCCTGGATGTCGTTCTCGCCCAGGATGATCTGGCCGAGATTTCCCCCTTCACCAGCGCGAAGCGTCGTCGGGAGAGTGCGCAGGGCGGCCGGCACGTCGGGGTTGGCCTGCGTCGTCTCAGGACTCTGGGCGTTGATATCGGTGGCCGGGGCGGCGGGCATGATGTTCATGACGAACTGGCCCTCCGCCGGCATCGGCTGATAGGTCAGGATGAAAAACGTCAGAAGCTGGAACGCCATGTCGAGCATCGGCGTGACCGGAATTTCCAGACTCTGTTCCGACCTCTTGCGACGGCCTTGATTTCGACTCAAGGGAATCCCCTCGGAAACGAACCTCGTGCCTGGGAAGGCGAAACGGCATCAACCGGCGTTCATCGCCTTGAGGGCGAACTTCCGAAACCCATTGGCCTGGCAGGCCGTGATCAGACGATAGAGCGACGAGAAATCCGTATCACGGTCGGCCCGGAGAATGATCGTGGTTGGCAGATCCTTCGTGGCATTGAGCTTGATCCCAGCCGATTCCAGGTTCAATTTCACCAGCTTGGCCTGGTGTTTGATTTCCTCGACCGCCTTCTGCTGCGTGAGGACCACACCGGTCATAATCAGATGCCCTTGCCGGTCGACATTCAACACCAGTCGATCTTCGTTGATCGTCTGAGAGTTGGCATCGAGCGGCTGAGCCGAGCCTGCGATCGGCAGGCGAACGCGCTGGTCGTAGTTTTGGTCACCGAAGTTGATCACGAGCATGAAGAACGTGATCAACTGGAACACGACGTCGAGCAACGGCGTCAGGTTCGGTTCGGCGGACATCTCGGAGCTCATCGGCCACGCCCTCCGTCTTCGATGGGTGTCAGCCGGACTTGGCCTGCTTGGCCGCCTGAACCAGCGATGCGATCGTCCGGTCGGCGACTCGGGTCGCCTCCATCGTGATCACGGCGATTCGGTTGCGGAAGAGCGAGAAGAAGAAGATCGCCGGCACGGCCAGGGCGACACCTTCCAAGGTAATGAACAAGGCGGTGGAAATCCCTTCGGCCACCTTCTCCGGCTTGGGCTGAGAGCCGGCCGCGGTGGCGATTTCCTGGAAGCTCATGATCATACCCCAGATCGTACCGACCAGCCCGATCATCGGTCCGAGCTGGCCGATGATCGCCAGGTAGCTGATCCTCGCCTCCATGCCGATGACGATCTCGTCGCTCACCTGGTTCATCGCCTCCTTGGCCTCGGGGCGACCGTTGGGCAGGTTGGCCACCCCGGTCCTCACCAGGCGGGCAAGGAACGTGTCGTTATCCTTGCAGGCGTCGTAGAGCTCTTGGAACTTCTTGTCCCGAATCGCCGCTTCCAACTTCTCGACCAGGGCGGGAGGCACCGCCTCGCTCAAACGCATTTCCATGAACAGGCGGATCACCACCGCCGTGAAATAGACCGAGAGGCAGAGCAGGAAAACCCCGATCGGTCCCGAGGCTTCCAACGCCCACCGCAGTAACGACTTGGTTTTCGGCGCCGCCGACTCATTCGAACTCGCCGGAGCGGCGGCCGGAGCCGCCGCGGCCTCCTCCTTCGCCGCGGGTGCCGCCTCTTTCGCGGGTTCCTGAGCCGCCACGGGGGGGGCCGGAGCGAGCGAGAGCAGAAACAAAGAGCCCAGGACGAACAGAGCCCATGTCCAGGCCCGTCCCTTGCACATGCTGGTTGACCGGAGCAACGTCGGCATCGCCAGTCTCTCCCTCATCAGTAGTTATCCAGCCGAGATGGTCGGGGCGATCCCCATGCTTGTGGATTTTGGGGGGATCGAAAGATCGCTCTCCGGTCGCAACCCCCTCGAAGGTTCGCACCCGAAGGGAATGGGGCACTCACGACCTCAGTCAATGGAGGGGATGAGATCGTGTTAACACCTGCTTCGGGGAAACGCGCTTCCAGATGCATCCACTATCCGATGCAGTCGTGCCCCTGTCAACTCACTCGGCCCGCAATTCCCTGGAGCGTGCAAAACCCATCTACCCCACCAAAACACCACGGAATCACCCCATCGAACCGCCATCCCGACCCGGGCATTGGTATAGCGATCGGGAGTCGAATCATTTCACTCTAGCTCGAAATGGGGTTCCGTGAAAACAGCCTGCGCCGGAACCCGCGCTCGAAATGAATCAAGAAACGCCGGTCGCTCGCGCCTTCCCCGGGCTTACGGGTTGCCCTGCTCGGGAGAAGTGGAAAAAATAGAAAGGAGAGTCACGAGACAGATCGGGACGGACGGGCTGGTCGTACCGGTCGCATCCGGCGTCTGGAACGCGGGCGGGGTGATCGCCGATGCACAACCTCGGTTCTTTGCTGTGTCTTCTCCTGGCCCTGGCGGATCCTCCGCCGAGCAGCGGTCCCACGGCCGGTTCACCGCTCGAGGTCGTCGCCGCGCTCGAGTCGGCTTTGGCCGACGCGATCGCCAAGGCGGAACCCTCGGTGGTCGCGATCGCGCGCGAGAAAGGCGAGGATGACGTGACGACGGCCGTACGGGGCCGCGGCCAAGAGGCTGAGGGTGCGGCGGGCCTGCTCGGCGGCCCGGACCGGGCCTTGGTCATGCGGGGCCGGATCGATGTCATGCCTAATGAGGGGTTCGGCCCGGATCAAATCTCGTTCGACTTCGGCTCCGGCGTGGTCGTCGGCACTCGGGGTGAGATCCTGACCGCCTTTCACGTCGTCCGAGGCGCCAAGCGACTTCACGTCCGCGCCATGGGCAAGCAGAGCTTCGACGCCGAGATCATCGCGGCCGACCCCCGCAGCGACCTCGCGGTCATCGTGCCCAAGGCAGGGACGGGGATCACGCCCCCTCGGCTCACGCCGATGCCGATCGGCAACGCCACCAAGCTCCGCAAGGGCTCATTCCTCCTCGCCCTGGGTAACCCGTTCAACGCGGCCGGACAGGATGGACGCCCCTCCGCGACCTGGGGGATCCTGTCGAACGTCGCTCGACGGCTCGAGGTCACCCAGGAGGAACCGCGGTCCTTGAAGAATTACCCGACCTTACTTCAGCTCGACGCCAAGCTCAACCTGGGCATGAGCGGCGGAGCGGTCATCAACCTCCACGGGGAACTCGTCGGACTCACCTCCAACAGCGCCAATGCCGCCGGCTTCGACTCCCAGGCGGGCTACGCAATCCCGATGGATGCGATGGGCCGGCGCGCCTTGGAGACGCTCAAGCAGGGGAAAGAGGTCGAATACGGATTTCTCGGGGTCTCACTCGATACGGAAACCCTCTCGAACCGCGTGAAATCCGCGCAAGCGGGCACCCCTGCCGCCGAGGGCGAGGTGCACGCCAATGACGCCATCCTCTCGGTCGGCGATATCCCGATCAACGACGTCGACAGCCTCTACCTGGCGATCAATTACTTCACACCGGGGTCGAACGTCATTCTCAAGCTGTTGCGCCAGGATGAGACGCTCGAGCGAACCGTCCAGCTCGCCAAGGCCCCCGTCGACGGCGAAGTCATCGCCACCAATCGCCCGTCACCGTGGCGCGGGCTTCATATCGACTATACGAGCACCATGCCTCAGACCAATTTCGGTCCTGGGGTGCTCGACGCCATGGCGCGCGGCGGGGTGAGGATCACTGAAGTCGAGGCCAGCTCGCCCGGCGAGAAGGCAGGGCTCAAAAAAGGGCAAATCATCAAGTCGGTCGGCGGCCGAAGCGTCCGCAATCCCCGTGAATTCGTGAAAGCCGTCGCCAACCTCGCCGGCCCCGTTAAATTGGACACCGACCATGGGCCGTTCAGCGTGAACGTGAATTGAATTTAAGGAGGATTCCACTCACGAACCGGGCGTTCTCCGAGGCCCACGTTTCATCGCTCTCCTCCTATCTGCTATGATTTCTCCTCGTTACGGACTGAAGTGTCTTCGTCGCCGTCGTCGACGGCCGCCGAGCGTTCTTCTGACGATCCCTTAGCCACCAGCCCCTGGCCACAGACGACATGACCACAGACGAACTCCGCGACGCCTATCTCGATTTCTTCGTTTCCAAGGGATGCGTTCGCCGGCCCAGCGACGTGCTCGTTCCCAACGACTCGACCGTCCTGTTCACGCCGGCCGGAATGAATCAGTTCAAGCGGGAGTTCATGGGCCTGGGCGACCCTGCCTTCACCCGCGCCACCACCTGCCAGAAGTGCCTGCGCACCGGAGATATCGATAACGTCGGTAAAACGGCGTTCCACGAAACCTTCTTCGAGATGATGGGCAACTTCAGCTTCGGCGACTACTTCAAGCGCGAGGCGATCCACTGGGCCTGGGAATTCTTGATCCAAGTCCTCAAGCTGGACCCCGAGCGACTGACGATCACGGTCTACCTCGATGACGACGAGGCGTACGACATCTGGCGCAAGGAGGTCAAGGTTCCGGCCAACCGGATCTCCCGCCTGGGCGAAGATGACAACTTCTGGCCCGCCGGCGCTCCGACCCACGGACCGAACGGCGTCTGCGGCCCCTGCTCGGAAATCTTCTACCACGGCAACGGACCGAAAGAAGTCGAGATCTGGAACCTGGTCTTCACCCAGTTCAACCGGCTGGGTCCCGGCGAGCTCGAACCGCTCCCCAAGAAGAACATCGACACCGGCATGGGCCTGGAGCGCGCGGCGGCCTGCCTCCAAGGCGTACCCACCGTGTTCGCCACCGATATCTTCAAGCCGATCGTCGCCGCCGTCGCCCAGCAGCTCGGGGTCGACTACGTCGCCGACGGTCCCAACGGGACACGGATCAGGCGGATGGCCGACCACGCCCGCGCCTTGACCTTCTGCATCCACGAGAACGTGAAGCCGTCGAACGAGAAGCAGGGGTCGGTGCTCCGCCGCCTGCTGCGCCGGGCCGTGATCGACGCCTACCAGATGGGCCAGCGCGAACCGTTCCTGCACGCGTTGCCGACCGTGGTGGCCGAAGTGATGGGACGCCCCTACCCTGAGCTCAAGGAAAGCGTGCCCCGGATCCGGAACGTGATCCGCGAGGAAGAGGAGCAGTTCCTCCGCACCCTCGACAACGGCCTCAAGCGGCTCGACGACCTGTTCCGGAAGACCAAGGCCGCGGGTTCGGACACGATCTCGGGCAAGGAGGTGTTCGACCTCCACCAGACCTACGGCATCTGGGTCGATATCACCGAGAGCCTCGCCACCGAGCACAACCTGCGAATCGACCGCGGTGGCTTCGACAAGTCGATGGAAGCGCACGGGGAAATCTCACGCCCGATGAAGGGGGCCGCGGCCGTCTTCGCCACGGGCCCGCTCGATACGCTCAAATCGTCGTATCACCATGGCAGTGAGTTCCTCGGCTACACGACCACCGAGGCCGAAGGCAAGGTCATCGGGATCCTCGAGCAAGGCAAGCTGGCCGACTCGGCCTCGGCCGCGACCGATGGAGACCCGCTGGTCGTCCTGATCCTCGACAGCACACCGTTCTACGGCGAGAGCGGCGGTCAGGTCGGCGACATCGGCGAGATCAAGGGGGAGCATTTCCTCTTCCGGGTCACCGACACGAAGAAGGACAATGACTTCACCCTCCACATCGGCCAGGTGGTCGAAGGGACGGTCACGCTCGAGGAAGCGGTCCAGGCCCGGGTCGATCCCGAGCGCCGCGAGGCGATCCGCCGCGCCCACTCGGCGACCCACGTCCTGCACCATGCCCTGCACATTCACCTGGGCAAGCACGCCCAGCAGGCCGGGAGCAAGGTCGAACCGGACCGCCTGCGGTTCGACTTCGCCAATCCCGAAGCCGTCGGCCGCGAACGACTCCGGGCCATTGAAGAAACGGTCAACCATCGGATCCTCCAGGCCGAGCCGGTCTCCTGGAGCACGATGCCGATCAGCGAGGCCAAGTCCTTGGGCGCCATGGCCCTCTTCGGCGAGAAGTACCCCGAGGTGGTTCGCGTCGTTCAGATGGGGGATTTCTCCCGGGAGCTCTGCGGCGGCACCCACCTCGACAACGTGGGCCAGGCCGGCCTCTTCAAGCTCATCGGCGAAGAGTCGGTCGCGGCCGGCACGCGGCGGATCACCGCACTCACGGGTAAGGCCGCCCTGGAGTTCGTGCGTCAGGAGGAGGACCTGCTCGCCGACGTCGCGTCGACCTTGAAGGTTCCGACCAACCTCGTGGGCGAGCGCGTCTCGGCGCTCCTCGAAGAGATCAAGACCCTCAAGAAGCAGGCCTCGCAGCGCCGGACCGAAACGACCCCGCGCACCTCGGCCGACGACCTGCTGGCCGCCGCCACGGTGCTCGGCGACGTGAAAGTCGTCGCCCAGCTCGTCGAGGGCGCCTCGCCTGACGAGCTCCGCCAACTGATCGACGTGCTCCGTCGCAAGGCGGAGACCGGCTTGGCCGTGCTCCTGCTCACGGTCGCCGACGGCAAGGTCAGCCTGGCCGCCGGCTTGACCGCCGACCTGATCGCCCGCGGCCTGCACGCCGGCCTCTGGTTGAAAGACGTCGCCCCGGTCGTCGGTGGCGGTGGCGGCGGCCGCCCCGACCTCGCCCAGGCCGGCGGCAAAAACCCCGAGCAAGTCCCCGCCGCGCTCGACAAAGCCCTCGAGTCCATCAAGGCGAAGCTCGCGGGCTGAAGAATGGCCGACGCGAACGCCCCCCCGGCGCGACGAGCCGCCGGTGGGGGCGAACACCTGCCACCGCATCCAGCGGCTTGCCCCTCGAATCGCCCACGTCGGGATTGCACACACGCCCGCGTACTTAATCAACGACCTAATCCAGGGCCAGGAAAGGAAGCCTCTCGCGACTCGTTCCCACGGCCCCCGTGGGAATGCAGTCTGGGATGCTCTGCGTCCTCGGCTTGCGAGGGCCAGACGACGCGGAGCGTCGGGGACAGCATTCCCACGGAGGACCGCTATGCCTTACCCACAAGTGGGGGTCTGGCCCGGTGTCCAGCGAGGGTGATCGGCGCAAGTGCCTGAGAGTCCTCCAGTTGTGGCATCCAGCTCGGGCCACAGCCCCCTTCCGTAACCTCCGGATTGCTAACAACTTACGACTTGTGGGTAAGGCATAGCGGAGGACCGTGGGAACGAGGGGGGATTCTTAGCTCGATGGCGGGTCGTTGTATTTCATTGCAAATCAGAAAAGTCGTGAAGACTGCAACAAGGAGACCGGGATCTCGTTTCCACGCGGTGCGTGGGAACGAGTTTCTCCCACGAATTTAAGCCTCCGGGGCTGACAGACGGCCCGGTTTCCTTGCGACAGACTCAAGGAGTGCACACATTTTGCAGTCCCGAAGGGCTGCAATCAACCCGCGAAACATATTGTCGCGTTCGCGGCTCTCTGCTCTGTTCTGGATAAACCTGGAGCGACCGCGTCCGACGTTATAGGTTAGAGGCTTCAGCACGAAGCGCCTCGAGATCGTGGCGACAAGTGAGCTCGACCCACCAGGGATTGCTCCCAAATCAGGGGGGGAGTCGTCAGTAACAACAAACGACTTCCCAATCAAAAAGGCCTGATGGCCGTCATCCGCTTTGAGGTGGCGTTCGCGCCCACGGTTGATGACGCCCCTCGTGTTCTCGTCTGATTTCATGCGAATTTGAACCAATGAAGAGGGTTAGCCATGCCTCCGACTCACGAACTCGACGTCCGACCGGTCGCCGCATCGCTTTATTTCCTACCGATCAAAACGCGGGTTCCCCTGAAGTTCGGTCCCGAGATCACGACCGAAGTCACCTGCGCTCGCGTTCGCCTGACGGTCCGCGACGCGCAGGGCCGCGAGGCCGTTGGCTGGGGAGAGACGCCGCTCAGCGTCCAGTGGGTTTGGCCCAGTACGCTTTCCTACGAGGTCAGGCATGCGGCCTTGAAGCGGTTCACCGTATTGCTGGTCGATGCCTGGATCTGCTTCGAGAAGGCGGGCCACCCGGTCGAAGTCGGCCATGCGTTCCAGGAGCAGGTGTTGCCGGGCCTGCTCGAGGCGATCAACGCGGAACGGGGAGTGGACGCCGAGCCGATGCCCTGGCTGGCGGCCCTGGTCTGCTGCTCGGCGTTCGACCTGGCGCTTCATGACGCCTACGGCGTCCTGCATGGCGTGCCGACTTACCAGACCTACAATCCGTCGTTCATGAATCACGACCTCGCGCACTACCTGACTCCCGCCCAGGGGACTGACGTTTCCTTCGTGGGGAAATATCCCGAGGACTTCTTCGCGTCCCCCCCGGCGAAGACGCTGCCGGCGTGGCACCTCGTCGGCGGAAAAGACCCGTTGGACCCGTCGGAGTTGACCGGCGAGGAGCCCGACGACGGCTATCCCGTGCTCTTGCGCGACTGGATCGAGCGCGACGGTCTGAATTGCCTCAAGGTCAAGCTGCGGGGCGACGACTACGCGTGGGACTATGACCGGCTGGTCAAGGTCGGCCAGATCGCGGTCAACGAAGCGGTGGATTGGCTCACCGCCGACTTCAATTGTACCGTTCATGATCCGAGTTACGTGAACCGGATTCTCGACCAATTGGTTCAGGAACATCCGCGACTTTACGGGATGATCCTCTATGTCGAGCAGCCATTTCCCTACGAGCTCGAAACCCATCGGATCGACGTGCACAGCGTCTCGGCGCGGAAACCGTTGTTCATGGACGAGAGCGCACATGACTGGCATCTGATCCGGCTCGGCCGAGCCCTGGGCTGGACCGGGGTCGCCCTGAAGACCTGCAAGACGCAGACCGGCGCTTTGCTCAGCCTCTGCTGGGCGCGTGCCCACGGAATGACCTTGATGGTCCAAGACCTGAGCAATCCGATGCTGGCTCAAGTGCCCCACGTCCTGCTCGCGGCTCACGCCGGGACGATCATGGGCGTCGAGACGAACGGCATGCAGTACTACCCCGAGGCCTCTCTGCCCGAGTCCGAAGTTCATCCCGGCCTCTATCGACGTCGCAGTGGGCTGCTCGACCTCTCGACCTTGGGCGGTCCCGGATTCGGCTATCGGCTCGAGTCGATTCCTCGAGAATTGCCCGCCCCAGCCGCGGAGAGCCGTTGGATTGGGTAGCTTTCGGAAATCTCCAGAATCATCGGCATATCATTTCTCTTACAGAGTGGGAAAGTTCCACCAACTTCGTCTTGATTTACCGGGTGGGCTTCAGCCGTGCCACCTCGAGCAACGACAGGCTGAAGCCGTCCCCCTTGACAAATCATCAATAAAATCGCCTGCACACTTCACTGATATCAGCGATATTTTCGCAGAATCAAGTCATGTCGCTTCTCAAGTTCAACGCAATGAAAAGTCCAACCGCGAACGGCGTTGCGGCAGGCATGAGGCCTACGTAGAATGTTGCTTGGGATGGACTGCGTAGGGGAATCGCCGGACTTCATTCAGTCGTCCCGCCTCCTCTTCCAGTCCGGCTCATTTTTTCAGAGCCCAGCGCGAGCGTCAGCGGATTTCGATACCGTTGAATTCTGCCAAAACGCTCAAGGCTTTCGCTCTTCTCTTTGAGGCCCGCACGATCTCGGCTTGGCGAGCGAAGTGCTGAACTCAAAACAATTCTTTCAACGAGGACGTGTCCATGAAGGTTCGAGACATTTTGCGGCTCTGTTTCGTTCTGACGGCCGTGGTCAGCTTGACCTCAGGCATTGGTTGCAGTGGCACGCCGCCCGAGGGAAATCTCCCGCCCGAAAAGCCCGCCACGGCGGAGGATTTGAAGAAGGCTGACGACCAGCTCAAAGAAGCCATGAAGAACATGGGGAAGCCCAAATAACTCACGGCCTCGTCGCGACAGGTCTGAGGAGAGGTTTTCCGCCAACACTTCTCCTCAAAACAATCATGGCCGGCGACTCGCGTCAATCGCGAGCCGTCGGCCATGGGTTTGCGCTTCGGAATCGCGGGAGGTTGCCCCCGATTCGCAATGCTCAATCAGAAACTGTCGGAACTGATCACTTCGCCACCGCCCCGGGTCCCAAGCGCATACCAGGTCACGGGCGCGATCGAATCCTTGATGAACCGGACCGAACCGTCGGCCAGGCAGACCTGAACGCCGCCGGAATGGTAGCTCCGCGGAGTCATGAAACCGTAGCCACCCGCATATCCCGCCCAAGGCGAACAGTCGGGAGTCTTGCTGTTGGGAGTGAGCACGAAGTTGAACGTCGACTGATTGTAGTTGCCGGACGCCCAGAAATACCCCCCGTAGTTCCAGCTGCTGGTGGGCGCGGAATTGGCACTGCTCGTGCAGGTCGGAATGGCCGTACCCGTGAGATAGGCCTGGTCACCTGGCAGTTGGAGAACATAGTTCGGGAATCCAGTGATCGATACTGGAGTATAGATATCGCTCGGGCTCTTCATGTTCTTGTCGCCGTCCCCTCGGCTCCGTTCGGCGAAGGCGATGGTGTTCGAGGTGCCGTCGGTGATTCCGGAAAGCCTTCCCTGAAAGCCAGTACCCGCGGCATTTCCGTTGTCATCGTCAGGCCGACCGAACACACCGGCTCCCGAGGCCCGCGAATGCCAATCGTAGTTCGTCCCGTTCGAGGCCATGTAGTTGTTGCGGCCTAAACCCTTGCCATCGCTCGGGCAAATCAGCGAAGCAATCGTTGATTTGATCGCCGTGAACTGGATCGGGTCGAGTGGCGGGGCCGTATTGGAATCGCCACCGAAGGCAAGCCCAAAGCTGAAATTGAGCGAATTGGAGACCGCCATTTGCTCCATATAGGGAAGCATCAACGCCAAGGCACCAAAGCCATTGACAGGTGATCCCGCCCCCGTCGCCGTGGGGTACACACGACCGCAAGCCTGATTCCAAGGCAAGCCACTCTGAGTGGATTCGTAGTTGTGCATCGCCAACCCAATTTGCTTGAGGTTGTTGGTGCACTGGGAACGACGGGCTGCCTCGCGGGCCGCCTGGACCGCGGGGAGGAGCAAGGCAATCAGCACTGCGATGATGGCAATCACCACCAGCAGCTCAATCAATGTGAAACCGGATCGACGGGTTCGCATGAGCGCCTCTTCTCCGAAACGTGCATAAGGAATGAAAACAAGAAAGGGGGGACTGACTTTAAACTTACGCAACGCGAACCCGTCGTGCAAGTCGCGAAGTGAATAATCACTCCAAAAATCACCAAATTCGCCCAAGGCCGGTCATCCTGCCTCGACATCGAGGGGAAACCCTCAAAACACCGAAATGATTAGGATTTCAAAATCACATTGAAGCAGCATTCACTGCGTCTTTGCACGCATGGCTTCACACTCGCGGAGGATCGCTCACCACGGCTCTGGAGCTCAGATCGACTAAAAAAACCTAGAAAAAGCCAAATTCTTCTCGACCACAGTGCGCCGCGCGGAGCTAACGCCCAACCTTGGCTTGGCTCACCCGCCTGATGGCCCCAAGCCGCCGACCTTTGGGTTGCCCACATTCCAGATGGCGAAGGCCGTCCTCGACACCCGGTTGTCTGGCGTTCGCAGAGGTCCGAATCACGGTCACGAACCGCTCGCCTCACGCGTTCACGGGGTTCACCCCGTAAGAAAATCGCTCATTCCTGAAAGGTTCTGATCGTTATTGAAAGATTTTCCGCCAACCACACGGCTCATGCGAAGCGGATCGAACTCCGCGTGGTCGTGATCCGTCGAGCCAGGACGGGAGGAGCACCCGCGTGAAGTCCTCGCCGAACTTGGCGGGCAGGAGGAATGCACTCTACAAATTATTGCAAACTCTACTGATAAATCGATAAGCAAATGCTTGCCACGGTCTACTGTGGGGTTGGACACACGGTCGCTTCGCCTGGCGTAGTCAACCCGCCCACGGGAATTTCGTGTCTGCAAACAATTTTTTATTGATATCAACAAAACTCCTAGCCGCTTTCACGATAATAAGTCTTGACTTTATTAAATCCACACAGCCTGAAAAGCTCATCCTTGAACGGTTTTGTATTGGCATAATGTTATGCGCAGAATATTACTTGAAATGGTCTGAGTCGGGGAACAGTCGGGTTAGATTGATTCGGTCCCACTTTCTCCCCTTCCTTTAGTCCGGCTCATTTTTTGAGAGTCCAGCGAGCGCGTCAACGGAGTTCGAGACCATCAAGTTCCGCCCAATCGCTCGAGGCTTCCGCGGCCTGCCTCGACCAATCGGAGGAGCCGTTTCCGTCAAGGGCTCTTCTCAAAACAACAAGGGCCGGCGTCTCGCGGAGAATGCGAGACGCCGGCCCTTGTGAGTCGTTTCCGAATCCAAATTGCGGGAGGTTCCCCTCCCCGGTTAATCGAGAGCGATTGACCCTCGACTTACTCACTTCGAGACGGTTGGTAGTTGGACTCGGAGCCCGGTGTGAGGACGAGAAGGCTGGCGGCGAGTACGGCCCCAGCCATCGCAGATTGCTTCGTCGGCGATCCACCCGTACGACAATCGCGCTCGTTGTTCAGAAACTATCGGAGCTAACGATTTCGCCCCCACCCCGGGTCCCGAGGGAGTACCAAGTCGTCGGTGAGATCGAGTCCTTCACGAATCGGACCGAACCGTCAGCCATGGCGACCTGCACACCACCGGAATGGTAGCTTCGCGGGGTGATGAAACCGTAAGCCACCCCAGACCCCGCATAAGGTGAGCAGTCAGGTGTCTTGCTGTTGGGTGTGAGCACAAAGTTGAATGTCGACTGATTGTAGTTACCCGACGCCCAAAGATAACCGCCATAGTTCCAACTGCTGGAGGGTGAGGACTGCGCGGCGGCCACACAGGCCGGAATCGCCGTACCGGTGAGATACGCCTGATCCTCGGGAGTTTGGAGAACGTAGTTCTTGAAACCGGTGATCGACACGGGGGTATAAATGTCGCTCGGGCTCTTCATAAGATTATCCCCGTCTCCACGACTCCGTTCGGCGAAGGCGATGGTGTTCGAGGTGCCGTCGGTGATCCCGGCAAGTGTCCCCTTGAAGCCGAAACCGGACGGTCCACCATAGTCGTCGTCAGGACGTCCGAAGACCCCCGCGCCCGACGCCCGCGAGTGCCAGTCGTAGTTTGTGCCGTTCGAGGCCATGTAGTTGTTGCGGCCCATCCCCTTACCGTCGCTCGGACAGACGAACGAGGAGATTGTTGTGGTGATCGCCGTGAACTGGCACGGGTCGAGGGGAGGAGGACTGGTGGGACCACCACCAAAGGCAAGCCCAAAGCTGAAGTTGATCGCATTGGCGGCCGCCTGTTGCTCCATAAACGGGAGCATCAAGGCAAGGGCACCAAAACCATTGGCGGGCGTCGCGGAATTGGGATAGCTCGGTCCTGGGATCGCGATCTTGGGGAACGGCGCACCGCACGCCTGATTCCACGGCAGCCCGCCCTGGGCCGACTCGTAGTTGTGCATCGCCAGCCCAATCTGCTTGAGATTGTTCGTGCACTGAGAACGACGAGCTGCCTCGCGGGCCGCCTGGACCGCGGGGAGGAGCAAGGCAATCAGCACCGCAATGATGGCAATCACCACCAGCAGCTCAATCAATGTGAAACCGGATCGACGGATTCGCATAAACGCCTATTCTCCAAATCGTGTGTAAGAATGAAAACGAGAAGGGGGGAACTGACTATAAACTTACGCAACGCGAACCGGTCGTGCAAGTCGCGAAGCGGCGATTCACTCCGTAAATCAGCAGATTCTCCCAATGCCAGTCACCCGCGTCGTCATCCACGCGAAACGATCGGATAAAATGAGTACTTCAAAACCGCATTGAAGGAGCATTTACTGCGTCTTTGCACGCACGGCTTCACTCTTGAGTAGAATTGTTCACGGCAGCCCTGGATCTTCGATCGACAAAAAAGCTTATGGGAGCCCCCAAACCCTCCCCCTAACTTGGCTACTCGCAGATATGATGCCTAACTTTCGTTCTATCCTCTCGAATCATCGCTCCCCGCGATCGCCCTTGAGATTTGCCCACGTCCGGAACTGGCGAAAACCGTCCTTGAGGCGGCGTCAACGGGCCGCAATCGGGTCTCGTACCACCCGGCTTCCTGGTTGACGGGGTTCGCCCTGACAGCCCCCAAGACCGACTGGAAGGTTTTGATCGTTATGGAAAGGTTTCACGTCAGCCACGCCGTTCGCGGAATGAGGATTCAGCGAGCCCGCTGGCCACTCTCCCAGCCCAGCGATCGAAAACAAAATGGGGGTTTTGCCCCAGGGATGGGGGGTTCGCAAATCGGCTTCGTGGCCGCCGCGCGATCACTCGGATCGAACTCCGCGCAGTCGGGATGTGTCGGGTCAGGACTGGGAGCACCCGCTCAAAGACAGCCGAGAGCTTGGCGGGCTCGATAGAATAGTCGGTATCCGCCCTGCTGGGCCGATTTTACCGATTTCAACATCAACGGGGAGCGGATCAATGTCGGTGGAGGAAAACGAGGCCACGATGCCCGGTCGGGCCATGGTCACGCTGGCGCTCTTGCTGGCGATGGCGGTCGCGGCCCTGGAGCAGACCGTGGTCTCGACCGCGATGCCGAGCATCATCGCGCAGTTGAAAGGACTCGACATCTATCCTTGGGTCTTCTCGGCCTACTTGCTTGCCGCCACCGTCTCGACCCCGATCTATGGGAAGCTGGCCGATATCTTCGGACGCAAACGCATTCTCCTGTTTGGCTTGGGATTATTTGCACTCGGTTCGATGCTCTCCGGAATGGCCCAGAGCATGCCCGGCCTGATCGCGATGCGGGTGATTCAAGGACTGGGCGCCGGTGCGCTCGGCCCCATCGTCCTGACCATGCTCGGTGACCTGTTCACGCTCCAGGAGCGGGCCAAGGTTCAAGGACTGTTCAGCGCCGTCTGGGGAGGGTCGAGCCTGATCGGCCCGGCTTTGGGGGGGATTCTGACCGACCAGCTCTCGTGGCGATGGGTTTTCTTCGTGACCGTGCCCTTCGGGCTGATCTCGGCCTGGATCCTGATGCGCTACGTCCATGAAACCGTCGAGCGCAAGAGCGTCGCCCCGATCGACTGGGGAGGAGCGACCTTGCTGGCGATCGGCTCGTTCCTGCTCCTGATGGGAGTGTTGGGGGGGAGCGAGATCTCTCGGAGCGGAACGATCGGCTTGCTGGCCATGTCAGCCGTCATGCTGGCGCTCTTCGTGCGACAAGAGCGGGTGGCGGTCGACCCGGTCCTGCCGCTCGACCTGGTGCTCTCCCCGCATATCGGCTCCGCGATCGTCGGGAGCTTCCTGATCGGCGCCTTGCTGTTCGGGATCGACACCTACATCCCCTTGTTCATGCAGGGGGTTCGCGGCGGCTCGGCGACTTCGGCCGGGAAGATGATCACGCCGCTCTTCCTCTCGTGGTCGATCAGCGTGGCGGTCGCGGCGAAAGTCGTGGTGCGGCTCGGGTTCCGGCGGACGGCAGTGGTCGGCTCGCTCCTGATTGCCACCGGGGTCCTCGGCCTGGTGGTGGGCGCGGCCCGGCCCGCCGATTCCGGCCCTTTTTTCCTGGCCGGGATGGTCATCATTGGGATGGGGATGGGGCCCGCCTCGTTGAGCTACATCTTGAGTGTGCAGAGCGAGGTCAAATGGGGCCGGCGCGGGGTAGCCACCGGCGCCGTGACGTTCTTCCGAACGATGGGGGGAGCGCTTGGGGTCGGGGTGTTGGGAGCAACGCTCGGCTTGATGCTGGCCCACCGGCTGGCGGCCTCCAACGCGGTCGGGATCGACATCGCCGCCGCGCTTCGGCCGGAGACCCACAAGCTCCTCACCGCTCCGCAACTGGCGGCCGTCCAGGACGCACTCGGGCGGTCGCTGCGCGACGTCTTTCTCCAGATGTTCGCCATGGCCGTGCTCGCCTGCCTCTGTTCGTTCGGTCTCCGGGGCGGGCGTGCCGTCGCTCAGGGGAACAAATCGTCGGATGAGTCGAACCTTGAGAACGTCGAGTTGGCGGTCGGCATCGAGCACTGATCGGCGCGAAAATCGGCCTCGGCAGGGCGCAACGATTTGGTATGCTTTGGCCCTGCCGTCCTCCGTTCCGCGCCCGCGGGCGCGGGGGACCTTATTGGTTTCTTGCCACGATCCCCCTCCGACAGGGTCGTCAAACCGTTATGGCAAACTGGCTGTTCAAGTCCGAGCCCAACTGTTTCTCATTCGCCGACCTTGAAGCCAAGCCTGACCGGACCACCGGCTGGGACGGCGTCCGAAACTTCCAGGCGCGAAACATGCTTCGCGATGCGGTCGAGGTTGGCGATCGCGTGCTGTTCTACCATTCGAACGCGAACCCACCGGCCATCGCCGGGATCGCCGAAGTCGTTCGCGCGGGGCACGCCGATCCGACGGCCTTCGAACCCGATGCGCAACACTACGATCCCAAGAGCGACCCGGAGAAACCGACCTGGTTTCAGGTCTCGATCCGCGCGGTGAAACCGATCGACCCGCCGCTCGGCTTGCCCGAGCTCCGCACAGTGAGTGCCCTCAGTGGCATGGAGCTGCTCCGAAAGGGGAGCCGGCTCTCGATCCAGCCGGTCAGCGACGCCGAGTGGGACGCCGTCGTCGCCTTGGCCGCCAAGTCCAAGACAAAGTCGTAGAAACGAAATCCCGCGGACCGCCCACTTCGGATTCGGAGTCACTTCGCATGGCCAAGATTGAGCATTTCGCGATCTACGGGAAGGACACCCAGGCGCTCAAGGACTTTTATGTCGACGCCCTGGGACTGCGCGTGGTGCTCGACGGCGGTGGCAGCCCTCCCGGTTACTTCCTGGCCGACGATGGCGGAATGGCCATCGAAATCATTGGCCGACCCCCTGGAGAATCGGGCGTCAACCAGCGCTGGGTTTGCCACCTCGCCTTCTGGGTTGACGACTTCGCCGCGGCCCGTTCCGCCCTGGAGGGGCGCGGGATCGTTTTCGAGACGGATACGCTCGCGGATAACGACTCGATCCGCACCGGTTTTTTCAACGATCCCGAGGGAAACCGCGTTCAGATCGTCTGGCGCGGCCGAAAGCTCGACGCGTGAGCCGACGCCGCGGTCGTTTGGTCATGGCCGGGCCAGGTGAAAATGTTTTCGCTCGCCCTTCCAAGGCGAGCGAAGACGAAAAGAGACGGCTCGACGGGACGAACTTCAGGCCGACTGGCTCTGCACGGGGATTTCGCCACGCCACTCGATCCGGAAATGATTCTCGGCGGCGAATTTTTCGATCTCGGCTCGCGACTGGGGAACCTCGGTCCGGGAGATCTCGCGGTAGAAGCCGCTGCCCGAGCGTTTCCAGGAGACTTCCTCACCGTACCAGAGACCATCAAGATAGTAGACGATCAAGCATTTCATAACCGCGAATCCCGATGGTTCCGGGATTGGACCATGAGTGGCCCTCATCCCTGTTGAGGCGTGACCGAAGACCAAGGACATGATAAGAGACGGCCAGAGACCTGCCAAGTCTTTATCTTGATCCCTGGACCCGGCAGGCCAGATAGAGGTTCCAGATCGCTTCTGACGCGTCCGGGTGAGCGGGAGGAGTCGCGCTCCCCTTCCCTTGTTCAGTACACCACTCGTCCCACCGTCGCAGGACTTCAAGCTCGAGGAACGTCTCCAGAGCGACCTTCCGCCCCTGGCGCGCCGCCAGGGTCAAGTGGCGAAGGATCGCCGAGAGGTCGAGTCCTCGAATCGACGCAGCCTCCTCGAGCGTGAAGCCGCGATCGATCAGGCGGCAGCTCCACTCCTCGGTCGGGACATAAGAGGAAGACGGTGGCGGGTCGGTCCGGACCTCGGCCTTCGTTGGCGTGGTCTTCGATTTCGACGGCCGGTCCACGGCAGGCGAAGGCTCCGCCTTGATCGCGGCCGGGGAGGCGGGTGTGGCCGAGCGTTGGTCGGCGTGCTGGGCGATCGCGGCGAGGATCGACGCTCCATGGCGCTCGAGACGCGCGGGGCCCAACCCCTTGATTCCGGCGAGTTCCTTCGGGTTCGACGGCCGCTCTCGGACCAGTGCCTCCAGCGTCTGATTGGTGAAAATACAGTAGGAGGGCTGTTTCGCCTCCCGAGCCCATTCGGTTCGAAGCGCCTTCAAGTGACCCCAGAGGGGGTCGCCCGCCAGGGCCGAGGTCTCGGAATCGGCCGGCTCCTCGTCATGGGCTGCGGCCGGAGCAGAGGCGGCCGAGCGGGACGCGGGGAGGCGTTCCAACCCGCCGTTGGTGAGTTTGGCGGCGATCGCATCGGGGAGGGTCAAGACGAGCGGGTGGGGGACTTGGCCCTTGAGCAATTCCCAACCTCGCGCGGTCAGGTTGGCCACCGGTCGGAACCGGTCCACTTCCTGGTACTCGACGAATCCGGAAGAGGCCAGCGCATCAAGGATCTGGACCACTTCGGGTTGGCGGAACTCGGCCAAGATCCCATAAGTGCTCAGACTCTTCAGACCCCAGCGGTCCATCTTTTCGGAACCGGAACCGGTGAGCATCTGCGCGATGATCGTCTTGCCGAAGCGTCCCTTGGCGCGGGCGACTCCGGAGAGGACCTTGAGCACCACCTCCCGCCCCGCCGCCGAATCGATCGGGATCCCGGCATGAGGGGCGGCCAGGCCATCGCTCAGGCCGCAATTGTCGCAGTGACCGCAGTGGACCCGCGAGGCAGACGCATCGCCGAAATAGCTCAGAATGTAGGAGCGGCGGCACTGGCGGGTCTGGGCATAACGGATCATCCGCTCGAGCTTGTCGTACTCGCGCTGCTTGCGTTTCTCGAGCGCGGCGAAGTCGATTTCAAGGTCGCGGGCCTTGCGGCTCCGGTCGATCACGCGGATCGCGTTACCCCGGAACGGTGGGATGTAGTCGATCGGCAGTTCCGAGGCCAAGGTTCGAATCGCCCGGTTGAGTGCGGGGCGGTCGAGCCCGAGCGTGGTGGCGAAGTCGTCGGGATGGAAATAGACGGTCTCACCGAATCGGCGGTTCACGAGTCCTTCCAGACCGAGGAGCACGATCCGCTGGACGTGGGCTTGCGAACCGAGGCGTCGGGTCAGGCTGGGCTCGTCGGCCTCGGCGTTGATCCGGACGATGGCCATGTTCTCGCGCGGGAGAAACTTCTCGAGAGCCCCCGCGGCCTCGAGAATCTTGATCGCCGTGCCGACGGCCGATTCGTTCAGCTCGATCCCGGACGACTCCTTGATCTCGGCGTGGGTGAGCTCGATCGGATCCGACTCGAGCGCACGGAGAAAGTTGAACACCTTGTAAACGGTTTCCGCAGGCGGATATTCATTATCAATGAACATCTCCTGGAGAAATCGATCCCCTAGGGCGAAGAGGAGCACGCAGCGTGCGGACCCTCCATCGCGTCCCGCGCGTCCGGCCTCCTGGTAGTAGGCCTCAAGCGTTCCCGGCATGTTGAAGTGGATGACCGAGCGAATGTTGGCTTTATCGACCCCCATGCCGAACGCGTTGGTTGCCACGACGATCTCGGCCTCGCCCGACATGAAGCGATCTTGCGCGGCGTTCCGCTCCTCGCGGCTCAACCCCGCGTGGTAGATCGCCACCGAGCGATTGAGATGATTTTCGAGGAACTGGCCGACCGACTCGCACCGGGCGCGGCTCGACGCGTAGATGATCGCCGGCCCTCGGTTCTGCTCGAGCGACTCGGCGAGCGCCACCAGCTTATCGGCGTCGCGCCGAGCCTCGACGACCGCATAGCCGAGGTTGGGGCGATCGAAGCCGGTGACGAACTGCGCCGGGTCCTGGAGATCGAGCTGGTCGGCGATATCCCGGCGCACCAGGTCGGTGGCGGTGGCCGTGAGTGCGATGCAGGGCGGAGAGCCGATCCGCCGCCGCGCCAGGCCGATTTTGGCGTAGTCGGGGCGAAAGTCGTGTCCCCACTCGCTGATACAGTGGGCCTCGTCGACCGCCAGCAGCGAGGGACGGACCTTCGCCATCGCCTCCACGAACCGAGGGCTACGGAACCGTTCGGGAGCGACATAGACGAGGTCGTACTGTCCCGCTTCGATTTCCTGAAGCCGCGTACGTTGTTCGGCTGGGTCGAGCGAGCTGTTCAGCAGGGTGGCGCGCACCCCGCGCTGAATCAAGACATCCACCTGATCTTTCATCAGGGCGATGAGCGGGCTGACGACCAGAGTCATCCTGGGGAGCAGGAGGGCGGGCAACTGGTAGCAGAGGCTCTTACCACCGCCTGTCGGCATCACGCAGAGGACGTCGCGACCTTGAACAACGTTCTCGATCACCTCGCGTTGGCCAGGCCGAAATCGCTCCAGGTCGAACCGCTCGCGGAGCGTCCGTTCGAGGTCGATCGCGCTTTCCGCCACGCTCATGAACGTCGATCCTTCAGGAAGGACTGTAAGGGTTTCTAGTATAGAGGAAAAAGCAGTCGACCGCGAGCGAGGATAGCAGGTTGGTTGCCCCTCGGGTTAGAGCCTGCTCGACGGATCTTGCCGATTCGAGCGCGTTGCAAAGAATTCATGCGGTCCGGAGCCTCCCACGGCCGAAGAACGGAAACGGAGCGTCGGCACCCATCTGTTTTTTTTCGAATCCGCGCCTCCGACGGAATCGAGGATCAATTTCGTCGCCGCCAGGCCTCGGCTCCCCCTCGAGATTCACTCCCTCGATCGACCTCGCACCGGGAGCTCAGACCAACGCCTGGGCGTTCAGGAACAAAGGAGTGGACGTCGAAATGATGCCGCCCGCACCGGCGATGAACCGCGGCCCCGCGCCTTGGGGTCTGCTCGGGATGATCGCTCTGGTCCTCGCGATCGAGGGGTACGTGTCGCGGCACGAATTCGACTTCACCCGCCCCGAAGGCGTCGAATGGCGGTTAAGCGGTCAGGCGGCACGCCGCCCGGATCTGCGTGGGACGATCCTCTGCTTCGGGTCGAGCATGGTCAAACAGGGCCTGCTTCCCCGCGTCGTCGGCAGGGAGCTTGGCCAACCGGTCTATAACCTCGCGATGTGCGGCGGTCCGGCTCCCGCCAACTACTTCCTCTTGCGGCGAGCGCTCGAGTCAGGAGCCAAGCCGGCCGCGATCCTGGTCGAATACCATCCGGGCGGCCTCGCGGTCGATCAGGCCCACTTCGCCAGCTACTGGCCCAGCCTGCTGGAAGTTCGCGAGTTGGCGAGCCTGGGGCAAGCCGCGGGGGATCCGCTTTTCTTCGCGGAATCGGTGGTGGCGAAACTGCTCCACACCGTTCGGAATCGCCATGAGCTTCGCGAGCACGTCCAAGGGGCGTTACAAGGCGAAGCTCGGTCGTTCCGGCGACACAACCTTCCGCTCCAACGCAACGTCCAGGCCAACCGCGGAGCGAAGGTCATCCCCAAGAACCCCGCCTTTCAGGGGGAGATCGCCCCCCACCTGAGACAGACCCTGCTCGACGCCTCCTGGTCATGCAACCGCATCAATGCCGTTTATATTCAGCGCTTCCTCGAACTTGCCAAGCAACGACAAATCCCCGTCTTCTGGATCATCCCTCCGTTCAGCCCCGACCTCCAGCGCGAACGTGAGCAGACGGGCCTCGACGCACGCTACCGACAGTTCGTCGCCGGCTGGCAAGCTCGGTTCCCGAACCTGACCGTCCTTGACGGCCTCCGTTCCGGCTATCAAAACTCGACATTTACCGATGCGATGCATTTCGACTGGCAAGGCGCGTACAGCTTCAGCGCCGACGTGGCGGCCGTCGTCGGAAAACGCCTCGTCGCTCCCGACGACGGAAGGCGCTGGCTCGCGTTACCGACCTATCGTGACCGTGCCGCCGAAGTCCTGCTGGAAGACTTCGCCCAATCAGTGGCAATCGTCAATCAGCCAAAATCGACGCGGCGATGACCGCCTCGGCGTTCTCGACATCGTTGGCCCAACTCCTTGAAAAACCAAAACCATTAACCATAAATGACATGAGCCATTAAAATGTTTATCAAATTCTGCAATTCAAATTACACTCATTCGTGCCCCCCCCCCCCCCATGTTATTCGTGGTTAAAATCTTTAAACTTTTGAGTCTGTCGCAAGGAAACCGGGCCGTCAGTCTGTCCCGGAGGCCGAAATTCGCGGGAGAATCTCGTTCCCACGCAGAGCGTGGGAATGCGATCCCGGCATCCAATACTGCCGTCTCAAATTTTTGCTTTTATTTTAGCTCCGTCATAGTAAGGATATCGTGATGGTGGGCCAAGCCCACCCCATGTATCGACGGCAATCACACAAGACAACAATCACCCTTTGATGACACCGACGGGTCGGAGACGGGCCACTTTTTTGGAAATGCCCGCCTTATCGACGACTTCGACGACCTGGTCGACGTCTTTGTAGGCCGCCGGCTGTTCCTCGGCCAATCCCTTGTGGCCTCGGGCGCGGGCGATGATGCCGATCGCGTCGAGTTCCTTATCGATTCTGCGATCGCCCGCGAGTTTGACGGCGGCCGTTCGGCTCATCATTCGCCCGGCGCCGTGGCAGGTGGTGCCGAAGGTTTGCTCCATGCTTCCCGGCAGGCCGGCGAGGACCCAGCTCGCGGTCCCCATGCTCCCCGGGATGATCACCGGTTGACCGATCTTTTGGTACTCCGCGGGGATCTCCGGATGGCCGGGAGGGAATGCGCGGGTGGCCCCTTTGCGGTGGACGCAGACTTGCTTGGAGACGCCTCCGCCGACCTCGTGGTGTTCGAACTTGGCGATGTTATGCGCCACGTCGTAGACAAGGTCCATGCCGAGCGATTCCCAAGGAGTGCCGAGGACCCGAGCGAAGACCTCACGCGCCTGATGCGTGAGCAACTGTCGATTGCACCAGGCGTAGTTCGCCGCCGCGCGCATGGCACCGAGGTACGACTGCCCTTCGGGACTGCGGACCGGAGCGCAGGCGAGTTGTGGGTCGGGGAGCGTGAATCCGTACCGCATGGGGGCGCCCTTGAAGACCCCGAGGTAGTCGTCACAGACCTGGTAGCCGAGTCCGCGCGAGCCGGAGTGGATCAGGACGGTGACCTGCCCCTCGCGCAGACCCATGACGTCGGCCCCCTCCTGGTCATGGATCCGGTCCACGACCTGGACTTCGAGGAAGTGGTTCCCCGAACCGAGTGTACCGCACTGGTCATAACCGCGGGTGAACGCCCGGTCGCTGACCCGATCGGGATCGGCCCCGTCGAGTCGCCCCTCCGCCTCGGTGAACCCGAGGTCGCGCACCGTTCCCCAGCCTTGCTCGACGACGTAGGCCGAGCCTTGCTCCATCAACCGACTGAGCTTCGGCTTATCGAACAGGAACCGGCCCCTCTGGCCGACCCCGGTGGGGATTTCACGGAAAAGCTCGTCGACGAGCTGGCGAATCCGTGGTTTGACCTCTTCCCAGCTTAAGTTGGTGCGGAGCAGCCGGACGCCGCAATTGATGTCGTAGCCGACTCCACCGGGGGAGATCACCCCCCCTTCCTCCGGGTCGGTCGCGGCCACGCCGCCGATCGCGAAGCCATACCCCCAGTGGATGTCGGGCATCGCCAGGCTGGCTTTCTGAATTCCAGGGAGCGTCGCCACGTTCACGACCTGCTCCGGCCCTTGATCTTTCTTGATCTGGGCGATCAACGACTCGTCAGCGAAGATCAGGCCGTCGACGCGCATATCTTGTCGATAGGTCTTGGGGATCCGCCACTGGCACGCCCCGACCTGTTCTAACGGACCGGTGTAACCGCTATTCTTAGCCATTGATAGGTCCCGAATTTCCATTCTTTGCTTCGAGCCAATGGGCCAGCACGCGGCCCGTGGCCGTGTCCATGCGAGCCACCTCTTCCGGCGTTCCCTCGGCCACGATCCGGCCCCCTTCGTCCCCGGCGCCCGGGCCGAGGTCAATGATCCAATCCGCGCAGGCCATGACGTCCGGGCTGTGTTCGATCACGATCAACGATTGTCCCAGGTCGAGCAACGAGTTCAGGGCGTCGAGCAATTTGAGCGTATCGGCCGGATGAAGCCCGGTCGTTGGCTCGTCGAGCACGAAGAGGGTTTTCGACCGGCTCGCCGACCGGGTCATTGCGCTGGGCGAGGTGGCCAGGTAGCTCGCGAGCTTGAGCCGCTGCGCCTCGCCTCCGGAGAGGGTCGAGGCGGGCTGGCCGAGGCGCAAGTAATCGAGTCCGACATCCAGGAGTGGCCGGAGCCGCGCCTGGACCTTGGGACGATGTCGGAAGAAGGCGAACGCCTCGCGGGCGGTGAGCTCGAGCACCTCGGCAATGTTCCGGCCTCGGTAGGTAATCTCGAGCGTTTCCGGGCGATAACGAGTCCCTCGGCATTCGGGACAACGCATCATCACATCCGGTAAAAACTGCATGTCGATCGCGAGGAACCCGTTCCCTTCGCACGAATTGCACCGGCCTCCTTCCACGTTGAAGCTGAACTGGCCGGCCCCGTAGTTGCGGAGCTTGGCATCGTGGGTGGCGGCGAACGTCTTGCGGATCTCGTCGAACGCTTTCAGATAGGTCACCGGGTTGGACCGGCCGGACCGGCCGATCGGCGTCTGATCGACGAGCACAGCCTCGTTGAGCTCACTGGTGCCGGAGAGCGTGGCGTGAGGGGCCGCCTGGAGCGCCTCGTTGCCGAGTCGGCGGCGCAGCGCGGGATAGAGCGTCTCCTCGACGAGCGTGCTCTTGCCCGAGCCGCTGACCCCGGTCACGACACAGAAAACGCCGAGTGGGAACGAGACGTCGATCCCCTTGAGGTTGTGGCCGCGTGCTCCGGTGAGCTTCAGGTAGCCGCGATCGCGGGGCCGTCGGCGTTCGGGAACCAGGATTCGCCGCCGGCCGCTCAGGAAGTCGGCCGTGGCCGACTGAGGCGTCCCCACGATCCCCTCGGGCGGGCCGTTGTAGAGCAATTGCCCCCCTGCCTCACCGGCGCCTGGGCCGATATCGACCAGCTGGTCGGCCGCGCGGATGATCGCCTGGTCATGCTCGACAACCACCACCGAGTTGCCGGCGTCGCGCAACGACCTCAGGATCGCGATCAGGCGATCGCTGTCTTGCGGATGCAGGCCGATCGAGGGCTCGTCGAGCACGTAGAGCGTATTGACCAGGCCTGAGCCCAGCGCAGTGGTGAGCGTCACCCGTTGGGCCTCTCCCCCGAGAGCGTTCGGGCCTGTCGATCGAGGGTCAGGTAGCCGAGTCCGATCCGCTCCAGATAGTCGAGCCGGGCTTCGATTTGCCTGACGACCCGCTGGATCACAGGGTTCGGTTCCGACTCGGCCAGACCCGCGAGGAAGCGCGATACGTCGCTGATCTTGAGGGCCGAGACCTCGGCGATGTTGCGTTCGCCGACCCGGACGGCCAGCGACTCGGGGCGCAATCGCGCTCCGCCGCACGCCGGGCAAGGGGAGTAGCCGCGCCATCGGCTGAGGAAGACCCGCACGTGCATCTTGTACGACTTCTTCTCCAGCCCGCGAAAGAATCCACGTAAGCCTGGGAAATCGTGGCCTGGAGCCCCCTCGACGATGGTCTGCTTCTGGGCTTCCGTCAGCCGCTTGAACGGAACGTCGGTGGGGATTCCCAGCTCAAGGGCCACATCGAGCAGGTCGGCGAGCTGACCGCGGTAGGCTGGGGTCGTCCAAGGAACGATCGCGCCCCCGCGGAGGGTCTTCGAGGAGTCCGGCACGATCCGATCCATGTCGAGGTCGATCACCCGGCCGAACCCTTCGCACGTCGGACAGGCCCCGAGCGGGCTGTTGTACCGAAAGAGCCGAGGGTCGGGCTCGAGAGAATCGATCCCGCAATGCCCGCAGCGCCAGCCTTGGTAAAAGCTGAGTGCGTCGGTATCGGTCAGGATCCGGCAACGTCCGAGCCCCTTGGCGAACGCGGTCTCGATCGAGTCGAGCCGCCGCTCGGGTGCGTCGGATCCGCGCACCAGGCGATCGACAATTACGTCGATCGCCCCATCGAAGGGCATCGGGAACGTGCCCGACTCCAAGAGGACAGTCTCCCCATCGACTCTGACCCGCGCGAATCCGTCCTCACGGAGCAGACCGGCGAGGACTCCGCGGTCGGAGTCGGGCCGGATTTCCATCGGGAACGCGATCTGGTAGCGCGTCTTCTCCGGCAAGGCGTCGATCGTTCGCGCCACGATTGCCGGATTCGCGGGCTCAACCCTCTGCCCGCAGCCCGGGCAGACGACTTGACCGGTGCGGGCGAAGAGCAGGCCGAGGTAGTCATGCACCTCGGTCACCGTACCGACCGTGCTCCGGCTCGATCGTCTTCCTCCGGACCGTTGGGCCACGGCGATGGCCGGGGGAATCCCGTCGATCCGGTCGGCATCCGGCTTGTCGAGCTTCTCGAGGAACTGCCGGGTATACGCCGAGAAGGTCTCGATGTACCGCCGCTGGCCCTCGGCATAGAGTGTGTCGAAGGCCAGCGAGCTCTTGCCCGAGCCGCTGACCCCGGTCATCACGACCAGCCGATTCAGCGGGAGGTCGAGGTCAAGCCCCTTCAGGTTATGAACCCGCACTCCACGGAGCCGGATGCAACGCGAGTCGTCGGCCATCAATTTTGGCCCTTCTTGCCACATTTCTTCAGAGGAAATCGTCATCGTACTCGCGAAAGTCGCCACGTGGATAGGGACTGAAGCAGCCTCGTGCTCCCCGCTCGCCCGGAAAAGGTTCGCTCGCCTTCAGACCTGAGACAGCGCGGTCGCGATCCATGTTCGCCCGGGCGATTTCGATCTCTCGAAAGCGATGCGTTTCGTTTCGCTATCGGCGCAGGTAAGATAATCGCTCTCAACGATTCTGGGCGTATCGCCTGAAGGGGAACAACGTGCACTCGACCTGGACTCTACGCAAGGGCCGTTGGCTCTGCGTCCTTGCGTTGCTCATTTCGACCGGCTGCGGTGAATCCAAGGATGCGTCACTCCCGAAGGCGGGATCAGACGCTTCGAAGGGTCCCAAGATCCTGTTCATCACGAACGGCAACTCGGATTGGTGGAGTGCCGTCGAAAAAGGGATGCACGACGGCGCCGCGAAGTTCGGCGCCCAGGTCGAGATGCGTCGCAATGACGGTCAGCGCGAGGGGCAAATCCGCCTGCTCGAAGACGCCCTGAGCCGCTCCGACGTGCAAGGGGTGGCCGTCTCCGTCCTGGATGCGGCAACGCCCGGCATTGCCGACAAGATGCGTGAGCTCCAGGCCCAGGGCAAGGTGGTCATCACCATCGATTCGGACGGTCAGCCCGATACCCGCAAGGCGTACATCGGCACGAACAACCGGAAAGCGGGCGAAGTGGCCGGCAAGGTCACGGCGATGCTCCGGCCCCAGGGGGGCACGGTCGCGATGTTCGTCGGGGTGCCGTCGGCGGCCAACGCAATCGAACGACACGACGGTTTCTTCGCGGGGGCCGGCAAGGCGTTTACCGAGGCCGAGGTCTTCTCCGACGACAACGACCTGGCGCGTGCCCTGACCAACGTCCAAACCGCGATCGAAAAGTACCCGGCCATCGGCGTGCTCGTGGGGATCTGGTCGTATAACGCGCCTCGGATCGCCGAGGAAGTCGGCAAATTTCCCGACCTCCGCAAGCGAGTCACGGTCGTCACGTTCGACCTCGACGAACAGGCTGTCGAGCATGTCGAGAAGGGTCGAATTGACGCGGCGGTCTGCCAGAACCCCTACGAAATGGGCTACCAAGGGGTTCAGTTGGTCAAGGCCTTGGTCGAAAAGGACCAGTCGACGATCGAGTCGATGCTCCCGGGCGGGTCTTCGGTCATTGACACGGGGGTTCGTGTGATCGTTCCCACCAAGGAGTCGCCCGTGAAGGGGGACAATGTGATCGACATCAAATCCATGAAGGAATGGTTGACCAGCAAGGGCCTGAAATCGTCATGACGAACGACTCAGCAACTCGGTTGGCCGCCAAGGAGGGCCGGTCCTGGGCGTCGATCTTCCGCGCACCGGAATGGGGGCTGGTGGCCGGCATCGTTGTGGTGCTGGCCCTGATCTACGTCTTCAACCCCTCCCATAGCTTCTTCTCGGCGTACACCCAGCAGGCGCTCTTTCATCAGGTCGCCCTCTTCGGGGTGCTCTCGATCGGCGCGGCGTTGGTGATCATCACCGGGGGGATCGACCTCTCGGTCGGTTCGGTGGTCGCGCTGGCCTCGATCGTGAGCGCGAAACTCTTGACCGACTGGCTGCGTGGGGGCGAGCCGACGGCGCTTCCCCCCTCCGACGCACTGGTCGCGTTGGCCATCGCATTGACCTTGCTCATGGGACTCGGAATTGGCCTGGGTCATGCCTTCATGATCAACTGGCTCGGTCTGCCGCCGTTCATCGCGACCTTGGCGACGATGGCCGGTCTGAGGAGCGTGGCGATGCTCCTCTGCAAGAACCAGTCGATCAACATTCCCTTCGACTCTTATCGGATCTTGGGAAAAGAACCGAAGTGGACCCTGGCGATCTTCACCGTGGTCGCAATCACGGCCAGCATCATGATGGGCAAGACCGTTCTGGGACGGCACCTCTATGCGTTGGGGGGCAACGAGACGGCCGCGCGGCTGAGCGGCCTGCCGACGCGACGGCTCAAGGCGGTGGCTTACGGCCTTTCCGGCATGCTCGCGGCCCTGGGGGGAATCCTGTTCACCGGCCGGAGCGGACAGGCCGACCCTCGGCTCGGTGTCTCGTACGAACTCTATGCGATCACGGCCGCGGTCGTGGGTGGTTGTAGCCTCTCGGGAGGACTCGGGTCGATCCGAGGCACCGTGCTCGGCCTCTTCCTGATCCAGATCGTGATCAAGGGGACCGCGATCGTGGTGAAGGGGGTCGACCCGTCCCAGATTGAAGGCTTGGTGCTGGGCACCGTGGTCGTGCTTGCCGTGGCGTTCAACCAGCGGTTCCGGGGACGCGCCTGATCGATCGCGCGGGGGCGTCGGTTACTGGTCACTGGAGTGGCTGGACTCAGTCTTGTTCATGACTTCGGGCCGAGTCCGAGCCACGTATGGCCATCTCCCAAACCGCGACTCGCGCGATCCCGAGCTTCTGGCAACGTCGGTCGATCCGGCGAATGCTCCAAGGCGTGATCGGCGTGCTGTTGGTGATGATTTTCGGGGTGATCGGCTATGTGGCGAACGGGTGGACCCTGTTCGACTCCGTCTACATGGTCGTGATCACGATGTCGACGGTCGGTTACGGCGAGGTCCATCCGGTGATCACGACCGCGGCGCGGGTCCACACGATGATCATCATCGCGCTGGGGTCGGTCGCGGTCGCCTATATGCTGGGCGGTTTCGTCCAGTTCCTGGCGGAAGGAGAGATCCGAACCCTCCTGGGGCACCAGCGCATGCGTCGTCAGATCGAGCAGCTCAGCGGGCACACGATTGTCGCCGGCTTCGGCCGGGTTGGCAGGCTCGTCACCGACGATCTCATCGCGGCGGGCCTTTCGCTCGTGATCATCGAGCCCGCTGACGAGCGAATCGCCGAGATCGAGCGGCAAGGCCTCCTCTACGTCCAAGGGGACGCCACCGAGGAGCAAGTGCTCGGCGAGGCGGGCCTGCTACGGGCCAAAACCCTGGTGACGGCCCTGCCCTCCGACGCCGAGACCGTCTTCATCACCCTGACCGCGCGCCAGATGGCACCCAACGTCATGATCGTGGCCCGCGCCGAGCAGCCGACGACGCTCAAAAAGCTCCGCCAAGCGGGCGCGGACCACGTGGTGCTGCCGTCGGCGATCGGGGCGAGGCGGATTGTCTCGCTCCTGATCAACCCCTCGGCCGTCGAGTTCACCGAACTGGTGACGCAAAGCTCCCACCTGGCCATCGAGATGGACGACCTGCCGATCAAAGAAGGAAGTACCCTCCACCGAATGACGCTCCGCGACGCTGATATCGGCCGCCGCACCGGCGTCATCGTCATCGCGATCAAGCGGGCCGACGGCCGCGTCGAGTTCCCTCCCTCGGGCGACGAACCGTTTGGCGTCGACGACAAGATCGTCATCCTCGGCCGCCGCGAAAACCTCGTCCAGTTCCGTGAACAGTTTGGAATTTGATCATACACCCGCGTTCGCTCGTCGCGGCGACCCAGGCTCAGGCGATGACCTCGGTGACCGGCTTCGCCCCCTTGTCCACGATCCGGATCGGTCGGCCGATCGGGGTGGCATTTTCCTTCCCGGCGTAAAACTTTGAAGGGACAGAAAGTGTCTGGGGTGGCGAGAACCAAGTCATCCCCAACTCGACGCTTTCGGAAACATCGAGAGACGTCTTCGTCAGATCCGTACTGTGGGGCAGACAGGAACGGGAGGCTTCGGCCTCCAAACGCTCAGGGAGTGGGTGTAAGACCTTCGCAGAGATCGCTGACACGTTGCTCCAGTTCAAGGACCCGTCCGTTGACGGAGTCCAAGAGGTCCAGGATGGCGATCTGGGCTTCCTGTGGGACGGTGTTCCAGAGCGGCTCAGGGATAGGAGGCATGGGGATCATGGTAGAAGTATTACGGCACGAAAGGTTCGGGCCGTGAACGGATACGCTTGAAAGTCCCAAGTGTGAATTTTCAATAATGTTCTAATTAATTACAATGCCATGTCTTGCTTTTTATAGCCATGCATACGAATATACAACAGATCAAACGCTTACAGGCTGACTTGTAGAATGTTGAATCGCGGTGCTTCTCTCCATTCAACAGAGAGGCATCATGTCACTGACTCGTCTCCGATCGTCGGCGATCGAACTGTCGGTTTACCTGGCGACGTTCCACCAGGGAGAGGCTGAGCGGCTCCAGAATGACCTGCTGACCATCATCCACGAACAAAACGACCGGATCCTCAATCCGCGATCACGGTGATTTGGCCGACAAGCCGGCCATTCTGCCCACGGGGCAGAGCCGGATGCGATCAGTCCAAGGTTGTGGGACGTGGCCCGCAAAGTCAATCGATCGGGCTACCGTCCCCGTTCATGCCGGCACAAAGTCATGTAGGGAGGTGCTTCTGATGAGTGATAATCCGATGAAATTCAGCACTCTGAGTGTCAGGTTCGGGTTCGCGATTGTCCTGGTCGCAAGTCTCTCCCTGGCTGTTCCAGGGGACAACAATTCTCTCGCCGACGATGCAACGAAGGCAATCGGTCCCGGCGAGGAGGGAGCGAGGCGAGAACTCGCCGCGTTCCAAGGGAGCTGGACGTGCTATTCGTCGGAAATTAGTGGTAAGAAACAGCCAATCGGTGTCGAAGGTGACGAATTTGACGCGCTGTACTCGCCGATCTTCATGGGCGATTCGTGGTTTCGTGCTCAACCGAACGGCAAGCCTCGAAAGCTTTTCTACAAAGTGCGACTCAATTCGTCAACGAGCCCGAAAACGATCGACCTTGTCCGGGACGATATCGGGGAATCGCTTCTCGGAATCTACATGATCGATCGGGGCACGCTGGTGATTTGTCTGAACGCAGAGAAGAAGAATACTCAACGCCCGACCCGATTCGCCTCCCAGGAAGGCACGCCGCTCACAGTGATGTTCTTCGAGCGGAAGTCAACGCCCGCGAATGCCGTCGCCCCGGCCCCGTGATAAACCAGGCTCTGACAAGAAATCTGGGTAATTCAGGAAGCATGGATTGTTCTCTGAGTTTTGTCAAAATAAACCCGGTGTCAGTTCAGGTTTCGACAAGCGGCTAACGACTAAACATGAACTACTATCTGTATTCTATAGAGGAACCCCCGAGATTCTAGGGAGCCTCGGCGCCGCTCGCTCCGGTCTCAACCGTGGGGCAACTCGCCCGCTCGCCCCGCGCGGCCACTCGTTCCCAAGGGATTGACCGATTGGGCTCAAGCTCCAGGGGGACAGGGAGCTTTCTCAAAACCGGTCCGAACGGGTATCGTGGACGCTGAGGACTTCCGAGTCTCCAGGACCTGTGAGATCCGGTAGGCCAAGGTCTCCCTCCAACCGCCGGTACGCATGCTGTAAGTCTTGCTTTCAAGACGAGTTGAATCATCGCAGAATTCTCCCGGGATTGGCGATCAGCGGCGGGTTAGCCGTGGTCCTTCGATGGTGAGTTGGAGGAGGGAAGCGGGATCCGCGCGACCGGACGACCGTCGATCGGACCGTAGGATTGTCATCCCGTCTCGACGGGACTGGAATCGCTGGTGGGATTATCGAGGTCAACGAGAATGACGGGTAGAGACGTCCAGCCATTCCAACACACCCTTGCCCGCGGGGGTCGACGACGGTTGTGGGTCGGTCAGCTCGGATTCACGATTGCCGTGCTCTTCACGGACGGTATCGCCATGGCGGAGGAGTCCCCCGTCACGAAGCCGGTGGACTTCGCCCGCGAAATTCGGCCGATTCTCGCGGAACATTGCTGGACGTGTCACGGGCCCGACGAGGCAGCCCGCAAGGCGAAGCTCCGGCTCGACCGCCGAGAGTCCGCCGTCGCACTCGAGGCGATTGTTCCGGGGGACGTCGAGGCCAGTGCGCTGATCGAACGGATCGAGTCGGAAGACGACGCCGACCGGATGCCTCCGCCTGCGGCGAAGAAAGACCTCAATCCCAGCCAGAAACGCCTGCTCCGCAACTGGGTTGCCCAAGGGGCCGAGTACAGCCAACACTGGGCTTTCGTTCCACCGAAGCGCCCGGAGATCCCCGCACTTCGAGGTGCGACCGGCGTGAAGAACCCGATCGATCACTTCATCCGCCACCGGCTCGAGCACGAGGGGCTAAAACCAGCGCCGGAAGCGGATCGACTGACCTTGCTCCGCCGCGTGACGCTCGACCTCACGGGCCTACCGCCGACCTTGGACGAACAGAACGCCTTTCTCGCGGACAGTGCGAGCGACGCCTACGAACGCGTCGTGGACCGCCTCCTCGCATCTCCCCGATACGCCGAGCGGATGGCGATGACTTGGCTCGACGCGGCGCGGTACGCGGACACCAATGGCTACAATAACGACGAAGACCGAACCATGTGGCCCTGGCGTGACTGGGTCATCCACGCATTTCAGCGCAATCAACCGTACGATCAGTTCATCACCGAACAACTCGCCGGCGACTTGCTGCCGACTCCCACCCTGGAACAAAAGGTCGCGTCCGGATTTCACCGCAACCAAGGCCACAATACGGAAGGCGGGATCATCCCTGAGGAATACCGCGTGGAATATGTGGCGGATCGAGTGCACGCCACCGCCACCGTCTTCCTTGGCCTTTCGTTGCAGTGTGCGCGCTGCCACGACCACAAGTACGACCCCTTCTCTCAGAAGGAGTACTACCAATTCTACGGCTTCTTCAATAGCCTCGACGAGAAGCAGGGAGGCTATGGTGGAGCCGTCGCCATCGAGCCTTACTTGCAGGTTCCCTCCGACTCGCAGAGCAAACGCCTGGCCGAGATCAAGGACCAACGGCAAGCCCTCCTCAGTCAGATCGCTCGGCAGGAGTCCGAGGCGGAACTTGGCCGCGAGCGATGGGAACGGGACGCATCTCCCACCGAGCGGGACGAGATCAAGCAAGCGGGGCTCAAGTTCCACTTCGCACTCGATGAAACCGAGGGGGAACTCGTCGGAGATGCGGTGAATTCCAGGCAGCCTGGCTCCCTCCGAGGAATGCCCCGGAGGACGACCGGGAAACTTGCCGGAGCGCTCGAGTTCGCCGACCAGACCTATGTCGACCTCGGCGAGCGAGGAACCACCGACGGCCAAGCGGGGTTCTCCGTCGGATGCTGGATTCGTCCCGACTCGTCCGGGCCGATGGCGATCCTCTCGAAAATGGATGAGGAGGCCGGATACCGCGGATACGACATCCTCTGGGAGAACGGGAGGGTGGCCTGCCACTTGATTCACCACTGGCCGGACAACGGCCTGAAGGTGGTCACCAAGGACTCGGTAAAACCGAAGGAATGGCGGCACGTTCTGGTCACCTACGACGGCTCGCGGAAGGCGGCAGGGATCAAGATCTACCTCGACGGCAAGTTGAGCCCGGTTGAGGTGGCGAACGACAACCTGACCGGGACGATCGCGACCGAGCAGCCATTGCGCCTTGGCTTACGCCAAAAGTCGCTCCCCTTCAATGGGGGCCTGGACGACCTCCGCGGATTCGGTGTGGCCCTCGATCGCGATCAGGCCACCACGCTTGCCACGGGAAAAGCCCTCGAGTTCGCGGGCGACATCCTGGCCGTACCAGGCCCGAAGCGCACTCCCGAGCAGCGTGCCCAACTCCGTCGCTTCTTCCTCGACCGAATCGATCGCGACTATGCCCGACTCAAGTCGGAACTGGCTGACCTCGATCGGAGCAAGGACGAGTTCGAGAAAACCCTGCCGATCGCGATGGTGATGCGCGATCTCTCCAAGCCCCGTGAGACATTCATCCTCAAGCGCGGGCAGTACGACCTGGTGGGGGACCCCGTCGAGCCCAACGTCCCGTCCGTTTTTCAACCGATGGCCGCGGAGGCACCCCGCAACCGTCTGGGACTCGCCCGCTGGATGACGGATCCGGCTCATCCCCTGACGGCACGAGTCGCGGTCAATCGGTGGTGGGAGATGTATTTCGGGACCGGGCTGGTAAAAACGGTCGAAGACTTCGGCGCCATGGGCGAACTTCCCAGCCACCCCGACCTCCTCGACTACCTGGCCACCGAATTCATCCGGACCGGCTGGAACGTCAAGGCCATGCAACAGTTGATCGTGACCTCGGCCGCCTACCGCCAGGCATCGCGGGCCACCCCTGAAATCCTCGAACGCGACCCCGAGAACCGTCTGATCGCGCGCGGGCCCCGGTTCCGGCTCCCGGCGGAGACGGTCCGGGACAACGCGCTCGCGATCAGTGGACTCTTGAGAGGCAAAGTCGGCGGTCCGAGCGTCAAGCCGTATCAGCCGGAAGGTCTCTGGGAGGAAGTCTCCGTGGAGCGGAAAGCCAAGTACGTTCCCGACGACGCCGACGGGCTCTATCGGCGCAGCATGTACACGTTTTGGAAACGCACTTGCCCACCCCCGGCGTTGATGAATTTCGACGCGACGAACCGCGAGGTCTGTGTCGTGCGTCGGGGACGAACGAACACGCCGCTCCAGGCGCTGATCTTGCTGAATGATCCCACCTACCTGGAGGCGGCACGCAAGTTGGCTGAGCGCATGCTCGAGGCGGGATCAAGCTTCCAGGAACGCTTGGAGCTTGGCTATCGGCTCGCTGCGTCCCGATCGCCGCGCGCTGAGGAGCGAGCCATCCTTACGGAGATCTATCACCAAGCGTTCGATCGGTTCCGCAACGACAGGACCGCGGCGGAAACGCTGCTTACTGTCGGCAAATCGCCGCGGAACCCGGCGATCGAACCGGCGGAGCTTGCTGCCTGGACCGTCACCTGTAGCACGATTCTGAACCTGGACGAAGTCATTAGCAAAAGGTGAGTGGATGCGTCCGCTACAGAATTTCGCAGCCGGCGCCGGAATCACGCGACGGCACTTCTTTCGAGGAAGCTCGGGAGCCCTCGGCGCAACGGCACTCGCCGCGCTGCTCCAGAGGGAGAGCCTGGGAGCGCTCGATCAAGCCACTGGATTGCCGCACTTCGCACCCAGGGCAAAGCGGGTCATCTACCTGTTCCAGTCGGGTGGCCCATCCCAACTGGAAATGCTCGATTACAAGCCGGAGCTCGCCCGGCTCCATGGGACTGAGCTCCCGGACTCGATCCGCCACGGCCAGCGTCTGACCGGAATGACCTCCAGCCAGAAGAGCTTTCCCGTAATCGCTCCCAAGTTCAAGTTCGCTCAACACGGAGCCTCAGGCGCCTGGATGAGCGAGCTTTTACCCCATACCGCCAAAATCGTTGACGATCTCTGCATCGTCCGCTCCATGCATACCGAAGCCATCAATCATGATCCGGCGATCACTTTCATCCAGACCGGCGCACAGCAACCGGGTCGCCCCTCGATGGGGTCGTGGTTGAGCTACGGTTTGGGGAGCGAAACCGAAGACCTGCCTGCATTCGTCGTAATGATTTCACACGGCAGCGGCAAGGACTCCAACCAGGGGCTACTCGACCGCCTTTGGGGGAGCGGCTTCCTCCCGACGAATCATCAAGGTGTCAAGCTCCGGAGCGGCCGTGATGCGGTCCTGTACCTCTCCGACCCCCCCGGTATCGATCGCAAGCTGCGCCGATCGATGCTGGATGGGATCGCCCGCTTGAATCGTCAAGGGTTCGAGGAAGACGGCGACCCCGAGATCGAAACGAGGACGGCGCAGTACGAGATGGCCTTCCGGATGCAGGCCTCGGTCCCCGAGCTGACGGACCTCTCTCAGGAAACGCAGTCGACCTTCGACTTCTACGGCCCGGAATCTCGGACCCCGGGCACATTCGCCGCAAATTGCCTGCTCGCGCGGCGGCTCGTGGAACGCGGCGTAAGATTTGTTCAACTCTACCACCGAGGTTGGGACAACCACGGCGGCTTGCCCACCAACATCCCGAAGCAATGCCACGACATCGACCAGCCCCAAGCGGCTCTTATTACCGATCTCAAGCGTCGTGGGCTACTCGATGACACCATCGTCGTCTGGGGCGGCGAATTCGGCCGGACCGTTTACGGTCAGGGTGGGCAAGTGGACGACTACGGCCGAGACCATCACGGGCGCTGCTTTTCGATGTGGATGGCGGGCGGCGGCATCAAGCCGGGCATCGTCCATGGCGAGACGGATGATTACGGCTACAACATTGTTTCCGACCCAGTCCACATCCATGACCTGCACGCCACACTCCTCCACTGCCTGGGCATCGACCATGAACGATTGACCTACCGCTACCAAGGTCGCGACTTCCGACTCACTGACGTACATGGCACCGTCATTAAGGCCTTGGTCTCATGATCAAGGAACAGCATCTTGAATTGCAGCCAGGTGTTGCTTGACGGTGAGACTGATCGGTTGGTGGTCATCGCTTCGATGGAGGCGGCGACGTGGACCAGCTCGAGGGCGGGCAGGGCGAGGCAGTGGAATTGGCACAAGGTGAAGAAATCGCGGACGGCCGGCCTAGGCTTGGCGGGTGTTGGCGTTGCGGATGGTGGCGGTGAACAGTTCGACGAAGCGGCGGGCGGCCTGGTCGCCGGCATCGGCGACGATCGCCGGGACGATCAGGCTGCCGCTGTGGCGGGCGATGGCGTGAGACGGCGTGCTCACCAGACCCATGGAGAAATTTGGCTTCGACCCTTCAATTGTGGCGGGCGATGGCGTGAGACGGCGTGCTCACCAGATCGGTGCTCATGAGTTGCTTTCCGCGTCGAGCGGCTGCGGCCGATCCGCCAAGGCGTCTTCGTAAGCCTCGCGGGCGACGGACGCATCGAATTCATCCTCGATATCGGCAAGCCTAATGTTCAGTTCGGCCCGGATAGCCTCGTGGCTGACACCGGCGGCGACTTGCTTGCGGGCCGCATCGTAGTAGATGGGATACATGGCCTGTCGCATCAATCGCCGGTCCAGCTCCCGGCCCAGAGCCTCGACCGCTTCCCGGTCCCGCACCGCGTTTAGTCGCTCGTCCTCGGAGAGTAAGTGGTCAGTGGTGGTGGGGGGTACAACCTGGTCACTGGTGGTGCGTTGGATGCCGCGGTTCACTGGTAGCATGGATGGGATCGCTCCTTTGGATTGGCGTTGCAAACGAAGAGGATTGTATCCAAAGTGCAGCCAACAGGGCTTCGACGTCATGACGAGCCGTCGCGGCACTTTGGATACAATCCTCTTCGTTAGGGATCAAATCACCCGGGGTGAAACCATGATTGCAAGTAATCGCGTGAGTACGCGAAGCAAAAAACGCGGACCCGCAGATACCCCCAACAACATCCGCACTACCTGCAATATCATAAGACGCCTTGATGATTACACACGTCATGACCGTGGCTCCGATAACCTGTGATCCAGCCGTGGATTATCGCCAGTTGACCAGCGTGAGTCGATAGCCGAGCTGGTGAAGACGCTGGTAATGGGCTGTATTGCCTGTGACCAGCTCCAGGCCGTGCGTGATGGCGACGGCCGCGATCATGGGGTCACAGCGGCCGATCGGCCGCCCGATGCGATCCAGATCACCGGCGATCTGGCCAGCAAGATCGGCGGCATCCTGATCGAACAGCAGGATCTCCTCTGGGGCAATGGCGTTTCGGAAGGTTTGAATGCGATTCGAGCCGCCAACCCTTTGCAAGCCCTGGATCACCTCCATGACGGTGATGACCGAAAACGTCAGGTGTCCGTGGGCCTTCCGGTAGGCGGCGGCCTTCCTGGCGACATTCTGGTCTACGGCTTTCAGCACTTCGGAGTAGATGTCGGTGTCAAGCAGGGCCTTATTCACCAGGCGACAGCCTCCAAGGCCGCTCTTCCCTTACTTTCATGGCATGGGCAACGGCCGCGTCGAGCAAGTCGGCGTCGTCACGCATCGCCCCAATCGAGCCGAGATCGTCACAGGCAGGCTGTTTTTGCTCCACCGTGGCCAGCTTGCCGTCTAATTCGCGACGAAGCTGACGCATTTGCTCCGGCGATAAGCCGCCGAGGCTTTCGACGATATGGTTGAAATCGGTTTGTGTCATGGTTCCCTCCTCGCTGGCTACGTTTGCCGTAACCGGCTTTTCCCAAGCTGGTTATGACGATTAGTCTAGACTATTCTAGAGGAATTGGCAACCTCAGACAACTGCGGGAAGGTAAGCAGGATGCTGGAACTGAGCGAGTACAAGGGTTCTCCCGCACTGTTGATGATCACGGCCCTGCTCCGGCCCGGAACAACTTGGCGAACCCCTGTAAAACAAGGAATATCGTTCCAGTTGGTTGCGTTCGATCTTCAAGAGTGCGGGAGACCCCGTTTGACACGTTCCGTTCCAATCCCGTGGGTGGTGCCAAAACCGAGGTTCAGGCCAACCGTTACGCTCCTCGAAGTGGGATTGTTCGACGCACATATCGATATTGGTTCGGTTGCAAGACTGACTGACCCTGCTTCCGCCGCCAGCCCTGTCACCCATCCGCGGGAAAGGTGTGCGCCGATGATTACCGCAAAGGTGAAGAATGACTCCTTCGCCGATCGGAAATTTCAGTCCGTCCCCTGGGAGAAGATAAGGAAGCTGTACGGCGCAATCGAGAACTCGCCGAAGTTCGGGTATCCGTCCTGGTCGCCTGCGTGTGCGTTGATATCGAAGCTCTGAAAGTCTTGAAAATCGGGCGAATAGCCTTTCCAGTCGCTGTTCATCCGCAACGACCAGAGGCCGGGATGGGGCAATCCGATCCGGTAATGATGGTGGGGTTGCGCGGAGAAATTCGCGACGACGATCACCTCATCGCCCGGCCCGCCCTTTTCCCAACGGTGGAAGGCGATTAGCTTGTCTTGGTCGTTGATGTGGTGAACGTTGACGTAATGGCCGCAGAGGCCGGCGGTCGTCCCGGACTTGTTGAGGCAGAGGCTGATGAGGTCGCGGTAAAGGTCGACGACGCCTTCGTGCTTGCGTGTCAGTTTCCAATCCAGCGGGACGGTATCCCGGAACCAGCCGGATTCGAGGAATTCCTGACCCTGGAAGAGCATGGGAATGCCTGGTGCCGTGAAGACCAAGGCCGCCGCCAACGTCGACCGCTTCTTGGCGAACCAGTTTTCGGCCGAGTTGACGTCAACTTCCGAGGTCACGCGTGCCTTGCCGTTGGCAACCTCATCGTGCGACTCGCTGTAGATGACCCGCTGGAAAGCATCGCCGTTGTAGCCGTGAGTAATCGCGTTGCGGACCGCCCCCATGTTGCGATGCGAGTCGTCGGGCGTGGTGACCGCGGCTCGAACCGGATGGACAAAGGCCGCGTCCTACTGCGAACCGAACCCGGCACCGCCGGCCCCGACGTCCTTGGTGATCCAGCTTTTGTTCTGCAAGTCCTCGGCGATGGTGATCTTGCCGGGAAATTGGCTGGCAATCTCGCCGTTGATCCATTGGCCCAGACCCCAGCCGTCGGGAAGGTCGCACCCCGGATCGCCATCGGCACGCACCTGGCGGATGTAGAGCGTCATGTCATAGCGAAGGCTATCGACATAGAAATACTCGATCCACATCATGGCCTTGTCGCGGATGTACTGGCGGACTTCTCCGCGTCCGTAATCCGGCCGGCGATTCCCCCAGGGCGTCTCACAGCGCCAATCGTTATAGAAGTCGATGCCGCCCAGGCCGTTCTCGCTCCAACTGTCGAACTGCCAGAGGTGGAGGTCGCCGGGACCGAAATGGTTGTAGACGACGTCGAAGATCACCGCGATCCCAAGCTTGTGGGCCTGCTTGACAAACTTCTTGAACGCTCGTGGGCCGTCGTAAGAACTCTCGACGGCGAACATGTGGGCCGGGTTGTAGCCCCAGGAAAAATCGCCCGCAAATTCAGATGCCGGCATGATTTCGATAGCGTTCACGCCGATCGATTGCAAGTGCTCGAGCTTCTTCTCGGCGTCGGCAAACGTCCCCGGTGCTCCCCCCGGCTTGTCGTTGAATGTGCCGATGGGAAGCTCGTAAATCACCAACTGATTCCAGCCAGGCATGACGAAGTGATCATCATCCCACGCGAAATCGGGGTCGTAGATGACCGTATTGCCGACCGAATTCGTGACCTCGCGCGCGTAGGGATCGATTCGAGAAAGCTTCGTCGTGCCATTGTGATTGTGAATGAGGTAGCGGTACTCGTCGCCGATTTTGGCTTGGGCGAGGTCCGCGTACCAGCAACCGCCGTCCTCAGCGACCATCGGGGCGGCGGACTCCGACCATTTGTTGAATGAGCCGGTAAGAAACACCTTGTCGGCGTGAGGTGCCCAGACACGGAAGGCCGTTCAACCCTCGTGGAAAATCGCACCCATTCCGGCATGAACCTGCGGGCTGGGCTTCGATGCCGAACTCTTCGGGTGGCTCGTGAGGGCTTTGGCCATTGGACCTCCAGGATGGAACCGACACCGGATCACGTTCGAGGGTGGGTGGGGCTCGGGAAGTCACAACCGAGCAATCCGTGTGCCAGGCCGGAAGTGTCCCATGGATCGCCATCAGCGGTGGATAAAACGCCACGACGACCCAGGGATCTCGGGCATGATGATTTCCGACATAAACATGCCCGAATTTTCAAAGAAATTTTTCATTTTCCAGCGTCTTGGCCAAAGATTCGCATCTGTGGAACGAGGATACGATCACGTTGCAAAGTCACACGCGGTTTCGGAAGGCAGACGCCGACCGGCCTTAGGTGTGGCCGAGCGGCAAGAAATGACTTACACCGGGGAGTCGATGAAATGGCGAGCGAGATCAGTACCCCCAGGGCCAGCGACCTTCTGGCGGTGAAGAGCCGTGTGAGTTGGGGAGCCATTGCCGCGGGTGCGATGGTGGCACTGTCGATCTACCTCATGCTCACGATGCTGGGCATTGCCCTGGGAATCGAGGTGGCGGTGCGACACGCCGACGCAACTCCCGGAACCGGGGCCGCGATCTATGCGATCGTCACCTTGCTGTTGACGATGTTCTTCGGGGGCTGGGCGACCAGTCGGCTTGCGGTCGGCGAGAGCAAGCTTGAGGCCGTCCTTTATGGGATGATCCTTTGGGGCGTCCTCTTCATGGGCATGGCCTGGCTGCTGAGCGTCGGAATCCGGGCCGGATTTGGTGCGATGGTTGGGGCCTCCTCGGGGGCGTATACCATCACCCGCGATGCCGCGGAGCATGGACCACCCGCGGCCGGTTTGATGGACGCACTTCGTCAACGTTACGACGCCGAACTTGGGGGCGATCAGTTCATTGAGGATCTGAAGAAAGCCGGAGTCAGCGAGGATCAAGCCAAGAAGGCCCAGGCGGAATTCAAGGAACGGGTGAACCGGCTGCGTAACGATCCGACCTCGATCAAGGACCAGGCACGAGAACTCGCCGACAGGCCCGAGATTCGCGAGGCCGCCAGACGCGCAGCGGATAGCACCCGGCGGGCAACGTGGTGGACCTTGCTCGGTATGGTCGTGTCGATGGCCACCGTAATTGCCGGCTCTTTGATCGGTGCGGGGGAGCTCCTCCAACCCGTCCCGATTCTGGGGGTACGCCGCGTTTCAACCCTGCGCAACTGATCGCACCCCATACCGCCACGGACGTTGAACGGCCGAGCCATTCCCGGCACCTCCGCGAAATTCGCGAAACCAACGACTCCGGCTGTCCTGCAACCGTTTCCCTATACAGGATGAATCATGACAATCCAATCCGCGAAGACATTTGCCTTGGCTCTCGCCCTCGTCCCTGCCCTCATCATCGGGACCGGATGCGAGTCCAAGGGCCCCGCCGAGCGTGCCGGCGAGAATCTCGATCAGGGGGTCCAAAACGTGAAGGACGCCGTGAATCCGGCCGGTCCGGGCGAGAAGGCGGGGCAGGCCGTCGACAAGGCACTGGACCGGTGAATTCGACCCATCTCAAGTCGGTAAGGACGCCAGGTTGATCCAGGAGGCCATCCCAACCGGATGGCCTTTTTAACTCTGAAGGGAGCGGCCCGGGCGCCGTCGTCAAACGGGTAGGCGACCAGCCAGCCGAGGGGGCGGTCAGCAACGGCCGCAGGTTGTCTCCAAGAACGAGACACCTCGACCATGCTCTGCCCCCTTTTCCCCATCGCCAGATCGCCCAAATCAACCGAAAGGAGGAAGGATGGGCGACTAAAATAGAGTAAGCCCGTTTGGTCGAGCCAAACGGGCTTACGCCGGATAACGTTTTGTTCCAAAACCCTGCGATTAACGCTTGGAGAACTGGAAGCTCTTACGGGCCTTCTTATGGCCATACTTCTTACGCTCGACCATACGGGCGTCGCGCGTCAGGAAGCCGTGGTCGCGGAGGACGGGTTCGAGGTCGCTGCGGTGCTCTTTGAGAGCACGGGCCAGCCCCAGAACCACCGCGCCTGCCTGGCCATGCTTGCCGCTGCCCTTGACGTTGACGAAAACGTCGATCCGGTCCGACATCTCGGTGCGGACGAGGGGAGCGCGGACGTCGTTCCGCTGGACTTCCAGAACGAAGTAGGCGTCGACCTCGAGGTCGTTCACCAGGAACTTGCCGGTCCCTTCACGGATCCGGACGCGGGCCACCGCCGTCTTGCGTCGGCCGGTGCCCCAGATGAAGGGTTGTGCCGCAGTGGCCATCGCTGTTTCGGTCCTCTCAATAGCGTCTGGAACCTCTCGCTCAGTCCGTCGAGAGGCGCCACGAGCCGATCGTTAATTCAACCAATGTTCAGGAGTCGCGTTGACGTCTCGGTTCACTCAGCCGCCGGAGTCGCGTCCGGGGTCGTCGTGGAAACCTGCTCGGCGGCTGCCGTTGCCGGCGTGTCCTCAACCTTCGGGGCCTCGACTTTGACTCGAGGGGCCTGAGGGATCGCCTTGGGGACGAACAGACCACCCGCGGGCGCCGGACGGCCGAAGATGCCATCCAGGGGTAGCGGAGCCTGCGCCTGATGCGGGTGCTGGGAGCCGGCGTAAAGCTTGAGCTTCCCGAGCATGTGGCGGCCGATTTTGTTCTTGGGCATCATCCGCTGAACGGCGAGCTGCAGAATTCGCTCGGGTCGACGCTGGAACAGCTTCCACGCGACCTCGTCCTTCTGACCGCCGGGATGTCCCGAGTAGCGTTGATAGGACTTCTGCTGCCACTTCTTGCCGGTGAACACCACCTTGTCAACGTTAGTCACGATGACAAAGTCGCCGGTGTCGATGTGGGGCGTGTACGTGGGGCGGTGCTTGCCCATCAAGATCGGCGCAATTTGCGCGGCGAGTCGGCCCACGACCAGATCGGTCGCGTCGATCACGTACCAGCTCTTTGTAAGCTCACCCGCCTTCGCCTGATAACAATTCATGAACGTGGGCTACCTAACAGACGTCGAGCTCGAAAAGCGCCCTAACTTGGTGCGAAACGACTATCTTATCGGCGCTTTTGCGCACGTCAAGGCCGAATCGTAGGGTCGCCCAATCGATCGTGGATGTCAAGCGGCTCGCCCACGCTGGTCCTGTGCGACGGGTGTTCCCAACGGGGGAATCGTTAAACCCACCCCGCAAGAACCGCAGAGATCGCATTTGTCGACAGGATCGTCGTTGGCGAGCGAACAGGGGTTTAAGTTACTCGACTCCGGGTCCGCAGTAAATACCCCTCCACCCCGATGAACCGGACTGGCCGGTTTCTCGACTAGAGAATGGTGACCAGGCCAAGGGGGAAACCGGCAGTGCCCACGACCCGACAAGCTCATGAACTCGAGTTCCTCGTCCTGCGCTGCCAACGTGGGGAGCCCGCGGCTTTCGAGGAATTGGTTCGCGACTGGGAACGCAAGCTCTTCTTCTATGTCCGACGGCTGGTGGCGAACGAAGAGGACGTCTGGCAGATCCTCCAGGAGGTCTGGCTCCAAGTCCTGCGGGGAATCCGCTCATTGCGCGACCCGCGCCGACTGCCGGTCTGGCTCTATGCCGTCACCCGCAACACGGTGATGAGCCACCACCGTGAGGAGTATGCCCGCGACCGCATCCTCGACGCCGCCGAGCGCGTCGAGTCGACCCAAGAGCCTGAGTGCGATTCCGTCGATGACGCCGAGCTGGTCTATCACGGGCTCGCCCAGCTCCCGCGCGTCGACCGAGAGGTCCTCACCCTGTTCTTCCTCCGGGACCTGAGCATCGACGAGGTGGCGGAAGTGCTCGGCATTCCACCAGGCACGGTCAAGTCCCGGCTCTTCAAGGCCAAGAAATCCCTCCGTGAAATTCTCGAACGACAAGGAGAACGGTCATGACCGACCCGAACGACGCACTGGGCGAGCGCTTGCTTGGTCTCGACTCGCCCGACCCGGCCATCCAACAGCGCCATGAGGCCGAGCTCCATTCGCAGTGGGAGACTCAACTGTCCGGGTCACGACTGGTCCCGTTCGTGGCCGTGGGCGTCGCCGGCCTCATCGCCTGCCTGGTCTGTGGGTCACTCGCCTTCACCGAGCCGGCGACAACGCCCGTCGCCGTCAGACGGCTGCTCGCCCTCTTCGCGTGCTTCGGCCTCAGTTGGACGTTATTGGCCACCTGGATTCTCACCCGAGGGAGAGGAAGCTTTATTTCTCAGCGGACCTTGGCCGCGCGCATGGCGTTTGGATTTACCCTCACCACGGTGATGGCCTTGTCCCTGGTCTCCTTGAGCCTCGGGCGGGAGGCGGCCGGGATGCCAATCTTGGCCACGGGCCTCGCCTTGCTGATCCTCGCCGCGGTCCTCTTGACCGACGTCCGGATCGAGCGTGCCGAGTTGACGATCCGGGAGCAGATCCTCCGCGTCGAGTCCCGGCTGATCGAACGGATCGAGGCGAGCCAGCGACCAGCCGGAAAAAAAGAGCCGTGAGTGGTCAATCGCTTCGTGCGGAACCGATCCCCAACGCATGCCATTTGGCACGGCCCCGCAGCCTGACGTCGTGAGGCTGCGGGGCCAAGTTCAGTCTCCATCCAACCCAAAGAGGCTGCAACGACCTCCTATGGGTTGGAGCACGTTCCCGCTGGAGTGGGCTTGGCGGTGTCCGGAACCGGGCGGAGCTCGACCGAACGGAGGTCGAACAAGGCCCCTTTGACAGGCCCCGCGGAGTGAAGTTCGAGCCGATGGACGCCTGGGGCGAGCGTCAACTCGCCGATGTTGGCCGACTGATAGGTGTCCCAGTCGCCAGTCCCCTCGACGGGCTGCTCGATCCGTTGCGTGCCGAGTTCGAGCAAGAGCTTGTTGCCTGCCGAGCCATTCTCGCACGCCCAGTCGATCCAGACGCGGTAGCGGCCAGGTCGCTCGGTCACGAACTGCCAGGCCGCGCGATCGCTAGGACGTCCCCAATAACCGAGGTTCTTGTGCTTGGCCTCGAACGTGAGGGTGTCGCCATAAAGCTCGGCCGACTCGGCCCGGAGGGCGATCGTTCCGTCGGGTCCAGGCGCCACCCGTTCCGGCCGGTTGCCTTCGACTTGCTTCGGCGGGGGACCGGTCGTCCCCAGGAACGCGAGCAAGTCGGCAACATCCTGCGGCTTGAGGTCCTTCTCCAAGCCTTCGGGCATCAGCGATTGTCCGGAGGCCGCGATCTCCTCGATCTCCGCACGCAGCAGGATATCCTCCTTGCCTTCCTGGCGTCGGAGCGTCACGGCCGTCGCGGTCTCGCTGGCGATCAGACCGGTCAAGACGCGGCCGTCGGTCGTCTGGACCGTGAAGTTGGCGTACTTCGCTTCCAAAGCCCGGTTGGGGTCAAGGATCGCCACCAGGAGAGCTCCGGGCGATTTGTCGGTCAAGGCCGCGAGGTCAGGGCCAACCTCGGCTCCCTCCTGGCCGAGCCGATGGCAGGTCACGCAGACTTTCTTGAACAAGGCGGCACCGGAAGCCACGTTGCCTGGCAAGGTCGTGGCCGTCTGGTATGCGGCAATAACCTCCTGCCGGGTACTCGTCTCACGCGAGAAAAGGGCCTCTGCGCGGGCCTTGATCGCGGGATCACGATGGCTCAGGAGCCTGCGACGGTGCGTGGGTCCGATCTCGGCGGGGGGCAAGCAGCTGTCCTCGAGCGAGAAGAGCAGGGTTTTGGTCCAAGGGTCACGGCTCAGGAGCGTGTCGAGGATCGCGGTTCGAAGTTGCGGTGAATGTCCTTTCCAGCCGTCGATCAGGATCGTGGGCACTTTCGGGTCGTCGCCTCGGCTGAGGGCGGCCACGGCAGCCTGCTGAAGTCCTCCGGAGACTTGCGGACGAAGCAGGCCGACCAGGCAGGCGCGATCGAGGGCTTCTGACTCCTTGTCACGGCCGAGCAACCGAACCGCCGCCAGTCGATCCTCTTCACCGGCCTTGTCATCGCCGGCGCGACCGCGAGCCGCCTCCCGGATCGGCCCGAATCGCTTCAGGTCGGCCTCGGCAATGGGCTTTCGGGCACGGGCCGAGGCATCGAGCAAGCTTGCCAGGGCCGAGAACTGCCAGGAGGCGAACTCGCCCCCCTGCCCCGCGGGCGTGCTCAAGGTCTCCACCAGGGGCGCGAGACCTTCGCGGTCCTTTGCGGTCGCGGCCAGGGCGAAGAGCGGGTCGAGGATCGCCGTGGGGGGAGCCTCGGCCTTCGCGTTCTCAAAGAGTGCGGTGATGATCGAACCGACATGAGGCGCAGCCGAACTGAGCACGGCCGCGCGGAGCCAGCGATCGCCGGGGTCGCGCTGGATCAAGGTGGCGAGGGCCCGCCCCGCGCGCGGGTCAGGCCAATCACCCAGGCTCAAGGCAAGCTGGAACCGGACCTGGGGATCAGGATCGCCGGTCAGGCGAAGCATCGCCTCTCCGAGTTCGGGAGCGGTTTTCAGCAGCCCCGCGCCCGCCTTGATCGCATTGCGGCGCACCTGGGGATGAGGGTCGGACAGGGCACCGATCACGGTCGAGGCGGTCAGTTCCTCGAGCGTTTGCAAGGTCCAGAGCGCTTGCAAGCGGGTTTTCGGCCGGGTGCTCTTGGCCGCGAGCGTGCGCAACGGCTCGGCCGCCGCTCGGTCGCGTTTGTGGAGCAGGAGTCGCTGCGCGGTGTCGCGCTGCCAGCCGCTCGGGCTGTCGAGTGCGGCGACCAGCCCCGCGGTATCGAGCCGATCGAGCCGGGCGATCGGTCGAGGCTTCTGATCCACCGGGTGAACACGATAGATTCGCCCCTGCTCGCTGCCGGCGCGGAGGTCGAGCTTGGCTTCCCAATCATCGGGAATCCATTCGGGATGCTCGATCACCGCGCGGTACATATCGGCGATCCAGAGCGCTCCGTCCGGCCCAGTCTTGAGCATCGTCGGCCGGGTCCAGTTGTCGGTCGAGGCGAGAAATTCGCGTTCGGCCTCGTCGGGTCCGCGTTTCCCGACGAACGTCGCCCCATCCGGTTCGAGGATCATCCGGTGAACGAGGTTGTGAACCGGATCGCTGGCAAAGAGACTGCTCTCGAAATGGCGGCCGAACAGGTCGTCGCGATACGGGGTGGGGCTGTTGGCCGAAGTCACCCGGTTGGCCGAATGCGGCTCGTTGAACCGGGCCAAGGTCCGGCTCACGGGGTAAAGTTTATTATCCGCCTCGAGCATCTGCTTCGGGTCAGGCGCGGCGAACTGAGGGTTGCGGCGCAGGTCGGAGTCGGCGAGGACGAAGTGCCAGGCCCAGTTCGGGTTGTTGTTGCCGAACCAGTTTCCCCAGTCATCGCGATGCCGGCCGTACTGGGTCGGGCCGCTCTCGGCCTCGAACCGGCCGTCGTCGGGCTGGAACCGGAAGTCACGGCCGTTGATGTTGACCGTGGCCCCCGTCTTGATCGAGCGGACCTCGCCACCGCTATCCCCGTTGGCCCCGTAGACCCAGCCGTCGAGGCCAAGCTCGAACCCGTTGAGCCGGTGCTGCGGATTCCCCTCCCGAAAGCCGGTGAAGAGAACCTCGCGGTGATCGGCCTTGCCGTCACCGTCACGGTCTTCGACATAGAAGATGTCCGGAGCGGCGGCGACCAAAACCCCGTTGCGCCAGGGAAGTAGACCGCTCGGATAGGCGAGATCATCCAGAAAGAGGGTCGCCTTGTCGTACCGGCCGTCGCCGTTGGTGTCCTCGAGCGTGCGGATCACTCCGCCGGCTTTTCCCTTGCCGTCGCGGCCTAGGGGATAGTCGCCCATCTCGAGAACCCAGAGCCGGCCGTCGGCCCCCCAATCGAACGCGATCGGGTCTTCCACCAACGGTTCGCTGGCGACGAGCTCGACGGCAAATCCGGGATTGACCCGGATCGAGCGCCGCGAGGCCTCGGGGGATTTCGCCTTCGACTCCACCCCTTGGAGAAGGTCGTTGAACGCGCGACGATCGACGAGGTTGGGAAGCTTGGCGGTCGCCTCGTTCTGCCACCAGAGGTGGCGCGAGTGGACCCAGGCCCCGAGATTTTTCCCCCCGGACACAATCTTGGGCATGGCGCCGGCCGCCTGGGCTGGGCCGTTCATGACGTTACGGATCCAGCCCGAATTCTTCCAGTTGGAGCCAAAAAAGGCGCCAACCTCCGGTTGGTCCCGGTAGAGTTGAATCGTGAACCCATCGTCATTCGAGGCAATCACATCCACATCACCATCTTCATCAATATCAACAAATCGGAGCCCCGCGTCGCGTCCCGAACCATCGACGATCCGTGCGAAATCAGGCAACGCAAAGGGAAGGCGTTCCCACTGCATCCCGGCGAAATCCCAGGAAAGAACCACATTCTCTGTTGGGTTCGAGACGATCACCTCCGTCGTCCCATCATGGTTCAGATCCCGAAGCCTCACTCCGCGATCGACACCGGCCCGGCTTGTGAAGACGGGACGATTCTCCACGGCCAGGCGACTCAGGTCGGGGAGCGTCCCCCCCTTCTTGGTTTCGGTCCATTGCCCGTCGTGAAACAGGCTGACCGTTTCTTCCGTCGCTCTCGGACCCACGATCGACAGCAAGGTTCGGCGTACGGCTTGGAAGACAACACTGAGGGGCTGGGGTTCCGCTCTCGCCACCATGAACGTCAGGGCGTGGGGGCCAAAGGTGCCAAATCTCACGCCGGCGTCATGATGAGACAGCACAAATTGCACATACTTTAATTGAACGAGGCCCCAATTCACGAAGAACTTGTTAAAAACCCCAAAATGGCTCGTGGTGTTGGCCACTGACATGGGGAAACGGCCAACCTTCCAGCGCTGCTCACTCGGGATCCAGAGCCTGGTTTCCCGTGTTTTATGGTTGCCGATCACGACATCAAGGAACCCGTCATTATCGAGGTCGAGCACGCGCACGCCATTGTCTTGCCCATTGGGTGCGCGGAGCGACTCGCCCCCGAGCAAGTTCTTGTCGAGCCGCTCCTGGGCCTCGCGGAAATTGAGGAACTTGACCTTCTTGCCGTGCTTGGCCACCACGTAGTCGATCAACTCGACGACCTGCTCCGACTTGATCCAGCCGTGGGGATGAAAGACCAGGTTGAAGACCCCTTGCTTCAAAACTACGGCATCAAGGGCCGCCTTCATATCCTCAACCGTCTTGGGGTTGTTCGGTTTTTGAAGATTTTGAGCTTCCCAGTCGCTCGGAACGCTGCACGGGAACTCCCAGCAGAGTTTGTCGATCACGTAGGGATAAGGATAGTTTTCGACGTAGTTCGTGAACGAAGGGAACGGGATGTACTTGCGGAACCGCTCCCGGCCGTCGGGATCCTGCACCAGTTCGCGCGGCAGCGAGGGGTCATCGGGCGTGAAGAGTTGAAAGACCGACGAGTCGATCGTCAGGAAGTGCCGGCCCGGACTCGTCTTATTGAAGATCTCGGCATAGAACCGAGGGCTCGGGGTATTCTGCGAGTCGCAGCAAGGCATCCGAAACGCCACGGGCTTGTTGCCGCGAATTCCGTTCAAGAGGTCGACGCCGCCATGGACTGTGTCCTGGGCTGCGGCGAAGTCGTCCTTCTGGAGCAACGGGCAAGGGTGGGTCAGGGTGTGGACGTCGAGGTTGACCCCTTCCGCGAGCCAGGCCTGGACCCTCGGGTCTGCGCCGTCGGCCTTGCAGGTCATGATGCTCAGGCCGGCGCGGCCGTCGATCTGCTTGAGTCGGTCGAGGATCGGCCGGAGATAGGCTTCGTAGACCGGCACGTTATCCTTGAGGTCGTCGATCGCCAGGACCACGACCGCCTCAACTCCGGCTTCGCCCACCCATTGCGGAGTGATGAGCTTGGGGAACTTGAGACCGACGTAATAGGGGTTGCGCTCCTCGAGGTAGGTCAAGCGATTCCCATCGCCCGAGTCGCCATGGGACGATGAGGCGATCAGGACGAAAAGGAAGCAACAGAGGCAGGATCGAAGGCACATCGCGAATCTCCTCAGCCGGCGAACACGAACTGACTTCAGAAAGTCGTCTCTTTCTCGCTTGTTGGCAAGGGTCCACCGGCGATACGATCGCCAACCCCCAACCGTAGGTCCTCCGAGTCGCCGCGCATGCCCACAACCGTTCCCTTGATCCTGGCCAGTGCGTCACCCCGGCGAAAGCAACTTCTCACGGAAGCCGGCTTTGCCATCGAGGTCGACCCGTCCGACTTCGACGAACCCGATCCCGCGCCCGGCACCCTTGCGGTCGACTACGTGGCGATGCTCGCCTGGCGGAAAGCAGCGGCGGTGGCGCGACGGCGAGGTCAGGGGCTCGTACTGGCGGCCGATACCGCCTGCGCGGTCGAGGGCGAGATACTCAACAAGCCGCTGGACCGGGCCGACGCCGAGCGGATGATCCGGCTCCAGGAAGGGCGCGATACCGAAGTCCTCACCGGGGTCTGCCTCTACCGCGCCGAGCGCCATGAGTGGGTGGGCGCGGTCGAGGTCAGCGTGGTCCGGTTCCGGGTACTCGACGATGCCGAGCGCCGCGCGTTCCTCGACTCGAACCGATGGGCGGGCAAGGCGGGAGCGTACGGCGTTCAGGACCGCGACCCATTCGTCTCGGTTGCCCGGGGAAGCTTCACGAACGTGGTCGGCTTGCCGATGGAGCGGCTCGCCGCCCTGCTCCGCGAGTTTCCGAGCCTGACACGCTAAGACCGCCCCCGTATGATGGGGGCAGCCACCCGTTTCCTTTCCAGGAGTCGAGCCGATGCGGCGCCCCCCTCAGTTCCTTCGATGGCTTCCCATGCCGATCCTTACCGCACCCCTTGCGATCCTGGTTCTGATCGGGCTGGTTTTCGCCGTGGCCTTGCCGTTTTCGCAACGGATCCGCCCGACCTCAGCCGAAGCCGCGCCGACGCCGGTCCCCGCGCCGATCGACGGCGACCGGGCGTACCAATACCTCACCCAAATCTGCGCGATCGGCCCGCGTCCGGCGGGCTCGGCCGCGAACACCAAGCAGCGGGCCCTGGTCTCAGCCCACTTCCAGAAGATGGGTGCCAAGGTCGTCGAGCAGCCGTTCACCGGCGTCGATCCGAAGAGCGGAAAGCGAGTCGCCATGGCCAACCTGGTGGGCTCGTGGCATCCCGAGCGGAAAGAGCGGGTGGTCATCGGGGTCCATTACGATACCCGCCCCTTCCCCGACGAGGAGCCGAACCCGGCCTTGCGGTCGGTTCCGTTCATCGGCGCCAACGACGGCGCCTCGGGAGTCGCACTCCTGATGGAGATCGCCCACCATTTGAAGACCTTGCCCACGTCCTGGGGGATCGACCTCGTCCTCTTCGACGGTGAGGAGCTGGTCTACGGCCGGGACGGCGAATACTTCCTCGGTTCCAAGGAGTTCGCGCGGGTCTATGTCGAAGGCGTGGAGGGCCGTCATCCCGACTTCGAGTACGAAGCCGGACTCGTGCTCGACATGGTCGGCGGCAAGAACTTGAAGATCCAGCAGGAGCCGCACAGCCTCAACCTCGCCCCGAAGCTCGTCAAGGAGGTCTGGGCCGTGGCGCGGCAGTTGAAGGCCACCGCGTTCCGCAATCGGGTCGGCCGCGCGGTGATGGACGATCACCTGCCGCTCAACAACGGTGGAATCCCCACGATCGACGTGATCGACTTCGACTATCCGTACTGGCACACCGCGCAAGACCTCCCGGAAAATTGCTCGGGGGCCAGCATGGTGGAAGTGGGCCGGGTTGTCACCGCCTGGCTCGCGTTGCCCCGCACCCGCGGGCGCTAATGTCGAGTACGGTTCCACCGCGGTTCCGTGGATCGGCGACCGCGGGCAACCTGTCTGCATTCTTGGGGGGACTGAGGAGTCCCAACGCTCGGCCGTCCCTGGCCGCGTCGAATGGAGTTGACGTGAGGGTTCAGTTCCGATCGCCGAGCAATTCGCGAAGCGCTTCGCGTTCGCGGCGGGTGGCGTCGAGATCGAACAGGGCCATGTCGAGGTCGAGCCTCAGACGCTCCAGGGCGTCACGGGCGACCGAAAGGATCCGGCCGCGAAACAGGGCGTGTTCCAGGACATCGTCCAGGAGCGGCTCCAACTCAGCGCGGACGCCTGCCGGCTGGGTTTGAACCAGATCCCGCAACTGCAAAAGTTCACTCGGCAGAAGGTCGCTCGACGGCTGAGCGGACCTCGTCGATAGGTCGATCATCGATGTTCCTCATCAAAGGTGCTACCCTTAACTTACCACGTCGTTTTGGCTAAAGCGTACCGATCGTCGGAATTTGGCAATTTAAGCGAGGTTTAACAATTACGAAGACCTGGGCAGCGGAATGACGGGTTAACGCATTGATCTTCCCGGCTTTGGACGATCCCGCTAGGATCAGGCGTCCAACTCTAGGATAGGTTTTGGCGTCCAAGTCTAGGAACGGACTGGTTTGCGCCGGTTGGAAGCTGAGACATGGAGGTCACGGCGATGAGTTTCCGTCGAACGAGGGTCGTCCTGCTGGTATCGACCGCCTTGATCTCGGTCTCGGCGGCCTGGCTTCGGGGCGCGGATGAGCCGGGCGAGATCCTCCGGGACGGATTCGAGACGCCGAGGCCGGTCTGGCGTCAGGAGCAGACCGACGCCACGATCAATCTCCAGGAGCACGAGCGCTCGAGTCGCGCGGCGCACACCGGCCAGACCTCGGAGCGGTTCCACTTCACCGCCGGGGTCGGTAGCTCCTTCTACTATAGCTATCCCCTCCCCAAGGTCGTCGTCAGCGAGAATCTGAAGGTCGAACTGTTCGTCCGCTCCAACCGGGTCGGCGTCCGAATCTACGGCCGGGTGGTCCTGCCCAAGGACATCGACCCGAACACGGGTCAACCGTCCTTCGTGATGATCTCCGGGACCGGTTACGAGAATAGCGATCGCTGGCAGCGGATCGAGTTGACGAACCTGCGCCCGTCGATCGAGCGCCAGGCGCGGGTGCTCCGGGCGTCCACCAGTCGTTTGGTGGACATCGAGGGGGCCTATCTCGAACGGGTGGCGGTGAACCTCTTCGGGGGCGCCGGGGAAACCGAGGTCTTCCTCGACGATCTGGCGATCTCCCCCGTCCCCCCGGACACGGTGGCCGCGCACAACAAACCAGCGCCCCCGAGCCCGACCTTGCCCGAGTCGGAATCGAATCCCGAAACTCCAAAGTCCGAGGCACCGAGCGCAGCGCGCGTCAAACTCGATAACATGAACAAGCTCCTGCGTCGCGGGAGTGACAATCGGGATTACGACTGGCTCATCACGGCCATCGACGCGCCTGAAGCCGACGTCGCTCAACTCAGCCATCATGGATTCGACGTGCTCGCCGTGAAGGTCGACACCGATCCGGTGCGGATCAAAGAGGCGGTGAAGTGGGGCTTCCTGCTGATGCCCGGCCTCGACGCCACGCTCGAAGGGAAACCGATCGAATCCGAGCGAATGGTCGCCGCCGCCAAGGATTTTCCGTTCCGCGACAGCGTCGCGTTCTGGAACCTGGGGAGCCACCTGGGCAGCGCCATCGATCTCGAGGCGCGTAAGCTGGAACTCGAGCGGATCCGGGCCACGGTGGCCGGCATCCGGAAGCTTCCCCAGAACATCTCTCATCTGACAACCGCCGAGGTCGACGGTGAGCATCGGCTGTTTGCCAGAGATCATAAGCGGCTCTCGATCATGGCGATCAGCCCCAATGCCTGGGGCTCCGCGCAGGAGCCGACGGACACCTACAACTTCTTAAAGCAACGGCGCGACCTCACGGCCCTGGATAATCAGGAAGGGCTCTACTTCGCGTGGCTTCCGGCCACCGCCCCGCTTTCGGTCCAGACCTCGATCTGGGGCCAAGACCAACCGCCGTCCTGGGGCAGGCCACGCGTTCAGCCGGAACAACTCCGACTCAACACGTACCTCGCCTTGGCCGCCGGTTACCGAGGCATCGGTTATCGGGGAGATGCGGGGCTAACAACCGACGAAGGACGAGCGCTCCTGATCGAAATGGCCTTTCTCAACGAAGAGATCGACCTCTGCGAGTCGATCCTGGCCAACGGCAAGGGTGTGATTCCGCTCTACAACACCTACGATCCCGATCCCCCCGTGCTCCCTCCCTTGGGAAGCTCGCCCACCTTGCAGGTCGCCAAAACCAAAGAGATGAGGCCACACCCGAGTATCAAGGCGGCCGGGATCGGTACGCTCGACCACAAGGCGATGCTGCTCCTGGTCACCGACTTCGCCGGTGGGGCGCAGTTTCAACCCTCCCAGATGGCCAAGCACAACCTCAATATCACCATCCAGGCCCCCGAATCGGCCCAGGCGTTCGAGATCAGCCCGGGGGACGTCAAGGCGATCGAACAGCGTGTGCGCGTGCCGGGCGGGATCCGAATCACCCTGCCCGATTTCAGCTGCACCAGCCTGATCCTGGTGACGACCGACCACGGCATGGCCGATCGACTCCTCGACGCGATCAGTGGCGTCCGCCCTCGCGCCTGCCAACTCGCGATCGAGCAAGCCCGAATTCAACTGAAAATGGTCGAGGAGACCACCAACCGCCTGGTTGCCGATGGCCACTCCCTCTACGACCCGAACGACCCGAAAATTCCCCGACTGGCGGTGGGAGCCCGCCCCCCCAACGAAGAAGAAAAGCTTCTGAAGCTGGCTGACTCGATGATCAAAACGGCCCAGGAAAACTTCGAGCGGATGGAATACCCCCTGGCCTGGTCCGAAGCCAGACGGGCGGGCCGAACGCTTCGCCACCTGATGTTTGCGCAGTGGTCGAAGGGCTATGCCGATATGGCCAAGTTGGTCAATCCCGAACCGCCCAAGCCCGCTCCGACCCGCCGCGGGCGGATGAGTGTTGATGAGCTCAAGGCGGAACAAGAGGTCGCCAGGAATCGGACGCCCATGTACCTGATGCCCTTGGCCAGCCCGCCGCTGGTGAGCTATTACACCCTGCCCCAACACTATATCTGGCTCGACTGGATGGCCCGATCGTTCGGCGCCAACCTCGTGAAGGGGGGGTCGTTCGACAACCACTCCGCGCTTGAGTCGTCGGGCTGGATCAACCAGAGCTACCAGCTCGACGGGATCACCTCACACGTCTCGACGGTCCCCAGCGACGACGATCCGGACCAGCGGTTCCTGAAGATGACGGTCAAACCGGCCGAGAATCGGTCGATCGACTCATTCGCGCCGTTCTTCGATTTCCCGGCCGCGGCCATCCGAACCCCACCGATCCGAGTCACGGCCGGACAGTTCCTGCGGATCTCAGTGCTCGTCCAGAAGTCGAACCCCTCGACCCCGGGCCAGGGCGGGATCATCATCACCGACTCGATCGGTGGCGAAACCTTGCAATTCCGCAATCATGGCTCGATCCCCAAGTTCTCCAAGGTGGTCCTCTTCCGCCGGGTACCGGCCGATGGCGTGATGACCGTGACCCTGGGCCTGGCCGGATTCGGCGATGCCTATTTCGACGACCTCAAGATCGAGACGGTCGAGGGATCGGCCCCCGGTCGACCCGACCAGTACGCCGATCATCCGGTCAAACGGACCGTCCCCGGCTCGAAGCCGGCTGCGCCCGCGGGCGGCCGAGCCCCCGCTCCCGCCACGGCCACCGGCAAGCGCAGCCGCGCACGACGATAAGCGTTCCCCCCCTTCCCGATTTGCGTGGCCGGTTCTCACGAACGGCTCGGGCGGATTGGCGAGAAATCGCACGCCCGGGCTGAACCGACGGCCGAATGGGCGCGAACCGCGCCGCGCGCCCCATCGTATGTTAAACTACAGCGATCCGAGCGGAAGAAGCGAACCGGTCAAGGTTCCGGCCCCCGGTCAATTTCCAAGCCTCGGGAACTATCCGCCACGGTGGGCGTCCAATTTCCATGGAGCCGCCACCTGACGGATGCCCCGCCGATCCCGGTCGACCTTCAGACCTTACGCCGTTCCATGAACCGGAGCGGCGGGTTTTTTGCATTGCGTTGACGCTGGGTTCGCCCCTGTGCTAGCGTGAGGCATTTTTCTGAAGGAAGCGGGCTCGACGTACATGGCACAGCCGCTCCCGGCCTTTTCTGGTCGGGATTCTGAGTTTGCACCACAACCGATCAAAACAACTTGCGATAGGGCCCCCCGGGGGCGCGACAGGAGACTGACCGCATGGCGAAGATCCAGGCCGTCTGGGCGCTCGACGTTGGCCAGGCCGCACTGAAAGCGCTAAAGCTGGTGCCGGGCGAAACGCCCGATCATGTGGTGGCCGAAGCCTTCGATTACGTGGAATATCCCAAGATCCTCAGCCAACCGGACGCGGATCCCGATCAACTGGTTCGCGAGGCCCTTGAGACCTTCCTCGAACGCAACGATCTGAAAGGTTGCAAGGTCGCCATCTCCGTGCCGGGTCAGGCCGGATTGGTCAAATTCATCAAACTTCCGCCGGTCGAGAAGAAGCGGATCCCCGACATCGTCAAGTTCGAGGCGCGGCAGCAGATTCCGTTCGCGCTGGAGGAGGTCGTCTGGGCCTACCAGCAGATCGGCGACGAGGACGCGGATGCCGACGAAGACTTCACGATGGCCGAGGTCGGTCTCTTCGCCATGAAGCGCGACCAGATCAATCGGGCGATTCTGCCGTTCCGCGTCTGCGGAATCGAGGTGGACATCGTCCAGATGGGTCCGATCGCGCTGTACAACTACATCACGTTCGACCAGATCAAGGAGGGGCCTCCCCCCGCCTTCCCGGGGGCGGAACCGGCGGCCGAGGGCGCCGAGGGCGAAGCGGGCGAGGCCAAGCCGCCGGCCAAGTCGGGGGGTGAGAAGGGGTCGATCGTCCTGATCGACATTGGCGCGGATAACACCGACCTGATCATCACCGACGGCATCCGAATCTGGCAGCGGAACGTGCCGATCGGCGGCAACCACTTCACCCGCGCTCTGACCAAGGAATTGAAGCTCACCTTCGCCAAGGCCGAGCACCTGAAGCGGAACGCCACCAAGGCCCCCGACCCGCGGTCGATCTTCACCGCGATGCGTGGCGTGTTCAACGACTTCGCCAGCGAGATCAACCGCTCGATCGGCTTCTACGGCAGCGTCAACCGAAACGCCAAGATCGCCAAGGTGGTCGGCCTGGGCAACGGGTTCAAGCTCCCCGGGCTTCAGAAGTTCCTGCAGCAGAACCTGAGCCATGAGGTTGAGAAGCTGGAGTCGTTCATCCGCCTGGCCGGCGACGACGTCAAGACTTCCCCTCAGTTCCAGGAAAACCTCCCGTCGTTCGGCGTCGTCTACGGCCTGGCACTCCAGGGGTTGAGCAAGAGCCCACTCCGCACGAACCTGCTCCCCCCGAGATCGAGCAGATCCGGATCATCCGGGCCAAGAAGCCGTGGGCGCTGGCGGCGTCGGCGCTGCTGATGCTTGGCTTCTCGGCCTTGTTCCTGGGCGACTACCGGGTCCTGGCCAAGGTCAACACTCAGCCGTTCACTGACGCGGTCGCTCAAGCCAAGAGCACGACTACCAAGGGAGCCGGCTTCGCTTCCGAGTTCGACGCGGCCAAGGCCGAGTGGAAGGCCAAGTTCGACGAGGGTGACAAGTTGGTCGCCGGCACGACCGATCGCGCCAAGTGGCCCGACTTTCTCAAGATCGTCAACGACCACCTGCCCGACCCGGTTCGGGACTATAAGCTCGATCCCAACAAGCCGTCCGACGAGAGCCGGCTCGATCGGCTCCGCGTCCATATCGACGCCATCAAGCCGGCCTGGCGTGAAGACCTCGATACCGAGTGGTTCAACGCTCCGGCTCCGACGGGGCTGACCAAAGTCGGCAAGGACATGATGCACCAGCTCGATCGCGCCAAGCCCCCCACCGGCCCGGGCTGGGTGATCCAGGTCATCGGCCACCACTACAATCCCTACCCTGACGCCAAAGAACTGAAGATCCCTGAAAACAGCCTGCTCCGCACCGACCACGGTCCGGTCCTGTTCATCATCAAGAAGATCCTTCCCAAGCTGAACGCTGCCGACCTGCGGCTCTATGGGATCCATCACCCGACCGTCGCCTGGGCCCTTCCCGACCCGGAATGGACCAACGAAAAGGCGAGCATGACCAACGGTCTGGCGAGCACGACCATCCCGATTCTCGACCGTGCGAAGCCGGCCGTCACCGCCACCGCGGGGGGCGAAGGCGGCATGATGCCCGGAATGGGCGGGATGCCCGGCATGATGCCCGGTATGGAAGGGGGAATGAGCAGTGGCCGCGGCATGATGGGCGGCGAAGGGATGATGCCCGGGATGATGCCCGGGATGATGCCTGGGATGATGCCCGGGATGGGAAGCGGTTATGGCGGGATGGCGGGGCAAGAGGCCAAGAAGCTGGTCAAGCACACGCGAACCGACTTCCTGCTCCAGTTCGTCTGGCAAGAACCGAAACCCGAGGATAAGCCGAAAACCCCGGAAGAGCGGGTGACCAAGCTTCAAGAGATCAACAAGTCGCTCCTTGAAGCCGAGACGAACAAAACGATGATCACCGCCGATCGGGAAAAGGAGATCGCGAAGGAGTCACTCAAGCAGTCCCAGGAAGTCCAGAAGGCGATGATCCAGGGAGCGGCGGCCACGCCTGCCACGCCGGCCACGGCAGCCCCAACGGCTCCCGCGGCCGCGCCGGCGACACCCAAGTGACCTGACCCGTCCGATCGCGGCGGTCTTTCCCCGCCGCCTTCCGATCGACTTCAACGTCTCGAGCCGGCACGTCGCGGGTGATCGATCGCCCGCGGGCCGAGACGTCTCCGATCCAATCAACCCCGAAGGTCGCCGCAACCATGGACCAGATCAAAGAAATCTTGCGACAAGCGATCAAGTATCGCTTTTGGATCGCCGTGGGCATCTCGGCCCTGCTGCCGATGATCGCGTATGCCGTCGGCTCCGACCCGATCAAGAAGAAAGCGGCCGAACAGACCGAGCTCATCAAAGGCGCCGAGTCGGGGGTCAAGAAGTACTCCAGCGGCGTGATCCCGAACGACCAGTACAAACCGATCGTCAATGAACAGACGTCCGTGCTCAGTAAGGACGTCAACGTCTCCTGGGCCAAACTCTACGAACGGCAGGCTCCGCTCCTGAGCTGGCCGGCGACCGTGGAGAAGGAATTCCGCGAGTGGGGCAACAAGTGGCCCGAGAATGTTGATGCCAGCACCGTCCAGGTCGCCATCATCAACTACTCCACCGCCTACCCCAAGTACGTCACCGAAGTCTACAACACCTTCCGGCCGTTCAACGTCATGGAGGGGACCGGGGTCGTCTCCGCCCCCCTTGAAGCGGTCTTGCTCAAGCCGGCCCCGTTCGAGGTCAAGGGATCGTCAGTTCCCACCCTGGGCAATGTTTGGGCCGCCCAAGAACGACTCTGGATCCAGCGGTCGCTGCTCGAGGTCGTCAACGAGGTCAACAAATCCGCCAAGGACTGGGACACGGCGAAGATCAAGCAGATCAACATCCTCGACGTGGGCACGACCAGCTCACAAGACCAGATCTCGATGGCCAAAGGGGTCCAGCTTGTCGAAGCGCCTCCCCTCGACCCGCCCGGTACCGATTCCACGGCCGCGGCGGCACCGTCGGGTGAGGCGGGCGCCGAGGCCGGGATGATGCCCGGCATGATGGGCGGGGGTGGTCCCCAGCAAAATCGCGACGCGGTCTTCTACATCCAGACCGAGAGCGTCCAATACAAGATCATGCCGTTCCAAATCTCGGTTCTCCTCGACCAGAACTACATCCAGGACTTTCTCGTCGCCCTCGAAAACTCGCCGATGGCGATCCAGGTCTCCGAGTTCTCGATCGCCAAGCCGGCCACGCGTGTCGTCAAGCCGGTGAAGGGGGCCAACATGATGTGGGGCGGTGACGCCATGTACGGCTCAATGATGCCCGGAATGTCGTCTGGAATGGGCGGCATGACCGGATTCGGAGGCATGCCGGGAATGATGCCCGGGATGATGCCCGGGATGTCGTCTGGAATGGGCGGCATGGGATACGGCATGGGGGGAATGGGCGGCGCCGCCAAGAAGGGGACCGACGTACGCACCGTCGACCGCCAGAAGACCCGGAAGGAAGAGTTGGATAAGGCCAAAAAGACCGCGGCGGTGACGATCCACGACCCCTACTACAACATCATCGAGGTCACCGTCTACGGCCAGGCTCGGTTCTACACGGCCCCGCCGCCTCCGGAACCGGTCGCCGAACCCAGCCAGTCGACTGATGCCGCGGCCATGCCAACCGATCCGAATGCCCCCCCCAGCGGTGAGGCCCCCAAGGCCGACGACGACGCCAAGAAGGATGAAGCTCCCAAGGCTGACGACGCCGCCAAGAAGGATGAAGCCCCCAAGGCCGACGACGCCGCCAAGAAGGATGAAGCCCCCAAGGCTGACGACGCCGCCAAGAAGGACGAAGCCCCCAAGGCTGACGACGCCGCCAAGAAGGACGAAGCTCCCAAGGCCGACGCCGCCAAGAAGGACGAAGCCGAAGCCTCCAAGGCTGGCGAGACGCCCAAAACGCAATGACGGGACAACGATCGAGTGGAAGCACCGCCGGTCGGGATCGGCCCGCATCCGACCGGTTTTGCCGATAGGTTCCGAGAGGAGTTGCCACCATGGCTAACGCGTCGGTTGAAAAAATCAAAGCCTTGGGGTTACGTCATGGCGAGAAGGCCGTGATGGGCGTCACGGCCGCCATCTGCCTCATGTTCCTGTACATGGCGGCAACCCGACCCACAATCGAGACGACCCCCGAGCAAGTCAGAAAAGCCGCCAGCGATGCGGAATCCAACATCAGCCGCAGGCAGAGCAACGAGGATATTCTCAATCTTCTTGAAAACGAGAATATCAAGAACCCCAACTTCGAGAAAATGGTCGACGAGCAGTCGAGCAACAAGATCGATGCCATCGCCTTCCGCGTCTCCAGCCCTTGGGCTTCGCCCGAGCCCGGTGCCGGCCTGATTCGAGACACGCCCGAATTGATCGCGCCGACGGAGCTCGTCGCGTACCCGGGACGGGGTGGGGTCTTGATTTACGAGACCAAGGATGGGGAGCGGATTCCTCTGCCCCCCGATGATCCCAATGCGCCCCAGAATGGGCTTCCCCAGGCTCGCCTCAACCGACGTGCGGGCATGGCGAGCAGTGGTCCGGGAATGGCGGGGGGGATGACCAAGAAGCAGCAGGAAGAGGCGAACAAGAAGTTCGAACTGGAAAAGCAGCGCGTCAAGCGGATTCTTGCGGGCTCGGACAAGTCGAAGACCAAGGAAGTCGAGAAGAAGGTCGATGTGGCCGCCGGCCCGTTCAAGGAAATCACCAAGGGACTTCGCTGGGTCTCGATCACGGGCGTGCTCGACTACAAAACGTTGCGCGAGAACTATCTCACCGCGCTCAAACGTAAAGAAGTGGCTTACCCCCACTTCAAGCAGGTCGACATCGAGCGCCAGATCCTCCAGGAAGACGGCACCTGGTCGGAATGGGAGCAGGTCGACGCGGACAAGAATCACGAGATTCTCGACAACCTTCCCGAGCACGACGAGGAATGGGCGCCGGACCCGGTCCGCCTCGAACACCTGGTGGACCCCCTGCCGTTCCTGAAGGCGGGTTACTGGGAGAAGGTCCATGTCGCAAGCCTCGTCCCCAAGGAGAAAAAGGAAGTCGCCAAGCCTCAGATGGGTGGGGGAATGATGCCCGGCATGATGGAAGGGGGCATGATGGGCCCGGGCATGATGCCGCAGGAAGGCATGATGAACTCACGGATGGGGATGATGGAAGGCGGGATGATGCCCGGCATGATGGACGGGATGATGGGCGGGATGGGAGGAACGGCTTCCGATGACATGAGCTTCGTTCACAACGAGGAAGAGACGCTCATGGTCCGGTCGCTCGACTTCACCGTCGAACCCGACACGTCCTATCGTTTTCGGCTGCGGATCGTGGTCTTCAACCCGAATCTGAAGCGTGAGGACGTCGCGGCGGGGGTCGATAAGAACGCGATCGAGCTGTTCGGTCCGTGGAGTGAACCGACCGAACTGGTGTCGGTTCCGGCCGACGTGGCGACCTATGCGCTTCAGAAAGTGGCCAGCGTCGGTACCACCGATCAGGTTCAGTTCGAGGTGACCAAGTGGGATCCCGGCAACGGCGTCATGGTCACGCGCAAATTCGACGCCGGGCCCGGAGACATCATCGGCAGCCTCTTCAGCGTGCAGATCCCAACCTCCGATGGAACGGGGTCAAAGTCGGAGAAGATCGACTTCAACAGTCGCCAGGTCGTGCTCGACGCGATGGGAGGGGCCAAGCCCGTTCCCAAGGAGATCGACAACTTTCGATTCGAGGTTCCCGCGCTTTCACTGGTGGTTCGACCCGACGGGTCGGTCGCAATGAAGAACCAGTCGTTCGACGAGCCCAACGAAGTGCGGAAAAACGTGGTGGAGACCTATAAACGCGAGGTGGCGAACTCCAATAAGGTACGTGAGAGTTCGTCGTTCTTCGGCGAGATGCCCGGGATGGGCGGCCCCTGAAACGGGCCAGTCGCACGACGCGGACACGCTTGAACCAAGGCCCCCGACGGTGATCCGTCGGGGGCCTCTTTTGTTTCGAGTCACCGTGCGGTGAGGTCGATTTCTTGCCCGGGGGACCGCCGAGAATCGCGCGGGAAATCGTAAAAATCCAAAAAGGCAGCTTGACCCCTATTCTCGTTCAGGGTAAGACACCGCCTCGTCTTCTCCCCGTTCTGGGTCGCATCGTCTTGATCTCGCACCTCTGACTCTCAGAAGCCCCACGACAGCCGGGTGAAGAGCCGCCGTCCTTCGGGGTGGTGGCGCTAGCGAAGACAGCGGATTCACGTCTCCCACAACGGAGTCAAGTCAGAGACCGTCGCCAGGGAAGTCGGCGGTCGTCTCCGCGTGTGGCGAAAGGAGGTCGCGTTGGGAAGGCTTAGAACGCTCGCAATCCTCTTGACCCTCGGCGCGTGGGGTGGGGCCACGGATGGCGCTCCCCCTGAGGACGCGGCCCACCCGGTATCCTCGCCGCGGCCCACAGCGCCCGTGCCCCCTGTAAGGTATCTCGAGGCTGGGGCTCGATTGTTTAACAGTGGCCAGTATGCTCTGGCCTCCCAGTATCTCACGGCCGCTCAATCCTATCGCGACCAGCTCTCGGTAAGCGAAAAAACCGTCCTCGATGCGTACTTGAAAGAGCTCTCACGCGTGCCGGCAGACGCTGCGGTCGCTCCTGCCGGTGCAACGGCGGCCCGACCCGGTGCCAGCCCGGCCACGGAGGCCACGGCCTCGGCCAGCCAGCCGGCCTCAGCGCCTGGAGCTAACCCCTCCGACGCCAAGCAGGGGGCACGCTGGAAACTCCAGTCGGCCCGCGAACAGATTCGCCTTGGAGACTACGACGCGGCCAGCCGGCTCGTCACCGAAGTCCAGGCTATGAACGTTCGCTGGGGCCTGTTCGACGACACCCCGGCCAAGGTGGCTGACGCCATCGACAAGGCCCGGCCCAAGGTGGCGGCGGGCACGGCGACCAACCAACCCCGAAGCCTCGATCTGGCCCGCGCCAAGGTGAAGCAGGCTCGCGCCCTGCTGGCCAGCAACCAGTTCGAGCAGGCGGAAGCCCTGGCCCTCGACGTCAAGGCCTGGAAAATGTCGTTCGGCGTCTTCGAGGACAATCCCGACAAGGTCGCCTCGGCGGCTCGCGCTCTGCGCCGTCGTGACCAACTCCGCACCGGTCCGCTCAAAGAGCAGCCCAGCCTGGGTGTCTATGACGTCCTGGTGCAGGAAGCTCGGCACCTAATGTCGACCGGCCAGTTGGACCAGGCCGCCGAGAAGGCGCAGCAGGCCCAACGCATGAACGTGGTCCCGCCGCTGACCTCCGACCGTGCCGAGACCGTGCTCCACGACGTCGAAATGGCGCGTGCACGGCAGACGCCTGGCGGAGCTCCCTCCGCGGTTGCCACCGCCACGAAGCCCGCGGCCGAGGCCCCCAGCTCGATCGTCGAGCATGAGGCGAACGACCTGCTGGTCCGCGGTGACAATGCGGCGGCCTCGGCCAAGTTCTCCGAAGCCGAACGCCTGCGAACGCGAGAAAGTGGTGCCTTGCCCGCAGTCGATGCCGCGGTCAAGAAGGTGGAAGCCGTCGTTGAGGAAACCCTGCCCGGGCTTCCCGATCCGGCCGAGTCGAACGTGGCTCAGCCCACCTCGCCCGTCCCGCCGACGGCCGAACCCGCCCCGCTCGGTCGGGGAGATCAGCTGCTTTCCGAAGCTCGAGCCCTCTACGGCCAGGGCAACTATGCCGCGGCCCGACAGATCGCTGAAGACGCCAAGACGGGCAAGCACGGAGTCGACCCCCAGGCCGACGACCTGATCGCCCAGATTGCCCTGGCCGAACAGGGCGGTGCCCTCAGTCTTTACGAGTCGGCCCTCGACGCCCTCCGCAAGGGAGAACAGGGACGCGCCCGGGCCCTCTTGTCCGAAGTCGCAGCCTCAGGTGGCGCCCTCGACAGCGGCCTGATGCAGAAGGTGCAGGACCTGCTCGCCAAGCTCCCCGGCGACGACGCGGGGAAGGCCACGGCCTCCGACCTGCCCCAGCCCGCTCATGACGCCGAAGCGTTGGCCGCCCAGAAGCTCAACGCCGAAGTCGGCACCAAATCCGCCGAGGCACGACGGTACCAGGAGACCGATCCCGACAAGGCGATCGCGATCTACGAGTCGACCCTCAAGGCGGTCAAAGCCAAATCCTCGGAACTCCCCGAAGCCGTCACCCGGACGATGGTCCGACGTCTCGAGGTCGCGATCGAACTTGCCAAGAAGGACAAGGCGGTCTTCGACGTCAAGATGCTCGACAAGAACGCCAAAGCCGAGATCGAAGCCAAACGGCTCCGGATCTTTGAGGCCGACAAAGCCAAGAAGACCCGCATGGAAGAGCTGATGAACAAGGCGACGACGGCCATGGCCGAGGGTCGCTACCAGGAAGCCAACAAGTTCGCCACGATGGCCCAGGAAATCGATCCCAACGAGGTGTCCGCAACCATCCTCGCCTGGAAAGCCAACGTTCAGCGCCACTACAAGAAAGACCTTGAGAACAAGGCCGCCAAGGAAGATGCCGCCCTCGACACCTTCCAGATGGTCGACACCGCCGCCATCGCCGACCCCGTGGTTCAGTTGAACGGCATCAAGTATGCCGAGAACTTCAAGGACCTGACGGCCGATCGTCTGCGGATGAACGCCCGGCTCGAGATCAAGAAGGACGCGAAGACCGTCGCCATCGAGTCCAAGCTCAAGGAACGTGTTTCCTTGAACATGGAAGCTCAACCTCTCGCCGAGGCCGTGGCCTTCCTCGCGAACTACACGGGCCTGAACATCGTTCTCGATCAAAAGGCGCTTGCGGACGTGGACATCACCACGGCGACTCCCATCTCCCTGGTGGTCTCCGACGTCCAGCTCAAGAACGCCCTGAAATTGATGCTCAGCCCGCTGGGCCTGAACTACAAAGTCGAGAACGAGGTGCTCATGATTACGAGCCCTCAAACCTCGATGTCTTCGACCTATCCGAAGACCTACTACGTGGGTGACCTGGTCATCTCCCCCACCCGGGGACCGACCAACCCCCTGAACCCGATGGGCCTGCTCGATAACCCGACGGCCCCAGGAGCCAACGGGGCGGGAGGACAGCAAGTTTCCTTGCCCAACGGGGCGAGCACCGCGACGAACAGCGGACCGAATTACACCCAGGGCGATCGTCCCAAGGCCGACTTCGCTCCGTTGATCCAGCTCATTACCGGCACGATCGCGCCGAACACCTGGAAGATCAACGACTCCCAGGGGGCCGAGTCCCCTTCCGGCTACGGCATGGGCGGCGGTTTCGGCGCCGGGGACGGGGGCGGACTGGATACGGCCACGCCGATCGGCTCGATCACGCCGTTCTTCCTGAGCATCAGCCTGATTATCCGCCACACCGCCGAGATCCACGACCAGGTTGCCGACCTGCTCAAGCAGCTTCGCCGGCTCCAGGATCTCCAGGTCTCGATCGAGGTGCGGTTCATCACGCTGAGCGACAGCTTCTTCGAGCAGATCGGTGTCGACTTCGACTTCGATATTCACTCGAAGACGGTGGGTAAGAAGAGCACCTTCGCGATCCCGAACCCCGCGTCCTCCATCTTCCCGACGAACGGCAGCACCGGCACCATCGCGGGTGGCGGCACCACGATCGGTGGTGGCGGCGGCGGAACGGTCGGCGGCGGAGGAACGGTCGGTGGCGGTGCTGGTGGCGGCGGTGCCGGCGGAATTGCCGGTGCTGGCGGCTCACTCGGCGGTGGTGGCAGTGCCGGCGGCCTCGGCGGCCAGAACGGTGGCGGCCTCGGCGGCGGTGGCGGTGCCACAATCGGCGGTGGCGGTGGCGGTGGCGGTACCACGACACCGGGTGCTTACATCGTGAACCCGTTCCGCGACTATTCGCTCGGCAATAAGACGCCACTGACAGTCGGCCTCGGAAGCGGCGGCATCGGTAATTTCTCGTCCGACCTGGCGATTCCGTTCCAGCAGGGTAGTGCTTCCCAGAGTGCTCCGACGATCGGTGGCGCCTCGTCGACGGCGGGTGCGACCTTCGGGATCTCGTTCCTGAGCGACCTGGAAGTCTACCTCTTCCTGACGGCCGCCCAGGGCGACACCCGATCGAACATCCTCCAGGCTCCGAAGATCACGACCTTCAACGGTGCCCCGGCGTTCATCAACAACACCCAGACGATCTACTACATCTCGTCGCTGACCCCGATCGTCGGTCCTGGCTCGGTGGCGTTCTTGCCCACCCCGACTCCGTTCCCCAACGGCGTCACGCTGACGGTGACCCCGGTGGTCTCCGCCGACCGACGCTATGTGCGAATGACCCTGTCCCCGGTCTTCACCGTCATCGAAGGTTTCGACACCATCGCGGTCCCCGCGGCGGTCGGTGGCAGCGGCCTGGGTGGTGGCTCGGCGGCGATCAACGCCCAGATCCAGCTCCCTCGGTTCAACCTCACCACCGTGAATACGACCGTCACGGTGCCCGACGGCGGAACCGTCCTCCTCGGCGGTGTGAAGCGGCTCAATGAGGAGCGAAAAGAGTTCGGCGTTCCCGTTCTCTCCAAGACCCCCATGCTCAACCGTCTCTTCCGCAACATCGGCATCGGCCGAACCACCTCCAGCCTCATGCTGATGGTGACACCGCGGATCATCATCCTCGAGGAGGAAGAGGAGCGGCTCGGTATCCCGGCGATTACGAACTGATTTCCTGTCGGTTACTTCCCAATGCGACCGGCCTCCGGGGGAATTCCCTTCCCCCGGAGGCCTTTTTCGGTTTTGCTGGAAAGGAGAATCGCGCTTCGCCAACCGAACCGCCTCACCTTGAATGGGGACGAGGCCCTCCAGGTCAAGCTCGGCCGCCGACTCGACCCTCCCCTCCAGGAGATGATTCCCTTGTCATCCACCGTCCTGGCGCTCGCCACGGCCTTGCTCGTCCTCGGCGCACCGCCTTCGGAATCGCCCCAGCCGACGACCACCGACTCGTTTCGTCCCGACCCGACCTGGAAGCCGATCGGCCGCAGCCTCTGGTTCGATCCCGGCGCAAAACAGCTGGTCCTCCGCGCTCGGGTCGCGCTCCGCGAAGGCCCCCTGGAGCACCTGCTCTGCCTCAAAGGCACGAAGGAACACGAGGCGGTCCTCGCGACCGACGCCGTGCCTCGAATGATCCACGCCGGTCTCATCCTCACCGGCGCCAAACAGGGGCACCCGGTCCGCTTCCTGCCGAAATTCGAACCGCCCACCGGTTCGGCGATCGAAATCCAGATTCAATGGCAGGAAGACAACAAGCTGCGCACCGCCGACGCCCGAAGCTGGGTCAGAGAGGACCAAAGCAAGCGCCCTCTGACCAAGGATTGGGTCTTCGCCGGCAGCGAAATCTTCGAGGACCCCGATACCAAAAAGCCGATCTACGCCGCCGACGACGGCGACCTCTTCACCGTGGCGAACTTCGCTAACGCGATCCTCGACCTTCCCTTCGCCAGCACCGCCAACGACGCCGAGCGCTCGTTCGTCGCCAACACCGAGAAGATCCCCCCGCGCGGCACGCTGGTCACCCTGTTCCTCCGTCCTCGCCCCGCGCCCGACGCCGCCAAGCGCTAACCGAAGTCGAACGGCCCCACCCCCGGCGCGGCCCTTGTGAACGCGGACGGAGCGCGCCCGTTTTCCGCTTTCCTCGCTCCCAAGCGATGGCCTCGTGGGCGGTGCGTGCCGACGGATCTCCTTTGTCATCAGTGAGTTGATGCTCGCCTGGTGGCAAGATTCGCGACGAACGGAGCACGGTAACGTCCCGATCCCGCTCAATCATCCTCGACTTCGATCGCGGCGGGGCGTGGAATGTTGACTTTGATTACTAGGTACTGTAAGATTCGATTTAGAACAGGCTTGATGGGAGGCGAAAGAGCTGTATGCCCGCCGAAACGCTGACACGTGCCGATTGGACAGAAACGAATCGAAGGCTGAAAGAGGCCCAACCCGACGAGATTCTTCGTTGGGCCGTCGAGACGTTTTACCCCAAGTTGACGATGGCCACCGCGTTCGGTCCTGAAGGGTGTATTATCCTGCACATGTTGGCCGAGATCGAGCCAAAGGTGCGGGTCTTCAACCTCGATACCGGCTATCAATTCGCCGAGACGCTGGAGTTGAGGACGCGGATTGCCGAACGTTACGGTATCGAGGTCGAGTTAGTCCGAGCAGACACGACGGTGGCCGAGTATGAAGCCCTTCACTCGGGACCGCTCTACGTCGAACGGCCTGACCAGTGCTGCTTCGACCGCAAGATCGTGCCGCTTCGCCGCGCCGTGAATGGTTATGACGCCTGGATCTCGTCGATCAGAGCCGATCAGTCCGCCCATCGGGCCAAGGCCGACGTGGTGGGCTGGGACGCCAAGTTCGGGCTGGTCAAAATCAATCCGTTGCTGAATTGGACCTATCGCGACGTCTGGGCCTACGTCGTTGCGAATCAGGTGCCCTACAACCCCTTGCACGATCAGGGCTATCCGTCGATCGGATGCTGGCCCTGCACCCGAGCGGTCGCGCCCGGGGAGTCGGATGAGCGTGCGGGGCGGTGGGTGGGCCAGGCCAAGACCGAGTGCGGTCTGCACTCGCTCGACAGCAGCCAACTGTAGAGAGAGAGTGAGAGAAAGGAGCCGGCTCGCCACCGCCGGGCGAGCCGTTGCCGGTTTCTTTGAAAAAAATGCCGGGGTCTGTTGTCGGCGAGGAGTTTGGCCGAGGGCCGGACTGTCGGGCCGTGGACCGGGGCGAGTGCTGTCATGAAGATTTCCGCCAAGGCGGAGTATGCCTGTTTGGCGATCCTGGCTCTCGCGCGTCGGCGCCCCGTTGACCCACCGATCCGGATCCGCGAAATCTCCGAAGGCCATGGGATTCCTGAACGCTACCTTGTTCAGATCTTGCTCCAATTGAAGGGAGCCGGTCTGGTGGCAAGCACGCGAGGGGCCTCCGGTGGCTACCGCCTGGCCCGTTCGCCGGCCTCGATCTCGCTGGGCGAGGTCCTGACCGCGATCGACGGGCCGGATTCTCCCCCCCGCGAGTCGTCCCGACCCGCGAACCAGGTGCTCGCCTCGGTCTGGGAGGATGTCCGCATTGCCGAGCGTGCGGTTCTCGATAAAACCACCATTGCCCAACTCGCCGAGCGCACGTTACCGCACGAATGGGTGATCTGACTCGCTGGGATTGATCGTTGGGTTGTGGCAGGATTTGCCCAACTTCAATTGAAACCAGGGCCATCCCGCGCCTACTTCCCGGCCACGAAAGGGGTCCCACGATTTCCGCAACGACTCATCCCGCCCAGAATGGTTTGATCTCCCCCTACGGTGGTGCCCTCGTTGACTTGATGGTGGACGACGCCCGCGCCGCCGAGATGAAGGCGACCGCCAAGGATTACGCCAGCCAGACCCTCGACGAACGAGCGCTCTGCGACCTTGAGCTCCTGGCCGTCGGCGGCTTCTCTCCGCTCCGTGGGTTTCTGGGCAAAGCGGACTACGAACGCGTCGTCAGCGAAATGCGCCTGGCCGACGGCACCCTTTGGCCCTTGGCGGTCACCTTGCCCGTGACCCCGGGCAACGGTGTCGAAGTGGGTAAGCCGCTGGCACTTCGAGACGTCTACGGCAACCTGCTCGCCTTCCTACACGTCGACGAAATCTACGCCTACGACAAAGCGGCGGAAGCCCGAGGCGCCTACGGCTCGACCGACGCGAAACACCCCTCGGTCGCCTATCTCAATCGCCAGCCGGGGCATTATGCCGCAGGCCGGCTCGAAGTGATCCGGACGCCACCGCACCACGACTTCGTTGACCTCAGGCGCACCCCCAGCGAACTTCGCGCGCACTTCAAGACGCTCGGCTGGAGCAAGGTCGTCGCCTTCCAGACGCGAAACCCGATCCACCGCGCTCACGAAGAACTGACCAAGCACGCCGCCGAGCAAATCGGTGGCGGCCTGCTGATCCACCCGGTGGTCGGTATGACCAAGCCGGGCGACGTCGACCACTTCACCCGGGTCCGTTGCTATCGTGCCCTGGTCGATAACTACTACGACAAAGGCTCGGTCGTCCTCAGCCTGCTGCCCCTCGCGATGCGGATGGCCGGTCCGCGCGAGGTCCTGCTGCACGCGATCATCCGCCGCAACCACGGCTGCACCCACTTCATCGTCGGCCGCGACCACGCCGGACCGGGCAACGATAGCACCGGCACGCCGTTCTACGCGCCGTACGCTGCCCAAGAATCGATGGCCACTCACAAAGCCGAAATCGGCATCGAGATGGTCGATTTCAAGCCGATGGTCTACTTGCCCGAAGAGTCGCGTTACTCCCCGGTCGACGAAGTCCCCGCGGGCGTCAAGACGGCCGACATCTCGGAGACGCAGGTCCGCGACAACTACCTGGCCAAGGGGCTCCAACTGCCCGATTGGTTCAGCCGGCCCGCCGTCGCGGAGATCCTCAACGAGACGAATCCTCCGAAGTTCCGCCAGGGACTGACGATTTGGTTCACCGGTCTCTCAGGCTCGGGCAAGAGCACCGTGGCGCACGCCCTGGTCGAGCGCCTGGCCGAGTTCGGCCGGAACGTTTCGATGCTCGATGGCGACGAGATCCGCACCCACCTCTCGAAGGGGCTCGGGTTCAGCAAGGAAGACCGCGACGCCAACATCAATCGTGTGGGTTACGTCGCCGGCCTGGTCGCCCAGCATGGCGGGACCACGCTCTGTGCGGTGATCAGCCCTTACCGCGCGACCCGCGACAACGCCCGGAAGTACTCCAAGGGCAACTTCGTCGAGGTCTTCTGCGATACCCCCATCGGGGTCTGCGAACAGCGCGACGTCAAGGGGCTCTACGCCAAGGCCCGCGCCGGCGAAATCCAAGGCTTCACCGGGGTCGATGATCCCTACGAGGCTCCCTTGAACCCCGAGATCACCCTCGATACGAGCAAGCTCGGAGCCCAGGAGTGTGCCAATGCGATCATCGAGAAGCTGACCGAACTGGGCTATATCCTGCCCCACGGGCACGTCGTCGAATAAGCCCTCACCCACTCGTTCATCGGTGCTGAAAATGAGACGGCCCGAGCCACCTCCTGGGTGGCTCGGGCGGCTTGATTATCGCGGCCTGAAATCGGGACTCACGACCGGATCCGTTGAATGCATGGTTCGAGATATTAGGCTGACTCGACTTCCGAATCAAAGATCCGCACCTTGGCCCAGTTCTCGCGGTTCTCCGCGATGAAGGTCAGGTGGAGCGGAGCCTCCTGGTAGAGGTCATGGGACGCCTTCGAGTCGAACACGACGTGCAGCGCCACGTCGAAATCACGGTCGTTGACCGGACGGTCGAGCTCCTCCTGAAGCGTCCCGCAGGCGAAGAAGACGACGCCCGGATGCGTGACCAGGTACTTCTTGCAGGCTGCGACCAGATTGCTCCGGCTCGACGCGGAATTGTCCTTCAAAGTGAAGTAGACGTTATGGGCCAGCATGATGGCGACTCGATCAGGGATTGAGGCTGGTGAACTGCAAACTCGATGTCATCATACAAGCTGTAAGTGATTCTTGCGCTCGGGTGGCGCGGGGAATCATCCCATCAGCGACCCACGATCCATTCCGCTCTCGCTCGCCTTGTACGAATGCCGTGGAGTCGTTCTCGGGGCTTTATTGCGGGCTAGGTCGGGGGGGCAGAGGTACGCCAAGCGTCTTCCGGATCGTCTTGGCATCGACGGGCCGGACGATTCCCCGCTCGGTGATGATCGCGTCAATCAACTGGGCGGGCGTGACGTCGAAGGCCGGGTTGTAAACCGCGACGCCCTCGGGGGCCGTCTGCCGCCCAAAGCTCTGGGTGATCTCACGAGGATCGCGCTGCTCGATCGGGATCGATGAGCCATCCGCAAGCGAGAGGTCGAAGGTACTGGAAGGAGCGGCGACGTAGAACGGGATGCCGTGCGCCTTGGCCAAGAGGGCGACCCCGTAGGTGCCGATCTTGTTGGCGGTGTCGCCATTGGCGGCAATTCGATCGGCGCCGACGACCACCAACTGGACCTTGCCTTCTTTCATGACCTGGGCGGCCATGTTGTCGCAGATCAGGGTCACGGGGACCCCGCGTCTTTGGAGTTCCCAGGCGGTCAGCCGGGCCCCTTGGAGGAGGGGGCGCGTCTCATCGGCGAAAACGTGAACCGATTTCCCCGCGCTGTGGGCGGTGAAGATCACGGCCAGGGCGGTCCCATAGTCGGCCGTGGCCAGGCCACCGGCATTGCAATGGGTGAGGATCCCCTGCCCCGTCTCGACGAGTTCCGCGCCGTGGCGGCCAATCGCGCGGCACATCTGCTGATCTTCGTCGGCGATCGCCCGCGCCTCGGTGAGGATCCGCTCCAGGAGCGTCGGCCCGTCGAGTCCGCGATTTTCTTCGATCGTCCGCTCGATTCGATCGAGCGCCCAGAACAGGTTGACGGCCGTCGGCCGGCTGGTCCGCAGATAGGCACTGGCGTCCAGAAGGCCGCGGCGGAGCGATTCGAGATCGCCCGTCCCGGCCTTCTGTCCTCCCAGCACCGCGCCGAACGCCGCGGCGATGCCGATCGCGGGAGCCCCACGGACTCGGAGCGATCGAATCGCCTCCCAAACAGTCGAGACGTCACGGCAGTCGATTCGCAAGAATTCGGTGGGCAGCCGGGTCTGATCGATCAGCCGGACATGCCCATCGGATGCGTTGCCAACCCAGCCGATGGTCTCGAGCGTCGGTTCCGCGGTGTCAAGGCTCACAGATCGTCTTCCTCGTCATCTTCTTCGTCGTCCGACTCTTCCGGGTCGATCCAGACGTAAAGTTCGGAATAGACGTCCCAGATGCTCTTCATGGCCGACTTGAGGTCGCCCGGCTTGAGCGGCGCATGCGCTCCGGTGTAGCCGGCCACTTCGGCCGCGATCTTCAACAGGTCGACGTTCTGCCGTCGCATCTCGAGGAAGATCTGGGTCTGGGTATCGAGTTCAAGCGCTTCTTCAAGCGCTTCTTCGACCTCGTGCTCGTGACCTTCGTGCTCTTCGTCGTGTCCGTTCTCGAATTCATTCTCGCTCATCGTCGTCGTTCTCCGTGGGAAATATGGGGTGTCGGGATGGGATGCTGACGGGGCGTCAGCCGTTGAGTGAGGCCCACCCTACAACGTGCTCGAAGAATCGGCCAGGGCATTCCAGGGGGAATAGGGAATCCCAAATGTTTCGGCCACGGCCAGGTTGGTGACCCGCCCTTGATCGATATTAATCCCCTCGGCGACCCCGGCGTTCGCGGCGGCGACTTGCCGCCAGCCCTTGTTGGCCAGTTGCAGGAGGTACGGCAAGGTCACATTGCAGAGGGCGTAGGTGCTGGTGCGTCCGACCGCCCCCGGCATGTTGGTCACGCAGTAGTGGACCACGTCGTCGATGACGTAGGTTGGTTCGCGGTGCGTCGTCGGCCGGCTCGTCTCGATGCAGCCCCCTTGGTCGATCGCGACGTCGACGATGACGGCCCCTTGCTTCATGCGGGCCAAGTCCGCGCGACGGACGAGCCGAGGAGCGCGGGCCCCGGTGACCAGGACAGCGCCGATGACCAGGTCGGCCCGCGTAATGGAATCCAGAATCATGTGGCGGTCGGAGTAAAGCGTCGTCACGTTCGGCGGCATGATGTCGTCGAGGTAGCGGAGTCGGTCGACATTGACGTCAAGAATCTTGACATTAGCCCCGAGTCCCGCGGCCACCTTGGCGGCGTTCGAGCCCACCACTCCCCCACCCAAGATCGCCACCTCGGCAGGTGCCACGCCGGGGACGCCCGCCAACAAGATGCCACGCCCCTCCTGGGGGCGTTCGAGGTACTTAGCCCCTTCCTGAATGCTCATCCGGCCGGCGACTTCACTCATCGGGGTCAAAAGGGGGAGGTTGTTTCGGCTATCGCGCAACGTTTCGTAGGCAATGGCGGTGATCCCGCTCTGCATGATCGCGCGGGTCAACGCCTCGTCGGCGGCAAAATGGAAGTAGGTGAAAACCGTCTGTCCCCTGCGGAGATGGGGCCACTCCGCAAGCTGGGGTTCCTTGACCTTCACGATCAGGTCCGCCCGCGCCCAGACCTCGGCCGCAGTCCCGACAATTGTCGCGCCCGCGGCCAGATACTCGGCGTCGGCGATCCCGCTCCCCTGCCCTGCGCCCGCCTCGATGAGCACCGTGTGTCCGGCCGCCGTCAGTTCCTCGGCCCCGACGGGCAAAAGAGCGACCCGGTACTCGTCGGACTTAATCTCTTTGGGCAACCCGACATTCATTCGATCGTTCCCTTTACAGTGGTCCGGCGAACCCGCGTCCAACGAACGGACCCCGGTCTCACTTTGAGCCGGGGTCGTCGAGATTTACCGAGAGAACGGTCGACGGATTCGCGAGGGCCGCCTGGTCAGGCCTTGGGCAATCGCGGGGGCTTGGCACGGGTGCCTTTCCAATCCTCAAGCACCGCCTTGATTTCTTCGAGGGTCACATTGCCATGGTCGGGACCCGAGTTCCAACGCTCCATGATCGCCTTGAAGCGCTCGCGCAAGATGCCTTTGGGCAGGAACTTGCCGTGAAACTTCTTCAGAAGCCTGGCCCTGAGGTCGGCCGGCACTCTGACTTCGGCCGCTTCCTTGACTTCCGCCGGCGCCTCGGGGGTGGTGGCCGTTGCCGCGTTCTTCGCCATCGAAATCTCCCTGACCTTCCTCGAGAAGCGCGTGCGAAAAAAATGAAAAACCAGCGAGGGGCGGTCCCTCCGACTCATCGCCAAGGGAAACGCCGCGCACCTCGTGAGATGCGGCCAGTTTAATCGATCATACGCCGGGATGACAAGCAGAGGAAGTCAAGCCGACGGACAAATGCGAGCTCGCTTGTCAGATCGAGGGTAGTCTAGTCAAGTTGGGCAGGTTTCCTCAAGCCAAAAGTTTTTCGATCACCTGGCCTTCTACGTCGGTCAACCGGAAGTCTCGGCCCTGGAATCGGTAGGTCAGGTTGGTGTGCTTCAGGCCGAGCAGGTGCAAGACCGTCGCCTGGATATCGTGGATGTGGACGCGGTCCTCCACCGGCGCGAACCCGAAATCATCGGTCCGCCCGAGGCTGAGCCCAGGCCTGGTCCCCCCGCCGGCCATCCACATCGTCGCCGCGTCGATATGATGGTTGCGGCCCACGAATTCGCGGACCTCCCCCATCGGGGTTCTTCCGAACTCGCCCCCCCACATGACCAGCGTGTCGTCGAGCAGGCCGCGCCGCTTCAGGTCGGAGACCAAGGCCGCGCAAGGGCGATCGACCTCGCGGCAAACGGTGTCGAGCTCCTTGCCCAAGGTCTGGCCGGGGGCGCCGTGATGGTCCCAATCGGTGTGGTAGAGCTGAACGAATCGGACCCCGCGCTCGACCAAGCGGCGTGCCAGCAAACAATTGTTCGCGAACGACGCCTTACCCGGTTCGGCCCCATAAAGGGCGAGGGTTTCGGCCGACTCTCCCGAGGTGTCGATCAACTCCGGGGCACTCGACTGCATCCGATAGGCCATCTCGTACGACGCGATCCGGGTTGCGATCTCCGAGTCGCCCGTCTCCTCCAACCGCACCTGGTTGAGGTCCCGGATCGCGGAAATCGTCCGCCGCTGGCTCCGTTCGGAAACGGTCCCGGGCCGAGCCAGGTCGAGGATCGGATCCCCTCCCGACCGTAAGGGCACCCCTTGATGGATCGTCGGCAAGAACCCGCTTCCCCAGTTGACCGCTCCGCCTCGTGGCCCCCTCGGCCCCGACTGAAGGACCACGAAGCCGGGCAAGTCGCGGGACTCGCTGCCGACCCCGTAGGTCACCCACGACCCCATGCTCGGGCGGCCGAACTGCGTTGTCCCCGTGTTCGCGAACAACTTCGCCGGGGCGTGATTGAACACGTCGGTCGCCACCGAGCGAATGATCGTGAGGTCATCGACCACCCCGGCCAGATGCGGCAAGCACTCCGAGACCCACTCCCCCGACGCTCCATGGCGGGCAAACTGGCGCGTAGTGCCAAGCAGCTTGGGAGGGTTCTTGGTGAACGTGTCCATGAACGCGAACCGCCGCCCCTTGATGAACGACTCGGGGATCGGCTGGTTGGAATACTCTTGCAGCTTCGGCTTGGGCTCAAAGAGCTCGAACTGGCTCGGCCCCCCCGCCATGAACAGGTAGATGACGCTCTTGGCACGCGCGGGGAAATGACCAGGACGAGCCACGGCAGGATCAGCCAAGGACGAATCGGCCGCGGCCGCCGATCGCCCCTCGCCGATCAGCGAAGCGAGGGCCATCGTGCCCAGGCCGAGTCCGCACTGGCCGAAAAAGTGTCTGCGCGTCCGCTGGAGCAGCGCCTGACGATCATCCATGGGCGGTCATTCCCTCGTGATGAATTCATCCAGATTCAACAGGACTCGGGAAAGCGTCGTCCAGGCCGACAACTCGGTGCCCGACATCCGCTCATCGCGCTCGTCCGCCAGCAGGGATTGGAGCCGCTGTTGCTCGCCGGCCGTCGGCTGACGACTCAGGCAGAGCCGGAACGCCAGTCCGATCCGCTCGGCGTCGTTCAAGGGTGCGTCACGGAGCAGACGTGCCGCCAATGCCTGGGCAAACTCGAAGGAGGCCTGGTCGTTGAGTAACATCAAAGCCTGGAGCGGCGTATTCGACCGAATCCGGCGGGTACACGCCTGGACGGCGTTGGGAGCGTCGAAAACAATCAGCGAAGGGTGCGGCGTCGCCCTCCAGAAGTAAATATAGAGGCCGCGACGATAGCGATCCGGACCGTTGCTCGGCGTCCAGGTACGGTTCATCTGCCCCTGAGTCATCACCCCGTCGGGCTGGGGCGGAAAGACGCTCGGGCCGCCGACTCGCCGCGTGAGCAGACCGGTCGCCGCGAGTGCGGCATCGCGAATGACCTCGGCGTCGAGCCGAAGCCGCGTCTGCCGGGCGATCAGCCGGTGCCCCGGGTCGACCGCATCGACGTCGGCCCGCGCTTTCGACGACTGGCGGTAGGCCATCGACGTGACGATCCGGCGATGCATCGCCTTGAGGCTCCAGCCGCCGTCGACGAACTCGATCGCCAGCCAGTCGAGTAGTTCCGGATGGGTGGGCGCGGTCCCTTGGGTCCCGAAATCGTTCTCGGTCTCAACCAGGCCGACGCCGAAATAAGCCTGCCAGAGCCGATTCATCGTGACCCGCGCCGTCAGCGGGTTCGCCGGGTCGACCAGCCAGCGCGCCAGATCCATCCGGTTCCGAGACGCTGAGCTCGGGAGTGCGGGGAGCACCTTCGGCACGTCGGCCGCGACCCGATCTCCCTTCCGAGTGAAGTCACCCGCCAGATGGATGTACGTTTCACGAGGCTGAGCACGCTCACGGACGACCAGGGTGGTCTCGAATTTCGGCTCCGATCCACGGAGTGCGGCAAGCTCACCGTAAAGGGCTTTCGACGACGCGTCCTGGGCGAGGAAAAGTTCCGTGATCGCTCGTTTCTGGGTCTCGGTCCGCTTCGCAAACGGTTTGTCGAAGGCCGCCTTGATCTCATCAGGCTGTGCCGTCTTGAACGCCTGATCCAAGGTCAGTTCCCAGGCGTTGACCTTGGGAGGAAGCTCGGGATGCGACCCGACGAGCTTCTTGTGGAACGCGGCGATCCGGGAGCGAACCGACTTGCGTTTGGCCACCTGCTGGGGCGTGGCAAACTCCAACTGCGGTTCATCGACGTTATTGAAGAAGGCAAAGAATTGATAATATTCGCGTTGACTGATCGGATCGAACTTATGGTCGTGACACTGGGCGCAGCCCATTGTCAGCCCGAGGAAGGCGGTCGCCGTGGTGGCGACTCGATCGACGACCGACTCGATGCGGAACTGCTCGAGGTCGATTCCCCCCTCCTGGTTGATCGGAGTATTGCGGTGGAACCCGGTGGCGACTTGCTGCTCGAGCGTAGCCTCCGGATGCAAGTCGCCGGCAATCTGATCGATCGTGAACTGATCGAAGGGCAGGTCCCGATTGAGGGCATTGATGACCCAATCGCGATACTTCCAGATCGTCCGCGGAGCATCGATGCTGTAGCCATTGGAATCGGCGTACCGCGCCAGGTCGAGCCAAGGGCGTGCCCAGCGCTCGCCGAAATGCGGCGAAGCGAGCAGCCGGTCGACCAGCCGCTCATAGGCATCGGGGCGGACGTCGGCGACGAACGAATCGACCTCCTCGGGCGTGGGGAGTAGGCCGGTGAGGTCGAGACTGACCCGGCGAATCAAGGTGATCCGATCGGCTTCCGGCGAAGGGAGCAGCCGCTCCCGCTCGAGCCTCGAGAGAATCAGGCGATCGATCGGGCTCTGCCCCCAGTCGCTCCGCGAAACCAGGGGAAGCTGAGGCCTCACGGAAGCCGCGAACGCCCAATGCTTGGCGGCGGCCGGATCGGGCCGTTCTCCCTCGGGAGCGTGTGCCCCTTGGTCGATCCAGGCTTTCAGCGTGGCAATCTGCGGGTCGGTCAGCGGCGGTCGCTTGAGCGGCATCCGTTCGAGCTCGCCCCCGCCGACGACCGCCAAAATGAGCGGGCTCTCCGCCCCTTGTCCCGGAACGACCGATGGCCCACCGTCGCCCCCCCGGATCGCGGCCGCCGCGGTATCGAGCCGAAGATTCGCCCGCGGCTTGGTTGCGCCGTGGCACGACACGCAATGCTTGGTCAGGATCGGCTTGACATCCTGAACGTAATCCACCGGCTCGGAGGCGAACATGAGTCGCGAGCAGACGATCAGGCCCACGAGGCTCGCGAGCGTCGGTTTCATGGGGCGGGCTCGCTCTCTGGCACGGGCCCCGCGACATCCTGCGGAAACCGTTGGCAGGTCTTCAAAGCGGCAAGATCCGATAGAATCTTGGAGGTTTTAGGTTACTCTGAGCGGCCCCTCTTACGCTAGTCATTTTTCCGGTTGCCAAGATCCCAACCCAGGTGTCATCGGTTCCCCGTCGGTCGACTCCACCCGCAATCTCGAGGATCGAGCTCGGACGGCCACGAGTCCTCGTGGGTCACCGCACAGAATCGCAGTGAGGTGAGAAGCTGATCGCAATTTCGGCTCCTCACACTTTTTTTGCGCATGACTCAACCATTCAAAGAAAATATCTATTCAGTTCAAATCGCAACACATCCAAAAGCACACGGGCTTCCCCTCGGCAATCTCTGCCAGCAATTCGCGTCGGATCAAGGGTATTGGAACTCTCAAAGGCATGGCAACATTCCCCTGACAACCGGGCGATTTGTCATGACAACTCACGAGACAATTGCCTCAATATTGTCCACACAGCCCATGAGCGTCTGTCTATAATTCGAGCGGAAGCGGCCGGTTCGTCGCTTCGGGGCTGCAATGAACCCGCGAACCAGTGAGGACCTCACACGCATTCCTTTTCTGACCCCCAATCAACGCATGAGGAACTTGGAGTTCCTCCGCGAATCTCCACCCATCGCGTCAGAGAGGAACCTGCCTCTGACATTCCTTTGCATCGCTGATCTCTGCCTTTGAGGAGGAACCAAGATGAAAGCTGCCCTCGTATTCGCGTTACTCGGGGCCGCGGGAACCGCAGTGGCGCAGGAGCCCCCGTCGCCCTTGCTGCTCGTTGTGAACAAGTTCGACTCCAATTTGGCGATCGTCGACCCGGCGAGCCACCGTATCCTGGGCAAGGTCGCCGTCGGCCACATCCCGCACGAGGTTGCGGCCTCGGCCGACGGGAAGTTCGCCTACGTCACCAATTACGGCACCGACGAAAACCCCAGCCATTCGCTCTCCGTCATTGACGTGACCGCGAAGAAGGAGATCCACCGCGTCGAGCTGAGCCCGCTCTTCCGCCCTCACGGCATCGCGGTCGCGAGTGGGAAAGTCTACTTCACGGCCGAGTCGAACAAGGTCATCGGCCGCTACGACCCGGCGAGCAATCGGGTCGACTGGGTCCAGGGCACCGGCCAGGACCAGACGCACATGGTCGCCCTGAGTCGGGACGACAAGACGCTCTTTACCACGAATATCCTGTCCGACACCATCAGCATCTGGCAACGCTCGGAGTCGCGAGGTGGCTGGAAGCAAGATGTGATTCATGTCGGCGCGGGGCCGGAGGGATTCGACCTCAGCCCGGATGGCAAGCAACTCTGGGCGGCCAACTCGCGGGACGGTCATGTCGCAATCGTCGACCTCGCGACCAAGAAGCTCGAGCAGACATTCGACGTAGGGACCAAGCGCTCGAACCGCTTGAAGTTCACGCCCGACGGCAAAACTGCCCTGGTCTCCGACATGGGGACCGGCGAGCTGATCGTCGTGGACGTTTCCTCTCGCACCGTGACGAAGCGGCTCCCCTTGGGCCAGGCCGCCGAGGGCATCCTACTTCCCCCCGACGGCCGGCACGCCTACGTGGCATTGACCGACGACAACGCGATCGCCATCGTCGACCTCAAGTCTTACTCCGTCGTCGGACGCATCGAGACCGGCAAAGGACCTGATGGCATGGCCTGGCTCGAAGGGAATTGATTCCGATCACCCGACCGGGTGACTTGCAACCCCAGGTGGCCAGGATCCATCAACCCCATGTCCTCGCTCCCGTGTCGAAACAAATCCCGGAGGCAGCCGGGAGACTCGGAATCACCCGGCGGCTCCCGAATCAACGACCGCGCCTCCCACCAACTCCCGTGCGGTTGCTCGTTGGGAGGAGCGATTCATCTGTCGACGGCGGAACCCCGGCCACCACATGATCAGCCCCGTCACCCACAACAAGACCAGGATCAGACAGGCGACCAAGTAGAGGATACGGGTCGGCCACCCGAAGATGTCCCCGGTGTGAAGCGACCGCTTCAGGTTGTTGAGTCGGGTGCCGAACCCGGCCTTGTGAGTATCCTCCACCAAGAGGACTTTGCCGTCGTACGGATTGAGGAAAACCCGGCTGCGGCCAGTCGGTGTGCGATCCTCGGGATACTTCATCTGGGCCACCATCGGCCGCGCTCCATCGGGGATCGTGAGCAACGCTAGCACGGCTCCAGGGAGTGTCTTCCGGGCAATCCGCAAGGCTTCGTCGAGGCTGATCGGGCGGCCGTTCGGCATTGAGGCGACTCGGGTGGGACGCGCCGGGGGCGGTTCCGCATTCAGGCGAGCGATCCACGGACCGACAAAATCGCCATACGCGATGATCACGCCCGTGATGGCCATCACCAGCACGATCGGCGCGGTGTAAAAGCCGAGTGCGTAATGGGCATCGGAGTTCCATCGCTTCCAGGACCCGCGCCGTCGGATCGTGAGAATGCAGGCGGGCCACCACAAGATCAGGCCTGTCACGACCAGGAACGCCGTCAAGAGACTGATCAGGCCGACGACCCATTCGCCGGTCTGGCCCGCCATCAGTCGGGTGTGGAGCAAATGGAGGCGGCGGGACAGCCCGACTTCCCATTCGGCCATGCTCCGAGTCCCGAGGATCCGACCCGTGGAGGGGTCGACGTAGACCGTGACTCGCTTGCTGAGCTGGAACTGATCCGACAGCCCCGCCTGCTCCGCAACGCGAACCGAGGTCACGCGATCTTTGGGATAGGTGGCGCGGACCTGTTCCAGGAGTCCTTGCAAAGGTAGTCGCTCGCCCTGGGGCCGGACATGGAAAAGGTTCGAATTGAGCGCGCGGTCAATCTGATTTTCGAAGACCAAAGTTGCGCCATTCAGGCTCACGAGAACGATAAAGAGGCCGACCGCCAGGGCGACCCAGCGATGCACGACCAGGAGGATTTTGCGAATGACCGTGATCTCCCAGAAAACAACAACGCACGACTAATCAATTAATCTTTATATTTCAATTCGTATTCATCCTTGGAATGGCGGCGGAATTGCGATTTCACGACAGGTCTCCGAGCGCCTCAGCGCTTGCGATTCATCCGAAGCACAAACGGTGGGAGTTCGACGGCCTTGTCCTCGACAAGTGCGACGAAGCCAGATTCCTCCGGTTCGGCGAAGGCATTGGCCAGTCGGTCTCTGCCCCCCACCGCGGCTGGCCAGAGGAAGGTCGCAACGTACTGGCCGGCCGGAGCGCCCGGCTCACCCGCCTCCGTCTTCAGTTGAAATCGTCCCGAGGAATCCGTCCTGGCGGACGGCGGAGGCACATCGGGATCGCGGTATTGGTTAAGCAAGTGGAACCGGACCACAACCCCCTGTGCGGGCTTTCCATCCACGACGACCTGCCCCGAGACCGGATACACTGCCGCATCGCGGGGAGCACCATTCCCGCACGAGCAAGTGAACAGTGGTAACAAGAGCGCTCCGGCAAAGGCAGGGTATCGTCTCATCTTGATCCTCGAAGTCATGCGACCGGCCCCGCGTCCCTCATGGGCCGTCCGTCCACGCCGATCCATTGACATCAAAGTTGCTCAGCGGAGATCACCTCTCCTCCATTGCGCGTGGCGATGGCCCGCCAGGTTCCGAGATTGATCGAATCCTTGGCAAACTGGACATGACCGTCGGCGAACAGGAGGTTGACCCCACCCGAATGGAAACTTCGGGCGGCGAAGCGTCCGATGACGGCCCCCGAGGTGCAGTCGTTCTTTTTGCTGTTCGGGGTCAGAAAGTGGTTGAAGGTCGCGAAGCAGAAGCTACCGCGGGCCCACTCGCGCACCCGCTGGCCGCTCCAGACCGTCACGGCCTCGCAGAAACCATCCGTCAACGGCGTATTCGCCGCGCCTTGGGCGTACTGCCGAAGCCGATCGGCCGGCTTGGCTCCCGACGTGTCGGTCCCAGTTCCCCGGATCGTCTCGCTGTAGGCGGCGGTCGAGCTCAGGCCATCGCTGATCTCGGCAAATCGGACGCACGACCGGTCAAAGAACAGGCCGTCCACCATCTCCGGGCCATCCTGCGGTCGGAAACTCCCCCCATTGGCCAGGCCGGTGCCGGCGTTGGCAACGTAACTGTTGGGTCCGAAATCCGCATGAATCCGATCCAAGGAATCACTGGGACAAAGAAACGTCGAGATTGTGGTTCGTACCCCCGTCAGATTGCTCGCATCCAAGGGAGACGTGGAGAAATTCATCGCATTGAAGACACTGTTCCCCTCGAGAAACGGCTGGAACATCGCGAGTGACGACCAGACGAGCGGCGAACTCGCACGGCCCGCGGGGAGCATGTTGTGCGTGCTCTCGTAATTGTGCATGGCGAGGCCGAGCTGCTTGAAGTTGTTGCTACACTGCGCTCGCCTCGCGGCCTCTCGCGCGGCTTGAACGGCCGGCAGCAGCAGGGCGATCAGCACGGCAATGATCGCGATCACCACCAGCAATTCGATCAACGTGAACGCGAGACGTCGATCCCGGGAGTCGTGGGGTTTCATGTGAATAATCATCCGGCCAAGGATTCCCCACCAAGCCGAACCAATGAGCTCGATCGGTCGTGAAACCTTGCGTTCTTCGAGATTCAACCTGTCGCCACCAGAGAGCCAGTCGCGGCAACTTGCAGGGGAGGAAACGAGACTGAGACCCAATCTCATTTGAGTGACTTTATGCCGTCATGGTATCAGAGTCAAGAGGCTGCCAGAGGACGGGAGTACAAATTGCAACGTTCTTGATTGCTGATTGCTTCCGCGCCAATCACATTAACATACACAAATGCACATGTGGCTGAGACTGTCGCGTAGTGGGGAAAGTAGCGAAGCGTCCTTGCGACCAGCACACGACAAGTCGGCCGCGATTTCGTCTTCCCGACAACCACTGCGCCCTCCATTGCTGCCTTCGCCGAGCGGGACGGTAAAACAGTCATCGCAGGAAAAATCCTGAAAGTCCGCGGTGGCTGACGTCGACCTTGACTATGGGCGACGGCCGGTCGATTTCGAGAATCGGTCGTGCCGCAAATGCGCGGCGAGGTTTCGGTGCCCATCCTATTCGTTGGGGTCCGGATGGGTTCGCCTGATCGTCGGTTGAGACTTCTGACAACAGCCGTCCTCCTGGGGGGGATGTTCCTCAGTGGGTCCACGTTCGGCCAAGAGGTTGAGCCCGATGCAGTCGTGGCGCCTTCTCTCCTCGATCGACCGGCCGGATCCGGCGTTTCCTCGAACTTCGACGTCGGCCAGGAAACGCCCAGGCCGCCGATCACTCCCCCGCCGGTCCCTGATCCCTATCCCGATGGCCCGCGATCAAGCCGGTTCCTGCTGGGAGACGCGTTTGGCCTCCGTTCCTCCTGGGAGGAGCGCGGGGTTTCCTTCTATGTGTCATCCACCCAGTTCGAGCAGGGTGTGACGACCGGCGGGTTTCGGCAAGCGTTCCGTTGGGGCAGCAAGTTCGACATGCTGGCGCATCTCGACAGCGGCAAGCTCGGACTCTGGGAAGGGGGAGCGTTCGACCTGTTCGTCGAGTCGCGGCTCGGGCAGTCGGTCGACGGCTTCGCCGGGGCCTTCTCTCCGACGAACCTGGCGATGTTCTTCCCCGTATCCGACGCCCAGATCACGGCGATCACGGGGCTCAAGTTCACCCAGGCGATCACCGAACGGTCCGGCATCTTCTTCGGTAAGCTCAACGCCCTGAACGGCGACCGGGAGAAGTTCCTGAGTTACCCGCTGACCTCGCGGTTCTGGAACGCCGCGTTCAACTTCAATCTGACACTCGATCGCTATCCTTACTCTGCGCCGGGCGCGGGCTTTTACGTGGTTCCGGAGCGGGGCCCCGCGCTGGCGTTTCTGGCCCTGGATTCGTACGACTCGCCCCGGACCAGCGGCTTCGAGAACCTGGGCCGCAACGGCCTGTTCCTTTACGCCGAGGCGACGCAATCGACCGCGTTCTTCGGCCTGCCGGGCCGGCAGATCCTCGCGGGCCTGTACGGCACGGGATCGTTCGCCGACCTGGCCCCGGCGTCCTTCATCGAGCTGCCCCACGGAGCAGCCAGTGCACCGGAGAAGGCCGGAACCTGGACACTGCTCTGGAATATCGAGCAGCGGCTCTGGGTCAACCCCGACGCCCCGGACCGAGGCCTCGGCCTGTACGTCCAGACGGGCCTGGGCGACGGGAACCCGAACCCAATCCGATGGTTCCTGAGCGTTGCCCTCTGCGGCAACAGCCCACTGCCGGGTCGCGAGGGCGATCTCTTTGGCGTTGGGTTCTACGACCTCGGGCTCAGCGAGCAGGCGAAACGGCAGATGCCGGGGCTCCGAGACGAGCCGGGGGTCGAGCTCTTCTACAACATGCGGCTTGCCCCCGGATGCCACCTCACACCCGACCTCCAAGTGATCCAACCGGGCCTCGCCCCTGTCGACCCCGCGCTGCTGCTCGGCGTCCGCTTGAAGCTCGATTTTTGACGTCAGCAAGTGAGACAGCAACGCCCCGATCCGTGAAAATTGCAGCGTCTCGTCCCCGTGTTGACGGCACTGCGCCAAGGCCCGATTGGATGTCATTCGACATTCGTAGAGGCCCTTCCTAAAAAAGCGTTCTGATCTCGGCTTTTTTGCTTGACTGACTCCCCCGCCTAAGCGATTCTTACCCATGTACCTCCTCGAATCACACAAATATCAAACACACAGGAGTTGCAGAGAATTTGCGCATGCAGTCGTGCTGACTCGCTGATCCCAGGCGTTCGATGGGGCCTGCAAGCCTTACTGTTCGCTCAGCCACTCATGCTCCTCTGTCGCTTTGCCCGTGAACTGGGTCACTCCTCACACCCCAAAACCACGATCAAATCCATGGGGATCTGATTGTCGGGTTCGTGCTTTGCGCTAAACTGCCGGTCACGGTTCTTCTTGATGATCTGATGGGTGGTCGTAACCCCCGTTCCAGGCAAGACCGGGTTCTCCTGCTGAGTTCGCGGATGGCCGATTGGCAAGCAAACGGCGCACGATACGTCACAGTGAGAGATCGAGATACTGGGATCGGTTTGACCGCTTGAAAGATGGAAGGAGGCGACGTGCAAGAAGCACGCTCAGGCCCCGCGTGTTGAGCGCCGGGGCTTGTCGTTGAAGGGACAACAATCCGACGGCACCTGATTTTCCATCAATCAATCCCAATCACCGCAAAGACTCGCGACGCAATCCTTCGTGCGCCAAAAAGGAGCAGCGGAATTCGGCGGAGGGGTGTCAATCCCTCGGCGAATTTCCCTGGCTTCACATCGGGCAAGTCACTGCAAAAGTGCCAGGTTCGAGAACGAGCCGACCGGAATTGCCCAGGAGGACGAACCGTTCGCTGCAGAGCCGACTGCCCCCGGTAGAGAGTCACCGCTCGCGGAGGGAAATCTCTCAGTCAAAAGGTCATTCCACACCCCCCTGCGAACCCACGCAACACGATGCACCTTGCCGACTGTTCCGAGACATACGATCGGAGAGAAACCTCATGTCCACGCGACGTCAAGCCTTCACGCTCATCGAGCTCCTTGTCGTCATTGCGATTATCGCGGTGCTGATCGCCTTGCTCCTGCCGGCCGTCCAGGCGGCGCGGGAGGCAGCGCGGCGGGCCCAATGCGGCAACAACATGAAACAGATGGCCCTCGGCGCCATGAATTACGAGTCGACCAACGGCAGCCTCATGGCGGCCAGTAGCGGCTACATGCTCGGCCAACAACTTTATGGGGTCGAGCCCGGCTCCGGCGTCGACTGGAAAGATCCGGGGGCGACCGGCGCGGGGGCGTGCTGCCCGTGGGGACATCGTGGCTGGCCGCTCGCCATCCTCCCCTTTATGGAGCAGGCGCCCCTCTACAATGCCTTCAACATGGTCTTCCCCGCCTATGCGTTTTCCATCCTCGAGAGCTCGAATCAGAACGCGACGCAGGGGCAATACATCCAGCGCGGTTCCGAGGTCAAGTACCCGCAGAACTCGACCGTTTCGTTGGCGACTCCGAATTCGTTCCTCTGCCCGTCCGCTCCCCGGTCAGCACTCTCCACGAAACCGATCGAACAGAAGGACTACGCCATGAACGGCGGCAGCGGCAAGGAATGCTGCGTCGAGCGTGCCAACGACCCTGGAACCACCGGTGGGAAGAACGACGGCCTTGGCTCCGTGAACTACTATCCGCAACTCCGGGACATCACCGACGGAACCAGCAACACGTTCCTGTTCCTGGAAAAAGCCAATCACACCGGCCAAAGTTGGCTGTTCAAGAACACCGGCTCAAACCACTTCATCTTCGTCCATCACCCGGCGCAGGGATACGTCATCGCCTGGCTTTCCTCCACCGGCGTGCCGACCCCGCCGAACACCACGTATTGGAACACGCGTGCGGCGGGCAGTTCCCACCCCGGAGGGGTCAACGTGACAATGACCGACGGCAGCATGAAGTTCATCAAGAATAGCATTAACTTTAGCGTCTACACCGCACTCTTCACTCGGGCGAAAGGCGAAGTGATCTCGAGCGACGCCTACTGAGCCGGAAACCCCACCGCGGAGACAAAGCAGCCCAAAGGCCAAGCGTCGAGAATCGAACGCGAAGGTCCGGTGGAATCCTCCGTCCGCGACACCGCGACTTGCCGGACCTTCGATCGTGCCCGCCCCCCCATCGACTTGCGCCCGGTCGATCTCCCAAGGAATTACCAGGTCATAACATGCCCATCATAACAAAGCCAAGCTCGATCCCGCTTGCGACGCTCCTCGCGGGAATCGCCCTTGCGGGCTGCCAAGACAGCGGACCAGCCATTGCGCCGGTCTCCGGAACCGTAACGCATCATGGAAAGGCGGTCCCCAACCTGACCATCAACTTCATCCCCAACAACGGCCGGCCGAGTTGGGGGATGACCGATTCCAGCGGCTACTACTGGCTCCACTGGGACGAGGACCATGACGGCGCAGAGGTCGGCACCCACCAGGTGAGCGTCGCATTCGTCCCCGGCTCTCAGGGGGCCGAGAGCGGCCGAACCAAGACCCCGCCGGCCACTCCTGCGGAGCAGACCGCAATCAGCAGCAAATACGGGATCGAGAAGTCGCCGCTGATCCTCGAGGTCAAGCCCGGCAGCCAAACGATCGACCTGAAGCTCGACTGAGACTCCTGGGAGATTGCAGCGGTTTACCGTCGAGTGGCGCCGAGCCTGTCATGTGCTCATGCCGCCTGGGTCGGCTCTCGCACGGCTGACCACGGCGGCATGTCCTCGCAGGTGAACTTTCCCGCACGCGGGTTGGCGACGCAATCCTGAAGCGGTCGCGTGCGCAGCCGATTGGAGAAACGGCTACGCCATTGCGGCTGCGGAAGCTATTTCTTGAGGACCAGCGTGCCGCCGTAGATGACCTTGTCTCTGGTCGTTGAATTCCAGGAATAATTGAGCGTCGTGTTTTTCTTTCCGGAACTCCCCAATCGGCCCCAGTAGGCCGTCGGGTATTTGCCATTGGCGAGGGGGCCAGGAACGACGACGACGACATGCCCGTTCGGTTCGGCCTCCAAGCCCGCGACGACAAGGTAGCCGGCTTCCGCCCAACTTTGCGCCTCGGCCCCCGAAGCGATCGGCCACCAGTTCGCCACGATCGACTTGACGATGTCGTTCGCTTGACCTGAGAGGCCCACGCCGAGCTCCGCGGCAACGGCCTTAACGAAACCACTACAATTGCCTTTATGCTCCTCCCAGTGGAGTTCGCAGGCTTTAACGATGATCTCGGCGTCCACGCTGCACCCGGCCGGAATCGGTCGCTTCGCAAGTGCCATTTTCCTCTTCTCCTTATTATTGATTCTGAATCACCAATCGCAAGTCCAGAGCCCACGGAGCGAATCCGCTTTGTTAAGCCGGCTCGATCGTCCCTCGGTTCGCACGAATTTGAAGGCTACGGCTCTTCGGCTCTGTAGGCCCGAAACTGCTCGAGCGTCTTATCCAAGGTCACGCCCGCTTGTTGCTGGCTCCCACCGGGGAGCGAGGACCATCGCTTGTTCAGCTTCTTGAGGGCGTCTTCGACCTTCCCCTCGCGGATCAGGTCATACGCTTTCACCTGCTTGATGATCGCGATCGCCACCCGATCCTGTGAGTCCGCGCTAAAATCGGTCAGGCCGAGTTTTTTCTGATATTCCACCCAGGTTTCCTTGGTGATCATGTAGGCGCCTGACGCGGACGATTTCTTTCCCCACCGTTCGGTCTGGTCCATCGGGTGATCCTTCAAATCCTTGAGCTCACTCCCCCCGTACCTCCGCCGGTAGTCGCTCCCCAAGTTGCCGTGCGGATAGAACTCCGCCCAACGGATCACCTTGAGGAATGCCCGCACGTTTTTTTCTCCCTCGGCAAACGTAGCCATCTCTGCGACCCGGTCGGGCATCATCGGTCGGGGTTCCTTGTTGCGAGGCAAGAAAAGTCAAAAAAAAGGGGCGGACGGGGGCCGAAACAGGACGCCGTCCGCTCACGCCGCGACCCAGCGTAATCCTCATCTGCCGGGGAATAAAAGGCTCGAAAATCCCCGGGCTTCCGCACCCAATCAGGGGAGCCAGACAACCCGCGTCGGTTCGCCACCTGAAGCTTCCCAGAGCAAATTCATCTATTATTGCAAATTTACAATCATAATCATTTTGCAATACATTTTAGTCACGATCCAATCCTTCTCACCGAGACGAAATGAAACCAATTCGTGTCCTGTCGCGCGTGGCTCCGGCCTCCGCGACTCGGGTCTGACGACCTGTTTCAAGCCGACGCCCTGGTCACTCGACTCTCATTCGTAAAGCGAGCGACACCGACGCCAGCGTCGAGCGGAAATCGCGTTCTGATCCGCCGCGACCGTTCGTTGGGCTTGGAGATGTGACTCCGTGAGACAGCCGGCCCGCGGAACCTGGCAGCGAGCCTCAGCGGGCGAGGACGGCCGCGACGCCAGGTAAACGTCGACTCCCTCGATTTGTGACACTCCATCGTACCCAAGTCGCGGTATTATGGATCAATCTCGCTTGAGCTTTCAGAAACGAAGGAATCCCGCAATGCCAAAGTTGGGTCCAATGGGGAGACATGGGCCTGTCCTCGGTCGTTCGTTCATAAAAAAGTCGGTTCAATTCTCCAGGCAACGACCACCGAGGCTGTCCCCAAAAATGCACGAGTCGAGCTAAGTTCGTCTCTTCCCTCCGAACGCAACGACGGGCAAGGGATCCTCGCGAACTTCGGGAGGCCTTCAATATCAAGACCCCTCGCGACGAATAATGACTGCCGTGTCGATCTCACCGAACATGCCCCGTAGGCGGTCGGTTCGCCCTCACCAAGTGGCTTGTCGTGGTCGGTCGATGATTCCCTGGCCCGCAAACGAGGATCAACTCCGATGTCCCATGTTCCTGGCAACCATTCCATGAGTCCCGAGCGGTTCAACGAAGCCGCCGAGCCGCCGAAGGCGGGGCATGGCTGTTTCTTCTACGGCTGCATCACCGCAATCGTACTGGCCGTCCTGCTGATGGCGGGCATCGCGATCAGCGGCTATTTCGGATATCAGGCCTACCTCAAGATCGTGAAGCAATACACCTCCCCGACACCAACACCGTTGCCCAAAGTGGAGATGTCGAAGGAGAATCGCGAAGCCCTACGCGGGCGGATCGACGCGTTCAAGCATGCCTTGGAACAAGGCGAAGACACGGAGCCGCTCGTCCTCAGCGGAGACGAGTTGAACGTCATGCTCGCCGATAAACCCGACTTGGCAGACCGAGTCTACTTCGTCCTCGAGGGAGACAAGCTGAAGGGGCAAGTCAGCCTTCCGCTCGGCGAGCTCGCTCTCCCCGGCCTCAAGGGCCGCTACCTGAATGGCAAGGCTGAATTCGTCGCTTCGCTGCAAAACGGGCAACTCAACGTCAGGGCCGACTCCATCGAGGTCAATGGTCAGCCCCTCTCCCAGCAAATCATGACCGGCCTCGGGAACACGAACCTGGCCGAGGATGTCGCCAAAAAGCCCGAGAATGCAACGCTCCTGAACCGGCTGGAGAGCCTCCAGATCAAGGATGGGAAGCTCACGATCAAAGCCAAGCCGGCGAAGGAGCGGAGCCTCGAGACCAAGAAGCAGGAAGAACCGGGCGACGTGCCAACCACGAAGCCGGACGACATGCCAGCCACGAAGCCGGGCGACGTGCCACAGCCGCTCGATACGACGCGAGACAACAAGCCAATCGGCGAGAATCCTGTGGAGAAGCCATCGCCCGAACCCGTCGAGAAACTCGAGAAACCCGCGGCGAAGACCGTGAACCCATAGCCGACGAACGCCCGTGTAATCCCGGGGCGAGCCCCTCATCGAGAGAGGGGCTCGCAAGACAAATGGCTCGCGTGGTGACGCCCGGACGAGGACTCAAACCCCCATTATCATCAAACAATTTCCACACATAAAAACAACAAGTTGTGTCAATCAGAAATTTATACTCAGTGAGACCACGACTCGCTTCAAGGCCGAAACGCTGGCTATCCCTCCAGCGCCGACCGAATCGCGGCCATCGTGATTTCCCGGTCGCAGAGTTCACGAAACTCGCTCCGATCGAGCAATCGTTTGGTGCGACAGGTCATCGTCACGGGTCGAGCCAACGGGTAGATGGCGTCCGACCATTGGATCTCGAGTTCGACCATACGTCCCTGACCGTCGCGCACGGTCACGTCGGGGCGTTCGACGAAGCCGACCTTGAGGTTTCGTTGCTCGTAGCCGACCACGGCGAGAACGTGGAACTCCTCCCGCTCAATATCTTTGAAGAGCGGCACCATCATCCTGACGTCTTCGCGAAGGTCGGGATCGTCGCGGTGCGATGCGATCCAAGAGCGGGCCTTCGCCTTGGCGGCGGTGAGCCATCTGCGGTCGCCGGTCTCGGTTGCGGGCTCCGGGTCGATGCCGAGTTCGTCCTGCACGATGGCCGCGGCCCCGGCAAATAATTGCTCCATCAAATGGATCTCGTCGAGCAACGGAACACCGGTCTCTCCGCCCGGTGTCGCCCGGTTCCAGGAGAGCAGCGCGTTTTCTCCGAGCAGGGCCACCAACCGCTCACGCACAAAACGGTAGGACTCCGCGCGGCGGCGGTAGTGATCCGCCAGGGGTTCCAAGGTCAGGTGGGGTGAAATCACAAACGGGCATGCCCCGGCGGCGGCCATCTCCCACTGTTTGACGTGGCTTTCTCGGGCCGTCCCCAGAAGCGATCGGAACAACTGCTGAAGGTCAATTCGATAGTCTTCGGCAAGCTCGAGCCTGCTCGCCTCGGGAACATGGTCGGGAACGAGCAGAGGCTCGAGGGCGTTGAGAATGTAGTCGTACCAGCCGCTCTCCTCCGTGACCGCGAGGCTGAGACGACCGTCTGTCACGCGGGCGATGAGTTCGCCGATCAGATCAAAGTCAGGCGGCACCGGTTGGTCGCCTACAAGCAGTTTCACCAACTGCCCTTCACGTGACTTCGAGGCGGGAAAGAAGGCAGGGGCGGGTTGCGATTCGTCCGGGGATCGGGACCAGGAAAGGAGATCTGGCCTGACCAGCGGGTTCGTCAGTGCCAGGAGGGCGAGGTGGATCTCATAGGCAGCACGCACGGAGTCGTCCGCTTCCAAAGCATGCTTCAAGAGGCCGGCAACGTCGTTCGAAAGCGGCTCCTGGAGCGACTTGCTTTGTCGGTAAAGGCCGGCAAGCCGTTGGCTCCACGAGTACACGCCGAGCGGGACATCCACCTCCTCCATCCTCCGGAAGTCCCGGAGATATTGGTTCCTCCGGAGCCGCAAGGGGGTGGGCCAGGTGGTCGAATCGGCGGGATCGTTATCCCCCGCGAGCGAACGAACCGCCGAGAGGAGCCCGAGGGTCTCAGCCAACCGGGAGTCGTCGGGCGACCGATCCCACTCGCCCTGGAGTTGGTTTTGCAAGCCGGCGAGCAGGGCGGATCGCCCTCGGACCGTCATCGTTCCTTCGTCGAGCAGGAACTCCAAGGTCGCCACGATGCCGTCATCGACCGCTTTCGCTTTCTGGGCGAGCACGGCGGCGGAGACGAACGGAAGGTCGTCAGGGAGGTTGGCAATGCTTGGGTAGAGCGGAGCCTCGAATCGCTCCTCGACGTCAAGCCCGATGACTTCGACCTCGCTCTCACCCTCGCTCTCGCCCTTGCGACGTCGCCCCCCTCCCGCTCCGCTCCGGATTTCATGCCAAGATGCCCGCGACTCCATCTCCAGTCGCAAGACTTGCCGGCTGCGTTCGACGCCGACTTGCAGACCCTTCCAGCAGAAGAATCGGGTGGACATGTCTCACCTCGACAGAATGGTGGATTCCGAAGCTTCAGCTTCACCCCATCGTCTGGTCAGCGTCAGCCCCCTCCCCTCCCTTTCTCATCGAGAACGACGTCACTTCTTGGCTTCGCCCTCGCCCTCGTCCTTGAGACCTCGCGAGCTTTCGACCCGCTTGAGGTCGCGGCTCAGGTCGCGGCCAATATCGGTGGCGTTGAACTCCTTGGATTCCGTCAGCTTGAGCAGCCAGTCTCCGCAGATGTCATAGCGGACTTGCCCGTCACGGACCCGACAATCGAGGAGGTGTCCACCGATCTTGTGATCTTCGCTGAGAAAATGCCAGTGGTAGCCCGGGACGTTGAGCCCATCGACCCAGGTCGGGCTGCGAATACCCACGAGCGTCCCGCTCTGGTTCTCGTGGGTCCAAACCGACTGGCTCTTCGCCACCTCGGCCAACGGTTTGTAAGGAGGTTCCTGACGGTGAACGCTCCGTAGCGTGAGTGCGGCGAAACGGGCCTCGACCCGGACCGCCACGAAGTTGTTCTTCTGGGGGAGCGCCTTGTTCAGGTGGGCTTCCAACTCGGTGAGGCTGCCGACTGGCGGACACGGGAACGCGCCGTCCTGGTCGAACGAGGTCACGACCACGAACGGAGTCGAGCGGTCAGAGCCGACCTTGAGAACCTTGCCGTCGCCACGGACCTGATAGGCCGTTCCATCCAAGACGATCAACTCGCCGTCGAGATGGTCGAGTGTGCCGACGCCGAAGTTGCCGTAACGGAGCATCTCGGGGATCCCCATCTGGCCATCGTACTGGCCGAGCATGAGGGCGTTGATCACGGAAACTTGCGTGATCTGATCGGTGTCGAGCGTCGCAGTGGACGGAGTGGCAGAGGAGGTTGGAACCGCAGGGGCGGCCGGCGCGGCGGGACCGCAGCCCGACACCCAGAGAAGGGGGAGTGAGCCGAGAACCCAAAGGTGAAATTTCATTGGAAACGAATCTCTCGACGGCCAGAATGGTGCTTGATTGGGAGCGATTTTCGGAGGCCTGGACACAACAGCGTCTCCGAAGAAACCCGAATGCGGGCAGGACGCCCGCAATGCCAGGGGCGGCAAACTGAGAAGGCAGAAACACTATGGGGAGTGAGGCACGCGCAATTGACCGGCCTCGACAACCGACCGGAACTGGGCTTGGTCGAAGAGGGCCAGGAGGCGAATTCCGACACGAGCGGGGGCGACTTCAAAGAGCGCGGGGGAATCGGCAAGGCGCGCGAACAAGTCGGGGTCACCTGACTGGCGTGGTTGAAAGAGTCCCTGCCTCATCTGAAAGATGATGTAACAAGGAGCCGACCCGTACATCAGGGCCAATCGCTCGTTGAAGTCGGGAGCATCGAGATTGAGGACAGTCAGGTCGTTTCGCAGGCGTCCCCAACGCTGCTCCCAGTCGAAGGTATGGATGTTCGGCGGCGGAAAGATGAGGACTGTGGCCTTCGGTGGCAAATGAACGTTCATCCAGGCCAGGACATCGTCGGTCGCGGCATCCCAAAAATAAGTGGACTCCATCCCGGCGGCCTTCGCCCCCTTCGGCCCGCCAATGAACGCATTGTAGTACGACAGCTCATAGGGGTGGATCAACAAAGTCGACCAGACCGAGGTCGCGATGCAAACAAACAATCCGGCCTGGATGAGGTGGCGACGGATCCCGACCGCGGATCGAAGCAGAATCCAAGCGCCGTAAGCGGCCAGGATCGGGAAGAAGAAGAACGCGGGGACGAGTTGCCTGAGACCGTCGTGTGCCGGCATGAAATGGAGGATCCGCATCCCCATCATCGTCAGGAAGTTGATCGCCGCCCAGGCGGCGACCGTCGAATCGGGCAAGACGTGCGGGGGGCGACTCGCGTCCGGAGCGTCCGAACGCGTACGGCCCCTCCGGATGGTTTCCCATCCGGCCGCGACGAGCCCAAACCCAGCCAGGACGAGCAGGCCGATGGGGACCATCACCGCGGTGAGCACCAGCGTGTTGTGCCAGGGGAGAAACGTCCTGACCGAGTCATAAACCTGACCCAGGTAATAGACGGGGACTTTCTGAGGGTAGGCCAAGAACGCGCGAACCCAACGCGTCATGCCGAACAAGGGCCCCGGCCACCACGCCGGATTGACCGCGATCATGGTCGCCGGCAAGACGGGCACCGCCCAGACGATCGGCCGCCACCATCCTTTGGGTCGAAAGAGAATCACCCAGAAGAGCATCGCGGGAAGCACGAGAACCCCGGTGGCCTTGCACATGATCGCCAGACCAGCAAAAAGACCGGACAGCCAGGGCAAGCGACCGGTCTCGCAGGACCGCAAGAAAGTCACGGCGGCCAGAAACCAGAAAGCGCCGAGGTCTACGTCGGCGGTAATTTGCTGGGAGTCGGCGAAGAGCCGCGGATTGAAGATCAAGGTACCAAGCGCCACGAGAGCCGGTGCCAGACCCCAGCGGCCCCGCACCAACCGAAAGAGGACTCCGGCCGCGATCCCCGTCACGATCACGGTCGAGAGCCGATAGGCCCGGAGCGGCCCCAGAAGCCATTCGAATGCCAGGCCGGTCCCCAAACTCAGCAGCGGAGGAACCGGCGGATGCTGATCGGGGACTTCGCGACAGACGCGCCAGCTTCGTTCCAGCCCCGGAGCGCTGAACGCCTGGGCGCGTTGAGCGGGTGAGCCCGCCACCTGGGCAAACCAGCGTCGCATATCATGCTGACGTTCGAAGAAGTAGGGCTCGTCCCAGGTCATCCCCAACTCGCCGCGCGCGAGCCAGAGCAGAAGCATGAACCCGATGAAACCGAGCGCCACCGCGAGAACCTCGCGCCAAGCTCGAGTCCCGGGGCCCTGGTTGAGTTCACCCCGATCGGTTGGTTGCGATTCTCTGACGTCGGTCAACATCGTGGCCGAAACTTCCGATGCGTGTCGAGACAATCGAGCCCCTCTGCGTCGTGGGGTCACATCCCCTAGACGACCCGTCGAGCGGTTGGATCCGCGCAAACGAGCCAGGTCGAAGGGTGAGGTTTCTCCCCACTTCCCACGACTCTAACCCCGAGAGGGAACCCTTTTCCAGCCCCGAGCGACTTCGAGGTCCTCCCTACGAGGCGCTCACTCCTGGGATTCGGAGTCGGACTGAGCCCGGACAACCACCAGGTCACGGTTCGGATTTCCATGGCTGGCCACTTTGTGCCATGAGTGCCAGGCGCGATCGAGTTCGCGAACGTCGGTCAGTCCGTAATGGGTGCGGGTCGCCAGGTCCCATCCCGAAGTCAGGCCATCCTTGACGAACTTGAGAAACCGGGGGCGGCCCCCCATCTCGATCAGGAACCGCGAGATCGAATAGCCCTGGCCGTAGAAGCCCATGAGGTCGGAGGGGTATTCTTCCATCCGGAAGAGGCGTGCCAGGGGAAAATCGCCGCGACGATTGAGCAGGTCGATCGCGATCTGGTCGTGCCGCTGCCGCTCGCGAAGGTCTTCGCTCAAGAGCGAGGCCCCCTCGTCGGCCCAGCGCGGCATCGGCCCGCCGAAGTAGGCGGCGAAGATCGTGTGGGTCACCTCATGAGGCAACGCCGAGGCAAGGATGCGATCGAGCCGCCCTTCGACCGCCATGTCCTGGTCGGACACTTTCCCCCGACTGAAGCCGAAGGAGGTCACTCCCCCAGCCTCCCCCCCGGTGAGTTTGACCTTGATCGGGCAAGGGGTGGCCCAGGCAGGCAGATCGTGGCCGAGCCATTGCCGCGCGATGGTCGAGCGGCAGATTTCCGCGTGCTCGGCGACCTTTTTGGCAACATCCAGTGTGGGTGCCTCGACCACGAAGTTCGCCGTGCGATGATGCGAAGCCCCGGTGAGAACGGGTATCACGGCCAACGCAATTCCAGCCAGCCCCCATCGCCTCAGCGCGTCGCGAACGCAGCGAGCATCCATGCTCAAAGACCCTCTCTGCAAGTCGTTTCAGAGGTCCGCCCTCCGGGCGAACTTCGGGATCCGCTCTCGACTTCCCAACGCCCAAGACGCCATCGTCGGCAGGCATGGAGGCGAACTTTAGCAAATCGGGGACAATCCGTCGCCCCCGATTCTTCGGCGAAATCGGAAAGGTCAAACTAGCGGATTGATCGCGACCTCGGGAAGGACGCCGATCCGCTCCATCACCTCGATCACCCGGTTCGCCGTCGTTTCATCGGTCGACCGCAGGGGAGCCGGGAGCATCCGGTTAAGCAGGCCACGATGGCGGCACATCACTTCGAGACAGGCGAGCATCGGACCGAACGCCGTCGCCTGGGCGAGCCGACAGAACTGGGCCTGGAGCCGGAACGCTCGCGCGGCATCGTCGCCCCGAGCGGCGTCCCAGATCGCGACCGCCAATTCGGGAAGCGCATTGGAGAGGCTGGTCACAAAGCCGTCAGATCCGAGCTCGGTCGAGAACGCGAGCTGGTCGGTGCCGTGAAGATAGCTGAACCCCTGCTGCCTGCGCTCGGCGGCCGTCCAGTCGAGGGTACGTGTCAGGCCAGGACAGACGTCCTTGGAGCCCACAATTCTCGGGTGTTCGGCCAGGGTCCGAAGCTGGGCGAAATTGAGCTGGTTGCAGACCCAAGGGGCATTGTAGATGACGAGCGGTCGTGAGAGCCGGTCGGCGAGCCCGCGGAAGTAGTCAACCACCTCGGTGCCGCTCATCGGCTGATACCAAGGCGGCAGGGCCGCGTAATAGTCGTAGGCGAGGTCGTCGAACATCCGGGCGCGTTCCAGGGTGCGCTCGGTGCCCTGGTCGGAGACGTTCAAGACCATGGGAACCCGGCCGGCCGCGGTTTCGATGGCCGACTCGGCGACGATCCGCTGGCGAGAGTCCGGGATCATGTCGAAGCGGGCCGTCGTGCCGAGGATCCAGAGACCATGGACCCCCGCCTCGATCTGAAACTCGATGAGGCGAACGAGCGAGTCGAGGTCGATCGACTCATCGTCCTTGAGCGGGGTCGGCAAGGGGGGAACGATGCCGTGCAGATGCGGAAGATCCATCGAGTGCTGGCTCCAAAATGGGCAGCGGGAACGGGAGCGGCTCTTCCTTGGCGATCTCGTCCTCTGCCCATGGGGTGAATGACGGCTGACGAACGAAGTCCGGGGGGTTAAGCACCGCCGAAACGAAACCGAACGCAGGGCGCCGGTAACTGAAGCGAAAAGGGCGGCGATCGTTCCTGTTTGAGTGCCTTCACAGTATGACGGAGCGGAAACCGGACGCCAACTCGCACGCGAGTTTTTCTCCGGCTTCGGAGCCGTTCTGGGCGGGGCGCACCCCACTACACGGACTGACCTTAATAATCGGCGAGGTTAGGTTGATGAAACGCTTGGTCCCGACCGATTCCTATCCCTGGAGACTGAAGTCAGGCCGGCTGAGTCCGGAAACCAAGGATGGATTCCGGCCGAAACTTCACTCGCCCAGGGGCCGTAGCGCGCCCTCAAGCAGTGGTGAGCGAGCCCGGCCTGGGCCGATCCGAATCACGGAGGAGGAAATCCGAATGGCGACCGCACGACTTCGCGTGTTCCCCTACACCGATGACGAGACCCACGACGAGCCGCACGCCCCCTCGATGCCCGTTCGGCTGGCCGACCTCTATCCTCTGCTCGCTCAAGCCTATCGTGACAACTACGTCTGGCTCCGCGACTTCGAGGATGACCAGATCCTCGTGAACCGCGACCTCTACGAGGTCGTTCGCGCCTTCTCGAACTGCCGCCCGTCCGCCTGAACCGAGTGCCATCGCCAACGCGGCGTTTCGAGGTCAGATTCGCCGTCTCCAGCCATTCCCACGAGATTGATCTTGTGGACGGCGTGGCGAGGTTCTAAGTTACACGGGTTCGCTATCGCCGCGCTCCATCGCGTGGCGAAGCACCCTCTCGGGCCGGCATTGATGAACAAGCCGAATAGCCAGGACGCGTTCACAATTGAACGCCACGGTGATCTCACTCTGATCTCGGCCACCCCGGCACTCGAGTCACTCGAGTTCGGGCTCGAGGAACAGGCGGCGGGGATGATCATCGAGCAATTTCGCCATCAGGAGAACCCCCTCGTGGTGTTCGACCTGAGTCTGGTCGATTATTTCGGCTCGATGTTCTTGGCCATGCTCCTCCGATGCTGGAAGCTGGTCCAAGCCCGCGGGGGCATGATGGCTTTGGCCGGGGTCTCGACGCGGGCCAAGGAGCTACTCAGGCTCACCTCGCTCGATATGGTGTGGCCGATCTACGCCAGCCGACAGGAGGCGATGGAGGCGCTCCTGGCCGACTGATTCACCGAATTGAATCGGCCTCGCCTCTCATTCTCGCGTTCCCAGGCGTAAAATCTCCGTTGCCCCCACTTCACTCCCTCTCAAAGTCTCGCCGCGACCCGTTGACAGGTATGATAAGTCGTCCGATGATGAAAGAATCAGGTGGTCGAGGGCGCGGCCGCCGCCGGCTCGCTAAGGGCGATGTTCGCCGGAGCGATCATGGGTATCTATGACCGCGAATATTATCGAGGCGAAACGCACGGATCGGGCTGGCTCACCGGGCTAGCGCCGGCGACCAAGGCGATCATCGTCATCAACGTCGTCGTCTTCTTCCTCGAGCCGATGCTCCAGCAGCGCAACCTCTGGACTTATTTCATCGCCAGCAGCGATGGGATCTTCCGCCATGGGTACGTCTGGCAACTGCTGACGGCCACGTTCCTGCACGAGGGGGTCTACCACCTCCTCTGGAACATGGTTTTCCTCTGGATCGTCGGCCGCGAGATGGAGTCGTTCTACGGAACACGCGACTTTGTGGCGCTCTATTTATGCGCCGCGGTCCTCAGTACCCTCGGCTGGGCGGCGATGGATACCTTCCTCGGGCACCACGGCGCCAGCATGCTGGGGGCCTCAGGGGCGATCATGGCGGTGGTGGTGGTCTACGCGATGTATTATCCCCATCGCGAGATCCTCTTGTTCTTCGTGCTGCCGGTCCAGATGTGGCTGCTCGTGGTGATCTACCTCGCCCACGACGCCTACCAACTGCTGGCCCAGCCCTCGAGCGGGATCGCGGTGGCCTCGCACCTCTCAGGGGCGGCGTTCGGCTATCTCTTCAAACACTTCGACCTGCGCTGGTCGCGGTTTTCCTGGCGACGGGTCACTCGTCCTCGGCTTCGTCTGATCACTCCCGAACCGCGTGAGAAGCCAACGACTCGGTCTACAGGGCCCACCTGGTCACCGAATCCCGCAGCCACGCTGAAACCGTCGACCACGGCCGTGCTCCCCGAAGAGCAGCTCGACGCCAGGCTCGACGAGGTGCTCGCCAAGATCGCACGCGAGGGACGGGGCGGACTGACCGAGGAAGAGAACCGGGTCCTGCAAGAAGCCAGCCGACGGGCACGGAATCGACGGAGCGACCGGATCTAATGTCAGTGAATGCACCTTCCCTGCTCATTCGCGCGGGGGTTCCCGCCGATCGCGACACGATCGTCGATTTCAACCAGCGACTCGCGGGCGAGACCGAGGGGAAAGCGCTCGACCTTACCGTGCTAAGCGCGGGAATCCGCTCCGCCCTCGCCGACCCGGAGCGGCTCCGCTACTGGGTCGCGCAACCGAGCGCGGCGGCACCGCTCGTCGGCCAGGCGGCGATCACGCGCGAGTGGAGCGACTGGCGAAACGGCTGGATCTGGTGGTTCCAGAGCGTCTACGTCATCCCCGAGGCCCGTGGCCAGGGGGTCTTCCGCGCCTTGTACCAACAGATCCGTGCCGAGGCGTTGGCCTTACCCGATGTAATCGGCCTGCGACTTTACGTCGAACAGGAAAACCATCGGGCAAAGCAAACGTATCTCGCCATGGGCATGGAGGCGAGCGGCTATCACGTGTTCGAAGAGATCTGGACCGACCGCTTCGCCGCGTCATCCTTAACGCCCGGTTGATTGACCTCGGTCCATCGGCCGTCGACACAGGTCCGGATCAGCTTGAAGGCTGGCTCCACGCCACGGGCATCATGCTCGAAAACGACGAGGTTCGCGGCCTGTCCCGCGGTCAGTGTCGGCAATGGCCGCCCCAAGAGCCGGGCGGGCTGGGTCGTGGCGGTTGCGATCGCCTCGGCCAGGGAAAGGCCCGCAGTCTCCATCAACTGGTTGAGGCCGACCTCGATCCCCTGGTTCGACCCGGCGAGGTACGGGGTGCCGGCGACGACAATTTTCCCGGACGGGTCAACGGCCCATTCTCCGTACCGCCCCGGCGGGAGTGCGGCCAACGGGCTGGCGTCGCTGACCAGAATCACGCGCCCCGCCGTTTTGGCACGGACCAAAACCCGAAGTGTGGCCGGGTCGAGGTGGTGACCGTCCGCGATCAACGAGGCGTCGAGCGAGTCGATCGCCGCCTGCTCCCAGATCGGGTTGGGGTGACGGGCCAGCGGTGACGCGATCCCGTTGCCCAGGTGCGTGCTCAATCGGGCGCCTGCCGCGGCCGCCGCGCGGAGCGTCGGCCCGTCGGCCGCGGTATGCCCGAGCGCGATGACGACCCCCGAGGCCACCGCCTTCCGAATGAACTCGAGGGCTCCCGGCCGCTCGGGGGCCAGAGTCATCAGAACGATCCGCCCCCCGGACGCCTCCTGAAGTTCTTGAAACAGATCCCAGTCGGGGTCGCGGACCGCCGAAAGCGGGTGAGCGCCACGGTATCCGTCGAGTTCCGAGATGAACGGACCTTCCAGGTGAATTCCGACGACGCCGGAGGCCACCCTCGGGTCGGACTCGCAGGCCGCCGCAATCGTTTGCACGCCATGCCGAAAATTCTCGGCCGACGCGGTAATGAAGGTCGGGCAGATCCGTGCCGCCCCCCATTCCGCCTGCGCCAGAACGATCTCGACAACTTGGTCCACAGTCAGCGCCGGGTCGGAGAACGAGATCCCCCAGCGGCCGTTGGTCTGAATGTCCCAGAACGCGGGGGCGACCCATGGGTCCGAGCCGCTGACGGGCTCGGGTCCCTCGGCGGGATCGACCGATTCGATCGTCCCGCCCCGGATCGTCAGTCGCGTCCAGCGGCCCGTCTCAAAGTGCCGCGTCGTGATCGCGCTCACCACCTCGGTCTCCGATTTCATCCGCGGGATTCCTGGTCGCCTCGGCCCGCTTCGCGACGCGCCAGAGCCGCCGCGACGAAATCGCGGAATAACGGATGCGCCTTGGTGGGCTTCGACTTGAACTCAGGATGGAACTGAACGGCCAGGAACCAAGGATGATTGGCCCACTCGATGATCTCGACGAGCGACCCGTCGGGGCTCATTCCGGTCATGACCAGCCCCTTCTCCTTCAGCGCCTCGCGATAGTCGTTGTTGAATTCGTAGCGATGCCGGTGTCGTTCTTGGACGACGTCGAGACCGTACGCCTTCCGGGCGAGGCTGTCCTCACCCAAGGTGCAGGGCCATGCGCCCAACCGCATCGTGCCGCCGCGCTGGCGGACGTACGACTGATCGTCCATCAGGGAGATCACCGGGTGCTGGGTGGCCTTGTCGAACTCGGTGCTGTTGGCATCTTCCAGGCCAAGCACGTTGCGGGCGAGCTCAACCACCGCGCATTGCATCCCCAGGCAGATTCCAAAGAAGGGAATACCCTTGGTTCGCGCGTAGCGAATCGCCTCGATCTTGCCCTCGACCCCGCGCATCCCGAATCCGCCCGGCACGAGGATACCGTCGACACCCGCCAGGACCGCGTCGGCCCCGCCTCCGCTGACGTCCTCGGCCTCGACCCGGAGCACGATCACCCGGCTTCGGTTGGCGATCCCCGCGTGGTCGAGTGACTCGTACACCGACTTATAAGCATCGCGATGCTTCATGTACTTGCCCACGACCGCGATCCGGACCTCATGGTCGGGTTGCAGCACGCGGTCGACCAGCTCACGCCAGTCGCTGATATCGAGCGGGTTCGCCTTCAGGCCGAGCCGCTTGACCAGGATCTCGTCGAGGCCGTTGTTGACCAGGCTCAGCGGGACTTCATAGATCGTGTATTCCTTGTCGCGCTCCTCGATCACGGCCTTGCGATCGATGTTGCAGAAGAGGGCGATCTTGTCCTTGTCCTCAGAGCTGATCGAGTGCTCGGTCCGGCAAATCAGGACGTCGGGCTGAATGCCGATCTGCCGCAAGGCGCCGACCGAATGCTGGGTTGGCTTGGTCTTCAGCTCCGCGGCCGCCTTGAGGTAAGGGACCAAGGTCAAGTGAATATAGAGGCAGTTCTCACGACCGACGTCGAGCGCGAACTGGCGGATCGCCTCCAGAAACGGCAGGCTTTCGATGTCGCCAACCGTGCCGCCGATCTCGGTGATGACCAGGTCGACGTCGTCGCCGGCCAGGCGAAGAATCGCCGCCTTGATCTCGTCCGTCACGTGGGGAATGACCTGAACGGTCTTTCCCTCGTAATGCTTCCCTTCACGCTCTTTCTGAATCACCGACTGGTAGATTTTCCCGGTCGTGTAGTTGCAGTCCCGAGTCAAAGGCGCATTGGTGAACCGCTCGTAGTGCCCAAGATCGAGGTCGGTCTCCGAGCCATCATCAAGGACGTAAACCTCGCCGTGCTGGTACGGACTCATCGTGCCCGGATCGACGTTGAGGTACGGGTCGAACTTCTGAAGCCGAACCCGCAAGCCGCGGTGCTCGAGCAACATGCCAATCGACGCCGACGTCAACCCCTTTCCGAGCGAACTGACGACCCCCCCTGTCACAAAAATATGCTTCGACATCGTGAGTCCCAACCGCCTTCTGTTCATCCGTACGCCATGCGCTCCGATCGATTCAGTATAACATGGAGGGGAAGGATCGACCGAATCCCAGGTTCCATAAGTTCATTCGGAAGCAAGCACTCGAGGCGGGCTCGGTTGGCCTCATGGGACCCAAACTCGATCCGGAAGCGAGCCCGACAAAAGTCGGATTCGCCTCGGGCGGCCCCTGAATCCCACGCGATTTCCACTTGTGACACAACCGGCTCCGCTTGCTCCTGTCACGCGAAAGGGCTTAGAATGGGGCGAAGGTCACGCGGATCCGTTTGCCTTTTTCCTTTTGAGCTTTGTGGGAGCCGGTGCCGATGCCCCCGATCCGTTTGAACCGTCGGCGCTTTCTCGGTTGCTCGGCCGCCGCGGGCCTCGCCCTGTCCCAGGGCCGGGTCTCCGAAGGGGGCGTTGAGTCCGCGCCGGTCCGCCTGGGGTTGATCGGGCTCGGGACGCGCGGGACCACGCTGCTCCGGACCTTGCTGGAGCTGCCCGCCACCCAGGTCGTGGCCGTTTGCGACCAGGAGCCGAGACACAGGCTCCGCGGCCTCGGGATTGTCGAGAAAGCCAAAGGGGTCCGGCCCGAAGGATACGAACGGGCGGCCCAGTTGCTCGAGCGCACCGACATCGACGCGGTCGCCGTTGCCCTCCCCTGCGACCTCCACGCCGCGATCAACCTGGAAGTGATGAAGGCCGGCAAGCATCTCTACGCCGAAAAGCCACTCGCACTCACGCTCGCCGAGTGTGACTCGCTGCTTGCCGAATCCACAAAGTCGCCGGATCTGGTCGTCCACGTCGGCTACCAGCGCCGCTCAAACCCACGCTATCGCGCGGGCGTGGATTTGATCCACCAAGGCGAGATCGGCAACCCGCTCACCGGCCATTCGGTCTGGCTCAGCAGTAACGGCCCGATGAACGGTCATGATGACTGGCTCGCGAGTCGCGCTCGATCTGGCGACTGGATGGTCGAACAGGCCGTCCATGTCTGGGATGTCTTCAACTGGCTCGCGTCCGGCCCTCCGGTCCGCGCCTCGGGCCGAGGCCGCCGCGACCTGTTTCGCGCGGACCAGCCACGGCGCGACGTCACGGACCACTACGCGGCCGAGTTGGAGTGGGCCGACGGCTTCCACGTCTCCTTCATGCACACCTGGGTTGCTCCCCCGGATGATCGCTTCACCGGCGTGACGCTCCAAGTCATGGGCGACGCCGGCGGAATCGACTTCAGCTCCGGCGCCGTGACTTTCCGCGACCGGAGCCGCCCGCGCCAGACGATTCACCCGGGCAACCAACCCGATACCAGGCTCGCCCTTCAGGCGTTCCTCGATGCGGTGCAAGCCGAGAGCCCCTCGGCCCCTCCCCTCTCGCTGGCCGAGGCCCGAGACGCCACGTTGACGGGCCTGCTCGTCCGTCAGGCCGTGGATGAGCGGCGGAGCGTCACGATGGCAGAGATCCGGGGCGAGCTTGGCTCCGCGCAGGCGATCGTCTAAGAGACTGTCCCATAAGGGGAACAAACGAGCACTGAGCGACGTAGAAGTGGTATGCGAACCCACCATTACCCCAGCGACGTCACCGACGAGCAGTGGGCCTTGATCGAGCCGCATCTCCCGCCTGCGCCTCTCGGCGGACGGCCTCGTAAGACCGACCTGCGGGACGTCGTCGATGCCCATCTTCTCCATCCTCCGCACCGGTTGCCAGTGGCGATACCTCCCTGTGGACTTCCCGCCCAAGACCACCGTCTGGCGGGATTTCAATGAGTGGCGGCACGAGGGAACTTTCGACAAAATCCACGACCTACTTCGTCGTAAAGTCCTCACGGGAGAGAAGCCTTACCACCCCCGCACCTCGGCGAGTGTCGACAGCCAGTCGTCGACACCACCTCCGGTGGCGAGGAGCGGGGCCGCGACAACGCCAAGAACGTTCGATGGTCGGAAACGCCACATTGTGGTGGACAGCCTGGGTTCGCTGCTGGCCGTTCTGGTGACGGCCGCCGATGTCGACGACGCCAAGGGGGCGACCGAACTGTTCACTCGGCTGGACGGCCAACCGATGAGCAAAGTCGTACGGATGTACGCCGACTCGAAGTATCATAACTTCGATCTCTACGCTTGGGTCCAGGAGCACGAGCAATGGGAACTGACCATCGTGCGACGCCCCAAGGACGCCAAGGGCTGGGTGCTCCTGCCGATTCGCTGGACGGTCGAGCGGACGTTCGCGTGGCTGGGCCGATGTCGACGCTTGAGCAAGGACCGGGAAAAGAGCGTCCTGTCGTCGGAGTCGTTTGTCAAATTGGCCATGATCCAATTGATGCTCAATCGACTCAAGCCCTCGAAAGCGGACGCCGAGTTCCACTACCGAAAATCGGCCTAACCCTGCTTATGGGACAGTCTCTAACGCGATCGCTTCGTAGCGAGACTCGAATCCCTCTCGGGGGTGGGGACAGCCCACCATCCCGATCTTCTTGCCAAAAAAAGCGGTCACGCGACGCCCAAAAATCGCGGAATTTAACCACGAATGACGTGAATCATTAAAAACTCAAACCATGATTCAAGCCTCCATGATTTGTTTTCATTCGTGTGATTCGTGGTTAAATTCTTAAATGGTGGGCCGTGCCCACTCCCCGATGCCGCCAAGGCCGATCATGCCGAACTCGTGGCCCCAAAGTCACAACGAAAGCGTTCGGTGGCTTCGGGGCGAGTTGCCCGGCGAATGACAACGAAGCGGAAACCGCTCGAACGATGAGCCTGGGATCGAACCAATTTGGCTTGACCCACGTTCGTTGGATGAGGATGATCCGGATTGCTCCCGATGAGGGCCGGTCTTGAGAGTGAGCGCGCCCGCGATTGGCCGCGCCGGTCCGCGAAAAAACGGACCCAACCCTCGGTGTTCAAGGAGGATTCCGATGACGTTTGATGAGTGCCATTCGACGCTCCCGGTGATTCGCCAGAAGCAAGGGACTCGTAACCCGCTGGTACGAGTCGACTACGCTGGCCAGGTCATCCGCGGCCGAGTGGCCCGCGCGGACAGCGACCCCGAGCATGGGTCCGAACACGAGCAGTCCTCCCCCTATGGGGTGATCGTGCTCGAGAACCTCGGCTTGTGTCAGGCTCCGGAAACGATCCTGCAGATCGCCAATATTCCCGCAGGCGCCCTCAAGGAACTGAACGCCCCCTGATCGCGTCACGATTCCGAGTCGGAGGCGGGCTCCCGAGTCACCGAAGTTCGGTCATCCCGGAGTTCCCGCCTCGCCTCCTCTGGAATTCAGACTTCGCCCAGGTTGGGGGGCAACATCGGTAAGTCGTAGACGACGACGCTCCGGGGCTCCCCTTCTCCCTCGCTCTGGCAGAGGAGTTCGGTTCCCGCCTCGGCATGAGCCGCCCTGACGAAGCCAAGGGCGATCGGCCGGCCCCATCCCGGCGAGAACACCTTCGAGGTGACTTTCCCGATCGGCTTGCCCTCGCGCGTCAGCACGGCATTCTCCGCCGTAACGCCCTCGGGAGTCAGGAACTTGAGGCCTTTCAACAGCTTGTTGACGTGCCCCAGCGCATCGATCCGGGCCACGGTCTCCTGCCCGAGATAGCACCCTTTGACGAAGCTGATGGCGCGGTTGTCGCGGCCAATCTCCTGGGGCAAATTCTCCTCGGTGACCTCGCGCCCGAACACCGGCGTGCCCGCCTCGATGCGCAAAAGGTCGAACATCGCGGGATCGATCTCGACCAACCCCAGCCCCGCTCCCAACGCACGAATCTGGGCGGCGACCCGCGGTGCGTCGGCCAGACTCCCGACTAGCGTCAGGCCGGGCTGACCGGTCGGCGCCTCGCGGATCACCTGGACGGCGCACCCATCAATCGCAGTGGAACCGTGATTCAAGTCGCCCTCGGGAGGCAACTCGGCTCCGGCCGAGCGGAGCAAGTCGGCGGCGGTCGACCCGGTCAGGTGGTATTCGAAGGTCTGGGCGCTCAGGTCGTCGATCGAAACTTCGTCAAACACCCCATATTTCCGAAGATGGGGCAGCAGCAGGCCGGCTCCCCCCGGATCGGTCCGGAGCAGGATCCGATCCTCGGACGCCACCAGCGTGATGTAGCCAAGGGTCTTTCCTTGCAGGCTCGTCACGAACGCCTCGTGCCCACGGCCCACGGCCAGGCGCTTCACGTCGTTAGTCGTCAGGTTATGCAAAAACTTGGCGCGGTCAGTCCCGCCGACCTCGACGCGCACGCGATCGCTACGGTCGATGAATCCAGGCTGGGTCTTGAGCGCACGGTAGAGGTCATTCGGTTCGACCATCGGTCCTCGAATCCCCTCGCTGTTGGTCGGAATCATGCTTCGGTCGAATCGTTCAATTCGTCGAGGACTTCCGTGGAGGTCAACTCCGCCTGGCTCAGGAACAGGCAAGAACGGCTGGCGGAAACCAGTCGGCGAGCCTCCTCAGCCCGTTCCAGTGGAACCATCGCGAGGTCCTCGACGTCGTCAGGCTTCAATCCGCTGAGCAAGTAGACGTCGGCCCAGGCGAGAGCGCTGGCCAGGGAGCGCGCGGCCGAGTAATCGAGATCGGCCTCGTGGCCTCGCAGTGCCTTCAGCGCCACCCGCGGATTGTCGACGCCCACCAGCTTCTGGAACGCAGGCCCGAGTCCCCCCGCGGCCCGGGAGAGGATCACGATTTTTCCACCGCGCTCCACCAACCGCGCGGCGGTGCTCAAGCCGTCGGCGAGTTCCTCCAAGGTCGTCGGAATCCCGGGCCGGCCGATCCCCGCCACAACGAGTTCCGCCCGCGTCTCGACGCGGAACTTCCAGAACCGATCAATGGCCTCGGCGCCTTGCTCACGGACGGCCGAGTCCAGCCCCGCGACCACCTCGGCCGGGCCGACGATACCGGGCACGATGCCGAGATGGAACTGGCTGCCGAGCAGCCAGCTCGCTTCCGTGACTTCGGTGAGCGCCTTCGAGGGGGCATCGCGATTGAGTTGGGCCTCGCTCGCCCACCCTCGGAACGCCTGCAAGGTCTCGAGATCGCTCAAGCAAGGATAGAGCGTGCGCCAAGGGCCGCGATAGCCCAGAACGTCGTCGGGACCGAGCCGGCCGATCGGTAAAACAAAGTCCGCGTCGGTGACCAGCTTGTTCAGATAGACGCGACGGCCGCTCTGCGTGCTCGCCAAATACGCCAGTTCTGACCGGTCCGCCGGGTCGTGGACGACCAGTGACACTTGCTCCGGCAACTCGAGCGGGGCGATCCCGGGAGCCGGCCCGAGGGTGGAAAGGACGGTCATCGAGGCGGGGTCGACCCCGGCATTCCGGAGCGTTTCGCAGACCCCCCTGAGAACGGCGGAGGCGTGGGGCTCGAGGGCATCGAGCGCAATCACGACATGATCGCCTGGGACAACGGCCTGGCGCAGCGGCGGATATTGCCGCGGTTGCTCCAGCGCATCAATGACGAGACGCTCGACGTCCTGAAGCCCGACACCGGCCGGCCCATGCCATTCGCCGACCAGCCGGTCCTCGGGAACGTCCAACTCCAGCCGCTCATCCTGAAAAGTGACACCGACCTGCATAACCCTCCCCAACACAAATGACGGGCCCGAATCCCCCGCGCCCCAACCGTTTCAGTCTTCCAACTCATGATAGGGTCTCTGTTTCGGGGCGACAAGTTGACCGAACGATTCGAGTGGCTCCGGGCGAGTGGTTGACCCCAGCCAAGGATTGGCCGATAATCAGGATAATTGTCACTTCAGATACAGAAAAAGGCGATGGCTTTCCGTCCCGCCGATCAGCCCCTTGCGACTCGAATTCCCAGGTCACGGCGAAGGGTGAGGACCGTTGAACCTCCTCGAACGTACGCGGCGGCTGCTGCGAGGATTAACGCCGGCCTCGCCTGCCAAGGTCCAGTACTACAGCGTCGCCTGTCCCGAAGGACATCGGCTCCGCGGCGAACGGACCGAAGGATACCAGGCGCTCCGCTGCCCCACCTGCGGCGAGGGGATATTCGTCCTCCCGCGGAGCCCCTTGCCCGAACCGGTCGCGGCCGAATCCGCACGCGAGGCTCAAGCGGCACGCTCCGCGGTCGATCCTGAACGCGAAGACGAACCGGTCCGCCTCTCCGACCCGATCCAGGCGCCGCGGCCGCCCGAGGCGACGGACGTCGACGGAGAGATCGAGTGGGTGGATTCCGATTCCACCCCGACCGAAGAAGGATCAGAATCCGGCAAGGACTCCGATTTTTTTGACAGTTTGTCCGTGTCTGAGCAGGAAGCCCAGCGTCAGGCCGGCGCCGAGCGGCGGACCACGGGATCGCAAAAGACACCGGGAAGCCTCAAAGACCGACACCCCGCGGGGGCACCCCGCACTCCTCAACAGAATCGCGAAGGCCCGCGCATCGCGGTGGCTCCGCGCCAATCGGTGGGCGATTGGGCGCGTCGACGGCGCAACCCGTTGCTTTTTTTGGCTGTGGCCCTGATTGTCACGGCGACCGTGGGGTTCCGCGTCTGGCGCTCGAAGTTCCAGGACCTGCCCCGGGTCGTCGAGATCGCTCGTGAACAAGGGCTCGCCGCGCTCGACGCCGGCGACTTCGACACGGCTCATCAACTCCTGTCCGAAGGCAAGCGCGCCGTCGACGCGCTCGGGGGGGCGGTCGAGGGAGCGGCGGAAGTGCGCCACGGGGCCGAGGAAGCGGCCATCTTCACGACGCTCGCGCCGGAACCCTTGGAACAGATCCTCGTCGAAGCCTCGGCCGACGCTAACGCGACGGAATGGTCGTCGCGGTTTTCGACGTTCTACAAAGGGCGGTCCTTCTTCCTGGATTCCACCGTGCGGGCCGTCCCCGACGCGACCGGCACCGGCTCGTACGACCTCGACTATCGGATCGTTCCGAACGGCGAAGGCAGCTACCCGAATCTCCGCGTCGGGCGGATTGACTTGACCGGGTTTCAACTCTTCGAACTGACCCACCCCAAAGTAGGCGACCGCGTTCAGTTCGGCGCCCGCCTGGCGTCGCTCACCCGTGTCAATAAGGAATGGCTGGTGGGCCTCGAGCCGGAGAGCGGCGTGTTCCTGACCCATCCCCGGGCGCTCGAAGCGATCGGCCGACCCGCCCCCGAGGAGGCCTCGGGAGAGGCATTGCCATGACCAGGCGCCTGGTTCTCGTGGCCCTGTTGCTCGGCCTGGCCCCATTCACAACGCGCGCCCGGGCCGCGGCGACCACGGTCGACCCCGCGGAACTGACCAAGCGTCCCGAGTTGATCGGACGTGAAGTCAGTGTCGACGACCGAGTGGCGCTCTTCCTGTTCCATCAGGGACGCGACTTCGATGAAATCACCCTGAAACGGACCCCGGTCCTGTTTCGCCTCCCTCCGCGGCTCCGTTACCGCCAGTCTCCAGGGGTCCCCGCGGTCCGCCTGACCGGAATTCTCAAACGGGAGGGCGACCAATGGGTCTGCGACGTCACCACGATCGAACTCTTTCCCAAAGACCTAGTGCGGTTGAACCGAGGCGTATCGATCCTCCCGCCCGGTGAATTCGAGAAACGAGCCGCCTGGGCGGCCTGGGCCGATCGACGAGCCAGAGAGTTTCAGGACGATGCCCTGTTGCAACGGGCGCGGGAGATCGAGCTCGAGGCGATCCGGTTCGAGGCCGAGAGCCGGACGACCGATCCGGCCAAGCTCTGGCTCAAGCTCGCTGAACGCGCCCGCGCTCACGGCCTTCCCGAGCCGGAGCCCTCGGCGCTGGCCCATCGCAGCTTCCGCGCCCGACTGGAGAGCGCGAAGGAGCCCGAGGCGTTGGCCCGCCTGCTCGCCGACCTGACGGCCTTCTTCGCCGATTCAGCTGCGCCCGTGACCACCGAGGCAACCGAACTGGCCACCTGGGAAGGCCCTTACGCGAAAGATCCCGCCGACGCGTACCGAACGGCTCCCGTAACGGTCCGCAAAGCACTCGACCACCGCCTCTGGGCCGATGCCACGCAACGCCTGCTGGAACGAACCGCGGAGTTAGCGCCCCAAGAGTCGCTGACACTGGCCGAACGGGCCACCCGCCAACTCCCGGACCGGCCGAAAGTGGCCGAACGACTGTACGAGCAAGGCTTGAAAACCAAAACGGGCCAGCTGGCAACCCTGCGGCTGAGCGAGGTAAAATCCCTTGCCAAGCTCTACAGTGAACAACTGCACCAGGCCGATCGGGCCCGCGACCTATTGCGTGGTTGGCTCGACGAACAACGCAACCACCAGATGAGCCCGACCGATGCCGAAGGTCGACTCGGTCTGGCCACACTGTACGAAAACCTGATCGAGGATCAAGCGACCGCGATCGAGCTACTCCAGAGCGCCTGGAAGATCGACCCCCAATCCAAGGAGGTGGCCGACGCCTTCCGACGACGAGGATTCCGCAAGGTCAACGACGAGTGGGTCGAGTCGACAAAGTCGAATTCAAGCACCGGGGTCACCGCCACCGCCAAACTCGAGACCGTTCCCGCCCCCCAAAATCGAAAGCTGACGAACCTGACCCCGACCCAGGTCCGGTCGCTCCTGGGGGGGAAACCGAATCGGGTCATCTTCTCGGGCACGCAAAGCCAGCTCATGGAGCAATGGATCTACTTCGGGACCAAGCAGGACCAATATATTAATTTCTTGAGAACGCCGGGGTCCGACGCTCCTCGCGTCGTGGCCTACTACTCACTCCCCCGCGCCGCCAACTCCTCCCACCCCTGAACCCACCATTACCCCTAACCTTCCCAATCCCAACAAGTCGATCATCCCTTCAGGCCAGGCGGAACGACACGGCCATTCGGCGAGCATTTTCGGAGCCGGAATTGAAGGAGATTGTCCAAATTGCCTCGGAGAAGCGGTCACAGGGAACTCATAAAGGCGTAGAACGTCAAAGAGTTCAGATCGAAATCCAGGGGGGCGTGGACGCCCCAACCGCCGAACATTTCCGAAGAATTTGTAACGAAGAAGTGACGTCCGCTAGGCAAGTTCTCGATATGAGGGAGGTGAGCGACGATGCACGACGTGTCGGGAGCCCCAAAGCCAGGGCAGAATGTCCGCCCGAGCCCGGTTTGAATTCCTCGGATTCGTTGAACGTGGAAAAAAAACAACGCGTGATGTCGGCCGGAACTGACGTCTGACTAAGGTATTGTCGCATGCGAAACGCTGACCGAACCTGCTTCCGCAAAAAAAGTCGAATTATGGCAAACCATTGTGTCTGAGCGACGTATTAGTTCTGAGACTCGACAAAAAAGGTCCCCGTCTCTTGCCTATGGCGCATAATGTGCTCGGCTGATACGACGCGAGACCTTCTCCTTGAGGGTCGTTCCGCCCAGATCGGTGCGATCGGGTTCTAGACTGTTGGACACAACCCGGTCCGACTTTTTTTGATCTCGGATCCGTCGGATGGTTTTTTTCGTGACCGGGTTTTTTGGTTCGAGTGAATAGCGCGGGTCCGTCGGTCCGATCTCGGCAACCGTTGATCCGCTTCGACGTACACCAGGAGGTGTAACATGGCCCGCAAAGATGCCTTGCTTCGACTTCACTCACGGTTGGTCGCGCGACGTGACGCCTTGCGGAAAGCGTTGAACGGTGACTTGGAGAGCTTCCGTCAATTCGCCGCTCTCAACGTTGTGGGGGATAACGTCGACGCCGCGGTGGACACCGCCAACGATGAGATTTGCTCGCAGTTGGTGGAAATTGAAAGTCGTGAACTCGGCCAGATCGAGCATGCCCTGCAACGGATCGTTGATGGCGCGTACGGTCGTTGCGAGTTCTGCAATGCCAAGATCGCCGAAGCCCGGCTGAACGCACTGCCGTACACGAATACCTGCATTGACTGCCAGCGCGAGAACGAGCGGCAGGGTCAGGCCTTCGGTGCGGGCGCGGATGACCCGCGTTGGGCGAAAATCTACGACAAGCCGAGCGACGACAACGACGGCGACTCCGATATCCGACTCAGCGATTTCGAGATGGATATGAGCGAAACAGGCCGCTAACATCCGGCGGATGGTTCGATCGAATTCAGGCTTCGACCGTGAGATGGCCGCCGGGAGCTCCGGCGGCCTCCTTTTTTTTTATCCAAACCACTTCGGACTCGAGTCGGGCCTTGAGGACGCCAACGGGCGAAATCGAGGAACCTGGTCGACGCCGGGTCCTGGCGATTGACACGATTCTTTTTTTGGCGGAATGAGCGGCTTCCCGACTCCCCCTCGGTCCTCGTCCCCGTCGCGCCGACCGGCTCTTTGACTTGCACCTAGACACAGGGATATATTAGTGGTGGAAAGCCTGCTCGCCGGCCTGGTTGGTAGGTTGGAGATGTCGTTCCCTAACATCCTCTGCTCCGCCCTCCTGTCGGCCCTGGCGTGGAGATCGGTCAATCATGGCTCGCCCCTCTTCCCCGTATCTGCTCCTGGCGACCTTGGCCAGCGGCGTCATCCTCGGTGTGGCCTTCAGTCGAGGGGGGCCATTGGTCTCAGCGCAGGCGACCGGGCTGGCTCGGTCTGAGTCCGCGTCCGGGTCCGCCTCGACACGCCCCGTGAACGCGAATGCGAAGTCCGAGGCCGATCTCTACGAAAAGCTCGCGCGCCAGTATGAACTCTTTGCGCACGTCAACCGCACGTTCGAGCTCGTGGCCGAGGCCGTCTCGCCGGCCGTGGTCCATATCGTGGCCCAAAAGACGAGCCGGGGGGACGACTCCGCGCACGTCCGCCGGTTCGAGGAGACCGGCTCGGGCGTGATCGTCCGGGCCGATCGTGGGAAAGAACTTTATGTTCTGACCAACAACCACGTTGTGGAGGGTGCCCGGCCCGAGAAGATCAACATCTTCCTCAAGGATGGCACTGCGATTCACCCGAACCGAACTTGGCTCGATGCCAAGGCCGATATCGCCGTGCTCGGCCTGGGCCGCGAAGACCTGCCGGCGGCTCGCCTCGGCGATAGCGACGCCACCCCCGTCGGAACCTGGGTCCTCGCCCTGGGGAGCCCCTTTGGCCTCACGCATTCGGTCAGCCAGGGGATCATCAGCGCCCGAGGGCGGCACATGGACGAGCTCGAGGATGTCGAGAACCAGGACTTCCTCCAGACCGACGCGGCCATCAATCCCGGAAACTCGGGAGGTCCGCTGGTCAACATGAAGGGCGAGGTGATCGGGATCAATAACTCGATCGCCTCCAACGGCGGCGGCAACGAAGGAGTCGGGTTCAGCATTCCGATGAACCTGGCCCACTGGATCATGAACCAGTTGATCGCCAACGGCCGGGTCACTCGCGGAGCGCTCGGGATCGACCTTCATCGCGAGACCGAGTACCGAACCGAGGATGCCCTGTCCCACGGTCTCGACCGCACCAAGGGGGCCTGGGTCTCGGTCGTCCACCAATTCTCGCCCGCCGCCGATGCGGGACTCAGGGACGATGATATCATCCTTCGCTTCCGCGGGGTCGAGGTCCAAGACCTCAACCACCTGATCAACATGGTCTCGATGGCCCCCATCGGCCAGCCCGCCGAACTGGTCGTGCTCCGGGAACACAAACAAATTCGTTTGACCGTCAAGGTGGGTGAACGCGATCGCACCGTGATTCAGTCCGGTCCCGTGCCGGAACGGTCGCTCCCCCGCGGTCCGCTCCGACGCCCCGGCCGTCCCGAGCCGACCTCGAACTACGCGTTGGGCCTAGAACTCTCCACCCTCGATGAAGTGACGGCTCGTCGGCTCGGCCTGCCGGGAACCCCCCAAGGCGCCGTGGTGGCCAAGGTCGCGCCCGATAGTCCGCTGGCCAGCGTGTTCAAGACCAACGACATCATCTCGAAGGTGGATGGCGAGGCGATCGCGACCGCCGACCAGGCGGTCAAAGCGCTCAACCGATCGACCGAACAAAAGGCCCTCGAATTGGAGATCGACCGCTTGGTGGAAGGTACGATTGAACGCCACTCGGTCAGCCTCCCATGACATTCGGGCTGAGCGAATCGCTCAAAGTCCTTGGCCTGGGACGCGACCTCTCCGCGCAGGAGACCTCGGCCGCAGTCGCCGAGATCATGGCCGGCGAAGCCCCCGAGGCCCTCATCAGCGCCTTTCTGACGGCCCTGCACGTCAAGGGAGAATCGACCGACGAGCTGACGGGAGCCGTCCAGGCCATCCGTGACCGAATGTCGGGCTGGGACCTGACGGGGCTCCCCAGCCCGCTCATGGACACCTGTGGGACTGGCGGCGACGGTGCCAACACGGTCAACATCTCAACCGCGGCCGCGATCGTCGTGGCCGCGTGCGGAGTGCCGATCGCCAAGCACGGCAATCGGTCTGCGTCGGGCAATTCGGGGAGCGCCGAGGTGCTCGCCGAGCTTGGGGTCGACGTTGATGCCGAGGAGACGGTCGTCCGCCGTTGCCTCATCGATGCGGGCATTACCTTTCTCTTTGCCCCCAAGTATCACCCGGCCTTGAGGTTTGCCGGCCCGGTGCGCCGCCAACTGCCGTTTCGCACCTTGTTCAACCTGATCGGCCCCCTGGCCAACCCGGCGCGCCCCGACTTTCAGCTCGTCGGCGTTCCTGGAGAACGGCAAGCCGAATTGGTCGCCTCGGCCCTGGCCCGACTGGGTTCCCGCCGGGCGGCGGTTGTGACCGGTACCGACGGCCTTGATGAGGTGACCCTGGGAGGCCTGACGCGGGTCCGCTGGGTCGAGTCGGGCGTCGTGACCTTCAAGACCTGGCAAGCCGACGACTTTGGACTTGCGGCCACCGACGCCGGCGCCCTCCGCGTCTCGGGTCCTCCCGAAAGCGCGGCGTTGATCACCCGGTTCCTTGCCGGCGAGCCGGGCCCGGTTCGCGCCATGGTTCTGGCCAATAGCGCCGCGGCTCTGTTGGTGGCCGGGGTGGCCGACACCGTTCGCAACGGCGTCGAGCGTGCCTCCAAGATCGTCGACAGTGGCGCGGCGGCCCAGTTGCTCGAGCGCTGGCGGAGGATCAGCCGGTCCGCCCCCTGACGCCGTTGATCGGTCGGTCGCACAGGGGCAGTCCCCATCGTTGGGCCTCCGCTTCCTAACCCGCGTACGCAATGGAGCGGAGTCAACGGCCACTTTTTAAACAACGCCCCGCCATCGAGCGAGGAATCCTCCTCGTTTCCACGGTCCTCCGTGGGAATGCCGTCCCCGATGCTCCGCGTCGTCTGGCCCTCGCAAGCCGAGGACACAGGACGTCCCAGACTTCATTCCCACGGGGACCGTGGAAACGAGTCGCGAGAGGCTTCCTCGCCCTGGATCGGGTCGTTGTTTTTAGACCGAGCCGCGGACGCAGCGCAGTCGTGGAGTAAGAGTCTGTCCCGGAAGGCGAATCCCACCGAAGCTTTTGGATCTTCTCCGGGTGCCATGCGGTTCCGTACTCGGAACCCATGCGGGAATGCCTTGGCCTGGGGGGCACGGGTTCCGAGTACGGAACCGCGTGGCACCCAAACATCCCTGATTTCCCGGTTCAGACGGACCTTCCGACACAGACTCTCAGCGATCTGGCTGCGCTCGGCATCTCGGAACGTCAATCGGTGACCGCTTACTCCGCTGCGCTGCGTCCGCGGCTCGGTTCAAGCGAGGATCAATGCCGAAGTCAACCTAAGCGGCCGGACGGAATCTTTTTGGAGTTTTTGATGGAAGGTGCTCGCCGTAGTTGGAGAACCCAGTCTCCACGGCGTTCCGCAATTCACAGCGTGTCGGAAAGCTCCGTTGAGGGATCTCCTGATGCTTCACCTGTCGGAACACCGACTCGATCAGGTTCAACTCCGGACTATACGGCGGCAGGTAGTAGAGATAGATTCCCGATGCCGCCAACTCCTGACGGGCCTGTCGGATCACCGCGCTCGTGTGGAAGCTGGCATTGTCCAGTACCACGACACGCGGGCGACTCGACCATGGCAACGCCTTCAAGAATCCCAGCAGGTCATACGAATCCCAGGTCCGCTCGGCCGTGAACACCTCCAGCCGTGGCGTGCGGCCATAGGGCCGATAGGCGGCCATCGCGTTGACCCGGCGCCGTTGCGAAGCCTCGTAGCGGATGAACTTGCGCTGCTTGGGCAACGACCAGCTATAGCCGACCGGCAGCGTGGGAGCGAAGCCGCACTCGTCGAGGAAGTAGAGCGTCAAATCCCCGTTGTCCGCCTTCGCCTTGAGGTTGTCCAGGATGTGGCCGGCTCGCTCCACTTTGACCGGATCCTGCTTATGCTTCAGGGTCCAGGCCGTGCGGTGGTAACTGGCCTGGATTCGCTTGAGGTGGCGGCGGACCTGCTTGGAACCCAGGACGATCCCCTGCTCGGCGAGAGCTTGACTGAGTTGCCGACTGGTCCAGGTTCGCTCCTCGGCAAGCAACCGCCTCAACTCGTCGGCCACACGGTCGCGATTGGCGAGGTTGGGGGCGGGTCCCGAGCGGAAGGGATACAGCGCCTCGAGGCCGCGGGCGAGGAACGCCCGGAGGACGTCGCGAACGGTCTGGCCACAGACCCCCAGGTGGATGGCAATGCGAGGGGCCGACCAGCCCGCGTCGGAGAGGAGGATCATTTCGACACGATCACGGACCCGCGGCGGAATCGGGTTCCGGCGCAAGGCTTGGAGTTCATCACGGGTTGCGTCGTCAATTGGTGTGCGAATCATACTGAATTATAGGGGGACCGAGTCCACCCGCTTAGACCCATCATGCAACCAGTATGCACATTGTAGATTAAAAATAAAATATATTACCCGTGATCACCTCAATGACTTATTTAGAAATCATATCATGATTCCTAACGCGACCAGCTAAGACTGTGGCGGGCCGTGGCGACCCGAGCTGGCGGAAAAGTTGAGGCGCTCGCTCGCGGCAACGATTTAAAGGGCGAACGCGTTATCGACCGCCCTGGTCCGTGGGGGCGCCAGGTTCTCGGGTCGTGGCGATTCCCCCCCCCAAGAATGCGAACGGCCGCTCCCGGAACGGATGTTCCGGGAACGGCCGTGAGTCAGTCGCAAGCGGTCGGAATCACGCCTTGGCGGCGGGATCCTGGCCGTCGATCCAATCCCCTTCGAGCTTCTGGTACTCGGGGGGTGCAGCAGCGAGCCTTCGTCGCCGGCCTTCCAGCCGATGACGTGGTTCGGCTTGCCGCGGAGCTTGCTCCGCTCTTCCCAGCGAGCGGCCCAAGAGCGGTCCGCCTCGGTGACAGCGCCGGTCCCCTTGTCGAGGAAGAGCGCCTTGCCTTCGCGGTACGACTGAACGCCCATGTTGACCGTCGCGATCGCGGCATAGCCGAGGTCGGCCGGGCAGTGGGTCTCGGGGTTCCGCGAGCGGATGCACTCGATGAAGTGATCCCAGAGCGCCCGGGTGTCTTTGTCTCCGCCGGCGTCGAACTTGGAGTTGTGGTGCGTGCCGCCGCCCTTGTTGGCGTTGCGGGTCGGCGGTGCGGGGGCCCCACTGGGCGACTGCGGAACCACGTCGAAGCCGTCGGCCGTGAACACGATCGAGCCGGTGTGGCCGCGGATGACCTCTTCGATGGTCGTGTTGTTGGTCATCGTCGCGGTGATGAGGACCTGGCAGCCCTCGTCGTAGTCGGCCACCACGGTCGCCACGTCAGGCACGTCGCGGCCGTCGTACTCGAGGTAGAGACCACCGCCGCCGACCACTCGGCTCGGGAGCCGAACACCCATGGCCGTGATCAGGTGGGTGAGCTGATGGACGAAGAGGTCGGTGTACATCCCACCGCCGAAGTCCCAATAACAGCGCCACTGGGCGTAGCGGGCGCGGTTGAAGGGCTGCTCGGGGGCCAGGCCGAATTCGGTGCCGAGGAACATCTTCCAGTCAACCGTCTTCGGGTTCATGTCCTCGGTCAGCTTGTAGTACCGCCACTGCCCGACGTCGCTATTGCGGTAGTACTGAGTCTGCCCCTGGACGATCTTGCCGATCTTGCCCTGGGTGACCAGCTCGTTGGCCTGCTTCCACTGGGGATGCGCAGTCGACTGCACGCCGACGGTGAAGATCTGCCGGGTCCGCTTGACCGTCTCGGCCACCTTGCGGGCCTCGTCGATCGTGTGGGTCATCGGCTTTTCGCAATAGACGTCCTTGCCGGCGTCCATGGCGTCGATCGACATCTTGGCGTGCCAGTGGTCGGGCGTGCCGATGACGACCGCGTCGATGTCCTTGGATTCGAGCAGCTTGCGGTAATCCTTGGTGACATGATCCTTGTCATTCGGATTCAGGCCGCACCGCTCGGCCGAGGGATAAAGACCGCGTCCGACGGCCTTGTTGCCATCCCACACGTCGCAGACCGCGACGATGTCGACCGGTTTTTCTTCCTTCTTCATCGCCAGCAAGTGGCCGATGTGCGCCTGGGCGCGTCCACCGGGACCAAGGATCGCGAAGTTGAGCCGGTCGTTGGCCCCCTTCACATTCTTGCCGATGGCAGGGTGGGCGAAAGTGCCGGCGGCCACCACGGCCCCCGTCGCCACACCAGCCGTCTCCATGAAGCTTCGACGGGTTAGCTCTGGTTTCTCAGTCATCGCGTACGCTCCGGGGATGGGAGTCTGCGGGGATTGGGCGGCGCAACCCGGCAGTCACGTTCCGCCACAATCGGTGACCCGTCCTCAACGTGTCTGGCTGACCAACGTCGAGGAGGTTCCAGGCATGATCTCTCGAGATCGCGGCCGCGGCCGAAATCGAAAATCTAGCCGTCACGATAACTCCCCTCCGGGTTTCGGTCAAGGACGTGCGACCCGTCGATTCGCAAGTCCCAAACCTTTGCCCGCGATTCCTCGTACAATCTCCAAGAACGACGACGAATGACCGGGCCAACACTACATCCACCCACTCACGCAATTGGAGGCATTATTGACAAACGTCATGGAATGCCTCACACTGATCTAAGGAAACGGTGAGTGTGCCGTATTCAAGGTAACGATGGGTTTTCGAGATGAGTGACCGCGACCCCCAGTGACCGAGGCCCGTTCCCTTTCTGGCGTGAGGTGAGGATGCGTTTCGTCAAAGAATCGCACATCGCTGCGTCCCCCTCGACGGTCTTCGCGTTTCATGAGAGCCGCGGCGCCCTGGAACGTTTATCACCCCCGTGGGAGCACCTCGAACGGCTCGAGGGAGGCAATTCACTTCGCCCGGGGAGCCGTGTGGTCTTGAGAGTGAGGCTTGGACCGATCCCGATCCGGTGGATCGCCGAGCATACCGAATACGAACCGGGCCGACTCTTCGCCGATCGCCAAGTCAGCGGCCCATTTGCAAGCTGGTATCATCGTCACCTCTTTCTCGATGACGAGGCAGGAGGAACGATCTTGAGAGACGAAGTGGAATACACCCCCCGTTGGGCTGGCTCGGGCAACGGTTGGGGAGAAAATTCGTTGAAGCACGGTTAAAGCGAATGTTCGACTACCGTCATGACGTCACCCGCCGAAGCCTTGAGGAGGGGGACTACTCCCAGTCATCCCCCGCTTAAACGCGATCGACGCAACGTCTGGTGTCATCTAGGTTCAAGCGTGGGACCGCAATCGCCGGATTGTCTGCTTGAGTGGAGTCCATGAGCTAGAATTCGCCGGGCTTTTGACGAAAAGACGACGAATGCTCGAAACTCGATAACTGTTTCGGGGTATAACTTTGAGTACGCTTGGTCACTCAGGCCCTCAAAGTTTCGACAATATTCCGGCGTCGCCATCGAACACTCGCTTACTCAATACTTGTAGACAGCGCTGGGACTACGGATAAATAAATATGCCTCGCACCATTCAATGCAATCAATGTGGGATCATCCTCAACCTCCCCGAAAGTTCGGGCGGGAAGCGGCTGAAATGCCCCAAGTGCGGGACCAAGTTCGTGGTCGGTCCCGACTCGTCGCAGTATCCGGCGACGGAGCGGAGCGATGTCGATGCCCGGGCCGCCTCCTCCTCGGTTCTCGAGTCGGGCGGGCATGGCGACTTTTCGTTGCCGACGTCCTCAGGAGACTTGCGCGACACATTCGACTTACCGTCAATGACCGAGGCGGCCTCGGGGCCGGCCAGCGCGGCCAAACCCGCCGACACCGCCGCCGATGCGTTGATGCTCTTCGATGAGCGAAAAACCGCGCCCCGACGGAAGTTGGCCGCGGAGGCAAGGTCAACGGCAAGGCGCTGTCCCACCTGCGGTGGCGTCGTTCCGATCGGGATGTCGATCTGCTCGTCGTGCGGCCTGGACCTCGAGTCCGGCGCCCGCGTTCAACTCGACGATGACCTGCTCCCCTCGGCGCCGCTGAGAGCCTCGGGCCCCCCCCTGCCGGTCACCATTATTGCGCTCGTGTCGCTCCTCGGCAGCTTGATCCTAGCGCTTTACTCCACGGTGCAGTGGCTCAAAGGGGTCGATGGCTGCCAGTACTTCATTCCGATCTGCCTCTTCGGTTGCTTCGCGGCCGTGCATCTGCTCCGCGGTCGGACGGCGAAGCTGCTCATGGTCGCACTCGCGCTGGGGGCAATGATCGACGTCGCCGCCCTGATCGCGATGCCCGTCTTTGAGGCAAACCAGGCCACTCGGTCCGTGGAGATCAAGCCCAACGCCGATGACCCGGATGCCGCCAACGTGGCGATCGAACCGATCACCGACCACCTCGACTCCCAGAAGCTGGGACTCGGGATCGCGATTCTCCTGGTCTACGCGGCGGTCTCCGCCTACCTGGCATCGCCGTCGGTCAAAAACCACTACGCCCGCAATTGAGACAAGTGCGGCGGATCCCACTTCCTCATCCCTCGGGCTCGTTGAACCGAACGAGCGGCCCAGTCGGCCGCTCTTCGTTTATTTTTTGGGTTTGACCTGCGCGACCCCAAAGTCATCAAGCGTCAGGGAGCGAACCGCTCCCCGCTCGCCTGAAATGGAAAGACAACCTCAGGGACCGGCCGGTCGCGAGTCCCCTACGCGGTGGCGCTATCCAGAGGGCTCCGCCAGATCGGCCGGACCGGGAAGAGGACCCGCGCGGCGTCAAGAGCCGTGCCCGTGGACGACTCGAATCCTTCCTCGGTGGCCGCGCCATCGATCCCGCAATGCCCCATCAAGAGCCGGACCAACGTCGAGGGCGAGAGCGTCAAGTGCCGTCGGCTGAGCTTGTCCGGTTCGACTCGGGACTTCTTCCCTTCGATGTGAATCAACCAGCGCCGGTCGCCCACGGTCATGCCCAGTTCCAGGGGCACCGCGGCGCCCGCGTGCTCGGCGCGACGCCCAAGCTCGGGGAGGATCAACTCGAGGAACAGATCGATGTTGGGGATGTGGTACATCGAACACGTCCCTTCATAATCCTCCTGGTCGATCACCTTGCCGGAGGCGGCGCGGAAGGCTTCAAGCACCGGATGATCGACCGGCGCGTGGACGATCACCTCGGGGTAGGCACGCTCCAACGCCTCGGCGCGCACCCGTCCGAGCAAGGCCTTGAGCGCTTGCGGATGCGCCGGGTGCGACGCGATCTCGAGGATCTTGTGATCCTTGACGAACGCGTAGCCACGGACCGTCTCGCCCTGGCAGGCAACCCAAATCACATGGGCGTATTTACGTCCAATAATCCATCGCCAGTAATCCTCGGACCGGACGACGGCTCCCGTGGTATCGGCGTACTGGAGTTCGTACAGCGACATCAGGTCGTTCAGTTCCACCTGGCGCCACGGTCGAACGTTCCAGAAGCCGCTCCGGCCCTCGATCAGGCCATCACTGACCTGGGGAAGGTTACGGCTCAAGGTCTGGCCGAAGGTCTGGCGGCCGCAGACCCCCCATCCCAGGGGGCGATAGAACTGCGGCATTCCGGTCGTGAGGGCCTGGACCGCCGCGCCCGTTTCTCGAGCGCGGTCGTCGGCCAACCGCATGAGGTTTTGCGCAAACCCCATGCCCCGATACTCGGGCAGCGTTCCAACCCACATCACGCCGTTCAGCGGCAGCTCGACCGAGCCGAAGCGAACCCGCCGTTCGGTCAGATGGATGTGGCTCACCAGCCGATTATCCACCTTGACGAGCAGGCGTTGCTCCGGGCGGTAGGTCGGGTCGCTCAGAGCCCCTAAGTACGCCTCACGATCGGGACCGTGAAAGACGTGCAGCAGCGACTGATAGACAGCTTCGTGGTCCGCCTCGGTGCCGAGGCAGAATTCGACGGAGCCGCGACGAATCGGGAGCCGGATAACCGGCGAGGGAACTTTCATCGGGACGACCACCTTGGAGACGCGCCGCCTGGAACTCGAAGCGGGGCGGAGGATCGAACCGCTCGACCGGAGCCGTTGCCTCATTGATGCCCTCTCATCAATTATTCTAAGGCCAAACTGAGGGGTTCGCCGCAATCAAGGGCGGAGTTTTTGCCGTTTTTTTCGACAGAACTCATTCACCCGACGCAGGCAGGGCCATCGATCCAACCATCACTTCGTGCAATCGACGCTCGGAATGCAGCACAAACGCATATTCTCGGTTCCGCGCCACCTGATTTCGACCGACAACTGCCACCATGCGTGCTTGCTCTGCTTGTAACTGATCGCGGACCGAATTCACCCCGATCTGGAGCGATTCATTCAGCCGACGGATCTCTTGGAATCGTCTGAGACGCTCGTGGTGCGACCCGATCGGCAAGGCGATCGCGGCCTGTTTCGCGGCCACCAACGCCTGCAGCGCGGGCGTCCGGTCCGCAAGGTGGCGATCGGGGTTGTAGGTCAGGTCGCGGAGGCCGCGATTGAGCGCCGCTAGCCGTTCCGCACCGGCCGGGTCGAGACCCAGGCCAAGCCAGAGGGTCATCGAGAGCGTCAGATAGTCGGGGGGCTCGATGGCGAAGAACCCGCGGATGATCTCGTCGCCGAGCTCATCGTACTTCGCGCCGCCGATGCCGTGGACGAACAGGTCACCGAGCAAGAGCCGCGCGAACATCGTGGTCGTGAGCGCCCGCGTTCTCAGGCGAATTCGTTGTGCCGGCAAGTTCAACAATTGTTCCACCGCACAGCAGGCGTCCCGATCGGGTCCGAGCGGCAGTTCGAGGAACGGTCGATCCTCTCCCCCCGCGCGAAGTTCCATGGTTCGGGGGAGTTGCCGGACGAAGAGCGAGCGACGTCGCGGTTCCGACCCGCGCCAGACCCAAAACGGGGCCTCACGCCACTCATCCTGACGACCGAGCGCGGGAACCGGGTGATGCCGGCTCCGAATTTGATAGCGAGCGCGATAACGAGCCAGGGCCTCGTTATGCACGGTCTGGAACCGGGGCAGATCCGCCAGGATGTGCGAGGCGAACCAAAGAAACCCTTCGGTCTCACAAACGGCACTCAGCGGGATCTCGGCGTTGTGGACCCCCCACGAACCTTCGAGCTCGCGGCGGGCCGCGGCGAACCGCAAGCCGAGGCGCCTGGTCTGTTCCCTCCGTTTGAGCACCAAGGGCCAGAACGTATCGATCAAGGGGTCGGCCACCGAGTCGGTCAAAACCTCGCGAACTCGAGTCCCGAACGACTCGAACAAACCTTCATCTTTCACATTCAGGTCTTCGAACGGGAGATCTCCCGTCCATTGGTCGTACTCGACCCGCTGGACGTGCAGACCACCGTCGCCACTCTTCTGGGGCACGCGAATCGTCGACGACTTGTGCAGGTCGTTGTCGACGATGAAATTCAGGCCGGTCCCGCGCTGATGTTTGGCGAGCGCGGCGACCGCGAAATTCTTGACCCAGACCCCCGGATGATAAAGCTCGGGTTGGTGCCCGGTCACAACCAACGGGGCAGAGGGGTCGGTCGGACTCGGAAGATCGAGACCGAGCCGAGCGAGGTAGTCGCGGGCCCCTTTGAGGACCTGCGAGCGGACTTGGCCACGGAGCCGGCTGGAGCGTCTTCCTTGGAAGTCGTAGTCCCAGCGTCCCAATCGTTCAACATTGTCCGCGGTGACCGGGGCCGCCTCGCCCAAGGGGGGAACCGCGAGCAAGGCTCCGTCGTCTGAAGGGGCCCGCAGGCGGTGCGTGCTCATCAACGACATCCCCCGGAAACTTCAAGGCCCGCGCGGTGCATCGCGTCGTGAAAGACCGAGCGATAATGATTCAAACGATAGTCGGCCTGATCGAGGGCCCCCCCGAAGGCTCGGGACTCGTCGAGATAGATCAAGGGAACGGGCACCTCAAGGATGGACAATCGATGCGCCACCGCCTGGACCCAGACCTGAAGCGGCATGGCGTAACCGAGGTCCGTGATCTCGAACGCCGGGAGCGCCGAGGCCCGGTAGGCCTTGAAGCCGCAGAACGCGTCGGTCACGTTCAGTCCGAGGCACTCATTGAGCCAGCGCGTCACTTCGACGTTGATCCGCCGCCGCTCTTCGGGCGGGATCTGACTCGGGTCGAAGATTTGCAGATATCGACTCCCCGATACGATGTCCGCCTGATCCAGGTGCGCGGCGATTTCAGGGATCCGACAGGGCTCATGCTGGCCATCACAGTCGAGTGTGACCAACCCGTCGTACTTCCCTTCGAGCGTACGCTCGAAGGCGCTGCGGAGCCCCGCGCCGTACCCGAGGTTCTTGGGGTGCCGAATCACCTGAATGGACGCGAAGTTCCGGAGCAGTTCGGGAGTTCGGTCGGTGGAACCATCGTCCACGACGAGAACGTCCTCACTGAAGCGAAGCACCTCGGTCAGAACGGACTCAAGGTGAGCCTCTTCATTGTGAACAGGAATGGCAGTGAGTATTCTCATTCGCGAACTCGCGGCCCACGGACATTAAATTCCCGCACTCATCCACAGCTTAACTCAATCTTCTCGCAATTCTTGGACCCTCGCATTCTAGATTAGGCGAATCGGAAGTCAACGGACCGACGAACGAGACCTTGATGGGAATCATCCATCCCCCTTGACCGCGCCTGTGAAGGGCTTCTAGCATAGTGACCTCGCTTCGACTCTTACGGCGTGCGCGCCATCTTTCGTCACTCATCCCCAGCCGCGACTGATCTGATGACCCAACCCGAAACGCCTGTATCCCGCTCCGAGTCCGGAAAATCGGCCTCCTCCGTCGATGCAGCGGCGGTCGCCGAGTCGCCCCCCCCCGCGCCTGAACCTTGGACTGGGGAGCGGGTGCGCGAGTGGAACGCCTACTACGACCTCTATGTCGTTCTCGGTGTCGTCCTGCTGGTCTTCGTCGCCTCGGCCAACAAGATCTCCCACTCCTCGATCTGGTCGCAGCTCAAGGCCGGGCAGGTCATCGCGGCCAAGGGGGTTCCGGTCCCGCTCGTCACGGACCCCTTTTCGTATACGATGCAAGGCAAACGTTGGATCAACATCCCCTGGCTCTTCCAATGGAGCCATGCCCTGCTCTACGACGGCGCGTTCCGCCTGGTTCCTCCCGACAATAATGACGTGATCTCGCCCACGCGTCGCTCCGAACAGGTGGGCGCGGGGGCGTTGGTCGGCTTGACAGCCCTGGCTCGGGTAGCGACGTTGCTCGTCCTCCTCGGGATTCGCCGCTCGGGTCCGGGCTTGTGGTGGTCGGCCGTTTGCGCCACCCTCGCGCTAGGGGCGGTCTACAGCCCGTTGGGCGTGATGCTCGGTGGGATCGCGGGGCCGGCGTCGGTCTCGCCGGATACCTGGGGGCAACTCTTCCTGGCGATTGAGTTGCTGCTCTTGCACCGTGCGATCAACCTCGGTCGTCCGCGGGCGACCTATGGGTTGGTCCCCCTCTTTCTGCTCTGGGCCAATGTCAGCGACTCGTTCCTGATCGGCCTATTGGTGCTCGCGGCGACGGTCATCGGCCGCCGATTCCGAGCGACGAGCCCCAAGTCGGAAGCGGATCCCCTCCCCTTCAGTCGCGGACTGAGCGTGTTGGGAATCTGCGCGGCGGTCTGCTTGATCAACCCGTCCTGGCACCTGGCCTATCTCGCCGCGGCGGAACCGTTCCTGCAGCTCTTCCAGCCCGCGGGGGGCATCGTCTCGAGCGAGCAGCTTTCGTACTTCGGCAAAGGGATTCGCGGGCGTGATCCCGCGCGAGGGGGTTCGATCTGGATGGTGCTGATCGCCTTCTACTTCGCGATCGTCCTCATCGGCCTCGCCTCGTTCGCGCTCAATCGCAAGCGGTTCTCGGTCAGTCGATTCCTGACCTTCGCGGTCATGGCGTTCCTTTGGGCCCTCTACATTCGGTTCGGCAGCTTGTTCGCGATCGTCTTCGCGGCCACGCTGATGTTGAACGGCCAGGAGTGGTATCAGGACCGGTTTGGGGTCGAAGGCCGATTGGGACGGAGTTGGTCGATCTGGTCGACCGGCGGCCGATTCGTGACGATCCTTCTGGTCTTTCTCCTGGTGGCCAAAGGCCTGACCGGCTACGGCCGGGCGGTGGGGGACAACGTTTTTGGGTTCGGCTTCAACCCTGACGACTTTGCCTTCGAGGCGGCCGACTATCTTCGGTCCGCGAAAATCCAAGGCCATATCCTCAACACGACTCGGCTGCAGGGCGATTCGCTGATCTGGCGGGCTTCCCCCCAACAGCGACCGTTCATCGACGGTCGCACCCACCTCTACCCGCAAGCGCTTCAGGAGGAGTTGCAGCAGATCCGCCTGGCACTGGCGGACGATGCGGTCAAGACCTGGAAACCGCTCCTCGACCGGTTCTCGATCAGCGCCGTGATGATTGAGCCGACGACCGCGCCGAAGACCTATCGGGGCCTGATGCAGAGCCCGAACTGGATCCCGTTCTACGATGATGGCAGCGTGGTCATGTTCGGCCGCGCGGATGCGCCGGCGGGAGACCTCGCCTTTTTCGAATCGTCCCGGCTCAATCCCGAAACCCTTGCCTATCAGTCGGCGAAGGCCCTCCCCCCGTTTGACCGCCCGCCCACCCCGGTGGGCCGGATGGACGAGATCTTTCAGAATCGCTTCGGTGCCTATCCGCAACCCCACACCGAGGCGGCGGAGCGTTGGTTGCAGGGCCAACCGAGCGACTCGGAAACCCTACCGCTCCCGGATCCGGCCCACTGTCTCCTGGCGATCCGTGAAGCGAGGATCGCGCTCAGCCGAAAGCCGGACGACACCCAGGCGTATCGGATCTTGAGCCGAGCCTATCGCGACCTGATGGTTCAAGAATCCGCGTTGCTGGTCGGCGTCAAGCTGACTCCGGAGAATCGCGAGGCCGTGAGTCGGGTGCCGCTCCAGCCTCGATTGCTCATGAATCGATTACGCCAGCGGCTCACCTCGCTCAATTTCGCGATCCAGACAACCCCTCCTCCCAAGCTGCGCGAGGAGCGGCTGGCGCTGTTCCGCCTCAATCTCGAGCTCTTCGAACTCTACATGTCCATCAACTTCTTTGACCTGGCCCGCGACCGCCTCCAGGCGGCCATCGCGCATGCGGATCAGGAAACTCAGGAGTTCCAGAGCCGATTGACCCAGCAATACAACCTGCTCAATAACCAGATCAAGCAGATTCAAGACGGGCTGGCGGAAATGCTCGCCGAGCAACAGGCGAGCCCCATGAATCGCGCGGACTTCGCCATGAACCAGGGAGCCCCCGGGCTGGCGATCCAGGAACTGGAAGAGGCGCTTCAGGTCAATGTCGCGGTCAACACCGTGAAACCGCTCCTGATCGACCTTTATTGCGACACCGGCCAACCCGAGAAGGCCCTCGACATCCTGGCGCCGAGCACCACCATTGACGATCCCACCCTCGGGTCGGAGCCAGGAACCCCGGCCTACCGCCAGGGACGCGTCTACTTCTTGCTCGGCAATTACGGCTATGCGGGTTCCCTCTGGAGAAACTACGCCATCAGGCAGATTCGCCTCGAGCGAAGTTTCGCCGCCCTCGGGGCGGGCACGTCGCTGCTTCACGGCGATGCGAAGCCGGCCAGCACGCTCTTCATGAGCCTGCCTGGAAAATTGACGAACCAGGCAAACTGGACGAACGAGCTTGCACTCTGCGAGCTCGAATCCGGCGAGTCCACCCAGTCGGCCGAGGAATTTATCGCGGCCCTGACCTTGTTGCCTAACCTGCCGACTCGCCCCGTCATCGCCTACTACCTGGAAAAGATGGGCAAGTCGGTCCCTCCCCTGGCCAAGGCCTCCGACGAGACCGAGGGCACAACTCCCAAGGCCAACACCGAGGACGAGAAAGCCACGTCCAAACCGGAGTCCGATAAACTGGCCCCGGCCGAACCCAAGGTCAATCCGCCGACGGACCCGCCAACCCCGGAAAAGCCCAAGGAAGAGGGTGCGGCCAAGCCCTCGGCTTGAGCCGGGATCGTCACAACTCGAGAGGCTCCATCCCCGGCCGTTGCAGCGGGGATGGAGCCTTTCACGATTTCCGCGGACGAAGCGGTTCGCTTCGTGTGCAGAACCAAATCAACATATTTTGCCAACAAAAACTATTGACAGAGTGTTCCGAGCTGTCCACGTCGTACAACCCGGGGTAAGCCGCGATCTATTTCTCGGTGCTCGAAGCCGATCCCTCGGCCACCAAGTCGACATTCTCGACCACGCAGACGATGTCCTGAAAGTCGTCGTTGGTCGAATACTCCCAGCCGATCAAATAGCTGTGCGGAACCAGCTTGCCCGTCTTCAAGTCGCGATTCGGGTAGATCATCATCTTGTAAGGCTGAGGAGCGAGCCGCGGGTTGTTCGCTGCGACGAGACGCGGCTGGGTGAAAACCAGGCTATCTTTCAGCCCGTCGTTCGAGACCCAGAGACCAAACGGCTTCTCTCCCGGCTCAAACGACGTGGTCGAGCCGGCCGCCAAGGGAGGCGGAAGCCGCTTGCCCGTTTCCACGTCCTCGGTCGTATTCTTCCAAGTATATGACCACAGCTCGTGTTTCTCGGGAGCGTGGTCGTCCTTGGTCGGCGCATACCAGCCACCCCGATTCAAGGTGACCAGCCCAAGGGCGATCGCCGGTCGATACACCACCGGCCCCGCCCCCGCCTTCTTGAACAGGCCGGGAGTCGCTTCGACGGTCGTTTTCACCGGGTTGAGCAAGTCCGCAAACATCGACAACCCGTACTTTTGCTTCAGAACGACATCCCAATCGGGTTCACTGGGACCGGGGGCGACCTTGGGTTGTTTGGGCGTCTGGCCCCAGGTCGGAGTCGTCAGGACCGCGAGTCCAAGGAGAACCAAGGCGGGCATTCGTCTCATCATCGACCTCAAAGGATTGAAGGAAGTTGCGGTGGCCTCGGTGAAAGAAATCCATCAAGACCACCGGCGACGGCAGACTTCTTGAGTCTCACGAGGCAAGCGCCTCGGGCATCACGAGCCGCCTGGAAATGGGTCGGCGGAGGAAGACGACGCCCAGAATCGCCAGGAGGGCGAGCCCCGCCAGGGAGACTCGGCTCCCCGTTCGGAACGAATCGGGCTCATAAGTATAAACCAGGTGATGCGGGCCCGCGGGCACGGCCGCGCCACGCATCAAGCGGTTGGCTCGATAAATCGGTGCCGGCTTGCCGTCGATGGTGAGCCGCCAACCGGGATAAAACACGTCGGCCAGAATGACCAGCCCGGGACGTTCGAGAACGGCGTCGAGTTCAACCCGTTGTTCGCCGTACTTGGTAATCGTCACCGTTTCGCCGGCCCCCGGAGCGCCCTGGCCGAGGTAGGGCTGGAGCTCATCCAGCCTGTCGCTATCCACCCAGGCCATCCGACTCGGGTCGTAGACCCGGAGGTTCGGGTCATACCAGAAATGATCGTTCTCGAAGAGGATCTCGAGCATCGGCCCCTCGCGGTCAGTCCGGTCCATCCCCGTGACCGGCTTGATCGGTTTCCCCTCGTGGACGAGCCAGGCACGCGGAAAACACTTGCGATTCCGATAGAGCTGATAGTCCTCTTTCGTGACCCAATCCTTCTGACGCTGCTCGCCCCCCGGCCCCTTGAACAGGTCTGGGGGAGGATAGATCAGCTCGGAATCGTCGAGAAAGGCCGCGAACCCACGGTGCTCGTCATTCCAACCGTTGGGCAGAGAGGGAAGCACGAAGTAACGCGTATTCCAGAGGTCGAAAGCGCGGCGCGGGTAGACGACAACCTGCTGGCCTGGTGGCGTTTGCAATCGCTTCGCCACCTCGGTGTCGAGCGTCTGCCGGAATCCGCCGAAGTACCATTCATAGTCGTAGAGCTCGGCGACTCCCATGGTCAGCGTGTATTGGATTCCATACGGCACGCCGTACTTCGGCTGGATCGTTTTCCGTTCCCAGGTCACGAAGTCGGCCACGCGATCGGAAGCGGCTTCCTCACGCCAGATGTACGGATCCCAGATTGGCATCCGATGCACGCGAAACGGTGTCGGCGAGGGTTGCGGGCGATCCCGCTCGGCTTGTTCGATCAATTCGACAAGCTTGGGGGTGGCGTCCATCAACGATTGAGGAACGGTGAAGATATACCGCGAATTGGCCAGTGCCAGGTCGGCGGTGACGAGCACGAGCGCGAGTGCGCCCGCCAGTTTCGGTGCACGGTGGCCTTTCAGGACCAGGACCAGCGAAAGCGCAAACGTGACCGTCCCGGCGATCAAGGACCAGAGCAACTCATCGTACGCGCCTTGCGGGTTGAATGGCCCGAAGATGGATTTCTGCGTGGCGGCCCCCGCGGTCAAGGCCTGAATGATTTGATAGCGGCGGATCAGGACGATGGCCAGCGCCGCCGTGCTCGGCACGAGGAGTATCGTGGCCACCGTCGCCGTTCTGCGTCTCAGCCGAACGAGCACCGAATCCCAACCGAGCCCGGCCAGTCCCGCGACCGCCAGCGCGGTGAAGCTCAGAAGCTTGCTCGGGTAGCGGAACTGGCGGAAGCCGGGGAGTAAGGTCGACAGTAACCAGTAGATCCCCCCATCCCCATCGCGAAGCATTCCGTCCACACGCAGGGCCGCAACATCTTGGGGGTCGAGAGGACCGAGCTTCTCAGCAAAGGCCGGGACCTGACGCGCCCACCAAATGGGGCTGGTGTATTCCCCCATACTCGCCAGGAGACTGAGCAACGCAATCGCCGACAGCCAGCCCCGCCAGGGAGGGCCGTTCCGAAAGCCAAACACGCCGAGCGCCAGGATCAGAGTCAACCCGCCCATGTACAGCGAAGGCACCCAGATGTTGGCGTGTTGGCTCAGGTAGGGAATCAGGGCCATCCAGTGGTGGTTCCCAGAGAAATTCGACCCGTAGACATTCGGCCAGATCAGTTCGAAAAGGCGGAGCGGCTCCAAGCTGAACGGGTAGATATCATGCGGGCCTCCGCCGGCCGCTCGGCCGCTCCGACGGGTGAATTCCAGGACCGGTAAGAGCTGCGCTGCGGCGAGCAGACCGGCCAGAATCCCCGCGCTCCCCAACCCGGTGAGCATCGGCACCAGGAGTGATTCTCGCCTCCCGCGGAGCGAGCGAACGACGAGGACCGCGCCGATCAGCCCCCAGACGACGAGCACCACCAAAGGCGCCCATGGCATCCAGAACAGCGGCAGGGGCGGGATGTGTCGTTCTCGAAACGTCGGCAAGAGAATCGCCAGGCCGAGGACGATCGCCACATAGCCGATCGCGAGCACGACGGCCAGGGCGACGACCTGTCCGGTCCGAATCTTCCAAGGCGTCGTGCGGCCTCTGAGCCAGGTCAAGGCGAAGGCGTAACCCACAGCGCAGACGCCCGTGATGTAGGTGGACTGCGGATCCCCCCCGAGTGTCTGCAGGCAGAGGACTACGGCCAGTTCGAGCAGCCCCATCCGTTCTCCGCGCCTCAGCCAGCGATCGGACGCGCGGAAGCCGAGCGGCGTCCAGGCCGCCCCCACCAAGAAGATGATGTTGCAGTACTGGAACAGGATCGGCGCCGCGAACGCGTAAGACAAGGCGCTCACGGTCGAACCGGTCCAGCTTGTGCCCCAGGACCGCATCAGGGCGAGCATCGCCACGAAGGCGAGCACGGTGTGCGCCACCACATAGAGCCGCGCTCCCCAGGCATAGGGGAACACCGCATAGAGGATTTTGCCCGGATAGAGCACGGCCGCGGTCGGGTTGCCCAGCAACGGCATCCCCCCGTTCTCTTCCGTCTCCCAGAGTGGCCAGTGCCCTGCCTCCCACTCCTTCTGAACCTTCTGATAGAGCGGATAGTAATAGTGAGCCGCATCGCGATAAGAGAATTGCTGGTCGCGAAAGAGCACGTTGCTGAAACAGGAGAGGAGCAGGCTCATCAGGCAGCCCAGGATGAGCAGCGGCGTGAAGAATCGACGCAAGGGATGAGACCTCCAACCCGTCGAGAACGATATGAACGCGATGAAAGCATCGCACCTCGCGAGGAGCCGCCTCATCGTAGCACAAGCCCAAGGCCGCTCCAAAGCCCGACGACCCGCACTTCGCGCTTGGCATGGTTCTTCAACCACATGCTTGTCATCCGTACTCGCTGACCTTTATGAGTTCGAGGATGCTCCGTTGATCGAGGGAAGCCGGGCGTGAGCCTCCCGTCCCTCGTTCCCAAGCCGCTTCCCTCGTGGGCCGGGCCCGCCGACGAAACGGCAAGTTTTGATCCGAAAGTCTGCAAACGACAATCGCCCGGCGGGACGGAAGGTCCCACCGGGCGATCTCGTGCTGCATGGGTTCGCGAATGCGAACGGATCGGCGAAAACTCAGCGTTGGACGCCCGGATGGAACACATTCGCGGCGGCCTTGAGCGGCGGCGGAGTGAGCGCGGCTTGGGGGTTGGGCGACTTGCCGTCGGCTCCAGGCGGCAGGGTCGGCAGCGCCACCTTCACTTCCTCGCCGGTCAGCGCCTTCAAGAAGGCAACGACATCGGCCTTCTCCGCGTCGGTCAGATTCAGCTTCTTGATGTCCTTATCGAGCGCGGGGTTCGGGTTACCCCCCTTGTTGTAGTGCTCGACCACTTCTTCCAGTGTCTTCATGCTGCCGTCGTGCATGTAAGGACCGGTCTTCTCGATTTCACGAACCGTCGGGGTCTTGAACGCGCCGAGCTCGGCGTTGTTCTTCGATCCGATCGGCGAGATCACGAACCGGCCGTAGTCCGCGAAGTCGTTCTTCTCGGCGTTCCAGCCCACCCCGATGTTGTGGAATTGCTCGTTGGTGAAGTTCGACCCCGAGTGGCACGAGGTGCAGTCCGCCTTCTTGAGAGTCACGTTGGGCTTGAACTCATCGTCACCGCGGAGCCGGAGGCCGAAGAGGACCATGCCCCGCTTCTCGCTCTCGGACAAGGCGGTCAGTTCGCCCCCCACGTTGTACTTGTCAAACTTCGAGTTGCCCGAGAGGGCGGCCACGCGCTCGTAGGTGGCGATCGCCTTGGCCATCCCGTCCAGCGTCACGTCGGTGCCGAAGACCTTCTCGAACTGATCCTTGTAGCCGGGGACCGCCCGCAGTCGCTTCACGATATCTTCGTAGGACTGCTTGCCCATCTCGATCGGATTCTGGATCGGCCCTTGCGCCTGTCCTTCGAGCGAAGGCGCACGTCCGTCCCAGAACATCGTCTTCCCATAGGCCGTATTGACGACCGTCGGCGCGCTTCGTCCGCCGGTGTGGCCGTCGATGCCGATCGAGACACCCATCTGATCGGTCCACCCCTTATCGGGATTGTGGCAGGTGGCGCAACTGATCGTGCCGTCGAGCGAGACCCGCGGGTCGAAGTAGAGTTGCTTGCCGAGTTCAAACTTGCCTTTGGTCAGGGGTTGGAGGCGGGCACGTTGACGTTGAGCGTCAACGCGCTCAAGCCCCTGGGAACCGTGACCGTGAGCGGCTCATCCTTGATCTTCGTCGTGTCGGACGGGAGCCAGAGGATGCTCTCGGGGCTGGGAGACGCATTCTCTCCCCCCTTCACTTCTTGTTCCACAACATCGACGAGCTTCTTGGGATCGACCGCGCGATCGGGAGTGATGAGCTTGGCCGGCAGATCGGCCGAGTTCGTGTCGGAGGCCTTCGCCGCCGCCGCGTCGAGCGCTCCGCTGGGTGGAGTGACCGAAGAGGACGGAGACGAGGCAGCCTCCTCCTTCTCGTTGCCCGTTCCCCCACAACCTGCGAACGCGAGCAAGGCCGCAGCCAGGGCCAACCGCGTGACCGATCCAAATCTTGCCAACATTCCTAGAGACCTCCCGTCAAGATCGAGGTGCGACGCCATGAAAAGCCAGTTCTCTCAAAGCGCAACGAGAACGGGCCGGCGTTATCGGGTCACGCCGGCTCGAATCCCGAGCAAGGCTCGAGCTCAGTTGCGAACCTGTCGCACCGAGCTTATTTCTTTTTCTTCGCGAGCAGCCCCTCGGCGTTCCGCTGGGCCGCATCGACCAGGTCATCCCAATGTTTCTCGACGTATTCGGGCGGCCCGCCTTTGAGGGCGACGTGCTGCGCCGCGTCGAGGGTATCGACCATGTCGATCGCGTCCCAAGGACAGACCTGGGCACAGTGCTTGCAACCGATGCATCGATCGAGATCGATGTCGCACCAGGTCTGCAAGCTGGAGTGTTCCTCGCCGGGCACCTTATAAATACATTCGACTGGGCAAACTTCCACACAGGCTTCGCAACCCGTGCATCCGTCGGCGTGGATCACCGCCAGAATCTTTGGGATGACTTTTCGGGGTTTGCCGGCTAAAGACGCAGCAGCCATAAGATCGCGTCCAGGTGGGATTAACTGAGGCCGCCAAGGCGACCGAGTCGATGGACCAAGAGGGGCGAACCCCAGCATAGCGTATTCCGTCAGTCCCGGAAACGCGATCGAATTCTAAATTCGCCCGGCGATGACAGCCCAGATCAATAATGATTATCGTTATCGGCAGGGCGAGGGTCAAGTCTGGGGCGGAAGATTCGCCGATTGGCCAGAGGAGGCGAGGTTCACAACCTCGATGTCGGAAATGAAGTCGATCCCTCGTACGGGCATGTCCGCAGAGGAACATTTGGTCGTCGACGAAGGAAACCGAATCCGGTTTGCCGACGAGCGAATGCCCGCGATCCTGGCCACCCCTTGGCTGGTGGCGCACCTGGAGTACGCCGCCCGCGCGGCGATTGCGCCCTGTCTCGAGGACCATGAGCGCAGCGTCGGAACCTTCGTGGAAGTCGAACACCTCGCCCCCAGCCCTGAGGGTTCAGCGGTCGTCTGTCGAGCCCGTGTGATTCACGTCGACGGACCGATCGTGACCTTCCAGGTCGAGGCTCACGACGACGTCGAATTGATCGCACGCGGTTTACACCGCCGCCGCGTCATCGACGTCGATCGCTTCGCGCGCCGAGTCGCCCGCAAGCAGGCCAAGCAATAACCAGCAATTTGTCCGGAGTAGCACCAGGGAAGACGCCACTCCTCTGGGACGGCGGGGTAGCCACCGTCCTCGAGGGAACGCAATCGAAAGGTCAACGGACTGGCTTTAGTGACCGTGGTTGTTCGAGTGTCCGGCAGCCGCCGTACCCGACTCAGCCTCGGCAACGACATGCCCGGTTCCGTTTTCCGGCTCGGATCTGGGCTTATTGAATCCAAGGAACCACTTGAGGGCCGACTGCACGAGGCTCCCCTCATGACGCGTGGCCGCGAATTGGTTCGCAAGCGTTTGCGCCATGCCCGCGTAAGTCGGATAGGTGTGGGTGGTCGCGGCAAGATCGCCCAGGTTGAGGCCGTTCTCCATGGCCACCACGAATTCCTGGAGAATCAGGCTCGCCTGCTCCCCAACGATGGTGGCGCCGAGGATCTTGCCAGACGGGGTCACCATGACCTTGGCGAACCCCTCGGTGCGGCCGTCGATCCGAGCACGATCGAGTTCGTCAAAGCGGGCGTGGAAGACTCGGGCGTCCGGATGTTGCTCGAGCGCAACGGCTTCCGTGAGGCCGACGGTCGCCACTTCGGGATCCACAAAGACGGCCCAGGGCAACGCGGTGTAATCGATCTTCTTGGAGAGGCGAAGGACCGCGTTCTGATAGACCACCGCGGCCTCGCGCTCGGCGGCGTGCGTGAACTCGTGCTTGAGCAGCACGTCGCCAATCGCATAAATCCGCGACGACCGAGTGAGCAAGGATTCGTCGACCTCGATCCCGTGCTCGGGGTCGGCGTGAACCCCCACGGCGTCCAGGTTCAGCCCCTCGACATTCGCCAACCGACCGGTCGCAACCAACAGGTGGCTGCCCGAGACTTCGCCGGTCGCCCCCCCTACCCTTTTTCGCCAGGAGCAGACGGTCCGGCCATCGTTCTTGGCGGCCTTGGTGACCTCGACCCCGGTGTGGAACTCGATCCCGTCGGCGGCAAGCCGGGCCTGAACCTGGTCGGAGACCTCGCGGTCCTCACGCGGGAGGATTTGATCGGTGTCGGCCAGGACCGTAACCTTGCTTCCGAGTCGGGCGAACGCCTGGGCGAACTCGATTCCACTGGGCTCCGCGCCGATCACGATCAGCGTCTCGGGGAGCGCCGTCAGGTTCCAGAGCGAAACGGGATCAAGGTGGCCGACTTCGGCCAGGCCCGGAATCTTCGGCACCGCGGCGCGCGAGCCGGTGGCAATCACAAATCGCTGGCCGTTGATCCGAGTTTTGCCGTCGATGAGGACGGTGTCATACGCCTCGAACGCGGGCGAGCCGCGAAAGAGGTCGATCCCCTGGGCTTTGAGCGAGTCACCGCTGCCCGCGAACTCAGCGACCAGAGCGCGGACGCGAGCCATGACAGCCGGGAAGTCCACCTCGGGGGCGGCCACGCGAATTCCGAATCGGTCCGCGGTCCGGATCGCATGGACGAGGCGGGCCGCTTCGATCAAGGCCTTGCTCGGAACGCAGGCGGAGTGGGTGCATTCGCCCCCCAGCTCGTTCTTCTCGATCAGGGCAACCTTGGCGCCAAATCGAGCCGCCATCGTGGCCACGCTCAGGCCGCCCGAGCCTCCGCCCAAAACCACGAGGTCATACATCGGTTGGTCTCGAAATCGAGGGTGATCTCTGGCTAGTGGCCAGTAGTCATTGAAGACCCAGCACTATACACTCTGGTCATTTGACTGACCACTCCCGACCCCTCCAACCACGGTGAAACGCGGTGATGTCCAAGAAAGTCGCGGTGTTCTGGCCGGGTGACTATCGCGCGAAACCGAACGAATGGGCGTTGCCGCAGTCGCGGGAAACGACCGAGCAACTGGTCGCGGCCCTGAAAAAGGTCGGACGGACCCCCTACCTGGTCGAGGGCTACCTGACCCGGCCCGACCAGTCGATTGCCAAGCTCGGGCCGATCGACGACCCGATGGTCGGCGTCTTTGTCCACTGGACCTATGCCCCGCATACGGTCGACGGCGTGGTCGGCAAGGACAACCCCCTGCTGCTCGCCTCCAACTTCTCGGGGACCTGGCCAGGGCTCGTCGCCCTCCTGAATACCGGGGCCTCGCTCGAATCCGTCGGCCGAGCCTCGTCCCGGGTCTGGACCGACGCCCCCGACTGGACCGCCGACGCCGGCTTCATGGAACGGCTCGACGAGTGGTGCTCCACCGGCCGGATCGCCTATGATTCCAGCGAACTCCACGACGGCCCCGTCGTGGCCGCCGACGCGACCGCGATCGCCGAGCAAGTCCTCGCCGAGATCCGCCGCAAACGCATTCTCGCGCTGATGCTCGGCGATACCTCGATGGGGATGATCAACGGCTATTTCGGCCCGAGGCTGCTCTACCCGATCGGGTTCAGCGAGCACAAGGTTGACCAGGCCTGGTTGATCGAGCGCACCCAAAAGGTCAGCCAGCAGCGGGTCGACGACGCCTTCCAGTTCGTCCAGGATCGCGGCGTCACGTTCCACTGGGGAGAGTCGGACGCCGTCGACTTCACCGCTGAATCGACACGTGAGCAACTCCGCGGCTACCTCGCCGTGCTCGACCTCCTGGACGAGTTCCAGGCCGACTGCCTGGGCTGGCAGTACCAACTGGGTCTCCTGAACCTCCTGCCCCCCAGTGACTTCGCCGAAGGCCTGCTGAATTCGCACGCACGTCCCGAGGGGAACGGCCACGTCGTCATCACGAGCACCGAGGCCGACCAGGGAAACCTCGTGCCGATGGAGTTGATGAAGCGCGTCCTCGAAGCGAAAGGACTCGCGGGCTCCGTCCTGTTCCACGACGTCCGCTGGGGGGCCGAGCACGACGGGCGCTGGCTCTGGGTACTCCTCAACTCCGGCAGTTGCGGCGCCTATGCCTTCAACCAGGATATCGCGAGCCTGAAGGGTGTCCACAGCTATCGTCAGCCGGCCGGCTACTTCCCGGTCGCCGGCGGTACGTTCGCGGGCGAAAGTCTTCCCGGCCCGATCACCTGGGCACGCACCTGGATCGATCGCCAGGGGGAACTGGTCATGGATCTCGGTCGCGGCGAGTCGGTCTCACTTCCCGACAACGTTCGCGAAGCGTGGTGGGGCGGAACGACCCGTCAGTGGCCGTTCATGGCGGCCGACCTCGGTTGCTCGAAAGAGACGATCATGGCCCACTATATGAGCAACCACATTGCCGTGGCTTATGGAGACATTTTCAACGAAATGGTTGCGCTCAGCCGATCGCTCGGGTTCAAGCTCCGCGTCCTGTCCACGGGCCAACCGGCCTGAGTCGGCTGGTATCAGCGGAAAGGCCCATCGGTCCGAATTCGACCCGGCATCGGGGGGCGGCCACCACGGCCGCCCCCATGCCGGCGGGCTCCTCCGTAACGCCCATCGTGTTGGCGATTCCAGGGACCACGGCCCCAATCGTGCGAACTCGGGAAACGAAAGAACCCGTTGACCGCTTCCTTCGTACCATCAGGGGTGTTAAACTCGACTTGCCCCTTGAGCCAGACACCTTTTCATTGATCGAGAGCCGCACACGGGGGGGAAATTCCGACGATGGGACCCGTGGTCGTGACATGTGATGGGTGCGGCGTTCGAATACGCATCCCGAAGCCTGAGGCCGCACTCGATCGGCAATGCCCTCGTTGCTCGACACCGCTGGTCTCCGCTCTCACAAAAATTCTGGAAGCCGAGACGCCTCGCGACCCGATTCTCGAGATTGAACTCGACGGTTCGCCCGAACCGCCTCGGCTCGCGAACACCCCAACCAAGGCTTCGGGCGTCGGCCTGCTCGTCGCCTGCAGCTTGGTCTTCGTGGGGTCGGCCCTGATGCTCGGGCTCTGGCTCGCCTGGCAAGGCGAGCTGACCCTCGTCTCCACTCCGGAACCGACCCGCCCCCCGGCACTCACGGTGAGCGTTCGGAATCCCTCGGAACCAGGGCGGGTTTGCCCCGCCGAGAACGCGGTTCCACCGGCCGTGGCTCGGACCTTGGTCGCTACGACCACACCAGCAGCGACAGCGCCCGAGGCGAAGCTTGCGGAGGGCGAGGTGACTCCGCCGGCGCCAAATCCGCTGCTCGTCGCTTCCACGTCAACCGAGCCCCTGACGGAACGAGAGCCAACACCGGCGACCGTCCTGACTCCCGAACCGATCGAGCCAAAACTCCAGCCGACCGCCGAGCCACCCTCCCCGCCTCCTGCTCCTGCGCCTGCTCCCGCCGAACGGCGAGAGAAACGGGTCAGGATCCGCACGAAATCCGGCGAGACCGTTGTGGCCCGCGTGCATGGCCAAGCCGACGGCAAGACCTGCGTGCTGCTTCCTAATGGCGAGCTCGGATTCACCACCGGGTTGGCCGAAACCGACGAGCCGTTCCACCCCGCGACCCGCGCGCAAATCCAGCAGGAGTTGACCCAGGCCGGCCCCTTCGCCGAATTCGAGGTGCTTCAGTCCGAGCACTACCTGGTCCTCTACCAGTCGTCGACCCCGTTCGCCGAGGCGAGCATCAAGCTCCTCGAGAACCTTTATGAGAACCTGTCGGACGCCTTTCGGAAGCGAGAACTCCCGATCCACGAGGCTGAGTTCCCCCTGGTGGCGATCATCTTCCAGACCGAGAAGCAGTTCCGCGCCCATCAGCCGGTCGACGCCGACGTCCAGGCCTATTATGAGATCCTCTCGAACCGGATCTACCTCTACGAGAAGTCAGAACGTGACCAGCAGTCTCCCGAAGTCGCCGCGCTCCGCAAGCCCCAGACGGTTGCCCACGAAGGCACCCACCAGATCCTTCAAAACATCGGCATCCATCCTCGCTTAGCCGCCTGGCCGCTCTGGCTCGTCGAAGGCTTCGCCGAGTACTGCTCCCCCCCCACGATGACCCGCCGAGGCGCCGCCTGGGGAGGGCTCGGCCAGGTCAACCCGATGCACATGGCGACGATTCACGACCTGGACGATCCCGCCTCGCTCTTCGTCAAAGGAGCCGAGCGCCAGCGCCTCGGTCGCGATCGCCGCAAGCCGTTGGTCGAATACCTCATCACCCGCGCCTCGCTGACCCCCACCGACTACGCCCTCTCCTGGGCCTTGACCCACTACCTGGCCATGAAGAAAGGCACCGAATTCCTCGCCTTCATCCGCACAATGAGCGCGCTTCCCCCGCTTGAAGAGCGAACCCCCGACCAACACCTGGCCTCGTTCCGCGACGCGTTCGGAACCGACCTGGCGAAGTTGGACAAGACCGTCGCCGGCTATCTCTCCAAACTCAAGTTCGACCCCCTCCCCTACTACGCCGTCGTGTTCGAGCAGCCGATCGCGGGCAACCAGATCCGTCGCGCCACCATCGTCAGCCAGTCGCCGTCGATGATCCGCCAGTGGCTCAGCCAGATCAACGACTCCAACGGCGGCCAGTACTCCTGGGATGTCTTCCCGCATCCAACCCGCGCCCGCGCCCAACTGGCCGCCGAGCAGTGGATCAGCAACCACTAACACAAGCTGATATCGAGCCCTTACAACCGTCAACCAAAAGTGTTCGCCGAAGGTCCCCAGGACCTCTAGCCAACATCACGGTCGATGTGTAAGATAGGGGCGACTGAGAGAAACGGCCACACGATCGCGACCCTCGTACCCGCAAGGACGCGATGGCCCACCTGTGGTCCACCACGGGGACGTAGCTCAATTGGGAGAGCGCCTGGTTTGCAACCAGGAGGTTGAGGGTTCGATCCCCTTCGTCTCCATTCGACGTAAGTCAAAGACTGAACAGAATTTGCCCTCCTGCCATCCCGCAGTCAAAAGATCCCCTAAATCTTTGAAGCCGTAGTACCAGATACTCGCTTTGAGGAAGAACGGGATCTTTATATCCATTCCAATTCGCAGTCCGTCGTACCGCCAATTCAAGCCGAAAAATCTAGATGTCTTCCGAATCGCAGGACGTGGCATTTTCCTTGGCAGGTGCATGCTTCAGGTGGCGTTTTCATTTCCGCTTCGGGACATCTACCTGAATTTCCCACCCGATTCTCTCCGGGTCCGATCGCTCGACGATTTCGGCGGCTCGCTCCCGCGGCCTACGCGGTCTTCCGCTCGCTCTTCACGTGGGCTTGGACCCGGTCAGACCTCTTCAGGACAACGCAATCCCGGTGCCTCAGGCCCCCGCGCCCAGGCGGAGGCGCACCCCGATCCTCACCCCTCAGCCGGGAGGGGCTTCCCCGCCGCATTTGGCTGCGTCTTGTCGGTTCAGCACCTCTGGATCAAATCACTACCTACTTGATCGGCGATCGCGTCACCGGCGGCATCTCCCCGCGTAGATCTGGACCGCTGGGCGATGAACCCACCCGGCGGATTATCTCGACGGGAATGACGCATGGCCAGGCGAAGGGGCGTGGAGAAACGAACGCCAGGCGAGATGCCATCGGTCGGGGACGCCAACGCCACGGCAACTCCGCCCCGCTCTTTCTTCAAGGAGTTGCTTCAGCGCCTCCTGATCGCCGTGTTCTGCATCGGCGTCGGCTACGCGCTCTGGGCCATGGGCCGGCATATCCTCAGGACGGGTGAGTACAACTACACGCTGGAGACCTCCAACGGTGAGCAGGGCGCGCACCGCCGAGTGTCCCGCGAGACGGTCCACGCCACCGGGAGCTGGGCGCGGGAGCAGGCTGCCGGCTTCCAGGCGGCGGGCGTGACGCTGGCCTACTGGGGCGTGCTCATGCTCCTGAGCTCGGCCGGGCCGTTCACCAACCCCCTGGTCTGGACCCCTCCGCGCCTCGCGATGCTGGCCGTCTCGCTGGCTGGATGCCTGGCAACGGTCATTGCTTTCTTCCCGCCCTGGCGCATCGGCCGGTCGATGAGCAGCAATGCCTTCTACATCGTCGTCGCGTGCTGCCTCTACCTGGGGACGATCCGGGACCGGTCGCGGCTCAAGGCGCACAGCCTGAAGGTCTTCCCGGCACTGATCTTTTCGGCCGTGGTGGTCGGCGAGTTCTCGTCCGGATATGCGGTTGGGATCATCCTCGGGATCTTCGCCGCGCTGGTGCTCGCCTTCCACATCCTGATGCTGATCCCCGCCGCCCGCGCCGAGCTGATGAAGCCGGAGTCGTGACCGGATGGGGAATCCCGCTTGCGCAGCCAGGCCTGCCGGGCGAGCATGGCGGCGTGGCGTCCTCCTTGTTGGTTGCATCCTAATTCATGGGCGGAGACAACCGGCGAAGGGTCTCATGCCCCCTACGAACGAAGGAGGAATACGAACAACATGAGGCTGCCCACCCCCAAGAATGAAACTCCGATCAAGACCGCTGTCAGTGCCCCATGAGTCATCCCGACGGTCGTCCGGTAGGGATCGTAACTGTCGCCGAAGTCGCCCTGGATCAACTTCGTCGAGGCGGGACGCTTCAGGCGGATGCGGTAGTCGTCGAATTTCTCGACCAGCACCCAACCGCCGCGCCGCTCCTCATCGAGCACGGCCCGGAATTTCGCGGGATTGCGGAACCTGGCGGTATTGGCCCGGAGGATCTTAAATTCCCATCCCTCCGCTAACTCGCCCGGATTGTAGGGGGTCATCTCTTCTTCCTCTCGCCTCATCATCTCCGCCGCGATCGCGATCGCGGCCGCGGCGGCTGCACCAGATCCGGCACTCATCGTCTTGCCCTCAGCGTGACGATCGATCATGTTCCCCGTGCATTCGCTCGCCTCGTCCTTTTATCGCAGCCTTTCGGCGATTGTCGTGTTGACGGAGCGTGGCCGGGGTGTGCCGTCTGATGATCGCAACCGACTTGTTACACCCGCTATCCAAAACACCTAGCGCGTCTGGCGAAGATTTGGCGAAGACTGTGGCGATGCGAGTCCCGGCTGACCGCAATCAATTATTGAACCACGCAGCTCGCTGCGCTGGTATCGGAGGAAGGATTTATCACTTCAGGTTGGGATAGGGATTATCCGCGGTTGCCTTTTGGAATGGGCTGCCCCAATACCGTGCCCAGGCCACTCCTATGTCGAAGCCGTCCATACGGTCCAGCAGGAGCTTCGCCGCGTTGAACGGCCCGCAGGGATCGTCCGAGACCGAGCCAGCCGAAGATTCGGCCAACATGGACGCAACGACGGCGGCCAGCCATTCGGCCGACGACTCAACCTTCAGAACTAACGGGTGTTCGCCAACCGGGCTCACGTCGAACACTTCATCGGGGCGTGATCGCTTCTGGGCATACAGCTCGGTCCATTCGCGATCGGCCGGATGTTGCGAGTCGCCTTCGGTATCACAATTCGCGTCATCTCCCCAGACGAAGGCCAGTACCAGGCGGTAATCCGGCCGGGGACCACCCGGTAGGACGTAAAGTTCTGTCATGACAAATGCTCCGCCGCCGCAGGAGTGCTGAGTCAACGTCGCCAATCCGCAACAATCCACGTTCATCTCTACATTTGCTTGACATTCTGGTTGCCGTCTGAAGTCAAACAATACCCAATTCACGATTCACGATGGAAGTCACGGCTTCATCGAACCTCCGCACGCCGAATTCACCTTTTTCTTGATCGCGGATACCAACGGTCCGTCATTGGCCAATCCCGGCATCCCGGTCCGTGACCTCAAGACGAGAGCAGACGGATAGCGCCGCCTCGTCAACATGAGACCGCCTGCTCCTTTGGAGAATCCGTGGGAAAACCTTCTTTTCCGCCGCTCAGCGCATCACCCGAACAAAGCGAGACGGGGATTCCGCGAATGCCCCGCGAAGCTGCCTGATCGTGGCGGCCGCGATCACGAGCAACGCGAAAGCCAAGGTGTTTGGCTCAGGGATCGTGGTGGGAGTCAAAAGATACATCTCTCTGCCGAATGGTCCAGCTTGGCCGTACGACACGATTCGTCCCTGGCCATCGATCCCCACCGCCCGATCCAACACGATGCCGGTCGCTTTTGGGATAAGATCGTTCAGGTCCTGGAAAACCCCCTTGTCGTAGAGGAAGGCATGATCTCTCCCGTCCAACGACTGGACCGCCCCCACGACCTGCGTGGCGTTGTTCAAAGCCAACGCGATCCCTTGCCGTCCAAGCGGATCGAGGACGACCGGAGAAATCCCCTGGCCAGTTCTCCAGATGACAGGCTGTTCGCCAGTAACGGGGGGATATTGCCACGTCTGCCAAGAGCCAGCTACAATCCCTTGATTGTTGATCGCCATGGCATGCGACCCGACTGCGGTATCCAGGAATCGGGCCGACCCTGACCCCGGCAACTCATTGTCGGGAACGTAGACGTAGGCCCCCCCGGGCCAGGAGTGATATCCAGTCCCCACGGAGACACCCAAGTCATTGCTTGAGGTCGCGGTTCCGAGGCTCCACCAGTCACGGGATGATCCGGGAACGGGGATACTCACGTTCACTGAGCCGAGATCGCGATTTCCTTCAACGGACGGATGAGCCCATTCATCGAACGACCCTGACTGAAAAGCCGCTGTGTCACCGGGGGATAGGTAGCCGAGATAACTGGGGCCGCTGCCAAAGTTCACCGAGCCAAGCAACGTGACTGAATAGGTGATCGGTTCGGCCTTTACCCAGCCTCCCAATATCGAAGAGAGAACGGCCACCTGAAAGAGACGATAAGGAAAGCGCGAGCATAAACTCATTGCCGTGTCCTCCTTGACTTGGGTGTTCCGGCACAATTGATCCGTGGGTGCACATCGCCATCCGTGCTTGCGGCGAGGAATCAGCATACTGAAAACTTACTCCGTTAACAAGAGGGGCACACCCGCCAAATCCTTAGATGAACAGGCATAGACAATCCTCACTCAACATCCCATGAGTCGGTCACCCAAAGACCTCAAGACCACGGGACTGAATCCCAGAGTGGCAGGGAGCGTCGGCCCGAACCTCTACCCCTGCGTGCTCGCTGAGGTGCGGGCCGACATAAGGTCCCCACTCGGTGTCTTCCACCTCACCAAAGGAGGTCAACAAGCGGATCCAGGTCCCCGTGCCTCGGACAGTTCCTACGAGCCCGTTCCCGAGCCCGCGACCGTGACGGTCTTCCTGGCCTTAGTGGTGGGCCTCGGATTCCGTACCTTTCGCGTCCCCAAAGCCCCGAATCGCGGTGCGGTACGGGGCAAGTGGCCCCGAACCATTCCGAAGCCTGAGCCCCTCCGCAACAAAGCCGCCCCGCATGCGAGAGTTAGCGAAATCTCCGTCGCACATGAAGCGGCTCATCCGACCTGGAGCCTATCCCAAGAGCGATCGCTTCACTCGTTCGGCAAAAGAGAACCGACGCCCTCCACCGATGATCGATGCCTGCCGGTTGCCACGCGGAGCCATGCTCGAAACCCGTGTGCGAACGCCTTGGTCTGGGCGCACGGGTTCCGAGTGTCACCCCCACACTTCGCGCACGGGCCGATTCTCATTCGCCGGCTGAGATCGGTTCTGATTCCGCGGGCAGTGCTCCAGGAATGCGGGTATCCTCGTCAGGAGTGGGAGGATCACTCGGGTCGTCCACCGGGAACGTCGCCTCGTTGTCGAGCGTCGATTTCCAGGGACCACTCGAGTTCCCACCGACGATGAAACGCCAATGCAATAGGGGAGCGCACCCGGTGACCAAGGATCAGATCAAATCCACCCTGGCTCTGACGCTGGAAGATCATCAGCTTTCTCGGTCAGAGCGCGAAGCGTTGTTTCAGGTGTTTGAACCGCTCCGCGATGCGGTGGAGCCGCTCGAGCTGCGCCGGCTCGCGTTCGAAGTTGCTCGCGATGCGCTCCGGGATTCGAGCGACGGCGGGATTCTCGCGTGGCTCGAAGCGCTGTGCAAAGTGCTCGATCGCTTGGAGCCGAAGACTGAGGTGCGGGTGGCGGAGGCTTATTTCAGCCCCCAGGATGAGTGTTGGCGACGGATTGTTCACTTGCTCGACGGAGCACGTCAGCACGTCGATATCTGCGTGTTCACGATCACCGACGACCGGTTGTCCGAGGCCATTGTGGCGGCCCATCGCCGGGGCGTGGCCGTGCGCGTGTTGACTGATAACGAGAAAGCGGAGGACGAAGGGTCGGACATCGATCGATTGCACCAGGCGGGGGTCCCGTTGCGGACCGATCGGAGCCTGCATCACATGCACCATAAGTTTGCCCTCTTTGACAACCGGTTGCTCCTGAATGGCAGTTATAACTGGACTCGAGGTGCCGCGCTTTACAATGAGGAGAACTTCGCCGTCACGGACGAGCGCCGGCTGATCTCGGCCTACATCAAAGCATTTGAGCAACTTTGGAACCGATTGAGCTGATCCTGGTCACTTGGCTTGCTCCTTACCTGAACATCAACACAGGATAGCGACACTCGAAGCGAGCCGTGGGCTTCGTTCGGGCAGGCTCGCCGTCGGGCGTCCGGGCGCCCTGGGCAACTCGGCGATGTTTTCGAGAAAATTTCGAGATGGTGCGATCGCGCGCCCCCTCTTTAGGGTCGGACGGGATGAGTGACGTCTGAGGGAGGCCAGCGCATGGCGAGAGCGGCATTGGGAACGGCCTTCGAGCATCTCCGGTACATCTTCGGGGCCGGCTCGGTCGCGGGGCTGGGTGACAGAGAGCTGCTCGTCCGCTACTCCGGCTCGAACGACGAGGTGGCGTTCGAGGCCTTGGTGAATCGGCATGGACCGATGGTCCTGGCGACTTGCCGGGCCGTCCTCCGGAACGAGCACGACGTCGAGGACGCCTTCCAGGCCACCTTCCTGGTGCTCGCCAAGAAGGCAGGCTCGATCCGCGGGGGCGACGCCCTCGGGGGCTGGCTGCACCGGGTGGCCTACCGGGCCAGCGTGCAGGCCAGCGTCGACACGGTGCGAAGGCGCAGGAAAGAGGCGGAACTCTCGGCGCTGGCCCCCGCGAACGGATCCCGTCCCGGACCCGAGACCGACCACGAATGGAAGCCGATCCTGCACGAGGAGATCGGCCGCCTGCCCGAAGGCCAGCGCCTTCCGGTCGTGCTCTGCGACCTGGAAGGCCTGACCTACGAGCAAGCGGCCGAACAACTCGGCTGGACGGTGCCCACGCTCCGCTGCCGGCTGGCCAAGGCCCGCCAGCGTCTGGGGGGCCGGCTGACCCGCCGGGGCGTCACGGCCCTGGCGGTCGGAACCCTCCTGGCCCCGCGCGGGGCTTCGGCTGCAACCGCCCCGGCGACCGTCTCGGCCGCGCTGGTGCGGGCGACGGTCGGCGCGGTGATGAGTGGGTCGGCTTCGGGCAGCGCGTTGCTCCTCGCCCACACCCTTCTGAGAGGGATGCTCATGACCAAGATCAAGCTGGTTTCGACGGCCGCCCTCTTGGCGGTCCTCGCCCTCACCGCGGTGAACGTGATCGCCGTCGGCGGCGGGCCTCCACAACCCTCCTCCGAGCCTAACCCGAAACCGAAACCACCGGCCCAGACCGCCAAGGAAGAGCCGACGGGCCGGAAACCAGCCGAGACAGTCGAGGTCCGGGGCATCATCGTCGCCCCCGACGGCCACCCTGTGGCAGGAGCTGCCGTGCGGGGGGCCTTCTTCGATCGCAAGGCCGCGACGCCCCAGGCGACCAGTGGACCCGACGGTCAATTCACGATTCGCCTACCGAAGCCGGACTGGCGGTGGGCCGGGTACATGGCCAGTTACCCATGGATCTTCGCCTCGGCCCCCGGCTTCGGAATCGGCTGGACCAAGGGTGTCCTCCGGGCCGATCGCCCCGCCGAGCAGGTGGTAAAACTCATTCCGGAAGGGCCGCCGATCGAGGGGCGGGTCATCGACCTTGAGGGCCGGCCCGTGGCCGCGGCCCGAATCAAGCTCAGCCGGATCTTGTTCGACGAGAAGGGCGACCTGACCGGCTGGATCGCCCGGGCCCGCAACGGCGCGGAGGGTAATCTCTGGCAGGGGCTCAGCGACCTCACGCTCGACAAGCTCCTGGCCATCGAGACCGTCACCGGACCCGACGGCCGGTTTAAGCTGACCGGAGTCGGCCGCGACCGGATCGCCGACCTGCTCATCACCGGACCGGGCATCGCCACGACCCCGGTCCATGTCCTGAGCCGGGCCGAACCGGAGCTCCGCATGGCCGATCGGATGGGGATGACGCCTGTCCCACTCATCGTCCATGCCCCGAGGTTCCAGGTCGCCCTATCACCAACCAGACGGGTCGAGGGAATCGCCCGCGACAAGGACTCCGACTCGCCCATCGCCGGTTTGGAGATCCGTGCGGCCGTATTCGATAAACATAGCCTGATCCAAGCTGAAGGGATTGAAGCCACCACCAACGCCGAAGGGCGCTATCAGCTTGAAGGCCTGCCCAAGGCGGCGGCCTATCGCCTGATCATCAAGCCGAGCAAGGGCCTCCCCTACCTCATCACCACATTGAAGGCCCCGGCCGACTCGCCCGCCTTCGAACCCGTTGCCTTCGATTTTCGACTCAAGCGGGGCATCTTCGTGCGGGGAAAGGTCACCGATAAGGTTTCCGGGCGGCCAGTGGCCGGTTACGCAAACTACTATCCCTTCGCCGACAATCCGCACCTCCGCGACTACGCCGGCGTGTCCCCCAGCCACGAGCAAGTCGCCTACTTCGACTCCGAGGGTCGGTATGAGCTCGTAGCCCTGCCGGGCCGCGGGCTCATCGCCGTCCGGGACGAGGAAAATCGGTATTTGCCGGCCACGGGGTACGAGGGAATCAAGGGGTATGACCCGCAATCCCAAGCGTTCCGGGCCACCCGGTTTCTCCCGGCTCGCAGCTACACCGTCATCGCCGAGCTTGACCTGGCTCCCAATGCCGGGGACACGACCCGCGACCTCCAGGCCGACCCGGGCCGGTCGGTGGCCGTCGAGGTGGTCGGGCCCGACGGCCAGCCGGTCGGCGGGACGCAGGTCAAAGGAATGACCGAGATGTTCGCGACAGCCCCCTATCCCCAGGACTCGGCCCGCTTCGAGGTTCACGCCCTGGACGGGAAGCGACTGAGGCGGATGGTGGTCGCCCACGAAAGCCGCAAGCTGATCGGCTCGGTGCTTCTCAAAGGGGACGAATCCGGCTCGATCGTTATCAAGCTCCAGCCCTGGGGAATCCTCACCGGCCGGATCGTCGACGACGAGGGGCGTCCCCGCAAAGCGATGTTCATCACGAGCCCCAACGGCTCCGAGAACCCGCACCCCGAGACCGACGATATCCTCCCCGGCAGCGACTGGAACTCGGGCATCCGGGTCGGCGACGACGGCCGGTTTCTGGTCGAAGGCCTGGTTCCCGGCGTTCAATACAGCGCGGTGAGTCGGACCGGGTTCGAAGCCTTCGGCGACCTCTTCAAGAACATCATCGTCGCTCCCGGCGAGGCCATGGACCTTGGCGACCTCAAGGTCCAGCCCCCCAAAAAACAGGAGGACTGAGACCTCGGAACCTCGATTCCGCCCATCGGCCCCGGGACGGAATCGAGGTGGTTCGCCCACAAGCGATCATCGGGCTCGAGAGTTCGGGTCCGGGGGCATGTCGACGATGGCCCGAGGCATCCAGGTCGATACGGAAAGCGGCTGGGCGACAACATCGGGTTTGCTGGGCTTGCCATGGGACGCCTGGGCGGGAGCCGGCTGACCGAACCTTCGTTCAAAGAGGATCTCTTCGGCCGCTCGCTCTCTTGAGGTGACTCCCGGCTGGGGGTAGAGTCCGCCGGCCAAGATCAGGAGGGAGAGGGTCAGGACCGCGATCCGTTCTCTCAGGCCGATCCCCAACGAAACTGTCGACATATGTCGCGTTCCGGTGAAGAGCAAGAAATAGGCCCGCATCACGGCGATCCCATTCAGCGCGGCGGTGGTGATCACGGCAATGCCGACGTAGGAACTAGCCTCGACGGCTCCATCCACGAGCAGCTCGGTCGAGATGAAGCCGATCGTGCAAGGGAAGCCGACGCTGGCCAGGCCGGTCAAGAGGAAGCAGACGGCCAGCGTGGGAGAATGTTCATAGAGGCCGTGGTAGTGGTTGAGCGAGAGCCGGCCGAACCGGGCTTCCAGAGCGCGAAGGGTCAGGCCAAACCCGCCGAGGGAGAGAATCACTGAGAACCAGAGGCAGAGCGAACCGGTCAGCGAGATATCGGTGTTCAACTCGAGGCCGATCAAGACGAGCGACGCGTGGCTCAAGAAGAGGTGCGCGAAGAAGCGTCGGGCTTCCGTCTGGATGGTCGCCATTCCCGCGGCATACACGGCCGACACCAACGCGAACAGCCCGACCAGGGTCAGGATCGAGTCCGGCGCGATCGGCATCAGGAGTCGGACGGCGGCGTAGACTCCCGTGAGCGGCGCGACATAGAGCAAGGCGATCCCGAGCGAGGCGTGCTCGAACCAGTCGGTCAGCCAGCAGTGGGCGGGCACCGTGCCGCAACGAATCAGGATCGCGGCCAAGAGCGGCAGCGTCGCCCACCACGCCGCGGGCGCCTTGGACGGGATCGCACCACCAACCAGGCTCCAGCCTAGGACGAGCAAGCCGACAAACAAGGCCATGTGGATCACGTAGAGCCGGGTCGGGCGGCCGCGATGGAGCAGCTCCACATACGGAAAGACCGTCGATACGGCCAGCAGGCCGATCAGCGTCCAGGGCTCCTTGCAACTGAACGTCGCCAGTCGAATGGCCTCGGCCGCCAGCGACCAAGAGAACGAAAACCGGCGCATGTGGTTTCGGGACGTGGCCATGGCGGCCAGCAAGTGGAGCAGTGCAATCGAGGGGATGAGCGGTGCGCTTAACTCATCCATCCCCAGGACCTGGCGACCGAAGAGCGACGGCTGGAAACTCCAACGCCGGAGCATCTCGGGGGTGACCCCCATGGAAAAGGCCAGCCACGCCAGGGACGCACAAGCAAACGAGAGGCCCATAAAAACCAGGCCCCATTGATATGCCTGATTGGGATTTCTCAACCGGCTGATGAACGGAGAGCCGATCAACGCGATCGCGATCGCCAGTTCAAGCCAGGGGAGATGAAGAATATTCATAATTGTTCTTCGATGGTTCCAAAGTGAGGCTTCACCTGATCGGACTCACGCGACGCCACGCCGGAGAGAAAGTCGGTCCAGCGCCGCTCGAGCGCATCGCACCAGCGGAACGCATGCACGAACGGAGAGACCACGTAAGTCGATAAAATCGAGTCGAGCTCGCCTCGATCGATCGCGAACCGGTAGAGCCAGTCGTGCTTGGGGCTGGTTCGCGACAGACCCCAGACCATCCCGGTCTGCGGCAAGCGGTCGCCGATCGCGTTTTCAAGCGTCCGGTAATCCTGCAGCAACGTGGGGGCCCGTACGAACTGGAGCGTCCGCAAGCTGGCGTGGCCAATCAGGTGGATCAGGGCGAGGTAACGGAACCCGAAGCCGATCTCGGCGACGATGATCCCGACCTGCGAGAGCGAGGCGAACGACAAGGCCGACTTGATGTCGGTCTGCACGCTGCCCACCAGGTAAGCAAACAGGGCGGTCCCGAGCCCCAGGATCACGACTACCGTGGATAAGACGATCGAGAGGTCGAGGAGCGGGCTGACCCGGAGCAACAAGAACGCCCCCAGGTGAACCGAGAGCGCTCCGTAAAACACGGCGCTCGACGGAGTGGGCCCCTCCATGGCTCTCGGCAACCAGCCGGAGAATGGGATCAAGGCCGACTTTCCGGCGGCAGCGATCAGCAGCAGCAGGCCGACCAATAACGCCTGGCTGGCAGCGACCGACGAATGCTCATAGGGCCACAGCCCGGTTCCCAAGAGCTTATCGAAATCACCTTCGCCACGCAGGTGGTGCATCACCACGGCCGCCAGCAACAGTGCGGCATCGGACACTCGATAAATCGTCCAGACCCAGAGGCCGTTCCGTGAAGGCGAAGGCCGTTCATGAAAGAACGCGACCAGCAAGGCGGAGGAGAGCCCGACCAGCTCCCAGCCAGCGAACAACGTCTCGATCGTGCCGGCCAGCGCGGTCACGACCATGCCGAGCACGAAAATCGCGTAGAGTACGAAGAAGCGGTTGAAGCCCCGTTCGCGGTGCATGTACTTGGTCGCGAATGACCCGATGGTTCCCGAGAGAACGAACGAGAGGATGGCGAACGGCACCGAGAGCCGGTCGAAAACGAACTTCACGGAGAAGTGGTAGTGACGAGGGATCGCCACCCAATCCCCGAGCGGGATCGCGACGTCACGCGTTCCCAACGCCAGCATCAACGCCAGGACGGCGATCGCCGCCAGTAGGCCGGACACGATCGCAATGTGCACCAGCTTGGAGGTCGTCTCTTCGGCCAACGTCCAGTTCAAGAGGGACGAGACCCCGAGAATGATCGTCAACAAGAGGGGTGCGGCGACGACGACCAGACCCAAAAACATCAGCAATTGCTGGTAGTCCAACATGGGTTCCCACCTCGATTCGAAGGTTCAAACTTCAGGCCGAAGGCTGGATGACGGCGAACTCGAGATGGTCGCGCCAGCCGCGGTACCAGTCGACGGAGGAGGGAGCCGTGGGCAAGGCCAACGACTGAGGTTGGTAGAGGTGGAACTCATCGTTCTCAAAGACGTAGATCTGACGCGACTCGGGGTCGATCACCGTGAGCTGGATCCAGCCATTCCGGCAGAACCGGCCGATCCCTTCGTTGCGTTCGATGATCTTGAGCATCGATTCGGGCGTGGTCTCGAGGATGAACAGCGAGCGAACCGGCTCGTGGATCTCGACCATCTGCCAGGGCAAGCCGGTCCGGAGATCGCTCGATGGGCCATCCATGACCCCCAGGAGGGCCGCCAGATTGTGCGGCAGCTTGCTCCCGGCCCCGTAGCCCTTGTTGTCGACGTGCGAGAAATAGTACTCGAGGTTGATCCCACCGCAGACGGGGAAGACCGCCTGGAGCACGCGCGTCAGGATCGTGCACTCCGCGTCGTCCTCGGTGGGGTCGTACGACGTGAGGAAGGCCCGCCGGTCGAGAAAGAGACCGCGTGACCATTCGCGACGGCCCACGATGGTGATCGCGTTCGTCGCGTGCCCGAGCTCGGGCCGGGTTTGCGCCAGATCCTCGGAGCGTTCCTCAACGTGCTCACGGGCGGCCGTGTACGAGAGCGAGAGCGGCGCCGACATGAACCGCCGACAGCGCTCGTGAGCGTTACGGTTACAAACTTCTTCAATAATCTTATGCACCGCCGCGAATTCTTGCTGATGCGATTCGGGGAGGCGGTCGAGGTCGTAAAAGGTGACCGACTCATTGCAGGTATTGTGATATCCGCCGACGACCACCGTCTCCTCGGGCAGCGAAAGGCCCCGTTTGGCCATCCCCTCGCGGACCCGCGGATCATTCAAGATTTGCGCCATGGCCCGGGCGTTCGGGCCACCGGCCGCGCCCCCGCAAGCGCCACAGTTGTAGGCCGAGTTGTGGGGATTGTTCAGGCTATCCGACCCATGCCCGAGCAGGATCACCAGTCGAGCGAACCCGGTGGTCAAGCCGATGTCCTGGAGTTGACGTTCGCCTACCTGGATCATTTCTTCAAGCGTATAACCGACCTGGCCGTTCTCGGCCCCGGCCGCCGGTTCGACGCGTTCGATTTGCAGCCGGGTAATCGGTGGCGTCCGGACGATCCGTCCCACCATGTGGCGGATCTTGGCGGTGAGTCGCGGGAAGAGGATCCGCGCCACCAGCGGGAACGTGGCGAGCACGCCGACGGCTCCCGAGAGTAACGCTCCCAAGGCGAAGCTGCGACTCCCGACATGGAACTGGTGCGAAGCCGTCCCCAAAGCGCGTCGGGTCCGGGCGCGGCGGCGATGCGACTTTCCGAGCTTGTCCCCCACCTCTTCGGTGACCCAATGCTGGGGCCGGATCACGACCGGGCAGAGCGGAACGAAGTGCGCGTCCGCCGCGCCACGATAATACATCGCCACGCCGTAGAAACCGGCCGCGCCAAACGTCTCGACCGAGGGGGCCAACTCTTCGAGGTGACGGCGGAACGATTCCTCGCGTTCGTCCAGGCAGCACGCCACCTGAAACGACGGTGCGACCGGGCGGCCGAACGATTGCCCCGCGTGCACGGTCACGGCGTCGAGAGTCTGGGTCCGGAATCGCTGTTCATAGGCCAGATGAAAGATCCGCCGCCGCTCCAAACTGGAAAACGTCTCGATCTCCTTGAGCAAGATCGTCCATTCCGCTTGCGGCATTCGATTGAGGACGTCGGGCGAGAGGCCGAAGACCTGCGCCAGTTGGAAGACGAGGAAGGCCCGCTGCTCCACACTCGGAGGCCAGTGCACCTTGATCTGGCTTCGGGCATAGTCGCGAAGTGCGTTCAACGGCCCGCGGAAGCCGAGCGCGTCCTTCGCGGTGTCCGCCAACGCAAAGCGGTCGAGGATCAGCCGCACGGCCAGGAATTCGACGAGGCTTCCCGCGGGAATCGGGTGAACGGCTCGATCCCCGCGCTGTTCGAGTTGGAGCACCATCCCGCCCCAACCTCGGAGCGCGAGCAGGGTTTCTGACAGGAACGGTTCCCACTCCTCGTCGGTCACGCCGAGAATTTCGAGCGATTCCTCGATGGATTCCAGAGGTCCGACGCCACGATCCGCAAGCTGTCCTAGCTCCTGGGCGAGGCCGCGGAGCCAGCGGTCGGGGGGTCCCTTCGGCTGTCGATAGAGGTTGCAGAAGGCACGATAGAACCCCTCGTCGCGCCGGGGCAAGGGCCAGTGCGCCAGACCTTGATCGAGGAACGCCGCGCAGTAGCGGATCAGGAGGTCGTGGACCAGCGAGTCGGCATCCGCGCCCGAGGCCTCGAGCAGGAGGTCGCGATGGCGAACCGGTGGAATCGGCGGCGGCGTAAACGGCGGCAAGTCTCTCACGCCGTCGCAGCAGACTCTCCAGAGTGCTTGAAGTGTGAACCCTTCCCAGTCATCGTCACTCCAGTTCTCGATCGTCGACTCACCGAAGCGGTCGAGGAGTTCCTTGAGACTGGCGGACATCCGGCCAGGCGGGGTGCCGGTCGCGGTTCCGCTCCGACTCGGGTCGCTCCCGGTCCGCAGGTCGCGCACCACCCAGCGCCTCGTTTCCGCGATCAGGCGATCGCGAACCGCCGAGGAGGCCTCTTGCCGGACGCGTCGGAGCGCATTCGCCTCGGCGACGTACCAGACGAGTTCCTCGGTCGGGCCGGTCCGAAGCGGGTACTGGAGCATCGCCAGGTGCAAGTCGAGGAGCGTACCAAAGCAGGGAATCGGCGCTCCTGCCCGGGCTCCCAGGTCACGTTCGAGCACCTCGCGTAAGTCGGAGAACCGAATCCGGCCCCGACTCAGCTCCTGGCGATAGCGTTCTTTGGAGAGATAGGGGTGACATCCGAAAATATGAGCCGCTTTCTTGACGGCTTCATGGAACGGCAGTTCCTCGAATGCGTGCAGCGTATTATGGTGAATAAAAACCGTGATCGGTCCCTGAGCCGGAAGCAGGTGCGAGGCATGTTCGATGGCCTCGTTCAGTTGAGTCAGGCGCGGGCTCCGATCCTGGCTTTCCTGCGACGTCTCGCTATGAGCAATTGAGGCATGCATAGCCACCAGCGCACTCACTTGTTCCTGAGATCAGAAAGAACGGGGGAATGACCTGCCGGCAGGGGGGAGAACAGGCGGATTGATCCACCGAAATTACTGCGCATCGACGAACGTAGGAGTCGTCCACGGCAGACCATCCGAGCGTGGGGGGGAGGGAGAGGAATACCCTTCGGTATCCCGTGGGCCTCTCGACCGATTTACGCCGTCCTCCGGAAGATCCGTCTCGCTCGCGAATCGAAGGCGAACACCCGAGACGCGTCTGTCTCACGCCTGTCCCAGACGCTGTCGGCCATGAGAAGGCCTTGCCAACAGTCAACCAGGAGGGGGGGAAACATGGTTGAGCCTGGCGAACTGTCAAATGGATGATAAGGAACTTTGCTCAACCTGGCAAGTCAGGGTGACGAGATCAAATGGCTTTTGCCCAAGTCGCTCAGCCTCGGTACTTTATGGGAACCTGTGATGGGGCCGCTCGGAGATCGTCTCCGAACCCTCTTTTTTTGACCACCCGGTTGATCACCGTTCGCTAGAGTTCCTCGATGTGGCGGCCGGAAGCCGAGTTGACGGACCTGGCTCCCGGAAACTCCGATCGCCGATACAAGGAAATGAGTGAATCATGAATCTCCAACTCGAAGACAGGCTTGCCCTGGTCACGGCCTCTTCCGGAGGGATCGGGTTTGAAATCGCTCGTGCCCTGGCGGCCGAAGGCGCCACGGTCATCGTCAACGGCCGATCCGCGGCCACGGTGGAGCAAGCGATCGACCGGATCCAGAACGAGTTCCCGGGAGCCCAACTCCGCCCCTTGGTCTCTGACAATGGGACCGCGGCAGGGTGTGAGGCGACACTCAAGGCGGTTCCCGAGCTTGACATCCTGGTCAATAACCTGGGGATCTACGAGGCTGTCGGCTTCTTCGATGAGACGGACGAAGCCTGGCTCCGGCTCTTTGAGATCAACGTCTTGAGCGGTGTTCGCCTCTCTCGGAGCTACCTCAAGACGATGCTTCAGAAAGGGGCGGGGCGGATTCTCTTCATCGCCAGCGAAGCCGCACTCAGCCCGTCTCCCGAGATGGCACACTACAGCGCCACGAAAACGATGCAGCTCTCCGTCGCTCGCAGCCTGGCCGAATTGACCAAGGGAACGCAGGTCACCGTCAACGCCGTCCTGCCCGGTTCGACGAAGACGGAGGGGGTCACCAAGTTCATCCAGGATCTGTTTCCCAAGTTGTCGGCCGCCGACGCCGAACGGCAATTCATGCGAGAGAACCGCCCGACCTCATTGATCGAGCGACTGATCGATCCCACCGAGGTCGCGGACTTCGTGACCTTTCTCTGCAGCCCCAGAGCCGCCGCCATCAACGGCGCGGCGTTGCGCGTTGATGGGGGTCTCGTCAGAAGCGTCTTCTGAGCGACGCATCGCCGCATGACGGGTCGGCGTGATCGCCGTTGGATCATAGGGTTCGCCGCGACCGCGCTACGAACTCACCAACGAAGCCATCGCTTGGAACCGTTCAACTCCTCCCGGCTCGAGTTGTCATATCGAGGCTCAAGTAACCATCGACCAATCCCTCGGGCCGCGAACCGATCCGGCGATCCAAATGGCCGCATGGATGCTCCACTTCATCGCAGGGATGTTGGATTCACTCGGACTAAGCTCGACTCACGCGTTTTCAAAGAAAAGCATTTGTGATCACCATTGGACGACTGCCGGTTTTCGAACTAAGCTCGATTGTTCGTCCCTTCTCTCCCGTTTGAACGTCAAATCCGTGTCTCCAGACGACCGAATCATCCAAATATCGATCAATCCGCCCCTCCCAATGAACTTCTAGGGATCAGCTCCTGAGCGAACCAGGGATAAATTGATGCTTTGGGAATACTACCGTCTTTCCGTTGATGGACCGAACGTCGAGAATGCCTTGCATGGTCTCGGCCAAAAAGGATGGGAACTCGTCGCGGTCATCCCGGAGACGAGAATCTTCTACGGCTTTCAGTGTTTCCTCAAACGCCCACTCGCCGATAGCCAGTCCCAAGCTCCTGAGCGAACCAGCTACGTCTCGGCGCGGTCGAGTTCCCTGGGGCAGAGTGGTCGGGAGGAGGATGCGCCCGAAAACTTGGAGCCGATGAACTGGACACGTTGAGCCCGGCTCGATTCTCGCGGTGAGACGCCCAGAACGCTGGTCATCCCCAAAAACCGTTCGGTCCCGCCCCGGCCTTTGGCTGGCAAAGCGGGACGACCGTCATCGTACCTGCCACGCGCAATTCACCCCCGACTGGCTAGGATCGTTCAACCCTCCGAGTCCGTGGCCGCTTCCGCATCATCAACGGTGATCGATCTCACCAACGCGGATTCCCCCGTGGCCGGCACATGCTTCATCGTATTCGGCTCCTGAACGCCGAAGCGGAAACGACGAGATTGAGTGGGGAGAGAACGCCGGACTATCACTTCGACGAAGGACGACCTTACAATGAATTCGAGGACGACCGAACTGGGGGTGAGTCAATTTCTCTTGGCCGCCTTCGCGGCCACAGTCCCAGGTTGCGGCCCGTGAGAGAGGATCATCCGTGTCGAAGAAGCAACCTCAGTCGAGCCCCGAGCCGGTCAAGAACGAGGTGTCAGGTCGAACCTCAAGGTTCTGGGCGCGGACCGGCATGGCGATCGGGCTGGTCCTTGTCCTGATAGCGTCGTTCACAGCCGCCTCAAGGCGCGGGGGTTCGCCAGCGGACCGCGGAAAAGCAGGCGGCCCGAGCCTCGCCAAGCCTCCTGGAGTGGCGCCGGAGGGGATGGTGTGGGTCCCCGGTGGTGAATTCGCCATGGGTTCGGATGATGAGTCGATGTCCGACGCCCGGCCGGTCCACCGCGTCGCCCTCGACGGTTTCTGGATGGACCGCACCGAGGTGACCAACCGGCAATTCGAGCAGTTCGTGCGCGAGACCGGTTATAAGACGGTGGCCGAGCAAGCGCCCGACCCCAAAGCCTTTCCCGGAGCCCCCAAGGAACTGCTGGTCCCAGGGTCGCTCGTATTCTCGCCTCCGGTCGGCCGTGTCTCCCTGGACGATCACCTGGCCTGGTGGCGGTACGTCCCGGGTGCGGACTGGAAGCACCCGACCGGTCCCGACAGCAGTCTTCGTGGGCTCGAAGATCACCCGGTGGTCCAGGTCTGCTTTGACGACGCCGTCGCCTTCGCGAAATGGGCCGGCAAGCGGTTGCCCACGGAAGCCGAGTGGGAGTACGCCGCGCGGGGTGGTCTCGACGGCAAGCGCTACTGCTGGGGCGACGACCTGCTCAAGGGGGGCAAGTGGCAGGTCAACAACTGGCAAGGACTCTTCCCTAGTGAGAACATGAAGGAAGATGGATTCGACGGCACCGCCCCGACCGGTTCGTTCGCCGCGAACGGCTACGGCCTGAGCGACATGGCCGGAAACGTCTGGGAGTGGTGCGCGGACTGGTATCAGCCCAACTACGACCCCTCTCAGAAGCGAAATCCGCAGGGGCCCGACTCCAGTCATGACCCGGCCGAGCCTGGGATTCCCAAACGCGTCCAGCGTGGTGGCTCGTTCCTGTGTAGCGACCTCTATTGCGTCCGCTACCTTCCGGGAGCGCGTGGAAAAGGGGCCACGGACAGCGGGGCGTCCCACGTCGGCTTCCGCTGCGTACTCGCTCCCAAGTCGACGCCTTGATCGATCTCGATCCTTGGAAATCGCCTGGTCGCGGCCATTCGGCTCAGGAACCGTACCCGATCTGGTCGCTCTGGCCGGGTGCGCTTCCCCAGGCTCGGTCCCCCGCCACATTCCCCAGTCCGTCCCCGCCGGGAGTCCGCGGCCGTTGTCTCATTTTCACGAGTCGAACCTGTTCTGGGTTTCCTCACAGCTTTTAACGACCCTGGGCTTCGTTCTCGGCATCATCCTGGTCGGTCACTTGCTCAAGTCGCGGCGATCGACCTCGAGCACGATCGCCTGGTTGTTGATCGTCGTCCTGGTCCCCTACATGGGGGTCCCCTTGTACCTGATGATCGGCGGCCGGAAGATGCGACGGCGGGCGGAGAGCAAAGAACAAGTCTACCATTGTCGACGTAAGCCCCCCTCGGAGACGTCGGGCGGACCCGCCGAACGGATTCTTCAGTCCTTCGGGATTCCGCCGGCCACTTCGGGAAACCAGGTCGAACCGGTCACCAGCGGCGAGGAAGCCTACCGGCTCCTGCTCGAGTTGATCGATCAGGCCGAGCAATCGATTTACATTACCACATATATTCTGGGTCGAGGGCCGGTCGGCACGGCGATCATCGAGCGGTTGGCAAAGCGCGCGGCCGACGGAGTGAGCGTGCGTCTCTTGCTCGACGACGTCGGGTCTTGGCGGGTTGGCCGACGGTTTGTCTCCCCCTTGACCGCGGCCGGAGCCAAGGTCGCCTTTTTCATGCCGATGCTCCACTTGCCGTTTCGGGGACGGACCAACCTGCGGAACCACCGCAAGATCGTGGTGGTGGATGGCCGACACGCCTTGACCGGGGGCATGAATCTGGCGGAAGAATACATGGGTCCGACCCCTGACCCGACCCGCTGGCGCGACTTCTCGCTCGTCAGCTCAGGCCCGGCGGTTGCGGATCTCGCCGCCTTGTTCCGGTCCGACTGGAAATTCGCGACCGGCGAGACCATCGCCCAGGACGAAGCGAGCCCCGTCCCGATCGCGCCCAACGGCTCGATCGCTCAGGTCGTCGCCAGCGGCCCTGATGTTTCAGGAGACCCACTCTACGAAACGCTCGTTTCCGTGGCGTTCGCCGCGCAGCGACGGATCTGGGTCGTCACCCCCTACTTCATCCCCGACGAAACGCTCGCCCGGGCGCTCGAGCTCGCCGCCCGACGCGGGGTCGACGTCCGCGTGATTGTCCCGGCACAGTCAAACCATGGGATGGCCGACCTGGCCCGGGTCAGCTACCTGCGTCAGATCCAGCAGGCGGGAGGACTGGTCCTGCTCTACCAGCCGGGGATGGTTCACGGCAAGGTGGTCTTGATCGACCACGACCTGGCGATCGTCGGATCGGCCAACATGGATATGCGTAGTCTTTTCTTGAACTACGAGGTGGCCGTCTTTCTCTACTCGCAGCCCCAGGTCGACGCCACGGCAACCTGGATCGAGACGCTCATGTCCCAAAGCCAGCGCGGGCTCTCAGAGCGTGGCCAGTTGACCCAGGTCGCCGAGGATGTCGTACGACTGCTCTCCCCCCTGCTCTAGTCTCAACCGATCGCCGCCCGCCTCGAATCAGCGAGCGAGCGTCGCGGTCCTTCCCGATCAAAACAGAAAGGCGAGCGGGAAAGGTCCCACTCGCCTTTGGATTCCACGCTTGTCGCGAATCAAGACAGCTCGAACCAACGATCGATCGAGGGATCAGCGGTTGAGCGATCGCGCGAGGATCAGGTTCACGGGAACCCGCCACGTGATGACGGGGTCCCAACGCGACAAACGGGGATCAATAGCGGCGTCCGCCACCACCGCCACCGCCATAGCCGCCACCACCGCCGCCGTAGCCACCACCACCACCGCCGTAGCCACCGCCGCCGCCGCCTCGCCCACCACGGCTGCCGCCGCCGCCACCGTAGCCGCCACCACCGCCGCCTCGGTCCTCACGCGGCTTGGCTTCGTTCACGGTCAGGCGCCGTCCGCCATGCTCCTGGTCATGGAGACCGTCGATGGCGGCCTGGGCCTCGGCGTCGCTGTCCATTTCGACAAAGCCGAATCCCTTGCTACGGCCGGTATCGCGGTCCTGGATGACCTGGGCGCTCTGCACCGTCCCGAATTCACCAAACATCTGTTCGAGGTCGGTGTTGCTGACGGTATAGGCCAGGTTTCCGACGTAAAGCTTCTTGCCCACCATCCATCTCCTTGATAAGGAGGTCATGACCCGCCAGACACTTTCCGGGTCAACGAGAAAGGGGCCAACCTGGCGGCCCAACAGGTGGGAAGGACGAGAGAGGATGGCGAATGCCGATTCTGCGAGAATCAACGTCGCGTGCTCGATCGGCGAACCTACCGATCAGGAGTATAATCCTGAGGATCGCTGAAATACACACCTTTTCCACGAATTTGTGAGAGGATCATCGCGGGCCCGTCAAGACCAGGATGACCCTCAGGATCAAATTCATCGATTTTCACCGATCGAACAGCGGCCGGACACTCATTGAGGGAGGTGGATTCCAACATGCTTGAGCAGTGAGCGAATCTGGTTGCCGGCGTTCTGAGATTCCTCGTACTGTCGGACGACTTCTTCGATCCGCCGATGCGCCTCGGCCAGTTCCGCCTCCACGGCGGTGCGTGCGTCGACGCTGGATTGCAACTCGGCCGCGAGCTGATCGGCCCGTTCGGTCGTGGTCTTCAGGGTCGCGTCCCTCTCGGCGAGACGTTGCTCGGCCTCTCCGGCGGCACGTTCGAGCCGGGCGGCCGCGTCGTTGCGAACCGACTCCAGCTCTTGGCGAAGCGTGGTCATGGCCTGAACCAACGTCTGCCGTTTGCCGTCGAACTCGCTCTCGCGCCGTTCGAGCTCCGCGCGAAGTTCGCGGACTTCGCCGGCCAACGCGTCACCGCGCTCGGCCGCGGCGTCGGTTCGCTGGCGGCTCTCCTCGAGTTGCGTGTTGAGCTGGGCCAACTGATCGCGATGAGTCTCCTCCGCTTCGCGATGCGCCGACTCGACCTCATCGAGTCGCGACGCCAGGCGAATCCGCTCCTCGCCCAACCGCTCGTGGCGGCGACGGATCTCGTCGGCCTCTCCGGTCAGACGGGCCACGGCTTCCTGATGAGCCTGGTCCGCGTCCTGGTGCGCGACCTGAAGCTCGCCGAATTCACCGGCCAGATGGTCGCGTTCCTGGGTCAGTTCCGCATGGGTCGTATGAGCGCTCTCGAGCTCGAGGTGCAATTCGTCGAGCTGAACCTCGAGCCGCTGGCGTTCCGCCGTCGCCTCCGTGCCCGCCTGGTCGAATCGGCGTTGCAGCGCCTCGAGTTGCTCTTGAGCGAGTTGCCGCTCGGTCGCGGCCCGCTGTCGCTCCTCGAGAAGCCGTTGCTCAGCCTCCTCGGTGAGTGTCTCACGCTCCGTATTCCAGAGGACGCGGGCCTCGTCGAACTGCCGCTTTCCGGTTTCGAGCGCCTCCTCACCCTGGGCCTTCGCCTCGCTCAGCGTTCGCAACTCCGCCGCCGATTGGTCGCGCTCGACCCGAACCGTCGCGAGTTCCTCACGAAGCAGCTCGATCACCTCCGACTCCCGGGACGCCTGCGCGGAACGGACCGCTTCCAGCTCCTCACGGAGCTGATCCCGGCCCGTCCGGACCTCTTCCAGTTCCTGAGCGTGCGTCTCCCGAACCGCGTTCAGCTCGAACGCCGCCTCCGACTCCCGGGACGCCTGCGCGGAACGGACCGCTTCCAGTTCCTCGTGGAGCCGATCCCGCTCCGTCCGAGCCGCGTTCAGCTCGGACGCCGCCTCCGACTCCCGGGACGCCTGCGCGGAACGGACCGCTTCCAGTTCCTCGTGGAGCCGATCCCGCTCCGTCCGAGCCGCATCCAGTTCCTGGGCCAGCGTCTCTTGAGCGGCACCCAACTCGGGCGCCGGCTCCAAATCCCGGGACGCACTCGTGGACCGGACCTGATCGAGCTCCTCGCGGAGCCGATCCCGCTCCGTGCGGACCGCTTCCAGTTCCTGGGTCAGCGCCTCCTGAGCCGCGTTCCATTCGACCGCCGGCTCCGGCTCCGACTCCCTGGCAAGCCCCGCCGCGCGAACGGCTTCGAGCTCCTCACGCAGTCGGTCCCGCTCGGAACGAACCGCTTCAAGCTCCTGGGCCCGACCGTCCTGCGCCCCCACCAACTCGTCGCGGACCCGCTCCAACTCGCCCTTGAGCTGGTCGCGCTCTTGCGTGACACGTTCCAACTCTTCGCGGAACGGTGCCCCGGCCACCGACTCGTCCCCCGCCTCGGCTAAGACGGAAGCGTCGCCCTCCGGAGCTTGAATGACAAACGCATGCTCGCAACGCTTACAACTGACCTTCTTCCCGATGTACTCGACTCGGGCTCTCAGGCTCTCTTGGCATTGTGGGCAACGAATCTGAATATGAGTCGACATGTCGGAGGCAACTCCGCGTGGTTCGCAGACCGGGCCGACCAGGCCGACGCCGTCTACCCATATTACCAAATCCGAGAGAAACCTCAAATCCGTGGGAAAAGAAAAACACAAAGCGGTGGTGGACGCCTGAGATTTTGGGCTCAGGCGTAGAGTCGCTGGCCGTTTTCGCGAACGTCGGCCCCGTTTTCATAGAGAAATTCGAGGCAGCGGCGCGGTAGTCGGCATTGGAGCAAGACGCGATCCTCCTCATCGTAGACCCGATTGAGGATCTGCGCGTGCTGAGCGAGGTAGGCCAGGACCCGGCCGTTTTCCACACCCGTTTCGATTTCCGCGTCGAGGGACCGTTCGTGCAACGACTCGCGAACCGCCAGTTCGAGGCGGTCGATGCCATCGCCCTGAGCGGCGCTGATGGTGATCGGGTCGTGATGATGAGCCTTGAGCACGTCGAGGAACGAGCGATCGGGGACGCGATCCGCCTTGTTCAGCACGAGAATCGTGGGTTGATCGGCGAGTCCGAGCTCCTCGAGGACGTTTTTGACCGCGCGGATCTGCATTTCCGCTTCCGGGCTCGAAGCGTCGACCACATGCAACAGCAGGTCGGCCTGACGGGCCTCTTCCAGGGTGGCTTTGAACGAGGCCACCAGGGAGTGGGGCAGGTTCCGAATGAAACCGACCGTGTCGGAGAGAAGCACCTGCCCGCCCCCACCGAGCCGCCAGCGCCGGGTGCGAGTATCGAGGGTGGCGAACAGTTTGTCCTCGACGAAGACTCCGGCGTCGGTCAGGGCATTCATCAGCGTGCTCTTGCCGGCATTCGTGTAGCCGACGAGTGAGACGCTCGGCGTGTCACTTCGCCCTGCGACTTCGCGTTCCTTGCGGGCCTGGACTTTCCCCAGCTTCGCTTTCAAGTCCTGGATGCGGTGGACGACCAGTCGTCGGTCTTCCTCGAGTTGCTTTTCACCAGGACCACGAACCCCGATCCCGCCTTTGTAGCGCGACAGGTGGGTCCACATCCGCTTGAGCCTCGGCATCGCGTATTCAAGTTGAGCGAGCTCAACTTGGAGGTGGGACTCGTGGGTCCGGGCACGGGTGGCGAAGATATCGAGGATGACCTCGGTCCGGTCGATCACCTTGACCCCGAGGATCCGCTCTAGGTTGCGGGTCTGGGCGGGGCCGAGGTCATTGTCGAAAACAACGAGATCCGCCTCGTGTGCCTCGACGAGTTCCTTGAGTTCGGCCACCTTGCCCGAGCCGATGTACGTGGCGATATCCACATGCTGCCGCTTCTGGAGCATGCTCCCAACCACGACCAGCCCGGCCGTCTTGGCCAACCCCCGGATTTCATCCAGCGGGTCCTCGTGGGAATATTCGCCGTCGGAGAGCAGGACTCCGACGAGTATCGTTTTCTCACGGCGATCGAGACGCTCGGTGCTTTTGAGTTCGCCCAAGGTGGAGATTGACCTCTCGAATGAGTGGGGAAGTGAGCCAGGGTCAACGACGCCAAATTTTAGATCCAGGCCATCACCGCGTCAACGACGACGGCGACGGCCCCATCGGCGGACACGCCCAGCGTATTATAGGTTCGTCGTCCGCGGCCATCCGGTTCAATCGAATCATTCGGATTCCCGTTTCCGAGGTCAAGGCGTCGCGAGCACCCGCCGGGGTACGATGGAGCCGGACTCGGGGATTGCCTCGGCGATGGCGGCCAGGTCACCGTCCGGCCCAACCAACGCGATTTCTCCCGCCAAAATCGGCGGCCCGGAAAAAGCCGTTAGGCTGAGGGCCCGTCCCTGGATCAGCTCGGCGACTTGAGCGCCCGTGACCGCCAGGTTTGGCAACGCCGCAACGGCCTCGGAGGCGGACCGGAGTGAACCCGCGAGTGTCTCCGCCGTGAGCGTCAACGGGTCCAGCGCCTCCTCGATGCAAAACGAGCCGATCCGGGTCCGAACCAGGACTTCGACGAGACCGCCACAACCGAGTGCCTCACCCACGTCGCGCGCGATCGACCGGACATACGTCCCGCTGCCGCAGGCGATCTCGAGATCGAGGCGGGGCCACTCATACTTCAGGAGGTCGATCCGGTCAATCCGGACCAGGCGCGGTTCGAGCGTCACCACCTGCCCGGCACGGGCGAGGTCGTAGGCACGCTTGCCCCCCACTTTCAGGGCCGACACCTCGGGGGGCCTCTGGAGGACCGTACCGATCAAGGGACCGAGCGCGGCCTGAATCTCAGGCAGGCTCGGTTGGCGCGGCGCCTCAACCTCAACCACCGTTCCGTCGGCGTCGAGCGTGTTGCTTACCGCCCCGAGCCGGACGGTCGTTCGATAAGTCTTGGGCATCCTCTGCACGTATTCGATCAGCCGGGTCGCCTTCCCCAGGCAGACCACCAAAACTCCCGAGGCCAGTGGGTCGAGGGTACCGGCGTGACCGACCTTCATCCCCCGACGCTGGCGGGAGATGATGTTGACCACATCGCGCGAGGTCATGCCCCCTGGTTTATTGAGATTGAGCAGACCAGACTCCGCGCACTTCAATTCATCCTTCGCCACGACCCTGTAACCTCCCCGAACTCTGTAAGACCCAGTGAATTCTTCGTCCCACCCAACGTTGTCTGGGCCTCGACCGACTTTTCCGCTCCGGCCGAATCGTGGCATGCGATCCGGCCCCCTACCTCATCCAGTGGATTCTGCCCCGACTCGGCGGTGGTCGACCGATCGACGTTGACCACAGCCAGCCCTCGCTCGATGATAACAGGGAAACGTGACCCGACGAGACTCGGCTTGGTTCGCCGTCATTCTCAGTGCTCGAGAAAAGCGAGACTTAGGCTCTCAAGGAAGCGAGGAACCATGCCCATTCTCCCTGCCGAACCCGATCACTTTCCCGCAAACCTCTGGCAAGACGATTCCACCAGCTTTTGGCAAGGCCGCCACTGGTGGTGTCTCCACACCAAGCCGCGCCAAGAAAAGGCCACGGCACGCGACTTGAGATCGAAGCAGATCGCCTACTACCTCCCCCAGGTCGTCCACGAAGACCGAACACCGCAAGGCCGCAAGACGCGTTCCATCGTCCCCCTGTTCACCAGCTATCTCTTCCTCCTCGGCGACGAAAACGAGCGAATCGAGGCCCTCCGCGGAAATCGCCTCGCCAACGTGCTCGACGTCTCCGACCAGGAAAACCTGGCCCACGACCTCCGCCAGATCCACCAAATGCTCTCGTCGGGACTGACCGTCGTCCCCGAACCGGTGATGCCCGTGGGCGCCCAGGTTCGGATCAAAACCGGCCCCCTCGCCGGTATCGAAGGCAAGGTCATCAAACGCGGGAAGCGCGACCAGTTCATCGCCATCGTCCAGTTCCTCGGCCGAGGAGCCGCCGTCGATCTCGAAGACTGGCAAGTCGACCAAATCGAAAATTGAACCGGGAAACGACCAAGCCGCGCTCCCTTCAAACCGATTCTGATCCTCGGGTCGACCGCTGGCCCCTCGGGCTGACCACGTTGAACAGGGCGGGAGTGGACTCCGACCGTGTCGTTTACAAAAAAATAAAATCACGCCCCGCCAGCCCTTGCCGAAGCGGGCCCACGACCTAGAATTCATGCATGCAATCGCGACGTCAAAACGATTCGAACTCCGGCCGATCGGACGCACAAGTGGCGGCGCAACTCGGAATCCGTTCTGAGTGGCCAAGGCCTGCCGGCAGAGAACAACCGGCGCGGTCATCAGTAACCGCAAACTCTTGAGATGTCTTCCGGAATCATCGAGTCATTGAGAAGAGGGGTCTTCTCGGATATAAGAGTGTATGGGTCTGATCGATCAATGCGGATCGATCGTGCGTATTCGATATTGCGAGTATCGAGTCGCACCGAGCGACGGTGCCTCGCCGACCTGGACAAACCTGATGACAGAAATGCTTACCTTCAAACGATTGGAGCGTACGGTCAACTTGATCGCGCGCCACCCGTTCTACCCGGGAAAGCCCGAGGCCGTCCACGACTGTTTGGACGACCTCGAGGATCGCTATCGCGATGGATCGCTAACCCACGAACAAAAATCCATTCTGGTCTCGCTCTTAACCACCGAGGACGCAAACTCGATCGAACCGACCGAAAGCGATTGTTACCCCAGGCACCATCGCTCGTCCTGACCGCGAACGACCGATGGGCCCTACCGTCCCCCCTCGTCCTCGCAAGCGGGTTCCCGCCGGCTTCAGGGAACCGAAAGCTGCTGGAAGAGGAAGGTCCATTTATCGGCGTCCTCTTCGATCCGTTTGGTCAGGGGCTTGCCCGCGCCATGGCCCGCCTTGGACTCGACCCGGAGGTAGATCGGGCGGTCGGATGCCGTGCCGGCCTGGAGCCGTGCGGCCATCTTGTAGGCGTGCATCGGCTCGACCCGGGTGTCGCTCTCGCCGGTCAGGAGCAGAACGGCAGGGAAGCGCTCCCCTTGCTTGACGTTGTGATAGGGGGAATAGGCCCTCAGCCAGGCGAACGCCTCGGGATCATCGGCCGAGCCATATTCCGGAATCCAGTTCCGCGCGATCGAGAACCGATGGTAGCGGAGCATGTCGCAGAGCGGCACCGCACAAATCACCGCGCGGAACAGGTCGGGACGCTGGGTCAGACAGGCCGAGACGAGAAGACCGCCATTGGATCCGCCCTCGATGGCAAGCTTCGCCGGGTTGGTGTACCCCGACTTGATCAGGTATTCCCCGGCGGCGATGAAGTCATCGAAGACGTTCTGCTTCTTGCCGAGCCGGCCGGCGGCGTGCCACTCGCGTCCAAGCTCACCGCCGCCGCGAAGGTTGGCGATGGCATAGACACCCCCTTTGTCGAGCCAGACTCGGAGGTCGGCGTCATACGCCGGGGTCAGGCTGATGTCGAAGCCACCGTAGCCATAGAGCAAGGTGGGAGCCTTCGATTGCGGCTCGAGTCCCTTCTTGCTCAGCACGAACATCGGCACCTTCGTCCCATCCTTCGAGGGGTAGGTCACCTGCTTGACCTCGTAGTCCCCGGGATCAACCTGCGCGGTGGAGCGGTCGATGACGACCGGTTCTCCACCGTCGAGATTGAGTTGGAAGACGGTCGCGGGATAAAGAAACGACTGAAACGAGTAAAAAAGTTCTTTCCCGTCCCATTCTCCGTTGAGACCGCTGACCGTACCGAGCGACGGCAGGGGAATCTCACGAAGTTTCCGCCCGTCGAGGTCGTGAACCGCGAGCGATGAGACGGCCCGCCGGCTGGTGAGCACGGCGATCTTCCGGTCGACGACCCAGATCGCTTCGATCACGCCGCCGTCCGGCTCGGGAATGATCTCCTTCCAATCCGCGGGTGCCAGATGCTCCACGTCCGTGGCCAGGACCTGAAACCGGGGCGTCTTCGCGTTGGTGCGGATGATGACTTTTCCGTCGAAGATCGCGACGTCGACCTGGCCTTCGAGCCCGACCGCCAGGGGCACGATGGGGGTGTCGTCCCCGAGCCGCTTCAGGTAGAGGTCATTCTTGATCCAGTCGGTGGACGAGGAGATCACGACGAAGCGGCCGTCTTCGCTCTCCGAGACGCCGAGCCAGTCGATCTTGGAGCGGCCCTGGCCGAACACCATCGGGTCGTTCTCTGGGTTGGTTCCCAGAACGTGGCGAAAGATCTTGCGGTTGTACATCTCATCGCCGGCGGGGACGGTCCCCTTCTCGGGATACCGGACATACCAGAAGGCTTGCCCCGAGGGTTCCCAGGCCACCGTGCAGGCCCTGGTTCGCGAGATCGTGTCGGTCAGGTGTTCGCCGTTGGCGACGTTGAGAACCTTGAGCGTGCTCATCTCCGACCCGTTCGGGCTCGATCCGTAAGCCAGGAGTGAGCCGTCGGGCGAGGGGAACATCCAGTCGAGCGCGACGGTACCGTCCTGGCTGAACCCGTTGGGGTCGAGCACGACGCGCGGCTCGGCTTGAGCACTCCCCTCGCGCACGTAGACGATCGGCTGGTTCTTGAGCCCTTCGCGGCGCGTGAAGAAGTAGCGCTTGCCACGGACGATCGGAGCGCTCGTGGTCTGATAGTCGTAGAGCGTCCGAAGCCGCTCGACCAGGGCCGGGCGCTGGGCATCCGCGTCGAACGCCGCCCGCGTCACTTTCGTCTGCGCGGCCGCCCAGGCGCGAACCTCGGGGTCCGTCACGTCCTCGAGCCAGCGAAAGGGATCGACGATCTCAACGCCGTGATAAAGGTCGCTCGCGGGCCGCGCGGGGGTCTCCGGATAGGCCGGCCGCTTCGCTTCATCCCCTCGCGCCATCATCAACGCTCCCCCGATTGCCATCAAACCCGCGCCCAGTCCAATCTTTCGCGATGAGATCATCTCGAGCCCTCACGCTGTAAGTTCAGATCCACTCGGACGATGTCTGGTCTCGAACTTCTCACCGCCTCAACGGGCTCCGCCTAACGGGACCCGGACCGCCAGCGAGGCGGGCGCCAGGCAGGAGTTGTCATTGCAGGCCTGGTAGCGGATCTCGAACGTCAGGGCGTCCGGCACCGACTTCGCCTCGGCCTCAAGCCGCACGCGAACCTTCAAGGTGACCGTCCCCTCGTACAGGGGAACCGGTGCGCTACCGGGTTCGAGCACCCTGGCCTCACCGGCCGGATATTCGACCTTCCCGAGCGTCGCCGGCTGGTTGCGAGCCAGGGTGACGGTCGTCGGAATCAGGTTTTCCGAACCCGCCGGGTTGGCGTTGAGGTGCCAGCCTTCCTTGACCTTGACGGTCAAGTTGACGGCGATTTCCGCGCCGGACGCGAGGGTGGCCCCTGCCGCGACGGCGCCCTTTGCGACGATCATGGCATCGGGGTCGGCCGGCGCTTCGGGCGTCGGAGCCGCGACGACCGCCGCGGGTCGGGCATCGAGATATTCACCGAGTGCGACGACCAGCAACGGAAGTGCGCCGGGATTCTGGGCGAGGGTCGAGCTGAAGGCGTCGAGCGCCTTATTCGCCTGGTCGAGATAGCGCGGTTCGCCGGTCGCCGCGGCGAGCGCGACGAGGTTGCGGATCGCCACGCTATTCCCGCTGGGCAGGGCGCCGTCATAGGGATCCTTGGGGCGGGCGAGGAGCGACTCGTGGCCGTCGGCCGTGTAGAAGAAGCCCCCCTCCTCAGTGTCGCTGAAGTCGGCGATCATCCGATCGGTCAGCTCGCGCGCCTGGGTCAGTCGTTTCGGGTCGCCGGTGGCGGCATGAAGGCGGAGCAGGCCATGGACGAGAAACGCATAGTCCTCGAGGTAGCCGGCCAGTTTCGCCTGGCCCGAGCGATAGGTCCGGAGCAGCCGACCATCGTGCGCGCGCAGCTTGGCCAGGATAAAGTCAGCGGCCTTGTCGGCGGCCTGGCGATACTTCGGGTCGTGCAAGATCCGGAACCCGTCGGCGTAAGCGGCGATCGTGAGGCCGTTCCAGGAGGTCAAGACCTTATCGTCGAGCAGCGGCGCCGGGCGGCGTTCGCGGACGGCCAGCAACTTCGCTCGGCCCGGGGCCAGGGTCACCTCAAGGGCGGCGGGGGTTGTCTTGAGGGTCGCGGCCTGGTCAGCGCGCGACCTCGGCTCGAGGAGAACGTATCGTTCTTTCTCGAAGTTGGGCTCGCGTTTGAGGCCGTAGACCTGGGCAAACGCCTCGAAGCCCGGCCCCGCGCCCAGGGTCTTCTCGACCTCATCGCGGGTCCAGACGTAATACTGACCTTCGTCACCGTCAGTCTCGGCGTCGATGGCCGAGTAAAATCCGCCCTCCGGCGAGGTCATCGACCGCGCGATGAACGCGAACGTCGCCTCCGCCTCGAGCCGCCAGCGCGGGTCGGCCGTGAGCTCGAAGGCGAGCAGATGCGTCGATGCGAGCTGGGCGTTATCATAGAGCATCTTTTCGAAGTGCGGGACGATCCAGTACCGGCTGGTCGCATAGCGATGATAACCACCGGCCAACTGGTCGCGGATCCCGCCTCGCGCCATCTGGTCGAGCGTCTTGACGACCATCGCCAGCGGGCCGGGCTTGGCGTCCTTTTCGTCTTTCTTGGCCGCCCCGGATGCGACTTCACGGCGGTGCTCGTCGAGCAAAAAGACGAGGTTCACCGGTTCCGGGAATTTGGGCCGGCGGGCATTCTCGGGATTGAAGCCAAAGCCGCCGTACTCCGGGTCAAACTGCTCGGCTAACTGCTCGCGCCCGAGTGCGGCGAGGGCGCGTGTCAGCGGCGCATGGCGGTTGCCATTCGACTTCGCGAGCGAGCGTCGGACCAGATCGGTCAGGCGGTCGGCCGACTCCTCAATCTGAGCCTTTTCGTCCCGCCAGGCATCAGCCACCCCGGCGAGCACCGTCGGAAACCCGCGAATCCCGTTGCGATCCTTGGGGGGGAAGTAGGTGCCGCCGTAAAAGGGACGCCCATCGGGGGTCAGGAACATCGACATCGGCCAGCCGCCGTTGCCGAACGCCTGGAGCGCAGCCATGTAGATCTGATCGATGTCGGGCCGCTCTTCGCGGTCGACCTTGATGCAGACGAACTTCTGGTTCATCAGCTTGGCGATCTTCGGGTCCTTGAAGCACTCGCGTTCCATCACGTGGCACCAGTAGCACGAGCTGTAACCGATCGACAGGAAGATCGGTTTCTTCTCGGCCTTGGCCTTGGCGAACGCTTCGGGCCCCCAGGGATACCAGTCGACCGGGTTGTGCGCGTGGAGGAGGAGGTAGGGACTCGTTTCCTTGGCCAACCGATTGGCGGGAGCTTTGGGTTCCGGGTCGGCCCGCGCCTCGGGTCCGCTCGCAAGCGTCGCGAGGGCCGTTCCGATCAGGAGCAGAAGGCTGGCGGGAGGGGAGAGCATGGCGCTACGGTGCATCGCGGTGTCCTTCGCCAGGGTGGGCCACCCCATTGCAAACGGGCGTGGCTGATCGGCGGCCGTCGCGAAAACGGGCCGGACGGAACGGGCCTTCCGTGAGCCACCGATTCTACGCGACAAGGCCGTGGGAACCAACCGCCCGAAATCGGAGCGCAGCCTGGGCCGAAGGCCGGCCAGTCCCTTGGGAGACTCCGCCAACGGGCCGGATTCCACCGGTCGGACCGGGTCGCTTACTTGCCGACGGCCTGGGTCACCCTGACTTTTTCCATGTCTTCCACCGGTTGTTCGATATCGTCATGCGTCACGTAGATGCGACAGGTCGCCAAACCGGTCTTGATCGCCTGGACCTGGATCCCCAGAACGATTTCCTGGCCAATGTCGAGTCGTTCGATCATCGGGAAGAGGAATTCGCCGTTGACCGGCTTACCCGCGGCGTCCTGCTTGTAGCGAGCAGGCTCTTCGGTCCCCGCCGTCTTCGTGACGGTCACTTCCGGTGAATGCCGACCGCTGATGAGAATCTTCGTCGCCGCCTTCGAGCCCTTGTTCTTGACCGAAATGGTGAAGGTCGTGGTCTGATTGACGTCGATCACGCGTCGGTCTTCCGAGATCTCAAGGGCGATGTCCGCCAGGGGAATCACATCCGTGGTCGTGATTTCCTTGGCGTTCAAACCTTGATCGCCCACCGCTTGGACGGTGAGCTCGTAGAGCCGTGGGCCTCCCATGCGCACCTCAAACCCGAGATTCACCTTACCCAGAGGCTCGACCGGGAAGGCATCCCAGGTGAGCCGACGCGACTGGATGTCAAACTTCGAGCCCGCGGGGGGCTTGACGAGTTGGGCATTCACCGGCACGGTCACCTGCACCCGGACGTTGTTCGCCTTGGCGGTTCCCGGGTTCTCGACCGCAATCGCGTAGCTGGCGATCGTGTCGGTATAGCGTTCCTTGGGACCGACCATTCTGACCGCCAGCTTCGGCTCGATCACCGTCACGACCTTGGTGCTCCGCGCCTCCTCGGCTCCGGGTGCAACATCGGGGCTGGTCACGTCGACCTTGCAAAATTGTTCGCCCCCAAGGTAGGCATCGGCGACCAGCGGGTCGAGCGCGACGTGCTGATTGGGAAGCAGGTCACCCAGCGACAACTCAAACAGGTTTTGATCGCTCGAGCCGCTGGCGTCCGCCCGCAGGCCGGGGCTCAGCTTGGCCCGAACGATCACGTCCCGGGCTGGGCCGTCGCCCGTGTTGGTCACGGAGATCCGGTACTCGACCGTCTGACCCTTGAGGACCTTGGCCGAGGTGACGCTCTGCTCGACTCTCAGTTTCGGCTGATAGACCGTGGTGCGCGACTTCGCCCCCGATCTCATGGTGACCGTCACCGCATGGTCGAACGGCCCCGTCTTGGTCGGCTTGACCTTGAGGAGAATCTCCTGCTTGCTTCCCGCGCGGACGGTCCCCAGGTGCCAGACCAAGAGCGTGTCGGGTCCGCGTTGTTCTTGGGGCTGGCTCGAGACGAATTCGAGCTCGGGGGGAAGCGCATCGCGAACGACGACGCCAATGGCATCGGCCGTGCCGGGATTGCTGACGATGATTTTGTAGGTTGCGGGCGTGTTCAAATTGAGCGTGGCCGGTCCCTTGACCTCGACCGACAACCCCGCAGATTGCACGCCGGTGCGCAGTCGTTCCGGCGACAGCACCAGCTCATCGGCCTCGTTGGGCGCCAGGCTCGCCGACGACTGGCCCGCGGGTTCTTTCGCGGCCGGCAAGGGGTTGTTCTCCGCGCCGGAAGGACCTGTCGCCGGCACGCCCGTGGGGCTTGCCGCCAGCGGGGCCTGGGAACGCTCGACGTCCGCGTCCCGCGTGGGAGCCGGTGTTTCGCTCGGTGAGGGAGCGCCCGGCGCGGGGAACGGATTCTTCGAGCCGAGATCAAGCACTTCCTGAGGCGGCGCGGGATCGGCCGGAGGCGGGGCGGACGGCATCGTACCATCGCCGACCGCCAACTCCTTGGTGACGGACGGATCGAAGCTCTCAGTCGGAGCCGCACCAGCACGAGCACCGGCTCCCGGAGCCGGCTGAGCTTGAACGCTCTTCGGCTTCAAGCCCGGGGCTTTCTTGGCCGAGGAACCAGGCGCACCACCGGTAGGGGTGGCCCGCGACGGCAATTCGGTGGCGGGCGTGGGCGACGATGGGGACGGCATCTCGGCCGGGGCCGGGAGCGCCTCGACCGGTGGCAGAGAAGCGGGAGCTTCGCCCTGCGCCAGCGTCATCCGCACGCCGAAACCGACGGTGAGCGCCAAAACTACAAGAAAGATGAATCGCCGGCCCATGGGAATCGGTCCCCTCCTTGGGAACGCCCCGGTCGTCGCCGCTGACGGCCATGTTTTCCTTTTCCAACCCAAATCACCAGCGCAATCCGGTGACGGAATCAGAGAGGCAAGGTTAGATAACAGATCCGGAAAATTCGAGGAAGATCAGTTTCCCGCCTCGATCAGGAGCGCCAGTCGATCGGCGGTCACCTCAGCGGCCTCCCCCGCCGGGACGGGCCAGCTCCGGACCTCGACCAGCCCGCGGAACCAGGTCGACTGCCGCTTGGCGAATTGCCGGGTCCGCGCCTTGATGCAGTCAACCGCCCGTCCGAGGGGCAGCCGGCCTTCCAGGTGGTCGATGATCTCACGATACCCCACCCCTTGCGCCGGGACCGGACCGAGCGGCTGAGGACCCGATTGGAGCCGCCGAACTTCGTCGACCAACCCGTCCTCGATCATTCGCTCGACCCGCAGGTTGATCCGCGCATGGATTTCGGGCCTCGGCCGGTCGATGGCGAAGACCGGAACGGTCGCGGGTGCGGGATGCTCGTGTTCTGTCTGGAGCGAACTCAAGGGCTGGCCCATGGTCGCGCTCACCTCCAACGCCCGGACGACCCGCAGCATGTCATTGGGATGGAGCCGCCGCGCGGTCACCGGATCGATCGCCTCCAGCCGCGCATGGAGCGCCACCCCGCCGACCTGGCGGTACTCTTGTTCGAGCGACTCCCGGAGCACCCGATTCGTCGCGGTCGCCTCGAACAGGCCGCGCAGCAGCGCTTTCAAGTAGAGGGCCGTCCCACCGACGAACAATGCACGTTTGCCGCGGCTTTCGATATCGGCGACCGCCGCGAGCGCCCAGCCGCGGTAGTCGGCCACACTGGCCGCCTGCCAGGGGTCGAGCACGTCGATCAGGTGGTGGGGCACTCCCCCCTGCTCCTCGGGCGTCGGCTTGGCGGTCCCGATATCCATGCCGCGGTACAGCGTCATTGAGTCCATGGCGATGACCTCGGCATCGAGCCGCCGGGCCAGGGCCACGCCGATACCGGTTTTCCCCGACGCTGTGGGACCGGTCAGGTAGATCGCACGATGCAAGGGAGTGGGCAGGTTGGACGAATCAGTGGTTATGGGCATCGGACCGGTCAACCTGTCTCATCAAAAAAGCGGGATAATGGGAGGAAAGTCGATCACCCTCGTTGAAGAAAAGCTCCCCGTTATGTTCTAATTCTTCTTCTGAGCACGGTCGACGTCGTTTCCGATTGTCACCGGGCTCGGCGCCGTCGGCAAGGAGAGGTTCGCCAGCAAAAACGCCTGCCCGCTTCATTCCCACTGAAGTTCCCGCCTGAAATGCCGATAATAAGGGTGAGCTTCTCAAGGTTGACGATCCCGTCCGAGCTTGTGAGCAAACACAGTTCAGGTGATCGTGCCCTTATGCCCACCGCCTCCAGCACTCAACTGGGGGTCGAGATGACCTTGCCCAAGGATCTCACGTTATCGTCGCTTCCGGTCCGGCAGTTGCTTGACACTTCTCTTGATCGTCTTCCCCGTCGGAACGCTAGCCTCTGAATCACGCCACGGGACATGGTGTCCCGAGGCACTTTCCCGTTCGTTGCGGATCATCTGATTCTCCCTATGCAAACCAATTCCGTCCCCGAAATCGAACAATCCGACCTGAAAGCCGCCCGCGATTTCTTGACGTCCCTCCGCACAGAGGAGCGACCCGTCCACCCCACGCACACCCACGCCCCCGCCCACAACAACAACAATCAGAACACCACTCGTGGGACTGTGACCGTGCGGAACGGCATTACTCGGGCTCGGACCCGCTCGGCCGCCAAGACGTCGGCCTGACCTGATCCAGACCGAGACGGCGACAACGCCGTTCTGGTGAAGAACCACGCTGTCCGGACACGGATCCGGACGGCGTACCTTTGCGCGCCTCGCCCACCCAAAACGGTGGTGGGCGAACCCGGCCCGACTCGAGAAATCGGTTAACTGCTTGCCACCGACGTGGGGTTCTGGTGGAGTAAAAGTTGTCGGGCATGCACGGTGTCGGGTCTCACTTGCGGGTTCCGCGAGGGTCGTCACGAACGCTGGAATGCGTGTTGCGGAACCGCTCTCTGCCGTGGTGCTCGCTCTTTTTGAGGCACACCATGTCATCCACAACCTCGGTGGTCGAGACATTCCCCGTCCGTGACGGGGCCACGACCTCTCCCGCTTCGGTGAACGACCTGGCGATTCGCGTCGGAACCGTCAACGGTTCGGGCAGCCAGTCGGCCAATCTCGTTCTCCTTCGCGCTCTCTATGGGATGGGCATCCCGTGCAGCGGCAAGAACGTCTTCCCTTCGAACATCGAAGGCTTGCCCACCTGGTTCCACATTCGGGCCTCCGCCAAAGGGTATGTCGGTCATCGGCTCGACACGCCGATCCTGGTCTGCATGAACGCCCATACGGCGGCTGACGACGTCCGTCAACTTCAGCCCGGCTCGATCGTCATCTACCGCGACGACTTCGACCTCGACGCCGTTCGCGACGACGTGCAGTACTTCCCCGTGCCGTTTCAGAAACTGGTCGAGGAAGCCTACCCGGCCGACAGCAAGGACAAGGGGTATCGCGACAAGCTCCGTAAAGTCATCAACATGGTTTACGTGGGGGTCGTCGCCTACGTTGCTGGAATTGAGATGGGCGAGGTCGAGGCCGCGATCCGCCGCGAGTTTCCAGGACGCAAGGCGAAGGCCGCCGACATCAACATCAACGCCGCGCGCACCGGCTTCGCCTGGGCCGAAACCCACCTGCCCACCGATCTGCCGTTCCGGGTCGAGCGGATCGACGGCCTGAGCAACAAGGTCCTGATCGAGGGCAACAAGGCCGCCGCCTTGGGCGCGGTCTTCGGCGGCACCAGCGTGCTGACCTGGTATCCGATCACACCCTCGAGCAGTCTGGCCGAATACACCGAGGAGTTCCTCAAGAAATACCGCACCGACGGCGACGGCAAACGGACGTTCGCAGTCGTTCAGGCCGAGGATGAACTGGCCGCCATCGGCATGGCCATCGGCGCGGGGTGGGCGGGCGCCCGCTCCCTGACGGCCACCTCGGGCCCTGGCATCTCCTTGATGACCGAGTTCGTCGGCCTCGCCTACTTCGCCGAGATCCCGGTCGTCATCGTCGACGTCCAGCGGATGGGCCCAAGCACCGGCCTACCCACCCGGACCAGCCAGGGAGACATCCTCAAGCTCCATCTACTCGGCCATGGTGATTGCCGACATGTTGTTTTGATCCCCGGTTCGGTCGGCGAATGTTTCAGCTTCGCGGTCGAAGCGCTCGACCTCGCCCAGCAATTCCAGACGCCCATCTTCATGGCGACCGACCTCGACATGGGAATGAACCTCTGGCTGTCCGACCCGTTCGCCTATCCAGAGAAACCGATCCATCGCGGGAAGCTGCTCGACGCGGCCGACCTCGAACGACTCGGCCAGTTCGAGCGCTACCGTGACGTGGACGGCGACGGGATCTGCTACCGCACGATCCCGGGGACCGAGAACCCGCTGGCGGCCTACTTCACGCGCGGAACGGGCCACAACGAGAAGTCGGGCTACAGCGAGCGGCCGGAAGATTGGAAGAAGAACCTCGACCGCCTGGCGCTCAAGCTCGAGACGGCGCGACGCAAGCTCCCTCCTCCCGTCATCGAGGGAGACGCAGGCGCTCGGGTAGGCTTGATCGCCTACGGGTCAAGCCACTGGGCGATGGTCGAGGCCCGCGACCTGCTTTCCGAGCAGGGGATCGCGACGGAATACTGCCGGATCCGCGCTTTGCCCGTCTCCGACGCCGTGACTCATTTCATCAGCCGACATGAACGTGTCTACGTGATCGAACAGAACCGAGACGGCCAAGTCGCCGCCCTGCTCCGTTCGTCGCTCTCCGGCACCCTGGCCGATCGCCTGGTGTCGGTCCCGCACTACAACGGCACCCCGCTGGCCGCGGTGAACGTCATCCGACCGATTCTTGGCTGGGAGAAAAACCCGTCAGGGCCGGGCTGGCCCACAGGAAACGTCGAAGCCGACAATCCACGCGTCCCGCACGCGCCCGAACTCTCCCCCGAATGAGTGCACTCGAACCGGCGAATGGCCGGAACGAGAGAAAGAAAAGGACGGTCCTGCCGCCCCTCCTTGACGTTCCGCTGCCCAGACCCGGACTCATCCCGACATCCCCCTCGTGCTTGGCGAGGCCCGCACCGGATACCGACTTCGTGCCAATGACTGACACACTCTCTGGCTCTCCCCCCAAGAGGCGATCGACTCATGGCCACCGATTCAATGATCCTCATCGAGAGTGAGGGACGTCGAATGTCCCTCCCGACCCTGGCGTTTCAGGGTCTCCCCTCCACACTCTGCAAGGGTTGTGGGCACAACAGCATCACCAGTTACCTCGTCGAGGCATGCAAAGCCGTCGGGGTCAACCCCTATAAGACCGTCAAGTTCAGCGGCATCGGCTGCTCGAGCAAGACCCCGGCCTACTTCCTCCAGTACAGCCACGGCTTCAACGCCTTGCACGGCCGAATGCCGTCAGTCGCCACCGGGGCCGCGGTCGCCAATCGGAGCCTTCGAAACATCGGGATCAGCGGCGATGGCGATACGGCAAATATCGGCATGGGACAATTCAAGCATGCCTGCCGACGCAACCTGCCCTTGGTCTACGTCGTCGAAGACAACGGCTGCTACGGTCTGACCAAAGGCCAGTTCTCGGCCACCGCCGACTTGCATGCGCACCTGCGCCGGGAGACCGGCGAAGAAAACACGATCCCGCCGTTCGACCTCTGCATGGAGGCCGTCACCGCCGGCGCCACGTTTGTCGCCCGCTCCTTCGCGGGCGACAAGAAACAGCTCGTCCCCCTTTTGAAGGCCGCCCTGAACCATCAAGGGCTCGCGGTCCTCGACATCATCAGCCCCTGCGTCACCTTTAACGACTTCGCGAGTTCGACCAAGAGTTGGGAGTGGGCCCGAGAGCACGAGGAACCGCTCCACGACGTCGGTTTCGTCCCCCGGCTCGCCGAGATCGAAGTCGAGCAAAAAGCCGGCGAAACCACCCGCGTCCAGCTTCACGACGGCTCCTGGATCGTGCTCCGCGCCCTGCGCCACGACGAGCACAAGGTGACCGACCGGCCCTCGGCCCTCCGGCTCTTGATCGAGAGCCAGGAACGCCACGAGTTCCTCACCGGCCTGCTCTACCTCGCCCCCGACCGCCCCGACTTCGTCACCATGCAGGGGATGACCGAAACGCCCCTGGCCCTCTTGCCCGACGAGTCACTCCGGCCCTCGCGGGAAACGCTCGAGGCGATCATGACGACGATCTGACCGTGGAGTCACCGTTCCGCGCAACCCACAAGTGCGCGTGAGTGGGTCTCCCCCACCCACGCGGGCGAAACCTGGTGGGCCATGCCCTCTTGTAAAGGTTGGCATGGCTGACCACACCTTTTGGCCGGCGGGTTCGCGTAAATGGGTGCCCCACCCCCGCGCAAGCGAAATCTGGTGGACCGTGCCCACCCCTCTATAGGAATACAAATCATCTACACGTTTCCATTACACAACATTACAACTCAACGATCGTGGTCCCGATTCAGCACCCGATCATTAATTACGTTTGTCGTGATCTGCGCATCGGTCTTCGGCGGGTTGCGATGGAAAATTGACTCTTAGGAACGGGACGCAAATCACTTCCCGAGTCTAACCCCACGAAGGTAGGCTGGGGCGAGACCTACAGCGGTTTACCGTCGAGTGGCGCACGCTCTCGCCGGTTTCAGCCCCAAGGGGCGGCCCAAGGTAGCCCGGGGCAACGCCCCGGGAAATCGACACGTTTAAATCGCATAGCCTGTAAGGGCGGCCTAGTTCGAGCGGCGGACTTGCGATGTAGATCGTTCTGGTACAACCTTTTAAGTCGCCCTTTCAGGGCTGCTAATCATCGTGGTTGAACCCCCAGGGCGTTGCCCTGGGCTTCCTTGGGCAGCCCCGTTGGGGTTGAATTTAAACCAAATAGTCCGAGGCGTATTCAAGATATAAGGTTGTTTTTCAGTTTTAGATTCACATAAAGTATTAACGGCATTGCGGGGCATGTCCGTGAATCGTTCTGAAATCGGGAAGTTATTTGCGTCCCGTTCCTAATCGTTCGCAATGGTATCAGGTTTCAATGACCCTCGGGAGCTAACGGAGAGTGAGGTTTGGCCATGACCACAATCACGATCGAAGAGGCCCAGGACAAGCTCTCGCAACTGATCGACCAACTCGCCCCCGGAGAGAAGTTGGTGATCACTCGGAACGCACAACCGATTGCTCAACTGATTGGTCTACCCGCCGAGATACACCATCCTGTCCCAGGCCGAGGGCGGGGGAAACTGGTCGTTTTATCTGAGGATGAAGACCACTTGAAGGGTTTCGAGGGCGACATGTCGTGAGGCTACTCCTCAACACTCCCGCATCCCGCCTCTGGTAATCCATCACCACCTGACATTAAGGCGGAAGTTTGCGACACGACCACGAACCCGCCAAGTCACGACATAAACACACGTACAATAAATTCCGATCAGGCTACAGCCCCCAGACTCGCCGGCCGCCGAGGTACATCGTCAGATAGCCGTCCTCGCTGACCTTGATGACAGGGCCGTGATAGGACGCGGCGATGGCGGCCAAGGTTCTCGCCCCCTCAACGGCACGGGCGATCTTGAGCGCTTCGGGATCGATTTTGAGGATGGCGCCGAAGGTGAGCAGACGGCCGTCGAGGTCCGTCACCACGGCGCCGTCAATCCCGGCCAGGGCTTCGAGGACGGTGGCATCGAGTTCAGCGAGGGTCTGGTCGCGGGCGACATGGTGGAGCGATTGCTTGGCCATGCGGGGCGAGAGGTTCTCGGGGTCGTGGGGATCATCGGTGGCCACTTCTTCGACGATCCGGTCGGCGGGCGCGATCAGTTGCGGGATGGATGATCCGGGGTCGCGGAGCACGACGAACAAGGCGCCTTTCCGGTCTTCCGCCAGGTTCAAGGCGGCCTGGAAGATCCGCAACGCCAGGTCGCTCGGGCATGACTTGCCGATCGCCTTGCACCAAGCCGCGAACTTGGTCGGGATGTCGAGGAGCCGCCAGCGCGCGTCGCTGAAGGCGAAGGTCAGCACCCCCTCGGCGAACACCTTGATCTCTTGCGAAGGGGTCAACACCAGGCAGAGGTGCCCTCCCGACCGGGTCGCCTTGGCATGATTCACGTAGGCGCGGGGACAGGGTGTTTCGAGCGGCGCCGAGCCCTGCACCTTCTCGGCCCAGCGCCCGATGTCCACGGTCCGGGTCAACTCTCCCTGCTGATCGACGATGAATAACGTCTGCACACCGTCACAGAGGCGATGAAACCCTTTGATCGCCGTCAGGCGGGTGTTGAACCGGGGCGCCCCTTCAGGGTTGACCCACTCGGGGGCGGCCGGGTCGTAGGGCGTCCCGAGCAGAAGGGTGCCCAAAGAAACACGACGATTTTCGTACGTGGAGAGCGCCGCGACCCGGAGCGCTTCGAGGGCGGCCGGGATCCGGAAGTGGTCGTCACCACCGAGGTAGTCGGAAAGGATCAGGTCTTCACTGGCGTAGTGGAACCGCTCGATGCGGTTGGCCACCTCCAGGTCGAACAGGCCCCGAAACCGGAGGTCGAGCGCTTCGAGGATCACCTCGATCAGATGCCGCTCCGCGGGCAAGAACGGGGCCGGACTGCCGGGCAGATAGAGGTAGCGCGACCGAAACCATTCGATCTCGACACCGAGGCCGTCGGGGTCATCGCCCACGCGATAATGTTCTTCAAGCGACGCACCGTCCCATTCGATGAAGCTGCGGTCCCCCGCCGCCTCCAAAATCCCGTCCGGGAAAAAGTGCTCGAGGCTCCGCCTCAGGAGCGTCTGATAAAGGCCGACGACTTTCGAGATCGGTCCCGTCGATCGTTCGCGTAGGACGACCGGCTCATTATTCATTCGCCCCTACTCCCGTCCCGCCCCGCCCACTGGCCCGATTTCACGTAGTTCGAGGACATCGGACCCACTCGGAATCGATCCCTCGCACGATTCTACCGTCATCCCAATGGGATTCTACAGGCCGCGACAAAGCCGGCGCGGGCCCGATCGATGGAGCCGTCAGCGCAAAACGGCCGGCTTCGTCTCACCCGCACTCTCCTCAGTCGGACTCTGCGCGATCGTCCGAACCGACGAGGGAGGTCGTGGTTGATCGAACGGAAACGGGACGATCTGACGGACGCAGTGAAACAGGCGGATCTTGCGGATCGGGGTTCCGGAGCGTTTCACTTCGAATTCTCCGAGCAGCTCGATCCGTGAAAAGAAGCGGTCAAAGCAGTGCGGCTCGACCGATCGCCCGTTCATCGAGATGAGGATCCCGTCCTGGCCCATCCAGTCGCTCGGCTTGCTCCAAAAGGCAAAGCTCCGCGCATCCCCCGCGCTGTAGCAGGCGACCGGAGTGGCGTGGTTCCGGGTCGCAAACGCAACGTGGCCGCTGTAATACCAGTTACTCGTAAAGAGAAAGGTGTTGGGCCGATCGAGCAGCCCACGACGTTCCAGTTCGCGACTCACCTCGTCCCAACCATAGAGGTCGAGCGTCGGGTCACGCGAGACCTTGATTAGCCCGAGTGTTCCCTCCCCCCCTTGCTGGAGAACGCCGGTCCTGGTCTGGACCAGAACCACCGTCGCAGCGAACAGCAGGAGCGTTGCAAACACGACGATCCGGCGGTGGAGCCGTGCCGGCTCCTCCTCCCATTTCCGGCCAAGCAACGGGAAAATCGAAAGAAACCCCACCAAGGTCCAGTGCGGCAAGACCGACCGGGTGCAGGCCACCGCCATGAAGATCGAGAGCGGAACGATGGCCTGGCAGAGGAGGAACCGATCGGCTGGCGCGGTCTCAGACGGGGAGAAAAATCGGCGCCCGTTGCGGATCAGAATCGACACCAGGGCCAACCAGACCCAAGGGAACAGGTAGAGCGCCTGTCCCAGCACGGCCGCGCCCAACGTGTCGGGCCGGAACCTCAACCCGCCGAGGGCCCGCGCGCCCTGGAAGGCGAACGAGGCCCATCCATGGGTGGCATTCCACCAGATCACGGGGGAAAAGAGGGCGAGCCCGATCGCCGTGGCCACGTACGGCCCGGCACGCCGGAGCCAATGCCGGGCGGTCGGCTCGAGGAGGAAATAGAGAAAGGTCCCGACCGGGAGAAAGACCGCGTGATACTTGCTGAGCATCGCCGCGCCCCAGGCGACTCCCACCCCAAGCCAGGGTCCGAGTCTCCCTCCCGAATCAATGGCCACCGCGAGCCGATCCAGCGTCAGGAGCCAGAAGAACAGGAGTGGACCGTCGGGCAGCACAAACGCCCCCGCCGCCACACTGTGATAAGCGGTCAGGTTCAGGGCGAGCGCGGCGAGGAATCCCGCTCGAGGACCGTAAAACCGCTCGGTCAGCCGCGCCATCAACCAGGTTGAACCCGCGAACAGCAAAATGAAACCGAGTCGCAAGCGAAAGGGAGAGACAACGCCTCCGGAGAGCACAATCCCCAACCGTTCCACCAATGCAAGCATGGGCGGATGATCAAAATAGCTCCAGTCGTGATGGGTCGCGAAGAGGTAGTGGTAGGCTTCGTCGTTGCCCAGGCCGAGCGACGCGGACCAGGCGAGGCGCAGCGAGGTGGAGATCACGATCAGGAACCAGAGCGAACGTCGCGACGTCATCCTTGACCTCGGCTTCAGGGGCATTCTCTCGAGGAACGCGGGAGCCTGATCTTAAACCGATCGCGGGGCGGAGGCGATGCCAAACTCAGGCGCCCGGGTGTTGCCCTTGGAGAATCGGATTGAGGCTGCCGATAAGGTTCGAATGGGGGTAGGTTCCGTTGGATCTGACTTCTCTTGCCGGTCAATCGGGTGTCTGCTACGATCCCCGACCCCGCCTGGAACGGAATCCTTGCCTCGTACCGGAGTGTTCTCCTCATGGTCAGCCGACGCAAATGGATTCGCCGCGGTTTGGTGGGCGCTCTGGGATGTCTAACAGCCCAGCAGGTCTGGAGGCACGGTCACGACTACGTCTTCGCCGACCAGTTCGCGGTGGTCGAGCCGGGCAAGCTTTATCGAGGCGCCTGGCAACAGCCCTGGCCGATGCGACGGGTTGTCACAAACTATAAGGTCAAGACAGTCTTGGCGTTGGCTCATCCGCCCACTCACCCCTTGGCGATCCGCGAGAAGCAGATGGCGGAGGAGTTGGGCTATCGCTGGGTCCATATCCCGATCGTCGACCAGCGCGGGCTGGGGGACTGGCGCGTGATCTCCGACCTCCTCGAGGAGGCGGCCGCCGTGCTGGCGGACCCCAAGAATCAGCCGGTCTACTTCCATTGCCATCATGGCATCAATCGCACTTCGATGGTCCAGATCGCCTATCGCACCAAGTATTGCGGCTGGACCCTGGAGCAGGCGACCGAAGAGATCGCCCAGTCGTTCGGGCTCGTGGAAGTCGCGCACGGACCCGACTATCGGCACATGGAATCGTTCTACCGCGAGCGCGTGCTCCCCTTCCGCCAGGCCGAGACCAGCCAGGCCAAAGCCGCGAGTCCGCGTCCCGAGCCCACCCGCACGTTCTGATGATTTTGGGGTGTCGGCCGACACGGTATTGATTCCAAAAACCAACGACTTACAATATTCCGTTCGCCCGCGAGCGCCCGATACGTCCGGGGGCTTGTCGGGTCAAGGCAAGAACGCCCGGGGTCAAAGCCGGGGTTTGGGGGGATTCCTCGATTGAACATTCGTCCCGCGCGAGTTGGCGACGTGCCCGCCATTCAGGAACTGATTCGCACGTTCGCCGATCGAAAACTGATGATCCGCCGGTCGTTGGGAGAACTCTATGAATCGATCCGAGAGTTTCTCGTGGCCACTGACGACAACGGTCAAATCGTCGGTTGTGTTGCCCTGCATGTGTTCTGGGAAGACCTTGCCGAACTGAAATGCCTGGCGGTCTCTGAACATGCCCACGGGCGTGGCGTGGGGCGAGCGCTCCTTGATTCTTGTTGGGAGGCCGCCCGCCTTCTCGAGATCAAGACGGTGTTTACGCTCACCTATGTCGCCGATTTCTTTGAGAAATGCGGCTACCATCGCATTGAGAAGGCCGACCTGCCGCACAAAATCTGGAATGAGTGCGTGCGGTGTCCGCTCTTCCCCAACTGCAATGAGATCGCGCTGATTCGTTCTGTCGCCACGGAGTGGCAAAGCGTTAACGGCGAGTTGGCGACGGTCTCTGTGTAAGCGTCGACGACCTCCGCAATCATTCTTGCGGCAACCCAAAAGAGGGGCCCTCCGTGGCCCCTCGTGTCGTTTCTTCGAGGTCGCCTGTGAGCGGACCGCATCTCGACCCACCCCGCCGCGGGACGTTCCGGGCCTTGGGATTGGCGGTGGCCGCGTCGACACTCGTGCTGATGATCGCGACCGAATCGCGGCTCTCGATCGTCTGGGACGAGGGCTACACGCTCGGCCGCGAAGCGCGGATCCGCGCCTGGTTTGCCGCGCTCCGCGATCCCGCACGGTTCGCGGCAACCTGGCAGCCGCCGGACCTGGAATTGGTCCAGCAGGATCAATACCCCGCCCCCCGTCCCGACCAGATGCGCACCCGCGGCCAACTCTTCGACAAGAACGTGCTCGCCTGGTTCTGGCCCTTCGCCCGTGAGGAGCCCCACGGCCATCCGCCGTTCTATGCGATCGTCGGCCTGGCCGGGGACCTTCTGACTCCCAGTTGGTGGAGCGAGCTCGCGCGGGCACGGTTTGGCCCGATGCTTCTGTTCAGCCTGACGGCCGGAGCACTCTGGACGTTCGTGGCCCAGCGCTGGGGACGATGGGCGGCTTCATTGGCCGCGGGAGCCTGGATCTTCCAGCCGAACCTGTTCGCCAACGGCCACTATGCGACGGTCGATGCCATCCTCGCCAGTCTCTGGGTCCTGGCCTTGATCGCGTTCGCCGAGGCGGTCCTCCCCCGAACCGCCACGGCTGTCGAGGTCCGGTCGCCAAGGTGGGGTTGGGTCATTCTCTTCGGCCTACTCGCCGGTTGGGCGGCCGACTGCAAGCTGACCGGGTGGTTCCTCCCGCTTCCGTTCCTGGTCTGGACCGTCGTCGAACGGAGTCGCCGGGGCTTCCTGACCTTGCTCGTCGGCGGTCTGATCGCCGTCTTGACGCTCTACGCGTTCAACCCGAGCTGGTGGAACGCTCCAATCGACGGGGTGCGGCGCTTCCTCGAATCGAACCTGACGCGCTCGAGGACGATCCCAATCCCGGTGCTCTTTCTCGGGCAGATCTACGTCACCCCCAAACAGTCGCTCCCCTGGTACAACACCCTGGCGTGGACCCTGTTTGTCACCCCGGTCGGGTTCCTCGCCCTGGCAATCGTGGGTGCTGGTCAGGCAATCCGCCGGTTCCGGAGCCGGCCGTTCGAGGTTCTGGCGATCGTTCATTGGAGCTTCCTTCTGGCGCTCCGCGCGCTGCCTCACACCCCCGGGCACGACGGCGTCCGCCAGTTCTTGCCCGCGTTCGGGATGTTGGCGATCATCGCCGGCCTCGGAGCCGCGGCACTGATCGAACGATTCAAGCGCTGGGGCAAGGCGATCGTGGCCGCCGCCTTGGTCGAGGGCGCACTCAGCATCGCCCTGATGATGCCGGTCCCGCTCTCCTACTTCAGCCCGATCGTCGGCGGCCTTCCCGGCGCGGTCAAGCTCGGGATGGAACCCACCTACTTCTGGGACGGGCTGACGGAAGAGGCGCTCGACTGGCTGAACGACCAGACGCCGCCGAACCAAAGAATCGAGTTTGCGACCTTCCCCACATCCTGGCTCTATCTTCACCAGTCGGGCCGGCTGAAGCCGGACGTGATCCCCGATCCGCGACGGTCGGCCGCCTGGTTCGTGCTCCAGAACCGGCCCGGCGCGTTACAGCCTTGGGACCGCGCTCTGATCGCGAACGGTCAGCCCGCCTACGTCGTCTCGAAGTGGGGAGTTCCCCTCGTCTGGATTTACCCCTACCACGAACGCGAGTCGATACTCCCCACGCGGGGCAATGGGACTCAATAGCGTCGGGTCTGTTCGGACTTGCTCGTCGAGGCGAGAAAGCGATCGAGCCGCCCCAGGGTCACGGGGGTCGCTCCTTGATCCTGCCAGACGATCCGCCCTTGGCGATCGACGAGGATCAAGGTGGGATACGCTTGAACCTTCAACGCTTCCTGGAGCGGGCAAGGTCCATCCATGCCGCTGAGCAGCACGGGGTAGTTAATCCCCAACCGGCGAACTTCCAGGCTTACCGTCTTGGCACGCTCGGCGAGCGGACCCTGCTCACAGGCGATGCCGACCACTTTGAGCTTGCCCGTTCCCATCCGATTCTGGAGTTCAACCAGGTGGGGAATCGACCGCAGGCAGGGCTGACACCAGGTCCCCCAAAAGTCGATCAGGACGAGGTCGGCATCGAGCTCCTGGAAACGAACCGGCCTGCCCTCAAGGTCGGGCAGGCGGAAATCATTGATCTTTCGGTGCTTGGCGTCGTAGTCGCAAAAGGCTTTGCCAACATCGGCTTGAGCTTGCGACGGCGCCGCGCGCGTGCTCGTTGGCAACGCGGGGGGTTGTTCCATCAAAAAGGCATGCGCCGCAGGTTTCATCGGCCCTAAAACCGCGGGCCCAACTCCCTTCCGACTCTCAACTTGCGCGAGGGGTGGCTTGGGGGCGAGTGAGGCCAGGTCTTTCCAGGTCGGCCGCTTTCGGGTGTCGGGGGGAGGAGCGGGTGCTTCGTTCGTTGCCGGTGCGTCCGAACCGGTCTCGAAAACCGACTGACCCGTCGCCGCGGCCATCGCAGGCGCAAATGACGAAGCCGGCTCGAAGCTGGGGGTGTCGAACGGCGAGGGTTCGGCCACTTCATTTCGCCCCGGAGCCGCCGCAACTGCGGGAGGAAGGCCTGGCGCCGGCTGCCCTTCCGCCGAAGCCGCCTCGACCGGGCCCGGCAAATCATTCAGAAACGGAGGTTTCGTCTCGCTCAACGCGGCGAGGTCGGCGCTAGTCGCCGGGGCCGCTTCAACCGGTGCGGCCGGCGAATCATCGCTCAAGAACCGAGGTGTCGTCTCGCTCAACGCGAGGAGGTTGGCACCGGCCGCCGGGGCTTCCCCAATCGGACCTGGAACCTCGGCGGGTTTCTCGGCCTGGCCAGCCTCAACCGCGGGCGGTAGGAAGGCTATATCCGCCGACGAAGACGCGCTCGTTTTTTTTTCCGGCCCCAGTTCCGGTTCCGACTCCGGGTCCAGTCCCGGTGCGGGAAGCAGGCTCGGATCGGCGAGGGACAGATCCCCTTCCCGACCCGGCTCGCGCGCTGGGGGAAGCGGATTGACTTCCGAGGACGCGGGTTCGGAATCGGATTCGGGTTCGACCTCATGCGTCTGAACCGACCGCCGTGGCTTTGTCGTTCTGGCCGGAGCCGTGACGGACATCTGCCCTGGCTCGCGTTCCCTCGCGAGAGCATCGTCGTCGTCACCTGAAATCGCGGCGGAGCGAGGCACGGACCGTGGCTTGCGCGCTCGAGGAAGCGGAACGAGGTCCCGATCCCGAGGCGCCTGCCCCGGCTCGAGCGCCGGGGGAAGCGGGTTCGGCCCCTCGTCTTCGTCAGCCGGACTCGATGCGATCGCGCTCGCTTCGTGTGTCTCGGAATCCTGGAGCGCGGATATCTTGCCATGACCGGGCTCGGTCGCCGCTTTCGAGTCCTGCCGCGTGACTCCATCCGCTCCCACCCCTCGCCAGCGGACCCGACCCGTCGCCGAGCCCTGACGCGCGGGGGCGGGAGTTCGCACGCCCCCAGCCGCGGGATAAGACTCGGCCTCAGGCGGCGGCAGATCCTCAACATTCACGCGTGGCTTCCGGGACGATACTCGGGGGACATCGATCAGCGTTTCGTCGTCGTCATCCGGGTCCGGAAGTGACGCCTTTTCCGACACGGGGCTGATTCGATTCGGCCGGATCGGGGCGCTGGCGGTCTTGGACTCGGTGCCGGACGGAGCCAGGGTGATCCGAACGTTCGTGTCGGGTGCATCCACGACGCTCCGGCCGGTCAGATACTCCTGACCGTCCTCCCACTCGGCGATGACGGTATGCGAGGAGCCAGCGCGAACCCCATTGAGCGTGAACGCTCCGGTACGGTCGGTCGTGGCGCTAATGACCTGTCCGCCGGGTGTGTTCCCCACGGCAAGTCGCACGCGAACGTCCGGAAGCGGTTCTCCCGTGTCGTCGACCACTCGGCCCGAGATCCGTCCCTTGGCACGCACCGACGGCTCGGCGGGCGCGGCGTCAGCCACCACCGACGCTCCCGGCTCGCCCGTGACCACGGGATACTTCTTGTCCCCTACCGATGCGACCGTCTGCATCTTGGAGGAAACGCCCGACGTGCTGGCGCAGCCGGCCAGGCACAATAAAAGAGGAAGGAGTAACAGACTCGTTGAAGTTCTCAAGGTGTGCATAGCGGGGATTCCTCCTCCTGACGAGCGAACCGGGTCAGCGAGGTCATGACCTGAAGGTCGCGCCGGGAATGAGGAGCTCCGCCCTTCATCCCGCAGGGTCCGTTTTCCGGACAATCCTCACTGAGACCGACAGCACGACGACCCGCCCGGAGTCGCCGTACTCTCGTCTTCGGCACTTGAGAAAAAGAACTTGATTCTTTCTCGAAAGATTTTCGAGAAAACGACCGAGGAGGCCGGCCAATCAGTTCCAGGTCGCGACCTCGCGCCTGGCGGCGCGAAGCAACGCGCGAACCACTTCGGCATCCTCATCCGGTGGTTTCGATTCGAGATAGGACTGCAACGGGGAGATCGCGTCGGCCGGGCGATCGAGCTGCAAACAGAGCATCCCCAGGTCGCGCTGTTCGTCGCCATCATTCGGATTCAAGGCCGCCAACCGCCTCTGCACGGACAAGGCGGTCTGAAAGTCATGATTCCGAAAGTAGATCGCCTTGAGGTTGCGAAGCATGCGTGCAACCACCTGATCATGACCACAGGGGGCAAGTTGCAAGTCGGTCAGTTCGACGGGCTTCCCCAAGATCCCGGAGACCGTGCGACAGCACCCTTCGCGATCGAGCAAAACCCCGCCATGGAACGGGTCGACAAAGATCGTGGAATCGGCCCGGCCGACTCGGAGCATGAAATGCCAAGGGAGGTTGACGCCCGCCATCGCCAGCCCGAGCCGTTCGGCAAGCGTCCAGTAGAGGACGGAGAGGCTGATCGGGATCCCGGTCTTGCGGTCGACCACCTCGTTGACATAACTATTCCGGGGGTCGTAATAGTCGTCGACGTTCCCCTGATACCCCTCTTCGACGAAGAGGACCCAGTTGATCTGGCCGAGCACCTGCCTTGGTTTCGCCCCCGCCGGACAGCGGTCGCGGATCCGGAGCGCGAGCGATTCCACCTTTTCGAGGTAGCGCTCCGCCTCGAGTTCCGGGTACGCGTCCCGCGCGATCTCGAGCGCGATCCGGATCAAGTCGGACGGGGGCTCGCGACGCAACAGACGCTGAAATTCCGGGCTTTCGGCAAACGGAGACACCACGCGAAAACCTCCGAGTCGCGTTCCCAACATCCGACCCTTTAGAAAGATACGCAACTCCCGAGTTCGCGGCAACCGCACCCGGTCCTCGACCGTGCTCAAGGTCGTGGCAACACCGACGTTCAAAGACGTACAGAAGAACATGAACCCCCTGGGCGGCGGCCGATTCTCCCGAGTGGGAGTGGCTTCAGGACCAAGGGGAATTCACCTGTGGCGTGTAAACGGAGGGCACGGAGGACATCCGCAAACGATGGGTCCATGGGGAATTCGCGGAGAAATCGAACAATCGGCTTCCCTCGTTACACTACATTTCGGAATTCGAGTCAGAACGGGGAACCCGACCGATGGCCGATGCTCAGCACACCGTGAGTCGTCACCTGCGAACACTTTTCGAGATCGGCGCGGTTGCTGGCCTCAGCGACGGGCAACTGCTCGACCTGTTCGTGACCCGTGGCAATGAAACGGCCTTCGCCGCGCTGATCGAGCGACACGGACCGATGGTGCAGCGGGTCTGCCATGAGGTTCTGGGTGACCACCACGACACCCAAGATGCCTTCCAGGCGACGTTTCTGGTCCTGGCGCAGCAAGCCCGCTCCATCCGGCGACGCGATTCGCTCGCGAGTTGGCTTTACGGCGTGGCTTTGCGGATCGGAGCATGCGCCCGATCCGCCTCGGCCCGACGAAAGCGACACGAACGGAACTGGGCCGCACTGCGAGTGACAGAGACCGGCGGTAAAGACGAGAAGAACCGAGAGGGAGTTGAACCGGTTTTGCACGTGGAACTCGGCCGGCTGCCCGAGCGATTTCGCGCCCCCCTGGTCCTCTGCTGCCTGGAAGGCCGCACTTACGAGGAGGCCGCTCAGATCCTGCTCTGCCCGGTGGGGACCATCAAGAGCCGGTTGGCAACCGCTCGCGAGCGGCTGCGGCGCCGCATGGAACGGATGGCACTCGTTCCCCTGGCGGGGCAGTCCGGAATCGCGTTCCACCTGACGGCGGCCACCCCGGTCGCGGTCCCGGCCCAGCTTGTCAACATGACGATTCAGGAAGTCGTTCGCAATCGCGTGGCGGGGGTCGCGACCACGGCCGTTGCCAAACTCGCCCAAGGAGTCCTCAAGAGCATGCTTCTGAACCGACTGAGCGCAATCCTGGGGATTCTGGTGGTCTCCGCGATCCTGGCGACCGGAGCCATCAGCCTGGCCCGATCCGCCGGGGAGGCTGAGGCGGTGGCTGATGCGAACGTCACTGCCCCACCCAACGCAGGTGAGCCGCCCCGAGCCGCTTCCGAGCATCATACTCCGAAATCTCAAGCCGTACCTCGAACGACGGACCCGATCGTTTTGACGGGGCGAGTCGTTGACGAGCGGGGTCGGCCGGTTTCCAAAGCCAGGGTTCGCGTTCGGCGATTCCGAGGCAGTCTGCGTCCGTTGCGGACTGCCGCGAAGGTGGTCGATGTCTGGGAAGTTCGGACCGACCCCGAAGGACGCTATCGGATCGATGGCGTCAACGGGATCCAGGGCGACGATTCTCAGCACCTGGCGCTGGACGTCAACGCTCCGGAATATGTCGAGTTTTTCCAGCCTCATTTCTCGGATCTTCTCGGGTTGGCGGTAAGGCAGGGAAATCTTGCCGACATCCGGCTCAAGCGCGGGGTCGCCGTCATCGGGCGCTGCGTCGGTCCCGATGGCAAGCCCGTGGCCGGGGCGAAGATCCATTCGGCCTATGCCGATGAACCGATGAGTGGTCTGGGCCGGACGCAAACGACCGATGCCACCGGGCATTTCCGACTCACCCTCCCCGACGGCCGGAATGCCGAGTTGATCGTGTATCCCCAATCACTGGCGCCACGGAGAGTCCGCGTCCCGGTAGGTGGTGGTGATTTGGGCGACATCTCGCTCGAAACCGGTATCGAGATCGACGGATCCTTGGAGGACGCGCGGGGCATTGTCTTCGTCGGGACAGGTTCCGCGGAGGGACTGACCGCAGAGGCTTTCGTCCCAGGCAGCCCTCCTCTGCCAGACAAGCTCATCGCCTTCGAGAGCACCGATCGAGGTGAGTTTGGCTGGTTCCCGATCGTCCTCGCGGCCAAGACCGACCGCGATGGACGTTTTCAGATACCGAGCGTGAAGGGCGCATTCAAGATCTGGGCCGCCCAGGCCCACGAAGCAGGACGGGACGACAGCGGCCCCGTCAGTTGCGACGGCCCGGTTCCAGCCGTCTTGCCCCGAATCATGCACTTCGATCCCCAGTCCGGCAGAGTGCGTCAGGAATTAGTTCTCGGAACCCGAACCGAAGTCACGATTCGCGGGACGATCACAGGCCCGGACGGGAAACCGGCCAATAGTGTTGGTTTATATTTACTCGTCGCGATAGAAGACGGGAACCGCTTAACACCGCTCCGGTGGACCGCAACGGATGCCAACGGCCGCTACGCCTTGACCGGCATCCCACGCGGCCTCACGCAGGCCCAACTCAGCGTGTTCGCCGAGCCGCCGGACCAACACTCCTTCGGTGGAATCGTCGCCTCGGGACGTTTTCAGAGGGAAGCCAGCGCCGCGAGTGTGCGTTTCGAACGGTTGGAGCAGGATCAAGATCCGCTCGACTTCCGCTTGCAATTCGAGCCCCTGCCGCCGCCGGGCCCGCCCAAAGATGGTCCGGCCGACGGTAAGGAGTAAACTTTGCGATGGTCACGGGAGTGTGCTCCCGAAACGGACTGGGGGTCGGACGGAAAATAGCGTCTACGGACGAGGAGATGGCCGCGACCGACTTGCCCAGTGCATCCGAGGCGACCGAACTGAGCATGATGTTGGCGTCTTCAGGAACAGCAAGGATGTCAGATTGTCGGATTACCGGCCCACCAGATCCGTGAGCAATTCGACGCGATCCACGCGGACAATTGACGGTATGAAAGAGATCAATCTCGATCGGTTCCCCGATCCCCAGGATGATCGCCACCGGCCCTGTCGCTCAGCATAAGTTGCATCAGCACGTCCGTCTGATCATCATTGCCTAGGCGAAACATCTCGGTCCCTACCGACACAAACCTCCACCGCTCGTAGAAAGCTTTGGCACGGTGGTTGTGCTCCCAAACCCCCAACCACAGACACTTGTGACCCGAGTTCTTGGCCCACTCGATACTGGACCGCATCAACGCCGCCCCAACGCCCGAACCGATTGCGTCGGCGGATACGTACAACTTGACCAACCGCACCGGGGACGGCCCAGTGATGCAGGCGGGTGGGTCAGCGGGTGCGACCCTCGCAAAGCCGATTGCCCTCGGGGGGGCCTCGGCTACAAGGTAGACTGCCCCCGGCTCGCCAATCTCAGCGGTGAGCCGCCCGACGGTGAACGCCTCTTTCATGTAGGCATCCATATTTTCCGAGCTGTTCTGGGCGGCGAACGTTTCGTGAAACGTCTGTCGAGCCAAATCTGCCAGCACGCCAGCGTCACCGATGTCGGCAGTACGAATGGATACCATGCTCTTCTCCCGCATAGAGCCTCGCAGTCAATGCTCGCGTTGTGCGTTCGCAAGCGGCCGAGTTTCCTCATCTCAGTCCGCATGCTCCTGGCCGACTCGTTTCAAGGCTTCGACGTAGAGCGTCAGACATCGAATCAGTTCTTGGCGGTCGGCCGAGGCCAGCTTGCGTAAAGCCCTCGAGACCTGGTCTGTGACGACTCGGTCGATGTTGCCGCGAAGGGACCGGCCCGAATCCGTCAAGTGCAGGTGAAAGGATCGGGCGTCGTCGCTCGCCGACTCACGCCTGACCAAGCCGGCCGCCTCGAGCTTGGTGACCTGCCGACTTGTGTTCGACTTGTCGAGACGCAGCAGGTCGGCCAGGTCGCGGGCCTGGATGCCAGGCGTGCGGCCGATTTCGAGGACCGCGTGGACCGCCGAAGCCCCTAAACCGGTGTCGCCCAGCGTGGGTCGCATGAATCCGAGCTCGCGGACGAGCTTGCGAGAAACGTCCCTCAACTCCTCGACCGGGAGTTCCTCGGGCGCTGGTGGTCCCTGTTGCATGACGGCTCCCGCATTAGTTGTGCTTCGCAACCATATTAGTTGCGTCGTGCAACCATGTCAAGGGGTCGGCAGCAACGTTCTACGAGCGGGAATTCCTTCCCGTTGCCTTGGATTCTAAGTATGGCCTCGCAGGACTGAAGCTGAAGAGGCTGAGGCTTCGCGTCCCGCCCCCTGATCTACCCCCCCCGGGGGAAGTCCATCGCTAGGGACGCGCGGACCCTAGTCGACCTTGGGCTTTGCTCGCAATTTGCCATAATTCGACCCCCCTTTTTTTCGAGCCGCCGTCATGAACGGCATCCCGTTCGGTGGACTGCGGGAAGAGATCTGGCTCCATTCGATTGCCGCAAGAGCACTGGCGGCCGACGGGCAGGCCTGGCACGCCACAAACGGCAGCCACGACCATGGCAAGGCGATTGAAGAGGGGCTCTGGGGACATTTCGGCAAGTACGCAAGTCCCGAGATCAAGGCGTTTTTGAGAAGATTGGTCGAAGGCGTGCCGCGGATGGATCCGCCTACGCGACCTTCAGCCTGGAGAAGCTCCGGTTCTTCCAAAAAAAGGGCTGGTCGACCTTCGCGAGCAGGTGGCGTATCGGGTCGGATGGAAGTAGGGGGCCATGGACGAGGTGATGGCCGCGATCGACTTCGCCACTGAGTTTTGCCAGTGGATCAATCAATTAGTCGAGGCTGAGAAAGACCTTTGGTTTTCATTCGACTGAGAATCTGTCGAATTGTCGTATCCCCCTCCCCCGCCGATCGCCTCTGCGTTTTCACGCTTCTCCGAACTTATTAAACGACATCATCAATTCACGATCTCTTTGCGGCCTGGGTTAAATCCCACCCTACAGGAATCGTCGGTTCGACGATCTGACGCCAAGGCCGATCGCGACGAAACCAGAGAAGCGGTCCTCGCCGCGCAATGGACCAGGAAAAAATCAGGCTCACGCTTGCGTTCCTCCGATGTTAAACTTATTGTACACAGACACTGGGGAGGCGACCGATGATTCCGAAGAATGAGTGAGGTCTCCCCAACATTGATTCGATGGCCCTCCGTCTGCCTGACCCTCTTTTCCCGCCGGGTTGGTGTTCCTACCCAAACGACATCAAAAACCAGGGAGCCCGCGATGTCGGTCTCTCGCCGGATCGTCCGATCGCGTGTACTCGGCCTCGGGACGCTCCCCAGAGGCTCTGTCCCGGGCACCATGCCAAGCTGAGAGTGGATCGGGGCTGACGGCGTTGCCAGGCGGATGGGGCGTGCGGAAAGCCTTGCCGGCTCTCTACCTGAGAAAGAGCGGTCCGATGCGACAGAATCGCCAGATGACCAGGTGGGTGCCGCTCGCCTTCGTGGCCGCCCTCTCGTGGTGCGCGACACCCGGTTTCGCGACCGAGCCGGCACGCCCGCTTAGCTTCGTCAACGACGTGATGCCGATCCTGACCAAGGCCTCGTGTAATTCGGGCGGCTGCCACGCGAAGGCGGGAAACGGGCAGAACGGCTTTCGACTGTCATTGCTCGGGTTCGAACCCCAGGAGGACTACGAACACATCGTGAAGGAAGGGCACGGTCGGCGGGTGTTCCCGGCGGCTCCCGAGCAGAGCTTACTGCTCTTGAAGGCGTCGAACGTCGTCCCGCACGGCGGTGGTAAGCGACTCGACCCGAGCTCGGAGGGCTACACGCAGTTGGCCCGTTGGATCAGCGAAGGCATGGCCTACGGCAAAGAGACCGACCCCAAGCTCGTGTCGATCGAGGTGCAACCGAAGCGGAACGTGATGAAGCTCCAGGGGGAACAGCAGCTCAAGGTGCTGGCCCACTATTCGGACGACCACACTGCGGACGTGACCCGGATGGCGCTCTACGAACCCAACGACAAGGGGATGGCGGAGGCCGACGAAAACGGCCTCGTCAAGCTCCTCGACGTCCCCGGCAACGTGGCCGTGATGGTGCGTTATCAAGGGATGGTGTCGGTTTACATCGCCTCGATTCCGCTGGGTGCGCCGGTCGTGCAGATGCCCGCCGAGAAGAACTTCATCGACACCCTCATCTTCGCCAACCTGAAGCAGGTGGGCGTCCCCCCCTCCCCTGTCTGCGATGACGCCACGTTTCTCCGTCGCGTCGCGCTGGATATCGCAGGGCGCGTGCCCACTCTGGAGGAAGCACGTGAGTTCCTGTCGAGCCATGACGCGGACAAACGCGATCGCCTGATCGAGTCCTCGCTGAGCAGTCCCGACTACGCGGACTACTTCGCCAACAAGTGGACCGCGATTTTGCGGAATCGGCGCGATGATACCAGCGACATCACGGCGAACTTCGCGTTCCACTCCTGGGTGCGCGACGGCCTCCTGGCGAACAAGCCCTACGACCAGATGGTGCGCGAGCTCCTGGCGGCGACCGGGACGATCGCGGATAACCCGGCCGTGGCCTGGTACAAGCGGGTGCTGGAGCCGCAGCAGCAGCTCGAAGACGTGGCGCAGCTCTTCCTCGGCGTGCGCATGCAATGCGCTCAGTGCCACCACCATCCATTCGAACGCTGGAGCCAGAACGACTACTTCAGCCTCGGCGCGTTCTTCAGCCGAGTGGGACGCAAACCAACGTCGACCCGGGGCGAAAGCCTGATCTTTCACCAGCGCGGCACGGCCCAGTTGGAGAACAAGAAGACGAAGATCCCGGTGATGCCCGCGACCCTGGGAGGCCCCACCCTGGCGATTCCCCAGGATGAAGACCCGCGTCTGAAGCTGGCTGACTGGATGAGCGACAAGGCGAACCCTTACTTCGCCAAGTCGCTGGTGAATCGTTACTGGAAGCACTTCTTCAAACGGGGTCTCATCGAACCCGAGGACGATATCCGCGAGACGAACCCGGCGACGAATCCCGAGCTCCTGGATGCCCTGGCCAATCAGTTCGTCGCCAGCGGCTATGACCTGAAGGCCGTGGTCCGCGTGATCACCCAGTCGCACACCTACCAATTGAGCGCCCTACCCAACGCATACAACGGCGTCGATCGCCAGAACTTCTCGCACTACTACCCCAAACGGATGCAAGCCGAGGTCTTACTGGATGCGCTCGACCAGCTCACCGGCGCAAAAACGGACTTCGCCAACCTCCCCCCCGGCACCCGTGCGATCTCGCTTCCCGACAACAGCTACAACCGAAGTTCCCCCTTCTTGAAGGTCTTCGGCAGGCCCGAGGGGGCGAGCGTTTGCGAGTGCGAGCGAGTCCAGTCGCCGAGTCTCGCGCAGAGCCTACACCTGATGAACGCGGCGGACGTGAAGGCGAAACTGAGCACGCCGAATGGACGCGCAGACCTCTTGGCGAAATCGAACCAGGCCGAGTCCGAGAAGGTCCGCGAGCTCTACCTGGCCGCCTACTCGCGCGAGCCGAGCGTCGCGGAGTTGAAGGTGACCGAGGCGTATGTCGCCAGGCCGCGGGTCGACGCGCAAGGCAAGCCGCTCGATCCCGCACGGGCCAAGCGCGAAGCCTACGAAGACCTGCTCTGGGCGATCATCAACACCAAAGAGTACCTTTACAATCACTAATATCATGCGCAAAAAAACCATCGTCTGTTCCATCGCCGGCATGATGGGATTTTGGCTCGGCGCCATGGCGCTCGCCCAGGAGGTTGGCCTCCCCGCGCCGCGGTTGCTCACGATGTTGCCGATGGGGGGGCAAGTCGGGACCAGCGTCGAGGTCACGATCACGGGCGAGAACCTTGACGGGCCGAACGAGCTGCTCTTCTCCCATCCCGGGATCACCGCAAAACCGAAGGTCTCCGATCCGGGGAAGGCCGAGGCGAACACGTTCGTCGTCACCATCGCCGCCGACGCGCCCCAGGGTGTGCACGACGCCCGGGTGTTGTCACGGTTGGGGGTCTCCTCAGCGCGGGCCTTCTCGGTGGGCGGATTGCCTGAGGTGACCCGGGGCAAGCCAAATCCGTCGCTCGAGACGGCTTGGGAGCTCAAGCCGAATTCGATCTGCAACGCGGTAATGACTCCGAGAGGCGTCGACTTCTATGCGTTTCAGGCCGTGAAAGGAAAGCGGGTCGCGGTGGAGTGCGTCGCGCGGGGCATCGACTCGAAGCTGAACCCGGTGTTGATCATCGCCGATGCCAAGGGGCGCGACCTGCTGGTCGATCGCCGCGGCGGCCTCCTCGATTTCAAGGCCCCTGCCGATGGCCATTATTTCGTCAAGGTCCACGACCTGACGTTTCAAGGCGGCCCCGCGCACTTCTATCGGCTCGAATTGCTCGAAGAACCTGACACCAGCCCCACGCCGAGTCCGCTCTCGTCGACAACGACCGTGAGCTCGTTTTCGTGGGTCCCGGATCTGGCAGCCATGCTCCCCAAGGTCACGGAGACGGAGCCGAACAACCTGCACGCCCAGGCGCAGAGGATCACACTCCCTTGCGCGATCGAGGGCCGGTTCTATCCGGCCGCGGATGTCGACACGTTCGAGTTCACGGCGAAGAAGGGCGACGTGTGGTGGGTGGAAGTCGCGTCGGAGCGGCTCGGTTTGCCGACCGATCCCTTCGTCCTCGTCCAGCGCGTGATTCGAGAAGGCTCGGAAGAGAAGCTCGAGGACGTTGCGGAGCTCAATGATATTCCCAGCCCGATCAAGCCGTCGAGCAACGGCTACTCGTACGACGGCCCCGTCTACGACGCCGGGTCGGCGGATGTGCTCGGCAAGCTCGAGATCAAGGAAGACGGGGTCTATCGCCTTCAGTTACGCGACCTGTTCGGCGGGACGCGCAGCGAGGCACGCCACGTTTACCGGCTCTTGATCCGCAAGCCGACTCCCGATTTCGCCCTGGCCGCGTGGGCCCTTCATATGAACTTGAGGAACGGCGATCGCAACGCGCTTTCCAAGCCGATCGCGCTCCGCGCCGGGACAACGATGGCGTTCGAGGTCGTGGTCGTGCGGCGCGATGGGTTCGACGGCGCGATCGAGCTGGGGATGTCCGACTTGCCCGAGGGCGTGTCGGCCTGCGGCTTGAAGATTCCGGCCGGTAAGTCGGTGGGAACGTTGCTGATCAGCGCCCAGGAAAATGCCCCCCGTTCGCTCCGCGGCGCGAAGATTTTCGGCCGCGCTCAGATCGACGGAAAAACGGTGACGCGGCCCGGCCGGCTCGCTTCGATGGTCTGGCCGGTGAAAGACGCGAGTCAGGAGATCCCGATTCCGCGTTTGGTGGCCGACGTACCGGTGTCAGTCTGCCAGTCCGAGGGCGCGCCCGTCACGATTGCGCCGGCCGAGGATAAGGTCTGGGAGGTCAAGACCGGGGACAAGCTCACGATCCCGCTCAAGGTCACATGGCGGAGCGAATTCACGGGCGCCTCGATCAAGCTGAGCCCGATGGGAGCCGACTTCAAAAGCGTCAAGGCAATCGACATTCCGCTCAAGGCGGCCGGTTCGGAAGTCGTGCTCGACCTGGCGGCCTTGAAGACGCCGCCCGGGGAGTATGCGCTCGTCTTGTACGGCAGCGCCGTGGCCAAGTACCGCTACAATCCCGAGGCCGTCAAACTCGCCGAGGAAGAGCAGAAGAAGACCGAGCAAGAAGCGATCGCCATCGCGGAGGCCGCCAAGAAGCTCGCCGACGAGGCGAAGGCCGCTCCCGCCGACAAGAAGTCGGAAGCCGAGAATATCGCCAAAGCCGCGATCGGCAAGCAGAAGTCGGCCGAGGCCGCCAAGGCGGACGTCGCCAGGCGGATGAAGGCCGCGACCGATCTGGCAGCGCCCAAGGACATCGTCGATATCGTGGTGGCGGAACCCATTCGTATTCTTGTCACGCCCAAGGATCAGAAATGAGTGTGCCCCTTCGCCGACGCGCATGCCGCCGGTCGTCCGTCGCCGCGATCGTCGGCGTCTGGTCGTGCCTGGTCGCTCCCTTGGCCACCGGCGTGGAAATCGACTTTTATCGTGATGTCTATCCGATCCTGAAGTCGAAATGCGTGGCCTGTCATAACAAGACGACCACCAAGGCGGCCCTGAACGTCGAGACACCGGAGGCGATGCGCAAAGGGGGCGACTCCGGCGAGGGGGTGGTCCCCGGCAACGGTGCGGAAAGCCTGATTTATCAGGCGGCGGCCCACATCGGCGACGTCCAGATGCCTCCCAAGGGCAACAAGAGTGGCGCCTTGAATCTCACGGCCAACGAGCTCGCGTTGCTCAAGACATGGATCGACCAGGGGGCCAAGAGCTCGGTCCCGCAGGCACGGCAGGTGGTCTGGCAACCCTTGCCGCCGGGCCTCAACCCAATCTACAGCGTGGCCCTGACCCGGGACGGGCGGCTCGCCGCCTGCGGCCGGGCGAACCAGGTCTTCGTTTATGACGTCGCGACACGACAACTCGTCACCCGACTCGCGGATGAGTCGCTCAACCCGCCGGGGTCGCCGCAAACGACGGGCGCCGCCCATCGGGCGATCGTGCAATCGCTGGCGTTCAGTCCCGACGGCATGAGCCTCGCCTCGGGAAGCTACCGCGAGCTGAAAATCTGGCGGCGGCAGAACGTGCCGGCCACAACCCGAAAAGGCGCCCCGGCGCTCGGCACGGTCGCCTCGGCGCTTACGGCGGACGGCAGTCAGGTCGTCGCTGCCGACAAGCAGGGAACACTGCATCGGCTCGATGCCACGGACGGGAAGGCGATCAAGACGATCGCGACGGGTTCTCAAGGCAGCCTGACCCTGCTGAGCGTTTCACCCGACGCAACCAAGGCCGCCGGTTACGGAGCCGACGGAACGCTCAGCCTCTGGAGCCTCGCGGAAGGGGAGCGGATCGCCAGCAAGGAGGGCCTCGTCGGGCTCCGCACCCTGGCCTGGACGCGCGATGGCAACGCGATCGTGACCGGGGGAGAGGACAAGGTCGTCCGCGTCTGGCCACTGCCTACCGGGGAGAAACCGGAGCTCGTCGCCTCCAACGAACTGAAGGGCGCAACCGGAGCCATTACGGCGCTCGAAACCGGGACCGATCTTCTGCTCGCGGCGAGCGCCAATGGCAAAGTGCGGGTGTGGAAGTTGCCCGAGGCCAATCCAGGCCGTGAGTTCACGATCCCCGGGGTCGTGGCGCTCGGGCTGTCGAGTGACAGCAAGTTGTTCGCCACGGGCCGTGCCGACGGTGTCGTGCAGGTCTGGGACCTGGCGGCCGGAAAGGCGATCATCGACCTGAGTGGCGATGCGGAGACCAACGCGCACCTCGCCGCCCTGGACTGGGTCGTCGCGGCCGAAGGACTCGAGCTGACGTTTCAGAAACAGGAAGTGGCACGCATCGAGGCCCAGACCAAGGCGCTGGACGGGCTGCTCACGAAGGCGAACGAGACCATCGCGACTGTCCGCAAGGACCTGGTCGAAAAAGCGAACGCGCTGAAGCAGGCGACCGACGCGAAGGAGACTGCGCAGAAAACCGTCACCACGGTGGCGGACGAGGTGGCCAAGGCCCCTGACAGCAAGCCCGATGCCACGCTCGAAAAGTCGTTGAAGGAAGCCCAGGACAAGCTCACGGCCGCGGCCCTGGCGGAGAGTACGGCGCTGGAGGCACTGAAAGCCCGGGAAATTCACTTCAAGGATGCCGAGGTCGAAGCCCAGAATTACACGGCCGCCCAATCCCGGAACAAGGACGCCGTGGCCGAGGCCAACGCCGCCACGGCAAAAGCAAAGGAGACGCAAGACAAGGCGACGGCGGATGCAGCCACGACCCGGAAAGCCGCGGCGGCTCGTAAGCTTCAACCGCTCGCCGTGCGCTTCTCTGCGGATACCCAGACCGTTGCCGCCGCGTGGAGTGACGGATCAGTGCGGGTCTGGGCCGTCGCTTCCGGCTTGCCCATCCAGCACGTACCAGGCATTGGTGAGACGACGGCGGCTTCCCTCGTGAGTTGCACCGATGGTGGCTTCGCCGCCACCACCGCGGATGGTTCGACAGCCCGCGTCAGCAACGGTTCGCAATGGGTCCTGGAGCGGACGCTCGGCGGCGCGACGGCGGCCTCGCCGTTTGTCGATCGCGTGAACGCCTTGCGGTTCAGCCCTGACGGCAAGACGCTCGCGGCGGGTGGGGGCGAACCGACCCGTTCGGGCGACATCAGCCTCTGGGACGTCGCGAGCGGTAAGTTGCTCAACGAGTGGAAGGAACGACATACCGACGCGGTGCTCAGTCTCGACTTTTCACCGGACGGCAAACGGCTCGCCTCCGGCGGCGCGGACAAGATCGCGCGAGTCACGGAGATCGCGAGCGGAAAGCTTGTCAATGTGTTTGAAGGGCACACCCATCATGTCCTGGGGGTCTCGTTCCGCGCGGACGGGCGCGTGCTGGCCACCGCGGGCGCGGACAACGCCGTGGTCGTCTGGGACCTGATTTCGGGTGAGCGGAAGAAAAAAATCGAAGGCTGGAATAAAGAAGTGACGTCGCTTCAGTTCATCGGAGCGACCAACCAGATCGTCACGTCGGCCGGGGACAACCTGGTCCGCATCGTGGACGATCAGGGAGGACAGGTCCGAGCCATGGCCAAGCTGCCAGAGTTCATGCAGTCGGCGGCCAGCGCGACCACCGCCAGCGTGATCATCGGCGGTGGCGAGGACAGCTTGCTCCGCGTCTGGAACGGGACGAATGGGCAGGAACTGGCCGCCTTTGGGGCCGACTCAAACGCAAAAATGCCGTGATCGCCGTCGAACACCGGAGTTCGTTGATTCCCACATCTCCTCACCGGCGCATACCCATGTCATCATCATCATCATCTTCTTCTTCTTCTTCTTCCCGGTCTCGGCCCCTCGTTCCTTGTCCCGGTCCCGGCCCCTTCAGCCGGCGCGGCTTCATGCGTCTCGGGCTGACAGGCTTCGCAAGCCTGAGCTGGCCGAACCTGATGCAACTGCGGGCGGCGAGTCCCCTCCCGTCCAGCCAGGAAAAGACGGCGGTGATCATGGTCTGGCTGCCGGGCGGCTGCTCGCACCTTGACAGTTACGACCCCAAGCCCGAGATCGGCAGCGAGTACCGCGGCCCGTTCAAGACCATCGACACCAAGGTTCCCGGCTTGCAGTTCACCGAGCTCTTGCCGCTGCACGCCCAGCTCGCGGACAAGTTCACGATCCTCCGCTCGATGAGCCACCGCGGCCCCGGCCACCCGGCCGGATCCATGCAAATGCTCTCGGGCGACACCGATGAGCGTGATAAAGCCAAGCCAAAACTGCCGGACTGGATGTCGGTGGTCAACTATCTACGGTCACAAGGACCGCAAGGCACGAACCCACTGCCGAGGTACGTGGGGGTGAACCCCCCACTGGAATACAACGGGCCCGCCTACCTGGGCGATGCGTACTCACCGTTCTCGGTGCAGGACGACCCCAACCGACCGAACTTCGAGGTGCCCAACATCGGCCTCGCCAACCCCGCCGAGGCGATCCGGTTGAGCGATCGCGTGGCGCTTCGCCAGAGCATCGACAACCTGGAGCGGAGCTTTGACCGTGAGGGCGAGCTCGGTGCCCTCGATCAGTTTGAAACCCAGGCGATGACCCTCCTGACCAATCCGCAGACGCGGAAGGCCTTCGATCTGAGCCAGGAGGATCCGCGCGTCCGCGACCGTTACGGCCGGAATCGCTGGGGCCAGCAACTCCTGCTCGCCCGTCGATTGGCCGAAGCCGGCGCCGAGATCATCACGAGCAGCCTGAACGGGCCGCTCTGCGGCCGGGTCAGCAACTGGGACGATCACGCGGTGAACCATCACGTCTTCGATGCCTTGCGGTTCCGAGCCGCGGCTTACGACCAGGCGGTGACGGCCCTCATTGAGGACGTCTATGCCCGCGGCCTGGACAAGCGCGTGCTGGTGGTGGTCACCGGTGAGTTCGGTCGCACCCCCAAGATCGAATACGACCGGAGCACCGGCGCCGGCAACGCAAGCGCCGCGGCAGGCACCGTCCAGCCCGGCCGCGACCACTGGCCACGCGCTTTCTCCAACCTCTGGGCCGGCGGCGGCATCACCACCGGCCGCGTCATCGGCGCCACCGACAAGCGCGGCGAAGACGTGATCGAGCGCGTCTGCAGCCCCGGCGACTTCCTGGCGACCATCTATCACCACCTGGGTATCGACGGCTCGAAAGTCCTGATCAACGACTTCAACGGACGCCCCACACCCATCGTGGATCAGGGGAAACCGATTGCCGAGCTGATTGCATAAAACCACCAGGCATCAACATCATTTTTTGCAAGCTTTCTTTTGAGGAACTCCGCGGCATTCATGGTTAAATTCTCCCGATGAAGTTGTCGTTTGACCTGGCGTCATCCGGAGACACCCATGAGCCGCACCACTGCCTCGATCCCTGTTCTGGCCTTGGCGCTCGTTGGAGTCGGGACGTTCGTCGCCGTTCGGGCGCAGGCGCCTGAACGGGCCCCTGGGCCGCTCAAAGACCTGGCCGCGAAGGCGATCGACCTGACGTATGCCTTTGATAAGGACACGATCTACTGGCCGACCGACAAGTCGTTCCAGTGGGACCGCACGACCTGGGGCCCTTCCAAAGGGGGCTACTGGTATGCCTCGGCCACGTTTGCGGCCAGCGAGCACGGTGGCACGCACCTGGATAGCCCGATCCATTTTGGCGAGGGGCAGGCGACGGCCGACCAGATCCCGCTCACGAAGCTGATCGGGCCGGCTGTGGTGGTGGACGTGCAAAAGGCCTGTGCCCGCGACCGCGATTATCAGCTCCGCACCGATGACCTCGAAGCCTGGGAGCGGGCCCACGGACGGATTCCCGACGGGGCGATCGTCGTGATGCGCTCGGGCTGGGGGCGGTTCTGGCCCGATCCCAAGGCCTACCTGGGCAGCGATGCGCCGGGGGACACGGCCCACTTGCACTTCCCCGGCGTGTCCCGCGCGGCGGCGGAGTGGCTGGTCGCCCATCGCAGGGTCGCGGGGGTCGGGGTCGACACGGCGAGTCTCGACCCCGGCCCGTCTCGCGACTTCATGGCCCACCGCGTCCTCAACGGGGCCGGGATCTATGGCCTCGAGAACGTGGCGAACCTCAATCAAGTCCCCGAGTCGGGGGCCACCTTGATCGCCCTCCCCATGAAAATCCGAGGGGGCAGCGGTGGCCCGACCCGGATCATCGCGATCCTTCCTTGACCGTCCCCCCTTCGTTGCCGGGCTGCTGTGATGCCGTTTCCTTCTGTTGCAGCAGGTAGGCGAGCAGGTCGTAGAACTCCGGCTCGCTGATCTGGTCGGAAAGGTTGGCGGGCATCGGGGAAAGCTGCGAAGTCGTCCGCTCCTCGACCGACTCCTTGGGGACGCGGACCTCTTTGCCTTGGGCGTCGGCGAAGACGAGGATCTCCCCCTCTTCCTTGAGGAGGAGACCGGAGACGAGTTGACCATCGCGCTGGGCCACGTTGGTCACGCGAAACGCCTGGTCGACGTTGCGGTTCGGGTCAAGGACGTCTTCGAGGAGTCGGTCGATTCCACGAGTGCCGATCCCGTCGAGCTGCGGACCGATCCGCTGCCCTTTGCCGGCGATCTGGTGGCAGGCGACGCAATTCTTCTCGAAGACGGCGGCTCCACGAGCCGCGTCCCGCGAGGACTTACCGAATCCGGCGTGGCGCTGTTTCACGAGATCCCGAAGCCGAGCGTCGGCCGGGGGCAAATCCTTCAAGAGGGTGGCGACGCGTTCCTTGATCCCCTCGACGTCCTGGCTGCCGAGCAGGACGGCCACGCGCGGTTCTTGGAGCAGCCGAGCGGACGCCTTTCCTTCGGCGATCGTCTTCAAGAGCACCTCAGTACCCGGCTTCCGGGCGGCCAGGCCCGTGGCGATGGTCGCCTGCAACCGCTCGGGCGCCGTGGGCAAGACTTTGAGAAGTGCCTCGGTCGACCCCGCCTGATTGATCTGGGCCAGCGCACCTGCCGCCTTATCCCGGAGCGCGAACGGCTCTGAGGAATCAGCCAGGACCTGCCCCAGCAGGGTGACGGACTTCTCCGGGGCCATCGCCACGACGGCCGTCAGCGCCTCGATCCGCAGCGGGACTTCGGATTTCGCGTTCCGCACTCGACTCTCGAGTGTCTCGCGTAATTCCGTGAGTTTGAACGACTTGACCAGATCGATCCCGAGCAGGAGCTCGCCCTTCTTGGGGGAGTCGACGAGCCGCCTGGTCAGCTTCAAGGCCATCTCCTGCCCTTCCCCCGAGAGGGTGGCACCCCGTTCCTGGGTCCCTTGCAAGACCGCTTTCAGAAAGGAGGCGAGCTGCGCCGCGCTGGGCTCGGGGCGATTCCGGAGGTAGGCCATCATGGTCCGGACCGAGTCCTCGCTTCCGTACCGAGCGATGTGGTGCAGGTAACGGACCAAGGTGCCGTCCGGCTCTGCATAGCGTTCGACGTGGTTGATCAGGTATTTCGCCGACTCGGCCGTGGGAACGCCGGGAGCGATATCCGCGAGGTCACGGGCATCACGCTCGCTCAGCGATGCCGAAGCGAGGGCGTTCCAGGGCGATGCGGTGAGGAACTGGTCGCGAAGCGCCATTCGTGTCACGTGAATCAGATGCGTGTCTTCCGATGGAGCCGACTGCCGCAACCCCAGGAGCGGCCGCACATTGGCGAAGTCGGGGTGACGGCCCAGCGCTTCGGCGGCCGACCGTTTGACCATCGCGTCCTGGTCGGTGAGTGCCTCGCGGACTCGTTTCGCGAGCGAGCCGGCCAGGCTGGGTCGCTCGGCGATCACGCGCATCGCGTGAATCCTGAGCTCACGGGCGGGGTCGACGGCGGCACGATCCAAGGTCGCATCGTCGAGGTGACCGCGTCTCTGGAGGACCCAGAGGGCATGCACTTTACGCCAGAGGTCGGTCTCCGAAGCGATCAGGGCAGTAAGCTGGGAGTCAAGCTCGTCGCTCTTGCGTGTGGTCAGTTGATTGGCGGCCTTGGTGCGAACGACGAGGTTGGGATGCCCGAGGTCCGCGACCAGTTCGTCGTTCGTCGCCTTGGTCCAATCGGACCGGGTGCTGGCGCTCACGGCCCCCTTTTCTTTTTCGTTCTTTGGGCCGCGGTAGACGATCCGCCAGATGCGACCGTGGTCATGGTCGCGTCCCGGGTGGGTCAACGGCACCTCGTAGTGGCCGATGATCCGGTTGTAGAAATCGGCGACGTAGAGCGCTCCGTCGGGGCCGAGCTCGATGTCGACGGGGCGGAACCAGTTGTCCTCGCTCCAGAGGAAGTCGGGCTGCTCGATTGCCTTGGGAGACGAACCGCGAAACTCGAGCCGGTCGTGGTTGATCCGGTTCGTCATCACGTTGCCCGTAAACACCGTATCGCGATACGCGGCGGGAAACTGGTTGGCGGCGTAGTAGGTCGCACCGTCGATGGCGGTCGAGCCATGATCGTGCGTCATCATCTCCGGCCCGAAGCCGAGGCCGTCGTCGGGCTTGCCGAAGCTGGGATAGTACGCCCCCCGCAAGAGCTGGTAGATCGGCCGCGAATGGCAGTCGGAGGAGTAGAGATTGCCCAGCGGGTCGAACGTCAGGCCGAACGGATTGACCTGCCCGTGGGTGATGTACTCGGCGTGCGAGCCATCCAGCTTCATGCGATACACGTTCCCCGAGGACATCTGGATCGCCTTGTCGTCGGTCCCCTTCACCATCGAGCTGTTCGAGAACCCATGGCAGGCATAGATCCAGCCGTCGAAGCCCCAGCTGAATGAGCCGGTCATCCCGTGGGTGTCGCGGTGGCCGTATTCGCGGTAGAGCGTGGCGCGACGGTCGGCTCGCCCGTCGCCATCGCTGTCCGTGTGGCGGTCGATCGTCGGGATCGAGTACACAAGCGCCCCGTTGCTCTCGGGCAGGGGCATCAGCCCGATCGGGATGTTCAAGCCGTCGGCGAAGGTCGTGATCTTGCCGGCGCGGCCGTCCGGCTGGAAGTCTTCAAGGATCTTGACCGTATCCCGCGGCTTGGTCCCGTCCTTGGCCGGGTAGGGATATTCGACGGTGCCCGTGACCCAGAGCCTCCCTTTATCGTCGAAGGCGATGTTCATCGGCTTCTGGATCGCCGGTTCGGCGGCAACAAGTTGAATCTCGAACCCTTCGGGAACGTGGAGCGCTTTTCGCTCCTCGAACGCCGAGCGAGGAGGGAACGATGAGACGCTCTCCACCGGCGCGGGCGCCTGAGCCAGGACCGAAAGGCAAAGTGTAAGCACGAGTGGCATCAAATCCTCCGGAGATCGGCAGTCGAGGCGCCAGGGTAAGTACCGGGCTTCGGCATGAAGTCGTTCTAGGCTTTCGAGGAGTGTTCGCCTCGGACTCAGGCCCGGAACACCAGGAAGGCAGGCAACCCGTTACGTTGACGAGTCTGACGAGTCGAGTCAAGAGACGAGCGTGTTCGCGGGACCGTGGCGGTCGATCCGATCCGCCCCCAACTCGGTCCGCCTGAGCATCGGTACAATGCTCAGGCGCACCTCGGGCGGCAAGCGGCAACCTCGCTATGCGATCGCATTGCGCCTCGAGACCACGGACCACCACGTCGCGGAGGCGGGCCGGGCCGAGCCGGTTGAACGAGGTGGCCCGCGTCAGCGACCGTCACAGCTTGGTGAGTGCGACGTCATGCGTATTGTCTCCACTCTTCACATCAAAGCTATCCACGTTAAACATTCCCTTCTTGGTCTCGGGCGATTCGACACGAATCAGATTTTCACCGATCAAGGTTTTGACCGAGTAGGTGCCGTCCTTGCCGATTTCTGCGGAAGCCGCGCTGACCGATTTCCGGTGAATATTCGAGGGGTCGAAGAGGATCTTTCCTCCCGAAGCCAACTTGCCGTTGACGGTGACCGTTCCGTGGACCGTCCCCTCCTCGGTCGATGAGGAGACCGAAGGGGCCCCCCCACTTTGATCGCACCCGGAAAGTGCGACCATCCAGGCCGCCAAGACCGCGGGAATCAACCCGATGGACCACGACTTCGCGATGAGTCTCATATCCTGTCCTCGCTGGGAACGGTGTGAGCCGGAACGGGGAGGCGACCCAATGGCGAATGGCAGGCATTCGCCTTGATCTCCTCGTGACCGGCGACGGACTCGTTGGCCTTTGCAAATCGAAGGCGGCCCGGCGATCGAGATCCCCCCAGGCCGCCCGGTTGCGCGTTTTCAATAGCTATCGGAAGAGACGACCTCGCCGCCGGCACGCGTCCCCAGCGCCCACCAGGTCTGCGGGCTCACGCTGTTCTTGATGAATCGGACCGACCCGTCGGCGACCAAGCTGTTGACGCCGCCCGAGTGGCGACTACTCGCGGTGAATGCCCCGCCGCCACTGTAATTGCCATAACCACAGCTTTTCGCGTTGGGAGGCATCACATGGTTATAGCGTGAGAATGTCCAGTAGCCGGAGAACCAGAGCGAGCCCGCTGAGTCAGGCGATACCGCCTGCAGTCCAGGCCATAACGAGGATAGGGCGGTGACGTCCGAGAGCGCAAGACACGCGGCATAGTACGGTTGTGACGTGTTGGTTACCGTTGTGGCCGCGAGGTTCCAGACCGAAGACGAAGGGCTGGTTTGAATGTCGATCTGCTTGCTGTTCAGGGTCCCAATTCCCTTGACCCGCTCGCTGAACGCGACGGTCTGGCTCAACCCGTCGGTGATGTCCCGGAACCCGATGGCTTTCTGAGCGGCAACGTACTGGAAGAGACCGTCGAACTGGGTGGAACGATAGAGGGAGTCGGGCGTGGAGCCGGCATTGCCATAGTAGCTGTTGTGGCCCTCGGCGTTGGTCAGTCGGTCCTGATCCGACGGGCACTGGAAGACGTTGATGGCCGTTCGGAAAATCGTGGTATTCTGAGCGGCGCCGGCGTTGGTCGCATTCCCCGTGTTGGCGAAATTGATCGCATTGAACAAGGGAGCTTGCTCGAGGTAGCTCAGAAGCAACGGATGGGCCCCCCAGTCATTCCAACCACCGGGGCCGAGTCCCCAAGGGAGCGAACTGACCGTGGATTCGTAGTTGTGGAGGGCAACCCCAAACTGCTTGAGGTTATTGATGCAATGGGAACGACGGGCCGCCTCCCGCGCCGCCTGCACGGCGGGCAACAGCAGCGCGATCAAAACCGCGATGATCGCGATCACGACCAAGAGCTCGATCAACGTAAAACCGCGAGCGGACGATCGATAGAATGACCTCGTCATCACCGATACCCTCTCATTTCTGGGAATACCGACACTCTTGTATACAACCACCGATGCAAGTGCACTTCCGAGGATTGGCTCGGACCGCCCGGAACTCGACGCAACGGACCTGAAAAGAGAACCAAAGAGCCAGGTCCCTACAAACACGGGGCTCATCTCTCGGTACGCAGAACGTACTGAGCGAACCGCGATCGACTGACGCCAAAGAGCTTGGCTAGAAACAAAATGATGACATGCCTCGCCGGGGAAGGCCTCCTTGACGCGGTACCATGAAACGAATCAATCACCTCTCAGCCCCTTGATGGTCTCGACGCACCGGCTGCATCCGTGGCTTCTCCTGAGGCGCAGCCCGGACCGAGCGCCTGGGAAAAAGGCCATGCGCATGGAGCCCCGCATCGATTTAACGGTTTTGAGATAGCACGAGGTGACTCGCAGTTTCAATTCCACATTGTCTGGTTTTAAGTCGCGCCCCGTCTTTGAAGATTTCCGACTTTTTTCTTCTACAATTTTCCTGAAAAGCAACCCCAACAAACCACCAAGCTTCGCGCAATCCACCAATGTCCCTCGGATCAACGGGACCGATCGGCGACGTAAATTCGGCCGCCCCTTCGCCTGCCACGATTTCGTCCACCAATCTTTTTGTGTCATCACCAATTCCCGAGCCGTTGTGCAAACGAATCTCGCTATTTAGTCTGTTCTTGTCATAACATCTGCATCCCAGATCGCTCAAACCAGGATCGTGGAGGGTGGGCCGCCCCACTGTCCCAGCTTCATTGCACACCCTGAAACGCGACGTGCCGAAAAGATGGCGTGGGGAAGTCGCGGCTCATCGAAACGTGAAGAACAGGATTAATGTGCTCATGGCTGATCTGTCCCACTTCTGTTGCTGGAATTCCCAATGTCCCGATTACAGTAAGACGGGCGTGGGGAACCTGAGCATCACCAGTCGCTACGGTCCCGATCAAGAACGGCGGATGCTCCGCTGTCGGACCTGCAAAACGCGATTCTCCGAGCGCAAGGGAACCCCGCTCTTCGGCGCCCATCTCGACTCCCCAACAGCGGAATCGGTCTTGGGACATCTCGTCGAAGGCCGGGGGATCCGAGAAGCAGGACGACTCTCGGGAGTCCACCGGGACACCGTCGCCCGTTACCGGCGGTTAATCGAGGATCAAGTGGGATCGATCCCGCGTTTGAAAATGAAACGAAAAGTCCTTAACGTCGCCCTCTTTCTCGAGACGTCGCATTCGTATGCGCGAGAAACGCTCCACGGCATCCGGAGCTATGTGCGCGAACATGGCCCCTGGAAGTTCCGATTCAGCGAACAAGGAAGGGGCGTCGAGCCTCCCCCGTGGCTGGCGCGCTGGAAAGGGGACGGAATCCTCGCCAGGATGGAGAACGATCGGCTCGCACGGGCGATCGACGAAACGGGCTTGCCGGTCGTCGACGTCAGTTGTTACAGGCTCTTGCGGACAATGCCGAGCGTCGAGCCCGATCCCGTGGAGATCGCCCGGCTCGCCGTCGATCACCTGCTCGAGCGCGGGCTCAAGCACTTTGGATTCTGCGGCGTCCCCGGGGTTCCCTGGTCCGACCTGCGTGGCTCCTCCTTCGCTCGGTCGTTGGCGGAGGCAGGCCACGACTGCCATCTTTTTCGGCGAACCGTGGTTCAACCGATCTCCAGCTCCTGGAACATCGACAAGACGGCCATCGCCCGCTGGATCCGGTCGTTGCCCAAGCCCGTGGGCATCCTGGGCGCGTGGGACGGCTGCGCCCTGCAAGTCCTCGAAGTCTGCCGCAACCTCAACGTCGCCGTCCCCGACGAGGTCGCCGTCCTCGGCGTCGATAACGACGACCTCCTCTGCGACCTGGCCGACCCGTCCTTGTCCAGCATCAAATGCTCAGCCCATCAGATCGGCTATCATGCCGCGTCCCTCCTCGGCCAGATGATGGCGGGCGCAGACGTCCCTCCCGACATCGCGATGGTCCGGCCAGCCGGCGTCGTGGCGCGACAGTCGACCGACCTGTTCGCGATCGACGATCACCTGGTCTCCGACGCCCTCCGATTCATCCGCGACCACGCCTGCGAGGGGATCCAGGTGTGCGACGTGCTCAAGATCGTGCCTCTCTCCCGGCGCGTTCTGGAAACCCGGTTCAAATCGGCCGTCGGCTATACCCCCCACGAGGCGATCGTCCGGCTTCAGCTCAGATCGATCAAGGAACTCTTGACCGAAACCAACCTGTCCCTGGCCACCATCGCCACCAAATCCGGCTTCAATCACTTAAACTACATGTGCAAACTGTTCAAACAAAAAACAGGCTTCACTCCGGGAGAGTACCGAGCCAGGAACCGCTCCAAAGGCTGATCCCACGATCCGCCAAGCCGAACATCACCGAAACTCACCGCCTTGCGCGAATCGAGGCTCGCGACTTCTTGAGAATGCATCCGCGCGAAACGCGGCTGTCCCCCTCGGCCTCAGGTTGTCCGATCCTCAAAATTGACTCGCGGCCGAGCCCCAATCCCGCCTCACGGGGGGCAAAAGTCACCAGGCACTTCAGTGGAGAGGTCTGGGATATTCAGTAAAGATAGACGCCTGATCGCCGACTTCGAGGGATCACCCAAGCTCCCCGCCTTACTCACTTTTGGTGCCTGGCCACCAACCCTCGCCCTCGTCGGACGCATCTCGTGACGCAGTGATACCAACGTGTGACGTTGCGGTCGACGAGATGGGCGCGAGCAATCGTCATGGTTGGGTCTCCTGGGTGAATCCAAGAAATCTAACAGCTTCTGATGCCAGGATCCCGAGTGCAATGCATGTCCTTGCTCCTCTTCTTTAGATTTTTCAAGCACGTGCTCGGCTGTCGCCACCTGCTGAGTACGCATCCCAAGGGGATCGAGATCCAGGCGTACTGTGCGATCATTGCGTGCCTCCTGATCAGCCTGTGGACGGGCCGCAAGCCGACGCTCCGGTCTTACGAGATGATCTGCCTGTATTTCGCGGGCTGGGCGAGCCTTGAGGAGCTTCTTAACCATATTAGCAAATTAAAGCCTGCGGACGTGTAACACCCGCGGTTCGCCTCCCGAACCCGCGGCGTTCGCTGCCGCGCGGTGGTTTGCAATTCTCTGGAGTCGGCGGCTCGTCCCAGGCCACTGAGAGCGAGTTCCTCACGCCGCCGACGCGTCCTCGCTCGGGCCGAACCCACTGAGCAAACGGGGTGCCGAACACTATTGCTATGTCCCCCTGGTATGTAGCAAATCAGAGAGAATAACTCTTAACTCTCTGGCTCATAAAGACTTCCATAGTAGGAGTGGGATTTCTTCCCGGTCCTTTCTTGGAGGTCCATTCGCATGGCAACTCGCACTGCTTCCAGGCGGCATCGTCGCTCCCACGAGATTCAGAAGCCTACGGGAACCTTGCATCCCCGAGTGCAAGCCGTGGGCCCAGAACGGTTTGGGATCGTCTGCATCGATTGCGCCAAGGCTCGATCCAAGTTCCTGCTGGCCGATTTCTATGGGACGGTCCTGCTCCCTCCCACGGTCATCAACCACGATCGCGGGGGGTTCGAGGCAGCGATTCAGGCGGTCCACGCGGCGGCTCAGCGGCTTCGGCTCGGGGTGGTGATCGTCGTGGTCGAACGCACGGGGCGGTTTCACCTGCCGGTCCAGGCCGCGTTCCAGGCGGCTGGCTTTGAGGTCCGGATCGTCCATCCCTTCGCCACCAAGCAATTTCGCCAGCCCGCCGATCCCGGCAATAAAACCGATGACACCGACCTCTCCGCCATCCATCGCGCGGCGGTCAACGGTTTCGGACTCCTCGAGCACGAACCCGACCCCCTCTACGCTGACCTCCAACTCCTGGCTCGTCATCGCCGCGATCTTGTCACCAAGAACGTCACACTTCGAAACCAAATTCACGACCATTTTCAATTGATCATGCCAGGGTTTAGTGCGGTCATTGATCCGTTTGACAGCCCACTGCCGCTCTGGATCGTCAAGAACTTGCAATCGGCCGACGCGATTCTCGAGGTCGGTGTCCTCGGGCTCCTCAGGCGGCTTCGTGAGGCGGGATTCCATCCGCATCTGAAGACCGTCGAGAAGATCGTCGCCTGGTCCAAGGCGGCTCCCGCACAACATTCGCAATCGCCAAGTCATCTGCGGTTGCTCATGTCACTTGATGGAGATCGGATGACCAAGCTTGAGGCCATCCGGACCGTCGAAGGGGATCTCGCCGGGTTCCTGGCTCGCACCCCCTACGTGCTGTTGCTGGGAATTCCGGGGATCAACGTGGCGACCGCCGCCGAGTTCGCTGGCGAGATGGGGCCGATCGGCCGTTATCCCAAAGCCCGTTCGATCACCGGCCGCGCCGGGCTGTTTCCCTCGCGGTATCAAAGCGACACCGTCGACCGGAGCAACGGGGCGTTGGTGCGCCGCGGCAATCACTCGCTCCGCGAAGTGATCCTCCGGATCGCCGACAATTTGATCACATGTAATGATTATTTCAGGATCCAAGCCGCCAAGTGGCGATTGAGTGGCAAGGATCCGCGCGACATCCATGTCAAGGTCGGCGGCCGATTCTGCCGGATCGCCTACCAGATGGTGGCGGGGCAATCGGTCTACCGCCACCCGAGCTGTCAGCATCGGCATTATGTTCTTGAAAAACTGATCAAATTTTTGAACGAACACAATGTTGATTGTGCACGTACTATGTTGATCTTGGATTCGGCGGTGTGCCAGCTTCCCCGATCGGAGCATCGGTCGGAGGCGGTCCCGCTGACCGAGGAACTGTCGCGGCCCCGGTCGAAGCGGGGAACCGGTCCGCAACTTTTGGGCGAAATTCTCCCCGCGGTCTTGGCGAAGCTGGGGGTGAATTTGCTACCATCGAGCGTGTCAGGGGAGCCTGATCCCACAGAGTGACGACCCGGCCGAGGGACCGAATAACGTCGAATGTCCCCGTGGCGCAAAGCCGTGGTTAAAGCGTGGCGCTCTGTCCGATCACCAACGTCGGATCCGGCTGTGTGGGGTCACTCCCCTGATATGACCAGTGTGGCGAGCGTGATCTGCAGCGACAGAGATGGTCCATCGGCCCGCGGTTCGTCCCCGGAATCTGAACAAACCGCCAGTATTCCTGGCCGGGAGGGGCCACTTCGTCCCCAGGCTGCCCGCCCTCGTTTTGACCGATTCCTACATGGCTGTCTTTATTTCCCGAGCAGGAAGGCGCGTCGGACGCATCGCGTGACACAGTGATACCAACGTGTGACGTCGGGGTCGACGAGATGGGCGCGAGTGATCGTCATTGTTGAGTCTTCTTGGTGAATCTGCGACATCTACAAAATTCTGATGCCAGGATCCAGAGTGCAATGCATGTCCTTGCTCCTCCTCCTTGCTCCTCCTCCTTGCTCCTCCTCCTTGCTCCTCCTCCTTGCTCCTCCTCCTTGCTCCTCCTCCTTGCTCCTCCTCCTTGCTCCTCCTCCTTGCTCCTCCTCCTTGCTCCTCCTCCTTGCTCCTCCTCCTTGCTCCTCCTCCTTGCTCCTCCTCCTTGCTCCTCCTCCTTGCTCCTCCTCCTTGCTCCTCCTCCTTGCTCCTCCTCCTTGCTCCTCCTCCTTGCTCCTCCTCCTTGCTCCTCCTCCTTGCTCCTCCTCCTTGCTCCTCCTCCTTGCTCCTCCTCCTTGCTCCTCCTCCTTGCTCCTCCTCCTTGCTCCTCCTCCTTGCTCCTCCTCCTTGCTCCTCCTCCTTGCTCCTCCTCCTTGCTCCTCCTCCTTGCTCCTCCTCCTTGCTCCTCCTCCTTGCTCCTCCTCCTTGCTCCTCCTCCTTGCTCCTCCTCCTTGCTCCTCCGCGCCCGCAAGAACCCCTTCTACGCGCTCAGTTCCATCACTCCTTCGCTTTCGCCATCAACTCACCGACCGCCTCGTCTATGCCTTCTCCTCGAACGTCCCGGTGGCGGATGATGCCTTTGGCATCGAGGATGAAGACGCCCGGATAATTCCTGATGGCCCAATGCGTGGCGATCGGGCCGCCGGGGCCGCCATCCCACCAGCAGCGCCAGGTCACCCGGCCCGCCTCGATCGACGCCCGGAGCTTGTCCGGGCGTTGGTCCGTGTTCACGTCCACCACCGCGAACGGCTGACCTGCATAGCGTGCCAGGAGCGCACGCTGCACCGCGTACATCTCCGTGCACTCGGGATACCACTCGCCCGAGTAGACCAGCAGCACCACCTTCCCGCGGAAGTCGCTCAGCTTGAACCGCTTCCCCTCGATGTCGGCCCCTTCGATGTCAGGGGCGACCTGGCCGATGTGGAGGTGGCGCAGGGCGTTCAGTTCGCCCGCGGCGATCTCGCCGAAGGATCGCGGGGGTTGCGTCGCGCGCAGGCCGCCGAACTCGTTCACGACCCGTTCGAACACCGCCTCGGCCTCCTTCTCGATCGCGTCGGGGGCCGTCTCCCGGAGGAAGCGTGCCATCGCCTCGGCCCCGTGGTCTTCCCCGTAGGATTTGATCTGTTCGGGGTACTTGCGGAGGTGTCGCGCCATGTGGGCTTTGATCTGCAGCATCTCAGCGAGCGCGAGACAAGCCCCGGCTCGGTCCTTGCGGTCCGGGTGCTTCGCGAGGACCGCGCGGATAAACGTTTCCACGGACGCCGCATGATAAGTCAGCGATAGAAACTGGCAATACGACCCGATGCCCGGGTGGCGGACGTGGTCCCGTGCGAGAAGGTCGACCGCCCGATTCAGCACGCCTATCGACCCGACGAGGTCGGCCGTGATCACAAACTGGATCGCCTGCACGGCAGCCGGATCATCCGGGAACCTCTCGGCACGGTCCAAGAGATCGCCGAGGTCCCGGCGCCTCTCCTCTTCATAACACGCCCTGGCTGCGGCACGGACCGCAGCCGGGCGCTCTTGACGGTATCGCTCGACGGCCCGCTGGTGGCGCTCCTGGGCGGCAGCGATTTGCGCTGGCAAGGAGGATATTTCCTGCCCGCGCGAGTGCCCCACCGCCGGGGTAATTGACAGAACAGCGACCGCGACCATCGCCCGCTTCACCGCAAGCCGCGCGCGGGACAGCCTCATCGCTGACCTCGATAGGTTTGGTAAAGTTTGGAAATTATCATTCGTCCCCAATCGATTACCTGCGGCGGCTGCCCGGCTCGAGTGCGTGAGACACGCCATCTTTACTGACAATGGTGTGCAAAACAAGACCGAGGGCCAAGGGCCCAAAAATCCGGGGAGAATGGCTCTTGGCCCTCGGTCCTGATGGCAAGGAGTCTGTCGTCAATCGGTGGTACATTGCACGCACCCGGCAAGGCCGCCACGCTCCAACGGAAACCGGTCTAAGGCCCCGGGTCTTCGCCCCCGTTCTTCGGCCCTCCCGGCGGGACAGCCATCTTCTTGAACAACGGCTCCCGCGATGGCGACGGATGGTCGAATAGCCCGGGGTCCTTTTCGTAAGAGTCGGTCAAGGAGATTCCCCCGGGAACGGTCTCGTTCGTCGGGTAGCTCGCGTTGACGACAAGATGGCCCTTCTCCTTCTTGTACCATTGCATTGCGTTCTCGACGAAAACCGCGTCATCTTTGCCGCGGATTCCGAGGCCGGCGAAGCCGCGGCGGACGGAGGCGACCAGGGCATGGCGCGCCTCCGGCACGCGGCACTTCGCGTAAGCCTCACCGAGGACAAGTATCGGGTCCTTGAGCCTCTCCCCGTGGAAGGCGAGATAAAACTCGACGGTCTCGGACCCGTGGATGCGGCCTGGGCAACGCTTAGCGAGAAGATCCACCAGACACCGTCGACCTCCCGACTGCACCAACTCCTTCACCATGAAGGTGAGCATGGCGTAGGCGAAGGTGTTCTGGTCCTCGGGGACGGGTGGGAGCTTCGGTGAGACGGCGAGCTCGCAGAGGTTCTGGTCGGAAAGTCGCGTCCGGAAGAGCCGGTCAACCGACTGGAGGTGCTCCTCGTACTGGACTTTCGGGAGGTCAGGATTCCTTTCGTCGCCCTTGTCATACGCGTCCTCCAGCGACCGCCATACCCTCTCGATCTCGCGCATCCGGGGTGAGTCCCAGTCGACCGCCGGACCACGTTGACATGCGGCGCAGCCGGTCAGCATCGTAACCGCGAGGGTGGCGAGAGCGGGCCAGGAGAGGCGCCGCCGCGAAACGCGGGGGCTAGTAAATTGGTACATGGACAAACTCCGAAAGTGTTACTGGCCGGTCCTCAGCCCGAAGATGGCCTGACCCAGCTTCGGGATGTCCACGGACCAGGCCTGTCCCTGGTAGCCGGGAACCTTATAGAGGCTGGTATGGTTGATCCATTGCAGCCCCCGCGGGTAGGTAGCATCGACGGCCCTGTCGTAAATCGTGAGCAAGCTTTGTCTAATGCCGAGTTCGGTCTTCTCGCCGAGGTCCCAGCCGAAAAAGGAGTCCCTCCCGAGCACGATCGCGTTCTCGTTGGTCCACCCCGGGTTCGGACAGCCGGGCGCGTTGTTGAAATTTGCCCAATCTCCGCGTTGGAGCATACCGATGGGCGTGCCGGAGATATCCTTCTTGTAAGTCTTGTAGAGATCATCCGGGGTCTTGATGAGCTTGTCAAATTCGCCTGGCTTAAGCGACGTCTGGACACCTCGCGCCCAGAACGTCTGGGCCATCCACAGGCAATTCAACGCGATCTTGGGTCCGGTCCAACCGTCGTGAAAGAGGCTGTCGAGCTGGGCCTCGCCCATCTGGGTGACGGCATAGCCACGCCTGGGGGCCCAGCCGAATTTGGCGCTTTTCCAGATATTCGGGCTCAGCGCTGCGTCGGCGATGCTGTTCCGTACCCTCTGCTCGAGGACCACGAGCAGCGGCGTCACGTCGATCAGGTCGCCCCTCTTGATCGGACCCATGTCGAGATACACACCAGCGTCATCGGCATCGCCGGTGATGTCCAGAGCCAATTGCCTCAGGGAAGCGCCGTCGGCGTTCGCCTTCACGAACGATGCGACACCAGCCGTCCAGGTCCCCTGCACCGTCCAGGGCGTGACGACGGAGACGTCGACCACCCGCTTGTCCTCGCCGTTGTCGCACGCCCCATTGTCGTTGTCGTCCGACCATGCTGTGACGACGAAGTCCCTGGCGGTGGCGCTGATGGGCAGCGCCACGTCCCCCTTCGTGGCTCCGTTCCCGAAATCGGTATCCTCAACGACGAAGCCATCGGCCCGCTTGATGGTGAGGTGGATCTTCTTGCCGACCTTGTTTGTGTTCGCGTCGAACAACGCACTGAGGTCGATGTCCCCGCTCTGGGTAGAGCGGTCCTCCGTGATGTACAGATCTTTGATCGCCTGGTCCGTGATGGCCGTCACCTTGTTGGTCGTGGGCAGGGCATGGTCGGCGACGGTGAGTTCCAGGAGGGGCTCTCTCAGGATGCCCATCTGCCCGAGAGACCCACTCCCGTAGAAGTCCAGCAACACGGCCCCGGAGGCGATGTTGAATTTGTAGACGTAGCAGCTATAGTCGCAGGCCCAGAAGGAGATGCCGTCCGGGTCGAGGACCATCCCGGTCCAGGGGGGGGCGTGGCCGGTGATGTAGTTCTGGATGACAGTTCCGGCGGCGTTCCTGCGCACGAGGAGCGGCTGAGTGGCGTCCAGGTAGGAACCGTCGGGCAGGGTGATGTTCGCCGCGTTGCGGAAGGTGAGTTTCGCCGGGAACGGGCCGGTGAAGGGCAGCGTCGTCTTGAGCGCGCCGCTATCGTCGAACACCTTGACCTTGCTCACGTCGGTGGCCTGCACGTACGCGCCGCTCTGGTTCTTGAGCGCGAGGTTGGCCGTGCCGGACTTCCCACCGGCGGACGCGATGACGGTGAACGTGGCGCCCCCGACGGTCGACGGGGCGGTGTAGAGGCCGCTCGTGTCGAAGAAGCCCGCCCCGCCTGCTCCGAGCGACCACGCGAACGACGGCTGGTCTTGCATGTCGTCGCCGAACTGGTCGACCGCCTTGGCGGAGAACTGCCGGGTCTGCCCCGCGACGATGGCCGCGTCGCCTGGGGTGATCACGATGCCAGTCAGCGTCTGGTTGACCGTCACCGCGAACTGGCTCCGGCCGATCTGCCCGTTGCCATCGGTCACCCTCACATAGAATGCGTAGGTGCCTGCCTTATAGAACGTGACGGTCGTGTTCGCCGCGGCGTTGGAGTTGTTGTTGCTGAAGACGACGTCGCCGCCCGTGTTGCCGACCGTCCAATAGTAGGTGAGCTGGCCCGCGGGTCCGTCGTCGGTTGCGATCGCGCTCAGGGTCGTGGTCGTGCCGAGCACTGGAGCGAAGCCCGTGCCCGAGGTGATCGTGGCCGTCGGCGGCGCGTTCTGCGTCGGGGGGTCGAAGTACGCGACGGCGGAGTCGGCGCTGCTGTTCGTCGGTGCCACGGCGAACGCGTAATACGTGCCACCCGCAGCCAACCCGGTCGCGGCGTAGGTGGTCTGGGTCGCGGGCACCATGCCGATGACTTCCCAGGTGTCGGTCCACTCGGGCATGATCCATATGATGTAGCCGGTCGCGTAGGCCGAGGCGTCCCAGGACAGGTCCATCTGCGTACCCGAGACGACCGTCACTTGGAGGTTCATGGGGGCCGTGGGTAGCGTGGCGGCGGCGGCGATCGCGTAGCCGGAACCCCCTGTGTCATTCACGGCCCGCACGCGGTAGGCGTACTCGGTCCCATCGGCGAGCCCCGTGTCGCTGTAGGCCTGCGTGCCGGCCGGCAGAGCGGACGACAGCACGACCCACGTCACGCCGTCGGTCGACCGGTCGATCTCGTAGGACGTTTCGGTCGATGCGTTGTCGGTCCAGGTCAGGTCGATCCGCGTGTTCGAGACGGCGATGGTGGTGAGGCCGTTCGGGGTCGCCGGCCACGCGGGTGCCGTGACCGTCGCCGGATTCGACGGCGCGGAATACGCCTCGAGGAGATTCGTGGCTGTATACGCCATGACCCGGATGGTGTACAGCGTGCCCGGCTCGTAGGTGCCGGCCACGGTCATGGCCTGCGCACCGGCACCGGTCTGCGCCACGGCCTGCCAATCGCCGTCGATCCACTCCTGGACGATGTAAGCCGTCTCGATGGTCGATCGGTCGACCCAGGTGAGATCTACCCGGCCGCCATCGACGATCGTCGCCGAGAGGTTCGTGGGAGTGGCGGGCAGCGTGGTGTCCTCGGCGAAATCGCTGTAGGCGGACTCGCCCGCGCCGCTCTTGAATGCCCGGACGCGGTACAGGTACGTCGCGGCCTCCCCGCCGGTGAGGCCGCCATCGGCGTACTGGAGCGTTCCCCCTGATCCCGCCGGCGTCGTGGCGATCTGCGTCCAGGTGGTGCCGTCGACGCTCCGCTCGACGTCGTAGCCCGTCTCGTCGCTCGCGTTATCGCTCCAGGTCAGGTCGATCTCGGAGTCCGAGACGGCGGCCGCGGTCAGGTTGCTCGGCGCCGCGGGCCACGTGCCGGTCGTGAATTGTGCCTCGTCGGAAGCCAGCGAGCGTTGCACGCCGGAGAAGGGTGCCGTCGCGAACGCGCCGACCCTGAACCGGTAGGTCGTCGACGGTCCGAACGCCCCGGCGATCGTCGCGTCCGTGACGCCGGGCCCGACGGTCAGGACGTCCTGGTAGGCGCCGTCGATCCACTGTTCAATCACATAGCCGGCCTCGATCTGGGAATTATCTTGCCACTGGAGCCGAACCTGGCCGCCGTTGACTGCCGTCGCCATGAGCCCGGTCGGGCGTGCCGGCAGCGTCGTCGCCTGGCTTAACCTGCTGGCGCTCGATACGGCGGCGAAGGCGGTCATCGTCGACCGCACCCGGTAGTATTGGGATGTCCCTTCGGTCAACCCGGTGTCGTTAAACGTGGTCTGGTTTGCGCCGAGCGTGCCGATCTGCGTCCAACCGCTCAGTCCGTTGGGGCTGCGCTCGACTCGGTAGCTGTCCTCGTCCGTCCCGTCGGTCCAAGTGACGATAACCGACGTGTCCGAGGTCGGCACGGCCGTCATGCCGGTCGGGGCGAGCGGGATCGCCGGCGTGGTCACGACGGCCGTAGAGGAGTACGAGGAGTGGCCGACACTGTCGTAGGCACGGACGCGGAAATAATAGGTCGTCGAAGGACTGAAGGAGCCTGGGACCGCGAAGCTCGTTGCACCCACGCCGAGCGTGCCGACAGGGGTCCAGCCGGTCGACCCGTCGAGCGATTGCTCCACGGCATAGCCGGATTCCGCGGCCGAGCGGTCAATCCACTGTACGTCGATCCGGCTTCCGGTGACAAAGGTGACCGTGACTCCTTGGGGGACGGCCAGCGTGAACACAGTCACCACGGGGCTTGGTGCAGAGTCGCCGACGGCGTTGGTTGCGAACAGGCGGTAGGTATAGGTCTTCGCCTGCAGCAATCCGGTATCGGTCAAGCTCAGGACGCCGGCGGCGACGGTTCCCGCGGTGGTCCATGTGCTGCCGGCATTGTCGCTCCGCTCGACGCGGAATCCGTCCTCGTTGGCGACGTCGGCCCAAGTTAGGAGCACCGACGTATCCGACTGGGCCACGGCCGTGCCGATCGCCGGGACGTTGGGAAAGGCCGGGGTGGTGACACTGGCGGTGGCCGAGAAGAGGGAGTAGCCGCCGGTGGGTGAATAGACGCGGACTCGGAAGTAGTAGGTGGTGGCGCCGTTGTAGGAATTGGCGACTGACAAGGTCGTCACATTCGCGGCGGTCGTCCCCGCCGACTGCCAAGCCGTGGCCCCGTCCAGCGACCGTTCGAGGTAGAAGTTCGACTCGGAGGAGGACAGGTCGGTCCACGCGAGGTCGATGCGCGTGGGAGAGACGAAGGTTGCGGAGAGTCCGGCGGGGGCTGCGGGGAGAGTGGCCACGGCGCGGTTGGCGCTGGGAGCAGAGTCGCCGACGGCGTTGATGGCGAACAAGCGGTAGGTGTACGCCTTTGCCTCCAGCAAGCCAGTGTCGGTGAACGTCGTGACGCCTGCGCCGACGGTGCCCGCAGTGGTCCATGTGCTGCCGCCGTTGGTGCTCCGCTCGACGCGATAGCCATCCTCGTTGGCAAGATCGGTCCAGGTGAGGCCGACGGCCGTATCCGACTGCGCCACCACCGTGTTCAGCGTCGGCACGTTGGGGAACGCCGGAGTGGTGACGCTGGCGGTCGCCGAGAAGAGGGAGTAACCCCCAGTGGCCGAATAGACGCGGACTCGGAAGTAGTAGGTGGTGGCGCCGTTGTAGGAATTGGCGACTGACAAGGTCGTCACGTTCGCGGCGGTCGTCCCCGCCGGCTGCCAAGCCGTGGCCCCATCCAGCGACCGTTCGAGGTAGAAGTTCGACTCAGCCGACGACAGGTCGGTCCACGCCAGGTCGATGCGCGTGGGAGAAACGAAGGTTGCGGAGAGTCCGGCGGGGGCTGCGGGCAGTGTGGTCACGGCGCGGTTGGCGCTGGGAGCAGAGTCGCCGACGGCGTTGGTGGCGAACAGGCGGTAGGTGTACGCCTTTGCCTCCAGCAAGCCAGTGTCGGTGAACGTCGTGACGCCTGCGCCGACGGTGCCCGCAATGGTCCATGTGCTGCCGCCGTTGGTGCTCCGCTCGACGCGATAGCCATCCTCGTTGGCGAGATCGGTCCACGTCACCGTGATTTCACTGTCCGACGAGCCGACCGCGGTCACACCCGTCGGTGTGAGCGGGAATGCCGGGGTCGTGACAACGACCGACGCGGTGTAGCCACTCGAAGCGAAAATGTTCCCATTGAAAGCCCGAACGCGGAAGTAGTATGCCGTGGTTGGGCTGAACGGCCCTGGCGCCGAAAAGCTTGTCACGTTGGCATCTGTCGTCCACACCTGCTGCCAGCCGGTGGTGCCGTTGGGCGACTGCTCGATCGTGTAACTTGTCTCGAGCGAGGAGCGGTCGGCCCACGTCACGTCGATCCGGCTTCCCGAAACGAAGGCGGCTGCGACGCTCCCAGGCGTGGCCAATGGCGTGAACTGGTTCACCGTGGCGCTGGGGACGGAGTCGCCCGCAGTGTTGGACGCGACCACCCGGTAGTAGTAGCGACTGTTTTCCGCGACGCCCGAGTCGGCATAGCTCGTGACGTCTGCTCCGACGGTGCTGACCGGCGTCCAGCCATTGGAACCGTTCAGACTCCGCTCAACACGGTAGCCGGCTTCCCCAGACACGTCCAACCACGATACGCTGATCCCGCCGTCTGCCGATATCGTGGCGGTCACGCCCGCCGGCGCCAGCGGGAATGCCGGTGTCGTCACGATCGCGGTCGCGGAATACCCCGAGTAGCCGTACAGCGTACCGTAGGCTCGGATGCGGAAGTAGTAGGTCGTGGATGGATTGAACGGACCGGTCACGGAGCTGATGGCCGTGTTGGCACCGACAGAGCCGATTGGCATCCATCCGGTGACGCCGTCGGGTGACTGCTCGATCGAGTAGCTCGACTCGAGCGCGGATCGATCGACCCACGCAACATCAATTCGATTGATATTGGCAAACGAAGCCGAAGCGTTGGTGGGGGCCGCCAAGGGAGTGGTGGCGAAGCTGTTACTATAGGGGGAGTTCCCGGCGGCATTGTACGCCAAGATCCGGTACGCGTAGTAAGTCCCTTCCGTGAGGCTGCTGTCAGTAAAAGTGACCACGTCGGCCCCGACGCTGCCGACCTGCGTCCAGCCGGTGGAACCGTTGGGCGAGCGCTCGATCTTGTAGCCGGCTTCATTCCCGAGGTCCTGCCACGAGAGCTGGACCAAGCTGTGCGAAACCACCGTCGCCGTCAATCCGCTCGGGGCAACCGGGTAGGCGGCCGTGGTCGCGCTGACGGTAGTCGAGGCTTCCGAGTTACCCGCTCCGTTATAGGTGCGGATCCGGAAAAAGTAGGTCGTGGCCGGAGCAAGCCCTGTCACACTCGTGTAGGGAGTGCCGACCGTGGCAACCTGGGTGAAGGTGATCCCGTCGGTCGAGCGCTCGACCTTGTACCCCTGCTCATTGTCCGAGTTGTCCTGCCAGGACAGGTTGATCTGAACGTTGGAGGCGATCGTCGCCGTCAAACCGCTCGGGGCGGCGGGGACGATCGTCGTCGTCGCCGCGCTGGCGGTGTTGGAGTAGGCCGAGTCGTCGCCATTGTACGCCCGGACCCGGAAAGAATACGTGGTGCCGGGCGTCAGCCCTGTCGCCGCGTACGTGGTGCCGCCGGCCGCCACCGTCCCGACTTGCGAAAAGGCCACGCCGTCGGCTGACATCTCGACTTTGAAATATTGCTCATTGATCGACTCGTCAGTCCACGTCAGGTTGATTCGCTCGTTGCCACTGGCCGTGGCCGTCAGATGGCTGGGCGCGGTTGGGACCGTACTCGTCCGGCTCCGCCAAATATTCGAGTAGGTCGAGTTCCCCTGGGCGTTGTACCCCTGGACTCGGAAGAAGTAAACCGTCCCGGCCGAGAGGCCGGTCGCTTGATAGCTCACTCGGGAACCGTTGCTGGAAAAGCCGGGCGGAGTGGTCCCGACCTCGGTGAAGTTCACACCGTCGGTGGAACGTTCGACTCGGAAGCCGGTCTCGTTATTGGAATTATCGCTCCAGTACAGGTTGAGCTTGCTGCTCGAGACGACGTCCGCTGCCAGCGAAGTGGGGGCAATCAAGAAAAGGGTCGTTCCGCTCGCCGTGCCGCTGTACCCCGAGTCGCCGGCCGAGTTGTACGCCCGGACCCGGTAGAAATAAGTCGTTCCGGGGGTGAGCCCGGGATCTCCGTACCAGGTCTGTCCCGCGGAGGTCGTGGCGACGGGGGTGAAGTTCACCCCGTCGCTGGAACGCTCGACCTTGAAGCCTTGCTCGTTGTCCGAGGTACCCGTCCATGTGAGGGAGAGCGAACCACTGGAGGCGGACGTGAACGCCAGGTTGATGGGGACGCTCGGGACCGTTGGGATCGCACTGGCGAGGGTCGTGGCGCTGGCGATGGTGGAGTAGGCCGAGTCGTCGCCATTGGACGCCCGCACCCGGAAGTAGTACGTCGTCCCTGGCGTCAGTCCCGTCGCCGGGTACGTGGTTTCGCCGGCTCCCGGGGTTCCGATCTGCGTGAAGCTCACTCCGTCGGTCGAGCGTTCAACCTTGAACCCTTGCTCGTTCGTCGATGTGTCCGTCCAGGCCAGGTTGATCCGGACGCTGGAGGCGGGCGTGGCCGTCAGGTTCGCGGGGGTTGTCGGGACCGTGCTTGACCGCAACATCAAGACATTCGAGTAGGTCGAGTCGCCCTGGGCATTGTACGCCCGGACCCGGAAGTAATAGATCGTCCCGGCCGAGAGTCCCGTCGCCGAATAGCCGATTCCGGCACCATAGTTACCTGCCCCCGCCGGAGCGGTCCCCACCTGATTGAAGCTCACGCCGTCGGTCGAGCGTTCGACTTTGAACCCATCCTCGTTATTCGAATAGTCCCCCCAGATCAGGTCGATTCGGCTGCCCGATTTGACCACCCCCGACAACAGACTCGGGGGTACGGCGGCCGGCGTTGTCACGGTCGCGGTGTTCGAGTAAGCCGAGTCACTTGTCGAGGTGTAAGTCCGGACGCGATAGAAGTAAATCGCCCCGGCCGCCAGGTTGTTGTCCGAGTAGCTGGTGGCGCCCTGGTTCGTGATCGTGGCGACCTGGGTGAACACGACACCGTCGGTCGAGCGTTCGATCTTGTACCCGAGCTCGCCGGAGGTGTTGTGCGACCACTTCAGGGTGACTTGAGTGGGAGACGTCGCATTGGCGGTCAAGCTGGTCGGTGCGTTGACCGAGAGGGTCGTGACGCGGACCGTTGCGGTGTACCCGGAGTAGTTACTGCCCCCATCCCACGCCCGCACCCGGAAGTCGTATATCGTCCCCGCCGCCAGGTTCCCGACCCGGAACGTGGTTTGATTGGCCCCGGCCAAGTAGCCTTCGCTGAAGGCTCCCCCGTTGGTCGCACGCTCGACCCAGTAATACTGCTCGTTGTCGGCGTTGTCCGTCCAGGTCAGGTCGACCTCGCGGTTGGAGATGGCTGTGGCCGTCAGACCATTGGGATCAGCCGGGACGGTGGCCGTGGTCGTCGCCGACACGCTCACGGAGGAGCTTGAAAGATTGGCCGCGTTCAAAGCGCGGATCCGGAACGTATACGTCGTGAGGGCCGTCAGGCCAACGAACTGATAACTCGTGGCGAGCCCGGAGATCGTGGCAACCTCGGTGAACGTCACACCATCGCTGGACCGTTCAACTTTATAGGCATTCACATCGCTGGAATCATTAACCCAAGATACGCCAACCTGGCTGCTCGAGACTGGGACGGCCTTAAAGGCGAAGGGGGCGGGAGGAAGGAGGGTCGTCGTCTGCGCGTTGGTGGTGTTGGAGTAGGCCGAGTCGTCGCCGTTGTAGGCCCGCACCTGGAAGTAGTAGGTCGTCCCAGGAGTCAGTCCTGTCGCCGCGTATGTGGTTTGCCCGGCCGTCACCGTCCCCACTTGCGTGAAGCTCACCCCGTCGGTCGAGCGCTCGATCTTGAACCCTTGTTCGTTCGTCGATGTACTGGTCCAGGCCAGGTTGATCCGGTCGTTGCCACCGGCCGTGGCAGTCAGGTTTGTTGGTGCCGTCGGGATGGTGCTGGTCCGCGCCGAGGCAACGTTGGAATAGGACGAGTCTCCTTGGCTATTGGTCGCCCGGACGCGGAAGACGTAGGTCGTTCCGGCCGAGAGCCCCGTGACCGGGTAGGTGACCGGGTAGCCTGAGTTAATCACCCCTGCCGGGGCGGTCCCGAACTCAGTGAAGCTCAGACCGTCGGTCGAGAACTCGACTTTGAACCCGGTCTCATTATTAGAGTAGTCTCGCCAGGTGAGGTCGATCCGACTGCTCGAGATCACGGTTAGGGAGAGGCTGGCCGGTGCGTTGAGCAGGAGAGTGACCGCGCTGGTGATTGCGGAGTAAGCGGAATCGCCCGCGTTATTGTAGGCACGGACGCGATAGAAGTAGGTCACTCCAGGCGTGAGCCCTGTGTCTGAAAAACCTGGGGTGGGGACGGTGTTCACCTGAGTGAAATTCACTCCATCGGCCGAGCGCTCGATCTTGAACCCTTGCGGATTATCCGACGTGCTGAGCCATGACAGATCGAGCCGGCCGCTCACGGACGGAGTGACCACGAGATCGGCGGGGGCATTCGGAACCATCGTGGTGGTCGAAGCACTGACGACATTCGAATAAGCCGACGTTTCGCCGGTCTTATAGGCCCGGATTCGGAACTGGTAGTTGGTCCCGCTCGTCAGCCCCGTGGCGGCGTAGGAGGTTTCATTGGCGGCTACGGTTCCGATCTGGGTGAAGGCGACGCCATCCGTCGAGCGTTCCACCCTGAACCCCAGTTCGTTCGTCGAGGTGTCGGTCCAAGCGAGGTTGATCCGGTCGTTGGCGGCGGGGGTGGCCGTCAGGTTGATCGGCGTCGGGTTGGTCGTGGCCACTCTCATGGGGACGCTAGCCGCCGAGTCACCAACCGCATTGGTGGCGGTGACGCGATACGAGTAGAGCGGGGCTTCGTGCGACCCCGTGTCGGTGAAGGTCGTCACCCCTGCGCCCACCGTGCCGGCGATGGTCCAGGTGCCGCTGTCGTTCGCCGATCGCTCCACACGATACCCGGTCTCGTCCGCCACGTCGGTCCATGACAGAGTGACCGACTTGTCCCACTGCACGGTGGCTGAAGTGAGGGTGGGCCGGCTCGGAAACGCGGGGGTGGTGACCGTCGTCGCCGTGGGGTCGGAGAAGACACCGGCCGCGGCCGCGCGGACTCGGAAATCGTACGACGTCGCGCCGGAGAACGGCCCGGACGCCGTGAATGTCGTTGTCGAACCGGTGATCGTCCCGATCTGCGTCCAGTTCGACGACCCGTTCGGTGATTGCTCGACGGAGTAGCTCGTTGCGCCCGAGGAGTGGTTCGTCCACGACAGGTCGATCCGGCCCCCGGAGATGACCTGGGCCGACAGGCCGGTCGGGGCCGCGGGCGACGTGGTGACGCTCCCGCCCACGCTGAGCATACCACCGGCGATCGCGTCGACTTGAACGGAGACCGTGTGCGTGCCGATCACAGTGTACGTATGGGTTCCGGAAACATTGAACCCGCCGCTTATACCAGGCTCGATGTGACCCGTCGTCACAACCCCATCGCCCCAATCGATCGTGGCCGTGAAGTCGGTCGGTTGGACGAACGGGTTGGCGTCGTGGAACGTGGCGACCGTAACCGTTTGCGATTGCCCCTCGACGCCCGTAGACGACCCGCCCTCGATCGTGGTGAGTGTCCGGCCCGGGGTGGCCCCGGGGAGCGGGACAAGGAGCATGGCATCAGCAATGACATAACCATCGGCCAAGTCCGTCAGCCGGACCGAGAGGCTGTTGCTGGTGACCGTGTAGATCCCCAACCCACGCCACGACGCTCCGGAATCGCTGAAGTCACCGGGGGCCAACCGCTGGTTGACCGTCGCGGTCCCCACGGTCGTCGCCCCATCCAGGATGGTATAAGGGGCATTGGTCGCGCGATTGCTGAGGGGTTCCCAGGTGGCCGCGACCAGGTATTGCCCCGGAGTCAGGTTCTCGAAGGTCCAGGTTGCGGTGGACGAGCCGTTGGTGCCGGCGGAGGCGCCGTAGCCGAAGTCGTCGCGAAAGCTATAGTTCGAGGCGACGAACACCCAATTCCCGCTCGCGACGAAGCCCGACTCCCCATCGTCGATGCCCCTGCCACCCTTCGATGTCGCCCCTGTGACATTGAAGCTGTAGCGACCCTGAACGGCGTCGTCGGTGTCGAAGGCGATCTCACCCGATGCCATGGCAGTGGCCGCACCGTAGCGGATTGCGAAGGTGGTCGAGGCGCCGGGGGCCAGCGTCGTGGCGCCGAAGTTCGCCTCGAGGCTGAACCCCGTCGGTAACGCAATCGGCCCTGTCAGATGCAGATCGGCGGTGCCCGAGTTACGGACGGTGAAGGTCTTGACCAGCGATTGGCCGATCGCAGTCACGCCGAAGTTGGACTTGCCCATCCCATCGGCGACACGGGTCGGGCCGTCGAACACTTCGGCCCGCGCCCCTTCGACCCGCTCAAGGAACATGGCGTCGGCGATGACATAACCATCGGCCAGGTCCGTCAGCCGGACCGAGAGGCTGTTGCCGGTGACCGTGTAGATCCCCAACCCACGCCACGACGCTCCGGAATCGCTGAAGTCACCGGGGGCCAACCGCTGGTTGACCGTCGCGGTCCCCACGGCCGTCGCCCCATCCAGGATGGTATAAGGGGCGTTGGTCGCGCGATTGCTGAGGGTTTCCCAGGTGGCCGCGACCAGGTATTGCCCCGGGGTCAGGTTCTCGAAGGTCCAGGTTGCGGTGGACGAGCCGTTGGTGCCGGCGGAGGCGCCGTAGTGGAAGTCATCGTTAAAGCTATAGCCTGCGGAGGCGATGGGCACCCAATTCCCACTGGCGACGAAGCCGGAGTCCCCATCGTCGATGATCGAGGATGCGAGCAATTGTCGCTGTTCGAGGGATTGGACCGAGGGCAAGTACTTACGCTGGGATCGAATACGGCGAGCCTGGCGGCGTTCGGCGGCGGATCGACGGCGCAGCATTTGGGGGGGACTCTCGGTGTAGTGAGGGGTCCGCCTCCGGCCCGGGCGGCGCGAGGAATGACACCGGACGAGGCCTGACACGCCCTCATCGATAATTTATTCGATTATCTCTAATACTAAATTCAGTGATCCGTGCCAGAGCATCGTCACTCGACCGTATGGCCACTGAGAATTTCGATAGGATGACATGCCATGGCCTCTTCACCGCGGCAAGGCATCACAGATGAGGGGCGATCAAGTTCATCGATCGCCCGTGCTGAAGTCAAATCGAGCGGCCAATCAAACCATGGCGGCGGCAAGATTGCAATTGTCCATTGAGGAGAATGATGCAAATCATGGGAGAAAAGACCTTGAAATTCATCGTCAGCACATCCCGTCTGCATCATCGACCTTTCTGGACAATCGACATAAAATATTGATCTTTGGGATATTGCGCGATTCTGTTTTCAAAATTCAACGTGTGCGCAACATGGTGGTATCGCGAGCCGATTGAACGGCCGGGAAGTTCAGCCATTCGTTCGGCGGCCAGACGGGATCAGACAGGCTTGCCGTCCTCGCCACGGATCCGAAACGTTCGGATATCTCGGCTGAACTGATTGCCGCTCTAGGTGAACGTGTCGGCACCGGCGAAGCCGAAAACGGAGGTGTAGTTGAAGGATCGATTGCCGCTGAAGGTGAGCGGGAGTTTAAGAGTAGCCAGGCACTTCAGTGGGGGAAGCTTGGGGAATTCAGTGAAGATGGGACCTGGTCGCTGGCCTCGATAAATTTTCCAGGCCCCCCTCCTTAATCCTCTTCAGGTGCATGGCCACCGACCGCCCTATAATCGCTCCGCCCGGGCCTTAACCTCCGGACGGGGCGTCGAGAATCAGGGACGAATCCCCGGTTCAGAATGTGGCGAGGTTAAGGCACGTGATTAATTGAGCGTTCCGCGGAGGTCGGGGCCGGGCAAGCGGCGTGGGCGGGGTCGCCGAGAACCGAGCCGGCCGCCCCCATCCGTCGAAGGCGTCGCCGGAGTCAAGCCCCCAGAGCATCTCTCACTCGAGGGCCTGGAGGACTTTATTTTGGCCGGACTTGTTGGCCTTGGTCACGATCGCTTCTCTCCAAAAATCTCGATCTCCTGCTCCACGCCCCCGGGGAACCGGGCCCGGATCGAGAGCTCTCCGCCCATCGCCTCGACCATCTTCGCCAGCGTGCTGACCAGGACATCGCCCCGGCTTTCGATCCGCGAGACGTTCGCTTGCTTCATCCCCGCCCGTTCCGCAAGCTCGATCTGAGAGAGCCCCTGGCGTTGGCGAAGTTCCGCCAAGCGTACCGCGTCAGGGGGCACCGATCGGCCTCCTGTCTCGATCAGCTCGACGGCCCGATCCGTCGCCTCTCGCGCGTTGGAGTAGACCTCGTCCGGACCCATGCCAAACTCATCGTCACCCGGCGTGGAGACGCCGAAACCCCGATCCGGTCTCCACTCGATCGCGAGATGAGGCAACCCCTCACCCCGTTGCGCGAACAGGAACCACGGCCCCTTCTCGTTGGCCGGCTCGTCCAGGTTGATCGGCAGATTGGGGAATCGTTTGGCCAACTCATCGTGGATTCGTTCGATCTGGTTCATGGCCTAATCTCCTGGCCGTCAGCCCCGGCTTTGGCGAAGATCGCCTTGCCGAACTGAAGCTGGATCGCGATCGCGCCGTTGTCACCGATCAGGATGCTGTGCCCCTTGCTGACGAACCGCTTGACGTCGTCTCGACCGCTCTTGAACAGCAAGGACATGCATTGTGCCACTGGCCTGAGTAATGTTAGATCGTCGAAACGAACGTTTCGTCTCGAGATTTCAACCCGTTCTCACGCACGGACTGGGCTGCCCCGGCGACTCGATCCCGCCTTTGGCCGGATTCGCACTCCGGCTACCCGGCTGCCGGTCGTAGGGAACTACTGCGGAAAAGCGGGGCCATCTGGCGCTCGCGCAGTAGTCGACACCACGGAAGGACCATGGTTGAACTGATTGACCCCACCCGGGGGTCGCCAGGGGCATGACGGCTGTGGACTCCTCCGGCAAACCATCACAGTCTTACGTGCGGGCCGGACACCCACCCAGATTCGCCAGGTGGTGCAGCCCCAGGCGGTCGGCCACCTCACGCAATCGCTGCCGACTCGAGGCGAAGTACCGCCCCAGCAACCGGCCACGACTCAACTTCAACAGCCGCGCCGACCACGACTCGCCATCGCTCCCCAATCGAGCGAACACCCCGGCCAGCTCGCCCGAGATCGACGCCTTGCCTTCCCGGAACAGCCGGCCCGTGTATTCGACGAGTAACAGATAGTTCCCCAGTGTGAAGCCCTCGACCATCCCCTCACGCGTCGAGTCCAAGCCGCGGCGATCCTCGATCGGACAAAGCCAGAGTGACTCCTCCAGGCCGGAAGATACCGCCTGAGCGGCCACGCTCCCCGATTCGGCGGCCTTGAGCGTCTCGACACACCCCTGTTCCTCGACGTGCTCGACCCGCTGCTTGATCGAGGTGTGCTCACCCGCCTCCGGCGCCGCCACGATGCCCGTAGCGACCGGGTTCAGGTCGATGTACGCGCAGGTCGCCAGCAGCGCCTCTTCATCGAGGATCGCCACGCTCTTATACCGCCCCTCGAAGAATGCTCCCCGCGCCCCTTCCTCGCGATTGACCAGGCGTGCCAGCGGTTCCTTGAGGCACTTCATGAACCAACTCAAGCTCTGCAAACGCTGGCGTGCGGTGGCCACCCAGCCTTCATCCTTGAGCCGTCCCTCGACCCAGTTCTGGGAGACTTCAAGTGGCAGTCGCATTTGATCGCGTGGGGGAAAGAGCCGCCCCCAGCGACGGACGACCTCTTCGTCGGACCAGGTACCGGCGCGTTGCGGGTCGAGTCGGACCAGGACGTGGAGGTGGTTGTCGAGCACGGCGAACCCGCCGACGGCGATGGAGAAAAGGCCGGTCAACTCCTGGAGCCGGCTTTCGATCCACTGCTTGCGGTCCGAGCCGCCTTCACCGAGCAAGAAGGCGCGTCGGACGCATCGCGTGACGCAGTGATACCAACGTGTGACGTCGGGGTCGACGAGATGGGCGCGAGCGATCGTCATGGTTGAGTCTCCTAGGTGAATCGGAGAAATCTACCAGATTCTGATGCCAGGATCCCGAGTGCAATGCATGTCCTTGCTCCCCGAAGCTGGGTGCCCACTCGCTCGGCTTGACGGATTGCCCAGGCTCCCCGTCTTATCCTCTTTAGGTGCCTGGCTACTTGTCCACTTCCCTTTTCTTCCCCTGGAGGGTAGACGGGGTTGGTGGTTTTGTCCGTGTAAGGAAACCGGCTATTCTTGCCCCGGAATTTCCGCTTCCGGCAACGATGTCGACGAAAGTAGCCAGGCCAACGCTTCGGCTGACGCTTGACGGAATGCAACGCCTTCGGAAGCATTGGCGAATAGCTTTCTACTTTCGACAATAGCCTCACGAATCAGAAGCAGTTCCGTACGACACTTTCCCCTCCACACAAGGCAGGCTTCCCTCCCTTCAGGCGAAATTGCACCGCAATCATCCTGCTCTACATACGATCTAAGGCCATTCCGATTTGCCTCTTCAAGGAAATCAATCTTGACCTTCACTTCTTGAGTTTGGCGATCTAAAGGTGGCAATGGAAACGGCCACCAAATTTTAACTTCTTCATTTTTCATGATTAACCACCAATCAATTCGGCAACGACATCAAACACTCCTTGTTGGCCAGCACGTGGGACCAACCTGACATTCCACTTCCCGCCGAGAGCTTTGCCAAGCATTTCTCCAGCGTTGCCGAGATCGAAAGTTCCTGCCCGGACTGAGGCTTCAAATTCGGCTGAGGCAAGGCCGGTTATTCGAGTGAAGGAACCAGGACCACCAGCGAGTTGTTGAACTTCACGGAGGCGAACGGCTGTGCGAGGAATATTGTCAGTCCATCCGATGCTCAAAGTCTTATCACCATCGAGCAGGCGAGCTTCGAAGCGAGGGAGTCCATCCTCGGCATTGCGAACGAAGTCTCGTCCAACTTTTCCAACTCCAATGCGTTCGACAGGCTCGATTGTTAGGCCGGACGAAACGTTGTTTGGAGCATGAACGCCTCTCCCGCTTTCTGTTGCGGCCGCAATCTCTTCGGCCAGCTTCCCCTTTTGAATCTCTCTGATTTGGGCGACCAGCTTTTGGTAGAAGACGTCACCCTGGCCTGCGATTCCGGAGCTGGCGTAGACGGAGCCGCCTCTCTGCAATTCCTTGGCTGTTTCTGAGAACGCTTTGCCAACGACAGTGGCGCCCGTGTTCGCCCCTGTCAAAGCCTTACTCATAGCCACAGGAGCGTACTTGCCCGTTACCGCATCGAAGATCATACCACCAGCGAAACTCACGACCAAGTCATTCTGTTGGATCGCACTGAGTTTGCTAAAGTCCTCATATTTCATGTAGACCGCTTCGCCAACCCCGGCCGGGTCGGTGAGGATCACATAAACCCCGTTCGTCACGCCTTGGAGCGCGGTGATGGGATGGAGCAAGGAGTTGATCGTGGCCGTCGCCGAGTCGTAGACGCCTTGAACCGCGGGCTTGACCAGACGGTTGATCACGATGTTCACCGGGTTGCGCCGACGCTCTGCATCGACCCGGTCCTGCCAGGTCTTGGCCTGCTCCTTGTCGGCCATGGCATCCTTGAAGACCAGATCGTTGACCCACGTCTTGACGTCAATCCAGAGTCCTCCCAGGAAGCCGGGATTCGGAGCCGCCTTCATCGACGGTCCGTCCTCCGGTTCCAAGCTCTGCGTACCGCTAGACTCGCCCGAGGGATTCCCCATTGCAGAGGACGTCGAGAGGCTGTATGAGCCTTCCGAACTGCCGTTTACGAACGAAGATGGGGGGGCCCACCTGTGATCCCCAGAGCCCCGAAAACGGCCTGCATGCCGTTTTGAAGCGGAGCCGCTTGGAACGCCACGGCGAGACCGGGTGTCAGCGTCCCGGATTGCGTTGTCATGGGGCCGCCGCTGAACGTCGCGCTGTCGGATCCATCCGCCGGATCGCTCACGACCGTCGTCAGCGAGGAATCATCGGCCGTGGTCACCTCGAAGTTCGACCCGGAGTCGCTCCCTGAGAGGGTTCCGGTATCCGACATCAGGACGGTCGTGCTGACATGCTCCTGGAAGTCGTCCGTAGTGCCGGCCATCGAATCCATCTCGTGGCTCGTGAGCGTGCCTGAATCCTGAGTATTGAGACAGACCTGGTCGGTGCCAGCGCCGTCCGTCTCGAGTTCAACAGTGTCCTGGCGGCTGTTGGTCCAGTTCTCGTTTTTGTCCAAAGTCGAGACGTCGGTACCGCTGAGCACTCCCGTGGAATCGATGGTCATGCTTGAGAGGTCGTGGAGGGCGAAACTGCTCGTCGTACCGCCGCTCTGGACGAAGCTGCCCGATCCAGCATGGTTGTTTTCACCTGCGCTGATTCCGGCAAATGTGTAAGAGCCCTGAATCGACTGATTGAATGTATCGGAACCGGTTTGGTCGAGGCTCGTGGTCATGCTTCCCGTGACCACCCCGTCGTCGTCGTTGCTCTCGTATTGCGATGTTTCGATCCAGGTGCCATTCGAGATTTCATTGATGGTGAATACCCCAGAAACGTTCTCCGTGCCGTTATCCGTAGGGGATGAGAATTCGAAACTGCCGTTCTCAGTCGCACTTGAAGATTCGATCTTCGACACGGAGTGACTCTCGGTGCTCGCGCTGCTCGTCATGCCGTCCTGGTCACTATCGACCTGCTGGCTCTGATCGTCGTATTGATCGCTTGAACTGCTGTCCCAGGCTGTGTTCAGCGTGAGTGCGAACGTGGGAGTGGCCACGATGCCTGTCGTCTGCTCATGGTGGCTCGTGTCGCTCAAGCCACTGTCGCTGCTACTGATGCTGCGGCTCGCCGAGACCATCTCTCCATGGGCCAAGACGGTCTCGGTCGCGGATTGGTTATCGGATTGACCGCTCGATGTCTTCTCCTCAGTGAACGTGCGAGTGGAGGAATTCAGGCTTGAGCCGTCCGACGACGAGGCCGAAGACGATTTGGTCCCCTGCTCGGACGAGGAGGAGGAGTTTGATCCACTGTCGGAGTGCCTTGTGGTCGTGGTCGCGGAGACGATCTCACCGTCCGAAATCACTTCGTCGTTAGATGAATTGTTGTCGTGTTGATTCGTAAATAAATCGAGGCGATTGTAGAAATCGGAAATAGTTTCTGTTGCCAGGCCGTACTTCGAAACCGTAGACAACTGGCTGGTCCACTGGTCGTGAAACGACGAAGAATCCGAGCCGCTGTCGGAGTGACTGGCGCTTCTCGTGACGGAGACGACTTCGGCATTATGTTTCGTCACAGTTTCCGACGTTTCGTCGCTGAATTCGTTGTTGGAGGTTTCCTTGTGGTCGGAATTGCCCGAGTCGACGTTTGTTTCCTGGCCGTTCCCCAACATGAATAACGTTAAATTTGCATATTGATTGCATGAATTGGTCGTATTCGAGCCGCTGTCCGTGTGCGAGGAACTGACTGAGCTGTCAGTCTCATAGTTGCTGTCTGTACTCGTGGCCGCCGAGCTCTCGTTGGTAAAACTCTCCGTGGAGCGATCGTTCTCGGTGAAATTCCTCGTGGCTCTATCGCTGCTGAAATCCCCCGTCAAGGGGTCGGTCAACATCGTGCTCGTCGTCTCGGTTCCCCTGGAGACGTACGACGCTTTGCCTTCACCCTCGTCGGTGTGCGTCGACGACGAACTCGACCCTTCCTCGGTGGCGTTGCTCGTCCGCCGGTTTGTGTAGCTGTCGCGGTAGCTCACGCGGAGGTTGGAGGTGCCCGAACCGCCCAGGTTGCTGATGTCCCCGGTCATCGGGTTCTCTGATGTTGAGCCATAGCGATGGCTAATCTGATCGCCCCGCGACTGGCTGTCCGAGCCGCCGCTGGTCTGCGAGGAATCGTTGGAATAGCTCCCCGAGCCGTTGGTTGACGACGAGTCGGTCGAATTCTTGTTGGCGAAGGTCGCGGCGATGGCTTGATCCTGGACGTAATTCTCAATCCCGATATCCCAGATCGTGTCCCCGGTATTGGGGTCGGTCGCCGTCATCGAGAATGTCAGCTTTCCTTGGACGTTCGCGGACCAGCCCTCCTCGCCCTGGTCGGTGTGCTCGTTATGGGATTGGCTCGTCGACCCGCCTTGACCGTCGTTGGTCGAGCTGCTCGAGCTCTTGTTGTTGTATCGGTCCGAGTATTCTTTGTGGACATGATACTTTTCCGAGCCGTCGTACTGCGAATTCCGCCCCGTCCATTCGTCGACGGTCGTCGCGCCGAACAGGTCGGTCCCCCTGATGTCGGTGATCGAGACGTCGTCGCCGTAGTCGGAGTGGGTCGTACCCGACGAGCTGGTGGTTACGTTGGAGGAGGTCTGCGAGCCGCTGCTGGAGCGATCCGTGTAGTGGTAGGACCAGCCGCTGCTCTGCGTGACATCTTCCGTACCGTCGACGTATTGAGCGTTCTGGCCCCAGTCGTAGGAGGAGCCGAAGGGCACCCCTTTCCGCGTGCTGGACGAGGCTCCGCCGCGTTCGCCGCCAGACTTGGCGGTGGCCGCGGTGGTGCGGTTGGTGATGCCGTCGCTCGTCGAGCCGTTGTCGGAGTTCGAACGACTGTATTGGTCGTTGGACCACTGGTTGGTCGCGTAGGTCTCGGTCCCCCCGGCGGAGAGGGACCGCTCCCCGCTGTTGTCGTCGCTGTAGACTGACGAACCGGTGGACGACGAGGTCGAGTCCCAGGTGTCGTTCCAGTGGCCCTGGTTGTCGGACCCGCCGCTGCCGGAACTGTTGCTGTCGTCGGTGCGCGAGGTCTGGCCGGTGCGGGTGTAACTGCCCGAACCCTGTTGGGTCGACTGCGTGTGGGTCTGGATGTAGGAGGCGAACGATTCGTAGTGGCTGTCGCTGGATCCGCTGTGGGAGCTGGTGCCGTCCTCGTAGTTGTAGCTGGCCTGGGACTGGTAGTGCGACGACCAGGAGGAGGTCGAGTGCTGCTCGAAGTCGTCGGAGCCGATCGCGGAGGAGGAACTGGTGTGGCTGTCGACGCTGAAGGACCCCTCGGACTGGGCGTCGTAACTGGAACTCGAGCCGTCGCTGGACCAGTTCCAGGAGCTCGAGGAGTGGCCTTCGACGGTGTCGGTCGAGACGGTGTTGGTCAGGCTTTCGCTTCCCGACCAGCCGCCACTGCCCCAGGAGTAACTCCAGGTCCAGGTCGTGGAATTGCCGTTGCCATCGTCGTAGGAGTAGGAGCCGGACGGGTTGCCCCACCACCCCCAACCGCCCCAGCCCCAGCCGTAATCGTAGCCGTAGCCGTAGCCGTACCCGCCCCAGCCGCCGAAGCCATAGCCGAGGCCGTAGCCGAAGCCGTAGTAGCCGCCCCAGCCGTAGCCCCAGCCGAAGCCTCCCCAACTGGAGTAGCCCCCCAGGCCGTAGGAGCCGCCTCGGAACGAGGCTTGCGTCGGTACGACGTTGTTCGATCCGAAGTAAGAGGCGGCCTGGGAACCGGTGCCGTGGAACTCCGCGGCGTACTGGCCCGGCCCCTCGAGTCCCGGCCCGGAGAAGGTCGGCGCGAAGTTGTCGGAGATCCCACCATCGGGGTCGCCGTTGTTCTCCTCTTCACTGTCCCACGGGTTGCCGGTGCTGGTGACCGCGCCATAACCGACCGAGGCGGTTTGCCCCGTGCCGTGGAACCCGACGCCGCCGGCGAGCAGGCCCCCCGGCGCGTGCGGGGTGACGGTGATCGTCACCGTGGTGGTCTGGCTGGCGTCCGTCCCGTTCCCGGCCTGATAGGTGAAGTGGTCGTCGCCGACGTAGGTCGGGTCGGGCGAGTATGAGAACAATCCATCGGCATGGAGGACCAGCGTGCCGTGCTGGGTGGTCTGCACCAGCGTCGCGGTCAGCGTCAGGCCGCCCGGATCGCTGTCGTTGCCCAAGACTCCCTGGCCGATCGGAGTGAGCAGGGTCTGTCCCGGGGCGATCTCGTAACCGTCACTTCCGGCCTGTGGCTTCGTGTCGGCCGGTTCGGTTCCGCCTCCTCCGCCACTGTCGCCTCCCCAAGCGTCCTCGGAGACGTTGATCCAGGTGGAGGTGGGGTCGCTGGTGTTCAGGCCGTCGCTGACCGTGTAGGAGAAGCTGTCGTTGCCGGTGAACCCGGCGGCGGGTGTATAAGTGAACGAGCCGTCGGGGTTGAGCGTCAGCGTCCCATGGGCCGGATTCGTGACGAGCGTCGCCGTCATCTCGTATCCGTAGGGATCGCTGGCGAAGGAGAGCACGCCGTTGGCGGCCGTCGTGGTCAGGGTCTCGCCGGGCTTGACCGCGAAGCCGTCGCCCCCATAGCCGGCGTACGGCGGCTCGTCGACGACGTAGAAGGAAACCGTTGCTGGGGCGCTGGCGTTCAGGCTATCGCTGACCGTGTAGGTGAAGGTGTCGGAGCCGGTGAACCCGGCGGCGGGCGTATAGGTGAACGAGCCGTCGGCGTTGAGCGTCAGCGTCCCGTGGGACGGTGACGAGACCAAGGCCGCCGTGAGCTGATATCCATATGGGTCGGTGGCGCGGGCGAGGAGGCCCTTGTCGGCGGTCAGGCCGAGGGGCCGGTCGGGCGGAATCGTATACGAGAGGTTCTGGACCGTGGGGGGCAAGTCGGTGACGGTGATCGTGACGGTGGTGGCGGCGGTGGCCTGAAGGCCATCGCTGACGGTGTAGCTGAACGTGTCAGTACCGGCGTAGCCAGAAGCGGGGGTGTAGGTGAAGGAGCCGTTGGCGCTGAAGGCGAGCGTGCCGTGCTGCGTCGTGGCGACGAGCGTGGCGGTGAGCGTGTCGCCATCGGCGTCGGTATCGTTGAGCAGGACGCCGCGGTATGTGGCGTCGAGGGTGTGGTCGCGTGGCAGGGAATAGCGATCGGAGCGTGCAACAGGCGCCTGCTCGGTCACGACGATCGTCACCGCGGTCACATCGCCGACAAGGAGGCCGTCGCTGGGCCGGTAGGTAAATGTGTCGGTCCCGACGTAGCCGGTGGCCGGCGTATAAGTGAACGTGCCACTGGCGTCGAGGGTGAGGGTGCCGTGCTGGGTCGAGGTCACGAGCACGGCCGAAAGCCCGTCACCGTCGGCGTCGGTGTCGTTCCCCAAGACGCCGCCGCTGTCGGCGGGAAGGGCGAGCGTGCGGTCGTGGCCGACCGTGTAGCCGTCGATGACGGGCGTCGGGACCTGCTCGATGACCTGGATCGTCACGATTGCCGGGACACTGGTCGCCGTTCCGTTCGTGACCTTGTAGGTGAACGCGTCGGTGCCGACATAGTTGGCGGCCGGTATGTAGGTGAACGAGCCGTCGGCCCCGAGGGTGAGGGTGCCGTGCTGGGTCGAGGTCACGAGCACGGCCGTCAGGGGGTGATTGTCGGGGTCGGTGTCGTTGAACAAGACGCCGCTCAGGCCACCCCGACCGTGAGCGTGTGGTCGTGGGAAATCGTGTAGAGATCGTCTCGGGCGATGGGTGCCAACACCGTCACGGCGATGGAGACGGTCGTGATGGCACCGTCCAGGGTGCCGTCATTGGCCTTGTAGGTGAAGCTGTCGGGTCCCCAATAGCCGGCCTCCGGCGTGTAGGTGAACGAGCCGTTGGAGTTGAGGCTGAGCGTGCCGTGCTGCACGGTTGCCACCAGGATGGCCGTCAATGGATCGCGCTCGGCGTCGTTGTCGTTGGCGAGCACGCCGGTTCCGTTCACTACTAAGGCATGGTCATGCGCGATGGTGTAACTGTCGCTCCGCGAGACCGGGGCATGCTCCATCACGTGGATCGTCGCGGTGGCCACCGCGCTATCGTTGAGTCCGTCGTTGGCCTTGTAGGTGAAGCTGTCGTCGCCGACGAAGGTGGCCGTCGGCGTGTAGGTGAAGGAACCGTCGGCGTTGAAGCTCAGTGACCCATGGTACGGGCCGGCGATCAGCGTACCAGTCAAGAGATCGTGGAAGGCCTGGTCGTCGTTGGCGAGCACGCCGGCCCCCGCCGACACGGTCAGGACGCGGTCGTGTCCCACGTTGTACTCATCATCGACGGAGGTCGGCGCCTGGTCGCTCACGGTGAGGGTGACGGTCGCGACACCGCTGGCCTGAAGGCCGTCGCTGGCCTGATACGTGAATGTGTCGGTGCCCGTATAGCCGGCGTTGGGCGTGTACGTGAACGTCCCGTTGGCGTTCAAGGCGAGCGTGCCGTGCTGCACGGTCGCCACTAGCACCGCGGTCAGCAAGTCGCCGTCGGCGTCCGAATCGTTCAGAAGCACACCGCTGGGGATGGGAGGGCCGTAGTCGCCGGTGTCGACAGCCGTGATCGTCAGCGTGTCGTCGTGACGTAGCGAGTAGCGATCGCCGACCGCGACCGGGGCGTTCTCGGTGACGGAGATCGTGGCGGTGGCCACCTCGCTGTCGGCGAGGCCGTCGTTGGCGCGGTAGGTGAATGAGTCGACGCCGATGTAGCCGGCGTTGGGCGTGTAGGTGAAGGTCCCATCACCGTTGAATCCGAGGGTGCCATGTCCCGGCCCGGAAACCAGCGTGGCGGTTAATTCGCGTCCTGCTGGAGTCGAGTCGTTGTCGAGGACACCCCGCCTGCTACCGGTGAAACCGCCGAATTGGGAGGCGAGAGGTGACGTATCGAGCGAGTGGTCGTGGCCAATGGTGTACGAGTCGTTGGCAGCGATTGGAACGTTCCCGACACGCTCGAGGAGCATGGCGTCGGCAATGACATAACCATCGGCCAAGTCCGTCAGCCGGACCGAGAGGCTGTTGCCGGTGACCGTGTAGATCCCCAACCCACGCCACGACGCTCCGGAATCGCTGAAGTCACCGGGGGCCAACCGCTGATTGACCGTCGCGGTCCCCACGGCCGTCGCCCCATCCAGGATGGTATAAGGGGCATTGGTCGCGCGATTGATGAGGGGTTCCCAGGTGGCCGCGACCAGGTATTGCCCCGGAGTCAGGTTCTCGAAGGTCCAGGTTGCGGTGGACGAGCCGTTGGTGCCGGCGGAGGCGCCGTAGCCGAAGTCGTCGCGAAAGCTATAGTTCGAGGCGACGAACACCCAATTCCCGGTCGCGACGAAGCCCGACTCCCCATCGTCGATGACCTTGCCACCCTTCGATGTCGCCCCGGTGACATTGAAGCTGTAGCGACCCTGAACGGCGTCGTCGGTGTCGAAGGCGATCTCACCCGATGCCATGGCAGTGGCCGCACCGTAGCGGATTGCGAAGGTGGTCGAGGCGCCGGGGGCCAGCGTCGTGGCGCCGAAGTTCGCCTCGAGGCTGAACCCCGTCGGTAACGCAATCGGCCCTGTCAGATGCAGATCGGCGGTGCCCGAGTTACGGACGGTGAAGGTCTTGACCAGCGATTGGCCGATCGCAGTCACGCCGAAGTTGGACTTGCCCATCCCATCGGCGACACGGGTCGGGCCGTCGAACACTTCGGCCCGCGCCCCTTCGACCCGCTCAAGGAGCATGGCATCGGCAATGACATAACCATCGGCCAGGTCCGTCAGCCGGACCGAGAGGCTGTCGCCGGTGACCGTGTAGATCCCCAACCCACGCCACGACGCTCCGGAATCGCTGAAGTCGCCGGGGGCCAACCGCTGGTTGACCGTCGCGGTCCCCACGGTCGTCGCCCCATCCAGGATGGTATAAGGCGTCCGGCAGGAATTACTTTACCTGTATATCTGCTGTTTTTGGCTTGATGATAATGTCGTACTTGGGCAGTGCCGTTGAGCGTTGCAGGCGAGCCTCGTACGCTTTCATTTGTTTGGCGGGAACTCGAATACCGTTTGGATAATGGCCATCAAGGCAATAGTGTTCGGCACGAAATTTGCGCCATCTCCACCCAGGCCAATCTTGCCCTCAAGGGCCGAAAACGGGGATTTCGCAAGGACTTTCGGCACAGAATTTGCGCCTTCTCCACTCAAGTGCATCTTGCCGTCATTTTGGCAGGGCCTTGGGAATGGCAAAACGCTCAGCAAAACCTCTGAAACCCCGAGATTTCCAGGGGTTGAAGTACGTCGAGCGGTTACTGCCGCTGCTCGACCAACTCCACGATGTCGGCTGCCAACGCGACAGGTCCGGTAATCGCAGCCTGCATTACGATCAGTATTGCATGCTCGTCTTACTCTTCCTCTTCAACCCAGTCCTCCGTTCCTTGCGATCCTTGCAACAGGCGAGCACACTCAACAACGTGCAGCGCAAGCTCGGCTGCGCCCGGGCCTCGTTGGGGTCGCTCTCCGAGGCCGTCGAGGTCTTCGAACCCGAGCGGCTGCGCGGCATCATCGAGTCCCTCGCCGCCGAAGTGAAGCCCGTCCGCGACGTGCGCGGCGGCCACCTCGCCCATGCCCTGACGGCCGTCGATGGCAGCGTGGTCAAGACGCTCAAGACCATCGCCGAGGCCGCCTTCATGAACGACAAGAACGGCGGCTCTCACAGCGGCTGGCGACTCCACACCCACTTCGCCATCGACCGCCACGTCCCCACCCGGATCGAGGTCAGCGCCGCTGCCAACAGTGGCCATAACGACGAGAAGAACCGACTCCGCGCCGCCTTGCAGTCCGACCACTGCTACGTCCTGGACCGTTGGTATGCCCAGTTCACCCTCTGGAACGACATCGTGGCCGCGGGGAGCAGCTATGTTTGCCGCATCCGCGACAACAGCAACCTCAATGCGGTCATCGAAGAGCGCCCGGTCTCGGCGACAGCCGCGGCTGCCGACGTCCTCCGCGACTTCATCGTGGACCTCGGCGCCGCCAAGAAGCCCGACGAGCGGCCGGCCCATCGGGTGCGGGTGATTCTGGTGAAAACGACGCCCCACACCAAGCGTGGGGGCCGCAAAGGGGGCACGGCCGGTCCTCCCAGCGACGGCGTGCTGCGGATCGCCACGAACCTCCTGGATGTTCCCGCCGAGGTGATCGCTGACATCTACCGACACAGGTGGACAATTGAACTCTTCTTTAGATTTTTCAAGCACGTGCTCGGCTGTCGCCACCTGCTGAGTACGCATCCCAAGGGGATCGAGATCCAGGCGTACTGCGCGATCATCGCGTGTCTGCTGATCAGCCTGTGGACGGGCCGCAAGCCGACGCTCCGGTCTTACGAGATGATCTGTCTGTACTTCGCAGGCTGGGCGAGCCTTGAGGAACTCTTGGACCATATTAGTAAATTAAAATCTGAAGAGACGTAGTGCCCGCGGCTCGACTCCCAAGTCCGCGGTGTTCGCTGCTGCGCGGTGGTTTGTAGTTCACCCGAGTCGTCGGCTCGCCCCAGGTCACCGAGAACGTCCCGCACGCCTCTGCGGGGCGGCCGTGTCGGCCAGGCTTCCTCGCTTCAGGAAGACAGGGAGCTCACGCTCCCCGCTCGCCTGGGAGGCGAGCATGCGCTGGCCTGGTGGCTGGTTTCGCTTGTGCGAAAGGCAAGTGGGGAGCGTGAGCTCCCTGTCCCTCCCCCAGCAAAGCCGAAAGCTCGTGCCCACTGGGGCCGCAGGTCCCCCGCCCGCCCCACAGGGTCGTGTGAAACGCTCTGAGGGGGAGTTCCCCGGGTTGCCGGCTTGCCGTTGCTCGGATCGCCCCCCCCACAGCAAACGGAGTGCCGAACACTATTGCCATCAAGGCATTTCACTGTCGGGTGCCGCCCTCTCCAGGTCATCCGCCTGGCGCATTGGAGAACGACCTCCAAGCTGTTCAGCAAGACTCCGTTCCACTTCTTCTCCAGCGCCGACCAACAACGTTCGATCGGATTGTATTTGCTGTGGTAGGGAGGATAGTACACCAAACGCACCTCCAACCCTGACCAGTCGGCGAACTGCACCATCCGTTTCAAGAATTGGGTCCGCCGCCCGGAGTTCTTCGGCCCGTTGTCCAGGTAGATCACCAGGCGTTTGATCGATCGGTGGGCCCGCTTGACCTGACGCCACCACATCTGCAAGGCATCCACCCAGGCATCGCTGGTCTCGTGCCATCCGAAGATGAGCATCAATGCTCCGGTCGCAACGCTCAGGATGCCGACGGGGACCAATTTCTCCTTCGCCGGGGGGTCATGATCCCAGCCCTTGGCCACCACGCCCTGCGCGTCGGTCCGGGTTTTTCCCCCCACGGACGTAATCGCCCAGGCTCACCTTCGCTTTGGTATCCATGGAGATCTCCAGCACTTCGGGATCGCCACGGACCTCGTCATGCACCTCCTGCACGTGGGCGAAGATCGCGTCGGTCTCCTCGGTCTTCTTTAGTGGCTTGCCCTTCTGGATCCGCTTGAGGCGGTAGTTCATGCGATTGAGGATGTCACGCATCGTGCGCTCGCTGGGCAACTCCGCCTTGGGGTAACCCTGATCGATCAAAGCCTGGCGCACCTCGGCGGCCGACAAATTCGTGTACCGACGTGACGACTGGAGTCCTGGGTCGGCGTAGGTGTGGGGTTCCACGACGGCGCGGATCAGGGCCGCCAGGCGCGGATCCTTCTCCTCGCTTCGCCTTCGACCGCGTGCGGCGAAGTTCTCCAGGCAGCGAACGCCCTGCTGGGACTCGTGCAGTCCCTTCTCGATCGTATCGCGTCCCCAGCCGAAACGTCGTTCGGCCAGTCGGGCACTGCCATGGCAAAGTTTGGTAGTCACCTCGGCCTGGAAGAGCCGGCGCTGATGTCCGGTGAGTCGTCGGGCCCCCGAGCGAAGCAGTGCATCAATGTGGTCGGCGGAGCCTTCCATGTTGAAGAACCTCCGTGCTGGAGAGTTGACAGTCCTGGATGTGTTCCCCTACCGTGCTTTTGCAAGCATAACTCCGAACACGGGTAGATTTCCAGATACCGGTCGCCTAAGGGGCGTTGGTCGCGCGATTGATGAGGGGTTCCCAGGTGGCCGCGACCAGGTATTGCCCCGGAGTCAGGTTATCGAAGGTCCAGGTTGCGGTGGACGAGCCGTTGGTGCCGGCGGAGGCCCCGTAGCGGAAGTCATCGTTAAAGCTATAGCCTGGGGAGGCGATGGGCACCCAATTCCCACTGGCGACAAAGCCGGAGTCCCCATCGTCGATGATCGAGGATGCGAGCAATTGTCGCTGTTCGAGGGATTGGACCGAGGGCAAGTACTTACGCTGGGATCGAATACGGCGAGCCTGGCGGCGTTCGGCGGCGGATCGACGGCGCAGCATTTGGGGGGGGACTCTCGGTGTAGTGAGGGGTCCGCCTCCGGCCCGGGCGGCGCGAGGAATGACACCGGACGAGGCCTGACACGCCCTCATCGATAATTTATTCGATCATATCTAATAATCAATTCAGTGATCCGTGCCAGAGCATCGTCGCTCGACCGTATGGCCACTGAGAATTTCAATAGGATGACATGCCATGGCCTCTTCACCGCGGCAAGGTATCACAGATGAGGGGTGATCAAGTTCATCGATCGCCCGTGCTGAAGTCAAATCGAGCGGCCAATCAAACCATGGCGGCAGCAAGATTGCAATTACCCACTGAGGAAAATGATGCAAATTATGGGAAAAAAGACCTTGAAATTCATCGTTGGCACATCCCATCTGCATCATCGACCTATCTGGTCAATCGATATAAAATATTAATCTTTGGGATATTGCGCGATTCTGTTTTCAAAATCCAACGTGTGCGCAACATGGTAGTATCGCGAGCCGATTGAACGGCCGGAATGTTCAGCCATTCGTTCGGCGGCCAGATGGGATCAGACAGGCTTGCCGTCCTCGCCACGGATCCGAAACGTTCGGATATCTCGGCTGAACTGATCGCCGCTCTAGGTGAACGTGTCGGCACCGGCGAAGCCGGAAGCGGAGGTGTAGTTGAAGGAACGGTTGCCGCTGAAGGTGAGCGGGAGTTTAAGAGTAGCCAGGCACTTCAAGTGGGGGAAGCTTGGGGAATTCAGTGAAGATGGGACCTGGTCGCTGGCCTCGATAAATTTTCCAGGCCCCCCTCCTAACGAGCATCAGTAGCCATGCATTTCAATTGGGAAAATCGGGAAATTTAGCAAAACTGCGAACCCGCCCGCGAGGCTTGGCAGCCCACCTAAGCCTCCGGGCTTGCCCTCTTTAGGTGCATGGCCACCGACTCACCTTAGGTGCGTGGCCACCGACTCACTCTCCCTCACCAGCGGATCGTCCGGTCACCCTTCTTCATCTCGCCATCGCACTCAGAAGCCTCACGGCTCGACCGGCGCGATCCGATCAACCTCGCACTCACGCTTGGGCTGAGTTCGGTGGATCGAGCCACGAGAAGAGCGTGATCGGAGTCCGTTCGCAATCGGTGAGGCTCACACTCCGATATGACTCGGCGGGATGATCCCGCGCGGGGCTGACCTCGCTGCCTCGCGTGATGAGACGATCGCGCTCCGCGTCGGCGTCCCGCACCCGGAAGACCAGGCGAACAGTCGGAGTCTCCCCAACCCCGCCCCCCCCTGCTTTGAGTGCGAGTCGGCTCCCCCCTGCCTCCAGCAACGCGAATTGGTTGGCGACGTCCTCCAGGACCAGGCGCAGCCCCAGGACCTCGACGTACCAGCGGACGGCACGCGGCCAGTCGGCGACCTGGAGTTCGGGAAATGCAAGCTCGATGGGACCACTCTCGTCGTTCATCCAGGGCATTCTCGCACGGGGTGCATCGGGATGCGAGCGAGGCCTCCGCTCGTTTGGCGTTGACCAAAGTTGGGGGTTGAATACAATTTGGCTCAAGTTTGCCTCATTATTCTCTCTGAAGAAATGCAAGGTTTGCTGATGTCGGACGACGCGCCCGAGGGACTTGAAGCGGTCAGGCTCGAGAAACTGCGGAAGATCGAGGCGCTGGGGCTCGACCCCTGGGGCACGCGGTTCGACGGCCAGCAAGCGATCGCCGACGTACGCCAACTGCCGGTGCCGGAAGGGCCTCACCAGAGTGAGAACCCCGGGCCCGCGGTACGCGTGGCCGGTCGGATCATGCTCCGCCGCGACGGCGGCCGGGTCAACTTCCTCGAGATCCGCGACTGGACCGAGCGGATCCAGATCTTCCTGGGCAAGAAGCAGGTCGGCGACCTGGGATGGAGCCTGGCCGAATTGCTCGACCTGGGCGACTTGCTGGGAGTCGACGGCACCCTCGGCTACACCAAGACCGGCGAGCTGACCGTGTTCGCGACCGGGCTCACGTTCCTGGGCAAGAGCCTTTCCCCTCCTCCCGAAAAATGGCACGGCCTGACCGACCTCGAGCAGCGCCACCGGCAACGGTACGTCGACCTGTTCAGCAATCCTGAATCGCTGGCCACGTTCCTGGGCCGATCGAAGATCGTCGCCGCCTTTCGCACCGTCATGGCCGGGCGCGGGTTCATCGAAGTCGAAACCCCCACCATGCAGTCGATCGCCGGCGGCGCGGCTGCTCGCCCGTTCATCACGCACCACAACACGCTCGACCTCGACCTCTTCTTGCGGATCGCCCCCGAGCTCTATTTGAAGCGGCTCCTGGTCGGCGGCCTGGAACGTGTCTTCGAGATCGGTCGGGTGTACCGGAACGAGGGGATCAGCCCGAAGCACAACCCCGAGTTCACGATGATGGAGGCCTATCAGGCCTACGGCGACTATCACTCGATGATGGATCTGACCGAAGCGTTGATCTGCGGGGCGATCGAATCGCTCGGCGGCGGGCTGCAACGCCCCTGGGGCGAAGCCACGATCGACTTCACGCCTCCTTGGCCGCGACGGACCTACGCCGACCTGATCCTCGAGCACGCCGGGATCGACGCGACCGACCTCGAGGCCGTCTTCGCCAAGGCCACCGCGCTCGGGATCAGCACGGCGGGCAAAGACCCCGACGTCGTCACCAATCAGATCTTCGAGGAGTTGGTGGAAGACCAGCTCGAGGGGCCGATCTTCGTGATCGACTACCCGGCGGCGATCTGCCCCCTGACCAAGCGAAAGGCGAGCAACCCGGCGGTCGCGGAGCGGTTCGAGCTCTTCGTCAAAGGGATGGAGCTGGCCAACGCGTACACTGAGTTGAACGACCCAATCCTGCAGGAATCACTCTTCCGGACCCAACTGGCCGGGCAGAAGGAAGAGGATTCCATGGCGAAGATGGACGACGACTTCATCCGCGCCTTGAAGCACGGGATGCCGCCGGCCGGTGGCCTCGGAATCGGGATCGACAGGCTCTGCATGCTCCTCATGAATTGCTCAAGCATCCGCGAGGTGATCTTGTTCCCGTTGATGAGGCCGCAGTCGTCTTGATCAAATGACGGGCGCCCGCGAAGCGCCGACCCGACAACCGGCGTGCGGAGCACGCCCCATCGAGTCGATCACGTCGAATCCGAAGGCGAACGGAGGCGCCTGACATGTACAAATATCTGCTGTGCTGGCGATATCTGCGCACCCGGTACATCGCGCTGGCGAGCGTCATCAGCGTGATGCTGGGCGTCGCCACGATGATCGTGGTGAACTCGGTCATGGCCGGCTTCTCCGAGAAGATGCGCGATCGGCTCCATGGAGTCCTCGCCGACATCGTCGTCGAGTCGGAATACGACATGAACGGGTTCTATGACTCGGCGGAGGTGATGGCACGGATCAAGTCGGTCACCGGCGACCAGGTCGAGGCGATGGCGCCCGCCATGGAAACCTATGGCTTCATGCAGTTCCACTATGGCGGCCAGAAGTTTACCCGGCAGGTGCAAGTCTTCGGCGTCAGGCCGATGGAACGAGCGCGCACCGGTGACTTTGCCGAGTACCTGGTCGACGAGAAAGGGGAACGGATCAAACCGTCGTTCGACGTGCCGGATTCGCTGCGATTGGCGGCCTCCCCCGCCGGCCAGGTCATCGAAGGGGACCCCAACAGCGCGATCAACCAGGCGCTGCTCGCGGACTCGCGCGAGCAAGTCAGCGACGACGGCGCGATCCTCGGCTGGGCGATGGGGACGGTTCATCGCAACGGCAAGGATGACTTCATCCTTAAACGTGGTGATCAGATCAGGCTGGTCTATCCCAAGGCAAGCCAACGACCCGAGCCCGGGTACGACTCGTTCACCGTGGTCGGCTATTTCAAAAGTGGCATGAGCGAGAACGACTCCACCCACATCTACGTCCCCCTCGAGCGGTTCCAGAAGGTCCGGCTCCTGGTCGACGAACGCGGCCGAGGCGCGGTCAACCAGATTCAGATCAAGGTCAAGCCCGGAGTCGATCTCGACGTCTTGAAAACGACGATCCAGACGGCGCTTGAGAACTTGCGACCGATGTATTTCCGGGTCTCGACCTGGGAGCAGAAGCAGGGGCCGCTCCTCTCGGCCGTCGCCGTGGAGCAGAGCATTTTGAACATGCTGCTCTTCTTCATCATCGCGGTGGCCGGCTTCGGCATCCTGGCGATCTTCTCGATGATCGTCGTGGAGAAGACCCGCGACATCGGCGTGATGAAGGCATTGGGGGCGTCGACCTCGGGAGTCCGCGGGATCTTCCTGGGCTATGGCTTGCTCCTGGGGGCCGTGGGGAGCGGGGTCGGCATGGCCGGCGGCCTCTTGTTCGTCCACAACATCAACACGGTCGAAAAATGGCTCAGCAAGGTGACCGGGCACAAGGTCTTTGACGACTCGATCTACTACTTCAACGAAATCCCGACCCTGGTCGAGCCCTGGACCGTCTTCTGGATCGTGGGCGGAGCGCTCTTCATCGCGGCGGCCGCGAGCGTCTGGCCGGCCCAGCGGGCATCCAAACTGCATCCCGTGCGTGCCCTTCGTTTCGAGTGATAACCAGCCGACTCACTTATTCCAGGGGAATCAATAGGATGGCGACTCATCTCTCGGCCGTCGGGATCGAAAAGAGCTATCGCAAGGGGAAGAATCAGGTTCCCGTGCTCCATGGCGTCGATATGGACGTCGAGCACGGCGAGCTGGTCGCGATCGTCGGCGCCAGCGGTTCGGGGAAGAGCACGCTCATGCACGTCATGGGCCTGCTCGATTCGCCCGACGCGGGTTCGGTCACGCTGGACGGCCAGCGCATCGACAACCAGTCGGATCGGCGCCGTGATGAGCTGCGGAACCGGACCTTCGGGTTCATCTTCCAGTTCTACCACCTGCTCCCCGAGCTCTCGGCGCTCGAAAACGTGATGATGCCCCAGTTGATCCGCCACGGCCTCTGGTCGTACCTGGGGCAACGGGTCCGGATTCGCCGCGAGGCGACCGCCCTCCTGGAACGGGTGGGTCTGGGGCACCGCCTCAACCACTTACCCACCGAACTTTCCGGGGGCGAGATGCAGCGGACCGCGATCGCACGGGCGCTGGCCGGTGGGCCCGAGGTGCTCTTGGCCGACGAGCCGACGGGCAACCTTGACGCAGCGACCGGGCAAGGCGTGCTCGAGTTGCTCCGCGACTTGAACCGCGAGCGCGGACTCACTATGATCATGGTCACCCACGACCCTCAGATTGCCCTCCAAGCCGATCGGGTCGTTCGGCTCGCCGAGGGGCGGATCGAGGAATGGGCCCCCGCGATCGCCTGAGACCAAGGCGCGGGGGCCCCCTTTTTTTATGATGATTCCAAGGGGTCGGTCCCTGAGACGTGCCTTGGCGGGAGTGCCATCCGGATGAGCCTCAAAATTTATATCAGCGGCAAGCTCTACGACAAGGCCGACGCCAAGATCAGCGTCTACGATCACGGCTTACTGTACGGCGACGGCGTCTTTGAGGGGATCCGCGCCTACTCGGGACGCGTCTTCCGCCTGACCAAGCACGTCGAGCGCCTCTATGAGTCGGCGCGGTCGATCCACCTCGAGATCCCGATCTCGCAGGAAGCGATGGCCAAAGCCATCGTCGACACCGTGGCGGTCAACGGATTGGACGACGCCTACGTCCGCGCTGTCGTCACACGCGGCTCGGGCAGCCTCGGGCTCGACCCGCGGAAGACGACCGATCCGCAGATCATCATCATCGCCGACGCCATCAGCCTCTACCCGGCCGAACTCTACGAGCACGGCCTGAAAATCATCACCGCGGGCACCCAGCGCAACCACCCGAGCGCGCTCAATCCCCGGATCAAGTCGCTCAACTATCTCAATAACATCATGGCCAAGATCGAAGGCACGAACGCCGGCTGCCTCGAGGCCCTGATGCTCAACCACAAGGGCGAAGTGGCCGAGTGCACCGGCGATAACATTTTCATCGTCCGCCGAGGGGAGCTGTTGACCCCTGGGATCGACGCCGGGATTCTCGAAGGGATCACCCGCGACGCGGTGATCGAGCTGGCACGAGCCGCCGGGATCACCGTGGTCGAACGCTCGATGGATCGCCACGATATCTACACGGCCGATGAATGCTTCCTGACCGGGACTGCCGCCGAGGTCATTCCCGTGGTCGAATGCGACGGCCGTTCGATCGGCCTGGGCAAGCCCGGACCGGTCACGCTCGACCTGCTGCGCCGGTTCCACTCCCTGGTTCGCGAAGAACCGTAAAAACAAAGGATCCAAGCCTGTGATTGAGATCCGATCGATCCTGGCTCCGACGGATTTTAGCAAGCATGCCGCGAAGGCGGTCCGGTATGCTTGCCTCCTGGCCGAACGGCTCGGGGCGGAGCTCCACCTGCTGCACGTCCTGTCCGACATCGTGCCCATCGGGCCCGACCCGATGCTGACGCCCGTGCTCCCTCCCGAGTATTACACGGAGGCCAAGGACCAATCGCTCGCAGCGCTCGAGACGACGCTCGAACCCGACTGGGGACGCCCCTCGGCCGTCAAGACCTCGGTCACGTGGGGCGAACCGGTCGAGGAGATCGTGGCTTACGCGCGCGAGGGAGCGATCGACCTCATCGTGGTCGCCACCCACGGCCGCACCGGCCTGAGCCACGTCCTACTCGGTTCGGTGGCCGAACGAATCGTCCGTGAGGCCCCCTGCCCCGTCCTGACGATCCGCGACCGGGAAGGGCGCTGACTTCTTCCAGAGATTTCGTTGCAGCCCCGAAGGGGCGACCGTTCCTGGCCAGGGGCGCAAGCCCCTGGAAATAAGACGAGATCAAATCTAAGATTTGCTTTTGCAGCCCCGAAGGGGCGGCCGTCAAACGGGTGTGCCGGCTTTGACGGTCGCCCCTACGGGGCTGCATGCCATTAATATATCAAATGTTTCCCAGGGGCTTGCGTCCCTGGCTAGGAACGGTCGCCCCTTCGGGGCTACAAGCTGAAACCAAAACGACAAGCTTCCATCGCCCGGCCAATCAAAGGTCAAGAGACATGTCCAACCCACTGCCCTCAGAGCGCAGGGTGATCTACCACGGTCGCAAGATCGACCTGGCGCTCCAGCAAGTCCAACTCGCCGACGGCTCAAAGGCCGAGCGAGAAGTGGTCGTCCACCGGGGGGCGGTCGCGCTCGTGCCGATGGTTGATGCCGAGCATGTTTGCCTCGTCAAGAACGATCGCTACGCGGTCGAGACGACGTTGCTCGAGGTTCCCGCGGGCACGATCGATCCTGGGGAATCGCCCGATCAAACCGCGCCTCGGGAATTGAGCGAGGAGACCGGCTACCGCGCGGGCAAGATCACCCGGATCGCCGAATGGTTCGTCTCGCCAGGCGTCATGACCGAGCGGATGTACCTCTACCTCTGCGAGGATCTCGAGCCAGGCCCCACGCAACACCAGCCGGATGAACGTCTGGAACCGGTGATCGTTGCGTGGGCTGAGGCCCTCAAAATGGTCCGTGACGGGCGGATCGTGGATGCCAAGACGATGCTGGCCATCCTGTTTTGCACCCGGTTCAACCGAACCTGATCGGCGAGCCGTCATCCTGATCCACCCCGCCCCGCCTCTCTTCCCGCTCACCGATCGGTGTAAGGGAAGAGGCTGGGAATGAGGGCCGCGTCGTCGGCGTCCACGCCGGGTCCGGGGCGTTGATCGTCGTTCAGGAAGATGTCGAGGTCGAGCGGGCTGACCTGCCGCGTCGTGTGCCAAGTGATATGGCCGTCGGAGAAGAGGACGTTCTGGCCACGGCCACCGTGGTTCGGGCTGTTGCCCTCCAGAATCACTCCCCCCTCGTGAGCGGGTTGATCGGCCAGAAGCGGAACATGGGCGGAGTGGCTGGCGAGGACGGGTCCAGGGCGACCTGACCGGTTGCGATAGCCGACGTGGTAGGCATAGTCGTTGTCGAGCATCCGGCGATACGACTCAGGCGAATGGGGCTTGGGGGCGGCCTGTTCACAGCGCCCGTTGCACGGACAGTCGAGCGTCGTGAGGTCCTGCAACAGGCCAGAGTGTTGCAAGGTCACCGCATACGTCCCGGCGACCGCGTTCGGCTGGTCGGTGGGACCATACGGGTACTGGTGATGAAGCCCGGCATACTGAGCCAGGCTGATTCCGAGTTGTCGAAGATTGAATCCGCAACCCGCCTGGGCCATCCGGTCCTTGGAACGCTGCATCGCGGGGACAAGCGTAAGCAGACCGGCCAGGAAGATGCTGGCCGCGACCGCAATGTCCGCCCAGCGAAACGGGACGGTGGTGGGTACGAAGTCGAGAATCGTTCGACGCCGCCGGCGTTCGTCAACGAAGGCGCGGGTACGCACCAGCAGGTGATCTGGAACCTTGATCGTTTCCCCGTCGTCAAGCAGTTGGTGGACCGCCCGGCCAAGGCGGTCGAGCACCTCCGCCAACCTTGGGTCGGCGGCCACCTCGGCGTCGGCCTGCTCGCGGGTGGGTCCCTCGAGTTGGCCGAGCACGTAATCAAGTTGGTCTGAAGCGTTCATAGGTTTAGCTACTTCCGTCTCGATTCGCCGCCTTCGCCATCTGTTGAAGCTTGGCGAGGGCGGCGTGCAGTCTGGACTTGACGGTGCCAACCGGGATATCGAGGATTTCCGCGATCTCGCGATACTTCAGATCTTGGTGGTAGGCCAGGGTCAGCGTTTCCCGCAGCGTGTCGGGCAGACGGGCGACGCTCTGGCGGACCCATTCCGCCCGTTCCTGCCCCTGGAGTTCCGCCAACGGTCCGGAGTCTTCGCCCACCAGCAGATCGACCAGGCTCCCTGCTTCGTTCTCGCTCGACGCAACGCGTTGGTCCAGGCTGACCGTCGGGTGACGGCCCACCTTTCGCAACGCATCAACGGCTTGGTGAGTGGCGATTGCATAGAGCCAAGGACGGACGGGGCGTCCATCTTCGTAAAGCGATTTCTTTAGGTGAACCTGCAGAAACGTGTTCTGGAACACGTCCTCGGCCAAGGCCGAATCTCCCAGATAGCGTACCAGGTAACGGTAGAGTTCGTTCTGATAACGGTGAACGAGCGCGTCGAAGTCCCCGGCCTGCCCCGTCTCGCGGTATCGGCTGAGAAGCTCCTCGTCCGTAGTGGGGGCGAGGTCTTCCACGGTCTCAGTACCAGGTGCCTTCATCATCGTTACGGTCCGCCGCGCCGAAAGGTTCGGACTCGCGGTTCAAAAAACATTCGGGCGGTTCCAGAACCAACTTCGTCCGGAGCTTTCTCGCGCAAGACGTTGTCGCATCTAGTCTAAACGCCACTCTGATCGTGTCAACCCGTTCATCACTTCGCGAGAGCGGACCGGAGCGAAAAATCGTCGCGACAGGGCGGATTCGCAAATTACCATACCCTCAAATTTCGTCGTCGTCGCAGGCGTCGCGTTCGCTTTCTCGAAGTCCGCCCCTCTCATCGCAATTTCCGTTCCCCCTCAAACCCCCGGCTGCATGGCACGTTCCAAGGCGCGGGCAAGCTCTTCGGGGAGCTGGCTCCCGATCAACAACTTGGTCCCATCCACGAGATCGATTCGAACGCCAAGGTTGCCCCGCGCATTGAGGACGCGAACGCCATCACGACCAAGCCGGATCCCCCACCCCCCGTAGTCGGCCAGGGGGCGGTAGGTCACGACCTCGATTTTTTGGATCGAGCCGATCGGGACGATCCGGCGATAGGTCGGGATCCAGCCAAACCAGACACGAAGGTCGGTCGGACACACTTCGGTGGTCATCCGAAGCAGGCCGACCACCAGGGTGACGGGCAAGACCAGACCGACGAGGAAACCCACGGCAAGCTGAGGTGACGCATTGTTGTCGCGCACGGCCGGATTGAGACCGGTCACGTATGAGCAAAAGAGGGCGAACCAGAGCAGTCCCTCGGCGACGGCAATGAAGGCGTACACTCGCCAGTCGAAGTTCTGTTCCTCGCGATAGACGACGACCGGGGGTGGAAATGCCGCCAAGGCCACGCTCAGGACCCTCCCCGCGAGGAATCTTCCTGGCCCAAACTCCCCAGCACCCGCGTGAGTGCCTGGAATCCTGCGTCGGCGACCCGATCGGCCGGAACCTGCCAGAGTTGGGGGTTGAGCACTTCCAGCGAGACGTAACCGGTATAACCGATCCGCCCCAGGTGCTCGAGGATCGGCCCGATCTGGAAGTCCCCTTCGCCGGGGAGGATCCGATCGCCGTCGCCGGCGAGCTCGCGCGGGGTTCCGCTCAGGTCGGAGACCTGCACCCAGCCCAGGTTCTCGAGGGTCAGGTACGCCAGATCCTCGAACTTACTGGGGCCGGTGTAATAGTGGAAGAGATCGAGGCAAACCCCCAGGCCTTCGGAACCGCACTGCGCGATCAGGGCGAGCGTCGTGTCCAGACTGGCGCAGAAGGACGCTCCTTTTTGGAACTCGAGCGCCAGTCGGACCCCAAAGCCACGCGCCAGCTCGTTCGCCTCGATCAGCGACTCGATCGCCCGGGTGTAATCCTCGGCGACCATCTCGCGAACGAAGTCGGGCACGACGATCAGGACGGGAACGCGAAGCTCCTGGAGGAGGGCCAGCCGGCGCCGGAAGTGGTCCCAGTGGACTTCACGTTCCGGGCCGCGGGCCAGCAACAGCCCCCCTTGCGAAGCCGCGGCCACGGGCTCGAGCTGCTCCTTGTCAAGTAGCGCACGGGCCTCGGCGACCGAGTGGTTCAGCAAGTAGTTCTCCAGCTTCGTCAACCAGAGTTCCACGGCCGTCCATCCGGAGCGCCCGTACGCCTTCAGGTCGGCCTCGAAGGACGTGCTCAAGGTGGTCGCTTGGCTAATGCAGGGTTTCATGTCGCGTCGCTCTCCTCAGCAGCAGCAGCGGCAGCGGGGCGATCGGCCGAGGGGACCGGTCCCCCTTCCAGCAAGTCGCGAACGGCCTGAACGACCCCCGCCAGGGGCACGCGCCACTGCCGGCAACTGTCGCGGTCGCGGAAGGTGACCGTGTCGTCGGTGAGCGTCTGCCCGTCCACCGTGATGCCGAACGGAGTTCCCGCTTCATCCTGCCTACGGTAGCGCCGGCCGATCGCCCCCTTCTCGTCAAAGAAGACGGGGAAGTGCCGCTGCAAGTCGCGGTAGATGGCCTCAGCCTTCTCGGGCATGCCGTCCTTCTTGACCAACGGGAAAACGGCCGCCTTGATCGGGGCGAACCGGGGGTGGAACTTCAAGACGTTGCGAACTTCCCCTCCCACTTCATCCTCATTGTACGCTTCGCAGAGGAAGGCCAAGGTGGCTCGATCCGCTCCCGCCGACGGTTCGATCACGTGAGGGATGTACTGGTAGGGATAGCCCGGCTTCTCCTCCCCCTCGCGCTTCTTCACATATTCCTTGAACGAAGTCAGGCCGAGGCCGGCCTTGTCGCGTTCCCAACGCTCCTCATCGAAGTAGCTCAGGTCCTTGCCGCTGAACTTCTGATGCTGCGTCAGGTCGTAAGACCCTCGATTGGCGATTCCCTCGAGTTCGCTGACGCCGAACGGGAAGCTGTACTCGATGTCCGCGGTCCCGGTGGAGTAGAACGCCAACTCGTTCGCGTCGTGCTCGCGGAGCCGAAGCCGGTCGCTACGGAGCCCGTGTCGGACGTACCACTGGAACCGCTGATCGCGCCAGTACTGATACCATTTCGCCGACTCTTCGGGATGGCAGAAGAATTCAATCTCCATCTGCTCAAATTCCCGAGACCGGAAGATGAAGTTGCGGGGATTGATTTCGTTCCGAAAGCTCTTGCCAATCTGCCCGATGCCGAACGGCGTCTTGACGCGTCCGGTGTCGACCACATTTTTGAAGTTGGCAAAAATCCCCTGGGCCGTTTCGGGTCGCAGGTAGGCTTTGCTCGACGCGTCTTCGAGCGCCCCGATGTTGGTCTCGAACATCAGGTTGAAGGAGCGGGGTCGCGTCAGGGTGCCGCGCGCCTTGCAGGACGGACAGGGAACGAGCGCATAGAGCTCGTCGGTAATCGCCAGGTTGTCGAGCCGGATGACGTCGGGGCCGCTCGACTCCGCCTGAGCCGCATTCGACTTTTTGAACTTTTCGATCGCTTTGGTGTTCTCGCGCTCGACGTCCTCGCGTTCGCCGATGGCGCTGAAGACGAGCGGACGCGGGTTGGTCGCGCCTTGGGGCCCGGAGCGATCGGTGAACACCAGGGCCGTCATCTGATCGGCGCGGAACCGTCCCTTGCACTCGCGGCAGTCGACCATCGGGTCGCTGAAGCCGCCGACGTGTCCCGAGGCCTCCCAGACCTTGGGATGCATGATGATCGAACAGTCGAGGCCGACCATGTCGTCACGCATCTGGACGTTGTCGCGCCACCAGGCTTCCTTGATGTTCCGCTTCAGCTCAACGCCCAGGGGTCCATAGTCCCAGAAGCCATTGATCCCGCCGTAGATCTCGCTCGAGGGAAAGATAAATCCCCGGCGTTTACAGAGCGAAACCAGCTTGTCCATGTCCATCGCGTCGTCGTCCTCAATGTCGCGGCGGAAACCCGATGCGGGTCCACCGATCAATCTTTCATTCCGTCGGTTGGGAAATCGGGTGCCAGCCGGCCCCTTCCTGGTCACCGTCCGTGAGGCCCGGCCCGATCCGTTCGTGCTCGTCAAGGGCCTTGATGGGCCGCCACAATCCGGAGCGGGTCGCGGAGCAGCTCGGCGGTCACCTGGTGCCCGGAGCGATTCAGATGGGCTGCATCGTCGATGTCGGCCGCCAGGCCAAGCTCCAGGACGCGGCGCCCGCCTCGGCCTCGCCTCAGGTAACGAACCAGCGGGTTACTCTCCGCGTCGGAGTCACCGCTCTTGAACCAGAGCGAGTTGTGGATTTTCGACCAGGCCCCCGCGGCGATCTCGGCCTCGTCATTCCGGAGGATCGCCCCCATATCCTTGAGATGTTGCGCGAAGGCGCCGGCGAGCAGGCTGTCCTCGAAGCTGATGCACCCATCGGTCCCCGAGCAGACCACATGGACGTCGCGCGTCTCCAGGTGCAACGCCTGAACGGTCGCGGCGAAGTTCGGGAACGAGCCGATCAAGACTCGCTCGGCCTCCAGGCTCGCGAGGATCGCGCGGGTGCCATTGGTCGTGGTCATCACCAGCGTCTTGCCCCGACAGATCGCGGGGGTGAACGCGCTCGGAGAGTTGCCGAGGTCGAAACCGTCGATCGGCAGCCCTTCCCGCTCCCCCGCGAGCAGCGCGGTGCCGGCCGGGAACCCGGCGGCGACGCGGCGGGCCTCGTCGATCTCACCGCAGGGGATCACCGCCGCGCAGCCGGCCGCCAGGGCATGAACCATGGCGGTGGTCGCCCGGAGCACGTCCACCACCACCGCCACCCCTCCCTTCAAGGCACCGGGCGAGATCAGGCTCGGTAAAAAATGGACGAAGACTTCGGGCTGCTCGGTCTCGGGCATGGACGAAGATCCTCTTTAGCGAGTCCCTTTTGAATTCGCGCGTTCGGAAACCCGCTACGATTATGGCATGCCACCCGCCTCGTTGTGGAGACCTCCTTACTGTAGCGTGAGGGCGTGGACAGGACAGCCTCGAGCCGGTTCGATTCCGTGGCGCACAATCGCTAACGTTCGCCTTCCCAAGGACGACCCTTTTCGGTAGTCTTCGGCCCTCTAGGCGACTCGATTTCCCATCACGGGTCGCGCAAGGGATCGAGGCAGCCGATTCAGCCTGGGCGAGGTGCATGGATGCACGAGCCGAAGGGAAGGATTCTCCCACTTAGCGGGCCCAGACGATTTATTATCGATCTGGTGCATTTCGCGCGTCAGGTTCCATCGACACCCGTTAGTCGAGTTGTCAACGTTTCGGCGTTGATGGAGCCACGCGAGCACCACCCGTCGCGACCTTCGTGGGCACTCTTGTTCATGAAAGCGTACGCGTTGGTCGGGGTGCAGCACCCGCCGTTGCGGCGGGCGTTGCTGGAATTTCCATGGCCACGAATTTACGAACATCCCTGGATGAACTGCGCGCTCGCCATCGAGCGCTCGTTCCAAGGGGACGACGGCGTCTTCGTGGGACTGTTCCGGGCCCCTGAGCAGCAGTCGATCTGCCAGCTTCAGGAAGCCCTGCGGTTCTACAAGAATCAGCCACTCGAACGAGTCGGTGTCTATCGCCGAGCCCTCGCGTTCAGCCGAGTGCCCCGGCCGATTCGACGCCTCTTCTGGTGGAGCACCCTGAATGTTTCAGGGTTCAAGCGGGCCAAACGGTTTGGCACCTTCGGCCTCACGAGCTACGGCGCTCTGGGGGCGGAATCGCTCCATCCCATTTCGCCGCTGACGACCACGCTGACGTTCGGGCCGATTTCGGCAACCGGCGACGTCGTGGTAAAGCTGATCTACGATCACCGCGTGCTCGACGGCGCCTATGTCGCTCGTCGCCTCCGCGATATCGATGAGACCCTGCAAGGCGCGATCCTCGACGAATTGCGTGACGGGCCCTTTCCTGAACGGGTCCAACCGCCTTCGTCGTCCGCCATTCCCGCGCCGATCTCCTTGAAACTGCATCGGCCAGGGGAGATCGACACCCCGGCCGAAATCCGACCGCGCGAGGATTGCTCGCCTCCCGGCCACGCGATTTAGCGCGAGTTCCACCACTCTCAAATCCGGATCGCATTGACCCGGCTCCCTTGCGGGAGCCGGGTTTTTTCATTCCCGACCCGATCCGACCATCCGACCTCAAGCCGGATGGCCGCCGTTGCACCGCACTCGATTCCGCTCAGGGCTGGGCCACTTCCTGGTCGGTCGTGACGCGCACCTCGAGCCGGCTCATCATCCGCTTGAGCCCTTCCTCTTTCGCGTTGATGAAGAGCACGTTTTCCATCACGATCGCTTTGCGTTCCTCGGTCACGTGCAGGACGAGCTTGCCCGCCCCCAAGAAGAGAAACTCGAAGATGTCGGGAATCTCTTTGTCGAACTTAAGGTTCAACGTCGGATAGCGCTCCAGGTCGCTGAGCGGACCGTGGTGATGCAGGATTTCGTTGGGCAAGATTTCCCAGTAGTCCAGGTAGCGCGTCACGTAGATGATCGCGAAGTTGATCGCGAGGATCGCGGCGACCATGAAATAGAAGCCGGAGTTCGCGACCACGTAGATTCCGCCCACCAGGACCCGAGCCGGTTTGAGCAGGTCGGCATCAAAGTAGGCGGCGATCCAGAGTAAGAAGAAGAGCCCGAGTAGGACCAAGAGCACGATCGCAACGACCGTGAATCGCGGGAAGTCGATCGCCATGATCACCAGGTTGAAGGCGAAGACCCCCAGGAAGAGAACCCCCAGCAAGTTCTGCGAGGTCATGAACCGTTCGTGCTTCAACGTCACGGGGGCCGGAACCGCCACCGACTCTCCCGCGGCCTCTTTGGCCGCCACTTCCGCTTTCTCGACCTTGATCGGGTCGGTGGTCTGGTCCCCGACCAACTTCATCCCGATCGCGCAGATCAAGGCCACGATCATGGTCGGGAAGATGAAAATAAGTTTCGGGTAAGTGAAAATTCGTATCCCCTGGTCACGATGCTTGACCACCGTGTTGGGGGGCGTGGATGCCGCTTTCGGGTCCGAGGCCATGTGGGAAGATCTCCAGAACCGGACGTCGCGAACGAACAAAGCTCCCTACGGTCACTCGCCGCGTGGTTCGCCCCAACGTCAATGCGTTCGGCTGAGGGCATCGTAACGCCCGGACAGCCCACGGTAAAGTCCCCAACCCCAAGGGGATCGGTATCGAGACTCGACCGAAACCCGTTTCGATTCCAGAAGAGTGATTCGTTCGGCCCGGCATTTCCTTCTGCGCAATCCTGAGCGATCGCTCACCATCACGCCCAAAGACTTCAATCCGACAAACACGGGATTCCCGCGAGCGAACTCCGGCTCAATTCGCGGCACTTTACGCATGGACTCAAATCAGAACACCGATAATCGCTCGTAGCGTTATGAACCGTATCATTGCAATCCGGTCACCCTTTAAGTAGCTTCAAGTTCCATCCCCCCTGGTGAAATTCTCCCAATCGTACAACGAAAAAAATCGGAGTAGGCTGTCATGGTGAAGCTGCATTCAAACATGGCTCGATGGAGCGTGTTGACCCTGGTGATGATGCTGGTCGCCGCGGCTTCGGCCAGCTTGTCGGGCTGCGGAGACAGCGCGGAGAAAACCGCGCCACAAACCGAGTATCCGGCCGCACAAAAGGCCGGGGACCAGGCTCAGATCGATTTCATGAAGACCCAAGGCAAGCCAAAGCGAAAATAGGGATCATACTCGCGGCAATCGTGTTGGGATGACTTCCTCGATTCCTCCCCCGTGGCTCGGTCGATGACCTCAACGCGAGCAACATTCCACGGCGACAAGTGGTTCGATCGTCCTTAATTCGGTCCTCGTGTGAGGACTGCGTTTTTTCCCTGTGATTCAAAAATCTGTCGAATGATGGGAGGCCGTGTATGAGAGGTACCTTGAGACGCGGGTTCACGCTCATCGAACTCCTGGTTGTCATTGCAATCATCGCTGTGCTCATCGCACTCCTGCTGCCGGCCGTTCAAGCGGCCCGCGAGGCCGCGCGCCGGTCGCAGTGCATCAACAACCTGAAGCAGATCGGCCTGGCACTCCATAACTACCATTCGTCACTGAACGCCTTCCCCATGGGAGGGTCGCTCAACCCGTCCAGCTCCCCGCAATCATTCACCTATGGCGACGCCAACGGCAATCCCGGCCCCACCTGGGACGCCTGGAGTGCCCAGGCCGCGCTCCTGCCATACATGGAACAGCAGGCGATCTATTCCGCCATCAACTACAACTTCGCCCCGCGACCGGGGACCGAAGGTGGCAACATTAATTCCACCGCGTTCAATGCGAAGATTGCGTCCTTCCTCTGCCCCTCCGACGGCAATGCGGGAAAGGTCAACTACAACAGCTACGGGGCGAGCCAGGGCACAACCACGATCAACTGCTGTAACTCCAATCTCAAGTCCACCACGGGGATGTTCGGCAACCAGTCCTCCACCTCAATCGCGGAGGTCAAGGACGGAACTTCGAACACGATCGCTTACTCCGAATCCCTGGTCGGCAACCCGATCCCGGGGCCAGGCCGAGAGGGCAACGCAGCCCAGGGGAGCAGTCAACTCGCGAGTGGTCAGATTGACATCACGGGAATGCTCACTCAGATCAAGACCGACATGGCCTCCTGCGACACAGACTTCCAATCCGGACCGGTAGGGGGCAACAGAAACTCCCGCGGCTCCAGCTGGGGCATCGGTGCATTGGGCTACTCGATGTTCAACACCGTCATCCCCCCGAACGGGGCGAAGTGGGTGGCATGTCGCACGGACTGCTGTGCCCAGGCCCAGCATGCCCACTATAACCTGGCAACGAGCGCCCACTCCGGCGGCGTGAACACGGCCATGGCCGATGGCTCCGTCAAATTCATCAAGAATTCGGTCGCCTGGCAAACCTGGTGGGCCCTCGGCACCAAGGCGAACGGCGAGGTCATCTCCGCCGACGCTTACTGAGCCAAGGCTTCGCGAAAGGGAGAAGCCTGGACCGGGCTTCTCCCTTTCTTTTCTTTAGCGGTCGAAGATCCGCCGAAAGACTCATCCACCTCCTGCCCCACAGGCCAACGCCCCCCCTCTCTCCTCATGATTCCCGTCGGTCGCTCGCGATCCTTGCGGGGTTCCGAGGGTCTGCAAGTCGCTTCCCCCATCCCAAGCCGACGCTGACCGTAGCGACTCGCGCTTGACCCCATTCGGTCGATCCCCAACGTCAACCAACCGCTTGAAACGCGTGATTGCGACGGATATCGCATCGCGCCGGCTCGAACCCATTCGAACGGGCTGATTCACGGAAGGCTCCCCCGACAGCCTTGGTGCGGAGGTGAAGCAATCTCCACTTGAGACCGTCAACACCAACAGACGTTGAACTCACGACACGTGAAAAAATTACCACTGGACAAACTGCCACACACGGCGTAAGTTCAAAACGTTCTCACGTTCGATTTCTGTTACCATCACGAAAAGGGGGACAAGCGATGATCTTATCGTCTCGATTGGTCACGGTTGGACTGAGCGTCGTCTCGATCTTATTCTTGGGCATGATCCCGGCAACGGCACAAGAGGCGTCTCCCTCGACCTCGACCTCGAAGACCGAAGCCCCCGCGACCAAGCCTACCACCGCATCGATGCGCCGAGTTCCCCCTTATTTTGGACAAATCGGCCTCTCGCGTGAGCAGAAGGACTCGATCTATCAGGTCGTGGCGAAGCACCAATCGAGAATTGAAGAACTCAAAAAAGAACTTGCTGAAGCAAACACCAAGATGGTTGATGAGTGTGAAACTTTGCTGGACGATGCGCAGAAGAAATCGCTCGAAAGCCGTCGCCGCTCGGCGGCGGACGCAGCCAAAGCCAAGGCTTCCGCCAAGTCGTCGAAAGCGAAAGACGACAACAAAACGGACTGAGGAATCAGCCGGGAATCACCTCCCGGTTCATGAACTGGATGACCCGGACAACTTTGTTGTCCGTGGTCGCGGAGCGACAAGTGGCGTTCCGCTCGCTCAGGCCGTTCGATCGATGCCTTGGTCGTGTCCCGGAGCTCTTGTGGCTACACCAACCACACAACAAGTTGTCCCGGCCCCCCGAGGAACTGATTCCCGGCCTGTTCTTGAGTGAGTGGCCCGTCACAATGCTGCCATGGGCGGCCCGATGGAAAGGATTCCGGCCGGGCCGGCCGGGCGACTCTTGAAGCAACGATCTCTCGCCAGCCCGCTGGGAATCGGCCGGCCGATCAGGACACACGCCGGGGGTCTTCCCTCGGAAAGACGGATTCAAGCCCCAAGGGCGGCTCGAAGCTCCGCCGCCAGAAGGTCGGCCCGGGGATAGCGGTCGTCGGCTCGCTTGGCAAGTGCACGCAGACAGACCTGCTCCAATCGCTCCGAAACAGACTCGTCGATCGCCCGAAGTGATGGGGGAGCTTGACGGATGATCTGCTCGCGCAGCTCGATCGCGGTGCCGGCCGCGAACGGACGGCGACCGGTCAGCAGCTCGAACAAGACCACACCGAGGCCGTAGAGATCCGCCCGGTGATCGATCGGTCCTAACGCTTCGGTCAGTTGCTCGGGGGCCATGTAGGGGAGCGTACCGACACCGCCCTGGTGCTTTTGGAGATCCTCCTCAAGGACGGCGATCCCGAAGTCGGTCAGATACGCCTTGCCTTGCAGGTCGATCAAGATATTCGCCGGCTTGATGTCGCGATGGACGAACCCCGCGCGATGCGCATGGTCGAGGGCGTCGGCCACGTCGGCCACGATTCGGGCCGACACCTCGTGGTCCGGGTGGGCCGTCTTCTTGATCCAGAGCGCAAGGTTGGTCCCCTCGATCCAGTCGCCGACAATGAAGCACGAAGCCCCGTCGCGGCCGACGTCATGCACCGGAACCAGGTTCGGGTGCCGAAGCTGTGCGACTTTGCGTGCTTCGATCCGGCACTGGTCCACCTCCCCCGAACTGACAGGCCGGTCCACTCTCGGGATTTTCACGGCGACAAGGCGTTCGAGCCAGGTATCGAACCCCCGGTAGACCCGCCCGAAGCCCCCCTCCCCCACCAAGGAGTCGAGCCGATAGCGGTCGGCCAGCAATCGCGGCAGACTGGAGTCGTCGGGGGCGGACAAAGTTCCGGCTCCGGACTCCGAGACCGAGATCGGGGTTCCGGTCTCGATGACACCGTTCAGCCAATCCACCTGCTCGAGTTTCGCAACCTCCCGGCGGAACCCGGTGAGGAGTTGCGGGCAATCGCGACACACTTCATCGAGCGCGGGGGCATCGCCCTGGGCCTTGGCCTCCTCCCAGCGCACGATCAGGTCGAGGATTTTCTCCCGGTCGGTTTCCATCGTCTTGTCCCTCATTCCGCATCGGGAGATTCACTCTGAAGGGCATCGCGAATCAGGAGCCGCGCGGAGGCCCACCGCCGTTGTACCGTTTTGGTCGCCACCCCAAGCGCAGCGGCGGCCTGAGCGTGGCTCATGCCCTGATACCAGACCCGATCCATAACCTGCCGTTCCGGCTCGGGCAGCCGGTTCACCGCTTCGTGAAAGGCCGCCCAGCCGTCGAGCGTCTCGGGTCGCTCCGCTCCCCCCTCGATCCGGGCCAGCCGAGAACCAGGGTCGACCCCATCCGTGTGGTGATGGGCGCCTTCTCCCTCGGGCCCAAAATCGCGGCGTGCGAGGTCGAGCAATTCGCGACGAATCTGGGACGCGGCGAGATGATCGAAGTGAGCCACCCCCTCGGGTCGGACCTCGGCGAGGCTGCGGTGGAGCCGCAAGAGCGCCGCCTGAAGCAAGTCGTCCGTCTGCTCCCAACGTCCCACATGAGGATAGCGTCTGAGCATCGCGCGAGCGAGCGCCACAAACCGTTTCTGAGCCAGGGCGATCAACGATTCACGAGCGGCGTCGTCACCGAGCCGGAGTCGCTTCAAAAGGTCGCCTGCCTCGGTGGTCTGGCTCATCGTCAGGTGCCCCCCACCTCGATCCGCCGCGTTCACCCACTGCGTTGCATTCTATCGGAGAGCAACAAGCCGGCCAGCCCACCTCACGACCGAGGAAAATTCCCCCAGGCTCCTGTCCACTCACATCGTCGGCTCTCGCATTCTCTTCAGGAGTGAGCGGCGATCCTCTTTTCTCAGTCGCGAAGGGTCGGCTCGACCGCTCGCCAACAACAAATCATGACAAAAGGACGTGGATGATGACCCAAGAAATCAACCAATCCGAGTACGAACCCGAAATCCTCGGTTCTCCCTTGCCCGTGCTGCTGGACGTCTACGGCGAATACTGCGGCCCTTGCCGCCAGCTCGCCCCGGTCATCGACCGCCTGGCCACCGACTACGACGGTCGGGCCCGCGTGTTCAAGATCGATGCCGGAGCCAATCAGGAGCTGGCGGGCAGCCTGGTGATCTCGGCCGTCCCCACCGTTGTCGCGTTCCGCGACGGCCGGGAAGTCGGCCGCCTGGTCGGCCTCCGGCCCGAGTCGGCCTACCGCAAGCTGCTGGAATCGGCAGGGGTATCCTGACCTCACATAAGCTTAGAGTCTGTCTCGGTCGGTCAGGCTGGGCCGAGAAATGAAGGATGTTTGGGTGCCACGGGTTCCGTACTCGGAACCCGTGCGCCCCAGACCAAGGCATTCTCGCATGGGTCCCGAGTACGGAACCGCATGGCACCCGGCAGATCATCAAAACCTGTGATGGGATTCGCCTTCCGCGACAGACTCTTTAGACGGCATAGGCCTCAGTATCCGGTAGGGGATCAAGATGCGGGCAGGGCGCCCGCGATCCCAGGGAATGTCCTTCCCAACAAAAGCGGTTGGGGCGCTGGCGGACCCGGAGCCTCAACCGGGGTGGACTCGAAGTCGGCATGGTCCCACCCGGCTCCGCCTCGCCCCCCCCTGCTCCCGGGTCTCGAAGGCGACCGATCCTTCGCGATAAGTCTTTTGTGGTCCTAGGGTATCGGCGATCGAGCACTGCGAGGTTTTCCCCCTTCGACCCCGCGTGAACTCGCGTTGAACCGGCACCGTCTCCCCTCCAAACCAGGAATCCGACCCTCGTTCCGGGAAACCGACTGGAAGAGGATCGCAGTTCCCGTTAAGATGGGGACCCCAACGAGCTGAAGGACCAAATCCAAAGGCACCACCTCGGGTTTGGCTTGCAGACCGATCGCCTGCGAGGGTTTGTCAGAACCAAGTTCTGACAAAAGACTCTGGGCTCGGGGTTCCGCAGATGACGGAGAGGTGACCGAGAGGCCGAAGGTGCAGCACTGGAAATGCTGTGTACTGTCACAGGTACCGAGGGTTCGAATCCCTCCCTCTCCGCTAACGTAACGGCCCAGCAATCCCGGGGGTTCTGAACCGAACCGTCGACGCCAGATCGAGCCTCGAACGGAAACGTCTGATCGCTCGAGAACGCGACCTAGTGGCCATCATGAGACGCTTGTGACGACCTTCCCTCCCGTCTTTTTTTCGGGAGGGAAGGTCATTTCCTTTTTGGTGGATCGCATTTCAGGGGTTCCTGATTTCACGACACACTCCCTGCTCGGTCGCCAGTTCTCCCGCCTGTGGCGACTCCGGAAGTCGGATCGACCCAAAGGCGTGGCTCACTCGCTTCGGTTCGCGGTTCCACCGACCACTCCTTCAAGTCGACCCGAAATGGCTTGGTCTCGACGACCTCATCCGCACCGACCGAGCCGTGTTGCCCCTGGAATCGCGATTCAGGGCCGAAACGACTTGGCCCCACGAACCGTTCGCGTTCCTGCGGCGGGAGCGCGACGTAGCAGATCGCGATTCGATTCCCTAACGGCCTTCCCGAGGGCAACGTGCCCTCCAGGCGTCGGTGATCGCACCGGCGTAGTTGCGGTATCATAGGGCAACGGGGCGCACAGCCCACGGAATCTCAGCGTGGGCCCGTGTCGACCCCGTTCGTGTCGACTTGTCCGAAGCAAAGGAGCGTACTGAATGTCCGAACGACGAGACCTGAGCTTCGCCCGCCTCGACGACATCATGCCCGACGTGGAACACCTCCTCGAAGGCCATACCACGGTCGGCCGGTGGTCACTCGGACAAATCCTCCATCACCTTCGGGCGGGAATCGACCTCACGATGGAGGGGGAACCGGACACCTCGGAGCCGACCCGACTGCAAGGGATCGCCTACCGCCGCTTCTTCCGATCGGGCCGCTTTCCCGAGGGGCAGCACGCCGCTCACCCGACTCTGGTGCCGCCCCGCAACCTCGTCGCCTCCACCGAGGCGGAAACGCTCCGTGTCGCGATCCAGCGATTCTCCTCGAGCAATGGCCCGTTCCCGTCCCATCCCAGGCTCGGGCCGCTCCGTCGTGGCGAATGGACCCGGTTTCACTGCATGCATTGCGCCCATCATCTCAGCTACGTCTTAAACACCATTCCCAAGGCGGCAAAGCTGGTGCGAAAGCCGAACCAACCGCTGGAGACCTTGGATCCGATCGGCGAGAAATGACCAGGCCCTTGAAAAAAGTCAAGACCTTTGGTATGTTGATTTATGGTCTTTCAGGATACCATCAATTTCTGAGGCGCAGGAGTTCTCAATGGCTTCCCAATGGTTCATCTCCCGAGTCGGTGCGAAGAGCTTTGGTCCCTTCACGTCCCAGAAACTCAAGGAACTCGCCTCAACGGGCGGCGTCCTCGCCAGCGATATGATCCGCAAAGAGGGAGTGGACAAGACCGTGAAGGCCGGGAAACTGAAAGCGTTGTTCCCCCGTACGTCCCTCTGAGACCGAGGCACGCGCCCTCCAACTCATTCGTTTTCGCACCTTCCCACCGCTTGATGCCACGACAAGCTTCGACAGTTTTCCGCCATTCGCACGCGTCACGCGGCCACTTTTGCTATTTCACCACATGAATGATCGCAACGGGCTTGAGCATGTTCAAGCCCCGCGGTCTCCCCTCGGCTGGCTTACCTCCGACTCAACGGCCACCGGTCTCGCAGCGCAAGAGCCGCGTGCCACGAACACGGTAAGCATTCTTGCGTCATGGCTCTCTTTCACTGATCCCGGCGTGAACGTCTCCCCCGGTAATCGCGACGACGACTGCGTCCCCGATCATGCGGAGGAGAACCAGGACCTATTTGGCGGGACTGGACTCGACCGGGTTAGGACTGGCCACCGGGGCTTGCTCGATCGGCGCGGGGGTCAGGTCCGTCGGGATTTCCTCCTCGCTCTTCCAGAAACCTTTTCGGACGGACGGGACGGGCCGCTCGCCCGGCTCCTGCTCCAACGCGACGCCGACCGCCTTCCAGCCCTCGAGCGCGGCCTCAACTCTTTGGAGTCGCGAGCGCAACGCCTCGGCCTCTTCGGTCAGCGACTTGATTTGGTCTTGAGCCTTCTTACGACTCTGCTCATGGAACGCTTTCAGGGCGTCCATCGGGTCGTCCGCTTTCCTTTCGCTCGGAGCAGGCTCAGTCGCTTGGGCCAGATCTCCCTGGGGTTGTGGTAGCGTCTGCTCCGCTGTGAGGAACGCCGGAGCCGGCTCAATTTCCGGCAGCGGGAGCGGCGCAGACGTCCGTGCCGGTTGGAGTTCTGCCGGTAGAGCGACGGGTGCCGAGGCGATCGCCATGGGGGGACTCACGTGCCTTACGGCGGGTCTCTGGGCCATAACCGCGATTCCGCCCACCAGCCCCAATCCCAGGAACGCCGCCAACATCGTTGGACGTCGCATCTTTACCTCCTTGGTCGATTGCGAGAGCCGTAATCCCAGAAAATGATCCTCGCAATCATGTCAAATCTTACGGATTCGACAAGAGCAAGGCCCAAGACGCTCAGCGATCAAATGACGGCATTCGCCTCGAAGCCAAATCGCCAAGCAGTGTGCCAAGATCGAGGGAAAAGTGAAAGCCGGGAGACTCGTCGGTCAGAGCGGCAACCCGAGTCACGAAGCCCGCAAGCGTGAACGGGCGGTATCTCCTTGTTCCCTGAGCCCTTGCGAGGAATCCCCCACGCCCTGACTCTATCCGCCCGAGGTCCGAAAGTCATCGGCATCCCACCGGCCCTCGCCTCGAACAAAGGGAGGGCGGACCCACCCAGCAAGGCAACGACACCCCAATCACCGACGAGGAACCGGCGAAACGATTCTCACTCGGTCGAGAGGTGTCTCTGTACTCGACGGGTCGGTAGAATCTCCAGCGTTCATGTCCGCTCGGTTGACATGACAACCCAGGGAGCCGCGAGTGAGATCCACATCCCATTCGTCTCTCCAACGGCTCCGCAGCAGTATCGAGCGAAGCGGGAGGCCAGGCCCCCCCAAATCACGCCAAGACGATTTACTTCTTGGCCCGGCTCGCCGGGTCCAAAGCACCGGAACGATGGAACTGACGCGAGGGGGGTCGGAATGGTCCGTACGAAATCAAAGCTTTTGCAGGCGGCCGGCGGAAAGTTTGGTTACTTGTTGCTCGCCCTCATCGCTTTAAAGTTCTCGGCGCCTTTGATCGTCGAGAATCGAACCTGGACACTCGTGCTCGCGATCCTCACGAGTGGCCTCCTCGTAGCCATCCTCTACGCGTCCCGCCCCGGCAGGCGGTCGTTGGTCCTGGGCTCAACTTTGACAGGTCTCGACATCCTGGTCGGCCGGCTGAGCAGCATTGATGAAGCCCGGTGGCTCCTCTTCCTGCAAGTCGCCATCTGGCTGGTCACTCTGACCTACGTCACCTTTTCGGTAATCGAAGTCGTCCTTGAAAGTGATCAAGTGAGCTTGGAAACCATGCAAGCGGCCCTTTGCGTGTACTTGCTCCTGGGCCTGATCTGGACCTACCTGTTCATGTTCCTCGAGATCTCCCTGCCTGGCTCGTTCCAGTCGCATCAGGGGTCCACGATCGTATGGACTGACAACTTTACACGTCGCGACGGGTTCGCGCGTCTGCTGATCTTGAGCGACTCGACCCTGACCTCGACGGGCTTTGGCGATCTGGCCCCATCGACGGGCTTGGCCATCATGGCGGCCAACCTGGAAGCGTTCACAGCGCAAGTCTATCTCGCCATCGTCATCGCTCGGATCGTGGCGGCGGGGATCGCTCAAAAGCCGCCCGGACAATCCTGACACAGTCGCTATTTCGAGCCCTCGTGGACTCAGCCCCGGCCCACAACCTGCTTTTGATATTCGCTCTCGGCGACGACGTCGCGCATGCTCTCGAGGCGGTCCAAGAAGACGATCCCGTGGAGGTGGTCGTCCTCATGCTGGAAAACGCGAGCGACGAATTCGCTAAACTCGCGTTCGACCTCGTTGCCTTCGAGCGTTCGGTAGCGGGTCCTGATCCATCGGTGCCGTGGCACGAAACCGCGAATCCCGGGGATACTCAGGCAGCCTTCCCAGCCCTTGACCAGCTCCTCCGATCGTCCGACGATCTCGGGGTTGATGACGATCTCCGGCTCCATGACCGGGGCATCGGGATAGCGCGGGTTGGGACGCGACGCGACGATGAAGATCGCCAGTGGTTCATAGACTTGAGGCGCGGCGATTCCGACACCGTTGGCTTCCCGGAGTGTCGCGAGCATATCCTCGGCGAGGACCCGCAAATCGGGCGTGAGCGGGAATTCGATCGGCGCGGCGGACGACCACAGAACCGGGTGACCGAGTTGGGCGATCTGACGAAGAATCGACATTGAGAAGAGTGCTCCGAACAGCGCATGGGGATCGGTTCGGTGCGTCGGACGCGACGGACCTTACTCCCAATGATAGAGCGGTTTTCCCTCGGGCCGCTCAGATCAAGGAGGCTGGAGTCTCGACCTCCTGTGCGCTCGCTCGGTGGAGCTGCGGCCTCCGACCCTGGTGCAACGGCCCGACGTCCGGGGCCGGAGACCCCGGCCCCACCGAAGCGAGCGCGTTCGGATCAGAACGATCGACTGGACAAGGGGCGACGGGTGGGTTGTAGGCGCTCAGGACGGGATCGCTGTCAGGCCTTCTCGGGCAGCCAGACGGTGCGTTCGGGCCGGTGGATGATCCGCTGCACGGCCCAGCCGACGATCAAGACGAGCAGCACCACACCGACCGCGATCGTGCCGCCGGTGCCCAGAATCTCGGCCACCTTGATCAGCATCTGCTGCATGCCGCGGCGCCGGTATCCCGTGACTTCGACCACCTCGCCTGCCGCCATCTTGCCCGCGGCCTGGTAGACCCCCGCCCAGAACAACCCGGCCAGGGCACCGAAGATCGCGAGCGGGAGTACGGCCTCGACCACCCCGATCTCCTCCTGGGCCGGCTGGTAGGTTCGGCCGGACTGTGCCAGGATCGCGCGCAGAATCTCATCGGCATTGTCATCGGCCGACGAGAATTTCAGCGGCTTGGAGCCGTCCGCCTCGCCGTGGAGGGTCAGAGAGCCGTTGCCCGGGCTCACTTCGGCCTTGCCGATCGTCCGGGCGTCGAGGGTCTGAACCGACTTGGCCCCCACTTCCGCCGGGGCCTTGCCCTGCTGCAGCGCTTCAAGCACGCCCTGGACTTTGCGTTTAATCGTCAGCGATATCCCCGTAACCTTCAAACAGTGGACCTCGTGGCCCCGGAGAACGAGGATGAAGGCCCACTTTTCCTGAGTCTTCGACCAGATCTGCGATTCCATAGTCTTCCCCTATCGCTGACGTACCGACATCAAGGGGCGAGCGACAACGAGACCGCCCGATGCGGTACATAAAACTCAATGACGCATGCCAACATAGAGCACCGCGTGCAAAGAGGCCAGACCGAGACACGAGAAACGTGATGAAATCGCCCCAATCGACCACGCAACGCAACCCCATCACAGACCGGGACGAATCAGGGCCGGTGGCGAACCGATCGGAGGTGATCCCGTCAGGTGCTCGCCGAAGACGCTCACCATGGACCTGACTCCCAAGCCCGACCCGCTGGATCAGCCCAGGCGGATCATCTCCGGAGCGGCCATGCACAGGCCGGACGTGCGACTCGGTGAGTTGCGTAGTCTCGAGGCGGTGCTTCCGGTCGCAAACGCCAAGTGGCGACGCCGATTCGATTGAACCACCGACTGTGGTACGAGATTGGGCGTCGGGCTTCGGGTGAGACCACCGCGTTCCCGTCCACAGCGAAAGCCACCTACGAATGAGGAATTCGCCGACGTGCCCCCAAGGAATGGCGGCAGGTTTTAAGGACGTCGGTTTTAAGAACCTCGGCCCAACAAAAAACCCCTGGGTTCTACCAGGGGTTTTTGCTTCAATACACCCGAGAGGATTCGAACCTCTAACCTTCGGTTCCGTAGACCGATGCTCTATCCAATTGAGCTACGGGTGCGTCTCTCATTCGGCTCCATGGCCGACACGAGATATACTAACGAGGTCGGCGGCCGGGAGAAATCCCAAAACACGATAAAATCTGGTTTTCGATGAATCAGGCCTGAATAACCCGCACAGATTCACTTCAGTCGCCCCGGAGTCGGACCAACCGGCCCTCCTCGGCCGAGGAATAGCCGGCCCAGATAATGTCCATGGTTTTCAGGTTGTCGGTGCCGCTGGTCTCGTGGGGCGTGTCTTGGAGCAGGCCTTCGATGAAGTGGTCTTGAGTCTGGGCGTAACCGTCGACGTAGACGCGGTCGTCCGACTTCAACGGAACAAGCCTCTGCTCGGTCGTGCCGTCGAGGCCGATCCGCAGGAGCGAGCCGTCGGTCTGAAGCTTCAAAAGGCCCTCGCTCCCCTCAACGGCCGTTTCATTGAGGGCCCACTCCGGGCGTGCCACGTCGGGAGGCGCACACCAGGTCATGTCGAGAAGGCCGATCGCGCCGCTGGCAAAACCGAGGGAGAGAGTCGCAAGATCTTCGCCGATGTGGCCCGCACCAAATCGGCCCACGGTCGCCGACACGGTTTCGACCTCGCCCAGCAGGTAGCGGGCGGTGTCGACCAGGTGGCAACCCATTTCGATGAGGATCAAACGCGGCATCGTCGCGAAGTAGGGTTGATCGCGAAACCCATCGGGACGCAAGGCGCGGGTGTCGCGGTGCGCCAGCCGGAGGCGGATCGGCCGACCGATCGTGCCGGACTCGAGCTCGCGTTTGAGCGTGCGATACCACGGGCGGAACCGCCAGTTCTCGTGGATCATCAGACGAACCGATCCCGCAGCGCAGGACGCGATCATCGCTTGCAGGTCCGAGCGAACGGCCGCCGAGGGCTTTTGACAGAGGACATGGACTCCGTGGCGGGCCGCGAGCGCGACCAGCTCGCGGTGCGACTCGGGCCCGGTGCAGAGTTCGACGAAGTCGAGGTGCTCGTGGCTCAGCAACTCGGCCGCATCACGGTAGGCCTGACCCGGGAGGATTCGCCCCGCGCGTTCGAGACGTTCGGGATCGCGGTCGCAGAGCGCCACGATCCGCGCGTTGGGGACGGTCTTCCAAGCCTCGAGATGATACTGCGACACATAGCCGCAGCCGATCAGGCCGCCACGCAGCGGGGACGAGAGACGCATTCGATCCGTCCTCAAAAGAGCCTGATCCGGAAGAACGAGGACGCGTCCCACGAACCTTGGAACCCTCGTTTGCGTAGAACGATCTGATCCCAGGTCACGAATTAGACCGACCGTCCCTGACTGCGTCCAACCATTTCGCGGAAAAAAAAAGTGCCGACTTGACGCATCAACCGACGTCAGCGAACCGGGAGAAGCAGGACGGGTCGTGCCGGTTGCGTCGCGCCCTCAAGCCGCGCATAATGAGGGCCAATGACGCCCCCTGCCCAACGCGGGAGGTGGAGCAAGTGAAAAGCCCCAGTTTTCGTCGTGCGACGAGCGCAACACTCGGTCGCCCGGGGTCGCTCCACTGGAATAACCACGAGTGGTTTGAAGAGGTAGCTGAGGCATGTCCACTCCGTTAATGATTGAAGCCCACGGGCTTTCCAAGCAATATGGCACGTTCCTGGCCGTCCGTGACGTGACGTTCTCGATCCCTCGAGGACAAGTGGTCGCGTTCCTCGGTCCCAACGGGGCGGGCAAGACAACCACGATGCGGCTTCTGACCGGGTTCGTCGCCCCCACCCGAGGGACGGCCCGGATCGCCGGGATTGACGTCCAGGCGGACCGGATCGAGGCGGCCCAGCACATCGGCTACCTGCCGGAAAACGGCCCGCTCTATCCCGACATGACCCCGCAAAGCCTGCTCGACTTCTTCGGCCAGGCGCGCGGGCTGTCCGGAAACTACCTCCGGACCCGGATCGAGTCGGTCCTGGCTCAGTGCTCGCTCGAGTCGGTGGCGCACAAGCCCATCGGCAAGCTTTCGAAGGGATACCGCCAGCGGGTCTCGATGGCGGCGGCGATGGTCCACGACCCCGAAGTCCTGATCATGGATGAGCCGACCAGCGGGCTCGACCCCAACCAGATTCGCGGCGTCCGAACCCTGATCCGAGAACTGGGCAAGTCGAAAACGGTGCTCGTGTCGACCCACATCCTCCAGGAGGTCGAGCCGGTCGCGGACCGCGTCCTGTTCATCCACGACGGCAAGATCGTCTTCGACGGCAAGCCGGCCGAATTGAGGGCCGAGGGTAAGTCGCTCGAGGATCAGTTCCATCGTCTGACCGCGCAGCCGGTCTGACGAACTGAGGCCAACCCCGAGGATTTCTTCTCCGCTTTATTCCGCCTATTCCGCACAACAGGACCGATACGGTGACCACGCTCCATAAGAATTCAACCAAGCCGACCCCTCCGAGGGCGAACCCGGGAGTCCGCCGGTCGTCGCCGTTCCGCTTGCCAGTCATCCGAGCGATCTTCAAGCGGAACTTTTTGAGCTATTTCAGCAACCCGGCTGGTTATGTCTTTATTACCTTGTTCGTCTTCGTCAGCTCCTGGGTCGCGTTCTGGCAGCCGGTGTTCTTTACGAACAACCTGGCCAATCTCGCCCCCTTGAACGACTGGATGCCCTACCTGCTCCTGTTCTTCATTCCGGCCATCACGATGAACACGTGGGCCGAGGAACGGCGGCTGGGGACCGACGAGCTCTTATTCACGCTCCCCGCTCATGACGTCGACGTGGTGCTCGGCAAGTACCTCGCCGCCGTCGGGATCTATACGGTGGCCCTGGCGTTCTCACTCACCCAGGTGGCGATCCTCAAGTGGCTCGGCTCGCCCGACCTGGGGATCATGTTCGCGACCTACCTCGGCTACTGGCTGATGGGGGTGATGCTGATCGCGTTGGGCATGGTGGGCTCGCTCCTCTCGGCCAACGTCACGGTCGCGTTCATCCTCGGCGCGGTCTTCTGCGCGGTCCCGGCCTTCCTTGGCCTGCTCGGCTCTCCCCTGGGGGGAACCCTGCGCCGGCAGTTCGAGGACCTGTCGGTCCCCGCGCAGTTCCACGACTTCGGCACGGGGGTCGTGCCCCTGGCCGGCCTCTTCTACTTCGTCTCGCTGGCCGCGGCCTTTCTTTACGTGAACATGGTCCTGCTGGGACGAAGGCATTGGGCGGGCGGTCAGGCGAGCAACGGCCGCTGGGGCCATTCGCTGGTTCGGGTGGTCGCGGTCGTCATGGCCCTGGCCAGCCTGAACGTCTTGGTGGCGCGGGCGGGAGTCCGGGCGGACACCAGCGCGGCCCGGTTGCACACCCTCTCCCCCGAGACCCTGGCCGCGCTCAAGCAGATCCCCAAGGATCGGCCCGTCTTCATCCAGGCGTATTACAGCCCCGAAGTCCCTCGTGAGTTCGTGGAAACCAAGGCCGACATGATCGGCTTGCTCAAAGAGTTTGCCGCCAAAGGGGGGGACAAGGTCCGCCTGAACCTGGTCGAGACGGAGCTTTATTCGCCCCAGGCCCGCGACGCCGAAAAACGCTTCGGCATCGAGCCGCGCCGGGTTATGACCGCCGACGAAGCGCGCCAGACCTCCACCGAAGTCTTCCTCGGGGTGGCGTTCAACTCGGGGCTGGAAGAAGTCATCATCCCCTTCTTCGATCGTGGCTTGCCGGTCGAGTATGAGCTGACCCGCTCGCTCCGCGTCGTCTCGCGAAGCGGCCGGAAGAACGTCGGCATCCTGAATACCGACGCCAAGCTGATGGGGAATTTCGACTTCCGCTCGATGGGCCAGAGCCCCGAGTGGTCGATCGTCACCGAGCTCAAGAAGCAGTACAACGTCAGCTCGGTCTCGCCCGACGCCACGCTGCCCACGGACCTGGACGTCCTGCTCGTCGCCCAGCCCTCCTCGCTGACCCAGAAGCAGATCGATAACCTGACGGCCTACGTCAAGCAAGGCGGGCCGGTGCTCCTTTTCCTTGACCCCTTGCCCTACGAGAATCCGCAGATTTCGCCCGAGGTGCCTCGCGCTCCGGCGGGTGGACCTTTCGGCGGTGGCCAGCCACCGGAGCCGAAAGGGGACTTGCGCCCCTTGCTCGAGTTGGTCGGGATCGATTGGCCCTCGTCTGAGATTGTCTGGAACCCGTACAACCCGCACCCTGCCCTGGCCGACCTGCCCCCCGAGGTCGTCTTCGTGAGCAAGCACAGTGGCGCGGAGGACGCGTTCAATGCCGACCAGGCGGTCAGCTCCGGCTTACAGGAAGTGGTCACGCTCTTCCCCGGCCTGCTCCGTCAGCGCGGGGGAGCCGGACTCGACTTCACCCCCTTGCTCCGCACCAACAAGTCAGGCGGCACACTTCCGTTCAGCGAAGTGATGCAGCAGAGCTTCATGGGTCCGTCGGGGATCAACCCGAACCGGCCCCACTTCCCCACCGGCCTGGCGTATACCCTGGCCGCCCGCGTCCAAGGGAAGCCCGCGGCTGAGCCTGAAAAGGCGAAGGAGAAGGATAAAGCGGAGGAGAAAACCAAGGAGGCGGAGAAGAAAGCGGCCGCGATCGACGTGATCGCGATCGCTGACCTCGACGTGATCTCCGAGCAGTTCTTCATGCTCCGCAGGCAGCGGGCCGAGAACCTCGAGCTCGACAACGTGACCTTCGTGCTCAACTGCGTCGACGTCCTTGCCGGTGACGACGCGTTCGTCGACCTCCGCAAGCGTCGTCCCGAGCACCGCACCCTCTCGCTGCTCGAAGCCAAGAACAAGACGTTCATCGAGATCCGCCAGAACGAGACCAAGGCGGCCGAGGACGAGGCCAAGCAACTGCTCGACAAGCTTCAAAAGCGACTCGACAAGGAAGTGGAGGCGGTTCGTTCGAGCAAAGACATGGATGAGCGGACCAAGGAGATCCGGGTCCTCCAACTCCAGGAGATCGCCAACCGCCGACTCGACGTCGACAAGGCCAACATCGACGACCAGAAGCGGAAGAAGATCCTCGAGATCAAGGGAGACACCGAGCAGGAGATCCGCCGGACGCAGAACGAGGTTCGCGCGGTGGCGATCGCACTGCCCCCGCTTCCCCCGTTGATTCTCGGACTCCTGGTGTTCGCCACTCGGCTCCGACGTGAAAACCAAGGGGCCAACCCGAATCGGCTCGCCTGAGTCGGCTGAGACGCCTGATCCGAACTTGGTCCCGGCAGGGGTGGGGACAGTCCACCCCCCCCTGCTTGGGTTTGGATTCGCGAGCCGACGCTCGGCGGTTTCCCTCCTCCTCATCCCTGGAATCAACATCCTCACCCGAGGTAAGCAGAGACAATGAAAGAGACGACCAAGACGCTCGTATTCGTTGCCGGGGCCGTGCTGCTCACGGGCGCGGCCTTTTTGAGAGTCCCCGATCGATCGGCTCAAGACATCGCGTTTGTCGACGCGGGGCAGCCCTTCTTCCCCGAGTTCAAAGATCCGTTCGCCTGCACCGACCTCCAGGTGGTTGACTACGAGCCCTCGACGGCGACCGCTTCGGAATTCGAGGTCAAGTTCAAGGACGGTAAGTGGGTGATCCCGTCCCACTACGACTATCCGGCCGACGCCAAGGACCGGCTCGCCAAGACGGCCTCCAGCGTGATGGACCTGAACAAGGACACGATCCGCTCCGACCGGGTGGAAGACCAGGAAGAGATGGGCGTGGTCGACCCGCTCGACGCCAAGGTGACGAGCCTCAAGGGGCGTGGCAAGCGGGTTACGCTCCGCGACGCTTCCGAAAAAGTCCTCGCCGACCTGATCATCGGCAACGAGGTCCGCAAGGAAAAGGACTCGCCCGGCGGCGAGCCGGCCAAAGGCCAGCGCTACGTTCGGGTTCCGGGCCAGAAGCGGATCTACGGGGTCAACGTCAAGGCGGACCTCTCGACCAAGTTCGCCGACTGGATCGAAACGAACTTGCTCAAGCTCGACGCCAGCAAGGTCCGCAAAGTGGTGATCGACCACCACAAGGTCGACCCCGAGCGCCGCGCGATCGTCCCCGGCGACGTGTTGACCCTCGAGCGTAAAGACGCAAACGGTCCCTGGACCACCGAAGGCGTTCCCGAAGGGAAGGAACTCGACGCCGAGAAGCTGACGGCCATGACCACCGCGCTCAGCGACCTCAAGATCGTCGGAGTTCGCCCCAAGCCGGACGGGCTCAGCCGCGAGTTGAAGGTGGCCACCGGGGGCGAGGTCAAGCCGACGACCCAGCAAGGCCTGAGCTCGCTCGTGACCAAAGGGTTCTACCCGACGGCCAAGGGGCTCTACTCCAACCAAGGGGACGTGATCGTCAGCACCGAGGAAGGGGTCGTCTACACGCTCCGGTACGGTGAAGTCGTCATTGCGAGTGGCCTGGACCTGACGGCCGGAACCGACGAATCGGCAGCGGCGAAGGACAACGCGAAGAAGCCGCAAGGGGCCGCGGAGAACCGCTACCTCATGGTCACCGTTTCCTTCGACCCCAGCCTGATCCCCCAGCCCGCTCCAGTTGAAGAGCCGAAGGGGCCGTTGACGCTTCCCGAAGACCCGTTCCAGAAGGCCCCCGACGACCCCAAGCGGATCGCCGAAGAGAAGGAAGCCAAGGACAAGGCGGACCGCGAAAAGGCCGACCAGGAGCGGAAAATCGCCGATGGCCAGAAGCGGGCCAACGAACTGACCGAACGGTTCGCGGGCTGGTACTACGTCACCCCGGGCGAGAGCTTCAAGTCGATCTCCCTCGACCGCGCCAACTTGATCCAGGATCCCAAACCCAAGGCCCCGGCCTCCGGCGGCATGCCGCCAGGCATGGGGGGTTTCCCTCACCAAGGAATCCCCGGTTTCCCCGGTCAATAATCAAAGCTCCGCTCGCCTGAAAGGCGAGCGGGGAGCGTCAGCTCCCTGTCTTCGTGACCCCAATGACAGCGGCCCCAACTCTTCTCGCTCGCCTCAAAAGCGAGCGGGGAGAGTCAGCTCGCTGGCTTCATGGGGAATCGAGGGCGAGCGTGCCAACCACCTCTCGCTCGCCTCAAAACCACAGAGCTCGGTTCGATCGAACGGGCGATTTTTTCGGGAAACTCGCCCGCGTCAATGCGAACGTCATCGCACCTCGGATTGTCTCGTGAGCGTGGCTCGGGGCAGGTCGACCGTCGACTTCGCCCCTGTGACCCCGTGCTCGAGTCATCTCGACCCCCTTGCGAGGGCGAGACGGGGGGGGTACATTCATTGTTTCCGCGGTTCGCACCAGCGTGTTGCGCGGTATGGGGCGGACGCCTGAGACTGAGGGGGTTCGATTCGCGATGGGGGCTGAGGCGACGACGACGACGAGCACAGGTTCAGGTTCAGGGACCGCGGCGCGAGGAACGGGACGAATGCGGCATGTTCTCTCAGCGCTGGTGCAAAACCAGCCGGGCGTCTTGGCCCACGTTTCGGGGATGTTTGCCTCGCGCGGGTTTAATATTGATAGTCTGGCAGTGGGCGAGACCGAAGATCCCCACCTCTCCCGGATCACCGTCGTGGTGATGGGAGACGATCGCCTTCTGGAGCAGGTGCGCAAACAGCTCGAGAAGATCGTCACGGTCGTCAAAGTCCTCGACATCTCGCGAGAAGACTTTGTCGAGCGCGACTTGATCTTGATCCAGATCGACGCCACCCCCGACCGCCGCGCCGAGATCAAGGCGCTGGTCGACAGCTACCGAGGTCGTATCGTCGACATCGGACCTGAGCAGTTGATGATCGAAATCTCCGGCCAGGAGAAGAAGATCGAGGCGTTCATCGAGGCCGTCCGCCCGTACAGGATTCGCGAACTGGCGCGGACCGGCCGGATTGCCTTGGTTCGTGGCAGCCGTCCGGTCACTTGCGAGGAGACCGCGGCTACTGACGCCGACGAGAGCACGCCGACCGTCCTGGGACATTCCAATTTGTAATGAGTTCCTGGTGGTTTCCGGTTCGTGGCTCGTTCGTTTCCGATCGCCCTTGGGTCTCGACCGCGTGAGTGACTCGCTCTCTCACGCGATCGGTCTCCAAGTGTTGTTTTGCCTCTGACGAGCCATCCTCCGTGAGCCAACAGCAACTCTCCTTATGCTTGAAGGGGAGCCGTCGATGCCGGCCACGATGTTTTACGACCAGGACGCCGACCTGGGTCTGTTGAAGGGCAAAACGATCTCGATCATTGGCTACGGAAGCCAAGGGCACGCCCAGGCCCAAAATCTCCGTGACTCGGGTTGCAACGTCGTCGTAGGACAGCGCCCCGGATCGGCCAACTACGACCTGGCGGTCGAACACGGCTTCAAGCCGGTCTCCGCCGCCGAGGCCGCCGAAGCGGGCGACCTGGTCAACATCCTTCTGCCCGACGAAGTCCAGGGGGACATCTACACCCAGGACATCAAGCCCAAGCTTCGTCCCGGCAACCTCCTGCTTTGCTCCCACGGGTTCAACATCCACTTCGGCCAGGTGGTCCCCCCTCAAGGGGTCGACAGCGGCCTGGTGGCGCCCAAAGGACCCGGGCACCTCGTCCGTAGCGAGTACGTCAAGGGGGGCGGCGTCCCCTGCCTGATCGCCACCAGCGAAACCACCTCGGACGCCGGCAAGGCGCTCGCCCTGGCTTATGCCAAGGGGATCGGCGGCACCCGCGGCGGCGTGCTTCAGACCACCTTCGCCGAGGAAACCGAGACCGACCTCTTCGGTGAGCAGGTCGTCCTCTGCGGTGGCGTCAGCGCCCTGGTCAAGATGGGCTTCGAGACCCTGATCGAAGCCGGCTACCAGCCGGAAAGCGCCTACTTCGAGTGCCTCCACGAGCTGAAGCTGATCGTCGACCTGATCTATCAGGGCGGCCTCAACTACATGCGCTACAGCATCTCGAACACGGCGGAATTCGGCGACTACACCCGCGGCCCGCGGATCATCAACGAGCAGACCCGGGTCGAGATGAAGAAGATTCTCAAAGAGATCCAGTCGGGCGAGTTCGCCCGCGAGTGGATCATGGAGAACAAGGTCGGCCGCCCCGTCTTCAACGCGGTGCGTCGGCTCGAGCGCGATCACCCGGTCGAACAGGTTGGCAAGCGGCTCCGCAGCCTGATGACCTGGATTGACGCCAAGTCCGTTTGATCCCACCAGTCCAGTTTAGACGGAAGGGAACGAGACGCGCGCCCGCCTTAAATAAGCGGGCGCCGTCCGCCAGCAAATGGCCGACAAGAGCCAGATGGTCCCCGAAAACGTGGCCGGCAGCTTCTACGTCGATGTCACCTGCATCGATTGCGACCTCTGCCGTGAGACCGCCCCGCTGAACTTCGTCCGCCACGACGCGGAGGGTTACAGCTTCGTCATCCGCCAGCCGGTCGACGCGGCGGAGCTCGCCGCCTGCCTGGCCGCCATGGAAGAATGCCCCGTCGAAGCCATCGGCAACGACGGTGAGTCGGAGTGATCGGTGAGCCGGGTTCCTCCCGGCTCACCGATCAAAGGCATGGACGACGACCGGTTCCGAACCAGCTTTGCATCCACACCTCTGCCTCCGTTGTCTCATGAGTCGCCTCTCGACTCTTGGATCATGGGGACGGCCCACAACTGGGCCTCGTCCCCATGCATTTGCGCTTGCGTCACCAGGCTGATCCCATGAAGTGGTGGGCCATGCCCACCCGACGGGACGTTTCGTGACGGCAAAAAAGAGAAAGTGATCGGTGGGACGAGTTCCGTTAGTCCCACCGACCAAGGCATGGACGTCGACCAGTTCCAAACGAGGGATAGCGTCCACGCCCCTAAAGTACGGTCAAGCAGTCAAATCAAGGGTTGCCAAGAAGTTCAGGAGCCTGCCTGGCCGACCAGGGCACGGGCCGCGGTGTGCGACTTGCGCTCGGTCTTGGGCGGAGTCGTTTCGAGGAACCGAATCACCTCGCTCACGACGTCATCGATTTCCTTGGGCTGGACGACGAGGAGATCGCCCGGCTTGAGGGCGCGAAGCGCCTGGTCGATCGCCGTCGGCTCATCGGGGGCCTCGATGATGTCGGAGAGCCGGGTCGCCGTGGCAAACCCTTCCCGAAGCAGGCCGAGAATTTCGCCGGGCTCCCGTCCTCTGCGATTGGGATATTCGTAGAGGATGACGCTGTCGAACGCGTCGCCGAGGATCTCGGTCTGTCGCACGATATCCTCGTCGCGGCGGTCGCCTTCGGCCGAGAAGATGATCGTCCGCCGCTGTTGCGGGAACATCTCGAGCGCCTCGACCAGGGCGGTCACGGCGGACGGGTTGTGACCGTAGTCGATGATGACGGCCGCGCCGTTGGCTTCCAGAACGTTGAACCGGCCCGGGGTCACGTGGGCGCTGCTGGTGAAAGTCGCCAGTCCCATCCGGATCAGGTCGAGCGGAACCCCGGCCGACCACGCGGCGGCCGCGGCGGCCAAGGCGTTCTCGACCTGGAAGGCCACGCGACCATCATAGGTCAACGGGATCCGCGACAAGGGTGCGAGTGAAATCTCGTTCGTCCCCTCGGCGAGGATCACGACCTCGTCGCGAACGAAGGCAACCCGGCCCCCTTGCTCGCGCTTCGCCTGAATCACCGGGTGCTGGGCGTCGCGGCAGAAGAAGAGCACCGAGCCCGGGCACTTGGGCGCCATCTGCTCGACCCAGGGGTCGTCCGCCTTGAGGACCGCCACACCGGTCGGCTGGACAACGTCGACGATCGTTCGCTTGACGAGGGCCAGTTTTTCGAGCGTTTCGATTCCGGAAAGGCCGAGGTGGTCCCCTTCGCCGATGTTGGTCACGACGGCGACGTCGCACTTATCGAAGCCAAGCCCCTCGCGAAGGATGCCCCCGCGGGCGGCCTCCAAAACAGCCACGTCGACCTTGGGGTTGAGCAAGATGGCGCGGGCGCTCTGGGGGCCACTGCAATCACCGGCCTCGATCCGACGGTTATCAATATAGATGCCGTCGCTATTGGTCATTCCCACCGTCTTACCGGTGCCACGCATGATATGTGCGATCAACCGCGTGGTGGTCGTCTTGCCGTTCACGCCGGTCACGGCGATCAGCGGGATCCGCCCATTCTCCCCCTCGGGGAACATCATGTCGATGATCGCCTCGCCAACCGGCCGGGGCGTGCCCGACGACGGCTCGAGGTGCATCCGCAGGCCAGGTCCGGCATTGACCTCGACGACCACCCCGCCCTGCTCTTCGAGCGGGCGACTGATGTCCAAGGCGACGATATCCACGCCGGCGATGTCGAGTCCGATCACGCGGGCCGCGTCGATCGAGCGTGCGGCGACGTCGGGATGGACCTCGTCGGTCACGTCGGAGGCGGTTCCACCCGTGCTCAGGTTCGCGTTGCGGCGGATCAAGACCCGCTCATCCTTGTGGGGGATCGAATTGGGCGTGACCCCTTGCTCGCTCAACACTTCCAACGCGATCGGGTCGAGCACGATCTTGCTGAGCGCGGTGGCGTGGTGATCGGAACGGCGCGGGTCGGTGTTCACATGCTCAACGAGCTGGGCAATCGTTTGCCGGCCATCGCCGATGACGTGGGCCGGTTCGCGGCGGGAGGCGGCGACCACCTTGCCGTCGATCACCAAGATCCGGTAGTCAGCGCCCGGAGCGTAGCGTTCGACCACCACCTCATCCCCCTGCTCGCGAGCGTTCTGATAGGCCGTAACGACCTGCTCACGGGTGGAAAGGTTGGTCGCGACGCCCCGCCCTTGGTTGCCGAACCGCGGCTTGATGACGACCGGATGGCCGATGCTCCGAGCCGCTTCCCAGGCATCGTCGGCGTCGGCAACCGGCCGCCCCTCGGGCACCGGCACGCCGACGGCGTTCAAGAGGGTCCGGGTGAGGTCTTTGTCCTGGGCAATCGACTCGGCGATCGCACCGGTGCGGTCGGTCTCGGCGGTCAAAATGCGCCTTTGCCTCGCCCCTTGACCGAGCTGGATCAGGCTGCCGGAATTGAGTCTGCGATGGGGAATCCCCCGCGTTTTGGCGGCCGCGACGATCGCGGCGGTGCTCGGCCCGAGGGAAACCTCGTGGGCCAACTCACGGAGCCGCTGGACCTCGGCCTTCACGTCGAACGGTCGGTCGGCAATCGCCGCCAGGACCAGTTCTCGGGCGGCGAAGAGGCAGGCGCGGCCCACCGTTTCCTCGCGGTATTGCACGACCACTTTATAGACGCTCGAATCTTCCTTCATCTCCCGGGCTCGGCCGTACTTGACCGGCATGCCGAGCAGTTCCTGGAGCTCGAGCGTCACGTGCTCCAGGATGTGCGCCGGGTAGGTCCCCTCGCGGAGTCGCTGGAAGAACCCGCCGCGCACTCCTTCGCTGCACTGATGCTCAATCATCGTCGGGAGCCAGCTCATCAGCCGGTCGTTGAGACCAGGGATGGAGGTGGAGGGCGAATCCTTCAGCGCCCCCAGGTCCACCCACGCCTCGAGCACGGGAAAATTCGCCCACATATTCGGCCCACGCAGGGCAAGGACCTTCAGAAACTCCATGGACTCGAACCTCCCAGACGGAATTGGCATCGCGGCTGTGTTGATGTTGTGCCGACCCGAAGGAGCGATGATCGTCGGTTGATACCTCTCACGAACCCCACGCAGGCGCGAGCCATCCACGCGAGGGAAGTATCAGTTCTCGAAACGGACCTGGCTTTTCTGCTCAGGAAACCTGTGACAGGATCGAACGCCTCTTGAGATCCCCCGGCCCGGACTTCAAAGCTCGTGGCATCGAAGTCCCGCCTCTTGATTCGCTCGACTAACGTATCAGTACGGAGAAATCGGGCCGAGCGTTGGGGCGATGTCAGAAGGGTTTCGGTGTTTCTCGATCGAGGAACATAGTTGCGGGGGGAGAGCGACCCCCGAGCCGGAGAGAGGGGGGGGACAGGCCCCCCAAGCCGCATAGCCCCGCGCACGAACCAGGGCTGTGCCATCGCGATTGCGCTGAGCCGCCACCGAAGTGACGGGACCGCGAAAGAGACCGGGCGAGGTGGATAGGACCTCGCGGTGGACGTTCCGAATCAAGTGACCCCCTGCGATCCAAAGCGAGGCAGCGTCAATCCATTGACTCAACTGTTTCCCATGAACCTACGTAACCAAGAACATGCCCCGCTAGAAAGGAAGTGCTTTACTTTAGGCGTCCGGCCCCTGAAAAATCAACTCGATACCATGAAAGTTTCAAATCTAGAGATCGAGGGACGTTGCCACCCCCCCAACTGGATTCTCGTTTGTTCAGGTCGGTCACGCTCTCCCGGGCCCAATTGCCCGAAGCCTTTTCCGAATTCGTAAATGTTTTCTTAACAAACCAACCGAATCGCGCGGCCAACTCGAGCCCCACCAAATGAGTGCTCTGTCCAAACGGAATTCAACCCTTAGAATAGATTGTCCGTACTCTAAGACTAAGTAAAGGTAAGGACGGTCCATTCCAAGGACGAGATCAGGTCGAGCCGCGGGCTTGAGGAAGGTCGTTTGGTGATCCCCAAAGTGGACGGTGTCAACGATGGTCTGGGCCCACTGCCGGGGGCCTGGGGTGGGGAACTCGAGACGCGCCTGGAACCGGGGGAGAGGCCACTCGCCTGGTTTGCTCCCGACCTGGATCACCGCCTGCATTACGGGACGAGCCTTCTCGTCCTGACCGATCGCCGGTTGCTCCACGGCGAACCCGCGGCACCCGACGATTCGAGGGCCGCGGCCACCTCGCCCCACTGGCAATCGTGGCCGATTACCGAGGACCTGACGCTGCGGACCCGCGATCGAGCGGGCCTCGGCTCGCTCGAGTTGGTCGATCCCGCGGGCCGACTCGCCTACTGGCGGTACACGATCGGCCGTAACCAATCCGCTCATCGCTTCATCGAGCGCTTCGACGCCCTGGCACGCGACGGCCGCGACGGACCCGACTCCGCGTCCGAAACCGTCTGCCCGTCCTGCGGCGCCGTGCTCACCTCCGCGCAGGCGACCTGCTCCGCCTGCTCCTCCCCGTCCGCCTCCAAAGCCGCCTCCGCACTCCTGAGACTCTCCCAGTTCGCGCGACCGCGTGGGTGGATGATTGCGCTTGGGTTTATGCTGACGCTGGCGAGCACGGCGGCCAGCCTGGTGCCGGCCGCCTTGACGGAGCCCTTGGTCGACCAGGTCCTGATCCCGTATGAGAAGGACCGGACCGGCAGTTTTCGCCTGGTCGGCTTCTACCTCTTTTGGATGACCGCGGCTTATGTCGCGGCCTGGCTGCTCGGGTGGGCGCGGACTTATGTCCTGGCCTGGGTGAGCGAGCGCGTCAGCGCCGACTTGCGGAACCAGACTTACTCGCACCTCCATAAGCTCTCGCTCGAGTTCTTCGGCGGCAAGCGCACCGGCGACCTGATGTCGCGGTTGACGAGCGACACCGATCGGATCTGCAACTTCCTGTCGATCAACCTGCTCGACTTCGCCACCGACGTCATCATGATCGCGATGACGGTGGCTTTGCTTTGTTACCGCGACCCGTTGCTGGCGATCGCCGCGCTGGTGCCGTTCCCGATCATTATGTGGCTGGTCCAGTTCGTCCGCTACAAGATGCTCCGGGCGCTCCAACAGGGGAGCCGGGCGTGGGCGGCGATGTCGAGCGTCCTGGCCGACACGATCCCGGGGATCCGGGTCGTCAAGGCGTTCGCCCAAGAACGGCGCGAGGTCGAGCGGTTCCACCAGACCAATGACCATGTCCTGGCCGTCAACGACCGGGTCAACACGATCTGGTCGTTCTTCGGACCGATGACCACCTTCCTGACGCAAGGAGGCTTGCTCATCGTCTGGGGCGTGGGGGCCTGGATGATCTTCGACGGCAATCGGATCACGGTGGGGGCATTGACGATGTTCCTCACCCTGATCGCTCGGTTCTACATGCGACTCGAGGCGATGCTCCGGATGGTCCAGGCGACCCAACGCGCCGGGGTCAGCGCCCAGCGGATCTTCGAAATCCTCGACCGGGCGCCGAGCGTGGCCGAACCGGCGCGGCCAATTCATCCCGACCGGATCGAAGGGGCGATCGAGTTGCGTCAGGTCGCGTTCCGCCACGGCAGCCGCTCGATCCTGGGAGGCATCGACCTGGCGATTCGACCGGGGGAGATGATCGGCCTGGTCGGAGCCAGCGGCGCAGGTAAGAGCACGCTGGTGAACCTGGTCTGCCGCTTCTACGATGTCAGCGACGGCGCGATCCTGGTCGACGGCGTCGACATCCGCTCCTACGCCATTTCCGAGTATCGCCGGCATATCGGGATCGTGCTCCAGGAGCCGTTCCTCTTCTATGGGACGATCGCGGAGAACATCGCGTACGGCCGCCCGAACGCGGAGCGCGGCGAAATCATCGCGGCTGCCCGCGCCGCCCGGGCGCACGACTTCATCCTCCGACTCCCCGACGGCTACGACTCAATCGTGGGCGAACGAGGACAGGCGCTCTCGGGAGGCGAACGCCAGCGGATCTCGATCGCGCGGGCGATCCTGATCGATCCGCGAATCCTGATCCTTGATGAAGCGACCTCGTCGGTCGATACCGAGACCGAGCGCGAGATCCAGGAAGCGCTCGACAACCTGATCCGCGGCCGGACCACCATCGCGATCGCCCACCGGCTGAGCACGCTCCGCCGCGCCGATCGCCTGGTCGTTCTCGAACACGGACGGATCGCCGAGGTCGGCCCCCCCAACGAACTGCTCAAACGGCCAGGGGCCTATTCACGTCTTCATCGCGCCCAGATGGAACTGGTCGCGGGACAGGCGAGTCTCTGACCAGGAAGCCCTCCGTTCCGTTCCGTTTCGTTTTTTTTCGATGACGTCTAACGAGCAAGGTCGCACCGTGGAAACCGTTCCCGCCCCCGGCGTATCGAAACCGACGATCCCCCCGTTCGGGCTGATCCAGGACGCCTGGGGCCGGCTCGTGCTGATCGACGCCGACGGCAAGCGCCACGTCGGGGTCGAGCCGGTCCGGGCCTTCCCGATCACCGACCCCAGCCTCTGGATCTCGCTCTGCGATACCCACGGCCGCGAGATCCTCTGTATCGAGTCGCTCGAGGACCTCTCCCCCTCCGTCCGCGAGATCCTCGACGCGGAGCTCGCGCTCCGCGAGTTCGTCCCGGTCATCAAACGGATCCTCCGGCTCTCGGGCGAGATCTCCCCCTCCGATTGGGACGTCGAGACCGACCGCGGGGCCACCCGCTTCACCCTCGACAGCGAGGACGACGTCCGCCGGATCTCCGCGCATCGCGTCCTGATCACCGACTCGCAAAAACTCCGCTACCACGTCCCCGACATCCGCCTGCTCGACCTCTCCAGCCGGCGAATCCTCGAGCGATTCCTCTGAGCCGGTATCGCCAGGCCAGTCGGCACGATCGAAGAGGACCTGGGCTGTAGACTTCTTGATGTTTTTCAGGCACGTCCGGTCGCCGGCAACCTGGCGTTGGGAGGGGGCAAGTCGGTTCCTGGGCAAATTCACTGTCATTGTTGTACATTGGAGCGGGAGGGACGACGAGGAAGTACGTCTCTCAACGATGACGAGGAATCGCGTTCCATGCTCCGGATCTCGCTGACCTACAAGAACGCTCAGGCTCAGTTCGTGCATGAAAGCGGTCCGATCGAATTTGGCCGCGGTCCCCAGCGCGACGTGCCGAGACGGGTTCTGCTCGATCCTTCGGTTTCAGGGGACCAGCTCCGGATCGAGGAGGCCCCGTTACGACGGCTCCTGATCCAGAACCTGAGCAAACGGTTCCCGGTATGGCTCACCGGCGGCCAGATGATCGTTCCGGGGGGCCAGTGCGAGGCTCCCCTTCCGGTCCGGCTCACGATCGGCGAAACCCTTCTCAAAGCCGAGGAGGGGGGAGAGGGAACCTATTTCGAGAGCATGCGCACGGTCGAGCGGCCGTTCCGCCCGGGTGAGTCGAACTTCCTCACCGGCTTGCCCAAGGAAGAAGGCATCGATGCGGCAACCCTCGCACGCTGGTTCGAGGCCGTGGTCTCGGTCCAACGGGCGTCGGTCTCCTCGGGTGAGTTCTACACCCAGACCGCCCGGGCCGTGGTCGAACTGATCGGCTTGGATCGTGGTCTCGTCATCCTGAAACGGGGCGAAGGCTGGGAGGTCATCGCCCACCACGATGCGGAGTCGAGCCACACCACAGGAGCCAGTTTCAGCCGCGGAGTGCTCGAGCGCGTTTGTCAGGACAAGCGAACCTTCTACCAGGACCTGGCGGACGATGCCCCCTCGGCCAGCCTGCTCGAAATCAGCGCCGTGGTGGCCGCGCCGATCTTGAACGATGACGGTGAGGTCGTCGGCGTCGTCTATGGGGCGCGACTGCTGAAACCAGGGTCGTTCAAACTGGCGATCCGGCCGCTGGAAGCACAACTGGTTCAGGTCCTGGCCACCGCGGTCGAGGCCGGCTTAGCGCGGGCCGAGAGCGAAGCGCAGGCCTCGCGGAGGCGTATCCAGTTCGAACAGTTCTTCTCAACCGAACTGGCGCGCGAGCTCGACCGCGATCCGAGCTTGCTGGAAGGGCGCGAGCGGGAGATCACGATCCTGTTCAGTGATATCCGTGGCTTTTCACGCGTTTCCGAGAAACTGACGCCGCGCGAGACCTGCCAGCTTGCCGGCGACGTGATGGAGCGTCTGACCGTCCGCGTGCTCGAGTTCAAGGGGGTCGTCGTCGGCTACAGCGGCGACGGCATGCTCGCCATGTGGAACGCGCCCACCGACCAGCCGGACCACGCCATCCTCGCCTGCAAGGCCGCGATCGCAATGTTCGCCGAGTTACCGGCGCTCGACGACCTCTGGCGCGAACGGATCGGCGGCCCGCTCGGGATCGGCATCGGGATCAACACCGGGCGCGCCCTCGTCGGCAATACCGGCAGCCGCACCAAGTTCATGTATGGCCCGCAGGGCCACGCGGTGAACCTGGCCAGCCGAGTCGAGGGCGCCACCAAGCACCTTGGGGTCCCTGTCCTGATGACCGGATCGACCCACGAAAAGCTGCGTGGTGAACTCCCCGCGAGAAAGCTCTGCCGCGTCCGGGTTGCCGGCATCGACGGCGCCGCCGACCTCTATGAGCTCCACACCGGCAGCGTCGATGCCGCCTGGCAATCGCTCCGCGCCGCTTATGAGTCAGCGCTCGCGCATTACGAGCAGGGCCGGTTCGCCGAGGCCTGCCGCACCTTGTACCCCCTCGTCTCCGGTCCCGAAGGCCAGTACGACCTCCCCTCCCTGACACTCGTGGGCCGGTGCATCGAGTGTCTCAAGACCCCTCATAAATCGTTCGATCCGGTCGTCGAACTCGTCCAAAAGTGAGCCTCTCAGACCGAAACTGCGGGAGTGAACCACCCGTTCGTCGATCAACTCCAGGATGATCCGGGATCGCCACTCCTGAGGGCCGCCTGCCCCCCCTGGGACCGCGGGCGCCCCGCCCGCTTCTGCATTACATTTAATCAAAATCATTAAATTATCCACACATTCACAATACATTAATATTTTTGCCACGATACCGGAGCTTCCAAGTGTATTCAAAGGTATCAGGAGCCGATATCGCGATATCGGCTCCTGATAACTTGATTTCCTCCCGTAGTGACGAGGAGTCCCCCGTCGCTCATGAGCGGGACAAGCGTTACCGGACTGCTCTTCATCCACGCCGCTACCGCCGGTATCATGGCAACAACAAGGAGGGAACCATGCCCGAAACGATCACGTTGTCCGAAGCCGCCCTGTCCCTGTTCCGCCTGCACATCGAGCGGCACGGCCAGATCGATGTCAACGACTCTACCCGCGAGCTGTACCGCGAGTTGGCGAGAGCCGGCCTGATGCGATCCGGCAGCACGTTCCGCGACGGGCCGGAATCGATCTACCGGCTGACGCAGGAAGGGTTCGACCGGAAGGCTGAACTTGCGGGTTGCGTGAAAGGAAGCGAGCAATAGGATGAGTGCAGGTTTCGGCGACTTTGCGTCGACAGCAGTGCCGTCTTGGCTGTCGCGGGCACTTCCTGCAACTACGCCGCAACCTATCCCCCCATCGCCTTTAAGATTCGCCTCGCCCCGTCCGTGACCGGCAACGCCGTCGTCGCGCCACGCGTCAGCGCCGCCTCGTGAGTTCCTAACCGGTCTTCCTCGTACTCGTGGGCGATGATCGCGTCAATCCGGTCTCGCAGGGTCGCTCCGGCATAGACACGGGCTCCCGGCTTTTCCTTCAAGAGTTGCGGATTCAGGCAACCAGAATTGACGGCGATCCCTTCCAGTAAGCTGCCGCCCTGCCGGTCGCGCGCGATGAACGCCGTCCAGTGTCCGTCGCCTTCCAGGTCGCGTGTGCCGTGCAGACGTTCGGGGATGCCCGGTTCCGCCATGCGCACCGCACAATTGGCGTCGAGATCGTAGGCATAGCGGTGGGCGAAGTCCTCGGCGTGGTCGGCTGGGTCTGGGGGCGGAGTGTCGAACATGGCGAGAGGATAGTGGCCTGCCTACTTCAATACTTCCCCGGTCCCCTTTCTCCCCGCCTGCTGAACGGTACGGCGCGCTCGGCAGCCACCTTCCTGAGCCGGACTTCGAGCGACGCCTTGAAAGCAGCCGCGGTGACGAACGCTTTTGCTTTTGTCATGACACCTCCCTACGCACCTCCTCATTACGAGCTCGTCGTCGCTCGGTCCTCGACAGCGGCACGCAGTCGCCCGGTTGCCGCCCCCTGCGTCATCATCACGAGTTTAAGACTTTTTTTTCGCACAAGCCCACGAGCGAGTGCATCAGCGACCGCCTTCGCAAGTTGCTCCTGGCTGGTATCGCTCTCGGCCACATCAAGGAGCGTTCGGAGCGAGGTCGTGGTCCAGAAGCCCTGATGCTCTTCCACGTCCGTGGGCTGAAGTGTGGCCCGGTGAAGAACACAACAGGGCGGAGCCTTCTTTCTAAACTTCGGAGGTACGGTGAGGTGGATCGTACTCGGGAGGAGCTCGCTCAGCTCGTGAAAGACAAGGGCCGATTCGTGGGAGACGACGGCCTGGGGTTCGTCGCCCTGGTTCCGGCTCCAGAGCGTGAGGCGCACCAGCTCGTCATGCTCGCCGATGGGAACCGTCGGAAGCCGATAGAGTCCGTGATCGACCCGCTCGAAGTTCCCCACGCGAAGATGATAATCGAGGTGCGGATAGCCGTAACCCACCTCTTTTGCTTGTTTTGCGGTGAAATAGCCGCCTTGTTCCACGGCCTTGCTGAACAGGACTCGGGATACCGCACGGCTCGACCGGGCCATACAAAATCCTCCAAGAAAGTTGAAGTATTTTACACCAAAGCCGTTGAGCCAGCATGGGGGAAGTTGTTCTCATCGAGTCGGCGAGTCATTTTGATAACAACGATCCACGACTGGGCTGAAAACCAGCCGAAAAGTGGTAAAGCAGTCAGCAGTGCAGCCGACAAGTTCTCAGTTGGGGGCTCGCCGAGCCCCCAACTTTAGCAGGGCCGGCCCGGCCCTTATGTCCGTTGGCCCCTGACAATTTGAGATTTGGTTGTTCCCTCTGCCGTTGTCGGCATCCAGAGCAGATCTCAGAACCGATCACTGGACAGTTTCAAACCGAGGAATTCATACGGGCTGTACCGCTGCGCCGGCGGCGTTTCCCCTCACGAGACTTCCGGCAATTCCAACACGGACGCAATCACCGAGGCTGTCGCCACGTGACCGGGGGCACTTTGTCCGTCGGAAGACAGGGAGCGATCAGCTCCCCGCTCGCCTTTGTCAGGCGAGTGAAGACCAACGGCCAATACACGGAACTCATCGTGGTTCAATGCTCTTTCTGACATCCTGGCGGCGCCCTTGTTAGAATCGGAAACGTTCCGACTCATGATTTCGTCCTGACCTGACGAGGTATCTCCCCCATGAGAGTCTCGCTGATGCTTCTCCTCCTCGTCGCCGGTTGCAGCCCGGGACAGTCCTCGACACCGCCGACGCAGGGTTCGCCCGCTGACGCGAGTTCGTTGTCTCCCGACTCCTCCGCCGCCCCGGCACCCGCCGCCGTCCCGGCGCCCGCCACACCCCCGGCGCCCGACGCCGCCCCGGCCGTCGCGGCCACACCCATCCCGCAAGATCCGAGGCGGCAGGCGCAACGGCGCCGGGACAGGCTGGAATGGAACCGGCGGACCCTCGGCGGTGCGTATGATCGGGTCGGCAAGAAGGCCCCACGGTGGGACCGCGAGGCCCGCGAGTCGCTCGAGGCAGCCGCGCTGCTCTTCACCCGTGACCTCGATCCGCGTGCCCGTCATAAGGCCGTCCTCGGCCTGGCCCAGAAGGCGGTGGACAAGGGCTGCGACGATCCGATGGTGCTCTACGTCCACGGCCGCATGTCCGCGGTAGGGAGCGGCGACACCGAGGAGGTCGCACAGCGATACGTACGGTTCGCGGACGCCCTGGAGAAGAGCGCCTATCCCCCCTTCCGCCGCGCCATCGCCCAGATCTACGCCGGCAGGATCAAGGCGGCACGTCGCGACGGTGAGGCCGCTGCCCGGTACTTCGATGCCGCCCTTGCGCTCTTGCCAAAGGTTGTCGCGGAAGATGGGTTCGATTCCGGGCGCGACCATAACTGGTACGGGATCCCCTGGGACGCCTTCGAGGGCCACCTGCACGCCACCGGTGACGCAACGGCGGCATTCGAGCACGTCGACGCCGCTCTGGCCGCGATCCCGGCCATGAAGGCCGAGCGGCTCAAGCTCAAGGGACGCTACCTCATCGCCCAAGCCTGGGCGGCCCGCGGCGGCGGAATGGCCGAGACTGTCAACGACGAAGGGTGGCGAGCGATGCGCGAGCGGCTCACCGAGGCCAGGCGCCTGCTCGAGGAGGCCTGGAAGCTCGACCCGGGCGACCCAAGGCCGGCATGGCAACTCATCGTGGTCAACATGGGCCTCGACGGGGACCGGGCCGACATGGAGCGCTGGTTCGCCCGCGCGATGGAAGCCGACGGCGATTGCAAGGAAGCCTGTGAGGCCAAGATGGACTGGCTCGACCCGAAGTGGCACGGCTCCCAGGAGGGACTGCTCGCCTTCGGCCGGGCCTGCCGCGACACCAAGAACTGGTGGCCCGGGATCCCGCTGCTGGTGGCCGACGCCTATCACCGGGCCGCCCAGAACCTCCCAAGGGAGCAGCAAGGCCAGTTCCTGTCCCCGGACGAGGTCTTCAATGACATCTTCTCGGTCTACGAGGAATACCTCCGGCGCTACCCCCACATCGAAGATGAGCGAATGAATTACGCGGTCTATTGCGGCTATTGCAGCCGGATCATCGACGCGGATCGACAATTCCGCGAGCTCGGCGGCCGGGCCTTCGGCACGAGCAAGTTCCAGGAGGGTGACGTGGTGTCGATCCGTGACTACGTCGCGCGTTGGATGCAAAGACATAACGCCCCCGGCGCCAATCCATGAGCCGGTGCGACTGGTCAAGCCCCAGGGTGGCGGAGCGAGATCTCGTGCTGCGGGGTGCCGGCAAGGGCGCAGAAACGGGGACGCAGCGAGTTTTGACATCCGCCATTCCGACGCCAAAACTAGAGGATTCCCCGTTTCCTTCCCCCGAGGATTCCCCAATGCCCGACCGAAAGTTTGTGCTTTTCGACCTGATGATTGTCGTAGCTAATCTCGCAATTGCCCTCGCGTGGCAACGGTGGCTCGCACACGTATTTGAACCCCGATTCCGGCTCGGCTTGCAGTGGCGACCCAATGGACGGCTCACCGGCAATCAGTATTACTACCTCTGGGTCCAACTATGCGGCCCGATCTTGGTCCTCATGACTACGACCGGGATAGCGTTCCGACTGAGATCGCCACGTCCCGGATGGAGCGAGCTACGCGTCCAGCCCGGATTCGTCGCGGCGATTGCGGTAATGTCATGGGTAGTCCCTGCAGCTGTCATACTAAGCGTGCTCAACCTTGTTGTCGATTTGGGTTACACCATCCCATTCAACAAGGGCGAAGTGCCGATCATAATCATAGACAAACTGACGGAAATCGGCACCATCGTGGCAACGGCCTGGGCAACCATGCTCTGCATCGGCCAATGGCGACCAGAACCTGGCTGGATTGATCGATACAACCGGGTCGTGGGTTTTTGCTGGATTGCCTACACCGTGCTGTTGGTCGTGGTGATGAGAAATACCTGAACCACCATCGGACTTCTGCCGACGGTAGTTCTTAATCCACCAAGGCCTTCTTGAGGTGGTCCGCGTTCTTGTCGATACGCAAGCAACCGTCCATGCGTTGAGAATAGCGCAACTGGAAATGCTCGCCAAGGAGAAATATGCGACAGGGTTAAAAATAATGCTTGCGCCGTGCTCTGAACAATGATAACACTCTTAATCAGTGCAGAAACGGGGATGCAGCTAGTTTTGACGTCCGCCATTCCGACGCCAAAACTAGCTGCGTCCCTGTTTCCTTCCCCGAAGTTCCCCACGCGAAGATGATATTCAAGGTGCGGATAGCCGTATCCCACCTCTTTTGCTTGTTTTGCGGTGAAATAGCCGCCTTGTTCCACGGCCCTGCTGAACAGAGCGCGGGATGCCGCACGGCTCGACCGGGCCATACAAAATCCTCCAAGAAAGTTGAGGTATTTTGCACCAAGGCCGTTGAGCCAGCAAGAGGGAAGTTGTTCTCAATGAGTCGGCGAGTCGAATTGGTAACACAAACGGACCACGCTATCCTCGCCAGCAAAGCCACGACCGCGATGTTCGCCGGGTTGCCGGCGCTCGACAACCTCTGTCGCGAACGGATCGGCATCGGGATCAACACCGGCCGCGCCCTCGTCGGCAATGCCGGCAGCCGCACCAAACTCATGTATGGGCCACAGGGCCATTGTTGCCAGGCTACCGGGGGGCACTTCTCCGTCGCAAGACAGGGAGCTTACGCTCCCCGCTCGCCTCTGCCAGGCGAGCGAAGACCAACGACCAATCCACATCACTTATCACAATAACAATCAAGCTAAACCAAGTTCTTAACAGACCGCTTCTCAACTCAACCGATTCGAAATTTCCTCCGTCCCGTTTTCTTGCTTCATCAAGGAACAAACAGCGGGATATACAAAGGCAGTTGGTTCGCCATGGGGGACGGAGAAGGGGCGACCTTGGGGACCATGACCGAGGCGCTGTAAGGGCCGGCCGAGCTATCGCCGTAGATCAAGGGGCCATTCGGGGTTTGGGTGGCGGGGCCATAGAGGAGTTGCTGTCGGAACAGTTGAGTGTTCCGGACGGCTTGGCGTTGGATCGCGAGCGATTCCTCCGCACGTTGTTCGCTTCGCAGCGATTGTTGGGCGATTTGCTGATCCCGGGCCATACGCTGCTGAGCCTCGATGACAGGGGCCATCTTGAGGGCATGGGCTTCCTGCTGGAGGGCTTTGAGGCGGGCGTTATAGGCGAGCTTCGCTTTGTTTTGCTTTTTCTTAAACGCAGTCTGCTTCGTCTTGGACAGGGATGGGTCCACGGGTTGAGTCGCGAAGGCTTTGAGCTGGACGAGTTGGGGATCACTGAAAACGTCCTTCTCAGGGGACGGCTGAGAGGGAGATTGTAGGACGAGGGCCAGCGATAAGAGAAGGGTAGGTGCCATGGGGATCTTCCAGTCAGGTATCGGACAGAGATTGTTACGCATCTGGAAACGATCCTTGTGTTTAATACGTACACGGATTTCGTGCGGGACACAACAATTTTGCTCCCTCCGTCGATTTTTCCCCGAGCGGTTTGCGCTCACGCTCATTCACAAAGCTTCAGGAAGACAGAGAGCGTAAGCCCCATGAAACCGCAGGCGACCCGCCCCCCCCCAGGGTATTGCCAGACACACTCTGGGCGATTGATTTTTCAACGGATCTTGCGGTTCAATCAGAGGTGGGAGGACGAGTCACCGGTTCGAGGCAATTCGACTGGAGCGATCGGCGCAATCGAACCCAGCAGGTCGTGTCCGAGCCGCTTTGGACTGAGCGCGGCTCTCGCCCATGTCGATTCAGTCTATCATTGTCTCGGCCATTCGTGATGATCTTGCCGCCCCAACCGAATCCGTCGACAAAGTTCACGCCATCCCCTTCTTTAAACGCCTTTTCTCGGACGGACGGAGTCCCTTTGCATGCGAGCTCTGAAGACGGTGATGGCCCGGGTGATCGTGCCCTTGCTCGTCTTCCTCGCATGCGCCGCGGGAGCAATGCGCGTCTCTGCCGCCGATCCGCTGGCCCAGCCGATCGCCTTGTCGCGAGCGAACTGGGGCGCGGGGCGTTGCTCGTCGACAGCCTGCCATGGCAGTCCGACTCCGGTCTACGGCTCTCGGATCTTCCGCAACGAACACACGGTCTGGGCCTCGCGCGATCAGCACGCCAACGCTTTTCAGACGCTCTACTCGGACTTGTCCCGATCGATCGCCCAAAAAATCGGGCAAGGCACCGGGCGTACCATCCCCGCGCACCAGGACAGCCGGTGTCTCGCCTGCCATTCCACCCCTGGACCGGCCGTGAACCCGGAACTGGCGGCGACGATTCGCCAGGACGGGGTGGGCTGCGAGTCGTGCCATGGCTCGTCTGGCTCCTGGCTGGCGCAACACACCACCTACGATTGGGACCTGCTCTCCTCGCCTGAGAAAGAAGCGCGGTTCGGCAAGGTCCGGCTCGACGACCTGGTCGTGAGAGCCGAGCGCTGCGTGGCCTGCCATGTCGGAGTTCCGGCACGCGACGGTCTGCCGGCCCGCGAGGTGGATCACGACCTGATCGCGGCCGGGCATCCTCGGCTCAACTTCGAATTCTCCTCGTTTCTCGCCAACCTCCCCGCGCACTGGGTGGAAACCGGCCAAAACGCGGCCAGTGACTTCCCCGCGCGAACCTGGGCGATCGGTCAGCTCATCTCGGGCCGGACCGCCCTTGAACTGCTGGAGAGCCGCGCCAAGGAAGCCGCCCGGGCCGGACCGGACGGGCCCAGTCGCTGGCCCGAATTCTCCGAGTACGACTGTGCCTCCTGCCACCAGGATCTCCGCTCCCGCCCCTCGGGAACAAGGAGCGTGGGGCCCGCCTCACCACCGGGGATCCCCGCCTGGGGAACCTGGTACTTCCCCTTGATTTCGACGCTGGCGGAGCACAATCGAGATCGAGACCCGGCGGCCAGGGCGGCCGCCACCTGCCTCGGCCCGCTTCGCGCCTCGATGAACGTGCCGCTGCCGGACTCGCACCGGATCGCCGGAGAGGCGGGCCAAGCGGCCCAGGCGCTGGAGCGCTGGCTGCTGACGGTCCAGCACGAGACCTTCGACCCGGCTCGATCCGAACCCTTGCTCCGCACCCTCCGCGCCACAGCGATCCCAAGCGTCGAACCGGCGGGGCCGGGTTGGGATGGCGAGGCCCAGATCTACCTCGGCCTGGTCCCGCTCCGCCAGGCACTCGGCCCGGCACTCCAGAACGATCCGGGGTTGCTCAACGAGCTTCGCGACCGCCGGAACCGACTGCTGGCCCCGTATGTCCCGGATCGAGCGGCGTCGGGAACCTTCCAGCCCCTTGACGGCCGGCCTCGTGAATGAGCACAGTCTTCCGAAGTGTTCACAACCTATCCCGAATCGATTGGGTCAGGTCGTCACCCACGAGTCTCCGGGTCATCATTCATGATCCCGTGATAATGCGACGAGGAGACAGGAACTGATGGCGGCGACGCAACGAGACCGGCTCCTGACCTTCGCAGGCCTGGTCGTGGCCCTGCTGCTCACCGGTTTGCCCCCGGCACACGGCCAGGCGCAGGGACGCCAGGGGGCGGCGGACCCCATTCCCGACGGACGAACCCCGCTGATCTTCGGGGAGCGCTATTGCGCACAATGCCATGCGCACCCCGAGAACTACAAGGTGGAGTCGGTCATCTGCCGGATGAACGAAGCGACGATCTGGGGGACCAAGGACAAGCACAAAAACGCGTTCGCCGTTTTGTCCAACCCGCGCGGAACGCAGATGGGCAAGATCCTCGGGATCGATGTGACCACGCACCGCTCCTGCCTGGGCTGCCACAGCGTCACCGACCGATCGCCGGTGGTCGGGCAGCAAGCTGGGGAAGCGGCCAGGCCAGCGATGCGAGCCCAGCAGTTCGATCCCAAGGGAGACGGCGTCAGTTGCGTTGCCTGCCACGGCGCGTTCCGCGAATGGGTGTTCGAGCACACGACATTCGAGGATCCGAAGTGGCGCAGCCTGAGCCGTAAGGAAAAGGAAAGCAAGTACGGCATGGTCGACCTCTGGGATCCGGTCACCCGGACCAAGCGTTGTCTCTCCTGCCACGTCGGGAACTATGAGGAAGGGAACGTCCTGACCCACGCCATGTATGCGGCGGGCCATCCCCCCCTGCCCGGTTTCGAAGTCTCAACCTTCAGCGAAGCCATGCCCTATCACTGGGAGTACCTCGGCGAGAAACGGCAAGGGAGGCGCCCGGAAGTGCGCAAGGCGCTCGAATCAACGCTGAACCTCGACAACCTCGAGCACACCGAACTCGTGGCGGTCAGCGGACTGGTGCCGCTCCGCGAGACCCTCAAGTTGTTCGCGGCGCAGGCGGAAAAGGACGAGCTCGGGAATATCCCCGGCACGCGCTGGCCCGACTTCGCGCGGTTCGATTGTTACGCCTGCCACCACGAGGTGAATCGTCCGAACTGGCGGCAGACGCGTGGATTCCCAGGGGTCCCCGGGCGCCCGCCCGCTCCGAGCTGGCCCGTCGCGCTGGTCGGGCTGGGCATCGAGGCCGCGAACCCCGCGCAAGTGAAGCCGCGGCTCGAGCAATTCGATCGGCGGATCAAAGAGTTCCACGCCGCCCTCTCGGCTCGACCGTTCGGAAACAAGGACCAGGCGATCGCCTCGGCCCGATCCCTGACCGCCTGGATCGATGAAGTCCTCGCCGACCTCGGCAAGTCCCCCGTCGACCGCGAGGTCGCCATCCGCCTCCTCGACCGCGTCTGCCGGGCGGCCCGGTCGGAAATCCCCGACTACGACACGGCCCGGCAACTCTTCTGGGCGTTCCGCACGATCTACAACGAGATCGAGCCCAAGGCCGGCCCGGATGCGCCGATCGCGAAGGTCCTGCGACAGACCGACGAGGAACTCGGATTCAGCCTCCCCTCGGCCGGAACCCAGGAGCCGATCGAGGCCACCCTCGCCAAGCGGCTCAAGGCGGTCACCGACTTCAACCCCGCCACCTTCCAGACCCGGTTTGCGGAACTGACCGGGTTGCTCCCTCGGCTCTGAGCTGACCTGACCTCACCACCGGCAGAGTCGGTTCGATTGCGTTCGTTCCAAGTCTGAGCTATAAATTTGACACTCCCCACGCCTGAAGGCGGGGGATTCTCAGTTCAACGTGGACCGCCTTCAATACGAAGGTCTTACACCCACTCCCTGAGCGTTTGGAGGCCGAAGCCTCCCGTTCCTGTGTGCCCCACAGTACGTATCTGACGAAGACGTCTCGCGACGTTTCCGACAGCGTCGAGTTGGGGATGACTTGGTTCTCGCCACCCCAGACGCTTTCTATTCCTTCAAAGTTTTCCGCCGGGAAGGATGTTCTCCCGGCAACCGGCAACTCTGAGTTGTCAAAGAGCGGTCCTCGAGAGGACAATTCAAGTATCCGAAGTGTCTGTTCAGACGTCAAGCAGATTCACGCCTGATATCCCCACGACTGAAGTTGGGGGTTTTACGGCTAATTTTGATAAGGTCGTTATGCGGCGATTTGTTTCCGTGCCCTTGAGGGCATCGTTGGCGAGCGGTGGAGCCTCTCCTTGCTGATTGATTCACGTCAGAAGGGTTGGTTCCTCGCCACAGTCGTACTCGCGCTCCTGGCGGCGATCGTGTACGCCTGGTTCGACTACTCCACACCCGGCGGCTTCAATGGTGGAAGCGTCATTGGGATGTGGTATGGGATCATTGGCTATGCGCTGATGGTTTATGCCGGGCTGCTGTCGACGCTCCGCAAGGTGCCGTCGCTCTGGTGGCTCGGGTCGCGAAAGGTCTGGCTGAAGGGGCACATCTGGCTCGGCCTCTTGAGCGAGTTGATCATCTTGTTCCACAGCGGCTTCCGCTGGGGGGGCCCCTCGAGCAAGTCCTCTGGGTCGTCCTCACGCTGACGATTGCAACGGGGGTCATCGGGCTAGCCTTCCAGCAATTCCTGCCCAGGATGATTGCCCGGCGGATTGCCTGCGAAGTCCCTTACGAACAGATTCCTCATCTCTGCTCACTGCTCCGCCGCAAGTCCGACGCCTTGATCGACGCGATCTGCGGACCGTTCGACCTGACAGTTGAAGAGTCGAGCGCCGAGTCGCCCCGCGCTCAGCTCCGCCGGTTCTACGAGAACGAGGTGCGGCCTTTTCTTTGTGAACCGTTTTTGCGCAAATCACCGCTGGCGACCCCTGGCGTGCTGGAGGCCGAGTTGGCCGCGATCTCGGCCCTCTCCTGGACGTCGGATGTCGACGGCCCCTTAACGACACTGGGAGCGCTCTGCGAGGAGCGCCGACTCTTGGGCGAGCAGGAACGGCTCCATCACCTGCTTCACGGCTGGCTCATGATTCACATCCCGCTCTCGGTGGCCTTGCTCGTGCTGGGTTTGGCCCACGCGGCCCTCTCGATGTACTATTAGGCGAGGTCCCCCGCGCAATGCTGCCGTCCCAACGCGATGCGAAGTCCGCATCCGAATATCCGAAGTCGCTCTCAAGCTGGCTCGAGCTCGACTATTTTCGCAGGCCGAGGCGGCTCAAACGCGTGCGGAGCCTCGTCACCTGGACCGTCCTGCTCGGCTGCACGGCGCTGATTGCCGCCATCACCTGGCTCCCGGGCAATCGCCAGATCTACCAGGCCGCATCGGTCTCCACCGCGCACGCCCTGTTCAATGAAGATTGCCAGGCCTGTCACGACGCCACGTTCGGCACGGCCAAGCGACTCCTCAGCGGGAATAATGCCGTACGATCGGTGACCGACGAGGCCTGCTTGCGCTGCCATGCCGGCGACGTCCACCACGTCCGACAGGTCGGCAAGACCGCATGCGTCAGTTGCCATCACGAGCATCAAGGCCTGAAGGCGATGGCTCGGGTCAAGGACGGACACTGCACATCATGCCATGCCGACTTGAAGAGCTATACGGACACCACCAAGCCCGGTGACGCCGATCGCCCGTTCCGTGACGTGTCGACGTTCCTGGGGGGTGCCCACCCCCACCCCCGTTCTTCCTCTCGGACAATCCGCAAGACGAAGGCACCATCCGCTTCAATCACCAGGCCCACATGAATCCCAAGGGCCTGCTCGTCGCCGGATCGCTCGACCGGAAGACGCTCCGTTGCACCGACTGCCATCAGACGGACGATGCGGGCCGGTACATGAGGCCGATCAATTATCCGACGCATTGCCGCGAATGCCACCCGCTCAATGTCCGGGTCTTCGGCACGATCAACGAACTGGCCGCAAGTGAAGCCGCCGATCAGTTCCGCAACGAACCGGCGGCCCACCCCAACGGTCCTCGCGAAGGTCCCGATACCGTTCGCGCGATTCTCCGCGATCGCTTCCTCCAGTTCGTCGAGCAGTTCCCCTCGGTCCATTCCGAGCGAACTCGTTCCGAAAAGGGCCAACCGCTACCGGGTCGACCGAAGCCAACCGCAGCGCCGAACGGACGCTCCGCCGCGGACTGGGCGGAGCAGCAATTGAGCGAAGCGAGCCGACTCCTGTTCGAGGGGGCCGGCGGCTGCCGCTACTGCCATCGCGTGACGGCCGAATCGAGCCCCGAGACTGATCAACTCCCCCGGTTCGCGCTCCCGAAGATCAACAGCCGTTGGTTCCCGCACAGTGTGTTCAGCCACGAGCGTCATCGCTCGCTCGACTGCCGCCAGTGCCACGCGCAGTCGGCGGAGAGTCGCTTGACCAGCGACGTTCTGATGCCCACGATCCAGTCGTGCCAGCAATGCCATAACGGCAAGACCCAGGGGGCGCGGACCGACTGCGTCGAGTGCCACGCCTATCATGCTCCGCACGAGAGTCGCGACTCCCCCCGCGACCTGACGATCCAGGACTTTCTGAGAGGCCAGGGAGCCCCCACTCCCGACAAGGCCCATCCGCTGCCTCCCCTCATACAAACACCCTGACATAGACGGATTGCACCCGTTTCTTCTCTGGAAGGATGTCTCCATGGCCAGGAGCGTCAACCTCACCGCAGATCTGGAGCCTCGCGACACCGATGTCGCGATCCCCGATCTCCTGTTTCCCAAGATTCCTCCGTTCTCCGACCTGAAATCCACCGCCAAGCTGGCCAACTTCCCGGGCGCGGTGATCCTCCGCCACTTCCGCAAAGGCGAGGTGATCTGCCGCCAGGGCGATCCCGGCTGGACCGCCTTCTATATCCCGACCTCCAGCGAACTCGAGGCCGTTCGGGCCGCCCCGCGAACCCAGCGGACGGTGGCCGAGGGCGAACTTACCAAGGCCGAGACCAAAGTCGGCGACCTCGAGAAGCAACTCGCCGAGGCGGCGGCCGACCCCAAGAAATCCGAGAGCCTGAAGGGGAAAGTGGCCGAGGCCAAGGAGCAGGTCGTCGAGCTCAAAGAGCGCGTCGCGATCCTCCGCGCGGCGACCCCTTCCATGGAGAAGTCGATCAACGCCAGCGCCCCCGACGAGGAATCGGCCGCCCTCCTGGCCGCGGGGGACGCGGCGATGAACGGCCTTCGCGAAGCCATGCGCCAAGCCGATGCGCTGGGCGACGACGAAGGAAGCGCCCGGCTCCGGAGCCTGATCGAAGCCGACACCGCGCGGAAACGCACGCAGGCCTACGAGATCGCGTCGGCCGATCCGCAACTCGCCGTCTGGCTGAACGCGATCGCCGACGCCGAGATCGCGCGCAAGGTGGCCTCGGTTCACCTGACGATTCAACTCCCGCGCGCCAAGGCCCCGAAAACGCTCCTCGCGCGGATCGGCGGCGTCTTCGCCATCAAGCGGAAAAAGAAGAAGAAATCGCGACGACGACCGTCCACGATTCCAATCGACGGCCCCCGCGACCTCGACTACGAGACCCGTGAAGGTGTGCTCAACGAGGGAGAGCTCTTCGGCGAAATGAGCTGCCTGTACCGAGCGCCCCGGTCCGCGACGGTGACGGCCTCCCGCGACTGCTACATGCTCGAGATGCTCAGAAACGTGCTCGAAGCCATGAACCGCGACGCCGGCTTCAAGTCGCGACTCGATCAGCTCTATCGTGAGCGCGTTCTCCGTCTCCAACTGCGCAACCTGCCAATGCTTCTGGAGCTCGACGATCGGCTCCTGGAACGGCTACGGCAGTCGGCCGAGCTCATCGAAGTCCCCAGCGGAGCGCTCCTGTACGACGAGAATGAACCATCCGACAGTATGCACCTGATCCGCGGCGGCATCATCAAGGTGATGCACGAAGCCTCGTTCCTGATCGGCGAGCTCGACCTGACGGATTGGACCTCACTCAGCGCGGAGCTGGCCGCGGGTTCGGACCCGGCCACAGGGGGGAAGCATCGGGTCTGGAAGCTTCTGCCCCGCAACGTTCAACATGCCCTCACAACACTCGGTGACGAAGGGTTTGAATCCGAATCGAAGCGCCTCGTGCTGGATGGTCTGAACGCGTTGATCAAGAATCCCGGCTTCGATGGCACCGCGGGGTTGGAATCGCTCGCCCTGACGCAACGGATCGGCCGGAAGGCCTGGCAGCGCCTGGCCGACCCATCGCGGGTGTCGGAGCAGGACATGCACCGCTGCCAACGCCTCTTAATTGATTCGATCTATGGGAATAAGCTTCCCGAATGGAAGGCGGACGAAGCGGCCGACGAGCCGTCTTACGAGTATCGCTCGCGAGACATCAAGGATTGGAAAGCCACCGCGACCGCGCTGGTGGAGGGGAGCACCAAGGCGGGGGAACCGAAGGGCCGGATCTGGCAGCGACTCGGCGAACCGGCCCAGGCCATCCTGGCGGAGGCGAAGACCGGCGGCGAGCCCCCGAGCGAGGGCAAGGAAACCGTGATCGACGCCTTGAACGCGATCATCCGAACCCGTCCACTGATTCTCGACCCGGAATTCCAGGACTATGTGAAGTCGAAGAAGCCCGCCAAGCTCATCAGGGAATTCCTGCCGAGCAAAGGCTGGGAAGAGTACGACTATCACCGCGGCTCGCGCGCCTACAACCGCTTCTTGCTCGACCTGATCGCCCCCAAAGGGCTGGGAACTTCGCGACGTCCGGAAGGGCCGCCGCGGGTCCTGGCCTATCGATCGCGTGGTGAGACGATCGGCGAGACATCGCTGCTGGAAGGGAGACCACGTGCGGCCACCTGCGTGGCGTACGGCCATCCCGATAACGACCCCGATCGTGAGGGGGGAGCGATCCAGCTCGTCCGGATCAGCCAAGAACTGTTTCAAGAGCTCAAGGAATCGTCACGCTCGTTCCTTCGTTACCTCGAGAACCTGATCGCCGAACGGAAAGCGAAGCATAGCGCCGAGGCCTTGCAACTGAAAGCAGGACGTACCGCCGCCTCCACCGCGCCTCGAGCGGGGCGCACCGAGGAACTGGGCCTGCTTCAAGGCAAGCGGTTGATGCTGATCGACCTCGACCGCTGCACCCGCTGCGACGAGTGCGTCCAGGCCTGCGTGAACACGCACGACGACGGCCGCAGCCGGCTCTTCCTCGACGGCCCTCGATTCGGCAAATACCTGGTGCCGACAACCTGCCGCTCCTGCCTCGACCCGGTCTGCATGATCGGCTGCCCCGTCGGCTCGATTCACCGCGGCAACAACGGCGAGATCCTCATCGAGGACTGGTGCATCGGCTGCGAGGCGTGCGCCAGCCAGTGCCCCTACGGGGCGATCCAGATGCATAAGGACGGGATCATCCCCGAGTCCTCGTTCGGTTGGCGGTACGCCCTGGCATCGACCCTGCCCGACGACTGGCCGAAGAACGGCGGCCGAGACCGCGACTGGCGGGTCGGCAGCGCCCCGTTCGTCTTCGACCGTGAGTTCCGAACATCACTCGACCCAACCGGCAAGGGAACGGGGTCGGCCACCGCCCCCATCGTCTTCCGCTACGACTTCGAAGTCGAGCGCGAGTTGCTCGGCCCCGAGACCGAGTTCATCCTCAGCCTGACCTCCATGGACGAAGGACTCAACGTCTGGATCAACGGCAAGCCGGTGGTCGCGGCCGCCGACCAGGCCGACCCCAGCGGGGTGCTCTCGGTCGCTCGAAGAAAGTCGCGTGACAACGGTTGGTGGGAAATCGACGTGCAGATGCTCCCGGCCCTCTTAAAGGCGGGCAAGAACTCGGTGGCATTGCGGGTCACCCCGTCCTCGGGCGGCTCGGACCGATTGCTCGACCTCCGTCTCGACCGTGAGGAAGGGGCGACCGTCAAGCTCGTCGAGCAGAAGGCCGTCGTCTGCGACCTCTGTAGCGCCCAGGCCGGCCAGCGCCCCGCGTGCGTCACCGCCTGCCCGCACGAGGCCGCCATCCGGATCGACGCCCTCACTCAGCTCTCCTCGCTCTAGTCCTTCGCTTGCATTGTTGTAGAAACGTACGTACCCTGACGCGAGTTCGGCCTCGACCATGCGACATCTCCGTAGCCGACAGAACGAATCGATCCGATCCGCACGGAGCCCCGTCCGAGGCGGGGCCTTGCTGCTGCTGGGCTCGTGTCTCGGCCTGGCCTGCCTCACCGCGATCGTGGCGCAGGAGGTCGCTCCTCAGGGCTCGTCCCGTCACGACCTCAAGGGAAATCAGATCGAACCGGTGGGCGTCTCCTCGTGCGCCGCGTTCGCCTGCCATGGCGGGAACGGGGGCGAGGGCAACCATCGCAACGCCTACACGACCTGGATGGCGCTCGACCCGCACTCGCGGGCCGAGTCGGTCCTCAAACAGAAGCGCTCGATCGAAATCGAAAACCGGCTCGCCATCTTCTCGGGTCGCAAGGCGAGGAGCGCGGAGACCGACACGCGCTGTCTCGGCTGCCACGTCAGCCCGGGGCCGAATTTGAATCGAACCTCCGTCGTCTCAGCGGCGGAGGGGGTTGGCTGCGAGAGTTGTCATGGGGCCGCGTCCCAATGGCTCGCCCCCCATTCCTCGGCCTCCTGGAAGCAACTCTCCGACTCGAAGAAGCTCGAGTTGGGTATGACGCCCACGACCGACCTCGAAGCCAGGGTCAACCTCTGCGTCGGCTGCCACATCGGCAACTCCGGGCGCGACGTCGATCACGACCTGATCGCCGCCGGTCACCCCCAGCTCGACTTTGAATTCCTCTCCTATTTCGAGGCCCTTCCCAAACACTGGGACGAATCCAAAGTCAGGCGCGAACAGCCCGACCTCGACGCCCGTGCCTGGGCGATCGGTCAGGTCGTCTCAGCGCGCGAGGCGCTGGGGTTGCTGAGCCTGCGGGCCCATGCCGCCCTGGAACCGCAAGCCAAGCGACCGGTCGAACGCTCACCGATCGGCATCTGGCCCGAATTCGCGGAATACGCCTGTAACTCCTGCCACCATCCGCTGGCGGAGACCACCCTCCCCTCGACCCGCGACGCCCAAACGGGGCTCGTCACCCTCCCCTGGGGCCACTGGTATTTCTCGATCGCTCCCGCGTTACTGACATCCCCAAGTGAAGATATCAAAAATAACGAGAGCAGTCCCCTCGCCAGCCTGCGCCGCTTGATGGAGTCGATCGACCCCCAGCCGAAGGACGCCGAACGGCTTGCGCTCGAAGCGAAAGCCCATGTGGGGAAACTGCTCGACACGGCGAAAGCTCCGTTCACCCTGCGCCAGGTCCAGCAGCTTCTCGCTCGGCTGGTCGCGGACAAGCCCGGCTCGCCCCCCTTGAACTGGGAAACCGCCACCCAGCGCTTCGTCGGCATCGCCACCTTGAATGGCACGCTCGAACGGCTCGGTCAGCCCCTGACCCCAAACATGAAGTCCGCCCTCGACGCGATGAGACGCCAGGTCGAAGCCCCTTCCTCCTCCCTGGGCGGACAATCGGGGCGATGGACTGCCGAGGCGTTCACCAAGGCGATGGAACGGTATCGCCGCGAGCTTTCCGTGCTGATGACGGCCGATTCAGGCCGATAGCCCAGGACAGCCGTATCACCACACAACCAACCAGCAATCATACACCTAATCAATATTCGATTTATCGATTCCACGTCATAATTCGTTACGTTTTGGGTGCATACTTCTCCTTCTCCTCGCGGATCGAGAAGGTCGCCAACTTGCGGTCGTGCTCGTCGAGCAGGATCAGTTCGTCATCGTCCCGCGGCACGAGGCCATTCGCGATACAGTTGTCGAGGCGGTCGAAATCTTCGGTGCCGAGACGCTGGAAGCAACGGTCGATGAGTTCGCGCCGTCCCGTCCCCCAGCAGATGGGCTCGGGACTGAAGGCCAGCCAGCGGTCGAGCCCCTCGCCGCGATGGAAGGCGGAGACGAAAGGAATTCGCGTCCCCGGGGTGTGGGCATGAAACGGGAGCGATCGCAGGTCGATGCGTTGCAGCCCGTGATAGTTCGGCCCCTGCCCATTCCCCAGCGGCCCGAGAATGACGATCGTCAGCGGCTTGGAGGAGACGACCACGCCCGGCGTGAGCAGGGCGTTTTTGAAGTAACGGGCCGTCGGGCCATAACCCACGACAAGGAGCAAAAGGTCGATCAGCAGGATCGGAGTCAGCAGGATGCCAATGCCATAGAAGAGGGAGGCCAGTAACCCCGGCCACCACCCACCACCAGGGACGCGGAGGGCATAACCGGCCGCGAACGCCCCGGCGACCAGGAGGGCGACGACGGCACCGAAGCTGATCAGAATCCGTAGCGCCGGCTGGTAGAAGAGAAAGCGAAGCGGCTCCGGGTCGAAGCCGGGGCAGACGTTCGCCGCCGCCCCACCCAGTTCCTCACCGGCGTACGGGTGGACCTCCGTGGATTCCCCAAGCAACTCCTCGTCCTGATCCTCGTGTTCTTCCCGCTCGATCGACATAAGACCGTCCTCACATCAGCTTTCAAGAGCAGCCAACCCGGGTCTCATCGCGAGCTTTCGTGTTCGAATCAAGGCCCGAGCATCTCTCGGAATGGCCTATTCTACGGGCCCCGATTCCGCCGTGCGAGGGCCTTCCGGACAGGCACGGGCCGGCAACAAATCGGTTCCTCGGCCAGACAATCCTTAATGTGCGAACGCTCCCGGGCCGATATTTCCGATAATGCGGATTGCGCCACATGGGCGATGTATTCCCCCACAACCGGCCGGACCCAGGGAAGAGTGACATGCGCCGAGTCCTTGAACTGGACGCCCTGCGAGGAATTGCCGCCCTGATGGTGGTGAGCCTCCACATGGGCCTCGGGACGGACTACGCGGTGCTCGGCTCGGCCGTGGACATGTTCTTCGTCCTTTCCGGCTACCTCATCACGCGGATCATCCTGAGCCACGAGACCAGGCCCCGGTTCCTGACCCCGTTCTATGCGCGCCGAGTGCTCCGGATCTGGCCGATTTACTATGCCGTTCTGATCGGATTCGTCGTGGTCAATCCGTTACTGACCTACCGCCAGCGGACGACCGGCCTCCCCTACTACCTGACGTTCACCCAGTTCCTGCCCCGCTACTGGTCGGCTCGGCCGCCTGCGTTCAGCATTTACTTCGCGCACACCTGGACCCTGGCGGCCGAGGAACAGTTCTATCTCCTCTGGCCCCTGGTCGCCGTGCTCCTGGGTCGCCGTGCGCTCCTCGCAACGATCCCGCTTTTGGTCGGGTCAGCGTTCATGGCGCGGCTCTGGCTCTGGCCGATGCTCCTGGTGACGAACTGGGATGGATTCGCCCTGGGAGCCCTGCTGGCCTGGATGATGGGCGAACCGGGATCGCCCCGAGCGCGTCGGCCGATCGTCATCGGAGCCTTGATGACCCTGGGCGCGGCCATGCTCGCATACCCGATGCTGGCCGCGGGAACCGTCGAGCAGTTCGGAGCGGCCTGGACGAGCGACCTGCCGAAACTCGCCTTCTCGCTGAACGCGAGCCGGTTGAGCCTCCTCTATTTCTCGATCGTCGGCCTGGTGATCGCCTTCGCCGGCCACCCCCTCCTGCGCCCCTTGCGCGACCCGAGCCTCTGCTATCTCGGAACGATTAGCTATGGGATTTATCTTTACCACTTACCTCTCTTTGCACTCATGTCGCCGTTGCATTTCACAAACCTGTGCAACGATTCGATGGGGCTCGACGCCTTGAAGTTGGCAACGACGTTCGCCTTGGCCGTTCTCTCGTGGCAGTTCATCGAGAAGCCGATCCTCCGCCTCAAAGACCGATTCCCTTATCCTCTTTCCAGAGCCGGGGAGCCCGAGTCGGACAACCCTCCCGAGCTGATCCCACCGCATCCGCACTGGCTCCTTCCGCCATGGAGCGACCGTTTCCGGGCCAGAGCCGTGGCCCCCTCCAAGCACCGCCCTTGACGCTTCTTACCTCCCGTAAGAGTCTCACCAGGTCGAACTCTCAAACGGATCGAGACCGAGCTTCCGATTCCGACAACAATGAAGCATGCGATGCGAACCAAGTGGAGCCTCGCGTTGGGGATCGCCCTCGGGGTGTTCTGTGCCGCATTTGCGGCCGGGTATCTCGGCGACTATGCCATCGCTCGCCAACAGGAATCCACCGAGTCCGATCGGCCGGACAACACCGAGCTGGCCAAACTCTTCGCGGACGATCAGGGGGACCGCAGACCCGAGGCTGGTCAGCCGATCGACGCAAAGTTCATCATCCCCCGGGACAAGAATCGCGAGGATCGCATCAAGGCCCTGTATGAGGCTGGCGAAATCCGGACCGGTAAAGACTACTACCGGGCTGCGATGATTTTGCAGCATGCCAGCAAGCCGGAAGACGACTTACTGGCTCACGAGTTTTGCATCGTTGCGCTGGCCAAGGGAGATCCGAATGCCCGGTGGTTGGCAGCCGCCACCGAGGATCGATTTTTGATGAAAATCGGACGCCCCCAGCGGTTCGGCACCCAATATCATTCTGCCAACAACGAACCGGTGAAGCTCTATGACGTCGGGCCGGGAGTCACCGACGGCCTTCGTAAGGAATTGAGGGTGCCACCACTTGATGAGGCCCTGCAGCGTGAGGCAGAGATGGGAAAGCTTTTCAAGGTCCAATGAAAGTAAGAAATGGCAACGGCCATTTCTTACCCAGAGGCTGGCAAAGGCGGAAAGTTCACAGCACAAGACCAGCGCCATCCGACGTTAAACCGCTCGGGCAGCCGGGAGACCTTGGTTCTTCATCCCAAAGGTCAAGGAAAGGCCGTGGACTCAAGCCTGGCCCAGGTCCCAGTAGAAGTCGGCCGTCCAGCGCGCGATGCTGGTCCAGCTAAAGAAGTGTTCCACGCGCTCGCGAGATCGAATGCCCATCTCTCGAAGCCGGACCGGATCGTCGAGTAAGCGATTGATCGCGTTCGCAAGATCGTGAACAAACTGCGCGGGGTCTTTGGGCTCGAAGTCGGTCGGACCGACCGGCTCGAACGGCACCAGGATTCCGGTTTTCCCGGGAACGACAACCTCTTTGATCCCGCCGACGGCTGACGCCACGACAGGAGTCTCGCAGGCCATGGCCTCGAGGTTGATGATCCCGAACGGTTCGTAGACGGACGGGCAGACGAACAATGAGGCATGCGTGTAGAGCGCAATGACCTCGTCTTTGGGGAGAATTTGCGGAATCCAGATGATCGGATTCGCGGTCTCTCGGCGCGCTTGATCGACCGCCTCGGTCATCTCCCGGCCGATTTCCTCCGTGTCCGGGGCCCCCGCGCAGAGGACGACCTGGACCCCGGGCCGAATCGCCTTGATCGCGTTGACCAGGTGGATGATGCCCTTCTGACGGGTGATCCGGCCGACGAAGAGCACGAACGGTTGCTCGGGATTGATCTGGTAACGGGCCAGGACCTCGGGATTGGGGGTCGGCCGGTAGTGATCGAGATCGATCCCGTTATGGATCACGCGGATCTTGTCGAGCGGGACCCCATAGAGTTGGTGGACGTCGTTGCGCATCGAGTCGGAGACCGCGATCACGCCGTCGGCGTTCTCGTAGGCGGTCTGCTCGACCCATGAGCTGGCATTATAGGCCGTCCCCAGTTGCTCCACCTTCCACGGTCGGTGCGGTTCGAGCGAGTGGGTGGTCAAGACCAACCGGGCCCCGGTCAGTTGCTTGATGAGGCACCCGGCCAGGTGGGTATACCAGGTGTGGCAGTGGACGACGTCCACCCCACCAATGATTCCTGACATCACCAGGTTCTTGAGCATCGTGTCCAGGAACTTGCGATGCTTCGGCTCATAGGTGGAGAGCGGAAACTCGGGATTGATTCCCTGGACGCGCAGGTTCTCATTCTCGATCTTCTGATCGCCGAAACAGATCACCTCGACCGAGCCTTGCCCTTTCCCCAGGTGCGTGAGCTCGCGCGTCAGATACTCGACGTGGACTCCGGCACCACCGTAGACGTTCGGCGGATACTCATTGGTCAAGATCGCAATCCGCATCCGTCGGCCCTCCGCTCGATCGAGGTCAACTCCCGCCCTCCGAGACCCGGCACGCTTGATCAACGGACCGAGGCCGTCTTCTCGTCGCCGAGGTCGAGGGCGTTGAAGAGCAGGCCGGCCACGGCTCCCCCGAGGAAGTCGGCCGCCAGGAAGATCCAGATATTCGCAGGTGCCGAGAGCTTCATCAAGGTCACGCCCACCGCCACGGCGGGATTGAACGCGCCACCGGAGATCGATCCCACGGCAAAGGCGCCGGTCAAGACCGTGAAGCCGATGGCCAGGCCGTAGTTCGAGTTCCCCGCGGTCCCCTTCGCCGTGGCCGTATTCAGCACGACATAGCAGAGGGCGAAGGTGAAGAGGAATTCCGCCACGAGCGCCGCGGCGATGTTCGGAGTCGCGGGATCGGGGAGCTTGGGGTTCCCTTTAAGGAACAGGACCGTGAACGCGGCCACCACAGCGCCGAGCACTTGCACGACCATATAGGCAGGCATCTCGGCGGTCGTGCACTTGCCCCGCAACCAGACGGCCAAGGTCACGGCCGGGTTGTAGTGACCACCGGAGATGTGGCCGCCGGCGTAGATCATCACCATCAAAGCCGAGCCGATGGCCACGGGTGCCAAGGCGGCGGCGGCCGAGTCGGGCTTCGCGCCCACTACTGTCTGACCGACCGTTAACACCAGAAAGAAGGTGCCGATAAACTCGACGATCAGTTTCCTCGACATCGTACGTGCTCCCTTTGGTACGGACGGAATGCTTTTTCTTCAGTCTCAAGACTACGCGACGGATTCCCGATCGCGTGCGCTTCGTCAAGGCTCGAGCAAGTGTCTCGCAACCCGTCGGCCGTGAAAGGACCGGTCACGGTGCCCCCGGATCGAGTTTCGCCAGTGATCAGGCAGGTCTCAATCAGGCCGGGAGTGATTGCTCGGGTTTCTCAAGGCCCCAGAAATGGGGCGTTCCACGCGGACGTTGCCATTGACGATCGACAACGCGCGTTCCCACCGCTCATCACCGGATTCGCAAGCCCAAAGCGTCACATTCGCCCATGTAAAGCCTTTCGAGATTCAACCTTTGCGTGGGTTCGTTCTCGATCTTGCGCAACACGCGCAGATTGTCCACCAATCCCCCCTGGGTCGCAACCCCCCGCTCGCTCCAGATGCCCGGCTCGAGGACCCCGGCACGCTTAACGTCGATCCAATCGGCAAAGGCTCCCTGAAACGCCAACGGTTCGGGAGCCGCGGAACAACCGATGAGCCAGGTTCAACCGGACCGAATTGCTCGACAGAGCGACGTGGTCTTCCTCAGGGAGTTGCGTGGGGCCGCTCGTCGAAAAAGTGACTTCGTTCCTTGGAGGCATTGACCAGTGGCATTGCGGACGATTCGGCATTAAGGTCAGAGCACCGGCCTCCCGAAGAGGAGGCCTCCCCTGCGCTCGGTAAGGTTCTGAGGTCTCGAATATGGTCAAACGATTCTGGTTGACAGCCGCTCTCACCGTCTCGGCGGGCCTTGCCGGGTCATTCCAGGCCGACGGGAAGGAACCGGAGACGCCGGTGACTTGGAAAAAGACGGTGATCGAGGGCAAGTTTCGGTCGGAGGGAGTCGCCATCGCCGACGTCAACAAGGACGGCAAGCCCGACGTACTGATTGGCGACTCCTGGTACGAAGCGCCCGCCTGGACCAAGCACGACATTCGCAAGCCGGGCGAGTTCGGCGACGGGCTGCGGAGCTATAGCGAATGCATGACCTGTTGGGCCGACGACATCAACGGCGATGGCTGGGCCGACCAGATCGTGATCGGCTTTCCGGGAAAGGCCGCCTACTGGTACGAGAACCCGAAGGGCAAACCGGGGCACTGGCCGCAACACGAGATCAGCCCGAGCGCCTGCAACGAAACACCGCTCTACACCGACCTCTTCAAAGACGGCCATCGCGTGTTGGTGATGGGCACGCAGCCCACCGGTAAGGAAAACGAAGGGCAGATGGCCTGGTTCACACCCGGCAGCGACCCAACCCAGCCCTGGGAGAAGCACGCGATCAGCGAGCCGAGCCGACCGGGCAAAGAGATCCCCGGGACCCAACGGTTCGCGCACGGCCTGGGTGTCGGGGACCTGAACGGTGACGGCCGCCAGGATGTCATCTGCACCAAGGGCTGGTGGGAACAGCCCGAATCGGGCCGCCCTGCCGCCACCGCTTGGCCATTCCACCCCGCCTCGCTCGGTGATGCCGTCGCCGATATCGTCACCTACGACGTCAATCACGACGGCAAAGCGGATGTGATTAACAGCTCCGCGCACCGTTACGGAATCTGCTGGTTCGAACAAGGCGCCTTGAAGGATGGCTCGCCCGTCTTCACCAAGCACGACCTCTTTCCCGACCTCGTGTCCGAGACTCATGCCTTGCACGCCACGGACATCAACGGCGATGGCCTGAAAGACCTCGTCACCGGGAAGCGGTTCTGGTCGCACGGTAAGAGCGAGCCGGGCTCCGACAAGCCCGCGCACCTCTACTGGTTTGAGGCCAAGCGGGGCGCTGACGGCCTGACCACGTTCACCCCGCGCGAGATCGACGACCAGAGCGGGATCGGCACGCAGTTCGTCGTCGACGACTTCAATGCCGACGGCCTGCCGGATATCGTCACCGCCAACAAGAAGGGGGTCTTCCTCTTCGAACAGACCCGCGCATCGAAGTAAAACATAGTCAAGCGAAGCGATGTGAAGTCAGGGGCATGCCGGGGCAGAACCGTTGAGAGTGGGGAATCAACATGCGTCGTTTCCGTTGGCTCGCATTTGGCCTGATGGGTCTGGCCTCGTCCGTTCAGGCGGACGAGCCGGCCAAGACCTATCAGGTCCTCTCCATCAAGGACGACGGCATCATCGCCACGGGCATCAATGCTCGCGGGGATGTCGTCGGCTTCGAGTGGCTCGAGGACAAGGAACGCCCCGGCGTCCTCGATCAAGCCCCTTTTTATGCGAAGGGGCGGCAAATCACCTACCTGCCGCTCCTCAAGGGCTACACCGCCACGTTCCCCGCGGCCGTGAGCGACGAGGGCCTGGTGGTGGGCCGGGTGAGCAAGCCCGCCCCCCCCGGGGTTCGCGTCCCCTTGCGGAATCAGGCCTTCGTCTGGGAGGCCAGTCGCGGGATTATTGGACTGGGAGCGCTCAAAGACGACGTCGCCTCGTTCGCAACCGACGTCTCGAGTGACGGCCGACGCATCAGTGGCTATACCCTGGGAGAGAACCGACTGCGCGCCTGCGTCTGGGATCGCGACGGCGACCATTGGAACGGAACCGCCTTGTCCCACGAGAATCGGCTCGGATCCAACGTCGTCGCCATAAGCGACGACGGAACGTTGGTCACGGCCGTCGATGGTGTCGTTCCCTGCCTCTGGACGCAAAGCCCGGCCGGCGAATGGACGCGTGAAGTCATCGGAGACGCCGGTTCTCTCGTCCCACGCGCCATCAACAACGCAGGCACTGTGGCTGGGGTGCGCTTCACCGCGGATGGCATGACGCACGCCGTCGTCTGGACCCGTGAGCAGGGCATCAAGCCACTGGAGAAACCCGACGGCTACGTACGTTCCGAAGCCAGCGCAGTGAATAACGACGGGGTCGTGGTCGGGATGGTCGACGGCCCGCATGGCTCGAAGATCGGGCCGAAAGCCTTCGCCTCCAGGAACGGCCGATTGCACCTGATCGATGAAGGAGGCCCCTTCTTCACCGCCGCCACCTGCATCAACGACCGAGGTCAAGTGGCCGGCGTCGTCGAGAAGGAAGAAGACGACCACGAGGCAAAGCCCGTGGCGCTCCCGGAAAAGAAACGCATGCCTTGAGGACTCCACCACCACACTCCCCAAAGCGACGAGGGTTGCCAACCGGCTCCCGGTCGACAACGTGAGGAACTCAATTCAACTCGTTCCTCACGATTGTCCGAGCCACGGTCGATCCTCTAGGGAAAGGTGGCCTCGCGCGCTGGACAAGTCCGTGAGGATGGGTTATTAATTGAACCGAATGAACCGCCTGCTGATCCCTCCCGTGTGAAACTCACGATTTCGTTCTCTGCCAACCCGCGAGCCTTCATCCAACCAAGAATCCCCCCCCGACCTTGAGCTTTTTCCCCTTGCGACTTGCCTGCCCTGACTGTTGTCATCCGTGCCGAGATCCCTTGCCGCTGCCCAACCTATGTTTTACAATAAGACAACATTGTGCGAAGCGCCATCCTCGAGAGTCGCGCTCGGCCTTGAGGGCCGCGTGACGGGCGCGGAAGTCCGACTTCCTTGGCGATTGATCTCGTTGAGCGTGACTCAGGTGGCAAGGAAGTCTGCGTCCATGATCAGTGGACGAGAGTCAGGATCGACGTGGTTCCGGGAGCCCGGGCCGAATTCGAACCAGGTTTCGTGGTGACGAGCCGCGGTGGAGGAGGTTCCTCGATGCAGAGGCAGACGAGACGGTGGCGGAACCGCTGGGTCGGTGGGGTTGGGTTGCTCGCCGCGCTGGTGGCTCTGGGCTTCGTGTTCCCGCGCGTCTGCCACTCACTGAAGCAACGACAGCGGCCTGCCCTCGAGCGGCTGTCGACCGCAACCGTCCGTCGCACGGATCTCTGGGGATCGGTCACGGCCGGGGGAACCGTCGGCAGCTCGAACCAGACAAACATCGATTGCGAGCTGAAGAGTCTCTCCGCCGGCGTCCGCGGGATGAGCCTGGTGACCAGCGGTGCCTCGACGATCTTGTCGGTGGTGCCCGCCGGGACGTTGGTCAAGAAAGACGAGATCCTCTGCGAGCTCGACTCCTCAGACTATGAGGAACTGGTTCGCCAACAAAAGATGACCGTCGAGCGAGCCCGATCCGACCATCTTCAGGCGAAACTCAACTACGAGGTCGCCGAGATGGCGATCACCCAGTACCGCCAAGGGATCTTGCTTCAGACGCAGAAATCGCTGAACGGTCAAATCGCCCTGGCCAAGTCGGATCTGGAGCGGACCGCCGATCGATTGGCCTGGTCTCGGCGGATGCACAAAAAGGGATATGTTTCGATTGGACAGGTTTCAAACGATGAGGTTACACTCAGTCGGCAAACCTTCAACCTCGAGCAGTCGCTGCTCGGCTTGAAGGTTTTCGAGCGTTATGAGGTACCGGGCACGCTCCGTCAGCTCGATAATCAAGTCGCCTCGACCAAGAGGAACTACGAATATCAGACCGACCGGCTGACGCGCCACGTTGATAGCCTGGAACAATTCGAGCTTCAGGTGAAGCATTGTACGATCCGGGCCCCTCACGACGGCTTCTTGATCTACGCGAACGACCCGTACCGCAACTTCGTCATCGAGCCTGGAATCGCCGTCCGCCAGAACCAGACCCTGTTTTACTTGCCCGACCTGGCGCAGATGGAAGTCAAAGCGCTCCTGCATGAGTCGATCGTTCAGAAAGTCCACGACGGGATGCGCACCAAGATTCGGGTCGAGGGCCTGCCCAATAATCATCTCGAGGGGCACGTCGTCTCGATCGCCGCGCTGCCGACGCGAAACTTCTTCAGCGAGGTCACCTACTACGTCGGACAGATCAAGCTCGACAACATCCCCCGCGGCCTCTTGCCGGGAATGACCGCCGAGGTCGAGATTTCGACCGTCCATCGACCCGACGTCTTGACCATCCCCTCCCAGGCGATGACCGTCGAAAACGGGACGGACGTTTGCTACGTCACCGATGGCAACAACAACCTCGAGCGCCGCGAGGTCAAGCTGGGCCAGGCGTCGCACGATCGCCTCGAAGTGACCGAAGGGCTCAGCGAAGGCGAGCAGGTCGTCCTCGACCCCTCGACCATCGACGCTGATCTCATGTCCGAACTCAGCACCTCAACTGCCTCCGCCTCCCCTGCCCCGACCCAGGCCGAACCCGAGCCGATCGTCCACGCCGAAGTCCCCGTGGCGACGGTTACTCACTGAGCGGCGGAACTGAGCCAACCCGGCTCAAGGTCAGACCAACAACAGGCAAACCAGGCGCTCCTCCCTTGATCCCGAGGGCGCCGGCCTGTTTGATCAGAATCGACGCCATCGTTGTCGTCTCGTCTTCCGAGCCGCGCGATGGCCGTCGTCGTTTCTCTTTTTTTAGGAAACCATCCATGTCCACCGAGAAACCCAAACCTTACACCGATGAGGAAGTGGAAGCGAAGATCAAAGAAAACGGTCTCACCGGGTGGACTCTCGAAGACGGCTGGCTCCGGCGGAAATATTCCACGGATGGTTGGCCCACGACCTTGATGCTGGTCAACGCGATCGGCTACCTCTGCGAAGCCGCCTGGCATCACGCCGACCTCTCGGTCACCTGGGGCAAGGTATGGTGCAAGCTGAAAACCCACTCGGCGGGCGGGATCACCGACAAGGACTTCGCCCTCGCTCGCAAGATTGAAGACACCGTTCTCTGGCGCCCCGAACCAGGCGGCCCGCTGGAAGGGACGCCCAACAAGTTTGTGCATAGCAAATAATTCCATAACGAAACACGGTTTCACCTGTTTTTTTCAAAACATTACTAGATTTACGGCGAATCCGGAAAGTAATGCACGGATTTTGCAATACTCTAGCGACGGCATCGGGTTGATGGATCCTGACGGAAAGCACGGTGACGTAACGACACCTGACCTTCGCGAGACTGTCGCCACATTACCGGGGGCTCTTCATCCGTCGGAAGACAGGGAGCTGACGCTCCCCGCTCGCCTTTGGAAGGCGAGCGAAGACCAACGACCAAGGGACGGCACCGATCGTGGCTCAAGGGATTTCGCTCGCCTGGAAGGCGAGCGGGGAGCGTCAGCTCCCTGTCTGTGGGCCTTCGCATCGATCGGCGCTTTTGACACTGTGGCAACGGCACCGGGTTGACAGAACCGGGCGGAAAACCCGGTCTCGTGACGATAGTGTCTATTTTGTATCCCCTTCGGGGCTGCGAAAGGAGAGATGATCGCATCACAAGCCAAGTGCCCGCCCACGGAAGACTGCGATGACTTAGCCTCGCAAGCCGTCCCAGACCGTGCCCGACGCCCCCGCCAGTTCGAGCGAGGCCACGAGTCCGGCATGACGGCCGCCCGCCAGGCCGTCGGCGAGGAGCGCGGCGCCTTGGGCCGCGTGCTTGACCCAGGCTCCCGGCAGCGAGCGGAGCGGGATCACGGCGCCGAGGGGCTCGAGTGCAGCGTGGGCCAGCGCCGCGAGTTCGGGCCGGTCGGCCGAGGCGCCTGAGAGGTAGATCCGGTCGAACGGGGTGACGGCCTTCAGGCCCGCGACATGTTTGGTCAGGGACTCGCGAAAGGCGTCAGGACCTTCGGGGCCGAGGTCGATCAGACCGCCCCGGAAGAGTCGGTCCTTGGTGAGCGGCGAGCACCAGTAGGCGACCTCGCCGTCCCAGCAACCGCCGGAACGGACACCGATCGGTCCGCGGGTCCCCGCCGCGGCGTCGACGAGCCGGCCTTGAGAGACGATCATCACGGCCGAGAAGGCCGAACCGAGCTCGACCACGGCAAAGGTCGATTCGGAGAAAGCCGCACCACGCTCCGCGGCATCGGCCTGAAGGGCCAGCGCGGTCACGGCGACCTTGTCGGCGGTTCCCAGATCGATGGTGTTGAGCTTGCGATGCGCCGGGATCGAGGGAAGGTGGACGCCTCCCGGCAGAAAGAGGACGGGCAAGCCCGACGCCGCCAAGGCGCGCACCCAGGAGCGAAAGCCAACGACACCCGCGTCGATACCGCGTTGGTCGGGCCGGACGAGCGACATCTCCTCGAAGTCGCGGTCGGTCAGGTCCGCCGCGCGAACCAGCGGGAGTCCGTAGCCTGAAGGACCGGCGATCAGGTCGATCGGCAACCAGTCGCGGAGCACCGAGACGAGCGCTTCGGGATCGCGCTGGAGCGCCCCCGGGCTCAGACGTTCCTGACCGACCACCGCGCCGTCGGCCAACAAGAGAAGGTCGAGGCTGCTGGTGCCGGGATCGGTGCCGACGACACGGACCACGCGCTCACCCCAAGGTCGACCGACCGAGTTCGAGAATCTCCTCGGCGTCGAGGACCTTGTCGTTAGTCGTGAACAGTTCCTGGAGTGCTTTCTTGTGGATCTTCATCTTGGTGCCGCCGACCCCAAGCGCTCCCCAGGCACGCACGCCGCCACGGTCGACCCCTTTGTCGGTCGCCGAAATCCCTTCGATCCCCAGCGGCGGGACCGCGTTGAGGTCGATGGCCACTTTCAGGTGAGGCAGTGAGCGGCGGACCTGCTCCGGCAGGAGCGTCGCCCCCGCGGCCCCCGCGGCCACCACGATCTGAACACCGGCGAGTCCGTTCGCCAGTGTGTCTTCATCCGACGTGGAAAAGGGGGTGAACTGACCGCTGTTCGCCTGCCCGAGCATTTCCACCGTCGCTTGTGCCCGATCGAGCCGTCTCGAGCCGAGGGCCACCTTGGCGCCCAGTCGGCCGAACAGCCGCGCCACCCGCTGACCGACCGGACCGGTGCCGCCCAGAACGGCCGTGGTCACGCCGTTCAAGGATCCGCCCGCCCCTTCCAGGGCGGCCAGGACGGCCGCGGCCGCCGTCGTGTTGCAACCGTTGGCGTCAAACAGAACGGAGACCCGGAAATTGGCGAAGAAGGTCTTGGTGACCTCTTTCAAGATCGCCTCACCGATCACGACGCTCGACCCGCCCACGAAGATCGCGGTCCGCCGCAGGTCGGCCGGTCCGCGCGTGAACAGGGCCCCATAGACCAGGTCGCGCACCGCGTCGGGCTGAACCCCGCCATGGCGGAACAGATGGTCCACTCCCGAGTCAACCGCCACGACACCGTCGAAGACGCTCGGTTGGGGGTCGCTATCGAGTTGGATCAGGATGGAAGGCTTGGGTGTGGCGGTGGGTGAGGAGGTGGAAGTAGGCATCGGCGTGGGCGATCCTCTGTCCAAAGGTACGAGCCAGGCACCGCCCCCCGTTGAGTGGGGACGAACGGGGCCTGGCTTCGACTCGATGGTCAGGCAAACGGGTGCTTGACGATATCCTTCTGAGCCGTGATCTCGCCGATCGCCGGCAGATTCTTCATGGCGCGCTCGATGGAGAGCTTGGTCGCCTCGTAGTTGAACTTGAGGATCTTGGCGTTGTCTTCGGCGGCGGGGTGGATGAAGACGCCGCAGACGATGACGAGGTTCTCGGCCTCGGCGCTGGGGATGGTTCCCTCGGCGACGCAGTCGGCCACGGCCTTGGCAACCGCGTACTGGGCGGGGCCGAACATCTGCACGGCCTGCTTCATGCCCTTGATGGTGACCTTGGTGATCAGCACCGTGGCGGGCTTGGCGAGCAGGTTGGGGGTCAGCACGGCGAGGAGATTGGTGTGGCCGGCCGACTGGTTGGCCAAGGCGCTGGCGAAGGCCGCTCCCACGGGACCGGTCTTGGTGCCGATCAACAAGTCGATATGTGCGATCTCATTACCTTCGCCGACCAGGGCTTCACCAATGTTCATCGTCAAATCGCTGGCCATGGGGTCTGCACTCCGCTTCTGTGTCTGAAATAATTGAGGGGTTGTCCAAAAACCAATCAGCTTGGCACCGTGACAACCGAATCCATGGCCCCGAATCATAACAGCCCAGGCGTCAACCGCAACCCCCTCCATTTGTTAAGCAATTGAAAAAAAAGCTTGTCCGCCGATGTATGAACTGTTTCAATAACCCGTCACGCACGTAACGGTGCTGCTCCGTTTCGGCGACCGCGGGCGGTCGCCCTTCCCTTGTTCCGCTTTATGGAGACCAACGATGCGCAAAACGTTTCCGCTGCTGGCCGTGGCCGTTCTGTTCTCGGGTCTGACCCTCGCCTGGGCCGCCGAGGAAGTCACCATCACCGGTGATGCCGTCTGTGCCAAGTGCGCGTTGAAAGAGACGCCCAAGTGCCAGAACACGATCACGACGGAAGAAAAGGGCAAGAAGGTCACCTACTACCTCGCCAAGAACGCTGAGAGCAACAAGGCGCACCAGAGCCTGAGCATCTGTGGCGCGACCAAGGATGCCCCCGTCAAGGTCAAGGCCACCGGCACCGTGAAGGAAGAGGAAGGCAAGAAGGTCCTCACCGCCACGAAGATCGAAGCCGCTGATTGATTGACTGCGGCCAACGCGATCCTGGCGGGCGGAACTCGCCCGCTGGGATCACTCACTCCTCTTTCCTATTTCTTTTTCCCTTTTTTTTTACTTTGGACCTCCTCATCCTTGGCGCCAGCGCCCGAGCGGCCGCGTTCTCGGCGCGTCGCGCTCAGCTTCAACCGCGCGGGATCGACCTCTTCGCCGATGCCGATTTGACCTCCCTCTGCGCCGCGCGGCAGATTGCTCCCGAAGACTATCCCAACCGTCTGGCGGAGCTCGCCCTCGAATCGCCTCCTGGCCCCTGGATCTATACCGGGGCGCTCGAAAACGACCCCGACCTGATCGATCGGATCGCCACGCGGCGGCCCCTTTGGGGTAATACCGGAACGGTCCTTCGCGCCGTGCGCGATCCGTTCGCATGGTCGGCGGCGTTGCGCCGAGCCGGACTCCCCTGCCCCGCCGTCCAGTCGAATGCCGAAGGCCTGCCCCGCGACAGCAGTTGGCTGGTCAAGCCGATCGCCTCGGCCGGGGGAATGCGGATTCAGCGCCTCACCCAGAAGACGAACCGCCCTGCCTGGCCCTGCTTCTATCAAGAACGGATCAGGGGTCTCAATCTTTCGGCCATGTTTATCGGAAGAGCCGCCGAAGTCCACTTGGCCGGTGTCACCCGCCAACTCCTCGGATATCCCGGGGCCGACTTTGCCTACGTGGGAAGCGTAGGGCCTTGGCCCGTTACCGCGGCCGAGGAGACCCGGATCGAGACCCTCGGCGCCTTGCTCGCGAAAACGTTCGGCTTGCGCGGGCTGTTCGGCGTCGACTTCATCCTGGCCGACGGCCACCCCTGGCCCGTGGAGATCAACCCGCGTTATACCGCCTCAGTCGAGGTGCTCGAACTGGCCCTCGGCGCGTCCCTGCTCTCCGCCCATCGCTCCGTCTTCGACCCCGCGGCCCCCGCGATCGTCCCCGCCCCGACGCCACGACCGCGCCGGGCCGTGGGCAAGTTGATCCTGTTCGCCCCGGGCCAGTGCCACTTCCCCCCTACATCCCGGCATCGGCCCGCCGCCAAAGACGTCTTCGCGATCCCAGCACTCGGCGACCGGCCGCAGCCCGGAGTCAGGTTCGAACCGGGAGAACCGATTGCGACCCTCATCGAGCATGCCGATCATGTGGAAGCCTGCCTCGCCCGGCTCGAGCGTCGACGCGCACGCTGGGAACGGCGCTTACTCACAAAAGCCCTTTTGTAGAGTGGACAAGGCCCACCATCTTGGTCCACAAGACATGATAAGGCGGCGGCTTGCACCGGCTCTTAAAGGCTCTTGAGGTAGGCGATCAGGTCGTCGGTCTCGCTCTCGCTGAGCGTACCCAGGGCCGAGACGATTTCCGGGCTATGCGGGTCGGTCAGCGCATCGCGGAGGGTTTTGGACCGGCCGTCGTGCAAGAACGGATCCTTGTCATAGACGCCTCGGAGCGACGGAGGGTTGTACCCTTCATAGGCATCGTCCCGTTCCTCCAGACCGACGATGTGGATCTTACCGTCCGTCAACTCGGGTCCGGAATGGCACTTGGTGCAGGCGGTCTTGGACGAGCGGAAGATCGCCTCGCCGCGCTGGGCTTCGGGCGAAAGGCTGCCATCGGGATTGCGAAACGGATTGCGCGGAAATTCAAGAGTGTTCAAGTAGGCGACCAATGCCTTGACCTCGTCGTCGGCCGGCCTCGGGCCTTGCATGCTCTTGGTGAACGACTCGATCGTGGCATCCTCGAGGCTCTTCTGCCAGCCGTGCCAGGTCCAAGGGCCCGTCTCGCTGACCCGTCGGAGGGTCGGCACTTTCTTGCGACTGCGCAGGTGCGCGGTGCTCAGATCTTGGCGGCCATCGTTGAGCGTGTCGAAGTCGAGGCCGTTGGTATGACCGTCAGGGTGGCAGGTGCTGCAACTGTACCACTGGTTGAACGAGCGTTCGGCCGCGTGAAACAGGATTTCACCGCGGCGGACCAGCGACAGTTCCTTGGGACCCCCCAGAGGAATGGTGTGGGTCAGCTTGGCACTCACCGCGTCGACGACCTGGATCGAATCATCGAGATAGTTGGCCACGTAGAGCGTCTTGCCATCCGCCGCGAACGCGAGCTCGGTGGGACGGCCCCCAACCGCGACACGGCGGAACCGGCCGTCGTTTTTGAGGAGCGAGGGATCGATCATGTCGCGCGAGCTCAACGACCTCCAAGGGAGCTTCGCCAGGTCGGTCCGGAAAATCATGACCTCGTGGGTCCCGCCGCAACTGACCGCGAGATATTGGCCATCGCGACCGGCCGCCGCGCCATAGACGTCGGCGGCGGCCCTGCCCTGTGCATCGAGCGTCAGCGTGGCAAAGGGCTCGGAGTCGTCGATCCTGACCCGTGTCAGGCACTGGCCGAGCACCCAACCCAGATCGATATTATTGCGCGTGGTGGCGAACCCTTTGTTCCGCAGGTTGGCCACATAACCCGTCGAACCATCGCCGCTGAAAGTGACCTGCCTGAGGTTGTCTCCCTTGATCGGAAACGTCCGCTCGACCGTCCACGAGCCGAGGGAGATCAAGGAGAGGCTCTGCGACCGCGTGTTCCCGACGAGCAAGTGGGTTCCGTCGGGCGAGAGTGCCAGCCCGCGCGGTTCGCGACCGACCGCCAGGCGTCCGGTCACTTCGCGGGCGTCGAGGTCGACACGAACCACCTCATTACTGACCCCGACCGCCACATACGCGGTTTTGCCGTCGTCGCCGATTACAACCCCGCGTGGTTCAGGCCCGACCGCAACCCGACCGACGACCTCGAGCTTCTCGGAGCCCACTTCGAGCACCGCCAGGTCGTAACCGTACCAGTGGGTGACTGCTCCGCGCCGTCCGTCCTTCGCCAGCGCGACCCCGGCCGGCTTGTCCCCTGTGGCGACCTCGGCCAGAACCCGGCCGGCCGCGGTGTCCACCAGCGAGACCGTGCCCGAGGTCTGGTTGGCCGTCAGAATCCTGGTCCCATCCGTCGAGAGCGCCAGGGCGATCGGTGAGCGATGGGGTTCCTCCCCCGAGGTGGGTTTCGGCGGGTCGTCCGACATCGCGAACGGCACATACGTCAGCAGCACGAGGGCGACCAAGGCCAGGGCCGAGGCCAGTCCCATCCGGACGCGAGGGCGGTTCTTCATCGAGACGCTCCGCAAGAATCCCAAAAAAATGGGAGGGCGACGGACCTCGCCGATCGGCGGGGTCCGCTCGACAGCGCCGTTACATTCGGTCGACAACCTCGATTCCAAGCAAGTCGAGTCCGAATTTCAAGGTCCTCGCCGTGATGTCGGCCAGGGCCAGCCGGCTATTGCGGCGTTCGGTCGACTCCGCCTTCAGGACCGGGCACTCCTCGAAGAAGGAGCTGAAGGCGTTGGCCAGGTCAAATAGGTAGTCGGTCAGGATGTTCGGCTTGAGTTCCAGGGCGGCCAGTTCGAGCGTCTCGGGGAGCCGGAGCAAGCGGACACCCAAGGCACGCTCGGCGGGATGGCTGAGGGCGATCGTCGGACGCTGGAGGCGAATCGACTCCGGGGTGATCTCGCCTTTGCGGAAAATGCTCTGGATCCGGGCGTACGCATACTGGAGGTAAGCGCCGGTGTTCCCGTTCATGGCCAGCATTTTTTTCCAGTCGAACACGTAGTCGCTCTGCCGGTTCTGGGAGAGGTCGGCATACTTGATCGACCCCAAGCCCACAACTTCCGCAACCCGTTGGTGCTGCTCGGGTTCGAGGTCCGGGCTGATCTCTTGCACCACCTTCAAGGCTTCGGCGACCCCCTCGTCGAGCAGCGACTCCAGGCCGACGACGTCGCCATCGCGGGTCTTGAACGGCTTCCGGTCGGTACCGAGGATGGTGCCGAAGGCGACGTGCTCGAGATCGGTCCGCTCATAGCCCCAGCGCCGGGCCACGGCGAACAGAAGCTTGAAGTGATCCCCTTGGCGATGGTCGACGACGTAGAGGACTTCGTCGGGCTTCCAGGTCTCCTCGCGGTACTTGATCGTCGCCAGGTCGGTCGTCGCGTAGTTATACGCCCCGTCGCTCTTGCGAACGATCAAGGGGGCCTTGGTCCCTTCGACGAAGACGACCGTGGCCCCTTCGCTGACCTGCGCGATTCCCTTCGACTCGAGGTCCGCGACCACGCCGGCAAGCATCGAGTCGTAAAAGCTCTCGCCGAGCTCGACGTCGAACTTGACGCCGAGGCGGTCGTAAACGTCCTTCAGGGCGGCCAGGCAGTAGGGCATGAACCGCTCCCAGAGGGCGCGATTCTCGGCATCGCCGGCGTGCAGCTTGGCGGTCTCAACGCGCGTGGCGTCCTCGACGCTCGGTTCCTTGGCCTTGATCTTCGCCTGGGCGAGCCGATAGAGCCGGGCCAGCTCGGCCACGGGATGCGCGGCGAACGCGACCTCGTCGCGATGGTTCTTCCAGCCCCAGAGGATCATCCCGAACTGCGAACCCCAGTCACCCAGGTGGTTGTCCCGAATCACCTGATGACCCAGCGCCGCAAAGATCCGCGCCAGGCTCTCGCCGATTACAGTGGAGCGGATGTGCCCGACGTGCATCGGCTTGGCGACGTTCGGCGAGGAATAGTCCACGACGACCGTCTTGGGCCGGGCCGGCGGCGCAATGCCGAGCGCCTCGTCGGCGATCAGCGTTTCGAGCGTTTGGGCCACCCAAGAGTCGACGAGCCGGACGTTGAGGAAGCCGGGGCCGGCCACTTCAGGGGGCTCGGCGAGCGGGGCCAGATCGACCGTCTCCGCCACCCGGTTCGCCAACTCCCGCGGGTTCTTCTGAAGCGCCTTGGCCAGGGCCATGCAGCCGTTGGCCTGATAGTCGCCGAACTTGGAGTCGGTACTCGGACGGACGGCGGCCGCAAACGAGGCCGGGTCTCCCCCTTCGGGTGTGGCGGTGGCGAAGGACTGGCGGAGACGTTCGAGGACGTTCATGATCTTGGGTTCTGGCCGAAAAAAAAGAGGGTCTTGAGGGTGAGGCGCACACCGAGCCCGGCGCTCTCAAGGAGAACACGAGAGAGACGGGCCAGTCTCCCTGGTTCTCGATGAAAAGTCGAGCCTCGCGAACCGCGCAACGGCGGTCAGAGGGTTTCCTCGACCTGATCGGTCGCGGCCTCGGTTCCGGTCCCGAGATCCGCTTCCGGCATGGATTCGGCTTTGGCTTCGGGAGCGGTTTCCAGCTTGCCCCTGGACCGAGGCGCGGGGCGAACGCGGTCGGGGTCTTGCCAGTCGAGGCGCGGGGCATCTCCCCAGATATCTTCGAGGCCGTAGTAGGTACGGGCCTCTCCCGAGAAGACGTGGACGACGAAGTCGCCATAGTCGACCAGGACCCATCGCCCTTCTTCCGACCCTTCGAGCCCGAGCTTGAAGTCTTTCAGCCGCTTCATTTCCTGGTCGATCTCGGTGGCGATCGCATTGCTCTGCCGCCGTGAGCTGGCGGTGGCGATCACAAAGAAATCGACCAGGGGTGTCGCCTGGCGAAGGTCGAGCACCATGATATCTTTGGCCCGATTGTCGTCGGCAATCCGGGCACAGATCCGGGCGTGCTCGAGAGCGCGGGCCATCCGATCGGGCTGGCTCCGTCCCGCGGCATTGAACGGGACATCATCTTGCGGTTCGTGGTCGGGACGTCGAGGCTTCAGTTCGGGATCGGGGGCCGCTTGGTCGTCGTTCGTCGGCGGAGAAACCTCGGTGTCGTTGATATCGGCCATCGCAGCTCAGCTCGTCCGGGGAGACAGGGAAACGGAGGCGGTTCATGTCCCACCCCAGGTATTCCCCGAGTTTTCAGCAGTTGAACGCTCGCGTGTCAGACACCCGACCCAGCGTCATCAGAGCCGGACACGCTTGGAATGCTCCAGGTTCAGGGAACGCTCATACAGTCTACCCACATACAAACGCAATGCCTATCGCAGAAATTGTCGACTCAATTTTCCGAAAAGCGCTCCGAGTAATCGCCAATCGCCAATCCGGTGGTCCCCCCCCTGAGGAACCGCGGTGTGTGCGGCAGGGCAATCGCCCCAGATGCCCCAATCTCGAATTTCTACCGACAACGTGGAGCGACGACACACCCCACCTCCCGAAACCGAGGCCGGCTTGACGCACGCCTCGACTGGCCCCAATCGATGAGGTCGTGGCGAACGAGAGCATTTCACGCCGGGGAATCGAGTCTCACGAACGGGCCAGATACCGTTGAAAATACGGTGCGGTCGGCGTTCCGCCCGCGATCTTGATCATCGAGTTGATCTGACCTCGATGATAGGTGGCGTGGTCGACAACGTGGATCATGGTGTCGCCCAGGGGAAGAGAGAACCATTCTCCGTAGGTATTCTGAGCGGTCACCGTGGTCTGCAACGATTCATCGGTCTGGCTCTCGAGAAACGTCGACAGGCTCGAATGGACCTTGGGCCAGTGCCCCACGAGGTCACTCCGAGTCGGATACCGGGCCTCCCCCTCGATCGCCGCCTGGCCGTCCCCCCGCCACCGCTGGAGCCAGACTTCCTGGGCCGCCATCCCATGCACGAGCAGCCCGTGGATCGACCCGTGCGAAAACCCCCGACGGAGGTGATACTCACGGTCCGGCACGGTGCTCGAAGCCGCCAGCATCGCCTCGTCGGCCCACTGCATGTAGCCGAAGAGGCGCCGGACCAGTTCGGTCGTAACGGACATCGACACTTCCTCTGTCTACCGAGGAACGTACGCGTCGAGGCAAACTTCCCTCGATCTCAGTCCTTGGGACACCAGCGGCCGTCGGAATGTTCTCGACGAATTCCAGAAACAGGTACGCCGCGAACGGGACAACTCTCATGTCGGAAACGGAAAGGGAACCCAGAACGCTCGGTCGACTCATCGCGATCGGAGACATCCATGGGTGCAGTGTGGCCCTGAAGACCCTGCTCGACGCCATCAACCCTCAAGCCGACGACACGATCGTTGTCCTCGGCGACGTGATCGACCGGGGCCCTGATAGTAAAGGATGCGTTGAGTCGCTCATCGACCTGGCAGGCCGATGCCACTTGATCCTCCTTCGTGGGAATCACGAGGAGATGCTCTTCAACGCGCTGGAATCTCGATCGGAACTTCACGGTTGGCTCAAATTTGGCGGGCAGCAAACGCTCGATTCCTACGCCCAGGGAAGCGGCCCCGAAGACATCCCGAGCGACCACCTTCGATTCCTTCGTAGTGGTCGTCCCTACTTCGAGACGAACCAATTCATCTTTGTGCACGCTTCCTACAACCACGATATGTCGATGCCTGACCAGGCTTCCGACGCCATTCTACGGTGGGAGTCCGTGACCCCCCATCGGATGAGGCCCCACAATTCAAACAAGTCAGTCATCGCAGGTCACACCCCGCAACGCAGTGGACAACCGTTAGACCTGGGCTTCATGAAGGTGATCGACACGGACTGTAGCAGGGGAGGTTGGCTGTCTGCCCTGGAAGTCCGAAGCGGCAAACTGGTTCAGGCCAAGCAGACTCAGGAGACCCGCTGCTCTTCATTAAAATGATAGTTAATTCAAACACGCCAATATTTATTTTTAATTCCCAATTTTTTCAAAAGCGGAGATCGCACAACACCCCGGCATGGATCCGACTCGGTTCAGAGCGAGTTGCAACGTCGCTTGATGTCCAGCAAGGTCTTTGCGTTGCGATCGCGATCCACGCCCGCGGACGCCAGGTCATCGACGGAGGTGCCAATCAACAGTTGGGCCGCGGCCTTGAGCGGCTCATAGCAGGCGTCGAGGGTCTGCACGAGCGGGGTCCCGGCCTCTTCCAGGGCAGTCACCCGCACTTGCAAGTCACGGATGAGCTTCGAGGCCCTGGCTACAAAACTGGCCTCGTCCGATTTCTCAGACAGGGCAACCGGCTCCTTGATCGACTCGCGCCCCTTGAAGTATTCGCGCATCGCATCGTAGACGGCCGAGTGCTTTTTATCCGCAAATACGTAGGCAATCCGCTTCATGTAGCAGGCCAACAGCGTTACCGCGCACATGCCGCACGGGTCGAACGTGTTGTATAGGGTGCACCCACTGTTCAAAAAGTCTTCTGGTGTTGATCCTGCTGCCATAAACATCGATGATTTATAATAGGCCTCGACGGCAACGCCAACTTGACGTGGCCGCTTCGCCTTGACCCTCTCGATCGCTGAGCGGATCGCAACCTGCTCCCCATGTTGCAGGGGATTCTCGTCCTGATGGATCCGATTCTGTTCGAGCGAGAGGACTTCCCCGTCAATGTTGTCGACGACCAACGTGTGCACGTTGTAGCCGCGCACGTGGGTAACGACGGCCCCCTTGCGGACTTCCGGGTCGAACCGGATGTAGTTCGACGTCAGCAATCCGAGCGTTGCGATGCAATCCCGCTCAATTTGAAACAAGGAACTCATGAAATCTCCTTGGGGACCGACCCGCGCGGCCTTGGCTGGGTCGGCCCGTGACAAAGTTACACTTGATTATTCGCGCTGCGCAACCGGAGCCGGCCGATTCAATTTTGGTCGACCTCGTCCTCGCCGCGTGAGACCTGGGGCAGCGACTTGCGCTCGGGTAAGTCGCGAGCGACGCTCTCGGTCAGGACGCCCGCTCGGGTCAGTTTTCTCAGGGGGGCCTGTGACACGCGGAGGTTCTGGTAGAAGTTCCGGATGCCCTGCGCGAGTTGCAACGAATAGTCAACGGTGACGAACTGGCGATCTTTCCCGTCCGGGCCCTTAAACTTCTCGAAGTGACTCCCTGGGCGGATTGGCCGGAAGAAAGCGTCGAACTCGGCGATCTGGACCTCCTTCTTGCCCAGATTCGACGCTGCTTCACTGCCCGCGACGGTCGGGATCGGATAACCACTGTCGAGGTTCAGGGGGAGGTTGTCCCCCAAGGTCCCGGCTCGCCCATGACACGAGATGCACGATGACGCCGGATTGTCGACCGGCCCGTTCAGTCGCCCCCCGAGACCGAAGTGACGAAGATAGGCCCGGTTCCCCCAATCGGTACCGGCTGCCGGCTCGATCAGTGCGGGATTGAGCGCAGATTGCTTCAAATAGGGGTTGGAGAAACTTCCGTCTCGATCGATCAGCCGCTTCTCGTGCGAATCATCGCCCCAAATCGCCCCGACCGGCACCATCTTGTCCCACACCGACGGACCCGCTTGGGAGGCGTCGTAGATAAAGGTTCCGAAGATCCACCCCGACCCCGAGGCCACCCGTGGATCCTTGACCGCGACGTCGATCTGGAGCAATCGAACGACCGTGTCGACTCGCGTCGGCGGGTGAGCGTCTTCGTCCGGGGCGATATTCGCAGTCCATTCCTTCGCCCCTTCAAGGAAGGGGACCTCCGCGATCGGTGCCGCGGAGAAGAGGAGCTTGAAGCTCACGGTGTGATCCGGAAAGGTCGCCCGACTCGGGTCGGGGAAGCCGTCGGGCGTGAGCCAGACCTTCCCAATCGTGTAACCTCCGCGATCGTTGTAGAGGCTGACGGCCCAGTTCTGGTGGAGGCGGGTGGCGCTCTGCGAAGGATGAACCTCTTTGGGGCGAGTGCGACGCTCGCGCGTCAGACCGTGGCGAAATTCTCGCCCGCCCCGCGTCTTCCCTTTCACCGAACCGTCCACCGAATCATCGTGCAACCAAGGGGCGTGATACCACTTGCGAGGGGCCGCCTTGTCGCCCTGAAAATCCACCTCGGTATTGCCTTCCAGGCAATATTTCAAGACCTCTTTAAGATAGGCCGACCAGTTGACGCGAAAATCGATTTCCGCCCATGGCACGGGCGAATCCGTGTCATATGAAGAGGGATAATTTTGACTCAGAGAAAAAAGGCCGGTCTCCCCCTCCGGCGGTGGAAACACGGGATCGTAACTCAGAAAGCGCGGACCTGCAACCGTCCCCGCCGCCACCGAGGTCGCTCGTTGCCGGGTAATCGACTCGCGAAAATGGCGTTCCGCGGACGGGGGCTGCTCTTGAGCCTCGGCAACGACACCAAAAGAAGCGATCATTACCACCGAACATAAGAGCGACGATCCATGCCAATTCATCGCCGTACAGCTCCCTTCCCGCGTATTTCGCCGTCAGGCCGGAGAAAACGTGATTGTCCAGGACGTTGGTCCCCTTAATTGAATCAAAGAATAACCAGACTGATTACCGCTTACAAGTGCCCAATCAAGTCATTGACGAATCCTACCGAGGGTGGCCTCAATTGAGTCTCCGCTTCGGCTCGCGGCTTCCACCTGGCTGATCCTCTGCGGTCTCCACTTGCACGCGAACCCGCAATATGAGAACGTTTTATTTACGACATACGGCTTGCACCACGCTTATTAATAAAACGAAGCAGAAAGCGAGTCAATCGATGAGGAATCGCTGGTCCGCCGCAATCATGGCGACCTTGTTCCTGGTGGCGCCCTCCAGGCCGACACTCGCCTGGAACAAGGCGGGGCACATGGTAACGGGAGCGATCGCCTACCGCGAATTGAAGAGAACGAGTCCGGGCGCCTTGTCCCGGGCCATCGAGATCCTGAAAAAGCATCCGGATTTCCCCGCGTGGAAGACCCGTATGGATAATCTCGGCCTGGTCGGCGACGATCGAGATCAATTCCTCTTCATGCAAGCGGCCCGCTGGCCGGACGATATGCAAGGGCCTCCCGGCGTCACCCATCGCGAGCGGCACTTCATCAATATCCCGTTCCGCCCCGGGGATACGACGGTCCCTGCCATCCCGGGCGGTGAGAACATCCTCTCCGGATACAAGGCGAATCGCGAGGCGTTTGCCAGCGCGAGTTCCGACGCCGAGAAGGCCGAGGCACTCTGCTGGATCTTCCATCTTGTGGGCGACATCCATCAACCCCTCCACTCCGTGAAGCTCGTCACTGCCCAGTTCCCTGAGCCCGTGGGGGACCGGGGCGGCACGCGATTCTACATCCGAGCCGCCGCGGGGGGGAACACGATCAGCCTCCATCAATTCTGGGACGGGCTGATCCTCGGCTCGCCGAACTTCCAAACCGTCCGCAACGAGTCGATCTTGCTGACGAACCGCCCCGGGCACGCGCCCGCAGATTTCCCCGAACTGGCCGAGAAGGACTTCGCCCATTGGGCCAGCGTCGAGAGCTTCGCGTTGGCGAAGACGGCCACCTATCTCGATGGGACCCTCCAGGGAAGCACCGACGGGTCCAACGGCAAATTGCTACCAGCCGACTATGCCGCCAAGTCGAAGGTCGTCGCCGAGCGTCGCTGCGTCCTGGCGGGCTACCGGATCGCGGACGTGGTCGCCTCATTGACGTCGGCAGGTTCGAGGCTTGAAACCGCATCGGCCCCGACAGCGCGGTTACTGGTCGGGTTCTGGAACACCGAGAACTTATTCGACACCGTCGACGACCCGTCCGTGGCTGGGGACGAAGAATTCACTCCCTCGGGCCCCAAACAGTGGACGAACGAGCGGCTCGAGATCAAGCTGAACAACCTGGCCCGGGTCATCAGTGGCATGAACAACAACGCGGGTCCCGACATCCTCGGACTCGCTGAAGTCGAGAATCGCGCGGTGGTCGAGGCGCTGGTCGCGAAGCTCGAATCCACGGGACGGCACTTCGAGATCGTCCACAAGGATTCACCCAGTGACCGTGGCATCGACTGCGCACTGATCTATGACGCCGAGGTACTAAAATTGACGGGCGCGACGTTTCACAACGTCGACCTGGCGCCCGGCAAGCCCACCCGTGACATCGTCGAGGCGGAGTTCGATCGCGACGGCACTCCCCTGTTCGTGTTCGTCAACCACTGGCCTTCACGGGGCAACGACGAATCGCAACGGCTCAAGGCCGCTTCGACGCTACGAGGGCGAGTGGACGTGATCCTCGCGGGCCGGGCCGACGCCGATTTCGTCATCGTGGGCGACCTGAATGACGAGTCGGGCGACAAATCCGTGAAGACGACCTTGAAGGCGTTGGGGAGCCCGACCTGCCTTCCGACATCAGCCTTGTTCGACGCCATGGCACCGATCGGCGAGGACCCGGATCGCGGCACGATCGTCTTCCAGAACCACTGGCAGGTCTTCGACCACCTCATCGTCTCGCCAGGCCTGCTCGATCAGGCCGGCTTCCAATTGGTCGCGGGCTCGACCAGTCCCGCGATCGTCCTGGACTCGCAACTCTTCGACCCCGCCGGCACGTCGATCCCTCGGCCGAATCGATCGTACTCGGGCAATGAATTTCATCCTACCGGCTTTTCGGACCACCTGCCCATTTCATGCATCCTCCAGAAATGATCCGGCAACGTGACGACAGTCTCGGAAAAAGGGACTTCCCCGCGGCTGGCACCTGCAACGCCGACCGCGGGGTTGTCCGTCCTCGGCCGCGGACGACCGTACGGGCGGGGCGTTCGCCGCCGCCCATCGGCCGAGTTGATCTCGCCATTTCGACCCAATCGGATCATGAACGGGTGGACCCGACTGAGCGGGGTCGCATCAGGCCTCAATCAAGCCTCATTCGAGGTGGCTTGAGGCCGAGAAACTCAGCCGCTCGGGTTCCCCCTCGCGAGCGACGCCCTAACGGGTTCGACGCTCGGAGATAAGATAATTCTGCAGACGTCTGGACCACAAGGAGTCAAGGATCGGGGCCGTTTCGCCGGATTCGGGTTCCTGGGACCGCTGTCACCCCGCCCGCTTCGGAAATGCGGTGGGAGAGTGGGACGCCCGCGGACTCGTGGAATCTCCGAAGTCGGGCCTGGGTCCTTGGACTCGATGGTGATCGGCGAATCGAAGGCCACGAGCGCGTTGATGCCGAGGGACTTGGCGAGCCGGTTGGTTCCGGGTCTAATAAAAAGGGAGGTCATGTCAACACGAACGGAATTGGGTCGGGATCCCGAGCGCAATTCCGAGCAACGGTCGAAAATCGCCTCGAAAACGGCTGGTTGGACGGATCGATCTGGTACGGGAGTTCGGCTGGGACGAGGATCGAGGGGGGGCATCGATCGCACCTCGTTCGGTCGGCCGCAGGCTCGGCGTCAAATACCTCGATCAATTCAGATCCCGCAACAGCAAAGGGGAAGACCGTGGACCGAACCTTGTACGAGAGCCACCTCAGAAATCTCCACTCGTGGGCTGGGCATCTTGAAGCCACCATCGAGACGGCCATTCCCCAGACCATCGTGGAACTCGGCCCGGCGGGGGAGGAAACGCCGCGGGATCTCAGGAGTGCCGCGGAAACCCTGCGGGACGTGGCCAGAAACCTCGACGACGTGATGAACGCGTACGACACCTTGCTCGAATCGGCGGGCCGCCCGCGCCGTTATGATGACTTTCTCCAGAGCATTGAGGTCGAGAGCGAGAGCCCCGAGGCCAACAGCGACCTCGCCGACGACGATTTCGGCCCCGAGACGCCCGAAATCAACCGGGTCCGCTTCGCCCGCCTCTCCGGGGAACTGCAATTCGATGCGGGTTGGCTGCTTGGAGCCATCCATGGCGCCTTGGTCAGCCACTCCGAAGACACCATCGACGAACACCTCGACAGCCTGGCAACGGGCATTGAAGAGTTGATGATCTCCTATGACCGGCTCCAGGACCTGATCGGGGTCCTGCCCGCCCGCCACTGCGCGTTCGTCGACCACATGGTCGTCCTCGAGGAAGCGGGGCGACGCCGCACTCGGGACCGTCGCGGCCGATCCTGACCAAAAAAAATGCGGGCGCCTGGAACCGGCCAATATCAGGATACGGCCGCCAATTGTTCCGATTCGCGTGAATATCCCTGGACAATCCAAGGCTCTGGATGTATTATCAAGTTGGTGAGGCAACCGATCCCTTGGGATCGTACGGCGTTAATAACGGCGGCATCGACTCGCCGTTTGCCGGTGCCGAATACCCGTCGGGCCTAGAGCCTCGGCACGGCCCACCCAAGAAATCGCCAGCATTGCTCGGTCGCCGGTTGTGGCCTTTGAGCGATGAGGTTGTCCAGCCTCCTTATCGTTCCACTTCGGGCTTCATCGACGACGTTACCGACGATCCTGGCGGTTTCTCGTTTTTTCCCCTCGAGTACTCACCGCTCCCGGCTCGTCCCGTTACACATGTTCGGATTCTTGGCGGACGAGGGGCTGATAGCGATCGAGGAGGGCTTTGAGGGCCAACGGGTCGACGGGCTTGACCAGGTGGTGGTCGAACCCCGCTTCGGACGACCGGCGGCGATCTTCGCCTTGGCCGTAGCCGGTCAGGGCGACCAGCAAGGTTTGCTCGAAGCCCGCCTGACTGCGCAACGCTTGCGCGATCTCATAGCCGTTCATGCCAGGGAGGCCGATGTCGAGCAAGACGACGTCGAACGCTTGTTCGCGGGAAAGCTCGATCGCCGTTTCACCATCGTGAGCGACCGCAAGTTGATGGCCCCACCCTCTGAGGAGCCGGGCCAGCATCAAGGCGCCGTCGATGTTGTCGTCCACGACGAGAATCCGTTTCGGCGGCGCTTCGCTCGCGTCGTCGGGTTGGCGAGGCACCGGCACGTCAGGGAGAGGAACCGAGGCGGGCGTGACTCCATGCCGCCGAGGCAGGCGGACGATGAACTCGCTCCCTTTGCCGACCCCTTCGCTGCGAACGACGACGCTCCCACCATGCATCTCGACCAGGTTGCGAACGAGGGTCAGGCCAATGCCGAGCCCCCCTTGCGAGCGGTCGAGCGAGCGTTTGTCCTGAGTGAACAGGTCGAAAACGCGCGGGAGTAGTTCCGGGGCGATGCCGATCCCGGTGTCGCGGACCCGGATTTCGAGGATCTTGCCGCGGTTCTCGACCACCAGCGCAATCCGGCCCCCTTCCTCGGTGTATTTGGCGGCGTTGTTCAAGAGGTTCGCCATCACCTGCTCGATTCGAGCCGCGTCGGCTTCGAGCGGCAGCGATTCCTCGGGCAGCGTGACGGTGAGGTTGTGGCCGCGGAGCTCGATCAACAAGCGTGAGGTCTCGACCGCGCGATTCACGGCGTCGGCCAACTCGATCGATTCCTTGCGAAGCTGGATCTTGCCCGAGCTGATCCGCGAGACGTCAAGCAGGTCGTCGACGAGCCGGGCGAGGTGACGGACCTGCCGCTCGGCAATCTCACGCGCCTGTTCCACGGACACGAGGTCGACCGTCTCTCCGCGCATGTAGTGAATCGCGTTCAGGATCGGGGCGAGCGGGTTGCGCAGCTCGTGGGCGAGCATCGCCAGGAACTCGTCCTTGCGACGGTCGGCTTCACGGATCTGACGATAATGCCGCGCGTACTCGATGAACTCGGCCGCCTGCCGGCCGTAAAGCTCCACCAGCCTGGTCTCGCGATCGGACGGTCGATGAGGCCGATCGAAGTAGGTGGCGATCGTCCCGACAAGTTCGCCGCCCACGGTCAGCAAGGGGGTGCTAGAGACCGCACGACAGCCCGCGTTCAAGGCCGCCGCAAGGTGGGGGGCAAAAACCGGGTCGGCCTCGAGATCCTCGACGATGATGCCACCGCTGATGATCGCCGATACGGTGCCGGACTCTTGCAGGCTAGTCGTCACCCGCTCCACGACATCGAGCGGCCCTTCACTGAACCCAACGCTGGCCGCCGTCGACATCAAATCCAGGTCGCGGTCGTAAAGCATCAGCACACCTCGATCGGTCCCTTGCAGGCTCGTGACCGCGGCGAGAACCTGCTCGAGGACGGCCGGCAGCTCGAGACTATTGGAGAGCCGAGCACTCAGCGCATGCAACTGGGTCATGTCCGCGAGCTGGACGGCAAGCTCATCCTTGATTCGAGAGAGTTCTTGCTCGTCGCGCTTGCGTTGGATCGCCGTGGCCAGCACATGGGCCAGGGCTTGAAGGAAGTGGGCGTCGTCCGGCGTGAATGGCCGCCGGTCGCGGCTGAACGCTTCGAGCGTGCCGAACGACCGGCCCCGCCCGTGAATCTTGACGCTGATGGCGCTGACGACGCCATGCCGGCGGAGAAACGGAGGGACTTCGAAGCGAGTCTCCTGGCCGAGGTCGTCGACGACGAGCGGGTCGGCCGAGAGCAGGCTGAAGCCGGAAAACGACCGGGTGCCGACGCCCACCGGAACGGTATCCGCGAGGTCCTCAACCCACCCCGCGCCCGCCTTCATGCTCACGAAATCGCCCTGGGGAGACAGCTCGGTGATCCGCGCGAACTCCACCTCGAGGTTTCGCCTCACGGCGTCGACCGCCTCGTCCAGAAGGGCAGGCAGGCCGATCCCTTCCAGGGCGCGCTGACCGAACTGGGCGACGATCGCTTGTTGATGGGCGCGGCGGCGAAGCTGTTCCTCCGCGCACGCACGCTCGGCGATCGTTTGCGCCAGTTCTTCGGTTCTCCGCCGCAAGGCCTCGGCGACCTTCTTCTCCTGGGCGGTCTCCTCGCGGAGCCGGTCGAGCTCCCACCGCCGCTTCTCCTCAACCAGCTCGCGTTCGTGCTCTTTCCGCTGGTTTTCGACCAGGAGCTCGGACTGTCGCCGGACCTGCTCCGTCTTCTGAAAGAGTTCGACGAAGACGCTGACCTTGGAGCGGAGCACCGCCGGCACGACCGGCTTCGAGAGGTAGTCGACGGCCCCGAGCGAATACCCTTTGAAGACTTGCAGCTCGCTACTCTCGAACGCCGTGAGAAAGAGGATCGGCGTGTGTTTCGACCGGTCACGCTCCCGGATCAAGGCAGCCGTCTCAAAGCCGTCCATCCCGGGCATCTGCACGTCCATCAGGATCGCGGCAAAGTCATGGTCAAGAACGCGCATCAGCGCATCTTCACCCGATACCGCGCGCACAAGGGTCCGGTCCGAACCCTCGAGTATCGCTTCCAAGGCGAACAGGTTATTCGGCTGGTCGTCCACCAGGAGGATTTTGACCTTCTCCTCGGCTTGCATGCTCGTCATTCCTCAGGACCAGCAACCTGCGTTTCGGACCCGTCGATGTCGCCAAGGTCGGTTCCCGACCGGCCGACCAGTCAACCTTCCTTGATTTGATGGCCGGGCCACCTACTCCGCTTCGACGTTGCCCGCCGCCTCAACCGGCTTTCGGGTCCGGTCGTCGTGGCGATGAATCCAGACCCGAAGCATCGAGTAAAGTTGGTCGCTGGCGACCGGCTTCGCCAGGTAGTCCGACGCCCCCGCATCGAGGCACTTCTGACGGTCGCCTCGCATCGCTTTGGCCGTGAGTGCGATGATGGGCAGATCCTCGTGATCCCCCATCGCTCGGATCGCCTTCATGGTTTCGTACCCGTCCATCTCTGGCATCATGATATCCATCAGGATAATGTCGATCCCGGAGACTTTTTCGAGCAGAGCCAGGGCCTGCCGACCGTTCTCGGCTCGAAACACATCCATTTTCCAACGTTCGAGCTTGCTTGTCATCGCGAAAATGTTGCGGAGGTCGTCGTCCACGATCAAGACCTTCTTGCCGACGAGCACGGCATCATCCCGGTGGACCTGTTCGATCGACTGCCGCGATGAGGGCCGCAGGTGGGCGTCGACCCGGTGCAGAAAGAGAGTCGTCTTCTCGAGCAGGTGCTCGAGCGAGCGGAGATCCTTGACGATCGTTGTCTCGGCCGTCTCCTCCAGGCGCGCTTCCTCGGCAGGAGTCAAATCTCGGCCGGTGTAGATCACGATCCGTAAGTCGTGGAGCTTCGGGTTGCGGCGGACCTGCTCCAGGAGGTCGAAGCCGTTCATGTCCGGCAAGCCGAGGTCGAGCACCATGCAGTCGAACGTCTGGGTCTCGAGCGCAATCAGAGCATCGGCCGCGGTCGCCACCGCCTTGGTTTCGACGTCCCCGCCACCGATTGCATCGACGATCGCCATGCGCTCAAGCTCGTTATCCTCGACCACGAGCAGGGTCCGCATCGAACGTTCGACGAAATTTTTGATACTGCTGAAGGCGACGTCGAGCGACCGCCGGTCCACCGGCTTCTTCAAGAACGCAAACGCCCCCAGGCGAACTCCCCGGTGCCAGCTATCGTCCACGGAAATGATGTGAACCGGGATATGGCGGGTCTCAGGGTCTTGCTTCAAGCGGTCCAGGACCACCCAGCCGTCCATGTCGGGAAGCCGCAAGTCGAGCGTGATCGCGTCGGGCTTCAGTTCATGGGCCAGCGTCAGGCCCATCTCACCCCAGGTCGTCGTCACCGCCTTGAAGCCAACCTCGTGGGCCTTATCGACGAGCAGGTCGACAAACTTCGAATCGTGCTCAACAATCAGGACGACCCGATCACCGGGCCGGATCGAGCTCCTCGGGTCACCGCCGATCTCCGCTTTCGGGAACGAGAACGGGATCGCCTCGCGGACCGTGGACCAGACCTCGGCCGAGCGTGGGCCGAGCTCGGGCGGTTCAACGATGAGCCCGCCCGGCTGACGAGGGGCGACCGGCACGTAATGCCTGGGCAGGTAGAGCGTGAAGTGGCTCCCCTCGCCGACCGTACTGCGAACCCGGATCTCGCCGCCGAGCAGCCGGGCGATCTCGCGGCTGATCGACAGGCCGAGGCCGGTTCCCCCGTACTTTCGGCTCGTTCCCGTGTCCGCCTGCTGAAACGGCTCGAAGATGATTCGCAACTTATCGGAAGGGATGCCGATCCCGGTGTCGGTCACCGTGAACGCAAGCACTTCCGTGGCATGGTCGAGGACCGGGTGGTCGGTACTCCACCCCTCCCGGGCCCGGTCGACCCGAAGCTTGACCGTCCCCGCCTCGGTGAACTTGAACGCGTTGGAAATCAGGTTCCGAAGCACCTGCTGGAGCCGCTTGGAGTCGGTCGCCACCCCCGAGGGGAGCCCGTCGACCAGGTCGATCTGGAACGCCAGGTTCTTGGTTTCGGCCACCGGCTGAAACGTCCGCTCGACATAGTCGCGCAGCTCGTGGAACGCCACCTCGCCGACCTCGATCGCCATCGTCCCCGACTCGATCTTGGCCATGTCGAGAATGTCATTGATCAACGAGAGCAAGTCGGAGCCCGCGGCATAGATCGTCTGGGCGAAGTCCTTCTGCTTGGAGGACAGGTTGCCGTCACTGTTCTCCGAGAGCATCTCGGCCAGGATCAAGAGACTGTTCAAAGGTGTGCGCAACTCGTGCGACATATTGGCCAAAAATTCCGACTTATATTTCGATGTCAGCGCAAGCTGCTCGGCCTTCTCCTGCAGCGAGAGCTTGGCCAGCTCGATTTCGCGGTTCTTGCCTTCGACCTGCGACTTCTGCTTCGAGAGCTGACCCGCTTTCGTTTCGAGCTGTTCGTTGGCCTGCTTCAACTCATCTTGCTGACTCTTGAGCAACTCTTCAGACGCCTGGAGTGAGGCGGCCTGCTTCTCGAGCCGGGTGTTGGTCTGGCGGAGTTCTTCCTGCTGGCTCTGCAACTCGTAGGCCAAGGTCTGCGACTGGCTCAACAGCGACTCGGTCCGCATGTTGGCCTCGATCGTGTTGAGGACGATCGCGATCGTCTCGGTCAATTGGTCGAGCAGGTTGAGGTGGATCTCCTTGAACGCGTTGAACGAGGCGAGCTCGATGACTGCCTTCACTTCCCCCTCGAAGATCACAGGGAGGACCACGATGTTCAGAGGGGGGGCTTCCCCGAGACCCGAGTTGATCCGGACGTAGTCGCCCGGCACGTCGCCGACGAGGATCCGCTCCTTCTCGAACGCGCACTGACCGACCAGGCCCTCGCCGATCAGGAACCCGTTGCGCAGGCTTTTCCGCTCGCGGTAGGCATAAGTGCTCGTCAACTTGAGGAACGGTTCTCCGCCCGACTGGTCCATCATGTAGAAGACGCCATGCTGCGCTGACACCACGGGCGCGAGATCCGAGAGGATCAGCTTGGTGACCGAGAGCAGGTCCCGCTGGCCTTGCAGCCGGCGCGTGAACTTGGCCAGGTTCGTCTTCAGCCAGTCTTGCTCATTGTTCTTCTGAGTCGTGTCCTTGAGGTTGCGAATCATTTCATTGATGTTGTCCTTCAAGGCCGCCACTTCGCCCTGGGCCTCGACCGTGATGGAACGAGTCAAGTCCCCCTTCGTCACGGCCGTGGCGACCTCGGCGATCGCGCGCACCTGGGTGGTCAGGTTGGCCGCGAGCTGGTTCACGTTCTCGGTCAACCCCTTCCAGGTTCCGGCCGCCCCCGGGACTTTCGCCTGCCCCCCGAGCTGCCCTTCGACACCGACCTCGCGCGCCACCGTCGTCACCTGCTCGGCGAAGGTGGCGAGCGTGTCGGTCATCTCATTGATCGTGTCCGAGAGCGACGCGATCTCCCCCTTGGCCTCGACGATCAGCTTCCGCTTCAGGTCGCCGTTGGCGACCGCGGTCACGACCTTGGCAATTCCGCGCACCTGGCCGGTCAGGTTGCCGGCCATCGAGTTCACGCTGTCCGTCAACTCCTTCCAGACCCCGGCCACGCCACGGACCTGCGCCTGGCCCCCCAACTGCCCCTCCGTACCGACCTCACGCGCCACGCGGGTCACTTCCGAAGCGAACGAGTTGAGCTGGTCGACCATCGCGTTGATCGTATTCTTAAGTTGAAGGATCTCACCTTTCACATCGACCGTGATCTTCTTCGACAGGTCGCCATTGGCCACCGAGGTCGTGACCTCAGCGATATTCCGCACCTGGTCGGTGAGGTTGCCGGCCATCGAGTTCACGTTGTCCGTCAGGTCCTTCCAGACTCCCGCCACCCCACGGACCTGGGCCTGACCGCCGAGCCGCCCCTCGGTGCCGACCTCGCGGGCCACGCGGGTCACCTCCGAAGCGAACGAGTTGAGCTGGTCGACCATCGCGTTGATCGTGTTCTTGAGCTCGAGGATCTCCCCGCGCACGTCGACGGTCACCTTCTTGGTCAAGTCACCATTGGCGACGGCGGTCGTGACCTCGGCGATGTTCCGCACCTGGCCGGTCAGGTTGCCGGCCATCGAGTTCACGCTGTCCGTCAGATCCTTCCAGACCCCCGCCACCCCTTGCACCTGAGCCTGACCGCCCAGCCGCCCCTCGGTGCCGACTTCGCGGGCCACGCGGGTCACTTCCGAAGCGAACGAGTTGAGCTGGTCGACCATCGCATTGATCGTGTTCTTGAGCTGAGAGATCTCCCCCTTGACGTCGACCGTGACTTTCTTGCGCAGGTCGCCGTTGGCGACGGCGGTCGTGACCTCGGCGATGTTCCGCACTTGCGCGGTGAGGTTGCCGGCCATCGAGTTCACGCTGTCCGTCAGATCCTTCCAGACCCCCGCCACGCCACGGACCTGGGCTTGCCCGCCCAGCTTCCCTTCCGACCCCACTTCGAGCGCCACGCGAGTCACTTCCGAGGCGAACGAGTTGAGCTGGTCGACGGTCGTATTGATCGTATTCTTAAGCTCGAGGATCTCCCCCTTCACGTCGACCGTGATCTTCTTCGACAGGTCCCCCTTGGCGATCGCGGTGGAAACCTCGGCGATATTCCGCACCTGGCCGGTCAGGTTGCTCGCCATCAGATTCACGTTGTCCGTCAGGTCTTTCCAGGTGCCCGCGACCCCTTGCACCTGGGCCTGGCCACCGAGTCGCCCTTCCGAGCCGACCTCGCGGGCCACGCGAGTCACCTCCGAGGCAAACGAGTTGAGCTGATCGACCATCGTGTTGATCGTATCTTTGAGCTCGAGGATCTCCCCCTTCACGTCCACCGTGATCTTCTTCGACAGGTCGCCGTTGGCCACCGACGTCGTCACTTCAGCGATGTTTCGCACCTGGCCGGTCAGGTTACCGGCCATCGAGTTCACGCTGTCCGTCAGGTCCTTCCAGACCCCGGCCACGCCGCGGACCTGCGCCTGGCCCCCCAACTGCCCCTCGGTGCCGACCTCGCGGGCCACGCGGGTCACCTCCGAAGCGAACGAGTTGAGCTGGTCGACCATCGTATTGATCGTGTCCTTCAACTCGAGGATCTCGCCGCGCACGTCGACCGTAATCTTCTTCGTCAAGTTGCCGTTGGCGACGGCGGTCGTGACCTCGGCGATGTTCCGCACCTGGCCGGTCAGGTTACCGGCCATCGAGTTCACGCTATCCGTCAGGTCTTTCCAGGTCCCCGCGACCCCTTGGACCTGGGCCTGACCGCCCAGCCGCCCTTCCGTGCCGACCTCACGCGCGACCCGGGTCACCTCCGAAGCGAACGAGTTGAGCTGGTCGACCATCGTGTTGATCGTGTCCTTCAGCTCGAGGATCTCCCCCTTCACGTCCACCGTGATCTTCTTCGACAGGTCGCCGTTGGCCACCGACGTCGTCACTTCGGCAATGTTCCGCACCTGGCTCGTCAGGTTGCCGGCCATTGAGTTCACGCTGTCCGTCAGCTCCTTCCAAACACCGGCCACGCCGCGGACCTGCGCCTGGCCTCCCAACTGCCCCTCGGTGCCGACCTCGCGGGCCACGCGGGTCACTTCCGAGGCGAACGAGTTGAGCTGGTCGACCATCGTGTTGATCGTATTCTTAAGTTGAAGGATCTCACCCTTCACATCAACCGTGATCTTTTTCGAGAGGTCGCCGTTGGCCACCGAGGTCGTGACCTCGGCAATGTTCCGCACCTGGTCGGTGAGGTTGCCGGCCATCGAGTTCACGCTGTCCGTCAGGTCCTTCCAGACCCCGCCGACCCCGCGGACCAACGCTTGCCCCCCGAGTCGCCCTTCCGAGCCGACTTCCCGCGCCACGCGGGTCACTTCCGAAGCGAACGAGCCGAGCTGATCGACCATCGTGTTGATCGTATCTTTGAGCTCGAGGATCTCTCCCTTCACGTCGACCGTGATCTTCTTGGAGAGGTCGCCGTTGGCAACGGCCGTGGTCACCTGCGCGATATTCCGCACCTGCGCGGTGAGGTTGCCGGCCATCGAGTTCACGCTGTCCGTCAGGTCCTTCCAGGTCCCGGCCACATCCTGAACCATCGCCTGACCGCCCAGCTTTCCCTCCGAACCGACCTCGCGCGCGACCCGGGTGACTTCCGAGGCAAACGAGCCGAGTTGGTCGACCATCGTGTTGACGGTCTTGCCGATCCGGAGGAATTCCCCCTTGAGCGGGCTCCCTTCGATCTCGAGCGGAATCCGTTGCGCGAGATCTCCCTTGGCCACGGCACCGATGACGCGGGCGACTTCTTCGGTCGGCTGGACCAGGTCACCGATCAGCGTATTGATCGAGTCGACCCCGGCGGCCCAGGACCCGGACGCTCCACCGAGCGAGGCACGCTGAGAGATCCGCCCTTCCTTGCCGACGACCGTGCCGATCCGGGCGAACTCGTTCGTGCTGTTCTCAAGCAGTTCGGCCACGTCGTTGAACGCGTCCGCGATCGCGGCGCCGACGACCGTCTCGTCGAGAGCAAGCCGAACGCTGAAGTCGCCCCTCTTGAGACGCTTCAAGGCCCCCAATAACCCCTTCGAGTCGAACGATCCGTAGGTCGACCCGTCGCTGACGGTGGTGCCGCCATTTTCCGAAGGCACCGCGGCCGAGGTCGAACCGACGACGGAACCCGAAGAAGGCTTCTTGGCCATCGGACAATCCTCAAAGGAGGCAAGCTCGAAAGAAGCGATCCCCCGGGGCCGGCAAGTGAATAGCCGGGGGAAACGGCGCAAGCTCTAACGCATGAGCCTAATGGAGCGTCTATTCTTGCAGATCAACTGAAGCTTTGCGAGTCATTCCGGCAAATCAGACCAGGAAACCTGGGATGAGTAATTCCCTTCGCTTCCCAGGCTTCTGGCCCGGATAATTGGCAGCCTGTTCCTTCGCGATCGAGTTTGCAAGTGGATCCAAGCCTCGGAGCGGACCGCGATGGCAAACACTCCCGTACCACGCATGCGACGCGCCGTCGTTCTCGGCGCGATCGCGGTCAGTTGTGTCCTCCTTGGATTGGTCGCCTGGTGCGGATATGGAGTGTTCGCCACGCGGGGAATCCATGCAGCGGCCTCAGGAGACCCGACAGCCGCCGGCCGGATGGCTCGGTATGCCGGGAGCTTTAGCCTCGCCCAGTTATCGCTTGGGATGATCGCCGTCGGCATGGGATGGGTCGCCATTCTCCGAAGCGGAGAATCTGAGCTCGCCCGAAGGCTCGGCTATTTCGCCATCGGACTCGGCTTCTTTGTGCTATTGCTCCTCATGGCACTCGTCTAATCTCTGAGCCAGAATAATCAACCGCATTAAAAACACCCAATCTTATTTCATTCCAAAACATGAACAAACAAAAAAATCAGAGAGCAAGACAGCCGCCCCGGCCGTATTTCCAACGGGGTTAGCGTGAATCCGAGGCATTATTGCCCAAGGCCCTTGGAACATCATCCATTTTTTCCATGAGAAACCCGCCGGAAAGGAAATACGGCTTCGCCTTCCAAGGCAGACCGACTCCTTGTTAGGTTCCTCGCGATCGGGATGTTCGACAGCGCCGTGGTATCCGGCGTCATTGACGACTCGGCGGCCGGTAACGATGCCAGACCAAGCGGGCAAGCATGCCGGCGAAGAGAGCGGCGGGAAGTAAGGCGAGTAGGTGGAGGCCGCTCACAAAGAGGACGAATCGGCCCATATCCAACGGACGACCAATCTCTCGGCCGAGGATGGAACCCTCGAACAGCGCGCGGAACTGCCACCAGAGGTTACGGGCAAAGACCGAGCACGTGATCACGCCAGCCCAGCCCACGATCTCAAAGCCGGCCCAAAACGCCCGCCGCCCTCCCCGCCGTGTGACCAGCCGAAAGAGACCGAACTCCAGCACAAGGACCATCGTGGCAAGTCCAAGGTTGGGGAATCTGGGCGGGAGGAACTCACCCTCACGTAACACGGACCAGGGATAGGATGTCCAGAAAATGCTGATTTGCAACGGGAGAATGGAACGCAAAGCGGCAAGTTTGGCGCCGATGACCGCGATCAGGGCCATCGCCCAGGCGAGTGAGTGCCGCTGCGGGTGGATCGATTCCGATGAAGGCGACATTGGGGAACGTCCATTGCTTTGGGACCGTTTACCAAGTTAAACTCAGCCCTCTATGACAACTGTCGCACTTTCGGTGCTTGCAAGCAAGAAGACTTGAGTCGGATTCCCGTTCGGGAGTTGCCCGCGATCCGATCCCACTCCGACGCCATTTTTCATCCATTGATGATTCGTGTTGCGCGAAGTTTCCCAATGATCTCACAAAGGACACAGTATTAACCCATAAAAACTTGCGCCAATTCACATCATAATAATCTTTCAATCCAAAATTCGTAAGCATGGGACACATGACATACCCTATTGAGACCCTGACCATGAGACCGTCACGGTTCCACTTCTCGCTGAGCTGGCTCATGGCTGCGGTGGCATTGGTGGCGATCGGCCTGGCGGGCGTCGGGCTCTTCCGCGAAAACCAGGCTCGGGCCGAACGCGAACCGTGCCGAGGCAAACTTCGCAACCTCGCGATGGCGTTGAAAGGCTATCAATCCCAGTGGGGAGCGTTTCCACCAGGAACCGTGCGTGGTGATCGCTTGGTTCCCGAACGTCGCCTGAGCTGGGTCATACTTATCCTCAACTGGACCGACTATTATCAGTCGATATCCTTCCTTTTCGACCCGGACTTACCCTGGGATTCTGAAACGAACATCCTCCCTCAGGTTCAGGTCTCGCCGCCGGGAGAGCCCCGCTCCGTCGAGCCCTCGACAGAGCCGCCGTGGTTCCCGATCCGGTGTCCGGCGCACCTGAGCCGAGTCAAACCGGGGATGCCGGAACCGCTCGTCTATGTCGGTATTGCCGGGCTTGGGACCGACGCCCCGAACCTGCCGATCGGGCATCCTCGAGCCGGGATTTTCGGATACAACCGTCAGACCAGGACGGCCGATCTCAAGGACGGCGCGTCATCCACCATGATGCTCGCCGAGACGACCGCCCAGGTTGGCCCCTGGACGGCCGGAGGCCCCTCCTCGGTTCGCGGCCTCGACCCCAATCGCCGACCTTACCTCGGCAGGGGCCGCCAGTTCGGCGGCACACATCGAGGCGGCGCGATGATCGCGATGGCCGATGGATCCGTCCACTTCCTCCGCGATTCGATCGCCCCGAGCGTATTCGAAGCCCCGTCCACAGTCGCGGGCGGTGAGTCCCTGCCGGTCGGCTGGGACCGATAAGGTCCCGAGTGGTGAAACGTCTCAGGGGCGGGAACAGGCCCCTTCGTGCCTGCCGACGTTCATCTCCGGGGTTCGGCGAAGATCAGGCTCCAGAACGGAACGCCCTTCTCGCCAACCGCGTAGCCAACGCCCACGTCCTTGACGTCCCCCAGAAGACTCTCCCGGTTCGACGATTCCTTGAGCCAGGCTTCCACGGCTTGCTCCGCGGTCGGCTGGCCTTGCAGGCTGGCCTGGCCGATGCGTTTGAACCGATAGCCCGACTTCTCGACGTGATCGAACGGGGTCAAGTCGTCATCGTCTTTGGAGCGGAACTCGTTTTGCGCGGCCATCGCGCGAGCATGGCGCTGCGCGACGGCCGCGAGTTTGGGCTCGAGCTTGAGCGGGGGCTTGGCGACCTGCTTGCGCTCCTGGTCGAACAGGCTCACCACATCAGCCGCGGCTTTCTCGGGGTCGAGGCGAGGCATCGGCTTGCCGAACTCGGCGCTCCAGAACGGAGTCCCGTCCTCCCCCTTCACCAGCGCGAACCCGACTTCGGTGAAGTCGCCCAGGATATTCTTCTTGTGGGGCGGACTCCTCATCCAGAGTCGCATCACCTCGGGGACGCTCCTCGCCCCGGCAGCCACGTTCTCGGCGAGGCCCAGGTAGTGGTACTCCTGGCGCTCGATCCGTTGCTGGGGGGTTGAACCATCGGTCCCCTCATGCGTCATTTTCTCATGAATCGCCATGTCACGGGCGTGGGCCAGCGCGGCCGCCTCGAGCTTCGGATTGGCGGTCAGAGGGCCCAGGTGGTTCACCTCACGCTCGCGATTGTGCGCGGCGACCAGGGCGGGGAGATCCGCGAGATTCTCAGCCTCCTCCTGCGCGCCCGCCCAGGGGCCGAACATCGACACCGCGACAAGCACGATCGCCAGGCTCGAGACGCCGCGTGGTCGGGTGCGCATCGGTGACCTCGTAAGTCGGTCGGACCAACGCGGAGGTCGCCCCCCCAAGGGCCATGACCCTCCGCGCCGGTTTCGAAACGAGCAATCGGCGTACCGACCGAATTCCGGTACTCACCCGGAGCGGAACTGGCTAGCGATCCGATCAGCGGTGGCTCGGACTGGCCGTGCCCGGATTGTACGGGCCGGTCGAAGAAAGCTCCGAATCGTCCGACCCGGTCGGTTCCGAGGAAAAGATCAGCTTGGAGCGAGCCGCGGCCGCGGCCAGCGGCTTGCCGAAAGTGGCCCCGATCGTGTCGTGCAGCCGCGCCCAGTGGTCGTCGTGGAGCGCGTCGCGCTCCTCGATGAGGGCGAGCAGGTTGGCAAACGGATGCTCAGCTTCGGAGAGGGCCTCGGTCTCGGCCGGAAGCGCCGTCCACGACCCGGCCACGATCCGCTCGCGCAACGTCTGGGCCTGGTTCTGGCAATCAAGGAGCGGGGCGAACTCACGCTCTCCCGAGTGGTTCAGGCGGAGGACCCGATCCAGGACGGACAGGGCGCGACGCCTGGTCTCTTCGGCTTTGGACTGGCGGATTTCGGCCTCGGCGACCAAGTCGAGAACCGCGGTCAGCCCTTGAATCGTGTCGAGCGTCTCGGCCGAAGGAAGAGCGACCCGCAACCCCTCCGCGCGTACCTTGGTGCGGTCGCGCAGGACGACGAACTCGCGGCGGGCCTGCCCCAGTTCTTCGATCAGCCCCTCGGGCGGAGGCGAACCCGGCGAATGGAGTTGACGGGCCGCGCCGAGCAGTCGCTCGCCGAGACTGGAGAAGAGATCAGAAATATTGACAATTTCTTGAGAGAGATTATTGCTGCTATGAGTCATTGAATCGCTCCTCGCGGCCTCGCCAGTAGGGGCGACTTGCACGCTCGTCGACAGGCTGTTGGTGCGACATTCGGGGTCAACCCTCGGCACCTCGTTTGCCGTTTGGGGTTCGAGTCAGGCGGCTTCGCCTCACGATCATGGTGGCGGCTCCCCTCGGACGCAAGACCTTCGAGGGGGGGACGCTTCGGACACTTCAGGTCAGGGCCGAACGATTTTCGAACGGGCCACCGCCACTGAGAGCGGTTTGCCGAATTCCGACTCGACGGACTCCAGCGAAGCCGTCCAGAGGTCATCGCTCAGGCCGCCCTCCTCCACCAAGGTCAGGAGTGAGTGGAACGGGTGATCCCCTTCGGCCAGCCGGGTCGCGTCGGCCGGGAGCTCGAGCACAGAGGCCTCGGCAATGGCCGTGCGATCCGCTCTGGCCCTCGCCTGGCAGGCGACGAGCGGAGCAAACTCGCTCCCATCGGCGGCGGCCAGCGCAAGCACACGATCGAGCGTCGCCAACGCCTGGCCGCGCACCGCCTCGAGCTGGGCCTGGCGGCCCTCGGCTTCGCCAAGGAACTGAAGCAGATGGGTGATCTCGTCCAGGTTCGCCAACGGAGTCGGCTCGCTCGCCGCCCCCAGTGAATCGGCCAACTGGACGACCTCAGCGCGAAGTTGCTCGAAGTCGCGTCCGCAGACGTCGAGTTCCTCGATCAAGGCCGGCGAAGGGGGCGCTCCCCCCGCCTTCCATTCTTCCGCTTCCCGGGCGAGCCGCTCTCCCACGCGAGCGAACTGAGCCGCGAGCGCCGCTTGCCGACCGATCAATTCATCACGGGTCCGCGATGTCGCAACCCCCGGCTCCGGTCGCGAACCGACCGGCCTCGCCTCGACCTCGTCAGCCGAGGCCGCTCCGGCCGACAGTTCCTCCATGGCCGGCTCGAGGCGTTGAGGGGGAACCATCGGCTCGTCCGCCGGTGGTTCCGCCGGAACGTCGGTCGAAACCGAAGCCGCAAGCGCGGGAGCAGGTGCCGGTTCGACAACCTCAACGCCAGGAGCAGCGGGCGGGCGGACCGACGAAGGGGCCGCGGCGGGTCGGTCGACTCCCTCCCAATCCTGCTTGGCGCGGAGGAGCTGTTCGAGACTATTCAGGGTCGTGGTCGTCTTGGGGTGATTGCTGCCGAGCACATCCCAGCGAATGTCAAGCGCCTGGCGCATCAAAGGTTCCGCGCCATCGAGATCGCCCCGCGCCCAGAACAGGCCGGCGAGACTGCTCAGGTTCGTGGCAAAGTCAGCATGCTTCTCGCCCAGCACCTCCCTGCGAATCTCGAGCGCCTGCCTCAGCAATGGCTCGGCCCGATCGGGATCGCCATGCATGATCAAAAGCATCGCGAGTTGATTTAACCCCGTGGCATAATCGGGGTGATGCTCCCCAATGGCCTGCTTCTGAAGGGCAAGCCGCTCGCGGGCACTCACGACCGCCTCGTTCTCACGCACGATTCCGGCCGGGATTGCTTCGGTCGCGTGACTCAATCGGTCCTCATCCTTCGGAATCAGGTGGCTTCGCGATGGCTCGGTCGAGCCCCGAGTTGGTGATTCGGCAAGAGAGGAATACCTTTCCGTCCGCGCCTTGAAGTTGCGCTTGCGAGACATTAACGACTCCCGTTCTGAAACCGATCAAGGTGTCCACCGACTCTTGTTCTCTTACCCCCAACAACAATAACCAATATTATCATTTTTTCACTTCTTGCACCGCGGTTCAGGTATCCCCAAAAACCGACGACTCGCGTGGGACGCCGAACGTGGGACGCCGGATCATTGTCACGGCGGCACTCAACGCTACGCAACAGACCGTCAATCACGTCCTGAGTGGACGAGGGACATCGCTCAACTCGAGCGGAAAGACTCGCGCCCTCGGCCTTGTTCCCGTGAGCGATCACGGTTCCCAATCACCACTTGAGCATTTTCGCACAATCGCCATCAAATTCCTCAGCCAATCCTCCCACGCACCCACGTGCGCGAACGCTCCATCCCCACTGATCGCTACTCTTGAAAAAGTCATCGCCCTCGCGTCGTCGGTTCTTGAGGGAAATCGGCGGGGGCGAGCGACCGAACCACCAACTTGCCGGATCCCTTGCAGGCAAATCAATCGTGCGAACCGGCAAACCTGGTGGGTTAAACCGAACCGGCCCCCTCCTAACGATTCATGAGGGCGAAGCCCCAACCCATCGATTGTAGGTCGCGGGAAAAGGAGGGGGGGATCGTGCGACCCTGCTGACGGGCGAGTGTCCTCGGGACCGGCGGCCACGGTCGCCGTCCTCAAGGTCGCCCCGCTTTCCCTTGTCGACGCGGTTGTGGGTATCCGATAGGAGTGGCACAAACGCGAGGTCGCGAATCTTCTGGAAACAAAAAAGGGAGAAATCCGCGAGTTTGCGACGAACCTGACCGGGAGTTTTCCGCCTTCCCCTTGTCCCGTTATTGTGTGTGATATAATCGTCTTTCAGAGGGGGTGCGAGAGGAGACTCGTTTCCCCCTTCCGGACCGGCGAAAGAAAGGCATTTGACGCTTCGGCGTTGTGCTGATCCGTTGCCGTGCCCGCCAATCATTGAGCAGCCCCATCGAATGGCAACCATGGAGCGGTGCGCGGACGGATCATGAGGCCCCGGTACGGTTCGGCGATCGATCACCCTGACGAATCCTTGCGGCGGCTGAGCCCTCAGCCGTGACGTGCGGCCCCCTCTCGTCTTCGGTTCGAGAGCTCTTCCACCCAGCCTGACGGTCCCTCGGCCACGCTCCCGAGTCGGAGGATCGTCGGCGATGCGACCCATGGTTTCATGCCGAGCGGCCTGGCTTCTCCTGGCGACAATCGCCTGGATGAGCCCGCCGGTCGTGTGGTCGGCCCCTCCTTTGGAGTCGTCCCAGCCCCAAGCTTCCGCGGACGCATCGGCGTCGGACCCGCAACACGACCCGAAAGCCGCGTTCGAACGCGCCCTCGACTTTGAGCGTCAGAAGAACTGGCAAGCCGCAATCCACGCCTATACCGACGCGCTCGAGACCTGGCCCAACGAGGTTGACTTCGTCAAGCGCCGCCGGCTTTGCGAAACCCACTATAAGCTGGTGCGCCGCTACCAGGACCAGAGCTTCCGCAACGTCCTGCTCCGTCTCCCTCAAGAAAAATCGCTGGCGCTCTACGACGAGCTGCTCGAGCGGATCGAGACCCACTACGTCGACCCGGTCCCGTTCGAGCCCTTGGTGCGCCGTGGCTTCGACAACTTCGAGGTCGCCCTCCGCGATCCTGAGTTCCTCCGGACCAACGCCGGCACCGTCGACGCCACCCGGGTCCAGTGGCTCCGAGACGCCCTCCGCGCCCGGCGCTCTCGGATCACGACCCCGGACCGATCGTCGGCCCAGACCGAAGTCCTCGCCGTCTGCGACTTGGCGGCCAAGGCGCTTCATCTCGGAGCCTCCGCGGTGATCCTCGAGTTCACCTACGGGGCGTGCGACTCGCTGGATGACTATACGAGTTATCTCACTCCCGACAAACTCGATGATCTTTATGCGATGATCGACGGCAATTTCGTCGGCCTCGGCATCGAGCTCAAGCTTGATACCGAGGGCCTTCGCCTCGTCGGTGTGATCCGAGGCGGCCCCGCCGCCGAAGCGGGCTTGAAGGTGGGCGACCAGATTACCCGCGTTGGTGAGCTGGCGGTGCGCGGCCTCAGTCTCGATGAGGCGGCCGGTCGACTCCAAGGGGCAGAGGGGACCCCCATCGATCTCCAAATCTTGCGGTCCGACGGCTCGACCAAGTCGTTCCGGATCGTCCGCCGGCACGTTGAGGTCGAGAGCGTCGCACAGTCCAAGATCGTCGACCCGGCCAGTGGAATCGGCTACGTTCAGCTCGTCGGGTTCCAGAAGAACTCCACCGAAGAACTCGACCGAGCGATCACGGCGCTTCGGCGTCAAGGCATGCGATCGCTGGTGATCGACCTCCGCGGCAACCCCGGCGGACTGCTCAACGTGGCGGTCGAGATGGCCGAACGGTTCATCGATCGTGGGATCATCGTCTCGACCAGAGGCCGCGCGCCCGGCCAGAGCCAGGTCTACAAGGCCAACGCCAAAGCACTCTGGACCATGCCCTTGACCGTCCTGATCGACCACGACAGCGCCAGTGCCAGCGAGATCCTCGCCGGTGCCTTGAAGGATCACAACCGCGCGGTGATCGTCGGCGAGCGGAGCTACGGCAAGGGTTCCGTGCAGAGCATCTTCGCCCTGCGAACCGCACCGGCCGGCTTGAAGCTGACCACCGCAAAGTTCTACTCGCCCAAGGACCAACCTTACAGCGAGCAAGGCGTAGCCCCCGACATCAAGGTGCACGTCGCCGCCAAGCCCGCGGCCGACTCGGCCGACTCGGCCGCCGCGTCCGGCACTGGCACCGACACTCCTCAACTCGAAGAAACCCCGGGCGATCCGCTTCACGACACCGCACTCGTGAAAGCCATGGAACTGGCCAAACGGCGGCTGAATGCCGCTCGCTAAGCCGTTCCGTTGGTCCCGTTGCCTTTGATTTTTGAGGGACAACCGCGGCGATGCAAAGACCGCTGGGTGCCACGGGTTGGACTCAGCCCGTGAGCAATCGCCCGGGTTTTTGGCTCACGGGTTGGGTACAACCCGTGGCACCCGGGGCTTGCACATCATTCAATGTCAAGAAAGACCAGCTCCATCCGCTTAAAGCGATTTTCGATCGAATGGATCACAGACGGAACGAGGTGACAGGGATCCCCTCGAACCTCAAACGCTCCAAGCCTCGGGTGACGGTTTTCCTTGAAACGTCTTGTGGGTGACCGCGCTGGCTTGAGACGAGATTTGCTCATTAACGGGATCGACGATGCCCGAAATTTCCGGCCGGCAGCAGACTCGGATCGACCCCGTTCCGGCCTGGACGGTCCATACCGATGCCCCCCTCAAGGGGATGGCCTTGGCCCGCGAGGCCGGGACCATCCTCGCCTGGGACGAGCGAGGGCAGCTCTATTTGCTCGACCTGCTCGGCAATCACCGCTCGGTCTCGCGGGCGCCGGATCGGGTCATCACCGGTGCGATCAGTGACAACGGTGCCTTCATTGCCTTGCTGGGCGAAGGGTCGCGGCTCTGGTTTCTCGGGGCCGATCTCGACATGATCGCCGATCGCCAGGCACCTCCGGACGCGACCAACCTGGCCATCGACCCGCACGGGCGCTACCTCGCGGTCGGCTCGCGACTCAGCATGATTCAGTTCTATAACCGGCATGGAAAGCAGGCGGGCCGGCTCGAGACCCGCCACGCGATGGCGCACCTCGTGTTTGTTCCGGACCGCCCCTTTCTGCTCGGGGCCGCGACCTACGGGATGCTCGTCGGGATCGACCTCGAGCCGGGCGCGACGGCCGGGAAGCTCGCCGCTGAAGTCGCCTGGGAAGAGTCGCTGATGTCCAACGTCGGCCGGCTGACCACCACCGGCGATGGCGGAATGATCCTGGCGAGCTGCTTCACCTACGGAATTCAGCGCTTCGATATCCGCGGGGGTAACGAAGGGGCGTACCACCTCGGCGGTACCGCCGCGCACGCCGTCCCCGACTTCGCGGGCCGGATGATCGCAGTCTCGACCCTGGAAGGAGAACTGGCCGTCCTGAGCTCCTCCGGAGGAGTGCGCTGGAAGACGATGTTGTCTCGCCCCGCGATCGCCCTCGAAGCCGACCCGCTGGGGCGTTACCTGATTCATGGCCACGCCACGGGCGAGATCGTCCGGCTCGATCTCTACGGTGGCTCGCGAACGACGCCTCGGACGGCCCCGGAGTCGAAGGCCGCGTCGCCCCGTCCCGGCGCCTCGTCGATGCGTGCGCCGGCCTGGTCGCTCCCGGTCGCCTCGACCGACGAACAGGCCGAGTCCGCCGTGCTGACCGTGCTCGACGATCCGGCTCGGATCGGGCTCATGACCAATTCCAACCGGCTGCAAATCTTCTCGGCCCAAGGCGAGAACTTGGGACAGTCGCCCGAGCTCCTCGGCTTCGGACGGGTCCTACGGAATGCCCCCGGCTGGATCGCTGCGGCGACCGATCGACATGTCATGCTCTATGATGCGCGACGGAGCAAGGCCCAGCGCGTCGACCTCAGCCTGGTCGAGATCACTCACCTGGCGATCGACCCCGATTCCTATGGCTTGGGCGTGGTCCAGGAGCGGGACCGGATCGGCCGCGCCACGCTCTCGGGGCGGTGGATCTGGAAACGAGAACTGGCCTCGTCGGTGGAAGATTTCGCGATCCGCTCCGACGGATTCACGGCCGTCACCACGACGGACGGGCGGCTCGACGTGTTCGACCCGGCCGGCGAACCGGTCGGAGGCGAGCCGGGTAACCCGTCCGACCCGTTGCTGCTGATCGAGGCCCCCGACGGATCCCCGAGCCAGGTGGCCTGGGTGACGCTGGCTCGTCGGGCTCAGGTCCTCCGCGGTCACGATCGCAAGGGAAAAGTCCACTGGCAGTCGCCGATCCCCTGGGAAGGATGGCAACTCCATCGGCTCGGTTCGATCGCGATGGTCGCGGCCCCCGACGGGCGCACCATGGCGTTCGATGGCGCGGGCCATCTCCGCGGCCAGAGCCGCGCATCCGACATTCCCCACGATGTCTTCGGCGCGGGCCCTCACGAAGGCCAGGCCTGGCGCGTCTCCCGCCAAGGGGTTCACCTGATCTGCACCGACCTCTCGGGTCGCGTCAACTGGCGTGCCGTGGCGGATCAGCCCCTCGGCCCCGTCGCCATCGGTCGCACGGGCGTCGCCGCCCTGATCGGCCGCTCGCTCGCCTGGTTCCCAACCCTCGAGACCGAATCCTAAGCAGCCTGCATGAGTAGGGTCCGCGGCATAAAATCCGCGTGAGCCTGCCTCCCCTCCAAGAACCGACAACGACCGAATTCCCACCCTGATATCGAGCTCCACGGCACCGGAATTGCAGTCTGATAAGGTTCACGTCCCGATCAACCCGGTGAATGCTTGAGAGTTCGTTCCCAAAACCGCCTCGACCCAAGGAACGGTTCATGGCGGCCCCACAAACACATCAAACTTCAGCGATCCATCTCGTGCCCCCAACGTGGTTTGCAAAGATGCCGGTCCTCAGCTCACTCGACCCTACCCTTACGACCGATATCTCCCGAGACGAGGAACAGCGAGCCAAAGTCGTGTGCGAGACCGTCGCTTTTTTCTCGATTCCGTTCCGTTTTGCGTCCCCTCGTATCCCTTGGGGGTGTGGAGTGGGGAATTCGTCGACCCAAAGCGACGGCGGGGCACCGAGGCCAAGCGGTGGGGCAACCGATGAACTTGAGCGAGTCGGCTTGCGAGCGATCGCCCCTTTGGATAAGATCGCTAGACTTTACAGAGGCGGAAACGATTCAATGAGTTCGTTTCTAGGAATAAATAACTAACGTGGCGATCCTTGCAGGGAAGCGAAATTGAATTTTCCCCGAGGAACGACCGAATGAAAGCCGACGAGTGCGTTGATTCAAATTCATTGATCTGAGATCAAGCAAGAGATCCATTCGGAGGTCTCAATGAGTCGATGTAGTTTTTCCGTCGCTCACACAGTCCGGCCTAGTGTTCGCTTGAGTGTTCACGATTGTGGCGAGGTGGAAGCCCAACGCCACAAGTGGATCGAGAGCGAGAAGGCGGGACGAGATCTCGGTGAGTGGGCCATCCGCTGTTGGGTCCGCGAGCACTGGAACGGGTTCCTCCGGGACCGCTGGCTCGAGCACCTTCAGGGACGGACCTTCTGGATCGAGCTCGACCACAACGATTTTGGGCTCCTGCAACGGGCTTTCCAAGATTCGTTGCTGATCGACGAGATCCTCGATCGGTTGAAAGCAGGGCGGGAAAATCTCGACATCCTCAACTGGGCCATCGACAACGATCTGCCCATGGAAGAGGTTCTCGAAATCCTCGAGGCGCTCGACATCAATAGCCGGAGGATTGAATGCCTCCTGGCCTCGCGACTCGCGCATGCCGGTTAGCACCCCACCCTCCGTCTGATTCTTGTTTTTTTTCTTCGCGAACTCGGGCCTTCCTCAGCGAACGATCATTGCTTGCGCAGTGATGCTTCCACCAGTGCCACGAGAGTCCGTACGAAGCAACCGGTCCCGCCGGCGTCACGAGTCGCCGAGTCGGCGTCCGCCCAGCTTGGTCCCGCGATATCGAGGTGGACCCAGGCGGTCTGACCGACGAATTGCTCGAGGAACTTGGCCGCGGTGCTCGCGCCTCCCCACTTTCCTCCCACGTTCTTCAGGTCGGCGACCTGGCTCTTGATCGCGTCCTTGAAGTCCTCGTCGAGCGGCAACCGCCAGGTTCGCTCGCCCGTCTGACGGCCCGCGTCCTGCACCTCTTGAGCGAACGAGTCGTCGTTGCTGAACAGGCCGGCGATCTTGGTTCCCACGGCGACCAGGCAGGCCCCTGTGAGGGTGGCGAGGTTGAGGACGCGAGCGGGCTTCTGCTCGACGGCATAGCTCAGCGCGTCGGCCAGAATCAGCCTTCCTTCAGCGTCGGTGTTGAGCACCTCGACGGTCTTCCCGTTGCGAATCGAGAGCACGTCCCCCAGCTTCATCGCCTTGCCGCCGGTCATGTTCTCGGTCATGACCATGTAGCCGACGAGGTTCACGGGCAGCTTGAGCTGGGCCACGGCGACCAAGGTCGCCAGCACCACCGCCGCGCCCGTCATGTCGCTCTTCATGTCTTCCATCGAAGCGCTCGGCTTGAGGGAAAGACCGCCGGAGTCGAACGTGACCCCCTTGCCGACCAGGGCCAGGGTGGGACGGTCTCCCCCTTGACGATAGTCGAGCACGACGAACGCGGGCGGCTCGGCCGAACCGGCGGCGACGCCAAGCAGGCCCCCGAACTGTTCCTCGCGAATTTTCGGTTCGTCCCAAACCGAAACACCCAGGCCGGCGGCCACGGCCACCTCGGCGGCACGGGCGGCCAGCTTCGTGGGCGGCTTCTCGGAGGGCGGAGTATTCGTCAGCTCGCGCGCCAGGTTAACCGCCTGACCGACGATCCCACCGCGCTCGACCGCCGCGGCCAGGTCGGCCTCCAGCGCCTCGTTCGGAGGCGAGATCAACTGCAAGGTGCCGAACGGGTGCCGGCTCGGTTCGGTCTTTCGCAGGCCAGGCCCCTGAGTGCCGACGATCAGGCCCTCGACCAGGGCCGACGCGATGACGTCCGGGCGATCGGCCTCGGGCAACACCACCGACACCGACTCCCTCGGTTTGCCGGCGAGCCGCTTGCCGACGGCCACCCCCGCGGCAAACGCCGCGCCGGCATCGAACCGCGCTTTCGGTCCCAGGCCGAAGATGAGGACCCCCTCGGTCGCCGGCGTATGGGCTCCGAGCAAGGGAGTCAAATCACCGAGGCCGCCGGACAGCTCCTTGGCGGCGACAAGGCGGCCGATCCACTCGCCCAGCGCGAGCTCCCGGACCGCGAGCGGGGGTTCGGACTCGCCTTCGAAGATCCCGAGCGCAAGCCAAGGGGTCTCGATGGCGCTAAGTGACCGGCGAATCGACTGGACGTTCATGGAGGTCGCAACTCGTGGGGGTAGTGGGCCGATCGGCGAACAACGAAAAAAAAGCGGTCCGAGGCCCATCGTTCTGGGCCAAGCGGCCCCATTCTCGCACTGGCCTGGAACCGCGCCAAGCCGCCTTGCCGGGTCCGGGACGAGTCGCTACAATCCGCCGCCACTCAAGTCTTGTCTTGCGCGATGAGGTGGGGTCGTCTGTTTCACTTCGACCTCCACGCTCCCTGGGAATTCTCGGATTTGGCGAACCGCGTCGGTCAAACGACCCACGGGAATCGGCCGGTCGATTTCACTCGACCGACTTGGCTCCGTCGGATTGTGACCACGCCGGTACAGGAGAGCCAAAAAAATGATCGACCTCCGCACCCCAGGGCGTATGCTGCCCCTCGCTCTGCTGCTGCTCGCCGGCCTCGGTAGTCTCAGCGGCTGCGTCGAGCGACGGTACACGGTCCGGACCAATCCCCCGGGCGCGCTGCTGGTCGCCAATGACGAAGAAATCGGGGCGACCCCGACCTCGCGCAGCTTCACCTACTACGGCGATCGCAAGTTCGTCCTCATGCTGGACGGCCACGAGACCCAGACGGTGATCCAACCGATCAAAGCACCCTGGTGGGATAACTATCTCACGGAATTCTTTACCGAGAACCTGATCCCGTACACATTCCGCGACGAACGCGAATATGTCTACCAGATGGTGCCTTCGAGCGAGCCGAGCGTCGACCATCTGCTCGAGAACGGGCAAAGCCTGCGAACCCAGGCCCAGTCCCCTCCCCCGCCTCGCAAAGGTGGCTTCTTCGGCAATCTGGGGTTCTAAGCTGCTGGCCTCGGCATTCTTTGATTTTCCGATGGGTGACCGCGGGAACGTAAAGGCTGTTGGGTGCCACGGGTTGAGTACAACCCGTGGCACCCAACAGCCTTGCGCATAATTCAATATCTAAGGAAGAACAGGTCCGCCTGCTTAGACGCGGTCGCCTTTCCGGGGTTGCTCCCCCAATAACTCACTTCGCCCAATGATCCCTGGCCCTTGACCCCTGGCCGGGTGATGATTGCAATTTGCGGTTCCACGCAAATCTTACAATCCCCGATATTTTGTAATGATTCGTTCAACTTATCCGAGGATTCGAACGCGCCGATCCCCCGAATTGAAAGAACTGCCATTGTCGGCATTATCGGCATGTTTTATTAACTCATCTTACCGCACGGGGTGAATTTTTTGGTTTTGGGCTCGGCATGAAGCTCAGCCGCGGGCGATCGTGCTGCTCACCCTTCTCAAGGTGAGTCCGGCGGCTTCGAATAGGTGAATGATGATTTCCAGTTCGTGGCGGCGGTGGATGAACCAGCGATCCCTCCCCCCCATGGGCGCACGCCCGCTCCGCCAGCGCCAGCCTGCCTGGCTCTGGGACGAGTGCGAGTCGCGTCAACTCCTGTCGGTCACGATCAGCGACGTCACGATGATCGAACCGGCCTCGGGGACGGCCAACGCGGTCTTCACCGTCTCGCGTGACCAGAATCACAGCAATGAGTCGGCAAAGGTCGACTTCGCCACCCAGGACGCCACGGCCAAGGCGGGTCAGGACTACCAGGCCGTCCGAGGAACGTTGACCTTCGCGCCTGGCGAGACCTCCAAGGAGATCGCCGTCCCGATCATCGGCGGACTGGCGCGCGGACCGCACGACGTGTTCACCGTGAACCTGACCAATCCGGTCAATGACACGCTCAACCCGAGCCTCAAAGTGGGCATGGCGACCATCCTCCCCACCCCTTGGCTCTCGATCGGCGATGTCAGCGTGGTCGCGGGCGAGTCGGGAGCGACCAACGCCGTTTTCCAGGTCACGCTCGACCCGCCGAACCACGATCAAATCGTCACGGTGCAATACGGCACGTCGGACGGCACGGCCAAGGCCGGTTCCGACTATCAGGCGACCCAGGGAACTCTGACCTTCGCGCCCGGTGAGACCTCCAAGTCGATCACCGTTCCCATCAACACCGGGACAGCCGTCGAGCCGGTCGAATCCTTCTCCGTTGACTTGAAAACGCCCGAGAATGCCGTCGTGCGCGACGGTCAAGGGATCGGGACGATCACCCACAACATCAAGGCCGGAACTGTTCAGTTCAAAGCGCCAACCTATCGCGCAGACGCGCAGGCCGGTACCGCCACCATCACAGTGACCCGCGCCGAGGGGACCGCCAGCGGGGTCGGGATCGACTACGCGATTCAAGGCGGCTCGGCCGTTTCCGGCACCGACTACACTTCGATCTCGGGAACCCTCACGTTCGCCGCCGATCAAATGAGCCAGACGATCACCGTACCGATCCTCGCCAATCCCAAACGCACCAGCGATCGAACGATCAACCTCGTTCTGAGTCATCCCACCGGCGGAGGATCGCTCGGTTCCACCAGCCAGACCACGCTGACTCTCGCCGCGGTGAATCCCCCGAGCGACGTACCGAGCACGCCTACGCCCACTCCGAGCTCCCCTACGCCCACTCCGAGCACCCCTGCGCCGACCCCGAGCTCGCCTACGCCCGCTCCGAGCACCCCTACGCCGACCCCGAGCTCGCCTACGCCAGGCGCCCCGAAACCTGCCGGATCGATCACCGACAACCCGCCAGTCGTCACGGTCCCTGCTGGCCCTTTGGTCGTCACGACCACCGACGAAAGCGGCCCCGGGTCGCTCCGCCAGGCGATCCTCAACGCCAACGCCAACCCTGGCCTGGATACGATCCGCTTCGCCCTGCCCGCGGACGGCCCACGATCGATCCGCCCGACCTCCGCCCTGCCAACGATCACCGACCCGGTGATCATTGATGGCACATCCCAGCCTGGATACCAGAACAGGCCGCTGATCGAGCTCACCGGAACCGACGCGGGGGCACGAGCCAACGGCGTGACGATCACCGCGGGCGGGAGCACGATCCGCGGGCTTGCGATCAATGGGTTCGCCGGCTCAGGGATCCTGATCCAAGGGGCCGGCGGCAATCAGCTGGAACGCAACGCCATCGGAACCAGCAGTGACGGTGAGTCCGCCCAGGGGAACGGCCTCGCCGGGATCACGATCCACGAGTCGTCGAACAACCGAATCGGCGGAGTCGCGTCAGCCGCGGGCAACGTTGTCTCGGGCAACTTCGGGTCGGGGATCATCCTATCGGGGACGTCGGCAAAGCATAACGTCGTTCAAGGAAACCACATCGGTACGGATCTCGACGGTAACGATCCGCTGGGCAATCAACTCGACGGCATCGTGCTCGACAACGCTCCCGAGAACAGGATCGGCGGCGTCGAGCCGGGACAAGGCAACCTGATCTCGGGCAACCAACTCACGGGACTGCGGATCCTCGGCCCGGGCGCGACGGGCAACCTCGCCCAGGGCAATCAGATCGGCACCGACCGGACCGGAACCCGCGCGATCGGCAACGCGTTCGACGGGATCTTCGATAGCGGAGCACCCGGCAATACGATCGGCGGCACCGCCGCACACGCGGGCAACCTGATCTCGGGGAACGGCGGGGTTGGCATCCAGATCCATTCCCGCAAGGCGAGCGGCAACGTCGTGCAAGGAAACCTGATCGGCACCGACGTGACAGGGACGCTTCCCGTCGGGAACGCCCACGGCGGCGTCTTCCTGAACAACGCCCGCGGTAACACCGTCGGTGGCACGACGCAGGGGGCTCGGAACGTCATCTCGGGCAATCCTCTGGTCGGGGTCCAACTCGCCGGCCGAACGGCCACAGGCAACGTCGTGCAGGGGAACCTGATCGGCACCGACATCCAGGGCGCCCCGCACCTGGGCAACACCATCGGCCTTTTCCTGGGAGGCACGACCGGCAACACGATCGGCGGATCCGGATCGGCGAACAATACCGTCAAGGGAAATGTTCAGGCCGACATCGCCACGAAGCCGATCCCGGTCACCCGCTCCCCCGGCGCAGGGCAACAGCACGCTCAGGCGACCGGACCGTCGATCACGGGAGTCACCAAGAACCTCAACGGCTCGGACCTGACCTCGCTCCTCGTGAAGTTCAGCGAACCGGTCGATCGATCCCAGGCTGAGAATATCGGCAACTATCGGTTGCGACTTCCGGGACGGGGCCAGAGCTTCAGTGCCGCCGATGCGATCGCCGTGCCGGTACGCTCAGCAAACTACGACGCCTCCACGTCGAGCGTCACGCTCACCCTGGCCACTCCGCTGCGAACCAACGGCCCGATCCAGTTCCGAGTGAGCGGACAGCCCGGCCGGGGAATCACCGACCTGGCCGGCCATTCCCTTGTCAGTGGCGGCGGCAGCCAAAACCAGGCGGGAGCCGACTACGTCTCGATCCTGAGGCTGACGTCGTGACCCGCTTTTCCAATGAAGTCGAGCACATAGGTCCAAGGAACACGGGTCCACAAGACGGCGGCGGATCGCGATGACACTCACGACAGTTGATCCTGGAAGACTTGCCCCCCGCGGAGCGGTCATGAACGCGATCCGGCCCCTGGTTCTCGTGGTTGCATGGACCCTGCTGGCGACCCCGCCAACCCGAGCCGACGCCCCCGCGCCCGCCGAAGCGACCGTTGAGCCTCAATCTCCCCACTCAGCGCACAGCGTCAAACAGGTTCCCGTGCCCGATTGCCCGCACTGCCGCAAGGCGGGATTGCTTGTCAAGCCGACCGAGGCCACTCCGGGCAGCACGAGCCCGACCATTTCGGTATCCGGAGCCGGAGTTGACGTCGCGGCGAAGGGCGCGATCCCTCTCCCCAGCCCGACGCCGCGGGATCCGAGTGTCAGCCAGGCCCAGGTCCTCTCCACACCAGGCTCCTCGGGCCCAACGATCCCCGAGATTTCGACCGAGAGCTCGGCCTCGAGGTCGGCGATCCCGATGATCCCGACGGCCGAGTTGGCCGCCCCCACCGTGCAATCCGAGTATCCGAGCATCGAAGACGCCTTGATCACCACCGAGCTTGCCTCGCCCCTGATTGCAAGCCAGCGACCCCAGCGGGTGCCGAACCCCAGCCTGTCCCCCTTAGTAGGCGCTGGCTCCGAACTGGCGACCCCCGCTCGCCCGACCTCCCTGCCGACTGCCGCCTCCTCACCGGTTGGACTGACTACGGGGATAGACCCAATCCCCTCATCCCCAAGTGATGAGGAACCAAAGCTGCCCGAACTCCCGGACGACCTGAAGTCGTCAACGCCCCCGGTGGCCTCGGCCCCGCGAGTGCCGCCCCCCGTCCTCTTGCCCGCGCCGGGCAACGCGGGGCTCCGATTGGTCGCGCCGTCGGAAGAACTGGCTTCGCCCGTACACAGCTCAACGAAACCAGACCTGGCGATCCCTCCCCTGCTCGACTCCAATCCCGATCCTGCGCCGGTACGAGCCACTGCCACGCGGCAAGGACCGAGTGCCCGGATCCTGGCCCCGACCCCTTTAAAACCGACACTGGCCATGCCTCCACCCGCGGCGGGGACCTTCGACAGTGTCACCGGGCCGATTCCGATTGCAGATCAAGGGCATGAGCCTTCGCCCTTGAACGGGTTCAGCAATCTCCCGGTCATGATCGGCGATCAGTCTCCCGCATCAATGCTCACGGGAATGGCCGTCGGCAGGCCGCCGATGCCCGGCCAGCCTCCGACTCCCCCTTCACCGTTCGCACGGACGGCCCAGTCGGCCGCACTCGTCCCCTGGGCACGCGGGTTCAAAATCGCCGACAACCAAAGCCCGATGCCCCAAGATCGCGTTTTCTACTCGTTCAATTACTTCAATAATATGAATGGCGACGTGAATCGCCGACTCGGCTCGCCGATCAGCGACATGCAGGTGTATCGCCAACTCCTCGGAATTGAGAAGACGTTCTGGAAGGGGAACGCCTCGGTCGGCGTCCGTCTGCCGATCGATACCCTCTGGACCAACAGCGCCGTTCCATCGCTCCGGAACAACAGCACGTCCGTTGGCGACCTCACCGTCTTCACCAAGTTCTTGCTCTATGACAACCCGGTGGTGGGGAACCTGCTTTCCGGTGGGCTCGCCGTGACGGCGCCGACCGGCCCGTCCTCGTTCGCCGGTTCCTCCGCGGCCCCTGGCTTCCGCAACACCCAGATCCAGCCGTTCCTCGGCTACATCCTCCGCCGCGGCGACTTTTACCTTCAGGGCTTCTCGGCGATCGACATCCCGACCGACTCGCGCGACGTCACGATGTGGTACAACGACCTGGCCGTCGGCTACTTCGTCTACCAGAGCGCCGACCCTTCGGCCTTCCTCTCGGCGGTGGTCCCCACGTTCGAAGTCCACCTGAACGACCCGCTGAACCATCGCGGAGCACTTCGACCCAACGACCCGGCCGGCACCCCCGACGTGCTCGACTTGACATTCGGCACCAGCTTCATCCTCCGCAAGCGGCTCGTCGCCACCGTCGGCTGTTCCTTCCCCGTCACCGGCCCGCGACCGTTCGACGTCGAGGCCGTCGCCCTCTTGAACTTCTACTACGGCCGCTACGGGATGGCCCAGCCCTGGCCAATGCCCCCCGTCAGCCGGTAACCCCATGGCTCACCTGTAGATTTCTCTTACAATTGAAATGACGACCCCACTGACGAAATGGACTTGGACGCCACTCCTGAGAGAAGGCCGACGAGTCCCCAGGGCGTAAACCGCCCTGCGATCGGAACCGCCGGCCGAAACATCTTAACGCCTTGACACTTTTTTGATGTTGACGTGTTTCGGGTACTCCCAGCGACCGATGTCATCGCGGACCCAGTTGAAATAGAAGCGGATGCCGCGATCGTCGGGGCCGGTGCCGTCACCGCCCATCTCCGGGTGCGGCGCAGTGCCGCTTTCGTTGGTGATGCCCATGCAATACCCGCTGTGGAAGAGCATCACGGCGTTCGGGGCCGCCTTGTACTGATCGAAGTCGGACCGCATCGTGGCCAGCTGTGCCGTTGTGAAAATCCCGTCGTGGCTGTACGGTTCGAGGCGGTGGGTTTCGACGTTGACGACGAAGCCGTCAGGAGGGATCGGCGCTTCCTTCTGAATGATCCGGACCTGCATCCCCGGATAGGAATCGGCCGACTGCAGTTCCTGCTTGGGGTTCCAGGTCGGGCAGACCCCGGCCTCGATGTCGGGAGCCTCCGCGCGAAACCAGGCTGTCAGTTTTGCCTTCTTCTCCGGCCCCTCCGGTTCACGGAAGATGTCCCGCGTGATCCGTGCGGGGTGGTTGTATTCGTGCATGATGTCCACGAACACGTTCTTGAGCTTCCGACGCACGAGGAACCGCGCGGTCTCCTGAACCGCCGTTTTGACCGCCTCCTCGTCGCGGAACTCCTGGTCCTTCCGGGGCGAGCAGAGGCCGACCATCACGACCATGCCCCGCTTGTCAGCCTCACGGACGATCCACTCCAACCGACGGGCAATCTCGGGCTTGAGCTGGCCTTCGGCAGTGTACCCGTTCTTGCTGGCCAGGAGGTTGGGCCAGCCCGGGTTGCTCCCTTGAACATAAACGCCGATCAGGTTAATTCCATGCTCGACCATGTTATCGAGAGCCCGGACGTGGCGTTCGGCAACGGCCTGGCTCATCAGGGCGTTGGCGCATCGAAGGCCCCAGAGGTCGACCTCCTGGCCCCCCAGAAACGCGCGGTCGTTGCGGATCTCGAATTCACGAGTCGGTGTCGGCAACTCGGAAATGACCTCGGGGTCCGCCTTGACGTGACGGGGGTACTGCCACCGCCCCGCGTGGTCGCGGACCCAGTTGTAGTAGAACCTGACGCCTCGGTCGTCGGGGCCGGTGCCGTCACCGCCCATCTCGAAATGCGGGGCGGTGCCGCTCCAATTCGTGATTCCCTGGCTGAAGGCGCTATTGAACACCAGGGCGGAGTTCGGAGCGGCGAGGAACCGTTCGCAGTCGCGGCGCACGGCGTCACGCGCAGCGGGGGTAAACACGCCGTCGTTGTCAAATTCGTCGCCCTTGGTCGACTCCACGTTGACGACGAAGCCGTCCGAAGGGATCGCCTCGCCCTTCTGGATCAGCCGCACGTCCATCCCGGGGAAGTCGCGCGGGGCTTTCGACTCGGCCGCCGTGGTGATCCCCACCTCGATCCGCGGCGCGATCGCGTGGAACCAACCGGCGACTTGCCCCTTCTTGGCTGCGCCCTCCGGCTCGCGGTAGATGGCGTGGTCGATCCGCCGAGGGTGGTCGAACTCATACAACAGGTCGACCAACACGTTCCGGAGGCGGCGGGTCTCGAACAGCCGAGCCGTCGCCTCGATCGCCCGCCGGATCGCCGCCTCGTCCATCAACTCCTCGTCCTTGAGTGGTGAGAGGAACCCGACGAGCACAACCATGCCCCGCTTGTCCGCCTCGCGCACGAGCCATTCTAGCCGCTCGGCGAACTCAGGCTTCAAGTCCCCCGTTTCGCCGAAGGCATTCTTGCCCGCCTGAAGATTCGGGTAGCCGCCGTTGGCTCCCTGGAGGTAGACCTCGATGAGGTTGATGCCATGGGCGGCCATGTTATCAAGGTTCTCGACGCACCGCTCGGTCATCGCCTGGTCCATCAGCGCATGGCCGCACCGCAAGCCCCAGAGGCGGACCGGCACTCCTCCCAGGAACGCCCGCCCCTGACGCACCTCGAATTCGCGGGTCGGTTCCGCCGACGCCTCGCGAACCGCCGCCCCGACGGCCCGGCCGGGACACATCGGGCCGTAGCTCAAGGTCAGAAGCAGAGTGAAGGCGATCGACACTCGCGAACTCATGGATGATTGTCTCCCCTTCAAGAAGAGTGCCGAAAAGGTGGGGTCGAGCCCACGACTTATTTCTCACGTACCGTCAGATCATCGAAATACGATTGTGCGTCCGCCTTTGACCACAGGCCCACCATCCCGGCCTCGGTGAAGCTTGAGTCGTCGGCTTCAAGGAGCGGCTTGCCGTCGAGGTAGCAGGTGATCTTCGACCCCACCATCGTCGCTCGGAGGGTGTGCCACTTCACATCGCCCGGGACCTTGGCGTCGGCGAACTGGGTGCGCTTGCCCTTCTCGACCTTGTAGAGCCGGAAATTGTCCTCAAGGGGGTTGTAGCGGCAGAGGTAGTAATTCGCCTTGTCCTTGGCCCGCCAGACCAGGCCGCCGCCCTGGTCGATCGCGCCGGCCATGGCCTTCACCCGCACGCTCAGGTCCACATCTTTATGGCTCGTCGGCCGGACCAGCACCACGTTGAAAACGGCGTCCTCGTTCTTCGCCTTCTGATGGAGAACGCGATTGCCACCGTCGTTGGCCACTTCCCAGGCGCCAACCTCACTCTGGAAATCCTTGGCGAGCTTGCCCGGTTCATCGCTCTCGAAGCTCCAGGTTTTCTCGACGTTCTGGCGGGCCATGACCGGCACCGCGATCAGCGCCATGGCGACCAAGAGCGAAAGACCCCGAAGCGCCATGAGAACCCATGCATTTTTTCTTGCATTCATCATTCTTTCTCCAATCGGCGATAAGCAACTCGATACTCCATCCCAAGCGATGACAACGCCCAGCCTCTTGTTTCAGGCCTGTTGGTGCTATTGGTAGTCAGGAAAGTTTTGCAGCCCCTTCGGAGACTGTAACAAGGATACCGGGATCTCGTTCCCACGCTCTGCGTGGGAATGCCGTCCGCGACGCTCCGCGTCGTCTTCTCCGGCGGGTGGGGCCGCAGAGCGGCCAGAACGGCATTCCAAGGCAGAGCGTGGGAACGAGTTTCTCCCGCGAATTTCGGCCTCCGGGGCCGACAAACGGCCCGGTTTCCTTGCAACAGACTCCCCCTTCGAGGCTGCAATGAACCCGCAAACGAGAAAAACTTCACAGACATATGTTTTCCTAACATGCTTATATCATTTCGCCTTCGAGTGGCTCACATCGAGGTGGCTGGGGTCCGGACTCGGCCCCCGGTGCAACGGCCATCATGAAGACCTGGGTCCGAGTTCGGACCCCAGCCCCCCAGATCGCTCCGCCTCTGAGCCAACCGATCGAAAATCGCTCTAGCCGGCGAACTCATCGGCGAGGAAGGCGGCCACCCGGTCCCAGAGTTTGGCCGCCGCCTCGAAATCGACCTCCATGGCGTGGACGGTCTGGGGCGTCTCGACGCGAGCTTTCACCTTCGTGCTCTTCAAGAGCGGGATCTGCGCGCTCGGGCCGGTCGCCAGCGCCGCCTCGACCTCGGGGCTCAGCAAGTAATCGGCCAGCGCCTCCGCCTGTTTGCGGTGCGGGGCCCCCTTGAGGATGGCGAGCGTGTTGGGGATGAACAGGGTGCCGAGGCCGTCGGGACCGCGGTCGGGATAGATCATCGCGACCGGGTTGCCCGCGTCGATCTCGCCGATCGCGTCGTCGGTGTCGGTCAGACCGAAGGCGATCTGCCCCGAACCAACGGCCTGAGCCACCTGCTTGTTTCCCGAGAGCAACTGGACGCCGTTGGCCTTGAGGTCTCGGAAGTAGGCCTTGGCCTTCTCCTCACCCAAGGCGGCGAACAGGCAGGCGGCGTGCGTGGCCGTCGTGCCGAACAGCGGCTTGGCGATGCCGATCTTCCCTTTCCACTTCGGGTTGAGCAAATCCTTGATCCCGGTCGGACGGTCGGCCTCGGCCACGAGCTTCGTGTTGACCAGGAGGATCCGGGCGCGGGCCGCGAAGCCGTACCAGGTCCCGTCCTTGGCGCGGAAGGTCTCCGGCAGGTCGCCGGCCCGCGCGGGGTGATACGGAACGAGTAGCCCTTTGTCCTTGAGCCGGAGCGTATTGAGGATCTCGTTGTTCCAGAAGAGATCGCACCGCGTCCGCACCGACTCCGCCACGATCAGGTTCGTCAGGCCCACTGTCTTGGTGCTCTCGACATCAAACTTGGACACGACCCGGACACCGGCCCGCTTCGCGAAAGCGTCGAGGACCGGCTCGGAGAACTCGCGGTCCAGCGCCGTGTAAACGACCACCGGGTCGGCCGCGTCCGCCCGATCGGTGAAAAAAGAAGCGAGCGCCACCGTCAGCGCCGTGCCCATCGTTAATGGTTTTAACATCTGAGGTCTCCCTGGTTTCAAGGTGAACCGCGATGCTACGACGCAAGCGACGCCACGGCAAGTCTCTACACGATAAAATTAAGAGTCAAAATGGCTCGATCCCGAACGACGGCGATCGAGCCATTGAAGAACGGGACGTGTCCATCGCGGAACAAGGTGTTGACACCCCTCGAATGAAGGCCCCAGGGAGCGAGCAACGCGTGATTGAGAAGGCGGTTCAGACAGTCCAGCGACTAAAAATCAACGACCCGCCAGAGAGCGAAGAATCACCCTCGTTCCCACGGAGGACCGTGGGAACGAGATTCCGGTATCCTTGCGACAGTCTCTAGAAATATGATCTTTTTTCAATACAACCATAGTAATCAACAGTTGTTTCCCAAGGCATGGTCCCTGACGAAGCGCCAGGGCAACGAGGATCGGCCGAAAAAAAAAGGCAAGGCCCGGGACGGGCGGACCACCCACGTGGTCCGCCCGTCCCGGGCCTTGCCTTGCCTGATTCGTGTTCGGGGGCGATCCCGACCTGTTGGCAATCCCACGATCGCGGTTGCCAACAAAATCCTCAGCGGTTGTTCATCTCTCAAAGAAGCGGGCCGAGCGAACCGGCTCAGGCCACCGAGGCATCACGGCGCTTGCCGGCTTCGGGCTTGCCGGCCGCTTTGGACTTCACGCCGCGGGTGAGCAAGGCGAACGGGCTATCCGCATCCATCTTCTTGCTCTTCACGTAGAGATAGTTCTCGTAGTCGCACGGATAGACCGTCAGGCTGCCGTGGTCGACCTCGATCACCTTGTTGGCGACGGCCCGGATGAAGTGTTCATCGTGGGAGATGAAGCAGAGCGTTCCCTGATACGTTTGCAGCGCCTCTTCAAGGATGTCGCGGCTGGCGATATCCAGATGGTTGGTCGGCTCGTCCATCATGATGAAGTTGTGGGCGACGGTCAGGATCCGGGCCAGGCAGAGCCGCGTCTTCTCACCACCGGAGAGCGCTCCGACCGGTTTCTCGACGGTCTCGCCGCTGAACAGGAAGGCGCCAAGCATGTGCCGCAAGGCCCCTTCGCTGGCCCCGGGATGGACGGAGCGAAGGCTCGCCAGCACGGTCCCCTTCAGGTCGAGGGCCTCGACCCGGTGCTGGGCGAAGTAGGTCGGGAAGACGTTCGTTCCGAGGATCCGCTCGCCCTTGGACGGCTCGAGGAGCCCGACGAACAGCTTCATCAAGGTCGTCTTGCCGGCGCCGTTGGGCCCGACCAGGACGACCCGGTCACCCCGGTCGATGTCGAGATTGAGGCAGTCGTAAACCTTCTTTTCCCCGTAGGAGAACCCGAGGTTGCTCAGCTTGGCCACGACCTGGCCGCTCCGAGGGGGTTCCGGGAGCTTGATCCGCATCGTCGACGTGTCGGTCTGGGGCGCCTCGATCCGATCCATCTTCTCGATCGCCTTCATCCGGCTCTGCGCCCGAGCGGCCGTCGAGGCGTTGGCCCGGTTCCGATCGACGAAGTCCTGCATTTGGCGCAGTTTCTTCTGCTGGCCGTCAAACGAGGCCTGCTGAACCGCGAGCCGGTGCTCCTTCTGCGGCAGGTGCGCCGAGTAGTTGCCCGGGTACGCATGCAGCTTACCCATATCCAGCTCAAACGTCTTCGTGATCACACGATCGAGAAAGTCACGGTCGTGACAGGTGATCAAGATGGCGCCCGAGTAGGACTGGAGAAAGTCCTCGAACCACTTCACGCTGAGCAAATCGAGATGGTTCGTCGGTTCGTCGAGCAGGAGCAAGTCATGCTGAAACGCCAGCAGGCCGCCCAGCGCGAGCCTCATCGCCCATCCGCCGGAGAGCGTCTTGACGGGGGAATCGAGCTGAGCGACGGAGAACCCAAGACCGAGCAAGATGGCCTTGGCCCGCGCTTCCATCTCATAGCCACCGGCGACCTCGAACGCCTCCATCGCGTCGTCATACGCGTCGAGTGCTTTCGGATCCCCGTCCTCAAGGCCCTGCATGACTTCCTTGAGCTTCAGGTCGGCTTCGGTCCATGGCCCCAGGTGGGCGAGCATGTTCTCGAAGACGGTCCCCGTCTTGAGCGGGTGAATCTCCTGCGGCAGGTAGCCGATCGAGCCTTTGCGGTCCCGATTCAGGCTGCCGGCGTCAAGGTGTTCCAGCCCCATCAGGATTTTGAAAAAGGTCGACTTGCCCGAGCCATTCTTACCCAGCAGGCCGATCCGCTCGCCCCGCACGATGGACGCGTCGATGCCGTCATAGAGGGTCTGGCGGCCGAAGTTCTTCTGCGCATCGATCAGGCGTATCATGACGGGGAAGGTCTCGAAGGTCGCGGGATGTTGGGATACAAGCGAAGGTGTGTCCAATTGAACCGAATCGGCATGAGGCGAAAGCAGGGCCGCTCAATCGGGTCGGGCTGGCTCACCCTCAATCAACAGTCAGAGGGCAAACCACCGGATCGGGGCAACGTATTATAAAACGATTCCTGGTCAGCCGCAAGCTCTTGCAACCTCTTGCAAAGAAACCGGAGAAACTTTACCGGTTTTCTTAACAAATCCGCCTGAAGGGCGAATGAAGGTTTGGAGAAACTTCGATTTGACATTGCAGGGTTTCGGGCCTATCGATTCAGTACCTTCCCGCAACGACGGTCCTTGAGCGACACGGATGGTCGCGAGAAACGAGTTCTCGAAGGAGAAGCGGGTGATGGACGAAGAATTCTTGAGTCTTGGGTCTCGTGCGACGATGACGGCGAATTCGCGAGAAACGTTCGACCCGGCCTTTCTGGCGGCCTCGGTGCGCGACCTCGCCATCGAAGCGCGGCGAATCCTCAACGATTCGGCTCGCAACCCCTTCGAAGTGGGCGCGTTGTCCCGACGCATCACCGACTTACAGAGCCAAGTGCCCAACCGTACACCGAGCGAACTCTCACGCTGGCTCGAAAACCTTTCGCGGGAAGTGGGTTCCGACCCCAGGAAGGATCAGCGAGTCACGGTCTGAGGAGATCGATCCCGACGGATCCATGGCCAGTTCCGGGGCGCAACGGGCGACCCGGACTTCAATGAGCGAAGTCGCGCGGTCTCCCGATGCGAGATTGGCCTGGGCGAGTGCCGCGCTCACCAGTGCATCAGAGATTGGCCTGGGCGAGTGCCGCGCTCACCAGTGCATCACATAGCCGCCGTCGACGTTGATCGTCTGCCCCGTGACGTTCTTGGCGCGTGGGGAGGCGAGAAAGACGGCCATCGCGGCGATATCATCCGCGTCTTGCCAGCGGCCCAACGGCACCAGCCGGTGGATTTTCTCGGCCGACCAGGCCTCATACGAAAGCCGCTCGGCGGCCGGCACCCGCGCGGCCCAGGCGTCGTAGACCGACCGGTTCAGCGCCGTCTTGACCATGCCCGGGCAGAGTGTGTTGACGCGGACGCCCGACGATGCCAGGTCCTTCGCCGCGCACTGGGCGAAGTTGATGAGACCGGCCTTCGAAGCACTATAAGGCGGGTCGGTCGGCGACCCGATCTGCCCGGCCACGGACGCGAGAAATAGGAGCGTCCCGGTTCGAGCCGCCGCCAGGTTCGGGGCGAACGCGTGCGCCGTGTTGACGGCCCCGAGGAGGTTGACCCGAACGACTTGTTCCCAGTCGGCCGGCTCGAGATTCCAGAACGGCATCCCGAACTTCCCGGACCCGACCGCGGCCGCATAGACGACGTGGTCGCAACGCCCGAATCGTCGGCGAATCTCCGCCTCGGCCCCGCGCATCGCGGCCAGGTCGGTTGCATCCGCAACGAGCGAAACGCTTCCCAACAGGGCCTCGCCTTCGCCCTCGAGGTCACGATCCAGGACGACGGCCGAGCAGCCTTCGGCGAGGAACGCCTCGGCAATGGCACGTCCCATCCCCCGCGCTCCCCCGACGACGACGGCAACCTGACCCGAAAGTTGAAGATCCATCACAAGCGCTCCGGCCAACCACGAAAAAAGGTCTCCCAAATGTAGGCCGGCTCGAACGGGGAAACGAGAGAATTCCAGGGGCCTCGGGCCAAGGCCATCCCGCACGAGGCCCAATCCAGACAATCCACAAATTCCCTAAATTCACTTCAGGCCATTATCTCTGCGTGACGATCAAGGGGAGAAGACGCTGCGCGGGCCGAGCGGGAGACTTAACGAATGCGGAAGCGATCAGGGATTGTCCGAAGCGGAGCGGCACTGCTCCTCCTGGTCGCGTCCGGCTGCGCTCAGACGCATCACGCCCGGTCCGGCGGCTGCGGTCCTCTCCCCGGGGATGCGCCCGCCCTGACGATCCCACCGGTCGTGGAGCGCGGTGAAATCAAGCCCGACCTGTCCCGGCTCGCTTCCTTCGAGACGCTCGAAACGACTCTCAGCCAGGAGCGGACCGCCAAATCGACCTACCGGGAACTCTCGGCCCGCGACTGTCAGTGCCTCGCGGCCCGCGCGTCGAGCGTCGGCAATCTGCTCGATCAGAAGGCGAGCGGTTGCCTCGAGCAAGCGGGGGCAACAGGACCGCATCGCCACCAGGTCGATCGAACCACACTTGTCCGAGAAGGCATGTTGCGCGACGCGGCGCTCGAGGCACGCAATCGATCCGCGGGCGCGGCCCTCGAACTCTTCTACAAGCTGGCCGAATCCGAGGGGCGGCTCGACGTCCTCAAGCAGAGCCTCGCCGAGATCGAGGAAACCCTCGCCAGTGGCGAGCGGATGAAAGCGAAGGGGATGCCGCTCGGCGATGATTTCGAGATCCTCCGCCGTCAACGGGTCGCCACCTTGAACAGCAACATCGAGCTCGAGTTGGCGATCGATCGGCTCAACACCGAACTCCAGCATCAGCTCAAGCTGGGCCCGACCCATGAGCGCTGGCGGATCTGGCCGGTCGTGGACCGCAGCGTCGTCGCCGATCCGGTCGATGTGCCGGCGGCCGTCGCGCTCGGCCTGGAGCGGAGGTCCGACCTGGCCCTGCTCCGACGGCTCGGTCAATCGCTCGATCGCGAAAACGCCCCGCTCGTTCGCGGAGTCCTCGGTCAGGTCCACGCGCTCCTCGAACTCTCGAGCGAGGGTGAACTGACCGGGTGGAAGGTCCTCATCAGCCTCTTCAAGAAGCCGCAAGCCAGCGACCGCGAGGTTCAAGAACTCTGTCGCCAGCTCCAGGCCTATCGGATCGAACGCGAGCTCGCCGCCGCCGAGGAGATCCGCCAGGACGTCATGATCGTGGCGGCCCGCCTCCGTCAGGTGGCGGTGGCCCGCGAAGAGGTCGATAGTTGGGATCACCGCCTGGATGAGTTGAAAGCGAAGGCCGAACGAGGGATGAGCACCTTCCCCGAGCGGACCACCGTACAACTGAGACAATTCGAGGCGCAAGGCTCATTGATCGAGAAGGTCATGGCCTGGCAGATCGCCCGGAGCCACCTGGCCCAACATCAGGGCATCCTCATCGAGGGTTGCGGCCCGACCACCTGCCCCTTGCCGACGCCACCCGCCGCGGAATGATCACTCAGAACCACATCCACATTTCATCCAATATCGCTCAACTCGGGGATCCCCTCAATCTCCGGCTGCGCGAGCGTTTCGGCGTTGTGCGCTCCTTGCCACCTCCAAGCCCACGTCGAAAACGAATGCTTGAATTCCGAATCTCCAAGAAGTGCTCAGCACCAAGCTGACGACATCAAATCTTCTTGAAAGGTCCCGCCAATCTTTGCTGCGGGCCGTTACGTTGGGGGCAATTCCTCGAAGGAGCGATTTGCGTTTTCGAACGTCAATCGATCAGCCACCCCCCAAGCGAGAGCCAGAACAGGACTTTTTCCATGCTCGACATGTCAGAACTGCGTGCCGCCGTGCGAAGTGAGGGTGGTGTCAGCCGTCGCCTGTTCCTGGCCTACGGGGCGGTCCTGTCGAGCCTGCCGCTCGTGGGTGCCCGGGCCGAGGCGAGCGCTCGCCGCCTTGTCTTTGCAGCCGACCCATTCTCGCTCGGAGTCGCCTCGGGCGAACCGACGGCCACCGGCGTCCTCCTCTGGACCCGGCTCGCGCCGAAGCCACTCGACCCTGACGGTGGGCTGTCGCCGGAGACGGTCGAAGTGGCGTGGGAGGTCGCGGCGGACGACGGGATGCGGAAGATCGTCCAGCGCGGTACGACCATCGCCAGCCCGCAGCTCGCGCACTCGGTCCACGTCGAGGTGGACGGCCTGAATCCGGACCGTTGGTACTGGTTCCGGTTCCGAGCCGGGGACGCCACCAGCCCGATCGGCCGCACCCGGACCGCCCCCAAGGCGGACGCAACGCCGGAGCAGCTCCGGTTTGCATTCGCCTCCTGCTCGCACTGGGAGCAAGGCTACTTCACCGCCTATGAGCACATGGCCAATGACGAGTTGGACCTTACGTTCCACCTGGGTGACTACATCTACGAGTACGAAGGTCGGGACAACCTGGTCCGCAAGCACGCCGGACCGAAGATCCGCACCCTCGCCGACTATCGAATCCGCCACGCCCAGTACAAGACCGACCCGCACTTGCAGGCCGCCCACGCCCGTTGCCCCTGGGTCGTGACGTGGGACGATCATGAGTTCGAGAACAACTACGCCAATGACATCGCGGAAAAGGCAGGGCTGGACCCGGTCGATTTCCTGGAGCAGCGGGCGAACGCCTATCAAGCCTACTATGAGTCGATGCCGTTGCGACCCCGGTCGTTGCCGCATGGGCCGCACATGAAGCTGTACCGAACCCTCCCGTTCGGTCGCCTGGCGACGTTCCAGGTGCTGGACACCCGCCAGTACCGCACCGACCAGCCCAACGACGACCGGGGCTCGGAGTTGAACGACGCCGCCCTGAGCCCGAAGAACACGATCCTCGGCGCTGAGCAGGCCAATTGGCTGAAGTCGGCGCTCCTGCGATCGACCGGGACCTGGAACGTGCTCGCCCAGCAGGTGATGATGGGCATGGTCGGACGGAGCCGACAGGCGGGCGAGCCGGCCAAGTACTCGATGGACCAGTGGCCAGGCTATGCGGCCGAGCGGATGAAGCTCGTCGGCTTCCTCGCCGAGCGGCGGGTGCCGAACCCGGTGGTGCTGACCGGCGACATCCATTCCAACTGGGTCAACGACCTCCGCGTCGACGACCGCAAGCCCGATGCGCCGGTGGTCGCCACCGAGTTCGTCGGCACCTCCATCACCAGCGGCGGCAACGGTTCCGCCAAGGTCGACGGGCTCGACGCGATGTTGGCCGCCAATCCGGGGGTCCGATTCCACAACCGTCAGCGCGGCTACGTGCGATGCACGGTCACCCCCCAGTCATGGACGAGCGACTATCGTATCGTCGAAGACGTCAAGTCACCCGGCGCCACGGCCCAAACGCTCAAGTCGTTCGTCGTCGAGGCCGGCAAGCCAGGCGCGCAACCGGCGTAATCCAGATCGTCGCGAGCGGCGATCCGGTTTCTCGCTGGGAAGGACGGAGGAGTGGCTCCCGAACAATCGGCATACTCGTCATAGTAAAGGGGGACATAGCGACTATCGACAGCTGTCGATAATCGACATGCCACAATTTCTATGTCATGCAACCCTTTCGATGCGACACGAGTTTGGTCGCGCAATCGAGTCGCTTCCTGCCAAGGGGTTACGTCGAGCTGCTTCCCGAAAACGGGGAGTTTGGCCGCGCGGTTCAGCAGCGCGGTCTGCTCGATCGTGAATCCGACGATCGTTCGCATCGCGAGGAGTTAGCCCTTCGCGATCGCGATCTTCTGCTCTGCCCCGCTGGGAAACCGGACCTGGATCGAGAGTTCTCCCCCCATCGCTGCGGCCATCTTCGCCAGCGTGCTGACCATGACGTCGCCACGACTCTCGATCAGCGACAGGTTCGATTGCTTCACCCCCATCCGGGCCGCGAGTTCGACCTGGGACAGCCCCTGACGCTGACGCAGTTCGGCCAGGCCCACCACCTCGGGGGACATCGATCGGCTCCCGGTCTCAATCAGATCGATAGCCCGCTCCGTCGCCGTTTTCGCGTTGGGGTAGATCTCATCGGCCCCTTCGCCATAGTCGTCTTCGCCCGGCGTGGAGATCCCGAACCCCCGGTCCGGTCGCCACTCGATTGCGACATGGGGAATCCCCTCCCCCCGATGCACGAACAAGAACCACGGGTGCTTCTCGTTGGCCGGCCTGTCCAAGTTCATGGCCAGGTTTGGGAATCGCTTGGTGAGTTCGTCGTGGATTCGTTCGATCTGGTTCATGATCCGATCTCCTGCCCATCGGCCCCGGCCTTGGTGAAGACTACCTTGCCAGTCTGAAGTTGAATCGCAATGGCCCCGTTGTCGCCAATGAGGGTGTTGTGGCCTCGGCTGACGAACCGCTTGACATCGGCCCGATCGATTTCGCGGCACTTGTCCATCTGAGAGGGATACAGTCGGCCGTCCGACATCCAAGACGATGGGTTGTTCAGGATGCTGGTCATCTCGTCTTCGACGGCATCCATCGTCTGGCAGACCAAGGCATAGGCTTCGTCGAAGTTGGAGCAAGCAGGAGCGGCGGCAAGTCAGGTGAAAAACTCGGCGAGTCGTTCGGGCTTGATTGCGTTTCGCTCAGCCATCTTGCGTGCTCCTGTTCCGTTTGCCTTACACTGTATTTATTGGCTATAGCCAATATTAAATCAAGGGCTTCCGGGTCGGGCGCATAAAAGGGGGACCGTGCTCTGCGCGGCCCCCTGCTCTGCATTCGCCCTGCCCCGAAACCGAGGGTTCCGTGCCCGTGGGGAAGTGTAGAACTGTTTCGTTTATTGCGATTATGGCTTGCCTCTGCTATGCTCCCTGAGAGTGGGGAAAATAACGAGAGGGAGTTTCGAGACATGGCCCAATTACTGAACGGCAACGAGGTCATCACGCCGAGCGAGTCCGATTCGGCACTCGCCAAGGTGTCGGGCCAACGGCTCGCGTCCCACCTGGCCGATGCGGGCGGGGTCCGCCTGGAGTTGAAATCCGGCTCGACGAGCGAGGAGCTAGTCCTCCCCCCCTCGGCGTTGCGGCTGCTCCAAGGCATCCTGAATGAGCTGGGGCAGGGGCACGCGGTGACGCTGACGCCAATCCGGGCCGAGTTGACGACGCAGCAGGCGGCCGACCTGCTGAACGTCTCCCGCCCGCACCTCGTGAAGCTACTCGACGAGGAGGCGATGCCGAGTCGGAAGGTCGGCAGCCATCGCCGGGTCCTGCTCTCGGACCTCCTGGCCTACCGCGAGGAGTGGCACGCGAAGCGACACGCCTCGTTGGTTGAGCTTCAAGCCTTGAGCCAAGACCTGAAGATGGGCTACTGACCGGTGGTGCCAATCGTCCTCTACGATGCGTGCGTCCTGTACCCGGCCCCGCTCCGCGACCTGTTCATGTGGCTCGCCCTGGCGGACCTGTTCCAGGCCCGCTGGACCGACCGAATCCATGACGAGTGGACGCGAAACGTGGCGGCCAACCGCCCGGATATCTCGCCCGCGAGCCTGGTCCGATGCCGGAGGCTCATGAACGAGCACGTCCCCGACAGCCTCGTCACCGGTTACGAGGCCCTCATCCCGACGCTCACGCTGCCGGACGTCGATGACCGCCACGTGTTGGCGGCGGCGATTCAAGGCGGGGCGTCACTCATCGTCACGTTCAACCTGAAGGACTTCCCGGCCTCGGCCCTCGATCGGTTCGACATCGAAGCGATACACCCGGACGAGTTCATCGTCCGCCTCTGGGACGAGTTCCCCGCCGTCGTGCTCAATGCGGTGAGGACCCAGCGGGAAGAGCTGAAGAGGCCCGGGAAGAGCGTGCCCGAATATCTGGCGACCCTCGAACAATGCCAACTTCCCGAGACCGTCGCCCGCCTCCGACCATTCGCGGCTGAAATCTAAGAACGGGCAAAGAAAGGGGTGCTGGCAGGAGCAGGTCGATGTCGAACCGGGCGCGACGGTGGAAGTCCGGATCGGCGGCAAGGGCCATCCCGTGGTCGGCCGGGTCGTGCTCAAGGCCGCCCCCGGCGCGCACGTCGACTGGCGTCAGAACCAGCCGGCCACCATGGAGCGGACGCAGGGTTTCAACCCGCTTCAGAAACACGTCGGCCAGGATCCCCACCAGTACGACCGGTTCGCCGCAAGTCTCGACAAGGATGGCCGGTTCCGGGTCGACGACGTTTCGCCCGGCCATTACGAGCTGACCGTCACGATCGACGCTCCCCCCGTTTCGAACCAGCCCGGGCCGGGCAATGAGCTCGGTCGAGTGAAGGTCTTCGTTGATGTCCCCGAAGGCGACGACGACGCCCCGGTCAACCTCGGCGAGATCGAGGCCGAGGTCAAGGGCCGATGAGCCCGTGCCGGAAAGTTCCGGCTCATCAATTCAAGAAGACCAGATACGACAATATTCCAATGTAACGACAGTCGCTGGCTTGCCAATGCTTGGCGCGATCAACCGAAGGCCGAAGGGGACTGGTAGATCCGCCTGACCTGCTCCTTGAACGGCGGGCTCGCCTCGATCGCGGCGCTGAAATCCTCTTTCCCGAGCGCGTAGAGTTCGACCGGACCGATGGCCTTGACGGTCGCCGATCGCGGCTGATCGAACAGCAGGGCCATCTCGCCGAAAAAGTCCCCTTTGCCCAGGACGCGGACCCGATGCGCGGGCGATTCGCCGCCGACGAAGACCTCGACCTCCCCCTCCTTGATCAGGAAGAACTTATCGCCGCGATCCCCCTGCCCGATCACGCGTGCTCCGGCCGGGTACGATTCACGGGCCATTTTATCGGCGACCTCGCGCAGCTCCTCGGGCGTCAGGTTCGCGAAGACACTGCATTGCTTGAGGAACTCGCAGATTTCGACAGCCTGCTTGATGTCGATATCCGAAATAATACGGCCCGCCTCCATCGTGACGATCCGATCGGCAATATCGAGGATTTGCGGGTCGTGGGTCACCAACATGATCGTGCAGCCGTTCGTCTTGGCGTGATCCTTGAGGATCGTCGCCACGACGCGTCCGTTCTCCTCGTCGAGCGACGCGGTCGGCTCGTCGGCCAGGATCAGGTCGGGCCGATTGACCAGGGCGCGGGCGATCGCAACCCGCTGGCGCTGGCCTCCCGAAAGTGCGTTGGGCTTGTTGTCGCAACGTTCGTGGAGCCCGAGCAGCGCGAGCAGGCTCCGGGGCAGGTCGTTTTTGAACGGTTCCTCGTTGAGCAGACTCTGAATCCGGGCCCGATCGGCGACGAACGCCCTCAGGCCGGCCCGCTTCGCATCGCCTTTTTTGCCGCGAAGCCGCTCGACTTCGGAGCCGTGGCCCTGCTCGAGGTCGGCCAGCCGGTTCTCGAAGAGAGCGCGAATCATCCCGTCCCAGTGAAGGATCTCGTCGAGCTGGGTGCGGACCGCCGCGCCCGTCGCCGAGTCCTGGCCCAGCGCCACGTTCCGCCGAGCGGTCAAGGATTCGAAGAGGTTGTGCCGCTGAAAAATGAACCCGATCCGCCGGCGCACCTCGACGAGCTGCCGGCTTTTCAAGGAACCGAGGTCGTGGCCCAGGACCTCGAGCGTACCGTGTTGGACCCGTCGCAGGGCGCCGATCAGGGTGAGGAGCGTGGTCTTACCCGCGCCTGCGCGGCCGACCATGATCACGATCTCGCCGCGCTTCAGGGTGAGGTTGTTGCCGTGGAGGATCTTGATCGGTTCATCGCCCGCCCTCGGGAAGAAATGATCGACGTCGCGGACCCGAACCGAGTCATCGTTGATCATCAGAAGAGCCCCGCCGGATCGGCCGAAAGGAGTTTGCGCATCGCGAACAACCCCGAGCCGAGGCACATCACCACGGCCAGTCCGAGCACCAAGAGTGCGCGGCCGGGCGTGAGGTTCATCAGCAGGCCCGTGTACCAGGCGAGGCCGCGGTAGAGCCCGCAACTGATCAAGAGCCCGGGGACGAACCCGACGACCGACAGGATCAGGGCCTCAACCATGACCACCTCCACCAGCAAGTGGTTGGCATAGCCCATCGCCTTCAAAGTCGCGTATTCGGCGAGGTGGTCAGCGATATCGCTGGAGAGGATCTGGTAGCAGATGACCGCTCCCACAACCAGGCCGAGCAGGGCGCCCACCGAGAAGATCGTCCCGATCGGCGTCCGCACGTCCCAGAATTCCCGCTCGCGAGCCAAGAATTGATCCTTGGTGAAGACGTTGACCCCTCGCGGCCCCAGTTCCTCCTCGAGCCAACGCCGGACCTGGCCGGCATCCGCCCCCGGCGCCAGCCGGACCAAGCCCAGCTCGACCGACCGGAGCTCCGGCTCCCGGAACCGTCGGTCGGGAAAGTACCTCAAAAAGTTCTGATCGCTCATGATCAGGTTGCCGTCATTGACCAGGTCGGTTCCGAGGCGGAACGTCCCGACGATCCGAAGCGGCCGATGGGCCAGGCTGGCCTCGTGGCCGGCTGTAAACGGCCCGATCGCCTGGTTCGACTTCTCGTCGTAGAGCGCGGTCGAGGGCTCCTCGAGTTCCGCCGTCCTGGCATCAACCTCGGGAAGGAAGAACAGATGATCGCGCGGGTCATAGGCCAGGACCCGAATCCTACGGGCCGTCACCTTCCGGGCCAAGCGGTCCGCCCCGGACCGGCCCAGGTTGGGGTTCCTCAGCGCGGAGAAACGCGTTTCGATATAAAGCGGACACGCCTCCTCCACTTCGCGAAACATCAAGGCGTCTTGGAGGACTCTCCGGTTGAACGGGGCACTCGTGACGAGCGTGCTCTTGCTCTTGCTCGCGATCACGAGGTCGGTGTCGAGCAGGCGCACGATCTCGACCATGCTGTCCAGGAGCGCGAACCGAAACCCGAGTTCCATCGTCATGAGCACAACGGCGAACGAGACCCCGGCCATCGACACCGCCAATCGGCGCTTGTCGTGGACCAGATTCAACCAGGCGAGTGCCGCCATCCGGGTCAATGTCATGCGAACAGTTCGGCGGGATCCGCCCTCCTGACTTTGCCGACCGAGAAGACGGCCGAAATCATGCAGATCAACGTGGTGGCCACGTAGACCGCAATCGCGTCAAACCAGGTGAGTTCAATCGGCATCCGGGTCGCCAGGCTGACCAGCTTATCGAGGATTGCCGCCACGATCAGGCCGGGGAAGAATCCGGCATGAGCCAGGACCAGGGCCTGCTTGATCACCAGGCCGGAGACCGCCCGGTCGGGATACCCCATCGCCTTGAGGGTCGCGAATTCGCTGAATCGCTTGGTGATGTCGCTCGAGAGGATCTGATAAACGAACACCACCCCCACCCCGCACGCCACGACGATCCCCAAGCCGAAGATAATCCCGATCGGCTTCTCGCGGATCCAGTAGCGCGTCTCCTGCTCGAGGATCTCGGCCCTGGTGAAGACGCGGACATCCTCGGCCGGAAGCACGCGTTCGAGAGCGGCCGCGACAACGGCCGGGTCCGCGGCGGAAGTCCGGATCAGGCCGATGCTCACTTCGTTCAGCGAGCGCCCGCCGAAGAGTCTGCTGAAATTCTCGTCCCCGACCAAGAGCGCACCATCGGCACCAAACCCAATCGCGAGGTCGAAACCGCCCACGACCTCAACCTCGCGCTGGCCCACAATCGCCCGGGCCAACCGACCGGTACGCGGGGTGGGCTCATGGCACGGATCCAGAAGCGCGATCGGCCCGAAATCGGGATGCGAAACGCGATCAAACAGGACCGTGTCGGGCCGCTTGAGCAGGTCCAGGTCTTCAAGGCCGCCGACCGCCTGGCAGCCCACCCCCTCAGCGTCAGCGCCGGAGGCGACACGCAATTTCAAGCCCGGGACCTCGGTAGGGCGGAACGGCTGGTCGGCGAGGTTGAACCCGAGAACGAAGATCGCGCGGAGCGAGACAGGTAAGTCTTCTGTCGTTCTCCCTGAGCTCGACGATGCGGCTCCGCCCGGCCTCGACCATGTGTTGAAGCCGACCTGAAGCGGTACGGCCCCCTCCACCCCAGGAACCGACCGCGCCTGCTCGAGTCGGATCCTTGGAAACGATCCGGTATCGTAGAAGTAAAGATAAGTGGGCGAAGCGAGCATGATGTCGAAGTCGAGTTTGTCGAGGATCGTGGTCGCCGAGTTGCGAACCGCGACGAGAAACCCGAGCTGCATGAACATCAGAATTGCCGAAAATGCGACACCGATCACTCCCACCGCCGTTTGGCGAGAGTCGTGGGTCAGGCTGTACCAAACCAAGGGAATCTTGATGACCCGCGCCGACCAGGCCTTGGGCGTCCGGGGATCGCTCACGGCGACGTTCCCAAGGCCGAACCAGGCTCGCCTGCCGGTTCATCCAGTGCGATGTCCACGTTCACTTGGAGGTGGGTGCGGTCGCGCAGTTCGTCGCACGGCTCGTCAACCTTGATTTTGATCTCGACGACTCGTGCATAGGCCGCGGCCGTGGGGTCAAGTCCGAGGATATCGTTCTTGGCAACCATGAGGGCCCAAGACTCGACGACCCCGGTGTAGGGACGGCCGCCGGAATGAGCGAGAATCGTCGCTTTCTGATTCTTTCGAATGAACGCAATCTGATCCTCATCGACCTCGGCAATCACGTTCATCCGCCGCGTATCACCGAGCTCGAAGACCGGTCTGGGGCCGACCACCTCGCCCGGCTTGGCGAGGATCGAGAGGATCCGGCCAGCCCGAGGAGCTCGAATGACGGTTTGCTTGACCTGTTCCCGGGCCAATTCGAGCTGTTTCGCCAGCGATTTCACCGGGATCGCCTGGCTCCCCCGCAGCGCCGCGGACTTCGCCTTGCGGAGCTGGATTTCCAGTTTCGCGAGCTGCGACTTGCGGTTCACCCCGTACTTCTCGAGCTCGGCCCGAGCGCTCCTCAGAGTCGCCTCATCCTGGCTGACCACCAGGTGCTGGCGTTCGATTTCCTGGGCGGAAATCGTCGCCCGCTTCTCCTTGTTCAGCTCCACGAGATGCACGTAGTCGGTTCGCGAGCTCTTCGCCTTCTCGGCGAGCACCTCGATGTTGGCCTCCTGCGTTTTTCGCTCGGGCGCTTCGAGGGTCGCGATGCTCTGCTTCTCGAGCGCGGCTTCCTCGTCGAGAATGGCGATGTACTCTTGCTCCGACTTGAATTGTTCCCGGGCCTCGGCAAGCTGCGTTTCGATCAAGGCGACCTGCGCGGTCCGCTCGGTGTAGCCATCTCCATAACCGAGTTCCTGCCCCTCATCCACCTCCTGCCCGAGCACGACCAAGATCCGGTCGACCCGCGCTCCCGGCGGAGCGCCGACCGGGTAGAGTCCCCCTTGGGGTTCGACCCGCCCGAGCGCATGGACGGAATGGAGCGGGGCCCGAGTCAGGGCTTGCCGATCGCCCCTGGTCTTGCCGCCACTCCGGGAATCCACAGTCCCCGGCCGTAAGCCCGCGAGTTCCCCGCCGCCATTCCTCCATCGTGGACCAAGAAATAAACCGGCCGCCAAGCAGGTTACCCCCACGACGAGACTCGTCAGGATCGTCTTCATGGGCTCTCTTCCTGGAGGAACAGGATTCGCCTCTGTCGGCCGAAGCCAATCGATGGAAGAGATCAAAAAAAATGAGGGGTGTTCAAGTCACGGGCTGCTCTTGATGTCCCGCAAGTTCGATTATGATTCTCGATCCCCGGCGAGGCAAGGACGATCCCGGCAATCGTCGGCGCTGACGGTGCCTTGGTTCGCGACGGCGGCGAAATCGCAAAAGCAGGAGAGCACATTGCGGGCCTACCTCTCCCGAGGGGATAATGAGATGGACGGGATGAGCTCGGCACAATGAACCGGATCGCGGGATTGATGGGAACGTTTTTCGGAAGGCACCACGAGCCTTTCTTGGCTTGGTGCCTCCGGCTCAGCGGCATTGGTCGGCGATAAGAGGCGCATTCGGCAATGAAGTTCCCGACCAACCCGGAGGATGAAGCCAGGGTCGCGCCTCAAGTCGAAGGCACCGAGCCGGCGTGCGACTCCGCGGATCGGATTGACAACGGCGATCCGACGCTCCCGCAAATCGACGCGCCGCGGGCCGTGGACGCGGCCCAAAGCCCCTTGTCGGCCACCCCGGACAAGACCGAAGCGATTTCGGACGCGAAGGCCCGCGAAGCGAGTCGACGGAGTCGTGGGGCGCCGCGGATTCCCCACTACGAGATCGTTCGGTTCCTGGGCTCCGGGACGTTCGGCGAGGTCTGGCTAGGCCGGGACCGACGGACCGGGATTCAGGTCGCGATCAAGTTCTTCGTCCACGGCTCGGGCGGCCAGTGGGGACTGCTCCAGGCCGAGGTCCAGCAACTGGCCGAGCTCCACGCCGATCCCGGGATCGTGCAACTGATCGACGTCGAGCCCGACGCGGTCCCGCCCTACTACGTCATGGCGTTCGTCCAGAACGGCTCGCTCGCCCAGCGGCTCGAGCGGGGTCCCCTGCCCGTTCGCGAGGCGCTCGAGATTTTCCGACAGATTGCCGAAGCCCTGGCTTACGTTCACGCCAAGGGGATCCGCCACTGCGACCTGAAGCCGAGCAACATCCTCCTCGACATCCGCGGCCGGGCGAAGATCGCCGACTTCGGGCAGGCGCACCTCTCGAGCGACGCCTCACCCGCCCTGGGCACCTTCTTCTACATGGCGCCCGAGCAGGCCGACCTCAACGAGCAGATCGCCGACACGAGGTGGGACGTCTACGCGCTCGGCGCCATCCTGTTCGCGATGCTGACCGGCCACCCCCCGCGCGAGGCCCCGACGCTTCGCGCCGAGATCCGAGGAACCGCGGATCTCTCGCACCGGCTCCGGCACTATCGCGACTCGGTGCAACAGGCCCCTCTCCCTCGCGAGCATCGCCGGGTCAAGGCAATCGATCGGCTCCTGGTGGCGATCATCGACCGCTGCCTCGAGACCGATCCCGCGCGACGCCTCCGAGACGCGGGGGCCGTGCTCGAAGCGCTTGAGCGCCGCCGCCGGACCCTCCAGCAACGCGCGATGCTCGGGTTCGGCCTGATCGCTCCCGTGGTCTTGATGCTGACCATGGCGGCGTTCACGCTGATCGGAGCCGACCGCGCGATCCTCGCCTCGCAGAACGAGATGGTCGAACAACTGGGCCGGAGCGATTCCGTGAGTGCCCGCCTGGCGGCTCTCATCGTCGAGGAGGAGATCGTCAATCGGCTCGACGTGCTCAAGGCTCGTGCCGCCGATCCCAGGCTGGCCGAGGTCGTGAAGGGAGGAGATCAGGAGGCGATGCGCACGCTGATGGCCGATTTCGGCAAAGACGCCGAAGTCGAGGAGTTCAAGATCAAGCGTTGGACGATCACGAACCAGGTGGGAACGACTCAGGCCAACTTTCCCTGGGAACCCTCGGTCTGCAATAAGAACTGGTCCTGGCGCGACTGGTTCAACGGCCAAGGCGACCATCTCGACGGCAAAGACCAACGATACTTGCCCATCGATCGGCCCCATATCTCCCAGCCATTCGTGAGCAAGGACAAGGATCATACGAAAGGGGTCGTCCTGTCGACTCCGGTCTTCGACCCCTCCTCGTCCACAAGCCAGCCCACCATCCTCGGCGTGCTGGCCCTGACGATCGAGCTCGAAAGGGTCGAAAACTGGCTCAAGAGCGTGCGGCTCAACGACGGCTTTACCGTCCTGTTTGACAACCGATACCACTGCCTGCTCCACAACCGCCAGGACCGGGTGACCGCTCGACCCAACCAGAACCCGCCCATCTGGCCCTGCCCGATCTACCGGAACGTGATCGAGAACGAGGAGTCAGGCCACACACTCTCGTATCGCGACCCGGTCGACCACAAGGTCTATTTGGCGGGGTATGCTTCGTTACCGAGGATTGGCTGGGGGGTCGTCGTGCAGCACGACCGCGAGCGGGTGCTCGACCAGATCGCGGCGGTCACTCACCGGCTGATGCGAATCAGTCGGGTCGCGTTCCTGGCGGCGGGCGTACTCATTTCGGCCCTCTGGGGATGGCAATTCTGGACCTTGCGCCACGTACAGCGGATGGCCGATGCCTGAACTCGTCGCCCGGGGGAATGACCCGAAAAACCAGTGGCGCCGGCCGTTGCCGGACGGGACGGTGACGCTCGGTCGAAGCGTGACCCGAAGCGACTGGAGCGTCCCCTGGGACCCCTTGATCTCGAAGATCCATGCCACCCTCGGCTGGAGCGACGGCCGGCTGACCGTTCGCAAATGGCCGGACGCGAAGAACGCGATCTTCGTCAAAGGGGAAGCCCGCGATGACTTCAGCATGGCGATCGGCGACACCTTCGTCATCGGCGAGACCTTGTTCTTCCTTCAGGAGACCGAGATCGCCGCGGCGCTTGACCTGCCCACCCCTTTTTCGGAGCTGACCTGTAGTCGCGGAGAGCTCGAGCAGCATCGCTATACCGACGCTCACGAGCGGCTCGACGTGCTCGCGGCGCTGCCGGCGATCATCCGCGACTCGCCGAGCGACGCCGACCTCGAGGCCCGGGTCAACGAGGTCCTCCTCAAGGGAATCCCCCGCGCCGAGCTCGCCGCCGTCGTCCGCTGGAGCCTGCACAGCGCGTCCGGCGAGCCCGTGGTCGAAGTCCGTCACCTCAGCCACCGGTCGCTCCTGGACGCCGATCGGGAGTTCCGCCCCAGCCGGCGCCTGGTCGGCGACGCCGTTCTGAGACGCCGGCAGAGCGTGATGCACCTGTGGCAGAGTGGCGACCTCCGGCCCGAGTTCACGATCAACCCGGGGTTCGACTGGTCGCTCTGCGTCCCCTTGCCCGACGACCCGGAGCCGGGCTGGGCGCTCTATCTCTCGGGGCGACTCCCCGCCGGGCCGCACGCTGGCGACACTAGCCAGCGCGACGTGATGCTCAAGAGCGACCTGAAATTCGCCGAGCTCGTGGCCGACGTCTTCGGGGCGTTCCGGCAAGTGCGTGACTTGCAGCATCGCCAGTCGCGGCTCGCCCGGTTCCTCTCCCGCCAGGTCCTGGCCGCACTTAGCGGGCACGACATGGACGAGGTCCTCAAGCCGAGGGAGACCGAGGTCACCGTGCTCTTCTGCGACCTCCGGTCGTCGTCGAAGCTCGCGGAGGAGAGTCGTCACGAATTGCCCCGCCTCTGGGAACGCGTCAACCAGGCCCTCGGCATCATCACTAGCGCCATCTGCGACCAGGACGGCGTGATCGGTGACTTTCAAGGCGATGCCGCGATGGGCTTCTGGGGCTGGCCGCTCGACGCCGACGACCAGATCGAACGCGCCGCCCGCGCGGCGCAGGCGATCCGCCGCCGCTTCGATCAACTGGCCCAGCAGCGCGACCATCCCCTGGCCGGTTTCGCCTGCGGCGTCGGGATCGCCAACGGCCCGGCCATCGCGGGGCGGCTCGGCACCTACGACCAGTTCAAGGTCGGGGTCTTCGGCCCCGTCGTCAATCTCGCCTCCCGGCTCGAGTCCATGACCAAGCGGTTCCACGCCTCGATCCTGGTCGACGAACGCGTCGCCGAGCGACTGGCCCATCCGCGACATTCGCACTGGGTCCGTTGCCGGCGGGTGGCGAAGATCCTCCCGCATGGCCTGACCTTGCCCGTCGTCGTCAGTGAACTGCTCCTTCCCGCCGTGGAGTCGGGGGCCCTCACCGACCGGCACTGCCGCGACTACGAGGCCGCTCTCGACGCCTTCCACGCCGGCCGCTGGGACGACGCCCGCCGACTCCTCGACCGCCTCCCCAACGACAAGGCCGGCGACGTCCTCAAGCAGTTCATGGACCGAACCCCAAACGGTCCCCCCGACCCCTGGGACGGCGTGATCCCGCTCGACTCGAAGTAAGGAACCGAGGGGAAAGCCCAAACTCCCCATTGCTCCTCAGGGAATCCCTCCCCTCCCCTCCCCCCTGGGAGGGAGGGGAGGAAAAGGCGGTTCGCGTCGCTGAGGAGGACTGGACTTCGATCGTCCTTCCTTGACTGCCTGCATCCGAGTCTCAAACCGCCTGTCACGAACTTGAGAAATTTGTTATGACGTCGCTCGCGCTCGAGTTTCTCAAGCCAAAGGAGCGCTAACCGGGAACCATCAGGACGGTTCCCGAGGAGATTCAAGGAGGCATCGCGATGCCAGGGCGACTCCGCGGATTCGGGTTGGTGGTTGGGATTCTTCTTGCCGCGTCGTCCCAAGTCCGGGCCGGCGACCTGGGACAGTTCCTCGAGCAAGCCGCGGGGGACCGACTCCGCCAGGCCGTCGCCCCGAAAAACCTCCAACGCGCCCTGACGAATCCGTTCGCGGCCCCCCCGGCATCACCCGTTCCCGCGGCCACGGCCTCTCCCGGGATCGCTCCGTCTCCCCCCGCGCAGGCGGGTGAGCCCTTTGTGGTCAAGACGACCGATGGCTGGTCGCTCGTGGCCGTTCGCTACAAGCCGACCGGCCCGGCTCGCCCGGGCGTCTTGCCGGTGATCCTCTGCCATGGCCTGACTTATAACGCCCAGTTCTGGGACCTCGACCCCTCGTGCAGCTTCGCGCAATACCTGTCGCAGCTCGGTTTCGACGTCTGGGCCGTGAACCTGCGTGGCTCCGGACTCAGCCATAAATGGGTCTGGAACCTGGACGACGCTCCAGCCTCCCTGATTAACTCCGCAATGCGCCGGCTCAATCAAGGCAAGCCCGGCGCGACCGGCTTCGCCACGCTTGACCCGAAATATGCCAACTGGACGATGGACCATCACATCGCCTATGACGTCCCCGCCTTCGTCAAGCTGGTCCGCCGCCACACCGGCGCGGCCGAGGTCACGTGGGTCGGCCATTCGATGGGAGGGATCGTCGCCCTCGGCTGCCTCTCCCGCTATCAGAACCCGGGGATCGGCCGCCTCGTCACCGTCGGGAGCCAGGTGACCATGCCCGAGGGACAGGTCGCGATCCGGTTCCTCTCCGAGATGCTCACCAAACGCCAGCTTCAGCTCGCCGGCCAATGGAACAGCAAGGAAGTAATGACCCAAACGCGAACGAGCGTGAACAACCTCTTCTTCAACGCGCAGAACGTCCACCCGAAGATCTACGAAGCCCTGACCGGATGGGCGACCGACGTGCCCGCCATCGGCCTGATGCAGCAATACATGCTCCTGGCCAACAAGGGAGAGCTCGTTGATTCCAAGGGGCAATTCAACTACGCTCGTGCCGTCGGCAACGTCAAGGTCCCCATCTTCATCAGTTGCGGCGAGCAGGACAGCTTCGCTCCGCCGATCGTTCAACGCTACCTCTACGACCACGTGGGCTCGACCGACAAAACCCTCTTCATCTTCGGCAAGTCTCAAGGGCTCCCGATCAACGCGGGCCATGACGACAGCCTGGTCGGCCTGAACTCCCGCGAACAAACCTACCCCGTGATCGCCCGCTGGCTTGCCGGCCAGCCCCAACCCCCGGCGCGCTGAGCGTTGCCATTCGCCAATCGAGATGAACGTGCCAGGCTGCCGGGGAGGAAAGATAGGGATGGTCCAGCGCACCCCGATCGTCGCCGGAGCGGTTGCCGTTCTCATCCCCGTCCTGGCCGTGGTCATCTTCTACGCCGGCCGGTCGAACGCACCGGGCCGGGCGAGCCCGGCCCGATCCACGGTCGTCCTCTACTCCGTGACCGACCGCGAGACCGCCCAGGAGCTCATCGACCAATTCGAGGCAAAGACAGGGATCCGCGTCGAGGCCAAATTCGACACCGAGGCCGCGAAGGCCGTCGGCCTCGTCCAGACGATCCGCCAGGAGAAGGCAAACCCGCGTTGCGACGTGCTCTGGGGCGGCGGCTCGTTCTTCCACGCGATGCTCGCGGATGAGGGTTGCCTGGCCCCGGCCCCGGTCGACCTGATCAAGGCCCACGGCACGGCACCGCGGGACGTCCAGGGACGCTGGCTCGGCTTCGCCGCCGCTTACCGCGTGCTGATCGTCAACACCGACGTGTTCGGGCCGCAGTCGCGGCCCCATTCGTATCGCGACCTCACGGACTCGCGCTACAAGGGACGCGTGGGGATCGCCAATCCGCTCTTCGGCGGCATGGCGGCGCACGTCACCGCACTCTTCCAGGTGCTCGGCCCGGACCAGGCCCGGCGCTGGCTCAGCGACCTCAAGGCCAATGACTGTGCCCTCTGCGGCGGCATGGCCGACGTGACAAAGCGCGTCGCCTCGGGCGAGCTCTGGTTCGGGATCACCAGCACGATCGACGCCCACGTCGCCGTCGACGACGGCAAGCCGGTGGCCATCGTCTTCCCCGACCAGGAGCCGGGGGAAATCGGTTGCATGGAGGGCTTCAGCAGCGTGGCGCTCGTCGCGGGCGCCCCGCACCCCAAGGAGGCGGAGCGATTGCAACGCTTCCTCATGTCCGCGAGGACGGAGGAGGTCCTCGCCGCGGGGCCCGCTCAGACCGTTGGGTTGCTGCCGGAGAGCGTCGCCCGGGACGTCCGCCCCCCGTGGATCCCGCCGGGGATCCGGGCGATGGACGTGGATTGGGCCAAGGCGGCCAAGGGCTACCCGGAGGCGACGAAAGCCATCAAGGAGATCCTGCTCGAGCGATGAGAACGCCGAAACCCGTGGTCGCCGCGGCCATCCTGCTGGCATTCGCCGTCGTCCTTTCGCCCCTCCTGGCCGCCCTGGTCGGGACCGGGTTGCAGGGGCGGGCGATGGCCGCGGCGTTCGACGGCATCGCCGGGCCGCTCGGGGGCTCAGCACGCTCCGCCCTGGTCGGCGCCCTGGTCGCGCTGATCCTCGGGGTGCCCTTCGCCCTGCTCGTCGAGCGTTCGCGGGCCGGCTTCAGACGCGTTTCCTGGACGCTCGGGCTGCTGGTCCTCATGATGCCGCCTTATCTCGTCTGCGAGGCCGCGATCGTCCTCCTCGGACCCGCGGGCAAGATCGCGAGACCGGCCGCCACACTCCTCGGTTTCGGCCCGCGGTCGACCGACCCGATCGCGGTGGCACGCTTCACGATCCCGGGATTCATCTACTCCTGGCCGGCGGTCGGCGTGGTCATGGGCGGGTGCCTATTCCCGGTCGTCTCACTGGCCGTGGCGGGCGCATACCGACGCACCGATCACCGGGTCTTCGAGTCGGCGCGGCTCGCGCAGGGTAGGCGCGGCGTCTCCAAAATCGGGGCGTTCATCTTCGTCCCGCCGGCCCTCGGCGCGGCGCTCCTGGTCTTCGCCCTGACGCTCACCGAGTTCGCGGTGCCGCAGCTCCTGCGCGTGCGGACGGTCAGCGAGGCGATCTTCGAGAGGATCCAGGAAGGCGACCTGGCGGCGGCAGCGGCACTGAGCCTGCCGTTGCTGCCGGTCGTGGTCGCGGCGGCGGCCCTGGGTGCCTACATGCTCGCGCGCAGCCGGGTCGCAAGCCTGGCCGGACTCGAGGGCGAAGTCCCCAAATTCACCGGGCGGCGGCTAGGCCGCGTGGGGCATCTCGCGGCCGGGCTCGCAACGCTGCTCGCGATCACCCCGGGCTTGATCCTGCCGTGCGTGTCGCTGGGCTGGCTCGCCGCCACGGCGAGGATGTCCCAGTCGGCCATGCGCGGCAGGCACAAGCTCCTTCGGACGTCCGGCATCCTCAATTCCCTCCGGGGGGCGTGGGAACTCGCCCACGATGATGCCATCCGCACTGTCCTGCTTGCGGGACTGGCGGCAACACTCGCCACGCTCTTCGCGACCGGCCTGGCCAGGCTCGCGTCGCGGGTCGGCTGGGGCCCCGTCCTGGGGGTGCTCGGCGCCGGCGTGGCGGTGCCGGCCCCGATCGTCGGGCTGGGGCTGATCGTCCTCTGGAATCGCGGCGTCGGGACTGTCGTCTACCAGAGCTCGGCGATCGTCGTTCTCGCGTGGTTCGCCCGCTTCTTCCCCGTCGCCGTATTCCTGGCGCAGGGGGCGCTCGCCCGCGTCCCGCGCGAGTTGGAGAGTGCGGCGGCGCTCGCGGGGAGGGGTCCCATCGGACGATTTTTCGCTGTGGTGCTCCCGAACGCGGCGCCGGGGCTGGCGGCGGCCTGGCTCGCCATCTACGTGCTGGCGGCGACCGAATACGGCGCAACCGTGCTGATCGCGCCGCCCGGCAAGTCCCTCCTCGCGCCGACGGTCATGAACTTCATGAGACGCGGCCAGGACCCGGAGATTGCGGCTTGCCAGATCCTCCTCCTGGGGGTGATCGCGTTGCCGTTGGCCTTGATCGCGCTTGGGATGGTCCTGCGCTCTCGGTTCAGGCCTGTTGCGAAAGGATCACCGTGAGCGAAGTCCTCCGCGTCAACTCCCTCGGCCACGCCTTCGGCGAGACCAAGGTGCTCGAGGGCGTGAGTTTCGTCCTGGACCAGGGCGAGCGCCTTGGCGTGCTCGGCCGATCGGGGAGCGGCAAGACCACGCTTTTGCGGTTGATCGCGGGGCTCGAGTCGCCGACGGAGGGGGACATCGCCATCGCGGGCAAGGCCGCCTCGCGCGCCGGCCGGGTGTTGATCGCCCCCGAGCGCCGAGGGGTGGCCCTGGTTTTCCAGGGGCTTGCCCTCTTCCCGAACCTCCGTGCGCTCGACCAGATCGCGTTCGCCGCACGCGGCCGCGGTGGCATCGAACAGGCCAGGAGACTGCTCGACCGCGTGGGTCTCCGGCATCGAGCGGACGCGCGACTCGACGAACTCTCGGGGGGCGAACGGCAGCGGATCGCGCTGGCCCGGGCACTGGCCCAGGAGCCCAGACTCATCCTCATGGACGAGCCATTCGCGAGCCTCGACGACGAAAAACGCGCCGAGATGCGCGACCTCCTGCGTTCCCTCCTCGAGCGCACCGAGACGACACTCGTCCTGGTGACGCATTCGCGCGACGACGCGTTCGACCTCGCGCGCCGGGCCATTGTCTTCGACCACGGCCGGCCGGTCGCGGATGACCTGCTCGAGACGCTGTCGATCCGCCCGCGGCACGCGGCCGCCGTGCGGGCGCTCGGATTGGGGGAATTGATACCGGGCGTGGTCACCGCCCAGGGCGATGCCGAAACCGCGTTCGGGATGGTGCGGACAACCCCCGGAACGAGGCCAGGCCCCGCGCTGCTCCTCGTGCGCCCCGATCAACCGCACCTTGCCGCGGACGGCACCGGCGTCGAAGCCGAGGTCTTGTCGCTCGAACTGCGGCCTCCGGAAGGGCGTGAGGTTCGTCGCGTCGCCGTCGTTCGCGCGTCCGGGAACGTCCTGCGAGTTTTCGCCCGCGAGTGCACCTTGTCCGCGGGCGAGCGTGTTCGGGTGCGGATCGAGGGCGAATGCGATCCGGTCCAGGGGGTATGAATTTCGAGGTTGGGGTCGATCGCATTTGCCAATCCGCCCCTCTGGATTGGAACCAATTTCGCGTTCGATGGGGGTCATCATATCAAACTCAAGATCATGGCAGATGGTAAGACAGCGAACCTGGATTTGGCAGTGACTTCCGAGAAAGAAGTATTGGCTTATTGAAGCCCTATTGCCGACTCAGACGTACGCCGTACCTCCACCGGTCCCAGTCGTGACGATCACTCCCGAGCAAGCCGAACAGGCCGCCCAGGAGGAGGCGAGACGCCGAAAGTATCAGAGGGACCGAGAAGCGTTGATTGCGGCTCGGCAGGCCAAACTGGACGCCCAACGGGACGCCGCTCTTGAGCTTGCGATGGAGCGAGCCGATGAAGTCCGGCGGCAAGCCTGTGTTTTGCTTCAGACGGAAATGGAGAGACGCCCCACCCGAGTTAAACTAAAACTCGGCAGGAGTCTCACCATGCGAAAGACCCGAAAGAACTATACGCCTGTCGAGAAGGTCGCCATTCTCCGGCGTCACCTGATCGACCACGTCCCCATCTCCGATCTCTGCGATGAGCTCCAACTCTCGCCCACGTTGTTCTACCTCTGGCAAAAGCAGTTCTTCGAGAACGGCCCCGCCGCTTTCGAACGCAAGAACGCCTCGCCCGAGACCGACCACCTCCGCACCATCGCCGCACTCCGCGACAAGCTCCAACGCAAGAACGAGGTCGTCGCGGAATTGATGGGGGAACATATCAAGCTAAAAAAAGAGCTTGGGAAACTCTGACCGGGGCCTGGGTTCCCCATGACACCCGCGACTCCATCATCGACTTCGTGCGGCACTGGTCCCAACGCACTGAGATCCCCCTCAGGCGGTTCATCACCTGGCTCGGCATTGCCGCCAGCAAGTTCCACGACTGGAGGACGCGCTACGGACTGGCCAACGAGCACAATGCGCTGGTCCCCCGCGACTGGTGGCTCGAACCTTGGGAGAAGCAAGCCGTTCTGGAGTTCCACGCTGCCCATCCCCTGGAAGGCTACCGTCGGCTCGCCTTCATGATGCTCGACACCGATGTCGTCGCCGTGAGTCCCTCGAGCGTCTACCGAGTGCTTTGTAACGCCGGGCTAATGAAGCGTCATAACAGCAAGCCTTCACTTAAAGAAAAAGGCTTCCAGCAACCGCTCCGAGTGCATGAACACTGGCACGTCGACATCTCGTACATCAACGTCGCCGGCACCTTCTTCTACCTCTGTAGCCTCCTGGATGGCTGCAGTCGATTCCTCGTCCACTGGGAGATTCGCGAGAGCATGACGGAGGCGGAAGTCGAGACGATCGTCCAGCGGGGACGCGAGCGCTTTCCCGGCGAGCGGCCCCGGATCATCTCGGACAACGGCCCCCAGTTCATTGCCAAGGACTTCAAGGAATTCATTCGGATTTGCGGAATGACTCACGTGAGGACATCTCCGTATTATCCTCAGAGCAATGGGAAAATCGAGCGATGGCACAAGACTCTGAAGGGCGAGTGCATCCGCGTCAAGACCCCCCTGAGCCTGGAGGAGGCGAGGAGGCTCGTCACTGAGTTCGTGGCCCACTACAACGAGGTCCGCTTGCACAGTGCGATCGGCTACGTCACGCCGGCGGACAAATTGGCGGGTCGCGATCGGGCGATCTTCGAGGAGCGAGATCGCAAGTTGGATGTGGCGCGAGAAAGGAGGAGAGCCGCCCGCGCGAAAGTGCAGCCCACCGTCTGATCGCCGGGAAGTCGTTGCTCGAACGGATTGACGGCGCTACGATAGAAGATGGCCTGGGCGGAGGACAGGGCACCGTGGCAACACGCCCCGAGCGCCGACCCAGGGGCCAAGACCGAAGGAGGGGCGGCACGATGCCGCCCTGTCTTTCCTTCGGGATTGGCACGAAAGCGGCAAATCCGGGCCATTTGGCCAAACGTCCACTGCCTTATCTCCCAACCCCCGGTTTCTCCATTTCACGCTGAACCATTACAGTCTTCGGGGCCATGTTTCTTGATCAACCGCCTGAGATCGTTCAGGTCTTCGATCCAGTCCGGCGGCAGAGCGGTCTTGGGATAGATCGGCTGGATTTCCCCCTTCTTCTTCGGGCCCGGGGCATCGTCCTGTTTGGAAACCGGGGCGCCATGCTTCTTGGGGCGAATATAGTGGGAAATGGCGATTATCGGCAGTTATCGATAATCGCCATTTCCCACTATATTCATTCTTGATCGCTATGCTTTCCCTTTATTTATTGCTATGCACACTTCATTCGTTTCCAAGCTCGCTGTTGCTGACATCAGGGACCATCGAAGCGGCCCCACACGCGATCATTAATCAGATCACTCGCCTCCTGGTCGGGTAGTCACCAAGGAGCGATCTCTCGCGAAATTCGGATTGACAGGATCTAGCTACTTCGTAGTGTGAACCGAGCCGTTTCGGACTAAATAGCTCCTCGCAACAGGGAAAGCAGCGGGGTGACGAAATTTCGTCACTTGCCGTAAGAGGCTGGACCGTAGGACTTTCCCAGTTGCGAGGAGCTATTTAGACGCCTAAGGGAGAGGCTCGGATGATGAATCGACTACGTAGCACGCTCGGTCAACACGCATTTACCTTGATCGAACTGCTTGTGGTCATCGCGATCATCGGCCTCCTGATAGCCCTGCTCCTGCCCGCGGTGCAGGCGGCACGCGAGGCCGCCAGGCGCGCCCAATGTGCCAACAGCTTAAAGCAAATGGGTGTAACTATCGGATTGGCTTCACCCAGCCTTCCGAAATACCCCATATAGTCGCTCGTCCTCTTGTTCAATATGAAATGCCCAGAATGGGGCCCATTCTCCGTTGAGGGAAATCGCCCGGAGATCGAGCATCGCTTGCGCCCCTTCGGGACGCCAACGCATGCCCGTGCGTTCCAGCCGGTCCTTCACCAAGTGCCGGCACGCTCCTTCCACCACTCCGCTGCCAATCGGCAAACCGTGCGCAAGGTATTCGTCGTACTTCATCCGATCGCGGTTCTTCTCGAAGTAGCCGGTCACTTGTTGAATCGTCTTGCGACTCGCCCCTTTCAACTCCCGTTTGGTCCTCATCTGACGCAATCCGCTGATCACGTACCGGACTTTTCCTTCCAACAGCATTCGGAGATGCTTCTCCACCCACTGCTTGGCTTCCGACTTCTGAGACGTCTCGTTGAAGAAGCACCAGGCCGCCTTCCACAAATATTCCATCACATGAAACAAGTCCAGAATACAGGTCGAGTTTTCTGGCAAGTACTCCTCCTGGCGATCGTGGAGCGCCAGCTCACCATCCGACAAGAAGACCACCGGCTTGATCCCCTGGGGGTTGCGGTTGATGACCTCGTCGGCCAACCAAAGGAACAGCGACACCTTGCCCAACAACAGGTCCGCGCGGACCCGCTTGGTGCATGGGCACGGGCGACGGTTCGCCGCCTGCTTTCTCACCACCTCGTCGATTACTTCATCAGCGGTGCGCACGAAAGGATCGATCGTGTAGACCGCTCCCACCGCCGCCATTCGCTTCTTGTTGGCCTTCTCCCCCTTGCCTCGGCGATGGTTTCTCGCCGCCGGCAAGGGCGGCGCCGCGGCGGGTCCCAACGCCGAACGCACCAGAGGTATCCCTTTGCAGTCGGCCGTCACCACAAGAATCGCTCCCTCATCGGTCGGCTCGGGTGTCGGCATATGGTCCTGGAACGGCTCGACATCGGCGGCCTGTTCGCGGTTGAGGTCTTCGGACGCTTTCACCGAAACCCCCAGCCCGAGAATGGTCTGGAGTTTCGCGATCGCCTCGGCATGCGCCTCGTCGACCACGAACTCCCCGAGCCATTGCTGAAACAGGTACGAGTACTGCCGCCAGGGCAAATGCAGTCGGGCATCAAGGGGAGCGGCTTCCACGCGGTCGTGGCCATAGCAGATCCGAGTGATGGCGATCTCGCCGAAGATCGAGAGATAGGGACGCGAGCGGGGTTCCTCAATCCTGGGCAGGACCTGGGGCGGTTCAGCCGGCCCGGCGCCGAGGAGATTCAGAGTGGGTCCGACGTCACCGTCGCCGGACGCCGCCAGAAACGCCTGGAGCAAGGCCCGTCCCATCACCAGAAGTTGGCGAAAGACGGTGTCTTCGACGTGATGAATCGGCTCTTGGTGTTGGGCCGCGACCTTGAGGCGTTCCACCATGACCCAGAAAAGATCGAGCGCGTGGTCGATGGCGATTTGCTCGGGGAGGTGCAATGGCGGGTACTTGACGGCGGTGGCGACGTGGGCGAGCATGGAGGTGGCTTCTCTTCGATGCGTAATGTCCCTGGATATGTTGACCTTCCTGGAATATACCGCATCGAGAGAGCCATTTCGAGCTCCCCTTCGCCTTCATGCAAATCCCTAAACTGTTTCAGAGAAATCATCTTCGGCAATGGCCAGAGTGCCGGAGCGGGTAGTTACACCCAAAGCAAATCGGCCTGGGCTTGCACGGGTATCATGACGTGTGGCATAGCTTCCCACCGGCCTATCTGACCCGGCAATCGACCGGACTAGAACTCGGCACGGGCTGGGCATGGGGGACGCTCATCCTGCCCTACTTGGAACAGAAGCCGCTGTATGACGCTGCGAATTTCGACCTGGGCTTCGGCGAGGTGTCGGGCCCCCTCCTCGGCCTGAGAGAGAACAAGACCGTCAGACTGGTGAGCCTCTCTATGTTCCTCTGCCCGAGTGCCGAGGGTGGCGAAGGGCCGATTGATCTGGGGGCCGGATCGTCACGGGTTGCCATCTCCCCTGGACAATACATCGCCTCGGCGGGCTGGCTGGACACCTCTAAGACGCCGGTCAAGGGGGCTGGCGTCCTCTACCCGAACAGCCGGGTCGCCATCGCCGCAGTCAGCGACGGGACAAGCACGACCCTGATGATCGGCGAGCGTTCCCGGAACCTCGCTGATGCCTCATGGCCCGGCTCCTTCGGGAGTCTTGCGGACCCGGCACCCCTCTGCACGAAGCCAGGTAGGCCTACCCAATCGTGCGTCGGAATGATGTTCCTACTCATGGGTCGGAGCGGACCCTCTTCCGACATCGTCAGCGGGAGCATTCCTGGCGGCAATACACCGAATGCTCCGGGGAGCGGTGCCGACGGCTTCGCAAGTCTACACCCTGGCGGCTGTCAGTTCCTGCTCGCTGACGGCTCCGTTCGGTTCATGAGGGACGCCGTGGCGCCTACGGTGTTCCAGGCTTTGGCGTCGCGCGCCGGCGGCGAAATCCTCGGGGCCGATCAGTATTGACACCATCCTCTCAACCACGGGCGACGTGCTATCCCGATTGCCGGTGCTTCCCAAAGAGAATCTGGCCGACCTTCTCCCCGACCGTTGGTCGCCTCCCCAAGCCGCCGATCTTCCGGCGACCCCAGAGGGCCCCATCGCCGACGGTTCCCCGAGCTGACAACGGCTCCCGCCGGCACTCGAAACGCGGCGCGCTCCCACCGCCGTGTTCGGGCCAGGCTCGACACGGGTTCGAGAGCGCGTCGCGTCTGTTGATGCCGGATCATGACACCGAGTAGAGTTCCGGCTGACGGTCACCAAAGTAGCCGAGGCCCCTCGGCCGGTTGCGAAGGGGGACGTGGTCCGCCGGACGCACACGCTTCAGGCGTACAAGGCCGTGGTTCTCGCTTACATCGCGGAGCATGGGCCTCTCAGCCGGTCGGACATCTGGCACGGGCTTCACGATCGGCTGAGCGTCGGTTACGTGGACAGAAGCCTCAAGCCACTACGGGATGAGGGGCGAATCCAAGTGACCAAGGCACGCCTATCCATGGCCCGTGGCCGCAGGGCAAGGTCTTGACGTACACGGCGAGCGTTTACGCGGTGGTTGGGCATGGTGGATGATGCCGACTCCGCTGACCAACCCTTCCCCATCCCGTCTGGCCGGTTCTGCGTCAACCGGGCCCCGCTCGATGGTCTGATCCTGTTCGGTGGCGCGCCGGTCATGGGCGTCCGGGACGCGACCGGCCCCCACACCAAGGTGATTGGCATCGCATGGCTCGATGTCTCTCGAATCTCGTGGCATCGATCGTCACAGTGCGACAGAGGAGGTTCTGGACCAGCTATTGACGACTGACCAGAAGCTTCTTGGCCCGCTGATGACGCAGAGCCAGGTAGATTCCAAGCGTGAGGATACCACACACGAGGCCCGAAATCGTCAAACCGATGAAGAACGAGGGCCAGAATGCCTCGGAAACGGTTAGATAGCCTGAATGAACGAGGAGGCGTTCCGCCGGGAATGCCAACGGATACCAGCCTTCCGGCGTCCAGAATCCAGGTGTGAGCCGAAGGCGGTCGCGGCTGATCGAGTGGTCCAAAGACGAGAATTCGACGACACCACCAATGAGAAAGCCGATTGCGAAGACTCTTGCCGACCAAGGGGCCTTGGTCAATAGCCAGAGCTTGAGAAGATAAAACGGGATAAGAGCGAGAAGTATGATACCAAGGGTCGGCCAGTCGGGATGGGGATCAAGGTAGAGGACGAATCCGAGTATTACGGCTACCGTGAGGATGACCAATTGGATGAACCAGATCCGAATCGGGAATCGTTTCAACAGGCTTGTCACCGGCGTCCCTCCCGTGAATCACGTGACGATCGGCCCTCATGGTACCAAGGAGTTCCAATTTCACGCGAGCGTACGTCAGCCCGTGTGTAGTAACAAATCAGGATGTCGGGTCGATCACGATTCCACCGCTGGATCACCCAATCACTAACATGAGGCCGTCGATGGGGGCAAATAAAGGGAGACATAGCGATTATCGACAACTATCGATATTTGCAATATCCCCCTTTATTCGCCGGGCCATGACGACAGTCTGGTCGGCCTGAACTCCCGCGAACAAACCTACCCCGTGATCGCCCGCTGGCTTGCCGGCCAGCCCCAACCCCCGACGCGCGGAGCGTTGCAATTACCCAATTGGATTCGCTCGCCCTTTAACTAATCAAAACCATTTAGATTTCAAAACTTGTCGTACATGCCTGAGTCAAGTGCCCCGACGGCTTGATGGGGAGAATGACCCGCACCCGCGTGCCAGGCAAGCCCGATTCGAGTTCCAGGCGACCGCCCAGTTGCTGCACGCGTTCCCTCATGCCAAGCAGACCGACGCCCGCGTTGCCGGCAAGGGCAACACCGCAAATCACCAGGCCGGGGGGCAAGCCTCGGCCTTCGTCCCGAATTTCCAGGCGGACTTGTTCCTCATCGCGCGTCAGGCGGACGCACGCCACCGGGCTGCCCGAGTGGCGATGCACGTTACCCAGACTTTCCTGGAGCACACGAAACAAGGCCGTCTCGATCGGTTCGGAGAGCCTGACCTGCTCTTCGGTCGCATCCAGCGTCACCCGAATCCCGCTCCGCTCTGAAAAGCCCTCGGCATACTCACGCATCGCGTGCACCAGGCCGAAGTCGTCGAGTAAGGGCGGGTGGAGCAGATAGGAAAGGGTTCGGATCTCCTGGATACTCAGAGCGATCAGGTTTTCGCAATTCGCCAGGAGACGGCGGTGTCGCGCGTCGTCCGGCGCGACCGCCCGTTCCAGAATCCCGAGGTTCATATGGATCGCGGCAAGATTCTGCGCGGTGTTGTCGTGCAACTCGCGAGCGATCCGGCGGCGCTCCTCGTCTTGAAGATGGAGCAGTCGACCCGACAACTCACGCAGCACCCGCTCGGCCCGTTGCCGCTCCGTGACGTCAAGCACCAGTGAGAGAATGGAGACAAGTTGGCCATTCTCATCGAACAGCGACGAGTTATACCACTCGCAATCGATCACCTTGCCACCGCGCGTGTAGTTTCGGTTGAGTGAGACGATCCGGGGCACGGCACCACCCACGAGTCCCGTAAACTTTTGCGTGACGGCCGCGACATCCTCCTCATGAACAAATCGCCACTCTTCGGGACGTTTGCGCAGCACTTCCGACTCGGTCCAGCCGAAGACCTTCTCCGCCTGGCCGAACCAGCGGAGAACCCGGAAATCGCGATCCCACTCCACGGCCGCGAGCGGTGAGTTCTGGATGTGGGAATCAAGAATCTGGTGCGCGTGATGGAGCTGATCCTGCCGGGTCCGCAATTCGGCCTCGGCCTGTTTTTGTTCGGAAATATCAATATGCACATGTTGCAAGCAGAGCAGCTTACCACTCGCATCTCTGACCTGCCGCGCGGCGATGAGCACCGAGAACCGAGACCCGTCGCGCCGGAGCATGAGAAACTCGCGAGGCTTCATTTCACCTTCCGTGGTAAGAAGCCGGAGCACCTCGGCCCGTTCCTCCGGATACGCGTAGAGTTGCTGGGCGATGTCCGTCACCTCGGCAATCATTTGTTCCGAGCTACTGTATCCATACATCAAGGCACACGCTCGGTTGACCCGTTGCAGCCGCCCGACGGGCAGTGCCTGAGTGATGCCAGCGATCGAATTCTCGAAGAGATCGCGATAGATTCGCTCACTCTCGGCGACCCGGATCTCCGCCAGCTTGCGTTCCGTGATGTCCATCGAGGTGCCGGTAATCCCGACAATGCGCCCCGCGGCGTCCCGAAGCGGCTCGATAGTCGTATCAAAAAATAAAACCTTGCCGTCAACCGTGCCCTGTAAGGAATCACGAAACGACCGGCCGGTCGCCATCACGTTGCGTTTGATCGCACCAAGCCGCGCGGCTTCTTCGGGTCCGAAGAGTTCTTCGTCGGTTTTGCCCAGCGTCGTTTGCGCGGACAAGCCGGGGGTCGGGTTGAAAATCTTGGTATAGCGCAACGCCCGATCTTGTTGAAAGATGACGATGGGAGTGTTTTCCAGCGCCAGCCGAAAGAGTGCTTCACTCTCCCGAAGCGCCTCGAGGGCCGCATGCTCCACGGTCTTGTCACTGAAGACGAGCACGATCCCGCCGACCGCACCGTTGTCATCGCGAATCGGCGAGGCGCTCTCCGCGATGGGCCGCTCGGTCCCATCGCGGGTGGTCAGGAGGGTTCCGTCGGACAATCGCACCGACTGGCCGTCGCGTTGGACGGAAAGCACCAGATTTTCCGCGGCCGCGCGAGTCGACTCGTCAATCGTCCGAAAGACGTCCTCCAGAGGCTTGTCCCGCGCCTCCGACTCGGTCCAACCGGTGAGCCGTTCCGCCACCCGGTTCATCGCGCGCACCCGGCACGTGAGATCCGTGGTGATCACGGCGTCGCCGATACTGTAGAGGATCGTCCGAAAGGCTTGCTGATCCTCCCGCTGGCGGCGTTCCGACTCGTAGAGCGCCTGGTAGATCCGCACCTGCCGCTGACGATACAAATAGGCCGTCCCCGCCGCGGCCAGCAGGATCAAGAGAGCGACCGTGAGACTGGTGACGAAGGCCCGGTAACGCGCCTCGGCGAGGATTTCATCCACATCCACCTTGGTCGCCATGAACCAGGATGATCCGGGAATGGAACGTAGGCTGGCCAGCACCTCCACATTACCGCGGTAGTCTTTGCCCTGAAACTTGCGCTCCCCACCGAGCGCCGCCTGCACGGTGGGAACCTCCGTCCGCGTCATCGGTATGCGTCGAGTCAGGGGCGGGCCCGGCCGATGGCGCAGTTCATTCAGGTAGAGGACAGTCTCGCCTTCCCGCTGGAACAGGAGCGTCTCAGCGGTTCGACTGGGCGAGGGCCAAGCATTCAGAAGCGGATACAGATAAGTCTGCGCACGACCGCGGAGAATGACGACCGCCAGCGGCGCCCCCTCGGCATTCCGCACGACTTGAACGGCGTCGATCGAAACGACCTGGTCGGCTCCAAGGAAGAGGTCGGACAGCACGGGCCCCTGGCTGGCGAGGGCCACCGCGATCGCCCGTTGCGTGGCTCTAGCCGCCGACTCGGGAGCCGGATGGGTGGTGACCAGGACCTTCCCGCTCGGAGCGAGCAGAAGGGCGTTGGAATAGCCGTAAGCCTTGGCCCGGATCTCGAGGATTTTCTGAATTGGAGCGGACGGAATCGGTGCGGCAGGATCTCGGGAAAAAGCACTCGCCGTCTCGACCAGGAAGGGGTCGTTTGCCAGGACCATGACATCAGCCAGACGTTCCATCCGCCACTGCTGAATCTGTCCGGACTTCAGGTCGCCGATGACGGCGATGGCCTGGTATTCCGTCTGGTGAATTCGGTCCGATTCCTCGCGGTAATACCAGTAGCCCCCCGCCAGTAGGGCCACCGTGATCACAGTGAAAACCGCCACCCAGGTTCGACGCGCGGGGCCGACTCGGATTTCTGGAGCCGTCATGCTTGCCCCTCATTCGGCATCTGCCTCGGCCCACTGATTTTCCGTTCGCACCGCGGAGGGGGGGCGGCCATCGATCGGCGAGCACACCTCAAACTAAGCCTTCGTCACGCCTGGTTCAAGTCGTCAGTCCCAAAATCGACCGAGTTCCAGACCGCTCGAGGGCCACAAGTCAGGGCTCCTGTCGACTCCTCCAAATCAACCGCCGTCGTGCTCCCTCGAATCGTTGCCAATCCTCCCACCCACCTTTTTCCTGTACTTTTGTATGGTATGATGAGCCCGGAGGAGCCAACACGATGCGTGAAGAGCGGACGACGATCCACGGCCGAGGAGCCGCCGACAACCCACCGAACCGGTTCGAGAACCGCTGGCATGAGATCGAGCCGGACGACGGGGATCTTGACGAGGTCCCGGCGCCAAGTACCCAGCTTCTGAACGACTCGTCCCGAACGATCATCGCCACCAACGAGAGCCCGGATATCGGCTTTGATGCGAGCATCAATCCCTATCGCGGATGTGAGCATGGCTGCATTTATTGTTATGCGCGACCAACCCATGAGTATCTGGGGTTTTCGGCGGGCCTCGACTTCGAGACCAAGATCCTGGTCAAGGAGGACGCGCCCGAGTTGCTCCGTCGCGAGCTGGGTTCACCGCGTTGGAAGCCGAAGACGATTGCCCTCAGCGGCGTGACCGACGCGTACCAGCCGGTGGAACGGCGGCTCCGGGTCACCCGACGCTGCCTTGAGGTGCTCGCGGAGTTCCGCAACCCGGTCGTGATCATCACCAAGAACCGCTTGGTGACCCGCGACCAAGACCTCCTGGCCGAGTTGGCCAACCACCGCGCGGCGGCTGTTTTCCTCTCAGTCACCACGCTCGACGCCGGACTGGCCCGAACCCTCGAGCCCCGCGCCTCGATTCCGGAGTTTCGACTCGCGGCCATCGCGAAACTGGCCGCGGCCGGCGTCCCGGTCGGGGTGCTCGTTGCGCCGGTCATCCCAGGCCTGACCGACCACGAACTGCCGGCGATCATCGCCGCCGCGGCCCAGGCCGGAGCCCAGTTCGCCGGCTTCACCCCGATCCGGCTCCCGCTCGGGGTCGGCCCGCTCTTCGACGACTGGCTCACACGCCACTTCCCCGACCGCAAAGAAAAGGTGCTCCAACGAATCAAGGGGCTCCGCGGCGGGCGAATGAATGACTCGCGGTTCGGGTCTCGGATGCGCGGGCAGGGTGAATTCGCCGAGATGATCGCCCAGATGTTCGCGCTCGCCTGCCGCAAGGCCGGGCTCGCGGGCCGGAGCACAGGACTCTCGACCGAGGCGTTTCGCAAGCCGGGGGCCAAGCAACTCTCCCTCTTCGATTGACATCATCTCAAGAATTCAACGATCGCCGTGTCGACAGCTCCATCGGGATTCCGCCGTCGGCGCGGAGCGTCATCGTGGGCAAAAGCTTGGCCTTCGTCCCCGGCTGCAGACCCAGGCGGAACCGCCGCGCGATCGTCGCCAGGAGCAGCACCGACTCCATCAGGGCAAAGCTGTTCCCGATGCAGATCCTCGGTCCGCCGCCGAACGGAAAATAGGCATAACGCGGAATCCGCTTCATGAGCCCGTCCTGCCAGCGCTCGGGGCGGAACGACTCGGGATCGTCGAAGAATCGAGGGTCCCGGTGCACGACCCATTGGCTCATATAAACGGTCGTCCCGACCGGCACAGGATAGCCCCCCACCACGGTCGGCACGATCGCCTCGCGGCCCAGGAGCCAGACGGTCGGATGGACCCGCAACGACTCGGTGATCACATGCTCGGTGAACGGCAAGCGGTGCAAGTCGGCCAGCGTCGGGGCACGGTCACCCAAGACCTGGTCGAGCTCCGCATGGAGCCGGGCCTCGGTCTCGGGGTGTTGCGCAAGCAAGTACCAGGCCCACGTCAGCGTATTGGCGGTCGTCTCATGGCCGGCCATGAAGAGGGTCATCGCCTCATCGCGAAGCTGGCGGTCGGTCATCCGGTCGCCGTCGTTCTCGTCCTGAGCGTTCAAGAGCATCGAGAGGAGATCGCCCCGGTCTTCACCCGAAGCGCGACGGCGGGCGATGATCTCGAAGATGATCGCATCGAGCCGTTTCACCGCGCGAGCGAGCCGCCGGTTGCTGGGGGTCGGCAGGAAGTGAGGCAGGGGAATCAGGTGGTTGACGCGTTCGGTGAAGCTCCGCAGGGTCGTCTCCATCGCCGCGCTGAGACCGGCCGACTCACCGGAGACATCGGCGTCGAACAAGGTCTTGGCGATGATCTCCAGGGTCAAGCGCATCATCGCTTCCTGGACGTCGAAGACCTGGCCGGAACTCCAGGTCTCGAGCATCCGTTCGGTGAAGGCGACCATAACTGCGGCATGTCCGGCGACCCGGTCGCGGTGAAACGCCGGCTGAGCCAGCCGGCGCTGACGCCGCCAGAAGTCGCTCTCGCTGGTGAGGAGACCGTTGCCCAGCGTTTTCTCGGTCAACCGCAGCGCAAAGTGCTTGATATAGTGGCGATTATTCGTGACCAGAACCTCCTCGACCTGGTCGGGATGATTGACCAGGATCATCTTCCTCGGCCCGAGCCGAAACGCCACGACATCGCCATAAGTTTGAGCGCAATCGGTCAAGAAGCCAAGCCGATCGCGACGGAAGGCGGGCAAGTTACCGGTCAACCAATTTCCCTTCGGACCGGGAGGAGACTCGCGCCGTTCCGTCAGTGCCGCACTCATTGAATTCCATCCCTCTGCATTGCAAACTCAACTTGGCTTGCCAGACGCATGAGCCCATGCAAAATCCAAGGGAGATTCTCGGCTCACAACCAACAGGCGGATCATTCGCGCCCTCCGCACCACACTTTACGAGGTCGGTCCGGATCCTGCAATGTTCCCAAGCAAGCGAGCCGCCTGCGTGAGAATCCTCAAGGCATTGATAACAGCGTCTCGATAGGGCGGTTTCCGAAAAAATCGTCCTCAAGTCGTGGAACCCAAGGGGCGACTCCGGTTCAGCCCCACTGGGGCTGGAATCGAACAGCTCATGGCGTCGCACAAACACGACAGCATTCCACAACAACACACAATATTCAAATCATTCACAAAGCCACAAGTTTGCACTATCGCAAGATTGCAAAACGCGATTATTTGCAGTTGATTCCGCAATAACCTCGGGCCAATCTCCGACCAGCCTCATCGTGCACAATGCCTCCCACGGAGAGAGGACCATGGAGGGTCCCGCATGTTCGATATTTTCGTTTTTGGTTCGTCCGCAGGTTTACGAAGAAAGTTCCACGAAGCCGGGAGGAACAAGACATCGCAAGCCAAACCGTACGAATCCCAGAGAAATCCGGAAAAAAAGTGAGATTGGAAATCTCCCCATGTGCAGAATCAGGGATGAACGGGCTGTCAAAGTCGGGAGGCATATCCTGGTGAGCCGCTACTCGGGGGTCATCCTGGGCCAGTTGGATCGGGTCTTCAACCGGGGGACCGTCACGGGCCTGGACGACGACGAGCTCCTGAAGCAGTTCGTCGTCGAACGCGACGAGGTGGCATTTGCCGCTCTGGTCGCCCGGCATGGGCGAATGGTTCTAGGCGTCTGCCGCCGCATCCTCCACGACGAGCACGACGTCGAGGATGCTTTCCAGGCGACGTTCCTGGTGCTGGTCAGCCGCGCGAAAGCGATCCGCGATGCTGGTCTCCTGGGTCACTGGATCTACGGGGTCGCCCACCGGGTCGCCGTCCGGGCTCGGGCCAACGCCGCTCGGCGACACGTCCATGAGCAGAACTCGACAGCGGCCCAAGCCGGGGTCGAGCCGCCGTACTGCGAGGGCGAACGGCGCGAGTTGCGAGCGGTCCTCGATGAAGAGCTGGCCCGCCTGCCCGAGCTGCTGAGGGCGCCGATGGTGCTCTGCTATCTCGAAGGGCTGACCCATGAGGAGGCCGCGGGGCAGCTCCGCTGGCCCGTCGGCACGGTCCGCAGCAGGCTGGCTCGGGCACGCGACAAGTTGCGACGTCGGCTATCCAGCCGAGGGCTGACGTCCGACGACGCAACCCTGACCGCCACGGTCGCCTCGCAGCCTGTTTCCTCGCTCCTCATCGACGCGACGGTTCGGCTATCCCTGGGATTCACCGCACGACAGGCGATGGCGCCTGCCCTGGCCTCGGCCACGGCCACCGCCCTCGCCAAGGGAGTTCTCCACGCCATGATGATTTCCAAGCTGAAGAGTATCGGTGCGGCGACGCTGGCCTGCGTCCTGGCCTTGGGCGGCATGCAGACCTACGCGTTTCAGTTCGGAGGCGCCGGCGGAGGTCTGGGGCCGGCCGCGCCCGGGCCCCAGGCTGACGACCGCCAGCAGGCACTGTTCCGTTCGGTAGCCAAGATCCAGGGCGACCTGGCCGAGTCGGCCCGGCTCAACGCAGAACTGCAGAAGGAACTGACTGACCTCCGGGCGGAGGTGGAGTCCCTGCGCCAGCCTGCCGGGCTTCCGGCCCCAAGCAAGGCTAGCCGACCAGCTTCCATGCCCCCAGCCACCCAGAACACCGGAGGCCCTGCCGGCGGCTTCGGCGGCGGCATGGGCAGAGTCGGCGCCAATGAACGACCCCGCTACATACAAACCAGTAAGCTCATCGTGGTTTCCTCGCCAGAGGGCGACACAGTCACGGCCTACAGCACCGAGACGGGCAAGGCCAAGTCTCTCCGGCTCACCAAGGCCAGAGACACCAAGCTTACGGTGAAGCCCATCCTTAGCCCGGAGCTTGCCACGCTCTTTCTTAAAGGCCCGAAGATCGCCCGGATTGCCGCCTTTAGCGTGCTCGACGGGACCTGGTATCCGCAAGACCTGCGCGAGCCCGTGGACCTGGCCGTGCCGACCGTCGGCCTAACCATGGCCGCCTATGGCATCGGCCGCCGGATCTATGCTTTCAGTCCTGTAGCGAAACGCTGGGATGTCCTGGAATTGCCCGAGGGGGCTGTGGCTAAGCCGGCCATCGGTAACGACGCGATCACCTGCCTGCACAATGGCCACCTCTACGTCTTCAGCGTCAAGACCGGTAAATGGGAGGACATCGACACTCGAGCCGCCCCCGATGATGACCAGGACGGCGAAAGTGCCGCGAAGTAAGGACGCACCACGAAACGGCGGCGCATTCCGATCTGCCTGTGGCAGCAAAGAATACCGCCCAGAATGTGGTTAAAAAACCGTCAAGGTCGGCGCGACCGTTCTTGGCGTCGAGCGACCTCAGGGGCGAATTTTGGAGTCCGGATGAAGTGCTAGAGATTGGTCGTCGAAACCTCCAACTCGACCGGCGGAGTCACAACCCGATCCTCCGCGCGGCCGTGCTCAAACGCAACCCGAACCCCATCCCGTGGCTCGGCCAACGGCGGTCGAATTCAGCTACCACTGGCCACGACAGCCGTCCGAGGATTAATTGATTTCGCGGCCTCGGAAATCGGCGTTTTTCGATCGAGTGAGTCATATTCGGAGCGTTGCGGCTAATTATCATATGGGATCGACCGTCTTCGGGAAACATTGACGAAAAATCTTGGTGCGAACGACGAGTTGCTCATGAACACCACACGCGCTTTGGCAATCGCGCTCTCGCTCACCTCACTCGGACTAATCGTTCCCGAGGTCTTCGCGGGCCCACCTTCAGGGGTCGAGGTCGAAAGCCCGAACGGCGTAATCCGAATGCGGCTCACGCCCGGTGACGATCACCTCGAGTATCAGGTCGACCTGGCCAACCGGCCCCTGATCGCAAAATCAGCGGCAGGAATCGTCATCGATGGGGTTGACCTCGGCCAGACCAGCGAACTGGGACAGCCCGAGCGATACCAAGTCGACGAGGACTATCCGACGCGTGGGGTCCACTCCCGGGCGATCAATCGATTTCGAGGCGCACGCGTGCCCGTCCGGCATGGAAAGACAGGGACGGATTACACGATCGATCTTCGTGTCTTCAACGATGGCGTCGCCTTCCGCTACGTCGTCCCCGGCGGAGATGGCGAGCGGGTCGTGGACGAGGCGACCTCATTCCGCCTGGTCCCCGGAAGTACGGTCTGGTATCACAACCTTCGTGGTCACTACGAGGGGGTCCACGCCCGCAAGGCCATCGCCGAGGTCGAGGCCGGCGACTGGGCCGCGCCACCATTGACGATCAAGCTGCCCGAGGACCACGGCTACGCGTCCATCACCGAAGGGGCGATCAGCGGCTCGAGCGGGATGGCCCTCCAGGCCGACGGCAAGCTCGGGTTCGCCGCGCGTCTGGGTCATTCTCATCCGGCCTCATATCCTTTTACGCTGAGGTATGGGGACGAAGAAGCGAAACGCCTGACGAAACCAGCCTCGATCCCGGGAACCATAAAGTCTCCCTGGCGTATCATCATGATTGGAACCGACCTCAACAGCCTGGTGAACTGCGACATCGTGAGCAACGTCTCGCTTCCTCCCGACCCGCGGCTCTTCCCGGCAGGGCTCAAGACCGACTGGGTCAGGCCCGGTCGGGCGGTCTGGCAGTACCTCGACGGCGGCAAGAAGTCCCTCGAAGGCATCAAGGAATTCTCCCGACTCGCCGGTGAGCTCGGCTTCGAATACAACATCGTGGAAGGGCTCTGGCAGAAGTGGAGCGACGCCGAGCTCCGCGAGCTCGTTCAGTATTCCCAGGACCGCCACGTGGGAGTCTGGCTCTGGAAACACAGCCGGGAGATCAGGAGCCCGGAAGCCCGCCGCGCGTTCTTCCGGAAGTGTCGGGACGTCGGCGTCGTCGGCGTGAAACTCGATTTTTTCGACCACGAGGCGAAGGAGGTGGTCGACCTCTACGAGGCCTGCTTGCGCGACGCGGCCGAGTTCCACCTGATGGTCGACTTCCACGGCGCCAACAAGCCGACGGGGGAGTCGCGAACCTGGCCGAACGAGATGACCCGGGAGGGGATCGCCGGCCTCGAAGGAGGAAAGCGTGAGGCATGGGCCGCTCACAATGCCACCTGGCCCTTCACTCGCCTGCTGGCCGGCCACGCCGACTACACGCCGATGCACTTCGGGACACGCCGGAGGGAAACCTCATGGGCGCACCAGATCGCCAGCGCGGCGGTTCTGACCTCGCCCGTGCTGGTTTACGCCGCCCACCCCAAGACCATGCTCGAGAATCCGGCGGCGGAGCTGATCAAGAGCCTCCCCAGTGTCTGGGATGAGACCCACGTGCTGCCCGGCTCCGAGATCGGCGAGCGGGCCATCTTCGCGCGGCGAAACGGCGACCGTTGGTTCCTGGCCATCGTCAACGGCCCAACGGCCGGCCCGGTGCGCGTCCCGACCTCATTCCTTGGGGCTGGAACCTACCGAGCGCTGCTGGTCCGAGACCAGAAGGATGATCCCGCCGCCGTGAAGGTCGAAGCGACCACAATCACCAAGGACGACTCGCTCGCGATCGATCTTCGAGCGGGAGGAGGCTTCATCGCTCGTTTCGTTAAGCCCTGATGCGTTTGATTCCCGGACTTGCACGCCCGGCCGGCCGTTGCTATGGTGGATTCGGTTCACCTTTCTCGTTCACCATTGGGCCGGTACCAACAAGGCTGCCTGGCCCACGCCCCGCGCCGCATTGATGGGCCTAAACGGCGCACTTCCCCACCATGGCTGATGATCGGATCCGGCGGCAAATCGCCTTTCTTGCCGCACAGCTCATGTATCAGCGTTTCGAAACCGAATACTTCACCGCCAAACGCAAGGCCGCCCGACAGCTCGGTGTCGAGTATCGATACCGGCCTGCCGACCTGCCGTCGAACCGCGAGATCCGCGACCAGATCCAGGCGATGGCCCGAATGCACGAGGGTGAGAAACGGCTCGAGCACCTGCTCGACATGCGGATCGAGGCGCTTCGCCTGATGCGCAAGCTCACGCGCTTCCGACCGCGCCTGATCGGAAGCGTCTGGACCGGGCATGTCCGCCACGGTTCCGACATTGATATTCACATTTTTGCCGACAGCCAATCGATCGTGACCGACACCCTCGACGACCTCGCTCTCCCCTACGAGGTCGAGCGCAAACGCATTGTAAAATATGGTGAAGAACGGGTTTTCACCCACATTCACATCGACGACCGTTACCCGTATGAGCTCACGCTCTATCCCGAGGACAAGGCACACTACGTCTTCAAAAGCTCGATTACCGGCCAGGCGATCGAACGCGCCTCGATCGCCGAGCTCGAGGCCTTTCTCCGGTCGGAAAACCCGGATCTCGACCTGGATCGCGAAGTCGAGCGGGTCGAGGACCACGTCGACCGGTTCGAGCTCTATCGGCTCTTGCTTCTCCCGCTGGAAGGGGTCAAGCAGAATCCGCGGTATCACCCCGAGGGGGACGCGCTCTATCACAGCCTGCAAGTCTTCGAGCTGGCCCGTCAGGAGCGATCGTATGACGAGGAGTTCCTGCTCGCCGCGCTCTTGCACGACGTCGGCAAGGCAATCGACCCCGCCGACCATGTACTCGCCGGCCTGCAAGCTCTGGAGGGGACGATCAGCGAGCGCACCGAGACCCTGATCGCCCACCATATGGATGCCCTGGCCTATGTCAACGGGACCCTCGGCGCCCGCAAGCGGGTCCGGCTCCAGCAATCCGAGGACTTCGAGGACCTGATGCTGCTGCGCGAACTCGACAGCAAGGGCCGCCAGCCCGGCGCGGTCGTCTGTGAGGTTTCCGAAGCCCTCGAGTACATCCGCCAAATGGCCGACGAAGACGATCTGGACGAGTGACGGCCGATCTCAGTAGGGTGAAGGAAGAAACCGTTGGACCTTGCGAGCATTCTCGCAAGGGCCAATCGGTTTCCACCCCACTGAGAGACTCCCGCAATGGACGCTGCATCAGAGCCGACAGTCGACGTCACCGTCTCGATTCGTGACTATTTCCTGAAGGACCGGTCGCGGATGACCATGATGGCGGCGCGCAAATTCGGGGTCACCGAAAAGGCCGTGGTCGACGCCCTGGTCGGACAATGGCCGATCGTCCGGCTCCGCGACGGGGTTTTCCGCGAGTTATTGGAAGCGCTCCCCGCACTGGGCACGATGCGGGTCTTCGTCCGTAGCCGCGCCGCGGTCATTGAGTCGGTCGGAACCTTCGGCGGGTTCTCCGACGCCGGTCCCTTTTTCAACGTCCAGACCGACACGCTCGACATGCACATCCTCCACGAAGAAATCGCCGACATCTTCGCGGTCGAGAAGTGGGGCCACGACACGACCACCGCGACCTACTCGTTCCAGTTCTTCGATCGCTCGGGCGATGCCGCGTTCAAAGCCTTCCTCTGGGAAAGCTTTCCCGACGTCCCCAAAGCGACGATCGAGGCGTTCCATGCCCTGGCCAAAAGACTCTCGGCAGAGGCGGAATGATCAAAGCCGAAGCGGGTGGGCCGTGCCCGCCCTACAAGAAGAGACATAAACAAGGTTTCTTCTTGTAGGGTGGACACGGCCTACCAAAGACATCAACATCTATCCGCTCACGGATCCGCCGCGATCGATGAAAGCTAGGAAACCTTGGCCACGAGGAGCGTGCGATCGTCGGCCGCGGGTTCGCCGGCGGTGAAGCGATCCACCGCGCCGAGAACCGCTTCGATCAGGCCGTTGGCATCCAGGTGGCAATTGGCCAGGGCTTCGTCGAGTCGATCGGTATCGAACATCTTGCCCGCCGGATTCGTGGCTTCGGTGATTCCGTCGGTATAGAAAACGATCTGATCGCCAGGGCGAAGTGCCTGGGTGTATTGGTCGTAGACCACGTCGGCCATGACGCCCAGGGGGAGGTTGCCGACGCCGTCGAGCGCGATGATCGAACCGTCTTCGCACCGCTTGAGCCGCGGCGGGTTGTGGCCCGCGCTGGCGTAGGTGAGGGTGCGCTTGGCCGGGTCGTAGATGCCGTAAAAGGCCGTGACAAAGGCCTCGTTGTTCGTCGTATAAAGCGTCGCCAACTGCTGGTTGACGTGATTGAGCATGGTGGCGGGGGGATCGGGGAAGCTGGGCAGGGCGTGCGCAATGCTATGGGTGATCGCCATCATGACGGCGGCGGGCGTGCCGTGGCCACTGACGTCGGCGATCAGGATTCCCCAGCGATTTTCGGACAAGGGGAAGAAGTCGTAATAGTCGCCGCCGGCCCACTGCGAGGTCTGGTAGGACGCCGCCACGTCCAGGCCCGGCATTTTGGGGATCGTCTTGGGGAGAAGCGAGCGCTGGATGTCGGCGACCAACTTCAACTCGCGGTCAACGACGTTGTAGGCTTGCTTCAACTCCTCAGCCAGAACGAGGTTTTGCGTCGCCCGGCCGAACAGGTTGCTCATCCAGACATGTTCAGGAAATTCGTCGCGATCGAACGCGTTCGGGGTCGAGCGCATCAAAATCGTCATGTTGAGGGCCGTCCCCCCGTCATAATGAGGGATGGCCATCAGCGACCGCTGACCGGCCAAATAGCTCGCGGCCGGGTCGTCGGGAGCCACCTGCAAGTCGTCGATGATTCGCGGGTTATCGCCGTAGAGCAACTCGCCCAACAGGCCCCCTTCGAGAAGCGGCAACCGGTGCTTCTCCTTCCAGGGGTTGATCTCCTCGGTCCACTGGCTCGCTCGCGTGATCCGGTAGAATGGCGCCTCGAGCCCGCGCCGACTCAAGGCGACGCGACGATCGGCGTGCATCAACTGACGGATCCGCTTCGCGTAAGCGCGAACCATGGCCTGGGGATCGGTCTGCAGGCTCATCTCACGCATCGTCTCAACGATAACGTCAAGGCGCTTTCGCCAATCGAGACTCCGGAGCCCCGGTTCGGCGAGTGGTTGATCGATTCCCATTGGTGCCGTCCCTTGATGGTGGAGCCCTTTGACCGAGGAGCCACGGAGTGATTCCGGCTCGTCGATGGCTCTATTGTAGGGTGCCCGGCAACTGATCGCACCGATCGACCGAATCCGCGGTTCAAGAACTCGCGCGATCGTTGGGGGCTTCCGACGTGAGGGCACGGCTCAGGAGAATCGCATCGCGACGGAGCGACGCCAGTTGCCCCTGGCCACGAGCCGCCGCAAGACTGGTCCGCCCCGCACTCCGAAGGCTCACCGAGGCGCCTCGCCTCGCGACCCGGGCCGACGTGGACGCCAGCCTCGCCTGGTAAGGGGCCTCGACGACTTGGGTGGCCGAGGCTTCACGTCCCTGGTCCTCGAGCAAATCCGCCAATTTCCTGACCTGCGAGGAGAGCACCCAGATCGATCCCGCGATGATCAGCATCCCCGACCAGAGGATGATGGCAAGGCTGGTCAAATTAATGTTGAAATTCAGCATGGATGCCTTTCCACGAGAGAGCGTCGCACCATCGCGGCGACCTGGCGAAGCGAGCGGAACGAGACCGGAGCCGATGCGGGCGGGGATCACCCGACCGAGGGAACCGGGTCGGCTCGAGCGGGCGAGTTGGGAGAGAACTCAGGCGAGCCACAAAAAAAAGCAAGGCGGGAAGGGGGAGGACAATCCCACAAAACAAATGATCGTGCGAGAATGGTAGCAGCCCCCCGTCCCCCGTGCAACCTCATTCATTCGACCGCGGGGGATAGGGCAACTCTCGGGTTTATCCGAAACAGGAGGCGCCCTTCGTTGGTTCGCGGGCACGATCGTGCGTCTCTCATCGACATCCAGGCCGGAGAACGGTACGTTCTTAAGCGTCAGTCATGACCTGCTATTGACGGTGGCCCGCTCCGCGACGTTTCGGTCCGATTCTCAGCCTCGAGACCCTGCATCATGAACCCGGCCGATCCGACGGCCCATTCCGCTCTGCCGCTTTCGCAGTTCCGGCGTATGATCGAGGTTTGCGACCGGTTCGAAGGGCTTCTGCGCGCGGGGAAGACGCCCAGTCTCGAGGAATTTCTCGGCGAGACCTCGGGCGAAGAACGGGACGCACTCCACACCGAGCTCGCCGCGCTCCTGGAACACTACGGCCAGGGAGCCGCCACGGGCCAGGCGCCGGTTAACGACCTGACGATCCGTTCCAAGACGCTCGCTCCCCCCACGTCTGGGCCGCAAACGCCCCCTGGGGCCGACGACCTCGAGATTCTCGAGGAGATTGGCCGGGGCGGGATGGGGGTCGTGTATCGAGCCCGGCAAGTCAAGCTCGACCGGATCGTGGCGCTCAAGATGATTCTCGCGGAGTCGCACGCCAACCCCAAGTCGTTGGCTCGCTTCCGCACCGAGGCCCAGGCAGTGGCCCGGCTTTCGCATCCGAACTTCGTTCAGATCTATGAAATCGGCGAACGTGATGGTTTCCCCTACTTCTCGATGGAGTTCGTCGAGGGGGGAAGCCTCGCTCGGAAGCTTGGCGGCGGCCCCCTGCCCGTTCGGCAGGCCGCCCAGATCATCGAGACCTTGGCACGCGCCACACACGTGGCTCATGAACGCGGGATCGTTCATCGCGACATCAAACCGGCCAACATCCTGCTGACTCATAGCGGGGAACCGAAGATCACCGATTTCGGTCTGGCCAAGATCGTCACCGGGGTCGGCTCGGTGAATCCCTCACGAAGCGAAACTCTCGTCGGCACTCCGGCCTACATGGCGCCTGAGCAGGCCCAAGGCGACGGCCACGAGCTCGGACCACTCGCCGACGTTTATGCCCTGGGCGCGACTCTCTACGAGATGCTCACCGGACTGCCGCCGTTCCAGGCCGCCACGGCGCTGGAGACCCTGCTCCTGTCATTGAACCAGGACCCGGTCCCCCCGGGACGGCTGCGGACCAAGCTGCCCCGCGACATCGAAACCATTTGCCTGAAGTGCCTGGAGAAAGAACCGAAGCGTCGCTACCCAAGCGCCGAGGCGTTGGCTGACGACCTCCACGCGTTCCTGGGGGGTGAACCGATCGCCGCGCAGCCCGCGGGCCGGCTCGAGCGGGCCGTGCGCTGGAGCCGGCGACAACCGGCGCGGGCCGTGCTCGTCGCCTCGGGAACCGTGGCCACCGTCGGCCTCCTGGTCGGTCTCTTGGCGTCGAACGCCCTGGTCGTCAGCGCCGTCGCCGTCCTCGGACTGCTGGCGGGCGGCTCCTGGCACCATGCACGGCTCCAGTCGGCCTTGCGCGAGCTGGCCCAGCAGCAGCTCGCCGCCGAACGGCATGCGGAGCGGCTGCATCTCCTGGGCGAGATGACGCGCCGACTGATGACGATCACCGACGCCGACAAGTTGCTCTTCCTGCTCGGCGAAACCGCCTGCCGGGTGGCCAACGCCGAGCTCGCCACGATCTACCTGATCGATCGCGACCGCGGCGAACTCTGGTCGAAGCTCACCATCGACTCGACCGTCGGCGAGATCCGCGTCCCCCTGGGCGTCGGGATCGCCGGCACCGTCGCGGTCACCGGGGAAACGATCCGCATCCCCGACGCCTATGCCGACCCTCGATTCAACCCCGAGATCGATAAGCGAAGCGGCTATCGCACGAGGAACCTTTTGACGTTCCCGATGACCGGCCAGAACGGCTGCATCCTCGGCGTCTTCCAGGTCCTCAACAAGCGGGGCGGTGACTTCGAAGTCGTCGACGAAGAGGTACTCGCCTCCTTGGCCGCCTCGGCCGCGGTCGCCGTCGAGCACGCACGCCGCCCGCCCCCGGCCAAAGGTCCGCTCTCGGAAACCATCGACGATTCGGATGTCGAGACACTCACTCTCACCTTGCCCCCGAACGAGGGCGGGCCACAAGCCCCTTGAATGACACGGTCAACGCAGAATCAACAGTCGAGTTTCTCGGGAAAATCTCTCCCCACGACAGCTTTCCAACTCGGCGGTGGCCCCTACCTCGACCTGTCGGTGATGCCGAGGACATCTCCGGCATTCGCGGCCCAATGGGCGGCCTTCGACGGGGAGAGCCGCCTATGACCCCGCCGGCACCACGACCGATGGGAGGGCGGTCTACCCAGTCGCCGCTCCTGCGGTAGAATGGAGAAGGTGGCTATCAAGCCCCTTCTCCCGCCCGCCGACAGCGATCAAAGGCCGCGGCGACTATTTGTCCGTCTTCGGGGCGTATCCCTTCCACACCCATTCGAAGGCGTGCGGCAGGAACTGAGCCTGGGCATTGCCGACGCCGTGGCCAGACCCGCGGCAGAACAGGTACTGGTACTGATACCCCTTGGCCTTCAGCACCTTGGCCATGCGATGATTGGCCTCCACCCAGTCGTGCATCTCGTCCCGCATCACATTGGGGTTGAGCAAGTCCGCGTCGCCGACCGACAGGAAAATCCGGAGCGGTTTCTCGGGGCTGGTGGGAATGAGCGTCTCGTGGAATCCCCAGGCCCCATCGGGAGATTTCGGATCAAACGGCCATGCCTGGTTCACGAACGTGCCCGAGGTGGTTAGCACACGGTGGTAGAGATCGGTGCGGAACCAGGCCATGATGAGCGCCGCCGAACCGCCGGAACTGTTCCCCATCGCCGCGCGGCCGTCGGGGTCTTTGGTCAGCTTCACCCCGCAATTCTTCTCCACCCGCGGCAGCACCTCGGTCTCGATGTAGTCGGCATAGTCGCCGTTCATGTTGTCGTATTCTTTGCCGCGCTCGTGCCCTTGGGCGTCGCCGCCGCCGTTGCCGATCGAAATGAGGACAATCGGCGGAATCCGTTTCTGGTGAATCAGGTTGTCGAGCATCGTCTTGAAGCCGTTGGCCTGACCGGGGCCGTCGTGAACGACCATGAACGGCGCCTCGGTCCCTTCCTTGTACTGGGCGGGGATGTAGACGCCAATCTTCCGCTGATAGTCGATGGGGTGTGTCTCGACGATCAGCGTCTTCGGATTGTTCGGGTCCACGTTCCCGAACACGTCGCGGGCGATGCCGGGATTGAAGAGCTTGGTCTCCTTCGAATCGATGACGAACTGCTCCACTTTCCCCTCGGGAACGCCATCGACCTTTTTGCGTTCCAGCGCGGGCACGTACTTCGGCCCAACCACGAAATTCTCGTTGGCATCGAGCGGAGGGTTCTCGCCTTCTTTCAGCACCTTGAAAGGCGGGGCACCCGGGTCATCGAACTTTCGCACCGGCGGCGCGGCCAACAAGCTGGAGCCTGCGAGAGCGGTGATCAAAAGTGTCATCTGGAGCTTGAACATAAAATCCCTTGTCGTTTTTTCTTTGGGCGATCGCCGGTGATGGCATTCGGTTGAGTGCTGTGGCACTCCCCTTTTTACTCGAGCCGGTATCGGTCGGCACTACGCCACCGAGAAAGCCAACGCCTTTCAACACCCCTGCTTGCCCGTCGTCGGGTCAACCCCGCACGCCTCCCCGGCCGCAAACTTCGAGCGTTCCGCCGTATAGGCGTCTTCGCCGGGGATCAGCTCCGTCAGCAACCCGGTGCGGCCATCGTGGACGTCAAGGGACATCCCTGGCAAAGCGGTGTCACCCCGAGGAATCCGGACCGTAACCTCAAGTCGTTCACGACCGTTCCAATTTTGGTGATGCATGAGTGGGGAGTGGGAGGCATCGCATGCCCAGAGAGGAAAAGGGCTCGGTCTCGATCTGGGTCGGCAGCCTCAAGGCGGGCGATCAGATCGCCGCGCAAAAGCTCTGGGATCGCTATTTCGATAAACTCGTGCATGTGGCCCGCGCCAAGCTCCGCGCGACGCGCCGCCCTGGAATCATCGAAGATGAAGAAGACGCCGCCCTCAGTGCCTTCGATAGCCTCTGCGTGGGGGCCGCGCTCGGCCGGTTCCCGCAACTCGCCGACCGTGACGACCTCTGGAAACTCCTGGTCGTGATCACGGCCCGAAAAGCGGTCGACCAGATGCAGCGTGAGGGACGCCAAAAGCGCGGCGGGGGCCGAGTCGTCAGCGAATCGACCCTCGCCGGCCCCCTCGCCGACGAAGGACTGGGTGGACTTGACCAGATGGTCGGTTCCGAACCGAGCCCGGAGTTCGCCGCCCTGGTCGCCGACGAGCATCGCCGGCTCCTCAAGCTCCTGGGGGACGAGACGCTCCGCCGGATCGCCCTCTGGAAGATGGAAGGGTGTACCAATGAAGAAATCCGCCTGCAGCTCGGGTGCTCGTTGCGCACCGTGGCCAACAAGCTCGAGCTGATCCGCCGCACCTGGCTCAACGAATGATTGCGGAAGTTTTTCGCTCGCCTCGAGAGTTCGCTCACCTCAGCGAGCGACCCCCGACCTCACCGCGCGGTATATCGAGGAGGAACGGCCGTGCCCAGTGCCGCCCGCTTGGCATAGAGGAAGACGAGGTGGTGATCGAGGTGACTGATCGTCTTGGCAACCAGTTCAGCAAGCGTCAATCGTCCGACCTCGGTATGCTGGCCACTCCGAGCAAAGTCGGCTTCGGAGCAGTTGTGCAAGATCCGAGTCATCCAGCGTCGATTCGCCGTGAAGAGCGCGACGGCCTCCTCGACCGGCATCGACCGGGAATCGAGCCGGTCGATCCAGGCATTTTCGTCGAAGGCCAGGAGCACGGGATCCTGCTCGGCGATCACCCGTTTCATGCGGTCAGCAAGGACCAAGTCGGCGTCGAGCAAGTGGGCCACGAGCTCGGAGAGGCTCCACAATCCCGGCTCAACCCGCGTCGCCTCCTTTTCCGAAGGCAATCCCGCGGTCGCATACTTCAGTAAAGGGCCCCCTTCGGCATAACGATCGATCACGGACGTAGGGTCGCTCACAGGCCATGCTCCTCGGTCGAATTCTCGGTGGGACGCTTGCGCCAGATCGCAAGTTGGGTGTAGTTATACTCGAGGAACCAGATTTCCTCCTCGATACCGAGTTCGGTCGCGAAGCGGTGGGCCACCAGGTGGTTGATCACTTCGAGCGACACCGCGAGGAAATCGGTCTTGGGGTCGGCAACGCCACCCGGATTATGGAAGATGAAACGAATCACGAGGACGCGCTCGTCCACCGGTCCCGCATGGGCGGAGAGGTAGCGGCCATCCATCTCGTAGATGGAGTAGCCTCGGGAGGCGAGCCGCAACGTTTTGATCCACGAGTCTTCATCGAACGTGGGATCGTGCTGGCGGTTACGGGCGATCGTCTGCTTGACGAAGGGAATGGCGCGAATGGCGTCTTCGTCGAAGAGGTCTTCGAGAACCTCCTGGACCTTACCGAAGTAACCCAGCTTCTTGGGCAGGATGACCTCATACATGCGCGCCGGCTTCGGACCCTCCAGCGAATACTCAGCCATCGGCGTAATCATCCGAGGCGTGCCCCTCGTCAATCCAGTCGTGGGGAAGTCGGTTGGATCCTCACTCCCTTCAGCGTAACCACCAACGGGAGTCTTGTCGTCCCGAAACCAGAAGCGTAGAACCGTTGATTTGCAGCGGGCAACGAGATAGAATCGTTCTTGACTATCTTCACTAAGAAACTGACCTTTCCCGACCATCCCCACTACTGAGACGATCGGGCCGGTGTCGAGGAGATTGATCGCGATGGAGCCGAGCGGCGGAGCCAAGCCGAGTAAGTCCGAGGCGATCAAGATCGCCAGCCAGTATTTGAAGACCTTTCTCGCCGAGGAAGTTCACGACGGGCAGACGCACTTCAGCGAAAACGCGGCGGCGGTCCTCAAGTTCCACGGGTCGTACCAGCAAGACGATCGCGACCATCGCACGCAGTTCAAGCGGGAAGGCAAGGAGAAGGGCTTCCAGTTCATGGTCCGGACCAGGGTCGTGGGTGGGAAGATCACGGCCCAGCAGTACCTGGCGATCGATAAGTTGTCCACCACGGTAGGCAACAACACGATTCGGATCACGACGCGACAGGAATTCCAGCTCCACGGCGTGGCGAAGCAGGATCTCCCCTCGACGATCCGGACGATCAATGAGTCGCTGCTCTCGACCTTGGCGGCCTGCGGCGACGTCGAGCGTAACGTCCTCTGCTGCCCCGCGCCGATCTGCGACTCGGCGCACGAGGCGATGCAGGCCGACGCCGACAGCTGGGCCTCCCATTGCGCTCCGCGCGCCTCGAGCTACTGGGACATCTGGTTCAATGGCGAAAAAGTCGCCAATCCCCTCCTGCCCCCTGCCGGGCCGATTCAGGTGCCCACGCCCGGCGACGATCCGACCGAACCGATTTACGGCAAAGCCTTCCTGCCGCGTAAGTTCAAGACGGCGTTCGCGTTCCCCAACGACAATTGCACCGACGTCCAGGCAAACGACTTGGGACTGCTGGCGATTGTCGAGGACGGGGTCCTGGTCGGATACAACGTCCTGGCCGGCGGCGGCATGGGCACCACGCCAAGCGCCCAGAAGACGTTCCCGTTCCTCGGGGTCCCAATCGGCTACATCGATCGGGCCGACATGATCCGGCTCGGTGAATCCGTCATCAAGGTCTTCCGCGACTACGGCAACCGGTCCGACCGCAAACGGGCCCGGCTCAAATACATCATTCACGACTGGGGCGTCCCGGCCTTCCGCGCCAAGGTCGAAGAATACTTCGGCCGGCCGCTCGCCGACCCGAAGGACGCGCCGATCACCGACGTCGACGACCACCTCGGTTGGAATGAGCAAGGCGACGGCAAGCTCTTCCTCGGGCTTCCGGTCGAGAACGGCCGAATCAAGGATGAAGGGTCGTTGCGTCTGGCCAGTGGCTTGCGCGCCTTGTTCTCAAAATACCAGGTGGCCGGCCGGCTCACTTGCCAGCAGTCGATCATGCTGATCAACCTCGACCCGGCCTGGCGGGCCGATATCGAGGCGACTCTGCAAGAGTACGGGATCGCCACGGTCGAGCAGATTTCCACCGTCCGCCGCTGGTCGATGGCCTGCCCGGCGCTGCCGACCTGCGGCCTGGCCGTCACCGAATCCGAACGTGCCTTGCCGACGATCATGGACCAGCTCGAGGTTGAACTCGCCAAGCTGGGCCTTGAGGACGAGCGGTTCACCGTGCGGATGACCGGTTGCCCGAACGGCTGTGCCCGGCCCTACAACTCCGACATCGGCCTGGTGGGCCGCTCGGCGAGCAAGAATCCCGACGGCACCCCCGGACCCGGCACCTACACCATCTTCCTCGCCGGCCGGACCTTGGGCGATCGGCTCAACCTTGAGTTCAAGGATTACGTGCCGTTCGACCGGGTCGTCCCCGAGCTGGCCGTCGTCTTCACCCGCTTCAAGGCCGAGCGGCTCGCCGACGAAACGTTTGGCGATTTCTGCCTGCGGATCGGGGTCGAGGAACTGGCCGGTGAGCCCAGTCCGGCCTGAGAACAAGCACGAGATCCCGTGAGGCACGCGGTTCAGGAGGATTCCCCCCGGTTCGATGCTAGTCAAGACGGCGTCGATCGAGTATCCTTACCACCGCGTGTCAAGATGCTGCGTTCGCTCGCTGAGGACGAACCGCTGATTTCGATCGGCATCGGCCTTACGTTCGAGCAACCAGCGTCCTCACCGCAAATGGTTCCGGCGAGGGGAACGAGGTCGTTGCCACACGCTCGAGCAACCGGGCCGACGAAACATCATTCGTGGGCCCCGTTGCCCGAGATGGCCTTCCCTTCACTCCGGATGGATATGCCCCCAGATCACGACCTAGGGTGATGCCGGTCGTCGCAGGAGATCCGCGTGGCCAAAGAGGAACCGATTCGGACCGAGGGCCGCATTGTTGAGGCCCTGCCCAATACGCAGTTCATGGTGGAGCTGGAGAGCGGACACCGCATCCTGGCGCACATCGCCGGGAAAATGCGCAAGAATTTCATCCGAATCGTCCCGGGTGACCGAGTGACGATTGAAATCACGCCGTACGACCTGACCAAGGGGCGGATCATTTACCGGGAACGTTAACAGCGCAGCCCCGCGTCATCGGAACGCTCGCCCATTCACGCCATCGCGATCGACACCCCGCCCGCCCATCAATCCCAAAAAATGGGTCGGGACCTCGGGTGGCATTGATCCGCGCGTGAAGTCACTGCCCATTGGAAATCCCCAAAAGACGTGACGCCTTCTCCCAGGTCCAATGCTGCCAGGCTTGGCCTGTCTCGCTTCCCAAAGTCGCGCGGAATGAGGAGGCTCGACCTCGTCGTCGGGAGCTCCTTTTTTCGGCAGACTTTGAGCGAGACTCCCAGCCGGGCTGATCGACCCATTCCTCTCAGCGTTCGCTGGTTTGAACGGATCGGCGGCGCCGGTGTGACGATCGGGCCACGAGAATTCAGGGCCGTTGTAAGATCGGGCCGGCTCAGTGGGCGTGATGAGCACCCAGAATCTCCATCGCGGCGTTACGCCCATTGATGGCGATCACGCTGCCGCCAGGGTGAGTGCAAGCGCCACAGAGGAAAAGGCCGGGCATCGGCGTGCGGGATTCGAGCCGCTGACCCCACATGTAAGGGGGGAGACACTCCCCTTGAAAAATGTGACCACCGGTCAGGCCCACCGCCTTTTCAATGTCGGGGGGGCCGAGCACCTCGAGCGCCAGCACCGCTTCGGGCAGATTCTCACAGTGGCGGGCGATCGACCCCATGGCGAGTGCGGCGACTTCGTCGCGGCGGGTCTCCCAGCTTCCTTCCGCGAAGGTGTACGGCACGTATTGCGCGAAGACGCTCATCGTCTGAACGCCTTCCGGGGCGATGGTCGAGTCGTGCGCGGTCTGAAAATAGAGTTCGGTCCAAAGGCGATCGGGAAGCCTCCCCTCCCGCGCAGCCTGGTGGGCGGCCCGCCACTCCGCCTTGGATAAGGGCGTGTTGACCTGGCCGAAGTGATGCGGCTGCCTCGTGCCCGGGCGGGACCGAAAGCTCGGTAGCTCGCGTAAGGCGACGTTCAGCTTGACGGTACAACCGACCATCGGGATCTCCTCGACGCGGGCCCGCCAGGCAGGGTCGGCCTGATCGTCGAGCATTCGAAGCGTAGCTCGAGGGTCGGCGTTCGACACGATGCAAGGGGCGTCGATCCGCTCGCCCCCTTCGAGCTCGACGCCGCGGCCCGGCACGATCCGAGCCACGGGCAGGCCCGACGCGACCACGGCCCCCGCTTCGCGGGCGATGTCGCAGAGCAGGAACGAGATGGTGCCCATCCCCCCCTTCACATACCCCCAGAGACCGGCGCCTCCTCCCATCCGTCCCGACGCGTGGTGGAAGTGGATCGAGGCCGTTCCCGCGTCGTGCGGGCTGGCGTTGGTGCCGATCACCCCCTGGCCGAGCATCGCCGCCTGGAGCCGCTCGTCGCTCAGATAGCGTTCGACGAACTCGACCATCGACCACTCGAAGAGCAGGTTTCGCGCGTCCTCATCGCCGTCGAGCCGCTCCTCGATCTCCTCAGGGCTGGGAGCGCGACCGATCCAGAGGTCGCGCGGCCCTGGGGGCCGAATCGCGTCACGGAGCCGGCGCTTCACGTCTCCCATGGCGTGCCAGCCGGCGAGGTCCCGAGGCGCGAGCCGGCGAATCTCCTCGTCGCAACGGGACTCATCATCCCAGAGCTGGATGCTCTCGCCATCGTCGAACGGCACGAACATTCCCGCGGTGGCCGGGATCCACTCGAAACCATGTCCGGGCAGATCCAGCTCCTCGATCACGAGCGGGTGGAGTAAACCCGCCAGGTAGGCGCACGGCGAGATCCGATAACCCGGCCAGACCGCGTCAATCGTGCAGGCCCCTCCCACCCGTTTCCTCGCCTCGAGCACGAGCACGCGCTTGCCGGCCCGCGCCAGATAGGCCGCGCAGGTCATGCCGTTATGGCCCGCCCCCACGACGATCGCGTCCCAGGACCGCGCGGCGAGCTCCGCCACGGGCGCGGGGAGTTCGAGGATTCCGAGCGTCTCGTCCGTCCTGCTGCTCTCGCGAATCGCCATCTTTGCGCTCCCGGTTGGCTGAGAATCCGCCCCGCGCGAATCCGTCAAGTATATTGGATCAAGATGCCCGAGGCGCCTCCTCTGTTTTCGATAGTGAACTTTAGGACACCGTTGTAGAGAACAGACGAACATCCTATCATTTTGAACCCTAGGTGTCATCTGACGAGTTCAAGGTCAGGCCTCTGCCGTGACGGTACGACAAAGTGGAACTGATCGAGTCGTAACGCGAACCAGACTCACGAGTTCGCGGAAAGGGGCAGCGGCCCATGGCCGGTACAGACACCGCGGTGGTCAGGCTTTCGGATCTGGCTCACGGTCAGGAGGCGACGTGCTTCGCCGCCTTGATCAAGAAGGATCGGGGAGTCGACAAGCACGGTAACCCGTTCATGAAGTGCCACTTTCGCGACAAGCGATCGACGGCCGTGGCGCCACTCTGGTCTGACAATGCGCTCCGAATTCAGGCGGAGACCTGGGCGGACGGCATCGCCTACCGGTTGCGGGTCCGGGGCGACTGGAAGGTCAAGTACGGGCTCCAGCTCGACATCATCGAGATCCGGCCCGCGACCGACGACGACGCGGCCGACGGCTATGACTTCTACGACCTGGTCGAAAGCACCGACTACGACCCCGAGACTCTGCTGGCCTCGATCCACGACAAGATTGAGCGGTGCATCGACGACCCGTGCCTCAAACGTCTGGTCCAGAACATCCTGAGCGAGCATGGCGACCTGTTCAAGAAAATGCCCGCCGCGCAGAGTTTCCACCACAGCTATACCGCCGGCCTGCTCGAACACGTCTGGAGCATGACTCGGGTCGCCTCCTTTCTGGCCGACCACTACGGCAACTACTATGAACAGCTCAATCCCCCTTTGAATAAGGGTCTGATCGTCGCGGCGACGATTCTCCACGACATCGGCAAGCTCCGCGAGCTTGAATACCACCCGGTCGAGACCAAGTACACGAAGGAAGGCTGCCTGATCGGCCACGTGCTGATGGGTCGCGACCTCGTCCGCGAGACGGCGCGGAAGATCGAAGGGTTTCCCGAGGAGACGTTGCTCCTCCTGGAGCATGCCATTCTCGCGCATCATGGCAAACGCGACTTCGGAGCGCCGATCGTCCCGCAAACGCTCGAAGCGCTTCTGGTTTCGTACGTCGACGATCTCGACGCGAAGATGAACATCGCCGCCCGACAACGGCTCAACTCCACCAACGAGGGGGAGTTTACCGACAAGGTCTACGCGCTGGACAATCGCCGGCTCTACAAGGGGATCCCGCGTGAGGCTCCCGTGGATCATGACTTGAACGAGCTGACCTGAGTCGTCCCGCTGATCGGCCAGCATGCGCTTGCGGGTCGATTTGAACACGCGTTGGACAAGGAGTCGGCCGCTCCGCGCGCGGCGGAAATCCGGCGGTCGGTTCGATCGACGACCGCCTGGACCTTGGCGGGTCGTACGGATCGTGCTTACAATGCGACTGGCTCCCGACGGGCGGACACGTTCGCACGTTGGGGAGGACGTCCACGCCTTTTCCTTTTTAATGAGACAACCTTCATGATCGCCATTCGCAAAGCCTGGTGGGCGACGTTGCTTCTGACCGTCTTCATCGGCTGCACCCAGGAAGAACCGACTGGAGACAATCCTCCTCCTCCGCCCCCGAGCAGCGCCGGGCCCGATGCCACGGTGCCCGCGACGACCCCTTCGGCCGAGCCAGCCGGGGAGAAGCCCAAGGACGCGATGCCCGAGGCCGAGCTCCCCAAGGAGGTCACGCCGAAGGATGAGGCCCCCAAGGACGCTGGCGATTTGAAGCTCGACCCGCCGGCGGTGACTCCCCCCGCCGCCAAGGACGAGGCAGCCGACAAGAAGGAAGAGCCGAAGAAGGACGAGGCGGCCAACAAGACGACCCTGACAGCGGAAGAACTCACCGAACTGGCCGCGCTCTCACCCGCGGACAAGGAACTCGCGCTGAAGCAGCTCGTTTGTCCGGTCAGCGGCGAGAACCTGGGCTCGATGGGTGCCCCCCTGAAGGTCAGCGCCGAGGGGAAAAGCTTTCTGATCTGCTGTGGTGGGTGCAATAAGGAAGTGAAGGCGAACCCCAAGGACGTCGTCGCCAAACTGAAGAACTGAAATGAGCCCTCAAGCGGGGTCTGGCATCGCGCCAATCGCCCCGCTATAATCACATCGCAAGCGAGAATGGGATAGCGAAACCGTTCCAACCTTTTCTTAAGGACGGGGCGGTTTCAGACCGAAATGCAGGACCGGCGTTCTCTCCCGCTGAGGCGGTGGCTGGCTCCCGCCTCGAGTCAACGGTTCCCGGGCGACTTTCCCAACGAAACGAGAAGGTACCCGTCCCCTTGAGTCGAGTCGACGGCCGACCCGCAAGCCGAATTCCCAGCCGTCTGCCCCCGATTTCCAGGCGCTCATTCCCCCGTTCCAGGATGGAACGGTCGAGTGCGTTGAAAAAAGGGAGGAAGACGGACCCGAGGAGTCGGCTTTTCCCTCGGACTAGGTGCTCCCACGCTCCGCGTCCCGTGCGCAGGCACGGCCCCCGATCCGTTTCCACGGCCCTCGAGGACTTGGCCCCGCACCTTCCCTCTCCAGCTTCGATCGGCAACAACCGGCCGGCCGAGGTCTGGGTTCAGCGCATCACGCCCCCTGTCTACATTTTAGTTGGAGCTTTCCCATGGATCATTCTTCTGCACGTGAGAGCGCTATTGCGGCCGTCACCGGCTGGCAGTCGAACGGCACTCGGATCAACTTCAAAGAGACCCCGGTTCGCCAACTCTTCGGCACGAACGTCTTCTCTGAAGAAGTGATGCGGGCACGGTTGCCGGAGCATGTCTTCAAGGCGATCAAGAACACGATCAAGAAGGGCGCTCCGCTCGACTCCAGCATCGCCGACATCGTGGCGACCGTGATGAAGGAGTGGGCGATCGAGAAGGGGGCGACGCACTACACCCACTGGTTCCAGCCGATGACCGGCCTGACGGCCGAGAAGCACGACTCGTTCCTCTCCCCGACCGACAACGGCAGCGCCATCGCCGAGTTCAGCGGCAATGAGCTGGTCCGGGGCGAGCCCGACGCGTCCAGCTTCCCCTCCGGCGGCATCCGTGCCACGTTCGAGGCCCGCGGCTACACCGCCTGGGACGCGACCAGCCCCGCCTTCATCCTCGAGAACCCGAACGGCACCACCCTCTGCATCCCGACCGCGTTCTGCTCGTGGACCGGCGAGGCGCTCGACAAGAAGACCCCGCTGCTCCGCTCGATGGAAGCCCTCTCGAAGCAGGCGCTCCGGATCCTCAAGCTGTTCGGCAGCAACGCCTCCCGGGTCCACACGACCTGCGGGCCCGAGCAGGAATACTTCCTGATCGATCAGAACTTCTATTACGCCCGGCCCGACCTGATGAACGCCGGCCGCTCCCTCTTCGGTGCCAAGCCCCCCAAGGGGCAGGAGATGGAAGACCACTACTTCGGCGCCATTCCCGAGCGGATTCTGGCCTGCATGCTCGAAGGGGAGCTGGAGCTCTACAAGCTGGGCGTGCCGGTCAAGACCCGACACAACGAAGTCGCCCCGGCCCAGTATGAAATCGCCCCCTTGTTCGAGAACGCCAACGTCGCCACCGACCACAACATGCTGGTCATGGAGACCTTGAAGCGCGTGGCCGGCCGCTATGGCCTGCAAATGCTGCTCCACGAGAAGCCGTTCGCCGGCGTCAACGGCTCGGGCAAGCACCTGAACTGGTCGATGGCCGACGACGAAGGCAACAACCTGCTCAAGCCGGGCGATACCCCGCACGAGAACGCCCAGTTCCTCCTCTTCCTGGCCGCCGTCATCCGCGCCGTCGCCCGCCACGGCGATCTCCTCCGGGTCTCGATCGCCACCGCGTCCAACGACCACCGCCTGGGGGCCAACGAAGCGCCGCCGGCGATCATCTCGATCTTCCTCGGCGACCAGCTCCAGGACATCGTCGAGCAGATCGAAAAGGGGGGAGCCAAGAGCACCAAGGCGGGCGGCACGATGACCGTCGGCGTGACCACCTTGCCGACCCTGCCCCGCGACGCCGGCGACCGCAACCGGACCAGCCCGTTCGCCTTCACCGGCAACAAGTTCGAGTTCCGCGCCGTCGGTTCGAGCCAGTCGATCGGCGGGCCGAACGTCGTGCTCAACACGATCGCGGCCGAGAGCATCGACGAGATCGCCACCCACCTGGAAAAGGCCGTCGAAGCCGGCAAGGACCTCAACACCGAGATCCAGGCCCTGCTGCCCAAGTTGATCGCCGAGAGCAAGCACGTCATCTTCAACGGTGACGGCTACACCGAGGCCTGGCACGTCGAGGCCGAGAAACGCGGCTTGCCCAATCGCAAGACCACCGTGGATAGCCTCCCCGACCTGATCACCCCCAAGTCGGTCGCCCTGTTCGGCAAGTACGGCGTCTTCTCGGAGCGCGAGATTCACTCGCGGTACGAGATCTTGCTCGAGAACTACAAGAAGACGATCAACATCGAGTCGCAGATCACGATTCAGATGTCCAACCGACAGATCCTGCCCGCCGCCCTGCGATACCAGAGCGAGCTCGCCCTGTCGATCGGCAACCTGAAAGCCGCGGGCGCGTCGGCCCCCAAGGCCCAGGTCGAGCTCCTCAACGATGTCTCGGCGACGATCGAAGAGCTGCTGACCAAGACCCACAACCTGTCCAAAGTGGTCGAAGCCCACGTGAGCGGTGATAGCCTGGCGCATGCCAAGTACTCCCTCGACGTGATCATCCCCGCGATGGCCGCCGTCCGCGCCGCCGGCGATAAGCTCGAGGGTCTCGTCCCCGACGACCTCTGGCCGCTGCCGACCTACCAGGAAATGCTGTTCATCAAGTAAGCATACGCGGATTTTTCAAGAAAACTTTGCGGGTCATGGGCAGGTCAAACTCCCATGACCCGTTTTTATTTCAATGATCCGCCAATGGGCTAAAAATCAACGAAAGAGAGCGGACGCAGCAAGTCGTTCTCCAGCCATGGCTTGCAGCCAACTCAGCGATGCAACTCTTTTCGGACAAACCTTTTACAGAAACACCCAAATCCTACTGGTTTTTAGTCCATCGGCGGATCATTGTTTTTTTGCGCATCAATTGGCCCTTGCCAAATGCCTTCCCAAGTTTCGTTTCGTTCAAGACGGCTTGTTAACCACTTTGTGTAATTTGACGACCCTGCCCCAATCCGCTTTCCAGCCCCGAGCGGTCATGAAATCCTCAAAGTACTGACCACTTCCGTACAACACATCGTCCGTTGCAAGCCAAACGGTGTCGCACTCCGTACACATGAAGGCCTGCTGATCCAGATCTTTGAGAAGGACTTCCCAAACGTAGTCCTGCCCACAGTACGGGCAGATCAGCCACGAATCGCCTTGGCTCTGGGATGGGGATGGGGATGGGGATGGGGATGGGGATGGGGATGGGGATGGGGATGGGGATGGGGATGGGGATGGGGATGGGGATGGGGATGGGGATGGGGATGGGGATGGGGATGGGGATGGGGATGGGGATGGGGATGGGGATGGGGATGGGGATGGGGATGGGGATGGGGATGGGGATGGGGAATGCGGTGACGTCATTTGTGTTCCATCTCTACAGCGGTTTTCGTTGTCATATGGAATATTGTTAATTTTTTGCATAAAAGCCCGCTACACCTCGTCCACAGACCCAGCAAGTCTTAACTCCATCAACTTACTAAATTCCAGGGGCTTGTGCCCCTGGTCATGATTCGTCGTTGACCGATTCACGGCCCCTTGGTGTGGAAGATGAGCAGGTACGGCACCGCGGAACGCCCCTCGGCATCTTTGAAATTGCCGAACTTCGGAGAATTGAGCCAGAGCGCGTACGTCTTGCTCGGCTCGAGTTTCACCGGCAACACGCAAGTCCGCTCGTCCTTTGTGTAGCTGGGCTCTCCCGCGAGTTCAGGGAACGTCTTCTTCGAGTGCTGAGCCCATGACCAGCTTTTATTCATCATCTCCTTGCTGAATGTCACCTGGATCTGTTTCAGGCGGGGATCGACATCGGTCGTGCCCGTGGGCGGGACGGTCTTGACCACAACCGCGGGGAATGGCCCGAAGACATCCTCATCCGCGTCGGCTTTCGATGGTTCGAGGTTCGACGCGAGTACGGTGGTAACGGCGACCGTCGGCTTCGGGGTCGGCGCTTTCCGGGGGATTGACGCCGCCTGTTGGTTGCGCGCGGGCGGACGAGATTCCGCCTGCTGGCTCGCGTGGGTCGCCATGCCGATGAGAGTGCCTGCCAGCAGCGACGCGAGGATTGCGATCTTCGTCATAGCCATCGTCCTCAACACTCCAGCAACTAAGATCTCGACGCTGACCGGGACCACCCCGGCCAGCGACCGACCGGCCACGAGTCGCGTCGCGGCCTGGACGGTCGTGCTGAACAAGGGCTCGGGCCGACCCGACGTCGGAATCAGCACCGAGGCGAGCATCGAGGCCTCCGGGGCGAGTCCCCGGCGCTCCAGACGAGACCGCAGTAAGTCGCGGCCGCGGGCGAGGCGACTCCGGACCGTACCGACCGGGCAGGACAAGCGACGGGCGGTCTCTTCGTGGGTGAGCCCCTCGAAGTAGCACAAAAGGATGGCCAAGCGATATCGCAAGGGCAACCGCCGCAGTTCCTCGTCAATCCGCAGGCGCACTTCGAGATCCGGGTCAGCGACTCGGGCGGCAGGCTCCGCCAGTTCCGCATTGGTCCGCTCACGTCTTCGCCGGCGGATCGCGACGGTGCGCGCCCGCTTGGCCACGCGGATGCTGACCCCGTAGAGCCAGGGACCGAGTGACTCGTCAACCCGGACCGAGGCGGCCCGCCGAACCAGGACGAGGAAGGTGGCCTGGAACGCGTCTCCCGCGTCGGCGTGGTCCCTGAGGACGCGCTGGCAGACCCCCCAGACCATCGACCCATGCCGGTCGATCAAGCCCGCAAACGCTGCCTCGTCATGTCTTTCAACGAACCGCTCCAGCAACTGACGGTCCGTCAGGCCGGAGACCACGCCCCCGCCGAAAAGGCTCTGAAACTCGCGTAGTGACCCACTCGACCACTTGTTTGCCATCAGGCCGGCCCTCGTGACGATGCTCGTCTCTTGGCACTATGCACGCAACTCGGCGAACCAATCCCAAAGATTCCGCGGATTCCCCTTTTTTTTCCTGGCCCATCCCATCGATCTGAAGTGAAGGCTCGCCTCACCCCTCCCAGAAAGATTCACGCAATTCCAACAATTGGACCTAATCACCTGTGCCGCCTTGGATCAACAAGACCAGCGGACGGCACGGATCGGATTTGGTAAAATCGCCCCCCGCAGTCTGCTGACATTGTCCAGGAGCGACCCCAGATGCAACGCCTGTTCGCCGGGACCCCCTTCGATCGGCCCCCCACCTGCGAGCGCTGCGGGCGGTTGGAAGCGGAGTGCACGTGCCCCCCTCCGATCCTCGAGCCGGTCCGGATCGCTCCGGACAAGCAGACCGCTCGGGTCCGTCTTGAGAAACGGGTGAAGGGGAAGGTCGTCACGGTCGTGGCCAACCTCTCCGCGGAAGGGAATGACCTTCCCGAGCTTGCCGCGAAGCTGAAAGAGAAATGCGGCTCGGGAGGGACGGTCAAGGACGGCCTGGTCGAAATCCAAGGGGACCACGTCACGACCGTCGAGAACGCGCTGAAAGTCCTCGGTTACCGGACGAAACGCGGATGATTCGCCAGGCGCGAGCGACGGCGTTCGGCTTGGGCTTGGCGGTACTCGGCTGGCAGGGGTGGAACGCGCACCAGGGCCGATTCGTCCACGCCTTTCTCGTCGCCGATCTCGTCGTCGGTCTCTTCCTGGTCGTGGCCGCCGCGTGGCCAAGCGATCGGACCGCGACAGCGCTCATGATGGCTGGGTTCTCGGCGATGGCGGCGGTCTTTCTGTCCGCCACGACGGGGCGATTGCTCCTGGGCAACGCCTTCGATCCCGGAACCGTACTGACGACCGTCGGGCTGGTCCCTTGCCTGGTCGGAGCCATCGTCCTGGGGCAGCGCCTCCTGCTTCGCTGAGAACGGATGACCCGCGAGTTGGCTCCGGCTGAGGCGGCTGGGCTCTCGGTTGCTCGGGGTCGTTGGGATTCCATCGAAGCTGCGGGAGTTGCGGTCCCGAAGTTGCCAATCGGCCGAGGGAAGGCTTTAATGGTCCAAGGGCCGGCCTGAACCTTGCGCCTCGTCGGTCCCCCCTCCCCATGATTATTGTGCTGTCGTGCCTTCTGCCGGATTCTCGAAACCTCGGAGATCGGACCCGCGATGACCGTTCATGCGATGCCGGTGATGCTGGGCGTCCTGGCCATCTTGGCCGTGGCCTACCGCTACTACAGCGCCTTTCTGGCAGCGCGGGTCGCGGCGCTCGACGACTCGCGGACGACCCCCGCGCATCTCCAATACGACGGCCAGAACTTTCACCCCACCAATCGCTGGGTCCTGTTCGGCCACCACTTCGCCGCGATCTCAGGAGCAGGTCCGCTGATCGGGCCGGTCCTGGCGATCCAGTTCGGCTACTTGCCGGGCCTGATCTGGCTGATCGTCGGCGTCTGCCTCGCCGGGGCGGTGCAGGACATGATGGTGCTAGCCGCGTCCGTGCGCCGCGGTGGCCAAAGCCTCGCCGGCATCGCGCGGGCGGAGATCGGCCCGGTCGCCGGCGCGGCCACCACGATCGCGATTCTCTATATCATCATCATCGCCCTGGCCGGCCTGGGCATCGTCGTGGTCAAGGCCCTCGGGGGCGAAGAGGTGCCCATGAAGGCGGGCACCAAACTGATCTACCCCGCCGACGCCTCCTTCAGCAAGGAAATCACGAAAGGGCAGCCGACGATTTACCCCGTTCCGCCGGGATCGACCTACCGGTTCGGTGAGGCAGCCGACGAGGAGATGACCTTCCAAGAGCCGTTTCGACTCGCCGTCCCCGCGGGTTCGTGGCTCGAGCCGAAGACGGGGGGCTATGTCTTACCCAAGGACTCCAAACGGCTCGTTCCGGGCAGTTCCTGGGGCACGTTCACGATCGCCTGCACGATTCCGATCGCCCTGTTCGTCGGCTGGTATATGTACAAATTCCGGAAGGGCAAGGTCGTCGAGGCCTCGATCGTCGGTGCCATTGCGGTCCTGGCCGCCACCGTCGCCGGGGCCTGGATCCCCGACTCGAATCTCCAGCCTTTCTTTGAGCTGACGCGCAACCAGACCATCGGCGCGATCGCCGCCTACGGGTTCATCGCCTCGGTCTTGCCCGTCTGGCTCCTGCTCTGCCCGCGCGATTATCTCTCGAGCTTCTTGAAGATCGGCACGATCGGCCTGCTCGTCATCGGCGTCATCGTCGCCAACCCGACGCTGGAAGCGCCGATGGTCAACGCCCACTTCCAGAACGGCGGCGGCCCCTACTTCGACGGGCCGATCTTCCCTTACGTCTTTATCTGCATCATGTGCGGCGCCATCTCGGGGTTCCATGCCCTCGTTTCCTCGGGAACCACGCCCAAGATGGTCGACCGGGAATCCGACATCCGGATGATCGGCTATGGCGCTATGCTCATGGAAGGGCTCGTCGGCATCGTCGCCCTGATCGCCGCGGCGGCCCTGCCGAACTCAATGTATTACGACATCAACATCGACCTCGCTAAACGCCCCCAGTTCGCGCAACAGCTCAAGGCGATGGAGGCCGACCACGACGGCCATGGCGGCGATGCCGGTGAGCTCGTCGCCATGGAAAAGAACGTGCAAGAGTCGCTCCACGGCCGGACCGGCGGAGCCGTGACCCTGGCCGTCGGCATGGCGCGAATCTTCTCGCGGGCGATTCCCAAGATGGACTGGCTGATCAAGTACTGGTATCACTTCGCGATCATGTTCGAGGCGCTCTTCATCCTGACGACGATCGACACGGGGACCCGGATCGGTCGGTTTATGGTGCAGGAGTTCCTCGGCAAGTTCTGGAAGCCGCTGGGAGACCTCGATTGGCTCCCCGCCTCGATGCTGGCGACGTCCCTGGTCGTGTTCGGCTGGGCCTACTTCATCTGGTCAGGGTCGGTTGAGACGATCTGGCCGATGTTCGGCATGGCGAACCAACTCTTGGCGGTCATTGCCCTGGCGATCGCGACCACGGTGCTCGTGAACTCGGGCCGAAGCCGCTACGTCCCGGTGACCTTGCTCCCGCTCGTGTTCGTGGCGATCACCACGACGTCCGCGGGTTATTACGAGATCACGGGCAAGTTCACCAAGATGATCCAGTCGGGCGCAGTGCTCCGTGGCTGGCTCAACATCGGCCTGACGCTGATGCTCTTGACCTGCGTTTCGGTGATTCTCATCTCGGCGCTGATGAGGTGCGTCTCGGGCGTGAAGCCCGTCGAAGCCGAGGTGGAGGCGGAGGTCTGAACGGCCAAACTCAGACGATGCGAACGCTCGGCTTTGGCGAGCGAGCGAAAACCCTTCGATCCGCATGACGCGGATCGAAGGGGGTTAAAGTTCTCTTGGCTGAGCTTTAGACCAGCTCGTTATCCACGGAAACCGTGACGGGCTTTTCTTGGCCGAGCCGGCTGTGGTGCATTCCGTACAGGAAGTAGATCGCCAGGCCGATCGCCATCCAGACGATGAGGCGGAGCCAGGTATCCCCGGGCAAGCCGGCCATCAAAAAGATCGCGAACAAGGCACCGAGGGGAGCCGTCACCCAGACGAGTGGGGTCTTGAACGGGCGTTCGATCTCCGGTTGAGTAATCCGAAGGACAAGGACGCCCACGCAGACGACGGCGAACGCGAACAGCGTCCCGATCGAGACGAGTTCGCCCACGATGCTGATCGGCAAGACGGCCGCCGCGACCATGACCACCAGGCCGGTGATGATCGTCGTGATGTACGGCGTGCCAAACCTCGGGTGGAGTTTCGACACGAACGCCGGCAGCAGGCCGTCGCGCGACATCGAGTAAAAAATCCGCGGCTGGCTCAGCAGCATGACGAGGATCACCGAACTGAGCCCGGCGATCGCCCCAAGCTTCACGATCGGTGAGAGCCACTTGAGTCCAATCGCGTCGACGCCGACGGCGATCGGGTCCGGGACATTGAGCTGCTTGTAGTTCACGACCCCCGTCAGCACGAACGAGACAAGGATATAGAGGATCGTGCAAATGACCAGCGACCCGAGAATGCCGATCGGCATGTCGCGTTGCGGGTTCTTGGCCTCCTGGGCCGTGGTCGACACGGCATCGAACCCGATGAACGCAAAGAAGACGACCCCCGCGCCGCGGAGGATACCGCTCCAGCCGTAGACCCCAGGGCCTTCGTTGGGCGGAATGAACGAACCGCCCCAGTTGTCCGTCGAGACGAAGCCGATGCCGGCCGCGATAAACAAGAGGACGATGCCAACCTTGATCACCACGATCACGTTGTTAACGCGGGCCGACTCCTTGATCCCGAAGACCAGCAGCGTGGTCACGGCCGCGACGATAAACATCGCCGGAACGTTGAGAAACGCGGTGGAATGGGCGAATGAGCTCCAGTCAATCTTGTTCTTGACCAGGAGATTCTCAACCCCGGAGAGGGCCATCCAACCCGAAGCCAGATGGAGCTTGGCGGCAATCGCGTCGGGGATGTTGATCATCTTCGTCCCGGGCGCATTGGCAAAATGCGGCGGGATGTTGATGCCGATGTTGTGCAGAAAACTGACGACGTATCCCGACCAGCCGATCGCCACGGTGGTGGCGCCAAGCGAGTATTCGAGAATGAGGTCCCAGCCGATCAGCCAAGCAATGAATTCGCCCATCGTTGCGTAAGCGTATGTATAGGCCGACCCACCGATCGGCACGGTGGAGGCCATTTCAGCATAGCAAAGCCCGGCGAAGGCGCAGGCGACTCCTCCCAGGACGAACGAAAGCGCGATCGCCGGTCCGGCGTTGGACGCCGCCGCGGTCCCGGTCAACACGAAGATCCCCGCGCCGATGATCGCACCGATGCCGAGCATGGTCAGGTCAAACGCCGTCAGCGACCGCTTCGGTCCCTCCAGATCGCTCGCCTCCGCTTCGGCCTTGAGGGAGGCCATTGACTTTCGAACAAACAGATTCGCCATCGTCACCTCTCAAAGATTTGCGTCGCGCTCCGAAACTGGCTCTCCCCCTTCGGGACGAGCTTCGGGCGAACCCGTGAGCTCGCCCGAAGTTCTCCCCTATCATAATCTCTTTCCGACGACCGATCACTTCGAGTCGGGCAGTTCCATGACTTCGACCTTGCGAATCGTCACTTTGCTGCCGGGGTCGTGCTGCTGGAAGGCGAAGTGGCCCTCTTTCCAACTCCGGTTGTGGTCGAGGAACTCGTAGAGCACCTCGCCATTGACCGAGACCTTGATATGCGTGACGATTTTGCCCCGATAATCCTTGTCCACAACCTCCACCTCTTGGGTGAAGAACGTGTCGGGAGGAACGAGCTGCTTATACACGTGAACGAACGTATAAATCGAACCGGTCTTGATCGGGTCGGTGTGACTGCTGTTGACCTGGATCTCGTAACCCTTGGTGAACGTCGGCTCCTTGGGAGTCCGAATGTACATGCCCGAATTGCCTTTGTCGTTGATCTTCAGCTCAGCGCGATAGCGGAAGTTCTTGTAGTGCCCCTTGGGGCTGAACAGCATCGACTGCTTGCCCGTACCCTCGATCAGGCCGTCCTTAACCACCCAGTGGCTCGTTCCCTTGCCGGCGAGTTCCAGCGAGGTCCATCCTTCGATCGATTTGCCGTCGAAGAGCGAGACCCACTCCCCATCCGCGGCACAGGCAAAGCCCGGCGCAACGAGTCCCAGGACTAACCAGCAGCAGCCGCTCCGAAGCAGTCGGTTCATGCAACGCGTCCCTTCAAATCAAAAAAAATCTGGTGGAGACCGTGAAGTCCGTCGCGGAACGCGGCCCGCTCGATTTTCGGACGAGAGGCGCAAGGCGTTCCCCTGGCAAGGCGAATCTTAAGCGCCGAAGGTGGCGTGTGGCTAGGGGTTAGTGGTGAAATGGGGGACGAGATACGGAGGAATTCGGTGTTGAGGAGAAACGGCGTTCCCATGGACCACCAACCGCGACCAACCGTCCTCGAAGTGATTGCCCAGCGCCGGACGGTTCGCCGGTTCGATCCCGGTCGTCCCTTGGCCGACGACCTTTTGAGGCAAATCCTCCACGCGGCGACGCGCGCGCCCTCGGATGGCAACTTGCAGCCCTGGCGATTCCTCGTGGTCCGCACCGAGTCCAACCGCCGGCGGCTCCGCGGCTGCGCGTTCCAGCATCCGCGAGTGACCGAGGCCCCGGTCATCGTGATCGCCCTGGGCTACCACCACCCCCATCGCAGCCATCTCGACGCCATGCTCGAACGCCAGCTCGCCCTGGGAGCGATCACCCGAGCCGAGCACGCCGAGATGCGTGCCAGGACGGCCCGTGCCATGGAACGCAGGAACGACTTACCGCTCTGGGCGACCCGCGCGACGATGCTCGCCATGGCCACACTGATGCTGGCCGCCGAATCGTTGGGGGTCGGCTCGTCCCTACTTGAGTTGTTCGATGGGGGGAAGCTCAGGGAGGCGTTCGGGATCCCCGACGATCACACCGTCTCCGGCCTGATCGCGCTCGGCTATCCGGCTCGAGACGTTCCCTTTCCCGGGCGATTCGGCCTGGGGGAGGTCTGCTTCGAAGAGCATTTCGGCCAGCCCTGGACGATCGACGAAACAGGCCCCGCGCGGCCGCTGGACCAGGCCAGACGCGCCGAGTAGGATGGCGAGCCTGGTGTCGGACCCCGGTCGGTCCACGGCACATTTTTTTGTCCCCTCCGTCGTCTCGGAAAGGTTCGCGATATGCACGGGCTTTCGGGCAGCCTGAGAAGTCGAACACTCGTTCTGGCGCGGGCAATCACGCTGATCGCCGTCGTCACGGGGCCGTCCGCATGGGCGCAAACCGCCCCGGAATCGTCCACCACCCCCGCGCCGCGGGCCGGGTTGTGGATGCAGCGTCACGAGGCGTTTCTCGAACGCGCCAAGCAGGGAAACATCGACCTACTGTTCCTGGGCGACTCGATCACGAACGGCTGGAGCGGGCGCGACAAGAACGGGGAAGGACCGATCGAGGTCTGGGAGCGGCACTACGCCCCCCGCAACGCGGCCAATTTCGGCATCGGTGGCGACCGCACCCAGCACGTCCTCTGGCGCATCGAGAATGGCGAGATCGACGGCATCAGCCCCAAGGTGGCGGTGCTCATGATCGGCACGAACAACGCCGGCGCCAACAGTTCGGATGAGATCGCCGAGGGCATCGAGGCGATCGTCAAGTCGCTCCGCCAGCGGCTCCCCCAGACCAAGATCCTCTTGCTTGCCGTTTTCCCTCGCGGCGAGAAGCCAGGCCCGGTGCGCGAGAAGCTGGCGGCCGTCAACGAACGGATCGCCAAGCTCGACGACGGCCAGACGGTCAAGTATCTCGACATCGGCCCGAAGTTCCTCAATGAGGACGGCACGATCTCAAAGGAAATCATGCCCGACTTCCTTCACCTGAAGCGCAAGGGCTACCAGATCTGGGCCGACGCCGTCGAACCCACGCTCTGGTCGCTGCTCGACGAAGCGACGGTCAAGCCCTGATTGGTCCCCTGAGGCCACAAGCGTTTTGCTCGCACGTGCGTGGAATAAAACCAAATGGATTTGATTTGAATTCCCCTGGGACCGCAGGCGGCCCGCCCGCTCTTGAATTGTATTGGAATTGAATGGAATCACATTCATTGCGGTGTCGGGCGTGCCAAGCAAGTGAAACCCTTCTCCCCAGGCGCAAGAGAAACGATTGGCGCTCTACAGCGGTTTACGTTTGGGTGGATCACAGGCCGAGCGATCAGGGTGGCTGGGGTCCGTACTCGGCCCCCGGTCTTCATGATGGCTCGCGTACCGGGGTCCGAGTACGGACCCCAGCCACCCTGACGTGCGCCATTCGAGGGTAAACCGCTGTAGGATTGTAAATTGTTCCCCAACTTACGGGGAGGTGTACTTAGTAAGCGTCGGCGGAGATGACTTCACCGCCGTTTCTGGTCGCAAGGGCCTGGAACACGAGGCTCGACGGCGAATAAATGGTGCTCCCATCCGGTCGCTCGCCCGAGTCTCTGAGCACCGTTTTCAGGAAGTGGACCGAGCCATCCGCGAAGACGAAGTTCCCGCCGCCGGGGTGGCGGCTTGAGAAGTCATCGAGCCCACCGTCGGTGTCGGTGTCGGTGTTGAGCAGGTGGGCGTGGGCCTGGATGAGCGTCGCGGCGGGATAGAAGAGGGCACCGGTCGTTGGGCAGGGGTTCTGTTGGCCGCGGCGGGTGACACCGTTCGTCACGACGCCAGCCCACGTGCCTTTCGCGTTCGACCACGCCCGCTCGCCGACCATGAAGGTCTGGCTCGCACCGTCCGTGAGGTCGGCGAGACGGATGCGGCTGTTCCGGAACATCACGCCGCGGCCGAGACCGTCGTTGTTGTTCCCGGTGGTGGTGTCGGTCTCGTCTCCTCCTACGGACGCCGCGTAGCTCGACGGGCTTGCCTTCGCCAGCACGTTCCCTGAAGGGTCGGTGACATCGAACGGACCGCTCGTCAGGTCGGACGGGCAAAGGTAGGCGGTCATCGCCGTGCCGATGACGGTCGAGTTCTGCGGGGCTTCGACCGGGAGGCCGAAGTTCACGGCATTGAAGATCGGCCCCTGTTCGAGCTGGGGCAGAATCATCGTGCCCCATCCCCATCCGGGTGCCGTGTCGGTCGCTCCGTCGGTGAATCGGCTCCGAGAGGCGTAACCCATCGGGAAGGCTCCGAGGGCGTCGTGGTAGTTGTGGAGAGCGAGGCCGAGTTGCTTCAGGTTGTTCGTGCACTGGGCCCTTCGTGCGGCCTCGCGGGCGGCCTGCACCGCGGGCAAGAGCAGGCCGATCAGAACGGCGATGATGCTGATGACAACAAGAAGCTCGATGAGCGTGAAGCCGCTTGTGGCTCGCGTTGGAATCGGGGTGCGACTCATGGCCGATGGGTCTCGATGCAAAGAGTCCGGAATCGCCGGACCACGAGGGGGGAACTAAGCACGCCCGCCGGGACTTGGGCCCCACGATCGCCTGAACGCCAAGCGGAGTGAGGCCACGACGGCCGTAATATCAGTTGCAACTTCTCCTCTCCGTCCGTGTTCGGGACGGTGCTTCTTCAGTAGGCGTCGCTACTGATGACCTCCCCGCCTCCCACCGTCCCCAGCCCTCGCCACGTCTGTCCGTTGATGCTGTCCTTGATGAAGCGGACCGAGCCGTCGCCGAAAAGCACATTGACCCCGCCGGGGTGGTAGCTGCGGGAGCCGACGGCGGCGAAGGTGGGCCCGCCCTTGCTCTCGGAGGCGCCGACGATGTTCAGGTCAGTCCGCCGGTCGGGGCCGCCGGGGACCTTGAAGTTTGGCGGCCAAGTGGTCGTAAAACCGGATTGGTGGACGGCCCCTTCGACCCACTCGGTGTGGCCGCTAGTGCTGATGGTGCAGCCGCCCGCGTACTCCGCGGGGCGGCGGCGAGCGGGTCGGCATTCGGGGGCGGGATGTTCGCGGGACCCGTCACGCCCGACGGTCGGCAGCCCGAGACCTGGGACTGGTACGCCTTGACCTCGGCGACGACGACCGTGTTGCTCAGGCCGTCGGTGAAGTCGGAGAGCTTGCGGCTGCGGTTGGGGCCGAAGGCACTCCGATTCTCGGGGCCGTTGAAGCCGCCCCAGACGTACCAGTCGCCCATGGCGAAGCCGTAATTCGTGACGCCGAACCGGCTGCCGTCGGCCCGCGGCCGGGGCTCGGGCTTGATTTCGCTCGGGCAGACGAAGACCGCGACGTGGGCCCCGGCGACAGTCGAGTTGTCCGGGGTGCCGTAGCTCAGCGTAAAGTTGATGGCGTTGAACATCGGGCCCTGCTCCAGGGAGGGCAGGATGCGGCCGTGGATGCTCCAAGCCCCCCACCATGTGACGGTCGAGCCCGAGCCGGACATGACGACCACGGGAGGCAGGGCCCCCATTCCGCTTTCGTAGTTTGCGAGGCCGAGCCCGAGTTGCTTGAGGTTGTTGATGCATTTGGATGCGGCGGGCGGCCTCACAGGCGGCCTGGACTGCGGGCAGGAGCAAGGCGATGAGTACAGCGATGATGGCGATGACCACCAAAAGCTCGATGAGCGTGAAGCCGCGTGTCTCAACACGGGTTCGCACGGAACCTACCCCTCTCGTCAAAACGTAGGTCTCCCCGGCTGGACCAGGACCGGCGGGTTGACACGGCAAGTTGCTACTGAGATTCAATCTCAGCTCGACCGAGATCTCGAGTATCCGGATCCCTCGGTCCGGCGTCAAGAGGCCGCTCGCGAAAATTCGCGCCGGTTACCCCCAAGCGGGCCATGACCTGGGGATCACCCGGGTCTCAACCGGGCAGGCCGAGCTTGAATTACATGACTACTTCTTGATTTTATGAGGGTAGGCGGACGGCGACGTTTGCCGCGATCTTCTTTGAGAATGACCAAAGCGAGCACCGATTGAATAATTAGCGAGATTGGTTGTCCGTGTGAGGAGACCGTTCGAGATGCGGCGAGTTGGCTCGACACACCTGGTACAACGGCTCGGGATCACGCTGTTGATCCTCGGCCTTGCTCATGTGCCGCTGCCGATCGTCGACATTCATGTCGTTCGCCATACCCACGGTAAGGGCCAGGTCTGCCCGATGCACAACCACCTGCTGCGGTGGCACGCGTCGGACGCCTCGCCGGAACGGGCCGTCCTTCACTTCCATTGGGCATTTCTCGCGGGTTCACCGCCCGTCGATGCAACTCATGGGCCGGCCATTCACGCCGACGCGCCCGCCCCCTTCGGCCTTGGAGTGCGTGACGACGTCCCTGAGCCTTCCTGCACGGATCCGGAGCAATCACTCGTCGCAAAGCCTCTGCTCATCCTCCTCGCCGATCTTCTTCCCTTTGCCGATGCCGATCGGGTTCGACAAGCCATGTGTGCTTGTTCCGCCCCGCCGTCGCGCAACTTCGGCACGACCTTCCCGCCTCGCCACTCCGTCGCCTCCCGCCTCCAGCGCGGGGTTTGCTGACGCCACCGAGCGGAGTGTGATTCCGAGCATCCGCGCCGGGCGTGCATACGCGTTATTCTCTCGCGAACGCAAATGCTCGGGCTTGCTTCGCCCCGTGCGTCTTCGCCAGGCCATCTGATGGCTTCGCGACTCCATGCGCACGGTTGCCGGACAACAAATCCATTCGAACCTCCGTTGATGAGCGGCCTCGGCCGTGAATCGGCGAGTTCTGGCTGACCCATCATTCCTAGATTCATTGGCGTTCACACGCCGATCGGAGGCGGCCCATGCACCGGGGCACCATTCAAGCGCAGCATGATGCTGGCTTCATCGATCCATGGATGAGGAATTCGGACGACAACGACGGCGTTAACGGGCGGGAGTGGCCGGACGGACTGGCGATCTTCGGCCTCGTTCATGTCCCAGGGGCAGGCGACTCGGCTGGGGATGAGCTGGCGCGCTTGGGACTCTGTTGGAAGGTCCTCGAAGTGAGGAGCGACGGTCGTTTGATGTAACCCGATCCGAACGGCGTCGGCGGTCGACGACGAGAACGCCGACGCTTTCCGGCATGTTCAGCACATGCATTGCCGCGAAATCCTGTTAATTATTTGATGAATGTAGTGATGGCAAAAGCAACGAGGATCGTTCTGGTCGCTACATTCCTCCTCGGGTGCGGCCTCGAGGCGTCGGATCCCCTCACGGCCGGGAGCCAAGCGGTCTTGAGCGACCCGAGGAGCTCGCCGCTCGACGTCATCGTGTTCGATTACCCCCAGGACGGCGGGGAACCCACGCATCGCACTCGAACGAGCCCGCACTGAGTGTACCGGCGGGCGCGGTGATCGAGGTCGACGGCCGCCCGGCGGTCTTTATCCCCAACCGCGACGGCCATTCCTTTGCCCTCCGCCCGGTCGGGGTCGGCCGTGAGTCGGACGGCCGGCGGGTCATTACGGCCGGTCTTCGGGCCGGCGAGCTCGTGGTGGCAAACGGCACCTTCCTGCTCAAAGTTAGGCATCTCGGTCGTGACGATCGTCTTCCACGAGGGAACCAGCCTCTATCTTGCCCGACAGCTCGTCAGCGAGCGGCTCGTGAAGGCCGCCGCGGAACCCAGCCGACCCCCTGTTCGGGGGGAGGACGGTGCTGGTCAGCGTGATGCAAGGGCTGAGCGTCCTCTCCGTCGTGCTCGCGGTGTTCGCAATCGCCCTCTATCGGGGCCAAGGCGAGCACGATGCACGGGCCCTGACGTTCACGACGCTCATTGTCGCCAACCTGGGACTCATCCTCGCCAACCGCTCATGGAGTCGGACGCTTCTCGAGAACCTACGAATACCGAAGCCTGCGATGTGGTGGGTCTATGGGGGAGCGACCGTCTTTCTCTTCGCCGTCCTGTTCATCCCCTTTCTCCGCGACCTCTTCCATTTCTCGATTCTGCATCCGAACGATCTCCTCCTCTGTCTGGCAACAGGGGTCGTGAGCCTGCTCTGGTTCGAAAGAGTGGAAATTCGTGCGACGTCGGGGACCTTCTCAAGAAGTGGGCTGATAGTGAGCACTCCGTCAGCTAAAGCAGACGGCTTCTTGGGCGACGCATGCCGGTGCTACGTTACCGCCCACTGGCCCGCTCCGGGCCAGCCAGCCCGCGAGGGCTGGGGTTCGCTCCGGGGCCGTCTCCCGACGGTCCATCGCGTAGAGGAGGTTGACCCCCGATTCTTGCACGGGTGGTTACGGCGAAGCCATCGGAACGAACAACAGTGTTCTTAAGTTTACTTGATTTCGCTTATTGACTCAAGGGCGGCGATTCCTCCGTTGCTTAAAAGCAACGGTCCCCTCGCCGAATTTTATGGCTGGGATTGCGGACGGGACGCCCGTGGTACCAGGGAAGCAAATCCAATCGAAGAGGTCGGGACGCCCGCGGTACCAGGGGGGGGGAAGCAAATCCAATCGAAGTGCGGGCGGGGCACCCACGGTTCCAGAAGGAATGCCCGACCAGTCCATGTCAAGAGTGGCATGTCCGTTGGGATTGTTCAAGAGAGTTGGAGTTGACGATCCGCCAACCCGTCTCCCGCACAGCCCGGTTCGCTTGACCGTCCGGCGTGTTAGCCTGTAAGATGCCGTGGGGTCTGGCCTTTCAGAAATTCAATAGGATACTCCCCGTCTCCGATCCGGGGAATAAATCGAGGCTGAGGATGAAAGACGAGCCGCGCACGCCGTTGAAGCACGAACATGAACACGCGGTTCCGACCGTTATTCACCATCCCGAGGAGGATCTTCCTCTGCTCGCGCGCTGGTTGAAGCACGCGATGGAGAACCCGCTTCGGTTCTGGAGCCTGATCATCGGCCTGGTCGTGGTCGTGGTCGGACTCTCGCTGCTGAGCACCGGGTTGGGATCGGGCCGCACCGCCTCGAATGTAGCCTGGACCGAGTTGGAGGTGGCCAAGACCGCCGGCGAGCGCGTCGAGATTGCAAACAAATACCCCAATACGGCGGCGGAACGCTGGGCCCTGCTCCAGGCGGCCACCGAGTACTACAATACGGGCTTCGCCGACCTGCCGGCCAATCGCGATGTGGCGCTCGCTCAATTGAAGCTGGCGCTCAAGTATTTTGAGCAGGTCGCCAAGGAGTCGCCGAAGGACGCCCCGCAAGCTCGTGCCGCCGCGTTCGGAGTCGCGCGAACTCACGAGGCCCGCAACGAGATCGAGAAGGCGGTCACGCAATACCAGTCGGTCGCCAAGTCGTGGCCCGACACCGAGGAAGGGCGCGAAGCGAAGAAGCTGGCGGAACTGCTCCAGAAGCCCGAAAACGTGGCGTTCTATAAGGAGTTGTACGCGTTCAAGCCGGTGGAAACGACCCTGCCGCCGCTCGGTCAGGGATCGATCCCCCTGCCCCCCGGCCATCCGTCCACCGGTACCGGTTCGCTGCTCCTGCCCCCGCCGCCGCCCAGCAGCGTCGAGACACCCAAGATGCCCGCCGGCGACGAGGCCACCAAGGCCCCCGCACCCGCACCCGCCGGCGACGAGAAGCCCAAGGCGAACCCGGCCCCGGCGTCCGGTTTGCCCGACGATGTCTTTGCCCCGTCGGCGACGACCCCGACCCCAGCCCCGGCGCCGACCACCACCCCCACCCCCGAGCCGAAGAAGGATGAGCCGAAGCCTTGATCTTCGACCTCGAAGGTGGCGAATCGGCCGGATCGCGGAATGCCTCCCGAACTCTCCAGCACCCCCTGTGATTTTCAGGTCAAGGCCCGGATGGTGGGCAAGCGGATCGACGCGTACCTCGCGAGCCGCTATCCCGACTATTCTCGGTGCGTGATCCAGAAGGTGATCGACGCCAAGGCGGTCCTGATCAATGGGCAACCGACCAAGGCGTCCTACAAGGTCCGCCTCGACGACGCGATTCGCGTCTGGCTTCCCGAACTGGCCGACGAGGCGCCGATCCCCGAGGAAATCCCGCTCGAGGTCGTCTACGAGGACGAGGCGCTGACGGTCGTCAACAAACCGCCGCGGATGGTCGTTCACCCGGCCAAAGGACACTGGAGCGGCACCCTGGTGAATGCCCTCCAGTTCCACTACGACACCCTCTCGACCGTGGCCGGTGAGAACCGGCCCGGCATCGTCCATCGCCTCGACCGCGACACGACGGGGCTCTTGCTCGTCGCCAAGGACGACTTCGCGCACCGCAACCTCGCGAAACAGTTCGAGCAACGCACCGTGCGCAAGGAATACCTCGCCATTGTCTCGGGCGTCCCCTCGCGCGATAGCGACTACATCGAGAAGCCGATCGGGTTCCACCCGACCAATCGCGAGAAAATGGCCATCCGGCTCCCCGAAGACGGCGCCAAAGAGGCGGTCACGTTCTACGAAGTCCTCGAACGGTTCGACGGTTTCGCCTACGTTCGCTGCAAACCGAGGACCGGCCGAACCCACCAGATCCGCGTCCACCTCGCCCACATCGGCCACCCGATCGTGGCCGACAAGGCGTATTCAGGCCGCGATCACCTGACCCTGGGCGACTTGCTCGGCGCCGGGACCGCCGACGCCGATCGGGTCCTGATCGATCGCCAGGCGCTCCACGCCCACAACTTGTTCATCCGCCACCCGTTGTCGGGCGAAGACCTGGCGTTGAACGCCCCCCTGCCCGATGACATGGCCACCGTGCTCGCGGCCCTGAGGTTGCATCGGCCCAAGCCCCAAACCGGTCATCGCTGAACCGGCGAACCCGCCGGCCGATCCCCTTCGCTCCGTCAGACTTGCCCTAAGCCGTTGGCCTCGGTTTGCATTGAGTTTCTGATGGGCGAGCGCAGGGATGCAAAGGCCGCTGGGTGCCACGGGTTGGACTCAACCCGTGAGCGATCGCCCAGGTTTCTGGCTCACGGGTTGAGTACAACCCGTGGCACCCAGGGCCTGCACATCATTTCACGCGATCACTCCCTGAACGACCTTTCCTTTCACGTCGGTCAGGCGCATCTCGCGACCGGCGTATCGGTAGGTCAGCTTCTCGTGGTCGAGCCCGAGCAGGTGCAGGATGGTCGCGTGCCAGTCATGAACATGGACAGCTCCTTCGACGGCCTCGGAGCCGTACTCGTCGGTTTTGCCGTAGGCGAGGCCGCCGCGGACGCCTCCTCCCGCCATCCAGATGCTGTATCCCTTGTGGTTGTGGTCGCGACCGTCGTTCCGCTGCGCATAGGGGGTTCGCCCGAATTCGCCCCCCCAGACCACAAGCGTGTCATCGAGCAAGCCACGCGACTTCAAGTCGGTGAGTAAACCGGCGATCGGCCGGTCGATCGCCAGCGCATTTCTGGCGTGAGCCTGCTTGAGGTTGAAGTGCTGGTCCCAGCCGCCGTGACAAATCTCGACGAACCGGACCCCGGCTTCGGCGAACCGCCGCGCCAGCAAGCATTGCCGGCCAAAGTCGTCGGTCGTCGACTCGCCAATCCCGTAGAGCTTCCGGGTCGCTTCCGACTCATGGGTGAGGTTCATCAGGTCGGGCAACTCGCCCTGCATCCGGAAGGCCAGCTCGTAAGACTCGATCACTCCGTCGATCGCCGGGTTCACCCGGTCGCGCTCGAGCGTCTCACGGTTGAGCGTCTGCACCAGATCCAGTTGCCTGCGCTGGTCTGCCCCCTGTCGTTTCGGATTCTTCAGGTTGCTCACGACCGCATCGGCGACCGGCATCCCGCTGTAGCCGATCCGGGTCCCTTGGTAGATGGCCGGCAAGAACGAGCTGCCGTAATTGGCCGACCCACCGTTGTTGATCGGGGGACAGATCGTGACGAACCCAGGGAGATTTTCGTTCTCCGTGCCGAGCCCGTACTGCAACCAGGAGCCCATTGAGGGGCGAGGAAACTGGAAGATCCCGGTGTGCATCTGCTGAAAGGCTTGCGGGTGATTCGGCAGGTCGGTCTGCATGCTGTTGACGACGCAGAGGTCATCCGCGCATTGGGCGACCTCGGAGAACAACTCGGAGATCCAGAGCCCGCTCTGCCCGCGCTGGCGGAATTCCCAAGGGGAACCGAGCAACTTGGCCGAGGCCGCCCGCCCCTTGCCGAAGGTCTGACCGTCATCACGGGAGAGCTTCGGCTTGTAGTCGAAGGTATCGACATGCGACGGTCCCCCTTCCATGCAAAGAAAGATGACCCGTTTGGCACGCGCGGGGAAGTGAGTCGGTTTCGGCCTCAGTGGGCCGGCCTCTTTCTCCGCGGCCCAGGTCGAGAGGCCCGCGAAGGCGAGGTAGCCGAACCCCGAGGATGCCGTCTTGAGCAAGGTGCGCCGGGATAGGATCGAGGCGTGAGGGTCCTGGTTCATCCGAATTCGTCTCCTATGACGGGAGCCTGTGGGCCAGATCAGGCGGTCAGCTTCGATAGAGGAACTCAGCGCTGGCGAACAGGGCCTGGCAGAACGCCGCCCATCCGGCTCGACCCGGCTCGGAACCGGCCGGCCGGCGCGGCGAACCGTCGCCTGATTCACCTTCCAAGAAGGCCCGGGCCGCCCTCTGCTCCTGGGCGGTGGGGGGCCGGCCGATGGTCCGCAAATAGGCCTCGGCAATCCGATCGCCATCGTTGGGAACGTCGCGGAGCAAGCCGTCGGCGAGCGCCTCGGCCTGGCGAATCACAAACGGGCTATTCAGCAAGTACAATCCCTGCGCCGGGACCGTGGTCGTGGCACGTTGGGCGATCACCAGACTCGGGTCGGCAAAATCAAAAAGCGCGAGTGATTCCAAGAAGTGATTGCGAATCACCGGCAAGTAGACCGAGCGGCAGGTGAGCCGCAAGTCGTAGTTCCCTCCGAACCGTTGCAACGGGGCGGTGTTTCCTTCCCCAGCGCGGGCGACCGGAGATCCTTGGGGAGGCTCAAGTTTGAGCTCACCACTGATCGCCAGCATCGCATCGCGGAGCGCCTCCCCTTCGAGCCTCCGCTTGCTCATCCGCCAGACCAGGACGTTGTCCGGGTCGGCCTCGTTGTTGGTGGCGTCAAAACCCGACCCCATCTGATAGGCACGCGTGAGCACCACTTGACGGATCAGCCGTTTAACGGACCAGCCATCCTCCATGAACGAAACGGCGAGGGTATCGAGCAATTCCGGGTGACTCGGCGGCTGACCGGCCGCTCCGAAGTTATCGGGGGTCGGGACCAGGCCGCGACCGAACAGATGGAGCCAGACCCGATTGGTGAACACCCGGGCCGTCAGCGGATTTTTCGAGGACGCCAGCCAGTCCGCCAGCTCGAGGCGGCCGCTCCCTTGGCGAATCTCGGGGTTCTCCCGGCTCACCACCCGCACCAGGCCGCGCGGGACCACGTCGCCCGGCTTGTCGATCTCCCCGCGTTGATAGAGTGGGCTGTCGACCGCGGCATCCCGGTCACGCACGCCCATGGCACGCGACTTCGGGGTTCCGTCGGACTCAAACGAGTTCAGGCGACTCTGGAGTAAGGCGAGCCGGATCGTCGTCATCAGGCCTTGCTGATTGCCGAACAGGTTTCCATTTTTGATCAAGTCGGCACGTGTCTTCTTGAGCTGATCGATTTGCCGCTGGAGTTGGTCCCGCGCCTCGGCCGTCAGAGGTTCCTGGGCGGAGGCTTGGCCGGAATCTTTCGGGAGAGTCAGCAGGTCGGCCGCGTTCGGATTCTGGATGACCCGGACCGTCCCGTAGCAGGTCTCTGTGCTCCGGAAGATTCCGGCCAGTGCGTAATAGTCGCTCTGCGGGATCGGGTCGAACTTGTGGTCGTGACAGCGAGCGCAGGCGATCGTCAAACCGAGGAACGCCTGCGAGGTCGCGTCGATCTGTTCGTCGACCAGATCCATCCGGAACTGCAACGGGTTGCGTTCAACGTGCGACTTGGGGCCGAGGGCGAGAAAGCCCGTGGCGATCTGCTGCTCGGCGCGTTGCCGGTCTCCGTTAGCCGGCAGCAGGTCGCCCGCCACGTTCTCGCGGATGAAGCGGTCGAACGGCTTATCTTCATTCAGGGCGGCAATCACATAATCACGATAGCGCCAAGCGTTGGGATAGTTAATGTTCACCTGCTTGCCGCTCGACTCGGCGAAGCGAGCGACGTCGAGCCAGTGCCGGCCCCATCGCTCGCCGAACCGAGGCGAAGCGAGGAGCCGGTCGACAACGCTCTCGAAGGCGGTCGGAGATTGATCGTCGAGGAAGGCCGTGACTTCGGCGGCGGTGGGGGGCAGACCGATCAGGTCGAACGAGACCCGGCGGATCAGGGTGCGTTTGTCCGCATCGGCGCCCGGCTTGAGGCGGTTCGCCTCGAGCTTGGCCAGGAGGAAGCGATCGATGGGGGAGCGCGGCCAGGCCTCGTCCTTGACCTCGGGCGGTTCGCTCTTTTTTGGCGGCTGGAACGCCCAGAACCGGCGGCCCGCTTCGACGTCGATCGCCTTCGCCGCCACCGACGACGTGCCGTTGCGTGGGTCGGGCGCTCCCATCGCGATCCAGCGCTCGAAATCCTCGATCACCGCGTCGGGGAGCTTCTGCTTGGGCGGCATCTTCAAGTCGTCGTCCGTGTACCGGATCGCCTGCAGGAGGAGGCTCGCGGCCCCTGGGTCGTCCGCGACGGCGGGGCCGCTGTCCCCTCCGCTTCGCATTCCCTCGCGGGTGTCGAGAACGAGTCCTCCCTTGATCTTCTTGGCCGAGGAGGCGTGGCATTCATAACAATAAGTCACGAGCGCCGGGCGGATCTTGGTCTCGAAGAAGGCGAGTTGTTGGGGCGTGATCGGCCCCTGCGGCTTCGGGTTCCCCAGGGGGTCGCTCGGCTTGGCTTCCCCCGTCTTCGCCTGCGGTCGCGCGGCCTTCTTCATGAGCCCCGGACCGCCCGGACGAAGCGTTCCCAGTTTCGCGAGTTCGCGAACCGACAACGAACCACTCTTGTCGGAATCAAGACGAGCGAAGACCGGGTTGATCATCTCGGGCCGGGCCTTGAACTGCGGCCGATTCGCTACCAGGGTTTGAAACTCGTCCCGGCTGAGCGCACCGTCGCCGTCGAGATCGCCGTAGAACAAGGCGTTCTGGGCGCGGGCCTCGGCTTCATCGGCCTCGTCATCGGCTGCGCGCGTCAGGCCCAGCAGGACGCCGAACAGTAAGAGGCCGACCGAGGCCCCCGTGATCGTGTTGCGGATCATCACGTACGCCCTTCCCCGTTGTTCGTTCCGGGAACCCGGCCCTCGAATCCGATCGGCCTGGCGGAGAGGTAGGGCCGATCGATCTCAAGGCGGATCCTCACCACCGGAACCAAAGCGCTCACTCTTGTTGGGTCGAAACGTCCAAAAGAAGAGGATCCCCTGCCGCAGCATCGCGACCTGAGATTCGAGGGGAGTAAACCACCCGATCCGAAAGAAGTGTCTCGCCTCTCGCAATTATTTTTTCGAGGCCAAGGCCTCCCCACCCGCTCTTGTCCGAAATCCTTGGGGGAATCCAACCGCCTCCATGACGTCGTGTTTCGAGAGCCTTGCAAACGCACCCAGCGGACCGACCTTCTCGATCGACTCAGACGAATTACAAAAGACTCATCTCTTTTCCTGATTCTCTCACGCGGCTCAACGGCTCGGGGCGAAAATGGCAAATTCTCCCCAACCCTAACCTGCTGTTCGTGTTCCGTATGCCAGCCCGCGGCACGAATCTCCGACCTCAACCCACCCGCTCCACGCCACTCGAGCGGTTTATTTTGGAAGAACCCTCTTGACGGCGGAGGTGGGGACTCGGTTTAGTATTATGAATTCCGATATCTCATTCAGCGCAGTATCAGCGAAATGCCGATAGGCAAGATGTAGGGCATGCAGTTCGAATCGATCAAGATCTTTTGCGACGTGGTGCGTTGGGCCAGCTTTTCGCGCGGTGCGGCGGAGAATCAGATCTCCCAGTCGTCGGCGAGTCAGGTCGTCCACCAGCTTGAGACGCGTTTGGGAGTGAAGCTGATCGATCGATCGAAGCGTCCCTGGGTGCTGACTCCGCACGGCAAGGTTTATTACGAGGGCTGCAAAGAATTGGTGGGTCGCTACCTGGAAGTCGAGAACCGGGTCAAAGCACTGGAAGACGACCACAACGTGGTCGGCACGGTGCGGCTCGCCTCGATTTATTCCATTGGTTTGCACCACATGAGTCAGTATGTCCGGACGTTTGGAGAGCTCTACCCAGGCGCGACCGTGGAGTTGGAGTACCTCCACCCGACGCGGGTGGTGGAAAGCGTCTTGGCCGAAGAGGCGGAGCTCGGCCTGATCTCGTTCCCTCGCAAGTGGACGGACCTCACGGTCACCCCCTGGCGGGAGGAAGAAATGGTCTTGGCGGTTCATCCCGGTCACCGGTTTGCCGGGTGCGCGAGCGTCTCGGTCGCCGACCTCGAGGGTGAGACGTTCGTCGGTTTTGACGCCGACTTAGCAATCCGGCGGGCGATCGACCGGTTCCTGCGCCATCACGACGTCCAGGTCCGGGTCGCCGTGGAATTCGACAACATCGAGAACATCAAGCGGGCGGTGGAGATCCCGGCCGGCGTGGCCATTCTTCCCGCACCGACCCTGGCCCGCGAGGTCAAGGCAGGATCGCTCACCGCGGTTCGTCTTGATGGCCAGGACCCTTCGCATCGGCTGACACGTCCGCTGGCGATCATTCGCCGACGGAGCCATCAACTCGGTTTGACGGCGTCGCGGTTTCTGGAACTGCTGACAGCCACTGAAGAGAGTGTTCCGGCGACGGCCGGCGCCGCGACCGGTGCGAGCGCCAGTCCAACCGAACGTAGCGACGCGAACGCTTGAAACCAGCGCGTCGGGAAGGATCCCGGGGACAGCGCCCGCACCCGCAGCGGTGGGGTGGTGTCCGCTGGATCGGCTTGGTTTGTGCGACGAGTTTGCAGTGCCGTTGATCCCGATCGTTCCAGGTCACGGATAGCGCCGTGAGGGGTGAGTCATCATGAGTTCAGGGTCTCCCAAGCAACAAGGCCTCTATGACCCGCAGTACGAGCATGATAGCTGCGGCGTCGGCTTCGTGGTCGACCTCAAGGGGCGGAAAACGCATAGGCTGGTCCACGACGGCCTGACGGCGCTGATCAACCTGAACCATCGCGGCGCTTGTGGATGCGAGGACAACACGGGCGACGGCGCGGGGATCCTGATCCAGATCCCGCACGAGTTCCTCGTCGCACGCTGCCGGGAAGCTGGCATCGAACTGCCGGCCGCCGAAGAGTACGGCGTCGGCGCGTTCTTCACCTCGCCCGATCCCGAGCAACAAGCCTTCGGCATGGGCCTGTTCGAGCAGATCGTCGTCGAAGAAGGCCAGCAATTCCTCGGCTGGCGCAAGATCAAGACCGACAATTCGCTGCTCGGCGACGGCGCCCGGTCCGTTGAACCGACCATGTATCATGCCTTGATCGGTCGTGGGCCGACCATGACCGACGCCGATCGGTTCGAACGCAAGCTGTTCGTCATCCGCAAAGTCTTCGAGACCCGGGTCGAGCGCTCGGGCCTCGATGATCATAAGTTCTTCTACTTCTCGAGCCTATCGTGCCGCACCGTGGTCTATAAGGGGATGCTCACCCCCAACCAGGTCGGACCTTATTTCGCCGACGACCTCGACGATCCGCTGCTCAGCAGCTCGCTCTGTCTCTTCCATTCCCGGTTCAGCACCAACACGTTCCCGAGCTGGGAGCTAGCGCACCCCTACCGGATGATCTCCCACAACGGTGAGATCAACACGCTACGAGGCAACATCAACTGGATGCGGGCCCGCGAAGCCCTCTTCGAGTCGGATCTCTATGAGCCGGGCGACGTCAAGAAGCTCTTGCCGATCATTCGTGAAGGCCTGAGCGATACCGCATGCCTTGATAATGCGGTCGAGCTGCTCGTCAAGTCGGGCTTCAGCCTGCCCCACGCGATGATGATGCTGATCCCCGAAGCCTGGGAAAATCATGAGACCATGTCCCAGGTCAAGAAGGATTTTTATGCCTATCACACTTGCTTGATGGAAGCGTGGGACGGACCCGCGTCGATCGGCTTCACCGACGGCAAGAACATCGGCGCAGTCCTGGACCGGAACGGCTTGCGGCCGAGTCGCTACGTCGTCACGAAGGACGGCCTGGTGATCATGGCCTCCGAGGTCGGTGCCCTGGACATCGCCCCCGAGGACGTCGTCCTCAAGGGACGGCTCGAGCCCGGCAAGATGTTCCTGGTCAACCTCGAAGAAGGCCGGATCGTCGACGACGAAGAGCTCAAGCACTCGATCGCCACGGCCAAGCCGTACGGCAAGTGGCTCCGCGAGTTCATGGTCCCGCTCGCCGAGGTGCCCCCCGCGCCTCACGTGCCCGGTCCTGACCACGAAACCTTGCTCCACCGCCAACTGGCGTTCGGGTACACGCTCGAGGACCTGAAGTTCATCCTCGGCCCGATGAGCAACAACGGCGAGGAATCGCTCGGCTCGATGGGGACGGACACCCCGTTGGCTGTCCTTTCCGACCGCTCCCAGCCGCTGTTCAACTACTTCAAGCAGTTGTTCGCTCAGGTGACCAACCCGCCGCTCGACGCGATTCGCGAAGAGCTGGTCACCTCGGTCTTGACCGGTGCAGGGGGCGAGGAGAACCTGCTCCAACCGACCCCGGAGAGCTGCCGTCAGATCGCCCTCGACTTGCCGGTCCTCGACAACGACGACATGGCGAAGTTGAAGCAATTGGAAGGTTGGCGCGGGTTCAAGTCGGCCGTCCTGCCGATCCTCTTCCCCGCCGCCGAGGGGGCGGCCGGGCTGGAGCGGTCGCTCGACCAGATGTTCGAGAAGGCGGTCGCGGCGATCGAAGCGGGGTCGAACCTGCTGATCCTCACCGACCGGGGCGTGGATGCCGACAACGCGCCGATCCCTTCGCTCCTGGCCTGTGCGGGGCTGCACCATCACCTGGTCCGCCGGGGCTTGCGGTCCCGCGCCGGCGTGGTGATGGAGTGCGGAGACGCTCGCGAAGTGCATCACTTCGCGCTCCTGCTCGGCTACGGAGCGGGTTCGATCAACCCCTACGTGGCCTTCGAAACGCTTGACGACATGATCAATCAGGGTCTGATCCGACCCGAGATCAATCATGCCGAGGCGGTCTATCGCTATCGCAAGGCGATCAAGAAGGGGGTGGTGAAGGTGATGTCCAAGATGGGCATCAGCACCATCCAGAGCTATCGAGGCGCCCAGATCTTCGAGGCGATTGGGCTCAACAAAGAGTTCATCGACCGCTACTTCGAGAAGACTGCGTCGCGGATCGGCGGCGTCGGACTCGAGGAGATCGCCCACGAGACGCTGACGCACCACCGGGTCGCTTACAATGCTCGCGAAGTCGGGCCGACGATCCTCGAAGAAGGGGGCCAGTACCAGTGGCGCCGGGATGGGGAATTCCACCTGTTCAATCCCGAAACCGTGTACCGGCTCCAGCATGCCACTCAGGCGGGTCGATTCGACATCTTCAAGAAGTATACGTCGCTGATTGACGACCAGAACGAGCGGCTCTGCACGCTCCGCGGGCTCTTCCGCTTCAAGTTCGACGACCGCACCCCGGTTCCGATCGAGGAAGTCGAACCGATCGAGGCGATCCTCAAGCGGTTCGCCAGCGGAGCGATGTCATACGGCTCGATCAGCGGCGAGGCCCATGAGACCTTGGCCATCGCCATGAATCGGCTCGGCGGCAAGAGCAACACCGGCGAAGGAGGCGAAGACTCCGCCCGGTTCACCCCCCTGCCCAACGGCGACAGCAAGCGAAGCGCCATCAAGCAGGTCGCCTCAGGCCGCTTCGGGGTGACGAGCGAGTACCTCGTCAACGCCGATGAGATTCAGATCAAGATGGCGCAAGGGGCGAAGCCCGGCGAAGGGGGACAGCTCCCCGGTCACAAGGTCTACCCTTGGATCGCCAAGGTCCGGTACTCGACGCCCGGCGTCGGCCTGATCAGCCCGCCCCCGCACCACGACATCTACTCGATCGAAGACCTGGCGCAACTGATCCACGACCTCAAGAATGCGAACCCGAGAGCGCGGATCAGCGTCAAGCTCGTGGCCGAGGTCGGCGTCGGCACGGTCGCCGCGGGCGTGGCCAAGGCGCACAGCGACGTGGTCCTGATCAGCGGCTTCGACGGGGGAACCGGGGCCAGCCCGCTCACCTCGCTCAAGCACGCCGGCATCCCCTGGGAACTCGGGCTGGCCGAGACCCAGCAGACGCTCGTGCTCAACCGGCTCCGCGACCGGATCGTGGTGCAGGCCGACGGCCAGATGAAAACCGGCCGCGACATCGTGATCGCCGCGCTGCTGGGGGCCGAGGAGTATGGATTCGCAACCGCGCCGCTGGTCGTGATGGGCTGCATCATGATGCGGGTCTGTCACCTCGACACCTGCCCGGTCGGGATCGCGACCCAGAACCCGAAGCTCCGCGAGAAGTTCGCCGGCAAAGCTGAGCATGTGGTCAACTTCTTCAGATTCATCGCCCAAGAAGTCCGCGAGCTGATGGCCCAACTCGGTTTCCGCACGGTCGACGAAATGATCGGGCGGAGCGACTTGCTCGACATGAAGCCGGCCCTCGACCACTACAAGACCCGCGGGCTCGACTTCAGCAACATCTTCTACCGGGCGCCGATTGGCCCTGACGTCGCGGTTCGCCAGATCCACGCGCAGGACCACGGGCTCGACAAGGCACTCGACCAGGAACTGCTGGTCCTGGCCGCCTCGGCCCTGGAGTCCGGCACGCCGGTCGAGATCAACCTGCCGATCCGCAACGTCAATCGGACCGTGGGGACGATCCTCGGCAGTGAGCTGACCCGCAAGTATGGCGCGGCCGGATTGCCCGACGATACGATCAAGATCAAGTTCAGCGGCTCCGCCGGCCAGAGCTTTGGCGCGTTCGTTCCTCGCGGAATGACGATGTCCATCGAGGGTGACGCCAACGACTACGTCGGCAAGGGACTCTCGGGCGGCAAGCTGATCCTTTATCCCCCCAAGAACGCCAGCTTCGTGCCCGAGGACAACGTCCTGATCGGCAACGTCGCCCTCTATGGAGCGACCACCGGCCTGGCCTTCTTCCGCGGTCGCGCAGGGGAACGGTTCTGCGTCCGCAATAGCGGAGCCCGAGCCGTGGTGGAAGGGACCGGCGACCATGCCTGCGAATACATGACCGGGGGGATCGCCGTCGTCATCGGCCCGACCGGGCGGAACTTTGCCGCCGGCATGAGCGGAGGTTCGGCGTTCGTCTTCGATGAGTCGGGGGATTTCCCCCAGCGTTGCAACCTCGAAATGGTCGACCTCGAGCCGCTCCGTGAGCCCGAGGATATCGAGATCATCCGTGATTTGCTGTTCTCGCACGCGGGGTACACCGGCAGCAAGGTGGCCGCTCGGCTGCTTGGCGACTGGGACTGGGCCGTCGAGAAGTTCGTGAAAGTCATGCCCGTCGACTATCGCCGGGTTCTCGAAGAACAGAAGAAACTGGCCGAAGCCAAGCGACTGGACGCGCTGCAATTGGAGGTGAAAGGTGGGTAAGCCGACCGGTTTCATGGAGATCCCTCGCGAGTTACCGACCCGGCGGCCGATCCCGGATCGGGTCAATGACTACCTCGAGGTCTACAACCCATTCGCCGAAGACAAGCTCCGGGCCCAAGGGGCCCGGTGCATGGATTGCGGGATCCCGTTCTGTCACCAGGGCTGCCCGCTCGGCAACCTGATCCCGGACTGGAACGACCTGGTCTACCGCGATCAGTGGCGCCTGGCGCTCGAGCGTCTGCACGCGACCAACAACTTCCCCGAGTTCACCGGCAAGCTCTGCCCGGCGCCTTGCGAAGCCTCCTGCGTTCTCGGGATCAATAGCGATCCCGTGACCATCAAGCAGGTCGAGGCGAACATCATCGAGAAGGCCTGGGCCGAGGGCTGGGTCGTTCCCCTGCCCCCCAAGGTTCGGACCGGCAAAACCGTGGCCGTCGTCGGTTCCGGCCCTGCCGGACTGGCCACGGCGCAGCAACTCGCCCGCGCCGGGCATACGGTCACGGTCTTCGAGCGCGACGACCGGATCGGCGGCCTGCTCCGCTACGGCATCCCCGACTTCAAGATGGAGAAGCAGCACGTCGATCGCCGGGTCGCCCAGATGGAAGCCGAGGGGGTGATCTTCCGGGCCGGCGTCAACGTCGGTGTCGAGATCACGGCCGAGCAACTGCTCGCCGAGTTCGACGCGATCTGCCTGTGCGGTGGGTCGACCATCGGACGCGACCTCCCGATCGAAGGGCGCGCACTCGATGGCATCCACTTCGCCATGACGTTCCTCCCGCTCCAGAACAAGCGGGTCGCGGGCGACGTCATCGACGACGCGAACTTCATTTCCGCCAAAGGTAAGGACGTCATCATCATCGGCGGCGGCGACACCGGCGCCGACTGTTTGGGGACCGTCCACCGCCATGGCTGCAAGAGTGTTCATCAGTTCGAGATCGTGCCCCGGCCGCCCGATACCCGCACGCCGACCAACCCTTGGCCGCAGTGGTCGAACGTCTTCCGGGTCTCCTCCGCACACGAGGAAGGGGGCAGTCGCGAATACGCGATCAACACCAAGCGGTTCCTCGGCGAGAATGGCCGCGTGACCGCTTTGGAAACCGTTCGCGTCGAAATGAAAGTCGAGAACGGCCGGCCGCAGTTCGTCGAGATCCCGGGGAGCGAGAAGCAATACCCCGCGGACCTGGTCTTGCTGGCCATGGGGTTCGTCGGCCCCCAACGCACGGGTCTCCTCGAGCAGTTGGGCGTCGAGCTCGACCGGATGGGCAACGTCAAGGCCGGCCCCGACAAGCGCACCAGCGTCGATAAGGTCTTCACCGCGGGCGACATGACCCGCGGCCAGAGCCTGATCGTCTGGGCGATCGCCGAAGGGCGGCAAGCCGCCCACTCGATTGATGAGTACCTGATGGGAGAGTCGCTCCTGCCCCAGCCCCTCGAGCATGGCAACTCCGCGCGACCGTTCGTGTGAGCCGAGTGGGAGACCGTTGATCCGGTCTCCCCCCAAGAGTCAGAGGCTTTCCCGTTGGGCGGCCCGGGCACCTTGTTGTCCCTGGCCGCCCTTTTTTTTTCGGGATTCCAATGGCGAGGGGCATGCCCCAGGTGCCGCGAGTTGTCTTGGCACCGAGGCCCACGCCGCCAGCAAACCGAGAATCGCGACATTCAACCCAGCAAACAGCAACGGGGCTGGAGTAACCAAATCCACCCAGCCCTCTTCTCCAGGCAGTCCCTCCCAGTGGAAGAAGACGGAGGGGATGGGAGTGTCAATGCCCCTGAGCTGTGGCAAAGCCCGGTACTCGAAGAAGAAGCCGCCGACCACCCCCAGGCACCCTCAGCAATCCACGCAACGGTCAGTGCGGTCCACCAACCTGACCCACGGCCTTGGCAACGCTGGAGGCCCACGTTGATGCAGGCGAGTGGGACAATGCCCACGTAGATCATCAGGAATCCCATGGCACATCCGGGATCGTGCGCGTTGTGAAGTCCACCGGGATGGATGGGTTGGGATGGGGAGCGTTTTAGGATCTGTTTCCGGGGAGGGGGGGGCAGATCGGAACGCGATCGAAGGATTTCGCCGCGAGAGCGGCAACGCCTCGCGGCAACGGCCCGCGAGGCGTCAAGCTGGTTGTGCCGGGCGGTGAGTCAGTCGAACTTCGGCTCGGCAACCGGGGGTACATGACGCCAAGGACGAGAGGTTGCCTCCAAGTAGACGTCACGCCGCTTCGCGTGCCATGCCGCCGACTTGCGGGCCGCCTCCTGTTTTCTCTTGGGGAAGAGATCGTCGTCGAGCTTGAACGTCGCGATCTGTCGCGAGAGGTCGTGATAGAGCGCATCCCTCTGGTACGCCCGCGATCGATGCTTCATCGCTACGCCCCATCGGACTGCCGCCCCCGCGATTGCGACCAAGGCCACCGCGAGCAATGCCGTGCGGAGCCTGAATCGGAATTGCATGACTTCCTCCTCATACAATTGTATAATAAGCCTCGCTGGTGTACTCAGTGAACGTTTGAATATTTGTGGGGTCGTCCGGGTCAACCAGCGTGATCACGGTTCCCTTGATATTGGCGATTACCTGATCCACAAGACGGTTGACCTCCGTCTTGATATCCTTCAGGTCCTGCAACGCCTTCTTGGCTAAAGTGAGGTTATTCGATGCTTGGATCGCAAGTTCCCCCCACTTGTTCGCTTCCGCTTGGAGTGTGGGATCGCCGGGATTGGCCACGAACGCGGCGTCGACTGCCGCGTTAATAGGATCCACCTTGGCCTTCAAAGCCGTCGCCCGATCAACGGAGGCCTGGCGGCCCGCGATCTTCCCATCAATTTCCTGGTTGAACTGGTTGCGCAAACCATTAATCACCGCGATTTCTTCGTCCTTGTCGAACCTGTCCATCGCCGCGATGATGAGTTCGACGGACGCCTCGCTCGAATTGCCGAACTGATCGATCTCATCTTTGATTTCGTCATACTGCTCATCCGTCGGAGAGTCCGCCGGCATCGAGCCGTCCAATAATCTACGGGGCTCCAAGCATTCGGTGGTGAGGCTCGGGCGGAAGGCACGGGATCGCCTGTTCATGACATACGCCTTTTATATCGGGAATGCTTAGTGAATTGACGATTGCAAGCAGAGTAAATGCATCTACAGGCGTCAAGGAAAATTCGGGCGGGGGCCACGAATTTCATGTGTGCGATGCTGACGTAACGAGAGGAGGGCTTCGAGAATGCCCGGGCCGGTTGCGTGCGTAACATGTGTCGTACGGGTGGTTTAGAGCAGGGAGGCGAGCGAAAGGGGCATGGGGCGTTATCGGGGAAGGGCCGACGGTTAACAGACTGCCGGACTAGAGGACGGTCAGGCCCCCAAAGAGGGTACGCCGCGATCGCATCCACCTGCGACGGGCCGGACGCCCCCAAGGAGGTCGCGTCACGGGCGCCCCGCGCATGCGTAATCCAAGGGATGCAGCCCCGGTCTGCTGCAACGATTCCGGCTTGATCTGCCCCCCCCGGTCTGCCCCGACCTCGAGTTCAAAGTTGGAGTGTTCTTATGGCCCGGCCCAAGCACGTTGAAACATTCATTGAGGGAATCCTCCCGATCGCCCGGAAGGTCCGGGCCGAATACGGCGTACCGGTCTCGCTCTGCATCGCCCAGGGCGCCCTGGAATCGGGATGGAACCTATCCAACAAATCCGCGTTCGGCCATGCCATTGGCGGTGACCCGAGCAAGGGATTTGTGAAATTCAAGACGCTGGAAGATGCGGCGATGGCGTATGGCAAGAACCTGCGGGACAACCCGGTCTACAAGAGCGCCTGGGCTTTTAAGGACGATCCTGACAAGTTCGCCGACGAAATCGGGGAAGCCTATGCGCCGAAACAGAACTACGCAAAGACTGTCAAGTCGATCATCAAGAGCTTCAACCTCAAGGAGTACGACGTCGAGATCGTCGCCTCTGATGCTGACAGATCCGCCACGGAACTCGCCCCACGGCACAAATGCACCCTATTCCAGTGGTGGTAAACCGTAATCGGACGGCAGTTCCTTGAGACGGTATCGCGTTTGTCAAGCTGCCGAGCACGGCGGAGGTTGAAGTGGTCGCCATTGTCCAGACCACTTGGCCCGGCCACGGCTTCGCGCCGGAGCCGACGTCCTCCATGGGCCTCGTGATCTCTTAGTCACGGCCCCTGACATAAGCGGCCATCGCTTTGACCAACAGGACGAGGGTCTGTTGTTGGGACGACGTCAATGGGATCGATTCACGCGAACTGGCGTGGTCTTGATGTTCGCATTGACGCTGAGCGGCCCATCGAGACTCCAGACACGAATGGTGCAGTCGACGTGCGGGAGCCACAGTTCGAAACCTGTCTCGCCTCGGCGCAGCATGATTTGGTCAAGCGCAATCGCATTGTCGGGCTCCTCATCCGGAATGGCGGCGATCACGACGGGCCATTGGTTGCCGAGCCATACACCAGGCACTCTCGTCATCTGATCGGTGAATGCTCCGTGCCGATCCATTGGCTCCTGCCCGAGTCGAGGCGGATGAATCACGATGGCATCGACAGCAGGTTGCACTGACGACTCTGGGAAAAGCGTTTCCGTCACGTTCCGAGGTGGCGGGACCAGCATCACGGGCTCAGTGATCGGACCGATCCGGCGGACAAGATGACGATAGACATCATTCGGCAACTCGTTGGACAATTGCCATATCGTGAACGGTTCGTCGCCTGTCATCTTCCAGAGTCTCGCAGCCATATATCGCCCGACGTTATAAACTTCGTGCTTGAAGACGTGGCCGTGCCCGGCATGCACCACCATCCGGATGTCCGGTCGCGCGGCGAATTGTTGAGCCAGCGTGGCCGCCTGGTACTCTTCACGCCTGCCGAAATCGCCGTCCGCAAGGTCATAGCCGCCGACTTCGAAGCCAAGGCGCAAGGCCGTCCGCACCAGATTCCCGAACCGTGGATCGAGCGTGTAGAACCCTGTTCTCGACGTGGGATATCCGCGGGATTTCAGCGTCGAGCCAGATTCGGCGATCGCCTCGGCGAAATAGTGGGTGAACCCAGCCGCACGAAACAACCCAAGAGTCTGTTCGATCCACGCGCGATCTTCGGTGACGGTATGAGCCTCCATGATCAGGACCAGCCGGTGTTCCGCCGCGATCCTTGTCATGGCGTCTCGCCACGGAGTCACCACAAATGGCTGGACCAGATCGGGTGTGTCGGGCGTGTCCGACGGTTTCTGTCCGACGGCCTCGGGGAGAAGCGGAATCTCGCGCGCCTCTCGCTGACGGCCAAGGACCGCCAATGTTGTGCTCAATTCCTGGCGCTCGCCCCAGCCGATTCGACCCGAGGATTGTTCCAGCATGACGACACGCCGCAGCAACGCCTGGCGTGAATTCACTCCCTCAACCCGCCTGGCCACCCACATACAGAAGGCGACCAGCACCGTTCCCGTCACACCGAACACAACCCACCGGAACCGAAACACCCGGCACCCCGCTGAAAAAACCGCTGCGACAAGGGCGGCCGCCGCGATGTTGATGACACTGAGCACGACCAACGCAACCGCTTCCAGAGAGCGCGGGACCGGCCCGACGGCCGCCATCGGATCGAACCACCGGCGCCAGCAGTTGATCGCGAACATTGCCAGCACCGTTGCTGCAACCACCGCCGTAATCATCTTGCGTGGCTGCGACCTGGAGAACGCCGAACCGATCATCGAGAACATCGTAATCAGGCACAGCAAGACGAGCGCACGCGATTCAGCAGGCAATAGGTTGGACACAGCTCCAGCAGCGATATATGCCGTAGTGAAAGCCACGACCAGGAAACCGATTTGCCTCAGTTGCATCCTCATCCTCCAGCCAGCCGTCTGTTAGAGTCGCGAGGGGCCAACGCGTACATCCAATTGACACTGGCCGGCAAGATTCTCGTCCAGCGGTCGCCAGGGGATCGCCGCCACGACCGAGGGTGGCGATGCCCCCTCGGAGCCGCGGATTAAACTCATTCTCATGATAATATTCCACCTATGCCGGCCACTCCGATCGCTCCGGCCCGGGTGCGGAGCGAGGACGGAAGTTGGGCCGGCCTCCCGGTGATCACCATCGAGGCGGGGGGCGAGCTACTGCAAACGCCGGGAGGTAATCGGCCTCCGCGGACACACCGGCATCTGCGAGTGTGTGGCGTTTCGCCCGGACGGCGGACGCCTCGCCACGTTCAAGCGAGGAAGAAGTGGTCCCGTTCGCTGGGCCGCTGCTTCTTAATCCGAGCCGCGCACACAGCGCAGCCGAGTAAGCGATCACCGATTGACGTTCCGTGAGGCCGAACGAGACCGATTCGCTGACTCCGCTACGCTCCGTTGCGCGGCTCGGTTCAAGCGAGGACCATCGCCACGCCACATGTTGCGCAAATCCAATTTTGCGAACAAAACCAAAAATCGGGTGGCTGACAAGACCGAGGCGACAATGATCTGCTCACGATTGATTTGTGAGCAAACTCCATTGCCGTACCGCCTCGGCAATGGTGGCGACTTCCGCCATGGCGCCGAGCCCGACGTCGCCACAGGCGAGCCGCTTGGCCTGCGGGGGGACGAGCACGAGTCGAGGCGCCTGCCTCGCAAAGACTTCGGCCGCCTGGTTGAGATCCCAGCCGGCCTCGACCGGGCCGTCGCCACGGTCTTCGAGGAGTTGGCGCAGGTGGCGCAACGTCACCGGGCTCTGCCACATCAACGTATTCATCGCGGGTGCCAGGATCACGGGCTTGGTGAAATCCCAGGCCCGGAACAGGCAAGTCAAAAAGTTATCCGATAGCCCGAGCGCGAATTTCGCCAGACTGTTGGCATCGAGCGGGGCCACGATCAAGAGGTCGGCCCACTGACGGAACGCAATGTGAAGGACCGGGTCATCGCGTTGGTAGCGTCGGCCGGCGCCGGTCCACTCGTCGGCATCCCGAAAGAGCGGACCTCCCAGCGGATCCGACGCGTCGCGCACGAGCTCCGCGGGATCGAAAAAGTGGAGCGCAGGTTCGGTCGATACCACGCGCACGGCATGCCCTGAGGCGCGGAGCGACGCGTACAGCGCGGGGGTCCGCACGGCGGCCACCGAGCCGGTCACGCCCAAGACGATTCGCGATGTGGGAAGGGGGTTCATGGGATTCACAAGTCCAGCTCGCTCGACATGAGCGAGCTAGGCGATCACCAGAAAGGGCATCACTTCATAAAAAGAAAGGCAACGAGCCGTCAGCGGCGGTCCGCCGAGAGCGGTTCGACCGCATCATTGACGGCCTGAGTCAAATTGTTCCAGAGGGTGCGTCGGAGTTGCTGGGTCTCGCGACGGGTCAAGAGCAGGCGTTCTCCTGCCCGGTCGACGAGCGCCGAGACGATGACCTTCAAATCAGTCTGGAGCAGGCCCGACAAGTCTTCGAACTCGTTGGGCAGTTCCAGGGAGCGAAGCGGAGTCTTCGAGTTGCATATGGCCATTGAATCCCTCCATGGCTGGGGATCACCACTGTTGCGCGGACTCCTCCCGGGCGAACTCAAGCTAAACCGTGGTCCTATCCCCAGTCAAGTTTATTTCTTCGTTACTTCTACGTTCATCTTGGGCCCGAGTCCGACCAAGGAGCATACGTAACGGCATACTCCTCTCTCTCACACAACGACACAACGACCTCAGTGCAAGTTTCGCGCCATATTCTTGATTCCACTGGCGGACATGGTTTAGATATCGCTCGTATGGCGACCCATTGGGATTAAAACCATACCGGTTCGGGTTCTCGAGAGGAACCGGGACCAATGGCATCCTGAACCAGTTCGACCAGTCGGGGGCCGTCAATCAGTTCGATCGGGTGGTCGGCGACGAACTTTTCGGCCGCCAGTGAGAACGTGCGTGTCGTGACAAAGAATCCTTTGTGGCTGCGCGTGTGGTGGATCGTTCCCAGAAACTTTTGAAGTTCGGGCGAGCCCACGACACCGCGGCTCTGGTATTTGCATTGGACGACCCCGAGCAGTCCCTCGCGTTTCACGCGGAGGTCGGCCCCTTGGTCACCGGTTCCCCCGACCACCTCGACCTCGTAACCGAGCGCTTCAAAGACCTCGGCCACGAATTCTTCAAAGCCTTCGGGGGTCAACGTTCCGAGCTGCGCCAGTTTCAGGTCGGCCCGCTTGGCCTGGAGCCGGAGCCGCTCGGCGCGCTCGCGCGCCTCGCGCACTTCGTCCCGAACCTCGTGCAACGCATGCTCAACTTCCTTGCGTTCATTGCCTTCGAGGCGGTCAACGTAGCGTTCGATCTTGAACAGGACGTTCCGGATCGTATTGTCGAGTCGCGCCCGTTCGGCCCGGGTCAACTGGTTCTGATACCTCCGGAACACGGCATAGTGCAAATGCTCGAACGCCCCGGCGAGTTCATCGGCCGAGCGGATCGTCGGCGCCTCGTCCTGATACGGGAGGCTCGTCCAGAGCAAGCCCTGGCGGTTCCCGGACGAGGACGACGACGGCGACTCCGGCCCCTGGGAAGCCGTCGACGACTGGCTCCGCTCCTTGATCCAGTCCAGCAGCATCGAAGCACATTGCGGCCCGAGACACTCCATCGCCCTTCCTCTCCTTGATTGGATGAACGAATCGGCGGTCCTGGGAGACCGGTCCGTCCCGGTCGAGCCGGATCGACTGGACTCCACTTCCCGCCGCTCGTTCCTTCAGCATCTCCTGACCCGGCCGGGTGGGCAAACAAATTCGCCGGTGGCTCGGCGATCTCTCCGCCTTGGTTCTCGTCGTTGACAACACGGCGTTCCGGGGCCAACATTCAGGGTCTCGGGTCGGAATCACACCCGACCACCGAAATCAAAGGGGCCGATCGATGGGTAAGTTCGCCGTGATTCTCCCGGCCGCGGGGCGTTCGACGCGGTTCGGCAACGCGAAGCAGAAGAAGGTGTTCGCCGAGCTCGACGGCCGCGCGGTCTGGCTCCGCGCGGCCGAGCCGTTCGTCAATCGTGACGACGTCGGGCAGACCATTGTCGTGATCGCCCCCGAAGATCGCGAGCTCTTCGAGTTGCGGTTCCGGGCCAGCGTCGCCTTCTTGAACATCCGAGTCATTGAGGGAGGCGCGGAGCGGTCCGACTCGATTGCCAAGGCGTTGGAGATCCTCGAACCCGATTGCGAGTTCGTGGCGATTCACGACGCGGCTCGCCCGTGCGTGACCGCCGACCAGATCGACGCGGTCTTTGCGGCGGCCCGGGAACATGGCGCCGCACTCTTGGCCGTCCCGGTCGCCGATACGATCAAGCGAGTCGGAGCCGACCGGCACACCACCGAGACCGTCCCGAGGCGCGATCTCTACCTGGCGCAAACACCGCAAGTCTTCCGCCGCGAGCTCCTTCTCCAGGCCTACGCGAATCGGGCGCAGCTCGGGGCCGACGTGACCGACGACACTCAGCTCGTCGAAGCCCTCGGCCAATCGTGCGCGGTGGTCGAGAGCACGTCCTTGAACCTCAAGATCACGTCCCAGGCCGACCTCCGCCTCGCCTCGGCCGTCCTCCAGGCGCTTCCCAAGCCGAAACGCGACGGCCCCGTTCACCCATTCACCGACGAGCGGGCGATGTGGTAACTCGGGCTGGTGGGCGGTCGAGGTCCGACTGCTCTTCGATGCATCGGGGGCTTCGAAGAAAAATCGACGCCGGCTTCGTGATCGGCTGTCGATTTCCAGACCCGCCGATCGACCCCATGAGGAGCGAGACCGCAGCACGAGCGCAACTCCTCAGTCCGCCCTGAAAACGACCAAACCCAAAAAAAGGTGAGAGCATGTCCGGAACCGCCATTACCCCGTACCTCTTCTTCGGCGGCCGCTGCGAGGAGGCCCTCGAGTTCTATCGCAAGGCGCTCGGCGCGGAGGTCGAGTTGCTCATGCGGTTCGACGAGAGCCCGGAACCGCCGCCGCCCGGAATGCTCCAGGCGGGCTTCGAGAAGAAAGTGATGCATGCTTCGTTTCGCGTGCTCGGCATCCCGCTCATGGCGTCCGACGGATGCGACGACAACTCATCGAACTTCGACGGGCTCCGCCTGGCGCTCTCCGTCCCGACCGAGGCCGAGGCCCACAAAGCATTCGACGCCCTGGCCAATGAGGGCAGCGTCCAGATGCCGCTCTCGAAGACCTTCTGGTCGCCGTGCTACGGGATGCTGACCGACCGCTTCGGCCTCGGGTGGATGGTGATGGTCCCCGGCCCGGAGCGCTGACGGCGCGTGCCGATCCCGGCGGCCGCTTACGGCGTGAGACATGGGCGATCGGAGGGACGCAACGACTGCGGGTGCCACGCAACGTCAGTAACTCGGCGTCGTCAACAACGGATGTAACTCTCACCGGACCAGAGAATTACTGCCGCTCCGTGGCTGCGGTTCGTTCGAGAGAAGGGGGGGCAAAAAATCGCCGTTCTTCGTCATGATGGGTGCGGCTAGCAACCGGCACTCACCTGGATTGAGGAAGAACGGCGATGAAGGCAGCTCGGACGCTGCAAGGCTTGCAGCAACCGCAGTCGTTGATCGGCTATGTCCGACAGTTTCTCACCCCGACGGTCTGGAAGCAAGCCCGAGGGGTTGTTCCTCAAAGGCGGTCGGCGCCGCGGTGGGATCTCCAGCCACTGGTCGTGGTCATGCTCGCCATGACCTGGGCCACCGGCGACTCCGAGTCCGAGAGGTTTGAGAAGGCCCGGGGATACTACGTCGCCTGCCATGAGTCGCGAAGACGCCCGGGAAAGACCCTCGTCGGCTTCCAGAAAGCGATGCGACGCGTCCCCATGCGACAACTCAGGGCGTTGGCCGCGGGGGTTCGGCAACAGATCCACGCCCGACTGGGGTCGCGGCGGATTGTCGACGGCTTCGAGCCGATGGGCTGCGACGGCTCGCGGATCGAGTGCCCCCGCACCCCCGAGTTGGAACGGGGACTCGGGCAGGCCGGCAAGAACGACGCGGCCCCCAACGTCTGGCTGACGGCGTTCGTCCACTTGCCCACGGGACTGCTTTGGTCGTGGCGACTCGGCCCGGGCACCGCGGCCGAGCAAGAGCATTTGAGGCACTTGCTCGCCACCCTCTCGCCCGAGGCCCTGATCGTCTGCGACGCCGCTTATATGGGCTTCGATCTGGTCCGGGCGATCCTCGGTGTCAAGCGATCGTTCCTGTTCCGGATGTCGTCGCGGGTCGACCTCTACACCCTCGAAGTGGCGAACCTGGAGGATTGGACCGAAGGCCCTGTCTTGTACTGGCCGAACTATGTCCAGAAGAAAGGGGAAGCGCCGATCCAATGCCGCTTGATCCGGATCCCGGCCAAGGGCAAGGGTAAGGGGTCGGTCAAACGCGACGTCTGGCTCCTGACCGACGTCCTCGACCCAGCCCGGATGTCGGCGGCGACGGCCGCCAAATTCTACCGCTGGAGATGGCGTAATGAAGGACTATTTCGCACATACAAGCGTATAATCAATAAATTGAAACTCGCTAGCCGCACGGTGGCCTTGGTGCATCGCGAGGCCGAGTTGTCACTGCTGGCCACGCAGATCCTCCTGGCGCATGCCGACCTGGCGCTTCGGCCGGCGTCGGCGTCGGCGACCGATGGCCCAGTGATCAGCCCCCGCAAAGTTCTGATCGAGATCCGCAAGGAGATCGACGCGGCCGTGAAACCCAAGGCCAAGTGTTACCACAAGCGACTCGCGGGCTGCCGCGCCGGGTGCCGGAAGCAGAAGAGCCCGAAAGCCACACGCAAGTGGCCTCGTCGCAAACCGCATAAGCCGCCGAAACCGCCTGTGCTCCACACCCTGACTCAGGAACAGAAAGCCTTGCTAAACAAGCACATGAGTGCAGTAGGATGAGGCATCAGTAATCGACGTTGGGTGCCACGGGCTGGACTCAACCCGTGAGCGATCGCCCAGGTTTTTGGCTCACGGGTTGAGTCCAACCCGTGGGACCCTTGGCTTGCACATGATTCAATATCAAGGTAGACCAAGTCCACCTGCTAAAGCGGTTCCCGGCTGGCGCATTGCAACGGAAAACCGCTCTAGCTGAGAGGCTGAAACAGAGTTTGTTCGGCCGTGCGGGTAAGCATCCAGTCGCGGTCTTCGGGGGTCAGGAAATCGAGCCGGGTGCGAATCAGGTCGACGCTGTCGCTGTACTTGTCCCGATCGACTTGGAACGGACAGTCCGTCTCCCACATGCAGCGCTTGGCGCCAAACGCGTGAACGACCGACCGGATCAGCGGGGCCAGGTCGAGGTACGGGGCCGCTTTCTTCCCGAGGGCATAGAACGCCCCCACTTTGACCAGCACCTTGGGATGCTTGGCCAGGGCACAGAGGGCGTCGACCTGCTCGGCCTTGATCGTGCCGTCGACCCCGATCCTGCCAAGGTGATCGATGATCACCGTGGTCTCGGGGAATTTTGTGCACATCCGATCGACTTCGGGGAAGCCGTTGGGGTCGATCAGGCAGCTCAGGGCCTGCTTGGTCTCAGCGGCGGCGGCGAACATGGCGGCATAGCCGGCGGGCTCGAGCCAGCGTGCGGGGGGCAACTTGCTGTAGTTCGGGGCGATTCGGAAGGCGCGAACCCCCTTGGGTCGCAACGCCCGCATCGCCTCGTCGGGTTGGGGCGCGAGCGGATCGACGATTCCCGTACCGACGAACCGGTCGGGATAGAGCTTGATCATGTCGAGCATGTACGAGTTGTCAAACTCATAATAGCTCATCTGGATCAGGTTGACCCGCCCCACTCCGGCCGGCCGGCACTGAGCGAGCAACTCCTCGGCCGTGAACGACCGCGGTTGCATGTCGGCGACCGTGAACCCCTTGGCCAGCGGATAGTGCGCGACGTCAGGCGTCCAGATGTGTGAATGTGCGTCGATGTACGGTTCCAAAGCCATCCCCGAGCTCTCCAGGAATTCGCGAAGCCAAGCCAGGACAAAGGCCACTCAGGCTCGCTCAGGCGAGCACGTCGGTCACAACCTCGCTGTCGGGCATGAGGGCCATCGGACGCCCTTGCTTATCGACGAGCATGGTCCCGGGGTCGACTCCCATCAGGTGGTAAATCGTGGCGAGGATGTCCTTGGGAGAGACCTTACGCTCGACCGGGTCACTGGCGATCTTGTCGGAACGGCCGACGACGCGTCCCCGCGCCACGCCGCCGCCCGCCATCAAGACGGAGTAGCACCGCGACCAGTGGTCGCGGCCTCCCCCCCTGCCCTGGCTCAGAATCGGCGTCCGGCCATGCTCGCTCAGACAGACGACGAGCGTCTCGTCGAGCATGCCACGGCCGTCGAGGTCGAGCAAGAGCCCGGAGAGCGTCTGGTCGAGTCCCGGCAGGAGCTCATCTTTCATTCGGGGGAAGTGGTCCCAGTGGGTATCCCAGCCGGTTCCCGCCAGGCCGTACTCGTCCCAGAAGGCGGTGATGAACCGGCCCCCCGCCTCGACCAGGCGTCGCGAGGTCAGGGCCGCCTGACCGAACAGGGTCATGCCGTAGAGCTCGCGCGTCGCGGCGGTCTCCTGGTCGAGGTCAAACGCATTTCGAAGCCGATCGGAGCTGAGCAGGTTGTACGCCATCGCGCGATAATGATCGATGCCCGACCCTTCGGTGCCTGAGTCGAGGGCCCGGCGGGTCTGCTCGAACTGCTCGAGGAGGTTGCGACGGCGGTCGAGCCGGTCGAACGTCAGGTCGGGGCCGAGACTCGAGACCGAACCGAGTTGGAACCGGCTCTCGGGGGTGACCCCTCGGTACGGCTCGAAGTCGTTCCAGGTCTTGTCGGCAAGCGTCTTCGAGGCCTTCTTGGTGGCCTTACCGACAAATTCGGCCGAAACGGGGTCGTAGGACTGGCCGAGGAAGCCGCCGTAGGGACCAGCCCGCGCGACTTCACCCACCCGCTGGCTGCTGAACGCCCAGGGGAGCACGAGGTTATTCGGCACGTCAGGCTGGGTCGTCCCCGCCTTTGCGCGTTCGACGTAATCGATGACGGACCCGATGTACGGATAGTGCCCCTCGCCGCGCGGATTCAGCTCCATCGGAGCATCGATCCGCGGAATCCCGGTCGTTGCGTAGGCGACGCCGTGGAGCGGGTACGGGTGCGAGACCGACCGGATCACGGTGACCTTATCCATGACTTTCGCCATCCGAGGCAAAAGCTCACAGACGTCAAGTCCCGGAACGCTCGAGGCGATCGACTTCAGCTCACCTCGAATTTCCTCGGGGGCGTCGGGCTTGGGGTCGAACGTCTCGAGCTGGCTGGGCGACCCATAGAGAAAGAGGAAGATGCATGCCTTCGCCTGGCCGAATTGACCGGCCGTGGCCAACGGCGCGGCCGCAGCCGAGCGGACGGCACCTCGTCCCGCGAACCCAAGGCCCATCAGTCCGAGCGAACTGACCTGGAGAAGGTCACGACGCGTCATTCCATTGCAGAAGCGCTTCGGACCACCGAGAATGCGAAGCATGGCCACCTCGGAACAGGGACCACTGGCAGGGGAGGGAACCAGACTGCGCAAGTTTGGCAGCCTGGCAAACATCCATTTTAAGACGTTGCGACGACATTATGCCAGTTCAAGGCGGGTTAAACAACCTTGGGACACGGCTGCCTGGATTTTCGCACCGTCTCGAGCGACACAGGTCATCACGCCTTGATGACCAAGGTGCCGGCAATCATGTCGTGGAGCGTCTGTTTCCGTTCGGTGAACGCCGCCATGATGTAGCCGATCAAGAAGATGATGGCCGAAAGGAACTTGGCGAACTCGCGTCCCAATGCCCGTCCGAAAGTGATCCGGCGACCTCGGAGGTCAGTCACCTTGATACCCATCGCCAGCTTTCCGTAAGTGGCTTGCCTCTCGGCGCTATGCATGAGCGGGAAATAGCCGATCTGGATAATGGCCGAGAAAAAGCAAGAGATCAGCCACGCGATTACGGGATCCATCTTCATCGCCACCCCGGCGAAGATTATCGCGAAGCTGACAATCAGGTTGAGAACGAACAAGACGATCCCGTCAATTACCACCGCCACAAAACGAACCCAAAATCCCGCGTATTCCACGTTAGCGAGCGCAATATTCCCCAACGCCCCCGGCGCCCCCTTCGGTGCCGCATAGGGGTTGGATTCCACGTCATCGACAAAACTCATGGCCTGACTCTCCGTTTTCAATGTCCACGTGGTTTACTATGGCCACGCGGCCGCAATAACCCAGCGATCAAAGCACAACAGCATGATACCTCACATGTATGCTACAGAGAAAAAAAACAGGCGGAATCAGACGAATCAGTTGAAAGTAAATGAGTCGAGTGCGACCGCTCCACCCCGCAGCAGCACCAAGAGCGTCTCACAATAAATACAACGACCCGATCCAGGGCTAGGAAGCCTCGCGCGACTCGTTCCCACGGGGGACCGCTATGCCTTACCCACAAGTCGTAAGTCGTTAGCAATCCGGAGGTTACGGAAGGGGGCTGTGGCCCGAGCTGGATGCCACAACTGGAGGACTCTCAAGCACTTGCGCCGATCACCCTTGCTGGACACCGGGCCAGACCCCCACTTGTGGGTAATGCATAGCGGGTGACCGTGGGAACGAGGGTGATTCCTCGCTCTCTGGCGGGTCGTTGAATAAATACTGTGCGCGATGGACGTAGCACTCGCTGTGCGTCGTCGCTTCAGATCAAGCCCTGAGAGTACGGCCTAATCCCCACGGGCCGCCTCTCTGGGCTCGGACTGTTCTGACTCGAGAACCTCTTTCCTGGCGTTGCCCCGGGCTGACTTGGCCTGCCCCGTTGGGGGGGGAACAAAGCCTGACCGTATGGCAAGTGTGGAGGAGGACTGCACAACGCCCCCCCCGTCCATCGAGGATTGACGAGACGCTAGCGCACGACCGCCTTGAACGTCACGAACCCTTCGACCCCCGGAGCGATCGAGCCGGGGAGATCCCAGCGAAGTTCGGTCGATCCAACCTTGTTTTCACCCGCGGTAAAGACGGTGCCCTTCGGCCCCTCGGAACTGCCGGTGACGTATCCGAACCGCGGCAAAAGGCTGTCGATCACCGAGACCGAGCGGATCGGCGTATTGCCCATGTTGCGGAACTGAATGACGAAGGTGAGGGTGTCTCCCTGTTCGGCCTCACCCGCGCTGACCCGTTTGATCACGGCCAGTCCCGGTTTCTTGGGAGGTTCTTCGACCCCCACCGTCTCGCGCGGAGTCCAGGTCATGACCGTCTGGCCCGCCCCTTCCACGATCCCGGTCACCACGGCGCTCTCGGCCGTCTTGATTCCAAGTGCTTTAATATCCTCGCGGAGACTGATTGTCTTCTGGCGGTTGCTCGACTGCTCGGGGCCTTGAACCAGGCGTGCGCCCGCGATATGGGTCATGATGCTAAATCCGTTGAGCACGCGAATCTCGGAGTGCGCTCCGGCGAAGACGCGGCTGGCCATGCCCGAGGCACGAGCCCGATGCCGGCTGGCCTCGGCCGCCTCGTTCTTGACGAGCCGCTTCGCATCCTGCTTGACCATGAGGGCCGCCTGGGCCTCGACGATCTCGGCGCGACGGGGTCCTTCGACGGCCAAGGCCTCGTTGGGCCCGACGCTGAGGCGAACCTCGGCAAACCGAGGCGCATAAACACAGACCATGTTGGTCGGCAAGATCCGTGGGCGTTTGGCGTCCGAGAACTGGATGACCGCGTCGCGCGGGTCGATGCCGAGCAAACCACCGTCGCCGCCGAAGTGGGCCGGCTCGGCGTGGTCACCGCCGTCGCAGAGGTATTCGTCGCGGGGGATCCAAGGGCGGCCGGGAGGTGGTGGCGTTCCCCGCACCGGGCCGCAAGGGAGCTTGCACGCCCCGCCATCCGAACCCGAGAACGGACAGTGGTCGGGTCCCGACGGGACCATTCCGGGGCCGTAGATTCGCTCACCGTTCAGCTCATCAAGGGACGGCTTACGGCCACCGATTCGCATGATCGCCATGACGCGCCCCAGGGCCGCGCCCACGCGGAGCGGATCCTCCGACGGGGTGAGCGTTACGATCGGGATCTCGCCCTTGGGCAAGCTGATCGGCAACGCCTGCTCGGGGTCTTCGAGGTAGACGACCTGGGTCACGAGCCGGCCGTGGTCGACGGCATCGAGAAAGTCATCTTCACTGAAGTGGACCTGGATGGGAAACTTGACCGGATCCATCCCGGCCGGTCGATGGAGGTGGCCCACGACCTCAATGACGGGAAACAGTTCCGCGTCGGGCCGGCCGGGTAAATCCCAGAGCCGAAGCCGGTAACCGACTCCGACCTTCAACCCGACGACGCCCTCTACCGGACCCGTGGCCGCGGTGAAGTTAATCGGTTCGGGAGCGGGGCCGAGCACTTCGACATGCGCTCCCTCGGGCACCCGAAAGCGAACCACCTGGATGTTGGGAGGGAGGACGGGCACACCCACCCCAGGTTCCAGCACGACCGTACCGGGCTCGGAGGGGGAAGCCTCGGACGACAACGAAGTGGGGGCCGGAGTCGGAGCCGGGGCCGGGGCCGCGGGCGAAGACGGAGGTGTCGGCGCAAACGACTGGGCCTGGCCCCGGATCGGGCCGAGGGCAATGGCGATGGCGACCGCAACCCCGAGCGGCCATGCAAGGCGCGCCGTCCGGCTGCCGGTGCGGCGGATTGTTCCCTGAAGGCTCATCTCTTCATTTCCTTGATTCGTTGGACCAGGGGATCGCGATCTCCCGAGTCGCGAAGGCGCACCCATTTGGTGCCGGGGTGTCTCTCGGCGGCTTGGTCCGCTCCTTGGGCTGGCCGGGCCGCCCGTTGAGCGGCGCACGTCCTCGCCGAGGCGTGCGAAAAACCCCGGCGGATCGCGGTTCGAGCACGCGACCGCCGGGGCGATGGTGAGTCACGAGGGTTGGAGCCGGAGCTCCTCAGCCGCGATCAGGGATTGCCGGGCGGAGGCACCGTGTCGGTCGGCGGCGCCGCTGGCTCTGGGGCCGGGGCGGGAGCCGGAGCGGGAGCCGGAGGGGGAGCCGGGGCCGGCGAGACCGGAGCCGCTTCCAGCGGCACGTTCTCAAGGGCCGGTTGCGAGACGATTCCCGAGGGAAGCGTGCCGGGGGGAAGCGAGCCAGGAGCCAGGACCGTTCCGGGCGCCGTGGTCACGCCGCCGATCACGTTCGAGGGGACCGTCGATCCCGAGCCGGGCATCTCAAGGTCGATCGCACCGACCCGGACGATCAGGAGGATGGTCCCTCGCTTATCGGCCTCGAGGATCGGGTCGACACCGGGTTCCAGCCGGGTCGAGACCAGGGTTTCCACCCCGGCGATCGCCAGTTCCTGGAACTTGGGATCGGGCAGGTAGATGACCTTGGTCACGAAGTTCCCGCCGTCGACCACCTGGTCGAAATCTTCGGCCGTGAACTGGACCGGAATCGGGTTGTGGGTCAGGTAGGCGTCGGTCTGCGGCGTCGAAGGGGCAACCTCGAGCGTCGGGTAGAGCTGAACGCCGGGCCGGCCCGGGATGTCCGTCAACTTCAGGCGATAGATATACCCCTGCATGAAGTTATAACGAGCCGGAACCGTGAGCTGGGCCGGGACGTAGACCCGGTCGGGTCCGCCGGTGCCGGTCTGCCAGCCGATCTTCATGGTATCAGGGTCAAGGAAGTAGATCTGGCTCCGGACGTTGGGGAACCGCCGTCCTGCCTGAGCACCGGGTCCACCGGGACCGCCCGGTCCACCGCCGGGACCGCCCGGTCCCATGCAGCTCGGGCCGCCGTCGCAACCGGGATGGCCATGCGCACAGCCCATACCGGCTGCGCCATTCTGGCCGATCATGCCACCCGGCGGGGGCGGACCGTGCATCACCACATGCGGGCGAAAGAGCTTCTTCAAACCCACATTGGGTTTACTGTAACCATATCCGTCCCCAGCGGTCGCCGCCGCCAGGATCAGCAATCCGATCGTATGCATGGATATTCTCCAACATCCGCGACCGAGGCCGGCCGTCGCCAAAGCAAGGGCGAACGCCGATCGGGGAAAAACTCACCATCGTTCCGGAACCGCCGCAACCGCCTCGCCCATTGACGAGGCCCCTCGCGGGTGAGGGAGACCGGACACCAAAAGAATGCGAGCGTACGGCTCCGCCGTGCACCTCTCGACCCCCTTGGCCGGCCTTGCGTCGTATGACGCCTAGCGATATGATCGGGCATTCCTTTCCGACCCTTGAGGAAAAGCCCTACATCCCTACCATGCCCAAAAATCGGATCTTCCCCGCGACCGTGATCGCAGTCGCTCTGTCGGGACTATTCCAGGCGCATGGGCAGCCGCCCCAGCCCGTCCCAAACCAAGCGGGCGGCCCCCCCGCCGGTGCGGGGGCGACGCCGGTCAAGCCCGCGCCTCCGACCGAGGCCGAGACCCTGCTCGACGAGGCCATTAGTAAGGTCAAGGCCCTCAATTCGGTCTCGGCCGAGCTCGTCGAAAAAGTCGCGATGCTCGACCAGAAATTCGTGATCAAGGGCCGATACCGCAAGGCTTCCAAGGACCGGTTCTTCCTCAAACTCGAGGTCCACGACCTGCCCGATTCCTCAGGCCTCATCCAGCAGGTTTGCGACGGCACCACGTTCTGGGAATACCAAAAAGTTTTCGAGACCCAGATCTATCGCAAACTCGAGGCGGGAGCGATCCTGGCCAAGTTGAGGGGAATTGATCTCGACGAGGAGATGCGCGAACGAATCACGATCCAACTCGGCTTTGCCGGACCCGACGCCCTCCTGGTCGGCCTCCGCAAGACGATCACGTTCGACCAGAAAACCAAGGGAACTCTTGACGGTCGGCCGGTCTGGATCATCCGGGGAAACTGGACAAACCATGAAGGACTCGTTGCTCCCAACTTGCAACCGCTCCCCCCGGCCATGCGGCTGCCGTCCTATGTCCCAAGCTTGGTGACCGTCTACCTCGGTGAGGACGATTACTGGCCCTACAAGGTCATGCTCGTCGGGCAGCAAACGTCGCCAATCCTCGAAGACACCCGACCAACCGGGCCCAACGGCAAGCGGATCGGTTCCCTCCGATCGATTCAGAAGCCACTCTTGACCCGGATCGAGCTCATTTATTCCGACGTCAAGCTCAACGCCCCCGTGGCCGATCAGGAATTTGTCTTCGCGCCTCCGAAAGACGTCCAGGCCGACGACAGGACGAAAGAGATCCTCGACGGCTTGGAACAGGCTGCCACACGACAGGCCGCCATGAAAAAGGCGGAAGCCGCCAAGGGGGAGGATCCGCTCCTCAATCAGACGATCGACGTGCCCAAGTCGACCGCTCCCGGCGAAGTCGCCCCGCCAGCGGCCAAGAAGTAAGCGGCCCTCTGGGGGATTTGCCTTTTCCTGAGACCGCGGGGCCCCTGCCCGCGGTCGTTCTCTTGGTGCGACTCCGAGCCCCGGCTCCACGCCTTCAAAAGGCATCCGGCTCCAGCGCTCCCCCTTCGGGCAAGAAGGGTTGAAGCGGACAGCGCCCGCATTTGGCCACGCTCGGCTTGCAGAATTCACGGCCAACCCGTGCGAACCCATCCGAGAGTCGGTGGAGCGTCTCCGGATCGTCGTGGCCCGGCCGCTCCATCACGGAGCGGGCCTCCTCGTACTCGGCCGTCGGATCGAGCCAACCGTGTCGGACCAGAATCCGATAGGTCGCCCGATCGACCGGATAGACCCCCCGCTGGCCCGCCAGCAGGAGAATTTCGTCGGCCGTGGCCGGACCGATCCCAGCCAAGCCGCGCAGCTCTTCACGAAGCGCGCCGGTCGAGATCGATTCATCGCGGAGCGGGTCAAGAGCGTGAGCGCTCGCCTGGCGACTCACCACCCAGGCCGCCATCCTCCGGACCGGGCCGAGAACACGGGCCGGTAGGGAGACGCCGAACGCCTTGAACGCGTCGACGATCTCGGCAGGGTCAGCCTCGGTGAGCGGCTGGGGCTCGAGGAGTCCGGCTTCCGCCAGGGCCTCCAAGCCCTTGGCCACCTTCTTGGCGTCGATCGACTGCCCGAGAATCACCGCGATCGCCGTGGCGAAGGAATCAAACGATCCCTCAGCGATCGACTCGGGTCGTCCGAATCGTTCGCCAAGGGTCTGTTCGATCGAGGAGAAGGATTCGTCGAAGGTCGGCATCGCCGAGTCCTCGCCTCATCGCCGATCCTAGGCAGAACGAGAAGATGGAGAAGGTCGGCACCTTCCCGTTCTCAAGAACCATGCCAACATCAAGGAATTAGGCGGTGGCCTTTGCCTTGGCAACGGCCGCCTTGTAATCGCGAGCCAGCTTGCTCTTACGACGAGCCGCCGTGTTGGGATGGAGGACGCGGCGCACGCCGGCCTTGTCGATCTTGGCGGTCGCAAGCCGGAAGTCGGCCTCGCCCTTCTCGAAATCCTTGGCGACGACCGCCGCCAGGGTCCGCTTCACATAGGTCTTGATGATCTTCTTCGCGATCCGGTTGTGCATCCTGCGCTTGACGCTCTGCTTCAGTCGTTTAATCGCGGAAGGTGTATTCGGCATGACTTGTTCGTTCCAAAAGGCTTAATCGGTACGGTCCGGACACGCCCGGTTGGTTGGACGCGGCGGTAACGACCTTGGCCCCAGTCAGAGGTTCCAGTTTCGGCGAAACGGCGAGGATATCACGAACCGGGATCTCAGTTCAAGCTCTGAAGCCGTTGAGCGACGTCGAGATAGTTGTAGTCATTGGCGGCGACCTCGTTGTAATGCTCTTCGGCCACCTGCGGATTGCCCTGGGCCTCGGCGACCCGACCGAGCCGGTAGTGCAAGGCGTTGGTCACCGCCATGTCGGTGGAATCGGCCGCCTTCAGCGCGTCCTGATACATCCGCTCGGCCAGTTTCAACGACCCCTTGGACTCAAAGCTCAGCCCGCTCTGATGGAGAGCCTTCACCTTGTGGTCGGCGCTCGAGCGCGCTTGCTGAAAGGCGGCGATCGCCTCGTCGTGCTTGCCGGCCTGGGCCAGGCGGATCCCCAGTTCGAGCTGGATCCCCATGTCTTCGGGCTGGAGCGCGAGCCGGCGCCGAAACTCTTTGATCTGGTAGTCGTTCAGCAGGGTGGTGAACTCTTCGAGCTTCGCCTTGGCCTTCTCGTCGTCCGGCTTCTCGGCGAGCCTGCGATGGCAACGATCGATGGCCCCCTGGATCCGGCTGATCTGGATCTCGGCATGGGCGAAGGCCAGGTCCCGATTGCCGGGGTTGGCCTTGAGTCCGCGCGCCATGACCTTCTCGGCCTCTTCGAGCTGCCCGCGCAGCTTGAACAGGTCCGCCAGTTGGAGATAGGAGGAAATCCGCGTCGGTTCCTCAAGGATCTCTTTCTGGTAGCGTTCCTCGGGGCTCAGCTTCTGGGCCTTCATCTCCTCGAGTTCAGCCTCGCCCGGGCCGGCCGGAGTCTCGTCGCGCTTGTCGATCGCGTCGCTGATCCCTGACCGCTTGATCGACGCCTGGGCCGACAGCCCATTGATCTGCCGGTTTGCGTTTTCATCGTTGGGGTCGAGCTTCTTGACCTTCTCCCAACAGGCGATTGCCTTGGGCCAGCTCTCGTTGATCTCGTGAATGTGGCCGGCGAACCGGAAGAACTCGGCGTCGGTCGCCTGCGCTTGGACCGCCTCGACCAGCCACTGAGCCAGGCCGTTATAGCCCAACTGTTCGGCCGCTTCGGCGGCATCCCGAGAGACCGAGAGATCCCACGGATTGTTGACGAACGCCTCTTCGCAGATTTCCAGAACATTCTTCCAGTTGCTCTTGGCCTTCGAGGCCCGAGCGCGGAGCCGGATCGGCTGGTTCTTCGCACCGGCCAGGCGGCCGACCTTCGACGGGTCGTTGCCAAACTTTTTTTTCTCAATGCCACGGAGCGCGGCACGGTAGAGCAGATTTTCCACGTCGAGCTTGCACGCTTCCCGATACATCTGGATCGCGTACTCGAAGTTCTGCTTCATCGCGGCATCGTTGCCGTAATTGAAAAAAGTCTGGGCCTTGGTGAAATCCGATCCCGAGGACATCAGGGCGAACCCTCCGAAACCGAGACGTGGCGCAGTACTGTCGGGAGCCCACGCAATGCTCCAAACGACCCCCCGCGGCAGCGTTGCGAGGCACGACCCGACCTTCAATCCTAGTGAAACCGCACACAACCTGCTATGCAAGACTGAACTTCAGACGATGCGAGCCGGGACGACCAGACGGACGAATCCAGTTCCAGGCCGTGGATTTGCGCTTCTCGTCTCCCTAGGTTCTGTGTTTTCTTGGAAGAGCGAGAACCCTCGGTCGTCGAGCGGCTCCGCCCTAAATTGTGCAGGCTTCCGTGCCCGCGGTCAACTCCGGATAACAGTTTCTAGGAGGGTTAGCGCAATGACTCGGATTTTGCGGGACGCGGGGTTATCCCAGATTGTGGCCGAAGCAGAGCCCGAGCCACTGGCCCAGGGCCTGTTCCAGTTCACCGAGGGACCGCTCTGGTCGCCCGACGGTTCCGTCCTATTTCAAGACATCCGCGCCGAGCGGACCTACCGACTGCTGCCCGATCGCACGGTCCAGATCGTTCGCGAACAGACCGGCGCCGCCAACGGCCAGACCTACGCCGCCGACGGCCGCATCGTCTTCTGCGAACAGAACGGCCGGCGGATCTCCGCCATGAATCCCGACGGCACCGACGTCCGAACAGTCACTGAGACCTGGTCGGGCAAGCGGCTCAACAGCCCGAACGACATCGTGGCGCGCTCCGACGGCGGGCTCTACTTCACCGATCCCCCCTACGGCGTGGCCCCCAAGGACCGGGAACTGCATTTCCAAGGGGTCTACTTCCTCGATGGCCAGGGCGAAACGCGGCTCCTGGCGGACGACTTCGAGAAGCCGAACGGCCTGGCCTTTTCCCCCGACGAGCGAACGCTCTACGTCTGCGACACCGCGCGCTATCACGTCCGCGCCTTCGACGTGGAACCTTCGGGAACGCTCCGGATCGGCTCGAGCCGGGTGTTCGCGACCATGGATCCCGACCAGCCCGGCGGCCCCGACGGCATGAAGGTGGATCGCGACGGCCGGGTCTACGTCGCCGTCGCCCAAGGCGTCTGGGTTTACGATGCCGGGGGCACGCTCCTCGGAATCATCACCCTGCCGAAACGCCCCGCCAACCTCGCCTGGTCCGATCCCGATGCCAAGGCGCTGACCCTGACCGTCGTCGATAGCCTCTATCGCGTTCGCCTCAACGTCGCCGGCATCCTCCCGCCGTTCACCCCGCGCGGCCCGTCGGCCTGATCCGTCGACGCGATCGAGACGAGTGGACGAACGGTCAGGTGTTCGCCCACTCCGCTTTTTTTTACTTCGCGTAGTCCGCGTCGAGGTGGTAGAGCACGGTGCCGAGTGACCCGGGCGCCTGGTTCTGTTCCACCTTGAAATTGCCCGCGATGTACCGCAGGCCGGTGTGGTAGTCGAGGGCGAGCGGCTCCTTCAGCTTCACCTGGATCATGTCGGTGAGTTTGGGCTGTCCGCCGAAGCAGCAAGTCCCGTTGTCCCGGCAGAGGACGAACTCCTTGATGCCCGTCGTCTGATCGGTCGGGTACATATACCCCTTGATATACACTTTCTTGCCGTCGAGCTCCTTCGCCGACGCGGGGATCATCTCGCCCCCTTTCGACTGCAAGGGCTCGTAGGAAATGGGGATGCAACCCTCGGGCACGTCATTCGCGGCATGATAGCCCATGACGGCGCCGCCGGTCGCGAGCGCCAGAACGGAAAGGGCGAGACCCGCCTTCGCCGCCCCACGACCCGCCATGTCGTAGCGTCGAACGGCGGACAGGCCGCGAAACCCGGTGAAAAGACCCACCACGGACGCGAAGATGAAGGTGGCCACCCCCAGGTCGTACACCAGCGCGGCCGAGAGCAAGGCGAGCAAGCCCGTGACCACGCTCACTGCGGCGGCCGGGCTGATCGGACGGTAGGAGACAATCTCCTCAGGCAGATCCGCCACAGGCTCTCGAACGGTCATCGACTTCTCCATCGTTTCGTGCCTCCGTCCCGGCTCGTTTTCCTGGGACCATCAGGGATGATTGGGATTACCTCGGAATCGATTGCGAAAACTGGAACGGAACGGATCAAGGCGCTGAGGCCAGGGCCTTGGAAACGTCGGTTCGGTAGGCCGTCATCGCCGGCAGATAGCCGGCCAGGGCCGAGAGCACGATCAGGGCCGGGACGAGCGCCAACTCGGCCGGAATCAACGGCGCGAATCCGATCACGACCCCCGTCCGGGTCGCGATCGCCGGACTGAGTGCGGCGATCAGGGCACGACCGAGGATCCACCCTGCCAGGCCTCCCGACAGCGACAGCAGCATCGACTCGAGGAGCACGATCGTCCGCACGGTCGATCGCCGCGCCCCCAGGGCACGCATCACCGCGATCTCGCGCCGACGCTCGCTCATCGAATTGTAGATGCTGACCAGAATGCCAACCCCCGAAACCACCACGATCAGCCCCGTAAGCGCAAGCAAGACCGTCTCGATCGGTCCAACGATGACGTCGAAGAGCCCACAGATCTCCCGGACCGGCATCACGGCCTGGGCTGCCGACCCTTCGTTGATCAGGTTCGGCAATTGGATCGACGCGGCGGGCGAAGCCGTCCGGACCAGCACTGCCGTCAACTCGCGTTGGTCCTCAGAGAGCGGGGTATGGCCATGCTCGTGATCGTGGTCATGATCAGGGTCATGCTCATGCTCGTGGGCCTCGTGCTTTCCCCCTGCATGATCCTTGGGCACGGCCGCGGGCGCTTCATGGCCGGTGGCGATGTCCGTCGTTGGGTTCGGGCCGATGCCGACCGGCTTGGCATGGTTTTCGAGGAGATAGAAGCCCTCGATGTTGATGAAGAGAGCGCGGTCGTTCGGCGTTCCGGTGGGTTCGAGGATACCGACGACCTTGAAGGCCTCGTGTTCGTGCCCTTGGCCGTCGTCGCTCACGCCGTGGGTCGGCCGAAACGTGTCGCCGACTTTGAGGCCGGTTCGCGTGGCCGCCAGGGCGCCGAGGATTCCCTCGAAGTAGTGGTTGGACTGAAAGTTCCGTCCCGCGCTGAAGGCGTATTTTCGCCCCGGTGCGTACTGGGTCTCGGCGAACAGGGCGGGGACGGTGGCGACCACGCGTTGGCCTTCGTAATTATCTCCCAGGCAGTAGGGAATCGCCCGGGTCACGTAGGGCTTGAACTTACCTTCGCTGAGGTCGCGGTACACCGAGTAAGGGATGTTCTCGACGGGCGTGCTCAGGTGATAGACCGTGTTGAGCACGAGTTGGAGCTTCCCCCCCTTGGCGCCGACGATCACGTCGTAGCCCCCGCCGGCACCGCGCTGAAAGGAGTCGGAGATGACGTGGTAGGCGACCAGCACCATGACCACGAGCGCCACCCCGAGGGCCATCGAAAGGCCGGTCAGCGTCGAGGCCAAGGCCCGCTGCGTGAGGCTCCGCCAGGCAATCGCGATGAGACTCATATGAGGGCCGCCACCTTGTTGAGGTTCTCGAGTTGCACGATCCGTTCAAACCGGGTCGCAATCTCCGGGGCATGCGTGACCAGCAGCAGGGCGACGCCCTCCTCTTCGCAGGTCTCGCGGATCAGGTCGATGACCTGCTGCTGGTTCTTGGCGTCCACGCTCGCGGTCGGCTCGTCCGCGAGCAGGAGCCGGGGCCGGTTCGCCAACGATCGGGCCACCGCCACCCGCTGTTGTTCGCCGATCGAGAGCTGCGCAGGCTTGTGCCGCTGCCGGTGAGCCAATCCAACCCGATCGAGCAGTTCACGGGCGCGCGCGGTGTCGCGCCGGCCTTGACCGAACGCCATCCCGAGCAGAACGTTCTCCAGCGCCGTGAACCCGGCCAGCAGGTTGAACGACTGGAACACGTACCCGATATTCTCCGCCCGAAACCGGTCCCGCTCCGCCTCGTGGAGCCGCACAAGGTCACGCCCGTCCACCTGGATCTCGCCCGAGTCGGGCGTGCTGATCCCGGCGATCACGTGCAAGAGCGTGGTCTTGCCACAGCCACTCCGCCCGACCAGCACGACCTGCTCGCCCGCGTCGACCTGAAACTCCGCGACGTCCAGGATCGGGAGCCGGCCGCCGCCTGGTTCCGCGAACGATTTCTTCACATTCCTGAGGAGCAGCATCCGTCCGTTCCTGTGAAATCATCTAGCTTCAAGTCGGCACGATCCCGCGTCAAGAGCGATCCTCACAATCATAACGGTCATGATTCCCCGGCGACGGGAGAAAGCCGAAGATTGGGTGGAAGGGAAGAGAGACTTGGTGTTCGGTCGTGATCCAACCGATAAGATCAGAGTCAAGTCGCCGCGAATCTCGCAGGGTTCCCGCCGAGCCCTTCAAGGTCCACGGCGACCGAAATCTTTCGGGCGTTTCGCAAGGCACGAATCGACACCTAACCCAAGAGGCTTCCCGGGGGTTCGTCTCGGCGCAATTCGGCTTTGCGTTCGGAGATGAATAGAATAAACTCCCGCATAAGACCGTGGCGCCTGTCGGGGCGAGCGGCGAACGAAAGGGACCCCCAGGAGGAGGGAATCCACCATGCGACGGATCGCCGTACTAAATCAGAAAGGCGGGGTGGGCAAGACGACTTCGACCGTGAACCTCGCCGCCGCACTGGCCGCCGAGGGGCACCGAACGCTCGTGCTCGACCTCGACCCCCAGGCACACGCAACGCTCCACCTCGGTCTGCTCCCCGGCCGCTCGGGACCGTCGCTCTACGATGTCCTGACCCAGGGAATGCCCCTGGAAGAAGTCCGCCGCGAGGTCGCGCCCAACCTCTATATTTGCGGCAGCCATATCGACCTGGCCGGAGCGGAGCTCGAGCTGATCAACATGGTCGGGCGCGAGACCATCCTTCGCGACCAGCTCGAGGCCGATACCGAATCGTTCGAATACGTCCTGATGGACTGTCCTCCGTCGCTGAGCATTTTGACGCTGAATGCGCTCTGTGCCGCGAAAGAGGTGCTCATCCCGTTGCAGGCCCACTTCCTGGCGTTGCACGGGCTCTCGAAGTTGCTCGAGACCATCAACCTGGTCGCCAAGCGCGTCAACCGTGAGTTGCGTGTCGCCGGAGTGCTCCTCTGCCTCTACGACGCGGGCACCCGGCTCGGTGGCGAGGTGATCGAAGACCTCGACCGCTTCTTCGACGGACGCCGCGGCGCTCCGATGCCCTGGTCGGATGCCCAGGTCTACCGCACCCGGATCCGGCGGAACATCCGCCTGGCCGAGTGTCCCAGCTTCGGCCAATCGATCTTCCAGTACGCTCCGAGCAGCCGAGGCGCGGAGGATTACGCCTCGCTGGCGGCCGAGCTCCAAGGCCGCGAGCCCGCCTCGCTCTGGATCGGTTCCGGCGCTCGGGCCCACGGCTCGGACGGAGCCCGCGAAGACGCGCCGACGGCGCGGATCGCCTAAGTTTCCCAAGAAGGCGAGCGGGGAGCGGATCGCCCCCTTGCCTTTCTGCTTTTCGCTCCCTTTTTGAGAAACTCAATAAAAAAAGAGGACGATCCACCTCGAGCGGAACCACCATGCGTTGGGTAGGCATCGACGAGGCGGGCTACGGGCCGAACCTGGGTCCCCTCGTCATGACGGCGGTCATCGCCGAAGGCCCAGGGCCGAGTCCCCCCGACCTCTGGGGCGATCTCGCCTCGACGGTTGCCCGCGCCAAGGGCGCTCCGGATCGCCTCTGGGTCGACGACTCCAAGGCGATCCTCAAGGGCGGACGCGGTCGAGAACGACTCGAAGCCGGCTGCCTCGCGACCTTGGCGGCCGCCGGACTGGAACTCCCTGGCACGGTCGGCGACCTCCTCCAAGCGATCGGCGCCGGCACGCTCACCGACGTCGAACTCGCCCTCTGGCTCGACGAGGATGATAATCCGTCCTGGCCCCGAGCCGAGTCGCGCGAGCTCCACGATCGGTGGTCGGTCTCCCCACTCGCTGGAGTTCCCTGGCGGATTGTGGGGGTCCGGACCGTGGTCGTCGGCCCTGCCCGGTTCAATGCGGGCCTCGCGCCCGCGCAATCGAAGGCCAAGGTCCATTTCGCCGCATTCGCACAGCTCCTCCGATCCCTCTGGGAGCGAGCGGGCGATGGGACACCGACCGCCGTCCGCTCGGACAAGCATGGCGGGCGTCACTTCTACATGGAGCCGCTCCAAGCCCTCTTCGAAGACGTCTGGATCGACCGCGGCCCCGAAGGCCCAGCGCTCAGCCAGTACACGATCAAGAGCCCGGGCCGGCACCTCGAGCTGAGCTTGGTCCCCCGGGCCGACGCCGACGATGGCCTCGTCGCCTTGGCCTCGATCGTGAGCAAGACCGTTCGCGAAGCCTGGATGGACGCCTTCAACGCCCACTGGCTCGCCCAATTCCCCGACCTCCGACCCACCGCCGGATACCCCCTCGACGCCCAACGGTTCCGCCAGGCCATCGAGCCCGCTTGCCAGGCACGCGGCCTGCCTCCCGCGCTTTGGTGGCGGGCCAAATAGACCGGGCGCTTACCGCGTCTCACAACACCCTGCGAGGGGGGGGCGTCCGTAGTTTCAAGGAGCAAAAATTCTCGGCTTTGCACGGGAGACGCTCTCAACCCAGCGGCCCCGACGGGCTCAATTCCTGACAGTGGCGTCCGGCTCGTCGGCAGGCTCGTTCCGCCCTCGGAGGCTCGCGTCAAACGGCTCGGCGACGGGCCGAACCAGGCTGTTGTCGTGAACGAGGGCCCCGAGCATCCCGACGAAGAAGCTCTGGCCCCCCGCAACCTCCAAGTTGTAGACGGGCTCGACCGTCCCTTCCTCCACCGATCCGACCGTCGCCGTGTTCCCGAGCGTGCGGAGCACGTCGCCGGGCTTGAGGTCGCGGACCATCGTCCAGCCCAGTCCCGCTTTCCAGAACCGGTGGATGCCCGTGGCCCAGATCGTCTCGTCCCCGAGCTCGATCCGGTAGAGCCGAGCCGGCCGGTTGTGAAAGACCGCCAACGTCGCCTGGTAACTCAGGGCCCCCGTCGCCGTGTCCTCGACCAGCACCCGGTCGCCCACCGCGATCGACTCGATCGGCCGCGCCCCGGTAAGCGTCCGGACCACGGTCCCGGCGCGGAAGCAACTGTGATTCGACGCTGTCACCGAGTTCGTGGTGGTGGTCGGCCCACTCTGCACAACCTGGGGGTTGATCGGGGCAAGTTGAGGAATGTAGACGAGCGGCACGTCCTGGACGATCGTCGGCTTCGGATCCGACGTGGGAGACTTGTAAGCGTATCCCTGTTGATCGGTCCACCACGCGGCCCATGCCTGTGAGTCGGCCCTTTCTTCGTGCCCGGTAATGTCGGTGAGCACCCCGAGGACCCGCTCGTTCGACCGGCCGACTTCGGCATTGAATCGCTCGATCGCCTGAACATCCATGTCTTCCTGCCGCTGTGCGACCAAGGCCGCCGTCCGGTACTGGAGCAAGATCTGGCCGATCGGGATCTGGAACACGGTATCCTGAGGCGTGGAGCTCACTTTGCTCTCCACAACGGTCACGGTCCTCCTACCATTCGGACGGAAGGAACTCTGGGGATTCTGCCGTGCCTTCGCGATCAGCCCGGCGGTCTCCGAATCGGTCGGCGCCCAGCCTAAGTACTGGTCGATCGTGACCCGAGCCTCCTGGATCAGTTGAGGACCATCCTCCCTCACCGAGGATCCCAGGAACCGCGAGACGACCGGCAGTCCCGCCGCGTCATAAAGTCACCGGCTCGCCGGGAAAAAGTGGGATGTTGGGCAAGGGAGGCGGAGCGTACACCCGCTGAACATTGAATCGCTCCCCTTCGACGAACAGGACGCCTGGGGAACCCGGGCCGGCGACCAGTCGGACCTCGAACTTCATCGGCTTGCGGATCAGGGCGATCAGCCAGCCGACCACGTCGCGCAGGTCGCGATGGCGGAGCGTCTCGGTCGCGACCCGACGCACCTCGGCGGAGGGAGAGAACACGCTCAGGACCGCCAGAGCCCGCGACGCATTCGGCCCGTCGATCTGGCCAAGGATTCGCACCGCCCGTGCCTGGGCGCTCGCGTCACCGGAAGCGAAAACCGACCAGACCGCCGACACGGCGCGGGGGTCGTTAACCTGTTCGAGGGCCGCCTCGGCATGCTGCCGCTTCGCCTTGTCCTGGCCCCCGAGCCAGCCGCGATACTTCGCGAGCACGTTCTTCCACCGTGCGCCCGCCTCCTTCTGGGTCGCGGCCTCGGCCTTCTCGGCCGCGAGTTGCTCGGCGCTGACCCACCGGCCGCCGACCTTTTTGCACCCGAGTCGTTTCCAGGCCGCCGCGTGCCCGGGGTCGAGCCGCACCACAGTCGTCAAGTGAGCCTCCGCCTCGGCGTCGAGGCCATGCTCCTGGCACCAGAGAGCCAGCCGCCACTGGGCGTCGGCCGTCATCGCCACGCGGGCGCGTCGGGCGTTGTACTCGGCCAGCGCGGCCGACAGGTCGGCATCGGCGAGCACGCGATCAGGAACCGCCTCGGGCCGCTGCCATTGCCCTTGGTAGGCGACCTGGCCCATGAGACCTCGAGCCGTGAGGTTCTTCGGATCGGTGAGCACGGCGATTGCAAGGTGCGTCATCCGTTCGGCGTTCAGACCGTGGGCCTCGCACCAGAGCGCAAGCTTGACGTGGGCGTGAGTGTCGCGCCCGGCGCGAGCCCGAGCGGCCTCGTACTCCGCGAGCACCGCGGGCGTGGGCGATCTCGACTCATCCGAGGACAGCGACAGGAATCCGGCAACGACCACGATGACAGCAAACATGGCTCTCGGCTCCCAAGCATCAGGCACCCCACAGGCCGCCAAGACTGCGACCGATCCGCAAACGGGATTCGGCTCGACACGTGCCAACCACCGCCCGAGCTCGTCAGGCCCGGTCGCACAAGGCTACTTCTAGGAGAGTCAGCCCGAAACCGTCAAACCTAACGCCGAAAATCCAGATTCGCGCCAGTTCGTCCCGCGCCGGGCCACGGTCCTCGATCCCTCGGCTCCGCGCGGCCCGTCACCGTGAACGACGAGCCTTGATCGCGAACAGACACATGGATTGCCGCACCAATGTCCTGATCCTCCCGATTCTGAGTATCGTCGCCAGGAAAAACGCACACTCAAATCGCATCATTTACATCCATACATAATCATGCCACACTTGCTGACCTGGCGGGCCAATTCAGCCTTTCGGTTGACACGCTTTTTCTGCTACCCACGCCTCGGCCATCCACTCCGGCAAGATTTCTCACGCAGACAAAAGGGGGCAAAGCTTCGAGAAACTTTGCCTTGTCCATGCGTTTTTCACACTTGAAAAACCGGGCCACAGTCCCAAAAAACACATTTATCCAAACTCACTCATTCTTCAAAGACAGAGCAACGTGGGCCGAGAGAATTCGATGGCACGAAGGATCTGGGGATGCGAGGATATTGCGTCCGAACCAGTCCAGGCGACTCGACGGATCGACCGCCCTCTTCCCGGGTGGGCCGCGGACCACCGACTCGCCGTTTCCGATCCCGCGGTTTGCAGAAAGCTGAGCCCCATGCGACGCCCCAGGTTGACGACCAAGAGCTTGCTGATCGCGGCATGGCTATGCTCCAGCACACTGCCGGCGTTCGTCGTCGCGCAAACGCCATGGGAGAAGGCAAGCGAATGGCCAGCCCCGGAAGCGAGGCAAGCCGCGGCGGCCGACGAGCGGTTCCTCTACGCCATCACGAACACGCTCGTCGCCAAATATGATCGGGGGACCGGACAGCGAGTGGCCGTCAGCACCGGCAAGGCCGAGCATCTCAATAGCGGCTTCCTCTGGGAGGGTCGCGTCTACTGCGCCCATTCCAATTTCCCGAAGCTTCCCGAGCAGAGCAAAATCATGGTCCTCGACCCCGAGACCATGCAACTCTCGACCTACAAGGACTTCGGCAGCGCCGGCGGCAGCCTGACCTGGTCCGTGCGCCACGAGGGGAACTGGTGGTGCAACTTCGCACGCTACGGCGCCGAGAACGCCAAAACCTTCCTCGTCAAATACGACGACTCATGGCACGAGCAGGGCCGCTGGACTTATCCCCCCGAAATCTTTCATGAGCTCCATGAATACAGCTTCTCCGGGGGAGTGTGGCGTGACGGCTCCCTGCTGGTCACCGGCCACGACGACCCGGTGCTCTTCCGATTCCAGTTGCGCAACGGTCAGTTTCAACTCGTCGAAAAGCAGGCGGTCCCGTTCACCGGCCAGGGAATCGCCGATGATCCCAGCACGGGCGGCCTGGTGGGAATCGATCGGGCGCGGAGGAAATTAGTGCTGGCACAACCGGGCAAACGAACGGAGTCGCCCGCCGGACAACGCCCATGACAAGGCAAACAGTGACCGCACGAACGCCGGACGGGTCACAATCTGGCACGAGGCGGCGAAGCCACGGCATAACACTCGCAATTACACAAAAAAATAACAATAATTTTAATTCATAATTCCATTTGACTCCGCCGGCCGCGCGCAACGGCTGGGGTGCTGAGAGTCTGTCCCGCAAGGTCAATCCCACCTGAGTCACTGATGATCTGCCGGGTGCCATGGGTTCCGTACTCGGAACCCATGCGCGAATGCCTTGGCCTGGCGCGCACGGGGTCCGAGTACGGACCCCGTGGCACCCAAACGTCCTTCATCTCCCGGTTTACCCTGACCTTCCGAGACAGACTCTGAGTCCATTCTAGCCGAATCGATCCGGTCTTCCAGAAAGTGGGAACCACCGGCCCCCGCCGTTACATTACTCGTAGCGACTGGAGACCGGGATCGAGTTGGAGAATCAAGACCTGTGGCGATCGGCCGAGATAAGAGTTACCTCAGAGAGCTTCGCGCGCTCTTTGACGTCGGGGCGCTCGGAGAGCTGACCGACGGTCAACTTCTCGAACGGTTCGTGACCGTGCGAGGGGAGGCCGCGGAGCTTGCCTTCGAGCTCTTGGTCGAACGCCATGGCCCGATGGTGCTGCGGGTTTGCCGGGGCGTACTCGCCGACTCGCATGAGGCGCAGGATGCGTTCCAGGCCACGTTCTTGGTCCTGGTCGGGAAAGCCCGAACGCTCTGGGTGCGCGACTCGATTGGCCCCTGGCTCCATCAAGTGGCGTACCGCACGGCCGCATGTGCCCGGTCGGCCGCACTGCGTCGGCGTCGGCACGAACGGGCCGCAGCGGAACGAAAGAAGGAGGAGCAAGTCGAGACACGGGACGAACTCGGGCAGGTACTCCACGAGGAGATCAACCGACTTCCCGAACGATTCCGGGCTCCCTTGGTGCTTTGTGACCTCGAAGGGGGCACCCACGAGCAGGCCGCGCGACACCTGGGCTGGCCGGTCGGGACGGTCAAGAGCCGGCTGTCCCGGGGGCGAGACCGGCTTCGCGATCAACTCTTCCGCCGTGGTCTCGCTCCCAGCGTTTGGCCGCTGGCTCCCGCCTTGAAGCTCGAGGGCGTCGAGGCCCTGGTTTTCCCCGCACTGGTGCAGTCGACCATCCGTGTGGCTTCTCAGTTCGTGATCGCTCGGACCGTGCTCCGAGAATCGGCGGCGATCCTTGCCCAGGAGGTTCTTAGAACAATGACGCTCATCCGAACATTGAAGGCGGCGTCGGTCCTCCTCGTTGTGGCCGCGACGGCGTCCGGGGTGGACTTACTTGCCCAAAAAGAGGAGCCGGTGGTTCCGGCTCGCCCCGCGGGGGTTGCCGACGCGTTGTCGACGATCGAGGTCAAGCGGGGCCCACTCAAAAGGACATTGAACGAGCGAGGGGTGATCGAGGCGACCCACACTCCCACTCTGATCAACAAGGTTGCGGAGCCGACCTCCATCGTCTCGATCGTTCCCGACGGCAGCTTGGTCAAGAAGGGGGACCTCGTCTGCGAACTCGATTCGGCGGTCCTGAGGGACCAGTTGACCAACCAACGGCTCGTGGTGTCAGGGGCCGAGCGGGCGTATCAGAAGGGCAAGCTTGGGCGTGAGCTCGCCGAGTCCGCGCTCGACGAGTATGCCCAGGGGATCTACGTCCAAGAGCGCGAGGCCTTGTTGGGGGTGATCGAAATCGGCCAGTCGGCGATTCAGAAAGCCAAGGGTCGACTCGAACGAACCCGCCAAGCCCGGGAACGGCTCAACAACGCGAAGCCCGAGACCAAGACGTCCGCCGATCTCGTGACCGAGGTCGAGCTTGACAACCGCATTGATGAGAGCGAACAGACCCTCTTGCGAGAGAGGAAGGGAGTTGAACTGGCCAAAGCCAAGCTCGAGGTACTCGAAAGGTTCACCCGGGATAAGACGATCCGCTTACTCAAGATCGACATCGAGACAGCGCAAGACACCGAACTTACCAAGCACCAGTTTCTGGACAAGGAGAAGAAAAAGCAGGAGTACCTCGAGGCCCAAATCGATTTCTGCAAGCTCTACGCCCCAACCGACGGACTCCTCGTCCACGCCAACTTGCCCGGGGGAATCGAGCAGGGAACCTCAATCATGGGGCGGCAAAACTTCGTGCGGGTGGACGATCTCGACCAGCCGTTTCGGCTGCACGCCAAGGCAAAAGAAGCCTACGTCCACCAACTCCGGCCGGGGTTGCGGGTCCGCATCAAGGTCGACGCATTTCCAGATCAGGTCATGACCGGCCTGATCGAATCGGTTGCTCCACGTCCCGCTCCCAGAACCGCCGGACAACAATCCGACACCAAGGTCTATGACACAATCGTCATCATCGAGAATCGACCGCGTGGCCTCCGGCCCGGTATGACAGCCCTGGCCGAAATCTTCGTCCTCGACCTCGACGACGTGCTCAGCGTCCCCCTTCAGGCGGTGCGCCGTGACGAAGAGAACGACTACGTCGCGGTCAAGAAACCCGACGGCGACGTTGACTGGCGTGAGGTGACCCTGGGGGAATCCGACGGCTGGGTCGTCGAAATCAAGCGTGGACTCAAGAGCGGCGAGCGCGTGGCCGATCGCGCGATCGACGTGAACTGGAAAAAGCCGAACCCACTTCCTTAGCGGCCGATGATGACGATGAGTGGCAATAGAGTGACTGAGCGATAAGAATTATGTCAAGATCTCGCCCCACCATTGCCATAAGAGACTTGGAATGCCTTGCTGGTCGCCGATCCCGCCGAAATCGGCATCGTCCCGGTTGCCGGCCAATTCGTGTGATAAACTCACATTCGGAGATTTCGAAGGGACTCGATGGCGGAGGAATGGATGTCCAGGCTTCAATACCGAGGCTCGATCGCGTTGGCGGCCGTGGTGGTCGCCCTACTCTCGTCGAGGCCCGCCGACGCGCAAGTCATCGTCGACCAGGGCCCGCCCCGCCAACCCGTCGGCTTGTTGAATTCCTTGGTCACCGGGTCTTGGTTCGAGATTAAGGACGAGGCGAAGGCCGAACATCGCCTCCAACATCTCCAGGCGAAGCTCAGCCGCGATGGCTCGAGGGGCGATTTAGCCGCCGTGAACCGCGACGTCCGACGGATCGACAACGTCAAGTTTCGCCTCGCGGTCGACGATTGGTTGATCCGCAAGAACTCGCTCCAATGCTTCGGCTACTACCCGATCCGGGTCGAACCCTTGCCGTGCGCCGCATCGTGCCCCCGCCCGCCGCAAGCTCCCGTCTATTCATTGCCAGTCCCAACACCGGGGCCGATGGCCGCCGCACCGACGATCCCGATTACGATCCTTAATGCCGACCCAGCAGGAGCCGGTGTCGCCTTCGCCATCAATGGCGTCACCCATCAGGCCGCTGGCGGCTCGCGCCAGGACTTGGCCGTAGCCCCCGGCTCGAACATCACCTACGACGGTGGCGGATCGCTCGGCCAGCGTCAGTATCTGATCTCGCCGGGTCTCTACGAGTTCCGATCGACCGCCGAGGGCCGGGCGCTCTATAAGCTTCCGGGCACGCGCTGAATCGGTGGTGAGGTCCACCATCTTGACCTCCATCTTGGCCAGGAGATCGAGATGGTGGGCCGTGCCCACCCTACGGAAAAAATCCCATCCTGACCGCTGACCAATCGTCAATCGTCCATAAATTCATAACGGGTTCACCGAAGCTTTACGATCATTGAGCACCCGTCGTTGGCGGGATGCGTAAGGCCGAAATGACCAAGCCCCGCTTGTGCCCCTGGACCACTGCGATCTCGGTCAAATGACCCAGTTGCTGGAACCCCAAACTTTCGTTGATCCGGCGGGTGGCCTCGTTGTGATCGAAATGCATGCTCAACAGGGTTGTCACGCCCAGCCGTGGACACTGCTCGATCACCCACTGCTTGAGCTGCCGCCCGATGCCCCGGCGCTGATAGGCCGTGGCGATATAGAGGCTGACCTCGGCCGTGGCGTCGTAAGCCGGGCGGCCGCCGTAGAACGAAGAGAGATAGGTGATCGCGGCGACTTGCCCGTCCACTTCGGCAACCCAAATCGGCCGCTTTGACGGTTCGAATTTCCGGAACCACTCGAGACGATCGTCCACCGTGATGGGTTTGGTATCCGCTGTCGACCAACCGGCGGGGATGGACTGGTTGTAAATCTCGACGATCGTTGGTAGGTCGGCTTGGGTCGCATCTCGGATGAACATGTCCACGGATTTTCCTCTCGCTTTATCCAGGCTATCCCCTGCTCTCTCATGCGGACAGGGAAAATCCATAATAATCAGTCCCGAAGCTCCTCAGCGACTGGCTCACGCATTGTTTTCGCCCCCCTTGGATTACCAAGGCGATCACACGATCGGGACCGATTCGATCCAAGAGACAACGCTCGCCCACTCCGCCACCAGTTCGTTCGCCTTGGTCAGCGCCGCTTGGAGACTGAACTCCTCGGAGCAGCTCGAGCACACACATAGGCTCGGAGGTCGTTCAAGTCGAGCGTCATCGACTCGCGGACCAGGCACTACGGGCAGGCGACTTTCAAACTTCGGAGCGTTTTGGTTGCGACGGCCAGCGCCCCCAATCTCACCAAAATCGCATACCATCAATACATCCAAGTTCGTAAAATTTCCACGCAGGCGTCACGAAGCGAGGTTGGGCCTTCCTCTCTCTTGATGCAATCCCCAAAAACTGAACCAGGTTACTCCTCGAACGCTCCATTTTCTTTATTGATTACGCCTTCAGAATCAAGACACCAGCGTATTCCCAATCATATTTATCTCCGATGCGTTACATCCCTGGATCGAGTGATCACCCAGGAATGCACCGCATCGAGAACGCCCGGTCAAGCCCCGTCGGTCTCACTTCACGGCGAGGCGGCCGAGAGGACTTTGAGGCGGGCCGCCGCGAGCCAGTCGATCGACTTGGGGAAGGTGGCGTAATCCTTGATCGGATCGAGGAGGGGGTCGTCGGGCGGAATGCCGGCCGATTGCAGGAGTGCGTAGTCTTGCAGGCTTTCGGCAAAGACCTCCCAGCGAATCGAATCGATCGGGCCGTCGGTCCCCGGGTAGACGACGAAGGCGTCGCCGTAGGGCATACCGGGCCAGGCCCCGACGGAGGCGTCCTGGAACGGGTTGCCGATCTGGCTCGTGCAGAAGACGAACCAGTAATTGTGCCCCCAATGCAGGAATCCCTTGGCACCGAGCTTGTAGAAGAGCCAGCCGGACATCCGGATCTTCGCCAGCGGCGTATCGAGCAGGCGCTGAACGAAGCGATCGCGGGGCCCGCAGCAGAAGTAGGCCCAGGCCGGACAGCCGGCCGCGGTGAACGCAGGCGCGGTGGCGATGCTCGGGATCGGCATGTCCGAGAGCTTCTCGGTCGCGAACCGTGGGTCGCTCATCGCATCCATCAGCTTCATCCACGGGGCCAGCTCCAAGAGCAGGCCGCGGGCCTTTCGGTAGTCCGCCATCTGGACGTCGCCGTCGGGCTCGTCCGCGCAATGGAAGAACGAGCGATCGAGGACCTTCTCCTCCTCAAGGAACGCCTTGAACGCGGGGAGGAACTGCTCGAGGAACTTGCGGTAGGTGTCCGACGTCGCGCTGATCTCGGGCGGCCAGAGCAACGCGCCGATCTTTTCGGAATCGCGTTCGAAGATGCGTTGCGGATATTTCGCGCTGGTCGGCGCCGGCGTAAAGAAATGGGACCACTCGAGATGCTCAGCACCCGCGGCCACCGCGATCTTCACCCAACGCCGCACGTCCGTAAAATCAAACGTATAGACATCAGGATGCGTACGATGGACCCGCAGCAACTGCGCGGGGCGGTTGAGGATCTCATGGCGGATGTTGAAGAGGGGCGAATAGACGACGTTGACGCCGTGCTCCACCAGGTTCCGCACGTACGCCTCGGCGAGTTGCCAGAACCGTTCGCCGCAAGGCTCGATCTTGTACCATTCCCAGATCGAGTCGGCGGAGAGCCAGTTGGTCGCCGGGAAGTTCTTGCGAGGGCGGACGACCAGGGGGCGGACGTCAATGCGCACCGGAAGCTCGACCGACCAGGGCTTGGGACGAACGAAGTCGGTGTAGCCGTACTCATTCTCCAGGGTAAGCTTGATGCGAAGCTCATGGACTCCGGGTCGCTCGGCCTCCGGGATCGTCAGCGAGATCCAGAAGACGCCGTTGGATTCCGGCCCGACGTGAGCGGTCGGCTCCGGATAGAGCGGGTCCGGGCAAAGGCCGGGGATGAATCCGATGCCTTCGATCTCGTCCTTCGGGACGTAGGTGTCAAGCTGCGCCATGGGCACGAAGCCAACCCGACGGACGCGTGCCTGCCAGTTGTCGGCGCCGACGACCTCGCAACGTACGACGGCCGAATTCGTCTTCAGGTTCCGGAAACAGGCCTGGAGCGAGATCTTCTCGTTGCGAGCGGCCGGGAATGCGAGCGCAACCGCATCGCCCGGCGGCGAGGTCGGATAGACGCGTCGGAGCGAGGTCTCGAGCCAGAAGCGGAGGCCTTCGCGCTCGAGGCGGGCCGGTTCTTCCGCCTTGATCGTTGACGGCAACTCGAGTTCCAAGGCCCCGATCGCCCCTGCGCTGGCGAGGCTTTTGATGACGTCTCTTCGATTCATGATGGTGGGGTGGGCTTTCGAGGTGGGAGGATCGCTGGTGAGGGGGGGGATAATCTGAGCGAATCCTTCGCTTCGCACCGATCTTACAAGCGTGAAACAGTCCCGCCAAGCCGACGACGGACGGGACCACCCACAAGGCGCTCACACTCCGGGCGACTCCCGCCCGAGCTACCAGGCAACGACGGGACCGAAACCAAATTCCAGGCTGAGCCCTGACTGAATTGGGCGACGCAGCCATCGTGTCCTCGAAAGGTGGAAGTCAACCAGTTCGTCAGAGGCCACGGGCCAATCGGGTTGCTCCCGTGCCCAGGTTGGCGCCACCCGTTCCGGATCTTGACGAACAGCCCCAGGGCTCCCAAATCTCCAAGCCTACGCCAACAACCGATCGCGCCCTGATTCCCACGGGATTCTGTCACCGTGAAGGCGAGCATGAAACGGTCCTGCTGGGAGCTGCCGGCTTCCTCACTGGTATGCCACCATGCACTAACCTAATTGATTCGTCGTTCTTCGCTCCCATTCGCTTGATGATTTTAAGCACTCCTCTCAATTCACGTGTCAATTCCCCAACGTTTCGATTCGTATTTTAAGAGGAGACTTACCCACCGGATGTGTGAGCTCTGGAAGTCCGTCGAACCGGGGGTGGGGGTCGCGGCCACCCCTTGGGTGTCGGGCGGTACGTCGTAGGTTTCCTTGAGGAAGCCGCGGCAACGGATATCGCAACAAGAACCACAGCTACAGGTAACATCATGAACAACCACAAAAGCGAGAGACGGCGGGCGCGGGGGCGAGTCTTTCACGCGGAGGTTCTCGAGGGGCGGGCGCTCCTGACGGCGGCAACCGAGTCGTTCACCGGGCCGGCGCTGAGTGGTTTGATCGCGGAGGCCTGGAGGGGGAAAAACACATCCGCGGCGGCGATCAACCTGATGGTCGGATCGCTCCAGACCCAGCTCACCAAGGGGCCGCTCGCCGACCTGACGTCGGGAGCCGTGGACGGCAACGGCTTCATCCAGGAGGTTCAGAACCTGGAGGCGAGCTTCGAGCAGGACGTCGACCGGCAACTCCTCCCCCACTTCGCCAACGTCGACACGATGATCAAACTCCAGGGGCAACGGGTCGTCGCCGACCTGATCGCCTTGAACCAGCAGGACAGCGTCGGACTGCTCCTCAACACCGACCTCGCGGCGTCGGCCAAGACGACGATCGCGAGCCTGACGGACGGCCCGATCCACGCGCTCGGCACGCCGGCCGGTGTATACAGCTCGACCACCCAGCGCTTCGAGTCCAACCTAAAAAGTCTAGTCCAGGCCCTGGGCACTTCAGCGACCACCCCCTTGACGGTCGCACAGGTGGCCGCCACGCTCACGGCCGAGGCGGAAGCCTATCGCGCCGAGATCCACGCCGCGGCCCAGGTGACACACCCTCAAATCTCCGCCGCGGTCGACAAGGCGGTCACGAACCTGGAGAACACCGCCGCCTCAATCGCTGCGAGTGGAACGACTGACGCACAGGCGAAATTCACGACCGCCATCACCACGTTCGACACGGCAATCCTCGACAACAACGGCCTCTTCGGGCCGCGAGGGGCCGTCAGCCGAGTTGTGGCGCAGCGTGGTTTTCTCCCGGCGAACCCGACGGCCCACCGGCCTTCGACAACGCTCAGCAAGGTGTCGGGGACGGCGGAGAGCGGAGGCAATGCCACCCTGACCGCGACCCTGACCTCGGCTGCCAGTGGCACTGGAGTCGCAGGTTCGACCGTTGAATTCACGCTCGACGGCGCTTACGCCGGCATCGCCGTGACCGACGCCAACGGGGTCGCGACCCTCACCAACGTCGCGACCACGGCCTCAGCGGGCACCGACGTCGGGAGCGTCTACGCCCGCTTCGCAGGCAACATCGGTTTCAAGCCCAGCATCGGCAGTGGCGATTTGACCGTCAGCTAACCGGAACTGGCAACCGCGCTGAGCACGGTCTCGGGCACGGCGACAACAGGGACGCAGCTCGTTTTGCCAACCCCCATTCCGACTTCAAAACGAGTTGCATCCCTGTGTCATACCCCTCTGTCTCAATCATCGAAATACACTTCCGCTAAGTGGGTCTTCCGCAGAATCAGGAGCTGCACGACAATAAACTACCGAATTGACGGTTTAGGTCGGGGGTGGACTTCATAGTTCCATTCGCCATGAAATTTGTTTCGCTTGATGTGCACTTCCGAAAGTTCCTGGTCGCTGACTTTGCGACCTTTTTCATAGGCTTCGGAATCCAGCCACGCATGGACTTCCAGCCCCTCTTGCGTTGTCGTGGAGCCGATCAGACTCACCACGATCTCCAGTGTCTCCAGCGGAATGCCCTGCCAATTGCGGGTGATGTGGCAGAACAGTCGGTGCTCGATCTTGTTCCATTTGCTGGTGCCTGGGGGGAAATGACAGACCTCGATAATCATCTGCAACTCATCAGCCAGGCGTTGAAGTTCCGTCAGCCACAGGCGGGTGCGCGGACTGTTGCTGCCACCGCTGTCGGCTGTGATCAGCAGTCGCCGCGGCGATCGATACCGCCGGCTGCCCAAACGCCGCCACCAGCGACGGATGGCCGCCGTCGCGAACTCAGCCGTGTCGTGACTGATTCCGATGGAAACACCAGCCTCGTTGTGTTTCAAATCATACACGCCGTACGGCACCGCCTTGCCCAAACTCTTGTCGGGAAAATCGTGCGTCTTCACTTGGACCGGCTGACCTTTGCGCCGATACGTTTTTCCGGAATTCTTGAGGTTTCCCAGCGTTTCCTTCTTCTTCGTGTCGATGGAAATCGCCGGCTCGCCACGGCGCTGCTGGGCCTTGACGCGGCGTGCGATCTGCTCAAACTGGGCGTTGCGATCGGGATGCTGCGTCCCTTCCAGCGTCTTGCGGTTGGACTGCAGACTGTAGCCCCGCGACTTCAGCAGTTCGCCGACCTTCGTGCTGCCGATTTGGAAACCCTGAGCCGTCAATTCCCGTTCCAGAACCCGCGTGCTTTTGCACGTCCATCTCAGCGGCGACATGGGGTCGCCGCGCGTCACGGGTTCGACCAGAGCTTCCAACGCTCGTGTCAGTTCCGGCTGCGAGTCCTCACGCGAGCGGCGTCCGCCTCCCGGCTTTCGCTGACGGCCAAAGGAAAGTGCCTCTGGATCGTCCAACTCTCGAATCCCATTGCGCACAGTCCGATCCGAGATGCCAGTGGCCACCGCCACCGCCGTCACGCCTCCGCGACCAAGCGACCGCGCTTCGGCCGCGGCCCATCTCCGTCGCCCGCGTTCGTCAAGGTCGGTGACGATGGCGAGATACTTGTGACGAATCCATTCGATCAGGTTGGTGTCCGGCATCCCCGCACCATTGCCGTGCATCACATTTTCTACAAGACTACTTTCGGTAGTTTATTGTCGTGCAACTCCTCAGTGGGTGCTTGAGAGGAAGAGGAAGCGGTAGGGGTCACGGGCAGGATGGGGCGTCGGGTTCAGCGCCTCCCGATCAAGAACGAGATGTGTATTGGAGAATCTGGAGCGGAGCGGTTTCGACTGAGGTGGAAAAGAAATGGACGCCTTGATCGACACGTTCGAGCGATAGCCGTACGGGACCGATGCGTTGGAGGATGGTCTCGATTCGACCCCCGGAAGGGGGGGACACGGGTACTGGCACCAGGCGAGCCGGATGCAACATCGATGTGTTCATCAAGGACGGTGCAATGTCCGAAGAGCAAGCCCTACGTCCCGGGATCTCCCCGACCGGCCGCGGCAGCTGCGTGGTCATGCAAGCAGATCGTGGCCAGGAGCTCTTGCAGCGCTCGCCGGACTGCCCTGTCGGCTTGTTCGCTCGGCGCCATTCGCCACGGCTCACCTTTTCCCACCGCGCGGGATGGCGGCAACCTGATGCTCGTCTTTATACACAATGAGCCCAGCGAAATTTGTCTTGATAAGTTCGATTGAAAAATTATATTCTTTGAGGATGTTTGCGAGCGCCCACATTGGCCTGACAAGTGGAGAGTCTTGGTAATACCAGAAGATTGCCTGACTCGGAATCTCATCGGCCGGAGGGGCATAAAGATATTCAGAGAACCATGAAAGCGTCCTATCGAGCCGCGCTCGATCACGTGGGTCGAGTTCGCCTTGGTCCCGCAGATAGCCCGCCGCGGAGAACAGGCCCACCTGCCGGGAAAACCCCGGGAGCTTCTGATGAACGACAAACCGAATAAGACATGCTTGCATGTTGATCAATCGCAGGGATTTCCGAACTAGGGGTTTTCCGCAGAGGCTGTGGATGCATGAGCGGAAGAGAAATCCGCCTTGAGAGAAAGGACCACATCCTGGGGCACCGCTCGGTCAAGATGGAGTAACCACGCTTCATCATGACTAAGCGGCCGGACGGAATCTTTTTGGAGTTTTTGATGGAAGGTGCTCGCCGTAGTTGGAGAACCCAGTCTCCACGGCGTTCCGCAATTCACAGCGTGTCGGAAAGCTCCGTTGAGGGATCTCCTGATGCTTCACCTGTCGGAACACCGACTCGATCAGGTTCAACTCCGGACTATACGGCGGCAGGTAGTAGAGATAGATTCCCGATGCCGCCAACTCCTGACGGGCCTGTCGGATCACCGCGCTCGTGTGGAAGCTGGCATTGTCCAGTACCACGACACGCGGGCGACTCGACCATGGCAACGCCTTCAAGAATCCAAGCAGGTCATACGAATCCCAGGTCCGCTCGGCCGTGAACACCTCCAGCCGTGGCGTGCGGCCATAGGGCCGATAGGCGGCCATCGCGTTGACCCGGCGCCGTTGCGAAGCCTCGTAGCGGATGAACTTGCGCTGCTTGGGTAACGACCAGCTATAGCCGACCGGCAGGGTGGGAGCGAAGCCGCACTCGTCGAGGAAGTAGAGCGTCAAATCCCCGTTGTCCGCCTTCGCCTTGAGGTTGTCCAGGATGTGGCCGGCTCGCTCCACTTTGACCGGATCCTGCTTATGCTTCAGGGTCCAGGCCGTGCGGTGGTAACTGGCCTGGATTCGCTTGAGGTGGCGGCGGACCTGCTTGGAACCCAGGACGATCCCCTGCTCGGCGAGAGCTTGACTGAGTTGCCGACTGGTCCAGGTTCGCTCCTCGGCAAGCAACCGCCTCAACTCGTCGGCCACCCGGTCGCGATTGGCGAGGTTGGGGGCGGGTCCCGAGCGGAAGGGATACAGCGCCTCGAGGCCGCGGGCGAGGAACGCCCGGAGGACGTCGCGAACGGTCTGGCCACAGACCCCCAGGTGGATGGCAATGCGAGGGGCCGACCAGCCCGCGTCGGAGAGGAGGATCATTTCGACACGATCACGGACCCGCGGCGGAATCGGGTTCCGGCGCAAGGCTTGGAGTTCATCACGGGTTGCGTCGTCAATTGGTGTGCGAATCATACTGAATTATAGGGGGACCGAGTCCACCCGCTTAGGAAGGACCCAGGATGCGTATCCGGACGATCCTCAATCGCGTCGAGAAGTTCAAATCGTTCTCCTATACGGCCGGGCGTGCCTGGAGCAACGGGACGACGGCCCGGCCCTGGTCGTCCAGGCCCCGCCCCGGAAGAGTGCCCGGGGCGCGGTTTCCTCGGGCGCCGTGGAGGCGCTCAACAACAAGGTGAAACTGGTGACAAGGAAGTCGTACGGCTTCCGAACCTCGGGAGTGGCTAAACTGGCTTGACTTCACAACCTCGGCCGACTTCCCGAACCGGAACGCACCCACAGATTCTGCTGACGAGGCTCAAAACCAAGCCCTGATACAATCGGGCCTTCCCCAAACCCCAACAGGAGCCTCCCATGAAGCGATTCGCTGCGTTCGCCTTGGTTATCCTCTCCTGCGCCCCGGGCAAACGCCCAGTTCGGAGGCATGGGCGGACGCCCCGCGACACAGGCCCCGAGCATAGACAGCGCTGAGCATCGGCGGGTTCGGCGGCGGAATGGGCGGGATCGGCAGCGGTGGGCTCAGGTAATGCGCTGTCGAGTGAGTCCGATGGTGCTCGTCTGAAACACGTCGGGCGCTCACGCTGTTCGCTCGCCAAACCCTCCTCACGCCCCGATCCATGCTCAGCGACCTGCCTTTTCTCTCGCCAGACGGGCCTCAGCCTCTAACCGGAAGTAGCGGGCGACATCCCGATAGCGGCTCGCGGCGGCGGGGTTGATCTCTCGCAAAGCTTCGACACCAGCATCGACGAATCCCTTCCTGAACTTGTCTATCTCTTTTAACAGTGGGTGATCCGCCAATTCCTTGCGGGCCATCTTGCCCGACTCGACCGCCATCATCCGGTCAAGGTGTGTCTGAGCCGCGACCACGCGACCGGCCTGGTCGACCGCAGCGTCGCATTCGGCCTCCATCCAGCGGACGGACCACTTATGCAGTTCCTCGGCCATCACCTCGTTGAGGAGAGGGTCTTCCGACGTATTGTTGAGCTCGACCTGAGGAGGAGCGAAGCGCAGCTCGAGACCCTTGACGATTCGCCCCTTGTAGATCCGTTTCGCCAGCTCAACACGCTCCCGGGCCCCATCTGACGGTTTGTCCTCGCCCCTTGCGTGCGACAGTCCGAGAATCGCAAAACTGGCCGTGATTAAGACAAGGCTCTTCACAGCAACTGCCCCTTTCCGAACTCGACCTCAACCGATTCCCCCTTGTCAACACAGAAGATCGTCAACGTTGAGCGGGAGCACTGCAAGCGGATTCCTTACACTTCCCAAGTCCGAACTCATCATCCACCCGCTGCTTTTCGTCCTCGACAGGTCCGTCTTCCGCACTGCATGAATGCCCCGGCAGGGGCGGGTTTGAGTAACCAGAGTTTGAGCAGCCAAGCACCTCAACTGGGAGACTTGGCAAATCTTAAAAAGAGGTGAACCCCATTTGCACACACGATTGCAACTTTCCCTTGGCAAAAGAGGTATAATCAGCTAAGCTTAGCTAAATCAGGAGGACATCATGGAAATCGCCAACATCCACGAAGCCAAGTCCCAGCTCTCCAAGCTGGTCGAACATGCCATGAACGGCGAAGAGGTCATCATCGCCAAGGCCGGTCAGCCGATGGTCCGCCTGGTGCCCATCCACGCCGACGATTCACCCCGCGTCGGCGGGCAGTGGAAAGGCCGCGTCCGCATCGCCGACGATTTCGACGCCTTGCCCGACGACATCGCCGCCGCCTTCGGCATCGAACCGCAATGACGCTGCTGCTCGACACCCATGCGTTTCTCTGGTGGCTCGACGATCCCCAGCTCCTTTCCAAAGCCGCCAGGAAGGCGATTGGCGACGGCAAGAACACCGTCTACGTTTCCGCCGCCGTCGTCTGGGAAATCGCCATCAAGCGGGCCCTGGGCAAGCTTGACGCTCCTCATGACCTGGAAGCGGCCATGACGGCTAATCGCTTTCTCCCGTTGCCTGTCACCGTGCCGCACGCTTTGGCCGTCGAAACCCTGCCCAATCACCACCGCGACCCGTTCGACCGCTTGCTGATCGCCCAGGCCCGCCACGAGGGGTTCAAATTCGTCAGCCGCGATCGCCATGTCGCACGCTACGGTGTGCCCCACATCATCGCCTGATAGGCTAAAATGGTAACCGAGTCGGGTGTGGCCAGTAGATCGCTAACCACGAAAGCCCAAAAACCACCAAGCTCTATGATCGTAGCCAGCGACCAGAATACGCTCGGTGCAGTCGTGCGGAGCGAAAACTAAACAGAGCAGAAGGCTTCAAATGGACGAAGGACCGGAATATGCAATCAGTTATTCTACACGTCGCGATATTTTTGATGCACTAAAATTTGATAACCATTGCTGGTCGGGCCAACTACCAGACGCAGCATTCCTTTCGCGTATTTACAATCTTAATCTACTACCATCAAGCGATCACCGTCATCCCACAGCAGCAGGCGACATTGTTCGCCATCGTGAGTGGAATGACGATTGGCCAGATGACTGGATTCTTACCGATGACAGGTTCGATCTGCTCAACGTTTCGGACGCGACTTTTTTACGTTTTCTTACCGAAATGGTCCATCCCCTTGTCCAGCCAGACCCAAAAGTCTCGACAGCTATCGTGGAAATTCTCAATGGCTATTTGCATGATTCTGGCTGGGCCTTCATCCGGAAACGCGAGATAGCGGGAAAGCCGATTTTTGAGGCTCAGCGATTTCCCGATTCCGTGCTTCCAACGAATATCCCCCCACCTAGCCCTAGCCAGGAACAACGGGCGACGTTCATTCCTACCGCCACGTTTACCCCCTCCCTCCAGCCAGCTGAGCCAGTGCCGACACCGTCCGCACCCACTCAGTCACGCACCAAAGTATTTGTCAGCTACAGCCATCAAGATATCGATTGGATGAAGCGTTTGCGTGTTCATTTAGCTCCGCTTGAACGCGATGGCAAGGTAGATCGCTGGGACGATACCAGAATCAGAACCAGCCAGCTCTGGCGGGAGGAAATCCATAAGGCCATCGACGCGACCAAAGTGGCGGTTTTGCTGGTCAGTGCCGATTTTCTTGCATCAACCTTCATTGCCGACAACGAACTGCCGCCTTTGCTCGCGGCCGCCAAATATGATGGTGCGTTCATCATGCCGGTGATCGTCAGTCCTTGCCGCTTCTCAGCGACACCCGTCCTGTCCGATTTTCAGGCGGTCAATAGCCCATCCCAGCCACTTGTTGCGTTGCGTAGGGCTAGACGCGAAGCGTTATGGGTCAAGTTGACCAACGATATCGAAGATGCCTTGTCAGGGAAGCTTCACTGATTCCCGCTCAATCCGCCGCTACGGCGTTTCGCATATCGTTGTGTAGCAGTAAGATAGGGTGAATATCCACTGGCTGTAGGAGAGCTTGAATGTCGACGGCGATTCTGGTCCTTCAGGTTATCACGCTCCTAGGAGGGATCGCTGCCGGATTACTCCTCAAGAATTACCTTCCTTCGACATGACCGAGAAAGGCAAAAATCTAGCGACCAAAGAAGACGTCGCAGATATTACACATAAAATTGGAAGCAGGTTTGAGTGGCCAGACACCTCAGTTGGGAGACTTGGCGGATTTTGGAAGAATAGGCAGATTGTTGCCGGCCCGTTGAATTCACCAGGTTTCCCGTCATGCCCGCTTTGAGAGCCTGGCTGCCGAAGTCTGGAAGGCGGCAAACCTCTCGCGGAGTTGGTCGGTTGACGCGCCAGTCTCATCCCATGTGTTCGACTTCCCTCCGCCAACGTGAAAGACCCCCGATGACATGCAGCCAGAACTCAAGTCAGGTCAGACCCCGCTCCCCGATGCTGTCCAGGCTGCGCGCCTCGTTGCCACTCGCCAAGGCTTGGGCCGGGGTCTGGCTCGGAATGCTGTCGATCCTTGCCCTGGGAACCACGGTGACCGTGTACGCGCAGGATTCCGCGAAGCCGGCCTGGAAGTATTCGGCGGACCTGATGCGACCGTTCTGGCAAGGCACGGTCATGGAAGGGGAGTCGGTCCTGTTCATCCGGGATGACAAGACCGGTGAAGCGCGGGCCTCGGTGCTCTTCCCGATCCAGCAAGTGCAGGCCGTCCGTAATTCCGCCGGCGACGTCATGTACAAGGAAGGCCAGGATTATCTCTGGAAGCCGGGATCCCGCGAGATCGTCCTTCCACCCGGCTCCCGGATCGTTGCGTCGACCGCCGCGGCACTACGGCGACCTGCGAAGACTCAGCAATACGAACTGACGCACCGCGACGGTGACGGTGAAATCCTCTTCGGCGCGCGGCTCGAGTATCACGAGTTGCAGTCGTGCATCACCTATTCCCACGCCCCGGATCTCTGGACCGCGCCCGTGCCGACACCCAACCCGAAGGCGCTGCCGCGCACCGTCCACAAGCTGGCGACCAAGCAACCCGTGCGGATCGTGATATTGGGCGACAGTATCTCGACCGGCTGCAACGCTTCGGGTTGGGCCGAGGGGGCCCCGTTCCAGCCCGCCTATCCCGACCTCTTGCGCCTCCATCTCGAGAAGCTTTATCAGAGCCAGGTGCAGGTCACGAACCTCTCGGTCGGTGGAATGGACACGGCCTGGGCGTTGACGATGGTCGACAAGGTCGTCGAGCCCCGCCCCGACCTCGTCATCGTGGCCTTCGGGATGAACGACGCCGCGGGACGACCGGCGCGGGAGTATCAGGCTAACATCGAAGGGGTCATCTCCAAAGTCCGTGAACGACTCCCCGACACCGAGTTCATCCTCGTGGCCACAATGCTCGGCAACCGAGGCTGGACCCGGCTCCGGCACGAACTCTTCCCCGAATACCGTGACGCCCTGGCGAAACTCCGCGGTCCCGGCATCGCCCTGGCGGATCTGACCTCGGTCTGGACCCGTTTCCTGGAGCTCAAGCAAGACTGGGACCAGACCGGAAACGGCGTGAACCACCCGAACGACTTCGGCCACCGCGTCTATGCCCAGGTGATCGCAACACTCCTGGCTCCGAACGTGGAGCCATGAATCTCGTGGAACTGAGCCGAGGTAGGTGGGAACACAGTACTCGCGATGAAACCAGAATGCGGGCGGGGCGCCCGCGGTCCCAGGGAATTCAACCGAGACGGAACACGCTGGCGAGGTCGCGCCGGGGAGGCGCGACCCCGTCCAAGGTGTGCAGGGATCGTCAGCGTCTTGTCTGCTGAGGGAGGGGAACGGGGAGCGATCCGCTCCCCGCTCGCCTTTGGGGAATTCTCAGGTGGGACGATCCAGGCCAAGGGGCAATGGGCGGCTCAGACCACGGTCCGGAAGTACTCCAGGGTCCGCTTCAAGCCTTCGGCCCGGTCGATGGTGGGGTTCCAGCCGAGCAATTGCTGGGCCCGGGTGATGTCGGGGCGGCGGCGTTTGGGGTCATCCTGGGGCAGCGGGTTGTAGATGATCGTGCTCTTGGTCGTCGGGACCATGGCGATGATCTCTTTCGCGAGTTCGAGCACGGTCAATTCCGACGGGTTGCCGATGTTGACCGGCTCGGAAAAATCGGCGTGGAGCAGCCGATAGATGCCGTCGACGAGGTCGGTGACGTAGCAGAAGCTGCGGGTCTGGTCCCCTTGACCGAAGACGGTGAGCGACTCGTCCCGGAGCACCTGGCCCATGAAGGCGGGGAGGACCCGGCCGTCGTTGAGTCGCATCCGAGGGCCGTAGGTGTTGAAGATCCGGACGATCCGGGTCTTCACGCCGTGGTAACGGTGGTAGGCCATCGTGATCGCCTCGGCGAACCGCTTGGCCTCGTCGTAGCAACCGCGCGGGCCGATCGGGTTGACGTTGCCCCAGTAATCCTCGCGCTGGGGGTGGATCTCGGGGTCGCCGTAGACCTCCGACGTGCTCGCCAGCAAGAACCGGGCGTCTTTCGCTTTGGCCAGGCCGAGGGCGTTGTGCGTGCCCAAGGCGCCGACTTTGAGGGTCGGGATGGGATGGGCCAGGTAGTCGGCCGGGCTCGCCGGGCTGGCGAAGTGGAGCACATTGTCCACCGCTCCGTCGACCTGGAGCGGCTCGGAGATGTTGTGCTCGATGAACTGGAACTTGGGGTCGTTCATCAGATGAACGATATTGCGGCGATGCCCTGTCAGAAGGTTATCGACACAGAGGACCTCGTCCCCTTCGGCCAAGAACCGCTCGCAGAGATGCGAGCCCACGAAACCCGCGCCGCCGGTGATTACCGTTCTCATCGCACTCTTCCATCCGCTTTGGCGTCCGAAGACGTAGGAGGTAAGTCTTATGTTGTCACGATCCGGGGCGCCACCATACAGTTTGCCCCCCTGCCTTGACAATCCAGGGTGAGGTCCGGCATCAGCCGGAAGACCGGGACGACCCGAACAGGTAACGGCCGAGTTCGCGCAGCCAGAGCGAGAAACCGCGCGGTCGGGAAGGAAATCCCACGATCGTTGGGTGCGAGTGGGCTGGCAACGGCGCGTAATGGCCGAACGGCCGGCCTTCCACTTGATACCCAGCGACCCGCAGCTGCATCACCATCAAGTCGGCCGCCCCGGTGTTATGGCTGTGAACGTAAAACTGGGTGGGGGTCAGGTGAGGATGCGCCTCGAGGCAGAGCCAGCGCACGACTTCCATCCCACAATCGTCCCGGCCGCAATCGACGAACGTTTCTCCCCCAAGATCGTGATCGAGGTGGACCTCGTCCCACTCCTCCTCGAGCCGCAGAAGGCACTCTTCCACCGTGGAGACCCAGACGGCGTGGGGGACCTCCGCAAGAAAGATCGCGGCCCGGCCCGGGTCATCGTCGAGGAACAGGACGCGACTCCGTGATGACTGCGCAGGGGACTGACCCATCGGCAACCGATACAAATGATCAGGGGGCATAAAATTCATCTCCGAGACATCTCATCGGTGTCTCGACCTGAACGGTTCGGCGGCTCGGTCCCAACCGTGGCGGCCCCCTCCCCTTCCCTATCCTTATCGCTTTCGCTTTCCGCTTCCCCGTCGGCAAGGCCTTGCCATCGGGTCCGGAATTCGGGCAGCGGATATTCGACGATCGGTAAGTCGACGGACATGAGTTCAAGGAGCCGGAGATAGCCGCGCGTGACACGCGCTTCCTCGGCCGCCACGAAATCCGGGTCGAGTTCCGACTTCGCGAAGAATCCCTCGACCGTGACGGCGGGGAAACTGTCCGCCACGATGAACTGGGCCAGCGACGGGTTGCACGCCAGATGCCGTTCCGGCCTGACGTGGAGGGTCTCGGGGTCAACCTCACCGAGGACATAACGCAGGTAGAGGTCGGACTGCGTGAGATCCTCGACATCCTGGCCACAGACTTCGCAACGATAGCCTTCATCACAGAGGGCCATGACCGACAGCCTCCTTCAGTCAAGGGGAAGGCGAGCGATCAACCGAGCAGGTCGGCCATCGTATAGAGTCGCGGCGGTTTGCCGGCCAGGTACTTGGCGGCGTCGAGTGCGCCCAGGGCAAACCCATCGCGATTCAAGGCGCGATGCGAGAGTTCCAGGCACTCCCCCATCAGTCCGAAGACGATCGTGTGCTCACCCGGATTGTCCCCCGTCCGAAGCGCATGAATTCCGATCTCACCGCGCGGACGCTCGCCAACCTCGCCCTGCCTGCCATGAACGAACTGCGACGAACCGACCGCGTCCCCGACGATCTCGGCCAGACGGAGGGCGGTCCCGCTCGGGGCGTCCTTCTTAAAATGATGGTGCCGTTCGAAGATCTCGATGTCGGCCGAGTCTCCCAGGGCACGAGCGGCCTCGCCCGCGAGTCGCATCAGCAAGTTGACCGCTCGGCTCAGGTTGGGCGAGATCAACAAGGCGATCTTGGCACTCGCCTGCTCCAAGGCCTTCCGTTGCTCCGGTTCGAATCCGGTGGTGCCGATGACCATCGGCACGCCCAGTTCCGCGCAAACCTTGGCCATCGCCAGCGTTCCGGCGGGCAACGAAAAATCGATCACGACATCCACGGGGCCGTTTAGCGACCCCGAGAGCGGCACGCCCAGGGGACCGAGACCAGCGAGCGTTCCGGCGTCCTCGCCGAGCTTGGGATGGTCGGGCCGATCCACGGCCGCGGCCAGGCGAAGTCCAGGATCCGCCTGGATCAACTGGATGAGTCGAACGCCCATCCGTCCCGTAGCCCCGTTGATGGCAACGTTCAGCGCAGGTGAACCCACAGTGCAAACGCCTCTTCTCAGCCCACGGAATAACGCACGAGCCACATCAAACATGATAAAGAGCGGCGCCGATCGCCGCTACCTCGGATCCGCTCCATTCATGATCCCCGCCGATCGCGTTGGGGGGGATCACCGAAAGTCGTAGCCGGGTAGGTGATCCAGATGCTCAGGATCAACGCGGAACGCATGGTCCAACGACCTCCCCAGACTGCCCATCGTGATCTGTCAGTCTGTACGCGCCGTCCCAGCGTCGTCTGGTGCTCGACGCCGTTCGGGCACATACTGGATGAACTCGATCGTCACCCCGTCCGGCCCGCGCACGTAGATCAGGCGCATGCCGTCTCGCTCGCCACCTTGGACCGTTTGTGGTTCCGCGACCGGCATCCAGCCGGCCTCCGCCACACGAACCAGCGCGACGTCGAGGTCATCGACGTAGAGCCCGATATGGACCGAGCCGATGTCACACGACCGAGGCCTGATGAGCTTGCGGTCCGCCGGGGCCAGATATTCGAGCAACTCGACCCTGTGTCCGTAGCCTTCGACCATGGCCACGGACATCGCGGCACCTTTCACTCCTACGAGATTCTCGATGAAAGGAGTGTTCTCGAACTTCCAGGTATAGCGCTGCTGGAATCCCAGAACGTCGACCCAGAAATCGAGCGCATCCTTGAGCGACGACACCGTGATGCCGGTATGATCGACCTTCGAGATCGCGACCGGCGACTTTGCGCCCGGGGCGTTGGAGATGGGGGCGGTCATTTTGACTCCCCGTGACGCGGCCAGAAGCTCGCGAGCTGCTCGCAAATGAAGTCGGACTTTTCTTCGAACACCCAATGACCGCATTCCTCGATCACGCCGCCTTCCGCGCTGACCGAGATCGCCTTCGCGCTGTCGATGCAATGCGACCCGAAAGAACGCACGCCGCCCCAGGCGAGCATCGGCACCTGCAGCGTCTCCCGCGTCAGTTCCGCCGTCTGCTCCGCCATCTGCGGGATGTAGCCGTAATGGTTGAGGCTGGCGCGCAGATTGCCCGGCTGGCGCATTTGAATGACATAACGCTCGACCTCTTCCTCGGGTACCGCGTCGGGGTTGTAGGCGAAATCGCGGAAGAAATGCCTCAAATACCGATCCTCACGTCCCTCGACGAGGAAGGCCGTGACCCCAATATTCATATGCATATCACGATATCAATATGGCACGCGGGGATCGACATAGCCGGGGAAATCGAGCCCGAAGAACGACGTTTCGATCGTGGAGAGCGAGCGCGCGATCGCCCGCCATGTAGGCCAGCGCGACAGAGGGCGGGCCACCCAGATCATGGCTCAGGATGTGAAACGTGTTGACGCCTTCGGCCGCAAGAAGCTCCAGCATATCCTGGGCGATCGTCTTCGGCTCGTAGCCCGAAAACGGCTTGTCGCTGTCGGCGAAACCCCGCAGATCAGGTACGATAAATTGATACTGGCCTGCAAGCTTGTCGATCAGTGGCAAAAATTCGCGATAGTTCTGAGGCCAACCGTGCATGCCGAGCACGACCGGTCCGTCGCCGGCGACGATGTAGTGAAGATGGACGCCGTTCACGACCGCGCGCTTGCTGACGTGCTTGGTCATGGCTTGTCCTTTTCGTGCGAGCTGTTGCCCGTCGAGGAACTCGGGGCGTGTTCCGTCGAGGCCGGTCTCCGTAGGCCCAATCTGGTTGAAGTTCTTCGTGTATGCTCGAAGGAAACAGGCGGTGACGCCCTAGGTTTCACAAATTTTGGGCTTTAGCCCGCGGAAGGCACGCCACATTAGTGGCAGTGGAGGATGCGATCCGCGGCTTTAGCCGCTCCTAAGTGTGTGCGACAGATTCATGTGATAGGAACAGGTCATGGAAACCACCCGAACGGTGGTTTGCAAACTGGCCCCGAGACCCGAGCAAGCCTCGGAGATCGACGCCACGCTCAAGGCGTTTGCGCTGGCTTGCGACTTCGCTGCCGAGTCGGCCCGGTCGATCGGATCCACCAACAAGGTCAAAGTTCAGCACGCCTGCTACGAAGGAATCCGAAGCCAGTTCGGTCTTTCGGCTAACCTCGCTATCCGAGCCACCGCCCGTGCGTGGCGTGGGAAATCACCCATGACGCAACCAGCCTCGCTCAGTCTCTTGCGCCGACCGGATGAGCAAACCGACAGTCGCCCGGCGTTCCCAGCGGGTTCGATCATTCGTCTACCGCCTGGAAGTCTACGGGTTCGACGTGGACTCGACAAAGTCGTCGCCCTTGGCCCGGTCTCCAAGCCCGACGCCCGCCGTGCCCGATCGTTGGAGGATCGCGCGATCGGTCGCTGATCCCTCTCAACGATCCGGGAAGAGGCTGAGCACCGTCACGGCACGCAGGGCGTACCGACGTCACCCTCGACCCGCGGCGGTCCGGCACTTCGCGTCGATGATTTGAGTGGCCGTCGAGCGGTGCCGCCCCGGTTCGAGGGGTGAGCCGCTTTGGACCGGCATCGGCCGCATCGACCCATTCTTTCGTTGGGATCTGGCCTTCGGATGATCCAGCAATTACTCTGAATGGACTGTCCAGAGAACCTGGGGCGGTACAAGAGCAACGGCCCCCTCGTCGAATTATCATGGTCGCTAAAGACAGGCCGATCCGCGTCATGATCGCCGACGACCAGCACCTCGTCCGGCAGGGTTTTCGGTCAATGCTCGACCGCCTGCCCTCCATGGAGGTCGTGGCCGAGGCCGGCACCGCCGGGGAGGCGGTCGTGCAATACGCCCGGCATCGGCCCGACATCCTGCTCATGGATTTGCGGTTTCCGGACCGTTGCGGCGTAGAAGCCATCCGGGCCATCCGGGAGCAATTCCTCATCGCACGGATCATCGTGCTGACCACCTACGACGGCGACGAGGACGTCTATCAGGCGCTCCAGGCCGGGGCCAAGGCTTACCTCCTCAAGGACGTGACCCTGGAGGAGCTGGTGGACTGCATCGAGAAGGTCCACCGGGGCCAGACCTTCGTGCCGCCCCTCATCGCCGCCAAGCTGGCCGAGCGGACGGCCAGCCCCCAGTTGACCGACCGGGAACTGGAAGTGCTGCGTCGGATCGTCGCTGGACGCAGCAACAAGGAGATCGCCGCGGACCTGAACATCACCGAGGGGACGGTGAAATCCCATGTCAACCGCGTCCTCGAGAAACTGGGCGTCCACGACCGTACCCAGGCCGCGACGACGGCCCTGAAGCGGGGACTGGTCAGGGAATAGGTCCTTCCGGGTATCGACAGCACCGGCCCCACTTTCCCACTTCCTCTATCGAAAGATAGACCTCGCAATCTATCCAATTGCAGTCGCTCCCTGCTCGGCTAATACGCGACAGTGGCTTTCGCTTGTTCTCGGTCTGTCTCAATTTTTTTTAAACGGCCCGACATTCCAATCTCGTCGCCCTCTTGATCGCAATGTCACGGTCTCATTCTCATCCGTCACTTACTCCCGAACAGGAGGAAGTCATGTCTCAAGATCCGGTCCGGCCGAAGCTCAGCGAGAAGGGGTTGCTGACCCCGGACAACTGCGTCCTCACGCTCATCGACCTCCAGCCCCAGATGCTGTTCGGCGTGGCCAACTTCGACCGGCAATCGATCATCAACAACAACGTTGCGCTCTCGAAGGCTGCGCGGGTTTTCGGCGTCCCCGTGGTCCTCTCGACAGTCGAGACCAAGAGCTTCAGCGGCAATATGTGGCCCCAGGTCCAGGCCATCTTCCCGGGTCAGGCGCCGATCGAGCGGACGTCCATGAACTCGTGGGACGACACGAACTTCGTCGCCGCGATCGAGAAGAGCGGCCGGAAGAAGATCGTCTTGACGGGCCTCTGGACGGAGACCTGCGTCGCGCTGCCGACCGTGCAGGCCCTCCACGACGGCTATGAGGTCTACGTGGTGGAGGACTGCTGCGGCGACGTGAGTCAGCTCTCCCACGACAACGCGATGAAGCGCGTGGTCCAGGCCGGGGCGAAGCCGGTGACCGCCCTCTCAGTGATGCTCGAGTGGCAGCGCGACTGGGCCGCGACCGGCACGTACGACGCCGTCATGGACATCGTGAAGACCCACTTCGGGGCTTACGGCATGGGCGTCGAGTACGCGTACACGATGGTGCACGGGGCCCCGGCGACGAAGTTCCCCGAGTACGTCGTCCCGTCGGCGGTTTCGCACAAGTAAGCGACCCCATCCTTGAAAGGAGGGGCTTTCCGGATCGGTGCTGGCCCGCTGGCCCGGCCACCTCCTTGGGGCCCACCGTCCAGTTCAGGCCGGCTTACTGCGATCCCTCTACGGCCTGTACCCGGTCTTGCGACCGGATGGCTTGGAGGTTCGTAGCCGGTGCTCCGGGAGGAGTGCCTTGTGAACCTTCTTGCCTTGTCCTTCAGGCTGGCTTTTTACGGAGGGCCTATCCCTCCAACCCGGCGTCCACCTTGCCGAAGCCAGTTCCAAACGATCTATGGTACAAATCAGTGCCCGTGTGTCAACTGAGTTGTCCGAATCTAACCAATCCGGAGGCGGGCTTACCTCCCCATGCCTGAAGGCAGGGGCTTCACGCCCGCAAAGTGGTGAAGCCACGGTGGAAGGAAGCGAGCCTGAGAGGAATAGGCGTACACCTCACGGCGTTCGCTCTCACTCCAGGGTACCCAGCGGACGGCCGGGCCGATCCAGTACGGGGAGACAAAGCCGATGAGCACCGCGGAACTGATCCTTCATAACGGCAAGATCACCACGAACGACGCCGCGTCGGAAGCGGCGGCCGTCGCGATCGCCGGCGGACGAGTGGCCGCGGTCGGCACCGACGGCGACGCCCTCGAGCTCCGCGGCCCCGCGACGACGGTCATCGACCTAGCCGGGCGTCGGGTGGTGCCGGGGCTGAACGACTCGCACCTGCACCTGATCCGAGGCGGGCTGAACTACAACCTCGAGCTCCGCTGGGACGGCGTCCCGTCGCTTGCCGACGCCCTCCGGATGCTCATGGAGCAGGCAAAGCGGACTCCGCCGCCGCAGTGGGTGCGGGTGGTCGGCGGGTGGAGCGAGTTCCAGTTCGCCGAGCGGCGGATGCCGACCCTGGCCGAGGTCAATGCCGCCGCGCCCGAGACGCCGGTCTTCATCCTCCACCTGTACGACCGGGCGATCCTGAACGCGGCCGCTTTGCGCGCCGTCGGGTACACGAAGGACACGCCCGACCCTCCGGGGGGAGAAATCCAGCGGGACAAGCAGGGGAACCCGACCGGCATCCTCATCGCCCGGCCGAACGCGATGATCCTGTATGCCACCCTCGCCCAGGGGCCGAAGCTCCCGCCCGCCGACCAGTTGAACTCCAGCCGCCACTTCATGCGCGAGCTGAACCGGCTCGGGGTGACCAGTGCGATCGACGCCGGCGGCGGATATCAGAACTACCCGGATGACTATGCGATCGTCGAGGACCTCCACCGTCGGGGCGAGATGACGGTGCGGGTGGCCTACAACCTGTTCACCCAGAGGCCGAAGGGTGAGCTGGAAGACTTCGCGAAGTGGGTCGAGATGACCAAGCCGGGGGCGGGGAGCGACTACTACCGGATGAACGGGGCCGGAGAGATGCTGGTCTTCTCGGCCGCCGACTTCGAGGACTTCCTCGAGCCCCGACCGGACCTCGCCCCGGAGTTGGAGGGGGAACTCCACCGAGTGGTGAAGCTCCTCGCCGAACACCGTTGGCCGTTCCGCCTCCACGCCACCTACGACGAGTCGATCGCCCGCTTCCTCGACGTCTTCGAGGCGGTCGATCGCGAAGTGCCGTTCGACGGCCTGCGATGGTTCTTCGACCACGCCGAGACCGTGACCGAGCGGAACCTCGAGCGCATCCGGGCGCTCGGCGGGGGCATCGCGGTCCAGCACCGGATGGCGTTCCAGGGCGAGTATTTCGTCGACCGATACGGGGCCGACGCGGCCGGGCGGACGCCACCGCTGGCGAAGATGCTCGCGATGGGAATTCCGGTCGGCGCGGGGACCGACGCGACCCGGGTGGCGAGCTACAACCCGTGGGTGTCGCTGTCCTGGATGGTGACCGGGAAGACCGTCGGCGGCCTCGCCCTCTACCCCGAGGCGAACCGGCTCGACCGGGCGACGGCGCTGCGGCTCTACACCCAGGGCTCCGCCTGGATGTCGGGCGAGGAGGCCGGCAAGGGCGCTCTCTCCGTCGGCCAGTTGGGCGACCTGGCCGTCCTCTCGGCCGACTATTTCCGGGTCCCGGATGAGGAGATCCGGGCCATCGAGTCGGTGCTGACGGTGGTCGGCGGGAAGGTCGTCCACGGGTCGGGGCCCTTCGCCTCGCACGCCCCCCCCGCACTCCCGGTTTCGCCCGACTGGTCCCCGGTCGCCGCATACGGGGGGTACCACGCGGGCGGGGCGCACCACCACTCGAGCCTGTGCGCCCAGGGCTCGGGCCTCGGCGGGTTGCTCGACCGGCCCCTCGCCCCGGCACGTTCACCGGGCAAAGACAGGCTTTGGGGGACCGGTTGCGCGTGCTGGGCGTTTTGAGCGAGTACGGGCCGGGTTGCGGCGGTTCTGCGTTTTGAAAGAGTTAGGGCGTCTCGGCCGACGATAACCACTGAAGAATCGTGGCGGTCTCACTTCCACCGGCTCGAGGAGATCGGGTATGCGTTCGGGCAGGACACACCTCGGGGCCTGCATTCTCCTCGCGGCGACGACGAGTCTGGGTGTCCTGCCGGTCCCCCGCTCGTTCGCGCAGGTGCCGCCCCTTGTCCGCTCATCGTCGGTCCCGGAACCGGTGGCAAGGCCCGAAGGCTCGACCGACGCACCCGCCCCATCGGCCCCGCCCGGACGCATGGGGCCGGGCAGTCAGGCGATCGAGGGCTCCAACCTCGAGACCTACAAGCTGCTCCGCTACGACGAGGATTACAGCGCCCTCAAGGACCCCAGCCGGCGAACCGATCCTCTCGACGTCCTGAAGTACATCCCTCTGGGCGATCGGGACGACCGCTACTTGTCGCTCGGCGGAACGGCTCGTCCCCGCTTCGAGTTCAATCAGAACCCATTTTTTGGAAGCGCGCCCTCGAATAGTCATGGGAACAACAACGACCTCGTTCAGCGTTACATGCTGCATGGAGACCTGCACCTCGGACCGAACCTCCGCTTTTTCGGCCAACTCCAGAGCGGCTTCGAGACCGGCCTGATCGGCGGCCCGCGCCCGGACGTCGACGTCGATCGCTTCGACGCCCATCAAGCATTCCTGGATCTCGTGCGGCGTTGGGGCGAAGAGGGATCGAATTCCTTGACCCTCCGACCCGGTCGCCAGGAGATGTCCTACGGCTCCGGGCGACTCGTCGACGTGCGCGAGGGTGCGAACCTCCGTCGCTCGTTCGACGCGGCGCGGATGCTACTGAAGGCCGGGGACTGGCAGGTGGACGGCTTCTGGTCGAAGCCGGTCCGCAACCGTCCCGACGTCTTCGATAACGATCCAAACCCCCACGTCTCGCTCTGGGGGGTCTATGCGGTCCACCCGCTCGCCGTGCTGCCGGACGGGCATACCGATCTCTACTACCTCGGCTTCGAGAACAAGCAGGCGACCTACAACCAGGGCAAGGGCGGTGAGCTCCGGCATTCGCTCGGGACCCGCATCTGGGGAAGGCCGATGCCCTGGGAGTACAACCTCGAATACGTCGCGCAGTTCGGCCGCTTCGGGAGCGGCGACATCCAGGCGTGGACCGCCGCGAACGCCGTGCGCTACAACTTCGACAAGCTGCCTCTCCGCCCCCGGTTCGGCGTGCGATTCGACGTCGCGAGCGGTGACCGTAACCCTCGCTCGCCGAACCTCCAGACGTTCAATCCCCTCTTCCCCTCCGGCGCCTACTTCAACCTCGCGAACCCGATCGGCCCCCAGAACATCATCGACCTGCACCCCGTCCTCGACCTCCGCTTCGGCGAGAAGGTGACGACCACTGCCGACTGGAATTTCTTCTGGCGGGAGAGCCTGGAAGACGGCATCTACAGCCTCTCCGGTGCGCCGATCCGGCCGGGAACTCCGAGCCGGGCGCGATATGTCGGAAGCTCTCCCTCGTTCACCGCGGCCTGGAAGGCCACGCGTCACATCACGGTCCTGGCGAGCTACGTCCATTTCTTCACCGGCCAGTACCTGGAGGAGAACCCGCCGGCGAAGGACATCGATTACGTCACAGTGTGGCTTGACTACATGTTTTAATTCAAATTCCAAAGTCAGCATCCCACGCTTTACGACCGGAGGCACCATGAGACAGCTTCACCCGTCGCCATTCGCGGCTCTCGCCCTGTTCGCGAGCCTGACGCTTCCGGGCGTTCATCCGAAGGCGGTGGCCCAGGACGTCAAGCAGCAGTCGATCGAGGCCCCTCATGGGGTGGCGATCAAGGTTCGCATGGAGGGCCCGTACACCGCGGAAACTCCGCTCCAGGTCGTCTGCTACTTCAAATATACCGCGGAAGGCGCGAAGCGGATGACCGGGGCGCCGGTCGAGCTCGACAAGGAGTTCCGCGGGGCCATCTCCACGCTCCGGGAGCGGGGCGAGTTCGAAGGAGCCGAGCTTGAGACGCTCCTCCTCATCCCGCCGAAGGGCTCGATCAAGGCAAGGGCCCTCCTCCTCGTCGGCCTCGGCGAGGAGGACTCGCTCTCGCTCGCCCGATTGGAACGGGTCGGGCGGGTGGCGCTACGTGAGGCGTCCCGGCTGGGCGTGCGCCGGGTGGCCTTCGCCCCGCTCATCCGGGACCAGGGCAACACGAAGCTCGGCACCGGCGACGTCGAGTCGGCCGTCGTGAAGGGCATGCTCCTCGCCTACGACACGGAGCGACGCCTCCAGAAGGAAGGGCTCGCCAGGGAGTGGACGCTCGAGGAGTGGGAGGTCGAGGCGGGCCCCGCTTACTTCGACGATACGGTGATTGGCGTAAAACGAGGGAGTTCCGAGGCGGCCACGATGGCCGCGACCCGAAAGTCGGATCCCCATATGCGAAAGCAATGAAGCTCGCCGGCAGGCCGAGGTCAGACTCAGCTTCAGGGCGAAGTCTCCGGAACTTCGGAGGGATTGACCGGCCATGACCGATCGGGAAGCGGGCGACGAAAAGGCCGGGGAGGTTGGTCCCGTCTCGGAGACCGCGGCGATCGCCGTCGGCCCGTCGCCGTTCGTCCCGCTCGCCCGGCCGCTGTTCCGCTGGCTCTGGATCGCCTCCTTTGGGTCGAACGTCGGCACCTGGATGCAGAACGTCGCGGCGGCCTGGCTGATGACGGAGCTCTCCGCCTCGGCGCTGATGGTGGCCCTCGTCCAGGCGGCGACCAACCTCCCGATGTTCGTCCTCGCGCTCCCCGCCGGGGCGCTCGCCGACATCGTCGACCGCCGCCGGCTCCTCCTCGCGGCCCAGTGCTGGATGCTCCTGGTCACCGCCGCCCTCGCCGCCCTCACGTTCACCGGCTCCATTACGTCATGGGGCCTCCTGGCGATGACCTTTCTCCTGGGCCTGGGTTCGGCGCTCAACGCCCCGGCCTGGCAGGCGACCACTCCGGAGCTCGTCCCTCGCGAGGAAGTCCCGGCGGCGGTCGCCCTGAACGGGGTCTCGATGAACGTAGCGCGAGCGATCGGTCCGGCCTTGGGCGGGCTGCTCGTGGCCGCGGCGGGCGCCGCGGCCGCGTTCCTGCTCAACGCACTCACGTTCCTGGGCGTCCTTTTCGTCCTGGGGCGGTGGCGCCGCCCCCGAGAGACGAGCACCCTGCCCGCCGAGCGTCTTGTCGGCGCCATGCGGGCCGGGATCCGGTTCGTCCTCCATGCCCCGGCCTTCCAAGCCGTCCTCGTCCGTGCGGCAGCCTTCGTCGTCGGGGGCAGCAGCCTCCTCGCGCTGCTCCCGGTCCTGTTAAAACAAGACCCAAGCCTGGGTGCTGGACACTACGGCATACTCCTCGGATGCTTCGGCGTCGGGGCGGTCATCTCGGCCTTGCTGATCTCCGGCCCGTTTCGGCGACTGAACGCGGACGCCACAGTGACGGGCGGGACGATCGGCCTCGCCGCTTCGACGCTCGCCGTCGCCTGGGTCCCCTATTACCCGGCCCGGTGCGTCCTCCTGGTGCTCGCGGGCGCGGCATGGCTCGCCCCCCTGACTCGCCTGAACGCCGCGGCACAGGCGGAGGTCCCGCGCTGGGTCCGTGCGCGGGCGCTTGCGCTCTATCTCGTCGTCTTCTACGGCGGGATGGCGGCGGGCAGCATCCTCTGGGGCTTCGCCGCGGACCGTGCCGGCCCGTCGCTCGCGCTCACGGCCGCCGCAACGTGGATGCTCCTCGGGCTGCTGGCGGCGTTACGTTTTCACCTGCCCGAGGGCGAAGGGCCGGACCTCGATCCGTCGCGGCACTGGCCTGAGATGGCGGCCGTGCCGGGGTTGGAATTGGATCAGGGGCCGGTGCTCGTCACGGTGGAGTATCGCATCGATCCGGCCCGGGCGGGTGAGTTCCAGGATGCCCTCCGGCCGCTCGGCCGCACCCGACTCCGAGACGGTGCCCTGCGCTGGGACGTGTTCCAGGACGTCGCCGATCCGGGGAGTACGATCGAGGTCTTCCTGGTTGAGTCGCTCGTCGAGCACTTGCGCCAGCACGAGCGGGTGACGGAGGCGGACCGGATCGTCCAGGTGCGGGTGCGTGCCTTCCACGTCGGGGACGAGGAGCCCGTAGTAAGGCATCTCGTGGCCGGGCAGTGGAGAGAGGAAAGGCCGCCAGGCCAGTAACGATGACCGAGTTGGGTCAGGCAAACGGAATTCGCTGAGGCCTCCTACCCCCTCGGTGAGGCATCCGACCAATGCTGGACCGCCTCCTCACGTGAATGCGTAAGCGACCCCATCCTTGAAAGGAGGGGCTTTCCGGATCGGTGTTGGCCCGCTGGCCCGGCCACTTCCTTGGGGCCCACCGTCCAGTTCAGGCCGGCTTACCGCGATCCCTCTACGGCCTGTACCCGGTCTTGCGACCGGATGGCTTGGAGGTTCGTAGCCGGTGCTCCGGAGAGGAGTGCCTAATGAACCTTCTTGCCTTGTCCTTCAGGCTGGCTTTTTACGGAGGGCCTATCCCTCCAACCCGGCGTCCACCTTGCCGAAGCCAGTTCCTACAAATCCATGGTACGAATCGGTGTCCGTGCGTCAACTGGGTTGTCCGAATCCCACCAATCCGGAGGCGGGCTTACCTCCCCATGCCTGAAGGCAGGGGCTTCACGCCCGCAAATTGGTGAAGTTTCGGAAAGTCCAGTAATTTCCAAACACAAGTCTTGCAGAGACCCCTCGCTTTGGGGAACTCAGGGCCACATGTCGACCCAACGGACGTCCTGAGAGCGTGAGTGAGATGGCCTTATCGGGTGGGCACGGCCCACGAGGCCTTTCGCCAAGTGGCTTGGAAAGGAGTGGAGAACTCTTCCTGATTCAGAGCAAAACCTGGTGGGCCGTGCCCACCCGACAAGAATCAGGCTGACTTCTTACACACGCCCTGAATTGCATTCCGCACGCGAACCACTCCTGCAAAGGCGGGCGAGCCATGCCCGTCCGAGAAAGATAGCCAAGCTGCGCCGAGAATTCCGATCGCGTCACATTTTCTCAGCTATACTCCTGGAATAGAGTGGCGATTGAGCGAGCACCCTCGAATCGGTTCCAGGCGGTTTTGCCGTCAAGGGTGCCATCGCGATTCGGTAAGACCGTATTGTAGGGGATGGCCGATGAGACGCGGTCTGATCGTGGGTGCCGTCTTGCTGGTGACCGTCGCCGCAATTGCCGGAATCACCTGGGCGTTCACCGAGGGGAACAGGCTGCCGATCCGGGTCGGGCTGCTCCATTCCCAGACCGGGCCGATGGCGATCAGCGAGCAATCGATGATCGACGCGGAACAACTCGCGATCGAGGAAATCAATGCAGCGGGCGGGCTCCTGGGCCGGCCCGTGATCGGGGTGGTCGCCGACGGCAAGTCCGACCCCACGACCTTCGCGCAGCAGGCGGAGCGGCTGATCAGCAGCGAGAAGGTCGACATCATCGTGGGCTGCTGGACCTCGGCGAGCCGCAAGAGCGTGCTGCCGGTGGTGGAGCGGACCGATCACCTGATGATCTACCCGATGGCCTACGAGGGGCTGGAGATCTCGCCCAACATCATCTACACGGGGTCGGTGGCGACTCAGCAAGTCTTGCCGGCCTTGCGGTGGAGCTACGACACCTTGAAGGCCCGGAAATACTTTCTGATCGGATCGGACTACGTTTGGCCGCACACGGTCAACGCGATCGCTAAGGACGCGTTGAAAGGGATGGGGGCCGAGACGGTCGGCGAGGAATACTGCGCCTTCGGCACCTCCGACGTCAAAGCGATGGTGGCAAAGATCCAGCAGGTCAAGCCCGACGTGGTGCTCAGCACGATCGCTGGAGAGACGAACCTCGCGTTCTACAGCACGCTCCGCCAGGCTGGGGTCACTCCTGACCAAATCCCGGTGATCTCGTGCAGCGTCGGCGAAAACGAGCTTCGCAAGATGGACCCCAAGGATCTGGCCGGCCACTACTCGGCCTGGGGCTACTTCCAGTCGGTCGACCGGCCGGAGAACAAGGAGTTCGTGCGGAAGTTCCAGGCGAAGTACGGCGCCGACCGGGTGATGAACGACGTGACGGCGGCGTCGTACAACAGTGTGCGACTCTGGGCGCAGGCCGTCGTGGAAGGAAATTCGATCGACCTCAAGACGGTCAAGCTGTTCCTGCTCCGGCAAAGCCTCGACGCCCCCGAGGGGATCATCTCGGTCGATCCCGAGACGCAACACACCTGGCGTCCCTTCTATCTTGCCAAGGCACGGATGGACGGCCAGTTCGAGATCGTCTGGTCGGTGGACAAGCCGATCCGGCCCTCGCCTTATCCGATCACGCGGAGTGTGGCGGAGTGGGACGCCTTCCTCCAAGAGATGTACATGCGATGGGGGGGGAGCTGGGTCAACTCCAACGCGATGGTCCGTCCGTCCTCACCTGACTGACCGAAGTGCTCCCGAGCTACCAACCGACCGATCGACCCCAGGGAGGCGAGAACCGGCACGGAGGCTTCCGGAATCGAACCCTCAAAGCCCCGATCTCGGCCACCCCGACACACAGGTCCACCCGCGCATGAACCTTCGACTCCCCTCGCTCGCCAACGCCAGCATCGCGAGCCGCCTACTCTTCTGGTTCCTCGTGATCGCGCTCGTCCCGAGCATCATCCTGACCGCGGTCACGTCCTACCTGTCGCGGCGGTCGGTGGAGATCTCGGTTCGTGATCGGCTGATGGTGATCGCGGACGCCAAGACCACCCAGCTCGAAAACTTCCTCCGCGAGCGGCGGGGAGACGTCGCCGTGCTCGGCCAAGCCCCTGCCGTGGTCACGGCCGTCGCGCATCTCGGACAACTCGCCAAAGAGGGGAAACGCGAGTCGGACGAGTTCCGGCGCGAAGCCGGTTCGATTCGTTCCGGACTGGGAGTCTTTGCACACGCTTACGGGTATCCCAATATTTACATTTTTGATATTGATGGAGTTCCCCTGGCCGCGTATCAGCGCGGATTCGATACGGGAACGAACCTCTTGACGGGTCCGATGAAGGGGACGGAGTTCGCCGATACGTTTGTGCGGGCCCGGACCTTGCTCCAGGCCGTGATGTCGGACTTCCAGCTTTATCCGGGCCGAACCCAGCCCGCCGCCTTCGTGGCCGGTCCGGTGATGCAAAACGGCGTCTCCGTGGGCGTCGCGATCGTCGAGTTGGGCAACTCGCATGTGTTCCGGGTGTTCGAGGATTACTCCGGGCTGGGCGAATCCGGGGAAACCGTGGTCGCGATGCGGATTGGCGACGAGATGACCTTTGTTGCCCCCACCCGGTTCGACCGCACGTCGGCCTTCCGCCTCAAACTCCCGATGGGAGGAGCGGCGTCGGAAGGTATGCAATACGCGCTCAGGGGGAAGCGGGGATACGGTGAGGGACTCGACTATCGTGGCCAGCGCGTGATCGCCGCCTGGTCCTACCTCCCTTCCTACCGTTGGGGAATGGTCGTCAAGCAGAATGTGGGTGAGGCGTTCGAACTCATCCGCCAGCAACGAATCGTCGTGGTGATCCTGCTCAGCTTGACCGTGGTGGCCGTCGGGTTGGTGGCGATTCTCGTGGCCCGCTCGCTCTCAAGACCGATCCGTGAGGCGGCCGACGTGGCCGATCGGGTGGCGTCCGGCGACCTCAGCGTTCAGATCAAGTCGCGAGCCACGGGAGAGGCCGGGCAACTGCTCAACGCGGTGAAGAAAATGACCCGCGACCTCAAAACGCTGATCGGCAAGATCCAGAAGTCGAGCGTCGCGTTGATGTCGACGGCCACCGAAATCGCCGCGACCTCGCGACAACAGCAAGAGACGGTCAACGAGTATGGCGCCTCGACCAGCGAGGCGGCCGCGGCGGCCAAGCAGATCTCGGCGACCAGCCAGGAACTGCTCCGGACCATGAACGAGGTGAACGAGGTCGCCGCCCAGACCGCTCAAATGGCCACCGAGGGACAGGGAAGCCTGTCGAATATGGGCCGATCGATGCGGAGCCTGGCCGACTCCACCGGGTCGATCAGCTCCAAACTCTCGGTGATCAGCGAGCGGGCCGCCAATATCAACCTGGTCGTCACCACGATCACCAAGGTCGCCGACCAAACGAACCTGCTCTCGATCAATGCGGCGATTGAAGCCGAGAAGGCTGGCGAGTACGGCCTCGGCTTCCTTGTCGTGGCCCGCGAGATCCGTCGGCTCGCCGACATGACCGCCGTGGCCACCCTCGACATCGAGCGGATGGTCAAGGAGATGCAGTACAGCGTCTCTGCCGGCGTCATGGAGATGGACAAGTTCACCGACCAGGTCCGCCAAGGGGTCGGCGAGGTGGCCCACATCGGCGAGCAACTCGGCTCGATTATCTCCGACGTCCAAGGCCTGACCGGCCGCTTCGAGCAGGTGACCGAAGGCATGAGAGTCCAGTCGCAAGGGGCCGACCAGATCCGCGAAGCCGTGGTCCGGCTCAGCGACGGAGCCCACCAGACCTCGATCTCGCTCCGCGAGTTCAACAAGGCGACCGACCACCTCCGTGAAGCGATCTCCGAACTCAAGGAAGAAGTCTCCCGGTTCACCATCGATCAATCCGACCCGCCCGCCATCCCAGGCCTATGATTCTTAGAGTCGTCCCAGGCCAGGTGGAACGAAACGGAACGATGCTCACGAGGCGGTTCTTATGCTACTCTTGACGTTCCGGGTCGCTCACGACCTCTACGCCGTGGCCGCCGAGCGCGTCGTCGAAGTCGTGCCGAGAATCGAGCTTCGGTCGATTCCTCATGCCCCGGAATCCTTGGCCGGCTTGTTCAACTACCGCGGCAAGGCCGTACCCGTGATCGACCTCGGAATTCTCCTCGGTTCCACCGCCTGTCTCGAGCGACTCCATACCCGTGTGATCCTGGTCGACGAACCAGGCGGGCAGGGCGAACGACTCATTGGTCTGGTCGCCGAAAACGTGAGCGATGTGATGGAGGTCAAGCAAGACCAGGTCGTCCTGGCCGCCATGAACCTGGAGCAAGCCCCCTATCTCGGGACGGTCGTACGGACCGAGATGGGCCTCGTCCAGGTCATCTCGGTCGACAAGGTCTTGCCGAAGTCGCTCCGTGAGGGAATCTTCGGCCTGCCCGCGGAGGCCCCATGAGCGGGTCGCGGCGCGTCGTTGAACTGCTGACCGAGCGGATCGGACTCGATCCCGGGTCGGTCGGATCCAGCCTGGTCGACCGCGGGCTCGAGGCGCGGATGTCGGCGCTCGGCCTGAGCGACCCGCAAGATTATGAACGTTACCTGAGTGGTTCGGGCGCCGAGTTCCAGGCCCTGATTGAAGAGGTGGTCGTCCCCGAGAGCTGGTTCTTTCGAGACGACCGCCCGTTCACGTTCCTTCAAGACCAGGCCCGCGCCAAGTGGCTGATCGACCCCGGTCGCCCGCCGCTCCGAGTTCTGAGCCTCCCCTGCGCGGGGGGGGAAGAACCGTACTCGATCGCCATCGCCCTCCGCGATGCCGGCCTGCCTTCGTCGCGATTCCGGGTCGACGCCGTCGACCTGAGCGCCCGCTCGCTCGCTCGGGCCCGCCAGGCGATCTACGGTCGAAACGCATTTCGCGGGTCCGACCTGGCGTTCCGTGCCCGCTATTTCCAGGAGCGGAACGGCCGCTACGAGCTCGACGCTTCGGTGCGTAATTCGGTCCGCTTGATCCAAGGGAACATTCTCAATCCCGCGCTGCTCGCGAACGATCCGGCCTACGACATCGTCTTCTGCCGGAATCTCCTGATCTACTTCACCGAGGAGGCGCGCACTCAAGCGTGGGCGAATCTGCTCCGGCTCCTGGCCGATTCCGGCATGCTTTTCTTGGGACATGCCGATCGCCTGGACCTCGCCGGGGTGCGGCTTACCGCCACCGGCGACAAAGGGAGCTTCGCCTACCAGCGGGCCCCGGCAAAACCACCGCAAGCCGCGGCGAGCCTGCCTCCGCCGGTCCGGCTGAAAGCCATCGAGCCTCCCGCTCGCGCCAAGCTGGCGCTTCCCCCCATCGGCGTCAATCGGCCCGTGGCCGATCGCTCCCCGCCTCAGGCGGTCGAGAACCGGCCGGCGCTCGACAACGGTTCGGCCACGTCGACGCTCCTGAACCAGGCCGCCGAGCGGGCCGATCAGGGCCGGTACGACGAGGCGGTTGGGCTCTGCGAGCAAGCGATCCGCGAGTCCGGCCCATCCGCCCGGGCCTATTTTCTCCTCGGAATCGTCCGGCAGGCCGCCGGCGATCGGAGCGCGGCCGAGACCTCGTTCCAGAAGGCGGTCTATCTCGACACTCAGCATGACGAAGCCCTGCTCGCACTGGCGCTGCTCGCCCAGCGCCGCGGCGATGACGCCTCGGCGCTCGGTTACCGTCGCCGGGCCGAACGGGCCCGCGCCCGGAAGGGGGTCGGATGAGCCTCAGCCTGCCCGTCATCCCGACGGTCGACGATTGCTGGAACCGGATCGGCGTCTCCGGCGACCGGACCTGTCCGGAGCTCGAGACCCACATTCATTGCCGGAACTGCCCGGTCTTCTCCGCGGCCGCGCGGAGTTTCTTCGACCGCCCCGCTCCGTCCGGTTACTTGACCGAGTGGACGAAGATCCTCGCCGAACCGACGGTGCAGACCGGCACGGACGACGTCAGCCTCTTGATCTTTCGGCTCCATGGCGAATGGTTGGCGCTCGGCACCAGGGCCGTCGCGGAGGTCACCACCCCCCGCCCGGTGCATCGAATCCCCCATCGCTCGAACCGGGTCATCGATGGGCTGGTGAACCTCCGGGGCCAGCTTCAAATCTGCGTCTCGCTCCACGAGTTGCTCGGAGTCGATCCCCGGCCCGATGACGGCCACCACCGTGCCCAGGACGGCGGGGCGGGCGCGCAGCCGAGGCTCATCGTCATCCAGAAGGATTCCGAAACCTGGGCCTTTCCGGCCGACGAGGTTCCGGGGATCCATCGCCTTCCCCGCGGCGGCTTGCGCAACGTCCCCGCGACCCTGGCCAACCCGACCACCAGCTTCAGCCAGGCCTTGTTCACCTGGCGCGGCCATAGCATTGGCTACCTCGACGATCAACGCGTCTTCGCGGCGCTACGGAGCCAGGGGAAGTGAGCGACGACCTCAGCGGCTTCTCAATGATGGAGCTGTTCCGCACTGAAGCGGAGAGCCAGACGGCCATCCTCTCGGAAGGACTCCTCACTGTCGAAACCTCCGACGGTTCTTCCGCCGTCTTCGAACCCCTGATGCGCGCGGCCCACTCGCTCAAAGGCGCCGCGCGGATCGTCGGCGTCAACGCGGCCGTGCGAGTCGCCCACGCCATGGAGGATTGCCTCGTCGCCGCCCAGCACGGCAAGGTCCAAATCCTCCCTCATCATATCGACATCCTCCTCCGTGCCGTCGACCTCCTCAGCCAGACCGCGCTCGTCGCTGAGGATCAGCTCAACGATTGGGAGACGGCCCACGAAGCGTCGATCGCCGGGATGGAACTCGAGCTTGCCGCCATCCTCTCCGGAGAGGTGGCTCCCGCCCCAGCTCCTCAGGTTGCGCCCGCTCCTGATCCCGTCAGCGAACAGCTGGCCCCCAAGCCGCAAGCGGTGAACGACGACCTCAGCGGGTTCTCGATGATGGAGCTGTTCCGCACCGAGGCGGAGAGCCAGACTGCACTCCTCGCGGAAGGGCTACTTGCCGTCGAAACCTCCGACGGCTCCCCGGCCTTCTTCGAACCCTTGATGCGCGCGGCCCACTCGCTCAAAGGCGCCGCGCGGATCGTCGGTGTCAACGCCGCGGTGCGAATCGCCCATGCCATGGAGGACGTCCTCGTTGCGGCCCAGCATGGCAAGGTCATCGTCCTCCCTCATCATATTGACATCCTGCTCCGCGCCGTCGACCTCCTCAGCCAGACTGCGCTCGTCTCCGAAGATCAACTCGACGATTGGGAGACGGCCCACGAAGCGACGATCGCCGGGATCGTCGTCGAGCTCGGTGCGATCCTTTCCGGAGCGGCACTCCCGGCGCCCCCTGTCGCCGCCGTGGCGCCGGCCGTTGTGGCCGTCGCGGCTCCAGTCGCCAGCCCCCCCGTCCCGCCCCCAACGGCTCCGGCAGCAGTTGCCAAACCCGTGGCGGCCCCACCGCCGAAATCCGCGTCACCGGTGGCGGCGGAGCGAACCAGCTCCGCCGCGCCCGAGCAGGCGGAGCGTGTGGTCCGCGTAACCGCGGAGAGCCTGACCCGGCTGATGGGCCTGGCGGGAGAATCGCTGGTCCAGACGCGTCAACTGCGCCCGTTCGTCACGTCGCTGCTGACGCTCAAGGGGCGTCAGACTGCCCTGCTCGAGACGATCCAGACCCTGGAAGACCGGCGGGAATCGGGACGGGGCCTCGATCCGGCCGTGCTCGCCGAAGTGCTGGCGAAGGCCAAGGCGCAAGCCAACGAGTGCCTCCAAGGGCTCGGCAAGAAGATGGAGGAGTTCGAGGAGATCGCGCGACGGAGCGAGGATCTTTCGGGCCGACTGCACCACGAAGTCCTCACCAGCCGAATGCGCCCGATGGCCGACGGCGTGCGCGGATTTCCCCGGATGGTCCGCGACGTGGCCAGGCAACTCGGGAAGTCGGTCCGGTTCGAAGTCCTCGGCGAGACCACGGGGGTCGACCGCGACATCCTCGACAAGCTCGAGGCCCCGCTCAATCACTTGATCCGCAACGCCCTGGATCACGCGATCGAGCTCCCCGACCAGCGGCTGGCCGCCGGCAAGGACCAGACCGGGACGATCCGGATGGAGGCCCGACACCGCGCGGGGATGCTCCAAATCACCCTGACTGACGACGGCCATGGCATCGACCCCGAGCGCCTGCGCATCAAAGTGGTCGAGCGGGGACTCGTCGGCGCCCGGATGGCCGAGCAACTGACCGAGGCGGAGCTGCTCGAGTTCCTCTTCCTCCCCGGCTTCTCGACCAAGGACGCCGTGACCGAGCTCTCCGGGCGCGGGGTCGGCCTCGACGTCGTGCAGAACATGGTCAAGGCGGTCGGCGGAATTGTTCGGGTCAGCTCGCAGGTCGGCAAAGGGACCCGCTTCTCACTTCAGCTCCCGATCACGATGTCGGTCATCCGCGCCCTCCTGGTGCGGATCGCCGGCGAACCTTACGCGTTCCCGCTCAATCGGATCGACCGCATTTTGAGGGTTCCCCGCTCCGACGTTCAGATCCTCGAGGGTCGCCAGCATTTCAGCCTGGACGACCAGCCGGTCGGCCTGGTCGAAGCCACGCAAGTGCTTGAATTCGACCCCGTGGATTCGGCTGAAGACTATCTCTCGGTCGTGGTTGCCAGCGATCGAAGCCATCGGTTTGGCGTGGTCGTCGATGAGTTCCTCGGCGAACGCGACCTCGAAGTTCGCCCGCTCGACCCGCGGCTGGGCCGCGTCCCCAACATCAACAGCGCCTCGGTTCTCGAAGATGGCTGGCCGGTCCTGATCGTCGACGTCGAGGACATGGTGCGCTCGATCGACAACCTGCTCGGCGGCCGCCGGCTGAACCGAGTCGCCGAGGCGGCGGAGCAAGCGTCGAGGCGCGGGCCGAAGCGGATCCTCGTCGTCGACGACTCGATCACCGTCCGCGAACTGGAGCGGCAGCTCCTCGAGAGCCGAGGTTACGTCGTGGATGTCGCCGTCGACGGCGTTGATGGCTGGAACACAGTGCGTGGGGGAGATTATCATCTGGTCATCAGCGACGTGGACATGCCCCGGATGGATGGGATCCAACTCGTCCAGCACATCAAGTCCGATGCGCGGCTCCAGGGGATCCCCGTCGTGATCGTTTCCTATAAAGATCGCGAGGAAGACCGGATGCGCGGTCTGGACGCCGGGGCGAACTGCTATCTGACCAAGAGCAGCTTTCACGACCGGACGTTCCTCGACACGGTGGTCGACCTGATTGGCGAGGCCGTTGAATGAGGATCGGGATTGTCAACGACCTGGGGATCGCCCGCGAGGCGCTTCGGCGCGCCGTGCTCTCGGTGCCGGGACACCAAGTCGTCTGGATGGCCGGCGACGGCTCCGAAGCGATCGAGAAAACCCGACTCGACCTTCCCGACCTGATCCTGATGGACCTGGTCATGCCCGGGATCGACGGGGTCGAGGCGACCCGCCGGATCATGGCCGAGACCCCCTGCCCGATCCTCGTGGTCACGGCGACGGTCAGCGGCCACATGGGCCGGGTCTTCGACGCCATGGGGTATGGGGCCCTCGACACGGTCGACACGCCCACGCTCGGTCCGCATGGCGAGGTTGCGGGGGCGACCCCCTTGATCGAGAAGATCGCCATCATCGCCAAATTGATCGGCAAGTCGGGGGAATCCGGCTCCTCGACCGACATTCCGATCCCGCCGTTGGTCTGGACCGGCCCGCTCGTGCTCATCGGCTCGTCCACCGGCGGCCCCAACGCCTTGGCCCAGATCCTCGCCGACCTCCCGTTGCAGCGGGACGCCTGCACGATCATCGTCCAGCACGTTGATGCAGCCTTCGCCCCCGGCCTGGCGACCTGGCTCGGCGAAAAGACCGGCCGGCGCGTCGACCTGATCAAGCCCGGCGATCGCCCCGGCAAGGGGCAAATCCTCCTGGCGGCGACCAACGACCACCTCACCATGGATTCGAGTCATCGGCTCCGTTACAGTCCGGAGCCGATCGCGCTCAGCTATCGGCCCTCCGTTGACGTCTTCTTCAACTGCGTCGCCACCCACTGGCCCAGGCCGGGGATCGCGGCCGTCCTGACCGGCATGGGGCGCGACGGCGCCAAGGGCTTGCTGAAGCTCCGCCAATCCAAGTGGTTCACCCTCGCGCAAGATCAGGCCACCAGCATCGTCTGGGGGATGCCCCGTGCGGCCGCCGAGGTGGGTGCGGCCGTCGAAGTGCTACCGATCGAACGCATCGGTAAGGGAATCGTCGAACACCTGCGCCGCACACAGCCTTCCTGAACCGTCCGACCCGACATACCGTAAAACTAACAAGTCCTGATTATTATCCAAGGGGAATCGCGTGGAACCCGGCCTGACGCAACACCAGATCACGGTCCTCTTGATCGACGACCAACCCATGATAGGCGAGGCCGTGCGCCGGATGCTCGCCAGCGAGCAGGATATCGTCTTCCATTACTGTAAGGATGCGACCCGAGCCGTTGAGGAAGCGATCAAGGTTTCACCGACCGTGATCCTTCAAGACCTGGTCATGCCCGAGATCGACGGCCTGACGCTCGTCAAGAAGTTCCGCGAAACCGAGGCGACCCGCGAAACCCCGATGATCGTGCTCTCGACCAAGGAAGAGCCAACGATCAAGGCCGAGGCGTTCGCGCTCGGGGCCAACGACTACATCGTCAAGCTGCCGGACCGATTGGAACTGCTCGCCCGGATCCGCTACCACTCGAAGGGTTACATCAACCTCCTTCAACGTAACGAAGCGTATAAAGCGCTTCAAGAGAGCCAGCGGGTCATGGCCAAGGATGTGGCCGAGGCCGCCAAGTACGTCCAGTCACTCCTCCCGGAAAAGCTCAAAAAAGGGGTGATCCGGGCCGACTGGCGATTCATCCCCTCCGCCGACCTGGGGGGCGACACGTTCGGTTACGACTGGCTCGACGACGAGCACTTCGCCTTCTACCTGCTCGACGTCAGCGGCCACGGCGTCGGCGCGGCGTTGTTATCGGTTTCCGCCCTCAATGCCTTGCGCTCGCAATCGTTGCCGCAAACCGATTTCCGCAACCCGGGGCAGGTCCTCACCGCGCTCAACCGCGCCTTCCAGATGGACCAGCAAAACGGCCTCTTTTTCACTATCTGGTACGGCATCTATCATAAGTCGACCCGTCAGATCGAGTACTCCGGCGGCGGCCACCCGGCAGTGTTGCTCCGCACCGGTCCCACGGTCGAAGAAGCCAAACTCCTCCTGCTCGAATCCGAAGGCCCGATGGTGGGCGCGGTCCCCGACCTCGAGTACCGGACCTCCACCTGCCAGGTCGAAGCCTATGGCATGCTCTCGCTCTACAGCGACGGCGTGTTCGAGGTCGAACGCTCCGACGGCTCCACCTGGCCCTACAACGACTTCATCAAGTTCATGGGCGAAGCGCCTCTCACAGGCGATCAAACCAGCATGGATCGGTTGATCGAATACACCAAGGTCCTCGGCGGCTCGGACGAGTACATGGACGACTTCTCGATCGCCGAGTTGCTATTCTTGCCGCCGGAGTGAGCCTTTCGTCAGTCCGCGAGCGCGCTCCTGGTGGACCGAGCGGGGTAAGCTGTCCATGACCGACAGTTCTGTACTGACAGGCGATCGACGGATCTGAGGAGCGGACGACGAAGCCGGCTGTCGTGCATGGGAGAGGTGACCATGTCGGATGAAGCGTCGAACACTGACGAAGGGTTTGACGCGGATTTCGATCACAGATGGGCGTTGAGGGAAACACCCGGTAAGTGGGCACCGCTCTTCCGCCTGATTCACGGAATCGGTGCCGTCGACCTCATTGAACACATCCTATGAGGATCTCCCGCTTCATCGCCAGAATATCCTGCTCCCGCTCATGCTCGTCGTGAAAGATCGTGGTTCGGAGATTCGCTTCTAAGCACGTGGACCAGGTTTCTCTCAATATTTTCCCATCTACGAGCGTTAGATTTCGAGAGGTCCGGGCTATGGACCATTGATGCGACTTCAGGTGAGTCGCTCATCGGCCAGCCGATAAGATCAAAGAAATTCTGACTCAGGGACCCGTGAATCATCTACAACCCGTGCTTCGAATCCGGTCAATGCGGCGCCGGGAGCCAGGCGCCTCTCCCCGACAACACCCGCCGTTGACTTCCCTCATCTCGCGTACTATTCACGCACGGCTTGGCCACGCCTGGATCGAGGAAATCGCACGCGTCGTATCTCTGAACGAGTGCCGTCGGCTGGCAGCTGATTGAGTTCCGGTACGACCTGTCCCGACTTCGGGCCGAGGTTCCGGAGGGCCCGGGCGAGGACGATTCTCTGCTTACGGGGCATGGTCTTCCAGGCTCTCGCCAGGCACGCGATGACGCAATCTTCGTCCCGCGTCCCCCGGGCGATCTCGACAAGGGCCTCGGCGATCAAGTCGCGGAGCGACTCGGACTCTTTCGGAGTTGCCTCTAGCGTCGAGATCAGCACTGGGACGGCGGACGCCGCGGACCGGCCGAGGATTCCCAGAGACCAGGCAGCCTCGCTGAGAGTGAAATTAACCTGAGTGGACTCGTTGCGTGTCAATTCCATAGGAGAAGGAGGAGGAGAATCCGCTGGCGAGCCAGCAGGATGATCGGGAGCCGGCACGCCCTTTGTTCGATTCCAACGCGTCAGAACCTCACGGAGGAGTTCGACGGATTCAGGTAGGAGCTCCGTCCCTCGCGAGATCTCACCGATAGCCCCAGCAGCCATACCGAGGATCCTCAAACTGGACGAATCCGGATCGACCTGGTCAGTCGGGTGTGGATTATCAATTTCCTTGCGGAGCAACGCAAGGATGGCAGGCAGCGCCGGCGCGGCGTCGAGTCCCATGTGGTTAATCGCCGCCGTGCAAACGAGACAAATCTCTGTGCTCTCACTCGACAACCCCGTAATCAGGAGCGGTAGGACCGAAGGTTGTAGGCGAATGTGCCAGAAGACCGACGAGAATCCCTGGCGAACGCGCGGACTCTCGTTGGGGAGACGTCGGAGCGCAATGGGGACGATCGACTCGGGCCCTTGGCCATACTCGGTCAAGGCGTTAGTCGCTTCAATTCGAACCGTATCGTCTTCGTCATCCAGGCACGCGACCAACTGGGCTGGCGGGGCGTCGCGTTTCCCGAGTACGGCCACATATCCCAGAGATTTCGCCGCGTTGGAGCGGAGTGTCGGCGAAGACTCGTTGAGTAGAACGGCAAGAGCCTCCTCGGCCTTGGGGCAAAGCGCCACGATCGTCGGCTCGCGTTCATCCGATACAGGCTTTGGCTTACCAATACGAAGGATCAGTCCACCGACGACCGAAGCCGCAGCTTCCCGAACCATCGGAGATTCGTCCTTCATGGCCTGGATGAGATAAGGGAATGCCGTCGCGAATTCAACCGGTCTCGTCAACTCCATGAAGAGGCCACGTATGGTAGCGATTCTCTCGATTTCATCGCCATGTTCGATCTGGCTGACCATGACCCGGAGTTGCTGCTCTCGCACCGTCGCCCTCTGAATCAGAATCGCCAGGACGAGAACCGTCAGGGACAGCAAGGCGATTACGAGCAGAAGCGTTCGCTTTCGGAATTGAGGCAAGCGCATCGCCGACTCCTCGAAAGGCATGATTTGAAGGAAGGCCTCGACTTCATCGATGTTAAGCCGAAACTTGAATATCGATCATAACAGAATTAATGAGAAACAGCGGGGGAAGCAAATGGCCAGGCACTTTACTGGGAAGGGCCGAACGGTTTAGGGAAGCTGGATACCTGAGTGCAGACACCGTCTAACCAGGCCCCCCGATCTACCCCCCTTTTGGTGTCTGGCCACTGACTCGGGTTCCAACCTTACCACCAGAGGAACGGTTTCCTTCGGTGCGGGTATTCTTTGAGGTGATATCGAATGGTATCGGTGAACCGGCCCGCAGGTTGCGGGGGATCGATGTTGCCCGCCTCGTAATCAAAGATTTCCGGGTCAGCTTCACGGCGGTCGCAGAGGAAGAAGGAAAACTGTGATCCGCCGTAGTCTGAGAAGACAAATGCTTCTGGTTTAAGGCGTGGCGGGGAGCCAAGTCCGGCCGCGTAGTCTCGCGCATCGTGCTGGAGAGCGAGCAACGGCCCGGGGCCGTCAAAAGTCATGGTCACGTCCCCGAATAGCGCTCCGGCGGAGCGGCCCATCGTTTGGAGGAATGCGCGGTAGGCCGCCGGGAGTCGAAGGCGAAGAGCCTCCTCAATGGCGTGAATCTCACGGTCTTTGAGGCCCCGAACGCCGACCAGCGGCCAGGCCGCCCCGATCCTCATGGTCTCCCTGGCGAAATCATTCATTAACGCTCGGTAATCATTCACGCACTCACCCTCAACGACCGCATCGGTGAAATTCGTCCTTCCCGACAGTCCACTGCCGTAGAGGGTCCTGAACGTCTTGGCCATGTCACGGACCTCAACCGGCGAATTGACGTGATATTTAATTTCCACAGCATCTATCACCACTTAATACCAGCAAGCAATGCTGCAACATTATCACGCGGGCATTCACATCACGATTATTTCACGATCGCCCTGTTCAGTTCAGGCAGCGCGACGGTAACCGTACCCGCCCGACTGATCACGTCGACCCCCGGCGACCGCGGCCGACCGTACATGGCGTCGGCCACACGGCGGAATCGCTCAAACGGCTCCTCACGATCGCGTGTCTCCCGAGCGCCCTTCGGACCGGGGCGACGGGACCACGATGTCCACGAGCGCCGGACGGTGTCGCCGTCGGCGGTCTGAAAGTTCGCCGCCTCGAACCAGGCATTCAGCGCTTTCTCGACATCGTTCCCCCGCCGCAGGCTCCCACATTCAGTGAACATCTCGACCTTCAAGGCCCCGGACGCTTTGGCTCCGAGGCGCACCATGACGGATCCGCTCTGCGAGACAACCCGGTGGTCAACCTGCTGGGCAAGTTCGCGATCGCTCTGCCAGACGGTGTCGCCGAAGTCGTTTTCGACATCGACACGGCCACCGACGTCACCAATCGTAAGGTTCGCCCGGCAGAACCGGGCGCGGAGATTGCCCTCAATGTTCCGATAGACCGTCTCCTTGGGATCGTCGGCGCGGGCGGTCACACCATCCGGTCCGTAGCCGGAGCTCTTGTTTTCCGTGTACGCCATGGCCGTGACCGAGACATCCCCCTTCACGCCGTCGATGCGATGGATCGGGATGGTGTCGGATTCGAGCGACCCACTGATTTTCGCCACCTCGTACAGAGCATGGTAGTCGCGGTTGCCCTGGCCGAGTACGGAGAGCCCCGCGTTCAAGTCGTGGACCTTGAGCCGCCCGAGCCCGCCTCGGATGCCGACCCGCTGGCACCTCGGGACCAGCAGGGTGAGCGTGGCGTGACGCCGCCACTGGCTTGCACTGAAGCCGTCGCCCCGCTCGCTCCGAACGGTCACGTCGATCTGGCGGTTCCCTTCTTGATGGACCAGCCCCTTAACGGTGACATAAGGGAATTCACGCTCGAGAAAGTCCGAGAACAAAAAGCGACGTAATTCGTTCTGCATCTCTTCATTCTTCTTGAACTGCGGCTGGTCCCTGACGTTGAGGTAGAATCCGAAGAACTCCTTGCCCGAGCCCTTGCGGACGACGAGTTCGATCCCGGCAAAGTCGTCGGCGACCTTGCCTCCGTCATCATCGAGCACGGTCTTCTCTAGAACGCACTGGACATCGGGGCCATCCCAGCCGCGGACTTCGACGTTCTCGCAGTCAACCAGCAGGAGGTCGTCAGGTTGGATCGGGACGTGGATCGTCTCGGTCCGCTTGTGGACCGTTGCGCCGGGGATGTAGAGCTTCACGTGGTCGATCGTCTCCAAGAGCTTGTTCAACTCCGCCTGGAGTGTCTCGACTTCAACGCGGGCCTTGGCGGAGTCGATCCGTGCGCCATCGATCTCGGCGCGGACGCCCGCGACCCGCTTCCGCAAGGCGTCGTACTGCTCCATCAGAGGCCGTGCGATGAAGTAAGCCCCAGCCCGATCCTGTTCGAAGATCCGGTAGTCCTCCGGCGCCTGAGGGCGCGGATCCTTCGTCGACTTCGGCTCGTCACCCAAGGCCGGCACAAGGCCGGAGATCAGGACCAATGTCAGAGTAAGCGATGATCGCATCGGACCTCCAAGAAAAGAGAAACTGTCGAGTATCGGTTTTGCCCACTTGCCAATCGAGGGACAGCGGGCGATTTTCCTGATTCCACCCCGAGGAGAATGAGCGACAGCGGTTTACCGTCGGCTGACGCACATGTTTTGAGTCGGTCGCAAGGAAACCGGTCCGTCGGTCTGACCCGGAGGCCGAGATTCGCGGGAGAAACGCGTACCCAGGCTCTGAGTGGGAAGGCCGTTCGGGCCGCTCTGCGGCTCCACTCGCCGGGGAAGACGACGCGGAGCGTCGCAGACGGCATTCCCACGCGGAGCGTGGGAACGAGATCCCGGCATCCTTGCAACAGTGCTCAAGTTCGTTAATTCCAATTATCGTAGAGTCGAGGAGTGACGCGGTGGCTGACGCTCCGTTTCCACTCCCCGCTCATCGAACCGGACAGGCGGTTTTCCCGCATCCGGCTCTCGGACAAGAAAGCACATGGGTCGATCGGATGACCGCGCGACTCATGTGGGATGACGCCTTCGGATCAGGCGCGTTGTGAGGAGGTTATAGGCTTGCACCACTCTCCCCGTCCGTTTCCCCGGCGATCATCCTTCTTGAACTCGGGCCCCTTTCCTCCACCGGAGTTACCCGGCTTCCACGGTACTACGAGCCCGTCCGCCACCCCATTCGGCCCGGCCTGTCCCTCGCGGGCGTCCGGTCGGGATCTCACTCCCCGCTGGATGGGGCTTCCCGTGTTGCAGCAGCTTCCCGTGTGTCGACATGCCGTCACCATTACCCCGGTGGGACCGCTGGATCAGATCGTTCGAGATGAGGGGCTCTCAACCCCTCGGCATTCACCAGCGACGGCGGCCTTCCCCGATAAATAGGCGGGTCGGCTCCCACGTTAAAACTTTCGAGGCCTGCTCGGTGTTCACTCGCGTTACGGCCTGTCGACTCGCCGCACCGCCATGCGGTACGTGTGTCTCGAAGGCTCCGACGGCTTCGTTACCTCCACCGCCGCTCCGATAGCTTCCGGCTGGAGCGATCAAACTTGGCCGGGTGGGACTTGCACCCACTGGGACGCTGTGCCTTACCACGGCGCACTATTCATTATTTTTTACAATCCAACGCCTTTTCACTTATAATAATATCGCCGATCATCATGATCCGTAGTACAGAAGTAATGGAGCAGATCGAGCCGCGAGACCCGGCGTCTCAAAGTCCGCTCGACCCGCCCCGCGGGACAAGCCGGGCCATCAGCGCGTCGACTTCCTTGCGAGCGTCAAGCAGGTCGGCGCGGCGGTGAAGGTCATCGAGTTCCTGGGTGAGGGCCACAACGCGGCCTCGCAGCCCCTCCACCACACGGAGTCTCTCCTCTCTGACGGCGGGGTGGGCGACGCCCACAACAGCCGGCGGCCCTGGCGGGGGATCCTCCTCTAGACGGAAGGCCCACCAGCCCCCGACAGCACCAAGGACCGCCATGGCCAACGCCGGTTGGGTCCACCACGCCCGCGACGGCTCCGCCTTGACCGGGTGGTCGGCGGCGGCCGCGTGCCAGCGCCGGCGCTGGACGACGGGAAGCGGAGGGACGGCAGCGAGCTCCTCGGCAATCTGCCGCAACTCATCCCGGACTGTCGAGCAGCGTGGACAGCGGTCGGCGTGCCGCCTCGCCCACCAGCGGCGGATCAGCCCCCCGGTGGCCAGCGTGCTCAGAATCTCCTTGCAGCCAGTGCTAGTTCTCATGGCACGCGTCTCCGCAGTTGTTCCAGCCCAGCGTTGAGCCGGCTCTTGATCGTGCCGATCGAGGCCCCCGTCGCGGCGGCAACCTGCCGCAACGAGAGTCCCCCGGTGTAGTGCAGTACGACGACCTCGCGGAGCCGCGGCGAAAGCCGGTCCACCGCCTCATTGACCTGCTGGGCGAGTTCGGCCCGCTCGGCGACCGCGACGGGATCGCGGTCGGTCCCTGGACGAACGAGCGCCTCGGCGTCGTCGAACAGCGGCACGTGTGCGGGAGGGCGGCGGTCTTGGTGATCGAGGTAGGCTCGATAGGCAATCGTCAGCAACCAGGCCCGGTCGTCCCGTAGCCGCGGGCGCTCCCCCAAGTGCCTCCAGACCCGGACGGCGACGTCCTGGAAGATGTCCTCCGCATCGTGCCCGTTACCACAGAGCCGCCGCAACATTCCCAAGGCCACCGCCCCGTGCCGGTCGACTAGCGCCATGAAGGTCTCGTGGTCCGTGGCCATATCGCCCTCGTTGCCCACCCGCGCCGAGACCCGCCCCGCGAGGAGTCACCACCGCCCGGCCGTGACTCCTCGATAGGTAAGACCTGACTTTGACGCAAGGTGTTCGATCGCCCGAGACGGATTTTGGCCCAGTTGGCGACCCGTGCCATTCCTTCCGCTCGAGGACCCACAATCGAAAGACTCTGCCTGGCCGCGAACATTCGAAATGGTGTGCAGGGAATGGTGGCCCGTTGCTGGCCTGCGTCCGGAATCGGGAGATCGGCCACGGGTCATCATCGCTCGAGATAGCTTCATCCTCGCTCGAGCGATTTCCACCGGCGGCGCACAGGCACAGGGCGAAGGGAAGGCGAGGCCCGACGCCGGTTCCAGCTCAACGGCACGCGAAGCCAGTCGCTCGCAGCGCTTTCGCGGTTACTTCGCCGGTTCGCCGGCCGGTCCTGAGTCGGAGTAGAGCGCGATCGTCCGGATGATGTTGTCGAGGTCGTGGGGACCACGACCGGGCGATTGGCGAACCCGGCGCGGTGGACGCCGCGGCCGCCGAGCACCTTCTCGAAGTTCTCTTGGTCGGTGCCGAGTTAGGCGACCGTCGCCGTCGGATCCTTGAGCTGGTGGCCGGTGAGGATGCAGACGACCCGGTCGGACGGGGCGATGATCCCCTCTTCGCGGAGCTTCTTGGCCCCCGCCACACTCGCGGCGCTGGCGGGCTCGCAGCCGAGGCCCCCCGAGCCGACCCGGGCCTTGGCGTCCATGATCTCCTGGTCGCTCACCTGGCGCGGGGTAGTGGCCACGCCCTCTTGGAGGAGGGTGGCGCGAAGATCGACGGTCAGGTCGCGCGGCTCCCCGTTCACGGTGAGATGCACGGCCACCTCACCGCTCGGCGCGGGCTCACTCCAGATTCGATCTCGCTCCCGATCCTGGTGCACAACAATCCCGCCCTTTGTTCATTGCGCACAGACGCCACCGTCGACCGGGAGCGTGTGTCCGGTGACGTAGCGGGCGGCGTCCGAGAGCAGCCAGACCACGGCGTCGGCGATCTCCTCCGGCTGGCCGATCCGTCCCATCGGCACGAACCCGGCGTAGCGATGGGGATCGCCGCCGGTCCCCTTCGCAAGGAGCGGGGTTTCCACCGGACCTGGGCCGACCGCGTTCACCCGGATCCCAAGCTTGGCGTAATCCAGGGCAGCCGCCTTGGTCATGCCGGTAACGGCGTGCTTCGAGGCCACGTACAGCGACCAGCCCGGGTAGCCGTTGAGCCCGAAGATCGACGAGGTATTGACGATCGCCCCGCCGCCGGAGCGCAGCATCTCCTCGATCTCGAACTTCATGCAATAAAAAACGCCTTTGATGTTCACGTCGAAGAGCGTCGAAGCAATCGCGATGTCTTGCTGATGGAGGGGGACCTGCTCGCCGTCGACCCCGGCGTTGTTGAAGGCGACGTCCAACCGGCCGAACTCCGAGACGGCCCTCGCCACGAGTGCCTTGGCGTCCTCCGGCCGGCCCACGTCGGTTTTCAGGAAGCAGGCCTTCCCCCCTCGATCTTTGATGAGGTCCACGACCGCCTCGCCCTTGGAGGCGTCCCGATTGCCGATGACGACGGCCGCGCCAGCCTGGGACATCGCCAGCGCCGTCGCCCGGCCGATGCCCGAGCCCCCCCTGTGATCAACCCAACCTTGCCGGCTAGATCCGCCATGCCACTCTCTCCCTGATCGCTCGACGCTTCGATGTGCCGTCGGCACATCGGGCAACTCCGAGCTTGGTTTCGGTCATGTCACGATCATTTGATTTCGGGGATCGGCAGACAAGAGGAGTACGCCGCAGCCCTGCCGATCACTCATTTGCTCCGCAACGAGTAGGGCTTCGATCCTCGGGCCTCGATCGCCACCTTCGCCTCGTCGACCGCCTTCCGCACGCCTGCGACCGTCTCGTCGTAGTACTTCGGACCGGCCTCGATGATCCATTCCTCGAGGCGGTATGCCCTGGCGAATCCTTGCTTCTGGAGCCGCTTCTCGGTGTCGTAAGCGAGTAGCACGCCGCGGGTCACCGCGTTCTCGACGTCCCCCGTCCCGATCTTCGTGTTCCCCTGATCGCGGATCAGGGGCGCGAAGGCCACCTTCGTCGCGCCGATCTTGACGGCCTCGCGCAGGGCGACCCGGCCGACCCGCTCCATCCTGTCGAGCGACAAGGATGACTCGTCGCCCAGCCCGATGAGCAGGAGCCGCTTGGGCTTGATCGTCCCCTCCGGGACGTCGAAGAGGATGGTTTCCAGCTCGTCGCCGCCGAATTCCCCGCGAGAACGGAGCGAGGCGATGAGGCCGCCGAGATGATTGTCGAGTTCGACCGGGGCGCCGGCCATCCGCGAGTCGGAGTTCGGCGTTCTCTTGAAGTAGCACACCACCTGGAGCGGGACCTCTGCGTCGTAGGGCCCCTGCATCCGGACGATCTCGATCGCCCCCTCCGGCCCCTCGATCCGCGTCTCGGCCGGCGGCTTCGGCGCGTCCTGGGCGCGGGATGGGGGAGCCGAAGATGCCAGGAGGGCGATTGCGATTGCTGCTGTCGCGATGGGTCTGTTCATGGAATCCCTCCTGAATTTGATTCTCAGAATTTGCAGGTCAGCCAGGTTGTGAAGTAGTCGACGCTCCTGCCGGGCGTCGTCTCCTGGATGAATTCGCCGGGGAAGATGTGGACATAGCTCGCGAGCAACGTCACGTGAGGATTGACGGTCCACACCGCGGTCAACGCGGGGCTCGAGCCGACGTAGCGGGCCCGGCTTTCCCTCCCACTCGCGATGAGCGACCCGGAGAGTCTGTACACGCCGTCGTCCAGGCTCTCGCGCCAGAAGAAGGTCCAGTCGGCGGAGAGCGTCAGGTCGTCGCGGAGGTGGAGGTCCAGAGTCGGGTGGAGGTCGATCATGTTCTGCGGCCCGAACGGTCCGGTCAGGTTGAAGTAGGCCCCGGACGGGAAGAGCGGGTTGAACGTCTGGAGGTTGGCGGAATTCGCGTTGCGGTCGCCGCTCGCAACGTCGAATCTCAGGCCGAGGGCCGGCTTGAACGTCAGGCGATCGAAGTTGTAGCGGGCCGCGTTCGCCGCGGTCCAGGCGTTGATCCTGCCCGCTCCGAAGTCGCCGAACTGATAGACGTACTCGAGGTTGTATTCCCACGGCAGAGGTCGGCCCCAGAGCCTCGTCCCGACCGAGTGCCTCAACTCGCGCCCCGAATTCTGGTCGAACTGCGCCTCGCGATTCGCGAACCCGAGGTAATAAAGGTCGACGTTCGCGAGTGAACCGTCGCCGATCGGTCGAACGCCGTAGAGGCCCCAGAACGAGACGTCGGGATCGGGATCGTCGTCGAAGACACCGGGATTGTTCAGGACCGGCTTCGCCCACCATCCGTCGAGCGACCATCCCCCGAGTTTCGCCAACGCCCGCGCACCATCGAACGACCGTCGCAGGTTCGGCCCCTCGCGCACGTCGATCAGCCTCCCGCTCCCGTATCGGAATTCCTGACGGCCGAGCCGCCAGGTCACCGATGAGTCCGACACGCTCGCACGCCAGGTCCAGTCGACGAATCCCTGGTGGGCGTCGAAACAGTTGACGTCGATGTCCGGCCGAGGCCCGCCGATCCGGCCGTTCTCGAATCCGCTGATGGATTGGATGAAGACTCGCCAATTGCTCCCAAGATGGAGGTCGGCGTGGAGCATGTAGCGCTGGAGGTAGTAGGTGTTGTACCCCCGGGAATTGCCGGGGCCCTCCCCGAAGGAGTCGTTGTGATACGACTCGAACCACTCGCGGACATCGCCGCCCAAGGTCAGGTAGGCGTCCGTTCGGCCGAACAGCGGGATGTATTTGATCGGGTCGAAGAAATCGGTACGTTTCGAGGGGTCGGCGAGAAATCCGAAGTCTTCCTCGTATCGGAGCAATTTATAAGGTGACCCCGAGCCCGTCACGCCGGGGACCGACGCAGAAATGGCCGATTGACCAGGCCCGAGGCGAGGGATCTCGCTGCCACCCGAGAGTGGCCGACTCGCCGACTGGGCGCCGTCGGCCGGCGCGGGCACCGCGAGATTCGAGTCCTCAGGCTGCTGGGCGAGGACCGTCGACTCGGCGAGGAGTAAGGCGAAGACAAGGAGAATGCCACCATGAGTTCGCTTGATTCGCGGTCCGAGAGGGGTGTGAATCATCGTGCTCCTCGCCGTCTGCCTCCCGTTTAAAAGGCCCAACATGCGCACCCCTCGCCCCAGAAGGGGTCTCGCACCTTGGCCTTCAACGGGTCGACGAGCTTGTGCAGCAGCGAGTGGCTCGTCGCCCCTTGGCCGCACCGGTGGGCATGGTCCCTCTTCTCGGACGAGGTCCGCCGCGCCGCATCGTGGTATCCTCCATAGAATCCGACCGGCGACCAGTCGGGCGTGACCGGGAGTGGCTTCGGTCCGATCGACTCGAACGACCCGCCGCCGAAGACGACCTTGCCGCCGACCACGGTCAACACCGACTGGATGTCCTGGATCTCGCGCTCCGGCACCGTGAAGTAATCGGCCGACAATACCGCGAGGTCGGCGAGTTGTCCGACGGCGATCGCTCCCTTGGAGGCTTCCTCCCCGGACATCCAGGCGGAGCCCTGCGTGTAGAGGCGAAGCGCGGTGGCGCGGTCGAGCCGGTTCGCCTCGGGGTAGAGGGCCAGCCCGCCCACGGTCCGGCCGCTCACCAGCCAGGCGAGCGAGATCCAAGGGTTGAAACTCGCCACCCGGGTCGCGTCCGTCCCCGCGCCGACGGGGATGCCCATCGCGAGCATCTTCGCGACCGGGGGCGTCTGCTCGGCCGCCTTTGCCCCGTAGCGATCGACGAAGTATTCGCCCTGGAACGCCATCCGATGCTGGACCGCGATCCCGCCGCCGAGCGCCTTGATCCGCTCCAGATTCCGCTCGGTCACCGTCTCGGCATGGTCGAAGAACCATCGGAGCCCGGCGAAGGGGACGTCTCGATCGACAGATTCAAACACATCCAGGAATCGGTCGATCGACTCGTCATAGGTGGCGTGGAGCCGGAACGGCCAGCGGTGCTCGGACAGGAGCGTCACGACCCGGCGGAGCTCGCCCTCCATGCTGGGGGCGAGGTCGGGGCGGGGCTCGAGGAAGTCCTCAAAGTCGGCGGCCGAGAAAGCGAGCATCTCACCGGCGCCATTCATCCGGTAGTAATCGCTGCCCGCCCCCGGCTTCGTCATCCCGATCCACTTCGAGAAGTCTTCGAATTCTCCCTTGGGTCGCTGGGTGAAGAGGTTGTAAGCGACCCTCACCGTCATCTCGCCGCGACGATGCAGATCCTCGATGATCGCGTAGTCGTCGGGATAATTCTGGTATCCGCCCCCGGCGTCGATCACGCTCGTCACGCCCAGCCGGTTCAGCTCGCGCATGAAATGCCGGGTCGAGTTCGATTGATACTCGATCGGCAGTTTTGGACCCTTGGCGAGCGTGGAATAGAGGATCATCGCGTTGGGCCGGGCGATCAGAGCCCCGGTCGGGTTGCCCCGCTTGTCGCGTTGGATCTCGCCACCGGGCGGGTCGGGCGTGTGCTTCGAGTAGCCGACCGCACGCAGGGCGGCCGCGTTCAGGAGGGCGCGATCGTAGAGGTGGAGGATGAAGACCGGAGTATCGGGGGCCGCCGCATTGATCTCGGCCAAGGTCGGCATCCGTCGCTCGTCGAACTGGAATTCGCTCCAGCCCCCCACCACCCGCACCCACTGCGGCGCGGGCGTCCGGATCGCCTGCTCGCGGAGCATCCGCAGCGCATCGGTCAGGGACGGCACCCCATCCCAGCGGAGTTCGAGGTTGTAGTTCAGGCCGCCTCGGATCAGGTGGAGGTGCGAGTCGTTGAGGCCCGGGATGGCCCGGCGGCCGCCGAGATCGATGACCTGAGTGGCAGGTCCCCGCGTTGCCATCACCTCGGCGTCGGTGCCGACGGTGAGGACCTTGCCGTCGCGGATCGCGACGGCGGCCGCCTCCGGTTTTGCCGGGTCTAGGGTCGCGATCGCCCCGTTGTGCAAGATGAGCTCAGCCGATTGGGATAACATCATGCCTCCTCAAGTCGAGGGCGTCGGAGCCAGCCGCGGGTCGCCCGCGACAGCACCGGCATTACGACCCAGGTCAGTGCCGCGACGACGACCGCGTTGAACCCGAGCAGGTTCGCCCACCAGGGCCAGCCGGCGATCCAGGCCCGAAGGACGGCGTTGAGGACCCCGACCGTGAGGCAGACGCCGACCCAGGTCACGACCGCCATCTTCCAACGCGGCGGTGGTACGATGGCGGCCTCGCCCGGCATCCGGAACCAGGTTTCCAGCCCGGACACCTCTTCGACGGACGGGTCGTCGGCCAAGAGGGGGCGAATGCCATCGACCCACGATCGATAGCGCTCCCACTCCTGGAACTCCCGCCACGCCCGGTCCGAGGCGAATCTGAGGATCACGACGTATTCCCGGTCCCCGTCCGGCGGCGGGACGACGTGGACGCCGAGGTGGCCGGGAAACGTGAGCGACACGGGCGAGAAGGCCCGCACCGCCGCCTCGAACTCGGCCTGGCGGCCCGCCCGCGCGACCCGGCGGATGATGACGCTGATCGCCCTCTCGGACGCCGAGGGGGCCAAGACGCCCACCGTGGTTTCCGTCATTTGTGGCCCTTGTGGCGGGCGTTGAAGGGCGGCTGCTTGTGGACCATCGTGTAGGCATACTCGACGCCCTGGCCGTAGGCCCCGCAGTGCTCCAGCACGAGGCCCATCACCGCATCGTAGGTCTCGCGGCGAGCCCAGTCACGCTGAAGTTCCAGCAGGACCTGAATCGCCGTCACCGGGACGGCCCCCGCCTGCACCACGCGGTCCATGGCCGCGCGGTGGGCGACCTCGCTGGTCCCGCCGCTCGCGTCCTCGACCGCGTAGACCTCGAAACCGGCCTCCATCGCCTGGATCGCGGGGAAGGCCAGGCAGACCTCGGTCCAGAGCGCGGCGATGACCAGCTTCTTCCGACCCGTCGCCTTGACCGCCGCGAGGAAGCCTTCATCCTCCCACGAGTTCATGCTCGTGCGTTCGATCGGCTTGTTCCCGGGAAAGATCTCCAGGAGCTGGGGCCACATGTAGCCCGAGAAGCTCTCCGTCTCCACGGTCGTGAGGATGGTCGGGACGTTGAAGATCTTCGACGCTTTGGCCAGCACAAGGACGTTATTCACCAGCGTCTGGCGGTCGATGCTAGTCACACCGAAGGTCATCTGCGGTTGGTGGTCGATGAAGATGACCGTACAATTCTCGGGCGTAAGCAGGCTACGGATCGCGTGTGACAATTTCGGTGCTCCGGAAGGACGATGCCACCCCACTGGGTCGTTACTCTTGCTAAGCGTGGCAGGGGTTCACGCAACCTGATATAATCCCTTGTCTCGCCGCAAGTCTTGGCCGGAATTGATTATGAGCCATGAGCCCACCACCATCGTCGTTCAGCGCTATCTTGACGAGCTCGCCGCAGACGCGCCCTCCGAGCCCGTTGTCCGGGCCCTGCTGGACCGATCCGCCTGCCGCCTGCGACGCCTCTGCGTCCTACTCCTGACGAGGAGCTATCCTCGCCTCATGAAGCCGCCGCTGAACTTGGAGGCGGAGGAGTTGCTCGGGGCCGTGGTGGAGCGCCTGATGAAGGCCCTCCGCGAGGCTCGCCCCGCGAGCATGCGGCAGTATTTTTCCCTGGCCGGCCAGCACATGCGTTGGGAGCTAAATGACCTGGCCCGACGCTTGGATGAGCAACCGGCTACGGTCGAACTCCGCGACGAGCTCACCCTCGCCCCGGGCGAGAGCAATTCCGGGCTGACGTCGGACGGACGTCGGATGCTCCTGGCAATCGATGCCCTGCCCGAGGAAGAGCGTGAGGTGTTCGACCTGATCCGCATCCAGGGGCTGACCATTCCGGAATCGGCTGAGGTGCTCGGGGTTTCGGAATCGACGGTGAAGCGGCGACTACGCAAAGGGCTGGCTAGCCTCGCGGAGACGCTGGAAGACCTGCGGCCGCAGGGCAGCGTCCCCGACTCGCTCAGGGCTGATGCAACGGTGGCGGGGAATCCGCCCCCGTCGTGACTGCGATCCGTGCCGTAAGTAACCGGGGGAAGGCGTCGTGGCGATCGACTTACGGATCAGCGAGCTGCTCGAGGAATTGCACGACTCGGGCCGGACTCCAGAGGAAGTCTGCGGCGATTTCCCGGAATTGCTACCGGAGCTGCGCGAGCGGTGGCGGCGGGTCTGTCGCCTCGAAGCCGAGCTCGACTCGATCTTCCCGCCGGAACGAAAAAAGGGCCCGGAGCCTGTGTCGGAATCGTCCCTGGGTGCTGCGTACCTTCCGCGAATCCCGGGATATGAAGTGGAGAGCCTGCTCGGTCGCGGAGGGATGGGCGTCATCTTCCGGGCGCGGCACCTGCGGCTGAATCGGATCGTCGCAATCAAGCTGGCCATCGCCGGGGCCTACGCGGTGCCCCGCGAGCGTGAGCGGTTCCAGCGCGAGGCCGAGGCGGTGGCGGCCCTTCGCCACGCGAACGTGGTGCAGATCTATGACGTCGGCGAATCGGAGGGGCGCCCCTACTTCACGATGGAGTTCATCGCGGGCGGGAGCCTCGCCGAAGCAGCGAAGCCCACCACGCCCCGCCAAGCCGCGTCGCTCCTGCTGTCTCTGTCCGGGGCGCTCCACGCAGCCCATAGCGCCGGGATCATCCACCGCGACCTGAAACCTGCGAACGTCCTGCTCGACGAGGACGGCACCCCAAAAATCAGCGACTTCGGCCTTTCCCGCCGGATCGACGAGGCGACGAGCCTCACCTTGAACGGGGCCGTGATCGGAACCCCCAGCTACATGGCCCCGGAGCAGGCCGCCGGGGATCAGGCCGCTGTCGGGGCGGCCGTCGACATCTATGCCTTGGGCGCGATCCTCTTCGAACTCCTGACGGGCCGACCGCCGTTCCGCGGCGAGACGACCTCCGAGACGATCCGACAGGTCATCGACTCGGATCCGACGCCGCCGTCGCTGTTGAACGCCAAGATCCCACGCGACCTCGAGATCATCTGCCTGAAATGCCTGAGCAAGGCCCCGGCGCGGCGGTATCACTCGGCCGCGTCGTTAGGAGGAGATCTCCGCCGTTTTCTGGACGGCGAGGCGATCGAGGCGAGGCCGGAGGGACGACTTGAGCGACTGGCCAGGCAGATCCGTCAGAGGCCGGGATTTGCAGCATTTGTCGCGTGTGGCGTCGCGCTCGCCATGGCCCTGATCGGTGGAGGACTCTGGCTGACCAACGAGTGGTCGACGGCCAGTCGACGCATCGAGGCCGACAACGCCGCGACCGAGCGGGAGGCGGCCAACGACCTGCGAGACATGGCCCATTGGCTGGAGAAGCAATCTTGGAATCAGGCCGTCGCGGCATTGGAACGTGCAAAGGGGCGTCTGGGCGACGGGGGATCTCCAGGACTTCGGCGCGCCCTCGACCAGGGAATTCGCGATCTGGCCATGGTGGAGAAGCTCGACGCCATCCGCATCGATCGGGCCAAGACGATCGGCGGCGTCATCAACCATTCCGCCACCCAAGACGCCTACATTGCGGCCCTCATCTGGTACGGGGTGGGAAATCCCGACGATGCCCCTGAGAATGTTTCAACCCGAATCCGGACGTCGAACATTCGGTGGGCTCTGATCGACGCCATCGACGATTGGTCTTCCCCATTGGATGACTTGTCCCGCAAGGAGTGGTTGCTGCAAGTGGCAAGACTGTCCGACCGGAATGCGGTGGGATGGATGGCGGACGCCCGTGACCCCGAGGTCCGCAACAACCGTGCGGACCTGGAAAAATTGAGCCGATTCGCCTCGGTGGATGACGCGCGTGTGCCGCTCCTCCTGGCCATCGCAGGAGACTTACTTGAGAGGGGCGGAGACCCGGTCCCACTCCTGACCAGGGTTCAGCAATCGGATCCCTCCGACTTCTGGGTAAATCTCCGGTTATGCGCCTCCCTGGTAACAGCGAATCGGCATGCCGACGCAATACGATTCGCGCAGGCTGCGGTGTCGATTCGACCGGACGTCTCACTCGGTTACAACTATCTGGGCAATGCGCTCACTTCCTCCGGGAAGATGGCCGACGCCATCGAGCCTCATCGATGTGCACTGAGGCTTGATTCATCGACTCCTATTTCTCACTACAATCTTGGATTCGCCCTGAGAGGCGCCGGCCAGATTGACGAGTCGGTCGTCGTACTCAAGGCGGCCCTGCAATTGCACCCACAGTCGGCGATGCTACGGGCCGGCCTGGGCGATAGCCTTGCTTCAAGCGCCAAGCACGTCGAAGCCACCGCCGCGTATCGGGAAGCGGTCTCCATCGACCCGAAGTGCACGCCCGCTCAGAAAGGTCTGAGGTCCATGCTTCTTCGACTCGGGAGACTTGAGGAGGCGAAGGATGCCTGGCGGTCAGCGATCGAGGCGGATCCGCAAAACCTCGAGATCTGGGACGAATATCCCGAGCTTTGCTTGTTTTACGGCCACGAGAACGATTATCTCGATGCACGTCGCAAGCTGCTCGATCGATTCGGAGAGCTTAGCGATCCACGTCCCGCCGAGCGTGTCGGACGTGCCTGCCTACTCCTGCCCGCGTCACCTGAAGAGGCCGGCAAGGCCGCCATCCTGATCGATCGCGCGATCACCGATGCAAGGACGAAGCCCCTAACCTGGACATACCCCTATTTCATGCTCGCCAGAGGCCTGGCCGAGTATCGATTGGAACAGTTCGAGAACACCATCGCGATCATGCAAGGCGAAGCAGCAACGGTGATGGGGCCTTGTCCCCGCCTGGTGACGGCGATGGCGCAGTATCGTCTGGGACGCAAAGGGGAGGCCCAGAGGACGCTCGCGTCCGCCATCAATTCTTTCGATTGGCACGAAACGAAAGCCGACAACCGCGAGACCTGGATTTACCACATCCTACGCCGGGAGGCTGAAAAGGTCGTTGGATCGGGCAAGGTCGCTGAACAGGAATAGTTGACGGCCGCCCTTTCAGGACTTCAACATTTAACCATATCAAGCACGTCCAAGAACCTTCACCCCTGGCTATATACGGTCGCCCCGCTGAGGCTACAAAGCTCCCGCCGGTCGAGGATAGAGCGGCAAATCGGGAGCCCCGAACGCTTGTTATCCGTGTTGGCGAATCGACGCAAAACTCTCCGGAACCCCACACCAGCGTGGGTTCCGCATCGTCGGCGGCCAATGAAATCGCATGATCGCGGCCACCAAGGTCAATTCTTCGCTTCGCCGGCCGGTCCTGAGTCGGAGTAAAGCGCAATCGTCCGGATGATGTCGTCGAGGTCGTTGGGAACCACGACCGGCCGATTGGCGAACCCGGCGCGGTGGACGCCGCGGCTGCCGAGCACCTTCTCGAAGTTCTCCTGATCGGTGCCGTGGTAGGCAACCGTCGCCGTCGGATCCTTGAGCTGGTGGCCGGTGAGGATGCAGACAACCCGGTCGGACGGGGCGATGATCCCCTCTTCGCGGAGCTTCTTGGCCCCCGCCACGCTCGCGGCGCTGGCGGGCTCGCAGCCGAGGCCCCCCGAGCCGACCCGGGCCTTGGCGTCCATGATCTCCTGGTCGCTCACCTGGCGGACGACCCCCTGGCAGAAGTCGAGCGCCCGCAGGCACTTCTTGAGATTGACCGGGCGATTGATCTCGATGGCCGAGGCGATGGTCGAGGCTTTCAAGTGCTTGGCATCGAGCTCGTCGTAATAGGCCTGGCTCTGGGCCATGTCGGGAAGACCGTCGCACCAGGACAGGTTGTGCTCGCTGACCAGGTACTCCAAGGTCCGCGCCCCCGCGGCGTTGATCACGGCCAGGCGCGGGACGCGGTCGATCAGTCCGAGGTGCTTCAACTCGATGAACGCCTTGCCGAAGGCGCTCGAGTTGCCCAGGTTCCCCCCCGGAACCACGATCCAGTCGGGGACTTCCCAGCCGAGTCCCTCAAGGACCCGGTACATGATCGTCTTCTGGCCTTCGAGCCGGAACGGGTTGACCGAATTCATCAGGTAGATGCCCAGCCGGTCGGAAACTTGGCGGACGCGATGCATCGCGTCGTCGAAGTCGCCGACGATCTGGATGGTCAAGGCGCCATGGTCGAGCGCCTGGGCCAGCTTGCCGTAGGCGATCTTGCCCGAGCCGATGAAGATGATCGCCTTGAAGCCGAAGTCGGTCGCCGAGCAGTAGACGGCCAGGGCCGCCGAGGTGTTGCCCGTCGAGGCGCAGGCCACGCGGCGGGCACCGACCATCCGGGCATGCGTGAAGGCCGCGGTCATACCGTTGTCTTTGAAGCTCCCGGAGGGGTTCATCCCCTCATACTGAAGCTTCAAGTTGCCGGGCGCCATCCCTACGTACTGGGCGACCTTGTCGGCCGACTGCAACAGCGTCTGCCCCTCGCCGACGGTCACGACCATCTCGCGAGGCGCGAACGGGAGCAATTCGCGGAACCGCCAGACCCCCGAGAAGTTGAGCGGATCGAGCCGGGTCGACCACTTGGCCTCGAACTCGTTCAACCGGCTCGGCACCGGCAACCGGTCCCAATCGTAAACGACGTCGAGCAAGTCGCCGCACGTCGGGCAGGCGAAAATCGTCTGGTCAACCGCATAAGTCGCCCGGCACGCCGGGTTGATGCACTGTTGATAAGCCAGGTCGGTCTGCGTCATGGTGGTGGGCACGGACATCAGACGGAACTCTCAGCGCAAGATGAACGCCGCCCGACCCGGCCCCGGCGACCGTAACGGGAAACTGGACCAAAATCAATCAGACCACTCTAACGGCTGACGCGCCCATGCGGCAAGCGTAAATCCCCAACCCCGCTCCCGAATGACGCCGCACCGAGGCCCCTGCCAGAGCAAGCCTCACGGCGCACAATCAGGTCGGCAATCTAAATATTTACAAACCAAGAACGGCGATGAATTCTCAAGGGGAGGGGTTGACGCCATGAGGCGTACTCCTAAATATACCAAACAGCGAAATAACATCCCTTTGAGTTGCGGCCTCTTCACGAGATTGCGTACTGGCGACTTCACGCCAAGCTAGCTCGATATCTTACTTTTCACGAACGACTCAGAGGAGTGACATGCCCCCCACTTCGTCCAAGGCTTCCGCGGCTCCGAAAGCCCCGAAGGCTTCCTCAAAAGCATCGCCTCCCCCGCGGCCTTCCGCCGAGATCAGGCGTGTTGCCGACCTCCTCAAGCAGGTCTCCGACCCCACTCGGCTGCAAGTGCTGATGCTTTTGAGCGAGAACGAGCGGAACGTCTCTGAACTTTGTACGGAGCTGGGAACCCAGAGCCAGCCCGCGGTCAGCCACCATCTCTCGCTGCTTCGCCACGGTCGCCTGATTGAGCCGAGACGCAGTGGGAAGCACAATTTCTATGGGCTGACCGAGGCCGGGCGCGAACTCGCCGCAGTCGTCCATACCGTGATTGGCTGAGCGTTCTCAGCATCGTACGGAACGGGCCGCCAATCCTTCGGACGGATTGGCGGCCCGTGGTTTCTTTCCCGCAACCAGGCGCAACCGATGGGCTGGCGGATCGTTCCGCGGGGTCATCCCGCGGTCGGATCAAATCAAGGCTTCGCGGGTTTCACCCGGGCCGCCGGAACGGCCCCGGTGGAGGTGGTCAGGACCACGAGTTGGTCGACGACCTTGGTCACTCCGACCGTGTCCTGAGTCAATTCGACCGCCTTGGCGCGGGCCACGGCGTCGGCCACCGAGCCGGTCAGGACGGCCACGCCCCCCTTCTGGACATCGATCTCAACCTTGGAATTCGTGAGCGCCTTGTCCCAGTGCAAGCGACCGTAAACACGGGCCGCCACACTCATGTTGTGGACACCGGCACGGGCCTTCTCGTACTGGTCGCGGATCGCTTCGCCCGCGTTACTCACCCCCTTCTTGAGGCTTTCGACAGCGCTATCCACCTTCTCGCCCACGCGCTCACCCACCGGAGGGGTCACTTTTTCTCCCGTGGCCGGCACTTGCGCAAAACAGGTCGAAACGGCCAGTGCGCAGCTTACGAACGGGACCGCCAAACACCATTGCTTGAGCGACATGAATTCTCTCCTCAATTTAGGTTGCCGACCAAAGCGTCGAGGACTTCGACTGCTCCTCGCCTCCACCAGGAATCCTCGTGCAAATCATGGGCCATCGAATGCCCCATTGACGCAAGCGAAGTCCTGATCAGCCGGCCAGGCATTCACGGAGCAGCGCCAGGCCCTGGGCCACGTCGCGAATCCGGCCGCTCTGATCGCCCACCTCACGCTCAACGACGAGGGGGCCGGTGTAGCCGACCGCCTTCAACGTCTTGACGAACCGAGGGATGTCGACTTCGCCCTGGCCCAGGGGAACTTCCTCGCCCCATTGGCCACGGACCTTGGGCCGCCTGGCATCTTTGACGTGGACGCTGCGGATGTCGGGACCGAGGAGCTCGACGGCCTGGATCGGATCGCCCATGTCGTAGAGGAGCATGTTGGCGGGGTCGAAGTTGACCTTGAGGTTGGGCGCCTTCAGGTCGTCCAGAGTCCGGCGCAAGAGTGTAGCGGTCTCCTGTCCGGTCTCGAACGCCAGCGTGATTCCCTTGTCGGCCGCGAGTTGGCCCGCCTGGCTCAGGGTGTCGAGCATCGCCGAGCGGCCCGGATCATCGACCTCGGGCAAGAATCCGGCGTGGAGCATCAGGTCGGTCAACCCCAGCTCCAAGGTCCGATCGAGCGCCCAGCGGAGCCTCTCGAGGCGTGCCGGACGATCGGCCGGGTTGCCGAAGCCACCGGTTTCCTTGATGGTCTGAGGCGTGGTGTAATCTTCGCCCGGGAATCCGAGCATCGCGCCGGTCATCACGATCCCCGAGGCTTTCGCCGCCGCGGGCATGGCGTCCCCCTCGTCCCAATTGGCGTGGTGGGGGTCGCCGCAAGCCACCTGGGCCAGGTTGACGCCCAGGTCGTCGAGCAGTTTTTTCAATTCGGCGATGCTCTGAACCTGCAAACTCCAACTGCAAACCCCAAGCGCCAGGGGAGGAAACGCGAGCTGGGACGATGGCGACACGGCGGCACCTTTTCGGGCTCAAGGACGATCGATCGCGGCCTCGGCGGCGACGGTTTCGCCGAGGCAGGCCCGATCATAGCCCGAAGCTCTCGCCTCTGGCGACTCAATTTTTGGAGACCCCGACCGGCGCTCTTACTAGAATGAAACGGGTGAATTCCCGTGACTTCCCGAGGGCGATCGCCGACCGATGACGACCGCCGAAAAGTTGGCAAGGGTGGCCGAAACCGACACCTCGTTCGCGCGGCGCGGGGCAAACTGGGTCGGCAAATGCTTGATCTGTAACGGCCCGATCGCCTTCGACGCCGTCACGGGGGAAGGAGCGACGTTGGAGCATATTCGCGCCCGAACCCGTGGCGGGACCGAGGAACCGGAAAACCTCGCCGTGGTCCACGACCGTTGCAACGGGGAGAAAGGCCGACGCTGGGACCCCAAGCGACGGCGGCCGGACACCGAATATGACGCCTTCATCACGCGACTCCTCGAGCGCCGGCGGCAACGTTGGCGGGCGGCTGCTCCCTCAGCTCCGCCCGCAATCCGAGGCCGCGATTCGGACTGATCCGTGAGGTGGTCGTCGCGTTCCCAACATCAGGCTATGATGTCCGCGGTTGTCTTTGTCTTTTTACGCACGAGCCCGATTTCGGAGTCGTCGCATGCCCTCGCAGCCTCCGCCCAAGGAACCGAAACGGCCTTCCCCCCCTGCACCGACCGCGGCCCCGACTCAGCCGACCAATCGCCGAGTCACCGCCGCGGTGCCGCTTCCGTCGGTTCCATCGGACCTGGGGCTGGGCGTGGCCGTCGACGGGGGGAGTGGCGGGACCGTCACCGCGCGTCGCGCGGGGGGACTCCGCGACCTCTCGCTCCAGGTCGACCCCGACATCATCGGGGTCAAAGGCGCTCTGCAGCATCTGGCCAAGGCGGTCAACATCGCCTTTCAGACCGACTATGGCGAGAACTATCTCGAGTCGGTCTACCAGGCCGCCGTCGTCCGTAACGGCGAGATCAACATCATCCACAAGGACTACTTCGGGTTCCGTGACACCTGGTTCGGCCAGTTCGGCCGGCTGCTTCGTTCGATGCAGTTGACCTTGGATGGGCCCGACCCCGTCTCCCCCGAGGGACAAAAACGGATCGCGGAGAAAGGCCCGGCGACGATTCGAGGCCTCCTCAGCCTACTCGGCCGGAAGCTCGACCTGGTGGCCGAGTACGAGGATCGCGTCCCCGCCTACGTCGAGCAGATGTTCGACCGCCTCGAAGCCTCGGGGATTATCGAGGGCTGGGACCGCGACGACTGGGAGATCCGAACCACCCGGGTCGGACTCGACATCCGGATCTCCCCACGCACGGCCAAGGCTTGACATAACATCGCTTGAATTGACTTGACGCCGTTTCCGCACGAATTCGGCGGTCTCGCCCCTTCGGCCCGCGTCCTATTCTGTCCTGTTGGCGTGGCGGGAGACAAGTCGTCAATCGCCCGCCAAGGCCTTGATCCGCGTCGCGGCGGTCTTCGCCTCGGGAGTTCCGGCGTAGTCCTTCACAAGGTCGCGATAGTACTGCAATGCCGCGGCCGTCTTCCCGGACTTTTCGAGGTTCTGAGCGAGGCGAAGCTGCGACGCCGCCTTCGTCGAGGCCTTGGCGGCGGGCTTCGATGGGGCCGGCTCGTCGTCGGGCTTGTCCTTGTCCGCGGAAGAGCTGGCCTTCTCGGACGACTTGCCCTTGGCTTTCGCTTTAGGTTTGACTTCTTCGTCGAGGCCATCGAAGGAACCGTCATCCCGGCCGACCTTGGAGGCAGGCTTGGCGACGGACTTGCCCGCGCCCGGCTGCGTCATGAGCGCCGCTTTTTTGACATACTTCTCGGGGTCGTCGTTGAACTCGTCGCGGCAACCGGAGCAGCAGATCGGGTAGGACTTGCCTTGGTAGGTGACCGCCATGGTGGCGGCTCCGCCGGTGAGGATGCACTTGGGCAGGTCGGCGGACTCTCCCCCGGCGGCGAACGAGACTCCCGCTTTGGTCAGCCCCACCTCGACCACCTTCGCGAACTGCGGAGCGCCCGTCTCTTGATGGGTGAAGTCGATCGTGTACCGGATCAGGTTGGTGTTGGGGCGAATCGAAATGCGGTCCTTCCCTTGGCCAGGCGGCCCGACGCGGTCGAGCACCAAGGCACGCCCCGCCTTGTCCATCGCCCCGACGTACTCGATCGCCTTGCCTTCAGGGTCCGTCCCTTCGAGTCGGTATTGCTTGGTGTCGGCGGCATAACTGAGTTGGGCTTTGGCCAGCGCCTTGTCGCCCGTGAATTCCAAGGTCATCCCGACCGGCTGGCCCTTGGCGAACTTCCAGGCCCACATGTGCGTTTCCGACCACCCCTTCAACCGATTCACGGCCGGGACGGCCGTACCTTTCCAACTCCCAATCATATGCTCGAACGGCACGAACGGTGCGGGGATCTCTCGCGCGGGCGAGTCCGCCGCCACCACCCACGACCCACCGAACACGAGTCCCACAACCCCGACCAGCAACGACATCCGCTTCATGTCCATGGCTTGCCCCTCACCCAGGCCGACGCAGTTCGCAGACGGGTCCGCACTCCCCCCAATATTGTTTCACTATAGTCGCAAGTCGAATGAATGACAGCAGTCGTGCATCGTTGGGGAACGACCCGATCGAGAATCCAGTCGCCCCGGGGGGTTGCACTCGCCCGATTCGCTCGCCCCAAAAGGCGAGCGGGGAGCTGATCGCTCCCCGCTCGCCTTTTGGCTTGCGATCAGGATCGGGTTTCGCTCGCCACAGCTTAGTTCCCCGTCACCGAGGCGGAATTCAAGGCGCGGAGGACTCGAACGAGTCGCGACACGGGCGAGGGCGACGGCCGGGGAACCGCGGCGGCCTTCTCGGGCTTCTCGACCGGCGGCTTCTCGTCGATCGGCCCATCGTCGACGCAGTCGAGGTAGCCGATCATCATCTCCTCGAACGTCTGCTCGCCCCAGGTGACCGCCTTGGTCGAGTCGGGATTGGCCGGGTTGGCCTTGGAATTGTCATAGACGGCCAGGCAGTCGATCCGGGTTCCCTGGGGCATGGCGACCGGTTCCGCCAGGTTGTAGGACGTCTGCCAGCCGAAGTCATAGGCCGGCACGGAGAGCAACGTCTGCTTGCGACCGTCGGGGAACGTGGCCTCGTACCGGAAGCTCTTGCCTCGCAAGTGCATGTGCGGCATGAAGCTGATCAGGTGCGCATCCCTGGGAAACTTATAGGAAGCACGCACCGGGTGATTGTCCGCTTCGGCGGGGATGATGAACCGAGTCTGGGCAATTCCGACGGTGCGTGCCTGATGTTCCACCGGTGCCTTGGCGAATGTCAGCCCCACCTTGGATCGGTCGACGCGCGCCTTGCCGCTGGGTGTGTAGTGGAGTTGGAACACGAGGTCGGATCCGGCCGGGATTTTCTTGGCCGTGCCGGGAGGAAAGACCGAAGGCATGTCGCCCGGGGCGAACCCACAGAGGTGCGCATCGCGCTCCCGGCCACTTTCCTTGGAGTGGTCGTCGACGTAGACGATGATGTGGTGGACCACCGAGCGGTCCCCGGGCATGGCCTCGGCCACTTGCACCCATTTGTCTTCGGTAAAGTGGGTTGGGACCCGCACCTTGACGTAGTCGAGTACCCCTTGGGCGGCAACGACATAGGGCTCGGGGATCTCGAAGACGACGTCGGGCGTACCGACCGTCCACTCTTCCGGAAACGACTTGGCGGCGGGGATCTCGGCGGGATCCCCCAGCGGGGCTCCCTGATCGACCCAGGCCAGGAGCGTCGCGCGTTCCCGGTCCGAAAGTGTGCGGTCGTTCCGGAAGTGACCGTATCGGGGGTCGGCGTGCCAGGGGGGCATGCGGCGGTCGTCGACCACCTCGCTGATCATCGCGGCCCGGCGCCGGGCATCGTCATAGGTCAACAGCGGGAACGGCCCGACCTGGCCGGGGCGATGGCACGACTGGCAACGATCGCGGAGGATGGCGGCAACCTCGCCTGCGTAGGTCACCTGCCCCACGTCCACCGGGGTCGCCGGCTCCTTTTCCTTGAGAGCGGCCACGATCTCCGGGGCGGCCGGGCGGATCTTGCGGACTTTGCTCGAGGCCACCGGCTTCGGCTCGAGACGGTCGAGCAAGCAGCCGACCACCGCGGTCGCCGGCACGGCGACCGGCTTCCCGGCCAGCACCTGATCGAGGGCGTCGCGGAGATACGCGTTCGCCGCCGCGGGCTTCCGCTTGCCGAGCGCGTACTGGTCATCGATCGCCCCGCGATAGCGGAGCACCGCGCGCCCGTCGAGCACGAGCACTTCGCAGGTCCGCTCGGCCAGAGCCAGGTCGGCCACCAAGTTGACCGTGTCTTTCAGGACAGGAAAATCGAGGCCGTAGGTCTTGGCGTGCTCCGCGACCTGGTCGACGGTCTCCTGGGCGTTGGAGTTGATCCCGAGGAAGACGACGCCCTTGTCCTGGTAGGCCTTGCTGAGCTCGGCCAGGCGAGGCGCATACAAATTACCGAGGGGACAATCCGTTCCCAAGAAGGCGAGGACAACGGCCTTCTTGCCGGCAAAGCCGTAAAGCGAGACCGGCTGCCCCGAGACGTCTTTGAGCGTGAAGTTGGCCACGCGCTGGCCAATGCCCCGGTCAAGGGGGAGTCCGGCCCCCTGCGACTCAACCGCCAACACCAACAGCAGGCCCCCAACGAGCCCCAGACGTCGGCGCAGGTTACAGCAACTCGCCATGCCCTGATTCCTCTTTGGGTTGATTGCCCGATGCCCTCCGGCTCGATCCCGAAGACCGGACGAAGCGCCGAAGCGGGTGGGACTCAAGGACCCAGTGTGCTCCCCTCGTCGTTCCCTGCCGCTTCAAGCTAGATACCACGGGTGCCGGTGTAAGTTTCGTAAAACTACTGGAAGGCGCGTCATTTCCCCAGGTCGAATGCGGACCGGGCGCACGTCCGGAACGATCGCCCGGGGCGGATTCGGTCCCGAGCCCGGGATCGCGTTCCAATCGCTCTGGCCAAGGAGTGACTCCGGGGATAAGCTGAGATGGTATACGATCGGGGAACGTCAGTGGACGTTTCACCGAATCGAGATTGATGCGTGAACGACGAGACGGGGTTCGCCATGCGCTTGGAGGCAGTGATCCTGCCCGACCTGGGGACCGGTCCGGACGTACCGATTGTCGTGAGCCACTGGTTCGCCGCGCGGGGAGACGAAGTCTGGGAGGGGGATCGGCTCGTCGAGGTGCTGGTCGGCCCCGCGACATTCGACGTGCCCGCGCCCACGACCGGTCGGCTGGCGGAAATCCGTGGGTGGGAAGACGATCAGGTAACGCCGGGGACGGTGCTCGGTCTGGTGGCGGCCCTTGAGGACGGCGACGGTATGGACCGGCCGTCGGAGCGACCGCCGTCATGACCACGATCCACGAGCGCTCCGCCGGCGTGATTCCGTATCAGGTGAATGGGGAACACGGTCTCGTGTTCCTGGTTCTCCACTCGGCCACGGTGCGCAACCCTCGCGCCAAGTGGGAGTTCCCCAAAGGGGGAATGGAAGCCGGGGAGTCGAGCCGAGAGACCGCCGCTCGTGAGTTCCACGAGGAAACCGGACTGGTCGAATGGTCGTTCCGCGAGGGGTTCGAGAAGAGCCTCTCTTACACCTACATTCGCCGCGGCCGTAAGGTCATCAAAACGGTGACCTATTACGTCGTCGAGGTCCACGACGTCGCGACCTTGGCCCCCTCGGCCGAACACGTCGAAGATCCGGCCGGCCACTGGCACCACTGGGGCTCGTTCGACCAGATCACGCGCCTGCTCTACCACGCCAAAATCCGCCAGGTCTTCGCCGAGGCCAACGCCTGGCTCGCAAGCGGGGCCGAGTCCATCCCGTCGGAAGTCCCCCCCCTCGACCAACCCTGACGCCCCGCCCTCCTCATCCCCGCGGCACCCAGCAGGCATACCGGCTCGATTCTTTCCACGAATCGGCTTGCATTCCTGCTGGACCGCATGGCCTACCACTCAAGAATTCAACCACGAGCGGCACGAATAATCAAAAATCAAAATTAACGATTTCAAAATACTTATAATTACAATTATTTTCCTACTGAATCTATTCGTGTTATTCGTGGTTAAATTCTGCGATTTTCGATCTCTTTTTGCCAATGAGATCGAGATGGTGGGCCGCGCCCACCCCACGGGAGGAATTCGATCCTCACCGCAAATCGATCGTGAATCGTTCATGACGTCGCCAACAGGTTCGCCAACGCGTTTCCGGCCTCGGCCCCGGAATCCCACCCCGCTTTTTTCGTCGGCCAACTTGACGTGACAAAAAAGTCACGTTACTATTCAGTCACCCAATGCGGGTGGTGGGGATCGCGGGCGGACGATCCGCGATCAGAACGGATTCCTGGACGGGAGTGCGGAGAGATGAATCTGGACGACCTGACGCTGGACGTTTCGCAGGAAATTCAAATCAAGGCCGCCCCGGGCGATGTGTTTCGGAGCCTGCTGAAGCGTCTCGCCGAGGAAAACGCCACGCACGACGGCAAGTCGTTGGCGATGGTGCTCGAGGCTTGGCCCGGTGGGCGTTGGTTCCGTGACCTTGGGGACCAGCAAGGGCACTTGTGGGGGTTCGTGCAGGTGTTCAAGCCGCCCACGCTGCTGGAGATCCACGGCCCGATGTTCATGTCCTATCCGGCCACCGGTCACCTCCAGTTCCGAATCAATCAGGTCAGCGGTGGGGCCACCCTGAGCTTGCGACACCGCGTGCTCGGCCTCATCGACCCCGAGCATCGCAAGGGGGTCGGTGCCGGCTGGGCCTTGTTGCTCGAAAAAGTGAAAGAACGCTCCGAAGAATGATCGCTTGCCCCTCACGATTCACCTCCAGAGTCCGCCGCGATTGATCGAGGCCGAGCATGCCTGAGGACTTGGACCGCGTCTGGAAAGCCCTCGGCGACGAGACGCGGCGCTCGATCCTCGATTTCTTGCGGGACGGCCCGCGAACCACCACGGAAATCGTGGCGCAGTTCCCGCAGCTTTCGCGGTTCGGCGTGATGAAACATATCGACGTGCTCCGCGAGGCGTCGTTGATCCTCACCCGAGAGCAAGGCCGACAACGCATCAACACCTTGAATGCGGTTCCCATTCAGCAAATCTACGAACGTTGGGTCAGTCGATACGAAGGTTTTTGGGCGAGCACGCTGCTGCGGATCAGGGACGACGCAGAACCAGCAAGCGCTCCTGAGGACCCACCCCGCTCTACCGATCCCGAGGATCCGTAGAGGCGGGCGCGGACCGGAATCAAATCATCGAACGTCCCGCAACCCCACGGCTGCATCAATCAAGCCGTCCAAAGTTGGCATTGGAGAACTTCGGATGACGGACCACGCAATCGTTTCGCCCGAACAGTGGCTGATCGCTCGCAAGGAACTGCTCAAGAAGGAGAAGGAGTTGACCCGGCTGAGCGATGAGCTAAGCCGGCAACGCCGCCAACTCCCCTGGGTCAAGGTCGAGAAGTCGTATCGATTCGAAGGGCCGGCTGGCACGGAAACGCTTGCCGACCTTTTCGACGGACGTAGCCAACTGATCGTTTATCACTTTATGTTTGCTCCGGGTTGGACCGAGGGGTGTACCGGCTGTTCCTTCATCTCCGACCATATCGACGGCGCCAACTTGCACCTCGCGCATCACGATGTGACGTTGATCGCGGTCTCGCGTGCCCCCTTGGCCGAGTTCGAAGCGTTCAAGAAGCGCATGGGCTGGCAATTCAAGTGGGTGTCCTCCGCGGGCAGTGACTTCAACTACGACTACCACGTGTCGTTCACCAAGGAGCAAGTCGCCCAGGGCCAGGTCAACTACAACTACGGAATGAGCGATCACGCGGCCGAGGACCTGCACGGGGTCAGCGTGTTCTCCAAAAACGCGGCGGGCGACGTCTTCCACACCTATTCGTCCTACGCTCGCGGGGGCGACATCCTGCTCGGCGCGCACCACTATCTCGACCTCACCCCGAAGGGCCGCAACGAAACCAAGACCATGAACTGGGTCCGGCACCACGACCGGTATGACGTGGGTCCCTTGGTCAGCCTGACCGTGAATTCCGACGCTCCGGAAGCTTCGAACACCTGCTGCCATTCCACGGAGGAGCACGCGTGAACGCTCACGGTTGCTGCGAGCTGGGTTCCCACGGCAGCGTCCGCAAAACACTGGCGCAGCGATGTCTCGCCAGCATCGGATGGATCGTTCCGGGGGCGATCCTGGCGTTCTTGCCAAAGTGCCCGGCATGCCTGGCGGCCTACGTGGCGATTGGGACTGGAGTCGGCCTTTCGGTCTCGACCGCGACGTCCCTGCGGATGGTGCTTCTGATCGTCTGTGTGGGGTCGTTGACGTACCACCTGGCCAGTCGCCTGTGGCGGTCGGTCCGGTTTCAATCGAGGCCGACGGCTTAACAAAAAGCGAGGGAACTCCCGTTCTCGAAGCTGATTCCTCCCTCCGAGGCGAGCGGGGAGTGTAAGCTCCCTGTCTTCTGGGCCAATCCCACGCACACGCCCCAAGACAGGGAGCTCACGCCCCCCGCTCGCCTTAGGAACGCTCGCTCACTCAGGCCGATTCCGATCGCTCGTGGAGATCCTCGGCGCTGAGCTTTCGTCGGGGGGCGTTCCCGGCTAAGATGGCCCGATGTCCTGGCACGATCCTTCACCTTCAAAGCCCGATTCTGCGCGGGGCCTGTTCTTGGCCTTGGACGGCCCCGATGGTGGGGGCAAGTCGACCCAAGCGGCTGCGCTGGCCACCTGGCTCCGGTCACGCGGGTTGGACGTGGTGACTTGCCGCGACCCGGGGGGCACCTCGCTCGGCGACCGGCTACGCCAGATCCTCCTCGATCGCGGCACCGTGAATCTCTCGCTTCGGGCGGAGATGCTCCTCTACATGGCCAGCCGAGCCCAACTCGTCGAAGAGATCATTCGTCCGGCGCTGGCGAGTGGCCGCACCGTGGTTTCCGACCGCTATCTTCTGGCCAATCTCGTCTATCAAGGCTATGCCGGCGGCCTGCCACTCGAGGAGATTGGGCGCGTCGGCCTGGCGGCGACCGGCCAGTTGTTGCCCGACCTGACCCTGATCCTTGACGTCCCCCCCGACCTGGCGCGCCGCCGGGTCGGCGAATCGCGAGATCGGATCGAAGACCGGCCCCTGGCCTACCATGCCAAGGTCCGTGAGGGTTTCCTGGAAGCCGCGCGTGATTCGGCCAGGGACCTGTGTTCGTACTACCCCGCACCCATCGTTGTGGTCGATGCCTCGGCCGAGCCCGAGGTCGTCTCATCCCGAATTCAAAGTGAGGTGGAGCGTGGCCTGGCACTCGGTCCGCGGTCATGACCGGGTCGTCGAGAGCTTGCGGCGCAGCCTGGCGCAAGGTCGGTTCCCGCACGCGTTCCTCTTTGTCGGCCCTGAGGGGATCGGCAAGCGCACGTTCGCGCTGACCTTAGCCCAGGCCCTGCTCTGCGAGCGGGCCGACGCCACGGCACTCGACCCCTGCCAGAAGTGCCCGTCCTGTATTCAGGTCAAGGCGGGGAACCACCCCGACGTCTTGCAGGTCGCTCGCCCCGAGGACAAGCACGAGCTCCCGATCCGAGTGATCCGCGGCCTCTGCATGGACCTCGGCCTCAAGCCGGCCCGGGGCGGGCGAAAGCTCGCGATCGTCGACGACGCCGACGACATGAACGACGAAGCGGCGAACGCCTTCCTCAAGACGCTCGAAGAGCCGCCGGACAAGTCGGTCCTGATCCTGATCGGCACCTCGGCCGAACTCCAGCTCGAGACGATTCTCTCGCGCTGCCGGATCGTCCGCTTCGACCCGCTCCCCGAGGCGGAGCTGGCCGCCCTGCTCCTCGAACAGAACGTGGCGCACGACCCCGTCGAGGCCACGCGACTCGCCAAGCTCGGCGAAGGGAGCGTCGCCCGCGCCCGAGGACTGGCCGACCCCGAGCTCGACCACTTCCGGCGCGGCATGATCGACGAACTGGCGTCCTCGCGCGGGTTCGATGCCCCGGCCTCGGCGGCGCGGCTCGCCGCCTTCGTCAAGGAACCGAAGGAGTCGGTCGACCAGCGCGCCCGCGCCAGCCTGCTCATCGGCGAGCTCGCCCTCTTCTTCCGGGGGATCCTCTGGCAGACCGCTGGGCTGGCTCCCCCCTGCCCCGACCCGAGCGACCGAGGCGCGGTGGAGTCGCTGGCCAACCGGCTCGATCCCGAAGCCGTCCTCGTCCTGGCCGACCGCTGCATCGAGGCGGACTACCACATCCGCCGCAAGGTCAATCTGAGCTTGATCTTCGACTCCCTGATGCACGACCTCGACGCGCTGATCAACCCGCGCGGCTGAGGTTCACCACCACCCGCGCGAGCCGAATCGTCGCCCGTCAGGTACGTCCTGCCCGGGTGGCCGGTGGCCACCCGGGGGTCGTTGCGGATCCGACCATTCACTGGCGGCAATCAGGGAGCGTGCCGGAGTGCTCGTCGCGACGCCAGCAGCCCGGACGAACCGGGAAAGGAACGCTGGCTCGCACGGTGGATCGGGTGAGTCGTGGCTGCCTGGAGCGGCCGAGGCGCTGTGGCTTGCCTCCGGGCGACCTGGAAGGTCGCGGCGAAGTCGCCGCCCGGCTGGCCGTTGCCGGTCGCGAACCCACCGTTGAACTCACCATCGAGCGCATTGCCCGCCAGGTCGCGCACGCCCGAGGCGAGGATTCGGAACGCGTAGCGGCCATTCCCCAACGGTCGGCTCAGACCGAGGAGCACCGAGTTGACGCCGTCAGCGACCGCGAGTGGCCAGACGGCGATCGAGTTCGCTCGCGAACGCACGAGCCGCTGGAGGCTCACCACGTTCGAGGCCACGGCTCCACGCGGATCCAGGCCCGACAGGTTGTCGCCGAAGCTCACCCGAATCTGTGAGCTGAGCGCGTCGACGGTCAGACCGACGATGCGAGGTCCCGTCGTGTCGACAACCAGCGGTCCGCCGGCATTGCCCGCGGCCAGCGCGACCGTCGGGAGGATGCGACCGTCGGCGGTGCTGCCACTCGCCTTGATCGTGTAGGTTCCCTCGGCCAGGGGGATCGAGGTGATCAACCACCGACCTTGCCCGTCCGCCAGGCTCTGGCCGATCGCAATCGGAACCGAGCCGTCGTTGCGGGTGGCGAACAGCCGCACGGTGGCGCCAGGGGTCGCACTCCCCTGAAACAGCGGCTGCGTGGCCGAGGTGATCCCGTCGCTGTTCGAGGCCCCGGTATCGCTGGCCGGGTCCAGCGCTCCGCTCAGCGTCAAGGAGGGCAAGGCCACGACCGTGCTCGTGACCGTGGTCGAGTCACCGCCAGCCGCCACGATCGTCGTCCGGACGACAAAGGTTCCCGGGGTCGAATAGACGTGATCGCCCGTGACACGGACACCTGTCTGATTTCCCGTCGCGCCGAGGACGTAGTCGATCGCGTAGGTGGCCGTGGACCCAGGAGTCGTAACGCCGTCTCCCCAGTCGATCGTGGCCGTGGCCTGACCCACCGATTGGTTGGTCGTCGCGACGGCGACCTTGAGGTGCGTCAGCTCCCCTTGAACCACACTCAAACGGGTGCCTTCCGGGGTCCAGATCCTGGTCCCGGCAGGGGCCGCGTTTGCCTCGAAGGCCGCAATGGCAACCGCTTGGTCCGCTCCGCCTCCCCCGACTCCCGGGAGGGTGCCGTTGATCCCGGTGGCTAGAAGTTGACGTCCTTCCAGGGCTTCAGGCGCGAGCTGACACCGCCTGAAGTGCGGTCCTTTCGACCCCGCTCGCACCGGACTCTTGCGGTTGGTCAACGCTCTCGTAACCGACAGACTGAACATCAGCGGACTCCGTTTTGCTGACTCAGCCAATCGGCGCGGTCGCTCCTCGTTCCATCGGCAAATCGTCTCGCCATGGTCAAGTCTGTCCCTCGGCTTTAGGGAAATCGCCGCGCCGAATGACCCTCCTTGGTGCATCTCTGAAGGACGACATCATCCCTCGGATCGAGCTGGCCCTCGGCTTTAGCCTCTTGAGGCTGAGCGACGTCCATCTCGTCCTCGGAATCACGCTCGGGTCGTTCCGGGCGGGGGCCCGAAACGACCACGAGCGGGATGATCCCTCGACTCCAGCGAGCCGAGGCGGGGGCGATCATCCCGTTCCCCCTAAACCTTCCACCCACCGTAGACGTCAGATAAGCCAGTCGCCCCGGAAATTGTCAACCCATGCTCTGCCGAATGAGTCGAAATCGCCCAAAAAAACACGACAAACCCGGCCCCGCTCCGCGAACACTGCGGCTTCGTGCGGAAACGTTCATTTGAAACTGAGTCATGGCATCCGGCGATTGGCCAGGCCTGCCGAGAGCGGGAGCGGGAGCCCGTCGGAGGAAAACCGCAGGCGGCCTGGTCCGATCCCCCGTGTCATGGCGGCAAGATTGGTTAGAATGGGCCGAACGGGCAGACTCGCCGGTGGCTCCGGCCGCGCAGAATGGCTCTGTTGGGGTCGATCCGAACGCATGATTCCTTCACTCCTGTTTGCCTATGGGACGCTGGGCCCCGCCGGACTCCACGGGGCGGGCGCTTTTGCCTGGGTCGAGGACGAGGTGCGCGGGAGGTTGTACGACCTCGGTGCCTACCCGGCCCTCGTTGACCACGACGACGCGACGGCAGGTTGGGTCGCCGGATTTGTGCGTCCCGTCGATCCGATCGAACTAAGTCGCGACTTCGACCCGTATGAAGGAGTGGACGAGGGACTCTACCAACGCGTTGCCCTGACCACTCGGGGAGGCCGCTTGGTCTGGGTCTATCTCTATGCGCGGCCGCTGCCGCGTCAGGCACGCGGGCCGTTGACGCGTTGGAAGGGTCCGACGGCCCTCCCGGTCCCCGAGCCCGATTCGTATTGACTCCTCCAAGCCAGGAGACGACCGATGGTAACCTCGACGGCTCTGGACACGGCACGCGATGGAACCACGAATCCGGGCGTGCCGACAGTCGGCCAGTACCTGATCGATCGGCTCCACGCGCTGGGACTCAAGCACATCTTCGGGATTCCGGGCGACTACGTCCTGACGCTCTACAAGATGATCGAGGCCAGCCCGATCGAGTTGGTCGGGGTGACTCGCGAAGACAACGCGGGGTTCGCCGCCGACGCCTACGCGCGTGTTAGCGGGCTCGGCTGTGTGTGCGTGACGTACTGCGCGGGGGGATTGAGCCTCTGCAACAGCATCGCGGGGGCCTACGCCGAGAAGTCACCGGTGATCGTACTGAGTGGCTCGCCGGGGCTCTCCGAGCGCGTCCACAACCCGCTGCTGCACCACAAGGTCAAGGGATTCGAGACCCAGTTCGAGGTCTTCGAGAAGATCACGGTCGCTTCGGCGGTGCTCTCCGACCCGATCACCGCGTTCGGGGAGATCGACCGGGTGCTTGAGGCGGCCTTACGGTACAAGCGGCCGGTCTACCTCGAGATCCCGCGCGACATGGTTCTGGCGAAGCAGGTTGCGCCGCACCGGCTGCCCGCCGGCCTGCCGCCGAGCGACCCGGACGCGCTGCGCGAAGCGCTGGACGAGACGGCGGCGATGCTGACGGCCGCCAAGCGGCCGATGATCCTGGCCGACGTCGAAATCCACCGATTCGGGCTGCAGGACGAGCTCCTCGCCCTGGCCGAGCAAACCGGAATGCCAATCGCCACCACCATCCTGGGCAAGAGCGTAATCTCGGAAGGGCACCCGCTGTTCGCCGGAGTCTATGAAGGGGCGATGGGCCGCGCGGAGGTCGCCGAGTACGTCGAGCAGGCGGATTGCCTCTTGATGCTGGGCTGCTTCATGACCGACATCAACCTCGGGATCTTCACGGCCAAGCTCGACCCCGCACGCTGCATCGACGCCACGAGCGAAGACCTCCGGATCCGCTACCACCACTACAGCGACGTCCGGCTCGAGGATTTCCTCCGCGGCCTGACCGCGCGGGCACTCACGCTCGCCCAGGGCCCGCCCCCCCCGCGATCCAACCAATTCGACTCCACCTGGGTCGCCGATCAGGATGCGCCGGTGACGACGGGACGGCTCTTCGCCCGGTTGAATCGGCTGCTCGACAAGTCGATGACGGTGATCGCGGACATCGGCGACTCACTGTTCGGAGCGGCCGACCTGTCGATGGGCCGGGAAACCGAGTTCATCAGTCCCGCCTACTACACGTCGATGGGGTTTGCCGTCCCGGCGGCCCTCGGCGCGGGGATGGCCAATCCGGGCTCACGGACCCTGGTCGTCGTCGGCGACGGCGCGTTCCAGATGACCGGCATGGAGCTCTCGACGATCGTCCGCCAGCGTCTGAACCCGATCATCGTCGTCTTGAACAACCATGGGTACACCACCGAGCGGTTCCTGCTCGAAGGGCCGTTCAACGACATTCAGGAATGGGCCTTTCACAAGATTCCCGAAGTGTTCGGCACCGGCCTGGGCCTGGAAGTGCGGACCGAAGGGGAACTCGACGCGGCCCTCAAGCAAGCTGTGGCCAACACGTCGAGCTTCAGCCTGCTCAACGTCCATCTCGACAAATACGACCGCAGCCCGGCCCTCGAACGGCTGGCGTACCGGCTCTCCCAGATCGTTTAGGGCCATTTTCATCCGAGTGGATCACCAACCGAAGCCCTCGGTGGGGACCACTCAACGGTAAACCGCACGAGTGCCTCGTCACGGCTTGATTTTAGGGTTGCCGAGGCGGATTCGGCCATTCTTTCGTGGCCGAACCCTCACCTACGACCCCAAATTCTAGCGTTGACGCAGCACTTGGGTCTGTTTGAGAAATTCATTTTGGGTGGCCTAAATTGCATCGGCAAAGGCGATTGGGCAGAAAATTCTTCGTGTCTTGCACCTTCGGTCGTTTCTCAAACACAGGTTAGTGGGCCTCCGTGTCCCTGGTGATGCGTGTAATACAACGAGGGGGCCGAGTCGTTCGGCTTTTCTTGGGAATCTTCAAGAAGCGGCAGATAGTGGACACTTGTCCCGGCATACCCTCCAACATCGTATCGGCATCTCGCGGCCCAACTTCACGTTGGGTGATAGAGAGAATCGTCATATTACGACGGCACCCATCCAAACAAGTGCGGCTGGAGAACTAGAGGAGGGTTCCGTCTTCGACCATAAGGCGATCTTCGTACATCTGCTCCAGGATCAGGCATCCGACGGTCACAACCTCCTCTCCCGGTCGGATTCCGTGGTTCTCCGGTCCGGGCGCGGCGACGATCACCTGGTCGTTGCTCTCCTTGGCCACGACGATCGTCCTCCGTTCGAATTGGTCGGTCGTCCCCGGCCTGCGGACGAAGACGTAGTCGTGGCGATCCACCGAGACCATCGCCACGCGCGGGATGACCGTCTGGCCCGGCACCGGCGGGATGTCGACGAGCACGCGAACGTAGCCGCCGGCCTTCAAGAGACGGTCGGGGTTAAGCACCGACGTCCGAAACTTCGCGGCGCGGGTGTCCGGGTCGATCGCCTTATCGATGTACTCGACCTTCGCCGGGATCGTCCGGTGCGCGTAGGGGAACACGACCTTCAGCGCCAGCCCGACCTGCACCTTATCGGCGTCGATCTCGCTGACGTTGCCCCGAACCCAGAGGTGGTCCAGGGGTGCGATGGTCATCAGGTCGTCCTTGGGATCGTAGAAGTTGCCCGGGACCACGCCGCGTTTGATGACGATGCCATCGGCGATCGCGCGGACGGTCATCCGAGCCTTGCTGACCCCCTCCTCGGTCATAGCCGCCTGGATCTCCTTCTCGGTCAGGCCGAAGACGGAGAGCTTGTCCTTGGCCAGCTTCATTGACTCACGGCTCTTGGCCTCGTCGTTCTCGATCTCGATCAGCTCCTTACCCGGCAGGGTCCCCGCCTTGGCCAGCGGGGACTTGTAGTCGAGGATCTTCTTGTCGCGCCTCCACTGGTTGACCGCCATTTCGTAGTCGCTCTTGGCCTGGGCCAGGGTGTTGCTGAACAACTCGAGGATCGCGTCCCCTTTCTTGACCACGCTACCGAGGTCCATGTGCACCCGATCCACGCGGCTTTCGAACTGGGTGCGGACGATCGTCAGCGTTGCCGGGTCGTAGTCGGTGGTCCCGCTGAGCCGAAGCTCGACGGGGCCCGCCTGCTCCTTGGCCGGTTGTACGCGGAGCCCGAGCGCCTCCTGGCGGGACGAGGTGACCGTCAGTATGCCGTCCCAGACACCGACGCTCGACGTCCGACTCGGGGGCCGCGTCTCCTCGGCGTGGGCGGTGTTTGAGGCCAAGTGATGCCAGGCAGCTAAGGCCCGTCCCCGGGCCGTCCGGTCGAAATACATCCAGGCCGCGAAGCCGGCAGTTGCCGCGATGGCCAGCACCAGCGTCCATTTCATCTTCATCACCGCGTCCCTCCACGATCCCCGTTGGTGGAGACCGAACTTTCAACCACCTGGTCCGCATGCCGAGGCGGTCCGTCCCGCCCTTCACGGCGCGAGTTTTCGAGGAACCGGTCCGTGTAATGGGAGCCGGCGATCAGCTCGTGGTCGCACTCGCCGTGGCCCGCCTTCGCTGGGAAGAACGAGTAGAGGACCGGCATCAGGTATCGCGTGAGGAATAGCGTGCAGAGCATCGCGCCAACGACCACAATCGCCAACGGCTTCTGCGCCTGCGAGCCGATCGACGTGGCGATGGCCGCCGGGAACAGCCCTAATGCCGCCGTCAGCGACGTCATGACCACCGGGCGGACTCGGAGTTCGGCCCCGCGCATGACGGCCTCGCGGACCGGCAGGCCCGCAGCTCGCAACTGGTTGAAGTAGGAGATCAGCAGCACGCCGTCTTGCACCGCCACGCCGAAGACCGAGATGAACCCCACCGCCGCCGAGATCGAAAACGGCGTGCCGGTGATCCAAAGCGCCAGGACGCCGCCCATCGCGGCTTCGATCACATTGACCATCACCAAGAGCGCATCCTTCACCGAGTGGAACGCGGTGTAGAGCAGCATCAGGATCAGGCCGACTGAGACCGGGACGATCCACATGAGTCGCTTGTTCGCTTGCTGCATCTGCTCGAATTCGCCGGACCACTCGATCCGATATCCTTTCGGGACGACTTTCGCCGCGTCCACCTTTGCCTGGGCCTCGGCGATCGTCGAAGCCAGATCCCGGCCCCGCACGCCAAACTTGATCGGGATGAACCGGCGGTTATTCTCGCGATAGATATAAGTAGCGCCAGGCTTGTGCGGGGTGATCTCGACGAGCTGGCTAAGGGGGATCCGCACACCCGGCTTGCCGTCGGAGGAGGGCGGAGCATCGACCGGGATGCGGCCGATCATGTCGGGGTCATCGCGCTGGTCTTTGGGCAGCCGCAGGACGATGTCGAACTTCTTCTCTCCCTCGATCATCTCGGTGAACGCCCGGCCGCCGATGGCGACCTGCACGACCGCCTCGACGTCGGCGACGTTGATCCCGTAGCGGGCGCACTCGTGGCGGTCGACGCGAATCTCCAGGTTCGGCTGTCCGATGAGGTGGAAAAGTCCCGGATTCTGAACCCCCGGGACGCCGCCCAGGATCTTGGCGACCTTCTGGCCCACGTCCTCAAGGGTCGCCAGATCATTGCCAAAGAACTTGATCGAGTTGGCCCCCTTGACGCCCGAGAGCGCCTCCTCGACGTTGTCGCGGATCAACTGCGAGAAGTTGAAGTTGATCGCCGGGAACTCCGCGAATCGCTCGGACAGCTCGTCCTGGATCTCCTCACGGGTGATCGCCCGGTTCCAGAGGTGGACGCCCAGGACGCTGACCGGCTTCTTGCGCCACCGCTCCATCGGGGTCAAGGGGGCGTTGAACTCGATGTTGAAGTAGCTGGTCACGTCCGTGCCGTCGTCGGGGCGGGCGACGTGCGACATCACGCCCCGGACCTCGGGCACCGAGGCAATCGCTTCTCGGAGCCGGGGCGCCATCCGCGCCGCCTCTTCCAGTGTTACCGTGCGCGGCAGAAGGGCCCGAATCCAGAGGTTGCCCTCCTCCAGTTGCGGCATGAACTCGCCGCCGATCTTGGGGAGCAGGGAGACAGTGAAAACCAAGAGCGACCCCATCGCGGCCAGAAGCAGGACGCGGTGGTTCAGGACCCGGTTCAGCATCGTCAGATAACGAAGTTTCATCAGCCGGTCGACGAATGTTTCCTTCTCCTCCTTCTTGTTGTGAAACAGGAACGAGCAGAGGACCGGTGTGAGCGTGACCGCCAAGAGCAGCGCCCCCCCGAGCGCAAAGGCGTAAGTGTTGGCCATCGGGCCGAACAGGGCGCCCTCCGGCCCGGACATCGAAAACAGGGGGATGAAAGCGCAAAGGATGATCAGTGTCGAAAAGAATAAAGCCCGCTCAATCTCATGCGATGCATCCGCGATCCGGTCGATCAGCGGCCGTGACTGGTCCCGGCCGCGGGCTGTGATGTGGCGGAAGATGTTCTCGACGATGATGACCGAGCTGTCGACGATGATGCCGAAGTCGACCGCACCGATCGAGAGCAGGTTGGCCGACTTGCCCTGGTAAAAGAGGACTGAGACCGAGAAAAGCAAAGCCAGCGGGATCATCAGCGCCACGATCATCGCGCTCGTGATATCGCCTAGGAAGATGAACAAGATCAAGATCACCAGGCCCATGCCAACGGCCAGGTTGTGGATGACATTCTCGGTCGTGACATGAACGAGATCGGTCCGCTGGTTGAACGGGACAATCTTCATCCCCTTGGGCAGCAGGCCGCTGCCGTTGATCTCCTCGATCTTGGCCTTCACGGCCTCGGAGGTCGGCAGCGACTTCTCGTACTTGCGCATCAGGACGATGCCTTCGATCACGTCGTTCTCGTCCCCCCGGCCGACGATCCCCAGCCTCGGGCGGTGGCCGACGATCACCTTGGCGAGTTGCCTGATATAGACCGGGACGCTGTCGTAGGAGGCGACGACAACGTCCTGGATGTCCTCGAGCTTCTCGACCTCCAGGGCGTAAGCCCGCCCGGCGTTGGCCGGGTCGAGCGTGTCGATCCCCTCGCCCAGCAGGCCCAGCGAACGGACGTTGTGCGCCTGGGTCCCCAACGCCAGGACGTCGCCGCCGACGTTGGCGTTGGACTTGTTGATCGCATCCTCGACCATCTGGAGGGTCACGCCATAACGCCTCATGAGCCCGGTGTCGACCAGGACCTGGTACTGCTTCACCGTACCGCCGAAGCCGGTCACGTCGATCACGCCGGGAACCTGCTTGAGCTGCCGATTGAGAACCCAGTCCTGGACGGCCTTGAGCTGGTTGGTCGTGTAGCCCGACCCCTCCAGCACGTAGCGGACGATCTCCCCGGTCGGACTCCAGGGGGACAACACGGGAGTGACCCCCGGCGGCAGATCGGCGACGGCCCCGATCCTGTTGATGACCTCCTGGCGGGCCGCCCAGTAGTCGGTGCCGTAGGCGAACTGGCACTTGACGTCGTTCAGGCCGGCGAGCGAGGTGCTTCGCAAGTCCTGCAGCCCTGGCATGCCGTTGAGCGCCGTCTCGATCGGGATGCCAACGAGCCGCTCCATCTCCTCGGGGCTGGCGCCGGGATTCTGTGTGATCACCTCGACCAGCGGCGGGGTCGGGTCGGGGTAGGCTTCCACGTTAAGGTTCAGCGCCGCGTGGATGCCAACGGCAATCAGGGCGAACGCGCCCAGAAGGACGATTAGCCTGTTGTGGAGGCTCCACGAAATGAGAGCGCGCACCATGGCGTTGTTCCAAGTCCTTGGGCGACGACAAAAGGCACAAGGGGGGGAGGGGGCGGGAGGTGACCCTTGTCGGAAAGGAGTAGGTCAGTCGCGGTTCCCATACAAATGGGCAAGCCTGCCCGAATGCACGAGGCACGCAAACCAACCGCCTCCTAAACTATTCTTGACGATCCCCCCCGAAAGGGAAAGCGGAGTTGTCGGCTTCGACCACCTTCCACGGACACGCAGACTGTTTTTCAACGGCGCGAGGAATGTATTCCCGACCTCGACCTGATGCATTTCGGCGAGGAACGGGATGGCATGCGAGACATCATTGTTACATCGTCACTGCCGGTGCTCGTCGATGCGGACGACGACTAGAGCGACGTGCCCGACCTGGACTTCAACACGCCCAACCGACGCTACGCGGGATGGGGCAAGGCCGAGCCCTTCGACATGCTCCGCCACGAAGAGGCCGACTCCAAGCTCTTCCAGTTGGATCAGTGCATTCTTTGTTGATGCAAGAGCCCGTTGAAGGGTTACGACAAAGGGCCGACTGAGAACTCAGGGATTAATGTCCGCGTTGCGGAGGATGAAATCGGTCCCGGTCGTGTAGATCTGAGCTCGGATCGTGACGACCGCCGTCCCCTGGTCGATGACGCGTCGGCCGCGCTGGCCGTTGGGCTTGTAGCGGATGGTGATTGTTCCCTGGGAGAACGCCTCGTCGTAGACGCCGGAGCTCTCGTTGGCGTCGATGGTGACGTGATCCAAGTGGTTCGGCCGCCCGGCGCTGTCGACATTCTGGTGCGCGCCGTCGGCATCGAAACCGAGGACCGTATTGGAATTGAGGTTGCGGTCGAAGATCGCCGCGACGGCGCCGAGCGGGGCGTTCGGGTCCTTGGGCGTGATGATGCTGAGCTGGATGTCGCCGTGGAGGATGGTGTTGGCGGAGCCGACGCCCCGAATGAACGTCTGGATCGCCTCAGTATCGGTCCGTCCGGGTCCGATGATATAGGGCCCCTCGAAGCGGGCGACGAACCGCTGCCGTTTCTGCTCGTGGGGCGTGAGGTTCCCGGTCTGGAAGACGGCCTGGTTCGTTGGCGACGCCCCCTGATTGGCGGGCACGGCGATCGACGACTTCGAGGGGGTAAAGGGGGGGAATTGCGTTGTGCCGGCTCCGACACGATGGGTCCCCGCTCTCAAATCCTGGTGAAGAACGTAGGGTTGGAAGGCCCTCCGCTGGTTATCGATCATGAGAACTGACAACAGGGAGAGGAGTTCTCGCCGTTCGATCTCCTCCAGGTACGGTCGTCGGTCGCGTCGTCCCATAACTCTCCTCCTCGCAATGACTGCCCGCCTTCAACGCTGTCGGCGGATGGCAAACGGAACGGCGGCTCTCTCCACCAGGCGTTGCTACGAGTGGGAGTCGGTGACCAACCGGGTTACGGCAGGATGCGCCGGCCGATGGCCGTGTTCAGGGCGAGCATGCTCCGCCGGTGGCGAATGGCCGTGTCGAGATATTGTTTGACGACCTGGTTGAAGTCGATCTGGGCGGCGATGTAGTCGGTAATCCCCGTCGAGCCGGCGATGTAGAGCTTGTGCGCGTCGTCCCGGATCTGCCGGGCCGTGGGAAGGATTTCGGCCTGGATCTCCTCGACCTCCTGACGCGTCACCGTATATTCGCGCACCGCCCGCTCGACGTCGATGAGCACGGAACGCTCCAGGTCCTCGAGTTGAATCTGGGACTGCGTGACGTTCAGGTTGGCACGCTGGATTGCGCCCTGGTTCCGGTTGTACAGTGGCAGGGGGACCGTCGCCCCCAGCGCCCACGAGTACTGGCTGGGAAGGCCGTAGGGGGCATTGTTCTGAAAGGTAAACGGCTGCGCCAAGATGTAGATGTCGGTCAGCCGGTTGGCCCGGGCGAGACGCACATCCGACTCGGCGCGGCGAATTCCCAGCCGGAAGGAGGCGATGTCGGGACGGGAGTCGAGGGCGATCCTGGCCAGTTCTTCCGTCGGGGCCGGCGGCGGAGCCCGGTCCTGAATCGACCCGTAGAGTTCGAGTTTCATGGCTTCAGCGGGAGTGATCGCCAGGACCGACGCGAGGCCGAGCTTCGCCTTGCGTTCGGACTCCTCGGCGTCGAGCTGGCCGAGCCGGGAGGTCCTGAGCTGGTTTTTCACGCGGTTGAGGTCGGACTGGGAGATCTGGCGATGGTCGAGGAGTTCTTGTGTCCGCCCCAGGAGTCCGTTCAGGACGCGAACGCTCTCGCGGGTGTAGCGGACGGTCTGCCGGGCCGCGAGGGAGTCCACGTAGGCGGAATAGACGTCGTCAATCTTCTGACGGACGGCGTCCTGGTACTGCGCCTCCAAGACCTTTTTCGCTCGGATCGCCACCTGCGTCCGCGCCTGCCGTTTGCGGCTGATGTCGATGGGATAGGAGATGTTGAGATCGTACTGGCTCGGACCGCCGGGGACGGCCCGACTGAACTTGCTCCCGTTGAACTGGAGGAGCTGGCCGTCGAAGTAGAGGATTGGGTTGGCCCGGAGGTTGGCTTGAAGGATGTCCGCCTGCGCCTGGGGGATCTCCATGAACTTGGCGCGGAGGTCGCGGTTGCGATCCAGGGAGAGGCCGATGGCCTGGTCGAGGGTCAGGCCGCCGGGCGGGCCATCGTCGTCGGCACCGAGCGGGATGTCCAGCGTCCCGTAGAGCGGAATCGGGGAGGCCGAGATCGGCTCGGGGCTCGGGGCAGCGATCCCGACCTGCCCCTCGGTGGGCCCCGCCGCGGCGCCGGGGTTGGAGACGGCTGTCGGAATGCCGTGGGGCGTCGCCCCTCCGGCACGGCTTCCCAGGATGCCGCCGGCGCCCGGTGGGTTGCTCAGCGTCCCGCCCCCCGCACCGGGGGCTTGGCCCATCATGGACGTCGCCGAGCCGGGCAAGGGCGGAACACTCGTATCGATCGTCGCCGTCTGGCCTTTGGCTCGGCCGGCGGCGAACAGGCAGGCGAGAACCAGTATCAGGGCCCCTCGAAATAAGGATCGGCTCATCGGACCGGGCGCCTTCCTTGGCTGTGTGGTCGTGGACGGGCATCCTGCCGTCTGACGCGACCCGGGGCGAAAGGCCGCCGTGGGGTCGCTCCTCGAAAGCCGGGGGTAGGCGTCGGGGCACCCCCGCTCATCCATCCGAGTGGCCCACCGCAAACCGGCCCGACTATCGGGCGGTACGTGGAGCTCGAACGCATTGAGGCGACTGGCACCATCAGTTTCGGCCGGAGAAGGACACAGCCTGAACCCGGCTGTACCAGAGTTCTCAGACGCCCTGACGGATGTGCGGATCGCACGGAAAGCGCAAGCGAGCAGTATGCCGGATTGACCGATCGTGCCGCTGTTCCTAGTGCCCCGGGCATGGGCCCTAAGTCAGGGCCGAGCCCGGCCTGCGCACGAAAACCGGCCGGCCCCTCGCGTGAAGAGGGACCGGCCGATTGATGGATTGATGAGGATCCGAGCGTGATCGAGCCGATCGTCACTTATCGGGACTTGGGATGCTTCCGCGGCCTGCCCAGATTCAGCTCCGTCTGGCGATTGGTCGGGATGACAGGATTCTTGTGAGTGAACTCGATCGACTTGGCCTTCTTGTACTTGCTCCGGGTGAAGACGCTCTCGTCGAGCGTGAGCGGAAGCCTGCCCGCCAGGCTGTTTTGCTTGCCGGACGGCACCCTCGTCAGGTTCTTGGGATGGGCGAAGTTAAAGAGCCGAAGCGCCCAGCCACGGCCCGGCATGTATTGCTGGTAGGCCACGGCCCGAGGGATGGCCTTGTAGTTGAGCCGCGAAAGTGCCGAGGTGGGCGGCACATAGTGGTCCGCGCCGAACTGGGGCGTGAAGCTCGTTTTGGGAATCGATCCGATGAGCACCCCGGTACCGCCCGTGCTCACCGTGGGAGGATTCGGGTTGATGCCACCGCTGACGACGATTTGCGCGGTGCCGAGGAATCCGGTGTTGGGGTTCCCGGCGGTGGGCAACGTGTTCCCAGTAAGGTTAAACGTCGTGTCCGTGGACTTCAGGCCGATCCGGGAACGCGGCGTGATCGTGACGATCGCGTCTGGAATGCCGTCGTTGTTGACGTCGGCGATCGACTTGATCGTGGCGTTCGGAAACGGAACGCCATTCACGGCAATCGTGGTGGGGTCGATATCCGTGGCCGGCTGGAACGCCGGCGAGATCGTGTTGTTGCTCAAGACCCAAATGTCCAGGCTGGGCGGGGACGTCGCATTGATGCTGAACGTCCCGAACGGCGGCAACCCGACCGGCGCCTGACCGACCGAAATATTGGTGGAAATCCGGTTGCTCACAGGCGTTTGGACCGGGAGGAACTTCCCTTCGATCACGAACGCACCACCGGCTCCGGTCCGACCGGTCGTGGTCACATTGTAGCTTGAGGCACCGATGATGATATCGGCCAGAGTATCGTTATCAGCCGTCTTCGTTTGGGTACGGCTGACCAGTCGACCCGAGACCGAGGCTCCCAGGAACGCCGGGGCGCCGTTCGGGGTCGTCGAGATCTGGATCAGGGTCGCCGCCAGCGGTGACCCTTCGGCGGAGATCAACTGCTGTGTACCCGTCAGAAAGAAGGGATTGGCGGGGATATAGTAAACCCCACCCTGGTTGCCGTTGAGCCCCGGCGCCCCGACCATGAAGTCATTGCCGACCGAGTTGTTGGGATTGATCTGGCCGGAGAGCGACAACGAGTAGCCGGCGAACGAGTTGGGGGCACCGATGAGCGTCAACGCGGGAACACCCGCCGGCTTGCTGAAGACGGGAATCGACCCAATCAGCGTCGTGCCACTGGCGGACTGACCGTAGTAGATGTCGGCCCGGCCGTTGCCACTGGCGGCCATCGGAGAACCGATCGCGATATCGGCAAAGCCATTGCCGTTGTAGTCGCCGATCCCGGCGACAGCATAGCCGGTCCGCGAACCACCCGCACCTTGGAAGTGCGCCCCGAAGATATCGGTGGTGCCCGTACCGATCCCGATCCGGTTGGTCTGGATCACGTTCAGACCGTTGACGACCCTCCCCGCCGCGGGCAGGGCGTTGCCTCCATAGATCAGGAACGCTTCGCCCGCGTTTCCATTGGCGCTAGGCGCACCGATCAGGAAGTCGTCGATCCCGATGTTCGCCGCGGAAAGTTGGCCGTCGACGTTACCGGCTCCCGCGATCGACAACCCGATCGCCTCATTGTTGGCGGAGCCGGCGAAGATGGCCCCCCCCAGCCCGTTGCCGATCGCATTGAGGTTCACAGGCGCCACGCTTGGCGCGGCGAGCAATGACCCCGGGATCACGTACACGGCCCCGTTGAAGCTCAGCCCGGCGACCGAGGCGTTGGGAGCGGATATCGCGATGTCGGGGGATGTCGAGTTACTGGCAAAGAAGTTGCCGATCCGCGCGCCCGCCCGCCCCACCCGCGAGTTCGCCAGGGTGCTTCCAAAGGTCGTGACCGAAACCCCGGTGGCGGCGCCGAGGTTGTCGAGGTCGACCGTCCCCGTCGGGACCGTGTTCAGGCCCTTGCCACCGTAGACGATGTAGGCGCGCCCCGTGCCCGGATTGAGGTTGTTGAGGTCGTTCGCCCCCGGGGCACCGATCATGAAGTCGGCGAACCCGTCATTGTTGACGTCGCCAAGCGCTGTCACTGAGGCACCGAGCTGCGACGCGTTGGTCGATCCCGTCAGGAACGTGACCCCCGCATAGTCATTCCCTTTCGTGCCGCTGATCGGATTGGTCTGGTTGGCGTTGTTCAACTGACCAAGGTCGCCCACACGCTGACCGAGTTTGTCGAGCGTGAGCCAGTCAATGGTGCCCGCGTTAATCGTGGCCGAGCCGAACACCAGGTAGGCCCGGCTGTTATTGCCGGTGCCCGGCTGGACCTGCCCGTTAATGGTTTGTCCCGTCGGCGCCCCGATCACGAAATCGTCGAAGCCGTCGCCGTTGGTATCCCCCACATCGGCCACGCTGAAGCCCGCGGCGCCCAGGGTCTCGTTCCCCGCTAAAGCCACACCAAACGGGGCGGTGGCGATATTGGGTTGGCCTGGGGGGAGCACCCCACCCAGGTCGATCGACAACAATTGTCGCTCTTCGAGCGACTGAATTTTGGGTTGGAAACCCCCGCTCCGCCGTGCGGCCAATGACCGAGGTCCGCGATTGCCAAACAGCATCGGAGACTCCCTCCTCCAAGCCCTGTGTCGTCGCGCGTCCGCCGGGTGTCCATGCCCTGCGTCTCGAGCGCCCCTCGGGAATCCGGCTCGAAGCTCTCGCTTCATTTGAGACCGGCTCGGCGCGACGCCGCGGCCGCCAAGGGTAGCCAACTACCACTGCAATTTCGGCCCTTCGATGTGCTTGGCTTCATCCAAACCCTTCACTACGGACCATGATGCGGTATCCAACCTTCGCATTTTCGGCTCAACCCGCACGACCCCTACTTCCGATAAAGTTCGTAGTCAGGGAGAGCCACTCCTCCTCCCTTGCCGTGGATCGGGGTCATCCCGCCCCTTCAATGGCCTCTGGTCGTCCCGTTCACGGACGACCAACGGGTCCGGAGCGGGCATTCATTCGTGCCTATCGAACGTCGCCCGAGGCGAAGAAGCCCATGACACTCAAAGCCCAACCGACGAACCCATCACGTCGTTCCCGGAGCCGGGTCCCACTCCTGGTCGCCCTCGTTCTGGGTACACAGTCTGGATGTACCCGCGAATTCTTCCGGGAATGGGCCAACCAGGACGTCACCGAGGCTGTCTTCGAGAAGAGTCGTGATCCCCGCTGGCGGATCGACCTCTTCTCAGTGGAACCCCCCGCGCTGTCGCGATTCGCGAGTCCCTACGACCCCGATACCCCCCCCGCCCCGCCGGACGACTATGCCGCGGAGGCGACCTCGCCCGTGCCCCAGTGGCCCGACAACCGCCTGATCGTCCCCCTGGAAGGGACCGGCTACCTCGATATGCTCGATGGCTGGCAGCGTGAGAGCATGAACAACGGCGACGAGGACAAGGCGAAAGCCCCGCGTCGCAACCCGCTCACGGCTCCCGGGGCCGCGGCTCCGGCCGCCGCGCCCACGGCGATCGAGCCAGCGCCCCCCGTGCCCCCCACGTCGAATCCGTCGCCGTTCGGCACCGGAGGAAATTCCGGGCCATCGCTCGAGGCAATGCCGCCTAATTCTCTACCGGAGCCCCCACCTGCGAATCCACCCGGCGGCAATCCCAATGCTCCCCAGGCCCGCGTGAAGTCACGGGACCCGGGCCTTCGGCTCGCCGCCTTCCAGCAGACAGGGATCCAAGAACCGACTCTCACACCCTCGCCGACCACTCCGCCCGGCTTGGAGGGTCCCCGTCGTCCCGAGGTTCAGCCACCGCCGATCGGCATGGACCCCGCTCCGATCCAGTCCGACCTGTCGGCACCGCTGAACCCAAGGCCCGACCTCACGCCTGAGCAATACCGTGACTCCGAGGAAAAAGGGGACGCGATTGCCGGGATGCTGATTCCCGACGAGATCAACTTCAATGAAGCGGAGGCCGCGGGCTTGCCCAGAAACAGCCGCCCGTACAAATTGACGATGGAGCAGTCGTTCCGGCTCGGCCTGATCAACGCCCGCGTCTACCAGACTCAGTTGGAGAACGTCTACACGACGAGCCTGGCCGTGACGCTTCAGCGGTTCGCGTTCCAGCCCCAGTTCTACGCCGGCCTCTCGCCCCTGACCGGCACCAGCGCCGGGGGCATTCCCGCGCCCAACCCGTTTAACCAGTTCCTCTACCGGACCCGGGAAACGGGGACGCCCATCTCCAGCATGAACATCGGCACCGTCGCGGGAGTCGGCAAGGTCTTCAACTCCGGCGGCAAGCTGCTGATGGGCTTCGCCAACCAGGTCGTCTTCAACTTCCTCGGCCAGAACTCGCGCCAGCCCAGCGTCCAGTCATTCCTCCCGCTCACCTTCGTCCAGCCGTTCCTCAAGGGAGGCGGCCGCGCGGTGACGCTCGAGGCCTTGACTCAGGCCGAGCGCAACTTGCTGTACGCCGTCCGAAGCTTCGCCAAGTTCCGTCAGGAATTCGTGGTGGCCACCCTCGTGGGCGGAACCCCGATCACCAACTTCGGGTCGACCGTCCAGACCCCCGGGTTCTCCGGCGGTGGCAACTCCGACCCGACCGTCGGCTTCCTCAACGTCATCCAGGACATTCAGCTCCTCGAGAACGACCGCAAGAACATCGCGGCCCTCGAACGGCTCTACATGATCTACTCCGAGCTCATCAAGGGCGAAGCCTCGGGCCTCACCCAACTTCAGGTCGACCAGGTCGACCAGAGCTACCAGCAAGCGTTGCAGCAATTAGTGAATGATCGCACTCAATTCCGCAGCCAGCTCGACCAGTTCAAGATCCAGCTCGGCATGCCGCCGGACGTGCCCTTGATCCTCGATCGGACCCTCGCCTGGAAATTCAAGGAGGTCTTCGACGGGATTGACGACTGGCAGCGCGATCCCAAGCGGAATCTCACCGACCTTCCCCAGTACGCCGCGAACCTTCCCGACTTGGCAGACGTGAATATTGATGGCAGGTCGGTGCTTTCTGTGTACAATACCGGGAAAGATAACGAAGATGACCTGGAAGAACTGCTCCTGGCCGCCGAGCGGGTGACGCTTGAGCATCGCCTGGATTTGATGAACCAACGTGCGATGCTCTACGACGCTTGGCGACAGATTCGCGTCTCGGCCAACGCGTTGAAGGGGATCTTCAACGTCACGCTCACCAACCAGTTCATCACTCCCCCCGCGACCTCGAACCCGTTTGCTTTCGTCGATCAAGCCAAACAGTTTTCGCTCGTGCTCAACGCAGAGCTTCCCCTGGTCCGCCTGAACGAGCGGAACCAGTTTCGAGCGACCCTGATCGGCTATGAGCGCCAGCGGAGGGCGCTGCAATCCTTCGAGGACAACCTGAAATATCAGATCCGAATCGACGTCAGGAATCTTCACCAGCAGTACCTGACCTATGAGATCAACCGCAAAAACTTCACTCTAGCCATCCGCCTGAAAGACCAGGCCTTCGAACAGATCATCGCGCCGCCGCAAGGGGCCGCGGCAGGGGGCGGTGGAACCGCCCAGGCGGCCAACGCGGCCACCCAAACGACCAACCTGATTAACTTCCAGCGCCAGTTGCTCACCCAGGAAAACACCCTGATTACGAACTGGCTCGGCTACGAAACCGCCCGGCTCACACTTTACCGCGACCTCGGCACCTTGCCCTACGACGAATGGGAGGCTTACCGTGAACTTTTCCCTGCAGACTACGGAAGCGCCGGCACCGGCGGCGGGAGCCGAGCCATCCGCCCACCGGGAGCTCCCCGACCTGAAGAAGCCGGCAAGCCGTAAATCCCGCCGCGGCAAGACGCTCCTGGTCGGCCTCCTGGTCGTCCTGGGCGTCGCCGCCGGGGTCGTGATCGGGGTCCCCGGGATCTCGAAGTCGCTGACCGGCCTGTTCGCCTCGAGCACCCGCGACATCATCACCTATGAGGTCCGCCAGGCGAACCTGCCCGTCGTGGCCACCGTCCGCGGCACCTTGGAAAGCTCCAATAACAAAGACGTCTTCTGCCAGGTGGAGGGATCCACGACGATCATCTCGATCGTGCCGGAAGGCAAGCGGGTCACCAAGGGCGAGCTCGTCTGCGAGCTCGACTCGGCGGCCTTGAAAGACCAGTTAACCAACCAGTACATCGCAACCTCGGGAGCGGAGGCGGCCCACCAGAACGCCAAGCTGACCCGGGAAGTGGCCGAGATCGCCGTCACCGAGTACAAGGAAGGCGTCTACCTCCAGGAGTTGCAGACGGTCAAAGGGGAAATCGCCCTGGCCGAGGCCGAACGAAAACGCGCCGAGGACCGGCTCGAATGGTCCAAGCGGATGTACGACAAAGGCTACGTGTCCTTAGCGCAGAATATCGCCGATAAGGTCTCGCTCGACCAGAAGGTCTTCGCCTTCGAACAGGCGACGACGAAGAAGGCCGTGCTCGAGAAGTTCACCTACGACAAGACGCTCAAAGAGCTCAAGAGCGACGTCGAAAAGGCCCGCTCCGACGAGCTCGCCAAGGAGCAGACCTGGGACCTGGAGAAGAAGAAGCAGACGAAGCTTGAGACCCAGATCAAGAATTGTCAGCTCCTGGCCCCCGGCGACGGCCTGGTGGTCTATGCCAACGACCCGAGCCGGTTCGGCGGCAGCAGCCAGCCCCAGGTTGAAGAAGGGGCGGTCGTTCGCGAGCGGCAGAAGATCTTCAGCCTCCCCGATACCGGGCACATGCGGGTCAACACCAAGGTCCACGAGTCGATGATCGACCGCCTGACCCCCGGCCTCCAGGCGCGGATCCGCGTCGACGCCTTCGCCGACCAGACGCTCAGGGGCACGGTCCTGGATGTCGCCCCGCTGCCCGACCCGAACAGCATGTTCAGCTCGGACGTGAAGGTCTACACCACCCATGTGACCATCGACAACGGCCTGCCGGGACTCCGGCCGGGAATGACGGCCCAGGTGGATATCCTGGTCGCCCAGATCGATAACGTCCTGAGCGTCCCCGTGGTGGCGATCCTCGAGTATCAGGGCAAGGACCACGTCGCCGTGAAGCGGGGCGACGGCACCTACGACTGGCGGACCGTCGCCGTGGGCACCTCCAACGACAAGCTCGTCGAAATCCGCGAGGGCCTCAAGTCGGGCGATCGAGTCGCACTCAGCCCGCTCCTGCTCATGTCCGAGGAGGAGAAGCGCGAGGCGTTCGGAGAGTCGGGCAAGGACGGCGAGGCCGCGAAGAAGGATTGGGGCGCCGGCGCCAAGGGCAAGGCCGGTGTCGGGCCGGTCGGCCCCGGCGGGCCTGACGGCAAAGCGACCGCCGACCCCGACGCCAAGGGCAAGGCCAAAGCCAAGGCCAAAGGGAAGCGCGGCGCCGGCGGCGGCTTCATGAGCAAGATGGATCCGGCCGCCCGGGCGAAGTTTCAGAGCGCCAGCCCCGAAGAGAAGAAACAGATGCTGATCGAAGCCGGCGTTCCGGCAGAACGCGTCGATGCGATCCTCCAAGGCGGCGGTGGTGGTGGCTTCGGAGGCGGCGCCGGCGGTGAGGGTGCGGGTCGTGGCGCCGGTGGAGGTTTCGGGGGCGGCCGTGGGGGTCCGAATCCGTAAACGACCGTCGCCTGAAGGCGACGGCTTTCCGGTCGACCGTTGCATGATTGCTGGCCGCTTCCTTGTGACCCGGTCTCCAGTCCAGGGCGGCTTACAACGCCCTGCCCTGATCCTCGCGGGTCAGGAGTTCTCGAGATGCCTCGCGGCGTGTCTCAACGTCGATCGTTTTACGCGGCAGACGGTTGGTTGCCGCAACCCGATACGACCACTCGATGTCAAAGAGCTGGGAGTGCCTTGAACAACCGTTGCTCCCCACGCTAACATCGCATCAACGCGTTTACGCGCCAAGCATGTGGCGAAAACCCGCAACGGCTTCCTCTGTCGACTGAAGGCGGCAGCCTCCGCCTCGAGGTATTTGTGAACATCGCGTCAAAGGTGATCGTCCGGCTGGTTGACGTTCGCAAGACCTACGTGATGGGCCACGTCGCGGAGGGGGGCTTCTTCAGCCGCCGCCGCGGGCCGACCCAAGCCGTGACGGTCCATGCCCTGACGGGAGTCTCGGTCGACTTCCACCAGGGCGAATACATCGCCATCATGGGTGCCTCGGGGTCGGGCAAGAGCACCATGCTCAACCTGCTCGGCTGCCTCGATCGCCCCACCAGCGGTCAGTACATCCTGGGCGACAAGGACGTCGCCCAACTCAGCGACGACGAGCTGTCGGAAGTCCGGAGCCGCTACATCGGCTTCATCTTCCAGTCGTATAACCTGATCCAGCAGTACACCGTCACGGAGAATATCCAGCTCCCCCTGACGTACCAAGGGAGTGGCGAGATCACCGAGGAAGTCCAGCGCAGGACCCACGAGCTCGCGCGAATGGTCGGCCTCCACGAACGTCTCGACCATCGCCCCAACCAACTCTCCGGCGGTCAGCAACAGCGAGTCGCGATCGCCCGCTCACTGATCAACGACCCCTACATCATCCTGGCCGACGAAGCGACCGGTAACCTCGACACCAAGACCAGCCACGAGATCATGGAGATGCTCGGCAAGCTCAACGACGGGGGCAAGACCATCATCATGGTCACCCACGAAGACGATATCGCCGAACACGCCAAGCGAATCATCCGGATGCGTGACGGCCAGATCATCGACGATGGCCCGAGCCCCCGAATGCAGGCGCTCGCGGCAGCCAACGGCGCCAGTCACGCTTGAAACCAACCCCGGCGTGGGCCCCAGGGCCCACTCCTTTTTTTTATTCCTTCCCAAAGGCCTGTGGGCCAGCCCCACCGAACCGAAGAAGTCATCATGGGACGCATCCTACGGGGAATTCGACTCGGGCTCAAAAGCCTGCTCCTCCATAAGTTGCGCTCAGGGCTCACCGTCCTGGGTATCGTCTTCGGCGTCGCCGCGGTGATCTCGATGCTGGCCATCGGCGAAGGGTCGAGCCGCGACGCCCAGAAGCGTTTCGAGCAGCTTGGAGCCACCAACATCATCGTCCGCTCGGTCAAGCCGACCGACGAGTCACAGTCGTCCGGCGGCCGCCCGGCGCGGATCCTCGCCTACGGCCTGAAATTCGCCGACTTCGACCGGATCATGGCCACCGTGCCCACGATCAGGAAAGCCTTGCCGATCCGCGAGCTCCGCAAACAGATCCGCCACCTCAACCTGGAGATCGACGGGCGGGTCGTCGGCACCACGAGCGACTACGACAAGTTCAACCACCTCGAGATCGAGCGGGGCCGATTCCTCACCGAGAGCGACAACAATCGCTATGAGAACGTCGCCGTGCTCGCCGCGGAGACCGCCAAGACCCTCTTCCCCTACGAAGACCCGCTCCACCAGACCGTGAAACTGGGCGCGGACTATTACAAGGTCGTCGGCGTCACCAGGGAACGCGCGAGTACCGCCGGGATCGGTGGCAGCCTGGCCGCGCAGGAGTTCAACAAGGACGTCTATATCCCGCTGAACACCTGCAAGCTCCGGTTCGGCGAACGGATCATGAATAGCCGGGCCGGCTCGATGGAGTTCGAGGAGACCCAACTCTCGCAAGTCACGCTCCAGGTGGGAAGCCTCGCGGAGGTAGGCCCCACCCATCCGATCGTCGAGGCCGCCGTCAAGCCGTACCACCCCAAGAAGGACGTCGATATCATCGTTCCGCTCGACCTGCTCAACGAGGCCAAACGCACGGCTCGGCAGTTCAGCATCATCCTCGGAACCATTGCCTCGATCTCGCTCCTGGTCGGTGGCATCGGGATCATGAATATCATGCTCGCCACCGTGACCGAACGAACCCGGGAAATCGGGATCCGGCGCGCCCTGGGAGCGAAACGACGCGACATCACCCAGCAGTTCCTCATCGAAACCGTCGTCCTCTCCGGAGTCGGCGGCCTGCTCGGTGTCACCCTCGGAATCTCCATCCCCCAGTTGATCGTCTACTTTATTCCGGAACAGAAGGCCGTCGTGACCGGCTTCTCGGTCCTCCTCTCCTTCGGGATCTCCGTGGCCATCGGGATCCTCTTCGGGCTCTACCCAGCCCAGCGAGCCGCCATGATGGATCCAATCGACGCACTACGACATGAATAATCGCTCGCGCACCGGCCCCGCACTCACGCCTCGGGACGTTCGCTCACAGCCCATTACCTCATCCACGCGTGTCGGGCTTGGGGTTGCGTCCAGCGATCGTGAAGACTAGTCTAAATTGCGATATTGACCGCGGCACCGGGTTCACTCGGGCGCCGCGGTGTTTGCTTCTAGACTTCCAAGGGACTTCCCCACACCATTCCAAAGACCACTGATGCGTTCCCGAGCGGCGTCCAATATTAAGCTTTATGCCCTAATAAGCGCGACGCGGCCGCAGGACGATTGGGAGCAGATAGGCATGTCCACGGATCGAATTCCGATGTCGAAGGAAGGCTATGACCGACTCAAAGCCCAGCTCGACAAGATGAAAAATGAGGACATGCCCCGGATCGCCGAGCAAATTGCCACGGCACGGGACTTCGGCGACCTTTCCGAAAACGCCGAATTCGACGCAGCCTGCGAGGCGCAGGGCATGCTTCAGGCGCGGATCAACGAGCTACAGGACAAGCTCGGCCGGGGGATGATCGTCGACAAGTCGACACTGCCCACCGACCGGGTGGTGTTCGGTTCTCGGGTTCGCGTCCTCGACCTGGATATGAACGACGAGGAGGACTTCATTCTGGTCGGGCCCGGCGACGAAGACTACGACCAGAATAAGATTCTGCTGACCAGCCCGATCGGGCAAGCGCTGGTGGGCAAGAAACTCGATGAGGAGGTCGAAGTGCCCATTCCCGCGGGAACGTTGCGACTCCGGATCATCAAGATCGCCATTGAATAACGCGGAGGCGGCAGGGGCAGCGGGAGCGACGGTCATCGCCGGCGATCGAGGAGGAATCCGGCTATTCGAACTCGGGGCTCGCCGATTCGGGCAAGACGATCCCCTGCTCTCGCCAGGTGTCCGGCACCGGCGCGAGCAGGTCGATCGGCGTGCCCAGGATCGGGTGCCGAACCCGAAGCGCCCGGGCGTGGAGGGCGATCCCTTGAGGAAAGGGGCGGCCGGAGCCATAGGCCAGATCCCCCAAAATCGCCATCCCGCGGTGGGCCGCTTGGGCCCGGAGTTGATGGGTCCTGCCCGTCTCCGGCCAGAGGCGGAGCCAATTCGTGGCCACCGGCAGGCTCAAGGCGGGACTCGTTCGGAAGCGGGTGATCGCCTGGCGGGTCCCCGGCGCCTGGGTCTCGACCGAATGAACGACCCCTGAGCCGTCAGGGTCGGTCAGCCAGTCGACCCACTGCCCTTCGTCACCCACACCAAGCAGGCTGGTCGTCGCTTCGACGATCGCCCAGTACTCCTTGCGCACCTGACGGGCGGCGAACTGGGCCGCCAGCCGACGAGCCGCCTTCAGTGTCTTGGCCCAGAGAATCACCCCCGAGACCGGTCGATCCAGCCGATGCACCGTGCCGAGGTAGACCGCGCCCGGATCGTCGGGACGAAGGTAGCGGCGGACCCTCGCCTCGAGCGTCGTCTCCCGCCCTCCGCTCGTCCCCTGCGTCAACTCGCCCCCCGGCTTAACCGTCGCCAGGCAATGCGCATCCTCAAAGAGGATTGTCAGAGACTCGTCCATGGCGAAGTCAGACCCACTGGGGTGGTGACATGGGCAACAGACTCGGGCGAGTCTTCGCCGAATGCCACGAGCTCATTCCAACCCGCGGCGCCCGGAACCTCACCGCTGGGCTGGCGATCCCGACCGAAGAACCTCGACAATACGCGGCCTCGATGATCCTCGAGCCTGATCCGCCCACCCATCGGGAACTGCGCCAATCGGCTTATTGAGGTGCGGGGGCCGACCCCGGCAGACCCGTCCCGAATGAGTCCGGGACCGCGGGCGCCCCCGAAGGCGGAGCCGACCGAGCCGACGGATCGGTTCCAATCGACGGCGGAGGAGCGAGCGCGGAGGTCCCGGGAGGCCCATAGGCGTTGTCCGTCGGCGCCCCATACTTGTCGGACGCACCGGGCGGCGGAGTGCCAAACTGGCCGGCTGAATCTTGCGGCAAGCCTGGCCCCATGCCGGGACCGCCTGGCAGATTCCCGGAGCCGGCGCCAGCGCCCGCCCCAAGGCCGAGACCGGTGTTGGGATGAGGGTCGGAGCTGAACCCGACCGAGGGCTGGCTGGCTGGGCTGCCGAACGGTCGCCCCGGGGGAACCTCGGAGCGGAGGTTACGACAACCCGAAACCGTCAGAACCGCCGCAAGGCCACAACCGGCCAGAGTCAATTTGAGCCGATCCATCGGCGAGTCTCCTCGTTCTTTGGAAAAAGGACGCGCTCCGCGACCGGCCCAGAGCGGGCGATCGCGTCGCATGCATCGTGCCGAGGCGTCGAGATGTTCCACCGAACGAGGTGTCTGGCAAAGTGGCTAACGGAAACCGGACGCCGCCAAAGAGAGTGTTTCCCCCCTCAGCGCGTCCGGATCATACCGAAATCCCGGTATTGGTCAATGGCTCCACAACGGGCCGGGAAGGCGCGGTCTGGCGCGTCTTGACCCGAGAACCCGCGGGAGCCGCGCGGGCCTTGATTCGGTTACTTGGCTTTGGCCGCGTCGTACCGTCGCCCGATCTCTTCCCAGTTGAGCGTATTCCACCAGGAGGTGAGGTAGTCGGGCCGGCGATTCTGGTAGTCGAGGTAGTAGGCGTGTTCCCAGACGTCGACGCCCATGAGCGGGGTCTGCCCTTCCATGATGGGGCTGTCCTGGTTGGCGGTCGAGGTCACGGCAAGCTTGCCGTCCTTGCCCACGACGAGCCATCCCCAACCCGAGCCGAACCGGGTGGTGCCGGCCTTGTTGAGGGCCTCTTTGAACGCGGCAAACCCACCGAGTTCACTGGTGATCGCCTGCGCCAACGCGCCGGTCGGCTCGCCGCCACCACCTGGCTTCATGATCAGCCAGAACAAGGAGTGGTTGGCATGACCGCCACCATTGTTGCGGACCGCGGTGCGGATCGCTTCCGGTAGCGCGTTGAGATTGGCGATCAGCTCCTCGATCGGCTTCCCCTGGTGTTCGGGATGATCCTTGAGAGCGGCGTTGACGTTATTGACGTACGCCTGATGGTGCTTGTCGTGGTGGAACTGCATGGTCTTGGCACTGATGTGCGGCTCCAAGCCATCGTAGTCATAAGGCAGGGGCGGCAGAGAGTATTCAGCCATGACGTCGCTCCTTTGGTTGTGTCTGGCCCGAGGCGCTTGCGCCTGCTCGATCCGAAAAAAAAGCAAAGGGTGGGCGCACCGGGGGTTCCGGTGCGCCCACCCTACCATACGCCCGACGACCGCTTCAATGGACCTGGCGCCATGGTCAAACCAGGCGGTGCGCGCCCTGCCGAAGGACGGGGCGCCGGACCTTGACCGGAGGCGTGACCGCTCCCTTCCCCTTCTGTGCGGAAACGATCAATGAATAATTCTCATTTCCCGTTCCGGTTGCCGAACTGATCTGAACATAGAGCGGCGTCCGAGGCTTGAAAACCCGGATCGACAGCTCCCCGACGTCCGACGCGAGCGGATTCCCGAACCGGTCGAAGACGCGAATCGCCGCCCCTCCCGCGAGAATCCGGTAAATCCCCGCCTTGCCATTCCGCAGGACGAAGGTATCCACGTCGCCTGCCGTGTCGAGCGTCAAATTTCCGACCGTGACGGAATTGACGACGATTCCGAGGTTGGTCGCCAAGGCGGAGGTGTTGTTCGGCTCGAACCGATCCGGGCCCACCGTGCTCACGGGCCCGGTCGTCGGAGGCGCAATGATCGTTCCCGAGGGAGGAGAGACCGTTCCCGAGGGAGGGGTAACCTGGCTAGGCGGGTTGCCGCCCGTGAACGCGACCTGAAGCTGATAGGCTCCGACCGCAAGGGCATCGCGGGTCGCCCCCGTCACGGTAATGTAATAGCGCTGGCCGGGCACGAGCTGGGCGGTATTCACCGAGACATTATTGCTCCAGGCCGACGGATTCGCCGCCGCCCCGAGCAGGTTCCCGGAGGCGTCGAAAACACTGAGCTTGGGGCTGAGCAGGCTCACGTTGCCGGCGGCCGCCGTGACTTGCAGGGTGGCGCCCGGAGTATTCGGGGCGATCACGGTGAAGTATTCGGTCGCGCCGATCGTCGCCAGCGAGACATTCCCCACCGTCGTTTGCCGCGCACTCCCCAGGCCGGCCGTCACGTCGATCGCGCTGGTCCAGCCTTGGCCGAGCCCCTGCGCTTGGTACGGATCCGCGACCCGAGCCCCGTAGATCGCTTGGATCCCGGCGATGTCCTCGGGCTGAAGCCCGGCTTGAACGCCCTGATACGAGGCGTACATCACGGCCTTGGGGTTGAGCGAATGGTCCAGTCCAAGGGCATGGCCGGTCTCGTGGAGCAACACGCTATAGAGGTCGTAGCTCCCCCCCGCCCCTCCGATCGTGAAGTTCTTCGTCGTGTTGACTTCGACGTCCCCCGCCTCGGTCGTCCCCTGGGGAGGCGGGTAGTAGCCGATGGCAAGCGTGGGGGTGTCTCGGTTGTAAAAGCTCGACCCGCTCACCCGGATATCACCGAACCGGGGGTCCCCCTGCGGCTTGCCATAGATTCCGAACCCCAAGGCCGAGTCGGCAACCTGGGCAATATTGATGTTGGCGACCGACTCCCAGGTTGCCAAGGCCAAGGCGATCTGCCGCTGCCAGACCCCGTTGCCGAACTTGGCGTTGAAGGTGGCATTCAGGTTGCTCGGGCCGTGATCCCAGAGTACGCCGTCAGGAGCGACACTATACGTGATGTGGCTCGGGTCGGCCCAACGCGTTCCGTTCAGGACGTAGTCGTACCCCGCCGTCGCCAGGAGCATGCGCTCCTCCAGGCAGTCCCACTCCAACCGCCTGCGGCGCGACGATTTTCCGCGGCCGCCTTCCTCGTGACTCTTCGACCAATGACGCAACTGCAACATGGTGCCGACTCCAAGATCCCAGAGGCTCGTCAAGAGGCAGGCCGCTCGGCGTGCGGTCCAACAGGAACACCGAGGACCTTTCCAATCACAACCCCAGCTCACTCCTTGGCTTAGGTTCTTAACCCAAGGACCGCGCGACGTGTCTGCAAGGCTCACTTGAAGGCGTCGACTTCAACGTGGCCGATTCGCAAACACGGCATGAATACAGCGTGACCACAATCCGAAGGTGGCCAGGCCGCGTCCGTTCGTCGCTATTTCTAACGTAGAACGACTTTTTCGATTTTTCCCAAGGGTCCCAATATGCCACCATGGCAAGACGAACCCAAACGCTTATGGGGCCCGGAGATGGCTTCATTTGACGACTTTGGGAAATGATTGACCCCCAGCCGAATCGGTCGATAATAGAGGTGACTTGTCGTGAGTGGCGCACCGGGTCGCTGGGTTGGTTTCGTCCCTTGCGTGTGAGTTTGCGAGGAAATTTTCATGTCATCGGATGAGCTTGCTTCCCCTCCTACGCTCGTCATCCCTGAGGAGCGTAGGCCATCCTGGCGGCGTTGGGCGTTTGCCGCGGTCGTCGCCGGCATCGTGGTTTCCGGAGTATTCGCGACGGTCGTACGGCCCTCGCGCGTCTGGTCGAGAACAGCCCCGCTCGTGGAAACCGTCGTCGTCGATCGGGGGGACGTGGCCCTGGTCGTCACCGAGAACGGCACGCTCGAAAGCGCCAACAACGCGACGGTTCGTTGCGAGGTCGAAGCCCTGATCGGCATGACCGGAGGCGCGGCGGGCAAAGGCCAGGGTGGTGGCCGAGGCGGGGCGAACGGCCAAGCCGCCGGCGCCGCCGCCCCGCAAGCGACGCCCGCCGCGGCGGCAGCGCCCAAGGCGGCCATGCAAGGCAAAGGGGCGGCGACGGCCAAAGCGGGCGGCACCAAGGCCAAGGTGACAGGCGCCGGTGTGGCCTCGAAGACTCCGGTCCCCGCGGCCACCACCGCGGCCGATGCCGGCTCCGCCGTCATGAAACGACCCGACATCCGGAGCTTTAACTACATTGTCGAGCCGCACATCCCCCTTCGTGGCGCCGCCAAGGCTCCTTCCACCCAGGGAACCACCAAGGCCCAAGGCAACGTCATGATGGGCGGAGGCGGTGGTGGTGGCGGCGGTGGCGGTGGCGGTGGCGGCCGAGGAGGAGGTTCCGGCTCGACCGAACTGCCCGGCTCAACCCGAATTATCAGTATCATCCCCGAGGGGACCCGCGTCGTCAGCGGCGACGTCGTCTGCGAGCTGGACTCGTCCGCGTTCCGTGAGGAATTCCAGGCCCAGCAAATTCGCTACCTCCAGGCCAAGTCCTGGGTCGAGCAAGCGAAATCGATCCTCGAGGTCAATGAGATCTCCCTCCGTGAGTATCAAGAGGGAATCTATCCTCAAGACGTCCAGTTGATCCTCCAGTACATCGTCGGTTGCCGGACCGAGGCGCGACGTACCCGGCTCAACCTGGAATGGTCGCGTGACGCGGCCAAGAAAGGGTTCCGCGCCAACGCCCAGGTCAGAGCCGACGAACTGGCCGACCTCCAGGCCTCGTTCGTCCTCTCCGAGGCCGAAGGCATGGAGCACCGGCTGAAAAGCTTCACGATGCCCCGCATCATGAAAGCCCGGCTGGCGAAGATCGAGGCCATCAAGGCCGACCTCTCGTCCCAAGACGCGGCGTTCGCTCTCGAGACCCAGCGACTCAAGCGACTCGAGTTGATGATCGCCAACTGCACGATGCGCGCCCCCCGCGATGGGATTATCGTCTATGCCAACCAGACGAATAGCTGGGGGCGAGTGGAGGCCCAGATCCAGGAAGGCGTCACGGTCCGTCAGACGCAACCGATTTTTTACGTCCCCGACCCACGGAACATGCGCGTGAAGGCGCGGGTCAACGAATCGAAGACGAGCCTGATCCACAAAGGCCAGCGCGTCATCATCCGGATCGACGCCTTCCCCAACCGCCCCCTCCAGGGAACCGTCGACGAAGTCACGGCCATCCCGGCGCCGGCGAGCATCTCGAACCTCGACGTTCAGGTCTACTACGCAACGGTGAACATCGATTCGGGGGGCTTCGACGAACTCCGCCCCGGCCTGAGCACCGAGGTCAACTTCCTGATCGAGTCGAACCGCCAAGTGACCCGCGTTCCCCTCCGGGCCATCCACTGGGTCGGCGACCAGGCCTACTCCGCACTCGCGAAGAAAAACGCCACGGGAGTGACCACCTGGGAGTGGAAACCGGTCACCCTCGGTGTCGCCGACTCAACCTACGTCGAGGTTCGCTCCGGACTCGAACCGGGCGATCGCGTCTCCGCCAACCCGAAAACACTACCACCGCCCCCAAAGCCGGCGATCGCCGACATTGGCAACAGCCTCCGAACATCCTCCCCTGGCTGAGCCGCAGGAAATTAACCACGAATCACACGAATGACTCGAATAGAACCAATTCCGATCATTGAACCATGATTCGAGATTTGAATTTTCAATGATTCGTGTGATTCGTGGTTAAATGATTTAGGATTTGAATTTTCAATAATTCGTGTGATTTCCCACTGACCACCGTCTTGTCAGCAACCCATCACATAAAAAGAGGGGGACCGAAGCTCAGGCTTCGGTCCCCCTCTTTTTTTTTGTGGTTTTGCGGCTCGGTCCAAGCCGCATTGGTCAGTGCGAGTCAGCGTCTGACAACGAGTTCAAGTCACTTCGGCTCGGCGAGTGCCTTCTCGATCTCGCTGGTGACGGTGGCGGACTCGGGTGCGTCCTTGGGAAGGAAGCGGGCGACGACCTCTCCCTTCCGATTGACCAGGAACTTGGCGAAGTTCCAAGAAATCGGGCCGGCGAACTTGGGGTTCGTCTCCGGTTCGGTCAGGAACTTGTAGACCGGGTGAATGCCTTTCCCGTGCACGACGATCTTGGAGAAGAGCGGGAACTTGACGTTGTACTTCGTACTGCAAAATGTTTTGATCTCGGCATTCGTCCCCGGTTCCTGACGGCCGAACTCATTGGCCGGGAAGGCGAGGACCTCGAATCCCTGGGCCTTGTACTTCTCGTAGACCGCCTCGAGCCCCTCGTATTGCGGCGTGTTTCCGCACTGGCTGGCGGTATTGACGATCAGGAGGACCTCTCCCTTGTACTTGGAGAGATCAACGGGTTTGCCGTCGATGTCGTTTACCTGAAACGAAAGCACCGAGGTGGGTTTTTTGGCGGGCTCGTCGGCGGAAACTACGCAGGTGACCGAGAGCAGGGAGAGGGCGGCCAACATCAAGGGCATCGTTCGGTCGAACACGGTGGGTTCCTGAAGTTTGAAGAAGGAAGGGGTGGGACCGAGTGGCAGAGCGGTGGAGAGTCCGCAATCGCCCGCGCATTGTCTTGGGTTGGAACTCTCAGGACAATGTCCTTATCATGGCAAGAGCCAAAGCGGAAATCAAGCGAGGGGACGGCCCGAACCAGGCCGTTGCTCCCCTGGTCAAGGAAGCCCCGTCCCTGATGGGCCCTGACTTGCCGCAAACCGCGTGGGCCCCCCGCCGACCTGAAGTCGTCGGGCGCTTCGGCGAACCACCAAGGCACGTCGCGATCGGTGTGGCGCGATACGAACGGATAGGATCAGGTCTCATGCAGGAAACGTTCACCGAGGGGGCGATTCGGGCCCTGGAACGGGCCGAGAACCGGGCTCGTCATCGAGGCGCCGAGGCCGTGGAACCGACGGATCTGCTCGCCGCCCTGGTCGATGAACCCGAGAGTCGCGCCGCCGAGATCCTGCTCCAATTCGGCCTCGATCCCGCGCAAGTCTGGTCAGCGCTCGGCCTCGCCGCGCCCGATTCCGAGCCCGTGGAATCGGAACAGGGCGCCCCCCTGCCTCAGTCGCCGGCCTTCCGCAACGCACTGAGCGACGCGAAGCACGAGGCGCGCGCCTACGATCGGACCCGACTCGTGGGCACCGAACACCTGCTGGCGGGCCTCGTCTCCAACGCGGGGCCGGCCGCCGACATCGTGGCGGGGGCCGGGATCGAACTGGCGAGCCTGCTCCGTCACCTCGCGCCCGAGTTGACCGTCGAGGCCGCGCCACTTCCCTTGGACGCGGAGATTCCCCCCCTCGAGCTGACCGAGCCGGGTCAGGGCGTCGACCTGGGACGAATCCTCGACGCCTCCGCGAACCGGGCCCGCGAGGGCCTTCGGGTCGTCGAGGACTACGTCCGATTCGCCCTGGATGACTCGAGCCTCACCCGACGGATCAAGGATGTCCGGCACCGCCTGGCCGCGGCCGTCCAGGGCCTGGACCCCGACACCTTGATCGGCTCGCGGGACACGCGCGGGGACGTCGGGACCCACATCATGACGGCCTCCGAGCAGGCCCGCGAAAACCCCCGCGCCGTCCTGACCGCCAACTTCAAACGCACCGGCGAAGCCCTGCGCACCCTGGAAGAATACACCAAGCTCATCGACGTCTGGCTCTCGGGCCGGTTCGAAGTCCTCCGGTACGACGTCTATACCCTGGAAAAACTGACCCTCACCGCCGTCGGCGCCAGGCGAGCGTTGGGCGAGGCCCGCCTGATGGTCCTGGTCGGCGGCCTGCCGACGCTGGGCGACCTCACCTGGGTCGTCGGCGAGGCCCTGGCGGGGGGTGCCGACCTGATCCAACTCCGCGAAAAGAACCTCCCCGACCGCGAGTGGCTCCAACGCGCCCGCGAAGTCCGGATCCTGACCGCCCAGGCCCGCGCCCGTTTCCTCGTCAACGACCGCCCCGACCTGGCCCGGCTCGCGGGGGCCGACGGCGTCCACCTCGGCCAGGACGACGTCACCCTCCGCGATGCGCGTCGGATCGTCGGCCCGGTCTCCCTGATCGGCGTGTCGACCCACGACCGCCCGCAACTCGAACAGGCGATCCTCGCCGGCGCCAGCTATCTGGGCGTCGGCCCCGTTTTCACCAGCGCCACCAAAGACTTCTCCGACCTCGCGGGCCTCGCCTTCGTCCGCCACGCCGCCGAGACCACGACCCTCCCTTGGTTCGCCATCGGAGGCATCCACGAAGAAAACATCGAACAAGTCCTCGAGGCGGGTGCCAGCCGAGTCGCCGTCAGCTCGGCCGTCGTCCGGGCCCCCAGTCCGCGCCGCGCCGCCGCCGCCCTTCGCGCTCGACTCGAAGCGTTCGCCCCCAAACCCGAGTCTGACCGGCCCTGACGACCTGCCCGGACTTCAAAGCCTTCGCGTCCAAGGGTGGCGAATCGTGTCTTGCCGAGTGGCTCCCGCTCGTCGAGCCACCGTTCCGCAAGGTCGGCCAGCCGAGAGAAGGTATCGCCCCCTGCCCCGTTGGCGATCGCCCCCACGTGACCGTCCTCATCAATCAACAAATGCAAAGGCAAGTTCGGAGCCGTCGCCCCGAACGCCCGGCAAGTTTCCGGCGACGCCAGGTACACCGGCAAACTCGTCTTCGCCTGACCGACCAGCGTGCGAACGCGCTGGCCCGCCTGGTCGTCAACCGCCGCGGCGACCATGGAAAACCCGCGCCTCGATCCAAGCCGGCCCCAGACCCGATCGAGCTGGGCGAACTCGCCGGGCGCATTCGCCGACCAGAAAGTGATCCAGACCACCCTGCCCCGTAACCCTACCAAGACAATCGGCTGCGCCGTGGTCGCGTCGCGCAACCGTAGCGAAGGAACGGCCGATCCCACCGTCGGCGGTTCGACAGCCGGCTCACTGCCGAACCGCAACCAGACGGTCCAAGCCAGCGCCAGGGTCGTCACCAGCGCCATCACCGCGCTCGGCCAGTCGAACCCATTTTGACCCCGTTCACTTCGCACGCAATCCTGCCCCTGCTGTGCCTCGTGCCCACCCACAACTTTGGTCGAGAGCGAGCCGTCCCAAATCGCAGCCTCCCGAGCGTACCACCGTTTCATGAATCGCGTAAGCCTTGCTCAATCCGACCGAAACCAGCATTCTCGATCCGTCGGTAAGTCTTGCCGGTGGCCCCCATCCCACAACCCAAACATGAGTTCAGTTCAATGGTGACTGAGCCAGTGGAGCCGCCCCATTAACCCGTACTCCTGATCGGCAGGCACGCCCCTCTTTGCCTCCCGAAAAATGATTTCACGAGCAATACGCCCTTGCATCGAACGCTTCGACTCGGTAGACTCATCTCTCATTCGTGAAAGGGACAACAATCCCAAACCGAATGGGGATTAGTGTAACGGTAGCACGACTGCCTCTGGAGCAGTTAGTCTAGGTTCGAATCCTAGATCCCCAGCTTTACATTTTTCACACATAACCTGAAGTCAATTAAGGGAGTTACAGCAAAAGCTGTGCTCCTTTTTGCGTTCCATGGGAAGTGGTCGAGCCTGCCGGGTTGGCTCGCAGGCGACCCAAAGCAGTGGCATGGCAATCCAACTCCCCGCGATCTGGCGTGGGTCGATCGTGTGAACGCCCCCTTTCGGCGGGCGACTTGTAGAGACTCCGGGAATCGGTGGCTCAAGAACACCCGTTTGGTGGCGAGGGATGGACCCGGCAAACGATGTAGCGACTTGGACTGGAGTCGACACTCCGGAACCGCAGTCGGCCGCGAACACGGCAAATTCGCTCCGGCCCCTGGCATGTAGTAAATCACAGAGAATAAATCTTAACTCTCATGCACATCCAGAATTGCATAGCAATTGATCGGATTCCTTTTCTTCCCCGCTGATAGCAGAACACCGACATCCCCTGAAGCAATGGCGGCCAATTCGGCCTCAAACGACGATCCGGAGTGGTCAACGTTGGACTTCATGACGGCTCCTCATATGCTTCAACAAATATTCAAACCCATCGTCCGAAAACGCGGATTCGATGGCTTCCGCCGCCCCGGCGGCGGCGACCTCCGCACGAGTGAACATCGCCTCCTCGTATTTGAGAATTGCCGACCGCCAATCCTCGGCATCGGCGATGGCGACGGCCAGGTCCGCCGCGTCGATCATGGCAAGGTTGACTCCCTCCCCTGAGAAAGGCGACATGACGTGAGCGGCATCGCCGAGGAGCGTGACTCCCGGCCGGTTCTCCCAGCGATGGCCCACGGGTAAGGCGTGGAGCGGTAGGATGGCGATCCGGTCGCCGGACTCGCGGATCATCGCGACCAGATTGGGGGACCAACCGGCGAAATACCCGGCCAGTTTCTCTCTCGCATCGGAAGGGCGATTTATGTCAATGATGCCCGACGAAACCCAATCTTCGGGCACGCGAAGCGCGACGTAGACGCCCACATGAGCGTTCGCGTCCCGGTGTGCGATCAATCCCCGGTTCTCCCCCATGGCGAACAACATCCCGTGCCTGACGAGTTGGGCGATCTCGGGATGCTGCAGATCCACGTCGTCGAAGCCCAACGATACGAACGAGATCCCGCTGTAGACCGGCACGGCATCGGAGACAAGCGGCCGGACGCGTGACCGGGTGCCGTCGGCCCCCACCACCAGGTCGAAGGTCGCGGCCTGTCCGTTCTCGAATCTCAACGCGTTGGTCCCGTCGTCATGCGGCGCGATTGCGTGCAACCGGTGTCCCCACCGCACGACGCCGGGCGGGAGGGAATCGAGGAGGATCTGCCGCAACGCGGTCCGATCGACTTCGGGGCGGTCGAAGTCGGCCGCCTCCCCCTCTTCCTCGAAATGGAGAACTCCGTCCCGATCGAAGAGGCGGGTGCCCTGGTCCTCGTACCGTGCAATGCCCAGGAATTCATCCTCCAGCCCCGCCAGCCGCAGGGCGTGCTGGCCGGTGTCGGCGTGGAGATCCAACGACCCGCCTTGCGACCTCTGGATCGACGTGGCGTCCCGCTCGAACACGGTGGCCGAGACTCCCCGTAAGTGTAAGATCCGGGCGAGCGCCAAGCCTCCGGGCCCTCCACCCACGATCGCGATACGAGGGGATTTCTTCATCCTGATCCTCCCTGGATGATCGGTCTCTCCGAGTCGGGCGGCCAGATACATAGCATCCTATGGTCTTGCGGAGCAAGGTCAAGCCTGGGACAATCCGTTCCATGGCATGGGTCCCGAAGAACACCGCTGAGAACCTGATCGGCCGCACGGCGCGGCTGCTCACCCGCGTGGGAGACGCGCGACTCAAGTCACTCGGCCTCGCCGGTGCCCATTTGCCGATCTTCGCGGCACTGCAGGACGGGTCCGGGCTCTCGCAGACCGAACTGGCTCGGATCGCCTGCGTCGAGCAACCAACGATGGCAGGGACGCTCTCGCGGATGGAACGCGAGGGTTTGATCCAACGCGAACCCGACCCCACCGATCGACGCAGTAGCCTGATCCGGCTGACTCCGGCGGCCCTCGCCAAGCTCCCCGATTTGCTGGCGATGCGGACGCAGTACGCCGAAGAGGCCTTGGCGGGTTTTGATGACGCCGAGAGGAAGCTTCTGGCCGGAATGCTCCTGAGGATCATCACCAACGTGCAGAACACTTCGGGGCCAGAGGACGGCAGGTCGTCAATAGGCAAGGATGAGGAGTGAGCTCGACTTTGCCTTGTCCCTGGCCCCACAGGATAACGCCCAGCAGTCGGGCGATCGTTAGTCAGTTCTGATGCAAAGGGTGGCCTTACGGTGGTGATTCGATGATTCAGCGGAGTAGAATTCCTTGTCGTGGTTAGCCAGGCTGAAGCCACTCAGCTCGACGAGATAGCACCACCGACATCCAGACAGATTGGGGGCAGGGAGCACGTAGGCTCTACTTTGGGTGCCTGGGTTCCTGGCTTCGGGATGGGTTGGACATATTCGCAGTCAATGTCTTCGTTTTCGAGTTGATCCTGCATCAGGGAAGCGATGAGGAGGAGAAGTGAAGGCCAAAGCCGAGTCATACCTCTGCCTAATCGTGGAAGCCTCCTTGCCCCGATCGCTCGCCATTCGGTAGCATCGCCTGCACAACACTACCAGCGAGGCATCACATTAACAACGCAATAATTCATGATTTCACGAAATTATCAAGTTCACCAAGAGGCCCAACCCCACTCTGGCCGGGCGATTCCATTCGGGCCTCGTCGTCGGGTCAAATTCTCATTGTCGTTGCCATCCCTCAGCCGTAGCATGGGCGAACGGCGAGCGCAAGCGGCCTTTTTCGATTAGCCAATATTAAATCACATGATTTCTAATTAATAGTCTTTATATATTTTATAAACAATCGACACATTTCATGAACGTCCCTCCCGTTTTCTTCTTACTCTTCCTAGCCATCGCCGCGGGCAGCATGCCCGCCCTTCGGCTGTAGAACGCATGGGTCTGCCTCGGTCCCATGCCTGCGGAGCATGACGCGACTCCCCGATCGGTACACGGACCCGCCCCGCCTCCTTCACAGAACATTCATCCCCAATCCGCCGTTTTCGCCGAACGATATTCCCCACCTTCGCCAATTCTCAGAACGCCGGCCTTGACTTTCCATCGCCTGACGCCAAAGATTCTCCCATCCCCGGAGGATCTCGAATGATCGACGCCGTCGACCGCCAGTTGTTGAACTTCCTTCAGTCGGACGCCCGCATCTCCAACGCCGAACTCGCCCGCCGCGTGGGCATGGCGCCCTCCGGTGTGCTGGAGCGGGTCAAGAAGCTCGAGGAGCGCGGGCTCGTGCGCGGGTACGAGGCCCGACTCGACGCCAGGAAGCTCGGCTCAGGCCTCGTTGCCTTCACCTACGTGAGATCCGACGACCGCGTGGGAGGGATCGACTCGGCTCAGATGCTGGCCGAGATCCCCGAGGTGCAGGAAGTCCACCACATCGCCGGGGAGGACTGCTACCTGATCAAGATCCGGGTGGCCGACGTCGAGGCCCTCGGAAAGCTGCTGCGGGAGAAGATCGGCGTCATCCCGGCGATCCGCTCGACGCGGACGACGATCGTGATGGAGACGCTCAAGGAGACGGCGACGGTCCTGATCCCGGAAGGGGACGGCAATGCAGTCTGAACGGAAGAAGTGGCTCACCGTCGCGGCCTTCGCGGTCGTTTACCTGGTCTGGGGCTCAACTTACCTCGCGATCCGCTTCGGGCTGCAGTCGATGCCGCCGTTGCTCATGGCGGGGTCGAGGTTCCTCGTCGCCGGGACGATCCTCTGCGGCTGGGCGCTGGCGAGGGGAGCACGTTTACCGAGCCGCGCCCAGTGGCTCAGGGCGACGGTGGCAGGCATCCTCATGCTCGTGCTGGGCAACGGCTGCGTGACCTGGGCGGAGCAGTACGTGCCGTCGGGCATCGCGGCGCTACTGGTGGCCTCCGAACCCTTCTGGCTGGTGCTGACGGCCTGGGGGTTCTTCGGCGGCAGGCGGCCCGGGATTCGGACCTCGGTCGGCCTGATGATCGGCCTGATGGGCGTGGGCCTGCTGGTCACTCCCGAAGGCGGAGACACCAACGGGGCGATGCTGGCCGGTTCGCTGGCCATCCTCCTCGCCGCGTTCGCCTGGGCGGTGGGCTCGCTCTACCTTCGAAGGGCGGCGTTGCCCGAGTCGCCCGCGCTTTCGACCGGCATGCAGATGCTGTCGGGCGGGGCCATTTTGGCGGGGCTCGGGTTGCTGAGGGGCGAGGCGGCGGGGTTCCAGTTGTCGTCCGTGACGGTCACGTCAGGGCTGGCGTGGCTCTACCTGATCGGCTTCGGCTCGATCCTGGCGTTCACCGCCTACAGCTGGCTGATCACGGAGACGACCCCGGCGCGGCTGAGCACCTACGCCTACGTCAACCCGGTGGTCGCGGTCCTGCTCGGCAGTGTCGTGGCTCATGAGCCGATCGCCCCGCTGGGATGGGCAGCCATGGTCGTCATCGTCGCGTCAGTGGCGTTGGTCACGACGGGTGAGCAGGAAGAGGACGTACCGGAACTGGTCCCGGTGACGTTGGGCGAGCAGACGTGAGCGGGGCGGTAGATTAACGAGAAGGCGGCCCCGGGTTCAGGGATGGACGCGGGGCTTTTTTTGTGCGCGGTGGCGAGACGCTCAGAGTCCTCGGCTTCGTCAGTTGGACGAATCATCGAATTGGCGAGCCTGTGGTATGCCTTACTGAGACAGCAAGCGGAGCCCCCGCTATGACGCGTCCCATTCTCTCGTTCTCCGCCGGCCTTCTCGCTGGCCCGGACCCCGTCGCCAAGATCAAGGAACTCGTCATTCAAACCGAGACGGACCATTTCCGCTCATCCGGGCCGCACAAGAGCTACCCCATGAACGTGCGCCAGGTGGATGATCGGGACCATCTCTGGTTCCTGGCCTGTCGCGTGACAGGCCGCGAACAACAGCCACCTCGTCCTGAAACTCGGCTCCGACCCGTCAGTAGAGATCTACTTTCAGGAAATTCAAAAGCGACATTTTTAATAGTTGAAGTAGTCTTTATAAAATAGAAAAAAATCATTTCTGTGAGGCTCCACGCAATAGCCCGTTTTGCCCAGATAACGGCAAAATTGACGAATGTCCCCAATAGTGTTCGGCACGAAATTTGCGCCATCTCCACCCAGGCCAATCTTGCCCTCAAGGGCCGAAAACGGGGATTTCGCAAGGACTTTCGGCACAGAATTTGCGCCTTCTCCACTCAAGTGCATCTTGCCGTCATTTTGGCAGGGCCTTGGGAATGGCAAAACGCTCAGCAAAACCTCTGAAACCCCGAGATATCCAGGGGTTGAAGTACGTCGAGCGGTTACTGCCGCTGCTCGACCAACTCCACGATGTCGGCTGCCAACGCGACAGGTCCGGTAATCGCAGCCTGCATTACGATCAGTATTGCATGCTCGTCTTACTCTTCCTCTTCAACCCAGTCCTCCGTTCCTTGCGCTCCTTGCAACAGGCGAGCACACTCAACAACGTGCAGCGCAAGCTCGGCTGCGCCCGGGCCTCGTTGGGGTCGCTCTCCGAGGCCGTCGAGGTCTTCGAACCCGAGCGGCTGCGCGGCATCATCGAGTCCCTCGCCGCCGAAGTGAAGCCCGTCCGCGACGTGCGCGGCGGCCACCTCGCCCATGCCCTGACGGCCGTCGATGGCAGCGTGGTCAAGACGCTCAAGACCATCGCCGAGGCCGCCTTCATGAACGACAAGAACGGCGGCTCTCACAGCGGCTGGCGACTCCACACCCACTTCGCCATCGACCGCCACGTCCCCACCCGGATCGAGGTCAGCGCCGCTGCCAACAGTGGCCATAACGACGAGAAGAACCGACTCCGCGCCGCCTTGCAGTCCGACCACTGCTACGTCCTGGACCGTTGGTATGCCCAGTTCACCCTCTGGAACGACATCGTGGCCGCGGGGAGCAGCTATGTTTGCCGCATCCGCGACAACAGCAACCTCAATGCGGTCATCGAAGAGCGCCCGGTCTCGGCGACAGCCGCGGCTGCCGACGTCCTCCGCGACTTCATCGTGGACCTCGGCGCCGCCAAGAAGCCCGACGAGCGGCCGGCCCATCGGGTGCGGGTGATTCTGGTGAAAACGACGCCCCACACCAAGCGTGGGGGCCGCAAAGGGGGCACGGCCGGTCCTCCCAGCGACGGCGTGCTGCGGATCGCCACGAACCTCCTGGATGTTCCCGCCGAGGTGATCGCTGACATCTACCGACACAGGTGGACAATTGAACTCTTCTTTAGATTTTTCAAGCACGTGCTCGGCTGTCGCCACCTGCTGAGTACGCATCCCAAGGGGATCGAGATCCAGGCGTACTGCGCGATCATCGCGTGTCTGCTGATCAGCCTGTGGACGGGCCGCAAGCCGACGCTCCGGTCTTACGAGATGATCTGTCTGTACTTCGCAGGCTGGGCGAGCCTTGAGGAACTCTTGGACCATATTAGTAAATTAAAATCTGAAGAGACGTAGTGCCCGCGGCTCGACTCCCAAGTCCGCGGTGTTCGCTGCTGCGCGGTGGTTTGTAGTTCACCCGAGTCGTCGGCTCGCCCCAGGTCACCGAGAACGTCCCGCACGCCTCTGCGGGGCGGCCGTGTCGGCCAGGCTTCCTCGCTTCAGGAAGACAGGGAGCTCACGCTCCCCGCTCGCCTGGGAGGCGAGCATGCGCTGGCCTGGTGGCTGGTTTCGCTTGTGCGAAAGGCAAGTGGGGAGCGTGAGCTCCCTGTCCCTCCCCCAGCAAAGCCGAAAGCTCGTGCCCACTGGGGCCGCAGGTCCCCCGCCCGCCCCACAGGGTCGTGTGAAACGCTCTGAGGGGGAGTTCCCCGGGTTGCCGGCTTGCCGTTGCTCGGATCGCCCCCCCCACAGCAAACGGAGTGCCGAACACTATTGGAATGTCCCCAATAGTGTTCCTTCTTGATCTCGGCTCGATGCATTCCCCCCGTCTGAGAGGCCGTGAGGAGACCAAACGATGCGATTGCCCCGCGTGCGGCTCACGGTGCGGCAAATGATGGTCGGAGTCGCTGCCTTGGCCGTTATTCTCGGTAGTGTCCTCCAATGGCGGTGGCATCAACTCAGCCGGGAGTACTCTGCGACCGCCAAGCATTTCGCTGAACTGGAAGCCGGAGAGCGGTACGCGATGTCGATCACTGAAGCGAACATGGCCGAATTCAAGAAGGTGTTGCAAGGGCTCGACCCGAAGTCGCAGAAGGCTCTCTTGGTTAAACGACAGATCGCCGAGGAGGCGAAATACCTGGACTACATGAAGGCGAACGCTCGCCACTCCAGTGCAGTCCGGGCCATCCACGAACAGGCCGCTTCGCGTCCCTGGCTTCCGCTTGCTCCCGAACCGCCGATGCCGTGATAGCGGAGATGACGGTGTTCTGCTCGAGCGGGAGGGTCAGCAACGCCGTCATCCGCGTCTCACTCGTCGTACTTCAGGAGGAACTTCGGGTTGATCGCCTTGAAGCTGAGGCGGCCGCCGATGTCCTCGTCATATTCCTCCGCGAGCGGCCGAAGCACCACTCCCTCGCGCTGGACCTTCGGGTTGAGGACGCTGGTCCCCTCCGCTTGCGCCACGAGTTGATCGATGGAGTGGTCGAGCACCAGGGTTCCGAGCTGAGGCACCGACTCGAGCTGCATCTCGTCCAGAAGCGCCAGGGACACGGCGTGATCCAAGAGCTGGTAGGCATCCACGTTCAGGACGCTGAACACGCGGAGCGTCACGGCCGGCAGCGCATACTTGTTCTTCTGGATGCCCGGCCCGATGACCTCTGCCTGGATCGCCAGGTCGAAGCCAAGCCGGTCGCGAGCGGCCCGGAGCTTCGCTTCCAGCCGCAAGCCCTTTGCAGCCCGGACCAGCACGTTCGATTCGTCGGCCTCGTCCATCCAGAGGTTCCGGCTACAGATGCCGAATTCCCCCTGTCGGATGAAGGCCGTGCACGACGTGCCGTCGAGCTTCTCCGTCACGTAGAACGGCTTGCCGCGATGCCGGACCAGCACGGACTCCAGCACCTGAACACGGGTCTCGTCGGTCTTCGGGAGGAAGGCGGGGAACTGGCCCTTCACCTTCCCACCCATGCCGACCGGCAGCGGCGGCTCCCACTTCAGGACGCCGAGCAGGTCGGTGACGTCGGCCCCCTCGTCGGTCGGGGCTCCGGGCGGCAAGATGGTGAGCGGAAAGCAGATCCCCTGAGACACCTGGCCGCGAAGCCTGACCGTCTTGATTCGGAATCCGGCCGGGAGCGTCACAGCGCCGGTGGCATCCGCCTGGGCGGGCTTAAAACTGCTGGCGCGGAGGAACTCGAACTCCGGCCGCTCGGGCAGGAGCGAATCGATCTCGAGGTAGACGAGTTGATCGCCCGGCTGGTGTTCGCCCTTCTTAACCACGACCCACCAACCGAGGACGCGGATTTTCTCGATGGCGTCGGCGTTCGGTATCGGCTCGACGGCGTTGACTGTCTGGATACTGGCGAGCTTGCGCATGGCTGCCTCCCATCCTTTCGTTTTCAAGTCGACACGCTCCTCGTGTCTACGGTTCACGGGGGTTGAGCCTGCTCCCGGGGTCGAGTGCATTCGCGTACAATAGGATCCGTTACGAGCCGGCTCGCACTTCACGGGGCTGGCTTCGAAAGCCGCACACCGATCGCGCGTGACAAATCAAGGATCCTGCCATGCCTGCGCGCTTCCGATCCTGCCTCGCCCTTGTCCTGATCGCGGCACTTCCGGCCCGCGCCGATTCCGTCTGGGTCGAGGGCGAGCGGCCCGAGCGTGCAGCCGTCACGCGGCATCCCTCCTGGTACGATCAGGTCAAGCGAGCGGAACTCTCCGGCGGCGACTTCATCACGAACTGGGGCGAGTCGCCGGGCGTGATGTCCTACCGCGTGCTCATCACTGGATCGGAAAATCGCGAGTTCTGGGTGCGGGCCAACCCCACGCCGGCTCAATTATCGTACCGGCTGAACGGTGGCGACTGGAAAGCCATCGACCTCGAGAAAGGCCTCCAAGATCGCCTCAACATCGCGGCGGACGACAAGGTCGATCTTCGATTCCTTGCCTGGGTGAACGTCGGCCGCGTCAGCCTCAAGCAAGGCGCAAACACCGTCGAGTTTCGGATGGACAGTGCCAACCACAACCATGGCGCCATCGACTGCTTCGTCCTGGCCGATGAACCGTTCACTCCCCGCGGTACTGCCAAGCCCGGCGAGGCCCATTCCCGGACCCCAAAAACCGAGGCTGAGAATCCTGGGTGGTTCGTTTTCGATCCGCCGTCGGTCCCGCGGGCGAGTATCGCCGGGTTTGACCTGCGGACGCTCAATGAATCGATGGCCGGCGATGGCGGGTTCATTGGCGTCAATGGTGATAATTTCATCCATTCGAAGACCAAGGTTCCCGTGCGATTCTGGGCCGTCAACGGTCCGGCGTCCAAGCACTACGACGACCTGCGTCGCGAGGCCCGCATGCTCGCCAAGTACGGCGTGAATCTCGTGCGGGTCCACCACGGTTACTTCGACGGCAAGACCGGCGCATTGAAATCCGAGGAGATCGCCCACGCCCAAGACATCGTCGAGGCCATGAAGCACGAAGGCATCTACACGCACTTTTCCATTTACTTTCCCTTGTGGTTGAGCCCCGGCCCCGACAACCCGGTCCTCCAGGGATACGACGGCCAGAAGAAGCCGTTCGCCGCCCTCTTCTTCGACGACGACTTCCAGGCGCAGTACCGCGAATGGTGGAAGGCGCTCCTCACCACCCCGAGCGCAAGAACCGGCAAGCGGTTGATCGACGAACCGGCGGTCTTCGGGGCGGAAATCCTCAATGAAGACTCGTACTTCTTCTGGACATTCACCGATCGGAATCTCCCCGACCCCGAACTGAGAATCCTCGAGAGCCGGTTCGGGGACTGGCTAAAGCACAAGCACGGCTTTCTCGAGCAGGCACTGGCGGCCTGGGAGGGCGTCCGACTCCCCCGCGACCGACCGGACGAAGGACGGATCGCTTTCCGGCCGCCCTGGAACATCGCCAACGAACGCAAGGCGCGTGACAAGGACACGGCTCGCTTCCTCCTGGAGAGCCAGCGCGGCTTCTATGAGGCAACCTACAAGAACCTTCGAACGCTCGGCTTCCGGGGGTTGATCACCGCCTCCAACTGGACGACCGCGAGCCAGGCCATCCTTGGCCCCTTGGAGAAGTACAGCTACACGTCAACCGATTTCATCGACCGCCATGGATACTTTTCCTGCCTGGCCAAGGGGGAGAACTCCGACTGGTCCATCCGCAACGGTCACACTTACGCCGACCGAAGCGCTCTGCGGTTCGACCCCGAGCAACCGGGGAAACCGAAGGAATTCGCCCACCCCGCGTCCGATCCGCAATACGGCTCCAAACCGTCGATGATCTCCGAGACGACTTTCAACCGGCCGAACCGGTATCGATCCGAAGCCCCTCTCTTCTATGCAGCCTACGGTGCACTCCAGGACAGCGACGCGATCGTCCACTTTGCCCAGGACAGTCCGACCTGGGCGGTCAAACCGGGCTACTTCATGCAGCCCTGGACCCTGATGTCTCCCGCCATGATGGGCCAGTTCCCCGCCGCGGCATTGATCTACCGCAACGCACTGGTCAAGCCGGGGGCGGTGCTGGTCGACCTCGACCTGAATCTCGAGGACCTGTTGTCCCTGAAGGGTTCCCCCCTCCACCAGGCCGCCGCGCTTGATGACCTCCGCCGCAAGGACGCGAACGGCCATTCCGCGGGACCCGCCACCACCGAGATCGATCCGCTCGTCCACTTCGCGGGCCGAGTCACGGTCGACTTCACCGATAAACCGGGCCATGTGAACCTGAAAAACCTCGCCCCGTTCGTCCAGCGCGACGCGCAGGTGGTGACGGCCACTCACGGCCAGCTTCGACTCGACTACGGCCAGGGAATCCTCCAAATCAACGCCCCCTCCGCTCAGGGTCTGAGTGGCAACCTCCGAAAGGCCGGCCGCGTGCGGTTGGCCGACTTGACGATCGAGTCGCCCCTGGAGCTCGGCCATATCGTCGCAGTATCGCTCGACGGGGCGCCGATCGTCAGGTCGAAGAAGATCCTCCTGCAAGCGATGTCGGAGGAGAAGCCCGCGGGCTTCCAGACCGTGGCGGAAGCCGACGGCACGAAACGAATCGTGAGCCTGGGGACCGACCCGTGGCTCGTCCGTGAAATCGCCGGCAACGTCGCCTTCCATCGCCCCGACGCGAAGGATCTCCGCGTCAGCCCCCTCGACTCCAATGGCATAGCACTCGAAGCGACGGGTCGTGGTGATGGGTTTCGGCTCGAGCCGAAAACTCTGTACTATCTGCTTACAGCTTTGAATCCATCACAACATTGACTCGCACCAACAAATCTCATAAACATTCTCATGACGACGCAAGCCCATTACATTAATTCAATGACTGATTGAACGAGATGATGCAGAGCGGCTATCGGGTCTTGCTCTTATTCCTCTGGCTGCCGAGTGCCGATCAGGCGGTTGTGCGCGTGGGCAACAGGGTTCGGCAAGGCGGGCATGCCGTACCTGAAGCAGACATGCGACGGCGATGGTCCTCGGGAGTGCGAAACCTGTTCCGACTCTATCGTCTCTGCCTCGATTCCTGGTGGATCTTCGACGCTTCCCACTTGCCTCCGGCTTTGATCGCACGGGAAGCCGACGGGATCGTCACCACCATTCAGGCCGATCTGTTCGACCTGATTCAGCAACATGTTTACGAATGATTTTATGAAGGCTGAAACGAAGAACCTGACGCTCACGGAAAAAGCGGAAGCGGCCTTTCAGCAAGCGGCCATCCGAGTCATCGAGCGTGCTCGCCAGACGGGAACGCCGGTGATTGTCTGGGAAAACAATCAGATTTCGGAACGCATGAGCGATGAGATGGAGGCCCTGTTGAAAGCCAGCCAACGCGACGTGAAGCCCCAGAGTGAATGAGACGCTCTTTTCCGTCGGAGGAATTCCTTGCCGGCAACGTGGCGGCGGTGATCCGCCACGTCACCCCATTCCGCGTCTCTCGGAACTCGTTCCTGGCTCAGGCGATGGTCGCCCAAAAAGACGATTGGGATCGTCAATGCCTGAGCCAGGGATTACTTCACCAGGCGCCAGCCCGATTCGTCGGCGGTCAGGCCGGTGTGGCCCTGGTAGCGATCGTAGGCCTTGTGCATTTCCTCGACGGTATCGAAGTAGCCCACGATGTGGGCGGCGCTGAAGGAATCGCCGGCCTTCACCGGCTTGCCGTGGACCTCTTCGATCGCGACGATGATTCCTCCGGGACGCTGGCTGAACCAGGCCTCATAAACGACCGACGGGTCGAGCGTCAGGCCGGCCAGCCAGGGGCCGTCCTTGCCCGTCACCTTGTCTCGCAAGTGGTAGGCGCGGATGAAATGGTCCGGCGTTCGGTGCGTGTCACGTCGGTAGCCGAATTTCAGGTCGGGGGGGAACGGGGCGAAGAACTCGCTGGACGGGATCCGCAGCCCCTTGGGACCGCTCAGGTAGCTGAGGTAGACCTCGCTGAACGTGTCGCCCTTCTCGTGGCGGATGCAGCCCGGCGTGTCGTTGCGGAGGAACATCTCGTCCGAGTCATTCACACTGTCAATCCGATCCGACAGCACGAAGTACCGCTCGCCCTTGGGGAAGACGATCAACTGGGTCCACCGCGACCCTGGCTTCCGACCGGGGGCGGCGTACTCGAATTGATAGGTCGTCTTCACCGCGACGAAATCCTTGCCGCGGATGACCTCGGGACGGACGGGCTTCATCCGGTGGCAGAGTTGCGGCCCCTCGACCATCCGCTTGCGGTGGCTGCTGCCGTGGGCCATCAGGGCGTAGGACCGGCGCGCGGGGTCGGTCTCGTTCGCGTACCAGGTATACCGCCCGACGCCGTTCCCGTCCGGCGCGAAAACCTGATCGCTCCATCCCTCGTCGCTGCCGGGCTCCATGAGCCAGTCGACGACCATCAGGCCGTCGCCGACTTCGCGGAAACCTGTGGCCTTGTCGAGGAATGAGCCCTTCTCGATGCCGGTCATCCACTGCTTCGGGCTGTTCTTGGGGATGACGGCCTCGAGCGTGTCGGTTTCGACCTTGATGGCGCGGTCGTCCTCGGACACGCGCGCCCACCCGGCATCCTTCGCCGGCTGCTGGGCCAGGACCGATCCGGCCCCCGCCATCGCGAGGAGTAAGCCCAGTGGCAAACGGACGACGAAGGCTCCAAGATGGCTCATGAGGTGTCCTCGAAGAGAAGGGTCCGGGGCGGCCCCTGGGTGGGATTATGATGATTTCGAATGAGCGCCGTACGGTTCGCCGGACCGCCTCATCCGGAGACGTATTGGAATCGAGCCGATGACGCGACTCAAGTAGGTACCGCCCCGAAAGATGAGTGACTAGACCGACTTTTCGTATTCGATAGCCCAAGGGGTTGACGAACACCCCAAAATTACCTGGATGGACTAACTTACCAGCCACCAGGAGTTCACACGTCATGCCGGGCCAGGCGGCCAAGATCACCATTACCGAGTGCCAGCAGGAAATCCTTCGGACTTTGTCCCGTGCCACCCAACGTCAGTAACTCGGCGTCGTCAACAACGGATGTAACTCTCACCGGACCAGAGAATTACTGCCGCTCCGTGGCTGCGGTTCGTTCGAGAGAAGGGGGGGCAAAAAATCGCCGTTCTTCGTCATGATGGGTGCGGCTAGCAACCGGCACTCACCTGGATTGAGGAAGAACGGCGATGAAGGCAGCTCGGACGCTGCAAGGCTTGCAGCAACCGCAGTCGTTGATCGGCTATGTCCGACAGTTTCTCACCCCGACGGTCTGGAAGCAAGCCCGAGGGGTTGTTCCTCAAAGGCGGTCGGCGCCGCGGTGGGATCTCCAGCCACTGGTCGTGGTCATGCTCGCCATGACCTGGGCCACCGGCGACTCCGAGTCCGAGAGGTTTGAGAAGGCCCGGGGATACTACGTCGCCTGCCATGAGTCGCGAAGACGCCCGGGAAAGACCCTCGTCGGCTTCCAGAAAGCGATGCGACGCGTCCCCATGCGACAACTCAGGGCGTTGGCCGCGGGGGTTCGGCAACAGATCCACGCCCGACTGGGGTCGCGGCGGATTGTCGACGGCTTCGAGCCGATGGGCTGCGACGGCTCGCGGATCGAGTGCCCCCGCACCCCCGAGTTGGAACGGGGACTCGGGCAGGCCGGCAAGAACGACGCGGCCCCCAACGTCTGGCTGACGGCGTTCGTCCACTTGCCCACGGGACTGCTTTGGTCGTGGCGACTCGGCCCGGGCACCGCGGCCGAGCAAGAGCATTTGAGGCACTTGCTCGCCACCCTCTCGCCCGAGGCCCTGATCGTCTGCGACGCCGCTTATATGGGCTTCGATCTGGTCCGGGCGATCCTCGGTGTCAAGCGATCGTTCCTGTTCCGGATGTCGTCGCGGGTCGACCTCTACACCCTCGAAGTGGCGAACCTGGAGGATTGGACCGAAGGCCCTGTCTTGTACTGGCCGAACTATGTCCAGAAGAAAGGGGAAGCGCCGATCCAATGCCGCTTGATCCGGATCCCGGCCAAGGGCAAGGGTAAGGGGTCGGTCAAACGCGACGTCTGGCTCCTGACCGACGTCCTCGACCCAGCCCGGATGTCGGCGGCGACGGCCGCCAAATTCTACCGCTGGAGATGGCGTAATGAAGGACTATTTCGCACATACAAGCGTATAATCAATAAATTGAAACTCGCTAGCCGCACGGTGGCCTTGGTGCATCGCGAGGCCGAGTTGTCACTGCTGGCCACGCAGATCCTCCTGGCGCATGCCGACCTGGCGCTTCGGCCGGCGTCGGCGTCGGCGACCGATGGCCCAGTGATCAGCCCCCGCAAAGTTCTGATCGAGATCCGCAAGGAGATCGACGCGGCCGTGAAACCCAAGGCCAAGTGTTACCACAAGCGACTCGCGGGCTGCCGCGCCGGGTGCCGGAAGCAGAAGAGCCCGAAAGCCACACGCAAGTGGCCTCGTCGCAAACCGCATAAGCCGCCGAAACCGCCTGTGCTCCACACCCTGACTCAGGAACAGAAAGCCTTGCTAAACAAGCACATGAGTGCAGTAGGATGAGGCATCAGTAATCGACGTTGCGTGCCACCACGGCACCCTCGCGACTCCGGCAACGCGCCTCGATCATCCTGATGGGCTTCGACGGCCTTCGCAATCAAGAGATCGCCGAGGCGGTCGGTCTGGTCCACCGCCAGGTCGGACGCTGGCGACGACGCTGGGCCAACGCTTGGGAGAAACTGATCAACATCGAATGCTGCGAGACTCGCGCCAAACTGCGCCATGCGATTGAAGCCGTCCTCACCGACGAACCACGCCCCGGCGCCCCCAGCAAGTTCACCCCAGAGCAGGTCACCCAGATCTTGGCGATCGCTTGTGAGCCGCCTGAGAAGTCGGGCCGACCGATCACCCACTGGACCGCTCGGGAACTGGCCGATGAGGTCGTCAAACGCGGCATTGTGGTATCGATCTCATCGTCCCAGGTGAGCCGTTACCTGGATGAGGCCGCCTTGCAGCCCCACAAGAGCCGGTATTGGCTCAACACCACGGAGAAGGATCCTCAACGTTTTGAGGAGCAAGTCAAGACGGTCTGTGACACGTACCTCATGGCGTCGGAGCGGGAGCGGAACGATGCGACCCACACCGTTTGCATTGATGAGATGACCGGTCTCCAGGCGCTGGAGCGGATCGCTCCCACCAAGGGGATGATCGCAGAGAAGTGCGAACGGATCGAGTTTGAGTATATCCGACACGGGACGTTATGCCTGATCGGCAACTTCGAAGTAACGACCGGAAAGATGCTCACTCAAACGATTGGCCCGACGCGAACCGAGGCGGACTTCGTCCGTCACATCGAGCAGACGTTGACTCTGGACCCGGAGGGATCGTGGGTATTTATAGCGGACAACTTGAACATTCATTGCACGGAAAGCCTGGTGAATCAGATTGCCGTGGCGTGTGAAATCCCCCTGGAATTGGGCAAAAAAGGTAAACGTGGGGTGCTGAAGTCGGTGGCGAGCCGGCAAGCGTTCTTGTCGGACACAAGTCATCGGATTCGATTTGTATATCTTCCGAAGCACAGCTCGTGGCTGAACCAGATCGAGGTGATCTTCGGAGTGATCATGCGAAAGGTGATTCGTCGCGGTTCGTTCACGTCGGTGAATGATCTGCAATCAAAGCTGTTGAACTTCCTTACCTACTTCAACAAGGTATTCGCGAAGCCGTTTCGCTGGACCTACACGGGTCGTCCGCTGATGAAGTCAGCGGCGTAAAAACAGAGAAGATGGGAGGCCCCGGGATGTTGGCCTCTTCATTAGCCTTCAAAAACGAAAAGTCGGTCTAGGCACTTCATGAACGTGCCGTGGAGAGAGGCAGACGGCCTGATGCCACCGGTGGTTCAGTTGGAGGAGTTCATGCTCGTCGGTGGGCCGCTCAGGTTCATCGCCATCGTGCCCCGGATGAGCGAGTCGGACACAAACCACCAACATCAAAATTTTCAATATCCTTAATCATTCATTACTTCGATTTTTTACGACATCTAATCATTGAATTTCCTCCGATCCCAATGGTCAAGAATTGGCCTATCACGAAATGAGGATCGATAGTAAGAAAAGGGATCTCGTCGCAACGAGAGTTGAAGACTGACACCGATTTCTCATGGGCTTCACCTGATATTCACGTCGCAACCCGTCAGTGCTGGCCCGAGCCGCAATTCCATTGGATCTCATCCCGGATTGGCACCAACTCCTTGCTTGCTTAAAAGTTACGTTCTCTGGAGAGCATGAATGAAGAGGCCAATTCGCTCACGTCGGCCCCTCCAATGGAACTCGGTCGAATCCCTTGAAACGCGTGCCCTGCTGACTATGGCCTCGACGGCTCCCTTGCCGGATGTGAACTTCACGGCGGGTGCCGAGGTGACTCCGGTGAATCTGGACTCCTACTTCAAAGATCCCGACGCGAAATCCAATTTTGCGATCTTCGACACGACGCTCGGAACGATCCCGGTGCTCCTGACCCCCGCGACCACCCCCAAAACCGTCGCGAACTTCCAGAATTACGCGAACAAGGGCGAATATAACAACTCCATCGTACACCGCTCCGTTCCCGGCTTCATCTGGCAAGGCGGCGGCTATCAGCTCTCCTCCAAGCCGAGCCTGACGGCAATCCCCGCCGATCCTCCCGTCCAGAATGAGTTCGGGGCGTCGAACACGCGCGGTACGATCGCGATGGCCAAGCTCGGCAGTGATCCCAATAGCGCGACCAGCCAATTCTTCTTCAACGAATCGAACAACAACGCGTCCAACCTCGACAACCAGAATGGCGGCTTCACCGTTTTCGGGAACGTGGTGGGAGACGCAGGCCTGGCGGTGATGGACGCCATTGCGGCCGTGCCGGTGCCATCTCCGGGTCCGCTCGGCTCGCCCCTGGATCAGATCCCGCTCCAGAATTACACCCCCGGGACGACCGTCCAACCTTCCAACCTGGTCACGATCAAGACTGTGACCACGGCGAACGAGCTCTTCCTGGCCTCAAGTGACACGCCGGGCGTGGCGACCGCCTCGATCCAGGGGAGCACCCTGACCGTAACCCCGCTCGCGCCTGGGACTGCGCACATCACGGTCGTGGGCTACGGCTCCGACGGAAAACGGGTGTCCGAGTCGTTCGCCGTTAATATCTCCTCGACGGCCCAACTCGCCCCCCCAACGACGACCACGCCTCAGCCCGTGGCACCGAATCCGTCGGACCTGGTCCCATCCGCCAAGGGTCCGCTCCCAAGCTCGGTGGTGGCCGGCCAGAGAGCCAGGATCCAGCAGGTGGTTTCCTTGACCGCTGCGTCGAGCGCCGTCTCCCAGAAGGAGCGGGTGACGCTGAGCCTCTCCAAGACCTCGACCGGCTCCGCGGGCGACTTCACCATCGCGAGCGCCTCGGCCAAGGTCAGGGTGATGGCAGGCAAGCAAACCAAGTTGAAACTCTCGGTAAAGCAGGTAAACGCGAGCGTGCCGGCCGGCACTTACCACCTGCTCGTCTCCGTGACCGATCCCGATGGATCGACGACGACGGTCGATACCGGCAAAACGCTGACCGTCGTCGCAGCTCAATCGAAGCCGTCGACCCGACGCTAGTTTCGCGGGGAAACGGGCCGTCAACTCGGGCATCCCCGCGAAGTTACCGCGGTCGAGGGGCGGCGATTGGGAATCGGCGAGAGAGAAAAAAAATCTGGGGCCCGCGGTTTCGCACCTGGAACTCGTGCGAGAACGCCTTGGCCTGAGGCGCACGGGTTCCGAGTATGTCACGCGACACGAAGTTTGCTCGCGAAATCGCGACACGAGTTTGATTCGCAGTGATCAGATATTCACTATGGCCGGCCAGTGACGTCCAACGCCATGACCCGCTCGGGAGTGACCTCCCTGGCGGGTTTATGGCGAAGTTCGCGGCCCGAGGCGTCGGAGAACACCCATTCGTTGGTTTCCGGATCGAACGTCACGTAGAGGTCCTGCCCCTGGAACCTCTCCCCGACGTAGTAGGCCCGGTTGTAAATCGAGACGTACCCATTCTTGTTCACGCGTCGGACGCCCACGTAACCCGAGAGGTGGGTGGTGACGCGGTTCCAAACCCAAAGGTCGGGCTCCGACGGTTCCGAATAGGGCCGGCCCGAGTGCACGAGGCCCGGGTAATAGGCAAGGCGGCTCAGGCGCTCGCGGTAAGGGTAGACCTCGCGGTGCAGCCGATCCATCGCTTCCAGACGGGCTTGCAACTCCGTCGGCGATTGGCACGTTCCCGGCTCGCACCAGCGGTTGCCGGTCCCCTGCGATCGTTCCACGACGCCGTTCTCCTGGGGACGGCTCGGCGTGTTCCAGATCATGTCGACCCCCAGGCCGATCAGCCAGAACCCAAGTTCGGTCGGGAAATCCCCCTTTGAGCCCCAGGGCGAGCCGTTGTCGACCCGCATGTTCCCGGGCAAGCCCCACCGCGAAAAGGCACACCGCAATTGCCCCCGGACGCCTTCGGGTGGGACTTGATTCCATCTCCCTTGGGGGGAAAACCGCGGTCCGGAACACCGCGCCACTGCATTCATCAACGAGTCGAAGCCAACTCACTAAATCGCCTGTTGCGATTTTTATCAATTCCTTGGCGTCCATCTGCCAGGTCTGGTGCGGCACGGTCGCCCTGGCGGGGTTGTCCTTCGCCGGACGGCCCGCGGAGGCGGGGGCGAGGTCGGCCCGGAGGAGCCATCGTTGGAGGGTTCGCGCCGAGGGGACCGGTTCGTTCCACGTCTCATTCAGGAGGTGAATCCGGATCAACTCGGCCCCCCAAGCGGGGTGGTCGCGGCGGTATTGCAAGGCGGCGTTTCGCAGGTCCGAGGCCGACACCTCGGTGTCCGGTGTTCGGCGGTAATCCGGTTCGAGGCCCTCGACACCTCGTTCCCGGAATCGACGGATCAGACGCCGCACCGTCGGGCGTGACAGCGACAGTGCCTCGGCGATTTGACCGGGGGTCTGACCTTGCTCCCAGAGTCGGGTCACAATGCGCCGAACCGGAACAGGGATGGGGCGTGGCATGGTGCAACCTCGAGTTAGGATCGCCATGAGTACGGCCCCATCATACTGTACCGATGTGGACTCCGGATCAAACTCGTGTCGCGATTTCGCGAGCAAACTTCGTGTCGCGTGACAGAGTACGGAACCGCGTGGCACCCAGAAAGAATTCCTTATCAATCGAAGCGCATCGCGTTGCTTCGCCGCAAGAGAAAAGCCTTAGGAATAGGCCGGGAATAACTTCCGTGGTTGGCTTCAGTTAGGATGTCAGACCAGATGTTTGGAGGGAGTATACGGGAGGGTCACATGGAAGCCTACGCACCGACAGTCCAACGGATGATGAAACGGCTCTTCGGCTCGTTGAAAGAGAACGACCGGCGGCGGTATGCGGCGATCGAGGCCGCGAAGTTGGGGCACGGCGGGGTCGAATACATCGCGGGTGTCCTGGAGTGCGACCCGAAGACGATCCGGTTAGGCCTCGGGGAGTTGGAAGGCGAGGACGACCTGGACACGGGCCGCACTCGCAAAAAAGGGGCGGCCGGAAACGGTTGATCGAGGTCGACTCGGCCATCGAAGCGAACTTTCACAAGGTCCTTGAGGACCACACCGCGGGCGACCCGATGCGACTTGAAGTGAAATGGACCAACTTGTCGCGGCGCCAGATCGCCAAGCGGATGGAGGAATTGGGGACACGCGTCAGTCGCGACATCGTCTCGAAGTTGCTCCGGAAGCATGGTTACCGCAGGCGGAAGGCGGTGAAGAAGAAGACGATGGGGCCGCGCCACCCGGATCGCAACGCCCAGTTCGAGAATATCTCCCGTCTCAAGAAGAGGTACTTGAAGGCCGGCTTGCCGGTAATCAGCATCGACACGAAGAAGAAGGAATTGCTGGGCGATTTCCAACGCGACGGGGTGATCGATACTCAAGAAACGATCGTGGTCAACGACCATGACTTCGGGAGCATGGGCTCGGGTACTGTGATCCCGCACGGGATCTACGACGTGGGGCGGAACCTTGGATTCGTCCACCTCAACACCAGCCACGACACCAGCGAACTGGCCTGTGACAGCATTGCGGCTTGGTGGGAATACCACGGTCGGTTGGCCTATCCCGGGGCAAAGAAACTGCTGGTGCTGTGCGACGGCGGAGGTAGCAATAGTGCGGTGAGATATGTATTCAAGGAGCAACTTCAGAAGTTGGCGAATCGGCTGGGCATCGAGATCCGAATCGCCCATTACCCGCCGTACTGCTCGAAGTACAACCCGATCGAGCACCGCCTCTTCCCGCACGTGACGCGGGCCTGTCGCGGGGTGATCTTTCGAACGTTGGAGACGGTCCAGTACTACATGTCCAAGTCCGAGACTGCCATGGGCATGAAGGTGGCAGTGCGAATCCTTGAGAAGGTGTATCAGACCGGCATGAAGTGCGCCGAGGGATTCAAGGAGGGCATGAAAATTGTCTTCGACAAAGTCCTGCCCAAATGGAACTACCGGGCTCTCCCCAAACCAGCATGAAAACGGGAAGTTATTCCCGGCCTATTCCTTAAGCACATCAACAGAACCACGATTCTCCAGTAACGCGACAAACCGCCGCCTGGGCGCGGGGCCGCCCGCGGTTCGTTTCAAGGCCGCCTGCGAAGGGTCGCTCCGCTCGATTTCGTGCCGGTCAGGGTTGATGGCTCTCCCGCGTAGTCCAGCCGGGAGCCGGATGAGAGCTGATACTGCAAGCTCTTCTGCGCGTCGACCGACGCCTCGGATGCGCCCGAAAGCTGAACTTTGACCTCCCCGACGACCAATCCTGCCAGCCTGAGCTGACTCGCACCACTGGCCTGCAACGTCGCGGCTTCGGACGCTCCTTTGAGTGTCACCCCACTCGCTCCACTGGCCAAGAGAACCACTTTCCGGGCATTCAGCACGAGCCCCGTAAGGTCGAGATGGCAAGCGCCTACGGCCTTGATCTTCGCATCTTGGGCCGAGCCGCGAAGTGCCAGCCGGCTCGCCCCTTCGACGAGAAGCTCGACATCCCCCGCGTCAACGGCCCCTTCCAAGGTACTCGCGCCGGAGAGCTTGGCGCGGAAAGGCCGGTCGGACTGGACCGCCAGTTGGGCGGTGGAAGCCCCCAAGGCCTCGATCTCACATTGCTTCAGGAGGAACTGGGCGAGTTTGAGATGGCTCGCGCCGTTGACCGAAAGGCGTGCGACCTTGGCGGAGCCGCTCAGGTCGACGTTGCTGCTGCCATCGACCTGGAACTCCGCGCTCCCAACGTCAATCGCCCCGCTAACCTTGCTGGCGCCGTGGAGCCTGAGCTTGAATTCGGTGTCGGATCGAAATCCTTCGAGCTTGGCCCGAGACGAGCCTCCCACATCGAGCCGGGTCAGGGCGGGGAGCACGACCTGGACCTGCAACGGCGTTTTCAAGCGATATTGTCTGTCCGATTCCAAACCGATTTTGAGCGTCTTTCCTTCCTTGGAAACCCGGAGGTGCTCGACCAGATTGTCGTCGGTAGTGGTCGTGACCTTGAACGCGTCCCCCCTGACGATCTCGGCCCGAAACGTTGAATCGATCGTCACCTCGGTGAAATCGATGATCTCCCAGGTCTTCGAGACCAACTGACCCGACCCAACGATCGGCCCCCCCGCCCGCTTCGCACCTAAAAACGAAACGAGCGTGGGTTCGTCATTCCCCGGGCCGGCCGAAGCCAGTTGATTCGGAGTGCGGTCGGTCCCGAGCGACAGGAGCGCGAAGTCAGAGCCGGACAATCCGCCCCTGGCTCCGATTCCGGCGAGGAGGGCAGCCGAGCCCAGGACGATCGAGGCGGCGATCGGAATCGAGCGGCTCCGGACTGGCGACGGAGAAATCGGGGGACGGGCGGGCGGTTTCTCCGGGCCTTGGAGCGCGGCCAGGTGTTGTTTCAAGACCTCGGCGACCTCGGCCGCCGTCGCGAACCGCCCGCCCGGCTCCTTAGCGAGCAGCCGGTCGACAATCGCGGCCAGCCACGAGGGGACGTCGGGGTTGACGTCGCGCAGGGGCCTTGGCCGATCGTCGCAGACCCGACGCAGGACGGCGGGGGTCGAGTCGGCTCGGAACGGCGGGTGGCCCGCGCCCATGAAGTACAGGACGCCTCCCAGGCCAAAGAGGTCGGAGCGGTGGTCGACCGGCTCGCCTCGGGCTTGCTCGGGCGACATATACTGCGGGGTGCCCGCGATCACACCGGTTTGCGTGAGGCTCGCATCATCCACCGCACGGGCCAGGCCGAAGTCGGAGAGTTTGACCCGCTCGACCCCTTCCTCCAGCAAGATGTTCGATGGCTTGACGTCGCGATGCACGAGCCCCTGATCGTGGGCCGCCGCCAGACCAAGCGCGGCCTGCATACCAACCCGCAAGATTTCCTTGATCGCGAGCGGTCCATCCCGCTCGACCCGCTTCTGGAGCGAGAGGCCGGACAAGCAGGGCATCACCAGGTAGGGCAGGCCGTTCCACGTGTCGACGGCGTGAATGGCGACGACATTCTCATGGACGACCGCGGCGGCCGCCTTCGCCTCCCGGGCGAACCGACCACGCGCCGCGGAGTTCGCGGCAAGCGGGGAGGCGAGCACCTTGATCGCGACAAACCGGCCAAGCGCGGGGTCGGACGCCTTCAACACGATTCCGAAGCCACCGCGTCCCAGCACCTCGATCACGTCGTACGGCCCCAGGCGTCCGAGCGACCCCGGTGTGACCGGCGGAGCGAGGAATTCGAGCGTGTTGAGCTCGTCCGCCGTCAGAGCTTCCCGCGGGTCGGGGACATGGACCGTCTCGGTCACCGGGGGCCGGACGGGCGGCTCGGGGTCGAAATCGGGAGCGAGCTCACGGAGCTCGGCCCAGAGTCGGCTCCCCGCCGCAAGCCGCTCCAAGGTGTGCCGGCAGTCCTCGCAACGTTCGAGGTGGTCCGCCAGTCGGGCGTTCTCCGGCTCCGGCAAGCGGTCGTCCAGGAACGAGCTCAACCTCGATTCGCTGCAATCACTTCGGAATTGTCGTGATCTCATCGACTGGTCTCCTGAAATTCGCCTGCCGACTCCCAACCGAATTGGTCGATCTCGCGCCGGATCCGAACGACGGCCCGGCTCTTGTACTGATAGACGGTGCCCAAGGTCATTCCGAGAGCCTCAGCCACCTCCTTGGGCGGCCGTCCCTCAACCCCGGTTTGCCAGAATGCCTGCCAGGCCAGATCGGAGAATTCACCGCGCACCCGACCGGCCGCCCAGACGATCAGGCGTCGGCGGTACTCAACATCAAAGGCGTCCGAATCCTCCCCGGCCGGCTCGGGGCATCCCTCGAGCAGGCGTTGCACGTCCGGATCGCCCGTCCCTTGCGGCTGACGGCGCCGGGCGGCGAGCAGGTTGAGGATCAGGTTCCGGGCAACCCGGGACAACCACCCCCGGAACGACCCTCGGCCCGGGTCCGGGTCGAATCGCTCGATGGCCCGAGCCACTGCGCGGAAGACTTCCTGAACGAGATCCTGGGCGTCGGCGTCCTGAAGCCCCCGCCGTCGCGCAAGTCGTTGCACCAAGGGACCGTAAATCTCCGTGAACTCGGCCCAGGCCCGCTCATCCGCCGGGTCACGGAGCCGGATCAGCAGACTCTGTCGTGTGCTCGGCGCTTCGTCCATCTCGTGGTCCTCCCGAGTAAGACACAATCACCAAGCAAGGCTTTGAATGCAAATTCGTCAGACCGGTCGGGAAATGGGTCCAGATCCCATCAGAAAGGGAAGATTTCCCGAGAATTCGACACAGTTCTTGTTCGAGCCCCCCAAGCGACCGCGGACCGAACGGGGCCCCTTCGATCTCCAACGGTCTGGATCAGGAAAAGGCACGGGATCCCCGCTGAGCCTGAGCGAGAATGAATCACTCATCGCTCAAGACCTTCAAGGCCTAACATCTTACACCAAACCATGTTCCATAACCGCAAAGTCAGGGCAGTCCGAATCGGCGAGGTGGTCTCTGAAAAACCCGTTCAAGCTCACGACTCCCTCACGACTCCCGCTTGTGGAAAGCTCTGGAGCGAGACGAGACGCCCTAAGCCGTTGGTCCCGATTTTTCGAGACCGTCGCCACGTTACCGAGGTCTTTTCGTCCGTCGGAAGACAGGGAACTGATCGCTCCCTGTCTTTGGACCTTCGCATGGGCTGGCCCGCTTGACACCGTGACAACAACACATTTTTCAACATCTTAACATTCTCACCATTAACTAGCATTATAGTTTTCACATTTTTTTTCACAGCAAGCCTCGGCTGGAGCCGTAGAGACTCTGACGGCAAAGTCGCCGTGGAATCACACAGAGGGCTGTGATATGATAAATTCAGACTGCGCCAATTCATCGCTCCGGCGCGAGAATCGCCCCGGTTCGGTTCACGGCCACGGAAGCGGTTGCTTGACGTCTCACGGGAAGGAAGCATCATGGCAAAGACGATGAAAGCGGCCGTGGCCCGCGCGTTCGGCAAGCCACTGGTGATCGAGGACGTTCCTGTCCCGGAGCCGAAGCCTCGGGAGATCCTGATCAAGATCGAGGCCTCCGGCGTCTGCCATACCGACTTGCACGCCGTCGAAGGCGATTGGCCGATCAAGCCGATGCTTCCGTTCATCCCCGGCCACGAGGGCGCCGGGGTCGTGGCGGCCGTCGGCTCCGAAGTCACCTTCCTCAAAGAGGGCGACCGCGTCGGCGCGGCCTGGCTCTATTCGTCGTGCGGGCGCTGCGATTACTGCATGGCCGGGTTTGAGACCCTCTGCGAGTCGCAGAAGAACACGGGCTATTCGGCCAACGGCACCTTCGCCGAGTACGTGATCGCCGACCCCGACTTCGTCGGCCGCCTGCCCGACACGGTCGACTTCGCCGAGATCGCGCCGGTGCTCTGTGCGGGCGTGACGGTCTACAAAGGGCTGAAGGTGACCGAGGCCAAGCCCGGCCAGTGGGTCGTCATCTCGGGCATCGGCGGCCTCGGGCACATGGCGGTGCAGTACGCGGTCGCCATGGGGCTCCACGTCGCCGCGGTGGATGTGGACGACGCGAAGCTCGACCTGGCGCGCAAGCTCGGCGCCAAGGTGACGGTGAACGTCCTCAAAACCGAACCGGTGGCCGCCATCAAGCAGGAGATCGGCGGAGCGCACGGGGTGCTCGTCACGGCGGTCTCCCTCAAGGCCTTCGAACAAGCAATGGGCATGCTCCGCCGAGGCGGGACGATCACCCTCCTCGGTCTGCCCCCCGGCTCGTTCCCGCTCTCGGTCATTGACATGGTCATGGCCGGCACCACGGTCCGCGGCTCGATCGTCGGGACCCGCCTCGACCTCAAGGAGGCGCTCGGGTTCGCGGGGGAGGGTAAGGTCAAGGCGACCATCACGACGGATAAGCTGGAGAACATCAACGACGTGTTCGACCGGATGCGCAACGGACAAATCGAAGGCCGAATCGTCCTCGATTTCCGATCCTAACCTGCTGATCTGTGAGTCACCGCTTTTCTTGATTCTCTGATGGATGAGCGCGGCCGTGCCACCAAGGCCCTGCCCGTCATTTACTGAGCTCGAAGACAGGCCGGGCAGCTACACAACGAGGCATGTCGATGCGTCGGGTCAACCCGGATCGGGCGAGGCGGGCAATGGAGGCGTGGCAAAGGCTTGCGGCAGTAATCGTCCACGGTGCAGGGAGCGCTAAAGCAATGAGCGTCCCACCAGTGAAACAGGCCGCGGCCGTCGGGATTCCAGCCACCGGCCGGACCGAGCCGGTGAAGGGCAGAAGGCGAGGTCTGCGGTCCTGGGCCACCCGCGACCGCCAGAGGACTCGCCAGGACAACGCACAGCACGATCCCGATTTTCGATATCCGCACCCTCATCGGCGTCTCCTTGGTTCCTTCAGGTGGCCTGTTCTGCGTCGAGTGGCCGCAAACTCGAGGATGAGTACGTTCAGGGGATCGCTGGCGGGAAGGGGTCGGCCGGTTGCGGTCGATCGGGTTCCGAGCGGGGCGCCGGTTGGCTCGGGGCTTCGAGATCGTTGGGGGTGCTCACCGGCCCGAGCGGAGCGGCAGGAGGAGGCGCCGGTGCTGCGGGAGGGGACTGCGAGAGCCGATACTCCCAGCCGCCGCCGACCGCCCGATAGACGGAAATGAGGTTCAGGGCGATCTCGCCTTGGGCGACCGCCAACCGGTCTTGCTGCTGAACCTGGGTCGTTTCGAGGTTGAAGACCCGGTTGAAATCGATCGTGCCGGTGTGGTACTGCGAGATCCCGACCTGACTGGCCGCGGCGGCCGCCTCCACGCTGCGTTGCAGCGCCTCGGCCTGTTCCTGCGACCGCAAGAAGCCACGCAGGGAGATCTGAACCTCGCGACCGGCGGCCAGGACGCGGTTCTGATACGCGGCGATCAGTTCCGCGGTCCGTGCTTGCTGGAGGTGGATATTGTTCTGGATTCGCCCGTAATTGAGGATGTTCCAGCGAAAGCCGGGCAGCAACAGGCCCAGAAAACTCTTGGTGGCAAACGCTTTCGAGAAGTCTTCGGCATCCCAGCCAATCGTCCCGTTGATGAAGAGGGTGGGGTAGAGGTCGGCCTCGGCGACTCCAATCTGGGCGCTCTGGGCCGCGACCTGCCGCTCAGCGCCCCGGATATCGGGTCGGCGTCGGAGCAGGTCGGCAGGGATCCCGGTGGCGACGGAGGCCGGTGTGTTCGGCACCGGGGATTGGCCGAGGTCGGGTCCTGGCCCCAGCTCGGGTTCGAGATTCACCGGCGGGATCCCGACCAGGGTGCAGAGCGTGTCGTTGGCCTGACCGAGCTGGATCTGCAATCCGGGGATGCTCGACCGGGTCTGCTCCAGGATCGTCTTCGCTTGCTCGACGTCGAGCCGATTCGTCGTTCCCACGCGGAACTTCTGTTCGGCGAGCGAGAGGACCTGCTCCTGAATCTTCACGTTATTCCGGGCGATCTTGATTCGCTGCTGGGACACGCGATACTGCACATAGTTCGATGCAATGTCAGCGAACAAGGTCACCAGGGCGGCGTCGTAGTCCTCGACCGACGCATCCAGGTTCGCATTGGTCGACTCCACGTTGCGCCGGATCCGGCCCCACAAATCGAGCTCCCAGCTCAGGTTGAACCCGTAGAACCAGTTCGAGAACGAGAGTGGGAGCGTGCCGGCCAACGGGCCCGAGTTGAGGTGATTGAACGGTGGCAGGTTCGGGCTGAGGTTGACCCGGGCATAGGATGCGATCGCCTGTTGCGACTGCGGAAAGATGTTCCCGACCGCGATCGCCTGCCCCGCTCGTGCTTCGAGCACCCGGGCGCCGACAGCGCGAAGGGTCGGGTTCTGCTCGTAGGACCGCTGGATCAGCTCCGAGAGCTTGGGGTCGCCGAAGACCGACCACCAGTCGTTGCTCGGCAACGGGGCGTTCTGGACCTTGGGATTCTCGGCCTCGATCCAGGCCGGGGCCACCAGCGCAGGGGGACGCCCATGGTCGGGGCCCACTTTGAACCCGTTGTGAACATATTCCTTGAGGCTGGTCGTCCCACAGCCTCCGCTGACGACCAGGGCCACCAGCAGGAGGGCCGGAGTCGACCCGGCTCGCCGGATTGACCGCAGGCGCTGTCGTGCCTTCATCCCGTCTGGGAGTCGCCCATCCATGAGTCGGGTCCAGCAGCCGCCGATTCGTCCTCGGGCCGGGAGGCGAGCGATCGCCTCGTCTCCAGCCAGAACAATTCCTCCAACCCGAATGATCGGCGCATTCGATCCGATTCGATCATGTTATTCCGACCGAGTCACTCGAGTTCGCCGCTATTCCGCGCCGATGTGGGCCCCCTTCTCCGCCACCGACCGTCGCATGAAGAAGATCAGGCCGATGAGCGAGAGCGAGAGGACGGAGAACAGCCAGAAGTCATCGAAATAGGCCAGGCTTGCCGCCTGCTGATCCCTCAGAGCCTCCAAGGCCTGCAACGACATCAAGCTCGATCCGACCGGGTCGCCGGTCTCCGAGCGGAAGAGGGATTGGCCCTGGTTGAGGAACTCCTGGACCTGCGGATTCAAGGGGTCGATAAACTCGCCGAGTCGCGCCGAGTGAAACTGCGAACGGCGCTGTGCCAGGGTCTTGGCCAGCGAGGTCCCGACGCTCCCGCCTTCATTCCGGAGCAGGGCGAACAGCCCGACCGCGGCCCCGCGGTACTGTTGCGGGACCCCTTGAAAGGCCGCGACGGTCAAGGGAGCGAAGATCAGCGAGATCCCCATGAAGGTCACCACCCGCGGCCAGATGACCTGGTAGGGGCTGATCGCCAGATTCATCACCGACATCCAGTAATTCCCCGCGGCCATCAAGATCAGGCCCGCCAGGATCAGCCAGCGGGCATCGGTCCCCCGACCCAGGAGGAACCCGGCGGTCAGGAGCATCAGCACCGAACCGATCCCCGACGGAGAGAGCACCAAGCCGGAAGCGTAGGCATCGTAGCCGAACAAGGTCTGGAGCAACCCCGGCAAGGTCGTCGACGTGGCGTAGAGGATCCCGTAGACCGAGAAAACGATCAGGCTGCAGGCCGCAAAATTGCGGTCGGCCAGCGGACGGAGGTTGACCACCGGGTCGGGGGTCCGCAACTCATGGACGATCAGGGCGGTCAGCGCCAGGACGAAGACGATCGCCATCGATTGCGCCCGCCAGGTGGGGTCGGCGTACCAGTCCCACTCCTGCCCCTTGCTCAGAAGGATTTCCCAGCAGGTCACGGCCATGATGAGCAGGCTAAGCCCAAGATAGTCGAAGCGGAACGGCCGACTCAGCAGTTCCGCCCGCGTCTCCTTGAGGTAAGGCGGATCTTCGACCACCAGGTAGCAGACCAGGCAACCGAGCGCCCCCACCGGCAGGTTGATGTAAAAAATCCAGCGCCACTCATAAAAGACGGTGAGATAGCCCCCCAGCGTCGGACCGATCACCGGCGCAATCAGCCCCGCGATCGCAAACAGGGTCATGGCCGACCCTTGCTTCTCCGGCGGGAAGGCGTCGATCAAGATCCCCTGACTGGAAGGCTGAAGCCCACCCCCCGCCAGCCCCTGGATCACCCGGAACAGGATCAACTCCTCGAGACTGCCGGCGACCCCGCAGAGACCCGACGCAATCGTGAACACGGCAATGGAGATCAAGAAGTAATTCCGTCGTCCGAGCCGGTTCGACAACCACCCCGAGATCGGCAAGATCGTGGCGTTGGCCGCCAGATAGCTGGTGATCACCCACTCGCTGTCATTAACCGACGCCGACAGGCCGCCCGCGATGTACCGGAGCGCCACGTTGGCGATCGTCGTATCGAGGACCTCCATGAAGGTCGGGACGACCACCGCGGCCGCGACAATCCAGGGATTGAACGATCGACGCCGGGTTGGGGCTCGGGCGAGGGCCGCGCTTGTCATCCGGGATCTCTGCTCCGCTCCAGGTTTAGGAACAACACGTGAGTGAGTCGTCAGTACTTTCGAATCAAAGGATCAGGTCAACGTGCGGCGGAAGGGTTGGTCACGGTCGGCGTCGAGGTCGGTTCGGGCTCCACATCCGGATTCGGATTCGCGGGGGAAGGGTCGGGAGTGGGGCGTCGGGGGAGCGGTCGAGGGGGTTGCAAGACCTCGCCGGCGTGCGGTCCGGTCGCCGGCTCCTTGTAGTAGACGTAGGGGACCACCGAGAGGCCGACGAACAAGGGCGCCTTCTGCGGGTCGTAGTGCGTGAATTCGATCCGGACCGGAAGGCGCTGAACGACTTTCACATAGTTACCGGTCGCGTTCTGGGGGGGAGCAGGGAGAGCGTCTGACCGGTCCCCATGGTGAAGCCCGTGATCCGCCCTTCGAACTCGCGATGACGGCCGTACATATCCACCTTGCAGAGCACGCGTTGGCCGATCCGGAGGTCGGCCAGTTGGGTTTCCTTGAAATTGGCGTCGACCCAGATTTCGGACTGGGAGCGAATCGCCATCAGGTTCTGTCCCGCCTGGACGTTATTGCCCGGATTGACATTTCGACGCGTGACGACGCCATCAATGTCGCTCACAACGTCGCAGTAGCGAAGGTCCAGCTCGGCCTTCGCCAGGTCGCGGCGGGCCTGGAGCAACTTCGCCTCGGCCTGCTTGATTGCCGGGGCCTGGGGAATCAGGCGGGCATAGATCCGTTCGAGGTTGCCTTCAGGGTCGAGCTTGTAGAACTCCTCGATCGCCTGCTTGGGCGTCACGTTCCAGGAGCTGGGGGAGTAGCCCAACTGGGCTGCGCTCTGGAGGAGAATCCCCAAGGCCCGACGCACAGCCGAGAAATCCTCGGCGAGCTCGGGAGGGGTCTGGCTCAGGTCGTTCCCTTCCGGGGGCCGGGCGGGTAAGCCCAGGCCGACCCGCGTCGCATAGATGGCCTGGAGGGCCTGATCGACGTTCGCCTCATCGACCTTGACCGCCTGCCGGCGCATGTCGACATCCTCCTTGCTGATCCCCCCGCCCGGGAGCAGTTGCTCCCCGCGTTTGAGGTTGGCTCGGGCGAGGTCCAGGGTGGCCTTCTGGCTGTTGAGTGCCGACACGTTCGACCGCAGCTCGGCGATCTTGGTGTTCACCTCTTCAATCGCGCGGGCCAGTTGAAACCGATTGGCTCGAATTTGGGCCACCTCGCCACGGACCAAGGCTTGCGCCGCGGTCAGACCCGCCTCGGCCGCCGTGACGGCCGCCTGCTGGATCGCCCGTTGCACCTCGTACGGCTCGCGGTCGAGCTGGACCAGAATGTCCCCTCGTCGCACCTGCATATTGTCATCAACGAACACACGGGAGACCTGGCCCCCGACGCGCGCGGCCAGAAAAGTGACGTGGCCGTTGATGTAGGCGTCGTCGGTCGAGACCGTATTGAAGGCGGTCCGGATCTCCGGGATGAGGGCGATCCCTCCTGCGATCAGACCAACCACGACCGCCGCGAGCAGGATCCGCTTCCGCCAGGGCGACGCGGAACGCACCGGCGGCTCGGACCGGGGGGCGGTGGTCGTCGTGATCGTCGCCGCGGGACGGGCAGGCGGCTCGGACGAAGGTTCCGCGACCCCCCGCGGCGCGGTCCCGGGTGAGCCGGCCGGCGATTCGGCCGGTGGCTTGGAGCCTCGATCAAGCGAATCAGCCATCCCAGTCGATCCCCCTCTGCGTGTCCGAGTCTCCGCGAGTCGCCAAGTCGCCCTCGCCTCCAGTCAGACGCAACCCTGACCTCGTCGTCAAATTGTAGGCGGGCCGGATCGGATTTGTCTCCATCCCTTTGAGATCCACAGCAACTCTCACGCCAGGCGAAAACACTTCTGGACCCTTACGATTCCGCTTGCGAACCGATGGGGAGTTCTCGTGGGGAGCGCCACACTTCCGCCATGACAGTCCACCTTGCCCTGGGTCGCCCCGGCAAGACTCACGCGAGGCCGATCCCCTCCAAAGGTGGGTGCACTCGGAATCGGGAGCTGCGATGGGTTGACCCACCTTTTAGATTTTGCGGGGGAGCAAGCGAAAGGGAAGCCCCCCGTATTCCCTTTTCCTGCACGGCACGGCTAACCTTACCAGGGTGGTTACAGCGGTTTACGTTCGGGTGGACTAGAGGTCGAGCGATCCGGGTGGCTGGGGGCCGAGCACGGACCCCAGCCACCCAGACGGCTTCCCTCGTTCCCACGCTCCGCGCTATGCCTTACCCACAAGTCGTAAGTTGTTAGCAATCCGGAGGTTACGGAAGGGGGCTGTGGCCCGAGCTGGATGCCACAACTGGAGGACTCTCAGGCACTTGCGCCGATCACCCTCGCTGGACACCGGGCCAGCCCCCCACTTGTGGGTAAGGCATAGCGCTCCGCGTGGGAATGCCGTCTTCGACGCTCTGCGTCATCCGCGTGAACACGGGCAATCCGCCTACCACCGCACATGTTAGGAAGTACAGAAACAACATACTACTGAATTTGTAGCGACTTCGACCCATCACGTGTGCCTCGGAATGAGCCGATGACGCGGAGCGTCAAAGACGGCATTCCCACGCGGAGCGTGGGAACGAGGGAAAATGCGAAGCAATATAACTACTTGCAAGACACTGCCCCTCAGACGACGGAGAAGATGCCATGTCGAGAACCGTCAGCACCGTGTTTGTTGAGACCTTGATCGCGGCCGGCGTGAAGCGCGTTTACGGCGTGGTAGGCGACTCGCTCAACGGCCTGACCGACGTCATTCGCAAGAGCAAGGCCATTGATTGGTTCCACGTACGGCATGAAGAAGTGGCCGCCTTCGCCGCGGGCGCGGAGGCCCACCTTACCGGGGAAATTGCCGTGTGCGCCGGCAGTTGCGGCCCGGGGAATCTTCACCTCATCAACGGTCTCTACGACTGCCATCGCAATCGAGTCCCGGTCCTTGCGATCGCGGCTCAGATCCCGAGCAGCGAGCTCGGCAGCGGCTATTTCCAGGAAACGAGCCCCGAACATCTCTTCAAGGACTGTAGCCACTATTGTGAACTGGTTTCGCAGCCCGAACAGATGCCGCGCGTCCTGGGCATCGCCATACGCACCGCGATCGCCAAGCGGGGCGTGGCCGTGGTGATCATTCCGGGTGATATCGCCTTGCGTGACTGCCCGTTTCCACCGCTTTCCCTGGGACTCGGCGACTCCGCCTCCATCACACTCCCTCCGGTTGACGCCCTCGAGAAGGCGGCCGGGATGCTCAATGTTGCGAAAAAGGTCGTGATTCTCGGCGGCGCGGGCTGCGCGGACGCTCATTCGGAACTGATGGAAATCGCCGGACGGTTGAAGGCCCCGATCGTTCACGCGATGCGTGGCAAGGAGTTCATCGAGTACGACAATCCGTTCGACGTCGGCATGACCGGGCTGCTTGGCTTCTCATCGGGTTATCATGCCATGATGAACTGCGATGCGTTGCTGATGCTCGGCACCGACTTCCCCTACCAGCAGTTCTATCCCAAGGACGCGACGATCCTCCAGGTCGATCTCCGTGGCGAGCAGATCGGTCGGCGCACGCCCGTGGCTCTCGGACTTGTCGGCAGCGTGAAAGCGACGTTACAGGCGCTCACCCCATTGGTGAACGACAAAGCCGATCGCAGCTACCTGGATGTCTGTCTCAAGCACTATGCCCAGGCCCGGAAGGGACTCGATGACCTGGCGACCGGCGAACCGGGACGCACTCCGATTCATCCCCAATATGTGGCGAAGCTGTTGAATGAGTTGGCTTCGGAAACCGCCATCTTCACCTGCGATGTGGGAACCCCCACAATTTGGGCTGCGCGCTACTTGCGGATGAATGGCAAGCGTCGCTTACTCGGTTCCTTCTCGCACGGCTCGATGGCCAATGCGCTTCCCCAGGCCATCGGTGCCCAGGCCGCCTTTCCTGATCGGCAGGTCGTCAGCCTCTCCGGCGATGGGGGTCTGGCAATGTTGCTCGGTGACCTGTTGACGTTGCGACAGCTCAAACTGCCGGTCAAACTAATCGTGTTCAACAACAGTTCGCTCGGTTTTGTGGAACTGGAGATGAAAGCCGCCGGATTGCTCGATTATGGCACGGAGTTGGTCAATCCTAACTTTGCCAAGCTGGCGGAATCCGCCGAAATTCTCGGCATTCGCGTCGAAGCCCCGGAAGCCCTTCGACCCGCCTTGGAAACCGCGCTGGCTCATGACGGTCCTTGCCTTGTGGAGGTGATCGTCAACCGGCAGGAACTGGCGATGCCCCCGACGATCACCGCATCACAGGCGATCGGTTTCAGCCTGTACATGATCCGCGCCGTGCTCAGTGGGCGCGGTGACGAAGTGATCGATCTCGCCAAGACGAATCTCTTCTCTCGCTAAGCAGGTGGAACTGGTCTTCCTTGATATTGAATGATGTGCAACCCGTGGCACCCAGCGGCCATGGCATCCCTTCGATCCCCCATCAGAAAATCAAAGAAAACCAAAACCAACGGCTGAGAGCGGTTCACCATCGAGTGGCTCACTTCTGGGTGCCAGAGCCAGAGAGAAGCCCAGGGGCCGAGTACGGCCCCCTGTCACCCTGGTCGCTCTGCCAGTGATTCCGCCGATCGAAAACCGCTTTAAAGCGGTTTTCGTTCCGACGGGTCCTCGCCCAAAAGATATCGATGAAGGGTTTCGCCGATTTTTTTCGCGAGACTTTGTGTGATGCGACATCAAGGGGTTCCATTGCCCCCCGGGTGCGGCCCATCGGCCTCACCAACGTTCTCTGCTCAGGCCTTTGTGACTCACGGATCGGGTCGTGCTTCCGGGGGACGAACCAGGTTCGGAAACAAGAGGCCCCCGGTCAAACCGCACCGCACTGAAGCGCGGCCTCGCCGGTTCGATGATCGCAAACGGACGGGAAGCTCCGGATCGCAAACGGGCCTATTCAGGCGAAAGGGGGACCTGCGATGGTCGCTCGGAAGACGAAGTCTCGCACGACAACAGGGCCGCACGGAACCGACGGGACGCCGCCGTCGTTGCGACGAAACGGGTTCGACGAGTCGGCCAAACGGCTCGTTTACGGGCAGTGGCGTCAGGGAGTCTCGGTCGCCGTCCTGGCGCAGCAGTCCGGGCGGTCGCAGACGGCGATCGTGCGGGGGATCAACGAGGTCCGGGCGGAACGAATCCTCGAACAAAAGCTCGACTTCATCTTCGACCCCAGTTTCGAGGCCGGCGACGCCAATGCGATCATCCTTGCGCCGATGCCCGAGGCCCCCCGCTCGGCATCCCGGTCCCGACCGCCAGCCGCACTCCTCCCGGGCTATTTGGCCAGCCTCTACGACGTCCCCCTGCTCAGCCGCGAGCAGGAGGCCCATCTGTTCCGCAAGATGAACTACCTGAAATTCCTCGCCGGCAAGCTCCGCGAGACGATCGACCCGGCACGCGCCCGGACCGCCGACCTCGACGAGGTCGAGCGGCTCCAAACCGAGGCGCACACGATCAAGAACCAGATCATCCGAGCCAACCTCCGGCTCGTCGTCTCCATCGCCAAGAAGCGATCGGGCGTTTCCAATAACTTTTTCGAGTTGGTCAGTGACGGCAACATCAGCCTGATGCAAGCGGTGGAGAAGTTCGACTTCTCGCTCGGATTCAAGTTCAGCACGTACGCCTCATGGGCGGTCATCAAGAACTTCGCCCGCACGCTCCCCAAGGAGAAGAGCCTCCGCGACCGGTTTGTCACCGGCCAGGACCTCGTGTTCGAGGCGACCGCCGACCACCGCGCCGCCAGCTACGAATTCGAGAGCGACAACCATCGCAACGAGGAGACCGTTCAGAGCATGCTCGGCCGGCTCAACGATCGCGAGCGGCGGATCCTGATCGGCCGCTATGGGATCGGTGGCGCTGACGAACTGACGCTGGAGCGGCTCGGCCACGAGTTGGGGATCACCAAGGAGCGGGTCCGCCAGATCGAATCGCGGGCCCAAGAGAAGCTTCGCAGGTTCGTGCCAAAGGCGAGCCTCAGATGACAGAACCGCCGTCACGCACCGAACGACAAGAGACGTTCCGCGGGTCCAGGCTGTCCGCTCGGCGATAGGGGCCGTTCGAATCCCGGCCGCCCCAGCCCCCCCGAATCCCCTCAACCGTGAACCGCTCTTCCCCACTCCGCGGAACCACCCCGGCCCCGGCTACGCGAAGGTGACGGCAACCAAACAGGCCCGCGCAAAACCCAAACCACGCACAACACGATTCTATTTTAATTTCTAAATTGTTTTCGCCAATCAGTTTTCACAAATCACACAACAATATCATAAACTCTATGTATTACCACTTTAGAATCTTATGATTCTCCTCAATCACTTCCACAATCCTCCACGCAACCAATCTGGCTGGAAATTCGAGTCTGTCGCCAGGAAACCGGGCCGTCTGTCTGCCCCGGAGACCGAAATTCGCGGGAGAAACTCGTTCCCACGCTCGGCGTGGGACTTCTGTCCGCGACGCTTCGCGTCGTCTTCTCCGGCGGGTGGGGCCGCGGAGCGGCCAGAACGGCATTCCCACGCCGAGCGTGGGAACGAGATCCCGATATCCTTGCTCCAGTCTTGAACATTCACCGAACAAGAATAGAGCGGCACACGGCGCAGACCAGACTCCAGCCACAATCTTCTTGTGTCACTTTAAATACTTCGTGTTTAGGTCCGAATTACATGGGGACCTTCGATACCCCGTGCCAAGGGCGGCGATCACCCTTTTTTGGGGTGTGCGTGCCCCCTTTTTCCTTCTCTGCTCCGGGAAAGAGACTGTGTGGTTACCGCTGAAGGTTTTAACCCGCCTGTTCGTTACCACGATTGCGGTCCTTACCGTAATCGCCATCACCTTGGGACGGTACGGCGCCCGTGATTCTGACGATCGCCGGCTGACGCCCCCACAACACCAGCATCTCAACATGTACCTGTTTCACCCTCGCCATGACGACCTTGTCATGATCGACGTCGAGGCGGGGAAAACCGAACACTTTGCCCTCGCTGACGCGTCCTTGATTAATTACGCCGGCTGTTCGCCCTGGCAGGACCATTGGGGTCGCACGCATCTCGTCGCCCTCTGGAGGGGGCGGGCCCGCCCTGACGCCGACTTGGCGGCGGGCCTGACAAGGTACGCCCTCCCTGCCAAGGAAGTCCTCGACCACGTCGAGATGGACGTTCTCCCGGCAAGCGCTCCGTGCTGGTTCCCAGACACCACCGCGAGAATCCTCTTCGCCGGCAGCGACGGACGCCTCTACCGGTTCTCGTTTGAGGATCGGCGGGGCCCGGATCCGGTGACCGACGATAAGCTGAGACCCCGCCCGCTGACCTGGCAAACCAAGCCCCCGGAGGGCTTGATCGCCATGTCGGCTCCGAACTGGCCGATTGACTCGAGGCTCGGCGGAAAACTTGTCGTCTCACTCACCACCGCGCCAGTAGGGCACATGACCCAACCGGTCCTCAGGCGCAGGTCCGAAACTCAGCTCTGGTGGCTCCAACTCAGCCGTGACGCTTCGACGATCGTGGCGGCGGGGCCGCTCATCGCGAAGGGGTTCGCGGACTCAGCCCAGTCGACGACGGTCGAAGACCTGCCCGCGATCGCGACGAATTCCAACGGCCATCTGTTGCTCGCCTACCTCGCCGGCAACGAATTCGATGGCGACTATCGACTCAGGCTGGCACCGCTGACAATCGAAGGCCCATCGAGCGTGCCTTCGGTCGATGAGACGGAGACTGTCGAGTTCTCGGGACCGGTTCTCCTCAGTCCCCCCGCGTTCTCGAAGGACGGTCGCTGGATCTATGCCGTTCGCCGCCCCACAAACGAACCGGTTCGGATCGAACGGTTCTCCGTCACCGACGCCCTGACGAGAGACCCCGCGGACGTGATCGTCACGCAGCCACCCCCCGCGCCGATCATGACCGGTTCACCGGACGGCGAGGGTGGGAGACCTTGCTTTCGGCTGGGCGCGTACCTACCTTTTGGTAAGTACCCGACGCGCCGCGGAGGCTGAACAATGAGCAGGCGAAGTTATGGTTGCGGGCTCGAAGCCGTTGTCGATGTCATTGGGGGCAAGTGGAAGCCGCTCATCCTCTGGCACCTCGTCCCCGGCGCGCGTCGGTTCGGCGAACTGCGACGCCAGGTGACGGATATCAGCGAAAAGATGTTGATTCAAAACTTGCGGGAGATGGACGCGGACGGAATCGTCGCCCGCAGGGACTTCCACGAAGTGCCTCCTCGCGTCGAATACTCGTTGACGGAACTCGGCCTCTCGCTCGCAGACGTCCTGAAGCCACTCTGCGAGTGGGGCCTGACGCACATGAACGCGATCGAAACCCACAAGTTCCAATGCGCGACCCTCGGACCCGAACGTGGCCAGTCCGCATAACGGAAGTTTGTCCGCATTTCCCTTCATCCATGCGTTGATCATTTCCGGTCTTTGTTCTTTTTTGGGGGGAGGGTTGAGCGTCTGATTTCCGGCCTCCGACCGGCCCCAAGGTCGTCGTGCAAAATCGACGGCTTCCGCACTTCTGGGATTGGTCTTCACGATATCAAGACATTGGCGTAGGATGCCGCCGCTTTTTCGACCTGATCCCGGATGGATCGGCTCGCACCGCGGAAGGCAAAGGATTGCTTATGACTCCTCCTGGCGAAACAACGCGTCTCCGCATGGGTTGGGTCGTGGCGGGCGTCATGCTGACCCTGATCGCCCTGCCGTTATTCCGTGGCCAGGTCTACGTTTACTGCGACCTCGCGTATGGCTATCTGCCGATGCGATGGTTCTTCGCCGACTGCCTGGCCAAGGGCGAGGACCCCTCCTGGTGCCCCAACCTCTTCGGCGGGTTCTTCGTGACCGGCGAGGGAGGAGGGACCTACCATCCCTGGATCCGGCTGCTTTACAGCACCCTCTCGCTCGGCCCGGCCCTGAATTTCGAGCTGCTCGTGAGCTATCCGGCGCTCCTGGTCGGTTTCATCGTGCTGGCGACGCGGTGGGGGATGCGCCGGGATGCCGCCTTGTTCGGTGCCTTGGTTTTTGCGTTGGGCGGCTACAACATGCTGCATTTCATGCACATGAACGTCCTGGCGATGCTCGCCCACGTCCCCTGGTTGCTGCTCGCGATCGACGTGACCCTGCGTGCGCAAGACCGACGCCAGGTGGCGCTGGCACGGGTGTTCCTGTCGCTCCTGACCGCGTCGCAGATCGTGATGGGACACGTCCAATTTGCCTGGATCTCCGGGGTCTGCGAAGCGTCCTATGGCCTCGTCCTGGCCTGGCAGGTCCCCGGGGCCGCGCGGCGGTTGCCCGGCCTGGCCGTCTCAAAAGCCTTGGGGATCCTCGGCGGGGCCATTCAGATCGCCCCGCTCTGGGAGTCGTTCCAGGCGTCGAAGCGCGTTGCGCCCACGGCGGCCTACGTGGCGATGGGTTCGCTCTCCCCCTGGAATCTGATCCAGTGGGTCGCCCCTTACCTCACCGTCTCGCGGGTCATCACGCCACCGATGGCGATCGACGGCGGAATCTTGCCGCCGGCCCCCTCCATGCTTGACTGGCGGGTCCACGAGTTCTCGCTCTACTACGGCGCGGCGATCCCGGCGCTGCTCGTCTGGCTGGCCGCAAACCGCAAAGGGTACGGCCGGCTCCGCCCGTTGATCCTCTTCGCCGGAATCATGACCGTCGCTGGATTCGTGCTGGCCCTCGGCGACTACACGCCCTTGTACCAGATCACGTCGAAGATCCCGGTGGTCGGTCGGTTCCGGATCGCGGCCCGCTACCTCGTCCTCTTCCACCTGGGCGTGGCGTTGCTTGCCGCGGTCGCCTTCAGCGGGCTCTGCGGGGTCGCGGATCGAAGCGAACGCCCGGCGTGGCGGCGACTCTGGCCCCTGGCCGTGCCGCCGCTCCTGAGCATCCTGGCTTGCCTGGCCACGCGGTTGCCGGAGGGACTTTGGCCGGCCTACATCCGCGGTGAGTTCGTGGCGGCGACGCCGCTGATGCTCGCCGGCCCGGCCCTGATTGCCGTGGCGACCGCGCTCGTGGCCTGCGCAGCACGGGGCTCGCGGATCGCCTTGCTCGCCCTCTTCGTGTTCATCGGGGCCGACCAGACCGTCTACGCGTTCCAGTTGAGAAACCTGATCCCACCGCAAACGATCGCGGAGTACCTCGCCGCTCGGCCGCTCCCGCCCGGTGGTGACACGTCGGTTCGGGTCAAGTTCAACCAGCTCCGCGACACCTGGCACAACGCCTATATCATGAAGGGCTTGCGGACCATGTCGGGATATTCCGCCATGACCCCTCGGCAGCGTCTCGACTACAGCAAGCACGCGAGCTTGCGAGTTGCCGGCGTCGGCTGGGTCATGCCGTCGGACGACGAGCGGGGCCAGCCCTGGATCCCCCTCTTCGGCCCCCTGCCCCGGGCCCGGCTCGTGACCCAGACCCAGCGCAGCGACGACCCGAACCGCGACATCGAAACCATCGACGTCGCCATCACCGCGCTCGTGGGTCGCGACTTGCCCTTGCCCCCCGCCACGCCGGGCGCGGCGGATCTCGTCGGCGACCGGCCCGGCAAGATCGATGTCATGACCACCACGGAATCGAAGCAACTCCTCGTCCTCTCCGAAACCAACCACCGCGGCTGGCGCGTGAAGGTCGACGGCAAGACGCAACCGATTCTCCGGGTCTACGGCGACTTCATGGGGTGCGTTGTGCCTCAAGGGCGACATCACGTCCAGTTCCGGTTCCAATCGTCGAGCGTCCGCGCCGGCTTCTGGCTCTCCACGCTCGGCCTGGTCCTCATGACGGCCGTCCCCCTCGCCCCGCTCTGGCCCCGCGCTCGCCCGACCACGCCCGGTGGCCGGATTCCTCACCTCTTCGGGAACTCGCTGAGCAGCCGCCAACACGAACCCGCCCAGGCAGAGCGATCCACCGAGTCCTCCCCCCTGCCGGACGCCCCTCAACCCGAGCCGTGATGACTCGGCGGCCATTACGACAAATTTGCACGTGTACAATGACATACTTTGCACACAAGCAGACCATTGCACCCTACTTGGTTTGAGAATCCGAAGGGTGACCGGTCTTCGCCTTCGGCGGAGGCCCCCCTTCGGTTCCTCGAATCCGGTCCAGGTCGGCCTCCAGCGCGTCTTTTCCTTCATAGATGGCGATCAGAGGCACGTCTGGGGCGACATCCAAGGCCTTAACGTAAACCGGCTTGACGTGATCGAGCAGGTATTGCCCGAGAGTGTTCCCGGGATATTGCAAGTGGCCGGGACGGTTCATGAGGACGAACCAACGGGCCTCCCGACCGCGGTAGGTCAGCGGATACGGCTTCAGCAGGCCCCAATGATGAAGGTACTCGAAGGTCACGGCCGGGAAGACGAACGCCAGCGTACGCCCCTTCTCGGTCTGCGCGTTCAGCCAGTCGCGAACATCGGGGGTCACAGCCTCCCAGTAGTAGGTTGGCTCCAACCCGGCGCGGGTGGCCCCGGACAATCCTCCGATCATCACATTATAGTACGAGAGCTGCAACGGATGATAACGCCAGGTACTCCAGGCGCCCGAGCCGACGACGCCGGTCAAGACCAGCGCGACCAAAGGCCGGGCTAACCTCCGGCCGCCGACATACCGCTCCAGCCCGTCCGCGATCGTCGCGAGCCCGATCCCGGAAAGACAGGCGAGGAACACGAACGCGGCGAGAAACTGCCGCTCGCCATCATGGCCCGGTGCGTTCGGCAACGCGCGGAGCACCATGAAGAAGGCCCAGCACCCCAGCAAGAGAGTGCCCACCCGATCCCGAAACCGACCAGCGATCAAGCGCCCCCCTCCGACCAGCGCCAGGACGAGGATCGCCGGAGGGACCACGATCGTCGTCAACACCAGGGTGTTGTACCAGGGAAGCGAAAAGAGATAGAGCCGGCCGAAAAAGAGGGTCGGGATCGGCAACAACTGCTGCCGCGTCAGGTTCGACCGGAGAAAGGTCCCCACACCCCCCACTGGGTCAGCCCACCAGGTGGGATTCAACACGTAAACCACGAGGGCCGCGACGATTCCACCCTGAATCAAGGTGCGCGCCGCCCGTCGGTCGCGGTAGAAACCGGCCCAGGCGACCAGCGGAAACGGGATGAACCAGCCGGTGAACTTGGTCGCCGCCGCACAGCCCCAGGCCACTCCGAATGCGATCGTCCAACCCCAGAGTCGACTGCCGGCGGTCGGCGGCGACTCCACCGCTTGCAAAAAGGCCGCCACGGCGAGGAACCAGAGACAAAGCGTCGGCGCGTCGTACGAGGCCAGGTGCGCGTGGGCGAACATCCGGGGCATCGCGAGCAGGCCCAGCGCCGCCATTAACCCGGCCGACCGCCCATAGTGCCGAGCCATCAGGCCGTAGACCGCCCCCAGCGTCAGGGAGAACAAGACCGCCGGCCCAAACCGGTACGACCCCGGCGCCGCCAAAAACGAGTGGCTGACAGCCCAGCCGGCCAACCCGAGCAGGGCATAGAACGGGGGGTGACCGTTCGGCTCCTCCCGCGCAAACTGCCAGTAAAACCGGAGCGAAGCCGGGCTCCAGGGAGACCACACCGACAGCCCCGCATTTCGCTGGTAGGCCGACCGGGTCTCCAGTTTCGAAAGCCGAGGCGACCATGCTTGACTCGCCGCGGTGGAGTCCCCCGTAATCCGTCCGAACCACTCCCGGAGCCGATCTTCGCGCTCGATGGTGAATCCCTCATCCCAGGCCATCCCATAGTCATTCAACGTGCCCCACAGCAGAGCCAAGGCGCCCACGGCAATCAGCCCCGCCACGAGCCTATCGCCCCATCGGCTGAAGTACTCACTCCGGCTCCCAGTCATCGTTCCCAAATCCCCTGACCTCCACTCGATCGCCCCGTGCATCTCGCCCCGATCCCGAAGCGGATTCCTCGCCCCCCCCCTCAACGATCTTCAAGTCGTCGAATCCACTTGTCTACAGCCCCACCATGTCCTCTCAAAAGAATCTCCCCGCTTTGAAAACTCGGCTAAGCCCAGAATAAATTCCAGACCACGCTGAACGAAAAATCCCTTACCGACTTCGACACCTTCTTATCTTACCCCAAAACCACGCAACACAATCTCCAACAAGTGCCAACGCCTGCGACCACGGTCCACGAACTTATTAATGCAAGACCCCGCAAACGCCAATAGACACAATGGTTTAAACACACGAGGTTTACCCGACCCACCACAATGGGAACTTCAACGAATCTTATCGGATGAGTCGCCTTGGCCTAACGGCATGCGGCTGAGCCCTCAAGATCAAGAAGTCGCCTTCCCATCTTGTGCGTTGCGATCAGAAAATATCCTTGACCCGTGCTTGACACCAATGTAGGTTCTAGATCTTACTCACTTCCTAAACTAATCGAGCAGTCACTGTCCGGTTTGACCGGCGTCTTCACTTTGGGAGGCATATTTCATGTCGTTCTCATGGTTCCGCACGCGCCATTTTCGGGCATTCACATTGATTGAATTGCTGGTGGTCATTGCCATCATCGCCGTTCTGATTGCCCTCTTGTTACCCGCAGTCCAGGCGGCCCGCGAGGCGGCTCGCCGCTCGCAGTGTGTCAACAACTTGAAGCAAATCGGCCTTGCGATGCATAATTATCACTCGACCAACGATGCGTTCCCGATGCTCGGCGGCATTCCCAGCACAGGGTTTGCCGGCAACTCCACCAGCAACGGCCACGGGCCAAGTGTGCTGGTTTACTTGCTCAGCAACATGGAACAGTCAGCGCTTTCAAACGCGTTCAATTTCAGTTGGGCCAACGTCACCTGCTGTGGTCCCGAGGTCACCAACACGACGGTGAGAAATACGCAGGTCACCTCGTACCTCTGCCCGTCCGATACGGGGGGTAATACCTTCAAGTCGGGAGCGAATTATGTCGCCAGCGTGGGGCCGCAGTTCAATCATCTCCCCATCGCGATCAGCAAAGCGGGAGTCGGCGTGGGGATGTGGGCCAGCCGAGTCTCGTATGGAATCCGCGACTGCACCGACGGCACCAGCAACACGGTGGCCTTCGGCGAAGCGTTGATCGGTGACAATGTCAATGCCACCAATAACGGCGCCGAATTCTACAATTGCGTCCCCTGGCCGGGCAGCAATGCCAGTGGCTCCGGTGCCGACATGGTCATGCCGAATCCCGCCGGAGTCGGATTTCTGCAAACCTACATCCAGAATTGTAACGCGATGAGATCCGGGACCACCGGCCAGCAAAACGCTTCGCGGCAATACTGGGCCTCCCACCGCATTGGTGTTGGCCCGATCGTCCCGATGCTGATGCCCCCGAACTCCAAAAACATGGACTGTCAGAACACCAACGAAAACGGTAATCACGCAATGCGCAGCCGGCACTCCGGAGGTGTCAACACCCTGCTGACCGACGGCAGCGTCCGGTTCATCAAGGACAGCGTCGCCCAGACGGTCTGGTGGGGCCTCGGGACCAAAGCCGGCGGCGAAGTCATCTCCTCAGACGCATTCTGAGTTGAGGTGGTGATCGACTTAACTTGACTCTTTGCCAAAGGATCCGTGAGCTTCGGATCGTATCAGAGTCCTGCGCTCCAGGTCCTGGTGCTATCCACGAAGTGAATTCGGACTGCTCACGCCAATGCGGTCCGATCACTCCTTTTTTTAGGTTTCAGCCTCCTCGCTCCCCAACCCCAACGGGGCTCGGATCACGGCCACTCGCGAGCCGTGGCCAGAACCATCAAATGGAAAGGCTGTCCTATTCATGCAGACACGACGAATCATCGGTTTTGCGTGCCTCCCTTCGCTGGTCATCGCCCTGCCCCTCGCACTCTCCGGTTGCGGAGGGAGTTCCCAAGAGGTCGGGGCCACAGGCGAGGTGAAGCCAGCTCCGGGCTCCGTGGAACTCGATAAGGAGTACGAGCAAACCGGCAAAGCGGCGAAGAAACCTCAATAAAGCGGCGGTCGGTCGCTTTACCTGTTCACTAACAACTCGAATCAAGCCACACTTTTTCATTGATCAACAATCAATTTGAGCCCGACGGTGAGGGTGTTTTCTTTTGATGATGGCGAACGCACCGACTGCCGAATCTCCACCAGGCAGTTTTCAAGGATGGAGGAGGACCATCCTGAGCCTGGCCCTCGCCGTGCCCCTCATCGCGATTTTCAGCCCCGTCCTCTTTCACGACCGCCAGTTTGCCTTCCAGGACGCGGGACATTTCTATTACCCACTCCTGGAACGGGTCCAACAGGAGTGGGACGCCGGACGCTGGCCGCTCTGGTCTCAAGAAGCCAGCGCGGGCACCCCGCTCCTGGGCAACCCGACGGCGGCCGTGCTTTATCCAGGGAAGTTCATCTTCTTCGTTTTGCCCCACCCTTGGGCCGTTCGGTTTTATGTAATCGGCCACGTGGCCCTGGCCTTCTTGACGATGAGGACGCTGCTCCGCGGGTGGGGGATCTCCCTCGTCGGGTCGATCCTCGGCGCTCTGGCCTACGCCTTCGGCGTGCCGGTGCTGAGCCAGACGAGCAACGTGATCTTTCTGGTGGGCGCGGCCTGGGTCCCGCTCGGGTTCTTGACGGCCGACCGCTGGGTCCGGTGCGGACAACGCCTGGCGATTCCAGGCTTGGCGATCGTCCTGGCGCTCCAGATCCTCGGGGGGGACCCGGAAGCGGCCTATTTCACCTTGGCCTGCGCGATCGGATACGCGGTGGGCGTGGCGGCCACACGGCCTCCGTCGGCGATAGGCCCCTTGTTTCGCGTTCTGGGTCTGAGTCTGATTCCGTTGCTTTGCGGGCTTCTCGCGCTCTCGTGGTGGTCGGCCCGCGTGATCCACGATGTGGCGGTCGCCACGCCAGGAACGCCACCACCGTGGAAGGCACCAAAGTCAGCCGTCGTGGTCGTGGTGTGGACGCTCGTCGCTGCGATCTTGGCCCTGCGCGTCCGTCAGGGACGCGACGGCCGCAGGTTCGCGACCATGGCGGCCGGGCTGATCGGCGGCGCGATCCTGGCGCTGGCCGTCAGCGGAGCGCAGCTCTTGCCGATCCTCGAATACACCGGGATGAGCTTCCGCGCGGCGGAGTCCGAGGGGTTTCACGACTCCTATCCCTACAGCGCTCACCCCCTCCAGTTCCTCGATGCCCTCTGGCCCAACGTCTACGGGACGGTCGAAGGGGGCTATCGGACCTGGCTCAATGCCTTACCGCCGAAGCCCCAGAGTCGGGTCTGGATGCCGTCGGTCTACCTTGGGGGGCTCCCCTTGGTGCTCGCGGGAGTCGCGTTCGGAGTCCGAGGCGGCCCCCCCTGGCGGGCCTGGCTGAGCGTCGTGGCGGCCGTAACCCTCTTGGCGGGACTCGGGTATTATTCAAGTCCGCTCCTCTGGGCACGGTGCGTGCCTGGCTGGAGCGCCCTGATCGGGCCGCTAGAGCCCCCCTTCTCCCAGCAGGTCCGTACCGACGGTTACCTCCGTGACGGAGACGGCGGAGTCTACTGGTTTCTCTCCTCGATCTTGCCCGGGTTCGGTTCGTTCCGTTATCCGCCCAAGTTGCTCGTCTTCTGGGCACTGGCCGTCTCCGGGCTCGCGGGCCTCGGCTGGGATCAGGTCGTGGTGGCGGGCCGAGCACGGCGGGCCGTCGGCATTGCAACGGGTCTACTCGCCGCAAGCCTGATCGCAGGCGCGACATCCTGGATTGGCGCCGGTCCGCTCCAAGTCTGGTTCAATCGGCTCGCCGAGACCTTGCGGACGTCGGACGAGCCGCTGAACGTCGCCCAGGCGCTGGCCAACCTCCGCGGAGGGATCGGCCACGGGGCCATCGTCGCGGCGGCAACGGTCGGCCTCGCCCGGCTCGCCACTCGTCGTCCCCGGCTCGCTGGCGTTCTGGCAGTCGCGGGACTGACGCTCGACCTCGGGCTGGCGAATGCGTACCACGTGATCACCGTGCCCCAGTCGGCCTTCGAGGGGACGCCGCGGGCCTTGGCGTTGATCCAGGAGGCAGAGCGAGCGAACCCGTCACCAGGCCCGTTCCGCGTCCAACGGATTGGCCGCTGGTGGCCCGCGCGCTGGACGCAGACCGGCCTGCCGCGAGAATTCAACACGATCACTCGCTGGGAACGCGACACGCTCCGGCCCAACTTCAACCTACCGCTCCGGGTTCAATCCACGTTCTATCACGACACGATTGAACCCATGGATTTCGGGATTTTCTTCCTGCCTTGGCGGCTTCGTCCCGATCAGGAGTCAGCGCGGACTCACGGTCTGAAACCAAGCGAACAGGTGTGGTACTACCCGCGCCGCGGGTTCGACCTCTGGAACACCCGCTATTTCATCGTCCCCGGCCGGCTGATCTGGGACAATTCTTCACGCGGTTATGCGTCAATGATCCCGAATTCCACCTATCTCTACCCACCACCTGGGTCGTTCAACGGTCTCGATGGCCCCGAGCGTCGCAAGCAATGGGGCGCAACCGAAGACTACCGGATCCTCCGCAACGAGGCCGCCTTCCCGCGGGCCTGGATCGTCCACCGGGCCTACCTCGTGCCCCCGACGACCGGGCTCAGGCTGGCCGATCGCGGCAAGATCATGCAAGAACTGCTCTACCAAGGTGACGAATTCTGGAACATCCCGGGCACCCTGGTACGCGACCCTCACACGATCGCCTGGGTCGAGACCGATCATCCCAAGGAGGTTGACCAACTCCTCTCTCGCGCCATGCCCGGCCCAGACGAGACCGCAACCGTGACCCGCGACGACCCCCAACGCGTCGAGGTCAAAGCCGTGCTCCACAGCCCTGGTCTCGTCGTCATCTCCGACTTCTATTACCCCGGCTGGAACGTCACTGTGGACGGTCGCTCCGCCGAAATCCTCCGAACCAACCGCGCGATGCGCGGAGTGGCCCTCCCCGCCGGCACCCACCGCCTCGTCTTTCGCTATGACCCGCTCTCGTTCCGCATCGGGATGGCGCTTTCGCTTCTGGGAGTGACCACCGTCGCCCTTCTCGTCGTCTGGGGACTTCGAACTCGCCCCCAGGACGGATGGAGAGGAGACTCCTGGCCCATTTTGCCTCGAGAATGAAGTGCTGGCGGACAAGGTTCTCGGGGGCAGCGAGAAGCCCCGCACCCCTCGAAGTGATCGAGGATTACGGGGCTTCTCGAATCTTCCGCCTCGCTCGGAGCGACACCGCGATCGGCTCCCACACGCCCAGCCCGTCGGGCTGACGTGCGAGGCCTCTTGCGAATCAGTGGTCCCCGGTCACTTCACACCCAGCAGTTCCACATCGAAGAGCAGCGTTGCGTTCGGCGGGATCAACCCGCCACCCGCCCCCTGAGCGCCGTAGCCGAGCGACGCGGGGAGCAGGAGCAAGCGCTTGCCGCCGACTTTCATCGTCGCCACCCCCTCATCCCATCCCTTGATCACTTCGCCGTTGCCGATCGCAAAGTTGAACGGGGTCCCCCGATCGACCGAGCTATCGAACTTCTTCCCCTTCTTCCCATTTTGCCAGAGCCACCCGGTGTAATGCATCACGCAGGTCTGACCCGACTTGGGCGACTGGCCGGTGCCGGCCACGGTATCTTTGTACTGGAGGCCACTGGCCGTCTTGGTCATCGTCGCGGGGTCGATCTTCTCCGCGGCACCGGCCGCCAGGGGAGCGGCCGCCAAACAGGCCGCGACGATCGCAAATTTCAACGTCATGATGCAGCATCCCTTCAGCATGGAAACGCAGGGGCGACGTGCCGTCCGCGCACAGGACACGATACCAAACCCCTCCCGTTTCGGGGATTCCTCTCTCCCCGAGTTTTCACGCTTCGCCGATCGGACCGGAGCAGTTGCCCTCGCGATTCCTTGGCATCCCTCAATCTTGCGTCTCAACGATTCGTAACGACTTCACTAAATATCACAATTACATCACGTTATATCTTCATCAATTCTGCATTTTCCAAACCATAACAGTTCTCGTTCGCTTCGACATACCGGCTTGCTCCCGAGCCGAATCGATGGGATGCTGTCGGGCTGCCCGGGAGCGAATTCGTCGCTCGCTCCACTTTCGCGATGCGAAGAGTCGTCGGTCGTGCGAAGACTCGAGCCACGTGAGCGTTGCTGACCTCTGCCTATCGGAGAATCCACCATGCCTTCCCGGCGCGTACTCGTTCTCGCGATCGCCGCAATCCTTTCGCCAGCGGTCGTCCCCTCGGGCCGGGCGGCCGAACCGGCGGTCAAGTTGCCAAGCGGGATCAACGTCGAAGAGCAACCCACGGCCCCCGACGCAGTCAAGATTGTGTTGATCGCCGGATCCAGCACGTACAAGCCCGGGGAGCATGACTATCTCGCCGGCTGCGTCACCCTCATGAACTTGCTCCGACAATCGCCGCATGTCGTTCCGGTCCTGGCGATCGACTGGCCGAAGAAGCCGGAGACCCTCGAAGGCGCCCAGGCCATCGTCATGCTCTTCGACGGCGGCGACAAGCACGCCTTGCTCAAAGACGATCGGCTCGCCTTGATCGAGAAACTGGCGGACAAAGAAGTCGGGATCGTCCAGTTGCACCAGGCCGCCGACTATCCCAAAAAACACGGGGATCGCGTTCGCAGCCTGGTCGGCGGCGCCTGGGAACAGGGTTACTCCCAACGCGCGCACTGGGTCGCGAAGTTCGAGACATTCTCCGCGGAGCCGATCTTTCGAGGGGTCACCCCGTTCTCGGTCGACGACGGCTGGCTGACCCGGCTTCGGTTCGCACCGGAGAAAAAAGGGGTGACGGCTCTCCTCCGCACCGTCTCCCCCAAGGACTCGAAAACGAAGGAGTCTGATGACGGGGCCATCGTCTCCTGGCTCTACGAACGCCCCGATGGCGCCCGGTCGTTCACCTTCACCGGGGGCCACCTGCACCAGAGCTTTGCCGAAGAAGGCTACCGGCGCTTCCTCGTCAACGGCATCCTCTGGACGGCTGGCGTCGCGATCCCCGCCTCGGGTGCACCCGTCGCCCTCAATCCCACCGACCTCAACACATCCGCCCCCGCCAAGCCAAACTGAGAACGCCCTACGGCACCGATACGGTAGCTCCAGCGCACAACGAGTTTGGGCCGGCGGAACGCCTCCTGTCGTTGCGTGACCTCGGACATCAGGCTGGGCGAACCACCCGACGCCCTCAGATGAGTCATGGACGGGATCGCCGAGCCGGACGAGGGCCGACAAGCTTGATCCCGAGGCCACCTTTCACGACGCAACGACATAGTAACATGTTTTGCACGCCTACCGGATCTTGCCCCGCCCCCGGCCGAGCCGGTAGGCGCGGGAATCTGGATCAATGGTACATGTCCGCCAATCATTGGATGCCTCCCAAAGGTGGACTGACAGTTGCCGACCACTTTGGCGTGCGACCTTCAGGACCGTTTTGGCCCCGGTCGATAGACCGCGCTATCACTCGACTTTCGGCAGATAATGCCTTAAACTGATTGAGGTTAGCCGTTTTCGGGAGCGATGGTATGACGCAGAGAGAATTCAATCATCTGCTGAACAGCCTAAGCTCGCTATCACATGAGCAAACTCGACAGCTACGCCGTGAGCTGAACAGCAAGCTAGCCACCACAGTGACGGAACCGGCGGCAGCGGACGAGGCATTGCAGCAGAGGCTGGTCGAAGCTGGTTTGCTGAGTGAGCTCAAACCGCCGATCCGCGATTTATCGGCGTACCGCAACCGCAAAGCGGTTCCCATCCAGGCTGAGCCGTTGTCGGAAACCGTCATCCGTGAGCGTCGCTAACGGTGCCGCTCTACTTTCTGGACACCAGCGCCCTCGTCAATACGCCGAATGAACTGGGACAGGGCGATCGCGACTTGCGGGTCGATCGTGAGGAAGTGAGGCAGGCGACCCTGCTTCACTTCTTTTCATCCGACTCGCCAGGGCGATCAAGTGCCTTGCGAACCAGGAAACCGACTTTGCCCGCCAGACCCTTCTTGAGATCCCATAATCAGCCAGAATCCGCGGATGGCTCGCTTTTCCGGGTCACCTCACCCAGAAAAGGACGCTGAATCGACGTATCGCACAATCGAATCCCAAGCCGTCAGAGCCTGCTGAGCGCACGTCGCCGGTTCGTTGGGGCTCGGTGGTTCTCTTCTTCAGCGCGTTCCCTACAATGGGGTTTCGTTTGGCGATCACGATTACGGTCGACCCAAGGAAATCCCTAGCTGTGAAACGGTCACTCCTTACCGGACTCATCCTCACGGCGCTCGCGGTTGTTGGGGCGGATGCTCCCCTGCCCCGGACCAAGCCGCTGGAACCGGCCGACGCCCTCAAGTCATTCCGGATCCTCGATGGGTTCCAGCTCGACCTGTTGGCCGCCGAACCCCTGGTTATGGACCCGGTGGCCGCGGCTTATGACGAGGATGGCCGGCTCTTCGTCGTGGAGATGAGCGACTACCCCCACGTCGACCCCAAAAACGACAAGCCATTCGCCGAGAATGCGGGCGACCCTCCCATCGGACGGGTCCGGCTCCTGATCGACCGCGATGGCGACGGCCGGTTCGATGAAGGCCATATCTTCGCCGACAAGCTCTCCTGGCCAACCGGCCTCGCCGTCTGGAAGGGGGGCCTGTTCGTCGCCGCCACACCCGACCTCTGGTATCTCCGTGACACCGACGGCGACCATCGCGCCGACGAGCGGCGCCGGGTCTTTACCGGGTTCCGCAAATACAACGTTCAGGCCGTTATGAACAACCTTCAATGGGGCCTCGACCACCAGATCTACGGCGCGGGGTCGAGCAACGGCGGCCAGATTCATCCCGCCGACTCCAAGCAGGCGGGGGGAGTCGATATCCTCCGCAAAGACTTCCGGTTCGATCCGCGATCGGATCAATTCGAGGCGATCTCCGGAGGGGCCCGCTTCGGCAACACCTTCGACGATTGGGGCAATCGCTTCCTCTGCGATATCCGCAACCCGGCCCAACACGTCGTTCTTCCCGCCCGTGACATGGCACGCAACCCGTACTTACCCGTCCCCCGCGCCCTGAACGACTCGGCCGACGCCGGCGACGCCATCAACCTGTTCCGGATCAGCCCCCCGAACCCTGGCGGGAATTGCGGGCCAGGCGCTGGGCCGCGGTCGGCAAAGCGATGCCGCGCAGCGAACTGGTCGGCGCCGGCTACCTCACCTCGTCGAGCGGAGTGACCGACTACCGAGGCGATGCCTACCCCGAGTCGTATCGAGGCAACCTGTTCCTCGGCGAGGTCGCCAACAACCTGATCCACCGGATGGCGGTCGAACCGCAAGGCGTGACCTTCCGGGCCCGCCGGGCTGACCCGAACGCGGAGTTCCTCGCGTCGACCGACACCTGGTTCCGGCCGGTCAACTTCGTAAATGCCCCGGACGGGACGCTGCACGTGCTCGACATGTACCGCGAGACGATCGAGCACCCCTGGTCGATCCCCGACGACATTCGCGCGCTCCTCGACCTGCGGAGCGGCGAGGATCGAGGGCGGATCTACCGGCTCGCTCCTCCCAAGTTTCAGCGTCGGCAGACGCCTCGACTGAGCCAGGCCACAACCCCCGAGTTGGTCCAGCTCCTCGAGCACCCGAACGCCTGGCACCGCGACACCGCCCACCGCCTGCTCTACGAACGTCAGGACAAGACGGCGATCCCGCTTCTGAACCAGCTCAGTCGCAATGCCACGGATCCGCGGGCCCGGCTGCACGCGCTTTACTCGCTCGCGGGGCTCGACGCGCTCACGGAAAATGACCTCAAATCCGCAACTCTCGATCCGTCGCCTCATATCCGCGAGCAGGCCGTGCAGCTCGCCAAACCAGGGCTTGGCGAGTCGCCATCGCTCCGCGCCGAGGTCTTGCGGCTGGCCGCCGACCCCGACTTGCGGGTCCGCTTCGAGGTCGCCCTCGCACTCGGCGAGTTCCCCGGCGACGAAGCCGCCCAAGGTCTCGCCACAATCGCCAAGCGCGACGCGGCCGACCCTTGGGTGCGGACGGCGGTACTCAGCTCCGCGATCGCCAGCCCCGCCGGCCTCTTCGAACGCCTCTGGGGCGATCGCGGCTTCGCCGCCAGCGCGGAGGGGCTGACCCTGCTTCGCCCGCTCGCCCTCGTTGTCGGCGCTCGCGCTCAGACCGAGGAGATCGGCCGCCTCCTCAACGCGCTCGCGACCGGGGAACCGGACGAGGCGAGAATCGAGGTGGCCCTCGGGTTTGGAGACGGGATCGCTCGGACCAAGCGCCGGCTCTCGGAGCTCCGGATGGGCGCCTCTCCCACCGCGGCCGCCTGGCTCGATCGACTGTTCAAGGACGCCGCCACCCGGGCGCCCGACGGCTCGGTCCCCTCCGAGCAGCGAGTCAAGGCGATCACGTTGCTCGGCCGCGGCGACTTCGAGGCGGCCCGGACCATTCTGGCCCCCTTGCTCGACCCGCACCAACCGCTCGACGTGCAAGGGGCTTCGGTTCGGGCACTTGCCGGGTTCGATCGCCCCGAGGTGGCCAACCTCTTGCTCGCCCCTTGGAAAGGGTATACTCCGCCACTCCGAAGCGAGGTCGTCGGCTTCTTGCTCGGGCGACGGACCTGGATCACCCCGCTGCTGAAGGCCGTGGAGGCGGGGATCGTCCCGGCCAGTCAGATCCCGCCGGTCCGCCGGGCGCTCCTCTTGAAGGACACTGATCCCGCGATCCTGAAGCAAGCGCAAGCTCTGCTCGGAGGTGAAACTCCCGGCCCTCGAACCGAGGCGATCGCGAAGTACAAGGTGGCTCTCGACCGCCCCGGGGATCCGGAGCGGGGCAAAGTGGTGTTCGAGCGTGAATGCTTTGCCTGCCACAAGCTGGGCGAGCGCGGGCACGCGGTGGGACCGAACCTCGCGGGGGTCCGCAAACGAACCCCCGACGAGATCCTGGTCAACATCCTCGACCCGAACCGCGAAGTCTCTCCCGAGTTTTTGGAGTACAGCGTGGCCCTCGACGACGGCCGGGTCGTGACCGGACTCGTCGCCTCGGAAACCCCCTCAGGCGTCACCCTTCGCGCCCGCGAAGGAGTCGAGCAGACGATCCTCCGCCGGAACGTCGAAGAGATCGCCAGCACGGGCAAGTCCCTGATGCCCGAAGGACTGGAGAAAACCGTCGGCCCCGCCGAAATGGCCGACCTGATTGCCTTCCTGCTCAGGATTCAGGATTGATCGAGCATCGGATTGTTTCCCCCCCAAAGGAATGCGTCAGCCGACGCGAAATGAGACGAGACAAGATGAGACCAATGGCACGTTTGAAATTCCCTTCAAGTCTGGCAATCCTCGCACTCGCGACCCTGATCGGGTCGACCACGACGGGGATCGCGGTGGGGGCGGACCAGCAGCCTCCGCCGCTCCCCCGCGAATTCCGAGCGGCCTGGGTCGCGACGGTCGCAAACATCGACTGGCCCTCGCGGCCGGGCCTTGCCACCGAGGTCCAAAAGCGCGAGGCGATCGCGATCCTCGATCGTGCCCGCGATCTGAACCTGAACGCGATCGTCCTCCAGATCCGCACCTCGGCCGACGCGCTCTACGACTCGAAGCTCGAGACCTGGTCGGCGTTCCTCACCGGCGAGCAGGGCAAGCGGCCCGACCCGTTCTATGATCCGCTCCAGTTCTGGGTCGAGGAGGCCCATCAGCGCGGGCTTCAGCTCCATGCCTGGTTCAACCCGTTCCGCGCCCGGCTCCAAGGGGTCAAGTACAAAGAATCGGCCGACCATATCAGCAAGACTCGCCCCGACCTTACCAAGGAATACGGCGGCTTCCTCTGGCTCGACCCGGGTGAGCCGGAAGCGCGTGACCACACGTTGGCCGTCTTCATGGACGTGGTCAAGCGCTACGACGTCGACGGCATCCATGTCGATGACTACTTCTATCCCTATCCGATTATCGATCCCGCGAACCCCCAATCGACGAAAGAGCTCGACTTTCCCGACGACCCGAGCTGGAAGAAGTACCAGGCCTCGGGAGGTAAGCTTACGCGCGGCGACTGGCGCCGGGAGAACATGAATCAACTGATCGAGCGCATCTACCAGGGAATCAAGGCGGAGAAGCCGGCCGTCCTGTTCGGCATCAGCCCGTTCGGAATCCCGAGGCCGGGCCAACCCAAGGGGGTCGTCGGGTTCGACCAGTATGACAAGCTCTATGCCGACACCGTGCTCTGGCTCAACAAAGGCTGGTGCGACTACTTCTCACCGCAATTGTACTGGAAGATCGACGCCCCCGGCCAGCCGTTCCGGCCGCTTCTGAACCACTGGGTTGAGGAAAACCAGGCGCAGCGGCACATCTGGCCGGGCCTCTCGTCCAGCCGGATCGGCAACGGCAAAACGAGCTACGCCCCCGAGGAGCTTCTCGGCCAGGTTGAGATCATCCGCAAGACCCCGGGAGCGACCGGCGAGATCTTCTTCAGCATGCGCTCGCTCCTGGACAACAAGCGAAGCTTCGCCGATCTCCTCAAGAAAGGTCTCTATCACGAGCCGGCCCTGATTCCGGCATCGCCCTGGCTCAAGCTCCCCGCGCCCGGTCTCCCTCGCGTCGAAGTCCACGTGGGCAAGGACAAGAACCAAGGCAAGCTCGAGCTCACCGTCCAGGCCGGCCCGGGAGCCGCACCGTTCCTCTGGGCCGTCTCGACTCGCCACGGCCAAAATTGGTCCGTCACACTCCATCCCGCGGCGAACGGCCCGGTGGTGGTCGCTGACGACGAGAAAGAGCCGGCCTCCCAGGTCGCCGTCACCGCCGTGAGCCGGGCGGGCGATGCCAGCGACCCGGTCGTCTTGCCAGTCGCTCGCTAAGACGGTTCAAGAACCAGATTTTCAACCACGAATGATACGAATGACACGAATAGGAACAGAAGTATAAAATTCAAAATCGAATCATCATCATTTTGAATTTTTTATCTCTTGTTTTCATTCGTGTCATTCGTGTCATTCGTGGTTAAAATCTTCAATTTTTCAGGTAAGGATCGCCTCGATCGGCCGACCACCGTGGGCAATCGCGATTGGCCGGCCGGTGAGGTCGGGGAGCATGAGTTCGGGGTCGACCCCGAGCAGATGATAGAGCGTGGCCACCAGGTCGCCGGGGGTCACCGGGTGGTCGGAGGGATAGGCCCCTGACTTGTCGCTCCCCCCCAGGACGAATCCTTCCTTGACTCCGCCCCCCACCAGCAGGGCGAAACCGCACAACGGCCAATGGTCGCGACCCGCCGTGCGATTGACCTTAGGCGCCCGGCCCATCTCCCCCATGATCACGACAAGGGTCGAGTCGAGCAGGCCGCGGCGGTCGAGATCCTCGATCAAGGCCGTGCCGGTCTGATCGAGGTTCGGCAGGTTGAACGACTTGAGCATGCCGAAATTGTTGCTGTGGGAATCCCAGTGCCCGCCGCCGCGTGACTCGGTGGTGACGGCAACGAAAGTGACCCCCGCCTCAACCAGTCGCCGCGCAATCAAGGCGCTCGAGCCGAAGAGCGAGGAGCCGTATTGATCGCGCACCGCCGCGGGCTCGGTCGACAGGTCGAACGCGGCCCGGGCTCGGTTCGAGGCCAGGAGGGAGAGCGCCTTGCGCTGAAAGTGATCGAGGTTCTTGGCGTCGCCCACCGCTTCGAGTTGGCCGGTGGCCCGGTCGATCTGTTGCAACAACGAATGACGCTGCTGCAATCGCTCGATCGTCACGCCGGGCAAGTCTTCAAGCGACGGGAGCCTGGGAACCCCCAACGGCGCGATCGGGTTGTAAAATTCCTTGTCCTGGTTGAACTCACGGTCGAACGTCGGGTCACAGACCGAGAAGAGCGGGTCAAATCGCCGCCCGAGGTAGCCACCATACGGCCCCGCCCTGCGGAGACCTTGGCTGTAGCCAGGGTGGGCCGGCAAGTAAACATGACAGGGCATGTCGGGCGCTTCGATGCCCAGGTACTGGCAGACCGCGCCGATCCCGGGATGGTCGCTCCGCTTGGTGAAGTAGTTCTCCTGGTCGTTGCCCCCGGTGAATCCGGTCAACACGGCATACGGGTTGTGGCTGTTGTAGGTGTGGGTCACCGACCGGATCAAGGTGGCCCGATGCATCCATTTCGCAGTCTGGGGAAGATGCTCGCAGATGCTCAGACCGGGGAGCGAGGTCGCGATCGGCTGAAACTCGCCGCGGATCTCGACCGGGGCGTCCGGCTTCATATCGAACATATCGAGATGACTGGGCCCGCCGTACAGGTTGATCAGGATCACCGACCGGATCCGACCCGGCGCCCGGCCCGCGGGCGATTCCGCCTCGGCGCGGAGCAACCGCGGCAGGGTCATGCTCCCGAAGAGAGAAAGCCCGCCGGCCCGGAGCAGTTCCCGCCGCGTTACCCCCGCGCACGTGGTCGTTCGCCCCCCCATGATCCGCAGCATGATCACCTCACCCTCGAATAGGGAACAGCCAGAACGACCTACGCACGCCCCACCAAGATCCAACGATTCTTCAACATCGTAACGAGAACGGCCAGGTGCATCAATCAAATCCATCGCGAACGGTCAGTAACGGTGGAAATGAACTCGATTAAGACCGAGGTCCAAGGGAAGTGCGAGGGATCGGCATTGGTGGTCGCAACCGACCGAGCACCTCGCCCCGGGCTCCGAGGCGTTCGTTGGTGTACAATCGGAAAATCCGAGGGAATCCGCCTGAGGATTGGATGGATGATGGAAGTGGAGAGCGAGCACGATCATGACCCGATCGGAACGAGCGGCCAGCAGTGCGGACGGCATCACCTGGGATCTGGACGACCTCTACTCCGGGTTCGATGATCCCCGGATCGAGCAGGACCTCAATGCGTCGCTCGACCGGGCGCGTGCCTTCGAGGCATCGTACCGCGGGCAGATCGCGGTTGCGGGGGGGCCCACGCCGGCGTTGCTCCTGGCCGCGATCGTCGAGTTGGAAGCGCTCTCGGAGCAGATGGGCCGATCGGGCGTCTACGCGAGCCTGCTCCACGCCGCGAAGACCGACGATCCCAAGCACGGCGCCTTGCTCGCGCGGACCCGGGAGCAGCGGGTCGCGACCAACAAGCACCTGATCTTCTTCGACCTGGAGTTGATCCGGCTTGCCGACGACGTGGTCGCCTCGCTCCTCAAGGCGCCCGAGTTGGCGCGGTATCGCCACTACCTGGAGGAGAAGCGGGCCTGGAGCCCCCACTACCTCGGTGAGGCGGAGGAAAAAGTTCTCGAGGAGAAGGGGGTCACCGGCCGCGCCGCGTTCGTCCGGCTGTTCGAGGAGACCCTCTCGTCGCTGACCTGCCCGTACGAGCACGACGGCCAGGTCGAGTCGCTCAGCCTGCAACAAGTTCTGTCGAGGCTCTACGACGCCGACCGCGCGGTCCGCAAGGCGGCCGCGGCCAGCCTGACGGCGGGGCTGCAAGGCAATTCGCGTCTCCTCACCTTTATCTTCAATACGGTGGTCCTCGACCATAAGTCGGACTGCGAGCTCCGCCATTTCTCGAGCCCGATGGCTTCACGCCACCTGGCCAACGAGATCGACGACGCCACGGTGGAAGCACTGCTGAGCGCGGCCGAGCGGCATCACGCGACGGTCCATCGTTACTACCGGCTCAAGGCCAGGCTGCTGAAGATCGAGGATTTGAGCGACTACGACCGCTATGCGCCCCTCTTTTCCGACCTGCCGGAATGCAACTGGTCGACCGCCCGCCAGATCGTCGAGGCGAGTTACGGCGAGTTCAGCCCGCAAGCCGGAGCGATCATCCGCGAGTTCTTCGACAAGCGCTGGATCGACGCCGAGCTGCGGCCGGGCAAGCGCAGCGGTGCCTTCAGCAGCAGCGCGGTCCCGAGCGCTCACCCGTATATCCTGATGAATCACACGGACAAGCTCCGGGACGTGATGACCCTGGCGCACGAGCTTGGCCACGGCCTCCATCAGTACCTCTCGCGCCAGGTCGGCTACCTCCAATGCCACACGCCGCTGACGACCGCCGAGACCGCCAGCGTCTTCGGTGAAATGCTGACCTTCCAGCAACTGCTCGCGACCCACCCCGACCCGCGGACCCAGCTCGCCCTGCTCTGCGGGAAAATCGAGGACAGCTTCGCCACGGTCTTCCGCCAGGTCGTGCTCACCCGGTTCGAACAGGCGCTGCACCGGGCGCGTCGCGAGCAGGGCGAGCTGACCACCGAGCAAGTCAACCAGCTCTGGGTGGCCGCCAACCAGCCGATGCATGGCGACGCCGTCCGGCTCACCGAGGGATACAGCTCGTGGTGGCTCTACATCGGCCACTTCATCCGATCGCCGTTCTACTGCTATGCCTATGCCTTCGGAGAACTCCTCGTCCTGGCTCTGTTCCGGAAATACCAGGAGGAAGGCCCCTCGTTCGTCCCCAAATACCTCGAGCTGCTCGCCGCCGGCGGGTCCGACTCGCCCGACCGGCTGCTCGCCAAGCTCGGGGTCAACGTGACCGACCCGTCGTTCTGGGAACTCGGAATGGGGCTCCTTGATGACATGGTGACCCAGGCGGAAACCCTGGCGGAGCAGCTCGACAAAGCTTCGTAAGTCCGGAAGGGCGAACCGGCCTCGCTCCGGATCAAAGGCCGGGATTCCGATCCCGTTCTGGTCCGGGCGAGCCGCCTCGAAATCCTCGACCCTGCAATTTACAACTGTAAGACAAGAATGGTACGCTTTCTCTGGGGGGGGATTCGAGAAGGGCCTCGTTCGGCCAAACCGCTCCAGACGCTCGCTATCGACGTCCAGCCCACGTCTACTGCGTCTAGCGGCGTATGTGGTGCCCCCAAGCCAGACCGCGGGAGCTTTCGCGGGTGATTCCACGTAGCAACCTCGGGACGGAGGTGAGTACGATGACGACCTGGTTCACGGAACGGCCACACCGTCGCGGATTCACGTTGATTGAGCTCCTGGTCGTCATCGCGATCATTGGCCTGCTGATCGCCTTGCTCTTGCCCGCCGTTCAGGCGGCACGCGAGGCGGCGCGTCGCGTGCAGTGCGTGAATCACCTCAAGCAACTCGGGCTTGCCGTCCAGAGCTACTGCGACATCAACAACGCGCTACCGCCGGCGGCGGCCACCGGCCCCGAGTGGTCGAACAACTTCAGCATGAAGGTGCGAATCCTCCCCTTCCTCGAACAGGGCGCCTTGTTCAATACCCTGAACATGTCCTTCTTTCAGGAGTCGGCGCCAAATGCCACCTGCCTGACGACGATGGTCAGCACCTTCCTCTGTCCGTCGGATGGGAACGTGCCGTGCGGAACCTACCCCGTCAACGGCCCCGGGCCTCGCCAGGTCGGCTATACCAGCTATCCCAACAACCTGGGGACGACCCCGACCAACAATGGCGGTCGGTACGACGGCCCGGCTTACTTCATGGGAGCCGCCAGCGTACCGAGTGTCGCTCAGCTTGCGCCCATCGTCACCCTGGCCGGGATCACCGATGGAACGGCCAACACCGCCCTCTGGAGTGAGATGGTGCGAGGCAAAAACGGGACCACGATCGAAGGTCCGAACCAGGTCTACCGGATGGCCTTGCCCGCGCCGACGACGAACGCCTACGTCCCCCTCGACACCTATTTGAACGCGTGCAAGATCGCGACAACCCTCGCCGAGTTTGACTACAAAGGACGGATCTGGGGCTCCGATTCCGCCGCCCAAGGGGGAGGCTACTCGCACATCATGACGCCGAACCTGAAAGCCTGCCTGTTCCAGAGCCAGACACTGCCGGTGGAGTATTCGACGTTGTGCGTCGGCGCCAGCTCGTTCCATCCGGGCGGCGTGAACGTCGGTTTCCTCGACGGTTCGGTCCGCTTCATCAAGGACGGCATCAACCCGGCTACCTGGTGGGGCCTCGCGACGAAGGCCGGCGGTGAAGTGATCGACGCCAGCGCCCTCTGAGAACTTCGCTTCCCAGTCCAGTCGCCCCCCAGGCAGACCGCGGGCGGGCCGCCACGCACTCGGGAACCCGCAATTTGCGGTCGGTTGTCAAAGGTCAAACCATGGCCTAACTTCACAAGGGGAGAATGCGCGAACCGATCGAGAAGTGAACGTTTGCTCGGCATGGACTCGCTGACGAATCGCACCGATCGCGTTGCAATGCGATCGGTGCGATTCGATGGTTACCACCGGAAAAGCTGCTGATGGCGACCACAACCCCTGATCCCGCCCTCGACTCGAGTTCCTCGCCTGGGGAAAGGACGCCGAGCCTCCCGCGGTCCGTGTTGATCCAGGTGATCGTCCTCCCGTTGGCGCTCACGGCGATCCTCGCGGTGATCTTCTTGACGTCGACGGTTTCGCTGCTCAGCACCTCGAAGCGCGTCGAGCACACCCATCGCGTGGTCGACCAGGCCCATCTCGTCCAGATGCTCTTACTGGACCTGGAGAACGGCCTGCGCGGATATTTGTTCACGGGATGGCCTGATTTTCTCGAACCGTACCGGGCCGCGAGCGGCGCCGTCGACACCTCGTTGAACGAACTGGCCCGGTTGGTCGCGGAGGAACCGGTTCAGGCGGAACGGGTCGCGCGGCTCCGGGAACAGACCCGGCGATGGCATCGTGATGCCGAGCAGGCGATCGCATTGAAGCAAGAAGGTTTAGACGCCCTCCCGACGAACGACCTGAACCCGGGAGGCAAATTGCTGATGGACGGGGTCCGCAACCTCCTCAGCGCGTGCATTGCCGACGAGAAGGCCCAGGGCCAACTCCACGGCCAGTCCACACGCACTCGCGCGAGTGCCGGGTTGATTTCGACCGGAATCGCGGCGCTCGTCCTCGGAATTGTCCTCTTCATTATTACACGACGGCAACTGTCTACGGTTTCATCCGCCTATGAAATCGCCCTGGCGACGCTCCGGGAGCGTTCGAGCTCTCTGGCCCGAAGCGAGGCCCGGTTCCAGGCGTTCATGGACCACAATCCGGCCGTGACGTTCATCAAGGATGACCAAGGGCGTTACCTCTACGGCAACAAGGCTTGGGCCAACCTCCTCGGCAAGCCGATCGAGGAGCTGCTCGGTCGCAATGATGAGGAGCTGAGAGGCCGAGCCACGGCGGAGCTCCTGGCGGAGAGCGACCGCAAAGTGCTCGAGACGCGTACGTTCGTCGAGGCCGCCACCGCGACCTGCGACCAGGTCGACCAACCTCACGATTGGATTAGCCTGAAATATCCGCTCGACGACGGCTCGGGACAAATCCTCATCGGCGGGATCGCGGTCGACGTCACCGAACTGCGACGGGCGGAGCGGGACCTGCGGATCAGCGAGGAACGCTACACCCTGGCGATGCGCGGATCGAGCGCCGGGCTCTGGGACTGGAACTGCGACAGCGACGGCCTCTATCTCTCTCCGCGGTTCAAGGAATTGGTTGGGTACGACGATCACGAGATCGAGAACACGATGGAGCGGTTCGTGGCCCTGCTTCACGTCCAGGACCGCGAGCGGGTCATGTTCGCGTTCAGCGAACATCTGATAAGGCAGGTTCCCTACGACGTGGAGTATCGGCTCCGCAACAAGGCCGGCGCCTATCGTTGGTTCCACGCCCGGGGCCAGGCGATCTGGGACGAACAGGGAAAGGCGACGCGAATGTCGGGGTCGATCACCGACATCACCGCCAGGAAGCATGCGGAAGCGGAAGTCCTGGCCCTCAACGCGCGGCTCGAGCGGCGGTTGCAACGACTCGCCTCGCTCCGGATGATCGACTCGGCGATTACGGCCGGTCTCGACCTCCCGATGATCCTCGGCTTTGTCCTCGATCAAATCAAACTCCAGCTCCATGTCGATGCCTGTGCGCTCCTCTTGCTCGACGCGAAGACCCAGACCTTGGAAACCTCCGCGTCCTGGGGCTTTCAGACGGAGGCGATGAAAGATTCCCAGGTGCCGCTCTGCCGCCAAGGGGGGGACGGGTGGCGTTGGAACATCGCTCCCTGCATGTCGCGGACCTGAACCGGACCGACGAGACCTTCGTTCGCGCGGCGGATTTCGCGCGGGAGGGTTTCGTCGCCTACCACGCCGTCCCGTTATTGGCCAAGGGGCAAGTCAAGGGGATCCTTGAAGTCTTCCACCGCGCTCCGTTCGAGATCGATCAGGAGTGGACCGACTTCCTGGAAATGCTCGCGAACCAGGCGGCCATCGCCATTGAGAATGTAAACCTCTACGAAGGCTTGCGCCGCGCCAATACCGAGCTGACCCTCGCCTACGACGCCACGATCGAGGGCTGGTCTCACGCTTTGGACTTGCGCGACAAGGAGACCGAAGGCCATTGCCAGCGGGTCACCGAGATGACCGTTCGGCTCGCCCGGGCCATGGGCGTCAGCCAGGACGAGATCATCCAGATTCGTCGGGGTGCCCTGCTGCACGACATCGGCAAAATGGGTATCCCCGACCGCATCCTGCTCAAGCCCGGCCCGCTGAACGAGGAAGAGTGGCAGATCATGCGACGGCACCCGGAGTATGCCCGGGACTTGCTCTCCCGGATCCAATTTCTCCGGCCGGCGATCGACATTCCGTACTGCCACCACGAGAAGTGGGATGGCAGTGGCTATCCGCGCGGCCTGGCCGGCGAGGAGATCCCGCTCGCCGCGCGGATCTTCACCGTCGCTGACATCTGGGATGCGCTCAGCTATGATCGCCCCTATCGCAAGGGATGGCCACTCGAGCGTGTGATTGAACACATTACTTTGCTCGCAGGAACGGCCCTCGATCCTTCGGTCGTGGAAACGTTCCTCCGCCTCCAAGCAAGGCGAACGGGGAGCGACCCGGACCGGTCGAACCAGACCGCGTTGCTCCGCCCCGTTCCGACCAGACCACGCCACGAGGAGCCGACCCACTCCGATCACGATCACGAAGACGCCCCCGATCGCGCGCGGAAGCGGACGGCGACCAAGCCGTGGGAACGCTCGGTCCCGGTTCCGTTCCGGTTCAGCGGATCGTCACCCCACCAGGGCCTGACCGTCCTCATCGCCGACGAAAACCGGGCCTCGGCTCACCTGCTCAGAGAGGCTCTCGAGGAGATGGGCCATGCCGCGAGCGTGGCTCCTGACGGCCACGAAGCGTGGCGGAGAATCCGACGCGATCGCGTCCAGGTCGTGATTGCCGACTGGAACTTGCCTTGGATCGATGGCCGTGAACTCTGTCGGCGGATTCGCGGAGACGCCGACCTGGCGGCAACCTACCTGATTGTCGCCGGGGAACGGGACACGGAGGGAGTGGAGGAACTGCCGGCCGACGCGGACGACTTTCTGGCCAAGCCGGTCGAGCCGCGTGACCTCACCGCGCGAATGACCGTGGCCCGCCGGCTCCTGACGGCCGAGGAAGTCCTCCTCGACCGGACCGTCCAGGCCAAGCGGATGTTCGTCGCGCTTCGTGACCAGAACGAGCGGCTCGCCGAGTTGGTCGCGACCGACCCGCTGACCGGCCTGAGTAACCGCCGCCATCTCCTCGAAGTCCTGGAAGCCCAGGCGGCGCTGACCTTGCGGCAGGAACAACCGTTGTCGCTGGCGATCCTCGACGTCGACCGGTTCAAGCCGTACAACGACCTCTACGGTCACCGGGCGGGAGACGAGGTGCTCTGCCGGATTGCCGACATCCTGCGCAACAATGTCCGTGCCTGCGACCTGGTGGCGCGTTACGGCGGCGAGGAATTCGTCGTGGTCATGCCGCTGACCACCGCCGATGGCAGCCGGGAGGTCGCCGAGCGGCTGCGACAGGCGATTGCCGATTGGGCCTGGCCCCTACGACCGATCACGTCGAGCTTCGGCGTCGCCACCATGACCTCGCCTTGCATGGACCCAGCCAAACTTGTGGATGCTGCCGACCAGGCCCTTCACCGCTCGAAGCAACACGGCCGCGACCGCGTGACCCATCACCGCGATGAGCTCAACCCCACCGACGACGGAATCCGCCTTCAACCCGCCTGATCGGCCGAGATCCAGCCCTCACCGAACGGTCGTCGAGGTCGCGGCTCCGGTGGCCAGGCGTTGCGGCTCGAGGGTCAGGTTCAGCGGCCGGTCGCTCCGGTACGTTTTGGGGGCGAGTTGCGGGTCGACGTTGTGAAAATAGGGGAAGACAACGACCTTCGTCAAGGCGTCGACCCACTCGCTCGGGGGGACTTGCAGGTCCATCTCGAGCCGCCCGCCCGGTGGGAGGTCGTGCGGTAGCAGACTGGCGATATGGTCCTTGGCCACCTCGCCCTGAAAAGCCCTGGCCAGCATGAAGGCCGAACCGGGCTCCGACGGGGCAATCCCGGGCTGCACCCGGGCCGACCCGAGCTCCTTGTTCCGCGTCACGTGGGCCTGGATATAGTACGGACTCTTATTCTCGAGCGCGACCCGAACCTGGTCCGTGGCCAACGCAGGACCACTCAGGACCACCGTGTTGAGCAGAAAGTCGGGCGGAGCGGCGCCGAAGACTTGCGCGCTCGTCTGGAGCGTCGGGGAGACAACGTAAGGCTTCGAGGCAACTCGCTCTCCCCGATCGTCGAGGAAGACCAACTCGTAAGCCCCTGCCTCCGCTGGCGTCTCAACAGTATAAGCGGGGATGTTTGGCCCAAAGACATGCTGATAGAGCCCCACGCAAGGGTCGCTCACCCGCGTTCCGTCGAGCTTGGTCCAGACCAAGGAGACCCGCCGCGGCCGGAGCACCACGACCGTCCGATCGAGGTCGAGCCGGCCGGTGATCCAGGCCTTGGACGGCACGACGGCGGGCGCAGGCCGCCGATCCTGACCGGCCAGAACGCGGAGCAACGAGTCGGTCGGAAACCGTGGGGTCCCGGCGTCGGTCCGAAAGACTTGCCAGTCGCCCAGGTTCGCCTCGCGCTTCAACCAGGGGAGCGCACCAATCCAGGGATGCTTCTCGAGGTATTCACGATGGAAGGCCAGCGTCTGGTAGCCGAGCGACGTGATGAACTTGAGCCCTTCCCGATTCATCTCGTTGTAAGACGCACCGAGCAGTTTCAAGTCGCCGTTGAGCAATTCCCAATCACAGCCGTTAAGCGTGACATGTTGATGGCGTAACCGGTAACCGGCCATTCCGAACCAGTAGTCGTTGTCGATCGGAGAGAAAGCGGCCAGCCTGACTTGAGGCGGCTGCTTGGCCAGCCAATCGACCCAGGCGGGCGTCTTGTCCGCCGTCCGATCGCCCCAAGCCACATTGCTATGGATATGCCACCCATCACTCACCACCAAGGCGAGCCCTGCCGCCACGATCGCCGCGCGGAGCAAGCCGGGCTTCACGGAGTTGGCCAGCGCGTGGAAGATCAGCGGGGCCGCCACGCACCCCAACCCCAAGGCCAGTTCCCCCGCCCTGCCGTACGCCCGAATCGAGGGAACGAACTGGTAGAGGAAGAACGAGGGGCCGCCGGCCAGGCTGAGGCCGACCAGGAGGGCGATCTGGCCCATCATGAGGTCAAGGAACCCCTGCGCCTCGCAGAGCCGCGCTCCGCGAAGCCGTGCGATCACGTAAATGGCGATGCCCGCCAGCACCGCGAGCCCGAGGTAGTTCCACCCCTCGCCATAATACCCGAACGGCTTGACCCCGAGCGCATCGGCATATTGCCTCGCCCAGATCGAGGTGGTCGGCGTAAAGTATTGCCAGAGTTCAGCGCTAAACAGCCAGGTGTCCTTCATGGGCCGGCGGGCATAGACGTCGGCGAGGAGATAGCTTTTCGTCACGGCCAGAGCGGGTAAGGTCAAGGCCGCCGCGAGCGGAACGAACACCGCCAAGGCCGCCGCGGTCCCGGCGACGTTCCGACGGTCGAACCGCCCGGCAATCAGGCAACCGAACCACCACAAACCGAACGTCAGGGCCACGAAATAGCCGAAGTAGAACGACCCTTGAAGCACCAACGCGACCGCCAGCCCGAGCGCGGCCCCGCGCCGTCGGGATGGGGCCTCGAGGTAACGCCAGAAGGCCCAGGTCGCCAGCAAAAACCAACCTAATTTAAAAAGATGAAGATGGCCTCGCATCCGTCCCGCGACCTGGCCATTCAACGTGATGAGCACGATCGAGGCCGCCGCCCAAAGCGAAGAGCGGGTCAAACGGAACGTCAACCCGCCGGCGATCCAGCCATTGATCGCGATCACGGAGAGAACGAGGAAGTGATAATTCGTGATTCCGTCGAAGATGCGGGCGGAAATCGTCGAAATCAGCAGCAGGTCGAACCCTTCGAGCAGGTGGGGGTACTTGGCGACCTCGGACTGATAGGGCCAGCCCAGCATCGGGTCGTTGGGGATCTTCCAGAATTGACCGCTCACCTCGGCCATTCGCGCCATCTGATATTCATAAAAAACCTGGTCGCCACGAAGTTGCCAGGCGATCGACCCAGGTCCGGCATGGAGATAATAGACCGCGAGCGCCAGGATGATCGGCAGGGCGCCTAGTCCCACAATCCGGGGCCAGGACCGGCCACTCAGCTCGGCCGAGCTGGATTCGCAAGGGTCGTTCTCTCGCATCCGGATCGATCTCCCGTTCCCATTAGCACGGCCCAATTCGCCGGCAATCGGCTGATGGCCCTTCTCGGCGGCCCGCTTTTTATCCCACCGAGAGGATCACGACAAGTGAGAAATGAACATCCCGACCGGCAGCCTAGACCCGCTGGGAGGCGGATACCCCGTGGGGGGCGGGTACATGACGGGGAGACCTCACTTCCTCAAGAGGCTTCTGGACCACGGCGAGCACGGTCAGTCCCCAAGGGAGGCGGACCCAGCGCAACAGCCTGGTTTCGAGCCGCTGGAACCGGATCAAGGCCGCGTTGAGCACGGCGGGGACGGGAATCAACTGGGCTTGCGGCGTCCCGGTTGCCGGCGGTTTCCGCCTCAGCAGCCGAGTGAGCGCCATCGGCAGCAGGAACGAGAGCGCATAGGTCAAGACGACCGGGCGCAGCCCCGCTTGCTCGACGCGGCGGCGAAGTTCCTTGGCGACGTAGCGGCGCTTATGCATCAACGCCACGTCGTGCTCGCTCCAGAGCGCCTGGTAGGCCGGCACGGCGATCACGGCGTGTCCGCCCGGCTTGAGCGTGCGACGGAACTCGGCCAGGGCCGCCCGGTCGTCGTCAAGGTGCTCCAAGATGTCCGCGGCCACGATCACGTCGACGCTGTCGTCGTCGACCGGCAATGCCTCGGCGCTCCCCAGCACCACCTCGGTCAGCCCGCGGCGTTCGCAACGCTCCAGTGCCAGAGGAGATAAGTCGACGCCGAATACTCGGCCGAACCGGCGGAGCGCCACCGCGATCGCCCCCGTGCCGCAGCCGACGTCCAATAACCGCGCATCGGCGGGGAGCAGCAGGCGGCCGACCTGGTCGACGACCAATTCCCGGCGGCTCACAAACCACCAGTAATGGTCTTCGTTTTCAAACATTCGATCATACTCGGACGCGTTCATTTTTTAAGCTCCTGACCGCATGATGGCGTTTCCGGACTCGCACCAGCGTGGAGAACATCCGGGCCGAGTCGCGCAACAGGCGTACCTTCGAGCCCTCACAATGCCTCCACTCCACGGGAACCTCGGCGACTTCGTAACCGAGCCGAAGCGCCAGCAGGAGCACTTCGATATCGAACCCGAAGCCGTCCTCAGTCATCCGGTTGAATAAATCGCGAGCCACCGGACCGAGGAACAGCTTGAAGCCGCACTGGGTGTCGACGATCCCGGGCGTGGCCATTCGCTGGGCCAGCAAATTGAAGCTCCGCCCGGCCAACTCGCGATACCAGGGCTGGCGGACCTTGAGCTCCGAGCCCGCCACCATTCGCGAGCCGATGGCAACGTCGGCCCCGGCCCTGATCCGCTCCAGGAGGGCGTCGATTTCCTCGATCGGAGTCGCCAGGTCGGCGTCCGAGAAAAGGACCAGATCAAAGGAAGCGCGGAGGATCCCGGTTCGGACCGCGTACCCCTTCCCCCGGTTCGGTTGATAGGCGATCAGCTCGACCGAGTGATGGTCCGCCGCGAACTCGGCGACGACCCGAGCCGTCGCGTCCGTGGACCCATCGTCCACCACGATCAACTCGAAAGCGGGAAACCGCTCCGACAGGTAGTTCCAGATCCGCGTCAACGAGGCACCCAGACGCTCTTCCTCGTTGTAGGCGGGCACCACGACGGAAAGTCCCGACAAGACTTCGCCGACCCCTGCGAACCGGTCGGTGAGGTGAGGCTTTCGCCCCCCCTCCGCGCCGTCGCCATGCGAACGGTGAAATTCCCGTCCGGCCCCACGGTTTGTTTCGACTCGCCCACGCATGGCTGCGGTCCTCTGTCACGGGATACCGTTCGAGGCAATGCCTGAGGAGAAGCGGCCGCCGTCGACGGCCTCTCTTTACCTATCCTTCCCCCTCTTCGTAGTCGAGGTGTTTTTCGAGGCGCGGCGTCAAGACTCGATCGCTCGCGGATGTGAAGAGAGTTGGTTTTGATTACTATCGGCCAGAACGAGCTCCACCAGTTGCCATTTTAGAAATTATCCCAAAAAACCTTACAACCCCTGTTTTCCGAAATGTCAACGTGATCCCGAAGCTGATCCCACTCTCTGAGAAAGATGACTCTGCCTCGATGAGTGGGGCTCGACTTCAGATCGGCCGGCACGAAACTCCCAAAAAAAACGCTTAGCGCAAAACAGCGTCCACTACTTTCGGACTTCGGCGGGGTTGATACTTCACCAGTCCCGGCAAAGTCGCGGGTCGACCCCCTACGCTCTTCCATCGCGGAAGCGCGGTCGGCCCCAGGCCGAGTGGTAAGCTGTCCCGGCTCAAAGAGGAAAAAAAGTCCCATGACTCATCGACGATCCTTCCTGCGAACCCTGGCCGTGAGCCTCGTGGCCCTGACCGTGGTTGTCATTCCCGCGATTGCCGACGAGCTCCTCGGCGTGATCACCAAGGTCGACGTGGCCACCAAGAAGATCACCGTGCTCGAGAAGGGCTCGGACAAAGAGGTCGAGATCACGACCACCGACGACACCGAGTACGTGACGCCGAAGAAGACGAGCAAGCTCGACCTCGAGAAGCTCCAGAAGAACGTCACGAAGCAAATCGACGCGGGCAAGAAGGGCGTCCGTGCCAAGGTGACCCACGAAAAGGGTGTCGCCTCGTCCATCTCCGTCGTTGCCAAGAAGAAGGACGCCAACTAAGGCGCCCCCCCCAATCTTTTGGGGAACGCGGCGGCCCACGCTCGATCGAGCGTGGGCCGCCGTTTGAATTGGTGGGTGGGTTGGAGACTTCGCTCGCCTCTGGCTCGCGATCAGAATGAAAGGAAGACAGGGAGCTTCAGTAAGAACCAGGTTTCTCAGTTCACTCGCGACCGGCCACGCCGTTGGTTCCCTTGAGCGACTTCATGACCTCTTGAACGGCCGTTTCGAGCTGACGATCATGGCCGGTGAGGTTGTCCTCGGGGGAGTTTTCGACGACCACGTCGGGCTTGACCCCGGTATTTTCCATGTTGGTCCGCGCCTCATCGGCCAGGAAGACGCCGACGCCGGGGGTGCGAATGCTCGAACCGTCGATCAGCTGATAGCTGCCCGTGCCGATGACCGCCCCCATGGTCTGGGTGCCGACCAGCTTGCCCAGCCCCAAGGCGCGGAAACCGGCGGGGAACATCTCGGCGTTGGACGCGCTCCGCCAGTTCTGAAGCACCACCTTCGGGCCGTAGTAACCCGAGAACGGGCGCGGCGTCGGCTCGGTACCGCGCGGGTGCCAGACCTCGTAAGGGCGCTGAACCAGGATCGCCAGCAACTCTTGCTCGATGTTGCCGCCACCATTCCAGCGCTCGTCGATCACGAGCCCTTCCTTATGGCGAAACTCGGCCAACTCCTTCTTAAACCGCGCCAGCGAGGGGGGATCCATCGCCTTGATGTGCAGATAGCCCACCCGGCCGTCGGAGAGCTTGTCGACCCGCTCGCGGCGTCCTTTCACCCAGCGATCGTACCGGAGCTGGCCGTAAGTCGTGAGCGAGATCGGCTCGTACTTGATCGTCCACGCCCCCTCGGCGCTGGGCTTGGTGTTGACCGTCAGCTCGACCTTCGGATTCAACCGCCGGCCAAGCCGCTCCCAGTAGTTGTCGCCCGCCTTGAGCGGCTTGCCATCAAGGGCAATCAGGTAATGACCTTTCTCAATTTTGATCCAATCCTTGTCGGCCGGCCCGTCTTCATAGACGTGGCTGACGACGTAGCGGCCCGCGGCCTGATCCTCATCCAACTCGAGGCCCAGGTGGCGGGTGCTGACGCCTGCTGCTCCCCCTTGGCCCCCCTCGGCCGAGGCCCCGGTGTGCGACGCGTTCAGTTCGCCGATCATCTCGTTGATGATGTTCATCAACTCATGGCGGCCGCCCACGTACTGGACCAACGGCTGGTACTTGGCCCGCATCGCATCCCAGTCTTTGCTATGCATCTTCGGGTCGTAGAAGCGGTACTTCATCGTCCGCCAGGCGTCGTCGAACATCTCCTCCCATTCCTTGGTCTTATCGATCCGGACCGTCACGTTGAACGCAACCTTCTTCCGCGACCCGCCGCCAAGCGAAGCCCCCCCTGCTCGTCCCCCGCCCGACGCGCCGCCACCGCCGCCGCCGCCCGACATCGGCACGCTATAGACCGACTCTCCCTCCTGGAAGTAGAGGGTCCGGCCATCCCGCGTGAGGTTGAGGTTGCCGGGTCCGCCGCCGCGGAACGAGCGCGGTCCGCGCGGGGCATCGCCCTCGGGTTCCCCGGTCCCGGTCGTGCTCGAGGACAGCCGGTTGAGCTTCTTGCCGTCGTCCTGGATCGTGTAGATCGCGCGGGCACCGCCCCGACCCCCTTGCGCTTCCGAAGCGACGAAGACGAGGGTCTTGCCGTCGTTGGCCGGGATGAAGCTGGAGACCGACCCCGCATGGGTGACCTGCCGGGTCCGCCGCTTCAGGCCGGCCCAGTCGATATTCGGTTCTTTGGGACTGGTTCTTCGAGCGGCCGCGGCCTTCCGTGGCTCGGCGACGGCGTCGGTCGCATTCGCTCGGCTCGACTTGGCGGCCGTGGCCTCGGTCTCTTCGGGGTCCTTCTCGATTTTCTCGAGCGGGATGCTGAAAATCTGCGAGGAGGGCCGATCGCCCGACTCATCGTCCCCTTCGACCCGAAGGAAGTAGAGCGACTTGGCGTCGGACGAGAACTTCGGGTTGGACTCGTTGGCGGAGTCGAACGTAACCTTCTTCTCCTCACCGCCGGTGGCCGGGATCAGGTAGATGTCGCTTGAACGGGAGACGTCGGGCCGAGAGTAGGCGATCCACTTGCCGTCAGGGGACCAGGTCGGCCGGCTGAAGCGGCCGTACTTCGAGGAGACCAGTTCCTTCAAGTCTTTCCCTTCGGCCGTGATCGTGAACAGCTTGCCGTCGGCGGTCGTGAAGGCGAGCGACTTGGAGTCGGGCGACCAGAGGTAGGACGACTTGAGCGCATCGAGGTCGGTGACTTGCTTGGCCTCGCCGGCCCCGTCGGCCGCCATGACGTAAATCTCCTCGCGTCCGTTCTTGTCGGAGACGTAGGCGAGCCACTTACCGTCGGGTGAATAAGTCACGTCTTGATCACGCGACTCTCCTTCGGTGATCTGGCGGAGCTCTCCCCCCTCGTCGGTGGGCGCGGTGAAGACTTCGCCGCGCACGGCGAAGACGATTCGCTCGCCATCCGGGGCGAGGTCATAGTCGCCGATCGTCGAGTTGAAGCTCTTGAATTCGGTCAGGCTCTCCTGGGTCTCGGCGGCGATCGTGAAGCGGAGCGGCTTGACCTCGTGGGTGGTGAGGTCGAGCTTGACGATGCCGAAGTGGCGTTCGAAGACGATCGTCTTGCCGTCGCTCGAGAGCGCGGGGAACCGGACGTCGCCGTCGCTGAACTGGGTCACGCGGGTCGCCTCACCACCGCTCTCGGGCACGCGCCAGAGGTTAGTCTGGGCATTGTCGTCGCGGTCGGAGACGAAATAGATGTGGCCGTCCTGGCTCCACATGGGCCAGGAGTCGATCCCGTCGTATTCGGTGAGGTCCTTGAACGACTTGAGGGCCAGGTCCATGACCGTGACGTCGCTCTGGTAGGCGCCTCGGTAGTTTTTCCGCCAGTACGGCTGCGCCTTTCGATTGATCGCGAGCCTGGTCCCATCGGGCGAATAGCTGCCGGCCGTTCCCATGTCGGGTCCGGCGTTCCGAGCCATGCCGCCGTCGATGGAGACGGTATAGAGCTTACCCATGAAGTCCTCTCCGCGCTGGCTGGCGAACAGGACCGACTTGCTATCCGGGTTCCAGTTGAGCACCACGTCGTCGGCCGAGTGGACGGTGAGTTGCTTCACCTCGCCCCCCGCGGCGGGAATGATGTAGACGTCGAGCCCCCCCTCGCGATCGCTCGAGAACGCGATCCACTTACCGTCGGGGGAAAAGCGCGGAAAGATATCGCGTGACTTGTTGGCCGTGAGCCGAACAATCTCGGTGCCATCTTCCTTGGCGGTCCAGATATCGCCCAGATAGCTGAAAGCGACCTTGCCTTCGTGGTAGTGGGGGTAGCGTGTGAGCTTCGCCTCACGCCCCAGCGCCGAGCCGGCGATTCCGGCGGAGAGTAGTGCGAAGGCAAGAAATCCGAACCTGCTCATGGTGTTGGCCTCGAATGAGGTGGAAGACTCGGCGAGCGGATTCGCCCACGCGTTCAAGGAGGACGTCCGACCTTATCTTTAGAGCGACATGTGGTCCCAACCGGGCCGCCGCTCCCCGCGGAATCGAGCGCGACGGGCCGAGGATATCGTAGCCCGCGGCCCAGGGGGGCCACAAGCCGGTCGATGGGACCGCTCAAGCCGTCGTTTTTCGCCGCGCGGCCGCTCTCAGGCATTCCCCGAAGCGGCTCGCTTCGTTACCCTGCTTGATTCGAGCCTTCGCCGTTTCAGTCACGGCCTCATTCCCCCGAGAAACTGCGATTCCTGCCTGATTCGCCCGTCCATATTCCGCGGAGTTCACCCCCAATGCTGCATCAAGTTTGCCGGCGGTCCCCCTCCCCCTCATGGTTCATCCGATTCAGCGCCCTGATCGCTCTCCTGTTCCTGGTCGACGTGCAGGCAAGGGCGGAGGCCCCGACGGCACCGTTCCCGTTCCAGGATGGCGACCGGGTCGCCTGGATCGGTAGTTCCTCGACCAAGATCGGGGTCTGGCCGCGGACGTTGGAGTTCCTCATTCACACCAGGCACCCGGAATTATCCATTCAATTCAAGAAGTTTACGACGGGCGGCGGAACGTTCGCGACCGGTCTCGAACACATTGACGAGTGGCTCGGCGAATTCAAGCCGACGCTCGTGTTCTTCAACTACGGTGGCAACGATGCCAGCGGCGGCGACAAGGGAGTCCCCAAGTTCCTTGAGAACATGGAGCAATGCGTCGCGAAGGCCAGGCAGACCGGAGCGCGGGTGGTGCTCGTCACCCCACAAGCCGCCGATGTCCGCAAGTCGGGCGAAGCCGCGGCGGCAAAACGCCAAAAATATGCTGAACTCATGATTTTGCACGGCCGGGAGAACGGCTGGCACGTGGTCGACACTCACCATCCGCTGGGCGCCATGCAGGCGGGGGCGCAAACGGACGATCCCACCTACAGCATGCTCAAAGACAAGATCCACTTGACCGACTCCGCCTATATCGGCTGGGGCTATCTCCTCTATGACTTGCTCGCTCCCCCCGCCGTCGAAAGTGCCGCGACGATCAGCGCCGGCGGCCGCGTCTTGAAAACGACTCACTGCCAGCTTCTCGACGTCAGTTCCAGCGACGGCGTCCTCGCCTTCACCCGGGCCGACGCGGTCCTCCCCATCCTCCCTCCCATCGGCCTCCCGCCGCGCAGGCTGGTGCCAATGGAGGCCCAGTCACAATACCTGCTCAAGGTCACGGAACTCCCGCCCGGCAAGTACGAGCTGACCTGCGAGGGGCAAGCGATCGGCACGGTGGAGGCCGACGCTCTCGGTCGTGGGATCAACCTCAACTCACTGCTGCTGGACGCCAATCAGAAAGCCCCCTGGCAAACTCTCGCGGAGCAAGTCTGGAACGGAACCGAACTCGAGCAGGTCGGAACCACCCGATGGCGATTCGAGATCCGCAAAAAGTGAAGTGACGCAAACCAAGCGGCGTCGGCTGCACCGGAAAACACGTGTAACAATGAGTGACTATCCCGCATCCGAGTATCAGGAATTCGCGCCGGCGGCTCCGCTCGCCCGGTTTGTGGTCTGCACGTGGACTCAGCAAACCGGCGAGGGGAGCCAGGCCTATCCTCAGCGCGTCTTGCCCGACGGTTGCACCGACGTCATCTGGACCGAGGAGGAGCCTCCGCTCGTCGTCGGCCCGGCGACGCGGATGATCGTGGCCCCGATCCCACCGCGTTCGACCTTCATCGGCGTCCGGTTTCGACCCGGGTTGGCCCCGGTGCTGCTCGGAGCTCCCGCCCGGCTGATCCGCGATCGCCAGGTCCCCCTGGTCGATCTCTGGGGGCCGTTGGCAAGCCGCCTGTTCGAACAGATCGCCGAGCGGCCGACGACCAAGGCCAGAATCAGGCAGTTCGAGACGGCCCTGCTCGACCGACTCGACCGCGCGGGGCCGACCGACGACCTCGTCATCGCGGCGGTGGCCTGGATGGCCGACGACCCAACGGCCGAATCGCCGAGCTGAGCCGGTCGTTGGGAATCAGCAGCCGCCAACTTCATCGTCGCTTCCATGACTCCGTCGGCTACGGCCCCAAAACTCTTCAGCGCATCCTCCGCTTCCAACGACTGCTCGAGCTCGCCCGGAACGAGCCCGCGCCTCGGCTCGACCTGGCGGCCCTGGCCTTCGAGGCCGGATACGCCGACCAGGCGCACATGAGCCGCGAAGTGCGCGAACTCGCCGACAACACGCCGACCTCGGTCCTCGCCAACCCGGCGAGCACCCTCGCCATGGCCGATTTCTTCAAGACGGCGAGCGGCGAACCCCCTATCATCCCCTGCGATTGAACGCTCGGAACCGAAAAAAACAGAATCAAAAAGGGGAGCACTCCGATGGAGCAGAGAGTCAGCCTGATCACGCTGGGCGTAACGGACCTGGCGCGGGCACGCCGGTTCTACGAAGAGGGGCTCGGCTGGCGCGCGGGCTTCGCGTGCGACGACGTGGTCTTCTACCAGATGACCGGAATGGTCTTCGCCCTCTTCCCCAGGCACGAGCTCGCCGCGGACGCCCGCATTCCGGTGGCCAGCGTCGGTGTCGGATCGCCGACGCTGGCGCAGAACCTCCGGAGCCGCGAGGAGGTCGACGCCCTGCTTCGCGAGGCCGCGGCCGCCGGGGCGACGATCCTCAAGGAGGCGTCAGAAACGTCCTGGGGAGGCTACTCCGGCTACTTCGCCGATCCCGATGGACACCCCTGGGAAATCGCCTGGAACCCGGGCTGGGTGCTCAACTCCGACGGCGGAGTCAGCCTCAAGTAGCGATCACTTCCAGCGGAACCCCAGCTTCGGCGGCTGTTCCAGAAACAGCCGCCGAGGTGATTCCCAAACGGCCGGGCCACCCATTGACTTTCATCGAATCGCGACAGAGCTAAAGAGCCAATGATTCTTGCGGTGTACGCGTTCACGGGCCGAGGGTAACGATCGTTCACACACAAACAAGTGTCAAATCACAAAGGCCGACCGAGTCCCGACAGGACGCGAGGCAACACTGAAGACGCGTCGGTGTGTCGGACGAATGGCACCAGCTTAAGCAAAAGCCTTGATGTCGCATAGCTTTACGCCGAATTTCGTGTTGCCACACTCGAGATTCAAATTAATGAACACGATTTCAGTAAACTGAAAACCTCTCGTTTCGTAGCCAAGTACTCTACGGCACATATCCCTATGTTTTTTTGCTAGGCCGCGGAGCAAGAGCTGCAAATCGTTTGAAAGCAAAGGATTGTGTCTTAAGCTAGTGCCATTCGTCTGATCGTCCAAGGCATCCGACGGCGCTTACGGCTTCTTCCCGAATCGCTTCGCCATCTGAATGCCGGGTGGTTCGGACTCGCCGGCTCGCCATTTCCACATGCGGATGGCAGGCGACACCAAAGCTTCGATTTCACTATAGTTTTGTTACCCTCGGCCCGTGAACGGTTTCCTTGCGGGTTCCGCAACGGGTTGGTTTGTAGTACCACGACCGGCCCGGCCGTAATTCCCTCGGGGTTGGCGAGAGTCCGAGGAATTGCCATGGGCCGAGGGGGATACGGCCGGGCCGGAAATCCATCGAGATTCACGCCCCGTCGCGGATCGTTGTTTACTTTTGCTTGTGCGCGATACGAACAAAAGCCGTTTCAGGAGAACCCCAGAACGGGATGGGGCACGTACGGCTCCTCAAGGCGGACGAGTTCCTCGGGTGAGAGCTTGACCGAGAGCGAGCCGATCGCGTCTTCCAGGTGGTGCGGCTTCGTGGCTCCGATGATCGGCGACGTGACCCCAGGCTTGTGGAGCAGCCAGGCCAGAGCCAACTGCGCCCGGGAAAGCCCGCGAACTTCGGCGACTTCACCAAGCCGATCCACGACCGCCCGGTCGGCCTCCTCGGTTTTCGCGTAAAGCGTTTTTCCGAACTCGTCGGTCTCGGCTCGTTCGGTGCTCCCTTTCTGGTCCCAGGGGCGTGCCAATCGCCCTCGGGCCAGCGGACTCCAAGGCATGAGCCCGACCCCCTGGTCGAGGCAGAGCGGGATCATTTCCCGCTCCTCTTCGCGGTAGAGCAGGTTGTAGTGATCCTGCATCGAGACGAAGCGGGTCCAGCCGTGGAGGTCGGCCAGGTAGAGTGCCTTGCTGAACTGCCAGGCGTGCATCGACGAGGCACCGATGTACCGCGCCTTGCCCGCCTTGACCACATCGTGAAGCGCCTCGAGGGTCTCCTCGATCGGCGTCTCCGCATCCCAACGGTGGATCTGATAGAGATCGACATAATCCGTCCCGAGCCGGCGCAGGCTCGCATCAAGCTCCGTGAAGATCGCCTTTCGGGAAAGGCCCCGGCCGTTCGGTCCGGTTCGCGCCCGGTAATAGACCTTGGTCGCGATCACGATCTCCTCGCGCCGGGCGAGATCGCCGAGGACGCGGCCGATGATCTCCTCGCTCGTCCCGTCGGAATAGGAATTGGAGGTGTCGAAGAAGTTGATCCCGAGCTCGAGAGCCCGCTCGATCAAAGGCCGGCTTTTCGCCTCATCGAGCGTCCAGGGGTGTGCGCCGCGCTCGGGCACTCCGTAGCTCATACACCCAAGGCAGAGCCGGGAAACCTTCAGTCCCGTTTTTCCAAGATTGACATATTCCATAAGGCAATTCACTTCCCTGGATTTATCGGCAGATCGATCGCAATGAACCGTCGGTCGAGCGCTTTGAGGATTCCCGTGGCGTCGACGATCCCTTTGATCTTAACAACGCGATGCCAATGAGGAACCGGTTTCAGGCCGGACACCACGGCCTTTGGCCAACACGCCGTGGTGTCGCACGACCGTTTCGTCGGTGCGAAGCCGACCTTGAGGAATTGCCGGGGCCCCAAGGCCTGGAGTACGATCAAGGGCGATCGGGAAATCCGTGGAATGGCCTGGTCGCGGATAGCTTCCTCTTTGTTCTTTTTTTGTTCTTTTGACCGCCGAGACCCCACTTATGGAATCTGATTCGATCGCAGCGCCCAAGCCTTCCGGACGGCTTCTTTCGATTGACGCGCTGCGCGGCTTCGACATGCTCTGGATCATGGGCGGTGAACGCCTTGCCAAAGCACTGGCCCGTTGGTCGGATTCGCCGGCCGGGAAGGTGGTGCAGGAGCAGCTCGAGCATGCCGAATGGCACGGCTTCCGGTTGAATGACCTGATCTTCCCCCTCTTTCTGTTTCTGGTCGGCACGGTGTTGCCGTTCTCGCTGGGCAAGCTCCAAGGGCAAGGTCGAGGGGCGGAATACCGGCGCATTGCCCGCCGGACCCTGCTTTTATTCGGGCTCGGCTTGCTCTGCAACGGCGTGCTCAAGTTTGACTGGGCCAATCTCCGAGTTGCGGGCGTCCTCCAGCGGATCGCGCTCTGCTACGGGATTGCCGCCTTGATTTCGATCTGGTTGCCGAGACGGGGCGTGGCGATCCTGCTGGTGGCGATTCTGCTCGGCTACTGGGCGTTGCTGGCGAACGTCGGTGCGCCGGGGCAGACGGCGGGTGACTACTCGATCTCCGGCAATCTTGCCGGCTGGCTCGACCGCCAATTCTTGCCTGGCAAGATCATGAAGTCCTACTACGGTTATGGCGACAACGAGGGGTTGCTCACGACCATTCCGGCCGTCGGGACCGCGCTGCTCGGCGTGCTCGCGGGCTACTGGCTGCGCTCGCCGCGCGGCCCCTGGCAGAAAGTGGCGGGTCTGGTGGTGGCGGGCGTCTTGAGCCTCATGATCGGCGTCGCCTGGAACGAGCGGTTCCCGATCAACAAGATCCTCTGGACCAGCCCCTTCGTGCTCGTCGCCGGCGGCTTGAGCCTGCTCCTGCTCGCCCTCTTCTACGCCGTCATCGACGTCCTTCAGTTCCGCCGCTGGGCCTTCTTCTTCGTCGTCATCGGCGCCAATGCGATCACGATCTTCGTCGCCCCCCGATTCATCGACTTCGAGCATCTCACCACGTTCTTCCTCGGCGGCACCTATCGACTGACCGAGCAGTATATCTCCCTTGATGCCAAGCTCGTGCTCGCGGCGGCGGGGGTCCTCGCGGCGAAGTGGCTCTTCTTACTCTATCTCTATCGCAATCGGATCTTCCTGCGGGTCTGACGAGAACGCCCGTTCCGTTCCCTTCCTCAATCCAACAATCAAATGAAGCGGCCGAAGCCCAAAAATCGGCTTCGGCCGCTGCTACGTTCCCGGTCGGAGTCAACCGGCCCTCAGGCGGGAGCGCCAAAGACCTGGACGTAGTAGGGAGCGCCCTTGCTGTCCTGAAGGACCGCGACCCCGATCTCGGTGACCTTGGAATCGAGGATGTTGGCGCGGTGCCCCGTCGAGCCCATCCAGCCGTTGACGACCGAACCGGCGTCGAGGAAGTTGTAGGCGATGTTCTCCGACAGCCAGGAGTAGCTGTAGCCAACGTACTTCTGGCGACTCTGGAGATCAGGCTGGGCCGCCTGCGGAATCGTATGCGCCATGATATTGAACTGGACCATGTTCCCCGCCTCGATGTCGGCCATGGTGACCAGTTGCGCATTGACCGTGAGCGGCGCCAGTCCGTTCTGAACGCGCATCTGGTTCGTCAAGTCGACGATCTCCTGCTCCGTCGAACTCAGCAGCACACCCACCGGAATCGGGGCGCCCGGCGATGCCGGGGGAGTCACGACGACCGGCGGGGTGACGACCGGCGGGGTGACGACCGGGGCCGGAGGAGTCGGCACAAACAGGGGAGGCCGAACCGGGGTGGGGGTGGGAATGGGGGTCGCGGTCGCGGCCGTATCCGCGACCGTAACCGTCGTCGGGGGAGACCAACGGCCCTTGCGGCGGATCACCACGCGGTCGCTCTGCTCGGCCTTCTCGACCTCGATCGCATCGATCTGGGCGGCCTGGAACCGGCCCACACCTTGAACCGTGACCGTGCCGCGCACTTCGCCCCGGACGGTCCGCCCCATCAGGTCAATGCGGATCACCGAGTTCGCGTTCGATCCCGACACATTCAAAATACCGTCTGCCAGAGTCGCCGTCACACCTGTAAACAGAGCCGGTAGATCGCGGCGGTCAAGATGTTCCAAATCGGGCTGAAACCGAGTCTTTTTTGATCGCGTCATCAAGTTAGTCTCAACGTCGAATCGCCAAAAGTACGGCGGAGTAGGCCGGTAACCCAGAACGCCGGAGCCCGTCCGCGTCCCTTGAGAACGCTAGCTCACTTTGGCGATCATTTGGCCCACCGCCGCATCATATAATCGTTCGATGCTTTGCGAGAACCACTCAAAACAGCAGATCTCAAGCTACACCAAACACTTACGACGTGTTGACAAAAACCCACAATGTTGACTTAAATCAACACGGGACAGCAAACGGATGAAGCGAAGGCGTTGAGGTGATCGAGAATGGCCAGACTCCCGATCCGGAAGGGAGCGACCCGACGTGGAGGAATCGCATCGTCCGGGGTTTTCGTCAACCCACGTTTCTGTTGCCTTGGACGTGGCCGCCGATCATCCTGGGACGGGCCACCGCCGTCGGCCGATCGGAATCGACCACTCGCGGAGGCGGATTGAGCGCGAATCCGACGCCAATTCGACACGGTCGTCGCCCGTCGTCGTTTGCATCGTCCCAAAGGCATAATTCCCTTGGCGTGAAAGGCCATCCATGAGTCCGATCATCCAGAGACTGCTCGAACTCAGCGCGAAGCCGGCGCGCATTGTGGTGGGCCTGATCTCCGGCACCAGTGCCGACTCGATCTCGGTCGCCGTCTGCAAGATCAAGGGCGGAGGGATTCCGGCGCCAGGAAGGCCCGGAGCCGAGGTGGAACTGATCCATTATCACGAACACCCTTATCCTGCAACGTTGAGGCGCCAGGTCTTCAACGCGGCCAAGCTCAATGTCCGGGCCATCGCCGAGCTTCATGTTCAAGTGGGCGAGCTCTTCGCCGACGCCTGCTTGAATGCGATCCAAGCCGCGAAGCTGACGATCGGGGATGTCGACCTGATCGGCTCCCACGGCCAGACGCTCTACCACCACAGCTCGGTGCCGGGGGTCCCCCGCGCGACCTTGCAGGTGGGCGATGGCGATCAGATTGCGGAACGGACCGGGATCTGCGTCGTCTCGGACTTCCGTGCTCGAGACATCGCGGCCGGTGGCGAGGGGGCCCCGTTGACCCCCTTCTCCGACCTGATTCTCTATGCGGACCCGGTAAGCACCGCGACGAACCGGCGGCGTCTGATCCTCAATCTCGGTGGGATCGCCAACGTCACGGTTCTCGACCCGGACCCTCAGCGCGTCTTCGGCTTCGATACCGGACCGGCCAATTCGCTCCTCGACCGCCTCGCCTTTCAACTCTCCGGAGGAGAGCTGACCTGCGACCTGGACGGCCGGATCTCCCGAAGCGGGACGGTCAACACCGTCTTGCTCGACGACCTCCTCAAGTCCGACCCGTACCTCGAGCGCCGGCCGCCCAAGTCGACCGGGTTTGAAATGTACGGCGATGCGTTCCTTGAGCGTGCCGCGGCCGCACACGGACGCCTCGATCCCGACCTGATGGCCACACTCACGGAATTTACGGCCCGCTCCATCGCCATGGCCCTCGACCAGTTCGTGGCCGATCCCCCGGTCGGCGAGATCATCGTGGCAGGAGGAGGGGCGCGGAATCCGGCCCTCATGGAACGGATCCGCGCCCTGATGAGCCCCGTCCCGGTTCGCGACTCCGAGGAGGTCGGGGTTTCCTCCTCCGCGCGTGAAGCGTTGGCCTTCGCCCTGTTCGCGAACGAAGCGCTGCTCGGCCACCCCACCTCACTCCCCAGCGTGACCGGGGCGCGAGCCCCCGTGATCCTCGGCAAGTGGTCGTTCCCTTCCGCTTGACCGGCTCTCATTCATCCAGCCGGTCGAAAACGAGGTCGGCGGGTAACGTCCCGCAGACGCGGAGGATGGGAACGGAGGGGATATTGAAGCCTATCCCCTCCGTCTCCATTGATTTTTTCGAAACTCGAAGGCGGTCTCGAAGGAAGACGCCCGCCCCCGCGAGTATCCGTTCTCGTAACGGCCCATGTTCCTCGATCGCTGGGATCGGAACGCCGCGTGCGGCTTGACCACCCGGATGGAAAGCAGGGCCGGAGCGATTCATGATCGATGAATCGCTCCGGCCCTTCGTGTGGATCGATCGGCGAGTCTAGCGTCCTCGAGCACCGGCTCGGCTCAGTATGAGTCGGCGCTGACGACCTCACCCCCCCTGGTCGTCGAGAGGGCTTGCCACACGCTGGGGCTGATCGAGTTCTTCATGAACTTGACCGAGCCGTCGGCGAACGTGGCGTTGACGCCCCCCGAGTGGCGGCTTCGAGCGCCGTTATAGAGAGGCTGGGCGGCGGTCGCCCCTGTGCAGGGCGGGTTTCCCTGATAGGGGTAGACGCAATAGCCAATGCTCTCGAGCACGTCGGGCTGCCCCGAGTTCGGCGTGATCGCGGCCGTGAAGTTGGAGGCGCTGCCCCACCAGGAGAAGCCGCGGAGGTCGAGCGTCGAACTGGGGTTGACTGTACCACCCGTCCCGGTGCCGACGACGGCTTCGGACACAAGCAGGGTGTTACTCAGGCCGTCGGTGATGGAACTGAACGGGACAACGACCTGGCCGTTCATGCCGATGGCGGTGGGGGCGCCCGCCGCAGTGAGTGTGACCGCGTCGATATCCGTGAACGGGGCTCCGCCGAACGTGACGCCGTTGAGCGTCGCCGGCTGGATCGAGGACGTGTTGCCGAAGTTGACGACGTAGTTTTGCGAGGTCGTCCTCATGACGACACCGTTGAGCGTCTGGCCAATGGTCGTCGTGCTCGTATTCGCACCGTCGCTCGGGCACATGTAGGCCGGGACCCGCGTCGAGCTGACGGTGATGTTGCAGACGCCACTATAGCGCATCGGCGTGTCCATTGTCGCGCTACCGATCCACTTGTAGTCGCCGGTGAAATTCCAGGCGTTGAAGAGTGCCTGTTGCTCAACGCCGGGGAGCGTGAACAGTATCCACGTCCCCCAACAGCAACTCTTCCGGCCTGCGGGAAGACACAAGTTGACGCTCTCGTAGTTGTGCATGGACAGCCCGATCTGCTTCAGGTTGTTGACACATTGCGAGCGTCTCGCTGCCTCGCGGGCCGCCTGGACGGCCGGGAGGAGCAACGCAATCAAGACCGCGATGATGGCGATGACGACGAGCAGCTCGATGAGCGTGAAGCCGCGGCGTTGCGCTCTCATGAATGGCCTCTTCGGATAGGGGGGGGAATTAGGGATGGTGAGGGTATTTTGACGAGACGGAGGTTGGAGGCAGGTCATTTTGGGGGCGTGCTGGTCAGGTCGAAGATGAATTTGTTATTTCCACCGGACGTGACGTCGGCCGTGAGGATCGACCTGGAATTGTAAATGGATGGGACGGCCTCTTTGGCGAGGACTGGGGCCATCCCGGGCGCATTGTTGGATACACTCACCTTCTCCGTCTTCTCAGGCGTGTCATCAAGACCTGAGATTCTGACCGTGTACTTGCTCGGAACAAGCCCATGCGCCTTTTCGATCGAGTACTGGCCCTGAACCACAGCCGCACCGCCTTGAGTTGGGGTGTCGGGACCGGAAGGCATGAAGGTGATGAGCCCCGACCGGAGCGGCTTGCCGTCGATGGAGACGGACCCGGCGACAGCCTCGCGCGGAAGCCCATCCGACTCGGAGCAACCACCTGCGCCGAGCCACAATCCCCCAACGACCATGGCGGAGACCACCGACCGGAGGCGACCGATACTGTGCATGATAGCTTCACCTCTTTCGTTGAGACGCCGGATCCGCTGCCTACCCACGTCACATCAACGGGGGCAACGGCCTCGGCTGAGTGGAAACAATACGAGAATCCGGGCAGCAATGCACAGATATTGGGCGATTCGTCGGAAGAACGCTCATCCGAGATGTCGATTCCAGGGTATCGCAAAATCGGTGCCTCTCGCTCCCCTCCTCGACACTTCTTTGCTGGCCGGATCAACCAAATATCGCGATCCCACGCGAATAAGCAAGGGGGGTGAATCCTCAATCCCGTCACAGCCTCGCAATCTGGGAAATGCAATTTCATTGTTCGGCAATTTTCAATCAGGATAATATCATCTCATTGCTCCGTAATCTCACGTCCCGCATCGCGAGGCTCTGCCGCCGAGATCTCGGCCGCTTCCTGCATGGACGCCCTGACGCAAGCATCAAGTGATGGCTGCAGAGAGACCATTCGGCTCCTGCACCGACGCTCGACCCAGGAGCCCATGTCCCGAGGCGAGGGGGGATAAAAAAAACCAAGGGGGGAGGACGAAAAGACTTTAGCATTTACATGAAAACCGCTGATTTGCTGCACGAACATTCTTATGGTTGAGAAACTACCGACGATTGAGCAAACACGATGGATTCTGGGACGAAACCGGTGAGGCGACGATCCCTCTGGCAATGATTCACTTGATGCTACGTCGTCGCAACCAAGCCTGTGGCCATAACCGCCTAAATTGCCACGCCCTTTCTCAATGCACGGGGCGAACCGACTTAGATACGCCGGATCGCGGCCCCTCGCTCGGGCCTTGATCGAATGGGACGATCGAGAAGGAGGAATCGAGCATGAGCGAGCCGCATGATGAGTTGCGATTGGCCCGGCCGCAGGAAGAACCGGGAATGACTCCATGGCAGCGGGCAACGGACCGAGAATCGGGCGAGGCTTCGAGGCCGATTCCCGCCCCGGCCTGGGCGGCGGCCATGGGCCGCTTCACCGCGTATGCGATCAGCGATCTGGGCGGCGGCCCGCGCCCATGGAAACTGGCCTGGGTGATCAACTTCCAGAAGACCGGAACGTTCCCGCTGCTCGGCTTCCTCATCGCCTGGTACCACAACACCAGCACCGCGGCCTGGATCTACCTCGCGATGCACGGCAGCTACGGACTGGTCTGGATGCTCAAGGATCTGGCCTTCCCCGACCCGAGCTGGCAACGCCGTGTCACCATCGCCTCCGGCCTCTTCGTGTTCTTCGGAGTGCTGGTTTGGTACTGGGCCTTCGGTTGGCTGCTGATCTCGGGGACATCGCGGCCGGTCTACCCGCTGCCGGACTACGCCTGGTTCTGCCTCTGCGTCAGTCTCTGTATCCTGGGCAGCGTGATCATGATCGCGGCCGACGCCCAGAAGTACTTCACGCTCCGCATCCGGCGAGGGCTGATCACCGACGGAATGCACCGCTATATCCGCCACCCGAACTACCTTGGCGAAATCATGATCTACGGCAGCTTCGCCCTCATGGTGTGGCACTGGTTACCGGTCGTGGTACTGGCATGCGTCTGGAGTGGGGTGTTCGCGGTCAACATGATCAACAAGGAGGCCAGCATGTCTCGCTATCCCGAGTGGGCGGAGTACAAGCGACGCTCGTGGTGGCTGCTGCCCCCGATTTGGTAGGTATCGACTCCGCCATGGAACGGGGTTGGGGTGATGAGCCTTTCCGCGCAACAGCGCAAGGGCTTTCTGTCTCCATGGGCATCCGAGCGGGCGAGCCGCTACTTGCTGGACACTCGAGAGGAGTACGGGACGCTGGTCGACGGCGCTCCGATTCAGGTCTGACTCTGAGCGTTCGGCCCCTCAAATCCAAAATCCGCGAACCTCTTGATCCGGCGCGAACCTTGATGGCCTCACCGGTGACTGCAACGGTGCTGCGCCGGGGACGCGTCACTGTCGACCGTTCGGCCCACCAGCGACGAACGGGAGCCGATCATGTTCTACTGGCTGGAGGGCCATCAATTCCTCACAGGCGGGCTGACGCTCATGGTCGTCGGTGCGCTCATGGCCACGTTGCGCGAGCTGCCGCGGACGATCTGGAATTGGATCCTCTGGGGACTGATCATCTCCGTCGAGGTGCCCGACCGTGACCCCGCGTTTCGCTGGCTGCGAAGCTGGGTGGCCGAACATCGCTACGCGCGACGAGCGCGGCAACTGAGCCTGACGACGAAATGGACGTCTCCCGATCCGATGGTTGAGGACCAGGAGGACGATGACTGCTCGGGCCAGGGCGAATGGAAAGCGCGGTTCATTCTCAGCCCCGCGCCGGGGACGCACCTCATGACGTATCGGGGCCGCCTGCTCATCTTCCAGCGCGACCGGCGCGCCTTGGAAAACGGCGGCGCGCAATCGTTTCAAGAAACTCTGACGGTTCAACTCCTCGGCGGCAACCGGGCGATGCTCGACGACCTGCTCAAGGAAGCCCATCAGTTGGCCCGCCCTCGCGTGCCGGGCGTCAACATCCTCACGGCCCAGTACGACGACTGGTCGATCAACGCGTTGCGGCCGAAGCGTCCGCTCGCCTCGATCGTGCTCGCCGACGACATGCTCGACGAGATCATTGCCGACATGCGAACCTTTCTCGCGGCCGGGGCCTGGTACGCGACGCGCGGCGTCCCCCATCGGCGCGGGTATCTTCTCGACGGCCCGCCGGGCAATGGCAAGACCACCCTCGTCGTCGCCGCCGCCGGTGAGCTCGACCTCTCGGTCGCCGTCCTGAACCTGAATAGCAAGGTCATGACGGACGAAAGCCTCCGCACCCTGGTCGACGCGCTGCCGTTCGGCACAATCCTCCTGATCGAAGACGTCGATTGCGCCTTCGGCGCCAGGCGGAACGCGAATGATGCGACGGGCGTCACGCTGAGCGGCCTGCTCAACGCGCTGGACGGGGTCAGTTCCCGGGAAGGCCGCATCCTGTTCCTCACGACCAACCACCCGGAGCGGCTCGACCCCGCCTTGATTCGCCCCGGACGAGTCGATCGAAGCTTCCACCTCGGCAACACCACGGCCGATCAAGCCCGCCGGCTGTTCACCTGGTTCTACGACGGCGGGAATCAGAACGGCGAGATCGCGCGACTGGCCGGCGAATTCGCGAACCGAATTCCCGATGGGTGCCTCTGCATGGCCTCAATCCAGGTCCATCTGCTTCGCTACCGCTCCGACCCCTTGGCGGCCGTCCAGCGACTCGACGTCGAACACCTCGAGTCGCACGCCCTGCCGAAGGAAGCCGACCCGCCCTGGGGCACCGGCGCGGAAGCCAACGAGCTCCTCGCCCCCTGCCCGGCTTCACTCCCGTGAGCCCGACGCGGATTCGTCCGTCGATTCCCGATCCGAACCGCGTCCGGCTCGCCGCACGAAGCAAATCGCCACGTCGATCCACATGATTCTCAGCCCACGTTGGCCCGACCAACCGGCGCAGTCGATGCCCTCGAACGTCCTTCTTTTTCGCTCACCCTGAAAAATCTTGCGAGACCAAGGTTTCGCGAGGCTTATCCCTCTTGCTTCATTTCGGAACTCGCCATAAATTTTATGTGTTCCCTTCATCAGTCGTCCATCAGAACTGAATTCGGGCAAGGCGTTGTCAGATCAGAATTGCCCTCGGTCGAGAGGCAAGGCGCAGCCATGCATGATCGTGGCATCAATCTTGCCGATTAGGCTATACGTTTTGATGGAAGGTCAATCGCTCTGGTCAAGGGAACGACCCGCGTGGTCGTGGCGAGCGACGAGTTCGAGTCGAGGTGAGCAGAGGCCCCCAACATCTGTTTGCACGAAAGGAATTCCCGATGAGCACCGCCAAGAACGTGAAAGGTACGTCGAAGTCTGCGGAGAAGACGACAAAGCCGGCCGCCAAGAAGGCGGCGAAACCCGCCACCGAGATCGCCGCGGCCCCTGCTCCGACACCGGCACCGGCTCCGGCTCCGGCAGCGGCCCCGGTTGCAGCGGCCGCGGAGAAGAAGGCCGCGGAGAAGAAGGCCGCGAAGAAAGTCACCAAGAAGGCGGCCAGCGCTGACGCCAGCAAGCCGGCCGTCGCCGCCAAGCCGGCCGCAACGACCAAGAAGGCCACCACCAAAAAGGCCTCCACACGGAAGACCAGCCCCAATCCTTGAACGAACGCAAAGCCTTGGGGGGTATGCCTCGACGGCCTCGAGATCGACACGTCGCGTGAAAATGGTTTTTCGTTGCGGATCGCACCGACGCTCTGAGATCTCCTGATCTCAAGCCGATTTCGCGATCCAACGAAATTCGCCATGGCCTGCTCGAGGCGGCCATGGCGTTTTTGTTGCGCGGGTTCCCACCGGCCCCTGGTCCCGTAGAATAATGACAAGTCGAGAGGCTGGAGGTCCTGACCTCAGACTTTGACCGACTTTCGATTCTCGAGGGAAGGGATTCTTACTCTTGGCCTTGCATCATCGGATCACGAGTCGGCTCCGATTCTTCCGGTATCGTGACGAATGGAGCGACCGCACTCAGGACAAGGCTCGCCCCGGCAAGGGGGAGGCGGCGCCGAGGCATCGCTCGTTGCCCCGGCTCTATCGCGAGCTCTACGCGCTGCTGGAGGGACAACGGCGCGCCGTTGCGGTCGCCCTGGCAACGCTCTCGATCGCGACCCTGCTGAGGCTTGTACCCCCCGCCGCCACCAAGCTCGTGATCGACTACGTCCTGCTCGCCAAGCCGCTGCCGGCCTCGCTCCCGAGCTGGCTGCCGATCCCGCCCGCGCCCAAGGACCGGCTGATCGCGCTTGTCACCGGCGTCTTCGTCGTCTCGGTGGTGTCGACGGCCTGCGGTCTCTGGGGGCGGTGGCGAGCGACCTTGGCGTCGAAGCGAATCCAGGTCAAGGTCCGCCGTCAGGTGTTCGAGCACGCGGTCCGGCTCCCGTTGCATCGGGTCTATCAGCTCAAGTCGGGAGGCGCGGCCAGCCTGCTCCGCGAGGATGCCGGGGGGATTGGCGAGCTGATCTTCAGCATGATCTACAACCCCTGGCGCGCCGTCGTCCAGCTTCTGGGCGGGCTCATCGTCTTGTTTTGGGTGGACTGGCGGCTCTTGCTCGGAGCGGTCGCGCTGGGGCCGGCCTTGTACTGGACCGACCGGCTCTGGAACCGTCGCCTCCGCCCCCTCTTTCGCGACGTGCGCAAGCAGAGGCAAGAGATCGACGCCATGGCCGCGGAAGCGTTCGGCGGCATGCGGGTCGTCCGTGCGTTCGGCCGTCAGCGCCGGGAGAGTGCCCGCTTCGTCGGCGAGAATCACTTCATGACGCGTCAGGAACTCTTCGCCTGGCGCTGGTCGCGCGGCATCGAGATCCTCTGGGACCTGCTCTTGCCCGCCTCCTCCGGAGCCTTGCTCCTCTATGGCGGCATCCGGGTCCTCGACGGCCGGCTCTCGCTGGGGGACCTGATGATGTTCCTCGTCTACCTGGCGATGCTCCTGGAACCGCTGGCCGTGCTGGCGACCAGCGTCACCCAGCTTCAGAACAACTTATCGGGACTTGATCGCGTGCTCGACCTGATGGAGGAGCCCCGCGAGATGGTCTCGAACGCGGGAACGTGGTCGATCGCGAAGCGCTCCGTCGCAGGCCGGATCAGCTTCGACGCGGTGAGCTTTGCCTATCCCAATACCGACGCCGAGGTGCTTCGCAACGTCAACCTCGAGGTCGAGGCGGGAGAGGTCATCGCCCTGGTCGGCCGCAGTGGCGCGGGCAAGACAACGCTCTGCAACCTGATCGCGCGGTTCTATGACCCCACCGCGGGCATCGTCCGGCTCGACGGCGCAAACCTCCGCGACATCGAGGTGGAAAGCTACCGCCGCTTGCTCGGCATCGTCGAACAGGACGTGTTTCTCTTCGACGGTACGATCGGTGAGAACATCGCCTACGCCGATCGACGCGCCACCCTGGCCCAGGTCGAGCACGCCGCTCGGGTGGCCAATGCCGCCGAGTTCATCACCCGGCTCCCCGATGGGTACGACACCCTGATCGGCGAACGCGGGGTTCGGCTCAGCGGCGGACAACGCCAGCGCCTGGCGATCGCCCGCGCGGTGCTGGCCGACCCGAGAATCTTCATCCTCGACGAGGCGACGAGCAATCTCGACAGCGAGAGCGAGCATCTGATCCAGCAGAGCCTCACCACCCTGATGCGCGGGCGAACCTCGTTCGTAATCGCGCACCGGCTGAGCACGATCCGCCATGCCGATCGGATCCTCGTCCTGGAAGGGGGCGCGATCGCCCAGGTCGGCAGCCATTCCGAACTCATGGCCGACAGCGGCCTTTATCGTGATATGGTCCTGCTTCAACAGCTCGAAATAGCCTCCTCATGACGTGGGCGGCAGGCTCGGTGACATTCCCGATTCTCCCCATAGGATGGCGAGCGAAATCCGCCAGGTGATCAGCATTCGCTCGCCCGTAAAGGCGAGCGGGGAGCGTCAGCTCCCTGTCTTCCTGAGGCGAGGACGAAGCTCGAAGCCACACCTACCCGACCGCCCCCTGGGACCGCGGGCGACCCGCCCGCAATTCAATTTGATCTTTCAATTCAATACAAGAGCGGGCGGGTCGCCCGCGGTCCCAGGAAGCTCCTGGCTGGGAGCGATGGGGATTGGCTTTGCCGAGTAGGGACAGGGAGCTCACGCTCCCCGCTCGCCTTTCAGGCGAGCGAATCGAGCCAAGGGGACAGCGTTCGCTCGCCGGAAGACTTTGAACTAAACTCCGGCGGGCTGACCGACCGCCAGGAGCTTGGCCAAGGCTTGGGCCAGTCCGTCCAGCGAGCTGGCGTCGGGGAGGGTGACGGTCAGCCTTGGCTTGCCCGAGGCGTCCGCCTCAACGCAGGACAACAGGCCCGCCCGCAGGTTCGCGACCAGCGCCTCCGGAGGGGGCGTCGACTCCTGTTGCGACACGAGCTCTCCCAGGAACTTGAAGGCCGCGCCCAGGAGTTCGCCACCGGCCGACGCCACTCGTTCGCGATGGGCGATCGAAAGGGCCTGCACGGCCGCCTCTTCCTTCTGCTTGACCGACTCATCCACGGGCGCCTCGGGGCGAGCGCCAAGGAGCACTTCCAGCCGGCTCTTGAGTTCCTGGAGGCCGCTGGCGAGATCCACGCGGTCGACCTCCGACTCCACGTCGAGGGCCGCCAAGGCGAGATCTTTCTTGGCGGCAAGGGTCGCGAGCAAGTTCTCCTCGAGCGTTCCCTCGGTCACAAGCACGAAGACCTGCACCGGTTGTAACTGCCCCATCCGGTGGGCGCGGGCGATCCGCTGCTCGAGGACCGCGGGGTTCCACGGCAGGTCGACGTTGATCACCGTGTTGGCGGCTTGAAGATTGAGGCCGGTCGAGCCCGCGTTCGTCGTCAGGAAGAGCTGGCAATCCGCGTCGTTCTGAAAGCGATGGACCAGCTCGGCGCGCTGCTTCTGCGGCACGCTGCCATCGAGCCGAACGAACCCGTGCCCGCGCTTCCTGAGCGGCCGTTCGATCAGGTCGAGCATAGTCGTCCACTCCGAGAAGAGGATGACCTTGCGTCCCTCCTCCTCAAAAATCCGCTCGAACAGATCATCCAGATGGGCCAGCTTCGTCGAGTACCCTGGATCTTCCTTGTTGACCAGGGTCGTGCTGTCGGCGACCATTCGACACATCAGCAACGCCTTCTGGAGGCGGAGCAGGTCCATCTCGCTCAAGAACTTCTTACGGGTGATGGTCGCGATGATTTGCAGGTGGGTCGCGTGGATCTCCGCCTGTTCGTCGCTCGGCGGGATTCGCACGATATCCATCGTGCGTTGCGGCAGCTCGAGCTTCACGCTGTCGCGCGTCCTGCGCAGGAGGATCGGCTTGAGCCGGTCGCGGAGCTCACCGAGGTTGCGATAGCCCAGCACCTTCCCCTTCTCATCGACCATTCGGTGCTTGTTGAAGAACCGGAAGCCGGGGCCGAGCCGGCGATCGTCAATGAACTGCACGATCGAATAGAGGTCGTCGAGGCGATTCTCGAGCGGCGTCCCCGTCAGCACCAGCGCGAATCGCGAGCGCAGGCTCTTGATCACGCCGCTCGTCTTGGACTCATAGTTTTTGATCCGTTGACCTTCGTCGAGAATGATCAGGTCCCAGTTGATCCGTTCGATGTGGATGATGTCACGGAGCACTTGCTCGTAGTTACAGATCGTGAAGAAGCAATCATTCTGGTACTGCTCGCCCCGCTGCGCCGCCCCGCCTCCCACGAGTTGAACGTCGCGGTCGCAGCAGCGATGAATTTCACTCCGCCACTGCGACTTGAGTGAAGCCGGACAGACGACCAGCACTTTCTTGATCTCGGCTTCGTTCGCCAGAAACTCGGCCGTCCCGATCCCCTGGATCGTCTTGCCGAGCCCCATGTCGTCGGCCAGGATCGCGCGGCCGGCGCCCGCCGCGAATGCGATCCCGTCGAGCTGGTACGGGAGCAACGGAATCTTGAGCATCTCGGTTCGGAGCGGATGCTTGGCCGGATTCGCGCGGATCTCCTCGGTCTTGCCGCGCAGGCGATCTTGCAGCAGGCGTTGCTGGATGAATTCTTCGGCATCGGGATAGAGCGTCACATCTTGGCCGAGCTTCTGCAACTTCGCCAGACGCCTGAGGAGGTCGTGGAGGTCAGTGATCGGCTTGCCCCGAACCGGGGTAATGACCTTGGCGATCACGTCGTCCACGCGCTCGGGGGTCAGCAAGCGAAGCGTCACCTCGTCGCCGTCATACCGCAAGTGCAGCGCCAGGTGCTTGCGACGATAAGGCTTTCGGAGCGCATCCGCCTTGAACCGCCGTTTGACCTTGCCCAGAACGTGCATGACATGTTTGCACGTCCCCAGCGTGTTCGTGCGAAAGTCGGGGCACGAACAATAGGAATCGCCCGGCTCCGTCCCGCGCAAGGCCACGCGATAACTCTTGCCGCTGAGCCGGTTGGTGACCGTGTAGTCGGTCCACGGCTGAGAAGAATCGGCGGCCTGGACGGTCATCTTCTCGGTCTTGGCGCGATCGGCGCGATCGGCCAGGGCCCGAGCGATCAAGGCCTCCTCATCCAGGCTCTCGACGGGCGTGCGGGGCTCCGGGGGAGCGGCCGCGAGTCCGAGGGCCGTCTTCTCTTCAAGGATCAGCGAGAACGCCGCGCCCACGTGCTCGCAGACGCCTCGGCAGTGATTGCAGTTCCAATGCAGGCGGTTGCGGGCCTCGGCCATCAACGTGATGGTCACGACGACCGGGCGGCCGCCGCTCGTTTCACTGGGGAGCTTGAGACGGAAAAGGTCGCCTCCCAGGAACACGTCGTCCGCAATCGTGATGTCCCACTGATTTGCCGACTTCTGGATCAGTGTCTTCCCCTCGGGACCCAGAAGCTTACTGGCCTCGAGGAACGTCAGCCGAGAGAGCCGGTCATGAAGCGAAAGCTGCCCGCTGGGAAGCGTACTCGAGACCTGCGTCGCCATAACCAATCACTCCCGCCCGTTGTCCAACAGAGGGATCCGCAACATCCGCGAACGCATCGCAGAATCCCATTTGAGAAGGCCAGTTTAGTGGAACCCGATCCCCACTTCAAACCGTCGGCGCTTGTCGAACGCGAGAAGAACGCGGTAGCCTTTTATGACGAACGACAACGTCACGGAGTGGCCGCTCTCACCGTTGCCTTTGGGATCTCTCCATGGCTCAACCTCTCTCTCGATGGCCGCAAGCATCCCTGGTGCTCAGCTTCACGTTTGCGATCGGGTTGTTCGGCGCCGCACCCGCCAAACCGCCGACGCTCCCGATTCTGAACCAAAAGGTCGCCGAGTTCGCCGAAGCCCAGCGCGGCAAGAAGGTAGGCGACGGCAGTTGCGTCACCCTCGCCGTGGAAGCCTTGCGGTCCGCGAACGCCAAGCGGTTTCGGCTCAATCGCGCGGATGGCGACTACGTCTGGGGCCAGCGAGTGGACGACTTCAAGGACGCCCTGCCCGGCGACATCCTTCAATTCCGCGACGCCGAGTTCAAAGGGAAGAAATATCTGACCCGACGGCGATGGATCTCCTGGCACGAGTCCTATCCTCACCATACGGCGATCGTCTCGGGGGCCAGCGATGGGGGCAAGGTCTTGACCGTCCTGCACCAAAACGTGGGCCCGCAAGGCGCCGACGATGACGTGAAACAGATCGTCCAGCAAGGGACCCTTCGGATCGACTCGCTCCAAAAAGGCGGATGGGTGCGAATCTATCGCCCCGTCGAACCTTTCGACCCCGGAACTCCTCCTTAAGAGAGAGAGTCCGACGCCGCCGCGGAAATCGGCGCGAGCCGGATGCAAACTCTCGACCGACTGAACGCCTGAGCCGATACCTCCCTAGCGGACGTTTTGACCCGTCCGCTCGACCGGCAACCAATCGGGCCCATGAGGCCAAAAAGTCACGTGGTCGCCCCCCAAAGCCCAGGTGACGCCGATTGACTTGCTTTTTGTAGACGACCGGTCTAATATTAGGTTGTTGTGGAAACAACGAGATTCGTGCGGTCGATGGGACGGTTACGAGATCAAGGCCCTGACGTCATGAGCAAGGAAAAAACCAAAACCGTTCTGCTGGAAGCCGGCAAACGGGTTTTCCTGGAGAAGGGCTACAATCACGCTGGGATTGAAGCCATCATCCAGGCCGCCGGCGTCCCCAAGGGTTCGTTCTACTACTATTTTACGAGCAAGGAAGATTTTGGGCTTCAGGTACTCGACAGTTTTGCCGAGTGCTACAACGAAAACTTCGAGCGTGACCTGGGCGACCTCACGCTCGGCCCACTCGACCGGCTTCGCCGCTATTTTGACTCCGCCTGTGCGAGGATTCAGTCCCAGGAGTGCCGTAACGGCTGCCTGGCCGGGAACTTGAGCCAGGAGATGGCCGCGCAGAGCGAAGCGTTTCGGGCACGACTGGAAGAGATCTTCGATGGCTGGGTCAATCGCTACGCCGTCGTACTCGGTGAGGCCCAGCAGCTTGGTGAGATTCCGCCGGACATCGACGTCCACGAACTCGCCGAGTTCTGGCTCAATAGCTGGCAAGGCGCCGTCCTTCGAGCCAAGACGATCCGAAGCATCGTGCCGCTTCAGACGTTTCTCAACGTGATGTTCGGGCTGCTCCTTCACGTTCAACCGTGAGATCGCTCCGGTCCCACGGCTTTCGGCGAAGGATTGACGATCCAGGGCCCGAGAATTGCTTGACTGACTGGTCTATTACAAGACAACGCTTCGGAAACGGGCACCTGGATAAAAAGACGCTCGGTTGATGGGTGGATCCGGCCAAAAGAAGGAAGACGAACATGGCAGCACTCGACGTGGTCCTTGAATCAGTTTTGGATTCCGCCCAGCCGTCCCACACCCCGGCGTCGGTTCGGCGTCTGGACGATGCGGCCAAGTTGGAAATCGACCGCCTGTTCCGTCGCGGAGTTTCTCCCGACGCCCTCGCGGCCCGCTTCCGCCAAACCAGGTCGCGGATCGATCGGGTCCTGACCGAGCACCGCGCCAAGCGGATTATCGACCACGTGCTCGACTTCATGCCCGACCCCAGCTTTGAAACGCCGGGCGTCGAGGCGGAATTCCTGGCGCCGCTGCCCGAATCGGCGGCCGGCAAGGCGCGACGTTCCAAGCCCCCCGAAGGGCTGCCCCCGTACCTCGCGAGCCTGTACGACGTCCCCCTGTTGTCGCGTGAGCAGGAAGCCCACCTGTTCCGCAAAATGAACTACCTGAAGTTCCGCGTCAACCAGATGCGCTCCACGATCGACCCCACTCGCGTGAAGCCCGCCGTGCTCGACGAGATCGAGCGGCTGATGGAAGAGGCGCTCGCCACCAAGAACCAGATCATCCGGGCCAACCTTCGCCTGGTGGTCTCGATCGCCAAAAAGCACCTGGGGCCGGCGAACAACTTCTTCGAACTGGTCTCCGACGGCAACATGTCGTTGATCCGGGCGGTTGAAAAATTCGACTACGCCCGTGGTAATAAATTCAGCACCTATGCCTCTTGGGCGATCATGCGGAACTACATCCGCTCGATCCCCGAAGAAAAACACCGCCGCGACCGGTTCGTCACCGGCCACGAAGAAATGTTCGAGGCCGCCGCCGATCACCGGACCGACGAGCACGAGTACGAGGCCGCCCAGAAGCGGACCCGTGAGGCAGTCCAAGGCTTACTCGGCCGCCTGTCCGATCGGGAACGACGGGTTCTGACCAGCCGGTTCGGCCTGGAAGGGACCGTCGCCCATACCCTCGAGCAGCTCGGGCAGGAACTCGGAGTGACCAAGGAGCGGGTCCGCCAGATCGAGTCGCGGGCCCAGGAGAAGCTCCGTAAGATCGCGATTCAGGAAAACCTCGAACTCCCGACGCTCTGAGCGGCCCGGCCCATCCCCAACCGGCGCGGGACGCTCGTCGCCGGGCGACCCGCGACGGGTGGGACACCGGATCATGAAAGCGTATCGGATCCACGAGTTCGGCGGACTCGACGGCCTGCGTCTCGACGAGTTGCCCACGCCCACCCCCGGGCCTGGGCAAGTGCTCGTCCGGGTGCAGGCCGTTTCCTTGAACTATCGAGACCTGCTCGTCCTCAAGGGCCTGTATAACAAGAACTTCCCCCGGCCCGCCGTCCCGCTCTCGGACGCAGCGGGCGAAGTCGTCGAGGTCGGCGCCGGGGTGACGCGGGTGCGGGTCGGCGACCGGGTTGCACCGATTTTCATGCAGGCGTGGCTGGCCGGGGAATTGAACGAAACCCACGGTAAGTCAGCGCTCGGGGGCGCGATCGACGGCGTGCTCGCGGAGTTCCTGGTGCTCCATGAAAACGGCCTGGTCGTTCTGCCCGATCATCTGAGCTTCGAAGAGGGGTCAACCCTCCCTTGCGCGGCGGTGACCGCCTGGAACGCCCTGTTCGCCGCCGGAACGCTCAAAGCAGGGGACACCATTCTGACCCTCGGCACGGGCGGCGTCTCGCTCTTCGCCCTCCAGTTCGCCAAGCTGGCCGGCGCGACGGTCATCGCCACCTCGAGCACTGACGAAAAGCTTCAGCGCGTGCTCAACATGGGCGCGGCGGCCGGGATCAACTCCCAGGCGACTCCCGACTGGGAGAAGCGCGTGCGCGCGCTGACAAACGGCCGAGGGGTGGACCTGGTGGTCGAGGTCGGCGGTGCCGGCACACTCTCGAAATCGCTCCATGCCGTCCGAACGGCCGGGCAGATCAGCCTGATTGGCGTGCTGGCGGGTGGGGCCGCCGAAATCAACATCCTTCCGATCGTCATGAGGGCGATCGAGGTCCGCGGGATCCTCGTTGGCTCACGCGCCATGTTCGAGGTAATGAACCGCGCGATCCGGGTCCATGAACTTCGCCCGGTAATCGATCGGGTCTTTCCGTTCCAGGAAACGCCGGCCGCGTTCCGCCACATGGAGAGCGCGGCCCATTTCGGCAAGATCGTGATTCGCCTCTGAAGCCGATCGGCGGATCGCGGTCAGTATTCGTACGAGGGCATCGCCGCCACAGCAAGGCCGATGGCGAGCGCCACCGGGACGAGCACGGCCGCCGTGGCCGCAAGGGTTCGAATCCAAGGAGCGCGGCTCCGGATCGTCCCGAGTTGGCCGAACCAGACCGCCGCGGGAGCAACAGCGAAGAGCGCGACGCTTCCCGAGGGGAGCTCCGCATAGAACCGGTTGATCAAGAGCAGGCTTGCCAAGACCACCACCACGATCGAGGGTCCGCCAGGCCCAAAGCCGATCGCGGGAACCCGCCAGGCCACAAGTCCACAAGCCGCGAGCGCGGCCGAGAGGACACCGGCCAAGAGTGCCAGGACCATGCTTCCGGAGACCAGGAGGGCCACGCTCGCTCCGCTGCTGATGAGGAGCAAGGGCAAGAAAATGCCTGCTCCTGAGCAACGAGTCGCAAGGGCATCAAGATTCGCCCACGCCAAAATCATGCCGATTCCGAGCAAGGCCGCACCGAACAAGGTTGCCGGAGCCGACCACGCTTCTCCGAACGCCGGGCTCACGATCACCGCGATCGTGACCCCGGAGACGACGGCCCGATTGACCCAGGAGAGCCAACGTCGGCCGGGGCCACCAAGGACCGCAACGAGCGCCGCGAGGATCGCGACGCCCACGAGGATCGGAATCCGGTCCGTCACCTCCGAGGGAGGCCAGGCGGGCCAGGCCACCCCGAGATGGCCCGCCAGATCGCCCAGCCCGAGCGCCAGCGCCACGGCCAGGCCACCGCGAACTTTCAAATCAAGACGGCGACCGACCCGCCAGGCCGCGATCAGGACGGTGACTGTCGCGAGCGCCGGGAGAAGCACTCCGAAGAGAATGATGCTGAGGGGACTTGGCATTGTCACGCCCTCCGTAACGGCCGAAGGCCCGCCGCGCCGTTCCCGCTCCGGGGAACCGCCCGTCGGGCCTTCGATCCGCTCGGTTCGTTATTGACCACCCTCGACGCTCACCACAATCTTCACGTCGTCGCCAATGCCTTCAAGCATCTTGTTCATATTGAAGTCCGATCGCTTGATTGCGAATTCGGTCTCGAACCCGGCGACCGGCTTCCCCTTCATGTCCTTGCCCGCCCCGGTGCGGGTCACCGTCAACGCCAAGGGCTTGGTCACGCCGTGGAGCGTCAGGTCGCCGTGGACCTGGAACGTGTCCGCCCCCGACTTGGCCACCGACTTGCTCTTGAACGAGATCGTCTTGTACTGAACCGCGTTGAAGAAGTCGGGACTCTTCAGGTGCTTGTCGCGATTCGCGTTGGCGGTGTCGATGCTATCCGTCTTCACCACGATGTCGAGATGGGCGTTCTTCGGATCCTTTTCATCCAGGGAGAACTGACCGGAGATGTCGTTGAACCGGCCATAGGAGTAGCTCGTGTTCATGTGCTTGACACGGAAGACCGTCGCCGAGTGGACCGTGTCCACCTTGTACGCCTGGGCCGCCGCGGGGTTCGCGTGACCGAGCGACAGTCCCATCCCAGAAACGAGTCCCGCCATGAGCGTGAGCTTGCGTACCGTCATCACGTCGTCTCCTGTTTCTTTTTTGCGTTGTGAAAGACCGCTGCGAACCAGTACGACCGAACTCGAGAAGCCAGCTTACTCTTGTCGGGTGGGCGCAGCCCACGAGGTTTCGCTCTCGACCCACCCTGCGATAAAGCTCAAAAGACAGGGAGCTTACGCTCCCCGCTCGCCTTTTCAGGCGAGCGAAATTCTACGTCGCCGGTCGTCTCGCCTTCACCAGCAAGCGATTGAACTCGGCCATTTCTTCCGCCGTCAGATGGCCAAGCTGCTTCTTATGGAGCGCGAGGACCGGAGCATCAAGCTCGGCCAGGACCGCCATCCCCTGCGTGGTGATCTTGATCAGCACGAGACGGCGGTCCTCCTGGGTCCGACACCGCTCGACCAACCCCCCCGCCTCGAGCCGGTCGACCAACCGGGTGATGTCGGGCAGATGGGAAATCATCCGGCTGGCCACCTCCAGGCAAGGCAGTTCGGTTCCCGCCCCCCGGAGGATCCTGAGCACATTATATTGAGCCCCGCTAATCTGATGCTGCTTGAAGAGCCGAGCGAACTCCGCCTGAAGAAACTCGGTGGTCTTCACCAGGTTCAACGACACTTCCTGCTCCGGAGCATCAAACGGGTTTCGCTTCTTGACTTCGTCCTGTAACGGCGAAGACGCCATTTCCCTGGTCCTCATTGAACTTCAACCACCTGTCAACACAAACTACCGCACCACGATCATCGTGTCAACAACTTCTTTCAAACCCGATTTCGCAGTTTCGCTCGGCAACGGCCGCGCAAGTCCAGACGGTCCGGTGTATCCTCGGACGAGGAGGATCGGAGATGCGTATGAGAGTGGGACTGGGACCGGTCTTCGCCTACGAGTGGCTGGCGACCTCGAGGCGTTGGCAGGTCTATGCCGTGCGTTCGCTGTTTGTGGCCGTCTTGCTGGCGAGCCTGGCTCTGGTTTGGCGGGCGAACGTAGCGAACCAGAAGCGGGTGACGATCCAGAGCCAGGCCGAAGCCGGGCGGTCAATTTACGACACGATCGTCGGAACTCAGCTCATCCTGCTCTTACTGGCCGCTCCCGCGGCAACGGCCGGCTCGATCTGCCTGGACAAGGCGCGGGGGACGCTGACCCACCTGCTGATGACCGACCTCTCCAACGCCGAGATCGTGCTGGGCAAATTGGCCGCGCGGTTGGTTCCGGTGCTTGGCCTCGTCGCCAGCGCCTTGCCGGCCCTGGCGCTGGTGTCGCTCATGGGCGGGGTCGATCCCGACGCCCTGACCGGCGCTTTCCTGGTGAGCCTCGGGGTCGCGACCCTCGGCTGCACCCTCGCCTTCCTGCTTTCGGTCTGGGGAACGAAGACGCATGAAGTGCTCATGGCCACATACGCCATACTCCTCGTCTGGATCCTCGGAAGTCCGACCTGGTCCCTCTTGAATTGGGCCTTGCGCTGGAGATTCGGCCCGCCGCCGCAATGGCTCAACGGGGTGAATCCGTTCTGGCTCGCTTTCTCCAGCTCTTGGCAACGTGGAGCGGTGGATCTGGGGCCGCGAGTCCTCTTCCTGGCGGTCAGTTGCGGGATCTCGGCCGGGCTGACGGCCTTGGCGGTCCTGCGGATCAGGGCGGTCGCGTCCCGACAGGCCGGCCATGCCCCAGGTCGAAGGCGGGGGTTGTTCGCAAGTGGCCAGGGCCGTCGGCGTCGCGATGGGTTCGGCCCGCGGCTCGATTTTAACCCGGTCCTCTGGCGCGAGTGGCATCGCCGCCGGCCGTCGCGGTGGAGCCGAATTCTCGGGACGCTTTATCACGGGGCGGCGATCGCGCTCAGCCTGATGATGGTGTATATCATCATTGGTGGCAACTCGACCCAGTGTCAGGCCGTCGCTTTTCTCAACGGCGGTCAGGTCGCGGTCGGCTTTCTCCTCCTGAGCATCGCATCGTCGACGTCGATGACCGAGGAGCGGGTCCGCGGCAGCCTCGACGTCGTGCTGGCGACGCCCATGTCGACGCGGGCGATCGTGCTCGGCAAGTGGTGGGGCGCTTACCAGGGAACCCTCTTTCTCGCCATCCTGCCCGGCATTGTCACTTTCGCAATCGCATGTCGGTATGGGCACTGGGTGGCCGTCCCCTTGGTCGTCGGCCTGATCCTCTCCTTTGGTGCGGCGCTGACGAGCCTGGGGCTGGCGCTGGCGACCTGGATCCAACGCCAGGGTCAGGTCATGGCCCTGACCGTCACGGCCTATGTTCTCGTGACGATCGGCTGGCCTCTTCTCGCGGAACTCCTGGGGATGGCCACGAGTGGTTCGCTTGCGCTGGGAATCGGATCGGCCAGTCCCTGGCTGGGAACGGTCGCCCCGAATCTGTTGGTGCAGATCAGCAATAACGACTGGCCGGAATACGCCGCCTGGCTCTTTGTCTGGTGTATCGTCGACTCATTGCTCGCCGTCAGCTTACTGGCGGCCACGCTCGGGACGTTCGATCGTTGTCTTGGCCGCGGCACCACCAAGTTCGCCGCGACTCCCCCGCGGCCCAAGCCGGCACTGAAATTGGAGCCGGCCGCCCTTTTGGATTGATCGAGCCTCGTGACAACGCCTCAAAAGGCCTTGATCACCGAGGCGTCCCGTGGTGGGGAGGGGCCGGCCACGGGAGCACGATCCGCTTGCGCCGGCTTGGCCTCGGACGCACTTCCCGATTGAACCGAAACGGCGGCTTTGGCCAGCGCCCCGGGCTCGCAGAGCTTCGGCTCGTCGGGCTTGGCCTTGGCCAGCTTGCGATCGAGGGCGTTGGGATCGATATAAGGGGCGGGGGTCCACATCGCCCGCGCCGCGTATTCGACCTGCGACTCAGGATCGAGCGACTCATTTTTCCGGTAAAGGATCCGGCATTCCTTGATCTTCAACGAGTCGGACTGGCTTCGTGACGTGGTCCGCCCCAGCTTGCCCACCGCGAGCAGATGAGTCGAGGCCGTGGGCTGGATCTCGGCCGAATTCGACCCATTGATGGTGAGAACCCGCGATCCCTCGACCACTTCCTCAGCGCGAACGACTTCGTAGCCGCCCGGGAAATGCTGCTCCATCATCTTATCCGCATGCTTGCGATAATACTTCGGCCACTTCGAGGTATTCGCCGGCATCCCGATCACGCCCGAATGCCCGTCCTGGTAGACGTAGCGGACCTCGCCGGCTCCCGAACAGCCGAGGGTCCCGAACACGACGATCGAAAGGAAGACGTACGTCCTGCGCCCGCCAAACATGATGACGACCTCATGCGGAGTCCGGTCGTCTCCTCGAACCGGAACTCCAAGAGAACGTAATCCCCATCGCCTGGGTCCCAACAAAAAAAAGGGGAGGCAGAACCCAGCGCGAAACCTGGAACATCCCTGACGTCGATTCAACAGGTGTCAATCAAGCGATCAGCGATTGGAAAGACTCTTCACAAGACCCATGTCAAGCCTTCCATGGCCGGGACGAGCCAACGCGTGACGTCTCGTCGTCCCGAACGGTTCCCAGGTCTTGAGCATCCGGCCCGCGGAGGTTGGTCATGATGGGGTTCAAGGAGCAAGGCCACGCTCACCCACGATTATACGGCCATCCTCCCCGCAGGAAAGGCCCGACCGCGATCCTGGCGACGATCGTTGCACCGCTGGAGCCGATTCCCCTTTCCAGAAACGCGGGCCGCCCTCTAAGATCGGTCTGCGGACCGTCGCACGACGGCGCGGGCTCCCACGCTTTTGGAGGGGTGGGACGACTCAACCACAGACGGACCGACCGATCGGAGACGCCTTGTGCTGGACTTCCAGATCACCGTTGACGCGGAAACAGGTGATGAGATCGTCGAGGTTCCCCTGACGGCCCTCTCGCTCCTCGACTGTCCTCTGTTCAACAAAGGGAGTGCCTTTCCCGAGGACGAACGCGCGGAATTCGGACTGCACGGCCTGCTCCCCCCGCACGTCGGCTCGATCGATGAGCAACTCGACCGGCGCTATCGCGACTTCGAGCAGAAGCGCACCGAGTTGCAACAGCACATCTACCTCCGCGACCTCCAAGATCGTAATGAGGTGCTCTTCTATCGCCTCATGGCCGACCACATCACCGAGATGATGCCGCTGATCTATACGCCCGTGGTCGGCGAAGCCTGCCAGTACTTCAGCCGGACCTATCGACGCCCCCGCGGCCTGTTCGTCTCGTACGAGCACCGCGCCAATCTCGAGACGATTCTCGAGAACCGGCCCTACCGCGACGTGGACGTGATCGTCGTGACCGACGGCGAGCGAATCCTCGGCCTCGGCGACCTCGGGGTCGGCGGCATGGGAATTCCCGTCGGTAAGCTCTCGCTCTACACCCTCTGCGGCGGCATCAACCCCGCGCGCACCTTGCCGATCTTCCTCGACGCCGGGACCGACAACGAGGAGGCGCTCGCCGATCCGCTCTACCTCGGCTGGCGCCATCCACGGATGCGCGGCACCGAGTATGATGATTTCATCGAGCAGTTTGTCAGCGCCGTGACTCGCGTGTTGCCAAACACGTTGCTCCAGTGGGAAGACTTCGCCCTGCCCAACGCCCGGCGGTTGCTCGACCAATACCGCGACCGGCTCTGCACCTTCAACGACGATATCCAGGGGACCGCCGCCGTCAGCCTGGCGGCCATCTTGGCGGCGGGCCATGTCTCCGGGACGCGCCTGGCCGACCAGCGCGTGGCGATCCTGGGAGCCGGCTCCGCCGGTACCGGGATCGCGGACCAGATCGTGACCGCGATGGTGGCCGAAGGACGGACCGAGCGCGAGGCGCTTGCGCAACTCTGGCTGGTCGATCGTGACGGTCTGCTCCACTCGGCGATGACCGGCCTCCAACCGTTTCAGCGGCGGTTCGCTCAGCCGCTCGAGCGACTCGAAGGCTGGGCGCACGAATCGGGTGGGTACACGCTGGGGGAGGTGGTCAAGAACGTCCATCCAACGGTCCTGATCGGGACTTCGGGGCGACCCGGGACGTTCACCGAGGAGGTCGTCCGCGCAATGGCGCAACACGTCGATCGCCCGGCCATCTTCCCGCTCTCGAACCCGAACTCCCGATGCGAGGCGACCCCCGCCGACGTCATCGCCTGGACCGACGGTCGGGCGCTCGTGGCGACCGGCAGTCCCTTCCCCGACGTCGTCTTCGGTGGCCGTACGTTTGCGGTCGGCCAATGCAATAATGCATACATCTTCCCCGGACTCGGCCAAGGGGTGATCGCCTCAGGGGCGCGGCGCGTGCCCGAGGACCTGTTCCTCGCCTCGGCCCGAGCCTTGGCCGAAGCCTCGCCGGCCCGAACGACCTTGGGCGGTTCACTGTTCCCGGCCCTGGAAAACATCGCGAGCGTCTCGCGGCGAATTGCCCTGGCCGTGGCGGGCGAGGCACACCGCCTTGGCATTGCGGATCCCGTCCCGCTTGAACAACTCGAGCGCCGGATCGACGCGCGATGGTGGCACCCCCGCTATGCCAAGCTTCGCCGCCGGCGCTGAGGTGGACTGAAGCGGCCGTTCGGCGGTTGCAAAATCGATTCCATAAAGGCCCCGGATTTGATTGAAGCCCGAGTGGAGTTCGTCCCGATCCAATCTTGATGACGAACGTCACGGACAAGATCGGCCTGATGAATCCGATCGTCAGTTTCACGGAGGGAACCGACCGATGAGCCAAGAGCAAGGCGCGTCCTCGATCGACCTGATCCGCTGGACCTTCAGTATCAACTCCGACCACCGCGCCGCGATCGAGGCGCATCTCAGCGACCTCGGCTTCGACGTTTACGTACAGGACGACTCAATTTTCACCGTGACCTGGGAAGAGCCCGACCGCGAGGTCGACGAAGTGATCGAGGAGATCTGGGCGCTCAACGGCGAGGCCTTCGAGGTCACCCAGGAAGAGTTTCAGCGGCTCGGCATGCACACGCTGACCCACCACGCCGACGACGAGGCTGAGGACGAGGCTGAGGCTGAGGCTGAGGCTGAGGACGAGTCGACCCAGGAAGCCTCCTGATCCGACCGGTACGTCATCAACACGCAGGGGAGCGGAGAGTTCACCTGGAAAGCTTCGTTCGCCTTCAGCCCGCGAACCAGCAGATTTCCGCCCGCGACCCAACGCCAACGAAAACGGAGCCGCTTCTCAGCCGAGAAGCGGCTCCGCGTTGCTGGCAGGGTTGGGGTGCATCGGTCAGCCGACGCTTTCGACGAGGTCGTCGGCCAAGCGTTCAAGCACCTCTCGCGTCATCTGGCAGGTGGTTGGGTGACGTTGCCGGGAGGACTCGTCGACGGCGATCCGCGACAGCTTCACCGTGCCTTGATGGTTGAGCCGGACCTCGAAATAGGTACGCCGGTCGCCTCGTGAGGTGGGGACTTGGCTGCGAAGTTCGACCTCGCCGCCGACCTTGTCGTGCTCCAGAACGACCAAGGGCTCCATCAGGTAGGTCACCCGAGTCGCGATGCGATCGGCCCAGCCTTGGAGCGCTTCGGAACTCCAGTCGGTCCGAGCGTGGGTTGCGAAGTCGAGACGGTCGAACGCCATCCCGACGGGACCGGAGGCCGTCAGGCCCAGGGTTAGACGATTGGGCTCATCCTCAACCGTGAGGTTGCACGGCAAGGCGCCGTTATCAGGGCGCGCGTCAAGCGCGGCGGCGATCTTTTGGCTCAGGCTCATGGGTCGATCCTCCCAAGGGCCGGATCGTGTGATCCGTGCCGTCAAATGACAACAAGGTACTCCGCCCATCGACGACGGTCTCGATATGGACAGGACGCGTCCAAAGGCGGTTGAGGTGGCGCAACGTATCCTGGGCATGGTCGAGCTTCAGATCGATCCCGAAGTGCTCGTGCTGCAAGTACAGTTCACCACGATTCCGGAAGTTACCGTCCTTGATCCGGATGATCGGCTGACCAAAGTTGGTCAGTCCGAAAAGCAAACGATCTTTGATCTGTTTGAACTCACGGCTCTCGATCTCGTACGTTTCGTTCTGATCGTTGTGCTTGTAGCTGAACATTTGGTAGCGTCGGCAGAAGTCGGGCGTGAGGAAAGTGTCGACGAACGTCACGTCGTTGTGGATCCGGCGCACCTCGAAGATCTTCTCCCGGCCCAAGCCCAGCTTCTTGTCCCAGCGTTCGCGAGCTTCGTAATTGTCGCAGTCGTCGTACTCGGAGCCGAACTGGCCCTTGTTCCAGCGTTCTTCGATATCGCGGAACAACTCGATCCCGAGTTTGTACGGGTTGAGTCGTCCCGGCTGGGTGGCCATCGTCCCCGAGTGATGGTCGGCGTAGTCCACGACCTCCGACGGACTCAGGGTTCGGGTCGTCATGATCGTCGAGTGCCAGTACGACGCCCACCCTTCGTTCATGATCTTGGTCTGTCCCTGGGGGGCGAAGTAATACGCCTCTTGGCGGACGATGCTGAGCACGTCGCGCTGCCAAGGGGTGAGCGGGGCGTGCTCGAGGAGGAAGAGCAGGACGTCGCGCTCCGGTTGCTCGGGGAATTGCCGCGCCTTTTGTCGCTCGACTTCTCGTTGGTTCGCCTGTTGCTTGAGGAGTGCCGGAGGGTTGACGAACGCATCCATGTACTCCTTGCTCTGGAACTTCGACGGGATGCTGGTGTCTTCCGAGTCGTCTTGCCGGAAGTCATAGCGGTCGTGGTTATCGCGTCGCTTGATGAACGGCGAGTGGATATCGATCAGATTCTCGAGCGAGAGGCAGCTATCGATGAAATTCTCGACGGCATCCTCGCCCTGCCGCTCCATGTGTGAGCGGATCCGATTGCCGTGATTGGCCGTCTCGTCCATCATCTTGCGGTTGGTACGGCTGAACCAGATATTGTTTTTAAAGAAGTCGTTATGCCCGTAGACGTGCGCCATGACCAGCTTCTGGTCGACCCACTGGTTGCAGCGGAGCAAGTAGGCGTAACACGGGTCATTGTTAATGACCATCTCGTAGATCTTCTGGAGCCCGTAGCGATAGCCCTTGGAGAGTTGCTGGTATTCCATCCCGAACCGCCAGTGGGGGTAGCGGGTCGGGAATCCCCCCAGGGCGGCGATCTCGGAGAGCTCGTCATAGTCGAGCACTTCGAAGATCGTGTCGTAGAAGTCGAGTCCGAAATCGCGGGCGTGCTGCTCGGTCTCGACCTGGAGCGCGGCCAGGTCGGGCGGAAGGTTGTGCTCGTTGCTCATGATCGACATGGCCGTCACCTCCAGGCGGTCCCAGACTCGAGATCAGGAACACGGTTTTACGCTTGGGCCAACATCTTGCGGACCTCGCGTTCGAGCAGATGCGTACTGATGAGCCACGGCTTCTTGGTAAGCTCGATCTCCAACTCGGGGGCACCCTCGACCGCGCGATAGGAGCCGGCAAACTTACCGAGCGGCGTCGTGCCTTCAAAGTGTCCCTGCTCGGTCGTCCCCTCGTAGCGCCCGTGCCGGCCCATCGCGGTCGCGACGCGTTGGAAAAGGGCCTGGCGACGCGCGGGATCTTCGGGATAGGGGACGCGAAACACAGCCATTGGGGTTCACCTCAACGCCAAGGACCGGGGAGAATTTTCGTTACCGGCCCCGGCCCAGAAATTCCTTGATTGACTCAAAGATCCCGTCTTTGTTACGGATCTCGGACAGAGCTAAGTTCGGCACGCTGTCGAACGCTTCTTCCAACTCCCGGTAAAATTCCCCCGAACCGTAGGGGCTTTCCACCTGCCCGTAGCCGAAGAGGTTGCACTTGGGCAAGATTTGGTCGCGGAGCAAGGAGACGCAATTGCGGTTGTCTTCGCCCCAGTTGTCTCCATCGGAGAAATGAAGCACGTAGATGTTCCAATCCGCCGGCGGGTGCTCGGCGTCGATGATCCGGTTGGCGAGGTTGTAGGCAGAGCTGATCCGGGTCCCGCCACTCTCGCGGGTGTGGTAGAAGGTGTGCTGGTCCACCTCCTTGGCAACGGCGTCGTGGATGATGTAGCGGGTCGTCACGCCGTCGTACTGGCTCTTGAGCCAGGTGTCGATCCAGAACGCCTCGATCCGGACGATCTCCTTCTGGTCGTCGGTCATCGACCCGGAGACATCCATCAGGTAGAGGACCACGGCGTTGGAGTGGGGCAGCGGGATCGGGTTCCAGGACCGATAGAGCTTGTCCTCACGCACCGGGATCACCATCGGGTCGGACGGGTTATACGTGCTTGAGGCGATCTGACGCTTGAGCGCTTTCTTGTAGGTCCGCTTGAAGTGGCGCAGGCTCTCGGGGCCGGCCTGACGGATCCCGGTGTACTTGTCCTTCTCCTCGATGATGTTGGCCCGCCCCTTGGGCATGATGCGCGGGAGCGCCAACCCTTCCCCGAGGATTTCGGCCAGTTCGTTGAGCGTCAGCTCCACTTCGAGGATGTGGTGGCCGGGCGCTTCGCCCGCCCCCCCGGCCGCGTCGCCTTCGCCGGCGCGACCGATCGGGGTGCCCACCTCTCCCGGCCCCTGCCCGACTCCCCCGCTGTTCTTGGGGCCGTAGCGAAACTCAGGGATATCAATCTGCGGCAGCGGGATCGAGACGAGCTCGCCCCCCGTCTTGCCGATCATTTCGCCATGGGTAATGTACTTCCGCAAGTCGGTCTTGATCTTACCCCGGACGATCTGCTTGAACCGATTTGCGTCACGTTCGATTTTTCGCACCACGGTCGTTGAACCCTCACCGTTGGGGGACAGCCGACTCGTGCCAGCCCTTTTTTTTCAGGATCAAAAAAAAAGGCGCCGCGCCGACCAGACCACTCCGCCCGCCCGCTCTGCCGCCGTCGGACCCCAACCGCCTTCCCTGTTCCGTTTCAGAGAAAGTGAGCGCAGCACGTCGCACTCGCGGCCCATGGGTCCGACCGCACACCACATGGCAAAGATCAGGTCGAGCGATGGAAAGAGAATGACAGGCGGGTAGGATGCGCTGCTCAAAGAGGCGGCAATCGAGCCGGTCCGAATCTGCCGCGGATCGCCTGCACTATCCATAGCAAATTTTAGACCGGGGCAACATCAATATCCAATTACTCTTCGAAAATTCGTGCGGCCGCGGTGTCCCGGCCCCTCGTCGGGCCGGGTCAACCGAGCGCGTTTAGTGGGCCCCGCGTTTGACGTCGCCTCGGGCATAGATGCTGGCGACGTAGTTGAGGACGTCGGTCGCCGAATCCTCGTCGTAGCCGTAGTTTCGGATCAGGCGGCCCTTGACGATATCGATCTTCTCCTGGGTGTCCTTGTCCACAACGCTGGTGACAAGGCTCGTCAGCTTGATCGTATCCTTCTGGTCCTGGAAAAGTTTCAGCTCGAGGGCCTTTTGGAGCCGCTCGTTGGCCTTGTAGTCAAACTTCTTGCCGTCGAGCGAGAGGGCACCGATGTAGTTCATGATCTCGCGGCGGAAGTCGTCCTTGCGGCTTTCGGGGATGTCGATCTTCTCTTCGATCGAGCGCATCAGCCGTTCGTCGGGTTCCTCGGTCTGTCCGGTGTACTTGTTCTTGACCTTTTCGCGTTGCGTGTAGGCCTTGACGCTGTCGATGTAGTTGCCGCTGAGCCGAGCGAGCGAATCTTCATCGGCCGCGATGGCGCGCTGGACCTCGTTCTTGACGATGTCTTCGTATTCTTCCTTCACGACGGAGAGCAGGTGCTTGTAGTGTTTGCGTACATCTTCGCTGTTGATCAGCGAATGATGTTTGAGGCCCGCCTCGAGTTCGTTGAGCACCATGAACGGGTTGACGGAACGTTCGTTGGCGTGGGCGACCAGGGCGTTGGAGATCTTGTCTTGCACGTAGCGCGGACTGATCCCGTGCATCCCTTCGCGCTCGGCCTCCTCGCGGAGCTCCTTGATATTGTCTTCCGTGAAGCCGGGAAGCGTCTTGCCGTTGTACAGCTTGAGCTTCTGGAGCAACGTCAGGCCGGCGTTCTTGGGCTCCTCGAGGCGGGTCAGGACGGCCCACATCGCGGCGACTTCCAAGGTATGAGGCGCGATCGTCTTGCCGCGGACCTTTCGGCTGTTGTAATCCTTCTGATAGATCTGGACTTCGTCATTCAACCGAGTGACGTAGGGAACGTCAATCTTCACGGTCCGATCGCGCAGGGCCTCCATGAACTCATTGGACTGGAGCTTCTTGTACTCCGGCTCATTGGTATGCCCGATGATGACTTCGTCGATATCGGTCTGCGCGAACTTCTTGGGCTTGATCTTGTGTTCCTGGCTGGCTCCCAGCAGGTCGTAGAGGAACGCCACGTCGAGCTTGAGGACCTCGATGAATTCAATGATGCCGCGATTGGCGATGTTGAATTCGCCATCGAAATTGAAGGCGCGCGGGTCACTCTCGGTGCCATACTCGGCGATCTTCCGGTAGTTGATATCGCCCGTCAGTTCGGTGGCGTCCTGATTCTTCTCGTCCTTGGGCTGGAACGTGCCGATCCCGATCCGGTCTTGCTCGGAGAGGATCAAGCGACGGACGCGAATGTCGTCGAGGACCTTCGCCCAGTCGCCGTCATACCGTTCCATCCGCTCGTTGAACATCTGCCGGCAGTAGGGGCAGAGATCGCCCTCGATGGTGACCTGAAACTCGTAGTCATCGGACGCGGGTGAGTTGTTCGTGCCGGCGTTGAGCTGCTCGAGCAAGGCCGTGCGGAACTCAGCCGGGATCAGGTGGAGCGGCTCCTCGTGCATCGGGCAATCTTCGAACGACTCGCTCCCGTCAAGGGTTTCCTCCCTCCAGCCGAAGGTGTAGAGCGCTCCATCGTCGCTCTTCGAATAGAGCTCGAGGCCCTTCTTGAGCAGCCGGGCAATCGTGCTCTTGGAACTGCCCACCGGGCCATGCAAGAGCAGCACCCGGCGCTCGGTGCCATAACGGTGAGCGGCGCTCTTGAGGATATTGACCAGGTTCAATAACGTCCGGTCCAGGCCGAAAATCGCGTCCTGGCCACCACACTCAAAGTCGTCGAAGAACTTGTAGCGAACCCCTTTTTCCTTGTTGACCATGATCTCCTCGGTCCCGTGACTGAGGATCATGTCATAGACCCGCTGGTAGGCAGTGCGGGTCACCTTGGGGTTCTGGCGAACAATGTCGAGATAATCGGCAAACGAGCCGTGCCAGTGCTTCTTCTGGTAGTCAGCCAGGTTTTGGCGACTGGCAAGCGACGCGATCAGATCCGTTCCTGTAGACATTATCCTTTTCCCTCCTGAAGGTGGATCCGTCGAGCAGGGCGCATCGCGGGACAAGGGATCGACCCGTGGTCTAGACGCTCGCGGAGTCGCGCGCGCGGCGAGGTGTCCTCGAAACGAGGCTGTTCCAAATTGTCAACGCATCGTTGGGGAATACCTGGGTCGAGACTCGCCTTCGGGTTGTCGTTGACAGCCCGAGGGAACGGCTGAAGGGACCTCCATGGCAGGTGCGGCAGAGCAGATCCGGAGGAAGACCAGGCCGTCTCACTCATTACAACCCCGTAATCGCGTTCCTGTCAAGCGAGCCAGGCCATCGAACTCGGGTCCCCCCCAATCTCGACGCCATGGCGTCAGACGCCTGGCGCCCCCAAGATTCGGAGTCTCCCCGTGGTCGGAAAGTTCGCCGACTTCTCATGAGTACGAGGAAACTCGGTCAAAGGTGCGGAGGATTTGCCGTCAGGCCGAAGTTGGGTCCGAACCGGCTTCGGATGCGGAGGCCAGAGTCGCCATGGGGAGCGAGCGCTCTCCCAGCTCAACGAGGCCCGCCAGGGTCACCAGACCGACCGGCAACGTGGCGTAATGGGCATAGCCATCGGCGGCCGCAAGGACCCAGGTTTGCGCAGGGAGCGACAGCACGATCATGTAAGCCAGCGCCGAGAGCGTTCCGGCCGCCAGTCCCGCCAGGGTCAGCAACGCGGCCAAGTGCCCCCCTTCGGCCGCGAGCAAGCGGGGGTAGCCACGCACCGTCCCCCCCACCGTGCCGCGGGTCCAGGCGACCACACCGGCCACCCCGGCGACGACCAGGGCCGCGCCTTGAAGATCGGCCAACCCCCAATTCAACTGCCAGCGCACATACCGTCCCACCAGTGAGTTCGTGACCGAGCCGGGCATGTCGAGTGTGGCCAAAAGCACGGCTGTCGCCAGGTAACGCGCGGGTAGGACCGCAAGACAGGTCAACATGGCACCCGGCAACATCCTGACCACTTCGTTCGTATCGAGCGCGTCGTTGCCTGTGTCCCCCAGACCCGCATTGCGAAGCTCGACAAGCACCCAGCTCAGCAAGCCGGCATCCAGCAGTAACATAAGGACAGGGATGATGATAACCTCGACCATGATCAAACCGCCCAGTGGGAGGTCACCCGTTCCGGACGCCAGCGAAACCAACCGATACAAGAGATAAAGCGCTCCGCCTCCCCAGACAAGTTCACCCCAAACCACTTGTCGATCGCGCCGTAGCGAAAGCGGAACATAGGGACCGCTCCATCGTTCGGCCGACACCCGGAACAGGACGATCGTCGCGAGCAACAGCAACGGAAAATTATCCGCCAGCCCAACTAAGTCGCGCAAAGGGGTCAGACCGGCAAGGATCCCCTGCTCGACCGCAAGCTCACCCAAGCCCCGCGACTTGGTCAGGAGAATCAGGTCGTCCTTGCCTTGAGCCAGGTGATACGTCCGGATCTGACTCACGGTCCAGGCCAGGACGGTCATCCCGATCGTCACCGCCACCACGCGACCCGAGCGGCGGAGGCGAATGAGTGCGCCGGCGATGAGCCGGAAGTGCCCGGGGAAGTCGAACAACTGCCCCAGCGCCCGCTTCGGCCCCTGAAACGCCATCACCACAATCAACAGCGTGGCCATCCCCAGCAGCCATGCCCAGAGGCCAAACAAGCTTGGTACCGACTCGGGCGACGAGAGCGTCAGACTCGAGTACCAACGTCGTAACGACAGCAAAGCCAATGCGTTGGCGTTCGTACCCGATGACGCCTGGGCCCAGACAATCGGTAGCCCGATCAACGCACCACCCCCGACTTCACGACGACTCGATTTCACCCGTTGCCGATTCGATTGTACTCGCCCACCATCTCGCGAACCAGAACCGGCCATAACATTTGTCAGAGACCCGGCGAGTCCGTCGCGTCAGCCGGCTCAAGGTTTGCGGCAGCGGACAAATCGATTCCAATTGATTGATGAATATCACTGCGCCATCAAAATCGATACGGTAAACGGCTGAGATACCCCAGAAATTTAGATCATTCTGGATTCGCGGCGGGACAGTAAAGGCATAGACGAAACAGGGAGCTTCAAAAATTCGCTTGCCCGTAAGGCGAGCGGGGAGCGGATCGCTCCCTGTCCCCCTCCGCAAAACCATTCCCCATGACTTCCAGCCAGGAGCTCCCTGGAACCGTGGTCGTCCCGCCCGCTCTTCGATGAGTTCTCCTGAGACCGCGGGCGACCCGCCCGCTCTTGTATTGAATTGAAAGATCAAATTGAATTGCGGGCGGGTCGCCCGCGGTCCCAGGGGGGGCGAGCGCTGACCTGCGGGCGGGATTCGCTCACCTTGGGAAGGCGAGCGAAAGCTTCACGCAAGCTAGCGCGCAACAAAAAACGCCCCGACCCTTCGATGAAGAAGGATCGGGGCGTTGCTGAAGGATTCCGGCGATCACCGACTTTCGCGCCAAAGGCACTATCATGGGCCTGACGGGCTTAACGGCCGTGTTCGGAATGGGAACGGGTGGGACCCCGTCAGTATGTTCGCCGGAAAAGCACTCGGCAGGCGATCAAGCCTGCCGAGCACGTGTCAGTCGTTCAGATTCGTGTGGTCATCACGCAAGCTCAAACCGCGGTTTTCGATGGGCATGACCAACCGTCTTCGAGTCTCTTCACGACGCGTGGTCCCCGTATTGGATGGGATCCGTCGCCGTGTGATCGATCGAATGCGATCGGTGAATGATGCAACCCTGATTCCTGTCCGATTCGAGTCCCGATCAAGGGAGCCGGCGGACGGATCGGGGTGGTCAAGCGATCGGCTGTTAGGACCGGTCGGCTGCGGCGATCACTCGCCGTGCACTCCCGGCCTATCGACCTGGTCGTCTTCCAGGAGCCTTCGCACTTGCGTGCTGGAAACCTCGTCTTGAAGAGGGCTTCGCGCTTAGATGCCTTCAGCGCTTATCCTTTCCCGACCTAGCTACCCGGCGATGCCCCGAGCGGAACAGCCGGTACACCAGAGGTCGGTCCTCCCCAATCCTCTCGTACTAGGGGAGACCCTTCGCAAGTTTCCTACGCCCACGGCAGATAGGGACCGACCTGTCTCACGACGGTCTGAACCCAGCTCGCGTACCGCTTTCATTGGCGAACAGCCAAACCCTTGGGACCTTCTCCAGCCCCAGGATGCGATGAGCCGACATCGAGGTGCCAAACCTCCCCGCCGCTATGGACGCTCGGGGGAGATCAGCCTGTTATCCCCGGAGTACCTTTTATCTGTTGAGCGACGGCCTTTCCATCCAGCACCGCCGGATCACTAACGCCGACTTTCGTCCCTGCTCGACTGATGGGTCTCGCAGTCAGGCACCCTTCTACGTTTGCGCTCATGTTGCCAGATTGCCGACCTGGCCGAGGGTACCATTGCACTCCTCCGTTACTCTTTGGGAGGAGACCGCCCCAGTCAAACTGCCCGATGAGCATGGTCCCGGTCCGGGCTACGGACCGGTGAGGATCAGAGTCATTTCAGGGTGGTATTTCACCGATGGCTCCCCGACGGCTGGCGCCGCCGGATCACGGCCTCCCACCTATGCTACACAGAAAGGACGCTGACCCAATGCCAACCTGCAGTAAAGGTTCACGGGGTCTTTCCGTCTGACCGCGGGTACGTGGCATCTTCACCACGGCTACAGTTTCACCGGGTCCCTCGTGGAGACAGTGCTCCAGTCGTTACGCCATTCATGCAGGTCGGAACTTACCCGACAAGGAACTTCGCTACCTTAGGACCGTCATAGTTACGGCCGCCGTTTATCGGGGCTTCGGTCGCCAACTTCAGCTTACGCCTCATCGGCTCCCTTAACCTACCGACACCGAGCAGGCGTCAGACTCTATACGTCCTCTTGCGAGTTGGCAGAGTCCTGTGTTTTTGATAAACAGTCGCTAGAGCCGATTCTCTGCGGCTCTCCTTACGGAGAGCACCCCTTATACCGAAGGTACGGGGTCATTTTGCCGAGTTCCTTCACGAGGGTTCTCCCGAACGCCTTCGGATACTCGCCTAGCACACCTGTGTCGGATTGCGGTACGGGCCGGATGGTTCGTCCAGACAGGGCTTTTCGTGGCCGGCTTGGCATCAGGCTTCCAGATCGAATGCTGTCGGCCTTGCGGCACGGGGTATTCTAGCACCCCGACCTGACTGAAACCGGCGTCCTCTGTCGTTCAACCTTACCATCGGGTGGCGGAATATTAACCGTCTGTCCATCGGCTACGCCCTTGGGCCTCGCCTTAGGTCCCGACTGACCCTGGGCGGATTGACCTTCCCCAGGAAACCTTGTGCTTTCGGCGGACAGGCTTCCCACCTGTCTTGTCGTTACTCGTTCCGGCATTCGCACTCGCCCACGCTCCACAGATCGTTTCCATTCTGCTTCGTTGCGGTGGGCGACGCTCTCCTACCATCAGTTTTTAACCTGATCCGCGACTGCGGCACGACGCTTAGTCCCCGTCATTTTCGGCGCGGGATGGCTCGACCGGTAAGCTGTTACGCACTTTTGAAATGATGGCTGCTTCTAAGCCAACATCCCGGCTGTCACCGCGATCCCACTTCCTTTGCCACTGAGCGTCGATTTGGGGGCCTTGGTCGGCGGTCTGGGTTGTTTCCCTTTTGAACGTGAAGCTTATCCCCCACGTTCTGACTCCCGGGGTCCGTCACGCGGTATTCGGAGTTGGGTTTCGGAGGGTAGGCGGGAAGCCCCCCTACCGAATTCCGTCGCTCTACCCCCGCGTGATATGTCCCGAGGCTGGCCCTAAAGCCATTTCGGAGAGAACGAGCTATCTCCAGGTTTGATAAGACTTTCACTCCTCCCCACGGGTCCTCCCCCAGTTTTTCAACACTGGTGGGTTCGGTCCTCCACGACCGGTTAGGGTCGCTTCAACCTGCCCATGGGTAGTTCACCTGGTTTCGCGTCTACTGCACCCGACTATGGCGCCCGATGAAGACTCGCTTTCGCTACGGCTCCCCCCCTGAAGGGGTTAACCTGGGGCCGGATACAGTAACTCGCCGGATCATTATGCAAAAGGCACGCGGTCACGCGGTCCGAAGACATCGCGCTCCCACCGCTTGTAGGCACGGGGTTTCAGGTTCAGTCTCCTCCCCTAATCGGGGTTCTTCCCACCGTTCGGTCGCCCTACTGGGTTCGCTATCGGTCGTCATCGAGTGCTTAGCCTTGCGGGATGGTCCCCGCCGATTCAGGCCGGGTTTCACGTGCCCGACCCTACTCGGGTACCGAAGAGGGGAGGTTGCATCGTCGCTTACGGGGCTATCACCCGCTCTGGCGCTCCGTTCCAGGAGACTTCAGCTGACGCTCACTCATCCCATGTTATCGGCCCCACGACCCCGAGTGGTGTCCCACTCGGTTTAGGCTGATCCCCGTTCGCTCGCCGCTACTGAGGGAGTCTCGGTTGATTTCCTTTCCTCCGGGTACTGAGATGTTTCAGTTCCCCGGGTCTCTACAGGCATTCCAGGATCGACGTTCGTTGGGCAACTCCCCTGGACTTATCGCAGCCTTCCACGCCTGTCTCTCTGATGACGCCTAGGCATCCCCCCCGTGCCCTTAGGAGCTTGACCACGCCGATCCGGACGCCGCGGTTTCCCGAAAGAAACTCGACTGCCGAACTGGCGAGGGTCAGTCCCCGATCTCTCTTCGATCGAGTGCCCAGCGTCTCGCGACGCAGGAGTCACTCTCACTTGGGTAACGATCCCAATGTGAGGTCGGTTGCCTCGCGGCAAGCGACTCTCACGCATCCGTAAGGGTTCCACTGTATTGTG